>PLDC01000017.1 GCA_003134995.1 Acidobacteriaceae bacterium | reverse complement strand
TCGCTTCGCTCGGGATGACAATGCTTGCAGCCGGGTGACAAACTTTTTGCTTTGGATTACTTTGCTTTGGACTACAAAGAGGCTTAAAACACGAATGACGCAGACTGTGGGGTCTGCGCCGATGTTCTAACTCTCAAACACATTATATCATAGTGCATAGGGTGGATGGGACAGGTTAGCCAAGTTTATTTGTCCCGTTGAATCAGGGAGTTAGTCGAAAAACCTGTGTTCCGGGAGCTTGACAGGATTTTGGGGCTGGATAGAACAAGAACAAAGTCAAAGGCAGTCGGACAGGAGTGTGCGACCCACACGGGGAAGTTTGCTGGCGGGAGAGAAGCAGGTTCCTCCACTACGCCGTCGCTGGCGCTTCGGCTCCGGTCGGAATGACAAAATTTATCGATGCTAACAGCGGGTGGTCAGAATTTGTCTGCTAGTGGGGTGCTGGTGGAGGCGTAGTAGCCTTTGCGGGCGTAGACGCGGAGTTTGTGGCCGGCTTTTTCGGCCTTGATGTCGATGGCGCGATACTGGCCGTCGCGTTTGAAGAGGGCGGGTTTGTAGGAGATGAGATAGCGGCTGCGAATGACCTGCTGCAGGGCGGCGAGACTGGTGTCGAGGCGGCGGACGGAGCCTGGGGCGAAGGCGGCTCCGCCGGTGAGTTCGGCGATGGTTTGCAGAGCGCGTTCGCCGACCTGGGAATTGTCGTCGAGTTTGTCGAAGAGTTCGCGCGTGCTGACGGTGTAGATGGCGATCTCTCCGCGTTGGGCGCGGCTGATGGCCTGCTTGAGCGTGTCGCTGCTGGAGTTGTCCTCGCCATCGCTGATGATGACGAGCACTCTGGCTACGGGCTGGGCTTCGGGGCGGGTGGCGAGTTTATCGGCGGCGAAGGCGACAGCATCCCAAAGGGCGGTGCCGCCGGCGGGCACGAGTTGGCCGACGGAATGGGAGATGAGTTTCTGGTCGCCGGTGAAATCCTGCACGAGAAGAACTGAGTTGGAGAAACCGATCACGAAAGCAAGGTCGTCGGGGCCGGTGACAACTTTCTGCATGAAGTTGGTGGCGGCCTCCTGCTCGAACTTGAAGCGGTCTTTGATCGAGCCGCTGGTGTCGATGACGAGGCCGAGGCGTAGCGGCAACTCAGACTCGGTGCGGAATCCGGTGATGGCGGCGGGATGCTTGCTGTTGTCGAGCAGTTCAACGTCTTTGGGGGTTAGGTTGGTCACGGACTTTCCGTGATCGGTGGCGGCGAATAATACGGCGACCTCCTCGGTGGAGGCGTGAAGGGTTGTGAGACCGGCGTAGTTGGCAGCGGAAGAGTTGCGACGCGGGGCCGGGCTGGCGGGCACGTCGGCTTCTGTGGAAGAATCGGCGGCGCAGGCGGGGCACGCGTCCGCGGCTTCTGCATCGGCGATCTCACCATTTTCTTTCGCTTCCTGCAAAAGTTTTCGGATACGCTCGGGCAACTGCACGGGGCCGGTGGGAGCTTCGGCGGGAACGTCGACGATGGAAATTTTCAAGCCGGCATCGGGCGAGGCAGGCGCAGGAGGCTGATTTTGCTGCCGTTTGAGATCCTCGATAATCTGGACGGCTTGCTGTGCCGCGGGCGACTTGGGATCTTCGCGCAATAAGGTCAGCAATTCCTGTCGCGCCTGCGGGAGTTGGTCCTGTGCCGCCAGAGCGCCGGCAGCAAAGAAATGAACCATGGCTGAGCCGTCGTGTTTGCGCCCGTGTACCTGGCGGGCGGTCGCGACCACGCCATCGTAGTCGTGGTTCATGAATTGTCCGTAGGCTAGCGCGGTGAGGAGAGGAAGATCGAGGGGAGCGATCGAGGATGCTTTCTGAATGGCTTCCTGCGCCGCGGGATAGTTTTTGAGGGCGAGTTCGGCGCAACCGAGATTGAAATAGGATGTGGGCAAGTGGTCGTCGAGCGCGACGGCCTGGGCGAACTCGGCGCGGGCTTGATCATTCTGGCCGAGACCGAGATAGGCGGAGCCTAGCGAATTGTGCGCCGCGACGAAACTGGAATAGATGGTAGTTGCGGTCGTCAGGTGCTCGATGGCTCCCTGAAGATCTTTGCGCATCAGCAGCTGATAACCCTTTTCGTATTCGTGGCGCGCCTTACCCGGAGCTTTCAGGTCGAGCTTGGAGAGAGAGCCGTCGGCGGTATCGAGAGGGCTTCGGCCTTGACCGTTGATCAGCCAAAGGCTCTGATTCAGTCCGATCCCTTGCAGCGATTGCTGAAGGGGATTCGAAAAGACTCCCATGGAAGAGCCGGAGCCCAAGCTCATCTGCTGCGCAGACAGGGTCGAGGAAAGAAGTAATACAAAAGACGCCCGAAGCAACGTACGACTGATCATGTTCTGTGCCCCCGCCAGAACTATCTGAGACGAACCCCGCAAGCCCGCGAATGGAGTTTAGCTCCATCCCGCGGTTCGAGCAAGAGAAGATAGGCCCATCGGTTCGATTCCCAAATCGGGAGAATGCTCTGGCTGGAGGCAAGGGCAAGATCCCCACACACGCCTAAGTTCGGCACAAATCCAGAAATGCCTGGTGGATGCGGGTGTCCTCGGAGAGTTCGGGGTGGAAGGTGGCGGCCATCGCACTTCCCTGCCGGACTGCGACTGGAAGTTTGTCTTTGCCTTCGGTGGCGATTACTTCGACCTGCGCGCCGAGCTGCTCGATCTTCGGGGCTCGAATAAAGACCATCTCGAGCGGTGAGCCGGGATCGGCGTTGAGAGAGCTTTGCAGGAGCTGGCCTTCGCGGATGGAGCTGTCGAGCTGGCGTCCGTAGGCGTTGCGGCGGATGCGGATGTCGATGGCGCCGAGACCGGCCTGCTTGGGGTTTTCAACTTCGGTGGCTAGTAAGATTGCGCCGGCGCAGGTGCCGAAGGTTGGTTTGAGGCGGACGAATTGCTTTAGCTTTTCGAATCCTTCTTCGCCCAGCAATTTCAGGAATGTGCCGGACTCGCCGCCGGGGATTACGAGGCCATCGATTGCGTCGAGCTGCTCGGGTTTTTTTATGAGCACAACTTTCGCGCCCAGCTCTTCGAGCCGCCGGCGGTGCGCGTCGAAATCGCCTTGCAGAGCTAGGACTCCGATGGTCATTTTGATAAGGTCGTTGGTCGTTCGTCGTTGGCCAGCGTCTGACTGCAGCTTCGACTCGGTTTGATTCTAATTGAAGTATCGGCGATGCTTGAATTGATGGAAGTGGGCTCGCTCTGAATCAGTTATGGAAGGAGACACGTATGCAGAAGATCACGCCATTTTTGTGGTTCGACGGTAATGCCGAAGAGGCGATGAATTTTTATACCTCAATTTTCAAGAATTCCAAGATCGGGAAGGTGCGGCGGTATGGAGACGCCGGGCCCGGTCCGAAGGGATCGGTGATGACGGGAACGTTCTCCATCGAGGGCCAGGAATTCATGGTGCTGAACGGTGGTCCCATGTTCAAGTTCACGCCGGCGATTTCGTTCTTTGTGAATTGCGAAACACAGCAAGAGGTGGATGAGCTGTGGGAGAAGCTTTCCGCGGGCGGTGAGGGCATGCAGTGCGGCTGGCTGAAAGATAAATTTGGAGTGACGTGGCAGATCATCCCCAAGGCGCTGGGAGAGATGCTGGGCGACAAAGATCCGCAGAAGTCGCAGAGGGTGATGAAGGCCATGATGAAGATGATCAAGATCGACGTGGAGGAGTTGAGGCGGGCTTATGAGGGGAAAGAGTAGACAGGCACTCAGCCCAGCAGATATTCGACGCGGGTTTGAAGTTTCGTAGGATCGTCGGCCCAGTCGCCATAGATCTCCCACGATGCGCCGGCGAATTTTATTTTGTTAGCCGCCGCCCAGGCGTGGATGGCTCCATGGGTTTCGCCTAGCCGTTCATATGGGCCGATGTGCAGCGCGGTTGCAACTTTTCCGGCAGGCGTTTCGGTCGAGGAAACTTCTCCTTCTTGCGGGAACGGACGCGCGACCTGCACGCCGAAATCGACGTCCATCGAGTCGTTGCGGTTTGCGGGATGATGATAGAGGAAGATGTTGTGTCCATCGCCGCGAAGCTCAGAGTGCTGCGACAGAAATTTCCAGACTAGATCGAGAGCCGGCCGCCAGGCCGCGCCAATCTGATCGATGCGAACCTTGCGGCGCACGGCTGCCAGCGTTCGTGCAGGGACGGTTTCAACGGTGACGTTGATGGACATGATCGCGCCTGCTGCATTTTAACTGAGGCCTTTCCGTTCGGACTAGAGCCGATCCTCCCAATATCCGGGCCGACGATGGCCGTGAGCAATTGCGAGAATTTGGACTGCCGACTCTCTCGAGAGATGACGGCGTAGGGAAGCTTTTTGCAGATCACAGGGTAACCCTTTAATTCTTAATGCGCAGTCTTTATTTTCAGCGCTATGCTTGCCAGGGCAACAAGCACCAACAACAGGAATCCGCCGGAGAAGATGTAATATGCGACTTTTACTTTGGGCCAGAGCCACGCGGGAAGTTGGTCAGCGATCTTGTCGGCGAATGTCTCATTCAGACGAGGCGGAAGTGCCGCCTCTTCCGATTCTGGCCGCCAAGACGCGGCGATCCATGTCGCGCGAAGATTCGAAAGCAGTAGGGCACAGAGAATGATGCGGACCACTCCTGGCATCAACAGCGTATCCAGCAGGTACATGACGAATACGGCGAGCGCGGCATAGCGGTTGCGCTCGCGCACTCCCGCGCCGCCAACATAGTAATACAAAAGGATGGCTACGCCCGTCAGCGGCTGGCCGGTCGCGGCTAGAAGTACGAACGACAGAATCGCAACGACGGTGCAAACCCAATATCCCTGGGTGCCGAGAGAATCCACATCGGTGCCATTTTTGATAGATGGCCAGAATAAACTCTTGAGTCGGCCATCACTGCGTTCGGCAGACCCAGATAGACCAAGGGTTTCCATGAGCAGGGATTAGACACCCGCCAGGCAGCAGGTGTCTAGCGAAAAAATCTAAGGCTACTTCCCTCCCTACTTCGAAAACGCTCCACGAAGTTCGTCGACCAGCGAACCGTAGAGTTTGGGGTCGGAGTGCTGCAGCCGGCGCATATCCTCGATCAATTTGTGCACGCTCTGTTGCGTGGCCTCGCCTTTGAATTCTTTCGCCGCTTGGTCTGCGCTCTTTGCCAGCGTCAAAAACTTGGCGATCACCTGCTGCTCGCGCTCATTTTTCCCCTTGAGCGTGCCGTCGTCGACCGCAACTTTCAGCAGGTCGATGATCCGGTTCAGCTGGTAACCATAACTGCCGGCCTGATCCACCACATGCTGCTCCTCAGGAGCGTCCTGCACATTGCCGCCGAAATTGATGGTGGGGCTGAAGGAGTGCTGCCAGTTCGTCGTCGGAAGGTAAGTGAAAACGTAATTGAACCAATCGTCCAGCATAGGAAGCGAGCTTCGAATGGGACTGGTTTTTGCGGGAAGCATAGAAACCTCCACTGCGCGTCGGGAACCGTCGCATGCCTGCTGCGGACCGATGGTTCAGACCCCACGATTCGGTAATCCGAGTGCTAACTATGATTCTTCGCGCGCCTGCCTTTCTTGTCTGTGATGCAACGCACACCGCCAGGGTCGTGGGCGCTTAAAGGTTAGCGAATCGCTCGCCGTCTTACATGGAGTATAATGTAAGCATGAGTCGACAGATCACGTCAGTAAGCACAAAAGGGCAATTTGTGATCCCTTCGGAGATACGGGAGTCGCTGGGCATCAAGCCTGGGACTCGCATCGCAGTTACGCAAGAAGGATCGCGCATTGTTCTGGAGCCGGTGTCGGAAGATCTGGTGGACCGGACGCGCGGAATGCTCGCTGGCGGGCCCTCGCTTTCCAAAGCCCTGCTGCGCGAGCGGCGTCGTGAGAAAGATCGATGGTGAAGTATGTGCTGGACTCCAGCGCCATCCTTCGCTATTTGGATGGCGGGGTGGGGTCCGGCCGCGTGGCTGAGATCATAAAGGATCACATGGCGGGGAGATGTGAAGCGGTTATCTGCTCTCTGCACTGGGGCGAGATCGCCGGTCAGATTTTCAAGCGGCGGGGCGCGCCGGCCATGGAATTAGTGCTCTCGCGACTTGAAGCGTTTGGATTCGAATTCGTCCCGGCAAGTGCCGACCGGGCTGTTCGCGCGGCGCTGATCAAACTGAAACGCCAGATTCCCTACGTCGATGCTTTTGGAGTGGAACTCGCCGCGGACGGCCCCGGCCGCGTTTTTGTAACTGCGGATTTTGACTTCAAGCCTGCCATCCACGACGTGAAGATTGAGTTTCTGCCGGCGAAGTAAGCGCCGGCTACCGCGAAAACTGGGCTGCCCCACTTCTCGCCGCTTTTGCGAGACATGGGAAACTGCGCCGAGCAAATCGCGCCGCTCACCTCTTCGGACACACCACGCACCGCACCGGCATCTCCTCGCACCGGCAGCGCTTCGGAATATCCCCCGTGCCACGCGCCTTCGGCCGGCAAGTCAGCAAGCACCAGCTCTCGCGATAGATTTCAAACATCCCCTGGCTCTTCGGCCCGTAGTTAAAGTGAACCGTCACCTGCGGAACAAACGCATCCGCCGGAACGATGTACCACAAATTCTCCCGGACCACATACGCCGCCAGAAAATCAATGTCATCCAGCGTATAGAGTCCCCCGCTGCCGCCGGCCCGAGACTCGCATCGAGTCCCGCGAAAGCTGGTCGCGCATTTCACCTGCACCTTCCACAGCCGCCAACCCTCCACCGCAAAGTCATAAGGACGGCTATCTTCCCAAGGCCTCAACACAGGAATGCCCAGCATAGTGGCCCGAGCCAAAAACGCCGCCTCAATTGCCTCCCCCAGCGGCTTGCGCGGAGGCGCATCCAGCTTCTGTAACCAGGGAAACTCCCGCCGTCCGTCAGAATTCGGTTTTCGAGGCATAAAAAAAGGCGCGGCCCCGGTCTTCGGAAGTAAGTCTCCGAATCACCGTCCGCGCCATATCTCCTTTAGAAAAACAAAAAGCGCAGACCGGAAGGCCTGCGCCGCTGTTACGACTCTATAATACAATTATATCATACGGCATATGGCAACTGTGTCATTTTAGCTAAAATATTTGCCCCATGGAATCAACAACTTGATTCCAAAACCCACCCTCCACCCCCTTGACAACATTTTCCACAGGCCGCAAAATCCGCATTTTTCCGCCTCACAGCCGAGTTTCACGGATTCCCACGGCTAGCCCGAGCTCAAGCGCCACCCGTCGCGTTGAATTACCCTGTGCGACCCCGTGCCCCCTGTGGTAAAGACTTTTTCTTGTTCCGTCATGTCTGCCTCCCCCAAACAAAAGGCGCAGACCGGAAAGGCCTGCGCCGCTGTTTCGACTCTATACTTATAGTATATCAAGCCGCATAGGGTAAACCCGCCACATTAGCCAACTTTATTTCTCCCCTCGAATCAACAACTTGATTCGAAAACCTCGCTTTTAGCCTCTTGACAAGATTTTGCCGAAACGCATCCGCGCCAGGGGATTTTCAGTCTTCATCATCCTGTAAGGCTGACTCGATGTCCCGCGCGCCGTGGAGAACACGGACGACCTCGATTCCCTTTGGAAGCGGCAGGTAGAAGATAAGGTAGCGGCCAACTGGAAAGCTGCGCACGCCGGTTGCCAACTCCGGCCTGCTGCGGCCCATGAGGGGCTGACGAGACAACGTTCGAAACTCGCGGTTAATGCGGGAGGCGAACCTATCCGCATGCTTCACGCTGTCCTCGGCAATGTAAGCCCAAATATCGGCGAGATCGGCCAGCGCTCGCGGGCGTACGACTACGCTAGGCATCTACTTGCGGCTGGAGGCTGCGCGGGTCGCGAGCTTCCTACGTCCCTCGCGCTTCATCTCGGCGACATTCCAGGGACGCGCCCGCCCGCTCTGCAGTCCTTCTTGAATGTCATGCCGCAACTGCGCCAGCTTCGCAGCGCGAAGCAGATCTTCTGCTTCCATCAAACGCAGCGCCTCACGCACCACCTCGCTGGCGGAGTTGTAGCGGCCCGAGGAGACCTTCTGGCGAATCAGGCCTTCCAGTTCGGGAGTGAGGTTGACGTTGATGGACATAGCAGACAAATAACACTCGTAGCAAGGATTGTCAATGATTGACAGAGCCCTCCAAGTTGAAATGGGGTGCCCCATGTCTCGCTTCTTTTGCGAGACGTGGGAGAGGCGAGATGAAACATCGACCACCCGGATGTTCACATGTCACAGACAACCTCGACCGGCCTCCGCTAATGTTTGTTCATGACTGAAGCTCTTCATCGCTTCTACGGCGGGCGAGACTTACACTCCCTCACGTTCAGCTGCTACAAAAGACTGCCGCTATTCAGTGATGCCGCGCGCTGCGACCTCTTCCTGAAAATCCTCGAACGTGTCCGTCGCCGCTATCGGCTCGTAGTCTTGGGATACGTAGTCATGCCTGAGCATGTTCACTTGCTAATGAGCGAGCCACAGCGGGCCAGCCTCTCAACCGCGATGCAGGCGCTGAAACTAGGTGTAGTCCGGAGCCTCGATAGCCGCAGTGTGGTTCCCAGGTCTCGCAAAACCGGCGAGACATGGGGCACCCCCAGTGTCGCTGACTCCAAGAACCGGACTCCCTTCTGGATGCCCCGCTTCTACGATTTCAATGTCTGGACCGAGAAGAAAAGAATCGAAAAGCTACGCTACATCCACCGCAACCCAGTAGCGCGAGGACTAGTAGCCTCCCTAGAACAATGGCCCTGGACCAGTTTCCGCTGGTACTCCGCAGGCGAAATAGGCCCACTGAAAATCAACGATACAGATATCCTGGTAATGACAATCCACCCACCAGCAGCATGATCAAAAGGTCTCGACCGATAGCCAAAGAAAAATGGGGTGCCCCATGTCTCGCCGCTTTTGCGAGACATGGGAGTCGGGACCTGAAACCTGGGCACCAGCCCCACCACCATTGGACTACGACAACTCAACCAATGGGCCACAGACAGTAACATCGAGCGCAGCTACTATCCTCTCGCTGCACGGGCCGAACCCTTCTTGGATAAATTCACATAGTTGAGAGAGCGGATCAGTAGCCATCAACTGCAGCTTAGCCATGCGCACAGAGGAAGTGCAAGTTAGAAAGGGGGATGAGTTATGGCTTTCTGCACGAAATGTGGGTCTGCGTTAAATGAAGGTACTGCCGGAACCGTGGGTGCCCCGTCCTTGCGTTCTTTGCAAGGGCGGGTACGATGCTGCCTGTACGATGGGGTTTGTCATGCCCAGCGGCCTGCATCGAACCTACGGCGCTCATCACCTGCACTTTATCACTACCTCGTGCTACCGGCGATTGCCGTTTCTGCGCACCGCGCGCAGCCGGGATACCTTCCTTATGATTCTGGAACAGACTCGCGAGCGTTATCGCTTCGTAGTCGTCGGCTATGTCGTGATGCCGGAACACATTCACCTGCTTTTGACGGAGCCGGAAGTTGGAAGCCCCTCGACCGTGATGCAAGTATTGAAGCAGCGCACGGCGGGCGCTTTGTTACCCAAGCGCAAGCGCAGGGATCTGCGTCAACGCAATCTGTTTGGAGGCGAAACGAAGCGCAGAGCGTTCTGGCAGGCGCGCTCCTACGATTTCAACGTATGGACGACGAAGAAGCGCGTGGAGAAGCTGAGGTACATGCATCGCAATCCGGTGAAGCGGGGCTTGGTAGCCGCGCCTGAGGACTGGCGGTGGAGCAGTTATCGTTTCTATCTTTTGGACGAAGTTGGACCGGTGCGGGTGAATGAAGGCTGGACGAAGATTTCCTTCGGGGATCGGGTGGCGTAGCTTGGCAGCTGCAGGCCGCTGGGCATCACAAACCCTATGGTACAGGCCGCATCGTACCCGCCCTTGCAAAGAACGCAAGGACGGGGCACCCACTGTGGTGCTGATGCCAGCGAAATCAAAACCCGGGCCACCCGCCGTTTTCTGTGGACTGCACCCCTAAAATGAGACATTCATGATAACTACACCCAGCCGAGAAAGAGGCTGCGAGTGTGCTTCACCTCCTGCGCGTCAACTCCGGCTGCTTGAAAAAATCCTCTTACATTCATTCGCCTCTAGCCGGGCCTCATAGCATCGGGAACACACAGTAGAAGTGTGCCAGAAAAGGTGGACCCCTTAATTGTTCAACATAGCGTTGATCCCCTTTTTCGGTCAAATTTAGGGCTGCTTCGGTCGCTCCGAGCTGTCATTTTCGTTAATAGACAAAGAAGTAAAGTGCGACTCCTCCTCAGTCGAGTAATACGGCTCTAGAGAAGGTCTTATGACCCAGGCAAATGGCACAGTCAAAACCAGCAAAAGCGGCGCCCACATTACGAGGCCAGCCACGAATAGCATCAGGCCATGAAGTCCTATGAGGTCACACAGCGCCATAGAAAGGGCCAATGTCACAACTCCGCTTACGGTGGTGTATGTACGGGAAAGCCGAAGTCGCTGGGCGCACTTTGGACATGTCCAGGGCGCTCTGCCCTTGAAATATTCCTTGCCTATTTTTGTCCCACATTTGCGGACACTCAAGAGGCGGCATAGATAGTCCCATTGATTTCCCCCTAACTAATATTCGCCGCAGTGATAACATTCATGTGACTCTGACCTTTGTGGCCCAATTGGCATCGACGGAAATTCTCCTAGGGCTCTGATCCCGGCTGGGCGACTGTCGCCATGTCGGCTAGTCGTTAATGCACCGGATTTCATCAGTGTAGAGTTGGAAAAAGATCTGTTCAGTTACCCCAAAGTGGCGGGTGGCCCAGCCTTAATGATTTCTGTGTACGCCATTCCAAAAGAGGGTGCCCCATCCTTGCGTTTTTTGCAAGGGTGGGCGGCGATGCTGCTTGTGCCATTTGATTTCTTATGCAACTGTGTGATCAAACCACTTGAGCAGGCGTTTCCGAATCCCGCCCTTCGCAAAGTGCGCGAAGGACGGGGCACCCACTTTGTTGATGACCGCCGGCGAGATCAAAGGCCGGGCCACCCGCCCCTGGCGGGAAGGGGTTACTGTCACAATAACAAATTTAGATATTGAAGAGATAAAGCTGCTGTTGTATGCTAGGCGCCCTTCTTACGAGGCTACTATAATTTGCCCATAAGTTCGGCGCTCTCGCTCAGGATCGGAACTGAGGTTGTTGCGACGAGTTTGCGGTTGGAGATGCGAATGCCTAAGCCCTTACAAATCGCTGTCCAAGGAGGCGGCGCAAAAATCTTCTCCTTACTTGCAGCGATGCAAGCCATTCAGGGGTATCAACGGCAGGGCAAAATCAGGGTTACCCGTATCGCGGGCACCTCAGCCGGTGCGCTCGCCGCTTGCTTATTCGGCGCCGGCATTGACCTTGCAAATTTTCGTCAGGAGTTGAGAGTTGGCCTAGCCAGCAGGATCGTGACTCGATTTACGCCTCCTGGATTTTCCCAGTACGCAGCACTTTTTTGGGGCCGTCCGTTTTGGAGCACCAATCCGTTAAGGAATGACTTGAAGGATATCTTTAAGCGCCACACGAATAAGGAGGCGCTGCAGATTAAGGATCTTAAGCCCGAGATACTGATAACGCACACGAAGCTGAACTCGCGCCGAGGCGACGTTCACAGTCCTGACGATTTCGTGGTAGACGCTCTGTTGGACTCGGCTGGAATTCCGTTTTGTTTTAGGACATGGAAGGAGCCAAATGCAAATATCGTTGACGGTGGCATCAGTGAGAATTTGCCGGTAGAAGTATTAGCCCGGCACGGGAAACCAGAGGATGGCCGGGTGATCGCTCTTTCTTTCGAACCGAACCTGCCCGAGGCGCCCAGAAATATTTGGCAATTTTCGATAGCTCTGCTCGACGCCGCCATTGACAGCTCGATGGCCAATGCCAGGTTTCGTTTGGGTGCTGAATCCGTGCTTTCGCTTCCACAAGCGTACGGGACATTTGAGTTTCAGAAAGCCCTCACAGACGGACTAAATGGCCACTACGACGAGGTAGTGAGGCGTACCGAGGATTTCCTAGATACCATTATCGATCCAAACGAGAGTGCGCTCGGAGACCCTTGGGCTGATCAAAATCTGACGAACCTCCTGACACTGGGAGAGATGTTCAACGCGCAGCATCGCCCCAGCAAGATGAGGTACAGAAAGCAGCGGCTTGAGATAACCGCGAATTCACTCGCTGAGCCACCGCGTCCAGACATCATCAGTTTCCGAACTGAGTTTGACACAACAGACGAACCGATATACTGCCATTCGATTGCGCTTGCGACTACAGAGCACAAAAGCTACATCAACAAATCGCAGTGGCACCTTTACAATCCAAACGACGAGGAAATAAGGATCTTGCATGTTCCGATTAAAGATCCCACCGCTCCAAAACTTCGATCCCTCCTGTTGTTCTTTGTTCCCGTGCTTCCACCTAGAACAGGGCCCTATAAGCTGGACGCAAAAGACGCCGTGAATAACGCCATGTCGCCACTCAGGGGCCCAAGCCACACGGATGAGTTGGTGGTCACCTCGCGACGTGCGGCTGGCAAGATCGACAAGGTGGAGTTTATCATTCACATTCCCGAGGATTACGACAGGGCAACGCTGTCGAACAAACCGGGCGAAGCATGGGGCCACTTAGCATACGGGCCGGAGACGACGCGAAACCAGCCCCTTGCATTCCGCACGCTTGCTTGGGAGGCGTTCAATTTTGACCCGGAGAAGCGCTGTGCAATTGACATTAAACTCAATGTTTAGCTGTCGTTACGAGCCAGAATAATCCTTGACAGAGATGGGACGTGTCATGCATAATACTTGTGTCATGAACATCACCGTCGGTAGCTAGTCTTCTTTGTGATCGGTGCTCCGTCCGCCAACTTCAGATGCGCGGATTGGTGTGCCTTCCTCATTACCGTCCCTTAGCCTGCAGCATCTGCGCCTCGTCCAGCCGGTCCTTCTTCAACCAATACCTCAGGGGGAACGAAGTGCGTCGTGGCTTTTACTATGGCGCGGGCGTCCAGTTTCCTTCTGAACCATTCTAGCTCAGTTCCAAATCGGCAAACAGCAGAAAATTTCTTGCCTTTGGGTGGCGCAGCGCCTTCGGCGCTGCGATACAGTTGCGGGAGTTCGAGCGGCTTTCAGCCGCAGAGGTGCATTCCATGGCCGCTCCCCGCCGCTGCAACACGGGATATAGCTGCTACTTCATCACCGCTTCCACATTTCGGAAGAGGAACATCCTTCAATCGGACCGAATGGCCAGGCTGCTCGTCAACGTTCTGCTCCACTATCGCCAACAAGAAAAATATCTACTGCATGAGTTTGTGGTCATGCCAGACCATTTTTATTTGCTGATCACTCCTGTTCAAGCTCTGGAGCGATCGATGCAATTCATCAAAGGAGGATTTTCCTATCGGGCGAAAAAAGAATTGGATTTCGCGCGTGAGATCTGGCAGCCCAGCTACTATGACCGCCGCGTAAGAAATGCCAACGAGTATTTTGCTTTTCGTGAATACATTCGGCGAAATGCGGTAAAGAGAGGGTTGGCGGTTGGGCCGGAGCAATATCCGTATTGCTCAGCGACGCCGGAGTTGTTTCTGGACCCTGCTCCAGAGCGGCTTGCGGCGGCTGCTTAAGTCAAGCCCAAGCCAGCAACCGCCTTTGGGTGGCGCAGCGCCTTCGGCGCTGCGATTCACGCCCTCACAAAACAACTGGCTTTAGCCGCTGAGGTGCATTCCTCCCGACAGCCATGGAACCATGAAGCACAACAGAGGCTAAAGCCAAACTTTTGAAGCATTTTTTTTCGCAGCGCCGAAGGCGCTGCGCCACCCAAAAGCACTGAGTGAAACGCTCTTACCATCCTCTGGTCTGCAGCATCTGTGCCTCATCCAGCCCTGCCACAGCCAGCCCCTTCATCGCTCCCTGCAAATCTTCGCTGACTTCAAGTAACACTTTAGGGTCATTGAAGTGCGTCGCGGCTTTTACGATAGCGCGGGCTCGCTTTTCGGCTTCGACCGGATCGGCGAAGGTGGTGCTGTCTTTCATGAAGATGCCGCTGCCTACGAAGACGGCTTCGGCGCCGAGCTGCATGACCAGGCTGGCGTCGGCCGGAGTGGCGATGCCTCCCGCGCTGAAATTTGGCACGGGGAGCTTCCCTGTCTTGGCCACCATCTTAATCAGTTCGTAAGGCGCGCCGTGCTCTTTGGCTTTGGCGTAGAGTTCTTCTTCGCCGAGCACCGTTAGAATTTTCATCTCCTGCACAATCTGACGAATGTGCTTGACGGCATGGACCACGTCTCCAGTACCGGCCTCGCCCTTGGTGCGAATCATGGCCGCGCCCTCAGCAATCCGCCGCAAAGCTTCGCCAAGATTCCGCGCCCCGCAAACGAACGGCACGCTGAACGCGTGCTTATCAACATGATGAGCTTCATCGGCAGGCGTGAGCACTTCGGATTCGTCAATGTAATCGACGCCAAGCTCCTGCAGAATCTGAGCCTCAGCAAAATGTCCGATGCGGCACTTCGCCATCACCGGGATCGACACCTCGGCCATAATCTCGCGAATCTTCTTAGGCGAAGCCATCCGCGCAACGCCGCCCTCCGCGCGGATCTGCGCCGGCACGCGCTCCAGCGCCATCACAGCCACGGCCCCAGCTTTCTCAGCAATAGAGGCCTGCTCAGCATTCGTCACATCCATGATTACGCCGCCTTTTAGCATTTCGGCTAAGCCGGTTTTTAGGCGGAGACTGGTGTTGCTACCGTTGTTTTTCGACATGTTGGACTCTTTTCTTTGCGGGCTGCGGTGAAGCTTAGTTTATTTTACAGTGGGTTTGCGGTTCGCGGTACTGCTTGGGAGCAGTTACCAGCCGCCAGTTGCCGGTTGTCAGTAAAACCTTCACCACAGAGTTCACGGGGTTGCACGGGGTACAGCTTTAGCGCTTGACGTGTTTCGCAAACATTTTTTCGGGGTCGACTTCTATGAAGATGCCGCGGCTGCGGGCCAGGACTTCGTTTTTTTCGTTCAGGATTTCGGCGGCGTTGATGTGCTTGGGGCCGCGTACTTCGATTTCGCGGCCTTCTACGCGGAGTGGGGTTTGGAGCGGGACTGGCTTTAGGTATTCGACTGTCATCTCTCTCGTGAGGGCTATTACTTGATGTAGTTTGTTTACTTTGCCCATGGCGTCGTCGAGGATGCTGGCAATTATGCCGCCGTGGCAGTGGCCTGGGGGTCCGGTGTAGCGGCTGCCTAGGCGGAAGTGGCAGACGAAGGTTTGGCGTGGTTCGTCCAGGACGAACTTTAGGCGCATGCCATCTTTATTGTCTTGGCCACAGACGAAGCAGTTGTTCTTTTGCATTTTCATGTAGCGCGTGTCGTGGCCTTGGGGTTTTGCGGGCATGGTGGGATTTTAACCTGCTGATGTGATTGTGCGGTCGAGGTCAAGAGCTTTTCAACGCGGAGGTCGCTGAGAAAGGCCGCGGAGGACGCGGAGAAAAAGCTTCTTTTGAATGCCACCTGCAAAATCTTTACCACGGGGGTCACGGAGGAACACGCGGTAAGTCCATTCTGTTTCTTATTTAGACTCTTCTTTCTTGGGCTGGATTGCTGTATACATATCGGTTTTGGAAATCTTTGGATTGGAGCTGCTTGTGAAATTGCGCATCGTTGCTGTTCTTGCCTTCTTGTTTCTGACGTTCTCTCTATCGATCGCCGCTCCGCAGGATCAGAGTGCTGACAGCGCGGCGTCGCCTGTTGCTAAAAAAGTTTCGAAGAAGGATTCGAAGAAAGATGAGAAGGCGGACGAGTCGAAGGATAAGGACAAGAAGGACGAGAAGAAGCCTGGAATGAATGCCGAGACTTTTTCTGGGCTGAAGTTTCGGTCGATTGGTCCGGCTGTGGCTTCGGGGCGGGTGATGTCGATTGCGGTGAATCCTAAGAACAAGTTTGAGTATTACGTGGGCGTGGCTTCGGGTGGGGTTTGGAAGACGGTGAATGATGGCACTACGTGGACTCCGGTGTTTGATAAGGAGGGGTCTTATTCGGTTGGGTGGGTTGCGCTTGATCCGAATGATCCGGCGGTGGTTTGGGTGGGAGCGGGGGAGAGCAATTCGCAGCGCAGCGTTTCTTATGGCGATGGAATTTACCGGTCGGATGATGGCGGGAAGAATTGGCAAAATCTGGGATTGAAAAAGTCAGATCATATTGGGCGGGTGGTGATCGATCCGCGGGATTCGAAGGTGGTATATGTTGCCGCGGAAGGGCCGTTGTGGGGGCCGGGCGGTGATCGCGGGCTTTATAAGACTGCTGACGGCGGAAAGACTTGGAAGGCTGTGCTCACGATCAGTGAGAACACTGGTGTGGTGGATGTGGCTGTTGATCCGTCGAACCCGGACATTATTTATGCGGCGGCTTACCAGCGGCGGCGGCATGTTTTTACTTTGATTGATGGCGGGCCGGAGAGTGCGATTTATAAATCCAGCGACGCTGGAGTTACGTGGAACAAGCTGAAGTCTGGCTTGCCTTCTGTTGATATGGGACGGATTGGGCTGGCGCTCTCTGCGGCTGATCCGACGGTGGTTTACGCGTCGATTGAGGCTAACGATGGCAAGGGCGGGATTTTTCGATCGAATGACCGGGGCGCGACCTGGGATCGGCAGAATGAATTCGATGCGCAGGCGCAGTATTACGCGCGGATTTTTACCGATCCGAAGAATGTGGACCGCATCTTTGTGATGAATGTGAGCCTGCGCGAGTCGCTCGACGGCGGGAAGACTTTGCACAAGGTGAACGAGATGAATCATCACGGGGACAATCACGCGATGTGGATTGATCCCGACAATACCAGGCACTGGCTTTTCGGGTCGGATGGCGGGATGTATGAAACTTTCGACGATGCCAAGAGCTGGCAATTCAAGGCGAACCTGCCTACTCTGCAGTTTTATGACGTTGCCGTTGATAACGCGCTTCCCTTCTACAACATTTGCGGCGGGACGCAGGATTATTTTTCGTGGTGCGGGCCTTCGCGCACGCGCGACATCAACGGAATTATGAATGCTGATTGGTTCGTCACGACCGGCGGAGATGGTTTTCGTTCGGTGGTGGATCCGGTGGACGCGAATACGATTTATTCGGAGTCGCAGTATGGGGTGCTGGTGCGTTACGACAAGCCTACGGGACAGGAGCTTGTGTTGCAGCCGCAGGAGGGGAAGGGTGAGCCTCCGCTGCGTTGGAATTGGGATTCGCCGGTGATGATCAGTCCGCACTCGCATACGCGGCTTTATTTTGCGGCTAACAAATTATTTCGCAGCGATAACCGGGGCGACACGTGGAAGGCTGTCAGCGGCGACCTTACGCGGCAGATTGATCGAAATAAGTTGCCGGTGATGGGGAAGGTTTGGGATCCGGATGCCGTGGCGAAGAATGTATCGACGTCGTTCTATGGAAATATTGTGGCGCTGGCGGAGTCTCCGAAAAAAGAAGGGCTGATCTATGTGGGCACCGATGATGGGCTGATTCAGGTGAGTGGCGATGGCGGTCTGAGTTGGAGCAAGTACGAGAAATTTATTGGCATTCCGGATATTACTTATGTGAGCCGGTTGGCGGCTTCACACTTTGACGACAATACGGTTTATGCCGCGTTTGACAATCATAAGAATGAGGACTTCAAACCTTATTTGTTGAAGTCGACGGATGCGGGCAAGACATGGACTTCGATTGCGGGGAATTTGCCGGAGAACGGTCCGGTGCTGGCGTTTGCGGAAGATACGGTGAACGCGAACTTGTTGTTTGCGGGGACGGAGTTTGGCGCGTTTTTTACTATCGATGGCGGAGCGCATTGGGTGCAGCTTAAAGGTGGGCTGCCGACGATTGCAGTGCGCGACATGGTTTTACAGGCGCGCGAAGGCGATCTAGTGATTGCTACTTTTGGGCGCGGGTTTTATGTGCTGGATGATATTTCGGCTTTGCGGCAGATGAAGGCTGAGTCGGTGGAGCAGGCTTCGGCGTTGTTTCCTGTGAAAGATTCGCTGCTTTATATCGAGCGGCATCCGCTGGGCGGTCCGAAGAAAGGTTATCAGGGAGATGCGTTTTTTACGGCGGACAACCCTCCTTATGGGGCAGTGTTTACGGCTTATTTGAAGGAGAAGCGGAAGACTAAGAAGGAGAAGCGTCAGGAGGCGGAGAAGGATGCGGCTAAGAAAAATCAGACTTTGCCTTATCCCTCGCACGATGAGTTGCGAGCTGAGGCGGAAGAGGCTAAGCCTGAAGTTTACTTTATGGTTTATGACGAAGCGGGCGCGCCGGTGCGGCGCGTGGAGGGCAGCATCGAGGGCGGGTTTCAGCGGGCGGCCTGGGACTTGCGGTATCCGGCGGTTTCTTTGCACGAGCATGCCGATGAGGGCGAGGATTTTGCGCCTGCGGCGTCTCAGGGTCCGCTGGTGATTTCTGGAAATTATTCGGTGCGCTTGTTTCAGAAAGTGGATGGAGCGGTTTCGGAGCTAGCTGGCGCACAGAACTTTAAAGTGGTGACGGAGGGCGCGGCTTCGATGAGCGCCGGGGATCGGGCGGCGCAAGAGGAATTTTTGCGCAAGGTGGCGCGGCTTTACCGGGCTGTGTCTGGGGCTCTGCATACGGCGGAGGATGTGGAGGCGCGGCTGAAGGCGATTCGCGGGGCTTTGCGGGAAACTCCGGCGGCGGAGAAGTTGGGTGAGACGGCGGATTCGATTGAGAAACGTAATCGCGAAATTTTGCGGGCTTTGCGCGGCGATGTGGAGATGCAGAAGCGGAATGAGGCAACGCCTAGTTCTATTAACGATCGGGTGAATGCTGTTTTGGAGGGGGAACGATTTGCACTGACCAAGCCTACGCAGAGTCATGTTGACGACTACGCCATTGCTGCTGGCGAGTTTGCTGGGGAGTTGAGTGCGCTTCATGCTTTGGTTGAGGTTGATTTGGCTACGCTCGAGAAGGATATGGAAGCGGCTGGGGCGCCTTGGACTCCTGGCAGAGTGCCTTTGTGGACGGATAAATAAAGGCTTGGCCACGGATTTTCACGGATTTGCGCGGATTTAAGATCAAGATCAACATCAAAATCAACATCAAAATCTTTAACACAGAGGACACAGGGGTTCACGGGGTAAATCAACATCTTTGCACGGATTCTCATGGATTTAGATCAACTTCAACATCAAGACCTTTTGCCACGGGGGTCACGGGGTAAATCAACATCCTTTTATGAGGCGGATTCTTTTATCTTGGAGTAGCGGGAAGGATAGTGCTTGGAGTCTGCATGTGCTGCGGCAGCGGCGGGAGTATGAGGTTGTGGGGCTGCTTACTACTTTTAATGGCGAGGCTGATCGCGTCGCAATGCATGCGGTGCGGCGGGAGTTGGTTGAACGGCAAGCTGCGGCTGCTGGGTTGCCTTTGTGGGATGTGGCGCTGCCTTGGCCTTGCTCGAATGAGCAGTATGAATTGCTGATGGCTCGCGCTTGTGCACGGGCGGTTGCGGAGGGGATCTCCGGCGTGGCGTTTGGGGATTTGTTTCTTGAAGATGTGCGGGCTTATCGGGAGAAGCAGATGAAAGATAGTGGGCTGGAGCCGATCTTTCCGGTGTGGGGGTTGCCTACTGGAGCTTTGGCGCGGGAGATGATTGCATCGGGAGTGCGGGGTAAGTTGACTTGCGTGGATACTGGGAAGCTGGATGGGTCGTTTGCTGGGCGGGAGTTTGATGAACGGCTGCTTGCGGATTTGCCTTCTGATGTGGACCCTTGCGGGGAATGTGGGGAGTTTCATTCTTTTGTTTATGCGGGGCCTATGCTTGAGGGAGCGATTGCGGTTTCGGTGGGAGCTACTGTGGTTCGGGATTCGTTTGTGTTTGCGGATCTGAATTTTGATGAGAGCGCTGAAGGGCAAAATCTAAAATCTTTACCACGGAGGGCACGGGGTAACACGGGGTAAATCAATTCGGGCTTCGCTGATTTGGGTTATCCGCGGGAATCCGTAAAGATCCGTGGCTGATTTTGTTCTTTCGTGAAAGTTGATTGCGTTATCCTCAAGGGGCTGTGGTAAACTCGCCGCCGACTGTTGACTTGCGTTGTGGGGCGAGGCAATCGTCTTCGGGAAATCGTCTCATCGTTGTTTTGTTCGGGAGGACTGGGGAATGGGCCTCGCGTTACTGGTTGTGATCTGGCTGATCACTCTGGCCAGCACCTACTTTTTTGTCGCCAAGTCGTGGCTGCCGGTTGGAGCTTCAGCGGCCGCGGGATTCATGGACGGACAATTCCACCTCACACTGATCATTATGGGGGTTGTTTTTCTGGCGGCGCAGCTCTCGCTTGGCTACTTCGCGTGGAGATACCGGGAGCAGCCATCCTCGCCGCCGGTGGCTTATTCGCACGGCAATGTGAAGCTTGAAGTGATATGGACGGCGCTGACCACGATTCTGTTTGTGGGATTGAATTTGATGGGGAGCAGCGTGTGGGCGGCGCAGCGCTTTGAGCCGGCGGGGCCGGGCGCGGTGCAGGTTGAAGTGACGGGCATGCAGTTTGCGTGGTACTTCCGGTATCCGGGGCCGGACGGGAAGTTTGGCGGGACGAGTATTAAGTTGATGGATCCTTCGGCCGGTGGTGAAGCGGCGGTGGGGCTGGATACTTCTGATCCTGCATCGAAAGACGATGTGGTGACGGGCACGATGTATTTGCCGGTGGACCGCGAAGTGGATGTTAGCTTGCGGTCGGTGGATGTGATCCACAGCTTTTTTGTGCCGAATTTGCGGTTCAAGCAGGACGCGGTGCCCGGACTTAATATTCACTTGCACTTCAAGCCGACTGCGGTTGGCGAATATGAAATTGCCTGTGCCGAACTTTGCGGCCTGGGTCATTACAAGATGCACGGCATGGTACACGTCGTCAGCCAGGAAGATTTTGATAAGTGGCTGGCGGCACGGGAGGCGGAGAAACAATAATGGCTACGTCGGCTACCGCGCATGCGCATGCGGGCCCTCAGGGGTTCATTCGAAAATATATTTTCAGCCTCGATCACAAAGTCATTGGCATTCAATATTTCTTTCTGGCGCTGACAGCAGTGTTTGTGGGGATGTTTCTCTCGCTGCTGATGCGGATTCACCTGATCGCTCCGCTGGCGAGCTTGCCGCTGGTGGGCGAGATCAAGCCGGAGACTTATCTCAGCCTGCTGACGATGCACGGCACGATCATGGTGTTCTTCGTGCTGACTACGGCTCCGCAGGGGGGATTTGGAAATTATTTTTTGCCGATTCAGATTGGGGCGCCGGATATGGCGTTCCCGGTCCTGAACATGCTTTCGTTCTGGACTACGTTCGTGGGATTTGTGGTGATCATCGCGGCGTTCTTTGTGCAGGGTGGGGCTCCGTTGCATGGGTGGACGGGATATCCGCCGCTGAGCGCGGTGCAATCGGCTGGTCCGGGTGAAGGGCTTGGGGCGGATTTGTGGATTACCAGCATTGCGATTTTTTGCTTGGCATCGCTGATGGGGGCGCTGAATTTTCTGACGACTACGCTTGATATGCGGGCGAAGGGCATGACGATGATGCGCATGCCGCTGACCGTGTGGTCGTGGTTTATCACGGCGATACTTGGGCTGCTGGCGTTTGGCGTGCTGCTTTCGGCGGGGATTTTGTTGCTGATGGATCGCAATCTCGGCACGAGTTTTTACGTGCCGCAGATTATCGTGAATGGGCAGATCATGTTGCACAAGGGCGGCTCGCCTTTGCTGTGGCAACATCTGTTCTGGTTCTTTGGGCATCCTGAGGTTTACATCGCGATTCTGCCGGGCATGGGCGTGACGTCGCAAATTCTTTCGACGTTCTCGCGCAAGCCGATCTTCGGCTACAAGGCCATGGTTTACGCGATGCTTGCCATTGGATTCTTCGGGTTCATGGTGTGGGGCCACCACATGTTCATGAGCGGAATGAGCCCTTATTCGGCTTTTGCTTTCTCGCTGCTGACCATGTGCATCGGAGTGCCTTCGGCGATCAAGACGTTTAACTGGCTGGGGACGATGTATAAAGCGCGCATTCGTTTCCAGACGCCGATGCTGTATGCGATCGGGTTCGTTTCTCTGTTTGTCTCCGGCGGATTGAGTGGGCCGTTCCTGGCGCAGCCGGTTCTCGACATTCAATTGCACGATACTTATTTTGTGGTCGGTCACTTCCACTTGATCATGGGCGTGGCGGCGATTTTTGGAATGTTTGCAGCGACTTATTACTGGTTCCCGAAAATGTTTGGGCGGATGATGAATGAGAGTTGGGGACGAATCCACTTCTTCATCACGCTGATCGGAACCTACGCGATCTTTATGCCGATGCATTATCTGGGCATGGCTGGCGGAACGCGTCGATACTCGCAATACACGGAAGTTGCGTACTTGCAGAAGCTGATGCCGATTCATCAGTTCATGACGTACGCGGCGATTATCACCATCGCGGCGCAGTTTATTTTTGTGATCAATTTGTTCTGGAGCATGTTTAAGGGGCCGAAGGCTAGCGACAATCCGTGGGAGGCGACTACTTTGGAATGGATTACGGCGACGCCTCCTCCACATGACAATTTTGGCGGAGTCACGCCGGTGGTGCATAACGGTCCTTATGAGTATGGAGTTCCGGGCGCGGCTCGGGATTTCGTGATGCAGACAGATCCGCCGGTTGCGTCGTCGGGGCACTGAAGAGTGCCTCGGGGGCTAAAGCCCTTATTGATTTCAGGGGCTTTACGCGGCGCTGAAGCGCCGCTCTTCCACGGAACTGCACGCGTTTGTGAGTTTTTCCGCAGCTCCTAGGGATGGGAAGGTTGATCGCAGCGCTGAAGCTCTGCGTCACCCAAAGGCTTGCGCGGCTCGAAGTTTATATGGCGACTTATACACCTAGCACTCCGATGAATCAGTTGGGTCGCGGCGGAAGTGTGCCGGTGCCTCCGAATGGCGGAGGAGATGACGGTGGCTTTTCGGATTCGGGGTTGCCTAACTATGCTGCGCGGCTGCGACGGGCGCGACTGGGAATGATATGCGCCATTGTGACCGTCAGCATGGTGTTTGTGTCGCTGACCAGCGCGTACATTGTGCGGCGGGGCTTGCCGACCTTTGACGACTCCACGCGAACTTACTTTCGCGACTGGGGCTCGGTGCAGTTGCCATGGGTGCTGCTCTTCATCAACACGGCGATTCTTTTGATTAGCAGCCTGACCATGGAGGGTGCACGCCGGCAGATTGCGCGGCGCGCGGCGCTGGCTCCGGTGCGGTCGATTCCGGGAGTTTCTCTGGGAGACGAGCGAGGTTTTCCCTGGCTGGGCGTGACGGCGGTTCTTGGATTTGGATTCCTGATTGGGCAGTGGATGGCCTGGGGTGAACTCAAGGCGCGGGGATTTCTGGTCAGCACGAATCCTGACAGTTCGTTCGTTTATTTATTGACGGCGGCGCATGCGGTGCACCTGACAGGCGGCATTATTGCGTTGCTTTGGGCGGGCACCACTTCCCTGCTGCACCGGCCTGTCGAAGGGCGGCGCATTGTGGTGGATGTGGCGGCGTGGTACTGGCATTTTATGGCGGTGCTGTGGATTTATGTTTTTGCGTTGCTGGCTTTTGCAAGGTAGCGAGCTAGCCGAGAGACTTGGCGCTGCAGGCTAGTTGCATGGATCCTTCGGCCCGCAAAGAACGCGGGCCTCAGGATGACAAAAGGGAAAGGGAGATTCGTGAATGGCTGACGCCACGCTGCAACACAATGCCGCTGCCGCACATGGAGTGGCGGGCGAGTACGAGGCTCCGCTGTTTGGGGCTTATTCGAAAAAAGTTGGCATGTGGCTGTTTCTCGCCTCGGACTCGCTGACGTTCGGGGCTTTGCTTTTTGCTTTCAGCTACAACCGCATCTACACCGCGTGGCCCACGCCGTTTGGCAAGGAAAGCATTATCAACGCTACGATTATGACGGCGTGCCTGCTTTCGAGTTCGCTCACGATGGTGATGGCGGTGTTTGCGGCGCAGCGGCACGATAGTTCGAAGACGCGGCTCTGGCTGCTGGCGACGATGGTGTTCGGTACGGCGTTTATCGTGCTGCATGGAATGGAGTGGACGCATTTAATCCATGAGGGTTTGAGCCTGCCGGCGTTTCCGAAACCTGCCGGCCAACTGGATACGGAGTATGCCAAGATCTCGAAGGGCGTGCCACAGTTCGCGGCGACGTTCTTTGGGCTGACCGCGATGCACATGCTGCACGTGACCATCGGCGTGATTTACCTGGGCGTGGTGGCGCTGCGTAAATGGTTTTTGCCGATTCTCGGAGTGATCTACATTGGAGCTTACTTTGCGATTCCGGCGGACAATGTTTTTCACTATGCCGTCCACGCGCTGCTGATTGGGCTGATTGTTTCGGCGGTCATTCTTTTCTTGAAGCCGAAAGATTATGACGCGCATGATGTTGAGGTTTCGGGATTGTATTGGCACTTTGTGGATTTGGTTTGGATGTTTATCTTCCCGCTAGTTTATTTGATGTCGACGAAGATTTAATAAGGAAGCGAGCCAAACGCGCGATTATTGCGTCGCAAGAAACACGACGCCTCGCGCGGCTCGCCCAGGTCCTTCGGCGGACAAAAAGCGTCCGCCTCAGGATGACAGGGCTTACGGGGATTGCGGAGAAAACTACGATGCATGATGTGGCGAAGCATGACGATAGCAAGGGGCAGTATTTCTGGGTGTGGGGCGCGCTCCTGTTTCTGACCGCGGTTGAAGTGTGGCTGGGGTACCGGCAGGTATTCGAGCCGGTGCGGATGCTGCAGGTGCTGCTGCTCTTGTCGGTGATCAAGTCGGCATTGATCATTGGCTACTTCATGCACTTAAAATTTGAAAAGGCGATCATGCGCTGGATGCTGGTGATCTCCGTGACGGGATGCTTTGTGATTATGTACTTTTTCTTTTTTCCGGACGCTGACCGCGTGAAGCCGCCGCCGAGTGGCGTAGGAATCGGACAAAAATCGTGACATTTCTTCGTAATTCATTCGCAATGCTTCTATTGCTTGGTGCTCTGTCGACAGCGCCCGCTTTGGGGCAGGGCTGCGCGATGTGCAATGCGAATGCGAGGGCCACACCTAAGGAGGGTCAGCAGGCGCTGAACCGCGCGGTGCTGGTGCTGTTGCTGCCGCCTGTGGGGATTATGGTGGTTGGCTCTGTGCTGGCTTTCCGGTATGGAAAGCGGCGCGATCAGGATCCGGATTAGATTTTCTGGCGAGACAGCGTGCCGTCCCCTTCGGCTTCGCACAGGGCAGGCTCTAACGGGACTTGTTCCCTTCAATCGATCTTACCGGCAGTCTGCCGATCGATCCATTTTCGATCAGGCTCGTAGGTAGCGTCACTCGTAATACGCCGGCAACTTCTTTTGCGAGTCACTTTGGGACTGATCGTGGTTGATCCAGAGCTGCGCGTGTTCTTTTGCGATGACTGCCGCTAACTTGTCCACGGACTGGAGCGAGGCCTGCTTGTTCCAGTTATTGTCAGGGACGTAGCGATGTTCGAAGCTGGTTTGGAAATGCACGGCATCGCCGCTGAGAATTACCGGTCCAGTTTTAGGGAGCCGCACGAGCAAAGATTGATGGCCGGGCGTGTGTCCGGGAGTGGAGAGCAGTACGAGGCTGCCATCGCCGAAGATGTCGAGGTCGCCGTCGACGAGCTTTACCGGATGCTTTTTGTTGAAGCCCACGGTGTCTTGCCGGCTTCCAGCCCATTCATACTCGACTTTCTGCACCAGCATCAGCGTGTTGGGAAACATTTCGACGTTCCCCGCGTGATCGGGGTGGCTATGAGACACGGCCATCAGCTTGATGTCTGAAGGCTTGACGTGTATCTCTTCGAGTTGGGCCGCGAGCGTGATTGGCTTGCGCCAGATCGGGCCAGTGCCAGGACCCCATTCGTGAAACACCTCCTCATGATTTGGGAGCTGCGCAACAGCATCATCGATGCCCGTGTCCCACAGGACCCAGCCCTGAGTGTGGTGGATGAGGTAACAGTGTCCGGGAAAGCCGATGGGAGTTCCGACGTTGACTCCTGGTGTCCAATGCGATTCGTCGGAGCCGGTGCCGTCGCCGCAATCGATCACGTAGAGACGGTCTACTCCAGACTTGGCCTGCGGGTTGGGAGTGGCCGAAATTCGTACGCCCGGCGTGGCTAATGCCAGCGCTAACGCCACAACCAAGGAGAATGTGATTTTCGCTTTCATGAAATCCTCCATCCGAAATCTGATCGAAGTTGGTAAATCGCCGGCCAGTTCTCTTCTACAGGTGAGAAGCCGTGCTGGGCGCTTGAGGCCGATTAAGGTTGGAAGCCGTCCGCGATCCACTTGGCGAATAGTTCAATGCGAGATTGCTGCCAGGGACCTTCTCCTCTTGGCGGAGGTGGTGGCATGACGGCGCCGCCGATTCCACGAATGCGATCGTAGATGGCGGCAGCGTTCTTTTTGACGTCATCGTAATTTGCCAGGTTGAAGGCCTTGCTCATGCCTTGAATGTCTCGGTCTGTAAAGAGCGGGCGAATGTCGGTTTGAAAGCTCGTCGTTTTTGTCATTGTGCCTCTCAGCTGTTGGTTTCATTCGGCCACAACAAAATAAGTCGCGCAATTGGACGATGGTATTGCCGATGCTTTTGTATCGACTGCAGTTTGTTGATGACTGAGGCGCCGGACTGCGGATACGAGGGTGGCATCGATACCAAGGTCCAATTGTTTAGTCTCGTCGCTCGTGGCTTAATGGTGGTCTTTCGAATGGTGACCGTTTCGAGATGCATGTTATTCGAGTTTAGAATTGTTTGTGAAGGAGAACACACTATGAGCAAGCACCTCGATTCGCTGTACCAGAATCTTGTCAGCGGCAAACTGCCCCACAATTTGAGTTGGAGCGAAGCTGTCGACCTTGTCGAGCATTTGGGTGAGGTCCAACCGAACGGCAATGATGAGTTTATATTTCGCGTCGGAGGGCAACGCGTCTTTTTCAAGAAGCCGAACACCCATGATCTTGGCGTAGAGGAAGTTTCGCGGCTGCGTAAATTCTTGAAGGAAGCCGGACCGGATGCGCATAAATCAGGTGCGCAGACGGAGCAACCGGTCCAGCCCGGCCGGATGATTGTCGTCATCGACCACCACGCAGCCCATGTTTACCAGGATCTCGGTGGAAGCCGTCCGGCGGACGAACGCAAGGTGCAGCCTTACGATCCTTATCATTTTCATCATCATTTGATTCATCGAAAGGAAGCTCACTACCGTGGCGAGCGCGTGCCCGAAGAGGATTCGTTTTATGAGGAGATCGCGAAAGACATCACTCCGGCGAGTGAGATCGTGCTCATCGGTCACGCCACCGGAAAAAGCAACGCCGCCGAATTCTTGAAAGGATATTTGAAGACGCATCATCCCGACATTTCTCGGCGGGTCATCGCCACGGAAAATGCAGATCTTTCGGCAGTGACTGAGCCGGAAATCGAGGCGCTAGCGAAACGGCACATGATCGCGGCCGCTTAACCAGTTGTTGGGTTCGCCTGTCACACCGGGCGCCGCCGCTGCTTAGGTATTGCCGAGCATCAGGCTTGACTCGTGAAGCGGGCTGCGAAGTTTCCGAAGATGAAGTCGCGACAGCTTTTGCTGAAGACTTCGTCCTGAGAATTCGCGATTGACCGAAACTCATCAAATCAGCGTCATTTTTATGCACCGATTAGACATCGACAAAAGAATCGATGGCCGTCCCGGTGCGCGACGAGTTGGCAATCATAGAACGAGTTGGCAATCATAGAACCTCTAAGTTGCCGATACTTTGCAAAAAGGGCGGGTATAATGAAGGATTCGACAGCGCTCTCGGAGGCCGTTGGGAATGCTCCCAGCGGGTGACGGCGTTGTTGGCGGTTATTTCATGTCTGATCTCATCTCTCATCCGACTAGTTCGATACCGAGCTCGACACTCGGCCCGACCTTTGCCCCGACGGCCGAGGATGGGATTGTGGTGCGCGGCGCTCGCGTTCATAACCTGAAGAACATCGATTTTGAGATTCTGCACAATACTCTGACCGTGGTGACGGGGGTCTCGGGTTCGGGCAAGTCTTCCCTGGCCTTTGACACGATTTATGCGGAGGGTCAGCGGCGGTATGTGGAGTCGCTCTCGGCCTATGCGCGACAGTTTTTGGAGCGCATCGAGAAGCCTGATGTCGATTCGATTGAGGGCATCGCTCCGGCGGTTGCGATCCGGCAGAAGAATACTACGCGCAATCCCAGGTCGACCGTGGCGACGGCGACTGAGATTTACGATTATTTGCGGTTGCTGTTTGCTCGCGTTGGGCGTACTTATTGCGCCAACTGCGGCAGCGAAGTGAAGAAAGATACCGTGGACGAAATCGCGGACGCTGTGCTGGCCTTGGATCCGGGAACGCGCGTGCAAATTGTTTTTCCCTTGCAGGCGGCTGCTGCCACGCCGAGGGAACCGGAGAAGAAGGCTGCGCGCGGGCGTAGGTCTAAAAAAGCTTCTGCGCCTGATTCGGGGTGGACCGATCAGCTTAAGGCTCGCCTGTTCGACCTGCGCAAGGCTGGCTTTAACCGGCTTTATCAGGCAGGGCAAGTGTTCGAGTTCTCTGCGCCGGAATCGTTGCTGGATATCCACTTCGATCAGCCGGTGTTTATGCTGGTGGACCGGCTTGCGATTTCCGCGGACGCGCGCACACGCATTGTAGATGCAGTTGAAACGGCGTACCGAGAGTCAGGAGAAGTTATTTTTGATTTGCCTCCGCATGGGGATCAGCCGGCGCGGCAGTTGCGGTTTGCGCAGCGCTTCGAATGCAAGAACTGCAACCTGCGATATGAAGAACCCGAGCCGCGACTGTTTTCGTTTAACAATCCATACGGCGCGTGTGCGCGGTGCCAGGGATTTGGCAATACGATCGACTTCGACCTGGGGCGCGTTATTCCGGATCCCATGAAATCTCTGGGTGAGGGCGCGATCGATCCGTGGAACAAGCCGAAATACCGGCCGGTTTTCGCGGAGATGAAACGCTTTGCCAAACAGGAAGACATCCCGCTGGATGTGCCCTGGGTGGAGCTTGATGCGGCACAACAGGAACTTATACAAGATGGGGATGGAAAGTTTCTCGGCGTGCGCGGATTCTTTCAGTATTTGGAGCGAAAGAAATATAAGCTGCACATTCGCGTGTTTTTGAGCCGCTATCGCGGGTATTCGACTTGTCCTGACTGTCGCGGGACTCGCCTGCGATTGGAAGCGCGGCAGGTGAAGATCAACGGCAAAAACATTTGTGATGTCTGCGCGATGACGGTGGAAGACGCGGCTAAGTTCTTCGCCGGAGTTCAATTGAGTCCGGAGGAAGCTGAGATTGCGGAGCGTTTGTTGCAGGAGATTCGCGAGCGATTGCGGTTTCTTAATGATGTTGGCCTGGAATATTTGACGCTGGATCGATTGTCGTCCACGCTCTCTGGAGGCGAGGCGCAGCGTATTCAACTGGCTACTTCGCTCGGATCGCGGCTGGTGGGCACACTCTACGTACTAGATGAGCCATCGATTGGATTGCACAGTCGCGATACGCACCGGCTGATCAAGATTTTGCAGGACCTGCGCGATTTGGGAAACACGATTCTGGTGGTCGAGCACGATCCTGACATCATGCGGACCGCGGATCGGATTCTCGATCTCGGCCCGGGAGCTGGAGAGAACGGCGGGAAGCTTGTGGCTGCGGGAACCTACGAAGAGATCTTGCGGAATCCGGCTTCGCTCACGGGGCGCTATCTTGCGGATGATTTGCGCATTCAAGTTCCGGCGGTGCGGCGGCAGCCGGGAGCGCAGCAGATCAGAATCAAGGGCGTGCGCGCGAACAACCTGAAGGGCGTCGACTTTTGTATTCCCCTGGGGATGCTGGTTGCGATCACGGGTGTGTCGGGCTCCGGGAAATCTACTTTGCTGCATCAGGTTCTTTTTCAAGCTTTGGTGGAAGCGAAGAAGCAGCAGGTTAGCGGTCCGGCGCAGGGCGCGGCCACGTGGGTGAGTCTGGAGGGAGATCAGTTCATTGACGAAGTTGTGCTGGTCGATCAATCTCCGATTGGGCGAACGCCGCGGTCGAATCCAGTGACTTATATCAAGGCGTTTGATGCGATCCGGGATCTTTTCGCGTCGCTGCCTGAGGCGAAGAAGCGCGGGTTCGGCTCTGGACACTTTTCTTTCAATATTCCTGGAGGGCGTTGCGAGACTTGCCAGGGCGACGGCACGGTTACGGTCGAGATGCAGTTTCTCGCAGACGTTGAACTGATTTGCGAAGAGTGCAAAGGCACGCGCTACAAGGCGCAGGTGCTCGACGTTCGCTACCACGGTAAGAATATTCACGACGTGTTGAACTTGACGGTGAAAGAGGCGCTGCGATTTTTTGCCGAGGCGCCGAAGATTACCGACAAGCTGCGCGTGCTAGAGGAAGTTGGGCTGGGATATTTGCGGCTGGGGCAATCGGCGACCACATTATCGGGAGGAGAAGCGCAGCGCATGAAACTGGCGGCGCACCTGCAGCCTGCGGCGCGCGAGTTAGGAAGGCCGCGCGCGGCACGGCAGGAGGAAAGCCGTCGCCGGCCGCGAATGCTTTATATTTTTGACGAGCCCACGACTGGGCTGCATTTTGACGACGTGAGCAAACTCCTGGCGGCGTTTCGCCGTCTTATTGAAGCAGGGGGCTCGATCCTGGTGATCGAGCACAATCTGGAAGTGATCAAGACCGCGGACTGGGTGATCGACCTGGGGCCGGAAGGTGGATCACGCGGCGGAAAGATTGTGGGAGTGGGGCCGCCGGAAGCGATTGCAAACATTCCGGGCTCTTACACAGGAAAATATCTGGCGCGAGTGCTGAACGGAAACATCAGCGGAAATGCGAATGGAGCGTCGCGTTCCAATGGGAGCAAGTAAACTTCTCGCGAGCGCGATGCTGGCTCTGGCGGGGAGCGTTTGTTTAGTCGCCCAGGATGCCGCGCCTGCGGCGGAAACATCTTCGCCGCAAACTTCATCATCATCATCTTCTAGCCAGACTCACCGGTCAGCGTATCACATTCAAGTGCCGGATGACGATTCTCCGACGCAGCCGGCCGAACTTACTGCGGCTGAGGCCGCGATTGAAAAAAATGATTACGCTGCCGCTGAGCCTCTGCTTCGCAAGCTCGTCGAACATGATTCCACAAGTTACGTGGGATGGTTCGATCTGGGCTTCGTTGAGAACGCTCTGGGGAAGACCGAGGATTCGATCGCTGCGTATCGCAAATCGGTGGCGGCGAAGCCTGATGTTTTCGAATCAAATCTGAATCTTGGGCTGCAACTGGCGAAGACCGGGCAGCCTGATGCAGAGCAATATCTGCGGGCCGCGACTCTGTTGAAGCCAACCAGTCATGCTGATGAGGGACAGTACCGGGCGTGGCTTTCGCTGGCGCAGGCCATTGAAAAGTCGAAGCCGGAGGAAGCGCTGGCTGCTTACGCGCACGCAGCCGGTCTTCGACCCAAGCAAGCTGAGCCACATCTTTCTGCCGGGCTGCTTCTCGAAGGGGAAAACAAATTTGCCGACGCGGAGCAGGAATACAGGCAGGCGCTGGCCGCCGATCCGCAATCGACGGACGCGGTAATTGGACTGGCGAATATTTACATGCGCGGGGGCCGTTTTCCCGAGGCGGAAGATTATCTGCGGAAATTGCTTTCGGGATCTGCAGACTTTACCGCGGCGCACATTCAGTTGGGGCGAGTGCTTGCTGCCGAAGGCAAGAATGACGCTGCCATCGCCGAATTGCAGACGGGAATCAAACTTTCTTCCAATGACGATTTAGCGCAGCGCGATCTGGCGGAACTGTACTCGACTGCTGGAAAAAATGATCTGGCTGAGGGCGCCTATCGGACATTGGTCGCGGCTCATCCCAGCGAGGCCGAGCTGCATCGCCGGCTGGGCCAGGCGCTGGTGCGGCAGAAGAAATTTCCGGAGGCACAGCAGGAGTTCATTACTGCTTTAAAGCTTAAGCCCGACCTGGGAGAGGCTTACGGCGATCTGGCATTTTCTGCCGGCGAAAACGAGGAATACCCTCTCGTAATCCACGCCCTGGACGCCCGAGCCAAACTTTTGCCCGAAAATCCCATCACATACTTCATGCGGGCGTCGGCCTACGATCATCTGCGCGACTTCAAGAACGCGTCCGCAAACTATCACCTCTTCCTTAAGGCGGCCAACGGGAAGTATCCTGAACAGGAGTGGCAGGCGACGCATCGGCTCATCGCCATCGAGCCGAAGAAGTAGCCGCGATGGAATTTCATGGGGTTCGCGAGAGAACACTTACGAGTCAGGTGGGTTGCGGCGCTGGGCCTTTTGTTATCGGCGTTGGCCATGCCCGCAATGTCTGCCGGCGGCGAACAGCCTGGCGTTGAAGAACTGAAGGGGCGAGTTGCCAATGCTTCTGTCGGCGAGCGCCCGGTTCTGTGCATTCATATATCGGAGCGGCAACTGGATGCCGCCGACAAGTTCTACGTTGCGGGCGATAGCGAGCAAGGCAAGGCTGCGCTGGTGGATGTTGTCGCATTTTCTGAACTGGCGCGCGATTATGCCGTCCAATCGCATAAGCATGAAAAACCAAGCGAGATTGCGATCCGCAAGATGACCCGCAAGCTGGCCGCCATGAAACACGCGGTCTCGCACGAAGATCAGGATCAGATTCAGACTACTATTGACCGCCTCGAGCGCATTCGCGACGATCTGCTGGCGGCGATGTTTCCGAAAGGCGCTAAGAAATGACGGTTTTCTCGTTTCGCGTATACATGTTTCTCGGGACGCTGTTGCTGATGGCTGCGGTTGCGCCGGCGCAGAGTCACCGCGATCCATTCACGCAGTCTGAGGTGGATGAGATCCGCGATACCAGCTGGCAGCCCCAGTTGCGGCTGGGCCTCTATGTGAAGTTTGCGCGGGCGCGCCTGGTCGCGATGGAGCAGATGCGCAGTGATCCGAAGACGAAAGACCGGCCCCGGCAAACTCATGACAAGCTCGACGAATTTCTGCTGATCTACGATGAGCTGAATGACAACATCGAAACCTACATCGACCGCAAGGACGATATTCGCAAACCTTTGAAGACGATCATCGAAGCTGACGTGGACTTCAAAGGCCGGTTACGCACGTTGAAAGAAGCGGCCGACGTGCCTGCGGAGGAAGTGAGCCAGTACGAATTCAGTCTGACTAACACCCTCGATACAGTCACCACTTCGCTGCAAGATCACCGCAAGCTGCTGGTTGAGCAGGAGGAGGCTGCCAAGCATCGGAAGAAGTCGGACACGAAGCCTTATGGGAATTCGTCGGAGTAACGCGGCTTCCGGCGCCCGGCTTCCGGGTTTGATATCTTCAGTCGTCGCTGCGTTCAGTCAGTGTCAAGTCTGGTCCGGAAGCCGAGAGGCGGAAGCCGTGTTAATCTTGCCTCATCGTGCGCGAGGGATTGCTCGAACTTTTTCATGAGGAACACCGGCAGTTGCGTCCCGGGGCTGCGCCGCCTGAACTGAAGATCGAGTTTTTTGCCTTCGCCAACGTCAACAACACCATTCGATTGCGCGAAGGCCGGTTGCTGGTGCGGCTTTCCGATCTGCTTGAAGGCGCTCCTGAGGCGGTGGTGCGAGCCATCGCCCACATCCTGCTGGCCAAGATGTACCGCAAGCCCATCGACCGCAGCCAGGCGGCCCGCTATCGAAAATATGTGGGCAGCCATGAAGTTGTGCGCAAGGCGCACCTGGTGCGGCAGATGCGCGGACGCAAGCAACTGCATTCTCCGCAAGGCCGCGTGTACGATCTCGATGCGGTTTTCGAGGATCTGAACCGGCGCTTTTTCCATGGATTGCTTGGACGTCCGCGCATGAGTTGGAGCCCGACGAAGACCCGCCGCATTCTCGGGCATTACGATCCGGCGCACAATGCGATCGTGATCAGCCGCATCTTCGATCAGTTTCTGGTTCCCCGCTACGCTGTCGAATATATCGTTTACCACGAGATGCTGCACCTGAAGCATCCCGTGAGGCTTCGCGGCAGCCGGCGGTGTGTGCATTCGGCAGAGTTTCAGGCTGAGGAGAAATTGTTTCCGCAGTTTGAGTTGGCTGAGGCGTTTTTGAAACGGTTGTGAATGAAATCGTCGATATCAAGCTCTTATCCATTCCTTGCCTGAAAGGAATGCACAGCGGATAATGGCTCTGTGTTTCGGGTAACAGCCATCGTCCTTGCATGCGCATTCTCCGTCAGTTCCGCGTCGGCAGTTCGGGAACTTGTCGTTATTGAAGAGCCCCAGCCCGCTCAGGGAGTTGAGGGTGTTGTTCTCGATCCTTCGGGCGCTCCCATCCAGGACATGATAGTGACAGACTGCACCGGCGAGTGGGTTGCAGTACTGCGCTCGACCGCGACGGATACTAAGGGACATTTTCACTTTTTTCTCGACAGCGCGGGAAGGGGGTCTACTATCTCCGCTTCGATCATGAGGGGTTCAACCCGTTGGAACTCCGGCTTAAACTAGACAAGAACGCTCCGCAGCGTTTTATCACCGTGAGGGCGCCCATCGGCGGCTGACTGATGGCTGGGACTTTCAGGCCTATGTCGGTCCGGAGCAGTTGTGATTGCGAGAGCTTGTTTTCGCCCGTTACATGATTTGAAATGGTGAGGCCCTGAACCGGGGTCCGACGGCAGGCCGACGGGACGAACCACCGCCGTGTTGGCCCGGATGTGGAGGAGCCATGAAAATCACTTCGTACGGGAGAAGCCTATTTACCGTCACGCTTGCTGCGTGCTTGTGCACATCTGGTTGGGCCGGCGTTTCGGATAGCGCCCCCGCCAGCGCCGCTCCGGCTGCTGCTGGCTCCGAATCAGCAGGCGTGCCCCGCGTAAGCTTCCACAACTCCAGCAACCCGGCAACGGACCCTTACCCGCAATTCGTCGCTGTGGCTGATTTCAATGGCGACGGCAAGCTGGACATGGCCGTCCCCGTCTACAGCATTTTTACCTCGTACACCGACGTGAATATATTTCTGGGGAAGGGCAATGGCACGTTTGAAGCTGGGCCTGTGTTTCCCCTGACCGGGCAAAATGTGAACAATGCTGCCGTGGGAGATTTCAACGGCGATGGCAAGCCCGACCTTGCCATCTCCCTGCCGGATGCGAGCGAAGTGCAGGTGCTGCTGGGCAATGGCGATGGCAGCTTCACGCCGCTAACGCCGATCTACGTGCCGGAGGGCGTGTTCAAGGTCGACACGGGAGTCTTCAACAGCGACGGCAAGACTGACCTGGTTGTGACGGCCTATGAGATTACGGTGCTGATGGGCAACGGCGATGGAACGTTCACGGCGAAGCCGTCGATTGCGATTACTGGAGGCGCTGCGGCGACCGCCGTGGGCGACTTTAACGGAGATGGCATTGCCGACCTTGCGGTCGCTGACAACGGAGGGGAACTGGCTCCAAGCTCGGTGACGATTCTGCTGGGCAACGGCGATGGAACATTTAAGCAAGTGGCTGAGAGCCCGGCGACGGGCATTGAGCCCCTGGCGATCGCCGCCGCGGATTTCAACAGCGATGGCATTCTTGATCTGGCTGTCGCGAACCAGAACGACGGCTATCCGCTGCTGGGTACGGTGACGATTCTGATCGGCAAGGGGAACGGAACGTTTGTGCAGATGCCGGTGAGTCCGCAGACGGGGTCAGTTCCTTACTCCGTAGTAGTAGCGGACTTCAATGGAGACGGCAAGCCCGATCTCGCCGTGGCCAATGCCGGCAGCAATACGATCACAGTTCTGTTGGGCGCGGGAAATGGAAACTTCGCTCCAGCGATCAGTCCTGCGGTGGCGACAGACCCTGTGTACGCGGCCGTGGGAGACTTCAACGGTGACGGCGTGCCGGATTTGGCTGCCGCTAGCAATACGACTAATTCGGTGACTGTCCTGCTTACGCAGAGGGATTCGACGGCGGCGGTGAGCGCGAAGGGCCCGTAGGTTCCGACCTGTTCGAGCGGGTTCTTGAAGCGGTTATGAGCGCTAAGGCCTGCTCACCTATCACTAACGGGCGCACGCGATTCGTTCGGAAATTAAAGCGGCGGGTGTTTGGCCTCTTTGGGGTGATCGGCGCAAACATGCGATCTAAACTCTTTGTCGCGTTGCGACTCGAAGTTGCGCATCATTTCATTGAATGAGCTGCCGGTCGGCGTTCCAGACGCTTTGAACCGCCAGCCACATTGGGAACAACCAAAACCCCGAAAACGCTGTTGCTCAATCCACACAAGGTTCCGGTTCATGCCGCCAAATTTTACAGGCGCCAATTTGAATGGTCTGTCGGGCGTCCTACGGAAGAGTTTCGTTCGTGGAATGTCTGATTTCGGGCTGGTGTTTTGAGGCGACGCGGAATCGTTCAAGTCCTGGTCAAGTTTCGCGTGCCGCCGATGTTTGGGGCGCCGCAGCCGTGAGGCCAATGTAAGATACCCTACCGAAGCAGACTGTTGGAGCCTGTATACTGCGCCGAGTAGACGAAACAAGCGGAATTCCTGTTCCGCACATTAAAGCGGGTTGAGTGCATCCCCGCGTCCTGGAGGCTTTTCGGTTCCTGGCTCGTGGCGCGCAAAGACCTCCAAACCGTGCAGTCTGGCGAGCGGACGAATCCCGCGGGTAAGCCAGTCAGCAACAAAATACTTCTATCAATCTCCGATAGTGAGTACAACTCACTTCGCCCTTACCTGGAGTACGTCCGCTTGCCCAACCATCTGGTCCTTCACGAGACGGGCGGAAGGCTGGAGTTTGCCTACTTCCCGAATCGAGGGTTGATTTCTCTTGTAGTCGTAATGAAGGATGGAAGAACCGCCGAAGCGGGCGTAGTTGGCAATGAGGGCTTCACGGGAGCGCCGGCGGCGGTTGGCCTGAGCAGGGGCCTGCTGCGGGCGGTGGTACAAGTCGCGGGGGACGGATTTCGGGTAAAAGTCGGCGCTTTGCAAAAGACGCTGCAATCCACTCCACACCTGCAAATGATGTTGAACCGTTATGCCGCAATTCGGGGTATGCAGGTGGCACAAACCGCCGCTTGTAATCGGCTGCACGATATTAAGCAGCGCCTGGCGAGGTGGTTGCTAATGACTCAGGATCGAGTGGATTCGGGCGCGCTGCCCATCACCCATGATTTTCTGGCAACCATGCTGGGGACAGACAGGCCTACCGTGAGCCTGGCCGCTGGCGCGTTGCAGAAGAAGGGACTCATCGAGTACACGCGTGGCGCAGTCAAGATCGTGAACCGCAAGAAACTTGAAGACTCTGCCTGCGAGTGCTACGGGGTCATCCGGCAGTACGATGGCGAGCTCGGTCTGAAATAAGCCCCTAAGATTAAGACTCTGCCTGCGCTTGATTGGCGAGTCGAAAACGTCGTTGGCGAAGACTCCCATCACGCAGGCCGACCGCGCCGCGAATCCCGTTTAATCCCCAGATTCGCCGTGTGATGCCGATCACGCGCATTTGTGACGCCGCGGATTGACGCCCCCGCGGCCTGCGGCATATCCTTTAAATTGAAATTGAAATTCATTTTCAAGATCGTTTTCAGTATTTTCAGAAACTCAGGTCACTTATAAATGCTACAGGCTTTCATCATTACGCTCCGCGAAGGGGTTGAGGCCGCCCTGATCGTCGGCATCACGCTGGCCTACCTGGCCAAGATTGGCCGGAACGATCTGCGCAAGACTGTATATGCGGCTCTCGGTGCGGCGTTCGTCGGCAGCATCGGGATCGCCGTAGTAATTTCACGGCTGAACTGGAACGAAGATGTATTCGAAGGCTGGATTATGCTGGTCGCCGCCTTCTTCGTCATCACCATGGTTATTTTCATGATGAAGACGGGGCGCAAACTAAAAGGCCAGATCGAAGGCAAAGTCGGCCTGCTGGCCGGTAACGACGCGTGGATCGGGCTGTTCTTCTTTGTGTTCCTGATGGTGCTGCGCGAGGGCGCGGAGACCGTGCTGATTCTTTCCGCCGTATCTCTCAACTCAACCGAACTAATGAGCTTTCTGGGCACGCTGTTCGGCGTGCTGGCTTCGATTGCCTTCGGCGTGATGTTCGTCAAGGGCAGTGTGCGGATTAATCTGCAGAAATTCTTCCGGGTTACGACGGCGATCCTGTTTCTGGTGGCGTTGCAGCTCGTGGTTTCCGGTCTGCATGAGTTGTCGGAAAGCGGAGTGATTGCTTCGTCGAGGACCGAAATGGCGATCATCGGGCCAATTGTGCGCAACGATCTTTTCTTCTTCGTGACGATTTTCGCCCTGGCCGCGTTGATGGTGTTGTTCGATGCCAAGCGGCGCGAGCCGGTGCTGGTATCCACGTCAGCGGCTGAGCGCCGAAAAGCGATTTGGAGCGCCCGCAAAGAACGCTTATGGATGACTTCGGTCTACACGTTTTCTTTTCTCTTTATCGGGATGGTGACTGCTGAGTTTGTCTACGCTAAGAGCGCGAGCGCGCTGTCGCCCGCCACGGAAGTTACTTTTACGAACGGTCAGGTGAAGATTCCGCTTGCCCAAGTTTCCGACGGGGACTTGCATCGCTTCCAGGCGCAGGAAAATGGTGTTGCGGTCCGCTTCTGGCTCTATCAAAAGCCCGATGGCAAAATTGCCACGGTGTTCGATGCCTGCGAGATCTGCGGCGCGGTCGGCTTCTACAAATCAGGCAATGGAGTTATTTGCAAGAACTGCGCCGCTCCAATCAATCCGCAGTCCGTGGGCGTGAAGGGCGGTTGTAATCCGATTCCGCTCGAGGCCACGCAGACCGCAGACTCCGTGATTATTCAGGAGGCGAACATTGCGGCCGGCGGCCGCGTGTTTGAAAAACAGTAAGCGATGTTCGTGCGGCTCGTCTACGAATCCTTCCGCCGCCAGAAGCAGCGCAAGTTGCTGGCCGGGGCAGCCATCACGTTGGGCGTTACTGTGGCTACAGCGATGATTGGAGTCGCCACCGACATTGGCGACAAGATTAATCGCGAACTGCGCACCATCGGCGCGAACATACTTGTGACCCCGCAGGAAGACACGCTGGACGTGGAGATTGGCGGCGTCAACCTGAAGCCGCAGAGCGATGGCGCATTCCTGAATGAGGCCGACCTGCCGAAAATTAAAGGAACATTCTGGCATAACAACATCACCGGATTTTCACCGATGCTCCCCGTAAGCGTTACGCTGCAGCGCAACCGCGAAACGGAAAACCTTACTTTGCTCGGTACGTACTTCGCGAAGAAAGTTTCCTTCGGCAAAGAGGAATTCAACACTGGAGTCCGAACAACGCATCCCTGGTGGAAGGTTTCAGGAAGCTGGCCTGACGACAGTTCGCGCGACGTTGTGATCGGAGAGCGGCTGGCGACGAAGTTGTCTACAAAGCCCGGCGTTGAAGTCACGCTTTCCGGTCGCCAGTTGCATGTGAGCGGAATTCTCTCGACAGGCGGAATCGAAGACGATCAGATCATCGCGCCGATCGCGTTGGCTCAAGAGATACTCGGCAAACCGGGCGCGGTGCGCCGCATCTACGTGAGCGCTCTTACCAAGCCTGAGGACGCATTCGCCCGCCGCGACCCCAAGAGCATGTCTGGACCGATCTATGACCGCTGGTACTGCTCGCCGTATCCGCAGTCGATTGCATTTCAGTTGCAGGAAGCGATTCCGCATTCGCACGCCGAACAGATTCGCCAGGTCGCGCAGAACGAGGGCGCAGTGCTCACGCGCATCGAGGGCCTGATATTTCTAATCACGCTGGCCGCGTTATTTGCCTCGGCGTTGGCAGTCTCGGCGGCCATGGCAACGGCGATCTTCGAGCGTCGCGCGGAAGTGGGGTTGATGAAAGCTCTGGGCGCAGGAAAGGTCGCGGTCGCTTCCATCTTTTTCGCCGAAGCTACGCTGCTCGCGCTGATCGGCGGTTTCGTAGGCTTTGCTGCCGGCGCGTTACTCGCGCATCAGATCGGGCGTTCCATCTTTAATTCTGACATCGCGATTCCGCCCGTGCTCTTGCCCGTGATTCTCGGGATCGCAGTAATCGTTACGTTTGCAGGAAGCGCCGCCGCCATTCGCAATGCAGTGCGGCTGGATCCAGTGTTTGCCCTGCGAGGTCAACTGTGACCGCGAACTCGCAAAACGTAGCTGCTGGTCGGGCAAACTCTCCGCACACGTCGATGTTCATTCGGATGCTGGTGCGCGCTGCTGTGCTTCGTCGCGGACGCGCCGCCTCCGCGCTGTTCGCCATGGTGGTCGCAGCTGCCGTCGCCACGGCGATGTTGAATCTTTACATCGATGTACAAGCCAAGCTACGGCGCGAGTTCCGCAACTATGGGGCGAACGTCATTCTTGTTGGAAAAGAAGGCGCTTCCCTGCCCGCCGGCACTCTCGCGCGCGTGGAATCCACGCTTGCCGGACGCGGCGTGGTCGCGCCGTTTGCGCTGGTAGTGGCGCGGACCACCGACGGTCAAGCGGTGGTCGTGGCCGGCACAGATTTCGATCGCGTCAAGCTACTCGACCGCTGGTGGTCGGTGAGCAGTTGGCCGTCGGCGAGGCAGCAGGCACTGATCGGTGTGCGCGCAGCCTCAGTGGTCTCGCCAAAAAACGGGCCCTTCGATCTCACTTTTCAGGGACACACTATTCATCTAACACCAACGGGAACGGTGCAGACTGGCTCGGCAGAAGACAGCCGCGTGTATCTTGCGCTGGCAGATTTTGTCGCATGGAGCGGAGTTCAACCGTCGACTATCGAGGTCGCTGCCACCGGATCTCCGGAAGAGATTGCGGCTATCATGCGTCAGTTGGAGCAGTCGATCCCATCCGCCGATGTTCGACCGGTCCGTCAAATTATGGAAGGTGAGGCTCGCGTTCTAGGCAAGACTCGCGCCACGCTTCTGGCCGCCGCTGCGCTCATCATTCTCGCGGCCGCGCTGTGCGTGCTCTCCACGCTGATGGGATGGGTCTTCGACCGCCGCCGCGACTTCGCCATTATGAAAGCGCTGGGTGCCTCCGACCGTTTGCTGAATGGATTTTTCGCAGCTGAAGCGGCAGCTCTAGGCGCCACTGGCGCCGTCATTGGATTTGTTCTCGGTATCGGGATAGCCGCCTGGATCGGCCGCGTTAACTTCCACGCTCCTGTCGTTCCACGAATGAGCGTTTTGCCCTTTGTACTTGCCGGGAGCATAGTGGTAACGTTGCTTTCGGCGATCCTTCCGATATCGCTGTTGCGCAGGGTGCAACCAGCAGTGATCTTGAGGGGAGAGTGAAATGATCCAGATCAAGAACGTGACCAAGCTCTACCCCGCTAAGGCCGCGGGAAACGAGAATGCGAGCGGCAAAGAAAATCAGAACGGCGCGATTCATGCGCTCGATCACATCTCGTTGCATGTTGCGCAAGGTGAATGGCTTTCCATCATGGGTCCTTCGGGGTCGGGCAAATCGACGTTGGTAAATCTAATTGGCTGCCTAGACCGTCCCACCTCCGGTGAAATCTGGCTCGACGGTCAGAACGTTGCCGGCATTTCCGCTGCCGAGCTGAACCGCGTGCGCGCGGAAAAGGTTGGATTCATCTTCCAGCAGTTTCATCTCATTCCATTTCTGACCGCGGTCGAGAACGTCATGCTGGCGCAGTACTTCCATAGTATGACCGATGAGAAAGAGGCGATTGACGCCCTTACTCGTGTAGGTCTCGGCGATCGCGCGCACCATCTGCCATCGCAGCTTTCCGGAGGCGAGCAGCAGCGCGTGTGCATCGCGAGGGCGTTGATCAATGATCCGAAGATTATTCTCGCCGATGAACCCACCGGAAATCTTGACGGGCTAAACGAAGAAATAGTATTGCGCCTTCTGCGCGAGTTTCATCAGCAAGGGCGCACCATCGTGATGGTCACGCACGATCCGGTAGTCGCGCGCTTGGCCGACCGGCGCATTGAGTTCCACCACGGCAAGATCGAATCGCAGGAAGTTTTTGCCATGGCCGACGAAGAGCAGTTCGACGAGGTGCTCGAAGAACTCTGGGTACTGGCCGAGCACGGCGAAATTGCCGAAGTCGAGCGCATGGAGGTCCATGGCGCGCTGCCCGTCAGCCTTGCGATTGAAAAGATGATTCAGATGGGGCTGGTGGTTTCTGCGCCGCATCCTCCTCATCCGCACGATCACAAACCGTTTGTGAATCCGTGCCACGACGCTCTCAAGCCGGTTGCCGCCTCGATTGGCGATGGCACGCTGATCGTAGAACTCACGCCCCGCGGCCGCGAACGCGCTGGCAGCATCATCCGGCGTCACCGCCTGGCCGAGCGTCTTTTCACCGACAGCCTGGCGATGGATAGCGAATCGGAAATCGAGCAGCAGGCCTGCAAATTCGAACACATTCTCTCGCCCGAAGCTACCGACAAAATCTGCACATTCCTCGGTCATCCGCGCACCTGCCCGCATGGCGCGCCGATCCCACCAGGGACGTGCTGCGACTCTAGGCCGGTGCAGAATTTTACGGTAAACTCTTCTTCAGCCTCCACCCGTTAGTCGTATGGCAGAGACTCGTCGTGAATTTCAGCAACTCGCCAGACTCAGGCTCAGAGATGCTCGTGTTTTACTTCAGAACGGCAACTCAGAGGGCGCCTACTACCTCACGGGGCTGGCAGTCGAATGTGCGATAAAAGCCTGCATCGCCAAGAACACTCGACGCTATGATTTTCCGCCCGATCAGAAGGCCCTCAGGTACATTTACACGCATACCCTAACTGACCTTATTAGAGCCGCGAAACTGCAAGTCGCATTGGACGTAGCTAGACAAAATAGTATTTTGTTCAAGAACAGATGGGATGTTGTAAAAGACTGGGACATCATTAGCAGATATGCTACTGGCGGCTTGAATGCAAGAGACCTGTATCGGGCAGTGGCAGGAAGGAACGGGGTAATGCAATGGCTACGGCAGCGTTGGTAAACCACGATATCGAGGTCGGTAGGCGAATTGTTGCCACGCTCACGCGAGCGTCGATACCCGTGAATGTATACCTCTGGGCGTTCGTTCCCCAGCGTGAAGAATGGCAGTTTATAGTTGCAACCCCTCTGGTCGACACTAAGGGGCCTCTGGAGGCCTACAACGAAGTAAATCGAGCGCTGCAACGAGGAGGAGTGGGCGATGATATGGCTGCCGCGACCGTTTTCCTGAGGAGTCCCAATGACCGAGTGTTGAAGTCACTGGAAAAAGAGAGCAGGGCCGTGCCGCACGAAACGTTTCGCGTCGTAAATGCTTCAATCGCCGGAAGCTTCGTCGAAGATGCCTATCTGTATCACGGCTCGATAGATATAGTGGCATTGACGAATGCAAGGGGGGGCGATCTCGACAAGTACTCGGTCATATATTTGCCGCATTCGGGGGGTGGTGCAGTGCCGTCAAAGCAGATCGATGGGGGAGGATCTCTGAGAACTTTCCTGGAAAGTAAACCGCTCCGCCTTCGCAGAGACGTCGTTGAATCCACCATCAAAGAAGTATCCGAGACCGGAAGCGGCTCTGTTGCCAACGTCCAACTGAGAACCCAAGACTTAAAGCGCCTTGGGTTGCTTTAAGGTGACTCTCCGGCGTTCCACTATTGGCGTATTCGATTCCGGCTTCGGCGGCCTTACCGTTCTTAAAGCTTTACTTGAACTCATCCCCGGCGCTGACTACCTGTACTTTGGCGATACCGCGCGCCTTCCCTATGGCTCCAAATCAGTTGAAACTGTAGCGCGTTATGCAGTTGAGGCAGCCCACTACCTCGAAGCCCACGGAGCCGAGCTGCTGGTCATCGCATGCAACACCGCGACCGCGCTCGCACTCGACCGTATCAAGGCTGCGGCGCATGTGCCTGTCGTCGGCGTAGTAGAGCCCGGCGCCGAGGCAGCCGCTTCCGTCAGCAAGAATAAGCGAGTTGTGGTCATCGGAACCGAGGCTACAGTCAGCAGCCACGCCTACCGGAAAGCTCTTGAGGCCCGCGGCCTCGATGCGCAGGAGAAAGCTTGCCCGTTACTGGTTCCGCTGGTCGAAGAAGGATGGGTCGAGCACGCGGTTACGGAACAGGTCGCCCGCATTTATCTGGACGAGGCTTTTGCCCACGGCTTCCACGACGCCGATGCCCTCGTGCTCGGCTGCACGCACTATCCGCTGCTCAAGCCGATGCTGCGCCGAGTGGCGCCCGCGCACGTGAGCATCGTCGATTCGGCGGAATCCACGGCTCACGCCGTCGCCGCGCACCTGCAGACTCTGTTGCCCGCTTCACCAGCCGCCGACGAAGAACGCCGCGCTCTGCCCCGTCTCAAGTTCTTCGCCACGGACTCAGTCGAGAAATTCCGGCGATTGGGCGAGCGATTTCTCGGTCATACGATCGAGGGGGTACAGCACGTGGACTTGAAGGAATAAAGGGCCCCGGAGGGAACAGACGCATAGAATTACTGTGCCTGAGGGGCATCCGATCACTCTACCCTGAAATTAATTCCGTTAACTAGACATGCATCCTCTCGACAACGTGATCTGGCACTCTCTAATGACGCGGTACGCCAAGTTCGCCGAGTCCTTCGATCAAGCCCGCCGATTCATACCGGAGATCACTTCCCTGTCCGCATTTCTCGAGCCGACAGACCGAGGATACGAATCGCTGGCGGGACTGCTGCACGGACCGGGAACGATTGCGCTTTTTCTCGCCACGCCTCACGAACCACGCCCCGGATGGAACCTCGTCGCCTCCACCACAATGCCTCAGATGGTGTACGAGGCGAGCGCTCCGCCCCCGCGATCCTCGTCTGATCAAGAGATCGTCGATCTCGGCGCAGCGGACGTGCCTGAAATGCTGGAACTCACTGCGCTCACAAAGCCCGGCCCCTTCAACCGGCGCACTCATGAACTGGGAACATACCTGGGAATTCGGCGCGACGGAAAGCTTGTAGCCATGGCCGGCGAGCGACTGAAAGTTCCCGGCTACACCGAGGTGAGCGCCGTCTGCACACATCCCGACCACACTGGCCACGGCTACGCCCGCATCCTGATGATGGAGGTGATGCGTCGCATATGCGAGCGAGGTGAAACGCCGTTCCTGCACGTGCGCGAAGACAATGTGCGCGCGATCGAGTTGTACAACAGGCTGGGATTTAAACAGCGAGTGCTATCGCACCTGGCGGTGCTTCGAAAGGTTTAGCGCAATGAAAAACGAGAACTAAGAGCGGAAAAACTCAGTACAAGTGAAAGTCAACTTCAACCGCAATCTCAACCGCTACATCGTGCCCGTCTTTCTTACCCGGTTCAAATTTCCAGTTCTTGACGGATTCGATGGCCTTCTCATCAAGACCCATGCCCAGCGCATTAATCACCCGAATCGCCGTGGGATGGCCGTTGGCGTCGACCACCAGGCCCAGAACACAGGTTCCCTGATACTTCGCCTTGCGCGCCTCTTCGGAAAACTCCGGATCGGTTTGATAAATCACGCGCGGCGGGGTCACGCCCTTGCCGATGCGGAAAACACCTCCGCCCATGCCGCCGCCAGTTCCCGGACCTACGCCCGGCCCTGTGCCCGAGCCAACACCGCCACCAGATCCCGATCCAATACCGCTGCCTGACCCTGTCCCGTTCGACGGAATGACCGCAGTCGATTTCGGGTCGCCAAGGTTCGGCATGTTAAGCTGCGCAACCTGAATGTCGGGAGGCACAACCACCGTAGGTTCAACCGCCAGCTTAGGGTTCTCGTTTCGAATCACAGCCGCGGGCGGCGTGATTTGCTGCATCGAGAACTTCGGCAAACGCCCCTGCGATGCTTTAAGTACATCGCGATCCCCGCCGCCTCCGCCGCCGCCAGCTTGGGTGGGCGCGGGCTTCAGCGTGTAATCCCCGGGATCGATCAACGAAATCGCGGTCTGCGGCTTAGCCTCGGCTTTCGGCAAGGCGCGCCGCACAAGAATCGTGCCGCCGATGATCAGAGCAATCACGATCACGTGCGCTGCCGTCGAACCCATCGCCCCATTCTTCTTGTAATTGTAGAAGCCCCAGATATCCTTCACCGGAATCGGCTTCGATTCCAGTTTCAGAGGCGGAAGTTTCTTGGGAAAGAAAAACTCGTCCAGCCCCTGGAATAGCGACTTCCATAGCGGCTCACTCGGAGCCATCAGAAGATGAAGATCCGGCTCACTGCCTGGATTAGGATTAACGTTCGGATTTACTTCTGAGGATGCCATTATTCCCCGGTTGCGGTTCCTAGTAAGTTCAGTTCCCCGTCAGAGTAGTGAACAGGCTATCTTTCTGATAAAGCCCCGTTTACACAGATGAGCAGGCATACCAACAAGTTGCCCATCGGATATTCTTCTTGCAATTCCGCAATAAAAATCCAAAATCAGAATCAGGCCCTGGCCGCCTCAGTGGGCGATCCTAGCCCGGAACTCCACGTCCCTACCGAAATTGTACCCCTTCTCGCGCCCGTTTACGAAGTGTATTTCCGAGTTCCCGGTTCCGCTCGCATAGACGTTCCCCGCACCTCTCCCTATAATGAGAAGATTCAATCATTTGGAGAACCACACCGGGTGCCGTTCGACGATCTGAAGAAGACCATCAATCTGCCCAAGACCGCCTTCCCCATGAAGGCCAACCTGCCCCAGAATGAGCCAAAAATGCTGGCTCGCTGGGAAGAGATGCGAATCTACGAGCGCATTCGCGAGGCCCGCAAGGGTTCCGACAGAGGCGCCTACATTCTGCACGATGGCCCGCCTTACACCAGCGGTCCCATCCACATGGGCACGGCGCTCAACAAGTGCCTCAAAGATTTCATCGTCAAGTCGAAAACCATGGCGGGATTCGACGCGCCTTACGTCCCCGGCTGGGATTGCCACGGCCTGCCCATCGAAATCAAAGTCGATAAGGAACTCGGCGGCAAGAAATTGCAGATGCGTCCCACCGACGTTCGCGCGGAATGCCGCAAGTACGCCCAGAAGTTTCTCGACTTGCAGCGCACACAGTTCAAGCGCATCGGCGTCTTCGGCCGCTTTGACCGGCCATACGCCACCATGAATCCGCAGTACGAGTCGGTAGTGCTTTCCACTTTCTTCTCGTTCTACGAAAATGGATTCGTCTACAAAGGCCTGCGCGCCGTCTACTGGTGCATGCACGACGAGACTGCGCTAGCCGAAGCCGAGGTCGAGTACGAGAACCACACCAACCCAACCGTCTGGGTGAAATACGCGCTGCTCGACGATCCATCGAAAATCGATCCCGCGCTAGCAGGGAAAAAAGTTTCAACCATTATCTGGACCACTACGCCCTGGACCTTGCCCGCGTCGATGGCCGTGGCCTTTCATCCGGATGAAGAATATGTCGCGCTCGAATCCGGCGGCGAGGTTTACATCGTGGCATCGAAGCTGGCGAAAGATGTTGCGGAAAAGTGTAACCTGGCCGATCCGCGCGAACTGGCACACTTCCCCGGCCGCAAGCTCGAGCACCTGAACTTTCAGCATCCCTTCCTCGATCGCAAAATCCTCGGCGTGCTCGCAGAGTACGTCACCATGGACACCGGCACCGGCGTAGTCCACACCGCGCCCTCGCACGGCGCTGAAGACTTCATCACCGGCATGAAGTATGGTCTCGACGCCACCAGCAACGTCGACGAAAAAGGCATTCTGCGCAACGGTCTGCCGGAATACGCCGGCAAGCGTGTCTGGGAAGCCAATCAGCCGATCATCGACTTGCTCAAAAGCCGCGGCGCTCTTCTTCATGCGGAAAAAACCGAGCACTCCTATCCACACTGCTGGCGCTGCCACAATCCCGTCATTTTTCGTGCTACCGAGCAGTGGTTCATCTCGATGGAAACGCCCATGCCGGGTGAGAAGTCCAAGGACGACATTCTGCGCCAGCACACGCTCGCAGAAATCAAACACGTGCAGTGGGATCCCGCATGGGGCGAAGAGCGGCTCTCAAACATGATCGCGACGCGCCCCGATTGGTGCATCTCCCGGCAGCGCGTGTGGGGCGTGCCTATTGCAGTTTTTCTGTGCGAAGGCTGCGGCAAGCCGCTCAACGATCACGCAATCAACAAGAAAGTCGTTGAGCTGTTCGCGCGCTCTGGCGCCGATGCCTGGTTCACATCCGAACCTGACTCGCTTCTTCCCGCAGACACCAAATGCCCGCACTGCGGCGGCGCGAAGTTCGAGAAGGAAACCGACATCTTCGACGTATGGCTCGAATCCGGCGCAAGCTACCTCGCGCTCATCGCCGATGAGCCCACGTATCCCTGGCCGTCCGATCTTTATCTCGAAGGAGGTGACCAATATCGCGGCTGGTTCCAGTCGTCTCTGCTCTGTGCCATGGGCACGCACGGAACTCCGCCGTACAAAAATGTAGTCACGCCCGGATGGACGCTCGACGAAAAGGGCCAGGCCATGTCAAAGTCGCGTGGCAACGACGTGGACCCTGTCGACATCGCGAACAGGCTCGGTGGAGAAGTCGTTCGCTTGTGGGTAGCGTCGGTCGATTTCCGTGAAGACGTCGTCGGCTCAGAGCGCCTCATGCTGACGGTCGCCGAAAACTATCGCAAGATTCGCAACACCTTCCGCTACATCCTCGGAAATCTCGGAGACTTCAATCCCGAGGCCGGTGCGGTTGCATTCGAGAACATGGAACCACTCGATCAGTACATGCTGTGCCAGACTCAGGCCTTCGCCGCCGATGTGCGCACCTCATATGACGAGTTCGCCTTCCACAAGATCTATCATCGTCTGAATCATTTCTGTATCGTCGACCTCAGCGCGTTCTATTTCGATGTGCTGAAAGACCGCCTTTACATCTCCGCGCCTAAGTCGCCCAAGCGCCGCAGTGCGCAGACCGCGATCTGGCATATCGGAGAAACTCTGGTTCGTCTCCTTGCTCCCATCATGAGCTTCACCTCAGAAGAGGTTTGGGATTACTTGCCGAAGACCACGGGACGAGGCGAAAGCGTGCACCTCGCGCTGTTCCCTTCCGCGGCGGAAATTCTTGGCGCGAACGGCGCTGCCTGCGATGAGAAGTCCGCTCAGGATTGGATAACGCTTCGTTCCGTCCGCGATGAGGTTCTCAAAGCGCTCGAAGAAGCGCGCAACAATAAGCTCATCGGCACCGGCCTCGAGGCCCAAGTTAGCATTTCTGCTCCTGACACAATCTATTCCGTGCTGTCTCGCCACGCTGACGAACTGCGTTATCTGTTCATCGTCTCCGCAGCAACGCTGACTCAGGCCTCCGGCAATGGCACAGCAAGCGTACACGTCGAAGTGAAGAAAGCGGATGGAGCCAAGTGCGAGCGCTGCTGGAATTACTCAACCCGCGTTGGCGAGGACAAAACGTATCCGACAGTCTGCGAGCGTTGCAGCGCCGTGTTGAAAGAACTGGAAGCTGCCCAGTAAATCGAGCGACCTGTGAACTGGCGAAAGCTGCGAACGTTGTTCCTCTGGGCATTCGCCCTGAGCCTGATCCCTGCCACGCGCTACTACCAGATCGACGTTCCTCTTCTGCATTTTCTTAGGGGCCATCACGTCGATCCTCTGTCGCTGCACCTGGCGGGAGAGTTCGTAGAGAACAATCTAGGAACCGAACAAAATTCAGACGGCTCGGTCACCGTGCGCATGATCGCGCAGCAATACCTGTTCATCCCGCACTGCATCGTGGTTCCTGTTGGAGTTCCAGTTCATCTTCGCATCACCAGCGCCGACGCCGTGCACTCGCTCACATTCAACGGTACTGACGATGCAGTGAAAGTCTTGCCGGGCACGGTAAGCCAGACTCAACTTCAGTTTCCCAAGGCCGGCGACTACAAAACCGTCTGCCGCGAATTTTGCGGTGCAGGACATTACGCTATGCGATCAGAAGTGAAAGTTGTGCCGCGCGATCAGTTCCCCACCCTGCAGCCCGGAGAAAGAGGAACCTGTGCTGCGCAATAACCGGCCTGCGGCTTCTGCCGCGAATCTTCCGCGCCCCAAGGCTGCGCTGACTTTGGGCTTTACACTTCTTGTCACACTGGCCGCATGTGCGCTCTTGCTCCAGGCGGGCGATAGTCCCCCAGATCGAGTTCCATCCAATGTAGCTTGGACGCCAGAAACGATAGCGGCGGCGTCTTCCGGAGATGCCTTTCGCGGGCTGCTGCTGGCAAAAAGGTGCGGCCATTGCCATGGAGACGAAGGTTTCAGCGCAAGAGCGTCGACCCCGAACCTGGCGGGCCTGAACAAACTCGCAATCTGGAAGCAATTGGAAGATTTCCGAACTCAGAAACGTCTCTCCCACGCGATGGACCCCATAGCAGCTTCGCTCTCGCCCCGCGACGAAGCCGATGTCGTCGCCTATTTTTCAAAGCTGCCCGTCTTCACCGATCCCCAGGATAACCGAGCCTTTCCGCAATCCCGGCCCGATCAGGGTCACGCGGCAATCGCGACGCACCTGGTTTCCTTCGGAGACGGTGAGCGCGGCATTCCGCCGTGCCAGGCCTGTCATGGCCCGGTAGCCTATCGTCCCGGAGTTCCGTCGCTCATGACCCAAAACACGGATTACGTTCTCATCCAGCTCGAAGCATTCGCAAACGGGACGCGAACCAACGACATCAACGAGCCCATGCGCACGATTGCAGCCTTGCTCACGGAAGAAGAACGGAAGGCCTTGGCGGAATACTACGGATCAGGACTAGGCTTGCAGTCTGGAAGTTCGACCTCGCCGAAATAGACCGGACCGGGCTTCGGGCTTCGGCGATCGAGCCTCGGCCGAACCCTCTCCAAAATTCTGTCATTCCGAACCGGGCCGAAGGCCGGGTGAGGAACCTGCTTTTCTTTTCGGCGGCCCGAGCGCGGAGCCCACAGCCGAAACCCGTTTTACCGCAACTCTTCCATAGCCGCTTCCAGCGCTGCCTTGCCCGGCCGCGTAACCGATTCCGGCAGCGTAGCCAGGGGCTGATCGACCATATTCAGCATGTCGAGAAAACTTGGCGCCTTGGTGTTCACGTAGAACACCCCGGTCAAAACTTCGCCGTGTTCATGAGCCTGACTCAAGCGGGTCATAGCCGCAATCCGGTTCGTCGGATCATAATCCTCCTCCAACTTCCGCAAACGCAAGCTGGAACCGTCGTGCATCGTGACGTTGACCGTCGTCCCCGGATCGTACTCCACATCAATCTCTTCGAAGTGCGGGACGAAGCTCATCTCCTGCAAAGTCTCTTCGTGATCCTTCACATACTTGTAAGACTTCGTCGAACCCTCATGATCGTTAAACGTCACGCAAGGCGAAACCACATCGAGCATCACGGTACCGTGATGCGCAATCGCGGCCTTCAGCATCGTGCTCAACTGCCGCTTGTCGCCGGAGAACGACCGCCCAACAAACGTGGCCCCCAACTCGATGGCCAGCCCGCAAGTATCGATCGGAGGAAGATCGTTGATCACGCCCGACTTCAACTTCGACCCCAAATCAGCAGTTGCGGAAAACTGCCCCTTGGTAAGACCGTACACTCCGTTATCTTCGATGATGTAAATCATCGGCAGATTACGGCGCATGAGGTGAACAAACTGCCCAATGCCGATCGAAGCCGTGTCACCATCGCCGCTAACGCCCAAAGCAATCAGATTGCGATTCGCCAACATCGCTCCAGTCGCGACCGACGGCATGCGTCCATGCACAGAATTAAAACTGTGCGAACGGTTCATGAAATAAGCGGGACTCTTCGACGAGCAACCAATCCCGCTCAGCTTCGCAACCCGCTCCGGCTGCACTCCCATGTCATACATGGCTTCGATGATGCGCTCTGAAATAGCATTATGCCCGCAGCCGGCGCACAAAGTAGTCTTGCCACCCTTGTAGTCGATAACACTCAGGCCGATGCGATTGCTTTTCGGTTCTGCGGTAGGCGTAGTCGCCATTTACTTACCCTCCATGGTGCTGAGTTCGTCTGTGACGGAACGCGCATCGAGCGGCAGCCCGTCGAGATGGCTGATGCTGCGCAGCCGCGTAGTCAGTTCGGGTTTCAGATCAAGCTTGAGCAAAGTCAGCATCTGCGCATCGCGGTTTTGCTCCACCACATACACACGTTCATGCTGCTCGATGAAGTCGTGCACTTCGCGCGTAAAAGGATAAGCCCGCAGCCGCAGATAATCAGTCTCAATCGCATATTCATTCCGCAACTGATCGCGGCTCTCGATAATCCCCCAGTGCGACGTTCCATAAGCGATGATTCCAATCTTCGCTTTTTCGCCCTTAAGAATCTCCGGCCGCGGCACAAACGATCGCGCTGTCTCAAACTTGCGATTCAGCCGCTCCATATTATTTTCGTAATCGTCCGGCCGCTCGCTGTAATTCGATTTATCGTTGTGGCCGCTGCCTCGCGTAAAGTACGCCGCCGCCGGATGCTCCGTTCCCGGCAGCGTGCGATAGCCCACGCCATCCCCATCCAAATCTCTGTACCGCGCAAACCCGCCCAGCTTCTCCAGATCCGCCTTGTCCAAAACCTTGCCGCGCTTAATCGGCGTAGTCGGATATTCAAACGGATCCGACATCCAGTTATTCATCCCGAGATCAAGATCGGACATGACAAAGACCAACGTCTGAAATTGCTCCGCCAGATTGAAGGCGTCGGAAGCCATGCTGAAACATTCTGCCGCCGAGTTCGGAATTAGCATGATGTGTTTGGTATCGCCGTGCGAAAGAAACGCAGTGCAAAGAATGTCGCCTTGCGAAGTGCGCGTGGGCAAGCCAGTCGAAGGCCCAACCCGCTGAATATCCCAAATCACTCCTGGAATTTCCGCGTAATAAGCCAACCCCGCAAACTCCGCCATCAACGAAATGCCCGGGCCCGCGGTGGCCGTCATGCTGCGCGCTCCCGCCCATCCCGCGCCAATCACCATGCCGATCGCCGCCAGTTCATCCTCCGCCTGCACAATGGCAAACGTCGCTTTGCCATCCGGCCCGATGCGATAATCCTTCATGTAATCGATCATCGTCTCCACCAGCGAAGACGATGGCGTGATCGGATACCACGTCACAACAGTGCATCCGGCGAACATACAGCCCAGCGCCGCAGCCGAATTGCCGTCGATAATGATCTTCCCCGCGGTCTTGTTCATGCGCTCAATGTAGAACGCCCCGCGTTTCTGCAGGCTCGCCTTTGCATAATCGAATCCCGCCTGCGCTGCAGCCAGATTCAGGTTTGCCGCCTTCACCTTCGCTGCAAACTGCTTGCGGATCGCCTTCTCCACTTCGCCCATCTCGATTTCGAGAAGCTGCGCGACCACGCCCACGTACACCATGTTCTTTACGAGTTTGCGCAGCTTCGCCTCAGGGCAAACCGCCGCCACCAGTTTGTCGTAAGGCACCGAATAAAAAATCAAATCGTTGCGCAGCTTGTCGAGCCCGAGCGGCTCGTCATAAAGTACCGACGCTCCCGCCGCTAGCGACATTACGTCGTCCTGCGCGGTCTCGGCATTCATCGCCACCAGGAAATCGATTTCTTTCTTCCGGCCAATGTAGCCATCTTTGTTGGCGCGAATCGTATACCAGGTCGGCAGGCCGGCAATGTTCGAAGGAAAAAGATTCTTGCCCGAAATCGGCACGCCCATCTGAAAAATCGCCCGCAGCAGAACCGTATTCGAACTTTGCGAGCCCGAGCCATTCACGGTCGCAACCTGAATGCTCATGTCGTTAACGATGCGTTTGCGTCCCAACTGCCCGCCAGTACCCTGGGGCGCAATATCCGTAGTAGCCATCCCTGCACCTTCCTTTGATTAAGGGGCGGAGTGATCCGCCAGAACTCCTGCTTGGGGGGAACTTACCATTATACGGCGATTGCCAGGTCACGGCACGCGAAATTGCCCGCCTGAAGCCGGGAGGAACCTATTTGGGAACTGGAAGTTGCTGTCCGTCCGAGGAAGATTAGTATCAGGGCACGCATTCATGCGTGCCGCAAGTGTTCCATTTGTTTTATTAACGCGCCTTCAGCGCTGGATTTTCGGATTGAAGTTTGTCCGCCGGCTGCTTCAGAGAAAAACACCACTGCGGATACCCATTACTCTGTCTTGAAATACTGAGCCATCGTCCGAAACTTATCGTATCGAGACGAAAGCAACTCCGGCAGCGGCATTTTCTTCAGCTCCGCGAAATGCTTCTGCAAACTCACATCAAGCAAATTCGCCGCCGCTTCATAATCCCGATGCGCGCCGCCCTCCGGTTCGGGAACAATATCGTCGATGCAACCCAGTTCGCTGAGATCGGTAGCCGTAATACGCATGGCTTCCGCGGCCAACTCTTTCTTAGTAGCATCCCGCCACATGATCGCGGCACAACCCTCGGGAGAAATCACCGAGTAAATTGAGTTCTCCATCATCAGCACGCGGTCGGCCACGGCAATTGCCAAAGCCCCGCCGCTGCCACCAACTCCAATCACCGTCGCAATGATCGGCACTTCCAGTCGCGCCATCTCGCGCAGATTGTAGGCAATCGCCTCGGCCTGTCCGCGCTCTTCCGCATGAATTCCAGGGTAGGCCCCGTCGGTATCCACCAGCGTAAAAATCGGCCGTCGGAATTTCTCCGCCACCTGCATGATCCGTATTGCCTTGCGATAACCCTCAGGATGCGGCGTGCCGAAATTGCGGTACACGCGCTGCTTCATGTCCCGGCCCTTCTGCGTGCCGATCACCAGAACTTCCTCGCCATGAAAGCGCGCCATGCCGCAGATCACGGCGGCATCATCTCCAAAGCTGCGGTCGCCATGAATCTCGCTGAAGTCCGTGAACAAGCGCTCGATGTAGTCGAGCGTCTGCGGACGCTGCGGATGCCGGGCCAGTTCCGTTTTTTGCCACGCGGTTTGCAGACCCTTCATCTCCTCCCTGAGAATTTGCACGCGCTCTTGCAACTTATCGAGTTGCTTCCGCGTCCCTTCGTTCTGTCCGGCGTTCGCTTCGATCAGAGCCACCTGGCGCTCGATCTGGTCCAGTTCCTGCTGCACCTTTTGAATGGGATTCATGAGCTGTAACGAGCTCGCTCGCGCCGACGAACTCAACTGATCACCCGCACACTACCGCGCCCGCACAACTGTTCCACTCGAGCGATGAAGTTGCGGTCTGGCAGCACATTATAACCCTCCGCTTCCATCACCACCATGAAATCCCCTGCGCGTTCCACATCGAACAACACTCGCGCGTCACCTTTGCGTTCGCGAAAAAGCACGTGAAGGTCGTCCACCGTAGTTTCGCCCGCAGTTTCTAGTGGCAAGCGAATGCGGATCGCACGCGGCAGCGGAACCCGAGCGTCCTCCAGTGGCATGATCTCGGCCGCCGTAATCTTCGGATTCGTTCCTTCCTCAATTCTCACTCCAGCCTTCACCAGCACCGGAACTTCCAGCTTCACTTTGTCTCCGAGACGTTTATACGCCTCGGGAAAAACAATCATGTCGATCGAACCCGACATATCTTCGAGCGTAGCCTGCGCATAAAATTCCCCGCGCTTCGACTTCTGCACCCGCACATTGCAAATAATTCCAGCCGTCGCGATGGTCTCATCCTTGCCGGTCGACCGGGTCATCGCCGCAATTTCATCGATCCGCAGCGCCTGTAAGTCTTGCAGTTTGTCCTTGTATTTCTCCAGCGGATGCCCGCTGATAAAGAACCCAAGAATCTCTTTCTCCGCCGCAAGGCGCGCTTGCTCGTCCCAGTCAGGAATATTCGGCAGCTTGTCATTGTTCGCCTCGGTCTCTTCCTGCTGAAACACTCCGAATAGCCCATGCTGCCCCGACTCCGCGTCGCGTTGCGTCTTCTGCGCACGCTCCATGGCGCGATCCAGAACCGTCATCAATTGCGCCCGGCGACCCATCGAATCCATGGCCCCGCTCTTGATCAGCGACTCCAGCACGCGCTTGTTCAGCAATCTAAGATCCACATTCTCGCAAAATTCGTAAATCGATTTAAACCGTCCCAGCTTCTTCCGTGCCGCGACAATCGACTCAATCGCATTGCCGCCAACATTCTTCACCGCCGCCAGCCCAAATCGAATCGCTTCCCCATGCGGAGTGAAGTTTGCATCCGAAACATTGATGTCCGGCGCTTCCACCGCAATCCCCATCTCGCGGCATTCGTTGATGTACTTCACCACATCGTCGGTGCTCCCGGTGACCGACGTCAGCAACGCCGCCATGAACTCAACCGGATAGTGCGTCTTCAAATAAGCCGTGTGATAGGCCAGCAGCGCGTAGGCGGCCGAGTGCGACTTGTTGAATCCGTATCCCGCAAACTGCGCCATAAGATCGAAAATCTTCTCAATCTTCTTCGGCGGAAACTTGCGCTGCGCCGCGCCTTCCACAAACCGCTCGCGCTGCTGCGCCATCTCCTCAGCTTTTTTCTTTCCCATCGCCCGCCGCAGCAGGTCCGCTTCTCCCAGCGAGTAACCCGCCAGTCGGTTCGCAATCTGCATCACCTGCTCCTGATACACAATCACGCCCAGCGTCTCTTCCAATATTTCTTTCAGCTCCGGCAGTTCGTACTCCACTTTCTTGCGACCATGCTTACGATCCACGAAATCATCGATCATTCCGCCCTGAATCGGCCCCGGCCGGTAGAGCGCATTCAGCGCCGTAAGATCCTCAATCGAATTCGGCTGATACTTGCGCAACACGTCCCGCATGCCGTGCGATTCAAACTGAAACACGCCTGACGTCAGTCCCTTGTGGAAGACCTTCTGGTAAGTCTCCGCATCCTCCAGCGGAACATTTTCAAGAGCGATCGGCGTACCGCGAGTCTGCACGATCAGCTTCAACGCATCAGTAAGAATCGTAAGCGTGGTCAACCCAAGAAAATCCATCTTCAGCAGGCCCAACTTCTCGATGGCGACCATGTCGAAGGCAGTCACAATTTCGTCGTTCTTGGTCTTGTGCAGCGGAACCAGTTCCGTCAGCGGGCGCGGCGAAATCACTACGCCAGCCGCATGCACACCGGAGTTCCGCACCATCCCTTCGAGCTTCTTCGCCGTCTGAATGAGCTCGCGAATCTGCCCATCTTTTTCCATCGCCTCGCGCAGTTGCGCCGAATCCTCAATCGCCTGGTCCAGCGTGATGTTGAGCTGCGTCGGGATCATCTTGGCAATGCGATCTACATCGGCGTACGGGATATCCATCGCGCGTCCAACGTCTTTGATCGCGGCCTTCGCGGCCATCGTTCCGAACGTGATGATCTGTGCGACGTTATCGCGCCCATATTTCTGCGTGACGTAGTTGATCACCTCGCCGCGCCGGTTCATGCAGAAATCGATATCGATATCCGGCATCGAAACCCGCTCCGGATTCAGAAAGCGCTCAAACAGCAACTCATGCTGCAAAGGATCGATATCGGTAATTCCCAGCGCATACGAAACCAGCGACCCAGCCGCCGACCCGCGCCCCGGCCCCACCGGAATGTCATGCTCCTTGGCGTAGCGGATGAAGTCCCACACAATCAGAAAATACCCGGGAAACTTCATCTGCTGGATAATTCCGAGTTCCCGCTCCAGCCGCTGCTCGTAATCCGAAATCGGATGCTTCAACTTCCCCTGCTCATGCAACGGCCGCAGCGCCTCCATCCGCCGCGCGAAGCCCTCGCGCGAAACATGAACAAAATAACTGTCGATGGTGTAACCCGGCGGAACCTCGAACTGCGGAAACGGCGTCGCGACCTTTTCCAAACGAAGACTGCATCGCTCAGCAATATCTAGTGTGCGCGTCAAGACCTCCGGCGAGTCCTTGAACACGCGATACATCTCGTCGTGGCTCTTGACGAAAAACTGGTTTCCGTCGAACTTCATCCGCTGCGTATCGTGAATCGACTTCCCTGTCTGAATGCACAACATCACATCTTGGGCCGGCGCGTCGTCCTCGCACAAATAGTGACTGTCGTTCGTCGCTACAAGGGGTAGGCCCAAATCCTTTTCCAGCCGAAATAGATTCGGATTAATCTCCTGCTCCTTCGCAAGCCCCTGATTTTGAATCTCCAAAAAGAAATTTTCTTTTCCAAATATGTCAGAGTACGCGCCAGCAGCGGCTCTCGCCGCATCGTACTTCCCTTCCATCAACCGCTCTGCAACTTCACCCTTCAAGCATCCCGAAAGCCCAATCAACCCGCGCGAATGCTCCGCCAGAAACTTCTTACTAACCCTAGGCTTGTAGTAGAAGCCGTGGAGGGAGGCTTCTGACGTAATTTTCATGAGGTTGCGGTAGCCTTCTTCGTTCTGGGCCAGCACCAGCAGGTGGTTGTATGTGTCGCCGTCGGGGGGAGTGCGCTCGATGTTGTGATCGTCGCGCTTGCAGATATACAGTTCGCAGCCGACGATCGGCTTTACTCCGGCATGATTCGCGGCGTTTACAAAATGCACCGCGCCGAAAATATTTCCGTGGTCAGTCATGGCCACGGCGGGCATGCCCATTTCTTTTACGCGCTGGCAAAGTTTTTCGACATCGCAGGCGCCATCCAGAAGGGAGTAATCGGTATGCAAGTGCAGGTGGACGAATTGGGACATAGGAAATTGCCGATTGATGATTGCTGATTGTCGATTGAAAAACGCAATCAATCAGAAATCAACAATCATTCTAGCGGGAAACCACGTGGGAACAACCGGCAAGTTATCCACAGAGTACGGCGCACTACGCAGGCTGCGAACGGCTACTGCCCTTCGCCCGCCCTTGGCAAGCGGAAATCCACGCCGCGCTCGTCGTTAACTTTGGTGGTCGCCGGAAGGTCGATATCAGAGAGCGGAATCTTCTGCGTATGGTCCGGCGCAAAATTCCACAACGTCTGGCCTACTATGGCGTAGTTCTGAACTTCGAGTTTGTGCTGATCGCGGAAAACCAGCACTGTGGCCGGCAAAATATCCGAATGTTCTTTTGCGCGCATCGGCACAGGCGTCGACTTCGCATAAACATCCTGATCGGCCTGTGCGGCCTGTGCACGCAGCCTCTGCTGATCGAGACTCTGCTCGTTCATCTCGTTCGCCAGGCCAGTCTCGTATTGCTTTTCGTAGTCGAACGACGCGCCAGAATCCCACCACCAGTACGGGTCGTATAACCCGCCGTACAGCCACGGGTAACCGTACGCACCGTAACCGTAGCGATTCCTCAGGCCGTTGCTGCGCGCCCGCACACCAACGCCAGAGCGGTTAACCCCTCGATTGATGCCGCGAGAAGAAATTGCAGGACGGGAAGCATAGCCGCGCGCGGATGGACGCGCCGCATAACCGGAACCAGCGTGGCCTCCGCTGAAAGCGTGACCGCCACCAAAACCGCCATGCCCGCCACCCACACCGCCGTGGCCGCCACCGGACGCGTGGCCGCCGCCGTGTTGCGCGGAAAGAGGCGCGGAGACTATCAAGAGCACGAGCGCCGCAATGAAAAGCGATCGATGCATACCAACCATTATATGCCCGATTCAGCCCGGCCGATGCAGAAATTAGTACCTGTCACGAGACGAATTAGGACAGTACCGGGATTGCGACACCGTAGCAGTCATCTATCTGACAATCTATCGCTTCTTGCGCTTGGCCTTCTTTACGGGGGCAGGCTTCTTTGCAGCGGGCTTCGCCGCGGGCTTGGCCGCGCTCTTAACGGCCTTCGGCGCCGCTTTTGCAGGCTTAGCCTTGGCTTCCGCTTTCGCCTTCGCCTCGGGTTTCGCCTCGGACTTGGCCACCACGGCCGGAGCCGCCGCCGGTGCAGGCGCAGCTTTCCCCTTGCCCTTACCAGCTTTAACCGGCGCTGCCGCGGCAGGCGCAACAGCAGCAACCGCAGCTGCCTTAGGTCCACGCCCGCGCCTCGGGGGCGGCGGTGGTGGAGGCGGCGGCGGCGCAAACGGCTTCAAGAATTTCAAAGTCTCGGTGTGCGACCGCAGTCTTCCATCCAACAGCAGCATAAACACGTCGCGCGCAATCTTCGGATACTCCGGCAGCGTAGGAGTAATCAGCAACTCGGTCATCTCCGGCAGAGGAATGCGCTGCTGCACCTGCCGCCACTTCGTCAGGAAGTTCTTGATCTTCCCCGCAACGGTCTGGTGCCGCGATGTCACCGCGAGAAACAGAATCATCTCAGGCCGCGCCGCAGACAAAAGATTCCAGGTGCGCGACGGCGTGGCCGCTTCCTTCCCCATCAACCGCTTCGCCAGATCTTTAGCGTGATCTTCAATATCGCGCCACGATTCGATCAAATCCTTACGCGGAATCTGCCGCCGCAAATCCGAAATATCTTTATCCGAAAGCTTCGCCGTCAGAAAGTGCATGACCGCAGCCGACGGATCGACCGTATATCCCAGATCCACCAGTTGCTGCCGCGTCTTCATCAAGAGCGCGATTCCGTTCGCATCCACCTTGGCCGACGACCAGTGCGGATGCAGCACCTTCAGCCAGTCTTCTTTTTCCAGCGCCCGAATCACGCTCAGCGGATCGTCTTCATGCGCCAGTTGCGCGATCTCGTGGCCCACGGCGCCGCGCAAAATGTGCTCCATGTAGTTGTTTTCTTTGGCGGCGTCATAGCGCTGCTGCGTGCGCTCCTCCAAAGGCCAGTGAAAGCGCGCTGCAAATCGCGCAGCTCGAATCAGCCGCGATGGATCTTCCACGAACGAATAGTTGTGCAGGATGCGCAGCAGCTTCGCTTCAATATCGGCGACGCCGTTAAACGGATCGAGCAGCAACCCGCGCGACCCCTCATTCAGCGACAACGCCATCGCATTCACGGTGAAGTCGCGGCGTCGCAAATCTTCCTGAATGCTCGCCGGAGTAATCACGGGAGCCTTGCCGACCTTCTCGTACTCTTCGGTCCGCGACATCCCGATCTCGGCGCGCACATTCCCCGGCAGCACCAGAAATAAGGTGCGCACGTCTTCATCGTGGCCCGCAATCTGCGCGCCCGCGCGTTCGAAATCTTTCTGCAGTTTGAGGGGATTGCCCTGAACCGTGAAATCCAGGTCGCGGATGGTAAACCCGCTGATGATGTCTCGAATCGCGCCGCCGGTAAGGTAAAGAGTGACTCCCGCGGCGCGGGCTATCTCTTGCACCAGGTTGACGCCCTTCAACTGATCCGGCGTCAACCGGATCTCCATCGTGTAAATGTAATCAGCCATTCGTCGTCAAACGTTCCAAATCAAGCCACTACGAACCGCGCGATCCAATGTGCTGCCTTACCCCTGTGAAATCCTATGCCTGCCCTGAGCGGAGCCGAAGGGTACTCTGTGAAAGAATTTCGGACAGCATCCAACGCCCAACAGCACCCACCGTTTTCCACAAGATTTCCACAGGATGACTCGGCCCAACCTTGGCGATTCGGCAGCCAATCGGACTCAAGTGATTCAATGGAAAACACTTACCAAAGACTTGAGTCACGCCAAGGCAACTTAAAGGAATAACACAAGGTTAACATTTTGGCTACTGCCAACGTGGATTCCCGCGATTTTCCGCGAATTAGTGCGAGAATGGTCGGGCTTCGGCTTTCGGGCGTCGGGCTTCGGCTGAATCTGGAATTGCGAATCTGGGATCGCTTAGTTCGGGCATCCGGATACTGGTTTCCGCTGGAGCCGAAGCCCGAAAGCCGAAGCCCGAAGCCCGACACATGCCCTCGACCCACAAGAAAGTCATTGTCCGCAAGATGGACCGCGATTCCGTCTCCGGCTATGTCTCGCCTACGCAGTTCGTGAACGAAGGCAAGTTGGAACTGTTGAACACCTCGGGCAACGTGGTCGCGATGGAGTTGCGCGAGATCAAAGGCGTCTACTTCGTCCGCGAGTTCGGCGACTCCGAATCCCTGACCCGCAAAACTTTTACATCGCGTCCGCGCTCCGAAGGTCTCTGGGTTCGCCTACGTTTCAAAGACAACGAAATCCTCGAAGGCCTGATGCCCTCTGACCTAACCCAAAACCTGCCGGAAGGTTATCTGGTAAACCCTCCCGACCAACGCTCGAACACACAGCGCATCTTCGTCCCGCGCACCGCGCTCGATTCCCTGACGGTGCTGGCGGTAATCGGAGCCAGCCGCCGTCCCCGCCGCGGTCCAACTGACGACCAGCGCCAAGTGACGCTGTTCGAAGAATGACTTGGCGCGACGAACCTTCGATGGCCTCACCGCGAACGCGGCTCAGTGCAGCGCAGACACGGCAGTCGTCCGGCTGGACTGCGCACGGCAAAACGATCGCACCGCCTTCAGGTCGCTATTATCGTCTCCCCCGGCTAACGTTAAATCCCATTGGTGTTGGATTTCACCCTTCTGCTGCTCCGTTAGCTCCCAGGAAAGCGGCGCTTCTGCTCCGGGAAACACAAAGTTTGCCGTATCGATTCGAACGCCTCTCAGCCCACTTCCGCTTTAGCAGGTCTAATTCGTCCCGATCACGCACCAGTTGCGCTGTTGTTCGCACACTCATCAACGCATCCACGGGGGCGTAGCTCTGGTAGAACCATCCCCTGCTGGCAGGCGAGGGGAAGGCGTCGTAAGGAAATGAACGAATCTGAATGAACAGCACATTTGGCAAAGATACTTCTGGGGAGTGCTCTTTTTCCTTGCCAAGATTGTCGAGGCCTTGATTGAGCCAGGCAATCAGAGAGTCTACGCCAAAATTGTCATAGTAACCACCATCCACCAAGTGATATTCGGGTCGACTGGAGAGCGGGCGGCTCGCTGGCGATACATAAGGAAAGCTCGCTGCCAACCGGGCGGCCGTAACTACAGGCAGATCCGAATTCGGATAAGCCTGTGCGAATGTTTGGCGAGTTGGACTCGTCGATCCGGTGTCGAAATCTGAGGTGGACAAAAGAAACGGCTGGCCCGTTTCCGCGATCGTGGCGTTGAAGATAACGGCAGGACGCCAGCCGTCAGCTACGCCCTCCCTCCAATTAGAAATATATGCGTAGATCGATCCTTGATTCCGCCAGGTCTGTTCCAGCACGAATCCTCGATCAACGATTTTTTCCTCGGCGGAGTTTCGCCAATAAGGAAACAGCGCGCGCGATGGTTCTACATACGCAATCGCCCAGGCTATGTCACTGAGAGCGGGGGTTTCCGCTTTCTTGACGATGTCCTGAAGATCGACCGTATCCGGATGGAACCCCCGTGATTCGCCCGCCACGCGGTACTGATTCATGAAGAAAAGAGTTCCGACGGCGCCGCCCGAAACTGCACTGATCGCGGCAATCGAGTCCGCAAAGTTAGCATCGCTGTTTACTGCCGAACACTCCTGCTGTAGACCGGTCAGGACTTTAGCCGTCCAACCAGCAGCCTGAATTCCGCCTCCGGCTGTTGATACCACAACCACTCCCGCCGGGTGGTTCTTCCCGTGGCTGGCTAGGGTCCTCGCCGGGGAGACGGGCGGAACCAAAATGCCGTCACGCATAGCGAAGTAGTGATCGGATTGGGGGAATTGACCGGCCAATGTGCAGAAAAGAACGGTGGGCAGAATCAACGGTACCCTGTATCGATCCAGGAAAAACGCAATCACTGAGAGCACCCAATTGAGCGCCAACATCAAGACAAGGACGTACACTATGGCAGGCACTGAAGTTGGCATGCCCAGCCGAAAAGCTCTAAAAGTTCCCACGCTCGAGTAAACTATCACGGAGATTGTCATCAGGGTGAGAACAAGCCATTGTCCCGGATAGAGATGTCCTTTCCTATCCGCATAACCCCTCCGAAGATCCGCCGGAATGTTCGCCAGCGCCCACTTCGCGAACCTCTCGGGATCCTTCAATCGAATAAACCTAAAGTGATCCGCCCAATCCAGCATCGTCTCTCCGTAGAAAAAAGGGACTCTGAAGCGCCGCTTGGCATCGAATTTGGAATCGCCAGGATGGTAACGAGGTCCAAGAGTGAGCGAGACGACGAGTCCCAAGAAACCGATAGCGTAGGCGATCGCTGCCCCTGCCAGCCCAGCGCCCGCCCACTTCCACCACGAGACCGCCGCAAAGGCGCGGTTTTTCTCAACGCATGCGCAAACAAAGAGCGACACTGTCGGGAGCGAAGCAAGCAACAAATGCCACCATTGCAGAACGTCCTGTTTCATCCAGGTGTCGATGCCAAAACGATCTCTGCCGTTCAGCAGCACCACACGCGAGGCCACGAGCAAACTCCACGCGAGAATCAGCGCGACAATCATCACCCAGAAAATATTGCCCGCAGTGAGTACGAACAGGTTCTCAAGTAAGGATCGTCCTGAACCCCAAATCGCGAAAGGTGGAAGCGTGATGAGAATCAACCCAATTAAGAGTGGGATTCTGAGCAGATAGCAGTAACTGAAAAATGTTGTTACCTTTCGAAAGCGGCTGTCCACGTTACCCTCCTCTGCCTGATTTGACTGTCCAATCTACGAAGAAGAACAACTCCGGGGAAAAGTTTCCCCTTCGAATAGGCTGCAAGAGGTCCGGCCAAACACGCGCACCGTGACGCACTTAGCGCCAAATAACCTATAAAAGCTTGGGAAATCGGCAGTGAGAAGCCCCCCTCGGATGTGAAACTCGGGGTGAGTATCAAACATCCGGCCGCCGAATGAAGACAAAGTAAGCCTGAAACTTGCAAATGTCAACGCGTCATGCAATAAATCGTTGTCCGCCCGAGATCGATGAGTCGTTCACCACTTATGGGAGACCGAAGCCACGGGTAGCTTCCTAAACACTGTCATTTAAGGAGTACCCAACCCACAAAGCAACAGTTGCAATTCCCCGAAACTTGCAGTACAAAGGCTGTCCCGGGCGCAGGCCCAGATACCCGCGCCCCGAGAGCAGTTGGGCTTACTTCCCCTGGCCCGTCTGTGTCTCCGAGCAAGCCACATCCCAGGGGAGAGGTGTCGATTCGATGAAAGGCCTGTGCTTTGCCGCTTCGAAGCAACTCCGCGCTATCATTTTAGTCGGAACAATTGTCGCCGCTGTATCGATTGCCCGGCCGTCGATTGCCCAACAGCCAACCGCGCCAGCGGCGCCGCGCTCACCCATCGCGCAGCCGATCATTGTTCAGCCGATTAACGAATCGCAACTCACCACTCTTCATGGAAACACGCATCCTCTAGCGCGCCCGCAGTTCGACCTCGGCACAGCCCCGGCCACGCTGCCCATGCAGCGCATGCTGCTCGTGCTGAAGCGCAGCCCGCAGCAGGAATCCGCGCTCGACCAACTTCTCAACGACCAGCAGGACAAATCCTCGCCCAACTATCACAAGTGGCTAACGCCCGAAGAGTACGGCAAACAATTCGGCCCCACCGACGCCGACCTGCAAACCATCACCGCATGGCTGCAATCCCACGGATTCCAGGTCGGCTCAACCAAAGGCCGCACCGTTCTCGAGTTCTCCGGCTCGGCCAGCCAAGTCCAGGAAGCTTTCCACACCACGATTCACAAATACATTGTCAACGGAGAGCAGCACTGGGCGAACTCGAGTGACCCGCAAATTCCGACAGCGCTAACGTCGGCGATCGCTGGCGTGGCCACGCTACACAATTTCCTGAAGAAACCGCAGATTCGAGTATCTGAGAAACCGGCGCCGTTCAAGATCGTCGGGCACGGTCAACGACCGCAGGTCACGTTTCCGGCGCAAAATGGCCAACCAGTCACCTACGCACTGGGGCCACAGGACTTCGCAACCATTTACAACTCGCCGGCGTTCAGCAATCCAAGCATGGCTGGCCAGGGGGTAGTTATCGGGGTGATCGCCCGCAGCAATCTCTACAACGTGGACGGTCCGGCCAACGACGTTGGCGACTTCCGCGCCGACTTTAACTTACCTTCCACTAATACGGACATTTTGCTGAATGGACCCGATCCGGGCGACCTGGGCGGAGGCGAAGAGGCTGAAGTTACGCTGGATGCAACTTGGTCGGGAGCAATTGCCACACAGGCTGTCATTGAGGTCGTCGTTTCCGCTACCACCAACACCACGGATGGCATCGACCTCTCCGAGGTGTATATCGTCGAGAACGATTTCGCCGATATCATGACCGAAAGCTTCAGCGCTTGCGAGCTTTACGCCACTGACGCGCAACTTGCGTTCACTTATGGCGTGGCTCAGCAGGCCGCAGCGCAGGGCATTACTTATTTTGTTTCCACCGGAGACAACGGCGCGGAAGGCTGCGACGATCCTTCCACGCCGCCAGCTACGCATCCCATATCTGTCAATCTCCTCGCATCCACCCCTTTTAACGTCGCTGTGGGCGGCACCATGTTCAACGAGAACGGCGAGGACAGCACCTACTGGGGAAGCGAGGCACCGCTGTCAGAATCCGCCATCTCCTACATCCCCGAAGACGTATGGAATGAGAGCAGCCCTACAGCGGGTCTGTGGGCAGGCAGCGGCGGAGCCAGCGCCGGGAACATTCAGTCCGGCGGCACTACCTCAGCCATTCTTAAGCCTTCCTGGCAAGCGGGCGTAACCGGGATTCCCAACGATGGCGTTCGCGATTTGCCAGACGTTGCGTTGACAGCGGCCAGCCACGATCCCTACCTCCTCTGCATCGAGGGGTCCTGCGCGCAAAATTTCATTTACTTCGTATCGGGTACCTCAGCGGCTGCACCCTCTTTCGCCGGCATCATGGCCCTTATCGATGGGCAAATTGCAAATTTCAATCCGTCTTTAGGGGTTCGCCAGGGTCAGGCGAATTACGTTCTCTATCGCGTCGCCGCCGCGCAGAATGCCGCGCTCTCGCAGTGCAATGCATCCAACACCTCCGCTCTGCCCGCCAGCACCTGCGTCTTCAATGACGTGACGTCGGGCAACAACGCCGTTCCCGGGGAGCTTAACTACGGCTCAAGTACTGCCGACTATCAGGCGAGCATCGGCTTCGACTTAGCTTCGGGGCTAGGGTCGGTCAATATCACAAATCTAATCAATCAGTGGAATTCAGTCACCTTTAGTCCGACGACCACTACTCTCGCCCTCAGCCCCACGGTCAACATCACCCATGGCTCCTCGGTGAGTGTCAACATCTCCGTTTCGCCGAACACACCGGGAGGAAATCCCTCTGGTGAGGCCTGGCTGCTTGCGGCAGCTGGGGCCATTTACAACATGCAAACCGCACTGGACGCCTTTACTTTAAGCGGCACCAGCACCGTCGTTTCCTCCACGAACCAACTGCCGGGCGGGGGACCATACAACGTCACTGCGGTCTATGGAGGCGACGCCACTTATGCTCCCAGCTATTCCAGTCCCGTCTCCGTCACCGTAACGCCAGAATCAAGCGCGACAACCGTGTCTGTTCTGACCGCAACCTCTCAAGGCGTGGCCCTTCCCTTCACCGGCGGTCCGTTTGGAAGCTTCGTCTATCTGCGCGCCGATGTGTCAGGCTTGTCGGGTCACGGCACGCCCACCGGGACCGTCACCTTCGCTGATACTTATGGATCTATTCCAGGCGGTCCTTCCTTCCAACTGAACGCCGGGGAGCAGCTTAACAGTGGCAGCAACACAGCAACTCCCAACGGAGTCCTCAATTTCGACGCTGGCGCTCACACCATCTCCGCGAGCTACAGCGGCGATGCCAGCTTCAACCCCAGCAATAGTGCTCAGTCGCTCAGTTTCACAATCCAGCCTGGGTTCTTCGTGTCATTTCCCCCCAGTCAATCGACCCTGACCATATCGGCTCCGGGGTCGCTGGCTTCGACCGCCGTCAACGTCACTAATTCCACCGGATTTAATGGAACCGTTTCTTTTTCCTGCTCCGCGCTCCCCGCCGGCGCCTCGTGTCAATTCAACCCACCCACCATTGCCGCCACCGGTACGTTGGCAACTACCTTCTCCGCAATTACAGTGCAGACAGAGGCTCCCACAACCAGCCTTCGAACTCCCTCACACCCATATTTACCCCATTGGCTTGCCGCTGCAATCTTTCCGTTTGTTTCCCTCGTTCTTGTCGGGGGCTCCCGGAGACGTTGGCGCTTGCGGCTCTTTCTCCCGCTTTTGATGCTGATCATGTTGCTTGCCGCTTGCGGCGGTGGCGGCGGTGGAAGCGGCAATACCGGGCCGCCCCCTAATTCCGGCACGCCGCCTGGGACCTACACCGTGGTTGTAACCGCGACTAGCAGCTCGCTCACATCGACCGCCGGTTTCACCCTCATCCTGAAGTAGGTATTCGGGGATATGGGGACGGAGGGCCAATCACAGGAGAGCACAAGTCCGAACGCTCCTTACAACCCGCGACCCGTTCCTATGTTCTAATTCCAACAGGAGGGCGTTATGAAAAAACTTCGCCTCCCGCTCCTTTCTTTAGCGCTGGTTCTGGCCGCGTCGCTTGCACTGTCCTGCGGCTCAAATTCGACTCCCGGTCAACTCCAGTCCATCACCATCAGCCCCGCCACGGCCATTGCCGGTGGCCTTCCCGGCCAGACGGTACAGTTCACCGCCACTGGCCACTACAGTGCCGCTCCTTATGCGGTCACTCCGCAACCCGCAACCTGGGGAGCGTGTTATCAGAACGCGCCCACAACCGAGGTGACCGTGACCTCCACGGGTGCGGCTCAGTGCGTGGGCGCGGGCGGACCGACCGACGACTATTCCATCTTCGCATTCGACCAAACAAACTTTAACCTGCTCGCCGCCTGCGGCGGAGGCTGCACCATCGTCGGCACCGCACAACTCAGCTGTACGGGCACGGCTGTGGATGCGGCACTTCGGTAGGAAGGTGCAGCAGTGCCTTTCCGGCGGCTGTCGCGGGGCGTCCCGCCCACGCTCGTGTAGCAGCCACCGGAACTGGTGTAGGATTTACCCGCGTCCATCCCTACACCATGAAACTCTCTCAGATCGCCTCCGCCCTCAACGCGCGCCTCGACAAGGGCTCGCTCGATTCCGGGATCATCGATTCCGAGATCATCGATATCGAGATCACCGGCCTCAACGGCATCGAAGAAGCCGGCCCCTCGGAGATCACCTTCGTGGCCAACCAGAAATATGCTTCCGCAGCGCGGCATACGAAAGCGGCAGCTGTAATCGTCGCTGAAAATTTTCCTGTCATCCCTGCGGCGACGCTGCGTGTCGAAGATGCTTATTTAAGTTTCGCGCGCTCGCTCGAACTCTTTCATCAGCCGCTGCGCTATGCGCCTGGAATTCATCCCACAGCGGTCATCGACCCAACGTCGAAAGTCGGAAAGAACGCGCACATCGGCCCTTACGCAGTCGTCACCGAGAACGTCGAGATCGGCGACGATGCTGTGTTGTTAGCTCACGTCGTGATTTATCGCGGAGTGAAGATCGGCAACAGCTTCTTCGCGCACGCGCACGCGGTGGTCCGCGAAAACTGCCGCATCGGCGACAACGTCCTGCTGCACAACGGAGTCGTGATCGGCTCCGACGGCTTCGGCTTCGCCAAGACGAAAGAAGCACGTTGGTACAAGATTCCCCAACCCGCTCCAGTCGTCATTGAGGACGACGTGGAAATTCAGGCGAACTCCTGCATCGATCGCGCCAGCGTAGGCGAAACCCGCATTCGCCGCGGAGTGAAAGTCGACAACCTCGTCCAAGTCGGCCACGGATCGCAGGTCGGCGAAGATGCTTTGCTCTGCTCGCAGGTAGGTCTTGGAGGTTCGACGGAGATCGGCGCTCGAGTGATTCTCACTGGCCAAGTCGGCGTAGTTGGACATTGCGAGGTCGGCGATAACGCGATCGTCACGCCGCAAAGCGGAGTAGCGAATGACATTCCCCCGAACGCGCTGGTCAGCGGCGCTCCTGCTGTCGATCACAAGTTGTGGTTAAAGTATTCAGCGATTCTGCCGAAGTTGCCGGAAATGGCGCGCGCATTGCGAGCGAAGATTCCAAAAGAGTAACGCGGGTTTTACTTTTTCAACTCCGCGGGCCAGTTCTGTACCAGCGTGAACGGATCGCTGCCCTCTTTCAGATTTCCGCTGTTGATGAGAAACTTTTTTCCGTCGGCGCTCACGTCGAATGGTCCATACTCGCGTTGGATTCCAATCGCCTGAAACAAAGTATGCGGAGTGCCAAGCTGCACTGCGCTACTGGACGCATTCACATCGACTGCAACGAGATTGTCGGAAGGGTCGAGATAGAAAATTTCCTTGCCGTCTCCGCGCCACTTTGCCGCGTTGCCGCCAACGCTCGAGACCTGCCACTTCGCACCACCGCCGGGAAATGCCGTGATGTAAATTTCCCAGCGGCCCGACTCGTTGCTCTGATAAGCCATCCATTTTCCGTCCGGAGAAATCGCGGAGAAACGTTCATCGAAAGTACTCTTAACGATGGGAAACGGTTTGCCGTCTCCGAACAGAGGAAGCGCCCAGAGATGGTAGGTGGTTTCGTTTTGCGGCACCTTGCGCTCGTAAATCAGATAACGTCCGTCGGGCGAAAAACCATCGGGAATTTCGATCGTACCTTTGTCTTGGAGCACAATCCGCTCGGCAGTACTCCCGTCCGCTGCCTTTGCCACGATGTATACCTCTCCTGAACCAGAAGCGTAGTAGACAGTCTTCCCGTCGGACGACCACACGGGATTTCCCTGGCTGAAGGGCCCGAATGTCAAACGAGTGCTCGTTCCGCGCGTCAAGTCAAAGATCCAGATGTCCCCGATTCCCTGCGCGCCCGCAAATATCTCGACGGCTGCCTTGGATCCGTCGGGCGATAGCACCGGACCGAGATACCGACCGGATTGCGGGATCGTACTGATCTGCTTGCCATCCCGGCCCCACCAGACCATGTTCCAGCCGCCTGACATTTCTCCCGTTTGGTAGATCAGGGTGCCGGTGTTTGAAGCCGAAAACATGGCGCGCACACTCGCGCCGTTTATTGCGACATGTTCCGCGATGGGCACGGGCTCGCCGCTAAGTTCGAACCGGCTGGGGTTGAAGGGTTGTGCCATCAGAGTCTGACCGCGCAAAAACAGAAGGTGACCTGCGGCGTAGATGGCCATGGTCTCGCTTTTCATGAGAACTTTGGCTTGCAAGGTTCCCAACTCTCCTACGTAGAGCACGGAAGGTTCTCCGGCGCGGGAGTTGCGCGACCAGTATAGGAAGTGTTTTCCATCGGGAAAAAAAAACGGCCAGCGATGGCTGTTCTCCGCTTGAGCCGTATCGAGCTTCGAAGCAGGTTCAGGCTTGCCACCGGATGCCGATACGCGCAACAACCCTTGCGTGGTTGTGGGAGAGAACACGATGACGCCCTCGCTGCTCCACGCGCCACCGCGGCCACTGATGCCGTCGCAAAGAATTTGCGGCGGGCCACCAGCGGCGTTGATCTTCTTCAGTTTTCCCGGCGTGAAGAAGCCGATCTCCCGGCCATCTGCGGATCAGAAGGGATACATCGCGTCCTCGGTTCCGGCCAGAGGCTGCGCTGCCAGAGATGCGAGCGCGCGCACATATAACAGGACTTTACTTTTATCGTCGCGCGCGGTGAAAGCGATTCGCGTTCCATCGGGAGAGAGCACGGCTGGCCCCGATGCCGGAAGCATGGTCACGAACATCGTGCCCGGCGGAGGAAGGATCGACGACTGCACTACCGCCGCGGGCTTGGGTGCCTGGAATAGGTAGGCTGCGCCGATGATTAACGCGAGCAGTGCCGCGAACGCCGCGACCAGCCATGGAACACGAGAACCGTTCGACGTTTGGTTCAACGCAGCTGCCGAGATGCTCGGAGCTTGCGGATCAGCCTCCGCCAAAGCTTCCAGTTGAATTCTGACGTCGTGCATGCAAGCGTAGCGTTGCTCGGGATTTTTTGCCAGGCAGAGCCAGACAGTTTCATCGAGCCGTGGCGGAGAATTCGGCAGCACGGTTGAAATGCGCTCCGGTTCCTTATCGAGTATCGCGCCCAGCACGCTGAACTGCGATTTCCCCTCGAACGCTCTGCGCCCGGTGAACATCTCGTAGAGCACGCAGCCGAAACTGAAAACGTCCGAGCGCGCATCGGCTTCCGCGCCCTGCAACACTTCCGGAGCCATGTACTGGAACGTTCCGACCACGGTTCCCTTCTGCGTGAGCGGCGAGGCGGAAGCACTGAGCGCAGCCACGCTCATGGTCGGCGTGCTCGGTGTTAATGGGCTAGCTCCTGACGCGGAACTCAAGCCTGGCGCGGGTTTCGCCAAGCCGAAATCCATGAGCTTCGGCCCATGCTTAGTGAGCATGATGTTGGCCGGCTTCAAATCGCGATGCACGATTCCGCGCGCGTGCGCTTTGTCGAGCGCATCGGCAATCTTGATCGCTATTTGCAGCGCCTCCGCAATGGGCATCGAGCCGCAGTGCAACCGGTCGGCCAGAGTCTCGCCGTCCAGATGCTCCATGACGAGAAAATCCACGCCATCCTGCGAGCCAATATCGTGCAATGTACAAATGTGTGGATGATTCAACGAGGATATCGAGCGCGCCTCGCGCTCCATGCGCTGCCTTAGATCAGGATTCGAGGAGAGATGCGAAGGCAAAACCTTGATCGCGACATCGCGCCCCAGTCGCGTATCGCGAGCGCGATAAACTTCGCCCATGCCGCCCGCTCCCAGCGGTGCTTGAATTTCATACGGCCCGAGTTTTGTGCCAGAGGCGAGGCCCACGATTGGCTGGGATTATATCCTGAACCGAGAGGACAGACAGAATGAACACATCACGTATTCGCGTTCCCTTCGTGTGCCTTCATGTCCTTCGTGGTTAATTCTCTTTGCCGCAACTCCTCCGGCAATCCGCTCTCAATCACAGCCCGCACCTTTTCCATCAAACGCTCGCGGCTGCCGAAGTTCTCAGGCTCAATCGGAGGATGAAAGATTACCTTCGCTGTTCCCGGTTTAATTGCGAACCTTCCCTTCGGCATTAACTCGTGTGTTCCCACGATGGTCACGGGAACCACCGGAACGCCGCACTCCATCGCCAGATAAAACGGTCCCTTCTTGAAAGGCAGGAGCCTGCCATCGAAAGAGCGATGGCCTTCCACGTAGATCGACATATTCAAGCCCTGATGCACAACTTGCTTGGCCACCCGCACCGATTCGATTCCGGCGTCACGATTGCCGCGATCGACCGGAATCATCGACCCCATCCGCATCGCGCGCCCCAGAATCGGAAAACTGAACAATTCCTTTTTCACCAGCACCGAAGTGCGCTTCGGAATCAGCGGCGTGATAATCGGAGGATCCAGATTCGACACATGGTTCGACATGAAGAGGTAGGTGCGCGCCGGGTCAAGTTTGTCGAGTCCGACGGATTGCACGCGCACCCCGGCCAGCCGCACGCCACCGCGGCAGCCAATCATGAATATGCGATACAGCAGGTTGACGTTTCCCGCGACGAACGACCAGGGAAATCCGATCAGCGCCGCGATAGGCGCGGTCAGCCCCCAGAAAGTCAGCATCGCGATAGTTCCGATCATATTATTTTCGGCCGCACGAGCCGGCGAAACGCTGGCGCTACGCTACTCTGCTTCGCCTTTCAGCCACGCGGCCCGGCGCGTCCGCTGCTCTGCTGTAATGTTCTCTAAGTCCTTCAGCTCGTAAACACTTTCTTCGCGGCTTCCAACCTTCCACTTCAGTTCAACTTCGGCACCGCCTCGGTTTCGGATTTTAACCGTGATTGTGTCGCCCACATGCAGCCCTGCCAAGTCCCGCACAAATTCCCGCTTTGTTGCGTTGCTATTGATTTCTAAAACCGTATCACCAACGCGCAAACCAGCGCGCTCAGCGGCGCTGCCGGCGGTCACCGCAGCGACTGTAACGGAGCCGTCAGAGTTTCGCGAAGGCACAAACCCGGCGTCGGCAACTTGGTACGTTTGCCGGATCAGGCGCAGTCCCACGCTACGAAAGAAGTCGTTCCACGGAATCTCCTCCGTGCCCGCAACATACTTCTCGAAAAACCATTTCAGATCCGAATGGCTCACGGCCTCGGCGGCCTCGCGCACGCCTTCAGAATCTGGGAAGAACTTTCCTTGCTTTGCATAATTCTGATTCATCCATTGAAATACTTCGCGCAGTGAAGCGTGACCATGACTGGCTTCGCGCACCGCCAGATCGAGCACGATGCCGAGCAGTTCGCCCTTGTTGTAATACGAAATGCTGCGCTCAGCGCGCTGGTAGGACGCGTGGCCTTCGAGCCAAGCATCAAGACTCGACTCCTCCGCCGATTGCGTGAGGTGCGCTGGACGCCCCTCGAGTTCGCCGATCCCGGACGCCAGTTGCAACTCGAAGCGGCGTTCTTCGACCAACCCGCTGCGCAGCTGGATGATGTCCGCCGCGGTGCTGGTGCATCCCTCGCTGAACCAAAGCGCCCGCGTGTAATTTTCTTTCGTATAATCCACCGGCTCAAGCGTCTGCGGACGGATGCGCTTCACGTTCCACAGATGAAAAAACTCATGCGAGGTCACCGAAGCTAACGACTCGGGAGATTTTGCCAACAGGTCTGCATTCAGCGCAATCGCGGTCGAGTAAGCATGTTCCATGCCGCCGCCGCTTGGCCCGCGCGGGAAGTGATAAAGAAACATGTACCTGTCGAAGGGACGGTCGTTCATCCAACTGGTCGCGGCCGCCACAATCTTCTGCAGCGTGGCGTCGATCTGTTTCATGTCGAAGTCGCCGGACTCGGCATCAACGATCACGCGAAAGTGTGCGCCGGCTTCGTCGAAATCGGATTCCTTGAACATTCCGATCTCGACTGGAGAATCCACCAGCCGGTCGTAATTTTCCGCACCGAATTCGCCGTCAGGTGTCGATGTTAGCGGCGTAGCTACCCGCCATCCTGAGGGAATCTGGCTGAAGCGCACGACCATCGACCCGTTCCGCGCGTCCACGGGATACATAAGAATCTGCGCGAGATTTAGAAACGCATGGTGCGAGTTCAGTTCGGCGTTGAAGGGCCCGGCTGAATCCACAAAGATTTGATAGTCGACTACGCCGCCGCCTTGGGCGTTGGCGATCTGCCACCGACTCTTATCCAACGCGTGCACCGGAAGCGCGTGGCCCGCGAGGTCTTTCGCGCGCACCCAGTTCACGTATTGCGCGAAGTCGCGTATTTGATACAACGCATTCCATACCGGAAGCTGTAACTCGCGCTGCGCTGGGCCCTCGGGCAGCAGAATCTGCACCTTAATCAGATGCTGCTCGGGACTCGCCAGCGAAATTGTGTAGCTGGTGGCAGCGTACGACGGATTAAAAGCAAAACAAAGAAACAGGACAGTCGAGACGGCGGCGCTACGTTCGCGTAGAATCTGGCGCACGCGGCCAGAGGTCGCGATCCGACGCCTCATTGTCACTATCACTGCTTCCCCGCCGAGTTCGCAGCGTTGTTCGCAGCGACGACGACCGCGGTGTCGCCCGCGAGCGCACGTAGTCGCGCCGGAAGTTTCTCGTAGATTCCGCCGAAGCCTCCGTTGGAAAGAATCGCAACCACGTCTCCGCTCCGCATCTCCGGAGCAATCTTCTGCACGATCTCATCCGCATCGGCGATTAAGCGCGCACGCCGGCCATGCTTCTCGACGTCGGCAGCAAGCTCTGGCAACTCCAGCCGCTCGTTGACCGGCACGGCCTCCGAACGGAACACGCCTGCGACTATGACCTCGTCCGCAAGCGCCAGACTTCGCGCCAGGTCGCCTTGCAAGACGCGCCGCCGCAGCGTGTTCGAGCGCGGCTCCAGAATCGCCCACAAGCGCGCGCCCGCATACCGCGCGCGCAACGCCTTCAACGTGCCCGCAATCGCCGTGGGATGATGCGCGAAGTCGTCGATGATCGTGATGCCATTCACCTGCGCCTTAACTTCCAAACGCCGCTTCACGCTCTTGAAGGTCTTCAGCGCCGCCGCAATCTCTTCTTTCGAGATTCCATAGGCCGCAGCCAGAGCCGCAGCCGCGGTCGCGTTCCACACGTTGTATTCGCCCGCTAGCGGGAACTCAAGATCCGCCCAGTGACTATCCTTACGCAACACAGACCATGAAGTTCTTCCCGTCTCGAATTTCAGATTTGCGATTCGCCAATCCGAGCGCGCGCTGGCGCCGTAACGCTCCACCGGGCAAAACGCTTTGCTCAAGCAACGCTCGAGGCTCGCGCTCTCAGCGCCATCGCCTGCCACTCCGTCGAAAGCGATAATTCTGCCGCGCCGCGGAATGAGATTTACCAGACGCTTAAACGCAGTTTCGACGGCATCGAGATCTTTATAGATGTCGGCGTGATCGAACTCTACTGAGGTCAGAATCACTGTGTCAGGAAAATAATGCAGAAACTTCGGACCCTTATCGAAAAAAGCAGTGTCGTACTCATCGCCTTCGAGAATGAAATGTTTTCCCTGACCGAGATGAAAGCTCGATCCAAAGTTTTCCGCGATGCCGCCAATCAAGAACGAAGGCTGCATGCCCGCCGTGTGAAAAATCCACGCCAGCATCGAAGTCGTCGTCGTCTTCCCGTGCGTCCCTGCTACCACCAGCACTTCTTTGCCGCGCAGAAATTCCTCATGCAGCAACTGCGGCAGCGAGCAGAATGGAATGCGCTGGTCGAGCACCTGCTCCAGTTCAATATTTCCTCGTGAAATCGCGTTGCCCACGACCACGAGATCAGGGCGAGGCTCAAGATTTTCCGCAGCAAAAGGCTGCGCCACCGGAATGCCGATTTCCGACAGAAAATCCGACATAGGCGGATAAGCCGCCGCGTCCGACCCGGTGACATGAAAGCCACGCTGCTTCAGCATCCCCGCCAGCGCGGCCATCGCTGTCCCGCAAATACCAATCAGATGAATGTGTTTCTTATGATCCATAGTTTCTTCGTCAGGAAGTTTCTCTTCTTTTCTTCGCGTCCTTCGCGGATTTTCTTAGCGATCTTTGCGGTGAGCTCTTGACTTTGAATTTCGGCCTCGCGCTAGATCTCTAAAGCCCCACGACTAAGCCGTCACCGCCGCTTCCAGAATCCTCAGACTTACCTGCCCACCACTCACCGTTAATCGAGCGCGCACACCGATCGGCAGCGTGATGTTCCCCGCAGTTACGTGACCGGACCGCACTCCATAAGCCACGGGCACTCGTAACGAGCCAACAATCCGCAGGATAACTTCTTCCAGCGTATAACCCTGATTTGCCGTTTGCTGGCAATCCACCATCTCTCCGAAGATAACCCCCCTCACCTCATCCAGTTTGCCGGCCAACTTCAATTGCATCAGCATACGATCGATCCGGTAGGGTTTCTCCGCCACATCTTCGAGAAACAAAATCTTACCCGCGGTCTTGATCTCGAAAGGCGTTCCGAGCGACGCCACCAGGATCGAAAGGCAGCCACCATAAAGAATTCCCTCGCCCGCTCCATCGACTAACCCGCTCGCCCCAGAGTCCGTGCCCAAGTTGAGATCCCAAGCAGTCGCGCTCGTCAGCGCAGCCTGCCATGACGCAAGGTCCACGCGATCTGCTTGTGCCCAATCTTTCGCCACCATCGGCCCATGGAATGTCACCAACCCCAGAGCATCGGAAAAATATGTAAGCAGCACGGTCGGATCGCTGTAGCCCACGAAAATCTTCGGGTGGGCCTCGACCTTCGCCAAGTCCAGCTTTTCCAGCACATAGTTCGCGCCATAGCCGCCGCGCGCGCAAACAATCGCCCGCACGTCATCGCGCACAAACATTTCTTCCAATTCGCGCGTGCGGCGCTCGACCGATCCCGCAAAATACAAATCCTGGTCGAGGATGGAGTCAAAATAAAACGGCCGATATCCCGCGCGCCGCAGCGCCTCGCAACCAGCCTCAAGCTCACTGCGCTTGATGTTGCTGGCGGGCGCCACAATGCCGACGGTATCTCCCGGCCGAAGAGCCGGAGGCTTGATACGGGGAGTGGTCGAAGAAGACATTCGGCAAGGGTTGCGAACAAGAAAACTACAATCAGAAAAGTCAGCCTAGCTCAGAAAAAACTCTCCGCGGCAAACCAGTCGCGCCGCCCCGCGCAAGTACACCAACTCATTTTCCAAACGCACTCTCTGCGTTCCTCCCGGAGCGTGCACTCGAACCGGCGATTCCGCCCTGCGCGTGGCAATCGCCGCCACCGCCGACGCGCACGAACCCGTCCCCGACGACTGCGTCTCACCTACTCCGCGCTCAAAAAAAAGAACGCTCACATCATGCTTTCCATCGACCGTAACCATCTGAACGTTCACGCCCTGCTTAAATTGACCACTGTGCTGAATCTCTGCAGCTTGCGTGCGCCAGTCTTCGGCAAACTCCGGCGCAAAAACAACATAGTGCGGATTCCCCATCGAAACCGGAATCCCTCGCACCTCGCCATCGCCCAGCTTTACTGCTAGTTCCGCGCCCACGGCGGCCTCGCCCATCTCAGCTTCAAACTCGTATTCAGATTCGCGGCTCGCGGTCAGCACGCAAGTCTTCAGCCCGGCTCCGGTTTGAATCGTAATCTTCTCCAGCCCGCGCTCGGCGCAGACGTAAGCCGCCACACAGCGCGTGCCGTTGCCAGAAATCTCCGCCTCGGACCCATCGTTATTAATCAGCCGAATCTCCACGTCCGCAGAAGCGTGCGGATACATCCACTCCACGCCATCCGCCCCCACGCCTTCGTGCCGGTCACACATGCGCCGCGTAATTCCACCCATGTCAGCAGCTAAATCCCCTGCGATCACGGCCGCATCGACCAGCAGAAAATCATTTCCGCACGCGCTGGCCTTCACAAATGGAATCACCACTCCCGGCAGGCTCACTCCAACTCCACTGGTCCCAACGAAGTCACACTGCCCAGCACTGGCGAGGCTCTCAGTTCGCTCAGCAATTCCTTCTGGTCACGGTTACAGCCCACCGCGTCAAACTGCAGCCGGACATGCTGGCTCGTGCTGCCACTCACAACGTTCAACATCATGCGATGTTTACGCTCCAGTATGCGGTTCACCTCCTGCGTGATTTCATCCACGCTCCCGCCCGTCACCTCATAGCTATTCAGCAGTGTCTTCAGGTTAAACGTCAGCTCCAGGTGACCCAGAGAGAACAGCGCAGCCACCACTACGATTGTGGCAAACACCGCCGTCAGGTAAAGGCCTCCACCAGTCGCCATTCCCACCGAAGCCACCACAAACAAAGTCGAAGCCGTCGTCAAGCCGCTCGTCAATCCTCGCGTATGCAAGATCGATCCCGCGCCGATGAAGCCAATACCTGGGATGATCTGCGCCGTGATGCGCGTGTGATCTCCCAGATGTTCCACCGCGAGCACATCCGAAAGAATGGTGAACATCGCGGCGCCAAAACAGATGAACATGTTGGTGCGCAGTCCCGCCGGCCGGTGCCGCAGTTCACGCTCCAGCCCGATGATCCCACCCAGGATTGCCGCCAGCACCAAACGGATCAGAGTGGTTGCGACCAAGCCGCTCGCCATCTCGCTGTGCATCAAATTTAAAATGTGTGGCCAAGTCATGGTTTTAACTCTTTGTCCGGGAAAGGCTTAGCGATGGCCGGATTTTACCACCGGATCGCCCGCGCCCGGCGTTAACGCACCTGATTACCGCGCCGGCTCAAGGCCGTGCATCTGATTGCGTCCTTGAAACACTCCGGCACTCGGCTGCCCTGTTGTGTGAATCACGACCAGTGCCTTCAAATGACGATCTTCTGCCGCCGCCCACACCGGATCGCCGTCGAACCCAATCGCATAATCCGCATGCGCCTCTGGGTCGGCAAGAGCTCGCTCCCACAATCCGTCCGGATCGACCGGCCGCATCCACACGCGATGATTGCCTTCGTTGATCGTTCGCCGCAACGGAATGCCCGCCTGCTCGAGCGCCCCCGAGTGTTCGCCCAAATACATCAGCAGCGCGGAATCCGACGGCAATGACTTCAGCCAGCCCGCGAGTTGCCGATCCAGCGCCGCATGCCCGCGCATGTTGCTCTCAGCCTCGCGATAACAGATTGGCTGCGCGCGCCAGATCGCAGCATAGCTCGCAAGCACGGTCACGAATACACCAGCCAGCGCCGCTACGGGCGCCCACTTCCCCCACAAAACTTCAGCCTGGCGAATCTTGATCGCGAATTCCACCATGAACACAATCCCCAGCGGCACAAACACCGCGAAGGCCGGAAGCAGTTGCAATCCGTAGCGCACGTTGTACTCAGAAAACGGCCACCACGTTGGCACGAAAATCGGCACGCTGCCATGCGCTACCGACAGCGCGTAAAACAGAAGCGGCACCCACAGCAGCAACGCGACACGGCCGCGCCCGCCGAATGCGGCCGCCAGGCTTCCCACGAGAGCCAGCGCCAGCCATAGCCGTCCTACCCAGTTCGACTGTCCCACATCCAGTTCCGCCGCCTTTAGAAAATACGATCCGGCAGCGAACAGATTTCCTTTCGCAGGATTCACCGTCGCCGTTTTCTGCTCGATCGCCTTCGCCGAGTAAGGCCCCTGCGCGAACTCCAAGGGATTCCGATAGACGGCCGCGTTGTAAGCGAGCCAAAGCGCGGGACTGGCAATTGCGATCACAACAAATTTTGCTATCGTTTTTCGCGAGGGCCGCAAGATTGTGGGTGCCCCATTTCTCGCGTCTTTTGTGAGAAGCTTGCCCTGAGCGGAGCCGAAGGGTGGGGCTTTCGCCGCAACCACCACAGCCCCCACCACCAAAACCCCCGCCAGAAACCATCCGTCATACCGCGTCAAACAAGCTGCAAACAAATACAACCCACACTTAGTCAGTAATCGATTAACCTTCACCCCTCCGCGCGCAAACTCGGCGAAATAAACCACCGCCCAAATGAAAAATGCGAGATACAGCGACTCCCCCATCGCAGTCGCCTGCATGTAAATCAGATTAGGATTCGCGCCATAAACCAGCGCCGCAGCCCACGCTCCAAACGTAGCGACTCCGTTATTATTATTATCGTTCGGCACACCATCCGCTGCTCCGCGCCAAAGCATCCCGCGCACCAGCCGGAATATTCCCAGCACTCCAAACACAAACCCCGCCATCGACGGAATCGACCCGCCCGATCCGCCCTGCCACATCCGCATCGACACGATGAACGGCATGATCAACAGGTGCGGCAGCGGCAACCACACCGTTCCCAACTGCAGCAGCCCGGGAGTTTTCGAATCGAACACGCGCCGCGCGATGTTGATGTGCGCCACGGCATCGCCGTAAAGCAACACATCTCCGCTGCGATAGAAAAAAAGAAAGGAGAATACCGAGACGAAGATCGCAAGCCAGATCAACCGCACGATCTCAATATCGGAATACGGCCTAGCGGGCCCAGTTTGCGGCTTCGGGAGTTGCAGCTTCCGGGATTGTAGCTTCGAGGTTTGCGGCTTCATTCGAGGTGGGTTAGCTCGCGAAAAATCTGAAAGCGCGCGTCAATTTCTTCCCGGGTCAGGGATTGCAGCCGCTCCGTGCCAAAACTTTCTACGGCGAACGATCCCATCACTCCACCATAGAACAGCGCCCGCTTCAACACTTCGCGGTTCAACGTTTCCTGGGACGCCACGTAGCCCATGAACCCACCGGCAAACGAATCACCCGCTCCCGTAGGATCCTTCACTTCGTCGAGCGGCAAAGTCGGCGCGCGAAACGGATGCCGGCCAAGCCCAAACGCGCCTTCCCGAAAGAAAATCGTAGCCCCATACTCGCCGTGCTTGATCACCAGCGCCTGCGGACCCATCGCCAGCACCTTCTGCGCCGCGCGCGGCAGGTTTTTTTCGTCCGACAGCATCTTGGTCTCGGTGTCGTTGATCAACAGCACGTCAACCAGCTTCAGGGTCTCGGCCAGTTCCGCTCGCGCGCCGTTGATCCAGTAATTCATGGTGTCGCATCCCGTGAACCGCACGCCATTCATCTTACGGCGCACGTTGGCCTGCAACGTCGGCTGGATGTTCGCCAGGAACAAAAACTCCGTGTCTTCGTACTCTTTCGGAATGCGCGGCTGGAATTTTTCAAACACATTCAGATCGGTAAAGGTAGTCTTGGCCTCGTTGAGATTTTCAGCATAAGTCCCGCCCCAGCGAAATGTTTTTCCAGAAGCGCGCTCGATCCCGCGCGTATCGACTCCGCGCTTTTTCAGGACTTCTTCGTGCTCCACGCCAAAGTCGTCGCCGACAATGGCAACCATCCGCACCTGAGTGAAATAGCTGGCCGCCAGCGAAAAGTAAGTCGCCGCGCCGCCCAATATCCCCTTCACGCTGCCCGATGGCGACGCGATGTCATCAAACGCAACCGAACCGACAACCACTATGCTCATGATGGATTAACTCTGCCTCGCGAGGGACTAGGGAGCAGGGGATAGGGAATAGGGGATAGGGCAGCGAACCGAAGTGACCTCATCGGCGCGTCCGACCTGCCCTAATCCCTAGCCCCTAACCCCTAGCCTCATCCCTTCACATACTTTCCAATAATCAATTTGAGTTTCTTCTGAGTCGCTGCCGGAATCTTTTTCGAATCCGTCAAAATTGCGTGCGCCAGCGCCGACCCGCACTTGCACGACCGCTCCCGCGGCATCGCCGCCACGGTCTCGCGCACCACTTTCGCCGCGTTCTCCGCATTCTTTACCAGCACCGCGACAATCTGATCCACGGTGACCGAGTCGTGATGCGGATGCCAGCAATCGTAATCCGTCACCATCGCCACCGTGACGTAGCAAAGCTCGGCTTCGCGCGCCAACTTCGCCTCCTGCAGGTTAGTCATGCCGATTACATCCATGCCCAGCCCGCGATACACATTCGACTCCGCCTTGGTTGAAAACTGTGGACCCTCCATGCACAAATAAGTTCCGCCGCGCTTGCCCGTCACTCCGGCTCGTTTGCAAGCGGCCTCGACCACGCCCGCCAATTCGCCGCACACCGGATCGGCAAACGCAATATGCGCCACCACGCCATTGCCGAAAAATGTATCGATGCGATGCCGCGTGCGATCGAAAAACTGATCAGGGATCACAAATTCCAGCGGCTTGTGTTCTTCCTTCAGCGACCCCACTGCGGAAACGGAAACAATCCTCGAAACTCCCAACTGCTTGAACCCATGAATATTCGCGCGGAAATTCAGTTCGCTCGGCAGAATTCGATGCCCGCGCCCATGCCGCGCCAAAAACGCGACCTTGCGCCCTTCGAGCGTTCCGCAAACGTAAGCGTCCGAAGGCGCGCCAAACGGCGTCTTCACCCGCACTTCTTTAACCCGGCTCGGCCCAGGCATGGAATAAAGCCCGCTTCCGCCGATAATCCCAATCTCCGCCTGAGCCACCAACCCTCCCAAAATCTCATGCCCACAGACGACTCAAACAGTGCGCACCGAACTCGTGATTATACAAGACACTCTGTGAACGTCTGCGTCCACTGTTGCCCCGAGCAGAGTCGAAGGGTGTTCCAAGGTTTTCTCACGCGTTACAATTCTCTTATGCGTTGCAGAGCCTTGGTTGTCCTGATTCTCGCGACCGGTGCCATCGCACAAAACGCACCCAGGCCAGCGCGCCAGCCCGAGCCCAAATCAGCAACGGTTCCCTTCACCCTAGATCACAACCGTATCGTCATCGACGTCAGCATCCCGCTTTCCGATGGAACCACACAGCGCGTTCGCGCCTGGGTCGACAATGGAAATCCCGAGCTATACATGTCGCGGATGCTGTCCGGTCGCACCGGAGGCTGGATGTCTTGCGACGGCCAACTCTGTTCCGCCGCTCCACCCGCTGAGATAAACATTGACGGCATGACGATCAGACTGGGCGGACAAACTGGGATAAAGGAGGCTAAAGTTCCCGGCTTCGGCGGTCCACTGGCTCCCGGCTTAACTGCCGAAATCAACATCCCCTCCACAGTGCTGCGCAACTACGACGTACTAATTAATTTTCCCGACCACGAATTCACCATCGCCCAACCTGGTACGCTGAAGTTTAAGGGCGTGACTGCGAAGGTGATCGTGAACCCCGCGAACGGCCTCATCCAGGTCCCAAGCCAAATCGCGAACAAGAAATACAATCTCGCGCTTGATTTAGGCTCGTCCCTTAGCTTTATTTCAGCCGACCTCTTCGACAAACTCTCAGCCGCTCACCCCGACTCGCCCCACATGACCGGCGCAATCGGCCCCGCAAACATGTGGGGAACACGCGACGAACCGGACTCGAAACTGATGCGCCTCGACCGCGTGCAATACGGTCCGCTGTATCTTACGGATGTGCCATTCGTGAGGCTCGATGCGGCGGCGCAGACAAGCTTTGCAATACGTTGGCCCTTACAACCAGCACCCCTGCTCGGCTCCGAGGCCCTGCTCAACTACCGCGTCGGCATCGACTACGCTCACTCGACGGTCTATTTCGATATCGGCCGAATGTTCAATGTTCCTGACTTCGACGTAATCGGACTAATCCTTGGTCCCGAAGACGACGGACGCTTCACCATCCTCGGCATCGCAGATTACGAAGGCAAACCTTCCGTGGCAGAAGTTCAGGCCGGCGACCACCTCATAGCCATCGGCAACATTCCCGTTGCCGGCTCAAGCATGGGACAAGTCTGGTCAAGGCTTGCAGGTGAACCGGGAAAGGAACACACACTCACCGTCGAGCGAAGCAGCAAGCAATTTACTGTCGCAGCGAAAGTGCAGCACGTCCTGGGAGCAACCGACGAAGACAACAGCAAAAAGGAATCGCACAGAAAGTAATGAATCAAAACCCGAAGGTGAGAATCACGAAACTGAGAACTGAGAACTGAGAACTGAGAACTGAGAACTGAGAACTGCCCTACTTCCCAAACACTTCCTTCTCCAAAGTCTCCGTAGTAGCCGCGTCCAAACTCTCGCACACCAGCACGGTATCGCCCTGCTCCTCGATCACCACCGTACCTTCCTCGGTAGTCCACGCGTGACGGCCCTTCAGCAATTCAACCTTGTACTGCGGATGCTCCTCATCCGCCATGGCCGATGAAGGATTTCCCACTTCTTCGGCTTTCTTGTACCGCTGCTTCAGCGAGCGCGCATAAATTTCAGCAAACTCAGAAGCCTTCTCGGCGCTCGACCACCGCGACGCATACATCAGCCCCAGCGGTGCAGCAGCGTCGTTCTTCGGACGTGCCGCATAGTAATATCCGCCCCGCCACTCCGGATACAGCCGGTCCGACAACTTCTTCCCCGCATACTGCTCAAGCAGCACCGCAACATCGAACTCGCCCATCGCCCCAATATCAAACTTCACGTAATCCTTGAAGTCGCGTTTGAATTCCGGGACGCGCATAGGCTCAATCTTCTCGCCCGACAAATAAGTCTCGGGCTGCATAATCTGCCGCGTGGTGTGCGGAGGATTCGCGAGCATGCCCGCGAACGCCTTCTCCTTGCCGCCTTTTTCCAGCACCGCGATCACGAACTTCATGCCGTAGCTGTAAGGAAATGTCAGCGACTCTTTCAGGAAAATAGGCGCATCCTTAAATACTTTCGAGTCGTCGGTGCCATTCGCCATCTGCGCTTCCATCGACTCCACTAGCTCCGGAGAATCCGCAAGCGAGCGCCCCACCGGCGCCAATTCATACTGCATCATCACCGTCTCAGCCTGCCCTTCAACCACGGCTTCGCGCGCGTCATCGATCTCGTCGTTCTCAATGTCCTCAGGCGTTGGATCTTTTTTAAGCTCCCCCAGATCTTTCTCGCCTTTCTTCATGAACTTGTCGAGGTTGATCGTCTGATCCTGCAGCGCATGCGTGAGTTCGTGCGCCATCACGCCTTCCTGCTCCTCCATCGGAACCCAATCCAGCAGATTCACCGTCTTCGTCTTGGGGTCGTAGTATCCCGCAACTTGCTCGCGCAGCAGCGACACCATCAACTTCTCAAGATCGAAATCGCGCGGCAGCAATCCAAATTTCTTCAGCACCAGCGACGACCGCTCCAGGCGCTTCACATCTTCATCCTTCATGTGCTTGGTCAGATACGACTCGACTTCATCGCGGCTGGTGAGCCGCCGCTTGACCTGCTTCTTGATCGGCAACCCCGACTGCTTGCTGTCAAACGCCAGAATCTCATCGACCGAGTGAAACAACTCTTCCGCCTGCCGTGGCGTAATCTTGACCTCTTTATCCTCTGAAGCAGGAGCCTGCCCTGAGCCTGTCGAATGGGCGGGCTTGTCCGGCTGCTTTTGACTCTGATCTTGATTTTTACCTTGATCTTGACTTTGCGGAGTCTGCCCGGGCGAAGCACTCTGATCCTGCGCCCCAGCCCACGCCGCGCTCAAACCCAACAGCAGTCCAACCGCCAAAATCGACTTCATAAATCCTCTGCCAGGCAGCTTAACGATATCCATTAGCAACGAGTCTATCCTGTTTGCCTATACTGGCTTCAAGGACAAACTCTAAGGACAAACATGGCTACCGACTCGCCAGTCAACCTCTGGACTTCTACCGAACATGCGAACGACTATCTTGGTCGCGCCGATTCCATCCCTCATCGCACCGAAGGCGAAGCCACGCTGCTCGAATTTATTCCGAGCACTGCGCGCCGCATCCTCGACCTCGGCACCGGCGACGGACGCCTGCTCGCGCTAGCCAAGTCTGAGCTCGACAGCGAGGTTGAATCGGTGGCCCTGGACTTTTCGCCCACCATGCTCGAAGCCGCCCGCAAACGTTTCGCAGCAGATTCCTCGGTCACCATCGTCGCTCACAATTTAGACAACCCGCTGCCCGCGCTGGGAAAGTTCGACGCGGTAGTTTCCTGCTTCGTGATCCATCATCTCGTCCACGAACGCAAGCGCGCGCTGTACGCGGAGATTCACGCCATGCTCAACCCCGGCGGAGTCTTCTGCAATCTCGAACATATCGCCTCGCCCACGCAGCGTCTGCACGAAGAATTCCTGCACCGAACCGGCAACACGGTCAAGCACGAAGACCCGTCGAACAAATTGCTGGATGTAGCGACTCAACTGCAGTGGCTGCGCGAGATTGGCTTCGTCGATGTGGACTGCCAATGGAAATGGCGCGAGTTGGCGCTACTGGTGGGGCACAAGCGCTGAGCGACGGCACAATGGGTGCACATCATGAAATGTCATCCTGAGCGGAGCGGGCGGTTCGCGATAGCGAACCGACTGCGAAGTCGAAGGACCCCATGCCTGCTCAAGCTGCCAGAGGCCCAGCCGGGAGTTCTCACAGCGCAGCCTCACTCCATTTTCCCAGGCATATATATCGTGCCGTCGCCACACGAGGAAGAATTCCCTGAGACCGTCGTGCCACTGCCATCTGCGTAGGGGTCCTTCGACTGCGCGACGGCTTCGCGTATGCGAAGCTATCGCTTCGCTCAGGATGACACGGTCGCGCGGCCTACCTGCTTCGCTACCCACTCCCCGGCTTCGCGCGTGCCAAGACTCCCGCCAACATCCTGCGTGGTCTTCTTCTGCCGCACGGCCTCGAGCACTGCAGCGTCAATCTTTTCAGCTTCGCGCGCTAATCCCAAATGCGCCAGCATCATGGCCGCAGTCAGAATCGCGCCAAACGGATTCGCCACGTTCTTGCCCGCAATCGGCGGCGCCGACCCGTGCACCGGCTCAAACATCGAGGTCTTCCCGGGATGAATATTTCCGCTGGCCGCCATGCCGAGCCCGCCCTGCAGCCCGGCGGCGAGGTCGGTGATGATGTCGCCAAACATATTATTGGCCACAATCACATCGAAGCCGCGGGGATCGCGCACCATCTGCATGCACAGCGCGTCCACATACATGTGCTGCGTCGCAATCTGCGGATACTCGCCGCTCACCTCTTTAAACACGCGCTGCCACAATCCCCCGGCATGCGTCATGGCATTCGACTTGTCACACATCAACACGCGCGAACGCGGCGATCCGTCGAGCTTGGTGTGGCGCTCGCAATACTCAAACGCGTAGCGAATAATGCGCTCGACTCCCTTGCGCGTGTTGATGTCTTCCTGAATCGCAATCTCATCGGGCGTGCCCTGTTTGAACACGCCGCCGGCATCGGTGTAGACGCCCTCGGTGTTTTCGCGAATGACGACAAAATCCACATCCTTCGGCTCAACGCCCTTCAGCGGACACAGCGCCGCATCGAGCAGCCGCACCGGCCGCACGTTGGCGTAGAGGTCCATCTTGAAGCGCATGCCGAGGAGGATCTCTTTGGCGTGAATATTCGTCTTGACGCGAGGATCGCCGAACGCGCCGGCGAGGATCGCATCGAAGTCACGCCCAAGCATGGCGAAGCCGTCGGGAGGAACCGTCACTCCGTCGCGAAGATAGCGGTCGGCGCCCCAGTCGAATTCGCTGATCTCGACATCAGCGCCCGATGCCCTGATCACGTTAAGAGCTTGAGGGATGACTTCTTGGCCAATCCCATCTCCGGGAATGACCGCAATACGTTTTTTGGAAGGTTTTTGCGAGTCCACGGCAAAAAGCTAACACAAGCCAAGCCGAATGAGTAGGTTGCCGCCAGTCTTTACTAGTAGCTATATGCCGGCCCGCCCGTCGCAAGGGGTGCAAAGCTCGAATCCCCATTCGACCCCATGTGACAGATCGACGCTACGGCACCTAGGAATCGCGTACAGCGACTTTCCAGACCTGGGTGGACCCCAACATCCTCCCGAAAGCGCGAGCCGCTAGAATCGAACGGAGGGCACCCTAGCGTTAACTTCTGGCTAAGTCATTGATTTCCGGTGGAAGTTGTTGAGTCTTGGTGGAAGTTGCTGAATCTAAACAGTTGACGATTGCTAGCCGTCAGCTGCCAGTTTGTCTCCGCGCGCATACTTCACATTGCAAGCCTCGAGAAACTGGCAACTGGAAGCTGACGGCTGGCAACTGCTCTCTTCGCTATAATCAATATTCCGATGCCCCCTACTCCTCTACAAGAGGCTTTGCGCGTGCGACCTGAGAACGAAATGCACACGCTCGTCGAAACCGATTATCTTGGGGCTACCACAACATCACGGTTTACCAATACTCAGGCCGAGTTCTCTGCCCTTGTCAACGGCTGCGGAATCTATGACCTCGGCTTTCGCGCCTGGATTACTCTCACGGGGGGTGATCGCGTGCGCTGGATGAATGGCATGGTCACGAATAACATTCGCGATCTTGCTGTTGGCTACGGCGTGTATGCCTTCCTGCTGAATCCACAAGGACGCATCCTCGGCGATATGTACGTCTACAACCAAGGTGAAAAGCTGATTGTCGAAACGGACCGCAGCCATGTTGAGAGAATCATCGCTACGTTCGATCATTACATCATCATGGACGATGTTGAGGTCGCGAACATCAGCGAGCAGCAGACTGCTCTGGGCGTCGCAGGGCCTAACGCGCGCGCGATTCTGAATAAGGCCGGAATCGAGGTTCCGAATCTGGAGCCGTTGCAGATGATCACGCCGCGGTGCGATTGCGGTTGTGTGCAGTGCACCGTGATCCGCGAAGACTCGAAGCAGGAATCGTATGAAATCTGGCTTGCGCCTCAGGATGTTTACAAGACCTGGCAGGCACTGATCGCCGCAGGAGCGACGCCGGTGGGCAGCGAAGCGTTAGAACTGCAGCGCATTGTGGCTGGCATTCCGCTCTATGGAATCGATATCCGCGAGCGCGATCTGCCGCAGGAAACTGAGCAGACGCGCGCCCTGAACTTTAACAAAGGCTGCTATGTTGGACAGGAAATTGTTGAGCGTATTCGCTCGCGCGGCAACGTGCATCGCAAATTTACCGGCTTCGTGGCGGAAGGCGCGGCGGCGATCGCGGCGGGAGACAAGATTGTCGCTGTCGAGAAATCGGGCGAAAAGGAAGTGGGTGAGGTCACCAGCGTTGCCGTGCTGGACGCGGCTTCCGGCCAGCAAACCGTCGCTCTCGGATACATCCGGCGTGAAGTGGGAGTGCCCGGGCGCGAGGTGCAGATTGGCAGCGTTAAGGCTACCGTGGTTCAGTTGCCTGTGGAAAGTATCGCGACGAGTCGGGCAGAGAACTCGCTCTCGCAGCCTTCCGTTGCATGAGGTTTAGAAAAAGCTTTTGACCGCGAAGGATGCAAAGGATTCGCTAATGACGCAAAGAAACGCTTCATTGTGGAAAGCAAGATTCACAGAGATCTATTAAGGACAGACGCTATGGCTGAGAAGAGACAAGAATCAGGTTTCACAGTAACCGACCGCCGCTTGTTCACTGAAGACGGAGAGTTGCGGAAAGATGCGGCGGAACAAACAGCGCCGCCTCAGACTACGACGCCTCCCGCTGCGGCTCCAGTTCCGAATCAAACCGCGGCGACAGAAACTGCACCCGCCGCGAACCTTGTGGCTGCGTTCCCGGCGGCGGATGACGGAGCTGCCGGCCCGGAAATTCCTCCCGCTCCCACTGCGTCTGAGCAGCAGGCGCAGGCCGATGCTTACCGTGCATCCTCGAAAGATTTGGATTCGCGCGTCGAACTCAGTGGCCGCTCGGCCAAAGAGTTTGAGATGACTTTCGCGCGCTTCCTCGCGTCGTTGTACATGACGGCGATGCTGCAGTTGGGATTGATGCACGAGCAAGGCAGCCAGCCTCGCATTGACATCATGGGCGCGCGGCAAAGCATCGACACGCTTTCTCTGATCGCGGAAAAAACGAAGGGCAACCTCACTCCAACCGAAGAAGCATTCTTGCAAAACAGCCTCTACGAAGTGCGCATGGCCTACGTGGAAGTCACGAACGCGCTGTCGCGCCCGCCGCAGCCAGGAGCGGCGACAGGTACCATCGGTAGGTAAGGCAGTGGTCAGTGTTCAGTGGTCAGTGAAACCCCTTGAGGATGCCGGCAGCATCGGACGTTCGAATCAGCGATGAGTTACCCGTGGCCGGTCCGAGAGGTTTTCACTGACCACTAGCCACTGACCACTTTTCTTCACGAGCAAAAATGATGGTTACCTCATGAAAGCTACTCTCACAGTGCTCGGCAGCGGTACATCGATGGGCGTGCCCACGCTCGGCTGCGACTGCGCGGTCTGCCGCTCGACTGATCCCCACGATCGGCGCACGCGTCCGTCGGTGATGATTGAGTACGCGGGCAAAGTTGTTCTGATTGACACTTCGCCAGATTTCTACGCGCAGGCCATTCGCGAACAGATCACGCGCGTGGATGCGGTTTTCTACACGCACACTCACGCCGACCACATTCTTGGCATCGACGATCTGCGGCCGCTTAGTTTCTATCACAAGCCGGCGAAGTTGCCGCTCTACGCGCGTCCCGATGCGGCAGCTTTTCTGCGCAAGATGTTCAGCTACATCTTCGATGCGGATTACAAATATGGCAGCCTGCCCCAGCTTGAGTTAAAGCCGATTGACGGTCCTCTGGAGCTTTTCGGTGCGCGCTTCGAGCCGGTGCGGCTGATTCATGGCGAGACGGAAATTTATGGCTACCGTTTTGGAAACGCCGCGTATCTCACCGATCACAGTGAAATACCTGAGACGTCGTTTCATCAACTCGAAGACCTCGACATTCTTTTTCTGGATGCGCTGCGCCACAAGCCGCATCCCACTCACTCGACGGTGGAAAATTCGCTGCGCATTGTGGATCGCGTAAAGCCGAAGCGCGCATTCTTCACCCACATTTGCCACGATCTTCCGCATGAGACGACAAACGCTTCGCTGCCGTCGAATGTGCGGCTGGCTTATGACGGGATGAAATTGGAGTTTGAGATTTGAGTATCGGCAAAAAGCAAGAACTTTCACCGCTGGGGACGCAGAGGACGCGGAGCAACTTTGAGGATCCGAGGGTTCTGAGAAGAATTAGAATTTTCTCCGCGTCCTCCGCGTCCTCTGCGGTGAGCTCTTGGTCTTGATTGTCGCGTATGCAGGTCTTCCACAAACTCGAAGACGTTCCGGCGGGATTTGGGCCGTCGCTGGTGAGCGTGGGCAACTTTGATGGAGTGCACCGGGCGCACGCGCATGTGCTGGGCGAGATCGTACGGCGCGCGCGACAGACCGGTGGCAAGGCTGTGGCGGTGACGTTTGAGCCGCATCCAGCGCGGATTCTGCGGCCGGATTCCGGATTGAAGCTACTTTCCCCCGTACCTGAAAAACTTCGTTTGCTCGAAACCACCGGCATTGATGCGGTGCTCGTGTTGCCCTTTGGGCGCGATCTCTCGCTGATGACGCCGCGGCAGTTTGTCGAGCGCATCCTGAAAAAGAAACTGCATGCGCAGGAAGTGCATGAAGGCTACAACTTCCGCTTCGGGCACAAGGCTACGGGTGACGTGAATCTGCTGGTGCAACTCGGGAAGGAGATGGGCTTTGAGGTAAAAGTCTATTCGGAAGAGAAGCTGCGCGGCGAGCCGGTTTCTAGCAGCCACATTCGCAAACTGATTGGCGAGGGACGCGTAAGCCGGGCGCGGCATCTGCTGGCGCGTCCGTTCTCGATTCTGGGCAATCCGGGGCGCGGGCGCGGGCTGGGCTCGAAGTACACAGTGCCCACCATTAACCTTGCTCGCTATGAAGAACTCGTTCCCAAGGATGGCGTTTACATCACGTGGACGCGTGTCGCAGACGAGCGCTTCGATTCCGTGACGAATGTGGGCAATCGTCCGACGTTTGGCGCCGATTCATTTGCCATCGAAACTCACCTGCTGAACTTTCATCCTATTGAGCTGACGCCCGAGAGCGAAGTCGAGATTTGTTTTCTCAACCGGCTGCGCGATGAGATCAAGTTTCCGTCGGTGGAGGCATTGCGCGAGCAGATTTCTCGCGACGTGAAAAAGGCGCGAAGGTATTTTCAGCTTCTGCTAAGTAGATGACGCAGGCGGCAGAGCAAGTTAAACTCAGGTGTTGCCGCAAACTCCCTTTCAACTCGTTGATCCGCTGGCTAGCGCCCGCCGCCTTTCTCATTCTCTTCCGCGAGCTTCCTTTCTGAAAGCCGCTGTAATTTGTTTTGCCCTGCTGTCGCCGGCGTGGCTGCATGCGCAGACGATCTCCGGCACGGTTCAGGATCCATCGGGTGCGGTGATTGCCGGGGCGCGGATTGAGATTTCTGGCGGAGATCTGACGCATCCCATTGCGCTTTCTTCGGATGGGGAGGGAAAGTTTGCGTCTTCGGATTTGAAGCCTGGAACGTATTCAGTGCGGGTCACGCGAGAAGGTTTCGAGGCTCTGGTTAAAGCTGTGAACGTGCCGGTGGCCAGCCCGCTGCAGTTGACGCTTAGCATTGCGAGACAGCAGGAGAGCGTCTCGGTTACAGGAAAGAGTTTGGGGTTTGCCAACTCTGATCCGGTTTACCGCCAGCTTCGCGGCGTTGGGCTGGGCGAGTCGTTTCGCCTCGACAACTTCACTTTGCCTTGCGACGTTGCGACCTTCCAGTTTCAGAAAGGCACGCTGACATTTCTGAGTCCGGTGGACGGAGTCGTGACCGGCGCGATCTTCATTGGCGAAGGACATTTCAATCTCAAGCCGGTGCTCGCTCTCGACGCCCGCGACCTGAGCCGCCGCATCGGCGCTGCGGAGGTGAATGAAGACTTCGCCGAGGTGGTTTTTCGGTTCACCGCGGAGGGCCACTCGAAATTCCTTTCAGCGCTGGGAGAGAAAACAGAAGCGGCATTCGAGGCGGCGGCTGCTTTCGACCGCTGGCGAGAGAAGATGCGGCGCCGCCACGAACAGGCGCTCAGTTTTACGGAATCGCTGCTGCAGGGCGAGACCATGGACAACGTAGATGCCGACATATTGTCGGCGATCTACAATCGCGCGCACCCAGAATGTTTTAATGCATATATTCGAGGCAAGAAGCATAAGGATCTGCGTTTCTTTGTGAGGAATCGCGTGGGAGCGCTGCCCCAACTCGATTCATCGGAAGAGGTCGGGCTGATCAACTTTGATCCAGACGGCATGGGTTTGGAGGATGGCGTCTGGTACCTGGCACATTTGAAATCCGAATACTTGAAGCGTACCGCGCGGTCCGATGAAGATCGCCGGCTATTTGCCACGCATCGCTACAAAATCGAAACCGTCATTGCGAAGAACGGACATTTATTCAGCCGGGCGACAATCACTTTCGAGTCTCTGGTCGCGGGCGAAAGGGTGATGAAGTTTGGCTTGCTCCCGAATCTGCGAGTGACGCGAGTTACCGATGAAGAAGGCCAGGATATTCATTTTGTTCAGGAGAGCCGCAGGGAAGATGGCTCGTTCTACGCGATACTTCCAAAAGCGCCGCCGCTCGGCAAGGAGCAGTCGATCAATGTGGAGTACGCGGGCGACAAGGTGCTCGAAGAAGCCGGAGAAGGAAGTTACTACGTCGCTGCCCGCACCTCGTGGTATCCAAACCTGAATGGATTTGGCGAGAAGGCTCTCTACGATCTGACTTTCAAGGTGCCGAAGAAATACAAAGTGGTCAGCGTCGGACATCTGCAGCAGGAATCGATTGAGCAGGACCTCGCGGTGACACACTGGGTCACTCCGGTGCCGGTGGCAGTCGCCGGATTTAATTATGGCGCGTACGAGAAGCTTGAGCTGCCGGATGAGATTACGGGCTACAAGATTTCTGGCTACTACCTGACGGAGGTGCCCAATAATCTTCGCGGCACCGTGATGGAGCATTTGGGAGTTCGCGGCATGACGAAGTACGCACTTGAGCAAACGCGAGGACAGTTGCAGTTGTGCACCCACTACTTCGGCAGAAGTCCTTACGACGAAATTTACATTACTGAGCAGCCGAACTTTAATTTTGGACAATCCTGGCCTAATCTGGTTTACCTCCCTATTTCCGCTTACACAGATTCCACGGAAAGGTGGATGCTGTTTGGACACATCGACAACAAGTTCACCGGATTCGTTCAGGAAGTAACTCCGCATGAAGTCGCCCATCAATGGTGGGGACACAGCGTGGGTTGGGCGTCTTACCACGACCAGTGGCTGTCAGAAGGCTTCGCGGAGTTTTCTGCGGGGCTGTTTTTGCAGCAGGGCGTGGCGGGAGACTGGCGCAAGGACTACATCGAGTTTTGGGATCGCCTGCGCCAACGCATTCTCGAGAAAAATACGTTCGGTGTAGCTCCGAACGACGCCGGCCCGCTCTGGATGGGACTGCGGTTGATGTCCCCTCGCACCATGGACGCCTACCAGAATGTCACTTACCCTAAGGGCGCCTACGTGCTGGAGATGTTGCGGTCGATGATGCGCAGCACCGACGATCACGACCCGGACAAGGCTTTCATCGACATGATGCATGATTTTGTCGAAGGCCATCGCGAGCGGGCGGCGTCGACCGAATCATTCAAGGCCATCGCGGAGAAACACATCACCAAGCTCATGGATTTTGAGCGAAACGGCCGCCTGGACTGGTTTTTCGACGAGTGGGTTTACGGCACGCAGGTTCCGCGATATCGTTACGAATCGAAGGAGACGCCGGCGGACGGCGGCAAAGTGAAAGTTCATCTCACCGTTACGCAGAGCGACGTGGACGAGCACTTTGCCATGCTGGTCCCGGTATTTGCGGACTTTGGCAAAGGCATGTTGCGCATTGGGCAGGTGGGATTGATCGGCAACACTACGCGTGAGTTCGACTTCATGCTGCCGATGCAGCCGAAGAAAGTTGTGCTGAATGCGTACAAAGATATTCTGGAACGGTGAGGATCGAAATCAAGAACGGGCTAATGCGGTAAATATCCCGCTTCCATGGGCAGTTTTCCGTCGACCTTCACGACGTTGACGCTTTTGTCGATAGAATGTATTTCCACCAGGCCCACTGCGCCTGGCATGGATTGGATCATCTTCAGTACATCCGCGTCCGAATCGACGATCACGACGGAATCTTTGTGCGCAGCGATCAACGCCTTTAGTTCGCCGGGGCTCATCTTGATCAGACGCTGGAGCGTTTCGGTTTCGCCCTCGGAATCCTTATGCAAAACCAGCGTAATATTCTTGCCGTCAGGCCAGAGCTTGACCTCGGTGCGGAAAATCTTGCCGAGGTGGACGGCGGTAACGTTCTCCACCTTGTTGTCTTTGTTGACTACAACGGCCATGTGGTGGGCGAAGCAAGGTGTGAGAATCGCCAGGAGAAAAACCGGAAGCACGGCAAGCCGTTGAAGTCTCATAAGCACATCCAGTCTCAATATGTTGTGACTTGAAGCGATACGACGAGGCTACCCCAGAATCATAGCTGAAGAAGTAAAAACATTGTCAAAGGTGTGAGCGAACCAAGGAAGGAAACATCCGGCTCGTGCGAACCGCTTTGCGGACTCGCTCGGTTGCGGACTCGTTATTGCGGAGTCCAGGTCAAATCGACGCGCACTGGGATGTCGTTTTTCACCTTCATCGTGAGCAGCGAGGGCGGTTCGATCTTGAAATCGGCGAGTGTGGCTGGAATCGTTCCAGTAATTCGTATCTGCTTTCCCTGCGTCACGAGTTGGAACGGAACCTGCTTGTACTGCGCGGTCTGGCCGGCGAATTGGATTTCAAGGTCGGCTTGAACAGTTGCAGATGTGGTGGCGGATTCGGGCAAATGCGTGCGCACGGTCACCGTGGGGAATTGGTCGCCGCGCGTGACTCGCATCATGTGGCTATCGCGTTCGCTGTTGCCGGAGTCGAATGATTTTATTGGAACCGTGATCGTGAAGTCGCATCGTCCGGCCTGGCAAATTCCCTTGCCATGGGCGTCATGGCTGACGCCTTCGGTCTCGTGCAGACGGTGAGATGCGTGGTAGGTGAGGGTGCCCTGTTGCAGTATCCACTGGGCATCCGCAGCAAAGGCGAGTTGCGCGATCGAGAGAAGCAAGCAGGCAGCGAAGGTTTTTAGTGTCATAGCGTCCTTAGATGCTTGAACCGGCGATGCGCAATGTCAACGTTCTGTCTAATTTCTTATTCGATCGGCTCGACCATCACGGAGTCGCCATGAACTCTGCGATCCGGGCGCTGCACAATCACGATGGCGGCCAGCACAAAGATAATTCCGAGCGTCTGAATTGGATGCAGCACTTCTCCTAGCAGCAGCGCAGCGAGAATGATCGAGAAAACCGGCTCGAGGCAACTGGCGATGATGGCTCGCGTGGGTTCGAGATACTGCAGACCGAGGAAGTACAGCGAGAAAGCTCCGAGAACCGAGGTCATCGAGAAGACAAATAGGAACAGCCATTGCACGGGTGCGTAGTGGGCGGCAACGACTTTCCATGGTGGATTGACGACCAGCCAAAAGACGGCCGCAGCGGTGAGAGTCCAGACCAGCACGCGCCAGCGGTCGTAACGCGCGAGGATGCGATGGCCGCTTACGTTATAGAAGGCGAATGAAAACGACGCCAGAAGCGCCGCGATAACGCCATAGGAATCGAGGCGCAGCGACTGTCCGCCATTTGATTTTGGTCCGACAATGCCGATGACAAGAGCAATTCCAGTGACGGCCAGCGCAACGGCAACCACTTTTTGCAGCGACAGCTTTTGCTGGCCGCGAGCCACTACATAGAAGAGCACCCACACCGGCGCCGTGTACTGCACGATGATCGCAGTCGCAACGTTTGTTCTTTGGATCGCGACATAATAAAGTAATTCGAGACCGCTACGCCGAGCGTGCCTAACAGGAAGCAGTAAGCGAGATCGCGCGCGGGAAGCTTGATCCGCTGCCATCCTTTGGATGCAACGAGAAGAGGAAGCAGCACCAGGAGAGAGAATGTCGTGCGGGTCTGCGAGAGAATCAGCGGATCGATTGGACGAAGCGCGGCTGAGCCTAACGGCAGCTTGCCGGTAAAGACGGCACGGCCGAGAGCGGCTGAAACTCCCCAGAGAAATGCCGCCGAGGCGATGAAGAAATATCCGCGTAGAGGGTGCGGGCGTGTTTGCTTGGAGTTTGCGATTTCAATCCGCAGGAATCGCTTCGATGATCAGGCAGCAGATATGAAGCGGTCAAGGCGAGAGCTTCTAACCGTCTACATATTCGACCTCAGCGGTAATTTTCGCGGTCTTGGCGAGCATGGCTGAGACCGAGCAGTACTTTTCTTTCGAGAGTCGGACTGCGTCTTCGACCGCCTTGCGAGTAACTTTGCCGCCGACGCGATAAATCAATTTGATTTCTGTGTAGACGGAAGGCTGCTCGGTCGCTCGCTCGGCTTGGGCGCGCACTTCGAGACTCGTAAACGGTTCGCGTTTCTTTTGCAGAATAGAAATAACGTCGTAACCCGTGCAGCCGCACAGGCCGATGAGAACGAGTTCCATCGGGCTGTTCCCTGCTGTCTTGTCGCCATCGACAACGATCTGGTGTCCGCTGTCGGAGATGCCGTTGAAACGGTGTTTTTCAATCCAAGTTGTCTTTGCGTTCGTCATAAGTTTATCTGCGGTTATCCGTACTGGGCTCGGGATGAATCAGCACGCGGAACAGCTCCGGTGCGGCCTGCTTGAATTTGATTTCGAGTTCGGTCTGGATGTCGTGAACGCGGGCGAGCGAGAGGTCGTCGGAGAGCGTGCAATGGCAGGAAACGTAAAGTCGTCCGCGAACCAGTTTGATGATGAACTCGTGCACGTCGAGAATCTCGGGAAACTGCGTGGCTACGGATTTAAGCCTGCGCTCGAGATCGGCGTCGCGCACCAGTTCGTCGCCGGTTTCAATGGTCGCGGGCTCGCTCTCGATGTGTGTAAGAATGTCGGCGATCTCGCTAACTTCGCGGCGCATATCGGCTTCGAGTTCCGTAACTTGATCGTGAGCGGTTTTCAAAGTCAGATTTTCGTCGAGCTCGACATGTTGCTCGACATGGAGGCGGCCATGAAGATCCTGCACGCTGATGTCGTGGACGTTGAGATTGTGGCGGGTAGCGACGGCGCGAATGCGGTCGAAGATATTTTCCGAACGCTGCGCGCGCGGCAGCGGTTGAACGGTGACATCGGCGTCGGGCAGGATGCGGCGAACCGCTTCGGTTACGGCTTCGACTAACTGCTCCGAGCGCTGGAAAGTCACAGTGCGGGCAAATCCGACCGCGAGATCGGCGAAGTAACGATTGCCGGCGCGGCGAATGCGCACGCGTCCAATTTCTAGCACGCCATCGACGTGCGAGACTGCGTCTGTAATCTGGGCGCGAACTCCAGCAGGCGCGGCGTCTAACAGGGCATCTACCGTGCGGCGCGCGAGTCTCCAGCTTACGGAGATAATTACTCCGCCGACGAACAGCGCCGCTATTGGGTCGGCCAAGCGAAGCCAATCGAGATGATAGATGCGGCCGAGCAGGATCAGCACAAGGCCGACGACAACTACTCCTGCGGACCAGACATCGGTTGAGAAGTGCAGTGCGTCAGCTTCGAGAGCTTGACTCTCGTATTTGGTGGCGATGCGGCCTAGCGCGCGCGAACGCCACACATCGACGGCCATCGAGATCAGCATCACCGCGAAGGCCCAGACGGAAGGCTCGACTTCGACATGGCGAAAGAACAGGCGCATTACGGCTTCGTAGATAACCCAGGCACAAGTCAGCAGCAGCAGCGCGGTTTCTACGAAAGCGGAAAAGTTTTCTACTTTGCCATGACCGTATTGGTGGTCGGCGTCGGCGGGTTTGTCGGAGACTCCTACAGAAAGGTAGGTTAGGAAAGCTGCGATGAGATCAAGGGCGGAATGGGCGGCTTCGGAGAGAATTCCCAAGCTGCCTGTGGTTACTCCAACTACGATTTTGCCGACGGTGACAAGGACTGCGGCGATGACAGAATTTCCCGCGACCGCGCGTTTTTCGGCGCGCATGGCGTTCGGCGAGTAAAGGGCCGGAGTTCCTGACATGTTGGGATTATCGCTGGTTCGCTTGGGTTGCGCTAGTTATTCGGTGCATGAGCTTCTAGCTTGTAGCTTCGCCGGCAAGATCAACATCCTTTAACACAGGGGACACAGAGGACACAGGGTAAACCGTTTGTGGGGTCATGCGGCAGACCACGGACTTGTTGTCAAGATGAAGGATTTTGCAAGCTGTGGCTGACGCCCAGCCGCGGCTACTGCGACGAACCGCGTATATGCTACGATGATCGGTTGAGTTTGTTAACTTCCTGATGTAACCAATCCTTGATGGAGGAATCTTGTATGCGTAAGAGTTGGTTGGTGTGTGTGTTAATGGGAACGCTGGCTTGGGGACAAGCGCAGCCAGCAGCGCCGGCGGCGCAGTCTACGCCGGCTGCGGAGCAGGCATCTCCGGCTAGTCCGGCGGCGGCTCCGAAAGAAGCAGCGCCGGCTGAAGTACCGATGAGTGCGGCTGTAATTACCGTCAAAGGTGTTTCGTGCCCTGAGTTCAGCCACGCCGCGCCTGCGTCTACCGCCGCGGCAAAGACGGGCGCGGCTGCTGGCAAGACTGGTGCAGCTGCCACTGCCAAGAAGCCGACCGACTGCGTAATCACGCGGGCCGAGTTCGAGAAGCTCACCAAGGCGCTGCAACAGGGGCCGACTCCGCTGAATGCGCAGCAGAAGCGCACGCTGGCGAATCAGCTTCCGAGCGCGATCGCTATGTCAGAGACCGCGAAGAAGAAGGGTCTCGATAAGACTGAAGGCTACACAGAGACGCTGAAATTCGTGAAGATGAGAATTCTTGCGCAGAAGATGCAGGACTCCGTGCGCGAAGATGCGGACAAGGTTCCGGACGCGAAGATTGAAACGTATTACAAGGAAAACCCTGAAGCGTACGAGCAGTTCTCGCTGGACCGGCTGTTCATCCCAAAGAACAAGCAGGCAACGGCTGAGGAGAAGGAAGAAGCGAAGAACGAAGCCAAAGAGAACGAGAAACTGACGGACGAACAGCAGAAGGCCAAAGAAGCTGCGGACAAGGCGAAGCAGGAAAAAGGCGAGCAGGAGATGACCGCGTTGGCCGAAACCCTGCGGCAGCGGGCAGTAGGCGGTGAGGATTTCATCAAGCTGCAGAAGGATGCGTTTGAAGCGGCGGGAACGAAGGTGGATAACCCGACGGTGAATCTGCCCAAAGTGCGGCGCACCGGACTGCCCCCGGCACACGCATCGGTGTTCGATCTGAAAGTGGGCGAGGTGTCCGCAGTGATCAGCGACAATGGCGGACATTACATTTACAAAGTGGTAAGCAAGGAAGTTCTGCCGCTGGATCAGGTGAAGGAAGAAATCCATACCAAGCTGAAGGGCGAACAGTTGAAGTCGATGATGGACAAGTACACGAATTCGTATCAGGCGGTAACGAACGAGGTGTACTTTGGACCAGCGCCGCCGCCGGGACCGGCGCGCCGTCCGCGGATGACTCCGCCGGGAGGGCCGCAGGGTGCGGCACAACCGGCCACGCCGCCGGCTCCGAGCACGCCGGCGCAAGCTCCAGCTACACAAGCTCCGGCGAAGCCGAACTGACGTACGCCGAGCTAAATGGAGAGCGCTAAACCTGTCGTTGTAGTCACCGGCATCGCGGGAAACCTGGGCTCCAGGTTGCTCCCGCTGCTGGGAGATTTCTCGGTGATTGGGGTGGACTTGAGTCCGCCCCAAACCGATTTACCTTTACAGTTTGAGCAGCTCGATCTCGGCCAGGAATCTTCCACGCGGACGTTTTACGAACTGCTGCACGAGACGCATCCGGTTGCGGTGATTCATCTTGCATTTGTGATTGATGCGGTGCGCACGGGAGTGCTTGATACCGAACGCATGTGGCAGATCAACGTGGCCGGTACGGCGCGTGTGATGGAAGCTATTACCGAGGCAAATCGGACCGCGGAAAATCCGATCCGGCAATTTATTTTCCCGAGCAGTGTTTCTGCGTACGGGCCCAGCCTGTCGGCGCCAGCGAGGGAGGAATCCGTGCTCGCGGCGCACACCTTGCCTTACGCAATTCATAAGAAACAATCCGACGAGGTGGTACAGCAGCGCGCACCGGCGCTGCGAGGATGCAGCGTGTACATTCTGCGTCCGCATATTTTTGCCGGAGCCAGCGTGGAGAATTATCTCCTTGGAGCATTTCGAGGCACGATTAATGGCAAGGGCCCGCGGGCGGAAAAAATGCGAAGCGAGGGCAAACGACTGCCTTGCATGATGCCGCGCGGGCAGCAGTATCTCGACAACAAGATTCAGTTTGTGCACGTGGACGATATGGCACGGCTGATCGCGCACATTCTGCATCGCGATCCGGAAGCGCAGCGGCTGACGATCCTGAACGTGGCTGGGCGCGGTGAGCCACTTACCTTCGGACGTTGCATCGAAATGGCGCAGGCGAAACTGGTGCGCGTGCCGGGAAAGTGGGCGATGAAGCTGGTGCTGCAGTATATGTGGAAGCGGCAGATTTCGGCGATTCCTCCGGAGGCACTGCCTTATATGACCGGCGAATACATTATGAATACGGATCGGCTGCGGAGCTTTCTGGGCGCCGAGTACGAGAATTTAATGCGCTATATGATTGTGGATGCGTTTGCCGATAGCGTGAAGAGCAGGGGGTAGGGATTAGGGAATAGGGATTTACGTCGATGGCGAGCCAATCCCTATTCCCTGCCTCCTAATCCCTAACACCTGCCTTCTTTACTTCTTCCCTCGATACAATCCGGCGATTCCGAACGTGTAAGGCGTCCACGTGGCTTCGCGGAATCCCGCTTGGCGCATGCGGGCCAGCATTTCTTCCGGCTCCGGAAAGCGTTCGACTGACGTAGGGAGATAGGCGTAAGGGCCGCGAACTCCCGAGAGCATGGTGCCGACGCGGGGCAAAATCTGCTTGAAGTAGAAGCGATAGAAGTTGCCGATTACGCCTTTGGGCTCACTAAAATCGAGAATGCCGCACTCGCCTCCGGGGCGCAGGACGCGGGCGATCTCGCGCAGGCCAGCATCGTAGTCGGCGAGATTGCGGAAGCCGAAGGCTGAAGTCACCAGGTTGAAATGTTGTTCTGGAAACGGAAGGTTGAGAGCGTCGGCTTCTATCCAGCGCGGCGTGTTGACGTTTTGCGAGGCCTTGTCTTCGTTGTGCGACTTCGCGCGGGCGCGCTGGAGCATGGCGTGGGAAAAATCGGCGCCTAGAATCTGCGGAGCGGATTTGACTGCCTGCTTGCGCAGGGCGAAGGCCATGTCTCCAGTGCCGCAACAGAGATCGAGGACCCGGGCGTCTGGCTGAGCAAGAATGTGCGCGAAAGACCGCGCTGTGCGACGCCACCACAGCCGATCTACGTTAAACGACAGAACGTGGTTGAGCAGATCGTAGCGTGGCGCGATCAAGGTAAACATCTCGCGAACGGCACGTGCGGCTGCGTCAGGATTGTGCGCGCCTTCGGGAGCGGCGCCCAGAACGGGTTTAAGAGTTGTTGGCATGGTTGGCGCAGCTACCCGCGGTGCGACAAGCGGCGCAATTCTTCGACGGCTCCCAGCACGACATTGTCCGGAACGTCGGCTGCGATCTCTACCTTTCCGATTTCTCGCGGGAGAACAAAGTGAACCACGCCACCTTGCGTCTTCTTGTCCGCCTGCAGGCGCGCGAGAATTTTGCGGGCGCTCACTTTGAGTTCGGGCAGGCGGCCCAGGCTAAGCACGGCATCGGCGATGCGTCCGGCGGTCACGCTGTCGGTGCGGCCAACGGTGAGGGCAATGTGAGTTGCGGCGATCATCCCCCAGGCAACAGCTTCGCCGTGAAGCAGGCTGCGGTAGCCGGTTTCAGCCTCGAGCGCGTGGCCGATGGTATGGCCAAGATTGAGCACGCGGCGCAGGCCGCCTTCATGTTCATCGGCGGAGACGACTTCGGCTTTCAGCTTTACGGACTGCGCGATTAAACCTTCTACCTCCACGGTATCGCGTTTCAGAATCTGCGCGCGCTTCTGTTCAAAGCGCAAAAAAAGTTCGACATCGCCGATGATGCCGCACTTGAGCGCTTCGTACAGTCCTGCGCGGAACTCGCGGTCGGGCAGCGTGCGAAGGACTTCGGGATCGATCAGAACGGTGCGCGGGTGATAGAAAGTTCCAAGCAGATTCTTCCCTGCCCCAAGATTCACTCCAGTCTTGCCGCCTACCGATGCATCCACCTGCGCCTGCAGCGTGGTAGGAACTTGCACTAATTCGACGCCGCGCATGTAAAGAGAGGCGAGCAGTCCGGTGACATCGCCGACTACGCCGCCGCCCAGCGCGATCAGAACAGCTTTGCGATCTGCTCCCAGGCGAGATAGTCTTTCGGCGAGCGTTTCAATTGTCTTGAGTTTTTTCGCAGGTTCACCGTCGGGCATTTGAATGACCTGCGGTTTAAAACCGGCGGAGACTAAAGAGCGAATCAGTTTTGCGCCCCAGCGCCGGCGCACCGGCGCAACGGTTACGACGAACACCTTGCTGGCTTGCGGCAACAACTCCGCCAGCAAAGCTCCGGAGCGCGAGAGCAAGCCGTTCTCAATACGGGCCTGGTACGGCCGGGGTTGGACATGGATAGTGACCTGCGCCATGGAATTCCATAATAGCGTATACGCGGTGCGGTTTTAATCGAACAGGCCGGAAAGTAGACCTTCGATTCGCTTAAGATGACGTGTCTTTCGCGGGGTAAACGACGGACGCCAGTATTGAGACCGCGAGCACCCCGGCGATTACGGCTAGAGTCACGTGGGTGGGGACTGGCATGTGATCTGCGGCAACCATCTTCAGGCCTACCAGGATCAACACCAGAGCCAAGCCGTAGTGAAGGAAGCGAAAAACTTTCATCAGTCCGGATACGGCGAAGTACATCGAGCGCAGGCCCAGGATAGCGAATACGTTCGACGTATAGACGATGAATGCGTTGAGCGTTACGGCGAGGACGGCGGGGATGGAGTCGACAGCAAAGAGCAAGTCCGTGGTTTCGATCACAGCCAGAACAATCAGCAACGGCGTGGCGTAAAGGCCCGGATTCCCTTTCCATCCGCGAACGAAGAAACGACCGCCCTGATAGTCATCGGTCACGGGAATCCAGCGGCGCAGAAGTTTTACTGCCGAGTTCTTGGCGGGATCGATCTGATGTTCGCCGCTGAATCCCAGGCGAATGCCGCTGTAAATCAGCAGCGCTCCGAGAGCGTAGAGAATCCAGTGGAAGCGCTGGATCAAGCCGACGCCGGCAACAATGAAAACGCCGCGCATCAAGAGCGCACCGAGAACTCCCCAGAACAGCACGCTGCGTTGATGCTGCTCAGGCACAGCGAAATAGCGGAAGATTACAAGGAAAAGAAAAAGATTGTCCACGCTTAGGGAGAGTTCGAGCACATAGCCGGTGACGAATTCGAGAGCGATCTGACGGCCTTGCCAGAAAAAAATCAGCCCCGCGAAGGTGATAGCGAGGCCGATCCATAGGGCGCTCCAAGCCAACGCTTCGCGCGGGCGCACCACTCGGCCCTTGCGATGGAAGACCATCAGGTCCAGCGCCAGCATGCCGACGGCGAAGAGGTTGAAGAAAATCCAGAAGTAGAGCAAGGGCTTTCCTGAGGATCTTAATTGGGTTTATTTCTCCCGGCCAAGGTGTCCGTCCTGCCAGGCGTCCCATAGGCCATTGGCTTTGAACATTTCTACGCTATTCGTATCGCGGATCGCTTGGTCGATCTGCGCATGAGTGAAGCGTGGGCCGATCTTTTCGGGAAGATTGGCCAGCGCGAAACTGAACTCGGCGGCTTCGGCTACGTGTTTCTTCAATTGAGCGAAGTCAACTTTGTCGTAGGTGTCGGAGACGGCATGGTAGTTCTCCAGATAGTTCGCCTCATCCTGATCGGCAACGAATGTCGGGACGCCTTCCAACATGAAATCGAAATGGTCGGTGCCCCATTCCATGTCGGTTTTCATTTCTGTCAGGCCGAACTCTTTCAATGGCGCGATCAATCGCTTGGCTGCATCGAGCACATCCTTGCGGCCGCCATCGGCGAATCCCGTGGTCTTGCCTGTGCCCGAATCCCAGACGATGACTCCGGCTGCCCGATCGAGTTCGGGGCGGTGAGCGCGCGAATAAGCGCGCGAGCCGAGCAGTCCTTCTTCTTCGCCGGAAAAAAGAATGAAGCGCATGGACCGGCGAGGCTTCAATCCAGAGGCTTTGATCGCACGCAACGCGTCGACGACAAGCGCGGCGTTGCAGCCGTTATCGAGCGCTCCGGTGCCGAGTTCCCAGGAATCGAGATGCGCTCCGAGGATTACAAACTCGTCGGGCTTTTCGCTGCCTTTGATTTCCGCGATTACGTTTGCGGTCTTGATTGCGCCGCCGATCTGGTTGGGAATACTCAAGTCAGCCCACACAGGGTGACCGGAGGCGAGCAGGCGGGCGATGCGCTCGGCATCCTCGCGGGCGACCAGCACCTGCGGAATGCGATCGATTTCGCCTTCGTTGGAATTCGTGTGGCGATAGAGAATGTCATGCTCGCGTGTGGCCATGAACGCGACGGCCCTGGCTTTTCCCTTCACAGCAGCGGTGATCACAGGAGGCGCGTTCGAGTATTCGGCGAAGAGGTCTTCCCAAGTCTTGAGCACGACCGAGTGGACGAGTATGATTTTGCCGGCAATGTCTCCGGCTTTGGCGAAGTCGGCGGCGCTGCCGCTGCCGACATCGACCACGGGCAAGTGCTTCACCGACGCGAGCGCCGGCGCCCATGCGATGGACACGCAGCGCACGCGGAACTCGACTTTGGGGATGTGCGTCAGCTTTGGGTCGAGAGCGGTTCCAGTGGCGCTGACAGTCATCTCGGTCGAGCCCTCGGACCAGGAATTCGGGATGGTAAATTCCTCGGTGTGCACGCTATCGGCTCCTGCGTCCTTGAACATCTGCACGCCCCAATCCACGGCGCGCTGCATGGCGGGTGTTCCGGGCACACGGCCGCCGACTTCATCGGTCAAGCGGCGGAGATTACTTTCTATCGGCGAAGGTTGCAGGGCCGCCTGAATGATGCGGGCCGAATCGTCGGTGTCATTGGTGGGAGTTGCGGCTACACAAATTGCGCTTAGGGTTAAGCACAGCAACAGAGATTTCAGCTTTCGCATATCGGGTGCATTAGAAATGAAATTCAGAGAAAGAGCAAAATCTTTTGACTGCAAAGTTCGCGAAGGCTACGCAAAGGACACAAAGAAGATCATGTTTTTCTTGACGTCCTTTGCGGATTTCTTCGCGCACTTTGCGGTCAAAGGCTTTTTGTCGTAGGCGTTGACAAGTTTAGGCGCGTCACTTCGGCGGCAGCGCTTCCATTTTGTCGAGAATGCTGACCGTCTCCAGAATCGTTCCCCCTGCAATTTCCAAACTCTTCGGGCTGAGCTTGTCGACAGTATCCTGCGGAGTATGCCAGAAGACGTTGTCATAGCCGTAATCGAAGTCGATTAGATCGGCGGAGGGCACGCCGCGCTTGACGAAGGGGAGGTGATCGTCGTCCACAGTCATGGTGCGCGAGAAGAAATGCGACTGATAGCCGAGACGCGTGGCCGCCTCGTACACCACCGCTTCGAGCCATGGCGTCGAGTTCGAATCGCGCTCGATGTTCAGGTCGGCATCTCCGATCATGTCGGCCAGCAGGAATGCCTTGGTTTTCTTCAGAGTGCCGTCGCCTTCCCATTTTTCCGCGAGGTGACGGATGCCATAGAGGCTGTCGGTGTCGCTCCAGGATTTCACAGCTTCTTCGGCGTCATCCCATACCAGCCATATGCTGTAGCCGTCGCGTTTTTTTTCGCGCAACTGGTTGGCAAATTCAAGCAGGAGCGCGCTCGAGGAAGCGCCGTCGTTTGCGCCGATGTACGTGGTTTGGCGCAGCGGGTAGTTCGTGTCGTAATGGCTGGCGATTACGATTATGCCGTCTTTGGCGCCGGGAAACTTCGCGATGATGTTTCGCGCCGGGAACTTGCCTTCGGGAGTATCCGCGGTGAATGCATCCTCTTCGATTGTGTCTCCCTTGAGATGGGCGAGGATGAAGTCTTCGACCTTCTTGTGATTTGCGCTCCCGATGGGTCGCGGGCCGAAGGCCACGATCTCTTTCACGTACTGCATGGTGCGGGCGGAATCGATTGTGGACAGCGGGCCACTGTCGGCGGGAAGTGAGAGCTTGGGCAGAGTGAGGTCGGTGGGAGGATTTTGCGCGGGGGTCGGAGTTGTGGTTGGCGCTCCTGCTGCGCTGGCTTTCTTATCCTGGTCGCATCCTGCGAATGCGCCTGCGACGAAAAGCAATAGAGCTAAAGAAATTATCTTTATCGATTTCATAAACTCAGAACTGCCGGCTCTGCCATCGGAATAATCGTCTCTGTCATCCCGCAGTGCAACGAGCGATCTCGGTTTTTGCTGCACTCTCGGTGCTGCCGCCGCCAGCAAACACCAGGATCCCTCGCTGCGCTCGGGATGACATTTCAAATCTCAAGTTGTCTTTTTCTCACTACGCGCGCGGCGCTGACTGGGATGAACCAGCCAGGCGATTCCGATACTCACGACGTACAACCCAAGCATGGGCGCAGCAAAGATGCACATGCTCATAATGTCCGGAGTGGGCGTGACGATGGCCGCAACGATGAAAATCAGCAGAATGGCATAGCGGAAATTCTTCCACATGAAACTGGCGGTGACGATTCCCATGAGCGCCAGGAAGAAGATTAGAATCGGCATCTCAAAAATTAAGCCCATGCCCAGAACGATGCTGAGAAACAGCGATGTGTATTCGCCGATGGTGATCATGGGCTGAAACTGCCGTCCGAAATGAATCAGAAAATCGAGAGCGCGGGGGTAGACGACTCTGTAGCCGAAGTATCCGCCGGTGGTGAATAGTGCGATCGTGGAAACCATAAACGGCACGACGTAGCGCTTTTCATTGCGGTAAAGGCCGGGTGAGATGAACATCCAGACCTGGTAGAGCACGAATGGCGAAGTAAGAAACAGACCGGCAAGCGCGGCAATCTTCAAGTAAAGGTTGAAGGGTTCGGTGGGGTTCAAATAAACGAGCTTCTCCGACAACCCGTTGGATTTCAGCGCTGTCACGATGGGGCGTTGCATAACATCGTAGATGCGCTCCACCTTCCACCAGCAGGCGCCAAATCCCACGGCCACTGCCGCAATCGAGTAGACGAGGCGCCGCCGCAGTTCCTCGAGGTGATCGAGAAAGCCCATCGTAGGCATGGAGTCGCGCTTGGGATCGCCGCCGAGAGCCCCGGCTAGGTTTTCAAACATGGGGTTCCTGCGCAGCCGGAGCGCTGGGCTCAACTGTGGGTTCAAGCGACGATGATGAAGTCGATGATGCAGCTCGATTCAATTCGGCAGGATTCGACTCGGGCAGATTCGAGTCCGCTGAATTCGCAATGACTGCGTTCGCCGGCAACGGGGCGACTTCAGCAATTGGGCCGGCCAGCGTGTCTGGCGGTTCATGTCGAGTCGGCGTGCTCGCAGGATTCACGCTCAGGCTGGTAAGAGTACCCTGCGGCGGCGCGGCCGGCGGCAGCACTGTCTGCGACTTCTGAACCTCAAGGTGTGCGATTTCGGTCTCGATCTGCGATCGGAACTCGTTCGAGGCGCGCCGCAATTCAGCGAGAAGCTTCCCAGCCTGACGAGCCATCTCCGGCAACTTCTTCGGCCCAAAGAGAATGAGCGCGAGAAAGAACAGGAAGACGGTGTCGGAAAAACTCATGGCCACATCATAGATGCGAGAGGCCAAATGCGGCAATGCGCCGAACAGCAACCCCAGGTTTGCAATTCAGCCGGCGTCCGTTTCCAGGAGCGTCAATGCGCTGGTTTCAGCACTACCGTACTGCGTTCATCGGTAGCGATAATGCGATAGAACTTTCTAAGTTCCTCAGCTTTATCGACGGGCACGCTCAACTCCTTGATCTCGAAAGTGCGCGTGTAATCCAAAACATTGCCTGTCACTACGGTTTTCGCGTGATAGCTGGCGAAGCCGAAGTCGGCGTCCACCGGCGGCGGCAGGTCGTCGACTACGTAACCGGCCGGAATCGTGATTTCAAACGAATCTGTATCGCGCGTCGGCTCTTCCAGTTCAATGGGAAATTTGCGCACCTCCTTGGTCTCAAGAAAGCCTTCTCCCTTACTCCCTAACACGCGGGGCCGTAACAGCAGCAGATCGCCCGCATTCTTGGCGTAGTTGTCCGATACAAACGAATACTTGAAGCCAAACGGCAGATCGGTTTGCGCGAAATTGACGAGAGTGGCCTGAGTGATGTGGAAGCTCGACAAGGAACCAGAAAGAATTTCCTCAATGGGCTTGATGCGATCCGTGTCCTTGACCACGTTGTGCAAGCGCCATCTCTCCGACGCAGCGCGGAAACCCATTCGCGTCTCTTCCACATCGCCTGTAAGCCCGCCAGCAGGACTAAGGGTCAGTTTCGCGGTTCGACGGATGCTATTCATGGACGGCGGTTCCTGAGGCATCTGAATTAATTCCCCGCCGTCAGGCTCGACCAGCAAGGCGTAGCTAGCTTGTTCATAACCTGGAAGCTGGCCAAATGGAATCAGATGATTGGTCGGATCGAAGAAAAGAAGCCGGCCCAGTTGCGGATGTTGCACGGTCGCAACCAAGGATGGGTCGTCCACTCCGTCCGGCAGCTTGATTGCCGTGATCACGTGATTAAAACCGCTGTGTGCGGGCATGTCCTTGGTTACCACGCCGCGTCTGTCATTGATCACCACATAGTAAGAATCCACGCCAATCTCGCGCAACATGGACCGCACTAAGGTCGCCTTGTCCTTGCAGTCTCCATACCGATGCGAGAATACCTCAGGCGCAGCATGAGGTTGAACTCCGCCAATACCCAAGGAGATTGCCACGTAGCGAATGTCGTGCTGCACAAAAACGGCGATCGCCTGCATTTTTTGCAAGGGCGTGATTTTCGACCCAGTCAGCGTCGCCACCTCTTGCTTGATCTCCGGCGATGCATCCACTCTCTTACCTACGAGACTTGTGTACCATTTCCCCATCGCGTTCCAGTTGGCATTGGCATTGTTGGCTGGCGCATCCGAACTGTAGAAAGAGAGAATCATCTCGCCCTGAATTCCCTCCCGTGGGGGCATACGGGGCTCCGATCGGATAGCCTTCACGTCGCTAACGCTCCATTCCCACGAATTGCCGCCAGCGTGAGTGGGTTTCGCCTCGGCATGGTTGATCCACGAACTCTTGAACTCCCATCCCGACGGGAGAAGGAGCGAATAGTGCGCCTCCCTGACCGGGTCGACTCCTTGAAAATCCCAGATATCTTGCAGGAAAATCGGCTGTTCCTCGATCTCGTACTCATAGCCGACGATGTTTCCGATCTCGGAGGCGGGTATATGCAGTATCTTGTATTTCGTATCCGTGATCAGCTCGCCACCCTCGGTGTTCGGCGACATATCGACCGCATCTTTCTCCTTCACCTCGTAGTCTTTTCCTTGCGCGGGAATGCACCAACCCTGCATGCTCTTGATTTTTTTTTGGGGGTTGAATGAAACAAGCGCCATCCCCCGCTCGCGGCCCTCCGGCCGAAGAATCTTATAGACCTCGCGGACACGAACGATCATCTTGTCCGCCGAAATCATCGAAACGTCACGCTCGGAATACAGCAACACAGCATTGGTCTTCTCGTCGTAAGCGGTCGTCGGAGCGTTAACGAGGGCATGCATCCACTGCGGAGCATCACCTGCAAAAGCCTGCGGAGCACAAGCGAAAAGGCTTGCCGCGCCGCAAGCCAACAGCAGCAGCCAATTAGTTAGCCGCGGTCGATGCGCCCGGTTGCAAAACAATTTGTTGTTCATCTGCGGTTCTCACTCCCTGAAAAAAAGCTCGCAGCGCTGGGTATATTTGGATTCCAATAACAGAAAATTCACTTTTACCTTGCGCGTCAGGTGCACCGAATCTTTGCCGTTTTCCACGGTAAGGTTGTAGGCCACCACTCCCTTGTCCTGGTCCTGCGCCGGGGGAATGCTGCCGACCTTCCAACCGGATGGCAGCTCAACGGTTATGTCGTCAAACTTCTCGTGCGGATACTCAAAGTAGATTGGGTGCACGCGCTCCGCGTGCTCGAAGATGCGCTTCTCCGCCTCAGTAAAGACTCCCGCCGGGATCAAAGCACGCTTGCCTGCGTTCGAAGCCCATCCGGGAATCTTGACCGCAAATTCGGCCACCAACGGCGTTTCCGAACTGCTCCAGTCCGGTTTGTTGGTCAAATCTGCCTCGGTAGCGGCGGGAATCTGCGATCTCACGCGCTCCTCCAGGAACTTCTTGCGCGCCACGTCGTCTTCATGGCGTAGGTCAAGGCGGTAATACATCGCCTCCAAGCCCGTATGAGTAACGGTCACGGTTCCCTCGAGGTCTCCGGTTTCAGACAGCTTGAACTTTCCCACGCGCTGGATCCGAGATTCCGAGCTCTCCGGAAGTGTAGTCTGTATCCAGGCGCCGCCATCTTTATCCAGGCGCAAACCTCTGACCCCAGTCTCGGACCAGGTGAGCATGCCAAAAGGTGTAAACGCCCCGCCGGGATCGAAGTACAAATCCTTGCCGTTAAGTTTGACCAGCACAACATTGGAGTCGAGCTTTCTACTTTGCATCGTTGCCGGATCAAAAAAGTAGTTGCGGCGATCCGAAACCCAGCATCCATAGGCTTCAAAACCGGCGGCCCGGACTAGAGCGAGATAGAGCCATGTCAGTTGCACACCGTCTCCATATCCTCGCTTCCACACGTCCTCGACGTTTTCGTCCGTTTTCTCCTTCTCACGCTTCTGTTCCTGTTCGGTCTTGCGCAGCTCGAACGAAGTATTGCGGATTTGTTGCACTCGCGCATAAATCTTCCGCAGCTTTACTTCCGGCGAATCGTTCGGAACGACGATTTGCGCGACCGCTTCCTCCATAGCCCTGCGTTTGTCGACGAACTTCTCCAGATAACTATTCCATTCCTTCCCAATGCTCTTCCAATAGCTCTTCTCGTCGCCTCCCATGATCAAGCTGTCGTAATGAAAATCGATGCGTGCTTTCAGTTCATCCGCGGGAGGCATATAGTCCTCCGTCTGAAAGCCGGGAATATTCTTTACCTCCATCTGCAGGGCATGGTCGAAGCCCTCTGTCTTGGGAGGGAAGGCACCCGTTGGCAGGTTCTCCCAACTCCAGCGCACTGCTAAGCTGCTACCCGGGTGCCGGTAGGGCTTCAGCGAAAACCGGGCGCTCCGCGTGAACAGTTCATCGTTCAGAATCCAATGGGATTCGAAGACGAAACCTTCCGCATAATCCACGGTGTAGAAATATTCGAGGATGCTGCCGGGTTGCGCGTCCGGGAGTGTTAACGTCTTCACTTTGACTCTCAAACCGCGGGCCTTCAACCTCTTGTTCAAGGACTTTTCCATCGAACTCAGCGATCGAACCGTCCGGCCGGATGGTGCGACCGCGCACCTTCGGAACCTCGGTGCCTCCTTCGTAGGATGGGATCTCCACGTTGGCATACTTGCGCCCTTCCTCGGTGAGGATCTTGATGCGGATGTAATCATCCTCATGAGAAGTGCGCCCGTTGTCGTCGCGGTCGACCTGGCGGTATAGGATGATGGCCGGCGCGCCGGGAGCGAGTGGCTCGCTGGTCATCTTCAATTCGTCCGGAGAGACTGGCTGAAAGCCAATGCCAGCGCTGGCAGTGGACGGAAAAAGTTCAGCGGCAGCGAGAACCAGGAAAAGGGCAAATGTACTGACAGAGAATCCTCGACGAAGCGGCACAGTCCAACCCCCGAGCGCCTGCGATCACCAAAACGGGCCCCCCGCACGTTTGGTGAGGGCCACAATATCTCGGGTTGACCTCCGAGTCAATAGCCTTTTCGGCCGGGGTTCGGCACTGGCACCGGGCAACCTCAAGCATGTTTCCTTCATTAGCCGTAAGATAGTCGGCCATGCAGCTTTGGTTTGCGCGCGGGAGCGAGGTCAGCATTCGCGAACAGCTTGTGACGCAAGTTGTTCTCGGCATTCTCGGGGACGATCTCGCTCCCGGCCAACGCTTGCCGAGCACGCGGGAGTTGGCGCGGCGCTTTCATCTGCATCCCAACACGGTCAGCGCGGGCTACCGGCAATTGGCGCGCGAGCGCTGGGTTGAGTACCGGCGCGGGAGCGGCGTTTTTGTCCGGGCGAACAAGCCGGACGCACCTCTATCGCAGACGTTCGCGCTCGATCAGATGATTGCCGGCCTGTTTCGATCGGCGCGGAAACAAGGCGTGTCGCTGCCGATCTTGCGCGCGCGTCTGCGCCAGTGGCTCGAGTTGCAACCACCCGACCACTTTCTGCTGATTGAGCCTAACGAAGAGCTCCGACGAATTGTGGCCGCGGAGATGCAGCAGGCAGTAACTCTTCCGGTCATGAGTTGCGGGTTAGACGATCTTGCGAAGATGCTGGAAGGCAGCATCCCCATCGCGCTTGCGAACCGGGTCGCGACGGTGCGGCCAGCCCTGCCGGCAGGAACCGAACTTCTGACACTCAGCTATCGCTCGGTTACATCGTCGTTGGGGCAATGGCTGCCGGCGCCTTCCGGCGCTTTAGTAGGCGTTGCATCCCGGTGGCCGGATTTTCTGAAACTAGCGCGCACCATGTTGCATGCCGCGGGCTTCCATCCTGACAGCCTCGTGTTACGCGACGCGAGCCAACCGAACTGGCAGCGCGGGCTAAAACAGACGGCCGCAGTGGTGTGCGATTCGGTCACCGCCAAAGAACTGCCTGCCGGTTGCCGCGCGATTCCCTTCTCTCTGCTGGCCGAATCTTCGATCGACGAACTGCGGCGCTACGCGGAGTTTGTCAGCAAGCCGCTCGAAGCTGTGTGACAGTCTCGAAAGTGTCCCAGCTTCCCCCTTTCAGTTGAAAACATTCCTTAGGCTGCACTTACCAGAGTTTTAGGGAGGTGCAGCATGAAGAAATTTGTCGCGTTTTGTCTGCTCGTGATTACACCGGCGACGCTCTGCGCACAAGGTGTAGCGGACAATCCGGAACCGAAAATCGTCAAGCTCGAGCGAGGCCAGGTGCTCGACTTGTCAGTGGTAACGCCACTCGATTCGGCACACGCCCACGTGGGAGACGAAATCTCTTTCAAGCTGGAGCGTGACCTTAATGCGAACGGCTTAACAGTCCTTCCGAGGAACTCGGCCATCCACGGTCGCATCACGAAGGTTGTGCGCGCTGGAAAAAACTGTAAAGAGGGTCGGGTACGCTGGAAGCTTGAGCCGCTGAAAACAGCGAGTGGCAGGAAAATCAAGGTGCAGTCAATCCCTGTGTATTTGGCCAAGCCGCGTGGTGACCATGTGGTCGATCGAGTCTGGCTGGATACTACGGGTGAAAAGATCGCCAGAGATGCCTCCTACGCAATGACGGCGCCGTTGGTTGTGCTCTTATCCCCCGCACTTATTTTGATGGCCGTCGCGATGTCACACGAAGGAAGTTGCGACGGAACTCCGGGGCAGGAAGAAACGATCGTGACGGGCACGCATTTTTATGCCGCTGTTTCGAAAGACACACGGCTTGTTCAGGCGCTCGCCCCACCGCATCGCTGTGACACTCCCGAAACTGTCACAGACTCGCCAACCTCATCGACGCATTGTTTCTAGGATGCGTCTATGAAAAATACAAAATGCATTCTGTTCCTCTCGTTCTTGCTGGCTGCTCTCACGCTTGCCCCGGGCGCGATGGCGCAAACGATAGAAGATCAGCGAACTGAAACTGAAACTGAAACTGGAAAAGATGCTCGCAGCATCGACACAGTGGCTGCGGCGCGAAGTAAATACACACAGACCTCGGACATCTCGCTCGACGCAGGCAACACAACGCTGGCGCAGCTTCGCGGCCGTGGACCCGGACATCCATTTCCATCCCAACGTCCATATCCGCGAGGAACTTACCAAACGCCGTGGCGGTATCACGGAGACGCCGGACACATTCTCGTCGGGGCAGCGATCGGGTTTGGCATTGGAGCGGCCCTCGGCGCGCACAATAGCGCTCGCGACGGCACGCCAGTCGCGGGAGGAATTGTCATCGGCGGCGGACTCTTCGCCTTGCTCGGCGGATGCGTCGGCAAGGCCGTCGGCGATTTGCAGGATCTGCACTTTGCGTCTGCGCATCACAGAGGAACCCATCTACCATCCGGCCCTAACAACAACGATGACGAGAGCGAACTCGCTTCGCATCCCAACCCCCATGAAACGCACACCGGGCAGTCGGCGAGACCTACTACCCCAAGCCCACCCGCCGCTTTAAGGCGCGTAGAACCTTAACCGGCCCATCCGCATCTCATAACAAGCGACCGTGCCGGGATGGTTACCGCGGTGACCATCCCGGTTCAGGGCCGTCTAACGGGGTGGTATACTCTGTATATTCAGTACGGTAGCCGGGGATGCTCTAGAGCCCTCAACCGAAGGAAATTCAAGATGGCACGTAGTTCACGCCGCTCACTCTTCCTGGTAGCTTTCTTTCTTCTTGCCTGCGGCTTTTTGGGAATCGTTTTTGCCCAGCGCACGGGACAGCAGTCGTCGCTCAGCGGCGACACCGACGTCAAAGACAGCCTGAAGCAGTTCACGGACGTCTATGCCGTCATTGAAGATAACTACGCCGAGCCGGTTAACCCCGATAAAGCCATCTACAACGGCGCAATTCCGGGCATGCTGCACTCGCTCGATCCGCACTCGAACTTCTTCGACCCCAAGTCTTACGCGCTGATGCGCGAGGACCAGCGCGGCAAGTACTACGGCGTGGGCATGACCGTCGGCCCGCGCAACAATAAAGTGATTGTGATCTTCCCCTTCACCGGCACGCCCGCTTATAAGGCCGGCATTCATCCCGGCGACGTGATCATTGCCGTCGATGGCAAATCCACCGAGAACATGACGACGCCCGACGTGGCCGACATGCTCAAGGGACCCAAAGGAACGACGGTGCACATCAGCATCTCGCGCGAAGGCGTCGAGAAGCCGATGGAGTTCACCCTGATCCGCGACGAGATTCCGCGCTACAGCGTGGATGTGCATTTCCTGATTCGCCCCGGCGTCGGCTACCTGCACGTCACCGGCTTCAACGAAACTACGGAAGAAGAAGTCTCGAAAGCCCTGGATGAGTTCGGCGACCTGAAGGGCTTGATTCTTGATTTGCGCGGGAATCCCGGCGGTCTGCTGAGCGAAGGCGTCGGCGTAGCCGACAAGTTCCTCAAGAAAAATCAACTCATCGTTTCTCATCATGGCCGCGCTTCGGCTGAGAAACGCTACGTCGCGCAGCATGGTAATGGCGGAAAAGATTATCCGCTGGTAGTGCTGGTGAATCGCTTGACCGCATCGGCAGCCGAGATTGTTTCCGGAGCCATTCAGGATCACGATCGCGGCCTGATCGTGGGCGAGGTAACATTCGGCAAGGGTCTCGTTCAAACCGTCTATCCGCTATCGGAAAATACCGGACTGGCCCTCACGACTGCGCACTACTACACGCCCAGCGGACGGCTGATTCAGCGCGATTACAGCAACATTTCGCTCTACGATTATTATTACAATCGCGAGGCAGAATCCGGCAGCAACGCCAATCGCGAAGTGAAACTCACCGACAGCGGACGCACAGTTTACGGCGGCGGCGGCATCACGCCTGATGTTGTGATTCCTCCGACGAAGAGCAATCACTTTCAGGACACGCTCTTGCAGCACTATGCGTTCTTCAACTTCGCCAAACGCTATGTCGTGAGTCATCACCCCACGAAGAGCTTTGAAGTTGACGATGCCCTCCTGCAGGAGTTCCGCAAGTCGCTCGACGATGCCAATGTCCCCTACACTCAGGCCGATCTGCTGGATAACAGCGATTGGCTCAAGGCCAACATCAAGGCTGAGATTTTTGTCGATGCGTTCGGCCAGGATGAAGGCATGAAGGTTCGCGCGGAATCCGATCCGGAAATTCTGAAAGGCCTCGACCTGCTCCCGCAAGCGAAAGCGCTGGCCGACAATGCCAAGAAGATCGTAGCGGAACATAACGGCGCAGGGGCCTTCAACCGGTAATAGCAAGGTTTCAGAGTTTCAAGGCTCCAAAGTTTCAATGACAATAGGTCCGGATCGATTCCGGGCCTTTGTTGTTGGCAAGAAGGTTTTTATGGTGGCGTCATCCTGAGCGGAGCCGCTTTTCAGGCGGAGCGAAGGATCTCCAGGCAGCACGCGTTTCGCTCCCACAATTGACTTCGCTATCTGGCTATGTGAAAATCCGCGGCAGCGGGGGGAGTTTGAAGCCGATCATTCTGGGACTGGCGGTCGCGCTGGCGCTGATCGCCGGATACACGGATTGGCGCAGCCGCCGCATCCCAAACTGGCTGACGGTGCCGGGATTGCTTATCGGAATGTCGCTGAACACACTGAGCGGCGGATGGGCTGGGCTGAAGACTTCCCTGCTGGGCGCCGGGCTTGGACTGCTCGTGCTTCTGCCATTTGTTTTTCTGCGCAGCCTGGGCGCGGGCGATTGGAAGCTGGCCGGAGCTCTAGGCGCGTTCGTCGGCTGGCAGGCAATGGTAACTTTGCTGATGGGCTCCGTCTTCGTCGCGGGAGTCATGGCTTTGGCGCTGGTGATTTACAAACGAAGATTCCTGCAAACGCTGCGCAACATCGGAGGCATTCTGGTTTCCATGGTGACTTTTCATAAACCAAGCCCCGAAGTTTCGCTCGATAATCCGCAATCGCTCAAGGTTCCGTATGGCGTAGCATTAGCTTTGACCACTGTGCTTTTCGGCGTTCATTCGATATGGCGAACCTGACCACAAGAATCAGACTCGGCTCACTCACCCTGCGCCGTCTCGCGCGCGATACCAGCGCCAGCGAAATCGCCGAATTCGCCATGGTGGTTCCTCTGCTATTCATGTTCCTGATCGCGATCTTCTGGTTCGGTCAAGCTTTCAGAATTTATGGTACGCTTACGCAGGCCACTCGCGCCGGAGCGCGTGCCGCTGTGGCCCCGGTCTGCGCGACCTGCGCCTCAACAGGCTCCAGCCCAGGCCAGATCGCCCAAACCGCTGTGACCAACGCAATGGCGGCCGCGCACTTAAACACCAATCAACTGGTTTCAACTTCTGCGTGGACGATACCTGTCTTATATCAATGCCGCACTACGCCTCCGACGGCCGTTCTCTGCGACGGCAGCGTCACCATCCCAATATGCGTGCAGGAGAACGTCCAACTGTCCTACGCTGCTCCCACGAATCCTCAGGGAGGCATGGGCATTTGCGGCACATCGGTGAGCCTGCGCTATCAGTATCCTTTCTCGTTTAAGATTCCGCTTACCAACCTCGATCTCGGCAATATTCAGCTCCCAGGCCAGGCCCAGATGAGAGTGGAGACGCAATAACGTGGGCGCGATGACCATGGCAACGAAAAGAGTTTCGCAGGCTCCGCCGCTCGCGAAACCAGCACGACATTGGCGCGACGATCACGCGTCGCAAATCGTGGAGTTCGCGATTTCATTACCTCTTCTTGTATTTCTTGTCGTCGGGATTTTTGATTTCAGCAACGCGCTCACTCTCAAGCAAAGGTTGACCAACGCCGCGCGTGATGCCGCCCGCGTGGCCGCCGCAGATCCCGCCACCGATCTCGTAAATCCTTCCGCTGCGTCTGGCGTTCCCGTATCCGTCGGCGACGCCTTCCAGGTGGCCGACAACTATCTCCTATCCGAACAGCTCAACGACTGCGGCCTCTCAGGGGCCACCGCGACATTTTCCGCTCCTCTTAACTGGACATACGCCTCCACCGGCACGTGTCCTGGAAGCGGCATCACGCTCCTAATCAACCGGGGCTGCATAAACGCAGTTTCCACCAGTGGCGGAACCGTCGAATTAATCGGAACCTGCGTCACCATCACCTATCCATACAAGTGGGAGTTCAACAATGTGGCGTCCTCGCTGGGGTGGACGGGTTCGGGGCCAAGTACCATTGTTGTGAAGGCCGGCGCGCTTAACGAGAACTGAGAGACTATGCTTTCACCGCTAATTCGCCGCGCAGGAAAAAGCAGGAATAACGATGCACGCCTGAAAGAGCGCGGCGTCACCCTCGCGCTGGTGGCTGCGGCAATGGTCGCCATGATTGCCATGGCAGCGCTCTCCATCGACATTGGCACGCTCTACCAGGTGAAGGCCGAAGCGCAGCGCGCCGCCGACGCAGCAGCCCTGGCCGCCGCCAGAGTAATCTCGATTTCGGGCGTCACCGGAGATCCGAACACGGTGTCGTCGTGGGAAGCCGTATGCGGAACCTCAGGCACAGCCACTCTGGCCGCGAACTCCGTCGCACAGGCTCAGTGGAACTTTATCGGTGGTATTCCCGCTCCCACCGTAACGGTCACCTACGGTACGGGCGCGGGGTCGACCGATTGCTCCACCCTGGCCGGATCAACCTCAAGCTTCACCGTGAATCCCACGGTGACGGTGTATGTGCAACAGCCGAACGTGCCGACGTTCTTCGGCCGTATCTTTGCGCTGATACCCGGCGGCACATCCAAAAATTCCGGCGTCAGCGGAACCGCCACCGCGGAAGTCTACAACCCCTCCGGCTCGGCCTCTTTGTCATCTGGGATGATTCCCGTGCAGCCACGTTGCGTGAAACCATGGATCGTGCCGGACCGAGATCCGCTCCATCCGACGAATACTTGCCCTGGCAGTGGTGTTGGAGCCTGCTCCCTGTTCGTTCAAAATACGGGAATGATTGTCAGTCCCGGAATCGTGCTGGGGGGCGCCGCTGGACCTGGCGTGATCGGCGAAACTTTCAATTTACTCCCGGATTGCAATACGACAGGTCTCTGCAACTCAGGCCCGTTCAACGCCATAGCACAGCCAAACGTCCCAACCACGCCGCCATCCACGCCCAATCTGCAGTATCTTCCGGCCTACGTCCAAAATCCTTCACCGGCGGCGCCAACTTGTGCGGTAGGCGATTATCAACAAGCCATCGCAGGATGCGATAACACCACTCCCTATCAATGCGGTGTCCCGTTCGGCACCGCGACGACTTCAACCCAAGTGAACCTCAACGAAAATCCCTACGGTGCCAACGGCGACACCTCTTTGGGGGCACAGTGTCTGATCCATGCAGCATCGACAGGCTCGACAAACAGTGGCCAAGATTCGCTGGTGACGAATTCGTATCCTTTTCTAATCCAGGCGGGTTCCTTAAATCCGTTGGCTGTCGGCTCCAACACGAACATCTCAAGTAGCACTTCTATTGTGTCGCTGCCGATTTACGATAGCACTTTGGTCCTAACGGGCCAGCAACCTGACGTGACTGTCATTGGATTTCTGCAAGTCTTCATCAACTACGTAAACGCCGACGGCAGCTTGAACGTGACCGTGTTGAACGTTGCAGGCTGCAGCAATCAATCCACCGCCGCAAGCCCCTTCGTCACAGGAAGCTCTCCCGTGCCCGTACGTCTAATTACGCCGCCGTAATCACCACGCGGATAATCCGCAGTAAGTCCGCAGTGAATCCCGAAGCAGCTCAGAAGAAAGCTGAAGATTAGTTGGGAGCGTCAGTGTCGCCGCTCGCCGGCTTCGTAGCGTCGGGAGCAGTGGCCGGTTTGTCAGACGCAGGGTCGGATTTGTCGACCGCTGGCGTAGTGATCTTGCTCGCCGGAGCCGGCTTGGCCTCAGGCTCAACGTCAGCATCTTCCTCAGCCACAGCGCGGGGCTGAGGTCGCGGCGGAGGCGGCATCGGCCCTTCAGGGCGCGAACTAAGAATCACGCGATCGAGAGCGCGAGGATCGGTGGTCGAACTCAGAATCAAGAAATTAAATTTGGAACCGTTCAGCAACTGAGCCAGCACTTCCTGCGCTGGCGCGGGCCCGATCTCAGCTACAACCTGCTCCTGTTCCGCTCCCGCAGGAATCGCGATCTCCGCCCCAGTCTGCTGGTGGATTGCGAAAAGAACTTCCGACAGATTGGCCTTGTTCGAACTGATCGAAAGCAAGCCACGCCGGAACGAAACCTCAAGCGCAGGCCGCGCCGGAGCCTCAACCGGCACTGAGAGATGCGCGCCCGAAGGATAATTCGAATTTACAAGCATTGCCCCGGAGACCGCGCCTCCCGAGCCGGCATGGAGAACAGCTTGAGCGTCCCCCGGTCCGCCGACCTTCACAATCACAGTTCGTCCCGAAGGAAAAACCTGATAAGGTTGCGGACCATTCAAATCGATTACGATCCGCGTGACCGGCGGATTCGATGAAAACAAGCCCACGCGCAAACTCTTCACATTCCCGCGGCTCACGGTTTGGTTTTTCAGTTGGGCACTCGGAACCGCTCCCACAAAATCCACGAGCAGGCGATCCGGGCCGGTCAAAATATTTGTATGTGGCGTGATGCGATCGCTGGCTTCAATCTCAATCTCGACCTGGCCTCGACCGTGCAGCACCTGCACGCGCCGAATCGATGGCACCACCTTGGTCTGGCACTTCGCCGGAACGGGAAAACAAACCGCCGTCCACAACAGCAAAGCGGCAGCGGCTCTGAGTGAGCGGTTCATATTTTTCCTAATGCGGTTTGCCTGAACGCGGTTGCACTTGAAAATGAATGCCTTAAATTGTGTGCAGTGGCGCTAAGGGCGATTCTAGCAGCGTTTAGGAATGCCGCCCCTTACGAAAGGATTACAACTTTGGGTCGGGGTTAAACTGAAGATTGGATTGGAGCCGCCTAAGATTGAAGGCGCCTAAAATAATTGCCTTTTCGAAAGGATTAAGCGCGCGACAGCTTTCGCCGAGCCGCCCAGTAAATGGCAATCAACCCGGAGGCAAACATCAACCACGTCCCAGGTTCCGGCACAGTTCCCATTCCACCACCGCCGCCGCAAGCGTTGGTCGATACTTTCTTCTTGCCGTCGGGTTCGATCTCGATCTCGACGCCGCCACCCTTCTTTTTCTTCACCGGAGAGCAAAGCCCTTCGGGCAACGGCGGAGGCTGGATGGGAACAAAACTCCCACCGGTAAACGGATCGTATAAGTTCAACGGCCCCGCAGGCCCAAGTCCGGGCACGGGCGGCCGGTTCAACAGCGCCGACTCGAACGCCACAGGCGGACCTTGCACAGCCGTGCCTTCACCGGCGTGAAGCGGTTCCTCAAATTTTTCCAGCGGAGGCTCAACAGGCGAAGCCGCCTGCTGTTGCGGAGCTCCTTCCACTCGGTTGGCGCAACGCGTGCGCGCCATCATTTTTCCGTCGGTGATGACTGTCTCGCCCTTGTGCAGTGTCAATCTTCGCCGAGTCCAGTAAATGTTGTTGCCAATCCGGTACGAAACGTAGACTGTGCGGGCCAGCGTAAGCCGCACAAGTTGCGCACGTTCATAATCAAATCCCGCGTAGTGCGCCGCCACGACCGGATCGTGCTCCGCCACCCACTTCAACTCTTTTGCATTCGCAATCCCACCGGGCACAACAGAATATGGATACACCGGACGCGGCTGAACATTCGAGAGAATCTGGTTCAGAGTAGCGGCGCGGCTGCGGCTAAGTTCAGATTGTTTAAGAGCAAGAGCCGTGGCCGGCCGCCCGCGAAACAACGAAGGGCTGAGGTATTGCAAAGCGAAGATAGAAACGCAAGCGCAAAAAACCGCGACAACCGCGCCGGCAAGCCAGCGGCGTGTGCGTCGGTTTCGACGGTGACGACGGGTTCTCCGTCGCCTCACCACTACCACCTGGACGTTCCCGTTCTCGGGATCAGTCACAAACTACTCCTACCTGCGGCTGCCGTCCTGGGCTCAGACGAGAGGCACTCCATCGTAACCAATAATTGCAGTTCGAGTGCCACACCGCAGTCTCGACGTCCTCCTCAATCTAAAGGAGATCCGCCCTCTTCTGGCGATCATCCTAGCAGAGAGCGAAACTGTTTGCACACTATTCTCCTGTGGATTTCTCACTCAGCGGAAAGCCGCGTCCCTGCCCGAAGGTGACACTAGTAATACCACGCTCGGGCCATTTTCAAAGCCCAAACCCACTGGTACTCTCACTTCATATTACCGGGGTCAGTTGCACTTGGTAACAGAGATGCCGCCCTTCGCGGCTCAACCAGCTTTCAGCAAAGTTTGATCTCTCCCCGAGATTCGCTGGCCGATCTCCCCCGATCGAAGGATGGAATCACCCGCTGTCGCGCACTCTTATGGACAGCCCTCGTTGTTTGCTGGGAGGCAAACCTATGCGCTTAAGTCGTTTTAAAATCGCTCTCTCGGTTCTGGTTTTCTCGCTGTTTCTCGCGAGTTCCGCATTCGCCACTACTGTCCAGATGCAATACGCTCAAGGCACAGGCAGCGGCATCGGCGGCGGCGGAGTTTATCCTTACGCCTTCTACATCAACGGTAGCTCCAACTACACCTATCTGATGTGCGACAGCTACGACAACACCATCCGCCCCGGCGAGACCTGGACGGCCACCGTCACTCCGTTCCTGGCAGGCATCGCCAACAGCCTCTTCGGGTCCTCGATGACTCAGGACTACAAAGCCGCAGGCTTGATCTTCAAGAGCATGCTGGCGGGAAATATCAGCGCCACGAACGCGAACTGGGCCATTTGGGGATTGTTCTCATCGAACGCGCGCGGCCAGTCTCAATTCACGCTCACCGGCGGCGCTGCGACTGATGCCACTTATCTGGCCCTAGCCGACACCGCTCCCAACAGCGCCTACAACGGACTTCTGCTCTACACGCCCGTTGCCGGCACGCAGAGTTGGGGCGGCATGCCGCAAGAGTTCATCGGCTACTCCGCAGTTCCTGAGCCCAGCAGCCTGATGCTGATGGGAACCGGTCTTCTCGGATTAGCAGGAGCGATTCGCCGCAAGTTCGCAAAAGTTTAACTACAACTGCATCACTTTACGCTGGGGGCAACAACACCCGAACCGCGCTGCGAAATGCAGCGCGGTCTTTTTATTTCTCGCGAGATACTCGTGTGGGGACGGATGCATTCGTCCGTCCCGCGAGCGAAGCGAAGCGCAAAACCCCACGCCCTTCGACATTCCCGATTGCAAGTAGCATAATTCCAACATACACAGAAGGAACTAACCCATGCCCCCGCATTCCGGCAGCACATCGCAATACATGAACTGCGCGCCACCAGATTTAAATCCACAAAAAGATCTTCCCGGCGGATTCTTCGATTTCCTGTTGCCGCTGCATCAGCAATTCACGCCGTGGCAACAAAAGCTGATCGCCAAACGCGCGGAAGTTTTACAACAGTCGCACGCCGGACATCCGCCAAATTACCTGCCATCCTCAGAAGCGACCACGTCCGACTGGCGCATCGAGATTCCCGACTGGTGCGCCGATCAGCGCAACCAGATGACCGGCCCCGCCGCCGACGCCGAGCTAACCGTAAAGCTGCTCAACTCCGGTTCTCCCGCGGTGATGATCGATCTGGAAGACTCCATGGCGAACGCCTGGAAGGAAACTTTGCTCGGTGTCCACAATACTCTCGCCGCCTACAAATACGAACTCAGCTACGACGACAAGAAGCGGCAGAAGACCGTTACGGTGCAACGCTCGAAAACCGTAACCTGGGTGCGTCCGCGCGGCCTGCACATCAGCCAGGGCGGAGTGATAAAAAACGAACTCACCTCCGCTTCCCTCTTCGATCTCGCACTCATTTGGTATCAACTCGACCCAGCGACCCTGCCCCACAACTTCTCCGTGTATATCCCCAAGAGCGAGTCGGCGGAGGAAGCTTTCTGGTGGCGCGATCTATTCCAGACTCTCGCCAAACAGAAAAACCTGCCCAAGGATTACATCAAGTGCATGGCGCTCGTCGAGTCGCACCCGCTCGTCTATCAGATGGAAGAATTTCTTTTCAACCTGCGCGAGCACTGCCTGGGATTGAACTTGGGCCGCTGGGACTACATGGCCTCGCTCATCGATTTCATGCTAGAAGACCCCAACTGGATTCTGCCCGACCGCAACACCATTCCGCACGACGTCGCGTTCTTCCAGAACTTCCGCACGCTGATGCCGGAAATCTGCCACAAGCACGGCGCGCTGGCGATCGGAGGAATGACCGCACTCTTCCCCAGCCGCACCGACAAAGAGTTGAATGCTCGCGCCATGAAAGCCCTCGAGCAAGATAAAAAGAACGAAGCCAACTGCCTGATGGATGGCGCCTGGACCGGCCATCCCGATCAAAACGAAATTGCAGTAGCCCAGTTCCCGTTTCCCAATCAAATTTCGAAGCGACCCAACCTGCCGAACTCCCATCCCGATCTGAGGCCAATCCCGAAAGGTGTCGGCGAAATCACTCTAGCCGGAACCCGAGCCGCAGTGCGCACCGTGATTCGCTATCGCAACGGCGTGCTGAACGGAAAAGGCGCCAGCCTCCTCGACGGCTACATGGAAGATTTGGCCACCGACCGAATCTACCGCCTGATGATCGCGCAGCGCGTGCAGCACAAAGTGAAAGTGCAAGGGGACGACGGCAAACCGATAGAACACAGCTCCGCATTAATCACGCGGCTGTTCGACGAGGAACTGGCAAAAATCCAAAAAGACCTGCCGGCAGAAATCGACAAGAAAGCGTCAGCCACCTTACCCGAAGCCCGCCGCATAGCAGAAGAATTAATAGTGCAAGGCCACCACTCCCCGGTATAGACGCAACGATCCGGCGAAGCAAAAAAGTTTATGTGCCGAACGACGGACTTTACACCGGCTGAACACGCCGCTTACGGAGTAATTGTCGACTCCTTGGAGCAAATCCTCTGATGCGCGCTCTGCGTCTCTCCGGCATTGCAGCAGTTTGGCTATTGTCGGCTTGCCTCACCACCTGGGCGATGGCCGCACTGTATTTTGATTTTTCACGCGCCGGTCGAGAGTGGTTGCTCCCGGCGCTCTATCTTCCAGTCCTCACGCTTTTTCTCAACATTCTAAAAACCCGAGCCCTGAAAATCTGCGCCTGCCTCACCGGCTTTCTTATCGTCTTGGCCTGCTGGTTATCCCTCAAACCTTCCAACGATCACAACTGGCAGTCGAATCTCTCCCAAACGCCGTGGGCCGAAATCAGCGGCGACCTCGTGACCATCCATAATTTCCGCCACTGCTACTACCGCGAAGAAGCACAGTTCACCTGCGACTGGCTCACGAAAGAAGTGTTCCTCTCCCATATTCGCGGCGTCGACTTCTTCGTGGACTACTGGGGTTCGCCCTGGATCGCGCACCCGATCCTCAGTTTCCAGTTCGGAGACAATGACTATGTAGCGGCCTCCATCGAAGCTCGCTACCAGACCGGCCAGGGCTATTCGCCCATCCGCTCGTTTTTTCGCCAATTCACCGTCATCTACGTGCTCGCCAGTGAGCGCGATGTCATTCGCCTCCGCACCAACTATCGCTCCGGCGAGAAGGTCTATCTCTTCCACACCACAGCCAGCCCGCAATGGTCGCGCAATCTCTTCCTGCAGTATCTCCACCAGGCGAACCGCCTGCGGGACGAACCCAGGTGGTTCAACGCCATCACCAACAACTGCACCACGGGAATATTCGCCAACATGGCCGCCACAGGCCGCATGCTGGCGGGAACTTCGCGATACTCGTGGTGGGTTCTGCTAAACGGCCGCGTGCCGGATATGCTCTATCGCGGTGGAAACTTCGCCGGCGACCTGCCTTTTCCCGAGCTCAAGGCGCAGGCCTACATTAATCCAGTCGCGAACACGTCGAGTGACGCCCCCAACTTCTCCCAACAAATCCGTAAGAATCGGGCCGGCTTCGAATTTCTCCATTCCGGAGATATTGCATCACCACCAGCCCGACAGGAATAGGGTTCGTCAAGTGAGGCAAACTCAAGAAAAGATTTTGAATGAAATGGCGATATAGCGCCAATCACTATCGCTGCGATTTGACGTTCATTTGCTCGCGGTCGCAATTAGTGGTCTCACGTCATCATCCAAAATGCACGAGTGTTTCGAATTCCGTGGAGACACACGCACCATCACGCGCCTATGGGCGAGCAACTTACGGCTCGCCTCCGCTTCTTCTTCGGTTGGGTACTCGCCAGAAAAGGGCAGCGTATAGATTTCTGTCTCTTCTCCGTCACCTTGATAGTCATAGCCAAGCCATACCTGATATCCAGAGATGACATCGGACTTGCCCTTTCGCATCGCGACGATTTCGCCCTCATCGAATTTGCCTGAGAGCTGTGGCCAGTTTCTTGCGCGGAACTGTTGCCATGCTCTTCGATACCGTCGGTCCCACAGAATGAACCCTATAATCACGGCAAGGATTCCGCCAAAATAGGCCAGAGAGAAGAGGGGCGGTCCTGCATTATGTCGGAGCAGGAGAGAGCTTGCTATCGGCATGGAATCACAATATCGTGCGGACAGTCTAAGCGGCAATCACTCACTAAGCGTACACATCAATGTATCGCCCCCGCCATCCAGCCAAACTAGCCGAATAAAAAAGGTATTGCGCGATCACAGTGCTTTCAACCGGACGGCCCCAACCCAGTCCAGAGACATACTCCCCGCCCGAGCGTCCCGCCGCATCGCCGGGCGAATCCTCCACCAGCGTTCCGTAGATGAAATCCGCCTCGCCCCGGCGCGTCGCCGGTGCAACGCCGAGTTGTGAGCAGAATGGAAGCAGAGAAGAAGACTAGGTTTTCATGGTTCAAATAACTTTCAAAACCATGCGATCACACGTGTCGGCGGATCTGAGTGTAATGGCGATTTTTCACCAATTGACACGATTCGCCCGAGTTGGTCGGGCCGGATAACTTCCGGGTTGCCGACGATCCGGCCAGTGACACCGGGTCTTTCCAGTGCTTGCGAAGCACTGCTCGACCGTAGAGGAAACTTTCCGGGATATTGCGATTACCAACTGCTGACCGGAGAAGCTACTGCGTATTCCACCGCAGAGAATAGATTGCACCACGCTGGTGTCGCTCATCATTGGCGACTCGAAACATGAGGCAGCCAGGCCACGGATCTGTGGAAGGAAGGCCTTGGACGTTTGCGGAATTCCCCCCTAGCCCCAAAGAACGCGGCTAGGATGGGCCCCCCAGTTGATAAGAGGGTAAGAAAAATCACCGGAAGGGCGGGCCACTCGCCAGGAGTTTCGCGACCGCTCTTAGAAGCCCTCCCGTGACATCCAAGCTCGCCGTCTACCGAGTCGCACCCGCTGGCGCTCCGCCGAAGTCGCGGGTCATCCGCGCCAGCAAAGTATCAAAGCGCGGGTCGCCGTGCAAATGCCTCAGTCGGGGCTCACGGGCCAAATAAACCAACCACGGCGAGCGTTCCGCAAACGCCTGCTCCAGTAACGCAAAGGCTTGATCGTGGTCGCCGAGCGCTTCGTAAATCAATCCCAGCTCATAGGGCGAAACGTACCGTTCCGCGGATCGCGCAGTGAGCCGCTCCAGCGTCCGAAGCGCATCCGCCCGATTGCCGTTGACCGCCTGCGCGTGCCCAAGAAAGCTGAGGTGCACACTCACGCCCGAGAGTTCCGCCCCTTTTCGGATGACTGCTTCCGCTTCGCCGGGCGCGCCTGCGCCTAGATGAGCCCAACCCTGAAAAATGCGATTCCACGAGAAGCCTGGGTCATTGGCCAACGCACGACCTGATTCGCTGAGAGCTTGATCGAAGTTGTGCGCCATCACGTGGTGCCACATGAGGTGAAGCTGTGACATTGGATCTGCGGGATCGAGGTTCAGGTAGATTTTGCTCTCGGCCAGCGACTCCTCGATGCGTCCCGTTGCCACCAGCAGATGCGAATACCAATGGTGCGCCGGCCCGTAACGCGGATTGAGCCGGATTGCCTCCGAAAACAACCGCTCGGCCTCCGGAATCTCCCAGCGGTAGTGGAGCAGAGCGTAAGCCAGCGCCGCATGCCCCTCGGCCAGCTCTGGCTTCAGGCGAAGCGCCTGCTCTGCATACGACATCCCCTTTGGAAAACCCTCACGTGGCGGAAGCACACCGCCTTCCCAGCTCGCTAGCGTGTTGTAAGCATCCGCCAGGCCCGTGTACGCAAGGGCATATGTCGGATCGCGCTTGATCGCCTGTTCGAAGTAGGCAATTGCCTCCATCGTGCCCGCCGGGCGTCTTCCCCAATGATGGCGGCCTTTCAAATACAGCGCGTACGCTTCCGGATCTTCCGAATGGCGCGCCGCCGAGGGGGAGCGGGCGCCCAGTAACTGTGGGCGCAGCTTGTCTACGATCGCAGCCGCGATCTCATCCTGCACTTCGAACACGTCCGTCATTTCCCGGTCGTACCGCTCGGACCACAGGTGATGACCGTCGTTGACGTCGATCAACTGAACGGTGATCCGGAGCCGGTTACCGGCACGCCGAACACTTCCGTCGAGGATCACACCTACATTCAACCGCCGCCCAATTTCGCGAATATCCAACCCGTGCCCGCGTAGGGCAGCGGCCGACGTTCGTGCGATCACCTGCAGGTCGTCATACAGACTCAGGGCGTGGATCAGTTCCTCGGCCAGTCCGTCGCCGAATTGTTCGCCATCCCCACTCGCGCTGGCAAAGGGCAACACCGCGATCGAAGAAGCCGGACTCGTGCTGGCCCTCACCGTCTCGGGGACGGCTCGGACGCCGCCGCTGCGAAGTGCCTCGAGCAGCTCCGTCATCGACTGGTAGCGATCCGCGACCTGTTTCCGCAGGCACCGCAGGATGATTTGTTCCAACCACAGGGGAATGCGCGGCTGGACCCGCGACGGTGGCGGTGGATCATGCAGCGCGATTTCGTGCATCGTCGATAGCAGGCTGGCGGCCCTGAAAGCCAGCTGGCCCGTGACAGCCTCATAAAGGACCGAGCCGAAAGCAAAAATATCGGACCGCGCATCGAGCGGCTCACCGCGCGTCTGCTCGGGAGACATATAGGAAACCGTCCCCACCAACATTCCCGGTACCGACTGTTCCGCATCGAGCGAATCGGCACCCGCCGGGATCAGCTGTTTGGCCAGCCCGAAATCGAGAACCTTTACCTGGCCGTCGTTCGTGACCATAATGTTCGCGGGCTTGATGTCCCTGTGAATCAATCCCGCAGCATGTGCAACCGCCAGCGCGCCGGCGAGTTGGATCGCATAACCGCCGGCCTCGGAAATCGGCAAGCCCTCGGGAGGGATCAACTCCTTGAGCGTCTTACCCGCCACATACTCCATCACGATGTAATCCACTCCGCCATCGCTCGCCATGTCGTGCAGCGTGACGATATTCGGGTGATTCAGCTTCGAGGCCGCCCGCGCCTCCTGAAGGAAGCGTCTCTTTCGATCCGGATCGGCGACATGCGTCGAGGGCAGCACCTTAATCGCCACCGTCCGGTGAAGCCGCGTGTCGAGGGCGCGGAACACCTGTCCCATGCCGCCTACGCCGATTTCCTCAAGAATGCGGTAATGTCCAAACGCAACGCCCTTCAGGTCAGGCCTCGGCGCATCTGCGGCTGTGACGGGCCCAACGCTGCAGGTGGTCACCTGGCCCGCAAATGCTGGTTTCTCGATGAAGCTCGCAGAGTCGCTGTGATGCGCCAGCAGCGATTCCACCTCGCGGCGCAGTTCCGCATCACCAGCGCACGATTCTTCAATCGCGGAACTGCGCCGGCTTTCGTCCGCCTCGAGAGCCTTGTGAAAAATGCTTTCGATCTTGCTCCATCGCTCAGGCTTCATCGGATTTCTTTTCGCTCAGTTCGCGCATTAGCCATGCCTTGGCCAACCGCCAATCCCGCGCAACCGTGTCCATGGGCCAGTTTCCTCATCGCGGACCATAATACGGCAACGTAACTGTCGAGAACAGGCCATTACACGTTTTGAGGCTAGCCAGTGAGTGTGAAGGCGAGCTTTCGCCAATCGATTTCAGACCTTAAGGCCATCTGAGTTTCCGCTAGGCGTAGCCATGCACGCGCCTGCACGATCACGCCCCATCTCCAGCAGTCTTGCCGGGTGCACTCTCGTTCGGATAGTTGAAGAACAACTGATTGCCGTCGGGATCATCGACCACCAGAAGCTTGTATCCCCAGGAACCGTCCTTCACCGCAACGCCCTTGGCGTCGAGTTCCGCGCGCAGCCCGTCCAACGCCGCGACTGCGGCCTCGTGCGTCGCGGGCTCTACGTTCAGCGAAATAAAAATCAGCCCCTTGCCAATCTTCTCCGGCCACGTGTCGGCCAGGATAAGCGCACAGCCCTGCCGATCAACCTGCGCCACGCTCGCCCTGCCGTCCTCGTCGTAGCGCCATGGACTCGTGAAACCAAGTCGGTTCACATAGAAGAGAAGCGACGCATCAACATCCGCTACGTGCAGCACGGGTCGTGCGAACCAATCTGTCATAGGTTACATATCCTCGGAATTAAGACTAACTTCTTGCCGGATTAGTTCAAACAATAAAGCGTCACCGCTGCCCGATGAAGTCAAGGGAAGTGCAAGCTCTACCCCGTGAAACCCCATGCACTCCGTGGTAAGAATTTTGGACTCCACGCGTGAAACTGGCATCGGTTCGCTCAGTGCCGTAAAATCGAACTATCTCGCAATCGAGAAACGAGGACTATGAGCACGCTCGAACAGACGAAGATCGAACAAACGAAGATCGAACAAACAAAACCGCAGCCCGCCGCACTTCAATTCCCTGCCCTGGCACCGCCACGCCGCTACCTGTTCGGTCCCGGACCAACCATGGTTCATCCGCGCGTCTACGAAGCGCTCTCGAAGCCGATTGTCGGACATCTCGATCCCTATTTCATCCAGGTCATGACGGATGTTCAGCAGCTACTCAAGACAACCTACGGCACGAACGACGGCGCGACGCTAGTGATTTCCGGCACAGGCAGCGCGGGCATGGAAGCTGCGGTCGCCAACTTCGTCGAGCCCGGCTCAAAGCTCGCGGTCTTCGCCAACGGATATTTCTCCGACCGCCTCACCGAAATGGCCAAGCGCAACGGAGCAAACGTAGTCCGTTTTGAAAAAGCCTGGGGCGAAACTTACACCGACGATGAAGCGAAAGAATTCATAGCGCACGAGAAGCCGAAAGTTGTGGCGTATGTTCACGCCGAAACATCAACGGGCGCGTTGCAATCAGGCAAGGCGATCTGCGCCGCAGCGCACGAAGCCGGCGCGCTTGTAATCGCAGATTGCGTGACCTCGCTCGGCGGAGTTCCAGTCGAGTTCGACAAGACCGGAATCGACATCGCCTACAGTTGCACACAAAAAGGATTGAGCTGCCCTCCAGGCTTATCTCCGATGGCGATGTCGCAGCGCGCAATGGAATGGTTGCGCGCACGAACGACTCCGTCGCGCAGCTGGTATCTCGACCTCAAACTGATTCACGACTACTCAACCGTTTCGCATCGTTATCATCACACCGCGCCGATTTCCATGTTCTACGCCTTGCGCGAGGCGCTTCTGGTCATCGCCGAAGAAGGAATCGAAAACCGCTGGGAACGTCATCGCCGTTGCAATCAGCAATTTGTGAAAGGTATCGAAGCGATGGGCTTGCGCATGCACGTGCCCGCAGAACATCGCATCGCCACGCTGAACACTGTCGTTGTGCCCGATGGTATTGATGAAGCCAAAGTGCGCAAACAACTCATCAACGGACCAGGCATTGAAATCGCTGGCGGCTTCGGGCCACTCGCGGGCAAAGTCTTCCGCATCGGCGTGATGGGACCGTTGGCGACGGAAGACAACGTGCAGTTTTTCCTGAAAGAATTTAAACAAGCGCTGAGCGCATAGCGACGATTGAACTACGTCGGAAGGCGCTGTCCGCGCGTCTCGGCGGCGAACGGAATCAGAATCAGTCCGAGCGCGAATGCAATCGAAGTTAACGCGACTGGCGTTCCCAGCGATCCGAAATGCCGCACGCCGCTGCCCACGAGAAAAGTAATTCCCGCGCCGCCGAAGCGCGCGAACGAAGTGGCAAAAGCAAAAGCACTCGCGCGGCATTCCGTGGGATATTGCTCAGGCAGCCATAGCGTGTAAACGGCAAAGTTCGCGCCGCCCAATCCCAAAAAAAACAAGCAGACAAAAAACCACGGCAGCGCGGTTGGTCCAAGATAAAAAATCTTGCCGAAGGTTAGCGCGATGAACACCATCATCAGCACGAAGAAAAGAGCGAGCGCGCCGCGGCGGCCGAGGCGCTCCGCCAGCGACGGCATCGCGAGGCAGCCAAGAATGGTCGCGAGCGAAACCAGCATCGTTCCCCATGAAGCCAGTTGTGCGGCTTGCGGGCCAACGCGGCCGCCCGCTTCGGCGAGCGCTGTAATCGCCGCGGGAACATAGACGGTTCCGGCCCACAGACCGCAGATGGAAGCCAGCATCAACAGTGCGTTTATAATCGTGCGGCGGCGCAAGGCGTCAGAAAATAGCGCTGCGAACGGACGCCAAACCGCCCACGACCGGACTACATTTTCTTTCTTCTTCCACGCTTCCGGTTCTGTAACGCCGTGTCGAACCCAGGCGAGCAGCAGCGCGGGCAGTCCCGCTACGACAAACATGGTGCGCCATCCATAGTGGCTGCCGATGTAGTAGTTGGCTAGCGCCGCCAGAAAAAATCCCACGTAGTAGCCGGTGTGCATGAATCCGGCGCCCATGCGACGACGATTTTCGGGCCACTCTTCGGCTACGAATGTGCCGCCCATGGCCCATTCTCCCCCGATGCCTATGCCCGCGAGCAGCCGCAGAATTGCGAGTTGCCAGACTGTGTGGACGAACGCGCTCAGGAATGTGAACAGCGAATACCAGACGATGGTCAGCATCAGCGTGCGCACGCGGCCAAACCTGTCGCCGATGGGTCCCCATAAAAAGGCGAGTCCCCATCCGATTAGAAACAACGCGAACGATAAAGATCCGTAGTAGCCGATGTTGCCTTTGGTGGCGGCAATACCGGAGTGGGGCAACAACTCTCGCAATGCTGGAACTAACACGAGTGCGTAGACCACTGAGTCCATGCCATCGAGGGTCCATCCGCCCCACGATGCCCAGAAGCCGCGAATCTGATTGCGAGTTAGCGACGTAGGTGGGGCTGGAGCGGGAGGATTCACTTCGGGCGCTAGGGTCGGCATGTCAGTGGGGAACTATATCAAAAAGAGGCTGGGCCACAAGAAAAAAGCAGTGGCAGTCGGGCGTGTGTCCCCAAAGCTGGTGGCATCCAGGATTGTCTGAGCTGCTAATTGGATCAGAAAAATTTGCGGACAGAATCCGATTAATTCCTTAGAATCAATGACTTGCGATGATCATATCCAGTCTGAGTCCAACTAAAATATTGATTCTAAATAACTTGTCTGTAAAATATTGTGGACACGGGAGTTAGGTACGTCGGCATCCCGTAAATCCTTTGGAATCAGTGAGGCAGTTTCTGTCGGGACTGAAAACTGCCGCAGTTGGCCGCAAAACCTTGAAGGGGAAGGCCTTAGCCAAACGATATTCAGTTTTCAAAGAACTGCTTGTTAACTGCCTTTGCAGGGGCAATCATGAATGAATTTGAAATGACGCGCAAGGTCAGATGTCACAAGGGGGCTGTGGAAATGTTTGGGAGGGCGCTGTTCTTACCTTCCTGTTTGATCCAGATGGGTGAACATGTGTCCGTTCAGCGAGGTGTAGGGGTGGACGTCGCCTTTGCTGTGAACATTGCAAAAAAGGTATAATTGCTAGATGTCGTGGGCCGTTGAATTCTTGAATGAGGAGGTGAAGGCATCGCTGGATGCGTTTCCTCTGGATATTCGAGCCAGCTTTCAGCGCATTGTGGAGTTGATTCAGGCACACGGGTTGGAACGTGTGCGCGAGCCTTATGTGAAGCATTTGGAGGGTCCGCTCTGGGAAATGCGCATGAAGGGCAGGAGCGGAATCGCCCGTGCTGTTTACGTAACGGCTGTGGGTAAGCGCGTGGTTGTGGTCCACGTGTTTGAAAAGAAAACGCAGAAGACGCCACGGCGGGAGATCATAAAGGCCCTCAAACAGGCACAGGAGGTGTCATGAAGCGTAAGTTTATTCCGGTGGAAGAGTCCTTCAAGCGGTGGAAGAAAGATCCAAAATACGTGGCTGCGTATGAGTCGCTGGCGGAGGAATTTGGGCTGGCCTCGGCTCTGATCGAGGCGAGGGGCAGGGCGGATATGACGCAAGAGCAAGTGGCCGAAGCGATGGGGACGACCCAGGCAGTGGTTGCGCGCCTCGAGAGTGGGAAGGTTCTGCCATCGACGCGCACGCTGGAACGTTTCGCCAAGGCCACGCGCACGCGTTTGCGCATCCGCTTTGAGCCGGATCGCGAGGGTGCGCATTGAGTGGGAAACATTGTTCGGTTCACCTAGGAGTAGTTATGAGAAGGATGAACGGTGCCCATGAGTGCCTGTTGGTGGGGAGCCCCTTGCTGAGGGCCTCACCGTGAGAATGCCTCTAGGCGCTCGAGCACTGCTGGCACGATAGGGATCCTTCGACTTCATTTGTCGTGCGCTTCGCGCGCGACAAATTCCGCTCAGGATGACAAAATCGCGGGGCCGTGGCGACTATTTTGATTTTAGGTTTTTTACGTATTCGTGGCTTATTTCCAGGTACTTTTTTAGCTCTTTTGTGTTTGCTAATAGTTTGTCGGGGACGGTTACGTAGTCTTTCTTGATCACTCCGTAGGATTTGAAGAGGGTGGTGTTGTATTTTTTCAGGAACTTTTCTACTTCTTCTTTCGGTAGGCGCAGGCCCATTACTCCGGTTTGGTCGAGGTAGGTGGCCATGTGTCCGTTGAGCGAGGTGTAGGGGTGGACGTCGCCTTTGCGTTCGATGTGGTTGGTGGAGAGGAGAGTTTCGTATTGGGATAGTTTGTCGGCGGGGATGGTGCTTTTCTTGGTGGAAGGCATGGTGAGTGACCGTGATGATTGTAGCGTTCGAAGCCCGCAGTTATCCAGAGTGAGTTAGAACTGGCGCCGTCCCTTTCGGGGACTCTCTCCGTCTCCCGCGTGATTCGGGACTTACGACTGTTACGAAACTCGTGCCGTCCGCTGAAGCGGACTCGGTTTGTTCCACTTCCGCTTTCCCGGCACTGCCGTGCCGGGCTTTCGCATGCCGTCGCTTTCGCGACTGGAGCACGGATTGTTCCACATTGCGGAATCGCAATCGAGTTTCGTAACAGACTCTTACGTCCGGGGCTCATGAGTATCGCCCCAGAAGAGTGTGGGTGAGAACTGACCTTCCGCCCCTTCGGGGCTTGCTAATCTCCTACATTCTACCCACGGCTGACGCCGTGGGCTGCATTCTGTCGCCGCTTTGCGGCTGAATCCTCAGCTTCGTTCCTCCACGAGCGCGAATCTAGTTTGCACGCACTCTCTTCGGGGCTTGCTCATTTCCCACATTCTACCCACGGCTTGCGCCGTGGGCTGCATTCTGGCGCCGCTTCGCGGCTGAACCACCGAATTTCATTCCGCCGCGAGCGCGAACCTGCTTCTTACGCATACCCAGAAGGGGCTGTGAGTCCGCAGAATGGTTGCTGCGATTGGTCAATATAGAACAGTTACTTTCGCGGTTTGGCCTCATTCTGGAAGATGCGATCGATCTCCAGTTGTCCAGGCACGGACTGGCAGCTACGCGTGCCATGCGGTTCATGAAAGGTAAACCAAGGTAAAACCAATGACCCTATTCGAAACCTCGCACAAACTACGTCTGTTTATGGCGCTGCTATTCGTCTGTTTGACGGCAGTTGCCGGAGTTAAAACGATTTTTGCTGCCGTTGATCCAAGCGTTACCGTCGCTCCCGGAACGTTCGACGGCGCAGCTACAGAACCCACGGTGATTTCGTCAAGCCCAAGTAACTGGGCCACGAAGGCACCGACCAGCAAAAACTCCAGTGAGAACGTCGTGACCGGCACTGTGGTAACCGCAACCTTCAACGAACCCATGGACGCGGCAACGCTTAATTCGTCCTCAGCGGAAAACTTGTCCACGTTCACGGTGAAAGAGACAACCGGAAACGACGTAGCCGGTACCGTCGCCATGAATGAGGCGAAGACAGTCGCAACCTTTACGCCCAGCTTGTCCGCGCTGAAGCTCAATACCAGATATACCGCCGCGATTACGACGTCGGCGAGGAACGCAGCTGGCGTTGCAATGGCCCATCCCATTGCTTGGAGCTTCACGACCAACGCCGTCGCGCTTACGGGCCAGGCACCGGTGGCCCTGGGAGATGCAGGCCTTTTCGCTATTCTGACCAAGTCGGGAGTGACCGACGTTTATCCATCCACTATCGCCGGGGACGTGGGAGCCAGTCCGATTACCGGGGCTGCCATTCACCTGGAGTGCACAGAAGTGACAGGGACAATTTATAGCGTGAATGCGGCGGGGCCGCTTCCTTGCCGGGTGACTGACCCAACTTTACTGACAACGGCGGTAGCCAACATGCAAACCGCCTACACGAACGCCGCGGGGCGATCGAATCCTAATTTTACGAACCTGGGAGCTGGACAGATTGGCGGGCTAACCCTGGTTCCCGGCCTCTACAAATGGACTACCAGTGTTTTGGTCTCGACGGATGTCACGCTGTCAGGGGGAGCCGACGCAGTGTGGATCTTCCAGATCGAGGGACAACTTACCCAGGCCAGCGCAACGAAGATGATCCTGGCTGGCGGGGCTGTGTCGAAGAACATTTTTTGGCAGACATCCGGCGCTGTTTCCATCGGAACGACTGCGAAGGCTGAGGGAGTCATACTGTCTAAGACGATGATCGCCATGAAGACGGGAGCGTCGTCAAACGGCAGGCTTCTCGCGCAGACGGCGGTCACTCGTGAGCAGAATGCGGTAACACAGCCTTAAGACCGAAGAACGGGCTTTCGCCCGCCCTGGAGCCTGCGAAACCTTCGACTCCGCTATTTTGCTGCTTGCAGGCGCTGTTCCAGGGATTGCACTTCGGCGTTTAATTCCCTGGGAAGATGAGCGCCGAATTGGGCGAAGTGGTCTTTGATTGACGGGACTTCGGCCTTCCAGCCTTCGACATCCACGCTTAGGAGTTCGTCCAGATCGGCGTTCTTGATATCCAGGCCTTTGATGTCGAGGTCCGCGGCCTCAGGAGTTCTTCCGATTGGAGTTTCTTTGGCGTGGACTTTGCCGTCGCAGCGGTCGAAGATCCATTTCAAGACGCGGCTGTTTTCGCCGTAGCCGGGCCAGAGGAACTCGCCTTTTTTATTCTGGCGAAACCAGTTGACGTAGAAAATCTTGGGCAGCTTGGAGGCGTTGGAGTGCACTCCCATTTTGAGCCAGTGGGCGAAGTAGTCGCCCATGTGGTAGCCGCAGAATGGAAGCATGGCCATGGGATCGCGGCGCAGGCGGCCTTCTTTGCCGGTGATTGCGGCGGTGGTTTCGCTGCTGGCAGTGGCTCCCAGAAAAGTGCCGTGCTGCCAATTAAAGGCTTCTGTGATTAGGGGAACGATTCCGGCGCGCCTTCCGCCGAAGAGGATGGCATCGATTGGGACGCCTTTGGGATCTTCCCATTCGGGAGCGATCACGGGGCACTGTTTCGCGGCTGCGGTGAAGCGCGCATTGGGATGTGCTGCCTTTCGTCCGGACTCAGGAGTCCACACGCGGCGCAGCCAATCGATTAATTTCGCGGGCTTGTGATCGGTCATGCCCTCCCACCAGACGTCGCCATCAGGCGTCATCGCGCAATTGGTGAAGATGGCGTTTTGGTTGATGGTGAGCATGGCGTTGGCGTTCGACTTCATGCTGGTGCCGGGGGCGACGCCGAAGAAGCCGTACTCTGGATTGATGGCGTAGAGGCGGCCGTCGGCGCCGAACTTCATCCATGCAATGTCGTCACCGATGGTCTCGACCTTCCAACCGGGGAGTGTGGGGATCATCATCGATAAATTGGTCTTGCCGCAGGCGGAGGGAAAAGCTCCGGTCATGTACTTCGCTTGGCCGGAAGGGCTGGTGAGTTTGAGGATGAGCATGTGCTCGGCCATCCAGCCTTCGTCGCGGGCTTGCACCGAGGCGATGCGCAGCGCGTGACACTTTTTTCCGAGCAACGCATTGCCGCCGTAACCGGAACCGTAGGACCAGATCTCGCGGGTCTCGGGGAAATGGCAGATGTATTTTTGCTGCGCGTTGCAACTCCAGGGCGAGTCCGGCTGGTTGGGAGCGAGCGGTGCACCGACTGAATGCAGTCCGCGCACAAACTCCCCGTCTTCGCCGAGAACGTCGAGCACATGGCTTCCCACGCGCGACATGATGTGCATGCTGACGACGACGTAGGGTGAGTCGGTGATCTCGACTCCGATCTTTGAAATTGGCGAGCCGATCGGCCCCATGCTGTAGGGGACGACGTACATGGTGCGGCCGACCATGGAGCCGGCGAATAGTCCCGCGAGCTTCTGCTTCATCTTGGCGGGATCTTCCCAGTTGTTGGTGGGACCTGCACCTTCTTTGGTACGGGAGCAGATGAACGTTTGGTCTTCGACGCGGGCAACATCGGCGGGATCGGAACGGACGAGGTAGCTGTTCGGGCGCTTCTCTTCATTGAGCGGGATGGCGGTTCCGGTTTGAACCAGAAGGCGGAGCATCGCCTGGTATTCCTCCGGGGAGCCATCGCACCAATGAACGCGATCGGGCTTGCACATCTGCGCGGCTTCGTCGACCCAGCGTCCCAGCCTGGTGTGCCTGGGATTACTCGCGGGTGCTTCAACTTCTATTGTGATGGTGGCCATGATGGTAGATGTCTCCCGTAGGATGAATGCGGACACAGGAACGTTGCTGAGCGCGGCTGCGGCTGGAGTCGGCTCGGCGTTTTGAGTTGCGGTGGGATGGTCTCGAAGGCCGCAGACACCGCTCCGCTATTCTCTCGCACTTAACGACATTATTCCAGCGGAGGATGATGGGGTAGTGCCTTGGTCACGTGGGCAGGTGATGGGGGTCACATGTAAGTGCGGTGTAGTTTTGGCTTACGCGCGGGGTGGTTAGGCGGGAGATTCGTCGCTGCGCAAGGGGAGCGGCTGCGCGCTGGATGACGACTATGTAAATGGTGGAGCTAGTCGGGCTCGAACCGACGGCCTCGTCGTTGCGAACGACGCGCTCTCCCAACTGAGCTATAGCCCCACGAAGTGGAAGTGTAATCCGGCTGCCAAATTATTTTACCAGCGATTCGTTGTTCGGAGCTATGCGGGGGACGAATTGATATTGATTTCTGTGCGGATGGTAAGAGAGCAAGGCCGCGTCGCTGCGCTCCACGGGCTCGCTGGGGGTTAGCACGAAAGGGCCTTGACGAATGCCCCGGCTGCGCGTCTAACCTAGAATTAGAGTTGTAGGGACTGGGGGTTCGCTCGACTTGTTTGCGCAATTGAATCCGGGGAGGCCGACGCAGCGGCGAGTGCTGGCCGTTTCGCTGGTGCTGCATGGCTTGGTGTTTGCGTGGCTGCTGCATACACCGGAACCGCAATTGCTGATGCCGACTTCGGTTGCGATCGGACGCAATGGAAAAGTGGTGGCGCATCTTTACTTTCCAACGCAATCTCCGGACGACAGCACTACCAGTTCATCCGATAGCGCGAGCGAGGCTTATCGGCACCAGCGGTTGGGGCATCAGAAGTTGACTTGGAAGCCGAGCTCTACGCAGCCTAAGTTGGCGTTGCCTTCGCTTCCGCCCGTTCCATCCGGGGCCGAGGACGACGCCAAAACCGCAACACTTTCCAAGCTGGGCCATGGTGCGCCTGCGGGACTTCCTTATGGAAGTGTGCCGGGCGGGCCGATTTATGGCGACGAGGTTCGTCCGGCGCTGCCGATTGCTACTGCTGACCCGTTGATTTATCCGTGGCAACGGCCGTTGTCTGAAGGCAAGGTCATTATCGAAATCACGATTGACGAGACTGGGGAGATCGTTCGCAAGACGGTGCTGCAGAGCCTGGGTCCGGAGATCGATAACAAGTGCCTGGCGGCGCTGGAGAGCTGGCGTTTTCAGCCGGCTACTCGGAACGGGTCGCCGATTCCCTCCAAGCAGGATGCGATTTTTCCATTCAAAGCGCGCGGGTAGTTGAGCGTCGATTGTTCACGGCTCATCGCGCAGCGGCTATGATCGTCGCTATAATCGAGAAGTGACTTCTAACACGCTTCAGCCCCTCGCATCTGCAGACTTCCCTACGCGCTGGGGCAAGTTCCGAATCTACGGTTTCCGATCGGAAGCCGGCTCCACTGGTGGCGCGGTTGAGGAAGCTGTGGCGCTTGTGATGGGCGATGTTCATTCCACTCCTCCGTTGGTGCGGATTCACTCGCAGTGCCTTACCGGCGATGTTTTTCATTCTCTGCGTTGCGATTGCCGGCAACAGTTGGAGATGGCGCTGTCGATGATTCGCGAGTTGGGTGCGGGGATTTTGATTTACGAGCAACAAGAAGGACGCGGGATCGGTTTGATGGCGAAATTGCAGGCTTATGAGTTGCAGGATTCGGGCCTGGACACGGTTGAGGCCAACGAGCGGCTCGGCTTTAAGGCGGACCATCGCGACTTTGCGTTGCCGGGTGAGATGCTGAAGGCGCTGGGCGTGAACCGAGTACGGTTGCTTTCGAATAATCCTGAGAAGGTGGAGGCTTTGCAGCGCGCAGGGGTTGAAGTGGTGGAGCGCGTGCCCTGCGAAGTGAAACCCAGCCCGCACGCGGAAGAGTATCTCAAGACCAAGAAGGAAAAACTTGGGCACTTGTTTTCCTCCCGCTAGGAATTACGCCCTCGATTGCTCGCCGCCTTTGCGCGATAGAGTGCAGCCGTGCTCTAATTCGCTCAGTCATTTCTCCAGGAATGCCCACGCCCGACTCCGGTAATCGACGGTCTCGTATGGCCACTCTGGCGCTGGTTGTCGCGCTGCTCGGCGCAGCATCCATGCTTTACTTCCATCTTGGTTTATTCCGGCCGCAGGTGCGAAAAGTTGCCGCCGCCAAACATTTGGCAGGTGAATATGCTCTCGGTGACGACTTCTACCCAATCTGGCTGACTTTAAAGCTAAGGCTGGGCGGACGGAACGATCCCTACGGTCCAGAGACCACGCGAGAGATTCAAACGGGGTTGTTCGGACGGCCATTAGAAGGCCGGCTTCCGACGGATCCCCCGGCCGACTATCGAACCTTCGCTTATCCGGCTTATGCCGATCTTCTGCTCTGGCCAGTTGCCGAAGTGCCGTTTCCCATCTTACGGATTGCGTGGGTTGCTCTGCTCGTTGTTTTGACTGCGGCAAGCGTGTTCTTGTGGACACAGGCCTTGAGGTGGAATCCAGGGCGAATATGGTTGTCAATCATTCTTCTCTTGGCGTTGTGCAACTATCCCGTTCTCGAGGGACTCTATGCGGCGCAGTTGGGATTACTAGTGGGATTTTTGCTGGCCGCATCGCTGCTGTCGCTGGTGCGCGACAGGTTGTTATTGGCCGGAGTCCTCATGGCGCTCTCCACCATCAAGCCGCAAATGACTTTGCTGGCGATCCTGTACCTCTTGATTTGGAGTGTGCATGACTGGCGGAGGCGCGGGCGCTTTCTTGTGGCTTTCTTCGCGACGATGATACTTCTCACCGGCGCTTCGCTAGCTGTATGGCCGAACTGGATCGAGTCCTGGAAAAATGTGATTCTCGGCTACCACCGCTATGCCACGCCTCCGCTTGCACTCGACCTGCTCGGATGGGCGCCAGGAGCCCACAGCAACATTGTGCTGATTATGATCACGCTGGTAGCGGCTTTTGTGTTCAGCTGGCGGTTCGGCGGTGTGGCCGCCGGTTCGCACGAGTTCTGGCTCTCTGTTAGCGTTTTGCTTGCGCTCACGGCAGTCACGGTGCTTCCTGGTCAGGCCGTTTACGATCATGTGATTCTTTTGCCGGGGATTCTTTTGCTCGCGTGCCGCAAAGAACGAGAGCATCCTGGTCCGATCTTTCGCTCGCTTTTGTTGGTCGGGGCAGCAGTTCTGTTATGGCCGTGGCTCGCGTCACTAGCGCTGATTGCGTTACGCCCATTCATAGGGGCGGAACGGCTTTACTCTAGCGCAGTGTTTGCCCTGCCCTTGCGCACGGCGGGTCCGCTCCCTTTCGTTGTACTGGCTTTGCTGGCGCTGGCCCTGCGTATGCAGTTGCGAAGGCAAGCGGGACTAACCCCTGCCACTGATCCTCGTCGATAAGTTCCGCGTTAATAAGTTCCGCGCCGATTTCAGCGCCCGCTCCAGCGTTCTTTTATTTTTTCCCGGCAAGTGCGCCAGGGCTGCCCGGGCGAGAGACAGGTAAACATCTCGCGCAACGGGAAGACTGCGCAGCGTACGGAGATGGCGTTTCACAGTTTCTACGTCGCCTCGAATAATAGGTCCGCTGAACGCTTGCGCTGCTTCCAGGGCCGCGTAGTTGGCCAGGGTTTGCCGGATCATCGGAAGCATCATTTTCTTCGCGGTTTTTCGCTCGATGCCGGCGACAGCGGCCACGTGCTCGCTGGTCACGAGTAAGGCCGTCAACAATGGCGACGCGAAAGTGCCCCAGGCGTGGTAGGCGGCCTTGTCTTCCTTCCTGAGGGAATAAGCATGGCCTCCAAGATTCTTCACGATGCGGCGCGCTACGCGAACCGCTGCGGAGTCGCCTTCGACGGCGAATGGAACTCCCGCGAGCGAGGGGCGCGAACCTCGGACGAACGTCATCAGTGGATGCACTGACGCGATCGATGCTCCTCGGCTCCGCAGCGCGGTGAGTTCGTCGCTGGCTAAAGCGCCGCTGGAATGCAGGGCCACTTTGCCGGTCCAATCCGCGCAGGCTGCCATGGATTTCGCCGCGGAGGCAATCGCGCGATCGGGCACGCAAAACCAAACTACTTCAGATTGAATTCGCGCCCGCGAAATCGTTATCGCAGTCGCTCCAACTTTGTGAGCCAAGCGCTGGGCTCGCCGGAGGGACGATGGGTCTTCTCGTGAAACGATTTGCTCGATCTCGTATCCCGCCTCGCAAAGGGACAGGGCCAGTGCATTCGCCAAATTCCCTGCGCCGACAAACGTGACGCGCGGCTTGGCCGACGGCTCTCGAGACATGCCCGGCAGCATAGCAGAATCAGAAGTTGGCATGCGCTTCGACGACAGCGTTGCTTTGCATTCAGACTTCTCACTTCTGATCTGGGAACGAAGAAGTATGAAGTCAGAATGAAGAAGTAAGACCGCAGTTCCGTGCTTTATATTGTTGTGATGCCCAAGTCTCCACGCTCCAAGTCGAAGGCCCTTAAATCCAAAGCTGGTTCACATCCCAAAGCCCGATTGATTTCTTCGCGCACGGTCTATCGTGGACCGGTTTTTTGGGTGACCACGGACGAAGTGCAGGAACCCGGTGGGGTTCGTGCTCGCCGCGACATTATTCATCACACGGGATCGGTTGTCGTGTTGGCCGTCGATGAATCGGGCTCGACTCCGCGCGTTTTGCTGGAGCGGCAATATCGCCACGCTGCGAAAGACTATCTGTGGGAAATTCCGGCTGGGCGCATCGATCCTGGCGAAAAGGCTCTGCCCGCGGCTCAACGCGAGCTTCTCGAGGAGACGGGATACACGGCCACGCATTGGCGGCGCATTCTCAACTTTTATGCCAGCCCCGGATTCGTTGCCGAGACCATGTCGGTGTATTTAGCCACCGGCCTTCGCGCCGGCACGGCGCAGCCAGAAGCTGATGAGGTCATCCGCAAGCGCATAGTGCCGTTGCCTGCGGCGGTTCGCATGGTGTTGAAGGGCACGATTCGGGATGCCAAGACCATCTCATCGGTGCTGTGGCTCGATCATCAGCGGCGAGGCAAATAGGCTCTTCCTCGGATCCGGGTCAGGTGCGTCTCGCTGCGCTCGGCTGGACCCTTCGACTGCGCTCGGGGCAAGCACGCGAGGCGGCCGTCCCTGCATAAGCCACCAGACGTTTCGCAGCCATTTCATCTTGACACTCCCATCCTTATCGTTTCAGAATGCATCTTAAATGCGGGCACGTCTTCTGGCCCCCCAACTTAGACGTGCGAAAAAAGGGGGTTCACGTGGAACGTCTGAAAGGCACAGTAAAGTGGTTCAATAACGCGAAGGGTTACGGATTCATCGGGCGTGCGGATGGTCCCGATGTTTTTGTGCATTACAGCGCGATCTCTTCCGAGGGATACAAGAGCCTGCAAGAGGGCGACCCGGTGGAGTTTGAAATCGCCGAGGGTCAAAAGGGACCCCAGGCCGCTAACGTCAGCAAGAGCGCCTGACGTGGCAAGTCGGCGCGATGTATCCGAAGCTTGATGCCGGTCCGGAAGACTTTGCGGCCGGCTGCGCGAAATCTGTTTTTGATTCGCGTCTCTTCTGTGTCGCCAGCACTGGCCGCGCGAGCCAATCTTGTTTAATCTCTAGTCTGTGGACAACAAATCCATCGCTAACATTCTATACGAGACTGCGGACCTGCTCGAAATCGATGCGCAGGATTCTTTCCGCATCCGCTCCTATCGCAACGCCGCCCAGGCTATCGAAAACCTGACCGAGCAGATCAAAGATATTATCGGCGACGACAAGAAGGTGCTTGCCATCCCCGGTATCGGCAAGGGGATGCTCGCCAACCTACGGCAACTATTCAAGGACGGCACACTCAGCTTGCAAGCGGAACTGCTGAAGAAGTATCACCCGTCGATGCTGCAGTTGTTGAAGATTCAGGGACTGGGGCCGAAGACGATCGCACTGATTTGGAGCGCTCATCAGGTTTGCGACGTTGACGGCGTAGAAAAGCTGGCGCGTGAAGGCAAGATTCGCGAGCTGCCGCGCATGGGTGAAAAGCACGAGCAGAAATTGCTGAAGGCGATCGAAGATTACCGGCGCATCTCAGGACGATTTCTCATTGACGCTGCTGAAGCCGAGGCGACGAAGCTCACGGAATATCTCGCGAAGTATCCTGGCATCGACCGCATCACGCCGGCGGGCTCGCTGCGCCGCGGCCGCGAAACGGTAGGCGATCTCGACATTCTCGTGACCGGAACGGCCTGCTGCAGCGAAACCGAGCGCGCGAATGCCGTGGAGTACGTTGCCAATTATCCGCCGCTGATGGACGTGATTGCGCGCGGCGATAACAAGATCAGCTTTCGCTTGCGCAGCGATATGCAGGTGGACGTGCGACTTCTTTCTCCAGAGTCGTTCGGTGCGGCCATGCAGTATTTCACGGGATCGAAGGCTCACAATGTTGTGTTGCGCCAGCGCGCGCTCAAGATGGGTTACACGCTGAACGAGTACAGCCTGGCTGATCTGAAAACGGAGAAGCCTGTTGCGGGGAAAACGGAAGAGGACATTTACGGAAAGCTCGGGCTTGATTACATTCCTCCAGAACTGCGCGAAAATCTGGGGGAGATCGATGCTGCGGCCAATCACACGCTGCCGGTGCTGATCACCTTGGCCGACATTCAGGGCGACGTGCACATGCACACGGTCGAAACCGACGGCAAGAATACGATCGAAGAAATGGCCGAGGCCGCCAAAGAGCGCGGCTACAGGTACATGGCCATCACCGATCACTCGAAGAATCTTGCTTTTGCAAACGGCCTCGACGATACGAGGGCGCTGGCGCACATTCAGCGGATTCGTGATGCCAACAGGAAGATTGATGGCATCACTATCTTCGCGGGAATCGAAGTGGACATTCTCGCCGACGGCGATCTCGATCTTTCCGACGATGTTCTCGCACAGATGGATGTGGTGATTGCCAGTGTGCATTCGGTTTTTAATCAGGAGCCGGCGAAGATGACCGAGCGTCTGCTCAAAGCGGTTGAGAATCCAAACACCTCAATCATCGGCCATCCTACGGGTCGATTGCAGCTTCGGCGCGATGGTTATCACTTCGACATGGACGCGGTTCTGACTGCGGCGGCAAAACACAAAGTCGCGATGGAATTGAACTCCTACCCTGATCGGCTTGACCTTAACGACGTCCACCTGCGGCAAGCGAAGCAGCGCGGGGTGAAGATCGTCGTTAACACCGATTCGCATCACACTTCGCATCTCGACAAAATTCGTTACGGCATTCTGCAGGCGCGGCGGGCGTGGCTGACTAAGGAAGATGTGCTGAATACTTTGCCCGCGGAAAAGTTTGCTCGAGCTATGAAGCATGAGCGGGGATGAAAAGCGGCTTCGGGCTTTGGGCTTCGGGCTTCGGGAACGGCGGAGTAGAATCGAAACGCATCTAAGAGAACATGGCTGATCAAACATCCAATTCCGCATTCGATCCTCAAGCTGGGCCGATTGCTCCTGCGAACGCTGCACCGGCGGCGCAGCGCGGGCCCACGATTCATATCGCCGATGAGTTCGGTACGGCGAAGCGCAACCTGCCTCCATTAAAAGTTCTGCTGTTAACTACGGCCGTGATTCTTATCATCGTTGGTATTTATTCTTTTTTTCAGCGCGCTAAACCTCAGGGCGGTGGATCACTGGACGACGTTACGGCAGTGAATCTGCCGAATCAAAACGCCGTTCTTGCTGCTCTCACTTTTACTCTGAAAAATGCTGGCGAGAAGGCGCTTTGGGTACATGACATCCAGGGTAAGGTTGTAACTTCTACTGGTGAACTGAGCGGCGAAGCGGTCTCTGCCGTCGATTTCAATCGTTACTATCAGGCGTTTCCTGCGCTGAAGGCGGATGCGCAGCCGGCTCTCGCTCCCGAGGACAAACTGCAGCCTGGTCAGGAAACCAAGCGCACGGTTATCGTGAGCTTTCCTTTGGCCTTGGCTGATTTCAAAGACCGGCGCTCCGTTAGCGTAGTGATCCAACCTTATGACCAGCCTGTGCCCATAACTTTGACCAAGTGATTTTCACATGACGGAAATGAAATCAACTCCGAGTGTTTTGAAAATGCTCACTCTGTTGCTGGCATTTGTCTTCTCGGCGCTGTCGGCTGGAACTGCGGCCCCTGCCGCACACAAGAAGTATCTGGTATACGTCGGCACCTACACTGAAGACGGCAGCGAGAGCAAGGGCATTTATGCTTATCGTTTCGACTCGAGTACCGGCGCGATCACATCGCTCGGATTGGCCGTGCGAACTATTAATCCATCGTTTCTTGCTGTACACCCCAACCACCGTTTTCTTTACGCGGTCAACGAAGTCCAGAACTACGCTGGACAGAAGAGCGGCACCGTCAGCGCCTTTGCCATCGATCGAGTCACAGGCAAACTTAGATTTCTAAACAAAGTGGCAACCAAGGGTGGCGATCCCTGTTCTGTCACCGTCGACAAAACCGGAAAATATGTTCTCGTGGCGAATTACGCGGGTGGCAGCGTGGCGGTTTTTCCAGTGCTCGACGATGGCCGACTGGGTGAGGTTTCAGCTTTCGTGCAGCACACCGGCCACGGCACGAACCCAGCGCGACAGGAGGGACCGCACGCCCACTCCGTCGACTTATCGCCCGACAACCGATTTGCCATCGTGGATGATCTCGGGCTGGATGAAACGCTCGTGTACAAGTTTGACAGCGGCACGGGATCGCTCGCTGCCGATCCGACGTTCGCCAAAGCTGATCCCGGCGCCGGCCCCAGGCACTTTGCCTTTCATCCCAACGGCAAGTTTGCTTATGTGATCAATGAGATGGGATCTACGGTTGCGGCTTTCAGCTTCGACGCGGGCAGTGGGGCCTTGCATCCGTTGCAAACGATCTCAGCTTTGCCCAAGAGCTTTAGCGGGCAGAATGGCGCTTCCGAGATCGAGGTGCATCCTTCCGGAAAGTTTCTCTATGCTTCGAACCGGGGCCACGACAGCATTGCCGTATTCGCTATTGATGCGGACAAAGGCACCCTTACGCCTATCGAAGACGTTTCGACCAAGGGCGCGAGTCCCCGCCATTTTGAGATAGCTCCCGGAGGATCGCTGCTCTTCGACGCCAACGAAAAATCAGATAACCTTGTGATATTTCGCATCGATCCGCAAACAGGACGGCTTACGGCCACGGGTAAAGTTCTGGAAATAGCCGCGCCCGTCTGCGTGAAATTCGTTCCGATCGATTGACGCTTGCAATCGGACTCCAGAATTATTTTTTTTGAATGAATCTTCGCCGCACGAGATGGGTGTTGGCATCGGGCTTGATCTCGTCGTATTTCAAGCAACTGATCGAGCCATCCACTTCCAGAACGGCCAGAGCTACGTCGCAACAGTTCGCAATGCCGTGCTCGCGCACGGCGCGATTGAGTTCATCCATGCTCACGTGCTCGCGCTCCATGTGCGATTCAATGGGCTTTCCGTCGTGAATCAGAAGGCTGGGCTCGCCCTCCACCACGCGCCGGAAGCCGCGATTCTTGCCTGCGAACGTGCCGACTAAGTAGTTCATCAACAACAACGTGGTTGCCGCAACGATGCCGCCGATCAGCGATGTATCAGGGCCGGTCATCGCATTCTGTAATTGGAAAGCAGCAAGAGAAGCGTGAGGTCGAAGGGCGTCATCTGACCGACTTCGCGCTTGCCGCTCAGACGTACCCCGATCAGCACAACCAGATAAATCGCGCCGGTGCGCAGTACGATCTGCAGTGCGACGTGGACCCCCGCCGGGAAAAGCACTCCGTTCAATTGGCCGTCACCGGAACGGGCGCGCCCTTGGGCGTGCTCAAATATCCTGTCGCCTTTTTCTTGTCGACATTCCACACAACAAGTTCAAACAGCAAGTGATCGCGTCCGGAATAAAACTGAATCGGCTCGGAAACATTGCGATCCTGTTTCTCGATGGTCCTGTCGTCGGCAGTCACGTTCAAGGAGTACTTGCCGCGCTTGGGATCAGTCTTTTTGAGTTGGAGGCTCACTGTCGCGACAGGCTGCGGCTTCGCACCACGGAGCAAAGTGAATTCGTAGTAGTTGCGGTCGCCTTTATGTTTCAGCACATCCAAATCGCCGCGCGTGTTGGCGATCAATCCGCTCTGCTTGCCCAAATCTCCAATCGTGGACTGCAGACTCGCCTTGGTGGTTTCAAGATCAGCCTTGGTGGAGGCAACGTCGGTCTTCACGCCGCCGACGTCACTCTTAACGCCCGCGACTTCCCCGCTCACTTGGCCAATCTGTTCCTTCTCTTTGTTGGCTTCGTCTTGCAGGCGTGATTCGGCGGCCTTCTGTTGCGCCTGCAGTTCGCTGGCTCGCTGGGCTAATTCTTTCTTGGTCATGCCAAGCTTCTGGCCCAAGGTCTCTTCCTGGGCTTCGGCGGAGCGCATGCGCTTTTGCAGCTCTCCGACCTGCGACTGGCTCTCGCTCAAGTCCTTGGTCAGTTTGTCGACATGCTGCTGCGTGGTTACGTACCCATAGACGGACGCCGCGACAAACACAATCGCGAGAACAACCAGAATCCACTTCCCTGCAGACGACTGCTGCTCACTGTGTATCAGTTCGCCATCTTCCGCCATATTTCCTCCCAGGGTAGACCGCCTTGGCTATGGGGTCCCTTTGATTGTTTAGCACAAGAGCGCCAGTGTCAAATTAGAGCTTTAAGGTTGCTTTAGGGATGCCCGACGCGCCTTCTTCTACAATGCTCGAATGAAGAGTTGGGATGTAATCATCATCGGCGGCGGCATCATTGGCCTCTCGCTCTCGATGGCACTGCGCAAGAGAGGCGCAAGCGTACTCGTCGTGGAACGCGGCGAACCGGGGCGGGAGGCTTCCTCGGCTGCGGGCGGCATGCTGGTGGATTGCCCGTTCGAAACACCTACCGCTTTGCAGTCGCTGGCCAGCGCCAGCGCAAGCATGTATCCGGAGTTCGTGCGTGAACTGGAAATAGAATCCGGGATGAAGATCGATCTACGCGATCAAGGGACAATTTTATTTTCTTCCGCCGCACACGTTTCCCATCCTGCTTTCGAATCTGAGGCCCGGATTCCAGCGCCTCTGGCGGAGTTTGAACCCGCGCTTGCCGATGTTAATCGACCAGCGTTTTACTTGAAAGAGCGCAGCGTCGACCCGCGCGCTCTCGCTCCAGCCGCGCTGAAAGCGGCGAGACGCTTGGGGGTCGACGTTTCCTCGGGGGAAGAAGTTATAGCGGTGAATCTCTCCGATGGCCACGTGACCGGAGTTACTACGCAGAAGACTTCATTCCTTGCGCCGAAGGTCGTCAATTGCGCCGGTGCGTGGTCCGGACAAATTGCGCCCCACGCCTTCCCCACCCGTCCGGTCAAAGGGCAAATGCTGTGTCTCGTGTCGGCTTCTCGTAGGTTGAAGCACGTAATCCGTGCGCCTGAGGTTTACGCGATCCCGCGCAGCGATGGACGAATTATCGTTGGCACCACAGTTGAGGAGGTGGGATTCGACAAGCGCACGGACGTCGCGGCAATTCAGCGCTTGCGCGCGGCCGCGATCGCCATGGTTCCGGAGCTGCGCAATGCGAAGATTCTGGAAGACTGGGCCGGCCTGCGGCCTGGAACTCCCGACGGGTTGCCGATTCTCGGCGCAACCAGCACCCCCGGCTATTACGTTGCCACTGGGCATTTTCGCGACGGCATTCTGCTTGCACCAATCACGGCCCAAGTCATGACGGCTGTGATCGAGGGAAAAAATCCTGAGCACGATCTTGCCTTGTTTTCGGCGACGCGGTTTTCAAGCTAGGCGGACGCCTCGCACAGCCCTTACATTCCTTCGGGTATACTGGAGCGTTTTCGCATAGAAAGGATTACTCCATGGCTTCTCCGTCAGTCGATTTCGCCCGCAATAATCAGGCGCGTTTCCTAAGTGAACTCAAAGATCTCCTTCGCATTCCCAGCGTCAGCACGCTCGAAGAGCACAAACCGGACGTCCAGAAAGCCGCGCATTTCGTAGCCGAAGACCTGCGCCGCATTGGCATGGAGAATATTGAAGTCATCCCCACGAAAAATCATCCGCTTCTCTATGCGGACTGGCTGCATGCCCCCGGCAAGCCGACTGTGCTCTGCTACGCGCACTACGACGTGCAACCGCCAGACCCTCTCGACGAATGGAAGACTCCGCCGTTCGAGCCGACTGAGCGCAACAACAACATCTACGCGCGCGGCGCCGTCGACGACAAAGGCCAGCTCTGGATGGAAGTGAAAGCGCTTGAATCGCTGATGAAATCCGGAAACGGCAAGCTGCCCATCAACGTCAAAGTGATTTTTGAAGGCGAAGAAGAAGTTGGCGGCGAATCGATCACGGAATATGTAAAGAAGCAAAAAGCCAAGCTGAAGGCTGATTTCGCTCTGGTCTGCGATACCGAACTCTTCGCTCCCAACCTTCCTACTTTGTGTGTCGGACTGCGCGGACTGATCTACACCGAGATCGAAGCCGTCGGCGCGATGATCGACCTGCACTCCGGCGTCTACGGCGGCGCAGCGCCCAATCCGTTCTTCGCTCTCATCGAAATTATCAGCAAGCTGAAGGATGCGAAAGGCCACATCCTCATCCCAGGCTTCTACAAGAACGTGAAAGCGCCTAGCAAAGACGAACTCAAAGCCTGGAAGCGCCTGCCTTTCAACGAAGAACACTATCGCAAAACCGAAGTCGGCTCGAAAGCGCTCACGGGCGAGCCCGGCTTCTCAGTTCTGTATCGCACTTGGGCGCGGCCGACGCTTGAAGTTCACGGCATGCCCGGAGGATTCACGGCAGCCGGCGCGAAGACTGTAATTCCAGCGAAAGCCACAGCCAAAGTTTCTATGCGACTCGTACCTAATCAAGATCCCGACGACATCTTGAAGCGCTACACCGCCTTCGTGAAGAAGCTAACGCCCAAAGGCATCGAAACGAAAATCAAAGTGCACAGCAAGGGCCCGGCTTGCGTAGTTGGCACCGATAATCCTTACATCAAAGCCGCGACCGAAGCTCTGCACGATACATTTAAGAAAGAAACTGTCTTCATCCGCAGCGGAGGATCGATTCCGATCGTCAACGATTTCTACCGCGAGTTAAAAATCCCAAGCGTGATGATGGGCTTCGGGCTCCCCGACGATAATCTGCACGCTCCCAACGAAAAGTTTCACATCCCTAACTTCCACCATGGCATCGAAACCATCTGTTTATTCTTCGAGAAGCTGGGAGGAAAATAGGATCGGGCAAAACGTGGCGACAGCGCCCCACCTGGTCACTATCGCCAATGAACTTACTCGATCTCGTTGTCGGCAAGCCCATCCGGACCAGCGACGAACGCGCCGAGCAAATCGGCCCGGCGCAGGGCGTTCCCATCTTTGGTCTGGACGCACTTAGCTCGGCTGCGTATGGCCCGGAAGCGGCGCTCAGCCTGCTGATCCCGCTCGGACTTCTCGGCGTTCGCTACATCGTGCCCATCAGCGCCGCGATTATCACGCTGCTGATCATCGTTTTCTTTTCCTATCGCCAGACCATCGCCGCCTATCCCTCCGGCGGCGGCTCTTACACGGTGGCGCGGTTCAATCTTGGAGCGCCTGCCAGCCTGCTCGCCGCAGCCGCGCTTCTGGCCGATTACATTCTCACGGCTGCAGTGGGCATCTCTGCGGGGGTGGGCGCCTTGATCTCCGCCGTCCCATCCTTGTTGCCGCACACTGTTTCTCTCTGCGTCGGCATTCTGATTATCATCACGATTCTCAATCTTCGCGGCGTACGGGAGGCCGGGAGTGCTTTCGCCATTCCTACTTATCTATTTGTCGGCACGCTGGTGATCACCATTGTGGCGGGCATTGTGCGTGTTCTTCTCAGTGGAGGCCATCCTACGCCGGTAGTTCCGCTTCCGGCGGCTCCGCCGATCACGGAAGCCGTCAGTTACTGGCTGCTGCTCAAGGTTTTCGCCAGCGGCTGCACCGCGCTCACTGGCGTTGAAGCGGTCAGCAACGGCGTGAAGGCATTCAAGGATCCGACCGTGAAGAATGCCCAGCGCACTCTCACGATAATTATTTTTCTGCTGGCCGTACTGCTGGCGGGAGTCTCCTATCTCGTCAGGGTTTACGGAATTGCCGCGACCGATCCCGGCCAACCCGGCTACCAGAGCGTGCTATCCATGCTCACGGCCTCGGTCTTCGGCAAAAGTTTTTTTTATTACCTGACCATCGGCTCGATTCTTGTCGTTCTCTCTCTCTCCGCGAACACCGCCTTCGCCGATTTTCCTCGTCTTTGTCGCGCGATTGCGCTGAATAATTATTTGCCGCACGTCTTCGGCTATCGCGGACGCCGACTGGTCTACACCTATGGCATCGTCGTGCTGGCGCTGCTGTGTGGCGGCGTTCTCATACTTTTCGGTGGTGTCACCGACCGGTTGATCCCGCTCTACGCCGTTGGCGCGTTTCTGGCCTTCACGCTTTCCCAAGCCGGAATGGTCATGCACTGGAGGAAGCATCGCGGCCCGAACTGGCTGAAGAGCGCGTTCGTTAATGGACTCGGCGCTTTGGTCACCGGCGTCACAACCTGCGTCGTACTGGCGGCGAAATTCGTCGAAGGCGCATGGATCACGCTGTTGTTCATTCCTTTAACCATTTTTTTCTTTGCCATCGTCCGTCGCCACTACCATTCGGTGAAAGTGCTCACCAGCTGCAAGCTTCCCGTCGATGCGGCAGGACTCAACAAACCTCCGATTGCCGTGATTGTGATCGACCGTTGGAGCAACATCACTCGCCAGGGCATCGAATTTGCCGCGCGGCTTTCACCCGAAGTGATTGCCCTGCACGTCGATCCCAGCGAGCACTCCGAGTTGCTGCAAGACGATTGGGAACACTATGTCGAAAAGCCGTTCCGCGATGCAGGCAAGGAACCGCCTCTGCTTCGCGTGCTGCCTTCACCCTACCGCTTTGTCATCGTTCCCATCGTGCAATTCGTTCTCGATCTTTCAAAGAAGAATCCCGCTCGCAGCATTGTTGTGATCATCCCGGAGCTTGTGGAAGACCGATGGTATGAATATTTCCTGCACAATCAGCGTGGCCGGCTTCTGGAGTGGGCACTTCTCGCTCGCGGCAACGAACGAATTTTTACGGTGAACGCGCCCTGGTACATCGGGGAGAGAAAGTGATTCCATGACGAGTGATTCACCCGCTCCATCCGGTCTATCTGTCGAACTGTTTCTCGAATGATAGAATCGGCATGTGAAACATACACGCACGTTCACAGTGCTCATCGAACGGGACGAGCAAGGCTACTATGTCGCTACCGTGCCAGCGCTGCGGGGATGCCATACACAGGCTAAGAATCTGGATACGCTTATGAAGCGCGTGCACGAGGTAGTCGAGTTGTGTCTGGAGGATGCCGGCCAAAAGGCAAGCTCGCTGGAACTTGTCGGCATCCAGCAGATTTCTGTATGACGCGCCTCCCGCGGCTTACTGGGAAGGAAGCCGTGCGCGCCCTCGGAAGAATCGGGTTCCAGATTATTCGAACCCGCGGCAGCCACGTTTTTCTGAGACATCCAGATGGCAGGGTGACTACTGTTCCCGTGCACTCTCGTGAAACACTCGGCCCCGGCCTTCTGCGTTCCATCCTCCGCGATGTCGACCTGTCCGTAGAGGACCTTCTGAAGAACCTCTGAATTACGCACTTCCCATTGTTTTCGCCACCGCGCCGCGATACCATAATCCTGCTCTCGCGTTTCTCCCACCTCGTCTTTCCCTCGCCTGTAAATCGTCAATTTGCTGCAATGTGTGTGCAACTTAACGCAGTCGGTCGCAAGGCCATACAATATATAGCGTTATATTGCTTGACCCCGCCCCGATTTCACCGTTACAGTAGCTTTAATTTGTGCCTGTCCTATTCAGCCGCGGACAGAATTGGTCTGAGCGAATCCGCTTCGACCGCAAGGGGTATCGACTTAGTAAAGAGGTCAGCCGACAGCAGAACCGGCAGCTGGCCACTGACAACTGGCAACTGCTTTTCCCAAGGAGTTCACGTTGCTTAAACTGAAGCGGCTTCAGATTCTCGGCTTCAAATCATTTTGCGATCGCACCGACCTCAAGTTCCACGGGGATGGCATCGCCGCCATCATCGGCCCCAACGGCTGCGGCAAGTCAAATATTGCCGACGCTATTTCGTGGGTGCTGGGCGAGCAGTCGGCCAAAACGCTGCGCGGATCGCGCATGGAAGATGTGATCTTCGCCGGCACTCGCGACCGCAAGCCCACAGGCATGGCCGAGGTATCGCTGACTCTGATCGATCCGGAGGAATACCCCTGCCCAGACGCCGATGCGCCCACAGAATTCGACATTCAAGATGAAGTTCCGGTCAGCGCGGAAGCCTTGCGCAGGCCAGCGGCCGATTGGGACGAAGCTGAGGTTCGCGCCCGCGCTGCCGAAGAAACTGAGCGCGCAGTCGAAGACGCTCAGCCGGGCAAGACAGAGGAAGTGGAAATTCCGCGGTCGAAGATTACGACCATCGCGGTCGCATTCCCGGATGATGAACCTGTCTTCGCGATGCCTTCAGGATTTGTGGCTACTGTGACGCCGATCAATTCGGCCGCCGTGCTCGCATCTCCGCAGGTCGTGCTGAAAATCCGCCGCAGAAAATTCAACCAGCAGTCATTCCACACCGGAGAAATTGTAGTTACGCGCCGCTTGTTCCGCTCCGGCGACAGCGAATATTTACTGAACGGCAAGTTGTGCCGCCTGCGCGATATTCAGGAACTTTTCATGGGCACAGGCCTCGGACCCGAAACCTACGCGCTCATCGAGCAGGGACGAATCGGCCAGATTCTCAGCAGCCGGCCAACTGATCGCCGGGCGATTCTCGAAGAGGCTGCCGGAATCACAAAGTTTAAAACCAAGAAGCGCCTCGCTGAAGCGCGCCTCGAAGATGCCAAGCTGAATCTTGCGCGCATCAACGATATTTTTGACGAAGTCACGCGCCAGATGAATTCGTTGAAGCGTCAGGCCTCCAAGGCCGAGCGCTACGCAAAACTCCGTGACGAGATGCGTGCTCAGCTTCGTATCGTTCTGGCCAGCAAGTTCGCTGCGATCAAACAAGAAAACACTCAGCTCGAAATCCAACTCAGCGCCCTCGCCGAAGATATGCAGCAGCGCACTGAAGCGGTGCAACTACTGGAATCCGAGCACGGTGAAGGCACCGAGCGCGGCTACGCGATTGAAGCCGAGTTGCGGGAAAACCGCGAGCGCCTCAGCCAGATTGATTTGGAAATCGATCGGGCCCGCGCGCGACGGAATCACAATGACGAACGTTGCGCCGAGTTGGTCGCTCGCTCAGCTTCGGCTGAGGCAGAACTGGCTCAAGCTCGTCAGCGCCTCACATCGCTTGAGGCAGAGCGCGATTCCAATCGCAAGGTGTTGGAATCCGCAGCGGCTGATCTCGCATTGGCCCAGGCTGAACTGGCCTCGTCGCAGCAGGAAGCTGCCGCAGCGTCCGCTGCATTGGCTGACCTCGAACATCAACAGGAAGAATCTCGCGTCGCTATATTTGATACGGTGTCGTCGGTTTCTCGCCTTCGCAACCAGCTCGCGCAAGCCGAAGAGCGGCGCGCCGGCGCCGATCGCGATGCGCAGCGCCTGCACGCCGAAATCGCCAATGGCAGCCTTCAAGTGGAAGCGTTTGGTGGACAGCGCGGCCAACTTGCCCTTGAATTCGAAACCGTGACGCAGCGTGTCGCCGGAATTACTGAAGAGATCAGTCAGCTTCGCCGCGCGATCGAAGCGAAACGTCTGGAAGAGACTCGATCGAAGGGTCATCTCGACCTGCTTCGCGCGGAGTTCGCCACAGCTCTGGGAAAAAAGGGATCGCTCGAAGCGGTTATCGCAGAGCACGGATACTCGACGGAATCGGTTCGCCGCCTTTTCCAGTCGGGAGTGATGCAGGGCGGATTCGCGCCGGTCGGCGTTCTCGCGGATTTTCTTGAGGTCGAGCCGCGCTTCGAGCGCGTGGTCGAAGACTTCTTACGCGACGAATTGAACTACATCGTGGTCAAGTCCTGGGACGCTGCCGACGAAGGCTTACGATTGCTGCGCAGTGATGTGGATGGTCGCGCAACTTTCCTGGTTCATCCTGAGGACTCGCAGGCCAAGTTTTCCTTCATCCTTGACGAGGCTGCGCACTGCGCTCCGCCGACCGCATCGATCGTGCCGCTGAAGAATACGATTCGTGTTCTCGACGGATTCGGCAAATCGCTCGAGGTGATCTTGCCGAAGCTGCGCGATGGTTACATCGTTCCCGGTTCCGATACTGCTCGCGGGCTCGCACTTGAGAATCCTGATGCATTTTTCCTTTCGCAATCTGGAGAATGCTTTCATAACGTAACCGTTACGGGCGGCAAGCAGCGCGCGGAAGGGCCGCTTTCGATGAAGCGCGAGCTTCGCGAAGTTCTTCGACAGCTTGAAGAGTTGGAGCGTGCTCTTCGCGAAGAAGAGATGCGCGCGCTCACGCTCGGGCGCGAAATCAAAGACTTCGCTTCCCTGCTCGAGCGCCTTGAAGGAGAAAAGCGCCAGGCGGAACATCAATCGATGACTTCAGGCCACATGCTGCAGCAACTCGATTCTGAGATGGCGCGTGTAACCGAGCGCATGAACATTTCGCAAGCCGAGTTGCGGCGGCTTGCCGCTGAGCGGAGTGAGCAGGAATCGATCATCGCGGTGCGCCAGGAAGAAATCGCGGTACTTGAAGAGACGCGTGCTCAGCTCGAACAGCAAATCTCGGCGGCTCAGGAATCTCTCGGCGTGGTGCGGCAGCGTCGCGAAGACGCGGCACAAGCCAGCTCGCAGCGTGTCGCCAGCGTCGCAGCCTTGCAGGAGCGCCATCGCTCGGCGACGGGCGTGCTCGCCCGCATCGAGTCTCTTTTCTCCGAGATGAGTGAGCGGCTTCACACTTTAACCTCACAGATTGAAGCAGCCGCTGCTGAAAAGCTGCAGCGTGAAACCGAGAATCTTCAACTCGAACAGCAAGTCGAAGACTTCGCAGCCGAGCGCAACGCGGGCCAAGCGCGCGAGGGACTTCTACAATTTGAGAAAGATCAGCTTCGAGCTCGCCTGAGCGAGATCGATGAACTCTTGCGCAGCGCGCGCCAACTTCTCGATCAGGCTCGCGACCGTCGCGGCGAATTGCAAGCTGCGCTTGCCAAGCTGCAAGCTGACGCGATGTATATGGCGGATACTTGCCTGAACGAACTCAACATCGAACGCGATGCTCTGCTGGCCGACACAACACTCGTCCTCGTGACCGGCGACGAACTTGCGGCCTGCGATCAGTCTTATCGCGAAATGCGCGCCAAGCTTGAGGCGATGGGACCGGTGAACATGATGGCGCTCGAGGAGTATCGCGAAACCGCGGAACGCCACACATTCCTCGACACTCAGCGCAAAGATCTCATCTCATCGATCGAGAACACGACGGCAACTATCCGCGAGATCGACGAAGTTTCGCGGCTGAAGTTCCAGGAAGCCTTCGCCAAGATTAATGAAAACTTCCAGACTACGTTCAAAAAGCTTTTCGGCGGCGGTCATGCATTTATGAAGCTCACCGATGAAGAGAATTCCGCCGAGAGCGGAATTGACGTGGTCGCGTCGCCTCCTGGGAAGCGCCTGCAGAGCGTGTTGCTGCTCTCAGGCGGTGAGAAGGCGCTGACCGCGCTCGCATTGCTTGTCGGCATCTTCCAGTACACGCCGAGTCCGTTCTGCATCCTCGACGAAGTGGACGCGCCGCTTGATGAAGCTAACATCGGCCGCTTCACGGAACTCGTGAAAGAGATGAGCATCAAGACACAATTCGTGCTCATCACGCACAGCAAAAAAACCATGAGCATCGCGCCCGTGCTCTATGGTGTGACCATGCAGGAACCGGGCGTGTCGAAGCTGGTCTCAGTGCGCTTCGGCGCGGCGTAAGACGGCGGCGGGTCGCTGTAGCGGGCAATTTCGATCGCCGTCAGTTCGGCCTTCCGATGGCTGACGTTGTACTGCCACGTTATCCACTTTCATCCTCAGCTTTTCCACAGCTTGCTTGCCGACAACTCGCTAGGTATCCCGGGGCCGCCATGCTCGCGGCCGGCAACATTTCCCCAATCAACAGGATACGGGCATCTTTCCCGGCTGTAATTTCTGTCGTTGACAAAAAATTCTGAGAGTCTAAAATACGCCTCGCTCTTTCCCTGTAAAATTTCAACATGACTAATAAACTTCTCGATCCCGTAATTTTAAAAACCGATTTTCCCGATCTGCAGCTTCTGGCCAGCGGAAAAGTGCGCGACGTTTACCAGTTGGATAATGAGCGCCTACTGTTCGTAGCCACCGACCGCATTTCCGCGTTCGATTATGTGCTGGCGACTGGGATCCCACACAAAGGCCGCGTCCTCAGCCAGATTTCGCTGTTCTGGTTCGACTTTCTTTCCGATGTCGTGCCCAACCACGTCATCACCGCGGACGTGGATCGCTATCCGGAGGCGTTGCAGAAGTATGCCGATCAATTGCGCGGCCGCTCGATGATCGTGCATCGCGCGGAGATGTTTCCCGTGGAGTGCGTGGTGCGCGGCTACATTTCAGGGTCCGCCTGGAAGGAGTACCAGGCGACCCGTAAAGTTTGCGGCATCGCGCTACCGGAGGGGCTGCGCGAATCGGAAGCCTTCCCTGAGCCCATCTTTACTCCGTCCACCAAGGCGGTGACCGGCCATGATGAAAATATTTCGTTTGCGCGGATGTGCGAGATCCTGGGCGCTGAGACCTCCAGCACATTGCGCGAGCTGACTTTGCGGATTTATAAGAAGGCTGCCGCATACGCGCGCCAGCGAGGAATCATCATCGCCGACACCAAGTTTGAGTTTGGCCGCACGCCGAAGGGAATTACGCTGGCCGACGAGGTGCTTACGCCGGACTCTTCCCGCTTCTGGCCCGCCGACAAGTACTCGCCGGGACGAGGGCAGGAATCTTTCGACAAGCAATACGTCCGTGATTATCTGGAAGAGATTCGCTGGAACAAACAGCCACCTGCTCCGGCTCTGCCGGAAGAAGTTGCGCGCCGCACCAGCGAGAAGTATCTCGAGGCTTACTTTCAGATCACGGGGCGCAGGCTGGATGTGTAAACGCCGCGCTGGCACGAGAGCGGTTGGGAGAGCAGCATGACTGCGGCGGATTGGCTGATTGTCGTGGCTGTGCTGTTGAGTGTGGTTATGGCGGCCATCCAAGGATTTTTCGCCGAGATTCTAAGCATGGCTGGCCTGGTGATTGGTTACATTGTCGCCGCCTGGCAGTATCAGCGCCTGGCGGAGTGGTTGATGTCGTTTTTAAAGAACGAGTGGCTGGCCGAGATTTTCGGCTTCCTCATTATTTTCTTTGCGATCATGATCCTGTTCGGTATTGCCGGCAAGATCGCTCGAAAATTGATGAAAGAAGTTGGGCTCAGCGGGTTTGACCGTTTTCTGGGCGCTTTGTTGGGGCTGGTGAAGGGTGGGTTGGTGGTGGCCGTGGTGCTGATGGGATTGACCGCGTTCACGCCAACCTCAACCATGCTGGAGAAGTCGCAACTTGCACCGTATTTCCTAGTGGTCGGTAGGGCCGCGATCTGGGTGGCGCCCTCGGCGTTGCGGGCGCGATTCTACGAGGGGCTCGACTTTCTGCATCGGGCCCCGAAAGAATTGACCGGACCTCCGGCTTCGCATTCGAAATGAAATCCGTGGCGGCCAAGCAGATAAGACAAAGACATTTGAAAGAAGAGAGAGACTAACGTGAAAGATCAACTGGAAGCACTCATCCTGCAGATGTACAAGAGCAACATTCTTTATTCCGAGGGCGTGCGCGAATTCAAGAAGCGCTTTATCCTGACCGTCCTTCAGGAGAATAAAGGCAACCAGTGCCGCGCTGCCCGCGAACTGGGAATGCATCGCAATACGCTCAGCCGGACTATCGATGAACTCAAGATCGACGTGCGCCAGCTTCGGGACGGGGCGAAACGGCCGCCCCGCAGCGCGCGGCCAGTTTCTTTGGATCGGGATCGGGACAAGAAAGCGATCCGCTGAAAGCCAGTTCTGCCGCAAAGCATTCCCTGTTTCTATCTCCCGGAAAAAAGCTAAGGCAGCCCTCGCGGGCTGCCCTAAAGACGTAGAACCGGACTCGTGTCAGTTACTTGCCGGCTTGGGTCTGGGATGCGCAGGAGCGGCCGTCTTGGGCTTCGGCAGCTCTCCCTTTTCCATTGTCATCATGAACGGGTTGGGCGTGTACGAGGCAGGTACGCCGACAAAGTACTCCAGGGCCGCGCCTTCTTTTGGGATGTGAAGTTTTACAATAGGCGTTTCGAAGGTGAGCGTGACATCGGCCTGCTTGGCATCGATGTCGTCGAGGCTGGCAGCGATTTGCAGTTCCGTCGCACTCGCCTTGATTACCGTTCCCTGCAGTTTCACGCCTTTGCCTTTGATGGCATTCCAGACGAGATCCTGATCGGCTTGAGCGCCGTTGGAGAGGATGAACTCCCACTGGGCGAAGTCCATCTGCGTGGGATCGCCCGCGGCAGCCATGGTGTGAGCCTGCTCGGCGGGGGTGGGCGCAGGTTTCACTGTTGGGATGGGGCCGGGGCCAGCTTTTGCCGCCGCCAAGAAATCGTTCCAGCCGTCATCGCCGCCGTGGAATCTTACATATTGGCTCTTGGCATACTTCTCGAACGACTGCTGATATTGCGGTGAGGGTGCCAGAACGGAAGCGCGAGCGTTATACCAAGCCGAACTCAAAGGGTCGGCAGGATATTTCGGATCCGGCGGCTTGGGCGGGATGTACGCCTGCGTCATCGCATAGATGAGAGTGAAATCCTTCTGCGTGTCGGGACTGGTGTCGATGGCGGCCTTCAAGTCTTTTCTCGCCGTGTCGTAGTCATGGTCGGAAAGAGCGGCGACACCGAGGGCAGCGTTGAACACGCCAGTCATTGAATCCTTCATCTTTTGGAAATCAGCGTCTGAAGTGCCATCGGGTTTAGCGAACTTCGGCAAGTTATCAAGCCCAGCCTGAGCATATTTTTTTGCATCATTCAATTTCTGCTGGGCGTCAGGACCACCGCTCTGCCCCGCGAGACGATCAATATAGGCCAATAAGAACAAGGCACGCTCGTTGTTGGGATCGGCGGCGAGAAGTCTGGTGGCAGTGTCTACCGTCTTGGCTTGGTTGCCAGTCTGCTGATAGTCGAGCATCAGCGTTTGCAGGGCCGCGGTCTTCATGATGCTGTTGGGATACTGCGTCAGAAAAGCTTCGAGGCCGCTGACCTGCGCCCCGGGATCTTTCTGCCCGATTGCGCCGACGTAGGCGTTGTATTCGGCGGGATCTTTAATGACTGGCCCTTGCGCTGCCGCTGCGGGAGCTGCGGCTTGTGCCGGCGCGGGTGCCGTTGAGGCTGGTGCTTGCGCCTGCGCGGGTGTCGCGGAGGGTTGTGGAGTCGCTGTTTGCGCTAGCAGCGCCGCGTCGTTTGCTGCCGCCGTTACAGCAATTCCAAGCACGACCGTGACCAGAATCTTTTTCATCAGTATGGCTCCTTGAAAGTATGGCTCCCTGAATCGTCGGTAATTCACAATGTCGCGAAATCGTATTCTTTACTCTTTACTTTTCGGTTGCTTCGACACTGACAGCTTTTCTGCGTTCTACATTCCGCTTTGGAAGCGCCGGGTAATGCTCCCGGCACGCCCTGGAAGAGAGGGCGAACTGCGGGACGCAAGGCGAGTGACCCTTTCATTCCCGGTTGCCGGATTATAAGTACCTCTTTCACCGAAGGCAAGCCTCTTTCCCCCTCTACCTTCTGGGCTATTGTATAAGATGCAATGGCAGCGCCTCGCGGATAGCACCTTATTCAGAAGGGGCGGCATTCAGATTAGAAGAGTCGCAGCGCCTTATCGAGAGTGGAGGCAGTCTCAATGAGTATGGTTCGAATGGATGCGGACGGTCCCTTGGACGGGCAAGTGGCCGTGGTTACCGGAGCCGGCCGCGGCATTGGAGCAGCCATCGCGCTGGAGTTATCGAACCTTGGCGCCATCGCCGTTCTGTGCGGACGCACTCGTGACGTGCTCGAATCGTCGGCGCAGGCGATCGCGCAGGCTAGAGGAAGGGCCGAAGTCGTTATCTGCGACGTGACCAGTCTTCAGTCGGTCGAGGCGGCGGCCAAGCAGGTGGTGGCTTCGTTCGGGCGCGTTGACATTCTGGTTAACAATGCGGGCGTTGGCGGATTCGGCGGCCCGCTGCATCAACTTCCTCCCGAAGCATGGGAGCAGATCTTGAACACGAACTTGCGCGGCGTTTACTACACGACTCGTGCTTTCGCGCCGATGATGATTCGCGCGCGAGCGGGTCACATCATCAACATTTCATCTCTGGCCGGAAAGAACGCGCTGCCGAACGGCGCGGCTTACGCGGCTTCGAAGTGGGGATTGAATGGACTGAGCTACTCTATGGCGGAGGAACTGAGGGGCCACAACATTCGCGTGGCAGTGGTCTGTCCTGGATCGACTAACACTGATCTTAGTCCGCACGCTGGCAAGGATCCGGCGAAGATGCTGCAGCCGGAAGACGTGGCGCATGCTGTGGCCATGCTGGTGACGCAGAGTCCGCAGTCGTTTGTGAGCGAAATTCTTCTGAGGCCTACGCAGAAACCTTAGGGACAGTTTGGAGCCTATTGTGCTCGTCACATTCAGGCGGGTTCCGACAGTGGTGTCCAGCCGGTCAACTGGAGTTTGCGGCGGCAATCATGTGTTGGGCCCATGCAGCCGCTTCCGGAAAGCACTGGGTATCAAGCACATATTCCTGTCCGGGGGATTTCGTACGTAATAGAAATCCGTCGGCTGTTTTCGTCCACTTACCGCGGTTGTTATTATATGAAAGAGGTTCCTTGCAGCGTTCCGGATCGAACCACTTCGGGAGCAGCCAGACGCTGCAGCTCTCCTCTGAAGCGGTAAGGCACCTTTGTGAAGAGTATTTTCCGAAAATGCCCGCGCCGGGCAAGCCACAGAAACAATCCGAGGCGGCGACGTACAGGACGTTGTTCTTCACCTTCCCGCCGTGAAGGTGAGCGTGATACCTCCCCCACGGGTGCTCCCGTGACCACCCCTCGGCATCGGCCGGCTCCTCGATAGGAACGACCTCACCGATGCTCATCCATCCGAAGATCACGTGCCGCGTGCGTGTGTTCGGACGGAATTTGATGCGTTTACCGTTGACGTCGACCTCGCGATAGAGACCATAAAATAGGAACAGGTCGCCTTCCCGAACCTGCTGATTTCGCAGGTGTCCTTGCGCTGCCGCAATTTGCCCGAAAAGCGCCTTCCAGCCGGTGGTTCGACCGTACATGTTCGGATCTAAATGAGGGTCTAGGTGCACGAGCGAGTTCGAAGAATAGGGTTTTTGATGGTTGGCGGTTAGTTGCTCAACAATTGCACCGACGTTTGGAAACCCATCGACAGAAGACAGCAAGTCACCATAACGAATGTTCGCTCTTGCGAACCCCGAATCCTCCGGGATTGGAAGACTCAGCATCTCGTCTCCCGGGAAAATAGGGCTTGCGCATCCGCCGAATGCGGAGTCGAAGCCCTTTCTACTAAGGACGATCTTCAAGCGGCCTCCTGACCCCGACACCGAAAGTAGCTATTATTTCTTAAACAGATTCTCAAATGCCTGCCGGGCATCGTTGGGGCGCTGGCTGGCAGGCGTGGATGTTTCTTTCTCTCGGGTCACTCGAATCTCGTAGAACGTGCAATCGTTGCGGGCATCTTTCTTGGCCACGCGCTCTTTTACCGGCTGCATGCACTCGAAGCGGCTGCCGGGGTCGAAGAACATGCACTGCTTGCAGGAGTGCAACTCGAAGCCGCATTTTGGACAGAGCCCCGTCGGCGGAATCTCCTGCAGCACGGTGCCGCACTGCGCGCAACGCGAGACGGCGCGCGTGCCGGGCATATTCACCGGCTTCGGTCCCATGCTGTAGTCGTGCCGTGGTGGCGGCACCGAGGCTGGCTTTTGTGGGGACTCTTTGCGAGGCGTAGATTCGCGGTCGCGGTCCTGATATCCGTGCTGACGGTATTTGGCTGCCACAGGAACCTCCCGGCACGCTGGCGTATTGTCTCGCCAGCCGCGCTCTAAGGCAAGTCTGAAAGCTGCGAAACGAAAACCTCAGCGGCTGAAGCCCGCGTATTTATCGGATCGTGATGCAACGGCTCAAGCCATGCCCTTCCCGAGCCCATTTATCGGGCGCGCTCACGCATCTCGCAACTCGCTACAATGGAATCATGATTCACGAGATTTTTCCCGTCGGGCCTTTGCAGTGCAACTGCTCGATTGTCGGCGACGAGACCACGCGCGAAGCCATGGTCATTGACCCTGGCGACGATATTGAGGACGTCCTCGCACTCCTGCGCAAGCATAACCTGCAAGTCAAGCAAATCGTCATCACCCATGCTCACATCGATCATGTGGGAGGAGCGATGAAGCTGCGCGCGGCCACTGGAGCGCCCATTCTCCTGAACCAGAATGATTACGCCTTGCTGAAGATGCTCGACGCGCAGGCCGTATGGGTCGGCATGGCGGAGCCCGGCGCGGTCGAAATCGACCAGAGCGTGAGCACCGGCGATACCGTAAAAGCTGGGTCGCACGCAGCCAGCATCTTGCATACACCGGGACACACCGAAGGCAGCATCTGCCTTTACTTCCCTGCCGAAAAAACTCTGATTGCCGGTGACACTCTGTTTGCCGGATCCATTGGCCGCACCGACCTGCCCGGCGGATCGATGCAGAAGATCATGCAATCGTTGCACGGCACGGTGCTCGCATTGCCCGACGATACCGTAGTGGTTCCCGGGCATGGGCCGCTGACGAGCATTGGAGAAGAAAGAGAAACAAATCCGTGGCTGGGGAAGAGATAGAAACTAAAGCGTGCGAAGAAATTCCGTGATCTCCGGCGAATTCCAGTCTACCGGGCCGATCAACTTGCGGCGCAGCACTCCCTGGCGGTCGATGATGTAGGTCTCGGGCCAGCCGAAGGTTCCGTACAGCGCGCTGCTTTTCTGCTCCGGGTCACGGACGGTCAGGAAATTGACGTCACGCTCCTTGGGGTCTCAATCGCCCGCCTGATTTCCGCCGCAGGAATTCGGATGATTCCAGGCACCGAATTCAACCACAGATCGCCGTCCCCGGTTTCAACGTAGTCGGATTCAGTCGGGGGTGGATGTCAGACCCAGTTGTTTAAGGACCGCTTTGATTTTCGCAGGCAACTTCCGCCGGTTGGAAGTTGTCTCGCGATAGATGATGCTGCCGGGAACAACAAGCTTAATCTCCGTCCCGGAGGACGCAGAGCTTACGAGCGTAAGCTTGCCCACGATGCGGGCGGCCCGCTCCCGCATTCCCTGCAGACCGAAGTGTTCCTCCCTGCCACGATCGGCAACCGCAGGGTCCACGCCAACGCCATTGTCGCTAACGCGCAAGGCGAGGTCGTGGTCGTAAGTGAGTTCGACCCGCATTTGGCTGGCTTGCGAGTGCACGCACGCGTTGCGGATTGCCTCGTAGCCGACGCGATAGACCTCATCGCGAACAATAGGGTGCATCTCGCGCGCCTCACCGACCACAGACAGAGAGGCTTCCATGGAGGTATGTATGCGGCACTCCTCCATCGCCCGCCGAAAAGCTGCAGCGAGGTCGTTTTTTTCTGTGGTTGAAGTACGCAAAGAGTTCAGAGCTGCACGACCCTCCTCTGTTGCACGTCCCAACCAGACTGATAACTGTTCCATGGCTCGACGCATGCGGGCGGGATCAGTAGACGGGTCCAGCGCATCATCGGCAACCAGCTTGCTGCCCTGGATGGTTTGCAGAAACGTGTCATGAAGGTCTCGCGCCATGCGAGTCCGCTCATGCAAGCGCTCATCGAAGCGGGCGCTCATGGCTTTAGCAATCTGCCGCACTCGCAATCGATAGATCACCCAAACGACAAGTAACACGGAAACCGCGCACAGGAGACGAAACCAATTCGTCTGGTACCATGCGGGCGCGATGCTGAAATCTACGACAGCGCCTACATCGCTCCAAACACCATCTTCGTTGCAGGCGATTACACGGAAACGATAGCGGCGAGGGCGGAGGTTCGTGTAAAACGCTTCGCGGCGGCTTCCCGCATCTTGCCAGTCCTTGTCGACCCCGTCGAGCAGGTATCGAAAACGGACTCGTCCCGGCACCGATAGATTTGGGGCGGTGTATTCAATGTGTGCGCGGCTTGTCCGCAGTGGCAGGTTCACGTCCCCTGGCGCGGCATACACTACGCCTCCGGAATCAACTTCTCGAATAGAAACCGAAGGGGGAATCGTGTTCCGTAAGAGATGATTCGGATCGATCTGAACGATGCCTTGGGTGGTGGAAAACCACAATCGTCCGTCCGAGCTAGACACCAGGGTTGGGATGGGCCGGAGCTGCGGAGCCGTTCCGATGAGGCCCTCCTGAAAATCGAAGAGTTCGCAGTGCACGCGATAGCCAGGGGTCTCAATCGCCCGCCTGATTTCCGCCGCAGGAATGCGGATGATTCCAGGCACCGAATTCAACCACAGATCGCCGTCCCTGGTTTCAACGATTCCCGATATTCCACGAAACAGATCGCTATCATCGGCCGTGAACGATTGGAAACGGTCATCTATAAAAAGCGACAGCCCGCGTTCGCCTCCGACCCAGACGTGTCCGGCGTGCTCGGAAATCGCCTGCACATTCACTACCTGCAGGCCGTCTGCGGAAGAGAAGGTTCTAACTCTATCTCCGTCAACGAGGGCCATCTTCTTCCCCATGTATCCCAACCACGTCCTGCCAGATGAGTCGGCGAACAGCGAAACTGCGATTTCCTTGGGCAGTGCGGGCAGGTTTCCGTTATGTATCCAAGACGCATTTATGCGGCGGTACATCCCCGCTTGCATGATCGATGCCCAGAAGTCTCCCGACCGGCTCGCAGCGATTGCCTGAACATCCATTCGCTTGTCGACCCCATCGGGGAAGGGAATATTGGCCATCTGCCCGTTTGCATAGCGCCACAACTTCCCCGGCCCTCCCAGCCATATGACCCCATCTGCGCTATGCGTCGCGGCGGTCGCTTCCCCGTCGAACGGCTGGAGAGTTGCAGTTGTTTTCTGAAGATGCACCAGGTAGTGCTTGAGGGCCACTGTGGTGGTAGCCCAGGCGTCAGTTTCGCCTGCCACCAATGGAGCATCGGGGGCAAACGGGGCAATGGGCACCACGTTCGCTTCGCGGAAACGGTCCAATCCACGGGTGGTGCCAACCCAGACATTTCCGTCGCGGTCCTCGATCATTGGTCCAGCGCCTGCGATATCGGCTGTTAATCCATCCCTTTCGGTAAACCTCTCGAAGATGTGTTCATTGAAGCGCACCGGCCTGTTCTTCGCGAGACGCTCTGGATAAGGCACGCGGAACACGCCATCGTCGCTGCTAATCCACAGGCTGCCTGTGTGGTCGAATATTGCCGAAACAACAGCCTCGATTCCTAAAATTTGCGAGACCGCTTTCCCGTCTCCCGTGTGTGAGACAGTCATGGGCCGCACCGCGCGAGCCGTCCAATCCCGGAGAGAGTCGCCGCTGTTCAGTTCCGACAACCACAATGCGTCATCGGGAGGCTGAGCGATAGAAACAACTCGGCCCAAGTGGTCGGCGCTTCTCGTAAAAACCTTAGCCCCTCGAGTGAGAAAGAAGAGAGCGTCTTCTGACGCAACCCAAAGCGTCCCCGCGCGATCCACAAGCAGAGACAAGGCGGACTGCCCGAGGTATCCCGCGTTTTTCCCAATAGGTTGCCAGTGTGAACCGTCGAGCCTGGCTAAACCCAGGCTGGCCGCGGCCCAAACCGTACCATCTTTATCCGTCACTACGCTGTAGATGGTCCCTTGGGGCAACCCGTCACGGTCGCCGTAGCCGGTGATTCGCCCATTCTTCAAGAGATCTATGCCGCCGTACCGAAAGCCGATCCACAGTCCACCATCCGATGTCGCCGTCAAACACGATAAATTGTCCGACCTGAATTCCTGGCCGGACGAGGGTTTGTAGCGCTCGAAGCGGACTCCATCGAAACGATAGAGACCAGCCGGCGTTGCCATCCACAGATAGCCGTCCGTTGTCTGGGCGAGAGCGTAAATCGGACTTGGGGCACCCTCCCTGGCAGTCCAGCTCGTATGTTGGAACTGGGAGATTGTTCGGTCACGCCTTTGAGCGAAAGCCGTCTCGCAGGTAAGTACGCAGAGCAGCCAGATCAAGAAAGTCTGTACAGCGCGATTGGGTTTCATCGTCAATTTCACCCGCTCAGAACGCCGGCGCCATCAGCTCACATCGATCCGGCAAATCTAGTAAGGATTGGGTTCATTTTGCGGCACTGTCAACGCTACATAGCTGCCAGGCTTTTGCGCGACCCCAATACCTCCAGCCGCCGCCCTGTATTTTTCTACAGGCCCTTTGAAAGGATCAGATTTGAAGCAGGCCGCGCCGGACCGCGATCATTACCGCATGCGTCCGGTCATTCGCGCCCAGTTTGTCGACGAGGTTCTTGATATGGAAGTTGACAGTAGTCTCGGCAATGGCGAGTTGATCGGCGATTTGCTTGTTGCGATAGCCATCTCGAATAAGTCGCAGCACTTCCAGTTCGCGAGCCGTCAGATCGTCGTCGCCCAGATGCTCGGCGAGGCGCGCCGCCACCTCTGTTGGTATGTGCCGTTTGCCCGCATGCACCGACCGGACCACGGCCAGCAATTCATCTTTCGGCATGCTCTTCAGCATGTAAGCTGAGGCACCCGCCCGCATTGCTCGTTGGATCTCGCCATCACCGTCCGAGGTCGTCAGCATGATGATGCGAGCCTGGGGAAACTCCCCACGAATTGCGATAAGAATGTCTGTGCCGTTGGCTCCAGGCAGGCGGAGATCCATCAGCGTGATGTCCGGCCGATGGCGGCGAAACTCCGCTACCGCCTCCACCGCGTTTCCAGCGAGCGCAACCAGCAGCATGTCCTGCTGCGACCCAATGATCGTGCTCAGCCCTTCGCGAAAAACTGGGTGGTCCTCGACGCAGAGAATGCGAATTGGCGTGCCGGAAACCACAGGAATTTCCTCGTGCGGGCAATTGTAGTAGTTGTTTAGCTCCCCGTCCAAGCTGAGACCCGATGCCTGTAGAAGAATGCAGGACAAATACTATCGCGATTGAGGTGGTCACACATTGTGAACCGGTTCATTCTTGTGACCATGCTGAACAAGACTTCAGCAACATTGCATTCCCAGCCAGACCACGGGATTGGAAAAGTATCAAACGAAATTAACTCTGTAACGGCATGGGCAAACCGCGGTCCCTCACTTGATTGGAACCCGCGTGCACTTCCGTAGACGACCGAACGCGTTACTCGCAAAATCATAAGGAGAACGATCATGCGTGCAATATCAGTTTTAGCCGTCGCTGTCTTGGGCGTTGCGGTACTTGGAGTCCCAGGCTACGCCCAGAGCAGTCCACCAGTCGGAGATGACTCCGTCCGCCCGTTCCACATCAACATTCCAGAAGAGCAAATCGTTGAGCTCCGCCAACGTATCGCGGCGACACGCTGGCCTGACAAGGAAACGGTCAATGACGAATCCCAGGGCATCCGCTTGGCGGAGATGCAAGCGCTGGTGCACTACTGGGGCAACGGCTACAACTGGCGCAACGGAGAAGCGACGTTGAATGCGCTGCCGGAGTTTGTGACCACAATCGACGGCGTAGATATCCAGTTCATCCACGTGCGTTCGCGTGAACCGAACGCGCTACCGTTGATCCTCACCCACGGCTGGCCCGGCTCTCCGATTGAGTTACTGAAGGTGATAGGCCCGCTCACCGATCCCGTTGCCTTTGGCGGGCATGCGCAAGATGCCTTCGATGTCGTGATCCCAGCCATCCCCGGCTATGGCTTTTCGGGCAAGCCGACCGATCTCGGCTGGAATCCCGACCGCGTGGCGCGGGCCTGGGACGTGCTCATGAAGCGCTTGGGCTACACCCGTTACGTGGCGCAGGGTGGCGATCACGGCTCGGTCATCTCCGACGCAATGGCGCGCCAGGCGCCTCCTGGACTGCTCGGCATCCATATCACCATGCCAGCCACGATTCCTGCGAACCTGGTGGAGGGCGTCAACAACGGCGATCCGGCGCCCACTGGGCTGACCGCCCCGGAACGGCTGGCGTACAACACCCTCAGTACCTTCTTCGGAAGAAATGCGGCCTACGGAGCGATGATGGTGACCCGTCCGCAGACCATCGGCTACGCGCTCGTAGATTCGCCCACTGGTCTGGCCGCCTTCACCTACGAAAAGATTGCCGAGTGGAGCGACAGCGATGGCCACCCCGAACGCGTGATTGGTCGCGACAAAATACTCGACGACATCACGCTGTACTGGCTCACCGACTCCGGCGCCTCTTCGTCCCGCTTCTACTGGGAAAATAACAACAACAACTTCAGCGCCGCAGCGCAGAAGACCAATCAGATCAAAGTGCCGGTGGCCATCACGGTGTTTCCGCACGAGATCTATCGCGCGCCGGAAAGCTGGTCACGGCAGGCCTATCCCTCGCTGTACTACTTCCATGAAGCCGCCAAGGGCGGTCACTTCGCGGCCTGGGAACAGCCGGAGCTCTTCAGTGAGGAGATTCGAGCTGCGTTCAAATCGCTGCGCTAATTCAACGTCTTGCCGGTGCCCGCTGCGCACGAATGCGCGACGGGCCAGCGGCAACCTCGACAGTCGTGCTCACGTGGTCCAAAGCCGCTGAGGAAAGTAAGTAAGCAAGAGTGAATTTAATCCAATTGGAGGAAAATAAAATGTCTAAGAATACTAACAAAGTAATTAACAAGGATCGTCGTCCCTTTTTGCGCAATTCCGCCATGGCCATCGCCATCACCATCATCGCTGCAACCACATTGTGCATGAGCGGCCTTGCTGAGGCACAAACCAGCCAACAGAACCTGTCCGTGTCACATACTTCGTTCGGCCCCATCAAGCAGATCGACGCCGGGCTCCTGAACGTCGGTTACTTTGAAGCTGGACCCGCCAATGGGACTGCCGTGATTCTTCTGCACGGCTGGCCTTACGACGTTTACAGCTATGTGGATGTTGCGCCGTTGTTAGCATCGGCGGGCTACCACGTCATTGTGCCGTACCTGCGTGGCTATGGCACGACTCGTTTCCTTTCAGATGACACGATGCGGAACGCCCAGCAGTCGGCCGTCGGCCTCGACATCATCGCTCTGATGGATGCGCTCAAGATCGACAAGGCGATCATCGGCGGGTTTGATTGGGGAGCGCGCACGGCAGACGTCATGGCAACACTCTGGCCGGAACGCTGCAAGGCGATCGTTTCCGTCGGCGGCTACCTGATCAGCACCCCGGCGGGCAACCAGACACCGTGGCCACCCGAGCCTGCATTCCTGTTTTGGTACCAGTACTATTTCTCTACCCCAGTCGGCAAGGCCGGCTATGCGAAATACACCGACCAGTTCAATAAGTTCATCTGGCACCAGGCTTCGCCCAAGTGGAATTTCGACGATGCTACGTACGACCGCACAGCAGCGTCCTTCAACAACCCCGACCACGTTNNCGGCGTATCGGAACAAGTTCTCGGGCAAATATGAGTACCGCCTCATCACCGGCGGCGTCGGTCACAATTTACCCCAGGAAGCTCCACAGGCCTTTGCACAAGCTGTCATCGACGTCGACCGTTTTTAACGAGATACCGGCTCTGCGGACTGACGCACTCAGTCCGCAGGGCAGGAACAAAGGGACGAGAACGTAACCTGTGGCTCAAGAATTTAGAAGGAAGAACAGTATGAAACGGATCGCTTTCTTGCTGATTGCAATTGCGGTGGCTTGCTTGGTCGCCTTCACGGCCCCCGCGTCTGGACACGCGGATGGAGAGGCTGCCCCGATCTTCGGAATCAAAATTCCCTCCGGCTACCGCGACTGGAAGTTGATCTCAGTGGCCCACGAGGCAGGCAACAATAACGACATTCGCGCCGTTCTGGGCAATGACGCAGCGATCAAGGCGTATCGGGAACAGAAGCTGCCGTTCCCGGACGGCACAATCATTGCCCGGCTAGCTTGGAGATACGTCCCGTCGGAGGAAAACAACAAAGTCTTTGGCCGTGCCCAGTCTTTCGTTGCAGGTCCCCCCGTTAACATTCAGTTGATGGCCAAGGACTCATCAAAATGGGCTGCAACCGGTGGCTGGGGTTTCGCGCAATTCGATAAGGATGGCAAACCTAACCTGCCCGAGGCATCTCTCAAAACCTGCTTCCCCTGCCACGAGCCGAGCAAAGCTGGAGACTTTGTCTTCACCCATTACGCACCTTAAACGCCGAAGGTGTGTTAGCTAACATCGTTAATTTTTGAAGGTTATGTGAACACCGAGAAAAAGGGGTTCTCACAAATGAAGCATTCTTTGTCGGTTCAGGTTTGGATTCGTTGCGTCCTGGGTGTGGCTGTAATCCTGGGAGTCGTCGCCATCGCAACAGGTTGGGAAACCACCTTCTTTAGGTCCTCATTTGTTAATACGGTCAGAGCCAAAGAGCCTCTGAGCGGCGCTTTCCATCCAGAGAAACCGGCCTTTCTTACAGCGACCGCCGCCGGATCTCAGCCTGCCCTTGCTGACGAGGGACCCCTGCCTGACTTAGGCGGCGCCGTAGCCTGGCTCAACTCCGCTCCCTTAAGCCCCGAATCTCTGCGCGGAAAGGTTGTGCTGGTGAATTTCTGGACCTACTCTTGCATCAACAGCCTGCGAGAGTTGCCATACATGAAAGCCTGGGCGGCAAAATATAGGGATGCGGGCCTGGTTGTGATCGGCGTACACGCGCCCGAGTTCGGATTCGAGAAAGAACGTACGAACGTGGAAAATGCCGTTCACGAATTGAGCGTTACCTACCCGGTCGCCATCGACAGCAACCACAGAGTTTGGGATGCGTTCAACAATGAATACTGGCCAGCAGACTACTTCATCGATGGGAAAGGACGAATTCGCTATCACCACTTCGGGGAGGGCGAATATGCCGGGTCCGAGCGCGTCATCCAGGAACTTCTAAAGGAAAACGGAGCCGCTGGCCTGAATGAGAGCACCGCTAGCGTATCCGCTGACGGAGTCGAGGCAGCACCCAGCGGAGACGTGCAATCTCCCGAAACCTATGTCGGCTATCGCCAGGCCGAGCGCTTCTCATCCCCAGAGCGATTGGCTCAAGACTCACAAAAGACCTATAGCCCACCGGCGACACCCTCGTTGAATCAATGGGGATTGAGCGGATCGTGGAACGTCGGTGCCGAGAGCGCCGTGCTTCAGGCAGCGCCCGGCAAGGTTGTGTTCCGCTTCCGCGCCCGCGACCTGCACATGGTGTTGGGTCCGACGAAGAACGGTAAGCCTGTTCGCTTCAAGGTGATGTTGGACGGCGCCGCACCCGGCGACAATTGTGGAGTCGATTCAGCCCCTGACGGCACCGGCGAGATTCGAGAGCCCCGACTCTATCAACTCATCCGGCAAAAGGGTCGAGTAGAAGACCGAACGATTGAGATCGAATTCCTTGATCCCGGCGTTCAGGCCTTTTCGTTCACGTTTGGGTAGGAAGTTGGAAAAAGAACTCGGGATCGAACGGCAAGAGTGCAATTTAGATTTTCTCAGAGTGAGGTTCATCATGCGACTCTCAACCATTGTCGATTGCGCCACGCGCGCTCTTCCGGCCGACTTCCTTGAGCCCCCCGGCGCGCAGCTCAACGATCTTTACCTGATCGTGCATTCCGGTACAGGGGCTCAAGCCGGGTGCTTACTTCTTCCGACGTGAGCAGAACACCCTGGAGCTTTTGAAGGCTTCTCACCGATTTGAAACGCCATTGTGTTCGAAATCCTGCCTTAGTCTTGGGGGTGCCGCGATGAAGGCATTCCGGAGTTCTAATCCAAGTCAACCCGCTATGGGCTGAATCCCGGCTTCTGATCGCATTGCATTCGCCTCATGCGATTCTCGAAACCGGACTGCGCACGTGCCCTCCGGAGATAAGTCGGGATTGTGAGTCCGTTCTGAGCCGAGCAGTCCGTTCTCTGCAGTCCGGTTTGCTGAGGAATAATCGCGAAAAATGGGCATATTGCGCGTATTTCGGGGGAAAGGACGGCGGAATTTCTCTGCAGTGCAGACTGAGTGGCGGAGAGAGAGGGATTCGAACCCTCGGTACAGATCTGAAAGCTGCAGCTCCGACGTTTGTGTAAGTTACACGGAATCAATAAGTTCAGAAATTCTTCCGCAGACTGGGTGCTCCCCGGTCGACACGCGAAACAGTGCGCTTTAGCGATGTCGCTCGGGAAGAATCTCACTGATTCTCAGGGGCAGACTTCCCAGAAGCCGACTTCTGACCGGAAGGCCGAACTTATACAGGGAATCGGTTTCCCTGCCGATAAAGACTTATGTATCGGACTGAGGGTATCGAGACCTCTCTGGGAAAGCCAGTTATCGCCCCTGAGGTCCCCTGCGAAAGAAAAAAATGAGTGATCGATTCGTAGGCGCGGCGCTCACGTTTGCATCGCTGGTTCTTATTACCCTCGTAGTGGGGGTAGGGTACCTGAGTCTGGACGCAATGGATACTCTCTATGCGAACGCACGAACAATTGCCGAAACCCAATGGATGGGCGTGCATCTGGCTAGTGAGGCGCTCACCTATTCCAATCGAAATAGCCGGATCAACATGCAAATTGTTGTGACCAGCGACCAACGGGAAATCGATTCGATTCTCGTCGATCGAGCGAAACGTAGTGCCAGAATTTCCGATCGTCTCCAGCGGCTGCAATCTCGGCTGGACTCTGAAAACGAGCGCGAACTTCTCAATGCGACCATTGAGGCTAGGAGCGACTACGTCACAAGCTACAAGCAAGCGAGCGCTATTTTGTTAGACCAGAAAAATACGGAAGAGGCACGGCAGCGGCTGATTCAGCTGGCGTGGCGAAATTTTGTCCGGTTTCAAGCTGATGATATGGACGAGCAACTGAAGAGGAGCGCGATCAAATATGTTGCAGTCCGAACCAGGACTATCTATCTCATCGTTCTTTCGGACCTGCTGGCATTCGGTATTGCCGTCCTTGTAGTCCACAAGCTCATGGCCGAAATTCTTCGCCGCCAGAAAACGGAGAGCGGCATACTCCGAATGAACGAAGACCTCGAACACAAGGTGCTCCAAGGGACTGCTGCCGTTGACCAATCTAACCGAGACCTCATGGCCGCGATTGCTGAGCACAAAGAGGCCGACGAAGCGAGGAGCCGGTCCGACCAATTGTTCCGTTCTATCGCCGAGAACAGCGCCGATTTGATTGCCGTCGTCGACCAGAGTGGCCACCGTATTTATAACAACCCCACATATGGGCGCCTGCTCGGCTACACCGCAGAGGAACTGAAGAACACCGTTTCCTTCCAACAGATCCATCCCGACGACCGTCCCCTGGTGACCCGGGCCGCACAGAAAGCTGTTGAGACTGGCGTTGGCCAGATCGTTGAATACCGGATGCGACGAAAGGATGGAACCTATGTCACTCTGGAATCTCACAGCAGTTTCATCCGTGATTCTCGCGGCGAGATCGAAGCGCTTGTCATCTCCGCTCGCGATATCAGCGATCGCCGGATGGCGATGCATACTGAGAAGCTCTCAGCGATCGGACAACTCGCCGCCGGTGTTGCCCATGAACTCAACACGCCCGCTCAATATGTCTCGGACAATCTTACCTTCCTCCGCGACACATGGAGTGAGCTCGACGCTGCCATGGCCTTCTGCCTGGCTCCGGCGCACGCCTTAATCCCTTCCGACTCTGGCTCTTCCGACGGCGTAATCTTCGCGGGCCCGCCTCGGGATTGGGACTGGCTTCGGAAGGAAGTTCCCAAGGCCATTTCACAGTCTCTCGAAGGGATCCGACGCATGACCAAGATTCTCGGCGCGATGCGGCGCTTCTCTCACACCGGTGGTGGAGAACGCGAGGAGGTCGATCTCAGCGAAGCGCTCGACGCAACCATCACGGTCGCCCAGCACCAGATCAAGGAGATTGCCGATGTTCAAACCGACTACCAGCCCGATCTGCCCCGCGTCGAATGCTACTGCGATGAGTTGAATCAGGTCTTCCTGAATTTGATCGTCAACGCCACGCACGCCATCCGTGACGCCTCGACGCAGGGAACACGCCATCGCGGAAAGCTCACCATCCGTACCCGACAAATCGACCAGGATGTGCAGATCGAAATCCAGGACAACGGGTCTGGTATCCCGCTGGACGTTCGCGACCGCGTCTTCGATCCCTTCTTCACGACCAAGCAGGTTGGGGAGGGCACCGGCCAGGGACTTACCATTTGCCACGAAATCGTTGTGCAAAAACATCACGGGACCATTTGGTTTGATACCGAAATAGACAAAGGCACGACATTTTTTGTAAGAATCCCAATCCGGTTTGATTCCAATACAGGAGGCTCCAAGTGACGTCCAATACGGCCGCCAAGCCCACCAGAAATGACAACCCTAGAATCCTTTTCGTCGACGACGAACCCCTTGTTCTCGAGGGCCTATGCCGGTCTCTGCACCGCGAATTCAATACCGACATGGCCGAGGGGCCCGAAGCGGGATTGGAGAAGATCAGGAACGAGGCTGCCTACAGCGTGATCGTTTCCGACATGCGCATGCCCGTCATGGATGGCGCCGACTTTCTTTCTCGAGTGCGCACCCTCGCTCCCGACTCAATTCGCGTCATGCTCACCGGTTACGCCGACATGGAAGCCGCCATGCGCGCCGTCAATGAAGGCAGAATCTTTCGTTTCCTGAACAAGCCTGTCAGTGCGGAAGATTTGACTCTCACCCTTCGAGCCGGCGTCACCCAGTACGACCTCATGCGTCGCGAGAAAGAACTGCTTGACAAAACTCTCGCAGGCGCGGTTCGGGTTATGAGCGAGGTGCTCAACCTGGCCAACCCCGTCGCTTTCAACAAAGGCACTCGCATCTGCCAGTACGTGCGCCACATTGGAGGAAAGCTTTGCCTGTCCGATATGTGGGGGTACGAAATCGCAGCCATGCTCTCCGAGCTCGGATGCTTTACTCTCACTCCCGAACTGTTAGAAGCCATCCATGCAGGCGAACCGCTCACTCCAGAAAATGAAAAGCGCTACTTGCAGCATCCTAAGATCGCCCATGACCTGCTGGCCCGCATTCCACGACTCGAACTAGTGGCTGACATGATTCTCCAGCAAAACGAAGTACCCACAGACCTCCAGCGATCCCTAACCCCCGCTGCCGAGTCCGTCCGCCTAGGGGCGCAAATGTTGAGGGTCAGCCTCGCCTTCGACCGCCTACTCAACACCGGATCGGAAAGACAGGAAGCTCTGGCGGCGCTTGGCCGCGATCCCGCCCAATACGATGCCAAAATGGTCGCTGCCCTCCGGGACTATAAGCCCAGACGAGGGCCCACTGAAATGCGCACCATCGACGTCTGTGACCTTCGCAGTGGCATGATTTTGAATGAAGACCTGCGTTCTACCACCGGGACGCTTCTCGCAGCGAAAGGTCACGAAGTTTCGCTTGCCCTCACGCAGGTCGTTCGAAACTTCGTCGAAAACGGTACCGTCAAAGGCAAGGTGTTGGTGATTGTTGGGACGGGCGAAACCTGGATCGCGAAGGCGGCTGCGCCGAGCCTGTCTTGAAAATGTGCCGTCCAAAGACTCAGGATCGTAACTAGCTAACGTCGGTCGGCAGATGCGGAAGCAATCCCGGTGTCCTTCAGCGCTTTGTCTGGCGGTCTAGAAACGGGTTTAAGGAAAGCTCCGCACGGATTTCCAAGGTGCCGGCAAAAGTCAACCCGTTGTGGCCGAATCCCAGGCTTGTGATCGCATTGCATTCGCCTATTGCCCTCCTTGAAACCGGACTGCACATGTACTCTCCAGAGAAAAGCCGGGACAGTGACGCCCTTCACTGCCGAGTAGTCCATTCTCTCTAGTCCGGTTTGTCGAGGAAGAATCGCGAAACACGGGCATGTTTCGCGTAATTTGGGGGAAATGGAGGCGGACTTTCTCTGCAGTCAAGACTGCGTGGCGGAGGGAGTGTGATTCGAACTCGCATTACCGTTTTGAATTCCGCAACCCCGACGTTTGCGTAACTTGCAGGCCGTGCAGCGCCTAACCAGAGAATCAACGGGCAGTGACTGGCCGCAGATCGACAAAAAACAGCCCATCTTTTCGTCCGCTCATTAAGGCGAACGGCATACGATAGTGTGGCTGAAAGTGGTCGCCTTCGTTGCCTCGGAAAGCGGCCCGACATTGGGTGCGCAATGACTACTTGCTTGCCGCGCGGTCCAAAAGCGAAAAATCTCTCCGCAGGGTGTGCTCGAGAAAAGACCAATAAACCGGGGTTTCGGAAATTCCTACCTATGCTTTGGAGGCAACTTCCTCCTTTGCCAACTCCCAAGGCTTGATCGACTTGCCTATTTCACAGACGTAAGATTCGCACCAGCGATCGGCCAAACCCGTCTCGCATTAGCCCATTGTCGAGAGGCGATGCCGATTTACTGCACCACCAACGTCAAGATCGTCGAATGTGCTGTTCCACCACTCGTCGCCGTCGCGGTTAGCGTGTAACTTTGCGATTGCGGCGACTGGGAAGATATGCTATGGCTTGATCCACCACCGCAAGCGTTCAGCCCAATCAAAGCCGTAAGGCTTACTAGCAGCGCAAAGGCGAGCACCCCGGAGCTGGCGAGTCGACCTCGCAAGAATCGCATGCGCCGCCGCCCGGCCAGCGGAAGGAACAGCAATCCCAGCAACATCGGCTCCCACCTCCGGCCCATCTCGGGCCCATACAACTTCGCCGTCATGGGCGCATGCACGGTCAGGGTCAGGGGAGTGCTGCCACCTGACGCTGCAAGCGTCGCCGGACTGAAGCTGTACGTTGCTCCCGCCGGCAAGCCGGTTAACGCGAAGCTGACCGTACCCGGAAATGCAGTGTACAAAGGCGCGGCCACCAGTTGGTAATTCGCCGCCCCGCCCGTGCTCACCGTCTGAGTTGACGGCGCCCCCGCAGCCAGAGCGAACGTAAAATCCTGTGGAGCCACCGCCACACTGACCACGCTACTCGAAGACGATGTGAAGTTTGTGTCTCCGCCGTAAACCGCAGTGATCGAGTGGGTTGCACCCGCGCTCAGGGTCGTGGTATCCACCGCTATACCACTGCTCAGGGCAATCGTGGCCAGAGCCGTCGTGCCGTCAAAAAACTGCACGTTCGAAGTCGGAGTTCCCGCAGTGGACGCCACCGTAGCCGTGAGCGTCACCGTTTGTCCGGGATGGATGGAAGTAATACTCGCGCCAAGACTGGTGCCGGTTCCCGCTTTCGAGATGATTCCTGGCCCGGATGCAGTCGTCGGCAGCACATAGTTCGCAAAATTAGTCGAGCCGTTCGCGGCAAAGTTCGACGAACTCAACGAGGCCGTAACCGTCTGCCCTCCAGCCGTCGCGGCCGCGTAGGTTCCCGCCGTCTGGGTCACGGTCGCTCCGTCCAAACCGGCAAAGCCCGTAAGCGTAAAATTCGTCGCGTTCAACGTGGCCGTGTTAGTCCCGTCATACACTTTGGTCGGAGTTCCCGCGATGCTTGCCGACAACAGCGCTGCAATCACCGTCTGGCTCACCCCGGTCGCGGAACTCCCGGTAAAGTCGGGCGAGCCCGGCGAGTAGACCCCAGTGATAATGTGCGTCCCAACCCCGAGCGTGCTGAATAAGTAGGTGGCCGTGCCGCTCCCGTTCAGTTCCACGGCCCCGCCCGTTGGATTTCCATCTGCGCTGAACTGTACTGTCCCCGCCGGCACGGCTCTGCCACTTGTCGGAGCCACGGTCACCGTCGCGCTCCCTTGTCCGTACTGGGATGGATTCTGTGACGAAACGATAGTCGCTGTGGTGTTCGCGGCAATCCCTGTTCCAGAGGCGCTAATCGTTTGCGTCGACCCGTTCACCCCCAGTGCGTCGTCCGTCAACACCACGCTCCCGCTGAGTGCCCCTAAGCTTGTGGGAGCAAAATCCAGCACATAGGCGCATTCCGCTCCGGCGGTCAGCGTCTGTGCAGAACTCGAGGAGGTAAGTTGCGGACAACTCGAGGAGGCGTCCACGGAAAACGCGCCGGACTGGCTGGGATTGCTGCCCAAGCCGGGCGCTGGAATGTTCAAGTTTATATTGCCGATATTAGAGACCGTCACCGTCTGTGTGGTCGTCGCACCGTACGCTGTGTTCGCTGCGGTCAACTGCGACTGGCCGACGCTTACCATGCGAACCACGTTGTCGCCCGCGTCCACGATATAGAAGTTGCCCAGGCCGTCGAGGGCAATATCGGTAGGGATGCCCAGTTCCGCGCTGGTTGCGGCGCCGCCATCCCCCAGGTAGCCTACGATTCCGTTGCCGGCTACCGTCGCGATCATCCCAGTTCCCGCGTTCACCTCGCGCACGGCCTCATTCGAAGCATCCGCGATATAAAGGTCGCCCGCGGCGTCGGCGGCGATGCCAACCGGGCCATTCAGTTCAGCGCTGGTCGCTAATCCGCCATCCCCGGAATACCCCGCGGTTCCATTGCCCGCCACCGTCGTAATCACGCCAGTCGCCACGGTCACTTTGCGAATGATGTTGCCGCCTGATTCCGCGATATAGAAATTGCCTGCACTGTCGAAGGCGAGGCCAACCGGGACTCTGAGTTCCGCATTGGGGGCCTGACCGCCATCTCCGGAGTCCCCGGCGGTTCCATTGCCCGCTACCGTCGAAATCAAGCCGGTTGAGATGGCCACTTTGCGGATGACATTGTTGTTCATGTCAGCGATGTAGAAGTTGCCGGCGCTGTCCACGGAAACGTAAGCGGGGCCGCACAATTGGCCGCCGGCGGCCGGGCCTCCGTCGCCAGTATAGCCGCAGGTGCCGTTGCCTGCCACGGTGGTGATTACGCCCGTCGCGGCGGTTATTTTTCGAATCACATTGTTGCCTTCGTCGGCAATGTAAAGGTTGCCTGCACTATCGACGGCTGCTCCTTCGGGAAGATTCAATTGAGCGCTGGCGGCCGGGCCGCCATCGCCGGTGTAACCAGCGGCCCCAGTGCCCGCGATGGTCGTGATAATTCCAGTCGAGGCAGTCACCTTGCGCACCACATTGTTTTTGTGATCGGCGATATAGATGTTGCCGGAGCTGGCGACGGCGAGCCGGTTTGGAGCGCCCAACTGCGCGCTGGTCGCCGCGCCTCCGTCTCCCAGGTATCCGTAGGTCCCCTGGCCCGCCACGGTCGAGATCACTCCCGGCGTCAGCGCTACCAGGGCCGCGTTTCCCGTTCCGCTCAATCCGAAATTGATGCTGCCGCCGCCCGCGACAACTTGCAGTGGCACGTTGCGCTGTCCTGGATAGGCGGGCGTGAAGGTAACCGGCACAACACAGACTGTGCCGCTGGCGTTCGTTGTCGAGCCATTGACCGCACATCCGGTAGTGGTCCCGACGGTAAATTCCTGCTTGCCGGCCTGCGACGGGGGCGTGGTAATACTGGCGATGGTTTCGCTGGTGGTGGTCTGCAGAAAGAAATTCTGCACCAGGGCCGCACCACCGCTTGGGGCCGCAGAGAAGCTGCTGTTCAGCTGCACTTTGCGGATCACATTGTTGCCCGCATCGGCGACATAGAGATTGCCGACGCTGCTGATCGCGGCATCGGCGGCATTGCGCAACTCAGCAAGTAGAGCGGGGCCGTTATCCCCGCTATAGCCGGCGGTGTCATTGCCGGCAAGCGTTGAAATGTTGCCCGTACCCGGGTTCACCACGCGAACTACATTGTTGAGAGAATCTGCGATGTAGACGTCGCCCGCGTTATCCAGACCGATCCCGGTAGGATTTTGCAACTCGGCTGCGGTGGCCGCACCCCCGTCGCCGGCGTAGCCGGCGGTCCCGTTGCCCGCCAAAGTGGAAATCACGCCACCGGTATTGACCTTGCGCACGCGGTTGTTGCCGGAATCTGCAATGTAAAGGTAGCCGACCGCGTCCACGGCCACGCTGGCGGGGTTGTTAAGTTCGGCGCTCGTGGCCAGGCTGCCATCCCCCGCATAACCCGCAGTGCCATTGCCGGCAACCGTGGTGATGATGCCGGTAAGGGCGTTCACCTCGCGGATCCGGTTGTTCAGCTCGTCCGCGATGTACAAGTTCCCGGCACTGTCGAGGGAGACGTAATTGGGTTGATTCAATTCGGCGCTCGTGGCCGCGCTGCCATCCCCCGCATAGCCGGCAGTTCCATTCCCGGCCACCGTTGTAATCACTCCCGTCGTGGCCGTCACCATGCGGATGACGTTGTTGAACTGGTCAGCAATATAGAAGTTGCCCGCTGCGTCCACGGCAACGCCGCTGGGACTGTGCAGTTCGGCGCTGGTGGCTGCGCTGCCGTCCCCCAGGTAACCGGCGGTCCCGTTGCCAGCTATTGTGGAGATCACACCGCTGGAGAAGACTACCTCACGAACCACGTTGTTTCCGGTATCCGCAATGTATAGGTTTCCCAGGCTGTCTACAGCAACGCGGGTCTCGCCATTCAACAGGGCGCTGGTAGCCGCCGAGCCGTCCCCGCCGTAGCCTGGCGTGCCATTTCCGGCCACCGTCGATATTGCGGGCAGTGATTGCATCTGTCCGTTCGCCAACCCGTTGGCCGTCACTAGAAGAACCATCAGCCGGATTGCGTATCCGATAGTTGTGGTCGACCACATTGAAGACCTTAAACGGTGGGATATCTGCTCTTGGAGGGCGCGCCTTTCCTTCAGTATCGCCTTGCGCGTCATCGAACCCAGACGGAGGACTGCGAGCATCAGTTGGCCCAGGCGCACACCGGCAAGGGACTGGTGTTGGGCGCATGCGGGGTCGCCCGGCGCGGGCCGGCATCCGCTTTGAGAGCGGATGCCTGATGGAGTCTGCTCCAAGGTTGTCAAATACAGCGCCAAAGCTTTTTTTGTGTCGGTCACGAGTGAGAAACCCCCAAACCGACTGTGGCTCGCACGAAAGCGTTTGACAACGGTACTGAAGTGCTCGTTCCTCTGTCAAAAACGTAATTATTCGAATTTAGTGCGTGGGGATAACGTTCGACAGCAAGGGAAACCTTTACGGCACCACACTCTATGGAGGGATGTATGGCGGCGCGTGAGGCACCTTCGGATGCGGCGCAGTATTTGAGTTGACGCCTTCAGGCGGTACGAAGAGTTCAGCATGGGGCCGGCGGGTCCGGAGATTGACTAGCTGAACGTTGTAGAGGTTGCGAACGTTGTGCATGCGGTAGATGTTATTGAAAATAATTAACTTGTGAACGTCGTGAACGTTGTGAGGTATGAACTGGCTGATCGCAGATCCGTATCTGTTGGAGGTTGGCGTCCCCGACGGGATTTGAACCCGTGTTACCGCCGTGAAAGGGCGATGTCCTAGGCCAGGCTAGACGACGGGGACGGATGTTAGGTGGGGTGCTCGAGGCACCATTGATCGTAACAACCCTGCGCGGCCCTGTCAAAATGCTCGCTGCTGTTTGTGCCTGCTCCGGTTGCATTTGCGATGCGCTGCCTTTTTCAAGATCACGAAACAGTTTAGAATTATGAGGCCGCGCGTCGAATTGGCCCGCGAACATTAGAGGAGATTGTGCCCGATCCACTTTATCTCAGCCTGTGGTTTTCCGATTTCTCCGGCCCGGAGATGTTGCCGCACGCTTTTGCCGTCTTGCAGCAGTTTCCGTTCTCCGCGCAACGACCCGGGGTATCTTACTTTGCTGTGCACCCTATTTCCTGGGACGAGGCTACGGTACTCGAGCGCCGCTTCCCTTCCGGAATCGATCCCGGCCAGGCGACGCTCATTGTGGCCGAATTAGTGCACGACGACTATGCCTACGTTTTCGAGGCTTACTGGGATTTGTGGATGCCGGATGAATCGAATGCGAACTGGGTGCTGCAGCCTGCGCTCGTAAAATTCGTCATACAAGGAGAGGAGTTCGACGAAGGCTCCTATCAGCAAACCGGACACATCCAAGTAGACTTCGGCCCCGATTCGTCCTTTCTGCAGCCCGAGACTGCTCTCAGTGAGCAGACTCGCGCCAAGATTCGCGACAACGTGGAAAAGCTTGTCGAATTCTCGAAGAACGTCGAGAAAAATAGCGGTACCAGTTCGCGGCTGCTGTGGTCGGAGTCAGAGGAAAGCCTGGCGCAGAAACTGATCGCACGCCTGCAAGGGGTTCACTAAAAGCCAAACCACAACCGCAGAGGACGCGTGAATAGAAAATTCTCCGCGTCCTCTGCGGTTTTCATTTGGTTCTTCCGCCCTCAACTTTCAACTTTTCCGACGCCCCGGCCTGCGCCCCGGCCAGGCGCGCGGTCAGCACGCGGAAGGGCGAGCAAGATACATAATCCATTCCCACCTGATGGCAGAACTCCACCGACGAAGGCTCGCCGCCATGCTCGCCGCAGATTCCCACCTCCAGATTGGGACGCGTCTTGCGTCCGCGTTCGATGCCGATACGCACGAGCTCGCCTACGCCGTCGCGATCAATCGCGGCGAACGGATCCTGCTTCAAAATTCCCTCTGCGAGGTACGTCGGCAAAACTTTGTTGACGTCATCACGCGAGAAGCCGAACGTGGTCTGCGTCAGGTCGTTGGTACCAAATGAAAAGAATTCGGCCTCCTTGGCAATCTCATCAGCGACCAGGCAGGCACGCGGCAACTCGATCATGGTTCCCACGAGGTAATGCACGTGCTTCCCTTTTTCCTTGAATACTTCTTCCGCCACGCGCCGCACAATCGCCCCTTGGTTCGCCATTTCTTTTACGGTCGCAATCAGCGGGATCATCACCTCCGCGTGAGTCTTGATGCCTTCTTTCTCGACGGCGACAGCCGCTTCGAAAATGGCCCGCGCCTGCATCTCGGTAATCTCCGGATAGGTAATTCCTAAGCGGCATCCGCGATGTCCCAGCATCGGATTGAACTCATGCAGGTCCTCGACGCGTGCCAGCAGCCCGGAAAGAATTTTTTTCAGGTCGCCGGCGCCTTTCACGCCGTACTCGCGGTACTCCTCCACCAAACCTTTCTTGTGCTTCGCATCAGCACTCGGAAGGCTCGCGATGTCAACCATGAGCTTCTCGCGCTTTGGCAAGAACTCATGCAACGGCGGATCGAGTAACCGTATCGTGACCGGCAATCCATCCATAGCCTTCAGCAGACCGATAAAATCGGCCCGTTGCATCGGCAGCAGCTTCTTCAGCGCAACGCGCCGGTCTTTCTCGTTGTCCGCAAGGATCATGGCGCGCATGTGCGAGATGCGATCCGGAGCGAAGAACATGTGCTCGGTGCGGCAAAGGCCAATGCCTTCGGCTCCGAAGGCCTTCGCCTGAATTGCATCGCGCGGAATGTCGGCATTCGCGCGCACTCCGATCTTTCGGAACGGCTCCGCCCAGCCCAGCAATTTTTGTAGGTCCGCATCATCCGTCGATGGATCAAGCGTGTTCAGCTTGCCTTTGATCACGCGCCCACTAGTGCCGTCGAGTGATATCCAATCTCCCTCTTTGAACGTCTGCCCTTTAACGCGCATTTCGCCGGCTCGCTCGTCGACCTGAATATCGCCCGCGCCCGCAACGCAGCATTTCCCCATGCCGCGAGTGACCACGGCAGCATGACTCGTCATTCCACCGCGCGAAGTCAAGATACCGGCGGCGACTTCCATCCCCTGAATATCTTCAGGAGTCGTTTCAGCGCGCACCAGAATCACAGGATTCTTCTTCGCGCCGTGCCCAGCCTTCTTCACCGCCTCTTCTGCAGTAAAAACAATCTGCCCGACTGCAGCACCCGGCGATGCCGGCAATCCCGTCGCCAGCACTTCGATCTTCGTGCTCTTCTCATCGAGACGCGGCACCAGAAAGTCATACAGCTGATTTGGCTCGACGCGGAAGATCGCTTCTTCCTTCGTAATCAGCCCTTCCTCAACCATCTGAATCGCCACTCGCACTGCAGCCCAACCAGTGCGCTTGCCGTTGCGCGTCTGCAGCATGTAGAGCTTGCCATCCTGGATGGTGAACTCAAAATCCTGCATGTCCTTATAGTGCTTTTCCAGACGCGTCGTGATGTCGCGAAGCTGGTCGTAAACGTCGGGCATGATCTTGTGCAACTCGGAAATGTGAACGGGAGTGCGAACGCCGGAAACCACATCTTCGCCCTGCGCGTTCATCAGAAATTCGCCGTAAAATTCTTTCGCGCCGGTCGCCGGATTGCGCGTGAAGCCCACACCGGTTCCGCTGGTGTCGCCGAGATTCCCGTAAACCATGGCTTGCACGTTCACGGCAGTGCCGAGCATGTCATCGATGTTGTTGATGCGGCGATAATGTTTGGCGCGGTCGTTCTGCCAGGACCGAAACACCGCGTCCCGCGCCATAACGAGTTGTTCGTGCGGATCCTGCGGAAAATCGCGCTTCGTGTGCTTCCTAACAACTTTCTTGTATTCCTCGATCACTTCCTTCAGCGCCTTGGCATCCAGTTCCGTGTCGAGTTTCGCTTTCTTCTGCTTCTTCTTGGCGTCAAACACTTCATCAAACGCGGATTTCGGAATCTCCAGCACAACATTGCCAAACATCTGGATCAGCCGTCGGTACGAATCCGCGGCGAACCGGGGATTGTTGCTGCGCTTAGCCAGCGCCTCCACACTCTTATCGTTCAAACCGAGGTTGAGAATCGTGTCCATCATCCCTGGCATGGAAAACTTCGCGCCCGACCGCACGCTCACCAGCAACGGATTCTCGCCCGTTCCCAGCTTCTGACCTTGCAGCGCTTCGAGCGTGGCCAGCGCGTCCTCCATCTGCCGATCAACTTCTTTCGACACGCCGCCGCTGCGCATGTATTCGCGGCAAGCCTCAGTCTGAATCGTGAACCCCGGAGGCACAGGCAGCCCGGCATTCGTCATCTCGGCGAGGCCTGCGCCTTTGCCGCCAAGATCGTCCTTCATCTTGCCGTGGCCATCCGCCTTGCCACCACCGAAGGAGTAAACGTACTTGGCTGCGGTTTTCTTGTTTTCCTGCACGCCAGCTTCTGGGAGAGTAATTGTCGCCATGATGATCAGTCCTTTATCGATTCGGGTAGCGCCGGCGTCCCGCCGGCAATCTGTAAACTAAATTTGTTCATTCACGAGGAAGGTCAGGCTTTCCCTTCACTCACAATCTCTGAGAAGTCAGCGATCGTCGAGAATTCCTTCAGTAAAGTTCGCAGCAGTGCCAGTCGGTTGGCCCGCACCTTCTTGTCGTCAACCATGACCATCACCTTGTCGAAAAACGCATCCACAGACTCGCGCGCAGTCGAAAGCAACTTAAGCGCGTCACCGTACTCTTTCTTTTTCCGATGCTCTTCGACCTGCGGCCCATTGACCTCGACATAAGCTGCCAAGGCTTTCTCTTCCGGAGCCGAATCAGGCAGGTACTCGAACGCCGCTGCCGGAGCGATTCCCTTCTCTTCCGCCTGCCTCAAAATGTTCCGCATGCGCTTGCACGCCGCACCAATCGCCAGAAACTCAGGCATATGCAAAACCTGTTTCACCGCTTCAGCGCGCGCGAGAGCATCCACCACATCCTCGGCATCTGCAGCCAAAACAGCTTTCACCACGTCATACGCAAATCCGCGGACATCCTTCAAATAAAATTCCAAACGCTCGCGGAAGAATGTCTTCACCGAGTCGGCGAACTTGTCATCATCGACAAACTTCTTCTCCGCCTCGGAACCCTGATACCCCGCGAGCGCGTCCCGCATCATGTCGCTCAACCGCAGCGGCAGCTTGTATTTGTCGATCACCTTCACAATCGCATTCGCTTGCCGCCGCAGTGCAAACGGATCCTTCGACCCAGTCGGCACCAGCCCCAGCGCAAACATCCCGGCAATCGTATCGGCCTTGTCGCCGATGGAAAGCACCGCGCCCTCGACCGACCTGGGCACTTCATCTTCTGTGGATTCCGGTTTGTAGTGATCGTAAATCGCATCGGCAATTGCAAATCGCGTCGCCTCGGGCAAGCTCGAATCCAGCTCCTGCGCCCGCGCGTACAGGCCGCCCACAATTCCCTGCAGTTCGGTGAATTCCTTCACCAGTTCAGTAGTCAAGTCCGTCTTGGCCAGGGCAACAGCCTTATGAATCACTCCTGGACGAATCGCTATTCCGCTCTGCTTGATAATCTCGCTCAACCAACTGCACAGCCGCTGCACCCGCCGCGTCTTTTCGTAGTAGCTGCCCAGGTCTTTTTGGAACGTGACGTGCCGCAAAAGATCCAACCGCTCCAGCAGCGACCGTTTCTGATCCGTCTCCCAGAAAAATCGTGCATCGCTGAAGCGCGCCCGCAGCACGCGCTCGTTGCCGTGCCGAATCAAACCCTCGCGATCGCCATCTGTATTGAGCACTGCAAGAAAATGCGGCAGCAGTTTGTGATCCGCATCTTCCACTGCAAAATATTTCTGATGGTCACGCATCACTGTGACCAGCACTTCCTCCGGCAACTCCAGAAATTGCGGATCGAACCCACCCAGAATCACAGAAGGAAATTCCGTCAGGTTGACGACGCTATCAAGCAGAGCCTTATCTTCCCGCCATCGCGCTCCGGGAATCGTGCGGGTAGCCGCATCAAGTGCTTTGCGAATCTGCTGCTCGCGCTCCGCACGTCCCAGAACCTTGGCCGCACGCAGTGCGTCGACGTAAGCAGAACCGGCCCGCGAAATTGTCACCGGCCCGTGTGACAACAGTCTGTGACCGCGCGAAGTGTTTCCAGCAAAGACTCCATCGAACTCCAGCGGAATTGTTCCCGCGTCAAGCATCGCTACCAACCACCGCACGGGACGCACGAACTTCTCATTCACTTTGCGCCAGTACATATTTTTCGGCCAGTACATCGAAGAAATTTCCTTGGGCAGATTCTCGGCAAGGATTTCGCCAGCGCTGCGGCCCTTCTTCGTGACCTTCGCCGCCAGGTATTCACCCTTCGCGGTCGTGACCTTCTCCAATTGAGAAACGTCGACCCCGGCCTTCTTGGCAAACGCATGCGCAGCAGGCGTCGGCTGGCCCTCTTTATACGCGACATTCACCGAAGGCCCGGTGACCTGCTCGGTTACGTCCGCCTGGGCCGCAGGAATTCCTGAAACCATCACAGTCAGGCGCCGCGGCGTGTCGAAATGAGTTATCTCGCCAGCAGCAAGCCGCTCGCGGCTCAGCAAGGCGGAAACTCGCTCGCGCAACTCTGACGAGGCCGCGGCAATCATCCGCGCCGGAATCTCTTCGCACCCGATCTCTAAAAGAAAGTCTGGCATACTTCAAACCGTAGCGCCGCAAATCCGTAGCGCCGGCGTCCCGCCGGCTGTCGCGAGGGCGTCTCGCCCTCGGTGCGTCAATCTCCACACCTGTACCTAAGATCCCACCGCCGTCAGCTTCTCGCTTACCTTCTTCTCACGCACAGGCGCAGGCTCGTCAGACTTTTCAACGCTCTCGCTCTGCTGATCCACCCAGGCCTTCGCAATCCCCACCGCCAGCGCCCGAACTCGCGCAATCACGCCGACGCGCTCAGTCACCGAAATCGCGCCACGCGCATCGAGAATGTTGAACAAATGTGAGCATTTCAGGCAAAGATCATAAGCGCCGAGAAGCGGGAACCGCGACTTCTCGCGAGCGTCGCTGTCAGCCGTGTAATTCGTCAACAACGCCTTACACTCCGCCTCATACAGACGGAAGTGTTCCCACGTTTTCTCCACATCCGCCATCTCAAAGTTGTAAACAGAAAACTGCAGCTCATCCGCCAGCCGCACATCGCCATACGTCGTCGCCCGGCCCGTCTCCGGATCGCGCGCCCACACGATGTCATAAATCGAATCCACATCCTGCAGAAACGCACCGATGCGCTCCAGACCGTAGGTCAGCTCGGCCGAAATCGGAAACAAATCCACTCCACCGCACTGCTGGAAATAAGTGAACTGCGTGATCTCCAGTCCATCGAGCATCACCTGCCAGCCCACGCCCCACGCACTCAGCGTGGGAGCTTCCCAGTTATCTTCCTCAAACTTGATGTCGTGCTGCCGCATGTCAATCCCAATCGCCCCCAGCGATTCCAAATACAACTCCTGCACATTCTCCGGCGGAGGCTTCAGAATCACCTGCAACTGCATGTGCTTGAACAGCCGGTTCGGATTCTCCCCATACCGCCCGTCCGCCGGCCGCCGCGAAGGCTGCACATACGCCACCTTGTAAGGCTTCGGCCCCAGCACGCGCAAAAAAGTCTCCGGCGCCATTGTCCCCGCGCCCACTTCCACGTCATAAGGCTGCTGTAGCACGCACCCGCGCTCCGCCCAAAACGCCTGCAGCCGCAGGATAAGTTCCTGAAACGTGAGCGAATTGCGTTTGGATGAGTTCACAAGTTGTTGGAGATTGAAGATTAACCAATGATTGTAACGGAAGCGCCGAGAACCGTCAGCTAGCAGATGCCGGCAGCTTCAACCATGCCAGCGCAAAGATCACCAGTGTGGCGACCATCAACGAAACCGGCGCGATAAAAAAGTAACGCACACCCACAGCGGCCATCACGGCCATCCAGACGACATTGACGAGCGCGACGCGCTTCAACAGTCCGGCACGTTCGCGGGCGAGAACCAGATCCAGCACTCCCAGCCCGATCATTCCCACCATGAACGCCACGCTGAAACCGCGTAGGAAATCATTCATGCTGCGCATCGACCCCATCACATCAAACTTGTAGTTGGACATCAGATCGAGCAACTGGCGCTCGGTCTCATTCGCAGCCACCTGCTTCTCCAACAGCGACAGTGAGTGCACCAATCCCAGCAATATCAGTAAGATCGCGCCAGTCACGAACAGCCGCCTTCCCCATTTATCTTTCATAGTCACCTTGCTGTATAAGTTAGAACCCACCCTTCTCCAGCATCCCCGCCGTCACCAGCTTCTTTTCAATATTCCTCTGCAGAGCCTGGATCACAAACTTCCGCAGATCCGCACCCTGCGCCTTAGGCCAAGGCTCCCCGGCAAAACTATCCACCGGCGCGCGAAACATCAGCGCAGCCAGCGCCCTCGATTCACTCGAAATCTCCGATGACGCCAGCCGCTTATCCTCGGGACACATCAGCCCATCGGCCAGCGCATGAAAATAAGCCCGGCTGTCGTTCAAGCTTCGCCCGCACACAATACACCCCGTCAGCTCTGGCAAAAAACCAACCAGACGCGTCAGCCACAGATCAAAGTAAGTAACCGGCATCCAAACATCCGACCCAGTCAAAGCATGCAGCACAGAAAGCGTCAGGCGGAAGATCGCATCATTCGCTTCATGATCGGGCAACAGCTCGTCAAGCAACTCTGCCAAATGCGCCAGTGCCACTGCCCGCGCATAACTGACTTCGTTCGCCAGCGGAGACTCCAGTACCTCGCACGCATCCAACCGCGCTAATTCCTGCCGCTCGCGCACGTCATAAAACGCGCGCACATACGTCATCGGCTCCAGTGCTCCGCCAAAGCGCCGCTTCGATTTTTTCGCCGACCGCGCCACACCACGCACTTTGCCTTCCGCACGGGTAAACAGCGTGACCAGCAAATCGGCCTCGCGCAGCGGATAGGTGCGCAGCACAATCGCTTCCGACTCCATCAGTGTCATGGATGCCCAATTGAATTTCCGATTGTAGCGGACAGATGCGGGGATAGAAAGCCGAGGGATGGCTTGCCTTTAAGGCGCATCCCCACTCCGCATCCGAGCCAATTTGCCTTAATTTCTTGGCTCGGGCAACTCGCAGGAGACTTAGGGGTTCATTCCTACTGGGATTCTCCCTGATCAGGCGGAATTATGCGCAAAGGGGTTGGGATGATCGTCCTTTTAGCGCTGGGGCTGACCGCGGCCGGATGCAGCAGCGGCAGCGGATCGGGCGCCGGCAACATCAACGGAACTTGGGACGCGACTCTGACAAACACAGATGGATCGCCGGCCTACACTTTTTCAACCACATTTACCCAGGGTAGCGGCAGCGCACTCACCGTCACCAATTTTAACTTTACGTTGCCCGGTCCTTGCTTCGAGTCGTACTCGGCGAACCAATATTCAGAAACTGGTTCGTTCAGTCTAAGTGGGAATTCCAGCGGCAGTGTTATGGGAGTGTTTGGAATGACCATTACCACGACATTCCCCGGCGGCACGAACAACGTCCTTACCCTCACAGGAACGGTGAATGGCAATTCGATTTCCGGCACCTGGAGCGCGACCGGCCTATCGGGATGCAGTGGGAACGGGACTTTCAAGATCGGGCCGCCAATGGCAGGCGGATAGGTTCCCGAAGCACGCGGCCCTCGCCCCCATTGACATGAAAGCAGCCGGCCAAGCAAAAGGCGCGTATCCATGGATGGACACGCGCCTCGAAATGATCAAGCCAAGAGCCGAAGGCTAACGGCCAAACGCTTTGCTACCGCCCGAAGTACGCCGCATTCTTCGCGGTGAATTCGTTCCACTTCTCCGGCAGGTCGTCGAGCGCGAAGATGGCCGACACCGGGCACACCGGCACGCACGCGCCGCAGTCGATGCACTCCACCGGGTCAATGTAGAGCAACGGCTCCGTCTCATACTTGGGATCGTCTTTCTTGGGATGAATGCAATCCACCGGACACGCATCCACGCACGCCGTGTCTTTGGTGTTAATGCAAGGCTCTGCAATTACGTAGGTCATAAGGGTGTGAGTCTCCTGAATATCTATGCAGGTATTTTACTACTACAGCCGTCTCCGCGACCGCACATTCTAGCAAGAAACTCCGGTTTGATGTAAAGAGAATATCGCGCGCTTCAAACCCACCACCCAGGATTTTTCACGATTGACACCCAACCCGAGATTCCGACCTCTGCAGGCAGCAATCCTTGGACAAGCAAAACGGCTGGCAGCTTTTCGCTGCCAGCCGTTCTTATTGCTCTTGATCATTTCAGATCAAGCTGCGGAGAAACTTACCGGTGTCCGCCGCCACCATGTCCACCGCCCCCACCGTGACCGCCACCACCATGGAAGCCGCCGCCACCACCACCATGAAATCCGCCGCCACCGCGGACCGCTCCACCACGCGCCACTCCACCACCGCGCGCACCAGCGTAACCACGTCCGCCCGCATACCCGCGCCCAGCGTAGCCGCGTCCGGCAAAGCCGCGACCGTAGGCCCCACGGCCATAACCCCAACCACCCCGGCCATAACCGCCCCAACCACCGTGCCAGCCATACCACGGGCCAGCGCCGATGAACAATCCGCCCACAAACCAACTAGGTCCGTAATAGCCGTAAGGTGCGCAGGCGTAAGGGTAATAATTGTAGTAGCCGTATCCGCAAACCGGCTCTACTCCGATTCCAACCGCGACCTGGGCTTGCGAATAAGCCAGTGGCACCATCAGAACCGCGACCAAAGCCAAATATTTCATGTACTTCATAGTTCCCCCTTGTTCCAGATCCGGGCCCCAGCCGCTAAACCCACCGAATCTACAGGTCTTCTGGATTTTCTTTCTATCCGAAGCGCCTATGTATTTGAACTCCCATCTCGGGAAAAAGTTGCTGCTCCCATACTGGCTGATTTCAGCCACCCCGCCTGAAATCAACCACTTGCAAGCATTCCTCCGAAAGATGCGGTCCACCCCACCGCCATCCCGAGTCAAAGTGTCTCTTCTGCCGTCCGGCTAAGGCCGGTAAATCCACGTCTGCGCAGTCGCTTGATCGTTGTTCGGGTAGCCACCCGCCAGCAATACGCTGCCGTCCCGAAGCTTCGTCTCCGACATGAAATGCCACTTGTCATTCATCTGGCCTGATGCCACGTCAAACTTCCCCGTCGCCGGATCATACACCTCTACATCCCTGCTTCCGCCCGCAACCAGCAACTTTCCAGACGCCAACTGCACGGCTTCGTCCGGCAATTTGAAACGGCTGTCATTCATTGAGGAAGCAGCCGTAAACTTCCCCGACTGCGGATCATAAATCTCGGCGCTGCTCAAGTTCCCGCTCCAACCTCGCGAATCTGACCCGCCCGCAATCAACACTCTGCCATCCGGCAAAAGTCCCGCTGTGTGTTTACAGCGTGCAGTACCCAGGCTGCCGGTTTCCGTAAAAGCGCCAGTCTTGGGATCGTACAACTCCGCGCTCGACGCTACGCTCCCAGCATAACCACCCGCAATCAGAACGCGTCCATCCTTGAGCAGCGTCGCCGTGTGGGATATGCGAGCGTGATGCATCGATCCGGTCGGCTGAAACGAAAGCGTCGTGGCGTGAAAAATCTCCGCCGATGCCAGGGACTCGTTATCGCGCTCTTCCCCGCCGGCAATCAGCACATCGCCATCGGCAAGCACCGTTGCACTCGGCCTCCCACGCCGAACGGTCATCTTGGCAACCACGCTGAACTTGCCAGTAGCCGGGTCATACAACTCCGCCGAATCAGTCCCACCCATTCCGACCCAGCCTCCGGCAATCAGCACTTTCCCCGACCGCAGCAGCACGGCAATATGACCCACGCGCCCCAAGCTCATTTCTCCCGTAGCCTGAAACTTCCCAGTCGCCGGATCATAAAGCTCAGCAGACTTGTAAAAATCCTGATTACGCCGCATGCCCCCAACAATAAGAACCTTGCCGTCCGGCAAAAGAGTAGCGCTCTGCCCCGAACGCGGTTCCAGCATAGGCGCCGCAGCCGTAATCGATCCGGCTCGCGAAGCAGGAGAAACTTCAGGACGAAACGCGATCGCAGCAACAGCAAATGTAATGGTGAAGAGCGAAACGAGAAGCAGACGGGAACCGCTCATGAGGATCCTCCTGAGACGTCAGACGAGGCCACTCAAGACAGGTTAGCAGATACTGCCCATTGCGCCCATTAAATCCTCGCGCAACATGGTTTGTCCGGTCGGCGCAACGGCGTAGAATAAAAGTTCCAAAGGGGGCACAATGGCAACTCCATCAGTCGATCGTTCTGAGCAGCCAACAGTTCGAAGCACGGAAATTATTAGTTACGAGGAGGCGATGGAGAAACTGTCTCGCGACGAGCGCTTTCGAACCACCATTTATGCCATGAATACGTTGCTCGTTCAAAAAGGAATCTACTCGCCAGAGGAATTCGAATTCCAGTTCCGGCAGTTTGCTCAGAAAGTGTCAAACTAGATTTGCATTCGAGAGAATTGAGGCATTCATGGCAAGAGCGAAATTGAAGCCCAAGACGGATCCCACCCCTCCGAAGCGTGTAGTCCGACGGAAAGAGTCGCCCGCTAAGTCACCCTCCAAATTGCTCGGCAAGGATCTGGAGCGCGCGGTCGAGCGGTTCCAATCTGAGAGCGACGAACAGAAAGCTCACCAACAGTGGAAGAAAATCGAGACCTCAGTTTTTGGCGTGCAGTTTGAGGACTGATGGCAAAGCTGAACTGGCGCAATCTTCCCGCGTGGAAGCGCGCCAAACTGGAAGACCGGGTGCGGAGTAGAGAAATCACTGCCGCAGATCTTCGGCTTCTGCAGGAGTGGATCGCGAGTAGCCCCGACGTTCCCAACGAAGATTGGTGCAAAGACTTTGGATCCTTCAAAGTCGCAGGCACCGGATCCTCGCCCTCAACTTTCCTCACCCGAGATCAACCCTGCTGGGGCAAGAAACTCTGATCCTAAACCCCTACCAACTCCCTCTTCTCGCTAGGCTCATACTCCACGATGTACCCCGCCACCGCGCTAGCCGCGACCGTAAGCGGCGAAGCCAGATACATCTGTCCCGGACCGCTGCGCCCAGGAAAATTCCGGTTCTGTGCGCTGATCACCACCTGATCCGGACGCGTCGAAACCCCCGGCCCCGCATTAATGCAAGCCCCGCAACTAGGCTCAATCAGAATCGCCCCAGCCTTCTGAAACACATCGATGTAGCCTTTACGAATGCAGTACTCGCGCGTCTCCTGCGACCCAAACTGAATGTAAAACTTCACCGACTCCGCCACGCGCTTACCTTGCTTCAAAGCATCGGCCAGCACCGCAGCATACATGTCCATGTCTTCATTCTTGCCCGCCGTGCAAGTGCCGCCATAAGCAATCTCCACCGGCACCGGAGTATTCAACTCCCGCACATACTTCCCATTCCCCGGATCCCCCGGCGTCGCGACCATCGGAGTAATCTCCGCCGCGTCCAGCTCAATCACATGCGCATACTGCGCATCAGCGTCGCTATACAATCCTTCAATCATCGCCTGGGCCTTCGCGCGATCCATCCCGCGCCGCTCCACCAGAAAATCAACCGCCTTCTTATCCGGAGCGACAATCCCGGTAAACCCGCCAATCTCAGCCGCCATATTCGTCATCGTCGCGCGCTCATCCACGCTGAGTTCTTCAATCGCCTCGCCCGCATACTCCATCACCTTCGCCAGCGCCTTGCCGCTGCGCACATAATCCAGGCTAAGAATTTTCAGGATGAAATCCTTCGCCGTAACATTCTCATGCCGTTTGCCACGAACCACAATCTTCACCGACTCCGGCACCTTCACCCGCACATCCTTAGTAATCCAGCTATTGAAAACGTCAGTCGTGCCAATCCCAAACGCCACGCAGCCAATCGCGCCCACGTGCGGAGTGTGCGAGTCCGACCCAACATTCAACTGTCCCGGCAGCGCGTAGGTTTCCAGCACGATCGCGTGGCAGATGCCTTCCGACCCCTTGCGGTCTTTCAACTCTCCATGCAGCTTGATCCCCTGCTTCGCCGCAAAGTCCTGCTGCTTCAGCTTAAGCTGTGTAGCCAGATCCAGCAGCCCCAACTTCTTTTTCTCCTCCGAAATCACTTCATCCAGAAACGTAAGATGATCGCGGAAAACAATAATGCTAGACGCATCATTCACCTTCGCATCCTTGCCCACGTACCGCTCAAAAAAGATAGCCGCCATCGGCGTAACGTACTCATGACTGAATCGCAGATCAGCCCGCGCAAACCCACTATCACCCGGCTTCACGCTAGACACGCCAACCTCGCCCTTTTCGTTGATCATGTGCCGCGCAAATATTTTCTCAGCCAGCGTCATCGGAGGCGCCGTGTAACGCCGAACATTGACATTGATTTCCAACTTCATCCCGGTTTTGATCGGCGGCAAGAAAACCTTCCCCTGCATCCGCGCCACATTAAACGGAAACAGCCCGCCATACTCAATCACCTGCCGCGTAATCTCATCCTCTCCAGCAGTGAACTCACTTAAAGCAATCTCCTCGCCCGCGCGAATCCGATCAATCAAAGAAAAATCAGTCGACGTCAGCACACCCAAATTCTGGCAATTCTGCTTGTAAATGCGCTCAATATTCTCCGCGATCACCACCTGAATGCCGGCACACATCTCCGCATAAGGAGACTGCTCCCGGCTCGATCCCTTCCCGCGCCGCTTCCCGCTAACCGCGCAAACAAATCCCCCGCGCTTCACATCCCCACGCCCAATCGGAGTCACGCTCCCGCACTTCAACCCCAGATAAGGAATCTCGCCCAAAGTCTCGTCAAAATAAAAACAATAGTGCGCCGGAGTAATCTCGTCGGTAGAAATATCATCGCGCAGCTTGGGATTATTCCCCGGATTCCCAGTATCCCAAGGTAAATCTTCGCCAGCCAGCTGCCGTTTAATCAGCTCTGGATCCTCAGTAAGAAAAAGAATGCGCCCACGCAGCCGCACCTGTTCAGGCCGCTTTTCGATTTTGCGTTCAAGAAGAGAATTGATCACGATGAACCTGCAGGAATCCAAGATTTAGGACAGCCGGAAGCGAAACAGCAATCCCACAATTCAATTGTAGCGCGAAAAAACTGAAGAGGCGGAGACTTTGACTTACCCCATGAAACCCCGTGCAACCCCGTGGTGAAAGGTCTTCCCTATCTCTCATAAACCCGAGGATCAGCCAACCCCTCCAACCCCCGCCCAGCAAAAATGTCAGCGAACTCCTTCAACAAAGCCTCATGAATCACTCCATTAGAAGCCAAAGTCTCCCGACTATCGATCTCAAATCCCGACCCATCAAACCGAGTCACCAGGCCGCCAGCCTCCTCCGCAATCAGCACCCCAGCCGCCGTATCCCAGGGATTCAAATTGAACTCCCAAAAACCGTCATACCGCCCGCAAGCCACATTGCACAAATCCAGCGCCGCCGATCCCGCCCGCCGCACCCCATGTGAATGCAAAGTGATCTGGTGATAAAAATGAATATTCGGATTCTTATGCCGCTTCTGGCTGGGAAACCCGGTAGCCAGCAACGACTCCTTCACCGACCCAGTCTTCGAAACATGAATCAACTCGCCATTAAGCCGCGCACCCAGTCCCAACTCCGCCGAAAACAACTCATCTCGCGTAGGATCGTAGACCACGCCAGCAATGCGCCGACCCGGCTCTCCAGCAGTCCGTCTCTCTAACCCCATCGAAACGCAAAATACCGGATACCCATGCGCAAAGTTCGTAGTCCCGTCCAGCGGATCGACATACCAGCGATACTCGCTCCCGCGATCGCTAAGCCCCTGCTCTTCGCCCAACACATCGTGCCCAGGCCACAGCGCCCCAATCCGCTCGCGGATCAGCACCTCCGAAGCCCGGTCCGCAGCCGTAACCAAATCGGCATCACCCTTATATTCAATCTTCAAATGTTGATGAAAATACTGCATCAGCAAGGCCCCAGCCTCGCGAGCAATAGCCGACATAGCCGGAACAAAGCTATCGGAATTAGCAGACACAACAGGGCTTCGGGCTTCGGGCATCGGCTTTCGGGGTAAGGCTAAACGGCCCAAGGGCCGTACTAGAGGTTTGTACGTTAACCAGCATTTGGGTGGCGCAGCGCTTCAGCGCGGCGATGAAGGTCCAAAAACAAAGCAAGTTCTAGCCCCACACAGGCCGAAGCCCGAAAGCCGAAGCCCGAAGCCCGCCTCACTTCCCCCCGCCATCTTCCGCAATGTACATAATCTCGTGCTTGAAAATAAAAAGATTAGGAGCGCCTTCCCGAGTCAGCCGCACCATATGCTTGTCGTAGTACTCAATCCAGCCGCTAACCGTCTGGCCATCCATCAACTTCACGCTGACCTGCTTCTGCTTCTCGCCCAGATTCTTCAGGAAGGTAGCTTCTTCAAAAGTCTCTTCAGGAGGCGGGGTCCGCCCGTGCTTGGCGGCATTAGGATTTCCCTGCGCGCGGAAAGGCATGCCAAACATTGTACACGCAGCAACTCGGGCTACGGTGTTGTAGCGAGCCAAGTAATGTGGGGACAGCCGCCCTCGGCTGTCCGTCGAGCGAAGCTCGACCCCTTTGCGGGTGCCCCATTTCTCGCGTTCTTTGCGAGAAGTGGGGATCTTGGATCGGGCGCCCAGCCCTCAATGACAATTGCCCGCGCCATTCATGCTGAGGGTGTCCCACTCTTTCGCGTTCTTTGCGAAAGGGTGGGACGCGATGCCGCCTGCACAATCTTGCCTGCAGCACCTGCGCGGCTGGGGCCGAGCTCGCTCTGCGACCCGCTCAGTCAATAATTCTGAAACTCACGTTGCTCGTCAGCGCGCCGCCGGGAGTCGTAACCACCACCGAGCCAGTGGTCGCGCCGCTCGGGACAACGGCTGTCATGTACGTATCGCTGACGACAGTAAACTTCGCAGCCTCGACGCCGTTGAACGTAACCGCGGTCGTACCGGTCAACCCCTGGCCAAGAATCTGCGCAGTCTGCCCGACCTTGGCCCCTGGCATCACGAAAGTGACGAACCCCCCAAGGCCCGCGTCGAGGCTGTAGATCGACGGGCCAGCCGATCCATAGAACTTGCCGCTGGTGTCCTGAACAAGGGCACTCGTATAGCCGCCGTACTGGCAGCTATCGTATACAGTGGTGAAGACGCCAGCTTCGCTGACGCTGTAGATGGAGCCGTCGCCGCAATCGCCGCCGCCTTCGACCAGGGTCCCGTACAGGTTCCCATCTGACGCCGGAATCAGCCCAACAATAGGGTTCGCGCCGATTCCCGAGAAGTCGTAAACAGTCTTCGCCTCGCCCCGAGGGGTAATGCTGAATACGGTGCCGCCGGTCGGGCCTTCCCATGTAGTTCCATAAAAAGTTCCGTCGCTGGCCTGAGCCAGTGGCGCATAGAGGACTGCGCCATCCGTAAATTGAAAGCTATGCAGTGTCGTGAATGCGCCTCCTGTCGTGGACTTGAAGACAGTCCCGCAGCCGCCATAGGGCTGGCAAGAATATGGATCGTATTTCCCGCCTCCGTAGGTGGTCCCGTAGAGATTCCCATCGACGCCCTGCACAAGCCCTGTAGGGCTGCTGCCCTCGCCGGCGCCACCAAACTTATGCAGCGTAGTAAACACGCCAGCAGGGGTTATCTTGAAAATAGTTCCACAACTGCAAGCACTGCCCGAACCGCCGCCATTCGCAGCGGTGCCATAGAAATTTCCGTCGCCGCCTTCGATCAGCCCATTGGGATAAATGCCATCGGGGCCGCTGAAGGTGTGAAAGACAGTGACCGTGCCGCCCGTCGTCATCTTGAAAATCGTGCCGCAACCGGACGAACCACATGCCCCCACTGTATTCCCACCCCAACCGGCGACGCCATAAAAGTTGCCATCGGTGGCCAGCATAAGCGGGCCGGGATACGCCCCGGCGACGCAGTTTAACTGAGGACAGAATGTGTGAAGAACGGTGAGAGTGCCAGACGAAGTTACTTTGAACACGCTTCCGTAGTAGTTGGCGATGTCGTTGTCCGTCTGGGTTCCGTACAGATTCCCATCTCTTCCCTGCACGAGAGACGAGATAAGTGTGAAACCGTCTCCGTCATACGCTTCGATCGTAAAGGTCTGTGCGGCCGCGGTTGTCGCCGCGCCGACGATCGCACAGCCGACGAGAACCATTTTCCAGTAACTCATTAATCTCTCCGCTCCGCCGTCGGCGCCGCTCTGAATCCCCTTACAACATACTCAGTTACTAACTCTGAAACTCACGTTGCTGGTAAGCGCGCCGCCAGGAGTCGTGACCACCACCGGGCCTGTGGTCGCGGGTGCAGCGAACAGCTTCACTGCACTATCTCGAACACCGTACCGTAATAGGTGTTGGCTCCGCCTTCGCTTGTGGTCCCGTAGAGATTCCCACGTGCGTCAAAGATTAATCCCGACAGAGGCGCCCATCCGTCAGTTCCATCGAAGCTAACCGGCAGCGACTCCGTCCACGTCCCGTCCTGGGCAGGCGTCAACTTAAACGCCGCCCCCAAGCCGCCTGCACCGTAATTGGCAGCCGTGCCGTAAAGATTTCCGCTCGCGTCAAACACCGGAGTGCCGTAAAACGGATTGGCGACATCGCCAGCAGCACCGAAACTGTGGAGGACAGTCTCTACCCAGCCCCCACCGGAGGACGCTAACTCGAATACTGTCCCACCGTTATAAGTTCCGCCCCGGTACGTCGTGCCGTACAAATTGCCGGAAGCAGCCAAGAGCACACCACCTAACGGATATTGGCCGTCCAAATTATTGCCGGTAAAGTTGTACAGCACCGCTTCCGTCCACGCCCCTACACTTGGCTTCAGCTCAAATACCGTCCCGCACCCGCCCGCACAATTGTTGGAGCTACCGCCGTTGTTGGTCACGCCATATAGGTTTCCCGCGCTGTCGAAGATGAGGGTGGCCCCAGGGTAATATCCACTCAGGCCATTACTGAAGGAGTACGGAATTTTCTCCGCCCAAGCTCCGCCCGTCTGGGGCACTAACTCGAATACAATTCCGCAGCCATAGCTACAGCCGTTGTCGCCACCATCGATCGTCGTGCCAAACAAGTTGCCCGACGCATCGAGGATTAAAGGGCCGAGCGGCCATTTTCCATCTTTACTGTTATTTCCGAAGCTGTGCAGAATCCGCTCGCTCCAGCCTCCGCCAGCCTGAGGGACTAATTCGAAAACTGTTCCACCGCCGTTCGGCCCTCCGCCAGTGTACGTCGTACCGTACAGATTCCCTGACGAATCGAACACCAACCCCCCACGTGGGTTGACCCCGTCCTTTCCGCTTGGATTGAAGTTATGCAGTATGCTCAGGGTCCAGGCTCCGCCGGCCCTCGGCGTTAATTCGAAAACCGTTCCGGAATTGTAGACACCGCCAGACTCTGTGGTGCCATACAGATTGCCGGACTTATCGAAGACTAGGTTGCAGGACGGGTCTGAGCCGTCTTTGCCGTTATTGTTGAAGCTATGTAGAACTTTTTCTTGCTGCCCGACAGCCCCATCTCGCCCCTGCACAATCGTGACGCTCGCCGGGATCGTGGACGAACTTGTCCCCGTGAAAGTGTGAACTTCCCTGACCGTTTGCGCAGGGCTTGTGCGCGCTAGAACAAGGAGCAGGGCCATCGAAGCGAATGCCGCCACCGCGATAAATCGGGAAAGTCGCATGACAATTTCCTTTGGCGTTCCACGGCTCTGGGGGTGAGCCGCTGTGTTGCGAGGCGCGTGCAGCGGGAAGTGTACCCCATTCACAGAGCCTCGACAATGTGCAGAATTCTGCACTGGCCAGGCGGCGCAGGGCGAGTAACTTCCGTTAACAGGCGACTTCGTTCACTGATGCAATGAACGATAAGGCGATATTATGTCAGCCCAATCACCTCAGGGACATTGGTACGTGGACCGGAGGAGCGGAATATCGCCAGGGTGCTGAAGCTTCCATTCCTCCCAAGCAGGTGGAGACAAGTCGCAGATTCCGGCTTCGCCATTGAACCGAATCAGCCAGTTAAGGTTCAGATCAAAGGCGCGTCTTTTCTGCTCCGGTGTCGCGCGCATGTCGAGTCTGCTGAAAACGAATCGCTTCCCAATCGGATTGCCGACGCAGTAGGGATTCTGGCAGGCTCCCGATTGTTCGCGGGCCTCTGAAATAATTGCAGCCAATTTGCCACCCGAGACCTGACGCTCGAACATGACACCAACAGCAACCACCTTGCCGTCCTGAGTGCCGATTCCTGCGTGCAATATCGCCCCAGAGTGAACCACATGTCTGACTACCGAGGTTTCTGCGATTTCAAAGTTAACTTCATGAACCCCGTACCGGTCTTCGCTGGCCACTTCGTACTGACTAAACTCCTTCGAGATTCGTTGAACGTCAGCATTGCTACTGCCCCCCACATCCAACGATTCGAGAGCCTGTATAAGTTTTTGGGCTTGAGCTTTAGAGCGTCTGAGATGCACGAATGTAACGGCGGCCCAAATGAAGGCGAGGACAAAAACACAAGCACAAACGCGACGGGTTGGACGCGAAGCCATGCGCCCCAACCACGCAGCCGCAGGGAACGATTTGCGGAACGCCATGAAGACAAAGACCCCGCAGTGAGTGTAGTTGTTCCCGACTGTGCGGACTCGTGACCGACGTAATCAGGAGATAGCACGCGTTGACCGCTCAGATTGCTCCGGTTCTGCGGCACAGAACCCGGGCCAAAAAGTTTTCCACAGCCCCATTGTGACATCTGACCTTGCGCCGCACTTTGAATTGGTGCAATTATGTTTGAGGCAGTGATAGCAGGAAAATGCCCAGCAGTCCAGCCATTAAGTCCTTTGCTGTCTAGATTTTAGTGCCTAAGTCCTGTAGGCCCTAGATTTTGCGGGCCAAAACATGTCCAACTCGATGATTCCACATATCGAGGGGGGTGGGGAGGGGGGTAGGGTAAGGTACAGACCGGGAGCATCCCCGACAGGAGGCGACAGTCTGTTGAAAATATTTTTCGCAACTACCTAGAAGCTGACCCGCACTCCAAACTCAAACGCGCGTGGAGCGCCCATAGCAAAAGTTCCCGACCCAAGACCAGCTCGAAATGGATTAAAGCTCGAAATCGAATTCACTCCGCCCAACACATTCGGAGCCAGCACGCCGTTCGGCGACGACACCAGGGAGGCGTTCGGCAAATTGCCCGGCAAGAATGAATTGACCAGGTTGAAGACATTGAAAACGCTAACGCTCGGCTCGACGGTAAAGCGCTCTCGAACCTTAAGCGGCCACGACGCCCGAACGTCCATCGACTTCAACCACGGGATTCCGACGGCATAAGGAGCAACCGAACCAACAGTGGGCATCACCCATCCCAGAGCGACCATGTCGCTGGGAGTCATAACCAGCGGCCCCGAAATCAGCCCTGGGCAAGTGAAGTGGTCGCCCGCAGGCACATCGTCCGCGACCAGGCAAGCGCCGGCAGGCGTGAGGTTATTCGCATACACGTGGTTGTAACTGTTCAACACGGCTTGCATATTGTTGATGTTGATGCCGTGCGAGAACTCGCCAATCTGTGTTGCGGGCAGAGGCTCAGGAGCGCCGCTCGCGCCCAACCCAGTGCCGAGCCAGTCTGAAGCAAAAATTTCGCCTCCATGTGTCAGTTCCGGCAGCAACAAGCTTTGCGGAAGCGGACTTAAAAAATGTCCGACCATGCTTAGCTTCGTAAAGAACGGCAAGTCGAGCGTTGCACCAAACGAGATCTGATGTTTTCGCGACAGCGCATCAGCTCCCGTGAATCGCGTCGGGTCGTCATTATCAATCGCAAGGTTGGTAGAGTCCTCGTCCTGCGACTGGCTGGTAAACCGCGAGAGCGCGTAAGAAGCCTGCAGGTTCAAAGTCTTCACAAAGCGAAACGGATGCTCAACGCGCGTAACCACCTTCGCCTGCACACCGGTATAAAGCGACCGCCCATCAGGAAACTGAACATCAACTCCGCCAACAGCTCCAGTGTTGCCAGTGATCGGATTGGTCCCCGGAAACGCACAGTAAGTGCAAGGTCCTCCGCCCGTAACTTGCAGGTTCGAATCGAGTCCAGCAGTCGAGTAAGCTGCTTGCGCGCCCGCTTGGCCCAACACGGAAATCATGCATGAAGCCTGCCCAAATCCGGTTGGGCAACCAGCGGCCGTTTGCGCTGTATCGCGCGCGGCAACGGCATTCGCTTGATTGAAGCTGCGCGCCGCTCCGCTGTGGTTCACGTCTTGCCCGATCAGATAATGTTCCCCGACGTTGCGAACGTAATCCGCACTAATCACAGTTCCCGGACGAATCTCTTTCTGAATGCCAATGTTCATCTGATAAGAACGCGGCGTTCGATAGTTCGGATAGAACAGATCAGCATTGGGGTTCAGGGCGGTCAGCGCAGTGCCAACGAAAGCGCCGTTCGGCTGATTGCCGCCGACTGAAGCGGCCGCAGCCTGGTAAGCTCCGTTCAATGCCAGAATCGCGGGAGCTGCGGTCGAGATGGTCTCTCCGCAGAAGGTAGGCAGCGCCTGCAAACCAGTTGGTGTAGTCACAACCGTAGCCGAACCATCCGGAAATGTTGTTCCGAGCAGGCTCGTTGGCCATGCAAATGGAACAGCTAATCCCGCGGAACAAACCTGCGGAGCATCGGCGAACATTCCCTTCGCGAGCCGCGCGGGATTATCCAATAATGTGCTGTTCCAAATCGTGCTCTCGTAGAACAATCCCGCTCCGCCGCGGATTACAGTCTTGCCATTGCCTCCCGCATCCCACGCAAATCCGAATTGCGGTGCGAAGTTCAGGTTCGGATTGCGGACCGCAGCTCCCAATCCAGGTAGCCATTGATTCAAATCCGGCAACGATCCCAGATTGCTGTCTGTTCGGCCGGTGTCGTGGACGTAATGCACGCCATAGGTCAACGTTAATCTCGGACTGTAGTTCCATCGATCTCCGACGTACAACTCAATCCGGTTATCCGGCGTGAGTCCTCCACCGGGAAATCCGAATGCAGATTTCGTCGTGGAGAATCCAATTCCATTTCCCAGAGTTACAAAATTCGCTGGGTACGAAGTTGGATCGGCAGAATTCGACCCCACCAGCGAAGTCGTTCCCGCCTGCGGGAACGCGGAGTAGTCCGCCAGGCGCGCGGCTTCGATGCGATTGAAAGCAATTCCATAGCGGAAGAGGTGCTCGCCCAGTATTCTGCTGCCGTCATATCGCGCGAGTTTGTCCGATTGATCTGTCTTTTGTGGCGCGAGCCAACTCGGGCCTCCGCAATAACTGCTTGCGCCGCTGAGAACGCAATTTCCAGCTGTGGGCGCGCCGATATTAATGCCTAGGCCCGGAATTGGATTGTCGGCCGCGTTCAGTCCGCTCGTCGCATCCGATATGCTATTGCGCAGCTTGAGATATTCAAACCGAAGGCTGTGCGCGTACGCGCCAGTGTTGAAATCAACGCCCAGAGTATTCGTCGCGGTGTTGTTCGTGTTGCGAAGTTGCTGTGCGGAAGTCGCCGATCCATCGGGCCGCAGATCGCTGTCCTGAAAATAATTGAAGCGATAGAACGCGCGCGTGCTCCCGCGCATATTCCAGTCGACGCGTTCGTCGGTGTCGAACTCACGGTAGGGCTGCGAGAGAACAGTATTCAGTGTGTTGAACGGAAAACTAAAGGGCTCAATCGAGGTCAGATTCTGCTGAGTGCGCTCGGCGTCGGCGAACAAAAACACTTTGTCCTTGATGATCGCACCGCCCGCATTCGCCCCAAATTGTTCCCGCTGAAAAGAAGAGTCAGAACCTGCCGACGAAGCGGGCAGCGGCGCCGCGCCCTGATCGCCGCGGTACACACCAAATACTGCTCCGTGAATCTGATCGCTCCCAGACCGCGTAATAATGTTCACCGTCGAAGCGGCAGATCCGGCAGAAAGATCGAGCAAAGATTCCGGAAGCTGAAATTCCTGGATCGCGCTCGGCGAAATGTTTTGCGTGGAGGCTCCAGTGGTCTCGTCAGTGACGTCGACTCCGTCTACTTCAGTTCTCACGCCGCGCCCGAATCGGCTCAGCACTGAAACCGAAGAGACCCCATCCTTGCTCGCACCGAGAACGCCGCCGTCCTGCAACTGCACTCCAGGTTCAAGCTGCGCCAGATCGAGAGGATTTCGTCCGCTAATCGGCAAATGCTCAACTGTCCCTCCATCGACCACGCTTTGCACGCCGGCCTGTTCGATATTAACGGCCGTGCCGCCTACAGTCTGAGGACGCGGCTTCTCCGTCCCAACTTGCATGGTTACGTCCGCGCGAGTCGTATTCCCTACATGAACCGCCAGGGACAAGTGCGCGATGTTGAAGCCCTTGACCTCGATGCGTACCGCATAGTCTCCCGGCTGAATCGGTCCCGAGGAATACAATCCGGCCGAAGAAGTGGTGCCATGGATGACGCCAGCCGTGGCCTTGTCCGTGATCTCGACCTTCGCGCCGGCGAGCGGCTTCTGTTGCGGATCGGCGACAAAGCCCACGATGTTTCCCGTTCCAATTGTTTGAGCGATGAGCGACGGCGAAACCGCCAGGGCAACTACCGCGAACACTGCCACACGCACGGCGAAGTGCCGAGAGAAATGACAGTTCAACCGGGCAAACCTTCCATTCACACTATTCACTGACCCTCTTTTTCAGTTCCGTTTCAAGAACAAGAAAGCAACAACAGACTGGATCGGCAATCGCCGTTCGATGGGACAAGCACGCGCATCTCAACTTGCCGCGAGCGCCCTCGTCAAAAGCAAACCCGCGAACCCAAGTTGATCTTATAGGATGGAAAATCAATCCTCAGCCATGTAGAAGCAAGTCCGAACAATACCAAACCATCCACCATCCTTGTCAATCAAGCCGCGGCTTTGCTGACCACAGATCACTGACCACGCTCTCTGCTGCTCAAAAGTCTGACTTAGTAGTGTAATAGCCGGCTCGATTTCGCACATGATAAGCAGCGCCCTCGGCCGGCCCTGTAATCGCTACCTGGATGCGGCGAAACTGTGAGTTCGAGACGCGCTGCGACGGATAGTAAGCCAGCAAGTACTGCGTCCTCAGTTCGTCGCTGATCTTCCGAAAGGCGTCATCGAGCTGCGACGTCGAAGTCGCGTAGTAGTACTTCCCTCCCGTATCTTCGGAGATCTGGATCAGCGCATGCTCGCCGCCAGTCTCGCGCCCCGCGCTGCTCTCGATCGGCACCACGATAATGCTGTAGACGATGGCTTCGGCTTCCTCGGCCGCGCGCACTGCCTCTTTGTAGTCGACCCGGCTAATCGTGTCTCCTCCGTCAGTGATCAGGACAATGACTTTCCGTCCCTGACGCTTGTCGAGTGAGCGCGAGGTCACATACACGGCGTCGAACAGCGCCGTGGCCGCGCCTAGGCGGATGTGGTCGATGCCCTCGTCGATGCGTTTCAGTTCGGCAGTGTAGCCGGTGGCCTGCGCCACGGTCTCACTGAAGCCATACACCGACAAAGCATCCACAGGCCGCAGAATCGCCCGCGCAAACCGCTTCGCTGAAGCCTGCTCGAGCGGCAAGTCGTGACGCGTGCTCAAACTTGTGTCAATCGCCAGCGCAATCGAAAGCGGGACCGCCGATTCTTTATCGAACACCGAAATCTTCTGCTCCCGCCCATCCTCCTGCACCACAAAATTTTCTTTCTTGAGCCCGCCCACGGGAGCCCCGTGATCGTCGGTCACAGTCACGTAGACATTTACCAGCTTGACGTCGACCTTGAGCGTGGTCTCCGGCTGAGATGGAGTTTGCTTCTGCGCGGGAATCTGCTGCTCGTAGGCGGCGCAGGCCAGCAGCAGCAGAGTCGCGGTTAAGAATTTTCTCATTCAGTAAAAAGTATACGTGGGACTCTTGGTGATTGTGTGGGAACGCCCGCCTCGCAAGCTTGCCCTGAGCAAAGCCGAACGGTCCAGCGAGCGCAGCGAGGCGCGTTCTGCCATCCTCAACCGCTCACTTAGATGCACCCCCCTGTCCGGGGCTGCCTCAGCCTAGGAATTTCCGCGACGGACATCTTCCGGAAACGCTTCCCCGTCCGCCCACACGGCTCCGTCCTCGAAATACTCTTTCTTCCAGATCGGAACCGTACGCTTGAGCGTATCGATCAGCCATCGGCAAGCGTCGAACGCGGCCGCGCGATGAGCCGACGCCACCACGATCAACACGCTGGCCTCACCGATCTCGAGCCGCCCCAGCCGGTGCACCAACGCAACGTCGCGTACTGCGAATTGTTTCAGCGCCTGCTCGGCCAACTTCTCCATCTCAGCCAGCGCCATTTCTTCGTAAGCTTCATAATCGAGATAGAGAGTTCGGCGTCCCCGCGTCTGGTTGCGCACAACTCCCTCGAACACCACGGCGGCTCCATCTTCGCCATGCTTGATGCGCGCGAGCGCTCCTGCTGTATCAATAATCTCGCGGACAATCGAAGCGTAGCGCCGGCGTCCCGCCGGCTGTCCGGAGGGCGTCTCGCCCTCCGACCCACCACTTACCGGAGGCAGCATGCCGACTTCGTCGTCAGCCTTCAGCACAAGTTCTGGTCCAGCATATTCTTGATTAACCGCCACAGCGATCGACGCGAGCGCTTCTCTCATCCGCGGAACCTCGGTCGAATAATGATCCAGCAAATCGCGCACCACCGCCTTGTCGGGCAACTCGACAACGTCGCTGGACCTGCCCGCCAGGTCTTTCAACATCCCGAAGAAGAGTACGCGTACCCGCATAGAGTTGAGTGTTAGAAGCAGTTTAACGCGAGCGCAGGCGTTGCACGTCAGTTCATAACCCGTGGTGGGGTCCAGACGCGCCGTCGATCCTCCGATTTCGGTATACTAGAAGCACATGCCGGTCCTGAAAAATATCGCCGCCATTGCCAAAGGCATGAGCATCACCTTCATGGAGATGTTCCAGCCGACAACGGTGGAAAATTATCCTGATGGCAAAGGGCCATTGCGCGGCGCGCGTTTTGAAGCCCGCTTTCGCGGCGCTCACGTGCTGCAACGCGACGAAAACGGACTGGAAAAGTGCGTCGCCTGCTTCTTGTGCGCGGCCAACTGTCCATCGAACTGCATCTATATCGAGGCCGCCGACAACACTGCCGAACACCGCGTGAGCGGCGCCGAGCGCTACGCCAAGGTTTATAACATCGATTACAATCGATGTATCTTTTGCGGGTATTGCGTGGAGGCTTGCCCTACCGACGCGATCACGCATGGGCACGGATTTGAGCTGGCTACGTTTAACGCCAGCAATCTGGTTTACCGCAAGGAGCAGATGCTGGCCTCACGGCCAGCACATATGGGAGCCAACGTCGTATTCAATCAGGCCGACGTGGATGGTGGAGCTCCCAAGGAGATGGTTGCCGGGAGTTAGATTCCGAAGAGAGTTCGCAGTCGATCACCACGCCGGTCCTCGGGGCCGGCGTTTGTATTGAGGAAAAGCGTCGTTCGCCGTTCGTCGTTGGTCGTTGGCAAAACCCCAAAGCCAGCAGCAACGACGAATGGCCAACGACCGACGACTAACGACCAATGACTGATTTTCTACAGACCGTTCGAGAGCGCGTTGTGGTTTACGACGGCGCTATGGGGACTAACATCCAGGCGCGGAATCCTACCCTCGACGATTATTGGGGTAAGGAGAATTGCAGCGAGGTGCTGGTGCTGAGCCGTCCCGACATTATTCGGGATATCCACGCTGACTTTTTTAAGGTTGGCTGCGACATTGTCGAGACCAATACGTTCGGCGGTTCGCGCATCGTGCTGAGTGAGTTTGAACTTTCGGACCGCGTGCGCGAGATCAACGTGAAGGCGGCACAACTGGCGCGGGAAGTGGCGCAGCAGTTCTCTACGAAGGATCGTCCGCGGTTCGTGGCTGGATCGATGGGGCCGACAACCAAACTGCCGTCGCTGGGGCACATCAGCTTTGAAGCCATGGCTGAGGCGTACGAGGAGCAGGCGGCGGCTTTGATCGAGGGTGGAGTGGATATTCTGCTGATCGAAACCTGCCAGGATTTATTGCAGGCGAAGATCGCGACGATTGGCGTGCTGGAAGCGATGCGGAAGGCGGGCAAGCGGCTACCAGTGACCGTGCAGGTGACTCTGCAAGAAACCGGAACGATGCTGCTGGGCACAGAGATTGGTGCGGCGCTCACGGCGCTGGAACCGTTTGATGTAGATATTCTCGGATTGAACTGCGCGACCGGGCCGAAGGAGATGAATGATGCGGTCCGGTATCTGGCGCTGAATTCCACGAAGCAAGTTTCGGTTCTGCCGAATGCGGGCCTGCCGCACAACGAAGGCGGGCACGCTGTGTACAAGCTGACTCCGCAAGAGTTGGCGGAGTATCACAAGCATTTCGTCGTCGATTACGGCGTGCGCATTGTGGGCGGATGCTGCGGCACGGTTCCTGCGCATCTGAAAGCCGTGGTGGACGCGGTCTCTGGCGTCGAACCGGCCAAGCGCGATGTGAAGCGCGTGGGCGCAGCTTCGAGCGCCTACACTTCCGTCCCACTCGATCTCGAACCGAAGCCTCTGATCGTCGCGGAAGAAATGAATACGACTACGCGCGTCGAACATTTCCGGAAGCTGGTGCAGGGAAAGAAATACGACGACATTCTGGCCCTGGCGAAGAAGTTGGTGAATGAAGGCTCGCACATGCTGGATTTGTGCTGCGCCATCGTGGGCGAGGATGAGAAGGGATACGTCTCGTCGATTCTGGAAAGGATTGCCACGCGCGTTCCGGCGCCGATTCTCGTGGATTCGACCGAGGCGGATGTGGTGGAAGAGGCGTTGAAGCGGATCCCGGGGCGCGCGATTATTAACTCGATCAATCTGGAAGATGGCGAAAAGCGAACGTCATTGGTGCTGCCGATGGCGAAGCGTTACGGTGCGGCGGTGATTGCGCTGACCATCGACGAAGACGGAATGGCGCTGACGGCGGAAAAGAAGGCCGCGATCGCGCACCGGATTTTTGATCTGGCTACGAAAAAGTATGGGCTCGACGGAACCGATCTGATTTTCGATGCGCTCACTTTGCCGATTTCTACCGGGCAGGATGAATACCGCAGCGCGGGGATCGAGACGCTCAAGGCGGTCGAAAGGATCAAGAAAGAATTGCCCGACGTTAAGACGATTCTGGGGGTGAGCAATATTTCGTTTGGATTGGATGCTTATCCGCGGCGGGTGTTGAATTCGGTGTTCATGCATGAGGCTGTAAATCGCGGCCTCGATATGGCCATCGTGAATTACACGAAGATTTATCCGCTGTACAAAATTCCGCAGGAAGAAGTGGAACTGGCGCGGAAGTTGATCTTCCGGGACGAATCGGACGGCGATCCGCTGCAGAAATACATGAACCATTTCGCCGGCCTGACGGGCAAGCCGGCGGCTTCGACCACTGCGCACGTGGACACGCTTTCAGTCGAGGACAAGTTGAAGTTCGCCATTATCAACGGCGAGAAATCAGTGGGCGAGGGCGCGCATAAGAAATCTTTGGAGGAGTTACTGGAAGAGGCACTGCTTCAGTATTCGGCTCTCGAACTGATCAATACCGTGCTGCTCGATGGAATGAAGACCGTCGGCGATCTGTTTGGCGCGCGCAAAATGCAACTGCCTTCTGTTCTCGATTCGGCTGGAGTCATGAAGCAGGCCGTGGCTTATCTCGAGCCGAAGATGGAGAAGAAAGCCGGTGGGTCGCAGAAGGGCACGATTGTGCTCGCGACCGTGAAGGGCGATGTCCACGATATTGGTAAGAATCTGGTGGACATAATTTTGTCGAATAACGGATTCAAGGTCGTGAACCTCGGCATCAAGCAGCCGGGCGACAAGATTATCAGCGCAGCGCAGGAGCATGGCGCGGATGCGATTGGGTTGAGCGGACTGCTCGTGAAGTCGACGCTGGAGATGAAGTATGTGATCCAGGACTTGCAGCGGCAGAAGCTCGAGTTTCCTGTGATTTGCGGCGGGGCGGCTTTGACGCGCAAGTATGTGGAAGACGATTTGCGGCGGGAGTATGCGAACGCGGTGTTTTATGCGGAGGACGCATTTGCCGGGCTGCATGTCATGGAAGATCTGGTGACTGCGAACGGTGCGCGTGAAGCGCGTTTGCTGGATGGGCGAACGGTGAAGGAGTACGCAAAAGCGGCGGCGGTGGATGAAGAAACCGGTCCGGTGTTTGCCGAGCGAAGCGTGGTCGTGACGGATGCACCGAATATTCCCGAGCCTCCATTTTGGGGAGTGCGGGTAAAGCATTATGACGTGCGCGACGTGTTTCCCTACATTAACGAGACTGCGCTGTTTAAGAACCAGTGGCAGTTGAAGACGGCTTCGCAGGCAGATTACGTGCGGTTGGTGGAGGACAAGTTTCGTCCGATCAAAAAGAAACTCGAAGAGGAAGTGGCTGGGTCGGGATTGTTTGAGCCTAAGGTGGTTTACGGATATTTCCCTTGTCAGAGTGACGGAAATGATGTGGTCATCTATGAACCAGAAGATCACAATCCTGAACACAGGGGACACAGGGGAACACAGAGGGAACTTCTGCGGTTTACTTTTCCGCGGCAGCGCGAGGGACGGCGCCTTTGTATCTCTGATTTCTTTGCTTCCAAGAATTCCGGGAAGATGGATGTGATTGGATTCTCTCTCGTGACTATTGGGTCCAAGGCTTCGATTGAAACGCAGAAATTGTTTGAGGGCGGAGAGTATACGAAGTATTTGTATCTGCACGGGCTCAGTGTGGAGACGGCGGAGGCGCTGGCAGAACTGCATCACAAGACAATGCGTGAAGAGTTGGGAATTGCCGGGGACGATGCGCCTGCGATCCGCGATTTGTTTCATCAGAAGTATCGTGGATCGAGATATTCGTTCGGGTATCCAGCGTGCCCGAATCTTGAGGATCAGACGAAGTTATTTGTGCTGCTGAAGCCGGAAGAAAATGTTGGAGTGCGGCTGACTTCAGGATTTCTTTTGGAGCCTGAGCAATCCACTTCAGCTCTCGTCGTGCACCATCCTGGCGCCAAGTATTTCGTGGTGTGAGCTTTTGCCACGGATTTGCACGGATGAACACGGATCGTTTCTGCTTGATGCGGTTTTGATTTGCTCGCCAACCTGGACGTCTCCAGTTGGCATCTTCTTCCCCATGATTCGCAAACTACAATCCGGCGAGTATCGTTTGTATTCCCGCAAGAAAGATGCGAAGACGGGGAAACGGAAGAATCTGGGGACGTTTTCGTCACGGGCTGCGGCGCAGAAGCATGAGCGCGCCGTGCAGTATTTCAAACGGGCGGGATAACCCGCGCCTGGCTTCGCGGACTGAAATTCCTCTTGAGGCTCTCTACGCTACGGACTGCGAAGGGTCCTTCGACTGCGCATGATCGTCTTTCAGACGATCACGCTTCGCTCAGGATGACAAACCCTGTGGTGAGCGCTTCTCCGCCTAGAATGTCGTAACCAGGCGGAGTGTGTATTGCCGCGACGGGCCTAGCGCGTTGCCGGAGAACAGTCCTCCGAAATCGATTACTTCGAGTTCGTTGCTTAAGTTCTGGGCGTCGGCCTGCAATCGCAGCGAGCGTTTTTCGTGCTGGTAGAGATCGGCTCCCGCCGAGGCATTCTGTGTGAAGTAGGGACTGATGCGGTCGCGATTAAAATTGAGGCGATTGATCACATTCAGACCGTATTCCGCGGCGTATTGCTGAGGGGTTAAGTCGGGCTGGAACGGCAGTCCGCTGTTGTAATCGCACCCCAAGGCAATCCAGAACCGGGAGGCGGCCTGATAGCGGACTCGGCCTCGCATTGTATTCCGCTGGTCCTGCGAATCGGGAAAATGTCCGGTCAACTGGGTTGTCGCGCCAGTCGCGTCATCCCCAAGAAACAGACCGCCGGTTACCGGGTTCCAGACATTTCCTACGATGTAGGAGTAGCTGGCGAAGCCTGAGAAACGTCCCCAGCGAAGAACTTCGAGCTTGGCCTCAGCGCCGTAGAGAATGGCTTTCCTGAACGCGATGGGAAAGCTGATGCCGGTGCTGAGAACCTGCGCGTCGTCGGCGTAATTGTTCACGTCACGGCGGAACATATTCGCGTCAACTCGCAGTTTCTGAAGGAATGCTTTGGTCGCTCCCACTTCGTAATAGTTCCCGTGAGAAGGTTGAACCGGGAGTTGCAGCGCGGGCACGCTGGTGTCGAGAGCCTCCGCCGCCGGAGAACTGGAGAGAAGAATGTTCTCGAACGATGGAGTCTGGAAGATGCGGTCGTAGGAGGCGTGAACATTGACGTCCGCCGAAGCGAAGTAGCGCGAGATGGCTACACGCGGACTCACGGCGTTCTGGTTTACCAGCAACTGATAGTGATCCCAGCGAAGGCCAGCATTGACTGTCCAGTTGCCGAGCCGGATAGCATCTTGGACATACGCTGACTGCTCGAGATCCGGACGGCTGCCGGTAAATGCGAAAGTCGTCGCGCCCGCATCCAAGATACCCAAAGTGATAGGGCATTGCGTATCTAAAGGGTCGGTGCAATCCGGAATCATGTAGTTGAAGTTTTCGTGCAGGAATGTCGCGTCGGATTCGACGCCCGCCTTCCATTCCTGCCTGCCGTGATGAACAGAGACACTGCCGTTAAAATAAATTTCCTTAAAATAATTGTGCTGAGTGGCAATTAGCGGCCATGACGATGGGTTGGAATAAAAATCGTTGGAGTTATCGCGGGCCATTCCGCGCAGCGAGCCGATCGCGTTCGACGAAAAAACATGTTGATAGGCGACGCTCCCTACGGTTTCAAAGTTGTCTCCCGTCTGCAACTGGCCGCCTGGAATGAACACACAATCGCTCGGCTCGGCTGCCAGAGGAACAGGTGGGCAGCCGACTGTGTTCTCGGCGTTCGGGACATACGCTCCGTTCTGCTGCACAAATTCGTTGGGGATTTCATAGCGCGCAAGTTCGTGGCGGACAATCAGCGTGAGACGGTCTTTCTGAGTCAGATCCCGCTCATAGCTCAGCGAAAAGCTGCCGGTGGTGCCGTCGTTGGTGTAATTCTGTGGAACCACCGGGTTCAGATAGTGTCCCGTCATGTTGCCTGAGGCGCTCACGCCAAGCGTGTTCCCTTTCCATGTGTATTGATCTTGAGTATTGATTCCGGCCGTGTCATAAGTGCCGCCGAACAAAGTGAGCTGTCCGTGGAACCCCGGATCTGCGCTCTTGAGTGTGTTGACCTCAACCACTCCGCCCAACTTCCTGCCGAATTCCGCGGGAATGCCTGCGGTATAAATCTTGAGAGATTCGGCGTCATCGGCTTCGACTTCGGGGCCGAAGCTTGGCGAACGGTTGTCGGTGATGGGAATTCCGTCGACGACAAACTGAGTTTGATATTCGGATCCGCGCGGATGCAGGACCGCATTACCTTCGTAAAGCCAGCCGGGTTCTGAGTTCACCAACTCCTGCATGGAGCGGCCGGGGAGCGCGGTCAATCGATTCTCGATCGTCTGCAAACCCATCTCATTGACTGAGCCAGCACGATAGGGATCGACCAGTGTGCCGGCGGCGCTGACCGTCACGGATTCGGAAGCTGAAATGAGTTTCAGCCGAATTGTGCGATCCAAGGGAAGCGCGGAACGTATTTCAACTGGCTCCGAAACCGGAGCAAAGCCCTCGACTTGAATCTGAACCTGGTACATACCGTAGGGCAAGCGCCGAGCACTCAGGTTGCCCTGATCGTCCGTCGTGAAGGTGTGGTGGTACTCGTTGCCCTGGCTGAGAAGTTCGACGGAAGCCTTGACTGGCAGGCCGTCCGGGCCGGTGACTTTCAGGCGAAGTTCTCCGGCGTTGCTCTGCGCGTCGACGCGAAGGGCGAGCGGCAGAACGAGAAAGAGAAGGCCGAGGTGGACTAGTGAGCGCACGCTGTTGAGTGGGGGAATCTTTATGCTATCAGTTTCGCGTCGTGAGATTGAGTTACGAAGGAAACGGTGTTCGGCAGGATGTGATGAAGAGGGGTAACGAGCATGGGTGATGAACGCGGGTGACGAAGGAGGGTGACGAAGAAAGCCCGACAGTTTTTACAAACTATTTACATTGCTCTGACAAACGGCGACGGTGGGTGGAGGATGATTGAGCGGTATTCATGTCGATCTTCACGCCCTCCGTCACCGAGAGGGAATGGGGAAACCGGCGTTCCCGCCGCAGGGGGTGGGGACGCCGGTTTAATTTTGCGCTGCTTCACCAGACACGACAGGCGTTCACCGGCATCATGGGCTGGCCGGTTTTGCAGCCGAAGGCCCGGCCGAACTCCGGCATGTTCTGGACGACTCCGTTGATGCGAAATTGGCGTGGCGAATGGGGATCGGTCTGCACCTGCAGGCGGAGCTGCTCGGGACGCGTGTCGCCGCACCAATCCTGCCCAAAGCCTACGAAGAATTGCTGCACAGGCGTATAACCGTCCTGCTTCTTGGTGAGGTCAGTTTTCTTTCGACTCGCGTCGGCAAGGAATGCGAGGTAGGCCAGGCGAAGGCCGCCGTTGTCGGCGGTGTTCTCTCCTAAAGTCAGCTTGCCGTTCACCTTCACATCATCCACGACGACGAAGTTGCTGTACTCTTTGACTTCGCACTCGGTCATCTCGTCGAACTTCTTGCCATCCTCGGGCGTCCACCAGTCGTCGAGATTGCCGTTCGCGTCGAACTGACGGCCCTGATCGTCAAAGCCATGCGTCAACTCGTGGCCCACAATGGCGCCGCCGTGGCCATAGTTTTCGGCGTCGGTCGCGTGCGGATCGTAAAACGGAGACTGGAGAATACCGGCAGGAAAATTGATGTCGTTCATGGTTGCGCTGTAGTAGGCATCGACGGTCGCCGGACTCATGCCCCACTCGCCGCGATCGACGGGCTTTCCAATCTTAGCGAGCTGCCGGCGGTTCTCAAATTCAACCGCGCGCTGTGAGTTGCCGAACGCGTCTCCGCGCACGATGGTGAGTTTCGAATAATCGCGCCAACGGTCGGGATAGCCGATCTTATCGGCGACGGCATGCAGTTTTACTTTGGCACGGGCTTTCGTGGCGGCGCCCATCCAGGTTAGAGTGTCGATCTCCTGATTCATGGCCGCCTCAATGTCATGCACCATCTGAACCGTGGCCTGCTTGCTCGAGGGAGGAAATTCCTTCGCGACGTAGACCTGGCCGATCGCCTCGCCTAATGCACCGTCCGTATCTTGAACGCAGCGTTTCCAGCGCGCACGTTTCTCCGGTTGCCCGGCGAGCTTGCGGCGGTAGAAGTCGAAGACTTCGTCATCGAAAGCTTGCGGTAGAACCAGGCCGGGCGTGGCATGAATCAGTTGCCAGCGCAGATAGGTCTTCAACGTTTCCAGATCGGTGGAAGCAAGCAGCGCGTTCATCCCCTTGAAGAAATCCGGGTTGGCAACGTTCAACTCTGTGACCGGCGGAGTGCCTGCCGCCTTGAGGAAACGATCCCACGCGATTCCCGGCGCCAGCGTGGCGAGTTGCGATACAGGCATGAGGTGGTAGATGTTCTTGGGGTCGCGTTGCGAAGTGATATCCATGGACACTTTGGCGAGGGCGGTTTCCAACTGCATGATCTTCTGCGCGTCGGATGCGGCCTTGCCCTCGGGTTCGCCCATACGTTTGAGCATGTTGGTGATGTGCTGGACATATTGGGCGCGCGTCTTTTCAGCGACGTCGCCGGTGCGGAAGTAATAGTCGCGCTCGGGCAATCCCAGGCCGCCTTGGTCAACGACTGCAATCTGCTTGCGGGCGTCTTTGAAATCCTGCTGTTCGCCGAAGTTGAACCAAGCGCCGTCGTTAATCAGCTGGTAGTGAGCCAATAGTTCGGGCAATTGATCTTTGCTGGTTAAGGCCGCAATGCGGTCGAGTTCAGGTTGCAGCGGCTTCAATCCATTTTTGTCGATCGCCGCAATGTCGGTGCAGGAAGCATAATAATCGCCGATTTTCTGTTCGTTGGCTGTGCGCTTTGCGCCACCAGCAGCGGCTGTTTCGATCAGGCTCTGCAGGATCACTTCAGTGTGCTCGCCCACCATCGCGCCAGTCCCGTATCCAGAACGATCGTTGGGGATGGGATAGAGTTTATTGAAATTGCCGCACGCGTACTGGGCGAAATCGACGCACGGGTCGGCGGTGGTATCGATGAAGCGAGTATCCAATCCGGGGGGGAGTGGAGGATTCTGCGAAGGAGCAGGAGACTGGGTCTGAGCGGCAAGCGGCCCGCAAAGCATTGAGAGAAGTATGAGTGCCGTCGCTACACATACGGAAGATCGCGCTTTCATGATTATCCTTTGCATTGATTTGATTGTGGCGCGTTGCGGGGATTAGTTTACTCCTGAACGGACGCAAGCGATCATGCTCCTATGAGTAGGAGCGCAACATTGGAAAGGAAGGTATTCGATCCATCTGGACCGGCCTAGTTGAATTGGAACCAGTTCATGCTGCCAAGATTCGTAGTGCCGCTCGCGGGAGATCGGAAAATCACATATAGGTCATGAACGCCGGTTGCACCGGATGCAGTTCCCGTTTCGGTTGACCACACTTGCCAACCTCCGGTCGCGGGAATACTCACGGAACCGGCCGGCAATCCATCGAGACTATCGAGGTGGAATTCAACGGTCCCTCCGCAGTTTCCCCCGTTGTTCACGTCACAGGCCAGGCGAACATTAACCACTCCGACTCCCGACGACCCAAAGTCTATGTTGTTATAAACGGCATAGTCGCCATCGTTCGAGGATCCAACATCGTAACCACCGTTAGCGTCACTGGTATTTTCTGTTTGCAGTCCAAAGGTCGTTTCAATGGTCGACTGGCTGTCTCCGCCCGTGCTGTTGAAGCTGGAGGCTTGTATCTGCGATCTGGCGCTGACTGTGTAACTGCCTTCCTGCCCGCCTTCCCATATAAACGTTGCGCCGCTCAGTCCCGGCAAGGTGTAGGAAAAAGACTGGTCTCCCCATTGCACTTCAAAGGAGCGAGTCATGGTCGTGTCGTTGAACGCCACTAAAACTTTGGAGGTGTCGGGATTCAGGAACGCTACGTCTATAATTCCTGCGGCGTTATTCGAGTACACTCGGATCGCCCCGGGCAGCACATACTTGCTGAAATGACCCATGGTGTAATACTCGATCGTATAAGAGACGATGCCCGAAGGGTTCTCCACGGTCACCAGCGGAGTGCAGGTTGCGCAGCCACCGGTATGGGGGCCCTGATTCTGATCCAGAGCGACACTCCACTTCACGTAGGTCTTGCTCCAGTTCCGCATGATTTGGGTGATATTTTCAAAGTCGAGTCGCACATGATCGGAGTCTGTGGTGAAACCAGAATGTTCCGTCAAATACTGACCTTTGCCGGAATAAAGGTTCTGCATCGGGGACATGACGCCGGGTGTCCCCGCATAACCGTGCCATGCGATTCCGACGACCTCGCTCGAATTCAATACCGTCGGATCCCCGAAAACGTCCTCTGGATAGTACGGGTCAGTCCAGCGATGATCGTAAATCAGAACCTTCGTGCCAATTCCGTTGGCGGCTAAAGCGGACAATAGGTAGTCGTGCAGCACTGCCGACTGCGTGGCTGGGTCCATCAACATGCCAGGATAAGGATTTGGATCTAGCGTTACGTCATAGAGTGGCTCATTCTGCAAAGAAAGATAATCGATGGAAATGCCTTCTGCCGCATAGGCTTGGAAGTACTTAATGAAGTAGTCGGAAAATACTGAATTCATATTCGGAAGAAGCGAACCGCCCAGCATAGTTCCCGACGTTTTCATCCAGCCCGGAGGACTCCAGGGATTCGCCATGATCCTGAGTTGGGGATTGAAGCCCTTCGCTTGCAGAATAATTGGGATGATGTCTACTCGATCATGGGCAATGGAAAACATGCTCAAATCCGGATCGGCCTGACCATCATTATCGTCAAAGGAGTAAACCGAACGCGCAATGTCGGTAGCGCCCATGGGGTTGCGCATGAAGCTCAGCCCGATGCCATCGCCTGCGCGGGTAAACAGATCGCGCAGGGCCGTGTCGCGGGCTGAAGGCAACGCGACCTCGTTGAGCAGGTAAGTGGCAGAGTCGGTGAAAGCTGCTCCAAAGCCTTCGATCTGCTGATAGGTCTGATGTTCGTCAACATATATTATGTTTCCGCCGCTGCCCAGCTCAGAACAAATGAAGTGGATGTCAGGCTGTTTGGCCAGCCGCTGACTCTGATCGTCGCTGGTAACTACAACCGCAATCGATCGACTGCTGCTCGCGCAGCCCGTGTGTGGAACCAGCAATGCCGCGCAACTCAGGATCACCGCGGTTGAACGAAGCCACTGGCAACGATCATCGTCATCACTGCAAATGGACTCCTTCGCTTGCGGCTTGTTTGCCTCAACCCCTGTGTCTATCAAACGCGAAACCTCACCATGCTTGCTCTCGCTCTGCCGATTTGCGCTGCATCTATCGGGCCATATTCATCATGCTCGCATCGACATCAACCATTGGTTTTGTCCCAAAATGGGTTGCCGCAAAATTGCTTCGGAGACTTCATTGATCTGATCTTCGCCCAGGTCGGCACATGAGCCGAGGGATGGTCCGGGCACCACGCACAAGGACGTGCGAGGCTCGCAAGATCGTGAAGGAGCTGTGTAGGTTGCTTCAACTGGGCGGCCCAATCAGGGTTAGAGCAGAGCCTTCCGATGCTTCTTTTGTTTCTATCTTCGCAGGAGAAGATCCGCCGCTACGAACACCGCGAAAACCACTGAGATTACGCCGTTCATGGTGAAGAAGGCTGCGTTGAGTTTGGAGAGATCGTCAGCCTTAACCAGAGAATGCTCGTAGAGCAGCAGTAGAGTGACAGCGACGACGCCCGCGACCGCGAGCTTGCCCAGAGCGAACGCTGGGATTAAAGCGATCAGCAGGAGCAGCATGATCAGGTGAAAAACGCGAGCAATCCAAAGAGAGCGATGGATGCCGACGTAGCGTGGGATGGAGTGGAGTCCGGCATCGCGATCGAATTGGAAATCCTGGCAGGCGTAGAGAATGTCGAAGCCAGCAACCCAGAACGTGACGGCGGCGGTGAGAATTAGGATGCGAGGATTGAGCGTGCCGCGAACGGCGATCCAAGCCGCGGCCGGTGCGATACCGAGAGCAAATCCGAGAACGAGGTGCGACCAAAGGGTGAATCGCTTGGTATAGGAATAGAGAAGCAGCACGGCGAGCGCAACCGGCGAAAGCCAGAGCGTGAGCCGATTCAACTGAGCAGCAGCGAGAATAAAAATCGCGCACGAGACGATGACAAAGGCAGCGACGAAGGCGGGCGAGAGATGTCCAGCTGGCAGAGCGCGAGTACGAGTGCGGGGATTGGCGGCGTCAATCGAGACATCGGCAAGCCGGTTGAAAGCCATAGCGGCAGAGCGGCCAGAGATCATTGCGATTACGATCCAAAGAAGTTGATGGCCGGTGGGAATGCCAGAGGCCGCCAGCATCGCTCCGCAGAGAGCGAAAGGGAGAGCGAAGATCGAGTGCTCCCACTTAATCATTTCCAGCGTGACGCGCAGGTTGTGGAAGACGGCCACGCAGAGATTGTAGCAAGGCTGTTGTGAGTGCAGTTCTCAGTTCTCAGTTCTCAGTTCTCAGTTCTCAGAAAAAGCGAAAGTCGACAGGCGCAGGCCTGTCAAGCCTTTTCGCGGAATAACTATCTAGGGGCAGCGCCGGTTGGAAGCTGAGAACTGAGAACTGAGAACCGAGAACTGCACTCAGAACTGCTTCCTAAACTTTTTGCACGATTTACGAGATTTCCACAATTGACAAGCGCCATACGGTGCGGCATTATTGGGTCGCCCATTTCGTTCTTCCCTCTCGCAGGGGATAGATGTCGTGACTTTGGAGGGATACAATGTCAAAATTCATTCAGAAGCTTTGGCAGGAAGATTCGGGGCAGGATATCGCCGAGTACGCGGTCATGCTGGCGGTAATCCTGGTTTTGGTCGTAGGCACCATACGCCTGATAGGGTCGAACGCAAATAATGCGTTCTCCTCAGTCGCCAGTTCGATACAATAATGTTGTCGGCTGGCATCACAAAGTAAAAGCCGCGTGATCGGATTGCTTTTCATGATGCGATTTACCTCGTTTACCATGCCGTTTCGCTATTGCGGATTTACCCCAGTAGCGGCTGCGGCGGAACTTGCGAGGAGATCGAGTCAGCCATGATCGCCTAGATTTCAGCAAGGTTCATCCACAGGCCGCGATTCTAAAAATCGCGGCCTTGGCTTTTTTGGGAAGAAGACTTCCACCACGGAGGCACAGAGACACGGAGAAGAAGCTCTATCTATCCTCATTTTCCTTTCGTCTTCTCCGTGCCTCCGTGGTGAAAAGATTTATTCGGGAGACAACCAATGATCGTCAACATGTCGGAGAAAGCCACCGAACAGGAGATTGCGCACATCATCGAGCGCATTCGCGAGGCCGGCTACCAGCCTCACGTCACGCGCGGAGTCGAACGCACCATCGTCGCCGCCGTGGGAAACGGACGCCGCCACGAAATCGAGGCGCTGCAAGTTGCGCCCGGCGTGGACAACGTAGTCGCGATCGCGCAACCCTTCAAACTGGTGAGCCGGCAAGTCAAGCCCGAGCGCACAGTTGTAAACGTAGGCGGCGCCGCCATCGGCGGACCCGGCGTCGTAATCATCGCCGGACCCTGCTCCGTCGAATCGCGCGAGCAATTGCTCAGCACAGCGCGCGCGGTAAAGCGCGCCGGTGCGACCATGCTCCGCGGCGGAGCCTACAAGCCGCGAACGTCTCCCTACGATTTTCAGGGACTCGGCCTGGAAGCTTTGAAAATTCTGCGCGAAGCCCGCGAGCAATCAGGCTTGCCGGTGGTGACAGAAGTGATGAGCACCGAAGATGTGGACGTCATCTGCGAGCATGTCGACATGCTGCAGGTCGGCGCGCGCAACATGCAGAACTTCGCGTTGCTGCGGCGGCTGGCGACGGTGAACATGCCGGTACTGTTGAAGCGCGGTCCATCAGCGACTGTGAAAGAGTGGTTGCTCGCAGCGGAGTATTTGCTTTCCGGAGGAAACAGTCAGGTTGTGCTCTGCGAGCGCGGCATCAAGACCTTCGAGACCGAGATGCGCAATACGTTCGATCTCGCCGCGGTAGCGCTGGCGCGCGATCTCTCGCACTTGCCGGTGATCGCCGACCCCTCGCACGGAACCGGCAAGCAGAGCCTGATCGCAGCAGTCTCTCGCGCCGCTGTTGCCGTCGGCGCCGATGGACTCATCATTGAAGTGCATCCCTGCCCCGAGCGCGCGCTCTCCGATGGAGCCCAATCGCTCGATTTCGCCGGATTCGAGAAGGTGATGAAAGCGATAGCAGAGCCGCTGCGGCGTGCTGCGGTAATGTAATTAATTTGAATTTTCTGGTGAGCGCGGAAGGGCTCGAACCTTCGACCCATGCCTTAAAAGGGCATTGCTCTACCAACTGAGCTACGCGCCCGCCGTTCTTTCAATCTAACATATTCATACGCGCTTATTGCACAACCGTGGGAGCTGTGGCCGCGCCCGTATTCGCCTTTGCCGGCGATTTCACAGAGCGCTAAAGGCCGAGCCTGGATTAGAATAGCGATTCGCCAAATCTTAACTTATGAGCAGTCCGACGGAATTTTGGAAAAACTGGGAAGGCCTCGTTGCGGATAACAAATTTCCGCTACGGAAGTGGCTGGGCGGCTCCGATCACAGTGCGGTTTTTCTCACCGAACAAACGGGCGCGGGATCGCGGAAGTCCGTTATTAAACTCATCCTTGCGGAAAATCTCGATGAGAGTGCTCAACTTTCTTCCTGGGCCACGGCCGCGAAGCTTTTCCATCCTCACTTGATGCGGTTGTTTGATTGTGGAACCTGCACGATCGACGGCACGCGCCTGCTCTACGTCGTTATGGAATTCGCCGAAGAGAATCTAGCGGAGATTCTTCCCTTGCGCGCGCTCGCTCCACCGGAAGCTTCGGAGATGCTTCACCCAACTGCCGAAGCGCTCGATTACCTGCACCGGTCCGGTCTTGCGCACGGCCGCATCCGGCCCTCGAACATCATGGCGGTCGATAACCAGTTGAAGATTTCCGCCGACGGATTCGGCAAGGCTGGCGTGCGCGATGCCGGGCGCGTGCCCAGCGCCTACGATGCGCCTGAAGTCGCAACGACCGGAGTATCCCCCGCTGCCGATATGTGGTCGCTGGGAATCACGCTGCTTGCCGTCTTGACTCAGAACGAACCCAAGTTGACGAATGGAGATCGCGCAGTCCTTGTCCCTGAAACAATTCCGCAGCCCTTCCGCGATCTCGCGCGGCGTTGCTTGGACCTTGATCCACAAAAACGCTGCACAGCGGCCGACATTCTCGGCCGGCCCCAAATTCTAAACCGTAAGGCCGAAGTTCCTATCACCGCGAGGGTTTCCGAAGCACCTTGGAAAAACGAACATTCGCAGAAAGAACCATCCAAGAAGCGCTTCATCATACCAATTCTGATCGTGGCAGTTGTCCTCATAGCGTGGCTCGGCAGCAAGTTCGTGACACACAAGCCCACGGTTCCCGCAGCTGAGACTCCGACCGCAAGCGCTCCGCCCCCCGCTACTTCTCCGGCTACTCAGTCGCCGGCGCCGATTTCAGAAAGCAAACAACCCGCGCCGAAAGGACTCGTACGAGGCAGCGTGTTGCATCAGGTTTCGCCAGAAGTCTCGCGCAGCGCGCAGAGTACGATCAATGGCCACGTAAAAGTCAGCGTGCAAGTTTCGGTAGACCCTTACGGAAACGTCTCACAGGCTAAATTCGTTTCTGCCGGACCGAGTAAATACTTCGCGGAGCGCGCGCTGGCGGCGGCGCGTACCTGGAAGTTCACTCCGCCGCAGGTCGACGGGCAAGCCTCCGCCAGCGAGTGGATTCTTCGCTTTGAATTTGGACGTGGGTCCACGCAGGTATTTCCGGCAGAAACAAAGCCTTAACCGCCAAAGTATTCGGCCGCGGCGCTATCCTTTGGTATTCATTCTTTCGTCTTCATTCTCCAGACCATCTGCCGCAACATGCCCAGCAGAAACTCTGCGTCACCGCTCTGCAGACGCAGCCGCACCACTAAACGCCGCACCGCACCCTCAAAAGTATCCGACGTATTCATCTTGGGATAACCGCTGGCGCGAAGCGCAGTGAGCAACGTCTCATGAATTCGCTCGACCTCCGCCGCCGAAGCGGGACTTCCCTTCTCCGGCTCCGGCGTCGCCGCCGAATCACGAATCAATTCGTACAAACAAATTGCCACTGCCTGCCCGAGATTCATCGAAAAATGTTCTTCACGCGTGGGGATGCGCATTAGCCAGTGACAATGGCTCATGTCCTTATTGGAGAGTCCGTATTTTTCCGAACCAAACATCAGCGCGCAAGCGCCGCCGGCGTCGGCGGAATGATCGGACACGGAAGCTCGATCGCACACAAAAGAAAGATGAGCGCGAATAAGCGTCGCGCCCGCTTCGAGTCGCTGGATGGGATGCTGCAAATCGCGAGGCCCAACCGCGGTGGTTCCCACCACCAGCGAGCAATCGGCAACCGCTTCCGCGATGGTTTCATATTTTTCGGCGCTGGCCAGCACATCTGCGGCTCCCACGGCCGAGCGAGCGCCTTCAAATGCCACATCGTACGGGTTCACCACCCGCAGGTGCCGAAATCCAAAATTGCTCATCGCCCGGGCAGCGGCTCCAATATTAAGGGGATTGCGCACGTCCACCAGGACGACGCGCAAACCATCGAGTTCAGAAGAAGGCGGCAATCTGTTCGTATTCTACGGCAGTCCGCACTCCCAGCAAGCCTCTTGCCGCAACCCCTTTTTACACCGCCGTGTAATTGTAAAAAATTTGTCAAACCTTTGCCCCTAGCCTGAAAATGGACGGAAACCATGTAAGCTTCCCTTTGTGGCAGGCCAAGCTGGAGCATCCAGCAAAGCCTTCCCAGTTCGAAGACGGGCCCGAATCGAGGATAGCTTTATGGGTCAAATCGCCACACCAGTCAGCACTGCAAGATCGGTAGATTCGATGAACTCCACGCGACCGATGGGAAGAATTCTCGTAGTCGAGGACGATCCCGCCGTCCAAAAAGCGCTCAGGCGCCTGTTCGAGGGCGAGGGATACACGGTTGAAGTTCAATCGAACGGAAAGTCGGCGCTCGAGAGCTTTCAGGCTGCGCCGCCCGCCGTTATTATTCTCGACCTGCGCCTGCCCAAGCTTTCCGGCGGCGATGTGTGCAAAGAAATCAAAGCGCAAGCGCCCACGTTGCCCATCGTGGTTCTCAGCGCAACCAGCGATGTTTCCGACAAAGTTCTATTGCTCGAGTTGGGCGCGGACGACTACGTGACCAAGCCTTTCAGTCCCCGCGAGCTGCTTGCCCGCGTGCGCGCAGCGCTGCGCCATACCTCGAGGACAGCGTCTGTCAATCTGGTGAGTTTCGACGGCATCTCGATTGACTTCAAGAAGATGGAGGTGATCCGCGAAGGCAACGTTGTAGTTTTGACCGCGCAGGAATTCAAGACGCTACAATTTCTCGTGCAAAACGCCGACCGCGTGATTGGCCGCGACGAATTGCTGAACGAAGTCTGGGGATACCAGAATTATCCCTCGACACGCACCGTCGACAATCACATCCTCAAGCTTCGCCAGAAACTGGAACGCGACCCCGCCAGTCCGGTACACTTCCGCACGGTACACGGAATGGGTTACAAATTCGTTCGCTAAAATCCCTTGGCCCCTCCATCAGAACCCGTCTCGCAAACTCTCCCAGAACCCCCCGCGGGTACGATGGTGCCTCGAACGCGCCTGCGCACGCGCTTCTTGCTCTCCATGGTGCTCATCACCGCCGGTCTCACCGCGTTGAGCCTGTTGGTGGTACGCCACAGTATGGAAGGCCACGTCCGCGAAGGCATTGTGCAGAACCTGCGGAATTCCGTCACCACATTCCAAAACTTTCAGCACGATCGCGAAGTCATGTTGACCCACTCCGCGGAGTTGGTAGCCTACCTGCCCATCACGCGAGCCATCATGACGGCTCACGATCCGGCTACGATTCAGGATGCCTCGAAAGATGTGTGGCAATTAACCGGCAGCGATCTTCTTGTGCTCGCCGACCGCAGCGGCAAGGTGGTAGCCCTGCATACAAAATCAGAGGGACTAACTCGCGAGGCCGCGCAGAAATACTTCGAGCGATCGTTGAATGAAGAGGATTCAAGCCACTGGTGGTTTGGCAGCCACCATCTCTACCAAACTTTTGTCCAACCGGTTTACTTCGGCTCCAAGACGGAAGGACCGTTGCTAGGCTTTCTTATCATTGGCTATGAAATCGATGATCGTCTCGCCCGCGAAGTCGGCAAGGTCTCAGCCAGCCAGGTTGCGTTCTCCTATGGAGATGAAATTGTCGCGACCACTTTGCCTCCCGGCCAGGCTCAAAGCGCGGGCCTGCGCACGTTAGCCACTGGATCATCGCAGACCGCGCCTCGTAACATTGAAGTCGGCAAGGAGAATTTTGTAGCGACTTCGCTCGACCTCTCAGGCCAGCAGGAAATCCCAGTCCGCTTGACCGTGCTCGGATCCTACGATCAAGCCGCAAAGTTTCTCGACAACCTCAACCGTCTCTTACTGTTGTTAGGTTTCACGGCCGTTCTAGTAGGCAGCGCGCTCGTGTTCCTCATCTCCTATACCTTCACGCGCCCGCTGGCGACGCTGGTGGAAGGCGTCCGCGCCCTGGAGCATGGAGATTTTTATCACCCCCTCGATCCGCGCGGCAGCGACGAGGTCGCAGAACTCACCTCCGCTTTCGATCGCATGCGCGCCAGTTTGCTCAAAACCCAACAGGCGCTGCTCGAATCCGAGCAGTTGGCCACGATCGGCCGCATGGCCAGTTCCATCTCTCACGATTTGCGTCACGCGCTCGCCGCCGTGGTCGCGAACTCTGAGTTTCTTTGCGACGGCCGTCTGACTTCAGCGCAGCGCGAAGAACTTTATCAGGAGGTCCGCACCGGCGTGAACCAGATGACGGACCTCATCGATTCCCTGCTCGAGTTCGCCCGCACCAGGGAATCTCTAAGCCCAACCTACGCCAGTCTCAACGAGACGGTTCAGCGAGCCATGCAGGCGGTTCGCCTTCATCCGCGCCATCAAGGCACTCTGATCGAAGTTCGCAGCCACGGCCAGAGTCTCGCCTGGTTTGACTCGCGCAAACTGGAGCGCGCCCTTTACAATTTGCTCCTCAATGCCTGCGAAGCCGCGCCGGGCAGAGACGGCCGAGTCCTGGTCACCATCGACCGCACCGGTCCTTCGATGATGATTACCGTCTCCGACAACGGTCCCGGCATCGCCGAGCCAATTCGCGACAAGCTGTTTCATCCTTTTGTGAGCTTCGGCAAAGAGAACGGTACCGGACTTGGACTGACGGTAGTGCAGAAGATTGTGCAGGATCATGGAGGAGAAGTTTTTCAGGAACGCACCGAGGACGCTCGCACGATGTTTTGCATCACGCTTCCCGGACGGGCTCCACAAACCGCGGCAGAAGCCGGAGAAGACGAGCCGGCCACCAACACTTTTTTGCCGGTAGAGAACGATCGAGCGACGCAAAACTCAATTCGACATTCGGACACGTAGCCCCGTTCCCATTTTCTCGATTTTCATCCGGATCCGCATGTCGCGCAGGAGGATGTCGTGAAGAACCCTGAACTTCGTACGGGTGCCCTGATGGCAGCCGTGTTCGTCCTTTGCATGTGCAGTTTGAGTCTTTGCGGAGCGCAGGAAAGCGTGCCCATGGCCGCGTCTCAGCCGGGCGACGCGTCGCTGCGCGATATGGCGTCGCAACTGCGCGAACTGCGCGCTGTGATCGAGCAGATGCGAAGCGAAAATGCGCAGTCGCGCGCCGAGATGCAGGAACTCCGCGAGGAACTGCAGCAAACCCGCAAAGCTCTCGCTCCGCTCGCGGTGGCAGCGAATGCTGGCGCATCTTCTTCGACTTCTTCGGCGACCGTAGGATCCACTCAGCCCTTCGCGAATTCAACCGGCGCACTTTCGTCGACGTCTACCGATCTCGCGAACCGCGTTCAGAGCCTCGAAGAATCCACTCAGTTGCTGGGCTCGAAGATCGACGAGCAATACCAGACCAAGGTAGAAACCGCCGCGAAATACCGCGCGAGGCTTTCCGGAATAGTTTTGATGAATGCTTTTCACAATGTGGGAGCGTCCGACAACTTGGACCTGCCCGACTACGCACAGCCGCCAGCCGCGCCGGGTCTCGCCCAGACCAGCTTTGGAGCGACGCTGCGGCAAAGCGAGATCGGCCTGGAAATTTTCGGTCCCACATTAGCCGGCGCGAAAAGTTCAGCCAACATTCAGCTCGACTTCGCCGGAGGATTTCCCGCCACCAATAACGGCGTCAACTTTGGCATTGCGCGCCTGCAGACTGCAAGCCTGCGCCTCGATTGGAAAAACACGTCCGTAGTTGCCGGACAGGATGCGCTCTTCTTCTCGCCGCTTTCGCCGACATCGTTCGCATCGCTCGCGATCCCCGCCTTCGCTTATTCCGGGAATCTATGGGGCTGGACTCCTCAGGTTCGCGTCGAGCGCCGCTTCGATCTCGCCGACCAGCAAACTCTCACGGTACAGGCAGGAATCCTCGATAACCTCGATTGGGAAACTCCCAGCAATCCGTTTTATCGCTCGGCGCAGGCCGGCGAACTCTCGGGTCAACCGGCTTACGCTATGCGCACCGCGTGGTCACGGCCAGTGTTCGATCATTTCTTGACGATTGCTGCCGCTGGCTATTACGGCCGCCAGAATTGGACCGAGTGGAACCGCAACGTCGACGCCTGGGCCGCACTGACAGACTGGCAGATTCCGATTCTTATTCGCTTAACTCTTTCCGGTGAGTTCTATCGCGGCCGCGCAATCGGGGGCCTAGGCGGCGCTGTCGGCCAAACGATTGTATTCGGCGGCAATCCGTCCTATTCCACAACTGGGCTTCGCGGACTTGATTCCGCCGGAGGCTGGACTCAGCTGAAGTTCCAACTCACGCGCAAGCTCGAACTGAACGGTGTCTACTCCGAAGATGACGCGTTTGCCGGCGACGTTCGCGGCTACGCCACCGACGCCAACAACTTCGGCCCCATCCTCGGACGCAATCGCGGTGCGCTCGGCAATCTGGTTTACCGGCCAAGGTCGGACTTGCTGCTCTCCGCCGAATTCAGGCGTCTGCACACGTTTCCAATCTATGACAGCGCCAGCGTGACCAATCAAATCAATCTTGCAATGGGAGTACTGTTCTGAACATGCCTCGCTTCGCTCATCGCCTCTTCGAACGTCGACGGACCGCAACGTTCGCGCTGTTGCGCGCGTGTGTCTTCGCCTCGATCTTTGTCACGGCCTTTGCTTCGGCGCAAAATGTGGAGCTCAAAGGTAAAGTCCAGCTCACCCGAAACGGACACCACGTAAGCGACGCATCGAAAGTTGTGGTCTGGCTAACTCCTCTCGGCGCAACGCCTGCGCCCGCTCCTCCGCAGCAGTCAACCCCAATTCCCCAACTCGTGCAGAAAGGTAAAAGTTTTCAGCCTTCGCTGTTGGTAATTCCGGCTGGAGGACAGGTCGAATTCCCCAACCGCGATCCGTTCTTTCACAATGTCTTTTCGTTGTTCGACGGCAAACGCTTCGATCTCGGACTCTACGAGAGCGGCACCACTCAATTCGTAAAGTTCGACAAGCCCGGAATTTCTTTCATCTTCTGCAATATCCACGCTCAGATGAGCGCGGTAGTGATCGCGCTAAACACGCCGTACTATTCCCAATCGAACTGGCGCGGCGAAATTACCGTCGCCAACGTAATCCCGGGCCGCTACCAGATGCACATCTTTCATCCCTCTGTCTCGCCAGAAGCGCTGCACGCCGCGGAACGCGAAATCACTGTAACTCAAGGCGACACATTCCTGGGAACCATCACGCTAACCGAATCGAACATCGACGCATCCCACAAGAACAAATACAACCGCGACTACGACCGCCCCGAACCCAACAGCCCGGCCTACGCACGGCCCTAGCCCCATTTGAACGGTCACTATCGCTCAGTTTCTACACGGAGATTAGGCTAAGGTCAGAACAGAGGTCATTCAAAAATGCCTAAAAATCCCAGCATCACCTTGCCGGGGACGGTGGACAAAATTATTCCTTCGCTGTTCCCAAACGAAGCAGGCAAGGTACAGATCAGTGTAGATACGCCTCACAACCTGTATCGAGAGGTGCGCATTGAGAACGCGCTGACCAATGCAAGCGGCGACAAAGTTAGCCTCAAGTTGGGTTCGCCAGTAGAAGTCACCATCACTGCGCAGACTGGGTCGACAACCCCATCTCATCCACCCAGTTCGCAAAAAACATTGCTCCCGCCTGTGGACTAAAGCAATCTCTCAAAGGCACTCGATTTCAGCGAAAGTTTTCCGCCATCATCAGGTTATTGCGGGACTCGTCGAGTTGCACATACAGAAGATATTTTCCATCCGGAGAAACCGATAGGCCGGGCGCGCCTTCATAGGGAGATTTCTCCATGTCTCCCATCACCGTGATTTTTCGGGTGACAAAGTCGAAGAACTTGAAGCCAGCGCGGCGTTTCCCCGGCGTTCCGGTGTTTCCCAAGAAGTACAATCCATCGCGACCCACGCCAAAATAACCCCAACCTCCTCCCGGCGGTTCGCTGACGATTTTGTTTTCCGCGCCGCCGTCAACCGCGACCTGAAAAATGCCGTCCTCGTTAAACTTGGCGTAGTAGATGGACTTCCCGTCCGGCGATTCGAACGCCGCGAACCCACCATCCTTGGTGATCTGCACTGGATCCCCGCCCTCGACCGTTCTTTTCCAGACCTGCCATTTCCCGCTGCGGTTGGAAGCGAAATACAGCCAGCGCCCGTCGTCCGACCAACTGGCAACGCCATCGTCAGCGATGTCGTCTTCAAGCCGGCGCGGAGGACTCCCGTCCGCACTCAAGATGTCGATGTTGGGATGCTCGCCAGGGCGAGTGTCGCAGGAAATCTGCCGCCCATCCGGAGACCAGCGCGGCGTGCCCGTGAGCGGTCCACCGAAGAAAGTTAACTGGACCAGGTTGCTTCCGTCGGCGTCAGCCCGCCAGATTTCGAAGTTGCCAGAGCGCGTCGACTGAAACACGATGCGCTTGCCATCGGGCGAGTATTGCGGTCCCTCTTCCTGCATGCTCGAAGTGATGAAGCGCTCAGGTTTGCCGAGGCGATGGTCCGGGCCGATCGAAGCTCGCCATATGTTCTCGTTCCACAGCCCGCTGGCATAGGCGAGGCGGTTTCCCTTCAGGCTGATGGTAGGAAAATAAGCGTGTTCGGATCCCACCGACAAGCGCTCAGGTGTCCCGCCTGCCGCAGCAATGCGCCACAATCCCCAGGTGGAACCGCCGCGATTGGATGAGAAGACAAGTGCTCCGCTATCGGCAGTCCAGGCGAGCCCAGACATCAGACGGTCATCAAAAGTCACGCGGCGCGGTGTGCCTCCCGCGGCCGGCATGATGTAGATATCTTCGACGTCTTTGGTGTTGCGGATGAACGCGATGCTCGCGCCGTCCGGCGAATATTGCGCGTCCCAATCGCCGGTGGATGGAACGGGAGGAAAAGAAATTTGGACCGCGCTGAGGTCTTCGACCGTGAGCCGCCTCACACTGCAAGGCTGATCCGTAGAGCCGTCGGGAAAAATCAGAAACTTGCCATCGGGAGACCAGCTCAGCCCGGATCTGCAATCAAGGCTCGGGGAAAAATCCATCAACCTGCGCGGTGGACCACCCAAGGCAGGAACAATGAACAAGCCGGGCCGGTCGTCGCGTTTCCAGTGGAAGAAAGCGATGTAGCGGCCATCCGGTGAAAAGACAGGCAGAAAGTTGTAACCGAAGTCATGTGTAATCTGCAGCGGTTTTTCGCTGCCGATCTGTTTGACGTAAATGTCAATCCCCTCAGACTGTACGCCGCCATCCCACTGGTAGACGATCTGGTTGCCGTCAGGAGAGAACGAGGCTTTGGTAAACCTGTTCGAGAATGCCGTGAGCGGCACCAGCCGCACCGAAGCAAGATCGCGGAAATTTCCGGCGCGCGGAAGCCGAAACCAGGCAGCGAATGCGAGCGCAAGCGCAAACCCGGCAATGCCCGCAGCCCAAAGTTTCCAATGGTGAGACCTGGGCGCTGCCGGAGAAACGGCCACGGGCGAAAGCTCAACTGGACTTTGTTCTGGGCTACTCGTTGAGCTTGGGATTTCAAGCTCCGCAGAAGCGCGAGAAGAGCCGTCACCGACCGGTGCGATAAATCGATAACCGCGCCGCGGCAGCGTCTCGATGAAGCGAGGCACGTCGGGGTCGTCGCTCAGCGCCTGACGCAATTTCTTCACTGCGCTGTTCAGGCTGTGATCGTAGTCAACAAAAGTGTCGGCCGGCCAAAGGCGGTCGCGCAGCTCTTCGCGGGTAACAATCTCGCCGGGCTTCTCCAGCAGGAGAGCCAGAATCTGGAATGGCTGATCCTGCAGCTTGATCCGGACGCCGTGCTTCCGCAATTCGCGAGCGCGCAAGTCAAGCTCGAAGCTTGAGAAGCGCAAAGCATGGCCGTTCGATCCAGCGCTGTCCGTGGGCACGCGTGAGTCCTGCGATTGAGATTGTGACTGTGACTGCTCCGAAGGCAAAGTTTACCATCCTCTCGGCTTTATAAAGTCTGCCACAAAGTCCTACGCGCCGCAGCCTAATGAAGTTCCACAATTGATTCACCCCTCTGATTTGGACGCAGAGGGCCTCCGAGGGCGAACTACGAAAGCTTTCCGGCATAAGTCACCTGACAATTTAAGTATCGCCTTTTCAGTAGATTGCACGATCACCCGCAAACTGGCCACGTTTCACCCCAGGACTATTTCCATTTCCTCTGACCTGTCATGGAATGCGAATCAGAGCGCAGCCCAAGTCGCTGCGAGAAAACAAAATTCAAGGAGGAGTTATGAAAAAGAATTTAGCAGCAGCGGTGGTGGTGGCAATCCTGGCGATGGGTGCCGTAGTTTCGTTGTCAGCGCAGGAATCCGGACCGATTAAAGTAAAGGTGCCCTTTGACTTCGTCGTGGAAAACAATCGCCTGCACGCCGGGGATTACACGATTCAGCGCGCAGCGAACGGCGCGCTACGCATACAAGACAACGACGGTCGCACCACGGCAACAGTTCTGGCTCTGCCCACGCAGGGCAAAGTGACGATGAAGGAAGCGCACTTCATCTTTCACCGCTACGGCAGCGATTACTTCCTGGAGACGATCTGGACCCCGGGACAGAACACCGGCTGGCAGTTGCTCCAAGGCAAACATGAAATGGAGCTGGCGCGGAGCAAAACCTCTCCAGTCGAAACAGCGATGGTCGTGGGTCATTAATAGGTGAGTTCGCCCTGGGCGGTCCGTCCGGGGCTGGCCCACTTTAGCCTAAACTTTGCTCACTCTCGAGCGCGCCCCGTCCAAGCTCAGCTTAGACGGGGGCTTTTTCGACGCCGATTTCCGCCAACCTTCCCATACCTCGTAGAATGCTTCTACTCAGAGACTCGATGCGAAAACGAGTTGTCCTTATTACATTTCTCACAATGTTGGCTACTACAAGTCTCGCTCAAGTGGGCGGAGCCAAAGACAGTCCCCATGCCTCAACCACGTGCGATCTCTGCGGAGGCAAGACCATCAAAACCTGCCCACTCAAAACGTGCATTGCCTGAATACAACGGTTGGCCGCGCGATAGCGACCGGCTTGCTGAACTGATCTGTGCCCTTCCGGTTTGACGGGCGCGAGTGATAGCCTAAACGCAATCTAGATTCGCTGTGCCGTTTACCTGCAGGAGGGATTTCGTGCGATTCACAGTCGTCTGCCTTTTGGCGTTGGCGCTATTGCCGGCGTTAGCCCAGGCACAAGGTCCCGTCTTCGCCATCACCCCCGAAGAAAGCGACGTTAAATTCTTTGTGAAGGCTTCCGTCGCCATCGAAGGTAAGTTTAACGACTGGGAAGCCACGTTGACCTTTCCGTCCACGGACGTGACTTCAGGCACACTTGACGTCAAAATTTCTGCCGACTCCGTGGATACTGGAAGCGGCATGAAAGACAACAAATTAAAGAGCAAAGACTTCTTCAACGCAACTGAAGATCCGTACATCACGTTTCACTCCACCAAGGTTGTGCAGACCGGTCCCACCACCTTTGATGTGCCGGGGACCTTCACTCTTCGAGGTGTTTCCAAACCCGAGACGCTGCACCTTACACTTTCCGGCAAGGGCACAGGCGAAGGCAGCGTTCAAGGGACGATGACCTTCGACCGTAAAGACTTCGGGATGAACAAAGGCATCCCGTTCGTAAAGATCGGCGACCGCGTCGAGGTATCGGTCGCCCTCAAGGCCCACAAGGTCAGCGGGCCTCCGCTCGTCTACAAGCAATAGGAATGACAAGCGATAAGATGCGTTCCTCCTGGGCCCGCATTAGTTGACGTAACATCCCACTGCACCAATTTCCCATGACTTGCCTGAGCACTCACACACTTGCGGCCCTGCTAATCCTTCCGGACATTCAAAAACAGGTGAAAGTACCGCGACGTAGCTTGAGAATTATTGCGTGATCTCAAAGGCAATCCCGCCGCTTCCGGGATACTCTCCGTTCACCCCGCCCGTGTTGGTCGTTCCGTAGATGTTTCCGCCAGCGTCGAGAATGACGCCGCCGTACGGCGTGCTGCCGTCTGCAAACGGACCTTTGAAGCTGTAGAGAACCGATTCGTTCCAGCCTGACGCGGACGGTGTGAGTTTGAAGACCGTGCCGCAGCCGCTGTAAGAGCAAAGGCTGGTGCCTGAAGTGCCTCCTCCCGACGTCGTTCCGTACAGGTTTCCGGCGGCGTCGAAGGTCAGGGTGTCGCGCGGTCCATACCCATCCGGATAGCCGGCGAACGAGTAGATCACGGTCTCGTTCCAGGACCCACCGCCAGCGGGCGTCAGTTCGTAGACAACTCCGCATCCCTCGCCGCAGGCAGGCTCAGGCCCACCCCAAACGGTTGTGCCGTAGAGATTTCCCGACGAATCAAGAATCACGCCGCCGTAAGGCCCGTTGCCATCGCTGCCGCCCGTGAAACTGTAGAGAATGCCTTCCGTCCAGGTGCCATTGGAATTCGGGGAAAGCTCGAAGACCACGCCATAGCCAAGGCCATTGCCTCCGTAAAGCCCACCCTCCGAGGTTGTGCCGTACAGATTTCCTGCGCCATCTATGGTCAATCCTGCAGTGGGGAAAAAGCCATCGGGCGAACTCTGAAAATTGTGGATGATGCTTTCCGTCCACTTATTGCCTTTACCCGGAGACAGCTTGAACACGGTGCCGCAATAGCCAGTCGCGCAGTAGCCGCCATTTCCGCCGCCGATGGTTGTGCCGTAGAGATTGCCGGCCGTATCGACAACCAGCGTACCCCACGGGTTAGTCCCGTCGTTAGGATACGAGCCGAAAGTGTAGATCGTGTGGAAGTCCCACCCGCCTGACGCCGTCGGCGACAGCTCGAAGACGGTGCCACCCCCGTAAATGCTGTTCGACGTTGTCCCATATAAATTGCCAGCCGGATCGAATACAAGGCCGCCATAGGGAAGGTCGCCGTCTCCGTGTTGCGTGCCAGTGAAGTTGTGGAGCACCGTACGCTGCCAGGTTCCGTTGGCAAGACGAGAGAGTTTAAAGATAGAACCGCAACCGATCCCACCGCCGTCAGGACATTGATTGACGCCGCCTTCGGCGGCAACGCCGTAAAGATTTCCGGCTGAATCGGCCACCAGACCGGCTAGGATGTCGTCGCCGTCGGTTGCCGGAAAACTATAAGTCTGGGTCTCCGCGTAAGTGCCGGCGGCGAGTTCGAAGACGCTGCCGACATTGGCCTCTGTGCCCTCATACGTGGTGCCGATCACATCTCCGGCAGAATCGAGAAGCACCGGTCCCTCGGGCAACTGGCCGTCAGTTCCGCCAGTGAAGTTGTGAAGTATGGTCTCGGTCCAGCTACCGGCGCTGGGCGTGAGCTTGAAAACGGTGCCGCAGGTCGAGCATCCGGAGCCGCCCGAAACGCTTGTGCCGTACAGATTCCCGGCTCTGTCGAAGGTGATTCCATTTGGAAAGGTCCCACTCGCCCCGCCCCCAAACGTGTAAAGGATGGACTCGGTCCACTGCCCGCTCGATCCGCGAACCAGTTCGAAAACGAGCCCAGAGCCCCCGCCCTGAGTGGAAGTTCCGTAGATGTTGCCGGAAGAATCAAGCAGCACGAAGTTGGCAGCGGCGTTATCGTTGAAGGAGAAGAGGGTGGTTTCCGTCCATTGACTTGAGCCAGGGCTCAGTTCAAATACTGTTGCATTTGGCGCCGCCTCGGTCGACCCATATAGATTCCCGGACGCATCGATCGCCAACTGTGGCCTGGGGAAGCCGCTGTCGTGTTGGCCTCGGAACTTGTACAGGACGGTTTCGGCCCAGCCACTGCCCGACGGGCTGAGACGATAAATGAGTCCGCAGTAGCCGAGGCAGGAATTGTTGTTGAAGATGCCGCCGCCGGCAGTGCCGTACACGTTTCCCGCCGAATCGAGTACAGTTCCGCCCGGGTTGTAGCCGTCGGTGTAGTTGTGAAAGACATGAAGCGCCGTTTCGGTCCAGGCGTTATGCGCGCCGCGGGAAAGCTTGAATGCGACACCGTTGCCGAAGGTCGCCGTACCGTCGCCGCCGCCCGATGTAGTCCCGAACAGGTTGCCATCGGCGTCGATGGCCAGGCTATTGGGCTGCGCGCCATCGGTCGAACCGGTGAAGTTGTATACAACTTCTTGCTGCCACTTACCGGAAGATTTCGGCGTCAACTCAAAAACAACGCCGAAGCCGTAAGAACCTCCATAGGTCGTTGTGCCGTAGTAGTTGCCTGAAGTATCGGCAACCATCGTGCCTCCCGGAAACGCACCCTGCGCGAGATTGACGAACCGGTGAAGGATCACTTCCTGGGCGAAGGCGGAGCCCGACGAAACGAAAATCAGGGCGACGGTCGCGAGGAGGATTTGGACAAGACAATCTGGCATACATCTGCGCATCGTACGTACCTCTGGGAAGTTCAAGATTGAAAAGGGGGGAGTAGTGCCGGGGCCTTATTGCAAGGGGAAATTTATCATGAGGCCAATTGGAGCGCAAACAACATTCGGGAATGGCACCTTCGTCACACAGGTATGTTTCGACACCGAGAATCATGCGTTAGGCAATGATTGGCGTAAACATCCTCGTTACGCTCATTTGCCTTACTAGAGACTTCGTCGCCTCCCAAAAGATTTCCACAGGGCCGTTGTGACATCTGACCTTGCGCGCAAAATTAAATCGCGCAATCATGCTCGAGGCAGTGACGGTTGGCTCCAGGGCAAATCGCCACGCGCCAAGGCATTGATTCGAAAGATCTTAGTATCTAAGTTCTTTGACATCCGGATCTTACGGGGAATTTCCCGCTAAAGGTATTAAGTAACTTGACTTACCCACGCCAATTTGATATGCTTCTGGTATGGAAAACGTCAACGGCATCCCTCAGACCTTACAGCAAGCGATTCAATACTTTAGCGACGAACAGACCTGCATTGATGCCGTTGCTTTGATGCGATGGCCCGATGGCCCACGGTGCCCCTACTGTGTCGGGGAAGATGCGAAAAATCCCTACTACCTCAAGGCCGCGAAGCGCTGGAAGTGCCGTTCTTGCCGGAATCAGTTCTCGGTCAAGAAGTTCACGATCTTTGAGGACTCGCCCATCTCATTGCAGAAGTGGCTTCCCGCAATGTGGATGCTTGTTGCCTGTAAGAACGGTATCTCTAGCTGGGAACTCCATCGCGCTCTGGGAGTCTCACAGAAAACCGCTTGGTTCATGCTGCAACGTCTGAGACTCGCGCTTAAATCTCCCGCTGCGGAATCAAACTACAAACTCGGTGGCAAGGATGGTAGCGGCGTAGAAGTCGATGAGACTTTCGTTGGTGGAAAACTTCGGAACATGCACCGTGATCGTCGCGCACGTTTCGCGGCTGAGTCCGGTCACACTGGCGGCGCAACTGGCAAAACAATCGTAGTCGGAATGCTTGACCGCGACGAGCGCAAGATTCGCGCACAGGTGGTGCCGAACGTGAAGCGCGAAGTTTTACAAACTGCCATCATGAAGAACGTAAAATACGGCTCAAAGGTCTACACCGACAACGCCGTTCCATACGATAATTTGAATTGGAAATATATCCACGAAGTCGTGAACCATGCGGAGACCTATGTTCGCGGACAGGTTCACACAAACGGGCTGGAAAACTTCTGGAGTCTGCTGAAACGGAATCTCAAAGGCACCTACGTTTGCGTGGAGCCGTTCCACCTTGAGCGATACGTTGATGAGCAGGTTTTCCGCTATAACAACCGAGCCACGAAAGACAATCCACTCAAGGACTCAGACCGCTTTCTGCTGGCACTCTCGCAAGTTGCCGGGAAGCGTCTCACGTTTGCCGAACTCACAGGTAAGGACAAGGAAATACCGTTCTAAGCCTTACTATCGGCAACGCGGCCCGAAACGGAAGAACCCGGCTTAGGTCCGGGTTTTCGTTTTACCTGGCGTCGTATTTTCTCGGCATCGGCAAGCCTCTGGGTTAGATCGTCTTTCGAGACTGTGAGCACGCGGCGAAGTGCGTTCTGGAAGCGCGAGAACTTTTGCTCTGGCGTAGTCGTGGGATCGAGTTTCGCTTTCATGCGCTCATCATAGCATCGGCGTATAATTCGCGGCGAGATGCGACCTCTGGTAGCTTCTATGGAAGAGCAACGATTCTGGGTTGTCCACTGCAAAATCTGCGGCAAGGTACACATGGGCCAACCCATCATTCCGCATTCTGGGACTTATCTGGAGAACACGATGCCACTGGAAGGGAAGGTTGAGTGTCCCGAGAATCCCGGTCAGTGGCGAGAGTATCTTGGTTACGAGTGGACCGCGCTGACACAATCTGAGCTAGATGCTCTGCTGAAAAAGTGAGCGCAGGTTCGTTGAAGTGCCATACTTCTTGAGCATCCCGCCACATTTGCTCAGTTCGCCCGGTAACGATTCGTTCTTGCATTGAACACACTCCTATGGCATGATCTGAGTGTCCAACGCAGACCTACTAAGCTCCGACTGACATCGGGGCTTTTACTTTTTATGTCAGCCCCATTCGCAAGTTCACGGCAGAAGTTCGCACGGGCTGAGAAACATTTCGCCGATCTCGAAAGGGAGATCGAAGCCTTCGGCCAGAAACAGCCGTACAAAAGAGTGACTGAGCCGCATCCTGACAAACCGGGGCACTTTATTTTCAAGATCAAGATGACTGAAGAACTCCCACCAGTCATCGCGGACACAACCGCCGACATCGTGAGCAGTCTCCGCAGCGCCCTCGATAATGCCGGGTATGCCATCGCGGTCGCGGCGGGCGTTAAGGAGCCGAAGAACTCCGCGTTCCCGTTCGCAGGAACTCTCACTCAAATGCCAAATGCCCTCGGACGGGCCAAGGATATTCCTGAGCCAATCCACTCTCTTTTTTGCGGGTTCCAACCTTACAAAGGAGGGAATGACCTTCTCTGGGCACTCAACCAAGTAGCGATTACCGACAAGCATAAAGTCGTGGTTCCCATCGGCCAAGGATTCGTCCGCAACCGGGCCAGCGCTCAGGGTCGGGGGTTTGTCAGTATTCCCGATCCTCCTGTCTGGGATCGAACGAAAAATGAGATGGTAATTCTCGAACTCGGGCCGGGTGCGGAGTGCGACTACGATTTCGATTTCACATTTTTTGTAGCGTTTAACGAAATCGCGCTCATTGACGGTAAGCCAATTCTCACAATCCTCCCTCAGTTTGGCAGCATAGTCGAGCGCGTCCTGACCGCTATGGAAGCGGAGTGCAGACGGCTCAAGATTTTCAAATAAGGAAACCACCCTTCAGAACTAGCACGGGGTTCGGGTAAGTTTGGGTAAGGCAAGTCTATTAGTGCCCCGCTAAAGTGATGATTCCAGAGATTTTGCAAAAAGGTGGGGAGGGGGGGCCATCACTAGATTTTACGATTTCGGCCCCGACCCGCAACCGATCCGGAGCTTCCATCGTGCTCGCCGAATATTTATTTTCGAGCAGAGATCAAAAGGGCTCATCGGCGAGTACCGGCAGCACGCCCCCGAGATTCGAGGAGAAGCAAAGCGTAGCAGCATGAAAAAGGGCGCGCCGTTTAGCACGCCCTTCTCACCGCCAACCCTTACGCTATCGAAATCGTCGGGCTTAGTGATGCCCTCCGCCACCACCACCACCGCCGCCCGAATGTCCGCCGCCTCCGCTGGAGGGATGGCTGCCACCACCGCTCGGCGCGCTATGCGAACCTCCGCCAGAGCTGCCGTGGCTGCCGCCGTAGCCTCCCGAGCCGCGCGGCTGCGCGATGGGCTGCCTCATGTTGAGCTGCGGGCGGGAGTAGCCGTTGCGTCCGGTCGCGCCGGATTCGCGCGAGGAGTTCGAGCTTGAGGCGGTTCGATTCCAAAAGCTCCCACTCTCGGCGCGGCCCGCTGATTCGGTGCCGTTCTCGCCACGCGTCGCAGATTCGTTGCTGTGCGATTCCGGCGTGAACGACTTCCACTCGCCGCTATTCGATTCAGTGTGAGCAGAGGCCGACTCCGCTCCCTTCGCATCAGATGCCGCGCCAGCAGCCGCGTTCGAAGACCCGCTGCGATTTTCATTTTCACTCGCAGGAGCCTGAGTCGCGGCACTTTTCGCGGCAGAACTATTCGTCTCTTTACTCGACGCAGTTGAAGCGCCGGTCTTTCCCGTTGCCGATCCTGCTGCCGCAGAGCTTGGACCTGTCGCGCGCGCGCCAGCGGCAACTGGCGAGAAGTGCGCCTGCTGCATGGATTGCTGCAAACGCGCCGTCTGCTGCTGGAATGATTCTGTATGCGACGTGCTCTGCGTCCCATAGAAGTGCTGCGCCGCGCTGCCATGAATTGTGGAAGGCGCAGCAGCGCGTCCGCTGGCCGATAAGCTCGCGCGCGAAGGAACCACGGGCATGTTGCCGGTCATCATGCGCGCGCCACTTAACTGCGCGTGAGTAGCTGCAACAGCGGTTGTTCGACCAGCTCCGAACTTGCCAGCAGCCACGCTCGAGAGCGCGCCGCCAACATGCGCATCATTGAGATGCGCCACATTCGAGTACGCAGTCCCAGCATGCAAAGGCGCAACGCCACCGAAGCGGTTCAGCGTGCCGAATCGGTTGACGCCGACAACACCAAAGCGTCCGCCATATCCGCCCCACCACGGGAAGAAACGGTCACAAGGCCCAATCGGCAGCCACCCAAAACCGCCCCAACCTCCCCATCCAAAGCCAAGTCCCCAACCGCCTCCGAATCCGAAGAACGACACATAAGCCGGAGCCCAGAATGGACGATAGAACCCGCCCCACACCGGTCCCGGCCACCACGCCCACGCACCGCCATACCACATCCAGCGGCCATAATGGTAAGGAGCCCAACCCCAAGGCTCGTAGCCAACCCATGTCCAGCCGTAGTAGGGTTCCCATACCCAGTTGCCATCGCGGTATGGAACCCAACCGTCGGGCTCATTCGGCACCCAGACTTGGCCGTAGTCAGCGGCGTCTTCCCATTTGCCGTTGGCGTCGAGGTCTTCGGCGCCGACGTAATACTTGTTGGTATGTTTCCACGCCGCAGCTTCGTGAATCATGCGGTCGCGGTCGATGTTCCAGCGATCCCAATCATCGCGTTCGGGAGCGGGAGTGATTTTGTACTTTGCGTCGGCGCCGGAGCCGCGGACCGTCGCCATCTCGCCCGCCTTCACCTGGCCAATGCCCTGCGGAGTTGAAATCTCAGCTTCACCTTTGCGGACGATCACGATCGAGTCGCCATCGGGGCGAACCTCAATGCGGAAGATGCCATCTTTGTGCGCGGGATGAACCGCGACATTCGGCGTGTCGATTTCGGGTTCAGCCTCGCTCTCGCCAAAGACGGAGTAGTTCGCCAAGCCCTGCCCGACTTGAACTTGAATGTATTTGTCGGTGAAGCGCGCGATAGTCGCTTGTGCGTTCGATCCCAAGCGGACAATGTTCGCGAAGTCGAGTTGCACTTCGGCTCGTGCGCCAGCGCCAGTGGAAACTTTGTCGCCGGTCAGCACGGGCTGATTCAAAATAGCCGCGGACCATGTGCCCGAGTCTCCGCGCTGCGTCGAGACCTCGCCATGAATCATGCTGACGCGGCCCACACCCTTATCGGACTTAGCAGGCGCTTCGCCAGACGGCAGTGCTTTGCTATCGTCTGCCGCTTTCGGCGCGTCGGCATCCGGCGCGACAGGCGCGGGTTGAGTTGGTGCGGCCTGGGCTGGTTGCGCGGATTTCTCCTGTCCGATTTCCATCGGAGCGCTGGGCTGCTCGGAGGGTCCGGCGCCTTCCTGCGTGGTTTGAGCCCTCACGCTAATTGACAGCGCGCCTGCCAGCGCGAGCGTCAAGACTGCGAAGCTTGCTATGAATTTACTTTTCATAATTACCTCCCCCCGAACTGTCGCAGAGTGATTGAAACTGAAACTAAGGGATTGCCTCAATGGTTCAAAGCAAGTGCCATGCCAAAAGTGCGGTGCGGAAACGCTCGGTAACTCTTTTGTTTTCAGGAGAAAAAGCGCGGCGCTTGATGGAAGTACAAACGTTAAGCTTGAGGCGGTGGCTACGCTGAGCCAAGGTGGTGGTTTTCAGCCAGCGGTAGTCAAGACTCGCGGCCTACAAAAGCCGCGAGGCTCGAAAATACAGAGGCCCCGATAGTCAGTCGGGGCCACGATAGAAAACTAGTACCGGACGCTGTCCTTCACACACCCCAAGCATAACTCCAACAGCAGCATTGTCAAGCAATTAATATGTCGTCGAGTGACTGGCGGAGAGCGAGGGAGTCGAACCCTAGTGGCTGACTAAGCCACTCGACTGGTGTGAAAAACAGCGTCCAGTACCCACTGGCAACACTCTCCAGACATTGCCTCTCAGAAACGATTGTATGTGCAAGCAAACCAGAGCTGACGACAATCTGTTATTTCGAACTCGGAACTGTCCCGAAACAGGACCTCGAACTAAGTTTCTTTCTCCCCCTCATCCGCAATCCCAATCTTCGACAGCCGATAGCGCAGCGCATTGCGCGACAAGCCTAGCAACCGCGCTGCCTGACTCTTATTTCCATTTGCTCGCCGCAGCGCTTCGCGGATCATTTCATCTTCCCAGTGCTCCAGCGTCATACCCTCGGGAAGGAATCCGCTCGTACCGTTCGCGGCCTTGGCCGGACGCACGTCCAGATGAATGTCCGCCGCTTCGAGTACCGTGCCCTTTGCGAGTGCGCAGGCGCGCTCGATGATGTTCTGCAACTCGCGCACATTTCCCGGCCAGTGGTAGTTCACCAGAATTTGCATCGCCTCCGGCGTAATGCTTTTCACGGGCTTGCCTGAATCTGCGGCGAAGCGCGAGATAAAAAGATTCACGAGCTCCGGGATGTCTTCCTTGCGCTGGCGGAGCGGCGCGATGTCGATGGGGACAACGTTCAAGCGATAATAAAGGTCCTCGCGAAACGTACCTTGCTCGAGCGCCTCGCGCAGATCGCGGTTGGTGGCCGCAATCAGCCGGACGTCCACCTTCACCGTGCGCGTGCCACCCAGCCGTTCAAACTCACGCTCTTGCAGCACGCGCAGCAGCTTCACTTGAGTCGCCGGCGGCACATCGCCAATCTCGTCGAGAAACAAAGTCCCCTTGTCAGCCAGCTCGAACTTTCCTGGCTTGCTGTTGTTTGCCCCGGTGAAGGCGCCCTTCTCGTATCCGAACAGTTCGCTCTCCAAGAGATTCTCAGGAATAGCTGTGCTGTTGATCTTGATAAACGGCCCCGACGCACGCCGCGATTTCTCATGAATAGCGCGAGCAATCAAATCCTTGCCAACGCCGCTCTCTCCACCGAGCAGCACCGTCGAATTTGTGGGCGCGACGCGCTCAAGCATCGCCAACACCTCTTGCATCTTCGGGCTGCGCGCCACAATGTTTGGGTGCGCGTAGCGTTTGCCCAGCGCTTCGCGCAGCGACCGATTTTCCTCGCGCAGGTTGTGGACGTCCAGTTCCTTGCGGATCACCATGCGCATCTCGCCGAGCGAAAATGGTTTCAGCACGTAGTCGCTGGCTCCGGCTTTCATGGCTTCGACGGCCGTCTCTACCGAACCAAAGGCCGTCATTACCACCACTGGCATCGCCGCGTTTTGGCGTTTTATTGTTTGCAGGAATTCCAGGCCGTTCATGCCCGGCAGCTTGAGATCGGTGACCACGAGGTCAACTGTGTTTTCGCGCAGAAGTTTCAGCCCAGACTCTGCGTCGCCGGCGGAGAGCGTGGTGAAGCCGTCCTCGCCGAGATTCAATTCGAGCAGGCGCCGCATCTTGGCTTCGTCTTCGACAATTAAGATCGTTGGCATACCGTTGCAAATGCGCTTCGAACAATGGGCTACGAACTAAGATGCTTGCTGGGCCGCTTCGCCGCCTGCGGGAAAAAATACCACAAAGCTGGCGCCCTGCTGACCGCTTCCGGCGGCTTCAACGCGAATCGTTCCATGATGGCCGTCGATAATCCTAGAGACAATCGAGAGACCGAGGCCCACGCCGGTTTTCTTGGTGGTCACAAACGGATTGAAGATCTGCTCCCGCAGTTCCCCTGGAACTCCCGGCCCTGAGTCCTCAATTCGCACTTCCACTCCGTCGCGACCTGAATTCGTCGCCCTCGTCGCCACCACCCGCAGTGTTCCACCACTGCTGCCCATTGCATCATAAGCATTTTGAATCAGATTCACGAACGCCTGCTCGCTGAGACTTTCGTCCAATGGAACGAGCGGTAAGTTCGCTTCGAACTGTCGTTCCACTCGCACCGGCCCGTCCTGGTGCATTAATGCGACATCGTGCAGCGCACGTTCGAGCACCGCAGTAATTTCAGCCGGAGACAGCTCGGCATGCAGCGGCCGCGCGAAATCAAGGAAGCGCGTCACCAGCGCGCTCAAGCGGTTGGTCTCACTGGAAATATAACCGGCGAGTTCGCTGGCCAGCGGATTCGATTCTCCCAACTTCTGATGAAGCATCTCAGCCGAACCCTTGATCACGCCCAGCGGGTTGCGAATTTCATGCGCCAGCCCGGCGGACATTTGTCCTAGCGCGGCCAGACGTTCTGAACGTCGAGCTTCATCCTGCGCCTGCTCCAGTCTGCGGTTGGTTTCCGCGAGAGTCCCGGCCAATTCCTGATAGCGCTGAGTCTGGCGCCTACTCTCGACTACAAAGCGGTTGACGACCATCGCCGCGAGAAAGAAAAAAACGATTCGGATGGCAAGTCGCCCATAGTCTTCCGCGGTGATCTCGTACTCCTGCAACGCGGGATAAAGATACGAACAGTAGGCGCCAGAGGCCAGCGAAGTCCATAGCAGCGTGGCCCATGGACCGAAATATTCTGCCGCCGTGACTGCGGGCAGGTAGTAGATGGGATAGTAATAGCTGTTGATGGGGATCTCGCCCGTGTGATCGAGCAACAATGTGGCGAGGGCGATCTTTAACATGACGACGTAAACCGGGCCGCGGCGTGGAAGCCGCGCGATGAACCGGCCTTCGTTGAATTGAAGAATGCCGAAACCGAGCAAGATCAGCTGCTTGTGATATTCGCGCACGGGCGGCAGGACGGCGAGTAAGGCCAGTAACACTAGCCAGAGCACGTCCATCCAGTTGATCGCCGGGCGCTTCGGTTCGCTCATGGCAGTAGCACCTTGCAGCACGTGCGAACCTATCAGACCGCAGGCAGGCGCTTCGCGTCAATGTTCTTATGCTAGGGAGTCAGTGCGACCTACAGGCGCGGACATCTTGATCAGTGTGCCGCTGGCTTCGCCGAGATTTCATCCAACGTGAGATTTAATTCCAGGACGTTCACCCTCGGCTCGCCGAGAAATCCGAACTGACGTGACTCTGTGTGCTGGCGTACGGCTTCGCGAACTACATCGTCGCTTAGCTTGCGTTCTTTCGCGATGCGCGGCACTTGGAATTCTGCGGCCTCCGGCGAGATGTGCGGATCGAGGCCGGAGCCTGACGTGGTTAGCAAATCCATTGGGATTGCGGCACCGGGATTTTCTGCCTGCAGCCGGTCAGCATCGCCCTGCACTCGCGCGATAAGCGATTGATTTGTGGGCCCAAGGTTCGATCCGCTGGAATTGGCCGCGTCATAGCCCGTCCCGGCGCTCGATGGACGCGAGTGAAAATATCCCGGCGAGGTGAATGACTGCCCGATCAATCGCGATCCCACGACTTTTCCATTTCGCGTGAGCAACTCTCCGTTGGCCTGCTTCGGAAACAAAACTTGCGCGAGCGCGGTGATTAACAGTGGAAACAACAGACCGAAGAATATTGTGGTCACCACCGTCATCAATACTGCCGTGATCAGATTCTTCTTCATAATTGCCTCTACGCCGGTCGTTATTACGCTAAACCAGCCCGCACAATCAGCAAGTCGATCAGCTTGATTCCGATAAACGGCACGATCACTCCGCCACAGCCATAGACCAGCAGATTGCGGCGCAACAGCACGGCCGCGCCCTGCGGAACATATTTCACTCCGCGTAACGCGAGAGGAATCAGCGCAACGATTATTAGCGCATTAAAGATGACGGCAGATAAGATTGCCGATTGCGGCGTGGCTAGCCGCATCACGTTGAGTGCCTGCAGGACGGGAAATGTTCCGGCGAACATCGCGGGGATGATCGCGAAATATTTGGCCACATCATTGGAAATCGAAAACGTGGTGAGCGCGCCCCGCGTCATCAGCAACTGCTTGCCGATTTCCACGATCTCAATCAGCTTGGTCGGATTCGAATCGAGGTCGACCATGTTGCCGGCTTCTTTCGCCGCCTGTGTGCCGGTGTTCATGGCGACGCCTACGTCGGCCTGCGCGAGAGCCGGCGCATCGTTGGTGCCATCACCAGTCATCGCAACCAGCTTGCCCTGGCCTTGCTCGCGTCGAATCAAGTCCAGCTTGTCTTTCGGCGTAGCTTGCGCCAGAAAGTCATCGACCCCGGCCTCGCTCGCAATGGCCGCCGCCGTCAACGGATTGTCTCCCGTGATCATCACCGTCTTGATTCCCATCGCGCGCAGCTGATCGAAACGCTGCCGCATGCCGCCTTTCACAATATCTTTGAGTTGAATCACGCCCATTGCCCGGCCGTTTTCCGCCACTACCAGCGGAGTTCCTCCCGCTCGCGAAATCACCTCCACCGCGGCGCGCACTTCTGCGGGAAGCGAACCACCCTGGTCTTCCAAATACTTGGCAACTGCCTCGGTCGCGCCTTTGCGGATGGCGCGCCCGTCAAGATTCACGCCGGACATGCGAGTCATCGCGCTGAAGGGAATAAATTCGGCGTCGTGCGAACTCATCTCGCGCCCGCGCAATCCATATTTTTCTTTGGCGAGAACCACAATCGAGCGTCCCTCGGGAGTCTCGTCCGCCAGCGAAGAGAGCTGAGCCGAATCCGCCAGCATCGCTTCGGTTACGCCCGGCGCGGTCACGAACTCGGTGGCCTGGCGATTGCCCAGCGTGATGGTGCCAGTCTTATCGAGAAGAAGTGTATTCACATCGCCGGCAGCTTCTACCGCGCGTCCTGACATCGCCAGCACGTTGTGCTGCACGAGGCGGTCCATGCCCGCGATGCCGATCGCGGAAAGCAAGCCGCCGATTGTGGTTGGAATCAGGCACACTAGCAGCGACACCAGCACAAACACCGTTTGCGGCGCGCCCGCATAAATCGCAAACGGCTGCAGCGTGACCACGGCCAGCAGAAACACAATCGTCAGCCCCGCCAGCAGAATGTTCAGCGCAATTTCGTTGGGAGTCTTTTGCCGCTCCGCGCCTTCAACCAGCGCGATCATACGATCGAGAAAAGTTTCTCCGGGATTCGAGGTGATCTTTATCTTCACCCAGTCCGAAAGCACGCGTGTTCCACCCGTGACTGCCGAGCGGTCACCGCCCGCTTCACGAATTACCGGCGCCGACTCGCCCGTGATCGCCGACTCGTCCACAGACGCCACGCCTTCCACAATCTCGCCATCGCCGGGAACGAATTCTCCGGCCTCTACCAGAACCATATCTCCCGAGCGCAATTTTGAACCGGGCACGGTCTCCGTTTTTCCGTCCGGAAGCAGGCGGTTCGCCATGGTCTCGGCTTTCGCGCGGCGCAACGCATCGGCCTGCGCCTTGCCACGGCCTTCCGCCATGGCCTCGGCGAAGTTTGCGAACAACACGGTAAACCACAACCACAGCGTGATCTGGAGATTGAATCCGAATCCAGGCTCACCGTGCATTCGTTCCACAATAAGGAGCACGGTAGTTACGACGCTGCCGACCTCGACGACGAACATCACCGGATTGCGCATCATGGTCACGGGATGCAGCTTTACCAGCGAATCCCACGACGCGCGACGCACGATATTCACATCCCACAAGCTGCGTTTTGATTTCTTGCTTACCATATTTACCTAGTAAACCTGTCTAGAAAGTCTTCCCTGCCATCATCAGCAGGTGTTCGAGAATCGGTCCGAGACTCAGTGCCGGGAAAAATGTCAGGGCGCCCACAATCACCACCACGCCGATCAGCAGAACCGTAAACAACGGCCCGGTCACGGGGAACGTCCCCAGCGTTGCGGGAACCTGTTTCTTGCCGGCCAGACTTCCGGCAATCGCCAGCATCGGCAGAATCATCATGAAGCGCCCCAGCAGCATCGCTATACCGAGCGACGTGTTGTACCAGGGCGTGTTCCCGCTAAATCCGCCGAAAGCCGAGCCGTTGTTAGCCACGGCAGAGGTGAAGGCGTACAGCACCTGGCTGAATCCGTGCGGGCCTGCATTCGACATGGCGGAAGTGCCGAAGCTATATAAAACCGAGATTGCGGTGAACACTAGAATGGCGAGCGGGAATATCAGGATCACGAGCATCGCCATCTTCACGTCGTAGGCTTCGATCTTTTTGCCTAGATACTCCGGCGTGCGCCCCACCATCAGTCCTGCAATAAAGACGGAAAGAATGACGAAGACCAACATTCCATACATCCCGGCGCCCACTCCGCCGAAGATCACTTCGCTGAGCATGAGGTTGATCAGCGGAATCATTCCACCCAGCGGAGTGAACGAATCATGCATGGCGTTGACCGCGCCGCAACTCGTGTCAGTCGTCACCGTCGCGAACAGTGCAGAGTTCGCCACACCGAAGCGCACTTCTTTCCCTTCGAGGTTGCCCGTGGCCTGCACCGAAGCCGAATGCTGAGTACTGTGCTGCGCCGCGGCCGTGACCAGAGGATTGCCTCGCGCTTCGGCCCAATACGCCGTGGTGACTCCCGCCAGAAACAACAACGCCATCGCTGCCCACACCGCCCATCCATGTCGCGGCGAACCCGTCATCTTCCCAAGCGTGTAAGTAAAGGCGGAAGGAATCGCGAGGATGCAGAACATCTCCAGAAAGTTCGTGAACGGCGTGGGATTTTCAAACGGATGCGCGCTGTTCACATTGAAGAAGCCACCACCATTGGTGCCCAGCTCTTTGATAATCTCCTGCGAAGCCGTCGGTCCTTGCGCGATCACTTGCTGACTTACCGTCTGCATCAATGGTTTACCGTCAGGTCCGTTCACAGGCTTGCCATCGGCGCCCAGTTGCGGCGTCTGGTACGGATCGAGAACCTGCACCGTGTCGTAAGGCTTCAGGTTCTGCACCACGCCCTGCGAAACCAGCACCAACGCCCCAATGAGGCAGAGCGGCGCCAGCACCCACAACGTCCCGCGAACGAGATCGACCCAGAAATTTCCGATCGTCTTTTGTTCGCGCCGCGCAATCCCGCGAATAAAAGCAATCGCCAGCGCCATGCCTGCCGCTGCCGAAACCCAATTGTGATACGCCAGAGCCACCATCTGCGTCAGATAACTCATGGTGGTCTCGGGCACGTAGTTCTGCCAGTTCGTGTTTGTGGTGAACGAAGCCGCGGTGTTGAACGCCAGCGCCGGAGCCACTCCCGCAAGCTTCTGCGGATTCCACGGCAGCCACAACTGCACCCGCTGTAGCACATACAGCAGGATCATCGAAACCCCGCTGAACAAAAGCAGGGCTAGGGCGTATTCCTTCCACTCCATCTCGTGACTTTCGTCCACGCCCGTAAGCTTGTAAAGAATTCGCTCCACCGGCCGCATCACTGGATCGAGCCACGTGCGCTCGCGGCCGAACACCCGCGCCATGAACCCGCCCAGCGGTTTCGTGACCAGCAACACGACAAGCAGCAAGAACAGAATTTGCAGCCATCCATTTGCCGTCATCAGAATTTCTCCGGCCGCAACATGGCGTATACGAGATACGCCAGCAGCCCCGCGCAAATGACCAGCATAATGATCGGTCCAGAATTCATATCGGCCTCAGCGAACCCGCTCGCAGAAAATCAAATAGGCGAGCGACACTACAAAGAATAAAATCGTCACCGTCAGGAAAATCGCATCTTCCATCGCAAACCTCTCGGCTTAGAACTTGACCATGATATCAATGTCGATCAACTGCTGGTCGCGTCTCAGATCGGGCGTCCAGAGGCTGCTGCCTTGGGATGCGCAGGCGGTTTGCGCGAGCTCTTCGTTTGCTGACAGTGACAGCCCCGAATTGTCCCCAAAGCCAGTGTTGCCTCCGTTCATGCACGCGTAGAACTGAGGAGATCCGTTATTCGTATAGGGAACTCCTCCCGAACCCGGCGGCGTAACTCCGCCCTTGCCAGACCAGTAAGGCACACTCGCATGCCGGTAATCGTACTCCCAGCGAAACGTCAGCCACTGCCGCGGCATGTAATCGTAGGTAAGCGACATATCCCAGGCCTTGAATCTGTCGCCAGGATTCCCCGTAAAGTATGGCGCGTTAATCGCCGCCGAGGATGCGGTTTCGCCATTGATAGGAGGATCCAGAACCAGATAGCGACCGGGATTATTAATCTGCCCGCCGCCAATCGTCACAGCGTACCGGTCCTTTTTGAACCAGGTACGGTCGTAAAGCATGTAGCCGACAAAGCTCTGCTTGGGATCGATTCCTCCCTGCGGAAAATTAGCGCTCGCTTGCGCCAGTGGGTCCCTCTTGTTGCCATGGCAACTCACGCCCGCCAATGTGGTCGTGCTGGGGCCGAATTCGCAACCCAAATCGCCCGTAAACGTGAACGCCATCTTGTCGAGAGCCTTCTCCGGATGATCGTAATACTTGATCTCAATGCTGTTATCAGTGTGCAGGCGGCCGCGGTTCGGTATGTACAGATCGTCATGACCCAGGCCGTAATCGTTCGAGAGGATGTTCATCCAGGGATACGGCGTCCATTTAATCTGCCCGCCCAGCCCCTTCCTCGAATTGGCCGAGCCATACGATTGCCAACCATTGATGATCCAAGGCTCAATCTTCAGATGGGGAGTCGGGAAAATCTGTATCCGCAGGCCCTCGAAAAACCAGGGCGTGTTTGAGGAGACATAGGACGGCTGGTAGGCCCAATTATCGAAATTGTAATAACTGAAGAGACCGACATACGACATGAAAATACCAGCGTCAATATTAATGCCATTTAACACGTCAAGGTGATAACCGCCGTACGCTTCCGCTAAATAACGATCTGCATCTGCGATATTCCACTGCCCCTTGGAGTAGCTGGGATCATTGCGAATCGTCGCCGTGGAATACATTCCGAACTGAGTCATAAACCTGGCGCGAACGTTGTCGAGATGAAAATCGCCGCCGAGGCCGAGTTGCTCCAACTGAATTTCGTTCGAGCGAAACAGTTCGCTCGATCCGCCCATCGAGTCATCGACTGGCTTGTTGAAGGAATAGCTATAGGTGACGTCGGCCCTGATTTCAGGCGTGAAGAACTTTGAATCGAAAGCCGTGTCTTTGTTACGCGGGTTGCCGTTCAGCCAGGTCCAGTCCCAGTCCGAGAAGGGCACGATCTTTCCCTTCTTTGCCGGCGCGGCATCGGAAGAAGGAGTTGGAGTTTGCGCTACCAACTCGCTAGGTGCGGCAGTGGAGGGAGCAGCGCTAGTAGCGACAGGGGCATGGGCGAAGTTCGACGCAGTGACAGCGGGAACGGTCGGCCCAGACACGGTCTTGTCTGGCGCTGGCGCCGCCTCGTTGCCATTGGATGACGACGCCGGGCTCTTCTGCCCCTCCACTTCCGCGCGCAGGCGCTCCACCTCGGCTCGCAATGCTTTCAACTCATCGCGCATTTCCTGCCGTTCGCTGGATGCAGACGAACTAGGGCCGGTGCTCGCGGAAGAAGTAGCCTGGCCTTGGGCGGATTGAGCGCCGGCCCAAGTCCCCAGAAGCAGGACGAACATCGAGAGCGATAAGACCCGAAGAGCACTCTTTCTTCGCATAATTTCCGTTCTCCAATAACTCCTCGTAATATTCCCCGCACTTGCATTCCGCTGTCCGGGAATCATCTTCCACATAGTCGTCGCTCCAAGCCCCAACAACTTCTCGAAGCGCTTCAGTTCGGGCCGGCACTACCAAGTAGCAAACCGATGGCGCACGCTCACCCAGAAAGGCAATCAGAACTCTGAGCATGAACGCAGCCCCTGCTAACGCGATGGCTGCAACGATCCAGGCTGCCCACATAGCCTTGCCTCCAACACATTAATGCGCGGTCTGCTGCACCAGCGCCTCAGTAAAACATTTCAGGCATAAGAAGGGGGTAAGAGATTCCTAAAGAATTCGTAAAGGCGCAAAGGTTGTTCCCGCAATGACAACATTCCTACATCGGTGGAAAAAGTGGATGCCCCAACGCCGACCTTGCCTCGACGACCAGAATCCGCAATCTCTCGGCGCTCTGGTCAACGAAACCTAGCAGCCCCACTCAGCTTCGCCCGGCTGGGCAAAATACTGCCGGGACACTGCCCGTTCGCTGGTCATCGATTGCAGTTCGAGCAATGCCAACCGCGCGGCCGCGACCAGTCTGCTCTTTAACTGGGGAGAAACTTCCTTCCATGAGTCGTGGCTCTCGCTGCCTTTACCCGATGTCTCCGGCGTCAATGCCTGATGATAGTGATGGAAGAGTTCTGCTAACCGCTCCGGCGCAACTTCATTAACCCACATAAGATTGATCTCCACGAACCGCATTCGATGAAGTTCAAGACTGTTTTGCGGCCCTTAATCATTGGACACGGAATCGCAGAAAATCCGAATAAAGGGTTCATTAAATGTTTATAAAGGCTTCGGATTATTGAAGCAGGCGATCGAAGCAGGTTGGGAACTTACGAGCCGGGCTCGAAACGGTAGCCCACCCAGGGTTCGGTAAGCAGGTACTTCGGCGAGGAAGGATCGGTCTCTATTTTCTTACGCAGTTGTCCCACGAACACGCGCAGATATTCCGGCTGCTCTGTGCTATTAGGCCCCCAGATGGCGGCCAACAGTGTGCGATGCGTCACTACTTTTCCCGGACGTTGCGCCAGATACACGAGTAAATCAAATTCTTTCGGCGTGAGATGAACCTCATGCCCGGTCACTTTGACGGATCGCGCATCCAGGTCAATGGAAAAATCGCCAGCCGTAATTTTGGTGGGATGCTCCTCGATCGCTGGAGTCCGTCGCAACTGTGCGCGGATGCGCGCCAGCAGTTCGTTCATGCTGAAAGGTTTAGTGACGTAGTCATCGGCGCCGGCATCCAGGGCTTCCACTTTCGAACGATCCTGCCCGCGCACCGAGAGGACGATGATCGGCACCTGCGACATCTTGCGCACGCTCCGGCACAATTCGACGCCGTCGAGATTCGGCATGGCAAGGTCTGTCACCACCACATGTGGCGTCCAGTTCTTCATCAACTCGAGCGCCATCTCGCCATCATTGGCCACGCGAATGTCGTATCCCTGGGCCGAGAGCGTGGTGCGCAGCACCCGCGTAATCTGCGCTTCGTCATCGACCACCAGGATTCGCTTGTGCTCGGTCGTCATCTTTCTTTCGTCAATCGCGCTTTCGTCAGTCCCGCCTTAGCCAATCGCGTTCGCCAACCCCGCTCATCGCATTTCCTGCGTCACGATGTGCACGTCCACCGCGGGAGTATCGCGCAGAAACTTGTGAATCGCCGAAAGATAAAAATATCTTTTCCACCCCTTCGTCGCGGAGCGTCCGAAAACGACCTGAGTGATGTGATTTTCGCGAACGAATTCCGCAACTTTTTCCGCGACCACCTTCCCCTCAGTCTTCACCACCTTCGCGCCCACACTCTCAGCAAAGCGCACATTGTCGGCCAGCGTTCGCTGGTTCTCGTCACTCTCATCGGCACCGGTGTCGATGTAAAGCACATACAAGTCGCCATCGAGCGCCTGAGCCATGCGCGCGCCGCGCGCGATCAGATACTGTGCCGCTGGGTTCGAGCTGATGCAGACTGCAATCCGTTCCCGGACCTGCAACAGTTGTCCGTCTTCGTTCTTGAGTTCCGAAAGCGTGCGGTCGACGGCCTGCGTCACCTGCCGCAGAGCCAACTCTCGCAGTGCCACCAGGTTTGTATTCCGGAAGAAATTCGCCAGTGCCCGTTCCACTCGTTCCAGCGGATAAATGTCGCCGCGCTTCATGCGCGTCTGCAACGCTTGCGGAGTGAGATCTGCCATCACAATTTCGCCCGCGCGCCGGATCACCCAGTCCGGTACGGTCTCGCGCACCTGCACTCCAGTCAGGCCTCGAATCGTCGGCGCCAGGCTCTCAATGTGCTGCACATTCAGCGTGGAAACAACGTCGATCCCCGCATCCAGCAACTCAAACACATCTTCATAGCGTTTCGCGTGCTTGCTGCCTTCAATGTTGGTGTGCGCCAGTTCATCCACCAGCACAACGTGCGGCTTGCTCGCGAGGATCGCATCGACATCCATCTCTTCAAAAACGGTCGCCTTGTATTCGAGCTTCTTGCGCGGAACCGTTTCCAGCCGCGAAGAAAGCTCAACAATCGGTTTGCGCCCGTGCGTTTCCACCACGCCGATCACCACTTCTTCGCCGCGGCTTGCCCGGCGCACGCCTTCGCTAAGCATGGCGTAGGTTTTTCCCACGCCGGGGGCGTAGCCCAGAAACAACTTGAACACCGCCGGGCGCTTGGCGGTATCGCATTCCTTAAGCCATTCTTCAGGACTCTTGGTCATCGCCGCTTATTGTCCACGCCGGAGCAGAAATTGTCGAATCGGAACGAAAGCAGGTTTCAAGGTCTCAAGGTTTCCAAGGCCATCGCCGCTGTGAAACCTTGAAACTTTGAAACTCTGAAACCTTGATTCCGGTTACAATCGTGCCCGTGAAAGCCCGCTGGCCTCAACATGTGTTTCGCTATGCCGCCTGCATAGTAGCGACGGGAGTGGTAGTTCAGATCTACCGTCACCTCATCCACGTCAATCCCACCACCGTGGCCCTGACGTTCCTGCTGATGGTGTTATGGCTTGCGGCGTATTGGGGATTTCGCTTTTCTGTTTTTCTCGCGATACTTGCCACGCTAGCCTTCAATTATTATTTTCTTCCCCCCATCGGAACGTTCACCGTAGCCGATCCGCAGAATTGGGTCGCGCTATTCGCATTTCTTGTGACGGCCGGCATCGCGAGCCAGCTCGCAGACCGCGCCCGCCGCCAGACTGCCGATGCCAATCAGCGCCGCCGCGACGTGGAGAGGCTATACGCTTTCAGCCAGCGCCTGCTCGCCACCGACAACGTAGCCGAGTTGCTGAATGCGATTCCTGCCTACGTGTGCGAGGGATTCAGCGCCAAAGCCGCCGCCATCTACTTGCTCAGTTCGCAGCAGGTCTATCGCACCGACCCCAATGCCACCTGGCTTGCCTTGCAGGATCTTCAGATGGTTAGCTCGCGCGGCGAGCCGGTGATCGATTCCAAGCGCGGAGTTTCTCTGACTCCGTTGCATCTGGGAACGCGCACCACTGGATCTGTCGGCATCGCCGGACCAGCCCTCTCGCGCGCCACTTTGGAAGCTCTGGGCAGCATGATCGGCATCGCCATCGAGCGCGCCGGCGCCATTGAAAAGCTTTCGCAGACCGAAGCTGCGCACCAGAGCGAAAACCTGCGCGCCGTCCTGCTCGATTCCGTAACTCACGAGCTGCGTACACCGCTCACTGGAATCAAGGCCGCAGTCACCGGTTTGCTCTCAGACTACAATCTCGACGAAGCCCAGCGGAAGGAATTGCTGACTGTCATCAATGAAGAAACCGATCGCCTCGACCGCCTGGTCGGCGAAGCCACGGAGATGGCTCAGCTCGATGCGCACAAGGTTGAACTCCACATGGCTTCCGTGGATATCGCCACCGTGATCGAGTCTGCGGTCGAAGAATCCAGAACGGTTCTGGCTCAGCATCCGCTCGAGGTGCGCGTAGCTCCTTCGCTGCCCAAGGTGCGTGTAGATTCCGACCGCATCGCCGAAGTGCTCAAGCAGTTGCTGGAGAACGCCGCCAAGTATTCGCCGCCCACCTCGCCCATCGCCATTACCGCCGAGTGCAAGGGAGACCGCGTCGTCACCAGCGTCACCGACCACGGCCCCGGCATTGACGATTTCGAGCTATCCATGGTCTTCGATAAGTTTTACCGAGGGCGCGACCAGCGGTACAGCGTGCAAGGCACTGGCATGGGACTCGCCATCGCAAAAGCCATAGTCGAAGCTCACAACGGATCGGTCAGCGTGACCAGCCAGCTCGGCCGCGGCTCGGTATTTTCGTTCGACTTGCCCGCTGCGTGATCGCTGAACGCTTCGGGCGCAGCTTACAAATCTTTGCAAAACTCTGGCGTTTCCATAGCAACCCGGCCTTACACTTAAGATTCTTATGCCAATAGAAAGACGGTCAGAAGTAATAATGAAGTTCAAAACCGCGAAAGCCCTCATGTGCCGCCGGTTCTACCAGGCGTGCTTGTTCTCCGTGTTCCTGTCCATCGTTCCATTGCGAGCGCAGGACCTTCAGGAAAAGATCACGGTCGATGACGTCTCCCGCAACTTCTTGGTGCACTTGCCCAAGGGCTACGACGCGCAGCAACACTACCCGGTGGTCATCCTTTTTCACGGACGCAACCAGAGTGCCGACGATATGGCGCGGCTTAGCCACTTCAACCAGCTCGCCGATAAGAACGGCGTGATTGCCGTGTATCCCAATGCCGCGCGCGCCGATTGGAATATCGGAGTGCGGCCTGAGTCGACATCCACCGCGATGGGCCCGCGTGGCGGACGTCGCGGAGGGTTCGGTTATCCCGGCGGCGGTGGAGGGTATCCCGGTGGCGGCGGTGGATATCCAGGGGGCGGACGAAGCGGCGGGCAGAATCCCGATGACGATACTAAGAAGAAGCCTGAGCCTGCGGATGATGTGGCTTTTCTTACTCAAATGCTCGATCAACTAGAACTGAAGTACTCCGTTGACCCTCGCCGCATTTACGCGACAGGCCTGGGAGATGGCGGCTTCATGGCATTGCGGACCGGATGCTCCATCGCAGATCGCGTGGCCGCCGTGGCTGCGGTCAGCGCGACGCTGCCGAAAACCATGATCTGCCTGCCCTCGCGTCCGGTTCCCGCGTTGTATATGGAAGGCACAGAGGACCCCATCAATTCTTACAATGGAGGCACCTACAAACCTGGCCGCTTCGCCGTGCTCTCCGCCGAAGACAGCGCCAAGGCGTGGGCCAAGTTCGACCGCTGTGGAGAAAAGCCCGCGCAAGGCAAACTGCCATCCTCAGAAAAAGGCAAGGAAATCAAAACGTTCACCTTCAGCGGCTGCCAGGCCGACGCACAGGTCATTCTATACAGCATCAAAGGCGGTGGCGACACTTGGCCCGGTGGCGAACAATATATGAGCGAAAAAGAAGTCGGCAAGACCAGCAACCTGAATGCCAACGAGATTATCTGGGGCTTCCTCTCTACACAGAAGATCGCGGGTGACACGGGAAAATAATTACTTCTCTCACTCCAGATTCGGGTGCGCATCCGGATAAAACTTCGCGATCATGCGCCCGGTCATCAGTCCGCCTTCATATTCTGGAATGATTACTTCGTCCGCGCCCGAGTTGCGCATGGCCTGCGCATACCGCGACTGCCCGGCCCGCGTAATGATGCGCGCTTTGGGGTTGAGCGCTTTCGCAGTCACCGTGATGTAGAGATTGTCGGCGTCGTTGTCGATCACAATGCACACTCCGCGCGCACGCTTAATTCCGGCAGACTGCAGCACGTCGTGCCGCTTCGCGTCGCCCTGAATGCTAAGCACTTTATCTTTAAGCAGTTCGCGGCACAGTCCCTCATTGGTTTCGATGAGCACAAAAGGAATCTTGAGGCGATTGAGCTGGTCCACCACCGTTCGCCCCACCTGCCCGTAGCCGCAGATAATGAAATGATCTTGCAGTTTTTCGATGCTGACGTCGTTCACCATGGTTCTCCATACCTCCATCCCTTGCCGGTGGAAGATGGTGACGGCCACGCGCTCCGCCACCCAGATCTGAAAAGCAAACACGCCCATATACACGAACAGCGAAAATATCTTGGTTGCGTTGCGAACGTGTTTGGGATCGATGGCATGCGGCTGAATCATCCAGAACAGCGCATCCTGCCAGCTCAAACCTTCCAACCGCTGGTATACCAGCACACACATCAGGCTGAATGCGGCAAACACCACCAGCGGCAGCCACAGCCGGCGCAAGAACAACAGCAGGACTCGCAGCATGAGGGAGCGATACTAACGCAAGTCTAGTTGCGGAACAACGTGCGGGCCACTGAAAAACCAATGGCCCGCATCGTTATCCTCGATTGCTTGTTCTAACTTGCTTCAAAAATAAAACCGCCCGCCTTCGCGCGTGTTGCGACGAGGCGGGCGGTAAAGTATGTGCTGACTCGGAACCTGCTTTACTGCAGCCACAGATTCAGAGTGTTGGTGGCGTCATCCACGTAGTAAAGCCCTTGCCCCGGCACATGCACTAACCCGAACAGCGCACCGCTTCCCGGAGGAGTGCCGTTGTCGTCCAGCAGCTTCTGTTCCTGCTGCCAGCCGCTGGTTGAAAATCCCAGGAGGTATCCGTTGTTCCCGTTTACTGTCAGCACGCTGCCATCTGTCAGCACCGTGAGCCCGAGAGGATCGTTAAGCGTCGTGTCCGCAGTCAGAGTCGTGCCCGTTCCGCCAGAGGTCGTGCGCGTCACTGGATCGGAAATCCATTGCACCCGGTTGTTGATGCTGTCGGCGACGTAAATCGTGCTGCTGTCGGGACTCAGGCCAACGCCCGTCGGCCCAATCACCAGCGCTGCTGAATTGGTTTCCTCAGCAAACCCAGAGCCAATCGTGGTGATCGATTCCAGAGTCGGCATCGCTCCGGACAAACCGGTGAGATTCAGGCGCACCACGGTTCCACCCCAAACCACGTTTCCGCCCGCAGCCACAGTTCCGTTCAGAACGTTGGTGACGAATAGATTCGCGGTGCTACCCGCGTCAAGCGCTGTCATATCCCACGGGCCATTAATCAATGATCCATAAAATGTTTCGACCACGCTGCCGCTGCTATTCAACACCAGCAAACAGCCAGCCTGCGCGGTTGCTGACGTTCCGTCAGTAGTCGGCAAGCTGCCTACGATCACCCATCCGCTGCTCAACGCTGCCAACGCCGTGGTTAAGCCGATGCCGCCGGGGCAAGGTCCGGGCAAGGCGCTGGCGTTGATCTGGGCGAACAAGCTGACTGTGCCACTCGGAGTGATCTGCACAATAGTCGTTCCAGTACCTTGCAGGTTTGCGCTGCTGTTGAAATTACTGACCAGAATGTTGCCCTCAGTCAGCGAGCCATTACTCTTCGGCACGCGCGCGATGCCGTACGGGTTCACGTCCCCATTTGCGGGAACTGTGGATGCGATCGTGGAGACGTTTGTGAGATTGGAATGTTGAGCGTAAGCAGAGAGGCCGCAAACGGCGACCACAAGAACTACAGTGGCGCAAGTTTTGATTTCAGCAAACAATTTCATGAAGGATCCCTCCTGGGAGTGCATACCTTGAACGGAGCAGAGCGGGGCGGAAATGGCCGCAGCTGCGACGAGGAGTAGTGTGAGATGTTACGAAGAGAAACTTGTCAAGGAATTGTCAAGGGATTGTCATTTTCGTGTCGCATGCCCCGATGCTGGCTCCACCGCTGACCGAACCGGTTCACTGGATCAACTTTCTTAACTCGCGCCGCAGAATCTTGCCCGACGCAGTCTTCGGAATAACTTCCACAAAATGGACTTCGCGCGGCTGCTTGTAGCGGGTCAAACGATCGGCGACGAACGCGCATAGTTCGTCTTCCATCTTTTTGCAAGTCGAAAACCCTTCGCGCAGCGCGATGAACGCCACCGGAATTTCGCCGGCCGCCGCATCGGCCCTGCCGACCACTCCGCACTCGCGCACCGCGGGATGTTCGAGAAGCACGGCTTCTACCTCCGCTGGCGCCACCGGGAATCCCTTGTACTTAATCATTTCTTTGCGCCGGTCGACGACTCGGTAAAAGCCCTCGGCATCGCGCGTGACAATGTCGCCGGACCAGTACCATCCATCGCGCAGCACGGCAGCGGTCGCGTCCGGCTCTTTCCAGTAGCCCAGCATGAATTGCGGCCCGCGCATTACCAACTCTCCCGGCTCGCCCGTGGGAACATCTTCGGCACTCTCGGCTGCAGCAAGCAGATTGTCGACACCAATGATCCGGCACTCCGTTCGCGCCATTGGATGCCCGATCGAATCCGGCCGGTAAAGAACCGGCTCCAGGTAACCCACATGCGTCACCGGCGAAGCTTCCGTCATTCCGTAGCCCTGGCACACAACAATCCCCGTCAGCGCGGTGAACCTTCGCGGCAGATCCGGCGCCAGCGGCGCCGCTCCGGACTTCACCCAGCGCACACTGTGATTCTTAGGAAACTCTCCGGCCTCCGCTGTCAGGCACAGCGCATTCATCGCCGGCGGCACCAGCGGCATCATGGTGATCGATTCCGTAATCAGCAGTGATGTCAGCTGCGATACATTGAACCGCGGCATCAGCACGAGCGTCGCGCCCAGAATCAGCGCCGGGTTAAGCATCACGTTCAGGCCATAGATGTGGTACAGGGGCAGGAAGCAAAGAATATTGTCATCAGAATTCAGCGGACTCGCGTGCGGCCCCAGAAACTGATACACGTTCGATACCAGGTTGGAATGCGAAAGCATTACACCCTTCGGCAGTCCGGTCGTGCCGCTGGAATAAGGCAAAGCGGCCAAAGTAATTTCCGACCCCTGATTTGGCGCAGGTAAAATCGTGGAACCACTCACCGGCTTCAGTAGATTCGAAAACGGCTCGCTTCCGCTTCCCTGCTCTCGCGTGCAAAATACGCGCCGCAGATTCGGCAGCCCCGCAAGATTGATTCCTTCGATGTTCGTTCGATCAGTGATCAGCAGCGCCGCGCCCGAATTCCCCAACTGATGCCGCACTTCCCTTTCACGATAAGTCGGGTTCAGCAGCGTCGGGATTCCGCCAGCCAACGTCACCGCGTGGTAAGCCGCACAGAACTCCCACGAATTCGCGAGAAAAATCGCGGCCACTTCTCCAGGCTTCAGTCCCGCTGCAACCAACCCGCGCGCCAGAGCTTCCACGGTCTCGCCGTATTCCGAATACGTAAGCCGTCGCCCGCACGAAGTATCTACGAGCGCTGTTTTATCCGGATGCCGCCGGCACGAAGTCAGCACAGCATCGTGGACAAAGACATTCGCGGGATCAGCGTAAAGCTCGGTGCGCAACATGGCCGGGAGCGATTGTATCGGAAACTTCTGGCGATGCACCGGGATGCCCATCTTGGCAAGGCTTTTAGCTAAGTGGCTTATATACATCAAAAAAATCTTTGGGCCGAACTCGCCGTTTTACGGGTATAATCGCTCCGCCACGCTAGATGTACTCCCCCACGGTTTGGCATCGTAAACCCATTCAACAAATAAGAGTCTTGGGTTACGTGTGTCTATTTTGCCAAGTTCCACTAGAACGCTCCAGTTGGAGCGCAACTTCGGAAGACCGTGGGGATAACAATGAAGCCGACTGCCAAGGCTCTGTTTCTGCTGGGTTTCTGTGGCGTGATATTTGCCCACGCCCAAATCTCGAGTTTTAAACATGTCATCGTAATCATCCAGGAAAATCGCTCGCCGGATAATCTTTTTCAGGGATTGTGCAGCTCGCCCTTCGGCACCAGCAAGTCCTGCAGCATCACCCCCACCGGATCCCAATACGACATTCAAACCAGCAAATGGTTCGATAAAACCTCATCCACCGGCACCACTCCACCCGCCACCGTCCAACTCGATAATGATTACGACCCCAATCATGCCCATGTGGATTTCACCAGCCAGTGCGACTTGAATTCAACCGGAACCTGCCGGATGGATGGCGCAGCAAATAACGGCTGCGTGGGCACTTGCCCGACCCGGGCGTCATTTCACTATGTCCAGAATACAAAGTCGATCTTAAGTCCCTACCTCACTCTCGCGACTTCGTACGGCTGGGCGAACTATATGTTTCAAACCAACCAGGGGTCCAGCTTCCCTGCCCATCAATTCCTGTTTGGAGGAACGTCGGCGCCCAGCGCGGCCGACGATGCCGCGGGTACCTTCGCTGCTGAAAATGTCTATCCGAGTTTAGCGCTGGCGGGCTGCATTGCTATCTCGACGACAACCGTGGAACTGATCAGCACCACGGGTGAGAACCAAAGCATCTATCCATGTTTCGATCATGACACCATGGCTGATCTGTTCAATGACATCAATGTCAGTTGGAAATACTACACGCCGGGCTTTGGTTCGGTGTGGACCGCGCCCGACGCCATCGAGCACATCTGCGTGCCGAGCCAACCTACAGGTGGCACGTGCACCGGTACCTATTTTGTCAGCGACGTAATCAAGGGACCGGCGGACGTGCTGACCGCCATCAGCAAGTGCGATCTTGCGCAGGTGAGCTGGGTGATTCCGACCGGCCAGAATTCAGATCATCCTAATAACAACACAGGCGGCGGTCCCGCCTGGGTCGCTTCCATCGTCAACGCCATCGGTAACAACCCGGCGTGCAAAGACAAAGAAGTTTATTGGGACAATACAGCGATTCTGATTACCTGGGACGATTGGGGAGGCTGGTACGATCACGAAGCTCCAACCTTCCTCGCCGGAGCTCAGGGCGATTATCAGTATGGCTTTCGCGTACCGTTTATGGTTGTCTCCGCTTACACTCCGGCTGGGTATGTAGATAACAATCGGATGGACTTCGGCACCACGCTGCGCTTCCTTGAGCAGAACTTCGGCATCGCCGAAGGTGCGCTCAACTTTGCAGATGCGCGCGCCACCGGAAACCTCTCCGAGTTTTTCAACCTCAACCAAGTACCCCGGGTATTCCAAACTATTCCCGCGCCCTTGGACGCAAACTTCTTTATCAACGACACGAGACCACCCACGGACCCGGACGACTACTGAGTTCGTATGAGTCTCACCAGAATGGTGAAAGTAGATCGAACGAAGCGCGACTGGAAAAATGATGAAACCGACGCTCAAGATTCTATGTCTATTCAGTCTCTGGGGGGCAATCCTCGCCCATTCTCAGATCTCCAGTTTCAAGCATGTGATCGTGGTCATCCAGGAAAACCGCACGCCCGATAATCTTTTTCAGGGCTTGTGTACTTCGCCGTTCGGCACCAGCAGTTCCTGCAGCATCACTCCGACCGGCTCCCAGTACGACATTCTCACCAGCAACTGGCTGGATAAGTCATCTTCCACCGGAACAACTCAGCCGACTTCCGTCGCACTCGATAACAGTTATGATCCCAGCCACACCCATCTGGCATTCACGACCTCGTGCGATCTGAACACTACAACGGGAGCCTGCCGGATGGACGGCGCCGCCGGTGACACTTGCACTGGCGATTGTCCGACTAAAATGGCCTACGCGTATGTGAGCAACTCTACGTCGAACCTGAATCCCTACCTCACGCTCGCGACTTCCTACGGTTGGTCCAACTATATGTTCCAAACCAACCAGGGACCAAGTTTCCCCGCGCATCAATTTCTTTTCGGAGGAACTTCGGCGCCCAGCACGGCCGACGATGCCATCGCCACATTCGCCGCCGAGAATATGACTCCCTACACCACTCCCGATGCCGGTTGCATCGCTCTTGCTGGCGTCACCGTCAAGCTGGTCACCACTAAGGGTGAAAAAGGGTCGGTCTATCCCTGTCTCGACCATGAAACCATGTCCGATCTTTTCGACGACATCGGAGTGAGTTGGAAATACTACACCGAGAGCAACGGTTCTATTTGGACCGCGCCCAACGCCATTGAACATATCTGTCTGCCCAGCGCCCCCACCGGAGGAACCTGCACCGGTTCGGACTACCTTGACTATGTGGTCATCAAGCCCTCGCAAGTGCTGACCGATATCGTCGACTGCAAGCTTTCGCAAGTGAACTGGGTTATCCCGACTGGCGCCAATTCCGATCATCCGAAAGGCAACACGGGCGGCGGACCATCCTGGGTAGCATCGATCGTCAACGCCATCGGCAACAATCCCAAGTGCAAGAATAACAATAACGAGATCTATTGGAATGACACGGCCATCCTCATCACCTGGGACGATTGGGGAGGCTGGTACGATCACGAGCCGCCCACCTTCCTGGCCGGCGCTCAAGGCGATTATCAATACGGTTTTCGCGTTCCGTTCATCGTTGTGTCGGCTTACACTGCCGCAGCCTACGTGGACAACAATCGGATGGACTTCGGCACCATCTTACGGTTCATCGAGCAGAATTACGGAATCGCCGAGGGTGCACTTAACTTCGCCGATGCACGCGCCACCGGCAATCTCTCGGAGTTCTTCAACCTCAACCAGGTTCCAAGGGTGTTCCAGACCATTCCGAGCCGCCTGGACGCAAACTACTTCATCAACGACAAGACACCACCGACAGATCCGGACGATTATTGAAGCCAAGGATCCCTGGAGGGCGCAAAAGCCGCGTCGGACGCGGGAATTGGCAGATTTTATTGATGAAATTCTGTTCTTTCGGCGCTATAATGGTCGCGTTACAAAAGGCTGGTTCCTTCCCCCGTTGAGTCTTGCAATCCAAAGTTAGCCTAGCTCCCGGTGTGCGGTTGCCCTTGGGCCTAGGTCCGCCAGCACGTTTCACCATGTTGAAGCGAAATTAATCGCGTGGGGGAGAACTATGAAACTGATCTTCAAATGCCTGCTTGTGTTTGGTTTCTGCGGGACAATATTGGCGCAAGCTCAGATTTCCAGTTTTCAGCACGTCATCATTGTCATCCAGGAAAACCGCACGCCTGATAATCTGTTTTACAATTTGTGCAGCGCGCCGTTCGGAAAAAGCAGCTCATGCAGCACAAAACCTACGAGCTCCCAATACGACATTCTAACCAGCAACTGGTTGGATAAAACCTCGTCGTCGGGCGTCACTCAGCCTACTAGCATTCCTCTCGCCAATGACTATGACGTGAGCCACTCGCACGATAGCTTCACCACGACGTGCGACATAAATTCATCGGGCACTTGCCGTATGGATGGCGCCGCGGAGACCTCCTGCACCGGATGCAGCGGCGTCTCCAATCCTCACTTCAAGTATGTAGACAACTCGACTTCGATCCTGAATCCCTACCTCACTCTCGCTACTTCCTATGGCTGGGCGAACTACATGTTCCAGACCAATCAGGGCCCGACATTTCCCGCCCACCAGTTTCTTTTCGGTGGGACTTCAGCGCCCAGCGCGGCCGACGACGCTATCGCCACATTCTCCGACAGCAATATGAACCCCTCCGCGAACAATCCCATCGCGGGATGCATCGCTCCCTCAAACATCCATGTCAATCTGGTTGAGGCGGATGGGAAGAGCGGGCAAACATACCCGTGTTTCGAGCACGAAACTCTCTCGGACTTGCTCGATGACATTGACGTCACTTGGAAGTACTACAACCCGGGCTCAGACTCAATCGTGACCGCGCCCAACGCCATCGATCATATTTGCGTGCCCAGTCAGACCTATGGCGGAACTTGTACCGGTTCCGAATGGACGAGTAGCGTAAACTTCAGACCCTCGAAAGTATTAACCGATATTACGGATTGTAAACTTGCCGGCGTGAGCTGGGTTACACCCTCCGGAGCTAATTCCGATCACGCCAACAGCAATACCGGCGGCGGCCCTTCCTGGGTGGCTTCGATTGTCAATGCGATTGGAAACAATCCCAAGTGCAAGGACGACGAAGTCTACTGGGACAACACCGTCATCCTCATCACGTGGGACGATTGGGGAGGCTGGTACGATCACGAACCGCCCACTATACTGGCCGGCGCTCAAGGCGATTTCCAGTATGGTTTTCGTGTCCCCTTTCTGGTCGTCTCCGCCTACACTCCGGCGGCTTATGTGGACAACAATAGGATGGATTTCGGCACTATCTTGCGCTTCGTCGAAAACAATTTCGGCATCGCTGAGGGCTCGCTCGACTTTGCGGACGCGCGCGCTACCGGCAATCTCTCGGAGTTTTTCAATCTCAAACAGGTGCCTCGAGTGTTCCAGACCATCCCGGCTCGCCTGGACGCAAACTATTTCATCAACGACCCATCGCCCATGACCGAACCGGATGACTACTGAACTCTCGTGAGTCCGCCAGGGCAACAGTTGCAAAGGATAAATATGAAATCGACCATCAAGGTTTTGTTACTTCTAATTTTTTGCGGGGCCATGCTCGCGCACGCGCAAATCACGACTTTTACGCACGTTATCGTGGTCATTCAGGAAAACCGCAGCCCGGATAATCTTTTCCAGGGCCTCTGCAGCTCGCCATTTGGCACCAGCAAATCCTGCAGCATCACCCCTACCAGCTCGCAATACGATATTCAAACCAGCGGATGGTATGACAAGACCTCGTCGACTGGCACGACAAATCCCAGCACCGTCGCGCTCGACAATGATTACGATCCCAGCCATAAGCACTCCGCATTCACTGACATCTGCGACGTGAACTCCTCCGGCGTCTGCCGGATGGACGGCGGCGCCAACAACGCTTGCACCGGTACGTGCCCCACCAAACCTCCGTACCACTACGTAACCAATACCAGTTCGATCCTGAATCCTTATCTCACTCTCGCCACGTCATACGGCTGGGCAAACTATATGTTTCAAACCAACCAGGGCCCGAGCTTTCCCGCCCATCAATTCCTCTTCGGAGGAACATCGGCGCCCAGCGCTGCCGACGATGCCGCCGGCACCTTCGCCGCCGAGAATGTTTCTCCAGAAGTGGGCGCTACGGCTGCCGGGTGCGTCGCGCTCTCCACCACCACGGTCGAATTGATCGACACTACAGGTGAGAACCAAACTATTTATCCCTGCTTCGAGCACGAGACCATGGCCGATCTCTTCGACGCCATCTCGGTAAGTTGGAAGTATTACACTCCAAGCACAACCTCCATCTGGACGGCGCCCAACGCGATCGACAGCATCTGCGTGCCGAGCAAGCCGACCGGCGGAGTGTGCACGGGTTCCGACTGGGTCAATGATGTAGTCATCAAACCTTCGCAGGTGTTAACCGACATTAGCGATTGCAAACTGGCGCAGGTGAGTTGGGTGATTCCGAGTGGTCAGAATTCCGATCACGCAGGCAGCAATAAGGGCGGCGGACCATCCTGGGTTGCTTCCATCGTGAATGCAATCGGCAACAATCCCAAGTGCAAGGACGGTGAAACTTACTGGGACAACACCGCCATCATCATTACCTGGGACGATTGGGGAGGCTGGTACGATCACGAGCCGCCCACTTTTCTGGCAGGCGTTGAGGGAGATTACCAGTACGGCATCCGGGTCCCAATGATTGTAGTCTCCGCCTACACACCGGCAGCTTACGTCAGCAATCTGCGGCTGGATTTCGGCACCATCCTGCGCTTCATGGAGAACAACTTCGGCATCACCGAAGGCGCACTGAATTTTGCCGATGCACGCGCGACCACGAATCTCAGTGCGTTTTTCAATCTCAAGCAAGTGCCTCGCGTGTTTCAAACCATCCCGGCTCCGCTCGATGCAAACTACTTCATCAACGACAAAGAACCCCCAACCGACCCAGACAGCGATTGAAATCACGTGGAAGAGCGGCGCTTCACGGCAATCTAGCTGACGCTCTAGCTCGCGAGCTTGCGCAGAAATTCCCGTTCGTCCATGCGATATTTGAACGCCTTGCGCCCATCGATAAATACAACCGGGACTTCGTCGCTGAACTTACGCCGCAGTTCGCTGTCGCTATCCACGTCCACATCCTGCCAGGTAAACCCGCCGCGCCGCGAAAGCTTGGAAAGGCTCTCCTTTACTACCTCGCAGAGATGACATCCCTTGCGCGAGTAAACCACGACCTGACGGGACTCTGGCACGCCGCGATTTTCCGCCACCTCCGCACCCTTTGGCAAGAAAAAACCGCACTTACCACTCACGCCGCAAAATAGCCTTCCCGCTTCGGCAGCAACGTTCGACAATGGTGCAGTCCCTCAAAATACTATGTGGGGACAGCAGCCCCCGCCTGCCCTGAGCAAAGCCGAAGGGGCTGTCCGTTCGAGCGCAGCTCGACCTCTTCTGCGTCAGGAGTAAAATCCGACAATGCATTCTCTCGATTCCCGACCTCTGACCGGCAAAACCTGCCTCATCACCGGCGGCGCAAAACGTCTGGGACGCGCCTCCGCCCTGGCTCTCGCCCGTGCCGGCGCAGATGTCGCCATCACCTTTCGCAATTCCGCCCGCGACGCCCAGCAGACCGTCGTAGACCTTTCCAGCTTCGGCGTGCGCGCCTTCGCCCTGCACTGCGACATCACCGATGAAGCCAGCGTTAAATCCATGATGAAAGACGCCGGCCGCGAACTCGGCCGCATCGATATCCTCGTCAACAACGCCGCCAACTACGCCACCGCTGACTTCGAACGCCTCACCGTTCGCCAGTGGGATGGGATGTTCGCTTCAAACACGCGCGGACCATTTCTAATCTCGCGCGAAGCCCTGAAGTGGATGCGCCGAAAGCGCACCGGACAAAAATGTTCAGAAAAGCTGGAAGCCAAAATCATTCACATGGGCTCGCTTGGCGGCCTGCGCCCGTGGCCAACTCATGCGCACTACTGCTCCTCCAAAGCAGCTCTGCACATGCTCACCAAAGTGATGGCAAAAGCGCTGGCCCCCGAAATCGCCGTAAACGCGGTCGCCCCCGGAATGATCGACCTCGGCGAAAAATCAGCCGCCGCGTTCATGAAGCGCATGGCGAAAGAAACTCCCATGCAAAGAAACGGAAGAGGAGATGAAATCGCGGCAGCCGTCCTCTTCTTCGCCACCGCGCCTCAATTTATTACCGGCCAGATTCTAGCCGTCGACGGCGGGCTGGGGCTCTAACGATCACGGCCAAGCGATTTCCGGGAAAGTTCCGAGGTAAGGTTTCCTCCGCGCCTCCGCGGAAGTTCTCCGCATCCTCCGCGATTCAATGTCCGATCCGAGAGAGGGAACGAAGCCGGGTTCCGGCATCGCTCTTTCTCTACTCTCTAGCCTCAAGGTATAGTGAGGCGAATGAAGAAATCCGCCAACACCGCATCTTCGAACACTCCCACAACCGCGGCTCCCCGCGTCGCGGTAGCCATCATGGCCGCTGGCAAAGGCACGCGCCTAAAATCGCAGCTTCCAAAAGTGCTTCATGAAGTAGGCGGCAAGCCGTTGCTCGCGCATGTCATCGCCGCAGCCACCAAGGTAGTTCCGCCCCAAGACGTCTTCGCCATCATCGGCCACGAAGCCGACCGAGTGCGCGAAGCCGTCGCCAGCACCGGCGTCAACTTCATCCTGCAGCCGGAGCAGCGCGGCACCGGCCACGCGCTCATGGTCGCGCAGTCGTCGCTCTCTGATTACGATCACGTCATCGTTCTCTCAGGAGACGCCCCGCAGATCACGCCCCAAACTATAGCTTCCCTGCTCAACTTCCATCTCGATGAGCAGGCCGCCATGACCTTGCTCAGCGCCGATCTCGACCATCCCACCGGCTACGGTCGAGTGATTCGCAAAGGTGCGGGCAGCGCCGAAGTCCAAGCCATCGTCGAAGAAAAGTCAGCAACTCCCGCACAGAAAAAAATTCAGGAGATCAACGCCGGCTTCTACGTTTTCGCCACACCTCAACTCTTCTCGCACATCACAAAACTCTCCACGGCCAACCCCCATGCCGAGTATTACCTCACTGACATGGCCGAGGTGCTGCGCCAGGCCCGGCAGCGTGTCGTCGTCTGGAAAACCGATTACCCCGGCGAAGTTCTCGGCGCCAACACCCGCGCCGAACTCTCCTACATCGACTACCAGATGCGCATGCGCAAATGCCACGAACTCATGGCGGAGGGCGTCAGCATCTTCTTCCCCGCCACCTGCGTGATCGATAGCGACGTAAGAATCGCCCCCGACACGGTGATCGAACCCTTCGTGCAAATTCTTGGAAAGTCGCGCATCGGCGCTGCCTGCCGCATTCGTTCGTATTCTGTGATCAGCAATTCCGAGATCGGCCCCGGCGTGCTGATCCGTCCCGGCTGCATTCTCGACGAAGCCCGCATCGGCCCCGGCGCCATCCTCGGCCCCTATTCTCATCTCCGCCCCGGCAGCGACATTGGAGAAAGCGCGCACGTCGGCAACTTTGTCGAGACCAAGAAAATCAAACTCGGCAAGGGATCGAAGGCAAACCACCTTACATATCTCGGCGACGCCGAAATCGGCGCCGGCGTCAACATCGGAGCCGGAACCATCACCTGCAATTACGACGGAGTGAACAAGCATAAAACAGTAATTGAAGACGAAGCCTTCATCGGCAGCGACACAACATTGGTAGCGCCAGTGCGCATAGGCAAGGGCGCCTACGTGGGTGCAGCATCGTGTATCACCAACGATGTTCCGGAAGACGCCTTAGCAATCGGGCGAGGTCAGCAAGTGGTGAAAGAAGGATGGGCCCGCCAGAAACGGGCCGCCATGCATCCACCACGGAGACACGGAGACACGGAGACACGGAGAAGAAACTGCCCTGAAAAACAAAAGCACTAAGACCGGATTCTCCGTGTCTCAGTGCCTCTGTGGTGGATTTTACTTCTTCTAGTGCGAAACCGCAGCAAACAGCGGCGAATGCATCAGCGACTGAAACTGCGCGTCGCTATCTTTGAAGTGAACCATAAACTTTGACCCGTCGGAATCGACCGTGGCCATGTCCATTGCTGCTTTCTCCACCGGAGTTGCGCTGGTTTTCTTGTACATGATGGCCGCCTTCATCACCATCGAGAGCGTCCCCGCAGTCACTGAATCCGAGGTCACTACCGTCAAGTCGAAGTTCACTCCGCTGGTAAAGTCCATCGTGTAATAGGAGCCCATCACGCGCTTCTTGACGCTCTCGTAGTCGGCGATTTTCGCCGCATCGCCCAACGCTGACCGCACCATGTTCTGCGTGCCCGCCTGGTCGAGAATGCTCCAGAAAGATGCAGCATCCACGCTGCTCACCATGTCTGACATGGTTTGGTTCGAATCCAAATTAAGAATCTCCCCGTTGCTTGCGTCGAGCCCGAGCTTTACCGACGAAGGCTCGCCGAACAACAGCGTGCTGTCGTCGAGAAAAGTCATCACGAAGCCGCCGTCCATCGGATAAAGATTCGCAGTATGGTACTTCGTCGGCTTAATCTTCGCCAGCGTCAGTTTCTTGATAACCAGCTTCATGTTGAACGGACCGGTAGTGATCCCGATCGTCTTGACCCCCTGCTTGGGCGTACGAAACGACGCCAGGGCCAGCGTGTCGATATCTTTGTCGGGATTGATACCCACGCCCTTCAGCGCGCCCTCGAACTGCTGCAGGTTTTCCTGCGCCGCCATCAGTTGTTGCTTCAGCGCAGCCGCGGTGGGCGAGTCCTTCATCGCCCGGTAATCCACGGAAATCAACTGCTGCAAATCCGCCGGAATCACTCCGCGCGCCGACGAATTCAGCGGCATCGCATTCGCCATCCCTCCAAAAAGCACAGCCATCATTCCTAAAGCCAGACAAGCCTTTACGCTCTTCATAACTGCCTCAGCCCTCAAAAAGATTTTCCTGAAACCCTACAATAATGAACGGGATTTTCCCTGCGTCTTGCAATTTTAGATGCAGGTCTAAGCCTTCCCGTTACCCAGTTCCCCTATTCTAAGCCAACCAAACGGTCCCAAGTCCAACCAAAGGTACTAGCCCAGTGATCAAGTTGGAACGGCCTTATCCTCGCGTCCAGAAATAAATTACTGCGGCAGCCTCAACTGGCTATAATATGCCTACGTACGTCACCGCACATAAAAGCGTATCCTCTCCGACGCTAGAGAAATCAGGGAAAATCGTGAAAATCCTACTCTACAACCCCGACAACGGGGTTACGCGCAATTTCATGCCCCACCTCTGGATGTTCCTTCTGAAATCTTTAACCCCGGCGGGCCATGAAGTTGTGCTGATCGACGGCAATGCCCAGCCCATGGACGAAGCGGGCATCGCGCGTTACGTCATCGAACAAAAGATCGATCTGGTCGGCATCGGCGCCATGACTCGCATGATCGCCAAAGCCTATCGCATGGCTGACGCGGTTCGTGCCGTCGGCGTGCCAGTTGTGATGGGTGGCCCTCACGTTACAGAAATGGCCGACGAAGCCCTCGGCCGCGATGGCGGTCCGCGCCACGCCGACGCCGTCGCTCTCGGCGAGGCCGATAACACCTGGCCGTGCATTGTGGAAGACGCCGCCTGCGGCCAGTTGAAAGATATTTACTCACCGACCGATCCCTTCGGCAAAGAACTCAAGCCCTCCCTAAAACCTTATCCCGTCATTCCTTGGGACACCATCGATCTCAACCAGTTCAACCTCGTGCCCAATGTGTTCAAGCATTGGCTGCAGAAGATTGGCGAGGGCTGGGGAACTTTCCGTCTCGTGCCCGTCGAGTCAGGACGCGGCTGCCCCTACGGTTGCGAATTCTGCACCGTCACCGGATTCTTCGGCGATTCCATCCGTTTCCGCACCAACGAGAGTGTGGTCAACGAACTCCTGCTGCTGAAGGCGCGAGCCCGCAAAGAGCGCGGCCAGATTGCCGTCTTTTTTATCGACGATAATTTCGCCATCAACATCAAGCGCACCAAATCTTTGCTGCGCGATATCATCGCCGCCGGAGCACAAGTGAACTGGGTCGCGCAGATCAGCGCCAACCTGCTGCGCGATCAGGAACTCGTCGACCTCATCTCCGCTTCCGGCGGAAAATGGATCTTCATCGGCATGGAGTCGATCGATCCCGTTAATTTGAAAGACGTCAACAAAGGCTTCAACAAGCCGGAAGAATACACGGCCGTGCTCGAGCGTCTCGCGCAGCGCAACGTGTATGCCATCACGTCCTTCATCTTCGGCATGGATAACGACACAGTAGGCGCGGCCGAGCGCACGCTGGCGCAGGTTCGCACCTGGCCGCCGGGCCTGCCGATTTTCGGCTTGCTCACACCGCTGCCCGGAACTCCGCTGCTGAAGCGTCTCGAAGCCGCCGGCCGCCTAACCCGTCCCAAACATTGGCAGGAGTTCATCCCCTTCGCCATGGCGCACACTCCGCTGAGGATGACCGTCGCCGAAGCCCACGCCGAAGTGAACTACGGCTGGTCCCAAGCGTACGGCGCGGAAGCAATCGCCCAAGCCGTAGACTCGATCGCCGACCAGCCGCTCGGCTACCGCGTCAACATCTTCATAGCGCGCGTCTGCTTCCGCGGAATCTATTTCCCGATGCTAGGCCGCTTCGCCTGGCTGAAAGTAATCTCCGAGAACCGCCACACGATTTCAAAGCTGTTGAAGCAAGGCATGGGAGCATGGTGGGATTCCAGATCGAAACCCGCACCAGCCCCAGCAACCATCGCGGGAGACTGAAGCAGCGGGACGGTAGCGCCACCGTCCCAGCTGCTTCACACCGTGGGATGGAATCTCCGGGTTTGGCCGCGAAGCGGCGGCAAGAATGCAGCGCAAGAGGCGGTTACGAAACTCGTGCCGTCCGCTGAAGCGGACTCGGCTGGTTCCACTGTCGCTTTCCCGGCACTTCCGTGCCGGGCTTTCACATGCCGTCGCTTCGCGACTGGAGCAGGGATTGTTCCCCTTGCGGAATCGCAATCGAGTTTCGTAACGTCCTCTTACGCTCTTCGGCTGCATTCTTGCAATGCTTCGCGGCTGATTGACTTTCACATTTGCTGGCTCAAAAAATAGTTGGAGCTTGCTACGATCCGCTACCGTTGTTGCCTCCAAATCCGATGAAAAATTTTGCGGCTCGAAGCCCCTAAAATCCTTTGAATCAGCAGCTTGCGGGCTTCGATCTACAATGAATCCGGCTAAAATATTGAATCGAAAGAATTTAGCTGTAAAATCCTGGATCGATGGGACTTAGGTGGTCCGGTTCGGTTGTCAAAGAGCGGGTAGAGATTTGGATTTAGTATGAGATGAATCGGGATCGGGGCGCAAGGTCAGATGTCACAAGGGGGCTGTTCAAAACTTCGCTGCGGGTATGAGGTTAGGATCTCGAGGGCTGAGGAGTGAGCTCCGGGACTTGTTCCGTCTGACCACTTCAACCCGGCACTTCCGTGCCGGCTTTCGCATGCCGCCTCCTCGAGTGTGGGTGAGAACTGCTCTTGCGCCCCTTCCGGGGCTTGCTAATCTCCCACATTCTACCCACGGCTTACGCCGTGGGCTGCATTCTGGCACCGCTTCGCGGCTGAACCGAACTTTATTCCACCGGCAGGGCGCGAATCTAGTTCTCACGCCGCCCCTTCGGGGCTGAAGTGCGGTTATTCCGTTCCATCCCAAGGCCTAATCATCATCCGGATCGCTAGGCGGACTCGCATCCCCCTTACACGTAGCATCGTTCCACGGCACGGTGAAGGGCGTAAATGTGGTCGGCGCGCTGGTGAACTGGAAGATGTCGCTCAACGAGTTCGGCCCGTCCAGCGCATTCGCATCCGCGGCACCCAGCGATGGCAGGTTGTAAGTATTCTCAATGAACTTGAGAATGCTCCCAAAATCATGCTCCGTCTTCGAAATGTATGCCTTCTTCGCATACGGAGAGATCACGACCATTGGCACACGGAAACCGTACACGTAACCCGATCCCCAACTCGTGCCGTCATTCACTACCTTCGCCGGCGGCACGTGATCGTACCAGCCGCCCCAGTCATCCCACGCGAGGATGATCACAGTGTTCGCCCAGTACTGGCTGTTGCCGATGTCGTTCACAATCTCCGTAACCCACGACGGACCGCAGCCGGCATTGCCCTTGGCGTGATCGGAATCCGCGCCCGTAGGAATCACCCAGCTCACCTGCTGCAGCGTCCCGCCCGTAATGTCGGTAAATATCTGGCCATTCAGCTGCGTCTGGTTGAGCACGACCTTAGGATTCAGATCGGTGTAATCCGGTCCCGAGCACGAAGTAGCATTCGGCGCCGCCGGATTGGGAACGCATATATGCTGGATTCCGCTGGGAGCGGTCCAGATGCTTCCTGCCGAAGGCGCATAGTAGCGCCAACTGATTTGCGGATTCGCGTTGTCCAGCGAGTCTGAGAGCGTCGCATGGTCGTTGCAAAGCTGGCCGGTGGTGTTATCGAGCGTTGTTTCAATTCCAAGGGGACTGATCAGCTTGTTGGTGGTGGTCGAAAGTGCAAGGCAACCGGCGTCAGCATTGTCTGGCAAAACGTTTTCCGAAACAAAATCACCGAGGTCGATCGTCGACGACGGCTCCGAAGTCCCACCGAAAATAAATTGGTGCGCCGGAAAGCTCGGGCCCTGGTTAGTCTGGAACGTGTGATCGGCAAATGTGTACGTCTGCGCCATTGCCAGATACGGTGCCACGTCCTCCGGATACACATAATAAAATCCCGGGTTCGGCGGCGGAGGACAATTCATTGCCCCTGTAGTACACGACGTTGCAATCAGGTTGTCACCATCCATCGCACACTGATTCGTGACCGTGTTCAGATCGCAAAGGTCCTTAAACGCAGCATGCGTATGGCCGATATCGTAGTTGTCAAAGTTGCCGAGTTCCCCCGTCGTGCCCAGGTCAATCGCCTGGGGCTGCGTGACGCCGCCAGCAACCTGATTGTTCAACCAGTTGCTGGTCTGAATCTCGAACTGAGTCGAGGTTGCAGGCGAACCGCACATACTCGCCGATCCGTAAGGCGGGATGCACAAACCATAAAAGAGATTATCCGGGGAGCGGTTTTCCTGGAAAATAATAACCACGTTCGTCACTACAGCCGCCGTAGTAAGCGTCAGCGTCTGCGGACCATTGCTCGGAGCCAAACTATTACCATCGCTGCCCGTCACCTTAATCGTGTAGGGTCCACCCGGAGTGGCAGTCGTAGTTGAGACGGTCAGCGTCGAGGTCTTCGCAGAAGTTCCGCTGATCACAACCGAAGCCGGATTAAAGCTGCAAGTCGGCGCCGGCGTCCCACCAGTAACGCTGCTGCAGGAAAGCGTGACGGTCCCCGTATAACTATTCGCCGGAGTCACAGTGATCGTGGAAGTAGATGTACCGCCGGCCGTAACCTGTGCCGGGTTCAGCGCCGTCGCGCCCAGCGAGTAGCTAGGCGTCGCGGTCGCTGTAACCGTCAAGCTCAACACCTTCGGACCATTGCTGGGCGCAAGATGGTTAGCGTCGCTCCCAGTAACCGTTATGGAATAGATGTCCGCGGGGCTTCCCGTAGTCGACACAGTCAAAGTCGAAGTGCCCGCTGACGTTCCGCTGATCGTGACCGATGACGGACTGAACCCGCAAGTCGGCTCCGGACTTCCACCAGTAACACTGCTGCAAGAAAACGTGATCGCCCCGGAGTATCCATTCGCAGGCGTCACCGTGATTGTCGACGTGGACGTACTTCCTGTCACTACAGAATTGGGGCTTAATGCCGTGGCAGCAAGAGTGTAACCAGGCACCACCGTTGCCGTCACAGTCAGGCTCAGCGCCTGCGCCCCGTTGCTGGGCGCCAAACTATTAGCATCACTTCCGGTAACGTTGACGGAATAGGCGGCAGCAGGACTTCCCGTGGTCGACACAGTCAGCGTCGAAGTTCCCGCAGACGTCCCGCTGATCGTGACCGACGACGGACTAAACTTACAAGTAGGAGCCGGAGTTCCACCCGTAATGCTGCTGCAGGAAAGCGCAACGGTGCCCGTATACCCAAGCACCGGCGTCACTGTGATCGTCGAGGTAGCCGTGTTTCCTACCACTACCGAAGCTGGGCTCAATGCCGTCGCGCTAAGTGTATAGCTGGGCAAGGCCACGGAGAACGAGAGCTTCTGAGAGCCGTTGCTCGGAGCCAATTTGTTGGCGTCGGTCGCACTGACAGTGACCGTGTAGCTTCCGCCGGCAGTGCCCAAGGGCGCAGTCAAGGTTAACGAAGACGTCGCAGACGTTGTGCCGGTTATCGACAGCGTGGCAGGAGTAAAAGAACAACCAGGAGTCGTTCCACTCGTACTGATGGCAGCAACGCTGCATGAGAGCGAAACAGTTCCGGTATAGCTATTCGCAGGCGTCACCGTCACCGTGGAAGTAGACGTACTTCCAATATCGAATGAATTCGGCGTCAGAGCCGTAGCAGAAAGCGAATAGCTCGGCGTTGGCGGCGTTATCACCGACGAGGACGCCCCTCCGCCACAACTGCTAAGGACAAGCAGCAATGCGCTCAGGCCAACAGCAACACCACAAAACCTTAAAAGACGAGAACGACCCATGGCAGAATCTTCCCTCTACGGTCGCCGAATCCAACCGTATGCAGCAACCCATGCGCGCAGCTTTCCACTCGCCGGGTGCCAGAATTTTTGTGGGGGAATAAAACCGTAAAACTCTTGCTATGCAATATCTTACAAAGTTACTAAAAAAACAAGAGTCTTTCTTCCTATAAAAACAGTAACCGTTTGGAACCCCGAGTAACCAGTCAATCCAGATGCTTATGTGGAGACAGCCGCCTCGGCTGTCCGGCGAGCGAAGCGAGCCGCAAAAGCACGGAATAGCTCACCTTTTACTTTCACAATAGCCCACAAACTACCATCCTCAGCGCCCAATACTCCCCACCCTCTTCCGCACTTCCGCCGCAAACACCTGATCCTTAAGCGAAGCCAGATTAATCTCCACATTCGCCAGCGCGCCGGTAATCGCCGCCCCAGCCAGCGCCCGAGCCGTAGTCAAATCCGACTTCATATTCGGATTCGTAACGGCAAACAAGCTCTCCGAAATCTGATCGACTTCATGCGCTTTCTCGGCCACTCCCAGCGGAACTCCCGTAGCCAACTTCAAAGCGGCATCGATGAGCGCATCTCCTCCAGCCAGATCAGTCTTCGCCAGCTTGTAAGCCTTCATCACCGCATCATAGCTTTCCGCATCCGCATCCACAGCCGCCTTCAACTCCTCGCGCAACGTCCCCAGCCGCGCAATCGCCGCGCTCAATTGCGCTTCATATTGCAGATAAGCTTTCTTCCCTCGCGACATCGACGCCACCATGGTAGCCAAACCCACAGCCATAGCACCCGCAGCCGCAGCAGCACTTCCCCCGCCCGGAGTAGCCGTAGGCGCGGCGAGCTGTTCGATGAACGGCTCAACTCCCGCGCGCAATCCACCCACGGCGACCTTCCCACTCATCACCGCGGCCAGCCGGTTTTCCAAAATTAACGACGAATCAAAATTCTCCACCTGCAAAAACCATTCCGCCGCAGCCTCCAAAGCCTTCTTCGGAATCAACCCCACGATCTCACTCGACACCGGCACTACGCCGTACCGCGCCGCCTCACGCTTCACCACTTCGAACACGCGATGCACCGGTGTCTGCTCAAAATCCGTCAGGTTCATCGAGACCTGCGCCATCCCCCGCACCAGAAATCCCGCACCCTTCACAAACCGCATGCCGCCGCTTGAAAACCGCACCGCCTTCGCAATCTTCTTCGCAATCTCGACATCCGGCGTGTTCAAGAAAACGTTGTAAGCAATCAGAAATTTCCGCGCTCCCACCACCGTCGCACCCGCCGTCGGATGCACTCTCGGCTCGCCAAAATCCGGCCGCCGCGCCGCATTCGTCGCAATCTCCTCGCGTATCCCTTCAAACTGCCCGCGCCGTATGTTCTCCAGATTCTGCCGCTCCGGCGTAGCCGCCGCCGCTTCATACAAATAAACCGGAATCTGATACCGCTTCCAAATCTCCGCGCCAACATGCCGCGCCATCGCCACGCAGTCTTCAATCGTCACGCCGTCAATCGGAATGAACGGCACCACATCGGCCGCGCCCATCCGCGGATGCGCCCCCTGATGCGCACACAAATCAATCAACTCCGCGGCCTTCCCCACCCCACGAATCGCCGCCTCCTGAATCGCCTCCCGCTCGCCGACCAGCGTAATTACGCACCGGTTGTGGTCTGAGTCCATCTCGCGGTCCAACAGGTAAACGCCATCCATCTTCATAGCGTCAACAATGGCATCCACCTTAGCCTTGTCGCGCCCCTCCGAAAAATTCGGCACGCACTCCACCAGCGTAGACATAAGTCAGAAGAATAGCGGGGCCAGAGGATGGAGGCAAGAGACGCCCGTTAACCCCACGAAGGATAAGGCTTTTACGGATGTGCCCTCCGTAACTTTCGCGCATCGAAAGAAGTGGATAAGGTTATTCAGGACTGGAAGCTGAATTTTGGAGTAAACTAGCGTGTCTCAGAGGACCAACAGAAAGGGCAATCAGATGTCCGCGCTTCCAACCCCAGAACCGCAAAGACGGCAAAAAGACCCCCGCAAACAAGCGTTCCGGAAGATTGCGCGTCTCCTCGAAGAGCAGATGGAAGAAATGGGACTCTCGGAAGCTGAGAAGAACGCGCGAACAGACGCATTCGTCCAAGATGTGAAGAGGATCAAAGCTTCCCGCGCTGCAACTCCCTCCAAATAGACATCGCGTTCTGATATCTAGCATCGCCAGGCAGAATACCGAACCGCTCTGCAAGTCTCCGACTGAACTCGTCTTCATCGGCGATCTCAACAAGTTCCTCCATTGCTCTCATGACCTTGACCTCCCGCTGACGCGCCTCGCTTCTTGGCGTCCTAGACTTGCTTTCATCAAAAGCAGATCTTTTCTTCATGGTTGCCTTTCGTACCGTTGCCGTTGCTGCGAGCCGCGTGCACCGCTACATATTTGTCAGAAACGGCTAATCCTACACAACCGCGCTTTATAACTCACTTTGACGGCACGAGATCACGGCCGCAGGCCCTAACCCGCGCTCCGATATATTAAAGTGGGAGAACTCCCTTAGAAGGGGTTAGGTTAGCTGGGTCGGGCCCGCGAACGCAAGGCGTCGACCCAAGTAACGGAGACATGAGAGCAATTTCCAGTTTCCTCTGTGTCTCCGTGCCTCAGTGGTGAATGCCCCTCTAACTTCCCCTTTGGCTTTCCCCGCAACTAAGATTAGAATTCAGAAATCCGGCGCGTACTTCGTCTATGGCAGATCTGATCAAGACGCCCCCTGCGGATGTTCCTGCCGACCCTGCCGCGGATGCCCTCACCGGCACCACCGTAGGCCGCTTCGTAATTTCCCGGCGCCTCGGCGCCGGCGGCATGGGACAGGTTTACGGCGCGGAAGACACCACGCTCAAGCGCTTTGTGGCCATCAAGCGCATGTCCCCTCACGCGAATTCCACTGAAGCAGATCGCAAGCGCCTGCTCAAAGAAGCCCAGCGTTCCTCCGCGCTCAATCACCCAAACGTCGGTTCCGTCTACGACGTCATCGAACACGCCGGTGAACTCTGGGTCGTGATGGAGTTCATCGAAGGCGAAACCCTCCGCCATCGCCTCAAACGGCCCATCTCCACCGACGAATTTTTCGCCATCGCCGCTCAATGCTGCGACGGACTGCAAGCCGCCCACGAAAAAGGCATCATTCACGGCGACATCAAACCCGAAAACATCATGCTCGCCTCTGGCGACCGCGTGAAGATTCTCGACTTCGGCGTAGCCCGCCGCGCCTGGAACAGCAATCCCAACGACGCCACAAAAAGCATGGAGACCATGACCGCCTCCGGCGGCACTCCCGCCTACATGGCTCCCGAAGTCCTGCTCCAGCAGCCCGACGACGGACGCTCCGACATTTTTTCCCTCGGTCTCGTCTTCTATGAAATGTTGGGCGGCGACCAACCCTTCCAAAGCGACAGCCTGGCCACAACCGTCGCCCGCATCGTCCACGTCAATCCGCCCCCGCTCAAGAACGTTCCCGCGCCTCTAGGCAACGTGATCACCCGCGCCATGGCCAAGGATCCAGCCGCGCGTTACCCCACCGCCGCCGCACTCCTCGATGACCTGAGCCGCGTTCATCAAGGCGGAAAGCCGAAGCGCGTCGCATCCTCACCCGCCGCTCTCCACCAGTACCGCATGCTCGCAGCGTTCGCGATCATGCTGATCGTTGTAGCTCTGCTCCTCGCCTACAGTGCCGTGCGCCGCCGGCTAGGCTCTTCTGCAGCGAGTAACGCCAATCCGCAATCCCAGGCAAACGGATTGCCGCAAACAAAAATCCTCGCCGTCCTTCCCTTCACCACCGCAGCCAACGCCGACCCCAAACTCGCTGCCCTCGGCCAAGGCTTGGTTGAGAGCATCGCCGCCAAACTCGGCAAGCTCTCCGAGGACCGCGCCTTCGAAGTCGTCCCGCCCGGCAACCTGCAGGAAAAGAAAATCTCCACACTCCCAGACGCCGCCCACATGTTCGGTGCCAACCTCGGACTCACTCTCACCCTTGAGCCCCAGGCAGCCGACCTCATCAAAGTCACTTACTCTCTGACCAACGCCCAAACCAGCGCTCCAGTCGGCGGCAACTCCCTTACCATCCCCACAACCGACGCTTTTTCCGCGGAACAAAACGTCACCCAGGGAACCGTCAAAGCCTTGCGCCTCCAGTTGCGCCCCGAAGAAGACGCCGCTCTCCGCTATCACGGCACCGATAACTCCGAAGCCTATCAGTATTATTTGCAGGCTCAAGGCTATCTGCTGGATCACACAAAAACCGAGAAGCTCGACATCGCGGCTCTGATGGCGCGCGACGCTCTCAAGCTTGATCCCAACTTCGGTATGGCTAAGGCCGCCCTCGGCGAAAGCTATTGGTTCAAGTACACCGACACCAAGCAGAAGCAATGGATCGCCCCCGCGCAGAGCGGATGCAACGACGCCGTCAAGCTCGGCAACGCAGGCACTGCCGGCCACGTCTGCCTCGGCATTATCGACGACGGCACCGGTCACTACGCCGAAGCTGCCGCCGAATACCAGCTGGCCCTCGGCCTCGATCCCACCAACGAAGAAGCTGCCATCGGCCTCGCCTCGGCCTACGAACACGAAGGCAAGATCACCGAAGCCGAAAAGGCATACCAGCAAGCGATTCAAGTCCATCCCAATAGCCGCTTCAGCTATAACATGTTCGGCACGTTTTACCGCCATCGCAACGAATACGAAAAAGCCCTGCAAATGTATGCCAAGGTCATCCAGATCGCTCCTGACTGGTACGGGACGTACGTGAACATCGGCTCCATCTACTTCGAAACCGGCGAGTACGCGAAGGCCATTGACCCCTTAAAGAAGTCAATCGCGATTCGGCCCAGCTATCCCGGATACGTTAACCTTGGAGCCGCATACTTTGGCCTCGGCAGGTTTGATGACGCTGTCGGCGCCTATCAGGAAGCCGTCAAGCTGGACCCGGAACAGCAGGTCGTTTGGGGCGATCTCGGTGCAGCCCTCTACTATTCGGGAAAGAAGGATCAGTCGGTAGGTCCACATCGCAAGGCAATCGAACTCGCCCTGGCGGATCTAAAGGTCAATCCTCATGACGCAGAGTTGCTAAGCAGTGTAGCGGGTTACTATTCCATGGTCGGCGACCGCAAGAATGCTCTTCTGTATATAGGGCAAGCCTTGCAGTACGGTCACAACGATAAAGATGTGCTGCTCGATACGGCGGGGGTGTATAACAAGTTGGGCGATACCGGCCTGGCCATCGAATGGTTGGCCAAAACAATGCAAGCGGGCTACACTCCGGAGCACATCCGCGGGCTCCATGAGTTCGATAACCTGGCCGACAATCCCAGTTTCCAACGGTTGATGAAGTCGTCTCATCAGTAAATTCCCCGAAGATTCACTCAGGGAATGGGCCAAGTAAAATCCAGCCAGGGGCAGTCACTCGAAATCACAACGACCCCGAGGCAACTCAAGAGGATAAAAATATGCCAAGCACTCACAGCGTAAGCATTTGCACGAACTGGGAAGGTGGAGCCGGGGACTCGGTAAATTGGACGAGTGTTCCCACGAGTTGCACGAGCGCCAACCCCTGCAGTATCTCGCAGGATGGCACCAAGACCTGGCCGTTCACCGCCAGTTCCCCAATTTCGATTCCCAGCACCACCAACTTCACTCTCAAATCCGACCTGGTAACTGGGCAGACTTATTATTACAACGTTAGCTGCTGCAGCACGCACTCGGTAACCATCACCGGCAAATAGATGGGAGCCGGCTTCTCGCTTTTTTTGGCGAGAAGTCGGTCTTCTCTATTTCCACGAAGGCTGCACTAACCAGGATCACGAAAGGAAGCGCATTATGCCGCCCAAAAAAGCGAAAGCGAAAAAGAAAAGTAAAAAAACTGCAGCGAAAAAGATAACCAAGGGGAAGAAGACAACCAAAGCGAAGAAGATAAATAAAGTAAAGAAGATAGACAAAAAGAAGACAAACGGGAACGGCGTAGCTCCCGCCGGTTGGTGTCAGAACTTCCCCGCAAACCCCGGCGACCTGTGCCAGTTTACCCCACCGGCCAACGCCACTATCACCGGAATTCCCGGCGTGTATTGGCCATTCTGCGGCCCGAACGGGACCTATCTGCCATCGCCTATCAATTTTCTGGCGAACACCCAGGTGTACATACAAAGCGATGCGCAGGATGGAACCTATCAGTTCGTTCCTGCCCCATGCAAACAAGAGATGACACATTCAGTGACCATCACGGGATAACATTTCGAGCTGGCTGCCCCATTTCTCGCGTCCTTTGCGAGAAGTGGGGCTTTTCTCGTGCTTAATTTTGCCCAACAGCGCATGTAGGGAAAGCCGCCGAGCTTTACCCTGTGTTCCTCTGTGTCCCCCGTGTTGAAGATTCTGGGTTTGATCTTCTCCGGCGCCACTAAAATGCCGGAACTGCCGCCCCGATTGTCCACGTCCGGAGGGTGTGACTACTTCCGCCAAAACCTCCCCACTCCCACTCGCACCTGCACCGTATTCAGCCCCGGATTCGGCGTAGCCAGCCCCGCATTCGAAATATGCAAATACCGCAACTCGACACTCCAGTTATATTTCGCTCCCAGCACATGCGTCCCCAAAGCCGCCGCCGAAGTAAAGTTCACCGTATTCGTATAAGTAGGGACATTGTGATCCGTAAACAATGTCCCTCCACTCAATTCAAAATAAGGAGACAGCCTTCCCCGCCGCTTGAAGTCCCACTTCAAAGCAAATGGATTAAACCCCACCCCATAAGCCGTATTCGCCGGCTGAAAAATTAAATAAGCCGGCTCCGCATCGACGGCATACTCAAATCGCCCTCGCAAAAATCCCGGCCCATGCTCATCCGTAAGCACCCACCCATAACGCAGCCCGATATCAAATATCCCGGTGCTAGAAGTCCCGCCGGGCACCGAATACCCGCCCCCAGTCCAAACCTGCACCTCATGGGCCCCGTATTCCGGCCCAGGCTCCGCCTGCGCAAATCCCCTAGCGGTAACCAGAAACAGAAACCCGAGAAAAGAAATCAGCCCGCCACCAGCTTGCAATCGAATCCGCATGACTAAAGAGGTTGCCCGACCCCAACCAATTTTGCAAGCGGAAGCGCTTTACCCCGTGTTCCTCAGTGCCCTCTGTGTTAAAGATTTTGCCTTTGATCTACCCCGTGTCCTCCGTGTCCGAAGATTTTGCTTTTGATCTACCCTGTGTTCCCCTGTGCCCTCTGTGTTAGAGATTTTGACTTTGATCTCCAAACCGAAAAGACCGCCAGCGAGTGTAGTGATCCAGATCACAGCAATGCCCATCCCCCGGCGCTACGATAACCATGTCCTCAAATCGTTCATCGGAGGCTCCGATGTCCACAAACGTGTTCACAACCATATCGAGATTAGCCACTTGCCTGGCACTGCTGCTTTTCGTCGCATTCCTTTTCGCGGCCGCACTTCCCGCGCAACAACCCCCACAGAAAGCAGCTACCGCCGCAATCCCCGTAGAAGCCGCCAAGCAGCCCAATCCAGTCAAGTCCTCGCCCGAATCTCTAACCCGCGCCAAAAAATGGTGGACCATCGACTGCGCCATGTGCCACGGCACCAACGGCAACGGCAAAACCGACATGGCCACCGACATGAAGTTCAAGCTAGCCGACTTCACCGATCCCGCCTCTCTAAAAGACCGCACCGACGGCGAACTCTTCTACATCATCAAAAACGGCTACCAGAACATGCCCGCCGAAGGCCCCCGCATCAAGCCCGAAGAAAACTGGGACCTGGTCAACTACGTCCGCTCCTTAGCCAAACCAAAGTCAGAGCCAGAACAGAAACCATAACCGACTCTGCCTTCTTCCTTTGTCATTCTGAGGCGCGGAGTCGCGCGCAAAAGCGCGCGACTCCCAACGAAGGACCTCTGCACCTTCTCGCCACCCTCCGAGCCTGCAGAAAAACTCACAAACGCATGCGGCACCGCGGAAGAGCGACGCTTCAGCGCCGCGATAAGTCAAAAAGAAAAGAAACGGACTTCAGTCCCCAGGTTGAAAGCCGTGCGCAAACGAAAGGTGCGAACCGCGAGCCGCAAGCTGAGAACTGAGAACCGAGAACTGAGAACTGACCTCCCCCTTGACAACCGCCCCCTCAAATCTTATAATTAGCACTCGATAGGCAAGAGTGCTAACAGCACTCCCTAACCCACAACAATTCATAGGTTTACGTAAAGTCAACCTTCTATCAACTTTGAAAGGAGTTACACCCATGGCAAAATTCAGCCCACTCCACGACCGCATTCTGGTCCGACGCGTGGAAGAAGCATCCACCACCCGAGGCGGCATCATTATCCCTGACAGCGCCAAAGACAAGCCGCAGGAAGGCGAAGTAATTTCCACCGGCAAAGGCCGCACCAACGACGAGGGCAAGACCTTCCCTCTAGCCGTTAAGGACGGCGACCGCATTCTGTTCGGCAAGTACTCCGGCACCGAGATCAAGATCGACGGCGAAGACTTCATCATCATGAAAGAAGAAGAAGTCCTCGGCATCCTCACCGGAGCCTCGAACAGCACAACCTCCAACAAGAAAGAAACCGTAGGCGCCCGCCGCTAAGTCGTATCGAGCAGCGCCAGAAATTGAGGGCCAAGGGCTTTACCCTGTGAAACCCTGTGTCCTCCGTGTTTAAAGATTTTCATACCATTAGGAGAAAAGAAAATGGCAAAGCAAATCGTTCACGGCGAAGAGTCCCGCCAGGCAATCCTGCGCGGCGTCAACCTTCTAGCCGACGCAGTCAAAGTCACACTCGGCCCTAAAGGCCGCAACGTAGTCATCGAAAAGAAATTCGGCTCGCCGACCATCACCAAAGACGGCGTAACCGTAGCCAAAGAAATCGAACTCAAGGACGGCCTCGAAAACATGGGCGCCCAAATGGTTCGCGAAGTAGCCAGCAAGACCTCCGACGTAGCCGGCGACGGCACCACGACAGCCACAGTCCTGGCCCAAGCGATTTATCGCGAAGGCGTAAAGACCGTAGCCGCCGGCGCCAATCCAATGGCCATGAAGCGCGGCATCGAGAAAGCCGTCTCCCTCGTCTGCGGAGCCTTCGACAAGAAAACCGGCGAACGCGCCAAAGGCGAACTCGACAAGTTCTCCAAGCCCGTCTCCGGCGAAATGATCGCCCAGGTCGGCACGATCAGTGCGAACAATGATGAAACCATTGGACACATTATTGCCGAAGCTATGAAGAAGGTCGGCAAGGATGGCGTCATCACGGTTGAAGAGTCGAAGACGCTTGAGACCCAGCTCGAAGTGGTCGAAGGCATGCAGTTCGACCGCGGCTATCTCTCGCCGTACTTCGTCACCGATCCCGAGCGCATGGAAGTTTCGCTCGAGAACTGCTACATCCTGATCAACGAGAAGAAGATCAGCTCCATGAAAGATCTTCTCCCGCTGCTCGAGCAGATTGCCAAGGGCGGCAAGCCGCTACTCATCATCGCAGAAGACGTCGAAGGTGAAGCGCTCGCAACTCTGGTCGTCAACAAGCTGCGTGGAACGCTGCAAGTCGCGGCCGTCAAGGCTCCCGGCTTCGGCGATCGCCGCAAAGCCATGTTGCAGGATATCGCGATCCTCACCGGTGGCAAGGCCATCACGGAAGATCTCGGCATCAAGCTCGAGAACGTGCAGATCAGCGATCTCGGCCAGGTCAAGAAGCTCACCATCGACAAGGACAACACCACGCTCGTCGAAGGCAAGGGCAAGCACAGCGAGATCGAAGGCCGCGTAAAAGAAATTCGCAGCCAGATCGACAAGACCACCAGCGACTACGACCGCGAGAAGTTGCAGGAGCGGTTGGCCAAGCTGGTCGGTGGCGTTGCCGTAATCAAAGTCGGCGCCGCAACCGAAACCGAAATGAAAGAGAAGAAAGCCCGCGTCGAAGACGCCATGCACGCAACCCGCGCAGCCGTGGAAGAAGGAATTGTCCCGGGCGGCGGAGTGGCACTGGCCCGTTGCGTCGCGGCTCTCGACAAGCTGAAGCTCGAAGGGGATGAGCAGATCGGTGTCAACATCGTGAAGCGCGCCCTGCAAGAGCCGATGCGTCAGATCGTCGAAAACGCCGGCGAAGAAGGCGCAGTCGTCCTCGGCAAGGTGCTCGAATCCAAAGACACCAATTACGGATTCAACGCCCTGACCAACGAGTACGAAGACCTGGTCAAGGCCGGCGTGCTCGATCCCACGAAGGTAGTGCGCACCGCACTCACCAACGCCGGCTCGATTGCGTCGTTGATGCTGACCACCGAAGCCCTGGTAGCGGAGATTCCCGAAAAGAAGGATGCTCCCATGGGCGGCGGCGGCCACGGCGGCGGCGGCATGGAAGGCATGTACTAAGAACAGCTTCTAGCTTCTAGCTTCTAGCTTGAATCAAAGGCCCTACTCTCGAGAGTGGGGCCTTTTTTCTTCAACATCCCCCGCACTCTCCCGCCAATGAACTGGCGGGCTATTGTCGGTGGTCCCTCCGGGACCTTTCGTCGCTGCGCTGGCCGTTTCATCGAATCGCTTGATTCCACCTCCGACGCAGGTCCTGGAGGGACCGTCTGATGATAGCCCGGCGTTTCCAACGCCGGGTTCGCGTCAACAAGAACGGAACCGCGTGCCGGAGGCACGCCTGAACCTGCGCTCAACCCCATACGTGCTGCGGGTCGTACTCCACTCCGTGCTTCTTCAAAAACGTCACGAACTCTTCCTCGAAACTTCGTTTCTTGTGATGCTCGGGCTGCTGCCGAATATATGAAATCGTCTGATCTTTCTGCGAAATTCCAACCGTAAATGCGCCGTATCCCTCCTGCCAGGCAAAGTCTCTCGTGTGGTTCTCATTCATCCAATGCGACGACGCTCCTTTGATCAATTGCATCGCCTTGGCGAGAGGCAGCGTCGCGGGCAATGACAAAAGAACGTGGACATGGTTCGCAATCCCACCGACGATCAAAGCTTTGAAACCGTTCCTTCGTGCTATCCCACCGACGAACGCCCAGAGCTGAGGTTGAATCTCTTCGGCAATTAGATCGCGGCGATTTTTGATGGAGAACACACAGTGAATCAAGCTGGAAACGTAGGTGTGCGACATAGACAGAACTCCAGGGAGAACTCAGGCGTCCCTACGGGACGCGTTAATCTCTTGACAGCTTACCCGGCGTTGAAACGCCGGGCTATTGTCAAATGTCCTGACGGACATTGCGTCTTCCCGGATTGGGAACGGGTCTGTGCCAATTGCTGGACTAGGATTGGGCATTCGATGACCAAATGGACTGGAACCCGCCGCGACCCAGGCCGCGAATACACGGACGAGGAAAGGCAAGCGTTAACGGAGGAGAGCGACGTTTGAGAAATAAAGACACAGATAATGACCGATGACGAAGAGTGAATAGCACCGAACACTGCCCGGCTCGCGTGGGAAGGGACACTTTCGCGTGGGTCGGACATTCCTGTCCGACGCCTTTGACGTTGGTTTGTGGCCAGCATGCTGAATGCAGCATGCTGAATGCTGACTGCTGAATGCTGAGTGCTGAAAAACCCGGCAACAGCGCCGCCCTGCCTGGAATCGAATACCCAGCAACCAGCTCGGAGGTCTATTCGATGAAAGCTCCTTTTCTCATTGGTCGAATGCTGTTTGGCGGTTTTTTTCTTTACAACGGAATCAATCATCTTCTTAACGTGAGGGAGATGGCGCGCGCTGCGGAATCGAAGGGCGTTCCGGCGCCGGAGTTGGCGGTGAAGTTGTCTGCGATTCCATTGATAATTGGCGGAGCCAGCCTTTTGCTGGGGGTGAAACCGAAGGTTGGGGCGCTGGCCATTGTTGGCTTTTTGGCCGCGGTGTCTCCGGTGATGCATGATTTTTGGCGCAGCGAAGATCCTGAGGAGCGCAGCAAGAACATGATTGACTTCATGAAGAACACTGCGCCGGCCGGAGGCGCGGTGGCGCTGATGGGCGTCGACGAACCGTGGGAGGCGAGCGTTCCTACGGATTTGAACCAGCCGAAATTGGTTCGTAAGGCTCGCAGGTTCGGGCGCAGGTTCGCCGCCTGAATTTCGCCGGCTGAGTTCGCCGCTTGATGAAAAGGCATGGTGGGAAGCGTGTAAGAAATCCCCGCTCTCACCGTGACGCCGAATTGTTTTAATTTTCGCTATCTCGTTGCCAGACGAGGGTTTGTTTGGGCCTGCATTTTTGGCAGTCGGCTTGCATCTGCAAGAGCGTTCGCCGAATTCGATTCGCCAAAATGCCGCGCGCCCGCATCCGCTCGTACGGGAGGCTAATGTTATGGCTAGCGAAGACAGGTCTGACTGGCGTGAGCTTTGCAAACAGGCTGCTGTGGAAACAGATCTTAGTAAACTTCTGGAATTGACCGCTGAAATTATTCGACTGATCGATGAACAGCGCGCGCGTCCCGTGCAGATTGCGATGTGAATATAAGACTTATTCCGAGACGCTGTGTTCTTCGTTTTGCGAACGAAGAACGCGGTCGACGGAATACGGCGCGCGATGGCGGGGTTCGTGGTAGTGGCGGACTTGCATTTCGCCTAGCAAGCCGATCGCTAGAAGGTTCAATCCACCTAGCAGCAGGCCTAGGGCTAACATCATCAGCGGGCCGTGCGAAGCCATTACTGGAATGTTGCGCAGGAATTTTTCTACTCCGAGCCAGGCTACTACGGCGCTGCCACTTAACAAGCTGAGTAGGCCGAAGGTTCCGAAGAAGTGCAGCGGGCGCGAAAGATAGCGGAGCAGAAACCGAATTGTGATGAGATCGAAGAAGACGCGGAAGGTGCGGGAAATGCCGTAGTGCGAAATACCGCGTTCGCGGTTAATGTTGCGGATGGGCACTTCGCAAATCGATGCGCCATACCACGACGCGAGCGCTGGGATGAAGCGATGTAGTTCGCCGTAGAGCGGAACCTGCTCGAGGATCTCGCGGCGATAGGCTTTGAAAGTGGTGCCGAAGTCGTGAATATCGACGCCGCTGAGCTTGGCCATCAGCCAGTTAGCCATGCGTGAAGGGATGCGGCGCATCCAGAAATTATCGACGCGGACTTTGCGCCATCCGCTGACGATGTCGTAACCAGCCGCAATTTTTTCCAAAAATATTGGAATGTCGGCGGGATCGTGCTGCAAATCGCCATCCATGGCGATAATGTATTCGCCGCGGGCGTGATCGAAACCGGCGGCGAGTCCCGCGGTCTGTCCGAAGTTGCGGCGGAGCTTGACGACCGTGACGCGACTGTCTACGGCGGCGATTTCGCGCAACATGGCGAAGGTGTGATCTTTCGAGCCGTCATCGACCAGCACGATTTCGAACGTCTCGCCGGCAGCCTCCATCACCGCCTTCAGGCGGTCGTAGAGATCGGTAACGTTCTCCTGCTCGTTGTGGAGCGGGACGACGATGGAGTACTTGGGCACAGTCCTTTTATTATAGCGCGAAAAACAGTTCTCAGTTCCCGGTTCTCAGTTCTCAGTTAGATGCCTATGGCGTTTGCTGAGAACTGAGAACTGAGAACTGGGAACTTTCTTGTCAGCCTTGCTCTTTGAGCTTTAGGCGTGACTTGTTTTCTTCCAGGAATTTCTTAATGTCATCTGCTGCGCCTAGCAGGCGATTCCATTGTTCGTAATAGAGTGTGACGGGGAAGCGGCCTAATCCGTAGACGCTGACGCCGCCTTTTTCACCGACCTTGAAGATGAGGTCGCCGCTGCGCTTCTTGGTTTCTACTTCTTTTTCCAACTGCGATAAACGAGCTTTAAGTTCTTCGTATGACGGTTCTGACATTCATTGCCTCGCTTTGCGAAATTTACACGCAGACTGAGCCACTACGCTTGCTTCCCGATACGTGAACCAAACGTCTATATTAACTCGTCCGGCATTGCCTTGGGCGAGAGAACGGGTATAAGCTAAAAAGAGTTAGCCCAATGCAGGAACGTATGCGGTCTGTGGTTCGATTGTTGGCGTGGATCTGTCTGTCCCTGATGTTGTGGACGGCGGTGGCAGAGTCTACTCACAACCATCTTAACCAGGCCGAATCCGCGGCGTGCTCCATCTGCGTGGTGGCTCACAGCACTGCGCCCACAGCCAGTTGCAGTTATGCCCGGCCGATTTTTGAGGCGATCGGGCTGCTCCAGGAAAAAGCAGTTATCGCGAAGGCCCGGCTTAGTGTTTTCGACCTGGGCATTCGTGGCCCTCCTGCCGTCTAGGGATTCCCGCACATTGAAAATTCCGGCATGCGCGCCGGTCGAATCCCTATTTCATCACTTCATGCAGGAGGGTTCATGCTTCTTTCGTACAGGCAGTTGATCGTTGCCGTTGCTGCGGTGTCGTTTTCACTGGCCGGCAGTTTTGTGACCGCGCAATCGGGCGGGAGTTCGGGGTCGATTAACGGCACCGTCGCTGATCCGACGGGCGCTGTCGTGCCGAACGCGATCGTTGAAATTCAAGATCCGGTAAGCCACTTTGATCGATCCGCGACTACCGATCAAACCGGAAACTTCAGCATCCCGAACGTTCCATTCAATCCGTATCACATGACAGTGAAAGCGGAGGGATTCGCGCCGACCGCGCAAGACGTGGTGGTGCGGTCGGTCGTGCCGGTCAGCGTCAACGTCAGCCTGCAAGTATTGGGATCGACCACGTCGGTGACCGTTACGGACGCGGGCGATAATGTAGAACTCGATTCGACTTCGCATTCTGACATAGATAGGAGCTCGATCGAGAAGGAGGGACCGACCACTGGACTGAATTCTGTGGTCCAGAATTCGACGCCGGGAATTGCCGCGGATTCCAATGGGCAACTCCACGGACTTGGCGATCACGCGGAGAACACGACTGTGGTCGACGGGCAATCGGATAGCGACCAGCACAGCAAAATCTTTTCCAATCAGATTCCGCTCGATTCGATTCAATCGTTAGAAGTCATATCGGGCGCGCCGCCAGCGGAGTACGGAGGCAAGACCAGTGTGGTGATTGTGGCGACTACGCGCTCGGGTCAGGGCGTGAATCCGGCTCATGGGAGCCTGACCACTTCTTATGGGTCGTTTGGAACGGCGACGATGGCAGCCGAGGTTGCATATGGCGGCAAGAATTGGGGGAATTTTATTTCAGTTGGCGGTTTGAACAGCGGGCGTTTTTTGGATCCGCCGGAATTCACCGTGCTGCACGACAAAGGCAATGCAGAAAATCTGTTTGACCGAATTGACTATCAGATCACTCCTGGCGATTCGATTCACTTGAACGTCGGCTATAGCCGGAGCTGGTTTCAGACTCCGAATTCTTTTGATGCGGAGAATGCTACGCCTTGGAGTGGATTGAATGGAGTGGATGCACAGGATGTGAACAATTACGGAGGTTTGGCTCCGAACGGTGAGGTCGTGGGAGCGACTGATCAACGCTCGAAGATTGGCACGTTCAATATTGCTCCCTCGTGGACGCGGCTGCTGAATTCAACTTCTGTATTTACTTTGGGAGCCTTCGTGCGGCGCGACGATTACAACTACTACCCGAGCAGCGATCCGTTTGCGGATTTGGGACCGCCGAGCCTTCAAAGACAATCGGTGGGACAGAACCGGACGCTCACCAACACGGGGATTCGATCTGATCTCTCTCATGTTAAGGGTGTGAACAATGTAAAGGCGGGAGTCACTTACGAACAGACATTCCTGAATGAACACGATGCTCTCGGCATTGTTGATCCAACTTACAACGCGCCGTGTATAGCTTTTTCTAACGACCAGCAGCAGTGGGTTGCAGCGCCGGGACTCACATCCGCGCAATGCCCTAGCAATACCGGCATATATCAGGCTAATCAGCCAGGCACCGTGACTCTACCGTCGAATGCCCCTGGCACTGCCCTTTATCCTTATTTCAATCCAACTCTCCTTCCCTACGATTTAACTCGTGGCGGAAGCTACTACAACTTCAATGGCCACACGGATGTGAAGGAACTCGCCCTCTATGTTCGGGACGTGATTACGAAAGGAAACTGGTCTTTTAACGTTGGTTTGCGCGGAGATTTATACAATGGCCTGACGAGCGCGCGACAGGCTGAGCCTCGGGTTGGAGCCGCTTACAACATTAAGAAGACCAATACAATTGTGCGAGCTTCTTACGCGCGCACGCTGGAATCTCCGTTCAACGAAAACCTGATTCTTTCGAGCACTGGATGCAGCAATGCGGTGTTGGCGCCGCTTCTTCTTTGCACTCCCGGAGCTAGCGGAGAGTTGAATCCGGGATTTCGCAATGAATTTCACGCGGGACTTGAGCAGGCCTTCGGAAAGTATCTGGTATTTTCCGGCGAGTGGATTACGAAGTACACGCACAATGGTTACGATTTCAGCGTGCTCGGCAACACTCCGATTACCTTTCCGATTGAATGGCACAACTCGAAGATTCCGGGATACGCGGGCCGGGTGAGCGTGCCTGAGATCCATGGCTTCTCGGCGCTCATGGTTTTTTCGAGCGTGGCGGCGCGATTCTTCCAGCCACAGATTGGCGGCGCGGGCGCGACGGTTGCGACTGGCGCTGGACTTCCCTTCCGCATTGACCACGACGAAAAGTTCAACCAGGCAACACACTTGCAATACCAGTTCTGGAAGCACGGTCCGTGGGTGGGGTTCAACTGGCGGTATGACAGCGGGCTGGTGGCTGGCGCGTCGCCATGCTTTGGACTCAACACTCCGTACAACAACTGCCCCGGATCGGTTGTAATCGGCGGCGTGCCGAATGTGAGCATGATCGCCGCGAACGTGGGCGGAGTGCCGCTTTCGGCTGATCAGGAGTTTGAGGCTGGGTTCACTTGCAATGGCGTGCGGGCGACGCCTACGACGCCTTTACCTTTCAATTGTCCCGCGTCGGCGTTCGGGTCGAATCTTATTAAGGTGCCGTCGGCAGGGACGGAGAACGATGATCACAATCCACCGCGCATCGCGTCGAGGAATCTGTTCGACGTGTCGGTCGGCCACGACAATTTATTTCATGGTGACAAATATAAAGTGAGCGCACAATTGACTGCCATCAATCTGGCGAATAATTACGAGCTCTATAACTTTCTCTCGACTTTTAGCGGCACTCACTATGTGACGCCGCGGTCGCTTACGGCAGAGATTGGGTTTCACTTTTAGCGGGAGGCTTGCTGTCTATCGCGGGGACGAAAGGAAAGCAATTTTCGGGGGAAAGCTCGAACTAACGGGCGCTGGAATCGACACGCAAAGATTTGCCAGATGGTTAAGGCGGAATTAGTATTTTCCGCCAAATACCGCCTTGTTGATGTCGGGCCAGAACTCCTTTAGCGTGTTGAACACGCCGTCCAAGCCCACCTGCGTTCCCCAACGTTGGTAGGTTTTGACCCACGGGTTGGATGCTGCCGGGTAATACGTGTTGCCGATGCCCGCAGCCGCCCCGGCTCCGACGATCTCCGATAGATTGAAGGTGCTGTTGCCCGAGTTGGTCCTGGTGATAAACAGCCGACTTACCGCATAACCGGTCCGCTTGACGAGTCCGCCTTTGCCCATGGTGTAGTATCTCGGGTCTTCTTTCGTCAGCACCGGTATGATCGCTTCCGTCATGTAGTTCTCTATGCCGCCGTCGACAAAGTCGTGCCAGTAGTATTTACCGTAGCCCTGAGCGCCCTGCCCAAAGGCCGGCTGCGACTTGCCGGCCATGTCAATTCCCGCGAGCCCTCCCACTAAAATGAAATAGGAGTAGTCGAATGTGTCCTGGGTCGCCAGCCACAGTTCACCCTTGAACGTCAGGGGAGGCAAATGCGTGTTGGCGCTGACCGCCCGGTAGTTGGGGACGACCCACAGAATTCGCTTCGGCTGTTTGCCAAATTGGTCATCGGGGTTATTGGCATTGGGAACGGCGGCGGCAGGCGCGTCTGGCAGGGGGGATTTTCCGTCCTGGGTGCCGGCTGTTCGCGGTGGGTTCTGGTCTTGTGAGATATCAGTTAACGAAACATCGGTGGGTACAGCATTGGTGGGCGCAACATTGGTGGGCGGCAAAACATTCTCCAAGCCCAACAGCACCGTTCCTCCTCGGGATGGTTCCCACGAGCGCGCTGGTTCCTGAGCTCGAACAGACGCCGCTGCCGACATCCCGGCCAGCGCTACCACTATGCAAAACAATCGAGTCGCTTTCAAATCTCCCCCCATCCGCATTTTGCTGCCCCGGTCCCATCTGCCGCGCTCTTCACATTCCTGAACAATTTCTGACAGTTACCCAACCTTGGATTGTTTGAATCAGGGTTTGGATGCACCGCGAGGGCAGAAAACAGGTAAGTGGAATCCGGATTGGAAGCGTTAGTCGGAGGCTTTCTGTTGCTTTTTCTCCTGGTGCCGGGCTTGCCTCTTCTGGATGTAGCCGTGAATATCTGGCCAAAACTCCTTCAGCTCATTTCCAAAGGCGTCGAGGCCCATCTGCGTCCCCCAGCCTGAGAGACTCGCCGACCAGCTACGATCAGCAGCGGGATAATAGAGGTTGGAAATGGCGATCGCGGAGGCGTTGCCGGCAAACTCAGGAATGTTAAACGTGTGCCCACCGGAGTCTTCCCGAGCGATGAAAATACGGTCGATGCCATAGCCAAAACGACGCACGAACGACCCCCTGCCCAATCGAAAGTAGCGGGGATCGATCTTAAGGATCGTGGGGTAAACACCGCCCACCATGATATTGCCATCCACCTGATCGGCGAAGGCCGCTCCATAGCGCTTCGCGTATCCCTTCATCCCCTGGCCGAACGCCGGGGAGGAATTATCCGCTTGCCGAATGCCTGCCACGATGCCGACGAGCGTGAATTCATAGGGGTCGAATGAGCCCTTGGCTGCCATGGCGAACTTTTCTTTCCAGGACACCGGCTTCACTTGCGATTGACCATCTACCGTCAGGTAGTTCGGCATCACGTAAAACATCCGGTCGTCTTTCTTCTTTGTATCTTGTGGGGTCGGGCTGCTTGGATTCTGAGAATTACTCTGGGCAGAAGGCTGGTCTCCAGATTTATCCGGCTCCGAAGACGCGGTCGCAGGCGATTGGACGGATTTGGCAGGGTCCGAAGTTTGAGTCTGCGGGGAGCTTTGACCTGTGCAAAAGGCTGCAGAGGATAAGATCGACACCGTCAGTAGGGCCACACGCGCTGGATAACTCAGTTTCAAATTGATGATGGCTCCTTGTTCAGCAGATCTGGTTCAGTCGATCTGGTTCAGCAGATCAGGTCCGGTAGATCAGGCCCGGTTGATTGAGATGTTGCCGAGGCGATGTCGGCCGCTCCGATCGCGTCGCAAGCGAGGGAACCCGTCCTCCCACTCTACCAGTAAGATGCAGTTGGGGGCGAGTAGGCCGTCCGGGCCGGGCGTTCGGGACGCGCACTTTCCGAGGCTCCCTAAGACTAGAGAGCCGTCGCCGCATCCGGCTTGAAAATAATTCCCTGGCTTTGCCTGCTGTTCATCACTACGCGCAGCGGCGCGTCAAATCGTAAGTGCCGCACGCATCCATCTTCGGCGTCGGAAGGCTGCTCGTTGAGCCATTGCCAATCGACCGAGCCTTCTCCGGCATCCGGGTTGACCGTGAAGTAGCCGATCTGGAATGCGGTGAGATTCTGGAAGAAGTGACTGCCTTGCGAAGGCATGACGCGGAAGTCGCGGAAGCCAGCTTCGACGATGACGCGCGCGCCTGCGATTTCATCCCACTCGACGGGAATGCCGAGCCAGGGATCGTTCGATCCCCAGCGACCTACTCCGATCAGGACATACGGGCGATTTTCTGCAGCGAGCAATCCATTGAAATGAGCGACTGCTTTCGCGACTTCCTGGCTGCGGCTGCGCTCGAAGCGCTGCGAATCGACGACGACTACGTCGAACAGATTCTCGATGCGGCCGTTGCCCAGAACTTTGTTGCTTTGACAAAGCAACTGCTGCGGCTCAACGTTGGCGAGCGATAAGTCGTGGTAATCGCGCGAAAGGGTTAGCGGACGAACTTGCACGAAGCCGAACTCTGCGGCTTCATCGAGTTGCTGCGGCAGGCGAACGGCAAATTCGATTTCGACGGGAATGCCCAGAGCGTCTTCGCCGGCTCTTGCCAGAGTTTCGAGGATCGTGGCGAGCGGGAATAATCCTTGTTTGAGCATGGGTGCGAAGCTGACGATGCGCAGGCCGGGGCGGCTCACGCCGTCGTACACTGCCTGGTTGTCGACCGAGTAAGTGGAACCAACTGGGGACAGAGTGCCATCGGCTTCAGCGACATCGAGGCCGAAGCGCATTTCGTGCAGATGCCCCGGGCGGCCTTGCGGGACGCCGTTTAGCGCTAGCGCCCAGAATTCTGTTTGCGAGTTCGCGAGAATGTCATCCACTGAAGAAAACTGCACGAGACTTTGCGGATAGCGCGGGCAGAACATCAGGCACTTTCCACCGTCGACGACGGCGCGGCCGAGTCCTAAAGCGACTGCGGCGATGCCGTCGGCAAACGTCATCGGTGGCACCGGATAAAAATTATGCGAACGCACCACGCCCGAGAAATCGGGATAGAAACGTTGACCGTGCACGGTGCCGAGCAGTTGCTGCACGATCACAGCCATTTTTTCTTCTTCCAAACGATATGGCGTGGCGCGCACATAGGCCTTGGCGTGGCGGCTGAAGGTGGACGCATAGACGCGCTTGATGGCGTCGATTAATTCGGCTACGCGAACTTCGAGATCGGGCTGCTGATTTCCCAGCATGACGGTTTCATACACGCCGGTGAAAGGCTGGTATTGCGAATCTTCTAGCAGGCTGGAAGAGCGGACGGCTAGGGGATAGGTGATCTCGGCGAGAAATACTTTTAGGTTCTCCTGCAATTCTGGCGGGAGTGGAGCGGCGAGAAACTTCTGCAGGATTTCGGCGTCGTCATCGCATTGCAACGCGAAATCGAGCAGGTTGTTTTCCGTCATGAATTGATCGAATGCATCTGTCGCGAGGACGAGAGCGGGCGGGACCGCGATGCGAATGCCGGGAAAGCGGCGCGTGATGCGGTTCTTGCGCAGGAGATGGCGGACGAAGGCGAGGCCGCGCGCTTTGCCTCCGAGCGAACCGGCGCCGATGCGGAGGAAACCTGTCTCTGAAGGCTTGAATGTCTCGGCGTTGAAGTCGCCGATCAGGAGTTCGCTCTGTTCGCGGCGGTAGTCGTTGATGGAGTCGATCAAGTCACTGCGCAGATGCTCCGGGCCGGTGAAATCTGAGACCTTGCGCGGGCGCAGCTTGGCGGCGAGAGCGAATTCGGTTCGCGCCATCAGCCAATGCGAAAAGTGGTTGCTCTGAGCGTGGTAGGTGAGGCTTTCGGGGGGAACGGTTTGCAGTTGCTCTTCGAGTTCGTTCAGGTCTTTGGCGCGGCCAACTTCTTTTGAATCTGGCAGGCGAAATACGAAATCGCCGAAGCCGAAGTGCTCGGTGAGAATGCGACGCAAATCTTTGAGCAACGTGGGCGAACGCTTTCGCAGAAACGAATATCCCTCGGCCTGGGCTCGCGGGCGAAATTCTGTGCGGCTCGTTTGCAACACTACTGGCACATCCGGAACTAAGGCCCTCATCAGGCGCGCCAGTTCGAAGCCGGCCTCTGGGCTTAGTTTGTCTTCTTTGGGAAACTCTACGTCTGAGACCAGGCCGATCAGGTAGTCGCGATATTCCTCGACTAATTGAGCTGCATCTTCGAAGTTTGAAGCTAGCAGAATTTTTGGGCGCGCCTGCATCCGCACGAGCTTGTGTGCAACGTTGATGCCTTCCTGAATGACGCGGCGAGACTGCTTGATCAGTTCCGTGTAAATTACCGGGAGGAACGACGAGTAGTACCGGATGTTGTCTTCCACTACGAGCAACACGGGCACGCCCATGGCGCGCGTGTCGTGCAGGACGTTGCGCTTGTCCTCGATGTATTTGACGATAGCGATGAGAATTCGCGCGTTGCCCTGCCAGAGGAAAATCCGTTCGATATCTGTGACCGGATTGCTCTTGATGAAATTCTTGATGGCGCGGTAATCGTATGCGAGCACAACTACGGGAACGTCGAGGCCTGAACTTTTGACCTCGCGCGCAAGTTCTGCAGCGGTCATGTCGCCGACTGCGAGGTTGGTGACGATTAAGTTGAAGCGTGGTTGCGACCGCGCCAGATCGAGTGCTTCGGCGCAGCTTGCAACATGGGTGATGCCGGGAATTTGCTGCAGGTTCAGTTCGAGCGATTCATCGATCAGGAGTTCGTTGAGGCGTCCGTCTTCGCGGAGGATGAAAGAGTCGTAGAGGCTCGAGACCAGAAGAATGTTCTGGACCTTGAAGGGCATCAGGTTGTCGAAGCCTTCGAGGCGCGCTTCGGCGTCGAGTAAGGGCTCGAGGATGGGGCGGGTGGTCACTGAAACATCCTAGTTCAAATTGACCGCAAAAACATGCGGGGTGGAATTTCTCCACCCCGCTTCGCAGATGGCGCACACCAAGCCGGGCTTCGCCCGGCGGACAGCCGAGGGCGGCTGTCCCCACATTCTTTTTCTTTTTGTCCCCTACACCAAGCCTTGATCCAGCATCGCGTCGGCTACTTTCATGAAGCCGGCGATGTTGGCGCCGTTTACCAAGTTGCTGGGGGTGCCGTATTTTTCGGCGGTTTCGTAGCAGTTGCGGTGGATGTTGACCATGATTTTGTGGAGCTTGTCGTCTACTTCTTCGCGGGACCAGGAAATGCGTGCGCTGTTTTGCGACATTTCTAGACCGGAGGTGGCTACACCGCCGGCGTTCGCTGCCTTCGCCGGACCGTACAAAATCTTGGCGTCGAGAAACAGCCTGGTTGCCTCTAGTGTGCTCGGCATGTTTGCGCCTTCGGCTACGAGTTTGATGCCATTCTTTATGAGGTTCGCCGCATCTTTGGCGGTGATCTCATTCTGCGTGGCGCTGGGGAAGGCGCAATCCGCTTTGATGTTCCAGAGCGGGCTGTGCTCGAGCTTCATATCGGTGGGCATGAAGATTGCTTTCTTGTGGTGATCGGCATAGTCGCGGATGCGCCCGCGTTTTATATTCTTCAACTCCAGCACGTAGGCCAGCTTCTCGCGGTCGATGCCGTCGGGATCGTAGATCACGCCGTTTGAATCCGAGACCGTTACCGGCTTCGCGCCGAGATCGAGCAGTTTCTCGATTGTGTATTGAGAGACGTTGCCGCTGCCGGAGACCAGACAAGTTTTGCCTTCGAGAGAATCTTTGCGGCTCTTCAGCATTTCCTCGGCAAAGTAGACGCAGCCGTAGCCGGTTGCTTCGGGACGAATTAACGATCCGCCCCAATTCAGCCCTTTTCCAGTGAGCACGCCAGTGAACTCGTTACGCAGGCGTTTGTACTGACCGAAGAGATAACCGATTTCGCGTCCGCCGACGCCGATGTCGCCGGCAGGAACGTCAGTGTTCGGACCGATGTGGCGCTGCAGTTCGGTCATAAAGCTTTGGCAGAAGCGCATCACTTCGTTGTCGCTCTTGCCTTTGGGATCGAAATCGGAGCCGCCTTTGCCGCCGCCCATGGGCAATGTGGTGAGCGAATTCTTAAATACCTGCTCGAATGCGAGGAACTTCAAAATGCCGAGGTTCACCGAGGGATGAAAACGCAAACCGCCTTTGTACGGACCGATGGCGCTGTTCATCTCGATGCGGAAGCCGCGGTTTACCTGCACAACTCCTTGATCATCGGCCCAGGGCACGCGAAACATCAGCACGCGCTCGGGTTCGACGATGCGATCCAGTATGCGATTCGATTGATACTCGGGATGCTTCGCTAATACGAGCCGCAGCGAGTCGAAAACCTCGCGCACGGCCTGATGGAACTCAGGCTCGGCGGGGTTCTTCGCCTTTACCGTTGTCATTACTTCTTCAATGTAGTCGCCGGGCGGTTTAATTCCCGAGTGGGTCAGAATGCCAGACGTCATGGTCTCGCCTCCGTGGATATTCGTTTACGAGCGGATTGAACTCCGTTCCTCTTTTTTGTAACTCGCAGGTCTGGAGCACCTTGCGGATGTTTCGTTCTCAGGCTGCTGAGGAAGTTGAAATCACAGGATTGGAACGTTGGGTTCACAGTTCCCTGCCCTAAAAAGGATACGCCTCCGGCGCCTGCTGGCAAGCGATTTGATCGTGGGAGCAACCTGTTTGTAACCGCTGTTTGTAAGGATGGCTCGCTCCTTTCGGCGGATGGCACTTCCGCGTTCTCAGAGTGCCCACCCATGGTATAGTGTCCCACTCACAGCTCGGGAGTGTGCACCAATGACAGAACCCTTGCGCCCGATGTCCACCGGACAGCTGCTGGACCACACCTTTGCACTTTACCGGAAGAATTTCTGGCTTTTTGTCGGGATCGCCTCGCTGGGTCCGGCTGCCAACGTGGTCTTCCAACTACTTGCGGTCGGGAGCAATGTGGGTTCGCCATTCAGCGCCAACAACCGGGCGGCCACCGCGGCAGTCATGGCCAGGCTGGGTTTCACCCTGTTTGTCGGCTATCTCGTCATGCTGGCGGGATTGGCAATCTCGCATGCGGCCACGGTTAAGGCCGTTGCTGCCGTTCATCTGGGGCAACAGACTTCCGTCCTGGGTGCTTACAAAGCTCTCTGGGGTCGGCTGCTGAGTTTGCTGGGCACCTGTTTGCTCATTCTTCTTTGGATGGCGTTGTGGATGTTCTTGGCGGTCATCGTGATGATGGCCATAATAATTCCGACTTCCCTGCTCCTCAGAACAGGGCGCGTCGCGCCGCCGGGTCCGGCAGCCGCGGTGCTTGCGGGGCTTGTGGTATTTGCTGTTATCGCCTTGGTTTTCGCGGGATTCATCGCGATCTACGTGCGTTATGCGCTGGCGATCCAAGCTTGCATGGTCGAGAACTTGGGGCCCTTTGCCTCATTGAAACGCAGCGTATTCCTTTCCAAGGGAAGCCGCTGGCGCGTGGTCGTCATTTATCTTGTTTTTCTCGCGCTATCCCTCATTCTTGGCATGGGCCTGGGAGGAATTGCGGGTGGTGCCGGCGCGCTGTTGCACAACAAGATTGCCGCCGCTGTTTTAGTTTATCTGGCGGGGTTTATCGCTGGATCGATTACCGGACCACTCGCGACTATCGGCCTCTCGCTGCTGTATTACGACGAGCGCGTCCGTAAGGAAGCCTTCGATCTGCAATTGATGCTGTCGAGCCTGGATGTTCCCGGGGCACCGAGCGCCGCTGCGGAGCAAGCTACTCCTGCACAAGTATGAGGCCGTTTCGATTTCGCTATGGGCTGGCCGCGCTGTTCCTGCTGGCAGGGATGGGGCAGGCATTTGGAATTCAAGCGATCACCACAGCTCAATATATTGAACAGCTTCAGGGTTACGAAAGCCAGGTTGCGGAGTTGGCGTCCGCGCCACAGAAAGCGGTTGCATTTCGCGATTCCCTTCCCGAAGAGCTTACGGTTCACACTTCGCGCGGAGATGTGGCCGTCGACGTGAGCTTTCTGGGAAATGCGCTGAATCGATTTTTGACAGCCCCCGCAGTCGACAAGCCTGACATTCTGGCCGCGGCGGGCGCGCGTTTGAAGGCCATGCGCGCCGAAGCTGAACTTTACGAACAACCGGACCGAGCTGACAATGCTGCGCGAAAGCGGCTTGACGAAATTCTTAACGCTCGTGAATTCGATCAGGTACGCGGACCAAACGCACTCGAGTTGCTCTGGCAGCGATTTCTGACATGGATTGGAAAACAGCTTAGGAAGATCAATCCAAATCCTGATATCGAGGATTTGGGACAATGGTTTGTATGGGGCGTGATCGCGCTTGCTGCCGCGACTGCCGGGGTTTGGCTGTATCGTATTTCGCAGCAGAGTATTGGGACTGGCGGTCGCGAGATTCTTCCTTTCTCACCATCCTCAAGAAATTGGCGAGAGTGGCTGGCGGATGCGCGCGAGCGAGCGGCGCAAGGGGAGTGGAGAGAGGCGATTCACTTCGGGTTCTGGGCAGCGGTCTCGCGGCTGGAGTCGGAGGGCGTGTGGCCACCGGATAAGACTCGTACTCCGCGCGAATATCTCAATGCGATCCCTGGCTCAAATTTATCGAGAGAGCCATTTGCCGCCATGACGCGGAAGTTTGAGTCGAGCTGGTATGGAAGCCGTCCCACGACAGAAGCTGACTTCGCGCAATTTTCTGCTCATCTGGAAAGGCTGGGATGCCGGTAACCGCAGGCGAGCAGCGCGGATTTATCGTGTTCGGCGTCGGGTTGCTGCTGCTCATGACGCTCGTGGCGTGGCTGAGTTCCAATCAGAAAGATGAGGGCGAAGGAACGCCGTCAAGCTTTAGCGTGCAGCGTCATGGGGCGAAAGCGGCTTATCTGCTCCTGCAAAAAAGCGGCTATGCGGTGGAACGCTGGAAGCAGCCACCGGCGGGGCTTCCTGCCGATGCCGCCGGCGTGATGCTGGTGCTGGCTGGTCCGGAATCGTATCCGCAGCCAGAAGAGATGAGCGGCATCACCCGCTTTCTGTTGCGCGGAGGAACCGTGCTGCTCGCCGGCGTGCGTCCGGATTCGTTCGTTCCACAATCTGAAGCGAAAGACGGGGAACAACGCATCGGTTTCGCTGAATGCAAGCCAGTCGCTCCTACGAGTCTGACGCGGGGCGGTCCCATTTCTCAGGATGGCGATCTCGTCTGGGACTCGAGCAAAGCTGCGGCGGTCGTTCACTTCGTCGCGCATTCTAAAAATGACTCAGCTAAAGATGACCAAGCTAAAGATGACCAGCGCGCCCAGCCTGTCGTAGTCTCTTACCCTCTGGGCCAGGGGCGCGTGATCTGGTGGGCGAGTGCGTTGCCGCTCACCAATGCCGGTATTCGGGATCGGCACAATCTCGATTTGCTTTTCAATTCCGTCGGCGACAACCGGCGCATACTTTGGGGCGAGTATTACCACGAACAGCACGAGAAGGCTTCGGCGCACGCTACGAATCCGGCGCAGATGTGGGCTTTGGCTCAGGCGGGATTTCTCGCGCTATTGGTGATTCTTACCTTCTCGCGACGCAGTGGGCCTGTGGTGCCGCTGGTGCGCGAGTCGCGACTGTCTCCCCTGGAATTTGTGGAGACTCTGGGCAGCGTATTTCATCGCGCGAACGGAACGCAGGTTGCCGTGGAAATTGCGTTCGGCCGCTTCCAGCAGATCGCGGCACGGCGGTTGGGAATTCGCGGAAATGCGAGCGGAAACGATATTCTCCTGGCCATGGCGCAGCGCGGCGTTAAAGTTCCGCCGGATGTGGCTGCTCTCGTGAGCCGCAGCGACGAGGTTGTGCGAGATACAGAGTTATCGGAAAAACAGGCGCTCGAACACGTGCAGGCTTTAAATCAGGCAACCTTGCTGCTCGAACCGGTGGTGTCCGGTACGAAGAACAGAACGTAAAAATAGAGGAATAAAGACTTCATGCAGGCAATTACTAAACTGATATCCCACGGCCGCGCAGAACTTGCAAAGGTGATCGTCGGCCAGAACGCACTTATTGATGGCACACTGACTGCGCTGCTTTGCGGCGGGCACGCTCTGATTGAAGGCGTCCCGGGATTGGGCAAGACGCTTAGCGTGAAGGTTCTTGCGCGCGCTTTGAATGTTACGTTTCAACGCGTGCAATGCACATCAGACCTGATGCCTGCCGATTTGCTGGGCAGCAATATTCTCAATTTGCAGAATGGAACTTTTTCGCTGCACCAGGGGCCGATGTTCACCGATCTTCTGCTGGTCGATGAAGTAAACCGGATGCCGCCGCGGACGCAAGCCTCGCTGCTGGAATCGATGGAAGAGCGGCAGGTCACGATCGACGGCGTGCGGCATTCGCTCTCGCCATTGTTCACCGTGCTGGCTACGCAGAATCCGGTGGAGTTCGAAGGCACCTACCCGCTGCCCGAAGCTCAACTGGATCGTTTTCTGCTGAAGATCAAGATCGGATATCCATCGGCGCAGCAAGAGCTTGAGATCCTTGCGAAACACAACAACCCCGCCGCATCGCTCACCGAACAGGTCGAGGTCGCGCCGATCGAACCCGAGGTTCTACAGCAGGCGAGAACGGAGCTTCGTCAACTCACGGTCGAGCAATCGCTGCTTGGCTATATCTCAGAGATCACGCGCCGCACGCGAAGTTGGCCGTCGGTATCTCTGGGCGCGAGCCCGCGAGCCGGGATCAGTTTGATGCTCGTAGCGAAGGCAATCGCGGCGCTCGGGGATCGCGATTACGTGATTCCCGATGATGTGAAGGCCGCAGTTCTTCCCGCGCTTCGCCATCGCATCATCCTGCGTCCGGAAGCCGAACTTGAGGGTCTGGATACGGATCGCGTGCTGACCGATGTGCTGGCGGCGGTTGAGGTGCCGAAGTGAGTATTCCGCGCCCTCTTGAGCCGTCGCCGATTGAGGCGCAGGCGCAGCCTCATGGCCGGTTCGGCGGCGGCGCTGGCCCACGACTGCTGCTTCTCGCTGGCGTTGGCCTGGCGTGGATCATTCCTGCCTTGTGGAACCGCACGTTTCTCTACGCCATGCTGCTGTGGGATGGATTACTGCTGCTCGTGTTCCTCGGAGATTGGCTGCGGCTTCCGCGTCCTAAACAACTCACGATTCGGCGCGAATGGCGCAGTCCGCTTTCGATTGGAGTCGGAGCGGCCGTAAACCTCTCGGTGGCAAATCAGTCTTCTGTCGATCTTTGGATGAGCGCCTACGATGAATTGCCGTCGTCGAATTGGTATACGAGCAAAACCGCAACTCTGAATATTCCCGCTCATAGTAGTCGATCGATCAATCACGAATACACGCCGGGCAGGCGAGGTGACCTGCAAACGGGAAGAGTTTTTCTGCGCTATCGATCTGGATTCTTGATGGCGGAGCGTTGGGCGGTGGCCGATCTGCGGCAGACGGTGCGCGTCTATCCTAATTTTGAGCATGCTCGCAAACATTCTGTCTATCTCGCGCGCAGCCGCCAGATTGAGATGCAAATGCGACTGATGCGCATGCGTGGAATGGGATCGGACTTCGAGAGCCTGCGGGAGCATCGCGAGGGCGATGAACTTCGCAATGTATGTTGGACGGCGACAGCACGCCGCGGAAAGCTTGTATCGAAAACGTTTCGCGTGGAGCGCAGCCAGGCCGTCTGGATCGTACTCGATTGCGGGCGACTGATGCGCGCCCGCACCGATGGTTACAGCAAACTCGATCGCGCCGTGGATGCGGCGCTCTGCCTCGCTCAACTCGCAATTTACTCCGGAGATCGCGTAGGCTTGCTCGCTTATGGACGCGCGGTGAATCAGCGAGTAATCCCCGGTCGTGGCGCGGCGCAGATGCGCCACATCGTGGAGCAACTTGCTGTGGTTCGCGAAGAGGTTCCGGAGGCGGACCACGTGCGTGCTGCCGCGAGCCTGCTCACTTTGCAGAAACAGCGCGGGCTGATTATCTGGATTTCTGACCTGGCAGAGAGCGCGATGACTCCAGAAGTGATCGAGGCCGCGGGGCAAATGCTCTCGCGGCATCTGCTGTTGTTCATTGCGATTGCGCAACCGGAACTGAAGCTGCGAGCGCGGCAAAGTCCGGCGTCAACCTCTGCCATGTACGAAGTGGTCGCGGCACAAGAGATGGTTTACCGCCGCGAATTGCTTCTGGGACGATTGCGCGAGCGCGGGGCTCTCTGCATGGAAGTGGAACCATCGCGCATTTCGGCGGCGGTGCTCAATCAGTATCTTATGGTGAAAGAGCGGAATCTGGTGTAGCGTAGCGCCTGCGTCTCGCCTTCGCGGCGGCATCTCGCGCTCGGGAATTCTCAGTATTTGTCAGTTTCGCCGATTAGTCGTGCTGGGATGCTAAGATTTCGGGGCGCGGTGCCCAGGAGTCCCAATCGATGAGACTCAATATCATTATCATTGCCCTATCACTTCTCGTTTCCTCCCTCGCGCTTTCGGGGCTCGACAACCAGCCGGAGCTCAAGAAGCAATCGGACGCGCATCAGATGTTTCTGCTTCGAAATGGTTTAAGCAGACATCCCGGGTCATCCGACTTTTACGCTGGAGAAGTTGCGTGGACCTTCAATGACACGCCGACTTGCGAGGAAAGGTTCAAGACAGTTCTTGCGGTTGAGCCCAAGTCGAATACAGCTAAACAGATCCATCACATTCTTGCGTACGCTGCGATGCGTGAGGGTCGATATGGACGATCCTTGCGGGAGATGGATGCACTTCTGGCGATAGATCCCAACGACAGCGATGCCAAGAGCACGCGGCCGTTTATCGAAGCGCTGAGTCACTTTCCAGATCAAGCGGTCCTCCAGCGGAGTGGTACTGACAAAGTAACCGTACAGATGGAGGACGGCAGGCTTCCTCTCGTGATCAATGGAAAAAAGGCGGGTTATTTCATTGATACGGGGGCCAACCTATCGACTCTCAGCGAATCGGATGCTTTGCTGTTCGGAATGGAAATCTATGAAGTCAAATCCACCGGAGCGGACATCAACGGAAACCGGGTGTTGTTCCGGATTGCGCGGGCTAAGAGCCTCGCCTTGGGAAGCGTCGAGTTGCGCAATGTTGCGTTTCTTGTTGTGGCCAAGGATGCGCAGCCTTTTGTGGACATGGAACCGGGTCAGCGCGGCCTTATCGGTCTTCCGGTACTCCTGGAGTTGGGTTCGGTAACCTGGAATCGCGAGGGCGCATTTGAAGCGGATCTCTCGCCCTCCGGTAGAAACCTGTCTGCGGCGAACATTTGCTTTGACGACTTGAATCTTATTACGGAAGCCAGGTTCGAGGGGCATGCCTATCCGTTTGTGTTGGATACCGGGGCGGTGACTTCCGACCTGTGGCCGAGATTTGCCGGCGTCGCTCGAGATTTAATGCGCACGTCGAGTACGCACGAATCTCATACGGTAACCGGGGTGGGTGGAGGCCAGAAATTCGAGAGTACGTCGATCCCTAAAGTGGTGTTGGAGCTTGGCGGTAAGAGCGTCGTGCTGCAACCGGCGCATATCGTTGAGACTCAGCAAGGTACTACAAGTAAATGGTTTTACGGGAATCTGGGGGTTGACCTTTTGCGGCAGGCGGAAACCGTAACCATAAATTTCAAAGCGATGACCCTCAAGCTGGAGAGCCCCGCCGGAGTGCCAATGCGTGGGAAATGATTCGCGTCTGCGGAACGTTCGAGCGATCGTAAGGTTACGGTGCGGACAAAAATGCGACGCTACGTTGCCTCATTTTGCGACCCACTCCATAAGTACACGATCAGCAGCGTAAACAATGCCGCTGCCGCAGCGAACTTCAAAGATGCCAGCACGGACGATGGCGAAAAAAAGGCTTCAATCGTTCCCGCAATAATCAGCATGGGGATAACGCCCACTAGCAAACGAACTGCTTCGGTGCCACCTACAGCGAGCGAATCCCGGCGCGACAATAGTCCCGGAAAGAGCAGCGCGCGGGCGAGCCGCAGCCCTGCGCCTCCGGCGATGAATATGGCAGGCAGCTCTAACACTCCGTGTGGAGACACGAAGCTCCACAGCGCAACGCTCATTCCGTAGGTTGCGCAGGCGATGCCAATCACTCCAATCATCATTCCATTGAAAAACATCATGTAGAGTGTGCCGATGCCCGCGGTAATTCCTGCGGCAAACGCCATAAATGACACGGTAAGATTATTCGTCATGATGGCGCTCGACGCCTGCGGTTTGATGGAGACGATGGAATGCGTCCACATTTCGTGGCGCTCGATGCTGCTCATCATCGTCGGCCCAATAAATGCACGCATATAATCTGGGTCCGCCAAGCTGAAACACAGACCCGCAATCGCGCCGAGCAAAAAGATTGCAGTTGCCACTGTCGTGTACGGCAGAAACTGCCGGAAGATTCGCGGATAATCCTGGCGATAGAATTGCCAGATTCCGCCCACAGTTTTTTTCTGTCCTGAATAGATGGCGTTGTGCGCGCGGCCCAGCAGTTGATTCAGATACCGCGATTGCTGCACACTGCTGGGGTCGCCCCGGACGGCGGAGAGGTCGGTGGCAGTCTGGCGGTAGAGCAAACCTAACTCGCGCAGTTCGCTGCGGCTCAATGCATGCAGCCCTTGTTGTTTGACCCGCGCGAGTAGAGACTCTAACCGCGACCAGTAGGTTTGGCGTTTGTTGATCCAGGAAACGGAGATCATATTAAGGAGATCATATCTTGGACCCCGGCTTAAGCTCGAGTTCGGACCCGACGGAAAAGCTTACCATCGAAACGCCGGAACAGATCTCTCTGGAGTTTCCTTTGGCTGGAGTGGGTAGCCGCGGCTATGCCCTCTGCCTCGATACGCTGATCCAGGTTATTGTTGCGCTGGTGGTCGTCCTCATTGTTTCACTCACCGCACCTGATCTCGAACGCTCGTGGGGGCAGGCTCGAAACTGGGAGCTGGCGATCGCATTATTTTTGCTCTTCTGCCTTTATTGGGGCTACTTCGCCATCTTCGAGATTCTGTGGAATGGCCAGACTCCGGGGAAACGTCAGGCCAAGATTCGAGTGATCAGCGCGAGTGGGCGGCCCATCACGGCATTTGAAGGCATTGGGCGAAACTTCATGCGGGCAATCGACTCAATTGGCTTCTATCTTATCGGCGCTGTCTCTTGCGCTATCGACAAACAGAATCGCCGCCTGGGAGATATGGTTGCGGGAACGGTCGTGGTCCACGAGGTTGAGGAGCAAGGGGTTTTCTACTGGTATGGACAGGAAAAATCGGCGTCGGCTCCGTCGGTGAGCCACGAGGTCGCCGCGCTCACCGAGCAGGAGTTTCAACTGATTGAAACTTTTCTCGCGCGACGGCTTGATATTCCTAACCTGCAGCGTCTCGCGTCGGCGCAAGTTATCGCTGACCGGATGGGCGAGCGGTTGCGTATCCCGAGGGAGCAGCGGCCATCTGACGAAGCATTTCTGGAAGAAGTTTCGCGGCGATATCGGGATAGCGTGCGGCGGAGCTAGGTGGTCGCAGCGACGCCTCGCTGCGCTCGGCTGGACGGCCGAGGCGGCCGTCCCCACACAACCGCCTTGACTCGCACAAAGCTCGTCTTACAGAATTCTTTCGTGCGTGTAGCCGTGGGCGCTCAGTGCTGAAATCAGTTCTGCGATGTGGTCGGGACCGCGGGTTTCCATCGTGATGTCAATCGCCGTGTCTCCTAGGTTCACGTTGTGATAGGCGCGGTCGTAGGAGGTCTCAACAATATTGGCGCGACGTTCCGCCAAAATACCAGTGAGCTTATGCAACGCTCCGGGATAATCGGGAAGGTGCACGCGCAGCCGGACTAGCCGTCCATCCTTGACCAGGCCGCGCTCGATGATGCGCGCCAGAAGTGTTACATCAATGTTTCCACCGCTCACGAGGGCGATGACTTTCTTGCCGCTCGAAGCCTGCATCATCGGAATGCGGTGATTGACGAGCGCGGCCAGAGCTGCCGCGCCTGCTCCCTCGGCTAGAATCTTTTCTCTTTCGAGCAACAGAAGGACGCCGTTTGCAATTTCTTCTTCCTCGACCGTGACAATGTCGTCCACATATTTCTGAACTAGCGGAAGCGTCCGCGTGCCGACGCGGCGCACTGCAATCCCATCGGCAATGGTGACGGCCGCTGGCAAGGTCACAGACTTCCCTTCCGATAACGCAACCTTCACCGAAGGGAGCCGCGCAGGTTGCACTCCGATCACCTGTATGCGGGGATTGGTTTCTTTCAACGCGCAACCGATACCGCCGATCAGCCCGCCTCCGCCGATGGGCACGACGACGGCTTCGAGATCAGGATGCTGCTCAAGCAATTCCAACCCCAGAGTTCCCTGTCCGGCGATGACCGCATCATCGTCGAAGGCATGCACGAATGTGAGATGGTCCTGCGCGCTGAGGCGCATTGCCTCTTCATAAGCCTCATCGTAATTCGCTCCGTGGAGCACGACATCGCCGCCATAGCCACGCGTGGCCGAGACTTTGATCAGCGGCGTCGCGAGTGGCATCACGATTCTTGCCCGGATGCCAAGATTCGAGGCATGGTAGGCAACGGCCTGGGCATGGTTGCCCGCTGACGCCGCGATTACTCCCTGGGAACGTTCGTCCGCGGTGAGGCTTAGCAGTTTGTTGAGAGCGCCGCGTTCTTTATAGGCACCTGTCCGTTGGCGGTTTTCGAGTTTGAGATAGATGGAGTGGCCAGTGAGTTCAGAGAAAGTTTCAGAGCGGGTGCAGGGAGATACGTGGATCGACTTTCGAACCCGGACAAGCGCGGATTGAATGTCGGAAAGAGTGACCATCGGCACGCTGGCTGCGGCGGGTTTCGGCATTTTATCTGGTGAGAGATATTCCTTCCCCCACGATACAGGAACCTTAGAAACGGCCTCTGCAAATCACCCTTGCAGCGATGCAGAAAAACGCATCCACCGCATCGAAATTGATGATTGTACTTGGATGGGTGCTTCAGGTTACACAATTAGTATGGCGGAAAAGCGCCCGACATTCTCGGCGGACTATGATGCATGCGGCGTGGGGTTTATCGCGCAACTGGGCGGACCTGCGTCTCATAGCGTAGTCGAGCGCGGAATTGGCGCCCTTGCGCGACTAGCCCATCGCGGCGGCGTGGATGCCGATGGCCGCAGCGGCGATGGCGCCGGGTTGCTGGTCGGGCTTCCGAAAGCTTTCTTCCGCAAGACCGCTCGCACTGATGGAATTCGATTGCCCGATGAGTTTGCTGTCGGCATGGTGTTTCTTCAGCGAGGCCAGGAAGCTGAAGGACTCGCCGCTATTCAATCTGCTGTAGCGAAGTTTGATCTTACATTTTTGGGCTGGCGCACAGTACCTACTGATCCGTCGATCCTTGGACCGCGATCGAGCGATTCCCTGCCTCTCGTGCGGCAATGCTTCATCGCACCGCGAAGCAAGTCTTCCTATCAGACGTCCTCAGGTTTCGATTCTTCCGCGTTCGAGCTACAGCTGTTCCGGCTGCGGCAAGAACTTGAAGCCATCCCCGCGTCGGGCTACTACTGCTCGCTATCATCGCGAACCATCGTTTACAAGGGACTGCTTACGCCTCAACAGTTGGCTCCGTTCTATCGCGACCTGAGCGATGCCGAGTTCGTGAGTTCGTTTGTAGTTTTCCACCAAAGATATTCCACGAACACGCAGCCTAGCTGGTCGTTAGCGCAACCATTTCGCTTCGTGGCTCACAATGGCGAGATCAACACGATCAGCAGCAATCGACGCTGGTTTCAGGCGCGTGGGGCGACGTTGCGGCACCAGCTTCGATTATCAAAGGACGCGAATCTTTTGCAGCCGGGGATGAGTGACTCCGCGAGTTTTGATAATGCTCTCGAAGCGCTGGTGCGACGCGGTTCCAGCATTGCTGAGTCTGCATTGCGCCTGGTACCGCCAGCATGGGAGCATGATGAGCATCTGGACTCGAGGCTGCGCCAGTTCCTCGCCAACAGCGCACCCAAGCAAGAACCGTGGGATGGTCCGGCTGCCCTGATCTTTACCGACGGAAATTTCATAGGCGCAAAGCTCGATCGTAACGGACTGCGTCCTCTGCGCTACACGCTGACATCGGATGGATTGCTCATCGTCGGCTCCGAAGTTGGCATCACGGATCTTTCCGATAAGCAGGTTGTGGAGCGGCAGCGACTTGGTCCCGGAGAAATGCTGATCGCCGATCCGGCGAGCGGAGATTTCTTCCGGCCGGATGAAGTCGCCCAGCTCGTGCCTTCGGTCAGTTCGCCGGTCACGACAGTGATTGCGGCTAAACACGAAGCCGAGCCCGTCAGGATTGATGGCAACCGATTAATGGCGGCCTTCGGATGGACCGAAGATCAGTTCCGTATACTTTTCTACCCTCTCGTAGAGCAGGGTCAGGAACCGCTGTGGAGCATGGGCGATGACGCACCTCCGGCGTTTCTGTCGACTCTGCCGCGTCCGCTTTGGGATTACTGCAAGCAGCGGTTCGCGCAGGTTACGAACCCTCCCATCGATCCGTTGCGCGAGAGCCATGTGATGTCGCTCGACGTGTATCTTGGGAAAAATACGAAGCTGAGTTCTCCTCTGCTCGATGCCGGGCAAATGGATTCGATCGCAGAGGCTCTGTCGCCGATTCATTTCATTGATATCACCTTCGACGCGGCCGGAGGGCCTGGGGCCGCTCGTGAGTCTCTCAACAAAATCCGACACGAAGCCGCGAGCGAGGCGTCCGGTTCCGGCGCTATTTTATTGAGCGATCATACGTTGAGCGATACGCGAGCCGCTCTGCCTGCACTGCTGGCGGTTTCGTGCGTGTGGCAAGCCATGACTGAGGCTGGCGCATGGAATGTTCCGCTCATTGTGGAAACGGGCCAAGTCGTCGATACGCATCATGTGGCACTGCTGCTGGCCGCGGGTGCGAGTGCTGTGCATCCGCATCTCGCCATGAGCATGGCATCGCGCGCCGGCGTCACCGGTCCGTCTCGCTATCGCGCCGGCATTGAGAAGGGATTGCGCAAAGTTCTCGCGCGCATGGGAATCTCGACAATCAGCAGTTATCGCAACAGCCAGTTATTCGAAACCATAGGGCTCAATCCGGCGGTTTGCGATGAGTTCTTCGAAAATGCCGGCCGCTCACTTAGCGGCAAGACGCTCGACGACCTCTTGCGCGATTGCATCGCTTGTCATGCCGCGGGCTTCGCATCTTCTGCCGCGGAGTTCCGCGATTCCGGCCTGTACCGCTTCCGCCGCAACGGCGAGCAGCACGCGAGTTCGCCCGAACTCGTCAGGCGAATGCATCGCTATATCAAGTCGCCCACGGAGGAGAATCGCGCAGCATTGAAGATCCTCTCTGAAGACCGCAGGGAAAACGGGAAGAACGTTGCCGTGCGGGACTTGCTCGAATTCCGTTTCGCGCAGCCTCTGGCCTTGGACGAAGTGGAGAGTGAAGTTTCGCTGCTCAGCCGGTTCGGCACGCAGGCCATGTCGCTGGGCGCAATTTCCCCTGAGGCTCATGAGACGCTGGCCATCGCCATGAACCGCCTGGGAGGACGAAGCAATACGGGTGAAGGTGGAGAAGATCCAAACATTTATTACCAACGCCCTGAGGCGAACAACCGCGTGAAGCAGGTAGCGTCGGCTCGATTTGGAGTCACCGCGGAATATCTGGTGCACGCCGACGAACTCGAGATCAAGATTGCGCAGGGTGCGAAGCCCGGCGAGGGCGGACAACTGCCTTCGGCGAAGGTCACGCCTTATATCGCGCGCCTGCGCCACGCTGTTCCCGGAACCTCGCTCATTTCGCCGCCGCCGCACCATGACATTTACAGCATCGAAGATCTCGCGCAGTTGATCTACGATTTGCGCGCCGTAAACCCGAACGCTCGTATCGGAGTCAAGCTGGTTTCGAGTTCGGGTGTCGGCGTTATCGCGACAGGCGTAGCCAAAGCTGGTGCGGACGTAATTACGATCGCCGGTCACGATGGCGGCACCGGCGCGTCGCCGCTCACTTCGATCAAGAACACCGGGCTGCCCTGGGAAATCGGGCTGCGCGATGCGCATACTGCGCTGGTGCAGGCGGGCCTGCGCGCCCGCGTGCGACTGCGCGTGGATGGTGGCCTCAAGTTTGCCCGTGACGTAGTAGTCGCCGCCATGCTGGGCGCCGAGGAATTCGGCTTTGGAACCGCAGCTTTGCTCGCCATCGGCTGCGTCATGGCGCGGCAATGCCATCTGAACACTTGTCCCGTGGGCATTGCTACTCAGGATGAAAATCTGCGCGCCCGCTTCGCCGGGAATCCGGAGATGGTGGAAACTTATTTCCGCGCACTGGCGGCCGACATACGCGAACTGCTGGCGGGGATGGGTGCGGGGTCGATTGATGAAATCCTCGGTGCAGTGGAGCGTTTGCAGCCGCGCTCTGCTGAAGCCGAACAAAGCGTCGCTTCGCTGTTGCGGCCCATTGCGAATCCGCCGGCGCAGTTTCCGTGCCCTCACGAGGATAGCGGCGCCCTCCACATTGAATTGAATCGCGTGGTGGACGATCTGGAATCGCTCTCCGTTCGTCCCTATCGTTTTGAAATTACAAACGGGGATCGGGCTGTGGGAGCGCACTTCAGCGGTGAGGTGCTGCGCCGCCTGGGCTCGCATCTTAAAATGACGGCGGACTGCGAGTTTGTCGGCACCGCAGGCCAGAGCTTCGGCGCATTTCTCATCTCCGGTGCGAACTTCCGCCTGACCGGAGAGGCGAACGATTATGTGGGCAAAGGCTTGTGTGGCGGAAGCATCGCGATCAGCGCGCACGCCGAAGCCTCGCAACGCGGAGACGTTCTGGTCGGCAATACGGTCCTCTATGGCGCCACCTCCGGTGAGCTGTTCGTCGCCGGCCGCGCGGGAGAACGGTTCGCGGTACGTAACAGTGGAGCGCTCGCGGTAGTCGAGGGCATGGGCCGCCACGGATGCGAATACATGACCGCTGGCGTCGCGGTAATTCTCGGTCCGGCGGGCGCGAATATGGGAGCAGGAATGACGGGCGGCCTCGCATACTTGTTGCGGGCAGACGCCGCAGGCTTCAATAACGACCCCATCAATCACGACTCAGTGCGCTTCGCATCTCTCGAACCTGAGGAAGAAAAGTGGCTTCGCCGCATTCTTCGCCGGCACTTGCAACTCACGGGCAGTCCCCGAGCCGCCGAGCTACTCGGCCGTTCGGCTCTGCCACTCCTTCGGGTTGAACCCCTGGCGCCGCCGTGCTCGATTGAAGACTCGTGGGCCTCGATTCTTACTCACCTCGCCGCCGAGGAAGCGCGCAGTTACGGCCGCGACAAGCAACTGACTTCCGAGAGGCCCGTCGTGCAATGAACAGTTTGTAAAGCCCGACCGACATCCACTACACCGCGCCGACGATAGTTTCGTTATAATCCTCCTAAATCAAATTGCATGGATTTCGATCAACTCATCACTTTCCTTGAGGTCGCCCGACAGGGCAGCTTCTCCCGCGCGGGCGAGAAAGTTTTTCGCTCGCAATCTGCCGTGAGCGCGCAGATTCGCCAACTGGAGCAGGAATACGGCGATCGCCTGCTCGACCGCTCCGGCAAGTCGGTCAAGCTGACCCCAGCCGGCCAGGTCTTCCACGATTACGCCGTGCGCATGAAAAAGCTGCGCGACGAGTCGTTGGTGGCGGTAGCCGACCATGGCCACACGCCGCGCGGCACGCTCGTCGTCGGCGCCAACGAGGCAACCTGCCTGTATGTTCTTCCAGAAGTTTTTGGCGAGTACTGCCGCCGCTTTCCCGATGTGCAGATCAGCATCTACCGGAATTTCACCTACAAGATTGTCGAGAAGCTGGAGAACGGATCTCTCGATGTGGGCGTACTTAGCCTACCGGTGCAATCTCCCAGCCTTAAGGTTCAGGCTATTTATCGGGATCGATTGATGCTGATGGTGAGTCCTAAGAATCCGCTGGCCAAGATGAAGTCTGCGCCCGTCAGCGAGATCGTGAAATATCCTCTGCTTCTTCCGAAGACCGGCCACACGCGCCGTTTGCTCGATAAACTTTTCCGCGAATACAACACCGAACTCAAGGTGAGAATGGAGCTGCCCAGTATTGGGATGATCAAGAGCTTCGTGGCCGCAGATCTTGGCATCTCGCTCATCAGCGCGGCTTTTGCGCGCGATGAGGTCGCCGCGGGAAGAGTGAAGCTGATCGAACTGGAAGGCCCCGAAATGTGGCGGGAGCTCGGCCTGGCTTATCGGCGGGACCGCACACTCTCGGTGGCCAACAAGACCTTCATTGCCGTGGTACGGCAGCTCTCAGACTATCTTAAAAAGAACGAAGGTTAGGCGCATTCGCGGCACGCGCGCGGAGCCTAAAAAAGCCTGTTCAGGCGCCGATCAGGCAGCCTTGCGACGTCTCTTAACGCTCTGCAGGACTGTCGCTGGCAACTGCAGCACACGAACCTTGGAGTCTTTCTTGGTTGTAACGTGCACTGCGATACCATCCGCTTCCGGAAACGGATCTGAAACTACCTCATAATCCTCGCCATAAAGGCGGACCCGCTTGGAAGTCGAATATCCAAGATGTTTAACCTGTGCACAGATTTCCGATACTGAGGGGGATTCAATATTGCGGTTTTGCATGATAGGACGATTATAGCCTTCAGATTGTTGTGCGCAGTGACCACTGCAGGAAGAAAGATTCATTTCTAATCTATTTCCCGTAGTATTCTCGCGAGGATTAGCTTTTTGAGTTCTTTAATCGGGCGAAAAAGGACGGTCGCAGTGGCGAACGACGAAAAAACCGGGTACAACCGCTTCCTGCTGTTGGTAGCGGGGCTGGGCGGCTTGCTGTATGGGGTCGACGTCGGCATCATTGCTGGGGCCTATCCCTACTTGGAGGCCACTTCCAAGTTGAATGCGGGCCAGCTCTCGAGCGTGGTCGCGGCCGTTCTGCTCGGCAGCGTCATCTCAACGCTGTTTGCGGGCGCAATGGCAGACTGGATGGGACGGAAACTCCTGATGACGCTCAGCGGTGTGCTGTTTGTCATCAGTATTCCAGTGATTGCGCTCTCGCAAGGGTATGAGCCGTTGATTCTGGGCCGGCTCTTGCAAGGCATCAGCGCTGGCTTAATCGGAGTAGTAGTCCCGCTTTACCTGGCAGAGTGCCTGTCGGCATCGAACCGCGGCAAAGGCACGGGGATTTTCCAATGGCTGCTGACTCTCGGCATTGTGACCGCTGCCCTGGTCGGCATGTATTTCAGTATTCGCGTGGAAGAAGTTGCCAAGCTTGGTGATCCCGCCAGGCTCTTCGCCTTTAAAGACACAGCATGGCGCAGCATTTTCTGGGTTTCGCTACCCCCCGGAATTTTATTCGTGATCGGCAGCCTGATGGTCGCGGAATCTCCGCGTTGGCTGTTTCGTCGTGGCAAACGCGATGCTGCATTAGCCGCGCTACTTCGTTCCCGCACCAACGAGCAGGCAAATCTCGAACTGCGCGAAATGGAAGAGGCTGCCGCCGCCGAGAAAGTCCAGACCTCGGCTGGTCCGAGGATTCGGGAATCGCTCCTGCACCGAAAATACGTGATCCCATTCTTGCTGGCTTGCGTGATTCTCGCTTGCAATCAGGCCACGGGCATCAACTCCATCATCGGCTACAACACCAATATTCTGCTGCAGAGCGGTCTTTCCGATGTTCAAGCTCATTGGGGTTACGTTCTCTTCACCATCATCAATTTTCTGGTAACCATTGGCGGTGTTCTTCTCGTGGATCGCAAGGGACGAAAGTTTCTGCTATCCGTGGGAACGGCTGGAATAATTCTGTCGCTGGTTTGCACAGCGTTCCTGTTCCGGCAGACCGAACGTCTGCGCGTGGATTCCGGAAACCAGGTTCAGTCCATGGTCAAATCGGATCAGACAGTCAAGCTCACCTATGATCAGAGATTGGCCGAAACGCTGCTGAACTCCGGTGGAACCTCTGCCCAGCAAATCGCCAGCCGCCCCACGTCCCTGGTCGTCATCTATTCCTACGGAGATTTTCATGCCGCAACCAAGGCTGCGCGTTCCGACGACACCGCAGGGACTCTGATCGAGATCACTCGCGAAAGCTGTGTGCCCGCCAACAAAGTGGTCGCGTTCTTCTCCAATCCCTTCGGCGATCTCGATGCCGCGCGTCATGCTCCGCTAAGAATCGACAACGCGCTGATAACTCCCCTGCCCACCGAGCGCAGCGGATGGAAAGTCGCCCTAACCCTCTTCGTGTTCATGGCGTTTTACGCCGTAGGCCCTGGCGTATGCGTATGGCTGGCGCTGTCGGAACTGATGCCGACGCGCATTCGCTCGAACGGCATGAGCATCGCACTGCTGCTGAATCAGGCCGTTTCCACAGGCATCGCTGCGGTATTCCTGCCGACGGTTGGCAAGTATGGGTACGCGACCATGTTTTTCGGCTTCGCTGGATGCACCGTGATCTACTTCATTACCGCTGCATTCTTCCTGCCGGAAACCAAAGGCAAGACGCTCGAAGAGATCGAAGCGCACTTTGAAGGCGCGAGAGGAAAGCGTAGCCTCGCAACGAATTGACATCTTCGAGCCGCACGAATCGGTGGATGCCGCGGTAAAGACACACACGACGAGTCGGATCGGTTGCGAATCAGTGCGATTCCGAACTCGAAGATGCGAGTTCGTCTTCGAGCCCTTCCATTTCCTGCAAGGCCCTGAAGGTGCGTTCGGCCTCGAGTCGGTCGACCTTCGTTATCGCGAAACCGACATGAACCATCACGTAGTCTCCTGCGGCGGCCTCGGGCACAAAGTCTAGACACACCTGTCTTACAATTCCGCCAAACTGCACTCGGGCGGAGCGCAAGCCGCCTATTTCTTTGACTTCGATGATCTGTCCGGGAATCGCGAGACACATGGCAGCGTACCTTGAATAGTGAGTCTAGACGCTCTCAACGCTCTAATCTGTGTCGAAAGTCACAGTCAGACGTGACGGGAGAACGGACCGGCAGGAAGCATAGGGTCAGAAAAGTATTCCAGCAGAAGACCTCTTCCGGTGGTTGCGGAATGCATTACGAATAGGGCTGATTTAGCGGGCAAGCGTAGAGTCGAGCGTCTCAACCGGTGTCCACCAGATACCGACTTCGGCGGGGTTTTCCCGCAGTCGATACTGGACGTGAAACTGATCCAGTTCTGCTAATACGATTCCGATCACGTCATCCAACGAGGCGCTTACGATTGCGGTCAAGCTGCACCCTGTTTCGAAGGACTCGGCTTTGATTCCTACGAGGAGGATGTCAGCGGGCGCGACTCCAAATAGTTCGGCGCTGAGGCTAGCGTCGACCAGTGCGGGCGCGTGCGGATCCATGCGCACTGCGGGACGTTGCCGCATGATATCTGCTTTGCGGTACAGCACCACGGTTCCGGGAGCGACGTCGGTATCGATGGAATCGATCAGGATGACGGCATCTTTGCCAGAGATACGATCGATCAGATCAAGTGCCGGAGTGCCCAGGTCGTCGATCTCGACTCCGTCTTCGAACTCGTAACGGGCCTCGAGAAGCCGTGCCACGTAAGGTCCGACGCCGTCATCGCCCAGCAAGACGTTCCCAATGCCGCCAATCAGGATCTTCATAGAACCTTTACCTTGGCAATCTCCCGGCCAGTCGGATCGAATGTGTGACAGGCGCAGGCCATGCAAGGGTCGAAGGAGTGCACAGTTCTCAAAACCTCCAGTGGTTCCTCAGGTCGTGCCAGCGGCGTGTGCAGCAGCGAAGCTTCGTACGGACCATGCGCGCCAGAGAGATCGCGCGGGCTCGCATTCCAGGTTGACGGAACGACGGCCTGGTAGTTCTTGATTTTTGCGTCTTCGATTACGATCCAGTGCGACAACGTACCGCGCGGGGCCTCGTGGGTTCCAACGCCTTCCACTTCGTGATTCGGAAACTCCGGCTGATTGAAAACCGTGTAGTCGCCCTTCGCAATGTTATCGGTAAGAAGCTGCAAATGTTTCTGCGCGAGTTCCGCCAGCATGGAGGCTCGAATCGCTCGCGCGCCATGGCGGCCTAGGGTGGAGTGCAGCATGTCCGGCGTCACTTTGATTCCACCGACGGCCTGGATCTTTTGAATTGCGGCCGTCGCATGTTTCACCGTGAGCGGATGGCCTTGCGCGAAGCCCACGAGCACCTGCGCCAGCGGCCCAACCTGCATCGGTTGGCCATTGAAGCGCGGGGCTTTGACCCAGGAATATTTCTTGTCGCCGTTCCAGCCAGTGAATTCAGGTTCAGTTTCGCCTTTCCACGGGTGAAGAGGTTTTCCGCCTTCATAGTAGGCGTGCGTCACATCTTCGGTGACAGAATCGCGAAACATTTTATCCGAAGCGGTCTTGAAGGGACGCGTGCCGGCAAGGTCTCCGTTCAGGATGTATCCACCGGGAAGATCGTAGGAACTGCCGGCGCTGTCCAGAGGAAGATCGGGCACTGCAAGATAATTCTTTACTCCGCCGCCGATCTTGAACCACTCCGGATACATGGCCGCGACCGCGCAAACGTCCACAACATAGACTTCATTGATGAACCGCACCACATCGCTAAGCAGCTCGCGGATATGCTCCAGTTTGTCCGCGTTGAGAGCGGTCGCGCTGTCTAGGTCGATGGCATTGGCCACGCCGCCCACAGTCAGGTTCTGAATGTGCGGTGTCTTCGATCCCAGGATTCCGACCACTTGCAGAGCTTTGCGCTGATACTCGAGAGCCTGGATGTAATGCGAGAAGGCCAGTAGGTTCACATCCGGCGACAAGTGCATAGCCGGGTGGCCCCAGTAACCGTTCATGAAAATTCCAAGCTGTCCGCTCGCGGCGACTGCTTTTACGCGATCTTGTGCGGCCTTGAATTCATTGCGGGAGTTGCGCGTCCATGGAGAAAGACTCTCCGCCAGCTTCTCGGTCCGCTCGGGATCGGCATTCGGAATCTGCATGACGTCGACCCAGTCGAGCGCCGACAACTGGTAGAAGTGAACGATATGATCGTGCAGGGCATGCGCAATCAAAATCAGATTGCGGATCAATTGGGCGTTGAGCGGCACTTCAAGCTGCAACGCATCTTCCACCGCACGCACGCTCGCCATGGCGTGCACAGTGGTGCACACACCGCAGAAGCGCTGGGTAAACAGCCACGCATCCCGCGGATCGCGGCCGCGGAGAATCTTCTCGATGCCCCGCCACATGGTGCAGGAAGCCCATGCGTTGCTAACCGCATTGTCGTCAACTTCGACGTCGATGCGAAGGTGGCCTTCGATTCTGGTAATTGGGTCGATGGTGATTCGTTTTGACATAGAATCCTTACCTGCAACTTGAATTTATAAATTTTTCCCTTAGTCCCCGGCGACGTACCCTTCGACGCGCGGACTTGCCGTAAGAGGCTTGAGACGAGGATTTACTCGCCTGCTCTCCATCTCGTGCCACAACTTGTTCGGTGCGGGCAGAATTGCCAGGATCTTCGCCAGGAAGATGAAGATCAAAATCCCGAGCGACATAAATCCCACCGAAATCAGAATCTCGATCACACTCGGGAAGTAGATCGCGTTTGCTTTAGGCTGGAATGCCGTGGTTGTGGGATCGAACCGGTAGAGGATTCCGCCCACAGTGGCCAGCAATGCTCCGTAGAACATTTTCCTTGGACTGCGCCTGACAGCGGGATTGCGCTGGAACCAGAAGGCGGCGGCCATCAATGCCATTTCTGCCCAGAAAAGAACCGCGTCAACGTTGGGTCGGAAGGCTGCGACAATCTGCCCGCGGATGCTGAGATCGGCGATGCGAAACACCAGCCATGTCCCAATCAGCCAGGCGTTGATGCGGCTCATTTCGCCGAGAATGTCGACATCGAGCGGACGTTTCCACATCACGCCGCAGAACAGAAGCGTCGCGCTTACGAATGCAAACCCGAGGAAGGCCGCTGCCCATACATAAAGGAGCGGTAAGAACGGTGTTTGCCAGAGCGGGGATACGCGATTCCCGCCGAGCAGCATCAGAGCTCCAAGCGATGACTGATGCATCGCAGGCAGGACATAAGCGAGGCTAACGATCCAGGGAAATGCTTTTACGAAGCACTTCTCAACTTGTTTCACGATCGGCCGCAGTTTGGGCCACTGCTGGTAAATGTATTCAAGCGCCGGCGGTATGTTTTCGACGAAGAGCGGAATAGTCGCATAGATCGACATGCAGACCGCGACTTCCAGAAGAGGAGAATGCAAGTTCCAGCGCCAGGGTGCGACGATCCAATAAAAGTTCCACGGCCGGCCAACATCAACACCCAGCATGGCCAGCCCGAAGACATAGGCGAGAAAGCTGGTCAGAAGGGCAGTTCGCATGACCACATGCAGCTGATTCCGGCGGAATAGCCAGGCAGCGATGCCAATCGCGAATGCTCCTGAGCCCAAGCCCGTGAGCACCATTGTGTTGAAGGTCTTCCAAATACCCCAGGCATAGGCATCATTCATGCCGCTGGCCGGTCCCAGTCCAACCACTTCCCGGTAGGCCACCAGAATCAATCCCAGCCCAGCCAATCCGCATAGCACTTTGAAGGGACGGGTCCAGATGGGCACGTTGAAGACGGGAACGTCTCTTTGCCAGGTGTCGTTCATAATTGCGGCCTCAATCCAGTGGCCTTCTCTTCCTCTTCCATATGCTCTTCGTGGCCCTTCCAGTTCTTACGGATGGATCCCACGAGCACCGCATACAGGCCGGCGGGAAGAACCAGATAGCTGTACAAGCGCTTCTGCCACTTCAAATATTTGTGCGGAACGGATTCATCGCCCGGTTGCGGAAGGCCGAGCTTATCGAACGCGACATGAGAAAGATAAAGCACCTGAGTGCCGCCAGCTTCGCGCTCGCCATAGACGCGATTCTCAAAATACTTTCCAGGATTCGCGGCGATGCGGAGCTTCGCCTCTTTCATCAATTCTTCGCGCGGTCCAAAGATCACTGCTTTCTTGGGGCAGACTTCGGTGCATGCTGGCTGTTCTCCCTTGGCCAGACGCTCTTTGCAGAATTCGCACTTTACGATCTTGGGATTGAAGCCTTCCCATCCGAACTTCGGAACGTTGAAGGGGCAGGCAATCTCGCAATAGCGGCATCCCACGCAGAGGCTGCCGTTCCAGGTCACTGCGCCGGTCTTCGCATCTTTCTTGAGGCCTCCAAACATGCAGGCCGCCGCGCAGGCGGGATCGATGCAGTGCATGCATTGCTGCTTTACGTAGGAAAATTCTTTCCCGTCCGTCGACTTGTAAAGCTTGATGATCGTCTTGGTGTAACTATTGAGATCGCCCGGACCCTGGTGAAGTTGATCGCGGCGAATATCCGGCGTCAGATCGTTGGCTTTGGTGCAAGCGACAACGCAGGTCTGGCAACCGATGCAGCGTGTAGCATCGTAGAGCATGCCCACCGCTTGCGGAGACAGCTTCGCCTCCTCAGCATGAGCGATACCGGTCAGCGTCGCGGCGGAAACCGCGCCGCCCACGGCAATGACTGCTCCTCCGGTGGTGATCTTCTGCAACAGGTCGCGCCGAGTGATTTCCATCGTTAGTCTCCTGACGGAGTCTTACTGTCCGGCTGTTGAGTTTCTGGAGTCTCGTCTGGCAGATGCTTGGAGGCCATAAGTGCGCCGGTCGCGAGCGCTCCCGCAGTCAGACCCACTAAGACCGCCGCGCCCGTTTTAACTCCACCGATGGAAGTGAAAATCGGCGGATAATTGTCGGGCGGAGTTGCCCCGTGAATCGGGACCGTTTCGAAAGTACCCATCGACCAAACCACGCCTTTTTCCGTGCAGCCTACGCAAGGCGCTCCAATACCGATTGGCCACACCCCTGGAATCTCGTTGAAATGGCGCAGAGAACAAGCGGCGTGCGTGACTGGCCCTTTGCAGCCGAGCTTGTAGAGACACCATCCTTGGCGGTGGCCCGCGTCGCCAAACGAAAGAGCGAAGCGGCCGGCGTCAAAGTGGGCTCGCCGCGGGCAGTTTTCGTGAATCACGCGATCATAGGCGAACCTGGGACGGTGCAACTCATCCATCTCAGGCAGCTTACCCATGGTGACGTATTCGAGAACCACCGCCAGCAAGTTGTACGGATTGGGCGGGCAACCGGGCAGGTTGATAATCGGTTTGCCCGAGATGATGGAATCCACTCCAACCGCGCCCGTGGGATTCGGATCGGCCGAGGGAATGCCTCCCCACGACGCGCAGGAGCCGATCGCGATCACCGCTGCCGCCTGCGCCGCAACTTCTTTCAGCACCCGAACGCCTGGACGTCCGCCCATCTCCATGTAGATCCCTTCATCTTTAGTCGGGATAGAGCCTTCCACCACCAGCACATACTTGCCGGCGTTCTCAGCCATGGCTGAGCGCAACGCCGCTTCGGCCTGCGCGCCAGAGGCTGCCATCAACGTTTCGTGGTAGTCGAGGGAGATTACATCGAGGATGAGGTGGGCAACATCGGGTGCGGAGGTGCGCAGTAGAGTCTCTGTACATCCCGTGCAATCCTGGAAATGCAGCCAGATTACAGATGGCCGCTTCGTCTTGCCGATCGCTGCCGCTACCTGCAAGAGAGACTTCTTGCCGGTAAGCGCCAGTCCGAACGGCGCGGCCGCCATCAGCATGCTGCACAATTGGATGAAGCTTCTTCGGGAGACTCCGCTTGCCTCCAGGTGTTCTGCAATGGTCGGATGCTTTGACATGAGCGCCTTCCTGCGAACCGTATGATCCCGCGAAAGCTGGCCCGGCGTACTCTCAGGTAGGGTCGTGTTCGTGGAGTCGCAAGAGAACGAAGAAGCTAGGGTCAAGGCCGACGCGCGCTCTGCCAAATTAGTAGAGTAAGAATTAATCCATGTGCGCTAGGCGGTCGTTCCTTTCCTCCGTCATCCCTGTGGTTCCACCGCACCCCTCCGGCTGCAGTAACCTCGGGGCTAACTGAATTAGTTATCTCTCGAATCGAGTATTCCGATCAGTGATCCAAATCACTGATCGACGTGAGGTGCCACAATCCAAAACAGGGGGCAACATCCGACTGGCCTTTTTCCGCAATCTGACTGGGTTCCGCGAGGCCCAAGTTGTTAAATTCAAGGCGTCTCGATAGGGGTGCCTGAACATCTTCTTCGGCATCTTACCCATGAAGGTTGGCGTGGCAGTGCAGGGCATGCAAGAGAGAGTTCGTCAACTCCGTGGCCAGTTCGAATTCAAATCGGGCCCGCGGGGCACCACGGTGGCGATAGTTCTACCCAACCAGTAAGCGACGCTCAGCCTGCTGATTTTGCCGAATATCTGATAAGAAATGGAGCGGGAGACCGGGATCGAACCGGCGACATCCAGCTTGGGAAGCTGGCGTTCTACCGCTGAACTACTCCCGCTCACTGATTTTAATCGACTGACTCTAATCAACTGGCTTCAATCGGCAACCACTTGCCTACTAAGCCAACAAAAGTCTAGCACTCGCAGCCACCAGAAACAATCGCTGCGCCGGCTCAACTTCACGTCTGTAGCGAAATCATCCACAGCTTTCGTTTAGACTGAGTGAAGAGAACAATTATGTCTTCTTCATCTCCACGAAAACACGCTGGCCCCGGCCCTGCCAGCGATCAGCCTGCGGTTCCAGAACCCTCGTTTTCAGAGCGGGCGCGCACGTTGGTTTACCTCGGCCGTATCGGCAGCCTTTCTACGCTCTCGCGTAAACAGCCCGGATTCCCTTTCGGCTCCGTGATGCCCTACGGACTCGACCCGCGCGGGCGTCCTCTCTTCCTGATCAGCAGCATGGCGATGCACACGCAGAATCTGCAAGCCGATCCCCGCGCCAGCCTGCTCGTCACCCAACCTGACTCCAGCGGAGATCCTCTCGGCGCATCGCGAGTTACGGTCATAGGAAATGTTTTGACGATTCCGAAACCAGAGGTCCCAGAGGCGCGCCAGCTCTACCTTGATCGTTACGCCAACAGCAAGTACTGGGTCGACTTTGAAGACTTCTCTTTCTACCGCATGGATGTCTTGGATGTTTATTACGTAGGCGGCTTCGGAGTGATGGGCTGGGTGCAGGCATCGGACTACAACCTCGCGCAACCCGATCCGCTGGCCGACGCCGCAACCGGAATCATCGAACACATGAATACCGACCACAAAGATGCACTCGTCTTGTTGGCGCGGACGCTGGCCGGCATCGAGTCGCAAGAAGCCGCAATGACATCAGTGGATCGTCTAGGCTTTCATGTGCGCCTGAAGACCACTGATGGCATGAAAGGCGCGCGCATCGCGTTCTCGCGTGAGGTTACGAATCCGATGGAAACCAGGAAAGTTTTGGTGGAGATGGTACAGCAAGCGCGGCGGAGGCAGGTCAGGTCTTAGGTGTTGGGTCCTAAGGTGTTAGGTTCTGGGGGTTAGGTTTTTGCCCAAGACCTAAGACCTAACACCCCGACTGCCTAAGACCAAGCCGCCCATTCCGAAACAAAAATGCCCGCGATCCTTTCAGATCGCGGGCACTTGCTTGTACTTCAAAGAGCGGTCACTTAGACAGCTTGGACGTTCTCCGCTTGCCAGCCCTTGGGGCCCTTGGTCACGTCAAACTGCACGGTTTGGCCTTCTTGCAGGCTGCGGAAGCCGCCAGCCTGAATCGCGGAGAAATGCACGAAAACGTCTTCGCCATTCTGTCGGCTGATAAAGCCATAGCCTTTGGCGTCGTTAAACCACTTCACTGTTCCTTGTTCTGCCATTGATAGTTCCTATTCTTGTTTCTATTGGATTGTGCTGAGAAGAATCGCTGCTAGTGAGGGGGTGACGCTGGTTGGCGATACCGACCTTCAGTTGCTTGTGAATCAAACTTAGCTGTTCCTTATTATACACAATGCATCGCAAAACGCACCGAAAATCTTGCACACGGCTTCCCTACCCGGCCCGGATCACCCTCGCCGAAAATTGCGCCACAATATGCCTTCACTCCGAGTATCCATCGGAGTCGGTATCGTCCTGGCCGTCCTCTTCGTCGTCGTCCTCTTCGTCGTCTTCTTCCTCTGGCTCCTCTCGAACCAAAATATCGATACACCCGGAGCGATCCGCAGAATCGAAATCGAGGAATTCTGAACTCATGCTATTCATCCCTTGATGCTACACCTGATGGTACAAGTCGTCCCTCTAGGGGAAATCAACCGGAGGATAAAGAGCTAACGAAACCGCGGATGTTTGAGAAGCGGGCGCGCCGGGAATTCGTAGGAACGAACATGGGATCCGACGCGCCACCCAGAGCCGCAGCCCGTTGGCGCGACCCTTTGCCACTCTGCGGCCAAGCCTAAATGGTTTATATTCCGGCGTCTGATCAAATCTATACATTTTCACAAAACATTCAGCGCCAAGGTCATAGTCCCATTTTGGGAACGATCAACGCTATTTTTCACGTTCCCACAGTTCTTCATTGAACGCTGGATCATTTCGTGATTAGCTTGATTCTTTCCTCAACCATTTCCGCGATGCGCCAGCACGATTCGGTAGGTCATCCAGGCGCAACATGTTTGGAGGTTTAATCCATGGAAACTTTCTATACCGGCGTGATCGCCCATGACCCACGCTTTGCATCGGTGGCGCGAGTCGCCGACCCTTCCCTACTCGAGCCCACTACGCGCCAACTGGTCGAGAGTATTGTCTCGGCTGCGCATCAGATAGGGATTGAAATCATGATCTACGAGACCTATCGCAGCCAGAACCGCCAGCAAGAACTCTTCAACCACGGCGCAACCAAGCTGAGGACCGTCGGCGTCCATCACTATGGGTTGGCTTGTGACATCGTCCGTGTGGTGAGTGGAGAGCCTTCATGGAAGGGCGATTTCTCTTTTCTGGGACACTTGGCGCAGAGTTGCGGCCTGATCTGGGGCGGCGACTGGGGCGCTTCCAACATCAAACACAGCTTCATCGACAGCGTGCATGTGCAGCGCTGCACAGTTGCCCGGCAAGGGGATCTCTTCGCCGGCAAATGGTATCCCGACGAAACATACAACCCCTACGACGACACACAACATCTCTTCGCCGCTGCCACGGCTCCTGCAGTCAAACCTGTTGCGAAGGCCGCGGCAAGTTCTGGAGAATCAAGTACAAGCAATAAAGTCTCGTAGCTACTCCTAAGCCTCTCGCCGGCGAACGCGCGCGGCTTCTCAGAAGCGTGCCTCTGCAAGATTCGAACCGCATGGATTACTATGTTCCGTTACTGGTGGCCAACATCCGTACGCCACAAAGGAATCTCTGCCCATGCCACGAAAAGCTTCTCCGCTTCCCGCTGACCGGCGCTCGTTTCTGAAAACCGCTCTTATTGGTGCGGCCGCAACCGTCACTCCACTCTATTCTGCGCTGGGGGCCGCGCGCGAGATCGCATCCTCCGTCAGCCCTAACGGCGTAAAGCCCTTCGAGCTCGATGAGATTACAATCGCCGACTTGCAGGATGGAGTGAAGTCCGGCAAGTTCACGGCGCGTTCACTGGTAGAAAAGTATTCCGCCCGCATCGAAGAGATTGATACTAATAAAAACAAGAACGGTCCCGCTATCAATAGCATTATCGAACTGAACCCCGACGCTCTCTCCATCGCCGAATCGCTCGACCAAGAGCGAAAAGTTAAAAAAACGCGCGGCCCGCTACACGGCGTCCCCGTGCTGATCAAAGACAACATCGATACTGCCGACACAATGATGACCACCGCGGGCTCGCTCGCTTTGGTCGGCTCAAAGCCGTTGCAGGATTCCTACGTGGTGCAGAAGTTGCGCGCTGCCGGGGCCGTCATCCTGGGCAAAACCAATCTCAGCGAGTGGGCGAATATTCGCTGCAGCCACTCCACCAGCGGCTGGAGCGGTCGCGGCGGCCTCACCAGAAATCCCTATGCGCTCGACCGCAATCCTTGCGGCTCAAGCTCCGGCACTGGCGCGGGCATATCCGCCAATTTGTGCGCGGTTGGTATCGGCACGGAAACTGACGGCTCCATCGTCTGCCCATCTTCCTCAAACGGACTAGCCGGCATCAAACCCACAGTCGGCCTCGTGAGCCGGAGCGGCATCATTCCGATCTCTCACAGCCAGGATGGCGCTGGCCCCATGTGCCGAACCGTTCGCGACGCCGCGGTCTTGCTGGGCGCGCTCACCGGCGTTGATCCGCAGGATTCCGCTACCGCAGCCAGTCAAGGCAAGTCCTTCACCGACTACTCTCAGTTCTGCGACCCCAACGGGCTGAAAGGCGCACGCATCGGTGTAGCCAGAAAATACTTCGGCTTCAACGATGCCGTCGACGCGCTCATGGAGCAGTCGCTCGATGTTATGAAAAAACAGGGGTCGACTCTGGTCGACCCCGCCGACATAGAAACGTTCGGTAAGTTCGACGACACTGAGCTATTGGTCTTTATGTACGAACTCAAGGCTGACCTGAATGCCTATCTCGCGCGACTCGGTCCCAACGCGCCCGTCCGCTCGTTGAAAGACATCATTGACTTCAATGATCGCAATCGCCAAAAAGAAATGCCCTATTTCGGCCAGGACTTATTCTTGAAAGCCGAGGCAAAAGGCCCATTAACCGAGAAAGCCTACATCGACGCGCTCGAAAAGAATCATCAACTCGCCCGCACCGAAGGCATCGACGCCCTCATGGACAAGCACCATCTCGATGCCATCGTCGCGCCCACGGGCGGTCCAGCGTGGCTCACCGATCTAACCAATGGTGATCACGTTGCCGGGGGAAGCTCGAATGCGGCCGCCGTCGCGGGCTATCCCAACATCAACGTCACGGCCGGATTTATCTCCGGCCTGCCGGTTGGGATTTCCTTCTTCGGCCGCGCCTGGAGTGAACCCGTTCTCATCCGCCTGGCATACGCCTTCGAGCAATCCACCAAAGCACGTCAGGCGCCGCGTTTCCTATCTACAATAGATGAGGGATAACTAACCGCATTTCAGTTACGCGTACCCGCTCGCACGGGAATCCCGGATCGGCTCCCGGCGCCATTTTTCTTAGCTCGAATACCCTCTAATAAATTCCAACCAATGTCCTTCCGTGTTAGCCTTACCTGCAAAGGGGGTACTAATGATGATGAACAAAGTGGTCGCTTCCCTCCAGAAGGAATACTCCCGTCTCGAAAAAGAGATAGGACAAGTAGGGAAAGCGCTCGACGCTCTCGGTCACGCCGGCGGAAAGAAGCTCAAGAAAACAGGACGTACCTTGAGCAAAGATGCCCGCAGGCGAATCGCCGAAGCGCAAAAACTACGCTGGGCGAAAGTCCGAAAGGAAGCCGCCAAGCTGGTGAAGTCGTAGTAGAAAGATGCTTTCGCAAGCACCGCAGCCGGCCTCGTTCGTAACTTCTCCTAAAGTCTTGCGGACGAGGCCCCAGCTTCGGACTCCTCTTGAGAGAACCCTCCGGTTGGCGTAAAATCCAACTACTCCAGCAATCCAATTTTTTGCTTCTCAAATCAGGAGAAAAATGAAAACCAGATCAATTTTACTCACCCTGGCTCTATGCTTCGTCGCCGCATTGGGCTTCGCCCAAAATCCAGTCATGGGCGCCTGGAAACTGAACGAGGCCAAATCGAATTTTCCCGCAGGCGCCCCGAAAAACACAATGGTTGTCTACGAGGCCGTGGGCGACAAAATCCAATGCACCGTTGACGGCGTCGAGGCCGAGGGAGAACCGACTCACAGCACCTGGGTTGGAAAGTTTGACGGGAAAGATTACCCGCTGACCGGCGATCCGGCTGCCACCACGCGAGCGTACAACGTTGTTGACGACCACACGCTCGAGTTAATCAATAAGAAGAACGGCAACACTGGTCTCAAAGCTCGGATTACCGTTTCGCCCGACGGAAAAACCCGCACCGTAACGGTGACAGCAGTCGACGCATCGGGCAAGAAGGCCGAATATAAGGAAGTGTACGACAAGCAGTAGTAACTGAGTAGTAAGTGAAAGAATTAAGGTCGATTCGCGGAGGGCGGGCGTCTGGAGCGTATACCGGCACCGCCTCCTAAGTCCACCGAAACCACTTCAGCGCTAGCAGGAACGAAACCCCACCCCACAGAGACAACACCAGAAGCCGCGGCCATTGATGGATCAACGGCGTGCCTTCCAGAATGCTGGCCCGCAGCGCATCGTTTAGTGCCGTCAGCGGCAGAGCCTTGATCAGCGGTTGAATTACGGCGGGAAAGCGCTCGTAAGAAAAAAATACGCCGGAAAAAATCCACATCGGCATCATCACCAAATTCATCAGTCCGCTCACGCTCTCGATTTTCTGCGCGCGGCTCGCAGTCAGCAACCCGATTCCTCCAAAACAAACGGCGCCCAGCGAACCTAGCACTAGGATTGCGAACAACGATCCCAGCACCTTCATGTGAAACACGATGACGCCGAGCGCCAGCAGCAAGCCGATTTCGATAATCATCAACACCAGGCGGCTCGAGAGCAGCGCCAGCAGAAAATCTCCGCGGCGCATGGGCGTGCCCACAAAGCGCTTCAGCAATTTGCGTTGCCGCATATCCACCAGCGCAAAGCCTATGCCCCACATGCCGGAGTTCATCAGGTTCATTCCCAGCAATCCGGGAATCAGAAAGTCGATATAGCGCGAGCCCGGCTCGGACGTAGTCACGATGGTCGTGGCAACGACATCTTTGCGGCCCGCTGCCGTCTGCAACGCGGTGTCCACTTCGGATTTCGCGAGAACGCTTTCTGGGCGGGCCGGGTCATAGACATACCGGATGTCGCGGCCATCCACCTCGACGATCAGATCGTACCTGCCCAGCCGAAATCCCTTTCGCGCGTCATCGGACGTAAGTAACTGGGGTTTGAACGCGTGAGGCAAGGAGTGCGTCAGGGTGAATTGAATTTGGGACGAAATAAACAGAGAAGGCTGACTCGTATCCTGACGAGCGATAGCGACGGGCACGGCGTCAGCCGGCTTATTGCGGAATGCGATCCCGAGGCCGCTCGCGAGCAGTAAAGGAAACACAAACACCCAGAACACGACTTCCGGCTCGCGCTTCAGTTCGAGCATGCGCGCCAGCAGCAGGTGACGATATCCGGACCAGCGACCGTTCCGCTTGGGTGGTCGTTTCCCGGGCACCTCTCTTTCTACCGCCGGAATTTGCTCTGCAACACTCATAAGATCAATCCGAAGCTGTTAGAACAATCCGAACGTGTTAGACCAAGCCAAACGCGTTGTCATCCCGAGCGCAGCGAGGGATCATGGTTCTTGCCTGCGCCATGCGCGTTGGCAGCGCCAGCAAACACCAAGGTCCCTCGCTGCGCTCGGGATGACAATCCATATCGCGATGTAATGTGACGGTCCGCCCTGCACTATCGCGCCTCTGGTTTCCATCTGTTCAGGAACTCTAGTAACGCCTCCGGCGTGAGCGATCTCGCATCCTCGAATTCGCCATTCTTCTGGCTGACGACTACTTTGCCGTCGGCTTCGATCACCGCCAAAGTTGGAATGCCTCTGTCCAAAGTGACGTCAAACTGTTTCACCACGTCGGCGTTCTTTTTCTCGTCGTCTCCAAGGTCGACATGTACTACCTCGTACCCTGACATGGCCGCCGAAAAATCGGGACGATGAAATGCCAGATCCAGCACGTGGCAGTCGAAGCACCAGTTGGCTCCAAAAACCAGCAACACCCGCTTGTGCTCAGTCGCGGCTTTCTCCTCAGCCTCTTTAATCTCGGCGTGCGCATCCGCATCCGGCGGATAGATGTTCTTCTTCATGTCCGACGGTTGCGTGAGGTGAGGCGCGTCCGTTCTTTCGGCGCCGACTAAACGCCACTACTCCCCTTGCTTCCGCCAGCCCTGAGCGTCGGTGACGGTCGCCGTCTGGCCGTTCGCCAGCAGCACTTCGGCTTTGAAGATGACGCTCTCAGCTCCGGGCTTCTCCTTCAATCGGACGATTTCAATCTTCATGCTGCGCGCTTTGAGGCCCAGCCAGAAATTGATGTCCGCGTCCGCGCCGCCCGCGACTCCATTCGCCTCAATTTTTGCCGCTGGGTCGGTGCTGTAGAGCGCCGTCAAGGCCGCCGCATCTCCCGCGACAACCGCGGCCTTCCACTGATCCAGCGGAGGAAAGCCGGTCGACGAGTCAGCCGTCGAAGCCTGCGCGAAAGCGGATTGCCCGCCAAATATCGCAGTCGCCGCTATAACCGCAAGAACCGCGTCACGAAAATGTCCAGTCAAAATCTTCGTCATTCTTCGCCTCATATCACTCTTCCCGCAAATGCCGCCCCGTGAGCCGCACAAACACATCTTCCAGACTAGCCTGCCGCGTGGTCAAATGCTGTAACTCGCTTCCCTGCTTTCCGATCGCATCCAGCAGCGCTGGAATGGTTAGATGCGGCTCCTTCACACTGAGCGCCACCATGCCGTCATCCTCGCGCACTGACTCCACGCTGGGCAGCTTGCGCCAAGCCTCAAGCGCGGCGCCGTCCGAATTCCCGGTCGTGTTCACACCCACGGCAAACTCCACCACGTGATGCCCGCCCAGCCGCTCAATCAAATCCGGAGGCGAACCTTCCGCAATGATCTGCCCATGATCCACAATCGCCAGCCGGTCGCACAACCGCTCGGCCTCGTCCATGTAATGTGTGGTTAGCAGCACGGTGCCGCCAGCCCGCTGAAACTCACGAATAATGTCCCACAACTGCCGCCGGCTCTGCGGGTCGAGCCCCGTGGTCGGCTCATCGAGGAAAAGAATTTTCGGATTGCATACCAGCGCCGTCGCCACTGCCAGCCGCTGCCTCTGTCCGCCGGAAAGTTTTCCCACCCACGCATCAGCCTTCTCCGTGAGCTGCAACTCCTCCAGCACTTCATCGCACGATCGCGGCTGCCGGTAGAAGCTCGCAAACAGTTCGACCGTTTCACGCACAGAAAGTTTTTCGGAAAGCCGTGTCTCCTGCAAAGAAATCCCGAGCCACTCCCGCATCTCGCGCGCGCTATCGCGCCAGGAGTGCCCGAGGATCGACACCTCGCCCGAAGTCGGCTCCAGCAAGCCTTCAAGAATCTCGATCGTCGTGGTCTTCCCTGCCCCATTCGGCCCCAGCAGGCCGAAGCACTCGCCGGTCTGAATCTCAAGGTTCAGCCCGCGTACGGCTTCGACTTTGCCGTCGTAGGTCTTGCGCAGATCGCGACATTGGATGGCTACGGTCATGTTTGTTAATTTTACCGGATATCGCGATCGCTTTTCTTTGCGTTCTTTGCGCACTACTTTGCGATCTTTGTGGTCGAAAGCTCTTAACCGCAAAGTCCGCGAAGGGCTCGCGAAGCACGCAAAGAGAAGCGACGGACTCTGCTAAAATACCGCATCGCCGAATTCATACCCGGCGCTTCACTCTCATGCGCATACCCAAGCGCGGCTTTACTTGACGGCGCTCCCTCTAAGACGCCCGTGTGTCGTTTCCAACTAACTCTCAGTTGATCTCAGTTTCCGCTTCTCGCTTTGAAGCGGAGAACCTGAAAGGAAGCCGCCTATGCCGCGCAAGCTCTGCGTGTTGTCGTCTCTGCTTTTCACCTTCGTTCTATCCGCGCTGGCCACGTCCGCCATCGCCCAGGACTCCCGCCACTTCACGTTTCATTATGCCTTCACGGTGAGAAATCTTTCCGCCGGAAAAAACATTCGCATCTGGATTCCAGCTGCCCAGTCCGACGCCTATCAAGAAGTAAGAATCATCTCCGCCCAAGGCGATCTGCCGTTGAAGCTAACCAGCGAGTCGAAATACGGCAACCAGATTTACTACGCCGAGACCAACTCCGCGCCCGCCGAACTGCATTTCGATATAGAATACGATGTCACCCGCCACGAGCGCGTCTCGCTCGGACAGCCCGCGCCGCACCTAATTAGCACTTCACTCTCGTCGACAGAAAAGCAACAAGATCTTCAACCTGACGTGCTTGTGCCTGTCGCCGGCCTCCCTGCCGATCTCGCGACGAAAGTCACCCAGGGCAAAACCACGCCCATCGAGAAAGCCCGGTCCATCTACGATTACGTCTTCACCACCATGCGCTATGACAAGACCGGAACCGGCTGGGGTCACGGCGACGTTCTCTATGCCTGCGATGCAAAGAAGGGCAATTGCACTGACTTCCATTCACTCTTCATCGCGATGGCGCGATCGCAAAACATTCCGGCCCGCTTCGAGATCGGGTTCCCCCTGCCGACTGACAAACACTCCTCCGAGATCGCTGGATACCACTGCTGGTCCGATTTCTGGATTGACGGCAAAGGCTGGATCCCCGTAGACATTTCGGAAGCGTGGAAGTATCAGGAAAAGCGCGACTACTTTTTCGGCTCGCACGACGTGAACCGCATGCAGTTCAGTATGGGCCGCGATCTGGTCTTGAACCCGCCGCAGCAAGGCAAGCCGCTGAATTATTTCGTCTATCCCTACGTGGAAGTCGATGGGCAGGAATTTTCCAACGTAGCTCTGGCTTTCTCATTTGCTGATGTTGGGACAAAGGTCGCGACGCGATAGCGTTCTGACCGATCATTGCACTGAGAAAATGCAAACGCGCCGCGGACGCTATAGTGCGGGCACAAACCCGCCAGGACCGTTCGGATCCGGAATTCCCTGCGGCTTGGGGTCATCGGGCCCTCGCGGCTCCTGAATCGGGGGCGGCGCAGCATTGCCTGCCGGCTGCGGCGCGCCTTCTGAATCTTCCCCGGGACGCCGCAGAGTCGGACGCACGCCCGGACCTTCCCCGGGCTCTTTCTTCGCTTCTCTGTCTTTATCCTTATCCGGCCGCTGCAATATGATTTCTTTCTCGGTGCGTACAATCTTTTCGCCGCTAACCTTGATCGTCTCCACCCGTACCACTTCATCTCCGACCATGCGCACGAAATCAACGTCCGCCGGAGGCTCGCCGTAAATCCATTCTTCGTACTCGGTCTCACCGTCCCGCTCCCGCACTTTTTTGGGTGGCCTGCCTTTCGCGTGGATCACCATTTCCGAATCCATCCCGACCAGTACTCGATGCGCCTGAATCGCCTCCTTCACTTTCGGCGGCACTGCGTCCAGGTAGGCTTGCTCTTTATTCCGGGCATTGAAGTCGAGCACCGGATAAAGCATTGCCCGCAACTGCGGCACGGTCATCTCAGGCACATACTTGCCAAAATAAACATCAACAAACGAACCGTGCGGATTGGACTGCACCTCGTCCGGCCGGCCCGTAACCGGAGTGTCGTAGGTCCCGGAAATCTCGATCCGCTGATACCATTTTCTGTGGCGCGTGGGGCCGCCGTTGATCTCGAAATGAATGTGATCGTCCTTGATCTGCACCATTGAAATGCGCGCCGGGTCGCCCGGCTTGATTGCTGGCCCCCACAGTGCAAGCGCCTGGCGCAGGTCTTCGCCGTTCGGCGAAATTACATCCTGTTTTAATCGCAGCCCTTTCGTGTTCATCGGAAAGGTCGTCCGCGCATATACAAGTTGTGTTTCAAACTCGCGGATGACATCCAATCTAGTCTGCCTGGAGATGTGCGGCGCGTTCGCCGGAATCGGCTCCGCAACCGGCGCAGGCGTCTGATCGTTTTTTGAGGACGCCGCTAATGGCACTGATGCCGACGCCGGCGAATTCTTAGCCGACACCTGAGCGAGCAAGGGAGTAATACAGGAGAGTGTCAACCAGAGAAGCAGAGCTAAAAGAGTGCCATTCCGAGAACGCAGCATACAACACCCCAGGGCGCGGCATCCATTATATGCGATGTGGTGAGAATTCGGTGGGATGTTGTCTAAATCAATATCGCGTTAGGCTGGACCTACACGCTCTCCGGGCCGCGCTTCTTGTATTGCTGACATTTGGCCATGATGGCCGAACGGAGCCGCGTACGCAGGTTTTCTGGCAATTCGTAAAGTTGGGAGTCGCGGTAAATCTCGATCGTCTTCTTCGTAGTATCACAAACCACGTAGCAGTTGTGGCACCAGGAAAGATGATTCTCCAGCTCGACTTTTGTGGTGTCGTCGAGCACCCCGTCCAGATAATTCGTCAGCTCGTGCAGAAACTCAGAGCATTTCACTGTTCACCATCTCCACTCTTGCCATCTCCATTCCCACTGCCGCGCTTCTGAAAGAACCTGCCTAACCGTTCGCGAAGCTGCAGGCGTGCCCGCAACAGCCGCGACTTCACCGCCGGTACGCTCAACTCCAGCGCGGCCGCGGTTTCCTCGGTCGAAAGTCCTTCCACGTCTCTCAGTACAAACACGGTCCGGAAGCCCGGGGGAAGGCCCTGGATCGTCTTACTCAAAATCTCGCGCAACTCAGCCTGCGTGTACTGCTGCTCTGGATTTGGGCTCCAATCCGCTATCTCACGCGGAAGAGAATCGTCTTCCGTCTTGATGTCTTCGTCGAGTGAGACCGTGCGTTCCGGCTTCTTGCGGCGCAACTTCATCAACGCTTCGTTGACGGCGATGCGCACCAGCCAGGTGTAAAACTTGGACTGCTCCTGAAACTTCGCCAGGTTGCTGTACGCCTTCAGGAACGCTTCCTGCACCACATCTTCCGCATCCTCGCGGTTTTGCGTGATGTGCTGCGCGATCCGAAAAACGTTGCGGTCATAGCGGCGAACCAACTCTTCAAACGCCGAGTCGTCGCCCTTCTTGGCCGCCTGTACCAGGGTCAGTTCATCAGTAACAGGCCCTTCTAGTTTGTTTTGGATGGTTCCCATTCTCTCAGCGATGCAGTATTTTGAGTACGATTTAAGAAACTGCGGCACACGATGGTAACGATCATTCTACTTGGAAGGCGAGGATTAGGCGAATCGGCGCAACGTCCACAGTTTGTCATTCCGACCGGAGCTGGGTGCCCCATTTCTCGCGTTCTTTGCGAGAAGTGGGGCTCTTCGCCGACGCCCCCTCAACCCTCAGCCAGCGCTCCGCCGAATTTTCTCCTCCCACCAGTTCCAATCGTTGATCCGGACCAATCCCGCCTCTCCGCGTGCATAGGATCGGTAGCTACTCCACCGCCAATCCTCCGGACTCGCCACCAGTCCACGCACCACCGGATTGCGATGCATGTACTTCAGCTTCTCAATCTCTTTCTGCTGGCCCCACAGATTGAAATCGTAGAAACGACTCTGCCAGAACCGGCCGGAGAATGCGCCGCTAATGGCCAGCCGCCGGGAGACGCTCAGCTTCACCGCCTGAATTATCTTCGAGGGATCGCCAATCAAAGGTTCGGAAATCAGCAGATGTATGTGTTCGGGCATGACCACGTATCCGATCACGGCAAAACGATAGCGAACGCGCATCAGTTCGAGGACACTAAGTACCAGGTCGCGGCGCGCGGGACTGCCCAGCAGCGGCTTGCGTCGATAGCAGCTCCAGGTGATGAAATGAAGGCTTCCCGTGCCATAATAACGCTTCAGACCCCATGGCATGAAGAACATCTACGCACAATTGCGAGGTCGTGTCTGTGACGGATGAACATTGGCACGGACTTGGGCTTATCGTGAGCTATAAACCGAAAGCCCCACTTCTCGCAAAGAACGCGAGAAATGGGGCACCCAACCTACTTGAAGGATTACGTCGTGAATGGAGATGTGGGCCACCCGCCTACCTTCTATACGAGCGCGATGCCCCTTGCCCCACCGTCTTGGATCGGAGATATGTTTCCGGAGCCGTGCAGCAAAGACGCAAGTGGCCCACCTTCCCCTTAAAGTTCACGTAGCTCGCAATACGGGCAGGGATGCAGGAGAAGGTGCTTTTAGGAGGGGAGAGAAGATGACATATCGCCGCATAGCTGTTGTCCTTTTTGGAATCGTTCTTGCCTTCCTTCTCGGGGGAGTTCTGGATTATCTCGTCGCTACACACA
>PLDC01000001.1 GCA_003134995.1 Acidobacteriaceae bacterium | reverse complement strand
GAGATCGTCACCGACGGAAAACTACAAGGGAATGCTTGATCTCAGGGGGTTCGGATTGGAGGCGCTTCTGTTTATCAGATGCCGGTTCGGGGCTACGAACAAGATCGTGTTTCGCGGAGCAGCAAAGATGACGCTGAGACAAATGGCTGCTGGAGCCGCAGGGGTCTTCGACTGCGACCCATACGGTCTGCGTCTGGCCAGACTTGACCCTGCTCTCGACATTCCGGGGATTTCGATGGAATGGGTTCGGAGCCACGTCCGTGTAGCCCGGAAACGCTGCTTGAAGGAGATCGGTGGGACCGCCAAGAATCCGGGTCAGACGCTCTATTTCGGCCGCGGCGGCGATTCAATTCGACTCTATGACAAGCGCTTGGAGCAAATGAGGAAGTACGAGCGTCTGATGCGGAAGTTGGGGCCTGAATCATTGCCATCCTTCGAAGACTTTTCCGGGATACCTACTGGTCTTCCTGTTGTACGCATTGAACGTCAGATGCGGGTCGGTCGAATTCCACCGCAGCTCGATACTCTGGGAAGTTTGGAGCAAAACATTTCGAAATTCAATCCCTTTGCGGCCATAGTCATTCATCGAGGTGGGAAACCCGAGCCGAAGGATGATGACTACTCAATCCGAAAATATATGGAGGGTAAAGGATTTCGGCAGACGATCTTGGAGCGCGGGCTTGCCAACACGCGGGCTTTGCTAAACGCACGGACCGGTGGCAATGCAAGTCGGAAGATGCGGCAGCTATCGGACTTTTTGCCTCCAGACCCAGTGGGCTTAAGCCCGCTGAACCTGTTCGAGATGTTCCAAGAAAGTATTGGTCGCCAGATCTCTGTATCCGCGGCACCAGACGAAGCCCTCGAAGGGCAGACAGCCGCGGTAGGCGGCACGAGGAGTGAAATGTGACACAACATCACAGAGCAGGGGTCACACGAAAACCGATGCAGACACAAGAAATTAACCCTGTTCGACGGTCAGAGTGCGCGAAATGTGCGCGAGGAGTGCGCGAGGAGTGCGCGAGGTGAACGGTCAGTCTAGAGTAGTTTATCTTAGCCTACCCGCCCTTTTTTGCTCGACTGGATTTCGGCTTTTCGCTCAAAATGTACACGCTGAACCACTCTTCACAAGTATTTCTGCCGCGGGTGTGGTCAGCCGCTGCCGCCGGGTTCACCCTGAGTGCTTGAGGAAGGACAAGCTGCGCGGGGTGCACCAGCAGCGACGGCAACAGAACGAACTGTTTGCGCGCTGGCTGCGAAAGCAGCCCCGTCCGAAAATGCGGAGCGAGATGTGGCGAGTCGAGATCGGAGGGTGCTGCAGGACCACCCCGTGAAGCGTCACAGCGGCCCGTAACCCCTGAGATGAGAGATCGGTGAGGTTGTACTAGCCAATGACAGACTCGGCAAACAATAACGGAGCGCTAAAGCGTGTTGAGTTGGATGCTTTGTGCGAACCCTTCCGCAAAGCCGGCGACAAGGCGTCTTTCCCGTTTGAGCCATTGCTCGATGACGAGCGAGCGGCGGAGTTTCTCGGGGGTATCCATCCGAAAACACTACAGCGAATGGCACGCCGTGGAGAGGTTCCCGCGTACAGAGTTGGCCGCTTCTGGCGTTATCGTGCGAGTGAACTCGATGATTGGCTTCGTGTAAAATCGAGCGGCCGAATCGCTCGCGTGGTTTCGATAAAGGAGAAACCATGAGATTCACGCGAGCACGTTATCAGCGAGGCAGTTTGATTCGTGAAAAGCGCAAGGTCGGCCCGGATGTTTGGATCTTTCGCTGGCGAGAGCAAACGTCACAGGGCCGTGTCAAACGCAAGGTTGTTGTGGGAACGGTCGAGCAGTACCGTTCCAAAGCAGCCGCGCAAAACGCAACCGAAACTCTTCGCATCGATGCCAACAGAGAGACTTGGACGCCGTCAACCGTGGAACAGCTAGTCGCTCACTATACAGAAAGGGAATTGCCCAGCAAGGCTCACTCTACCCAGGGCGTTTACGGAAGCTACATTCGCACTTGGGTGCTGCCGTGCTGGGGCAACCGATCTTTGTCAGAAGTAAAGACCGTTGCGGTTGAAGAATGGCTGAAAGGCCTCCCGCTGGCGAATGGCTCCAAGGCAAAAGTCAGAAATGTAATGCATGCGCTGTTCAATCACGCGATGCGGCACGAGTGGGCTGAGAAGAATCCCATCACTCTCGTGCGTCAAAGCGCGAAGCGACTGCGCACACCAGACGTTCTCGATGTGGATGAGACCAAGGCACTCTTGTCGGAACTGAAGGACCCATTCTGGACAATGGTTTTCTTGGCGGCGGCAACCGGGCTACGGGTGAGTGAGATTCTGGGGATGAAATGGCAAGACGTAATTTTTGACACCCTCGAAATTCATCTCAGCCGCGCAATTGTCGACGGTGTAGTGGGAGGTATGAAGACCGAAGCGTCACGCAAGCCAGTTCCGCTCGATTCCGCTCTCGCGGAAGTTTTGCTGGACTGGCGTGCTCGAACCCCCTACAACCGTGATGATGACTGGTTGTTTGCCAGTCCTGAGAAGTTGGGCCGACAGCCTTACTGGCCCGACAGCGCACTGCGAAAGGCTGTTCGCCCTGGCGCCGTGCGTGCAGGAATTGTCAAACACATCGGCTGGCACACGTTCAGACATTCGTTCGCAACTCTGTTGAAGGCGAATGGCGAAGACGTAAAGGTTGTGCAGGAGAGCTTGCGTCACGCAAACAGCAGAATCACGCTGGATGTATACACGCAAGGCTTGATGCCGACGAAGCGCCAGGCACAAGGCCGCGTGGTAAAATCCTTATTGGCCCCAAATGGCCCCACGCCGGCAACGCTGGTTGCTGCAAGTGCTTGAAAACAAATGTAGGCGCGTAGCTCAGTTGGTTAGAGCGCTACCTTGACACGGTAGAGGTCAGGAGTTCGAGTCTCCTCGTGCCTACCATTTTCATTCTGCTGGAATTGCAATCCTTCAATCGTTCTCGCGAATCGGCGTTCAGAACACCTTGGCGCCTTTGATGGGAACGGCCACCCGCCGCGATCCGGTCAAGACCCTGCAGCCAATGTCGCCCCGGATCACGCGGTGAGGGGACGCCCCCCGCGGCCGAATAGATTTGTTTGGAACCGGGCTTCCAGCAGGCTTTCTGAAGTAGTGCGCTTTCTTGAAGATATTCAAAATAGCGCACTCCCGTCACGTAATTTCATATGGAACAAAGTTGACATTCGATCTATAATTGCCCCATCTGTGATGGAGATCGGAAGTCAACTCCGATCCCCGATTTCTGATTTTTCAGCTTTAAATAATGCTTTTTTGCGTCGAAGGCTAAATCCCCCATCTTCGCGCGCCGGGATAGTTCTGCGGCAGTCTGATTCGATAGTTTAATTCGATAGCGTTGGGATTTTTATTAATGCTACCCTTGGGGATTCATCGCGCCTTCCTGCTCGCCTGCGTTGCTTCATTGATTTTGCCGGCCTTCGCTCAGTCCGTGACCGTGAGCCCAACGTCAGTGTCATTCGGCAATCAAGCGGACGGCACTTCCAGTTCCGTCCACAAAGCCACGCTGAGAAACGGGCAGGCGTCGGCGATCACCATCGACAGCATCGGCACGAATCTGGCTGACTATACCGAGACCAACAATTGCCCGCAGAGTCCCGCGACTCTCGCAGCGGGCGCCACCTGCACCATCTCAATCACTTTCACACCCAGTGCCCAGGGCAGTCGAAACGCTACGCTGACTGTGACCGATAGCGGTCTTTCGAGTCCGCAGTTGGTAACGCTGACCGGGACCGGAACTGCGCCCATTCTCGAATCGATAGCCATCACTCCCAGCAGTGCGTCGGTGATTGCCGCGGAGACTCAGCAATTTACAGCCACGGGAACTTATAGCGACGGCTCGACGCAGAACTTGACCACAACGGCGGGCTGGACTTCGTCGAGCACGTCCGTTGCAACCATCGGTCTGCATACGGGATTGGCAAAGGGCATCGCTGCGGGAACGGCCACGATCACCGCTACTTCGGGCAAGATTAGCGGCTCTGCAACGTTGACAGTTACGGCGGCGGTTCTCACTTCGATCGCGGTCACGCCCGCCGCAGCTTCGGTCGCAGCCGGCAAGGCCGAGCAATATAAGGCGACCGGAACCTACAACAACGGCACGACAGAAAACATTACGGACAGCGTCACCTGGTCGTCTTCAGCGAGTTCAATTGCCACGGTCAGCAGCAGCGGTTTGGCTACGAGCGTTGAGCAAGGCTCCGCCACGATTACGGCAACTTCGGGCACGGTCAGCGGATCTGCGACGCTTACGGTCACAGCGGCAGTGTTGACTTCGGTCGCTGTTACTCCCAGCACGGGTTCCATCGCGCCCGGCTCTACTCGGCAATTCACGGCAACCGGCACCTATAGCAACGGCACCACGCAGAACCTCACCACGACTGCCAGTTGGACTTCGTCGAGCACCTCGGTCGCAACCATCAAGCTGCACACCGGATTGGCTACAGGAGTAACGGCCGGTACCGCGACGATCACGGCCACTGCAGGCAAGATCACTGGCTCGGCCACACTCACAGTAGCACCAGTGCTAACTTCAATTTCGATCAGTCCTGCAAGCCCATCCATCGCGGCAGGGACGACCCAGCAGTTCACGGCGACTGGAAACTATAGCGATGGCAGCACTCAGAATCTTTCCAGCAGTGCGACGTGGAGTTCGTCGCAGACGTCGGTGGCGACCATCGCAGCAGGCGGCCTGGCAACTGGCATAACTGTAGGCGCCTCGACTATCACGGCCACTTCAGGATCTATCACGGGCACAGCGACGCTCACGGTAGGTCAGCCCGTCCTGGTTGCGATTGCCGTGACTCCCGCCAATTCGTCGTTCGCTCTAGGCACGACTCTACAGTTGGCGGCAACCGGAACTTACAGCGACGGCAGCACTCTGGATCTCACCGCAACAGCAACGTGGAGTAGCGCGAATTCGAGCACGGCCACGGTCAACGCGCAAGGAGTCGCAAGCAGTGTTGCAGTGGGCAGCACCAGTGTGACGGCGACTGCGGGTTCGGTTGGCGGCTCGACGACTGTCACAGTCACAACAGCGACGCTGGTTTCGATTGCGGTAACGCCCGCGATTCCGACTCTTCCGCTGGGGATCACGCAGCAGTTCACCGCGACCGGCGCATTTAGCGACGGCACCACCCAAAACATTACCGGCTCCGTGCAGTGGAGTTCTAATACGCCAGCGGTGGCAACCATCACGACCACAGGACTAGCAACGAGCGTGGCACAAGGGTCCGCGACGATCACGGCGACGTCCGGCTCGGTGACCGGATCGGCCACGCTGACCGCGACGGCGGCGACACTGGTGTCGATCGCCGTCACGCCGGCGACATCCTCGATCGCTCCAGGTACGACCGAGCAGTTCACGGCCACGGGAACCTACACCGATGGCAGCACGCAAAACCTGACAAACGCGGCGACTTGGTCGTCAGACACGCCCGCCACGGCAACGATCAGCTCCGCCGGCTTTGCTACGAGCGAGGCTCAGGGGACAGCGAACATCTTAGCCACTTTCGGCGTGGTGAGTGGTTCGAGCGAGCTGACGGTGACAGCGGCTACGCTCGTCTCGATTGCCATTAATCCGCCAACGGCCACGATTGCTCTTGGCACCATGCAGCCATTCACGGCGACGGGCACATTCTCTGATGGAACCACGC
>PLDC01000028.1 GCA_003134995.1 Acidobacteriaceae bacterium | reverse complement strand
ACTACCGTGGCGGCGAACCCTGGGTTCGTGCTTCTCCTGAAGCGTACACGCTCGCCCAGTCGCGTGAATCCGCGCGCAATGTGCTATATAGCTTATTAAAGAGTTTCTGTAAAGAAAAAACCTCAAGAGTCGCGTCAACAGCGCTTTTATATTGGGAACATTGCTATAGAGCGGAGCGCGGCGAATTCCGCGCCGAATCCGGCATTGGGCCCCATAACAATAGGCTATCTGGCGAGTGATTTAGGGGCTATTTAAGAGATCGATTCAACAGATCGGAAAATCCGCACCTCTGTGGTTTGGAGTGTTTGGAAGCCGTGTGGAGACATAGTGATATAGAGCGTTCAGGAAATCGATCCAAAAGATTTCCACAGGCTGGCGCATTTTTCCCTTGACCGAGGCTGGTCATGTGCTATATAGCATAGTCCGATTATATTAGGCGTCGATTTGTAACGCCTAAGTGGGATGCTCTCAGGAGGCTGTCGATGAAAAAAGCAACGTGTGGGCTCGTGGTTTTTCTGACACTCATTGGAATCGCGGTGACGGTTATACCTGCGATGGGCCAGGAAGTGACAGCGGGCATCGTGGGCACAGTGATTGATTCAAGCGGCGCGCCGATCAACGGCGCCGCAGTCACTGCGCGCGACACGGAGCGAGGCACGGTGTGGACTGCCACCACGAGCGACGCGGGCGCCTACAACATCACACGGCTTCCGGTAGGAACCTATGATTTGAAGGTCGCGGCGCCCGGATTCGACACGGCGGTGCATCCGCCGTTCGTTCTCGTCCTCAACCAGACGGCCCGTGTCGATGTGCAGATGAAAGTCGGTAAGGCCAGCGAAACCGTCGAAGTGACGAGCGCAGCCCCGATTCTCCAGACGCAATCCACCGACGTGAGTACACTGATCGACTCTAATACAGAGGTAAGCCTGCCTCTGGCTTCGCGCGATTATCTTCAGCTGACGCTGCTGGCTCCCGGCGTGACCAACGTTGATCCTGACGGAATGCGGCAACCCCAGAGCATGACGAGTTCGGGTCGGCCCTACATCAACGGCAATCGCGAGCAGGCGAATGAGTATTTGGTCGATGGCATTCTGAATAGCGAAGACAAGAACAACGAAGTTGGCTACACGCCGGGTATCGACTCTATTCAGGAATTCAATCTGATCACGCAAAATGCCTCCGCTGAGTTCGGCAACTATCAAGGCGGAGTCGTGAGCGTCAGCACCAAGTCAGGCACGAACCATCTTCACGGAGACTTGTTCGAATTCTTCCGGAACGATGCACTCGACGCCAACGTCGCCTCCGCCGGATGGACGGCGGGGATCAACGACAATATCAATAACAGTAATCCCGGATTCAACGCACAAGGCGTCGAGCTCAAACCGGAACTGAGGTACAACCAGTTTGGCGGTACCATCGGCGGCCCGATCTTCAAGGATAAGCTCTTCTTCTTTGCAGACTATCAGGGCCAACGCCTCGTCAATGCGGGTCAGACCGGGGCTCAGTTGCTGACAGCGCAGGCACGTGGCGGGGATTTTGGACAGCTTTGTACGAATTTTGGTGGGGCGTTCAACGTTGCAGGTATATGCACCGGAGCATCCGCCCCGGCGGGTGTGACGACCCAACTCGTCTACCCGAACGGACCTAACGTCGGTCTTCCGCTTCCAAATAACAATCTGGCTGCCGCCGGTTACACCGTCGATCCCGTGGCTGCCGCCATATTCGGCCAGACTGCGCACTATCCTCTGCCTCAGGTAAACACACTGGCTGCGAATAATTACTTTTACAACAGCGGAAACCATCTGAACAACAATCAGGGCGACTTGAAGATCGACTACGCTGCCTCACAAAAAGACCACATTTTCGGGCGATGGTCAGAAATGGATCTGAATCAGCCCACTTTCACCGGATGCGTCTTCTGCAACGCTGGCGCAACCGAAGGCAGCGACGAACCGGTTCGCAACGCCGTGCTCGACTGGACCCACGCCATTAGCCCCGCCCTACTGAATGAAGTGCGTGTGGGTTTCAATGCCGTTCGGTACGATTCGACGATTACGCCAACTTCTTCGCTGGGCAATATCAGCCAGACACTCGGCATACTGGGCGGCAACGCTGAGGAGCCAGGATTAGTGCAGATAAGCATCCCGGGCAGCAACGGCGGGTCGGCGAGCCTGGGACTGCAAAATCTCATTTCGGTGTTCCACGATACCCAAGCGCAGGCTGAAGACAACATAATTTTCACTCACGGCCGCCATCAGCTTAAAGCTGGATTCCAGTTCGTACGCGAGCGCCAGGATTACATTTATGCGGGAAACGATGGCGCCCTGGGCCTTCTGAGCATCGCTACGGCAACCGATTCAGGGTTGGCTGATTTTTGGTTGGGCAACGTTGCGGGTGGAACAGGTTCGCCCAGGGATTTCGGCGGCCAGGTGAGCGATCCCGCCAAACTTCGGGGCAATGTATTCGGCGTGTTTGGGCAGGATGACTGGCGCGTAACGAACAATCTAACGGTGAATATCGGACTGCGCTACGAAGATCACACTCCGCTGGCTGAAATAGACAACCGCGCCGTCAACTTCGGCTTGTATACGGGCACCATCTACACGGCAACCGGGATTGACGGAACCACGAAGTTCCCCAACCAGGCGCTTTATAACAACTACAAAGGAATCGGAGATTTTCTGCCTCGAGTCGGACTGGCCTGGTCCCCACAAATGTGGCATGGCAAAACAGTAATCCGGGCGGGGTTCGGGATTTCCGAATACATGGAAGGCGGAGGCAGCAACGAAGAACTCAACATGAACCTGCCCTTCGGCGTTCTGGAGCAATATGCAACAGGCGGCATCGGCACGCTCTCCAATGGTTTCGGAGGGTCCACCAGCGCAGCCGCGTGCCCTCAAGGCATTGTCTTCAGTTGCTACGCCGGAAACCGCATCAGGGTATTCGATCAGAACTTCAGGCCCGCCATGGTCAACCAATGGAACCTCACATTCCAGCAACAGCTAACCAACACGCTGACCTTCCAGATTGGATACGTTGGGCAGCGGGGCGCTCACTTGCTGAACTTTGAGGACATCGCCCAGTCGATCCCGTTGGATGCAGCGGGAAAGGTTGCGGGAGCCGGCGACCCCATCGTGAGTCGAGTCCCGGGACCGTTCCTTGGCGGCGGAACGGCAGGATCGCTATATCTCGCGGACAACCCCCAATTCAATACTCCGAATTGCGGGACCGCCGGTAATCCAGTATGTGGCGTTGAAACCCTTGCCGGAGCCAACATGTCGAACTCCGACCAGAGTTACAACGCGCTCCAGGCTGTGTTACAAAAGCGCATGAGCAACGGACTGCAAGGGCAGGTTGCCTATACGTGGTCGAAGTGCATGAGCAACTCGCCGGGATACTTCGGCACCGGCTGGGGCAGCACGCAAGCCACGAGTTCTGGCGGACAGCCCGGATGGGAGAACGACTACAATCCGCGACTCAATTGGGGTCCTTGCTATTACGACCAAAGACAAATCCTGACCAGTTATGTCACTTATCAATTGCCATTTGGACACGGCAAACAGTTTGGCCATGACATGAACCCGGCGCTGAATGCGGTACTGGGGAACTGGGAAATCGGCGCCATTGTCACCCTGCACACCGGAAACTCTCTGACCTTTAATAACTTCGGCGGCTGGGGCGTGGGGGGAAATTCGGACAACACCAACGGCATTGGTCCCGAAACGCTTTCTGGACTGCCAGACTGCAATGGCCCAGTCCACATTCTGAACCAAAGAGTGCCTGCAGCGAACGGCTTGCCTGCCTATATTCAGTATATTGATCCCTCGCAGAACAACGTCACTCCGGCTGCTTCGAACACATTTGGGACGTGTACCCCGGGCAATGCTCGTGGTCCGGCCTATGAAAATTTCGACGTGAGCCTGCACAAGGACTTTTTGATCACGGAGACCAAGAGGCTGGAATTCCGTATTGAGGCATTGAACGCGTTCAACCATCCGGTTTGGACATTCTTCGGTGGGCCGGACAACGGCTCGTTCGACCCGGGTACGTTTACAACGGTCAACAGCGTTCCCGTCAGCAGTAACTCCAACTTCGGTAAGTTTTCCGGAGCGCAGGGAGCACGAGAACTGCAGTTCGCTCTGAAGTTCTACTTCTAACCCCAGAACTGCCTTCGCAGATTGATGGCAGAAGGAAGGCAGGCGCTACACAGCGCCTGCCTTTGTTTGTGCTTAGCTTTTGAAAATCGGCAGGTTTAATCTCCAGGGTTAATCTTAATGTGGCGAGCCTTCGGTGGAATGATTTTGGCATATAATCGGCGCATGAGTGGTGGTTCAGGGCCATCATTTCGTTTTTGCGCTCGCTCGTTTCTGTTCTTGAGCGTTCTGGCGACAGCCGGGTTCGCGCTCGCGCAAACGCCGGCAAAGGCTGCGCCCCCCGCAGGCTCTGACGGAGAACGAGCGGCTAAGCTTGCGGAGAGCGGACACTGCACGGAGGCGCTGCCGCTGCTGCGCAAAGCCATTCACCAAACCGCGAGTCACGATCTTAAGAAGCGCGTCGGCCTCGATGGCCTGCACTGCGCGATGACGCACGACGTACCGTATGAGTCGCTGGAGTTTCTGGTCGTGCTCAGCCGTGACTTCCCCCATGATCCTGAAGTGCTGTATGCAGCCACCCATGCCTACTCGGACCTCTCGATGCGCTCTTCGCAGGATCTCGCGCGCGATGCGCCGTTTTCTTATGAGGTTCACGAGTTGAACGCCGAGGCGCTGGAAATGCAGGGCAAGTGGGACGAGGCGGGCGTGGAGTACCGCAGGATTCTGGAAATCAATCCCATGCTGCCCGGAATTCACGCGCGACTGGGGCGTACGCTGCTGTCGAAGCCGCAACCTGCCGCTGTCGAAGTGGAGCAGGCGAAGAAAAATTTCGAGGAGGAACTCGAAATCGATCCGCGGAATGCCGCGGCTGAATATGTTCTCGGCCAGCTGGCTGCGGACGCCAAAGATTCCGCGACGGCGATTCAGCATTTTACTCGCGCCACCAAGCTCGATACCACTTTCTCCGAGGCTTACCTTGGACTGGGAACGGCGCTGAATTCGGCGAAGCGGTTTGCTGAGGCGATTCCCGCACTGGAGGCGTACGAAAAACTTGCCCCGGATAGTCCCAGTGGACATTATCAGCTGGCCTTCGCCTATGCCGGAGCGGGACGCCGCGATGATGCCAACCGTGAGGCCGCGCTACAACGGCAAACGGCAGAGGCGCTGGAAGCGGTGAAGCGCAAAGCCGCCATCGCGCAGGAGAAGCAGCAGGCTCCCGACTCGCAGGCGCCGGAGCCGAAGTAGCAATGTCGCGACGGTCCGGCCTCGTCGCAACTCGCCCCGCCGGAATCAGTTCCTCCAGACGAAGAGAATTTCTGAAACTCTTGGGCGGAACATTACTTCTGCCGTCAGTATCGCGCTTCGCGCTTGCCGCCGATCCTGTTTCTTATCCTTTCTCACAAATCCCTGCCTCCGCGAGCGGGATCACCTGGGTGCATACCGCCGGACTCTCGCCTGAAAAATATCTGCCGGAGTCGACCGGACCTGGCTGCGCATTTTTCGATTACGACAACGACGGCTGGATGGACATCTACCTGGTCAACAGCGGCAAGAGCGACATCTTCACTCCCGCGCAGCCTCTGCGAAACGCGCTCTACCGCAACAACCGCGACGGCACATTCACTGACGTCACCGAGAAGGCTGGTGTTACAGGCGGAGGCTACGGCATGGGCGCAGCCGTAGGCGATTACAACGGCGACGGCTTTCCCGATCTTTACGTTACGCAATACGGACGCAGCATCTTGTATCGGAACAATGGCGATGGCACGTTCACCGATGTGACGGAGCAGGCAGGCGTGGCGGCCCCGGGATGGGCGTCAAGCGCGGTCTGGTTCGATTACGATAACGATGGCCGGCTCGATCTGTTCGTTGCGCGTTTCGTGGACTTCGACAAATCGAAACATCATAACTGTAGCGCGCCGAACATCCCCGCGATCAAGGGACTCAATGAATACTGCTATCCGCGCATCTACACGCCGATGGCGAGCTGGCTGTTTCACAACAACGGAGACGGCACGTTTACCGACGTCAGCCAGAAGATGGGAATCGCGGATAACCCGGGGAAATCCTGGGGAGTGGTCGCGACTGATATCAACAATGATGGGTGGATGGACCTTTTCGTAGCCAACGATACGGTTGCCAATTTCCTGTTCATGAATCGAGGAGGCAAGCGCTTCGAGGAGGTTGGATTCACCTCCGGCGTGGCTTTCGGAGAAGGTGGAAAGGCGCGCTCAGGGATGGGCGTGGACTCCGCCGATCTCAACCAGGATGGCTGGATGGATTTATTCGTCAGCAATCTCAACTATGAATTTTTCGGTCTCTACCAGAACCGGCACGACGAAACCTTCGACGATATCGCCGCGCCCTCGGGCATCGCCAATGCCACCAAGCTAATGAGTGGTTGGGGATTAAAGTTTTTCGATTACGACAACGATGGCGACCTGGACTTGATCATTGCCAACGGGCATCCCGACGACCTCATCGAAAAAATTTACGACAACGTGAAGTATCGCGAATCTCTCCTGCTTTTCCACAATGCAGGAAATGGATTGAAGAACGTGAGTGCGGAAAGCGGGCCGGCATTCTCCAATCCAATGTCGGCGCGGGGATTGGCCCTGGGAGACTTCAACAATGACGGAGCAGTTGATGTTTTGATTTCGTGCAACAACGAAGCGCCCGTACTTCTGCGCAATAACGTCGGTAGCCAGAACCACTGGCTTGGACTGAAACTGGTCGGCAAAAAGGCGAACATTGATGCCGTCGGCGCCCGCGTCAGTTATCAGGCAGGCGATCTGAAAAGAAGCCGCATGAAGGTCGGCGGAGGCAGTTATCTTTCTTCGCATGATCCGCGCCTGGTGCTGGGCATCGGCAAACGAGCGAAAATCGATTGGCTCGAAATCACTTGGCCTCAGCCCAGTGGACTAAAGCAGCGCCTTACCAATCTTCCCATCGACCGTTACATCACGATTCATGAAGGCCAGGATAAATGGGAGTAATGCCTGCCTAAGTCAGACACACGCAGGCTAATTAATTGGGATACGGCTTGCCGGGCACGACAATCCGAATCCAGTGGTCAGTGAAGGTCGAGTGCTGAACAGGAGTCACGATTTTAGGCATGTGACAACTTGTGCAGTTCTTCGTACTCACGCGACAAGCCGGGCCAGGATGGTCGGCATCTTTCTTGGCCTTCGCCTGCGTAACGTGGCATTGCAGACAACGCGAATCGTATGCCGCCGCCTCGTGCTCCAGAGGTTGATGGGGATCGTGGCAGGCCACGCACGTGAGGCGTGCATCCGGCTTGCGCCAGCACTTGCTGTTTTCCAGACGATAAGGCGCAAAGCGAACGTTATAAACTCCAACTCCAGTGAATCCGTTCGCGACCACATCTTCCCAGGTGCGATGGCAAGCGCCACAGAAATCTACTGAATCCACCGGATCAAGCCGGCTCAGATTCGAAATCATGAGTTCGCCCTGCTCCTGCATTCCCGAATTCATTGCCGCGGCATGGTTGGCTCCGGGTCCATGGCAGGCTTCGCAGGTGACACCGAGCACGGCGGCATTCGCATCGAATTGGTCTTTGGCAACAGAAGCCGTCGTATGGCAGCTAAAACATCGGCGAGTTTCGGCAGGCGTAAGCCGGCGGCCGGCGGCATCTTCAATATTGCCGGGAACGGCAAGCGAGTGCTCCGGAGTTATGTTCAGGCTCTGCGTCGATGCATAGAAGCTGAGCTGGCTTTCGTAGTAGCTGCCGTTTCTATGATAAATGTAAGTCTGCCCCACGTGGCCGACGCCGAATGCCCAAAGTAAATCCGCAGACAGAGATGACGCTTCATCGCTGACTGTCAGAACGCTCTTTTCGCCCTTGGTAACGATCTCCTCGTTGTAAGGTCCCAGGCGAAAAGTGAAGCGATCATGCTGGCGCAGAATCTCCGAGTCAGCGGTTCGGGTTGCGGCCTGGGCCATGGCATTTGTTTTCTGGGATGCAACCTTCGAAGCGTGGCACTTCGCGCAGGCCGCCGCGCCAATATAACTGTCGCGTGAGGCGTCGCCTTTCGTGGGCCACCAGCCGGGCGATTGCACGCGAACATCCGTGGGCAACGAGATACCACTCGGCGCGGCGGTTTGATCCACAGCTTGCAAAGCCACACCGGCCTTTGCGGGCACCAATAGCAAGACAACCGCAAGCAGAACGCAAGTCGAACCGAGTTTGCGGAGCAGCGACATTACTGGATTCACGGCAGGCGTAAACCACTATATAACGTTGGACCAAGCGCCTATAATCGGCAGCATCCATGGCGTTGGCGAACGGAACGAGACTGGGACCCTACGAGATCGTTGCTCCGCTGGGTGCTGGTGGAATGGGGGAAGTGTACCGGGCGCGGGACACGCGCCTGGATCGCACTGTCGCTTTCAAGATTCTTCCGGCGCATTTTGCCGATGATGCGATACGCCGCCAGCGCCACCGCTTACTATCAGGGATCCAGCCTGTTTGTTTCGGACGGCAAGGAGTGACAGCGGCGGAGTGAAGATATTCCCGCACTGGCGCAATGCCTAAGAAAACAATCTCACGCAAGGCGGGATCTTCGCCCCGGCAAGAGCGTCACGAAGCGGCCGTTGCTGCACAGCGCTCTCGAAAAGACGATCAGTGGCGTACGTGGGTGCTTTGCCTGCTGCTCGTGGTTGTAACTTTTGCCGTCTACTTGCCGGTGTTGAATCATCCCTTCATCATTTACGACGATGTGGATTACGTCAGCCAGAACCACCAAGTGCAGCAAGGGCTTACGCTTGGGACCTTTCGCTGGGCGCTGACTTCCATGGAGTTTTCAAACTGGCATCCGCTGACCTGGATGTCGCACGCTTTCGATTGTGAAGTTTTCGGCCTCGATGCAGGAGGGCATCACTTCACGAGCCTGTTGCTGCACGCCATAAACGCGGTAATTTTGTTTCTGCCGCTGTGGCGCATGACGGGAAAAATTGGGCGCAGCCTCATGGTGGCCGCACTGTTTGGATTGCATCCGGTCAATGTTGAAAGTGTGGCGTGGGTGGCCGAGCGGAAAACGGTGTTGAGCATGTTCTTGATGCTGCTCGCACTGTGGGCGTATTTCTGGTACGCGCGTAAACCTAGTATCGGCCGGGGCACCTGCGTAAACGCTCTATATGCGCTGGCGCTTGCGGCTAAACCAATGGTAGTGACGTTTCCGTTCATTCTGCTGTTGATGGATTACTGGCCGCTGCAGCGGATGAATCTGCAGGGAAGCAAGGATGGGCAATCTCCTGCAGAGACGCAGTTGTCATTGCCTCAGTTTTCGCCGCTTCGATTGCTCAGAGAAAAACTGCCGCTGTTTGCGCTCAGCGCGGCGAGCTGCGTCGTCACAGTGATCGCGCAGCGCCGGCTGGCCATGAAAACTATGGAAGCTTTCCCGCTGAAAGACCGCGTGGTGAACGCCCTTTTTTCTTACGTCATGTATTTATGGAAATTTATCTGGCCGGTACACCTTTCGGTTTTCTATGCACCAGAGGGCTCACGGCTGGCGATTTGGCAGGCGATTTTGTGCCTGGCGTTTCTGGCTGCTGTCAGCATTCTGGTGTGGCGCGAGCCGCGGTTGCGACCTTATCTGTTATTCGGGTGGTTGTGGTACTTGGGGACGCTGGTGCCGATGATCGGGATCGTTCAGGTGGGCGAGCAGGGGATGGCCAATCGATATGCCTATCTGCCTTATGTAGGCCTCTTCGTCGCTGCCGTGTGGGGCCTCGCGGACCTAGCGCAAGCAAGAGGAATCGAGCCACGCTGGAGCGCAGCGGCAGCTTGCGCGGTATTGCTCGCACTATCTTTTCTGACTCGAAGGCAGCTGCAATATTGGGAGAGTAGCTTCGTCTTATTTAGCCATTCCTTGCAAGTGACTCCAGACAATTATGTTGCGGAGGATATTGTGGGGACGGCAGTGCTGGCGGAGGCATTCCGGACGGCCGGGCAAAAATGCTCTTTAGAAGCGCGAATTCATTTCGAGAACGCCGTGCGCATCAATCCGGAAGACACGCTCGGACACATCGACCTCGGATTTTGCCGCGAGACGCAAGGGAATATGCAGCAGGCCCTTCAGGAATATCAGACGGCGCTGCAGGTGACGCACAGCAAGTTCTTGAGGAAGAGGGCATTAATCAACCTCGGGGGAGTACACCGGGCGTTGCGCCAATTCGATCTTGCGCGCAACGATTACAACGAATGTTTGAAGATTGATCCCGGCGATCAGGATGCCCTGAAGGGCCTTGCCCGCGTCGATAAAGAAGAGAAAATGCCGTCGCTGGAGGAAACGATCACGGCGCTTTCTCGCGCGGCTGCTGCGCATCCGGACGCGAGGCTCTATCTTCAACTGGGGAAACTGGAGCGGGCTGCGGGACGTGTGCCGGAAGCGTTAATCTCGTATCAGAGGGCTTTCGATCTTGATCCGAATCTGGAAGAAGCACGCGTGGCGGTGGAAGAATTGGAAGCTTCGCAATGAAGTTGATTCCGCAGATCGACCGATGCTGATGCCTGTGCTACTCTCTGCGCTGGCGTGATTTTTATTGGGTTGGACTCGGCTGATTTGAACACACGGCGCACCGAAATCGCTCTTGCTCTTTCGCTGGCGCCCTGCCTGCTATGGAGCTTTTTCAGCCCCGCTCAAGCTTCACCGGCCGCGCCCGTTCAAGAGCCGCATCAGGCAACCCAGCGCAGCCGAACGCCGACCGCCAAAGAATCAGCAAAGAAAACAGAAGCAGCCGGACCGATCCAATTTGAGAACGTCATCGAAAAATCGAAGATCAAGTTCAAGCTGAAGAACAGCGTCAGTCCGCAGCGCTATACGTTTGAAACCATGGCTGGAGGAGTAGCGCTCTTCGATTACGACAACGACGGCTTGCTGGATATCTTCTTTACGAACGGCGCGGCGATCCCCTCGCTTGAAAAAAACGATCCCAGTTATTCCAACCGGCTCTTCCGCAACAACGGGGACGGCACTTTCACAGACGTAACGGAAAAGGCCGGCCTGCAGGGCGTTGGCTACTCTATGGGAGTTGCCGCCGGCGACTACGACAACGATGGATTTGTCGATCTTTACGTAACCGGCGTCAACCGCAACCAGCTTTTCCATAACAATGGCGACGGCACCTTTACGGACGTGACCGAGAAGGCGGGCGTTGGTGGCATGGTGCCAAAGATCGGCAAAGCATGGTCGGTAGCCGCAGGATGGTTCGATTACGACAACGATGGGCGGCTGGATCTGTTTGTGGTGAACTATCTTAATTACAACATCAAAACTGCGGCGCGCTGCGTGCAGCAAGGGATTCCGGCCTACTGCTCGCCGGTCGATTTTCTGGGAACGCCGAACATTCTTTATCACAACAACGGCGACGGAACTTTTACTGACGTCTCGGAGCAGTCCCACATTTCGCAGTATGTCGGCAAAGGAATGGGATTAGCGTTTGCTGACTATGACGACGATGGGTTCACCGATATTTTTATCTCCAACGACACCTTCGAGAATTATCTTCTTCACAACAACGGCGACGGCACGTTCACCAATGTCGCGCTGACTGCCGGAGTCGCGTACAACGCCTTCGGCAAAGCCATCGCTGGCATGGGGACAGATTTTCGCGACATAGACAATGATGGAAAGCCTGACATCTTTGAGACAGCAATGTTCGGGGAAGCGTTTCCACTGTACAAGAATCAGGGGGGCGGAGAATTTCGAGATGTCACGGCGACGGCAGGGCTGAGTGCCCTGACCAGTCGCTCGACGGCGTGGGGAACGGGGATTTTCGATTTTGATAATGACGGAAACAAAGACCTGTTCACCGCCAACGCAGACATTCTGGATAATGCCATGGAGTTGGCGCACCGGCCGTTTGCGCTTCCCAATAGCGTGTTTCGCAACAAAGGCGGCATGGTCTTCGAGGATGTGAGTTCAAAAGCAGGGACATCTTTTTCCGTGCCGGCTGCGCATCGCGGTGCGGCCTTCGGCGACCTGAACAACGATGGCAAGATCGATGCCGTGGTCACGGTCTTGAATGGTCCGCCGGAAATATGGATGAACCGTTCGGGTGCTCAAAACGGCGGCAACCATTGGATCATTCTAAAGCTGGTCGGGGTCAAGTCAAACCATGATGGCCTGGGCACAAAGATCAAGGTCACAACTTCTCGCGGCGTTCAGAACAACGAGGCGACAACCGCCGTGGGCTACAGTTCTTCCAGTGATAAGCGAGTACATTTTGGTCTGGGCTCGGCTGGGGTCATCGATAACATTGAACTCACGTGGCCGAGCCGCATCAAGCAAGTTTTGAAGAACGTGAAAGTGGATCAGATACTCACGGTGATGGAGAGCGCGCCATGAGTTGCGCTTTTTCTGCACTTTATTTTTGCGGAAGATTGGCCGACAGGCGGTTCGCAAGGTCTGACTGGCCATTGCGGTTGAGAAGATCGATAAGGTCTTTCATCACTTCGGGCTTGTTTCTGCCGTATGCCGCCGCGGTTTCGGCGGTCAAGTCGGCATTAGGAACTTTTCCGATGTGGAAATAGGAATCGCAAAGCATGTAGAGCAATTCCGGAGTCATGGTTCTGGACTTCGCCAGTTGTTCTGCCGCGTCGGCCCATCGTTCCTGGTGGTATCGGACCTCGCCTATCTCGGCAATCGCGGTCTGATAGTTCGGGTCGTTGGCGAGTTCCGCCTTAAAATGATCCTCGGCGCCGCTCAGGTCCCCCAATTTCAGCGCCAGTATTCCCTCATAGGTATGAGCGCCTCGAACGGTGGGCTGAAGTTGCAGCGCGCGATGAAGGCTGCGCAGGCCATCTTCTTTGTCGCCCAATCCGAGATATAACTTCCCGACGAACACATACGCATCGGCTGTAGTTGCAGCGGTTCCTTTAAATCGATCTCGATAGAGCTGCAACGCATCCTCTTCGCGATGCTCGGCGAGCAGTTGATAGGCTTGAAGTTCAATGGGAATTTCATTTTCCTCGCTCTCCACGGAACGCACGAACGTCATCTGCTCCATCATTAGCTGATGGAGTGCCGCCTCGTGCTGCGCGTCTGCGGTCTTGCCCATCGCGGCGAACGCACGCGACAGATAGAAATGCGCCAACAGGCGCGTTGGAGCGAGACGCAGCACCAATTGCAGCTTCTCCACGGCGGCGGGATAATTTTTCAGTTCGAGTTCGCACTGGCCGAGGCCGAAGAGCGAATCCACATCGTTGGGCTTGAATGCGAGGATGCGTTCGAATGCGGTCTTCGCCTCTTGCCATTGGGCAAGCTTTGTGTCCGCGGTGGCCAACAGTTCCAGGGCTTTTACATCGTCGGGCTGGGATTTAACTGCCCGCGCGCCATACTGCGCGGCCCCGGCAAGATCCATCAATTTCAAATCTGTCACAGCAATGTCGTAATCGATCCGGGGGAGGGTCGCATCCGCGTGCTGCGCCTTGAGCAGCCACTTTAACCCCGTCTCGCAATCTTCTGAAACGCACAGCAGTTCGCCGTACTTCTGCCACACCGATGAATTGTCGGGCTCGGCTTTCAAACTTATCTTGATGGCGCGGAGCGCGAGGTCGTCCTGCCCATTCAGGTGATAGGCCTGCGCGAGATAATACTGGGCGTCTCCGTCGCCCGGAAGAATCTTGACGCAGTGCTGCAACAGCTTGATGGCTTCTTCCTTTTGTCCCGCCGCCAGTTTGTAGGCGCCAGTTTTCAGCAGGACATCTGTGTCGTTGGGTGCGAGCTTTAACGCCTCTTCATAGGCCGCTGCTGCCTCCGACGTGCGGCCAGCCTCCTCCAGCAACAGCCCTTTCAGCTTGATTGCCGGTTCGAAATTCGGATGCTGCTCAAGCAAGTGAACGACAAGCTTCATTGCCCCTTGCCTGTCGCCGTGCTCGTCGAGACTGAGCGCCTGCTGTACTTGCCGCATAAGCGGAGACTCGGCAGGATGGCTTGTGTCCTGCGCCTGAATGGCGGTTGCGGCGTAAAGGAGCGCCGCACAGAGGAGAATTATGGAAAAACGATTTGGACGCCAGACACTACGTATCACTGCGGCGAACCCCCGACAAATTGCAAAACAAGATCCAGCTTCCAGCGGCGACGAATAAAAGTCAATACTCGCTGGCCGGATATTTCCATTAAGTAACGCTGCGATGGTTGCGACCTACCGCACGCGGAACACGGAGATTGTCTGAGCGGGCAGTGAGACGCGCACTTTGGCGCCCACAGGCTCAGCCGCGCTGTCCCCGAACAGGGTCTGCAATTGGTGAGCGGTTTCCAGCGGCGTGTCTGCAACGGGAATTTCGAGAGCGACTGTCTTCGGAGCATTGTTGTAAACAACGAGCAGTTTTTCTTCCGGCGTCTCACGCAGGAAAGCGTAGTAGGTGTCGTCCCATCCGATGTGCCACTGCTTTCCCGTGCGCAGCGCGGGGTGGTTCTTGCGCAAAGTTAGCAGCGACTGCACATAGCCGAATACGTCTTGTTGTTCGGGAGTGCGGCCGCCGGCGGTGAAAGCGTCATGCGGATCGCCGGGAAAGCCTCCCGGAAAGTCGCGCCGGTTATCGGGATCGGCGCCGCCGGGCATTGCGATTTCGTCGCCGGAATAAATTTGTGGAATCCCGCGCAGGGTCAGCAGCAATCCAAATGCGGCTTTGAGTTTGGCTGGGTTGCTGTCTTTTTCGCTGACGAAGCGCGTTTCGTCATGATTTCCGATGAAGGTTACCAACATTTCTGGATGGGGATAAAGGTCGTCATGGCGAAGGACCTCGACGAGCGTCTTCATCGGCGCACCATGAATGACCACCTCTTGCAAGGCGTGGCGGAGCGGAAAATCGAAAACGGTCGCGAGTCCTGAGTCCACGCCATCGAACTGCTTGCGTCCTCCTTCGAAGAATGCGGTGATCGTCGAATCGGTGTCGGATACTTCGCCGATGTCGTTGAGTTGCGGATAGACCTGGCGCATTCGCTCGTGCCATCCACTCCAGAACTGGCGAGTGGAGTAAGGGAAAGTGTCCTGGCGGAAGCCATCTAATTGCGCCATCTCGGTCCACCACATTGAATTCTGCGCCAAGTAGAGAGCGAGTGCGGGATCGTCTGGATTCAGATCAGGTAACCTGCCGGCGAACCAACCGTCGAGCGTGTTGCGATACTCGCGAGGCGAAGAGTGCGGATCGACCAGCCCGTTGAAACTATAAGAGGGATCAAGATGATGCGCGGGCGTGCCGTGAATCCACGTTGGCGTCGGTGGATCGTTGGCCCACGGATGCTGAGGGCCGGTGTGATTCACTATGTAATCGATCAGCACCTTCATGCCGAGCCGGTGCGCATCGGCAACTAACGCCTGATACTCGGCCATCGAGCCCATGTGGTCGTCGAGGGCGTAGAAATCGACGACGTGGTAGCCATGGTAATCGGAGTTGGTGTTCTTCCATACCGGAGTAAGCCATAGCGTGGTCACGCCGAGATCGTGCAGATATCCAAGATGCTCGCGAATGCCACGCAGGTCGCCGCCATGATATGCCATAGGGCTGTTGCGGTCGTATTTTGCAACCTCGGAACCGGCGCCAGTCGAACCTACGGGCCGATCGTTCGACGGATCGCCATCGGCGAAGCGGTCAGGCATGATGAGGTAAATTACGTCGTCGCGAGAAAAGCCTTCGAAGCGTCCGTGGGAGTCTGCGCGAGCCAGCAGCGGCAGCGGGACCGTAGTCGATCCTACTGATGTGTTGAGACGCAGGGGAACGGTTCCTGCCGGCAGATGCGAACTGAGTTGCAGGTGGACGAAAAGATAATGTCCATTGGCAGAAGCTTCGGAGCCGAGCACGGTCAGCCCCTTCTTCAGACTCTCGACGCGGGCACCCCTCAGGTTTTCGCCGGTGAGCAACAAGGTGAGCGTTGGCGTGTAGTTTACCCACCAGTTCGGCGGTTCGATTTTGCGAACGATTGGATCTTTTCCGGCGATCGCGTTGGATTGCGGCAACGCTTGCAGCGTCAGAAGGCACGCTAGGATCAGAGACAGCGCGAGGGCACGTTTGTTTCTCATGACGTTAGCAGGACTCCGAATGAGGCAGACCAACCGAACAGCGCGGAGCAAGAAACCGGGAAAGGAAAAAATTAACTCGACCGAGGAATCAGGAGACGCTTGAGAGTTGTCTCAAGCGTCTCCCGGAGGCTGTTGGTTACCAGGACACACGTAACGCAAGTTCAAGCTCGCGGTTCGGCGGGGTTACCCGAGCACTGAGCAACTGACCGAAGCCGCTGCCGTTGCTCACCGTGTCGGTGTATCTGCTATCCGGGTTCTGGAACTGCGGCGTGTTGGTCACGTTGTAGAGCTGGGCGCGCAACTGGGCCGTCACCCTCCCTTTGATCGGAATATTTTTTACGAGGGACATGTCCCAACTGAAGGTTCCCGGACCCGGGAAAGCATTGCGTTCAAGATCGCCTTGCCCAAACGGACCAGCAGGAGCTGTGAAGGCGCCTGCTGGGCAAGCGATCCAGACATGGAACGAGACGTTCGTCTTGCAGCCACCGTTGTAATCCGGACGGCCATTGCCGGTCGGTGCCCCCGTAATATCCATTGGCGTACCGGTGGCTTTCAGAATCACGTTGTTCCACTGCCAGCCGCCCAGCGCGTAATTCACTGCCCTCGGGGCATCGTTACCGAAAGCTTTTCCCCGCCCGAAGGGTAGCTCATAGATGGAGCTAAAGGTAAAGAGCTGGCGCTGGTCGGTGTCCGCGTTGCCACGCTCAAAATTCAGCAGCGGCGTCCCGTTAGCTCCTATGATGACGCCGCCGGATGTGCCGAATGCAGAGGGAGAGTCATCCAGGGTGTGCGACCAGGTGTAGGCCGCCGTCAGCAGGAGCCCGCCGCTCATGCGGCGTGTCGCTTTAACCTGCAGAGCGTTGTAGTCTCCGCTCCCGATCATCTCCGTAGCGTTGATAGCTCCAACACCATTCGGGTTGATCGCGCCCCCAACCGGGAACCAACTTGTGGCTGCAGGACAGCCGGTACAACCAGTGCCAAAAACGTTCTCATTGGCGTTGAAGGTGGTGGCGAGATTGCTCATTTTCGTTCCTACGTAGGCCACGTCCAGCGACGTCTTGCTGTCCAGGGAACGCTCGATCTGAAGGTTCCATTCCTGGATGTGGGAATTGGGGCTGTTCTTGGGGTAGTAAATGACGTTGTTGGAGCTGGCCACCGCGTCAGGGGCGATTCCGCCAGTTTTCGGCGGGAGGGGCGCCGTGGCATCGGCCGGGTTGTTGTCTCCCAAGGGTGCTTGTCCCGTGAATGCAATCCGGTAGCCGCTTCCGCAGGTCGTCGCCGTCGGACAGGCATAAACCGTCGAAGTCCCGTTGTAGTCCGGGTTGTTGGAAAGCTCGTTGCCAACGCCGCCGCGGTCCAGATAATAGAACAGCCCATACCCGCCGCGCAGCACAGTCTTACCATCCCCGAATATATCCCAGGCAAATCCGATGCGGGGGCCGAAGTCATGCTTCGGCGTGTTAATGAGAGCACTGTTGTATCCCCCAGCAGAGGCTGCGGCTGTTCCGGCTTCGACCAGTTCTCCCGTGGCGGGATTGAAGTTGGACTGATGGTTGCTGGCTTCGGTCGGCCAGGTGAGCAGGTCATAACGCAGGCCAAGGTTGAGCGTCCACCTGTGGTTGACGCGCCAGTCGTCCTGGGCAAAGAAGCCATTCTCCCAGCTACGGGTCTGAAAGTACCCGCTAAATGCGCCAAACGAGTAGGCGCCCATGAACCCGGCAAGCAGTTCGGAAGTCTCAAAGCCTGTGAAGGTTCCGTGGCCAGAGGATGCAACTGGATACGCGCCAAAGTTGCCATCGTCGATCCAGAAATAACCCTTGGCGTCATTTCCCTGATCCCAGTTCACATCGCGATGAATAATGCTGGCGCCAAATTTGAAGCTGTGTTTTCCCTTGATCCAGGTCACCGCATCGCTGAACTGCTGGGTGGGCTCGATCACGAGATAGGGGCCGCCATCACCGACGTAGCTGATGTTTCCATACCATCCACCGATGATGGGGAAACCGCCGAGCAGCGGAGAAGTATTGGCATTCTGGATGCCGATGTTGGCCGCCGTCGGAACGCTGCCGTTAGGCTGTTGGTAACCGAGAAGATCCCGCATCCAGCCATAGTGAAATTCGTTGATGATCGTGGGGCTGATGATGTGGGTCCAGCCTGTGGCAACCTGACGCGGATGTGACGGGTTGGTACCGCCGCCGACGGGCAAGTTGTGGGTGGAGTCACTCAGTATTTCCGTGCCATTCAGGAAATCCGTGCCCAGACTGTAACGGCCAAAGATTGTGTCCTTTGAAGTGGCCACGAAGTCCAGGCGCGCGTCGTAGTCGTTCTCATTGATGACCTGAACTTGTGGTTGGCTAAAGTTAGCGTCGTTCGTCGCGACGTTCGCCCCCGTGATATTGGGGAGAGGAAACAAGTTCAGATAACTGATCCCGGGTCCAATCTGGCTGCCGGACGGAATCATGTTGATGGTTGGACCGGGCGAGTCGGTGCCAGTGTTCCAACCGAACGGCAGACAAGTCTGCGGGTCGAAGACGTACCCAGCGTTCAGTCCGCCAGAAGAAACAAACGCATTTGGATTGGCTGCCATAGCGGCGCTGCATCCCGGCAGTCCTGAGTAAGGGAGGCTTGTGGCATTAGCAGCAGGGCTAAGATACGCTGTCGCACAATTGGCCGCACCGCCGCACAGTTCGGTGAAATCGCCGGTGCGCATGAGCGCCGTTGGTACGTGGGTGGTGTAAGCGCTAGCCGGAAAAACCTGGCGCCAACCCTGGTAATCCACAAAGGCGAACACTTTGTTTTTCCAGATGGGGCCGCCCAGGGCCGCGCCGAACTGATTTCGGCTTAGCGATGGAAGGGCCACGCAGCCTGATTCGCCGAGGAAGGTACATTGGGGATTCGTAGTGTACTGGAAGACATCCGCGGCGGCGATCTTGGAACGATTGAACCAGTACGCTGCGCCGTGTATCTGGTTGGTTCCGGACTTGGTAGCCACTTGGATGACCGCGCCTCCGGCGCGTCCAAACTCCGCCGGCGCGACGTTGGTGGTTGTCTTGAACTCCGCTACGTCTTCGATCGCCGGGAAGATCACGATCGAGTTCACCAGTGATTCGTTGTTGTCGATGCCGTCCATAATATAATTATTAGCCTGAGGGCGCAGGCCGTTTACCGCCAGCGCACCTCCACCCGAATCGTAGTTGCGCCAAGTCTCGGCTGCCGCCCCCCCAGGCCCGATGCCGGCTGCGTTATTGGCGTAAGCACCGCGGCTGACGCCCGGGGTCAGCAAGGCCAGCGCCGTAAAGTTGCGGCCATTCAACGGGAGATCCACCACCTGACGTCCCTGAATCACTTCGCCGACGCTCGACGTGGATGTATCCACAATCGGAACTTCGCCCGTCACGTCTACGCTGGTGGAGGAAGAGCCAGGTTTCAACTTCAAACTGATTTCGAGGACTTGGGAGACCTCGATGGCGATGTCCGCGCTTTCTGAGTTAAACCCTTCCTTCTTCACTTCCACGTGATACTTTGCAACGGGCAACGCAGCGACGGAGTAGTTCCCGGAAGCGTCCGTTGTCGCCGTTACCACCCGGCCGGTCGCGACTTCGGTGACGCTAATGGTCGCATTGGAGACGACGGCACCCGATGAATCGGTGATTGTTCCGAAGAGACGACCAGTATCGGTCTGAGCGAGAGCCAAGCCAGCTAAGCAAAGCACGAGAAGCAGAAGGGTAAAGAATTTGATCCTCAAAATGTCGCCTCCAAAATTGGTGGGTGGGAGATTGGACTTTCCACACGCCCGGTAGAGAACTGCATGTTTTAGTACAATTCGATTAGAAGCGGACGTTTCACTATGTTTCCGTACGGTTACCGGAGTAAAATGCCGTAGTTGCATCAGGATACGGTTCCTGTTACGCGAGTGTTATATGGCTGTGACAAACACTTTTGCGCCCTCACCGGAAGAATTCTTCCAAGAAATAGATATCATTATTAAGAGTCATAGCCTGCGAGGTTCGGAGTCGCTGTGCCGTCTTCTGCAATATCTCGCGAAACAGTCCATTGAGCATCCCGACGCGCCACTGAAGGAATATCAGATTGCCACTGAGGTGTACGGTCGACATGCGGACTTCGATCCGCAGTCAGACTCTACTATCCGAGTGCAAGTCGGACGCCTTCGTCTGAAACTGGCGGAGTACTACGCTGGCGACGGCGCAACCGACCACATCGTGGTGAGGATTCCGAAGGGCAGTTATCACCTTACATTTGAGGCACGCTCTGTTGAGGCGCAGCCTGTCGTTTCCTCGACTGCGCCACAGACCGTGCCTCTGCGCGAGGCGCCCGCGAGCGTTGTGGTCGAGGTTGTGCCAGCACGTTGGCGAATCGCCGGGGTCTTGCTGCTGGTAGCCCTCATCGTCTCGCTGATCGCTTTGGGAAGTGTGCTGCGGAATCGTAGAGCGCCGGAATCCGCGGTGGCGAAGACCGACGTCGATCGGACCACGGGACCTCTCGCCGACTTCTGGAAACCCTTTACCTCGGCAGCGGAAGAGCCTTGGGTAATCTTCAGCAATGCGGCTTTCGTGGGGCGGCCTGAGACCGGCATGCGTTACTACAAGTCGGGTCAGGATTCCAAGAGCACAGTGTACGACCATTACACGGGCGTGGGCGAGGTGTTGGCCATCCACGCGCTCGACGATGCCTTCAGCACGCTGGGACAAAGAGTGCGGGTGAAACGCGGAAGCTTGTTTTCGCTGGACGACGTGAAGAGTAACAACCTGATCTTTGTCGGCTCTCCGTCGGAAAACCTTTCGTTACGCGACATCCCGGGCACGCAGGAATTCGTTTTTCAGAGAGTCGCATCAGGACCGCGGCAGGGCGATCTTTCGGTAGTGAACAGGCACCCGAAGCCGGGGGAAGCTGGCAGCTACCTTGCTACTCCGTCCGATGTTCCGCAGACCGAAGATTATGCTGTGGTGGGACTGGTGCCGGGAATAGGATCGGGGCGGTACGTAATGATTCTGGCGGGAACGACCACTTTCGGAACGCAAGGCGCAGTGGAATTTGTTTGCCGGCAGGAGTCAGTGGAAAAATTGTTGCAGTTGATTCCCCATTCCGGCGGCGAACAAATAAAACCGTTTGAGGCCCTAGTGCGAGTAAAGATCGCTCGCGGCGTTCCGGTGGGGACCGAACTGGTAAGCGTGCGCGGGCGCTGAAATTTTCAGATCATCTATCAAATGCCAGCGTACCAGGCGTAGCCTCCTTCGGGAGACGCTGAGCCTAGACCTTTGCCGAATTTTTTCATGCTGTCGGTAACCGTCAATTGAGTGACGAATTTCACGCTCTTGTAGCCGAGTTGCCGCGGAACGCGCAGACGAAGCGGTCCGCCGTTGCCTAACGGTAGTTCACCGCCATTCATCCCATAGGCAAGAAAAGTTTGCGGATGCATCGCGTCCGCCATATCGATGCTCTCCCACCATTCAGGATCAATCGAAGTGTAAACAACGTATCTGGCTTGAGGATGGATTCCGACACTTTCCAGAATGCGAGATAGAGGAACGCCGATCCACTCCGCAATATAGGACCAACCCTCTTCACACTGCAGCATGGTGATCTGGCTGTGCGAGGGGAAGCTCTTTAGCTGATCAAGCGAAAACGAAGCGGGCTGAGCGACCATGCCGTTAACGGAAAGCTTCCAGTCGGCAAACCCTCCGGCCTGAAGGCGTTTATATGCGTCATTCAGCGGCGGCATCTCGTTCCGGAATGGAGGCTTTGAAATCTGGCTTCGAAGAAACTCGCGGGCTAAGGAGTGCCTAGTCAGCAGCCGCTGAGAAGCATAGGTCAGGGTTTCGCCGAGTCCGTAGATTCCGGCGTGATCGGGCGGGATCAGTCCATAGCTTTGGGCAAAGCGCGCAGCTGCGCCAAGGCCTAATGCTCCCGCAGTGGCCGCGAGTCCGGTCGTGATCAAGCTGCGGCGTGAAAGTTTGCGGCTTTCGGCTTGTGAAGGTTCGCTCATGTGCGCTCCAAAGGTGTAGCTGCGCGTCCCGTGATCATCGCGCGCATCCGGCTCTTGAATCCGGCGAGACAAACCATCACGACATGGACGATCAGAAAGAGCAGGAGAGCGACGGAAACGAAAAAGTGCAGCGTGCGCGCGGATTGCTGGCCGCCTAGCACGTTGACCGTCGCCGGAAACGCGGAAACGAAGGCGGGAGACATCGCCACGCCCGTCCAGATTACCAAGGGAAATAACACGAAAATCACGAACAGATAAGCAAGCCGCTGGATCAGATTATACGACCAGGTTTCCGCCCGACTCGGCCGCTCGAAACGTAAATGTTTCGTGATTGATATCGAGAACTCCCGCCACGAAAAATCAGCCCCTTGCGGAAGCAAGTTTTTCGAGAAATGCTTCGTAAGCACGCCGGAGATTAAATAAAGTAAGCCGGTGAAGACCACCACCCAGGCAGCCTGAAAGTGAAGATACCGGCTCCAGCCGTTTTGGTCGGGAAGCACGTAGCCATAGCCAGTCGGCACCAAAGTCCTCGAGGCGGGGATCGGCAGTTTGAATAGCGTCGGAGTCAAATCGTTGCCGGTCTCGCCCCAATAGAAGCGAGGGTGAGAGATCACAATTTCTACTCCGCTGACGAGCAGGGCAAAAAAACACAGGGTCGTGATCCAGTGAGTAACGCGGACCAGGGCGGAGTGCCGCGCAATAACCTTTGCGACCGGGACAGCCGTTACGGAGCTTGGGACGCAAGTGGAATCGCTCACCGGGGAATCGTATCATGTGGAGCCTGGCTCCGCATCCGCAGTTGAGGTCACGACTTAAGGTGACCCCGGTCACAGCGTCCGCCCCCTCTACCGATGAAAATGTCAGCAATGCAGCGAAGAACTGCTGCGGTCTTTTACATACAGTTCCTAAGGGTGAAGTCAGAGCTCACTTTTGCAACGTGTGCGCGAAGAATGCTTTTTCATCCGAGAAAAAACTTACTAAGGAGAAAACGAAGTCATGAAAACGACGAAGCTGGTGATGCTGGTAATGACAATTGCGGTAGCTTTGTTCATGCTGATTCCCAATCTGTCATGGGCTGCCGATGACGGAACTGCAACTTTCAAAGCAAAATGCGCAATGTGCCACGGCGCGGATGCGGCCGGCAAGCCGGCAATGAAAGCTCCAAGCTTGATCTCCGATGAGGCCAAGAAGAAGTCGGATGACGACTTCGCCAAAGCCATCCATGAGACAGCGAAGCATACTCCCGCTGTGAAGAGCCTGCCCGCTGATGATGTGAAGGCAGTGATCGCTTACATTCGCACCTTGCAGAAGTAAGCGTAGCGATCGGCGGTTCCGTTTAGCGCCGCTGCGGTCAGGGATTGGCGGGCAACGGCTGGAGGAGCGAAAGGCGAGTTTGAAGATGCCCGGCTCAATTTGGCCTAAAAACTAACGGGCCGATTCGCAGCCAGCCGGAGGTCTCCTCGTGCTTCCGCTCGAATAAACGGAACCGTCCTTACGAGCCCGGATGCTCAGCACTCCGGGCTCGATTCTTGCAGCGATTGGATGAGCGTCACGGGGTTGGCGCCTTCATCAGTTCCACAAACATCTTATTGAATCTTGCCAGATCCAAATCCATCTGGATTTCGACAGGTTGCGCACCCAGTTTGGGGTTGTCCTTGTCCGTCCACGTCAGTGTGTTGCCGTAGGCAGCGCCCTGGTCGATGTCCACGCTCATGTAGCGAGTTTCTTTTTTAGTGATCAGCGTGGGGTCGATCCAGGCGGCGGCTGCTAGTTCATCCCACATGTAGAAACCGCCCTGATCCTTCATAAAGAATTTCACCACATATTGCGCTGCGGGACTCTTGCTCTTGTTGATCTCGGCAATCATCGCGTCAGTAATTCTGGTTTTCACGGAGATGTCGACCGGCGTGCACACGATCTTTTTCCACGGCGCGGCCAACACGCTCTTCGCAGCTTCAGGATCGAACCAGAAATTAAACTCATGACGTGGGCTGCTGACGAATTCCAGATCGTCTGTCTGTGGGCTCAAGCTTCCGCCCATAAAGACCAGTTCATTGGCCAGTTCTGCAAAATGCGGATCGATCGCATTGGCCAGAGCCAGGTTCGTCATCGGACCGCCCTCATAGATCGTCACTTCATGCGGATACTTGTGCACCATGCGGATCAGGAAATGAGCGGCGTCCTCATCAGCCGGCTTGGTGGTTGGTTTGCCTTCAGGCAACTCCGGAATCACGTCATGCTCATGCCACCAGCGATCATCCCAGGCGCCGGCGAACGCGACTTTCCCGTACCTTGCCTGCCATAAGATAGCTTCATCTCGGCGATGCACCAGCGGGAATACGGCTCCGGGAACTACCGGGATATCGGTGCGGCCAATCAGTTCGAGCAACCGCAGCGTATGCGCGACTTCCTCATCGCGCCATTGATTACCGCTGACCACGGTGATGCCCAGCACTTCCACTCGCGGAGATTGAATCAAAGTCAGCAGCGTCTGCATATTGCTGCCGCCCGGGCCAGAACAGTCCTGATTGATGATGACTTTGCGGCGCTGCTGCGCATAACCCAGGCAATGCATAATCAGCATGAAAATCACTAAGGAACACACTCTTATTTTTCTCATCTGGAACCTCGTGTCTCGCGCCGGGCAATCCGGCAATCGGCCCGAATTGTAACAGCGGGACTTGAGAACAGGCGCACAGGGATGAGAGGCATTTGCGTCTCGCTTCCAGAACAACGCACACTTGTTTATCAGAGTTATCAAGACCTAGACTGAGTCCTACGTGTAGACTCTCGCTGCGGCTTAGTGAGTGTGCGATGTGTCACGATCATGCCTCCAGTTATTCAAGTTTCCGCAGTCCGCAAGACCTACGGCGCTACCGTGGCGGTGGACGAAGTATCGTTCGCGGTCAACGAAGGTGAGATATTTGGCTTAATCGGGCCGAACGGCGCAGGCAAGACTACGACGATGGAATGCATCGAGGGCCTGCGCACGCCTGACCGGGGCGCCATCTCCGTTCTGGGTCTTAATCCCTTCAGCGACGTGTACAAGCTGCAAGAGCGGATTGGAATTCAGCTTCAGGAGGCGCAACTGCAGAAGCGGATCAAAGTGTGGGAGGCCGTTGACCTGTGGGCGTCGCTTTATAGGAAGAAGAGAATCGATGGCGAGCGGCTGCTGGAACAACTTGGCCTCATCGACAAGCGGAATGCCTGGTTCATGAACCTTTCTGGTGGTCAGAAGCAGCGACTTTTCATAGCGCTCGCGCTGATTAACGATCCCGAGTTGGTGTTTCTCGACGAACTGACTACCGGATTGGATCCGCAGGCGCGCCGCGCGATCTGGGATCTGGTGCGCGGCATTCGATCGCGTGGCAAGACAGTTTTCCTGACTACTCATCTCATGGAGGAAGCCGAACGGTTGTGCGACCGCGTGGCAATCATCGAGCACGGGCGCATCATCGACATCGACACGCCGCAGAGTCTCGTAAACCGGCACTGCCCGGAGCGAACTGTGGTCCTCGCCACAGACGACGGCAGTGCGGCAGAACGCTTTCGCACCATCCCGCGAGTCGACGCGGTGACCTGCAGCGACTCGCAGTTTACGATTCGGGGCCGGGGCGACGATCTCGTCACCGAGGTGATTCAATGTCTCTCAGAGAATCGCATCCGGGTCACGGATTTTCGCACGATTCTCCCTAACCTTGAGGACGTCTTTCTCAAACTCACCGGTCATTCGATTCGCGACTAGGCTTACTTATGATGCTGCGTGGACTCTGGAAATTGACATGGATCGAGCTAAAGATTTTCCTCCGCGAGCCGCTGGGCGCGTTCGGGACGATCGCTATTCCGGTATTAGTCTTTGTCGTTACAGGGCGTATCGTCGGCCACAGAGAACCATCGGCTTCACTGGCCGCCAGCAATTTTATTAGCGTCGGTCTGCCGGTACTGGCTTCGGTCCTGATTACCATCAGTGCCGTGCTCTCGCTGGTCACCATCATTTCGATCTACCGGGAGGGCGGCATTCTCAAACGGCTTCGCGCCACTCCGCTGCGCCCGCAGACCATACTCACCGCCCATGTAGTCGTCAAGCTGCTGCTCACCGCGGCCACGCTCGTTCTAATGGTGCTGGTGGGCAAACGCTATTATCCCGTCGGCATTCACGTTCCGTTGTTTGGGTTTACGCTAGCGCTTCTGATCAGCACCTGCAGCATTCTGTCGATGGGCTTTCTCATCGCCAGCATCGTTCCCACCGCCCGTTTTGCGCAGCCTATCGGTGCTGTCATTTTGTATCCGATGATCGGCATCTCAGGACTCTTCGCGCCGGTTGCAGCTCTGCCGCCAGCACTTCAGGTAGTGGCGAGAGTTGTGCCGCTAACCTACGCGGTGTCACTGCTCGAAGGAATTTGGAAGGGCGATGCATGGTCGGCGCACCTGGGCGACGTAGGGGCGCTGGCCCTGGTGTTTATTGCATGCACAGCACTCTCGGCGAAGGTATTTCGATGGCAGTAGGGCAGACATTTGCTGTGCCTGACAATGATTGGAATCTTACGCGCGTTCACGGTCGCAAAGAGTTGCCCATCATCAGCGCGAACAGCAATGGAAGATAAATTACGGTAGCCTGCAACACGTGACGAGCCATCATTTTCGATCGCGGACTATTGATGGGCAGCTTCAGGAACGCGAGGCGCGCACCGAAATAGAAAAGTGCAATGCCAAGTACGAGCGCGCCGACCAGATAAATCTTTCCCGCCATCCCGAAAAAGCTCGGCAAAAGGCTTAGCGGAATCAAAACCAAAGAATAGCCGATGATTCGCCGCGCCGTAGATCTTCCATCTTCTTCAACCACGGGCAACATGCGGATTCCGCCGCTCGCATAGTCTTCGCGGTAGAGCCACGCGATGGAAAAGAAATGTGGAAACTGCCAGACAAACAGGATCGCAAATAAAATCAGCGTGCCCCACTCCAGTTGGCCACGCGCTGCAGCCCAGCCTAAAACTCCGGGCATAGCTCCAGGGAAAGCGCCGACGAAGGTGCAGATTGGTGAGACTCGCTTCAGGGGCGTATAAGCTGCAAGATATACAATAGACGTCAGAAAGGTCAGCACCCCGGTCAAGGGATTACAGAAAATCGCAAGATAGATTGATCCTCCTAAAGTAGCGAGGAGGCCCGCAGTAGTCGCGTGCAGCAGGCTCATGCGGCCCGTCGGCAGCGGACGCTGCGCCGTGCGGCGCATGTGCGCGTCCACTTTGTACTCCATGACTTCATTCAACGCGGCGGTTCCGCTCGAGGCCAGCCCGATCCCAAGCAATGCGTGGAACAGTCCCCAAGACAGCGACGATACTCCCGCTTTCTGGGCGCCGAAGTAATAGCCGCACCATGCTGTCATGACGATCAGAGTGGTCACGCGCAGCTTCATCAGTTCGGCGTAATCGCGCAGCAGAGATGTTGCCTGCCTGCGGAATAAAACCAGCGGTTGAGTCATCGCGCTCATGAGGAGATCAATGGTGTGGCTGTCGTACCGCTCGTTTCGTTATACTCGCACAACTTCGCCGTGTCGAGCACAACAGGGCAGCCCACTAGGCCGTCCGGTACTCAAGGATTGCATAAGTACTATTACGGCTATCGAAAGTCAAGTCGAAACTCAGAACTGAACTCGCCTTGAACTCTGCGCTGAACCAATCTGGCACGCACGGCCCGTGAGGAACTCAACGATTCTGCTGCTGGCTCACCGAAATCTCCGATTCGTTGAAGGTTTCCGGAGGATCAAAAAAGCACTGATGCCAAAGAGCGGCGTCCGACATTTTCCCGGCCTTCCATTGCTGGAGCGTGGGGAACGTGGCGGCAATCATTCCTCCGTCCACGGAATCGAAGATCAGCACGATCCCTGCGAGTTCGCGCTTCTGCTCGAGTTCCGCGTAATCTTTGTCGAGCACTGACTTTGCGAATTCTAATCTGAGGTGCGAGTCCGCATCTCTGGTTTCGTTTATTTTTTCTACGGAGACAATTTTCACGTTTTTCCCACGAAGCGGCGCCCAATCTCCCGGAAACTGCGCTGTTTCTTCCCGGGTAACATGAAATAAATCCGCGGCGACGGTTCCCGGCGCAGCATTGGCCGGCGCGTCGGTGTTCGGAATGCTATCCGGCATTTCCAGGCTGTTGCGCCAGATCCATCCCCGGTTCAGCCCGGAGATGCGGACGTGAACCCAGTCCTGATTGAAATCGAGCATCTCAAACTCGTCGTGTGCGCTGGCCAGGAACAACGTTTTGGCAGTCAAACTTGCAGTCGCAACCACCGGGGTTCCGGGCTTTTTCACCGCGACCAGATTCTTGGGATGCGACTGGTTCTTCAGAATTTCTTCCAGGCTCTCTGCCTCGGTTCGCAGAGCGTTGGAGGATGCGTCACTAAGTTTCTTCGTTCCCGTTTCGGAACTATTTTCACGTTCGGCCAAACCTTGAGCGAGAGGCGAAGGCAAACCGCTCCCATCTTTCGGAAGCTGCGGAACCGGCGCCGAGATACCAGGCTCTGCCGCGTCGGGCATCCTCGCCACTGGGGCTGATGAAGAAACTTGTGGAGGAGATTGCCGTGAAGGAGGCTGCTCCGAAACGGATGGTTTCGAACTAGAGTTCTGCGACGGGAAGGGCTGTGGCGCAGCGACTGGGGCAGAACTTGCTTCGACCGGAGTTTCTTTCGGACTTCTTTGTGGACCTTTGCTGGCGAGTTGATCTGCCAACTGATCCAGCAGGTCCGCCTCAAGACGGCCGTTCGACACCAAAAGTTGATATCCCGACCGCGCCGCAACAGGATCAACGTACCAGGCAGTGACGTGCACGGTCACCCGCACAATCGATCCCCCTGAAGGCGCGGCGCTGACCTCAAACTTGGACTGATAGTAGCCGCGCTGGTAGCGATCGAGAGGATGCTCCGGCGACGTCGCGAAGCCGTCGAGAACCGGAAGGCGTCCGGCCGCGGCGGGCTGGATCTCTTTCAACGCCCTTTCCACCGCTGCCTTGGACTGCGGGAAAGCACGTTCGAATCCGCCTTCTTGAGCTTGGACGCCCAATCCGCAAATGGAGACGAACAGCGCCAACACCCCCAGCGCGAACATTCGGCTGAATCCTGAGGCGCGCTTCATGGCTGTTCCACCTCATCCCGCATGATCCATCCGTGTTGCCCGTCGTGCGTCTCCACGCCATACCAGTAAGGCGTTGAAATCAGAATCAGGACTTCCGTGCCCGGGGTCAGGCTCTGCAGCGTGCTCGCGGTGTGAAAAGGCGCGGTTTTGAGCGGCGCGCCCGGTGCCTTCACCAAGCGCTCGACCTGCTTGCGAAGTTCCTTGACGTGATCTTCCAGAGTTTGACCGGGCAGAGTTTGACCGGGCAAAGTCTGGCCCGGCGCGGCGGTCACGGCTGCGGTTTGATTCGACAATACTTGGTCCTGAGGCTGAGATGCGGCAGTCTGGGGTGCAGGCTCGCTACGGACCGGCGCTTCTGCGGTTGGCATTTTCGCTGCAGTGGGTTCCGCAGCTCGAGATAAGGCCTGAGACGACGACTGCTCTGTCGTCTCGGTTGGTGCGTAAGTTGGCGAGGCGGCTTTGTGTTTCTTCGCCAGCAGTTCCTGTCGCTCTTTTTCGGATTCGACGTTCTGCTGCTTCATCACCTCGATGGCTTCAAGGTGTTCCTGAATGTCTTTGTATTCGCTGCTTTCGACCGAGCCGTTCGATTTATGAATTATGTGGCGGTAGTCTTCCTCGAAAAGCGCGTCGATGCGCAGGACCGTGTTCTTCTCGCCTTGCGGTTGCAACACGTAGCGCACGGCCAGCGTCCCAACGTCGGAGCTATCCTTGAAGTTGCGGGGATCGATCGCCTGCTCGCGAACCTTGTAGAAGACCTTGCCGCCTTCGGTCCAGGGCGGAAACGCACGAGTAGAAGTAGCAGCTTTCGCTCCGCTAACGAACTCGTCTTTGTTGTACTCCTTGGTTCCCCGAATCAAACCGTTCTGCGTGATCTCTTGCACGACCTGCTGCACTTCACTTTCAGGGATGGGGATGTTGACGATCAAACCCTCCCCGTAGTGCAACTTATCTTTCCCCCGTGCGGCGACAGGAATCGCCACTAGGACAAGCAGGAGAAGTACAGGCAGAAACGAGCGGCCAGCGCGTGATCCGAGCTGACAGACCGGGCGATGGCGCCATGCGAACCCTCGAAACAACTCCCGCAAATCCCGCATAATCCGGTTCCAGACTCCACCGAGTCTCTTACTGCGGATGCAAACCTGTCAACCCTCGCTGGCAGTTTTGACCTGGATGCGGGGTTTTCGGGCAGATTTTCTTTGACATTGTTAAAGTTTTGTAAAACCTTGTTCTCCCTTCGGGAGGTGGGCAAGAGAAATTTCTTGAGAAAACTCTTGACGTTTGTGCATAGGCAGCAGTAGTATCCACGACTGGTTCGGTGGTAGGACCACTGCAAGAAACTCCGTACCGCAAGAAAAATGGGGAAAGACTCCCAGTCCGGCATTCGCTTTTGTTCGACCCGTCAGCATTACTCTACCTCTATGGGAGTCCAGTTTCGCAAACCAGATCTTGATTCGATCTTGCCGAGGAGCACGGCTATGCAAGTTTCTGATCGTTTTCGTTTCCGCAATATCTTGCAGCTCGCGAGTTCTTTCGCGGCTGTCGCTCTGGTTCTCGCATCTATAGTTCTCACCTGCAGCCAGCCCGCGAACGCCCTGCCGGCCTTCGCCAGGAAGTATGGCCTGCGCTGCTCGGCTTGCCATGAGTCGTGGCCGATGCTGAACTACTTTGGACAAAAGTTCAAAGACAACGGCTACCAGCTCATGAACGATCGCGATGCTCCGATCTGGCAGAATCCCGGATATTGGCCGGTGGTCTTCCGCATCACGCCTATCTGGCATCGTGTCAGCGTGGGCAAGGTTCAAGTTGACACATACACCGCCGGAGCGCCCGACGGAGGGCAGGCGATCCAGCGCGTCTCTTCTTCCGGTTTTGACTTGAGCGGGCTCGATTTCCACACCGGTGGAACTCTCGAGAAGAACATCTCGTTCTATCTGCTCCCGTCCTCCGATCCAACCGGAGCTTTTCATTTTGAGCAGGTCTTTGTGCGCTTCGATAACATCTTCCACAGTTCTTGGTTCAACTTTAAGTTGGGCAGATTCGAACTTGACAACCTGCTTTCTGAAAAACGCATTCTCACGCTGACCGGTAACGGCGGCATTTACCAGACCTATCACTTCATCCCGCAGGGTGATGGCAACATCTTCGGCCAGATCGGTGACAACCAACTCGGTATTGAATACCTCGGGCACTCCGCCGATGATCGGACGCGCATTTCCGCCAGCCTTGTCAGCTCCAGTGATGGCAATGTGAACCTGAGTACCACAGCCAATGCCTACACGGGGTTCTTTGCCGCAAGCCAGGCTTTCGATGCGGGTAGACTCGGAGTTCAGCGCGTCGGGTTCTACGCCATGGCCGGCGAAGCGTCGACCTACTATCTGACTGAGGGCGGAGTTCCCATCGGTGGTTCGGGAATTGGCAACAAGAGCTTCAGCCGAGAGGGCTTCGTGGGGCAATTCTACTTCGGCCCACACGTCGGTCTTACGGTGGTCACTCAGCACGGCTCGGATAACGCGTGGTTCGGGCAGGGTTATGGCAATGCGGAAGCGACCGACGGCAACGGCGGCACAACAGCAACCTGCTCAAGTCCGGCCCCCGGTTGCCCTTTGAACAATGTGCCGGGAACACCTCTTCCCGCGGGAGCGCAATCGCCCAGCTGGAACGGCGCAACGTTCGAGGGTCACTACATCTACAGTCCGCAACTGATCTTCATCGGTCGTTATGAGGTGGAGAAAATGTCGCAGCAAGCCAATGGGGCGGCGTGCACGGCATGTCTGCAGTCTAGTTCCGGCACGTTTACGGCCTCAGGGGCGACGCCATCAAATTTCGGGAACATCTCCACCTACACCATCGGTTTCCGCTACAACCCGTTCATGACCAGCCGCGCCGGTTTGGCCTGGCACAACGAGTACAACTGGCTGCATCAAGACGGTACCGGGCCGGCGAACCTTACCACCGGAGCGCTTACCAACATCAACACCAGCGAAATCCTGATGGGACTTGACTTTGATTTCTAGAGCCTGATTTCTAGAGAGGGATAGACATGCGAACAAGATTGGAGAAGTGGTCGCTCCTACTGAGCGCAGCCGCGGTTTTTGTACTCCCGACCGTATCCTCGGCGCAGCTGTCAACCAGTGACATCGACACGCGTCTGGGCACAGAAAGCCACGTCGGAAATATTACCGGCCACGCCAAAGACGCAAAGGGCGACTACCGGCGCTATTGCGTCGGTTGCCACGGCCCGCTAGGCGATGGGAACGGCGAGAACGCCCCTTACATGCAGCCCCCCATGTACCAACAGCCACGCGACTTCCAGTTGGGCATATTCAAGTGTCGCTCCACTCCGACTGGAACTTTGCCCACCGATCAGGATCTTTATGATGCCATTACTCGTGGTTTCGACAGATCCAACATGCCGCAGTGGAACACCTTAAGCAAGCAGCAGCGTGCCGACCTCGTGGCATGGGTGAAGCACTTCTCTCCGCGCTGGGTCGGCGAAAAACCGGGGACACCCATCCCGATCCCACCCGAGCCGGAGGTCACTGCGGAGCGCATCAAGGCCGGACGCGATGTGTTCGCCAGGATGCAATGCTGGAAGTGCCATGGTGTACAAGGCATGGCCAACGGACCGTCCGCCTCGACCCTTCAGGACGATCTCGGCCGGCCAATCGCGGCCTTTAACTTTACCGATGGAACCCGGCCAAAATGCGGCGACACCGATCAGGATATTTACCGGATTTTCATGACCGGCTTGGACGGGACTCCTATGCCGTCGTTTGCCGACAACATTAAGCCGGACGAGGCTTGGGACTTGGTTTTCTATCTGCGGACTTTCATGTCCCAAAAGAGTAAGGAGAAAGAAATGGCCAAGCAACTCGCCCTGAAACCAGTTGATCCCAATGCTCCGGCGGGACAACAATAGGAACGCGCCGCGAATAGTTGCCAAATCTTAACGTGGATTTAACGAGAGGACTTTCTAATGAGGAATCGACACAATCTTGCGGTTGTACTATCGGCAGTAGTTCTTGTGGGTTGTGCGGCGTTGATCTTGAGCCAGGGAGTCAATGCGGCCGGTGAGGGCAAGATTACCGGAACGGTCAAGCTCGACGGGCCGGCTCCGCACATGAAGGGCATCGACATGTCGAAAGACCCTTACTGCTCCAAGGCACATGCCAGCGATCCTGCGCACTACGAAACCTATGTGGCCGGCGCAAATGGAGGACTGGCGAATGTGGTCCTCTACATCGACGGCTGGACTGGCGCCGCCCAGGCATCAAACGCGGTCCTGGTGTTCGATCAAAGGAATTGCATGTATACACCGCATGTGTTGGCAATGGACACAGGCGAGTCATTCAAGGTTCAAACCAGCGATCAAACGGCCCACAACATTCATCCGAACCCCAATCCGATGACGGGCAACATCCCGTGGAATCAGTCTCAGCCGCCAGGATCGCCGCCGGTCGAGAAGAGCTGGAAAGCTACGGAGTTTATTCCGGTAAAGTGCAACATCCATCCCTGGATGAACGGTTGGTTCGCAGTCGTCAAAGGGCCATATGCCACCAGCGACGAGAACGGCAATTTCACTATCAACAACGTGCCACCCGGAAACTACACCGTGACGGCATGGCATGAGGCCGCTGGCACTCAGACCCAGAAGGTAACGGTTGCCGCCGGTGCGGCTGCAAGCGCGAACTTCACCTTCAAGGCGAAGTAGCGCGCTGGGCCGCTTAGTTAGAGAAGCGGGACAATCGAGCGAACTAACAATGCCGCAGCGATCAGACGCTGCGGCATTATTTAAAACGGCCGGATCATCCAGGCCAGAGGCGGGCGATATGGCGAAGATATTCGCGGTGACGATCATTCTGATCGCAATTGCTTCGGCGATTCCCATCGTCATGCACATGTGGCCGATGCCACAGGATATTTCCACCCACGGCTATCTCATCGACGAACAGTACACGGATACGATGTGGGAAGCTGGTCTTTCGTTCCTCGCCTCTCAGTTTTTGCTGGCATTTTTCATCTGGAAGTTTTCCAGCCCGAAACCCGGCGACAAAATCAAGAGCTTTCCCGGCGGCGCCAAAGGATTGGTAATCGCCGCTTTCCTGCTGGTGGGCACGGAGTGTCTGGCTTTGGGCGTGTTCGGCGTCAAAGCGTGGGCTAGTGTTTATTTCACAGCGCCCTCAGCGAACGCAATGCCCATCCAGGTGCAAGCCGGACAGTTTGCGTTTTATTTCCGTTACCCCGGGCCCGATGGCACGTTTGGTCCTCTGCATCCTGACAAGATCAGCGAGGCCAATGCGAACTTCTTCGGCCTCGATACCACGAACGATCCGGATTCCAAGGACGATATCGTAACCGCTGAAATGGCAATACCCGTCAACCGGGAGATTCACCTGCTTATGCACTCGAAGGACGTGGGACATTCCTTCTACGTCCCTGAATTAAGGGTGCAGCAGGATTTTGTTCCCGGATTGGACGTCACTCTTCACTTCACGGCAACGAAGATCGGCAAGTACGAAATCGTCTGCACCCAGCTTTGCGGCCTCGGGCACTACAACATGAAGGCATATCTCGAGGTCATGTCGCAGGAAGATTACGATGCCTGGATCAAGCAACAGGCGGCGCTGCAGTAACTATGGTCTGTGCAGCATCTGCGGGAAAATACATCTCGTTGGGGTGAGCAATGCACGATATGTCCACACATGCGGTGCCACACGGAGCGCCCACCAGCTTCATCCGGAAGCATGTCTTCAGCATCGACCACAAAGTCATCGGCAAACAATATTACGCGCTGGCTCTGCTCGCCGCCCTGATCGGGATGGTGCTCTCGTGGATCATGCGTCTCCACCTTGGCTACGGCAGCCTGGCGATCCCCGGCCTGCATTTGCTCTCTAAGAACGGTGCGCCCGGCGACGTGATGACGCCCGAGTATTACTTGCAGCTGATGACCATGCACGGCACGATCATGGTCTTCTTCGTACTCACCACCGCGCCGTTCGCCGCATTTGGAAATTTCTTCCTGCCCATCCAGACGGGTGCGGAAGACATGCCCTTCCCCCACTTCAATATGATGTCGTTCTGGGTCACGTTCACGGCCTTCCTCGTTCTGGTCGCTTCGTTCTTTACCGGCACCGGACCAACTCTGGGTGGCTGGACGCAGTATGCTCCGTTGAGTGCGATTGGTGACGTAGGCGGCCCCGGGGAAGGTCTCGGCGTGGTTCTCTGGGCAGCTTCAATCGCAATATTCTGTATCGGCCAGCTGCTGGGTTCTTTGAACTTCATTACCACTACGCTGGACATGCGCTGCAAAGGCATGTCTCTGATGCGGCTCCCGTTAACCGCTTGGGCTTGGTTCATTACTTCGATCATGGGCTTGACGGCGTTTGCCGTGCTCATGCCCGCCTGCCTCTTGTTGATTCTCGACCACGTTGCCGGAACCAGTTTCTTCAGGCCCAGTAACGCGGTGATCAATGATCAGGTACTGCCCGGCTCCGGAGGCTCGACTCTTCTCTGGCAACACCTGTTCTGGTTCTTCGGACATCCCGAGGTCTACATCGCGATCGTCCCCGGCCTGGGCATCGTCTCCCACGTCCTGATTACCAACATGCGCCGGCCGATGCTCAGCCACCGAGTCCTCATTTATTCCATGGGAGCCCTGGCCCTACTCAGCTACATGGTTTACGGACACCACATGTTCGTCAGCGGGATGAATCCCGTCTCCTCGTTGGCCTTCTCGTTCCCCACGCTGGTGATCACGATTCCCTCGACCATCGTCGTTCTGATCTGGCTTGGCAGTCTCTACGGTTCCAGATTGCGAATCAACTCGGCGTCGCTGTTCGCGCTGGGCTTCATCTCAATGTTCATCAGCGGCGGCGTCAGCGGCTTTTTCCTGGCCCAGCCTTCGATCGACATCATGCTGCACGCCACCTATTTCGTGGTCGGCCACTTCCACCTGGTAATGGGAGTCGCCGCCATGTTCGGCATCTTCGCCGGAACCTACTTCTGGTTCCCCAAGATGACCGGCCGCATGATGAACGAGACTTTGGGTAAGGTTCATTTCTGGATGAGCTTCGTGGGCGCATACTGCATCTTCATGCCGTTCCACTATCTGGGAATCGCAGGAAACGTTCGGCGCTACCAGGCTTTCACTGACGATTATCTGATTCCGCTAATCCCGGTGCACAAGTTCATCACCATCGCGGCGCTGTTCACCGGCTTTGCCCAGCTAATTTTCGTTTACAACCTGATCCACAGCCGGTTCTGGGGCAAGGTGGCTCCCAACGACAATCCTTGGGAAGGCACTTCGCTGGAATGGAGTACAGCTACGCCGCCGCCTCACAACAACTTCGGCGATAAGATGCCGGTGGTCTACCACGATCCGTATCAGTACAGCGTCGAGGGTGCGAGCACCGATTATGTGATGCAGACCTCAACTGAGCAACTTAAGAACACCGACGAAGAGAAGTAGGAGTTCAATCAGTATGGCAACAACAGTTCACGAACCGCCGAAGATCGAGCCTCGCCGTTTACCGATCGAGGGCTCCGGCAACGGCGGCTGGCGCAACCTGGTCCCGGCCGGCGGAGACCCGCGTCGCGTAAAAGACTCATCTCCGCCTCCGGCGAGCACTGGAATCTGGGTGGCTCTGGCGTCGATCACCATGACTTTCGCCGCCTTCACCAGTGCCATGATCGTTCGGCAGGGAACTGCGCCGTTAGTGCACATTACTTTACCGCCTATTCTTTATCTGAATACGCTTCTGATCATTGCCAGCAGCATCACACTCGAATTATCGCGAAAGCAGATCGCAGCCTTCATGGGGGCCGGGCGCGATAAAGATCACTCAGCCATTCCATCGCGCTGGCTGTATGTAACCCTGTTTCTGGGACTGCTCTTTGTCGCCGGACAAACTTTCGCCTGGATTCAGCTCAAGGCTCAAGGCATCGGACTCGCCACGAACATCAGCTATTCGTTTTTCTATGTGCTGACGGTCGCTCACGCCCTGCACGTCTTCGGCGGCCTCGGCGGTCTGGTCCGCGTGATCGGGAAAGTGCATAACTCCGCGCTGCGGCGAAGCACTCTGGACGCCACTTCGCGCTACTGGCATTTCATGGGTGGCCTGTGGGTGTATTTGTTATTGCTGCTTTGGATGAAGCTCTGAACAAAGCTGTAAACGACAAAGCTCTGAACCAGCTCTAGAGAATCAGCTCTAGAGAATGAAGAAGCACGAACCCAGTCAACAGTCGGAGGCAACGTGAGTCAAGCCGATCTTTCCATTCACGCGCAGGTGTCGCGCACCGGCGCGACAGAGACCATGACCGCGCCCACATTCTCGGTCCCTGCCAAAAAAATGGCGATGTGGCTGTTCATCATTGCAGATAGCGCCACTTTTGCCGGATGCCTGGTCGCCTACGGATTTATCCGCAACGCCACTCCCGATTGGCCTCGACCTTTTCATAGCATCACCAACGTCGCGATCATGACGCTGATCCTGCTGACCAGCAGCTTGACCATGCTCATCGGCGTGCGGTCGGCCGAGCAGGGCGACAAAGCGAAGGCGTTCCGCTTCACCATGATCACGGTTGCCCTCGGAATCCTCTTCGCCGTACTGCACATTCGAGAATGGATGGGAATGATCGGTGAGGGAGCCACGCTGTTCCACAATCCCTGGGGCACGCCTTTGTTCAGTTCGTTATTTTTCAGCATTACCGGCTTGCACCTGCTGCACGTAACCGGGGGCGTCATCGCCCTGATTGCCGTAGCGCTAAAGTACCAGGGTGGACGCTATAACGCCGACGACCTCGAGATCACCGGCCTTTATTGGCATTTCGTGGATCTGGTTTGGATGTTTGTGGTGCCGCTGGTCTATCTTTTGAATTTAGCTCACTGACGAATCGAGGCAGGCGCAATCGCAGGGACAAATTACCGGGGACAAAATATGATGACAACCGCCGCAGACTCAAAGCACAGCACCGGAATGGGCAAAGACCTGATCGTCTACGTTTGCCTGCTAGCCCTCGCCGGGATCCAATTCTTTATCGCCTATCAAAATATCAGCACGTCTCAGATGTTTGTCCGCATGCTGTCTGTAGCAGTCATCGAGGCTGGACTCGCGCTTCTGTTTTTCATGCACCTGTCGGAGAATCGCGGGCTAAAATGGTTTGTCCTGATTTTCACGGTCGCGGTAGTCTTTGGAATGCAATACGGATGGAGCGACAGTTTCCGTCTGTTGGATGGCGTTCCCTGGGCACACTAGCCTGCACGAAACGATTCGCATGAAGTCTTCACGATCAATTTCGAGATCAGTCCTGATTCTAGGCATCGCTCTAGTCGGGATGATCGTCATCCTAGTGCCCGTGCCGGCTTTCGCCCAGAGTTGCGCACTTTGCTATACGCAAGCGGCGGCCTCTGGATCTCGCATGATCCAGGCTCTAAAGAGCGGAATCCTCATCCTCATCGCCCCACCAACTGCCATGACAATCGGACTGATCTTCGTCTGCTATCGCAAACGCAATCAGACTCGAGACGATGACGGCGGCGAATCTGACTGGGACCGCGAATCGAAGAGCAACGATTCCGCTGACAACACCTCACCCACACAGAAAGACCTCGATTAGGGCTTTCCTCTTCCCCAAGCGATCGCAGAACGGTTTTCCATCAATCGGTCTATAATTGTGCGCACATGGCACTCACCTCTGGCACGAAACTCGGCCCGTATGAGATTCAATCTTCCATCGGAGCCGGCGGTATGGGAGAAGTATATCGAGCGAAAGATACTCGCCTCGATCGCACGGTGGCGGTCAAAATCCTGCCCAGTCACCTCTCCGCCAACATTGAAGCCAAGCAGCGCTTCGACCGCGAAGCTCGAGCGATTTCTTCCCTAAACCATCCCAACATCTGCACTCTGCATGATGTCGGCCATCAGGATGGCATCGATTTCCTCGTCATGGAATTTCTCGATGGCGAGACCCTGGCCGACCGCCTGCGAAAAGGTCCGCTGCCCACCGAGCAGGTCCTGAAAATCGGTATTGAAATTTGTGAGGGCCTGGAGCGCGCGCACAAAAGCGGAGTCGTTCATCGCGACCTGAAGCCGGGCAACGTAATGCTCACCAAGACCGGCGCGAAGCTGATGGACTTCGGCCTCGCCAAAGCCGCACCCGCTGGCACGTCGCTGGCCTCAAGTCTGACCATGACGATTTCTCACCCGTCCGCCGATCAGCCGCTCACCGCTCACGGCACAATCGTCGGAACGTTCCAGTACATGTCCCCGGAGCAGACCGAAGGCAAGGATGCCGATGCGCGTTCCGACATTTTCGCGCTAGGCGCGGTGCTCTATGAAATGGCGACAGGCAAGCGAGCGTTTACCGGAAAGAGTCAGGCCAGCCTCGTAGCAGCCATTCTTGCGTCTGAGCCCGCGCCCATTTCTATGGTGCAGCCCATGTCCCCGCCCGCGCTGGAGCAGGTTATTAAATCCTGCCTGGCCAAGGATCCCGAAGATCGCTTTCAGACCGTCCACGACCTGAAGCTGCAATTGAAATGGATCGTCGAGGCGTCAGCCAGTCAACTCGCCGCTCCCGCGCAGATTCGCGCTCGTCGCGTAGTGCAGAAGCGCACGTTGCTGATCGCTGCCGCTGTTGGCTGGATACTTGCCCTGGCAGCTTTCGCCACTTTCCTGTCAAGCCGCTCCCGGCTTGAAGAGGCTCGACGGCCGCTGACGGCATCCTGGCAGCCGCCTCCCGATAGCGAATTCGCCGGTGTCGTGATTGGCGCACCGGCTCTTTCTCCGGATGCGTCGAAGCTCGTCTTCCTGACCGGTGACGGCTCCGCCTCCAAGTTGTGGGTGCGCGACGTCACCACCGGCGCGGTGCGCGAGATCGAAGGTGTCGACCGGCCAACCTTCCCCTTCTGGTCGCCCGATGGAAAATATCTCGGCTTCTTTTCATCCGGAAAGTTAAAGAAAGTCGCGCTCGCAGGTGGTCCTGTGCAGGTGCTCTGCGATGCACCTGAAGGCCGCGGTGCATCGTGGAGTTCGCGCGGCGTCATCATCTTCACTCCCAACATTTTCGAGCCCCTGTACAAGGTGCCCGAAGGCGGTGGCGTGGCCGAGAAGATCACCGAGAACAAACCCGGCTGGACCCATCGCAATCCCTACTTTCTTCCCGATGGCGACCACTTCCTTTTCACTTCCCGCGAGGCCGTTGGCTCCCAAGGTCCCGGAGCTGCATTGTTCGGCGCTTCGCTCTCTGGAGAGAAGCCGCGCCAAATACTTGAGCGCGCCTCAAACGTTCAATATTCCGAAGGCTATCTGCTATACCTGCGCGAAACCGTGCTGGTCGCGCAGCACTTCGATCCCAAGTCGCTCAAGTTCAGCGGCGATCCAACGCCCGTGGCTGAGAAGCTTGATTACTGGAACGCCCGCGACCTCGCCGCCTTCACCGCCGCCCACGGCACGCTCGTCTTCCGCCATGGCTCGTTGCAGAAGACTCAGCCGATGTGGGTCGACCGCACCGGCAAAGAGTTAGGACGCTTCGGCGAGCCCGGCCTTTACTCGGTGCCCAAACCCTCCAGCAATGGCGAATTAGTCGGGCTCGTACGATCCGATCCTGACACCGGCAAGGCAGACGTGTGGGTCGTTGACACCAACCGGAACACGATGTCGCGCAGCTCATTCGCCGATGCGGCGATTATTACCTACGCTTTTTCTCCCGACGCCAAACGGATCGCAATCGGCACCATCGCAGGAACAGTCTCCGGCGGAATCTGGATCCAGCCCACCAATGGTTCCGGAACCCAGGAAAATTTACAGGCGCCCAAGAGCTTTGCCACCATCAACAGTTGGTCTCCCGACGGCCGCTATCTTTTCTTCATGGTGCAGAATAACGCTACGCGGCAGGATATCTACTACGCCGATCTGAACGGCGACAAGAAATTAATCCCCTTTGTTCAATCGCCGGCCAATGACATGGGCGGCGTTCTGTCGCCGAACGGCAAATGGCTCGCCTACTACTCTGACGAGTCAGGAAGGGCCGAAGTGTACGTAACCGCCTTCCCCGGCCCCGGAGGCAAATGGCAAGTCTCCAACGGAGGCGGCAGTTCGCCTTCGTGGAGCGTGGACGGCAAACAGCTTTACTACGTCATCGGCGAAAAACTTATGGTCGTCGCGATTCAGAATGTCGAAACTTTCGAATTCGGCGCACCAACGGCCTTACCAATTCATGTAAACGAATTCGCGTCCCTCGGCTCCGCCGCGCCCGGCGAGCGCTTTCCCGCGCTAAAGGCTCTCAGCGGAGGCCAGTCTCATCCTCAGGAAGTCATCCTCAACTGGACCGGGACCTTGAAGCAATAAGTTTACAACTGGGACATCCGCCGGTCTCATCGTTGCCTACCTGACCCGCAGGAACGGAGGGAAACTTGGCCAACAACGGTTACGACGCAGCCGAAGCTCAGAAACGGGAATTCGGGACAAACGGGACATTCTCATACCCGTAAGTCTATCTAATTGGCACTCGCCCCCGCCAAGTGCCAGCCGCCTCCGCCATTCGACCCACCCCTTTTCCGCCGCCCCTAACCCCGGCAATCCACTCCACTTAACCGAGTTTGTACATATACTCGGATACGCACACTCTTGCATGGACAAATGTTCCGGTGGGAACATAATTCCACTATGTTCCGGCTGGAACATTTAAGCACTTTTCAGGAGGCGATTCGGCCTCTTACGACAGTCAATCACAGCTGCCAGGATGAATGTGAGCCGCCTCATCTGTAGGATAGGGAATCCGGCGGCGCGCCCCAGCCGTACCTATAGATACAGATCGAGTAGGCATTACTGCGTTTTAAAATGATCACGCGGAATCACAACGCGCCACGAAGCAAGTCGACTGCGCCAGGATTCCTGGCTTTGTTGCTGCTTCTTTTCGCAGCGCTTCCTGTGCTCGCTCAAGAGATCATTCTGAAAGGCCGCGTCATCGACCCCGATGGGAACGCGCTACCCAACGCAACGGTAGAACTGATCGACCGCACCCACGTTCGAGAACGAGCGACCAGCGACCCTGATGGGCTGTTTCATATCGAACTTCATTCCTCCGGGCAATTCGTAATCAAGGTTGACGCCCCAGGATTTCGTCCCGTCGAACAAACCGTCAACGTTGTCATGAGTGGAAATGCAGAAATCATTGTGAAAATGACGCAACCACTCGCTCAGAATGAAAGTGTATCGGTCACTGCTGATGTGAATGATCTCGATGTGCTTTCACCTGATCCAGCCATCAAGGTTTTCGCGTCTGAGAATTTGCTGGACGCCAACCCGGGCCGCCCCGGCGCTCCGATTTCGATTCCCGGATATCCAATTGAAACGGCATCGAGTGGCATCAAGGCTCCACAATATTTTGCGCCCGGAGTAGCTGGCGACCACGGCGAACCCATCGCGCAGTACATTCAAGTGGGCAGCTATCTGGTGCCAAATAATCTGTCGGCAAACGCGCACGGCAACGGTTATTCCGATCCGAATATTTATATTGCGAGCGCGATCCAAAGCGTTCAAGTGGATGGTGGCGCTTTCAACGTGCGCGAAGGCAACCACGCGCTGAACCTCGCCGCGATTTATGGGCTGCGCTCACATCTCGATCCGTTTGTCACGCTAACGGGAGACTACCGAGACATCACGGCCACGGCAGGGTTGAGCCCCTCAGCGAATTCGTGGTTGGCCATGGAAGGTTCGTTCGGCAACGGCTTTCTTGATCGTCTCGAGCATCGTAAGCAATTCAAACTCAACGGCGGTCGGGTCGTTCACGCGGGAGATCACACGCTGACGCTGTTCGGAATCGCATACCTCGGTTACGGCTACGTCGCGGGCCTGAGGCCGATCTTCGGATTCAATTCTGTCGATGCCGCCGCTGGTTGGGTGGAGTATCCAGATACGATCGACCCGAGACAAAAAGAGCAAACTCACACTGCCCTCGCGGCGCTGAATGACGTGTGGAAGCTGGATGATCATCAGGAGCTGCAGCTCTCAGGATTTTTCAGAACCTATAACCTCTCTCTTTTTTCCGACTTCGGCTTAGGACTCATTCGTCAGAGTGAGTTCCGCACCGTGACCGGCGGCAACGCGACCTATGTAAACAGGCTTGCGAAGAGTTTTACATTGCTAGCGGGAATCGATTACGAGCGCGAGGCTCCGCGGCGCGACGACCTTGATCATTACAACTTCTACAATCCCGCTGCGCCTTCTTATTACGGGCCATTCATTCCTATCGACGGCAACAATGTGACGATCACGCCGGTGACACCCTATGTCGCGGGTGAGGGTGAGGTGAGCAAATATATTCATTATTATCTCGGCTGGCGCCGCGACGAGATCGACATCAATAATCAGGATCTGATCACGCCGGCCAATTCGTGGAGCAAGTGGGTGGGAGTGAATTCGCCGAAGGCAACCATCACGATTGTTCCCGGCGAGTCGTGGTACGGTCCGCTGATCGCGTTCAGCTTTGGCAAGTCGTTCTTCACCGAAGATCCGAGAGAAGGAACAGCTTTGGATGGGCCGAAGACCGTTGAACCAGTGGAGACTGCGCGATCCTATCAGCTGGTCGCGAGCAAGACATTCAACAAAACCGACCTCAAACTGACGCTGGGACATGAAACGCAAACTGCTGAGTATGGCAAGATCGATCCTGACCAAGGATTGCAATTCGACCTGGGCCCGGGCCGCATTCGTTACCTGGCGGCCACTCTACGCCAAAGCTTTACGCACGGAGCACTGCTCGCGACTTTCGAGCAGGCCGATGCGCGTTTGGTAACTCAATCGTTTTCCATTGTGCCCGAGGCACCTCGACTGATTGGCGACTTCACTGGAACGTACCAGAAACTGCCCTTCCGCTTGCAGGCGAAAGGTGAGTTCGAGTACGTGGGCAGAAGGGTCGTAGGCAACGGCTGCAACGAGAGCAGTTACATGAGCGGCGACCCGAACGCTCTCAACTATTACTGTGTGGGCGCGCCGAACAAAGAGTTCCGCTTCGCGGTATCGAGGCCCTTTCTCGAAGGGCGCTTGAATGTTGGGGTGAACGCGATGGTTGCCTCGGGCTGGACGGGGCAGACGACGGAGAACTTTGCTTCGGCTTCTGTTTACGGACCGGGAAAAGTGGGCCTTGGCTCTGACGGATTGGTTCCCGGAAATCCTGTAAGTGAGGTTGTGGGCGTGCGCCTTCCATCGTATGCCAGCGTGAGCCTAACCTACCGTTTCGGTCACGCGGCGCCCTGAGGAATCGCGGGTCGGATTGCTGGCATTTTCTGCTGCGTGCCTGATAAGGTTGTGACACACAGCGAAGCTAACTATGTTGAATGCATGATCGGTTTTTTATCCATACTCGCAGTAGGATTTTTTCTGGGGATGCGTCACGCCACGGATCCCGATCACGTCATTGCCGTCACCACCATCGTCAGTAACCAGCGCAACAGCATGCGGGCGGCCCTGATCGGGGCTTTTTGGGGCTTGGGCCACACGCTTACCATCTTGGTCGTCGGCGCTGGAATTATTCTTTTCAACCTTGTCATTCCAGTGCGGCTCGGGCTCAGTATGGAGCTGTCGGTCGCGGTGATGCTGATTATTCTCGGCTTATGGAATGTGGCCGGGTTTGTGAGAGCGGTACCTGCCGGATCAATTGAAGATCACGAGGCGGAGAAAGTTGTCCATTCTCATCCTCACAGCCACGGAGGCCTCGTCCACAACCATCCGCACGCGCACCAACACGAGAGCCATTCCGACTCGCCTGATCACATACCTCTCGATTGGATGGACCGCGTGTTTGGAAAGGTCAGCCTGTATCAATATGTTCGGCCGCTTGTAGTGGGAATCGTTCACGGGCTTGCAGGCTCGGCGGCTGTGGCGCTGCTGGTTCTGACTACAATCAGAAACGTGCATTGGGCGGTTGCTTACCTTCTGATTTTTGGCGTGGGCACGATTGCTGGCATGATGGTGATCACGATGAGTCTTGCATCGGTGTTCAGATTGATGGCAAGCGGCCGGCAAAAGTTTTCGCGGCGGCTGGCGCTGGCTTCAGGTCTGCTCAGTCTTGGCTTCGGACTTTTCGTCGCTTACCAGATTTGTTTTGTGAACGGCCTGTTCACGAACCACGCCCAATGGATTCCGCGATAACCCTCGTCCGAATTCAAATTCCAAATCTTAAAGCGCGGAGGTTGCGGAGAACGGCCGCGGAGCGCGCTGAGGATTCAGATCATCCTCAATCTCTTGCGCACAAAATTTTCTAAGGGCGGGCTCCGGCCAGCACGAGATCGCAAAGACGGTCGACGAAGTCGGGCGTCAACTTTCTGTGCCGGATGAGGAATCGCATGTAGATAGGTCCGTAGAGTGAATCCAGAAGCAGGTCCATATCGACGTTCTTGCGCAGTTCGCCGCGTTGAACTCCGCGTTGAAGGGTCGCGTACGCTTCGTGGCGGCGCGGCTTCATGAAACGGTCGCGGAAAGCGGCGATGACGTCTCTGTCGCTCTGGCCGGCGGCCAGAATCGCAGAAACAATACGGCCACGGCGGCTAAGAAAAATCTTAACGAGCTGCCGCATCTGCTGGCTCATGTCCGTGTGAACGGAGCCGGTGTCGGGGAAGTGGAGCTTCTGTCCCGTACTGCTGGCGAACGCGTCGGTGATAAGAGCGGCCTTATCGGGCCACCAACGATAAACTGTCGCCTTGCCGACGCCGGCGTCTGCAGCCACAGCTTCAATGCTCAGATCGGAAAAGCCGTTCTCTCCTAAGAGTTGCAACGTGCTGCGCAGGATGGCCAGGCGGGCCTGTTCGCTGCGAGGACGCCCGGGGGGGCGCTTCCGGCGGGCTCCGCCGTGGTTACCGGAAGCCAGAGACTTTTGGCGCATAACCTTCACTCTACACTATAATCAATGTGGATTCGGAATCCAATACGGTCTGTATCGAATCTAAAATCAGGTCCGCGGTTCTTCGTTCGCGTCCGCGCAACGCATTCGTTCAAAGTCTGGAGTCGTGCCTAGTCGATGTGGATCGTAGCGTTAGCCCTCAGGCGTCCCTACACCTTTGTTGTGATGGCGATTGTCATCATCATTCTGTTTGTCGTTACGGTCTTCCGCACGCCCACAGATATTTTCCCCGACATCAACATTCCGGTCGTTTCGGTGGTTTGGTCCTACATCGGCATGTCGCCACAGGACATCGCCGATCGTATCGTGCTCAATTCCGAACGCGGCATCAATATCACGGTCAACGACATCGAGCACATGGAATCTCAGTCGGTGAACGGGTTGGGCGTCATCAAAGTATTTTTTCGTCCGGGTACGAACGTACAAGGCTCGATTGCAGAGATTACGGCAATCTGCCAGACGACATTGCGCGGCCTTCCGCCGGGCACGGTGCCGCCGCTGGTCATCTCCTATAGCGCTTCGACTACACCGATTGTTCAGCTAGGACTGAGCAGTAAGACTCTGCCGGAACAGCAACTGTTTGATCTAGGCCAGAACTTCCTGCGGAATTTTCTGTCGACTGTGCCGGGGGCGGCTACGCCTTATCCCTACGGTGGCAAGATCCGGCAGATTCAGGTGGATCTCGATCTGCCGAAGCTGCAGGAGTTTGGGCTGTCACCGAACGACATTGTGAACGCCGTGAACGCGCAAAATCTAATTCTCCCGAGCGGCACAATCAAGCTCGGCACGGTGGAATACAACGTTGAGATGAACGGAACGCCGGCGACGATTGCAGAGTTGAACGACTTGCCGGTGAAGACCGTCAACGGGGCGACGCTCTATATGCGCGATGTTGCCCACATACGCGACGGATTCTCACCGCAGACGAATATCGTGCGCCAGGACGGAAACCGCGGAGCGTTGATGTCGATCTACAAAATCGGCAACGCCTCGACACTGCAAATCGTCGACGGGATTAAGAACATAGTGGTACAGGCGGCACAGTCACTGCCTCCGGAACTGAAAGTTACGGCGTTGTTCGACCAGTCTCTCTTTGTACGCGCCTCGATTCAAGGCGTGTTGCGTGAAGGGTTGATCGCAGCAGTTCTTACCGCGGTAATGATTTTGCTTTTCCTCGGCGATTGGCGTCCCACGATCGTCATTTCCGTTTCCATTCCGCTCTCCATTTTTTGTTCCATCATTCTGCTGGGCGCGATCGGCGAGACCATCAACATCATGACCCTGGGAGGGTTGGCGCTTGCGGTCGGCATCCTGGTGGATGACGCGACCGTGGAAATCGAAAACATCGAGCGCAATCTTGCCATGGGCAAGGAGATGAGGCAGGCGATTCTTGACGGTGCACAGCAGATCGCGGTGCCTGCGCTGGTCTCCACGCTCAGCATCTGCATCGTGTTTGTGCCCATGTTCTTTCTGGCGGGCGTGGCGAAATTCTTGTTCGTACCGCTGGCCGAGGCGGTGAGCTTCGCCATGCTGGCCAGTTATCTGTTGTCGCGTACTCTGATTCCGACGCTCGTGATGTTCATCATGCGCGGCCATGAGCATCGCAACGAGGCGCCGAAGTCGTTTCTAGGCCGCTTCCAGCGCGGCTTCGAGCGCAAGTTTGAAGACTTCCGCCGGGGCTATGAGCAGTTGCTGGAGACTACGCTCGAGCACCGGGGAGCGTTCGTGATTTGTTTCCTGATCTTTTGCGTGCTCTCGCTCGGGATATTCATGCTTCTCGGGCAGGACTTTTTCCCACAGGTAGATGCGGGTCAATTGCGCCTGCATGTGCGCGGGCGTCCCGGGCTGCGCGTCGAAGAGACGGCGAGACTTTGCGACGAAGTCGAAGCGGTTTTACGGCAAGAGATCCCGAAGCGTGAACTGCAGACGGTTCTCGACAACATTGGCCTGCCGAACTCCGGCATCAACCAGTCTTACAGTTCGAATGGAACGATTGGCACCAGTGACGCGGAGATTCTGATCGCGCTCGATCCGGAGCATCACCATCCGACGGCGGGGTACGTTCGGCATCTGCGCGAACTGTTGCCGCAGCGTTTTCCGGGGGTAGAGTTTTTCTTTCAGCCCGCCGATATCGTTTCGCAGATTCTGAATTTTGGTCTGCCTGCGCCGATTGATGTGCAAGTTGTTGGGGCAGATATGGCAAGCAATTACGCGATTGCGCAGCAGATCGCGAACAAAATGCGGCACATTCCGGGCGCTGCTGATGTGCATGTTCAGCAATTGTTATCTCTGCCCACGCTGCACATGGATATTGAGCGCACACGGGTCGCGCAAGTGGGGCTCACGGCGCGGGACGTGGCGCAGAGCGTGCTGGTTTCGCTGAGCGGCAGCTTTCAGACTGCTCCTAATTTCTGGCTGAACCCGCGCAACGATGTGACTTACCAAGTAGCGGTGCAGTCGCCGCAATACCGCATGACCACCATGCAAGACCTGATGACGATACCGGTAACTTCGCCGCAGGGTACGGAGCTGTTGAGTAATCTAGTGCAGGTATCTCCGGTCGCGCGTCCGGCTACGGTGAACCACTACAACGTGCAACCGGTGATCGACGTTTACGCCAGCACGCAGGATCGCGATCTGGGTGCGGTTGCTACCGAAACTTACAAGGTGTTGAAGGATTTCGACGGCAAATTGCCGCGTGGCACCAACATTGTGGTGCGCGGGCAGGTCGTTACCATGCGATCTTCGTTTATTGGGCTGGGTGTGGGGTTGATTGGAGCGATCCTGCTGGTTTATTTATTGATCGTCATTAATTTCCAATCGTGGCTTGATCCGTTCATTATTATTGCGGCTTTGCCGGGAGCGCTCGCCGGAATTTGCTGGTTCCTTCTGTTGACGCGCACGACCTTGAGCGTGCCGTCGCTTACGGGCGCGGTGATGTGCATGGGCGTGGCGACGGCGAACTCGATTCTGATGGTGAGCTTCGCGCGCGAACAAATGGACGAAGGTATTCCCGCGCTGCAGGCCGCCGTCGCCGCCGGATATACGCGTATACGTCCGGTGCTGATGACCGCGCTAGCCATGATTATCGGCATGGTGCCGATGGCGCTGGGCTTTGGGGAAGGCGGCGAGCAGAACGCGCCTTTGGGGCGTGCGGTTATTGGCGGCCTGCTGTTTGCCACCGTCGCGACTTTGTTTTTTGTGCCGAGCGTGTTTGCGATTTTCCATGGCCGGCGCGAAGCCAAGCGTGCGCAGCAAGAAATGTAAACACGAGCAGGAATCAAAGACGGAGTTTCGCAGGAATCGGAGTTGAGCATGAGTGCAGAAGACGAATCGAAAATAACGGCGGGGAACACGGAGCGGCCGGCACAGAGCTCGGGCGCTATCCAACCGCAGCCGGGGCAAGGTGAGGAGCATCATGTGAGCGCGCAGGCTCAGCGCGATCAGGAGATTGAAGCGATCCAGCAGCACTCCAAGCATCAGCCTCCGGCGGTCCAGCGACCGCCGGAGGTTCCGCCTGCGCCTCCGCGCCGCGCGCTGATGATTGTTGGCGTGCTGTTGCTGGTGCTGTTGATTGCCGGTGGGCTCACGCTTTGGAGCCACATGAGCCACGAACGCGCGCTGGCCAAGGAAACGGAACGGGAAACGGTGCCGACGGTCGCGGTGGTTTATCCGCAGTCGGAAAAGCCTGATGAGGATTTGGTGCTGCCCGGTTCTTTGCAGGCCTATGAGGAGTCTCCGATTTACGCGCGTACGAGTGGCTATCTTGTGCAGTGGTACAAAGACATTGGAAGCAAGGTGACCAAGGGCGAGTTGCTGGCGAAGATTGATACGCCCGAGGTAGATCAGGAGTTGAACCAGACGCGAGCGGCGCGCCAGCAGATTGTGGCGCAAATGGATCTGGCCAAGATTAGCGCGGACCGATGGGAAAATCTGCGCAAGACGGATTCCGTCTCCGCACAGGAAGCTGACCAGTACGAGAGTGGATACAAGCAGAGCCAGGCGAACCTGGCTGCCGCGGATGCCAACGTGCGCCGACTCGAACAGCTTGAAGGATTCAAGGATGTGTACGCGCCATTCTCGGGAGTGCTCACTAAGCGCACCGTCGATCCCGGGGCGCTGATCAATGCCGGGGCTGGGGCTGCAGGACGTGAGCTGTTTGACCTTGCGCGCGTTGATCCGTTGCGCGTTTACACCAGCGTTCCGCAGGCCTACGCGCCATTTATAAAAGTTGGGGCCAAGACCACCGTTACCCTGCAGGAATTTCCCGGGCAAAAATTTGTTGCCACGGTCGCACGCACCGCGGAGGCCATTGATCCCGCTACGCGAACTCTGCTGACCGAGGTCGACGTGCCTAACAAGGATGGACGCCTGCTGCCGGGCTCGTTCGGGGAAGTGCACTTCGCCGTTGGCTCCGGAGTGAACAAGGTTACGATTCCTGTAAATGCAATGCTGTTTCGTGCCGAGGGGCCGCGCGTCGCCGTGATCGGTCCCGGCAGCAAAGTGCAGTTGCGTCCTATCAACATTGGACGCGATTACGGCGCCACGCTGGAAGTGCTGGGCGGCGTCTCGCCCACGGACCAGATCGTCATTAACCCGGCCGACTCGCTCGAGGACGGGCAGCAAGTAGACGTGGTTCAACCTCCGGCAAACCTGCAGCAACCCGGTCAACCGTCGCCGAGCCAGCAGAAGGGCGGCGCGTCGTGAGGCGAGCCGCAATCGCAGGGGCTCTGGCATTGCTCGTGCTCGCTACGGGATGCACGGTCGGTCCGCGCTACAGCCGGCCTGCGGCACCCGCGCCGGCGCCGGATGCGTGGAAGACGCAGCCGCCATGGGAGCAGGCCGCTCCGAAGGATGCAATTCCCAAGGGCGCGTGGTGGCAGGTTTTTCACGACCCCGCCCTTGACACCTACGAGCAACAATTGCTGCAAGCTAACCAGTCACTGATTGCCGCGCGCGATCACTTGGATCAGGCACGATCCTTAGCGCGAGTCGCGACGGCCGATATGTTCCCGCAGCTTTCGGCAGATCCCAGCGCGCTGCGGGAGCGCGGGTCGGGGAACCGCCCTCTGAACGGCGAGATCCCGACCGTCGCTAACGGGGGATATGCGCCTTACACGCAAAACACCTATACGATTCCGTTCTCGCTCAACTACGAGGTCGATCTTTTCGGGCGCGTGCGCAATAACGTGGCGGCGGCGAACGCTTCGCTCCAGTCAACGGCTGCTGATCTGCAGAATGTGCAATTAGTCTTGACCGCGGAACTTGCCGTCGACTACTTTTCGCTCCGAGAGTTGGACGCTGAGTTTGAGGTGGTCCAGGAATCCGTAGGTTACCAGCGCAAGGGCATGGATCTGGTGAATAATCGCCACGCCGGCGGCATCGCCAGCGGGTTGGAAGTTGCACAGCAGGCCGCGCTGCTCGATTCGACCTTGTCGCAGCTTGCGCTGGTGCAAGAATTGCGCGCGCAATATGAGCACGCCATCGCGGTGCTGGTGGGTCAGCCTGCGTCGAACTTCAGCGTACCCGTAGCGCCGCTACGTGCGGCGCCTCCTCCCGTGCCTCTCGGCGTACCTTCCGACGTACTGGAGCGCCGGCCTGACATTTCCACCGCGGAACGGCTGATGGCTTACCAGAACGCGCAGGTCGGAATCGCGCGCTCGGCCTTCTATCCGCACATCACGCTGAGCGGTTCCGGCGGATGGCAAAGCCGTGACCTCGCGCCGCTCTTGAATGCTCCCAGCCTTTTCTGGTCGCTCGGTGCGGATGCTCTGCAGCCCATCTTCGAGGGCGGACGCAACCGCGCCAATCTTGCTGCCGCGCGCTCCGCCTATGACCAGTCCGTGGCTAACTACCGCCAAGCGGTGCTCACGGCATTCCAACAGGTCGAGGACGGCATCAGCAATCTGAGCACGCTTTCGCAAGCGCTGACAACGCAAGGCGCTGCCGTCGAAGACGCGCGCCGCGCCCTCGAGATTGCCAACAATCGTTATATCGGTGGAGTTACCAGTTACCTGGACGTTATTACAGCCCAGACAACGCTGCTGACGAGCCAGCGGCTGGAAACGCAATTGCTCGGCCAGCGAATGGTCAGCTCGGTTTATCTGGTGAAAGCGCTCGGTGGCAGCTGGGACGCCAGTGAAATCAAGGGTGAGCAGGTGCATCCGCAAGCAGGCCAGATCGTCCAGCCCTAAGCACCGCTCGCCCCACGGCGCGGTTCCGGGTTGACAACTGCTTGCAATAGGGTTAAAGTTATAGCTGTGGGAAATATCTCTCCTGCTTTTTCGAGTTTCATAGTCAAACCAGCCCAATCTGAAGTCTTTTGCGCAGAGCACGCTTCTGCGGGAATAGTCACGTTACGGCACCGTTAGTCAGTCAGGGATGTTTGCCTCGCTCCGTTTGTTTGCTATCCAGTCATCCTGAACGAAGAAGGAGAACCATGAAAAACACCAAGTTTCTGGTAAAAGTGAACCGCGGCGGCGCTCGAGCTGCGGAATACGTATTGCGCGTCGACCGTAGTCCCATTCAGACCACAACCAACAAGAAGCTCGCGCTGGCTATGGGAAGGTTCACGGCTGAGGACGCCGTCAAGTCCATGCAGAATTCCCGCTGCAACCCGGAGTTGGTGTCGGTACAGATTTAACCACGGTTAGATCTGCTGCTGCTTCGAGATAATTATCCCTGAGCTGGATCGAAGCAGTCCTTCCTGATTTCCTGTTCACATTCGAGTTTGCACGACAGGCGCTCTCGCGCCTGTCGCCTAGGTGCGTGCGTGGCGCTCGCTGTTCGGCTTTGAGCCGCTTAGAGCAAAGAACAGAATGTAAAGATAGCAGATCACGGGAAGAAAAAAGGCGTGGTGAATTCCGACCCTGTCGGCGATCGCGCCTTGCGCCAGCGGAATAAGGGCTCCGCCAACGATCGCCATGATCATGATCCCGGAACCGTCTCCTGTAAGCGGGCCTAGTTCTGCAACTCCTAAAGTGAAGATGCTCGGAAACATAATGGAGTTGAAGAATCCGACCAGGATGATGCTGTACATGGCGAAGTGCCCAGTCGTAAGCATTGAGATGCCCACGAGGGCGGCAGCGCAGACGGCGCAAATACCCAGCAGATGCCCGGTCTTCATCTTCTGCAAAAGTCCGGATCCAATGAACCGCCCCACCATGGCTCCACCCCAGTAAAAGGCAACGAAGCTGGCCGCAACCTTTTCTGTCAGACCCCCAATGTCGGGCTGACTGAAGTAATTCACCAGAAAACTTCCGATGGAAACCTCTGCGCCGACATAGACAAATATGCCGATCGCGCCAAAGATTAAATTCGGGTGATTCCAAATGGAGTCGTTAACCTTCTCGCCAATCTGGTGTTGAGCGTGAGGAATTTTCGGCAACTTGAAACTGCCGATCGCGATGGCCAGCAGCACTAACGCGATGCCCAGGCCCACATAGGGCGTCTTGACGGTCGCTGCCTCGTGCAAACGATAGGCCTGTAGAGCATCTGGCGCCAACGCGCGTATTTCGTCCATACTCTTTGGCGCCGCACTGAGAATCAGAAGCCCGCCGAAGAAAGGAGCAAGAAAAGTTCCGAGGGAGTTGAACGCCTGCGTAAGGTTCAAGCGGCTCGAAGCCGTCTGGGGTTTGCCGAGAACCGTGACGTAGGGATTGGCCGCGACTTGCAAACACGTGATCCCCGCCGCGAGCACGATCAATGCCATCAGAAACAGTGGATAGGATGGAACGCTTGCAGCCGGCACGAAAAGAAATGCGCCCGCACCCATAGTGAGTAAACCCACCACCATCGAACGCTGGTAGCCAATCCAGTCGATGATCTTTGCCGAAGGTATGGAGAATAGAAAATATGCTCCAAAGAACGCGGACTGAATCAGCATGATGCGCGTGTAATTCAGGTCGAAGATTGGTTTGAGATGCGGGACAAGAATGTCATTCAGGCAAGTGAGAAATCCCCACATGAAAAAGAGAGTCGTCACAACCGCCAGCGGCGCTCCGTAGGAACCGGAAGAAGACTCAGGCGCGGTAGCGGTGGTATTACTGCCCGGCGAGGCAATTGCCATGGTGAATCGTCCTTTGATCCCGAATTCAGCCAGCTCTATCGTTCTGCATAATAGCATCGCAGACCGGCGAACAGGGATTCGCGCTTCATTTTAGGGGTGGCGATGCTGAATAGACCCTGGCCGGGACGGCTTGGGAGCATTGGCTCCGAGTCAAGGAGCCAATGCTTCGAGCTTCACCAGCCAGTTCGCCGGTTCGGGAAGAATGGCGAATGTGGGCAGCTTGCCGCGCACCATGGCGACTTCGTCACATCGATGAAACCTGGGGCAGACGTGGCAATCCTTGTAAATCTTGTCGGGAAGATCTTCGCGCCGTGCCATCACAAATCCCTGGCGGGAAAAAAACTCTGGAGCGCGAGTAAAGAGGCAGATGCAATCCACGCGATGCCGTTTGGCCTCGGCCATCAAAGCCTTCATGAGCTTGCTGCCTCCGCCGTGACCCTGCGCCCGAGGCCCGACAGTGATGGAACGAATTTCAGCGAGGTGGGTGCCGTAAAGATGCAGCGCGCCGCATCCGATGATGCGGCCTTCATTTTCCAGAACGACAAAATCCCGCACGTTCTCGCAAATCTCCGCGAGCGTGCGCGGCAGCAACGTGCCGTCGCTCGAGTAGGCGGAGATCAGTTCGTGTATGTGCTTGGCATCCGGCAAAGTGGCTTTACGCGTGCGCATGGAAATTAACCTCCTCGCGCAGAGAGTCGATCTTTTTGCGCGCCGCTGCAATCCCTTGGCGCACGCGGGCGGGCGCGGTGCCACCGACCACATCATGAATCGCCAGCACTGAAGACGGTTGCAAGCAGTCACGAAAACTCTCGTCGAATATGGGATTCAAAGTGCGCAGATCGTGCAGCGTCAGATCCTGAAGTTCGCAGTTCTTGTCCACGCACAGCTTCACGGCCTTGCCGATTTGCTCGTGCGCGAGACGGCTCGGGACACCGCGATTGACAAGGTAAGTCGCCGCCGCCCACGCATTCATGAAACCTGACTGAGCCGCGCCGTTCATACGCTGATGATCGAACTCGACTGCTTTCATCCAGCCGGCGACTTGCGGTAGTAAACCGAGCGCGGTATCTGCGGAATCGAACAGCGGCTGCTGCGTTTCCTGCAAATCTTTGTTGTAAGCGAGCGGCAGGCCTTTCAGAGTGATCATGAGCGTGGTCGCGCCTCCGATCAGGCGACCGGTCTTGCCCCGAACCAACTCCAGAAGATCCGGATTTTTTTTCTGCGGCATAGCGCTGCTTCCGGTGGAATAAGCCTCAGGTAGATGAACGAAGCCGAATTCCTGCGTGGAGAAAATGATCATTTCCTCCGCCCACCGGCTCAAGTGCAAACCCAGCAGTGACAGCGTGCTGACAAATTCAAGGACGAAATCGCGGTCGCTGGTGGCGTCGATACTGTTCGCCGTTGGGCCATCGAACTCGAGTTCATTTGCCATGAAAGCGCGATCAAGGGAGAGAGTTGCGCCCGCCACGGCGCCCGATCCCAGAGGACACACATTCAGACGCTTGCGGCAATCGGCGAGGCGATCGGCATCTCGCAAGAACATTTCGACATAGGCCAACAGCCAGTGCGCAACCAGCACGGGTTCGGCGCGCTGCAAATGCGTGTAAGCGGGCATTGAGGTGCTGCCGGCCTGTTCGGCGCGGTCGGTGAAAGCTCCGCACACGTCGGCTAGCTCGCTTCGCAACTCATCGATCGCCGCCCGCACATAGAGCCGCAGGTCAGTGGCGATCTGTTCGTTACGGCTGCGTCCGCTGTGCAGTTTGTAGCCTACTTCGCCGATCCGCGATACCAGTTGCTTCTCGACGAAGTGGTGCACATCCTCGGCCTCTTCGTCTTCGACAGAACCCTGCGAAGCTGCTGCCATCTCGCCAATCTGCTGCAGGCCTTGAAGAATGCCGATGAGTTCGTCGGCCGACAGAACGCCGGCGTTCTTCAAGGCGCGAGCGTGAGCGCCGCTCGCAGCCAGTTCGTAATGAAGCAGCCGTCGATCGAAGTCAAACGACCGCTGCCAGCGTTCGAATTGCGGGTCCAGCGACTGCCGGAACCGGCCCGACCACATCTTCATCGCGCAACCTCCACCCGGCCGCGCGCACGCACGCGCGAAGGCAATCCGAGGATGCGAATGAATCCCGCCGCATCTTTCTGGTCGTAATCATCGCCCATGGTGAACGACGAGAGATCGGTGCGATACAGCGAGTGCTCGGACTCGCGGCTCACGACCGACACGTTTCCTTTGTAGAGAGACAGCGTAACGCTGCCGGTCATCTCTTCTTGTGTGCTGGCGACAAAGGCATCCAGCGCCTCGCGCAGCGGCGTGAACCACAAACCAAAGTAGACGAGTTCGGCGTATTTCAAACCTACGTGCTGTTTGAAGTGTGCGACTTCGCGCTCCAGGCACAGCGCTTCTAGTTCGCGATGGGCCGCGATCAGCAGCGTACCGCCGGGAGTTTCATAACAGCCGCGCGATTTGATGCCGACAAAACGATTCTCCACCAGATCGACACGACCGATGGCGTTGCGCGCGCCAATTTCGTTCAGCAGTTCGACCAGCGACACCGGATCAAGCTTCATACCGTTTACGGCAAACGGAATCCCCTTCTCGAAGCCGATCGTGACCTGCTCGTTCTTATCCGGAGCCTCTTGAGGCGAGCGAGTCATCTGCCATGTGGTGGGCAGTGGCGCATTGCCGGCGTCTTCCAGTTCTCCGCCTTCGTGACTGAGGTGCCACAGATTGCGGTCGCGGCTGTGGATCTTCTCGCGGCTCGCTGCCACAGGGATGCCGTGCTGCTCAGCGTAATCCAGGCAGTCCTCGCGAGATTTCAGCGTCCACTCACGCCACGGCGCAATGACTTTCAGTTCCGGAGCGAGCGCCTGATACGTCAACTCAAAGCGGACCTGGTCGTTCCCCTTGCCAGTGCAGCCGTGCGCAACGGCAGTCGCTCCCTCGCGCAAAGCAACTTCGACTTGATGCTTCGCGATCACGGGACGCGCCAGGGAAGTCCCGAGCAAATACTTGTGCTCGTAAACGGCACCAGCTTGCAACGCCGGAAAAACATATCCGGTCAGAAACTCTTCGCGGAGATCCTCGACGACAACTTTGCTTGCGCCCGTGGCGTAAGCTTTCTCGACCACGGCTTCAATGTCATCTCCCTGACCCACGTCGGCAACCATCGCGATGACGTTGTAGGAATAATTCTCCTTCAGCCACGGAATAATAATGGAAGTATCGAGACCTCCGGAGTAGGCGAGCACAATCTTTTCAGGCATGAGCACTCCTTGCGGGCAGACGATCACTGCCGCCCAGCAGTAGATAAAGAATTGCTTTCTGTACGTGCAGGCGATTCTCTGCCTGCTCGAAAACCACTGACTGCGGCGAGTCTATCACCGCATCCGTCACCTCGAACCCGCGATGCGCCGGCAGACAGTGCATGAACACTGCGTGGGGCGCGGCTTCTGCCATGAGTTCTACATTGACTTGATAAGACGGAAAGATTTGCGCTCGCTTACGTTCTTCCTTTTCCTGCCCCATGCTTGTCCATGCATCGGTGTAAATGACGTCGGCTCCCGCAACCGCTTCGTGCGGATCGGTTAACAACTGAATCTCGGCGCCAGTCTCGGCAGCGATCGCGCGCGCATCGGCGACAATTTGGGGATTGGGCCCATACCCCTCCGGAGTCGCGACGCGAATTGACGAACCCAGGCACGCGCAAGTAAGCAGCAACGAGTGCGCGACATTGTTGCCGTCGCCTACGTAGGCCAGGCAGCGGTTCTTCAGATCTCCGAATCGCTCGAGCAGCGTGAGATAGTCAGCGAGCGCCTGGCACGGATGTTCCAGATCGCTGAGCGCGTTAATCACGGGAATCGAAGCGTGCTGCGCCATGCCCGCGATGGTTTGCTGCGAAAATGTGCGCAGTACGATCAGGTCAACCCAGCGCTCGAGGTTGTGGGCCACATCGCTCAGCGTTTCGCGAGCGTCGATCCGTTCGTGCGTTTGGTCGACGAACATCGCCGTACCGCCCAGGCTCACGATTCCGGCCTCAAACGTCAGCCGCGTTCGCAACGAGGGCTTCTCGAAGAACATGACGATCTGTTTGCCAGCGAGCGCTCGATGAAAATCTGCAGGCCGCGACTTCATGATTCCAGCCAGATGCAACACTGCATCGACGCCAGAGGGGCCGAGATCGCGAGTCGAAACCAGATCTGGACACCAGAAAATTTGCGGCAATCTCTCGGGAGTGGTCGCCGAAACCCTGCTTTGCACGTGACTATTCAACTTTGACTCCTTGCGCTGAACCTGCGTATCCGTCGGTAGCGGTTTGTATTTGTAACGAGCTGTTGCTGACTGACTCATGAATAAGTGACCTCAGTGCCGCACGAGAGCTTGGTCAAATAGAATTGGGGCAAGACCTCCGCTTCGGTTGCGGGAAGAATTCTCACGCGTCCCACGCCTTGTTTCAGTGCTTGGCTGCACGCATGCAACTTTGGCAACATGCCGCCGCTGATGACTGAAACAGCCTCGAGTTCGGCGGCTTGTTTTATGCTGAGCCACGGCATCACAGTTCCCGCCGCATCTCGAACTCCGGGCACGTCGGTGAGAAAGATCAGCGTGTTGGCGTGGCAGGCTGCCGCGCACGCTGCCGCCATTTCATCGGCATTCACGTTGTAGTATTCGCCATCGGCGCCTAACGCCATTGAAGCCATAACCGGAATTCCGCCCTGCTGCCACAACGCCTCGATCCAGCACGGCTCGGCGAAACAAATCTCTCCAACAAATCCAAGATCGCGGCCGTGAACATACTTCTTTCGAGCGCGGAACGTCATGCCGTCGCCGCCACAGAATCCAATGGCCGGCATGCCGGCGGACTGAATCGCAGCTACCAACTTCTTGTTGATGATCCCTGCCAATACCATCAGCGCCGTGTCGCGCGTTTCCGCATCGGTAACGCGCAACCCTTCGACAAACTCGCTCTTCTTTCCCAACCGATTCAGCATGCGGGTTAGCGCACTGCCGCCGCCATGGACTACGGCTACGCGGTGGCCGTCCTGCGCAAGCTCCGCGATCGAGCGCGCGCATTTACGCAGCGTCGCTGCATCTTCAATCGCCGCTCCTCCAATTTTCACTACGATTGTCATTGCAAACCCTCTCGCTCTTCCCACCCATACATCAGATTCATGTTCTGCACGGCTTGCCCTGCCGCGCCTTTCAGCAGATTGTCCACGCAAGAAACCAGCACCAGCCGCCGGCCATCCTCCGCCAGGCAAAGACCTAAGTCGCAATAATTCGTGTGCAGCGAAAACTGCAGCTGAGGTAGCTGAGGCGTGGCAAATACTCGCACCCAATGCTTGCCCGAATAAAAATCCCGCAGGCATGACTCCACTTCCGCCGGCTTCATCGCGCGGTTCAGCTGCACATAGATCGTCGATAGAATTCCGCGCGGTATCGGCAGCAGATGAGGAGTGAAAGTCAGTTCCGCATCCTCCAGCCCCAACTGCTCCACCATCTCTCCCAGATGCCGGTGATTGAACACCGAGTAAGCGGAGAGATTATCCGCCACCGAAACAAAATGAGTGCGCGACGTAGGTGCCTTGCCCGCTCCCGACACGCCCGACTTCGAGTCAGAAATAATTCCATGCTCGCGATCAACCAATCCGGCTTTGAGCAGAGGCGCCAATGCAAGAATCACCGAGGTCGCGTAACAACCCGGATTCGCCACCAATTGCGCAGGCGCAATGCAGTCTCCGTTTAGCTCCGGCAGGCCATACACAGATTTAGCAGTCAATTCCACGGCCGTGAGCGGATTCGCGTCCTGAAACGAATAGATGGCACGATGCTGCTCCTGCTTCAGCCTCCACGCGCCGCTCAGATCGATCACGCGCAACCCTTGTGCGATAGCCTCCGGTACAAGAGACCGCGAGGCTTCATGCGGCGTCGCCAAGAAAAGCAACTGTACGCCCTGACTTTTCACCTCTGGCCACGACAGCGGTCGAAGCGGATAGCCTCCATTGCCCGACAACTCCGGAAACACTTCCGCCAAATCTCTTGCGCCATCGCTTCCGTTTTCACGGCGAAACAGCAGTGGCTTCTCCAGCCGCGGATGACGTTCGAGAATGCGCGTGAGTTCCAGGCCGGAATAGCCGCTCGCTCCGATCACCGCGCTCTTGAGTTTCGCAGCCATCAGCCGAGCATCTCCTCAACCCGCGCTGCGACTTTCTTCGCAGCGTCCTTGTCGGGACAAACAATCAAGATCGTATCGTCACCGGCAATTGTTCCCACCACTTCCTCCCATTCCTGTTCATCGAGCGCCGCCGCCACGGGCTGCGCGCTCCCTACAATCGTTTTCAGCACCAGCAGGTTCTGCGCGGGCCGCACGTCCAAAACGAACTCGCGAACCAGTCGCTGCACCGGAGGCAACGCCAGGGCCGCAGCTCCTTCCCCTTGCGACAACGTGTAGCCAGTGGCCGTCTTGCTCAGGTTCAGGTCGCGAATATCCCGCGAAAGCGTCGCCTGACCCACCTTGAATCCCCGCTTGCGCAACGCCCGCTGCAAATCTTCCTGGCTGGCTACGGGGCCCTGCCGCAACGCTTCCAAAATTGCTCTCTGCCGCAGGGCTTTATTCATGATGAATAGTTATTCATATATATGAATAAATATTCTCTATCTTACAGTCCCTGCCCCCCCTGTCAAGGAAAAACGTTGTCCTTATTTCCCCGGTTGATAACCTTAGATTTGAGAAAAGCGAAAGCCAAGGCTCCAGCCGAAATCTTGCTAGACTATTCGCGGTCGAAAACCCGCCAGATTCTGTTTCAGGAAAAACGAGAGAGTGAAAGAAATCACGGACAGAAGGCACATCATCGTTGGTCTAGGCGAGTTGCTCTGGGATATGTTGCCCTCTGGAAAACAACTCGGAGGAGCGCCGGCAAACTTCGCCTACATCACATCTTTGCTCGGGGATGAAGGCATTCCGATCAGCCGCCTCGGCCAGGATGTGCTGGGTGAGGCGGCGATTCTCCGGCTCCGTGAACTGGGTCTTGCTACCGCATTCATTCAGGAAGATCCGGACCACCTTACCGGGACTGTTCAGGTGGATGTAGATGCTGCAGGTCAGCCGCGCTTCGAAATTTCAGAGTCGGTCGCGTGGGATTTTCTCGAATGGACGCCGCAATGGCAGAGGTTGGCTCAACAGACCGATGCTCTGTGCTTTGGATCGCTAGCCCAACGCTCCGAGCAAAGTCGTTCCACCATCCGCAAATTTGTGCTTGCTTCGCAGCCAAACTCAGTGCGCATCTTCGACGTCAATCTTCGGCAGAACTTCTACACAGGGCAAATCATCGCGGAGTCGATGAAGCTCGCAACCGTCGTCAAAGTGAATCATGAGGAACTCCCGAAGATCATGCGCTTGTTCGAATTCGAACATCGCAGCGAGGAGGACTCGGCGCGGCGATTGCTGTCTTTGCACGATCTGAAACTGGTTTGCGTTACCCGCGGCGATAGCGGAAGTCTTCTGGTAACTCGGGATGAGTACAACGAACACCCAGGCTTTAGGGTAAAAGTCGCCGATACGGTCGGCGCTGGCGACGCTTTTACCGCCGCTCTCGTGCACGGATATCTGCGGCGAACGCCGCTGGCGCACATCAATGAAAGGGCCAACCGCGTCGGCGCCTGGGTCGCCAGCCAGTCAGGAGCCACGCCAGCTCCGAACGCTGGCGGCATGGGGCCAACCTTGTCTGCGATTGGCTAGACTTCCACTGCTTCACCCGCCGTCACCACGGTTTAGTTTATTCTGTCTAGTTTGCAGTTCAGAGTCAGGGGGCCCAGTGACCAGATCCAACCTCGTCGTTCGTCTGTTCGTCTGCGTTTCGGTTTTGCTGCCCATCGCATCGAGTGCCCAACAAGTTCCCGAGAATACATACCAGGAACTGCATTGGCGGATGATTGGCCCCTTTCGCGGCGGCCGCACCCGTGCTGCCACTGGCGTTCCGAGCCAGCCGAACGTTTTCTACATGGGCCAGGTCAACGGCGGAGTATGGAAATCGGACGACTACGGTCGCACCTGGAACCCGATCTTCGACGACCAGCCTACGCAGTCGATTGGTGCCATTGCCGTCGCTCCTTCGAATCCCAACATCATTTATGTCGCGAGTGGGGAAGGTTTGCACCGTCCCGATCTCTCGGTCGGAAACGGAATTTACAAATCTACTGACGCAGGAAAGACCTGGACTCATCTCGGACTGCGCGATGGTTTTCAAATTCCTGCACTGGCGATTGATCCTCGCGATCCCAATCGAATCTTCGCAGCCGTGCTTGGCCATCCCTACGGGCCGAACGATGAGCGCGGCCTGTTCCTTTCTACCGATGGTGGCCAAACATGGCAAAAGGCAATTTACAAAGACGAGAACACCGGAGCTTCCGACGTAGAGATTGATCCCTCCAATCCCGACGTGATTTACGCTTCGATGTGGGAAGCTCGCGAAGGCCCGTGGGAAGATGGCAATGAAGTTAACGGGACTGGGGGCGGCTTGTTCAAATCCACCGACGGTGGAAAAACCTGGCATCCTCTTACCAACGGCCTTCCGAAAGATCTCTCACAGATCTATGTCGCAATCGCTCCCAGCGATTCCCGGCGTGTTTATGCCACGCTCTCTGCTGCTTCTGGCGGCCTATCCGTGTATCGTTCCGACGACGCCGGTGAGAACTGGTCGAAGGCAACCGACGATCCGCGTCCGTCCGGACGAATCGGCGGCGGAGACCTTTCCATTCCACGAGTCGATTCGAAGAATGAGGATGTCCTTTACACTGCCAGCACTGTAACGATGAAGTCTATTGACGGCGGAAAGACATGGTCCGGATTTCGCGGCGCTCCGGGCGGCGACGACTATCAGAATCTCTGGATCAATCCCAACGACCCGAGCATTATTCTTCTAGTCAGCGATCAGGGAGCGCTGGTAACTGTCAACGGTGGGACAACTTGGAGTTCCTGGTACAACCAGCCCACCGCGCAGATTTATCACGTCGCGGTCACGCCCACTTTTCCGTATCGCGTTTGCGGAGGCCAGCAGGAAAGTGGTTCTGTCTGCATCTCCAGCCGCGGCAACGACGGCGCCATCACTTATCGCGAGTGGCATGCCGTAGGCGTGATCGAATACGGTTACGTCGCGCCCGACCCTCTCGACCCCGATGTGATCTACGGCGGCGGTCGAAGCGAGGTCTCGAAGTTTCACTGGTCCACCGGCCAGGTGCAGAACGTCACGCCGATCCCGCTCCGCAACTCCAAGTACCGCACCAACCGCAGTGAACCCACAATGTTCTCGCCCCTTGACCCGCACACGCTCTACTTCGCCAGCAATGTGCTCTTCAAAACAACCGACGGCGGAAATTCCTGGCAGGCCATCAGCGATGATCTCACGCGCCAGAATCCCGGAGTTCCAGCCAGCGTAGGCAATCTCATTCCGAAAGATGCGGAAAAGAAGCGTGGTGTAATTTACGCGCTCGCGCCTTCGTTCAAAAACATCAACACACTCTGGGCCGGCACAGACGATGGCCTCATCTGGCGGACGGGCGACGGCGGCAACAAGTGGAACGACATCACTCCAAAGGAACTCACGCCGTGGAGCAAGGTCACGCAGATCGATGCCTCGCATTTCGATAACGATTCCGCTTACGCGTCCGTGAGCCGCTTCCGCATCAACGACGAGCATCCTTACATTTACCGTACTCATGATGGCGGCAAGAACTGGAAGTTGATCACCACGGGCCTGCCTGACATCGGCCCGGTAGACACGGTCCGCGAAGATCCATTGCGCAAAGGCTTGCTGTTTGCCGGAACCGAAAATTCAGTCTGGGTCTCGTTCGATGACGGGGATCACTGGCAATCTCTGCAACTGAATCTGCCGCACACTTCCATGCGCGATCTTTGGATTCACGACAACGACCTGATCGTAGCCACGCACGGCCGCTCGTTCTGGATTCTGGACGACATCACTCCGCTGCGCGAAGTCGCCGGGTTATCGGGCGCAGACGCTCATCTTTTCACTCCAGGACTTGCCTACCGAATCCAGCGCGACACCTACACCGACACGCCGCTTCCCCCCGACGAGCCTGCCGCCGCAAACCCGCCGGATGGCGCAATCATCGACTACTTCCTGTCGCGCGCCGCGTCTACGACTGTCACCCTCGAAATCCTCGACGCGCGCGGCCAACTCGTTCGAAAGTTTTCCAGCGACGACAAGCCCGATGTCTCGGAAGCAGATCTCAAGAAGCAACTCATCCCACTTTATTGGCTGCGTCCTTTCCGCGCACTGTCGGCCAATGAGGGCATGCACCGCTGGGTTTGGGATCTCCATTACCCCGCGCCTGTTTCCCCTCGCCACGAGTATCCGATCGCCGCGGTTCCCGGAGACACGCCTCGTTACCCGCTCGGCCCCACCGCTCTACCCGGCTCTTATACCGCGCGCCTCACCGCGAACGGAAAGAGTTACACCGCGGCTTTCACGGTCAAGATAGACCCGCGCGTTCACGTCTCCGCGCCGGGTCTTGAAAAGAAATTTCAACTCGAAGTGCGCCTGGCATCGCTTTTAAGCCAGACCTCGGAGGCCGCAACGCAAGCTGGATCGATTCGCGAGCCGCTGCAAAAACTGAGCCAGCAAGCCACCGGCACGGCACGCGATTCCATTGAGGCATTCCAGACCAAACTCGCAGCAGTTCTTGGGGCGCCATCCGGGGGCCCAGCCGCAAGCGCCGCCGAAAACACTCTCCCGCAGGTTAACGGGCAAGTCGGGGTCTTGTATGGCCAGGTCTGGCAGGCCGACGCCGAGCCAACGACGACTCAGTCTGAAGCCGTCGCAGCTACAGAACATAATGCTCTGGATGTAATGAAGCGTTGGGATGCGCTCAAGAACGCCGACCTTCCAGCGCTCAATAGCCAACTTCGCGCCGCGAATTTGCCCGAAGTGCAGATCGAGTCGGGCCCGCACAAGGAAGATTCTGGGGATGAAGAATAGATCGCGGCATTCCCGTGTCATGAGCTCACGTTTCGAGACAAAATCCAGCGTTTGATCGCTCGGCTCGCGGACGAGTATGCAATATCTTGCACCCTCGCATCTCGAACAAGATTAATTGTCAAATCTTAGTCACAAGTCGATCTGAATCGCCTGATACGCGATATAATCCTGCGGTTTCGACTTTTCAGGCAGAGATTCAACCCAGGCAACCTCTCTGCTCTGTGCACTTTGCAACAACGCATTAGGCAAAGTTCGACAGATACAAATAAGGTTCGATAAATCAAGTGACCCCCGAGAGGAAACAAATGAAGGCTTTTCGCACACTCGCAATTGCAACGCTGACCCTGATGGTTTGTTTGGGTATCGCCAGTTCCCAGGAATCAAACCTTACAGGGAAGTGGCAGACACTCACAAATTCCCCAAGCTTCGACGCTGACACTGCACTCCTGCTCACCAACGGAACTGTTATGGTGCATCAGTATCAAAGCGTAAAATGGTGGCAGCTCGTTCCCAGCGCCACGGGGAGCTATCTCGCCGGCACATGGACCGAGTTGGCTTCAGCTCCAGCCGGATACGAGCCCTTATACTTCGGCTCTGCTGTATTGGCCGACGGAAACGTTGTGGTCGAGGGCGGAGAGTACGACGGAAGTCAGTCGGAAACCAACAGCGGCGCAATTTACTATCCCGCCACCAACACCTGGACCTCGATTGCTCCTCCATCAGGTTGGACCCACATTGGCGATGCATCAAGCGTCGTCCTGCCCAACGGCACCTTCATGCTGGGAAACTGCGGTTATGCCGGTTCTGAATGCAGCCCGTTTCAGTTGCAGCAAGCTCTGCTCGACGAAACCACACTGACCTGGACCATTACCGGCACAGGCAAAGCGGACCAGAACTCCGAAGAGGGCTGGACCCTGTTGCCGTCAGGTAACGTACTCACCGTCGACATGAACAACGGCACCGAGTCTGAGCTTTACAATCCAAGCACGGGCGATTGGTCGCTCGCCGGAGACACTTTTTCCAAACTGCCGAATGCTTCTTGCTATGAGATCGGTCCTGCGGTATTACGCCCCGACGGCACCGTTTTCGCCATCGGTGGAACCAGCAACACGAACATCTACAATTCGATCACAGGAGTCTGGTCGGCAGGTCCGACCTTCACCGGTGGGCTGGGTGTGGATGACGGACCGGCGGCGATCCTGCCGGACGGCAATGTGCTCGTTGACGCCGCTCCGATCTCTCCTTGCTACGCATCTGGCAGCAAGTTTTATGAGTTCAACGGCACCACGATGACTCCGGTCTCTTCGCCGAGCGGCGCTTCCAGCAATCCATCCTATACGGGACGAATGTTGGTTCTGCCCACGGGACAGATTCTGTTCACCGACGGGACCAAGACCGTACAACTCTACACCGCCGCTGGAACCTACCAGGCTGCGTGGCAGCCGACCATCACTTCGGTCGCCAGCACGCTGACTGCGGGCAGCACCAACAATACTATCTCGGGCACGCAGTTCAACGGCTTGTCGCAAGGCGCAATGTATGGCGACGACGCGCAGATGGCGACCAACTATCCCATCATCCGCATCGAAAACCCAACCACCAAGGACATTTATTATTGCACCACGCATAACCACAGCACCATGGGTGTCGCGACGGGATCCACGATCGTTTCCACGGAATTCGACATTCCCTCTACCGTTCCAGCGGGCACGAGTGAACTGTTTGTTGTGGCGAACGGAATTCCCTCAAAGCCGGTGAAGGTTACCATCAAAGCCGCTGCCAAGTAGCTGGTAGCGTTTGATCGAACCTTGTAATCGAACATTGAGGCGCCTTGACTCGCAACCGCGAGTCAAGGCGCCTTTTTCTTGCGCCCAGTAGCGATTGCTGGGGACAATCCGCCTCACACTACAACGCTTCTACCGCGTTCTTTAGTTCCTGCGCAATTTGAACAGGATCGCAGCCGGCCGCAAAGTTCATGGGTCGGCCGATGCCCACTTGAATCTCTCCCGGTCGGGCTATCTTTCTGCCTTCTTTCTTCACTTCAAACAAACCCACAATTCGCATCGGTAATACCGGAATGCCGAGATTGTTTGCCAGGAGCCCGATTCCAGCGCGGAACATGCTGATCTTGCCATCCACCGTATACCGGCCTTCTGGAAACACCAGCACGCTGTATCCCTGATCCACGGCCCGGCCGGCGTAAGCGAAACTCTGCCGAAAGCCAGCCTCGCGCGGCAGCGGAAACAAATTTAGAAGCGAAACTCCCAGCACCCATCCTGTTCGATCGTAAATACCTCGGAAAAAGCCTCTGGTCGACTGCGGAGTGTGTAAGGCCTCTAACGCTTCGCCGCGCGTCGCTATCGCAATTCGATTTCTTAGCTGCGCCGGCAAAGCTGCCTGCACAAATGCAAAATCCACATCGGAAATGTGATTGCAAACTACCAGCAGCGGTCCATTCCATCCTCGCAAATGTTCTCGACCTTCGATCCGCGGCCAGCCCAACAAAATCATGGCCGGCCTCATCAACAAATACTGCGCCAGCCATCGCAGCCAAGTTATCGGCCATCGCAATACCCATGCCGGATAGTGGTATTCCGCACGAGGGCGCGTTTCGCCGCTCAACATTCGTTCCACATCGCCCACGGTGCGCACCGCGCTGAAACGAGTTTCGCTCAGATCGACCTGATATCGATCTTCCAGAGCGCTGATCAGTTCGACTCGATCCAGAGAACTGAGACCCAACCCGGAGGAAAGATCAGCATCGAGTACCGCTTCATGATCTAACTCCGTCATATTGCGGCCTGTGATGCGGCCGATCAACTCTATTACGGGGCTGTCGCTCGCAGCGGGCTTCCCTCCGGGGTGCAAAATTTCTCGTGCGGCGAATTCGGCAATCAGCTTCCGCCGCGGCTTTTGCGTGCTCGTGCGCGGAAAGTCTTGCTCAGGCCAAACTACGTGCATACGCATGCGCTGAAATTCCGCCAGAGTCTGGTTCGCTCGCTCCACCACTCCCGCCGCCCTGGCATCGTCGCGAAGAATTAATACAGCGCAGGGTTCTGCATTTCCTCCGCGCTCAATCCCCACCACAACACAATCTTTTACTTCCGGTTGCTGACGCAACGCAGCTTCGAGATCCTCCGGGTAAATATTCAATCCGCCCGGCGTCACGATCACATCTTTCTTACGACCTTTAAAATAAAGATTACCGGCTTCATCCAGCGCGCCGACGTCTCCGGTGCGGTACCAGCCGTCTTTATCTGTAACCTCGCCTGGCGCCTCCTTCTGCCCGCCTTGATCCCAGTAACCCGCGGCGACTCCGCCTCCGCGGATCATAATCTCGCCATCTTCCGCCAGCTTTACTTCGCGTCCGGGCAGCACCTTCCCTATCGATCCCTTTCCCAACTTGAACGGATGATTCACGCTGATCAGCGAAGTTGTCTCCGTCAACCCGTATCCCTGGATCGCAGCGTAGCCTAGCCTTCCCCAGAATTCTTCGGTCTCCGCGTCCAGCGCCGCGCCTCCGCAGATGAATGCCCAGAACTTCCACCCGAACTGCCGGCGAATCGCGCGGAACATCCACCAGCGGTGCAGGAAATGTTTTCCTTCCGCAGTGCGGAACCGCCGCCGAAAATCCTCGATTTTCCCACTGTCCTCAAGGTCACGTTCGATCTTTTGTTTCAGCGACTGCAAGACTCGCGGCACGCTCACTAACACAGAGACGCGCTCTCGCCGGATGGTGCTGATGATCTCCGAGGGCTTCAACTCTTCTTGAAAAATCACAGTTCCGCCCAGCAGCGGCGGCAGAAACATTCCCAGGAATTGCCCGAACACATGGCTAAGCGGCAGTAAATTCAAGAATCGCACCGGATGCACGAAGCGCTCATACTTCAAGTACTGCCGCATCTCCCGCTCCAAGGGAGCAATGTTGGCCAACACGTTCCCGTGCGTGATGACGACTCCTTTGGGTTCAGCTGTAGTCCCCGAAGTAAAGACAATCTGCAAAGTGTCGTCGCGCCCGACTACCACATCTGAGAGTAGCGCCGGCGTCCCCGCGGCTATCCGCGATAGGTCTTCCAGAACGGTGATGGGTATTGCACTCGCTGCTTCCAAGTGCTGAGCGTGCCGCCGCGAACAAACCCAAAGCCTAGCCTCAACCTGCCGTGCAACCCGCGCTGCAAAGTCCGCCGACGCCACATGATCCATCGGGACAACAATCGCACCGCGCAAAGCGCATCCAAAGAAAACCGCAATCCACTCGGCGCAGTTCTCGCCCCACAGCATCACGCGGTCACCCTTCCCGATTTTCCGCGAATCCAGTTCCCGGCAAAACCGCAACGCCATCTCCATGACCTGACCATAGGTGAACCACTCCATGCGATAGCCGCGGCGCTGCCCGTAGGCCCGCTGGTCGCGGTGCGCCTGAAAGTTCGTCAGGAAAAACTCTGCTAACGATTCGGCCATGGAGCGAAAGAACGGAGTCGGAGGCGATTCAAACCTAAGCCTTGACCCTAGGCAAGTTTAGTAGCAGAAGGGAACAACCGTACATCCCGCGCGGCAAATGCGCCGCCCGATCACGCCGGCTTGTAGCATAATATTTCTATGGCATTTCCCATCCGAATATGCGCCGTTTGCTCAGAAGAGTTCGAACTGAAGCCGGATAAGCCCGGCTTTGCCAATCGCTGCCCAGAGTGCAGCGAGCCCGAACAAGCCGGTACCAAATCAAAGCAAGCCGCGGACGCCGACGAACGCAAGACTCAAAAAGAGGCCAACGAGGCTCGGAGAGAAGCCATGCGAAACCTTCTCTATCGCAAGGATAGCTAACCGCCGGCCTGCCGAACGTTCACTCCCGTCCCACTCCCAGCGCATCCGCCACCCGATTGATGTAATTAAACCACGATGCAATCAGCGTGATCTGCAAGATTCCGCGATCATCAAATCCCACCGCCCGCAGTCCCTCGATATCGTCCTTCCAACATTTCGTTGCATCCTTGGTTAGTTTGACCACGTAGTCCAGCATCACGCGCTCCTGCTGCGTGATGGGTGCAGTCGTGTAATCCTTCTCCAGCGCCTCCACCAGCTCTTTATCCAGCGTCACCCTACGCAGAAACTCTGCGTGCGACTCAATTCAATACTTGCAGCGATTAGTCACCGAGACCATGGTCGTAATCATTTCGTGTTGCCGGCGGTTCAGCGGCAAGTCCGGTGACATCAGCGCACCAAACGTGGCGAACGAGTGATGAAGCGCGTCTGGAATCAGCGTGTGCGACCCCACAATCGTCGACCCTCCCGATTCATCGGGGTGGACCGGCGTCGCATACTCCTTGGGATACAGCTCGCGCTGCGCCTCAACCGCCTTGCGCAACTTCTCGTCGGCCTCCGACATCGGTATGGTTCGAATCCATGTCATAACGCAATTTTCCCTCGTGCAGGTTTCTTTCAATTTCGCAGGGGAAGGTTACACCGTCGCGCACCTCCGCCCCATACCACATTTGTACTAGAGCCCAGCGCCCGCCGCTGATTCGCGGTACGGATCAATGCGGAGAGGCGACGAGCCTGCATGCACCATCCAGAATTGCCGGCCATGATAGTACGCCAACAATTCCCGATTCTTCTCCGGCCCCATGTCGCGTGCCCACACGATTTTCGAGCCGTCGATGTCGGCAAGGTTGTAGACCCACTCGCGGTCGAGATCAAAATCAGGAGAATAACTGACCATGACCACGTGTTGGCCGGGCAGCGCTTTCAGTTGCTGCACGATCGACTCCCGCTCGATGTCTCCGTGTTGCCACTCCGGTTCGGGATGAATGTGCGTTACTGCCAACGCCACGCGCAGCACGACCGCGCCGATATAAATCACCGTGACGGCTCGTACAAAGGCCAGACCCACTGGTCGTGCGCGCCAGCGGAATAAGCGCAAATGCCGTATGCACTGCATCAGAATCAAGAACACCAACGCCGTGGCTGGAGCGAAATAATGAGGTAAGCCCCAGGTCTCAATCACGAGGCCGGCGGCAAAGATGCCGCCGATGATCCAAGGCACGCGCAGTTTGCGATCGCGCGCCGCGCATGGAAGCGCGATGAGCACGAACGGCAGTGGCGGAACGAGATAGACCTGCCAGAAATAATAAAGTTTGATGCGCCATCGCCAAATGAATCCGCTTAGACTCTGATTCTCTTCTGTCTCTCTAACTTCCCGCTGGTATAGAGCCTCCATCCTTGGGTGGTTGTATGTCTTCTGCGGCCACGGTTTCTGCCAAATGAAATACCGTCCCATGGCGTAGGTCTGGCGGTTGATGTCATAGGTCATGCGAAAAGGATTTCCGGTGACGCGGTAATAGTAATAACCGGTCCAAACCGCGAGGGGAGTGAGGGCGAAAACGAGAGGCAACACGATCCGCGCAAATGAAATGCGCAACGGAGGTCCGTCTTTCCCAAACATCCACGCCAATAAAGCAATCGCAACCCCAACGCTCAATAGAAGTCCTTCATACGGACGGCTGTTTGCGAGAATGAACAAGCCGATCGCCATGATCACGGAATCGCGCCAACGCAAGTGTTGCTTGACTCTGGGCAAGGCACCGAGCACGAGCGCTCCTCCGAGTGCTGGAAGACACGCGCTCCAGAATCCGTTGGTCCAGTAACTCAGAAAGCCGAGGCGAGGAATGGCAAGAACTCCGCCCAGCAGCGCCCAGCGCGGCGGAATCCAACCTTGCAGCATCCAGCAGATGGCCGCGCACATCAGCGCCGCGCACATCAACTGTCCGATCCACGCGTTGCCCAAGATCTCGCCGGCAGCCAGCACCAGCCCTTGTCCCGGCGGATACATCGACATATACGTCGGGTGCCAGATCACATGGAAAGTTTCGAAATGCATCCACATCGGGTGCGGTGGATTCGTCAGCCGGCCGTGCGCAAACGTGTCTCCCGCAAGCAGGTAGCTGTACTCGTCATGATAGCGAGGCAGCGGAATGCCGGATACGGGAATCAGCGCTGATCGAATCACGAGTAGGGAAAAGCCCACTAACAAAACGCAAAGTCGCTTTCTCGATGCGATCCTTTTGCTGAATTCTTCCAGCCTCTCCAGGCCCAGCGTTCCGAGCCATGTGTGCGAAAACTTGATTTGCAAAAATATGAGGATCACTACCGCCGCAGCGGGCTTGAGAAATTTCAACTCCAAAGAAAAAGCGCACGGGGCAATCAGTCCGGCGCACAAAGTAGGATTCAACATTTGCAGAAGATCCATGCTCGCGTCACACAGCCCATAAGCATACCTTGTTCGTCCGCTCCTCACGAGTGCAGTAAAATCCACTCAACGACTTTTTTCAATGGGGATGCGCGTGGACCTTCTGAGTGATGTTGAAGTGCGAGTGCTGGGTGCGTTGATCGAAAAGGACATCACCACTCCTGACTACTATCCTTTATCGCTGAATGCTTTGGTGAACGCGTGTAGTCAGAAAAATAACCGCGACCCCGTGATGACGCTGGACGAGGATGCGGTGCGCGCCTCGCTGGAATCGCTGCAGAGGCAGCGCTTGGCGGGCCCGGCCAGCGGCGCTGACGGCCGAGTTACGAAATATGAGCACCGCCTGCAGGAAGTATTCAACTTCGACCGCCGTGAGATCGCGATCCTATGCGTGCTGCTCTTACGCGGCGCGCAAACTCCCGGGGAATTGCGAGGCCGCGCCGAACGCATGTATCGATTCGAAGAACTGGAAGACGTGCATGCGACGATCGACCGGCTCAGCCAGCGCGAGCCCCCGCTGGTCGCTGTGTTGCCGCGACAGCCGGGCACGAAAGAGTCGCGCTACATGCATCTGCTCTCCGGCAGCGCGCCTGCCGTAGAGGCTGCGCCCGCTCGAACTGTAGCCCGACCTGCGGCGGACGACGACCGCATTGCCGTCCTCGAAAGCGAAGTGGCGGAACTGAAAAGTGAAGTCGCGGACATCCGGCAACAGCTCGCCACATTTCGCAAACAGTTTGAATGATTGCGAAATGTGACTCTTGCCGTGTCCTCTGTACCACATCGTGTCCGGCGCGCCACGATGTCGTGCCACTTGCCGTGTTCTAACCCCCGTAAAATCAACGCCCAACTCATTGGCCCCCGCTGTGCATTATCACTTGCGCTGCTTCAGCAGCAGGAGGTGACCAACCATGACCCGTATCAATCTGTTCAGCGCCACAGCAGTTCGCACCATCCCGGCAACGCATGATTCCGTTGCGTGGGGTAAGAGCAACACTAACTTTGATAACAACACCAGCACCCTGGTATTCGCCGCGCTCTTGATCGCTTGTTCATTAGCAGTCGGATGTTCCAGCGAGAAACCCAAAACCGAAAGCTCGACCAATCAGACCGCGATGAGTCAGCCGATACCGCCCACAGTAACTCCGGCAACCGAGCCAGCGACGCCAGCGGTACAAGCTGCCGCCAAGCCTGTGCATAAGAAAGTTGCCCGCAAAGTTCCGCCGACTGTGACGTATGCCGACAAAACTTCTGGCATCTCGTTTCAATATCCGCGCAAGTACGCTCTGGAAACGGGCACAGCCGCCAACGAACTTGTCTCATCCGATCCGCTGCTGATGGACTTCGTGCAGCCCGGCGGAGTTGCGCTCGCGGCGGTTGCGCTTCCTGAATCCGCGTATCCCAATAGCGATCTCGCGTCGGCCTTCTTCGGCGTGAGCGTCAACAAAGAACTCACGGCGGAGCAGTGTGGAGAATTCTCCGAGGCCAGAACAACGGAATCGGCCGATGCTACGGCTCCGACTGAGACCGCAACTTCAGCCGCCACGCAACCGTCGAAGCTGCAATCGTCGAAGTTGATGATTGGCGACCTAGAACTGCAGTCTTCCGAATCCCTTGCCAGTCAAGGAACTCGCGAGGTAGCGTCGAAGTACTACCACGTGTTCGAGAATGGCGCTTGCTACGAGTTCGCGCTCAAGGTTGCGACTCTGGGGACCGAGAACGAGGGTGGCGCGACGCATGTGGATCGCGAGAAAGTTTTTCAGCGACTGGAAAAGATTCTGGCGACGGTGAAAATCGAGACGGCTGTACCCGAAGTGACGGCCGGTGCCCCGGAGACTCCCAGCGCTCCGGGAACTCCCGCACAGTAACTTGCAATGGGAAGGCCACGTCGCTCTGGCGGCGTGGCCTTTGTTTTGCGGTATATCGTTCGCCCCGTCAAGAGCAGTGATGACTACCCGCCGCCCAACTCGCGAACGATCATGGCTATATCGTTTTCCTGGAAGAGGCGGATGGCCGCGATGCCGGCCGCGCCGGCTTGCAGGCAGGACTCGGCGTTTTGCAGCGTCACTCCTCCAAGCGCGACAACTGGTATCGACGCGTGGCACGCTTGGTGAAGAGCGTCAAGACCCGCGGGGGTGGTTCCGGGCGCGTTCTTTTTTTCGAAGACCGGAGCGAAGACGGCAAAGCTAGCCTTGTGGGACGCCGCTTGAGCCACTTCCTGTGGCGAATGACAGGAGACGGCTATCAGCGGATTTGGCGGTGAGATTTCGCCGGCGAGAGCGCCCGCGCCACATTTGCCCGCCCACGCCCCCCTCACTTCTTCCGGGGACACATCGTTGGCAGGGAGATGAACGCCCGCCGCTCCGCTGGCAAGGGCGACATCGGTGCGGGAATTAATCAGGAGAGCTGTTACGGGATGCCGGAAGCCGGATGCCGATGTTTGGTCGTGGATTACGCGCACAGCTTCCCGAGCCAACGACTCCAGTTCGCGAACGGACAGATCTTTTTCGCGGAGTTGAATGTAGTCGATGCCGCAGCTCGCAGCTTCCGCGATCTTGTCGAGTAGACGAAGGCGACGGGCGCGTTCGTCACGGGGAAAGGCTTTGCGGTCGGTAATGTAGTACAGGAGGCAGCTGTTAGCCATCGGCTTTCAGCCATCAGTTTAGAGCAAGAATCGATGGCACGCGTCGGCGGTCTTTTCCCAGATCCTTAAACACAGGGGACACAGAGGTTCACAGGGTAAATTCCACGTCTTCACGGTCTGGTCTTGGCGATTTCCGGTTCGACTTCCTGCTCTTTTTCCTTTTCTTTCTTTGGACCGCCCAGATGGTATTCGGTTAGGCCGTCGCGAAGAAACGCAAAAGCGTCTTCGGGAGAATCGACGAACTTGAACAGATTAAGGTCTTCAGCAGAAACCGTGCCCGCGTCGACAAACGCCTGAAAGTTCATGATGCGGTGCCAGTACTCGCTGCCATAAATCACGACCAGAATTTTCTTGGCCAGTTTGTCGGTCTGCGCGAGCGTGAGAATTTCGAAAAGTTCGTCGATCGTTCCGAAGCCGCCGGGAAAAATCACCAGAGCTTTGGCGAGGTACGCGAACCAAAACTTGCGCATGAAGAAATAGTGAAACTCGAAGTTCAGCGCCGGCGTGATGTAAGGGTTGGGATACTGCTCGAACGGCAGGTTGATGTTGAGGCCGATGGTTTTGCCTCCAGCTTCGTGGGCACCCAAGTTCGCGGCTTCCATAATTCCGGGGCCTCCGCCGGTAGTGACGACGAAGCGGCGGCGCCGCGCGGGAATCTGAATCGACCACTCGGTGAGAAGAAATGCCAGACGGCGAGCGTCTTCGTAATAACGCGCCATGTTGACTGCGGCGAGGGCTCGTTTCACGTCACCTTGCTGCTGAGGGGTAGGGGCATTCGAATCGTCTGTTTTAATCGCGGCCAGATTCTTTCTCGCGGCTTCGCCTCCCTGAAAGCGGGCTGAACCGAAGAAGACCACCGTGTCTTGAATTTGCTCGCGGCGAAAACGCGCCAGCGGTTCCTGATACTCAGCCAGGATGCGGAGAATGCGTCCGTCAGGACTGTTGAGAAACGGTTCGTTCTTGTAGGCCAGGGGCGCGGGTTGAAGTCTATCGGTCATGTGGAAACTCACGTTCTGAACACAGAGTTATGAAATCCAGCATTTTTGAAACTCAGCGTCTCGCGGGCATTTGAAGCCCAGCCGTTTCGCCACTGGCATGCGCGCTCTCGTTCGAAGCTACGGCTGTTCGTGATAGTGGAGCGCTTCCCAGAAGCCGATCCAGATGTCGAGCAATCCCAAGCCGCTGCACAGGCCACGAAAGAAACCGGTTGTAACCAGAGAACGAAGCCCGGGGTAGGAGAGCAGAAGATAATTGTCGGTCCATTCAGGCGTCCAGGGCAGAATCACAAGCAGCACACCGGCGACGGCGCTAATTAAAACGAAAAGAAAAACGGACGTACGATGCAGCCAGAGTTGCGTCCCACTATGAGTTTGAACGACGACGCCGGTTTTCGGGTCGAGAAGTCCGGACATGGTTTTGCCCGGCCCGGGCGCAGGTTGGCCGGACGCAGTTGGTCCGCCTTCCATGGGCACATTGGGATCGGTCACAGGCCGCTCCAATGTAACGGGCTGGGCATGAAGCGCAGATGGAGGAACAATCCACCCATCGCCGAAAAGAAAAAGTGAGAGACAAAACCCATCGAGTTATTCTACGACTTCAGGGGCTTGATGCGCTCGGCTACGTCACGATAATCGATGTTGCGACCGTAGACCTCCATGAAATGCTTCAGAGCTGAAGGTTTATCTCCGGCGCTCTCATAGGCGGAAGCGAGTTCATAGTGAAGCGCGGTGCGCGTTTCTTCGTCAACGCCGTTAGCGTGAAGTGCCTTGTCATACCAGCGAATCGCAGCCTCGGGCAAACCTTTGTCGAGGAAGCATTGCGCCAGCCAGGTATAAGTTTGCATGACTTGCGGGAAGGGATGTCCGCGGTCGACGGCCTGGCAGGTTTTCTGCAACTCGCCAATCGCTTCATCGAGCAATCCCATTTCACGGAAGGCGATGCCCAGGTTGTAATGCGTCTCCGGATCTTCTTCCGTTGTCGAAGATCCGGCTTCGAGATCCTGTTTGAGTTCGCCAAACATCTCCGCGAGATCCACACCCGCGTCCTCGCCGAACGGAGAAGCCTTCGCACCAGCAGGCGCGCTGGGAATGACTGGCGAAGGAATGACAGCCGAAGTAGCGACTGCCGGAGGCATAACCGCCGGAGAGACGACCGAAGAGACGAACGGCGGAATGGCAACCGGCGAAGTGTGTGCCATGGGCGCAGCGGGCGCGGACTGTTGCGCGATCGGCGCCGTAGCGTGCGCTGAAAGTGTGGGACTGCCGGCAGATGCCGCAGCTGCTGCGGCGCTGGCGGCTGGAGCGCTGACCGTCGGGGCAGCCGCTGGCGTGGGCATGGGCCAATGTTGCGGCGGAACTGCTGCAACTGGAGCTTCAATCTGCGGGGCTGGCTCCGGCTCAGCCTCGGGTTCAGGCTCGGCAACCGGCGCACCCTTCAGGAACTCGTCGCCCAGCGAAGCTTCGAGATCCGCTACAAACTCGCCCATGGGCTCTGCTTGCGCAATGCCAAAGCTCGTCGAGGCAGAGTTTCCGATCGGCTCAAGTTCTTCCCTGGTCTCGGGCTGAACTTCGTCCTCTGGCGCGTAGGCCTGCGCCGAAGCGTGCTCGACGGCAGTTTCCGCTTCATGCGAAACCGTCCCCGGAAGGAAGCTCTCGCCGAGCGAGGATTCAAGATCCGAAACAAACTCCTGAAGAACTCCAGGAGTCGGCTCGCTGACCACAGGTTCGGCCGCAACCGGCTCATCGTGCAACTCGGGCTCAGCGTGGGTTTGCGCTACCGCGGCCGAAGGCTCCGGAAAATTTTCTGGGACGGATGTCGCGAATTCTGAAACAGCCGCTGGAACCTCGTCGATGGTGAATTCGGCCTGAGGCTCATCGCTGGAGAATTCAGAGATCGATTCGACTGCAGTCACTTCCTCCGCTGGCGCTTCGTGCTGCGCAGCGGCCTGGATTTCCGCTTCAAGCGCCGACAAAATGGCTTCGTCGCTGGTGAGACCCTGAAGCTTTTCGAAAGCTACCGAAGCCTGCTCCGGCATCCCGTGCTCGAGGTAGAAACGAATCTCCTCTGCGGCTTCGTGAATCTTCTCCGGATCGAGTGCCGCGTCGCCGCGCTGGACCGGATCGGATTTCCCGCTTGCATCGGCGACATCGATCCCCGCAGTTCCAGCAGGCGGCGTGTCTGCCTCAACGGTAAACGCATCGTCCCATTCAGAGGAGAGATCGATCTCCGCGGGACTGCTTGTGGCTTCTGTCAAGGATAATTCTTGAACGGCATGCGAAGCTTGATCTCGACTGTCTTCTGGATCGCTGACGATGGAAAATTCGGCTCCTTCCGCAGTCTCAAGCGGAGCCATCGGCCAGGGCGCCGACGCTGCAGCCGCACTTGAAATCTCCTCCGGAATCGCCGGAACCGCGACGGGTGCGACAACCGGCGCTGCAAGAGCGGGTGCCGACGAGCGATCTTCGTAGCGGCCAGCCAGTTCGCCGTAACGCGTAGCTTCATCGGGATAGCCCGCTTCGGAATAAATATTCTGCAAAGTTCTGCAGCATACGCCGGCTTCCGCGAAACGCGCGGCCCGCGTGTGCAGAGCCGCGAGGCGCTGGTTCAAGCGAAGATCGTTCGGGGCCTGCGGTAAGGCTGCCATCAACGGTCCCAGAGCCTTCGCCGGCATATTGTAGGAAATGAAAAGCTCCGCATCGGTGAGCGCCGAACGAACCGCAAGCGCGACCGCATCAGAGTAGTGCTGATGAATCGAGGGAGCAGTCGCTTCCAGCTCATCCACAATTACAGCCGCTTCTTCGGCCGAGATAAGACCGTGAGGGGAATCGCCACCGATCTGGCTAGCCACCTGCTGATAATTGCTCATGTGCAGGGGATTGCCAGGCTCCATGGTTGCGAGCCTCTGGTAAAGATCGCGAGCCCGGTGCAGATCGCCGGATTGCACCGAAGCGTGCGCCAGCAACTCGATGACTTCAGTGATGTGAGTGCTCTCTCCAGCCTTCTGGAAGAGATCGAGAAGTTTTTCCAGCGAAGCGGGATTCTCCCGCACATGCCCGATGATGGAATGCAGATTCTTTAGAACTTTGTCGGAGTCCTCGGCCAGCAAGCGCTCGGCATGCTGGTCATAAACCTGGAGCGCGTTCTCGTACTGACCGGCCTGCAACAAAGCATCGACGAAAGCAGAAATGGCCGGCAGATCGTTGTGCACAGTCAAAAGCTTGCTGGCAAGAGTGCCTGCGTCCGAGAGGCGTCCAGTCTTCAGATAAGCCTTGAGCAGATCGCGCAGGCCATCGGGATTCGAATCCAGATCGGAAACTTTCTGCAGCGATTCAATGGCGGCCGCGGCATCTCCGGCTTCCAGCAGATTGCGACCCTGCATCAGCAGCGCGTAGCTGTTGCCGGGGTCGAGCGCGAGCATGCGCCGCAAAACTTCTTCCGCGGCGCTCAACGAACCCTTGGAACGCAAGGTCTCCGCAGCTGCCGAAAATATCTGCCAAGCTTCATTCTTCTTATTCAGGCGGATGTACACTTCCGCCAGCCGCACGCGCATCGTCGTATTTTCCGGATCCATCTCCAGAATCTTCTGGAAAATTCGGACCGCGTCATCCAGCGCGCCGGATTTCAAAAATTCTTCGGCCACCTGCAAATACTGCGCGCGCGCATCATTGAATAGTCCCTGCTGGGTATACAGCTCGGCCAGCTTCAGCACGCTCTCAAGCGATGGCTTGAGCTTGCTGATCTTCTTGTACATCGCGATGGCTTTGACCGTGAAACCTTGCGTAGCATAGGCATCGCCTACAGCCTTGAAACATTCCGTGGCTTTGTCGGCTTCACCAAGGCGCGAGTAGAGGTCGCCGACTGTGTTCGTGACCGTTAGATCCTTAGGATCGGCCTTCAGGACCTTTTCGTACTCAGCGATGGCATTTTGCATCTTGCCCTGCTGGACATACTTCTCCGCAGCGCTGAGAACCTTCTGTTTGTTGAACCCGAAACCGAACGCCATAAGAGTACGAACTCCAGCCCCTGGTCTTGGACTTCTAACGACTGAACGCTCCGGGCAAGTACCCGGCGAAACGCTACTGGCCTAACTCCTGTTTCGGAGATGGCCGGTCGGACTAGGGCAATTGTACGGCTGGAAGACGAAAGTGCATGGTTACCAAGGGTTACCGAAAGGGAGTGTACGACCGGGTTACCAGCGGAACCAGAAAAACCTACACGCGGCGTCTCGCGGTGCCATCCCGGGCGCTGGCTGCCAACCATAACAAAATGGGCTATTGTATAGTCTCTACGCAGGTATCGGTCCTGCAATCGACGGCGGAAGAGGCGAACAATGCGGCTTCTATTAAACTGGATTCTGAGTGCGCTGGCCGTGTGGATTATGTCTCGAATCGTGCCAGGAATTTTTGTCAGCGGCCCCATCGCAGCCCTGATTGCCGCACTCGTTATCGGTTTTATCAACGCCACCGTCGGAGCGCTGCTGAAGATCCTGACCTTCCCTCTGACTCTGCTCACGCTGGGAATCTTCTGGTTCGTGATCAACGCGCTGATGCTCGAACTAGCGTCCGCGCTACTAGCCCCGGGATTCCAAGTGCGAACCTTCACCGCCGCATTCATCGGCGCAATTGTGCTGAGCCTGGTGAACATGGTCCTGAAGTGGCTGGTAAATCCCTCCCGCGACCGCGACTAGGGATCGGCAACTGCTTTCAGTCCCGCGTCAAGAATCAAAAAAGTGAACGGGCTTCAGCCCCAGGGGCTGCAGTTCTTCGCCCGACCAGCACGCCCCCACGCTAGACCACCCCAATCGCCAACCCTTGTTCGGATTTCGTAACAAGCCTGCCCCGCCCCTTGACACGCCACCAAAACGAGATATACTTCGCCCCCTCAAGACGTAGCTCGGGGACGCAGCACTATCTGCTTTCAGCAGATTCAATCGAACAAGGAAGGCCAACCAAGCCTTCCGCCATAAGTACACGGAACCGGGCCATTCAGTTCTTGGGGAGCTGTGTAGCATGGAGATCCGCAAACCATGAACCGCAACAGCACCGCAATCCTAGCCACGGCCATCTTCTTCTCCATGCTCGCCTCGTCCGGGGTGCGGCCAAACACCCCCGATCGGAGTGGCAATACCCACCGTGCCGCGCCATCAATCCAGACAAAAGTCAAGGAGCAAGCTCCTAAATCTGCGGACGTAGAAAAGACGGGCGAATCCGACTACCGGGGTGAAATGGATCACCTGCTGGAACAGTATTGCCAGGATGGAACTGAGCAGAAAAAATGCAGCCTGCAGGACGAGAACTTCGTTGTCGCAATAGTTCCGGACCCAGTCCATACCCACCTTGCACTTTACTTCGACCGTACCATTGACACGATTGAAGAGGCGCTGCAGGACGACGGCTACATCTTCTACCAGGCAATAGTGCCTTGGGACCAGGAAACTCACCCGGAATCAGATGACTTCACGCTGCGCTTGACCGCGAAACGGTACCAGGAGGGCAAGGAACACTTGCCGGGAGTCATGCTCTTCCGCCCTAGCGGGGATCTGTATGCACCAAAGGATCCATTAATCGTGATGCTGGTTGGCGAAAATCCAACCGGTGGTGTTGAAGAGGAACAGTTCTCGAATGCGATCCACCAAATCCTCGACCGCACAGGAACAAAGCGCAAGGACGAACTGAGCCTGAGGATACTGGGGCCGACCTTTTCCGGCTCGCTTTCTTCTCTGAAGAGGCTTTTAACCTGCGAGAAAATTCCTTGCTATAAAAAGACAACTATTCTGAGCGGGACCATAAGCGGCCGCGATGCCGTCGACGATTTTCAACAAACCCTCAAGAATTTCCAAATCATAGAACCCGGGCCGCCGAAAATAACCTTTGACACGTTCCAGGAAAGCGACAGGGTGATGCTGGAGCGATTCATTGAATTCATTGCACGCGATGGCTACGGGAATCGCAACTACCCCGTGAGTCATATCGCGGAACTTTCGGAAGACGAAACAGCGTATGGCAGCATGAGGCATTCAGCAATCCAGTTTGCCTTTCCGGATGTCCTACAGCTGTATTTTCCTCGTGAAATTTCCCAGCTTCGAGCTGCGTACCAGGACAACTCGGCTGCGGGAACCGGGGCAGACCGTTTGCCGATTCAAGCTTTGCCACATAACTATGGCGTCACAGGAGCGGACGACGACACCGTAGCCTCTTTCTCCCAAAAGCAAACGCCTCTGTCGCAGGAGGCAGTGTTGCTCAGCATAGTTACCGAGTTGCGCAAGCACGCGATCGAATTTGTCGTACTGAACGCAACCGATCCGCTCGATACTCTTTTCCTAAGCCATTATTTGCGCAAAGCGTACCCACAGGGCCGGATCGTCACTATCAATGCAGATATGCTCTTCCCACGGGAGGTAGAAGACACCAGCCTGCACGGGATCCTCGCCATTTCGACATACTCAGTGGCACCCTCCGCCAACCACCAGTTTCACCAGCTTTGGCAAACTAAGACAGAGCGGATGTTTCCCAGTTCGTCCGAGATTGGAACCTACAACGCAATGCATTCGCTGATAACGGCAGAGGTGTCAACGCCGCTTTATACGTGCATACGCTCCGAGGCCGAAAATGAATGCACGGACCGGCTTTGGAGCCGGGAAACGATCTTGTACCTCATTCAGTACGGATGGCGAGAACGCGGACACGGCGAGTTTAGTAAGTATCACGCGCCGCCGGTCAGGATTAGCGCGCTCGGCCACGACGGGTACTGGCCTCTGGCAAATCTTGGCCAGTTCAAAGGCGAGAAATTCTTCACGATGCTTCCGCAAGCGGTGGACAACCCGAAAGGGACGAATGACCCGCAAGCCGCCACCGCACTGCCCGTAAGCCAATTTACCACCGACCCTGCGCGTCTCGAGGTTCCGGATTCCTGGATTGTCATGGAAGTCGTGGGCCTTACCCTGGCTTGCGGATTCTGCGTGTGCCTATGGTTCGCGTCCGTAAGGTCCCCTTGGCAACAACTGGCCCAATTCGCACCTACAATGGCAAGGGCACGCGTTTGGCTCATTGCTGCGGCAGGGGTTTTTCTGATATGCGTGTTGCTAATTTTATTATGGCCTTTCGTGCATGGGTATGGAGATTGGGTGATGACCCATCGCCGGAGTCACGCATTAGCCCTAACCTTGGGCATATTTGCAGTCGTCATCGTTACCCTGTTGGACCTCTCCGAGCGAAATGGACTCCTGGATGTCGTAGCTCAACGCCGAAAGCTACTGTGGTCCGATCTCCGAAATCGACCCGAAATTAAGGTCTTCGCCGCGAGCATCCTTCTAGCGCTGGCATTTTTTTTCCTTCCAGAATATTCTCATGAAAAACTTGCAGGCGTCAGGCACTTCGAGGTGCTGCGAGCAATCCAGCTCACCTCGGGACTTTCCCCGATTCTGCCTGTATTTTTTCTGCTCGCGGCTGGCCTGTGGTGGGCAAACCACGCTTCGAGCGGCTGGACACTCCTGGATCAGCGTCGTCCTCGCCTGCCGTCCAAACTTCAACAGCCCCGTATTGGCGGGGACGAAGAGATTGCCAAGGATCTCTTGAAAGCCGTGCGGCCAGGATTCTCCTCCATCACGCATTACCTTGTGCTGGTAGTCATTGCTCTCGGCGTATTCCTGCTGACAGGCCTCACCCTCAGCCCCATAAGAACAATCGAACCCTCAAGGTTCGACCGATACCAGTTGCTCCCATTGCTTGTAATCGCCTCGGCGGGACTCATCGGGACGACTCTGCGCCTGTGGACGATATGGTTTAAAGCCCGCCAGTTGCTCTTAGCCCTCGACTCGTCGCTTCTAAGGCGCGGCTTTCAGCGACTGGAAGGCTTCTCTTGGAAGCCGATTTGGAAGTTCGGAGGGGGCGGTGCCTTGGACGAATATCAGAGGCTTTTGTCGAGGCAGCGCGAGGCCCTCCAATCAGCGGCTAACGTTTCGGAAGAACTCAAGAACTCAAAGAGAAAAACAGACCTGGCGCTGGGCCAAACACGCTCGGCTTATAAAGCCGGGAGGGCCCTTCAGTACCCTCTCGCGTTTCCTAACGTGGCAAGTCTGTCGGAAGATAGAGTGAAAGCTTATATTCGAAATCTATTTTCCCTTAAAAAATGGGCAGAAAGTCGGAAGGCAGAGCAACGTCTTATAAAACAATTCGGCGGGTTCCAGCGTGGGATCGCTGTAGCCGCTCACGACGCGATGGTTTACCTCACGGACCGCTGGCAGCGTGAAGAAGAAGAGCCCAAGCGTCACCGCGGTCAGGAGTCGGCAGACGAACTCAAGACACGCGCATGTGAACGATTTGTCGCGTTGGTCTATGTAAGTTTCTTGCTCGTGGTTCTGGCAAGAATGCGCACGTTGATTATCGCGATAAGCGGCATGTACATCCTGATTTTATTTGCCCTCACTCTTTACCCGTTCGAACCGAGGCCCGCTATACAGATATACCTGATTGTTACGCTGGTTTTCATCGTCGGCGCGGTAGGTCTCGTGTTCGCGCAAATTCATCGCGACGCAACGTTAAGTCACATCACCGACACCAAACCCGGAGAACTCGGCGGGGACTTCTACTTGCGCATGGCTTCCTTTGTCGCATTGCCCTTATTCACATTCTTCGCATCCCAATTTCCCGAGATCGGTAGATCGTTCTACTCCTGGCTGGAGCCAGCATTGCAGGCTCTCAACCGCTAGCACTGGCAGGTCAGCACCTGTACGTACAGTACCGTCGTCCGTAAGTCTATGTAATTGGCACTCGCAACCGCCAACTGCCAACAGCACAACGGTCGAAACCGCGTACCTTATAAAGTACGCCGCCCGCTTGTCAAGTCTACTTTAGTAGACATTCGATCCCCTCGAAAGTAGACATTTCTTCCACAGCCTAACCCGTTGAATCCATTGGCTCGCCAAAAAGCTCGCACGCAGAATCAACAACTTACACCAAAAGTTTTTGCCATTTTTAAATGTTCAAACTGGAACATTCAGCACAAATTTCCAACCGAAACCCGTGTACATACAACAGCAAATCGCCAGTATGTTCCAGTTGGAACATAACGCCGGAAGCCAAGCGCCGGAAGCCAGCCGCCCATGGACGCATCCATCCCCTCAACAGGTTTATAATCTCAAGAGCGTGTCCCACGCGCACCCGACTAGCATGCAGACAGATCAACTTAGAAAAAAATTGCAGGAAGAAGTCGACGCGCTTGAGCACGAACTCGTTCACGAGCTGCCCAAAGAAATCAAGCGCGCCGCAGCTCTCGGAGACCTCAGCGAGAACGCCGAGTATCACATGGCCAAGCAGCGCCAGGAGTTTGTCAAGGCGCGCTTCCGACAGCTCGGCAAGCGCCTCGCCGACCTGTCGCTGACTAACATGAACAACATCCCGAGAGACAAGGTGGGCCTGGGTTCCACCGTCAAGGTCTACGACAGCTTTAAGAATGAAGAGATCGAATACAAACTCGTGACCAGCGAAGAGTCTGACGTGGGCGCGGGAAAAATTTCGACCACGTCTCCCATCGGCCGCGCGCTGCTGAATAAAAAAGTAGGCGATGAAGCCACAGTCATCACGCCCAACGGCAAGCGCGAGCTAGAAATTTTATCTCTCACCACCATTCACGACGAGGCTGAGCCCGAGAAGGCGGGCGCCTGATGTCGCGGCACAGTTGGGCTTCCATGAGTTGGACCAGCGCGTTCGGGCGCGCCTGCGGCGTGCTGCTTGATACGATCGTGAGCTGGCTCGCGCTGTCGCGCATCAATCCGAACGTGCTGACCTTCATGGGATTGGTGGTGAACACGTGGGCTGCTATTCTTTTTGGCTCTGCCACTGCGCTTACGCAGCGGCGCATGTTTTTTTATGCTGGCCTCGTCATTATTTTTTCAGGATTTTTTGATCTGGTGGATGGGCAGGTCGCGCGCGCTACCAACCGCGTGACGCGCTTCGGAGCTTTTTTTGACTCGGTGGTCGATCGCTACAGTGACGCGTCGCAGTTTCTTGGGCTGCTGGTTTTTTATGCGCGCGGCGACAAATTTTTCTATGTTGTGCTCGCAGCGTTTGTGATGATCAGCGCCATCATGGTGAGCTACACGCGGGCGCGCGCCGAGTCGCTGATTGGATCGTGCCGCGTGGGATTTATGGAGCGTCCGGAGCGGCTGGTGCTGGTGATTATTGGCGCGCTCTTCAACCGCATGGCTCCAGTGCTGTGGGTGATCGCAGTGCTGTCGACGCTGACAGTGATCCACCGCATGCGCTATACGTGGACGCGGACGCAGGATGCGCCGCCTGCAGCGGCTAAGGCTGGGCAGGCTGCTTAAGCTTTAAGCTATACATCAGCTCCGGCGACCTTTGTCGATCAGGTCGCGTATCGAGTTTTCCTAGGGTCGCTCCGCGGCGCAATCGCCTAATGACGGCGCCCAAGTTCTGGGGGTCTTTTTTGCGCTTGGTTTTAATTTGCTTCTTCACGGATGACTCCGCCGTTCCCATTAACGCACTCTCATGGATCTTGACATCGCCGCTGCCTGAGCTATTCTAGCCTTGCTTCGCAGGCGGCGTTCCAGCGCTCAACCGAAGGCCCCGGATGACTTCCGGGGCCTTCGTGTCCTGATACCTTATGGGGGCAGGCTTCCGCCTGATTTCTTAGGCCACTTCTTTGTCCTTGAGGGTTCCTAGCTTCGATCCGAGGGATCGCTTGATTCGCTCGTCTACGTGATAGCGTGGCAACACCGCTGACGTAAGAGCTGTTTCAGACCAAAGTTCCTCCACTTCCTGTTCGCTCCAATTGCCGGACCTGCGTAACGCTAGGGCACCCAAGACTGTTTCAACCAGTTGCTGCTGAAACCATTCTTTTACGACGGATTCGACGACCGGTTCGGCCGACGCGACATGGGAGTAGAACTTCCTCCAGCGCGCAATCATGTCCGTAAATACCCGAAAGTCCGCGTTTGCCTGGATCGTGTTGTCCTGCGGCAGGTACTTTGCCGCGCGATCCTCCAGAAAGTCCGTTGTTCGTGTCTTGTCCCGAACGGAGACCCATCTGACTTGGGGATCTGTGAAACCGCCAACTTCGTCAGCCGGTGTGTTGCCTACATCCGCGAATAGTGCATATATATCGCCAGCGCGTCCGCCGTTGCGTTTGCGCCCTCCGCCTCCCCCGTCACTTTGGCTCGCGGTACCAACTGAGTCCCCTACGGAGCCGCCCGTGTTACTAAAATCATCCTTAATCTTGTGCTTGCCTTCCGGCATTGGGCGATAGCGGCTGAATTTGAATAACTCGCGAATTTGTTTTAGTCGTTCTCGAATCGCGGCAGCGTTTTCTGTGTTGGATGAGCCCGCAGCCACTTGGTCCATTAGCTTTGCGATCGGTTCAGGCATTCGCTCGCGGAATTCCGCAGCCCACTCAGTCCACGGGAGCGGCTGACCATCGACCAGCAAGCTAGTGCGCGCGGTATTGGATGTTAGTCCGCCGTTCTGGTTCTGGCTCGGCTCGACATAGATCACCACTTGGTTATAGCCAAAGATCACTCCAAATGACTGAAGTCGCGAGACACCCGCTCGGGCGACCGCGATTTCATAGAGTTCATCGTCAAACAGTGCTCCGATGTGCCCGCCTGAAAAATGAGTGCCGGAGTCGTCGACGCTGTCCTTTAGAATCCACCAGTGGGCGGTGCCGGTTTTCAGGGCGAGCAGCCCTGATGCGCTGGAATTGGCTTTCAGCCACGCCTCTTGGCCAACCACCTTGCGAAGCATGTTATGGCGATCTTCGCGCGGCAATGTCCAGTTTTCGCGGGCCTTGACCGCAATGTTTTGCGGGAAACGAAAATATCGACTATTGAGATAGCGTACGACCCAGCGCGACGGAATCAAGCCTTCTGGCGGTGCGTCCATAGTGTTATCGCTGGCTTTGTTTCCCAACAAAACGACCATGGTCCCGTGTCGTTTGATCGGCTCCGGCTTTATGTCATCGGCGATTGGCAGCCAGAACTCTCCGTTCTGATGACGGCGGACGCCATATGTCTCCGTGTCCGGATCTTTCCAGAGATGTATCATCGAGCCGTGGCCGTCTTTCCAACTGACGTAGACCAATCCGACGGTGTTGCGTGGTGCTGCCGCGATCTTCGCCCCCATTCCGAAATTCCCGTGTTTCGATTGTTTGTGCATGGAGGAGGAAAGCTGATTTATGTACGTGACCATTTCTGGTCCGGTCATCCCGATGCCCGTGTCGATGATCGCGAGTTTGAAGCCTTCCTTGGGCTCAAGCTCGTAGCGCTTCCAGTCGACGTCCCATCTGATCTCCCCAGATTGGTTAGATTGGGCCATGATGCTATCGATTGCATTCTCGGTGAGTTCTCGAATGAACTGCAGAGGAGCGCAATCTTGGGAAAGGCGCTCCAACATGAAGGTCATGTTCGCGACTTTCATTTCTAGGGTAAGGTCTGTGGCTTTGAGAGGCGTGTGTTGCGCGGAATTGGACATATAATCCTCCGAGTCGTGAGGCAGGCAAGCGACCTCAAGACCAAAGTGTTTCTTCAGCCGTGCCTGAGGAGGAAAGCGGATTCGCAATCGGCCTCTGTCTCCAGCTTTCGAAACTAGTCTGAAACGTTATTCCATGTCCGGCAAACTTGTCAAACGGCACGATCCACTTACCCCTCTCGAACGATCCGCTCAAATGGCGAGGGTGCGTGCAAAGAGGAATCGATCAACTGAAATGCGTGTTGCGGCACATCTTATTCGGCGAGGCATCAGCGGTTGGACTCGCCACGCTGCGGATATCCCCGGACGTCCGGATTTTTGTTTCGCCAATGCTCGCGTAGCGATCTTTGTCGATGGTTGCTTTTGGCATGGTTGCAAGAGGTGTGGTCGGAACGTGCCGCACGCAAGCCGGACGTTCTGGATAGAAAAGATTGATTCGAACCGTCGTCGTGATCGGAGGGTTGGACGACTGCTTAGATCTCGGGGCTACTCTGTTATAAGGATCTGGGAGCATGCTCTTTGCAATGAGCGATGGATAGAGCGCGTCTCCTCGGCTCTGCGAAAACGGCGAGGTTAGCTTCTGGCCAGTTTTTCCGCGAGCGGTTTCGCTACTATTTCACAGAGCGTCACGGGAACGGCATTGCCTATCTGCCGCATGCAGTTACACCATGAGCCCTCGAATGCCCAGCTGTCGGGAAAAGCTTGCAGGCGCGCACACTCTCGAACCGAGAAGTAACGCACGGTCTGGTCGTCGAGACAAACCACGTTTTCGCCGCCCGACACTCCGTGGCGGCCCGCTTTAATCGTCTTGGCGGGCTCATCCAAGCTGCTGCCGGAGTGTCCTGTGTATATTCGAGCGCCCGGGTTAAAGAAGTGATTTAGCACCTTGTGTGAGGTTCGTCCTGGCCCGACGTTGGGCAGGTCGCCAGTGGCGTCACGCACTGTTTTCCAGGGTTCCATTTCGTGCTGTAGCTTGGTTCGGCTTGGAATCTGCGGTCCTCCCTTGGTCTGAGGCTGGTCGGGCCTAGGGATGTCGTGGCGTTCCCAATATGCTCCGGTGCCCCATTGATCCAGCCAGAGCGCTTCTTTGGAGTGGGTGGGTACTGGAAAGCTGTACTCAATGCCAAGGTCGGCACGCACTCCAACTACGAACACTCGCTTTCTACGCTGTGCCACGCCAAAATCAGCTGCGTCCAGGACTTGCCAGATGACGTTGTATTTCGGTCCGTCAAACCTCCCCCCAGTGTAGAGGGACTCAAGCCGCGCTCGGTGTTCGGTCCATTTCTCGCTCTTTCGACGCGAGATTTCCGGAAAGCGAAGCTGGTGGATAACATAGGTGAAGTAGTTGATAAATGAACGGTGCAGCAGACCTTTGACGTTTTCGACAATGAATGCTTTTGGGCGACACTCGCTTACTGCCCGAATGAATTGCGGAAACAAGTCTCGCTCGTCGTTGCGACCATTGAGCTTTCCTCCTTGAGAGAAGGGTTGGCACGGCGGCCCGCCGCTTAGAAGATCGATGTCTGCATGCTTGGAGAAATCGAATGTAGTGACGTCCTCTTCGATAATTTCCCAGTCGCAAACATGAGCAATGCGCCTTTGTTTATTTTGGCGCAGAGTCTCGCAGGATTGTGCATCGGAGTCGATGACTGCCAAAGGGCGGAATCCAGCTCGCGCTGTGCCAAGCGCGAGACCGCCGGCACCGACGAATAACTCTACTGAGTCCAGTTGATGGGGCTGTATCGTGTCGGGCACTTCTTCTAGGTTCTTCTCGTTCTCAGGATTTTGTCGTTGTTTACTGGTGTATTCGAGTTTGCGTTTCCGGCGGCCTAAAGTCAACAGATAGGTTCCTCACCGAGCCGGCGTCGCCTATCCTGCCGACGATTCCATGGGTCCCTTCGGCAGGCTCAGGGCAGGCTCTTCGGCCCGCAACGTGCGCAGGCCTCAGGATGACAAGGCGTGAGGAACGCGTTCGTTTTCAAGTGGTGACAGTTTGTCACCAGTTAACCGCAGACCATTTTGAGTTAGTGACAAGGCGTCACCAACTGACTGCATCGGTTAAATCCGGCGTTTCCAGTAGCCCGGCTTCCGTTTGGCGTGGGCGACGGCGATCACGCGCACTTGATCCGGGTCGTCGAGATAGATCACAGAGAAAGGAAAGCGCTGAAGCACGAAACGGCGTGTGCCGTAAAGATAGCCGGGCCAGCGCTGGGGCGATGAGGTAACGTTTTGCAGGGCATCCGATATGGCGGCCAGGAAAGCTGCGCTCGCTTCCGGGCTGCGCGCGGCGTACCAATCGTCCGCCGCCAGAAATTCGCGCCGTGCGGCTGGATGGAACTCATAGGGCTTACTCGCGGGCACGGCGCATGCGGGCGGAGATGTCGCGCTCGACTTCCTCGCCCGGTATCATCTTTACTTTCCCGGAACGAATTTCGTCCACTCGGCTCTTGATTTCCGCCGCCCAAGCATCTTCGGCGCCGGCTTCGGCAGGTTCTCTGTCCAGGCTTTCGATTAAGCGGCCGATTAGAAGTCCGCGCTCGCTGTCGGAAAGCTGCAGCGCTCTGGTTAGAACCTCGGAGACCTCCGCCGTCATGTGTGCCATTTTCACCTCGCACGCTTCATTTTATCGCAGAGCGGCGCTAAAGCGCGGGTTCATTTTGACGTGCTTATGGGCAAAATCAACTTCGAGATCAAGGTCAGCGGCGACGGACAGGGGCGTCCGTCCCCACACGAGCTTTGCCACGGCCTTCTTCGCCTTGGTATGCAGAAACATTCATCCTTCACTGGGGGGAGAAAGCGGGGTATAATCCGAGGCGTTTTGGGTGAAATTGGTGCGTTTGGGTCGGCTGTTGGACCGGCTCTTTTAGGGTTATTGGGCTTCGAAAGGGAGATTATGGCTTACAAGGCTGTGGTGCGGGGTGGAGTTTTTGCGGTGGTGCTTGCGTGGGCGATGGCTGGGTTGTGCCAGGTTAACGTTCTTACTTATCACAATGACAATAGCCGGACTGGGCAGAATACGAGCGAGACTATTCTTACTACGAGCAATGTGAACTCGACCAGCTTTGGGAAGCTGTTTTCGCAGGCGATTGATTCGGACGCTTATGCGCAGCCGCTTTATGTATCGAATGTGACGATTAATGGGGCGGTACACGATGTGGTTTATGTGGCGACGATGAATGACAGCGTTTATGCGTTTGATGCGAATAGTAATACGGGGAGCAATGCGTCTCCGCTGTGGAAGGTGAATTTTACGGATGTGGCGAAGGGGATTACTACGGTCCCGACTAGCGATTTGCATTGCGGGGATTCGATTGTGTCGGTTGGGATTTTTTCTACTCCGGTGATTGATACCACGAGCGATACGATCTATGTGGTGGCGCGGACGGTGGAAAATGGGACTTATTACCACCGGCTGCATGCGCTCGACATTACTACTGGGGCGGAAAAGTTTGGCGGGCCGGTGGTGATTACCGCTACCGTGGCGGGAACCGGGGCCGGATCGAAGGGCGGAGAGATTACCTTCAATTCGCAGTTGGAGAACCAGCGGGCTGCTTTGCTGGAACAGAATGGAAATATCTACATTGGGTTTGCGTCTTTGTGCGATTACGGAAACTATCATGGGTGGCTTTTTGCTTATAACACTTCGACATTGGCGCAGAGCGCGGTGTGGCTGACTACGGCGGATGGCAGTAAAGGCGGGATCTGGGGAGCCGGCAATGGTCCGGCGGGAGATTCGTCTTATAACACGTTTGTACCGCTGGGCAATGGGACGTTCGATGCAAACACGGGCGGCAAGGATTACGGGCAGAGTGTGATGAAGCTTGGGATTCCTTCGGCTGGCGCGTTTCCGATTCTGGATTACTTCACTCCTTATAACTACAGCAGCTATAACAGTTCGGATCTGGATATTGGGTCGGCGGGGATGGTGCTGTTGCCGAACCAGAGCGGTCCTTATGCGCACCTGCTGGTGCAAGGCGACAAGGCGGGGAATCTGTTTTTGATTAACCGGGACAGCATGGGGCACTACAATTCCGGGAGCAATAGTCAGATCGTGCAGTACATCACGGCGGCGGATACGGGGATGTGGGGTTCGCCGGCTTGGTGGAACGACTATGTGTACACCGGCGGCAGCGGTGACTACATAAAGGCTTTTTCTTTTAATACAACCACGGGACTGCTCTCGACTACGCCGAGTTCGGAAAGCGGGCAGAAATATTCTTATCCGGGGGTCACGGTTTCGATTTCTTCGAACGGGACTACGAATGGAATTGTTTGGGCGCTGAACAATTCGACGTATGCATCGACTACTGGACAGGGGTCTTTGCATGCTTATAAGGCGACGAATCTTGCTACGCAGCTATACACAAGCAAAACTAATGCGACGCGGGATAATCCGGGAGCTCCGGTTAAGTACACCGTGCCGACGATCGCGAACGGCAAGGTTTACATGACTACGCAGAAAGACTTGGTGGTTTACGGGTTGCTGAACTAGCGGGCTCCGGGCTTTGGCTCTCGGGCTTCGGCTTCGGCTTCGGCTTCGGCTTCGGCTTTCTTGCTTTCGAGGATTTGATTTAGATTTGAAGGCATGGCTGATCTGGTGCGCTCCTTGCTTCCTGAGTTTCTGTACGGTACTGCGTGGAAGGAAGACCGCACTGCTGCGCTGGTTGAGTTGGCGCTGCGTTGTGGGTTTCGCGGCGTTGATACGGCTAACCAGCGGCGGCATTACTTTGAGGCAGGGGTTGGCGAGGGATTAGCGGCCGCTTATCGCGCGGGGATCGTTACACGCGCCGATCTTTTTCTTCAGACGAAATTTACCTACCGGCCGGGGCAGGATGATCGGTTGCCTTATGATCCTGCGGCGCGGCTTTCTGCGCAGGTTGCGCAATCGCTGGCTAGTTCACTCGGACATCTTGGGACGGATTACGTTGATAGCTTTGTGCTGCATGGGCCTGCGTCCGGTTACGGATGGGCTGATGCGGATGCTGAAGTTTGGGACGCGATGATGAAGGAGCGTGATGCTGGGCGGGCCCGCGTGCTTGGGGTTAGCAATGTTTCGTTGCGGCATTTGGAGCAGATGGTCGAGGTGCATGCGGAGGCGCCCGCATTTGTGCAGAATCGGTGCTATGCGCGGCTGGGTTGGGACCGCGAGGTGAGGGCGTTCTGCAACGAGCGGAAAATTATTTATCAGGGATTCTCGCTGCTGACGGCTAATAAGGACGTGTTGCGGCATCCTGTCGTTACGGAGATCGCTGCTCGCGCTGGTGCTACTCCGGCACAGATTGTGTTTGCTTTTGCGCGCGCGGTTGGGATGCTGCCGCTGACGGGAACTTCGGACGCGGAGCATATGAGGCAGGATCTGGACAGTCGATCGATTGCGCTTTCGGAGGATGCGGTTGGGGCGATTGAGGGTTTGGCGGGGTGACGCACCTTGGGTCGTTAACCTTTCGCGGTCCAGTTGGAGCGGTTGCGAAACTCGTGAGGTCCGCTGAAGCGGACTTAGTTTATTTCAGCTTCGATTCCCGGCACTCCCGTGCCGGGCTTTCACATGCCGCCCCTCCGGGCCTGGATCACAACTGCACTAGCGCCTGATCTGTGGTGATGAATTTTGCGCCGAGGGCTTGCAGTTCGGCGATGGTGCGTTCTCCATCTTCGGCTTTCAGGGTTTCGATTGCGTCTTTTACTACTGAGACCTTGTGGCCTCGTTCTAGCAATCCTTTGGCTGCGAAGCGGACGCAGTATTCGGTTACTACTCCGAAGACTATGAATTCGGCTTCGGCTCCCAAACGTTTTACTAGTTCGTCGGCGTGGCGGCTTTCGAAGATGTCCAGCGTTTGTTTCTCCAGGTGGATTTGTTGGTATTGACTGAGATCTTCCGGAAGCTTTGCTTTGGGGTCGTTCGGGATGGTGATCACTTTCTCCGTCAGGGCTTCGGGAACATGGGCTGAGCCTGTTGTGCCTTTGATGCAGTGCGGTGGGAAGGTTTTGAATTCGGAGTCGTTCTCTGGGTGGTAGCAGCCGTGCGAGACCAGCAGAACGCGGCCTTGACGCGCTGCGTCTGTGAGCCTGCGGATGTTCGGGAGCAGGCGCTCGGCTCCTGGTACGTAGAGCTTGCCGCTCGGGAGCATGAAGTCTGTTTGGGTGTCGACTTCCCAGAAAATCTGTTTGTGCGATTGCATTTTGGCTTCTTCCTCGCGGTGCGCTCGCTTATGCCTCCCTACATCTTTACCACGGGGAACACGGGGTTTCACGGGGTAAGGCGACAATAATTTCACAAACCCATGACATTACCGTGACAAACGCTGGTTCGGCTGAACCTAGCATTGGTTTGCAGCTGTCAGAGAAATTACGGACCATCCAGCTTGAAATTTGGTTTGTGGCTCACCCCTGCCTCTGATCGGTCCATTTCTGCACATCTTTGCACATCCGAAAAGGAGACTTTTATGCAGCATCGCAGAATTGCTTTTGCCGCTTGCCTTGGCTTTGCGCTGATGTTTATTTCGAGCGCGGCCGTGGCGCAGTATACACTCACAAACCTGGTTTCGAATCAGGCAGGGGCCGCGAAGCATCAGGACCCTTTGCTGGTGAATGCATGGGGACTGGCGTACGGGCCGGGCGGGCCGTTCTGGATCAGCGATGAAGGTACGGGCTGGTCCACGCTTTATAACGACAGCGGAGTGAATCAGGGGTTGGAAGTGGTCGTCCCGACGTTCAATGGCAGCGGGACGGGATCTCCCACGGGGATTGTTTACAACTCATCGCAGCAGTTTTCGGTGGAGGGTTGGCCGGCGATCTTTCTGTTTGCCACGCTGGATGGAACGATCAGCGGATGGGCGCCGCAGTCGAACCCCACGCAGGCGATTGTGGCTGTGAACAACTGGAGTTCGGGTGCTGTGTATACCGGCCTCGCGATTACGAATTATCCGACCGGAACGAACTATCTGTTTGCCGCCGACAACTGGAACAACAAGGTGGATATCTACGACGGCAGCTTTAATCTGGTGACTTCGTTCACGGACACGACGCTTCCTCCGGGGTTTGCGCCGTTTGGAATTCAGGATATTGATGGCCAGGTCTATGTGGCTTTTGCCAGCACATCGGGCGGTACGGGCGGATACATCGACATTTTCACAGAAGCTGGAGTGTTCGTGAAGCAACTGACTAGCAGTTCGAAGCTGAATCAGCCTTGGGGATTTGCGGTCGCTCCTTATAACTTCGGGCGGCTGAGCAAGGCTTTGCTGGTCACGAATAACCTCAACACAACTGGAGTGATCAACGGTTTTAACATAACTACGGGAGAATTTATTGCCACGCTTTCTTACAGCGAGGGCAAACCGGTTTACATCGATCAAATCTGGGGCATTGAATTTGGCGGCGGATCGCAGTATGACGGCGGCAAGAATGAGCTGTTCTTTACTGCTGGTCCGAATAACAATGTGAATGGGACGTTTGGAGTGATTCGCGTGGGTGCTAAGTAGCCGAAATAAGGATGCGAGCCAATCGTGCGAGTTATGCGTCGCAAAAAACCGCGACGCTTCGCACGGCTCGCCCAGATTCCTCACGGCGCAAAAACGCTTGTTCGGAATGACAACGGCGAAGGCCGCCCGCGAGGGCGGCCTTTGTTTTTTAGCGAGAACTGCAATCGCGCTTTGATGCCCGCGTGGTTGTTGAAGAAAGAATTAAGAATCCGGCGGCTGCTGGACGAATGCAAGCAAGCTTGCCAGCAAAGCGTTTTTACTCCCCTCAGGCAACTCGACGAAGCGGAAGGGCTGCAGCCAGCCTTGGGTCGCCCACATGGGAAACATGATCTGCGCTTTCTCGCGGATGGTAGTTTTACCGAGGTTGAAAATTAGTTCGACTTCGAGTTTTTCGTCGAGCGGCTTGTCTACATGCATGAGGCCACCGCTAGTGGAAAGCTGATGCAGTTTGCCTCGCACCTCGCGCCGATTGGGCAGGCGCATGAGGGTGAGGACCGATCCGCGCAGCTTGACTCTAAACGGGCGGCGTGGCTCCTGATGGGCTGTTCCAGCTGAAGACGAGGGGGAAGGTGATTCTGGCGTCTGCGACATCGTAGATAGAGTATGGAGCTTTGATCTCGCCGAGGCGAGGTTACGAACGAGCGAAGAGCAGTGGTCGGTGGCTAGTGGTCAGTGGTCAGTTATTCGTACCTCTTACGGCCTCTTGGACACTGGCCCGCTGATTGATTGCTAATTACTTCCTGCTATTTTCTGCCGGGGTGTGCTTCGCCTTGGTCGGAGAACAAATTGTAGGGCCAGGCGCTTCCGCTTTTGGCCGGGGTTTTGTTTGCATTTTTGTCCGCGCCTGCGGCGACGGCCGCGGTGAGGTTCGAAGCGCAGTTCCAATCCTCGGGCGGATTGGTAATTCCCCAAACATTTGCCTGGTTGTAGAGTGCCACTCCAATAAGAAAGAACTTCTGGTCGTTGCCCAGCGGCAGGCAGGTCGCTACGCGAGCCGAAGCACTTCCTCCGCCCGGGAGATCGTTTAAGAGCACCGGAGTTTCGAGCGGCAAAGATTGCGAGGCGCGGAATCCGCAGCCCTGCGGGCTCACTACAAGTGCCATGCACTTTGCCGAGAAAGGATGCTTACGGTCGAGGCTGGTCACGGTCACAGGAATCTCCACTCGCAATCGCGTACTGCGCCGTGCCGGCCTGGGCGTGAGGATTTCCATTTTTGCTATTTCATCGGATGCGCTGTCTCAACTCACTAGTTTTACAGAAGCGGCGGGATGCCGTCCCAACTAAGAACAGATGAGGGTGACGGAGGTAACCTGCCAAGAATCTTGCCCTGTTAAGATGGCTCGACATCAGCTTCAGCAAGCCATCTCAGTGAAATCAGCATCCGCCATATCTGTGGACCATTCAGCGGCCACTGCTCCGCGTGAGTTTGAGTGGGACCTTGTTCGGGCCGCAAGCTGTGCCGATGCGCGGGAGAATGACCTTGCCCGCATTCGGAGCTTGCTGGCTTCGACGAAGTCGATCGAGTGGTCGGCTGTGCTTCGGCTCGCCGACCATCACGGTACATCTTCCCTGCTTTATCAGAACCTTTCGCGTTTGAAAGACATCGTCCCTTCGACTGTGTTGGGGGCGTTGCGGCAGGATTATGAGAAGAACGTTTACAAGTCGCTGTTTCTGGCGCGCGAGTTGATTCGTATCCTCGATTGCCTCGATGCGATCGGCGTTGAAGTGGTTCCTTATAAGGGGATTGTGATGGCGGAGGTTTATTACGGCGACATGGCGCTGCGCCGGTCCGGCGATATGGATTTATTCGTTCGCGGGCGCGATGTGGGCCGCATCAAGAACGCGGTGCGCGAGTTGGGATACACGCAACGTGTGGCTGTTTCTGAAGATGCGGAAGAGGATTACATTGCTTCGGGATATGAGTGTGCGTTCGACAGTCCCGCGGGAAAAAATCTGCTGGAGTTGCAGTGGGCGTTGCAGCCGCGCTTTTATGCCGTCGACTTCGACATGGAGGGATTGTTCGAGCGTACGGTCAGCGTGTCAGTGGCAGGTCGTGCGGTCAAGACTCCGTCTGCCGAAGATCTGTTGCTGGTGCTTTCGGTGCATGCGGCGAAACATGTATGGGAGCGGCTAATCTGGCTGTGCGACATTGCGCAGATTCTGAAGCGGGAGAATTTGGATTGGGATTGGGTGCAGGCTCGCGCGCGGCAGTTTGGCATCGAGCGCATTCTGCATGTGACGTTGCTGCTGGCGAATCGCCTTCTGACGGCCCCCATGCCTGCGGCAATCGAGCAGTCGGTGGTCTCAGACCGGGCGGCCCGGGCCTTCGCCGACACGATTGCGGCCGATGTGGCGCGCGGAGTTTCCTATGGGGAGGAGCAGGTATCGTATTTCCGTCTTATGATGCAGCTTCGCGAACGCAAGGCGGACCGCTTGCGATTTCTTACGCGGCTGACTTTCACGCCTGGTCCTGGCGAATGGGAAACGGTTCGCCTGCCTAAGCCGTTGTTTCCTCTTTATCGGGTGGTGCGGCTGGCGCGGCTTGCATCGCGATTCGCGCGCGGATAATTTGGACGAGCAATCTTTAAGCCACGGAGGGCTCGATGGCAAAACAGGAACTGCGGTTTACGGCAAAGATCGAGGCAAGAGAAGCGGGCGTGGTGGCGGCAATTGCTCCGCCGGTAGATGTGCCGGAATTTTTCGGGACGCGGGCTCGCGTGCCGGTGCGTGGGACGATTAATGGCTATCCATTTCGTTCGTCGCTGTCGCCCTGTGGTGGGCGGCATCTGATGCCGGTGAACAAGGCACTGCGCGCGGGTGCGGGAGTGGATGCCGGCGATATGGTTGAAGTCGTGATGGAGCGGGACGAAGAGGAACGGAAGGTGGAAGCTCCGCCGCTGTTGAAGAAAGCGTTGGCGAAGAGTAAGACTGCACAGGCGAACTGGGACAAGCTTTCGTTTACACATAAGAAGGAGATGGCTCTGGCCATTGTTGGAGCTAAACAGGAAGAGACGCGGGCGCGGCGTCTGACTAAGGTGGTGGAGATTTTGAAGACTGGGAAGAAGTGGACGGGTTAGGTAAATCGGGCTTCAAAGCCCGCGCACGACTTCGCGCTTTACGCGGCGCTTGAAGCGCCGCTTTTCCACGTCAAGGTTTGGATCAGGCTTGGAATTCGCTGGCTTCGGGGAAGCGGAGTTTGCATTTGGCGAGGTTGAGGGTTAGGAGTTCTTCGATCTTGGTTTCTTCGCAGTTGCGGGACATGGCTAGTTCGCTGACCAGAAGGTAGCGAGCGCGTTCCAGCATCTTTTTTTCGCGGAAGGATAGCGGCTTGGCCTGGTGGAGGGCGATCAGGCTTTTCAGGACGCTGGCTACTTCGAACAGCGAGCCGGTGCGCATGCGGTCGGAGTTTTCTTTGAAACGGTCTTTCCAGTCGGCGGTGGTGAGATCTTCGGCGATGGAGAGGAAGTCGAGAATCTTCTGAACTTCGCCGTTGCGAACTACGCGGCGAATGCCCACGCTGCCGGCGTTGTTGCAGGGCACCATGACCTTGAGGCTGCTGGCTTTGATGTTGAGGAGATAGAACTTTTCCACCGAGGTTCCGATGGAGCGGCTGCTGATTTGCTCGATTACGCCTACGCCGTGGTTGGGATACACGACCTTGTCGCCGATGTGGAAATTTAGATCAACACCATTCATAAAAGGCACCTGGGCGGGCGAGGTCAAGTGGGGAAAAGCGTTGTCTTTACTGTAAACATATTAGTCCGAAATGGGACTAAAAGCAAGGATTGGCGCGGAGTTGGTGGGACGGTGGCTGAGCTTAAAGGCGGCGGATTCGCTGTAAGTTGATGTTTACAGGCGGGTTATGGTTGTAGGGGCGGGACGGTCTGGCGGGCGTTCCGAATTAGACGGCCGGTTGGGAGGGGCGGACGAGCCGCTTCTCCATCCAAGCCTGGAGGATTAGGACGGCGGCCATGCGGTCGACGGCCTTGGCGCGCTTTTCGATGGAGAGTTCGGTTTCGCGGAGAAGGCGGTTGGCTTCGGCGGAGGTCAGGCGCTCGTCCCAGAGGTGGACGGGGAGGCGGAAGCGCTTGCGGAGATCGTCGGCGAAGGCTTGCATCTTTTCTGATTGCGTGCCTTCGGCACCGCTCATGCGCAGCGGCAGGCCGACCACGATCTCGCGGACGGCGTAGGCGTGGATTAGATGTTCGAGGGCTGCAAGGTCCTGGCGCTTGTTGCGGCGCTGTAGAGTTTCTAGTCCTTGGGCGGTGATGCCTAGAGGATCTGAGATGGCTAGGCCGATTCTTCTGGAGCCTACGTCTAAGCCTAGAACTCTTCCTAGCGGGCGGTCGGGACTTGGCTTTCTCTCTTCGAGGCTCACGGAGGGATTATATGCGGCTTCCGCTATTGTCCGCGCATGGCGCGGCGGTATGCGTCGACGTTTTTGTTGTGCTCTTCGATGGTGCGGGCGAAGCGGTGGTGGCCGGCGGCGTCGGCTACGAAGTAATAGTAATCGCTCTGCGCGGGATGCATCGCAGCTTCCAGCGCTCTTTTGCCGGGATTAGCGATCGGGCCGGGCGGGAGCCCGGAGTGAACGTAGGTATTGTACGGGGAATCGAATCGCACGTCGTCGTGGTGCAGGGCTCCGGTGTAGGTTCCGGCTAGGAGTTCGGCGTAAATGATGCTGGGGTCGGCGTCGAGGGCGATGTTTTTCTCCAGGCGGTTGTAGTACACGCTGGATACCAGCGGGCGTTCGTCGGCTACGGCTGTTTCTTTTTCGATGATGGACGCCATGGTGACAGTCGTTTGAACGGAGAGCGGAATCCGAGTAATGGCATGCGCCCCTGCGTGATTTGCATCGATCAGGCCAATCTGATTTGCTACCTGCCGAAACTGCTTGGTCATGGCGGCGGCCATTTCCTGCATGTTCATCATGCGGCTGAATTGATAGGTGTCGGGGAATAGATAGCCTTCGAGCGAATGCGCATCGGGATCCAAGTCGGCGATGAGCGCGGTATCGGATCGCGCTGCCTTCAGGAAGTCTTCGGCGGGGCCGAGTCCGGCGGCTTCGATGGCGCGGGCTATGTCGAACATGGTGTAACCCTCGGGAACGACTACGGTGCGGAAGTAGGCGTCGCCGCGGACCAGGCGGTTTTGAACGTCGATCATGTTCCGGGATTTCTCGAAGCGGTATTCGCCGGCTTTGAGCGACCGGCTGCGATGCAGGTAGTGCCAGAGAATGAATGCGCGCTGGCTGCGAATGATCCCGGCGGACTTGAGCTCGGCGGCGATGCGGTGCGTGGAGTAGCCTGGGCGCAGCATCACGAAGGTTTCCTGCGGAGGTTCTGTGGGAGCGAGCACAGCCCAGGCGAACCAGCCCGCCGAGACGAGCGCCGCAAAAACGACAAGCCAGAAGAGTTTGCGCACGGTGGAGTCAGTTTAGATGATGAATAGAAGGTGGGCGTAGCTGACTTTAGTAAGGTTCTGGGTTCGCGATCCGCTCAGATGGCCGACAACGCAAAACCCTTCATCGCGGAGGCTGCGGAGAACCCCCGCGGAGCGCGCTGAGAACCCCGAGCATAATCTGATTCTCTTTGTTCGTTTCTCTGGCGGTTTATGCACCCTTTGGGGCGCTGTATACTCAAATATCCCTAGGAGCCATCTTACACTTCATGAGACGTAGTTCGCCCTGCTGGACATTAGCTCTGCTGCTTGCGGTGATGCCCGCGACGGGCTGCCTGTTTCGTACCCGGCCTGTGGAGGATACGATTTCGAAGGCTCCCCTCAAGGAGTCATCCCAATCAGGGTTGATCGACGTGATCAACCAGCAGGCGGCGACGATTCGCTCGCTGCAGGCGACTGTGGATATTGACACTTCCGCGGGCGGCGCGAAGAAGGGCCACGTCACCGATTACAAGGAAATTCGCGGCTACGTGCTGGCGCGACAGCCGGCGATGCTGCACATGATCGGGCTGTTGCCGATCGTGCGCACCACGGCTTTCGACATGGTCAGCAACGGGGATCAGTTCAAGCTTTGGATTCCGCCGAAGAACCGCTTTGTGGTGGGGCGGAACGACGTGAAGTCGAGCAACGCCGATCAGCCCATGGAAAACCTGCGGCCGCAGGAAATCTACGACGCGCTTCTGATTCGCCACATCGATTCCGATCATGAAATTGCGGTACTGGAAAATAGCGAAGAGATTCTGCACGATACCAAGGGGCACCGGGTTTTGCAGGAGTCCTACGAACTGATTGTGATCCGCAGAAAGGGAGACCACGAGGGAATACTCTCGCGCAAGATCGTTTTCAGCCGCACTGATCTGCGACCGCATCGGCAATACATTTATAACGATCAGGGCAAGCTGGTGACCGACGCTCGCTATGCCGAATACAAGGAGTACGATGGCGTCAGCTTTCCATCGCGCATTGAGATTGTGCGGCCGCAGGAAGAGTACGACATCACGTTGAATGTATTGAAGATGGAAATCAACAAGCCGCTGCGCGACGATCAGTTTGCTCTGGAGCAGCCGCCGGGCGCGGTAGTGGTGAATCTGGATCATCCGCAATCGAGTGCGGCCGGGCCGCCGGCGGCCGAGGCGAACAGCAAGCGGTAGCCGACAATTGTGTGTTCGAAGTTGCTTTTCAAATTGATACTGTCATCCCGAGCGAGGCGAGAGATCCTGGTGTCTGCCGTCGGCGGCAGCAATGATGGTGAAGGCAGAAACCAAGGTCCCTCGTTTCACTCGGGATGACAAGCGGTTGAGTTCCATTTTTTCAACTCATGATGAACAAAATGGTTGTCGCCAATCTCGTGCACCGGCCGATCCGGTCGCTGATCAGCATTGTCGCTGTAGCGCTCGAAGTGGCTTTAATTCTGCTGATCGCTGGACTTGCTTACGGCATTATGAACGACACAAAAGGCCGGCAGGCAGGCGTTGGGGCCGATGTGATTGTGCAGCCGCCTGGGGCGACGAACTTGGCGGCAATTGGCGGCGCTCCTGTTTCCATCAAGGTAGCGGATATCCTTCGCAAACTTCCCCACGTTTCTGTCGTGAGCCCGGTAATCTGGCAGCTTTCTACCGCAGGCGCGCTCGAAGTGATTGACGGAATTGATCTACCGACCTTCGAGGCTCTAGGGGGACCGTTTCAGTATGTGCAGGGCGGTCCGTTCCAGAAATCAAATGAAATGTTGGTGGATGACTACATTGCGCGCCAGAAGCACGTGACGGTCGGGGACACGATGGAGGTCCTGAACCACGAGTTCCGAGTGGCTGGAGTTGTGGAGAATGGCCGTGGCGCGCGCAAGTTTCTGCCCATAGCGTCGCTGCAGGATCTACTCAGCGCGAAGGATAAGGCGTCAGTTTTTTACTTAAAACTCGATGACCCAGCCAATACAGACGCGGTGGTGAATGAGATAAAGAGCCAGCCGGGCATGGAGAAATATTCCGTACAGTCGACTGAAGAGTATCTGAGCATGATGACGCCGAGCCACCTGCCGGGCTTTAAGCCGTTTATTGCAGTGGTGATTGGGGTGAGCGTGATCATCGGTTTTCTGGTGATCTTTCAATCGATGTATGCGGCGGTGATGGAGCGCACGCGCGAGATCGGAATCCTGAAAGCGATGGGCGCGTCAAAGGGTTACATAATAAATGCGATCCTGCGCGAGACCGGGCTGCTGGCCATTCTCGGGATCCTCCTCGGGATCGGGTTCAGTTTCGCGGCGAGCTGGGCTATCCGGCATCGCTTTCCGCTGGTGCAGGTCGTGGTGACGAGCGACTGGGTTCTGCGCTCCATGCTGGTAGCAGTGCTGGGCGCGCTCGCAGGGGCGCTGTATCCCGCATTCAAGGCGGCGGGGAAAGATCCGATTGAAGCGCTGGCGTACGAGTAGAGATGTCCGTAATTTGTTTGACGCGTGATCCGTTTGACGGGGTGAGAACAGGACGGGAGGGAATATGCACCCCCAGGGATAGAGCTATTTTAAGGGCCTCAGTCGTCCTTGCTGCTCATATGCTCACAGTAGCCGCATAATGGAGAGGACGACATTTCTTCTGCTGGGATCTCATTGCCACAGCGAGCACAAGTATGCTCTGCTTCGTTTCCGCAGGCCGCGCATCGGCGTTCTTCCATTACGTACGCCTCTTGACCACATTCCGGACAATTTGCGATAGGAGTTTCCCCTCCATCCTTCAATGCGAAATAAGCTTCATCAGCTAAAGCTGACGCTACTGCTTTCTCGGCATATGAATCTGGTCCTTCATAATTTCCGCAGGAACTACATTCAAGATTAATTTCATGATAGGAATCCTCGACGGGCTTCAAAAGATCTGATCCACATGCACTGCAGACCATGGACATCACCCCTTTTTTCACGACTTCGGACTTCCAATCTGCATTTTCGAGAAGCTTCGCACATTCCTGCTTTTCCTTCTCGTAAACCGTTGAAACGTCCAACATCGCTTTCCATGACGCCTCGCCTAGAAGTTCCCTCGGATCGTCCTTAAGTTCCTCTGCAATGAAGTCACGGATAATCAAGAATGAATCGCTGATTAGGCCAGCCAGAGCCTTTTGGTCGAGCTGGGGATACAAATGTTCTACGTCATTTCGAACTTCGTTTATGCGATCGAAGCGGCTCCAATCAGTGTTTATTCCCAATCCTTCGAACCGCTCTTTGATTTGCTGAACGTCGACCGTTTTCTTTCCAACACCAACGATTACTAACTTTCCGGTCGAATCCCGGGATGGAAGATTTCTAGCCTTCAAGAGCACTTCATCACTATCATCCGGCGAATCACGCCTCAAAGCCTCTTTGTAAAGGAGGAGAATTCCCGCGTGGATATTGCGCACAGCAGACAGCAATCTAGGCCGGGTCCCAGTGGCATAATCCTCCACTCCTACCTGTATCGATTCGACGGCGTTGTCGAGCAGATCCATCTCTTCGCACTCTTTAAGGTGCTGGCGATTATTTTCCGTTCTGCGCCACCTTACCCATTATGCCGCATAACCGGCGGACGGAATATGCACCCCCTGGTTGTGACCGACAGGTCTCCACCGGCATCTAAACAACAGGCGGATCTTTGCTAGACCGAGAATTCGTAGATGCGCATCTACTGTGACACCGATACGTTGTCTCACAATGTCGAGAGGCATGCCAATCAGCCCGAGGTACGTGCCGAATTGGACGCTCTGAGATTACTCCTCAAGCAGCATGCTGATGGCCGTGTTGTAATGTACCGATCACGTGTCAACCTGCGGGAGTTGGAACAGACACGGAATGCTGACCAGTTGCGGCTTCTCGCCGCAGATTATGAGGCTTTGGAGCCAGTCCCACTCGATGAACGACATTATGGCAACTCTGAAGAGATGGTCGATCCTTTCGGAAGTGTCGTTTCGAGTCCTTTGGTATCGGATGTTCAGGATGAGAAGATACTGGCCGAGCTTCAGGGCTATGGGCTCAGTAGACGGGACGCCGAGCACATTACGCAGGCGGGGTGTAATGGGTGCGAGGTGTTCTTAACACGTGACCGGGCTCTGCTACTTAAGTTTCGCCCGTTCATTGAGGCGCGTTTCCCTCAGCTAAGAGTCTTGCAGCCGTCGCAATTGGAAGTCGAATTGGCCCTCCCTGCCCAAAGTGCCGGGCTGGCGAAGGAGAAATAGCGGGTTCAGCACCACCGATTGAGTCTGAATTCTTTCGGTTGAGAGCGGGAGTTGAACTCTTGGACACGTACGGACGCATGATTCGGTCCGCACTTTTATCAAATGCCAGAGAAGACCATCCCAATGTTAAAGCAGATGTCCGAGGCATTGAGGTGTTTCTGGCAGCTCTTCGGTTTGGACAGAAAAATGCCACGACAAGGTGGAAGGTAGGGAATAGCAGGCTGCTACGAAGGTTGCATAACTTGCAGTGGCGATTTTCAAGCGCGGGCCATTAAATCACTGGTTGGAGCTTCGGGCATCTCGGGGCTTCGTACTTCCCTTTCGCAGCGGCTCCGCACTGAGGATTACCGCGCTTTCGCGGAGGTGAAAAGGTTGGACGTCTTCGCCTGGAACTCGGATCGCATGCTGACCTGAGGCTCGAAGGTCACGAAGCGTCGCAATTTCCTGAAGAAACCATCCAACTCTTTCCCCTATTTGCGCGAGAATCATATCCACGGGAATTTCGACCCCAGCATACGCCGAGGTGGATACGATGAGCCAAACCCTAGACTTTTTGGATGAAACAGCCAGCAGATCTTTCAGGACACCATGCATATCCTCAAAGTATGCTTGAACCATCTGGGGAATGCGTGGATCCCAAAACCCGCCTTCTTTCGTGGCGAGTTGCTTTCTTGTTTGGTTGTAAAGAGAGCCAAACCTGTTTAGTTTGGGCTTGGGCCACTTTACCTGCACGTGAGAACGCACACTTGCCAGTCGCACTTTCCGAAGGTCTTTGTTGGAATGGACTGCCTTTATGAGGAATGTCTCAGGTCGGTAAACGTCTGAATAATCGAATGAATTCAAATAGGGGGGAGAGGTCACACACAGGCTTACGCATTTTGGTTTTAGAGAGCTTAGGACCTTACGGGCGTCCCCGTTTATGATCGACGCGCTTCCATGAATCGGCAAGTCTTTCAGATCATCTCGGGCCTTCACAACCCAAGAGTCAAAGCTATCAAGAAAGTCCTGTCTACCGTAAGGATTGTCCTTCCACTCCTTACGGTAACGGAGACACTTACCGTCAGCGACCGCATTGCAATTCTCCATCGCTGCTCTGACGAGCATTAGCCTGACGATGTTCTTCGCCGGCCCGCTCACTGATTCGCTTGCTTGCCACCCCCCCTCGAATGACCGTAGGACGGAGCGATTGAATAGCCACTTGTCCGACTCCCGTCGTCTGCAAAAGGTGGACAGTCCCTCAAGTGGCGATGGTGTGCCACATCTTATTGATGGCAATATCGACAGCGCGGCTCGCTCAAGAGATTGCGGGTTACAAACCGACAGTTTCGTTCGAGCTACGAATGCGAGAAACGGATTCACTTCAACGCCGATTGATCGATACCCGAGAAAGGAAGATGTTAGAGGGAGCGTTCCGCTTCCACAAAATGGGTCAATCACGAGGTCGCCCTTCGCTGTGGACGAGGTACTAATAGCCAAATTAAAAAGTTCGGGAGAAAAGGCCTCCTTAATCACATACCATCTATGCCTCGGCAGGCTATATAGCGAATCCGGTGTCGAATAGGAATCTCCGCTTGCGAACTGCTCGATAAGCATTGAGGTTAACCTACCACCGGCTCGGCAAACATCCGAAAAGGAACTTCAAAATCAAATCGCTGCTCATGAAATTTGGGTTCATAGTCTATTTCTGCTTTGGCATACTTCATACCATCGTCGTCAATCAGCGTTGTCGTGCTCAAACTCACGGCTGAAGAAGAAAAAATGCTTAGTAGGAAGCCGCTACCTGCAGAATTTGAGAGCATCAAGAATGCACCGGTCCTTGAGATTGATGGCAAGCTACATTCCCCTGCGGATTTATTCTCATTTTCTCACGACCAATTTCACCATACGATGGAAATCCAAAAGGTCTTGCGTCGGTTTGATCTCCCTCCAACATCTCATCCGTGCTTCGTGTTTTTCCGTGACCTAAACGATACTTACGGTTGGTTCGTCGGACTAAACGACCTTTTGAACCTGCCAGAGTTAAAACTACGCACGGCGCTGAAAGATTGGTTCGGAGGTCCTGAGTTTCGAAAGCTGCTAGCCGAGACTAAAAATGCTTAATTTTTCCCCTATAAAAACCAAGAGTGGCACGATCCGAGATGTGCTGCTTTCGGCGCGCGATGCGATGCTTCCCGAAATACTTGCGAACGACCCACTCGCAAAATGGATTTTAAGTTCCGACCTGCTACAAACTCCCATCCCAAGACATGGCCTCCAAGGAGGGGAACCTAGTCGGCCCCAATCACCACTCAGAGACGGACACGATGGTACGGAGGTCCGTCGATGGAAGCCAGAAGGCGAAGGGAAAGAGTACTTCAAACCTAGTCCATACGATGTTCTCGCCCACATCGTCGTAGAGGAAGCGACTAATTTCTATTTTGCCTGCCTTTTTCACTTAGGCCGTGTTCTCGCTTCTGCGGACGCGCGCCTCGATGCGATCCAGCGCTTGCTCGATCCACGTAACCTAGAGAGTTCAGCCGCGCGAGTCGGTGGACTTCTAGAGATAGATACTAACCTCATCCGACTCTCGCTGCATGGAATGTGCAGTTCTGAATCGGAATACCAATCAGCACGCAGACGCTTCGCGCTGGATTGCTGGCAGGTGTGGAGGGAGAAAGTGTTCCGCTTGCAAGCGCTGCTAGGTTCTAGCGCTGAAGACTCGGTGTTGGCGTCCGAAGTAGGCGCGGGCGTATGTTTTGTGATTTGCTCGCGGGACAAGGGGAGTCTCTTGGAGAGGATGGGACCCGACCAGACTCTATTTTCGGCGATGCCTTCGCCGTCAGTATCTCAGCGTCTGCAGGTGGTGGCATCGTTTCACGCCGATTTCGTCGAAGCTTTTTCGACGACCGCGTATTGGCAGCTTGTGACTGATAGCGCCCGCAAGTTCGACGAGCATTTTCCCGCGATACCCGATCCTAAACGACCCTCGATTCAAGAGAGGAAATGGGATGGGGCTGCGCCCAAGGACTTTGTTTCAGAGATGTACAAATACAAACTTCCCAAATCCCAGCTTGCCAAACCTCGATACACCCCGTTTTACCCGCTTGCAGACATCCGGATGTTGATGTGCAAGATGACAAAGTTGTTCATCGTCAACGGCAGTAAGCCCCCAATTTGGCCAGCAGCTAAGCATGAAGCTAAGAGGGCTTGGGTCGCAAATGCCTTGTTTCGCGCCGAGGTCGACGCTGAATTTCTTATTAACAACTTCGCAGAACAGTTGCTTCGCTTTTCCGCCGAAGTATCTGAGAGACCGGGCTTTCGTTTCCCGTTTGCAGATTCTGAGTGGAATGCTTATCTCGACTCTTTTTTCAATATGTGGTGGGTGCCGAATCTAAGGCATCAGCTCAACAGAGTAGACCAAGAGAGGTTTGACACACTCGTCCTGGCAGCGGCCAGGTTACTCAGCACGATGGGGTACAGCGTCCACGCCGCAAGCGAAGCAAAGGTACCCCCTGGGGCAGGAGAGAAGCGCGACTCAGACCAATTCCCGAAGGGGTTCGACGTTCCTTAGACTGTTACTCCGACGCACAGGCCTGGGGGTGCATATTCCGTCCCGTCCTGTTCTCACCCCGTGATCCGTTTGACGGGTATATGTACAGCGACGGCAAAAGTGACCCCCTTACCTTCCGAGTTAACCTTAGCGCGGCGAGGAGCGAGGGCGAGGGACGGTGGGGGGGACGCGGGCGGGCGCGGCGCGAGGGGAGCGCAGGGCGCGGGGATTCGGGATTGCTCACAACTTGGTCAAATGAGTGTAATCGCTGTTTTCGTAAGTTGACTCTGGCGTCAAATCGTTTTCTTGGCGTGCGCGTCCTACAGTTGAAGCGCCTTGCCTTCGTTGTCTGTGGTCGGCATCATAGCGTTCTCCAAGACCCAAGAGGGTTATTAATTTTGATTCTACTAACAATCTGAATATCAGCCGCCGAATATTCCCGCTGTTCGATGAGGCTTTGCTTGTACTGCTTCGCCAAATCAAGATCAGAGAAAATCGTCGAGATCACCCCAGCACCTACGTCGTTCCCCTTGTGTGCGCTTCGATTCTGAAATAAACAGCAGCCATACCCTAATTCTCTCGCCACCACCACTCTTATGCAAGGTAAATGAGGACACTACGCGCCCCGCGTTCCGCGCGGAGATTACGAAGGGCAGTGCTAAAATCCTGTACATGGAATGCCCCGAATGCAAAGGCAAGGGTACGGTACAAAAACTCAAATTCGACAACAAGGGGCCATCCAAAACTGAGAATGAAATGTGCGCGAAATGTGGCGGGCATGGCACAGTTAAGAAGATAAAGCTGCCAACGGGCCGCGCGACTGGCCGAAGATAGACAAAATGGCAAAGCCTCCTAAAAAGAATCGCTTCGGTCCGGGTCGCCGCGTGCTCGTGGGGACCATAGCGATGCGCCCCGGCACAGTACAAGCCGTTGACGACGCACCGAGCATTATGGGTGAGTTTGTTCACAACGTTCTAGTCGATGGAGAACTACAGGCACGCCGGGTTGTTGGCTGCGATATGCAACCCATTCCCGAACTAGACGATGATTTGCGCGGCGCGAATCGTCCGATCTACATCCAAAACAGCAACGTTGCCAACCTAAATCTGGGATCACAGGTAGGCACGATTCACGCGGCCTTACAGTCGATCTCGGGAGGCAGCGAGGCGGAGCGGGAATTTGCGCGGGCGATTGAACAGCTAACGCAGGCAGTTGTTTCCAACGCAACCCTACCAGATTCTGACAAGCAGGAAGTTGTGCAGGCGCTATCAACTATTGTGGAACAGGGCGCGAAAAAACCTGAGCAACGTTCCAAGGGAGTGCTTAAAGCTGCCGTGGCATGGCTTCCGACCGCCATCACCACCGCAGCGGATCTCACAACCCTGTGGGAACAATACGGCCCAATAATCAAGGTCCATCTAGGTCTCTAAAGTATTGGAAAGGAAAGCCAATGGTAGAGTTCAAATTTGTTTCACTGCCCGACCCAAGGGTCACGCCGGAATTGAAAGGAAGATTCTTGAACGTGGGCCAGTTGGTCGAGTGGAAATTGACGGATTCCTCCGGTACTTACACCGGGCTGGTAGTGATTGGCGAGAAAAAGATTCCGCAAGGCTTTCAATCTATGGCCGACTTCACGCTGGATATTCCTGCCAGTGGGGAAATACCAATTGCAAAAGCACAGGAGCTATCGGCGCTTGTGCTGAACGAGTTTGCCAAGCGTGCAGTAGTAGGGACGAAGAAGTGAGCAGGTTGTGCAATTTAGGTTTTAGCGATGAAACAAAGCGGAAGCTGACCGCTGCGTACGCGGAAAACTCCGGCCCGGTACCAACTGCTAAATGCCAGTGTGGCCGGTTGTGCGTTGCGAAGAACTATGGCGGCGATTGGTTACCGGAGACGCATGAGAAACCAGCCGTGCGCCGGGCCTACAAGGGCGGTGGATACAAGCGCAGTAGCAAATAGAAAGCCCCAACGGCGGCAGGAGCTAGGAGTGTTCAATCACTATCAGCGGCGCGGAAAATGCGAATGGTACGAAGGGCTTGCGGATTTTGTTGCAGAGTACAACCGAAGGCAAGGGTCTCAATACGTTCGTTCAGATTGTCTTGATATAACGCGGGTTGGTAGTCAAACTGCGAAGCAACCCGAAGTCCTAGTAACCGATAAGCACACGGGCAATCAGATGGTCATCGAAAGGAAGTCTGTAGTGTGGCCACCCAGCTACATTCAGCGGCACGAAAATGAACACCAGTTCGCGGAGACCATTTGGCAAATCACTAGGGGCAGGTTTCAAGACGCCAGCTACGCATTGTGCATTTCGGGCACAGAGCTAGAAATACTTAACCAGCATGACACCCGCCGCGTTGCAGCCGAGATTGGGACTGTTCTACTCAGCCTAGATAGTGCGCGGCTCCCAATACGGCGGCCAGTTCCAGTTGGCTGGGCATTCGGCATATCGGGCGAGCACGAAGACAGATTGGGAATTACAGTGATTCAACAGTCACCAATGAGGATTGAGGATTTTACAGGTACTGAGGTTTCGGCCCATACCGCGACCGTAATGGCACAGCAGCTTGCGGCAGCCGCGCCAAAGTTTGTCGGCTACGAAAACGCACGTAGGGTGGTTCTGCTCGATTTTTATGGCAAGACTTTACACGAGGGGGACATACCAGCTCTTATGCCCGATATGGCTGTGCCCGATTGCATAGATGAAATCTGGATGACCACACGCGAATGGATTTCGGAAGATGATTTCGCAATTGGCTTCGCGCGAATTTTCGACCGCCAGTAAATGAAAGACCCAGCCGGGCCGTCTGTTGGAAACCATCCACCGCCCAACGGCGTTGGTAACTTGTACCGGGGCGGCCTTTCCAGTGTTCATCGGAGAGCTAGAAGGTATGGAACACGAGCCGCCCATGGCAGGGTTTTGTGGCGCTAGCTTTTTGATTTGCAGCTCTCAAGCCATCGCACGAATTCATTGTACGAGTTGCGTTTTACGGGCAATCCGCGAAGTAATTTCCTGATGAAAATACGCGTGAATCCGCTCTCGCGGGCACACTTCTTGATGCCAATTTTCGTTATGTCGCTCTTTACCTCTTCACTCGCGACTACTCTTCTCGCGCGTCCGTACTCGGTAGTCTTGAACTCCCACAGGCTGGGATCGTCACCTTCCTCCCATTTGCGATCTGTTTCCTTGCCCACATAACGAAACTCTCCGGCAATGACATGGGCACGCTGTAGCAGTCCGCTCGTGTCTGCCGCACATGGCGTGCCATCGGGCGCTAGGCTCTTAGCTTCGGGATGCTCCTGGTATTCGATCAGCAGGCGTGCGAATTGCGAAGGAAAGACCACGTTGTACGGAGGATTCTTTTCTTTCGTGCAGTCCACCATTCTGTACTTCTTGCCGCTGTAAATATTCACGCATTTCGTGTCAAACCAGCACTCTTGCTTTGACGAAAACGCGGCGACCAGCAAGACCTTTTCGTCTGCTCGTCTGTAAAACGCATAGCCAAACGTTCGATCTATCATCGGCAAGAAAAGAAAGTTGTACGGGCGAGCGATTTCCCATTCTCCGAGCATTTCTAGAACGTTGTACGTTGTGATGGTGAGACGCATCATCTGCGGGATGTCGAGCCACGATGGTGCTTTGCGTTTCAGTTTGAGGGCGCCTCGCACGATGTAATCCCACATCTCGTAAATCCATTGCGGCACGTCTTGTTTCCAGGTCTTCGGCGAATCTTTGGGCGGATACAGGAATCCGATGCCATGCGCTTTCGGATCAACGATCTTGATGTGTTTCTCGCCGATCTTTTCGTACAGAGCATAACGTTTCGCCGCGATGCTGTAGCCATGCAACTGGCGCTGCGGATTCTTCGGGTCGGAATCCACATAGTTTGCATCCACAACATTCAGAATCGAACCTTTTACGAGTTTGCGGTTGTAGGGATTCAGCGCTGCGAATTTGTCAACAATGGCCCGCACTTCAGCCCACGATAGAATCCGGACGCCTTCGCTGCCTGGAATACAGAGCGATCCGCCACGCTTGGAGGCGACGATTGCGAGCGAATCTGTGTCGCAAAATAGATAACTGCCGCGCTTTTCTTTTACACACGCCTCGGTCATGGCGAGCAGCAGGCGTCCGCCAGACGTGATGAGTGAAGCCAACGGTGGAAAGAACCAACGTCCAGATTTCTCGATTACGTCTGACTCGTCGGGAAAGTGTTTCTCGCCTGAAAATACGCTAACAGGTACGTTCCTATTTTTGATTGCAGGATTCAATTCAACAAAAAATCCGTAGATGGCATTTGCGAAAATCTTGAGCCAGTAATAGAGCGCTTCGTCCGATTTGTGCAGTTTCCGTTGTTCGATTACTTTGCAAAATAAATCGTCCTTGTGCGGATCAATCTCAACCATGCCGCGAAGGTTTACACTCCGCATTCCAGCTTGCTTGCCATGCGGCACCATGCGGACAGCGCGAATGATGTGCGGCACCTTTCCTGTACGGATCGCAGATGCAATCAGGTCGGGACCAGCAAACCACATCGGCGTGTCGGACGTGAGGTAGTTGTTCCCGATATTCTGGGTGACTTCGTTGTACACGGTACGCACGGGCAGGATGTCGTTATCAGGTTTCACCAGGGCAAAGAACTTGCTCCGGCCCCACATCGCTGGATCAAAGCAACGTTCGAGCGTAATGCGTTCTAGGAAGTTGCGGACATTCTCTGTATCATCGTCAAAACTCACACGCTTGGCGGCTAGAACATCGAACAGACCCAAAAGAGCGCAACAGGTTGGATATTCGCTGGTAAAATCCACGGGCACGACGGGCACATCTGCGCAACGTATGCGTGTTTCGGAGCGTCCGCCGTAATAGCTCTGCATGGCAATGCCGAGTACTTTGTTAGGAATGGTGAACTTTTCCGCTGGCGTGACGATTCCCATTTGATCTAAATATGCTTTGGCAACGGATGCTGGAGAATATGCGTTGTGGGGTTTCAGGTCGATAGGATGTTGGTCAAATTCCTGCTTTAGCGCGTTGAGCGCGTCCACCGTGCAGCGCCCATCCTGTCGTGCATATTCAATTTCTTCAGGCGTAACCTCGCCAGTCGGCTCATGGTCGAGTTTCTGATGCTTGGTTCTGAGTTCTTTGCAAAGTGTCCCGAGCGAAAATGGTTTGTTAAATAGCGACCATCCGAGCGTGCGCAGATCGAGGAAATGCATGTCGCCGTAATGATTCCATTTCTTCGATTTCCAGGGCCGTGCAAGTTTGATGAATGCTTTCTTGCTGTCTATCGGTTTGATAAGAACGCGAGGATAGTTCCGGTTCTCAGAGCCGTCACGGTACTGCGACATGGTGAGTGACCACTCATTTTTCTCGCTTTTGCTCCACGTTAGAGCGAGCCTTGCCAGATCAAAGGAAAGATTAAAACCGCAGACTAAAGCGCCATTACGCCTGATTGCTGGCCAGAACACTCTTTTCATGAAGTCGGAGCGAGAATACAGCGGGAATCGTGGTGGGAAGGATGCAACATCAGAAACAGCCGTGCGTATGTAGGTATGGAGCGCCTTGCGCTCTTTTCCGGGTAGATTGTCGGCATAGAAGATTCCCTCTTCCGTGACCACGTAACTGTCGTTCTCTAGTTTGCAGAGCCGATAGACGCCGAAGGTCAGAGATTGATCTGCCGTGATTCTGGTTTCCGTATCAAACACGAGTGCGCTTTCTGCCCACTTGGACTCGTCATTTGCACGGGTACCACACTTAGAGGTGTTTTTGCGCTTTTTCTTCCTATCGCGTACAACCGCAAAAGCGCGGAGAAAAATGTCGTGAGTCTGAATCATAATCATTGCCTTCATTTCTGTTTGCGACGCTTCAATTGCTTCACTTGCTCGCGATCTGCATGAATTTCTTTCTCCATCTGTTCCAGCAGCATCCATGCGGAAATCTGCATAAATGCCAGAGCACGCCTAATGCGCTCGAATGGATCGTCTGTGTATTCAAGCTGTAGTCCTGCTTGCTGTGCCATAACATGAAAGCGTGTGTGACACTCGCCGCAAAATGGCATCGTGAGCCATGCAAGATGATTCCGTCCGCCGATGTGGTTTCCTTGAACGCCTTTACATGATCCGCAAAGCGCGCAACGCCGACGTTTACGACGTGGCAACGGAATCATGCCGCGCCGCCTGATAGCGAACGATAGAGAGAATAGGGAAGTAGATCTTTTTCAGCTAGTTCCTTTAACGTGCGCCCTGCTGTTATCAGGTCAACGCCTGCGATCTTTCTTCCGTGCCACTCAGCCAGCGCATTTCGGTCGCCGCGAAGGAATCGGTTAACAGCGCTCTTGTATCTTGCAACCTCGCTGGCCTCTTTTGATCCGTGAACCGCTATTTCGATTGGACCGTGCGGGCCTGGAATTTGCAGGTATCGTATATAGCGGTCGCTCTTGGTCGCGTGGATTCGCCCGCCCGGACGATCCTGCAACAGTGCTGCACCGACATATTTTCTGATTGTTCGTGTGGTTACCTCATTGTCGCGTGCAGCCTGAGAGGGCGAAGCTCCATGGCGAATATCCCACAGCGCACGGATAGAACGCTCGCGGGCGGCGAAGCTGCGCTCTGAAAGCTGCGACACAGGAGTCGCGCGAGGCTTGCTTGTTCGCCTCGATTGCTTTGACCGGCGGGTTGACCTCCGCTTTGAAGGCATTCGATCACCTACGTCTGCGACAGTAAGAGAAAGAATTGGAGCTGTAAATTGCAGACAAACTGCCGGAGTTCCGTGCGGAGCAGAAAAAGACTTGCGATTGTTTGAGGGTGCAGAATTCTAGATTGATTTTCTGCTATGCAGGATTTCTGCCGGATTTCCTGCGGGTCTGAGAGTCACCCGATGTAATCCTTAGCGCCTGGGAAGTGGCTTCCCCGCTCTTTCCGCGAAGCTTGTAACGCCCGCACGAATTCGATTTCTAAGGTTTTCCTTCTGTTCAAAGGTCAGAGATGCAAACTCGCGTCCGCCGAACTCAGCCCGCGTCTCAGTGTTCTCTATGAGATGTTGTGTCGCAACGTCGCTCCATGACAGTCCTGAAACCTTCCACTCGTGTTCCCGTGAATAATCCTTAGGGGGTCTGCCCGGCTGACCTAGCAAAAGCGGACGCAACGGAAGAAGCATATTCTGAAGCATCGAGAGAGAAGGTCCTCGACCGCTCCCAAGGTCGCTAAGTGCACTGCCAACGGCCTCAGATAAATCAGAGCGAACCTTTTCTTGTTCAGCTTGAGGCGCAGAGTTCATTCGATCAATGAGCTTAAGAATGGCGTCCAATTTGGAGGGCCAATCGCTGGATTTTCTAAGAACTTCCTCTTCGACACTCCCGGCTATGCCGTCCGCGAAGAATTCCACGATGCGGTCATAATCGTCACCGAACACTCGCAGGAAGTCGAACATGAACAAGAGAGCCGTCCGGTCTTTAGGTAGCGTCTCTATCTGTTTGCGTACATAGTCGCCCCATCGACTCATCAGAACATCCACAAGACCGCGAACGACTTGATGGGCCAAAGCCCGCTTTTCAACAGAAACCTTATCTGCCTTCATCTTGACCGATTGCAGCGCTTCGATAAGCTCGCTGTCTGACATCGCTCGCTCGAAAAACTGTGGGACTCGGACTGTGTTCTCGAACTCCGACACGGCACCCGCGAAACTATAGCTAGCCGCACAGGTCTTCCATGCTTCCAAAGCCTCGGCCAACTGTTCCTTTATCCGCCTGCACTCTGCGGGGGTCAGATCGCATTCGCGAAAGATCGCGCGTCCACGCGCGAGAAAATTGAGCTGTAACCGCCCCGTCTGTGCGAGCGAGGACAGGTATTTCCCATGAGCCTGGTTCTTCACATTGAATGGGAAGTACGAATAGTGAGCAAGCGCACGCGTAGGAGAAATCTCCAACGCCAAACACAGCAACGGTCCAGTGGCGCATTTCGTATATGTGCTTCTCACGAGAATGGTTGCAGCAAGAGCCTGTGCCCGATCCATGTCTGTCCATTTGACACAGAGGAGATTTTGGCGCGGTTGAAGTGTGCAACCGAGGCGCCGCAGATTTAGTTTGTCCTGCTCTGTCATTGCCATAGCTGATAAAGTATAATGAATTCAGCAACTTAAGCGGGCTGCCCGCCTGTTAGAGCAGGCGAAACAGCCCTGACCGCCAAGAGAGAAGGAACCTCCGATGGCAGCTTCGCACACCCTACCGCACCCGCACGCAATCCGCAAATCAGGCGTCCTTGTTTTGAATGGCTACGGCATCCGCGTCCAGGTCAACGCCGGTCATTTGCTCCTGCACGATGGAATCGCGGACGAGCGCCGAACCATCCGCCTGCCCCGTGTAAATCATGGCCTGAAGAGGCTGGTAATGATCGGGAGCGACGGCTTCATCACGCTTGAAGCCGTGCGCTGGCTTGCGGATCAAGGTGCAGCGTTCGTCATGCTTGACCGCAGAGGTAAGGTGCTCGCGGTCACTGGCCCGGTCGCTCCGTCGGATTCCAAGCTCCGCAGAGCGCAAGCGCTGGCACTCGGCAACGGGAAAGCGCTCAAGATTTCCAAAGAACTCATCTCGCAGAAACTCGCCGGGCAGGAGATGGTCGTTCGTGACATGCTGCACGATTCAACAACAGCAGACGCAATTGCTCGATTCAGAGACGCACTACCGAGCGCCGAGAGCCTCGACCGTGTAACGCTCATCGAAGCCCTTGGAGCAAAGGCGTATTGGCAGACGTGGGCTAATGTTCCGATTGTCTGGCCGCGTAACGACGAGCGCCGCGTACCTGAACATTGGAAGCGCTTCGGCTCCCGCATCTCACCTTTGACCCACAGCCCGCGTCTAGCATCTAGTCCGCCGAATGCCCTGCTCAATTTTCTGTACGCACTTTTGGAAAGTGAATCGCGCCTTTCTGCGGCTGCAATGGGCCTCGATCCAGGTATAGGCGTGCTCCATGTGGATACCCCTAACAGAGACTCCCTCGCTTGCGACCTGATGGAAGTCTGCCGCCCCAAGGTGGACGCGTTCGTTCTTAATTGGGTTCAGAATGAGCCTCTTCGCAAATCGGACTTTTGGGAAGATCGCAATGGGAACTGCCGGTTGGTGTCAGCCTTGGCAATCAAACTTGCCCACACTTCGGACACGTGGAGCAAACTCGTTGCTCCGGTCGCAGAATATGTCGCGCAAGAGATTTGGTCCTCGATTTCCAGGCCTGCGTCAATTCTTGCTCGACGCGGAATTGCGACTCGCCTTACTCAACGCACCAAGCGCGCAGTTAAGGGAACTGACGTTCCATCGGTCAAGGCTCCCAAACCCGAGAGGGTCTGCCGTGGGTGTGGCAAACCAGTTAAAGCCAAGTCTGTAAACTGCTCTAAATGCGACGTTGATGTTGCAACGAAGCGCCTCGTGGAGGTCGCACGAGCGGGACGGGTTGCCGGACACACCCCGGAAGCAATTGCCAAAGAAGCGGCAACGCATCGTAAGCACGCGCAGGCGCGGGCTGCTTGGAATCCCGCGAAGCAACCCGCATGGCTCACCGCACAGGCGTTTTCAGAGAAAGTTCAGCCAGCACTTGCGCAAGCGTCAGCGACGGCCATTGCAAAACGGATTGGAATATCGCGCTGGTACGCTGGCCGCATCCGCGAGGGGTACCGTCCGCATCCACGGCATTGGAAGGCTTTGGCGAAATTGGTTGGCCTTCAGCGGGTATCGTAAGCAGACCGGCTCTTTTCTACGGGCCTAGAATCAGATCATTGTGTTTGCTCTTTGTGCGGGATCGCGTTGATGCCCGCCTGCCGAGCCTTCGCAACGTCAATCATTAGATAATGCAGAGTGTGTTGCTGAAGTGCTGGGCCGACTTCTTGGGTGTAGACGTTACTCGCTACCTGGACCGCCTGAATGAATTCTCGGTAAGACTCGCTGGCCAGAGGTTGGTTCAGCCAAGAGAAAGCTGCATTTTGCAAGAGGCTGGGCTGACCTGTTCCAAGCATGGTGGTCTCAAGGAATTCAAACTCTTTATGGTCTGGATCGAGATAGTAGCCGACGAACATATGGCCCGGCTTGACTACCAAGAGCGGCTGAATGCCGATCTTATACATGAGGGATGCGAAGAGCACGGAGCCGTCAACGCAGTTTGCTTGCTGTGCCGTGATGCTTTGGTCCATGAATCGAACCGCTTGACTATGTACGGTGCCGCTCGGGGATGATGCTGAAGCGGTTGCGATGTTGGAGTAATGCAGGTTGCGTCGCTGCAAGACGTTCCACAGAGCAAACACCTGTAACCGGACTGCATCGGGTCCGCCCTGATAACCGACAAAGCTATTCACGGCTTGGTATTGCAATGCTTCCTGAAGCAGCGTCTCAACGAAGGGATGACTCTCGTTCACATAACCGGCGAAAAGGAATGACAGATCAGTTTGTTTTCCATCTGGGAGGTCGATTTCAAACGGAACGTCGTTTACGGAGCGAACGCGAATTGGGCGTGTTTGCTGTCCCGCTGTACCATTGACGCTGACCTTGTAGGTTACGTTTGCCGGGACAGACTGATTCACGTTCTCTAGTCGCGAGTAGTTCCATCGAAGCGCTGGCGAAATAACGTACTCTTGTCCAGCCTCGCCTAAAGTTGCGTCCATAGCGCTCAAGCCCGCGAATCCTTCAACTTGAACCTCGACATGCACCTTCGCATTCGGCATCGTTGGTCGGATCAAGACTCGCGCCAGACCGAGTGGGTCACCGAAGAAATGTGGATCGCTCGGAGCGTTGAGGGTTCTCCCGCCCATCGAGAGCACAAACGAAGGATACAGTTCATTGTCGAAGTCGAATGTCGATTCCCACGTCGCGCCTTTTACGCCGTCAGGTTTTCTGCTCGCTTGCTGTGCCAGACAGCTTGCGTAACAAAGGAAGGCGACAACGAAAACGATCCGCGAGACTGTTGAGAGGTTTTTCATAGTTTCCATTCCAACACGATAAATGAGACTGTGGTACTAACAGTACTAACAGTATTGTTGCTACAAGAAGAGTACCAACGTAACGATAGGGGGGATGGAAACTACCGGAAAGCGTACCGTGCAGGTCAACGTGAAAATGAGTTCTGACGACTTTACAACCCTGCAAAAAGCTGCCAACGCCTTGTGGCCGGAAGCCATTCTCAGCAACTCCGGCATTCTCCTCGGCCTCGCGAAACTGGCTGCCAAAGATATTCTGAAGAGGAAACCTGGCAAACGCCTCCGATGAGACCCACCAACTTCGTGCGTCCGAGTTTCGCTTGCGATCCGCGACGCGGCTGACGGGCTGACGCAATAGAGGCGACATTGAGCAGTCAGGTCCGCTGCTATGATTGACTCACCTGCTCATAGAGGGAACCCATGACAGTTAAGGCCGAGAAACTGGAAAGCACAATCCTAGTCAGTCTGCGTCCATACTCCGAGGGCAAACGCGATGATTCCATAACGGGGTGGGGCAATTCGCTGGAAAAGACACTCGGAGAACGTCCGGACTCAGCCGACATCGTCGCAACGCTGAAGCGTCTCCGCAATCGTGGTCTCGTTCGTCTTATCAAGTTCGTCTCAGAGCAGAACGCCTGGTACAACTATGGGCCAGATGGGCAGGTGGATGAGAGATGGTTTTTCTACAATGCCACGTTCATCGTCGCCATAACGGACGAAGGGCGCGGATGTTGGGATGTGTCAAGCAGTCCACCAATTGGGTTTCAGCAGTCCGCCTAGAACTGTTCCTCAATCCCGTCATCCTGCGGAGGAAGGAACGGGCATGGCCCACCGAATTGGGACGGAAGATTCTCAATCGGTAGGATACCCGCCATTGTTGAGGATTTTCAACACTTTACCGTAGCCATCATTGGGCGTCATGAGCCACTATTTGACCCCCGTGGTGATACTTTAGGTGACACTTTTCTGGGATAGAACTACGGTAAAATAGAGCGATGTCGAAGCGTGAACTCATGTCGCTGTTGTCCAACCTCCTGCCATACGTCAACGGGCAGAAGAAAGCGACTGCGTTGACCGTTGTTCTGCTCCTCTCACTGTCGCATGGAGCCTTCGCCGCTCCCCATCTCCACGTTGTCCTCCCGGTATCTTCACATACCCTGACCGTTCCCATTGACTACGTTTCCCGAATCCACTTCAAAGCACAGGACGCAACCACTGTCTGCGGTGAGATTCCACACCCTGACGACGACTATCTGCCGGGTCATCTTTGGGTAAACTCTGTTACGGGTGGACCGAACGAGTTCTCACCAGTTCGACAAGTCAATTTCACTGTTGCCGTGTTGATGCCGTGGCGGACGCCAGAATCCCAGTCCGTTTTCAGGCGTGAAGCCGCCGGCCAGACCCGAGCCTTGGGTGCGATGCGTCAGCCACCGTCAAAGATGCGGGGAAGGTCTTGAAGAGTCCATGCGAGGAATGCACTCGACTCAAAAGTAAACTGAATCTTGCGATGGATGGTGTCCAGCACTTCGGGACCGAAGCGATGAAAGCCAAAGGGCGAGCCGCCAAAGAAAAGGCCATCGTGAAAGTTCAGGAAGCTCATAAAGAGCAAGACGAAGCCGGAAGACTGTGGGCAGAACATAGCAAATCCCACAAATAAAGGCCACTTAATGAAAACCACAATCGTGGTGGCGGTCCTATTCCTTTTCCCATCTATCCTGTTTTCACAATCAAAGCAGGGAGACACGTCCACAGTGGCTAAGACGAAAGAGGTCGATACGACCGTCTTCGGTATCCATCTAGGAGAGAAGTTTTCAATTCCTGAATGCAAACGTGCGAAATATCCGGTCGGAAATTCTTCTTACGACCTTGTTAACACCAGTGCGGTTCGTTGTTTTTGGCGGGATGACGCTAGTACCGTAAAACTGAACGCTCCGGTTGTCACCGCCGAAGTCACCGTTTTGTTTCCGCCCAAGGACCGACCAGAAATCATAGTTCCCATTGACCATATATGGGGTCAAGTTGTGGACGAAAACATTGAATATATCACTATTCCCACGTGTGGCTTAGACTGTCAGGACGCAGCGTTGGCAATGCTCAAAGAGAAATACGGTGAACCGTCGAGCTTTACTGAAGAGAATAAGCAAAACCGGTTTGGGGCGGTTTTCATTTCCCATTTTGCTGAGTGGTCCCAGTTCAAGAATCTAACGGTCGTATTTCATGGAACACGAGGCCAAACTGATGAAGGGATTATCTACATCATGACCAACAAGGGTCAGGACTTTCTATTAAAGCATGAGCAACAAACTCAGGGTCCCAAGCTGTGAAGTAGCAGCCTTTTAGACAAGAGAAAAGTGAGCACCCGTCCCTGTGGAGTTATTTTCAACTCAACTTGAAGGAGACAGATTTACTCAGGTGACGTGCTCCTACAGCATCGTCGTAAAAACCTCGGAGCCTTACCGGGTCTGGGCATCGTTGCTTACGAAGAGACTGACTCAATTCGTGTTGCGGTATCCAGTGTTGAATGCTCGTTCCTTCGGACAAGTGGTGAGGCAGCGGCTTTGATCCCTCGCTCATGAGAGCTAACTGACGACCATCAGGCACGAGGAAACCAACACTCGTGAGCGTCACAGCCCGATGACCCGGATTCGACGCCGTGACCATTACCATGTCATCGCTGAGACTTGGGCCATAGGTAAGCCAACCAAATGTGATCTTCACGTCAATCTGATGCCTGCTCTGCTTTCGTGCGATGTAGGCGTTGTACGTTGAGAGCAAGGCTCCATAGAGGGCGACGAGCACCGTTACCGCCCATCGAAAGTCAACCTGAATCTCTCTCATTGTGAACAAAAGCCGCCATCGAAAATCGCTCAGTGTCTAAAGTGGTCTCTCCGATGGTAGTCCTGACGTTCCGACTTCGTTTTCTTGTAGAAGTCATCCGCTGCGTCTTTGAGTTCGTCCAAACACTGTACAGCTAGTTCCCAATACACGTTGTCTCGTTCTTTAGCTGTGAGTATAGGCTGTACCTTTTGAGCGACACACCGACGGCAATTACAGTCCCTACGATGGTCGCTATATTTCGTCCATCCTCCAGCTTACATATCACGTTGTTTGCCCCACAGTTGTTGAGAAGCATGATAACAGGAAAGAAACAGACCTCTTTTCGTGCTAACCTCTCCGTCAGACTTGAGGGAGACATGAACAAGATTCTGACGATCTTCGTCCTTGCCGCTGGGCTTCTAGTCTCAGCACAAGACGGCACAGTTGTTGTCTATCGTCAAGGAAAGTACGTCGGCTCCGCTCTGAAGCCATCCATCTACGTTGACGGGAATGAAGTCGGACGTTTGAAGAACGGGCGATACCTGTCCTTGCAACTCGCTCCGGGGAAGCACAACTTTGAGTCCAACCAGAAGGAAGCGGCTTTGGAAGTCGATGTCAAGTCGAAGGACACTGTCTACTTGGAGATGGTTATCCTGAATGGAAAGTTTCGGATGGTAGGCCGTTTGGTTCCCGTCGCACAGGAAGATGCTAAGAACGCTCTGGTTAAGCTGAAGCCAATGGACGGTAAACAGGACACGGAGACTTCAGCCAGTCCAACACCACCACAGGAACCCGCACCTGACAACTCACAGACGGAACCTCATGCCGAATCCGACGTTCCGATGCAACCTGCGACTGTGACCATCAAGTCAACGCCTCCCGGCTGTGACATCAATGTTGACGAGAAATTTATGGGCAGCACCCCTTCTACAATTCAGTTGTCTCCGGGGGAGCACCTAGTCTCGGTCGAGAAGGAAGGGCTGAGACCGTGGCAGCGGACAATGACGGTTACCGCTGGTGGAAGCGTCACCCTTGACGCCACGTTGGAAAAGCCGTAGTCGAACCATCTGCGACCTAAATGCTGAAGGACTGCGTCAGATACCCACGGGTTACTTCACCCAGTCCGACCATTCTGCGCCGCCGCGCTCGCTTAGAAACGTAGAAGTGCGAAAAACGCCAACGACACAGTTACCGGGCCGCGCTCATGCGGGTGAGCCAGTCAGACCACCATGCTTTTAAGAAGTCTTTGGTATGCACTTCACAGATTATAGGACGATGACGCTATGCACGATCTCGCGCACCCCCTGGGGCTGTTGCGGTCGCGCAAGACTTCATCTAACCTTGACATTGCTGTGGCCCGATTTCCACTCTCCTCGAAACTCTCTTCGCTGCACAACGATGTAATCCAATATTCATCGGACATCCACGCTAGTTTCGACAAAAACAGTTCTTTATCAACGTATGCGCTGGCGAACATACACTACACAGCTATTTTCTGTCACCGTGGAATACGCACGCTCTGCGAGGAGGGTTGGACGCCTCTGAGTTCAGTTCTCATTCGGACAATGCTCGATCACATTATCAACTGCATTGCTATAACCGCCGTTCCAGCGCGGGCGAATTACATGGCGTTCAAATATATTGCGCCGCTCTTCATGAAGCTTTCCACAGACCCGATTAAGACAGACGCTGAACGAAAGGTTGGACGGGACGCCTTGGAAAAATTGGTTGAATGGCTCTCCCCAGGGGACCAATCGGAAGCGAAAGCGTTCATTAAGAAAAACAATCCAGCAGCATACTTCTATTCTGAGGAGTATCGGCGTCCAATGGACGTGTTAAAGCTTGCGCCGAACCTTCAGCCGGTATACAAAGAATTTTCCGGACCTGTCCATGGTGGGTTTTCCTTCCAAGTCTTGCTCAATGACCATTTGGCCATGCAGGATATCAACCCGCGCGAGGACCGGCAATCCAGCAAGCAGGCAATGAGGGCCTCATCGATGCTACTGTTGGAGATTGGCCATGCGCGTTCCGCGTGGAACACTTTGGGTCACGAAGAGGAGTATGAGAAATTGTTACAACGTATCATCGCACTCAAGTGATCCAATCACACTTTGCCTCTGCTTGTTTTTGTTGTTACCTTTCGCAGCGGTCCTCGTCCAAGCCCAGGACTGGGATTGCCAAACTTCAGAGTGTGTAGGACACAAGGCAGGATACGACTGGGCGGCGAGTCGCCCTGTTTCCGAGCAAGATTGTGAGACCGCTGGCGAACATTACAACTCACCTTCATTTGCTGAAGGATGTAAGACCGCTGTCATTGCTAAACAGCGATTCGCGGCTGTGCGTGAGGCACTGATACCGCTATTTCAGGCCTACGCGTTTGGGCAACAAATGGCAAAGGACAGCCGCGCCCTGCCCACTGATTGCCAGTCAGCTTACGACTCGATGACCAGCCCGGATACTCCGGTGAAAGTAGACATCGTTGCAGCAATCGGATTCAAGAACGGATGCTTGGAGGTCGCAAAGAAACAAGCCAAGCGAATCATCAAAGAAGACGAGAAGCGTGCGAAAGAGGCCGCGAAGCAAGCCAAGAAGCAAACACAAGTCGGCACACACTGACGGCTGTCCCGCTCTCGCTCAGGGGGGCCTGCGCTCCCTTCGCGCCGCGCCCGCCCGCGTCCCCCCCACCGTCCCTCGCCCTCGCTCCTCGCCGCGCTAAGGTTAACTCGGAAGGTAAGGGGGTCACTTTTGCCGTCGCTGTACATATACCCGTGATCCGTTTGACCCTTCTTTTCTCGCGCCTGTAAGATCAGCGATTAGCACTTAGCAGTTGGCAATTAGCCTTCCCGGGAAGCGGCGTGCGCTCGGACGGTTTATCGCCAAATGCTAATTGCTAACTGCTGACTTCCCCATGCCGCACGAATTGCCAAAATCTTACGAGCCGGGCGCGATTGAAGCGCGCTGGGCCGAATACTGGGTCAAAGAAAAACTGTTCTCCGTGTCGACGCCTCCGGAGGGCGAGACGCGTCCGGTATTCACGTTGCTGTTGCCGCCGCCGAACGTGACCGGCCGGCTGCACATGGGCCACATGCTCAACCAGACGCAGATGGACATTATTGTGCGCTGGCATCGCATGCGCGGCTTCATCACGCTGTGGCTGCCGGGGACGGACCACGCCGGTATTGCTACGCAGATGATGGTGGAGCGCGACCTCGCGAAAGAAGGAAAGAAGCGGCGCGACTTGGGGCGCGAGAAGTTTATCGAGCGCGTTTGGGAGTGGAAAAAGCTTTACGGCGGAGCGATCTTCGATCAGATGAGGCGGCTTGGCGCGTCCGTCGACTGGGACCGCGAGTATTTCACCATGGACGAAAATCTTTCGCGCGCGGTGCGCGAAGTGTTTGTCCGTCTGTACGAAGAAGGGCTGATTTATCGCGGGAAGTACATTGTGAATTGGTGTCCACGATGCGAGACGGCGATTTCCGATCTCGAGGTGAAGCACGAGGACGTGGTCGGGAAGTTGTGGGAGATTCGCTATCCGGTGGTTGGATCGGATGAATTCATCACCGTGGCAACTACGCGTCCTGAGACGATGCTCGGCGATACCGCGGTTGCGGTGAACGAAAAAGACGAGCGCTATACGCATCTGCATGGCAAGAAAGTTTTGTTGCCGCTGATGAAGCGCGAGATTCCAATTATCGCGGACGAACTGGCGCAGCCGGAATTTGGCACGGGCGCGGTGAAGGTAACCCCGGCGCACGATCCCAACGATTTCGCTGCGGGCAAGCGGCATGATCTTCCGCAGATTGACATCATGGACGAGCACGCGCACATGAACGCAAACGCGGGCGCGTATGCCGGGCTGGATCGCTACGAAGCGCGGAAAATGGTGCTCGTGGACTTGCAGGCCGGCGGGTTTCTTGTTGGAGAAAAAGATCATCCGCTTGCGCTTGGCAAGTGCGAACGCTGTGGAACTGTGGTTGAGCCGCGACTTTCCGAGCAATGGTTCATCAAGATTCAGCCCCTGGCGCAGAAGGCGATTGAAGTGGTGGAGAGCGGCGAGATCACGATCGTCCCGGAGAATTACAAACAGATTTATTTGAACTGGATGAACAACATCCACGACTGGTGCGTGTCGCGGCAGTTGTGGTGGGGACATCGCATTCCGGCGTGGACTTGCGATGGCTGCAAAGAAATTATCGTGGCGCGCGAGGCCCCGGCGAGCTGTCCGAAATGCGGCGGTGCGAAGCTGGAGCAGGTTTCCGATGTGCTCGACACCTGGTTTTCGTCTGGGCTGTTGCCGTTCACAACTTTGGGTTGGCCGGAGAAGACGCGCGATCAGGCAGTGTTTTATCCGACCACGCTGCTGATCACGGCGTACGAGATTTTGTTTTTCTGGGTGGCGCGCATGATTATGTTCGGCTGCCACTTCATGGATGGTCATCAACAGGATCCTGCGATCAAGAAGGCCAGCGGTTGGGCCGATAAGAAAGACGACAGCGTGCCCTTCCGGCAGGTTTACATTCACGCGCTGGTGCGCGATGCTGAGCGGCAGAAAATGTCGAAGACCAAGGGGAACGTGATCGATCCGCTGGAGATTATTCAGCGCTTCGGCACGGATGCGACTCGCTTCACGCTGGCGGCGATGGCTGCGCCGGGAACTGACATTGCGTTCAGCGAAAGCCGCACGGATGGGTATCGCGCGTTTGCGAATAAGATCTGGAACGCCGCTCGATTCATGTTTATGAATGTGGATCGAATCGAGCCGGGACTGCGTCCGGAGGAGGGGCGCGGCGTGCGTCCCTCGGCGATTCCACTTGAGGACCGCTGGATTCTTTCCCGCTTCAATCGTGTGACCGCCGAGGTGAATGCTGCGCTTGATACGTTTCGTTTTCATGAAGCGGCCAATCGCATCTACGATTTTTTCTGGGGAGAGTTCTGTGACTGGTACCTGGAACTGATCAAGCCGCGGCTAAATTTTGAAGAAGGCGCCGATAAAGCGCAGGCGCGAATTGCTTGCGCGAATTTAGTTAACTTATTCGATGCATCGTTGCGCCTGCTGCATCCGGTGATGCCTTTTATTACGGAGGAGGTTTGGCAGGCGATGTATGAGGGCAAGCCGCCGCTGAAGTCGATTGCGTTTGCGCCCTATCCGCAGGCGGACGAGAAGCAGTTTGACCTGGGAGCCGAGACGGAGATGGCTATCCTGCAAGACTTGATTGTGAATGTGAGGAACGTGCGCGCGGAGTTGAAGGTTGAGCCCAAGGTGAAAGTTCCAATCGAGGTACATGCGCAGGAGCCCTCGATTCGCGCGATGATCGAGCAGAATCGCGGCGCAGTGGAGCGTCTGGCGAATGTGGAGAAGCTTACGTTTGCGGAAGGTTCTCTCGCCAAACAGGCTGGAGCGCGCAGCACGGCTCGGTTTGATGTTCATGTGATCTACGAACGAAAGATCGATGTTGCCGCCGAGCGCGAGAGGTTGTCGAAAGAGTTGGAGAAGCTCGAAAAAGAATTCGGAAACAACCAGCGGCAGTTGAGCAATGAACAGTTTCTGGCGAAAGCGCCGCAAAAGGTCGTAGAAGGATTGCGGCGCCGTGAGCAGGAACTTATGGGGCTGCGTGAGAAAATAAAGCGCCAGTTGGATGAATCAAGGTGATGCAGGCGGATCCTCGATCCTGCCTGGACAGCCGAGGCGGCTGTCGCCATATGGTTCTCGCTGGCAATTGAGGGCCGGCAACTGCTATGGATTTTAATTCCAGACGCATTACCGCAATCATCGAGAACGCGCTGCTCGAAGACCGGGCGACGAGCGATGCGACCAGCTATGCCTGCATCGATCCCAACCAGCGGGCGTCGGCTACGATTCTCGCAAAGCAGGATTGCATTCTCGCCGGCATCGGTTGCATTGGCCGCATTCTCGATGTCTACGCCGCGCTTGACGGCGCCGTGATTTCGCACTATGAGGTGACGACGCATCCTGAAATCTTCGACGGAGTGAGGCTGCATAAAGGGCAGTCAGTGGCGGTGATCCAGCATAATGCGCGGGTGATTCTCTCGTGCGAGCGCGTGATTCTGAATTTTCTGCAGCGCATGAGTGGAATCGCTACCTTGACGCGGAAGTTTGTGGACGCAGTTTCCGGCACCAAGGCGCGCATTCTCGATACGCGCAAGACCGCGCCCGGCTTGCGATTGATCGATAAGTACGCGGTGCGCTGCGGCGGCGGGCTGAATCATCGGCTCGATCTTTCGGACGGAGTGTTGATCAAGAATAATCACATCGCTCTCGCTGGCGGGATTGGTCCCGTGCTGGAGCGCGCCGTACGCAACCGGCGCGGCTCGCAGCTGATCGAAGTGGAGGTGCGCACCATCGGCGAATTGGAAGCTGCGCTAGCCTTCGGGGCTGAAGCGATCCTCTTGGACAACATGTCTCCGGAGCAAGTGCGCGGCGCCGTGGAGCTTTGCGCTCGAACGGAACGACCCATCCCGGTGGAATGTTCCGGCGGCATCCGGCTGGAAAATGTTCGAGCTTACGCCGAGGCGGGGGTCGATTTCATTTCAGTCGGTCTGCTGACTCACTCGCCACAGGCGTCGGATATGAGCCTTCGAGTTGCGCTGGCCTGAGCTTGTTCCGCAGGCGATTTGTGATTTTCCCTTTCCTCCCGCATAATCACCGCATTAAGAAGACAGGCAAAACTCGAAGCACCCGGCTTTCGCGAACGAAGTCTGCCGCGCCGCACGAACAGCCGACCGACGTTCGTCTCGGCCGCCTCGTGCGGCTGCTGATGGAGCATGCGACGGTCGTGGTGAGCGGAACGAAGATCGCGCAGGAGATTTCTTCGAACCGCACAGAAGTCTGGCGGCTCATTCAGCAACTTCGCGGGCTGGGCGTGGATGTGGCGGGACATCCGGCGACCGGCTATCAGCTGAAGTCGGTTCCAGATCTTCTGCTGCCGGAAATTCTGGGGCCGCTGGTTCGCGGCACCATCTTCGATAATCAACTTCACCACTTCTACAAGATCGGCTCAACGAATACCGCTGCAATGGCGGCCGCGGCCGAGGGCGCGCCCGAGGGCAGCGTGTTTCTCGCAGAAGAGCAGACTGCCGGGCGCGGACGCGGATCGAACTCCTGGGAGTCGGAGCGCTCCGCTGGCGTTTATTGCTCAGTCGTGTTGCGGCCGGCGCTGCCGCCGTCGGATGTGCTTGTGATCACGCTGGCTGCTGGCTTGGCCGTGCGCGCGGCCTTGGTGCAGGTGGAACCGCGTGTCACCGTGGACCTGAAGTGGCCCAACGATGTTTTGATCAAAGGAAAAAAAGTTTGCGGCATTCTCGCCGAGATGCACGCCGAAGTCATGCGTGTCCGCCACATCGTGGTGGGAATCGGGCTCAACGTAAATCAGAAAAGCTTTCCGAAAGAGATCGAGAATGAGGCGACGTCGCTGCGCATGGAGACGGGCAGCGAATGCTCGCGCGTAGAGGTCGCCGCCGCTTTGTTAAAATCGCTCGACGGCGAATATCGCGCGCTGGTGGAACAGCCGGACGCGCAGAAACCGATTCTGCGGCGCTTTGCGGAACAATCCTCGTGGGCGCGAGGTAAGAAAGTCTACATCGAAGACAGCGCACCGAGAATCGAAGGAACGACGGAAGGGCTGGATGCGCAAGGATTTCTGCAGGTGCGGACTGCGCAGGGACTGCAGAGAATATTGAGTGGAACGGTGAGAGCGAAGTGATGAGAGCATTCAGCACTCGGCACTCAGCATTTAGCCTGTGCAGGACCATAATGGCTGAATGCTAAGTGCTGAATGCTGAGTGCTCTTTTCGGGCGAATCAAATCATGCTTTTTGTTCTCGATGTCGGCAACACGAATACGGTGCTGGGAGTCTTTGCCCACGCGGAGAAGCCGCGTCCGAACGAAGTTGACGGCGAGCCTCTGCACTATGAGCGGCTGTTGGCGCATTGGCGGGTCGCGACCCGGCAGGGAAGTACCGTCGATGAGTACGGAGTTTTGTTCCGCAATTTGTTTTCGATGGCGAGCCTTGAGGCGTCAGCCATTCGCGGCATCGTGATTTCGTCGGTTGTGCCGCCGCTCGATCCCGTGCTGCGGCAGGTGTGTGAGCGTTACTTCAATTCCAAGCCGCTGTTGATCGAACCCGGGGTGAAAACTGGCATGCCCGTGCATTACGACAATCCCGCGGAAGTAGGCGCCGACCGCGTGGTGAATGCCGTGGCGGCATTTGAAAAGTATGGCGGCCCGTGTGTGATCGTCGACTTCGGCACCGCGACCACGTTCGATTGCGTTTCGGCAAAGGGCGAATATCTCGGCGGAGTGATTTGCCCCGGCATCGGCATTTCTGCGGACGCGCTTTTTCAACGCACCGCTCGACTGCCGCGAGTGGAAATTCGCAAGCCCGCGCGGGTGATCGGCACCAATACCGTTGGCAGCTTACAGTCGGGCCTTTACTACGGTTATCTCGGTCTGGTCGATGGCATCCTCGAACTCTTACTGAAGGAAATGGGCGAAGAGACGAAGGTGCTCGCCACTGGCGGCCTGGGATCGATGATCGGCACGGGATCGAAGTACATAAAAACGGTGGACGATCTTCTAACCCTCGAAGGCCTGCGCATTATTTGGGAGCGAAATGTTGCTGGGCGCTCCGGACTCGCGCCCAAGGGGTCGTCGATCTCTTCCAAAGCGGCGAAGAACAGCGGCGCCGTCACCCCTCGCTCCACCCGTTGAGCTACCGTGGAGAGTCAATCCAATTACGATCAGCTCAACTACTTCAATTACTTCACCGAGATTGAAGAGCAGTATCTGCGGCGGCGCGGCGGCGGATTGCTGCTGACGACGCTTGATTGGGCTTTGATCGAGACATGGAAGGACGCTGGAATCCCCCTTGAGGCAGCTTTGCGCGGAATTGATTCTGCGTTTGACCGCTACGATCAGCGTGCGGCGAAAACCAAGAAGGTGAATAGCCTTGCTTATTGTTCGCAAGAAGTGCTGGCGGCGGCGGAAGATATGAAGGAAGCTGCCGTAGGCGTGGCTGTTCAACCGGCATCGGGCAAATCGAGCGCGGGACAAGGGTTTGAGCCGGAGGCAATCGCGGCGTTCCTGCGTCGTAATGCTGATCTTCTGGAATCGGCGAAACTACCGCAGAGCGCTGGAATTTCGGTCCACGCGGTCGCCGGGAAATCCGCGACCACGTTGCGCAACTTGGCTCAGGAAACTGAAAGCAAAAAGTCGGCATCGAGGCTCGAAGACCTGGAGCGCCACCTAACCGTGCTCGAAGAAAAACTTTTTGCCGCACTGCTCGCCGCTACGCCTGATGAAGAAATCGTGAACGTGCGCGCTCAGGCCGATCGCGAACTCGCGCCCTACCGGCGCAAGATGGCGGCTGCACAAATCGAGCAATTGCAAAAGCAATACGTCCACAAGCGCCTTCTGGAAAAATACGGCCTGCCACGCCTCAGCCTGTTTTACATGTGATGAGCCATTCCGTCGACGCAATCATTCTCGGCGGCGGCGCAGCGGGACTGATGTGCGCCATCGAAGCCGGCAAGCGCGGCCGCCGCGTCGCCGTACTCGAACGCGCCGACCGGTTGGGTAAGAAGATATTGATCTCCGGCGGCGGGCGCTGCAATTTTACCAATCTTTATTGCCAGCCGGAAAATTTTATTTCCTCGAATCCGCATTTTGCCAAGTCGGCCTTGGCTCGCTACACACCGCAGGACTTCATCGCGCTGGTCGAGAAGCACGGCATTGCTTATCACGAGAAAACTCTAGGCCAGCTTTTCTGCGACCGCTCCGCTCGCGACATTCTCGGGATGCTGGAAGCCGAATGTCGCGATGCCGGGGTCAACATTTTTCTGAATACTAAAATTGATCAAGTCGAGCGAACATCAGACTTCATCGTACGCACCACGGATGCGGAGTTCACAGCGCCGGCATTAGTAGTCGCCAGCGGCGGCTTGTCGATCCCGAAAATCGGCGCAACATCATTCGGCTACGATCTGGCGCGGCAGTTCGGGCTGGAGATCCGCGGGCCGTGGCCTGGGCTCGTGCCGCTGCTGCTCAACGCAGAGGATTGTTCGCACTACTGCGAACTGGCGGGAGTTTCGGCGGAGGTGATTGCTTCCTGCAGCGGTCAGCAGTTTCGCGAGAAGATGCTTATCACGCATCGGGGCCTAAGCGGTCCGGCGATTCTACAGATTTCGTCCTACTGGAATGAGCCTCGGGAGAAGCCGCGGCCGATCTTTGTCGATATCGATCTCGCCCCCGGACGCGAAGTCACAGCGGCGTTTTGCGATCCGACTGAGCCGAGAAATCTAAACGCGCTTCGCTCGGAGTTGCACAAGTTAATGCCTCATCGCCTCGCCGACCGTTGGCTAAACGAACACGCGCCCGCTTCCTGGACGAATCATGCATTGGCCGATTTGGAAAATAAAATCCATCACTGGGCAATCTCACCTGCGGGCACGGAGGGTTACGAGAAAGCCGAAGTAACTGCGGGCGGCGTTGACACCAACGAACTCTCAGCCAAGACAATGGAGAGCCGCAAAGTTCCGGGCTTGTTCTTCGTTGGGGAAGTCGTGGATGTGACCGGCCAACTCGGCGGCTTCAATTTTCAATGGGCCTGGGCCTCAGGCGCGGCTGCCGGGCGAGCGCTGTAGGGTAGGATCTTCGCTTCGTCCACGGTCTGCCCGCGAAAGTGGCGCTCGTAATCGAGATACCAAATCAGAAAAGCCAGGACAAGCATTGGCAGAATCAGCCAGACTTTGATGGTTGTGAAGTCGGCCAAAATCGATGCGCCTCCAACGACGGCCAGCACATTGCGCAGGGAATCAAGGGCGGCCTCCCGATGCAGGCTCTTTCCCCAGGCTACACAAGCTTTCCAGGTCCTAATCATTTTCATCCTCGATGATTTGGCTGCGGAAGTGCCCGACAACAATGCTGAAATAATGAGGGTCGTTGCAGCCTCATGGCCCGTCTCAAACTTAAATGAGATCCCGCTCCTAAACGAGTCAGAATCCCCTAGCCAGATGAAACCCCGCCGGCGGCAATTAGTTGTGTGAATTTCCCGCGCTGACAAGAGCGGCTACTGGCTTCGGGCACGGCGGTTGGACATGAGTGGAACCGTGTTCGATTGCCGTCGCCTGCTATCGTGCTCGCCCATTACCTGGTCGCATCGCGCCCTCTCACTGAGGTAACCTTGCCGCTCCCCCACCTCAACAGTACTGTGGATTGGTAAGAACAAATCCTCACTAGCGGGAGGCCATCGTGATCGGCAAATTGTCTGCCAAATCAATCGCGAGCTTCTTTGCCGTCGATCCTAATTCTTCATCGACGGCTCTGCAGGGCGCCGCCGTGGTTTTCCTGCTGATTGCCACAGCTAGCTTCGCCGTAAGCCAGCACTGGCACAGTAAACTTCGATTTGCCCAAGCCTCGCACCCTGGCACATGCAGCGCTGCCGACGAGGATGCTGCTGGCCCGGCCAGCGACCCCAGCACTGACGTCCACGCCCTTCGCGATTTTCGAGGCACAATCAGGGCCATGCTGAAAGCGGAACGGATCGACGAACTTGATTGTCTGGCTGACCGTGCACGAGCGAGCAAAACCAAGTTTCCCGGCGGCATCTGGAAAATTAAGCAACTGTACGCTGGCTTATCTGAGCCGGTCGACTATCCGGTGCATGCCACGCAAGAAGATTGGGATCTTCTGCTGCAACGGCTGGAGCACTGGGTGACGGTGCGCCCGACCTCGATTACTGCGCGGGTTGCGCTGGCCTCCGCTTACCTGGGCTACGCTGACGACGCACGGGGCGACGGTTTTGCCGACACCGTCAGCGAAAGCGGCTGGAAGTTATTCGGCAAACGTAACGCCGAGGCCAGACGAATTCTCGACGAAGCCAGCGATCTTCCCAAGTGCCCCGAGTGGTATCTGCTGATGATGCGAGTATCCGAAAATCAGGACTGGGGCGCGGCCGAAAAGCGGGCTCTTTTCGAAGAGGCATTCAAGTTTGAGCCGGGCTATTTCTACTATGCGCGGGTACGCGCCAGCCGGCTACTGCCGAAATGGAGCGGCGAGCCAGGTGACACTGAGACTTTCACCCAGGAGGTCGCCGACCGCATCGGAGGAGATCAAGGCGACTTACTCTACTTTGAGGTTGCGAGTGCGGACTACGTGATTTCCTGCTCGCCAGACGATCCTCACCTGTCGTGGGAAAGAATCGAGCGAGGTTTTGAAGTGTCCGAGAAGCTATACGGTGTATCCATGCTGAACCTGAACCGCATGGCTTTTCTGGCGACTCATTTCGGTAAGCGCGACCCGATCGTCGCCGACAAAATCATGACCCGCATCGGCGATCAATGGGATGAGGTGACCTGGCACTCGAGAGCGGATTTCGACATGGTGAAGAAATGGGCAGCCTACGCAGCTCCGCTTGAAGTGCAGCTTCACACCCTGGAAGCGGCCGCGGCAGCCAGCCTTCAAACTCCGCAGGGCCCCGGTTACAAGGCTTCCTTCGAAAAGACCTTCAGAGGGGTGGTGCAGGAATGTGCGCGCACCAATGGTAGCGGTGTGGACTGGCAAGGTACATTCGAGTCGTTAACCAGCGTCGGAGCAAAGGGCACGGTTGAAGACACCAAGATTTACTCCATGGGCCCCGTTGCCTCGTGCGTGTATCTGAAACTGCGCGATGTCCAGAAGGACAAAACAACTATGTTTCCCCCGCCGCCGCAAGCTCCTTATTGGGTAAGGCTGGATCTGGACTGGGCAGATTTCGCCCCTGTCGCCTCAAGGTAAACGGAAAGTCGGGTATCAGTAATTGGAAATTGCCAATCGGCGACCGTGCTCGGCTCTTCTTATGCCGTAGAATCAAACCTTGCTCCTAAACATTGAAAAGCTGGTCTATGGCGGCGACGGACTGGCTCGCCTCCCCGCCGGTTCGCCCTCTGATGAAGAAGGCGGACGCGGCAAGGCCGTGTTTGTTCCTCGCGTACTTGCTGGGGAAAATATCGAAGCTATTATTACCGAATCGAAATCGGGCTTCGCCCGCGCGAACGCTGATAAAATCGTAAAACCTTCGCCGCACCGCGTCGAGCCGCCTTGCCCGTATTTCAGCCGCTGCGGCGGATGCCACTACCAGCACGCCACTTACGAGCATCAACTCGAGATCAAGACGGAAATCCTGCGCGAGAATCTGCGCCGCATCGCCAAACTTGAACTCGAATGCGAAATCCAGGTGCATCCGTCGCCGCCCTGGAATTATCGCAATCGTTCGCGCCTGCAGGTGCGAACGCACCCCGAGTTCGCCGCCGGATACTTCAAGTTCGCATCTCATGAACTCCTGGCAGTGGAAGAATGTCCGATCAGTTCGCCGCTGATCAATCACGGCATTGCGGCCCTGTGGCGAGCGGGACGAGCGGGCAAAGTAGTCGACGGCGTGCGTGAGGTCGAATTCTTTGCCAACGCCGACGACACAAAATTGCTCCTCGAGTTCTTATGCGCGCCTGAAGCTCGCCGCGCCGCCGTTCGGGCGTGGACCGAGGAGTTGTGCGCATCCATGCCAGAAATCGTAGGTATAGCTGCCTTCCGCGAACCGCAGAAAGGCGTGCAGGAACCGCTGGTTGCGGTCGGCGGCTCGGATCTAAGTTATCAGACGAAAACGCGCGCTTACCGCGTCAGTGCCGGAGCGTTCTTCCAGACTAACCGTTTTCTCATCGACGAACTTGTAAGCATCGTCACGACAGGCAGTTCCGGCGATCTGGCGCTCGATCTCTATGCCGGTGTGGGCCTGTTTTCCACAGCCCTGACTGCGTTCCGTCACATCGTTTCTGTTGAGTCGTCACAGACAGCCGTGAACGACCTGCAATACAATCTGCCGGTGAATGGAAAGGCGGTGCGGGCAGAGACCGAACGCTACCTCACTGAGCACACCGGGCGTGAGCACGCCGACCTTGTGGTTGTGGACCCGCCCCGAAGCGGATTAGGAGATTCCGTTGCCCGCGCGCTTGCCAGCCTGAGCGCGCCTCGGGTGACGTATGTCTCGTGCGACCCTGCGACCCTGGCTCGCGACCTGGTCCCGCTAAACGCGGCAGGCTATCGCGTCGAGGAGGTTCACCTGGTCGATCTGTTTCCTCAGACCTACCATTTGGAGAGCGTCGTGCAGCTAGTGCGCTGACGAACAAGAGCTGCCGAGGATTACGTCCCGAAGGTCTCGCTGCGCCTCAGACCGGGTCTACGAATGCCGTCGCCATACCCACTTCCGCAGCCCCCGTCCCTCCCGCATCCGCGCGAATTCCAACTCAGGCCGACGCGCCAACCAATGCTCTGGGCAGCTCTCGCATATTCGTCGGGAATCATCGCCGGGTTTTACGCTTGGCGTCCCGCGTCATGGTGGATAGCGGCCGCCGTGGCATTTTTTGCCGCGGGTCTTTACTTCGTTCGCCGGCGCAAATACCTCAGTGTGAGCCTCGCTCTCGGTGCGTTCTTCCTCGCGGGCGCGCTTCATATTCAGTTGCGTGGCTTCGCGGCTAGTCTCGATACAAGCTTGCAATCATTCGCGGACCAGCCAATCGAGATGACAGCACACGTAACCCGTGAAGGCAGATTACGCGAAGCATCTCCCAACGAAGTCAGGGAGAGCCTCGACGTCGAGACCGAACAGATCGTCACGGAAAACGGCACAAAAATTCCAGTGCACGCCGGCGTGCGCCTCGGCGTATACGCCGACCGAGCGTCCGCGATGCGTCCGTTCCACTATGGAGACCGCCTCCGCATTGCCGGCAAGTTGAAACTGCCTCGCAACTTTCGCAATCCCGGCGCTTTTGACTATCAAGGCTACCTCGCAGCAAACGGCATCGGCGCGCTAGGTTCCGCGAAAGCTGAAGATGTGCAACTGCTGCCCGGCTTTGTAGGCGGCCGCGTAGAACTTTGGCTCACGCGCATCCATTCGAGCATCATCGCCAAAGTGCACACGCTGTGGCCTCCGCCGCAAGCCGCGTTAATCGATGCCATGGTCATTGGCGAAGAAGCCTTCATTGATCGCGATACGCGAGTCGATTTCCAGCGCTCCGGCACTTATCACATCCTGGTCGTCTCAGGGATGAACGTCACCATTCTGGCATTCGTCACTTTCTGGACGCTGCGCCGCCTTCGCCTCCCCGACATTCCCGCCACGTTGCTGACGATACTCTGCTGCGTCGCCTACGCCTTTCTCACCGAAGTAGGCGCGCCAGTCTGGCGAGCCACGCTGATGTGCGCGATCTACCTGGGTGCGCGCCTGCTTTATCGTGACCGCGCCATGATCAACGCACTCGGCGCGGCCGCGCTCGGATTGCTCGTATTCGATCCGCGCCAGCTTTTCACTGCCAGTTTTCAGATGACATTTATCTGTGTGCTGATCGTGGCCGCAGTCGGCGTGCCGCTCCTGGAGCGTACTTCGCAACTCATCGCCAGGCGCTGGCTCACTGGGATTCCGATGATTACGGCCCGTCGCTGCCTCCGCGAGTCGCGCAACTCCGCGTGGATCTTCGCCTCATCGCAGAACGCCTCGCTCGCTTTCTCGGCAAGCCATGGTCGCTGCGTTTGGTGCGTGGCACAGCGATGGTTTGCCTGCGCGCCATCGAATTGCTTCTGGTCTCGGCGGTGATGCAAATGGGATTAGCTCTCCCGATGGCCTATTATTTTCACCGCGCTACGACCATCGGTCTACCCGCGAACGTAGCGGTTGTTCCCCTCACGCAACTTCTAATGCCCGCAGCGATTCTGACGATCGCCATGGGATACGTCTCTCCACTCGTCGCGAAAATCCCAGCCCTGCTGACCACGTTGGCACTGCAAACGATCACAGGCACTGTCCATGGATTAGGAGGCCTGCGCCTCGCCGATCTCCGCGTAGCCACGCCGCCACTTGTGATGATGATCGCAGCGTCCGCAGCATTAATACTCGCGATGGCACTCGTGCGCAAGCGCGCACTGCTGGCAGTAGCCGGGCTAGCCGCGTTGCTCGTGGCATCGCTGGCTCTGGCCTTCGTCGCGCCGAAACCAGAAACGCGAGCAGGAGTGCTTGAAATAACTTCCATCGACGTGGGCGAAGGCGACGCCATCCTGCTGGTGACTCCACAAGGCCGCACTTTGCTGATCGACGCCGGCGGGCCCATCTTCAGCGCGGGCTCTCAACTCGATTTCGGAGAAGACGTAGTCGCGCCCTACCTGTGGACGCGCCGCATTTCCCATCTCGACGCCGTCGCGATTTCCCACGGCCATTCCGACCACATCGGAGGCATGCCCGCAGTCCTCAGAGATTTCCGCCCCAAAGAATTATGGATAGGACTGCTGCCGCCCAGTCGAGCCCTCGACAATCTGATCGCCGAAGCGCACGCGCTAGGAATCAAAGTGGTGCGGCATTGGGAGGGGGACGAATTCGAACTAGGCGGGGCAAAAGTAGATGTGCTTTTTCCGCCGAAGGACTGGCCCGTAGGGCTCGAGCCCAAAAATAATGACTCCATGGTGATGCAGGTCAGCTACGGTGCGACTTCCGTGTTGTTAGAGGGTGACGCGGAAAAAGCCGTCGAGCGCCTTATCGCCAGCCTGCACCATCCCCACGCTGACCTCTTGAAGGTGGGACATCACGGCAGCGCCACATCCACCACCCCAGAGATTTTGCAGTCCGTGAAGCCAAGTTTCGCCGTCATCTCGTGTGGCTTCCGAACCTCGTTCGGCTTTCCCCGACCTGACGTCTTGCAGCGCTTGCAAGCATCCGGCGCCCATGTCTACCGCACTGACATCAACGGCGCCGTGAGTTTCTACCTGGACGGCCACAGCGTAACTCCATGGCTGCCCGCTCTTCAGTAAAAAGGCTGGAGGATTTGAAAGGGCGCGGCTTTCAGCCACGCCGCTAAGAAAGAAATGATTGTGGCTTTAGCCCCGAGGAAGTTTCCACGCAAGCACACTCAAGCCTGCGTCTCGTCATCATCGACTTCATCCGCAGCCGCATTGCCGGCAGCCTGCCGCGATTCGGTGATCAGCTTCAGCGCCTTCTCCGCATCCTCTTCGCGCACTTGAATGATCATGCCTCCCAGCCCCGGGAACGCATCCTGCAAAAGGCTGGCTGATTGCAGATCGCTCTCAATCCCCGCGGAATCGAGCAACCCCTTCACCACCAACGCCTCGGACTCCTCTTCACTGTCAAAAACCTTAATCAGTTTTTCATCGGGATCAGGCTGGGGTCGTTCTTCTGTCTTCGCATCAGGCTGCGCTGCCATAAGTCTCCTCTTCTCGGAGTCCGCCGCCTTAAGATGGCCCGGATCTCGCACCCCTGAGATTCTAACTCTTCTCAAGGAGTTGCAATCCGCGTTCCTCTATTCGTTGACTGGTAGCTGCCGCGTCCGTAATATTAGGCTTCCGAAACCCTCGCTCTTCACTGTGATTGACTAGAACGTGATCGACGAGAATCGGATCGACGATAAAATGATCGGCCAAACCATCTCGCACTACCGCATTGTCGAAAAAATTGGCGGCGGCGGCATGGGTGTGGTCTTCAAAGCCGAAGACACCGAACTCGGCCGCTTTGTTGCCCTGAAGTTTCTGCCCGATAGCCTTTCGCAAGATCCGCAGGCGCTCGAACGCTTTCGCCGCGAGGCCCGCGCCGCCTCCGCTCTCAATCATCCCAACATTTGCACGATTTACGAAATCGGTAAACACGGCGACCAGTCTTTCATCGCCATGGAGTATCTCGATGGCGTAACCCTGAAGCACCTTATCGGCGGCAAACCGGTCGATAACGAGACCATGATTTCGCTGGCCATCGAGATTGCCGACGGACTCGATGCCGCGCATTCCCAGGGCATCGTCCACCGCGACATCAAGCCCGCCAACATCTTCGTCACCAAGCGCGGCCACGCCAAGGTCTTGGATTTTGGCCTGGCCAAACTCGCGCCGCCTCCCGCGTCTAACAGCCAGGCCGCCTCGGCCAACACCGCCAGCTTTAATGAATATGAGCTGACAAGCCCCGGCTCCACGCTCGGCACCATCTCTTACATGTCGCCCGAGCAGGCCCGCGCCAAAGATCTCGACGCTCGCACCGACTTATTCTCTTTCGGCGTCGTTCTCTATGAGATGGCGACCGGTACGATGCCCTTTCACGGTGGCAGCACCGCGGAGATATTCAAGGCCATTCTCGATTCAGTTCCGATCCCGGCCGTGCGCTTCAATCCCAATGTTTCTGCGGATCTGCAGCGCATCCTCGACAAGGCCCTGGAGAAAGATCGTGCCCTCCGCTATCAAAGCGCGACCGATATGCGCACCGACCTCTCTCGGCTGCAGCGCGCCGCCCAGTCCGGTGTTGTGTCGAGCGCCTCCACAGTAATTGATTTAGCCCCGGCGACGCTGTCTTCGTCATTGCCAGCAGCGGTCGTATCCGCGAATCCGCGAAAAAAGTTGATCTTCGGCATTGCGGCGGCCGTGCTCGTCGTTGCTGCGGTCGTCGGCGTCTACTTCATTCGCAAGCAATCCGAAACCCGAAAAATCGACTCGCTTGCCGTACTACCGTTCGTCAATGCGACCTCCGATACTGGCAATGAGTACCTCAGCGACGGCCTTACTGAAAGCCTGATCGGGACGCTTTCGCAATTGCCCGACCTCCGCGTCCTGGCGCGCAGCACCGTCTTCCGCTTCAAAACGAATCAGGATGATCCGCGCCAGATCGGCCAGACTTTGCAGGTGGGCGCCGTGCTTACCGGCCGCATTACGCAACATGGCGATGACCTTCGCATTCACGCTGAACTCGTCGATACCGCTGACGGCACCGAGCTGTGGGGTGCACATTATGATTGCAAGCCCGCGGAGGTGACCCAGGTCCAAGGCCAGATTACCCGTGATCTCTCCAACCGTCTGCGCCCCACGAAAGCGCCACTAAAGCTGGGGAGTGCAGGCACGTCAAATCCGGAAGCCTACCGGCTCTATCTCGAAGCCCGCCAGCGTTGGTACGGACGAACCCCGGCAGGTTTAAAGAAGAGTATCGATTTATTCCAGCAGGCGATTGCGGCCGATCCTAACTACGCCCTCGCCTATGCCGGCCTTGCCGACTCCTATAACATTGCGCCCGGCTACTTTCCAATTGCTCCGAAGGAAGCCGTACTCCTAGCCGATCAAGCCTCGCGTAAGGCTCTTGAACTGGATGACACCCTGCCTGAGGCCCACGCCGCGCGCGCGGCAACGCTAGCCACGGCGTGGAAGTGGAGCGAGGCTGCGCCCGAATTTCAGCGCGCCATCGCCTTGAATCCTAACAACTCCGCCGCCCACTATTTTTATGCTCTTGCCTATCTCATTCCCCAAAACCGCCTGCAAGAGGCCGAGGCCCAATACCGCACTGCTTTATCGCTCGATCCTCTTTCCTCCATCGTAAATACAAATTATGCGGTCATGTTGATGGAGGCCAAACGCTACCCTGAATCTCTGGCGCAGTTCCAGAAGGTGATCGACCGCGATCCAAATTTTGTTACAGCGCATTACAGGCTTTCACAGCTCTACGCGACCACCGGCCGTTTTCCCGAAGCCGTCGCCGAGTTCCACAAAGTATTGTCGAAAACAACCACGGTTACGGACGACGCCAAAGGCTATCTCCAACTCATGCAGACACTCGAAGGCTCAGACCGCTCTGGCGCCGTGGCCGTCGCAGCGGCTCTCGCCGGAGACAAAGACCAAGCCTTCCAGAACCTGGAGAAGGCGTATACCGATGGCGACAATGAACTCCTGATCTGCATTCGCTATCCCGCCCTCGACACCCTCCGTTCCGATCCCCGCTATGCCGACCTAATGCGCCGCTTCGGATTACCGCACTAGGGTGGAAATGGATTCAGCCGCGGAGCGGCTCAAGGAATGCAGCCCACGGCGCAAGCCGTGGGTCGAATGTGGAAAATGAGAAGCCCCGGAAGGGCGGAAGATCAGCGCTCATCGCACGCTCCTCAGCCGCAGTGGTCGCCACCGACCACCACTTTCGGGCCGTTTGCTTTCCCTCCTTATTGGAAGACAATGCTCGGAAACCGCACGCAACGGCCATTTGCGGCTGCAACATAAAATTGTGGGTGATAATAGAGGCCAGCATGAACACCGGGGAACCCGCGAGACCAGCGCAAAATCAAGATCAGAATCAGAACCAGAACGAAGACGAAGCCCGAAGAATTCGCCGCCTGCAAGTCATGATGAGCATGGTCGCATCGGTGATCAGCCAGGACCCCGCGCTAACCGTTGAAGAAGCTTCAGAACTAGCCGCTGGCGCCAAGCGAGCTGCGCTAGCCATGTTCCCCGACAAAGAACTAGCTTACGATCTGCTCTACAAACCCCGCCTGCAGCGCCTGATGCGCGAACGCTACCGCCTGCAATAAGTTCGATCTGATCGCAGGGAACTCGAACCCCGAGCATCCCGTATCATAGGCGAGCGCCAAGGTTGGCTTCGTCCCCGCGCGGAGGAACAATGTTGCGATATCTGTGGCTGGTCCTGCTTGGCATAAGCCTGTCTTCCGCGGCGGCACAGGTCCCTGTTCCTGCGCAGCAAATCCTGTCGTACAAGCAGTACGCATCCATCCAACACAAAAACCCCTACGTGCTCGAGTTCCATGTAGGCACCGGAGCCTTGCTGTTCTACGGCGCCGAACATACCGGTGATCCGAAAGATCCGCAAATTGCCGATATCGAACGCCGCTGGGCTGCTTTCCATACCACGGTTGCCTACAACGAAGGAGGAAACCCTCCCACGCCGCGTGATCCCGAAGATGCCGTGCACAAATATGCCGAGGCCGGATTCCTCCGCTATCTCGCGGGTCGCGATCAGGTTCCCGTGGCCACGTTCGAGCCTTCCTTCGACGACGAAATTTCTTATTTGGTCAAACACTATTCGCCAGAGCAACTGAAGACTTTCTATGTTCTCCGTCAAGTGACAGAGGCGCGCCGGCTACAAGATTCAACCGCCTCCGACGACCGCACCAAGAATTGGCTCGCCGACTACCTGCCAGCCCATGGACTGAAAAATTCCCCGAAGACGCTAGCCGAACTGACCGACACCTGCAAACGCCTGTTCCCTGAACTGGCCGACTGGCACAAGGTCTCAGAGAATTGGTTCGATCCCACTGAATCCGGTCACTACACTAACGAACTCGCGAATGACTCCGGCATGTTTCGCGATCAGTACATCTTCCGCCTCCTGGTCGCGCGTGCCCGCCGCGGCGACCGCGTCTTCGCCGTGATCGGCGCTTCCCACGTGGTAGTTCAGGAGCCCGCTCTGATCATGGAGTTCGGCCCTCCAGCAACAAAAGTAAACGGCCTGCCTTAGCAGACCGTTCAAGAAACTCAAAGATTTAATCCCTTACTCATCCACCACAGAATTCCGCAAAGTTCCCACTCCCTCCACCGTAACCTCCATCAAATCCCCAGCCACAACAGGTCCCACACCAGCCGGAGTTCCCGTAGCAATCAAATCTCCCGGGAAAAGCGTCAGAGCCTGCGCGATATACCGAATCATCACATCCAAAGTAAAAATAAAATCCCGAGTATTCCCGGACTGCCGCACCTCGCCATTCACGCGCGTCTCAACACCCACGCCCGCCCACGGATCAATATCAGCCGCCTCCACCACCACCGGCCCGACCGGACAAAACGTGTCGCACCCCTTGGCCCGAACCCACTGTCCATCTTTTTTCTGCAGATCGCGCGCCGTCACGTCGTTCAGGCAGGTATAGCCAAGGATGTAAGGCCGCACATCTTCATCGCTAGCCGGCTGATAACAGGTCTTGCCCATCACCACGCAAAGCTCGCCTTCAAAATCCACGCGCTCCGAAATCTTAGGCCGCCGCACCACGCCACCCGGAGCCAGCAGCGACGAACTAGGCTTGAAAAACAGCAACGGCTCTTTCGGAACTTCATTGCCAAGCTCCGCCGCATGATCCCGATAGTTGCGCCCCACGCAAATAATCTTCGACGGACGCACCGGCGGCAACAGCACCGCCTCCTCCAGCGCGATCGGTTCAATGCGCCGCGTGCGCAAACCCTCCACATCGCCATCAGACTCTTCCGGAGCCGAAAGCAAAATCCGCAGAATCGAGTCGCGCCCGGCAACCGACTCGACCAGCCCGTACTGAGCCTCACCATTGAATTGAAACCGGCAATATTTCATAAAACTATCTAACCACGCATCCCTTAACTCTGTCACCCGAAGCAAGAGCATGCGACTCTGTCATCCTGAGCGTTTCGGAGTCGAAGGACCCCTCTCAGCTCGCCCCACCTCCGGCCGCGCAAGGCGTTTCTATAATCGCGCGCGATCTACTCGGGCCGCTGCGTTTCAGTCACGAACTACGCAAGTGAAAAATCCTCTTAAGGCACGCTCTCGCTAGCTTCCTCCGATCGTGCGCTCTCATTCCCCCGCAAATCCACTGCCGACACCGAATAAAAATAAGTCTTCCCTGAGATTATCTGCGAATCCCGAAACGCCGGAATCTTCACCGGCGCCGCATTCACCTTAACCGCCGCTGCTGAACCTTCCTCATGGCGATACACGTCGTACCCATCAAGATCCACATCCGTAACCGGGGACCAAATCAAATCGATGAACGCCTCCTGCCCCGGCCCGGAAAACACAGCCTGCAACCCCGAAGGCACCGCGGGAGGAAACACATCATGCGCCGACACTTTCACGTCGGCCGTATCATCACCCTCCACTTGTACGGCCTGCTTCCCCGCAGCCTCAACCGCGCTCACGCCGGTCCCACGATAAAAATATGTCTTCTCCCACTCAACGGTCTGATCAAGAAACGAGTTTGGATTCTTCGTCGCTCCCAACCCGGCGGCACAATCCGTTGCATCAATCTCAGCAATTCGAGTAGCGCTGGCGCTCGACTCGAGATGCCGGTAAATCCGAAACAAATATTTCACGCCACTGCGTCTGCTCGAACCCGCTGGACACTCCCAGGAGATCAGCACGCCCTGACCGGTAGCGCGAGCGGCAAATCCATTTACAGGAGGCAACACGGGAACCAGCGGCACTCGCGCCAGATTCGAAACTCCGGCCGCGCGTCCCGCAGCGTTCAGCACTTCAACCGCATAAGTCGCAAACCCAGTAGGATTTCCCAGCTCAACAGCCGAAGGCAGATTGTCAATAAAGCTGGCCGTAAGTTTCTTCGCAGACGAAGATTTATTAGTCGCCGCAAAATCCGCCGGCGGAGCAACCTCCGCAATCGGCCCATCGCATTGCTTCAGAGCAGGGTCAAGCTTAGTAGCGTCAACGCTCCGGCACACCCGCGTCTTACCCAAATACCGCACCCTCTGCCGGTCCGTAGTGCGCGCAGGAATCGTCCACGTAAGAGTAACTTTGTCGCCTTTGCGCGCGGCGCGCAGATCAGAAGGTGCCTTCGGCACCTCAAGTGAAGGAGGCATCGGTGGCTCCATCTGAGCGCACCCGGTCAGCCAAACTAACGCGCCCAGCCCCAGCAGCAACCTTCCCGTTGAAATTTTCATGGAGAAACAAAAGACTACTTCCAGGTCAAGGTAGTTAAAGAATTATTCTTAAGCGAAACCGTCGCCGCCTTATTCGCCAGCCGCAATTCGATTGTCTTCGCCGGTCCCGGATTTGTGACCACCAATACTTTTTGTCCATCTGGATTTTCCAACGCCACATGCCGCAAGTCAGCAGCGGCGCTCTGGGATTCAAACCGGCGCGCTCCACGTCGGACTCCGCGCGCATAGTGAGCCAAGGCCCAGTATTGCCCGCTGCGAGTAATCTCTCGTGTCTGCGAATTAATCGTAACTACGCCGCCGCAAGGGAACGGTCCAATATTGGGGCGCCCGCGCTCATCGAGAGCCAGATTCCACGCAGTGATCGAGCGGCACCAGTTGCGCAGAACGTCGCTGAAGGTCGCGCCCCACTTGCACCAATCCGTGAGATAGCCGGGCTCTGTATAGTCGGGGCCGCCTTCGGTCCAATGCATCTCGGCTTCGGGATAAACATCGTGGGCCTTGCTCATCATGTCGGGCGTGCCAACATACCCGTGCCAGGCAACCGCGTTGACGTACTTGCGGAGCTTCTCATCTTCGAGCGAATCGACGACGCGTCCCCAGAGATTGTAGTTATGGTCAAGCAGCCAGATTTTAGTTTTCAGGCCGGTGCTCTCAAGAAGTGGGCCGAGATGATCTCGGAGAAATTTAATTTCATACTCCTGCGGCCAGATGCACGCGGGCATTTTCCCATCCTGGTCGGTGTCGACTTCATTCTGCGTAGTCAGCGCCTGCACCGGCACGCCTTCGGCCGCATAGCCTTGCAGAAACTTCAGATAATAATTCGCATAAACCAGAAAGTAATGATTGCGCATCGACCCGCCCAGCATTGTGCCGTTGAATTTCATCCAGCCGGGCGGGCTCCAGGGCGAGGAAAATAGAAACAGATCAGGATTGGCCTTGCGCGCTTCGCGCAGCATGGGAAGAATGTACTCCCGGTCGTGCTCGATGGAAAATCGCGCAAGATCGGGGTCGGCCTCGCCGTCATCGTAGCTGTAAAGCTTGGTCGAGTAATCGCTCGATCCCACGCAGATGCGGCCAACACTGAGTCCCATTTCTGATGGATGGAAGAATTCATGGAAGAGTTTCTCGCGCTCAGCGGGCGCAAGTCGATTGAAGGTGTAGCAGGCAGCGTCCGTAAAAGCTCCACCGAATCCCAGGATCTCCTGGAATTTTGTCCAGGGGTTGAGATGGATCTGATCGGCCGACGGCTTCTTCGCTGCGGAACGCCAAGTAATTTGCGGAGCGGAGGCGAATCGTTGGTCGCCGGATGTTTCCCAAACGGAAATCTCCGGGCTATTCGGCGATTCGTTCGCAGAGGAGTTTGTCATTCCAGCGGGTCTTATCGTCGCGGCGCTTGCTGGCTGCACCGCGTCAGGAATAACGGCTGCAGCTAATCCCATTGCGGACAATTCTAAAAAGCTTCTGCGCGAAGTCGGGTGAGTCATTGGCGTTCTCCAAGTGGGGCCTGTCGTCCTCGTAAAGTTATCAAATTTAAGGAAGGCGCGGGTGCGCGGTTTGGTTCTCCAGCTCTTCTCGAAGCTGGAAGCCGCTCTCGCGAGTTTTCATCATCAGGGTGGCGAGATTCAGAATGCGCTGAGCGGCGTGCTCGGGGCCAACGCCGCGAGCATGAATATTCGAAATAAGGTTTCGGTTGGCGTCAGTGTCGGAAGTTTTCGGCCGGTATGCCATGTAAGCGGAGAGGCTCTCGGCAGTTGCCAAGCCAGGCCGCTCTCCAATCAGAAGGACGACGACTGTGGGCTTCAGCAACTCGCCGAGCTCGTTGAGAATGCCTACGCGGCAGTGGTGAATTGCCGGTATCGAACCGATGCTCCAGCCTCGAGCCTGCGCGCCCGCGCAAAGGAGCGGCAACAGTCGAGGGATTTGCTTCCCGACGGCGGTTACAGAAAGCCCATCACCGATAGCGATTTGCAAATCTTGTTCGGGAACGCATCGGTTGATGAGATCCTCGCGGGACGCTTCACTCAGTTGACGACCCAAGTCCGGGCGCAGGAGATATTCGTCTTTGCTGGCTGCCCGCGAAAAGACTTCGAACAGATTCCACTTGCGCAAGAAATCCTCGCCGAGATCCGCGACCAGATTTAGCTCCGCACGGACGGCATCTCGGGCGGTGGCCTGCGCTTCGCGCAAATCCAGTTGAGTGCTCGTTCGATACGCTGCTCCACTGCGGCCTGCGAGTAAGCGCGCGGGAGTTTGCGCGCGCAGCTTCTTCAACAACTCCGGCAAGTCGTTGCGCTGGGCGAGACGGCCTCCGTTGTTGTCTTCGTCTCTGTTTTCGGCGGCTGTCATTCAGATCGCCTTCTCCAAGGACGACTCCAGGCCGCGCATCAACTGTTTCCGTACAGATGAATCGAGAGATGCCGGTTCGTCACCGCGATAGATTCCCATGTTCTGAAGCCACGCGAGAAACTCCGGAGCCGGTTGAAGATGAAAAAGTCGGCGCGCCGCCAACGCGTCGTGATAGCTGGTCGATTGATAATTCAGCATCACGTCGTCGGAACACGGAACGCCCATGAAATAGTTGCAGCCGGCAGCGGTCAAGAGCAGCAGCAGATTATCGGCGGAGTTCTGGTCGGCTGCGGCGTGATTGGTGTAGCAAACGTCGCAACCCATGGGCAAACCGAGCAGTTTGCCCATGAAGTGATCTTCAAGGCCAGCACGAATAATCTGCCGTTCGTCCGCCAAATATTCCGGCCCAATAAATCCTACGACGCTGTTAACGAGAAAAGGCTGGAAGGCGCGCGCGACCCCGTAGGCGCGAGCCTCCAGCGTGAGTTGATCAACTCCGTGATGCGCCTCGGCCGAGAGCGCGCTGCCCTGGCCGGTTTCGAAGTACATTACGTTATCACCAATCCAGCGAACGTCTCGCTGCCGATGATGCTCGAGCACCTGCTGCTGGCCCTCGCGCAGCATGTTCAAAGTGATTCCGAAGCTTCGATTGGCGGCTTCCGTACCTGCGACGGATTGAAAAAGAAGATCGACCGGCGCTCCTTGATTTAACGCGGCGAGTTGCGTGGTGATGTGCGCCAGGCAACAAGTCTGCGTCGGAATTTCGTAAGCGTCGACCAGTCGATTCAGAGCGATGAGAATCGAACTGACCGTAGCTACCGAATCCGTCGCCGGATTCACGCCGATCACCGCATCTCCGCATCCGTAGAGCAGTCCCTCAAAGGCAGACAGAAGAATGCCTCCGATATCGTCGGCAGGATGATTGGGTTGCGCGCGGATGCCGAGCACTCCGCGCTCGCCCATGGTGTTGCGGCAGCGGGTAACGTTGCGAATTCGCGCGGCCGCCAGCACGAGATCTTTATTGCTCATCAGCTTGGCCACCGCGGCGGCGATTTCAGGAATGATGGCGCTCTGAATCTGCTGTATCTGAATGTCGGCGGTTCGGTCATCAAGAAGGAACTCGCGAAATTCTCCGACGGTCATGCTTGCAAGGGGATAGAAAGCCTGCTGGTCGTACGTTCCAAGAATGAGGCGCGTCACATCGTCGTTCGAAGGATCGATCAGCGGACGCTGGACGATTTCATCGAGTGGCAAGTCAGCGAGTTTTCTTTTCGCGGCGACTCGCTCTCGTTCTGACCGCGCGGCGATCCCTGCCAACTGGTCGCCAGATTTCTCCTCGTTGGCTTTGGCGAACAGTTCGCGGAGATCGGAGAAGTCGAAGCGCTCGATCATGGGATTGCCTCTGCGCGGTAATCTATGTTATCGAAAAACGGAAGGCCAGGAATAATTTCGCTTTAGCCGTTGCGTGAGCGCTGAGCGGAAAGAACTCGCATCCTTGCAGATCACGACCATCAAGATTTACTGTTACTGAGCTAAGGAAAATCATATGCAAGCTGCCGTGGTTACCGCCTTCGACAAGCCGCCTCGTTATACCACCTTCGCCGATCCCGTTCCCGGGGAAGGGGAAAAGCTTGTGACTGTAACTGCTGTCGGTCTGCATCCTATTGTGAAGTCGCTGGCAAGCGGCACGCACTACGGCAGCACGGGAGAGTTGCCGTTCATGCCAGGACTAGACGGCGTAGGAAGGCTGGAGGATGGGTCGCGTGTTTTTTTCGGAATGGCGCGCAGTCCGTTCGGTACGTTCGCAGAGCGCTCCCTCACGAGTTGGATGTGCATCCCGCTGCCTGATGGGCTGGATGACGCGACTGCAGCGGGGATTGCCAATCCTGCGATGTCTTCGTGGGCGGCGCTGATGGGGCGTGCGAAGTTCGTCGCAGGGGAGAGTGTAACGATTCTCGGCGCAACGGGCGTTGCCGGAAAGCTGGCAGTGCAAATCGCGAAACGCCTGGGAGCGCGTCGTGTGACTGCGGCAGGTCGCAACCCGCAAGCGTTGGAAACGCTGAAAGAACTCGGCGCAGATGCGGTTATCCCGCTTGATCAGGAAGACGATTCTCTCGTCGCTGCGTTTCGAAACGAGTACGCAAAAGAAGGCGTAGATGTGGTGCTCGACTATCTGTGGGGACATCCGGCGGAGTGCTTGCTCGAAGCGATTTCACAAAAGGGATCGCGCAGGGCAGCGCGAGTACGGTTTATTCAGATTGGTGCAAGCGCGGGTGCGAGCATTCGTTTGGAAGCGGCCGCTCTGCGCAGTTCGGGGTTGGAACTGATGGGCAGCGGTTTAGGCAGCGCCTCGCTCGAACAACTGCGTGCGGCGGTTCAGGACTTCTTCAAGACCGCCGCGGCGCAGCCATTCGCCTTCAAGATGAAGACAGCGCCGCTCATCGATGTCGAGAAACTCTGGAACAGTTCGGAACAAGGCACGCGATTGGTGTTTCAGCCGTGAGCGATCGCGCCGAGTGATCGCACACGGGCACATCATGCCCGGAACTCCTTGATTGACGCGGCATTCGGCAGATAGTAGGCTGCCTGAGGCTCGGTTCCAAACTTGAGCCAGACTCCCAGGGGAAATCAATGAAAAAACTTTTTCGCATTTCAGCTGCCGCATTATTGGCGATGGCTTGCACTTCTTGCGCGTGGGCGCAGTGGTCTTCTGATCCAATGGTCAACCTCGCGCTGGCCGCCAACCCGAACGGCAGCGACCAGGTGCAGCCTAAACTTTTGCCGCTCAAGCAAATTGGTTGGTACTCGAGCTGGTTCGATTCGAATCCGGCCACTTCGCATCCTCAGGGCTATGACGTTTTCTATCAGCGCTTGAGTTCCGGCGGAGTGCAGAAATTTCCGCAGGGCGGCATCATGGTTGCGGATCTCACCAACAGCTCTACCGAAGACTACGGCCTTGGCATTGACACGGCGGGCAATGCGCTCATCGCGTTTCTCGACACGCGGGAGGGGATCTCGAATCAGCAAATCACGGCCGCGAAAATGGCTCCGGACGGCGATGCGCTCTGGGGACGGCATGGCGTGCAACTGACCAGCGGATCGGACTTCAACGCTGCGCCGAAGATCGTGGGCACGAGCGACGGATACATTGTGGTCGCGTGGACCAGCAATAGTGACGTCGTGTTGCAAAAACTAAGCGCGAATGGCGTCGCACAATGGGGCAGCGGCATTGTGTTCAGCCAAACGGGATTCGACTATCTGCTTGCCGACCTGCACGCCGCCGACGATGGATCGGTGATCGTCTCTTGGGTGAGCAACGATGGATTTGGCAGCAACAGCCAATTGTGGACGAATAAGGTTTCGTCTTCCGGCAGCCTGCTGTGGGGAAGCGGCAACGTAAATATCTTCAATGTGGGTTCGCTGCAATTCGGCAATTTTCCTTACTTCGTCTATGACGGAAACGGCGGCGCAGTCTTTGCGTGGTACACGAGCATTCCAACTCTGCAGTGCTTTGCGCAGCACATCCGAAGCGATGGCAGCGCGGCTTTCCCGCAGAATGGCGTGGCAGGCTCCGGCAATACCATCAACGTGCGCGTATCGCCCGCGGCGGCTTACAGCTTGGCCACCGACGAAGTATTCATGTTCTGGACCGAAGAGGATTCCAACCAGGTGTTGAACGGAGTTTACGGGCAGAAGTTCAACTCGACGGGCGAGTTGGAGTGGGGCGCAGACGGCCTCACGATTGTCCCGCTCGGCGCCGATCAGCAAATTTTTGTCTCGACCGTGCAGATGGGCAGCGGAGCGCTTGTGTTCTGGGTCGATATGCAGAGCTACGGATCTTCCACGATACAGGCGACGAAGCTCGACGATTCTGGTGCGACGGTGTGCGCGCAGTTTCCCGTATCTTCGGTGCTCGCAGATAAATCGCGGCTGGTCGCAGCGATTGCTCCTGGCAGCATTGCGGCGGTGGCGTTTGAGGATGATCGAACTGGTAACAATGGGATCTACATTCAGAATGTAAATCCCGATTGCTCTCTGGGACAGCGCCAGTAAATCTTAGGCGCTTCGCGCTTCGCGGGCTGCGATTGAATTGTAAAAACGCGCAAGGCGAACACACTTGTGTCCGCCTTGCACACAGCAACCGATTAGAAGCTGATCTTCAGGATCTGGCCGTTGTTGCCCACGAACCATCCGTGTTGCGGATCGGCAAATGCGACGGCCCAATAGCCGCTTACATTGGGTAGCGTGTACCATGTGGTTCCTTCATCGGGAGTCCACGCGGCTGAACCCGAGTCGAAGTCCGGTTCGGTTTCTGCGGTGACTACGACTGTGTGATCGTATGTGCTATCCGACGTCCCTGCATACTTATCATTATTGAGTCGTCGACCGTTCGCGTAGGCTAGGCAGAAGATGGCCCCGGGCGTGGGTGGTGTGTTGGTGAGCGTCCAAGTTTGGCCGCCATCACTTGATATTGCCATCTCCTCACTGGTGTTGGTGGATAAATCTCCGCCGCCGAGCACGCCGTGCGACGCGTCGCGGAAGGCGACCGAGACTCCGCCTGCAGAGGCCGAACTGACTAGCGGTGTGTCATAGGCATTCCACGTGTCTCCGCCATCGGTTGTGGCTAGAATGCGCGCGATGGTTGAACCGCCGGTGGCGATCCAGGCATTGTCGTCTCCCTCGGTGGTGATGCAGGTTCCGCTGGCCGCGAATGAGGCTTCTCCCGGCAACGCGGGAGGCATGTTCGACGAGATGGAAAGCCAATCCTGTCCGTTGTAGACGCGCAGGTCGGGGAAGACTCCGTTGAAGGAATCGCTGTGCGCGATTCCATTGTTTGGCTTCCAGAAGGCGAAGCAATCATAGAACGCATTCACGTCGTGATTGGTGAACTGCACATGCCAGGTCGCGCCACCATCGTAGGTTCGGTAGATGCGGAAGCTCTCGGTGTAATTCCCAATCGACATGAGATAGGCGACTTTGTCGCTCACGCCTTGCACAGCGCGGAACTGCAACTCTTCGGCTCCGGGAACGACACCAGATGTCCAGGTATTTCCGCCGTTCGTGGTTAGCGCGTAGGTTCCTCCCGTTCCTGCTGCCCACACGATTTGGGAGTTCACGGGGCTGACCGCGATGAAGAGTTGCGTTGTGCCGCTGGTTTGCGGAGTGAGTGTGGGTTGTTGAACGGCCGAAGATGTCTGGGCAAATGCGAAAGTGACGGCAGTGATCAGGAAAACAATCATTGTGCTTTTTTTCATAGGGGTCCTTCCCGGGTGGGCAGCTCGTAGCGTGGAGAAGTATAGGAACGCGGCGGAGGCGTGTCAATCGGGACTGGACCGGACGATCACATTATTAAATTGTCAAAGAACTTTCAGCCTGGGGCCGGCCCCTCCCTGTCAGGGATGCTCCCGGTCTGTACCCACCGGGTACCCCCTCCCCACCCCCCTCGATATCTGGAGTCATGGGGTTAGGCACGTTTTGGCCCGCAAAATCTAGGGCCTAAAGGACTTAGAGGTTAAAATCCAGACAGCAAAGGACTTAGTCCGCCGCTGGCTGCGTTACAACGAGGCGTTGCGGCCTCGACCATCATCGCTGAATTAAATTGTGGGCGCAAGGTCAGATGTCACAATGGGGCTGTGGAAAACGTGTTTATGCTTCGGGTGGAGTTGATCGGCTACTGGTATCCCGTAGTACCATGAAACTGGAATTTATTGTTCGTGGCCTTTACCGAACGCGAGCAGCTCATTCGGATCATTTCAGCTCGAAGGGCGACACAGTATGAGCAGGACGACTACTTCCAGCAAAACGCTTAGGCCCATGACGGCCGCAGCCATCGAGGCAGCCGCCCGGGCTGACCGCGATGCGCAACCGCTGACTGCCGAAGATCTTAAGCGGATGAAGCGAACGCCCCAGGCGAAAATCATTCGCCGCGCCTTAGCGTTAACGCAGGAGGAATTCGCCGTCTGCTATCACATCCCGCTGGGCACTCTGCGAGACTGGGAGCAAGGCCGCGCGCAGCCGGACCGGCCAACCCAGGCTTATTTGAAGATCATCGCTTGCGAGCCGGAGAGGGTGGAACGGCTGTTGAATCAGGGAACATAAAGCGCGACGATTTACGGTGTGCAGAAAGCTTCATCTTGACGAAGCGGTTGAGCCGCGATGATGATGAGATGCCGCTGAAGCGATAGCGATTGAGAAGACGGGCGCCATTGGCGGGCGTGGGCTTGGAGGCCTTTGCATGGCGGTTCGGGGAATCTTCTTTACGCTTCTGTCCCTTGTGGCCGTCGTCGCGACGTTTCCCGCGCTGGCCCAGGACACGCAGCCGCCGGTGTTGACGAGTTTCAGCTTCGCTCCGACGTCGGTGAACACCACAAACAGTTCGGCTACTGTCACAGGGACCGCGCAGATCACGGACAATCTTTCCGGGGTTGGGTACGCGGCCGCGGAATTCTACAGCCCTGCGGGAATCCAACGCTTCGGTTGTGTCTTCTCCCTGATCTCGGGAACCAATCTCAACGGAACTTACCAGTGTACCGGGACAATTCAAGCCTACAGTGAAGCTGGAACCTGGTACGTCGATTACGTATACGTCGAGGATAACGCCGGCAACCAGCAGTACTACTATACGAGCGATCTGCAGTCTCTCGGCTTTCCCACGAACCTTCAAGTCACATCGAATCCCGACACGACACCGCCGGTGCTGACCAGTTTCACGTTCACTCCGACATCGGTAAATACCACATACGGCTCGGCTTCGATTACGGCAACTGCGCAGGCGACCGATAATCTTTCCGGCGTCGGGTCGCTGGGCCCGTTATTCCTGAGTCCGTCGGGATTCGAACGCTTTGGCTGCAATATGACCCTGATCTCTGGAACCGATCTCAACGGAACTTTCCAGTGCGTCGGGACAATTGACGCCTACAGCGAACCCGGAACGTGGACTGTTTCGTACATGTACGTCGAAGACAACATTGGCAACGAGCAGATTTACGACACCACTCAGCTCCAGGCCATGGGCTTTCCCACTCAGCTGCAAGTCACGTCGAACCCGGACACAACGCCGCCGGTAGTGACGAGTTTCAGCTTTAGTCCAACGGTGGTGTATACCACGACCGGTTCCGCGACTATAACTGTGACCGCACAGATAACCGACAATCTTTCCGGAGTGGAGAGTGAGGGTGCAGGCGCATTATTCCTAAGCCCTTCGGGAGAGCACTACTTTGGCTGCAACATGAGTTTGATTTCTGGAACCGATCTCAACGGGACCTACCAGTGCACGGCCACTGCCCCAGCCTTCAGCGAGGCCGGCACGTGGACCGTTTCGTATGTCTTCGCAATTGACAACGTTGGCAACGAACAGATTTATTACTCCAGCCAACTTCAGGCTCTGGGATTTCCGGTCCAACTGGTGGTCGATTCCGGTACGTTCGCTGCGGTCGTTTCCTCCATTAACCCGTCTTCCTACGGTCACCCCATTACCTTCACGGCCACGGTAGCGTCGAGTAACGGCAACCCGCCCACCGGTACGGTTAACTTCAATGACGATTCGATCACCATCGGTTCGGGCACGCTGAATGGCGGCGGAGTGGCTACGTTCACCACTTCGTCCCTCGTCGTGACCACCAACTCGATTGTCGCCGCTTATCCTGGCGACGCGAACAACCCGGCGCAAGATTCCGTAGCAGTGGGTCAGGTAGTGAATCAGGCGGCGACCACAACTACAATCGTTTCCAGCCGCAATCCATCGATTGTGGGGCATCTGGTTGCATTCACTGCGTCGGTAAGTTTCGCCAACGGCGTTGCTGCGAACGGAGACCCGGTCGAGTTCTTTGACGAGCAAGGGAAACTGGGGATTGTTGCCGTGAGCAATGGCAAGGCTACGCTGGCCACGTCGAAGCTGACTGTTGGCAATCACCAGATATGGGCCGAATATCTTGGCGATGGAAATCTGAAGGCGAGTACGTCGGCGAAGATCAGCCAGCGCGTGATCGAGTAGGCGTCGGAATTTGAGTCGCAGATGAGATCGAGGAGGCCACGATGAAGAGAACAGGAATCGCCGCGATAGTGGTGCTGCTGACGGGCATGGGCATGGCGCAGGACCTCGCCTCCCCAGCGGCAAGCGAGACGCGAGATCTCTCAAGCGTCGCTCAGGCGGATCGCTCTCTTGCCATGTTCATGACTGCCGTGCAATCGAGCGGCATGGCAAAGATGCTGCGGGACGAGGGCCCCCTGACGGTTTTCGCCCTCAGCAACCGGGCCTTTGCCAAGCTTCTGAAAGAGGATCGGGAAGCGCTAATAGCGAACCGCGCGGCCATGCACATTCTGCTAGCACACTATTTTGTCCGCGGCAGCATTGCTCGCGATGACAAGACGGATTTGTTATCCGCGAGAACTCTGATGGGTGCAAAGCTTCGCGCCGACATCCGTAGTGAAGGCTTCTACGTCAACGGGGCCAGGCTTGGTCAGACGGGGATTCGATGCACGAACGGAATGATTTTCGTGCTCGACTCTTTCGATCCGGGATTGCTCCATGATGCGTTCGCCATGTCTAGGACGGATCAGAGAGAAAAGTGAAGGCCCTACGCTCGGGCCATGAGCAACGATGCAATTTCCACAACCGCCATGTGACATCTAACCTTGCCCTCGACATCGAATTAGTCGATCATCCCAAGGCGGAGGCGATAGACGCATCTCCGGCCAAACTGGAGCTAACTCCTCTAAACACAAGATTTTGCCCGCAAGTGGTTGAGCCCAATAGATTAAATCGCATTTTCCCGCTAACTCGTTGATTCCAATATACCGAGGGGGAGGGGGGTAGGGGGTACCCCGACCTTCCCAAAACGGAATCGCGCCAACCGCTGAGCACAGTCGCCAAAATCGCTGCCGCGAAACATTTTTTTTAGACGAAATCCACAAGCGTCCCGTACTTCCGCACGAACACCCACCGAGGAGACCGACCCAAGAACGCCCAGAGATTTTCTCTCCGTGTCTCTGTGTCTCTGTGGTGAAATTGTTTAAAATCGAGTTTGAAGGTGTGAACCCATGAGACTCCTACGACCTGCAATGTTCGCGCTGGTGATTGCCGGCGCATTCTTTTACTTCACCACCTGGCGTTCGAATGCGAAGTTCGCGGGGGCGAATCCGGTGAACTGGATCAGTGAGCCTGCGCATGTGGAGATTACCGAGGCTTCCGGCGGCGAGGGGCTCGACAGCGAAGAGCAGAACAACATCAGCGTATATAAGAAGAATATTCCGTCGGTGGTGAACGTTACCTCGCGCGTGATGACCTTCGACTTCTTTTACGGGCTGGTGCCGCAGGATGGGCAAGGCTCGGGGTTCATCATCGACAAAGATGGCCACATTCTTACCAACTATCACGTGATTGAGAACGCGCGGCAGGTGGAAGTCACGCTGCACAACCGCAAGAAGTACAAGGCCACGGTTGTGGGCACGGATCAGGCGCACGATCTGGCCGTGATCCAGATTAAGGCGCCGGACCTGGTTCCGGCGGTGCTCGGCGACTCGGCTCACTTGCAGGTGGGGCAGAAGGTTTACGCCATTGGCAATCCGTTCGGCCTCGCGGGGACGATGACCCGCGGCATTGTGAGTTCCATCCGCCCCGTGCGCGAACCGAATGGCGCGACGATTGGCGATGCTATTCAGACGGATGCGGCGATCAATCCCGGGAACTCGGGCGGTCCGCTGATGAACTGGCATGGCGAAGTGATTGGCATCAACACCATGATTCTTTCCAGCGTGGGGCAGAACGCGGGCATCGGTTTTGCGATTCCGATCAATACGGCGAAGGCCGTTCTCAACGATCTGATGACGCTTGGCCGCGTGCGGCGGCCGGCGTTGGGCGTGCGCACCATTCCGATTAGCGCGGATCTGGCCGATGAAATGGGATTGCCCGCCGACTACGGTCTGCTGATTCTGCAAGTGACCCCCGGCGGCGCGGCGGAGGCGGGTGGCCTGCGCGGCGGCACTGAGCGCGCTTATCTTGGCAATAAGCTGATCATGCTGGGCGGCGACCTGATCGTGGCTATCGATGGACAAAAAGTTGAAGACGAGATGGACCTGTCGCAGTTGATGAACAACCATCGGGCCGGAGACACGGTGAAGGTGACCATTTACCGCGATAAGAAGAAGATGGATGTGGAGGTGGCGCTCGCGGAGGCTCGGGAACAGGTTTAGAGCTGCTGTCAGCTCTCAGCTGTCAGCTTTCCGCTTTCCGCTTTCCGCTTTCGGTCAGTTTTATGAGCGTCGATTCTATTCGCGATTACTGTCTTTCTTTCCCGCTGGCCACGGAGAAGCTGCAGTGGGGCGATGATCTTTGCTTCAAGATTGCGGGGAAGATTTTTGCGATTGTGAGCCTGGACGACGCGCGGCTTTGCTTCAAGTGCACGCCGGAGACGTTTGCCGAACTGATCGAGCGCGAGGGCATTCATCCCGCGCCGTATGTGGGCCGCTACAAGTGGGTGATGCTCGACCGGCTGGATGCGGTGCGGTGGGATGAGTTGCGGGAGTTGATTCGGCAGTCTTATGAGATGGTGGCGGCGAAGGCTCCGAAGAAGAAGGCTGGGAAGAAACGAGCAGCGCGGACGTCCTCCGCTCGGAAGAAGACGAAGCGGGGTTGAGGTCCCGCTTTTTGGTTAGAGTTGGCGGACGAGGCGTCCGCCTCTCCATGAGCCATCCGGATTTGACTCTGTTTGCTGGGTCGGCTAGCCTCAAGAGTCCGCCCGTTCCTAGGCGCTTTCGACCTCTCATGCGATTCCGGCACAAATTATTGATTCTGCTGCTGATGGCGGCCGCGGCGGTCTGCGGCGCGCCTACCGTTGCGGCTTCGACTGAGCCGGTTCACGCTGCTCACGGAATTGTGGTTAGCATTCACGAGCTGGCGTCGCGGGCGGGAGTCGAAATCATGCAGTCCGGTGGCAATGCCGTTGATGCCGCGGTGGCTACGGGATTTGCGCTGGCGGTGGTGGATTCATGCTGATGCGGATGGCCGATGGGAAAGTGCATTTCCTCGACTATCGCGAGAAGGCTCCGGCGGCCGCGACTGCCGACATGTTTCTGGACGCGCAGGGAAATGTAATCGAAGATGCGAGCGTGGTTGGATACAAAGCGATCGGCGTGCCGGGATCGGTTGCGGGCCTGGTCTACGCCGAGCAAAAATATGGCAGGCTGACGCTGAAGAAGGTGATGGGTCCGGCGATCCGGCTGGCGCGCGAGGGTTATGCGCTGAGTTGGGCCGAGGCGCGCGATATGCAACACGATAAGTATCTAGGGAAGTTCGCGGAGTCGCGGCGAATTTTTCAGCGCGACGGCAACTACTACCAGCCGGGCGAGATTTTTCGCCAGCCTGAGTTGGCGCGCACGCTGGAACGGATTGCGGCGAAGCCGGATGACTTTTATCATGGCGCGCTGGCGCGGGAACTGGCGGCTGCGATGCAAAAGGGCGGAGGGCTGATTACCGCTGACGATCTGGCGCACTATGAAGTGAAGGAACGCGAGCCGGTTCGGGGGACTTATCGCGAATATGAAGTGATCAGTGCGCCTCCGCCGTCTTCCGGTGGAACGGTTCTGATCGAATCGCTGAATATTTTGGAAGGATACAATCTCGCCAAGCTCGAGAACCGGTCGGCGCAATCGATTCATTTTACGACGGAGGCGTTCCGGCGGGCGTTTTTTGATCGCGCAGAATTCTTGGGAGATCCCGATTTCTCGAAGATACCGGTTGCGCAACTTATTGACAAGAAATACGGCGCGGCGTGGCGCGAATCGATCGATGGGAACCACGCGAGCGCTAGCAACGAGTTGAAGCGGCCTGCGATTTTCAGCGAGCTTGAGCAATATGCTGCGGTCCATCCGCAGCCGGCGGCGAATCATGAATCGCCGCACACCACGCATTATTCTGTAGTGGATGCGGAGGGAAATGCGGTCGCGGTGACGACGACGATCAATGACTGGTTCGGTTCGCGAGTTACGGCAGAAGGCTTGGGTTTTTTGTTGAATGACGAGATGGATGATTTCACGGCCAAGCCGGGTGTGGCGAATTCCGATGGATTGATTCAAGGCGCGGCAAATGCGATTGGTCCGGGGAAGCGGCCGTTATCGTCGATGACTCCGACGATTGTGGTGCGAAATGGCAAAACATTTCTGGTGCTGGGGTCGCCGGGGAGTTCGAAAATTATTACGACCGTAGCCAATGTTCTGATGGGCGTGGTGGATTATGGAATGAATATTCAGGAGGCGGTGGATGCTCCGCGCTTTCATAATCAGTGGCTGCCGGACGTGCTGAATGTCGAGCGCTCGTTTTTGCCGGATACGGTGCAAGCCTTGCAGAAAATGGGATACAACGTGGAGGTTGGCCTGCACGAGGGTGGGAATGTGTATCCGTATTGGAGCGATGCGGAGTGCATCGCCATCAACCCGAAAACTGGCGAGCGGCTGGGCGCCAGCGATTACAGGTTCAATGGAAAGGCCGTCGGTTACTAGAAATATTGTCGATTGCTGATTGATGATTGCTGATTGAGAATCAAAACCTGTGAGTTTTGCGGTTAATCAGTCAGCAATCATCAGCAATCATCAATCAACAATTCTTCATTAAGGAACGGGCATGTTGAAAGCGGTCTCTACTTATTTGTATGTGAAAGAGCGGCTGCATCCGGGAATTCTGGATGGCCTGACTCGCAGCGGAGTGCAGGCGATTGAAATATTCGCGGCGCGGCAGCATCTCGATTATGCCAACCGCAAGGCTCACGTCAAAGAGATTGCCGAATGGTTTCGCGGCAGCGGGGTTCCGCTGAACTCCGTGCATTCGCCGCTTTATGCCGATTACGAGTGGGGGCGGGCCGGAGCGCCTCCGATAAACCTAGCGTCGACGGATCGCGCGGGCCTGGTTGAGGCGATGGATGAGGTGAAGCGCGCGCTGGAGATTGCGGAGCAGATTCCGTTTCGTTTTCTGATCCAGCATCTGGGATTGCCGAACGAGAGTTTCAGCGAGAAGAAGTTCGAATCGGCGATGACGTCGATCGAGCATCTACGGGCGTTTGCCAAGCCGCTCGGCGTTCGCATCCTGCTGGAAAATATTCCCAACGAACTTTCCACGCCGGAAAGGCTCATGGAAATGATTCATGCCGCGCATTTCGAAGATGTGGGGATTTGCTTTGATTTTGGGCACGCCCACATGATGGGTTCGGTGCGCGAGGCCTTCGAGATTGTGCGTGGGCGTGTGTGTTCGACGCACGTTCACGACAACGACAAGCTTCACGATTCACATCTGTGGCCAGGGCAGGGAACTGTTGACTGGAAAGAAGCGATGGAACTGCTGCGATCGGCGCCGCAGACACCGGCTTTGCTGCTGGAACTGGAAGAGAACGAGAAAGTGAATCCGCTGGAGAAACTGGGGGAGACGTTCGAGAAGCTGGAAGCGGCGTAGGACTTTTACCGCCGAGCACGCGGAGAACGCCGAGAGGAAAAAGAAGTACGAATCGAGAGTGCTGCTGGCGACAATGGAGACCGACCTTGTCTTCTCGGCGCTCTCGGCGACCTCGGCGGTGAATGAGTTTCTAAACCATGCCAACGATAACTACGATCGCTGAAATTGGGAAGTTCGAAGGTCAAACCGTGACGCTGCGCGGATGGCTTTATAACCTGCGCGAGAGCGGGAAGTTGCTGTTTCCGCAGTTTCGCGACGGCTCGGGCGTGATTCAGGGTGTGGTTCCGAAGAACGCGGTCACGCCTGAGGTGTTTGAGGCGATCAAGACTCTGACGCAGGAGTCGAGCGTGATCGTCGAGGGCAAGGTGCGCGCCGATAAGCGCGCTCCGGGCGGCTACGAACTCGATGTGGCGAACGTGCAGGTGGTGCAGCGCGTGCCGGAATCCGATCCTTATCCCATCACTCCGAAAGAGCATGGGGTGGATTTCCTGATGGAGCACCGGCATCTGTGGGTGCGGTCGCAGCGGCAGGCGTCGATTCTGCGAGTGCGCGCGGAGATTGTTAAAGCGGTGCGCGATTTTTTTGATGAGCGTGGCTTCACGTTGACCGATCCGCCGATTCTTACTCCGGCGGCTTGCGAAGGCACGAGCACGCTTTTCCCCGTCGATTATTTCGACGAGCAGGCTTACCTCACGCAGTCGGGCCAGCTTTACATCGAGGCCACGGCGATGGCGCTCGGAAAAGTGTATTCGTTCGGGCCAACGTTTCGCGCGGAAAAATCGAAGACGCGCCGTCACCTCACCGAATTCTGGATGGTCGAGCCCGAGATTGCCTATGCTGAACTCGATGACCTGATGGATTTGGCCGAGGGGCTGATCAGTTTTGTGGTGCAGCGCTGCGTAGAGCGGCGGCGCGTGGACCTGCAGGCGATTGGGCGCGACATTGCGAGGCTAGAAAAAATTGTGCCGCCGTTTCCGCGCATCAGTTACGACGACGCGGTGAAGAATCTGCAAGAGGGGCACGCGAAAGGCGCGCTGGAAGCGAAGTTCGAGTGGGGCGGCGATTTGGGCTCCCCCGATGAAACTTATCTTTCGGCGCAGTTCGACAAGCCAGTGATGGTGCATCGATATCCGGCGAAGGTGAAGGCGTTTTATATGGAGCCCGATCCGCAGCGGCCAGAGTTGGCTTTGTGCGTGGACGTGTTGGCGCCGGAAGGTTATGGCGAAATTATTGGCGGGTCGCAGCGTATGGCTTCGTACGAGTTGCTGGTGCAGCGCATTCACGAACACGGATTGCCGGAGGAAGCGTTCAAGTGGTATTTGGATTTGCGCAAGTACGGCAGCGTTCCGCACGGCGGCTTCGGCATGGGCATTGAGCGTGCCGTGGCGTGGATCTGCGGGCTCGAGCACGTGCGGGAGACGATTCCGTTTCCGAGGATGCTGCACCGGCTTTATCCTTAGAAAGTTTTTACCGCCGAGTACGCCGAGAACGCCGAGTATGGAAGAAAAAGACAGACTCGATTTAATTACGCGGCGAATCATCGGGGCGGCGATTGAAGTACATCGACGATTGGGGCCGGGATTGCTAGAGTCCGCCTACGAGACATGTTTGGCATTCGAGCTTCGACAGATGGGTCTTAAGGTTGAAGCGCAGAAGCCCCTGCCCGTGATCTATCGGGATGTGAAGCTTGATTGCGGATACCGTCTCGACTTGGTCGTTGAAGATTCCGTGGTCGTTGAGATCAAGGCTGTCGATCAGCTAGCGCCGATTCACGATGCTCAGCTGCTTTCTTATCTTCGTCTTTCTGGCAAGCGAGTCGGCTTGCTTGTCAACTTCCACGTCCGGGTTTTGAAGAACGGTTTGAAGAGAGTTGTGAATGATTTTCCTGACTCGGCGCGCTCAGCGGCCTCGGGCGACAAGAATTGAATCGGGAACCGATTTCACCGCCGAGGCCGCAGAGAAACGCCGAGGGGATAACAGGGACACGAAAAGAGTTTTAGTTCCTCGGCGCTCTCGGCGTGCTCGGCGGTAGATCTACCGACTAACGACAGACTATGACAACTTCCATAAGCATAACTAACATCGCCTCCAAGAAGATTCGGGTGATCGGCGTGCCGCTGGATCTGGGGCAGTCGCGGCGCGGCGTCGATATGGGGCCTTCGGCTGTTCGCGTGGCGGGGCTTGAGGCGCGACTGGAAGCGCTCGGGCATCAAGTGGAAGATGGCGGCAACGTTGCCGTCGCGATTCCGGAACAAAAAAAAGAAGGTGACACTCACGCCAAGTACTTGAAGGAAATTACGGCAACTTGCACCAAGCATGCGGAGTTGGTGGTGAAGACGCTTGAGGCCGGGATGATTCCGTTGGCGCTCGGCGGAGATCATTCGATGGCCGCCGGCACGGTATCGGGAGTGGCGGAGTTTTATCGGCGGCAGAACCAGCGCATCGGGCTGATCTGGATCGACGCACACACTGACATCAATACGCCGGAGAGTTCGCCGAGCGGCAATGTGCATGGGATGCCGCTGGCGGCGCTGATGGGACTTGGTCCGGCGGAGCTTGCGAATATTTTCGACTTTTCGCCGAAGGTGAAGCCGGAGAACTGTGTTCTGGTTGGCGTTCGCGACATTGACGCCATTGAAAAAGAAAATGTGCGGCGCGCGGGCATTGGCGTTTTTACCATGCGCGACATCGACGAGCGCGGCATGCGCACCGTGATGGAAGAAGCTTTGCGCATAGCTGGGCGCGGGACCGCGGGCTATCATATTTCGCTCGACATGGACTGGATCGATCCTGAGGATGCGCCGGGAGTGGGCACTCCAGTGCGCGGCGGCGCCACTTATCGCGAAGCTCACCTCGCGATGGAAATTATTGCCGACCATGGGCGCATGCTGAGTTTCGAAATCGTCGAAGTGAATCCGGTGATCGACGAGCACAATCGGACTGCGGATCTGGCGGTGGAATTGGCGCTGTCGGCGTTTGGAAAAAAGATTCTGTAGGCGAGAAAGCTATGAGGTGGCGATTGAAGCTGCGCTTCCGTTCTGCGTTGTTGCTTGCGACGCTGCCTGCAGTTGTCGCGTTTGCCTTTTCGCAAAATGTTTACGCGCAAAGCCAGCCTGGTTTGCCGCCGGAGAAAGTGGCTGCCGTTTTCGGCCAGAATATTCACTACTTTGAGTTCGGACAGGGGCCGGTGGTGATCCTGTTGCATGGATTGGGGTCCGTGAAGGAAATCTGGCTGGCGAATGTGGGCGCGCTAGCCTCCAAGTATCACGTTTACGCCATCGATCAGATTGGCTTTGGCCATTCCGACAAGCCGCTGCTGGAATACAAGATCGCAACGTTTGTGGATTTTCTGCAGGGATTTATGCAGGCGCAGAACATCGGCAAGGCAACGCTGGTGGGAAATTCACTTGGGGGATGGATCGCGCTGGATTTTACCGCGCAGCATCCCGAGATGGTTGAGAAACTTGTATTGGTCGACTCCGCGGGACTTTCTTCCATGCGTGAGCCGGCGGTCGATTTGAATGCGTCCTCCGTGGCGGGGATGAGAACCGTTCTTGAGTCGGTCTTCTACAACAAACAAATGGTGACGGACCAGACCGTGTTGCGGGTCTTCACCGATCACGTGCGCAATAATGATGGATATACGATCCAGCGCTTGCAGGCGGGCCTGGTCACGCCGCAGTTTGAAGATATGAAGCTTGCCGCTATTCACGCGCCTACTTTGGTGGTGTGGGGACGGCAGGATGAGTTGCTTCCGGTGGCCGCGGGCGAAAAACTTCGTGACAGCATCGCTGGAGCGAAGCTGACTGTGTTTGATCAGTGCGGCCACGTGCCACAACTCGAGAAAGCGGCAGAATTTAATCAGGCGCTGCTCGACTTTCTCGCGAAGTAGCGCGCGCTAGCTGCGCATATTTGCTTGATGACGCGGGAAGTTCGATTCATCCAGACAGAAAGTTTATGAAAAAGCTTCGAGTTGGAATTCTTTTTGGTGGACGCAGCGGAGAGCACGAGGTTTCGCTGCTCTCGGCTGCGTCGATTCTGCAGGCGATCGACAAAGATAAATATGAGGTCGTTCCCATCGGCATTACCAAGGATGGCCGGTGGCTGACTGCGGGAGATGCGGAGAATCTGCTGCAGGGCAAGCTGGTGCTCGAGTCGCGGCAGTTGCGCGCGGGCGACCCGGCGAATACGCCGGCTGCGGCGGTGCTGGCGCGCGGAGAGTCGGTGGTGGTGCCGCCGGAGCCGGTGCGTCGGGAGAACGGGCTCGTTCCTTTTCAAACCGATGCTGCGTTGACGCGGCGAGCCAGCGATCGCGCGATTAACGTTGACGTGATTTTCCCTGTGCTGCACGGAACGTTTGGCGAGGACGGAACGATTCAGGGATTACTGGAACTGGCCGATATTGCTTATGTGGGTGCGGGCGTGCTGGGCTCGGCCGCGGGCATGGACAAGGACATTATGAAGTCATTGTTTATCGCCGCGGGATTGCCAATCGTGAAGCACGTCACGATTCTGCGCAGCGCATGGGAGAGCGATGCGAAGAAAGTTGAGAAGTTAGTTGGCAGCAAACTTAAGTATCCGGTGTTTGTGAAGCCAGCGAATTTGGGATCGTCGGTCGGGATCAGCAAGGCGCACAATCGCAAGGAACTTGGTCCGGCGATTGAAGAAGCGGCGAAGTTCGATCGCAAGATTGTCATTGAGCAGGGCGTGGGCGGAACGAAGAAAAAAGCGCGCGAGATCGAGTGCTCGGTGCTGGGCAACGACAATCCGATCGCATCCGTTCCCGGGGAAATTGTTCCGGTGAAAGAGTTCTACGACTACAACGCGAAGTATCTTGACGAAGGTTCTGAACTGATTATTCCGGCGAAGCTTAGCAAGGCCGAAACGAAAAAAATTAAGGCACTAGCTGTTCTGTCCTTCCAGGTTGTGGATTGCTCGGGTTTGGCGCGCGTAGATTTTCTGATGGATCCGACTACGCGGAAGATTTATTTGAACGAGATCAATACCATGCCGGGATTTACTGCGATCAGCATGTATCCCAAGCTGTGGGCGGCGTCTGGCCTGGAGTATTCGGAGTTGATTGACAAACTGATCCAGTTCGGGCTGGAGCGGCACGCCGACAAGAAGAGGAACCAGTACAGCCGGTAAGAGAGTTCACGGCGTGATTTCGCGGTAAGCTGTTCGCCGATGAGATAACCATGGCTGGCAATCGCCTGCAATATCTGAGCGCCAACGATTGGACTTTGATCAAGGCCAAGTCGGCGCGGCGTATTTTTAAGCTGGGCGAGGAAATTATCAAGCAGGGCGCCAAGCAGGAGAGCATTTTTATCATTCGCCGCGCGGGGAAGCGTCGGTGGAACTGGCGGCGACGAGTTCCAGAGTGATCGTGGCATCGCTCGGCCCGGAAGACATTTGCGGAGACATTGCCTTTCTCGATAATGGCAGGGCCACGGCTGCAGTGGTTGCCAAAGATAGCGAAGTCGAAGTGGATGAAATCAACTCGCGCGAATTGCGAGAAGTCTTTGAGGCGTTTCCGCGGCTGGCTTCACGCTTCTATCTTTCGCTGGCGGTGATCCTGGCGCAGCGGCTCAAGGATACTTCCCGGGAGTTGGCACGGGAGATGGCGCTGCGCGACCGGCGCGGGTAGAGTGATCGGCTTCCGGTCGCTTTGCGTCGTTCCAATGTGCGTCGATTCAATGTGCCTCAATCCAATGTGCCTCAATCCTGTCTACACAGGTCGAATCTGCCTGAATCCTGATGTTGAAAAAATTTGCATTGACGCAGCCCTACTCGGCGTGTAGGATTATTAGGACAAGTTTGCCCTTCGGGGCAGGCCTGAATTTCATGCAGAGTGGCTGAGGGACGAGCCCTGTGACGCCACGGCAACCGGATCGGGATCATATATCCCGACCGCCAGGTGCCAACTCCCGCCCGGAAACGGGGAACATGAGATTCGGATGCGAAGCTTATTTCTACTTGCATTCCGAAAACCTCTTTTCCTAATTTCTGGGGGAAAAGAGGCCTTTGTATTTTAGGGCGCTTTTCTCCGGCTCGTCCTCAGCTATTCGCGAGAGCCTCATTCTTCGGGTTCGAAGGGTGCGTGGCTCCAAAGAAAGCGAGTAGCCCCCATGCCGAATTACGACGGTGTTCAACACGGTGATCGACAAGACAGTCAGCAACAAGACGGTCATCCGCGCGACAGCCATTCATACGACGCCCAAGTTCACTACGAATTGCGCTGCCGGGAGTGTGGCCGGCGCTGGGGAAACCAGCCGCGCTCGATCTGCGATGAGTGTTTCTCTCCGCTCGAGATTGTTTACGACTACGACTGGATTCGATACGTGCTTGGCGAGGGAACGCTGGACCCTCAGCGGACGAGCCGTGAGCGCATCGCGCAACGGCCAGCGAACATGTGGCGCTACGCTGAATTGTTACCGCTGCCCGCGGGCTTTGAGCCGAGTTTGCCGGTTGGGTTCACGCCGCTGATTCGGGCTCCGCGACTGGCCGCACGTTTGGCTGGCGGCAATGATGCGGAGACCGCTGCGCGGAATCTCTACCTCAAGAATGATGCAGTCTGCCTGCCTACGCTGAGCTTCAAGGATCGCGTGGTCTCAGTGGCGCTGGCCAACGCGCAGGCTTTTGGTTTCGACACAGTGGCGTGTTCTTCGACCGGAAATTTGGCCAATGCGGTGGCAGCGCATGCGGCGCGGCTAGGGCTGAAAGCCTGGATCTTTATTCCGTCTGATCTGGAGCCGGCAAAAATTATCGGCACGCAGGTGTTTGGTGCGAATGTGGTGCGCATCGCGGGCAACTACGATCAGGTGAACCGGCTGTGCTCACAGATTGCCGAAGAGCGCCGATGGGGATTCGTTAATGTGAACCTGCGGCCTTACTACGCTGAAGGGTCGAAGACTGTCGGGTTTGAAATCGCCGAGCAACTGGGATGGCGGCTGCCGGATAACGTTGTCGTTCCCATGGCCGGCGGGTCGCTGATCACCAAGATCAAGAAGGCGTTCGATGAGTTGGTCAAGCTTGGATTGGTCGAAGAGAAGCCGGTGAAGTTCTTCGGAGCGCAGGCTACGGGATGCTCTCCGATTTCAACGGCGGTGAAGACTGGCAGTGCGGAGATCGATCCGCAGAAACCTGCGACCATCGCGCGTTCGCTGGCCATTGGCAATCCCGCGGACGGACACTATGCCATCAAGACCATCAAGCAGAGCGGCGGATGGAGCGAGGATGTGAGCGATCCTGAAGTAATCGATTCGATTCGTTTGCTGGCGGAGACGGAGGGCGTGTTCACCGAGACTGCCGGCGGCGTGACCGTGGGAACGGCGGGCAAGCTTTACCGGCAGGACCGCATTCTGCCTGAGGAGACGACGGTGTTGTGCATCACTGGAAATGGTTTGAAGACGACCGACGTGCTCGCGGGAGTTTATGAGATCGAGCGGCCGATTGCGCCGAAGCTGGTTGAGTTCGAAAAATATCTACACGAAACGCTGGGCAGCGTTGAGGTCGCGAACGAAGCTGCGGCCGCTGTGGGAGCGTAACGGAGGTATACGATGGCGATCACCGTTCAAATTCCAACTGCGCTGCGGCGGCACACTGCGGGCGAAAGCTCGATCGCGTGCGCGGCCACAAACCTGGGAGAACTCTTCTGCGTCCTCGATGAAAAATTTCCGGAGCTTAAGCCTCATCTGCGTGACGAAGCTGGGCAGGTGCGCCGCTTTCTGAACATTTATGTGAATGATGAAGACATCCGCTTCCTGGGCGGGCCGACATACACCTTCTCTGATGGAGACGAAGTATTGCTGGTGCCGTCGATCGCCGGCGGAACGATCTAGCTCCTAAGCCCTCCTGTTCGACCCAAGAGATTGCAACTCCCGTTCGTATCTGCCATAATCTAACTAACCGGTTAATTAGCTATGTCTCAACTCTTCCGTCATCGTGTTCATCCTTCGCGCCTGGGCTCGCGCGGCCAGCCGGAAGAGAGCCGTGCTGCCATCCTGCAGGCTGCGGCAAAAGAGTTCGCTGAACTCGGCATCGCCGGAGCTCGCACCGACGCCATCGCGCGCGAGGCGCACGTGAACAAGGCTTTGCTGTATTACTACTTCACGGACAAGGAAACGCTTTATGGCGCAGTTCTCGACAATACGTTCTCTGGAATGAAGGAAAATGTTTTTCGGGTGCTCGATAGCGACCTGCCTCCGCGCGAGAAGATTATGGCGTACGTTGGAGCATACTTCGATTTTATTGCTTCGAGCCAGACTTATCCCAAGCTGATGCAGCGCGAGATGATGCGGGCGCGGGAAGGGCGCTCGGAGCACATTGACCGGCTGGTCACGACTTACTTTCAGCCGATCTACCGGCGCGTCGACGAAGTTTTACGCAAGGGAATTGCGGAGGGCGAATTCCGGAAGGTCGATCCCGCGCACTTCGTTCCTTCCATGGTGGCGATGATCGTTTTCTATTTCAGCAGCGCCCCGGTGATGCAGCGGATCGTGCGCTTCAATCCGCTGACTCCGCGGCGCATCGCCGAGCGGCGGGCCGCGGTTCTCGATTTTATTTCTGCAGCGCTGTTTCAACCTCGGGGCAACGCCGGCGGAGGAGTGCGCAAATGAGTGCTCGTAACCGATTTTTCATTCTTCTCAGCGTCATTTTTGTAATCGCTGCGGTCTACTACTTTTTTTCCGTCGACCACTCCAAAGACCTGGTGCTGATCGGCACTGTCGATTCCAATCAGGTGATCGTCAGCGCACAGGTGGAAGGGCGAATCCAGAAACTTCTCGTGGATGAAGGAACGCCGGTAAAAGCTGGAGACTTGATTGCGGCGCTCGATCCCTCGGAATTGCAGACGCAAGAGGCTGCAGCGGCGGCCAATATTGCCAGCTTGCAGAATAAAGTGACGGAGATGCAACACACCGAACAATCCACCTCGGGCTCGACTTCGAGCGACGTGGCCAACGCGCGGGCGATGCTTTCCTCCGCTAAGGCGCAACTTTTGCAAGCCAGGGCGGCTCTTGATCGAACCGCGAGCGACAGCCGTCGCATGATCGAACTCGCGCAGGCCGGTGTGCAGTCAGAGCAGGAGCGCGTGCAAGCGGAAACCAACCTGCAAGCCGCGCAGGCGACCGTGCAGGCGCAGCAAGAATTGGTGAAGGCGGCGGAAGCGAATTTGAATGCTGCCATCGCTCGTACTCAGCAAGCCAATGCGGCGAAGAGCACGGTGCAGGCCACTGAGGCAGATCTCAAGAATGCCGTCGCGCAAAAAAATCAGGCGGCGGTGCGACTGGGCTATACCAATGTTTATGCGCCCGTAACCGGCACAGTTTCGGTGAGGGCGGCACGGCAGGGAGAAGTGGTTAACATTGGCGCACCGATTGTGACCATCGTCGATCTGACGGACACGTGGGCGCGGGCGGCGATTCCGGAAACTTATGCCGATCACATCGGACGCGGCGATGTGCTGCGCGTGAGAATGCCCGGTGGGACGATTACGAGCGGCAAAGTGTTTTTCAAAGGTGTGGAAGGCGACTTCGCCACGCAGCGCGATGTGAGCCGGCGCAAACGGGATATCAGAACGATCGTGCTGAAGGTGCGGTTGGATAATCCCAATGGAGCCTACGTGCCGGGGATGACGGCTGAAGTTCTGGTATCGCCAGAGCAGTTGAAAGGCAGCGCCCCGCAAAGTTCGGCTGCAGCGGGGCAGCAGTGATGGCGGATCAGAATGCAAAAACGAACGGCGGAGGATCTCCTGCTCCAGGTGCCGAAGGCTTCGCGACCGAAGACTATGCGATTCAGGTCGAGCACATCGTCAAGAAATATGGCGACTTCACTGCGGTCGACGATGTTTCATTCAACGTGAAGAACGGCGAAATTTTCGGCCTGCTCGGTCCGAACGGAGCGGGGAAGTCGACGCTGATCCGCATGATGACCACGCTGATTCCGATTACTGGAGGCTTCGCGCGCATTGGCGGACACGACGTTGCCAAAGATCCGGATGCCGTGCGGCGAACTATCGGCGTGATTCCGCAGGCGCTGACGAGCGATCTCGATCTCACGGTGGAAGAGAATCTGAACATCTACGCCAAGCTCTACGACGTGCCTGCGAAAGAAAGAAAACGTTCGATTGACGAATTGCTTGCCCTGGTGGATTTAACCAAATGGCGCGGCGCGCAGACCAAGACTCTCTCAGGTGGCATGCGGCGGCGGCTGGAAATCGCCCGGGGGTTGGTGCATCATCCGAAAATATTTTTCCTCGACGAGCCCACTACAGGGCTCGACCCTGTATCGCGCGTGGCAGTGTGGGAGATGCTGGGCAACATCAAGAGCCAGCGGCAGCTCACCATTCTGATCACTACACATTACATGGACGAAGCCGACCGGCTCTGCGAGCGCATCGCCATCGTCGATCACGGCAAGCTGGTTGCGCTCGACACACCCATGGCGCTGAAGGCCAGCGTGCCGGGTTCGAACGTAATTGAAGCGCAGTTCGAGAATGTTCCTTCCGATTGGGAACAGCGCCTCCACACGCTCGATGACGTCACATCGGTGCAACACGAGGGGGCGAGCATGTATCGAATCCTGACCGGCAACGGCTCGCGTACCACCACCGAACTGGTGGAGATGGCCGTGGAAGCTGGGGTTGCGGTGAAGTCGCTCTCGGTGCAGAACACTACGTTGGACGACGTGTTCGTGCACTACACGGGGCGGCAGTTGCGCGACGAACTGCAGAAAGCCTACGCATTCACCATGCCGCAGCGGCCGGGGTTGCAGCCATGAACCGCGCGAGGGTGAGGTTATGAACCGCTCGGGTCGAATTTTATGAATCGAATGATGGCGATTGTCGAGCGCGAAATGCGCAAGTTCTTCCGTTCGCCCGCGCTGATGATGGCGTCGATGATCATGCCGCTGGTGCAGTTGATCGTCCTGGGCAACGCGTTCGGGGGGAAGATTCGCGACGCGCGCGTCGCCATTGTCGATGAAGATGGAGGCCCGCAGGCGCTGCGCGTGCGCGAGGCTTTCGATTCGGTGCGCGCCAATATTCGCACCTTCGTCCCGATTTACTACGACAACGAGAAGCAGGCGATGGAGGACGTGCGCAACGGCAAGCTCGAAGGCGCGGTTATCATTCCGCCGCAGTTTTCACGGCGCATCTACGAGGGCAACCATCCGCAACTCGGCTTGGTAGTGGATAACAGCGACAACTTCATGAGTTCGGCGATCGAGTCGGAACTCACCGACCTGACCAACGCACTGAACCAGCCAACCGTCGAGCCGCGCATCCTGCAGCAGGCTGCGCTTTCGGTGGTTGAACTGTATCCTTACATCGAATACATGAAATATCTGCTGCCGGGCTCGCTGGTGCTGGCCATGTTCGTCTCTGTGATGATTGGCGGCGGCATGCTGTATATCGACGACAAGGCGCGGGGCGTGCATGAAGGCTATCTGGTCACGCCGATTACGAAACTCGAACTTGTGTTGGGGCTCAATCTGGCGGGCGCGATCAAAGCTGTGATGACAGGCGTGATCATTACGGTGATCGGATCGCTGATTGCGGGCGTGAGCACGATCTTCAATCCAGTAACCATGATCGGCCTTCTGATCATGATTCTGCTGACTGCGCTGGCTTTCAACACAATGATGTTCCTGCTGATGGTGAGGATCGAAGATCCGCTGGTGCCGCGGGCTATGTTTGGAATTCTCAACACGCTGCTGTTTTTTCCGAGCGGCTCCGTCTATCCCGTGCAGGCTTTTCCGCCGTGGCTGCGCGCGATTGCGAGGGTTGATCCATTTACTTATGCAGTGGACGGCTTTAAGTGCCTTCTGTTGAAAGAGACGAACCTGTCAGCGGTGTGGGGCGACATGCTGTATCTGACGATTTTCGCCGCGATTACGCTGGCGATTGCGATTCCGCTATTCAAGCGCACGCTGTAGAAGAGCAGAAGATCATTTACCGCCGAGATCGCCGAGGCCGCCGAGAAAATAAAGGTAATCGATTCCATTGCGTTTTCATGAATTTTCTCTGCGCCCTCGGCGTGCTCGGCGGTAAATCAGCTCCTGGAACTTTTGACTTCGCCGCCGTGTCCGTTATGCTAGAGAGTGATGACCTTACTGGACGCGAAAGAATACCACCCGGAAAAAGAGCGGAAGCGAAGGAGCCAGATCGTTTCGGCGGTCGTTCTTATTTTGGTTTTGGCTTTGGTTGGCTGGTGGAACCGCTTTTGGCCGGAGAAGCATATCGCCGACAAATTCTTTTCGTCCCTGCAGAAGAACGACTTCGAAACCGCCTACGGCATCTACTATCACGATCCTGCATGGAAGCAGCATCCGCAGAATCACCCGCAGTATCCGTTTAGCGAATTCTGGCGGGATTGGGGTCCCGGCGGCCAGTGGGGCGTGGTCAAGGGCTTCAAGATTTATGGCGCGAGCAACTGCCCCGGCGGGGGAAGCGGCGTGGTCGTCGATCTGATCGTGAACGATCGTACGCAGCACGCCCAGTTGTATGTGGACAAATCGGATAAGACGATCAGCACGCCGCCCTGCGATCTAGAATTTCGCTAAATCTTATTCAGCTAATCTTATTTCGTTAAATCTTATTTCGCTAAGTGTGTTTCACTTAACTTCCGGCAGCGGCAGTGATTTCGAACTGCTGGAGAGTTTTGGTCAGCGACGCCTCATCGCCAACATTCAGGCAAGTCTTTGAACGGTCGATCTGCCGCATCAGCCCGCACAGAACTTTTCCCGGACCGATTTCCACGAAAGTCTCGACGCCCTGCGCGATCAACAGTTGCATGCACTGCAACCACTTTACCGAGCCCGTGACTTGAGCTGCCAGGGTTGAGCGTGCCCGCAATTCATCGCTGACGAAAGACGCTTCCACATTGCAGGCCACGGGATATACCGGCCTCTGCATCTTCAGCTTGTTCAGGTCAGCTTCCAGGCGATCTTGCGCCGGCTTCATCAGCGAACAATGGAACGGCGCACTCACTGGAAGAAGCTTGGCGCGTTTCGCTCCGCGCTCATCGGCGAGCTTCGCTCCGCGCTCCACCGCCGCGGTATTTCCGGAGATCACAATCTGTTCCGGCGAATTGATATTCGCCGGAGAGCAAACTTCGCCCTGGGCCGCGTCCTGGCAAACCGCGTCGACCTTTTCCAATTCCATACCCAGGATTGCAGCCATCGCGCCGACGCCTACTGGGACGGCTTCCTGCATATATTTTCCGCGATTGCGGACTGTGCGTATTGCGTCAGCGAAGCTCATCGTGCCAGACGCCACGTGCGCCGAATATTCGCCCATGCTGTGGCCGGCGACGAAACTCGGCCTGGGAATGCGGTCTTCAAGAACTCGCAAAGCGGCAATCGACGCGGTGAGAATCGCGGGCTGCGTGGTCTCCGTGAGCCGCAGTTGTTCTTCTGCACCCTCGAAGCACACTTGCGACAGTTTGTATCCGAGCGCTTCGTCGGCCTCTTCAAATGTTTGCCGCGCGATGGGATACTTTTCGGCAAGATCTTTACCCATGCCCACGGCCTGAGATCCCTGGCCGGGAAAAATGAATGCGATCTGGTGCATGTTTGCTGTTTCGGTCATGATCTTAGTAGTGCGAGAACCTAGTGAACTGGTGCGGCTTCCACTGGCGCTGGTGCGGGGCGCAGCTTGGCCAGTCCCTGCTCGATCGACGCGTTGATGTTCCGCTCGGAGAACTCCGAGGCGACCCGCACTGCGTTCTTAATCGCGTTCGCGTTCGACGAACCGTGCGTGATGATGCAGACGCCCTTCAAACCTAAAAGCGGCGCACCCCCGTATTCGGTGTGATCGATGCGCTTCTTGAAGTCCGAAAAAGCGCTGCGCGAAAGCATGTAGCCAACCTGCGCGGTGATTGTCGCTTTCAGCGATTCTTTCAGAACCGTGCGCACAAAATTTGCAACGCCCTCTGAGATCTTGAGCGCCACGTTACCCACAAAACCATCGGCGACGATCACGTCGACATGACCGTTGAACAGATCGCGGCCCTCAACATTGCCAATAAAGTTCAAAGGCAGCCGCTTCAATAGCTGGAACGCTTCGCGAGTCAGCACGTTACCCTTGGTTTCTTCTTCGCCGATCGAGAGTAATCCCACGCGCGGCCGTCTCCCGGCGCCGAACATATTACGCCCGAACATGCTACGAGAATAAATTTCGCCCATGACGGCGAACTGTTCCAGGTTATGCGGCTTGCAATCTACATTTGCGCCGACATCGAGCAGAATCGCTGCCGTCCCAGGAGCCGTGGGAAAAACCGCCGCGAGCGCGGGGCGGTCGACACCGTGCAGAGCTCCCAGCACCATCTTCGCCGTGGCCATTGCGGCGCCGGTGTTACCGGCGGTGACAAAGCCGGCCGCGCGGCCCTCGCGAACCAAGCGCAGCCCTACCCGCATGGAGGAGTCGCGCTTGGCGCGCACCGCCTGCACCGCCTTATCTTCCATTGAAATGACTTCGCTAGCGTGGACGATTTCGAGCGGCAGCCGCGCCGCAGACGGATGACGATCCAACTCCGCTTTGATGGTGGCCTCTGGACCGACGAGCAGCACGCGCACGCCGTAATTGCGCGCGGCAAGCATCGCGCCTTCGATTTCAGGCTTGGGAGCCCGGTCCGAACCCATCGCATCCAGCGCGATCACGCTAGGCATGGTGGCTGGAAACTAGCTGGCTTCCTTGACTTCCACAACTTCGCGGCCTTTGTAGTAGCCGCACTTGACGCAAGCGCGATGCGGCATCTTCTTTTCGTGGCAGTTCGGGCACTCAGAGAGCGAATGGCTCTTCAGCGCATCGTGCGCCCGCCGGGTCGAGGTGCGCTTCTGAGAATGTCGTCGTTTCGGATTAGGCATGGTCTGTGAATTCCTCTCAGCTGAGGCGTTCGGCCTCGCATGAATCAATCTCTCAAATCAGTAGCAGTGCAGTTCGATAAGGAAGCGAGCCAAACGCGCGATTAATGGGTCGCAAAAAACGCGACCCGTCGCGCGGCTCGCCCAGATCCTTCACTGCGCAAAAAACGCTTGTTCAGGATGACAAACCACCGACATCTCAACTTCTAATGGGCCAGCTTGCCGCGAATTTCCTTCAACGCCGCCCATCGCGGCTCTTCCAGCGTCACGGAGCAGGAACACTGTCCCTCGTTCAGATTCTGGCCGCAGTGCGGGCACAATCCCTTGCAATCTTCGCGGCACGTCACCTTCAAGGGAACCGCCAGCAACACCTGCTCGCGCACGACATCGTCGAGCAGAATTCCCTCGCCTTCATAATAGCTGATCTCGGCTTCGGCATCCGTCACCGAGATTTCGTCCCTCCCCGCGTCAGCTCCCTGCGGACGATACAGCAAGTCAAACTCGCGCTCGACATCCTGAGTAATCGGTTCCAGGCAGCGCGCGCAGTTCGTTTCCAAGCTGGTCGCCAGCTGGCCTTTGATGCGTATGTCTTGGATTATCTTATGCTTGCCGTGATGCTCCTCGACCAGGTCGGCTCGCCCGCTGGTCTCAATCGGCGTCGCCTGACGATAATCCGTTCCCAGGTCGATAGCGCCGGGCGCAAACTTCTCCGCAAATTCTACTGGATGAAGTTCTAAATCTTTGATCTCGAAGAACATGGGAAACCTCCGCGCCCCGTCAGTTGCCGCCCCAGGCTCGCGGAAGCACGCCGAGAGGCGCAAGTACCGCAAGGAGCAAGAGTTAAGGATAAAGGTTGATAGAAAGCAGTGTCAAGAGTGGGTTGACGGAGATAGTGCCGTGAAATTGCTCTACCTCCCCTTTTCCGTGACTATGGTTGTGCTATAATTTTCATAGGGATTCCATATGCCTACTCTCTACGTTGAAAATGTTCCCGACGAGCTTTACCAAGCTCTTCGCAAGCGCGCTCGTGAGAATCGTAAGTCGATTGCGGCGGAGGTCATCTCATTGTTGGAGCGTGACGTACCTACCGCAAAAGAATTACACGGACGCCGCGAATTCTACAAACGAATGGCGGAACTCCGTGCGTATCATTCGGAGGGCCCCGGCCCTTTTCCAACGGCTGAAGAAATGATCCGCGAGGACCGGGATCGTTGACTGCCCTCGTCCTCGACGCGAGCGTTGCGGTGAAGTGGGTTCTCCCATCCGCAAAAGAGACGCTCACCACCGAATCTCTTCAACTGCTGAAGCTTTACATCGACGGAGATGTCAACTTTATCGTCCCGGATATCTTCTGGGCTGAAGTGGGGAACGTCTTATGGAAGGGCGTTCGTCAGCGACGGTGGCCTCAGGCCCTCGCAGAACGCGCTGTCCGGGATGTGAGAGACCGGGGCTTCTTTACAGTGTCGTCTCTTGGGTTGTTGCCGGAAGCCATCAAGATTGCTTTTGCCCACGACCGCAGCGTTTACGATTGTCTCTATGTCGCCCTCGCCATTCAATACAAAATCGAGATGATTACCGCTGACGAGCGTTTGGCTAACGCCCTGGCTGCGCGCCTTCCCGTAAAATGGCTGGGCGCATTCGCGACCGGGCAAAAATGATGGCGGGTTCACTTGAAAATAGAAATCAGTGGATCGAGAATCACACCGGTGTAGCCGCAGTGTGCATCACCCTGCTCGGCTTCCTGGCGCGCCTTTGGACCGCCTCCGGAACATTCCTCAATCCCGACGAAGCGCTGCATTTCCGTCTGGCCAACCAGTCCTCGCTCGCTCTTGCATATAAGGCAAGCCTTACCGCGGCACATCCCCCGCTGTTCGTTCTCCTGCTGTATTTCTGGCGTGCGCTGGGCACGTCAGAACTCTGGCTGCGCTTGCCATCGGTGATCGCAGGGACGGTTTTTTGCTGGATGTTTTACAAGTGGCTTAGCAACGCCGCTGGCAATCTTGCCGCGCTGATTGGTCTTCTCTTCGTGGCTTTTCTTCGTCCCATCGTCGAGCTATCCGCGGAGGTGCGGCAGTACGCTCTGCTGCTCGCATTCCTGGTCAGCGCCCTGTACTTTCTGGATGAAGCTTTCGCAAAAAACTCGCCCGCACGCATGGCGGCTTTTTCTGTGTGCCTCTACCTCGCCATGCTGTTTCACTACTCGGCATTTCTGTTTGCCGCCGCGCTCGGTGTTTATGCGCTGTTCATAATTTTCGCCGAACGCTCGCCTTTCAGACTCGCAGCCATCTGGGCAATCGGACAGCTCGGAGGCCTCGTCCTCGCCGCTTTCCTCTATAAGACTCACCTGTCGAAGCTAGGCGCAGGCGACTCGAGACCGGCTACGCAAGGCTGGATGAGCGATCTTTATCTTCAGCGATCGTACTTCGACCGCGCACACGACAATCCTGCGACGTTCCTCCTAAGCCACAGCTTCGGAGTCTTTCAATATTTCTTTGGCCAGCTTGCTGTCGGCGTTGTGATGGGCGTCGTGTTCCTCATAGGAGTCGCGATCCTTCTGCGCGGGAAGAGTTTTTCGGCCGATCGAGCATCTTCGCGCCGCCTGGGAATATTCTTAGTCGTGCCGTTTGTCGTCGCAGGCAGCATCAGCCTGGCGCACCTCTATCCCTACGGGGGCGTGCGGCACTTGGCCTTCCTGATTATTCCCGCAGTGGCCGGCGTCAGCGTCGCAATCGCGTGGCTGGCGTCCAATCGGTGGGATCGCGCCTTCAGCGTCACCGCCGTCGTTATCCTGGCCTGCATCGTCTTTGGCAAACCGCGCCAGCCCCGCATGGAGCGCGCCGACCAGAGCCGGAAGCACATGGCCGATGCAGTCAATTTTATAGCGGGAAATATTAAGCCCTCTGACCTCATCTTCACCGACTACCAGAGCGATCTGATTCTTGGCCACTATCTGTGCCAACAGCGTCCCGTTCCCTGGGAAGTTACTCCCGCCAACTTCGAGCAATTTTCTTGCGCCGGCCGCCAAATTGTTGCGAGCGACTTTAGAGCCGCGTGGATGTTTGGAGCCGATAATTTTCCTAGGGAGTGGCAGCGAGCCGTGCAATCCTACAATCTGAAACCGGGCGAGACCGTTTGGATTGTTCAGACAGGCTGGGGAATCGATCTTCCGGAAGACTTGCAGAGGCGCTACGCGGAATTTCGCGGCCTGAACTTTGAGTCGTTCGGGAAGAACATTCAGATCTTTAAGATGACCGTAGGGCAGCCCATGCCGGCTGCCGCACAGTAGCTACAGTTTTCTGGTTGGGTTCGAGGAGTGAAAATCTAAAGGGCGAAAAATCAAAGAGTGGAAATCAATCGGAGTCGCACCGTCGCCATCCTACTTCAGCTCCGCCAGTTTCTGGGTGGCGATCTGTGCCGCATCCCCGCCAGAAGGATTGTCCTTCTTGACCTGCTCGTAGAGATGTTTGGCGTCGATGGGCTGGTTGTTGGCCTGGTAAAGTTCCGCCAGTTGTAACTGCGCCGTAACTTTGCTCACCGAGGCCGTGGGCTGGTTGATCAGCTCCTGGTAAATGGCGATGGCCTCTTTGTTGCGGTTCGTGGTGACATAGAGAGAGGCCAGCGCCAGCTTCGCCACCGAAGCCAGTTCTTTGTTGCCGGTTGAAGCGACCGCCTTGAAGTCCTTTTCAGCGGCGGCGTGGTCGCCCGAGTCTTCTGCGGTCACTCCCAGAAAATAGCGCGCCATGTCTGCCGTGCGCGTGTGCGGATATTTATCCACGATCGCCTGAAATTGCTTCTGCGCGGCTTCCGCGCGCTCCTTCACCGAGGCAAAGCTAGGAGAGTCTGGTTGCGGCGTCGATTCAGCCGCTCGAAGAGGCGTGTCCAAAGTTCTTACTGCGATCGACAGATCGAAGCTGGCTTTCTCATCCTGCTTGCTCAGGTAGAACCAACCGCCCGCGACCAAGGCGACGATCACCACTACGGCGACTGCGGCCATCGCCAGCGTGTTCCTGTGTTCCACGCTCCAGTGAGCGGTTTTCTCCGCAGCTCCAATGGTGACTCGGCTGAATGTGTCCTGCTTAAGTTGATGGCGGGTTTCTGCGCGCACTTCTACCTTCCAGTCTCAGTTTCGGCGAGTCTATTTCGATGACTCTCTGTAGATGACTTTACCTCGGTGGGGCAAACTACTAGTTTATCAGGCAGAAAACACGAAGGTCAAAGCCGATTACCGCCAAGGGAACCTAGTCGCTAAAACCCAAAATGCCAATTCCTGTCATTCCGAACCGAGCGCAACGCCTCGCGAGGAACCTGCTGTTGGCCTGGAGGGCTGCAACGGCCGTCCGAGGCATGCGGATCCGCCCTTACCGCGGAGCTTCCTCCAGCAATCCCTGCTCGACCTTCTCTTGGCACTCGATGCAGTGCCGCGTCCAGGGCACAGCCTCGAGGCGCTTGGCATTGATTTCCTTGCCGCAATGGATGCACTCGCCGAAGCTGCCTTCGCGAATCCGCGCCAGCGCCCGCTCCACCATCTGCAGCAGTGCCCGCTCGTTATTGCTCTGGCTGAAAAGAAACTCTTTGGTGTAGGAACTGGCAGCGCGGTCGGCAATGTCCTGCGCCGTATCCTCGTCTGCCGATCGCCCGTCCGCCTGGGTGCGGGAGACTGTGCGCCGCAAATCCTGCTGCCGCGTCTCGAGCCTCTTCTTAAATCCTTCTAACTTCTTCTTGTCCATAAGATCACTTCTAAATATTCTGCGGCGGCTCCTCGGAGCCCCCTGAGCTGCAAGGTCCAAACAAAAATGATAAGCGCCTCAATTGAGATGCGTCAACCGGGCCCCGCGATGCGGAAAAGGCGACCAGGTCATTTTTTGAGGTGAGGGGAAAATGAGCCGAAGGAACAATCAGGCGCTCATCGCGCGCTGCTGAGGCTGCGCATCCCAACTTCGATTCTTGCTGCCGGCTCCGACGCCAACTAACTCCTGATGTTCCTGCATTGCAGAGGCCGCTTCTGGCTGTCGCCCGACAACGTGCCGTATCGCCATTTCGCGCACACGCGACGCGTGCTGGCGTAAGGCAGACCGGAGCTCTGCGATAACTTCTGTGAACGTGGCGGGGCCAGCGACTATGGCCTCAGCACACAACTCACGGGTCCGTTCATCGAGTCGACGAGATAGCACGGTGCATTATTGTCCTATGGTCGCCGCGCTAAGGCTATACTGGGTTTCCGGTAAACGTTCCTACGATTCTTACCCTAGCATCAACCCGCCGTGGTTTTTATTGTCGAACGGATGAACCCGAGCTTTGCCGCGCAACCGTAACTGCGACCGCCATTTGCTGCCGTGTTGAACCGCTCGTCGCCGACACCGTCACGGAATAAACCCCAGCCTTCGCGCTGCTGCTGGCAGTCAGTTTGAGAACGCTGCTGCCCGAACCCGGAGCCGCCAACGATCCCGGCGTAAAGACGGCTGTCACTCCGCTGGGCAGTCCCGTAACGGAGAACCTGACAGCCGCGTCGAAGCCACCACTGACCGTGACGTTTAGAGTAAGGCTATTGTTCGATCCGGCCGTTACCGGGAGGGAACTCGCCGATGGAGTCGCCTGAAAAGCAGGAACGACGGTGGCGTCACTCCAGTGGCTGACTAGCACCGAGCCATCGACAGAGCCAAGCCCGGTTACCTGATCGTATCCGATGGCCGCGTTGAAGCCGGATTGTCCCGGCACGCTGTTGTTTCCCGTGGTGATGTCGTGGAAAGCTGACGCGCCGCCCGCTCTCTGCTTGCTTGCCAGCGAGTAGAAAACCGTGTTGGCGTTTCCCAGCCTCGCCCCCGCGTGCTGTGCCACCAGCGCCATTATGCCCGCAAACGATGGCGATGCCGCCGAGGTGCCGCCGACAACATACAGTCCGCCTTCCTGACACATTAGATAGCCGTCGTGTCCGGCTGCCGTGAGCGAAACATCGGGAACGTCGCGCTTGCCATCGGCGGGAACGCCTGTGCCGGCTTGCCATGAAGGCTTGGTGTAGATGGCGCTGGCACCACCGCCGCTTGCCCACAGCCCCTGCCCCGGTCCGCTCTCGTTCCAGGCGACTTCCGGAATGTAGCTTAAAGCTGACGACTGTGTGCCTGCGGCGTTAAAGGACGACCAGTAAAGCGAAGGGTCCGAGGCATCGTTGAACTCAGTGCCGCCCACACAGACGCTATAGGGCGTTGAGCACAAGCCGTTCACCGCGCGTCCATGCGTAGCAGTGGTAGACGACGCGGAATCACACCCGGCAGCTCCATCGTCTCCCGAAGAGACGAAAACCGTAATTCCCTGCGCCGCCGCTTGTTGCCACAAGCTATTCAGAAAAGAATTCCCGGACGACCCCAGCGAGGCCTCGCAGAGGCCGAAGCTCGTGCTCATAACTGGAGCAAGGTTGTGGTTCACAATGTACTGTGCCGAGAGGTCTACGCCATCGCTCGAATTCGTTGACTTCGAAACTACAAACTTGATGGTGGCATTCCTCGCGACGGCGCCCGACCACTCCACGTCGAGATCGGCTTCGGTTTCTTCATCTGAATTCCAAATGCCCGGGTCAGCGCCATTGACGACGATCTGCGGATCGTTGGCGGGTAATCCAAAAGATGTTCTGAACTGGCGCACATCTGCGATCCTAATATTCGAGCGCGCCACGATAGCAATGGACTCCCCCGTACCGGTGATCGCATCCTGATACAGCGGCAGGAGGTCGTAGATCGTGGCGAAATCCGAGGGCGCAAGGTAATGCGAGCCTCCGCTGGTGAACTCGGGCGATGGTTTGTGAACCGGCCCATGCATGGGTGCGCTGTGAAAATCGTGCAGCGAGACCACGCCTCCGACAACCTGAACCAAGGCGGCGGGAATTTCAGGGTCGGTTGCGTTCGCGTGGTGCAGTTCGTTGCCAATCTTGTAAGCGTGTATCTGTGTGTGGAATGCCGACTCGACCTGCGAAGCCACACCGCTGAAGACGATCGACTGGCGGCCCGCGGTAACTTCTTCCACTTCCATGCCATGATCCTGCAGCCAGCGGGTGATCTGCGCCGTATCGTTATCGGAGACGCCGAAACGCTCTGCAAATTGCTCAGGCGTGAGCCACTGATGGTAGTAGGGAGATTCGGGATTCTGTTGCGCGTCCAGCAACTGTTCGAGCGCATCTTGCTGCGCGGCGTCTGGCGTCAGCGTCAGGAGCATGTGCTCCATGGGAAAGCCGGGCGCGACTTCGCCGGCATCGTTTTGTGCAGTAGCCGAGGGGTGCACGTTGCCGCGCAGAGTTACCCGCTGCTCATCGTCAATGAAGGAGGTGATGCGATCGTTGGGTGGCGCGAACAGAGGCAGCATGGACGGAGAACTTGGGGGATCGGTCGGTGGGGGCGCCTGGGCCGGTAAATTGAGAGGAAGGAACGACAAGAAAATTGCTAAGGTTAGAAATGAAAATAACAAAGTCAGTGGCAAGGTGCGGCGGCGCTGGCGCGTAGGGAACTGACGGGACACTTTGATGGGACCTCCGAATGAGATGTGGCTCTTAAGTTTCATCGGCGGGGCGGGGGCACACTTGAGGGATCAGACCTACGCTCGGTGACGGGAGTCACCTTTGGTCAGTCCTTTTGGTGCGGTTAAAACTGCTTAATGTTCCGGTGGGAACATTCGGAACAGCACGAAACTAGCCGCACTGGATGGCGAGCTTTCCGCGCCGCCTCTTCGCCGGGTGAGGTATCATAAACACGTAATCCCATGATTAACGGCAAGCGCATCGCGGTCGTAATGCCCGCCTACAATGCGGAAAAGACCCTCGAGGTTACGGCGGGAGAGCTGCCGGATCTGGTCGACATTCGCATTCTGGTGGACGATCACAGCTCCGACAAGACCGTCGATCTGGCGCATCGCCTTGGCCTGCAGGTCTTTCAGCATGACCGCAACTACGGCTACGGACGCAATCAGCAGACCTGCTATCGCGAAGCGCTGGCCGCGGGGGCCGACGTTGTCATCATGCTGCATCCTGATTATCAATACACGCCGCTGCTGGTGACTGCGATGGCCAGCATGGTGGCTTACGAGGTTTACGACGTTGTGCTGGGATCGCGCATTATCGGCGGGACGGCGCTGCGCGGCGGCATGCCGGTTTATAAATACATTTCAAACCGGTTGCTGACTGGATTTGAAAATCTTTTTCTGCGCGTGAAGCTTTCTGAGTACCACACCGGGTACCGAGCTTTCAGCCGCAGGGTGCTAACCGAACTTCCGCTGCTCGAGAATTCCGACGACTTCGTTTTTGACAACCAGATGCTGGCGCAGTGCGTTCACTTCGGCTTTCACATTGGCGAAGTGTCGTGTCCCACGAAGTATTTCGAAGAAGCTTCCTCGATCAACTTCCGCCGCAGCGTGAAGTATGGGTTCGGCGTGCTGGCGACAACCTTGCAGTTTGCGTTGCAGAAGGCGGGGTTGATCCACCTGCCTCGCTTCAGCGACAAAGGGCGCAAACTCGAGCCTGGTTATCCGACTTATTACGCGCGGCGAAACGACATTGCGCGCCCCGCCTAGGATAGTTCTCGCGAAATTTTGGTAGTGGTGCAGTTGGCTTAAGAAAGAGGCTGGTTAAGCCGGAGATCCCTTCGGCTTCGCTCAGGGCAGGCTCTTCGCTGCGCCTGAAAAACGGCTACGCTCAGGATGACGAAGTAGTGCGGTTGCCCAGCTACTTTTTCTTGGACAAGAATCCCAGCACCTTGCTGGCGAACTCGTCAGAAAATCCAAATCGCGCCTTGGCCCGCGAATACAGATCGACGGCCTGTTTGTCGAGCCAGATCATTGCCGACTTTCCGAAGCCATCTTGCGGGCGCGCAAAGTAGTCGGTCGAGTGTCCCGTGACTTTTTTATCCTGCTCGATCGTGTAGTAATACAAAGCCAGGCTCTTGCGCGATTGGCCCGCCGGGCAAGTGAGGGGGTCGGGAAACCCGTGCAGCGAACGCTCGTCGGTAGTAAAAACAAGCGCATGATTCAGCAGCGGAGGATATTTCGCCGCGCAGCGCGCCATCTTCCCATCTTGCCGCTCCCATAGTTCGATCGCGCCGCCCCAACTTTCCTGCCATCCCGGATTCAGGTAGAGAATCAGATTCACGCGCCGGTGCCAGTGCGTGTGGAAGTGGTGCATGGAGAAATCCGTATGCACGTTCAGGTAACCGCCGGGACCCGATTGATGCAGGCCGCCACCCTCAAGCATTGGGTCGGCCATGAGGTTGGGAATTCCGGTTAACTGCGAAACCCACGCAACAAATTCGGGCGAGTTCAGTTCGTCAGTGATTGCTCCGAGTGCCGGCGGAAAAAATTGGCGCTTCGCCATGCCGAGCTTGTTTTCATTCGCGTGCTTGTACTGCGTCCATTCATCCGTCGAGGCCTCGGGGAACTCCGCCGCAATCTCCTGTGCGACTTCCGGATCGAGAAAGTCTTTCAATAAAATATGCGGACAGGGATGGTTCTCGCGGTATTGCCGGGCGAGAGCAGGCAGGCGAGATCCCCACTGTTCGTAGGGAAATAGCCGGACGGGTGCCTGGACGGCCCGTGCAGTGGACATGCCTAGAAAAACCTCATCATTGAAATTGTAACTGATCCGGCCTCTCAGAGAGGGGATTTTGCCTTGCGCATGTCCTCGGGAAGTTACTCGTCTCGATCAGATTCAGGGAATCCGGCAAACGCGCACCGCGCTGTTCTGGTAAGGGCAATCGAGGCCGGCAAGTGCGGACTGCTGCACGACGACCCAGTTTGCACCATAGGAGTTCTTCAGTCGTGAAAAGTCTGCTGCACCGAAACTTTTCCATGGAGTCTGCGCCTGAACCTGCGCCCACCACTTCTCGGCCAGCGCGGGAAACATGCTCACCACGCCATTGTCCTTGACTCCGTCGGCGAGATGGCTTCGCTCGGCCAAGCAACGGAACCCGATTTCATCTTCGCCGGCTAGGTTCATGTATTCCGGATCGAGGGCGAAGACCGCATCCACGGGCGTGTTCTGCCTGACCCAGACAAAGGCCTGGGCCCACGGGTTCTTCGGCGCGACGCCCGGCCACTCCACGTGCGCGCTCGCTGGAAAGAGCGAGCGTTGCGCCATGAACATTCCGAGACTCAAAGGCGCAAAGAGCAACAGCCAGCGCCACACGCGGTTTTTCAGCACGAACCCGCCGAGAAGCCCGCCCATCAAGACAAACATCACGATGTAAAGAAAGTGCAGGCAGCGCAGCGGTTGAAGGCGGGCCAGTTCTACAAAGCGCGGCGGCAAATCGACCACCAGCGCCGCGATAAAATAGATCAATCCATAGACCACGAACGCGCGGCTGACGCGTTCGACGGTGGACCACTCGAGACCTCGCGCGATCCGCGCGCGAGCTATTCTTCCGAACCACCAGAACAAGAGCAGCGGCGCAACTGCGCCCAACAACTCATACCAAGCCCAGTTCTGGATGTAGTGATACGCGTGTCGTTTTGCCGCCTCGCGATAGGCGGCTGAGGCCGCGGGCGATAGAGGAATCCACAGCACTGCCGCGAGCGCGGCAATGTTCTGCGTCTTGAAGCGGCTCTCGAGTCTGTCCATTACCAGCAGCAACACACAAAATGAAAATGGAAAGACCCACATCAGCGGATGCATGCATATGGCAAATGCCAGCCACAATAACGCATGGAGATATTTTTTCTCTAAGGTTCGTGCCAACATGAAGACGCCCGCGAACGCCGCGAGATTTCGCGGGTTCAAATACTGGTCCATGATGTAGAGCGCGGTGCCGGCTACCGGAATCGACAACAGCGCGGCTACCAGGCAGACTCCGCCCCACCGCGCTCTTGGCAAATCGGGGAAGAATAGTCCGCTTAACTCCCAACAGGCTAGAAGCAGGAGAAAGATCGACGCGAGATGCCAGAGGAATAATCCGGCTTCGAACGGCAGGTGAGTTGCCCGCAGAGAGAACGCAACTACATTGGGGAACAACGTCATGCTGGCGTGCGACTTGAAGAATTCCTGGCCTACGGGGAACAACTCGGGATGCAGAATCTTCTCCACGCCCGGCAGGTAAATCTCAGCATCTTCGGAGAAGGGATGGTAGCCCTGCACGAGGACGGCTGCGAACGTCAGCACTAAGAGGCCGAGTGCGGACTGCCATTTCGTTGGAGTTGATCGAGGGGGATTACTCAAGGAGTTGATGGCGATCGCGCCGTCTTTACCCTAACGAGAGGGAGTGCGGCTGTCAAATTTGTGCGATGGCGGTGGGCCAAATTCCGAGTAGTCCGACAGTCCAGCAGGGGTCGATCCCCGCAGATGGGTGAGATGGCGATGTTAGGCCAATCATGAGCTAGTTTCGGTCACGCCAATTACCGAGGAGAACTCTTTAGACAAAATCCGACATCTTCCTGTGTCATATAGTTGAGGCCGAATATGGGCACGCAATTGGCCGCTGGGAACATCACCGCAGCTTCGCTGGCCGCCTTGTACGAAAAACACGGCTCGACCTTAGCGGCCTATTTGTGTTGCCGTGGGGTCGAGTTCGCTTCGGCGGAAGATGCGGTACAGCAATTGTTTCTGAAGCTGATGCAGGCGAACGTGTCCATGCCTGGAGACCGCTGTCTTACCTCTATCGAGCTGTACGCAATACGTCGTTCAACCTGCGCCGCAGCACCCGGCGAGAGGTTGAGATGGACGAGGCGGAGAACTGGCTCATGGAAACTGAGGGACGCGCAGAGGAGGCTCTGAGCGTGCAGGCCGCTTTACGAGACATCCCTCAGGAACAGAGGGAGACCGTTTTTTTGAAGGTTTGGGCAGGTATGACTCTGCAGGAAATCTCCGAGGTTCTGGAGATCCCAATGAACACGGTGGCATCGCGGTATCGCTATGCATTGGAGAAGCTACGAGAGAAATTGCAGCCTGTTGACGAACGGAGATAGCCATGCGGGGACAAGAAAACGATCAGAATAACGTAGAGCAGTACCTGAAAACGTTTCAAGTGCGCCAAGTCCGACCCCTGGAAATACGTTCGGAGCCAAACCCGAGAGCTGCTGCACGTTGGTGGAAAAAGGGAGGAGAGACCGTACGAATACCACGATTTGCTTTTGCATTGCTGCTGGTTACTGTGTTTGTGCTAGCTTCCAGCTTGGTCATTGGAAGCGTGCGCGCTCACACGCGGGGAAGGTTTCTGATGCTAGCAGCCAAGCCAGCGCAAGGCCACACTTTGCCTTGCACGCTCTCCGTTGGAGGTGATGGAAGTTGCAGGTTTGTGCAAATGGAAGGCGCGGAGGGTGAACGAGGGGTTTACAAATTTCGAATCATCGCAGATAACGGAAGGCAGATTGAGTTGGGCATTAGGTCCGCTCGCTTCAATGGGCAGGTCTCTAATGGCGACATCGAAGAACTGCCGGAAGCCGCCTACTCCTTTACGCCCGGCGAAACTCTTCATATCGACGTTCCGGGAGCGGGAGACATGGCGGTCAGCGGAGAGTTGTGGGATCACTATCCTTCGCCTGGAGAGGTGTGGGATCACGTGCAATCGCTTGTCAATTGCCGGCAGTAATAATGGGTTCCGGACAGACTTTCTTCGTATAACTTCCCTCATCTTACGTAACTGTCACAAACAGGCTATACACGCTTTGACCACTATTCATTAAGTTTGGGCGCAGATGCAAACGCGATTCGTCGCTGATTATCCCGACGTTCTAAAATGCTCTCGGAGTTGCCGCACGAGATATTCTATTCGCCTGCTGTCCGGGAGAATGTCATGAAGATTGTGCCGGTGATCAAGTCCAGCGATTTGCAACGATCGTTACATTTCTACACCGAAGTTCTCGACTTCGAGCGCAAGTGGCCTGGGCATGAAGAGCGCGAGATGGCCAACGGAGTCATAGACCTGGTTCGCGATGGGGCTGAACTGCAGCTTTCACGTCATGCAGGGGACGGCGTCTTCGGCTCCGTCAACCGTGTGTTTGTGGACGACGTCGATGAGCGTTACGCGACTTTTCGCTCTCGGGGTTTGGATACGACGCGGCGTCCTGAGTCTCCCATTCACACTGCGCCGGTCGATCAGACTTGGGGGCTACGTGAATTTGCCGTGACTGATCCGGACGGCAACGGGCTTTGTTTCTGCATGCTTCGTTTCTGAACGCCCCGGCGCGCGGGAACAAGCGAGGCGGCGAGGATCACGATTAACGGGTCGATGGGACGCCGGTAATAAACCTCTGGGCTGGTGATGTAATAGATCGCCGGGAAGGTGACCAGGACTAGCGTGTAGAGCAGGGCTGCTGCTGGATTCGAGCGAAGTGCGCGCCATAATCCGACGAGCGCGAGCACAGTGAAAGTCGTGCACAAGAAAATGTTCGGAGGATCGAGTGGTTCCTCTGCGAGGTAGGCGCGGTCGAAGCTCCAGAATCCCGTCCAGATGAAGACTGCGCGGCGCAGCGTGGTCCACGCATACCAACCTGGGTTCGCGCCGATGAATTCGAGTGCCTGCTTCTTCTCTTTTGCCATGTAGCCGAGCTCGCCTAACTCCTGGAACTGCAGCCATTCGGAGTCGCTGTGCCATGGGCCTAAATCGTACGCGGCCCAATGGTTGGTCGCGCCCTTGGTGCCGAGCCGCAAGACCATCCCCATGTTGTCGCGGAAGGGGATGAAGCGATGGAAAGTTTCGTAGTTGCGAATAAACCATGGCGATACAAAAAGGATGAAGGCCAGCGCGGAGACTAACGCGGGACTGAACCATGGCTGCTTGCTGCGGTGTAAGCGATAGCAGGCCCATCCGCCCAGGAAAGGCAATACGGAAACGATTGCTGGGCTCGTGAGAGCGGTTAGACCGGAGAGTAGGCCGAAGGCGATCCAGTTGAGCCATGTTGGCCGTGCTTCAGGTTGATAGTCATTAGATGAAGCGCCCCCAGGCCCATCCCCAAGTTCCAGTGCAAAGAGAAAAAGCACGGTGAGCAGCAGCGTCGCCAGCCATGTTTCCCAAATTCTCTCAACCGGGAAATAGACTGCGTATGGGAAGAAGACCCAGGTCCATCCTGACCACTTGGCCGCACGGTCGCCGAAAGTTCTGCGCGCAATGAAGAAGATGGGGATGCAGGTCAGCGCGGAGGTCAGGGCATTCAGCGACAGCAAAACCACTGCCGATGCGGTAGTGTAAATGCCAAACACTTTGAAAACTCCGGCAACGATATAAGGATAGATGGGGCTCATCCATGCAGTTGGGCCGGTGTCGGCGAATAGCGGGCTGCTGAATCCGTGGCCTTGAACGATGGAGCGGGCGATGCGTCCGGTTTCGTAGCCGAAATGCCAGTGGTCGCGGGAGGGGTCGAGTTGCTCGGGCAACAGGAAGACCATCACGATCAGGCGGATGGCGAGCGCGGTGAGGACCATCCACAGCAGGGAAGACTTGGCGGACCGGCCCTCGTGCGGGATTTCTCCAAGCAGATGCGCTGCCGAACCGTAGGATTTGGACCGCTCTACGATTTGGCTCATTCCATTCCCCGAAAGAGATGCGCTGAAGCGTGGATGTCTCTGATTCTCACCACGCTATATTATCCCCCGCGAACGGAAGTGAGGTGCGGCCACGTTCCAGCCACGACACCTTGCGCGCCTAGCCGGTCCTACGTAGCATCTAACTTACACATGGCTGCTGCCCTTATGCCCGAGCGCCTCCGGCCGAACATGGCCCTGGGCGAGATTGTGAGCTTCGCTTACGACACCTTCTGCAGTAATAAGGTGCGGTTCATTCTGACTGCGCTTGGCATGGTGATCGGCACCGCATCTCTCATATTAGTTGTCACGATCGGAATGACCGGGCGGCAATACGTGCTAAACCAAATTCAGGCGATCGGCGCCAATCTGATCTACGCGCAATATCAGGGCGCGCCGCACATCAGCCAATCGTCGCCGGACAATCTCACGATCGACGATGTGGAAGCCGTGCGCAGCCAGGTGCCGGGTGTAGTCGCTGCATCGCCCGTAGTTACTTTGTCGGAGCGGGTTCCGTTCGGCGACGGCAAAGAGCGTGAGGTGCAGATTCTCGGCGTTTATCCCGAATACCTGCAGGTGCGTAATCTGGTGGTGCTCTCCGGCCGCTTCTTCGACGCAGAAGATTCACAGGCTCACAACAAAGTTGGACTGATCACGGAAAAGATGGCGCAAGAGGTTTACGGCTCGACTCAGGCGGCGATTGGAAAAGTCATCAAGCTGACGGGCTTGCCTTTCACGATCATTGGCACCTTCAAGGAGCGGGTCAACACATTTGATCAATCGGAAGTAGTCGGCAGCACCATGCTGATTCCGTACACCGTGAGCCGTTATTTCACTGACACGCCCAGCGTGAAGCTGATTTATTTTTCCATGCAGGATCCCACCATGGTGGTTGCGGGTACGGCGCAAATCAAGAAGGTGCTGCAATCGCGGCATCGTCCCGAATCGGTATACGACGTGACGGACCTCAGCGAGTTGCTCGCGGTTGCCGACCGCTCGGCCACCATGTTGACGTGGATGCTCCTGTTGATCTCCGCCGTCACTCTGCTCGTTGGTGGCATCGGCATCATGAACATCATGCTGTCGACCGTGACGTCGCGCATCCGGGAGATCGGCATTCGCAAGGCTGTCGGCGCCACCAACCGCGAGATCCGGTTTCAGTTTCTTGCCGAGGCCATTCTGATCTCGCTCATCGGAGGCTTCGCCGGCATCGTCATCGGCCTTGCCATTCCCTATTCGGTACGCTTTCTTACCGAGTATCGCGTACCGATTAACGGCTGGTCGGCTGTTATCGCTATCCTAGTGTCGTCGCTGGTGGGGGTGATTTTCGGAACTGTCCCCGCCGCACGCGCGGCGCAGTTGGATCCCGTGGAGAGCTTGCGGTACGAGTAATTCGTTCAATCGTTTAAGCTGTTGAAAGTAATGCCCTTAATTACAGTAAAGCTCCGTTTGCCCTAAGTCGCGAAGCGCTGATGTACATTAGTCCGGCACTCCGCACGCCCAAATCCGCGTCCATCATACCCTGCCGAGAGCCCTCAAAAATCCAAAACGATGCCCTCTGCCACAAAAAAGTTGCATTTTCTACTGTGACCGAAGTAATATCGTTTACGGAGCTTTACAATAGTTTCCCAGAGTTCCAGACCCTGTACCGCTAATAGCTAACTTCCAAACTTCGCAGTTCAGCTGTGCAAAAACATAAGAGGCCGTCCCAGCCTCCGTCCCGGTTCGGAGAGTTCAATATGGCGTGGTACGCGTACTGTCTTACCGAGCACCAGACCCTCCCAAATGGCACTCGTTCCAGACGCCCGTTCGTAATTGAGAATGTACAAGGCGTGAACGGAGCCCCAGTCCTCAGCTATCCCAGCGGAGAATTTGCTGTGATTGTGAGCGAATTCGACCAATCTTCTGCTCCTCTTGACCAGAAAGCCGTCATCGATCACGCCCGCGTGGTGAGTGGCTGCTTTCGGAACTCAACTGTACTTCCGTTCCGTTTTGGGACAATCTTCGAAAGCGACGACGCTCTCCGCCAGGCGGTCCGGGTCAACCGGCGCGCTTTTGGAGTCAGCGTGGCCAAACTTCGCGGCAAGTCCGAAATGCACATCAAACTCACGGTCACAGACGGCTCGCTGCGCGAGGCCATGATTGAAGTCATCCTGCCCGACACCGTAGGTGGAGACTATCTTTCCAAGCTGCGCATCAAAGCTTCCCGCGAACGCGAGCGCCAAACCAAGGCACGCGCGCTCTCGGTACAGGTCCACAAGCTGTTTAACCCGCTGGAAGAAGAAGTGAGCTGCAAGAAGGTCGCGCCGCAAGGCATGCTCATCGACATCGCCCACCTCATCGACACCAAGTCGGTGGAAAAATATCAGAACCGCTACCAGACCGCCACCAAGCAGCTAAAGAATTGTGCGGTAGCCATCAGCGGACCCTGGCCCCCGTACCACTTCCTGCCCGGGAAGCTGCGCACAGTAGCCGGAAACAGCTAGGTCAATTCTCTTGGGATATTCGGATGCCCCACCCTTTCGCACTCTATGCGGAAGGATGGGGTAAACCGCCCTCAAGCTCTGTCATCCTGAGTCCCGCCTTCTTTGCGGGACGAAGGACCTGTGCACTCCTTTCGGCACCGATGCGCCCTATGCCGAATCCTTCATCTTGACGCTTGAACGTGATCGGAGCACCATTCCCGGATGAATTGGACGTTTCGAGCCCTAGCCTCACTCATCCTTCTAACCGCCAACTTGATTGTCGCGAGCGCCCTTGCCCAGAGCAATCCGGTACCGCAGGTGGTGGGTCCGCCACAACCGCAAGCGATAGCGCCCGGCGGCGGCGATTTCACTTTAAGAGTCTATGGCGCGAATTTCGTGCCGGGTGCGGTGGTAAACTGGAATCGCCAGCCTCGGCTTACCACTTTCATTTCCGCTAGAGAGTTAGAAGTTCAAATTCTTGCCTCCGATGTCGCAACAGCCACTGCTGGGTACATCACCGTGACCAACCCGGCTCCCGGCGGAGGCCTTTCTAGTTCCAGTTGGAGCTTGGTGGAAGTGCATACTCCGACAGCCACAATCGCCCCTGGTAATCCCATCATTTACCTTTACGGCTTCGCCAACGTCCCCTCCTTGCTCGCAGCGGACTTCACTAATGACGGCATCCTCGACTTGGCGGCGGGCCTTGCCAACCGAACCATCAATGTTAGCCTCGGTAAAGGAAACGCCACCTTCAGCCATATTTCGAATGCGACTTACGTCTACAATACAGCGCTGTTCGGTCTGGAGAGCACTGCTTATGGCGACTTCAACGGTGACGGCAAGCTTGACTTGGTCTACGCGACGGACACTGACCCAGCGGACAGGAACTCTGGGCTTAGGCGTGAGCCTGGGCAATGGTAATGGCACATTCGATTCGGGATGGAGATACTTGGACAGTACAGCAGGCAGCATCGTTGACTTTGTAGTCGGCGACTTTAACCGCGATGGCAAGCTTGACTTGGTGGGCGGAGACTGTTGCATCACATACGTATTCCTGGGAAATGGCGACGGGACATTCCAGCCAACTACAACGTACCAGGATGTGGGTGGAATTGACCTTCAGGTCGGCGACTTCAACGGGGACGGTATCCTTGATTTAGCGATTGAGGGGGGCGCCGAGAACTTCCCCATTTCTGTGGCATTGGGTAATGGTGATGGAAAGTTTCAGCCGCCGGTGACGATCACCAATGCCGACGGCGGCTGCGGCTTCGGCCAAACAATGCTCGTGAGTGACTTCAATGGCGACGGCAACCTTGACATTGCCTTCTGTACTGCCACAAGTATCGGAATTCTGCTCGGCAACGGGACGGGACGTTTCAGAGTCCGACGTATTACGACGTGAGCTCCTCGTCCTTCACAATCGCTGCGGGAGATTTCAACTCAGATGGCAAAACCGATCTCATTGTCTCCAGCAACGTCGACAGTGATCAATTTTGGATACTCCTCGGCAACGGCGACGGTACCTTTCAACCGCCCTCGTTGGTCAAGGTCCCGGGGCCGCTCGCGAGCGGCGAACTCGGCATTGTCACTGGCGATTTCGACTCCGACGGGCTTTTGGACTTCATCTTCCAGTTCGGCGGTTACGGTTTCGGCGTGTATCCGCAGCAGCAAAAATAGACATTAATGGCGAATCCGGCATCTTCACCGGAGACTTTAATTCGGGCGGTCTACTGGACTTGGCTCGCGCCGGGACTTCCTGACGGCCATCACGGCCTTGGCGATCGCGTTTTCAACTTCCGCCGACGGCACTCCTCGGTTGGCGGATTGAACCTTCTTGATCGACTTCCAGGGGCCGATGTTCCGCCTTCGCCGGGCCACTAAAGCCTGCGCCATTGTCTCACTGATGTAATCACTCATAATTCCACCCCCGCTCTGCTCAGACTTGGAAAACTCCAGTGCACTCAATATGCATCCTTCTGCACTTGTTGCGGCAGCGTCCCTTCCGTCCAAAACCCGCGCTGGACGCCGGGTTCGCCGTAAGCCCATCTTCTTCTACAACTTATGAATTCGTGTGATGGCAATCACAAGTTCCCGGTCTTTGGCTCGGCAAGTGCTTTCTTCCGATGTACTAAAGAGGCCGCAACCCAAAGAAATGACCTTCACTATCTTTTCCAGTCACCATTTCCCGAAGCGCTGCTTCGCCCGGCGAAACGGCTACTTCTTTTGCCTTTCCTGAAACCCTACCACTCTTGCCTCTTTGAAACGTGGCCCCAGCAATGGGGCCGCTTTTTTGCGCGTGCTCTACTTGCGCACTCTAGAAGATCCTCCAGACAAAGTGGGCCAGCAGGGCGAAGATCAGCAGCATGAATACGCCACCGACCCAGATCAGGAAGTTCAGCGTCATTTTCGGAGAATTGATCTCTTTCTTGTCCATGCCTCACGCTAACACAGCCGCTTTCCCGCAGACTGCTCACTCGGATACACTGCCTACGCCATGATCAAGACCGTCCGGTTCCTGTTCACGTTCTCCTCTATTACTACTTTGTCCGCGCTATTGCTGACTTTACCAGCGCCTGTCAGCGCCCAAAACCCGCCCCAGCCGTCGTCTAAGGACTGGACCGCAATGATGGCTGCACCTCAAACTTCCACGCAGAACTTCCCGCCACTTCTTCTCCAACAGCTTTCTGCTATCAAAGCCGCCGCGCTCAATGACGATTACGCTTACCGCCAACTCACTCATCTCACCGAAAACATCGGACCGCGCCCTACCGGTTCGCCACAGGCCCGCGCCGCCGCCGAATATGTGGCCGACGAACTTCGCAAGCTCGGGCTCGACGTGCGGCTCCAGCAAGTCATCGTCCCGCACTGGGTGCGCGGAGCCGAGACCGCCGCGCTCGTCGAATATCCCGGCATGGTTCCGAACACAACGCAAAAAATCATTCTCACCGCTCTCGGAGGAAGCTCGTCCACACCTGCCGACGGCCTTACCGCCGAGGTAATCACGGTTGACACTTTCGACGAACTTCAAGCCCTCGGCCGCAACAAAGTCGCCGGCAAGATTGTGTTGTTCAACGAACCCTTCGACAAGCAAAAGTCCGGAGCCGGATTCGCCTTCGCCGCCTACAGCGAAGCCGTTCGCTATCGCGCAGCCGGACCGAAGGCTGCCGCTGATCTAGGCGCAGTAGCAGCTCTCGTCCGCTCTGTATCGAGCGCCGACTTCAGGCTGCCGCATACCGGATTCAGTCTTCCAGCCGGGATTCCTGCCGGCGCCGTCACCGCCGAGGATGCTGACTTAATCGTTCACCTAGCGGGCGAAGGCAGAGTTCGCATGCATCTGACTCTTACGCCACAAAAACTTCCCGATGAAACCGGCTACAACGTGATTGCCGATCTCAAAGGTGCCGACCATCCCGAGCAAATCGTAATCGTCTCCGGCCATCTCGATTCCTGGGACCTCGGCACCGGAGCCATCGACGACGGAGCCGGCGTAGTCATGGCCATGCAGACCGCCGAAGTTTTACAGCGTCTCCACCTGCGACCAGCACGCACCCTCCGCGTGATTGCATGGATGGACGAAGAAACCGGAGGCGCAGGCAGTAGGGCCTACTCCACGGAATACATCAACGATTTTCCCCGCCACGTCGCCGCAATCGAAAGCGATTCCGGCGCGGCGCATCCTCTGGGTTTCGACGTCAAGGCTTCCGCCGCTGCCATCGAGGCATTGCGCCCAATTCAACCCGTCCTGCAAAGCATCGGCGCGACATTCTTCCAACCCAGCACGTATTCCCCCGGCGCCGACATCGCGCCTATGGCGGATGCGGGAGTTCCCAGTTTTGGTGTGATGCAGGATGGGCGGACATATTTCAACTACCACCACTCTGCGGCTGACACTTTGGATAAAGTCGTTCCTTCTGAGCTTCGCGAAAACGCCGCGGCTATGGCCGTGCTGGCCTATGCGCTTACTAATATGAAAGAGCCTCTGCCGCGATGAGGCGAGGAGAGTGGCACGAAAGTGGCTAGACAGAATCAGAAAACAGGAGTAAGAGTTATTGGACTATGAGGAGGTCATGGCTTGCTACGGCCGTGGCCCCTTTGTGTTTAAGGCAAAGGCACAGGAAGTCTAGGCCGGGTCGAGCCGAAGATGGACCAGCCCGTCGGCACGCATAGGCGGGATTCGAAAATGAGTTGGCAAACGAGGATGAGCATGCAGGCCGAGAATATCAGCATAATTACGCACGTAACGGAAATGCTGGCGCCCACGGCGTGTACGCACTGACAGCGATCTTTATTTTTTGGCAGCAAGCGCGAGCGGTTGCAAACCTGCAGAAAGCAAGCCCTAGCGACCACGGCTACTTTCGCAGCGTCCACACGTCCGTGGTCATCGCCACGTACGGCCTAATGGCCGTTTCAACGGTAGTCTGGGTCTATGCCACCTTCTTCTACGTGCAGAGGACGTACGTGAGGGGCATGGTCATCGACCTCATGGACCAGCGCGTAAGCCCCCAGAAGCCAGACGACCCGCCTGAAGTGGTTCAGCAAATCACCCCCCGAGTCGCCCGATGTCGACCTCTACTCCAGCGTGAAGAATAAGGAGGATGCAGAGGGGGGTAAGTATGATCTCGCATGGATCCTCTTGCCACGGGAAAACCTCACCACGCTGGTCTTTAGATTTCAGCATCATTATCGCGTATACGCGCGCCAATCCTCGGTTCCTTCCGGCGCCGGACCCGGTAGCGCCTTAGAGACGAAAGTGATTGGCAAGACTTTTAAGGTGGACCTGTCCAAGGGGTACTACGCATCTGGAAGCTCTATCACGCTGATGTACGAGCCCAATCGTGACGACCCGGTCCGAAAGCTTGGCGACATCTACATGCGTGGTTCAAACACCGAACGCGTCAGGCTGCCCTGGGAAGACAGTGGTGCGACCACGCAGGATATCGTACCGCCCCAGCCAGAGTTCTCCGCCTTGGAAGTTTACGCCGCGTCATCGAGCGGGAAACCCGTCTTCGGGGAACACGGAGAGTATGACAAACACGTGGCTCGGGCGCTCCGAGAGCAACTCGGCAGCGACGATCTTAAGACGCAGCTAAGCGCGCGCCGCGTCCTTGTTCAGAATGGAGGGCGATCTTTTAAGTTCGTTACCGATAGCCTGAACGCTTTGTCTGAGAATGAATACGACCGCGATTTGCTAATCCACAACCTGGCAAAAGCTGTCGAAGAAATCGAGGCACAGGGGGCCCCTGCGCCTGCGGAAATCAACATCAAATTAGGCGCGGTGTTTTACGATGCGCACGATTACGAATCCTCGGCCAGCTACTTCGACAAGGCGACAAGCCAGCCTCTCGACAACTGGGGACTGTATTCCAGCCGCGGTTTCGCCTATCTCCAAACGGGCCAGTTCCAGAAGGCAATCGATAGCTTCAAGGCCTACCTGACGAAGGTACCGCCGTATTTCGCCCAGGCCGTGACTTATGCTGACATAGGCCTATGCTACGAGCGTTTGGGTCGCTATGACGATGCAGAGGCGAGCTACCGAAAGGCTTTAAAGATCGATCCTACCTCTCCTTACGCATACAACGCCCTCGCGTATATGCTTGTCGGCCGAGGCGAAAGACTGACCGAAGCGCTTTCGTTGGTCGAGCACGCCCTCCAGTTGGACGCGAAAAATCCTCATTTCAAAGACACAAAAGGATGGATCCTCTACAAGCTGGGGAAGCCTCTGGATGGACTTGTGCTGGTTAAAGAAGCCCGCGGCGCAGAACCCGATAACGTGGAGATCCAGAATCACTTTTCGCAACTTCAAGCGGTGGTCAATCCGTCAGCGAAATAAAGGTAACAAAACGCGGGCGCGACGTTCTTGAAATTCCGGCACCGGGCGCGGATAAGCTCACGGCCACTGCGTGGCGGCGGTCGCCGATTCCACTTGGGCCGCGATGAAAGGGCCGGAAGCAGTTTAGTTTACGCCGGAGACGGTTCGGCGATTTTGGAATCGGCTGCGGGGATGCAGAGGTTTTGCAAGAAAGCCGCGGGAAACCGCGGCAGACGTGTCCGGAACGGAGCATTTACTGGAACTTCCGCCGGTCGCTCGTGCAGTAACCAACGCGATCTTCGCCACAACCGGCCAGCGACTGCGCCGTCTGCCATTTCACTTGCAGCCCATCGCGTAAGGGCTTTTGCGCCTCACTTGGAATCAAGGGCGAAGGCCAACAATACATTCCCCGCCATCGCATTGGTGTAGCCGGTATTCACGTACACCATGCCGCTCACGATCGCAGGTCCTGCTCCATTCAGCGAGCCGCCGTGGGCTTTGACGCCGTTGGTCGTGTGAAACTCTTTCGCGGTATCGAAATCCCAGAGGACGTTGCCATCCTTGGTGTCGTAGGCACGCAAGTGTCCATCGAGTGAACCTGCGAACAGCACTCCGGGAATCAGAGTTGGCGGCGCCATCTGCGCTGGACTGCAGCCGAATTGCCCAGCGCTCGCCGGCTTGGGCGGGGGAACGTGCCAGACTTGTTTTCCGGTGCGAAGATCGAGCGCGAATACTCCGCCGCCAACCGATGGATTGTCGAAATCGAAATCAGACAACGGAAAATAGCCATAGCGATTATCGACAGCGCCGCTCCATTCAATTCCGCCCAGCGGACCGCCGTGCCCGATGCGGCTCTTCCAGATCACCTTGCCCCGAACCGCCGGATCCAACGCATAGATCACTCCCGATTTCTGCGCCAACAATAAAACGTCGCGGCCATCGCCGAGCGACTTCAGCACCGGAGGTGCTCCGAAATCGAAATCATCGCCATGCTTTGCTGGACAGTTATCCCTCTTCTCGGCGACACAACCGCTATTCCATACGTCGTCGGATGTGAGTTGCCGGGACCACAATCGCTTGCCATTTCTAATGTCGAATGCGATCACGGCATCGGAGCCATCGGTCGGCGGATCGGAATAGTTATTTCCCGTCGAGACATAAATTACGTGCCGCTTGAGATCTGCCGTTGGAGTGGACCACACTGCCGCGCCTGATGGTCCAAAGTACTGCACTCCCTCTGCACTTTTGCGCGTGGGTTGAGGAGCGTCGGCGATGGTGTAGCCGCTCCATATCTGTTTGCCCGTAGCCGTATCCAATGCGACTACGCTGCCTCGAAAGGTGCAACATGAATAACCGGGATCGGCCGACGCGCCTTCTTCGCCCGAAGAGATCGGAACGTACAGGCGCGTGCCGACTAATAACGGCGACCCTGTGATGCGGGCGGCGGGATGCGAATCCGGATGCGCAGTCCAAACTACGGAGCCGTCTGCAACTGTAACCGCATACACAATTCCGTTGGTGTCGCCGAAAAAAGCTGTGCCGCCTTTGTTGCCGATTGAAATCGCAGTTTTAACCGTTGCTGACGCCTTGAAACTCCACCACAGGCATCCGGTCGCAGAATCCAACGCATACACGGTGCCATCTTCGCTGCCGACGAACAGCCTTCCGTCCGATGACGTAGGTTGACCGAAGGTGGCGTCCGCTCCCGGAAAGCCGAATGCCCATTTGAATTTCAGGTTCTTAACCTGGCCACGATCTAAGCCTGCAGCTAAAGCCGGTTGAAAGCGGCTGTTCGCGGAATCGCCGCCCCACCCTGCCCATCCCGGTGGATTCGGCGGCGGATCCAGATCCCGCGCGCAAATCCCGGTCATTTGTGCCACAGTCGAAACATCCGCCGCGCCCAGGTATTCGGCGATGGCATTTTTCTTTGCCTTGGAGAGAAACTTCCCCTGCCATCGCATCCTGCCGGAATCGAGCGCGGCCAGTATCGACGCTTTCGACATTTGTTTCAGCGCTGCCTGTTCGGGAGCGCGCATATCATTATTTTGCCGGTGACAGCTGGCGCATTTCTGAGTGAACAGCGCCGCTCCATCGACCGGTGGAGGAGTTTGCTTTCGCGCACAGCCCTGCAAAAAGAAAAGTGAGCCTAACAGCAGAAGAACTGTGCGCGACGCGAACGAGATCGAAGTCATTCTGATCGTCTGAAATCTCGAACTCGCCGTTTGTGCGACCTTGGCCCCATCGTTGCCCCGTGAATCTCGAATTGGACTAGTTGGATGACAACAGAGAGGTCAGCGAGCGCACGACAATGAGTAGAAAAAAGTAAAGATTCGTTAAGCGGAGAGCCATTTTCAAACGGGAAGCTAATACAGGATGCACTGTATCGAAACGCGAGCATCCGCCTAATAAAATGCGTCAAGTTTCGAAACCTTGAAGACTGGAAACTGGAAAGAGAGGACAGGAACTTGATTCAACGAATACGAAAGGCAGCAATAGCAGCAGTGGCGGCAGGAGCACTGTGCCTGGTGGTGGCAACGGCGCCGCAAGCGCGAGCCGACGACCATGCCAAGTGCCAGCACGCCATCGAAAAGGCAGAAGCAAACCTTGATAGGGCGATTCATGATCATGGCGAGCACAGCCACCAGGCCGATGACCGGCGGCGTGATCTGAACGCCGAACGCCAGCGCTGTTGGGACCAGTATCACGGTTGGTGGAATGGCCACGACCATCGCTGGGAGACCGAGCGTAACTGGGAAGCGACTCACTAAACTGACGCGCTGGTACTATGGACCAGCATCTTGTTCGCAGGTTTGGACTATCGAAGACGAACAGTGTCAGAGAATCGGCGGAGGATATGGGGCGCTGAAGTTCAGATTTTTACTGTTTCTCTGAATGGAGCCAAAATTTATCTACACCGGTTCAAGTCCAATCCCGCAACAGCATGCACCAAGGCCAATTTGAACACTGAAAACAAGAACGAAGCAGCCAACGAACAAGCAAAGCCCGAAGCAGCCTCCGCCCAGGCCACGACTGACCAAGCAACTACTGGCCAAGCAAAGACTGACCGAGCATCGACCGGAAACGAAAACAACCACAAAACCGGGAACGTCTCTTCAGGCTTCGACTGGGTGACTGAGCGTTCCTCGTGCACTCTTCCGAAAGTGTTCAACGCCCTCAGACTCGAAGTTGAAGACGACGTCAAGGCGCGGAATTCGCTGCGTCCCAACCCTGCTGCTTACGAATTTCTCGTGACTAACGATACCGGCGAATTTGCCGTTCGCTTGAAAGCCAAGGAACTGCAAAAATCGGTAAGTTTCAGACTCGCCGACAATGCGATTCTCGTCCGGGATGATCAGGGCAAGCCGATGTTCGAAGTGACCCTGGCCTTTGACGACGCGGGTAAGTGCCGCCTGAATGTGAACTCCCAGGAGCGCGAGTTCTGGCAAGTCCGCCGCATGGCCCTTGAAGAGCTGATGTATCGCGGCCTCTGACATTTTTACTCTAGCAGGATCCGACTCAGCCCGCCGGCTCGATATGTTCTCTCACCTAGGGCGTTTGCTATGGTGCGGGCTCGTGTGAAAAACTTATTCCTTCAGCGTTATGTCAGCAAAGAAAACACTTTTCGAGAAGATTTGGAATGCCCATCTTGTGGCGCAGCCGGCCGGACGGTCTCCGATCATTTATATCGATCTGCATCTGGTGCATGAAGTGACCTCGCCGCAGGCTTTTGATGGTCTCCGCGAGGCGGGACGAAAAGTGCGCCAGCCTGCTCGCACCGTTGCTACTGTCGATCACAATATCCCTACCGAGCCGCGTGGAACTCCGATCACCGATCTAATTGCCGCCAGGCAGATTGCGGCGTTGCAGGCTAACTGCAAAGAGTTCGGCGTGCGGCTCTTCGATATGGATTCGCCCGAGCAAGGGATCGTGCATGTGATTGGGCCGGAACTGGGTCTGACGCAGCCCGGCATGACGATTGTTTGCGGCGACAGCCATACCAGCACCCACGGCGCTTTCGGTTCATTGGCTTTCGGCATTGGAACTTCGGAAGTTGAGCATGTTCTGGCTACGCAGTGCCTCGCCCAGCAGCAGCCAAAGACGATGAAGATCGATGTGCGTGGGCGGTTAGCCGACGGCGTGACGGCAAAAGATCTGGCGTTGGGAATCATTGGGCAGATTGGGACGGATGGTGCGTCCGGACATGTGATCGAATACTGCGGCGACGCGGTGCGCTCGCTTTCGATGGAAGGGCGCATGACCTTGTGCAATATGAGCATTGAGGCTGGGGCGCGCGCGGGGATGGTCGCTCCGGATGAAACTACGTTTGCTTACGTGAAGGGAAAGCGATTCGCTCCGCAGGGCAAGGAATGGGAGTCAGCCGTCGATTACTGGCGCAGCTTGCCTACGGATGAAGGAGCGGCTTTCGACAAAGTGGTGGAGATGGATGCGGCGCAACTTTCTCCGTTTGTGACTTGGGGAACGAATCCGGGAATGGTTGCGCCGGTGACTGGGCGCGTGCCTGAGGTTGGGAGCTTGGGAGATTCGGAGCGGCGGTCGACTGAACTGGCGTTGCAGTACATGGGGCTGGAGCCGGGGAAGCGCATCGAAGACATTGGCATTGACCGCGTGTTTATTGGGTCGTGCACGAACTCGCGGCTGGAGGATTTGCGATCTGCGGCGCGCGTTGCCAAAGGGCATCATGTCAGCGCGAAGGTGCGCGCCATGGTGGTGCCGGGATCGCAGACGGTGAAGCGGGCGGCGGAAGACGAAGGCTTGCATCAGATTTTTCTGGATGCGGGATTCGAGTGGAGAGAGTCGGGATGCTCGATGTGTCTGGGGATGAATCCGGATATTTTGCAGCCGGGCGAGCGATGCGCTTCTACCAGTAACCGGAATTTTGAAGGACGGCAAGGGCGGGGTGGGCGGACGCATCTGGTGAGTCCGATGATGGCGGCGGCAGCGGCGATTGCGGGGCATTTTACCGATATTCGGGATTGGAAGTTTCGGTAGAGGGCTTCATCGCAGAGAGCTCAGAGAAAGGCCGCGGAGTACGTGGAGGACCCAATGAAACCATTTCGTACACATCGCGGCCTCGTGGCGCCGCTGGACCGGATCAATGTGGACACCGACCAGATCATTCCCAAACAGTTCTTGAAGCGGATTGAACGCACTGGCTTTGGCCAATTTCTGTTTTACGACTGGCGGTTCGCGGCGGATGGGAAAAAGAGCGGTGATTTTATTCTCGACGAACCGCGTTATGCAGGAGCCAGCATTCTAGTCGCGGGTAAGAATTTTGGCTGCGGGTCGTCGCGGGAGCATGCGGTTTGGGCGCTGGCGGATTTCGGATTCCGGGCTGTGATTTCGTCTTCGTTCGCTGACATCTTCGCCAACAACAGCACGAAGAACGGTTTCCTAACGGTGCTGCTTCGCGAAGACGAAGTTGGCGAGCTGATGCGGCGAGCGCGCGAGGTGAACGATTATCAGCTCACTATCGATCTGGAGCAATGTGAAGTGCGTGATGACCAGGGCTTTTGCACCAAATTTCCGATCGATGATTTCGTGCGGCACTGCCTGCTGAACGGACTGGATGATATTGGGCTCACGCTGCAGCATGAAGCGGAGATAGCCTCGTATGAGACGGTGCATCCGCCGCCGTCTGCACTGCAAGCGCGTCATCCGTAAACGGAAAGTCAAAGCGAGTAAAGATTTGTAAAACTTTCGCCCCGCCCTTGACCTGTGCGCCGCCACAGTTGATGCTGGTTTCATGCGGTTTTGCTATGGTATCTGCATGCAGTTTTCCACCTGAGGCTCTCGCGTGTGATGACCTTTAGTAAGCCGTTTTGCCGCCTTTCTCTTGCGGAGTTACCGCAACCGAATTGAAAATGGATACGTCTAATGAACCGTGCGTTCTGCGCCTAGCTTGTGGAAAGGTGCGACTTACCTAAACCGTGAAAATAACTGATATCAGTTCTCTTCAAGCCCGACGTCATTTTGCCGGCCACTCACGGCTTGGGATTTTTTTCTCTGTTGCCCTTGGTGTGATTTGCGTGTTTCTTTCCGGCTGCTCCGGCGGCGACTCAAAGCAACAGAAAGCGCAAGCCGCGGGTCCGCGTGTTGTCACGGTGGCTGTGGCCAAGGTGCAGCAACAGGACATGCCCGTTTACCTGGTTGGGCTCGGCTCGGTAACTGCGTTTTACACGGCGAATATTAAGAGCCGCGTCGACGGGCAGATTATGCGCGTGAATTTTCAGGAAGGGCAGACCGTGAAAGAAGGCGATTTGCTGATCTTGATTGATCCGCGGCCTTATCAGGTGCAACTGGAACAGATGCAGGCGCAGATATTCAAAGATCAGGCAACGCTGCGCGACGCGAGGCTGAACCTCGAACGCTATACCACTTTGATTCCTTCGGGAAGCATTGCGCAGCAGCAGGTGGACACGCAGAAGTCACTGGTCGATCAGCTTGACGGGCAGGTGCGCACGGATCAGGCGCAGATCAATAACGCCAAGCTGCAGCTCGTCTATTGCAACATCACGGCGCCGTTTACCGGGCGCGTTGGGCTACGGCAGGTTGACCCGGGAAATATTGTGCATGCGGCGGATACCAATCCAATGCTGATCCTTACGCAACTGCAGCCGATTGCCGTCATCTTTACCTTGCCGGAAGATCAGTTGCCGACTGTGTCGCAACATATGAAGAACGCGACGCTGCTGGTCGAGGCTTACAGCCGCGACAATCAAACTAAGCTGGCGACGGGCAAACTGCAGACGATTGACAACCAGATCGACCTGACCACGGGAACTGCAAAGCTGAAAGCCGTCTTCGACAACAAAGACAACCAGCTGTGGCCGAACCAGTTTGTGAATGCGAACCTGCTGCTGGAGACGCGAAAGAACAGCACAGTGCTGCCCACGGCGGCGCTTCTGCGTGGACCGCAGGGAACATTTGTTTATCTGGTGAAAGCGGACAAGACTGTCGAAGCGCGTTCGGTGACAGTGTCGGTTGCACAAGGCAACAACACCGCGATTGCAAGCGGACTTAACCCCGGAGACACGGTCGTGACCGACGGCCAGGACAAGCTGCAGACCGGGAGCAAGATCGAGTTCCGGGGCGGCCCCACGCAGGGAGCTTCGGTGCCAGGCGCTCCGGAATCAGGGAAACCAGGAACAGGAATTCCGGCTTCATGAGTCCTTCAAGATTATTCATTCTCCGGCCAGTGGCGACCACGCTGTTGATGGTGGGCGTGCTGCTGGTGGGGTGGGTCGCTTTTCTTCAGCTGCCTGTTTCCGCGCTGCCTGAAGTGGATTACCCGACGATTCAGGTGGTGACGTTTTATCCGGGGGCCGATCCCGAGGTGATGGCGTCGTCCGTTACTTCGCCATTGGAGCGGCAGTTCGGACAAGTGCCCGGACTGAGCCAGATGACCTCGACGAGTTCATTTGGCAGCTCAGTCATCACGCTGCAGTTTGGCCTCGACCAGAATATTGATGTCGAAGAGCAGCAGGTGCAGGCTGCGGTGAACGCGGCGGCCACGTTCCTGCCGACGGATCTTCCGAATCCTCCCATTTACAACAAAGTAAATCCGGCGGATTCTCCGATTCTCACGCTGGCCATGAGTTCGGATTCATTAGCCTTGTCCAAGGTCGAGGATCTTGCCGACACCGCTCTGGCGCAGAAAATTTCGCAGTTACCTGGCGTAGGCCTGGTTTCGATCAGCGGCGGACAAAAGCCCGCGGTGCGAGTTCAAGTAAATCCGACGGCGTTGGCTTCGTACGGATTGAGCCTCGAAGATGTGCGCACGGCGTTGGCCGGGGCCAACGTGGATCAGGCGAAAGGCGTCATCGACGGTCTGCGGCAGTCCTACACTATTGGAGCCAACGATCAGCTCTTTTCCGCCGAGCAGTACAAACCGATCGTGGTTGCTTATCGCAACGGAGCGCCGGTGCGGTTGAGCGATATTGCCAATGTGATCGACGGCATAGAGAACACGCGACTTGCGGCGTGGATGAATACGACTCCAGCAGTCATCGTCAACATTCAGCGGCAGCCTGGGTTCAACATTATCAGCGTGGTCGACCGCATCAAGAAGCTGTTGCCGCAGTTGCAGGCATCGCTGCCGTCGGCGGTGAAGGTACAGATTCTTACTGACCGGACCACGACGATCCGCGCATCGGTAAGGGACGTTTATTTCGAGTTGGCACTGACCATCGTGCTGGTGATCATCGTTATTTTCTTTTTCCTGAGGAATTGGCGGGCTACTTTCATTCCCAGCGTCGCGGTTCCGCTCTCGATCGTCGGAACGTTCGGCGTGATGTATGTGCTCGGGTACACCCTTAACAATCTGACGCTGATGGCGTTGACGATTTCCACCGGCTTCGTTGTGGATGACGCCATCGTCATGATCGAAAACATCGATCGCTACCTGGAGGCTGGAGATTCGCCGCTGGATGCGGCGCTGAAGGGATCGGGGCAGATCGGATTCACGATTGTTTCGCTCACGGTTTCTCTGATTGCCGTGCTGATTCCGCTGTTGTTCATGGGCGACATTGTGGGCCGGCTGTTTCGCGAGTTTGCGGTCACGCTGGCGGTGACGATTTTAGTTTCGGCTGGCGTTTCTCTCAGCTTGACTCCCATGATGTGCGCCAAGCTGCTCAAGCACCGCAAAGAAGGCGAGAAAGGCCGCTTCTACGAGGTTACGGAGGATTTCTACAACCGGGTCATTGCGTCTTATGGACGCACGGTGAAGTGGGTGCTGAAGCACCAGACAGCGACCTTGTTTGTGACCTTCGGAACGCTGGTTCTTACGCTGTTTCTTTACGTGATTGTGCCAAAGGGATTTTTTCCGGTGCAGGATACTGGTGTGATTCTGGGGATTTCAGAAGCACCCGACAGCATTTCGTTTGACGCCATGTCGCAGCGCCAGCAGGAACTGGCGAAGGTGATTTTGAAAGACAAAGCGGTGGAGAGCTTGTCGTCTTTTATCGGCGTGGATGGCACGAACACAACTCCAAACAGCGGGCGCATTCAGATCAATTTGAAACCACTCGATGAGCGCGGCGATGACGCATCTGCGATCATCCGGCGTCTGCAGCCTGAACTGGCGAAGGTGGAGGGAATTACTCTTTATATGCAGCCCGTGCAGGATTTGACAGTGGAGGATCGAGTCAGCCGCACGCAGTTCCAATACTCGATCGAAGACGCCGATGCGCAGGAACTCGCGCTTTGGACGCCGAAGCTGGTGGAGAAACTGCGCGCGGTTCCGACACTGCGCGATGTGGCGACGGACCAGTTGAATGGCGGGCTCAGAACCAACGTTACGATCGACCGCGATACGGCGTCGCGGCTGGGAATTCTTCCGCAGGCCATCGACAATACGCTCTACGACGCGTTCGGGCAGCGGCAGGTTTCCATCATCTTCACTCAGTTGAATCAGTACCACGTGGTGCTCGAGGTCTTGCCGAGTTTCGCCATGACACCTGAGGCCATGAATGACATGTACGTTCGGCCCGCGAGTTCATTACCCAGTTCCGGCGCGCCCACTGCTAATGCTCCCGCGCCAACCACCAGTGGAACTCCTGTACCCCTCTCCACATTTGTACGCATGCAGTCCGGCAACGCGCCACTCGCGGTCAACCATCAGGGACAGTTCCCCGTTGTGACGCTCTCATTCAATCTCGCACCCGGAGCGTCTCTGGGTGATGCGACGCGCGCGATTCAAGAAGTGGAGAAAGAAATTCAGATGCCGGCGAGCATCCATGCATCTTTTCAAGGAACGGCTGCCGCATTTCAAAATTCGCTTTCCAGCGAACCATTCCTGATTCTCGCCGCCATCATTACCGTCTACATTGTGCTGGGAGTTTTGTATGAGAGTTACATTCACCCCATCACGATTCTTTCCACGCTACCCTCGGCCGGAGTAGGCGCGATTCTGGCTCTTATGATTACGGGGAATGACCTAACGGTGGTGGCGCTGATCGGAATCATTCTGCTGATCGGCATCGTAAAGAAGAACGCCATTATGATGATCGACTTCGCGCTCGAAGCCGAGCGCGAGGAGAACAAACCGCCAGAAGAAGCTATTTTTCAAGCGTGTCTGCTGCGCTTCCGTCCCATCATGATGACGACAATGGCGGCGCTGCTCGGCGGTTTGCCGCTGGCGCTAGGATCAGGAACGGGTGCGGAGTTGCGGCGGCCTTTGGGTATCACGATTGTCGGCGGGTTGTTACTGAGCCAGTTGCTCACGCTGTATACCACCCCCGTTGTTTATCTGTGGTTTGACCGTTTGGCACACAGGTTTGAGAAGTACCGGATCGGCAATCCGATTCCGCACGAGATGCCTGCGGATTAGGTACAGTTTCAGGGTTGAATCGGTTTCGGGGACTGAAGCAATTTCGCGGATGACGCGAACCAAAACACGCTGTCATCCCGAGCAGCGCGAGGGATCCTGGTGTTTGCCGGCATGGCAACACCTGCGGCAAGAACCAAGGTCCCTCGCTACGCTCGGGATGACAAGCGCAGTTGATTTGCGGCAGCAGAAGTTGATGTAAAAGCATGAATATTTCGGCTCCATTTATTCGGCGTCCGATTGGCACGTCACTGCTGGCGGCGGCGCTGCTGCTCTCGGGGATTCTTGCCTTCAATTTATTGCCGGTAGCTTCTCTGCCGCGAGTCGATTTTCCGGTGATCAGCGTTGGCGCGCAATTGCCTGGAGCCGACCCGCAGACCATGGCTTCCGCGGTTGCGACGCCCTTGGAGAGGCAGTTCGGACGCATCTCGGGCGTGAACCAGATGACTTCGTCGAGCCAATTGGGCTCGACCGGTATCGCGTTGCAGTTCGATTTGAACCGGAACATCGATGCCGCGGCGCGCGATGTGCAAGCCGCAATCAATGCCGCTCGCAGCCAGCTTCCTTCCAATCTGCCCAGCAATCCGACCTATCGCAAGATCAATCCTGCGGACGCTCCCATCCTAATTCTGGCGCTTACCTCGGACACGGTTCCGGTGGCGCGTTTGTACGACACCTCCGACTCGATTCTGGCGCAGAAGCTCGCGCAAGTGGACGGAGTTGGCCAGGTGTTCACATACGGTTCGGCGCCGCCTGCGGTAAGGGCCGAGGTCAATCCCATGCTGCTCAACAAGCTAGGGGTGGGCCTCGACACGGTGCGCAACGCGCTCAATCTTGCGAATGCCAATCAGGCCAAAGGATCGGTATCGAACGGCGCGAGCTCGTGGACCTTCAGCGACAACGACCAACTCTTCACCGCAGACGAATACCGGCCGCTCATCGTGGCATATAAGAACGGCGGGCCGGTGCGACTGGGAGACGTGGCCGACGTGCAGGACTCGGTAGCGGACGTGCGCAACCTCGGGTTGGCGAACGGCAAACCTGGTGTGCTGGTAGTCATTTTCCGGCAGCCCGCCGCCAACGTCATTGCAACTGTGGATCGCGTGCGCGCTCTGATGCCTTATCTGCAGTCCTCGATTTCCCCAGCTATCAAGCTGGCGGTGGTCTCAGACCGCACGATTACGGTCCGGGCTTCGGTGAAGGACATTGAAACCACTCTGCTGATTTCTATTGTGCTGGTGATTCTGGTGGTGTTCGTGTTCCTGCGCACGGTGCGGGCAACGGTGATCCCCAGCATCGCCGTGCCGCTTTCGCTAGTGGGCACGTTTGCCGGCATGTATCTGCTCGGTTACAGCCTGGATAATCTCTCGCTCATGGCGCTGGCGATTTCTACTGGCTTCGTGGTGGATGACGCCATCGTGGTTCTGGAAAACATCATGCGCTATGTGGAACACGGCATGGACGCGGTGGAGGCGGCGTTCAAGGGGGCTGCGGAAATTGGGTTTACTGTGGTTTCCATGAGTGTGTCCCTGGTCGCGGTGTTCATTCCGTTGCTGATGATGGGCGGAATTATAGGACGGCTGTTTCGGGAGTTCGCGGTCACGCTGAGCATTGCAATCGGAGTTTCATTAATCGTGTCGCTGACCACCACGCCGACGATGTGTGCGAAATTCCTGCGGCGATCCCCACCGGGCGAGCGGCATAATGTTTTCTATCGTGCCAGCGAATGGCTCTTCGACGGGCTGCTGACGACGTACCGGCATGCGCTGACCTGGGTGCTGCGGAATCAACCGCTGACGCTGGTAGTGACGATTCTCGTAGCCTGTTTGAGTGTGTACCTCTACATCCAGGTGCCGAAGGGATTTTTCCCGCAGCAGGATACGGGTCGGCTGAATGGCGCAGTGCAGGCGGCGCAGGATATCTCATTCCAGGCCATGAGCGGCAAGATGGACCAGTTCGTGCAAATCGTGATGAAAGACCCAGCGGTCGACACGGTGGTTGGTTTCGCGGGCGGAGGCTCTGCGACCAACCAGGGCCGGTTCTTCGTCATGCTGAAGCCACTGGAGAAGCGCGGCCAATGCAAGACCCCCCACTTCTGGGATCCGTGCAACGTGACCGCCGACGATGTGATCGATCGATTGCGGGGCAAACTTGCAGTGGTCCCGGGAGCCACGCTGTTCCTGCAAACGCAGCAGGATCTCACGCTCAGCCCACGCTTGGGTCAGGCACAATACCAGTACACGATACAAGGCGAGGATTTGGCTGAACTCAACAACTGGGGTCCGCTGTTGTTGCAGAAAATGCGTGGGCTGCCCGAACTGCGCGACGTGAATACGGACCAGCAAGATAAAGGATTGCAAGCGCAGTTGGTGATTGATCGCGATACGGCGGGCCGGCTGGGAGTAGCCGCACAGGACATCGATAATGCGCTCTACGACGCGTTCGGACAGCGCCAGGTTTCGACCATGTATCGTCCGCTGAACCAATATCACGTGGTCATGGAAGTCGCGCCGCAGTTCCAGCAGACGACAGAGGCCTTGCAGAATATCTATCTGCGCTCCACTAGCGGCACTCCCATACCTCTGGCGGCCTTCACTCACTTCACGCCTTCCAACATACCTTTGGCGGTAAATCACCAGAGCCAGTTTCCGTCGGTCACGATTTCATTTAACCTGGCCCCCGGAGTCGCTCTTGGACAGGCAACACAAGCCATCGAAAAGGTCCAGGCTTCCATCGGGTTCCCCGCGACGATTCAGGCAAGTTTTCAGGGAACTGCGCAGGCGTTTCAGGATTCCCTTTCGAGCCAGAAGATCCTGATTTTTACCGCGTTGATTACGGTTTATATCGTGCTGGGTATGTTGTATGAGAGCTACATTCACCCCATCACCATCCTCTCGACGATTCCATCAGCCGGCGTGGGCGCGCTGCTGGCCCTGCTGCTGACGCACAACGAACTCAATGTGATTGGAATGATCGGTATCATCCTGCTGATTGGTTTGGTGAAAAAGAACGCCATTATGATGATCGACGTGGCGCTCGACGTGGAGCGCACGCAAGGGAAGAAGCCGGCCGAGGCCATCTATGAGGCTTGCCTGCTGCGTTTCCGTCCCATTATGATGACGACGATGGCTGCGCTGCTAGGAGGCCTGCCGCTGGCACTTGGCAGGGGCACTGGTTCCGAGCTGCATCGTCCGCTCGGCATCACGATTGTCGGCGGACTGATTGTCAGTCAGGCGCTTACCTTGTTTACTACCCCCGTGGTATATGTCTACCTTGACCGGCTGCGAACGGCGTTGCGCGGCGGGGAAGACACATCTCTGGCTGAAAGTTCTCATGGCACTCCCAGACCGAGCCCGGCGCACTAAGCGCCTGGAGTCTCAGGCGGGTTGAAATCTATAAGCATCGCCACCGCACGGGTAATGCCACATGCAACCCGTCTTCGGGAGCGCGGCATCGCAGGAGTGAGTAGGAACCTGGAACGAGCAAGCCTCAGCGTGGTCTCAAAACTCTGGGGGCATCGCGCGCGGCAATTCTCATGGGGCGTGCGGCCCCTTTTTCTTCGCAATCACCGTATGATAGAGGATGTTTTCCACGCCGGAGTTCACGGCACCCGGTATTATTGTTCTTCGCTTTCAAATTCTCTCAGGAGTTACGGATGCTTCAGAAGGCATTGGTCCTGGTGTTTGTTGTCGCGAGTATTGCCAGTTGCATCAGTTGCGGTACGACTTCCAGCCATTACCTTTACGCGACCATCCCGGCCGTCAATCAAGTTAAGGCTTACCGCGAAGACCCAAACTCTGGCGTGCTAACGGAGATCCAGGGAAGTCCGTACCCTGTAGGTGTTGGGGCCAACTCTGTGGTGATCCATCCTTCGGGAAAATATTTGTATGTAGCGAACCCCGGCCAGTTGGAGAATGACATTTCTCTGTTCGACATTGCCAGCAACGGCACGTTGACCGAGATCACTCCGCGAACGCCCGTTGGATCCAGCGCGTCGCAGCCTGCGTACTTAGCCATGGACCCTACCGGCGGCTACCTGTACGTGGCGAACATCGGATCAGATAACATTTCGGTATTCTCGATCGATAGCAGCAGTGGCGCGCTAACGCAGGTTCCCAACTCTCCGTTTGGGGTTGGGTTGCCGCCGGCGAATATTCAGGTGACTCCATCGGGCAACTATCTTTATGTCACTGCCACAGGCGGGCAGGTTGGAAATGATGGATCCATCGTAGCTTTCAGCGCGAGCGCAGGAGTGCTCACGAACCTGGGCACGGTTTCCAGTACCGGTTTCAATCCGAACGGACTGGCAATTGACCCCAGCGGCTCAACCCTGTACGTGGCGAATACAGGATCAGGTACCATCGCTGTATTTTCCATTAGCGCGACGGGTACGCCGCCTGGAAGTTTGACGCTTTCCGCCACAATCAGTACCTCCCCTAACATTGCGCCAGTGTCGCTGATCTTCGATCCTGCGGGAGCGTACCTGTACGTGGCCGATCAGGGATCGAGTAACGTTGCCGTATATTTGATCGATTCCACTACCGGGCTTCCGACCCTCGCTACCGTCGGACCCTTCGTCACGCAGGGAGGCAGCCCTAGCGTGCTCGCTGTGGACCCAACCGGAGAATATTTGTATGTGGCGAACCAGGGCACGTCTGCGGGGATACAAGCGTTCAGTTTGAGTAGTGGGAACTTGACATCCATCTATTCATATCACGTTGGGAATACACCGAGTTCGATGGCCGTACTGAAGTAAGAAAGAGCACTTCTGCGGCATGGCAATTCTTTTGCCGCAAATGGCGATAAAATCATCAGAACTCTGAGACAATAGCTAGACCGGTACGAGCCCCCGGGTGTTTGCCACTGCGCGGGAGCCCAACCTTGAATGGGGAGAAGGCGTCCGCATTCGATCCGACGTAGGGTTGATTCCGTATCGAGATCGCCTTCAGGAGCCCGAATCCATGAGGATCGCAAGCGCAGCAAGCGCCTTCCCGAAGCACTACTACACCCAGAAAGTTCTGCTCGAACGTCTGCAGGACTACTGGGGAGACCAACTCAAGAATCCTCTATTGCTGGCGCGTCTGCATCGCAACGTAACCGTGGACGGCCGTTACCTCGCGATCCCCGCCGAACAATACGTGGACATCAAGACTTGGGGCGAAGCTAACGACATCTGGATCAGGGTCGCGCAGGAATTGGGCGAGCAGGCTCTTTGTGTCGCGCTGCAGAATGCCGGATTGCAGCCCAGCGATCTGGGATGCTTACTGTTCACAACGGTTACTGGAGTGGCCAGCCCATCGATCGACGGAATGCTGATCAACCGCATGGGACTGCCGGCCAATATACGCCGCACTCCGATTTTTGGTTTGGGATGTGTCGCCGGGGCCGCCGGGATCGCGCGCGCCTCGGACTACGTTCGCGCTTACCCAAAGCAGGCGGCGGCCCTCGTATCGGTCGAACTCTGTTCGCTCACGCTGCAGCGCGAAGATCTGTCGGTTGCGAATCTCATCTCCTCGGGACTCTTTGCCGATGGCGCCGCGGCGGTCATTGTGACGGGCCCGGAATTTGAAACCACGGGGCCCAAGATTTCCGGACCCAAGATTCTTGCCACTCGCTCGATCTTTTATCCCGACACCGAGGAAATGATGGGCTGGAAGATCTCCGAGAAGGGTTTCCGCATCATACTTTCTACTGAGGTGCCGACCCTGATTCGCGAGAATCTTGGGCGGGACGTGGACGTGTTTCTGGCAGACAACGGGATCCAACGAAGCGACCTGAAGAGCTGGGTTTTGCACACCGGAGGACCGAAGGTGCTCGAAGCCTACGGCGACGCGTTGGGATTGCACAACGGACAGCTCGATGCTTCGTGGGACTGCCTGCGCAAAGTGGGAAATCTTTCTTCCGCTTCCGTCTTGTGTGTTCTCGAGGACGTGATGAAGAACCGGCGTCCTGAGCCCGGGACGCTCGGTCTGCTAGCCGCCATGGGACCGGGATTCTGTTCCGAGCTTTTGCTTTTGGAATGGTGAGGTCAAGTTAGTTGCTGAGTTCGACAGACGTTTTCGTGATCGGCGGCGGCCCCGCGGGGCTTGCCGCTGCGATTGCCGCCAGGCGGCACGGATTCAGCGTGGTTGTTGCGGACGGAGCAAAACCTCCGATTGACAAGGCCTGCGGCGAAGCGCTGATGCCCGATGCGATCGCAGCGCTAAAACGGCTGGGGATTGCAGTTCCTGCCTCTGAGGCCGTTCCGATCCGCGGCGTGAGGTTTCTCAGTTCCGGATTATCTGCCGACGCAGACTTTCCTTCGGATAATCGCAGTCTCTCGATTCGGCGAACAATCTTGCATCGCATCATGAGCGAACGTGCCGCAGAATTGGGAGTCGACCTGCTTTGGCAGAACGTGGTCACGGGAATTTCCGGCGGGGAAGTGAAAGTCGGCGAGCGCACGATCCGCTCGCGGTGGATTGTGGGAGCTGATGGCGTAAACTCGCGAGTGCGACGATGGGCCAAGCTTGATGTCCAATCGCGCACGGAACTCCGGTATGCCTTTCGCCGGCATTACCGGGTCGCGCCTTGGTCCGACCGCATGGAAATTTATTGGGGGAAGCAATGTCAGGGCTTCGCCACGCCTGTGAGCGACAAGGAAGTCTGCGTCGCGGTTGCCTCGCGGAACCCTGGAGTTCGACTGGAAGAATCGTTGCCGGAATTCCGCGAGCTCAGCGCTCGCCTTGACGGTTGTGAGACGACCTCTGCTGAGAGAGGATCGATCTCTGCCAATCGCAAACTGAAGCGCGTCTGCCGGGGGAATGTGGCGTTGATCGGCGATGCATCTGGCACGGTGGATGCAATCACCGGCGAAGGTCTGGGGCTGGCTTTTAGTCAGGCTGTTACGCTGGCCGATTCTTTCGTGTCAGGCAATCTCACTTCTTACCAGACGGCGCATCGACGCTTGGCCGTTCGCCCTTTACTGATGGCGCGGCTAATGCTCACGCTCGACGGCCGTCCCCGCTTCCAACAACGCGTTCTCCAGGTTTTTCGTAAACGCCCCGAAGTTTTTCGCCGGTTACTTGCCCTGCACGTGGGGGCTCTCTCACCGATTCACGTTGCTCTCGACGGCCTTACTCTTGGGTGGGGACTGTTGACGGCGTAACATCGTGAAAGAAGTGCCGCAGTCATCAATCTCACAATCACCACCCATCAAAGCTCTTACGGCATCAATTCCTGCGTCAGTATGGCTCCGCCCATCGAAGTGATTACGGCGGATTCCTTGACTGCTTTATGAGAGTCGCGCGCGATCCAAAGCGTCTCTTTGTCGTCGCCGCCATCCGCCGAAGAGATCTCGACCTTATACGTATCGAAGGTTCCGGCGGGCACCGTTACCTGGTCGATGCCGGAAACTTTTAGCTGCATCAGCTTTACCTCTTGTTTTTGAACGTCGAAGTTCCGGTACGTGGTGGTGTAACCTTCGGCCAGCGGCAGGCACGAAATGGATTGCTTTGAGGCGGCGGCGTCGGCAAAAAGCGGGCCGCCCAGATCGACCGAGATAGGCTGGTCTTTTCCGTTCATGTTCATGTTGCCGACTGCTTTGTCGCCGGCGAAGTCGAGATCGACTGTGACCGGTCCCTGTTTGAGGTTGAGCTTGCGCGCGACCAGGCTGCCTTTTTCGAGTGTGGATGTTTCGGTGACGGTTCCATTAGGTGTCTCCATCACGTCGGTGGCGGACCATGTGCCGCCGTCTTCGGCGATGGTGGTTGAGATGGTGAGCGAGATTTTCTGCGCGCCCATTTCTATGCGGGCCTGATATTTGTACGTGCCGGGTTGAAGATCCATGGCGAGCTTGGGCACGCCGACTGAACCAGCCTCCACTTTCTTGGCAAGAACTACGGTCTTAGGGTCGACTGTGATTTCTTTCAGACGCGCCACGACTTCCGGCGTTCCACCTTCCTGATAGCGGCCACCCAGATACTGGGCGAAAAACTTCTCTGTGGCCATTACGGCGGCCATATTGTTCACGGGACGAGCGAAGCCGTGGCCTTCGTCAGGAATCAGTAAGTACTCGACGGGGAAGCCGCGGTCGCGCAAAGCGATCACAATTTGCTCCGACTCGGCATGGTTCACGCGTGGATCGTTGGCGCCTTGCGCGATCATCAACGGCGTCTTGATCTTTGACGCGGAGGTGAGCGGCGAGCGCTCGATCAGCAATGCCTTGCCCTCCGGCTTAGTGGGATCTCCCATGCGCTTGTAGAACATCACGCGAATGGATTCCCAGTAAGGTGGAATGGATTCCATGAGCGTGATCAGATTCGACGGCCCGAACAGCTCGACCCCCGCCGCGTAAAGGTCGGGTGTGGTGGTGACTCCAGCCAGCGTGGCGTAGCCGCCGTACGACCCGCCGAAGATGCCCACGCGCTTGGGATCGGCGATGCCTTCAGCGACCAGATACTTCACGCCCCAGGTGATGTCGTCCTGCATCAAGCGGCCCCATTGCTCGTTGCCGGCGTCGAGAAACTTTTTTCCGTATCCTGTCGAGCCACGGAAGTTCATGCTCAACACGGCATAGCCGCGGTTGGCAAAGAACTGCGCGTATCCGTTGTAGCCCCAGAAGTCACGCGCCCATGGGCCGCCATGCGGGAAGATAATCGTGGGCAGATTTTTTCCTTGAATGCTTTTGGGCAGCGTGAGGTACGCGGGAATTTCCAACCCGTCCGATGACTTGTAACGGATGGATTTCATCTGGGAAAGAGATTCGCGGGGCAGACTTTCGCGAACCTTATATTGCAGCGTGAGTTTATGGGTCCTGCGGTCAAAGAGGTAGGTCTCGCCCGGTTCAGTGTCGCTCGATGCACTGACCAGCCAACTTTTTTCGTCGAAAGTGGATGAGGTTCGGCTGATTTCTTTGCCGGGCAACTTTTCCGTTAGCCATTTGTAATCCGCTTCAAAGCTTTTGTCTTTGAAATAGCGGCGTACTTTGTCGTCGTCGTATGTTGTGAGCACCAATTCGTCGGTCGCCTCGGAGAACACTGCCTGTCCAAAATCGACCCTCTTGAGCGGATCGGATTCGACCATCTCGGTCTTGCCGGTTGCCGGATCGAACAGCATCAGGGCGCTCAGGTCCATATCGGCGCCTTTATTGGTGTCCATGTAGGCGCGCTTGCCATCTTTCTGAAAGCGCAGCGTGCTGCACGATTCAAAAACGTTGCACGAGTAAATCTGAGTGAACTTGTCGGAATCGACACGCAGGATTTCCGTGTCGCCGTTTTCTGCGGAGCGCGACGCGAGCCGCAGGTTGCCCTGCAAATCAAAATTCCATCCAACGATGCGTTCCGTGTTCTTGCGCAGCAGCGTCTTCTCGCCGGTGGAAAGCTTCAGCTTGTAAAGGTCGTGCCATGCCTTGTCGCGATCGTTCAGGCCGATGTAGACGACATCAGGATCGTTCTTGGGGACATCTACAAGTTGCACGCGAATGCCTTTGAGCCCGGTGAGATCGCGCGATGCGGGAGCATCCGCACCCGTGGCCGGCTTAGCCGATGGATCAACGGCGTAAACGTTGTAGTTTTCGTCGCCGTCATTATCTTTTACGTAGAGAATGAGTTTGCTGTCGCGGCTCCAGAGGTAGCCGGGGATCGGGCGCTTGAGTTCGGCGGTGAGCAATCGCGCGGCGCTGAAGGGTTCGTCCACACCCTTGACGTAGATATTGCGAGTGTCTTTCCAAGGCTTTTGAAAAGCCAGGTACTTTCCGTCGGGCGATAATTGTGCACCAGAGATCTCCGGGTTGCCGAAGATTAGTTCGCGGTCAATCAGCGGCGGCAAGCCGGCGGAAGACGGTTTCTTGTCAGCATTAATACTTTGCGCTGCGAGCGATGCGACGGTCAGCGCCAGACACACCAGGCCCTTGAATGCTTTTTTCATGACGAGGAAGTTCCTTTCGGGCTTGCAAAAGTACGATCAAAAACCGTAAGCCACACGTTGTTTGGCAGATTCTAGCAGGATGTCTGTTGTTATGTGTGGGCAGGGCGCGCAACTAAAATCTCGGATGATCCCAAGGAACCAGCTCAGATTTGATTGGAGCCTTTAGGCCGCAGCGACCGATCTCACCGCGATTTTGGTTCCATTGAGCGTGCCAACGATGCGGACGCGCTGTCCCGCTACTTGCTTCAGAGCGACGAGGTCGCCATCGAGTAGGTAAACCTTGTCGCCGTCGATGAGGACAAACTGCTCACCTGCACGCACGCAAGTAATTGTGCAATTGGTGGCTGCTTTGTCGATTGCGGCAGAATGCTTGGCGCCACATCGCGCGTCTGAGATCATGCCCTCGTAGCTCTCAGTTGCGACGCCGGGCACCGATTGGGGTGGACCTGACTGTGGCTGCGCAGCAGCGGTGCATGAAGCCGTTCCGAGAATCGCAATTAATAACGCCAAGCAGCAGGCGATTGCGCAGACCTTGCGGCCTGCCTCCAGGGGCACGTCAGCCCAGGAGCCCGATCGCGGTGCAGAAACCGAACTCGATGCTGCTTCGTGAGTAAACATTCAGGATAGCAACTCGATGCTGGTGATGTGGAGACTGTTTCCGTTTGCATCTAAAGTGCCTTCGATCTTCACCTGTTTGCCCTCATACTGCTTTGCCTTTTCCTGGTCGTCAAGTTGATAGACCGTCGTACCCGTCACCTTCAATATGTACCTTCCTGCATCCTTTACGACGGTGCCCGTGAAAGTCTGTGCGGCGAGTGGTTGCGGCTGCGCTTGTGACTTAGATGGAGGCGCGGGCTGCTGGTCCGTTGTTTGAGCAGGTGGTTGTACGGGCTTATCCGGCGGCGGTAGAGGCTGCGGCACCGGTTCCGGTTTCTGCATCTGCGACCATGCGATCAATCGAGGTCCGAGAATGTCAGAAGGTGGCGTGGGGCTCGGCTGGCTTCGTAGATTTTGCGCGCAGAGCAGCGGGACCGTTCCTAACAGAAAAACCAGCACAGCTAAAAGACAAGTCTCTCGTTTCATAAGGGTCCTCCGAAAGACGAAGTGGCCAGCATCCGTGCGCAACTGGCCTGTCGTCGCGGTCGCTCGATTGCTTAGCCCGGGGCAACTCGGTGATAGCCGCGGCGCGGAATCTTCGATCACTTCCTTCTTCAGGTTTACATCGCGTGAAGTCACTCGTCCATACATCATTGTCTGTAAGTGGCTGTGAGGGCATTTTCTGACGGCGATCAACCACTGCGAGCGTGAAGGAAGTTCTTATTCCAGATACTGGATTCCCAGTATGGGCACCAATGACCCTTGTCGACTAACCTGTGGTTCTACTGACAGACGCCCCCTATCGAGCAGGTGCCAGTTCACTGGGGACAGGCACCTGCTCCCTTCTCAAATAACTTCCTCACGGTGTTAAGGGTTTCGGAAACACGAATTACAGATTGCACGGGATTTGGTCGCGCGTATTCTTTGGCTACTGTTGCTATCAGCAGGAATTTCAAAGGAGGCATTATGCTTTACTGGGCGTTGATGTTTCTGGTGGTGGCGCTGATTGCCGGGGTTCTGGGTTTCACTGGCGTCGCAATTGCAGCCGCGGGGATCGCGAAGCTGTTGTTTCTCGTTTTTCTCGTGCTCTTTGTGATCTCACTAGCTGCTCATCTTTCGCGCCGAAGCAGGGGTGTTTAACGCGCGCGCCCGTGATTGCTCGATTAATTTTGCGCGACTAGTTCTTGGTCACTCGACGGAAAAGCAACGAAGCGGGGGTCAGGCTTCCCATGGCTCTCGCTTCGAGCAAGCTTAACGAGAAACATTCCTTCCGTCGCTCTGCGGTTCTTCAATTACGCTTCAATAGTCTTAACGGCGGTGATGACAGAAGTACGGAAATCTTCCCAACCTTTGCAATGTCTTGCAGCAACTAAATTATGAAAGGCGATAAATTCCGAAAGCGTGGCTCGTCCGCGCTTTCACAGGAGGAATATTTTATGGCAGACAATATGGACAAGAAAGACAATCGATACGGACAAGGCCAGCAGGGTGGCCAGTCTGGCCAGCATGGACAAGGTCAGAGTGGCAAGCCGGGTCAGAGTCAGCAGAGCGGACAATCCGGCCAGATCCAGCCCGGCCAGACCCAACCCAAGAAGAATAACCAGGGCCAGAAGGAAGGCGACGAAGGCAATCAGAATCGCGACCGTCAACGTAACGCTTCCTAATATTGCTTCCGTCGCAATCGCTGACCTTTCGAAGTCCCGGCCTTGTGGCTGGGACTTCGTTTTGTTAGGGTGAATGCAAGTCTCCGGGCATAGCGCGCGGGCCTTGAGAGTAAGGTTGGGAGAAATCTTATGACATCTAAGAAACGGCCCGTAACACAGGACCCTTTGCTGACCGCCGTCGCCCGCAAACTTGGGCACGCCGCAGGAAAACTGACCAAGGCAACGCAAGAACTGACGGAGAACATTTCGGCGCTCCCGGGCACTGTTACAAAAAAACTGCGCGGAGCTGCAAACACTGGCCCGGCAACAAAGAAAGCGCGAATCTCTAGTCGCCATCCTAAGAAAAAGACTGGTAGCACGGCTCAATTACGGACGGCGAAGGCGATGCCTGGGACAGGGAGGCGGACGCCGCCCAAAAAGAAATCGCCTCGACGCAAATAAAAGGGCACCGGCGCTCAGAAGTAAAGCCCTTAGACGTAATCCACGAAATCCACGTCTACCCACCCACCGGCGCTGTATACGCCGTCTGATCATTTTCTGACAGTACAGACTCCGGTGTATTGTCCTCGAACTCTCCCACGAGTAGTTTCGCAAAGGTATTCACTTCAAACGCAGCGACCCGAGCAAGAGAGTTGGCGTCTGCGCGGTGGAAACTAAATTATCAGGAGGAAATTTAAATGCAGAACGATTCATTGCGAGCACTTTATATCGATGAACTTCGGGATCTCTACAATGCCGAAACCCAGCTTGTGAAGGCTTTGCCGAAGATGGCCAAGGCGGCATCGAACGACCAACTGCGCGAAGCATTCGAAGATCATCTGCGCCAGACTTCGGAGCACGTATCGCGACTGGAGCAGATCTTCGATCAGCTCGACGAAAAACCATCCGGCAAGAAGTGTCTGGGGATGGAAGGGTTGGTCAAAGAGGGCTCCGAAACGATGGGAGAAGACTATGCCGAAGCGGTGATGGATTCCGCGATCATCGGTGCAGCCCAGCGGGTCGAGCACTACGAAATGGCTGGGTACGGCACGGTTCGTGCGCTTGCAGAGCTGCTTGGCGAGAACGATCATATTTCTCTGCTGGAACAAACTCTGGAAGAGGAAAAACAAGCCGACGAAAAGCTAACCGAACTGGCGCAGGAGATTGCCCCGCAGGCACTTGAGGGCAACGAAAGCGACGAAAGCATGCCAGCTTCTAAGGTTGGCCGCAGCACTTCCAAAACGAAGACCAAGAAGGTCGCCTAGCCTTAATGCAGGAGAAGGGAAGGGCGCCAAAGCCCTTTCCTTTCCTCGCCTTCCTCGGCTCCTCGGCTGACCAAATCCCACCCTACGGGATTTACCGTATAGCATCTACCCTAAGCCGTGCATAGAGTATTTCCATCGGATTCAGCAAGACTTGCGCCACTCGTAAAGAGTCAGAGGTATTCTGATGAGAAAAGATCAGGCGCTGGATGACGCTTTATATGCGTTGCGGGCGCTCCAAAGTTGCCTCCAGTTTCGAGCGGTAGCCTAATCTAAAAAAGCTTCGGCAAGGATCGTGCCTTTTCTTGGCAGCGGCTTTGGAATAGTGTCCCTAAGGTCACAAACAAACCTTACATTTAACAACCACTTGCAGATAGGGGAACTATCGCCCGTCAACCGGGAGTGCACAGTATTGTTGAACGACTCGGATCACTTTATTGTGCGGAGAGTGCAGAAAGTGAGCTCTTCTCCCATGGCATACAGATTCGCAGGTTCCCGCACTGAAATGAACGCTCAACCCGCTTCGGAGGATTTGAGGCGCAAGTTCGAAACTGCAGTTTGTCAGATTCACGACGCCGATCTCGCTGCAAAAAAGCGGGCGGAATATCGAACCCCCATTTTTCAGCGGGCAAGAGCCGGTATCTCCCAGGCGTACGCTGAAAAGCGAGCGCTATCGGATGCCGCTCAAGCCCTTGCTCTGCTCTGGAAAGTCTAACTGACTCGCGCACGGTCCAAGCCTTGCTCTGGAACGTCTTGGTGTGGTTGAAGATGGATGGGACTGGCGCGGGATTAGGCGTGAGAAGGGTTGGGGGACGTCGCTGGCCGACGTCCCCGAAAATGGTCTGATCTACTAGCTGGCTTTGCGGCGTCGAACTTCTACGTCGGTTTCTGTGGCGGAATCATCTACAACTGGCTTGTTCGTCTTGTTCTTCTCAGCCGCTTTTTCCCCGGCATCTTTGGCGTCGCCCCAGGCGTTCTGTACTTTGCCTTCGGCCTGTTTCAGCGTTCCATTGACCTGTTTCTCCGGGTCTCCGGTCCATTCGCCCACTTGGCGTTCAACGCGGCCTGCAACATCCTTGACCTTACCTTTGACTTGATCTTTGTTCATTGTCATTCCTCCGGAATAAATTTGTAATCGGGATTTTCCAAAAAATGGATCGCGTGCCACCCCAGCTTGCAGTCCTACACTGGGTTTCTCCCTTGGATCAGGCGGATCAAGATCGCGACAACCGCCAGCACCAAGAGAATGTGAATAAAACCACCAAGCGTATACGAGCTGACCATACCCAAAAGCCAAAGGATCAAAAGCACAACCGCGATAGTCCAGAGCATCGGAAGCTCCTTTCACGTGTGTGATCAACAGCCACTGCACTGGAGTTTACGAGGGGCCGGGCAAGCCCAGTATCCAGTAAAATCCGCATTCAACGCCCGATATCGCCCTAATTCGAGCTGGAGGACTACGGAAGCATGATCGTAGTTCTTAGTAGACTTGTACGATTCCGTTCCGCACGGCGTAGAGAGTAAGATCTGCGATCGAATGCAGGTCGAGTTTCCGCATGAGGTTGGTGCGGTGAGTTTCTGCGGTCTTAACGCTGAGGCTGAGCGCTGTGGCCACTTCTTTCGTGGTCTTGCCTTCGGCCACGAGCTGAATCACTTCTCGTTCCCGAGGCGTTAGAACGCATTTTTCCGTCGCGTCACTCTCATGTGGGCGCAAGTAGCCGTCCAGCATCATCTGCGCCACCTTCGGAGTGAAAAATGTTCGCCGCTGTTGCACGGCTTCTACCGCGGCTACGAGGTCTCGTCCCGCATCGGATTTGAGCAAGAAACCGCGTGCTCCGGCGGCCAGCGTCTCCCGCACGATTTGTTCAGAATCATGTATGGTCAGAATCAGGATGCGTGCCTCGGGCATGATTGCGAGGATCTGTCGCGCCGCATCCAGTCCGTTGAGGTTCGGCATCCCGACATCCAGCAAGAAGACGTCAGGTTTCAATCTGCCGGCCAGTTCGACGGCTTCGCGCCCGTCTTTAGCCTCGGCGCAAACCTCCCAACCTGCATGGTCTTCTAACAAGGCGCGAATGCCTTTTCGAGCTACCTCGTGGTCGTCCGCAACAAGGATTCGAAGCACGCTCAAGCTCCACCTCCTACAGTGAAGGGCAAAGACGGCCTACGAGAGAAGCTCCAACTGAAGCGACTCCGCGTGTAAGAGAATAGGTGCGCTCACGCCCTGTGCGGGTTGCAAGAAAAACCGCAGTGGCCTTTCCTTGACGGCGCAAGGGCGCTGAAAGGTGAACACGATTGAGTCAGCACGAAAAGTGCCAATGCGCAATTTGTTCAGTTTCAGGCTCTTACAATCAAGTTTGTGCATATCGGCCTGATGTAAGTTTTTCTCATGGTCGGAATCAGGCGAACTCAGGTCTTTACTGTAGAACGCGTACATTGGCACGAAGTTGGTTTCTACGCGAATCGCAAAGTTGGCATCTAAAAAGCCACGGAGGAATTCCTAAATGCGCTCTGCCGCTGCCAGATCGTACGGTTCGATACTGTTTACCGCTCTCTGCTACTTTGTCCTGCTTCTTTTTGGTTCGGAAGCTCTGGCCCAAACACCGGCGCCGGGTAACACGGCGACTCCACCCGCGGCCACCTCAGGTGCAGGAGAAAATTCCACTGCCCAGCCAGCGCCCAACGGAGCTGGCTCGCAGCCGCCTGCTGCCAGCGAAGCTCCTAGGCAAGATCCGGCAGCACAGCAGCCGGCTGCGCAAGAGCCGAGCGCGGGCGACCAAAGCAGCATGTTTGTTTTCAAAAAGCAGGTGCAAGAAGTCGTGCTTCACGCGACTGTGGTCGACGACCAAGGAAACCCGGTCCCGGGATTAGATAAAAGCGCATTCACCGTGTATGAAGACGGAGCCGCTCAGCCCGTTACATCGTTCAGACGCGAAGACGTGCCGGTAGAGATGGGAATTGTGATCGATAACTCTGGATCGATGCGCGAAAAGCGAGACGCGGTCAACCAGGCAGTTCTCAATCTGATTCGAGCCAGCAATCCGAAAGACGAAATCTTCGTGGTGAATTTTAGCCAGAACTCGTATCTCGATCAGGACTTCACCTCCGACGTGAACCTGTTGCAGGCGGCGGTGCATCAGGTTTCAGCCCGTGGAAGCACCGCACTCTACGATGCGATCGTGGCTTCGTCGGTGCACCTCAGGAACAACTCCGACCTCAATAAAAAAGTCCTGCTCGTGATCACGGATGGGCAAGACAATATGAGCGCGCAGACTTTGCAGGAGGCATCGCGCCGATTGCAACAAGCCAACGGCCCAACTCTCTATGCGATTGGCTTACTGGGCAGCGGCCTGCAGAACTCAGGCCGAGACGCGCTACAGCAATTGGCGAAAGGTACTGGCGGAGTAGCTTACTTTCCCGGAACACTCGACCAAGTGGATAGCATTACGCGTACCATCGCGCACGACATCCGCGGCCAGTACATGATCGCGTACAGGCCAAAGAACCAGAATGCCAGGCCGGAATACCAGTCTGTGAAGGTAGAAGCGCACGCTCCGGGATACCGCGCCCTGACGGTGCGCACGAAGACCGGCTATTACCCACCCGAGTCTCCCCACTAAAAGCGGGGCACTGATGCGCGCTCAGGCGCGAGGACCTCTAACGCTAGGCAACCGTCGTTTCAGTCGGCCGTTGAATCTGCGGCGGCATCTGAATCTGGATAATGTTGTTCTTGATGGCGTAAACCACCAGATCACGAATGGAATGCAGGCTGAGCTTCCGCATGATGTTGCTGCGATGAGTTTCAACCGTTTTCGTGCTCAAGTTCAGCAGCGAAGCAACTTCTTTGGAGCTCTTTCCCTCAGCCAGAAGTTGAGTGACTTCGCGCTCCCTGACGGTCAGCGTCGGCAGGTTCGGCGGTTCGTTCCGTGAGATCGCGTGCCCCTTGTCCAGAAAGCCCGCCAACACAAGATCGTTCACTCTGGGCGTGAAGAACATGCGCTTGCTCTGCAACGCCTCAACCGCCGATACCAGATCGCGAGCTGCGTCGGATTTAAGCACGAAGCCGCGCGCGCCAGCATCGAGCGCCTCGCGGATCACCTGATCTGAATCCGTGATGGTCAGGACGATGACTTTGAAATGCGGGTCATGCTGCAGCAGTTGGCGGGTGGTGTCCAAGCCGTTAAGGTACGGCATGCCAATATCTACAATGACGACATCGGGCTTCAATTGCTTGGCCATCTCGAGCGCCTCGCGGCCATCGGAAGCCTCTCCGCACACTTCCCATCCCTCATGCTTCTGCAGAAGCGCACAAAGGCCTCGACGTACAATTTCATGATCGTCGGCTAGCAAGATACGGAGTTTCATGGCAGATTCCCTCCCGGGTAAGGTCCTAAAATCGATTTGGTTGTCGGTTCCACGTTAATTAGCGGCTTGTGGGCTTCTCGCCAGTGCTGTAAAAACTCTGTGCTGACTGACCGCCTCGACGGCCTCTAACAGATCGCGAGCGGCATTCGACTTCACAACATATCCCCGGGCGCCGGCATCCAGCGCCTCGCGCATCATTTGCGGAGAATCATGTTGGGTTACGAAAAGAACTTCAAGACCGGAACTCTTTCGCTTTTGCTGAATCATCCGGCAAGCTTCCAGACCATTCATGCGAGGCATGGTGACATCAAGCACTACAACATCGGGGTTCAAGCTCTCAATCTTGTCCAAGGCCTCCAGGCCATCCGACGCTTCCCCAACAACTTCCCATCCGGATCGACCCTCCAACAGAGTCCGCAGGCCTTGCCTCACGATGGGATGATCATCCACCAGCAATATGCGAACTGCCATAAGATTCTTCGTGACTCTCTGAGACAGCCCGGTAGGCTAATTCACAGACTCTCCGGCTGGCTCTTGCTTCGCGGGCCGTTCCTGCCGGGAGGCTTCATAGCACGCACCAGGCGGAAACGCAGTTCGCTAGTAAACACTTAAGAAGCTAGCACGCTGACGGCGGCAATCCGAATACAGGGAATCCTGTATTTTCGGTTGCTCCCAGAAGCCCCCTGCTCAAATTTTAACACTGTCAACTTGGGTCGAAATCATGCCTGGGGGAAATACGTTCCAGCATGCAATAAGGCATCCACTGCCTGGACGATGGAACCCACGTCGGACTTCGCGCAGGCTCCCCGAATCCCGGCCCTCCGGGCCTCCTCGGCCAGTTGTTTGGAGAGATGAATGGTAACCAACAGGATGGGAATTTCAGGGAAGAGCCCGTTGATTTGCCGGGCGACTTCGAGTCCGTTCAGATCGGGCATCTGAAAGTCGAGCAAAATCATGTCGGGCGGATTATTTCTGACCCTTTGCAGCGCTTCGCCGCCGGTGCGAGCTTCGTCGCAAACCTGCCAAGTGCTCTGCTGCTCCAGCAGAGAGCGCAGGTAATGCCGCACAGCCGGGTTGTCGTCCACTACTAGAATTCGAACCAAGCTGCACCTTCCTTCCAATTCGGGCCCAACTAATTGCTGACACTAATGCGCTGCTCTCGGCAGCAAAACCTCTCTCGTTTCCCGCTAAGTGCTTCTGTCTCATAACCATAGAGGGGATGATCCGCTGCTAGCAATACGGTGAACTACCGAGTACCGCGCACCGCACCCTTGATTTACCAAATCCCTTTGTCGCTCCCGGTAAGCTTCATTTCCAGCGCCGCCGTTACGGCCAATCCGGGAAGCAAGCTCAGGCGCAACGTATTCTGGAGTTCTCCATTGCGCAGCAGCCTCTCCCACTCTGAAACGTAAAGGCTCGCGGCATGAGGGAAAATAGGAACCCGGAGGAACTTCCGTTTGAAGAAAAGACGCTCGTTGCCAAATCGCGCCGCGTCTAGTACCAGAGCCGGCAAAGATAGTCCTTCCCCGCGATACGACTTTACATACCCGGAAACAACAACCAGATAAGTGGCCAGCCCCTTCCACAGGCCCGCCGACTGCGCCAAGTCCTTGAGATAAGGATAATTTACCGCACCCGAATCAACGAGGCGGGCCGTGTCTGCGATGTCGCAGAGTCGCAGATAAAAGTGCCGATACATGCGCTGCAGCGTGCTGATGATTAACCGGTTTTCTGGCGCAGGAACGCGGAGAGTGTGCGAACCGAACCGCGCCAGACTCGAGTTCTTTACCAAAGAGTCGGTAATCGCAACCTGTTCTCCCGTTTGGCCCAGTCTTCCAATGTGCACTTCCACCAGTTCGGGCAGGCCGGGAACGATGAAGTTCCACTTGTTCGCCAAGCGGTCACCCCAACTGCGTTCATCCGCGCGGGCGTTCAAGCGCTCACGCATGAGCGCGACGACATCGGCACTTTGCGCGTTGCTGTAAAGATCGAGGTCGCTTCCCAGGTCGGGCCAGTGGTCAAGAGACTTGATTACCATCACATCTCCTGCTTCCTGCAATACCTCGCAAATCGGAGCCAGGAAAGACAACGCCCGGTCAATGCGTTGCTGCTCTTTTGCCATCGCGTCGTGAACCCACTCCGCCTTGTCATTCCCTGCGGCCACCATCGCCTCGTACAAACGAGGGAAAGTCCGCATGATTACGTGGTGAGAGGTCGCAAGACCCCAGACTTCCCCCAACTGTCGCAGGCCGTAGGAGCTGACAACAGAGGCGTTCTCCTCTGTATTTCCGCTGGCTCCCAGCAAAAGGCGGGAAAGTAGCGTGAGATTTTCCGTGGAGTTCTTAACGCCTTCCATCTTAACGCTGTCCATAGTTTCGCCAGTTTCGCCGTTCGTGACTTCGCGAGTGCCAATCTATTCAGGCTCTTTTTCGATGTGCAAACCCGCGAGCAGGTTGTTATGCAAAGTGTTGCAGGATGCCGCGTTCACGAAAGAGTTCACCGAGGAGTTCATTGCGGAGTCGACTCAGCGGAAGCGCCGGTTGCGGTGCCGCCGCAATTAGTTGCCGTTCGCTGTTCGATCGCGGTCCCTTCTTCATAGTCGTTCCAGGTCTCAATCAATAAAAGCGGAAGCGGATTCGAGCCGTTGTAGTAGCGTTCATAAAGACTCATGGTTTCATCCAGAGTCTTACCGCAACCGTTCTGCATGTGGCGATTCAGTCCCCACTTTGCTGCGGAATCGTCGAAGCCCGGCCACGCGCCGCCGATCGCAATCTTGTCGGGATGACTGTTCTTCATAGTTTTGTAAAAATGATCCAGATATTGCTCGCCCCAGTTGCTGCCATCGGGAGCCCATCCACCGGGACCAGGCTGAACCCAGGCATACGATCCCGTGAAATCATTCGCGAACTCCGCCGGCGGTTCGTCTTTATAAATCAATATCGGCGGCCTGTCCCAGGAGCTGCAATGCTCGCGAATACGGTTCCAATCGATGTGCCCGCTCTTTGGGAAAATAAACACCATCGGCTTTCCGTCGTAGGTCAGATAAGCGTCGCGGTACTTGGCAGAGGGACCGAAATAATCTTTGTACGCTTTGTCGAGGGCTGCAATCGCCGCGTCCGTGGCTTGCGCGTCTTCGTCTTCCGACTCGTTATAAAGGAGAGCCACCTGGAAATGGTTTTCGCTAGCACTCTGCTGGAGAAGAGCAAAGTTGTGATCTGAATAAGGACGGCTCTCGCCGTACCAGTCGACGACGAAACCAGAAATTCCCATACGGCGGGCGTGCTGAATCTGCCTGCGAAGGACGGCGGGATCCTGGCTGGAATAGCCCACATCCATGTGCGAGTGGTCGCCAAACCATGGCATGTAGACTGCGAGAAGTTTAGGGGCAAGTGCCGGCGTGGAGCCGTTTTGCAGCAGCGCGCGATGAGCGCCCGTGTTGTTGGCGCACCCGCTCACGATCACAAAACATGCTATGGAAAATGCAAGTAACGTCCTGGGCAAATGACCGCTCCATTCTTTCAGCCTTCCTGCGCACAGGTTAAGATGCTGCGCGAAGCCCTGCGGTTGGCGTGTGGGGAAGGTGGTGCGTGGTGAAATGCGACGTTCGGCCATCTCAGAACTGCGGTACAGCCTGCAAATGGCGGACCATCCAGCGATCGGCAGCGGGCGTCATGAGCACAATGTAATGCACTACGACGTGTTCCTCGTGGATCAATTTTCCGCTGTCCAGGATCTGAAGTTGATACTCGGCCGTGTCGTGCAGCTCTATCACATCGCCCTCCGGGGCATAAAAAACGGCTTGCACTTTGTGATTTTGATCGACGTATCTTTGACTGAGGCCGGTGCGTTGCTGGCTCGTAACACTCTGGCTGAGCGCCTGTTTTGATTCCCCGGTGAATGCACCTTCCAGCGGATCGAGGGTGTTGAACTCGAGGGCTTGAGCGATGCTCGTCCACGCAAATCGATAGTCGCGGAGAATTACTTGCTCAGTCAGGCTCTCGACCGATCGAGGGATTGCCTTCGTCGAATCCAGTTGTACCCGCACGGGAGAGTCAGCGCCGTACGAACTCAGCGAAGAAGCAAGCAGCAAAGCGAAAATCGTCGCCATACGGCTCATGGCTGCGCTCCTATGCGGAGTTCGTTACCCATCGCGACGCCGGAGGCGACCGATATCACTGTAGCGCCTGGGGCTTCCAGTTGTGCGCGCGCGACACCTTGTTTAATGGGAGCATCGACTGTGCTCCTGCCATTCCCATCTGTGGCGGTGAAGCTAACGATGGTACCGTCGGGTACGGGATTTCCCGCACAGTCGCGAACCGGTTCGGTTTGCACGAGAATTCCAGCCTTCGTTCGCTCGCCTTTAATTCGCAGATTGCACGGATCGGAAGCAACCTGCTGCACAGCGCGCCGCGCCGACAGATCGCCAAGCGAAGCGTCCACCTGTAAGGTTCCCGCAGATTTTTGAGATGCGGTGCGAAACCAGGCTATGCCATCTCGTGTTTGCGATGAGCGGGAGAATACTGATGCAGTTCCTTCGAGGAGATGAAAGTTCACCGTCTCCGGAGTGAGAACTAAATTGCGAAATTGATCGAAGGGAAGTGCAACGCCGCTGACGGCATCACCTTGCCCCACCGGAACCCGCGAGGGATGTACAAGAAAGGTCAGGCTGGCTGGCTTCGCAGCAGTCACGTAGAAGCTGGAGCTGCGGCACGTGTCGGAGCAGAGAAAGGCGAAATACTCGCCTGCATTCTGCAAATCCTGAGCCTTTAATTGAACTTCACTTCCCAGGCTGACGTCGCTCTTGCGCGAAACTCCTGGCCCGAGCAGGTAGAAAGTTGCTTTCCCGCTTCCATTGGTTGAAATGGTCACCTCTTCGCCTGCAATCGCCGAGGCGGGCGCATGCATATCCTGTGCAGCGCATAACGTTGCTAAACAAATGGCAGTGCAGATTGGAAGAAGACGACGCATCTAGGACCTGACCAAACTGTATTGGTTGACCACGACGTGAAAGCTCTGTACCTTGCCCGCCAAACTTTTCGGAATCTCTACAGCAAAAGGTTGCCCGGATTGCGGGAGCAGGGCACGGTTCACGTATCCGTCGGACACCCAAATAACTTTGCCATTGTTATCGTAAAAACTGGCAATCACATGGGGAATGTTGACCGTCTGTCCGCTCTCATTCATCAAGTCTCCCTGAAGAATGCTTTTCCCCTGAACGTCAGACACAACTTTCTGATTCATCACGCCGATCACCGGATCGGCCGAAGCCGGCACCAGTGTGGCTTTCACATCCATGCGAACATTCTTGACGTTCTTCAGATTGATATTCGGAAAGTCGATTCGATACGGAGTGACTTGTTTTGGCAAAAGCACGTGGTCAATTTTATCGAAGCTGCTCTCATCATCGATAGCCTTACCCGCCCCATCAACCAGCGCAGCATTAACATTCACAAACGCCGGAATTGTATCTTCGTTGACAACTTCGCCCATCACTACTGCGCCTTCGGCGGAGTCGACTGCGTTCATGGAGATGATGCGCACGTGGGGCGCATCCACATTTTTCGAGCCCCACTCATCGGAACCGCTCCCGCTCACCAGGTCCCAGCGCAAATACGTTACGGGAATTATCTGCGCGGGAACGCTGGAGATCTGCATCTTCGGCCACGCCACCTTCCAGGTGCCGCCTTCCCTGATCAGGTGAAAATCGCGGACATCTTCAATGGGGCCGACAGGCGTCGTCCAATGAAGCCGTACGCGCATTTGCGCATCGTCATTGGTGGCATGCAGCGGACGAGCCTGAAACCCTTCCAAACTTGAAAACGAACGCAGGCTGCCATCAGAACCGGTCCAGTCCTGAATAAATGATTGTCTGTCGCCCGCGCTTGTCGTCGACAGGGCGGAGTACGCACGGTCCCAATTGCGGCGCTGTACATCCGCGAGAAGATTATTGAGCCCTTGCTCGGGGGTGCTCGCTTTCGTCGAGAATACGGCAGACCCCGCGGCGATCCCAACGGTGCCGCTGGAGTGTCCCGCCCCAAAGAGGGCGAGGGTCATCAATCCTGCGGTTACGGCGACGAGAATAATTGGCAGAGTGAATTTCATTCTGATGCCTCAGGCCACGGAATGTTGTTCAGCGCGTTCAGCGCGGACAGGAACTCCGACTGGCATTTTCGCCCGGCGCCCCTCCGGCAGAAGAAGTTCGAGAAAAATTGCCAGAAGACTTACGGCCATCGGCAAAATGCCCCACAAAAGTCCCTGCCAGGGCGCTGGAATTGCGTCCGAGTCGATCCGGTGAGCCGGGGGCACGTCGTCTTTCGACCACGCGGTAATGTCGCCATTATTGAAGGTCTCAATTTTTCGCCATCCAGCGAAGGTGAGCAGCGGCTCATAATACGAATCGTGCACAAAAATATATTTCAAGCCGTAGCGGTTCGCATGCTCGAGCATGGCTCGCAGTGAAGCCATTCCGGCCGAGCCGTAAAATTTTGCATTCGTAAGCTGCGCCGATCCGTAGTGCGTCATCTCTGGCAGCAAGCGGGCGGAGTTGTAGTCTCCGTCGACGCTGCCAGCGCTGCTGTAGGTTGAAACCTTGGACAGTTCACTCCCAAAGCCTAAAGTGACATAGCGATAAGTGTCGTGGCCATCGCGATTCAGGAAGGCGATCACTGGCTCTACATTCATGGATCCCGTCGGCCGGTAGGGATTAGCCGAGAGCCACCACAGCGCCGTGCCTATCGTTCCGACCGCTGCCAATGAGAGCGCAACTGCCACTTTGGCTTGGAAGCGATCGAGTATCTCGACTGCTAAGACGCCGACCAGCGGCATCGCCATCAAAGTCGCCCAGAAGGTGAATCGTTCAAAAGTCAGAATGTCGTACGCGCGACCCAGTAGCCATCGCGGCAACGGCGTGGTGCCGCCAAGCCCGAAGATAAAGGTCAGCCAGAATCCGAAAAGCAAAGGTATTAACCGGCGGGAGGAAGCTCCGCGCAGGAAAATAAATGGCAACGCAAGAATCAACGCTCCGTATGGAATCACGAAATAATTGATGGCCGTCGTGGAATTCAGCAAGAAATTGGCGCGGCTATCGTGAGGAATAGGAATCTGATGGATGGGATGTTGAAGAATGGCCAACCAGTACGGCAACAGCACGATGCCCACCCCGGCAGCCACCGCAACTCCAAATACCGCAGCCCGTGATAGCACGCCAGCGCTCGATCCTGAGACCCGTTCGTCGCGCGCATCGAAAAAAGCTACCCATAGTACTGGTCCCGCAAAAAGCACCACGCCAAATATCAACGTAACGTGGTGCGCGGCCGCGGCGGCTAGGCTGACAGCCACTCCCTTGACCAGCGACCTACCAGAGGACTCGGTTATCCATTCGTAGAAGTAAGGAAGGGCATTGAGGTACAGCGCTGCGGAAGCTACCGTTGCAAGCTGTCCGGCTTGATACACCAGAAAGGCGAGAGCCCCTAGAAAAATGCTCCCAAGAGCGGCGTAGCTAGCGGCGCGGTCTTCTACCCAGATTCTGGCGAAGCGAAACACTCCGACGGGCAGCAACAGCACGGCGATCAACTGCACCAGCATGTAGCCCATTTTCAGGCCCACCACATTCGATAGCAGGGCGATCCATTGGTGGGTCAACGGCGGATACGTCGTCTGGGAAAAACCTGCAAACCACTTCTCATTCCAGGGATTGAACCAATGATGAGCGTAGTGCGACGCGAAGAACATATGAAAGTTCGCGTCGAATGACCCTGCCGGAAGCTGCATCATAAGCAGCGGGCCGTGAACTGCCAGGGCCACCAGAATGATCGCGATCAGGGGGATGGGACGAGAGTAGCTTTGGACAGAATTCACTGTAGTGCGCTCCATAGCGGTTGTTGCGCTCCATGCGGTCCAGCTAGCGAAGAACTTGGATTCACAAAGTGGACTGAGGGTTTACTCCATTTTTAAGTGGTCACTCAAGTGCTGAGGATACAAAAGCAGCCTTACCGGGAAGAGTGGCATCAGAGAGTGACCGCACAAACAGTCGTATGCGGGAGGTAAACCGAAGACTTGTATAAAAAGTGGTGATTTCGTGAAAAGCCGACTTCCGCTCACGTGCTTTTGCATAGCTGTCCTTTTTAATGTCGCTCTGGGTCAGACGTATGACGTCAACGGTCCTGGTACGTCTAATTCCGGTACGTCAAATCCCGGTAACCAAAAACAGAACTCCGCCGATTCCACTCAGGAGAACTCCAGCCAGAGCAATTCTGAACTAGGCTGGGGATCAAGCATTGAAGTCGCTCGCCAAGCAAGAGCCGCCCAAGATGCGCTGAAGAAGAACGACTACGCAGCCGCCGTTTCTTTCGCGGAGCGCGCCGCGAAATCCGCTCCGCAAAATGCGGAGCTGTGGTTCCTGCTAGGCTACTGTGCGCGGCTGGACCAGCATTATCAGGCCTCGGTCGACGCCTACAATCGCGGGCTGAAACTTCGGCCGAGCTCCGTCAATGGCATGGCGGGATTAGCGCAGACCTATGCCAAGATGGGCCGCGACGCCGATGCGGAGAAATTGCTTCAGCGCGTCGTGGATGCGAATCCGAAAGATGCGAACAGCCTGCAGCTTGCAGGCGAGCTTGTGCTCAACTCGGATCCAAACCGCGCCCTCGAATTACTGCAGCGGGCGGAAGGCTTGCAACCCTCGGCGCATACCGACCTGCTGATCGCGCACGCCTATGAACACCTCTCTCAACCGGATGAGGCAGTTCGCTACTTGAATCGCGCGAAGGCCCGCGCGCCGAAAGATCCAGAAGTCTTGCGCGCGGTTGCGGGTGAATATCGCGATCAAGAGAAATACGACGAGGCTATCGCCGCTCTGCAGGCGATTCCCACGAAGACCATCGACGTGCAGGCTGATTTGGCTTATACCTATCAGCTCGCCGGCAAGCCGCAAGAGGCGGCTTCTCTATATATGCGGCTGGCGAAGAGTGCGAAGGGCAATCTCAATCTAAATCTCAGCGCCGCGCAGGCCTTGGTAGGCCTCGGCCAGACGGACGCCGCCGCTGGCTTTATTGAGGAGGCCCGGCGGATCGATCCCAATAGCTACAGGCTGCACGCGATTGCAGGCGCGATTGATGATGCGGAGGATCGCCTTGAAGACGCAACCGCAGAATACAACCAGGCGATCAGTCACCTGCCAGCACAAGTGCCGGAAGGTCCGCTTTATCCGATCGAATTGCGCCTCAATTTGTATGAACTCGATGTGCGCCAAGGAGACGAAGCTGGAGCGAAGCAGCAACTCGATACCGCTTTTGCAGGGATAAATCAAGTGAACGTGCCGGCATCTTCCAAGCCGGAGATGCTACGGCTTCGCGCCGCCATCGAAGCCGGTTCGGGCAATCTCGATGCGGCCAACAAGGATATCCAGGATGCGCTGGCCCTGGCGCCTTCCAACGTCAATTCACTTCTGAACTACGCCAGCCTGCAATGGAAGCTCGGCCAAAAAGACGCCGCGCAAGCGACATTTGCAAAGGTTCTGGAGCTGGATACTAACAATCGAACCTCCTTGTCGTCGCTCGGTTATCTCGCCCGCGACAAAGGAGATTCAAAACTCGCCGAGAGCTATTTCATTCGCTTGGTAAATTCCCATCCAAAGGATTTCGCGCCATATCTCGCGCTCGGTGACTTGTACACCGCCGAAAGAAATTTCCCCGAAGCTGAGGCCAACTACGAGAAGGCTTATCAGCACATGCCCACCAATCCTCTTGTCGTGGCTGGAGGCGCCAACGCCGCTCTGGAATCGCATGAGTCCGAGTTGGCCAAACAATGGCTGGATCGCGCCAAGGGCAAGATGAGCGACAGCCCGCAGGTGATGCGCGAACGCGAGCGCTATCTCACCTTGAAAGGGGACTACGAGGAATCCGCCAAGCTCGGCTACAAGGTTCTGGATAAGCTGCCGCATGACCGTGAAGGCGCGGTTTATCTTGCCTACGATCTTTATTATCTGAACCACTATGAAGATGCCCTGGCGCTGGTTACCAAATATGAATCGATTCTGCCCGATGACAAAGATCTTGCTTTGGTTGCGGGCTACGTTCACGAGCATGATGGAAAATCCCGCGAAGCTGTTGCCGACTACACTCGCGCGATCGAACGCGACCCCAAGCTAACTTTGGCTTATGTGAATCGCGGATACGTTTTGAACGATCTGGATGCGCCCGGCAATGCGGTCAAAGATTTTCAGATTGCCATTCAGTTGCAGCCTGACAACGGCGTGGCGCATCTCGGCCTGGCGTACTCCGATCTGCAGTTGCATCGGCCCAAACCGGCGCTCGTGCAGTTAGGCATTGCTCAGAAAACTTTAGGCAAGACTCGCCCGTGGCATTTGGCCAGGGCCGAGGCATTCCGGCAAGGACAGGATTTCTCGCACGCAGAGTCAGAATATCGGATAGCGCTGCAGGAAACTCCGAACGATCTTCCGATTCAGTTGGCATACGCGGACACGCTCTACCATCTGCGTCGATTCCCGCAGTCGCTTGCCGCAATTGATGTGGCGCAAAAGCTTTCTCCCACTGACCCGGCGGTGTATGCCTTAAAGGCACAAGTCCATGCGAAGGAGGGGGCGCGGGAAGAAACGATGCGCGACATCCAGTTAGCGGAGCAGTACGGCAACAATAAGGTCGACATTCTCATGGCTACGGGCGGCGCTCTCTTGGTGCTCGGTGATCGAGATGCCGCGATGCAGCGGTTCTCGCGTGCACTGGACGTTCCCAAGGGAGACCGCATCCAGGTGCGGTTATCCATCGCTCAAGTCTTTATGGGACGTGGGCACTACGACGAAGCTCGCCGTCAGATGGCGCTTGGCTTTGCCGAGGCGCGTGTTGACGCATCGCCGGTGACTCCCGAAGACATTCTGGAGGCAGCGAACATCTTCCTGGCGATGCACGACTTCAATCTTGCCGAAACCTATTTCGACAAAGCGCGGTTAGCTGGTGCCAACACTCGCGAGATTGGCATTGGACTCGCGAATACTTACCTCGCGGAAGGCGACAACCGCAAAGCAGAAGACGCGCTCGCAAGTCTCGGTCCGGCGAAAGACTTCGTCGATGACTACGACTACATGATGGCTGAGGCCAACGTGTTTCGCCAGCGCCAGGATACGGTGCAAGCTCTTTCCGCATTCGCGCAGGCCAGCACTGTCGCCGGCCAGGAGGATCAGACAACAGCTCAGACCGCACAGAGCGAGCTTGCCAGCGAGGAGGGCAAGGCGATCACGCAAAACCTGAGCCTGCTGCCCGAGGCTTTATTTATCCCCGCGCTGGAAGACATCAACGTGTACACGCTCGATGCCAAAATTCTGAACGTCACGAATCCGGCGTTGTTACCGCCTCCGCGGCATTCTTATCAGGACTTGGCCGATTCTCACTATCGCGTTCACGTCGCGAACCTGCCGGTAATCTCGGGCTTCGTTGGCGAAAGCCTGACGACCGGCCGATTGCTTTTCCCGAGCGTCGGAGTGATTCAGGATCGCAACACTTACGACACCATTATCAACGGAGGAATCACCCCGGTTCTTCATCTGGGACCGAACACAATTGCTTTTAATGGCGGGCTCCAGTTTACGGTTCGGCGGGACACGATTTCGCCTGTGTACATGAGCCAGGATCTCTTCCGCCAGTTTCTCTATCTCTCGACCAGTTCGTTCTTCAACTGGGTCTCGGTCAATGGCAGCGCCATCCGTGAGGCCGGACCATTTACTGATCAGAACCTGAGTTCACGGGACGCATCCGCTAGTTTGGAATTCACGGTCGGGCGTCCCTGGGGCCAGACTTCTTTGCTCGCCGGCTATGCGATCCGCGACCTTCTTTTTCACCCTCTCGTGCAGGAGTACTTCAATACCTCGAGCTATGTTGGAGTTCAGCGCAAGTTCGGCAGGCGTTTGACCGCAGCCGTATTGGCTGAGGATCTTCGATCGTGGAGAGTGCAAGGCGAAGAGTATGCGATCGCTCAGGCATTTCTTCCGGGCGCGAGATTCGAGTTCCGTGCAAATCCCAGCTGGAATTTTCAAGGGAACTTCCTGCTCTCACGCGGCGAGGGATACCACGAATACGATAACGCGCAGAGCGAATTTCTGGTGACTTACTCGCGGCCGCTCCGCGCCGGTCTGAAGGATGGCTCTGGCGGCGTGCCTGTCGCTCACCCATTTCGACTCTCTTTTGGATTTCAGCAACAAACATTTTACGAATTCGCAGGATCGTCCAAGACAACTCTTCTTCCGGTCGTGCACTTTACCCTATTTTAAAACTGCCTGAACCTAACCATGACCGAAATGATTAAGAGCGAAGCAAGCGTCTCGTCCGTTGACGAAAGTGTTCGGCCGGCGCCAGTGCATGCCAAGGCCCTCAAGTCCAAGCTTCTGGGCGGCAGCTTAACGCTGCTGGCTGGCTCTGGGCTCGTCGGAGTTACGAACCTGCTTTACAACGTGATCACGGCGCGGCTCCTCGGTCCCACAGGGTTTGCACACGCCACGGCAGTTTATACGCTGCTGATGCTCATGTCGGGCATCACCTTGTCGTTTCAGGTCGTGTGCGCAAAATACGTGGCGAAGAGCACATCGCCGGAATCCAGATCGTCCGTGTTCGCCAACCTGCACCAGCGGTCGTGGTTAGCCGGAATCGCCATTAGTGTCCTACTCTTTCTCTTGCGGGTGCCACTCGCCCGATATCTGAATTTGCCCGATCCATTTCTGATATCGCTGCTGGCGCTGGGAACCGCTTTTTACGTCCCCCTCGGCGTGCGCCGTGGCTACATTCAAGGCATTCACGCTTTCGGTCCTCTTGCCATCAACTTCATGTTGGAAGGGTTAGTCCGGCTGGGCGGAGCGTTCCTGTTGATTGAATTGGGAATGGGAGTAAAGGGAGCCGTCCTTGCCAGTGTATTGGCTGTAATTGTTTCTTACTTTGTCGCCCTCCCGAGTCCCGGATTAACCTCTTTGAGTTTTCGCGGAGTCGCTATCTCGGCGCAGGAGGGATTGCAGGCGATTGTTTTCTTTTGCGGCCAGACCGTCATCAATAATTTCGATATCGTTCTCGTAAAACATTTTTTCCCTCCCGCCGAAGCGGGATTCTATGCCGCGGTCGCGCTGGTCGGGCGTTTAGTAAATATGTGCGCCTGGTCCGTGGTCAATACCATGTTTCCGGTTTCTGCGGCGGCAGCCTCAGACGAGCATGAAAACAGCCCTGTCCTGGTTACGTCATTGTTGCTGGTCTTTCTCATCCTGTCGGTGCTGATCTTCGGCCTATGGATGGTTCCCAGCTTTCTCTGGAAAACGCTGTTTGGCGCTCACTTCGAACTGGGCAACTACGGGGCGCTGGCTCCGCTGCTGATCCTCTACGCCATCACCACCGGAGTGTATTCGCTCAGCTCCGTAATCATCACTTACGAAATGTCCCGCAAGATCGCTAATACCAGCTGGGTTCAATTGGCATTCAGTGGTGCCCTTGTTCTTGGGATTTGCGTGCTTCACCAAACGCTTCGCCAGGTGATTCTCGTCCAATTGGTGTTGATGGTGATTTTGCTTTTCATCCTGATCATTCCATTGCTCCGGCGTCAGCTGACTCCTCCGCCTCTTGGCGTGTACAGCAGTCTTCGGTTGCGCAGTATGCTGACCGAGGAAGAGGTGATGGCTGAGTTTCTGCGCAGTGAATTCCATCACCACGAGTTCAACGATTATCGGCGCGAGTTCGATCAGGTCGTCAGGCACCCGGATCTTAATAGTTCTAGAGAAAACGCGGTGCGGCAAGCTTTGCTATTTCTGCGGCGGGGTGCGATGTGGCGTGAACTCCCGGCAGACACCCGATGGTTTGAAGTCGAATTAAAGCCTGAAGACCTGAGTCGAGTTCGCTTTTTTCCGCGCGCACAATGGCGGCGCGTCTCCGAGGGAAGTTTCTACGTGACGGACGTTGTTGAGCGTATCCGTGTACAACTTGAAAGTTCTGTCCAGGACGATTTCTTTTCCAAGCTGCGCAGTCTCAGCGCTTCGGTGCGGCACGACCTGGAGAATCCTACAATCCTCCTCATCGGAGTGGATGAAACTGGGCCTCTGACGATCTTGGATGGCAATCACCGCGTGGCTGCAGCGATGCTCAGCCCGTCTCTATCCGCGCTGGGGCGCCTTCGATTTATTTGCGGGTTTTCGCCCGAGATGACACGGTGCTGCTGGTATTCCACGAATGTCAACACGCTATTGCGATACTTGACGAACCTTGTGCGTTATTTCTCCTACAGCCCAGAGACTGACATCGGCCGCTTTCAGGAACGCGGCCTGTAGTTCAATCGCAACACGCGCTCTTCATACCCTTGCACTACCGCGGGTTCTGTTGCTGCTGCTTCGAAGGACTATTTTGATGGCGGTGCGGCGGGTTCCTGCACAGGCGAGTTATCCCGACGCCGCAGCAGATTCGGTTCACCGAGCGCTCTGCGGGCATCGCGTTCCTGTTTCACGGTGGCTTCCACCTTCGCGTCGTTCTGCCCTGCAACCTGGTATAACTTTGACCCTTCCGCGGCGTGTCGAGTAGCTAATCCCACGGTCGCTTTGCCGGCAACGGTTTGGGCTTTGTCATAGAAAAACTGCGCCGTCTCGCGATCGCCTTCGATTTCGGCCAGGTATCCAATATTGTTAACCGCAAATGCGTTGTTTGGGTCCAGGGCATAAGCCTTTCGAAAGGCCTGATCTGCCGCACCAAGATCATTGCGATTCACGGCCGAGACTCCGCTAATGTTTAAGTCCGCCACTTTCGCTTCAGGATTTTTCTCTTCTGCTTCCAGCCGGGCGCGTAAATTCCGCGCGTTCTGCGCCGCCATCTCGGTGACCGGTTTGCCTCTCCACGAGCGAGCCAGCGTCACCACAGCGCTCGCATCCGAGTGCGTGGCCGCAGCTTCATCGTAAAATTTCAACGCTGCCTGCGACTCGCCTTCCATTTCCTTGGCGACGCCCATGTTATTGAGCGTGAAAATGTTGTTCGGATCCTTTGCCAGAACCTTGTTCAAGAAGAGATCGGCCTCAGGAGCGCGACCTTGTGACAACAGGCGTACCGCTTCCACGTTGTCATGATTGAGTTCAAGCGGAGTCCCCGGAATCACCAGCGCCTCTTTCAGAGTATGCCCTTCGACGCGACGCGAACTCGCGCGGAAAATGACTGCATCGGAGGCTTGCTGCCCAGCCAACTCGTAAAAGCGTTGCGCTCGGTCGACCTGTCCTTGCAGCTCCGAAACGTACCCGAGATTATTCAAAGTGAAAGGGTCGTCGGGGTCGAGAAGGTAAGCTTTGTAGAACGAAGTCTCCGCTTTGTTGTACTTATGCTTGCGGATGTCTTCCACTCCCTCCTGGTTTAGCCGCTGCACAGGAGTCGTCTGACTGCGTTTAGGCAGTTTGATTTTAAGGTCGCCAGCTCGTGCGCCCGTAGCCGATCCCACGATCGCACTTGTTATTCCGACGACCATCCATTGCTTCCAAGTCATGCCTAAAGGCCTCGCAAACTTATGTTTCGAAACGTAGTTGTGATGCCGGGAATGGCCAATGGTTTGTCGTCGAACAGTGCCTTTTTTTCGAAAACCTGACTACCCCTAGGCCTCTGTTTGGCATCCAAAAGATGCGTCAAATTCTTGTGTGGGGATGGCTATGTCTCGGTTCTTACTGCGTGCGGGGTTGGAGGTTTTTCTGGCTGGCTCAGTGCTGGCAGGAATGACGCACGGGCAAACGGTGCCGGTCCAGAACGTGGTATCTTCGCCTGCTGCTACCCCCGCATCGGACGACGCTGCCCCTCAGCCGGCGGATGCCGTCGATACCGCGATCGATCCAGCCAGCCTGATTCCCGATCTGCCGCCGGTTCGTCCTGCGAAAGCCAGTCTGATTGGCGGCAGGATTGGCAAACTGGATCGCGTACGCGATCGGATGACCGTTCAGCTTTTCGGTGGCGGCAAAATGATCATCGCGTTCGACCCGCGCACCAGCTTCTTTCAGGATGGCCTTAAGGCTTCGGCCTCCGACCTGCAAAGGGGAGATCGCATTTATATCGACACGATTCTCGACGGAGGCATGGTTTTCGCCAGAACCATTCGGCTGAAAACTGAAAACACTGCAGGCGGCGAGAGTCAGGGAACGGTCGTGAGCTATCGCAGCGATAAGAGTGAACTGCTGCTGCGCGACCTGCTTTCGCCCCGGCCACTAAAAATACGTCTGAACTCGCAGACCAAGGTTGTGGATAGCGGCCATCCTGCCTCCGCAAGCGAACTCGCTCCCGGAACGCTGGTCGCCGTGAAATTCGGTCCGCAGCAGGATGGGACCGACGTCGCCCGGGAAGTTTCTGTGCTGGCAATTCCCGGCGCTAGTTTCTCATTTGCCGGCACCGTTATGGCGGTAGACCTTCGCCTGGGAATTCTGGTTCTAACCTCTTCGACGGACCACAAGACCTACGAAATCTCGCTCGATGCGGCCGCTGCGTCAGTCGATAATCTGCGTCCCGGCGCTGACGTCACCGTACTGTCGCGGTTTGATGGCAGCCGCTACGTCGCTCAAAATGTAACGGTAAACCCGCCGACTCCGCGCTAGAGATTCTGTTGTACACGCTAGTCCGGATTCATCTCACTCTGCCGCGGCGGCAACGCCATCAGCTCAGGATGCTGCGCGTCCCGCCAGATTACGTTGAAGCATTCCCCTTCACCTTGCGGGCGCCACACGCTCCCGTCATCAAACTTTATCAGCGACGGAAAGAACACCCACCCCATCACGGTCTGCGCACTCTCAGCGCGGATGCCGGGTTTTTCAATCGTCTGCTCCTGGCCCGGCAAGATCGGTTTAGTCGTCGACCATTGAACGTTGAAGGGCCGTCGCAAATCCTGCGGAGCTACGAACATTTCGGTGGTGAGACTCACGCTCGAAATCGTTTTGCTGCTGGTGTTCTTTATATTGAGTGAAAAATTCTCTGGATGCTTCCAGAAATCGCCACCAGTAAACGCTACCGGGCAGGCCCGCGTAGGCGGAACGTAAATCGTATAAACCGCCATCATTCCATTTTCCATGTGGTCTTCCACATGGCAGTGAAACATCCACGTGCCGGGATTGTCGGCGACCATGTCGACCGTCTTCATGCTTCCCGGAAGCAACTCGATCACGTCAGTATGCCTACCCTCATCAGTAACGGTTTCGCCGTGCCAGTGCGGAGTGTGCAGGTCAATCTCATTGCCCATCCCCAGCAAATACCAGCGTACTTTCTCTCCTTGCTTCATGGTTAAGCCGGGAAGATTGCCGAAGATGAATCCGTTGATCGCATAGAACAGGCCGGCGGGCTTGCCGCCCATCTCATCGAACACCATGAAGGAAGCAATAAATTCGCGGTCCACGTCTTTCGGAGAGCCGTCAGGATTCGCTTTCCCTTTTGCCGTAACAACGATCGGCCCCAGCAAACCTGCATTGGTCTCAACCGCAGCATCCACATGCCCGTGATACCACCAGACGATGGAACTCGGCTGGCCTGGTCCCGGGCCGCTGGCCTCATTGGCAAACCAGTGGTAAGTGAATCGTCTTCCGGGTGCAACCCGGTCGCCTTTTCCAAACGGAATATAGAAAGAGCCTTCGCTGTTCTTGTCGTAGCGCAAGCCGTGCGGATGCATGTTGCGCGGGAGGTGCTGCCGATTCAGAAACTCGACCACGACTTCATCCCCAACTTCTGCGCGGATGATCGGGCCAAGAATTCCCAGCCACTGCGGCTGCGGCTTTGGCGTGGTAAAAGTGTCGTCCGTATATTCAATGAAGCGGCTCTTCGGCCACTGCCGCTTTTGCCCCCACGGCTGGGGAAGGGGCAGGGCATTGAGCAGGTTGTGCCCACTGGGAGCATAGTCCCAGGTCACGTCTTCGGCGGCGATGTAGTAATGGCGCGTCGCCGCCACGCTGTAGGATGCGGAAAAGAAGACTAACCACAGAACAACCGCCCGCTGGAGTCTCACGAAAGTCATTATCCCATTGCGGAGAACTTTCTAGTAGTCTCCGCGCCGGAACAGCGACCTCGTGAGATCGCATGCCCCCTGGCTATGGGTTGAAGGTGGCCGTAACTGTGGTTTCGGGAGTAGACGAACTTATGGTTATCGAACACGTCCCGGGGCCGGTACAGCCACCGCCAGACCATCCCGTGAAAGTAGCACCGCTATAAGGAGTGGCAGTCAGAGTAACGACCGTCCCATTGGCAAACGTCGCCGAGCAGTTGTTGTTGGTGCATCCGTCGATGCCGCTGCCGGGACTGGTCGTCACCGATCCGTTTCCGGTCGCAAATACGGTCAGTAGGGGAGGCTCCTGCCAGCTCGCTGGCGGCGTCTGGTCGCAAGGCAGGCCCGTAGCCGGTTTCGGAAGCGTCGGCGGTGTCGCCCACGGCTTGTTTACGAAGTCGAAAAACTCGGTCATGCTGGGCTGCGAAGCGTCGCGCCCGGTTAAAGGCGACAGGCCGAAGCGGGCCTCCACCATAGCCAGGACCGAGGTCGTATCGCGAACGGTGTGAGAGACGTAATTTTTGAGAGAGTACGGCGAAATGACAACGTTCGGCACGCGATAAGTCGTCCAGCCGAAGCTGCACGTTCCTTGTCCTTCCACCTCACCCGGTTTCGTGCATATGTCGTCAGTAATTCCCGGGGGATTCAAGTCAGTCGGCCAATTGTACCCATCGCCAGGAAGGGCAGCGGGCTGCGGCGAGACGTGGTCGTAGTATCCGCCGGGCTCGTCGTAGGTGAAAATCAAGGCTGAATCCGTCCAGTTGGGGCTTTGCAGCAATGGATTGATAACGTAGTTCGCCACATACTGCTCGCCAGCTTGCACATTGACAGGATACCCGTCGGAGTCCGATGGATGTTCATCGTATCCAGCGCTGGAAGCCGGCTCGACCAGAGCGAAGGCAGGCAAGTTGCCGGCCGCGGCGTCTATCGCAAACTGTTGTATGGGCGCTATGTTTTGCAATAGATCGGGTGTCTGCCCTGCGCTGTTGACGACAGTGGTGAAATAGGTGAACTCATTGAGATAGGAGCCATTTCCTTTCAACATACAGATTGCATTGTCGTCTGTGTAGTCCTCGGTACACGCCTGGCCAGCATCGGATAGACCGGTTGGGTTGATGTAAATCTTCCAACTGATGCCTGCATTTTGCAGCGCCTCGAAAATCGGCGGAACTGGCAGCGGATTCTCGGAACTATTAAGGGGATAGGCATGGCCATAAGAGGTGGCCCCGAGAATGTACATGCGGTTCAACTGCGTCCGAGACATCACCGGAGCGAACCATCTATCGGAAATTCCAAAGTCGCTCGCGATGGCGTAGTAGTAATTCAGATCTGTTCCGTCGTAGTAGCCCATGGCGCGCACGCCCATAACGTCCATGAAACCATCGGAACGGGCGTCGTACGCGGCAGTCCAGACAAAGCCGTTTAGCGGAGGATTCGGCGCTCCGGTCGAAGTGACCTCAGCGGGTTGATCGGCGGGATTTTGGTAATCCCAATCGTTGTGCGCTTCATTCCAGAACGGACTCTGATTCTCATTGCAGACTGAAGTGAAATGGAACGATGTGATCGGATTCGTCGGATCCACAGAGCAATCCGTCGCCGAGTTCGCGATGTTGCAGCCGGGAACGGACGGCGCCGCCCCTTGCAGAGGAGCAATCCCACTCGCTGGATTAAATTGTGGCAAGCCGTCAAAGCTCTGATCCGGAATTCCGTTGTTCGCCCAATACTGCCGCATCGCTCCAAAGTAGTGGTCGAACGAGCGATTCTCCTGCGCGAACAAAATAATGTGATTGATGCTGCTTTGCAACGATCCACCGAAAGTTGCAGTCACGGAAGTTGCTGCGCTTAGGGTGACGCTGCAAGTCGTGGTTCCCGTACAACCTCCAGACCAACTGCCAAAAGTGCTGCCGCTTGCAGGAGTCTCGGTCAGCGTGACCGCGCTGCCTTGGGCAAAAGGTGCGCTGCACGTGTTCGTAGTCGAGCTGCCCGATGAGCTGGAGCTCGTGCAATTGATTCCCGCCGGACTGCTGGTAACGGTTCCCGTGCCGCCGCCAGCCGTAGTTATGGTTAGCTGGTAGGTAGGTTCAGCTCCAAACGTTGCGGTCACCGAGGTCGCTGCGTTTATGGTGACGCTGCAACTCGCAGCTCCCGTACAAGCCCCTGCCCAGCTCACGAAAGTGCCACCGCTTGCGGGAGTCTCGGTCAACGTAACTGCGGTACCCGAAGCGAAAGTCGCTGTGCACGTGTTCGCAGTCGTACTAGCACTGGAACAATTGATTCCCGCCGGGCTGCTGGTCACAGTTCCCGTGCCCGCGCCAGCCGTGGCCACGGTTAGCTGATAAGTGGAAGCTTGAGTCGGTTGTGATGCCAGTCCTTGGCAACCAAGCAAAAAAAGCAGCAGAGAAAAGGCAGACAAGGACGTCAGCAAGGTGATGAGTGGATGTTTCATGGCGCGTTTTACTCCAGACGAAATCAACTTCGACAGACGCGATGTTTGATGAGGGTGGGTGAGAGGCAGTTGTCGTCTACCGAGGCACGGGGCGTTGTCTCAATTACTGTCCCCCATGCTTCTACTGTCCCGAAGGCGGATCTCTACAGTGGATTGTGTATATAGCGGTGAAAAGGGCCGCGAAATCGGCAAGTTACGCGCCACCCGGTTGCACAAACATTCACCCAGTGACATCCGTCACTTTGATTTTGTCCATCTCTCGCAGACATCCACAGGCTAGCCGCTCTACTGTGACCTCAGCGGAATAATTCTCTCGGGTTGCAAAAACATATGGAGGCGAGCCTCTTGAACATTCTGAGGAGCATGCTTGTAGTGTGCCTATTCGCGCCGGTGGCATTGGCGCAATTCAACCTGGCGGCGCGAGAATGCACGCTGTCAAGAAAGCTACTTAGGCATTCTTGCGCCGTCAACGCCATGGCCTATAGGTCGTAGCACCTAGGTTCTTGGACGAATGTAATCTTTCCCTTTCATAGCCTCAGTCATAAGCTGACTCAGTTCCCAGATAAGACCAGCTTAACAAGATCAAGGCAGCAAGACCCAGTCAGAAAGATCAGGCCGGTAACAGGAAATCTACAGGCGGGCGTGCCTTCCTCGTTCTGGCCACAGTTCGTGCAAGATCCTCTGCACTACTCCGCCCCCGAGGACCGATGCGTCATCTAAATCTCGCGGTTGCAGTCATTCTCGCGTGTGTGCGCCTGTGTTCGGCGGGTTCCTCCTATGTGGTGCCGACCACAACTCTCGCTGCTCAAACCTCCAACAACACCAGTGCGGCGAACAGTTTCCGGAACCAATCCAACGGCAATCGAGGAGCGGGAAACATCAGCAAAGTCGACGTCCACTCTCTGCTCTATTCCGGAACAAGCACGAAGGTCTACGCCCATCTGATGCTCTGGTTTGGGCAGTCCAGCCACATGAATGTCGGTTATAACTCCACTGATCCTGCGCAAGTCAAGAGCCAGATTGACGACATGATCAGCCGCGGCATTGATGGAGTGATCATCGACTGGTATGGACCAAACAATTTCATCGACCGGGCGACGCAGGCGGTCATGGCAGAGGCTGAAAGCCATCCGGGCTTCACTTTTGCCATCATGGTCGATAAGGGCGCCCTCGAATCGGACTCCTGTTCCGGATGTTCTCCTCAACAGGCCTTGATCAGTCAATTGCAATACGTCGAAAAAACGTATTTTTCTTCGCCCGCATACATGACTTGGCAGGGACAGCCAGTCGTTAGCAACTTCAATATCGATCTCTCCTACTCAATCGATTGGAACGCACTGAGTAGCAACTTGAGCACGCATCCTTTGTTTGTCTTCCAGAACAACAACGGATTCAGCCACGTGGTCAGCGATGGCAGCTACTCCTGGGTGATGCCGACTACAACTGATTACGGGATGAGCTATCTCTCCAGTTTTTACGACGCGGGAATGTCGTTCCAGAACGAACAAACGATAGGTGCAACATACAAAGGCTTCAACGATACTCTGGCGCCCTGGGGTTCCGATCGCATCATGGGGCAGCAATGCGGCCAGACCTGGCTGCAAACATTCTCCGAAATAAACGGTCTTTATAATTCAGGAAAAGAACTGCCCGATTTGCAACTGGTGACCTGGAACGATTATGAAGAGGCCACGGAGATCGAATCCGGTATAGACAATTGTCTGACAGTCTCCGCTTCGGTTGCCGGAACGGCTCTACAGTGGGCCACCAGCGGCGAAGAGAGCACGGTCGACCACTACACGGTGTATATCAGCTCCGATGGTCAGAACCTGATGCCTCTGACGAACATGACGGCTGGGACCGACTCGTTGAACCTGTGCAGCTTTTCGATTCCGGCGGGCAATTACAAATTATTTGTGCAGGCTGTGGGCAAGCCTATCCTCGCGAACCAGATCACCGGCGCGATCAGCTACAGCCCAGCGTGCGCCGCCGGCACAGGCTCGTCAACGCTAGCCTTCAGCGCTTCCCCGTCAACAGTGATCATTCCGGCCGGCAAGTCAGGAAGCCTTACCGTCACCGCCAAGCCGCAATCCGGCTCCTTCAACCACGCGATCTCGCTCTCCTGCAGTGGTCTGCCCAGCGGTTTCAGTTGCGCCTTCTCGCCCGCCACCATTACTCCCGGCAGTGGCACCGGCACTTCCACTCTTACCATTTCCTCCGTGGCCGTTGCCGGGCGTAATTTGCCCCAGCGGAGCAAGGCGAATCCAATCTATGCTGGCTGGCTGTTGTCTTTCGGAATAGCCGGCTTCGCTTTTATCGGTAACATGAGCCGCAGGCGTATCGCTCAATTCCTCGCCCTTGTGGCTTTGCTGGCTCTCGGAATGATGACCGTTTCCTGCAGCGGAATCAGCACCGGAACGCAGAGCGCCGCCGCCGCGGCTCCCAGCAATTATTCCGTAACCGTTCTTGGGAGTTCCGGTTCCACCCAGGTCTCTACTCCCGTTAACATTATCGTTCAATAGATTCTTGCGGTCTAAACTCTTCCACGATGGCCGCTGAACGGCGGAGCGATGCATCCATCCTGATGAATTTCGCGTCATCATCCTCAGCATGAGAGCCTTCGAAGGGACCCAAGTGGGCAATCTTCGGAATCGGGTCACCCGCCGCAGCGCCTCGGTTCTCTGTTCGAGCTCAAAATGCCGCAAATACTTCTGGATGATCGTGGGCATCGTCATACGAAGAGCCGTGGAGAAGTTTTGTACCGCCATCGCCTGCTGCTTTTCTTTATTCGTGAGCAGATCAATCAGACATCGGGCCAGGTCTTCCGCATTTCCCGGTTGATAGAATTCAATCGCTATTTCTTCACCCTGTGCCATCTGGCGGAAATCTGGGAGATCCGCGCAAGCGATAGGCACTCCGTATGCGCAAGCCAAATGCGCAACACCACTACAACCCGTCGAGGAAGAGTAAGGCATCACGGCAAGAGATGAACTCTGGAAAAGATTCGGCAACTGGTCTTCATGCACATAACCGGTGAATTCAATTGCCGGATTTCCCGCGCATTTCTTCTTCACGGATTCCACATACCCAGCGGCCTGAGGATGGTCACCTCCGCCGATGACTAACCTTGCGTCGGGCATTTCGTTTGAAACAATCTTGAACGCCTCGATCATGAGTTCGAGCCGCTTGTAAGTTCCCCACTTGCCGAAGGCCAGGATGCGATGCTCAGGATTTCCGCGTCGCGAGAAATCAGGGTACTCCGGTCTCTGCGTGAGAACGCCGTGGGAACGGAGGTGAACATTGTCGTGCCCATATTTATCACGCAGGATCCTGCGATATCCCGGCATGAGCACAGAGACCGAATTCGACAGCAGAAGCATTCTGGTGGCTACCGCCCCCGCCGTGCGATAAATCCGCGGATGCCGGACCCCCGCGTCTTTTAAGTCCACAGTATCCATCAGGTGGTGGAGGGTCACGTGAGTATAGCGACCGCTTATACGTGCCAGCAAAGGAGTGACCAGCCCCATAAAAGCATTGATGGGATTTCGGCCGAATGTGCTGAAGAGCAGATTGAACCAGACGACGTCTGGTTTCAAGGTCCAGATGGCATTGAGAAGACGAACCGAACTCGCGGGATCATCCATCGACCAGCAGCGTTGCACTGAAAAACCATCTAGCTCGGGCTGTGATGGAGAAATATTATCGGCAAGAATCGTCAGGCTAACAAAGGGATTCCGCCGCAACTCCTCCGCGATGTGAAGTCCGTACTCGCTTAATCCTCCCTGGCTGGGTGGAAAAGTGCTTACCAGACAAATCTTCATTGGGCTCCGGTCTCGTGATCCGCTTGACGTTGGATGAGTTACATGGGGAAGAAGTTGGCTATCTGATTCTTGCCCTAGGGCAGCGCCGGCAACTGAGACAAACCGTCCTCCGGCACCGGCAGTTTCTGGAGGAATGCCTCTTTGACTTTCGCTTCTGCGACTTCGATGGGGAGGGGCTCGATGACAGTAATGGCGCCCGTGAGACGGCTCAGTGTGAGGTAGGCCTCGCGGTTGGTGAGAAGAAAATCCAGCGGATATTCGGGCTTACGGGTCCGCGCTGCCACCGGGTCGGCGTCGATAAGATAAGCTATGTCGGGCTTACGTACGATCTTCAGTAGAAATCGAATGAATGTCCGAGCCAGCCGTCGGTCCAATGGCAGGTTCGCGAGCTCATCGTAGATGTAGCGATCAAAGATGACTACCTCGACGTCGCTTTTGCGAATGCTCCGAAGCACTCGCCGGAGCTTCAGGGCATCCGCAAAGTAAAGCCCAAAGCGCATGGCGCTGACTGGCCATGACTTAACATTCTTGTCGCGCCGGTGCAACGGCTTCTCTGGAGTCCCGATCCCCTTGTCTCCCTTGAACGCCGCATGGCTCATGAACTCGCGGAACTCCGGGAACGCGACAACATCGTCCCAGAAGGTGTAGAGCTTCACTCTAACGCCGCTTTTAGCAAGCCAGTCTTGCAACGCGCCGATCTGCGTGGACTTGCCCGCTCCATCGATTCCCGAAAAGCTCACAATCATAACGAGGCTGACTCAGTGTGGATTTTTCGATCACGTACTTCTACGCAACTACAACTCTCTGTTTAATGCGCTCCCGGGGGCTTACTTGGAGTAGCCGCAGTCAGGGCGACCACCGTTCCCACAGCCACACCCGCTCCAATGATCGCTCCCGTCCTTAGAACGATGGTCCGCACTCGGTGTTGCTTTGCCGGCGCAATGGCCACGCCCGCCGGCTGCGACGCCGCTACACCGGTGGCGTTGGGCGCTTCCGCTGCCGCAGTGCCCACTGGCTTTTGAGGAGTCGATTGCGCTTGAGTATCGGCCGATGCTGACGGACTCGACCGGGAGGACGACGGCGCTGTAAAACGTGGGTCGGACGAACTCTGCTGCGTCACGGGTGCTGACGCTTTTGCCAAGATCGTTCCCGGACTATCTGGAAGTTGTTCTTCCGCTTTCGAAGTACTCCCGGCGTTCGCTACCGGGACGTTTTGTTGCAGTGGTTTGTTGGCGTCGAATGACTCATTCGCTGCCTGCGTCGCGGCTTGTTGCGCCCTAGCCGACAATGCGATTCCGGGCAGCCCTGAGAGCAAGCTGCTCCATGCAACGTGCACGAGTGCCTTCTTCCATGCTTTCATCGTTATCTCCGGCGGACAGAGAAACTATTTAGCTGGCAGCCTTCAAATCCGCGATCCCACGCGGAACTGAATACCAGGGCAAAGTCTGCGGTTCTTCGAGCGATGCAACCGCCTGGAAGCTCTTCGCAGCTTCATCGGCTGTCGCGAACACTTCGAACAGGCGATCCACGCGCATGAGTTCAAGGATTGCCGCGGACGCTGGAGAAAGAGCGGCCAGCTTCAGATCTCCATCCCGCTTCATCGTTTCTTCCATGCAATGAAGAAGAATTTCGATGCCGGCGCTGTCAATGTTTTGCATCTGAGAGCAATCCAGAACGATACGTGGACGATCCACTTCCAGAAGTGGCTGCAGTTCGACGAGGAACGCCTTTCCTTCTGCGTGGTTCAGTTTTTCCGGTAACTCCATCACAACAACGGGCCCTCGGGTATACATGTCAGTCACCCCTGAATGAGATCAGCTCCCAGCTGCCATGCTTCGGGCGCTGGAGACTGTTTTGGGTTTGGATCTGCAACAACTTTTTGCTCTCTTGCTTTGCGGCTCCAGCTCAAACCGTTCTTCGTTTCCTGTTGCGCTGGACGATTGGAACGCATCACACAAGGATCTGAAATCTCGAGCACTACCTCATGCTCCAAACTCAGAAATCGATTTCCATTTGCCACGGCATGCCGCACTTCGAGCCAAATTCCGACGTGAGTGTTCGCCAGGATCGAACTGTCTTCAACCACCGTGCCGCAGTCTACGTAGCAATCTTTTTCGATGCTGCTGAAGCGCGTAATCAACGTGTCTTCTTGAATCTTAGAGCTGCGGCCCACGTATGCAGGCGCGACAATTCGCGCTCCTCGATCGATCTCGGCTCCAGCGTCTATCCAAATACCAGGCCTAACTTCACGGCCACAAGGCCGCATCGCGCAGCGTCCAGACAGTGCATCAGAAACGAGCCGGCGCAGATCTTGGGGATGTTGCAGCCGGTTAACGTAATCGCGAATAAAGTACGTAGCGCCAATTTTTTCAGCTTGCGCCAGCAAGCCCTCAAGTTCACTCTGGTGTGCCTGTGCGCAATCAACAACCCACAGATCCAGAGTCCCATCCCGGTCCATGCCGCGCGTCGCTACCTGCCGGGCTTCTCGATGGAAGTAGAAGAGGTCCAGCAGATCCGTTTCCGCATAGACGTTTGCTGATACGACAAACGAGTGCTCGATGCTTCTTTGCGAGTAATCCCGCAGTTGGTCGGAAACGGCGCTGAGCACATCATCGACAGTCCGAACGCTCACATTCTCGTACGCGCCCCTGAGGGGTTCTACTCCGCAAGAATGCTCCGCTGCCACCAGTACCGTAATAGTCTCTACATCGGCACGGACGAAACGCTCGATCATGCTTTCAAGCACGGAACGACCCAGAACCTCAACACACGCCAAAGGCTGCGTAAGCAGAGCTTTCAGGTCGGATTGCGGGGCAGCCGAGCTGAAAATCTCTTGCTCTGCCCCAACTACTACAATGGCCCCTAACCCCACAGAAGTTTTCCTTTCCCTAATCTTCTTTGCTTCAGGAATCTTTTTGTTCCCTTTTAGTATTTTGCCGGTACCGTTTTATGCCACTGCAAGTTGGGGTCGAGCATTGTTTTTCTCAGGAGCCGCAGATTCAGCAACATGATTCGCTGCGGGCCGGCGCAGAACTCTCCGCTTCGGGAAAAGCAAATCGCGCATCTTCATCTTCGCCTTGTGGAGTTGAGACTTTGAATTGCCGACTGAGCAGTCGAGCATCTTCGCGATTTCGTGGTGCTGGTAACCTTCCACCTCGTGAAGAGCGAAAATCTTGCGGCAGCCTTCCGGGAGCTCTTGCATGGCGCGTCGCAACGCAATCCGGTCTACTGCGCCGCTCAGGCGCGGGTCCGCTTTGCCGATGTCGCGTCGCAATGACGGCGATTCTGCCGAGACCGGCTCGTCCAGAGAGATCGGCGGAGCTTTGCGGCGCCGCAACTTCATTAGCACCGTATTGACGGCAATTCGGTAGAGCCAGGTCGAAAATGCGGAATCACAGCGGAATGAGCCAACGCTGCGAAATACCTGCAGGAAGGCTTCCTGCGTTAGATCTTCAGCCTCGGCGATATCTTTCGTCATCAGCAGGCATACGGAATACACGCGCTTCTTGTGCAATTGGAAGAGCGTGGCAAAGGCCTGTTCGTCGCCGCGTTGTGCGCGCTGTACCAGGCTGCGTTCGGATTCGTCCCGTTTGGGGGCTGGAATTGCATCGGCTGCTGTCGCGGAAATCACGCAAGTCGCCACTGTAGTCTCCTTCGTACAAACTAGGGTGGTTGTTTTGCTCTCCATGATTCCGGGAGCATTCAACTTCCAAAATGAGAGTACTGGCTATGCGTCCAGAGGCCCATCAGGATGCTCCTGTAATTGACTGGTAGGTTTGCTGTACAACTCTAGGGGAGTTAAATGTTGAGAAATCGGTTTAATTCTGTGTCCGACGCAAAACTTTTATGGCTGCGATGTGTTGCTCGGCTGCTGAAGTCCGAGCGCACTCGATAAGCAAAAAAACAGGGCGATCAGAAGATCGCCCTGCCAAAATGTTGCCCCTGCGGATGCCGTCTTCCGAATCAATAGAGTTTAAAACCAACCTCGACGCTGATCTGAACGTTTACCGGCTGGCCATCCTTCATAGCGGGCTGAAAGCGCCATTGCTTCACTGCCTCAACCGCTCTGGCGTCCAATCCAAATCCCAAGCCACGTACCACGCGAATGTCCCGCGGATGCCCCTGCTGATCGACAATCAGCCAAAGCACGCATGTTCCCTGCGTCTTGGCATTCCGGGCTTCCTCGGTATATTCGGGGTCAGGAGTTGTAACAGGCTGAGGAGCTGAGATTCCACCGCCGACCTTGAACACGCCTCCACCTACACCGCCGCCGCTGCCAGCGCCCACGCCAGGACCGTGGCCCGCTCCCACTCCGCCACCAGCTCCCGAGCCAATGCCGCCGCCCGAACCAATGCCATTCGAAGGCGGAGCGGACGGAAGCGGCGCGGCCACCGGATCGCCGAGGTTCGGCATGTGATTATTGGCCAACTTTACCTGGGGAACAACGACGGTCGGCTCAACAGCAAGCTTCGGATGTTCGTTGTGAACCACAATCTGCGGCGGCGTGATCTGCTCGACGGCAAGCTTTGGCAGTCTTCCTTTTGTTGCAGGCAACCGGTCGTGATCGCCACCACCCCCGCCACCACTCGCGATCTTCTTTGCCACCGGAAGCGCGTAGGTTTCCGGCGAAGGCGCAATCAAAGTTACCGTCTGGTGCTGCTGAACTTTTTGCACAACTTGATGTCCGAACGTCGCGGCGCTAAGGATAAAGCCGAGCGCAATAACGTGCACTACGGCAGATCCGGCAAGTCCGTTAGATCGATAATTATTAAACTGTCCCCAGATTGCGTCCGGAGCAGCCGCTCGTTGGGTCCGCGGCGCATTCACTCCCGACCGCACGCCTGATTCGCGGCCCGCATAAAGAGGATTGTCGAGGACTGCTGTTGAAGACCCTGAGTACGATGCTTGAGCGGCGAGACGGGGACTTTGGTTCGGCATTGACACTCCTTATAAACGTCGGCAGAAAAATTGCACTTCTGAATTAAAGATCGAGGATGGTAAGCCTCACCATCCCCAGGTTATGAGGGCCACGGTTTTCTAAATCCGACCGCGGCCCCCGGAAACGTTACAGGCGCCCGGCCAGGAGCAGCACCAGTAGAACCACGACTACCAAGCCAAGTCCGCCGCTGGGGTAGTAGCCCCACGATCTGCTATACGGCCACGCTGGCAGAGCTCCGAGTAACAACAGAACCAGAACAATCAGTAAAATTGTCGACATAAAAATCCCTCCCTTTCATGGTTTGTCAGCTACTTCGTTTGCTGCTCTGGAGCCCGGCCATAGAGCCGGGCTCCCGTTTCAAACCCACACTCCAACTTAACGGCTCGCTGCAGTCGTACTCTCGGGTGCGATCACTGCACCGTGCTCCTTGGCTTGGCCCGAATATCTCCTCACCGCAGACAGAAACGGTTCACTCGTGGCTTTCGGATGAACCTTCCCGCTCAAGATTTCTTCGAACGGCACGAAGCTCCCGTAAAGAATTCGAGTTTCGTCTTTGTCTTGCGTAACCACGGCACCGGTCAAATCAATTCCTGCAAAAATTCCACGGGCTCGTGAGTAGGTCAGTACCTCGGCCTTCATCTTCCAGTCCGTATCGGCGCCGGTATCGCGTCCGACTGGGCCAGCGGCTGCCGAAGCGTCCGCGCCAACTTTAAATTTGCTGTGCAACAGATGCTGCATTCCGTCTTCATTCGTTACAACCATGATCACGTCAACAGCCTGTCCGCCGAGCTGCAATCCCCAGCTTCCACCCGTGATAGTGATCGGCGCAGGGGCGCTCCAGCGGCCAGCTTCCGTGCGGCAGGTCGCTACGCCTTTGCCATGGTTGCCGCCGAAACCGACTGCAATTTTCACCATCGAAGGAATCACCGCGATGCACTTCGCATCCCTCATAACCTTGTCAGGGATGGCTTTGTCAGGAGTGGCCATGATTTCGTCCAGAACTTTGGCCGATGCATCGAGCCGTTTGTCGATGTCCGAGACATCCTTGTCCTCCGCGCACCAAGCGATGCTCGAGAAAACCAGGAGACTGGCACCGAGCACTAAAAGACTTTTCGTTACACTGAAGCTGTTTCTTGTCATAACTAAATCCTCTTCCGTGCTCGAAGCGAGCAACTATTATTTGAATTTCTCCCGCGTAGTTAAGCTAACTTTCTTGGGCTTGTGCTTCCATCCGGTTCAAGCTGTAAAAAGAACTCATCGCATGGCAGGGAGCCGGGGAAATACCCCCGACACCCTAGAGGCCGCTACAGTCGGTCAACGCGACAGCTAGGGTGATCACTGGAGAAAGAAATACGCTACAACTGGGTGTAAAACAAATGCGCAGGGCTTTCCGATGCGGAAAGCCCCGTAAAAGCTGCGTTCTAGCGATCATCTCAACGGTTGGCGTCACGCCGCCGTTTTTCTATCCGCTGGCACCTCACCGGACGATGCAATGTCTTGAGCGCCAGTGACTTCCATGATGCCCTTGGCGCGCGAGATTTCCTCTGTGGTTTCGCAATGAACCGCGACCAGGATGCCGCCCTTCAGCAATCTTCCTTCATATTTCTTGGCTTCATCTTCGGGGATTCCCGCGCCGATGAGAACTCCAGTGAATCCGCCCAGAGCGCCACCTACACCAACCCCCGCGAGGGCCGCCAGCAAAGGCCCGGCAGCGACAATCGGACCGATTCCAGGAATCGCCAGCGCGCCAACTCCCACGAGCCAGCCCAGAGCGCCTCCCACTGCCGCTCCGGAGCCCGCCCCATAGGCTGCTCCTGCCGGCGCCTTGGTAGCCTTTTCGGTGACCAATTCGCCGGACCCAACATCTTCCGGTAGCAGAACGGAAATATCCGCAGTTGAAAATCCGGCGTCCCTTAGCGCGGCCACTGCCGAGTCCATCTCGCTACGCTTCAGGTAAATTCCAAACACTGATTTATTTTTCGCCATTAATCCATCTCCCCGTGAAACAAATTTGTTCTTCAAATCGCAGCCACGAAAATGTTTCCAACCGGAATCACGCAGGCTGCGTACAGAAATTCAGAGTCGGCCATACAACTACTCAATCCAATCGGGGGAAGTCCTGATATGAAAACAAACTACTCGGTAGGAACTACGCTGTTGCTTTCGATGGGATGATTACAAACGGGGAAATGGTTTCCTGACACAGGATTTCTCGCGCGAGCATGTTCCTAGGGCAGCGCGTCTACAACTTCCACCGAAACCTCTGGCGAGGCGGTGTTAGTGGGAAAGATTGCGGTAATTCGCGTGCCGCTATTTCCAGATTTAATCTCCAACTGTCCTCTCAACTGGCGCACGCGTTCTCCCATGCCCTGAAGGCCAACACCGAGACGAGTCGGCGTCGGCATGCCCTTGCCCCGGTCAAGTATTTCGATGGTGACGTTGCCGGAGTCGCGGGTGATCGTGATGCTGGCCCAGTTGCTGCCGGAGTGGCGATGAATATTCGTAAGGCATTCCTGCACGATGCGGAAGATTGCGGTCTCAAGCTCTCCCGGCAGACGGCCAACTTTGGGGTCGAGATGCAGATTTACCTCGATCTTGCTTCGTTCCGCAAAACCCTCCACGTACCAGCGCACGGCCGAGTGCAGTCCGGCCTCATCGAGCAATGGCGGGTGTAGCAGATGAGACATTGTCCTCAAGTCTCTGGATAGTTCGTCGATAAGATGCAGGCTTCCTGTGATGGACTTGGCGAGCCCGGAATTCTCCCTCTTGAGTACCTCTTCGACCGGAACCAGATTCAGGTTTAACGCTACCAGGATCTGCCCGGCCGCATCGTGCAGCTCGCGCGCGATGCGGCGTCTTTCATCATCCTGCATTCTCAGCAGCCGTGCCGAAAGCGTTCGCAAGCCTTCCTGGGCGCGCTCCAGTTCAGAGGTGCGCTCCTTTACCATCCCGTCTAATTGTTCATGAGCAGCCCGGATCGCATCTTCAGCGCTCTTGCGTTCGCTGATATCCCTGCACACTCCCATTATTTTTGTGGGATGGTTCGATGCATCGTAGATGACCTGCCCAGACGCTTCCATCCATCCCACGCTTCCGTCGGTCTTCGTGTAGCGATATTGCCAATGGCACTTACCGCCGCCCTGCACCGCCTGCTGAACGGCGTCCGTCACTTGCTGGCGATCGTCGGGATGAATGTCTTCCAGAAATGCATCGACGTCTCCTCCGAACGATCCCAGTTGCCGCCCATGAATCCTTTCCATGTTTTCGGACCAGTGAACGCTTCCGGTTGCAACATCCCAATCCCAGGTGCCGACATTCGCCGCTTCCAGGCAGAAGCGCATTCGTTGTTCGCTTTCTCGCAACGCCTGTTCAACGTGCCTAATTCGCGTAACATCACGGGCAATCTTGGAAGCGCCTACGATTCTCCCGGCCGAATCCTTTAGCGGCGAAATCGTGAGCGACACAAGAACTTGCCTGCCGCCTTTTGCAATTCGCTCGGTTTCGAAGTGTTCAATGCGCTCGCCTGATCGAATGCGCCGCAGGATCTCGACCTCCTGGGCTTGTAAATTCGGTGGGATGAGAAGAGTGATTGGCTTGCCCAGAACTTCTTGCTCCGTGTACCCGAAGATTCGCTCCGCACTGTTATTCCAGCTGGTAATGATGCCGTTCAGATCCTTCGCAATAATCGCATCGTCCGAACTCTCCACAATGGCCGCCAGCCTCGAACGGGTTTCGACGGCAGCGTCGGGCATGAGCAGTGCGCGGTTTGGGAGTTCGGCTTTCTTCATAGGTAGTCGCAGTGTTCGAGTCTCATTACTCCCGCACAGCTTCACGCACATCATCTATGACGGAGCTGGACTCCCGTAACACGGGCCTGCAGGGAATCATGAGTTCGACGAGCGTTCCAGGACGCGCATTACTCAGCCGTAACTCTCCGCCAAATTCCTTGGCGCGCTGTTTCATGCCGCCGATCCCGACTCCAACGCTGTCCGGTTGAAGTTCCTCAATTTCTCTACCAATTCCTTTGCCATTGTCCCGAACCGCAACCACAATAATTCCTTCCTTTTGAGTCAACGTAATCCACACCTTGTTCGCTTCGGAGTGCCGGAAGACATTGGTAAGCGCCTCTTGAACGATGCGGAAAACTGCCGTTTCCACTTCGGCTCCCAGCCGCGGGAAATCGCCAGGCTGCACGTCGAGAGCAGTTTCTATGCCGCTTCGCTTGGCCAGTCCCTCCACGTACCAGGAAAGCGCCGACAGCAAGCCCACTTCATCAAGCAGCGGCGGATGCAGAAGATGAGACATGGTGCGCACTTGTTGAATGGCACCGTCGATAATGCTGCTCGCCTGCGTCCACGTCTCCTCTTTCGGCTCGCCGGATTTGGATTTCTGCAGGATCATCTTGTCGAGCACCATCTTGGCGACGGCCAGTTCTTGACCTAGCCCGTCGTGCAGATCGCGCGCCAGCCGGCGGCGCTCTTGATCCTGCATGGTCATGAGCCGGATGGAGAGCCGCCGCAATTCGTCCGTCCTCCTGTCGACCATTTTCTCCAGCTCTGCCGCGTTGTCGCGAATCGATTGTTCGAGCAGTTTGCTGTCCTGAATGTCAGAACAGGTTCCGTACCATTTGACGATCTTCCCGTCGTCGCGAATAGGAACCGCACGTGCCCGAAACCAGCGGTAGGATCCATCCTTTGATTGCAGGCGGTACTCGGCTTCGTAGTTTGCACCCGAGTCTATACAGCGCAACCACTCATCCATCGCTTTTTGCTTGTCATCGGGGTGAACGTACTCCAACCATCCGAAACCATTCACTGAACCTGGCGCGGCGCCAGTGAAGTCGTAAAACCGATGGCTGATGTAATCCCGGGAGCCGTCGGCGTTACGGCTGAAAATTATGTCTGGCGCAGTATGGACAATCGCATCCAGTTCCTGATTTTTTCCCACCAGTTCAACATTCAGCTGCAACAGCAATTCTGCCTTGCTCGCTAGTTCTTCCGTGCGCTCCAGCACGCGTTGCTCGAGATCACGATTCAGGGCTTCCAGTTGCCGTGTCTTGCGGTGCAGGTCTACAAACACTCTCACTTTTGCGCGCAGCATTTCCGGAACCACCGGAACGGAAATATAATCGACCGCTCCATGTTCATAACCCTTGAGCTGATCCAGGTCGGTCAAGTGCACTGCCGAAACGAAAATGATCGCGGTTCTCTGAAAGCGCGGGTGCTGGCGAATCATCGCCGCCAATTGAAAACCGTCGAGCTCTGGCATGCTCACATCCATGAGCACAACGGCGACATCAGTCTTCAGCAGAACCTCGAGGGCCTCTTTCGCACACGAGGCTTTGATCAGGTTTTCCCCCAATCCGCCGAGCATTACCTCATAGCTGAGCAGCTTGGCGGGCTGATCATCCACCATGAGGATATTGATCTTCTCGTTTGTGCCCATAAGTACAAACCACTTTTTCGCAGTGTTACCTTCGCAAAGCTGTTGCCGCGGCCATTACCTGTGAAGCCACATACGCAGTGACGAGAGCAGTTGCTCCGTATTGACCGGCTTGGCCAGATACTCGGAAGCCCCGGCCTCAAGGCATTTCTCGCGATCTCCTTTCATCGCTTTTGCGGTTAGTGCAATGATCGGCAAACGCCGGAAGTTAGGATTCTGCCGGATCACTTGCATAGTCTCGTAGCCATCCATCTCGGGCATCATAATATCCATCAACACAATCGCGATGTCCGGCGTGGATTCGATCTTGGCGATCGCCTCGCGTCCGGTTCCAGCAGTGATTACATTCATGCCGCGGCGCTCGATCACGCTGCTGAGAGCAAAAATATTTCGCACGTCATCGTCGACTACCAGGACTCTCTTACCCACAAGAGCATCGTCCGAGTGATGCAGCCGGTCGAGAAGTTTTTGTTTTTCTACCGGCAGATCGGCGACTACGCGATGCAGGAATAATGCGGTTTCATCCAGTAGGCGTTCCGGCGATTCCACTCCCTTCACCACGACGCTGCGAGCCAGCGAGTGCAGGCGCGCATCCTCTTCTGGTGAAAGCTCCTTGCCGGTAAATACTACTACCGGCAAATCGCTGAGCGCCGGATTGTCACGGAAACGCTCCAACACTTCGAAGCCTGATATATCGGGCAGGCGCAGATCGAGAACGACGCAGTCGAAAGTCTGCTCGCTGACAGTCTCGATTGCTTCCGCTCCCGTGCTTGCGACTGTGACATCAATGTCGTCATAACCCAGCAGTTCTTTGATGCTGAGCTGCTCGGCCGGATTGTCCTCCACCACAAGCAACCGCTTCCGCCGCGGAGCGGAATATTCCTTGATGCGGGCCAGCGCCGTTTCCAATCCCTCTGGCGTCGTTGGTTTTGTGACAAATGCAAACGCGCCTCGGGTGAGGCCGTGATGCCGGTCTTCGTCGAGCGTTAGCATCTGCACTGGAATGTGCCTCGTCGCTGGATCCTGCTTCAAGTGGTTCAGAACCGTCCAGCCCAGCATATCGGGCAGGAAAACATCGAGCGACACCGCGGTTGGATGATACTCCTTGGCCAGTGCGAGAGCTTCCGCTCCTCGAGTTGCCACAAGGACCTTGAAGCCCTTGTCCCGAGAGAGATCGCACAACACTCGCGCGTAGTGAGGATCATCCTCCACAACCAGCAGGATTGCATCGTCCGGCTGCAGGTTGTCGCGATCATCGGGAATTTTTTCGACCGCATGTTCCACCACAGATAACGGTGCTGGAGAAATAGACGACCGGAATTTTGGCTCGACCGCCGCGGCGTTCCCCACAGAAGGCCCCACATACGTTTGCGGCAAATACAGAGTGAACGTGCTGCCTTTGCCGGGAGTGCTGCGCAGCTGGATTTCTCCACCGAGCAGACTCGCGAGTTCGCGGCTGATCGCCAATCCCAAACCCGTTCCGCCGTATTTTCGGCTGGTCCCAGCATCCGCCTGCTGAAAGGCCTCGAAGATGATGCGTTGCTTCTCTTGGGGAATGCCGATGCCGCTATCGGAAACCTCAAACGAGACCACCGATCCCGCCTTACCCAGGATCGGATGTCCTTCCGTCCAACCGGATTGAGCAAGAGAGACGGAGAGGCGCACGCCTCCAACTTCAGTGAACTTAAAGGCGTTGGAGAGCAAGTTCTTCAATACTTGCTGCAAGCGCTTCGAGTCGGTGACAACGCTCCGCGAAAGGTGCGGATCGGTCTGCACTTCGAAGCTGAGATGCCGGTTTTCCGCTTCATGGCGGAATGGGCGTTCTACCGCGTCCAGCATGCTGGCAAAGTAGACTTCTTCGGCCTCGACGGAAACCGTTCCGGACTCAATCTTCGATAGATCAAGAATGTCAGTGATCAAGTTCAGCAGATCCGTTCCCGCGCCATGAATGGTGCGCGAGAATTCAACCTGTTTCGCTGTCAGGTTGCCATCCGGGTTATCGCTGAGTTGCTGGCCCAGCACCAGGATGCTGTTGAGCGGCGTCCGCAACTCATGCGACATGTTAGCCAGGAATTCGGATTTGTATTTCGACGTCAACGCGAGCTCCTTAGCCTTCTCTTCCAGAGCGCGCCGTGCTTGTTCGATTTCCTGATTCTTACGTTCGACTTCGACGTTCTGTTCAGCGAGTTGCTGCGCCTTTTGCGCGAGCTGCTCGTTGGTCTGCTGCAATTCTTTTTGCTGAACCTGGAGTTCCGTTGCCAATTGCTGCGACTGCTTCAACAGACCTTCGGTCTGCATTGTGGCTTCAATACTATTCAGCACGATACCGATGCTCGCAGTCAGTTGTTCAAGGAATGCCAACTGGGAGGTTGTGAAACTGCTCAGAGATGCTAGTTCGATAACCGCCTTGACGCGGTCTTCAAACAGCACGGGGAGCACAATTACATTGCGCGGAACGGCCTCGAACAAGCCAGAGCGAATCGCAATCGTGTTCGGGGGCAGATCGGAGATCAGCATTCGCCGTTTCTCAGCGGCGCATTGTCCGACTAATCCCTCGCCTAGCTTCAACCTGCGCAGATGTCCATCTTCGCCGTCGCCGGCAAAGGCCGAGAGCAGCACCATCTCTGTCGATTCCTCGCCGCCCATCTGATAGATCACGCCTTGCTGGGCACTCACGAGCGGCGCGAGTTCTGATAGCAACATGCGTCCCACAGTTGCCAGATCGCGTTGCCCCTGCAACATTCCGGTGAAGCGGGCCAGGTTTGTCTTGAGCCAGTCCTGCTCGGTATTGCGATCGGTGGTGAGCCGGAGGTTGTCGATCATGGTGTTGAGGTTGTCTTTCAAGTCCGCAACCTCGCCGCTGGCTTCTACCTGAATGGATCGCGTCAAGTCGCCCTTCGTCACAGCCGTTGCAACTTCAGCGATGGCGCGCACCTGGTTGGTCAAATTGTCGGCCAACAGGTTGACGTTTCCTGTGAGATCCTTCCATGTTCCGGCGGCGCCGGGCACGTTCGCCTGACCGCCGAGACGGCCTTCCACGCCCACTTCGCGCGCGACCGTCGTAACCTGGTCAGCGAAAGTTGCCAGCGTGTTCGTCATGTTGTTGATGGTTTCCGCCAGCGCCGCGACCTCGCCCTTTGCGTTGACGGTCAGCTTTTGAGTCAACTCGCCATTCGCGACGGCAGTCACTACTTTGACGATACCGCGCACTTGTTCGGTCAAGTTCGCGGCCATCACGTTCACGTTATCCGTGAGATCCTTCCATGTTCCGGCCACACCGGGCACCTGCGCCTGGCCGCCCAGCTTGCCTTCCGTACCTACTTCGCGCGCCACACGAGTTACTTCGGCAGCGAACGCGTTGAGCTGATCCACCATCGTGTTGATAGTGTTCTTGAGTTCGAGAATTTCACCCTTCACGTCCACCGTGATTTTGCGTGACAAATCGCCTCGAGCCACGGCCGTGGTTACTTCAGCGATGTTACGCACCTGGCCGGTAAGGTTTCCGGCCATCGCGTTCACCGAATCTGTGAGATCCTTCCACGTTCCGGCCACACCTGAGACGTTCGCTTGTCCTCCCAGCCGACCTTCGCTGCCTACCTCGCGCGCCACACGCGTCACTTCAGCGGCGAACGAGCGTAGTTGCTCGACCATCGTGTTCAGCGTCTCTTTGAGCTGCAGGATTTCGCCGCGAACGTCTACCGTGATTTTTTTCGAGAGATCGCCGTTCGCAATGGCCGTCGCGACTTCCGCGATATTGCGCACCTGGCCGGTGAGGTTGCTGGCCATGAAGTTCACGTTGTCCGTGAGATCTTTCCACGTGCCGGCCACTCCGGGTACCTGCGCTTGTCCACCCAGTTTTCCGTCGGTGCCGACTTCGCGCGCTACACGCGTAACCTCTCCGGCGAACGCGTTGAGCTGGTCCACCATCGTATTAATGGTGTTCTTGAGTTCGAGAATTTCGCCCTTCACGTCGACCGTGATCTTGCGCGACAAATCGCCGCGGGCCACAGCGGTTGTGACTTCGGCAATGTTGCGGACCTGACCCGTGAGGTTTCCGGCCATCGAGTTGACGGAATCCGTGAGATCTTTCCAAGTGCCGGCAACGCCGGGCACGTTGGCTTGTCCTCCCAGACGCCCTTCTGTACCGACTTCGCGGGCCACGCGCGTTACTTCGCCGGCAAACGCGTTGAGCTGGTCGACCATCGTGTTGATGGTTTCCTTGAGCAGAAGAATTTCACCGCTCACGTTCACGGTGATTTTCTTCGACAAGTCACCACTCGCGATAGCCGTTGCGACTTCGGCGATGTTACGCACTTGGCCGGTCAGGTTGCTCGCCATGGAGTTCACCGAGTCGGTAAGATCCTTCCACGTGCCGCCTACTCCCGGCACCTGCGCCTGTCCTCCGAGTTTGCCGTCGGTACCGACCTCACGCGCAACGCGCGTTACTTCCGACGCGAACGAACGCAACTGATCGACCATCGTGTTGATGGTGTCTTTGAGTTCGAGAATTTCGCCCTTCACGTCGACCGTGATCTTGCGCGACAAGTCGCCGCGAGCCACGGCCGTTGCGACTTCAGCGATATTTCGCACCTGGCCGGTCAGGTTGCTGGCCATGAAGTTGACGTTGTCCGTGAGATCTTTCCACGTGCCGGCAACTCCAGGTACCTGCGCTTGTCCGCCCAGCTTGCCTTCGGTGCCGACTTCGCGCGCCACGCGCGTCACTTCTCCGGCGAAAGCATTGAGTTGGTCCACCATCGTATTGATAGTGTTCTTCAGTTCGAGAATTTCGCCTTTCACGTCGACCGTGATCTTGCGTGACAAATCGCCACGGGCCACAGCAGTAGTTACCTCAGCGATATTTCGAACCTGACCCGTGAGGTTTCCAGCCATCGAATTCACGGAGTCCGTGAGATCTTTCCATGTGCCGGCGACGCCGGGAACGTTGGCTTGTCCTCCCAGGCGGCCTTCAGTTCCCACTTCTCGAGCGACGCGCGTTACTTCGCCAGCAAAGCGGTTGAGCTGATCGACCATGGTGTTCAGCGTTTCTTTCAGCTGTAAGATTTCGCCGCGAACATCCACCGTAATCTTGCGCGACAAGTCGCCGTTGGCGATGGCAGTCGCGACCTCCGCGATGTTTCGCACCTGGCCGGTGAGGTTGCTGGCCATGAAGTTGACGTTGTCGGTGAGATCTTTCCACGTGCCGCCCACTCCGGGCACCTGCGCCTGCCCGCCCAGCTTACCTTCAGTACCGACCTCGCGAGCGACGCGGGTAACTTCGCCGGCGAACGCGTTGAGCTGATCGACCATCGTATTAATAGTGTCTTTGAGTTCGAGAATTTCGCCCTTCACGTCGACCGTGATTTTGCGCGACAAGTCGCCGCGCGCCACGGCCGTGGTTACTTCGGCGATGTTCCTCACCTGAGCCGTCAGGTTGCCGGCCATGGCATTCACCGAGTCGGTAAGATCTTTCCACGTACCCGCCACGCCTACGACCACCGCTTGGCCACCCAGTTTGCCGTCCGTACCCACTTCACGTGCAACGCGCGTTACCTCGGAAGCAAACGAACGCAACTGATCCACCATCGTGTTGATGGCTTCTTTGAGCTGCAAAATTTCACCGCGCACATCGACTGTGATTTTGCGGGAAAGATCGCCGCTGGCGACGGCGGTTGCAACTTCAGCGATATTGCGAACCTGGCCCGTAAGGTTACTGGCCATCGAGTTCACTGAGTCCGTGAGATCCTTCCACGTTCCGGCCACGCCGGGCACTTGTGCCTGACCGCCCAGTTTTCCATCCGTGCCGACCTCGCGAGCCACGCGCGTTACTTCGGCAGTGAACACGCTGAGCTGCTGAATCATCGTGTTAACGATGTTGGCTGAACGCAGGAACTCGCCCTCGAGCGGCCGTCCATCCACATCCAGGCGCACGGTCTGGGTCAGGTTGCCCTGCGCAACGGCGGCGATAGCACGCGTCACACCTTCTGTCGGCCGGAGCAAGTCCTCAACCAATGTGTTGATCGAGACTTCCATCTCGCCCCACGCCCCGCGGGATTCATGAAAGCGGGTACGCTCACGAGTGCGTCCCTCTTTGCCCACCACGTGCCCCACGCGCTTCAACTCTTGCGCCATCTGCTGATTGGCGGCAACAATGGAATTGAAAGTGTCGGCAATCTTTCCTGATAGTCCGGTCCACGAGCCCGGTAGGCGTACGGAAAAGTCGCCGTCCCGCATGGTTTGCAGGCTGGCCAGAATCACGCTGAGATCGCCTGAGTCAGGCTGAGCAGAAGCTACAGAATTGCCGTTGCGCTTGCTCCCCTTGCCTTCATCGGACGCACCATTGGCCACGGCAATTGCAGGGTCTTGACTGCTTTTCTTCATGGTCTTCTCCAGGACCGAGTTAGTTTGCGGCGCTTTGATAAGCCTTTCACGGCTTGGCTTTCGGTGCTCGCCTGAGTTTCAACCAATGCAAAGTGGAAGGAGTTGACTCTCGCATAGACGAGATTATTCGCACGCGGGGCGCGGGGGGCTGATGAATCGCCGAACTCAGGGATAGCCCTAACCATCGGTCTGTTTTCTAAGATGCTACGGGGATCCACCGACAAACATCTAATTGGAACACGACAATCTGCGGGATGACTCTAGGGTATTTACTGTACTGGGCGGAATGAAAAGGGCATCCGTCACGAGCCTGCTGGCTATGACCGAGCCGCTTCATAACGCCAACGTCGTTATCGGTTTCAATCCGTTGGCGCGCCTGAAGGCCGAAGTCGCGCGGCGGGGATCGGAGACTGCAACCGCACGAATCACGTATGATCTATCTTAAGTAGGTGCGACCCGCTTACAACTGCCATCGATTAGTGCTCTGCAAGATAAGTGCCCAGGATGACGACCGATCACATTCCAGCCGGTGACCATAGATATGAAGTAGTGCGCCGCTATGCGCTCGCGATTTTGGCGGCCACGCTTGCTTTGTGGCTTCGGTGGGTGCTTTCTCCTCTCCTGGGAGAAACGAACCCGTATCACACGCTTTGGCCCGCCGTAGTCTTTTCCGCATGGTATTGCGGACTTGGTCCGTCCATTGTTACCAGCCTGCTGGGACTGGCCGGCATCTGGTACTGGTTCCTGCCTCCATACAATTCCTTCAGCCTTCAAGATCCCAAAGTCGAGATTTCTGGGATGCTCGGTTTTCTGATCTTCTCCGGCCTTATCATCGCTCTCGGTGAAGCAAACCGCCGCTCCATCGCCCGAACAAAGTGGGCCGAGGAGCAACTGCGAGGAGCGCATGACGAATTGGAGCGCAAGGTTCAGGAGCGAACCGCAGACTTGAAGACTGCGAACGACAGCCTGCGCGAACTTTCAAGCCGCCTGCAGCAGATGCGCGACGAAGAGCGGCGCCAAATTGCCAGAGAGCTACATGACAGCGTGGGCCAACTGCTCGCCGCCCTGAGCATGAATATCGCGGCCGTACAGCGTCAGTCCGACAAGCTCGATTCGGCGGGAGCCCGAGCCGTCTCCGAAAATGCCGCCATGGTCGATCAGATCAGCCGCGAAATTCGAACCATCTCTCATCTGCTTCATCCTCCTTTGCTCGATGCGGCCGGGCTGGCATCTGCGCTGCGCTGGTACGTGGACGGGTTCTCGGAGCGCAGCAAGATCAAAGTCGATCTGGATATGCCACAGGAGTTTGGCCGTCTTTCCGACGAAATGGAAATTGCCATTTTTCGCATGGTTCAAGAGTGCCTTACTAATATTCACCGCCATTCCGGAGGGTCTTCGGCGACGATTCGCGTGCATGAGGAAGATCACCACCTTCGCGTCGAGATTCAAGACCAGGGCAAAGGTATACCCCCGGAAAAACAGGCCCAGATCAGCTCATCTACTCGGACTGGAGTGGGATTTCGCGGAATGCGCGAGCGCCTAAGACAACTGGGCGGGATTTGGAAATTCGCTCGGATAGCACAGGCACCGCGGTAACGGCCACGTTGCCGCTTCAAGACTCAAAGCCCAGCGGCGTGCAAAAATCAGGGAACGGCCTGACGCCTTAGTCAGATTCTCAACTCCCTCTGGGCAAATCGCGCCTCCTTCGCTGAGCACTCCTTCCGCTTTTTTATTCTGAACATTAGGGTGATTCCGGTATGTCCCTCAGACGCTTCGCCTCACTAAGCTTACGGTGGATAGTAATCGGAAAGCGACTTCTATGCGTCTGTTGAGCGCCCGGCTTATTGTTTCCCTCATCGTAGGCATCACCCTGGTATCTCTGGGGTTTTCCTACTACGAGGTGGTCGGCGAAAAACGTTCCTTGCGCAATGATCTGGAACGTCGCGCTGAGGTGCTCGGTGAAAGCGTAGCAGGAAATGTTGAGAAGTCGTGGGAGGCCGGATCGCAGCGCGGATTGCAGCGGCTGGTGCAGCGCTTCGGCAATCGCGAACACCTCTTAGGAGTTGCCGTTTACGATCGCCAAGGAAAAACGATGGCGATCACCTCCGAGTTAGGGCAACTTCTTACGACGACACCGCCGGAAGTGACCAAAGCCATGGCAGAGGGCCACGGCGAGAGTTCATTCGTGCGAGTGGGCAATACTCCGGCGCAAATTTTCGCGCTGCCACTCCACCGCCAGGATCAAGTTGTGGGCGGGCTCGCGGTCGTGCATGACGCTACCTACATCCGTGCACAAAGCCTTCGCGTCTGGCGCGCGGCCTTCTTAAGAGTACTCGTTCAGGTTTTCCTTATCGTTCTCATCACGCTGCTTATTGTGCGTTGGAGCATCGCGGGTCCAATCGCAAGAGCCGCGCAATGGATGCGCGAGCTTCGCACGGGCAGAATCTCGTCACGCCAGCAAATGCCTGACCTCGATCTCTTCAGGCCGCTTGCGTGGGAAGTAGTCACGCTGGCGGAAAGCCTGAGTCAGGCTCGCAATGCGGCAGAAAATGAAGCCCGTTTGCGCGAGGCCTCAGAATCCATGTGGACGGCGGATCGGCTGGCGGTGCAGATACAGACTCGACTGCAAGGCAGCCGCTTGTTCGTCGTGTCGAATCGTGAACCTTACATGCACCAGCACAACGGCAAATTGATCGATGTGGTCGTACCGCCAAGCGGCTTGGTGAGCGCTCTGGAGCCAGTGCTCAACGCCTGCGACGGAACCTGGATCGCACACGGCAGCGGAGACGCCGACACCGAAGTCGTCGACGCGCATGATCGTTTGCGCGTTCCTCCCGACGATCCTCGTTACACGCTGCGCCGGTTGTGGCTGAGCAAGGAAGAGGAAGAAGGTTATTACTACGGGTTTGCCAACGAAGGTTTGTGGCCGCTTTGTCACATCGCTCATACCCGTCCCCTTTTTCGGGCACAGGACTGGCAGCACTATCAGGATGTCAATCGCAAGTTCACCGCCGCAGTGCTCGAAGAAATCGCGGATACGCCCAACCCGGTGGTGCTCGTCCAGGATTACCACTTTGCATTGTTGCCGCGAATGATCAAAGAGAAAAGGCCGGACGCGCGCGTGGCCATTTTCTGGCACATCCCGTGGCCAAACCAGGAAGCCTTCGCCATTTGCCCATGGCAGCGCCAATTGGTGGACGGGTTGTTGGGAGCGGATCTCATCGGCTTTCACATCCAATCGCATTGCAACAATTTCTTGCAAACGGTGGATCGGACTCTGGAATCACGCGTGGACTGGGAACACTTTTCCGTTCTGCGCCAAAGCCATCGCACCATGGTCCGGCCTTTCCCAATCAGTGTAGACCTTACGGATGATGAGTCCGTCGAAAGCGACCGGCACGGAGTCAACTACCTCGAGCGCTCAACCTTGATGCACAACTTGGGCGTTGAGGCGGAGTTTATGGGGGTCGGCGTCGATCGCGTCGACTATACGAAGGGAATCCCCGAGCGCTTTTGTGCGATCGAGCAGTTTCTCGAAAAGTATCCTAAATATCAAGGCAAATTCACCTTCGTCCAGATAGGCGCGCCCAGCCGCACTCACATAAAGCGGTATCACGATCTGCTCGCAGAGGTAGAAGCCGAATCGGAGCGAATCAATTGGCGATTCCAGACCGGCAAATGGAAGCCCATTATTTTCCTGAAACGGCAGCATAACCACCAGGAGATTGAGCGTTATTACTCCGCCGCCGATCTTTGCCTGGTGACGTCCCTGCACGACGGCATGAACTTGGTCGCAAAAGAGTTTATCGCCGCGCGGCGCGACGAACGTGGCGTATTGATCTTGAGCCAATTTACCGGCGCAGCCCGCGAATTGCGCGATGCGTTGCTGGTGAACCCCTACAATATCGATCAGACTGCCGAAGCGATTCGAGCTGCGCTAGAAATGGAACCGGAAGAAAAGCAGTTACGCATGCACCGCATGCGCAGAAACGTTAAAGAACACAACATCTACCGCTGGGCGGGAAGTCTGATCACCGAACTCTGTGAGCTGAGACTCGATGCGGATCGCGATCGAGAGAAATTTCGTGGGAATGTCGCCGTTGCCTGACGCACCGCGAGGACGCGACTGCACACCTGCGAATGATTGCCTTATTGGCACCAGAAATCTTTTGCTCGCGTAACTCGAGAGATCGATCTCAGTGATTCGTGATAACGGCGCGCAAGACTCATGGCCGCATTGCGATTGGCCCTTGCTGTCCACTCTTTGGAATCGTCGCCCCGGGGTCTGCCGCGATGGTGACTTCTACCTCGGCCCCCTTTTTAAGGCGTACCTTTTCGCCATTCTCGTCTGTGAGAGAGTTTTCGATGCGAAGCTCTCGATAGAGGTGATCGGCCCCTTCGACGGCGATCTGAGCCTTCTCCGGAACGCTTGGAGATGGAGACTCGATGATCTTCTCAACCGTGGCAGTCAGAGTGGTGCTGGGTTTATCGCTCATGGATCGCTCCTCACTTCCTTTCGGGTAGTCTAACATCCAATCCTATTCAGGCTTAGTTCCCGCGTCACGCTTCGTTCCCGCGTCGGTGTGGCCCGCCATAGTGTCATGCTCGCTCTTGCGACCGAACTCCAAGCCGATGTGCGGCTCCGATTGCGTTCCGGTAATTCGAATCGGAACTTCTGTTCCAACTCCGTCTTTGCTGAAGAACGGATCGACCGGCTTCAACAGAATCGACTTCCAGCCGGTTGTCATTTGCGAAAGCTTTGCATCCAGCATCGCTTTTCCGTGAAAGTTGAACTCTCTTCCATCCAGCCCATAGTCGCCGGTGATATCGATGTGCGTCCCTGGAATAAGAAAATGAAGTAAGGAAAAGGACAGCATCCCGTTCTTCAGAGTGAACACTCCCTGCAAATCAGCCGTCACATCTTCGCCCGCGCGTTCCTTCGCCTCTTTAATCTTTCCCTGGGTGCGAATGCTCAGCGAGTCAAGCCTCTCCCGCACTTTCTCGTTCGTGAACTGCGCCTGGGGCACACGAAAAGTGCCTGCCAATTTTAATCTGTCGGCCACGCTTGCGTCACCCGGAACAAGGCTCAGTTTCGTCTTCATTTGCACAGCGCCGGTCATCACTGGCGTGTCTGTGCGCACGCCCAGCTTGAGCAGATCTTCAATCCGAGCCCGGTCCAGCACGACGTCAAGTTCTATGTCGTGCCCCTTTGCATTCTTCATGCGGACCACCGATCCATTTGCGGTAAGAGACGTATGAAGAAACGTTGCATTCACCGGCCGGAGCTGTGTGTCTCCGCTGGTGCCGTCAACAATGGCATGAAACTCAGTGTGCAGCGGCACGGGGTGTCCGCTCGTCGCAATTTGAAAGTCCGGCGTATCGGTCGTTCCATGCACGGTGATGTCGCTCAGAGTTCCAGAGTAATTGCCAGTGGATGAAAGCGTTCCGCCGATGCCCTTGATCGTGCTCAGGTCTGCATTGCTGAACGAGTAGTCGCCTTGCACCGGCGTGTCCCGCGGACTGTCTTGTTGCCAGGGTCCAAACAGTCCGGTCGATTGAATGTCCCCGACTGGCTTCGGATTTACCAGCGTCGCATTAAACTGCAAAGGTTGGCCTTGCCCAATATCCCTCATCTTCAAGTTTGAGATGGCAAATTCCAGCGGCGGCTTCTCCGGGTTTGGAGTGTTAATCACTAGCTTCGTGTCTTCGCAGACAAACTGGTCGACGACGATGGTCATCTTCGTCGTTTTCGAACTCATGCTTGTCATCTGCTGGCGATCTTGCTTGGGCGGAATATTTAGCTCCAGGCCCTTCACGTACACAGTATTCACATGCATCGGAGAGCGAAAAAGGCTCCGCAACGAGCTTTGAAAGCTGAATTCCGCGACCGCGATCAGCGGTTGGATTCCCGGTTCGTACGGATTAGGATCCGTCTTGCCAAAAATCTTAAGCCCATTTCCCGAAACCTGGATTCCGTGAACCACGGAAACTTGAAAACTCGCCAGCTCCACTTTGGCGTCGAAGCGATTCGATAAAGTACTGATAACCCGCGCCCGAATAATTGGTTGCGCGCGATCAATCACGAACCGCGCCGCGACTCCTGCGCCAACCAGAAGAATGACGCCGACCAAAGCGACCCATCTCCATAACCTCGCTCCCTGCTTGGGCTCCCGAGTTGGGGATTGATGCATAGTCGCCACTTTAACATCTTCGCACTCTTCAACTTTAATGCTGAGACCCCTATCCCTTGGACTGATTCTGAAATATTCGACGCCTAATTCAAGTGCGCGGATTCGATGCCGAACATCCCATAGAGGTTTGGATGCTGCGATTTCCGAGCAGAAGCTACGGTAAACACCCTAGGCGATCCCGCAGCAATTTCCCACACCGCATTAATGAGGGTTAGAACCTTTGAGTTAAAAATGCATAATTTTCGCTTGGGAGAAATACAGGGTTTCTGGTATGGTAACTACACTGTTCAACGGATTGATTTCACTGAAGATCTCCTTGAGTACGACCTCGGTCGACTTCAAGGATGTGAATCGACCTCCGCCGAACCTAGCGTCACACGCCACTTCTTTAAGGTAGCCTCCTAGCGCCCGCTCGCGCGAGGGCAGTTCGCACGCAGTTCAGTAGTAAATAAAACCTTACTTGGAGATGTGTTTCATGCAGAAGAGCCTGCTGCTAATCGTGTGCCTCTTGTCCGCCATCTGTGCCTCCGCCGCCTCCAGTTCCGTTACTGTTACCAGCCCCGCGAATGGTTCCACGGTTCCAGGTCCCGTGTCCTTCGTTGCGTCGGCGACCAGTTCGTGTTCAGAGGGAGTCGCCTCCATGGGCATCTACACAGCGCCCGGGGTCTTAGCCTACGTAGCGAACGGATCCAGCTTGAATACCAGCCTAAGCCTGAGCGCCGGAACCTATAACACCACGGTCGAAGAGTGGGACTATTGCGGCGGTGCGTCCACCAAGGCGGTCACCGTTACGGTCAGCAGCGGTCAATCAGGCGTGACTATCACCGCGCCCACCAACAATGGCAATCCGGGCTCTCCCGTGAATTTCGTTGCCTCCGCGAGCTCCACTTGTTCCAAGGGAGTCGCGTCCATGGGCATTTATACGGCTCCTTATCAGCTGGCCTACGTAGGAAACGGATCGAGCCTCAACACCAACCTGACGTTGAGCACAGGGACCTACAACGCCACCGTGACCGAATGGGATAATTGCGGCGGCTCCAGCTCTACCCCCGTCACCTTCACGGTAGGCAGTGGCGGCGGCGGCGGAAGTGGTTCCGGTGGCTCCTCTTTCGCCGAGCTTCAGCATAGCGGCGGATGGGATGAATACGGGCAGATTGCTCCGACCTACGTCGACTGCTCGCCTTCGCCCTGTGACGGCATCACTTTCTCTATGGAGCAGAATATCAAGTCGCCTTCGATGAGTGGAGAAGCCACCGAATACAATCTGGGCTCAGACAAAGCTATCGCCTACGGCGACGGCCTGTGGAACAATCATCTTATCGGTTCCCAATCGTCCCAGGGCATGCCCGATAGCGGTCACGACGAGGTGAACACCTACCACAACTTCACCTACGACGTTTACTTCTATGGCAGCGACCTCGCCCTGTCGCAGGCGCTAGAGTTCGACGTCAATCAGTTTTTCGATAGCATGGGTTTCATCTTCGGCCACGAGTGCCGCATCGCGGCGGGCAACGAATGGGATGTCTGGGATGACGCCAGCGGAAAATGGATTCCGACTGGTATTGCCTGCAATCCCATCGACAACGAGTGGAACCACCTCACCATCAAGGTCGAACGCACCACGGATAATCAGCTTACCTATCAATCCATCGAGCTCAACGGGGTGACCAGCACCCTCAATTGGACTTACGGCCACGGTTCCGCGCCATCCAGCTGGTGGGGCATTACCATCAACTACCAGATGGACGGAAACTACAAGCAATCAGCCTACTCCGTCTATCTCGACGAATTAACTTTCACGTACGAGTGAACCTGCTCGAGCCACAAAAAATGCGGATCCGGAGAACCCGGATCCGCATGAAGTTTGAGGGCCAAAAATCTTTGCGCTTATTTCGTTAGCGCGGATTGCTCCCAGCCGAGGCCGTCGGCGGGCAAGGCTTGCCTGTAGTCGAGGCGCCTGGCGTCGCGGAATTCCCCTGACCATTTCCTGAGGTCGAGGGCGAACCTGAATTGTCAGCTCCGGCATTCGGCGTCGAGCCGCTTCCCGGCAAAGTTCCGCAAGGCGATCCGCCTGGCGTGGTCCCAGGAGCCGTAGACGTATTCGGATTCACGGTCGATGGACTCGTGTTGCTGCCACGAGTGGCGGGCTTCGTAGAGTTTGATCCGGGCACAGTCGATGGAGCGGTTGGCGGATTCGTTGACCCAGTCTGCGGCTTAACCGAACCCGTCTGGGGTGTAACGGAACCGGTCTGGGGTGCCGTGTTCGGCGCAGGCGTCGCTGAACTCGGAGCCTGGGTTTGCCCTGCCGATCCACTCGGCGCTGCTCCGCCGCCAGCAGAACCACTTTGTGCCACTACCCAAGTGGCGCAAAACAAAAGTACAGAGAGTATAGAAAGTTTTCTTGCGGACATTTAACCAAGCCTCCAGAAGTAATTTTTGGTGCGTGATCCGCAGCCCAATCGCCGGCTCGCAGATCAATGTTCCATGTTCACGGATCTAGTCCCAGTGTGCGCGGCCACCCAAACCAAAACCATCCACCGGATGCCGTAGCCGGCTGCAAAGAATCCGGTACCCGCGCGTGTTCGATTCCCACCGTTCTGGCAATCGCCCTAGGACCTGTCGGCTATCGCATGGAGCTGGCTTTTTGATCCTTGATCTGCAACTCGTTCACGACCTGCTGCACGTTCGGAACGGTTGATGCCACCTTTTGAACCTGCGCGCGCGTCGCTTCCGAGTTAACATCGCCGGTCAAAGTCACCACTCCATTCTTTGCTTCATACTTAACGCCTTTATCCAAGCCGTTCTGAATAAGTGCCGCATCCAGATTTTTCTCGATGCCCTTGTCCAGATCGGAAGTCACCGTCTTTGCATTCCGTTCATCGCCCGGAGGCAGAACCGCAATCTGGTCGGCGACAACCTGGCCAGCCGCGATCGATCGCGCAATCGACTCGGCTTGGGATTTATCGGCGTCGGTTGCAACGTTCCCGCTGAGCGTCACCACTCCCTTGTCCGGATCCTGCGATACGGAAACATTCTTGAGTCCGGACTGGTCCAGAGATTTCCGGATGCTGTCGGCAACGTCAGGCGACTTTGCAGATGTCCGCGTGCACCCAGCGAGGATGCCGACAGCAAGCAGCGCGAGCAAGGCTAAATGTAAGTTAATCGTTTTCATACTCTCCTTTTGACCTCGTTGGCATGAAATTAGTTCGGCTTATGGCCCGGCGTTAGACGAAGCGGGGCTTCGTAAGGTTGTACGTCCTTGATGCGCGAGCGCACACTGGCTAACTCATGCGACGAGGAAGTTCGATACAAACACTACGGCCGGGTGACGTGCACCCGGCCGCGTAGACTTCAACGAATTAAACGCTCAACTAAGGCACGAACCGCTACCGCCGAGGTCCTGCCGCAGGTGCCGGAGCCATACGCTGTTGCATCTGCTGCGTCTGCGCCGTGTGCCTCTGCTGTAATGCCTGTGTCTGTTGCTGGTGCTTCTGCTCCAACTGCTGCGTCCTGGCCTGGTCTCCCTTTTGCTTGGCCAGTTGCGCGTGTTCCTTGTCTTGCTGTTGTTGCAGTTTCTGCCGTTCCTTATCTTGCTGGGCAGCCAGCTTCTGCTGCTGTTGCTGGTACTTCTTGTCCTGCTTGGCATTTCCCGTATTCGGCGCGGCAGGCCGCTCGGCCGGAGGCAGATCTCTCGGGTGAATTGCCGCATTCCCGGCACCACCCTCAGGACGCGCTGCACCCGCGCCACGATCTTCCGGTCCTTTATAAGCACCACCTGCATCCTTCGCCTCTACCGCACCGTGGCTAAAATCTCCCGGGCGTGAAGTGGCTGCGATCGGCGGCTTGCCATGGTTCGCCGAGGCACGAAGCTGCGGATTGCCGCGCGCCGCCGCCACATGCTGAGTTTGGGCGGCTACCGGTGCAATGTGCCTCCCCTGCGCCGCCGCTTCTTCTTGAGGCGTCGGACGCGCGCTGATCCCTCCGTTGCCCCCGTTGTAACTCACACGATTCACGGTGTTGTTCACAACTGTTTCGTTGTAAACGTTGTGAATGTCGGTGACGTTTATGTTCATCACCGCGCGGTTATAGAAAAAGTGTCCACCATCCCAACGTCCGCCGGAGAATCCCACGCCGAAGTAGCCGAACCCATAGTTGATACCGCCATAAAAACCTATTGTCGGACCCCAGAACCCTTCATGCCACAGAAATGCTTCGCCACCCCAGCCCCACCAGCCCGGGGTCCACAGAAATCCAACCTCAGGCGCGAGCACCCATGTGCCCGGCACCCAGTAGTAATCCGCAATATCGTCGTCCCAATACCAGTACCCCGGCGTCCACAGGTAACCATCGCCAGGGCAAATGGGTTGCTCATACACCGGAATTGCCGGTGGACCGACAGTGATTGCTAATCTGAACTGACCGAAGGATGCGGCCGTCAGGGCCAGCATCACGAGGACCAGCGACATTGAACGAAGAGCAAATGTGCGAACGGAGAAATTGAGATGCATAGTCTTTCCTCTTGCCAATCATCCTTCGCTTGCCCGTTAATGCTCTGCTGCTGCTGCGGGTTGCGTGGACTGAAAGGCTAGATACGAGCTACGGCACCCGAAAGCCTAGAGACCCACCACAAACCTGCCCATACAGCGGAATCCTTAAGTCAAGCACGCTCGCGCTGTATGGGATGCATCCAGCGTTCTCGTCTACATCATGCTGATTCTGATGTAGCGGCGCAAGTCCGGAAGTGCGCTCAGGAAAACATATCCCATGAACAGTAAAGACGCTGTACCAACTACCTTGGTTAATGTTGCTGCAGATGTGCTCATAATGCCTCCTTGTTCATCTAGCTCTTTTCAGAGCAACCTTTTGGATGTCTCTATCAAGCAAGAGGTAGCCATGAATCACGAACGAAGAAACGATCGCGTGTAACGGGAAGAGCACGAATTCATTCGTGCCGTTAAATCCTTGAAAATGTACCCGCGCGTCGGCGGGCGACCGTCCAGTACTCAGCGGTGGGAGGCACGACAAACTTTGAGGGAGTAAGTCCCGATGGCATTCTTCAGCCCATCACAACTTTCATTGCCGCCTGAGCCGCAGACAACATGATTGGAACTGCTGGGGATTCATATTCAACTTGATAATGGAAATACGACCGCGGGGTACACCGTTTACGTGGACGATTTGAAGCTCTATTTCTGGTAGCTCTCCTGCTAGCTTCGGCCGACTGATTCAGAGGGGAGACCGATTCAAGCCGTGGCGGCGACACACATTCTATCTTCCAGCGTGGCCGACTCTTGGGCTCCCATGTGACGTAACACTTCTCGCGCCCACTGCGTCTTCGTGCCCTCTGCGCAAGAGACATACACCAGAACTCCGAAGTCGCCAAGCTGATCCTCGAATCGTTCCGCTTCTTCCTCAGAAAAACCGAGCCCCACCAGCGTTCGTGCATTTCCGCAGAGGGCAGGGGCATCGTCGGTCACCATCAGAGCACGAAAAAACGCCTGCGACCGGATGAAGAAACCCACGCTTGGAATCAGTACTGCGCCGAACTCCGACAGCCATCCAATGAGTTCGGCCGTCACTGCGCTGGCTCCTTTTTCCGAATTAAACAGGCTTGCGTCCCGAACGATCGACGCAATAGGGTGAGCGGCCGGCAACATCATGCAGATATCTTCGTTTTCAAAGCCAGCCTGATTCAGATTGCGCACGATGTCGCTGACGGCGACGTCTTGCGAATAAAGTCCGTACGCGGCTGCTGCACTCATTGCCATGGCGTTTGCTCCCTGAAGAAATCTGTTCCGTGAGCTCTTGTTTATGCTGCAGGGTTGATTGGGAAGCGCTACAGAACCGAATCTCGCGATCCGTCGAACCGGACCAAGTTTTAAGCTACGCTTTAACCGCTGCAATGGCACTCGGGTAAATCACGTAGACTGCGTAAAGTTTCCTTAAGGATTTGCTACGTTCTTCCGCACCCACAATGCTCAGGAGCCAGCTGTGATTCCCGCGGGCCGACCCCGTGAGCAAGAACTTCCTGGCGTCCAGTGTAATCTTCACAATCCGCGCAACGAATCACCCGCCAACGCTTTTATTTGCAATCGTTAAGCTGCCTGCGACAGTTGGCAAGACCATTGCAGCATGTTGAGCGAGTTAGTTGGATGTTTTGGAGGTTTCAGGATGAAAAAGCTTTGCCGCACTTCTCCTTGGTTATCTTCGCTGCTGTCTTAACTCTCGCCCAACCGTCCTCGATCCATGCTCAGCAAGCCGACCAAGGCCCTGCTTCCGCAATTCCCAAGCAGTCCGACACGGCCGCCGCTCAAGGACAGCAGCAGGGCGAAGCCCAGATGCCTGCCTCCGGCGCGTCTACGACCCAGGAAGCCAAGGTCTTCAGCGGACGCATTGTGAATGAAAAAGGAGAACTCGTTTTGCAGGACCCGGTGACGAAGGTTATCTACAAATTCGATGAACCGGTGAAGGCCAAACAATACGTAGGCAAGCAAGTGAAAGTTACCGGCAAGCTCGACGCGGATAGCAACACGATCCAAGTACAGGACATCGAACCAATTTCATGACGATTGAGTGTCTTCCGTGATTTGAGTTTATTGCGCGAAGAAAATTGTGACTCCAACCCCTCCAGTTTGCTCACCAGAGCAACTGGAATTCAATAGACGAAGGCTTTGATATGCAATCCAGATCTCAATACGATCTTCCGACGGCGGTAACGTTTCTCATGGCGGGGTTGGGCATAGGTTCGCTGCTGGCAATCGTATTATCTCGCCGGTCATCAGCGTGGCCAAGACTTGTACCGCCGCGCTAGAGCTATCCCGGCGGCAACAGCATCCCCTTCTCCAGATGCCGCGTGACGTGCGCATACGATGCTGCGTGCGGATCGTGCGTCACCATCACGATCGTTTTATGAAAGTCCTCATTCAGCCGCTTCAGGATTTCCAGGACTTCGGTCGCCGAGTGACTATCCAAATCTCCCGTCGGCTCATCGGCCAGCAACAGCGTGGGATCGCTGACGATCGCGCGGGCGATTGCAACCCGTTGTTCCTGTCCGCCAGAAAGCTGCTTGGGAAGATGATTCAGCCGGTCTTCCAATCCCACAAGTTTTAATGCGGTCACAACATGGTCGCGCCTTTGCTGCGCATTGAGCTTGGTCAGCAGCAGCGGCAGTTCCACATTTTCAAACGCCGTCAGCACCGGAATCAGGTTGAATGTCTGGAAGACATACCCGATGTGCTCGTTGCGCCAGTGCGCCGCCTGCGAGTCGCTGAACTGAAAAACGTTCTGATTCTGCACCAGCAATTCGCCGGACGTTGGCCGGTCAATGGCCGCGATCATATTCAGCAGCGTGGTCTTGCCCGAGCCTGAAGGCCCCATCAACGCCATGAATTCGCCGGCTTCAATGTCAATCGAGACATCGTCAAGAGCCGTCACTTGAAACGCCTCGCGCTTGAAAATCTTGCTGACATTTCGCGCCTGCACAACTTTCGTTCCGGTAGCAACCTTGTTTTCCATAACTGCGCTCATGATTACTGCCCCTTGATTTTAATTGTGTCGCCGTCTTTCATATCCTGCGGACCCTTACTGATCACGCTCTCGCCGCCCACCAGTCCGTCCACGAGAAAACCATCGGTGCGCTGGCTCAGCACGTGAACCTCGCGCATCGTCGCCTTGCCATTGAACGCCAGGAAAACCACCTTCTTGCCATCGTGATCCCGCACCGCTGTCGCAGGCACAAACGCTCCTGCGGGCTGCTTGCCAGTGGATTTCTGTTCGTCCGCCAGGAACTTCACCGTGGCATTCATCTCCGGCCGCAGATACTCATCCGGATTCAGCACCTGCACCTTCACCTGCACGGTCGCCTTCTGCCGATTGGCCTCAGGCGAAATTTGTGCGATCTCCCCGTTGTATTTGCGATCGGGATAAGCGTCGGTAGTGACGATCCCTTTTTGTTTGGGCCCCAGCCGCGCGAAGTCCGCCTGCGCGATATCAAGCTCAACCTGAAGATCGTTCAAGTCCGCCAGCGATACCACGGATCCCTGCGGCCCACCGGCCGCTGCGCTAGCGAACTGCGCCGTGATCAGTTCACCTTTCTCCGCCGTACGGTCAAGAATCGTGCCGGTGACCGGCGCCCGGATCACCGTAGCGTCGAGCTGCGACTTCGCATAGTCCAACTGGCCTTGCGCTTGAGCCAACGATCCGCGCGCACGCGCGATTTCTTCCGCGCGTGGGCCGATCTTCATGAGTTGAGACGCTTTTTCTAGAGAATTCACTCTCTGCTGATCCGCCTCGAACTTCGCCGTAGCATCGTCCATGACTTGCCGCGAAACCACTCCAGCAGATGAGAGTTGTTTCGTGCGATCCAGAGTCAGCTTGTCATCCACCAGCGTGGCGCGGGCTTCGTCAAGATTATGTTGCGCCTGCTGAATCTCTTCCGGCCTCGACCCATGCTCAAGCTCGTCAAGATAAGCTCGAGCATTGTCGAGCGAGCCCTTCGCCTGATTGTACGAAGCGCGAAACTCCTCATCTTCCAGCCGCACCAGAACCTGTCCTTCTTTAACCTTGTCGCCTTTTTCCACGCCAATCCAGGCCAGGCGTCCAGTGACCTTGGAATTCACATTGATGGTGTGGTGAGCCACAATGTATCCGGTAGCCGAAAGCACCGTGCCGCCCACATCGCTGCTCTCCGCGGAAGCGCGTGTCACCTCAACTTCCGGCACATCGCGAGAAAGCAACCGGTAGGCAAGAACGGACAAGCTCAGCACCGCGACGACCACAATCCCAATCACAATGTAGCGGCGCGCCCACCGCGGCGGTTCCCCAGTGCTCGCGCCGCGCGCCGAGCGGTCGATCCGCAAGCTCTGCAAGTCTTCGTGTTTTGCATCAATCGGCATCTATCCACCTGTCATCCTGAGCAAGCGTTCTTCGCGCGGTGAAGGATCTGGGCGAGCCGCGCGAAGCGTCGCGTTCTTTGCGACGCAATAATCGCGCGTTTGGCTCGCTTCCTTACTTCACCCTCGCAGCGCCGTAAGAATATTCTGCCGCGCCGCGTGCCACGCCGGAGCGAATCCGCCAACTAACCCCATCACCAGCGCGAATCCAATTGCAGCCGCGGCAACCGCCCACGTAATCTGCAGACTGAATACCACCTCGCTAAACGTCACCTGATTCGACGTTCCGGTCTGCATTCCGTTAAATGGCAGCATCAGCAGAATCCCCACCACCGCGCCGAGCAAAGCCAGCATCAGAGATTCCAGAACAAAAGAAGTCAGAATCGCCGGACGCGAGAATCCCAGCACTCGCAAGGTCGCAATTTCACGGCCACGGTACGCCACCGCCGCATACATCGTATTCATCGCCGCGAAACTAGACCCAACGGCCATGATGATCGCAACGACAATGCCAATGAACTTAATCGGGCCTCCGGAACTGGTTTGCTTCGCGTAATAATCTGTCTCCAGCACTCCCTCAAGTTTGAGCCGCTGGTCATCGCTAACCCGCTTGGTGAGGGCGTCCGCGGAAATCGCATCCGTGGCGGCCAAGTACGCGGAAGAATATCCACCTTGCCGGTCGAAGTCCGTGGCCATCTGATTCACATCGCCCCACACCTCGGATTCGTAAGCCGAACCTCCAGCGTCAAATACGCCAACCACCTTCCACGAGCCCTTGCCGAACTCCATTGTGTCGCCAATGTTGGCATGCGAAAAGCGCGAGCGGATGGATTTACTTACCACCACCTCCCGCTGCCCCGTTTGGAACCAGCGCCCATCAACCAATTTCGCGCCCGGCCGAAGCTCCAGGCCATCGGGCATCATGCCGCGCACAGTGACGTTGACTTCTCCTGTCCCATCCTTGCGCGGCAGCACGATCACCACCACCAACTCGCCGGATGCCATCGGCTCGCCGTGGCTGTCCTTCGCGATTCCGGGCAGAACTTTCAGCGTAGGGAATAGCGACGCATCGAAGCCGCCAGATAATTCCGCCTCCGACCCCTTGCGCAGCACCAGCACATTCTGCGAATTCCCGCTGGAAACGAAAGCCTTCTTAAGTCCCGCCAGTAAGGCCATCAGGAAAATCGCCGTGGTAACCGTCAGCGCAATCCCCAGCGCAGTCATGATGGTGAGCCCCTTGCGAAGCTTCAAATTCCGCACGTTGTAACTGATAGGTATCGCCATAAGTAAACTCAATTCCGGTGCAACATCAACGCATCCCGTAGCGCAGGCCGCCCGCCTCCGCACTGCCGCCCCGCATCACCCGATATGCCGCAACCCCTCCACAATATTTACGCGTGACGCGCCGTAGGCGGGAATATATCCGCTAAGAAACCCTACGGTCGCCGCCACCAGTAAACAGAGGCCCATTGTCGGCAGCTTAACTTTCATGTCGATGGGAATGCCGATCGCGATCGAAGAATGCGTGATCAACTGAATCAATCCAGTCGCCCCGAGTATGCCCAGCACCCCGCCCGCCACCGCCAGAGCCACCGCTTCGAAGACAAACAGCGACAGCACTCGCTGGCGAGTGAACCCCAGTGTTTTCAGCACAGCGATCTCCCGGGTCCGGCTGCGAACCGACATGGCCATCGTATTGGCCGACACTAACAGGATGGTGAACACCACCGCTCCACAGATGCCAAGAATGAATGCCTTCACATTGCCCAGCGTGGCCACAAACGAAAGCTGGAAGGCTTTTTCACTCTCGGTTTTCGTTTGCTCGGGCGAGTTGCGGAACATGTCGTCGATCTCACCCGAGACGCGCGCCACATCGTCCGGATTCGCCAACTGCGTGGAATACCAGCCCGCCTGCCCTTTGAACCATGGCACCGCTTCTTCCAGATACTTGGCGTTAAAATACAGCGCGTTCTGCGGCGGGTCCCGGTGGTAGATGCCGCGAATCGTCAATTCGGGGTTCACCGGAAATATCGTTCCCAGCAGAATGATCTTGTCGCCGATTTTCCAGCCATACTTATTGGCCAGCGTTACATCCACCAGGGCGCCCGAGCGATCACGCTGCCACGCCACTACCTGCTCCGGCGGAATGATCTTGTCGGATGCAACCTTCATATACTCGTCGGGATCGGTCGCCAACTGCGCAAAGAAGTTCTCCGGACGGTCATCCTTATAACGGCCTCCAAACCAGGTCATGGGCGCGACTGCAACCACACCGGGAAGGCTCCGAATCTTCTCGCGGTAGTACGCGGGAAGAAAAAATGCCAGAGAAACGCGGTCGCGCGTAATCACCCGTCTCGCTGAATCCGGCGCTCCCACGTCGATATAAAATGTGCGCCAGATCGAGGCCATTAGAGTGAGCAGCAAAAGAGAAAAGCCAATGCTCAGCAGCGTCAGAATGCTGCGCCGCTTGTTGCGAAACGTATTGCGCACGACAAAACTGCTGAGCGTCATAAATTTAGCCGATATGCCGTAACCCTTCTACAATCTCCACGCGCGATGCGTGGTAAGACGGCACCAGCGAACTGAAGAATCCCACCAGCGCCGCTGCCAACACTGCCACGGCTATCGTTCCAAGCGTAACTTGCATCTGCGCCAGGAAAAAACCCATCGGCGAATGTTTCATCAGCGTTAGCAGTAGCCACGCGAACCCGGCACCAAACAGTCCGCCTGCAATCGAAAGCGACATGGCCTCGCCAACAAATAGGCCAAGGATGGTCTGCCGCTCGAATCCCAAAGTCTTAAGCACGGCCACTTCGCGCGTTCTTTCGCGAATCGACATTGCCATCGTGTTGGCCGAAACCAGAAGCGTAGTGAAGACCACAGCCAAACATATGCTGAGGATGAAAGCCTTCACGTTCCCCAGCATGTTCACAAAAGTCAGCCCAAAAGCTTTCTCGCTTTCGGTCTTGGTAGGCTGCGGCGAATTGCGGAACATATCGTCAACAGCGCTGGCGATTTTGCTCACGTCCTCGGGCGACGCCGCCATAATGCCGAACGTGCCGGCCTTGCCCTTAAACTCAGGCACCGCTTCTTCCAAATACTTCGAGTTGAAGTAAAGCGTCTTGTTAGCCGTCGGCCAATGGTGGATGCCGCGAATCGTCAATTCCAGGTTGACGGGATAGATCGTCCCCTGCAGCACAACGCGATCTCCCAGCTTCCAGCCGAATTGCTTGGCCAGTTCGTCATTCACGATCGTCCCGGCCCGGTCGCGTTGCCACGCCGCAAGCTGGTCGGCTGGTATCTGCATCTCCGGGAAGACTTTCGGAAACTCATCGGGATCGGTCCCGAACTGCGCGAAAAAGTTTTCCGGCTTGTTATCTTTATATAGGCCGCCAAACCAGGAATTGGGAACGACCGCCACCACTCCCGGCACCGAGCGGATTTTCTCGCGATAGAAGCCCGGCAAGTCGAAAGTAAGCGACACTCGGTGTCGCGTCACCAACCGCCGCGTCGATTCCGCGCTCCCCTTCTCGATGTAGAAACCGCGCCACACCGTGATCATGAAAGTCAGGAGCAGCAGTGAAACTCCAATGCTCAGTACGGTCAGAATGCTGCGGCGCTTGTTGCGGAGAGCGTTCTTGGTGACAAATCGGGTTAACGTCATATTTTGAAACCCAGTTGAACCCAAGAGAAGACGCGGCGTGCTGGCGAGCAGACCAGCAGCTCAGTCCAAGCAGGCCACAAGGATAAACGAATAAGTCCGCTTCTCACAACCTGCGCCCGATCCCGCAAAAAACCGCCACGCGCAACGACCATCTGCCTCCATATTCGATCCGCGAGCGCCCCAACGCCAGTGGAGATCGTCACACGGCCCACATGACAATTGTCACACTTCTCTCCGTCAACGAACTTAACGTTTGCCCCAAAAGAAAAGTAACGCCGGAAGCTCCGTTATTTTGCGCGCGTACAAAATGCGTACATAAGGAGATCTATCATGATTTTCGGTGGCGCATCCGTTCACCAACCAAACCTCAGGCGCAAATCATCGAGCCCGCTCCCCACCGTTTCACACTGATTTCACAGTACTTTGGTAACTCGAACCTCAAACTCCCCAGCGCTATCCTAGCCTTAACCTGCCCCGGGTTTTAGACCACGCGTTCTCCACAAAGAACTGCGCGGCTTTTTTCTGGGATGAGGCACGGAACCATGTCCACAAAAATCGGCCACTTCGAAATCCTGAGTGAACTCTCTAAGTCTGCGACTGGCGCCGTTTACAAGGCGACGGACCCGCAAACCAGCCAAACCGTCGCCCTGAAAGCGATTCAGCTATCCGCCTTTGGCGAGCAATCAGCGGAACTGGAGCAGTGCCTCCTCGCCGAGGCCGAGGCTACCAAGGTCCTCAGCCACTCCAATCTCACGCCCGTTTTCGGTGCGGGAGAAATGGACGGCCAATTTTGCGCCGCCATGGAATACATTCAGGGCAACAGCATTGCGACCATGCTCGCCCGCAAAGAAGGCTTTTCCATCTGGGACCTTCTCGATATCGGACGTCAAGTTTGCAGCGGCCTCGACCACGCCCACTCCCACAAAGTTTTCCACTATAGTCTCGAACCCGCAAAGATCATGTGCGGATGGGACGGTACCGTCAGAATTTTGAGCTACGGCATTTCCGGCGTTGGCAAATTTACCGCGCAAATGCCCGGCGTTCCCGCGATCCTGCCATACATGTCTCCCGAGCAGATCCGCGGCGACAATATCGATGCACGCTCTAACTTCTTCAGTCTCGGCGCCATGTTTTACGAGATGGTCGCTGATCGCAAGGCCTTCGATCGGGAAGACGCCGACTCCCTGCGTCAGAGCATCCTCGAGAGCACGCCAATCCCGCCCATGCACCTGAATCCAAAACTCCACCCGGTGCTGAGTGATCTCATCATGAAGGCTCTCGCCAAAGATCCCGGCGAACGCTACCAGAGCGGAAGGGAACTGCTCGACGATTTGGAGAAGTGCAAAGAATCTAAGCCGCAGGCTGCAAAGCCGGCAAGCGCGCCCGCGAAAGCTCCGGCCATTCCAGAGGCTGTCAAAGCGGCAAACCAGGCAAAATTCGTCGGAGCGTCCACTCCTCCAGCAGCCAAGCCGGCCGCGCTTCCCGTACAAACAACTCCGGTTCAGAACCAGCCGGTTCAGAACCAGCCAGTTCAAAAACCGGCGGCAGAAAAGAAAATCGCACCTCCACCGCCAACTTTCACCAAAGCCGCCGCCGCGGGCTGCGGCCCCGGATGCACGACCACAGATGCCGTTTCATCTGCACCTGCCAGGCCTTCCAGCAACACGGCGCCGCCAGCTTTCTCGTCTTCAGCCGTCGTAGATGAACCGGCCGTCGTCGCTTCCCGAGTGCAGTCGCCCAAAATCGCCGTAGATCCCATGATGTCCGAGGACAACGCTGGGTCTCGCGGCGGCAGCGTGAGTTTCTCGGAGATGACCGAACTGCCTCCGCTCAAAGAAGTCTATCTAGCGCCGCCTCCACCGTCGCAAGTACCACCTCCGCCGCCGGTCTTCGGAAAGTCGTCTTCTCAATCACGCAACTCCACGCTCTACGAGTATGAAGAGGAGAAGCCCAAGGTTCAGCCCCGTGAAGTCGCTCAGAAAGCGTTGAAGGAAGTGAAGAACATCCCGCCCAGCCTGATGGTTTATTCCATCGCCGGAGCTGCGGTCGTAATTTTGATCATCGCTGTAGTTCTAGTTCTCCACGTCAACAGTTTGAATAGCGACAACGATTCCCCTCGTCCAGTCGCCGAATCCACTGCGCAACCCGCGGCCAGCCAGCCAGTCGCGCGCCCTCAGCCAACGCCCACGCAGCCAGCCCAGCCCGCCGAAACAGCGCAGCCTCAACCCGTCGCGCCTGTGGCAGAGGCCGAGCCAGCCTCGACTCACGCGGCGGCCCGAACCAAAAATGCAAAAAAGAAAGCCGCTCCTCCCGCAGTCGCCGCCATAGTAGTTCCCGGACAAATGTCGGTCGATTCCGTTCCTCAAGGTGCGCAAGTTTCAATCGATGGCAAGACCGATCCCACTTGGGTTACGCCCTTCACCCTGCCCGGATTAGACCCCGGCCAACATTCCGTTACTGCCAGCAAGTCCGGCTACTCTTCCGATACGCGAACCGTCGAGGTCACCTCTGGCAGCAAGTCGTTTGTGGTAACCCATCTCACTCAACTCATGGCGACGCTCGCAGTGTCGAGCACTCCCGCCGGAGCCAGCGTCTACATCGACGGCAAAGACACCGGAAAACAAACTCCCGCTCAGGTTTCGCTAGACAAAGGGACGCACATAGTTCTCGTACGCAAGTCGGGTTACCTGGACGAAACTACCAACGCCCAGTTCACCTTGGGCCAAACCGTGAACTTTTCGCCCACGCTGCGCCTCCTGGGCAACGTCGACGACATCAAAACTGTCGGGAAAATGAATAAGCTCTTCGGCGGCAAAGATGCCAAGGCCATGGGCTCGGTCAGCGTCAAGACTCAGCCCAAGGGAGCCCAGGTCGCCGTCAACCAGCACATGCTCGATAAGAGTTCGCCCGTCGACTTTACCCTTGACCCCGGCAACTACATGGTAGACATAACCATGAGCGGCTACGTCTCCGTCCACAAAGTAATCACCGTAGACAAAGGCGGCAAAGCAGTAATCGACGAAGTCCTGAAGCACGAGTAGCCGTCAGAAAATCTGATTCGCACTAACGCCTGTCATTCCGAACCGGGCGCCAAGCCCGGTGAGGAACCTGCTTTGCCTCTCCCGAGCGAGACGGGGAACATTCCATCCGACTTAGCTCGTCCCCTTTTTCTTCCACCTACTTGCTCACCGCAAACTGCGGATTACTGTTAAGCGTTCCCGATGGAGTAAGAACAGAAACCACACCCGTAGTCCCGCCAGCCGGAACCGTAGCCTTGATATAAGTATCGGACTCCACAGTAAACTCCGCTTCTACCCCGTTGAACTTGACGCTGGTAGTTCCAGTCAGGCCATTGCCAAGAATGATCACGCTCTGCCCGACTGGTCCGGCCGCGGGCACCGTTTCCACAAGAGGGCTGAGGCCGGTCGTTAATTGGAAGGCGGTTCCATAGCCGTCATCTGGAGTCAAGTATCCGGCGGGAATGCCGCCAAAGGCGTCGGTTCCGTAAAGGTTTCCGTCTGTGCCTTGAATAACCGGCGCGAGCGGATTGAAGCCATACCCAAGACCTTCACGGAATTTGTAGAGCAGCGTGTACACGCCCTCGGGTGTGAGTCGATAGACGCCGCCTGAGACGTCCGGATCCCACGAACCAGAAGGACCACCTCCTAAAACGCCATAAAAATTACCGTCGCTGCCAAGCGTCAGTGCTGCCGAACTCCAGCCTACGTAGGCGCTAGCTCGATCGAAGTTATAAATTACCGAGTATTGGCCGGCCGGGGTAATCTTGAAGACAACGCCGTTGTAACCCGTGCCTCCGCTTTGAGTCGCGCCCACAAAGTTGCCGTCGGCATCCTGCACCAGTCCTGCCGCGGGATACGTTCCGCCAGGGCAGTTGCCGTTTTCGAAAGCGCAGAAATTATGGATTACTGTGTACGTACCCGAAGGGGTAATTTTGTAGACCACGCCAGTGTTCTCGGATCCCCCAACCAGGGTTGTACCGTAAAAGTTTCCGTCGTTGCCCTGGATCGGAGGGTAGAGTGCGTAATTGCCGTCAATGCAGTTTGGGAGCACGCAAAAAGAGTGGAGCACCGTGTACTGGCCGTTCAGGCTCACCCGGAAGATCGTCCCGTTGTTGCTCGACCCTCCGCCGCCTACGCCGTAAAAATTACCGTCGCGGGCCAGTGTGATGCCGAGGGGGTGCGAGCATCCCGAGCTGCAGATGGAGAACAGATTCGTGAACTCGCCATCCACGGTCAGCCTGTACAGAGTTTGCCCGTACGTCACTCCATCTACAGTCTGGCCCTCGGTTACTCCGTAGAGGTTTCCGTTCGAAGCGAGGATCGGAGGCCAGTTACCGGCCCAACCGTCGGCGCAATTGGGCTCCTGGCAGAAGTTGTGAACATTCGTGACCTCTCCGCTGGGAGTGACGCGGAAAATGTTTCCCTCGAAGTTAGGACCGCCGAAGCCAGTTGTCCCGTAAAAATTTCCATCCGTAGCCTGGGTGACCGTGGTGTAGGGTTCATAGCCAGTCTGCCCATTGAGGTCGAACTGGGTCAGAGTTTGCGCCTGGGCGCACACCGCCAGGCTGATGGTGATAACAGTACAAGCGAGTACAAGACCAACGGTCGCCAGAGATTTTGAGCCTTTCATCGAAATGTCCTCGTGCTGCGCGCTGCAAAGCCAATTGCATCCGATCAAAATTTTGAAATCCCTTCAGGAAAGGTCTTAAGGTGTGCAACCGCAATCAAAACGGTCACCAGAAACAACGCGATGGGTGTGAGGAACTGCTTCTTGCGTTTCATAAAGAATCTCCTTCGGCGCCTTCGCGCCGATCAACCGCGAACAACTACTTGCTCACCACAAACTGCGGATTGCTCTTAAGTGTTCCCAACCGTGTAACAACAGAAACCACTCCAGTAGTCGCCCCCGCCGGAACCGTTGCTTTGATGTAGGTATCGGACTCAACCGTGAACTCCGCCTCCACGCCGTTGAAGGTGACGCTCGTCGATCCCGTCAGCCCGTTGCCAAGAATGATGACGCTCTGGCCGACTGGGCCGGCCAGCGGTGCGGTCTCCACCAGCGAACTCAGGCCCGAGACTTGGAAGATCGTGCCATAGCCGAAGCCATTGTTATTGCAGTCGCCGAGGCTGTTGCCGTAGGAAGTGACTCCGTAGAGAGTTCCAGACGTACTCTCAAAGACGATCCCACCCGGGTAGCGACCGCTATCATCGGCACATGGTCCAAAGACAGTCAGAAATGTGATCTCACCGGCCGGAGTCACCTTAAAGACAGTTCCGCCGTCCTGGAGGCTCCCGTCGCCTCCACTCGTTCCGTAGAAATTGCCATCATTGGCCAAAGTCAACGATCCCCACGGATCGCCGCGAACGTAGTCAAAGTTGTCCAAGACGATCTCTTGGTGGGTAGTCGTAAACTCGAACACGGTTCCATATCCATCTTCGCCACCCCCCTCCGTTGTGCCAAAAAAATTCCCCTCGGCATCCTGCACGAGCCCAGTGGGCCCACCGCCGTCCGCGCATTGAGAAAGAGAGCAGAAGTTATAGAGGATGGTGTACTGGCCATCGAGGGTTAGCTTATAGAGGACGCCACCACCTCCGTTTGCTCCTCCCAGAAGTGTGGTTCCATACAAGTTGCCGTCGATGCCCTGGATGGGCGTCGATTGTTCGTAACCATCCACGCAATTCACCGCCGAACAGAAATAGTGCAGCGTCGTGAACTCACCCGTCGTGGGATTGATCCGGAAAAGCGTGCCTGAATCCTGCAATGCGGCGCCGATCGTTATCCCGTAAAGATTCCCGTCGCTAGCCTGAATGATTCCTCCCGGTTCGGCGCCATCGGGGCATTCGTTCGTGGTGCAGAATGAGTAGAGCGTCGTGAGCTGGCCGTGGAGGGTCATCTTAAAAACCGTTCCTCCACCGAAACGGTTGCCGCCGGCTTCCGTCGTCCCGTAAAAGTTCCCGTCGCTTCCAAGAATGGGAGTAGAGGGACCATACCCGTCTGGGCAGCCGCGCTGAGAGCAGAAACTGTATAAGACGTTGAACCCTCCGGAGGGCGTCACTCGCAGGATGGCCCCTCGGCCGTACGCGCCGGGGCCGCCACCCATATAAAGGTTGCCGTCTGTCGCCTGCATCACCGACGAGCCCCCGTCTCTGGCGCTGAAGTTGGTGAAGTAGGAGAAGGTCTGTGCCTGGGCGCCAGCCGCCAAGGCGAAGGTAATGGCCGCGCACGCGACAGCAAGGCCAAGAGTCAGCAAAGCTTTGGAGCGTTTCATCGAAATATCCCCCTAATGTGGATCAACAGGTCCTAGACTTTTCCCGCTGCAACCTCTAGTTCAAGTTCAGGCTGAAAATAACGCCGCCGTTGTGGGCGCCGCCGAAAGATGTGGTCCCACTGAGCGTAGTGTCCGAAGCCTGTACCAACCCTACGGGCACATAGCCGTCGGAGGCATCGAAATTGTGCAGCGATTCGAAAGCGCCCGACGTGGTCACCGAAAAAACGGTGCCGCATCCCAGGTTCTTGCATGTCTGGTCTTCGTTGCCGCCGAAAATGGTGGTGCCGTACAAGGTTCCGTTGCTGGCCTGGATCAGGTCGTACGGGGCATAGCCTGAGGTTCCATCCTTGGCCGCGGAGAAGCTGTGTAGAGTCTTCAGCACGCCGCTGGTTGTGAGTTGGAAGACCGTACCGCCGCCGGAAGCCTCAGAGCCGCCGAGGCTCGTCGTGCCATAGAAGTTTCCGTCGGAAGCCTGAATCAGCCCTGCGGGCTGGCCGCCGTCGGCGCAGTTGGTGAGGCTGCAGAAGCTGTAGACGATGCTGAATTCTCCTTGCGGCGTGATCTTGAAGACCGTTCCGCAGCCGCCCGCCGAGCATGGATAGGAGTATTGCCCGCCTGTATTGGTGATGCCGTAGACGTTGCCGTCGATCCCGAGGATCAGCGGCTGAGGTGCGCTGTTGTCGTAGGCGTTGATGCAGTTTGCTTGCGAGTCGCAGAAGTTGTAGAGCGTGCTCAGCTTGCCCTGCCCGGTGAGGTGAAAGATGGTTCCGTACTGATGCGAGCCGCCTTCGAGGGTGGTGCCATAGAAACCGCCCTTGGCGTCCGCAACTAAGCCGTCTGAATACCACCCGTCGTCACATTGGCAAAAACTGTGCAGCACCGTGAGTTTGCCGCTCAGCGTGAGTTTGTACACTACGCCGAAGCCATTAGCTCCGCCGTAGGATGTAGTTCCGTAGAGATTACCGTCGCTGCCCTGGAAAGGACCGCTCGCCGGATCAGAACCGTCGGCGCAGTTGGTGTGGGAGCAGAAAGCGTAGAGAGTGGTGAGTTCATTCTGAGGCGTGAGCTTGTAAATCAGGCCGGTCGCATTTGCGCCGCCATGCCCAGTAGCGCCGTATAGATTGCCGTCGCTCGCCAGAATTGGCGGCGTAAGCGGATCGTCGCCGTTCGTAACGTTGAAGTTCTGCAAAACTGCGAAGTCCTGCGCCGAAGCGGCGAGCGGCAACGCGACCAATGTGATCAAAACAACCGCGGCAAGAGCAGAGAGACTACGCGAGGGAGAATGCATGGAATGCTCCTTAATGGCTTTGCGCCAAACATCAATTTGTCTCACAACAAAATCAGGGTCAGTAAATCGCCGCAACAACTACTTGGTCACCACAAACTGCGGACTACCTTTAAGCGTTCCACTCGGAGTGACCACGGAAACCGCTCCCGTAGTCGCGCCCGAAGGAACCGTCGCTGAGATGTAAGTGTCGGACTCCACGGTGAACGCCGCCGCCACGCCGTTGAAGGTGACGCTGGTAGATCCAGTCAAGCCGTTGCCCAGGATGAGGACGCTCTGCCCGACCGGGCCCATCACGGGCACAGTTTCCACCAGCGGGCTGAGGCCGTTCGAGAATCTGAAAACTTCGCCATCAAAGTCGCCGGGGCCGTAGGGAGTAACTCCATAAAAACTTCCATCGGTGCCCTGAAAGAGCGGACCAACGGGTGGAGCGGCCGTGCCGAAGAAGGAATAGACCCTGCTGTAAACACCCGCCGGAGTCACCTTGAAAATCGATCCGCTAGCCTTGGTGTCATATCCAAACACCCCGTAGACATTGCCGTCATTGGCAATCGTCAGTCCTGTGTAGGGCCAGTCGTTGTCGTCATCGAAATTGTGCAGCACCAGCAGTTGATTGGTCGACGTGAACTCAAACACGCTTCCGTACCCACGCCCCTCGGCGTTGTACTCAGTTGTGCCGAAGAAGTTGCCATTGGCGTCCCGCACTACGTAGTAGGGCTCTCCAATGCCGGAACAGCCCAAGTCTGTATCACAGAAGTTGTAAAGCACGGTATAAGTTCCCGAAGGAGTTAGTTCGTATAAGACCCCGCCCCCCAGGCTTCCGCCGGCCCAGGTTACGCCATAAAGGTTGCCGTCACTGCCCAGGATTGGCGGGTAGAATGCCCTTGTGCCATCGAGGCAATTCGGCGTAAGCGAGCAAAAGGTGTAAAGCAGCTTGAACTGGCCGGTTGGACTGATAGAGAAAATCGTGCCGGAGCCGGAGTCATTGCCCCCTCCGTCTGTGGTGCCGTAGAAATTCCCGTCGCCGCCCAGGATGATTCCGGTCGGGGCGCCGCCCCCGGTGCAGGGACGAGTGGGGCAAAAGGTATAGAGGGTGGTAAATTCGCCATCAAGCGTCATTCTGTAAAATGTCCCTAATTGGCCGGTTCCGCCTCCCTGAACTACTCCGTAAAGGTTTCCGTCGATTCCCACCACGGGAGCCGCATCGGGACCCCATCCGTCGGCACATTTAGCCAGAGAGCAGAAATTGTAAAGATCGGTGACCTCCCCGGAGGGTGTTAAGCGAAAGAGAGTGCCGGACTGAGTGTCGTTGCCGCCGGAGTCAGTTGTGCCATAAATATTCCCATCCGGCCCCTGGACCACAGATGAATACGGTCCGTTACCGTTCGAGCCGTCAAAGACGCCCACGGTGTGCAGGACTTGCGCCTGCGCGCACACCGCCAAGCTAAAGGTGATAGCCGCACACGCTAGCGCAAGGCCAAGGGTCAGCAAAGATTTCGAACCTCTCATCGAAGTGTCCTCCTAAGGTGCGCGGTCAGGCAGCGCAGGAATTAGCGGGCGCTCGCTTCGCTCGGACAAGACGAATGCGTCCGCCCCTACGTGCAATCATTACTTCGTCACCACAAATTGCGGATTACTATTCAGCGTTCCCAAAGGCGTGACTACAGAAACCGTCCCGGTCGTCGCGCCCGTTGGAACAGTCGCCTTAATGTAGGTATCGGACTCCACCGCGAACGCCGCCGCCACGCCGTTGAAAGTGACGCTGCTAGATCCGGTCAGCCCGTTGCCGAGGATGAGAACGCTTTTTCCGACTGCGCCCGCCCCCGGTGCGGTTTCTACCGACTGGCCCAGGCCATTCGAGAATTTGAAGACCGTGCCCAGGGGGCCGTCGCCATTGCCGCCGGGGGTGGCTCCGTAGAAACTTCCATCGGTGCCTTGAAAAAGCGGCCCAGTCGGGTTGAAGGCATAAGGATGTGCGAATGTATAGAGCGTTCTGAACGTACCCGCTGTGGTGATCTCAAAAATAGTTCCCGCGTCAGCCGGCCCACCCTCTACTGTCGCTCCATACAGATTGCCGTCGCTGGCCAGCGTCAATCCTGCACTGGGGTAGGCTCCATCAGTTTTGTCGAAGTTGTGCAGGTTGATGAATTGTTGCTTCGCTGTGAGTTCAAATAGGGTTCCCACGTCGTCGCTGCCGCCACCATACTGGGTCGTGCCAAAGAAATTTCCATTGCCATCCTGCACCAACGCCAGCGGCCCCGAGCCGCCGGAGCAAAAGATCCCCCTGCAGAAGCTGTAGAGGGCCTTATAGTTTCCCGCCAGCGTGAATCTGTATAAGACACCTCCCCCCTGGTATTCCCACGCCGCGCCATAGAGGTTTCCATCGCTGCCCTCGATCGGCGAATAGACCGGACTATTGCCATCTGCGCAATTCGCCAGCGAACAAAAGCTGTAGAGCGATGTGAACTGGCCGGCCGGGGTGATCTTGAAGATCGTGCCCGCGTTGGAATTTCCTCCCGAGAATGTTGTGCCGTAAAAGTTCCCGTCGCTGGCCTGCATGAGACCGTTTGGCACCGAGCCGTCGGCGCATTCCGCGAGCGAGCAGAACGTATAAAGGGTCGTAAGTTCGCCGCTCAGCGTCATCTTGTATACCGTTCCGTATCCGCCGTAGGCGAACCCATTGGTCGTACCGTAAAGGTTGCCGTCACTTCCGAGCACTGGAGCCGACTCGGGAGTTGCGCCGTCGGCGCAATTGGGCCGTTTGCAAAAATCGTAAATCGAGGTGATCTCTCCGCTCGGTGTTATGCGGTAGACGTTCCCATACCCATGACCGCCGCCATTGGTCGTCGTTCCGTAAAAGTTTCCGTCCGTCGCCTGGATCACCCCACCAAAGGGCCCGAAGCCGTTCGTACCATCGAAGTCGGCAAGGTAGGAAAGGGTCTGTGCCTGGGCGCGCGCCGCCAGGCTGAAGATGAAGGCCGCACACGCCAGTGCAACGCCAAGGTTAAGCAAAGCTTTGGAATTCTTCATCGAAATCTCTCCCTGATTTGTTCGATCAATGCGAAATAAGAATGAGTCGCAAACAACTACTTGCTCACCACAAACTGCGGATTGCTGTTCAGCGTTCCCGATGGCGTGACCACAGAAACCGTGCCGCTCGTCGCACCCGTTGGAACCGTCGCCTTAATATAGGTATCGGACTGAACCGTAAACGCCGCCTCCACGCCGTTGAAGGTGACGCTGGTCGATCCAGTCAGACCGTTGCCCAGGATGATGACGCTCTGCCCGACGGGGCCAGCCACGGGTACGGATTGCACCAGCGGGCTGAGCCCATTCGCGAGGGTGAAGATCGTGCCATAGCCACCGCAGCCATCCGGCGAGACGTAGCCGCCGTAGCCAGTGGTTCCATAGATAAGGCCGTCGGTGCCCTGAAACAATGGCGCGGATGGGTTATAGCCGCCCTTACATTCGCTGAACGTGTAGAGCTGCGTATACCTGCCCTGTGGGGTGACCTCGTAAATGGTTCCGCCGTTGATGCCTGACCCGGTCCCGTCGCCGGTCGTAGTTCCGTAGAGATTGCCATCGTTGGCCAGCGCCAGTCCCGCAAAAGGATGGGCCCGCAGGATGTCGAAACTATCCAGGACGACATATTGATTTGTCGATGTGATCTCGAATACAGTTCCCCAGCCGTAGCCGTCGCTGCCGCCTCCCACAGTTGTGCCAAAAATATTTCCATCGGTGCCCTGGACTAAGGTTGTTGGCTCGCTTCCATCCGCGCAGCCAGCAAGAGAACAGAAGTTGTGGACCACCGTATAGATCCCGGATGGAGTCAGTTCGTAAACGACGCCGCTTCCCGTGGTTCCGCCCTCCATCGTTGTGCCATAAAAGTTTCCGTTGCTCGCTTGGATTGGCGCGTAGTTTGGTTCTTTGCCATCTTTACAATTGCTGAGCGAACAAAAGGAGTGCAACACCGTGAGCTTGCCGGTTGAGCTGATCCTGAAGATCGTGCCGCCACTGAATGCTCCCCCGGCTGCTGTCGCGCCGTAAAAATTCCCGTCGCTGCCCAGGATGATTCCGTTCGGGCCCGAGCCGTCAGTGCATGGAGAGGTGGGACAGAACGTATAGAGGAGCGTGAACTCGCCGCCAAGCGTCAGCTTGTAAAACGTTCCTGAGCCATATATGGATCCAGCATAGCTTCCACCCACCGACGCCACTCCGTAAAGGTGTTCGTCGCTTGCGAGGACGGGACCCAGCAGCGGATATTGCCCGTCAGCGCAGTTGGGCTGCGAACAAAAACTGTAAATCGATCGAAGTTCTCCGGCGGGAGACAACTGGAAGACATTTCCTGCGCCGAAAACGTAGCCGACGACGTTTGCGCCGCCGACGACGGTTGCGCCGTAAAAGTTTCCATCCGTCCCCTGGATCAGTGGTCCGGCGGCGCCATCCCATCCGTCTTGCTTATTGAAGTAGTCGAGGTTGGCATAAGTCTGTGCCGTGGCGCACACCGCCAGGCCAAAGGAGAAAACTACGCACGCCAATGCAAGGCCAAGGGTGAGCTGTAATTTAGAATTCTTCATAACAATCTCCTCGCAATCCGCGCTGCAAAACGAACGCCGTCTGTTGCACTTGTGAAAATCCTCTTGAGGCTACGGCGTAATCTCAAACACCGTTCCCAACCCCGCCGTACCGCCGCCCACCGTTGTGCCGTAAATATTTCCTTTTGAATCGACTAGCAAACCATTCGGGCTTTTGCCGTCCTCAGCGTCACTCGGAAAACTGTGCAGGAGGGTATAGGACCACGCGCCGTTTCCTGACGGCGTGAGTTGGAAGACAGTTCCATACCCTCCCGGGCCGCCACCGAAGGTAGCGCCATAAAGATTGCCCGCTGACTCGACGAGGAGCGGGTTAGCGGCGTATTCGTCTGGTCCCCCGTCTAGAAAGGTGTACAAAACGGTCTCTTGCGTGGCCCCACCCGACGTCGGCGACAACTCGAATACAACACCATGTCCGTTGCCGCCCGAATCCGTCGTCCCATAGAAATTGCCATCGCTGCCGAGGATCACCCCGTTTAGGCCAAATCCCCCCGATGCTCCGGAGCCGCTGGCGTTGAACTCGAACAAATTGATTTCCTGCCAGCCGCCGTTCGTCTTCTTCAACTCAAAGAGGGCGCCGCCTCCGACCCAGTCATCGCCGTAGTAGTTCGTGCCGTAGAGGTTTCCGGCCTTGTCGAAAACTAGGCTGTCTGGCAAGTCGTCACCGGTGGACAATATGCTGTGCGTCCATTGCTCACCCGTATGCTGTAGTTCAAAGACAGTTCCCCCTCCCACGTTGCTGCCCCAATCGCCGCCCCAATAGGTGGTGCCATACAGGTTTCCATCAGGGCCCATGATCAGGTGATACGGTCGCCACCCTCCCCTCTGGCTGGCGTTCCATAGGATGTTTTCCGTGAATGCACCCGAGCCGTTCGGCGACAACTCGTAAACCCCACCGCACAAGTAATCGTCGTAACCGTCGGTACAGGCATTGGCGCCGCCGGCATAGAGGGTGCCGTAAAGATTCCCGGACGAATCCATGACCAGCGCATTGTCGTAGTGCGAGTTCGATTGGAGATCATCGATCAACTTTGCGGTCCATCCTCCTTCGCCCGAGGGAGATATCTCAAAGACCGTTCCGCCCCCCACGCCCCCGTTACCGTTAACCCCGTAAAAATTTCCGGCACCGTCGGAAATCAGTGCGCCAGTCGGCGTATTGCCGACAGAGCTCTCGGCTGTAAAACTGACAAGCACTTTTTCTCTTGCTGAGCCTTCTTGCGCGACCGCGTGGGTGACCGAAAGCAACACGGTAAGCAAGAGCAAGGTGATGGGCGCGAAATACTGCTTCTTGATTCGCATGACTGTCTCCTCGGTCGAACCCCAGTGTTCAAGGTGTATCTTGGTTTCAAATTCCATTGTTTAAATCATTACTTGCTCACCACAAACTGCGGATTGCTCTTAAGCGTTCCCGACGGAGTGACCACAGACACCGCGCCGCTAGTCGCGCCCTTTGGAACCGTCGCTTTGATGTAGGTGTCGGACTCCACCGTAAACGCCGCCGCCACGCCGTTGAACGTGACGCTGGTAGATCCAGTCAGGCCATTGCCCAGGATGATGACGATCTTCCCGACTGGGCCGGCCACGGGCACAGCTTCCACCAGCGGACTGAGGCCGGTCGAGAGTTTGAAGACCGTGCCATAATTGTCGGCGCCGCCGAAGGCGGTGGTTCCGTAGAAATTGCCATCGGTGGCCTGAAGAACCGGGCCATTCAGGCTGTCATAGTTGCTGGCCAACGCCGTGAATACGCCCGCTTCGGTGATCTCGAAAACGGAGCTATACCCGTTGCCGTCGTCGAAGCTGTTGTTTGCGGCCGCTCCATACAGATTCCCGTCATTGGCGATGATCAACGCGCCCGACGGGTCGATTGATCCGCCGTACTCGAATTTGTGCAGGACGATGTCTTGACCTGCCGACGTGATTTCGAATACAGTTCCCGAGTTGTAGCTGCCGCCAAATTTAGTTGTGCCAAACAAATTCCCATCGGCATCCTGTACGAGCGGGTTCGGCGTCGAGCCCATCGGGCAGCCATAGAGAGCGCCATAACAGAAATTCTGGATTACCTTGTAACCTCCCGTCGCCGTCATCTCGTAAAGAACGCCAACTCCATCGACGCCCCCACCTTGAGTTGCACCGTAAAAGTTTCCATCGCTGGCCTGTATCGGCGCCGAGTCGGAAGAATTGCCGTCCGCGCAATTCGCCTCTGAGCAAAAAGAGTGCAGTACTGTCAGCACGCCCGTTGGAGTGATTTTGAAGAGCGTGCCTCCCTTGAACTCCCCGCCGAAGAAGGTCGTGCCGTAGAAGTTCCCATCGCTGGCAAGCATGACTGCGGCCGGGGCGTCGCCATCCAGGCATGCGGAAGTGGTACAGAAGGTGTGGAGGATGGTGATTTCGCCCCCAAGCGTCATCTTGTAAACGATTCCGCCCTCGGCGGTGCCACCACCTCCCCAAGTTGCCCCGTAAAGGTTTCCGTCGCTTCCCAGCACCGGGGTAGATACGGGGCCTTCCCCGTCGGCGCAATTGGACTGTGAGCAAAAACTGTAAATCGAGGTAATCGTTCCACCCGGCGTAACTTGAAAGAGGCTGCCTTTCTTGTTAGCGCCGCCGTAGTAGGTTACGCCATAAAAGTTTCCGTCCGTCGCCTGGGTCACCGATCCACCGGGAAAGCTGCCGTCCGTGCCATTGAAGTTGGCAAGGTCGGCATAGGTTTGTGCCTCTGCGCGCACCGCCAGGCTGATTGTGATCGCAAATGCGAGTGCAAAACCAATAGTCAGTTGAAATTTCGAGCGGTTCATTGTCATCACCTCGTTGGGCATAGCCTCGATCCAAATTACTTATTACTCCGTCACCACAAACTGCGGATAGCTGTTCAGCGTCCCCGACGGAGTCACGACCGAAACCACACCCGTCGTCGCGCCCGCCGGAACTGTGGCTTTGATGTAAGTGTCGGATTCGACCGTGAATGCCGCTTCCACGCCGTTGAACGTGACGCTGGAGGACCCTGTCAGATTGTTGCCCAGGATGAGTATGCTGTTCCCCACAGCGCCAGCCACAGGCACGGTTTCCACCAACGGCCGGAGGTTGTTCGAGAACTGGAAGACCTCGCCATAAAAGGACCCGGGACCGTAGGGAGTGACTCCGTAAAGGTCGCCGTCAGTGCCCTGAAAAAGCGGGCCAACTGGCGGGGCGCCGCTGGCGTTGTCGTCCACCGGGAAGTTATAGATCTCCGCATACCTGCCCGCTGGAGTTACTTCAAAAATGAATCCGGCATTGGTGACGTCATATCCAAATACTCCGTAGACGTTGCCGTCATTGGCCAGCGTCACTCCTATGTAAGGCCAGTAGTTGTCATAGTTGAAATTATGCAGAACGAGTAATTGATTGTCCGAGGTGATCTCGAATACGCTTCCGTACTGGTAGCCTCTACTGTCGTACTCGGTTTGTCCAAAGAAGTTGCCGTAGGCATCCCGCACTACCTGGTAGGGCTCCCCAGGACCGGAACAGGGCGCAGACAAACCACAGAAGTTGTAAAGCACACTGTAGGTTCCCGCAGGAGTCAGTTCGTACAAGACACCACCTCCCAGACTTCCCCCGGTGTAGGTGACGCCATAAAAGTTGCCGTCGGTTCCCAGGATCGGAGCGTAAGACGGAACTGCGCCATCCAGGCAATTCGGGGCAACGGAACAAAACGTGTGCAGCAGCTTAAACTGGCCGGTTGGGCTGAGGGAAAAAAATGTGCCGCCATTTTCGTGATTGCCACCGCCTCCTGCGGTGCCGTAGAAATTCCCGTCGGCGCCCAGGATGATTCCGTTCGGACCGCCGCCGCCAGTGCAAGGTTCGGTGGAGCAAAAGGCGTAGAGAGTAGTGAATTGTCCGTCAAGCGTCATTTTGTAAAACGTCCCCTCAAAGCCGACTCCGCCGCTCCCTACGACTCCGTAAAGGTTTCCGTCGGTCCCGACCGCGGGAGGTGAAAAGGCGGTAGACCCGTCGGCACATCTAGGCTGGGAGCAGAAGTTGTGAAGATCGGTGACCTCACCAGTGGGCGTAACTCGGTAGAGAGTACCGGACGCAAATGCGTTGCCGCCGTAGTCGGTTGTGCCGTAAATGTTTCCGTCGGTTCCCTGGACGACAGGCCCGTACGGTCCGTTTCCGTCGGACCCATCGAAGAAACCAATGACTTTCAGGGTCTGGGCCTGGGCTCGCACCGCCAGACTGAAAGTAAAGACCACACATGCGAGTGCAAGACCAAGACTCAGAAAAGCTTTGGACGCCTTCATCGAAATGTCCTCCTAATTTGTTCGACCAATGCGAAACAGAAGTGAGTTACAACAACTACTTGCTCACCAAGAACTGCGGATAGCTATCGAGCGTTCCCGATGGCGTGACCACAGAAACCGTCCCGGTCGTCGCACCCTTTGGAACAGTCGCCTTAATGTAGGTATCGGACTCCACCGTGAACTTTGCCGCCACTCCATTGAACGTGACGCTGGTAGATCCAGTCAGACCGTTGCCCAGGATGAGGACGCTCGTGCCCACCGGTCCAATCACGGGCACGGTTTCCGCCAGCGGGCTAAGGTTGTTCGAGAATTTGAAAACCTCGCCATCGTAGTCGCCCGGTCCGTAGGTGGCGACTCCGTAAAAGCTGCCATCGGTGCCCTGAATCAGCGGGCCAACTGGTGGGGAGCCGATCCCAGTCTCGAAGGCATACAGCGTCGTGTACGTGCCCGCCGCAGTGACCTCATAAATCGATCCGGCATTGTTATAGTTGCCACCAATCACCCCATAGACGTTCCCATCGTTGGCCACCGTTACTCCTGTGTACGGCCATGTGGGATAAGTGAACATGTCCCAGGTGCGCAAGGAGACATACTGATTCGTCGACGTGATCTCGAATTCGTTGATGGCAGTTGTGCCGAAGAAATTTCCTTTGGCATCTCGCGCTACATCGTAAGTTCCGTTGTCGTTACAACCCCCCAATCCACCACAGAAGTTGTAAAGCACCGTATAAGTCCCGGAAGGAGTCAGTTCGTATAACACACCGCCTTCCTGGCTTCCTCCAAAGTACGTCACGCCATACAAGTTGCCGTCGGTGCCCAAAATCGGCGGGTAGTAAGGGTTATCGCCATCCAGGCAATTCGGCGTAAGCGAACAAAACGTGTAGAGCAGCTTGAACTCGCCGGTTTGGCTGATGGAAAAAATCGTGCCGGAGCCTGAGGCGTTCCCCCCTACCGCTGTCGTGCCGTAGAAATTTCCGTCGCCGCCCAGGACGATTCCGTTCGGGCTAATGCCGTCAGTGCAGGGATCAGTGGGGCAGAACGAATAGAGAGTGGTGAGTTTGCCCTCCAGCGTCATTTTGTAAAACGTGCCCCCGCGGCCGGCTCCGCCGCTGCTCATCGCTCCGTAAAGGTTTCCGTCGGTTCCCACGACGGGAGCCGAACTGGGAAAATCCCCATCCGCACACTTGGGCAGGGAGCAGAAACTGTAAAGACTGGTGATCTTTCCGCTGGGAGTTATGCGGAAGAACGTACCGGACTGAGTGTCATTGCCGCCGCCGTTGGTTGTGCCGTAAAAGTTTCCGTCCGTCCCCTGGACCAGCCCTCCATACGGTCCGTACCCATCAGTCCCGTCGAAAACGGCGAGGCCAGTCAGTCTTTGGGCCTGGGCGCACACCGCCAGGCTGAAGGTGATTGCAAGCGATGCCAAAACGAGCAGTGAAAGTCTGACGAGCTTCATGTTTACGTCTCCAATCTTCAAAGATCCGAAACCGAGACGCGCAGCCCGCCAGAACTGCGCGGCTCGGTGCCGTTCAACTACTCGCTCACCACAAACTGCGGATTGCTCTTCAGCGTTCCACTCGGAGTGACAACAGACACCACGCCCGTAGCAGCGCCCGCCGGAACCGTCGCCTTGATGTACGAGTCGGACTCGACGGTAAATTTTGCGGCCACCCCGTTGAAGGTAACGCCGGTCGATCCAGTCAGATTGTTGCCGAGAATGATCACGCTCTGCCCAACCGGGCCAGCCACGGGTGCGGTTTCTACCAACGGGGTGGGGCCGGAGACGCTGTAGATCGTGCCATAGCCAGCGCCATAGGGATTGCAGTCACCAACGCTGTTGCCGAAGGCGGTGGTTCCGTAGAGAGTGCCATTGGTGCCCTGAAAGAGCAAGCCCAGTGGATACCAGCCGCTATCAAGGGCGCAGGTTGAGAAGATGTTGAGAAACGTGACCTCTCCCTTCGGCGTGACCTCAAAAACAGTTCCGGCATTTTCTCCGCCTTGTGTATTTCCATAGAGATTGCCGTCGCTAGCCAGTGTCAATTTTCCAAGAGGAGTGCCGTGAACGAAGTCGAAGTTGGCCAGGACGATGTATTGATTTGTCGATGTAAGCTCGAACACCGTCCCATAGCCCAGGTTGCCGCCGCCCTGGGTTGTGCCAAAAAAATTCCCGTCGGCATCCTGCACGATCGCGTTCGGCCCACCACCGTCGGCACAGTTAGAAAGAGAACAGAAGTCGTAAATGATCCTGTACTCCCCGGCGAGCGTTAGCTTGTACAGCAGACCTGCGCTATGGGATCCCCCCGCATAGGTTGCGCCGTAAAGATTTCCGTCATTGCCCTGGATTGGCGGGGAAAACTGGTTGTAACCGTCTGCACAATTCGCAGCCGAACAAAAATCGTGCAGCTTCGTGAACTCTCCCGTAGCGCTCACCCGGAAAATCGTGCCTTGGCTGCCGATCCCGCCGCCGCCTGCCATTCCGTAAAGATTCCCGTCGCTGGCCTGGAGAATTCCCTCCGGGCTAGCGCCGTCCGGGCATTCCTTGGTGGTACAAAACGTGTAGAGCGTCGTGAGTTCGCCGGCAAGGGTCATCTTGAAAACCGTTCCTCCTTCGTAATGGCTGCCGCCTTCTTGTGTCGTTCCGTAAAAGTTTCCATCGCTTCCAAGAATGGGAGTAAAGGGATAGCTGCCGTCTGGGCAGCCGCGCTGCGCGCAAAAACTGTATAAGATGCTGAACTCGCCGGAGGGCGTCAGTTTCAGGATGGCCCCGCGGTGGCCGTATGCGCCGGGGAAGCCGCCCATGTAAAAGTTTCCGTCCGTCGCCTGCATCACCGAAGCGACGCCATCGGCTCCCGCGTTGAAGTTAGCGAAGTAGGAAAAGGTCTGTGCCTGCGCGCACACCGTCAGGCTTAAAGTGACGGCCGCGCACGCCAGTACAAGGCCGAGAGTGAAATGAGATTTCGAATTCTTCATTGAGCTGTCCCCTAAAGTGACCTATGACATGTTTCTAAGGCACCTGAAACGCAACATTGCTGCTGAGCTTCGTGCCACTCGAGGTCGTCACCATCACCGTCCCGCTGGATGTCCCGCTAGGCACAGTCGTAGTAATTTCCGTAGCGGAAACCACCTTGAACGTAGCCGCAATTCCATCGAAGCTCACGGTAGTTGCTCCCGTCAGATTCGTTCCCAGAATCGTTACACTCTTTCCCGCCGCGCCCGACGCAGGGATGGTCTTGACGAACGGTCCCAGCCCGGTGCTGAGGCTGAAGATCGTGCCGCTCGCGGTCTTGCCCCCAAGTTGGGTTAATCCATAGAAGGTGCCGTTGGTGTCTAACAGCATGGGACCGGCCGGACTTGATCCGTCTGTGTAATTTCCGTTTGTACTGTTGAAGGTGTACAGCGTGGTCAGCGCGCCCGCCGGAGTGATTTCGAAGATCGTCCCTTTACCGCTGTTTGCTCCACCGCCCGTTGTGATTCCATAGAAGTTTCCGTCCGTTCCCAACGTCAGGGCCGTCGGAGTTTTGCCGTCAGTGCATCCCGTCTCAAGACAAAAGCTGTGGAGCGAAGTGATCGAACCGCTGGAAGTCATCTCATAGACAGTGCCGTAGACGACCTTGGAACCGTCTCCGCCGGCTAAAGTTGTGCCGTAGAAATTTCCGTCCGCAGCCTGGACCACCGCCGAGGCCGGAAGATATCCCGTCGGCGCGCAGAAGACGGCCAGCGTGGTCAGCGTTCCGGTCGGCGTGAGTTCGAAAAAGGTTCCATTTGTTTCAGAAGTCTTGCAGCTACTTTCGCCCCCAGTGTAGGTGGTCCCATAAAGATTTCCGTTCGCGGCCAACGTCAGCCCGTTCGGACCACTTCCATCGGGACACCCCGAGCTTGCACAAAAACTATGCAGCGTCCTGAAAGTTCCGCTCGAGGTAATCTCAAACACTGTGCCTTCGCCGTAGGCCCCGCCCCGGAATGTGGTTCCGTAGAAATTTCCGTTGTTGGCCTGAACCAATGCCGCCTGCGGTCCCTCTCCGTCCGTTCCTTCGAAAGTGTGCAGCAGGGTGAGCTTGCCGGCCGCGGTGATTTTGAACACAGTGCCATAGCCGTATACATTCCCACCCTCATACGTGACGCCATAGAAGTCTCCATCGGTGGCCAGCACTAATCCCCCAAACGGAGTGGCGCCATCCGTACACGGAGACGAAGGACAAAAGTTGTAGAGCGTAGTGAGAGCTCCGGCCGTGGTGAACTTAAAGAACGTTCCCGAGCCGCTGGACCCACCACTCTGCGTGATCCCGTAGATGTCTCCGTCCGTGCCCTGCACCATAGTTCCAAAAGGACCGGCGCCATCCGGGCACCCAGTCTCGGTACAGAAGCTGTAAAGGCTAGTGAAAGTTTGTGCCTGCGCGCGCACCGCCAGGCTGAAGGTGATAGCCGCACAGGCCAGTGCAAGGCCAAGAGTGAATAAAGCTTTGGAACTCTTCATCGAAATCTCCTCAATTTGCCTCATAGGGCAGTACAAGAATTCGCTGCAAACAACTACTTGCTCACCACAAACTGCGGATTGCTCTTAAGCGTTCCCGACGGAGTAACAACAGAAACCACACCAGTACTCGCGCCCGCCGGAACCGTCGCCTGAATGTACGTGTCGGACTCCACCGTAAACGACGCCGCGACTCCGTTGAACGTCACGCTGGAAGATCCCGTCAGCCCATTGCCCAGGATGATCACGCTCTGGCCGACCTTGCCCGCCACGGGTGAAGTTTCCACCAGCGGACTCAAGCCGTTCGAAACCGAATAGATCGTGCCATAGCCTCCGCAGCCGTCGCCGCCATAAACAGTCATTCCGTAGAGAGTGCCGTCGGTGCCCTGAAAAAGCGTGCTCACCGGGTTGTAGCCGGTAGAACCACATTCCCCGAACGTGTAGACCGTCGTGGCAACGCCCGCTGGTGTGATCTCAACAATGGTTCCCCCGTTCGTGCCGAATTCGTCGCCTATGGTCGCGGCATAGAGGTTGCCGTCGTTCGCTATCATCAGTCCTCCGAGGGCAGATCCATGACGAAAGTCGAAATTTTGCAGGACGATATACTGATTCGTCGGTGTGATCTCGAACACGATCCCTTCCCCTGCATCTTCGCCCCTCTCGCTGGTGCCGCCGAACTCGGTTGTGCCAAAGAGATTTCCGTTGGCATCCTGCACGATGTTGGTCGGACCTGAGCCACCTGGGCAGGGCCCGTTCCCGTAACTGCAGAAGTTGTAGAGCACCGTATAGGTTCCAGAAGCTGTGAGCTTGTAAACAACTCCGGCTCCCGTCGCGCCGCCAGTGCCCACAGTGCCATAAAAGTTTCCGTCGACGCCTTGGAGTGGCGGGAAGACCGGGCGTTCGCCATCGGCGCAACTCGCCAGCGAACAGAAAGAGTACAGCTCGGAGTACGCGCCCTCCGGAGTGACCTTGAAGATCACTCCTTCCTTAAACCTTCCCCCAGTGGTCGTCGTGCCGTAGAAATTTCCGTCGCTGCCCTGGATGAGCCCAGTCGGGCTCTGCCCGTCAATGCATGGAGTGGTGGGACAAAAGGTGTAGAGCGTCGTGAGCTTACCGCCAAGCGTCAGCTTATAGATGGTTCCTGAGCCAGGATCGTCATCGCCGTTGTAGTCGCCAGCATTGCTGCCGCCGGCCGTCGTCACTCCGTAGAGATTTCCATCGCTCGCGAGCACAGGGGCCCAGATGGCACTTGCCCCGTCGGTGCACTCGCCCTTGAGCGGCTTTGCGCAAAAACTGTAAACGTCGCGAAGCTCTCCGCCGGACGTAACCTCGAAGATGTTGCCTTGCCGGTAAAAGCCGCCGGCGAAGGTAGCGCCGTAAAAGCGCCCGTTCGTCGCCTGGATCACCGATCCGAAGGGTGCATCTCCGGTTTCGCGATCGAAGTTCGCAAGGTTGGTGACGGTCTGTGCCTGGGAGCGCACCGCCAAACCAAAGTTAAAGGCCGCGCACGTCAGTGCAAGGCCAAGAGTCAGCAAAGCTTTGGATCTTTTCATCGGAATGTCCTTCCAAGGTGGGCCAACATGGCGGCGCGCAAGAATAAGCCGAACGGAGGAGACAGCAGCCGGCCAGGTCGCGAGCTTACATCTTTCATTTCTCCGGCAATCATTTCGACAGCTCCTGTCCCAAGGGCGCTCGGCATGATGGTGATTTCAGAGGGAGAAAGGTCTCGGAACCTGCATGCCGTCCCGGGAAGGCTGACAGCGGTTGGAAAGTACTGCATCTTATCTTGCACGAAAACCCCCACAGGCGTAGCAGAGCCGCTATCGCAGCGATTTCAGTTTGAGTTCGGTCGAAGAACAGCCGGGGCCCACAGAAGCCCCTGACTTGGGGGCCTTCAATGTACTTCAGGTCTATTTGGCTGTCAAGAGAAAAAGATAAGTTAGTTAGCTATTTTAGTTAGTGGAGCTTTCGACGAATGTTCATGAACGGCCCGTTGCGGTCGGCCTTCAACGGGGCGTGATAGCCGGATGTTTGAGGGGGTTGTTGCGAAATAGCCTATAAATAATTTGTATTACGAAATCAATACTTCTGGCTAACCACAGACGAACGAACGCTTGTCAGCAACCCGAGGCCCGGAAGCCGGAAGCCGGCAACCGGAAGCCCGAAGCCCGAAGCCCAAACCTACCGAAGGTCGCTGACCGCGATCCCGCCACGATCAAGCGTAAGCCGCGGATTACCCCGCGTAGCATTGATCAGCGCGAGCGCCCGTTGGCTATTGCCCACAAGCTTGTCCAAAGTCTTGCACAGGCGCTCAAACTCAGCCCGCGAGTCCAGCTCAAAAAACACGTCATTAATTTGTTGCAATCCCGGAACCAGGGATTGCAGCGCCTTTGCCCCTTCTGGAGAGAGGGTAAGAAGCGAAAGTCGTTTATCTTGCAGGTCAGGGTTTTTTTCCAGGAAACCTTTCTTGAGAAGCTTTCCCGACTCCATCGTCACGAACGGTCCGGTCACATGCAAATATTCGCCCACTCGGCCAACGCTGACCCCGCTCTTGCCCTGCAGTTCGGCCACAGCCATGATGATGCTGTATTGGGGAACCGTAATATTCACCCTTTCCCCCAGATAGCGTCTTACCGTTTCCATGCGCGCCGACACCGTGAAAAAGTCATACAAAAGTTTTCGCAGGGAATGATCCGACTTGCCGCTTACGAGAATCGGACTGGTCGCGGTGAGCGGAAACTGAAAGTCTGTCTTTTGTTTAGCCATTGATGTAAAGAGTTTCTCCAGTTCTGAAAGGCGCTACATCCGAGTATAGGCCACGTATGAACTGAAATGTGTCGCACAAAAGACCTGAGACTCAAAACAAGCAGGAGTTCCCACCCTAAACTTTCTCGATCCCCGCCAGCTTCATCGCCTTCTGCGGCTCCGGATTCGCCATGAACCACCTCCATACGCTGCCGTGCCGAAGATTCTCAATGCTCAGAAGAGTCATCCCCACGTCAAGCCCCAGCGTATCCGTCGACACCCATCCCGTTCCCGGGTTGAATGCATCGGCAAATCCATACTTGCCCCAGATCTTTTCGCCGTACTTATCCTTCATCGCGTGCATCGCCGCAATGCATATATCCGGAGCCACCATCAGCGATCCACCCGCCGCGCACGGCACCACACTCCCATCCACCTGCGAGTGCAATGGAGGCCCACCCCACGCCTTATATCCCTTGGGACTGGTTGAACTAGTAATTCCCCAGACGCTCTCGGTGTATCCAGGAAAATCTTTCGACAGATCTTTGTAGCACCACTCACGATGCGCTCGAGTCGCAATCTCGCAGTTCTCGAACCAGTCAACTTTACTCCCGCGACTCTCGCGCCGCCCGCGAAAGTCAAACCACGCAAACGGATACTGATATGTCCAAAGCAATGTGTTGCCAATGTAGTTGTAACTCGCATACGAATTCGGAGTCCGCTCCCATCCATACCACGCATCCGCCGGAAGAGCATGCGTCGGCGAACCGATCCCGAGCAGGTACATCGCCGCCAGTTGGCAGTACCTGTCGTATCGAAATTTTATAAACCCCTCCGGCCGCCAGCCGTGCGAAAGCATCTTGCCATCACCATTCGTCATCCACGGAAAGTCATAGCGGCTGTAAAGCAGCATGGCCAAATCGCCGATCTCGTGATCCTCATGAAAATACTGGCGGCATGTAAGTGCGGCGGCAAGAAGCCAGATCGAATCACTCGTCGACATCTCAACGTCTTTCCATCGCTGGCCCGTATGAATATCGAGAAAATGGTAAAACCATCCGTTCTGCGTCAGCACCTTCCCATCGGTGTAACTTCGAAGAGCACGCCGCACGCGGTCTTTCGCCTCCACGCGTGGAATCCATTTCCGCTCCGCCCCAATGCACATTGCGGTCAGCGAAAACCCAGTGACGCCCGTACTCCCGCGCGCCTCATCACCTTTCTTCGCATTGTCCGCAACATCGCCGTGAATCAGATCCCGGCAAATGCCCGTCTCCGGATCGCTAGCGTCCCAGAAATACTGAAAACATCGCCGCGCCAGGTCATCCAGCAACAAGTCGTCATAATGCTTCTTCGCGAAACCAAATCCGTCGCCCGAAGCAAGCGCCAAGCCCGCACCGGCAATCCCCTTCACAAAATCCCGTCGATTAAGCAACAACCCATGTCCAAATTTCATGTGATGTTCGATGCACGACAGCCCATTCCGCTACACGATTTCGCCGTCGCGTCACAAGCCCGAAGCCATCAAGAAATCGGGTGCCCCATTTCTCGCCTCTTTTGCGAGAACTGGGAATAACGAATGCCGACGCCACACGCCGTCGTCGTTGGTTTGTCCCGAGTGGGAAGCCCGGAGTTACAAGCCCAAATCACCAAAAATGGGTGCCCCATTTCTCGCCTCTTTTGCGAGAACTGGGAATAACGAATGCCGACGCCACACGCCGTTGTCGTTGCTCTGTCCCGAGACGTAACTCGGCGCCAGACGAATACCTCGAGCTACCTTTCTCAAAACGGATCGCGGCTCGCGAAGATGACCCGGTTTTACCTTGACTTGGCTGCACAAGCGGAAGATACTCGTCTTAGCAGGAAAGCTCATTGAAAATTGAATATCGAGACACTAAGTCTTTTACTAACAATAATTTACGGCATCAATACGATAATTTCTGTCCAGACAGAAACAGCCGTGCTGATTCTAAACGACTTACGCGAAGAAGAGTGATCTAACTACCTAAGAATCAATATTTTGCGAGTAACTGGCTCAGAATCAGTATTTTAGCCGGATAAGGCGCAGATCGGCACCGCGCAAGTCATTGATTCCATGGAATTAAGTGGAATCCCGCTTAAATTTTTTGATTGATATCCCACTGGTTAACAGCTCGCCGACCAATTGTTAACCATTAGATTACTAACACTCGAAGAGCCGTTCCCGCTACTGCGGCAGCCTGAACTTCACTGTAACCTGCGTCTGGATCTCAACCGGCTCCCCATTCAGCAGGTAAGGTTTGTACTTCCACTTCCTTACCGCCTCCGCCGCTGCATGCGAGAGTTGCGGATCTCCACTCAGAACCTTCACCGCCGAGATGTCGCCGTTCTTGTTAATCGTTGCCATCAACTCAACCGCGCCTTCAACTCGCATGTGCAGCGCCGTCTGCGGATACGCCGGCGGAACCTCTTTCACCAGCAATCCCCGCGATACTCCCTGCGACACATTCAAGTTCTGCAACACGGGTGCCGGAGCTTTGCCGCTCACCATCAGGCTCGGAAGCACAGCGCTGTTTCCCGTCGCAGCAATCGCGACCATGTTCGGAGCAGGCGCATCCACGGCCGTCGCAGACTTCACACCGCCACTCTTGATCGCGATCGGTTTCGCAGCTACTTTCACCGCAGGCTCTTCCGTCTCAACAACCTTCTTCGTCGGAGCGACGGACTCGGTCTCTTCTGGTCTCGACGTAGTGTCTGCTGATGTGCTGGAAGGCATAGCCACTGGAGCCGGCACGCTAGGCGTCACCTTCGCAACCTTCGCGGCGGTCGTCGCTGGTGCAGCGGCCGTCGTTGGCTGCGCTGCAACGTGAGCAGGTGCAGCCGTATTTCCGTGTCCCCACAGCGTCCAAGCTTCGTAACCTCCACCGGCAACCAACACAACCGCAGCCACCGCCAGCAGGATCTTCTTGCTTCCTCCGCCACCAGCAGGCTTGGTGCTCTGCTCAAGAGTGTTGCCGAACGGAACCGCAAGTGAAGCCGCAGGCGCAGACATCTCAGCAATGGCAATACTCTCGCGTGCCACAACTTTCTCAACTGCACTCTTCGGCTCCGCACTCACGCTCGGAGTCTTAGTCTCAGTCGCGCTGGACTTCGACTCGCGTGCCGGCGCAGGCGCGCTGGCAGAACTCGCACCGAATCCTCCCGAACTCAGCGGACGCTGAACGGACGACGACACAACTTCCGGCTTGCTGGCAGCGATCTTCGCTTCAGGTGCAACCGCCGAAGCAGAAGCGATCACATCATTCTCTTCGTCGAGAATCTCGACGTTTGTCTCTTCGATGTCAGTCTCTTTGATCTCTGACGGAACAGAAGCCACGACTCTCGTCTGCTCCACCGATTTCTGAATTGGCATAGCAGTCGCTGCTGCGACCGCCGAAGATGCAATCGAAGCCGCTGGGCTAGCGGCGGGCGCAGTTGGCGTCGCGCGTTGCAATGTAAGCGTCGGAGCTGTCACAGGCTTCACAACTGCGCCCGCCGCTCCAGCCGTGGATTTCGAAGCTTCGCTCTTGCGCAACAGTCCCCGCGCAACGCGCAGTGTGCCTTTCGCCTGCTCCACATTCACCGGCTTGGTAAGGACCAGGTTGGCGCCGATTCGAAACGCTTTCGCCACTCCCGCTTGACCCTCGACCACTGCAACGGCCAGAGACGAATGGTTGTTGGGCGAGTTCCGCGCGCTCTTGAACAGTAGCGTGGCGTTCTGCTCGTTATCGCAATCGACCACCACGGCGTCGAAGTGCTCGCTCATCAGCTTCTTGACGGCGCCGAATGGTTCAGTGCAGGGAATAACGGAGAAGTCCAGTTCGCTGAGAACCTGCGTTACAGTGCGAGCCGTCTTCTCATCAGGACAGAAAAGGAGTGCTTGATAACCCATATTAAGGTCATCGTAGGTACACTCGTAAGCCTCATCAAGTTACGGTGGTGCTCGCACTTGAGGCGGCAAGCCTCGAAAGAAGGGGCGTTCAGCACCTCATGATTTCTGCGTTACGCGGAAGCCGGGAGCCGGAAGCCGGAGCCGGAAGCCGCCGTTCAGTCTTCCCCGGGGAGCATCCGTCCGCTGCGCACATAGCGTTCATGCCAGCTCAGGCTCTCGCGCAGCAAGTGCGGAGTATGTTTGCCAAAGGACAACCGTTCCGCCCGCCCCTGGTAATCGAGCAGCAGTGATCGATAGTTGGGGTGCGCACAGTTTTCGATAATGACCTTGGCTCTTTGCCGCGGCGACAGACCTCTGAGGTCGGCAAGACCCTGTTCGGTCACGACTACATCGACATCGTGCTCGGTATGGTCCACGTGCGAGACCATGGGCACGATCGTGCTGATGTCGCCTTTCTGCGCAGTCGACGGAGCCATGAAGATCGCCAGGTATCCATTGCGCGCAAAATCGCCCGACCCTCCAATACCATTCTGAATTCGTGATCCCATCACGTGCGTGGAATTCACGTTGCCGTAGATGTCGGCCTCAATCATTCCATTCATTCCAATCACGCCCAACCGGCGGATGATTTCCGGATGGTTGGAGATTTCCTGCGGCCGAAGCACAATGCGATCTCGGTAGTTTGCCATCTCACTGTTAACCTTCTCGAGCATTTCCGGACCAAGCGAGAACGCGGTTGCCGACGCGCATGTTAGCTTGCCACTGCGCAAGAGCTCGATCATCCCATCCTGAATCACTTCTGTGTACGCAGTGAGATCTTCAAACTTTGTCTCCTCGAGCAAGCCGAACAATACAGCGTTGGCAATGTTCCCCACGCCCGATTGCAGCGGTAGCAGCGAAGCGGGAATGCGCCCTTTCTTCACTTCCCATCCGAGGAATTCCAGAATGTGGCCGGCAATCTGGCGCGAGCTTATGTCCGGCGCTTTGAAGGGGCTGTTGCGATCGGGAGAATCGGTGAGCACCACGGCCGCAACTTTTTCCAATGGAACGTGAAGATAAGGTGTGCCAATCTTTTGCCCCGGATGCACCAGCGGAATGGGCTGGCGATTCGGCGGCGGTTTCATCCCGTAATAGATGTCGTGCATGCCCTCGAGTTCAGCCGGCTGCCGGGCGTTCACTTCGATAATCACTTTCTCCGCCTGCTCAATCCACGTCCGGTTATTCCCGACCGACGAACTGGGAACCAGCCGTCCGTCTTCTAGAATCGCTGTGACCTCGATGATCGCCCAGTCCATCTTGCCGAGAAATCCGTTCTCCACATACTGCGCGACGTGGCCAAGATGGATGTCCATGTATTCCATCTCGCCGGCGTTGATCCGTTTGCGTGTTTCCGGATCAGACTGGTAGGGAAGCCGAAGCTGAATGCCGCCAGCTCGCGCCAACGCGCCGTCCAACTCCGGTCCCGTGGAAGCTCCTGTGAAAATGCTGACCTGAGCTTTCTGCCCGCGCAGGTTTGCGTCGGATATAAGACGGGCCAGCGCCAAAGGCACGGCCTTCGGATAGCCGGAGCCGGTGAATCCACTCATGCCGATGCGAGTGCCAAACTCGATCAGTGCAGCCGCTTCGTCGGCGCTCATGATGAGCGATGCCAGGTTGGAATTCAAAACTCGAGATGTAGATGTAACAGAGGGCAGGGCAAACGTGGCCATAGGACCTCTCACAATAGCCAGAAATGGCTAGAGACGTAAGGATGCCACTGTCGAACGAACTAGCCTGTGATCTCGGTCACTAGATGTGGTGATAAGCGAACGACGAGATTACTGTTTTGTCTGGCCGGAAGAAGTGCTCGTATCCTTTCCTTCAGGCGCCGTCGAGGGCTTACCCTCGCGCGAGTCAGTAATCTGTTTCACCACATCTTTATTCGATGCCGGGTCGCCACTCAAATAAAGCTTCTGCGACGGCGACGCGAGATTCGTCCCTGAGTCTTCAACAAACGTCATGATGCGCAACAGCAACTCCTCGCGCACGGCAGCGAATTCATCAAAGTCCCGCGTCAGCACGTAGGAGACGAGCTCCACGTTAATCGCACTCGGCGTCAGTTCCGTAAGCCGAACGCGAATCGTATTCTTCTCAATCTTCTCGTGGCCGGATAACACTCCTCGAATTTCCGTAAGCACATGCCGCAGCTGATCAGCCGTAGTATCCAGGTGCAAGCCCAGCACAGTTTTGAAAAGAAGTTTGTCGCGCCGGCTCAGGTTCTCGACGTTGATGGTCGCGACCGTGCCGTTGGGGATCGCGAGCAGAGTTCGTTCTTCAGTGCGCACGCGAGTCGAGCGCAGTCCGATATCCTCGACGGTGCCAGTGCGGTCGCCGAACTTGCACACATCCCCAACGCGAATCACTTCATCGCCCAGCACCGAAACGCCGCCAAATAGATTCGCAATGGTCTGCTGCGCACCGAAACCAACCGCGAGAGTTCCAATGCCCACGCCGGCCAGCGCCGTGCTCATGTTGAAGCCCAGCACGCTCAACACAAGAAACAGGCCCATCACGAACACGACCGCTTTGATGATGCGTTCGCCCAACAACATCAGCGAGCCCGTGCCCGAGTGGCCGTGCGCCAGAGCGCGGTTGCGCACGCGCTGCAGGAACCAGCGAATCACGCGCCACAGAATCCAAAACGCGCCGATGATGACAGCGACCGCGACGACCTGATTGTAGTAATGCCGCGGCAGCAGGGCGATGCCTAGAAAGCTCGCGAGAATCCGGTGAATGAGCGCGCCCGCCAGAAGCCACGCCGGAGCCGAAACCGAGCGCCAGTGCACCTGTTCAACGTCGCCATGCCGCCGCGCCCACCAACGCACAGGGACTTGCGCCACCACCAGCAGCAGCCATGCCGCCGCCGTTGCTACGGGAATCAGCAGCAGCAAAGCGAGCCATTGCCACAACGGCATCCCGCCCCACTGATGCTTCACCATCCATCGCGGCAGTTTTGTCTCGACCTGCCGCCCTTCAACCTGCTCGTAAAGTTCCGGAACTCTCGCCAGAGTGTCGGAAGAAATCAGCCAGATTCTTCCCACCGTTGGGTCGGTCACACGAACCAATTCGAGTTCGGATTCCACATCGCCCGCCGACATGGTTCCCAGCCTTTGCCGGCCGGACGGAACGTCTTCCTGCAGCGTGCCTTCAGGCAGGCGACTCGGCCGCAGGTTGCCGGAGAACGCGCTATTCATCGCCACATAAAGTTTCATCGCCAGCGCATCGCCGTCAGATTGGCGGTGCGCCGCGCTCATCTGCAGATATTGCGCTGCGATGCTGTAATCGCCGCCTTGCGCCGCCTGCAGAAATCCATAGACAGCCCCATACGGAGTATCGCGGCCGAGTTGGTCGGAAGTTTTCGAGGGAGGCGCCGCGGTAGACGAGCCTTGCAACAACTGCGTCAGCGGACTCTGTGCACAAAGCGGCAGGCACGCCGCAACGGCAAGCGTAAGAACAATAATTGCTTTGGAGAAAGTGGACATGAGGTTGCTTCCAGCTTACGCGCGTTTGGGACGATATACGTGCGTGCTCGTGCCAAAGAAAACTTCGGCTGATTCCATCACCGTTTCTGAAAGCGTGGGATGCGGATGGATGGTCATCGCTACATCGCTTGCCAGTGCAGCCATTTCAATGGCCAGCACGCCCTCGGCAATCAGTTCACCTGCGCCTACACCAACAATACCTACGCCGAGCACGCGTTCGGTCTGCGGGTCGATGAGCAGCTTGGTCATTCCCTCAGGACGATCCAGCGTGACCGCGCGCCCCGATGCGCCCCAGGGAAATTTCGCAACTTTGATTTCGCGATTCTCTTTTTCCGCCTGAGTTTCAGTCAGACCGCACCATGCCACTTCAGGGTCGGTGAAAACGACAGCCGGAATCGCCGCAGGTTCGAACGCAACTTTGTGCCCGGCAATAGCTTCGACAGCGACTCGCCCTTCATGTGAAGCCTTGTGCGCCAGCATGGGCTCGCCGACGACGTCGCCGATTGCATAAATAGAAGGATCGGCGGTCTGCAGTTGCTTGTTGACTTCGATGAAGCCGCGCGGGTTGACGTGCACTTGCGTTTTATCGAGTCCGGGGATCTCGGAGTTCGGCTTGCGGCCTACGGAAACCAGCACGCGGTCAAAAACCTTTTCCCGGTTTGCGTCTGTGATGGCCGCGCCGTCGAACGTCGCGCGAATTCCCGCACCGTCTTCTTTCAGGGAAGCAACGGTAGTGTTCAGCAGAATGGTCTCAAACATTTTTTCCAGGCGTTTGTGCAGCGGAAGAACCAGGTCGCGATCCGCGCCGGGAAGCAGGCCGGGAAGCATTTCCACCACGGTGACGCGAGTGCCCAGCGCGGCATACACAGAGCCAAGTTCGAGCCCGATGTAGCCGCCGCCGACAACTAGAAGAGTGCCGGGAATGTCTTCGAGATCGAGCGCGCCAGTCGAATCCATCAGGCGCGGTGAATCGAGCTTGAACGCCGGAATGATCGCGGGCCGCGAACCCGTCGCCAGAATAATCCGGTCGAAACTGAGAACGGCTTCGGTGGAATCCGCTTTGCCAATCCGCAACGTCGTCGAATTCTCAAACGCCGCACGCCCCTGAATGTATTCCACGTGGCGCTGCTTCGAAAGCTGTCCTAACCCTCCGGTGAGCTTCTTGACCACGCTCTCTTTCCACGACCGCAGGCGCGCCAGATCGATCTTCGGCGCAGCAAATTCGATTCCCCAATTCTTGGCCTGCTCGGATTCTTCAATCAACTTCGCGACATGCAGCAGCGCCTTCGAAGGAATGCAGCCGCGATAAAGACACACGCCGCCCGGATTCGCCTCGGGATCGATCAACGTGACCTGCATGCCGAGATCAGCGGCGAGGAATGCGGCGGCGTAACCGCCGGGTCCGCCGCCCACGACGGCGACGCGCAACTTCTGAGTTTCATCTGATGTTTGGTTGAGAGGTTCGTTCATGAACTGACTTTCTCTGAGAATGGTCTTCTTGATCGCGCGCGCTATCCTTGCACCGAAAGCAGGAAAGGCTGCTCGAAGGCCTCCGCCACCCAGCGCAGAAAACGCGCGGCATCCGCGCCATCGATCAGGCGATGATCGTAAGAGAGCGAGAGCGGCAGAATGAGCCGCGGCTCGAACTTTCCGCCAATCCATTCCGGCTCCATGCGCGAGCGCGAAAGCCCAAGAATCGCGACCTCGGGATGATTCACGATCGGAGTGAAAGCCGTGCCCCCGATGCCGCCCAGATTGGTGATGGTGAAGGTTCCGCCTTCCATATCGGCGAGCGTGATTTTCTTCTCGCGAGCCTTTTGCGAAAGTTGCGACAGCTCGACCGCCAGCTCCACGATATTTTTCTTATCCACATCGCGAATCACCGGAACCAGCAGGCCGCGATCCGTATCCGCCGCAACCCCAATGCTGATGTACTGCTTGTAAATAATTTCTTCCTTCGCCATATCGATGCTGGCGTTGAATTGCGGAAACACCTTCAGCGCAGCTGCGCAGACTTTCAACGCGATGGCAGTGACGGTCATCTTGCCGCCGGCCTGCTCCGCCTTGGGCGCGAAGCGCGCGCGCAACTGCTCGAGTTCGGTAATGTCGGCGCGGTCATGCTGCGTGACGTGCGGAATCATGTTCCAGGATTCCGCCAGATGTTCCGCCGTTTTGCGGCGAACCCCGCGCATGGGAACGTGTTCGATCTTTCCCCACTTCGCGAAATCGGGCAGCTTGGGTTCGATGAAATGTCCGGCCCGCGGCGGCGCTTGCGCGGCCGCAGCCACATTCGTGACGAGAGCCTTCGCGTAGGCTTTGACGTCATCTTCGCTGATGCGCCCGCCCGGCCCCGTGCCCTTGACTTCATAAATGTCGACGCCGATTTCGCGGGCCAGACGCCGCGTGCTCGGAGCCGCTGGAACCGGCTCTCGATATTCCGTTCCCGCAACTTTGCCCAATTGCACCGGCATTGAGAACGCCTCGGGTTGCTGCCGCGGCTGATCTGGAGGCAGCGCCTGCTCCTCGGTCTTGCCCTCCGCGCGAATCGCAGCCTGAAAAGCTAGCCGCGCGCCGTGTTGCCCGGTGACATGCTCGACTGGCTTGCTCTGCGGTCGAGACACTTCGGCTTGCGCTAGCGCCCCTCCCTGCAAAGTAAAAATCACCTGCCCGACTTTGATCCTCTCGCCTTCTTTGACCTTCACTTCATTCACAAAGCCGCTCACGGTCGACGGCACTTCGACCACAGCTTTTTCGGTTTCGAGTTCCATCACCGGCTGGCCTTCGGAAACTTTCGCGCCCGGAGCGATCATCAGCCGCACCAGATCACCCTCCGAAATGTTTTCTCCAAGTTCCTGCAGCCGGAATTCTCTAGCCGCCGGAGCGTCGGTCGATCGAGTGCGCTGCGGCGCTGGCTGAGGTTCAGTTTGCGACGCGCGAGCCGGCTGTGGCTCGGCGGCAACTGCTGTTGCAGTAGAAGGAGAAGTGGAGGTTGCACTGGAAGACGACTGTTTCGCTTGGGCCTTCGCGGAAGGTCTCGCAGGTTCTTCTTTGCGCGGAGTTTCCTTCGCCTCAGCAGCGGAAGCTCCATTATTGTCAGCGGTAAAAATCACCTGGCCAACTTTGATCTTGTCGCCTTCCTTCACCATGATTTTGTCGACCGTCCCGCTGATCGACGAAGGCACTTCCACGACCGCCTTATCGGTTTCGAGTTCCATCACCGCCTGGCCCTCGCTTACCGTCGCACCGGGCGCAATCATCAGGCGCACAAGGTCGCCCTGTTCAATATTTTCGCCAAGTGCGGGGAGTTTGAATTCGATCACTGATTCTATTCCTTATCTATTGCTGGTTTACTGCGAGTGCTGGTTTCCTCCGCGTCCTCCGCGGCGTTTCTCAGCGCACTCCGCGCTTAAGCTTTTCGCCGCGCTGCCCGCAAAGAATATTTGCCGCCTAGCTCGTAGCCGGGTTCATCTTTTCCGCATCGATCCCCAGATCGCCGACCGCCTGTTTCAAGACTTCAAGGCTGATTTTCTTTTCCCGCGCCAGCGCGCCCAGTGTAGCCAGCACAATATGCTTCGCGTCCACTTCGAAAAAGTCGCGCAGTGCCGCCCGGTTCTCACTGCGGCCAAAGCCGTCGGTGCCAAGCGCGACCAGTTGTCCCGGCACCCACTTCGCCAAAGATTCCGGCAGCACCTTCATATAATCCGATGCCGCTATGAACGGCCCCGGTGCATCTTTCAAGGTCTCGGTGACAAACGGAATCCTCGCTGCCTCACCCGGATGCAGCATGTTCCAGCGCTCGCAATCATTGGCGTTGCGGTAGAGTTCTTTATAGCTGGTCACGCTCCACACGTCGGCGGCCACGCCGTATTTCTCTTTCAGAATCGTCTGCGCTTTCAGCACTTCGTACATAATCGTTCCGCTACCCAGCAATTGCACGCGCAGCTTCGCATCTTGCGCGTCCCCCTCGTTCAATGTGTTGAAGCGATACAGCCCGCGCAAAATGCCCTCGCGCACGCGCTCGCCCTTCGGCATCTCCGGCATCGGCAGCGGTTCGTTGGTCACGGTGAGGTAGTAGAAAATCGATTCCTGGTCCACATACATGCGCTTGATGCCATCTTGAATAATGATGGCAATCTCATACGCGAATGCCGGATCGTAGGCCAGCAAGTTCGGCACCGGCAGCGCCAGCACGTGACTGTGTCCATCCTGGTGCTGCAAGCCTTCGCCGGCCAGCGTGGTTCGTCCCGCAGTTCCTCCGACAAGAAATCCGCGGCAACGCATGTCGGCCGCCGCCCAGATCAAATCCCCAATGCGCTGGAACCCGAACATCGAGTAATAAATAAAGAACGGAATCGTGTTGATGCCGTGGTTCGCATAAGCCGTGCCCGCCGCGATTAGCGAGCACATCGACCCCGCTTCCGTAATTCCTTCTTCCAGAATCTGCCCGTCCTTCGCTTCCTTGTAATAAAGGAGCGTGTCCATATCGACCGGCTCGTAAAGCTGTCCCACACTCGAGTAAATGCCGACCTGCCGGAACAACGCCTCCATGCCAAACGTGCGCGCTTCGTCAGGGATGATGGGCACGATCAGCTTGCCCAACTCCGGATCGCGCAGCAACTTCGCCAGCAACCGCACAAAAACCATCGTGGTCGAAGCTTCGCGCCCGTCCGTTCCCTTGAAGAACTCTTCAAAGTACGCTACCGGCACGGACTTCAGCGGCGTGGCCTTCACCGTGCGTTGCGGCATGTACCCGCCCAACTGCTTTCGCCGCGCCTGCATGTATTTGATTTCGGCGCTATCGTCCGGCGGCCGGTAGAACGGGGCGTTGTGCAGTTCTTCGTCCGGAATCGGAATGCCGAAACGCGAACGGAACATCGACAGCTCTTCATCGTTCAACTTCTTTTGCTGGTGCGTGATGTTCTTGCCTTCGCCCGCTTCGCCCAGTCCATAACCCTTAATAGTCTTCGCAAGGATGATCGTCGGCGACCCGGTATGATCCACCGCCGCCCGGTAAGCGGCATGCACTTTGATCGGATCGTGCCCGCCCAGCCGCATTCGCGACAGTTGCTCGTCGGAAAGATGCTCCACCATTTTCAAAAGCCGCGGGTCCGTGCCGAAAAGACTTTGCCGGAAGTAGGCTCCACTCTCCACAAAATATTTCTGATACTGCCCGTCGCTGATTTCTCCCAGACGCTTCACCAGCAGCCCATCCCGGTCAGCGCGAATCAAGGCATCCCAGTCCGTGCCCCAGACGACTTTGATCACGTTCCATCCCGCGCCGCGGAAAATCGCTTCGAGTTCCTGAATAATTTTTCCGTTGCCGCGCACCGGACCATCGAGCCGCTGCAAATTGCAGTTCACCACGAAAATTAAATTGTCCAGATTTTCGCGCGAGGCCAGCGTGATCGATCCCAGCGATTCCGGCTCATCCATTTCGCCGTCGCCCAGAAATGCCCAGACCTTGCCGCCGCGCGATTCCTTCAACCCGCGATTCTCCAGATAGCGAATGAACCGCGCGTGATAAATCGCCTGAATCGGCCCCAGTCCCATCGAGACGGTAGGGAACTCCCAGAAATTCGGCATCAGCCACGGATGCGGATACGAACTCAGCCCGCCTCCAGGTTTCAACTCGCGGCGAAAATTTTCCAGCTTCTCTTTCGGAATGCGCCCTTCGAGATAAGCGCGAGCGTAAATCCCCGGCGCAGCGTGCCCTTGAAAATAAACAAAGTCGCGGTCGCCGCTCTCGTTTCGCGCCTGAAAGAAATGGTTGAACGCAACTTCATACAAAGTTGCCGCGGAAGCGAACGTGGAAATATGCCCGCCAATGCCTTCCTGAATTTTGTTCGCGCGCACCACCATGGCCAGCGCGTTCCAGCGCACCAGGCTCTTGATGCGGCGTTCCATCTCCTGGCTGCCGGGGAACGGCGCCTGTTGATCGGATGGAATCGTATTCTGATAAGGAGTGGTAGCGGAAAACGGAAGATTCACTCCCGCAGCGCGCTTGGCATGCAGCGCAAGTTGCTGCAGCAGTCGCCCGGCGCGCACCGGCCCACCGCCCTTCGCCAGCACATAGTCGAGCGAGTCGACCCACTCCCGCGTTTCCAATACTTCTTGACCGTTAGTTTCCGTCTGAGCCACTGATCTCTCCGTCTGATTGTGCCGAATGTTCCATGATATTCAATTACGCAGAATTTTGCTAAAAGAAGGGCTACGGCCATGTGGAAATGCTTATGAAAATGTCCATGGAGGGACGGACGCATTCGGGAGCCTGCCCCGAGCGGAGTCGAGGGGTCCAGCGAGCGAAGCGAGCCGTCACACCACGGCGACGCCGTCAGAACAAGACACCGCTGTTGGCTCGGTCCAAACGTTCTACAATGCCACAGGCTTGCCCGCACCCAAGCCACGAGGCCCTAAAATGCGAATCGCGCTAATCGTCCTAGCCGTAATAATCATCATCTTCTTAGTCCCGCGCCTGATCTCAGGCTCGCGCGCCGCCGCTCCTACCCCCGGCAGCATCGCGCCCGACTTCTCCTTGCCCTCGCAGCAAGGCGCTCCCGTCAGCCTCAAAGATTACCGCGGCAACTGGATCGTCCTCTATTTCTATCCCAAGGATCAAACTCCCGGCTGCACCCGCGAAGCCCATAACTTCCAGGCCGATCAGTCCAAATACGCCGAGCGCCACGCAGTAGTTCTGGGGGTAAGCGTAGACAGCGTAGATTCCCACAAAAAGTTCTGCGCCAAAGAGGGACTGAACTTCAAGCTGCTAGCCGATAGCGAAGGCAAAGTAAGCCAGTCCTACGGTTCGCTCACCAATCTCGCGGTAGTAAAGTTCGCCAAGCGAAACACTTTCTTAATCGATCCCGCCGGCAAAGTTGCCAAAATGTACACGAGCGTCGATCCCGCAAAACACAGCGAAGAGGTCCTAGCCGCACTCGATCAACTGCAGAAGCAATAGGCGGTTCGCGTAGATTTGACGAAATATCCTAGAACTAGGATAATTTAGATGTCGCGATTGAAGAATGCTCCCGGCGAGAAGCTGCTGTTTTGGATCGGCTCCGCCAGGAACGACTTGTTGAAATTTCCCGATGCGGTGCAGGATGAGATTGGCATCGCCCTGAGCGTCGCGCAGTTTGGCGGGAAGCACCCGAAGGCGAAGCCGTGGAAGGGCGAAGGCCCGGGCATTCTTGAGATCGTTGAGGATTACAGGGGCGACGCCTATCGGGCGGTGTATACGGTGAAGTTTGAGAAAGCTGCGTACGTTTTACATGCCTTCCAAAAGAAGTCGCCGAAGGGTATCAAGACAGCCCATGCGGATGTGGAAATGATTTCTCGAAGGCTCAAGACGGCAAGTGAAGATTACGAGGCGCGATATGGCAAACGGGAGACATAATAACGAATCCGTCATTCAGAGTTCGGGCAACGTCTTCGCAGATCTTGGCCTGCCCGACGCCAGCGAAAAGCAAACTCGGGTGCGCCTCGCGGTTGCCATCAATCAGATCATCGATGCGCGTCACCTTTCGCAGACTGCGGCGGCGCGACTGCTCGATATAAATCAGCCGAAGATTTCCGCCTTGGCGAATTATCGGCTGGAAGGGTTTTCCGTGGAACGTCTGTTGCATTTTCTAAATGCTCTTGACCGCGATATCGAGATCGTTATCAGAAAGAAGCCCCGCTCTAAGAGGCCTGCGAGAATCGTGGTAACAGGCGCCCAGATATCGCACGTAGTCTGACATTATTATCGTTGGGCAAGGTCGCACCCGCCTCCAGATCCTCAAATTACCAAATTTCCCAATTACCAAATTTTCCACAATTACCTCAGTAACTTTCGAGTCAATCCCCTACGTTCTACCATGCCTCTGGCTAAAGCTTCAGAGGGGGAGCTGTCGCTATGGGTGATCGTGTCACCCGAGAACCGCAGTCGGGGGAAATCGTACGCGCCAAATCGTTGCGCCGCGCTCTCAAGCGCGGGGCCGCACCCTCGTTCGTTCCGCCGGATCTTCCCAATCCCGCAGCCGAGCCGTCTTCGCTTTCCTGGTATTCCGGGGAAAAGCATTCCGGGGACACCGTCTCCGCAGAAAAGCATCCAGCCGAGAAAAATTCGGCACCACAAACAGCCGAAGAAGTTCTCAACCTCCGCCGCCGCTATCTCGAACAGCTGTTCGAGAGTGCGCCCAATGCCGCCGTCGTGCTCGACACCCGCTTCCGCACGCAGTGCGTGAATCGCGAGTTCCAGCGCATGTTCGGCTACTCCGCATCTCAGGCCATGGGACAACCCATCGACTCGCTAATCGTGCCTGCAGATCGCGCCCCGGAATCCGATTGGGCTGCGACTTGCCTGAGGCGTGGCGAGCAGATCACTCTCGAATCCCAACGCAGCCACCATGACGGATCCCTGATCGACGTCTCCATCTCCGCCGCCCCGCTAATCATCGGCGGCCAAACCGTAGCCTTCTACGCCATCTATAGCGACATCTCCGAGCGCAAGCGCGCCGAGGCGCTCAGCTCCGCTCTCTATCGCGTCGCCGAAAAGGCCAGCGCCGCGCAGGATCTCCAACAGCTCTTCGCCGCCGTTCACGGCATCATCGACGAACTCATGCCAGCGCGCAACTTCTCTATTGCCATTCGCGATCCCGAATCGCAACTGATAAGTTTTCCCTACTTCGTCGACGAGCACGAATCGGCTTCCGCTCCCGGAAAGCCCGCCTCCGGTCTTCTCGAATTCGTGCTGCGAACCGGAGATCCACTGCTCTGCACTCCGGACCTCGCGCAACAAATGCAGAAGCGCGGCGAACTCGAACTTGCCCGCAAGCCTCCACTCTATTGGCTGGGCGTGCCGCTGAAAATCAACCATCGCGTCCTCGGAGCGATCGTCCTCAAGAGCTATTCCAAAAACTCGCAATTCCGCGATCGCGATCAGGACGTCCTCACCCTGATCTCGCAGCAATTAGCTGCCGCTATCGATCGCAAGCGCAACGAGCAAGTCCTGCGCCGCTCCGAAGTTCGCTACCGCTCGCTGGTGCAAACTGCCGTCTATGGAATCTATCGCTCCAGCCTCGACGGCCGTTTTCTAGATGTAAACCCAGCCCTGATCGGAATGCTCGGCTACAACTCCGCCGATGAAATATTGGCGCTAGATCCGAAAAAAGACGTCTTCGTCGATGCCGCCGAATACACGCGACTCGTCGATGAATTCCGCCACAGCGGCCGCATGGACGGTTTTGAAGTTCGCTGGAAGCGCCGGGACGAAGGCATCATCACAGTCCGCATCAGCGGACGCGCCGTAGCCGGAGGCGACGAACCCTCCGACGTTCTCGAAGCCATCGCCGAAGACATCACCGAGCGCCGCCTGCTCGAAGATCAATTCCGCCAGGCGCAGAAAATGGAAGCCGTAGGCCGCCTCGCCGGAGGCATCGCTCACGACTTCAACAATCTGCTCATGGTCATCAGCGGCTACACCGAAGTCCTGCTCGACCAGCTAACGCTAGGCCATCCGTTGCACGCCAAAGCCGAAGCCATTCAGCAAGCCTCCGATCGCGCCTCCACGCTGACTCGCCAGCTTCTGGCCTTCAGCCGCAAGCAGCTTCTCGAACTCAAAGTCATCGACGTCAACGCCATCGTCACCGACATGGAGCGCCTGCTGCGCCCGCTCATCGGTGAAGATATCGAACTCACCACCAGTCTCGCGCCCAACATCGGCTGCACCCGCGCCGACGCTGGCCAGCTCGAGCAGGTCATCATGAATCTGGTGGTCAATGCCAAAGACGCCATGCCGAGTGGTGGCAAAATCTCCATTCGCACCGCCGCAGTAAACCTCGACGATTCCTATCGCCCCGAAAACACTTTCATCAAAAACGGCCCCTACGTGATGATCTCCGTCAGCGACAACGGCCAGGGCATGGACCGCGAAACGCAAGCCCGCATCTTCGAGCCATTCTTCACCACCAAAGAGAAAAACAAAGGCACCGGCCTCGGGCTCTCCACCGTCTACGGCATCATCAAGCAAAGCGGAGGCTACGTCTTCGTCCAAAGCGAACTAGGCCGCGGCACCGTCTTCACCATTTATTTCCCGCGCGTAGACGAACCCTCCGACCCTCACATCGAGAATCCCGTTTCTCTAGCAGCCGCTGGTGGAACCGAAACCGTCCTTCTAGTCGAGGACGAAGACTCTGTCCGTCAGTTAGTCCGCGAAACTCTCGAATCCCGAGGCTACCGCGTCTTGGAAGCCGCCAACGGCCAAGCCGCGCTGACTTTAGCGGCAAGCCATCGCAACCAAATTCATCTACTGATCACCGACGTAATCATGCCCGGCCTCAACGGACACGAGTTAGTCCAACAACTCCTGCGCGCGCGCCCCGCCATCAAAGTCCTCTACCTCTCCGGCTACGCGCAAGACGCCTTCCCCACTCCGCTAGCCGCCGACGCCCAAAAAACCTTCCTGCAAAAACCCTTCACCCTCCAAAGCCTGGCCCGCAAAGTAAGAGAAATCCTAGGCCCACCAACAAACTAACGTGGAAGATCGCCGCTTTAGCGCCGCGTTAGGATTCACTTTTGATAGCGGGCTTTAGCCCGGGTGGTGCGTGTCATCTCCGCGTATCTAAAACTCTTCGCAACCGCAACCGCCACCCCGTCATCAGTACAATAAGAACTTGGAGGAAATAAAATCATGGCTTTCGAACTACCCCCACTGCCCTATGATTACGCAGCTCTCGAACCCGTCATCGACAAGCAAACGATGACCCTGCACCACGACATGCACCACGGCGCTTACGTAAAAAATCTCAACGCCGCCATCGAAAAGCATCCCGAACTAGCTAGCAAGTCCGCCGAAGATTTAATCCGCGACCTCAACGCCATCCCCGAAGACATCCGCGCCGCCGTCCGCAACAACGGCGGAGGCCACGTCAACCACACCATGTTCTGGAAAATCATGAAGCCCAAAGGTGGAGGCGATCCCTCAGGCCCCATCGCCCAGGCCATCACCAAAACCTTCGGCAGCTTCAAAGATTTCCAAACTAAATTCAACGACGCCGGCGTAAAACAATTCGGCTCTGGATGGGTCTGGCTCGCCAGCAAAGGCGGCGACGATCTTCACATCATGTCCACGCCCAACCAGGACAGCCCCATCTCCGTAGGCCACCATCCCATCTTCGGCAACGACGTCTGGGAGCACGCCTACTACCTGAAATACAACAACCGCCGCCCTGAATACCTAACCGCCTGGTGGAACGTAATCAACTGGGACGAAGTCAACCAGCGTTACGAAGCCTTCAAAAGCGGCAAGCAAGTCCAAGAGCCAGCCATGGCTCACCGGTAGCTCGAGCCGGACTGCCTTATTAGGATTGTCATCCTGAGCGTAGTGGCCGCTCCGCGAAAGCGGAGCGGCCACGAAGTCGAAGAGCCTGCCCCGAGCGAAGCCGAGGGGATCCCTACCCCGCCCGCACCGTTTCACCCGCCGCAAGGAATTCTCCCCGCGCCCTAAACTGATACCGGAACCGCGCGCCAGTCCGTCCCGTACCATCCCAAAGACGCAATGCCAAGCCCCAACCGCCCTCGCCGCCTATTCCTATTCCTAACTCTCTACCTCGCATTCTGCCTACTAGCAGGCATCTTCCTAGCCGACGGCACCATGCACCCAGCCCACCGCCCTCTAACTCCAGAAGACCAATCCACCATGCGAACCATCGCCCACAATCTAGACTCCGAACTGGAAGACGTCACCATCACCGCTCCAGACGCCACAACCCTCCGCGCTTGGATCATCCGACCCCACCACACCAACGGCAACGCCGCAATCCTCCTGCACGGACTAGCCGACAACCGCGCAGGCATGACCGGATACGCCCAACTCCTCCTAACTCACGGATTCACAGTCCTCCTCCCAGACGCCCGCGCCCACGGCCAAAGCGGAGGCCAATTAGCCACCTACGGCCTGCTGGAACGCAACGACATCCACCGATGGTTCGACTTCCTATCAGCCCAGTCCCACCCCACTTGCATTTATGGACTAGGAGAATCCATGGGCGCAGCCGAACTCCTCCAATCCTTGGAATCCGAGCCCAACTTCTGCGCCGTAGCCGCCGAATCCTCTTTCTCCAGCTTCCGCGAAATAGCCTACGACCGCATGGGCCAGCCGTTTCATCTAGGTCCTTGGTTCGGACGCACCCTGCTCCGCCCAGTAGTAGAATTCGCCTTCCTCTACGTCCGCCTGAAGTACCACCTGGAAATGCAGCAAGTCTCGCCAGAAAATTCAGTAGCAGCCACCAAAGTTCCAGTCCTCCTAATCCACGGCCAGATCGACAGCAACATCCCCCTGCGCCACGCGCAAGAAATCAAAGCCCACAACAAAAATGCAATTCTCTGGGAAGTCCCCAACGCCGATCACTGCGGAGCGATAAGCACATCCCCAAGGGAATTCGAACACCGCCACCTGGAATGGTTTTCTCCGCGACTACAGTCAGCGAATTGAAAACTGGCAACAGGAAGCTGGCAACTGGCGGCTGCATAACAACATAACCTAAACAAAAACA
>PLDC01000024.1 GCA_003134995.1 Acidobacteriaceae bacterium | reverse complement strand
CGGCATCCGAGATACGGAGTCGACTTCCGAGTGACGGTGAGTTGCCTTCTGGGAAACGATTACCGGAAGCTTGAGGGACATTGCAGGGACTTGTCGGAAGCCGGAATCGGCATACTCCTAGCGGTCGATTTGAATGCGGGTGAAGTAGCTGGGTTGAGCTTTTCGCTGCCCGGGTCTCAAGTTCCGTGGGAAGTTCGAGCGGTGGTGCGTCACCGGCGCGGATACCACTATGGGTTTGAATTTCTATGCGTGACGAGCGATCAGCAAGCTTTGCTGAATAGTTACTTCAAGGGCGTGCAAGCGATCGACTGAGATGACTTCGGTCATCTTGCGGAGCGGTGACCCAACGTTCAACCTGACAGCGGGTACTGGTTCGCGCGAGCGAGAGAAAACCTTTCCATGAGTGATTCCAAGCCTAACGCGGCGGTGGGGATGGACTGGACCGAGCTATTGGCCGATCCGGATCTGGCGCGAAACCTTGGAAAGCTGCTGCAAACCTACCGCGATGCCTCGCCTGAGGACAGAGAACGAGCGCTGATAGAGGTCATGGGCGAGATCAAGAAGAATGTTTCCAGTAGCTCTTCATCGGCAGCAAACTCGGCTAAGGGATTGTCGGAGCCTTTGCCTCAGGCAGCGCCTATTCGAACTTCAGTTACGCCGCCATTCGAGCCCGATGTTTTTAGCCCGAACTGGGGACAAGATCGACGCCTGCATCCACGAATCAAGTGCTTCGTGGCGGTGGAACTGCGGGTCAATGATTTGGACGCTCCCATCTGGGGCACTCTCTCGAACACCAGCGTCGGTGGATGCCAGGTTGAGACCTCGATTCATATCAGCGGCGGCTCTAAAGTTGATGTGGGGCTTTGGGTCGCGAGCGGAAAAATTTGGGTGAAAGGTCTGGCGCTGAATGGAGTGGTCACTCGGAGCGCGCCCGCGGCGGGAATGCGCATTCGTTTCGCTGGAATGGATCCCGCCGGAAAAGAGAATCTTCGCCAGTTTCTGAAGTATGTGCAGGAGACGACACGATCGGCTAAGAGCGAAAACGGCTACCTGCAACTGCTGAAGTAAGTTTCTCCGCTGTTTCTTTCTTTGAATCCACTTCTCTAGTCCACATTCTTTCCCATATTGTTTTCATCCCATTTTCACAATCCCGCGACATGGGTCCGCAAGAAATTGGTACACTCGATGCTTATCTGAAACCCTTTTGCGTCCGTGGAACTCTAAGTAAAGCTGAGCCACGGATAACGCAAGCGGAGGCAGAGTTTTCGTCTGCGAAGGAGCGCGCATCGCATGGTAGCCAGTGAGCAGGCGGTGGTGACCGGTAGTCAGTTGGATACGCTGTGCATTAACACGATCCGGACGTTGGCGATTGACGCGGTGCAACAGGCCAACAGCGGACATCCGGGCGCACCCATGGGCTTGGCGCCTGTGACTTACTGCTTGTGGCAGGAGTTTCTGCGCTACGACCCGGAAGATCCGAAGTGGCTGAACCGCGACCGGTTCGTGCTGTCGAACGGGCACGCCTCTATGCTGCTTTACGCCATGCTTTACCTCACGGGCGTGCGCGAGGTGGATAAGAACGGCGATGTTCTGAAAACGCTCGCGGTTCCGTTGGAGGAGATCAAGCGCTTCCGGCAACTGGGAAGCCGAACGCCGGGACATCCGGAATCAGAGCTCACGACGGGCGTGGAGACCACGACGGGGCCGCTTGGCCAGGGTGTGGGAAACAGCTTAGGGATAGCGATTGCAAGCCGATGGCTGGCTGCGAATTTCAACCGGCCGGGCTTTGAGGTCTTCGATTTCAACGTCTACGCCATGTGTTCGGATGGCGACTTGATGGAAGGCATTGGCGGCGAAGCCGCGTCGCTGGCGGGTCATCTGAAGCTTTCGAATCTCTGCTGGATGTACGACAACAACCACATCACGCTCGATGGTCCGGCTGATTGGTCGTTTAGCGAAGATGTAGCCACGCGCTTTGTCGGATATGGATGGAATGTGACGCGGGTTGCCGATGCCAACAATCTCGAGATGCTGGCGCGGGCTTTTGAAACCTTTCATAAGACGACGGATCGTCCCACCTTGATTATTGTGGACAGCCACATTGGATATGGATCGCCGCACAAACAGGACTCGAATGCAGCGCACGGAGAACCGCTGGGCGAAGAAGAAGTACGCTTGACGAAGAAGTTTTACGGCTGGCCGGAGGATGCCAAGTTTCTGGTGCCGGAGGGCGTGCGGGAACATTTTCGCGATGGAATCGGGAAGCGCGGGCGCGAGGAGCGCGCGCAGTGGGAGAAGATGTTCGCGGGGTATTCGGAAAAATATCCGGAACTGGCCGACGAGTTGCATCGCATGCAACGGCGCGAGATCCCCGACGGTTGGGACAAAAATCTGCCTACGTTTCCGGCGGACGCTAAGGGAATCGCGACGCGCGAAAGTTCTGGAAAAGTGCTGAACGTGCTGGCGCAGAATATTCCGTGGCTGATGGGCGGTTCGGCGGACCTCGCCACTTCGAACAAGACGAACCTGACAGGCGCAGGCGATTTTCAGCCGGGCACCTATGCGGGACGCAATCTGCACTTCGGCATACGCGAGCACGTGATGGGCGCTAGCGTGAATGGGCTTGTGGTTTCCGGAATCCGCGCGTTCGGCGCGACTTTCTTTAATTTCAGCGACTACATGCGGGCGAGCATCCGGCTCTCGGCGATGATGGAGATTCCGTCGATCTTTATCTTCACGCATGACTCGATCGGCGTGGGAGAAGATGGGCCGACGCATCAGCCGATTGAGCAACTGGCTTCGTTGCGCGCCATGCCGAATCTGGTTGTGCTGCGTCCGGGCGATGCGAATGAAGTTGTAGAGGCGTGGAAGATCATTGCGCAGTTGCAGCATCAGCCAGTGGCGCTGGTGCTGACTCGACAAAACATTCCAACTTTTGACCGTACGAAATTTGGCGCGGCTTCCGGCACGGCGAAGGGAGCTTACATTTTGGCCGACGCTCCGGGTGGCAAGCCGGATGTGATTTTGATAGGCACGGGCAGCGAAGTTTCGCTGTGCGTGGAGGCTTACGAAAAGCTGAAGACGGAAGGCATTGCGGCGCGCGTGGTGAGCATGCCTTCGTGGGATATTTTTGAGCAGCAGAGTTCGGCTTACAAAGAGAGCGTGCTTCCCTCTTCGGTGACTGCGCGCGTTTCTGTGGAGATGGCTGCCACTTTCGGCTGGGAGCGGTACGTTGGTTTGAAGGGAAGAAAAGTTGGCATGCACCGGTTTGGGGCTTCGGCTCCACTGAAAGATTTGTTGAAGTTTTTCGGGTTCACTGTGGATGTGGTGCTTGAGGAAGCGCACAAGGCGATGGCAGAGAAGTAAACGGCGAGTCGTCGGGCTTCGCTCGACCGGACAGCCGAGGGCGGCTGTCTCCACAAGATCTCGGCTGTGCCCACACATGATCTAAGGAGAAGTCATTTATGCAGCCCACTGGAGTTCTGGAAACAGCCAAAGCTACAAATCCCCTGAAGGCATTGCTCAGCTATGGGCAGTCGATGTGGCTGGATTACATCCGACGCGATCTGATCACGAGCGGAAACCTGAAAAAGATGATTGACGAGGATGGCCTTCGCGGAATGACTTCGAATCCGGCCATTTTTGAGAAGGCGATCGCCGATAGCTCGCTCTACGATGACATGTTGAAGTCGCTGGCCTCGCGCGATGATCTCGACACGACCGCGCGCTACGAGCAGATTGCGATTCGCGACATTCAGGATGCCGCGGATGTGCTGCGGCCGGTATACGACAGTTCGAAGTTCCGGGACGGGTATGTGAGCCTGGAGGTTTCGCCGCTGCTGGCGTTGAAAACGCAGGAAACCATCGACGAAGCGCGGCGGCTGTGGAAGGCGGTGAATCGCGAGAACGTCATGATCAAAATTCCGGGCACGGCGGAGGGACTTCCCGCAATTCGGCAGGCGATCGGCGAAGGCATCAACGTCAATGTGACTTTGTTGTTCGCGCAGGAAGTTTACGAGAAGGTTGCGGAGGCGCACATCGCGGGGCTTGAAGATTTAGCGAAGCGTGGCGGCAATGTGAAGAAAATTGGAGGCGTGGCTAGCTTCTTCATCAGCCGCATCGACTCGTTGGTCGATTCGATGATAGAGGAAAAGCTGAAGACGACGACTGACGCGCAACAACAGGTGCTGCTGAAGAGCCTGCTGGGCAAGGTTGCCATCGCCAACGGCAAGCTGACCTACCTGAAATATCAGCGCATCTTCAGCGGACCGCGATGGCAGGCTCTGGCTGCGCAGGGGGCGCAGACTCAGCGCGTTCTATGGGCCAGCACGAGCACGAAGAACCCCGCTTATCGCGACGTGATGTATGTTGAGGAACTGATTGGGCCGGACACGGTGGATACGATGCCGCCCGCGACGATTGATGCGTTTCGCGATCATGGAAAGCTACGGAACAGCCTGACGGAAGACGTGGCCGGCGCGCAGAATGTAATGGACAATCTGGCGAGGACCGGGATCTCGATCAAAGAAGTGACCACGAAGCTCACCGACGATGGAGTGAAGTTGTTTGCGGATGCGTTCCACAAGCTGCTGGCTGCGGTGGAGAAAAATACGGAGCAGAAAGGAAAATCCGCTTGAGCCGCCTGAAAACTTCGCTGCCCGAGAGTCTCGCCACGGCGGTGAAGACGGCCATTGGCGATTGGCAATCGGGCAACAAGATGCAGCGCCTTTGGCAGCACGATGCATCGCTGTGGACTGGCGACGACGAGGCCAAATGGCTGGGCTGGCTCGATGTTGTCGAAGAGCAGATCGCGAATCCAGTGGAGTTGCGGAATTTTGCGAAAGAAGTCTGGAGCGCGGGCTTCAAGGATATTCTTCTGCTGGGCATGGGCGGATCGAGCTTGTGTCCGGAAGTTCTGCGGATGACATACGGGAAGATTGCCGGTTACCCGGATCTGCACGTGCTCGATTCGACCGATCCGGCACAGGTAAAGGCTTTTGAGAACAAGATCGATATTGGCCGAACGCTCTTCATCGTTTCAAGCAAGTCGGGGAGCACGCTCGAACCCAACATCTTCAAGCAGTATTTTTTCGAGCGCACGAAGCAGGTTGTGGGCGCCGATAAAGCCGGCAGCCACTTTGTAGCCATCACCGATCCCGGATCGAAGATGCAGCAGGTTGCGGAGGGCGATCGCTTCCGGCATATCTTCTTTGGCAAGCCGTCGATCGGCGGGCGTTATTCCGCGCTTTCACATTTCGGCATGGTTCCCGCGGCAGCGATTGGAGTGGATACCAAGAAGTTTCTCGATCGCGCGCAGGAGATGGTGCGCGCGTGCGGGCCTTCCGCCAGCGTTGAAGCAAATCCTGGAGCGGTGCTGGGAATTATTCTCGGGACGGCGGCGCGAAGCGGACGCGATAAAGTCACGATCATCACTTCTCCAGATATTGCTGATCTCGGCGCCTGGCTGGAGCAACTCATGGCCGAATCCACGGGAAAGGTTGGAAAAGGCATCATCCCGGTGGACCGCGAAGAGTTGGCGGCACCGGAGGTTTACTGTCATGATCGCGTGTTTGCCTACATTCACACTAAACATGCTACGGACGTGCGGCAGGATGCGAAGGTGGCGGCACTCGAAGCGGCTGGGCATGCGGTGCTGCGAATCGCGATGTCCGACATCTATGATCTCGGAGCAGAATTTTTCTGCTGGGAGATTGCCACTGCGGTTGCGGGATCGATCATTGGCATCAACGCGTTCAATCAACCTGACGTTGAGGCCAGCAAAATTGCTACGCGGAATCTGACCTCCGCGTACGAGAAGACTGGTTCCCTTCCCGCGGAACAACCTGTTGTGGGGGAGGACGGCATCAAGCTGTTCACCGATGAGAAGAATGCTGCGGAGTTGGCGCGTGCCGCTGGCGGAGACAAGTCTTTGGCGGGATATTTGAAAGCTCATCTGGATCGCATTGGCGCTGGCGATTACTTTGCTTTGTTGGGATTTATCCAGATGAATGAGGAACACGAGAAAAAACTGCAGGCGATTCGGCACTCAGTTCGAGACAAAAAACATGTGGCGACTTGCCTTGGCTTTGGACCTCGTTTTCTGCATTCAACGGGACAGGCGTACAAGGGTGGGCCGAATTCGGGAGTGTTCCTGCAGATCACTTGCGACGATACTGTGGAACTGCCGGTGCCGGGGCAGAAGTACACGTTCGGCGTAGTGAAGGCGGCACAGGCGCGGGGAGATTTTCAAGTGCTGGTGGAGCGCGGGCGGCGTGCGCTTCGCGTGCATCTGCATGATGTGGATGCTGGATTGGTGACGCTCGCGGCCGCGGTGCAAAAGGCGCTGGAGTAGTTCGAGGAGAATTGAATGCAATTGGGAATGGTGGGGCTGGGCCGTATGGGCGCGAACATGACGCGCCGGCTTATGCGTGGCGGACATCGACTTGTCGTCTCCGATCTGAGTGCCGATACGGTGAAGCAACTTGCGGGCGAGGGTGCCGGTGGTTCGTCATCGCTCGAAGATTTAGTCGGCAAGCTGAAGGCGCCGCGTGCTGTTTGGGTTATGGTCCCTTCGGGCGATGCCACCGAGCAGACCGTGCAGAAGCTCGCGCAACACATGCAGGCTGGCGATGCGATCATCGACGGCGGCAATTCTTATTTCAAAGACGACGTGCGTCGCGCGGGTCAGTTTAAAGGCCAAGGCATTCATTACATGGACGTGGGAACCAGCGGCGGCGTCTGGGGCCTGGATCGCGGATATTGCATGATGATCGGCGGGCCGAACGAAGCGGTGCAGCGGCTCGACCCGATCTTCAAGGCTCTGGCGCCGGGAGTGGGCGATATTCCTCGCACTCCGGGTCGAGAAAAACTTGGCGGCACTGCCGAAGAAGGCTACATTCACTGCGGACCTTCGGGCGCTGGCCACTTCGTGAAGATGGTGCATAACGGAATCGAGTACGGACTCATGCAGGCTTATGCCGAGGGATTCGACATCTTCAAGAATGCGACGAGCAAGGATTTGCCGGAGGATATCCGTTACGATCTGAACCTGCCGGATATTGCCGAGGTTTGGCGCCGGGGCAGCGTGGTGAGTTCGTGGTTGCTCGATCTTACAGCGATGGCTCTGACGGAAAATCCTACGCTTTCAGAATACGAGGGTTATGTTGCGGACTCCGGCGAAGGGCGCTGGACGATTCAGGCTGCTTTGGAAGAAGCTGTGCCTGCGGATGTGCTGACGGCGGCGCTTTATGTGCGCTTCCGGTCGCGGCAGCAACACACTTTTGCGGAGAAAATGCTTTCCGCCATGCGGCAAAAGTTCGGCGGACATGTCGAGGCCGGCGCGGCCAAGCCCAGCGCAACCAAGAAGAGCGCGTAACCCGCTTAATTCGGCGAGAATTCTGAGGATCTGATCATGTCTCAACTGGCAGTAGAGCCCACGGCAATTCCACCGCACAGCGGTAAACAGGGTGATCCGTGTGTGATGGTGATCTTCGGCGCCGCCGGGGACCTGACGGCGCGACTGCTGATTCCCGCGCTGTACAACTTGTCACGCGCGGACTTGCTGCCTAAAGAGTTCGCGGTGCTGGGCGTGGCCCGGGCGCAAATGACTGACGAGGATTTTCGCAAACAGATCCTCGAAGACGTTAAACAATATTGCGGCGACTGCGTAAACAACGACACCTGGAACAGCTTCTCGCGCCGCTTTTATTATTTTGCCGGCAATTTCAATGACGACCAGCTTTACCCGAAGATCAAGGATCGACTGGCAGAGATTGATCGCGAGCACTCCACGCATGAAAACTTCTTCTTCTACATGGCGACGGCGCCAAGCTTTTTCGGTCCCATCGTGGACAAGCTCTCTGCCAACGGATTGCTGGAGCAAAGCAACGACCATTGGCGCCGCGTGATCATCGAAAAACCTTTTGGTCACGATCTGGAATCGGCCAAGGCTCTCAACCAGCAACTGCTGAAGCTGGTCGATGAAAAGCAGATCTATCGCATCGATCATTACCTGGGCAAAGAGACCGTGCAGAACATCATGGCGTTTCGCTTCGCCAACGGAATCTTTGAGCCCATCTGGAACCGCCGTTACATCGATCACGTACAGATTTCAGTCGCCGAGACCGTGGGCGTGGAAGGCCGCGGCAGCTATTTCGACCACGCGGGCTCGATGCGCGACATGGTGCCCAACCACATCATGCAACTGATCAGCCTGACGGCGATGGAGCCTCCGATTTCGTTTGACGCGAACGCTGTGCGTGATGAGCAGGCGAAGATTTTGCATGCCATCCAGCCTATTAACGACGAGGAAGTGCTGAACCGCGCGGTGCGCGGGCAATACGGGGAGGGTGTGATGGATGGGAAACGGGTTCCAGCGTACCGCTCCGAGCCCGACGTCGCGCCGGATTCGCGCACCGAAACCTATGTCGCGATGAAGCTGCTCATCGATAACTGGCGATGGGCGGATGTTCCATTCTATCTTCGCACGGGAAAGCGTTTACCGGCGCGCAACACGCACATTGTGATCCAGTTCCGCCGGGCGCCGTTTGTGCTGTTCCGCGATACTTCAGTGGAACATATGATGCCAAATCAGTTGGTATTGCACATCCAGCCGGAAGAAGGCATCTCGCTGCAATTCGCCGCAAAAGTTCCGGGCCAGGTGATGCGCCTGGGAACCGTCGACATGAACTTCGAATATCAGCAATACTTTGGAAAGCAGCCCAGCACCGGCTACGAGCGACTGCTACACGATTGCATGATCGGTGACCAGACCCTGTTTCAACGGGCGGACATGGTCGAGGCGGGATGGAGCGTGGTGAATCCAGTGCTTGATTTGTGGAAGGCGCTGCCGCCGCGGAATTTTCCGAACTACGCTTCGGGCGCGTGGGGGCCGAAAGAAGCTGACGAACTGCTCGAGCGCGATGGCCGGCGCTGGAGGAATTTCGAGAAATGATTCTGGCTGGCGACATTGGTGGAACCAACGCTCGACTGGCCTTTTTTGAGTCTCAAAACGGCCACCTCCGGATGGTTTCGGAGCGCGTGTATCCCAGCCGCGAATACAGCGATTTAGGAGCGATTGTCTCGAAGTTCCTGGCAGAGTCCGCGGCTCGGCCCGAAGTTGCCTGCTTTGGAATTGCCGGGCCGGTGCATAATGGGCGCGTCGAGACCTCGAACCTCCCCTGGATTATCGAGCAAGAGCGCCTCGCCAAACAGATTCAACTGCCTGCCACGTTGTTGATCAACGATCTCGAAGCGAGCGCATGGGGCATTGGGGCGCTGGGCGCGCAGGATTTGGTTTCGCTGAATCGAGTCGAGCCATCGGTTGGCAATCAGGCTGTGATTGCGCCGGGGACGGGCTTGGGAGAAGCTGGGTTATTCTGGAATGGCAGCCAGCATGAAGTTTTCGCATGCGAGGGCGGGCACGCAGATTTTGCTCCGCAAGGCGATCTGCAGATTGAACTGCTGCGTTTCCTGGCGAGCCGCTACGAGCATGTCAGTTACGAACGCGTGCTGTCTGGTCCCGGCCTGGTGAATGTGTATGAGTTTCTGCGCGGAAACGGCCGGGCTGACGAGCCTGCGGGATTTGCGGGACAACTTGCCGATGGGGATGCAGCGGCGGCGATTTCCCACTGCGCTTTGAACTGTACCAATCCGCTGGCTGAGCAGGCGCTCGATCTCTGGATTTCGGTTTATGGCGCTGAGGCGGGAAATTTAGCTCTTAAAGCCATGGCGACCGGCGGAATTTTTCTGGGAGGAGGAATCTCGCCGAAGATTCTTGCCAAGCTCACCGGGCCGCTCTTTATGCGAGCGTTTCTCGATAAAGGACGATTGCGGCCGCTGCTGGAGACGGTTGCTGTGCAGGTGATCACCAACGACAAGGCGGGTTTGCTGGGAGCGGCGCGATGTGCGGCGGTAAAATCCAGCGAAGCGCGAGTAGGAGTGTTGTGAGCGTTCTCGTCGAGGTGCGGAGATTGACCACCCCGCAGGATCTCTTTCATGCGGCGGCCGAAGAAGTCCTACGTGCGGCCAGCAATGCGGTCGAGCAGAACGGCCGCTTCACGATTGCGCTCTCCGGGGGCTCGACTCCGCGGAGCCTGTACACATTGATCGCGGCCAACGCCAGCGCCAGCCTGCCGTGGGACAAAATGTTTTTTTTCTGGGGCGACGAACGCCATGTTCCTCCAGATGATCCCGAGAGCAACTACCGCATGGCGCAAGAATCCCTTCTGTCAAAGGTTCCTGTGCCGCCCGCGAATGTCTTTCGCGTCCCCGCGGAGAATCCTGATGCTGCTGCCGCGGCGGAGGCCTACGAGCAAACGCTGCGGAAGTTTTTTGCGGTAAAGCCTGGAGAATTCCCGCGTTTTGATTTGATCCTTTTGGGCATGGGACCGGACGGGCATACCGCATCGTTGTTCCCGGAGACTGCGGCGCTGCAGGAGAAATCGAGGCTGGTGGTGGCAAACTGGGTGGAGAAGTTTAAAGCCAGCCGAATTACTTTCACGCTGCCGGTATTGAATTCAGCTCGTTGCGTGGCGTTTCTGGTGAGCGGAACGGACAAGGCCACGGCGCTGCACGAAGTTCTGGAAGGCAAGGCACCGCCGGAAAAATATCCCTCGAAGCTGGTGCAGCCGAGCGAAGGTAAGCTGATCTGGTTTGTCGATCGAGCAGCGGCCAGCGAACTCTCGGCTGCATAAAGATTCAGAATTTCGAACTGCGGGCAAAGTTACCCGCGCCAACCCCCGATTTCCTTGAGACCCTGGCCGCGAGCGTGTTCAAAAAGCCGAACGAGATGACGGGAGTGTTCGAACTCGTGAATATCGGCCCAAACTTCGGCCTGCCAGCACTTGTTGTGCGTGGCAGATTCGCCGCAGGTGGCACAACGCGTGTGCAGGCTGACGGCAGCCACAGCCGGCACCGCCGTTCCTGGCAATTCCAGGAAGACGCAGCGCACCTCCCGAATCTCCTCGTTTTCATCGAGAATGTGTTCGTAGCGGAGCAAGTATCCAAAGCCCAGCTTGCGGGCTTCGGCTTCGGCTTCGGCGCGGGTGTGAAAAGGGCCGTATTCGGCCCGCAGTTGCTCAACGGAATCGCAGGCCATCCAAAAGATCTCTTTGTAATCCATTCACGCCCCGCCCAGGGGTTGCGGAGCTAGCTCGGACTGGCTTGCGAGCCCGCTCTTATGGGTCAGGGGAACGTTTGCAATTCACAGGCCGAGCCCAGAGAAAAGCAAGTCGTTGTTTCTTCAAGACCTTAGCTGCGCCTTCGAGCGCGTTGCGAGCAGGCCGGTGCAAACCTTTTGCAGCTGTTGTGCCAGCCTTCAACGCAGCGCGCAAGAAGTTGCAAGGTTTGCTGGCGCCATTTCAAGGCTAACTCGCAGCCGCCCGAGCCGCCGGGGATACAGGCCGTTCACAGTCTTCCAGCCAGTTGCGGCCGCCGTGACTGGCCACGTACATCGCCAACTCAAGCCGGCTCCAGACCCCGAGCTTGTCGAAGGTGCTGCGCAAGTGATTCTTGACCACTTGCTCGGTAGTGCACATGAGCTTGCCAATCTCGCGGTTGGTGAGGCCCTGCCAGACGAGAGTGGCCACTTGAGTTTCCTTCGGGGTAAGGCGCTCGCGCGGCATCATGACTTCACCTCCGCTTGCTCGAAAGCCGCTGTTGCGAGACGCACGCGTTTGCGGCCCTCTCGAATTCCGGCGCGCAGAAAAAGCGTGCGCAAGTGTTGCTTTACGGTGCGCGGGCTGATGCTCAACTGGCCGGCAATTTCCTTGTTGCTGCAGCCTTGCACCAGTAGGTCCAGCACTTGCTGATCGCGGGGCGTAACTTTCATTCTATTGAGATCCATCACGGCTGTTGTCCTCCAGTTTCTTCTCTCTGATTTTTTTATTTCCTGCATTGTGCCGAGTGCGTACTACACGAATTGGTTAAGCACATCCTTCGCCAAACCTTCTCCATGCAGCGCGCGAGTTTCTAAGACCTGCGTGTGCTTGCACTTAGGGGCGAGACCTGTGGCTTCGAGAAGAATTCCCGAAGTCCGTGCTAGTCTAGTCATTCCCAAATTGGGCCGGGAGGAAGAGGAAATGGCTTGCGCCTCAGCCTGAATATTGCGATTCCGGGTGCGCACGGAGGAGCATGCTGCGCTCACCGGTTCGCGATTCCGGCGCATGATGGGCGAAGATAAGCCCTTTCAGTTCAGACTTTTGGGCCGATCAATCACACGAGGTCTGGTGTGGCGTACTGAGCTGTGAACGGCTCGGAATTCGGTTCCGTCGGCGGCAAATCGAGTTGTCCCAAAACGGGCATTCAGCGGGAGCAAACGTGTTCATTTCGGCGCTTGCCATTGCGCCCCTGGAGATGGACCGAGAAATCAACAATGGTACGAGCAATGGTGAGCTACTTCCAAGCCCAAGAAATGATTTCCGTCCCAGCCTGCAGAATGATTTTACTAAGGTTCATCTTGACGCTCTCTTTGCTCTTTGCAAGTACCGCAGCATTTGCGCAGGGCGGCCCGCCTTATTACACCAATGATCCTGGCACTCCCGGCCATCTCAATTGGGAAATCAATTTCGGCTACATGCCGTTTCTTTATAGCGATCAGTCGGTTTCGCACACGCCGGATGTCGATATTAATTTCGGCGTCGGTGATCGCATCCAGCTGACGTACGAAAATGCTTGGCTGCGAGTGAAGATCCCCAAGTCCGCTACGGAATATGGCTTGGGTCAATCGAATCCTGGGGTCAAGTGGCGTTTCTATGATGCCGGGGAGTCTGGACTGAGCATTTCGGTTTTCCCGCAAGCCTTCTTGAACAATCCGAACGATGCGGTGCGCCGCGGGATCACGCCGGCGAGCGAGGGCTTCCTGCTGCCTTTCGAATTCTCCAGAAAGTTTGGGCCTGTCGACGTCGACTACGAAATCGGTTACGAGTTCGTGCACAAGGGACCGAACGCCTGGCTCAGCGGCCTCGTCATCGGCCACGAATTCACTCCAAAATTCGAACTCGACATGGAGCTTTACAACCAGGGTAGTTTTCATCCTTCCGAGAATCAGCCGGCGATTGACTTTGGCGGGCGCTACAAAATCCATAGCCCAGTAATCTTTCTCTTCATGGCCGGGCGCAGCCTCGAACCTGCGCGCGGCAATCAGTCCTATTTCCAGGGATACTTCGGAATTCAATTGCTGCTGCCTCCGAAGTCGTACAAATCCGAGTAGAGCGCGGCGTGGGAAAATGCGGCGACGTTCCCGAAACCACCTGTGCATCTATTTGCAGTTACAAGAGTAACCATCGCGCGGCATCGCGAAGCTCAGATCGCTGTTTCCCGACCTATGATGGCATCGTGGCGTAACGTGTTGAATTCATGTGGTTCCCAGCTCCCCAAATGTAAAGTCGACACCGCATTTTGCAGCGAATGCGGAAAGTGTCGACTGCGCAAGATTGGCCTTTTGGCGGAGGAATTGCACTAAAATAGGCGTGATCGGCGGCATTCGCATGATCGCGTTCGAGTGCGTTGAGTGCAGACGGGCAAGAAAATCTTGACTGACGAAAAGAACAAACCGGTTCTCAACGAGCAGACGTTCGATAAGCTGCTGGAATCTGCCTACGTGATCCAGGAGCATCAGCGCAAAGTGCGGGAAGTGGAAGAAAAAATGGAGTCGCGCAGCGAACGGCTCCGCGAACGAGAGGCGGCTCAGCCAGATCCACTCCCGGAAAGCAAACCAGCACTGGAAAAGTCTTCGCGCTCAGACGCCGACTATACGCTCACGCTGGCTGAGATTGTAGAAGCGCAGCGCCAGATTCAGGCTCGACATCTCGAATTGGATAAAGCGATGGAGTTGGTCGCCGAGCGGGTTGCTCGAATCACGGAAGCGACCGGTGCGGGCGTTGGAATTCTTGAGGGAAAGACGGTACGTTATCGCGCCGGGGCCGGCGCATCGGCTTTGCCGTTGGAGAGTGTGGTCCCGCTGGCTTCAGCGATTTGCGCAGCCAGTGTGCGCACCGGGCAGGTGATTCGCAGCGACGACGTAAATACTGAGGTGCTGTTTGACCCTGAACCGTGCCGCGAGCGCGGAATTTTGTCGCTGGTCGCCGTACCGATTTACCACGACGGCGATATTACCGGGGCTCTGGAAATTTATTTCGACAAGATTCACGGCTACGCGGAACAGGACATTCACACTTGCCAATTGATGGCCGGCCTGGTCACGGAAGCGATTGGCCGGGATGTCGAGTCGAAATTGAAGACGGCGATGGCAGCGGAACGATCTACTATGCTAGCCGCCATCGAGAGGCTGCAACCGAATCTGGCTGCGTTGGCGGCAGAGGATCAACCCGTTGCCGCCGTCAAAACAGATGCAGGTTCGAGCGCGATCACCGCGGCAACATCTGCTTGCTGGAAGTGCGGCGGCACCTTGGTTACCGAGGAGCAGTTTTGCGGCAAGTGTGGGGCGCCGCGGGTGAGCGGCACGGAACCCGCCAGTCTGCAGAGCAAGGTCGCGTCGGCTTGGCACAAGCAGCAAACGAGTCAAGAGTCCATACCATCCACTCATCTGAGCGCAGCTTCACCCACCGCTTCGCCCACCCTAGCTTCGACGAGCAACGAGACTCCGGCTCCAATTGAAGCGGATCACGCGCACCACGGCGATAAGCAGGGCGAGAAAGAGAGATTTGGCATCCCTCGGCCGTGGCTATCTTCTGTACCGCAATTGGAAGAGAGCGAGAACGCGCCTCAGGTCGCAAGGCTCGCGAGCACAGCGGAAGATATTATGGCGGAGTCTCAACCGTGGGACGCTAAATCTTCGGATTCTCTGCCTCCCGAAGCGGGGCACAACAAGAGCCAAGACCCGACCGAAGACGATGAGGAAGAGCGATCCACTGCACTGGTAAAGCCCCAGCCGGAGGATGAACAGATTGTCTGGAGTTCCGCGGCGAAAGCCCGGGAATTTCTGGAATCGTTATCCGGGCCGCGCTCGCCGAACGCACTGGCCCGCTTCTGGCGTTCGCGTCGTGGTGATTTCTATCTTGCGGTCGCGGTGATTCTGATGGTGGTCGTGATTCGATGGGGAATCTGGTCGAGCCATTCTGTCGGCGCCACCGGCGGAACCACTGTTTCCGGGACGGCAGCTCGCCACAAGCGCCCGGCTCCAGACGCTGACCTTTCCGTCATGGACAAGATCCTCATCAGTCTCGGGCTGGCCGAAGCTCCCGAGGAGCCGGAATACAAAGGAAATCCCGATACACAAGTCTGGGTCGACCTGCACACCGCTCTTTACTATTGCCCAGGCTCCGAACTGTATGGCAAGACGGCCAAAGGCAAGCTTTCAACCCAACGCCAGGCGCAGTTGGACCAGTTTGAACCCGCCTCTCGCAAAGCCTGCGACTGATTATTCGGGTCCGATTTGACAACCCTACATCCCGGTAGTGCAATCATAGGTAGTCGCCAATTCTCAGGAGAAAATGCCAGTGCCGCGCCCGACGGACGAAACCCCGAATTCCTTGCCGGATCCTGAGCTGAATCCACTTTTGAATCCGGTTTTGGGAGCGCATATGGGGCGATGGGCCGAGGTATATTTCACGGCTCCGCCGGAGAAGCGCGAAGAAGCTGTTTCGGAGTTGCTCCGGGAGTTAAGAAAAGATTCTCCTCGGGAGTCAGTTCCTGTCGCTTTGAACGAGAATGCTCACAGCATCGATGACGCGAATTTTATCGCCGTCGAGAACCCGACGAACGAAGAAAATTCTGAGAGAGCCGCGCCGGAGCAACCGTTGGAATCGTCTGCTTCCCTACCAGAGCCTGCTCTGATTTGCGATGTCTGTGCCTACCAGAACGCAGCCGGGCAATTATTTTGCGGGATGTGCGGCTCGCGTCTGGAAGGAAAGCCCGAGCCAGCGATTCCGCAAGTCTTGCCAGTCGCACCGATCTCAACCACGCGTTGGAGCGAAGCCGAATCTGCCCCCGTTGGTAATTTTAGCGAGGAGAAAGAGCCTGAGCTGAGCACCACCGTCAACGGCGTTGAGAACTACGCCATGGAGCCTGTTGCGACGGAGCCTGTTACGGCAGAACCTGTTGCAGCAGAACCTGCCGCGATTGAATCCGTCTGGACTCTTCCGCACCGAAGTCTCCCAAGCTTCGCCATGGAGCCCGAGCCGGAGTCTGTTCCCTATCGTTACCGAATCTACATAGGCGCGGTCGTGGCGATTCTTCTCATGTTGCTGCTCTACATGGGATGGCGTGGCACGCAAGCGATGTCAGGCGCCGCGGGTACGCAATCAACAGCTGCGAGGACCATTCCGCCTGCGCCGCCAGCAGAAGTGCCGCCAACACCGGCAGAGCAACCTGCTGCGCCAGCATCGGCGCCGGCGTCGACGTCGACGTCATCAATCGCACCAGCGCCTCCCGCGCAGCCCGGCGCGAGCGCGAGGGCTTCGTCGGAGGACGCGCCTCCGCATCCGAGCACCACAGCCACCTTACCGAAAGCCACTCCTCCGGCTTCCAAGGCTCGGAGCGAAAAACCACCCGCCCGAACTGCGCGCAGGACTCAGCCTGCCGCTACACGACGCAAGGCGCCGGCGACCATGGCGGCAAGTTCATCGCCCATGGTGGCTGACAGCAGCGGCGCGGAAGAACTGGCGTCTGCTGAGAAATACTTGAATGGCACGCCTCGCAATAGCAGAGAAGCTGCTCCGTGGTTGTGGAAGGCAGTGGGCAAGGGAAACGTTGCGGCTACGATATCGCTGTCGGATTTGTATCTGCGCGGGGATGGCGTGACCAAAAGTTGCGACCAGGCGAGGTTACTGCTTGACGCTGCCGCCCGAAAAGGCGGCAGGGCCGCAGGCGAGCGGCTCCGTAATTTGCAAGCATTTGGTTGTAATTGAAAATCCGGAAAGTGCGCTTCGCCTCACCGGCTCGAAGGCACTCCCGGTTATGCGAATCAGGCTGGAAGCTGCGGTTCTTCCCTGCGCGACTCATACCACAACGCCAGTTCGACCCGGTTCCAGAGCCCGAGTTTGTCGTAGATGACGCGAAGATAATTCTTCACCACGTGTTCGGTGGTGCCGATGGCATCGGCCACGTCGCGATTCTTCAAGCCCTGGGCGACAAGTTCGATGACTCGGTTTTCACGCTCGCTGGGAGTGCGGGGTCCATAACGTTCTTTCGCAAACATAATTGCCTCCGATATAACAGGGTTGCGAGTTTCACTCGCTTGATTCCGCCAGTGATGCCAAAGCGGAGGAAAAGCCGGTTAAAATGTGCCTTCACGGTTCTGCGCGCCATTTTTAATTGACTGGCGATTTCGGCGTTGTCACAGCCTTGCAAGAGCAGTTCGACTATTTGCTGCTCGCGCGGTCCTAGCCGAACGGACTGCTCGTTCATCACTACCCCCATAAGCTTGGATTCGCCCCGGTCCTGAGACCTATGTGTAGCTGCGTGCTTCCAAATTACATAGCATCCACAATGCCACTTTGAGACGAAAATGCCCGTGACGGGCGAACAGTCATTTCCACAGGCAGTTACAGACATTGCAAGGGACTTCCAGAATGCGGAGAAGCCCCTATTTCTCGGGCCTGAGGCCGTCGCTTTCGGTTCGCAAAAGCATGCTGCAAGCACGCGAAAATGTGCATAAACTCGGCGTAACCTGAACGGCTCAGAACGAACGAAGGGAAAGATGGCCTGCCAGATTCTTGTATCTCATTCGGCTCCAACTTATAGGATTCGCGTTGTGGAGTAGCCCAAAAAAAAATGGGCGACCGAACGGTCAGCCTGTTGAAAACTCAGGCAAACACCCTAGGAGAAAATTCCATGCCTACGTGATAGTCCCAGAACAATTTACATGATCTACCGTATGGGACGGGCTGTTCACGGTGAGTGATGCATGTGCAGCGCCAATTTCCACAGGTTCCAACAACCTCGGATTTCCGCAATTACGTTTATACCCACCGAGTCAGAGTGGGATTGAACGCCCAAAGTGCTCTACACTGATGGCTAAGCGATGAACCCCTTCTCATTAAGGCCCCAGAGGCCTGTGATGCGTAGCAGTGTCAGGTTTCAGCGCAGGTTCTTCAACCTGGCCAGGGCCGGAGCCTGCCCATGATCAAGCTTCTCAGCGTAGTTGGGGCGCGCCCCAACTTCATGAAAATTGCACCGATCATGAGGGAGCTCAATCGATTTCCCGACATCGAGCACTGCCTGGTGCATTCCGGGCAGCACTATGACGACCTTCTTTCTGGGAACTTCTTCGCTGATCTCGGGCTGCACAAACCGGACGTAAATCTTGAAGCCGGGTCCGGCAGCCATGCCGTGCAGACGGCCGAGATCATGAGGCGCATCGAGCCGGTGCTGCTCGACTACAAACCACAAATGGTGGTGGTTGTGGGCGACGTCAACTCCACAATTGCGGCCGCGCTTACCGCCGTAAAACTTGGAATCGATGTGGCGCACATCGAAGCCGGATTGCGCAGCTTCGATATGACGATGCCGGAGGAAATTAATCGCAAGCTCACGGACGCGATCTCGAGCCTGCTATTTGTTACGGAGCAAAGTGGAGTCGAGAATTTAAAACGCGAGGGCGTGCCGGATGAGAAAATATTTCTCGTCGGCAATGTCATGATCGACAGCCTGCTTCGACACCGCGACCAGGCCGCGAAATCGCCGATTCTTGACCGGCTGGGCGTGCGCCGGAATGGCTCTGCCTGCCGCCCCTACGGAGTGCTCACACTTCATCGGCCATCCAACGTCGACGATCCTAAAACGCTACTCGGCATTCTCACCGCCGTGAACGCACTGGCCGCGGAGTTCCCGGTATTCTTCCCCATTCACCCACGGACTCGGAAGAATATCGAGAGCTTCGGTTTGATGCGATATTTGAACGACGCTAGTGCAGCGGACCGCGTTGGAATTGTGCCGATGGATCCACTCGGATATCTCGATTTCTTGTCGCTCAACGACCACGCTCGCATCGTGCTCACCGACTCTGGAGGAGTGCAGGAGGAAACCACCGCGCTCGGCGTGCCGTGCCTCACGCTACGCGAAAACACAGAGCGACCTGCGACGGTCGAGCACGGATCGAATCAAATCGTGGGAGTAAAACCGGATCGCATTCTCGCGGCGGCCCGATCAATTCTGCAGAATCCCGCCGCGCGCAGATCGCAGCGGCCTCCGCTGTGGGATGGCAAGGCCGCATCAAGGATTGTGGCGATCCTGCACGAACAACTTCGGCGCGAGGCACCCCGGGTCTCAGGTGTTAGGTCTTAGGATTTTGCCCAAGGCCTAGCACCTATGACCCAAGACCCAAGCCCGCAGCCTTAAGGATTGTTGCTACTGCAATTTAGCTTGCGAAGCCTGCACCGCGCAACCGCCGGTGCCCGACGTACCGCACGCCTGGTCGCTAAGAGTGGAGAAGTAAACCTGAGACGCCCCTGCCAGCGTTCCCGAGCCCACGAAGTTGTCGATGATAATGCCGCTCGTCCCTCCGGCCGCGGCCGCGTCGGCGCTTGCAATCGCGCCAACATTCTCCCACGTAACTGTGTTAGGCGCCGTCCCTACAGTCACGGTACCGCCCGCTGTCAGGCTAAATGACGGAGGAGAAGCGCCGGAGTCGCCGTTACCGGTTATGCTTTTCACCAATTCAATGTTGTCGTTAGGATCGACGATCTCCGTACCGTCGGTGTATTTATTATTCGCCTTCCAGCCGGACAACACTGGCGAGGATAGCACTCCCTGATCCAGCCAGTGCACCGTGCCGTCTGTCGTTGAGCCACCGATTGTCGGATGCCACGTGGGCTCCAACGCGCTCGAGGTGCCGGCTACCGTGACCACCTCGACCTGAAGGTTGCCGCTCGTATTGGGCACAAGAACTTCCTGGCCGACTGTATAGAGGGTCGAGGCCTGCCAGGATGTGACCTTGAAATTGAAGATGCATCCGCCCGAGCATCCGGTGGGGATTCCTTCGATTTGCGCACTGGCAAATATCCACTCGGTCGGGCCCAGAGAAGCATTGGGATTGAGAATATCGGTCACGGGGGAGCACGGCGTAGCGGTGTTCGCGAGAACCGGCGCTGCAAGCACAGTGCCGAAGACGCCAGCGGTAATCGGGACCTGGTAGAGAATCGGAGGCCCTCCGGTGTTGCCGCAAACATAGAGGTGTCCCGTAGCATTCACAGAGTTTTCATAGGTACTGTCAAAAGCACCGATGTACAGGGGATTTGGTGTCGCCGGTTCAATGGTGCTGGCTCCGACCACAGCCTCCGACCCTTTATTACCGTCGGGGAAATCGACAGCGAGTTGATAAACAGCGGTGCAGTCGGTCCCGCCGATGCACTTCCCGCTGCCGTCGCTGGCTGCAAACACGTAAACCAATTCAGAAGTGGAATCGACGATCGGGCCTTGCACGATACCGGGACCGCCATCCTCGACGAACGAAAAATCCAACTGGCCGGAGGTGGCGACGAAGGCGGTATTGGGACCGACACGATACAAGAAGCCGCCCGCATCGGTCACCATCACAATCCCCGACGCGTAGTCATTCACCGGGCTGGCAAGAGCGGTGGGATTGAGGGGGTTCACCTGCACGGGCCAGCCTCCGCTTTTCACTTCAGTGGGAATGCCCTTGAAGACCGGCGAAAACTGGTGGAGCCAGCCGGCATCATCTCCCACATAGGCAGTGTCGTTCGAGTAGTCGTAGAAGACGGAAGAATTGGTGTCGGCGTTCTTGTTGCCGCTCGCATCTTCGAGAAACGTCGAAGTCATGCAGGGCGCGGTACAACCGGGGTAAGCAGAGTTAAGCACTCGCATCAGGGGCTGTGGGTCGCCGACCGTCTCCGTAGACGAAGGAGCCCATCTCAGCAAAACCAGAATGCCATTCCCGTGTGTATCGGTCTGCACGAAAGCGACTTGCGTACCGTCCTGCGAGAACACGGGAGAAGTCGTCACCGTGCCGTCGCTGGTGTTGTATGCCCAGTAGACCGTGGGGACGGGGCCGTCAATGCTACAGCCAGAATAGATGTTGTCATAAGCAACAATGCTAGCCTGCGTGGCTGAGCCGGCAAGCCCTGTGCCGTAAACGACAAAATCGGGCTGAGTCGCTCCGCCGGCACAAGTGGCAGTTGTGCCTTGAAACCCATACTTTGCGGGGTAGTTCGTGGCGCCCACAGTCGCGCCGCTGCCCAGATCCTGCGACCAGTCTTTATTGTTTTCTTGACCCTCGCGAGACAGAAGCATCGGAAGAGGCTGAACCTCGGGACCAAGCGCTCTCCCAGTCTCCGTTTCCAGCAAACTAATCGGCGATTGCCGGTTCTGTTGCTGCCAATAGCGCGGATCGCGTTCGACTCGCCGGGCCTGTTCGGCCGTCGCCGGTTTAGAGAAGATAAGATGGTGCTGACTCCAGTCAGTAGGTAGAGGCGACGATGTCTTGGAGTCCGAGTAAGACTGCCCCAGCAAAGCTGGAGACAACGTTAGCGCTCCGAGAATTGAGATTCCCAACCAAAGGAAACGTTCCTGGTGCTTTCTCATTTTTCTCCCTGATGCATGGACACCGGGCACGGCCAGAAACAAACAGCCTATGCTAAAAGCTCGGTCCCGTCTGCGTTTCGGACATTCGGCTGGCTTAATGGAAATCATCATACACCCGCGTGTTTTGAGGACATCCCCCAATATTTATAACTGAGAAGGCAGATTTCCACAGCTATTTCCACGCGGCGGCTCGCGGAAGAGAACCTCGACTGCAAACATGCTGATGACTGGAAGTGATCGCTGGGAGTTGATGGCTGACGGCTGACAGCTTCTTGCTCTACACTTCTTGCTCTACACTACGGTTCATACAAATGAGACTTTCCGTCGTCATGCCGGTGTATAACGAACGCGCCACTCTGAAGCAGGTAGTGGAAAGAGTGCTCGCCGTTCCGCTCGACATCGAATTGATTTGTGTCGACGACGGGTCGACAGATGGTTCACGGGAGATCCTTGCCGAGTTGCAAGCGGGGCATTCCCAGATTCGAATTCTGCCTCAGCCAAAGAACATGGGGAAGGGCGCGGCACTCCACCGTGGCATTCAGGAAGCTACGGGGGACTTCGTCATCATTCAAGACGCAGATCTCGAGTACGATCCTGCGGAATACTCCGTGCTGCTGGAGCCACTGATCCAAGGGAAGGCCGATGTAGTCTATGGCTCACGCTTTCTTTCCGCCCGTCCTCATCGCGTGCTGTATTTCTGGCATTCGGTCGGCAACTGGATTCTGACCTTGCTTTCGAATGCGTTGACGAACGTGAACCTCACTGACATGGAAACCTGTTACAAAGTTTTCCGGCGCGAGGTCATTCAATCCATTCCTCTGGAGGAAAAGCGCTTTGGATTCGAGCCTGAAATCACGGTGAAAATCGCCAAACGGAAGCTGCGTATCTACGAAGTCGGGATCAGCTACTGGGGCCGCACCTATGAAGAAGGCAAGAAAATTAACTGGAAGGATGGAGTACGCGCACTGTGGTGCCTTCTGAAATATTGCATCACTGAGCCAGCGGTAGCACGCCAGGAATCTACTCAGCGTGACGCTAACGCGCTAGCGCCGGGCACAGTACAAGACAAGATGCCGCCTTCGAACTAAGTAATCTGCGAACTTGGCGATGCTGAAGCGCTGCCTACGGTTTGTTTATCGCAGGCTTCTGATAGGTGGAATTGATTCCCGAGCCATTCGCGTTTGCCGCTGCGGGTTTTGTTACGGCAGGGCTCTTCACCGCCGCTTTATTGGCATTGGGATTTGCCGCTTTGATAGGCTGCCGTTCCAGACGAGAAAGTTCTGCGTCGGTCTTCGAAGCCGTTTTCGGAGCGCTCGTCGCTGGTGATGCCGTCGATGACTTGCCCTTAGCCGGCATCGCGGACTTCGGAGTTAGCGGCTTGGTCGCCACCCGCGCGGGATCCGGACCCGTGTTGGCAGATGTAGTGTGAACCTTGGAACTCTGCCCTGCCGCCAAGGACAGTCCAGCAATCGCGGTCGCGAACACATATAGAGCCTTATGCTTGATCATGGAGAATCTCTCGCTGTCGCCTGCCACCAGCGTCACTACCAATTAGAACACGGTTTTCGTCCAAAAGGTGCGCGCTGGGTAACCTGGCTGAGTTACCTCCGGTAATGGCTTGCGCGTCTTACGCCACCTTAATTAAGCGAGAACAGATAAGCGGCCATGTCCCGGCTATCCTGCGGGCTGATGTTAAGATTCGGCATTGTTGCATTGGGCTTGCGATGGGAAGGATTCTCCAGCCATTTTTCCAGGTTCTCCGGGGTATTCGGGAAAGTGTTCAGAAAGATCTGGCGCCCGGACCAATGGCCAACGAAGGAGCGCTCTTCCCTTCGCCCTTCGGAACCCCTGGAATGACATGGCAGGAAATACAGGAATACTGCGCGAGCTTCTTGCGCCCCAGTTCCGGGTTGCCTCCTGTCATGCGAGCTCCTCTGGCGAAATCGAAATCGCGAAACCAATTGCAGGCGGGCGCAGCCAGAAGTAATGCCAGCAGAATAAAGATTGCAAACGTGCACAGGTTGGGAACCACCCCGAGCCGATTCATCCCATTTAGTCTACTTCTCAGTACAATAGCGAGAATGTGAGCTAGAGCACATCGGCGTGGTCGGCCTCGCTTAACAAACAGGCTCACAGCTGGTCACAATTCAGCGACCGGGAGCCAAATTCCGGGTAGGAGCGATTATGAAATTTCTAGTGCTGTGGCACTTTGACTTGAGCCGCCTTGGACCCGATGTGGCCCGCGCCGTCATGCATATGCCGGATTACGCCAACAAGCTGGGCGACAAACTGGAATGTCGCTACCACGTCATCGGCAGTCACGGCGGAGCCTGGATTTATAAAGTCACGTCCAACGAAGAGCTTGATCGCCTTCTCGCGATGTCGCCGGTATACAACTATTCGACTTACCAGGTGCTGCCCCTGGCTGAGATGTTGGACCCGATGACGATCACTGGGAAAGCCAGCGAATGAAGCGGCGGGATGCATGTCTGTGGCGTCTGAGCTGAACAGCCCATGAGCCAGAACATGAATATCACTGACTCGAACTTTCAGATCGAGTCGCCGCTAACGCTGCCCGAAGACGAAGTGCAGCTTTGGCGAGCCGATCTGGAAGCGATCGGCGCTGATGAATCCCGCTGGCTGCAAGTACTTCCGTCCGATGAGCTGACACGCGCTTCACGTTTTCATTTTTCGCGTGACCGCCAGCGCTTTGTTGCCGGGCGAGCTTTGTTGCGGATGATTCTGGCTGGCTATCTGCGAACCGATGCGCACGGCTTGACTTTCTCCTACTCGAAAAAAGAAAAACCTTCTCTAGCATCTGACCATGCGGATTGCGGCATCACCTTCAACGTTTCCCACTCGGGCGCTATCGCATTGCTGGCTTTCACGCGCCGTCGAGAAATCGGAGTCGATGTCGAACAAATTCGCCCAGATTCGGACCTGGAAGCGATCGCTCGCCGGTTCTTCTCTGTCCATGAGCAGAATCAGCTAGCCGCTTTGCCCGCAGAAAAGAGGGGCGACGCCTTCTTCCGCTGCTGGACGCGGAAAGAGGCCTACATTAAAGCTACGGGCGACGGCCTATCCCTTCCCCTGAAACAATTCGACGTGTCTTTGGAACTCGGTGAGGCCAATGCGCTGATAGCAACGAGGCCGGATAGCTCCGAAGCTAGAAACTGGCTCCTACGGGAGGTGTCGGCGGAGCCCGGCTATATGGCCGCCGTTTGCGTTCGGGGCAAGGGCTGGAAACTGAAAAACTGGTCCGGAAACTACGAGTAGTGAGTACAGAGTCCGCTTGGGGAGAACTGCACTATCCATGGCTGCAATAGTTTTCACAATTTAAGCTGTCCGGAGCGAGAGGCGCGTCAAATTTTCCGGAAACGGGCGTGTTTTCATTGGTTTACATTAACGGTCCTAGAAACGGAAGGACTTCAAATTGCTGCATTCTTTAGTTACTTACGAACGCGAATCTTAGCTTTCGTACCGCTGCAAAATAGTGTTACTCTGTTGAGTAACGTTTCGGGATTTTTCTCCCATAAGAATCTGCAATTCGGTTTCCCCCGACCCTGATGCAGTCTGGGAAGCAATCCAGTCAAATACAATAAACGTAATAGACAATCTAATGTCGCATTTTCAGGAGGCGTAGCACTTGACAGCCACGACCAGCCATCTCATTCCGCCGCACGGCGGAGAACTTGTTCAACTCATCGCTCAACCCGAAAAAATCGCCGAATTGAAGGCCCAATCGAAAGAATGGCCTTCCTGGGACCTTACTCCCCGCCAGCTTTGTGATCTGGAGTTGCTGGTAACCGGCGGCTTCTCTCCGCTGCAGGGCTTCATGACCCGCGCCGACTACGAAGGCGTCTGCCACAACATGCGGCTGGCCAATGGAACCCTTTGGCCCATGCCCGTCACGCTCGACGTGACCGAAGAATTTGCCAAGAAGCTAACGCCGGGGACGAGCAAAATTGCGCTTCGCGATCCCGAAGGCGTGATGTTGGCAGTGCTGAACGTCGAAGAGGTCTGGCAGCCTGACCGTAAGGCCGAAGCAAAAGCGGTTTTCGCCACCACCAGCGCCGCGCATCCCGGGGCTGATTACGCCATCAATAAGTCGAATCCGTGGTACGTCGGAGGCAAAATCGAGGCGACGCAAATTCCGTCGCACTACGATTTTCGCAACTTGCGTCTGACGCCCGCCGAAGTGCGCGCAGAATTTGCGCGCGTGGGCTGGCGGAAAGTGGTCGCCTTCCAGACACGCAACCCTATGCATCGCGCGCACGTGGAACTGGCATTCCGCGCCGCCAAGCAAGTCGAAGCCAATCTGCTGATTCATCCCGTCGTGGGCATGACCAAGCCCGGCGACGTGGATTACTACACTCGCGTCCGTTGCTATCAACTGCTGCTTTCGAAGTTCCCGCAGTCGACCGCGAAACTTTCGTTGCTGCCCCTCGCCATGCGCATGGGCGGACCACGCGAAGCCATCTGGCACGCGCTTATCCGCAAGAATCATGGTGTTACGCACTTCATCGTAGGCCGCGATCACGCCGGACCGGGCTCCGATCCTGAGACGAAGAAGCCTTTCTACGGCCCCTACGAAGCTCAGGAAGTATTCAAAAAGCACGAAGCCGACATCGGCGTCACCATGGTCCCTTTCAACATGATGGTCTACCTCGAGGATCAGGATAAATACGTTCCCGACGACGAGGTCAAGAAGGGAGATCGCGTACTCAACATCTCAGGCACTGAACTTCGCCAGCGTCTTAATGAAGGCCGCGAAATTCCAGCATGGTTCACGTATCCGGAAGTTGTGGCGGAATTGCGGCGCAGTTTTCCGCCTCGTCACAAACAGGGCGTAACGATTTTCTTTACCGGACTTTCGGGTTCGGGCAAGTCGACGATCGCCAATGTGCTGATGACCAAGTTTCTGGAAATGGGCGGCCGCCCCACAACCATGCTCGACGGTGATTTAGTTCGCAAGAATCTTTCTTCCGAACTCGGATTTTCCAAAGAGCACCGCGACATCAACATCCGGCGCATCGGCTACGTTGCATCGGAAATCACCAAGAACGGCGGCATCGCAATTTGCGCGCCCATCGCGCCTTATGACGCGACCCGCAAGTATGTGAGGCAACTGATTGAGCCCTACGGAGGGTTCATTCTGGTGCACATCGCCACCACCGTAGAAGTTTGCGAACAGCGTGACCGCAAAGGTTTGTACGCCAAGGCGCGCGCTGGAATTCTGAAAGAGTTCACCGGCATCTCGGATCCTTACGAAGTTCCGTCCGACGCCGAAGTCACCATCAACACCGGCGAACTGTCCGCGGAAGAAGCGGCACAGGAGGTCATTCTTCATCTGGAGCGGGAAGGCTTCATCGGAACGACCGCGGAATCGGCTTAATCCGCCACCGGTACTGTCATGGATCTGCTGATCAAGAGCCTGGTGGGTTTTTTTGTCGGGACCCTCATTGGAATGACGGGAGTCGGGGGCGGCGTTTTGCTGCTCCCGATTCTCATTTTCGGTCTGCACGTACCTGCGATTCGTGCAGTTGGGTCGGATGCACTGTTCAACTTTGTTACAAAAATCGGCGCCAGTATTGTCCACTTGCGCAAGGGTACGGTTCGGCGCAAAGTGGTCCTGGCGCTCATTATCGGCAGTGCTCCGGGCTCGTATGCCGGCGTTAGTCTCCTGGTTTACCTCCGGAACCACTACGGCAATGGCGTCAATCATTTCATTACTGTCGCTGTCGGAGTCCTGCTGATTTGCATTCCGACTTTCTTGTTCTTCCAGAAAAAGATCGAGGACCGCATCCCAACAGGGATTGTGAAGCCACCGACCGTGAAGTCGTTCGTTGGAATGTCGGTGATCGGACTGGTGGCGGGTTTTCTGGTGGGCATCACCTCGGTCGGCTCGGGCAGCATTGTCATGATGATGCTTTTGCTTTTTTTCAGCTTTCCGCCGAAGGTCATGGTTGGTACCGACATTGTGCACGCCTTACTACTTACCGGCGTGACCAGTTTGCTCCATTACCGGATGAACAATGTTGACATCCGCCTCGTCGGAGCCCTGGTGTTGGGCTCGATCCCGGGAGGACTCCTTGGCTCTTACTTGAGTACGCGGGTTCCGGTTCCGTGGCTTCGACGCATTCTTTGCGCAGTCTTGCTGGCTACGGGAGCGCGCATGCTTATATCTTGAAGACAGTTCTCGGTCTCAGTTTTCAGTTAAGCATTATTCCAAGAAGGGAATTTGTCACGGAGATTTACAAGACATTATGGAATCAAAATCTTACGCAGACATATTGAAACGCGTTCAAGCCGCGCTGGAAGCTTCACGAGCGGTTTTCTCGCGCTTCACGCCGGGAGCGATTGAAACCGAATACAAAGCTGGGCACGATCCCGTGACCGAGGCAGATCGCGCGCTCGACGCCGTTCTGCGCAAGGAACTGCTGCGCGATGGAGAAGGCTGGCTCTCGGAAGAGAGCGTGGACGATCCCATTCGCTTGCAGCGTTCGCGCGTTTGGGTAGTTGATCCGCTCGACGGAACTCGCGAATTCGTTAAAGGCATTCCGGAATTTTGCACTTCCATCGGGTACGTCCAGAACGGTCGTCCCGTGGCCGGCGGAATTTACAATCCTGCCACTGACGAAACTTTTCTGGGAGCGATCGATTGCGGCGTCTCTTATAACGGCAAGCCAGCCCAGGCGAGCCAGCGGCGCACTCTCGATGGAGCCCTGGTTCTAGCCAGCCGTAGTGAAGTGAAGCGCGGTGAATGGAAGCCGTTCGAGAATACAGCACTCAAGATTCGACCCATGGGATCCGTGGCCTACAAGCTCGCACTGGTTTCAGCTGGACTGGCCGAAGTAACCTTTACTTTGACACCAAAAAACGAGTGGGACGTGGTGGCGGGTGTGGCATTGGTGGAGAGCGCTGGCGGTTTTACGAGCACTCTGGAGAAAACGGCGCTGAGCGCCAATCGCCGCGATCCTCTGCTCTCAGGGCTGCTGGCCAGCGGACCTTTTCTGAAAGATGAACTTCTGACTTTAGTGGAACCGCACATTCGCGTGGCTGAACCGGCTCGCTAAATGAACTGGGAGTCACCGTCTTTCGTAAGACGAGGCGCGAAAAGCGCTCTTGCTGCGTGTGTTAGATTATGAAAAAGCAAAGCGGTGGGGCTCAAGAAATTTCACCATGATCAGGCGCCTGATTGCCGGGACCAAGCGCGCCTTCGGGGCTCAGCGCCCTGGACGCAACCTTATCGTTTTTCCGGATGACACCTTTCTCGTTTCCTATCCCAAGTCAGGCAATACGTGGACCCGGTTTCTGATTGCGAATCTGATTTATCCGGACAAGCGGCCGGACTTTTCCAATATCAATGAGTTGATCCCGGACCCCGAAGCTCTTTCCAAGAGGCATCTTTCAACTTTGCCAAGACCGCGTTTCCTGAAGAGCCACCAATACTTCGACCCGCGCTATAAGAAAATCATCTACGTGGTGCGCGATCCGCGAGACGTGGCTCTCTCGCAATATCACTTTCACCGCAAGCGCAGATTGATCGACGACCACTATCCCATCGCGCAATTTGTCACGCGATTCATCGCTGGCGAGACGAGTGAGTACGGATCGTGGGCCGAGAACGTGGCCGGTTGGCTTTCGACGCGCTACGGCAGTCAAGGATTTCTGCTGCTGCGCTACGAGGATATGATCGCCGACACCGCAGCGGAACTGACCAAAGTGTCTGCCTTCGTGGGCATTCCAATTGACTCGTCGCGCATCGCTCACGCGGTTGCGCAAAGCACGGCTAACAAAATGCGCGAGCTTGAGAACGCTCAGACTGGCATGTGGTCGTCGACAAAAGGCACGCGTGCGGATGTCCCTTTCGTGCGATCGGCAAAACCTGGCGGCTGGTGCGCGGGCTTGCCGGAAGCTTCCGTGAAAGAATTGGAGCAAGCGTGGTGCTCATTGATGAAGTGGCTGGGATACGAACTGGCGACGACTCCGGCGGATGAGGCCGTGCCTGCGCAGTTGCATGAATCGCTGCTCGGGGAGCGGTTTTCGTGATGTACCGCTTTCAGCAAGGGCTCAAACGTCTTCTTCGCGGAGACATTGCCGGACGCGACTTCGCGATCCATCCGGACGACACTTTTATTGTTTCTTATCCGCGCTCGGGCAACACATGGACGCGTTTTCTGGTGGCAAACCTGCTGCATCCTCAGGAAGACGTCACCTTCGCCACCATTGAAAATCAGGTTCCTGACAGCGAGGCGCAATCGAGCCTGCAACTGAAACGTATTCCGCGGCCGCGCTTCATCAAGAGTCACCAGTACTTTCATCCCCGCTATCGCAAGGTGGTCTACATCGTGCGCGACCCGCGCGATGTGGCGCTCTCCTATTACGACTTTCAGCGAAAATACCGGCACATTGAGGACGCATATCCGCTGGCCAGCTTCGTCAGCGACTTCGTTGCCGGACGAATGATTTCCGCAAGCTGGGGGACGTGGCGGGAAAATGTAGGGAGCTGGATTTATGCGCGCGGCGGAAATCCGGAATTCCTGTTGCTTCGCTACGAAGATTTGCTCGCGGATACGATGAACCAAACGGCGCGCCTGGCCGAATTTCTTGGCGTTCAACCCACTCCAGCTCTGCTTGAACAGGCTATCGGCAGAAGTGCCGCAGATAACATGCGCAAACTCGAAAAGACTCAGGGCGATAATTGGGTCTCGACGAAAGGCAAGCGAACCGATATTCCGTTTGTGCGAGGAGCTGTTTCCGGTGGATGGAAAACAAAGTTACCCGAGAGTTCCATCGCCGAGATTGAAGCTGCATGGGGTTCGCTGATGACCGCCTTGGGATACGAACTGGTGACGCGGCCAGAGGAAGCGGAAGTTAGCATCTCGACCTCCGATCGAAGCAAACCATCCTCGATTTTCCGAAGCCTCGCTCCGGAGCGACGCTGATGAGCGGCGACATCCGCCTTGCGATTCTGGGCTGCGGCGAAATCACCAAGATCGGCCACTTGCCTGCCGCGGCGATCCATCCCGGCATTGGCACTCTCTGGCTGATCGACGCCGACGCTACTCGCGCGCAAAGATTAGCGGAACACTTTCGTCTGGATTGCCAGATTTCAGCAGATTACAAGACCGTACTCCCGCAGGTCGACGCGCTCATCAATGCGCTGCCGAACAGCCTACACGCCCCGGTCAACCTGGAAGCCATTCACGCCGGCGTGCATTTGTTGTGCGAGAAACCGCTGGCAACGACCGCCGCGGACGCCCGTGCCTGTTGCGAAGCGGCAGAAAAAAAAGCAGTGCTTCTTGCCGTCGGAATGAACCGGCGTTTTGTGGCCAGCCATACGTTGCTTCCGATCATCCTGCAAGAGGGCTATCTCGGTGAAGTGCTTGGCTATGACTGGCCATACGGCGGCGTCTTCGATTGGACAAGCGCTTCGGGATTTTATTTCTCGCGCACACTCGCGGGCGGCGGAGCTTTACTCGACTTCGGTGTTCACCTGCTCGATAGCTTGATTGAATGGTTCGGCCCTGTCGTTAACTTCGACTATCAGGATGACGATTGGGGCAGCGGCATTGAAGCTAACGCCATTCTGGATTTGCGGCACTGCGGGAAGTTCGGCGAAATCGAGGGCCAGGCTCGCGTGAGCCGTACCTATCCTCTGCGCAATCGTCTCTTGATCCGCGGAAGCAAGGCGCAGGCGGAGATTCCCGCCGAGGATCCGGATACTCTGATCATTCGTCGCGAGGCCGGTGGATGTGAGGTGAGTGAAACGCTGCGCTTGCCGAATTTTGCTGACACCAGCACATTCTACAAGCAGCTAGACAATTTTATTCAGAGCATCCGCGGCAATCAGAAGCTGGAATCCGATGGCTGGCAGGCGCTTCGCGTGATCGAACTGATCGAAGCATGTTACGCTCACCGTCGCCGAATCCCTGAACCTTGGTCAGATATTGCGCGGCCAGAGGGTGCCGTTCGATGAAGTGGCGTGATCGAACAATTTTCGTCACCGGCGCCACTGGCTTCATTGGCGGACGTGTCTGCGAACGTCTCGTTCTGGAAAGTGCCGGGCGGGTGCGGGCTCTGGTTCACAGTCCTCATAAGGCGGCCCGAATCGCGCGCCTTCCCATTGAACTGCTGCCGGGAAGTTTGCTGGATCGCGAATCGCTGCGTTTAGCGCTGGGCGATGCGAAAGTCGTGATCCATTGCGGATTGGGAAACGCACGCGGCATTGTGCGCGGAACGGAGAATCTGCTCGCGGTTGCAGCCGAGGCCGGCGTCGAGCGATTCATTCACATGAGCACAGCTGCGGTCTTTGGCCTCACGCCTCCTGCTGGCTCTGAGTCCGAGGACGCTCCGGTTCACTCCACCGGCGACGACTACTGCGATAACAAGAGGCGTGCTGAAAAAGCCGCCGAGAGCATGGGCCGCAAAGGCATGAGTACGGTAATTCTGCGGCCTTCGATTGTGTATGGTCCGTATTCCGCGTGGTCGACCCGCCTGGTGCAGAGCCTGCGGCAAAATACAGTTGCTCTCATCGATGGCGGCCGCGGCGCGTGCAACACTACGTATGTCGACAATCTCATCGACGCGATTTTCCTGTGCTTAGACAACGACGCTTCGAGCGGCAATACCTTCTTCATCACGGATGGCGAAGCCGTCACCTGGGGCGACTTTATTCGCGCTCACGCAACCATGCTGGGCGTGAGCGTCCCTTTGCCCGAAATCTCCAGCGAGCAGGTGCGCGCATACTACAAGCAACAACCCGGTTTACTCACGGGCTCCGTAAAGGCGACGGCGCAGGTTTTGCGTAGCCGGCAATTTCGAGAAATGCTGATGCAAGTTCCTCTCACGCAGAAAATTCTTTCCGGCGCTTGGGGCTGGCTGGAATCGCTCAGCGAAGAGCGCCGGCAGCTAGTGCGGTCTCGCATCGGAGTGCGCCGTCCAGCGGCGGCCGAGCGCGCCACGGTGCCAATCCCTGATGCGGTGGATTTTGCGACGCAAACCGGTACGGTTTTCTTCAGCATCGACAAAGCCCGCAAAGTCCTGGGATACGAGCCGCGCATCTTATCTTCCCAAGGACTCGCTCTGGTCGAACAATGGATGCGCCATGCCAAATACATCTAGTGAACTTGTCGCGCTGCCGATAGGGTAGGCTATTTCTGATGCCCGATCCGGTCGACCCGTCTTCTTCGCGAAGCCTTCAATCTGCGCTCGCGCAGCAGTCCCCGCTGGTGAGCGTGATTATCCCCGCGTTTAACGCGGCCGGCCGCGTTCGCGCCGCGCTGGATTCGGTTTTCGCGCAGAGCCTCACTGATTTTGAAGTAATCCTGATCAACGATGGATCGCCGGATACAGAACAACTCGAACAGGTCATTCAGCCCTACATTTCTCGAATCATTTATCTGACGCGGCAAAATGGTGGTCCCAGCGCGGCGCGTAATAGCGGGATACAGCGCGCGCGCGGCGAATGGCTGGCCTTTCTGGATAGCGACGATGCGTGGCTGCCGCAATATCTCGCCGAGCAGATAAAGTTCCTGCGCGAAGATCCTGCTCTCGATATGGTGTACTGCGATGCCATTCTTGCCGGCGACGGCGCGGGGGGCAAAACCTTTATGCAGATTTGCCCTTCCAGCGGGCCGGTAACTTTCGAAAGCCTTCTCGTGGAACAAACTCAAGTCATCACGTCCGGCACCGTGGTGCGCCGGCAAAACGTGATGGCTGCGGGATTGTTTGACGAAAAGATTCGCTGTTCCGAGGATCACGATCTTTGGCTTCGCATTGTCAACGCGGGAAGCAAGATCGCGTATCAGCGCCAGGTACTTCTCCGCCGCAATGTGCGGGCTGACAGCCAGGGAGCGGTTGCAGAAAACTTGCTGGCGGGCGAGATTCAATCGCTCGAAAAATTTCAGCGAACGCTCGATTTGGATTCTCACACCTCAGCGATGCTCGCAGATCGACTGAAAAAAATTAAGGCCACGCACGCCTTCGTCGAAGGCAAAGCATTTCTACTCGCGCAAGAGCCAAACAAGGCACGCGAATCGCTGCAGCGAGCCCATACTCTTATGCCATCCATGAAACTGCGCGCTCTGATGATGGGTCTCCGAATCGCTCCTGGTTTTACGATCCAGGCGGCACGGATCTGGCAGAACCGGCAAATGAAATAGTCGGCACGGTTCCCCGTCATCTCTAAGACTCGCGGCGCAAACGTCAGCGTTCCCTCACTTTGGTGTAGACTTCTGTCTATCCGATAGCGCAAATTGTGGGGACAGATGCGGCTGGCAGAGATCGCAGACAAGCTTGAACGGGATGGAATTTTCACCGGCGGACCGCCCCAGTTGTTCGAATCCGCCGGCCGTCTGCAGCTTTCCACTCTGGTGCGCGAGGGGTTGCTTCCTTCTTCCAGGGTTCTGGATGTCGGCTGCGGTTGTTTGCGCGCAGGATATTGGCTGGTTCGCCTGCTGGACCCAGAGTGCTACTTTGGCATCGAACCCAACTCATTGATGTTGCAGGCTGGCCTCGATCATGTGCTTGGCCCCGAACTGCGAACTGCAAAGAGGCCTTTGTTCGACGGCAATGATAAGTTTGATTTCTCCGTTTTCGGGGTTGAGTTCGATGCCGTTCTGGCTCGGTCCATTTGGACGCACGCTCCGAAATCTCAAATACAGATCATGCTCGACGGATTCGCTGAGAACTCCACTCCAGACGCATTCTTTCTGACTTCGTATTATCCTGCCTCTTGGCTGAGCCGAGGCGCCGCCGATTATTCGGGGACGCGGTGGGTGGGTCGGAGCCATACTTCCGCGCAGCCCGGCCAGGTTTACCACAAGCGCCGATGGATCGAAAACGAATGTCGTTCTCGTGGTTTATTTGTTCAGCAACTCAGCGACCCTCCATTGAACGGCCAGTACTGGTTAAAAATTACCAAGAGAAACCAACCGACTGAACTGATCGCCTGAAGGCCCCAAGAAACACTACTTGGATTTGCAACTGGTAACATCTGGCGGAGGGGCTGAGCGCCACGCCTTCCCGAAGCCCACACACGCATGAAGAAGCTGGATAAAATTGCGCTGTTCAAGAACGTTGGCTCGAGCTGGTTTGCCCTCGGCGTTAACATTTTGGTTGGCATCTTTATCTCTCCCTACATTATTCATCACCTGGGAGACGATGCTTTTGGCTTGTGGTTCTTGGTCTTCTCGATCACGGGCTACTACGGGCTGTTCGATCTGGGGATTCGTTCCTCGATCGTGCGCTATGTTGCCACCTACTCGGCGACTCAGAATCAAGAAGAGTTGAATCGCCTCATTAGTACGGCATTATTTACTTACAGCGGAATTGGCGCTCTTGCAATACTGTTCACCGTGGCCGGCAGTTTTTTTGTAGATTCGATTTTTCACATTTCGCCGCAGTTCCTGCACACCGCACGATGGCTCTTCCTGATTGTTGGATCGGCTGTCTCCCTGGGCTTTCCCTTGGGAGTATTTGGTGGCGTGCTCGAGGGGTTGCAGCGTTTCTATCTGTTGAACTTCACCAGCATCGGCGCAACCGTGTTGCGTGCTGTTTCCATTGTGATTGCGGTGCGGCACGGGTATGGGCTTCTCGTCGTGGCCCTTATCACCGTGTCGATGCCTTTGATTTCCGGACTCGTCAACGCTACCGCGGTTCTCAGCCTTCTGCCCCTGCGTCTCCAACTGAATAATGTCAGCCGCGAAAGCCTGAGGCGCATTGCCACCTACAGCAGTTCAACCTTCATCATCATCGTGGCGGCCCGGCTGCGCTTTAAGACCGACGCGATGGTCATCGGCAAATTCATCTCTGCCGCTGCCATCACCTACTTCGTCATCGGATCACGCCTGGTAGATTACGGCGGCGAAGTCGTTAGCGGGCTGGCACAGGTGTTTGTTCCCATGTCGAGCAAATCCGATGCAACCGGGGATCTGGGCGGGCTGAGAAGGATTCTTGTCGCCGGAAATCGAGCTTGCGCTTTGATCATCTTTCCCATAGCCGCCATTCTCATCATCTTGGGGAAGTCGATCATCGAAGCATGGGTTGGGGCTCGCTATGTGCCCATCAGTTATCCGGTCTTGCTCGTGCTGGTAATCCCATCGACTTTGATGCTGGCGCAGTCCGCTTCCGGCCGGGTTCTGTTCGGCATGGCGAAGCACAAATCTCTGGCCATTGTGACTTTGATGGAAGGCAGTGCGAATCTTTTCCTCAGTATCTTTCTGGTCAGGCACTTCGGTATTCTGGGCGATGCCGCGGGCACTGCGATACCTCTGGCCTGCACTACCATGCTCTTCCTGCCGCGGCATCTTTGCCGGGTGCTGAAGTTGCGCATTGGTATTTATCTACGCGAAGCATTTCTGCTTCCCCTCATGCTTTGCGTGCCGTTGGTTGCAGTTCTGCTGCTCATGCGCCATTGGTTCATTGCCCACAACTACATTCAATTAGCGATTCAGCTTGTGGCGGGCTCGCTGGTTTACGGCGTTGGACTTCTATGGGCAATTTGGACGCGCAAAGCATGGCAGGTCGAAGGCATTCATGATCCAGACACAGCCAACCAGCTCGCCGTCGGTCTAATCGAAACCTATCAACAGGAAGAAATCTAACCGCCGCATCGCCGGCGCGTTAACCGCGGCGAACCAATTCCCGCGAGCGCTGAAGTTCCATTCGCGGAAGTACATGGACATCCGTGATGTACTAGTGTGGCCTAATGGGCCTTGGTCCCTCGTTATCTGCCTTTCGCCTCTCTGCTTCTCTACAGTGGTTTAAGGACTAGACCGACCGTACTCCGACTCTGTTCTTGAGGTAATCCTCCGATGCGCGACACCGGGCCCCTGCGAGCGGCAAAAAGCGCCGCCTCGAAACTCGTTGTCCTCCTGCTCTTATTGTGCGCTGCCGGGCTAACGGCGTGTGGCGCTGGATCCCAAGGTTCCAGTGTGGCGAGTGCTTCAAGTGGCCAGGACGGGCAGCTCAGAATCACGATTCCTGCGGCGCCGGCCACGGTTGGTATCGCATACAACGCCTCACCTTCAGTCAGCGGCGGCGCGGCGCCTTATGCGTTCAGCATCGTTGACGGCAGTTTGCCCCCTGGTTTGGTCTTGAATCCAAGCACGGGTTCGATAACAGGCATACCTTCGGCTGCGGGCACTTACAGTTTTACGCTCTACGCTTCAACCCTTCCGGGCAAGCAGTCTGGGACACCCATTCCACAGTTCGTGTCGAATCCCGCGCGCGGTCCAATTGGAGTTGTTCCTGAGGAGTTTGGTTCAACTTCTACGCATATCGTCGTTGCGGCCCGGACGTCCGGAGCCAAACTTTGGATTTCGCCAACAAGTGCGACTATTGCTTCCCAAGGGCACGAGCAGTTTACCGCCCAAGTGACTGGAAGTTCGAATACCAGCGTGACATGGACGGCCAGCGGTGGAACTATTTCAAGCACTGGAGCTTTCGTCGCGCCTAAAGTGTCTAGCAACACTTCAGTGACGATCACCGTAACAAGTAAAGCGAATCCCAGTGTGCAAGCGACGGTTACGATAACCGTCACCCCTGTGGGGCCTCTGGCGATTGTCAACTCGACACTTCCTGAAGCCAACATCAGCACACCGTATGCGGCTACGCTCTCCGCAACCGGCGGTGTGACGCCTTATCTGTGGACGCTTACCAGCGGGAGCTTGCCCTCGGGAATACAGTTGCAGGCCTCCAGCGGCGCACTTTCCGGACTGACCGCGGTTGCTGGCTCTTATACTTTCACTGCCAAGGTGGCCGACTCTTCCGGACTAAGCGTTTCGCAAGCCTACACTCTCACCGTTTCCTCAAGTTCGGCCAGCGGATATGACGGCCCGGCGGAATTACCTCGCATTTACATTCAAACCGCAATGACGAACACTCCAGCGCCCGGCGTCACTACGACTGTCAACGCTGGAGGAAATTTGCAGACCGCATTGAACAACGCCAACTGCGGCGACACGATTCAATTGCAAGCGGGCGCAACCTTCACAGGACCGTTCACCTTCCCTGCCAAGAGCTGCGACGACAACGATTGGATCATTGTCCGCACCGCTTCGCCCGATTCCGCGCTGCCCGCGGAAGGCAGTCGTCTTACGCCGTGCTACGCAGGAGTATCTTCGCTGCCGGGCCGTCCCGCCTTTAACTGCGCCTCCACGCAAAACGTTCTGGCCAAATTGATCATGACAGCGGGAGGCAGCGGTCCCGTCATCTTCGCCACGGGAGCCAACCATTATCGTCTGATCGGGCTCGAGGTCACGCGCTCGGCCGGCATTGGGATCGTCTATTCACTGGCAGTGATTGACACCAACATTACTGGTGGCACGGCCAACAATCTTATTCTCGACCGGGTATGGCTGCATGGCACGGCACAGGACGAAACCAAGAAGGGCATCGAACTCGGGGGCATCTCGTACGCCAGCGTCATCGACTCTTTCTTTACGGATTTTCACTGCATCTCGCTCGCAGGAGCCTGTACCGACGCCTCCGCCATCGGTGGCGGCATCGATCCTGTCGGTCCCTTCAAGTTCACGGATAACTTCCTCGAGGCATCAGGAGAAAACATTCTCTTCGGCGGCGGCCCCAGCACGATTACCCCAACTGATATGGAGATCAGCCGCAACCACTTCTTCAAGCCCATGACCTGGATGCAGGGCCAGCCGGGCTTTGTGGGAGGCCCAGCCGGGAATCCGTTTATCGTCAAGAATCTCTTCGAGCTAAAGAATGCCCAGCGCGTCCTGCTGGAAGCCAACATCATGGAAGATTCCTGGGGCGGGTTCAGCCAGAACGGATACGGCATTGTGATCACGCCGGTGAACCAGAACAGCGCCGCGGGCGTCGGCCTGTGTCCGCTCTGTAAGGTTACTGACATTACCATCCGTTACAACTCGATTAGCCATGTGGCGAGTGGAATACAGCTCGCCAACCCCTTGACAGAAGGCTTGCCAGCGCTCGATGGAGAACGTTACAGCATTCATGACCTCACCATCGATGACATTGATCCCGTGAAGTACAACGGCAGCGGAATTGTCGCCGAAATAGAGAGCGTAGCCGCCGCTGCCCCGTTGCTGCAGAATGTCTCCGTCAATCACCTGACTGTCTTCGCCCCAAGGAGCGTGTTTTCGGTCGGCGCCCTACCCACTAGGCCGATGGTGAACTTCAGCTTCACCAACAGCATCTTCCTTGCCGGAACCTACCCCATCTGGTCCACCGGCGGTACGGTGAACTGCGCCAATTTCGACAAACCGCTAACGACTTTCAATGCCTGCTTCAGCCCTTACTCATTCGCCAGCAATGCGCTGATTGCAACGCCCTCGGCTTATCCGCCCAGCCTGTGGCCTACCGGAAATTATTTCCCCGCCACGGTGAGTGTCGTGCAATTCGTCAATTACAACAACGGCATTGGTGGGAACTATCAACTGTTGAGCACAAGCCCATACCATAACGCCGCCACCGATGGCACGGACCTGGGCGCGGATGTTACCACCATCGTGTCCGAAACGACGGGCGTTTACTGAACCCAATGTCTTGCTAAAAGTTCTTGAGCAACGGACTTCCCGGCCCTTTGCTCATCCTTATATTTCTTCCGCACCCTCCTTAGTTGGCTGGTAGGTGTCTTAACAGAGTGTGTCCGATTACTGATTACGTGGCGATAGTGTAAATCGCGTACTGGCTCGTTTCCTTTGCTTTCCGAAGATGGACGGGGCTTGGGCCAAAGCAAAGGTCGCGCTCAAACACGTCATAGGCAGGCGTGACGTAAATAACCCAAATCTCTCTGAGGCATTCAAGCGCGGCATTCATGATATTTCCAGCAACAATGCGCATGACGGCTTCGGTTGCAGGATTGTAGAGAAAAACAACGAGCGGAGTATCAGGCAGCTCGAACATAGTCATATCTTGGCAGACGGCTTCAATGTTGCGACACTTCTGGGACTCGCTACGATAGCGGCGCAAGTTTTCCATGGAGGCTTCATTCAGTTCGGGAGCGTATTCCACACCGATGATTCTTGCGAACGGATAGTCCGAGGCCATCAACAGAACGCGACCCTTGCCGGAGCCGAGATCGACAAAGGTGAACTGTTCGTGACAAATCGGGAGTGCGGCGAGAGCCTGACGCACAACTGTTTCAGGGCAGGGCCAATAGCCAACGCCATGCGCCCAATTCGAACTATCGACTCGCAAATCGCTTTGGTGAATGCGTTGGGAGGTTTCTACGTCGTGGGCGAGATCGAAGGGGTCTCTACTGCGCGGACTGTACACGGCCTTCGCGTCCAGATATTCGCGCAGCAATCGGATGGGGGCGACGAACGAGCGGCGTAGCGTTCCGGCCAGACCATGAGCCACTAACGACTTGCGAAGTCTGGGAACGATGGTGCGGTAGAGGGCAGGCATGCCTTGAAAGCGCGTTTTGGGACGCGGAGGAATTATACCCCTCGAATCGTTTTGACTCTTCGGTTTTCGGGGTCAAGTTCGACGCTTTCCTGGCCCGGTCTTCCGACGCTTTTTTCCTCGCCTCGTACTACTGGGCTCCCTGACTCGGGCGTGAAAATGCCGATTACATCGGCGCACGCTGGGATTGGAAGGAGCCACATTTCAGCCCAACTTGGACAGGTCCGACACAAGCGCAGTTGGATCGAGGGCAAATGTCGCGCCAGGGGACTGTTGTGTCAACACCTTAGTGATCCTCCGTCTAACGGGCAGCACGCGCAGAAAATCACAACGAAGCACCCAATGGCGTCTACCCACTCATCCTTCGGTGCCAATTCCACCGTCGCCTGAGTCCAAGGCAGGCCCGAGACAAAGGGAGGGTGATTTTAGGCAACAGGCGGGAAGCAAACCGGGTGTAGAATGGCCCTCGTTCTCTAAGGTGTAGAGGAATCCAATGAGGATGTCGATGAGCAACGTAGCTCAGCAAGAGGAAGAAGCTCACCTTTCGGTACTACACGGCTTTCCGCCCCGTGAACTAGAAGATCAGTGGCGGAGCTTCCTCGGCCAAGCTGATTGTCCAAGCGCTTACACTACGCCCGAGTTCTTCCTTGAGCCTTACTGGGAAGGTAGACGCCCTTTTGCGATTCTGGCATTCGAACTGGGGGAGGTGGTTGGGGTTCTCACCGGTCTCCACCTCCGAGATCGGTTGATAAGCGGCCTTCCCTCCCGTCCTCAGCTCTGCACCAAAGACGACCGCGGCGAGATCACGGACATTTTGTTGAAGGGCCTTCTCCAGGAGGCCCGAACCACGAAGCTGGTGGAAGTATTCAGTTGGCATTCGAAGCCACTTCCAACATTCGAACAAAATGGCTTTCGAAGGAAACAACTGGAAGGGGACGTGGTGCTTGACCTTAGTTTGGGCGCGGATGCGCTGTTCAAGCAGTTTCACGAGAATCGCAGGCGAAACATTCGAACCGCCATAAAGAGCGGCATTGAGGTATGCGAGGTGGAAACTGACGAACATCTGGCCGAATATTGGAAGGTTTACTGCGGGTGGCGAGACAGCAAACGCAAGAACGTTCAGGCAGATAGCAGCTTCGCAGAGGCCAGGAAAACTCATGAGCTGAGCGCCAATCACCGCCGTTTTCTCGCCAGATATAAGAATCAGCCTGTCGCTGCGACTGGTGTGCGGTTTTGTCCGGCGGGCCTGATCGAATATGCCGGCAACTGTTCTCTGGACGAGTTTAACGGCCTTCGTCCTAATGACCTGCTTATCTGGAGGACCATAGAATGGGCCTGTAGGCAGGGCTTCACAAAATATTCGCTGGGCGCGGCGCATCCATTCCTGAGGAAGTCAGGGGGCGTGGTTGAGCCCATCGACTGCTACCGGCTGGACCGCACCTTTCTTCACCGTTACGAGCTGAAAGAAAGCCTTCGCGCAATCCCACGATCGCTGGTCTATGTTCTTCCCACCCCACTCCAAATCACGGCCAGAGCTTTACGCAAACGTCTGCTGCGGCGGGCCTGAACAACGCTTACCGAAAAAGGATGTGGCACGTACAACCTAATCAACGCTGTACGGAACGCGGGAGAACCAAAAACCAGACGAGCGGTGTTCTGCGCGGGTCCGGAAATCGTAGCCTAGCAGCCGCCAACTTCACTTCTTCGTTGCACAATCCAGCGCACCCCTGAATGCCAATTCCACTGCCGCCTGAATGCGGATAAACGTTCCATCTTAAGCATCCTCTCTCAGCGCACTGAAGCCGACTCACCTTTATACTGAATCCTTGGAATGAAGCGAACGCTAAAACGGGCCACTCTGCAATTACTCAAGAGCGCCGGCGTTTTTGGGCTGGTGCGCGATAGCGCGTGGCGGAGGCACCGGCTCTTGATCCTCTGCTATCACGGAATCGCCCATGAAGACGTTCAATTGTGGCGTCCCGGGCTTTATCTGGAGCCGTCACGATTAGAACAGCGTCTGGATTTTCTGCGGCGGGGCCAGTACAACGTTCTACCTCTGGGTGAGGCATTGAAGCTGCTATGGGAAAAACATTTGCCTCCGCGCAGCGTAGCCATCACATTCGATGACGGCACTTTCGATTTTTTCAGCCTGGGCTATCCTTTGCTGAAAAAGTTTGGATTTCCCGTCACCGTCTACCAGACGACTTATTACACCGACCGGCCGATTCCAGTCTTCAATCTTGTCTGTTCGTATCTGCTGTGGAAGCGGCGAGGTGGCGTGCTCGACAAAGGCGAGGAACTCGGGCTGAAACCACCGCTGGACTTGAGATCGGAAGCGAGTCGGCAGGCCATCGTGCAAACGCTGATGGATAACTGTACCCGCGATAATCTCGACGGCATGCAGAAAAATGAAGTCGCTCGCAAACTGGCAGGCCTTCTCGATATTGATTACGCAGAAGTGCTTTCGAAACGAGTTTTCCAGCTCATGAACTCGCAGGAGATTGCGCAACTGGCGCGCGAGGGCGTCGATTTCCAATTACACACGCATCGCCATTGCATGCCAAAAGACAAGTTGCTGTTCCAGAAAGAGATTCAAGATAACCGGGAATGCCTGGATAAGATAATTTCTGCGGAAAGGGTGCACTTCTGTTATCCCAGCGGCGTATATAGCCATGAATTCCTTCCCTGGCTCGCGGAGGAGAATGTCATTTCCGCGACCACGTGCGATGTTGGTTTGGCCAGCCCGCACACGAATCCGCTTCTGATTCCGCGGATGGTCGACACCAACGCGCGGAATGATTTGGAGTTTGAAGCGTGGCTCACGGGGGTGGCAGAGTTCTTGGCGATCCGCCGCGCGGCCACGCAGCACTACCCTGCTGCTCACAACGATTAGCGCGTACGGCCCTGAGGAGATTTCAGCAGATGGCTGAACCGAGCATCGTCTTCCTGATGTATCACGAACTCGAGCAACCGGGCCGCGCGCTGTGCCATCCCGAACCGGGGTACGTCCGCTATGTCCTTCGCGTCGCGGATTTCCAGGCGCAGATGTTATTCCTTCAGAATCAGGGCTGGCGGGGTGCAAGCGTAAGTGAGGCCTTGCGCTTTCCCGAGCACAAGACGGTGGCAGTCACCTTTGATGACGGTTCTGAAACCGATCTCACGTGCGCAGCACCTGTTTTGCGCCAACTGGGCTTTGGAGCAACCTTCTACATCACCGCTGGCCGGCTTGGGCAGAACGGATATCTTAGCCAGAGCCAACTTCGAGAACTGAGTGCGCTCGGTTTCGAGATTGGCTGCCACTCCATGACGCACGCCTACCTTACCGATCTCGACCAGAATGGATTGCAACGTGAGATTAGAGATGCCAAGTTGCAACTTGAGCAAATCATTGGCAAATCCGTCCAACACTTCTCATGCCCCGGAGGCCGCTTTAGTCAACGCGTCGCTAATGTCGCTCGCGAGGCCGGGTATCGCAGCGTAGCCACCAGCCGGATTCAGGCGAACTCGAAATCCACGGATCCCTTCGCGCTTGGCCGCATCGCCGTAATGCGTGCAACCTCGCTGCATGAGTTTGAGGAACTCTGTAGCGGACGCGGGCTTTGGCAATCGAGAATGCGTCTGCAGTTACTTGAATCGGGCCGCAACCTGTTGGGCAATTCGACCTATGATCGTCTGCGAAACGCCCTCCTTCGCGAGCGTCCCCCGGAGTGAGAATTCGCGCCTGTACGCGAAATGAAGCGTTCAAAACGGGTGCTATGATGAGAAATTGTGGAGACGCAAATGAAGGGATTGAATCCCGCACTTCGCGCAGCGGCTTGCCTTCTGTTTCTCTCGTCAGCCGGGATTAATATAAACGCTGCCGATTCCCCTTCGAGTCGATTCGATGGCCCGGCCGAACTTCCCCGAGTTTTTGTGAAAAGTGCCCTGGCTGATACGCCTGCTCCAGGAAATGTTCGCGTCGTTAAACAGGGCGACAACTTGCAGGAAGCGATTAATTCCGCAAACTGCGGTGACACTCTGAAACTGCAAGCCGGAGCAGTTTTCCAGGGGCTATACCGGCTTCCGAATAAGTCCTGCGATGATTCTCACTGGATCGTGCTTCGCAGCGCTGCGCCCGATGAAAGCCTTCCTGCCGAAGGCACTCGCATAACCCCGTGTTACGCCGGCGTGGCTTCCCTGCCCAGCCGCCCTGATTACCACTGCGCCGCGCCGCGGAACGTAATGGCGAAGATCGAGTTTGCCGGCAAGTCGTCATCGGGGCCGATCATGTTCCTAACGGGAGCGAATCACTACAGATTTTTCGGACTGGAAATCACTCGAACTGATTCCAGTGCGTCCATAACCGCCTTGGCCGCCGTAGACCAGGACGGCACAGCGCATCATGTAATTTTCGATAGGGTATGGGTCCATGGAACCGCGCAAAGCGAAACCCGGCGCGGAGTTGCGCTTTCGTGGATGACGAATGTTGCAATAGTGGATTCCTACTTTTCCGATTTTCACTGCGTGGCAGGCACCGGCTCTTGCACCGACGCTCAAACCATGTCAGCGGGTGGCGGCGATCATCCCGAGGGTCCGTTTAAGGTTCTAAATAACTTCCTGGAAGCTTCTGGTGAGAACGTAATGTTCGGCGGGCGCGGGGCAAATACCACACCCACGGATATCGAAATTCGCCGCAACCATCTTTTCAAGCCGATGATCTGGATGCCAGGCCAAACTGGCTTTGTGGGAGGCTTCAACGGCCATCCCTTCATTGTTAAGAACCACTTCGAACTCAAGAACGCACAGAGAGTGCTGTTTGAAGATAACCTTCTTGAAAATACCTGGGGCGGTTTTACCCAGGCAGGTTTCTCGATTGTTCTCTCAGCAAAGAACCAGTCGGCCCGGTGCCCGATTTGCCAGGTGACGGACGTCACGATCAGGTTCATCAAGATTATCAACGTCGGCAACGCATTTCAGATTGCCAACAGTCTCGATGCCGGAGGCCCCAGTGCGGCGGGAGAGCGTTACAGCATTCACGACGTCCTCATCGACGGTGTGCATTCCAAGGAGTATCAGGCCTTCGGACTGTTTGCACTAATCATGTCGATTCAGCCTCCGCTTCGAGACGTTCAGATCGAACATGTGACATCTTCTCCAGTGCCCCGTTTTATCCTCTCGATTCTCGCTACCAATCCGCAGAAGATGTCGAACTTTACTTTTGCGAATAACATACTTTCCTCCGATCAGAACGCCGAGGTCGGCTCTGCCGGTGGAGGAACGCAGAACTGCGCTGTTCAACCGGAGCGAAAAGGCCCGCAAGGAGTGTTCAACGATTGCTTCGAGCATTCCACCTTCACCCACAACTTGATCGTGGGCGGGGCAAACTGGCCGCCGGGTAACATTCTGGTCAAGGATTATGCAGCCGCCGGCGTTCGAATGAATCATGCGGGCAAAGGCAACTACAGCCTTTGCCGGCAAAAAGATGAGGAGTGCAAGAAACCCTCTCTTGCAATCGGCGCGGCAAGTGACGGCAAAGATATTGGCGCCGATGTGGATGCGATTGAGAAGAGACTGGACGCGGTGAATTAGGATTCTTCAGTCTTCGTGCCGCGTTCCGTTTGCTTACTCTGCAACCAGCCTAGGAAACGCTGTTTTCTTTCGAACATTTTCTTCGCTTCATCCCGGAACTTCGAAACCATCGAATAGCGGGATTTCGTGAACCACGGCACGGAATGCGGCACGCAGCCATATTTCTCTTTGTAAGTTCCGCCACCGCCCCAATCGTAGATCGAGATGCCGCGCCGCTTCCAATAACGCATCACGTACCATTGAATGTACTCATTGGGCCGGAGAATTTGGCTGCTTCGAAAGCTTGCGTTGCCCCAGAATTCCGCGATCTTGTTGAAGCCCGGAAAGATTCCAGTGGCAATGCATTTGCCTTCTCCATCGCGCGCCCGTACCAGCAAAAGATTCCCCGTCGGCTGCAGATGCTTGATCAGCGACCGAACGCGCTCGACCGTATACGTGGGCACGAGCCCCTGCTTGGCAAAGACGTCCTGCAGTTGCTCGTAGTACTCGTCCGCGAAGGCCGCGTCAGAGGCTTCCTCGATAACCACACCGCTCTTTTCTGCCTTCCGGACACAACGCCGGCAAGCGCTATCCATCTGATTAAAGATCTCGTCCTCGGACTTGGTCAGATCGGTTCGGTAACTGATATAGTCGTCGGCCGTGAAGCCCAGATTCCGCCCGTCTTCCGGCGCGAAGTGCGGATCGGAAACTTCCATGTGCAGGCATTTCAGGACGTCCCATGCAGTAATTTCAAGCGCTGCCAATGCCGAGGCCCGTGAGACGCCATCGAGCAGATTGAACCCCATGTAAGGCGTGGTCCAGCCTGGAAACGAACTTCCCAGGACTTTGACTCCGAACTTGGTGAACGTTAATCCCGTAAAGTAACCCACGACCTCGCCGCCATCACGCAACTCCGCCAGGACTGGAACAGCCTTCTGGCACTCGCTCACGAAGCGAATCCAACCTTGGGTTTGGAACACCGTTCGATCCGCAAACTGGTCCAACCGGCTCCAGTCAGCGGATTCGAAATCTATGATCTTGCACTTCATCTACAAACGCCTTTCAGTATTTCCCCGAACTCAGATTGAGGAACATGCGCTGCGATCTTATTTGTCGATGAGTATGTCGGAATAATCCACCATCCAGCGCGTCAGCGGCGTGTTGATCTTCGCCCACTGTTTCAACTCGTAATAGGCAGCGTAGACCGCCCTTGTCCTCTTCGTCGAGAAGCCGTGATTCAGCTTCGCCGCATCGGTGGACAACGGATAGCCGAGTTCTTTCAGATATGCTCCGACCAGTTTCTCGAATTCAAGCAGTTGATCCGCAGGAAATCTATCTTTCCATCGGCCAACGGGCGTGAACCGGCCCTCCTGCAACTCTTCTTTGAAAGATGTGAGCGGCTTTTTCACGGAACCGATGCTGGCCTGTTGGATTTGCTCATAGTCCAGGTCGTGCTTGAGGAAATTGCCAATCGCCGGCAACGTCTCCTCCGGTTGCTGAACTAGATCCTCGTATCGAATTTCCATGTATCGCGGCTTCAGCAAAGTTCCGAGTTGGCGTCCCTTGCGGACAATCCACTCCCAATAAAGACCAGCCGCGAGCAAGCTCTTTTGCTTATCCCATGGAAGGGGACGGCTCCATGAACGTTTATCGAGCGACAATGCAACATCGCGCGCGTCGCGGATGATGTGCACGAAAAGCGCGTCCGGAAAATCTTTTTGAATGCGGAGCATGTGCGGAACGTTGGTCGGCGTCGAGTCGATCCACCGGTCGACTCCCTGTTTGTGCGCGACCTCATCCATGATGATTCGAAGAAAGTCGCCTGCGCCGTGGCATTCCGCTAGAACTTTGGCTTCGATCTCTTCAGCTTTCAGCCCGGAGGCGCGAAACGCCTTGCTCTGCAGCCATTCCCGCATGGCTGCTTCTTTGTTCTTTCGCACACCCAGGTCGCCATAAATCGGTTCCAGCACTTCGTAAACATTCATCTGCGTGTGGAACTCGGCGAAGCCGCCGGCAGAAAGCAACAGATGATAGAGAAAGCTGGTGCCAGAGCGGGGACACCCGACGATAAATACTGGAGGTTTCATGCCAGAATTACAGAAAACAATTACCAGCAAATCCCTTCATAGGAAGAAGAAGAGTCGGCGCGCAGGTTCTTGTTAAGATTCACCAGGTCGATGACAATTTGATCGCCGCGCAGGTACGAGGCCAGTTCATCTTTTTTCACCGACTTGTTTCCCACAATCACGACTTCGCCCCATCCCAACACATCCTTCAAATCGGACGACAACAACGATCCGATATGAGGAATTACTTCTTCGATATATTGCCGGTTCGATCCCGCCAGTCGGCCGAGGCTTACATCCTGGTCCCACACTCTCACTTCGTATCCTTCGCCCAGCAGCCGTTTGACCAGTTGCACTTGAGGACTCTCGCGCAGATCGTCGGTGCCGGCCTTAAAGCTCAGCCCCAGCTGCGCGATTTTCCTCTTGCCGGTTCGCATCACGGCTTCCACGGCGCGCTCCACATGCTCGGCGTTGCTCGGCAACAATGATTCCAGCATCGGAAGCTTCAGATCGAGTTCCTTGGCTTTGTACATCAACGCTCGCACATCCTTCGGCAGGCACGATCCTCCAAATGCAAAACCAGGAGACAAATAAGCCGGCGAGATATTCAATCTCACATCCGAGGTGAATATCTCGGTTACTGCCTGCGCATCTACATTGAGATGCTTGCACAGCGTTCCGACCTCGTTGGCAAAAACAACCTTCACCGCGTGGAATGCATTGGAGAGATACTTCACCATTTCGGCAACAGCGATGCTGGTCTCGAACACTTTGCCGGGCGTCTGCTGGTAGAGCTCGCGCAACGGAGCCAGATGCGAAAGATCCTGTGCACCCAGAATCGTGTACGGAGGCTGAAGAAAGTCTGCTACCGCACTTCCCTCCCGCATGAACTCCGGGTTATAAACCACAGTAAAATCGGTTCCGGCACGCCGCCCACTTACTTGCTCAAGCACGGGCAGCACGATCGACTCGACCGTACCTGGCAAAACGGTGCTGCGCAAAACAAATGTGTGCGCGGACTTTTTCTGTTTCAGCGCGGCGGCAATCTCTCGCGCGACCTTCTCGATGTGGCTCAAATCCAGCTTCCCATTACGCAAGCTCGGAGTGCCAACGCATACAAAGGAAATATCAGATTCCAATACCGCAGCGGTCGAGTCGGTCGTAGCGTGCAGTCTGCAGGCGCGATTGCCCTCGGCGACAAGCTCATTCATACCGGCCTCAATGATCGGGCTGCGGCCGCCCTCCACCATCTCCACCTTGGCAGGATTCACGTCCACACCGATGACTCGGTGTCCCATGGAGGCAAAACACGCAGCCGACACGGAGCCTACATAGCCCAAACCGAACACGCTGATTGCGAGCGTCACTCTCCAAGCTCCTCAATGCAAATACCGTGGACCGCGCCGCAGTTTGAACGCAGTAGTGCCCGCGACCGGCTAACTTTCACTATAGCAATACAGGCATAGCCGTGCACGGGCGGCGCGTACACCAAAGTCACACCGAGCATCACTCGGCAACAAAAGTTGCTTCGATGATATTTACGCTACTATGACGATACACTCGGCATGCCCCGTGTGACTCGATGGCGAAGCTTACGTGGGACGATTGGATCGGTCGCAAGCTTACGGTGCGGTTACAGCGCCGAATCTTGCCTCATCTTCGCTGGAACCAGGAGATCTGGGGTGAGATGGTCCGGGAGCGTCTGACTCAGCCTGTGCGCTGGCTAGACTCGGGTTGCGGCTGGCGCCTGCTGGGCGAGGACCTTGAGCCCCTTGAAAACGAACTGGTTCGCCGGGCTCAAATCGTCGTCGGCATCGATCTTGACTTCGATCACTTGCGCAAGCATCTTAATATCTCCCGGCGCATTTGCGGATCGCTCGCTTCGCTTCCCTTCCCTGACGCGAGCTTCGATCTCGTCACCTGCAACATGGTGGTCGAGCATCTACAGTCCCCGCTGACAATCTTTCGCGAAATGTCCCGGGTGTTGGCCCCTGGCGGCACTCTTATGGTGCACACTCCGAATACGCGGAACTACCTGGTTTTCGCCAATATCGTCGCGAAGAAATTGCTGCCGCGATCCCTGATTTTGAAGCTTGTGCACGACGGCCGCGCTGAGGACGACATTTATCCCACCTACTACCAGGCGAACAGTGCATCTGCACTCCGCAATCTCGGCAAGTCTGTGAACCTGGAATCCGAGGCCGTGCGCTTTCTTACTCAACCACAACCGTATAGCCGCTTCTTTGCGCCAGCGGCGTTCTTCGAAATGCTTCTCATGCGCGCTACCATGGTGCGCCCGCTCAACCGTTTCGGCGCGACGATTGTGATGATCTTCCGCAAAACTTCTGTTTGAGCTTCGCGCCAGACGAGCCGACCGGCGATGCGCAATTCAACTTCAAACCGAAGTCACTCACCAATTCGCGACATAACAGCTTACTTTTCAATGACTTACAATGGAAGATACCGGATCGCCAGGCGGACAAGGGTTCGGAACCAGAACGACTCATGTTTCAGATTCCTCCGGCACGGTAACATGGATTTGTGGCTTCTAGATGGCAAGAAAAATTGTCGCGCCTTACCCGAATGAACTGGGAAGAGGTGCGCGTGCGAGTCGGCCAGGAAGCCTCAAAGCGCATCGACTTAGCATTGTACCGAACCGGCCTCACACCACGAGGGCCGCTTCTTCGTCCCCAGCCTGCCGGAACAGGCAAATTTTTCTTCGGCGATGCCGATAAAAGTAAGGACAAACCCGCGCATCGCGCTGCACTCTTGCGGACGCATCTTCCATCCGAGGCCGATGCCATCATCCGCGAAGCAGACAGCATTTGCCGGCACCAGTTTCGTCTGCTGGGATACGAAAGCATCGAGTATTGCCAAAACGTCGACTGGCATGCTGACCCGGTTCACGGAAAGCGGAGTCCGCTGAAACCATGGTTCAAAATCGACTTTCTGGATTTTAAAGAAGTCGGCGATCACAAAATCATCTGGGAGTTAAACCGCCATCAACATCTGGTCGCGCTCGCCAAGGCGTGGCTCTTGAGCGGCAATCGAGTCTATATCAATGAGCTTGCCACGCAGTGGCAATCGTGGCAAAAGACGAATCCGTATCCGCTCGGCATCAACTGGGCAAGTGCTCTCGAAGTGGCGTTCCGAAGCCTGTCCTGGCTTTGGCTTCGTAGTCTGCTCACTGGATGCGAAGAACTCCCTGCGACCTTCCATGCCGACCTTCTTCTCGCTCTGCAGTTACATGGACGATACATCGAACAGTATTTGTCGACATACTACTCACCCAACACTCATCTGCTCGGCGAGGCCGTCGCACTTTTCTTTATCGGCACGCTGTGCCCCGAGATTCCTTCCGCGCAACGCTGGCAAAAAAACGGCTGGCGAATCGTTCTCGAAGAATCGAAACGTCAAGTCCGGCCCGACGGTGTTTATTTCGAGCAGGCTCTCTACTATCACGTTTACGCACTTGACTTCTTCTTGCACGCGCGGACCCTGGCCCACAAGAATGAGATCGCGGTACCTGAAGAGTTCGATAACGTAACGAAGAAGATGTTGGATGTCATTCAGGCGCTTTCGGAAGTCGGGCCACTTGAAAGTTTCGGAGACGACGACGGCGGCAGGGCATTCAACCCGCGGCGGAATCACGTAGAGCACATGAGCGATCCTTTAGCTCTAGGCGCAATTCTTTACGGTCGAGATAATTACTCCGCCGCCACTCTGACGGAAGAAGCAATCTGGTTATTCGGCGACAAGGCGATCGAAGTGCTCGGTGAGCCGCAGCACAAGCTCGCCGCGCCATCAAAAGCATTCACGTCGGGAGGCCTCTATCTCATCAATGATCGCGAGCCTTGCCCTCAACAATTGATGATCGACGCCGGCCCGCAAGGAACGGCGCGCTCCGGTCACGGCCATGCCGACGCGTTGAGCATCCGCCTTTCCCTGAACGGACGCCGTTTTCTGGTTGATCCCGGAACCTGTTGCTACATCTCCGATAATAAAGATCGCGACTCGTTCCGCGACACCTCTGCGCACAATACGCTTGTCGTCGACGGCCTCGATCAGGCTGTTCCTGAAGGGCCGTTCGCTTGGAGTTCCATTCCGAATGTGAAAGTGGAAACCTGGCTGAATGGGAAGACCTTTGATTTTTTTTCCGGCAGCCATGACGGATACCGCAGACTGCCCGACCCCGTAATGCACCGCCGATCGGTGTTTCACGTGAGAGGCGGTCTATGGTTTCTCCGCGACAGGGCTGAAGGTGAGCGCAGCCATCTTCTCGAAACCTTCTGGCACTTTGCACCAGACCTTCACGTCAGAGAGGAACGGGGCACACTCATCGCCGAATCTCTAGTCGCTAATGGTAATCTCGAATTCTCCGGGCTGGCATTAGTTGTCGACGGCAAATCCGCATGGAAAACAGAAATCACGGAAGGCTACATCTCCCCCGCGTACGGGTCAAAACAGATCGCTCCTGTGGCGCGTGCCAGCATCAATGCCACGCTGCCGGAGGAATGCGGAGTCTTGATTCTGCCAATCACACGCTCCTCTGATATAGGAACATTCGCTGCAATCGACGAACATCCCGTCCGCGGAGTTCGCGGCTATCGCTATCAGACGCTTCATGGTGCCGAATTTATATTTCTTGCCGAGGAAAATGATACTTGGACATGCGGTCCGTGGGCCAGCGATGCCAGATTGCTTTACTGCAAACTGGAAGGCGGCAGGTTCGTCCACGTTATTATGATTTCTGGCAGTTTCGCGGAGTACCGCGGCAAGCGATTTGTTTCGCAGGCGTCAGTCACTGAAACTTTTGAATGGGCTGATGGAGCTGAATTGAAGATCTCCTCGGCTTCCGAAGGCAATCCTCTCGAAACTTCGCTGGTCACTAATCTTGAATTTCTTGATTCCGCGCCTTAATAGGATTTTCCGGCTCTAAACCGGGTGAGTAGCAAAACAAATTATGTGTGGCATTGCGGGAATATTCGAGTTCGGCCAGGATGCTCACGTCGACTCCGCCATCTTGCGACGGATGTGCGATGTCATGGCCCATCGCGGTCCCGACGACGACGGCATTTTCACCCAAGGCAATATCGGCCTCGGCATGCGCCGCCTTAGCATTGTCGATGTCGCCAACGGACATCAGCCGCTCAGCAACGAAGATGGTTCGATCTGGATAGTTTTCAACGGTGAAATCTATAACCACCGTGCGCTACGCGAGACTTTGATCGAGCGCGGCCATCGTTATCGAACCCAAAGTGACACCGAGACCATTGTTCATCTCTACGAGGAATATGGCAAGGATTGCGTTCAACACCTGCGAGGCATGTTCGCCTTCGCCATCTGGGACACAAACAAACAATCACTTTTCATCGCTCGGGATCGCCTTGGCATTAAGCCTTTGTACTATCGTCTCTCCTCTCAGAATTTTATTTTTGGCTCAGAGATCAAAGTAATTCTCGCTTATCCGCAGATGCACCCCAGCTTTAATCGCGATGCGCTTCCCGAGTACCTGGCCTTTGGATACATTTCAGCAGAAGAAACCTTTTACAACGGCATCCATAAACTCATGCCCGGCCACCGCCTCGAAATAAATAAGCAAGGCGAGTTTCGCGTTGAGCAGTACTGGGACCTGCCGCTGAGTGCCGACGAAACACATCACGATGAGAGCTATTACGTCGAGGCTTACCGCAACTTGCTCGAAGGCGCGGTCAACAGTCACCTGATGAGCGATGTTCCCCTCGGAGTGTTCCTGAGCGGCGGCGTCGATTCGAGCGCCGTGGCCGCGTTGATGACCAAACTCAGGCGGGAGCCGATCGAGACATTCTCTGTTGGATATACCGAATCCGCGTACAGCGAATTACCGTACGCCCGAACCGTCGCTCAGCATCTCAAATCGGTGCATCGCGAAGTGTTCGTCAGCCGCCAGGAGTTTTTTGGTGCCCTGCCAAAGCTGATCTGGCACGAGGATGAGCCGATCGTGTGGCCCTCCAGCGTCGCTCTGTTCTTCGTCGCGCAACTGGCACGAGAGCGCGTCAAAGTCGTTCTCACTGGGGAAGGCAGCGACGAAACCCTTGCCGGATACTCGCGTTACGCATTCACTCTGAAAAATATGGCTTTCGATCGCGCTTACAGGGGCCTTGTTCCCAACGCGATCCGGCGCCAGCTCCGCGATGCGATCGCTTCGTCGCCCATGATCAACGCTACCGCCCGCCGTAAACTTTCGCACACCTTCCTCGGCCTCGACGGCGAATCATGGACTTCTTTTTACTTCGACAATTTCTTTTCCGCATTCAACCAGAAAGATCAGAGCGAACTGCTGGCCGATGACTTCCGCCCGCAAGTCGATGCCGGCTCCGCCTACCAAAATGTTTTGCGATACTGGGAACAATCTTCTGGAGAACTTCTGCCGCGCCTGCTCTACACCGATATCAAGACTTATCTGGTCGAACTCTTGATGAAGCAGGACAACATGAGCATGGCGGCGTCGATCGAAAGCCGCGTGCCATTCCTCGATCATGTTCTGGTGGAGTGGGCCATGCGCGTTCCAGCGAGCATCCAGATTCGCGGAACCGCTGGCAAGCGCATACTGAAGAAAGCGATGGAAGACCTGCTCCCCCATTCGATCATCTACCGGCCGAAGTTAGGATTTCCTACACCGTGGAGCGGCTGGCTGGCTGGCCCCCAACTGGATGAGATTGAGAATCTGCTGCTCGAGCCCCGCAGCATGAATCGCGGATTCTTCAAACGCTCCGCGGTCGAAAAGCTTTTTCGAGAACATCGGGCCCGATATCGCGACCACTATGATCGCATCTGGCGGCTGCTCAATCTGGAGATATGGCACCGGGTCTGCCTCGAAGGCGAATCTCACGAATGGGCTGGCCAGTCCGCCGAAGCGAAATCAGTTCCCATCGCGTGAGCGAGATTGGCTAGTGGCGCTGGTTTCGGCGGATGATTCAAACTACGCGAGCCGCTGGCTCTTCCGACTTGGAGCGGCGTGGGGCGAGATCGAGATACACCTTCAACCACTGGTCGCGAATAGACTCCCAGCTGTACTTGGCGGATTCGGCGAATGCGTTCCGAGACAACCGCATGGCCAGACCGGAATCGCTCAGTACGGCGAGAATATTCCGCGCCAAAGCTCCTGCATCGCCGGGCTCCGAGAGCAGTCCGGTGCGCCCGTTCTCCACGATATAACGCATGCTTTCTGGAGCCGTCGTCACCACCGGAGTGCCCGATGCAAACGCTTCCAGCACCGAAACCGGCATGTTGTCCAGGTTCGAGGCATTCACAAAAATGTCCGCCCGATCATAAAACTGTCCGATATTCTGGCGTGAAGCCAATCCCAGAAAATTAACTCCAGACAAATTCATTTGCCGCACCAAGTCACGGATTTGATTTTCTAACTTGCCGCCGCCCACCAGATCAAGCTGCGCCTCCGCATAAGATTTCTGAACCTCAGCGAACGCCCGCACTACTACGTCGATTCCGTAGTAGGGATGAAAGCCACGCGTGCAGACCAGATGCGGACGCAACGGGCTGCGCAAGCGATAGCGAAATTGCGACAGATCCACAATGTTCGGAACGATCTGCGCTTCCAATTCGAACTCCCGCAACACATCAACCAGATATCCGGAAGGGACCACGATCCGGTCGGTCTTCTTCAACACTTCGCGTGCGAGGGTGGACTTTTTCAGATGATCGCGGCATTCTCCGCTGCGATAGTTGATCAGTGTGCGCTTGCCACGCAGGCGCGCCACCCACCAGGCTGGAAGCGGAGCCAGCAGGAACGAAGAGTAGGAAGCGGAAAAGATGTGCGCAACATCTGCGTCCTTCAAGTTTCGCCAGAGCGTTAGAAGGTACAGCGGTTCGCGAATAAGCGTGCGCAGAAACGGCACGCGCTCGACCCACCCAAGTCCGAGAGGCATGCGCGGGTCGACGGCAATGAAGCGTGCTGCCACATTCGTATCATATTTCCAATTGCGCATTAACAGGTCAGCCTGCACGGCTTGACCGCCAACATAGCGCAAGCTCGGGGCGACAAAGGCAACACGAACGCGAGAATTCGCTGTAGTTTCAGATCGAGCCGCATGACTTCCATTGCTTCGTTGGCGCTTGTCCGATAGCGCCTCGGCATACAGTGAGCAATATTGGTGACGAATTCGCTCTACGCTGAAGTTCGCTTGCGCGAACTCCCGTGCCCTACGAGAGATTGAGGCCCGCAATTCCTGATCAACCAGAACACGCTCGATACCTGTTGCAAGCGCTTCTTCGTCGTTCGGCGCAACCAGCACTCCCCGGCCGTCGCGGGCGAGGTCAGTGTTCCCCCCAACGCCGGTGGCGACCACTGGAATTCCGGCGGCCATAGACTCCAGCATCACATTCGATAGACTCTCTGAAGCGGACGGCACTACCGATACGTCGATGCTGGCCAGCACTGCGGCGATATCGCGGCGATCTCCTAGAAACTTAACTCGCGCTCCGAGACCCAATTCACTCGCTTCCCGCTCCAGGGCGGGTCGCTGAGGGCCATCGCCTATCAGCAGAAATTCCACATTGGAATGTTTATGACTCAATCGCGCGGCAGCGCGCAGAAACTCGCGATGGTTCTTATAGGACGCATTCATGCGGGCGATCATCCCGACCCTAACAATTCCCGGCACGCGGGCCAGCGCTGGAAGCGTCTCAGCGAAAGCCTCCGGCGGCAAAGCGTTTCCAATCACCGCAACTTTGTGCTCCGGAAATCCTGCCTGCAACAACCGGTCAGCAGCCGCTTGGGAATTGCACGCGACGCGATCGCACCAGCGAAACATCATCAGTTGAGCGCGGAATTTCGCCGGAGTGAGCAGGTCGCCGATCTGCCGATGACTTCCAATCACCACCGGAATCCGAGCCAGGCGTGCGGCCGGAATCAGAGTCAGATTGCTGTAAAAGTCGAAAGCGTGAGCGACAGTAATGCCAAGATTGCGCAAGCAACGCATCAACCGCCAGCGAGCGCCGATCGAATGCAAACCGTAAAGGCTCCACCCGAGCCTGAACTCATGCAACTCGCCGAGGCCGTCGAGGAATGCCCCCTTTTTTTGCACGCAGCCGAGATGCACTTGAAGATGCTCTGCCCGCAGGGAACGCGCGAGTTCGGCAAACTGACGCTCGCTCCCACCCACCTCCAGACTGTTGATCATCAAAAATAGAGGGCCCAACGGATCGATCGAAGGAAGAGAAGTTTGCGCGGCGAGAGCTTGACTGGATTCAGACCCGGACTGCGGGTTCGCAATCGAACTCATCCGAGCTTCCCAGTGACGCTGCCGACGAAGCTCGGTTCCGATCCTGCATCCAGCTTCGGAATTCTCTCGAGGTAGTTGCGATGCCACAACTCAAACATGAGCAACCGCCAGATACTGTGAGAGTGGTTGCGGCGCCCGCGAAAGTGCTCATCCAACAACTGCTCAACACCCGCGCGATTGAAGTATCCGCGCTGTATCGTACGAGGCTCGAGAAGAGCCGTCATGATCAGATCTTTTAATTCGTTGCGCATCCAATGAACCAGCGGCAACGCAAAACCTCGTTTCGGCCGGTAGAGCGCCTCGCGCGGCACACCCACCCGTTCTGCGAGTTTACGGAGAATGTATTTCTGATCTTTGCCGTGGAGCTTCCACTCCGCCGGCAATCCAGTCACCCATTCCAAAAACAGGTGATCAAGAATTGGAACCCGGACCTCCAGCGAAGTGGCCATACTCATGCGGTCCACTTTTGTCAGAATATCGGCCACCATGTAGGTCTTCGTATCCACATACAACATCTGGCTGACGGGATCTTTCGCCGGTGCCTGCTCAAAATAGCGGTACATCACATCTTCCGGATTACCACCCGTCCGCACAGATTCTCGAAACTCGTCAGACAGAATTGGCAAGTCCCGCTCGAATGCAGGGATAAACGAAATACCATCGACATAGCGCTCCCGCCAGGGCAAGGAAACATTGTAGGAAAATTTTCTTCCGCGCATGTTCTTCGGTAGAACGGGATAAATCTGTTCGCGGTACATGCGCCACGCCCACTGCGGAATTCGCTCAAAGATTTGCCGCCGCATGTGAATTCCATAGCGGTCATAACCCGCAAATATTTCGTCTCCGCCATCGCCCGAAAGCGCCACTGTCACGTGCTTGCGAGCCATGCAGGAAACATAATAAGTCGGCAGCATCGACGAATCGCCAAACGGTTCCTCGAGTGAACTGGTCAGCGTCTCCACCGTTTCCACAACGTTCGGTTCCAGCACCAGTTCGTGATGGTCGGTGCCAAAGCGCTTGGCCACCATGCGAGCATATTGAGCTTCGTTGAAATCGTCGTGACTGAAGCCAATCGAGAAAGTCTTCACCGGCTTCGAACTTGCCCGCGCCATCAACGCGACTACAGTCGAGGAATCAGTTCCGCCGCTCAGCAAAGCGCCTAAGGGGACATCCGCTATTAACCGGATGCGAACGGCTTCAGCCAAGCGCCACTCTAATTCCTCCAGGCATTCTTCTTCGCTGCGGGGCTGGTGTGTGCTGTACTCCGGCAAATCCCAATACTGCCGAACCTGAACCTCGCCGACAGAGAACTCGAGCAAGTGTCCGGGCGGCAGTTTCTGAATCGGCAAAAAGGATGTGATGGGATCGGGAACATAGCCGAAATACATGTATTGCAGAAGCGCCCGATGATTGAGGCTAGCCAGTTCCGGCGCGACCGCAAGAATGGCCTTAATCTCGGAACCGAATAACAACCGGCCGTTCGAGAACGCATAGTGCAACGGCTTGATGCCCAGGCGATCACGCGCTATCAAGAGTTTGCCCCGGCGTTCGTCGTACAACGCAAAGGCAAACATGCCGCGAAGTTTTTTTACACAGTCAGCGCCAAGATCTTCGTATAGATGGACAATGACTTCTGTATCGGTGTGGGTGTAGAAGCGGTGGCCGCGTTTTTCGAGATCTGCGCGCAGTTCGGGAAAGTTGTAAATCTCGCCGTTGAAGACTACCCAGACGGATCGATCCTCGTTGAAAACGGGCTGGTGGCCTCCCGCCAAATCGATGATGCTGAGGCGGCGCATTCCCAGCCCAGTGCCGTCTTTGACGAAAATTCCTTCGTCGTCCGGTCCACGGTGCACGATGGACTCGCACATGCGGTGGATTGTACTGGCTTCAATCCGGTCGCCCGCCGCCGCGCTCACGATACCAGCGATTCCACACATGCCTTATCCTTTGGCCTCAGCGAGGGGCTTGCGTCCGCTCACAGAGATGGGGACCTCGACCACGTGCAAGTCCTCCATTCCGCAACTCTCAAACCAGCGAAACACTTCTTCGTAGGTATGTTTCGATTGATACTGCGGAGAGTACCAGTCAAACGTATCGAGCACTCTCCATTGGCGGATAGGATCGCGATTGACCGGAAACAAGTAACGCACCAAGCCTGAGAGCGGCGGCCCGATCCCCGGCACAACTCGCAGAGTGCCATCCACCGCGTTCACCGTAGGCACCACGACGCTAAGAATCCCGTGCAGCGTCTTGGCCGGCATGCGATGCGTGACCTTCCGATAGATGTCGCTGAACTTGTACCACTTGTTGTAAGAGCTGTAGAGCCAGACGGCCAGCGTTCCGCCGGGTTTCAGGTACTGCGGAAGCGCCTTCACCGCCTGCTCACAGTTTGGCGTATGGTGCAGAACCCCTATGCTGTAGATGAAATCAAAACTCTCCGGCGCAAACGGAAGCGCAAACACGTCGGCTTGAAATGCAACGAACTCGCGGTCGGCCAGGTTTCGCGCCGCCACTTCTGCGGCGGCACTCAGGTCGATGCCAACCACGTTCGCTCCCCAGCGGGTTGCCACATCGGCAAATCTACCCATGCCGCAACCCACATCGAGCACGAGCTTTCCCTTGAGATCTTCGGGAGTCAAACCAGTCTTGCGGCGGAAATCTTTTTCGGATTGATCGCTGGCCGGATCGTCCAGCTGGGTGCGGGCATAGCGCTGCCACTGAAAGCCAAAGCTGTCGGCATAGTTTTCCACCGGCACGAAGCGCGTGACGCCGCGCTCGTGCGGAAAGGCGCGTTGGCAGCCGGGACACACGTAGCCGTCGCCCTGCGGTTCGAGCGATGAGCGGCAACTGGGGCAACGCAACAAGCTCAGGACATCAATGGACAAGGGTGAAGTCATCCGATTTCTTTTTGCTGCCCCAACCGTCCCCATACCGGCGCCCGCTTGAGCCGGGCGTCACGGGAGCCTTGGGCGCTTTTTCCCGTTCCGCAATGGTCGCTACCAGAGCGGAAGTGTATGCCACGGAAAAATATGGGAAGAACTGATAAGCCTCAGGGGCAAATAACGCGCCGATCACAAATCCAATCATCGAACTGTGCAGGCCGCCGACGAATAACGTGGTATGCATATCCAGATCTTTTCGGCGGAGCAATTTCCGCAGGTTGCTGAAAGCGCAACCGAAGAACAACAGATAAAGAATCAGCGAGGGAATGCCGCCCTCGACGGCAATTTGCAGATAGGTCATGTGCACGTCGTGCCAGATGCCGGAGTAGACCTGAAAGTTTTGCGCCCCCAAACCCAGGATCGGGTAATGTTCAATCCCTTCGAGCGCCCTCCTCATCAGGAACTTGCGGGCCTCATAGGACTCGTAGGCAATCGCACCCATTTGGGTATCGGCACTTCCAGTGATCGCCGTCAAGCGCGTCATCAGAGGACCGCCGGCCACCGCCAGCAACAGCACGGTCGCCAATCCCGTGGCCCCAATCAGGTAGAACCGGCGGCCCTTCACTCCGAAGTGCCACAGGCACACCGTCCCAGAAATCACCAGGCTGACGAATCCGGCTCGGGACGCCGTCATCACGAGCGTGAGTCCCATGATCAGGATTGTTCCGGTCCAGCACAGCTTGATGACCGCTCCCTTGGCGGTTAAAAGAAAAGCCAGACAGAATGGCAGCGTGAGCACAATCGCGAACGCCAGGTCATTTGGGTTCGAGTAAATGCCGCCGATCACTCCCTCAAGCCTGAGCCTGGAGTGCCCCATGATGATTGAGACCGCACTGATGACAGCGACCGAAACCGCCTGAATGTAAATGATGCGCCGCAGTCTTTTAAAGTCCGTAACCAGCAGGAAGGTGAGCACCCAGACGATGTAAACTTTGGCGAAATCAATGGTGTGGTTCACCGCGCCGCCCTTCCAAATGGGAGATAAAAAGGCGGACGCAAATAAAACACCGATCATGGCCAGCAGATACTTCGACTCTCGAGGCAGATCTTTGAGCTTGCGCTGAGTCCTTCCCAGGCTGTTAAGCAATCCCAGCAACGCCAGGAAGCCGGTGATTTTGGCGAGAGGAATGTACTTCAACCCAGGAATCCAATCCTCGGGCCGGGCGCAATATACGACGTAGAATGCGCTGAGCCAGAAGAAAGCGCCATTCAGGTTGGCGGGCTTCCGAAACTTAGCTTCGCGGGCTCCCGTCTTTTCATCTGCTTCTATCAAAGATGCCTCAGTCGATCCTCAGAATTTCGCCCGGCTATTGCCCAGTAAAATCACGAACCAACGCAGACTCGCTCAGAGTGCGGGCCGTTCTGTGGGTGCGCTGTCTATGCCTCGAGCGGGAACATAATCCGCCGGCCGCATTGCCGCATGCCCTGCAACTTTCTCCAGCACTTCCTCGAACCTTGCGGCAACCGCCGGCCAATCGTAGCGCGCCGCCAGTTCCGCGGCCGCGTGCTCATAGCGTTTTCGGACGTCAGCATTTTCCAGCAGCATCAGGATCGCTTCGCCGAATGCCCGCGGGTCGTCTGCCAGCGTGATGTCGCGGCCGTGATGAACGTCCAATCCCTCGGCTCCGACCGAAGTCGAAACAATGGCTTTCCCTGCGGCCATCGCCTCATAAATCTTCAGCCGCGTCCCGCCTCCAATGCGCAGCGGAACAATGACCACGGCAGCCTCGTGCAATTGATCAATAACCTCCGGCACGCGCCCAGTCACTTCAATCGAATCGCCGGCGAAACGCTGCACTCGACGGTCCGGATTCCGGCCTACGATGCGGAATTTTGCCTGCGGAATTCGGGCCAGCACAGCCGGCCAAACTTCCCTGCAGAAAAATTCCACCGCATCAATGTTTGGTTCCCAATCCATCGCGCCAACGAACACGACGAGCGGCTGCAAATCTCGCTCTGAAAAATCGGGTTGATACTGGCGTAAATCCACTCCCGTTGGGACGACGGTTATCCGCAAAGGGTCAACCCACGCGCTCATCAATTTTCGGTCATGCTCCGATACCGAGATCACCTGTGGGGACCTTTGTACCGCTGCCTTTTCGTAGGCCAGCATCTTCCGGCATTCCATCGCGTAGATTTGTCGCTTGGCGGAATTTTTTTCTGTCTCCGCATGACGCCGCCAGATCTCGCTTTCCACATTGTGCTGAAACAGCACAACGGGCACTTCATGAGACACAGGAAAATTTACCGCGGCATCGAGAAAGTCGCAGATAGCTACATCAAATCCGGATGGCGCGAGCCACTCCTTCAACCTCTTTTGCACCGGTGCGGACTTGAACCGGCTCACGGCGTACGGAGCCCGATCTCCCAGCCGGGAAATATAGTCCAAAACTCGCGCTGGACCGGATTCTGGCCTGCCGGTGCAGACGCAGCATGCACCCGGGAAGTCTTCAGCCAGCCGCCGCTCGTAGTTCGGGTCGGAACTCCCGTCGTAATAAGAGAAGAAACGTAGGTCATGGCGCGACGCGAGGTAGCGCGCAATGTGATACGAACGGATATCGCCGCCACTATGCAGCGGCAACAGCTTATTCGCCTTGACCCAAAGAACTTTCACCGGGCCCACACCTCTTTCCGGCCGGTGACAAAGTTGCCGAAAGCGACCACGGCCGCGGTGTTCAGGACGATAAGTGCAAGAGCTGCATTGGCAACGCGCATCAGAGGCCCAAGCCGATTCGACAACGCCTGGTTCCACAACGCAAACAAACTCAGCGCGTAAAAGGCCAATTGCAAAATCAAAGCGGCGCGGTACAAAGCCCCGGGCACGAAGGCGGACGCCACTAGCAGCGCGGCCAGAGCAAACGGCACCGCCAGCCGGAGAAGCTTGTGGCTGATGAAGCGGAAGAGCAGTGGGTTCGCGCCACTCAGCACCCACGGCGCAATCTGCAGCAACTGGTAATTTCCCGTCAGCGTCCGGACCTTCCGCTTGAACTCCTTCTCCGCGCCCAAATCCGGATCATCCCACGCCCGCGCCCGGCCATCGAAAATAACGCGCGCGCCCTGCCGCGAAATTTGCAGAGGCAAAAGCACATCATCCAGAATTGTCTCCGGCGGAATGGGCTGCAATAGCGAACGCCGGGCCGCGTACAACGCGCCAGTCGCGCCTACCACCGAGCCTGACGCACTCTCCAGAACCCGGACTTTTTTTTCGATGCGCCAGTAAATGCCCATACGCTTTTCCGCTTCACCCAATGCTGCATCGCCCAGCATCAGTTCGCCGCTCACACATCCCACCGTGGGATCCACAAAATTCTCGAGGAGCAGCCGAAGGGCGTCACGTTCGATCCACTGGCGCGCATCCACGAAGACAGCAATCTCCCCCTGGGCTACTGCCAGCGCTTCATTCAGACGGCACGCTTTGCCCTTGGACTCGGAAGAAACGAGAATATGAAAACGGTTGTCCTTCGCGGCGTCCGACAAAATTTGCGCCGTCCGGTCACTCGATCCGTCCGAGGCGATGATGAATTCCAATCGGTCCGGTGGATAATCAAGCGCCGCCAGGTTGCTCAATTTGCTGTTCAGCGTTTGCTCTTCGTTGCGCACTACCATCAAAATCGAGACCAGGGGTTCGTTCCATCCGCGCAGCACCGGCCTCGGACTCAGCAGGCTCCAGATCCACAGCCACACCGCATACCCGAGGTAGGCATAGAAAACAACTGCGCCGGCAATCCAGAATACTGCCTTCATTGCGCGCCTCGTCCCAACAGCACAATCTTGATGGTCTGGAACATGATGAGCAGGTCCAGAGCGAGAGAAGCGTTCTTGATATAGAAAAGATCGTATTGCAGTTTTTCCCGCGCATCCTCGAGCGTATTACCGTACTTGTATTGCACCTGCGCCCAGCCTGTGATTCCCGGCCGCACCATGTGGCGAACGCCATAGTAGGGAATTTCCTTGCTCAGCCATTCGACAAATTCCGGCCGCTCCGGGCGCGGTCCTACGAAATGCATATCGCCTTTCAGCACACACCACAATTGCGGAATTTCGTCCAGCCGCGACGCCCGCAGAAATTTGCCCACCCGGGTAATGCGCGGGTCGTCATCCAGCGCCCAGGTAGCTCCGGTGTCGGCTTCCGCATCCTGGCGCATAGTGCGGAACTTGTAGCAGTAAAAAATTCGACCGCGGCGTCCTACCCGTTGTTGCCGGTACAGCACTGGGCCTGAGGAATCCAGTTTGACGGCCAGCACAATGAAGGGAAGAAGAGGCAGCGAAATCACGGTTCCGGCAAACGCGAACGAAAAATTCAGCGTCCGGCGTACCAGCCGGAAGAAACTGCTGAAGCGGAAACCCTCCGCAAAAATCAGCCAACTGGGGTAGAGTTGCTCAACTTCGATTCTGCCCGAAATTCTTTCCAGCCACGATGTGGCCTCTTCCACCTTCACCCCTTCCATGCGCAGGTCCAGCAATTCCTCGACCGGCAACGTGCCGCGCCGATCGGGCATGGCAACAATCACGCGATGCACGCCCGCGCCCCGCGCCAAGCCCCGCAGGTGCGAGGCCACGTTGTCGCGCGTCAATTCGCCTTGCACATCGCCGGTCCATCCCACCACTTCAATTCCCATGGCGGAGCGCTTGCGCAACCCTCTCAACAGCCGCTCCGCGCGCTCTCCCGTGCCCAGAACATAAACCCGTTCGCGCAAAAAGGGCTGTCTCACCATCCAGGAATAGGCCGCGCGCCAGCCAAACAAAGTGAAGGTGAGGATGATCAGTCCCCAAACGGCAGAATAGTTGCCCGGCAGTAAGCTGGGATAGCGAAACGTCAGTACGTAAAGCCCAAGCGCCACCGAACCGACTACCAAAAACAGGCGAACGGCGTGTTCCCCCGTCGAGCGCAGCCTGGAAGAATCATATAGATCGGCAAAGTGCGAAAGCAGCAGCACCACCCCAGTGACCACCAGAATCTTCGGTGCCAGCGCCGCCAGCACTTGAAAGTATCCGCCGTCGACGTTGAGCAGCAGTAAGCTGTCGGGGTTCCGCCATATCGTTGCCAGCACAAACGAAGTCCAAACGATGAAGACCTCGCCCCCCAGCAGCACCAGGGTGCGGAGCGAAATGATTTTGAACAGCCGGATCACGTTTTCCCGATTTCCCTAGGACTTCGACTCGGTCGCATTCTTTACATATGCATCGTAGTAATACCGCGAATAAGTGGAGGATTCGAAATCCGTTCCGTTCAGGACGAACCCCACCAGCATCTGTTCGGAAAATTCCTCGCGCGCCCGGCGCGCCATATCGACTGGAGTCGAATTGGAGCGCACCACCATCAGCACCCCATCGCAGGCCTTCGCCAGCACGCTGGCGTCGGAGACCGGCACGGCGGGCGGTGAATCGACGATGATCCAATCAAACAGCGACTCCACCCGCTGCATAAGCAGTTTGAGGCGCCCATTCGCCACCAGTTCCGAGGGATCTGATATCTGCTGGCCACTGGGAATAAGAAACAGGTTTTCCATCGGCCCACGCTGCATAATCGACAATTCGTCGCTCGACCCCTGCAGATAGTCGGAGAGCCCCGGAGACGAAGTCGTGCCCAGCATGATGTGCAGTCGCGGACCGCGCAGGTCGGCATCGATCAGCAGCACGCGGCGTCCATGCTGCTTCACGATGACCTGCGCCAGGTTTGACGCGGTGAAAGACTTGCCTTCTTTAGGCAACGCGCTGGTCACTAATATCTTCTTGAGAGGCGCCTTCTCGCGCGCGTGATACAGCCGCGAGCGCAGCGTGCGGAATTCTTCGGTGCCGCGCGCCGTGTCGTCGCCGTTGAAAAACAGCATCGTCTTCTCATCGGGCTTCCACTGCAATTGCGGGCAGCGCGCCAGCAATGCGTCAAGGCTGAAGGGGCTGGCAAATGACGGCATCGCCGAGGTCAGGGGAACGCCACCAGACGGCACTCCCGCCGCTACCGCAATCGGCGACTCTTCCATCGCCGTCATGCCTAGATCAGCCGGCTGCGCGTAAACGGGCTGTCCCGGCGCCGCACTTCCCTGGGTTGCCGCTCGCTCTTGTTCGGCCTTTTTCAACGCTTCGTGAATTCTGCTCATAGTTTCCTCTCCTGTGGGAGGCCTTTATCGTCGTCTTTTTCCCGCAACCGGTCCGCCAGACTGGCCAGCGACCGCAAAGCATCCACCAAATCAAATTTCTCCTGCCCTGCCTCCGGCTGCGGCGGTGTCATCGCCCCTGCCGCCGTGCTATCGCCTAGATCAAAGTCCCGCGCCACGCCATCGACTACCGTGGAAGCGATCATTTTCTGCTGGTCCACAAATGCGCTCACTAGACAGTGCTCGCACAACAAGTTAATGACCCGCGGTATGCCGTTGGCATAGCGGTGAATCGCCGTCACCGCCTCCGGCTCAAAAATCTGCTGGCCGTTCGAACCAGCGATGCGCAACCGCTGCTGGATGTAGGCTTTCGTTTCCTCAAGCGTCAGCGCGTGCGTCTTGGCGCGCAGCGTCAGCCGTTGCCGTAGCTGCCGGAGTTGCGGCTGTTTTAGCTTCTGCTCCAACTCGGGCTGGCCCACCAGCACAATCTGCAGAAGTTTCTCGGTAAACGTCTCCAGGTTGGTCAGCATGCGGATTTCTTCCAGCACTTCTTCGCTCAGGTTCTGCGCTTCATCGACGATGAGTACCGCGGTTTCGCCCGCCCGGTAGCGATCCAGCAACCAGTTGTATAGCCGCAGCAGGATTTGGCTCTTGGCCTTCGAATCACACGGGATGCCGAAGTCCGCCATCATGTAATCCAGAAACTGCGTCGTGTTCAGGCGCGAGTTGAAAATGAAAGCGGTCGCAACCTGCTGCAGGCGCAACCACTCGAGCAGTTTGTTGATCAGCGTGGTCTTGCCCGTTCCCACTTCCCCGGTCAGCAACACAAACCCCTTACGGCTCTGAATGCCGTAAGTGAGACAGGCCAAAGCCTCCTCCGTGTGCCGCGTCAGAAATAGATAACGCGGGTCGGGATTGACGTTGAACGGATTGGCCCGCAGGCCGTAAAACTCTTTGTACATAATCGTCGCCTAACGTTGCTGCCTGAAACTTGCCTAAACCCGTGTCGTTTCTTTGTGTTCGTCTCTCTCGCCAGGTAGTTTTTTTCGATTCCAGAAATGGCCGTTCCCGTTCCCCTTGGCCACTTGGTCCCCCACCCAGGGAACCGAAACCAGCATGGGAAGTTCGAGTACGGCCTCGGCGTCGGCCTGGGTGCGAATCGATTTGTCGCGGAACTCCAGCCATACCGCCAGACCCAGTCCCAGCGCCAGTCCTGCGCCCAATCCGCCGCCGGCGAACAATAACCGGTTCGGGAAGCTCGGCGAATCCGGCAAAGTGGCTGGATTCAGCAACGCCATCTGTTCCCCTTGCTGCTGTTGCTCGGCCTGCGTCGCCATCTTCGATGTGCTCTGCTTGGCCAGGTCGTCCTGATAAACTTTCTGCGCGTTGTCGTAGTCACGCGCCAGCTCTTTGTATTCTTCTTCCACTGCCGGACTCGCTGCCACGCGGCTCTGGTAAACCCCAATCGCCTGCTGAAGCTTCTTCTGATCGCCAGTGCCCTGCTTGATTAAATCTTCATAGGCATGAATCTGCAGGCGCAGTTGGCGAATCTCCGGCGGCTCTGACCCAGTTCCCTTTTCCGGCGTTGTATCCGTCGCATTTGCGGCCGCCGACGGGTCGTTGGTTTCCGCCAGCCTCTTCTTTACCTGCGCAATGTCGGCCTGTGTCTTGATCACGTCCGGATGGTCTGGTGTGTATCGTGCCTGCAAGTCGATGAGCTGGGTCTGCAGTTGCGAGAGCTGCGTCTGCAACGTCTGAGGATTGTTCGTCGACTGCGCCGCTTTCCATGCCGCCAACTGCTGCGCCAGAAGCGATTCGGTATAGGCTTTATCCTGCGTCGCCCGGTTCAGGGTTTGCGTGTTGGCATCGAGTTGGGTTTGATATCCCATCAGGATCTTCATGTTGGCATCTTCATCGCCCGGGAGCTGCCCCATGTGCTGGTTCTTGAACGCTGCCAGCTTCTTATCCAGATCGTCGAGATTCTGTTTTGCATCCGCCACCTGCTGGGTCAGGAAAGCCGTCGTGCCCTGGGTTTCGGCCGCCCTCGACTTGAGATCTTCTTCCAGCAGCATCGAGGTCAGATCTGTGCAGATTTGCTGGGCCTCGCTCGCGGTCGATGCCGTGTAGTTCACATAGAATGCTGGAGCTGCGCTGCCCTGCCCGGGCCTTTTCTTGCTCCCAGGGCCGATCTGAGTCAGGTCCGTCACCACGGGCTGAATCAGCGTGGGGCCTTGGCTCTGGATGTTCGCCACCACATCATCAACGCTCTGTGCGCCTTTGGCTAAACCCAGCCTGTCGACCATCGGCCTAAGGCGGGCCGGGCTCATTACGTGCGCGCTAATCGTATTGATGTGCTGCGTCAGATCCTCGGTAAAGACCTGCTGCACTACCGCATCCGGAATCTTGGGCGCCTCCACCAGCACCAGCGACTGCGAGGTGTACTTGGCGGGAAAAACGTAAGACACCGCAAATCCGGCCAGCGGCGCCAACAGCGCCGGAATCAGAATCACCTTCACCCGGCGGCGCAACATCGCCAGATAATCGTCCATCGTTAGTTCGCGGTTTTCCATAATCTCAATACCTGTTCCGCTGGTCCATGCGGGCCAGCTTCAAATTAGTCGAGCCGGACCGGCCGGGGAATCCAGTCCAGTCCAATCGTTCCAATATTTACTCGCGAAATCCGGCTGCAAGGGCCGGGAACCGTCGCCAAACAATACGAGTCGTCGAAAACCAGGTAGTCGAACTGATAGCTTGCATAAGCGTGTAACGTGCGCCCGAAATTGCGGTGCAGACTCGCGCCCGCGAAGCCGTACTGGTAAACATTCGCGCTCACTCCGGGGCAATTGGTCGTCGTCGCCGGACAATTCAACGGCAACGCCCGGCTGTTCCTCGAATACCCAATGTCGGTGCTGGCAGACCAGATCCGGTTTATCGGCCGGCTCGCCCGCAGCATCGCGATGTCGCTCTCCGCGCCAGCGAAGAAACCCGAACCGCTGGTGAGGTAGTGGTCATAGGTCATGTCCAGCACAACTTTGGGAAACCTGTAGCGCAGCAAGGCTCGTCCAGCGGCTCCGATTCGAAAATCATTCGTTGGACATTCAACCTCCGGGAGCCCATTCACAATCCCAAACACGCAGCCTGGATTGCCGAGATCTGAGATGGAAGCCGGAAGCAGCAAGTTATTAATCTGCGTGAACTGCGGCCCCACGGCGATCATGAAATCCATGCGCCCCGAAATTCGATGTCCCCACATCACCTGAATCACATGGCTGTGAAAGTTCAGTCCCGTGGAAAAATCGAAACCCTGGTAGCCGTACACCAGCGCCCCTTGATCGTGAGGACCGAGCAAACGGTTATATCCCACCTGCGCCGAAACCTGGTTGCTTCCAATGAAAGCGGTCCCCGTGCCGGGGTCGTTGCCCAGGAAATGGACGAAACCATACCCCGCGGCAGCAGTGATCGAAGACTTTGGCGTCAGGCTTTCCACCACGTCCACCACACTCAGGTTCATAATGCGCGGAACCTGGCCGAGCGCTCCGAGGCCCGTTCCGCCAAAGAACGCGCTCTGCCCGGCTAGACCCGCGCCGGTCGTGCCAACTGAGCCGTATCCGCTACCAAAGGTGCCTTCAGGCTGATAGCTGAAAGCATCGCGCACCGAGAGTTCTCCCCGCTTCCAGGTAATTTTCTGAGTTAAGCCCAGTTCCTCGACTTGCTTCAGCCCGATACCCGCCACGTTGAAGTAGCCAATACCGCCGAGGTAGTCGAGCGAAAGATCGTAGTGGCTCCACAGCCGCTGCAACTCCAAGCTGCCCATTGCCCGCGAGATGGTGTGCACGCCCGCTCCGCCAAGGGCGTTTTGTATGTTCGAAGCCACCGATTCGCTCACGTGCGCGCCCGCCTGCAGGTAGCTCAAAGGCGCGGCGTGCGGTTCCAGATTCGGCAGATCCAGTCCTGAGATCGGTGGATTCTCGCTGACGGGCGCGGGAGCATTCTCCTGGCCAAAGGCCGGCGCCGGCTGCTGCGCACTGGGAGCGGGAGTAACGTCTGTCGATTGGGCGGAACTATCCTGTGCCCGGGCCGCGCTCAGCGCGACCAACAGCACCATCATGCTCCAAATGCTATGCCGTAACCTCATTCAGGGGACTCCTCAGGGCACCACTATGGTGTCGCCCGGTTTCAGCAGAATATTTTGCTCGGGATGATTTCCCTTCACTACATCCTTATAGTTAAACGGTATTTTTGTCTGCTGGCCGTCTCGTATGCGCAGCAGATAAATCGCCTTCAGATTGGCGAACTGGGTAAATCCCGCACCAGCGAGCGCCTGCAACATGGTCATGTTGGGCAGCAGTGCCACCGCGCCCGAGTGTGTCACTTCTCCGGTCACGAAAATACGCTGGCTGTTCATCGCCGTCACCACGACCGTCACCCGCGGGTCCGTCACAAACTTCTTCAGCTTCTCCTTGATCACATCCCGTAGTTGCAGCGGCGTAAGGCCTGCGGCCTGCACATCGTCCAATAACGGCAGAGAAATCTTGCCGTCAGGGCGCACCGGCAGCGTGGCATTCAAATTCGGTTCATTCCATACCGCGATGCGCAGCGTATCGTCGGCGCCGATAACGTAATCTGCAGGCGCCGAGGTCGCTGAGGGTGGGTGAGCTTCCGGCGCCGCCGCTTTTTCCGGCTTGGCCGCACTGTTGTCTGGATCATCCTGGGCCCACACGCCAATCGTCGCGAACCCCAACAGCGCAAGGCACGCCACCTTCATCACTTTCTCCATACCCACTCCTCTGGAACTAGGTCACTCCGTATTCCGAGCATCCCATCTGTTTTAGCTTATAGAGCAAAGCCTTGTAACTGATCTGCAACTCCACTGCGGCCCGGCGTCGGTTCCAACGGGTACGAGTCAGCACACGCAGAATAATTTCCTTCTCTGCTTCGCGAGAGGCCGCGCGCGAGGCCTGCTTCAACGAAACCCGGCTGCCGTTGCTTCCCAGGTCCGGCCGCAGCAGCATGGCCCGTAACCCGCCCATCGCGACCGTCTCATCTCCCAAGGCCACAATGGCCTTAGCCGCATTTTCCAGCTCTCGCACGTTTCCTGGCCACGAATACTCCTCAAACAAGCGCTGTGTCTCTGGGCTGAGCGTCGGCACCGACCGCTGAAAGTCCTGCCCATATTTCCGGAGAAAATGTTCCATCAGCACCGGAATATCCTCCCGGCGCTGGCGCAGCGGCGGAAGCCGCAGGCACACTCCGCTGATCCGGTAATACAAATCTTCGCGCAGATTCCCGGCCTTCACTTCCCCTTCCAAGTCGCGGGCGCTTCCACAAATCAGCCGCGCCACGCCTGAAATCATCCCCGCCTCCCGGGATTGGCTGCCCTTCCCATTCCCATTGCCATGCGTCAGTGCTTGCAGCAACCATGCCTGGCCTGCAGCCTTCAGGTCGGCGACCTCCTCCAAAAACACCGTGCCTGCCCCTGGCAAGCCAGCCTCGCCATCTGTCTCGCCAAGCTTGTCGACCTCCAGGGTGGCGCACGAAATCACGCGGAACGACTGCCCCCCACGCTGCGAAAGATCATGAATCCGCCGGGCCGTTGCCTTCTTGCCCGCTCCACGCTCAGCCAGCAGCAACACCGGAACTTCGCTCTGCGCGACCTCCCGCATTACTGCTTCCACGCTTCGCGTGCTCGCACTTACACCTTCGATGAAGTCCATTCTCAAGGGCTCTAGAATCACTTCAGTCGGCATTTTTCCCGGATTTTGGCGGACGTCTGAATTCATTCAATCAGCCTTTTCTCTCGAAAAGAAAAAGTAGTTCTAAACGGTAGGACGTCCTCAACTGCAAGGCGAGTGCCATCCTTTTGCCTCGCGGAAAATCCTCAAATTCCAAGTTTAACGCCATGTTTTCAAAAGTATACGGGCCAGAATCCAGCCTCAGGAAGGAGTAAACTTACTGGGCCTAACCTACCACCTTTCCGCAAAAAAGGGAAAGTATTTGCCCAAACGAAGGTAACCGGAAGTTCCACCTCACGCTTCGTCTTGAGGAAATAATCCCAACTCTCACGGAATAGCCCTGAGGCTACACGGCCAGCGGCCCGAAAGCACGATCGCAAATTTCAGTGCGAAGATCCTGGTTTCGCCTCAATCTCTTCTCCATCCCGAACCTACCCCGGCAACACTCCAGTTACCCTGCTTCCTGGCTTTAGCATTGCAGCCGCGTCCCCGCTTCGCATATGCTGAACTTTATCCCCCTAGAGACAGAAACAAGGTCGGTTCCAGTGAGCCAAGTGCTGCAATCCGAGCCCGCGACCGCACCAACTCGCGTCCCGGTCTCGCCCCCGCTCCCGCTATGGCAAACAGCGGTGATCACTGGCCTCTTGCTCTGGTTGTACTTTCCAACCCTGTCCCACTTGGTTGCACAATGGTGGAGCGACCCCAACTTCTCACACGGTTTCTTTGTGCCTCTTTTTTCCGCTTTCGTAGTTTGGCAGGAGCGCTCTCGCCTCGGCCTCCTCAGGCCGCAACCTTCCTGGTGGGGACTGTTCTTCCTGGGGTTCGGGCTGTCCGTGCTGATGGTCGGTCAGATGGGAGCAGACATCTTCCTGTCCCGCCTGTCGTTATTGATCGCAATCGCCGGCTTGATCGTGCTCTTTCTGGGCTGGAATCTCTTTCGCGCCCTCCTTTTTCCCTGGGCATTTCTGCTTCTGATGATTCCGATCCCAGCCATCCTCTTCAACCAACTCACCTTCCCGCTGCAAAATCTGGCGTCGGTCGTAGCCAGTACAACTTTGCCGTGGATGGGCGTTCCCGTCCTCCGCGAAGGCAATGTAATTATCCTTCCGGCGATGGCTCTCGAAGTGGCCGAAGCCTGCAGCGGCATCCGCTCCCTCATGTCGCTCGCAACCCTCGCCGTCATCTACGGTTATCTGATGGAGCGCAGGGTTTCAGTTCGAGTCTTATTGACGTTAGCGTCAATACCCATCGCCGTGGCCGCCAACAGTTTGCGCATCGTAGGCACTGGCCTGCTGGTACAATATTGGGATCCGGAACGCGCGCAGGGCTTCTTTCATGAGTTTTCCGGATGGCTCATTTTTGTGGTTTCCCTCGCCATGCTCTATCTTCTGCATCGCGTCATTCGTATTTTCTGGCACGAGGAAGGCACGAATTCATGAAGCCGCGCGGCTGGCTACGTTTCGCTCTCGCTGCCGGGTTGATTGCACTCACCGCCATTCTCCTGCAGGCACGGGGACGCACTGAAATCACACCTCCACGCCTGCCGCTTTCTTCTTTTCCTTCTCAACTCGACCAATGGGACAGCACCCAGATCACCTTGGATCCTAAGACTCTCGAAGTGCTCGGGCAGGGCGATTTCATGGAGCGCGTTTATCGCGATCCCGAAGCCAAGCTGCCCTACATCGATCTTTTCCTGGCGTATTTTCCCAGCCAGCGCACTGGCGATACGATCCATTCTCCACAGCACTGCCTGCCCGGCGCGGGCTGGAACCCCGATGAAAGCGTCCGCGTCACGCTTTCCCTGCCCGGTCACGAACCTTTCCCCGCCAATCGCTATGTGATCTCCAAAGCCGACCAGCGCCGCCTCGTGCTGTACTGGTTCTGGGCCCATGATCGCGGCGTGGCCAGCGAATATTGGAACAAGTTCTATCTCGTCAAAGACGCCATTCGCCTGAATCGCAGCGATGGCTCCCTGATACGCTTCGTGACCCCGATTCTTCCCGGGGAAACACCGGATGCCGCCCAGCAGCGCATACTTCCCTTCACACACGCCGTAGCTCCGCTTCTCGACAGCTACATCCCGCGCTGATCGCATCCACCAAAAAATTCGATCGCGCTGTAATTTTTATGTCAGCGTCAGTGAGAGCGAAGCCGTTTTTCCAGCGAGCGATGAATCTCCCGCTGAACCGGCCCAACGCGTAAGCCAAACCGCGCCACTACCAAAATTCAGCGAACATCACCCAATAGAAGAAGGCACAAAAACAAAAGCCCCGCTCGCAGCGGGGCTTCAGAAGCAAATAAACGACGGTTAGGCTTTCATCTTCCTGCGAACCACTCCGGCCAGACCAACCAACCCGGTTCCCAGCAATCCGAGCGTACCCATCTCAGGAACGGTGGTAATGATTGTATCGCCGCTGCCTAGCGGTACCGATCCGGTAAACCCGTTCTTCCCGGCGTTAAACGTAATCTGCGTTGTAGCGCCGTTTACGATCGTCCCGTTGTACCAGGTACCCGAGATGGCGCCCGTCAACGTGTAATAGATCGAACCGTTCGGCCCCGAAGTCGTTATCTCGGTCCAGGTCACCGGACCACTGAACGTGCCGCTGAAGATCACGCCGTTGGGAATGCCGCCCGTGCCATTGCCCGTTATCGTGAAGGTTCCACCAGCGGCGAATGTCCCGCCGGTCGTGAGACTTCCAGATGTCAGCCCGCCTGTGGTAAAGCTCAGGCTGCCCAATCCACCCGTGACAATGCCTCCACCGAGGCCATCGACGACGGTCAACTCAGACCCGGTAAGCGTCAAGCCTGCGGAGGTTCCAGTGAGCGTCCCACCCGTATTGGTGAAATCCACATTGCCCGCGAAAGCCGCCAGTGGCAGCGCCAACGCCAATGCTGCCATCAAAAGTATTCGCTTCATAATCGTCCCTCCCTACCATCCGAAAATCTGCTGAAGTCTTTCCGGTGGAGGCTCCTCTTGGAGCCTAATTTCCCCACACTATATACCCATTCCGGGCGCGAATCCACGATTTATTTGTGGGTGCCGAACATAAGCCCCGAAGAAGAATACCAGGCAGCAGAAGATCCCGACACTGCCCGTAACGAATCTAAACCGGAACAGCCGTCTTCCGCGCTGGATTAAAGAACGGCACTGCAGTCACCTTCACATTCGTTTTGAGCCGGATCGCTTCGATCGTGATCTCCATCTGCAACTCCGTCCCCAACTTCGCATGCTCGGTCTCCACACTAGCCAGCGCAATTAGCTTCTTCAGAATCGGCGACCAACTCGTGGTCGTCGCCTTACCCACCTGTTTCTCTCCCGAATACAAAGGAACCGCCACGCGCGAAGCCTGGCTAGGCGCCGCCGGAGTCAGCCCATACCGTTCATACAGCGCCTCTACATCGGTCCAATCCACTTCCACTCCAACAAACTGCCGCGCTACGCCATTTTTCGCGTCCAACTCGAGAGCCCGCTTGCCAATAAAATTTTCCTTCTCCAGATGCACCATCTTGGCAAAGCCCAGCTCATAAGGCGAATACTTCTGCGAAGGAATCAACGCCTTCTTCGAACTCGAGTAGTCGACTTCAATCAACAGCAGCCCAGCCTCGACGCGCGCGACATCCAGCGCCAGCATTCCCGCCGCATGCAGATCAAACTGTTTGCCTTGCTCAGCCAGCGCATCCCACACCTTCACCGCATCATTGGCTTCGTTTAACGGCACCCAGATCTCATATCCCAAATCACCTGTATACCCAGTCCGCGAAATATCGACAGGCACGCCCGCAATCTTTCCGTGCGTCACGCGAAAATATTTCAAGTTTGAAGTGTCAGCGTCGGCCACGGCCTTCAGCAGTTTCGCTGAAGTTGGCCCCTGCAACGCCAGCGCCGCAACTTTCTCGGAAATATCCTCGACATGTACATCCATGTTCAGGCCGTTCTGCCGGAACCAGCGCAGGCTCGGATCGGCCGCCGTCCAGCGGTAAACATTTTCCTCCAGCCGCGAAATCGTGCCGTCGTCGATGACTTTGCCCTCTTCATCGCACCAGCAGCAATAAATCACCTGCCCCACTTTCACTTTATTAATGTCGCGCGTGATCACGCGGTTCACCAGCCGCGTCGCGTCTTTGCCCGTGACCAAATACTTGTAGAGCGGCGAAATATCGATCAGCGCCGCCGCATTGCGGATGGCGTTGTACTCGTGCTCATGATGCACCTCATACACGCTCACCGTGTAATACCCCGACCACTCGCGATAATTCAAGCTCTGGCAAAGTGGAAATGTGCGCTCGTGAAATGCGGTTCCAATAGGCAAGGGTGTGGCCTCGAAGTGATTTAACTCGAAGCGAAATTATACGCCGTAACCCTCATCGGAGGCGCCATCCACGCTCGCTAATCTTGCAGACAAAATCATGCATTCCCGATAGAATCACCCTTCAGCTCATGCGCCCACTCGTCCCAATCCTATCGAATGTCCTCCGCAACTGGAGCGTCCTACCCAGTGGCCTCTAATAGGCGCGCCCCAAAACTGCGCTAACATTCCTCGTCCCCAATCTCAACCCAGCAAGCTCGCAGCTCAAGGCTCAAAGCTCATGGCTAATCAATACGATGTAATCGTAATCGGCGGAGGCCACAATGGCCTCGTCAACGCTGCCTACCTCGCACGCGCCGGAAAGAAAGTTCTCGTGCTCGAACGCCGGCACATTCTAGGCGGCGCGGCCTGCACCGAAGAAGTTTTCCCCGGCTTCAAATTCTCCGTCTGCTCCTACGTGGTCTCACTGCTGCGCCCGGAAATCATCCGCGACCTCGACCTCCCACGTCACGGCCTCGAAATCCTCCCGCTCGATGGCACCTTCACCCCCATGCCCAGCAGCGATTATCTTTGGCGCGTGAACGATCACGGCAAAACTCACCGCGAGATCGCCCGCCACTCTCGCGTCGACGCCGAAGCCTACGACGAATTCGGCAAAGCCATGCAAGCCATGTGCCGCTTCGTCAAGCCGATCCTCAGCATGGTCCCGCCCGACCCGAACACACTGAACCCGCGCGAACTGATGAAGCTGCTCTTCATCGGCAAGCGTTTTCAGGGCATGTCGAGTTACGACAAATACAACCAGGTCCAGCTCATGACCATGAGCGCCATCGATTTTCTCGATCAATGGTTCGAGACCGATGTCCTCAAAGCAACGATGTCAGCCTCAGGAATCATCGGCACATTCTTAGGTGTGCGCTCTCCCGGAACTGCTTATGTTCTACTGCACCACTACATGGGAGAGATCGACGGCGCATTCCGCGCCTGGGGATTCGCGCGCGGCGGCACCGGAGCAATTTCAAACGCCATCGGTGACGCCGCTCGCGAAGCTGGAGTAGAAATCCGCACCCAAGCCGCCATCGCGAAGATCATCGTCAAAGATGGCAAAGCCAAAGGCGTAGTCCTCTCCAACGGCGACGAAATCTACGCCGAAACAATTTCATCGAGCGTAGATCCTCGCCTAACCTTCAACAAGTTCATCGAGGCCGACCAACTCCCCGCCGACTTCCTCGAAGACATCAACCGCTTCAAGTATCGCGGATCATCTGGCAAAGTGAACATGGCGCTCGATGCCCTGCCCAACTTCAAAGCCATCCCCGGACCGGGCGCCCATCTGCGCGGTGCCATCTCAATCTCTCCATCAGTCGAATACATGGAGCGTGCCTACGACGACGCCAAGTACGGAAACTTTTCGCGCAAGCCCTACATCGACATGGTGATCCCAAGCCTCACCGATCCCTCGGTAGCGCCGCCGGGCAAGCACGTGCTCTCCTGCTTCGTGCAGTACGCACCCTACAAACTGCGTCCCGGCTTGAACTGGGACGATCAGAAAGAAGCCTTCGGCGACACCGTCGTCAACACCATCGCCGAGTACGCGCCGAACATAAAAGACATCATCCTCCACCGGCAAGTCATCACTCCGCTCGATCTCGAACGCGAGTGGGGACTAAGCGAAGGCAACATCTTCCAGGGCGAACTGTCGCTCGAACAACTTTTCTTTCTGCGCCCCGCCCCAGGCTACGCGCGCTTTCGCACGCCCATTCAAAATCTCTACATGTGCGGCTCCGCCACGCACCCCGGCGGCGGCATCATGGGCGCGCCCGGCCGCCTAGCAGCTCTGGAAATGCTGAAAGACCTGGGAGGCGCTGCGTAATCTATGCCTTGCACCTCGCACCATCCCGCTTGTCATCCTGAGCGAGGATTGTTCTTCGCGCCCCAAGCGCGAAGAACAACCGCAGTCGAAGGATCCCTACTCCGGGCACAACTCTTGTCCAGTGTAGGCCGCTCTGCCCATACATCCGGGGAACACACCCTATGAACACCCGCGACGTCCTAATCATCGGCGGCGGCCACAACGGCCTCGTCACCGCTTTCTACCTCGCGAAAGCCGGATTGAAGCCTCTGATCCTCGAACGCCGCCCACAAGTCGGTGGCGCCGCGATCACCGACGAATTTCATCCCGGCTTCCGCTGCTCCACGCTGGCGCATACCGCCGGACCGATTCGTCCCGACATAGTTCGCGACATGCAACTGGAAAAACACGGCCTGCGATGGATTACGCCAGAGACCTGCGTCACCGCACTCTCGCCCGACGGTCGCGCGCTTTCCCTCTATCAGGACGAAAACAAATCATCGCAATCCATCGCTGCCTTCTCGCAAAAAGATTCCGCAAAGTATCCCGAATTCGAAAAATCTTTAGGAAAAATCAGCAAGGTCATTGCCGAAGTCCTAGCCACAACTCCGCCCGACATTGATCACCCCAGCAACGGCGATCTCTGGAGCATGCTCAAGACCGGCCGCGCGCTGCGCAATCTAGGCAAGCATGATATGTATCGCGTGTTGCGCTGGGGCCCGATGGCAGTCGCCGATCTGGTAGCGGAATATTTCGAAACCGAATTGCTGCGCGCAGTAATCGCCGCTCGCGGAATCTTCGGAACCTTTCTCGGCCCATGGTCCGCAGGCAGCAGTCTGCAATTGCTGATTCGCGCCGCCGGCGATTGTCATCCGGCCGGCTCCGCTTTTTTCGCCGCTGGCGGCATGGGCGCGCTCACGCAAGCCATGGCCTCTGCCGCCCAAGCCGCCGGAGTTGAGATTCGCACCGCCGCCGAGGTCATCGAGATTCGCGTGAAAGATGGTGCAGCCACGGGTGTGCTGCTAGGCACCGGTGAAGAAATCAGCGCCAAGGCTGTAATCTCCAACGCCGACCCCAAGCGCACTCTGCTCAAGCTCACCGATCCTACGCATCTATCCCCCGACTTCGTACAAAAGCTGCAGCATTATCGCGGCAACGGCACGGTCGCCAAAGTAAACCTCGCGCTCTCTGCCCTGCCGAATTTCACCGCATTGAAGGACCGAAACGGAAACGCGCTCAAGGGGCGCATCCACATCGGCCACGAGATTGACTACCTCGAGCGTGCCTTCGATGCGTCCAAGTACGGCAATTTCTCTCCTCATCCCTATCTCGAAGCCGTAATTCCATCGCTCACAGATCCGACGCTGGCGCCCGAAGGCAAGCACGTGATGTCGATCTACATGCAGTACGCTCCGTATAAGCTGAAAGGTGACTGGGAAGACCAGCGTAAGGCGCTAGGCCAAACCGTAGTGCAGACCCTCGCACAATACGCGCCCAATCTGCCCGAGCTGATTCTCACCCATCAGATCATCACCCCGCAGGATCTCGAAGACGTCTACGGATTAACCGGCGGCCAAATCTTCCACGGCGACCTGGCCCTCGACCAATTCTTCACCATGCGCCCGCTGCTGGACTGGGCCCCCTATCGTACGCCGCTCGACAACTTCTTTCTGTGCGGCAGCGGCACGCATCCCGGCGCGGGATTGACCGGAGGCTCGGGAGCGAATGCGGCCAGGGAGATACTTAAAGGACTGAGGCGCTAAGGCCGCTACTCGATCAGACTAGCTTCCGGTGGCATACCCGGGCAATGAGAAATGGCGATTTGTCAGCATTTATTGTTTATCGAGATCAGCCTTGAGCGCGGCTTTCGCCGCGTCTGTTATGTCAGCAAATACACGGTTGCCATTGGCGACAAGATCGGATGTGCAACTCTGACGGATGTACTTGGCATTTTCGCCGTCGGACGCACCCGACATAATGAAGACGGCAGTTCCCTTACTGAGAGAAACCTCAGCTTCTGCGAGAACTTTGACGTATCCACCCATTTCATTTTTCGCGCGCCCTACGAAGCAAACCCAAAAAAGGTTCGGATCATCGGGATCATGGGCACGGACTAGCCACGCAGCGGTAACTCGAAAACTGTCTGGGTCATCGAATCCTTTATCCCGCACAACGCGCACGGCAGCGGCGCCGAGTGCGTTGTATTGCACGGTTTGCTCTTTGGTTTGCGCCAAGGCTCCGCTTACACACGCCGCGAAGCACAGCGCAACAACGATCTTGGGGTATTGCATGGTTTCTCCTTGGCGTTTGAGTGTAATTGGTTCAAGCGACCACACCGACCACGTTGTTCATAACTGTCGTAGCCGATGCGATTACCCTCCAGAACCTACATGGTGATTATAATCACGGCACCTGACCAGAATCCGTTCTACTTAGGACGCATTCAGAAAGTAAGGCACTATGATGGCGTACAGGCTGCATGTCCAGAGGCTCTCTTCAGGGGAGCACAAGGTAAATGCTTATCCAGCATCTGGGGATGTTCTTCACAAAACCTACTCATCTTGGCAGGATTTCAAGTCCGCCTTTTCGAAATATATGGAAGAACCGGAAAGCGAGTGGCTCAACTCAGAACTCGCCAAGGGGTCTCACGGAATTGACGTCTTCGAAAGCCGACGATCCGTCGATCGCGCTGTCCTTGATGGCCTTGGGTTTCGGTGACTTACTCTTTCAATTAGGCCATCGCGCTAAGGTTGCATAAACCGCTAACTCGCGCCGCATCGTGACCATGAAACCCTCAGCCATCCTCCTCATCTCCTGCCCTGACCAGAAAGGCGAAGTAGCCACCATCGCCGACTTCGTCTACCGCCATGGCGGCAACATTCTGCACGCCGACGAGCACGCCGACGACGCCTCGGGCGTAGACTTGAAATGACCACAGATGAAAAAGACAAAATCAGGCAAAAAAGCTGCGAACAGAAAGCCCAAAACTGGTGTCAATAACGTGGACGAATATCTTGCAGGAATCCCCGAGCCCGCCCGCACCACCTTGAAGAAGGTTCGCGCCGTCATTCGCTCCGCTGCACCGCCTGAGGCGACCGAGTGCATCAGCTATGGTATCCCGACATTCGAATACAAAGGAATGCTCGCGAGCTTCGCTGCATTCTCGGACCATTGCAGCCTGTTCCCGGGAGCGGGTCCAATCATAGAGTTCAAAGACGAACTCAAGAACCTCAAAACGGCGAAAGGCACCATCCGCTTCGCGCCGGACAAGCCTCTTCCCGCAACCCTCCTGAAAAAGATGCTCAAGGCTCGGATCAAAGAACTCGAACGCAAGAAAGGCCGCTGACCGCGTCGCCTTCCCAGCCATGAAGAATTCCGCCATCCTCCTAATCTCCTGCCCCGACGCGAAAGGCGAAGTCGCCACTATCGCCGACTTCGTCTATCGCCACGGCGGCAACATCCTGCACGCCGACGAACACGCCGACGAAGAATCCGGCCTCTTCTTAATGCGCGTCGAATTCGATCCCAAAGATTTCGACATCGATCTACCTGGAAAAGATCTCGCCGACAAAGACCTCGCTGACTTCAGCAAGCATTTCTCTGCCATCGCCGAAAAGTTTCAGATGAAATGGCGTCTGGCGCAGTCCTCGCATCGCCCACGCATGATCATCCTGGTTTCCAAATACGATCATTGCCTCGTCGACCTTCTCTACCGTCACCAGAGTGGCGAGCTAGCGTGCGACATCCCGCTGATTGTCTCCAACCATCCCGACAACCAACCCATCGCCGATTTTTACAAAATTCCTTACGCGATCATCTCAATCACCAAAGACAACAAGCCACAAGCCGAGGATCAAATTCAAACTTTGATCGAAGACCACAAAGCCGACTTCCTGGTCCTCGCCCGCTACATGCAGATTCTCTCCAACGATTTCGTCAACCGCTATCCGCAGCGCATCATCAACATCCATCACTCATTTCTGCCCGCCTTCATCGGCGCTCGACCATACCATCAAGCATTCGAGCGCGGCGTAAAGCTCATAGGCGCAACCAGCCACTATGTCACCGAGGTCCTCGACGACGGGCCCATCATCGAACAGGATGTCGTCCGAGTCTCTCACCGCGATACGGTCGAAGATTTAATCCGCAAAGGCCGCGATCTCGAAAAAGTCGTACTATCCCGCGCAGTTCGCTGGCACATTGAAAATCGCGTGCTTCTTTACGGCAACAAAACCGTGGTTTTCTAACCTCACCTCAGTGCCCGAAAGGCCATGCACTTCCAGAGATCGGAAGCGGACGTAAAAGTCTCGCTCCGCTGGTAACTTGCAGCCTCGGTGACTTTCATCTTTACTTGAACAGCAGTAAAGAATCCTTTAACCGAGGGGGAAATTCCCGCTCGCGGGAGCGTTTCTTGGCCGAGGATCTTAAATTTGAGTTAGCAATCCTGGCGACTGTCCAGGGTTTTTATCAGAAGCTGATGCGCGATTCGCTCGGCGGCGATGTGCCCATTCCGAGCGGGCTCGACGAAGTCTCGCTTCGCCATTCTGAATCCGACCTTCCCGAAACTCTTTCGCGGATGTATCGCTGGCTGCACCTGCTCGATATGGCTATCACGCCCGCGATGCTGCGCCACGCGCTGACTCCCGAAACAGATTCCGAAGTTGCCGAGGCCCTGCTTCGTTACTTCGTGCGCCGCCGCGAGCCCAGCGAAGTCAACCGCGACAAGACCGATCTGATTTCTACTTTCCTTTATCGTCATCCCCGAGTCCACGGGCAATGGCAGCAGCACGGTTACGGACTCGACGGATCTTTGCCGCTCTCTCCATTTGAAATTGCCCTGATCGAAATTCTTGCCGACACCGATGTGCCTTCGCTTCCGGAAGAACACGTGCAACTGTTGCGCAACTTCGATCCCTTGCGCGAGGAGATCGCCCGTTACCGCGATTTCAATTCGCTTATCGATTCCGGCATCATCTCGCGAGTGCGCGAACTGAAGCGCTGGCTGGACGCTTCGTTTTATCATCCCGGCGTGCTGGCGACGGTCGCCGCCCACAACGCGGCGTTCGGCGCGCGCTTTGACCAGCTCTTCGAAAAGGCTCTGGGAGAAATCAAGCAATTCGCCCAGGCTCTCGATGAGATGGGAGGCAGCATTCTCAGCACCGTCGACGGCGTAGAAGTCACGGTCGACCACGTAGCCGCGATCGAACAGAAAGAAATGCTGCAAGCCGACTACGGCAGCGCTCTGGAAAAATTTCGCCGTGTCTCGCGCTTGAAAAAAGAACTCGACCGGCGTCCACCGATTCGCAAGTCGTTGCTTGCGCCTTCGGGCGGAGGCACAACGAAATCTTCGGGCGCGGCTGCTGCTGCCAAGGCTGCGCGAGTTGCGGCCGCAAAAGAGCCCGTTCCAGCGCAGGCCTTTCAGGCGCCGGCAATCACGGCCCAGCAAATCTCTGCCGAAGAAGGCAAACTGCGCCGCGTTGAAGAATCGATCCGAGTCTTTGTGCGCGTTGCTGATCCCAAGTATCGGCAGATTGTCCCGATGCGCTTTTTCAATCTGACACTAACTACGGCCGAAGCCGAAGCCTACAATGCAAGCTTCCTCGAGGAGAAAAGCCTTCGCGCCGATGTTGCGCGCACGCTAATCCGCATGGTTTCCTGCGTGGCTCGCGTGAACACCGAACTCGAGGAACTCAAGCGCAGCCATAGCATGTCGTCGCTGTGGAAGTTGCATGCCGACGCGCTCGTAGCCCTGCTCGAAATCGCCAGCACCACGACGGAAGAGGCTGTCGCCGTCGCCAAGGGCGCAGATAGCAATGCATCTGCCGTCGCGATTCATGAAACGGTGCACAAACTACGCGTTCGATCTGATCTCGCCGTAAAGGCTCTGGCTCATCCGGGAAGCTAGTTTTCAGTTCTCAGTTCTCAGTTCTCAGTTCTCAGTTCTCAATTCTCAGTTCTCGGTTCTCGGTTCTCAGCTCTCAGTTCCCGGTTCTCAGCTCTCAGTTCCCGCACATTCTACCCACGGCTTGCGCCGTGGCTGCATTCTTTCGCCGCTGCGCGGCTGAACCATCGAAATTCATTCCACCACCAGAGCGCGGATCTAGTTCTCACGCACCTTCTGAAGCCCGCGTCCTTCTTGGCTTTCTGTGGTACGGCTGAAGCCGTGCCCTTCCCGAACGTACCGTTCCCATCCGGGTCGAAAATCAGTGGCAATGGCAAGCAGCCAGGCCTTGCCCGGCGGACAGCCGAGGGCGGCTGTCCCCACATGGGCACTTTTGCTGACGGCTGATAGCAGACGGCTGACAGCTAGTTAATGTCGAACTGCTCCTGATGCAGGGCGGGGTCGCTTTTTACGATGATGGTGCGCTTGGTCAGTTCTTCCATTTCGTTCAGGAGGCGGCCGTTGTTGGCCTTCAATTCTTTGGCTACATCGGGATGCACGCGCAGCATTACGTCTTCCTGCACCAGGTGTTTTGCCATCTTGCGCATCTCGACGTAGATTTCGTTCGCTACGGTGGTCAGCGATTTTACGTAGCCTGTCGATTGGCAATAGGGACATGGGGCGCCGATGGTGCGTTCGAGCGATTGCTTCACGCGCTTGCGGGTGATGGCTACCAGGCCGAAGTCGTTGAACTGGAGAACCTTCGACGGCGCGCGGTCGTGGCGAAGTTCTTCTTCTAGCGCTTGCATTACGCGCTGGCGGTTGCGGCGCTCGTCCATATCGATGAAGTCGATGATGATGATGCCGCCGAGATCTCGCAGGCGAATCTGGCGAACGATTTCTTTGATCGCGTCCACGTTGGTTTTGACGATGGTGTCTTCGAGGCGCGAGGTTTTGCCTACGTACTTGCCGGTGTTGATGTCGATGGCGACCAGCGCTTCGGTCTGGTTGATGACGATGTAGCCGCCGCTCTTGAGCCAGACTTTCGACTTGAGCGCCTTATCCATTTCTTCTTTGAGGCCGAACTGCTCGAACAGCGGCGTCTCTTTGGTGAAGAGTTTCACGCGCTTCACGAGTCCCGGCTGAAAACGATTGAAGAAGCGGAGAATGCGCTCGTACTCCGGTTCAGTGTCGACCCAGATTACGGAGAAGTCAGACGTGACCTGGTCGCGCAGCACGCGCTCGACTACGTTGAGATCGTGATAGATCAGCGCGGGCGGCTTGGAGGCTTCGGCGCGGCTCTTGATGTCGTTCCAGAGGCCTTTGAGAAAGCGGATGTCGGCGCGGAGTTCGTCCTCGCCTGCGTTTTGAGCGGCGGTGCGAACGATGAAGCCGCCGTGGCCGTTATCGCGCTCGCTCATCACGATGCGCTTGAGGCGCTGGCGCTCTTCGTCGGACGCGATCTTGCGCGAGACTCCGGTATGGTTGACCGTCGGCATGTAGACCAAGAAACGTCCGGGCAACGCGATGTGGCTGGTGATGCGCGCGCCTTTCTTGCCGATTGGCTCTTTGGCAATCTGCACCAGGATTTCCTGACCTTCTTTTAGCAAGTCGGAAATCTTTGGGACTTCCTGCGCTGACTGGCGGCGCGGGAAGCGGCGCCCGCCACCACCACTGCGGCGGCCTCCACGTTGGCGATCATAACCGGGGCGCTGCGGACGCGGCGCACGCTGCGTGTAGCCGGCGGTTCCTGCAGGGGCGCGAACTTCCGCGCGGGCATCGACTTCGCCGTTGCCGCGGGCTTCGGCGTCGAGCAATGCCTCGGCTTCAGCCTGCGCTTCTTCGAGTTCCAATTCTTCGGAGTCGTCTTCGCCCACGCTGCCGTCCGCAGGCGGCACGACTCCTGCCTCGGCTAGGGAGGCCATGTGGATTTCATCCACAGTCTCGCGGACTTCGGCAATCTGACCGGCGGCGCGCGTCTCTTCCTCGAATTCATCGTAGCCTTCGTCGGAGGATTGTTCGTAGCGGACGGTGTCCGCTTCTTCTTCGTCGATGGTTTCTTCTTCGAGGGTTCCGGGCGCGGCGAAGGCAGGAGCTTGGGTTTCGAGAACCTGAAGCTTCCGCTGATTTGCCTCCTCGGAATCCACCACCATCTCGTCTGCTTCTTCGACGAATTCCTCTTCTTCAACGGGTTCAACGGGCTGTGCGGAAGCTTCCGGGACTTCGGTGACCACAGCAGAAGTAGGCGCGTTCGCCAGGTCCTGGCGACGAAATTCGCGGTTCCAATCCACGGTGGTCGAGGTTTCAGAAACCGGAACTGGAGTGCTGCGGTTCTCTACCGCAGGTGGTGCGTATGCTCGCGGAGCTTCGACAACGCCAGCCGCGGCGCTGGCGAAGACCGGTTCGTCCTCCGGAAAAGCAGCAGCCAGCGGAGCGACCGGCTCCGCCAAATTCGCAGGAGTGGTTGATGGAGCGAAATTCCGCGCGCCAGGAGTTTCCTGCGAAGCTCGCTCCGGAACTACTGGAGTCGGCGCTAGGCCGCGGTACTTGGAAATCGACTCGCCGGGCAGCAGAATCGGCTGATATCCCGCGGGCGGACCAAACTGTTGGCTTCGGCTTGATTCATGCCGAGGAGCAGCCGGGGTAAAAGTAGGTGCCGGTGGTGGGATAGGAGCGCTCTCGACTACGGGCCGAGGCAAACGCGGTTCCGAGTTGCGATCACGATTGTCACCGCGTCCGTCACTGCGGCCATCGCGACGGCCGCCACGACGACGACGGCGTCCGCGATAAGCTCCGCGATCACGGTCCTGAGATACGCCACTGCCGGACGCATCCGGAGCAGCGACCGAAGACTGAGACTCTGCCGGCTCTTCAGTTTCGACGAAATCCTGATTGGCAGCGTTGCCGAAACTCTCCGTCTCGGGTGGTGCATCCTCGGCTTCATGCGAGTGCGCTTCGACTTCGGTGGATTCTTCCCGGGCAGGCTGCCGCATATCCTGCACGCCGCGGTTCGCGGGGACGACGTCGGTTAGATCCTCGTCGTGCTCCTCCAACTCCATAAAGTCGGAAACGTAGAGGAAGGCATCGCGCTCAAGGCCGATGTCGACGAAGGCGGACTGCATGCCAGGCAGCACGCGGGTGACGCGTCCTTTGTAGATGGAGCCGGCTAGGGTGTATTCATTTTCGCGCTCGAGGTAGATTTCCGCGAGCAGATCGTCTTCCACCAGCCCGACCTTGGTCTCGTGAGGCGTGGAAGAGACAAATAACTCTTTGTTCATGGACACTCCGGTCCCGCGCGGCTTAAAGCCGGACGGGTTTCACCGGGGCGAAGCGAGGAAGGAAACGGGAGGATCGAGCGTCGCGATAGTGGCCCCGCATGGGGGACGGGTGGGGCTGGGGAGGTTTCTCCCTGGCCGAATCCGCTGCTCAAGCTTGGGTATCTTTTGCACTGTTTCGCTTTGCGTCTGCCGGGTTTGTGACCGCACTCTCAGACCGTTTATAGGTCGGGGGGCCGTTTCCCTGCCAGCAGCGTTATAGCTTCAATCCTGCCCGGCCTTCGACTGCTCGACAGCCGGTGAAATGCCCCCTTTACGCGAGGACGATCGATATTTTTGGGGCTGCGCCTACTGGCGCAGCAACTACTTCCTGCTGTCTTCCCGTATTCAAGAACAAAGTTCAAGAATGGATTCAGGAATCCAGCTTAAGGATCGTGAAACGTGGTACTTAATCCCGTTGAATCAGCAAGCCCACAGCCGGCTAATTCACAAAGCGGCGCATTCGGACATTCATCACCATCCCCAGCGCCAGGAACATAAACAACACGGAAGACCCTCCGTAACTCATTAGCGGCAGGGGTATTCCGGTGACCGGCATAAAACCGACCACCATGCCGACATTGACCAGGATATGGAAGCTAAGCACAGCCACCACACCCATCACCACGAACGTGCCCGCGCGGTCGGGCGCGGTTTGAGCGTTCTGGGTCAAACGCATCAGCACAATGAAGTATAACAGCAGAACCCCCAGAGCGCCCACGAATCCGTGCTCCTCTGAGAAAGCCGCGAAAATAAAGTCCGTTTGTGGGACGGGCAGGAACGCACCGTGGGTTTGCGAGCCTTTACCGCCCCACAAGCCCCCAGAACCTACGGCAATCTTGGATTGCTCAACTTGGTACCCCGTCCCCTGGGGATCGTTCTCGGGGTCCATGAAGCTGGTGAGGCGCTGTTTCTGATAAGACTTTAGAACGTGCACTCGGGGGACGAAGAAGACTGCTCCTACGCCAATCAAAGCCAGCAGCGCGACCAACACCCCCTGCTTCCACTGCATGCCGCCTAGAAATACACCCATGATGGCGATGGGAACGTAGGTGAGGGCGGTGCCAAGATCGGGTTGCGCCAACACCATCAGCATGGGAATGCCGACGATGGCCCCGGCCTTGATGAAATCCGGCCAAGACAGTTCTCGATGCCGGAGGTCGGCAAAATACTTTGCCACCGACAGAATAAGAATCAGCTTCACCCACTCGGAGGGTTGGAAGTGGTTTCCGCCGGGCATCTTGATCCAGCGGCGCGCTCCCAGATATTTTTGGCCGAAGACGAGCACCGCCATCAAGGAGGCCACTCCCGCGATATAAAACCAGTGAATTCTATCCAGTAACAACTGGTAGTTCACGGCGCTGAGCAGAAACATCGCGCCGACACCGCCGAGAATCCAGTAAATCTGTTTGATGTGAGAGCCAGCGAACTTGGTGTGCATGGTGGCGCTGTGGATCTCCGTTACGCCGAGCCCGCAGATCATGAGGACAAAGATCAGCAGGAGCCAGTCGAAATCGCGGAATGAAACGTAACGGCTCATAAAGGCAGCTTCTAGCTTCTAGCTCCTAGCTAACTCGGTCGACTTCGTTTCGGTTCTGGCCCTCGCATCCTTCGGCTCAATGCGTCTGCGCCATTCCCGGCGCGGCCGTCATGACCGCTAGCGGGCGTTTTGCTGTGTCCAGAAAAAAGTGGCCGCCTTGCAGCTTCTGCTCGCCGCCATCTTCGTCCGGCTCGGTCCATACTGCGCCGATTTCCGCGTTGGCTGCGGCCTTCGCCGATGCCATCTTCGCCGGTTGACGGCGTTGCTTCTCTACGTAGGCTTCGATCACTTTCGAAACTACGTGGGCGGCCAAGGAGCCGTGCTCGCCTTCTTCGAACAGGGCGCACACGACAATTTCCGGATTGCGCCGCGGCTCGACTCCGACGAACCAGCCATTGTCTTTGTGCTTGGCCTTGTCGCTGGCGCTCATCTTGGCCTTCAGCGCGTTGCTGACAGTCTGGGCGCTGCCGGTCTTGCCGGCCATGTCTACGCCTTTGATCGCCGACGCGCCTGCGGTGCCCACTGGGCTGACGACCTGCGCCATAGCGTCGGTAATGATCTCCCAATTTTTCGGGTCGATCGGAATCGTCACTTCATCCTGAAGGTTCTGCGCTGGAATTATGCCCGGCGGCAAATCTGTGGGATTGGTCACATGCGGCCGAACCATGCGGCCTCCGCTGGCGATCGCGCCGAAGGCGCGCGCCATCTGGATGGGCGTTGCCGCCACTGCGCCTTGCCCGATGCTCACCGAGATCGTCTCCCCGGCAAACCATTTCTGCTTGAAGTTCCGGATCTTCCACTGTTCGGACGGCATCACCCCGCTCACTTCCTGCGGCAGATCGATTCCCGTTTTCTGCCCCATGCCCAGCGCCGTTGCGTACCTGGCGATGCGGTCAATGCCAAGCTTTTCTCCGAGCGTGTAAAAGAACACATCGCAGGATTGGTAAATTCCCTTCACAATGTCGACGGCGCCGTGCGATTGATGCCGCGCTGAGATCCAGCATTTGAAATAACGTCCGTAGAAAATTCCCCCGCCGGTGCAGTTCACATGCAGGTCCTGCGCGATGCCTTCCTGCAGGCCGGCAGTCGCCATAATGATTTTGAACGTCGACCCCGGCGCGAGTTGCGCTTGAATCGCCTTGTTCATGAGCGGATGGTCTTCATCATTGACCAGCTTGCTCCATTGATCGCGTGACACCCGCACCGAAAAACTTTGGGGATCGAAGGTCGGCCGGCTCACCATAGCGAGGATTTCGCCGGTACGCGGATCCATTGCGACAACGGCGCCGTTCTTCCCTTCAAGCGCTTCCTCGGCAGCAATTTGCAAATCAATATCCACGGTCAGCTTCAATTGTTTTCCGGGGACTGCCTCGGTCTCGCCGAGCAACCCGATTTCGCGACCGTGGCTGTTTACGAGGGCGCGCCGCGCCCCGTTTTTTCCCATCAATGCGTTGTTGTATTGCCGCTCGACGCCCGAGACTCCCACGACATCGCCGGGGTTGTAGAGTTCGAACTGCGGCTGGTTGAGCATGTCTTCCGTGACTTCGCCGACATAGCCGATCAGGTGGGCCATGAATCCGTTGCGCGGATACAACCTGCGATGGGCGACGATCGTGTCCAACTCCGGCAGTTCGTTGCGATGCGCGTCGATAAACGCCAGCTCGTCCGGAGTGATGTCTTCTTTCAGAAAGATCGGCTGGTATTGCGGCATGGAGGCGAAATGCCGGATTCTCGTACGCACTTCGGTTGCGTCGAGGTGCAGGCCTTGGGCAATCAAATCCGCATCGGCATTCAGGTCACGGGAAGAATCACGCAGGAGCAGCGCAGAGAATGATGGGTAGTTATCGACGATGATGCGGCCTTCGCGATCGAGAATTTTGCCCCGAGGCGCGAGGATGGGCACATTGCGAATTTCGTTTTTCTGGGCCGCGGAGGCGTAATAGCCGCTCTGCATCACTTGCAGCCGCCACAGTCCATAAGCCAGCACAAGAAAGATGGCCAGGATCATGTACTGCGCCGCCGTCAGGCGGATTGCCGAAACTTTGTCGTCGCGTCCGAACATCGAGCTTCGGGCTTCGGGCTCCGGGCTTCGGCGCTGCTGCTGCGCCTTCGCTCGTTGGACCCCAGCCGTTTTTATCCCCTTAGGAAGTTAGATACATTGTAATCCGGCAGTCGTAGGCGCGGACCGCTTCTCCGACACGAAGGTCACGCGTCTTGCTTGGCGCGGGTCGCTTGAAGCCCGAAAGCCGAAGCCCGAAGCCCGCCCCTAAGTTCTCTGCTTGAATTTATCGAGCACGAAGTAAATCGCTACGCCCAGGATCGCGTTCGCCAGCCCGGCTAAAATTCCCCGGGTCCAGCTCCAGTCGAGCGTTAGGTTGACCATGCCGCGCGCCACGGTGAAATAGACAGCAGCGTGAATCAGGTAAAAACCCATCGTGACGAGGAATCTAGCTCCGGCATTTTCGACGTCGAGCTTCGCACCCAGCGACGACGCCCCATAGCCAACCACGGTTTTGGCGATGCCGTAGAGTCCGATTGGATGGTGGCCCAGCATGTCCTGCGCCAGCCCGATGGCGGCTCCGGTAAACAGTCCGGAGACGGGATTGCGCCGCGCCATGGCAAAGAAAATTGTTACCAGCAAGGGCAGGTCGAGGTAGGCAAACAAGGGAAACCGTATGGGCAAGAACCCTTGCAGCAGCAGCGCCAGCAGCGGCACGCCCACGGTCACCGGAATGCTGAACCGGTAAACCTCGATCTGCTCGCCCGATGTGTAAGTGATGGGCACGCTAGTGGGGATTGTCTTCCGTTGCAGCGGGTTTAGGATTGGACGGCGAGTTCGAAGGTTTAGGGGGAGCTGCAGTCGGTTTTGCAGTGGTGGCCGCAGATTTCGTCTCGGTCTTCGTCTCGGTCTTCGACGCGGGTTTCGTCGCGGGCTTCGAGCCGGTGTTGGCCGTAGAGCTTGGAACCGCGCTCGACGCAGCCCCGCTGCTAGAAGAACTCTTTGCGCCGGAATCCCCGACAATTGGCATCTGCGCAACTTTCTTCAGAACTTCAACAGTCGTCCCAGTTCCAGTTAGAGGTTTGACTGCAGCGTTGGGCGGGGGCTTTACACCTGCAGTCGATCCCGGCTCAGCCGCGCCGCCTGGAACATTTGCCGCGGGAGCGGAGGGTCCGGCAACCACGGCAGGTTTCTCGGGCACTGACGGCAGGCGCTGCGCCAGAATATCCGCCGCGCGCACCCTCCCGCCGCTCTCCGCTATCGGCGCCCGTTCTTGCTTTTCCGTTACCACCAGCACTTCTTCTATCCGGCTCAGATCCGCGGCCGGCTTCACGTGAATGTTCAGAAACATTTCTCTTCCCGGACTTACTTTGCTCACCGTGCCCAGCGGAAGCCCTTTAGGAAAGATCTGATCGCCTCCACTGCTCAGCACGGTATCTCCCGGAGAGACCTGCTCGTCACTCATCACACGTTCCATCACCAACTCGCCGTTGGGCGTCCCGCGCACGACACCCTGCAACCGCGACTTCTCGAGCATCGCTCCCACACCGCTGCTCTGATCGTTGATCATCAGCACCAGAGACGTGGAAGGATACGCGTGCAACACCTTGCCCACGATGCCGCCCGCTGTGATGACCGCCATATCCTGCGCAACGCCCTCATTTGAACCTTTGTCGATATAAACGGACCGGGAAAGATCGCTTCCACTTGAGCCAATGACCTGTGCGGCGAGGGGCTTAACGATGAACTGCTCTTTGAAGGCAAGGAGGGATTGCAGCCGCTGGGCTTGGGCGGCGTCTTCTTTCATCCGGACTTCTTGCAGCCGCATTTCCTCGATTTCTTTATTGAGGCGCCGGTTCTCGGCGCGCACTCCGCGCAGGAAAAAATAGTTGTGCCAGAGGTCGCTGCTGCCGTTTTGGCCCCAGACCAGCGCACGCTCGAAAGGAGTGATGGCCCTTACCGCCCAGACGCGGATCAGGCGCGTGTTTTCCGCGTCACCGCTGCGCTTCACCTGCACCGCGAGTCCCAGCACCTGCAGAAACAACACTCCCACGAGAATGGTCAGGTTGCGGTAACGGCCGAGAAAGGATTCCATAACTTCAGTTGCGAGTACTGAGTCCCGAGTCCCGAGAAAAACCACTAACAGTTCGCGTCGCTGCCTGGAAGTGAGTACTCGGGACTCGCAACTCGGGACTTGAGCTTACTCGATAGAAATCTTGCGCAGCAGCTTGAAGTCGCTGAGCATTTTGCCGGTGCCCAGAACTACGCTGCACAGCGGATCGTCGGCGATGGAAACTGGCAATCCGGTTTCTTCGCGGATGCGTTTGTCCAGATTTTTCAGCAGCGCGCCGCCGCCGGTCAGCACGATGCCTCGGTCGCTGATGTCGGCGGAAAGTTCTGGTGGCGTGCGCTCGAGGGCTACTCGAATCGCATTCATGATCGTCGAAACGCACTCGCTGAGTGACTCGCGAATCTCGCCGTCGTCGACCGTGATGGTCTTGGGCACACCTTCGATCAGGTTGCGCCCTTTGATCTCCATGGTCATCGGCTTGTCGAGCTGATGCGCCGAGCCGATCTCCATTTTAATCTGCTCGGCGGTGCGCTCGCCGATCAGCAAGTTATATTTCCGCTTCAGATAATTCATGATGGCTTCATCCATCTGGTTGCCTGCCATCCGCACCGACCGCGAGTAGACGATGCCGCTCAACGAAATCACTGCGATGTCGGTCGTGCCGCCGCCGATGTCGACCACCATGTTGCCGCTCGGTTCGGTGATGGGCAGTCCCGCACCAATTGCCGCGACCATGGCTTGTTCTACGAGATGCACTTCGCTGGCTTTGGCGCGATAGGCCGAGTCCATGACCGCGCGCTTTTCTACCTGCGTAATTTCCGAGGGCACCCCGATCACAATTCGCGGATGCACCAGCATCTTGCGGTTGTGCGCCTTCTGAATAAAGTAGTTCAGCATCTTCTCGGTGACTTTGAAGTCGGCAATCACGCCGTCCTTCATCGGTTTGATCGCGACGATGTTGCCCGGCGTCCGCCCCAGCATCTCTTTCGCTTCTTTGCCCACGGCTTCCACTTCACCCGTGTTCTTGTTGATGGCGACAATCGAAGGTTCGTTGACCACGATGCCTTTACCGCGCGCGTAGACCAGAGTGTTGGCTGTGCCCAGATCGATGGCCAGATCGCTTGAGAACAAGCTGAATAACGACCGGAGGTTGTGAGAGCGGGATGAATGAAATCCGTTATTGTTTGCCATGAACGAACTCTTTCGCGATCCACATTGATCGCACGTTACGGGCGAACCCGATTTGCGCCACCCGTGCGCGGCCGCATCCTCTCTCAGTCTATGAGAGCCTCTGCAACCTCGCCCGAACCGAAGGTTCCTCGTACTCCTGGCCCATACTTGGCCGGAACCCCATTGCTTGTGATCCTGAGGCGGGCGATTTCTGCCCGCCCAAGGATCTACTGAATAATGATCTTCTTCTGCTGCGTGTTCACTCCGCCCTGTGCTGTCTGGGCGGTCACTGTAATCACCGCTTCCCCCGGCGTGAGCGGCGGAGTGAAGTAATGGAACGTCCCGTCGGTCGAAAACATCGGGACTTCCCGTCCATTCACCATCACCCGCGCTCCCACCTGAGTCTTGCCGGTCACTTCAATAATGTGTCCATGCTGAATGAAGGGATCGAGATCCAATTCAATGGCTTCGGATTGCTTTCCCTTGGGAATGATGGTGAAGCGGTTCTTCTCGCTCTCCATCGATACTTTCCCGGTCGCATCGTAGGACTGTACGGCCCAGTAGTAAGCTCCTTCACCCAGGCTTGTAACCGTAACATCGGCGGTATTTACCTTCCTGTCAACTAAGGTGGAGGAAAAATAAGGATTTCTTGAGATTCGCAGGCGGTAACCCGTTGCGTTCGCCATCGGCGTCCAGGAAAATTCCACATCCTTGGTCGTCTCCCCGGAAGTGAAGATCGGCGCCATGTTCGCTGGAGATATCGGCGTCGGCGGTCCAGTCCCTTTTTCCTTTTCCATGTGCGTCTCAGCCGCCTGGAAGCTCACCTTTTCCCAGTTCGCCAATTGCACCGTTTCTCCGTTACGCGTAACCTCGCCGGCGCCCTTCTTCATCAGGATCTCGTGCTGATCGGCCTTGGGATCGTTATGTACCTGCGCCGCCGAATCCGGCGCCAGGGATGCTGTCGCACCAGACACGATTACCTGCGATTTCGATCCCTGCGAATAAGTCGCCGTCGAAAGATCCACGGTTCCAGTGCTTACCGCCACGGCCACGTTCGTCTGCTGCTGATCGTTGGCCGAGTTCTCTTCGATCACGATTAGCGAATCCTGCTTCACGGTATAGCTGGTGCCGTCGTTGAACACCACCTTCGCCATGCCTTCGGAACCGGTCTGCACCACATCGCCTTTTTCCAGTGGAATGTTGTAATCGGCTCCGACCCAGCTATTGCCGTTGCCTTTCTTCACGCGCACTGTGCCATCGAGCGCGGTAAAGTGCGCCTGCTGTGCTGTGGATGTGCCATGTCCGGCCGCCGGCGCCATGCCCGCCACACGCTGCAACGCTTTATCCGCTACGCCTCCGGCCGCTTTGATGGTGTTCTCCGTGAACTGCGGAAAGGTCAGGCGTATTCCGGTCAGTACCACTGCGAGGCCCGCAATGATCATCAGGGCCACACTGCGGTATGTGACCGTCGTCCACGCGATGTGGATACCTGGTTTGCGAGTCGGCGAAGACACGTTTGCTTAAAACCTTATTCAAACCTATTGAATATGCGGTAATTCCAACGTTACCACAAGCGCATATGCACCAAGAATAGGTAATCAACAGGGAACGTTACCTTCGTTTGCGTTGACCACATGTTGGTCACAAGAGGTATCTGCTCTTCCTTACGTCCTCAGCGCGGTTTCTTCGCGAAATTTGCGGGGAGGCAGTTTCGAGATTTGTTCGAAGCCGCCGATGACATGCTCCACAATCTCCGCTATCCTTCTTACCTCATGGCCAGCACGTCCTCATCGGTTATTTCCGCGCGCCGCGGTCACAAATCTTTCCTCGCCGGCGGCATGGCCATCATCTGGGCTGTCGCCCTAGCCAAACTTCTCTTCCACATCTATTTCAACAACCGCTACGGATATTTTCGCGATGAGTTCGATTACATGTCCTGCGGCGATCACCTCAGCTGGGGCTATGTCGATCAACCGCCGCTCATTCCGTTTCTTATTCACATCAGCCGCGCTGTGCTGGGAGACTCGCTGCGCAGCATTCGTTTCATTCCGGCGCTGGCTTCATCTTTCTTGGTCGTGCAAACCGCGATACTTGCGCGCGAGTTCGGCGGACGCCGCTTCGCCCTGCTCCTCAGCGCAATCGCTGTTGTCATTGCGCCGCAATATCTTTCTAACGGCAGCCTGCTCACCACCAACTGCCTCGAACCCAATCTCTGGATGGGCTGCGCCTACTTCGCCATCCTAGCGATAAAACGCAACAATCCACGCTACTGGCTTTGGTTCGGCGTCATCGCCGGAATTGGCATGGAAGAAAAGTATTCCATTGCTCTTTTCGGCTTCGGAATCGTCATCGGCCTTCTACTCACGGCGCAGCGCCGCGTCTTTCTCAATCGCTGGATTTGGATCGGCGGCCTCGCTGCCTTCTTGACATTTCTTCCCAACCTGCTTTGGAACATTCACTACCATTTCCCGTTTATCGAATTGATTCGCAACATCAAGGCTGACGGTCGCGATGTCGTCCTGCCGCTGCCTCAATTCTTTCTGCAGCAAATGTTTCTGGTTTCCGTCATCACTGCGCCTATCTGGCTCAGAGGATTGTTCTCACTTCTCTTCGTCGCGCACTTCAAGCCTTACCGCGCACTCGGCTGGTGCTACCTGGTCTGCTTCACCGTCTTCTTCGTTCTACACGGCAAGATTTATTACCTTGCTCCCGTTTATCCCATGCTGATGGCCGCGGGCGCAGTCGCATTCGAATCGCGGATCGAAGGCAGCAGAATTGGTGAGGAGAACGCCCACCCGCGCCGAACGTGGCTCAAGTACGTGATCATAATCGCGATGCTCGCGGACGGCACTTATCTCGCTCCCATCACGGTTCCGGTGCTATCTCCGGACCGCTTCCTCGCGTACACGAAAACTCTGCCGGTGAAACTGCCGGTGACGGAGCACGATCACGCCCACGCCCCGCTGCCGCAGTGGTACGCCGATCAATTTGGATGGGAAGAAATTGTCGCGGAAACAGCGGTCGCGTGGAATAAGCTGACTCCGGAAGAACGCCTCGGCAAGAATTGCGGCATCTTTGCGCAGGACTACGGCCAGGCCGGTGCGATCGACTTCCTCGGCCGCAAATACGGATTGCCGCCAGCACTCAGTGGCCACCAGACCTGGTTCCTCTGGGGGCCGCGGGGTTATTCCGGAAACTGCATGATCGTCCTCGGCGACCGGCGCCAGCGCCTGGAAGAACTTTGGGAGCACGTCGACTACGTGGGAGATTCCGCGGACAATCCCTACGCGCTGGAAAAAGAGATCGCAGTCTACATCTGCAGGCGTCCGAAGTTCGGGACGCTCGACCAACTCTGGCCGGAAGTAAAACGCTGGCGCTAAGTCGATGCGGTTTTACCCTGTGTTCCTCAGTGCCCCCTGTGTTAGAAGTTTTTAAGTTTGCGCGGAGTAGCACGGCTTGACATCCCAAGACGCCGTCATCAACAATTTGTTGGTACCTCAAATTTGTTTCCAAATCGTTCCACCCTAAGTTCTCAACGAGGCTCCTTCATGTTGCTTGCCGCACGGTTGGCCATCATTCTTTGTCTACCGATTTTTATCGCTGTCGTTCTTTCCGCTCAAAACGCAAAGGTCTCGCAGCCGACAGTCTGGGCTTCTAAGCCAGACGTCGCCGCCTTCGAAAAAATCGAGAACGACCGTCTCGCCGCCGGCCAGCGCGCCATCGACACACTGCTCGCAGTAAAGGGTCCGCGCACCATTGAGAACACACTAGCTCCCTTCGACGAAGCCGTGCACCAAAACAATTCCGCGGGATACTTCGCCGCAACAACGACGCACGTACATCCCGACGCAAATTTCCGGGATCACGCCACGACCATGCTCACCAAGGCCACCGCTGCGCAAACGGCGATCGCCCTGAATCACGAGGTGTACAACGCGCTTGCGGCGCTCGAGCTTTCGAAGGCTGACGCCGCCACTCGCTACTACGTTCAGCGCCAGCTTCTGCAATTCCGGCTTGCCGGCGTCGACAAAGATGACGCGACCCGCGCCCGCCTGAAAAAGTTGAACGAACAATCCACCGAAGAGCAGTCGATGTTCGATCGCAACATCGCCGACGGCCAAAAAGTAGTTGACGCCGATCCCTCTGAACTCGAAGGACTGCCGCAGGATTACATCGATCGGCACAAACCCGGCGCTGACGGGAAGGTCCGCATCACCACCGATTATCCGGACTCCCTGCCCGTGTTCAGTTTCGCCAAAAGCGAAGATCTGCGCCGCCGGCTTACTTTGGCCTTCAACACGCGCGCCTATCCGAAGAATCAGGAAGTGCTCAGCAGCCTGCTGAAGACGCGTTACGAAATTGCCACGCTTCTCGGCTATACCAACTGGGCCGACTACAATGCCGCTGACAAGATGATCGCCAAGGGCCACAACATTGCGGACTTCATCCAGCAAGTCGATGACGCTTCCCGACCCCTGGCCGAGCGCGAATTCCAGATGCTGCTCGCCGAGAAACAGAAGACCAATCCCGGCGCCAAGGAAATCTGGGACTATGAACGGGCCTATCTTTCGGAATCAGTGCGCCGCTCGCGCTACGATTTCGATTCGCAATCTGTGCGCCCTTATTTCCCCTTCATGCAGGTAAAGCAGGGGATTCTCGACACGGCGGCAGATCTATTCCACGTCAGCTTTCAGCAGGAAATGAATGTGCCTTCATGGGATCCCTCGGTCGAAACCTGGGTCGTCGTCGATAGCGGCAAACCTATCGGGCGCTTTTATCTCGACATGCACCCGCGTCCCGGAAAATTCAGCCACGCCGAAATGTCCGCGGTGCTCGATGGAATTCGTGGCAAGCAACTACCCGAGGCTATTCTGGTTTGCAACTTTCCGGAGCCAACAGCGACAGACTCCGGTCTAATGGATTACGGCGACGTTCAAACTTTCTTTCATGAATTCGGCCACTTGATGCATCACATTTTGGGAGGCCAGCAGCAATGGGCCGGCGTCAGCGGCATTGCGATGGAATCCGATTTTGTGGAAGCTCCTTCGCAGATGCTCGAGGAATGGATTCGCAGCCCGCAGGTCCTCGCTAAATTCGCGCATCACTATAAAACCGGCGAACCCATCCCCGCTGATCTCGTAGTTCGCATGAACCGCGCCTCCGCCTTCGGACGCGGCTTCTGGACCGCTCGCCAGAACGCCCTCACCGCCATCTCTTACGACATTTACAAAACCAAGCCTGATAATGTGGATCTCGACCAAGTCACCCTCGAAGACAACCGCAAGTACACTCTCTTCACTCCGCTCCCCGAAACGCACATGTGGGCATCCTTCGGACATCTTGGCGGTTATTCCTCCGTTTATTACACCTACCTTTGGGACAAAGTGATCGCGGAAGATTTCTTCCTGCAGTTTGATCATCAAAACCTGCTGAATGGCGACGCACCGATGAAGTATCGGCGTATCGTTCTCGAACCTGGCGGTTCAATGCCGGCGAACGACCTGGTGAAAAATTTTCTGGGGCGCCCGCAGAACATGACGGCGCTGCAACATTGGATGTCGGAGGAATTCGACGGCGGCGCGCCAACCACCAAACCAGCCGGACAGTAATGGCCGGTGGAAACGATAGAATGGAAGAGTTCGTGTTGTCGCGCAACGGACACTGCTGTCCGCTGCCTTTGACTCGATCTTTGATTTTTGTCCGGGACGGCTCGCCTTCAGCGCGAACGGACCAATACTTCGCAGCGTGGTACCATTTTCCAGTGCCCATTTCCGACACAACACCCGCAGCGCAAGCCGTGCAACTCGAACTGCATCGCGCAATGACGGGCGAGCGAAAGATCGCTCTCGCTTACGAGATGAGCATGTTTGGACGGGAGTTGAACCGGGCGCGGCTGCGCCAAGAGCATCCGGAGTGGGCTGAGGCGCAAATCGCACGGGAACTTCTCAGGCTCGCTTTCTTTCCCCAGCCGCTGCCGGATGGCCTGACGGCTGGCGTGACGCCTGGCCTGAAATGATTGTCCCTGAAGCCTTGCAACGGATTGCAGCGGAGCTCAATCGCGCTGGAATCGCGTATATGCTCACAGGATCGTTTGCCAGCGTGTTTTACGGCTCTCCGCGCTCAACGCAGGATATCGACCTTGTCATCGCGGCCAACCGCGCACAGTTACAAACCTTCGTCGAGAGTCTGTCCCGCGGCGAATACTACGTGGAAGCGGATGCGGCGCTTGAAGCTCTTAAGCGAGAATCTTTGTTCAACATCATCGATCTCAAGACTTCGTGGAAGATCGACATGATTATTCGCAAGTCCCGCGCGTTCAGCCAGGAGGAATTCGGGCGGCGCCGATTGTCGAACCTGGAAGGCATGTCCTTGTATGTCGCCAGCGCCGAAGACATAATCCTCGCCAAGCTCGAATGGGCCAGGCTCGGCAAATCCAACCGCCAGATTGAGGACGCAGCGGGAATTTTAAAGATGCGCATAGATTTTCTAGATCGATCCTATGTGGACAAATGGGTTCGCGAATTGGGAGTGACGAAAGAATGGAGCGAGGCGCTGCGCCTGGCCGACGCGCCAGACTCGTCGATTCCCTAGACTGACTGCATCCCGACGCCCCCGCCTTGCCGCACCTTCCCTGCCCCCTGTAGCATCAATATCCAGGCATTCATAAGGAACAGGAGCAATCATGGCCACTGAAACCCTAGCTTCCCCCGCGACCCTCAGCCACAGTCCAACTAAAGTCTTAAAGAATTTCATCGACGGAGAGTGGGTCGAATCCTCGACCGGAGAAACCTTCGAAGATCGCAATCCCGCCGACACGCGTGACGTCGTAGGGATCTTCCAGAAATCGGCTAAGGCTGACGTAGACGCTGCTGTAGATGCCGCGAAGCGCGCCTTCGCCAAATGGCGCTTGGTTCCAGCGCCGCGACGAGCTGAAACGGTTTTCCGCGCAGCCGAGATTCTGATCGAGCGAAAAGAAGACTATGCGCGCGAAATGACTCGCGAAATGGGCAAGGTGCTCGCCGAAACTCGCGGCGACGTGCAGGAAGCCATTGACGCCGCCTACTACAATGCCGGCGAAGGCCGCCGCCTCTTCGGCCCGACTGTTCCGTCGGAGATGCCGAACAAATTCGCCATGGCCGTGCGCCAGCCCATCGGCGTTTGCGGCATGATCACGCCTTGGAATTTCCCCATGGCGATTTCTTCCTGGAAGCTGCTGCCAGCCATCGTGTGCGGCAACACCTGCGTCATCAAACCCGCTCAGGACACTCCGCTCTCAACGTTCAATCTTGTTCGCGCCCTCACCGACGCCGGACTGCCCAAAGGCGTAATCAACATCGTCGCCGGATACGGGCCCGAAGTCGGCACGCCGCTCGCCGAGCATGCAGATGTGCGCGCGATTTCGCTGACCGGATCATCTGCTGTAGGCCGCATCATCGGCGGCATCGCCGCCAAGAGTTTCAAACATTGCTCGCTCGAACTCGGCGGTAAGAATCCCATGATCGTGCTCGATGACGCCAACCTCGACCTCGCCATCGAAGGCGGCCTCTGGGGCGGATTTGGCACCACCGGCCAGCGTTGCACTGCGACCAGCCGCATCATCGTACAGAAAGGCGTCTACCGCGAGTTCATCGAGAGATATGTCGCGCGCGCGAAGAAACTGAAAGTCGGCAACGGCCTCGATGAGACCACCGAGATGGGTCCAGCTATCAACGAGAAGCAGCTTCAGACCGACCTGACCTACGTCGAGATCGGCAAGAACGAAGGCGCAAAGTTGATGTGCGGCGGCAATCGTCTCATCGATGGCGATTACCAATACGGCTGGTTCATGGAGCCAACCGTTTTCACCGACGTTGACCCCAAGATGCGCATCGCGCAGGAAGAAATTTTCGGCCCCGTCGTTTCCATCATCCCCTGCGATGCCCTCGAAGACGCGATTGAGATCGCCAATGGCATCAAGTACGGCTTGTCCTCCGCGCTCTATACCAAAGATGTGAACAAAGCCTTCTCGGCCATTCGCGACCTCTACGCAGGCATTACGTATATCAACGCGCCCACAATCGGCGCCGAGGTGCACCTGCCCTTCGGAGGTACTAAGGCCACCGGCAACGGCCACCGCGAGGGCGGCATCGGCGCAATTGATTTTTATACCGAGTGGAAGTCTGTTTACGTAGATTATTCCGACAAGCTACAGAAGGCCCAGATCGATAGAGCTGAGTAAAAAACTTAAACACAGAGGGCACAGGGGAACACAGGGTAGGGCGAGGAATTACCCTATGATCCTCTGTGCTTTTCGCGTTTAGGCTTCCTTTTGGCGTGCAGTTCCCATTGGAGACTATCGACCGCTTGTTTCCCGTCCTCTTGCGTTGTAAAGTTCCAAGCCATGTGGGAGGTCGGTCCGATGAACGAGGTCTATAGAAAGCCTGCTCCGTTGTGGGTCACTGTAACATTATCCATTTCCATTCTGTTCTTCACAGTCGCCGCGCAAGCCGAGCAGCATCCCGTCTTGATGATCCACGTTCCCGAGGCAGTCTCCAGCGGAGTCGCGCCCCTGGTTGGCCACCTTGCCGACACGCAGCGCTTGAGCCTCGCGATTTCCCTGCCCCTGCGAAATCAGGCCGAGCTCGACAATCTGTTGCAGCAGATCTACGATCCTCACAGTCCAAGCTTCCGCAAGTATCTTAGCGTTCAAGAGTTCGCCGAGAGATTTGGCCCTACGGAATCTGACTACGCGACCGTGTTGCAATACTCCAGGGCGCACGGCTTGGAGATAATCGACATCCCAGCCAACCGCATGGTTCTGGATGTCGAAGCTCCCGCTGCAGCCATCGAGAAAGCTTTCAACGTAACTCTCAACGTCTATCAACATCCCACAGAGAGCCGCACGTTCTATGCGCCGGACCGCGAGCCGACGGTCGATCTCGAAGTACCGCTGTTGCACATCGACGGCTTGGACGACTTCTCTCCACCGCAACCCAAGAACACATTTTCCTCCACACCATCGAACGTACATTCCAACGCGACGGGCTCCGGTCCCGGTGGCTCGTTCCTGGGCAGCGACCTGCGCATGGCGTATTACGGTTCAGGATCTTTGAACGGCGCCGGGCAAACCGTCGCCATCTTTTCTCTAAAGGGATTCGAGATCAGCGACATTGATCTGTACTTCAGCAGCATCGGTCAGAAGCTCAACGTCCCGGTTGTAGGCATCTCGGTAAACGGCGCGTCTTTGACCTGTCCTCCATCCACGTGTAACGACGGCGAACAGTCTCTCGATATTGAGCAAGCCATTTCGATGGCGCCCGGCCTGAGTCAGCTTTCGTTCTATGTTGGAAAGAGCAACGTGTCCGTGTTTAACCAGATGGCGGCGGACAATAAGGCGAAGTCGATCAGCTGCTCTTGGGGATGGGCGGACAACGAAAAGAGCCTCGACCCGATCTTCGAGGAAATGGCGACGCAAGGTCAGACCGTATTCGTCGCCACCGGTGATAACGGATCCGGCACTCCCGCCAATGTAGTGTGGCCGGCCGATGACCCTTATGTCATTGCGGTCGGCGGAACGGTTCTGGTCACCAGCAGTGCGGGCGGGCCTTGGAAGTCCGAGACTGGATGGAAGAACAGTGCGGGAATGCCATCTCCAAACGGCGTTCCGATTCCCAGCTGGCAACAAACGCCAGGGGTGATCACGGCTTCCAATCATGGCTCGACAACGTTGCGCAATATTCCGGATGTCGCCTCCGAATCGAATGCCAGCCAATATGTCTGTTACCTGGGAGTATGCAGGGACTTCGGCGGTGGCACCAGCTATGCGGCGCCCCTATGGGCCAGCTTGATTGCGATGGCGAATGAGCAGGCGGCAAGCAACGGCGAAGCAACCGTTGGATTTATCGACCCGGCGCTCTATTCGATCGGATTAGGATCGGACTTCAAAACCGACTTTCACGACATCACCAGCGGAAGCAATGGCGGGTATTCCGCCGTAGTCGGATATGACCTCGTCACCGGCTGGGGCAGTCCCCAGGGGGTGAATCTGATCAACGCCCTGGCCCCGCCAAAAAAGTAGCTTGGTCGACGAATGCGGTACATCGCCTCTCTACGATTAGAATTTCTGTTCGAATTGTCTGGGAGATTTGCGGAACCAGGAGATAAGTAAATGAAAAAGATGTCAGCATTAGCCGCCTTGTGCGCCTCCATAACATTATTCGCCGCAGCCGCGGCCAAGGCCGAGCAGCGCCCCATCATGACTACCCACGTTCCTCAAGCCGTTGCCAGCGGAGTGGCCCCGTTGATCGCTCACGTTCCAGGCACGCAACGCTTCAGCCTGGCCATCTCCTTGCCTCCGCGAAATCAGGCTGAACTCGACGATCTGCTGCAACAGCTTTACGATCCGCACAGTCCCAACTACCACAAATATCTAACTGCGGACGAATTCAGCGACAGATTTGGTCCCACCGAGTCTGACTACGAAGCGGTGCTGCACTTCGCGCAAACCTATGGGCTCTCCGTAATTGAAATGTTTAATAACCGCATGGTGGTCGATGTCGAAGCCCCGGCAGCAATCATCGAAAAAGCCTTCCACGTAACCTTAGGCGTCTATCAGCATCCCACCGAGAGCCGCACTTTCTTCGCGCCCGACCGCGAACCCACGGTCGATCTGGATGTACCGCTGCTGCACATTTCCGGCCTGGACAACTTCACGCTGCCCCACGCCAAGAACATCAAAGCGGCCCACGCATCAAGCTTCGCCAGCAAGACTACGGGCTCCGGCCCCGGCGGCGATTTTATCGGCAGCGACATGCGGGCGGCCTACTACGGCTCCGGCCCACTCAATGGCAAGGGACAATCCGTCGGACTGTTTGAATATGCCGGATACGAAATCAACGACGTCAAAAACTACTTCAAAGAAGTGAAGCAGCCGTTCAACATCCCCGTCAAAGGCGTATCGCTGAATGGAGTCAGCCTGAGCTGTCCTCCGTCGAACTGCGATGACAGTGAACAAGTTCTCGACATTGAGATGGCCGCCTCGATGGCTCCGCACCTGACCCAGATCGTGGTCTACGTGGGCAGCAGTGATGTCTCTATTTTTAATCAGATGGCGGCCGACAACACATCCAAACAAGTAAGCTGCTCCTGGGGATGGTCCGATGACGAAAGTAGCCTCGACCCCATCTTCGAAGAAATGGGAGCGCAGGGCCAGAGCATATTTGTCGCGACCGGCGACAACGGCTCAGGCACGCCCGGCGATGTAGTGTGGCCAGCGGACGATCCGTACGTGACCGCGGTCGGTGGCACAGACCTGACCACCACCGGCCCAGGCGGAGCATGGAAATCGGAAACAGGATGGAACGGTAGCGCCGGCTCACCCTCGAAAAACGGCATTCCCATTCCCAGCTATCAGCAATTGGCAGGAGTGATCAACTCATCCAACGGCGGCTCAACCACTCTTCGCAATTACCCGGACGTCGCCGCCGAAGCCAACACCAATCAATACAGTTGTTACGACGGCGGATGCTTCGAAGGCAACGGTGGCACCAGCTATGCCGCTCCGCAGTGGGCCGGCATCACCGCGATGGCGAATGAACAGGCGGTCACCGATGGCAAATCAACCCTGGGCTTTCTCAACCCCGCGATTTATGAAATAGGCGTGGGAACCGGCTACGACAGCGACTTCCACGACGTCACGAACGGTAGCAACGGCGGATACAAAGCAGTAGTTGGATATGATCTGGTCACGGGCTGGGGCAGTCCCGACGGCCCGAACCTGATCAAGGCACTTGTGCCCTAGCGGCGGGCAAGAAAGAATAAGATTTTATTAATGAGTGTTCGCTAAGATCGCTGCGGTAATACCTTGGTGCCCTTGTGCGCGGCTGATCCGTCACCTATCGTCATGGCTTGATGCTGCAACGTTCGAGCTAGCACGAGCCTACTTTGCCCCATGATTATTTTCGTTTTCCGCGTCTGTCACCTCCATCTGCAAGGGGCATTTTCCGGAATTTCCTCGCGACGTTTCTGCTTCTGGCACTCTGCTTAAGTACAGCGTTCGAGCTCACTTCGCCGGCCCAGAAAGCTTCAAAGTTTGAACGCAAGGTGCTCGTGACGGTGAAGCCTCACTATCCCGATCTTCTGAGGGAAGCTAAGATAGGCGGCTTGGTTCGTCTAAGAGCTTGGATACTTCCCAACGGGACGGTAAGCAACGTTGAAGTCCTGGGAGGCAATCCAATCCTTGCGGAGAGCGCGGTGGCTGCCGTGAAGCAATGGAAATTCGTCCCCGGCCCAACGCAAACCACCGACGATATCTCTCTCAATTTCAACCCGCACGGGGACTAGCTCTTTTCCCGGCGTGATCTTCCCGCCCTTAACGATTTCTCTGCGTACTCTGCGTGCTCTGCGGTTAGAATTTGATGAATGCCCATCACCCAAACCCGTGAGATTACCGCAGCCAGGCGTCTTGAAAACGTCCGATACGCAATACGCGACCTGGCGTGCGTCGCCGACGAAGTCATCCAGCAAGGACACAAAGTTCTGCCGCTCAATGTCGGCGACCCGCTCAACTTCGATTTCCGGACTCCGCCGCACATCATCGAAGCGGCGTACAAAGCCATGCGCGACGGCAAGAACGGATACGCGCCGTCTCCTGGAATTCCTGAAGCGCTCGAAGCGATTCGCGGCGAAGCCGCGCGCAAAGGCATCACCACCGTGCGCGATGTTTTCGTCACCTCTGGCGTAAGCGAAACGGTAGACCTCTGCATCAGCGCGCTGGTGAATCCCGGTGAAGACATTCTCACGCCCAAGCCCGATTACCCGCTCTACTCTGCAGTTCTGTGCAAGCTAGGCATAGCACTAAACGCTTACGATTTAAACGAAGACGACGCCTGGCAGCCCGAACTCGCCGACATTGAACGCAAGCTAACGCCGCACACACGCGGCATTGTACTGATCAACCCAAACAATCCCACAGGGTCGCTGTGCTCGCGGCAAATGCTGGAGCGGGTCGCAGAGATCGCACGCCGTCACAATCTGGTAGTCTTCTCCGACGAAATCTACGACAAGCTGATTCTTCCCGACGCGAACGGAGATATCACGCCCCACATAGCCTTCGCCGCCGTAGCGCCCGACGTCCCCTGCATCACCTTCGGAGGCATGTCGAAAAACTATTTAGTCCCCGGATGGCGCATCGGCTGGGGCATCGTCTCCGGAGACGCCGCCGCCATTAAGCCCTACACCGAAGGCATTCACCGCCTTCTCCGCGCGCGCCTATGCGCCAACCATCCTGAACAATACGCCATCAAGCCCGCGCTCGAAGGCCCGCAGGATCACCTCGGCAAAGTGCAAAGCAAATTGCGCTCCCGACGCGATCTTACCCAGAAGTGGTGCGAGTCCACGCCGCGTGTAAGCTGCGTCGCCCCGCGCGGCGCGTTCTACGCCTTCCCGCGCATCGACATCCCCGAGAGCGATGAGATCTTCGTTAAAGAACTAATCCGCCAGAAGCACGTCATGGTCGTCCACGGCTCAGGCTTCGGCCAGAAGCCCGGCACGCAGCATTTCCGCATCGTGTTCTTGCCGGACGAGGGGACGTTGACGAAGGCCTATGCGGGAATTGCGGATTTTATCCGCGAACGGTATGGAAATGCTTGAACGCATATGGCGAACCCAACGAAACGAGACTCCGCCGCGGGCAAGGCGGTTGCAGTAGCCCGATCAATTGTCACTTATCAGATCGGTCTTTCGACCGGCTGCCGACGGATGAGCCGCACCCTTTGCTGGCTTGCACCCCACGAGGCGAACCTACCGACGATATTCAACGAGTATTTGGATAGCGTACGTAGCTTGCCAGTTGGCTCGGAACGTTTGTATTGGAATCGCGACGTCCTTCGGCAGAAAGACATCGAAATCGAGAAAATCAACCGGCAGTTTCGAGATCGAATCTTCGAAGCAAGTTGGGCGCTCATCGACCGCTTTGCTGCCTCGGGCCCGACTGACGTGAAATCAATAGATTGATGATGACCATGGTACAATGACCATGATCGAAAGGATTCTCCAATGAAAACAATGGCCGCAGGCCAATTCAAAGTCCATTGCCTAAAAGTCATGGACGAAGTTCAGTCAAAACGCCAGGCTGTGCTGATCACCAAGCGTGGCAAGCCGGTCGCGAAGCTCGTCCCCGTCGAACAAGAAAAGGACGATATCTTCGGCTTCCTTAAGGGCAAAGGCAAAATCGAAATCAAGGGCGACATTGTCTCCCCGGCATTCAGCCCTGAGGAATGGGGCGATCTCTATTGATCCTGCTCGACACGCATGTGGTGATCTGGCTTGCGCAGGATTACAAGCGGATATCAACAGCGGCTCAGGCTGCCATTGAGGATGCACGCAACAAAGATCGCGGATTGGCAGTTGCCGACATCACACTTGTCGAAATCGCCCAGCTCGCGAGTCATGGACGAATCGATTTAATTCCGGATGTAGACACGGTTCTATCCGAAATCGAACGGCACTTTGTAATCTTGCCTATCACCTCGAGGATTGCAATGCAGGCATTCGCGCTGCCGGCAAATTATCCCAAAGATCCCGTCGACCGCGTGATTGGGGCAACCGCGCTCATCGAAGATCTGAATCTCGTAACTGCGGACCAGGCGATCCGGCGCTCGAAGGCGGTGCCGACAATCTGGTGAACCTCGGGCTTCCCTCAGCAGTCTCCGTGACTTTCTCTTTCCCCGCGAATCTGCTTAAATCAAATTAGAAGCTACCTGCAGCAGATTGTGCAGGTTCAAACAAATCGTGGTCGACATTCATTCCCACATTCTTCCGGAAGTAGACGACGGCTCCAAGTCCTGGGAAACCTCCGTCGCCATGTGCCGCATGGCCGCCGCCGACGGCATCACGCACCAGGTCGCCACGCCTCACGCCAATGACCGCTATCACTATGATCGCGAATATCTCCAGGGTCTCGTCACGCATCTGCAGGGCTTAATCGGCAACGCGCCAACCCTCAGCCTGGGCTGCGACTTCCATCTTTCCTACGACAATTTGCAGGATGTGTTGGCCAATCCCGCGCGTTACTCGATCGAAGGTTCGCGCTACATGCTGGTTGAACTGAGCAATTACAGCGTCCCGCAGCAGACTACCGATTGTTTTACGCAGCTCGGCGACCGCGACATCACCGCTGTCATCACCCATCCCGAGCGGAATCCCATTCTGCGCGAGACTCCGCAGCGCGTGGTGGAGTGGGCTGAGCAGGGTTGCGTGATCCAGGTGACGGCTTCCAGTCTTACTGGATTCTGGGGAGAACGCGTGCGCCGCGCCGCCCAGTGGCTGCTCGAGCACGACGCCGTTCACGTCCTGGCCACCGACGCTCACGATACCGTGAAGCGCATCCCGGTTCTATCGGCAGGCCGCGATGCCGCCGCAGAAATCTGTGGCGAAGAAGTTGCCGAAGCACTCGTCGACGCAAACCCCCGAGCCATCATTCAGTCTCAGCCCCTTCCCTACTTTCCACGCCCCGTGTTGGGAAGCTATCGCAAAGACGCCCGGTAGTTGGCAAGGCCAGCAGTGGTAATGGTCACTCCAAATCCAGTTCGTCATCCCGAGTGAAACGAGGCACCTTGGCGTTTGGCGGCACTGGCGACACTGGTTGGCGCGGGCAAAAACCAGTATCCGGTTTCACTCGGGATGACAATTTGTCTTAATCGGAGGATTGCCCTACTGCGGCTTCGAGGAATTTTCAGGAGGCGTAGTTGCCACTGGAGCGACCGGAGTCGTGTTCACGCTACTCCCGGGATCCGCGCTGTGCGACGTGGGAGTCAAAGCCTCGGCGTGCGGCGCGGCCGGCTCCGTGGTCATTGCGCTCTCGGGATTCAGCAGGTGGTCATGGCTTGGCCCCAGGCCCAGGCTGATCAATGCGCGCGAATCCGGCACCACCTTTGATTGCCAGCCATGATCGGCCTGATAGCGCCGCATTGCATCTTCACTGGCGTCATTCCACATACCGGCAGGTTCGCCGTCCAAATAATGGACGCGTATCAACGCTTCCTGAATAGCCTGCGCACGCTCGGAATCAATTTTCTGCTGACCCCGCGCGGTTGACTTCTTAATTCCGGGCTTGCGGTTGCCCGTTTTGCGCGAGGAAGCATACTTCGATTTGCTGTTGTAACCCGAGGCGCTCGTACTCGATCTAGAGTGCGTACTCGCTGCAACATGCGATGTCGAATGAGATCTCGCCTGTGAGGTGGAACGTCCGCTGCCCTTAGCGGCAGCAGCCGCATGTTTCTGTGGACTCGCCGGTCGTGCGCCCGCCCTTTTAGAATTCGAAGTTTGTGATTTCGAAGTTTGGGAGCCTGCCGTTCTGGATTTTGCCGTCGTACTCTGACTACCGTTGCCCGTCTTAGAGCTGGCAGCCGACGCTTGCCCAAGTGTCCGCAACGGCGAAACACACGCGCACATCACAGCCACGGCGCAGCCTGCGCCCAGCCAACTAGTTATTTTCGCGCGGTATTTCACCTCAAGTTCCAAAAGACAACCTCAAAAGATCAGTGGCCAGAAATCAGCGGCAAGCAAAACCCTTCACATGATTCTGCCGCATTCACTGACCACTGACCACTAATCACTGACCACTACCTGTTACGGAAGTGTCCCGGCCATGAAGATGGTTCCATCCTGCGCGGTCGACCCTCGCGGGCGCACCAGGAATACTGCGTCCTGTCCGCTCTTCAGGCCCGATTCCACCTTGGCGAAATCCTCTTCATTGTTGACCGCTTGCTTGTTGACTTCCAGGATCACGTCGCCGCGGCCCAAATTGATATCCTCGGCAAACGACCCCGGCTTCACGTCCTGCACGATCACGCCTTTGCCGGCCGGTAAGTCGAGCCGCTCGGCCATCTCCGGCGTCAGCTTGCGAACCGTGACTCCCAACTTGCTTGGCTTGGGCGTGCTTTCCTCTTCAGTTGCCTTGTCCTCGCCCAAGCGCGCGGCGAAGAGTTTGGCGCGATCGGCAATAGTTACGCTCGTCTGCTGCTCTTTGCCGTTGCGCAGGAAGCTCACTGCTACCTTGGTTCCCGGTTTGCGCGCAGCAATCTCCGCCACCAACTCCGATCCCTTCGTCACTTTGTGGCCATCGACGGTGGTGATGGTGTCGCCAACCTTCAGGCCCGCCTGGTCCGCAGGGCTTCCGGCCACTACGCTCGACACGGTCACTCCGCTGCCCGCGCCATACACGCGCGCAATCGCCGGATTCTCTACCGAGTCAAACATGATTCCAATCGAGCCGCGCGCCACGCGATGTTCCGGCCCGATCAGCTGGTTGTAGACCGTCACCACCGTATTCGAAGGCAGCGAGAAGCCCACGCCCGCGTAAGCATTCGTCTCGCTCAAAATCGCGGTATTGATGCCAATCACTTCGCCGTTCATGTTGACCAGCGGCCCTCCCGAATTTCCAGGATTAATCGCGGCATCGGTCTGAATAAACGTCTGGAACTGCTTGCCCGGAACAATGTCGCGGCCCTTGGCTGAAACAATGCCGGCCGTCACCGTGCCAAATTGCCCAAACGGACTGCCGATAGCCAGCACCCAATCGCCGACTTCCATGCCATCGGAGTTGCCCATCTTTGCCGCAGGCAAAGCTTGGCTCATTTCGATCTGGATTACGGCCAGGTCCGTTTCCTGATCCTCACCGACCACCTTGGCGTCATGCTGCACTCCCGGCGGATCGTCCTGCAGTCGCACCCGGATGCGGTCCGCCTTCTCGACCACGTGCCGGTTGGTTACGATATATCCCTTCGGATCAACAATCACGCCCGAGCCCAGCGAATGCTCGCGAATCGCGCCATCGCCGCCCTGGCCGCCAAAAAAACGATTGAAAAAGTCATCCATGCCATTGCCGCCGCTGTCGGCGTCCGGATCGTCGGGAACCGGCGTGCCACGCTTCCGGTGCGGATTTTTTACGGTCGATTCCGTGCTGATGTTGACCACGCTCGGCCCCAACTGCTTGGCGATCTGCGAAAACGCATTCGAAAGCTGCTGCGGCGCAGGCACGGTGAGCGGCGTTGCATCAGAACCCTTCTGCCCTTCCTTGCCCTTCACACCGTATGAAACGATCGTCCCAATTAAAATGCCGACAACCAGCGTTGCGACAATGCTGAACGTATAAACCCACCGACGAGTCTTCAACCGCACTCCTGCTTCCCGCGAATCCATATGCCTACTTCCCTCCGAAATCTATACCAACCTTTGATTATACCCGTTTGACAACCGACGAGACCCACCGCCGGGCATGCACTCATGTGCCGCAATCACCATGCGTTAGACGCCCAACGAGGCTCTTCGTCTTACAAGAAAACGGCGGATAACGATAAGCAGAGCACGGACAGCTCAAACCGGAGTAGCGCCTAACCCGTGCTTGGTGCGCCGGAATCTACTCTGCCCTACTTCCCCTCGTAAACTGTCTTGCCGCCCACAACCGTCCGCAGCACCGTGGTCGCCAACAGTTTTTCTGGAGAAGCTGCCGTCACGTCGCGATCGAGCACCACAAAATCCGCCAACATACCCGGCACCAGCTTGCCCTTTTCTTTTTCCTCGAATTCGGCAAACGCCGAGCCCGTGGTGTAAGCCGCGATCGCCTGATCCATAGTCAGCTTCTGCTCAGGAAAAAATTCCTGCTTGCCGTCTTCGCTCTTGCGCGTAACCGCAGCATACAACCCGCGAACCGGAGACACCGGCTCAACCGGATAATCCGTGCCAAAAGCCAGCGTTACACCCTTATTTAAGAAACCCGCCCACGCGTAGGAAGTCGCGGCCCGCTTCGGTCCCAGCCGGTCCTTTGCCCAGCGAATATCCGTCAATAGATGGCTGGGCTGCACCGAGGCGATCACTTTCAAATCTTTGAAGCGCGCAATCTGCGCCGGCGTGGTCACCTGCGCATGTTCAACTCGCAGGCGGAAATCATCGCCCCCGTTCGGCGCCTTCCCTTTCTGCTCCCTCGCAGCTTTTTCAGCTTCAGCAAATGCATCAAGCGCCATCTGAACTCCCTTGTCCCCTATGGCGTGAAACCCAAGCTGGAAGCCCGCCAACACGCGCTCCTTCGCCATCTCGTTCAGCTTCGCAGCATCGTATTGCGGCAAACCGGAGTTCTTCGGATCATCCGCATAAGGCTGCACCAGCGCCGCCGTGTGTCCGCCCAGCGATCCATCCATGAACCCCTTGAGCATCCCGGTGTGCAGCATCAGATCCGACAGGGGATGCGCGTCGCGCTGCTTCTTCAGTTCCTCGACCGAATCATCAAAGGTCAGCCACTCGGAAATTCGCGCCGTCAGTCTGCCTTCTTTTTCAAGGTCTTCGTAAATCTGAAAACTCTCTCCTCCCGGCGAGTAATCCTGAGCCGAGGTCACACCGTGCGCGGCGAGATCCGCCAGCGCCACTTCAATTCCCTTCCGTCGCATTTCGTAGGTCGGTGCCGGAATCACCGCCCGCACCGCCTGCTGCGCTCCTTCACGCAAAATTCCAGTAGGCTGCCCATTCTCATCGCGATCGATCTTCCCGCCTTGCGGATCATGGGTCGCGAGCGTGACGTTGGCCAACTGCAGCGCCCGCGTATTCGCCACGGCTAGATGTCCATCCACACGATCCAGGAACACCGGATGCCCCCCCGAAACTTCATCCAGATCCCAGCGGCTGGGTAAAGATTTCACCGGCCACATGGTCTCATCCCATCCTCCACCCAGAATCCATTCGCCCGGCTGAGCCGTCTCCACCTTGGCCAGAACACGCTTTCGGAATTCGTCCAGCGTCTTCACTCCGGTCAGATCGACACTCAACTTCTGCATCCCCGCGGAGGCCAGGTGCAGGTGCGCATCGTTAAACCCCGGCATCACGAAGTGCCCGCCCAGATCAACCACCTGCGTCGACGGCCCTTTCAGCTTCTCGATCTCGGCATTTTTTCCCACCGCCTGAATGCGATCTCCGCGTACCGCAATCGCCTCCTCGCGCAGAATCGAACTGAACTGCGCGTTGGCCGGAACGCCCGTATAAACATTGGCGTGGATGAAGATAATTTCAGCCTTAGCGCCCGAAGTCGCTGTCGGGGCCGGAGGCACATCCTGAGCCGACGCTAGCGCGCTAGAAAAGATTGCGACAAAGAAGAAAAAGACAAAGATCGATATTGCGACGACCAAGTCACGAAGTGACGGAATGCGAAAGACCGCCGGGTGCCGCATCCTTCGCGTCCTTTGCGAAGGGTGGGATTCCACTGCCGCGTCAAGCTTTTGGGTGGCGCGGCGCTTCAGCGCTGCGAAAAGATACTTTCTTTTGAAAGGGGCTTTAGCCCCCGAGGTCACGAATCCGCCCATCATTCCCCCGCTCCCGCCAGCGCTAGCATGGTCAACAAAATCCTCTTCAACCCCAACTCCCGCCCGTTGGAATCGAACCATTCCTGCAAAGTGTGAGCACCGCCGCCCGACCCGCCGCCGCCAATCGCAATCGCCTCCAGGCCAAGCGACAGCGGAATATTCGCATCCGTCGACGCTCGCTGCACCTGCGCCGCATTATTCAACTGCGCATCCACGGCGCGAATCACGTGCAGAATCCGGGCTCCCACCGCCAGTTCTCCCGCGGGACGGTTCCCAATCGCGACAACCTCGCAACTCACTCCGGAAGGCCGCCTCTGCACGTGAGACCGCATCTCCGCCCCCAACGTCTCATCCTCCACCGCGCGATTCAGCGCCAGCCGCAGGGTCTGCTCCAGCCGCTCCATCTCCGCCATCGAAGTCGACCGGATATCCACCTTCATGCTCGCCGACTCCGGAATCGAATTCACCGAAGTACCGCCGCGAATCACTCCAATATTGAAAGTAGTCTTCGGCGAAGCAGGCACAGGGATTGAAGTGAACGTATCGATCGCCCTCGCCAAAATCACGATCGGATTCGGCGCGCCAAAATCGCTCCACGAATGCCCGCCCGGACCGCGCACGATCACTTCGAACCGCCGGCTACCCAATGCTTCAGCCACAATCGTGTCCGCGCCCGCGCCGTCGAGCACCACGCTGTAGGCAATTGAATCCTTCCACCGGGGTGTGGAATAAATATGCCGCATCCCGCGCAGATCGCCCTCACCCTCTTCACCAACGTTGCCAATAAATACAAACGGCAGCGAGTGCCGCAGCCGCACCGCGCGCAGCAAAGCCGCAATCCCCAGCATCGCCGCCACGCCCGCGCCATTGTCAGAAACCCCCGGCCCATAAAGCCGGCTACCCTGCTGCCGGATATTCAACGGTGTGCTCGCCGGAAACACAGTATCGATGTGCGCGCTCAAAGCAACGTAACGTTGTCCGAAGCCAGGATGCACGCCAAAGACATTTCCCACATCGTCAATGCGAACATCGTCCAACCCAACCTCGCGAAAGCGCTCCGCCAGCCATGCCCCGCGCGCCGACTCCCCAAACGGAGGCGCCGGAATCCGCGCCATCTCCATCTGCCACTGCGCCAACTGCGGCTCCTTCGTCCGCAGCCAGTTGTAAGCCGACCGCACCTCAGGCGTTGCCGCCAGCCGCGCGACATCCTCCTGCACCGCAGGCGAAACTTCGGGCATATCCGCGCGTGGAGGATTGGGGCTCATGGAAAGTATTCGCTCATCTTACAACGCACAGGAGGGAATAGGGATTGCCAAGAAATAGGCGGTTAGCCAAACTCGAGCGCGAGACGGCGTCCCAACAACCTGTCATTCCGAGCGCAGCCTGAGCGAAAGCGACGGCGGAGTCGAGGAACCTGCTTTTGGCGTGCGCTGCTAGTGCTCCTGGTTAGAGCGTCCGGGAAGGGCACGAGTTTCACTCGTGCCGAAACAATCTCGTCGCAAGCGAGGGTTCAGCCGCCGAGCCGTGCTTCCGGCGCACCGCCGAACTCACTTCTTCCGCGCCTCAGCCTCCGCCAGCCACCCCCGTCGCAGCTTTTCAACCGAAATCCCAGACATCAAAGGCTTGATATCGAGAATAGGAGTCCCATCCAGCATATCGATCCCGCGTACATGCAACGCGCAGCCTTCACGCCGAAGCAACTCAACGATAGTCAGCCCAATCGGATTCGGCCGCCGCAGTGATCGGGTCGCAAACACTCCATGCGCTCGATTATCGGAAGGCGGCGTCCCCAACAACTCGAATCCTGTCGAACGATCAAACTCCCAGAGCACGACAAGATGCGAGAAACCTTCAATGTCAGTAAGCCCAGCTTCGAACTCCGGCAAGACATCCAGCACCCCATCGACTTCATGTTTCGCGCCGAGTCCCTTAGGAACCTGGCCCGCATCCTCGTACGGACTACGCACAAAACCGATCGGCCGTGAGGTAAACATAGACAGGCGATTCCATAGCAATTATGCGTGCAACTTCGCGAGCTTCAGTAGCTCCCTCGCCTCTGAATTAGGAAACTACTGCGCCCACACTCAAGTTCGAAGGCCTCTACTTCGCTTTCTCCTTCGACGCCGGCTTCAATCCGAAAATCTTTAGTTCCTTGAAGCTCGCGACATAGACCATGCCGTTGGCAATCATGGGAACCTGGTTTGAATCGCCGCCCTGGTTGGGCCAGCTTCCGCCGACGGTCCTGAAAAGTTCACCCATGAGTTTCTTGCCCGTTTCTGGGTTGAAGGCATAGAGCAGCATGCTGGGTGGTTTCTGGGTAGTTGGCCGCGCCAGCGCCCAGATGATCGGGCTCGCGGTGCCATTCGATGACACGCTGGTGAAGAAGCCACCGTTCTGCCCGGTGCTGAGTCCTGGCGAGTGCGTGACGTTGGTTAAGCTGGGCGTGGGCGAGGTTTCCAGTTTCCACACATCCACCACATTGCCTCCGCTGCTCACGACGCGCGCCAGACCATCGCCCGGATCTACGAAGTACGACTCTCCACACCAGCAACCGCCGATCTGGTACGTACCGAGGACGTTATTTTTCGAGGTCGAGTATCCGCCCAGATCGTCTTCATTCATGAAGTACATGTTGCCATCTTTGCCGGCGGCCACCGCCAGATGCGGAGTTGAGCCTGGCTGATCGGGCAACACCATTACGCCTCCTGATCCGAAGTCGTCGTCCGTCTCGTCCAGATAACCTTGATCCGAGGGCGTGAACAGGTCCACGACAGTCGTCAGGTCCGACGACACTTCGATGGTGCTTTCCTGAATGTTGGTGACGCCGTCGTAAGTGGTTCCCGAGTAGTCCGAATTCCCGGTGACGAAGACGACGTTGCCGGAATCGTCCGCGGCCAGCCCATATCCCGACATCCAGATGGACGACAGGAAGAAGGTATCCGGAGAAGTGGCCTGGTAATCGAAGAGTTGATTAGCCGGGAGGGGCGCGAGCGTAGCCGCATTCCATCCCAGCAGCCAGCCGCGCGAGGAGCCGCCATCAAAATCGCAGAAGCTGCCGAATCCGGCGTAGATGTTGCCGTTTGCTTCCAGCAGGCTGGGGCGCTGCCGCTGATAGGTCGCATTGAAAACGAAGCTGCTTCCATTAGTGAGCGTATGCGACGCGCTGACAATTTCGGGCGTCAGCTTGTCGGTGAGGCTTCCCAGATCGAGCGCGTGGAGCGTATAGGATGGGGCGCTGCCGTTGCTGCCCTTGGTGTAGGCAATCAGGTAAAGGTTGTTCTTGCTTGTGTCGATGACCGGCGTGGAAGTGATGCCGACGTGCGGTCCATTGTTGTTGCAGCCGAGCGGCCAAGTCACTGGCGTCCCGAGGTGATTGCTCAGCAGGATTGTGCCTGCATTAGCATCGATGGCATAAACCGTGTCGTTACCGGTCACGACATACACGACATTGTGCAGTCCCTGATAATTGCCCGCCGTAATGGTCACGTTCGGGACCAGGAGCGGCTGTGCGTCGACCTGATCGTCGACAGGCACCGTGGCCAGCAACCCGAACTGAGAAGCATTCACGTTGGAAGGTGTGAGCACGGTTTCAGTGTTATTCCATCCGGTGCGGTAATTGTCGTTGTGATAAGTGGTGACGGCAGTTTGTGCGGCGGTGAGTACGTTGGCCAGAAAAATTACTACGGCAAGGCTGGCAATTCCAGCCAGCCCACGGATGTGAGCCCTGCGACGAAGTGATGTCATTAATCCCCCAGGAGACGGCGACTGATTTTAGGGTGTCAATGAAGGCGCGGTCAACTGGGAAAAACTACAGAGACAGAAGACTCTAGGCTGGCGACGCGAACCCCAGCGCGGCATCCGGCGGATTCGGCTGTTTCACTGAACACTGGCCACTGATCACCGACCACTGTCCGCTGATTTTCAGTACTCCGCCAGCTCCTTCATGGCGCGGAAAAGATCGTTGGCCTGAGGCAGGATGGCATCCTCGAGAATCGGCTGGTAGGCGACGAACGTATCTGCGGCTGCTATGCGGCGTACCGGAGCATCCAGTTGATCGAAGAGTTGATCGGCGATGCGCGCTGCGATTTCCGCGCCGTAACCCCAGCTCAAAGTATCTTCGTAAGCCACGAGCGCGCGATTCGTCTTGCCGACCGACGCGGCGATCGTTTCCCAGTCAAATGGATTCAGGCAACGAAGATCGATCAGTTCGACTTTCACGCCGTGTTCGCGTTCGAGTTTCTGCGCCGCCTGCAATGCACGGGGAACCACCGCTCCATAAGTGATTACGGTTAAGTCCGTGCCGGGATGAACGATCTTCGCCTTGCCGAATGGGATCATGTAATCCGGCCCGGGGTAAGGCGCGCGGCCGTACGTCTCGCGGTACAGGCGCTTGTGTTCCAGAAACAACACTGGATCATCGCAGCGAACTGCGGTGCGCAGCAATCCTGCGGCATCGAGCGCGTTCGATGGGAAGACAACCCGGAGCCCTGGAATGTGCGTGAACATGCTCTCCCCGCACTGCGAGTGATAAATCGCACCGCCGGTGAGATATCCGCCGATGGCGACTCGAATCACAAGCGGGCAAGAAAACACATTGTTCGATCGCCAGCGGATCACCGACAGCTCGTCGCGAATCTGCATCATCGCAGGCCAGATGTAGTCGAAGAATTGAATCTCGACAACCGGCTTCAATCCACGCGTAGCCATGCCGGTGGCTCGGCCCACGATTGCCGCCTCGGCCAGCGGCGAGTTGAAGACTCGGTCCGGCCCGAATTCGCATTGCAGACCGAAGGTAAGTTTGAAGACTCCGCCTTTGCCTTTGACCAGCTTGCGCTTCAAGTATTCTTCGCGGCTGCAATCGGCCACGTCTTCGCCGAAGATCACGATGCGCTCGTCGCGCTTCATTTCGTCGCGCAGCGTCACGTTGATCAGGTCGGCCATGGTTTTCGCCGCGGGTTTCTTGCCATCCGCTGAGTCGGCGCCGACTACTGCCTCGGTATCGAACGCTGCCGATGAGGGATCGAGATCCGGCGAATAGACATATTGCAGCACGCTCTCGGGCGCGGGCGGCAAGGCCTGAAGCGCCTTATCGACGGCGATCTGCAATTCTTCTTCGACCTGCTTTTCAAGGTCGTTAATGCCTTTCTCGTCGAGGATTCCCTCGCGCAAAAGAAACATTTGCGTGCGAGAAACCGGATCGCGGGCGGCATCGCGTTCGCGCTCGGAGTCTGGACGGTACAGGCGTTCATCATCGGAGAGCGAATGCGAATAAGGACGGATCACATGCGCGTGCACAAACGCAGGACCGTGGCCCTCGCGGCAATACTTCACAGCACGCTGAAACGCGGCCGAACTCGCCACTGGGTCCGTGCCGTCGATCTCTTCGAAATGGAAATTCGGAAATCCCGAGACTAGCCGCGAAATACTACCTCCGGCGGTCTGTACTTCCACCGGCACCGAGATGGCGTAGCCGTTATCCTGCACGACGAAAATTACCGGCAGCTTATTGAGAGCGGCGGCATTCATCGCCTCCCAGAATTCGCCTTCGCTTGTCGTGCCATCGCCGAGAGAAACGTAGGCGATCTCGTCGCCATGGAACGTTACATCTTTGAACTGGCGATAATCGGGCGAGCCATTTCCAGAAGTCGGTGCCCCGGGAATTTCCGCGGCTCTGGGATGATTGGCAAAGTACCGTCCAGCCTCAGCACATCCCACGGCCTGCAGGATCTGCGATCCCGTCGGCGACGATTGCGTCACGATATTCAGCGGCTTGTATCCCCAATGAGACGGCATCTGGCGTCCGCCGGAACTGGGATCGTCAGCGGCACCGACCGCCTGCAGAAACATGTCCAGCGGCTTCGCGCCCAGCGCCAGGCACAGCGCGCGGTCACGATAATAAGGATAAAACCAGTCGTGGCCCGGCTTGAGCGCCATGCCGGCCGCCACGCCGATGGCTTCGTGCCCGGCTCCCGACATCTGGAAGAAGATCTTCTGTTGCCGCTTCAGAAGGATTTCCCGGTCGTCGATGCGCCGGGACGTATACATGACGCGGTAGGCTTCGATCAGTTGCTCGCGCGTAAGTCCCTCGTAGGTTCGGGACTTCTTTCCAGCACCTGGAACGGATAACTTAGGGTCGGTTTTTGTCGTCGCCATCCGGTTTCCTGAGGAATGCCTTATGAATTATGCGTCCTATAAATGTGGTGCCAGCGCGACAGCGCAAGTTGCATTGTAAATGGGATTTAAGCTTTGGAAAACATGCAAGTTCTTGCGCGGGGGGATTTTACGGCCAGTCTGTGTGCGCCGCGATCGTTTATTCTTAAACGAACCCATGATTCAGACCCGGCGCGCCTTCGACCCGAACTCAATTAAGCTGGTGATCTTCGATCTTGATGGCACGCTGATTGATTCGCGCCTCGACTTGGTGCATTCGGTGAATGCCGCGCTGCGCCACATTGGACGTCCCGAGTTGCCCGATGACGTCATTGCCAGCTATGTGGGGGATGGCGCTCCGATCCTGATTCAGCGGGCGCTCGGCGGCGAAGCGGTTGACGAAGCCATCGTGCGCCAGGGCCTGCAGTTTTTTCTGTCTTATTATCGCGAACACAAACTCGATCACACTACGGTTTACGCGGGCGTAAACGAAGCGCTTGCTGCCGTTCAAAATGCGAGCAACGGAGTTCCGCGCAGGCTGGCTGTACTCTCGAATAAGCCGGTGGCCCCGTCGCGTGCCATCGTCGAAGCGTTGGGATTAGGTCCGTTCTTTACTCAAATCTACGGTGGCAATAGTTTTGCGACCAAGAAGCCTGATCCCGAGGGCGCGCGCAAGCTGCTCGAAGAAAGCGGTGTGCGGCCAGAGGAAGCGGTGATCGTCGGCGACTCGCACACGGACGTTGAAACTGGACAGAACGCCGGATTATGGACCGTGGGCGTGAACTACGGTTTTGCGCCACACACGCTCAAGGAGAATCCGCCGGATGTGCTGGTGGACACGCCTTACGAACTGGCGGAAGTTTTCAGTCCGGGTCTTAGGTCTTAGGTCTTAGGTCTCAGGTGTTAGGGCATAGGGGTCAGGGGTCAGGGGTCAGGGGTCAGGGGTCAGGGGTCAGGGGTCGGGTCTTCCTAACACCTAAGACCTGAGACCTAAGACCCCCAAGTGCGCGCGGGCCTGCGTGTTTCGCATGCCAGCGGCTCTCATGTAAACTCATCGGTCAATGACGGACCCGCTTGCAGGTTTCACAGGAAAAGAGCTGCGCAAGTTGCGCAGCATGAAAGATCCTTACGGCATTCAGAAGTTTCTCGATGATGCCCCCTATCATCTTGCAGACACAGCGTGGTCGCCGCGGCGCGTGCTATCCGAGCAGACGGCGCATTGCCTCGAAGGCGCAATTTTCGCGGCAGCGGCGTTGCGCGCCAATGGATATCCTCCGCTGCTGCTCGACTTCGAAGCCGAGCACGACACCGATCATGTGATTGCCGTCTTTCGCGAGAACGGATGCTGGGGCGCGGTCGCCAAGTCAAACTACACCGGATGCCGCTGGCGCGAGCCCGTCCATCGCACGCTGCGCGAGCTGGCCATCACTTATTTCAACGGCTATTTCAATCTGCGCCGCGAGCGCACCTTGCGGCGCTACTCGGTTCCCGTCAATCTGAAACGCTTCGACAGTCAGAATTGGATGACCACCGAAGAACCCGTCTGGTTCATCGTGTATCACCTGTTCGAGATTAAACATTACCCGCTGATCCCTCCAGCCGTGGCAAAGAGCTTGCATCGCGTGGACGAGCGCCTGTTTCAGGCGGAGTGCCTGGGAAAAGCGTACAAGGACGGTCGTTAGTCGTTGGTGGTTGGTCGTTGGTCGTGCATCCTGGGGGAACTTCCCGTCTTCTAAGAACGTAATGTCTGTCATGCGAAAGCTGGGTCTCGCTCTGCTCCTAATGGTCGGCGTTCTGTTGGCAGCGCCGGTTTTCGCCCAGCAGGATCGATCCGCCTCCGGTTCGCCGCCGAGCACCGCTTCCCCTCCCGACTTGCAGCCCGATGCCAGCGGCAAGCTCTCGCAACAGCAGATGCAGCAGTTGCTTCGCGTAGTCGCCGACAAAGATATCGAGAACGGCAAGCGGGTGCGCGACTATACCTACATTGAGCGCGACGAAGAACGCAAGCTCGATGGCACTGGGCAGGTGAAATCCACCGAAGTGAAGACTTACGATGTGATGGAGCTTTACGGTGAACAGGTGCAGCGCCTGATCGAGAAAGACGACAAAGCTCTCGACAAGAAGGACGCGGCCAAAGAGGAAGAAAAGATCCAGAAGGTCATCGACAAACGCAAGAATGAATCCGAGGATGCCCGCAGGAAGCGCGAGCAGAAAGAAGAAAAAGATCGAGAGCAGGATCGCAAATTCGTGCGCGACGTAGCCGACGCCTACAACTTCACGCTGGTGGGAACGCAATCCTTAGGCGGTCGCGAGGCCTGGGTGATCGACGGGGAGCCGCGTCCGGGGTTTGAGCCGCACATGAAGGAGTCTAAGTTTTTATCGAAGTTTCGCGGCCGAGTCTGGATCGACAAGGACGATCTGCAACTGGCCAAGATGGACGTGGAATGCCTGGACAACTTTTCATGGGGATTGTTTCTCGCGCGCTTCCACAAAGGGTCGCGTTTCATGCTCGAACAGACGCGGGTGAACGACGAAGTCTGGTTGCCGCTGCACCTGACGGCGAAGATCGATGTGCGTATCGGCCTGATCAAGAACTTCGATGTGGACGTGGAGCAGACCTATCGGGATTACAAGAAGTTTCGCGCGACCGCGAAGATTGTAGGCGTGGGCGACGTACGGGAAAAGTAGCCTGCGTGCCCTATCCTGCATGGCTCGCGAACCGCTTCGTTTGAAACCGAATCGCCGCCGATATCATCTACTAGTCTCAACCTTGAATCGAATTCGTCTGTGAGCGGGAGCGAACATGTCTTCCCAGATAACTCCGTTACAAGCTGATGTTCGCGGTGATGTTCGCGGTGAAATTTTTCCCGTGCTGACTGCCGAACAGATCAGCCGCATCCGTCCTGTGAGCACATTACGAAAAGTGAAGGCGGGCGAAATCCTGTTCGAGCCGGGCGATAGCGACGTTCCCGTTTTCGTGGTGCTTTCGGGCAGTTTGGAAATCGTGCAGCCCGACCGGCGGGGCGAACGCCTGATCGTCAAGCACGAAGCTGGAAACTTTACCGGAGAAATGACGGTGATCTCGGGCCGTCCCGCCCTGGGGCGAGGCCGGGTGACGGCTGACGGCGAATTTCTGGAACTGAGCAACGAAGCTCTCCGGACGCTGGTGGCGAGAGATGAGGAGTTAAGCGAAATCTTCATGCGAGCGTTCATTCTGCGCCGCGTTCAACTGATTAATCGCGGCCAGGGTAACGTGATTCTGTTGGGCTCGCAGCACTCGGCCAAGACGTTGCGTCTGCGCGAATTTCTTACCCGCAATGGGCATCCCCACACCTACGTAGATCTCGATACCGACAAGAGCTACCAGGATTTGCTCGACCGTTTTCATGTCACCGTCGATCAAATTCCCGTGGTCATCTGCAACAACCGCACTGTGCTGCGCAGCCCGTCGATTCAGGAGTTGGCGAGGTGCCTGGGGCTCAACGCCCACATCACGGCGGCCGAAGTGCGCGACGTGGTTATTGTCGGCGCCGGGCCAGCCGGTCTGGCGGCGGCGGTTTACGCCGCATCGGAAGGCCTGGACGCCCTGGTGATCGAGGCCGATTCTCCCGGCGGGCAAGCTGGATCAAGTTCCAAGATCGAAAACTATCTCGGCTTTCCCATGGGAATCTCAGGACAGGAACTGGCAGGCCGAGCCGCCGCGCAAGCTCAGAAGTTTGGCGCCAAGGTGCTGATCGCCAACAATGTGACGAAATTGGATTGCGAGCAGCGCCCTTATGAGTTGAGCGTCGATTGCGGGCACGTAATCCGCGCCCGCACCGTAGTGATCGCAAGTGGCGCGCAGTACAACAAGCCCAACATCGACAACCTGAAAAAGTTCGAAGGCCAGGGTGTCTATTACGGGGCGACCTATCTGGAAGCGCAGCTGTGCGGTGACGATGAGGTGATCGTCGTTGGTGGCGGGAATTCAGCCGGCCAGGCGGCAGTTTACCTTTCGCAGACTGCGAGCGAGGTTCATATTCTCGTGCGGGCGCAGCAGTTGTCTGAAACGATGTCACGCTACCTGATTCAACGCATCGACGAAAATCCCGCAATCGAAATGCATTACTGCACGGAACTTGTAGGCATGGAAGGCGATTCGCAACTGGAGCGCGTAACCTGGCGGGACACGAAAACCGGCGAGACTTCGACGCATGACATCCGGCACGTCTTCATCATGGCGGGAGCTTCGCCGCGCACCGGGTGGCTGAAAGACTGCGTCGCCCTCGACGACAAGGGCTTCATTCTCACCGGGCGCGATCTGGATCCCGTGTTGCATGATTTTAAGTGGCCGCTTTCGCGTGTGCCGCAAATGCTCGAGACGAGCCTGCCCGGAGTATTTGCCGTGGGCGATGTCCGCGCCGGAAATGTGAAGCGCGTGGCCTCTGCCGTAGGTGAAGGCTCAATCTCGATCTATATGGTGCACCGGGTGCTGGCAGAGCTGTAACGAACAGCGTTTTGAACCGCGTTATAATAGAAGGATTCTTACCCGCCGAAATTGCCTTCTGTGCGAATTGCGGCGAGGACACCGTATTCCTCGCATCGCTAGGAATGACAAATCGCCGAGCGGGACAAAATAGGGTTAGCTAAAAGCTAGGAGCTAACAGCTAGAAGCTTCTTTTCATGGACTTCAAACTCGTATCCGATTACAAACCGCAAGGCGATCAGGGCCGCGCTATTGAGTCTCTGCTGCGCGGCATCTATGACCGCGAGCAGCATCAGGTTTTGCTGGGCGTGACCGGCTCGGGCAAGACTTACACCATGGCCAAAGTGATTGAGGCGGTGAACCGTCCCGCGCTGGTGATGGCGCATAACAAAACTCTGGCGGCGCAGCTTTATCACGAGTTCAAGAATTTCTTTCCGCATAACGCCGTCGAATATTTCGTTTCTTATTACGATTATTACCAGCCCGAGGCTTACGTTCCGGCCGCCGACCTCTTCATCGAAAAAGAAGCGACCATCAATGACGAACTCGACAAGCTGCGGCTTTCGGCTACCAAGTCGCTGTTCGAGCGGCGCGACGCATTGATTGTGGCTTCGGTGAGCTGCATCTACGGCCTGGGCTCGCCCGAGGCATATTACGGCATGATGCTGTTCCTCGAAAAGGGACAGAAGATTACGCGCGAAGACATCACGCACAAACTGGTCGACATTCTCTACGAGCGCACCAACGGCGAGTTCAAGCGCGGAACATTTCGCGTGCGCGGCGACGTGATCGAGGTTTTCCCTACCTACGACGACATGGCTTACCGCATCGAGTTGTGGGGAGACCAGGTGGAATCGCTCGCGCAGATCGATCCGCTGTTCGGCACGGTGAAGCAGAAGTATATGCGGCTGCCGATTTATCCCAAGACGCATTATGTGATGAAAGATGAGACGCGGGCGTCGGCAGTGGAGTCGATCAAGAAAGAGCTGGCGTGGTGGGAAGTGGAACTGGAGAAGCAGGGCCGCGTAGTCGAAGCACAGCGCATTCACCAGCGTGTGAAGTTCGATCTGGAAATGATCAAGGTGATGGGCTACTGCCACGGCATTGAGAATTACTCGCGGCATTTCACCGGACGCATGCCGGGCGAGCCTCCACCAACGCTGCTGGATTATTTTCCGCGCGACTTTCTGATGTTCATCGACGAATCGCATCAGACGGTGCCACAATTGCGAGGCATGTATGCCGGCGACCGGTCGCGGAAAGAAACGCTAGTGGAATATGGCTTCCGCATGCCGTCGGCGCTCGATAACCGTCCGCTGACGTTCGAGGAATTCCAGCATCGCACCAACCAGCTCGTTTACGTTTCGGCGACGCCGGGACCGTATGAGTTGACCAAGTCGGCGGGCGTAGTTGTCGAACAGATCATTCGGCCGACGGGGTTGATCGATCCCGAGGTCGAAATACGTCCGGTCAAAGGGCAGATCGATGATCTCCTGCACGAAATTCGCGCGCGTGTAGAAAAAGGCGAGCGCGTGCTGGTAACGACGCTGACCAAGCGCATGTCGGAAGACCTGGCCGAGTATTACGCCGAGGTGGGCGTGAAGTGCCGCTACATGCATTCGGAGATCGAAACGCTGGAACGCGTGAAGATCTTGCGCGACCTGCGCAAAGGCGAGTTCGATGTATTGATCGGCATCAATCTTCTGCGCGAAGGCCTCGATCTGCCGGAAGTTTCGCTGGTGGCCATTCTCGATGCCGATAAAGAAGGCTTCCTGCGGTCGTGGGGATCGTTGATTCAGACCATCGGCCGCTGCGCCCGGCATCTGCACGGCCGCGCGATTCTCTATGCCGACCGAATCACCGACTCGATGAAGCGTGCCATGGATGAAACCTTGCGCAGGCGTGAAATTCAAACTGCCTACAATCTGGAGAATGGAATCACGCCGGAATCGATCATTCGTCCCCTCGATATGACCTTGGCCGGAATCATCGCCGCCGACTACACCGACCTGACCGGTGGCGAAGCCGAAGGCATGCCGGAGTTCAAATCGCAGCCAGAGTTAGACGCGTACGTAGTCAAACTCGAAAGCGACATGCGCGAAGCGGCCAAGCGGTTTGAGTTTGAGAAGGCGGCGAAGCTGCGGGACACGATTAAGGAGTTGAGAACGAAGGAGTTTTTGTTCGCGTAGAAAGAATCGGGCCGTCTCGTCCGTTCCGTAATGGGAAAACAGGTCAGAATAAACCAGTATTTGGGCCTCCGCCCGAAGCCTGTTGCGCTACCATGCAGCCATATGATCATTGGTAGTGGAGGCGTCACATGCTTACGGAGCCGGTTGTTGGGGCGAACTCGGCGCGCTGTCCAAGTTGCGATGCGTGGGTCATCGTTACGCATGACAGGTGCAGGCCAATACGTCCCGGTGTAGTCGAGACGACCTGCCCGATTGAGACTTGCCGAACAACGTTTGAAGTTCAGAATCACGAATGCAGGTTGTGGGAGATTCCGCAGAGCTGGCTCAAACGGGGCTATTTCCTCGAAGGTGAGCTTAGAGACCTCTGAAACTGGATGATTTCGGGTTGACAGACTATAGGAAACGGCTGACTTGCGACCGAGGTACCCGCGCTAGGATTTCCTGTGAGCTTTTCGAGACTTTACTCAGTTGTTGGCGGCTACTTTCGCCGACGGCGTCGTTCATGGCTGCTCTCCGAGTTCGCCGACTGTCGTACCGTTGTCGACATGGGCGGCACTCTAAAGAGCTGGGATGGGATACGCTTCCCTTCTATTACCCTTGTAAACGTTATCCAAAACGACGGCCCGCTGCCTTCGGGACTGCAATTTGTTCAGGCTGACGCTTGCCACTCTTCACTATCCACAAGTTTCGATCTCGCCTACTCCAACTCGGCGATTGAGCACTTAGGGAATTGGGAACGCCAGCGAGAATTCGCCAAGGAAATGCTGCGACTCGGGCGGCGCGTGTACTGCCAGACGCCGAATCGCTGGTTTCCGATCGAACCGCATTTCCTGGCCTTATTCGTGCACTGGCTACCGCAAGGCTGTTTTAGCGACTTTGCTCATCGCTACTTGACGCTGCAAGGTCTCGCGCAGAAACCAAGCGCAGCAAAATCAAAACAGATACGCGAGGCTGAATCCATTCGCTTGCTCACAAAACGTGAACTTCGAGATCTATTCCCTGGCTGCCACATCCGCGTGGAGCGGTTCTTAGGCTGGCCTAAATCCTTTGCAGCTTGGCGTTAAGACGCGTCGCCAGAAATGGGAACGAAGTCGGATCGCTGCACGCGAGGTCCCTCGCCCCGCTGGTGCGAACGCGGAGCTTCGGGATGACGCATTTGTTTTATCGGCGTTCCACAAAGTAATTGGTCATTTCTTCAAGTAATCCGCCGGAGTCAGAATCTCAATCTCCCGCCACGGATGCATCCTCAGCAAATCCACATCGCCAGTAATAATCACGTCCGCCCTCCCGTTCAGCGCTACTTCCAGGAATTTGTCATCCTTCGGGTCGCGGCACTCGCGGACAATTTGAACGGTGGGAACCATTTCGGCTACGCTTTCCAGTTGAGCCAGGAAAACGGCCCGTTCCTCACGGGTGACATAGCGGTCAATCTTTGACCGGAAGAGAACCGTCTTCAGCTCGTTCAACGTGGAGTCGGAAAATAAAAGAATGCCGCAGTGGAGCGCCTTTCTCAGGGCTTGCCGCGGAACAGAATTTGGAAATATCACCGCACTGACAAGAACGTTAGTGTCGGTGACGGTTCGCATTAGTCTTTCACGATGTCAGCAAGAATCTCCTCGGTCATGCCCCGCGCAACGGCCTGGGCGCCGATGCGGTCCATGGTTCGCTCCAGTTCTGCGATATTGGATTTGCGAATGCGCTCGTATTGCTCCGCCGACATAATTACAACGAAGTCACGATTTTGCTTTCGAACGAGAACGGGTTCCCGCAGGGCCGATTCCGCGATGCTTCCGAAGCGCTGCTTTGCGTCAGTGGAGGTGACGACCTTCATTTATCCATTATAGATAAAATAGACAATATGGACAAACTAAAATAAGCCCAACGTCAAACGAGCCGTACCGGTCTTCGATATTCCGCCACTATCGAGTCCGCTGTGAGAAGCGTGATTCCCTCCACGATGGCTTGCGCCACCAGCAGGCGGTCGAATGGGTCTTTGTGGATGAGCGGCAGACCATCGATGGCGATCACATGCTCGCTGAGAACCGGCAGCTCGTCGTATCCGTTGTCGAGCAGGCCGCGCCGAAGCAGCCGGGGATCGGCTTGGAAGTCGCTGCGGCCGAGTCCACGTTTAATTGCCACTTCCCACACGCTACCTGCGCTGAATAGAAGCTCATTGGCTGAGCTGTCGATCAACTTTCTGGCGGTCGCGGAGAGCCGGTTTGGTTTTCCCGCAGCCCAGAGCAGGAGGTGGGTACCGAGCAGAAGCTTCATTTTCCGCTCGTAAAGATGCGCTCAATTTCTTCTTGACCCATGCGGTCGAAGTCGTCTGGCACGGAGATTTGCCCAGCCATAAAGCCAAGGCGCTTGACTTCTTTTCCCATGGGAGCGTCCAAGGCTGTGACTTTCACCATCGGCCTACCAGCCTTCGCAATCACAAAAGGCTCTCCCTCGAACGCTTCTTCGACGAGTTTGGAGAGCTGGGTCTTGGCTTCGTGAATATTAACTGTTTTCATGGGATAATTTATAGACTAAACTAACTTAGTCTAGTCTATCCCAAGAGGATCCCAAAGAGCAACCGTGGTTTTTGAAGCTAGCGCCCATAAGCCGCGCTAGCCGCCAGCGGCTTGCGATGAAACGTATAGCCATCGAAAGTTTCGGAGCGAAAGTTCAAGTTAGGCGCGCTGAGCTTCTCAGTCTGGCTCAAGAAAAGATATCCGCCGGGTTCGAGATAAAGATGGAGGCGTTCGAGCAGCGCGATGCGCTGTGCGCGCGAGAAGTGCGGCAGCACGTCCATGCAGAAGATGCAATCGAAGCGTCCAATGTAGCCGGGGCGGGCCAGGTTCATGCAATTGAACGTCACCAGGCTGCGCAAGCGCGGCTTTACTAACAGGTGCGCGGCATTTGCGGGATTCGTTCCGGCTGACGCGCCATTTTTTCCCTGGCTTACTGCTGGGCTGCGGCCTTCGTCGTCGAATTCGTCATAAACTTCGTCCGGCACAACCACGGGCGAACTGATCTTAGAAAAATAATTGCGGATGGTGGCCGGCGGCAGCCCATCCAAAGCCGACTGCCGGTATACGCCGCGATCTGCGGTTTCGACATTGCGCGGGAGCAAGTCGCTGCCTACGATGTGAATCGACAAGCCTGCGCCAAGGTTCGCTGACGCGACCGGCGCGCTATCGGCAATGCCACCATTGCGAGCCGCCGACTTTCCATTTCCGTTGCCGCTTCCGTTGTTCGAGCCGCTGCCATTACTCCCAGCACCAGAACCGTTGTGGCTCAACGCATCACAAACCGCCATGGCGATGGAGTACGTCTCTTCCCCGCTGCCGCAGCCCGCGCTCCAGATGCGCAGCGGACTGGGACCATCCGCGGATTTGCGCGCGCAAAGCTGCGGCACCACTTGCCGCGTTAAAGCATTGAGCGCTCCGGGATGACGGAAGAATCCGGTGTTGACGTTCACCAATCCATCGAGAAGCAACGGCAGGCCGGAAGGATCCTGCTCGGAGGAGCGCAAACGCTCGAGCAGAGTCGACGAAGATCCCAAGCCTTGGGCATCTACGTAATCGGCGACGTGCGCGGCCAGCGCGCTGTTAGGACAATCAAGAACGATACCGGTTTGGCGCTCCACCAGCAGGCGCAATTCCGAGAGTTCATGTTCGAGGATGGTGCTGGTCGCGATTAGCTTGTGCATGGTCGGTTCTCAGTTCTCGGTTCTCAGTTCTCAGTTCCCGGTACCAGGTTCGGCGCCAGGCAGTGAGTTTTGTTTCAATCGCCTGCTGCCGTGGCAACGCGGTACTTACCTGAATCCCTCTCCAGCTGTTGCGCTACCACGTTCATTTCTTTTTCCAGGGAAGAAAATCGCTGCATCACTTCGTGGATGCGCAAGGTCATGTTGCGAATGGTTTCAATCTGCGCGCGAGCTTGTGCTGAAAGGCTGCCAGGTTCAATCAGCAGCAGGTCGGAATTCCCCAGCAACGAGGTAAGCGCATTGTTCAGGCCATGCCGCATCTCCAGCATGTAGCGGCCGAGCATGGCCTGGCGTTCCAGTGTGACGCAAGCGTCTTCGGCAACGCGGGCACGGGCTTCAGCGCCGGAGCGGAGCACGGCTTCTCCCGCTGCCGGAAGCAAAATGTTGAGCCACTGTTCATCGTCCCGCAGCACTGAGGTTCGCGGCCAACGCTCGCGCACCAGCTGCGCAGTGGTGGCATCGTTACACACGCAGAACAATGGTTGCTGGGTCGAGTGCAGCGGTTCGAGAACCACCGAAAGCAGTTCGCGGCGCAGCGGGCCGACGATGGCAACGGCAAAGTTGTCGACGCAACGCGGCCAGAGATCTCCGCTGAGCATGGTGAACGTAGGAACGTGGCGCTCCATCTGCCAGCGCGCTGTGATGCTGCGCGAAAATTCCACGTCGTCGGAGATAATAAGTACGGTCGGCTGATCCACTTGCAAATTTCCTTCTCTACTCTTATTTCTTCTTACCAGGTTGTGAGTCTTCATCCGGATTCCACTCTTGCGGAGCGACGGAGATTTCGAATTCCGGAGCCTCCGAGGCAGCAACGGAGAACTTGGCCTGAGGCTGCGCGACTGCTCCCGGCGAAGACTGACCAACTCCCGCTTTCGAATTCGTAGCGCTGCCACCAGCGCCGGCAGCAGCGGCCGCGGCTCGCGGCGCGGCTTGCGCGTCCGCACTGCCCGAACCCAGGCCCAGGGCGGCTTCGACGGATGCCCTCAGGTCCACCAGCATGCGCAGCGGCTGTCCCGAGGAATACTCCGCCTGGAACATCACCTTCCACGATTGGCAGATCATGCGCAATCGAATGATTGGCTCCTGCGCGGAGAATTGCGCGCGCCGGCAGTCAATCATCTCCACGCCCTTTTCTTCCAACTCGCTGAGACCGTCGAGAATGTTATTGAGATCGGCGAGCATCAAGCGGAAGAACACGCGGCGCATCAGGTATCCGAAACGAGTAAACGCGACCAGCGCAATCGGCAGGTAGAACAGATCGCCGGCCTGCGTCTTGGCCTTGCGTCCCTGGTCGAGCACGCCGCCATGCAGCAGTTCGTCCAGCGAACGGCAGCGGCGCGCGGAATCGAGCACGCGATCCAATTGGTTCAGCCACACCGGCGCCTTAAGTTCCACTTTGCCCAGAATCGGCTCCAATCCGCGTGCCACGTAAGCGATGTCGGCGCTGCTGTCCTCAAGTTCAGTGGGCGCGCTCTGGCTGAAATATTGCACCAGCAGAAAATCAATCTTGTCGCGCACGGAATCGGTTTTCGTAGCCTTGGCCAGAAAGTGCTGCAGCAGCAGGACCAGACCGTCGTGATCCACGAGCGAACTCATTTGCAGGAACTGGCGCAACTGGTGAACCTGGATTTTTTCATCCATGTCGTTCAACCACTGTTGGGCCTGCTCGATTGATTCGGGCGGCGGAGTTTCCGCGCCGGCCTCAAGGTCGGCACACGCGGGCATGTCGATTACGAACTCGCGCGCCACTTCGGCATAAATGGGATGCAGCCGTCGCAAGCTCGACCACAGGGTTGCGGCATCTGCAGCCGCTCCTGATGGTTGCGGCGACGAAGATTGCGATTGCGTCATGATTTCACGATCCAGTTGGGAACTGAGTTGCTGAAGCGGGCAGCCACGATAGTTTTGCCGGGGTGGTATTGCACCGCGACCACCGAGGCTTCCGTATCGAGCGATCCATCCGAGTTACGCAGCCGCAGGACGTCAGCAAACTCCAGCGGCGTGGTGCAGGCAAACAAAACTTCGCGGGCGGTTCCGAATTCTATGATGGTGCGTTCCTCTACGCTCGCAGACGCTTTGCTGTCGTTGCTCGCGCAGTTGCGGCGCGTGAACTGTACTGGTATACGCACGGGCGTGGCCTCGGGGAAAAAACGTGCAAGATCGGCGACTGCACTGGTTTGCGCCGTCCGCGATGGAGCTGTAGCCTGATGCGCCATAGGAAATTTTTTTGTCTCTGCTATGCCACCGAAAAGTGCGGGTTGGGCTCCCCCTCTTCCCGGTTAGGAAGAGCGTTGGGGAGCCAGAACACGCGGTTACGCCAGACAGAGAAGCACGACCGAGACCACAGTGCGGAACGGAAGGATTAGCACTCAGGCGCTATATTTTTCAATCATTTACGAGCATTCCAGCATGTCACGCCGAAAGTCCCGTCTCAGCATGAGACAACATTCTCAAAACCTGCACTATCCAAAACGCTGTGCTAGGGAAGACAGTCCGTGAGCCTACCAGCTACACCTGATTCCGGCGCCAATCATTCTCCTTGATTCTCGGTTTGGAGTGTCCGACGGTTCAGCATGAAAGAAATCCTGATCAGGGTGCTAGTCGGCGGAGTAGTTGTTACTGCATTCACTTTGCTGGCAGACCTGCTGAAACCCAAAAGCTTTGCGGGAATATTCGGCGCCGCTCCCTCTGTCGCACTCGCCACTCTGGTCCTGACCGTCATGATGGAAGGAACAGCCTACGCCGCCACCGAAGCAAGGTCGATGATCGTCGGCGCGATTGCCTTCTTCTTCTATGCCTGTCTGGTGAGCCGATCACTGGTGCGCTGGCAGCTCCCGGTGTTGCCCGTGACTATATTGTCGATGTTGTTGTGGTTCAGTTGCGCCTTCGGCCTTTGCTACGGCCTCGGGTGGGCCGGGTGAAATTAAAAATCGATGTATCCGGCTTGGCCGAATCTCACTGGTACGAATATCTTCTTCGCTTCCTTTTCGGCGGCGCAGTCACTGCGCTCGCGGGTTTAATCGCAAAACGTTTTGGCCCGGGCATTGGCGGCCTCTTCCTTGCGTTCCCCGCGATCCTGCCTGCGGCCGCGACTCTCATAGAAAAACATGAAAGGGAAAAGAAGGATCAAGCCGGACTGGACGGCACGAAACGCGGCCGCGCCGCCGCCGGAGTCGATGCGGCCGGAGCGTCCCTCGGAAGCATCGGCCTCGTCGCCTTCGCTATCGTCGTCTGGCGAGAACTGCCGAACTTCAGCTTGCCGATTGTCCTCGTCTCGGCGACCCTTGCCTGGCTTGTAACCTCCATGTCGCTCTGGCAACTTCGCGAAATTTTATCGAGACGTCTCCGCCTACGGCTCTCCAATACTTCCGAACATCCGTCTCATGCTTCACTTCCCAACAAATCCTCAGACCGCAGGAGTTTCCATGAGTAAAGGCTCCAATCCTAAGAAGTCCAGCCTCAAGAAGTCGCTCGCCGATCCATCCCAACTTCCATACCTCGATCAGGATGATGGTGAACTGCTTCAGGTGGTGATCGAAACGCCGAAAGGCAGCCGCAACAAGTACGCGTTTGATGAGAAGCAGAAAGTTTTTGAGCTGAAAAAGGTGCTGCCCGCTGGAATGGCATTTCCCTACGATTTCGGCTTCATTCCGCGCACCCTCGGCGAAGACGGCGATCCCGTGGACGTACTGGTTCTAATGGACGAACCAGCTTTTCCCGGATGCCTTTTGAAATGCCGCCTGATTGGAATCATCGAAGGCGAGCAAAGCGACAAGAAGAAAAAGGAGCGCAACGATCGAATTGTTGCCATCGAGAAAGAAAATCACAGCTTTGCCGACATCAAGCACATCGCCGACCTCGGGCACACGTTCGTTCAGGAGCTGGAAGAATTTTTCGTGAACTATCACGAGCTAAGCCGCGAACAATATCGCATCATCGACGTGAGAGGACCGAAGCAGGCCAGAAAGCGAATCGAAGTCGGCATCCGGGCCGCGAGCCGTTGAAGGCGAGCCTGGGTCGGCAAGTTGGAAGACTCCCGAATCTGGTCCCGACAGAGCGGCATGCGGCAGCCACGATGCAATCCACAACAACCAGTTTTCCACAGCCCTCATGTTCATCCGTCACATCTTTATTTCCGCCTTTGAGCTAAGCTTTTACAAAGTACCCCTGCGGGGCGCGAATCGCGCCAGGGCGCAAGCTCTTTGAAAACCGAAAAACGAACCCCGGAGCCAGCGATTTGTATCGCTAACTCCTTCACTTTGAGGATTTTGCAGCTAACTCCTTTCGATGGAAGATTTTAGCCGGATCTCGCTGAGATCCGTTCTCGCAACTCCTTTGTTTGTATTATTTTAGCGCGGTCGGCCCTAATTTTTTTCTCCATCCGATCCCCACCTCACAGCCCATGAGGATTCGAGTCATCGCCTGGTAAATGACAAACGGATGAGTCCCACTAACTTTTTTTAGTCCGACATTTTCGCCAGCACGCGACCAAACGGAGGATCGTGATAGAGCACATACATCTCGCAGACGTCTCGGGCTGGAATTCAACCCTAGGGCCTTCTCACTCGGCGAGCAATGTCGGGGCCGAGCATGCGAAAGTGCCTTTCGTTGTCGGTATAAATGGTTTCGGCTTTTGCTTTAATCGCGCACGCCGCGAGGAGCGCATCGTAGATCGTTCCGCCAACGATCCCGTTCACAGCAGCCCCTTGAATGGCCTTGAAGTATTCGGAACTCTCGAGCGACACGATCGTGAGGTGTTCCTGAATGTCGCTGAGGAAGAGAATCGCCTGCTCCGGACTGGCGCGAAACTCGCCCGGCAACCTCGTCGCAGTCGCATAGACTTCGGCAAGGCTGTGAGCGCCACAGCATGCGACTCTTTTATTGCATGGAGCATAAACGGCCAGACAGCGCTCGTGATTCGCGTGATCTTCTAGAAATGCCGGAAGCAACACCGAGGTGTCAAAGAACCATTTCAACGCGCTTCTCCGGTGCGGCCTCGCGACTTCCGGAGAGAGGTCGCATCAATCCGCCCACGTTCATTGCGGATCTTGCGGATGGTTTGGTTGACTACTTCCGCGGAAAGCGGCTTGCCGGTTCGCATCACCCACACACCCTGTTTCTTCCGCAAGGACGCGGTCCCTCGCACCGGTCGCAAAATAATTTGATCCTCCGAGCTTTCCAGCTCAAGGGAATCCCCCGCTGCAAGCTGCAGTTCTTCACGCACCGGCTTGGGTAACACCAGGCGCCCCGCCCGATCAATAGTCAGGGTAGTCATCATGGCATTTACTTTACCATAACCAATGGTAATTACTCTGGTACCGGAATTGGCACTGGCCCGGTCCAGATCGAGACACGCTAACCGTTCCATCCCTTACTCAAACCTCCCAGACCTATGCCGAAACTGTCCATACGTCGTATCATTGTTCCACCGAAATTCCACACCAAAGATGCAGGAAAGATGTAAACGGAATGGCTGCCTCCCGCATCATAGATCGGCATACTATCCGCCAACTCGGGTTGGCGAGTTAACAAATAGAAAGTTGGGGCAACTATGGGTAATGCATTGAAGAAGCTTGGCCTGTGGAGCGCGCTGCTCACGCTTACGCTCGCCACCATCGCTCTACCGGCGCGATTAAGCGCTCAAGATCAGGATGATCCGCCGACTCGTGTCGCTCGAATCGGCTATATGGAAGGTTCCGTCTCATTCCTACCCGCGGGAGAAACCGAATGGGTTGGCGCGGGCCTCAACCGGCCGATGACCACGGGCGATCAACTCTGGACTGACAGGGATTCCCGCGCCGAACTGCAACTGGGTTCAGCCTCGATTCGCTTGTCGGAAAACACCGGCATCTCTTTTCTGAATCTGGATGACAACACGATTCAGGTCCAACTTTCCTCCGGCATGATCAACATTTCCGTCCGCCGGCTACACGAGGACGACGACTTCGAGATCGACACGCCGAACGATGCATTCACGATCCTGCAACCCGGCCGCTATCGCATGGAAGCGAGCGAAGACGGGAGCTATTCGGTGGTGAGCGTTCGCGTGGGCGAAGGCCAGGCCACGGGTGGCGGCGAGAGTTTCGATCTGCGCACCGGGCAACGAGGAACGTTCAGCGGAACGGATTCACTTACCGCAAACGTCGAACCGATTTACGCCTTCGATACATTCGATAACTGGACCGAGGATCGCGATCACCGCTACGATTTTTCAAAGTCGGCGCAGTATCTTTCGCATGACGTCGTCGGCTATGACGATCTCGACGACCACGGCAACTGGCGCGACGATGGGCAATACGGTCACGTCTGGTTTCCGCAGGTTGAGGTGGGATGGGCGCCTTATCACACCGGCCATTGGGACTGGATCGATCCGTGGGGCTACACGTGGGTGGATGATTCTCCGTGGGGTTACGCACCGTTCCATTACGGACGCTGGGCTTCGGTCGGCGGACGCTGGGGCTGGATTCCCGGACCGGTCGCTGTGCAGGCCGTGTACGCGCCCGCTCTGGTTGTATTCATTGGCGCAGGCGGCGGCTGGGGTGGAAACATTGGATGGTTCCCTCTCGGTCCGCGCGAAGTCTGGGTGCCTTCTTACCACGTCAGCGCGGGATACATGACGCGCATCAATGTCAGCAATACAGTCGTCAGCACCACCGTAATCACGAACGTCTATAACACGACAGTCGTAAACAACACCACAAACATCACCAACATCACTTACGCGAATCGTGGTGTGCAGGGCGCGGTGATGGCCGTTCCGCAAAACGGTTTCGCGAGCGCGCAGCCTGTGGCGAAAATCGCGGTCACGGTGAATGCGCAACAGATCGCGTCTGCTCCGGTGAGTGGACGGGTTGCAGTTGCTCCGACGCGGCAAGCCGTGCAGGGAGCGAAAGCTTCTACGGCAGGACACGTTGCAGCGCCTCCGGCGGCCGTCGCGAATCGGCAGGTAGTCGCGAAGAAGACACCACCTCCGCCTCCGCCAACGTTTGCCGCACGGCAACAGGCCATGGCAGCGCATCCCGGAGTTCCACTGGGCAGGCAGCAAGTGGCGAGTTTGCATCCGGCAGCATCCGCAGCCGCACATCCGGCGGTAAAGGTTGCGCCTCCGGCGAAACCTGCTACGCCAACCATGGGCAAGCCTGCTAATCAGCCTGCTGCTGCACGACCTGGGCAGCCGGCAGCGCCTGCGAATCAACCCGCGAACCGTCCAGCGCAGCCCGGTGCGAACGAGCGGCCCGCTGCTCCGGCAGCACAGCCGAATCGTCCGGCGGCAGAACCAGCACCAGCTCGTCCTGAGGCGAACCGGCCAGCAGCAGCGCCACCGAGCCGTCCCGCTGAACCGGCAAAGCCAGCTGCACCCCCCGCGCGTACGGAACGCCCGCCTGCGGCACAGCCAGCTCCTAATCGTCCGGCTGCAGAACCGACACGGCCCGCTCCAGCGCCGGCGAAACCACAGCCAGCACCGAGCCGTCCTGAAACCAAACCCGCTGAGCCGCCCACGCGCCCGCCCGCTGCACAACCAGCTAAGCCGGAACCTGCGCGGCCCGAAGCTGCCCGTCCAGAGCCGAAACCCGCGCCGCGTCCGGCAACGCCACCACCAGCAGCAAAACCGGCGGAGCATACGCCGCCTCCGGCTGCTGCAAAACCGGCAGCTCCTCCTCCAAAGAAGACTCCTCCGCCGAAGACACCTGAGGAGAAGAAGAAAGAGGAAGAGAAGAAGCCCAGCTAGCGGATCATTAACGTTGAATCGTTCCAAGCACCCTGAGTTTTCTCAGGGTGCTTTTTTTGGTGTTCGGCGCGGAGCTTCAAAGCACATTTAAGGGTTCCCACCCTCGTCGTGGAACGCGAAGCGAAGGACGACAACGTACCTATCTGGCGGTTCGAGCTTCTTTCGTTCCGCCTGCATCGCTCAGAAAGGCGTCGAGCGACTCCCAGTCATTCGGTTCACATGTCGTGTCTTGCTGCTTGCAGACCGAGATGGTGACAATGGGATGGACTTCGAACAGAGAGAAGCGGGGCGGCTGGCCGCCCTTCGGCTCATCCTGGTCGTCATTCACGACGTGCATGTTGTCGTAGAAAAGCTGGCCCGTGACTCGAACCATGCGGCGCGCAGCCTCGACCTTGCTTAGTGTCTTGACCGACCAAATCGATGGGCGGCTCTGCGGGATCATCTCGACCACGATTCCCTCGAACGGGGTCTTGTCTGGGTCGTCGGCGAACGGAATGTGAAAGTCATTGTTCGCGCTACCACCGAGATTGCAGTTGACCGATTCGCCGGTGTTGGGATGGGGCTTACCCACCAGGTATCCATCAACCTGAACTAAGTCGCCCTCCGATACCGTCTGACCGCTGCTGACAAGAATGTCATGTAGTTCGGCCCGGGCAGTGGCGTCCAGCGGCTGGCGTTGATCCACAGTAGAGTCCGCGTGGTTCTGCAGGGTCGTGAAGTCAGCGAGAGTCAGCGTCTTGGCTGCGGTGGCTGTGGGCAGGTGCCGCTTGGTTTGGTTCAAAAGCTGCTCGTCAGCGTCGTCCTCCTTGGCGCAGCCTGTTATAGGACACGAGTCCAGGCTGGCCACGCAGGGAGGGGTCCTGCGGCTGCCGCTTCCCGACGTAGAGGTGGCTGACGTAGAGGTCAGGCCACCGTGGATCAACGCTATGGCCAGGGGGACGAGGGGCGCCACAGTCCTCACGGCGCTACCCGTCGTTCGTGGCTTGCTTGGCATTTAAGTCCACCTACCTCTGCCGAGTTAGTGCCCGCTCAGGTACCCGAAAAGACGCGGAGCTTATCCTTGACGCCCAAGTTCACCACCAGCATTCTGGTTGCCCTGATCGGCCTCTGCAGTTGCGACCGCGGCGGCCTTACGAGCGGTGTCGGCGTGCCTTATGGCCTCGTCGGCTGCTTCCTTAGCACGCTGGACGTGCGAGGATGCTGGGTCGTCTTGCTCACCATTTGTGGGCTTCGGAAGCTTAGGCGAGTTCGGGGCTATGGGCCCAGTATCCATCCCGGACTTTTGGATGCCCTTCCCGACGGCATATGTGCTGGCGCTTATTCCCAGCAGGGTAAGCACACCATTGTCGATTACCGGGAACTTGCCCAGCTTCTCGGTGAGTTTAACGAGGCTGATAGCGATTACAAAGGTAAATATCAGGAGCTGGAACTTCGACATGCTGGCATGTCCATTGTCCTCACTGATCAGCCACTCTAGGTCGATCTTGTCGAAAGCTATCTTCCACAGCAGGATACCCGCGAGAACTCCGAGAAACACGCATGCTAAGAGTTCACAGAAATCCGATAGGTTGCTGATGACGTTACTCATGGTACTCATGCTGCTCTCCTATTGGCCCTGTCTCAAGCGTTTATTTATCGTGCGCCGTTCGAAGGCCTTCCTCACGACGTAAATGGCGCTGCTTCCCCCAAATAAATACAACCAGCCAGATCCGAGTTTGGGAAACGAGCCGTCCAGCGACGTTGAAGCAGCATGCACATATTGGGCTGACAACGAAATCGTCGCGATTAATAGCTGCACCCGTGCCGGACTGACCCTTGAGGGGTGGGATTTATCAATTAGAAGGCCGCGCATGTTGATGCTGGAATTTAATAGTTTGAGTGCGACAATAAGAGCAAGCCCGTAGACAATAATGTATGCGTCCAGTTCGATGATGCGCGAAGGCAACATATATCTAGGGGGGACGGTTCCAGAGATTTAACGCCAGCAGTCTAGCAGCGGCGGAGACTTTGTCAACATAAATCTTAAAAAGGCTTTTAGAGCATGTTATGACCGGATGACTTAGTGAGGCCGATAGGGTTTGCCTTCAGCTCCAATAAGATAAGTTGCAATCTGCTCACTTCGAACTCAGGAACCTACCCCGACTTATTGCAGCGTGTGGCTTGACGGTCCTGACGCTGGCGCACCGCTGATGTTGTAGCGTTTTAGTTTGCGGTAGAGCGTGGCGCGGCTTATGCCCAACATCCGTCCAGCGAGGGCTTTGTCGCCGTGGACTTGCTCGAAGACGCGGCGGATGGTGGCGCGCTCAATGTCTTCAAGATCGGTGGTGGAGAGAGTAGTTGCGCCGTCGCCGGAACCTATTTCGGCTGCGGCCGCGAGATCGGAAACCAATTCCGGTGCGGAGTCTGTCGATCGCGGGGCTGGCGAAGTTAACGTGGCGATCGACGTAGGCAGATCGCCCAGGTCGATCAGGTTTCCGTCCCCCAGTGCTACGGCGCGCTCCACGCAGTTTTCCAATTCGCGAACGTTGCCCGGCCAATCGTAACTCATCAGCGCTTTCATGGCTGCGCTGGAGACGCGCAGATCTCCACCGGGAGCGTAACGTTCGCAAAACCAGCTCACCAGCATTGGTATATCGCTGCGGCGCTCGCGCAGCGCGGGCACGTGCACCGTAACAACGTTAAGCCGAAAATATAGATCTTTGCGGAAGGTTCCATTTTTGTAAGCAGCTTCCAGATCACGGTTGGTGGCGGCGATGATGCGCACGTCCACTTTGACGCGCTGATTGCTGCCGACCGGCCGCACCTCTTTTTCCTGCAGCACGCGCAGCAGCTTGGCTTGCAACTCCAGCGGCAGCTCGCCGATTTCATCCAGAAAGACCGAGCCGGTGTCGGCAGATTGAAACAATCCCGGCTTCGATTTCAGCGCGCCGGTGAACGCTCCCTTTTCGTAGCCAAAGAGTTCGCTCTCGATCAAAGTAGGCACGAGCGAGCCGCAATCCACCGCAACGAAGGGACGGTTGGCAAATGCTCCGCGAAAATGAATGGCGCGTGCGACCAACTCTTTGCCGGTGCCACTTTCGCCCGAGATTAGAACAGCGGTGCGCGTGTCCTTGAGACGCGAAGCGATGCGCAGCACTTCCTGAATCTTGGCGGACGATCCAACGATGCCGTGCACAGCGGTTTCGGAATCCATGCGCTCGCGCAGAAATTCGTTCTCTTCAACCAGTCGAACTTTCTCAGCCATGCGGCGCAGGAACAGCCGCAATTCCTCCAATGGCGAAAACGGTTTCGTGATGTAGTCGTACGCGCCGAGCTTCATGGCCTGCACCGCGGTTTCGATGGAGCCGTGCCCGGTCATCAGCGCCACTTCAGTGCGAGGCAGAAGCTTCTTTGCCCGCTCCAGAAATTCGAGGCCTGACATATGCGGCATCACCATGTCGCTGAGAATCATGTGCACCGGCTGCTCTTCGAGCAAAGCCAGCGCGGATTCTCCGCTATCGGCTTCGAGGCAAATGAAGCCCAACGCTTCGCCGACCGTGATGCAGAGCTTGCGAATGCTCTGCTCGTCATCAACGATCAGCAGACGCACACGCAGATCTTCCCTATTTAAAGCTCTAGCGCTCTTGCCTAAAGGCGGCTTGTTGAAGTCGGCGTTCACCGGGCTTTCCCCATAGTCTTCTCAACAGCCGAGATTAGATCCTGCACGCGGAACGGCTTCTCCAGATAGAGCGCGCCGATCTTGCGCAGCGTAGCGACAGTTTCTTCGTTGGCATAATCGCCGGTAATGATCACGACTTTATTTTCGAGATCGGGACGGTTCGCTGAAATCCAGGTATGCACCTGAGCGCCATCGACGCCGCCGGGCGTGCGCATGTCTGAGACGACGCCGAGATATTGGCCTTTTTCGAGCAGGCGCAGGGCATCGGCTCCGCTCTCGACGCAGACGACCTGGTAACCGTTGCGTTCAAGCGTGGCGCTCACCAAAGCCATGATGGATGGCTCGTCTTCGATGAGCAGAACGGGGTGGAGGGCTCGTTGAATGGCTTGGGTTGTCATTTTTGTATCACTCCTGCGGCCACACTCAAGGAGGCGGTGTGGGGCGCTGCGGGAAAGCGGACGATGAAGGTGGCTCCCTCGCCATCGGTGTTGTTGTGGCAAAGAATTTCGCCTCCGTGCTCCTTCACGATGCCATAGCAGATGCTGAGGCCGAGGCCGGTTCCCTTGCCGACCTCCTTGGTGGTGAAGAAGGGATCGAAAATCCGATCGGGATGGGAAACGCCATAGCCGTTGTCGCGGAAAGAAGCTTCGACGCCGTCGCCGGATTTCGTGGTCATGATCTCGATGCGCGCGGGCCGGCCGACTTCGTGTACAGCGTCGTAGGCGTTGTTCAGGATGTTGAGGAACACCTGCTGCAGTTGATGAGCGTCGCCAATGACGTCGGGCAAACCCTCGTCGAGATGCTCGATGATTTCTACTCCGTGGCTATTGAAATCGTAAGAGCGCAGTTGGATGGTGCGGCGCAGGATCAGATTGAGCTGCACGGCGTTGCGCTGCGGCGGCATCTGGCGCGCGAAGCTGAGCAGGTTCTGCACGATCTGCTTGGTGCGCTGGGCTTCCTGCAGAATTACGCGCAGATCTTTCCGCGCGGACTCCGGAATCTCGGGGTTGTCCATCAGCAGGTCGGCGAAGCCGAGAATCGCAGTGAGGGGATTATTCACTTCGTGAGCCACGCCCGAAACCAGCTGTCCAACGGCTGCCATCTTCTCTGCGTGAACCAACTTGTCGCGCAGTTCCGAGGAGTCTGTAATGTCGGTCATGACCACGACGATGCTGTTGATGTTGCTCTGCTCGTCACGCATGGGGCTGAGGTTCACGGAGAAGTGGCCGGCGTTTCCGTTGCCCCGCATGATTTGCAATTCCAGATTGTCGACTTGTCCGCCGCGCATGACAGCCTGAAGCGCGTCCGCGAGGGGGCGAACGTAGCCGGGAGCGGCCAACTCCAACAGCGGACGTCCCAGAAGTTCGCGCTGCTCGAATCCCGCCTCGAACCAGCGGCGATTGGCGTAGCTGATGAGGCCGGCGGTGTCCGCGACGACGATGAAGCTCTGCGTGTTGCTGAGGATTTTGCCGGAGAAGTCGCGCTCGCGATGCAGTTCCGATTGGTAAGTGTGAATGCCGGTCACGTCGAGCATCAGCCCGCGGATCTGCACCAGGCGGCCAAGATTGTCGTACATGCCGAAAGCATTGATGAGTACATAGATGGGAAGGCCATTTTTGCGGCGAAGCGTGCCTTCAAAGTTGCGCAGGTGGCCGTCGTTTTCCATAGCCTGCGCGTGGCGGTCACGCTCTTCGGGGGTGAAGTAAATCTGCGTTGGGATATCAACCTGCAGAAGTTCTTCGCGGCTGGAATAGCCGAGCATCGCCACCATGGCATCGTTGACTTCGATGAAGCGGCCTTCCGGCGTGCTGAAAAACAATCCCTCCTGAATGTTGTCGAACAATTCGCGATAGCGGCGCTCGGCTTCGCGGCGGTCCGTGATGTCCTTGAGAACGTGAATGGTTTGCAGGCTCTCGCTGGACGCTCCGTGCACGCGCGAAGTTGAAACGAGGTAAGTGCGATCAAGCGCGGGATGAACGAATTCGTCAGTGTTTTCGCCCATGGCGCGGCAAAAAGGACAGGAATAAAGTGCGGGTTCGCTGGTCAGCGCCAGCAGAGCGCGCATGTTCACGCCGATCAATTCGCCGGGGGCCACGCCAATCATCGCGGCCAGCGAGCGGTTCACGCGCAGAACTTTGTCATTCTCATCATGCACGACGATGAAGTCGGTAATGGCGTCAAAGATTTCCAGCCAGTGGCGGTTCGATTGTTCGATGCGAGTAAAGAGGCGGGCATTTTCCAATGCCATGGCGGCGTGTCCGGCAATGGCATCGAGCAGGTCGCGATCTTCGACGGCGAGCGGACGGTCGCGTCCCGACAGGCAAAGCAAACCGGCGAGATCTCCATTGGGACCGGGAAGCCGAACCACCACCAAGTCGCTCCAGCTCAGGGTCGAGGCCAACTCCGCACCGAGCAGTTCGGCGGCAGTGCTCGCAATAATCGATTCAGTTCGCTTCGCAGCGAATTCTGAAAAAGCCTGCGTGAGTCGCTGGTGCAGGCCGCGATCCTGGTGACCCGCGACAGTCGGGGGATGCAGCGTGACCGTCTGGAATCGTCCATCCTGAACCAGGGCTAGCGCGCCCGCTTGGGCTCCGGCTAAGGCGACGGCACGTTCGACAAACTTGCCGGCGAAGTCGGGCAATGACAGCAGGCCGTCAATCTCGCGCGCCAGTTGCGTAAGCGCCTCAGAGCGCTTGCGATGCCGTTCCGACTGGTGCAAATTGTGAGCGACTTCAAGCACCACCGAGACCTGGGCGGCGAGGGCGCGGGCGCGGCGAATATCCTGCTGCGAAATCCCAGTGTTGTCCAGACGGTCGAGCACGCCGAACATGCCCAGCACTTTTCCGTCAGCGCCCAACAGGGGCACGGCCAGCAATTGCTTGGCTTGGTGTTGTGCCACCACTTCGAGATTCACGCCAGCGAGTTGGGTCAGATCGTCGGACCAGAATACTTCCTTCTCACGCAGGGCGCGGGTGGCGATGCCCTCTGGAAAAATTGTGTCCACAGTCCGCGCATGGCCGCGAATGACGGCACAGCGAACCCGGAACACGCCATCTTCAAGCAGAGCGATAAGGCACCGGCCGTAGCCGAGAAAATCGGCGGCGCGCACCACGAACGCCTGCAGAAAATGTTCGAGATCGCCGCTGGAACTCAGTTCCGAGGAGATATCCAGCAACTGATGCAATTCATGGGCCTGGCCTTGCGCGGTGGCGCACAGTTCGGCGTGAGCCACGGCGACTGCGCCGAAGCCGGCAATGGCCGAAAGCAGCGATTTCTCCTCCGCGGTAAAGGCTCCCTCGGAGCGCGGATAGATGAGAATTGCGCCTTGCTTGTGAGTAGTGCGAAAAGGCGCAGCCAGCAGCATTCCCGGAGCGACCATAGAACCGAGCGAGTGCAACTCGCCTCCGATAGAAATGCTGATAACCTCGCCGGCGGCGACCGCGCGTTGCGCCATATCGGCGGCGAAGCGGATCGTCTGCCGGTCATGGCCGGCGCGAAAGGCGTTCGCCAATTGCGCGGTGTCGGCAGAGACGCCGCGCAATTCGAAGGGTCCCTCACGGCGCAAAAGAACTGAAACCAAACGCGTGCGCAACAACACCCGCAGACGGTCCGCCAGGGCATCGATGACGGCCGCTACATCGGGAGTACCGTGCAGCGCACTCGCGACCTCGGCAAGAATTTCCGTGCGCCGATGTTCTTCGCGCGAAGCTTCGCCGAGCCGGGTTGCTTCGAGCAGGCTGCCGAGTTGCCCGGCCAGAATAGTGGCCTTGGCGGCCAGGTCGTCGTTAAAAAATGCTTCCTCGGAGTCGTGCAGAAAAGTCGTCGCGCCGATCACTTCATCGAAGACCACCAAGGGAGCGACCATCAGCGAGCGCGCCTCAAATTGGCGCAGAGCCGGGATGGTCTGGCTCATCTGCTCCGCATCGACAACGATGGTGCGGCGCTTGCGCACGGCCTCGGCAGTATTGGCGCTCTGTTGCGGGAGCAACCGGATTCCGATAAAGCGCTCGGCCAGCTTGCCGTCAGCTTGTTCGCCGACAAGTTCGTCCCCCGAATGACGACGCCAGAAATAGACGCCGCTAACCTGGAAGAATTCGCGCGTGGAGCGGCAGAAAAACTGGATGAGCGACGCAGCACTGGGGCGTTCCGACGCCTTGGCGGCAATCTTCAGAAGAAGATTCTGAAAGGCATCGTCGGAATAGGGCAAGGCGCGGCCTTCCGGCAACGGCGTCGAGTTGACTCCGGCCATGTTCAGAGCGTCACCAACTTCCGGCACGCGGCTTTAGAATTCTCACAAGTGATTGAATCTAATGGAAAACTATCCCGTCATCTCATTTTGAGTCAAGCGAAATGGGTTGAGAGGTGCCTTAGGTGTCAAATGCGAGAAAAATCGAGCCGCGCGATCTCAGTGTGAGACTCCATTCCGCCAGCGATCCAAATGAGACGAAGCTTAACCCGAGGTAAATCGGTAGGACGCCTTCTCGATCGGATTAAGTCTTTTGCTTTTATATATATCCCCATGATTACCTTGGTTTTTTCAAAAGCCGGGCGGTGGCCACGGCGTTGCTCCGATGGCATCACCAGGATTATTGCCAGGGAGGAACTGTGTCTTTACGTCGGACGGGGGTGTTGCTCGCAGTGCTGGCGGCAACTGGGTCTGGAGTGGTGCCAGTTCGAGCGCAAGATGCGCAGACCGAAATCACTCGCCAGGTTAAGAGCAAAGTGCAGCCTGTGTATCCCGACCTGGCGCGGAAGATGAATCTTTCCGGCTCGGTGAAAGTGCAAGTGGTGGTGGCGCCGAACGGCAGCGTGAAAGAAGCGAAGGTAGTGGGTGGGCATCCGGTGCTGGCGAATGCCGCGCTGGACGCGGTCAGAAAATGGCGCTTCGAGCCCGCAGCAGGAGAGAGTTCAGGCATCGTGAATTTCAAATTCGAACCTCATCAATAGGAAAGCGGCCGGAGGAACGGCATGACGATCGGCAAAAGGCTCTACAAGAATTTCGGAATCATCCTCAGCATGGTGGTGGTGCTGTTCATCGTGAACCTGGTGGCGGTGCTGAGAGAGCACGCTGCGAAGGACGCGGCTAAAGTGTCGCTCGACCTAGCCGGCGCTACGAACGACGTGCGCTCTCAGATGATGCAGAACGGCCTCGACCTGAGCAACTACCTGCTCAGTGGCGACACGCGCGAGGTGGAACTCATGAACGAGGGCCTGCGCACGCTCACGGAGAAAGTGCAAATCGGCAAGTCGCTGTCCAACTCCAATGAGGAAAAAGCCGCGCTCGACAAGGTCGGGCAACTCGAACAAGCCTGGGCCAAGGAATTCGCCCAGCCCCTGATCGAGAAACGCAAAGACGTGGATTCAGGCAACGCGACCGTGGCCGAATTGCAGATTTACTACCTCCAGAAAGACGCTTCCTCGTGGGTAAAGAATTTGACGGAAGCCCTCGATGTGGCCGATGGAGAAAACCGCAAGCTGGTCGACGCCCGGCGCAAGTCCGATGAGACAGCGAGCGCGCTCACCATCATCTTCTCCGTCATCAGTACGCTGGTTGCCCTGATTGTCGGCGTCTGGGTCGCGATTACTACCGCCAAATCCATCATCGAACCGCTGAACAAACTGATGCAGGTTTCGCGGCAGATCGGCGACACCGGCGACCTCGATCACAGCATCGACGTGAAACGCGAGGACGAAATCGGAGAACTCGCGCGCACCTTCTCCAAGATGGTCAATTATCTGAAAGAAATGGCTGCCGTTTCCGAAGCCATTGCCGGTGGCGATCTTACAGTTCAGGTTCAGCCGCGCTCGCCGCAAGACACATTAGGCAACGCCTTCGCCAAGATGGTCGAAGGTCTCGGCCGCCTGGTGCGCAGCGTACGTGACGCTTCGTCGCAAGTCGCCAGTGCCAGCGGACAAGTTGCCAACGCCTCCGACGATTCGGCCAAGGTCGGACTGCAGGCGTCTTCGGCCATCGACGAAGTCACCAGCACCATGCACGAAATGAGCGTCAACGTGCAGAACATGGTGAAGAGCACGCAGGTGCAGGCTTCGAGCGTAAGTGAAACTTCTGCATCCATCGATCAGATGGTCGCTTCCATCCAGCGCGTCGCCGACACCGCCAAGGTGCTGCTCGATATTTCTAACCGCTCGCGCGAAGAAGTTCACAGCGGCATCACCACCATGGAAAAGGCCACCGACGGCCTCAACCGCATTAACGCGACCATCACGTCCTCGGGAGAAATCATCGGAGCCCTCGGCCAGCGCGCCGACGATATCGGCAAGATCATCGAAGTCATCGACGATCTCGCGGAACAAACCAACCTGCTGGCTCTTAACGCCGCCATCGAAGCGGCTCGCGCCGGCGAGCACGGCCTCGGCTTCGCAGTCGTTGCCGACGAAGTCCGCAAGCTCGCGGAAAAATCGGCGCAGTCCACCAAGGAAATCTCCGAACTCATCCAGAGCATTCAGAAGGAAGCGCGCAAGGCCGTCGAAAACATGGACCGCTCCACCGGAATCGTGAACGAAGGCCTCGATCTCGGCGGCGAATTGAATTCAGCGCTGCGCAAAATTTCAAACGTAGTCACCGAAGTGTACAAGTTCGCCCAGGAAATCGGCGCGGCCACCAACGAGCAATCGCATGGCTCGTCGCAAATCGCGCGGGCTACGACGCGCCTGAACGAGATCACGCACGAAATCAACTCGGCGGTGGAAGAGCAAGCTTCAGGCGCGCACGCCGTGGTCAAAGCCATGGAGCGCATGCGCGAACTGGTGCAGCAGTCAACCTCCGGCTCAACCGAACTGGCGGCGTCTGCCGAGCAGATGTCGAAGATGTCACGCGGCCTGCTCGACTTCATGGACCGCTTCACCCTGGAAGAAGCTTCACGGCGCGTGACAGAGAACTCGCAACACGCCCGGGGAGCGGCAGCAAGATAGTAGCGAGTACCTAGTACCGAGTACCGAGTCCGAGTGAAGCTGCATTTACTAGGTACCAGGTACTAGGTGCTCACAACAACTATGAACCGCGAACTCCATATCGTCGGCTTCCGCGTAGGACGCGAAACTTACGGCGTCCCCATCACTTCGCTGCACGAGATCGTGCGCGTGCCGGAGATCACGGTCGTCCCCGATGCGCCCGATTATCTGGAAGGCGTAATCAATCTGCGGGGCAAGATCGTTTCGGTGATGGACCTGCGCAAGCGCTTTGGCGACAAGCTGGCCACGCTGAAAAAACAGAACCGGATCCTGGTAGTCGAACATTCCGGCAAGCTGGCGGGATTGATCGTGGACTCTGCCACGGAAGTATTAAAGATCGCAGCCGCAGACGTCGAGCCTCCGCCGGCCGCATTCCAGGAAGGCGGGTTGAACTGCGTCACTGGCCTGGGCAAAGTTCGAGGCCGCCTGATCGTATTGCTCGACATGACCAGGCTGCTGGCTCCGGCCAGCCTGTTGCAAACCAATGGAAGCACGGAAGGCAAAACTGCCAAAGCGGATGCTCGGGGAGCTTCGGCACGCTAGCCTCAATCACGCATACGGCTGGAGCGACGACAAAAATTTTGAAACTCGAGCGCGGAGAACGAGAGAGAGCATGAGTACATCTGGAGCGGCACCGGCTCCTATCTTGACGGATGCGGAATTGCGGCTGTTGCAGGCGCTGGTTTATCAGGAGTGCGGTATGCACTTCGACGAGCGTCGCACGCACTTCTTGCAGGACCGTCTGCTGCGGCGGCTGAAAGAATGCCGCGCCGATTCTTTCTACGCGTATTACCGGCTGTTGATCAGCCAGGATGGCAAGGCCGAACTAGCCAAGCTGGTCGAGAATCTCACCGTCAACGAAACCAGTTTTTTTCGCCACAAGGCGCAGTTGGATTTGTTCCAAAAGTATGTTCTGGAAGACTTGTTGAAACGCAAGCAAGCGCACCGGGAATATTCCGTGCGGATCTGGAGCGCAGGCTGCTCCACCGGGCAGGAGGCTTACACGCTGGGCATGATGGCTGCCGACACGCTGGCCTACCACTACTTGCGCAATCCGCTGCCGGTCGAAATTGCTCTGCCCAAGCCCTTGATTCCCCCGCCTTGGCGCGTGGAAATCCTTGCCAGCGACATCAGTTATTCCGTGCTGCGCACCGGGCAGGAAGGTTTTTATAACGAGCATCAGATGTCAACTGTCGACTACAGCTTTCGCCTGCGTTACTTCGATAAGGTTGGCGACCGCTATGCCATCAAAAAAGCGTTGAAGGAAATGGTTCACTTCGACTTCCACAATCTGAAGACGGAATACCTTCCGCAACGCAATGACGTGATCTTCTGTCGGAACGTGATGATGTACTTCGATGAAGCAGAACAGAAACGGCTAATCGAAAAGTTTTACCGCTGCCTGAATCCAGGCGGCTACCTATTTGTCGGCCACGCGGAAAGCCTGTTGGGTCTCACCGAGAAATTTCACATGGTGCATCGCGATAGCGGCACGGCTTATGAACGGATTGAGGTGCGCTAGTGACAATTCCTCCGGATGAGCGCGGAGCAGAACTGCGGGAACTCTTCTTTGAGACCTCGCAGGAATTGCTGCAGGCGTTGAACGAAGAATCTCTGAAGCTGGAAAAGAATCCCGGCGACGAAGAGATTGTGCGTTCGATCCGGCGGACGGTGCACACGCTCAAGGGCGACTCCGCGGCGTGCGGATTGCGTGAGTTGAGTGAACTGGCGCACTCGTTCGAAGATGCCCTCACGCTCGAAAGCGCCGCTTCTCACGGAGCGCTCGCAGAAATCGCTTTGATGGCCGCAGACGTGTTTGCGGAGATGCTCGCGGCCTACCATGGCGGAGGCCCGATGCCCGCCACGGAAAACCTGCGGAAAAAAATCGATGAACTGACTGCCGCTCCGGCAGTCAAGAAAACACGCAAGAAAAAAACTGCAGCGTCCGCTCCGCGATCCGACAAAGACTGGACGGAGGAAGAAAAGCGCAGCCTGGCCCAAGCGCAAGCCGCCGGCCTGGGAATCTACGACATCGTGGCGAAAATTGATCCTCTCTGCACCATGCCGATCGCCGCGCGGCAACTGATCCAGAATGCTATTCGCGAAGTCGGCAAGGTGCTGGTGGTGCGCCCCGACGCAAAGTCCCCCGCCGCTTCGCGGCACGTCGAGTTCATCTTTGCCACCTTGCTGACCGAAGCGCAGATCGCCGCCAAGTGCCACATCCCAACGATCACCGGTGAAACCACGGTCACTCTGATCCAGGCTGCATCGCCGGAAAAAATCCCCGGCAAAGTGGCGGAGCAGCCTGCACCGCCCGCGCCTGCGATTGCAGAGACTGCCGCCTCGACTGCGCCTTCGGGAAACTTGCCTTCAGCAAGCACGCTCGAAGCACAACCTCCGGCAACGGAACCAAGCCTGCCGCAAGCTCTAACGGAAAACATTCTCCGCGTCGATGCCGGCCGCATCGACAACGTGCTCAACCTGGTGGGCGAACTCATCATCGGCAAGTCGATGTTGCAGCAGGCTCTCACTGAGTTCGGCAAGCTTTATCCCAAGGAAGCGTTGCGCGGCAAGTTTTCCGATGCCATGGCTTTTCAAGCGAGAGTGCTGAACGATCTGCAGCGCTCGGTCATGAAGATTCGCATGGTACCGGTCGAGCAGTTGTTCCGGCGATTCCCACGCATCGTTCGAGATCTGGCGCGCCAGTGCGGCCGCGAAGTAGATCTCGAACTGAGCGGCCAGGAAACCGATTTGGATAAAGGCATCCTCGATGCTATCGCCGAACCCCTCACGCATCTCGTGCGCAATGCCGTCAGCCACGGCATCGAACCAGCCGAACAACGCCGCACTCAGGGCAAGTCACCGCGCGGAAAGATTCGCCTGAATGCTTATCACCAGGGCAATCAGGTGGTGGTCGAAATCAGCGACGATGGGCGCGGCATTGATGCACAAAAGATTCGCAGCAAAGCCATCGAACTCGGAATGCTCACGGCCGAAGAAGCCCAGCGCTTGAGCGAAGCCGAATCGTTCGATTTAATTTTCCGCCCCGGCTTTAGCACCGCTGAGCAAGTCACGGAAGTTTCCGGACGCGGCGTCGGCATGGACGTGGTGCAGAGCGTGCTCCAGCGGCTCAAGGCCACAATTCACGTGGAGACTCGCGTAGGCCAGGGTACAACATTCCGTCTCAAACTACCTCTCACGCTCGCGATCATCAAGGCCCTCATGTTCTGGGTGGAGCAGCGCTTGTACGCCATCCCGCTGAATGCGGTCAGCCAGATTGCGCGCACCTTCGAATCCGACGTCCATCAGGTCGACAACTACGAAGTGCTGCAGTTGCGCAATCAGATACTTCCGCTTCTGCGCCTGGGACGCGCGCCCCTCGATGCAGACCGCGAGTCGCGCAAGCTGTTCATCCTGGTAATTACCGTCGGCGAAAAACAATACGGTTTGGCCGTCGATGCTCTTGAGGGCGAAGAAGAACTGGTCATCAAGGCTTTGGACGATCACACTTTTTCCACCGATCTGGTAAATGGCGCTTCCATTCTTGGCGATGGAAAAGTTGTGCTGATCTTGAATCTGCTCGCGGTTGTCGAACATGTCGCGCGCACACGTCCTGAAACCGCAGGCGTTGCCCGTTGCGGACTCCTGCTGAACCATGCTGATCGCGCTCGCCTGGCCTTGGGCGCCGCTGGAGGGCAGGCATGAAATCCGGCATGAAAATACGCGTGCTGGTGGTGGATGATTCCGCCCTCATGCGAAAACTCATCCCGCAGATCCTGGAAGCCGACCCAACCATCGAGGTAGTCGGGACGGCGATGGACGGAAACTTCTGCCTGAAAAAGATTGAAGAGCTGCAACCGAACGTGGTCACACTGGATCTGGAAATGCCGGGCATGAACGGCATCGACACTTTGAAAGAGATCATGCGTTCGCATCCTCTACCAGTGATCGTGGTCAGTTCGCACAGCACAGATGGCGCTTCCGTCACACTGAAAGCGTTGGGGCTGGGCGCATTCGATTTCGTCACCAAACCGCGGGACGCTTCGGCGCACATGGTTGAAACCGCGACAGAATTGATCGCGAAAATTCACGTGGCTGCCAGTTGCAAGGTAGTTCGTCCAGGAATTTTGCAGCGAACGCCCGCGCCGGAAAAAAGCTCAGCCGTGAAAGCCGCTCCCAGCAAATTGGTGGCGATCGGAATTTCCACCGGAGGTCCGCAAGCTCTTGAATTTCTGCTGGCCCAACTTCCCGCGGACTTTCCGGGAGCGATCGTGGTCGTGCAACACATGCCGGAAGGCTTTACCGATATGTTTGCGCGTCGCCTCGACGAGTTGTGTTCGCTGCGCGTGAAAGAAGCACAATCGGGCGACGTGTTGCAGGCCGGACGCGTGCTGATCTGTCCCGGAAGCCGGCATATTAGAGTCAAGCGTCTGCCGATGGGCGACATCATCGTGCTGAGTGACGACGCGTGCGTCAATGGCCATCGGCCCAGCGTAGATGTTTTATTCAACAGCGCGGCCGATGAATTCGGCTCGCAGGCGATCGCAGTGCTGATGACAGGCATGGGCGATGACGGAGCGCAAGGTTTGGGTGCAGTGAAGCAAGCTGGCGGCATGACCATCGCGCAGAGTGAAGAATCCTGTGTGGTCTTCGGCATGCCGAAGGCTGCCATTGAACGCGGCTATGCCACGCGCGTGGTTGCTTTGGATGTACTTTCCGCCACTCTGCAGGCGCTTTGCGGACGCGGAGAAATTTCCGGTGCGGGAAAAGCGCTTCGCGTCGGACGTTAAAACGAATTTGCAGCAATTTGATCGAGGAGGTTGTTATGGAACAGTTCGCAGCAGTAAAACGTAGCAAAGACGGACAGTCGGTCCGCTACTTGATCGTGGACGATTCCGTGTTCGCGCGCAAAAATCTCGCCCGCATGATCGAAAGCTTTGGCGGGCAAGTGGCGGCTGAAGCTGGTGACGGCTTGACCGCCATCAGCGAGTACGACCGCACGCAACCTGACATCGTGCTCATGGATATCACCATGCCGCAGATGGAGGGCATTGAAGCCGCGGAGAAAATCGTCCAGGCGCATCCTGAGGCCCGCGTCGTCATGGTGTCATCCGTTGGATACCAGGAAAACATTGTGGCCGCATTGCAGCGCGGGGCGCGCCATTTCGTGCAGAAGCCGGTGAAGCCGGAAGTGCTGTATGAAGTCATCAAGTACGTTCTTGGAGAAGACGGCGCGGTTGCAGCAGCGGCCAACTCGGGGGTCTAGTCGCATGAAGATGGAACTGATTCAGCCTTTCATCAACGCGGCCGACGCTGTGTTGTCGCAAGGTCTGCAGGGCTCGACCAAAGTGGATAGCCTCGCGATGGACGAGCATGCTTACCGCCGCAAAGGTGTGGCCGGAATGGTGGCGCTTAGCGGCGACATCGAAGGCCGCATTGTGCTCGACCTCGAGCCTCAGACTGCGGTGCGCGTGGCCAGCCACTATGCGGGCGCGGAATTGCCTGAGTCCGATGGGCTGATCAGAGAGACCATCTTCGAGCTTGCCAACCAGGTCGTTGGCAATGCCGTGTGCGCGCTCAACGACCAGGGATTTCATTTCCGCGTGCATCCTCCGATGCTGGTTACGTCTGACGAAGGCGATAAGACCAGCGAAGACGTCGAGGCGCTGATGATCTGCTTTGAGACTTCCCTGGGCAACGTGTACATGAATGTTGCGTTGCGGTATAACAAGCGCCGCATGTCAGATCATGCGACAGCTGGTCGTTAGTGGTGCGTCGTTCGTCGTCGGTCGTCAGTCGTTGGTCGTCGGCTCTGTTTTGCGCTTGCAACTTTGTACCGAAACATCTTCTATTCCAGTCTTTCTCCCCAGCAGGGTTGATCTCGGTTCAGGAATGTGGCGAGCTCGAGGCCATTTCCAGCGGCCTTGAATGTTCCGAAATCCTTGCACCCATTCACGCAATGCCATCGTCTGCACTGATTTCGCGTCAAAAAGCCTTTAACCGCGAAGTGCGCTAAGGAATGCCGCGAAGTTCGCGAAGAAAGGCTCGCTTTGCGCTGCCGCCTTGCTGCCATTTTGGGGCCAAAAATAAAGTTTGGGGCTTGTTTGGGCCTGCGTTGACTGGTTCGCTTTCGGGCCGGACATCGATCAAAAATCGACCCGGTACCCCCTCCCCCCTTTTTGCAAAATATCTGGAATCATCGACTTAGCGGGAATTTCCCGGCAAAATCCTGACCCCAAACGAGTTAGAACTAAGTTCCTTTAAATCAGCAACTTATGGCTGGGTGATTTGGGCTCAGCCGACTGTCACTGCCTCAGCCATGATTGCACCAGTTCAAAGTGCGGCGCAAGGTCAGATGTCACAATGGGGCTGTGGAAAACTTGGTGACTCGGTATCGGCATGGAATGCGCACAAAGCCCTGAGACATGTTGGTCTCGAGTCCTACAACGTACCGCGCTCGGAGAAAGGGTCCTGCGCGATTTTTTCTTTTGTGGTTGCGGGGGAAGCATTCGAACTCAACGTCGAGAACGGCGATGCTTGCGTTTGTGATTCCCACTTCTCGCGAAAGACGCGAGAAACGGGACACCCTTTTATTCGCGCGGTCGGCAGTTTTCTGGTTCGATGCGGGCTCTTATGTCGCATTGCGGAGGCGAATCGGTATCTTCGGTTAATTTCAGTACCGAGCCCTGGCCGTTCTTTCCGCCGGAGTATATCTCCGCGTAAACATTCCCAGATTTGTCGAGCACTGCGCCGTTTCCGCCGTCAGCTGACGTTGTTAGATCTTCGAGGACGCTTTCGGTGGCTTCAGACGTTACTTTGAAGACCACGCCCGCGTTGTTGGTGCCGCCTAGGATGGTGGTGCCGTAGAGGTTGCCCGAGGCATCGAGCGTGAGCGCTCCGGCTGGGCGCGCGCCATCGTTACAGTTGGTTAGCTGGCAGAAGCTGTACAACACCGACTCCGCTCCGGCTGACGTGATCTTGAATAACGTTCCATAGGAACTGGATGGCGTGGAGCCTCCTGCATAGGTGACTCCGTACATATTTCCCGCGGCGTCCTGAGTCAACTTGCCTACCGGATTGCCGCCATCGGCGCCTCCGGTGAAACTGTAGAGCACGGTCTCGGCATATTCCCGCGTCAGTTCGAACACCGCGCCCTGATTGAACTCTCCACCGCGATTCGTGGCGCCGTATAAATTTCCTGCTCTGTTGATGATCAGACTGCCGACTGGCGTCGAACCATCGGCGCAATTACTCAGCGAGCAAAAGTTGTAGACCACGGAGAAAGTGCCTTCGGGCGTGACTTTGAAAATGCTGCCGTTCGCATTCGTCGCGTACTCGAATCCGTACAGATTTCCTGCTGAGTCGAGCGTTAAGGCACTTGGGTACGCGTAACCTCCGGTGAAGCTGTGCAGCACGGTTAAGTCGCCATCGGGCGCGAGCTTAAACACTGTGCCGCAAGAGCAGTCTGCGCTGGCCCCGCCTTGGCTGGTGGTTCCGTAAAGATTACCTGCCGCATCGCGAATCAGACTCACCGTGGGATAAGAACCATCGCTACCGTTGAAGCTGTGAAGCACGCTGACGGAACCAGACGGCGTGACCTTGAAGATGGCTCCGAGGTTGTTGACGCCGCCTTGCGCCGACCCGTATAGATGGCCGGCCGCGTCGATGAGCAGGCCACCGGTGGGCAGCACTGGGCCGTTGGTGATCGAAGGGAAGTTCACGAATGTAGATTCGGTGTAGGCGGGATCGCCGGTCTGATTCCCAGTCTGATTTCCTGTTTGATTTCCTAGAAAGACTGGGAGTAGAAAAATACTCAGCAGTAATTTCGTTTGCATTGAAACCTCATTCCTGCAGCGCCCGGTGACGATCTCGAGCGGTGTGTAGTTTCAGTGTAGGCAGCGCAGAGGATGGATGGAATGGCGCGTCGGTGGTGTGTGTACGCACCAAGGACGCGTCCAAAAAGTTTCGGGAGGAAGTGGAAGCCCGAGGCCCGAAGCCCGGAGGCCGACCTGTGCTAACCTTGCCGCAATCCTCCGTAACGGTTCCGCGTATGGAATCCTCAGCTCAAGTTCGCGTGCCGCTGGTGCATGAGAAAGACATCCGCGTCGGAACTGCGGGCTGGTCTTATAAAGATTGGGAGGGAGTTTTCTATCCTCCGGGCATGCAGCGGCGGAAGCAGCATCCGCTGGAATATCTTGCCCGCTTCTTCGATACCACCGAAATCAATACGTCGTTTTATGGGCCGCTGAAACCCGAGTGGGCCAAGCTGTGGTGCCGCAAGGTAGCGGCGGTAAACAAGAACTTTCTCTTCACCGCAAAACTCTATCGCGCGTTCACGCACTCTCCTATCGCAGTGATGGAGCCTACTTCGGCGGCGACGATTCGTCCTACCGATGAAGACGAAGCTCGCACGCGCGAGGGACTCGACGCCTTAGCCACAGAAGGACGCTTGGGCGCGCTGCTGATTCAGTTCCCGGTGTCGTTCAAGAATACTTCGCTTAACCGCGATTATCTGGAGCGACTACTGCGGCAGTTCATTGAATATCCGCGAGTGGTTGAGGTGCGCCACTCCAGTTGGAACGATGCCGCTACGCTGGCCGCGTTCGCGCAGAAAGATGTCGGCTTCTGCAACATCGACCAGCCCGTGCTGGGGCGCTCGCTGGCGCCCACCGAGCATGTGACTTCAACCATCGGCTATGTGCGCTTGCACGGGCGGAACTATGAAAATTGGTTCGCCGATCAGGGTTCCGCGGACCAAAATTCCGGCTCCGACAATCGCAATGATCGCTACAACTATCTTTATAACTATCGCGAGTTGACGGGGTGGAAGGAAAAAATCGAGAGCATCGCCGAACGGGCGCACACGACGTATGTGATCACCAACAATCATTTCGAAAGCAAAGCTGGAGTGAATGCGCTGGAATTGAAGGCGATGCTGAGCGGCAAGCGGGTGCTTGCGCCGCCGACGCTGATCGCGAAGTATCCGGAACTGAGGAATATTGCCGACGCGGCTGAGGCCGTTGGCGAATCGAATCTGACATCGTTATTCGGATAGCGATGCCGCAGCCACGAACGGCCTCCGCAGCGTACCTGATCGAACGGATTCAGCGCTGAGCTGAATCCGTTGATCGCACTTTTACGGGGTAATCCTGAACGCGATCCCGTAGTCGACGTTCCCGCCCGATGACGTCTCCCCGTACAAATTCCCTTGCGAGTCTCTCAGCAGGTTGCCCGCCGGATTCGCGCCGTCAGGAAATCCGTCAAAGCTATGTAAGTTGGTCAGTTTTCCGGCAGCACTGAGCACATAGGCACAGCCCGCAGGAAACGCACTTCCGATTCCTCCCTCTAAGGTCGTGCCATATATGTCGCCGTTTGCACCGAGGAGAACACCCGATGCGGGAAAGTAGCAGTTGTTGTCGTGGTCGCTGAAGTTGTAGAGAATGGTCTCTCGCCACGCGCCGCTCGAAGTCGGCGTGAGCTTGAAGACCGTGCCCACATTGTTGGTGCCGCCGTTGTAGGTTGTGCCATAGAGATTGCCCTGGCTATCCAAGGTAAGGCTGGTATCCACGAGTGCGCCATCGGTGCTGGTCGCCCCGAAGCTGTACAGAATGGAGTATTCACCTTTGGCGCTGATCTCAAAGGCCGTGCCCGCGTCGGCGAGCCCGCCCTGGTACGTGGTTCCATACAAATTTTCGTTCGCGTCCATAACCAGGCCGGCCCAGGGACCGACTCCGTCGGTGGCGCCGGTGCTGCCGAAAGTGTGGAGAATGGTTTCCCTGCCTTCCGGACTCACGCGAAAGACAATGCCCGCGCCATACGCTCCACCCTCGTTGGTGGTGCCGTAAAGATTGCCTTTGCTGTCCATGACGACGCCTGCCCGCGGGACACTGCCGTCGTTGTTGTCTGCGCCGAAGTTGTACAGAATGGTTTCGGTTCCGTCGGGACTGAGTTTGAAAACGGTTCCGTTTCCGCCGCCGTCGCCGATATCGTTGGCGCCGCCCGTGCAAGTGGTCCCGTAGAGATTATTCTGCTTGTCCATGATCAGCGCGCCTTGCGGCTGATTGCCATCGTTGGGGATCGCGCCGAAGTTATGCAGGATCGTCTCTTCACCCTCGGGGCTGAGCTTGAACACAACGCCGCCTGGAATATAGTCGCCTCCGTTGAAAGCGACGCCGTAGAGATTGCCGTTCGAATCCATGATCAGACCGCCTTGCGGGATCATGCCGTCGTCGCAGTTGGCGAGAGCACAGAAGCTGTACATTATGGATTCGCTTTGTGCGAGGGCTGGGCGCGCGGCGGTCAGGGCTAAAAAAATGATTACGGCAAGCGCGGCAACAGTACCGCGAGATATTCGTTGCGAGAAGTTTCGGCGGGCTAGGGAATTCATACTCATCCTCTGGGAATGTGGTTTGATGTTTTGCTTAAGGGGGGAGTGCGAACTCTTCCGAACTCTATAAGGTCTGAGGCTTATTGAAGTCCTACCTTGCGCCAAACTGCGCGCGACCCTATGGGTACGCACTATAGCATCGAGTCCTGCAATACGGAGCGGAAATCGGAACGCAGATCATACGGGCCTGCTTTCGCACTCTTCGATCTTCATCAACGAAACGCTGTCTTATATCAATCCGTACTTCCTGCACGCGGAGTCGTACAGTGAAGTCGCTGCGATGAATCCGGAATTGGACTCGATGTTGAGCCGTGTCGCGTTCTGCGAAGATCCGAGCTAGTTCGTTCCTCGGGCTGATCCATTCTTTAACATTCTTTGCCTAGCTCCCAGCGCACTGCGCTAACGTCGCGCAACTTCCTCCGTCTCAAAATCATAGTGGGCACCGATCCTGTCTTGCAAAGTACGAAGATGGATTCGCGTGAGGAGCCTTGCTTTCCCTGAGGCAACTGCTAGCCGAGCCGCAGCATCGTAGCGTCAACTTAGTTTCTCTGCCGAGGAGTGAACGATGTGCCCATTCTGCTTGGCAACCATCGGATCAGTTGTTGCCGGTGCAGTTTCTACCGGCAGTCTCGCAGCCCTGGCGGTGAAAGTATCCCGCAAAAAACGCACAGGAGAAGTCCCGACGAACTCAGAGGAAAGGAAAAATCGAAATGTCGACTGACGTGAATGAGAATGCCCATCCTGAAACGAAGACGACGATGAAGATGCCGCCGATCGTATCGCAAGAGGAGTGGGAGGCTGCGCGCAAGGAATTGCTCGCGAAGGAGAAAGCGTTCACGCACTCCCGGGACGCGCTGGCTGCCGAGCGGCGGCGGATGCCGTGGATGGCTGTCGACAAGAAATACGAGTTCGATGGACCGCACGCGAAGGTTAGCTTGCTCGATTTGTTCGAGGGCCGCAGACAGTTGGTCCTTTATCGCGCGTTCTTCGAGCCTGGAGTTTTCGGCTGGCCCGACCATGCCTGCCGGGGTTGTTCTCTGGGTGCCGATCAGGTCTCCCACCTGGCACATCTGAACGCTCGAGATACCACGCTCGCGTGGGCTTCACGCGCGCCGCAGTCCGACATTGCGCGCCTGAAAACGCGCATGGGATGGGAGATGCCGTGGTACACGATGACCGACAGCTTCGACAAAGATTTCGGTGTCGATCAGTGGCACGGCCACAATGTTTTCTTTCGCGACGGCGACAAAGTTTTCCGCACGTACTTCATTAACAGCCGCGGCGACGAAGCGATGGGGAGCGTCTGGAGCTATCTCGACATCACGCCGCTTGGCCGTCAAGAAACTTGGGAGGACTCGCCGGAAGGTTATCCGCAGACAGGTCCCTACAAGTGGTGGAACTGGCACGATAACTACGATGCTGAGCCCGCGCCCAACCAAAAGTGGGTCGACATAATCACCAATCCGGACGACGCCTACCGAAAGCGGCTTGAAGAGGAGAAAGCTAGCTAGGACGCGCTTGCTTAAGGATGAACTGTTCACCGCGCTGTGCGGCGTAGGACTTTATGTTCGTATGCTAGCGCTTCAATCCAGCGATAGCACTACCCAGTACGCGCCTGTGGGATACGTCGCAGTACGCGCATAGCAGGTGCCTAGCGAGAAGTTCTTCAGGTTGTGGCTGGCGAGCGCGTGGCTGGCTTCCGCGGGCAGGGTTTCGGGATGCAGGCTGGTGTAGGTGAGCACGGTGTAGTGCTGGGCTAGCTGATGAACGGGGGAGGTGCTGAGTTTGTCGGCTTGCGCCATGGAGCAGGCCGCATCGTCTGCCGTTGGCAGATCGGCGCGGGCGAGATCAGGCTGCGTGGCCTGATGCCGCGCTTGGGCTACCGTGGATGCAATGCGGTCCTTGAGTTCCGCGGCGGAATAGTTGGGGAGGGCGTGGCCGAAATCCTGCACGATGTATAGATGGTCTCCGCTGCGGACCACTCCCATTCCGATCACGTTGTAAGCCGGGTTGAGCAGGTTCGCGCGATGCGGCGGGGAGAGCATGAGATGTTGATGTCCACTGGCGGCATCGTAGTCGAGTGCGACGTTTTCGCCTTCCTGATCGAGCGTGGTATGGGTCGCGCTGCCGAGGCGTTGGGGTAGGGAGGGCTCACCTTCAAACTGATGCGAAAGTTGCCGCGCGGCCAGCATCGCTTCGGCGTGGACGCGGGCTGCGTGGCTGAGTCCTGCGTCGAGCGTTAGGCGAGGCGCGCCCGCTTCTGCTCTGGCCTGATTCGCGAGTTGCAGCAACACCTGTTCTGCTTCGGAATCAAAGTCGTTAAAAGGAATATCGGGAGAGCTGGCCGCGGCCGGCTTCAGTGTCGCGCTCTGCGCCGATTGGCCAGGGGCACCGCCGTTTCCGCCGGAAGCAGCCATCAATCGCGCTGACGGCCGTACCGTGGTGGCGCCCATCACCAGCAGGAGCACCATAACGACTCTTCGAACGCTAAATTGAAGGCCCGTTGGCATCAGCTTGTGCCTACTCAACACGACCCTGGGTGGGATCTTTGTCGGATTCAAATCAAGTCCAGATCCAAATCCGCTCCGGACTCAAATCCGTTCAGGCTCAAACTTGCTGCTGGTGCTACGCTAGAAGCTCGAAACCAGCTGGAGAAGTTACCTTCGCTATGGAACTTGGTGTCATAGGGGTCATTGGCCTGTTGTTTGGCAGCGTGATTGCTTGGCTTGTGCTGCGCTCGCGTACGGCCACGCTTACGGCGCGTTTGTCATTGATGGAAAAGGAATTAGCGGCCGGAAAGGCCGATCTGGCGCGGCTTCAGCAGGCTCAGACCGAGTTGGTGGCGGGCAAAGCGCGCCTCGAATCAGCGCTGGAAGCGGAACGGAAGACCAACGACGAAAAGATCGCATTAGTCACTCGCGCCAGCGACGATTTGCGCAATGCTTTCAAGGCGATGGCTTCGGATGCGTTGAAGAGCAATAACTCTTCGTTTCTTGTGATCGCCCAGGAGACTTTGAAGCGCTTTCAAAGCGAAGCGCAGGGCGACTTGGACAAGCGGCAGAAAGCCGTGGCTGACCTGGTCGCTCCAGTGCGCGATTCGCTGAATAAAGTGGATGAGAAGATTCAGCAGATGGAAGTTGCCCGCGGTGACGCTTACGGCGAACTGCGCGCGCAGGTGCAATCGCTGATTACCACGCAGAAAGAGCTGCAATCGCAGACCGGTAATCTGGTGCAGGCGCTGCGCACTCCCAACGTGCGCGGGCGCTGGGGAGAAATTCAGTTGCGGCGCGTGGTTGAGATCGCCGGCATGCTCTCTTATTGTGACTTCACTGAGCAGCAGTCGGTGACTACGGAAACGGGAAGGCTGCGTCCTGACCTGGTGGTGAAGTTGCCCGGCGGGAAGAACGTTGTGGTGGATGCGAAAACGCCGCTGCAAGCCTTTCTCGATGCCTTCGAAACTACCGACGAAGAGACGCGGCGTGCTTGCCTGGCCAATCATGCGCGGCAAGTCCGCGATCACATGAAGACTCTGGCGGGCAAAAATTATTGGGAGCAGTTCGAATCTACTCCGGAGTTTGTCGTGATGTTTCTTCCCGGCGAAACGTTTTTCAGCGCCGCACTGGAGCAAGACCCAGGATTGATCGAGCAGGGAGTGCTTAGCCGTGTCATTCCGGCGTCTCCGACTACGTTGATTGCGCTGCTGAAAGCCGTGAATTACGGATGGAATCAGGAAAAGCTGGCGCGTAACGCGCAGCAGATCAGCGCCCTCGGTAAAGAACTGCACGACCGCCTGCGCCTGCTCGCGACCCACATCGCCGCGGTCGGCACCGGACTCGACCGCGCCGTCGAATCTTATAACAAGGCTGTTGGATCGCTCGAGAGCCGGGTGCTGGTTTCAGCGCGCAAGTTTGCCGAGTTGGGCGCGTCCGTGGCCGATGACATTCCGGAGCTTGAACCGATCGAGACCACGGCGCGGGCGCTCTCGTTTGAGTGGGACGATGACGGGATTTCTACGGACGTTCCGCAGGATGAACGGAAGGCTGGCTGAGTTTCGCGCTCTCTGCTATGGATGCGCTCTCTGCGAAAGGTCCGCGCTCTGCGGAATGTCATCCCGAGCGGAGCGAGGGATCCTGGTTCTTGCCGTCACTACGGTGAGAGGCGCTGCTGGCAAACACCAAGGTCCCTCGCTTTGCTCGGGATGACAACGTGTGCTTCGGGTCCGAACTGGGAACTTTTCCCGAAACAGACTGAGCGATGCTCTTCTTTGCAAGCGAAGGGGCATGGGCGGGCATGCACTCCCGGTTTCCTGCGCTGTGGTTCCGGCCCGGTTTCAGCCTAAAGACAGCCCCGATCCCGCCGATAACCTAATTGACGAGGCTGCGCTTCGAGGAATTGCGGACTCTCGTTCATCTCCCTTCTCAGGAAAAAAATGTCAGGAGCGATCGGGCCCGTGAAGCGCGCTACGGCATCTGGCCTCGGCAAAGCTGGGATTGCCATTCCTCTGCTCACAGGTTCGCCTGACGAACCGGCCGAAGCTCGGCTCCGGCGCAGGGTCACGGTCGGGTTTATCGTAGCCATCCTCTTAACGATCTCGATCGGGGTTTCGTCCTGGCGGGGTGCCCGGCACGCCGAGCAGGACGATTACTGGGTGTCGCACACGCATGAGGTGATGGAGACAATTCAGCGCACCACGAGACATCTGATCGAAACGGGAACCAGCGCCCGGGCATTTGCCTTGACCGGGCAGGAACCGTTGCTGGAGCACTACCAGATCGCGCGCACGAGCCTCCTCCAGGACGAGGATGCGTTGCGGCATTTGACGGCGGACAATCGAAGCCAGCAGCGCAGACTGGATGCTCTCGAACCGCAGATACGCACGGCGCTCGATTTCGCTGAACTCGTCATCGCCAAACGCCGCCAGTCGCAGGCCTACCCTGGCGGTAGCGACGCGCTGGAGACCGAGAGGCTCACCGACGCAGTGCGGGCAACCACTCGAGACATGTATGCCGAGGAAACGCGGTTGCTTATCCAGCGCACGGAAAGATCCCACGCGGGGCAGCGCTTCTCCAAGGTTACCGCCGTCGTAGGCGCTCTTCTCGGGGCAGGCTTGTGGGTGCTGGCCAAGCTCGCCGTCAATCGCGAGATTGGCGTCAGCTCACGGGCGCAGATGCAACTGAGCACCCTGAATGCCGAACTGGAAGAGCGTGTGGAACAGCGGACGGCGGCGCTGCAAGCGGAGATCGCCGAGCGCAAGCGGGCCACGGAAGGACGCGAACGCCTGGCCGCTATCGTCGATTCCTCCGATGACGCGATCATCAGCAAGGATCTGCACGGGACGATCAACGCCTGGAATCGCGGAGCCGAGAAAGTGTTTGGCTACTCGTCAGTAGAAGCCGTGGGCAAACCCATGCTGATGCTTTTCCCGCCGGAACGGATGAACGAGGAGTCCGATATCCTGGCGCGCATCCAGCACGGTGAGAGCGTAGAGCGTTTCGAAACTGTCCGCGTCCGGAAAGATGGAGCGAGAATTGACGTCGCTGCGACGATTTCGCCGATTCGGGATGCCGACGGCGCGGTCGTCGGGCTTTCCAAGGTGGCTCGCGACATCACCGAGCGCAAGCGGACCGAGGCTGACCTGGCCCGGCACGCCGAGGAATTGTTGCACTCACAGCAGGCCCTGGAAATCCAGAAGCTCATACTCCAGTCCGTCCTGGACAGCATGGAGGAGGGACTGGTCGCCGCAGACGAGCAGGGAGCGGTCATCCTCTGGAATCCGGCCGCGGCAAAAATTCTTGGCCTGGGCGCAACCAACCTGCCCAGCCAGGAATGGACGGCGCACTATGGCCTTTACCTGGACGATATGGTGACACCCTTCCCCTCCGATCAGTTGCCTTTGGCACGCGCCATCCGCGGAGAAGCATGTACTGCCCAAATATTTGTGCGCAATGCCGAGCTCGACGAAGGGGTCTGGATTGAGGTCAACGGCACCCCCTTGAAAGATCGGAACGGAGCGGTAAGTGGCGGCGTGGTCGCTTTCCGCGACGTGACGCAGAGAAGAGCGGATGAGCGGGAAATTCGCAAACTCAACCAGGAACTCGAAGAGCGGGTGGCGCAGCGCACCGCGCAACTGGAGGTGGCCAATCATGAACTCGAGGCTTTCACCTACTCGGTGTCGCACGATCTGCGGGCGCCGCTGCGGCATATTGGCGGGTTTTCCAGGATCCTGATGGAGGATTTTGGCCCTGGAATGCCCCCGGAAGCACAGAATCACCTCAAACGCATCGAAGACGGCGCTCACCGCATGGGGCAGCTGGTGGATGAGCTGCTGAATCTGGCGCGGGTGGGGCGGCACGCTCTCCATCTCCAGGCCACGAGGTTGAATTCCGTGATCGAGGAAGTTGTGTCCCTGCTGCAGCCGGAAGCCGAAGGGCGGGCCGTTACCTGGAAGATCGCGGACTTGTCCCCGGCGGAGTGCGATCCCATCCTGATCAAGCAGGTCTTTCAAAACCTGATCGCCAACGCTCTCAAGTTCACCCGGGCTCGCGAGCGCGCCATTATCGAGATCAGCCAAAGGCAGGAAAACGGAGAGATGGTCATCGCAGTTTCCGACAACGGCGTCGGTTTCAACATGAAGTATCAGGACAAGCTGTTCGGGGTTTTCCAGCGGCTGCATCGCGCCGAAGACTTCGAAGGCACGGGCATTGGCCTGGCCACGGTGAAGCGCATCGTTCACAAGCACGGAGGCCGGGTGTGGGCGGAGGCGGAAGTGGAGAAGGGCGCGACTTTTTACTTCACTCTCGCAGCTGCCAAGCCGATCGAAGCTGCAGCCATTGAAGTTACGAACAAGTTGGCCGCGGCAGGAGCTCAAGTATGAATGAAAATGAAGTCGATATCCTTTTGGTCGATGATAGTCAAGAGGACGTGGAACTTACGCTGCATGCCTTGCGCACGGAAGGTCTGGCGAACCACGTCTTCATCGCACGCGATGGGGAGGAAGCGTTGGATTTTTTGTTCTGTACCGGGCCCCATGCGCAACGGTCCTTCGATCATCCTCCGAAGCTGGTTCTGCTGGATCTTAAAATGCCCAAAGTGGATGGGATGCAGGTCCTCAAGCAGATCAAGGACGATGCACGAACCAAGACCATCCCTGTCGTCCTGATGACTTCCTCGCGGGAAGAGCGGGATATGGCGGAAGGCTACGAACTGGGAGTCAATAGTTATATCCAGAAACCGGTGGACTGCGATGAGTTCCGGAAAGTGGTGAAGTTACTAGGGTTGTACTGGCTGGTCACCAACCGGCCTCCCATCACCAATGCCACGCCACAAGTGGCCAAGCAGGCGCCATGAGCAGTGCGGGAACCAAGCTCGGGACACAGGATTCGGCCGTACCCCAGACCAAGCTGCGCGCCTTGCTGGTGGAAGACAACGCGCTTGACGCCACTCTGGTGGTGCGCGCCCTGAATAAAGACGGCTTCGATGTTGCGGCCGACGTGGTGCAGGACGAAGCGGCGTTTAGGCGGATGCTCCGTAGCCATCCGCCGGAAATTGTACTGGCCGACTACAACCTCCCGACCTGGAAGGGCATGGAAGTGCTGAAGGTCTTGCGCAGCGAAGGCCTCGATATCCCGATGATTTTAGTCTCGGGCGCGCTGGGTGATGTGACCGCGGTGGAATGCATCAAGCAAGGCGCCACCGATTATGTCTTGAAAGATGGTCTGGCGCGATTGCCCGAAGTGGTACGCCGCGCCTTGCGCGAAAAACATGAACGCAGCTTGCGTCAGCAGGCGGAAAGAGATCTGGCCAAGAAAGTGGACGAACTGGCGCGCTCGAACGCCGACCTCGAGCAGTTCGCCTACGTGGCTTCGCATGACTTGCAGGAACCGCTGCGCATGGTCACTGCCTACACCCAACTTCTTGGCGAACGCTATCGCGGCAAACTTGACGAGAATGCGGATAAGTTTATCGGCTATGCCTCCGAGGGGGCGCAGCGCATGCAGGTGCTTATCCAGGATCTGCTGGCGTTCTCGCGCGTGGGACGCAACGAACCAACTAGTAAGACCGTCGATTGCAACGCGGTGATGCAGGAAGTGGTACAGACCCTGGCCACCACGATTCAGGAAAGCGGTGCGAGCGTTAGTTATGCGGAGCTTCCCGCGGTCTGGGCGGATCGTACGCAGGTGGCGCAGCTCTTCCAGAATCTGATTGGGAACGCTATTAAGTTTCGCGGGGAAAAACCTCCGGTGGTTGCGGTGCAGGCGGAAGCGGCCGGTGAGCGATGGCAGTTCAGCGTAAGCGATAACGGGATCGGGATTGCCTCCGAGCATGCGGAGAACATTTTTGTTGTCTTCCAGCGCTTGCACGCACGGACGGAATATCCCGGCAACGGGATTGGCCTAGCTATCTGCAAAAAGATTGTCGAGCGCTACGGCGGAAAGATCTGGATGGAGTCGCAACCGGGCCAGGGTTCCACCTTCAAGTTCACACTGCCTGCGCATGGGCCGGATGGGAAGCAAGAGGTGAAGGCAGATGCGAAACATGATTCGAAACATGGTGCGAGGCAAGATTCGAAGTCAGAGGTGCAGCGGTGAAGCCAGCCTCCGATCTGCTCATGGTGGACGACAACCCGGCCGATGTGGCATTGGTGTGCGAGGCGCTGGCGGCAAACAAGCACCGCAGCAGGCTCCACAGCGTTGGCGACGGGGTGGAAGCGATGGCGTTCTTGAATCACAGAGACAAGTATGCGAATGCGATCCGGCCCGACCTAGTCATTCTCGACCTGAATCTGCCGAAGAAGGATGGGCTGGCGGTTTTGACGGCGATGAAGGCCGCGCCCGATCTGCGCCAGATTCCGGTCGTCATCTTCAGCACTTCGCTGTTGCGCAAGGACATTGTGCGCAGCTACGACTTAGGTGCGAATTGCTACGTGAGCAAACCGGGAAATCTGAACGACTTTTTTTTCGCGGTCAAATCCATGGAAGAGTTCTGGTTCGGTTTTGTAAACCTGCCACCACGAGGAGAGTAATGGATCGCCAAACCACGAACGTATTGCTGATTGAAGACAACCCTGGCGATGCCGATCTGGTGCGCCTGCGACTGGTCGAAGGCGCGTCTCCGGTGAATGTAAGCTGCGTGAACCGGCTCTCCGATGGGCTGGCCTCGCTGACCAGGGAAACGCCGTCGGTGGTCCTGCTCGATCTGAACCTTCCCGACAGCCGTGGCGCGGAAACCTTCCGCCGCGTGATGGAGCATTCTCCCAACGTGCCGGTTGTGGTGCTTTCCGGGCAGGACGATGAAGCGCTGGCGATGAAAGCGCTGCATCAGGGAGTGCAGGATTACCTGGTTAAAGGCGATATCTCGAGCAAACATCTGGAGAGGGCCATCCGTTACGCGGTGGAACGGCAAGGGCTTGCGCGCGCGCTTGAAATTGCGCAAAAGCAGCAAATCGATTTCAAGAACCAATTCTTGTCGCACGTTTCGCACGAACTGCGCACGCCGCTCACCTGCATTCACCAGTACGTGAGCCTGCTTCTGGATGGACTGGCGGGCACTCTGGCGCCCGAACAAACTGACCATCTCAAAACCATCTTCAAGAGCGTGAACCAGTTGCACGCCATGATCCGCGATTTGCTGGAAGCGACGAGGGCGGAGAGCGGCAAGATGCGGATCGAGCCGCGCTGCGTCGCGCTTGGCGAACTGGTGCAGCAGGCGGTCGCGATGTTGCGGCCCACCGCGGACGAAAAGAAAATCGGGCTCGAAATCGGAGTCGATCAACGGCTGCGTCTGGTGCACGCCGACCCGGACCGCGTGCTCGAAGTGCTGATCAATCTGGTTGATAACGCCATCAAGTTCACTCCCGCGGAAGGGTCGGTCATGGTGCAGGCCAGCTTGGTGGAAGCGGACCCCGGCTTTGTCTACCTCTCGGTGAGCGATACCGGGCGCGGCATTGGTCCTGAAGCCAAGGCGCTGATCTTTGAGCGCCTTTATCAGGATCCCGATTCGGTCGACAATAACCGCTCCGGATTGGGACTCGGACTTTTCATCTGCCGGGAAATCGTCCGGCTGCATGGCGGGCGCATCTGGGTGTCGAGCGAACTCGGCCAGGGCAGCACGTTCACATTCACCCTTCCCGTTTACTCGCTCGCCAAACTGCTGGCGCCCGTCATCTCGTATGAAGGCCGCTTACGGCCGGATTTTGTGCTGGTGAAGGTCGAACTCACGCCACTTTCGAATCCTCCGCGGGGCAATTGGAAGGAAACCTGGCAGGAATGCGCAGAAATTCTGCGGCATTGCGTCTATCTCGATAAAGACCTGGTATTGCCGCCGATGGGCACTTCCGGAACCACCGAGACTCTTTTTGTGCTGGCTTCCACCGATTTGCAGCGTGCCGGAATCATGGCCACGCGTATTCGCGAGCAACTGGAGCGCGTGGAGAGCCTTAAAACCAAATGCAGAGTAAACATAACGACCAGGCCGGTGGAGCTTCCGCTTCCCGGCCCCGACGAATCTCTTGACCAGCAGATTCAAACCGTAGCCGACCATGTAACACAACTTATTCTAGCCAGCAGACAGATACATGCGGGTGCCCGAAACGGCGCACAAACTTCCAACTAACCAGCCACAGACTAAAAAGGAGAAACACAAATGTCGAAAGCAAAGATTCTGGTAGTCGATGATGATCCCGACCTGGTGCGCGCCCTCAGGCTGCGCTTGCGAGCCAACAACTACGATGTCACGACCGCTTCCGATGGCTATGCTGCCATCGCTCAGGCCCAGAAAGAGCGTCCCGCCCTGATCATTCTGGATCTTGGCCTGCCCGTGGGAGACGGCTTCGTGGTTCTCGACCGGTTGCAGACCAGCGATGCGCTGTCCGGCGTTCCAGTGATTGTGTTGAGCGCGCGCGATCCTCAAACCAACGAAGAACGAGCACTTAAAGCCGGCGCGGCTGCGTTTTTTCAGAAGCCCGCCGACAACGAGGAACTCATGAACGTGATTCGAGTGAGTCTTGGCACGGAGGCCGCATCGCCGCCGCACACCGCGGCTTGGCCGTCCTAGTTCCGGCCGAATACCACTTCACAAGCCCTGTCATCTTCGGCCCGTGCGCGTTGCGGGCCGAAGACCTACCCTCATCTGGATGGAACGGCGGAGTGTCCTCGTTCTCCGGCGCGCCAATCTCCGTCCGACCGGTCGGCGGGTGCATCTTGCGGGATCCAGCCTAAGACGTTTTAACCCAGTCGCATACAATATTCCACACAAACATCCGCAAAAGCGTACCCCCTTTCCCGAAAGCCATCTATAATCTTGGAAGTTGCTTTAGACAAGGGACTTAGCTGGTTCTGGAATGGGAAACGACATGGCACCGAAGTTGCTCATAGAGCAGTCGGGCGTTCTTTCGCCCGATGCAGCTCTGCGGCTCGCCGACCAGACTGTAGGCGCGCCGTTAAAACCCATGAACCGGGAAAGCCAAGTTCGCTCGGTTGCTGTCCTGCTGTTTATTCTGACAGTGGCTGCGGTCGTCTTCGCCGGTTTCAATCTCAACTCCGAATGGAAGTTCCAGGTTCCCGACGACGGCGTTTGGTGGGTCGAAAACGGCGGCCGCCTGACGGCGGATCGCGTCGACCCCAACGGGCCGGGCGCCAAAAGCGGAATCAAGCCCGGCGACCAACTGATTTCCATCAACGGACAGGACGTCCAGAATATGTCCGGGCTGGAGCGCCAGCTCTATCGCAACGGCGTCTGGTCGAAAGCCGCGTATTCCCTGCTCCGGCAGTCGGTTCCTCTCGATTCGAGCGTCATCCTGGTTCCGGCGGAGCGTTCGCTCAACAACTGGCTGCGGCTCATCGCGCTCATCTACCTCGGCATCGGACTCTACGTTCTGCTGCGGCGCTGGACTGCTCCCGGCTCCACGCACTTCTACATTTTCTGTCTCGTCTCGTTCATCGCGTATTCCTTCAAGTACACCGGCAAGCTGAACGATTTTGATTGGACAATCTACTGGGGCAACATCGCTGCTGGAGTATTGCAGCCGGCTCTTTTCCTGCATTTCGTTCTCATCTTTCCTGAGAAACGCGAGTTTGTGCGCAAGCATCCGTGGGTGCTCGCGCTGGTCTACATTCCCGCTGCGGTGCTGCTCACAGCGCACGTCGCCGCCATGCAATGGCTGCAGGCCAGTGAGCGGCTGCGCTGGAACCTCGACCGGATGGAGATGTCTTACGGATCTCTATTCTTTCTGGCCGCAGCCGTCGTGTTGTGGTACAGCTACCGGCGCGCGAGTACGACAATTCTGCGCCAGCAGTTGAAGTGGGTGACCCGCGGGACCATTCTCGCGATCATTCCCTACACCATTTTTTACGTCATTCCATATTTGATGGGTTCGCTGCCCGGCGCGGGCATGAAGGTTTCGGCGTTGTCACTGGCGCTGTTGCCACTTACTTTCGGGTATGCCATCTTCCGCTACCGCCTGATGGATGTGGACCTGATCTTTAAGCGTGGAGTCGTCTACACGCTCGCAGCGGCAATCGTGGTGGGATTGTATTTTGCGCTGGTCGCAGGCGTGGCCCTGCTGGTGCACAACTGGCGGCCCAACTCCGGTTCCATGGGCCTGGTGCTGGCGGTGGTGGTCACCGCTCTGCTGTTCGATCCTGTCCGCAAATGGATTCAAGATCACATTGATCAGTTCTTCTACCGCACCAGCTATGACTATCGCCGCACGTTGCTCGAGTTCGGCCGCGAGTTGGGTGCGGAGACCAATCTGAATACGCTGCTGGCTTCGCTGATCGACCGCTTATCGCGCACGCTTGCGGTCGACCGGATGGCGATTTTCCTGGCGGGCGACGCAGCCGGAGAATTTGCGCTGGCCAAGTCCTTTGGCTTGTCCGCACCCGGCAACATCGATCTTTCGTTCCTGAGCGCGCCGCGCCCTGAACAAGCCGGCCATCTCTTTTTTGAGAACACGCACCAGGTGCCCCGCGAGACGGCAGAGGCGCAGCAAGCCATTGCGCGGCTCGATCTGAATTACTACATCCCCTGCCACGCGCAGCACAAAACCATCGCCGTACTCGGCTTGGGCAAGACTGTGCAGGGCGACTTTCTTTCCAGCGAAGACATGGAATTGCTCGAGACCTTGGGCGGCTATCTCGGCATCGCCATTCAGAACTCTCAGCTCTATGCCTCGCTGCAACAAAAGGCGGCGGAGTACGAGCGCCTCAAAGACTTCAACGAAAACATCGTCGAATCCATCAACGTGGGAGTGATGGCGCTCGATATGGAAGACCGCATTGAAAGCTGGAACGCGCAGATGGAAGTGATGTACGCGTTGCCGCGCTGGCAGACTCTCACCCAGCCGCTGAAGGCGATTTTCCCGGCGGAGTTCGTCGAAGAATTCGACCGCATGCGGCAGGACGCGGGTATTCGCAACCTGTACAAGTTCCGCATGAAGACGCCCGCGGGTGAAGTCCGCACCGTGAATGTGGCCGTCGCTCCATTGGTGACGCGCAAGTTCCAGGTCATCGGCCGCCTTGTGATTATGGACGACATTACCGAACGCGTCGATCTCGAAGTGCAACTTTCGCAGGCCGATAAACTTTCATCCATCGGATTGCTTGCAGCAGGCGTGGCTCACGAAGTCAATACGCCTCTGGCCGTGATTTCCTCCTACACGCAGATGCTCAGCAAGCAGTTGCAGGGCGATCCGCAGAAATCAGGATTGCTGGAAAAGATCACGCGGCAAACCTTCCGCGCGTCGGAGATCGTAAACAATCTCTTGAATTTCTCGCGCACCAGCGGCAGCGAAATCGGCGATGTGAACGTCAACAAAGTGATCGCCGACACTCTGGCGCTGCTCGAACACCAGTTCAAAATTGCCAAAGTCGAAGTGCAAAACGCGTTCGAACCCAAGCTGCCGCCTATTCAAGGCAATGCTGGAAGATTGCAGCAAGTGTTTCTGAACCTGTTTCTCAACGCGAAAGACGCCATGCCGGGCGGCGGAACGCTCCGCGTATCAACCCTCAACGGCGAAAGCGTTAGCGTGAGCGTGTCTGACACGGGAACCGGAATCGCTCCAGAAAACATTCAGCGCATTTACGATCCATTTTTTACTACGAAGACCTCGCCGCGTGAAGGCCAGGCGCGCGGCACCGGCCTCGGCCTTTCCGTCACCTACGGCATCATCCAGGAACACGCCGGCAAGATTCGCGTGGAGAGCCACCCCGGCGCCGGCACAACCTTCACTCTCGATTTCCCTTTAAGCAAGAAGGCAGTCCCTTCCAAGGCCGAATATGTCTGATGCTGCTGTAATTGCGCGCACCCTGATGAATGGAACGCGCGGCCTCGCGGGCGCGGTGCTCATCATCGACGATGAAGCCGAGATTCGCGAATCTCTGCAAACTCTGCTTGAGATGGAAGGCTTCGCCGTCGAAACGGCACACACCGGCGAAGCCGGCCTGCGGCGCATCGGGGAACATCCTTTCGACCTGATCCTGCTCGATCTCGCATTGCCCGGCCGCGATGGCATGGAGATTCTGACGGAGATTCGCGCCCACGAAACCCGCCTGCCCGTCATCATGATTACGGCTTACGGCACGGTCGAGAACGCCGTGCGCGCGATGCAGTCGGGCGCCGCCAACTTCGTTACGAAACCCTGGGATAACGAAAAGCTTCTCGCCGATATTCGCGCCGCCGTGGGCTGGCGCCGCGCCGAAGAAGAGAATATTCAACTCAAGCGCGCCCTCAAGCAGCGCTACAACTTCGAAAACATCGTCGGCAAAAGCGAGCCGATGCTGAAGATCTTCGACCTCGTTGCGCAGGTCGCCAACAGCCGCTCCACCGTGCTTTTACAAGGCGAGAGCGGCACCGGCAAAGAAGTCATTGCCAAAGCGCTGCATCTCAACTCGCCGCGCCACGACCGGCCTTTCGTCCCCGTCAACACCGGCTCCATGCCGACGGACTTGCTCGAATCCACACTCTTCGGCCACGTGAAGGGCGCATTCACCAGCGCCATCGCTTCGAAAAAAGGTCTGTTTGAGATGGCGGACCGGGGCACGCTGTTCCTCGACGAAATCGCCACCATGGGGATCGACACACAGGCCAAGATTCTGCGCGTGCTGCAAGATCGCCGCTTCATGCATCTCGGCGGAGTGCAGGAAGTTCAGGTCGATGTGCGCATCATCGCCGCCACCAACGTCGATCTGCGGCAGGCGGTGCGCGACGGACGTTTTCGCGAAGATTTGTTTTACCGCTTGAACGTGATCACCATCGAACTTCCTCCCTTGCGCCAGCGCAGAGAGGATATTCCCCTGCTGGTGGATTTCTTCCTCAAGAAATACGCCGAGGAAAACGACCGTCCAGCGCGGCATGTCACGCCAGAAGCGCTGCGGCCTCTGCTGTCGTACTCCTGGCCGGGCAACGTGCGCGAACTGGAAAATGTAATCGAGCGCGCCGTGGTGCTCTCGTCCGGAGCGGAAATCGGAATCGACCTGCTGCCCGATCATCTGCTCGGCCGCGGGTCTATCTTCACGCTGCACGATCCGCCGGCGAATGCGTCGCTGTTTGAAATTGTCGAAGACGTCGAGCGCCGCATCATCACCGACATGCTCGAGAAGTGCAACTGGAACCAAACTGAAGCCGCCGAACACTTCAAAGTTCCGCTCTCCACGCTGAACCAGAAAATCCGCCGCCTGAATATCGAGATCAAGAAAAAGACGCGGGGGTAGGAAGGCAGTGATCAGTGGCTAGTGACACCCTGACTGATTTCCACCACAGCTATGCTGGATTTTTCTGACCACTGACCACTGATCACTGACCACTGCGCTTCTGTTATAGTTTTCGGAACGCGTGACGGTTCGTTCCACGCGTATCCCGAACCGCATGGAAATCACCTCACCCACGTACCTCGCCAAAGAACAAGTCCAGACAGTTCAGGATTACGTTCTCTTCTCCGCTCATGCGGTCGCGAATATTTTTCGAAAACCGCGCTACTTCGCCGACATGCTTCTGCAAGCCGACACCATCGGCGTGGGATCGCTGCCCATCGTGGTGCTCACCGGCTTCTTCACCGGAGCGGTGCTCGCACTGCAAGCCTCGAACACGCTCGAGCGTTTCGGTTCCGTCACTCTGGTCGGCCAGTTAGTCTCGACTTCCATGGTGCGCGAACTCGGCCCTGTGCTCACCAGCCTGATGGTGGCTGGAAGAAACTCCTCCGGCATGGCGAGCGAACTCGGGTCGATGGTCGTCACCGAACAGATCGACGCCATGCGCGCCCTCGGCACCGACCCCATGAAAAAACTGGTCACGCCGCGCGTGACTGCCACGGTCTTCATGCTGTTTTTCCTAACCATCATTTCCGACCTCGTCGGCCTCACCGGAGGCTTGTTCATCGCCAAAGTGCTGCTGCGCCTCGATGCCCGCCAGTATTGGTCGAACGCCTGGGAAACACTGGTGTTTCAGGATATATTCATGGGCCTGGCAAAGCCGGTGCTCTTCGGCTTCATCATCGCGACCATCGGCTGCTTCTACGGCATGAACGCCCGCGGAGGAACTCAGGGCGTGGGCCGCGCCACCACACAAGCTGTGGTCGCGGCCTCCGTGATGATTCTGGCGTTCGACCTGCTCGTAACCCGGTTCCTGATGGCCGTGCTGTCGTTAAACTAAATCGTTAAATTAACTGCATGTCAGCGCCAACTTTACCGCTCGATTCCGCCGCCGTGACGACCGAGGAGAATTCGGCGCCAGCGATCGTGTTTGAAGATGTGGCGCTGGCCTTCGGCGAGAATGAAGTGCTGCGCGGAGTTTCCTTCCGCTTAAACCGCGGCGAAACCAAGGCGCTGTTCGGCGTGGCCGGCTCCGGCAAGAGCCTGATTCTCAAGCTGGCCATCGGCCTCCTCCGGCCGGACTCAGGACGCATCATCGTCCTCGGCGAGGACGTGACCCAGATGCGCGAGGAAGATTTGTTTGCATTGCGCGCCAAGGTGGGCATGGTCTTCCAGGAGAGCGCCTTATTCGATTCGCTCTCCGTGCGCGAGAACGTTGCGTACCGGCTGATGGAGGAGCACGGCATCTATGACGACGAAATCGACCGCAGAGTACGCGAGGTCTTGCGCTTCGTGGAACTCGAACACACACTCGATCTCAATCCCGCCGAACTTTCTGGAGGCATGCGGCGCCGCGTAGCCATCGCGCGGGCGCTGATTACGAAGCCCGAACTGCTGCTCTATGATTCACCCACCGGCGGCCTTGATCCGGTGACCTCGAACACCATCATCGAACTGATCGTGAAGCAGCGCGACGTTTACAAGACCAGCGCCCTGATGGTGACGCACCGCCTGCAGGATGCCTTCACCATGGCCACGCATCAATTCGATAAACAATCCAACCGCATGGTTCCGCTTCCCGCCGGCCAGCGTTGCGAAGTACCCATGAGCTTCCTGATCCTGCGCGATGGAAAAGTAATCTTCGACGGCGACCTGCGCGAACTGGCGGACAGCACAGACGAGTACATCAGGGAATATATTTCGTAGGAGCCGTTCCCAAGCGGCTTGCAGACGGAGGTAGCCATGACGACGAACGAATTTCTTGGGGAAAGAACAAGGGAACGCGACCGATTTGAGCTGGAACTGGGTGACACGTTCGACGTGAAGGCCAGCATCGTTCTTTTGATCCTGACGTTTCTCGGAACCATCGCCGCCACAATGCTGACAGCCGACAGGCTAAAGGCTGCACCAAAGCTGGCACAAATTCCCGTGATTGCCCTTGTCGTGATTTCAGGAATATTTTGCGTGGCCTGTCTGTGGCCGAAGGATTACCTGTTCGATGATTTGCCCGAAACGTACGCCAATTGGCTCGCCGATCTAGGAGAATCTGATGCTGAAAGACTGGAAGGCGTGACGACTCTTTCCATGGAGCTGGCAAACGGAAGAATCTCTCACAATCACGTTCTAAACAAGGCGAAGGCGTGGTCGCTCAACGGGGCTTTTTGGTTCATGGCACTTGCGCTGTTTGTCGAGCTCGGAACCCTCGCGTATATGGCGTTCGCTATCCGCCCTTCTTGAATGGCTGATTCTGCGGACGCGGAGGAGGAGTGGCAGTTGGCCTCTTGGGCGGTTCCTGGCGTTGCTGTTGTGAGGCGAGCATATAGTCTCCTCCAGCTATTATACCAACCCGCCCGATGCTGGCACGTCGGTGGACCAGTTCTCAGACTGACTTCTATTTCGTCATCAGTCTCTCCACCTCATCGGGCCCTGACGGCAGTGCCCCACTCAGCTTGATCAGCTTGCCGTTTGCATCGACGTAGTAATCGTCTTCAATGCGCACACCAAGGTTCTCTTCGGGAATGTAAATTCCCGGCTCGATGGTGAATACCTGGCCGGGCCCCAGCGGAACGCTATAGTCGGTCGCATCATGTACGTTGAGCCCGACAGAGTGGCCCAACCCGTGAATGAAATACTTCCCTAATGGCTCGCCGTGCAGGTCTTTGCCGTGAGCGTTGATGTAGTCCTTGGCAACCTTGTAAAGCGAATCGGGACCATCGCCCCTGATGGTCGATTTGCCGGAGACAAAAGCCGCAGCGGCAGCGCTCTGGGCGCCGAGAACAATGTCGTAGATCTCGCGCTGGCGTGCGGTGAAGTGGCCGTTGACCGGCAACGTGCGCGTGATGTCGGATGCGTACATCGAATACTCACCCGCCGCATCGATCACCACCACATCTCCGGACTTCATCACGTTGTCATCATCCGAATAGTGCAGCACGGTCGAGTAATAACCCGAGCCCACAATAGGCGCGTAAGCCACACGCTCGCAGCCGCGCTTGCCCCACTCGTATTGCATGAGCGCGGAGATTTCGCGCTCATTCACATTCGGTTTCACCGCTTTGAATGCGGCAAAGTGCGCGGCGACGGAAGCGTCGACCGCCTTTTGTATCAACGCCATTTCTCCCGCGTCTTTAGTTGTGCGAAGCGACGAGATCATCGGTTTCACATCCTGAAACGATAGATACGCATTGAGCCGCTTCAAGAATGCGAGCGGCGCGGCCGACGGCGAGGTTTCGCCATGCGTAGAAACATCCGTGTAAATCGCAGGACGCGCGCCGCCCACATACTTCGCGACCTCATCGGGAAGCCGTCCCATATCTTCCACGCGATCAAAGCCGGTAATCTTCGGCGCTTCAGCATTCTCCGCGCCCAGCTTGGGCCCGGTCCATTTTTCCTGCGTCAAATTGCGCGGAGGCAGGAAGAGGATCTCCGTGTACGCTCGAGCCGGTGCATCGCCCTTGGCCTCGGCAGCCGATGCAATCAACAAAGCCGCGCCCGGCTCGCTCAAGCCGGAGAGATAGTAAAAGTTGTCGTCCTGGCGAAAACCATAAAGATCGTTGGGCCCGTCGTTCTCCGTGGCTGCGAATAGAACGACAACACCCGCCGCCTTCTTCGCGAGCGCTTCACGCCGCACGTGATAATCAGAGTTGGGCTGCCGCTCTAAAGCAGAACTCGACTTGGCAGCGCCGGAAATAAAAAGACCGGCAAAGACAGCTGTTAGAAAAAAAGCAGAATGCAGCTTTCCCATTGTGTAATCCATCCATTCCTTTGACGTGAAATTGCCTCCACCGTCACCCGTGGCTTGTCATCCTGAACAAGCGCCTTTTGCGCAGTGAAGAGCCTGTCCCGAGCCTGCCGAGGGAATCTGGGCGAGCCGCGCGAAGTGTCGCGCTTTTTGCGACACAATAATCGCGCGTTTGGCTCGCATCCCTATTTCTGCCCACCCGTGGCGCTTTGCTTTTGCAGGAACGAGTCCACGTTGCTCTTGTCGATCACCGCCGAACCAGTATCCACAAAGGATGGGATCGGCGCAAAGCTGTCCTTCGACCAATCGGCGTCGAGCGCGGGCGGCTTGTGATGATAAAGATTGTCGAGCATCTGCATGCCCACGAAGGCCATCGTATAGGGCTTTTGCGAAACGGTCGCGGCGATGCCGCCTTTTTTGATCCAGTCGAGCGTTTCAGGGTCAGTGTCCATCGCCATCACAACTTTACCGGTGACCTGATAGCTGGCGAGCACGCCGGCAACTTCCTTGCCCGATTGCGCCTCCAGGCACACGAAGGCATCGACCTGATCTTTCTCTTTACCGATAATCTGAGTCGTGGTATCGAATGCGATGCGCGGATCTCCCTGGATATCCACAACGCGCGTGATCTTGATTCCGGCGGGCTCGAGCGCATCGCGGTAGCCGCGCAGGCGGTCCTGCATATTGTGTTGGTCAGGCATAGTGAAAACGACAACGTTGCCCTTGCCGTGCAACTCTTGCGCCAGGCGCATGCCGCCGCTCACGCCGGCCGCGTAGTTATTGGTCCCAATGAAGAAGAGCCGCTTGCTGGCGGGTGCGTCGGAATCCATGGTGATCACGGGAATGCCGGCGGCGATCGCCTTGTCAATGCTGTCTTTGAGCAGCGCCGAATCAGTCACGCCCACCAGGATGCCCGTAGCTTTCTTCTGCACCGCTTGATCGAGCGCGTCGCGTTCGGCTTTCGGATCGTAGCTGTTAGGGCCGACGAAATCAGCGCGCACTTTGAATAAATCCGCCGCCTTCTTGAAACCCGCGCCGGCAGCCTGCCAGTAAGGCACTTGGAGGTTCGCTGCCACGAATACAAAATACTCATCGGAATCGTGAGCGCCACAGCTCAGGAACGAGGCGGCAAGCAATGCTATTGAGAGAAGCGAAAACAGATTGCGCAAGCGGAGCATCGGATCCTCCTTCAGGCCACGAACGCACTCAACAAGGAGTCAATGCGGACCGTGTCCGTTCGGAAACTTTGGCGAGTGGATTGTAAATGAGTTGTAGCGCCGGCGTCTCACACTCCCACGGGAAACGGCTTCGTGTGACTCTCCGCGCTAAGCTCGACACCCGAGAACCGGCCTTGCAGCAGAGACATCAATCCCGTATACCAATAACCCAACACGAACAACAGAAGAAATGGAATCGTAACGAAGTTCTCATTCTCGATTGCATAAAAAACAGTCAGCGCAAAGTAACTGCCAATCAGCAGTTCAACCCACGGCACCCAACCCAGGCGCTTGCGATACTTGGTAGCGCCAACTTTGTCTCGCTTCGACACTACGTGATACTTCGGAGTGCGCGCGAAAGCGCTCTCCTTGCCGATCAGCGCTTCGATCACAGCCTTGGTGTTGGTGATTGTCAATCCGATGCCAAGAGCCATAAGGAACGGCAGATACAGCAGCGCCTTCGGCCAGGTTTTGGGAAACAGTTCGCGCTGCGACACCAGATAGAAACTCGAAATCGAAAACGTTGATGCCATAAACAATGGCAGATCGATGAACAGCATCTGGAACCATCCCTGATAAAACCGGATGATCATCGCCGGCAACATCAGCACCGAGAGCACGATCATCAGCGGATAACTCAGGTTCGCGGTGAGGTGATACCAGGCTTCAATCTTCGTGTGTAGCGGCGCGTCGCTGCGCAGCACCCGCGGCAGAATCTTCTTCCCCGTCTGGATCAACCCTTTCGCCCACCGCGCCTGCTGCGTCTTGAACGCGGTCATCTCTACGGGCAATTCAGCAGGACACTCCACATCCTGCAGATAGATGAACTTCCATCCCTTAAGCTGCGCGCGGTAAGAAAGATCGGTATCTTCCGTGAGCGTGTCGTGCTGCCACCCGCCGGCTTCATCGATGGCTGCGCGCCGCCAGACTCCAGCCGTGCCGTTGAAGTTGAAGAAGACACCGCTACGCGCCCGTCCAGAATGCTCGAGCACAAAATGCCCATCGAGCAGGATCGCTTCCACCTGGGTAAGGAAAGAATAATTGCGGTTGATATGCGTCCAGCGCGTCTGCACCATGCCGATCTTTGGATCTGTAAAGTGATGAATAGTACGCATTAAAAAGTCTTCCGGCGGAGTGAAGTCAGCGTCGAAGATAGCGACGAACTCGCCTTTCGCAGTCTTTAGTCCCTCGGCGAGCGCTCCGGCCTTGAAGCCTTCACGGTTCGTGCGGTGATGGTAGCTGATCGGATTTCCCAGCGCGGCATAACGCTCCACGAGGTTGCGCGCCACGTCGACGGTTTCATCGGTGGAATCGTCGAGCACCTGGATGTCGAACTGCTCGCGCGGATACTTCAGCTTGCAAATCGATTCGAGCAACCGTTCGACAACATACTGCTCATTAAAGATGGGCAGTTGCACAGTAACGCGCGGCAAATCTTCAAAGTACGCGGCCGGTTCGGTAGTGCGGTTCTTCTTATGTTTGTAATACAGATAAACGAGAATGTAGCGGTGCATCCCGTACGCAGCGAGCAGGATCAGCACAATGAAATAAGGAATCAGCAGCGCGCGGTCGAACGCGTCGGTGTGGTAGAGCCCCTGAAAAGTCTTATCCAACAAATGCTGACGCAGATAAGGCCCAATGCCCTTGGGAGCAGTCCAAGCGGCCAGCGTCGAAGACAGAATGAGATCAGAGTGGAGCAAGGGGTAAGGTGAAAACCTTTATTCTACCGGATTCGACGCGGCCTTAGCGGATGACATGAATTCTCACGCCGAGCTTAAGCTTCTTCCACGCTCTCTCGGCGGTATACACGGGGAGTCTGAGCGCGATCCCCAAGGCGAGGCAGGCGCGGTCTCCGAGAGATAAACCAAGATGCCTGGTTTCAATCGCCAGATCGCCGGCAAGTCTGGCCTGATGCTCATCGAATGCCACAACTTCACGAACCGGACTTGTGGCGTCTTCCCATGCTTGCTCGGGAGTCCAGCCACGGCTCACCAGTTTGGTTTGCACTTCGGCAAGATTCACGGCGCTGCCGACGGCTCGGGCCAGCAGGGCCGGAGTCAACTTCTCTGCCCCGGGTTCTCCGCCGATCACGGCCAGGATCGCGGAAGCATCTAGCACAATCCTGGTCATCGCTTATTCACGCTGCTATTCACCTTTCGCGGCCTCGCGGCGTTCCGCGAGCAGTTCATTCACTAGCGATGTGCCGCGCTTTACATGTTGCCGAGCGCGGCGCTGCGCTTTCTGAATTCGGCGTTGCTGGGTAGTGATGCGCAGTTCGTCGCCTTCGATCCGCAAGACGACTTCATCTCCCACCTCGATGCCGAGCGCCTTTCGAAACGAAGATGGGATTACAACACGACCGTTCTCATTCACTCGCGTCCGGGCTTCTTCTAACATTGGCACACTCCGATTGGAATGACACAATTATACCAGAGTGTCATGAACCTCATAACCTGTCATACGTTCGAGAAAAGGTCTTTCAGTGTTGCTCTTCGGGTTGATCTTCAGCCGCGGGAATCGCCTTGAGCTGCAAGCTCTTGCGCTCGCCTTCGCTCAAACTCAGCGCCTTACCCTGCCCCTCATAGCCCTTGAGGAATTCTGGATTGTAGTATGCATCGCCATCTACGCTTTCCCACGCGAACAACGTGTAATCGCCCGGAGACAATCCGCGAAGAATGAAGTGCCCACTCTGATCGGTGACCGCTTTGCGATAGCGCTCGGGATGGCTGCGGAACCGCACTTCTGGCACCGCGACGACAACTGCGTCGGCGACTGGCTCATCTTTTTGATTTGTGGCAATGCCCTCGGTCACGGCTCCATTCGCGCTCGCAACCAGATCAACCGATGTAGTGCCACCGCTTACGCTGAATCCAGAATCGACCGCGTCGCGGCCTGCCGTCACTGATTTCAGAAACCAGTCCGGCATTGCACTGGCGTCGGAAAGCTGAATTGAATAATGTCCCGCAGGCACGTTCTTCCATTCGAAGCTGCCATCCGCATTTACGTGTGCCAGCGTCGAGAAGCCGTCTTCAAATCTAAAGGACGCTAGCGAGTCATCATCGCCGTCGGCGGAGCGCAACTGAAGAAAGAGCTGGGTGGGATCGACGCGGGCGTTGCCGTTCGACTCCATGCGCAGGCGGCCGCGAATGGAACCGCCCGTTTGCGGAGCCAGCCGCAGGCCCTCGACGTTCGCAGACGTAACCTGCAACGCCTGACGGGCGGTCATGGGCGTCGCTGCATTTTCGACTGTGGCGAGAAGCGTGTAGGCTCCGGGGGAAACATCGCGAATCTCGAACGTGCCGTCTTTGTGCACCTCCCCGCCATTCAGCACCATGCTGAAATCATTCGATTGCAGCATAATCGCTGCACTCGCGCCCAGCGGCAGATTCACAATTGACCCGCGAATGGTTAAGGTAGGGCTGGGTGTTAGCGAGAAATTTACTGGAAACTCATCGCCCGCGTGTAACTGGATTGCGGCGGCCTGCGCGCGATCTCTGGTGCCGGGATAATAAGTGGTTTGATACGCGGCTGGCGCGGGCTTGTCGGGGGCCGCAGCCCGGGCGCGAGCCGCAGGTGCAGATGCAGATGAAAGACCGCTGGCTTCGATCAGGCTCCTGAAGTCTGGAGGCGGCGTGACCGCGACAAAATAGCTGCCGGCCGCAAGGCCCGCGATGCGGTATTCGCCCAAGTCGTTGGTGCGCTCGGCCCCAACCTGCTCCCAGTGGCTGCGGCCGGCGACGAATGTTTGACGCAGCACGGCGACCTGCGATTCCGGCATGGGATCGCCGTCTTCATCGGTCACTCGCCCGACGAGCACCGCCGATGCTTGCAGATGAATGACCAGATCTTTCATCTCCTGGCCGGCGACGAGCGTAAGCACGCGGCCTTCAGTCCTGTGGCGATGCTTGTCGATTTCCTGAAAACCGCTGCGCTCGACGAACATGTGATAGCGACCGGGCGCGATGTTCTCAATACGGAAGCCGCCATCCGGTCCGGTAAGCGCGGTGTAGTTTCCGCCTTCGCTCTGGCTCTCGGCGATCAGTTCGATGATCGCCTTCTTCACCGGCTCGCTGCCGGGATCTTTGGTGACGAGGCCGCTGAGAGTGGCCCGCGCAGTGGCAGAACTCTGCGCAACGGATGAAGATGAAGGCAAGGACTGCGCCGAAAGCGCGGCTGCTGCCACTACTAGCCACAACAGAGCTGTTGAAAAAACCTTCATTATGGTGTTCGGATGCGGGGAGGAATTCCAGAGTCGCCCGAGTCGTGACCGTGAGGACCGATCAAGTTCTCTGACTAGCTATTCTAACCCGGTTTCGGCTCGAATCCAGATCAAAAAAATTTGCACGGCTGCGACCGTAAAACATCTGTAATCAACAACTTACGTTTTTGCCATCCGAGTAAACCAATGAAAACAAAGGGGTTGCGCGTAAAATACTCCATTCAAAGGACTTAGCGGATGGGGCACGAGCTAAGCTGTTTAGAATCAATGATGCAGATCGTAAAATATTGAATTAACAGGACTTATTGCGTTTTGTTCAATTGTCAAAGAACAACGTGCCTCGGAACCGACTTTGCGGCTCTCGCTCCCTAACATCATCGGCCGAGAAACTGTGGAACGCAAGGTCAGATGTCACAAGAGCTTGGTCCGGAAATTCGGTGGGATTCATAGGGAAATTCTTCGGCGAGTTCCCTGAGTACCTGATCGCCTGAAATCATTTCGACTTTGCCGGACTGAATCTCTTCCACGCGGCGCTTAACTTCTTCCGACCAAGCGGCCTCGACTCCTTCTTCGGCCGGTTCATCGTCGAGGCTTTCGACGAGCCGGTGGATGATAAGTCCACGATCCTCGCTGGAGAGGGCCAGCGCTTTTTCGAGAACTTCGGAGACTTGCGGCGTTAGTTGCGGCATGGGGGCCTCGCTGAGGCTATTCTAGCGCGGATGGCAAGCCCTGCAGGTCAGGACCGCGAAGGCTGTTCCAAAACGAAACTCCGCTTCAGTAAATGCAGGATAGAGGCCTGAATCCTTGTCATGGCTGAAGTAAGCTTTGACTCGTGGGCCTGTGGTGTAACGGCAGCACAGGACCCCGTCAAGGTCCGAGTGAGGGTTCGAGTCCCTCCGGGGGTCCACCTTCCTTCGGGAAGATTGTCTCTCAGGGACAAGTGGAGGGTTCGCAGGACGGGGTGCGACCCTCCTCAAAGTAACTTGATTTTCGGGGGCATTGTCTCGATAATGGTGGTGACCTTGACGGGGTACCGATTTATCGGTTCTCGCGAACGGCCTCGGGATTTCCCGGGGCCGTTTGCATTTTTGAGGCCTGGAAAAGGACAAGGACTTTTTCGCAGGTCCCGCTCTTGCAAGAATCGAGAATCCGCCGGCCGTTATTGGTGCCAGCCTGAGTGGTCTTCGCGTTCAGCAAAAATTTCATGGAGCTTCTGTTGGAAGCGCTGCCACTTTGTTGTGGGCGGCGCGGGAGCCGTTCGCTTGGTCTCGGTTTCTGTTTCGGCCTTTACTTCGGGAGCGGGAGCTGCACCTGCAGCCATATGTTGCCTCCTGGAGATTATCTTTATAAGCTTCGTCGCCTGCGCTTACAGGTGGACGTCAAACGTTTGGCAGGAGGAGGTTAGCGTTCTCAATCGACACCTGATTCTAAGATGCCTTTAATTTTCTGAGGAGATGACCAACGGCATAGCACGCAAGGATCCGGCGCGGTGGATAGGCGCCTATAACTTGATTCTCGGCGGCGTCGTCTCGATCATAAGGGTGACCTTGATGGGGTACCGGCTACCGGCTCTCGCGAACGGCCTCGGGATTTCCGGGGCCGTTTGCATTTTAAGACGGCGACGAAATCGAGGGTGGCCTTCATGTCACGATCCTTTTTTCGTGGGAACGGCAGCGGAGCGGGGTAGCTCCACCGGCTTGTGCCCCGACGTGCCATCCGGAAAGGTCGTATATTGGTCAAAAATGGCCGCTTCCAGCTGTATCGAATCTGCGGTTGCCCTCGTGAGGTTGGCTCCCCTGAGGTCGGCCCCGAAAAGAAGGGCATTGGTAAGATCGCAAGACGTTAGGTCCGCTTTCGCTAGGTTCGCGTGCGAAAAGTCCGCCCCAGCGGCCTGAGCTTGTTGTAGTTGCGCTCCTGACATGTCGGCCCCGGTGAACGTCGTTCTTGTTAGCTTGGCTGATGATAGATCTGCCCGGCTCAGTGATGCGTTTGTAAAATCCGCTCCCTGGAGAGATACCTGTCTGAAATTAGAGTTGTCCAAAACGGCGTTTTCCAGGCTAATCCCGGCGAAGTCGGCCTTGTGGTAGCTGGTTAGCAGTTCTTTCACGTATGTTGTGCGTAAAGCCACCGGCAGCGAGTTGTCGTAGGCTTTGGTTACTAGGCTGTCGATACGGTTCTGCTCGTACACTCGAAGAAGCCGGAAGCTCACAAAACCCGCAAGCTCCAGGAAGGCGACAGCCATGAGTAGTACAAACCACACCCTCCATGTCAGGCCGAAAAATGTCCTCCCTCTGACGGCCGGGTTCTTCGATTGGGGTGTCGACTTCTCAGAGGGAAGTCGGGCGAGTTCACGTTCGTACTGCCTTTCCGTCCTATCGATTTCTCTCTTGAGCTGTTCTACGAGTTGCTGTAAGGATCTGTTTTCGTGTTGCAGTTCGACTGATTGCTCCTCCCTCTGCCTGCTCCTGTTTGCTTCGGCGGCCAGTTCCTTGTTTCTGCTTTCTACGGCCTCTGAGACGCTCGTAACCAGCGCGTTCCACCCCTTTATCTGCTCTTCCTGCCAACGCGCCGTTACAACCTGAAGTATGTCCGAAAAAGCGGACAGAGTAGCGAATGAGAACAGCGAAGCCGGTGCTGTGCGGTATGGTAGCCGCTGGGTTTTGTACGCCTTCAGCGCCTCGACATCAACCGGAACGGGATGGGTATCTTCAAAGCGCAGAGGAAATTCTTTGGTGAGCTCGATGCGAAATGATGTTTCCACTTTTCTGAGGTCTAGTTCGTCCGTCTTCTGCTCGCTTTCCGTGGCCTTGTTCACGATGACCGAGCGCAGCAGGGTCTTCGAACCTAGTTGCTCGGAGGCGGCGCTGATTCGCCTTATTAGGTTTCTGTCTTGGTAGAAAGATGTGAAGTCGGGTTCGGTGACGACGATGAGACTGTCTGCCAGGGCGCATACGTCGGTGCTCTCAAAGGCAAAGCCTCCGCGCGTATCGACAATTACATAATCGTAGCGATCTCCTTTTTTCAGCGAAGCGAACAATTCTTTGACTGCCTTCCGGAATGTTTCCTGATCCAAGTCTGGGACAGCGAGAGTTTGCGAGAGCGTGGCGTCGTCCCCGTAAAGGCCCCTCCCACTTATGAGGGCTTGGTAAGTGACCCCGTGGTCCTCGGGCCCCGCGCGGTTGATGCGCCGGGGCTCGCATAGCATAGATCCTCCCTGGCTAAATGCGTGCAGGGCCCCCGTAAAGGTGTTTGCCTCCTGAAAATCTTGAATCTGCTTAGTGCCCTTTGGCCCAAGCAGGAATAGCGACAGTCCGTCCGTGGCCGGGTCGGCATCGATCATTAGCACCCGATGGCCCGCCTGAATTAGGGCATAGCCAAGACAGGAAGCCATCAGCGTCTTACCGGTCCCGCCTTTGCCGCTCGCAAATGCAATTATTTCCATTCTATGTTCCGAGGCTAGATTGGCCATTTGGTTATAGGGGGCCTACGGATGGGTAGAATCCATGGTTTCTTGAGTCCTTTAGTGTTCTTCTCATAGTCTCCCTCCTTGGTGGCCTCCCCCATCTCGATAAGGCCTGAGTACACTTCTGCGGTCTGCCCGGTATTGGCCAAGCCGCTAAAACTCGTCGTGACTTGTTGCATTTCGGTCACGGTTTCCTTCCGGTTGTCCTCGCCTCAGTCTTGGTCAGTTCTTTGAATTTAGCTCGCAGATCGCGGTCCTTCGCAACCACCTGCCGATATAGCTCTGCAGCGTTCACACATGCCTCTGGGGTATCTGTTAAGGGTCGCACATAGATGTCCCACCTGCGGTCGAACTCTCTTGCGACGTCCAGAAACAGCTCACGTGATTCGCGGAACGCCTGCGCTTTCTCCAGGCAATTGCTGAAACTCTCCAGATTTCCGAGTATCGCCAGTAATACGGCGAAGGCTGCGGCCGAAAGAGCCGCGGCGGTTGCATATTCTTTTAAGTCCTTGCTCGCGGCAAGAATGTTAATCAAGGCAAGAACCCCAGTCCCGACAATAAGTACCCGTCGCCACCAAGTGTGATACTTCGATAAGATTGCGTGCCGGTCCACGCAAAGGTTGGCGACGCCGTAAAGTTCATTGAGAATGTCGTGGTACCTCTCATCCAGCGCAACGAGTTGCTCCTGTCGTACCTCCGGTGCGATGCCCGACCACATCGTGAGCTCAATCTGGATCAGAACGGCAGGCCGGTCCTCAAGGTCTCGATCCGGCTGCGTTCGTGGCGGCGGCGTCCGTGGCTTGGTGACTTTGTCTTTCTTGATGGGAATCTCGACTGGCTTCTGGGCGCTCGGTTCCACGGCAGATCCTCTAAGGAGAACTTATATTGCCGAGTCCTGTGGGACTAAGTGGGCCACTAACCTCGTAGATTCTTAACCCTCAACCGAAATTGTTCAAGCGAAAAATGAAGTAGATGGACAGTTTCTCGGTCCTTTTCGACCGCTTAGTCGATGGACGGGCACCTAGAGTTCGGAGTCGCCGGGTTGTACTTCTAGTTCAGAAAGTACTGCCGATACAACGTATCCCTCTGCGCCGGCCGAAATCCCGCGTCGCGAATAATCCGGCGTAACTCTTCTTCAGTCGTGCAGTTGGTCACGCCTGCGGCTCTCACGACGTTTTCTTCCAGCATCACCGAGCCTACGTCGTTGCCGCCGAACCGGAGGCCCATCTGGCAGACTTTTAGGCCTTGCGTGACCCAACTGGATTGCACGTTGACGAAGTTTGAGAGATAGAGGCGCGAGATGGCTAGCACCTTCAGGTATTCGACGGCGGTGGCTTCGTCCCAGTGGCGGCCGCCTAGCGCGGTGTTTTGCGGCTGAAAGCTCCAGGGGATGAAGGCGGTGAAGCCTCCGGTTTCTTCCTGCAGGTCGTAGAGGGCTTGCAGGTGGTTGATGCGGTGTTCGTAATTTTCTCCTACGCCGAACATCATGGTTGCGGTGGTGCGCATGCCGATCTGATGGGCGGTGCGGTGGACGTTAATCCAGTCGTTGGTTAAACATTTCAGGCGGGCGATTTTGTAGCGCACTTCGTCGTCGAGAATTTCTGCGCCGCCGCCGGGGATGGAATCGAGGCCAGCATCGCGCAGGCGGAGGATCGTGTCGCGAATGCTGAGTTCGCTGTACTCGGCTATGGCGATGATTTCGGATGCTGAGTAACAATGAAGATGAATTTGCGGGAAGCGGTCTTTGATTCCGCGCAGCATCTTTTCGTGCCAGTCGATCTTGAGGTCGGGATGCAGGCCGCCTTGCATCAGGACGCCGGTGCCTCCTAGTTCGACGGTCTCGCGGATCTTTTCGTAGATGGTGTCGAACTCGAGAATGTAGCCTTCTTTCGCGGCGGGTCCTTTGAGCGGGCGATAAAAGGCGCAGAAGGTGCAGTACTCGGTGCAGAAGTTCGTGTAATTGATGTTGCGGTCGATAATGTAGGTGACCGTACCTTCGGGATGCAACTGGCGGCGCACCGCGTCGGCTTCCATGCCGATGCCGATCAGGTCGTCGGAGTGGAAGAGCTCGAGGGCTTGGGACTTGGTTAGGGACATGTTGACATTTAATTCTAACGGAGTGCTTGGCTTTGGGCCAAGTGCGAGCGACTGAATCGCTCCCCATCCATCAGTGGACTTCAAGATCAAAAGCCTCTCACCGCGGAGATCGCGAAGAAATGCCGCGGAGGACGCGGAGAAAATCCATTGAGTTACTTTTTTCTCATGCGCAGGTATTGAATTAGCGACAGCACCGCGCCGATTACCGCAAAACCGATCAGGACTGCCATCGCGGGTTTGTAGTACTGGTTGAAGAAGCGCAGGATGTGGCGGCCGTAGTGGAATCCGAGGAAGGCGGCGATGCTGTAGCGAACGCCGCGGCCGAGGGTTAACGCTCCCAGAAATTTCTTGGTCGAGTACTGCATGGCGCCGGCGGCCAATAGAAATGGCACAAAAGGAAATGGAGGCGGCATGAGGGCAGGGACGGCGACGGCGGCGAATCCCCAGCGCTCAAACGCTTTGGAAACCTGGGCGGCTCGGCGTTTCGAGAGCTTGCGCTCCATGGTCCCTTTGCCGCCCTTACGCGCCAGAGCATAAGTAATGTAGCCGCCGATCACCGCGCCCAGCGTGGCCATGAAAGCGTAGTAGGGCCACGGTTCGCGGTGCCGCGCAGCCAGCCAGATGGTGAGGACGTCCATGCTGCCGGTCATTGGAATTATGGAATTATCGGCGATGCCCAGCAAGACAAGGCCGGGACCGCCCAGGCGGCGCAGTCGCTGCCACATCGTGACGACTAGCAGGGGATGTAAATGAGGCAGCATTCAGTTTTTGGTTTGCGCTAAACAACCGCGGTGTTCGCGGCCAGAAAAGAAATCGCGGGCGCGGCGGGCAGCGCTCCGATTTCGGCCGCATAGCGATAGAAAAGTTGCAGGCCTTCGAGACACGGAGGGTCCAAGTGGTAATAAATGTTTTCGGTGAGGTAGGAGCGAACATCTTCTTGCTTGAGCCCGAGCTTTGGCGCCCATTCGCTTGTAATCTGATCGAGGCTTGCCGGCTCTAGTCCGTGGTCGCGGGATTGCTGGAAAATTGTGGCTAGATCCTGCCACACGCTGGCGTCGCTTCGCGACGCGGACGGACGAATGCGTCCGTCCCCACACGATTCGTTTTCTTGCAAAGCTTGCTGACGAACTGCCCAGAAGGCGAAGACGAAAGGCTTGCCGGTGTGGCGAATCCATTCCTCGGCCAGGTCTAGCGTGAGATAGCGCGAGCGGTCGATTTGTAGCGCGGGGTCTCCGATGACCAATGCGGCATCGTGCTGGGCCAGCATTTTTTCGATGTTCGGCGGCATTGAGGTGAACGTTCTGCCACCGCCCAGCCATTTCTCGAACAGAATCTTGGTCAGCGCCACGGAAGTCATCGAAGAAGTATCGAGAGCCACGGTGCGAATTTTCTCAACCGGCACGCGGCTAACCAGAAGGATGGAACGCACGGGGGCGCGCGATGCTATCGCTACACCGGGCAACACGATTAGCCCGGGGACTTGCGTATAAGCGGCTGCCGGAATGATTCCGATGTCGGCGGTTCCAGCTTCGAGAGCGCGGGCGCAGGCCGAGGGTAACGTATAGGAAATGTCGAACTCTGCGCCGGCCTCACCATGCTCGAAATCCCACATGAGGGGAGCGGTGTTGAGGTAGGAAATCGCCGAGATGCGTAGAGGTCTCATTCCTGTTTTGATTCTAGCAGACCAATTTTTACGGGAGTTGTGACGGCTGCCCTTGACGATGGTTTCGCCGAGTGGTTAGAGTCCGCCCAGCCTCCGTTTCTTTCTTTTGACCGGGTGACGATCGGAGTTTTAACTTGCCCAATGCCGTTGCGCCATCGCCAACTTCTACTCACATTCTGGAATGGCTTGCCATCTCGCTTACACAGGGGCTGGGACCAACCAAGGCTCGAAAGCTGGTCGAACATTTCGGAAGCGCCGAAGCGGTCTTCCATGCATCGCTTACGGAGCTGGAAGGCACTGGAATTCAGGCGGTCTCGGCGCAATCGATCGCCACCGGAAAATCGGCGGAACTGGCGCGCGAAGAAATTGCGCGCGCCGCGGCGGCGGGAGTCACGGTGCTTTCGCTGGAAGATGGTAGTTATCCGACGCGATTGAAAGAGATTTACGATCCACCGCTTGTGCTCTATGTTCGCGGAAACGCTGAAGTGCTGACACAGCCTGGGATTGCCATGGTCGGCACGCGGCACCCTACGCCCTACGGCTCGGGAATGGCGGAACGGCTGGCGTGCGATCTCGCGGCGCAAGGGTTAGTCATTATTAGTGGCATGGCCCGCGGAGTTGACACCGCCAGTCACCGCGGCGCGATCGCGGCGAAGGGCAGGACGGTTGCGGTGTTTGGTACGGGTGTGGATGTGATTTATCCGAAGGAAAATTCGCGGCTATCGGAGCAGATACTCGCGTTGGGCGGTGCGCTGATCTCGGAATTTCCGCTTTGCACATCTGCCTTTCCGCAAAACTTTCCTATCCGCAACCGGATTCTTAGCGGCATGTCCGTTGGCGTGCTGGTTGTGGAGGCCGCGGAATATTCCGGGACGCGCATCACGGCGCGCTGCGCGCTCGAGCAGAACCGCGACGTTTTTGCCGTGCCCGGCAACGTTACGAATAAAAATGCCTGGGGTCCAAACACGCTGATCAAGCAGGGCGCGAAGCTGGTCGCGACCTGGGAAGATGTGTGGGAAGATCTGCCGACCGAAGTGAAACTGGCGCTTACTCCGGCGGCCTCGCCTGAATCCGCGAGCGGCTCCTCCGCATCTCTATTCCCGGACGAAGGGCTTCCGCCGCACGAGAAGCGGATTCTGGGCCTGTTGAAAGCGGATGAATCCATGCACATCGATGAACTCGTGGAGAAATTAGAAAACGAAATGTCGTCCTCGGAGATTTTCGCAGCGTTGTTCGAGCTTGAGCTGAGTGGCAAGGTGAGGCAGATGGCGGGGAAGAATTTTGTGAAAAGCTTCTAGCTCTTAGCCTTTAGCCAAACCCTACGACGAATGCATTGGAGTGATGCCATGAGAAATTACCAGGATTTGTTGGTTTGGGAGAAGGCCCACAAGCTAACATTGGCGGTCTACAAGACGACACTTCTGTTCCCCAAGGAAGAGCGTTACGGTCTCACCAGTCAAATTCGGCGCGCGTCCGCCTCGATCGCCGCGAATTTGGCTGAAGGCTGCGGTCGGCGATCCGACGGAGAATTGGCGCGCTACGTTCAAATCGCGATGGGATCGGGCGCTGAACTGTCTTACCATTTCCTCTCAGCGAGAGATTTGGGGTTGGTAGTGAGCGAGGAGTACGAAATCCTAAATGCGGACGTGAGCGAGATCATGAGGATGTTGTCAGCATTGGCAGGGAAGCTGAGGAAGCCCACGGCGGCGTAAGCGTTTAAGCTAAGAGCTAAAGGCTAAGAGCTAATAGCTTTTACCCGTAACTTGTTGCTTTCGTCCCATTCGTGCTAGGTTCAAAGCGAAAACTTAAGAACTGAGGGTTCCATTGTTGAAGAGTTTAGTCATTGTCGAATCGCCGGCTAAGGCGAAGACCATCCAGAAATATCTGGGAAAGGGATTTACTGTCGAGGCCTCGCTCGGCCACGTGAAGGATTTGCCTAAGAGCACTCTGGGCGTGGACACGAGCAAGGAGTTTGAGACCGACTACGTCGTCATCCCGGGCAAAGAAAAAGTTCTGGCCAAGCTGAAAAAGCTGGCGGGACCGATGGATGCGATCTATCTGGCGCCTGACCCGGACCGCGAAGGCGAGGCCATCGCAGCGCATCTTGCGTTTGAACTGGGCGGCAACGGCCACGGCAAGAAATCGAAAAAGAAGAAGAAGGAAGACCCGGACGGGCCTCCACGCATTCAGCGCGTTACGTTCAACGAAATTACGAAGCGCGCGGTGCAGGCGGCATTCGAACATCCTCGCGCCATCGATCAGAATCTTGTCGATGCGCAGCAAGCGCGGCGCGTGCTCGATCGACTGGTGGGATATCAAGTTTCTCCGCTGCTGTGGGATAAAGTCCGCCGCGGGCTTTCTGCCGGGCGTGTGCAGACGGTTGCGCTGCGACTCATCGTTGAGCGCGAACGCGAGATTAAGGCGTTCGAGAAAAAAGAATATTGGACGATCGACGCACACCTGGCTGCCAGCAAGCCTCCTGCGTTCGACGCGCGGTTTCTGGGCAAGGGCGAAGAGAAGATTGAAGTCACCAACGGCGAGGATGCGGAAAAGATTCGCGCCGCGATCGAAGAAGCCGACTGGCTGGTGCGTTCGGTTGACAAGAAAGAACGCCGCCGCAATGCAGCGCCTCCCTTCACCACCAGCAAGTTGCAGCAGGATTCCTCGCGCAAGCTGCGCTTCAGCGTGAAGCGCACCATGATGATCGCACAGCGTTTGTACGAAGGCGTGGAACTGGGCGAAGAAGGCCTGGTCGGCCTGATCACCTACATGCGTACCGATTCAACCCGGGTTGCGCCTGAGGCGATTCAGGAAGTGCGCGAATATGTTGGCAATGAATATGGCGCGGCTTACCTGCCCGAAACTCCTAATACATATAAGGAGAAGAAGGATTCGCAGGGGGCGCACGAAGCGATTCGGCCGACCTCGGCGATGCGGCATCCGGATCAGGTGAAGCAGTACTTAAAAGAGGATGAGTTCAAGGTCTACAAGCTGATCTGGCAGCGTTTTGTGGCGTCGCAGATTATGCCTGCGGTGTTCGACCAGACCACGGTCGATATCGATGCGAAATCGAAGAATGGCGATGCTTACTGGTTCCGCGTAACCGGATCAGTGATGAAGTTCGATGGCTTCCTGCGCGTCTACGAAGAATCGAAAGAAGGCAAGGACGAAGAAGACGAAGAACTGAAACACAAGCTGCCGGCGCTGGAAGCTGGCCAGAAGCTTACGTTGAAGGAATTGAAGCCGGAGCAACATTTCACCGAGCCGCCGCCGCGCTACAACGAAGCGTCGCTGGTGAAAGAACTGGAAGAGCGCGGGATTGGGCGTCCGTCAACCTATTCGGCGATTCTGTCGACGATTCAAGAGCGGCAGTACGTGCAGAAATTGGGTGGCAAATTTACTCCCACGGAGATTGGACTCGTAGTCACGGACCTGCTCGTGGAAAACTTCCGCGACATTTTCGATGTGGCTTACACCGCGGGGCTCGAAGAAAAACTCGACGAGATCGAAGAGGGCAAAGAGAAGTGGACCGACACGCTCGCCGAGTTCTACAAGAAATTCACGAAGGATCTCAAATATGCCGAAAAGCATATGGAGAACATCAAGCGGATGGAGAAGCCCACAGACGAGAAGTGCGAGAAATGTGGCGCGCCTCTGGTGATCAAGTGGGGCCGGCACGGATCGTTTTATGCGTGCAGCACCTACGATAAGGAAGATCCGAACACTTGTACGTTCACGAAAGAAAATCCAATCAACCTGCCCGACCTCGATTCGGCCGACGTTCAGGAGACCACTCAGGAAGAATATTGTGAGAACTGCGGACGCGTGATGGTGCTCAAGCGCGGGCGCTTCGGTCAGTTCATGGCTTGTACGGGATATCCTGATTGCAAGACTACGCGGCGACTCGACCAGGGCAAGAAGGTTCCGGATATTCCGATCGATGAACTATGCCCGAAGTGCAATCGAAATATGATGATCCGCCACGGGCGCTTTGGCGAGTTCACGGCTTGCAGCGGATATCCCGAATGCAAATACGTCAAACAGAACTACATTGGCGTGAAGTGTCCGGAGTGCAAAGATGGCGATCTGGTGGAGAAGCGCGCCCGCAAAGGCAACACTTTCTACGGGTGCGGAAATTATCCGACATGCAAGTTCACTTCGGCGCACAAACCGCTCGCCGAAAAATGCCCGAGTTGCGGCAGCGAATACCTGGTGGAAAAAAATCTGAAGGCCGGACCAGTGATCGCATGCCCGAACAAAGAATGCGACTACGAGCGGCCGGCGCCGCCTGCAGAAGCTGCAGCAACGACGGCGTAGAATCGATTGAGTAATTGGGAAATTTAGTAATTGGGTAATTTTCAGGATTTTTTCTTCGGGCGTCGGCGCCGGGCGGCCGGTTTTTCAATCACTCAATCGCTCAATGACTCAATTCTGTAAGGAGATCTCATGTCCAAGAAAGCAACCGCTACAGACGCTCAACTCATAATGAAACTCTACGATCTGCGCCGCGAGGCCGAGATGCGCAAAGCGCGCAACTGGTGGGTCGTGGAATTTTGGCCGAAGAACGCCGACGATTGCATGAAGATTGTCGGGGCCATGGGCTCGCAGGAAAACAATTGGCTACGCCAGGTCGGCGGATACTGGAGCATGGCTGCATCCTTCGTGTTGCAAGGGGCGCTCAGTGAGGAGTTGTTCATCCAGCCCGCGGTGAGCGGCGAAATGTTCCTGATACTCGCGAAGGTTTATCCCTTCCTCAAAGACCTGCGTGAAAAGATCGGCGATCCGCATATGTTTGAGAATATCGAGAAGATCGCCACGGGCTCCAAGTTCGCGCGCGAACGGCTGAAGCTCACGCTGAAGCGCGTCGCGGCGATGCACGAGAAGCGGTCCATGGCGAAGGCGAGCTAGCGTCAGAGCTAGAAGACGATCACTGCGAAACTGCCCGTCCCACCGCCTGATCATCTGTTATCCTTGTGCGTTGTGCGGATGATCTGGTGGTTCCTGATCCTGGGTGTAAGTACGCTGGTCGTGGTGTGCGTGGCAATCGCGTTGTACATGCGGTTGCGGCGGCACCTGCAGGCTGCGCATGCCGCTCGGGAAGGGACTTCCGGCGAGACCGAACGCGAGCATCAGTCGAGTGATATTGAGCACCGATCTGAGCACTGAACTCAGCACTGATGCTCTGCGCCGAAGATTTGGAGAGTCTTCCATGTCAAAACTGGCAATTCAAACTGCAGGCAGTCAACAGGAACGCGTTCTCGAAGGTGCGCGGCAGGTCGCGATCGTAGTGAGCGCGAGCTTGTTCGTGGCGCTGTGCGCGCGCATCACGATTCCACTACCGGGCACGCCGGTGCCGTTGACGGTGCAGAACTTTGGAGTGCTGCTGGTCGGCTTGCTGCTCGGCAGCCGGCGCGGCTTTGCGGCGCTTGCACTTTATCTGATGGAAGGCGCAGCGGGCATGCCCGTGTTCAGTCCCGTGGGCGTGGGGGGAATCGCGCATCTGCTTGGCCCCACTGGCGGATTTCTTCTGGCCTATCCCGTCGTCGCAGGGCTGGCTGGATATGTGATGGAGCACGGACGCAAGAGTTTCGCTCGCGCCGCTCTGGGTGGTCTTCTTGGCGAGGTTGTACTTTTTGCCAGCGGCTTGGCCTGGCTTGCGGTGTTGACTCACTCGGTGGTGCAGGCTTTTCGCTGGGGTCTTTACTGGTTTCTGTTTGCTGAGATTATTAAGGTGATGATGGCCGCGGGAATTGCGTCGCGCTGGCAGCGCCGTTCGAATGCACAGCAGTAGCACGGCAGCACTCGGTTTGGAGTTCAAACGATGACAGTAACTTCGGAGCTCGAAGCGAAACATTCCGGCGGCAATCCGGCTTCTCAGGTGCGCGAGATCAGCATTGCCCATAGCCCGGATTCCGACGATGCGTTCATGTTTTACGGCCTCGCCACCAGCAAGGTGCGCGTGCCCGGGCTGCGCTTCACGCATACGCTGTGCGATATCGAAACGCTGAACCAGAAGGCGCGCGAAGGCGTTTACGATGTCACGGCGATTTCGTTTCACGCCTATCCTTATATTCAGGATTTGTACGCACTCATGTCATGCGGCGGCAGCGTGGGCGAGGGTTATGGACCGATGATCGTTTCGCCGCGTCCGTTCTCGCAGGATGAAATCAAAAGTAAAAAAATCGCGGTCCCCGGCACGCTCACCACTGCTTATCTTGCGCTGCAGCTTTTTGCTCCCGGTGTCGAAACCGAGGTCGTTCCCTTCGACCAGATTATTCCGCAGGTGCTCGAAGGCAAATACGAGGCTGGACTCATCATCCACGAAGGCCAATTGACCTACGACAAGGCCGGACTGCACCGCATTGTCGACCTCGGAAGATGGTGGCAGAAGATGACCGGATTGCCGCTGCCGCTCGGAGGCAACGCCATTCGCCGCGCGCTCGGCCCTGAACTGATTGCCGCGGTCAACACTGCGTTGCATGACAGCATTCAGTATGCGCTCGATCATCGTGAAGAAGCTTTGTCCTACGCCATGCAGTTCGCTCGCGATCTCGACACGTCAACCGCCGACCGCTTCGTTGGCATGTACGTGAACGAGCGCACGCTGGATTATGGCCCGGATGGACGTGAGGCTGTCGTGCGCTTACTCGACATGGGGCACAAGGCGGGGATCATTCGGCCTGAGGCGAAGGTGGATTGGGTGTAGGGAAGCTTTTAGCTTTTAGCTCTTAGCCTTTAGCTCACGCGTTTGCCATGCCAGCAATAACTAGTTTCGGTGCCGACCCCTTTTTGCTCTTGCCGCGTCATAATTCCCGATTACCGGGCTAGCTAAGAGCTAAAGGCTAAGAGCTAAAAGCTTGCTCCCACAAACCCTTCTCATCGACGCCGACGACACGCTTTGGGAGAACAACGTTTATTTCGAGCGCGCCATCGCGAAGTTTATTTCGTTTCTCAATCATCTTGAGTTTTCCCCCGAGCAGGTACGCGAGGTGCTCAACAATGTCGAGCGCGAGTGCATCGTGACCCATGGTTACGGCCTGCACAGTTTCTCGCATTCGCTGGTTCGCACGTTTGAGTGTCTGAGCGTGCAGCCGGTCACACCTGAATTGCATGCCCAGATCACAAGCTTTGCTCACACTATCGAAAATCATTCGATTGAGTTCTTGCCGGAGGTTCCGCAAACGCTGGAGTATCTTCGCACGCGGCATCGTTTGATTCTGGTGACCAAGGGCGCGCTGGCGGAGCAATCGGGAAAAATCGAGCGCTCGGGATTGAAAGAATATTTTTCGGCAACTGAAATCGTGGCGGAAAAAGATTCCGCGGTTTATCACGCCCTGGCAGAGAAATACGAACTCGCTCGCGAATCCACGTGGATGATCGGCAACAGCCCGAGGTCCGATATCAATCCGGCGCTGGCCGCGGGTCTGCACGCGGTTTTCGTTCCTCACGGCGATACGTGGATCCTGGAGCATGAAGAAGTGAACGCGGCTCCAGCAGGTCAGCGGTTGCTGATCGTCGGCAGGTTCGCGGAGTTGCGCGAGCATTTCTGAGCAGGGCGATAGTGGGAATTTTCGTTGAGCCGATTAGGTTGCGCCGAATGGAATCGCGCGTTGACTAAGGAGTCGCGGGGCTAACCGGATTGCTGCTCCGCGTCAGTACCCATATCGTGAGGCCGCCAATTGCCGCCGCTCCCACCCCGATGGCTACCGGAGAATTTAACGCGCCGCCGCCAGCCGCCGGAACCGCGCCAGCCGCACGCTTCTTGTCTTTCTTCTTCTTATCGCCCTGGTCGGATTGCTCGTTCCGCGTGGTTTCCTGTCCTTGAGGAAGAGTGACCGTGCCATCGTCATCGGTGATGGTCAAGTCCCCCTTATTGGCCGCGATTCGCACCGTTCCATCGATATCCGTGACATTGAATTCAGTCCACGCATTGGAGGCCGGCGCCACGCGCACATCGCCGGCGGTGGTGGCTACACCTTTCGACGTGGAAACGCTCACGCCCCCGTGTTCCACCTTTAACAATGCGCCTTCAAATTGAACCAGGGAATCGCCGAGAACCGTGATGCTCGAGCCGGGCGCATGAATGTTGGCTGCGGAGTCAGATCGGGTCTGTACAAGGTCGCCTGCAAAAATCGCCGAGGAGTTCGGCACATGGCTGCCGTTCAACCAGGCAGCTCCATTAGCATAAAGCATGGCCGCACCGGAATCGGCGGCTAACAGCGAACCCGGAACCATCAACAGCAGCACGCAACTTACCATCTTCCGGAAAGCAGACATGCCCATCCCACGCTCCGCTAATAACTGAGTTGATTACCGTTAACGAATCCTACCCTCCAAAGTTCTTGGCAGTCAATGCAATTTGTGCTATCGAACGGCGGCTTCTGTGGAAAACTTTCTAATATTCCGAAGATCTTTTGCACCACAGAGACACAGAGGCACGGAGAAAAAATCAGAATTCGTTTTCTTTCTTGCCTTCCTCTGTGTCTCTGTGGTGAAGAGCCTTGCCGCGACCTTCCCTTCACCGCCATCGATCAACCGTCTTCCACCAGATCAATCGCAGCCATTCATCCACAAAAGTCTTCGACCATTGCCGGTGCGTCCACCATCGCGCGCCAAACTGTTCGTCATTGCGTGCGGCGGCGGCCGAATATTCATGCCCGGGAGCTTCCTTTCGAAAGATGCTCAGCGCGCGCCGGGTATGAAAGTCCGAAGTCACGATCAGCACGCTCCTGGCGCCGTCGCGTGCAATACACTTCTCTGCGTCCTTCGATTCGTCCTTAGTCGATAGTCCGTCGATGGGGCACACGCTCACCAGCGCCCCCTGCGGCAGATCCTCAACATATTTCCGTGCCAATTGAATCTGTGTGAATTCGTACAGCTTCGCAGTTGTCGGCACATCCAGCACCACCCTGCGGCCATATCCCTGCGCTAGAAGTTCGAGGGCGCGCGCCGGACGCCGGTCCGTCTCCCCGGCCAGCACCAGAATCACATCGGAGCGGCGCGGTTCATCCACGATAAGAAAGCTGCCAGCTTTCGCGGCCAACCCTGCCAACAAACCTCCAATCGCCAACAAGACCACCAGCCACGCGCGCTTCTTCAGTGCCCGTCTTTCCATAAATTCCCAACCTCGGAAAACAAGAAATCGTTCGGCACGCTGCCGTCGCCCGGGCGCGTAAGTGCGTGCTAGAATCGAGAGCGAACTCCACCAATAGACACGCGCTTTCGCGACGATGACGAACCACTCTGCCCCAAGTCACACTCCCGAGCAACTCAAGAACAAAATCCAGCAGCGTCAGGCGCGGGTCGGAATCATCGGCCTCGGCTACGTCGGATTGCCTCTTGCCCTGCTCTTCAGCGAGCAAAAATTTGCCGTGACTGGCTTCGACATCGATCAGCGAAAAGTCGACACCCTCGCCCGCGGCGAGTCTTATATCTACCGCATCGCGGCCGAAGAAATCAGGAGCGCACAGGCGCAGGGCTTTTCCGCCACATCCGACTACTCCCGCCTCGATGCCATGGACGCGATCATCATCTGCGTCCCCACGCCCCTCAACCAATATCACGAACCCGACCTGAGCTACATCACCGATACCACACACGCGCTTGCGCCGCATCTTCAGCCCGGCCAGTTGGTGATTCTCGAAAGCACAACCTACCCCGGCACCACGGAAGAAGTCATGCTGCCCATCCTCGAAAAAGAGAACAAGCAGGGACTGAAAGCTGCTCGCACCGCTTCGACGGCAGCTTCCTCCAACAATTCCCCCGGCGCTGGCAGCGCGGAAAAAGAATTTTTCGTAGCGTTCTCACCTGAGCGCGAGGATCCGGGCAACACAACTGTCGCCCGCTGTGACATTCCTAAAGTCGTAGGCGGAGTCAATCCGCAAGCCGCGGAATTAGCCGGCACCCTTTACGGTTCCATCTTCCATCGCACGGTTCCGGTCTCGTCGCCCGCCGCCGCCGAGATGACGAAGCTGCTGGAAAATATCTACCGCTGCGTCAACATTGCCCTGGTCAATGAACTCAAATTGCTCTGCCTGCGCATGGGCATCGACATCTGGGAAGTCATCGCTGCCGCTTCCACCAAGCCTTTCGGCTTTCATCCCTTCTACCCCGGGCCTGGCCTCGGTGGACATTGCATTCCTATCGATCCCTTCTATCTTTCATGGAAGGCAAAGGAATTCGATTTCCGCACGCGCTTCATCGAACTCGCGGGTGAAATCAATAACAACATGCCGTACCATGTGCTCGCCTCCATCGGCGGAGCGCTGAACCAGCATAAAAAGTCGGTGAACGGCGCGCGTGTCCTCATTCTCGGTGTGGCCTACAAGAAAGACATCGACGATCTGCGCGAATCACCCGCCCTCACCGTCATCGAACTCTTGCAACACGAAGGCGCACAGGTCAGCTATCACGATCCTTACTTCCCTTTCATCGGCAAGGGACGCAAGTACGACCTGCAGATGAAGCGTGCGGAATTAGACAAGCTTGGCGAATACGATTGCATCGTGATCATTACCGATCACTCCGATTACGATTACAAAAAAATTGTCGGCGAGGCCCAGTTGGTCGTGGACACGCGCAACGCAACCAAAGGGATTGACAGTCCCAAAGTGGTGCGCTGTTAGTCAGAAGCGCCCGAAGAAAGTGTTTAAAAAGGACGGCCCTGGCGGAATAAATGCTAACCTTTTATCCGTCTGAAGCAAGATCTTAATGGTCGATTCAATCAGGGGACCGGCTCGGCCGGTTCGCGGGCTCCGATGGCAAGATTCCGGGAAGGTACCCGCGAAAGTATAAAGAACCGTGCCTAGGGTGTAATTTTTTGCTCTTTCTTGCGCCGCCTGCTTGAACCTCACAAAGCGGTCCGCGTAAGTACTTGAAACATTAGCTAGATAGACTTCAAAGTTGCCGCCGAAATGGCCTTTGCCGTGCAGCTTTCTACACTGGGATTGTCGACTTCGTTGTAGACTTATAAGGCCGTGGCGGTTCCAGCGTTTTCGCCGCGGCCCCAGAAACTTCAGTTCCGAATGCGTGTTTTCTACAGCTAACGAGTGAACTCCGATATGAGTCCTGCTGCTTCCCGAGAGAATCTCTTCTCCCTGCTTCCGGAGACGAGAAAGCCTTGGACGGAATTCGTTTTCAGCTCCGGCGCGCAAGCGCTGGCGGTGGCGTTCCTCATCTGGGTGCGCTTGTTGTATCCATCCGTGGTTTCGCCTCAGGAGCATAATTTTCGTTCGATCGAACTCGTCAGCACTCCAGTTCCAGTGAATCATGACCCGCAACCGGTGCGCCGCCTGCCGCAGCCGACTTTCGTCGCAGAACTCCAGCCGGTGAATACTTTACGACTGCCCGCTCCGCTGCCAAAGACTCCAGTGAAAGTGGAAGATGAGTCCGCTCCCACGGTTCGGCTGGAGCCGAAGAAGCTGGATCCCATCCCTGCCGCTCCCGTCATTCCCAAAGAGGCAGTGAAGATGAATACGTTTTCCACGGGCAGCTCGGCGACTCCCACCATCGCGCGCGCTCCGTCGCAAGTGCAGACCGGCGGCTTCGGAGATCCCAACGGAATTCCCGCCAAGGCCGGTCAAGGCAAAGCGGTTAACATTGCGGCCGCCGGATCGTTCGATCTTCCTTCCGGGCCCGGCTCTGGCAACGGCACCGGCGGCGCCGAGGGAGTGCCCGGCGTGGTCGCCAGTTCCGGATTTGGCAATGGCACTGCCACAACGGAAAACCGCCCACGCGCAAACACCGTTCAATCCAGCGGCTTTGCCAGCGCGGATGTTCCCGCGCCGCCGACGATACGTTCGCATGCGGCAGAATCCGCAGCTAGAGCGATACCCGCGGAAATCCTTTCGAAACCTACGCCCATCTATACTCAGGAAGCGCGTAGTCTGAAGATCGAAGGCGAGGTTCTTCTGGAAGTGGTTCTGGAAGCGTCCGGAAGCCTGCATGTGGTGCGCGTGGTTCGCGGATTAGGTCACGGCCTCGACGACAACGCCGTCAAAGCTGCGCAACAGATTCATTTCAAACCGGCGATGCGCGACGGCCAGCCCGCCGATTCCACTGTGGTCTTGCATATTATTTTTCAGTTGGCATAATTTGCTCTCAGTCAGAAGGTCTTTAATGCGTATTTTTCAGGTAGGTTCACTCTCATTTTTGCTTTTGCTGGCTTGCGCTTTGCCTGCGCTATCGCAGGATCCGGCGGCCTCTGCGCCGGCAGCAACACCTTCCGCACCCGCTTCTGCGCCAACTGCGGCGCCTGCTTCGGCACCCCCGGCCACCACCGATGCGCCGCCTAGTGATGCGGCGCCCGCGCCGCCCGTGGCGCCAGCAGAGCCTGTTCAAGCGACTCCTGCTCCCGCTACTCCGGTGGTTCCCCCTCCAGCGTCGTTCAGCGAAGTGATGGACCGCGTAGTTCAGAAGGAGCATCTGTTCGTCGCCCAGATGCGCCACATGCGCCCCATGGTCGAGACGTATCTCCAGGATCTTAAAACCGATAAAGAGGGAAACGCCCTGCCGGTGAAAGATCAGTATTTTCTCGGGCGCCTCGACATGAGCGATGGTCCTGAAGACACTTCGTTTATCGGCCAGCCCGGCTTCGGCCGCCGCATGGTCAACCACCTGACTGGTCTTTATGCGTTGCACTTTCTGCCGCTGGGCTTCGCGCAGATGGTCGTCCTCGATCCTGATTTCCAGAAAAAGTATTACAGCTTCACTCTCGTCCGCCGCGAATTTCTCGGAGAAGTACGCTGCCTCGTCATCGACGTCGAACCCAGGTCAGACGCCGGGTCCGGCCGCTTCATCGGGCGCATGTGGGTCGAGGACCAGGATTACAACATTGTCCGCTTCAACGGCACTTACAACTCGCGAGCCAACGCTAACATCTACCTGCACTTCGATAGTTGGCGCCTGAACCTGCGCCCCGGCACATGGCTTCCTGCGTACATCTACAGCGAAGAGTCGAATATGAAAACCAACCTGGGCCAGACTCTCCACTTCCGCGCCCAGACCCGTCTTTGGGGATACGACTTAAAAGCTCTGAACAAAGATTCCGAATTCACGCAGATTCTGGTGGATTCTCCCCAGTCTGTGAAAGACCAGACTGAAGCCGCTGCCGACGCCAATCCCGTAGTCGCTCTGCGCATGTGGGAACGCCAGGCTGAAGATAACGCAGTCGAACGCCTGCAAAAGATCGGTCTCATAGCTCCTCCCGGCGAGGTCGACAAGATTCTTCAAACCGTGGTCAACAACTTGCTGGTCACCAATAACCTTGACCTGCAGGCTGATGTCCGCTGCCGCGTACTGATCACTTCGCCGCTCGAGTCATTCACCATCGGCCACACCATTGTCGTCAGCCGTGGCCTGCTCGATGTTCTTCCCGATGAAGCTTCGCTCGCCATGGTCCTCGCCCACGAACTCAGCCACATCGTGCTTGGACATCCCTTCGATACCAAGCTCGCGTTCAATGACCGAATGTTCTTCCCCGACCAAGACTCGTTCGAGCGCTTCGATTTCAAACGCAAACCGTCCGACGAGGAAGCTGCCGACGTCAAGGCTTTGGAATTGCTGAAGAACTCTCCCTACAAAGACAAACTGGGAAGCGCCGGATTGTTCTTGAAGGCCATGCAGAAGGCCGCTCCCGAGCTGCCCAACTTGATTCGCCCGCACATGGGCAACAGCATCGCCAGCAGCAAGAGCATCCGCATGTCAGCGCTGCTCTCGGCCGCGCCCGAACTGCAGCCGCAACGCACCGATCAGATTGCCGCGCTCCCGCTTGGAGGACGCATCAAGCTTGATCCCCTGACCGATCAAGTGGAATTGGCGAAGGCGAAGCCGGTTGCGCTGAGTTCCGCGAAAGAGAAGATACCGTTCGAGATCACACCATTCTTCCCGTACCTGACGAGAATCTCGACACCCGGCAGCGACAAGGTCGCGCTAACCGCGCCCGTCTCGAAATAACCGGTGTGCGTTTGCGCAAGTCGTTCGCTCGGAACGCCCACAGCGACCTCCGCGCCCTCAACTCAGGCTGATGTATCATGCTTCCCTAATACCAGCGGGGGAAGGCATGAAATCCATCACCATCCGGATTATTTTCGGGGCCACCGTTACTTTGCTTGCCTTTGCCGCGTATGCCTATCGTGGCCGGAGCATCGTCACCGCTCAGCAACGTGAGCCCGTCATGGCTACGCGGCTATTCACCGGCGCTGATGGCCTAAGCCACGCGGAACGGATCAGCGTGAAGCTCTCTGCTATACCGGGCGGGCCAGACACCATAGAACAATCCGAACCGGTGAAAGTTACGAGTTCGTACGTGGTGCGCCTGGCTCCCGGCTTTTTTGAAAGCTGGCACAATGCGGATAAGCGTCGCTACGTAATCCCAATCAGTGGCCTGGCGGAGATTGAAATCGCGGGCGGAGAAAAGATTTACGCGGAGCCCGGACAAATCTTCCTCGCCGAGGATCTCACGGGCAAAGGCCACACTTTCCGGGTTTTAGGCACAAACGACTGGGTCGCGCTCTTCGTCCAGTTCGCCGAGTAGTCAGGGACGCATGGACGGATGTCGCGACACGTCGGGCTCGACCATCGACCGAGTCTTCTATCGAATTCCTATTGAATAGCGCTGGCGACGTTCGAGAACACATTATTCGCGTTCGATCCGATCAGCCGGACCGTGCCCACCACGATCACCAGAATAACCGCAAGCATCACCGCATACTCGGCGATATCCTGACCATTTTCTTCCTGCCAAAGTTTTCGTAGAAAGTTTGCCACGGGGCTCTCCTTAATATTTGTCGTAACCGCGCCCGACTGTAACTGGGGGCAAGGACCACAACAACTGTGATCCCATCAGTTCTTGTCCCGAGGCTGGTTTGTGAATCGCTGGTATTCTGGAGATAATAAATGAGCTGCTGAATACCGCCAATAGCCCTTTTGTGCCATCTACGGTTACTTTAGGCGATGGACTTAAGCCATCGTCAGCCAATGCTTTTCAGCGGAAGCGATTGGTTCACCGCAAACAGAGCCAATTCCAGCCGGGTAGAAACTCCCAGTTTGTCGAAAATATTGCTCAGATGATGTTTGACCGTGTCTTCGCTGATCTTAAAGTATTCGGCAATCTCTTTATTGGAGTATCCCGCCACCACTGCGGCCACAATTTCCAGCTCGCGCGGAGTCAAGCCGAACTTCCTCTGCCGCGCTTCGTCGCTCGAAGATTGCACAAGCGTCCGCAAATACTGCACCAGGTTTGAGACGCTCTCCCGCCCCACCCAGTATTCGCCAGACATCACCGTATGAATCGCTTTCAACAGCAACTGCGTGGCGGAATCCTTCAGCACCACTCCGCGCGCGCCCAACTGCAAAGCTTCCACAATCTGGCTCTTCTCTGCCGCCGCCGTCAGCAGGATCACGCGCACCGGAGTTGCAACCGCGCCCGAACTCAGATCCCGCAAAGCCTCCAGCCCAGGATGCCTCGGCATCGCCAGATCGAGCAGAAGAATGTCGGGCTTCAGCGTCCGCGCCAGCCGCACGGCTTCCGCGCCGTCGGAACCCTCACCGATCACTTTCAAATCCGTTTCCGCTTCCAGCAACCGCCGCAGACCATCACGGAAGATTGGATGGTCATCCGCAATCACGATACGAACTGGCTGTGATTTCTTAAAATTCATCGGAAACCTCTCCACCCTTCGGAACCTTGACTTCCAACCGCGTCCCAAGGCCGGGATTCGATTCTACAGTGAGCGCGCCCGCAATTAAACGCACTCGTTCTTTTATAATCATCGGCCCCTTGCCCATCGTTTCCAGTTCATCCTGCGTCAGGCGGCCGGAAAACGGAAAACCTTTGCCGTCGTCTTCCAGCGTCAGGCTCCACTGGCTGTCATTCGAACTCAGCCTCACCAGCGCGTGACGCGCTTTGCTGTGCTTGCGCACGTTCACCAGCCCTTCCTGCACAATCCGCAACATCTCGCGGCAAACCTTCCCCGGCATCTCCAGCTTCTCAATATCGGTCACGAAGCGCGCGGAAATCCCTGTCTCGCGCTCAAACCGCTCTACGGTATCGGTCACGATGCTCAGGAACCTGCGATCATCCACGTCGATCGATTTCATCTGCTGCATTAGTTCTCGCAGCTTCAGCACTTCCTCGCGCAGCAAACCCTGAATCCGGCCCAGTTCCGGACTCACCACCGCTGGCGTAGTCTCCGCCTGGCGCCGCAGAACATCCACCTGCATCTCCACCGCGATCAGAGATTGCACGGCGCCGTCGTGTAATTCTCTCGCGAAGCGCGCGCGCTCCGCAGCCCCTGCCCGCCGCCGCAACCGGTGCAGCAGGTAGACGTTGTACACCGCCGGCCCCACTTGCCGGAATAAATCGAGCAGAAAACGCAACTCCTCGTGCGTCTCTCCATATCGCGACGGATCGAATACGAGCACCCGCCCGCGCCACTCGCCACCGAACACGAATGAAATCGCAATCAGCGACCGAAAGGATTGCCGCTCTTTCAGCTTAGCCAGCGGCTCACTCGAGGGCGAAGATACCGGATTTCCCTCGTGGTCCACGGCGATCACAGACCATCGGTCTTTTGCATTCGACGCGTAACATACCTCGCCCGGAAAATCCTCCAGATAGATTTTCGCGTCGCGCGGGCTGGATTCGAGCCATTTGAACTCGGAAGCCGCCTCATCCCCTCTGCGCAACTCGCCCAGAAACATTCGATGGCTGTGAATTTCCTGCGATGCGATCAGCATCCGCGCTGCTCCGCACCGGCTGGAAATTTCTAGGCAAATCTGCTGCAGAGTTCCAGTAAGTCCCGCTTCCACCCGTATCTTTGCCAGAAGACGGGTCACCACCGCTTTCTCCGCGCGCAACCGTTTCTGCTGCCGCGCCAGATACCCCAGCAGCAACCCCATCACCAGCAGATAGACCGACAGCATGAACAGGCGCTTCGGCTCGAACTCCGGCAGATTGTTTTGCAGACCCGACAAAACACGCGAAGGCAGGCTTGCTCCGCGCGTTGCCAACACGTGCAGCAGCACGAAGCTCTCAATCCACAGCAAAGCTACTTCAGCCGCCGCCGTGCCCAACGTCTCCCACAATCCCCACCGGTAGGCGGAAGCCGCCAGCACGAAAAAGAAGAAAAGGAAAAACGGGCTCCGCGGTCCTTCGGCAAATACTGAGATCAACGCCGGCCATACGATATCGGCAGTGTGAACCAGGATGCGAAACGCCGGCGTCGACTGCTTTCTTCGCCGCAACAGCGTCATCACCAGCACGCCATGGATCAGGTAAAGTCCGAGCAGGCCGTAGGCTATCGGCCCTTGTCCCAACCGCGTGGGATCCATGTAGATCGCGGCCAGCGCGGAAATAGCCAGAAACACCCGCGCCGTCGCCAGCCAGCGCTCGATCCGCCGAGTTTCGCTGGGATCGGTCGCAGCCTGCGGTCGGTCAAGAAAACTGTGATGAGCGTCAGCCTGCAAGTCGAGTCACTTCCACTGAAGTATGAATTTGGAGAACAAATCTGTCAGCCGCCCCGGGAATGCTCCGCATCTTATGGAAAAGAAAGATCGGGAGCAAGCAAAACTTTCTGACTGCCATCCCCGCCAGTCTATGGCGTAGGGAGAGATCCGTATCAGCGCACGCATTCATGCGCGCCGCGCACCCTTAAATTACCAAATTGCAAAATTACCCAATTACAAATTCCCCGAGTTACTTGCGTAACCGCAGCCCACTCAACTCCCAGACTAGAATGCCATTGAGGACCGTCTTCTTGCGCACCTACAGCAAGCTTTGGACCGCCGCAGTCGCAGTGTGTCTGGCGACTCTGGTCCTCGCTGCGCTTTTTCTGCACGACTCTTTTCGTCTCACCGCCCTCAGCGATGTGATTCAGTGCCTCCTGCTTTTCTCCGGGTCGATGTCCATCATTCCTCATATCGTGACTTCGCGCGGGCGTTTGCGCCTGTTCTGGACATTCATTGAGATCGGCATCACTTTCTGGTTTACCTACCAGTTGTTTTGGACCTACCACGAAATCTGGTTGCGCACGCCTGTACCCGATCTCTGCGCGGCCGATATTGTTCTCTTCCTGCACATTGTGCCACTCATGGCCGCTCTCGCGCTGCGGCCCCATGCCCAGGAGGATGAATACGCCGCCCGGCTCCGCCGCCTCGATTTTGCCCTGATGATGGTCTGGTGGGCTTATCTCTACGTCCTCATTGTCATTCCGTGGCAGTATGTCGTGGCTGACGTGCCCGCCTACGGCGCAAATCTCAATTCTTTATACCTCATTGAGAAATTGGCATTTCTGGGCGCCCTTCTGCTGGCCTGGAAAGACAGCAAAGGCGGATGGAAAACTTTTTACGCGAGCCTTTTCGGAGCGAGTTTTATCTACGCCGCCAGTTCTTACATCGCCAACTGGGCCCTTAGCCGCCATTCTTATTACAGTGGAAGCCTCTACGACATTCCCCTGGCGGTTTCCATGGCATGGATCACGGTCATCGGCCTGCGCACGCGCGAGCGCGAACCGCAAACCGGCATTCCTTCCACATCCACATCTCATGGCGTTTGGCTGGCCCGTCTGGGAATGATCGCGGCTTTCTCACTTCCGCTGTTTGCAGCCTGGGCGCTGCTCGATACCGCTCAGCCCGCGCCCATCCGTTCGTTCCGCGTGCTCCTGACTCTGGGCGCCGCGCTTCTCATGGGCGTCATGGTCTTCGTGCGGCAGCGCTTGCTCGATGGCGAATTGCTTCGACTCTTATCCCACTCGCGTGAGTCTCTGGACAACCTGAAGCGCTTGCAGGCCCAGATCACAGAAGCGGAAAAGCTGGCCTCGATCGGACAACTCGTAGGTGGCGTCACCCACGAACTCAACAATCCCATCACCGCCATGCTCGGCTATTCCGATCTTCTTCTCACCACGCCTCTCAACCCGGAACAGCATGAACTCGCGGCCAGAATTGGACAGCATGTCCGCCGCACCAAGTCTCTGGTGGCCAGCCTTCTCAGTTTCGCGCGGCAAGGCCCGGCTGCAATGGCTTCCGTGGATCTCAAAACTCTGTTGCGCACCGCCGTCAAGCTCTCGCAGCCGCAGTGGCAGGCTCTCAACATAGAAGTGCGCAGCGAACTTTCGCCGGAGCCGCTCATCGTTCAGGGAGATTCCAATCAGTTGCTGCAGGTCTGCATTCAAATCATGAACGACGCGCTCTATGCCGTCGGTCAGAGCAGCAAGGGCGCTCTCATCGTCACCGCCGAAAAAAAGGACGGCCTCGCTATCCTCAACATCTCCGAGGCCGCCGGCAGCTCTGCTGAAGCTGGGAAAAAAGAAGAAGGAAGAAAAGATCAGACCATCTCCGGCCTGGGACTCAGCGCCTGTAGGGGTATCCTGCAGCAACATCACGGGCAGATTCTTTGGCAGCAAAACGTAAATTCCGGATTCACAATCCGCATCGAAATCCCGTTCACCCCTCCGGCGCCAACGGAGAAATCGCCTGTAACTGGAGTTCCGGTGATGTGGCAACCTCAACCGTTCGCTTAAGCTGCCCGCAAGCCGCATAAATGTCCCGCCCACGCGGACGCCTCACAAACGCAGGAATCCCCGCTCCACGCAAAATGTTCTGAAAAGCCGCAACCCGCTCCGCGCTCGGAGTCGTAAATTCAATCCCCGGCCCCGGATTTAGCGCTATCAGATTCACCTTGCAGCGCAGCCCGCGCAGCAACTCAGCCACTTCCCGCGCATTCTCCGGCAAGTCGTTCACGCCGCCAAGCAGAACATACTCAAACGTAATCCACTCTCGCGTGCGCAGCGGAAACTCCCGCGCCGCCACCATCAGCATCTCGAGATTCCACTTCTTGTTTAAAGGCATCAGCCGCGTGCGAAGCTCGTCATTCGGAGCATTCAGAGAAATCGCCAGCTTCGGCCGGATTTTTTCTTCCCCGAACTCGCGAATGCGCGGCACGATCCCCGCCGTCGACACCGTCATGCGCCGCTCCGCAATCCCCACGCCCTCAACCAGCAACCGCGAAGCCTTGATGAAATTCTCGTAGTTCAGAAACGGCTCGCCCATCCCCATAAAAACCAGGTTGATGCGATCCTCCGGCGGCGACACGCCCTGATCCTTAAGAACCGCACAAACTTGGCCGACAATCTCCCCAGCAGTAAGGTTGCGCTTAACCCCAAGCAAGGCAGTCAAACAGAACTGGCAGTCAACCGCACACCCCACCTGACTGGAAATGCAAATCGTAGACCGGCCCGGTCTGACTCGATTCTGAGGAGGGTGGAGCAGGCCTTCCAGGCCTGCGTCAGAGTCCGGCATTGGGAATTGGGCTTCAGCCCCTGAGGCAACTAAGCCGGAACTCTCAGCCTCGACCCCAGCATCCGACCCATCCCCAGCTTCCCCGCCATCCCCCTCCGGCATCCAAACCGTCTCCACACTCTGCCCATCCCCAAACCCAATCAAATACCGCACCGTCCCATCGACAGAAAGAAGCTTCTGCTCAATCCGCGCCGCCCCAACCCCAACTCCACTAGCAGCCAACTTCTCCCGAAACCCCTGCGGCAAAGTAGAAATCTCCTCCAGCGTCTCCACCCGCTGCCGGTACACGGCCTCCATAATTTGCTTGCCGCGATAGCTAGGCTCACCCGCCTCGCTCACTAGTGCGGTGAGCTCGTCGCGGCCCATTCCTAGAAGCGTCGATGTCAGAGGTTCACTCATTTCCGATCTTCTTAAGCCGACCGGTCTGGCGCGCGACAGATTTGCGCTCCGACAAGTTGGCAAAATAGCCCCTCTCCTACCGGAAGGAAAATGCCATAGAAAGTCCAGTAATGATGAACCGCTCTATCGGCAAGAAAAGTTACGAGGACGCAGACAGCCCCAGCCGCTGCAAACCGGACAAGATAGAAATTACTCCATCTGCCGGTAAGGACGTAAACGAGTAGTTCGATGCAGGCCGACGCGACTAGAGCTGCCGCTAGCAAACCAATCCATACGCCAATGCCAAATCGGTTTGCTTCAGCATATGCCGTGCCCATCGAGTCGGACACAAGAATGAACGTAAACAGTGCAAGTACGTACGCTCCAGTGCAAATGCAGATTCCCGCGACTATACGCCACCACCCGGAACCGACGAGGGACCAAGATCTAGTAAATGTAATCGCCGAGAATACCGCGACCAAAAACAGCGGCCCTACGCCGAGTACCAAGAGCATGGGGAAGATCGGTGGCCACAATCTGGCCGCAGAGGCGGTAGCCAGTCCAGCTATTAAGCCAGCTGACAAAAATACGAACGTTGTCAAAGGATTCTTGGCTGGTGCCTTTTCGATCATTTCTCCCGGCATCCTGCTCCCAATTCTTGCCGTGCCTGAAACTTTATGGAAGTTAGGTAAGTCGATGATTATAAACGTTTAATAAATTCAACCATTAGAACACATGCAATGTTTCCCAGTATGTAACAATACTCCTTTACGTCCTTCGCCCAACTCTTGCATCGAATCCAGAGTAAGACTCCTCTGGAAGGACCAGCGCTACAGCTAACCACATCATGGTCAAAGAAGTTCGCAATATTCGCCGCCAGGTGTTGCCTCACGGCCTCACCGTCATCACCGAGCAGATGGAGCACATCCGCTCAGCCTCCATTGGCATTTGGCTCGAGACCGGTTCGCGCGACGAGACTCCGCAATCGAACGGCATCTCCCATTTCATCGAGCACATGGTCTTCAAAGGCACCAAGCATCGCACTGCCGAGGAGATTGCCCGCCAAGTCGACTCCATCGGCGGCAACATGGACGCCTTCACCTCGAAAGAATGCATTTGCTTCAACGTCAAGGTGCTTGACGAACACATGCCGCTGGCGCTCGAAATTCTCACCGACCTCGTACTGTATCCCAACTTCACCGACGAAGACATTGCCCGCGAACGCGGCGTGATTCTCGAAGAGATCAAGATGGACGAAGACAATCCCGATTACCTCGTCCACGAAATCTTCACCCAGAGCTTTTGGAAAGACCATCCGCTGGGCAAACCGATCCTGGGAACGAAAGAGACGGTAAAGAAATTCGAGCGCCAGACCGTGCTCGATACCTACACTCACCGCTTCGCTCCCGGCAACATCATCGTAGCCGCCGCCGGCCATCTCAACCACGATCAGTTCGTCGATCTGGTCGTCAAGCACTTCGAACACCTGAAGCCTGCGAAAAACGGCTTCCACTCACCCGCGCCCAAAATTGATCCTCGCATTGTGTTGCGCAACAAGAAGGCGCTCGAGCAAGTGCAGTTGTGCATCGGAGTGCCCGCGTATCCGATCGCGCACGAGAAGCGCTACGCCGGCTACATCCTCAACACCCTGCTCGGCGGAGGCATGAGTTCGCGCCTCTTCCAGAATATCCGCGAGCGCCAGGGCCTGGCCTATTCCATCTACAGCGATCTCAACCCCTACCGCGATACCGGATGCATGGCCGTCTACGCCGGAACCTCGCTGGCATCGGCGGCGAAAGTAGTGCAGTCAGTGGTCAGCGAATTTCGCAACCTGAAGAATCAGCCTGTGCCTGAAGAAGAGTTGCGCCGCTCGAAAGACCAGCTCAAGGGCAGCCTCATGCTCTCGCTCGAATCAAGCACCGCCCGCATGTCGAACCTTGCGCGCCAGGAAATGTATTTCGATCGCTTCCAGGATCTGGACGAACTGGTGCAGAAGATCGAAGCCGTAACCGCCGATGATCTCCAAAGCCTGGCCCAGGAGTTCTTCAAAACCGAATCCGTTGCCGTAACGGCGCTAGGCAATCTGAGCGGATTGAAGATCTCGCGCAGTCAGCTAGCCTTGTAAACGTTGAGCTCTACCCCGTGTTCCCCTGTGTCCTCTGTGTTTAAGCCTTTTGATTGCGTGACGTAACTTTCCCAGGGCCAGCGAATCTGATCTGAGTCCGCCGGTGTAGACCTGCCGGACGACCTAACTCAAATCACCCAAGGAGAAAACCATGAAGAAGTTTGTCGGCAGTTTGATGCTCGCATGTCTATTAGCCGCCCCAATGGCAGCCTTCGCCCAGGACACGATGAAGCAAGACAGCACCAAGCAAGACACAATGAAAAAAGATGATTCGATGAAGAAGGACGACAGCAAGACCACCAAGAAAGCCAAAACGGCCAAGACCGCAAAGACGGGGAAGACCGACACGATGAAGAAGGACGATTCGATGAAAAAAGATGACAGCATGAAGAAAGACGACAGCATGAAGAACGACCAGATGAAGCCGAACTAGCTTGAGAGTCGTTCGTTGAAAGTATCATCCCGAGCGAAGCGAGGGACCTTGGTGTTTGCCTACGGCAGCAATAGCGACGGCAAGAACCAAGGTCCCTCGCTTCGCTCGGGATGACAAATTATCGGGATGACAAGTTAATCGGGATGACAACATCTTGGTCACGCCTCTCTATGCTTTTTATTAGCCGCGTTTTTCATTAGCCGCCAGCAATTGGCCGAGGATGCTGTTCGGAAGTGAGAGCAGCGACCGGTTTTCGGCTTATGGCTGTCGCGCCACATACCCCGCAATTTGATTTGCAGCCCCGTAGAACGCGTTCAGGAACATAATCCATGGCTGAGCTCCTTAATTTGGAAACTATCGCAAGGAGAGCGAGGTAAATCGATTTACCTCCCGGGTGCAAATTGGCCTTGTAGAGTCAACGACTTACCGGCGAGTTTTCTATATCTTTGAGAAATACCCTACGAACCAGCCGGCCGCCTCACCGGGAATCAACAACTTACGAACGAATCGAAGCGCGGAAAAGATTAGGTAGCGCCGCCGTCCCGGCGGCTGTCGCGGGGGCGTCTCGCCCCCGCAGCCAGTAGCTGCCACAAAAGCCGGCGGGACGCCGGCGCTACAAAAGGCCCTCGCCCTTAATGTCCAGCCACGCTAAGAGTTTCTTCTCGCTCTTCCTCCTCAACACGTCCGCCCTCAGCAACTTCAGTCGCAGAATGTCCACTCATCCCCGTCTTCAGATACTGCCGCAGGCAGCGCGTGCAAGGCACGTAGCCTTCCTGCATCGCCTCTTTCGCCGTCATCGTCCGCTCCGACGCTTTGTCGTGAATGAAAGGACATCCCGGCACATGAAATAGTTTTGCCCCGTCGGAAACCACGACCACCAGGTCAGGAGGAATTTTATAGGCAGGCTCGGCATGTTGCGATCGCACGAAGTGCCAGTGCGTCAGATTGTTCGTCAATAGCAAACCTCCCGCAATCAAAGCCATTGCCGCCACCGGCACCAGCCACGCCGACCAGCTCGACCACCGGCTTCCCTTCACCGCAGAATCGTGCGTGAGCCGATTTTCCAATCGCTTTTCCAGCCGGCGGCTGAAACCCGCGGGAACATCGAGCATGCGTTCATCGCCATAAAGCTGCACCACGTTGCGCGTTCCCGCCAGCACCGAGGCGCAACGCTTGCACGTGCGGAAGTGTTCATCCATCGAAGAGCGCAGTGCCGCATCCACTTCGCCATCGATGTAATTCGAAACCTCGCGCCAAACTTGTTCGCAACGAAACGTGTTCTCTACCATGGCTTGTTTCCCTTCTCGAATGGCAGGCGGCTGAACCAGCCTTGTTCCCATCCGGCGGCCAGCAGATCGCGCAGCATGAGCCGCGCGCGCAACAGCCGCGTCTTCACCGAGGCCACCGTGATGCCCAGTGCCTCGGCCGTCTCCTGAATATTCAGGTGTTCCATGTCGCGCAGCACAAAGACTTCGCGATACTTTCGATCGAGCGTGGCCAGCGCCTCGGCCAGCCGCTGCCGCACTTCCTTACGTTCCAGCGCCTCTGAGGGAATCTCGCGCCAGTCGGCGAAATCCCGCGGAGCGTATTCGTTTTCGTTGTCGCTAACGTCGCGGCGGTTGTCGAGTCCTTCCATGGGCACAGTTCGCTCCCTTCGCCGGCGCATCAGCGCTTGATTCACCGTGATCTGAATCAGCCACGTGCTGAAGCGGGCCTCGGCGCGGAATTGCCGGATATTCGCAAACGCCTTCAGCATCGCCTCCTGCGCCGTGTCTTCAGCATCCTGCTCGTTGCGAAGAATGGCGAGCGCGGCAGCGTAGACGCGGCGCTCATAGGGCCGCACCAACTCATAGAACAATTCAGACTGGCCGCGCTGTACCTGCAGGATGAGATCCTGTTCGCGTGCGGCATCGTGCGTCGGATTGGTCAACGTCATGGTTGGTTCGGACATCGGTACAGGTCTTAGGTCTTAGGTGTCAGGGTTTAGGGATCAGGGTCCAGGGCTCCGGCCTTGCGTCTTCCTAACACCTATCACCTAAGACCTAACACCTGCCCTCAGTATTCTGGATCTTTCTTCCATCCCGTCAGCATCGACATGAAATTGTTCCAGCCGTGCAGGATCACCATCACGAGATGTCCCAGGATGAAAAACAAGATTGCCCACATGATTGCGAAGTGCCAGATGCGCGCGTAGTGAAAGCCGCCCATCATCCAGGCGAGCGAGGAGAACTGAACTGGCTTCCATACGGCGAGACCGGTCAGCACAGAAAGAATTCCAAGAATGATCGCTGTCGTGTACGCGTGTTTCTGCAGAGGATTGTAGGCTTCGCGCACCGGCGGCTTCGGTCCGAAGAAAAAATAATGCTTCACCATCGGCCACACGCCCGGGATGTCGCGATGCGTGAATAGAACCTGGCGATAGTTGCCGCTTAAAATCTGGTAGCCGAGATAGAGGACGCCGGTCGCGATGTAGATCCACATGAAGGTGAGGTGCCACTGCAGCGCTCCGCCGAGCCAGCCGCCAATGGCGAAGGCCTTAGGCCAGTGCAGCAAATCTTTCTGCGGAATTTTTGCGCCGAAGCTGGGGAAGGCGCGGAAGATCTGGAGTCCGCTGCCGACCAGGACGAAGAGTGCGACGGTGTTGATCCAGTGGCAGAGGCGCACGATGAACGGGTGCTCGTAGACGGCGCGGGCTAGGACTACCGGGGGCGCCTCTTCGCCTTCGGCGGTCTTGGGCTTCGGCTGAATGATTTCTATGACGGAACCGCTCATGCTTGTCTCCTAGTAGCGCCCGCGCCTCACGGATTATTGAGTCATTGAGCGATTGAGCGATCGGGCGATTGGAAAATAGAACGCAGGCTCGTGTTGATTTTCAATCTCCCGATGACTCAATCGCTCAATTCCTTCTACAATCCGTAGAACCACGAGTAGCCCTGGTCTTCCCAGTAGCCGACCCGGTCGAGCACGTGCGTGACTTTCAAATCCGTTAAGTACTTGGCCTGCTTGTAGCCGATCTTGGTCGGTATCTGCAGGCGCAGCGGAGCGCCGTGCTGGCGGCTTAGCGGCCGCTCGTACATTTCGTAGCAAAGCAAAGTCTGCGGATGCAGTGCCGTCGCCATGTCGAGCGATTCGTAGTAGTCGTCGGCGCAGTTCACCGTGATGTAGCGGGCCGTGGGGTCCGCGCCGATCATCGTCAAGAAGTCAGACAGGCGCGCGCCGCCGAAGCGGCCGATCACGTCCCAGCCCTCGACGCAGATGTGGCGCGTGTTCTGGCGATAGCGTGGCAGGGCTTGCACTTGCGCCAGCTTGTATTCGCCGGGCTTCTTCACCTCGCCGCTGACGGTGAGAGTCCAATTTTCGAAGACCACTCCGGGGTCGTCGACGTCATAGCCGTTGATGGGAAACTTTGCCGGCGGAGTCAGATCGGCGTTGTCGAACGTCGGCGCAAGATGGCCGGAGCGGAAAAGCCGCGCCGAAGCCCAATCGCTGAATCCCAAGCCTTTTTTCAGCAAACCTTCCTGCAAGCCGGGGATGGCGAAGGCTCCCAGCGCCAGCACGGGCGCGAGCTTGAGCAATTCTCGGCGGCTGTTCTGCCGGAATTTCTTTTCGCCGATCTGGCGAATGCTTAGTTTTGGATCGCTGTCCTTCATGGGCTTACCTTTTCGCTCAGGAACCTCACTGACGTTGCATCCATGGGATTCGCGAGACTGGCCGAAGTTTCGCCTCTGTCCCGTTTGGGAATCATAACCCTTTTGGTGAGGCGCGCCGGGCATGTTTTGCTGGCAATTGTCGCATTTTCGAGGCATACTATGGCGAGAGCAGTCCTCCCCCAGGAGCCCTGTTTTCCGGCATGTCGAACTTGAACACCATCGTAGCGAAAGTAGATCGCACTGTTCTGGCAGAGCGGCGAAGGCGTGCGCCACAGGACCCTAAGCAACGGAGGTTGATGGTCGGGTCTCTGTGCCTGCTGCTGCTGGCCTTGGGCATTGTGCTTTGGCGCAACAGCGACTTCTGGTTTCCGGCCTCGCAGGAAGATGCGCAGGAAGCGGAATCCGAGCAGCCGGTGGAAAATTCGCCGGCAAATAAAATCGCTCCGGTACAAGCGCCCACAGCGAACGCGAAGCATGCCGTCGCGGCAAAGACCAAGCACCGCGCCGCCGCTGCTGCGGCGAAGGCTTCCGATGTGCCCGTGCCACCTCCACCGCCGGTCGTGACCACGCGTACGGTGTTGCCGCCGTTGGAAGTTGAAGTTGTTGCCGGCGATAAGCGCCGCACCATACGGCCCGGCAGCAGTTCCGTGCGAGTAGATTTGCAGCCGGGCGCGCCGTCGCAAGAAGTAACCACGCCTACTGTGAGCGGACCTGCCGTCGCCGAACCCGCCGTGACTGCGGATAGCGAGACTGCGGCTAAAGTCACCCACGAGGCCGCCGAGCATGTGCAGATGTCCGCTAATGCTTCTGAAGTCGTGAGCAGTCCGGTGAGGCCGAATTATCCGCTGCTGGCGCGGCAGATGAAAGTGCAGGGGTCTGTGATCATGCAAGCGCTGATCGGCAAAGATGGAGTCATCCAGAATTTGCGAGTGGTGAGCGGACCGCACATTCTCGCGAGCGCAGCGCAGGACGCCGTGCGGCAGTGGCACTTCAAACCTCACTTTGAAGGCAGCGAAGCGGTGGAGACTCAGGCTAAGATTACGGTTAACTTCACGATCTCTACGAACTGAAATCAGGGTTCAGGGATTAGGGGATAGAGACTAGGGTCAGGGATTCGCGATTAGCAAGACCTTGACGCCGTGACAGCGCACGCTAACAGCAGGTTCCTCGACTTCGCCCTCGCTATCGCTCAGGCTGCGCTCGGAATGACAAAATTATTGGAAGGTTGAAGCCTCGGTGCGAAACGTAACCCTAATTCTTAATCCCTAATTCTTAATCCCTAATTCCTAACCCCTAATCCCTAACCCCTAATCCCTAGACCCTAGCCCCTGGTCCTTGGGTTTGCGCCTCTCGAATTGAAACTTCAGCAGGATACAATCGTTCGACACTTCATGCCCCTGATTCCTGGAACGCGGTTGGGATCTTACGAGATTGTCGCGCCGCTCGGCGCGGGCGGCATGGGTGAAGTGTATCGCGCTACCGACACCAAACTTGGCCGCGATGTCGCGTTCAAAGTTCTGCCCTCGGAGATGGCGGGCGATCCCGAACGGCTGGCGCGTTTTCGCCGCGAAGCGAAGTCGCTTGCCCAGCTCGACCATCCGAACATCGTCACGATTTACTCCGTTGAGGAATTCGACGGCCTTCAGTTTCTGACCATGCAACTGGTTGAAGGGCAGCAGCTCGACCGGCTTATTCCCGCTGACGGGCTGCCGGTCGAGCGGATTGTGGATATTGCTACTGGCCTGAGCGATGCACTGGCGGCGGCGCATGACAAAGGCATTGTGCATCGCGACCTGAAGCCAGCGAATGTGATGGTCTCGAACGAAGGCCGCGTCAAGGTCCTGGACTTCGGGCTGGCCAAAGACGTGAGTGCGACTGACCCCGCCGACGCCACGCTGACATCAGACCACCGCACGCAGGCGGGCATGGTGATGGGAACTCCGGCTTACATGTCTCCCGAGCAGACGTCGGGACGGCCGCTCGACCACCGCACTGACATTTTTTCTTTGGGCGTGATGCTGCACGAGATGGCTACGGGGCGGCGGCCGTTTGAGGGAAGTTCTTCGGCCGAGTTGATTTCTGCCATTCTGCGGGATACACCTCCGCCGGTCACGGACATTCGCCCCGATCTGCCCAGCGATCTGGCGCGGATTGTCCGCCGCTGCCTGGAAAAAGATCCGCGGCATCGGGTGCAGACGGCACGTGACGTGAGCAATGAGTTTCGCGATTTGCGAACACGTGCGGAAACACGCCGACCCTCGGGCGCAGCTCGCACAGAGCAAAGTCTCTCGCCTACGCAGCACACTTCTCGAATCAAACGGCACACTATCGCTTGGGCGATTGCTGTGATTCTGCTTGTGATCGGCGCGGTTGGAATTGCTGCTTATCTAAAAACATCCAAGCCGGGGCAGATTGATTCTATCGCCGTTCTTCCATTGGAGAACCTGAGCAACAATGCTGATTCCGACTACATCCCGGACGGCATAACAGAGAGCATCAACAACAGCCTTGCGCGGCTGCCGAGCCTGACGGTGATTCCTCACAGCGTGGCTTTCCATTACAAAGGCAAGGCGATAGACGTCCGCAAGGTGGGCGAAGAGCTTCACGTGCAGGCCGTGCTGGCGGGCAGTGTGGCGCAGCGCGGCGGCGATCTTTTCATTAACGTGGAACTCGACGACATTCGTAATGGCAAGCAGTTGTGGGGTGAGCAGTACCATCGCGAGCTGTCCGACCTTCTGGCGGTGCAGAGCGATATTGCGCGGGAAGTTTCGCAGCGGCTGCGTTCGCAACTTACGGCGGAGGACGAAAAAAAGTTGACGAAAGGCTCGACTGACAATCCCGAGGCCTATCGCCTCTATCTCAAGGGCAAGTACTATACCGACAAATTCACCAAGGAAGGATTTGAGACCGGCATCGACTACTTCAATCAGGCCATCGCCGTCGATCCCAACTATGGACTGGCCTACAGCGGTTTGGCCTACAACTACATTAACCAGGAAGATTGGCATCTCCCCCCCAACCAAGGTGTGCCGAAGGCCAAGGAAGCTGCCAAGAGAGCACTGGCGATTGACAACACCGACACCGGGGCTCACCTTGTGCTGGCAATCGCCGCTCATTGGTATGACTGGGACTGGGCCGCTGCCGAAAGCGAGTTCAAACGGGCAATTGAACTGAGCCCCAACAACTCCGATGCTTACGCGTACTACGGTTGGTTTCTGGCCTCGATGCGGCGGAACGACGAGGCCATCGCCGCAGTCAAGCGGGCACAACAAATTGATCCACTCTCGGGGTTTCCGACCGCCGACGTCGGAGTCGTTTACATGCTTACAAGGCAGTGGGACCCGGCTATTGAGCAATTGCAGCACGCCATCGCAATCGATCCGAACTTTTGGTTCAGCTATTCTTTCCTCGGACGGGCTTATGAACACGAGGGAAAACTGCCGGAAGCGATCGCCCAGTTCCAGCGAGCGCTCGATCTGGAAAAAGAGAATGCTGAGATCTGGTCAGGCCTTGGGAACACTTATGCAGTAGCCGGCAACCGGGCTGAAGCTCAGAAGGTTCTGGATCACTTGAAAGAATTATCCGCACACCACTGGGTCGCTCCCTACAACGTCGCGGTCATCTATGCGGGCTTGGGTGAGAAAGAGCAGGCATTTGCTCTGCTGGAGCGCGCCTACGAGGATCGCTCTTATTATCTGCCATCATTTCTGACGGTGGACGAGCGGTTGGACAATCTGCACTCGGACCCGCGCTTTGCCGATCTGAAGAAGCGCGTCGGGCTGCCGTAGGGTGGTGAGAGCTTGCCCCAAAATACGAGCGCCTCGAATCTCTTTCGAGATCGAGGCGCCCGGGCAGCCCTCCCCCAGAACTGCTCACTTGCGAAAATAAAGGTCGAGGCGAATTTTGCAAATGGCACTATCGTGCCATGCCACTGCCCCCAAAGTGCTATGCGTTCTGAGCCATTGGAAAGCAAGACTTTAGAAGGCTCTAACTGACGTTTGCAAATCCTGCCGCCTGTCGCTGCCTCTGGAGTTAGCGAACTTTCTGCCGATGGATAGACGAGCAGCGTTGTTGCGCGTCCGCCCATGCCAGCTTTTCAAGATCCTGAGACTTATCGCGACATTCTCGATGGCCTGCCGATCGGCGTGAGCGTGCTCGATCTCGCGAAAAAAATCGTCTTCTGGAGTGACGGTGCTCAGCAAATCACGGGCTGTGCGCGCATCGACGTGCTGGGGCACGCCTGCCGGGAGAATGTTTTTCTGCATTGCAATGAACTGAGTTGCGAAACCTGCGCGGAAAAGTGTTCGATCGCGACCGCGCTGCACGACGCCAAGCCAGTGGAAACTCTGGGCCTGATTCACCACGAGGCAGGGCATCGAACTCCAGTGCGCATCTACGCCATCCCGCTGCGCGACCGACACGGCTCGATCATTGGGATTATTCAAACCTTTGAAGAACACTTCGCACTGGCTGGTCCGGACGCGAACAATCAAAGCATGAAGGAGCGCGGGTGGCTCGACGAGGTCACGGGATTGCCGAATCAGGCGGTGATGCAGTCTCATTTGCGCTTCGAACCGGCGCATTTCGCTGATCGTGCAATACACAGAAAAAAAGGAAGACGCTAAAGACGCAAAAGGAGAGAAGGACGCTAAAGACGCAAAGCCTTCTGCATCTGGCGAAGAGAAAAAAGCTGGGGACGAGAAAAAACCGGGCGAAGGCGGCACAGCAGCGCCCGCGGAAGCTCCTGCCAAGAAAGAATGATTTTTCCCGCTGAAGCAAAATTCTCAATTTCGCTCCAGTCCCATCTTACTTTTCTCTTTGGTGATATCCTTCCGGCGATGCTGTTCCGGGCTGCGAGGAACCTACCATCCGCATCTGCTGACTCGGAGCAGCGTGGAGGCGGTCCAGAGATGCGCATATTCTGTTTGAGAAGCTTGCTGTTGGTGCTGGCTACATCCAGCGCGCTCGCGCAGACGCCAGCGCTGCAAATGAATGTTGTGTATGTGTGCACCGACGGACAGAGCTTCAAGGTATTTTCGTGCACCGACGCCACGGGTGCATGCGATTACCAGAACTACAAAAAGGGCCAGGCATTCCAGCGTGGAGAAGCCCTCCGCGTACAACTGACGGCTTTGCTTCCGGCAAAATGCCACCCGCAAACCGCGGCCGAAGCGCAGACCGATCCTCATCGCGGCGAAATTCCTCCAGCGCCTTCGCCGTTTAGGGCGCATGCGGCTGCCGGGGGCAATGCTTCCGCAGCTGCAGTCAATTCGCAGTCGGGGCCCGGGTCTGGCGGATTCAAGGTCGGCGATACCGTGCGCGTTTTGGTCGACGGCTGGCAGGAAGCCACGATCACGGAGGTGCACGGGCGGTCGTATGTAGTCCATCTGCCGAATGGGGTCAGCGTTTCAAAAATGTGGCCCTACGAAATACACCGGGTCGGAAAACTTACGGCAGAGGATCATGCAGCGGGGCAATACGATCTGCACGATCGCGTGCAAGTTCTGGTGAACGGCAAGTGGATGGATGGCGAGATCCGTGGACAAAATAATGTGAACATGTACGACATCAAGGTGCCGGGAGTAGATACGGGCCTCGGCTCTGACATGGTGAACACGACCGCCGAGAATATCCGCATGTCGACGAAGCCGGCGCCTGCGGCTGCCGCGCAACGGGCTGCGGGGCAGCCTCCCAAGGCCGGACTCGTCAGCTGCGCCGGAAAGTATGAAGGCCGGTGGGAACATGTCTCGGGCATGGCTGGCATGAAAGTGGTTTTCCGTTCCGGCAAGGCAACCATCACCGAAGGATTGGGCGGCGAGATGCCGTTCGATTGCTTTACTGGCGACGGCAAAGTTGTTTTTTACAGAGCTGGATCGTTCACGCCGTTCTCTTACGACTTCGACATTAATCTCGACGGCACGCTGCAGACGCCGCTTGGCGCTATCAAGAAGATGGGCAACTGACGGGCTGCGAAGGCGCAAGATTGCTCGGTTGGCAATTAGCAATCAGCGAATCGCATCTGGCTTTGCGGAGCTTGATTTGCTCGACGCTCGGCGCTAGAAACCGCAAGACCTTAGATCGCGGAGTGCGCTGAGAACGGCCGCGGAGCGCGCTGAGAAAACCTGGCACCTTCGGTTCGGCTTGAAACAACTTTACAATTTTCTCGGTCTCGTCGTTCTCCATCAACGAAATTCAGCCTGTATAATCCTCCGTTCGATCCTCACTCAGGAGCTTTTCTCATGAAGAATGTCGTCCGTCTGGCCTGCCTTGTGGTTGCGATCTGCGCGGTCGCACCGGTGTGGTCTCAGGAAAAAGCGGAGAAGGTTGATCTGGAAATGATGAGCCGCATCCGCTATGAAGGCTTTCGTGACTCGAAGGTGATGGAGTTCGCTACGGGACTGATGGACTCGATCGGCGAGCGCCTGACGGGTTCGCCGAACATGAAACGCGCTAACGAGTGGACTCGCGATCAACTTGCCGCGATGGGACTCTCGAACGCGCACCTTGAAGCATGGGGGCCGTTCGGCCGCGGATGGGCGAATCAATACATCAACGTGCGCATGACCTCGCCCGATGTCGTGCCGCTGATCGTCTACGCGAAAGCGTGGACTCCCGGCACGAATGGCGTGGTGGAGGGCAAATGTATTCGCGTGACCATTGAGGACAAAAAAGATTTCGAGAAATACAAAGGCAAACTCGCTGGCATGATCGTGATATCGGGGCCTGACGCCGATGTGAAGCCGATCACCGAAGCTCCGTTCAAGCGCATGAGCGATGACGATCTCGCGAAGACCGCGGAATATCAGATTCCTGGCGAGCGTCCTGCGTTTCGCATGGGGGATTTCGTGAAGCGCCAGCAGTTTGTTAAAGACTTGAACCAGTTCTTCGCCGACGAAAAGGTTCTGGCCGTGATCGACCACAGCCGCCAGACATCGGGCGGCGGCACCGTGTTTGTGCAGTCCGGAGGATCTTATAAGGCGGGCGAGACCACGACCATTCCGCAACTCACCATGGCGATCGAGCATTGGAGCCGCATCGCGCGCCTGTTGCAGCAGAAGAAAGACGTGTCCCTCGAACTGAATGTTGCGAACACTTTCTACGACGACGATCCCATGCAGTACGACACCATCGCGGAAATTCCGGGCACCGATAAAGACAAGAAAGATGAAGTGGTGATGCTGGGCGCGCATCTCGATTCCTGGCACGCGGGCACAGGGGCGACTGACAACGGCGCCGGCACCATCGTGATGATGGAAGCCATGCGCATCCTGAAAACGCTCGACATCAAGCCACGACGCACTATCCGCATCGGCTTGTGGAGCGGCGAAGAAGAAGGATTGCTCGGCTCGCAGGGCTACGTGGAGAAACATTTCGGCTCGCGTCCGCGCATAGACGAACCTGGAATGAAAGATATGCCAACCCTGTTGCGCCGTGAAGCGGGAGAAGTTACAGTGCTGCCCGAACAAGCAAAAGTCTCTGCGTACTTCAACGTCGATAACGGCTCGGGAAAGATTCGCGGCATTTATCTGCAAGAGAATGCGGCCGTGTGGCCCATTTTCGAAGCCTGGATGAAGCCATTCAAAGACCTGGGCATGAATACGATCACGATGCGCAACACTGGCGGCACTGACCATCAGTCGTTCGACGCCGTGGGCATCCCAGGATTTCAGTTCATACAGGATCCGCTTGAGTATGAGTCTCGCACTCACCATTCGAATATGGATGTGTATGACCGCTTACAGCCGGAAGATCTCAAGCAGATCAGCGTAATCGTCGCGGGCTTTGTTTACGACGCGGCCATGCGCGACCAGATGCTGCCCCGCAAGCCGATTGAAAAAGCGCTGCCCAAGGAACCCGAGAAGAAAGAAGACAAATAATCGGAGGGGTCAGGACCGGGCCGTCGCCTCGCCGCTTTTCTCGCTCTTCATGCAAAAGAGTGCGAGGAACAGCGGGTAGCCGATGCCGACTGCTGTGATGGGCCAACCCGCTCTGTGCGTGACAACGCCGGTCAGGATGAATACTGGAACCGATATCCACGCCGTGGCTTGCGCGAGAACGGAAGTGAGCTGGGACCTTACCAGCAGCGCGATTCCAGCCGCGAACAGCAGGCCTCCGGCGAGAACGCCCAGCACTCCAGCGATGAGTGGATAGCGTTCGCTCTGCAAGAATCCCAGATAGATCATTTCCTGCGCTCCTCCGGCAAATTCCAGAGCGCCAAAAACCATCGCGAATAACGCAACAGGCATTCGACCTCGCATGGTAAAACCTCCTTGAAGAAAAGTCAGGCTGCAGTTTTCATTTTTGTGTCTGAACCGGCGGCATTTCCGATAGGCGGTGCATGCCGGAGCGGCGCATCGCGAAGAGCAAGGCCCATCCAATCACCGCCGCCGCATAGGCTGAGAGAAAGATCACCGCCATCGCGGGAAAAAATGTGAAGTGCTCTGGCTGGATGGGAGGAAGTTGCTGAGGATACGCGAGCGGGAACGACTGCTCGATCGCGGTGGCTTTCTCGATCGCAAGGATCACTCCCGCGAGAATGACGGCCATCAAGATGGGCGTGGCGTTTGGAAAACGGAATTCGGAACGCATGGTGAACCTCCTGGATGGAAATGAGAGATCGGAACCTGTGATCGCGCGCGAATGCTCGTAGAGCGCGCCGGAGAGCAGCCCGGCGAATTCGCGGAGAAAGAATGTTGCTCTCGGCCAGAATCGTTGGCCGCCTGTTTCGGAACGAACTTCCGTCTGCAATTCGCAGAAGACGTCGGCCATTTCTTCGCCATACTCCTGACGGTGCGCGGCAGGATACAGGCGCAGCAGACATCGATATAGGGCGAGCATCGATTAAAGTCCCTTCCGCGCTACGCGCAGACTTGCGACCTTGGCGAGATGTTTCAACCGGGTCGCCTCGAGTTGCAGATTTCGGCGTCCGGCAGGAGTGAGGCGATACGCCTGGCGTCCGCGCGAGCTTTCTTCTTCTCTGAAGCGCTCAATCCAGCCATCTTCGAGCAGACGGCGCAACGCCCCGTAGAGCGTGCCGGTGCTGAGCGTGACGCGGCCTTCGCTCATCTCCTCGACATCTTTCAGGATGGAATAGCCGTGCCGAGGCTGTTCGGCGATGCTTAGCAGGATTAGCAGCACGGGTTCGGTTAAGGGTAGAACGTCCATATGGCCTCTGGCGACATGTCGCCTGACGCCATATTGAGCGATTGTAGGCTTTCAGTCAAGGGAAAAGTTTGGGCTGCCTGGGAAACCCAGTCGAGCTTCGCTCGACGGGCAGCCGAGGGCGGCTGTCCCCACATGAGCATCTGGGCAACTCCCGAAGACAGCCTAATTCCCTTCCCAACTCTTAGGCACATTCACATAAGAACGATCCAAAGCTTCCACTGACGGGCACCCAAGCAGCCGCAGCGTGCGATCGAGGTCGACACGCAGAATGTCGATTGCGCGATCAACGCCAGCTTCACCCGCGGCGGCCAGGCCGTAGGCGTAGGCGCGGCCGCAGAGTACGGCACGGGCTCCCATCGCGATGGCCTTGGCTATGTCGGTGCCGCGGCGAATGCCGCCATCCATCAAGATTTCGATGCGGCCTTTCACGGCTTCTACCACTTCGGGCAAGACGCGCAGCGACGCCGGAACTCCGTCGAGCTGACGGCCACCATGATTCGAAACTGAAATCGCCGCCGCGCCTTCGTCGATCGAGCGCAGCGCATCGTCCGCCGTCAGCACGCCTTTGATGACGATGGGACCCTTCCAGATTTCCCTGATCCAGCGCAGGTCGGCCCAAGTCACAGCGGATTCCGCCAAAGCCGTAGCGACGTCGATGAGCGGCATCGGCCCCTTGCCCGGCACAACCACGTTCGGAAGCGGGGGCACGCCGCCATCCCGCAGAAAACTGAAGAGCCAGCCGGGACGCGAGAGAATTTGCGGGAGATACGGAATTTTTTCCAGCGCTCCGCCGCTAACCAGTTCCTTCATGCCATTGCGGAAATCGCGCTCGCGGATTCCAGACACCGGAGTATCGATGGTCACGAACAGCGCGGAGAACCCGGCAACGCGCGCTCTTTCGATGGCACCCTCGGCAGCCCCGCGTCCGCCCATCAGATAGAGCTGATAGAAAACCGGTCCAGACGAACCAGCCTTAACGTCCTCGAGCTTGTGCCCGGAAATCGTCGAGAGAATATAACCAGTGCCGGCGCGGCCGGCGGCGCGCGCGGCAACCACTTCGCCCCCGGGATGCATGAGGCGGCTGTAGCCGACCGGCGCCAGCAGAAACGGAAGCGAAAGCTTGAAACCAAGGACCGTCGTGCACAGGCTGCAATCCGCGAGCGCGACTGCATGACGCGGCCGAAAGGTGACGTCGTTAAATATCCGGCAATTCTCGCGGAGCGTGACCTCGCCCTCAGCGCCGCCATCGAGATAATCGAACACTGATTGCGGAATCCTTCGGCGCGCGATCGGCCGGAAGTCTTCGATGGAAACAACCCTGGGCGATGCTACGGAGCGGGCGGCTCTTGTCATCTGCTCTCCCAATATCTGAACTGTAAAAATCAACTATAAAGCAGCCCGCTATGGTACCACCGTGCGCCCCGCCGGGCTCGATTTCCGCACGGAAAACGTTAGTAACCTTGGATGTTTTGGCCTCCCGGTACAAAATACAACCTGATAGACGCCGTCCCCCTCCGCTCGAGCTGGGCCGGCGCAGCTTTATGTCTTGATTTCGGGGTAATGCATGTCTTCCATCAAAATTGAAAAAGCTGGGGTCAGTTTTGCTGTTGCTTCGAAGGGTGGACCGATCGGGGTTGAAATTCGCCTTAATCATGACACCATTGCATCGCTTCGAGGCGTCAAGGTCGGCTTCGAACTGCTGAACGGAATCACTCTCGCACAAGCTAAGAAAATCGTGGACGTACTGAACGAGAACGTGATCGGAGTGCTCGCCACTACAACGTCGGAAGACCAGACGAGGGCAGCGGTAGCCGGCGAGGTTGCGACCGAAGTCTGAAACCGCAGACGGCAGCTATGGACGAAACCAAGGGCGAACGTTTCGGTCGGTACGAGATCCTGTCTGTGTTGGGACGGGGAGCGATGGGTGTCGTCTACCAGGCGCGCGACCCTAAGATCAACCGCGTCGTCGCGCTGAAGACCATTTCCATGGGCGATCAATCGCCCGAAGACGCGCAGGAATATCGCGCGCGTTTTTTCCGCGAAGCCGAAGCTGCGGGACGCGTGTCGCATCCTGGAATCGTCACCATCTTCGATATCGGTGAGGAACCGGAGACGCACGCTCCTTACATCGTAATGGAGTTCGTTGGCGGGCAATCTCTCGATAAGCTGCTGGCGCGGAACGACCACACATTGCTTCCGGAGGCCGCGCTACAACTCACCCTCGAACTCGCGGATGCGCTGGATTGCGCCCACAGCCAGGGAGTGGTCCACCGCGATCTGAAACCGGCGAACATTCTGATGACGGAAGACGGCCACGCAAAAATCGCCGACTTCGGAGTCGCCAAACTAAATCTCGCCAACCACACTCTCGCAGGGCGCGTTCTGGGAACACCCGCGTACATGTCACCCGAACAACTCAATGGCGACGCGGTCGATGGGCGCTCAGACTTGTTTTCTCTGGGAGTGATCCTGTACACGGTGCTGACCGGCTACCGGCCGTTTCAAGGCAACAGCGCTCTCACCGTCAGCTACAAGGTAGTCAACCGAGACCCGATCCCGGCGACTGTGCTCAACACTGATCTGCCTCCGGGGCTCGATTACATCATTGCGCGAGCCATGGCGAAAGATCCAGCCCAGCGCTACCAGACCGGTCGCGAGATGGCGCGGGATCTCGTGGCGCTGCGAGATGGACAAGATCTGCCAAGCAAAAAGGAGTTCTTGGGATCAGAGGCAGGCACGAAAACGGAGTCGGACACAAGCACCTCAGCTCTCGCTCCGCTCAGGCTCGGACCTAAATCTCCCTCTGGCGCCCGCCATGTTCCGGTGCCTGCGGCCGTTCCCGGGGGGCGGCGTGCCGCGGAAAACTTGCTGACGAGCACGCGTAGCAAGGCTTTAGTTGGCGCGTTCCTTCTGATAGGAGTTTTTGTTTTCGGAATGCGAATGGCTAACTTTCTTCGGCCGCACGCAGCACCGCAGGCGAAGTTGGCAAGTGCCGTGGCTCCGCAGCCATTGCCGGTCAAGCAAGAGGCTGGCCCGGTTGCAGCAACGCCGACACCGACACCGCCGATGATCGAGACACCCGTCGTAAAAAAACCACGCAAGCTAGAAGCTCGAATCACTCCGCCGCATGCAAAGACGGCACATCTCACTGCGTCGGCAGCCACTTCGCCGGTCTTGCCGGTCAGTTCAGAACCTGCGCCGGTAGTCCCTCCGGCAATGCTGGAAATCGAGGTCGAACACAAATTTGCCGAGGCGCATCTATCAATTTGGGTGGACGACGCTCTCACGTATATGCATACGTTGGAGGGCACCGACAAGAAACGCCTGGGCGTGTTTCATCAGGTTCAGGGACATGAATTTCACGCCGTGCAACTCTCGCCCGGAAAACATGTGCTGCGGGTACAGGTAACCGCGGGTGCGGCAGACGCGAGCGCGGCAGCCACCAGCGTGGCAAATTCCAACGCGGTTCCCACCGACCAATCCGGAACGTTAACCGGGGAGTTTGTCAGCGGAAAAGAGATGATGCTGCACATCCACTTCGGTAAACAGAGCAAGATGGAGTTGAGCCTGGAATAGCTTCGCCCGCCGCCGCGTGCGGAACGCGATTGACGCAGAGAACCTCGCCGTACTACGATAACTTCGTTATGATTTCCCGCAGCCATCGTAACCACCACCATCATCACCACACGATGAGCGTGTCGGCGGACTGCGGATAAACAAACAGAAATAATCCGAGATCCAAGCCCGCTGACGCGAAGTTCGCAGCAGCGGGATTTTTGTTTCTGTTGCCAGGTCCAAAGGCCGGGTGAGGGGGAAACGAATAAGGAGGCTTCCATGGAAATCGACTTCGACAAAATGCAAGGCCTTATACCCGCCGTGATTCAGGATGCGGCCACTTCGGAGTTGCTCATGCTCGGCTTCATGAACCGCGAAGCACTGCAGGCGACTTTGCTCACGGGCTTCGTCACGTTCTACAGTCGTACCCGGCAAAAGCTTTGGACGAAAGGGGAAACCTCCGGCAATCGCCTGGAAGTTGTCGCCGCGTGGACGGACTGCGACCACGATACAGTGCTGATGCGCGTTCGCGTATTGGGCGAAGGCAAGGTCTGCCACACGGGATCAAGATCGTGCTTCACCGAGGAACTGACGGTGGGCGCGGCGCCGCAAGCGTCCGAACAATCTTTGAAATTAGAAAAAGAGGCGCTGCGATGAAACTTCGTCTGGGCATTCCCAAGGGAAGTTTGCAGGAAGCCACGCTCAGCCTGTTTACGCGCGCCGGACTTCGCGTTTACACGAATGCGCGCTCCTACTTTGCGGCGACCGACGATCCTGAAATCGAATGCATGCTGATTCGCGCGCAGGAAATGGCACGTTACGTCGAACACGGAGCGCTCGATGCAGGTCTCACCGGCCTCGACTGGGTACTCGAAAGCGGTCTTGAAGTCGTCCCGGTCACCGACCTGATCTATTCGAAACAGAGCATGGGCAAAGTAAAGTGGGTGCTCGCGGTGCCGGAGGATTCCAGCTTCCAGAAACCAGAAGATCTTGCGGGCCGAATAGTGGCCACGGAACTGGTGAGCTTTACGAAGAACTATTTTGCCAGCCGGAACGTGCCGGTGCGAGTTGAATTTTCCTGGGGCGCGACGGAAGTGAAGCCGCCGCTGCTCGCCGATGCCATTGTAGAAGTCACGGAGACCGGTAGCTCTCTTCGTGCGAATCATCTGCGAATCATTGAAACAGTGCTGGAGTCGAACACGCAACTCATCGCGAACAAGGCGGCCTGGGCTGATCCCGCGCGGCGGCACAAGATCGAGAATCTGGCAGTGATGCTTTCGGGAGCCATGGCCGCGCACGGCCGCGTGGGGCTGATGCTCAATGTCCGCAAGCCGGAGTTGGCCGCGGTTCTTGCGCTGCTGCCCGCGTTGAAAAATCCGACGGTCGCACCGTTGGCCGATGGCGAATGGGTCGCGGTGAACACAATCATCGAAGAGCAGACTGCGTGGACGCTGATTCCAAAACTGAAAGAAGCGAACGCACAGGGGATCGTCGAATATCCGCTGAACAAGGTGGTGATGTGATGCGCCTGCGCATTCTTGACGGGCCCAAGCGCGACAGGTATGTGCAAGCGCTTGAGCAGCGCGGCGCAACTGACCTTGCTGAGGTTGAGCCCGCGGTGCGGCGCATCGTGCGCGATGTGCAGCGTAACGGAGATCGAGCTTTACGCCGGTACGCGGCCAAGTGGGACGGCCTAGGCAAAGGCGAATCTCTGCGCGTGCCTGAAGACGAACTGCATGAAGCCTGGAAGAACATTTCCCCGGAATTACAAGACGCGATCAAGCAGGCCGCGGAAAATATTCGCCGCTACTGCGAGTGGCAAAAACCGGAAGAGTGGCAGCGCGAAATTCATCGCGGAGTTTCCGTGGGCCAACTTGTTCGCCCGTTGGAGTCTGTGGGCTGCTATGTTCCAGGTGGACGCTATCCGTTGCCCTCGACGATGCTGATGACGGTGATTCCGGCGCAGGTTGCCGGCGTGCCGCAGATTCGCGTGGTGTCGCCGCGCCCGGCGCAGGCAACTTTCGCTGCAGCCGCGTTTCTCGGTGTGCGCGAATTCTACCGCATTGGTGGAGCGCAGGCGATTGCTGCCTTAGCTTATGGCACGAAGAGCATTCCGCGAGTGACTAAGATCGTCGGACCCGGCAACCGCTACGTCACGGCAGCCAAGAAGTTGGTTGCATTTGATTGTGCCATTGAGTTCTTGGCTGGTCCTACCGAAGCCGTGATCATCAGCGAAAAAGGTGATCCGGTTTTCATCGCGTGCGACATGGTCGCGCAGGGCGAACACGATCCCGACGCGCTCTGCGTCTTTATTACGAACTCGTCTAAATTAGCGAAAGCCGTACAGAGCGAAGTGCAGCGGCGCACACCGGACAATTTAATTGCGGCTGAATCGCTCTCTCGCCGTGGCGCGGTCCTCGTGGTCGATTCGCTCGACGAAGCGATCGAGACCGCGAACCGCATCGCGCCCGAGCACCTCACGTTGCCGGAATCTCTGGCACCGAAAGTTCAGAACGCCAGCTCGGTCTTTTTCAACGAGTTTACGCCCCAAGCGGCTGGAGATTACATCTCAGGCCCGAATCATGTGTTGCCTACGGGAGCGATGGCACGCGTGCGCGGCGGCCTGAGTGTGCTGGATTACGTCCGCATCATCGCGTGTCAGGAAGTTTCCCGCGAAGGCATGCGGCAAATCGCGCCACCGGCCATCGCGCTCGCTGAAGCCGAGGGTCTGCGCGGCCACGCTGAATCCCTGCGCGCGAGGTGCTCATGAAGCTCGAAGCCCGCGCCGCAGTGAAGAGCTTGCACGCTTATCGCCCGCCCCTGGCTGGCCGTCAGGGACTGCGCCTTGATTTCAACGAAAGCACGATCGGTTGTTCGCCGCGCGTGTTAGCCAGGCTGCATTCGCTCGACGCCGAAACGCTCGCGCGCTATCCCGAGCGCGAGCCCGTCGAACGCGAAGTGGCTAACTTTCTCGGACTCGATGCGGCGCAGGTTCTTCTCACGAACGGAGTCGATGAAGCCATTCATCTGCTGTGCTCGACCTATCTCAATCCCGGGGACGAGGCACTCATCGTCGTACCCACTTTTGCGATGTATTCCCTTTTCGCTCAGGCCCAGGGCGGGCGCGTAGTACAGGTTCTCGCCGGCGCGAGCTTTGCATTCCCTTTAGACGACGTGCTCTCGCGGATCAGTCCTAAGACGCGTCTCATCGCTGTGGCGAATCCGAATAATCCGACGGGAGCGGCAGTTGCTTGTGAGGTTTTGCTGAAGATTGCAGAAGCCGCGCCCCACGCAGCGCTTCTGGTGGACGAAGCCTATTTCGAGTTTCACGGAGAGACGATCCTCAGCCATATGCCGTTGCCGGAAAACGTTCTTGTCGCACGAACTTTCTCAAAGGCCTACGGATTGGCTGGCCTTCGCATCGGTATTCTTGCCGGGGCTGCCGAGCAGATTGCGATGGTGCGCCGCGTCGCTTCGCCCTACAACGTAAATGCTGCGGCGCTGGCGGCGTTGCCAGAAGCGATTGGAGATCAGGAATTTGTCGCGCAGTACGTTGTCGAAGTCCAACGCAGCCGCGCGGCGTTGGAACGCGAACTCGGCGCTCTCGGCCTGCACTACTGGCCGAGTCGCGCCAACTTCGTGCTGGTGCGTATCGGTCCCGCTTACGCGGAATTCATTCAAGCGTTGCGCGCGCGAGGAATTCTCGTGCGCGACCGGCACACCGATCCCGGATGCGAAGGCTGCGTGCGCCTTACCGTGGGATCAGAGAAACACACGCAGACTCTGATAGCCGCGCTGCGCGAGGTCGTCCGCGAAATGAAGCCTCACCTTGAGGTGACGGCATGAGAAAAGCGAAGCTGCATCGCAAGACCGCGGAAACCGAGATTCAGATCGCGCTCACGATCGAGGGCCGTGGGAAGTATCAGGTCTCGACGGGAATCCGTTTTCTCGATCACATGCTCGAACTCTTTGCGCGACACGGCGCATTTGATCTGAAACTTTCCGCTGTCGGAGACCTCGACGTCGATCAGCATCACACTGTCGAAGACGTCGGCATCGCTCTGGGCGAAGTCTTCGACCTCGCGTTAGGAAATCGCCGCGGCATTCTTCGCGCCGGCTACTTTGTCATGCCCATGGATGAAACTCTCGGTCTGGCTGCCGTGGATTTCGGAGGGCGCGCGGCTGCGGTCGTCGATACGAAAGTCCGCACAGCGTTCGTGGGAGATCTTCAAGTCGAGTTGGTGTCCGATTTCTTCGAGGGCTTCGCGCGCGGCGCCCGCGCCAATATTCACGCGCGCGTGCTTTACGGACGCTCCAGCCATCACAAGATCGAAGCTCTCTTCAAAGCCTTCGCACGGGCGCTGCGCGTGGCGTGCTCGCGCGATCGACGCCTGGCCCGCATGCTTCCCAGCACGAAAGGGCTTTTATGATTGCCATCGTGGATTACGGAGCGGGCAATCTGAATTCCGTGAAGAAGGCGTTCGACCATCTCGGCGCAGAAATCCTCGTGACTGACCAGCCTCAAACCCTGGCAACAGCGGACAAAATCGTATTCCCCGGAGTCGGACATTTCTCTTCCCTGCGCACCCTGGATCGGTCTGGCATGGCAAAAGCCTTGCTGCACGCCGCATCCACGGGCAAGCCGCTCCTGGGAATTTGCCTGGGAATGCAATGGCTTTTCGAAGGCAGCGAAGAATGTAACGACATCTCAGGAGCTGGAATCTTTCCTGGCAAGTGCCGGCAGTTTCCGTCGTCAGTAAAATCGCCGCACGTCGGCTGGAATTCCGTCGCAGCAAAAGAAGGCTCACGTCTACTGCGAGGCGTCGCACAGAACTCATTCGTTTACTACACACATTCTTTCCACGCACCGCTCGTTACCGAGACCACGGCGGCCACTGAATATGGACTCCAGTTCTCCGGCGCCGTAGAACGCGGCAACATTTTCGGAGTGCAATTTCATCCGGAGAAATCAGGAGACGTAGGGCTGTCGATCTTGAAGAATTTTTGCGAACTCTAATGTTGACCAAGCGCATCATCGCCTGCCTCGACATGGATGGTGGCCGCGTCGTGAAAGGCGTGCGCTTCAAGAATCTGCGCGACGCCGGGGATCCCGCGGAATGCGCCGCGGCGCACGCCCGCAGTGGCGCCGATGAAATCGTTCTGCTCGACATAACCGCGACCAGCGGCAACCGGAACACCCTGCTGGAAGCCGTTCGCAGCACAGCGCATTCCCTGTTCGTTCCGTTCACGGTGGGCGGAGGAATCCGCCAGCTCGACGACGCAGCCGCGGTCTTCGATGCGGGCGCCGACAAGATCGCCATCAATTCGGCTGCCGTGCGCGAACCCGCGTTGATCGGCGCAATCGCCGGAAGATTCGGTTCGCAGGCAGTGGTAGTGGCCATCGATGCCAGAAGCACCGGCGACCGATTTGAAGTTTATATCTCAGGTGGGCGCGTGCCCACTGGCCGCGACGCCGTCGATTGGGCGCGGGAAGCGACTGCGTGCGGCGCGGGCGAGATCCTGCTGACCTCGATGGATCGCGACGGAACTCAATCTGGCTTTGATTGCGAACTGGTGCGCGCTGTGGCCGAAGCAGTTTCGATTCCTGTAATCGCCTCCGGCGGCGCAGGATCGGCGCGCGACTTCATCGAGGTATTTCGCGAAGGCCGTGCCGACGCAGCGCTGGCCGCTTCCATCTTCCACTTCGGCCTCGAAAACATCGGCGAACTCAAAAGCGAACTGAGCGACGCCGGCATCCCGGTGAGGTGGCCATGCTGATTCCGTCGATCGACCTGATGGGCGGCAAGATTGTGCAATTAGTGCAAGGCGAGAAAAAAGCGCTGGAGTTCGACAACTTCGATTATTGGATAGAGCGCTTCTCAAAATATCCCTTGGTGCAGGTCATTGATCTCGATGCAGCGAAGCGAGTGGGCAACAACCGGGAACTCCTGGCTCAAATCTCAAAGCGCCTCACTTGCCAGGTAGGCGGTGGAATTCACAACGTCGAAATTGCGCGCGAAGTTTTGCAAGCCGGTGCGCACCGAGTCATCCTCGGGTCGTCGCTAATAAAGAACGCTCAGATCAACACAGAATTCGCCGCCACGCTGGCGAATGCACTCGGCACAGCGGCGCTGGTGTTTGCGCTCGACTCTCGCGGCGGACGCGTTGCAATCGACGGCTGGCGCAAAGAAACCACGATTACCGCCTTCGACATGATTCGCGCTCTCGAACCATTCTGCGAAACTTTCCTCTATACCAATATCGACACAGAAGGTTTGATGGGCGGAATCCCGATGGAAACCGTGCTGGCAATCCGCAAAGCCACATCCCGTCGCCTGATAGTCGCCGGCGGCATCACGACGCAACAGGAGATCGACAATCTCGAAGCGCTCGGCATGGATGCCGTCGTCGGCATGGCTTTGTATTCGAACAAGCTCTCAGCCGGACCGAGCAAAATGAGGCTAGGCCAGATTACTTGATAGAATAGCCGCCGTGACAATGCCCGACGAGCGCGGCGCGATCAAGCAAGAAGCAATCAAAGAAATCGACGTGCTCTGGATTACCGCCGGGTTAGGCTGCGACGGCGACACCATCGCTATGACCGCGGCCACTCAGCCCAGCATCGAAGAAGTCGTCCTCGGCGCACTGCCGTGGACTCCAAAAGTAAACCTGCACAATCCCTTTCTCGCCTTGGCGAACGGCGATGATTTTCTAAAACCTTTCCATCAAGCCGCCGAAGGCAAGATCGACAATTTTATTCTTGTCGTCGAAGGCTCCATCCCGAACGAACACAATAAGGAGGAAGGCTACTGGGCCTCGCTCGGCACTGACCCAAAGACCGGCCAACCGATCACTACCTGTGAATGGATCGATCGTCTCGCGCCTCACGCGTGGGCGGTGGTTGCGGCGGGAACCTGCGCCACTTACGGCGGCATTCACGCCATGGAAGGCAATCCCACGGGATGCATGGGGCTGCCCGATTACCTGGGCTGGAAGTGGAAATCGAAAGCGGCGATTCCCATCGTGTGCGTGCCCGGCTGTCCGGTGCAGCCCGATAATTTCATGGAGACGCTTCTGTATTTGCTTTACATGGCCGCAGGCCGCGCGCCCATGATTCCGCTCGATGAAGCGTTGCGCCCCACCTGGCTTTTCGGCAACACCGTGCACGAAGGCTGCGACCGCGGCGGCTTCTACGAGCAGGCGCAGTTCGCTGAAGAATACGGATCGCCGCTCTGCATCGTGAAGTTAGGATGCTGGGGTCCGGTAGTTCAATGTAACGTTGGAAAACGCGGATGGATGGGCGGCATTGGCGGCTGCCCCAACGTTGGCGGCATCTGCATTGGATGCACCATGCCTGGCTTTCCCGACAAATTCATGCCTTTCATGAATCAGCCGCCCGGTTCGCTTTTGTCTTCGGCCGCGGTTCAAACTTACGGACGCGCGATTCACGCCTTGCGCCGCTTCACGCAATCCTCGTTAAATAAGGAACCGAGCTGGCGCAAGCGGACGGCAGTATAGTGTGCGAGTACCAAGTACCTAGTACCGAGTCAACGCCGCGTTTCTGGGTACTAGGTACTAGGTACTTGTTCTGGGAGTGACTGATGGTTTCGTTTTCGCGGCCAAAACAAACGAACGGTGCCGCTGACGCTCATGCGCCTTCGGCTGACGAGCCCGATCTCACTCCCTCGCAGGCCGAGGAAATTCTTCAGGGCTTGGCCGGAGTCTTTAGCCAGAGCCACACTCCCGCCAAGGCGAAACGCGTCGTCTATCCGCCAGAAAAGCTGGATCAGGGCTGGTCCAAAGATGGTGACAGCGACGCGCAGCTGCCCAATATCGAGGCGCGCTATCGCGCGCTGGTAGAGCAGATTCCCGCAGTGGTGTTCATGGCATATCTCGATCGCGGAATCGGCGAAGCCTACGTCAGCCCTCAGATCGAAGCCGCGCTGGGTTTTTCTCAGGAAGAGTGGCTGGAGGATCCCGTCCGCTGGTACCGGCACATTCATCCCGACGACAAGCAGCGCTGGAGCGCAGAAGCGGCTGAGATGTTTCTCACCGGCAATCCGCTGCGTTCCTCGTATCGCGTGGTTTCACGCGATGGCCGCGTCATCTGGTTTCATTGCGAAGCAAAAATGATTCGCAAGGAAAGCGGCGAGCCTTGGTTCATTCACGGAGTGGGTTTCGATATCACCGATCTGAAGCGCACCGAAGAAGCCTTGCAGGAAGAGCGCAACGTCAGCAAGCGTGCTGAAGCCAAGTTCCGCGGCCTGCTGGAAGCCGCGCCCGATGCGGTTGTAGTCGTCAATCGCGAAGGCAAAATTGTTCTGGTCAACGCGCAGGTAGAGAAGTTGTTTGGCTACCGCCGCGAAGAGTTGCTGGGAAAAGAACTTGAACTTCTAGTCCCCGCACGATTGCGGCAAAAACATCCCGAACACCGCAAACATTTTTTCGGCGAACCGCGCGTGCGTCCCATGGGCACCGGCAACGAGCTCTATGGCCTGCATAAAGATGGCCGCGAGTTCCCTGTCGAAATCAGTCTCAGTCCACTCGAAACCGAAGAGGGCGTGCTGGTTTCGAGTGCGATTCGCGACATTACCGAACGCAAGCACCTGGAAAAAACCATTCTTGAGATTAGCGCCCGCGAACAGCGCCGCATTGGTCAAGATTTGCACGATGGACTGGGCCAGCATCTCACCGGCATCGCCTTCATGAGCAAAGTGCAGGAACACAAGCTCGCCGAAAAAAATCTGCCGGAAGCCGCCGACGCCGCCAAGATCGTCACCCTGGTGAACGAGGCGATCCACAAAACACGCGAACTCGCGCGCGGATTGCTCCCCGTTGTATCTGACGCGGAAGGACTCATGTCAGCACTGCAGCAATGGGCAGGCGAGGTGGAAGATTTATTCGCGGTCAGCTGCCGATTCCAATGTTTTGCTCCCGTGCTCATTCACGATGACACGGTGGCCACACATCTTTACTACATTGCCCGCGAAGCGGTGAACAATGCAATCAAGCACGGTCACGCCCGCCAGATCCTGATTCGCCTCGCTGTACTCCAGCATCAGGGTACGCTTACCATTCAGGATGACGGATACGGAATCGGCGCTATCGCTCCGGGCACCAAGGGAATGGGCCTGCATCTGATGAACTACCGTGCCAGAATGGTCGGAGGTTCTCTCGAAGTGCAACGAATCTCAACCGGCGGCACCATGGTCACGTGTTTGTTCCCAGTCCTGCCTTTGGATGGGAACGAAGAAATCAAGTGAAGCAGGAAAAAGTTAACGCATGAGCCTGGCTCCCAAACCGCAGCATCAGCCCGCCAAGAAAAGAATTCTTGTAGTCGACGACCATCCCATCGTGCGCCAGGGGCTGGCGCTGCTGATCAACCGCGAATCCGACATGGTGGTTTGCGGCGAAGCCGAAGAGTCTATGGGCGCGCTGCATGTGCTCACCTCAGCGCATCCCGATGTGCTCATCGTCGATATTTCCCTCAATGGCCCCGACGGCCTCGACCTGCTGAAAACCATCCGCACCACGCATCCCAGCCTGCCGGTGCTGATTCTCTCCATGCACGATGAGTTGATCTACGCCGAACGCGCGCTCCGCGCCGGCGCAAATGGCTACATCATGAAACAGGAGGCTACCGAAAAAGTTCTGGTGGCCGTCCGCCGCATTCTAAGCGGTGAGATTTATGTCAGCGATCGCATCGCCAACAAGATGCTCAAACATTACATCACCGGCGCCGGCACTCTAAGAGACTCCTCCATCGCCGATCTCAGCGACCGCGAACTCGAAGTCTTCCGCCTCATCGGCGAAGGCCACGGCACCCGCCAGATCGCCGAAGAGCTCCACCTCAGCATAAAAACTGTCGAGTCATATCAGGCCCACATCAAGGAAAAGCTGTCGCTGCGCAGCGCCCGCGAACTTATGCAGCACGCCATCCAGTGGAACATGAACGAAAAGACAACGTAGCAGATTATTCTGTGTACTTTTCCGCCAATCAGGGAATCCCCGATACAAAAAATAGTGATACCACCCAGCTGAAAATGTGGCCCTCCCGCTTGTACGGTATGCCCCCTATTGTTGATTCTACCGACGCACACTTAGCGTTCAAACTCAGGAACCTTAGTCAACAAATTAGGGAACCGCTCTTGGTCTGTCTTCTTCCGAGTGCGATTCCCAACTCAATAATCGTCGGCCTCCGTTCTTAACGGTTGATGTCGGAAAGGAGAACTATGGCAGCAGAAACAGTTCCCTACGGTCGAGTTACGCAAAAACCATCGCCTGTCGCCGAGGTGCACATCCTCTGGATCACCGCCGGTCTGGGCTGTGATGGAGACTCGGTTTCAGTCACTGCAGCTACTCAACCCAGCATCGAAGACGTTATCTTGGGAGCGATCCCCGGACTCCCCAAGGTGCACCTGCACAATCCCGTCCTCGCTTATGAGAACGGAGATGACTTCATGAAATTCTGGTACATGGCCGAGAAAGGCCAGCTCGAACCTTTTGTGCTGGTAGTCGAAGGTTCGATTCCCAACGAAAAGATCAAGAAGGAAGGCTACTGGGCCGGCCTCGGTACCGATCCAAAAACCGGACAGCCCATCACCACCAACGAGTGGATCGATCGCCTCGCCCCCAAGGCCTTGGCAATCGTGGCCTGCGGCACCTGCGCCACCTACGGCGGCATTCACGCCATGCAAGGCAATCCCACGGGCGCAATGGGCCTCGCCGATTATCTCGGTTGGGACTGGAAGTCAAAAGCCGGCCTTCCCATCGTCAACGTCCCCGGCTGCCCGGTGCAGCCTGACAACTTCATGGAAACCGTTCTCTACCTGCTCTACCAAGTAGCCGGACTGGCGCCCATGATTCCGCTCGACGATCAACTACGACCCACGTGGCTCTTCGGCAAGACGGTTCACGAAGGCTGCGATCGCGCCGGCTACTACGAGCAGGGCGACTTCGCCGAAGTCTACGGCTCGCCCAAGTGCATCGTGAAACTTGGATGCTGGGGCCCGGTCGTAAACTGCAACGTGCCCAAGCGCGGCTGGATGGCCGGAATCGGCGGCTGCCCCAACGTAGGCGGCATCTGCATTGGATGTACTATGCCGGGATTCCCCGACAAGTTCATGCCCTTCATGGATGAACCGCCCGGCGCGAAAGTCTCCAGCGCAGCCATCGGCGCCTACGGACGCGGCATCCGTGCCTTGCGCTCCATGACCCAGTCCACCGTTAATAAAGAACCGAAGTGGCGGCATGCACGAGCCGAGCTGACCACCGGATACCACGCCAGAACGTACTAATAAAGTCAAAGGCACTAAGGGAACCAGTGAAAGATCGAGAATCCAAAGGAGCGATCGAATGAGCACTATTGCCGCACCTACTACTGACGTTCCGAGCAAGAAACGGAATCTGGTGGAAATGAACTGGGACCCGATCACCCGAATCGTGGGCAGCCTGGGCATCTTTACCAAGATCGACTTCGAGAACAAGCATGTGGCCGAGTGTCACAGCACCTCGTCCATCTTTCGCGGGTACAGCATCTTCATGAAGGGCAAAGACCCGCGCGATGCTCACTTCATCACCAGCCGCATCTGCGGAATCTGCGGCGACAACCACGCCACCTGCGCCACCTATGCGCAAAATATGGCGTTCGGCATCAAACCGCCTCCAATCGCCGAATGGATCGTCAACCTCGGCGAAGCCGCCGAGTACATGTTCGATCACAACATCTTCCAGGACAATCTGGTCGGCGTCGATTTCTGCGAGCAGATGGTCAAAGAAACCAATCCAAAAGTCTGGGCGAAAGCGCAGTCGACTCCGGCTCCGCATTCCAACCTGCACGGATACAAGAACATCTCCGACATCATGACCGCGCTTAATCCGTTTACCGGAACTTTCTATCGCGAAGCTCTGGTCATGAGCCGCATGACACGCGAAATGTTCTGCCTCATGGAAGGCCGCCACGTTCATCCTTCCACTCTTTATCCCGGCGGAGTCGGCACCGTTCCAACCATTCAGCTCTTTACCGACTACCTTGTTCGCCTGATGAAGTATGTCGAATTCATGAAGAAGGTTCTGCCCCTGCACGACGACCTCTTCGACTTCTTTTACGAAGCGCTTCCCGGTTATGAAGAGGTCGGTCGCCGCAGGGTGCTGCTCGCTTGTTGGGGATCGTTCAACGATCCCGATCATTGCGACTATACCTACAAGAATATGACGAACTGGGGCCGCAGCATGTTCGTCACTCCGGGCATCGTGGTCGATGGCAAGCTCGTCACCACCGATCTTGTGGATATCAACCTGAACATTCGCATTCTGCTCGGCAGTTCTTATTACGACGAGTGGAAGAGTTCGCAAACCTTCGTCAAGACCGATCCTCTTGGCAATCCAGTCGACAAGAACCATCCCTGGAATCAGACCACGATTCCCCGTCCGCAAAAGCGCGACTTCGGCGGCAAGTACACCTGGGTTATGTCGCCGCGCTGGTTTGACAAGCGCACGGGCGATCACTTAGCGATGGATACCGGTGGTGGACCGATCGCTCGCCTCTGGGCAACCGCGCTTGCCGGGCTGGTTGATATCGGTTACATCAAATCGACTGGTCACAGCGTAAAAATGTACCTGCCGAAGACAACGTCGCTGCCCGAGGTCGAATTCGAGTGGAAGATTCCCAAATGGAGCAACGCCATCGAACGCGACCGCGCCCGAACTTACTTCCAGGTGTACGCTGCCTGCGCCGCTTTGCACTTTATGGAAAAGGCGCTAGGCGAACTGCACGCCGGTCACACCAAGACCTGGACGGATTTCAAAGTGCCTGAAGAAGCCATTGGTTGCGGCTTCCACGAGGCAGTGCGCGGCGTACTTTCGCATCACGTCGTCATCAAAGAAGGTAAGATCGCGAACTATCATCCGTATCCTCCAACACCCTGGAATGCCAATCCACGCGATATTTATGGCACTCCCGGACCTTACGAGGACGCGGTGCAGAACACTCCAATCTTCGAAGAAAACGGTCCCGATAAATTCAAAGGGATCGATATAATGCGAGCCGTGCGCAGCTTCGATCCGTGTTTGCCGTGCGGCGTTCACATGTACCTGGGCAACGGCAAAGTGTTGAAGACGCATCATTCTCCAATGTTTGGCCTGCAACCCTGAACGCGGTTCGTGGTTATAGAGGAGTGAGGGTGGTCGCTGCCAAGAATCGCCAGTTGGCTTGATCCGAGAAAACTGGCATCTCGAAACTGCACTCTCACTCCTGTTTTTTTGTAGATTGAAAAGCTTTTGACAAGGAGCATCGTGGCCGACAGTAGAGATTTTCGCGAAGAAATGCAGCGCATCGGCAAACTGGTTCAAGAGATTGAATCAAGTACTGATCCCGCCGTCAGGGCGATAACGAAAACCTTGATGCAGTCGCTGATGGATCTGCATGGTGCGGCCATCGAGAAAGCTCTCGACATCGTCGCCGATGCAGGAGAGCAAGGAATGGCCATCATCGACCGCCTTGGTCGCGATCCCCTGGTCAGCAGCGTACTCATTCTCTACGGCCTCCATCCCGAAGATCTGGAAACCCGCGTAGTCAAAGCAGTCGACAAAGTGCGCCCGCAGTTGCGCAAACAGGGTTGCGAAGTTGAACTCGTCAGCATAAACGAAGGCGCCATCCGCCTGCGTGTAGAAACTGGCTCGCATACCTGCGGCTCAACCGCGAAAACTTTACAGGCGACGTTAGAAGGAACAATGTACGACGCGGCGCCGGATTTGACTTCTCTGGTAATCGAAGGCTTCGAAGAGAAACCCGCATCTGGATTTGTGGGGTTAGACAAGTTGATGAGCAACGTCGCGGCGCCGATGGTTCAAACGCAAGGCACGGATTAAAAGTACGCCGGCAATGCAAAGAGGTTGGAGATTTTGCAATCATGAGCGCAGGACACTTTACAGAATCCGCTGACGGCTTCGGAACGCTGCGTCAGTTCGCCCGCCGCCAGCGCCCGCTCGAGCGTTGCGAACTGTGCAGCCTGGGCCTGCGCCCCGATCACCCGCACCTGATCGAAGTAGCACAGCGCAAGATTCTCTGCACCTGTGACGCCTGTGCCCTGCTGTTCAGCGGCCAGGGAATCAAGTTCAAGCGAGTCCCGCGCCGCGTCCGCTCCATTCCCGGTTTCAATCTCAACGATGCCGAGTGGAACGCTTTGATGGTCCCCATTAACATGGCGTTCTTTTTCCGCAGCAGCCTTGAGAACCGCGTGGTCGCTCTCTATCCCAGCCCGGCCGGCGCAACCGAATCGTTGCTGGCTCTCGAATCCTGGAACGACATCGTCGCCCGCAATCCGATTCTGAATGAAATGGAGTCCGATGCGGAGGGCCTGCTGGTCAACCGTCTAGGCTATTCCCGGGGATACTCCGCCGCCGACTATTTCCTGCTTCCCATCGACGAATGCTACAAGCTAGTGGGACTCATTCGCATGCACTGGAAGGGTCTTTCCGGCGGCACGGAAGTGTGGAAAGAACTCGGCGAATTCTTCAGCAGTCTGAAAGCGCGGGCGGTAGAGGTCAACCCGGCTCAGATCAAAGCTCAGAGTCCCGCGCAGAGCCCACCTCAGAGTCAAGAGGAGTCTCATGCCTGATTTGAACTTTCAGGTTGAGCGCGCCGAGGTCGTTTCCAATGCCGCTTCGCCCCTGCTTGCCTTGAAGCTCCGCCTGAGCACTTCCGATCCAAACGAAACCATTCATACCGTCGCTCTGCGCTGTCAGATTCAGATTGAAACCACTCGCCGAAAATACACCCCAGGAGATCAAGCAAAACTTCGCGACCTTTTCGACGATCCCAGCCGCTGGAGCCAGACTCTGAAAAATCTGCTCTGGACCCACGCCAGCATAGTCGTGCCGTCATTCCAGGGCACAACAGTAGTCGATCTCCCGGTCCCGTGCACTTTCGATTTCAATGTCGCTGCCACAAAATATTTCGACGGCCTCTCAGATGGCGAAGTCCCTCTCTGCGTCCAGTTCAGCGGCACGGTGTTCTACGCAAGTCCGCAAGGCAGCTTGCAAGTCGCGCCCATTTCATGGGACAAGGAAACTCGATTCAAGCTCCCGGTAAAAGTCTGGCGCGACATGATGGAATCTTACTATCCCAACAGCGCCTGGCTTTGCCTGCACAAAGACGCTTTCGACCGTCTGCATCAATACAAGGTCCGGCAAGGCATTCCCACCTGGGAAGAAGCGATTGAGAGTCTTATTCCCGTGGAAGAGACGGTGATCCAATGAGGGCGCGCAAATGAATCTCGCGACGGTCGACAAGATCGCGAAGGCGGTGCTCTACGAGGGATACATGCTCTATCCCTACCGCCCATCGTCCGTAAAAAATCAGCAGCGTTGGAACTTCGGCGTGCTCGTCCCGCAATCCTACAGCGAAGCGCAAAAAGGCACCGAGGCTTGGACCATGCAAACGGAATGCCTGGTCGAAGCCAACTCGTCGACCGAACTGGAAATCCGCGTGCGCTTTCTTCAGCTGGTCGCACGCTCGGTTGGGGAATTCAACAATCCCGTGAGCGAGTTGCCGTCCGGAGAAGCGCCAGAATTCCATCTGGTGCCGAGACTCGAAGTGGTGGGTCGCGTCTACCAACCCTGGCAAGAAGCGGTTGAGCGAGAAGTGATTCTGCCGATCTGCAGCCCCGAAGCGCTCGTCGGATCGCCGCTCTTGCAGTCTTTCACTTTTCCCGAAGGAAAAGAATTCGAATATCTGCGCGATAGGGAAGGTCCAATCGCCGCAGTAATCATCCGCGAGCGGCGCATGCTCCAGGCGATGCTCGAAGTCAGAAGCGAGCGCCTGAGCGATGATTTGTTCAAAGTTAGCGTGCGCATTCGCAACCGCACGCCTTTCGCCGCCGCACATCAGGCCACGCGTGAAGATGCCCTATTGAGTTCCCTCGCCTCTACGCACACCGTCCTCGGCGTGCAGAATGGAAAGTTCATCTCTCTGCTCGCGCCCCCGGAGCAATTAAGCGAACTGGCCGCGAGTTGCAAGAACGAAGGCACATGGCCGGTGCTGGTCGGCGAAGAAGGACAATGTGACACCGTTCTCTCGTCGCCAATCATTCTCTACGACTATCCGCAAATCGCTCCCGAGAGCGCCGGAGATTTGTTCGACGGCACCGAAATTGACGAGATTCTCTCCCTGCGCATCATGACGCTGACCGACGAAGAAAAGCGCGAGATGAGCCAGTCCGACGAGCGCGCCCGCCAGATGCTCGAGCGCACAGAAACCATGCCGGTCGAACAGTTAATGAAGTTGCACGGCGTGCTCAGAAACCTGCGGCCAGTCGAGCCTCCATCACACCAGGAGGAAACCCAATGAACGAATGGGAATGGCAACTCCTCGAAGAAAAAACTCCGCTCGATCATCTGGATATCTCCGGAGTCGAAGTCCGGCCGGGAAGCCGCGTGCGCCTGCGTCCCCGCAAAGGCGGAGATGTGATGGACATCGCGCTCGCCGGTCAGATCGCCACCGTCGAATGCATCGAGCAGGATTACGAAGGCAAGCAGCACGTCTGCGTAGTTCTCGACAACGATCCCGGCAAAGATATGGGACTGCTCCGTCAACCCGGCCATCGCTTCTTTTTTGACGCGGAAGAAGTCGAACCACTCTCGCCCGAAGATTACCCGCAAGCTTCCGCCGTGCAGAAGCCAACCATCCTCGTCGCCGGCATCGGCAATATTTTCCTCGGCGATGACGCCTTCGGCGTCGAAGTAGTTCGCCGTATGGCCGGTCTGCAACTGCCCCAGAGCGTACGCGTCGTCGATTTCGGCATTCGCGGCTTCGACCTCGCCTATGCGCTGCAAGACGGCTACGAAACCACAATCCTCGTCGACGCCTGCCCGCACGGCCAGGCGCCCGGCACCCTCTACGTCATCGAGCCCGATTTAAAAGCTCTCGACGAACCCGCAACCGACGGGCAAGCCTCGCAACCCACCATCGAAGCTCACGCCATGAACCCAGTAAGCGTTCTGCGCACGGCCCGCGCCATGAATATCGAATTGAAAAACATCCTGCTCGTCGGCTGCGAGCCCGAAACTCTCGGTGGAGAAGAAGGTAAGATGGGATTAAGCGCGCCAGTGGAAGCCGCACTCGACGATGCGGTTAAACTGGTGCAGTCTTTAATCGACAGAAATGATCGACAGAAACATTCGACTGATCTACCCGAATCCAATATCGATTCAACTCAGTAAATAAAAGGAGACTGCCGTGGCAAGCGAAAATTCGAACGGAAGCTTCAGCGACAAAGACACGCTCTTCATGCTCAGTGGCGTAGCGCTTATCGTTTTCGGCGCGGGTCTTATTCTTTCCAATCCAATCGCCAGGCGCTATCTCGGCCAGTTCGGCCTCGGCGATCTCGCTCAGGGCGCACTGCCCGATCTGGATCGCTATTTGAAATTGCGCTCGATGTAAAACGCGGGTCCCGAAACGCGTAAGTCGCTTCGTTCGGAGTTAGCAAGCTCTGCGGTTAGGTGCTATCGTATCGGAAAGCTAACGGAGGGCTACTTCGATGGCCACCAGTTCCGCAGCGGCTAGTTCTAGCAGCACTCGTTACGTAATCGATCCGCGAACCAGCCAGTTCACGGTGCAGGCTTTTGCGAACGGACTGATCGCGGCAATCGCTCACAGCCCTAAAATCGCAATACGTGATTGGACGGGCGTAATCGACGTGGCTTCAGGTGACTTCGACGCAGCTTCCATTCACATTCGCGTGAAGCCAGCTTCGCTGGAGGTTTTGGACGAAATGCCGGACTCCGATCGCCGCGAGCTTCACCGCATCATGAACCACGAGGTCTTGGAATCGGCGAAGTTTCCGGAAATTGCTTACGAAAGCACGCGTGTGATTACCGACAAAATGAAAGACGATCTTTATCGCGTCAATGTGCGTGGCAGGCTTACTCTTCATGGCGTTTCAAATGAACAGGATGTTGGCGCCCAAGCGTCTCTCGGAGTTGACAGCATCCGCGCTCACGGCTCGTTTACCTTGCTGCAAACCGACTACGACATTCGCATCGCATCGATCGCCGGTGGCACTCTGAAACTTATGGATGAGTTGAAATTCTCTTTCTACGTGCTGGCTCGCAAAGCGGCAACTGCAGCGTAGGACTTTATGTGCGGGAGCAGTCTAATTGCCAGGAGGTCTTTCTAGTGCATCACGCCTTAAACGTTGCAGAGACACCGGAGGCTGCCACCATTCGCTACATCATTGACGCCAAGGGAGGTAAGTTCACCGTTCAGGCATTTGCCACTGGCCTGCTTTCTGTCTTTGGTCATAACCCGAACATCTCGATTCCCGACTTCGAAGGCGAGATCTCCTTGAATCCTGACGCATTGGAAAAAAGTTCGTTGCGGCTCTTGATCCATGCGGCTTCGCTCACCGATACCGATGACATCAGCGAAAAAGATCGCACCGAAATCAACCGCAACATGCACGAGGAAGTTCTCGAGTCCGATTCCTACTCCGATATTGTTTACGAGTGTTCGCGCCTCACCGCCAGTAAAACCGGCGAAGGCCAATATTGGGTCGCATTGAATGGAGAGCTGACGCTGCACGGAGTAAAACGGACGCAGCCCGTCTCCGCGCGCGTCTCGCTGAATGGCGAGACACTCCGCGCCGCAGGAGAGTTCTCCGTGCGCCAAAGCGATTACGAGATTAAGCCCGTTTCCGCCGCGGGTGGAACCATCAAGCTGAAGGACGAACTAAAGCTGTCGTTCGACATAACCGCGCGCAAACAGAACTGAATGTTGCTGGCCGCAGCTCGGCCGACGACGAATGACCAAAGACGAACGACCAAAGACGAGGTATACCGAATGTGCCTAGCCATACCAGGAAAGATCGTCGAGATTTCCGCCGACAACCAAGATTCCGCTCTCGTCGAAGTAGTCGGCGTCCGCCGCAGGATTGATCTCGGCCTTTTGCAGGACGACAAGCCGGTACCCGGCGACTGGGTGCTCGTCCACGTCGGCTTCGCCATGAGCAAGATCAGCGAACAGGATGCCGCCGACCAGATGAACACTCTTCGTATGCTCGGCGAAATCGACGGCGCGATGCAGGAAGTCAAAGGCTACGGCTTGGAGGACATGAATTGACGCCCGCCCGCGTCCAGCCAATGAAAGCCCAGCCCGTGCGTGAGGAATCGGCATGAGATTCGTAGATGAGTTCCGCGAACCTGAACTGATTTCAAAAACGGCCGACGAAATTCGCCGCCTCGCCGGCACCGAACGCCACTACCGCATGATGGAGGTCTGCGGCGGACATACCCACGCCATCTACCGCTTCGGCCTGAAAGATATCCTTCCGGAAAACATCGAACTGATCCACGGCCCCGGCTGCCCCGTCTGCGTTCTTCCCATGGGGAGAATTGACGATGGCCTCGCCATCGCGCACGAACCCGATGTCATCTTCGCCGCATTTGGCGACATGATGCGCGTTCCCGGCACGCAAGGCAGTCCGCTCGAGCACAAAGCCCGCGGCATGGACGTTCGCATCGTCTACTCGCCCGCCGACGCTCTCAAACTCGCCCGCCTCAATCCCGAAAAGCACGTAATGTTTTTCGCCATCGGCTTCGAAACCACCGCGCCCTCCACCGCGCTCACCATCATGCGCGCCCGCTCCGAAGGCATCCACAACTTTTCTGTCTTCTGCAACCACGTCACCATCATCCCCGCCATTCGCGCGATTCTCGATTCCCCCGACATGCGTCTCGACGCCTTCATCGGCCCCGGCCACGTCTCCACCGTCATCGGCTGCCGCCCGTATGAATGGATCGCGCACAACGAGCGCAAGCCCATCGTAGTCTCCGGCTTCGAGCCGCTCGACATGCTGCAATCAATAGTCATGCTTCTGCGCCAACTAAACGCGGGCGAGGCCAAAGTCGAAAATCAATACAAGCGCGTAGTTCCCTGGGAGGGCAATCGCGCGGCGCTCAAGGCCATGGCCGAAGTTTTCGAACTGCGTCCCTACTTCGAATGGCGCGGCCTCGGCTTTATCTCGCAATCCGCACTGCGCATCAACGACAAGTACGCCGAATTCGACACGGAGCAGCGCTTCGAAGTCCCCGGCATCCGCGTCACCGACCCCAAAGCCGCGCAATGTGGAGAAGTGTTGAAGGGCGTGCTGAAGCCGCATCAATGTAAACTTTTTGGACGCGAGTGCACGCCGGAGCATCCTATCGGCGCACTCATGGTTTCATCGGAAGGATCATGCGCCGCGTATTACAACTACGAACACCGCAAGGCAGCAATGGTAACTCTGAGTTTAGCGGGCTAATGACCGATGGCCTGACGCTCGATCGCCTGACGCCTCAGCCTCCGATCGCTCCCGCCGCCACGCCCGCCGACGCCGCTCCCACGCGCTTCCGCGACCCGCAAATCGAAATGGCCCATGGAGCTGGAGGCAAAGCCAGCCGCAAATTAGTCGAAGGCCTCTTCGCACCCTTGCTCTACGGTGCCGCTCCCGGTCCCCTCGGCGACGCCGCCCACGTCGATATCAACGGAACTACGGTCGCCATCACTACTGACAGCTTCGTAGTCAAGCCGCTGACTTTTCCCGGAGGCTCCATCGGCGAACTCGCCATAAACGGCACAGTGAACGATCTCGCGGTCTCCGGCGCGAAAGCCGAAGCTCTCGTAGTCACCTTCGTACTCGAGGCCGGACTGCCTACGCAAGTCCTCGAAGCCGAAGTTCGCGCCATGGCAAAAGCCGCGCGCAACGCCGGCGTGCGTATAGCTGCCGGCGATACAAAAGTAGTCGAGCACGGCAAAGCCGACCAGATGTATATCAGCACAACCGGCATCGGCCGCCTGCTTCCCGGTGTCACCATCGATCCGCTCTCGGTCCGCGTCGGCGATCGAATTCTGCTGTCCGGCCCCATCGGCGATCACGGCATCACCATCCTGCTCGCGCGTGGCGAACTCGATCTCGAAGCCGATCTCCGTTCCGACACGCGTTCTGTGCTCCCGTTGGTCGAGGCTCTAATTCGCGCCGCCGGCCCCGGCATCCGCTGGATGCGCGATCCAACCCGTGGCGGCGCTGCCACCTCTTTGAATGAATTAGCCCGCGATTGCGGTCTCGGCATGGTCCTCTTCGAAGATCAAATTCCGGTGCGCGACACCGTGCGCGGCGCATGTGAGTTGCTCGGCCTCGATCCGCTTCACATAGCGAACGAAGGCCAGTTCCTCGCCGTCGTCTCTCCCGAATATGCCGACGCCGCAATCAACGCTCTGAGCCTTGCGCCCGGCGGCAACGAAGCGCAAGTGATCGGCGAAGTACGCGAACAGCCCGCCGGAACCGTGCTCGTGACAACCCTCTACGGGGGCAGCCGAATCGTAGATATGCTGGTTGGCGACCCACTCCCGCGCATCTGCTAGACGAAACGGGATCCGTATCGACCTGTAGCTTTCAGGCTGGCGCCGCATCGATAGACATAGACAAAGATGAAAACGAATTTCCCCGTGACCGACAACGCAGCCACCACGAACCAACTCGCCACTCACGTCGAAGCCCGTCTCCTCGCACGCAACCAACTCTTCGAAACCTTCTTCGCCCGCGAAGCCCCGCGCCTGGCCGAAGCCTGCCGCGAAATGTCCGAACGCTTTCTCCGCGGAGGCCGCCTGCTCGCCTTCGGCCGCGGGCCCTACGCCACCGACGCGCAGCACGTCTCGGTAGAATTCGTTCACCCCGTGATAGTCGGCAAACGCGCTCTACCCGCGCTCGATCTCTCGGTCCTATTCCGGCCATGGCTCGAAGCTATACTCCATCCCGAAGACATCGTCATGGGATTCGGCCCACCCGAAGGCGATTCGGAAGTCTGGGCCGCACTCCAGCACGCCCATCAGAAAGGCGCGATGACGTTCGCCCTACCCGGCGTCGAAGGCTCTTACGCAGTTGAAGCGGCCAGCGAAGATCCCTTCATGCACCAGGAGATGATCGAGATCCTTTATCACACCCTCTGGGAAACGGTACACGTATTCTTCGAGCATCGCGAGTTAGGCCACGAAGTCGGCGCTTCCGGATTTCTCTACCCATTTCTGGGAACAGAAAAACAAGGAACCGGCAATCTGGTTGCCGAAGTCGCGTCGTCCATTCTGATGAAGGCCCATGACGACACCAAACTCCGCGAGCAGGTAGCCCGCGAAGAAGCCGGTCAGATCGCCAGCACCGCCCTAGCAATTCACGAGCGTGTCCGCCAAGGCGGCAAACTGATCCTCTTCGGCAACGGAGGCTCCGCCACCGACGCCAACGATTTCGCCATCGACTGCGTGCTCCCGCCGCACGGTTATCAATCCATCCCGGCAGTTTCGCTTTCGCTCGAGCCAGCGAACATCACCGCAGTCGCCAACGATATCGGCACCGACGCAATTTTTCTTCGCCAGTTGATCGCGCAAGCCCGCCCTGAAGATATAGCGATCGCCATTTCCACCAGCGGCGGCTCGCGCAACATCATCATGGCGCTCGAAGAAGCGCGCAAGCGCAACATGCTGACCGTAGCGCTGCTCGGCTACGACGGCGGAGAAATCAAGCGCAAGCACCTCGCCGACTTTCCCGTGGTTGTGAATTGCGATTACATCCCCCGCATTCAGGAAGTGCAGGCCAGCATCTATCACGTGATACGCGAATCGTTGCAGATGTTGCATCAGAGTGCCCTGCACCAGAACGCGCAAAATCAGGGGGTCCACACTCGTGGCCAAGCTTGAACTCTTCGGCGCCGCGCGCTGCCCCCACACTGGCGAAATGCGCGATTGGCTGGAGTGGAAGCGCAGCGACTTCGTCGAGTACGATGTAGAAGCCGACCCTGCAGCCCGCCAGCGCATGCGCGAAATCGCCGGAGGCCAGCGCACCGTCCCCATCCTCGTCGAAGAAGGCAAAGTAATTCAAATAGGATGGCAAGGCCATGGCTGCCTGGTGGACGAGTAGAAGTCGTGGCGAGAATCCGGAAGGGCAGCTTCTAGAGCGTGTGGGAAAATCACGCTTGCGCGCGCAAGCGTGCATGTGGGGAATTCACAAATGCGTGCGCAACCGTGGAAGAGCGGCGCTTCAGCGCCGCGTAAAGCGCCAATCTAATTGGGCTTCAGCCCCGGTGGTCGTATTTTCCGCTCATCGCAACTTTTCCGGACCAATGCTCGAATCGCATCCGAACAAAAACCAATGACCACCGCACGTTCCATCCGAGTCCGAGGCGTAGTCCAGGGCGTAGGCTTTCGCCCATTCGTCTACCGCCTCGCTTGCGCCAATACTCTAAACGGATGGGTCCTAAACGCCGAAGAAGGAGTTGAAATTCATCTCGAAGGCGCCGAGGCCAGTCTCGAAGCTTTCATCCGGGACCTGAAAGCTCAACCCCCGCCCGCAGCCACCATCTCGGAAATCGACGTTCAGCCGGCCCAACCCACCGGCCTGAATAAATTCACCATTCGCGAAAGCGAGCGAAAAAATCGCCCCACAGTTCGCATCTCTCCCGACCTGCCAATCTGCAACGATTGCCTAACCGAACTCTTCGACCCGAAAAATCCCCGTTATCTATACCCGTATATCAACTGCACCAACTGCGGACCGCGCTACAGCGTCGTGCTCGCCCTGCCCTATGACCGCCCCAACACCACCATGAAATCGTGGCCGCTCGACGCCTATTGCGCCCAGGAATATTCCGATCCTACCAACCGTCGTTTTCACGCGCAGCCAGTAGCCTGCCCCGCGTGCGGTCCGAATTTTTATCTTCACCCGCGGGCAGACGAAGAAGTTAAAAATGACGACAGCATCCGCCGCGCAGCCCAACTCCTCACCGCAGGCAAGATTCTCGCAATAAAAGGCCTTGGCGGATATCACCTCGCCTGCGATGCCCGTGATCCCTCGTCAGTAGCGGCGATGCGCGATCGCAAATATCGCAAAGAAAAACCCTTCGCGCTGATGGCAAAAGATATCGTCACGGCCCGAACTCTGGTCGAGCTTTCTCCCGATGCCGAAGCCCTGCTAACCTCAACAGCCCGTCCCATAGTCCTCGCGCCGGCAAAAGTAGATCTGCCCGAAGTCGCCCCCGAAAATACCGAACTAGGTGTGATGCTTCCCTACACGCCATTGCACCACCTGCTATTCGCGAACGGCGCGCCCGAGGTTCTCGTGATGACCAGCGCCAATCGTTCCAGCGAGCCCATAGCTTACGAAGACGAAGATGCCCTCGACCGCCTAGCCGAAATCGCAGACTCATTCCTAATCGGTCAGCGCCCCATCGCCCGCCGCATCGACGATTCCGTAGCCCGTGCCGGAGCTTTCGGCCCGGTAATCCTGCGCCGCGCCCGCGGATACGCTCCCGGCGCGGTAGCATCGCTGCCCACCACTCGACCCATCCTGGCTCTGGGCGCCGATCTGAAAAATTCCATCACCCTAGTCGTCGACGGACAGGCCTTCGTCAGCCAGTACATCGGCGACCTCGATCACTACCAATCCCTCCGCGCATTTCATGAAACCATCAACGACTTGCTCTCCATGTACGAGGTTAATCGCGACGAACTCCTGCTCGTCCACGATCTTCATCCCGAATATTTCTCCACCGCTCATGCCGCCTCGCTAGCCATTCCGGAAACTCACGCGATCCAGCATCATCGCGCCCACGTAGCATCCGTGCTCGCCGAGCGCGCTGAGTGGACCAAGCAAGTATTCGCCGTCAGCTTCGACGGCACCGGTTACGGCGACGACGGCACCATCTGGGGAGGTGAGATTTTCGCCGGCAGCATGCAACAGGGATTCACACGTATAGCTCACCTTCGCCAGGCGGCGCTAGCCGGCGGCGACGCAGCCACTCACTCTCCCGTACAAGCCGCAGCAGGTTTCCTTGCTCAGCTGAATGCCCTGCCAGACGTGCTTTCTGAGCCCTTCAATTTTCCCGATCGCTACCGTGGCGCGATGGAGTTAGTCCGCAAAAACATCCGCACCTTTCCCACAACATCCGTCGGCCGCCTCTTCGACGCCGCCGCAGCCCTTCTAGGTTTCACGCGCGACGTCACCTTTGAAGGCCAGGCCGCTATCTGGCTCGAGCAACTGGCCCGCACCGCGCGCTCCGCCGAGCCTTATCCATTTCCGTTCATCGACAACGAATTAGATTTTCGTCCATTACTGCAAGCCGTAGCGCAAGATCGCGTCCGAAGCCGCGAGGCCGCCGAGATTGCCGGAGCCTTCCAAAGAGGAATAGCTCAAGGCTTAACCGACGCTCTGATCGCAATCTCCTCCGCCAACAAATCAGACACAGTTGTCCTCTCCGGCGGAGTGTTCCAGAACGAGCTACTATTAGAAGACATGAAATCCCTGCTCACGAACGCATCCCTGCAAGTCTGGACAAACCACGCAGTCCCGCCCAACGACGGCGGAATCAGCCTGGGACAAGCCGCCCTCGCGGCACTCAGCCGTTTCGATGGCCATCCCAGCCGCGGAGCGGCGCAAGAATGCAGCCCACGGCGCGAGCCGTGGGTAACGGAAAGTGCAGAATAAAGCCCCGAAGGGGCGAAAGAAAATCTATCAACCCATGCATGAACTCTCCATCGCGATGAGCATCGTCGAATTAGCCGAAGAAGAAGCCAGCCGCCGCGGCGTTCAAATAGAAGCCGTCCACCTAAAGCTCGGAGCTTTAGCCGGCGTGGTCAAAGACGCCCTGCTTTCCTGCTACGAAATGGCGTGCGACGAAACCCCGCTGCAGGGCTCTCGCCTGATCATCGAAGAACTGCCCGTAATCATCTTCTGCACAACGTGCCAGGCCCAGCATCCTCTCAACTCGATACAATTATTCTGTTGCCCGAAGTGTGGCACTCCGTCCGATCTGATCGTGCAAGGCAAAGAACTCGAAGTAGTTGCACTGGAGATAAAAGAATGCGCCCCGAACCCCGCCTGATCGAAGTTCGCAAAAACGTTCTCAAGCAGAACGACATAGTGGCCCGCACTCTTCGCGACAGCTTTCACGCCGCCGGCGTCTTCGTCGTGAGTCTCGTCTCCAGCCCCGGCTCCGGCAAAACCGCGTTCCTCGAAAAAACTCTCACCCTGCTTCGGCCCAACTATCGCGTAGCCGCTCTAGTCGGCGATCTCGCCACTGAGAACGATGCGCTCCGCCTGGCCCGGAGCCATGCTCCAGTCAAGCAAATCACCACCGGCACTCTCTGTCATCTCGAAGCCGCTATGGTGCAAAACGCCATCCAAGAAGAACATTGGGATCTCAACCAACTCGATTTTCTCTTCATCGAAAACGTCGGCAACCTGGTCTGCCCTTCTTCTTACGACTTAGGCGAAGACCTACGTCTGGTATTGATTTCGGTAACCGAAGGCGAGGACAAGCCGCTGAAGTATCCCACAATTTTCAACAGCGCCGACGTAGCAGTAGTCACAAAAATGGATTTGGCAGCAGCCGTCGAATTCGATTCGCAAACCGCGCACAAAAACATTCAGGCCGTGCGCCCAGGAATGCAAGTCTTCAAGCTCTCCGCAAAAACCGGCGAGGGCATGCAAAACTTTCTGAATTTCCTATCAAAGCGCCTCCAAGAACTGCGCCCCACACCAGTAACCTAACCAGAGGGCTTCGAATCGCATACCAACTCCACTTCCCGCCCCAAAAAAAAGAGGCTGCCCCATCTTTCGCGTCTTTTGCGAAAGGTGGGAATCTCAGACGCCTGCGGCGCTCGCCTTCGATTTACCGCATTTCCACCAAGAAAAGTGGGGGCTGGTGTGCAGCGAACAACTACGTCAGCTAAAACTTTCTCGCATGAGCCAATTCGCGGCGCACCTGCGCGATGGATAAAGAACCAGGGTTAAATGTGCGGGACAGCCGCCTCGGCTATCCAGCCAAGCGCAGCAAGGCGGGTTTCTATTTCGGCTCTGTAAAAAATCTCAACTCTGAAAAACTAAACTCGGCACAACCTAATTCAAAGGCGCGCCAGACGGGTCCGTGAGCGCCACCAACTTCCCCACCGGATACTCTTCCTTCGTAAGCGGAACATCAGGCTCCGAGTTCAGAATCGTCACCACCGCGCCACTCAACACTCCGCGCAACAGCAGCCGATCCGCCTCCACGCCCACCACTCGATATTTCTCATCGAAAACTGACATGGCAGCAGTCTTTTCCACCTGCGAATTAGATGCCAGCATAGCTCCCTCCGATACCTAAGTAACTAACCCTAATCCGCACGAAAAGTTCCAAACAGATAGAGGTCCGCAATCCCGAAACTCGGCGCACTCCCGCCGACTGACGGACCCTCTAAACAGACGATGCGCGCAAGCCAGAAACCGGCCGCCCGCCATGAACCCACGAAGAAAACTACTGCCCCGCCACCATCACCTTCCCACACTCCAGGCAAACCAAATTCGCCCGCGGCGTGATCAACCCGCACGCCGGACACATTCTCTGCAACGCATATCCCTTCATCTGCGGCTTCACCTGCCGCATCCGGTAAGCCGCCACCACGGCAAACACCACTGCCACCACCCCCACATAAATCCAGATTGCGCCCATCGCCAGTCCTCGACTCTCGACCCATCATCCGCCGAATCCCGTCCCAGCGATGTTCACAATTGCTCTAAATGCCCGCGCGAGCGAGCGATCCGCAAGAATCCCGCGAACTTCATGCCACAGATCTCCCGCCACCAGGGATACCCGTTTCCATCGCAGTTTGCCGGAAGTGGAAATTGCAACGAAGCAACGAAAGGTCCCCCCGACCCCGGGAAGCCGGAAGCCCAAAGCCCGAAGCCGGAAACCGGAAGCCCGACTACCCCAGCCACTCCCAAGCCTCCCGATACCCCTCCCACTGCGCATTCCTCCCCTTCAAATCCGGAAACAACCGCAAACTCTTAACCCCGGCAATCGCCGCCACAGGCAGCAAATACCAAAACTCTTTCTCTCCAGCAATCACATGCGCCGCCAAAACATCAATGTCCTCAGCCGTATAAGTCTTCTTCCTTCCACCCCGACTCGAATAAACCGGCTGCACATCATATCCCCCGCGATACAGCCGCCCCGTCCCCTTCACCTGCACCCGCAACAACCGCCCCGCCGGACGCGCCCACACTATAAAGTCACACTTCTCGCTATCTCCCCAAGGCACCGCCAGCCCAAATCCCATCCGCTGCGCCCGCACCAGAAACGCCGCCTGCGAAAACTCCCCCAACCGCTTAGGATTCCCACAAGCCCGCTCCCACCACGAAGCATCCGCATCCGCCTCGGAACCAGAATCCGCCGAAGCAAATATCCAAGGCAAATACCCCGGCACAGCCAAGTCCGAATCCCCGTCCAAATCCGAATCCGAATCCATCCCCAACCAATCGCTAGACATCCATCCCTCCCAAATTCATGAACCCACACTACCCAGAATAGCCGCTCCCATTTCAGGAAGATGTGACATCTGAACATCCCCCCTGTGGAAATCCCCATCTCTGAGCCGTCGCCCGCAAGAAGCAGCACCCCAGCCCGCCACTTTTGAAGTTGATCCAGCCCCGAGCCCCTAATCCCTAACCCCTAACCCCTAGCCTCCAACCCCTGCCTACAGTCTTCTCCCACCCCAAAAATACAGAATGTACCCCATCGAACACTCCCCAAAACCTCTGGCACCATTAACATCACAAGAGAAAGGCCCTCCCCCAATGAAACAAATCGCCAAACTCTGGCCCTACGTCCTAGTAGCCATCTCCCTAACCGGATTCCTCTACCAATTCCTGCTAGCCCGCCCCTAATCCCGCGTGTACCATTGCAAGTGTGGAGCAGACGCTCCCATCCGCTGCCCTTGACGTTGATTTTGACTTCGACCGCACCACAAAGAAATGGGATGCCCCATTTCTAGCGTACTCTGCGAGAAGTGGGAACCACAGAAGCCAGCAGCAAAGGCCGTTGAAGTTGACGTTGCTGTTGAAGTGGCAAGCAGGAACAAACACTCCGGCCCGCAGCCGTCAAAGTTGTGTTTGAAGTTGACTCCCCATCCCAAGAAACCCCGAGGCTGCCCCATCCTTGCGCGTTCTGTGCGCAAAGCCCGCCCTCAGCTCGCCGAAGGGGCACAAGCCGTGGGGAACCAGAAAAAGCCGAGTCCCGGGACGCCCCCCCGTCCCTTCTTCGTGCGACCCAATCCAATCGAGCATAGTTGAGCGACTTGACGCTTAATCGCGCAAGGATAAAGCTATCGCAGATGACTTTTCTAGCCGAACCAGGTGATTTCAGATGGCAAGTAAGTTACAAATGTCTCGACGTGCAAGCCTCAATGCCCTCGTAGAAGACATGCTTTCCGAACTAGAAAGCGAGTTTCTACAAGGAGAGGGTGGCGACACCGGGTCGTGCTCCGGATGGGAGAGCGATCCGCAGAGCTTCTCGATCACGCTTGCGAAGTTTTATTATCGCACCGACTTTCCCAATCCCAGGAGCCCGAATCCTTCGGTCGTCTCCGTAACCGGGGCATGGGATCCAAAGGTAGCCTTTTGGGTGACGTTCGATAACGGCGACGTCGTTGGCGTTTCGATGAAATTGGTACCAACACAGCACATCGCTGTAGCAGGTCCGCGGGTGGGGAATCTCTGCCCGTTCAATCTTCGCTGTCGCTACACATACAGTTGCAGCGCTTCCGGCTCAATCTCGTTCACCAAAATAAGCTGCGGATAGCCCAGAGCTTTGACTTCCCATCCCCAAAAACCCCGGAGCCTCTCGACCATCTGCTGTTTTGTCATTCCGACCGGAGCAGGAGCGCCAGCGACGGCGGAGTGGAGGAACCTGCTGTTCGCTCGCACAAGAGTGGCCCGCGTGGAGCGGACACTCCTGTCCGTTGCCTCTAACGTTGATTTTTAATTCGCCGACACCCACTAAAATGGGTACCCCATTTCTCGCGTCCTTTGCGAGAACTGGGAACCACGAACGCCCGCAGCGCCGCGCTTGAAGTTGATGTTGACGCCGCAAGTGCGGAGCGGACACTCTTGTACGTTCCTTTGCGTTGATGGCTACAGTCCACTTAGGTGCCATTGACCCCAATCTGTTACAAGAGCAGCATGATGGGCGTTGATTCAAGGATTTTCGAATTGCGAGGTAGATAGCAGTGAAAGAAATAATGCTGAGCAGCCTGCTGGCGACGATACTGTTCGCTGTTACAAGCCCCGCCCAAACATTAGTCGTAGCTTCTCCCGCTGAACCGGGGATGTATGTCGAGGTATCTGGCGGCCTGACCAAGGTCATCGGGCAAATTGTCGAATTTAAGCGCAGCGGCAGTCTCTTTGTGTCCGATATCACAGTAGGCATCAAAACGAAAAAAGAAAATATCCAACTATTGGGGGCGCACGCGCAAAACGTGGTTTCCGCGCAGCCGGTCTTTTACTTTGTGCCCGCCAAACAGGAAGCTGAAGTGGGAGTAAACGGGGGCGATCTGATTCTGATTAGCCTTGAGGAGAAACCCAAGCGCAGGCAGTTTGAAATCGCGGCTCGAGGCGCATGGCGAAGCAGTGCGGGCATTTCTCTTACGCACCAGATCCAGTTACTCCGGGAAGAAGTGAATCCCGGTGTGTACCGGATCATGCCTGCAACGGAGTTAGGCCAGGGCGAATACGCCTTGTATCTGGTCCGCGGCGAAGAATTGGCCGCCTTCGTTTACGATTTCGGGGTACAACCAATGCACCTGCCCAGCCCCGCAGCAACGAATCTCCCGTCCTCGCGACCACCCGACATTCGCGCCTCCGTCGATGCGCCCAAGGCTGTCAGCGCATCGCCAGATTCAGAATCCCCGACCCAAGCCTCCATCGGCATATTCTTTGAAGGCAATCCCGATGTTCGGCATGATGGAGTCGCGATCGCGGCAGTGACGGCAGACGGACCTGCTGATCGCGCTGGTATCAAGGCAGGAGATGTAATTCTTGCGATTAATGATCGCTATCTGTTCACGATTGGAGAGCTCACACATCAAGTCAGCCATCTTCAGACGGGAGCTAAGATTTCGATTCGCTACCGCAGGCACGCGACAATCTCCGAGGCCTCGGTAACGGTTGGGACGATCCAGTAATCGCTCAAATGGAAACTGAATGAGTATCACATGTTCTGGGTGCCCCATTTCTCGCGTCTTTTGCGAGAAGTGGGGCTTCTGATTTCCATCCTCCAAGAAACGCCGAGGCTGCCCCATCCTTGCGCGTTCTTTGCGCAAGGGTGGGAAACTGGGAAGCCTGCAGCGCGTGCCTTTGACCTTGATGTTGGT
>PLDC01000018.1 GCA_003134995.1 Acidobacteriaceae bacterium | reverse complement strand
CTTGATTCGTGAACTCATGGGGGATCTTGGTGTTTGCGCGCGGCGGCAGTATTGATGCGTCAGGCAGGAACCAAGGTCCCTCGCTGCGCTCGGGATGACAGGCAACTTTGGCGCCTCAGTCAGCAATCAAAAATCAACAAATCCACGCAGTTCCCTGCTATCTTCGCAGCATGACCCGCGCTTCCAGCTTCGCCGGCGTAATCCTCGCGGCCGGAGACTCCTCGCGCATGAGCCGCGATAAAGCCTTGCTGCCCTGGCCTCCGCCAGCAGCCGGGCAAGCGACTTCCACTGAGACCTTTCTTTCGGCCGCAATTCGTTCGCTCGCCCAAGCAACAGAGTTTGTCGTGGTGGTGGTGGGTAAGAATGAAGCGGCTCTGGCACCGATCATTTATGCGCAAGGCGCATCTCTGGTGGTTAACCCGGATTCGAGCCGCGGCCAGTTCAGTTCGTTGCAAGTCGGTCTGCACGAAGTGCTCAACCGCGGCCGCGACGCCGCGATGGTTACGCTGGTCGACCGCCCTCCGGTGAGCACAACGACCGTTCAGACGCTGCACGATGCCTTCGAAGCTGCTGATCAAAATGTGTGGGCAGTTGTGCCTGATTTTTCTGGCAAGCATGGGCATCCCTACCTGATCGGGCGCGAAATGATGGAGGCGTTTCTCCGCGTTCCGCCCACATCGATCGCCCGCGATATCGAACATCGGCATCAAGAACACATTCAATATCTCCATGTCGACGATCCGCTGGTCGCTTTGAATATCAACACTCCGGAGGATTACGCGGGGCTGGCACGCGTTACCGTTGATCGATGAACTCCCCAGAGGCCGAAGCGTTTATCGAATCCACTCTGCGCCTTGATCTGCGCGTAGCTGCCTTTGACTGCGACGGCACGCTGTGGGCGGGCGACGCCGGAGAACGCTTCTTCGATTGGGAACTAAAAGAGGGCGGCATTGTTTCGAGCGCGCTCGACCAGCCTATGCGTGCGCGTTACGCCGCCTACAAGCGCGGCGAGGTCGATGAAACCACAATGTGTGGCGAAATGGTGACCATGCACAACGGTGTTTCAGAGGCGAAGCTAAGGGACGCGGCGACGTTCTTCTTCGATGAGTTCTTCGTCCTGCAAATCTTCCCCGAAATGCGCGAACTCGTCCGGCGCTTGCAGGAAAACGGCTGCGAAGCCTGGGCTGTCTCATCGTCGAACGAATGGGTCATCCGCGCGGCGGTGAAGCATTTCGGCATACCGGAGAACCGCATCCTTGCAGCCAACGTTGAAGTCGACGATGGCATTGCGACCGATCGTCTGATCCGCGTGCCTTCCGGTCCCGGCAAGCCGGAGGCCTTACGCGAAGTCGCGAAGAAGGAGATCGACGCTGCCTTCGGCAATTCGCGCTGGGACGCCGAGATGCTGGCGATGGCGAAACACCCCGTTGCCATCAATCCGAATCCTGACCTCGAGTCTATGGCGCAGGAGCGGGGCTGGCGCATCTATTTCCCAGCGGGCACGCTTCTAGCTTCTAGCTCCTAGCTTCTAGCTTCTGGCTTCTAACTTCTAGCAAAATCGATTGCAACACTGTCTTTCGCTCGCGGCCAGGAGCTAGAAGCTAGAAGCTCCTCATTTACAATTGAGCTGCCAATGTATTCCGCGCAGTTACTCGATCATTTTCAAAACCCGCGCAATGCCGGAGAGATCGCCGATGCAGACGCCGTATCGGAAATTGAAAACCCGGCGTGCGGAGACATCTTGCGCCTGAGCCTGAAAGTCAGCGCGGATCGAATCACTCAAGCGCAGTTCAAGGCCAAAGGCTGCGTGGCAGCGATTGCCTGTGGCTCGGCAGTAACGGATTTAGTTGTGGGGAAAACGCTGGAGAAAGCCAGGGCCTTGCTGCGCGAGGATGTCAGCGCCGCCGTCGGAGGTCTACCGCAAGCCTCAACCCACGCTGCTCAGTTGGCACTCGACGCTCTTTCGGCAGCGCTCAGTCAGATCAAGCAGTAGTCTAAGATTCATGTCATCCTCCCACACGCCGCGTCGCATCGTCAGCCTGCAGCCCAACGCGACAGTCATCCTGGCCGCAGTTGGAGAACTCGACCGCGTAGTCGCATGCACAAAGTATTGTGCGGATGTGGTTCCTGAAATCACTTCGCGCCCTCGAATCATCCTTGCCGACTCTTGGACTGCCAACGCCGAACAGATAATGAATGCGCAGCCCGACCTCGTCATCGCCTCCGTGCCTTATCAGGAGAAAGCGGTAATCGAAATACTCAAGTCCGGAGCCCGATTCCTCGGCTTTGCCCCAAAGCTTCTGGCTGACATCTATGCGGACATCGCGGTCATCGCCGGCGCCGTCGGAGCGAGCGATCGCGGCGAAGAAGTGATCGCCCACATGCAACAGCGGATCGAAGAAGTCCGCGCGCGCACTGCGGGGTTACCTCGTCCGAAGGTGTTTTGCGAAGAGTGGGGCAAGCCGCTGATTGCATCACAAGCCTGGGTTGCGGAACTGGTTGAGGCGGCTGGAGGCGAGTTCGTAGGCATACCGGGGAAGCAGATTTCCGCAGAAGAAGTAGCCGGCATGGATCCTGATGTTTTAGTCGCCGCCTGGTGTGGAGCGGGCGACCGCGTGCCGCTCGAGAAAATCGTCAGCGAGCGAAAGTGGCACGAAACCCGCGCCGTTCGCGCCTCCCGGGTCTATTGCATTCGCGACGAGCACCTCAACACGCCCGCTCCCACGCTTCTTCGCGGCCTTGACGCACTGGCATTTGCGATTCATCCCGAACTCTTTGCGGCCCCGGAGGGAATCCGGCAGATTACCTCGGTTCTATCTTCCACAGCCGCAGACCTCCCGCTCTGAGTTAAGATTCTGCTCATGTCCGTCACAACCAGAATCGAAGAGGTTCGCAACGAAGTCACGGAACTCGCCCAGGCCGCGCCCACGGCCAAAGACTTGATGGAAGGGGTGTGCAAGCTCTTACACGAGCGCATGCTGAAGTACAACTGGGTTGGCTTCTACATGCTCGAACCCGGCGCCAAGCCGCCCATGCTGGTGCTGAACGCCTTTGTAGGCGCCATGACCCCGCACACCCGAATTCCGCTGAACCAGGGCATCTGTGGAGCTGCGGCCTCCAGCGGGAAGACGATTGTGGTCGACGATGTTAGCAAAGATCCGCGTTACCTCGCCTGTTCGCTTGAGACTAAGTCTGAAATTGTGGTGCCTATTTTCGTGGCGGGACAAGTTGCCGGCGAACTCGATATCGACAGCCATTTCTCAGCCGCGTTTGGAGCTGAGGACCAGCAGCTAGTCCAATACTGTGCCGAGATGGTTGGCAAGAGGCTGGAGAAGTCGCGGTAAACGCCGCAAGCGAACACCAGGATCCCTCGCTTCGCTCGGGATGACAAAAGCGCTCGGGATGACAAAAGCGGGCTGAGAATACATTGGCAAGGTTCCCACGCTCGACGCTGGGAGGGTGTGGTTCACTTTTGACGCCGGCAGTTGACGCGCCGTCGCTAACTTCAAAATTATGAAACGGGTCGTCGCAGCCGTGATCGAGAAGGATGGCAAGCTGCTGGTCTGCCAGCGCACGCGGCATCAGACCATGCCGTTGAAGTGGGAGTTCCCCGGAGGCAAGATTGAAGAGGGCGAACAGCCTCGCGATGCTCTGCGGCGGGAACTGGAAGAAGAGTTAGGGATTCATGCCACCATCGGCGACGAGATCGTCCGACTGCAGCACACTTACCCAAACGGCGCGATGGTTGAGTTGAGGTTCTTCGTCGTGCGCGAGTATCGCGGGGAGATTGAGAATCGCATCTTCCGCGATGTGCAGTGGTCCGCTCCCAAGGACTTGCCGTCTTACGACTTCCTCGAGGCAGACGCTTCACTGGTGAAAGACTTGGCGGCGGGAAAACTTATCTGATACCTTCGCTACAAATCATGTTTATCGTTTGGTTAATAAGTAGCGAGTACCTAGATGGCGTACGACTTAATGAGAATGTTGCCCTGGTGGGCTTCGAAAAAAATAACGGCTTGAACCCGCTAAAATACTTGGAATCAGCCACTTACGGTTGGTTTGTGTCGGTTTGAGTGAAGGTGTTGATGGGTCTGTTGCCACCCACTTCGTCGGGCCCTGAGAGCAGTTCGACTTCCTGCACCTTCGATCCAGGGCTCGACGGAACCGGCACATAACGGCACGAAGACGTCGTCCCCGGAGTCTCGCAAACCGTGGCGCCGGATGTATCGGCGTTCAGAGGGCTTTCGGTTGAGGTGTAGTTCAGGATCGGATCCTGAGCGAGAATAGGAGTGAAGTCGCTGGGGACGCACCCGCACTGTTTGTTCGGGTCCGACGAGCAACTATTCGGATAATAAGCCTGATTAGCACAAATGATAGCCAACCCAGGAAGTACCTCGCCGTCCGGCGCTGTATGTGTTTCCAGAGCGGTGAGCGGCACAGTAGTAACGCCTTTTGAGTTCGCTATCATCGCCTGCGCGAAAACCTCCACTTGGTCCTGGTAACTCTCGGGCTTTCCAGGGCTCGGGTCGCCGGTCGTCTGTAACTGCGTACCCTGGAAGTATGTCACAGAGTCAAGTCCCGCCTGGTAAATATAGACAGCCGGGTTGACCCAGATAATGAACATATCATTTTGGTGGTTGACGCTATTGGGACTCCCGGAGTTCGAGGCGTTCAGCACGCCTGTGGCGTCCGTGATCGTCTCTGTAAGCGCGCTGGTGTTCCCGGTCGTCGCCGAGTTGCCAAATGACCAACTGATAGTTGACCCCAAGCCAAGGAAGCCGGTGCTCACACTGTAGGTAGTTGTATCACCCGCCTGAAAGCTGCTTCCCACTGAGGTCGTCGTGCCGTCTGTCGCGCTATTGGTAAACCCGTTGCTGCTAAAGTTTCCGGGCGTGGCGTAGATGATCGACTGTATTTGGTATTTGGGATAGATGATGCCTGGGGTAATCGACGTCACAGTCCCAGAGGCTCCCGTTGCCTGCAAGTACCACAGACCATCGGTCGAGCCCACAGAGAGCGAGGTTGTCAGGTTTATCCCACACGGGATTGGCGCAAGCTTGGTGAGATAGTGGTTGGGCATCCGGCCCAACTACTCTTGGCTGTCTTAGTCAATTGTGCTGATGAGTGCGTAGCCAGGGTAGCTACACACAACAACAAAAGGCAAGCATGTGACAATGTCTTCAAGTATGTGTTCCTTTCGGAATAGCGACACTAAGAGGAAGGGACTTCAGATGGGCTGACTTAGCTCAGAAAACCTGAAAGAGATAAAGGGAGTGGACTTCTCTGGGCGGAGTATCTATCCTTCGAAGCGAACCGGCAAGAAACACTCCAAGCCGTTACGAAGCACGAACAGCGCAAACCGCGTAAGAACGCGGCGAGGCAATATAACGACTTAGCAGCGACCGGCTGCGTTGGGCCGAGAAAAGGCTTTGTGCAAAACCTGACCCTCAAGACAGCTCTTGTTACGAAGCCCGAACAAAACTGCACAAGATAGCCGCCGCCAAAGTTTTCCACAGCCCCCTTGTGACATCTGACCTTGCGCCGCTCCAAGAAATACCTCCATAATTGTCCAAGCAGGAAAACTAAGGGTCTGAGAAAGCAGGAAAGACGCTTTGGGTGGGGTTTCGACCCGCAAGTCCTTTGCTTTCTGTATTTTGACCTCTAAGTCCTTTAGGCCCTATGTTTTGAGGGGCAAAACCTGTGTAAGTGGACGATTCCAGATATCCAGGGGGGTGGGGAGGGGGGTACCCGGTGGTACGGACCGGGCACATCCCTGACAGAACAGACCGGGCGCAGCCCTGACGAAGTAAAACTTATTTCCGGGTCAGCAAGTTCTGAATGGCGGCGGAACTTTTCGCAAAACTGAGTCCGGCGGAATCGTCGGTTCCGGTGCGGGTTATCATTCCGATCACTTTACCGTCTTCGGTAAATACCGGACTGCCGCTTGCTCCTGGCCACGCCGTCTTATCGAGCAGGTAGGAAAACCAGCGATTGTCGTCGTCCGTAATGGCGCGGCCGGCTACGCTGCCAATGGATGTGATTGGAGTCGTCCTTTGAAGGGGAAATCCAGTAAAGGCTGCTCCGGTTCCATCGGGCACCGTGCCCGCGTCAAAGCTGACTTCCTGGATGAGGTTTCTTGCAAGACGCGGACTGGTGAAAGGATTTTCGATCAAAGTGCAAACGGCAACGTCGGCGCTGGCCGACCGAATGCATTTATTGAAAGTGAAATACTCGAAATCGATAACCTTCCCGACTTTTTCCCAACCCTCGTTGGGTATGTAAATTGCGGACTCGCAGGGGTGTTCGGACACCTGTTTTTTGAAAGTATCAAGGCTGTCCAATACATGACTAGCCGTGACGAATCGACCCGCTCTGTGGTCGACAAAGAAGCCAGTGCCTTCGATGTCAGCGATAACCCACTGGCCTTTGCTGTCGGTGTAGCCGCAAACAATCGGCACAACCGACCTCTTCATGTCCTTGATGGTTTCGACCCACGAGCGTTTCACTGGAGAGTTTCCCAGAACAAACAGGATTGCGAAAGCAAAAGCATAGCGAGCGCTGATCATCGTAGCAGCCTTATTGTGGACAATTCAGAACTCGAAGTAAAGCGACGATGGAGATCCGCAGCTCTAAATCTTGAGAGCACCGTATCCGGGTACTTGGTACTCGGTACTTGGTACTTGCTGTTAGGGCTCGTGCTTTCGACAGCGGCATTCTCCTCTGACTGCGTCGCCATCGGCGAGGCGCGCCGCCACGTCGGAGAGACCAAGTGCGTAACCGGTAAAGTCTTGCGGGTGAAAGTCGGCCCGAAAGGCGTGCACTTTGTGGATTTCTGCGCGGATCAAATGGCTTGCCCATTTACCGTCGTGGTCTTCCCTGCTGACCTTAAGGATGTAGGCGATGTCCGGCGTCTCGAGGGGCAAGTCATCGAGATTCACGGCCCAGTCAAGCTCTACAACGGACGAGCCGAAATCATCCTGAACCGCGTCAGCCAGTTGACTGCCGGCTCCACTCTAATCCCTCCGTTGCCCAAGAACTACGACGTGGAAAAGCAAGGCCACTATAGCGCCGGGCGAATGCGCCCCACAAAGAAGCCGGCAAGAGTCAAAGGCACTCCGAACAGCACTGCAACTTACGGCAACGAAGCGGGAGCAAGTACGGGCGAGGATCCGCCGCAGTGAGAGGCCCCGTCTCACGCATGTACATAAACATTGACTATATGTACATGGGTGGTAGACTGAGTGAAAGAGGCGAACTTAATGGCTGTCACACGGACGCGAACCCACAAACACTTTCAATTGGATTCAGCGAAGATCAAGCGCGCCCAGAAGGCCCTCGGCGCAAAAACGGAAACGGAAGCCGTCGAACGGGCGCTGGATAGGGTAATTGCCGAAGAACGAAGAAGCCGTATTTTGCGCGAAGCCAACGAGCAGTTCTTCAGGAGCGGCATCGAAATCAGAGACGTTTATGGCGTGCTGGACGAGTAGATGCGATCTGCCCTGTTCGACACATCCATTTATGTTTCCGCCCTGCGGCGTGGAGACGCTGGATCGGCGGTTGCCAGATTCATCGCCGAGAACGATATGTGGCTGAGCGCGGTCGTACTGGAAGAGCTTTATGCCGGTGCCCGGGAACGTGATCGACATGTTGTGGAGTTGATCGAAGGTCGGTTTAGCAAAGAGAGTCGAATCCTGCTGCCCGAGCTTGACGACTGGATTCAGGCTGGCAAAGTATTGTCACGACTGGCGGCCAAGTACGACTATGAACAAATCGGGCGAAACCGGCTCACCAATGACGCGCTGATGGCGATGAGCGCAGCGCGAACCGGGGTCACAATCCTCACCGCCAATGTGCGGGATTTTCGCAAGCTGGCTGAATTCCGCGCTTTTTCGTGGCAGGTCGCAAGCATTTAACGCTCACACCATTCCCTTGCGCAATTCTTCGAGCGGATATTTTGTTCCGCGCCAGATGATTCCGTCATTTCGCAGCGTAAGAAACATCGATCGAAGCAGAGTGTAAACGAACAGCGCTGTGCTGACCGGATGCAGCGCGAAGTAATAGGCGGGAACTTTCGATCGCCACGACATTCCCAGATAAATGAGAAACATTGATGCCAGCGCGATCGCATACGGCAAACGGTCCCAGCCGTGCGCGAAGGCCACGCCCAGAAACGGCATGAGGTTCAGAAAGGCGAGTCCGAAGGCAGCGATGAGAGTTCGCCACCATTGGAAAGATAAAATCGCGAAGAAATTCTTGGTCAGATTATTGACCACTCCCATTGCGCCACGCGCCCAGCGAATCGAAATCAGGTCTGCGCCAAACACATTGCGCTGCGCGAAGCCGGCATTCTTCACTACTTTGCCGAGTTTCATGTCGTCCAGAACTTCCATGCGCAATGCTGCGTAAGTTCCCACCGCTTCATAGGTGCTGCGGCGAAGCAAGTTAAACGCGCCGACTCCCATGTGATCTTTTGTTTTGGGATCGGCGACTTTCCATGGACGATGCCCGAAGACGAACATCGTCTGAAAAAATGCAATCATCATGAACTCGCCCGGGCGCTTCATGATCATCTGCGGAAACAGTACGACGTGATCAGCGCGCTCAGCCTCGGCGTAGGCGAGCGCCCGCCGGAGCGAGTCCGGTTTGAAGAGCACGTCGGCGTCGGTAAACAGCAGCCAGTCGCCGGTTGCCGCGTTAGCTGCGGTCCACATCGCGTGGGTTTTTCCCAGCCAGCCGGAGGGCAATTCACGGTGATGGATTACGCGCAGTCGACTCACAGTCAATTCTTGTTGCGCAACCTTCTCCATGATTTCGCCGGTGCGGTCGGTTGAGCGATCATTGACGGCGATCACTTCATAATTGTCGTAGTCAAGCGCGAGCAGGGTTCTCAGCGATGCTTCGATATCCTGCTCTTCATTGCGCGCGGGGACGATGATTGAGACGCGAGGATTCCCCGAAGCAGTTACTGGATTGCGATTCCATTCGGGCTTGGTGACGTCGGCGACGCTGGGCATGCCGATCGCCGCATCGACGATGCGCGAGAACCAGGCCAGCGCGAGAATTGTGCCTGCAATCCAGTGAAAATAATGCATCAAGAATTTCGGCAAAACCAAAACCTACCACGGAGGCACAGAGCCACGGAGAAAATCAAAGGCATTGCGAAAACCCCAATTGCAACTCCCTTTACCGAATTCCCATGTCTCGCAAAGGCGGCGAGACATGGGGCACCCGGCTTTCGCAAAAGGCGGCGTTCTCCGTGACTCCGTGGTGGATTATTTCTTAGCGTCCATCTCCATTCGAACTGGGGGAGCGAACCTCATCCCGTAGAACAGTATGGCAGAAGAAAGCGCTGTGGCCACGACCGGCGCCACGAAAGCTAGACGCAGCGAGTAGCGGTCGGAGACGTAGCCGATGAAAGACGCGGAGGGGACATCACCGAGCAGGTGAAAGATGAAAATATTTACTGCGAGCGCGGCCGCGCGGATATGCGCGCCTACTGAGTTGATGACGGCAGCGTTCAGCGGCCCTGTGTTCAACAACAGCAAGAATTCCGCTACGAAGATTGCGACGACCATGCGGGTTCCATCGGCATGAATGGCGATCCACATTGCAGGAATGCCTAGGGCCAGGCTTACGGCAGAAACTAAATAGTGCGCCGCGCGAGTTTTGCGCAAGAGCGCATCCGAGAGCCAGCCTCCAGCCAGGGACGCGACCAAGCCGTTCACGGCGATACTTACTCCAAAAAGAAGATTGGCCTTTTCCAGAGTGTATCCGTGTACTCGATGCAGGAAGGTCGGCATCCATACCTGCAGGCCGCCGAGCGCGAAGGTCATCATGGCCATGCCAAACGTCGCTGTGAGGAAGGCAGGATTTTTAATCAATCCTCGAACCGTGTCGCGGTTGGGCGATTTCTCTACGTGATCGAACTGCCCGTACGGCGGCTCCGGAATGAAGAACAACAAAAAGGCCAGCAGCGCGCCGGGAGCAGCACCCACGTAGAACGGCACGCGCCATCCATAGGCCGGGCCCATAAAACCACCGAGAACATAGCCCAGCGCCGTGCCTACGGGAATGGCGAGATAGAAGACTCCCATCACGCGGCCGCGCTGATTCTCTGGAAACATGTCGGCTACGAACGTGGGAGAGAGAATTACAAAACTTGCTTCGCCGATTCCAACCAGCGTATGTCGGATAACGAGTCCGGTGAAATCGTGCGTGAAGGCCGTGAGCAGCGTAGCGCCGCTCCAGATGAGGGCGCCGGCGATTATTACGTACTTTCTTGAAAACTTTTCTGCCAGCGGGCCCATGAACGGTGCGGCGCACATGTAGAAGATAAAGAAGACACTGGTGAGCATGCCGAACGCGACATCGCTTTGATGGAATGCCGCCTTCACCAGGTCCTGCACGGCGAATAGCACCGAGCGGTCTACATAGTTCAGCAGATTGAGCGCGGTTAACAGCGCCAGAGCAGTGCGTGGATAAAGTTTAGTTTGGGGCACGGGTCGAGCGAATATAGCATGGCTCAGAGGCACACTCGGTCACTTCTTTTTTCGCGGCCACTTCGCCACCACTGTCGTTGAGATGCCGCCGCGGGGACGGAATTCTCCTTTCACCTCGGCCCATACCGGCTTCGCCCACTGGACCACGTCTTCGAGCACGCGATTGACAATGTTCTCCTGGAAAATTCCCAGGTTGCGGTAACTGTGCAGATATTCTTTGTACGATTTCAGTTCGAGGCAAAATTTATTGGGCTGGTAGCGCAGCGTGATCACGCCAAAGTCAGGCAGGCCGGTCTTCGGACAGACCGAGGTGAACTCGGGGTCATCGATGACGATTTCGTATCCGGGGAATTGGTTTGGCCAGGTTTCGATCTCGGGGAACTTGGCGTCTAAGCCGGCGGCGGCGTGCTCGGGCGTGTAGCGCGGAAGTTTTGGCATGGGGATATTGTCCCATAGGCGTTGCTGTTCTATCGCCCCTTCAGGGCTTGCTCTTTGCCGCTCGGTACCCACGGCTCGCGCCGTGGGCTGCATTCTTTCGCCGCTTCGCGGCTGAGTTTAAAGGTTGAGATTCAACGGGCTCGGATGTTTTGGCTGGTAGATGCCTATCTTCCCGCCGCCGGGGAGTTCGAACTTGGCGACTTTTCCCCAACGTTGTTCGTTTACCTCTGAGACCTTTACTTGCTGTGATTGGAGTTCTTTCAAGGTTGCGGCGATGTCGTCGCACATGAAGTAAAGCTCGTGCTGATCGTTCTTCTCTGAATCATGAAATGCGGCTTCCGCTGGAGGCATGGCGAAGATCAGCCAGCCGTGGCCTGCATCGACTGAAGAAAGTTTGAGTACGTCGCGAAAGAAGGCCCGATCGGCTTCCGCATCTTTGGTGTAGATAACAATGTGCGCGCCTGTGATCATAGTGAACCTCCGCCTTGCAAATGACGAAGGCATTGTAGTCGGTATTCTTCATCGATCAAAACAATTGAATCCTCAGTGCGCGCAGCGTTCTCTTAATATTATTTGGCTCGAGGCTCTGATGGAAGTCAGCAGCGTTTCTTCATTTCTCGACTACTACGGGAAAATCCGCGAGCGCACGCTTCGTGTCGTCTGCTGCATTCCGCCGGAGAAGTTTGATTGGACCTACAAAGAAGGCAAGTTCAGTCTTGCCGACCTGATCCGGCATATTGCGGCGATCGAGCGTTACATGTATGCCGAAACCGTGCAGATGAGGCCCAGCCGCTATCCCGGCCACGGCAAAGAGTTGGCGGACGGACCTGAGAACGTGCTGGCATTCATGAACCGGCTGCACGCTGAATCGACGGAAATCTTTAGTCGCCTTTCCGATGAGGACTTGAAGAAGAAGTGCCTCACTCCCGCCGGAACACCGATTGGAATCGGGAAATGGCTGCGCGCGCTGGTGGAGCATGAGATCCATCATCGCGGTCAGATTTACGTCTATCTTTCGATGCTCGGAATCAGCACTCCTCCGATTTATGGTTTGACTTCGGAAGAGGTGCGAGCCAGGAGCCAATGACGTTCTATCCTCCCTCGAGCCATCGGCCGACTGGCCGCCGCTAGCCGTCGCAGGCCGAACTCGTCGTCTCGTTCGCGCATCCCGCGCCCTACCCGCGCATCTAACTGTGTAACGGCCCGGGCAAGCGGCTTTCTCTGGTTAGCCGCCTGAGTGGTAAATTAGTACTTGCAGTTGTCCTCGCCGCACACTGAAAGATAACCGGTTGGCAGCACCCAACAACAATTCGAATGGACGTCCTGCCTCGCGCAAAAGCCGCATCGGGTGGGGTATTGGAGTGCTCGCCGTCCTGGCTTTGATCCCCGTTTTCACGCGGCCCGGCCCCTTGAAAGTTCGCACCACCACAGTCGAGCGAGGGCCCATCCGCAGCTTGATTTCGACTAACGGCAAAGTCGAGCCGATACAGAATTTTGAGGCTCATGCCCCCGGCGCCACCACGGTGAAGCGCCTGTTTGTTAAAGAAGGAGACCACGTTCGCCGAGGCCAACTGCTGCTTCAACTCGATGACGCCGACTTGCGCAGCCAGGCCGCTCGTGCGCAGGCACAAATAAAAGCTGCGCAATCAGATCAGTCTGACCTTAGCACTGGCGGCACTCACGAAGAACAACTTACCCTCGACTCGCAACTCATCAAAGCCCGCAACGCGCGCGATGCTGCCCAGCGCAATCTTGACTCATACCGTCGTTTGCAGCAGCAGGGCGCAGCCTCGGCGGGTGAGGTCAAGCAGGCGGAAGATGTTTTGCAGCGCGCTCAGGCCGATTTGACTCTGCTCGAGCAAAAGAAAAAAGAGCGCTACTCCCAACCTGAAGTTGCCAAAGTGCAGGCCCAGGGCGCGGAGGCTCAGGCCGCCTATCAGGCAGCCGAAGATGCGCTGGCGAAATCCAGCGTGCGCGCTCCGTTCGATGGCATCGTCTATTCGCTCCCCATCAAGCAAGGCGCATATGTGCAGACCGGAGACCTGCTCTTGCAGGAAGGCGATCTTTCGCAGATGCTGGTACGCACTTTCGTCGATGAACCCGATATTGGCCGCCTCGCCACTGGCCAGAAAATCGAAGTCACTTGGGACGCCGTGCCCGGCCGCATCTGGAAGGGCGAGGTCAGCACCGTTCCCTCGACCGTAAAACTTCGTGTTACGCGCAGCGTCGGGGAGGTTACGTGTACACTCGACAACCACGACTTGCGCCTGCTGCCGAACGTTAACGTTAGCGTGACTATCATCACCACCGAACACACTGGCGTGCTCACGCTGCAGCGCGAGGCCATCCGCATCGACGACACCAAGCCTTACGTTTATGAAGTGGTGGACGGCAAGCTCCAGCGCCGCGGAGTCGAAGTCTCTCTGCAAAATCTGACGCAGGTCGAGATCACAGGCGGACTTCCGGAAAATGCTGTTGTGGCCCTATCCGCGGTCGACTCGAAGCCCTTGACCGACGGCGCTCGCGTAAAAGTGGTGCCGTAGCGTGAGTTGGAGATGGTTGCCCACTGAGGAGTCTGCTTCCCTCTCCGCACGATTGAAATGGGGTGCCCCATTTCTCGCGTCATTTGCGAGAAGTGGGAATTTTGGCTGTGTCTCTATCGGCTTGCTTCTGCTGTCGTCCTTGATCGCCGCAGCGCAGTCCCCGCAAGATCTCCTCGCCGCCGGCCGCGTAGATCAAACAATCCAGACTATCGACCAACAAATCCACACAACTCCCACCCCCGAAAACTACAATCTGCTCTGCCGCGCCCATTTCGAACTCGGAGCGTGGGACGCCGGCATACCCGCGTGCGAAAAAGCCACTTCGCTTGAGCCGAACAACGGTCTCTATCATCTCTGGCTGGGCCGCATCTACGGCGAAAAAGCAGATCGTGTCAACTTCCTCAGCGCCACCAGCCTCGCTGGTAAGGTTCGTACTGAATTCGAACGCGCCGTCGAGCTGTCTCCCAACAATTGGGAAGCCCGCACCGATCTGGCCGAGTTTTATCTGGAGGCTCCCGCGGTGATCGGCGGCGGCAAAGACAAAGCCCGAGCGCAAGCTGCTCTGATCGCGCCACTGAATCCAGCCATTGCCCATTGGGTGAGCGCGCGCATCGCCGAGAGAAGCAAAGACAACGCCGCAGCCGAGCGGGAATATCGTGCCGCCATCGAGGCCAGTCACGGAGGCGCGCGTGCCTGGGTAAATCTCGCGGGATTCTATCGCCACATCAACCGCCTCGACGATATGGAGCAAGCCCTCCGCACAATGGAGTCCGCCCCGCTCGACCATCCCGCTGCATTAGTCGATGGCGCCAGCCTCTTGTTGCGCACCGGCCGTGACTATGCCATGGCCATCCGGCTCGTGCGCCGCTATATCGCATCGCCCAACACGGTCGAGGAATCTCCCGTCTTCAAAGCTCATAGCCTGCTCGGCGAGTTGCTCGAGAAACAAGGCGACCGCTCGGCCGCCGCTGAAGAGTATCGCGCCGCCCTGGCCCTGGCCCACGGCTACAGGCTAGCCCAGGATGGTTTGAAGCGCGTGACCCGCTAAGGAAAAAGCTGGGGCAGCTTATGACCTGCGCCAATCATCTCGTGAGGTGCTTGCGGCTTCTAACCCTTGAGGGATTTGGATATTGCTGTCGCGGTGCGTGCAAACAACGCGGGCGATTTCATCCGCTGGCAATATTTCTCGAAGTCTTCGCGCGGACCTTTCCATCGTAGTTCCTCGACGGATTCGAACACCGGAGCATCGCGCCGCAAGGTCGCGAGCGTGCGAAACAGCAGAGCATCGCCCCAGGCCGCGAACAACGATTCCGACAACGCACGCGCCCTGCTAATCGTTGGATCCCACACTCTACAATCCTTCGGAATATTTTCCAGATGCGAATATCGTGACAATACGGAGGCCGCAGCCTTCGAGCCCCAGCCCCGTACACCGGGAAATCCATCGGCACTATCGCCCACCACAGCGAGATAATCCGGAATCGATTCAGGTTTCACGCCGAACTTCTCCACCACCCCGGATTCATTGCGCACAATATTCTGCCTGCGATCAAACTGAACCACGCGCGAGCCTGCGACACACTGCGCCAGATCTTTGTCCGGAGTGCAAATCAGCACTTGCCTCACTCGATCATCCTTCGCGGCTTTCTCCGCGGCAGAAGCTAGCGCATCATCGGCCTCGAAGTAAACCATCGGCCACACCATCACTCCCATCGCCTGCAGCGCCTCTTCGAGAATCGGAAACTGCGACAGCAGTTCCGGAGCCACGCCTTCGCTGGTCTTATAGCCTGCATACAATTCGTTGCGAAACGATTCCACCACATGATCGGTTGCAACCCCAAGGTGAGTTGCACCACCCTCGATCATCGACAGAACAGAATTCAGCACTCCGCGCACCGCACCGATCTCCTGGCCGTTTGCATCTGCCGACGCAGGCACGGCGAAAAAGTGCCGGAACAATTCGTACGTCCCGTCGATCAAGTAAACATCCATGCGGCTCCCATCAAATTATGCAGACGATGGTACAGGATTCGCTGTGCCGCGTGACATTCGTTGACTGACCCTCGCCGCAACCGTAAGATGAAGCGTCGCCAGTCCGCCTAGCGCCATGATCGACCAGACCGTTTCCCACTACCGCATCGTCGAGAAACTTGGCGGAGGAGGCATGGGTGTGGTCTACAAAGCCGAAGACACGGAACTGGGCCGCTTCGTTGCCCTCAAGTTTCTGCCGGATAATCTTTCCCGCGACCCGCAAGCTCTCGAACGCTTTCGCCGCGAGGCGCGCGCGGCTTCCGCGCTAAATCATCCCAACATTTGCACCATCCACGAAATCGGCAAGCATGGCGATCAGTCGTTCATCGCCATGGAGTTTCTGGATGGCGTCACCCTGAAGCATCTCATCTCGGGCAAGCCGCTCGATAACGAAACGTTGCTCTCGCTCGCCATCGAGATCGTCGATGGCCTCGATGCCGCGCACGCTCAGGGCATTATTCACCGCGACATTAAACCCGCGAACATTTTCGTCACCAAGCGCGGGCATGCCAAGATTCTCGATTTCGGGCTTGCCAAGATCGCACTCGCCACCGGTTCTTCCAGTCAGATCGCCTCCGCGAATACCATGACGGCGATCGACGATCAGCATCTGACCAGCCCCGGATCCACGCTCGGCACGATTGCCTATATGTCGCCGGAGCAGGCCCGCGCGAAGGAACTCGACGCTCGCAGCGATCTCTTCTCGTTCGGAGCTGTGCTCTACGAAATGGCGACCGGCACGCTTCCCTTCCGCGGCGAAAGTTCGGCGGAGATTTTCAAAGCCATTCTGGATGCGACGCCGACACCTGCTCTGCGCCTCAATCCCGATCTGCCTGCGGAACTTGGACGCATCATCGATAAAGCTCTCGAGAAAGATCGGAACCTCCGCTACCAGAGCGCGGCGGATCTGCGCGCCGATCTGGTGCGCCTCAAGCGCGGCTTTGATACATCGTCTGTGAGTTCTTCTTCCGTCGCGGCTTCCGCTCCGAAAACCGTCTCGCGGAAATATCTTGCTCTCGGCGCGGTAGCAATTGTTGCTATTGTCGCCGCGGCTGGCTTCTACTTTACGCGCGCAAAATCCGATACAAATAAAATTACGTCTCTCGCCGTTCTGCCATTCGTGAATGCGACGGCTGATTCCGGCAACGAATACTTAAGCGATGGCCTCACGGAAAGCTTGATCGGCGATCTCTCGCAACTGCCCAACCTCAAGGTTCTGGCGCGCAGCACAGTCTTCAAGTTCAAAGGCAAAGAAGACGATCCGCGCCAGATTGGCCAAAGCTTGCAAGTCGGCGCAGTGCTTATGGGACGCATCACGCAGCATGGCGACGAACTTGGCGTCGACGCAGACCTGGTTAACACCGCCGACGGCGCAGAAATCTGGGGATCGCACTACGCCTGCAAAGCCGCCGATGTAGCGCAACTGCAGAGCGATATTACGCGCGACATTTCGAGCAGCCTGCGCATTCATCTGAGTGGCACCGAGCAGCAGCGCCTTACCCGCGCCGCCGCAACGAATCCTGAAGCTTATCGTCTCTATCTCGAAGGCCGCCAGCTTTGGTATGGCCGCACGCCTGAAGGCCTGCAGAAAAGCATTGCATTGTTTCAGCAGGCGATTGCCGCTGATCCCAACTACGCCCTTGCCTATACCGGACTGGCCGATACCTACAACGTTGCTCCAAGCTACGGCATCGGCATCGGCTCGAAGCAGGCCGAAATGCTGGCCGACGAAGCCAGCCGCAAAGCGGTTGAACTGGATGACGCTCTTTCTGAAGCTCACGCGGCCCGAGCTTTCGCGCTGTCTAATCTGTGGAGGTGGAGCGAAGCGGACCCGGAATTTAGACGCGCCATTGAGCTGAACCAAAATAATTCCGCCGCCCACTACTTCTACGCTATCGCCTATCTTGCTCCTGAAAACCGAATGGACCAGTCCCTGGAACAATATCGGACTGCCCTATCTCTCGACCCACTTTCCTCAATCGTCAACACTAATTACGCCATGACGCTGATGGAGGCGCATCGCTATCCCGAGTCGCTGGCGCAGTTTCAAAAGGTACTCGAGCGCGATCCCAACTTTTTTCCAGCGCATTACAAGCTCTCCCACTTGTATGCCACGACTGGCCGCTTCGCAGATGCCGTCGCCGAACTCCGCAAGAGCTTTATTTTGAAACCCATCTCTGTTTCTCCGGATGCGAAGGGCTATCTCCAGCTCATGATGACGCTGGAGGGCTCTGACCGTGCGGCAGCCGTGGCCATGGCAGCATCGCTCGCCGGAAACCGCGACCTAGCCTTCCAGTATCTGGAACAGTCCTATGCCGATGGAGACAACGAACTAGGGGTCATCATTCGCTATCCCGCACTCGACTCGCTTCGTTCCGATCCCCGCTACAAAGACCTGCTGCGCCGCCTCGGCCTGCCGGAGTAGGAAGAAATCATGACCTCGGTGCGAATGGATAAATGGCTCTGGGCCGCGAGATTCTTCAAGACGCGCGCATTAGCCGCAAAGGCCTGCGACCTCGGTAGGATTGAGTCGAACGGCCAGCCCGCCAAGCCTGCGCGGGAAGTCCGCATCGGGAACATGTTGCGAATCACCAATGACGGGGGCGACTTCGAGGTTGAAGTTCTGTTGCTCAGCGACGTGCGCGGCCCAGCCTCGGTCGCGCAAACTCTTTACCGCGAAACCGAAGCCAGCCGCGAACTGCGCCAGAAAGTTGCCGCCGAGCGCAAGGCCATGAGAGAGTTCGAAGAGTTACCGATGGGCAGACCATCCAAGCGCGACCGCCGGCACATCATTCAATTCCGCGGACGAGGCTGAAGCCACAACTGTCAAAAATGAAAAATTAAATCGCTGGCCGCCGTCAGCTGATTATGCTTCCGCCCGTTATCGTAGGCCGGCACATCCCACGCCCGCTCAAACCGCAATTCAGGACGCAACTGCACCGTCGACCCAATCCAATGGCACCACATGATCGTGTTCTCTGAGTACTTTGTCGCGTAGCCTGTGCGCTGACCTTTTTTGTCGTCGAGAAAATCACTGCGAAACGATAAGAAGTCATGCGCAGAAAATTCTTTCTGCAGAAAATTCACCACGGCATATTCCGGAGCAGTGCACCGTTGCTCTCCCGGCAGGCAGTAAGCGCCATTCGTGCCAGTCTCCGGCTGAATCGGACCACCAACAGCAGGCACGTCGCGCTCATACATGTACCAGGCCTCGGTCGCCATGTGCCATGTCTTTGAGAACTTGTGATACCACGTGGTGTCATACTGCTGCAGATTGTTGTAAGCGTACTTGCCGTCGTTGATCCCGTTCGCGCAAGCGTAAAAATTGTCGTTGACTGACTTGGTTGTATAGCTCAGGCAAAATGTTCCAGAAGGTTTCGCATCCGAAGTCCACAACGCGACATCATGCCCGCCCGTAATTCCTACTTGCACCAGCCACTGATCGTTCAGCTTAACCGTCGCAATCAAACCTGTATCCGTAAACGGATCGATCGCATAAAGCAAAGAATGGCTGAAGATGTAGTTATTCGGAGCCAGTTGCGCCTCGATCCCCGGCACAGAAATATATCGCCCCACCCGAACATTCATCCCCTGCGCCACCTGCGGAATGTAAATGTCGACATATTCCAAAGTCGGATCGAACCCGTATTCGCGATGATCGTTCACCCAAGGCCCGCTCCAGTAGCCCTTGCCGGTGGTGAATCGATAATCCGTTCCGTATAAAGCCGTGAGATGGTAGCCCCAGTCGACATGATCGCGCTGCACCGAATCCGGCAGCTGCTCGGCATAAAGAACGATCTGATTCATCTCCAGCCGGTTCGCATAAACATCGTTCGCCTCCGGCGCATTGCTGCGCGAAGAAGTACTGAAGTTCAGCGTAGGATCAATCCACCCATAAAGTTTCGTGCGGCTCTTAGCCCCATTGATCGCAGTCATGAGTGGATAACTATTCCCATCCGGTTCGCCAATCACCGGCGATCCGCCATACGACCAATCTGAATCAGGGAACGGCGGCGAATCGAGCGGCGACGGCAGCCCGCGCCGCGCTGGAGTAGACGAGGACACAGTGGACGGCGAAGCTGGCCGCCAATCCTGGCGATAAAAATCTGCCCAGCGCGCGAAGAAGCTCTTAGTCTCGCCAGCCGCGGGCTGCGGCGCATCCGGCGTGGTAACGCTTCCGCCAGGCTGCTGCCCCAAATCTTGTTGTCCCAGCGCTTGTTGCCCCAGACAGAGCGGACACAAGAACACGGCCGACCCAACCAGCGGCAGAAGCCATTGCCATCGCCGCAACTTATAACTTCGACGCATGTTTCTCCGACCCATGCGTGAGGTGAAAAGCCGTATTCACCAGGCCAACGTGAGAAAACGCCTGCGGAAAATTTCCCAACTGCCGCTTTGCCACCGGATCGTATTCCTCCGCCAACAGTCCAACATCGTTCCGCACCTCCAGCAGGCGCTCGAACATCCGCACAGCCTCTTCATGCCGGCCCTGCATCTCGTAATTGTCGGCCAGCCAGAACGAGCAAGGCAGAAAAGTTCCCTCCCCATGCGGCAAACCATCGACAGCCGGATCCTGCGTATACCGCGCGACAAACCCATTCTTCATGAGATGCGTTTCGATGGCCTTCACCGTGCCGATAACGCGCGTATCATTTGCCGGGAGAAATCCCACCAGCGGCATCTGCAGGATGCTCGCGTCCAGGTATTTGCTGTCGTAAGACTGTACAAACGAATTCAGATCCGCATCGAAACCCTTCCGGCAAACCTGCTCGTGGATCGCGTCCCGCAGTTTCTCCCAGCGCCCAGCTTCAGTCTTGAACCGTCCCTTTTCCGCCGACTTGATCAGTCGGTCCACCGCAACCCACGCCATCATCTTCGAATGCACAAAATGCCGCCGCGGACCGCGCACCTCCCAAATTCCTTCATCCGGCTTCAACCATCCCGTCTCTAAAAATTCCAGCATCGCCAAAGCTACTTCGTTCCGCGAATACTTCGCCGGCCCCAGTCCCGCTTCCCGCGCCTGATACAGCGTGCTCACAACTTCCCCAAAAATATCCAACTGATATTGCGTATAAGCCGCATTCCCCGTTCGCACTGGAGCCGAGTTCTCATATCCCGGCAGCCACGGCAACTCCAGCTCCGTAAGCCTGCGCTCGCCGTGCAGCCCGTAAAGAATATTGAGTTCCGCCGGACTCCCCGCCACCGCCCGCAGCAGCCACTCCCGCCACTCCCGCGCCTCATCCAGATATCCGGCATGCAGCAGCGATTGCAGAGTCAGCGTCGCATCCCGCACCCAACAAAAACGGTAATCCCAGTTCCGCACCCCGCCGATCAGTTCCGGCAGCGAAGTCGTCGGCGCAGCCACTATCCCGCCCGTCGGCAAAAACGTCAGGCCTTTCAACGTAACTAAAGACCGCAGCACCGCATCCCGCCATTTCCCCTCATACGTGCAGCGATCCGACCACTCCCGCCACCATCTCTCCGTCTTCTCAATCGCCGCCTCAACATTCACTGTCGCAGGTTCTTTCTCGTGCGAGGGATACCACGTCAGATCAAACTTGATTTTCTGTCCCTCAGAAACCGTGAACTCCGCCCCCGTCTTCATGTTCTCCCTGTGCAGCGGCACATCCGCGCGCACCCGGATCATGTCAGGCCCGGCAATCGCCGAAATTCCATTCTCCGCGTGCCGCACCCACGGCACCACCGAGCCATAATCGAATCGAATCACCAGCTCCAGCTTCATCTGGACTTGTCCCCGTACGCCCACCACCTCGCGCAGCAACTCCGGCACTCCCGTGCGCGGAAGCATGCAGTCGATCAGCGTCACCGCTCCGTTCTCGGTCTCAAACGTAGTCTCGAGAATCAGACTTCCGTCCCGATAGCGACGCCGAATCGACCGCACCGGCTCTGCCGGTGAAATGGACCAATGCCCGTGGTCATCCGTCCCCAGCAAACCAGCAAAGCAAGCCGGAGAATCAAAGTGCGGAAGGCAAAGCCAATCGATCGAACCCTGTTTAGAAACCAGGGCGGCCGTATGGCAGTCGCCAATCATGGCGTAATCTTCAATCGGTATAGACAGGAATTTGCCTCCAGGAAATCAGGATCGGCAGAGCCAACATTCTCTCACAAACATTTACGGCAGGCTGAGCACGTATGGAGCAGACACTCCCTTCGGCAAGCTCAGGGCAGGCTCTGCCCGCTACCTTTGACTTTGATCCTGGATTTGATGTTGCTTTTGCACGTGTGGAGCGGACACTCCTGTCCGCTACTTTTGACTTTGACCTTGACTTTCACCGGGAGGGGCTAGGCTTCGGCCGTGCCGCAATCGCCACGAAGATGGAACCGGCATACAGTAGCGCACTAGAAGCACATCGGTATGAGGGATTACTAAAACCAGAAACCTGCGAGTCATTCGGAGCGCAGAGCTTGCATAATATCGACGCGCGCAGCGCGTGCCGCAGGCAGCACCGAAGCGATCACCGCGACCGTCATCAGGACAAAGGCCGAGACGAACACAGGCAATGCGCCCGGCATCTTCACGTCCACGAAATATCTTGCCGCCAGGCGCGCCAGCAACAATCCGAATGCCGCACCTGCAACGACGCCCGCCGCAGCTATCACGGCGCCCTCTGCGATCACGCCCTTGAGGAGTTGCCGCGGCTCCGATCCGAGGGCCAGCCGGATGCCGAATTCCCGCGTCCGCGCGCTCACCGAAAACGCCAGCACGCCCGCGACGCCGACCACGGCAATCGCCAACGCGACCGCCGCGAATACGCCAAACACCAGCGAGTTTAAACGGTCCGGCGTGAGCACCTCGGCGCGGATATCGGCCAGCGTTGCGGCGCGCTCCACCGGCTGATCGATGGACATGCTGCGAATGATTCGCGTCACGGGTGTGACTAGCGAATACGGATTTGCAGTGGTGTGAATGAAAAGGCGGCCGCCAAATAACGGAGCGTCTTCGAACGGGCTATAGACCGTGACCATCGGCTCAGGAACGACGTGCTCGTCGTCAATATCGGCCGTGACACCGATGATGCGGTGAGGCGCGAGAATGTGCGCCTTTTCGAGATCGGTCCCGCCGAAAAATTGCAGCACGGGGTCGGTCCAATAGACATGCCGATTGACCGCATCCTGATTGGGAAACATTCGCTGGGCCAGGGTCTGGCTGACGATCACCACAGGCTCTACGTTTTTCTGATTCTGGTCGTTGTTATTGTTACTTTGGCCGTCACTATTCTGACGATCAAGCGCATTGAAATCGCGGCCGGCAATGATAGGAACGCCAAGCGCCGCAAAAAATCCCGGAGAGATGGCACGCCACTGCGCCCGCGGATCCTCTACACCGGGGGCATGGACATGTCCGTCGCCGGAAAATTGCAGACCAGGAGCGGTGGGGCCGCCGGCATCGCGCCACGGTACGACATTGCCGAAGGCGGTCTTACTTACGCCCGGTAGGGTATCAATGCGACGTATCGCTTCCTTGTAGAAATCGACGACCTGCGCTGGCGTCTTCCCATAGGACATAGGCGGAACGTCGACAGCGAGAACGTGTTGCGTGTCCAGACCCGTCTCCGCCTTTTGCAGTGCGATCAGCGTGGTGATCAACGTACTTGCGCCGGCCAGCAACACAAACGACGCGGCAATTTGCGTCACCGCGAAGATTCGCTGGCGGCGATTCGAGCTGCCGGTGATCCGCACACTGCCGCTGGATGAGCCCAGCCCACTCTGGGTGCCGGAAGATGTGCCGGAAGCGGGCAGGCGCGGGACGAAGGCAAGAATCACGGCGGCGACAACAGCCAGAACTGCTCCCGCCCAAAGCAAGCTCGAATCCACTCTGAAGTCGAGCGCACGCACGGAGAAGCGCGAGGCGTAGCGCGCCAGCACGGCCACCATCGGCTGCGCGCTCATTACGCCGAGCGCCGCGCCCGCGCCGCAAAGCAGAAGGCTTTCTGCCAGCAGCATGCGGCGCAATGCGCCCTTGCTTGCACCAAGCGCCACGCGCACCGCCAACTCACCTTCGCGGCGAACCGTCCGCGCCAGAATCAGATTGGCGACATTGGAGCACGCGATGATGAAGACGAGCCCTGACGCTGCAAGCAGCACCAGCAGCACGGTCCGGGCGCCCGACGTGATCTGGTCACGAAGCAACTTGGTCCCGATCTGGAAGTCCGCTTCCCGCGAATAGGCTTCGGGATGGTCCTTCTTCATCGCGGCATAGGCCGAGCCCAACTCGGCGCGAGCCTGATCGACGCTGACTCCGGGAGCGAGACGGCCGAAAAGCTCAGTCATGCGATGGATGCGGCCCGTGACCATGGTTGCGGAAAGATGATGCGGGCTGGTCACGATGTTAGAGATGATTTCAGTATCTTGCGGATATGGAACGCAGGGTTCGAGGACGCCAATGACGGTCGCGGAGCGATCACCGATGCTACCGAGGCGAACGGTTTTCCCGAGAACCGAAGGATCCTTGTGCAGAGCGGTCGTCCAGAAACGGTAGGTGAGAACGACGACGCCGGCGGCATTGGGACCGTCGTCCTGAGGTCCGATCAGGCGACCGAGCACCGGACGAAGCCCCATCACATCGAAATAGCTGCCACCGACAACGCCACCTTGAATGGAACGAGGCTCACCCAGGCCGATCATGGTGAAATCCATGGCGGAGAAGTCGCCAAAGGCGCTCACAGTTTTCACGCTGGCCCGCAAGTCCTGCAGCTCGGGTACGGAAAACGTAGCATTCTCGTCGCCGATGCCGGGAGCGCTCTGCCGGATATAGATCAGCCGGTCCTCATCGCGATTCACCAGAGGCTTGAGCAGCACCCCTCGCACGAGGGTGAAAATGGCAGAGTTCGCGCCGATGCCGAGTGCCAGCGTGAGCACCACAGCGATCGCCAGCCCTGGGGTCCGAAGTAGCGAGTGCGCTGCAACTCTCAGATCGCGAACGAATGACATTTGCTTACCCCTTCCTGCCGGGGGTATCAGCATCATGCTTGCCAATATCAGCGTCACATTCCAAACGACTTAATATGCAGCAAGTGAGTTCGCGCTGTCCGTTTCAGGACACTGCATGGCGATTCCGGACACTGAGACCGGTGTGGCACCGATCACTGCAAGAGGCCGTAGACCTGCACCTTGGTGTTGGCCGGCACATACACCCGGCCGTTGGCAACCGTGGGATTCACTCGTTCGACGGCCTTGGAATCGACCTTATCACGCTGCGGATCCTGGTTTGTGTTGTAGTAAACCTGCGCCAGATCGTTGGGGTTAAACGCCCAAAGCACGGGCGGAACCGTATCATACTGTAACGCCCACACAATGCCGTTTGTGCTCCCGTTTGCCGAGATAACGGGGTTCGGTCCACGCATTATGACCGCGCCCGCGGAAGTTGCCGTGGTGGGCAGCAAACCGTTATTTAGAGTGAACATCTTCGGATAGTCGTACTGTCCAAAAATGTATACGTTACCGTTGAAATAGCTGGACGTATTCCAGATGCCAAAGAAGGGCTCGTATTTTGGAACAGATGGTCTAATGGCGCCAACGATGTGCTGCACGATATTGTTGCCGTTTGCATGATAGCCGCCCAGGTTGTCACGGTTGATCAAATAAATCGTTCCTTCCTTGCCGCCACCCACCATCAGGTGCGGATATTTTCCCGGCTGGTCCGGTAACAGCAGAAGCCCGCCCGAGGAAAGATCCCAATCCTGCTGATTGAGAATCGAGTAATTGCTCGGAGTGTAGGAATCCGCGACCCCCAGATTGCCATTGCTGGGAGTTAACTTCAGCACCGACTGCCCATAATCGCCGTTCGTGTCGAATGTCCCGTTTCCTGTCTGCACAAAAATGTTGCCATTCGCATCCGCGGCGAGCCCACCACCCCTATGCCATATGCCGCCTTGTATGCCGTTCGGCGTGCTACAAAAGGCATACTTCAGAGCCAGAGTTTGAGAATCGTAACCAAGAATCCAGCCGTGATACGGTTCCGTGTCTTCAGGCGATGCCGTGGCCAGATATACAGTGCTGTCTGTTTCCCCAGGGGCTTGGGAAAGCAGCAAACTTGCCCTCGCGTTCTCCCATCGCGGATCGAACGCCAGTGTGCCGTTCACACTTCCGATCCCTGTTCCCGGAATCGAGGCCTGGATCTCGACGGGCCCACCGAATTTTTCCAGGCCGGTGGTGATGTCCAGGGCATGCATCCGGTACACATAGGTTCCGGTACACGCTGTGGTTTGACCCTCCAGCGTTCGCGCTTCCACATACATTGTGTTTGTCGTGGGGTCTATGACTGGAGTCGGCATAATGCCAATGGTCGGCACACCGACCACGACACACGATCCGGGCACGGCTACCACAGTGGGAGGATTAATGAAACTGTCGTACCAGAGCATGCCTGTGACGTTTCCGTCGGCGTCGTAGGCGTACACACTGTCGTTGGACGTAGCAATATATATAACGTTGTAGTAGCCGGCGGTTCCGTGCAGCGGATTGGGAACGTACACATTTGCGACATAGAGCGGTTGTGCCGTGACGGATGCGTCGATGGCATAGGAAAACAATTTCCCGAAGGTCGCTACTCTTACGTTTTGCGGAGTCAATGCCGTTTCTTGCAAGTTTTGCCCGGTGCGGGAGTTGTCGTTCTTGTTCGTGTACAGTCCCGCATAACCTACCAGGTCGCCCGTTGCAGACCCAGATTTGGTCTTGTCCGCCTGGCTGACTGCCGTGACCGTATGCTTGCCCACCGCAAAGTTTGCGGACGGAGTATAGAGCCCGTTTCCGTCGATTCGTCCCACCGTTTGATTGCCGCCCAAGACTGCATCGACATACCAGGTCACCGCCGTGTTCGTCGTGCCTGTGACCGTAGCCGTGAATTGCTGCTTCACCATCGAGGTGATCGGCGCGGACAGGGGATGTACCGCAACCACAATACCGCCATCCTGAGTGCTCCCATTAAGCCGCTTCGAGCTGCCGGCGCTCGGTTCCCGGCCGGCGGCCGCGCTGGAGGCGGACACTGGCAGCAGGGTGACATTCGCTGTGACATCCTTCGAAGCGCTTTGTGCTGGCTGCTGGATCGCCACTATTACCAAGACGAGTCCGATGGTGACGATGAGAGCCCAAGAAACAAGCGCAGTGGTCTTCATATTCCGGATTCCTCGTTGTGTTCAAAAATGGCAGCACTCAAACGTTACGCGAAGCCGAATCGTCGCTTTGGGACAATCGTCCCAAACGACCTGGTTTCGATAGGTCGTGGTTGGCCCCTGAAGCATTCAGTCGGGTTGGGGGAGACGGCAAGGAGGCACGACCGAACGCCGGAATATTTTCACATGAAGAAATGATTGTCAAGCCAGAAGCGGCTTTCTGCGGGCCATCTCAGCCGCAGACTTCCTTAGCGTCCCTGATGAGCAGCCGGGCTTGGAGCCGTCGGCACAACTCTCAGCTTTGATTTCGCTTCCTGGCACGGCGTTCCAAATCGCGCTCATACGCATCCCGGCGCGCCAGTCCGTTACGTTCACTCTCGCGCATGTTTACTTCCAATTCGAGTTTGACTCCGCTGGCCTTTTTTCCATCTCGCGTTTTCAAGCATAAAACGAAATTGCGACCCTCAGCGACGCAATGCTCGGGCCTGACCTTGGCTTCTTTAGCGCTGCTATTTTGATACAGCAGCTTCTGGGTAGGATCGACGGTACTCTTACGAGCCTCCGCGTCGATAAATTTCTTCAGTACGCGTTGCGTGGATGCTAGCGTAATCTCGGTTCCCGTCACCGAGAAATGAGCCGCGAGACGTACGAGCGCACCGCGCAGCTCACGCTCATTCGAGCAAACATTCTGCGCAAGGTAGAACGCCACATCCCGCGGAAGCGCTACGTTTACCTCGTGCGCTGTCTCCTGCAAAACAGAGGCCATCGCTTCCACGTCGCCCGTCCGAGCCAGGCTCGCAACAATATCCTTCCTCACGCGGCCTCCTTTACGCTTGCTGAAGATTGTACCGCGCCTTGCTCACACCGGAAGATGATCAGGTTCCGTCAGGCAAGCAACAGCACGCCGACTTCAGCCGCCGTGAAAGCCACCGTGAGATAAGACCATCCACCAAAGCAATGTCATTCCGAATCGGGCTGAAAGCCCGGTGAGGAACCTGCTGTTTGCCTTTGCCAGTGTGGAGCGGGCACTCTTGCCCGCTGCTTTTGACTTTGACTTTGATGTTGACCGGGAAGGGCACGGCTTCAGCCGTGCCGCAATTCGCCCTCAACGAGAGCCCGGCTTCAGCCGCTGAGTTAACGGCCCCTCCGCTACCCAACCCTTGAAACTCCTCTCCGACCCATCCTTATCATTTCTCTCGCATCAGATTCTCCGTAGAATCTTTCCAGATGTCACAAAGGTGAAAAGAATGAAAACAAAGTCCGGCGTGCGCATTCATAAATTCTTATTGGCGCTGCTTCTGCTGCCCACTTCCCTTCTCGCGGAGCCCATCACCCTCCATCGCGCAGTCGAACTCGCGCTGAACCACGCCACCGGCATCAGCATCGCTACCGCCGACCAACAGCACGCCTCCGCCAGCTACCGCGAACTCCGCAACAGCTACATCCCACAACTCACCGCGGGAGCTGGAATCGGCTGGTCCGATGGTTTCCCGCTAAGCCTCGAAGGCGCTGCTCCATCGCTGTTCAACGTGAACGCGCAATCAGCGCTAATTAATCCCGCCTTGAAGGACTTCATTCGTGCTGCCCAATCCGACGTCGCCGTCAGCAACCTGAAAATTAAAGACCAGCGCAATCAAGTCATCCAGGACACGGTTTTGAGCTACGCCGAATTGGCGAAATGGGAACTTCGTCTAAGCCGCCTCCGCGAAGCACAATCCGCAGCCGAGCAGATGGAAGCAGCCGTAACCCAGCGCGTGAAAGAAGGGATCGACAGCGAAGTCGACAACACCAAAGCCCGCCTCTCGATCGCCCGAATCCGTTTACGTCACTCCGAAGCCGCGGGCGCAGCCGACGTTCTCCGCGAACATCTCTCCAAGCTGACGGGCCTGTCCGCTGCCTCCTTCGAAATCGATCCCGATTCGCTACCCGATCTGCCCGTAGTCAAATCAGAGGACGCGACTGAGGGATTCGCCGTTAGTGCCGCAGATGCAAATCCAGCAGTACAGGCAGCCGTAGAACACGCGCGCGCACAATACTTGAAGGTAAAGGGAGAACACCGAAGTTTGTGGCCTAGCGTAGATTTTGCCGGCCAGTATGCCGTGTTCGACAATTCTATTAACGACTATCAGCGCTTCTATGCCCCACACAGCTTTCAGATCAACAACGGCACCGTCGGTCTGGCGATCCACTTTCCTTTCCTGAACTACGCCCAGCACGCCCGAGTCCAGGAAGCCGAGTCGGAAGCGCGCAAAGCCACCAAGCAGGCCGAAGCCGCGCGCGACCAGGCCTCCGAAGAAACGCTGCGCCTGCAGCGCTCCGTAACCCAGATGCAAGCCGCCCGCGACGTAGCCGAACTCGAATATGAACTAGCCCAGAAAAACGTAGAAGCAGTTCGCACCCGCATGGATTCCTCCACCGCCAACCTCCATGATCTGGACAACGCCCAAGCCCAAGCCAGCGAACGCCTCATCACCCTGCAGGACGTAACTTTCGAACTAGAACGCTCCCAGGTAACGTTGCTTCGCGCTACCGGCAACCTCGAAAGTTGGGCGCTAGGGACGAAATAAATGAACCTGCATAAACACTGCTTTCTCGCGCATCAACCGCTCCTGAATGCTAAAATAGTTGATACAAACTATGCCTCTTAAAACATTGTTCTTAAACCCCCCGTCTTTCGAAAACTTCGACGGCGGCGCCGGTTCCCGTTGGCCCGCCACCCGCGAGATAGAAAGTTATTGGTACCCGGTGTGGTTGGCTTATCCGGCGGGGATGCTGGAGGGGGCGCGGCTTTTGGATGCGCCGCCTCATCACGTTTCGGCTGAGCAGACTATTGAGATTGCCAAGGACTACGAATTTCTTGTGCTGTTCACGTCTACGCCCGGATTTCCGGGGGACATTGGGCTGGCTAAGGCCATCAAGGCTGCGAATCCTCGCATCAAGATTGCTTTTGTGGGGCCGCATGTCAGCGTGCTGCCGGAGAAATCTTTGCGCGATTGTCCTTCGATTGATTTTGTGGCGCGCAAGGAGTTCGACTACGCGGTGGTTGACTTTGCCAAGGGCAAGCCTTTGTCTGACATTGCCGGCATTTCATTTTTGAAAGACGACAAAGTGGTGCACAATCCGGATGCGCCGCAGATTCAGGATCTGGATGCTTTGCCTCACGTCACGGACGTCTACAAGCGCGATCTTGACGTCACGCGTTACAACGTTCCCTTCCTGTTGAATCCTTACGTTTCTCTTTACACCACGCGTGGTTGCCCGGCGCAGTGCACGTTCTGTTTGTGGCCGCAGACTTTGAGCGGACATCCTTGGCGCAAGCGGTCGACTGACGACGTGGCGGCGGAGATGGCGAAGGTCAAACAGTACTGGCCGGAAGTAAAGGAATTTTTCTTTGACGACGACACCTTCAACATCCAGGCGGCTCGCACCATCGAGTTGTGCGCCAAGCTTAAGCCGCTCGGTTTAACGTGGTCCTGCACGTCGCGAGTCACAACCAGTTACGAGACGCTCAAGGCGATGAAGGAAGCCGGCTGCCGGCTGCTCATCGTGGGTTATGAGTCCGGCGATCAGCAGATCCTGAAGAACATCAAGAAGGGCGCGACTCTTGAGCACGCGCGCCAATTCACCAAGAACTGCCACAAGCTCGGGCTGGTCATTCACGGCGACTTCATCATGGGGCTGCCGGGTGAGACGCACGAGACCATCAATAACACGATCAAGTTCGCCAAAGAGCTGGATGTCGAGACCATTCAGGTCTCCGTGGCCCATGCCTATCCCGGCACCGAGCTTTACGATTACGCGGTGAAGAACGGATTCATGGTAGGCGACAACAAGATGGTGGATGAAGGCGGCCATCAGTTGGCGCACATTCAGTATCCCGGACTACCGGCCGATGACATTCTTTCCGCGGTGCACCGTTTTTACGATGAGTACTACTTCCGTCCCAAGGCTGCGTTCCGCATCTTGAGGAAAGCCGCATTTAACAGCGCGGATCGCAAGCGGCTTTACAAGGAAGCGAAGACTTTTCTGAAGCTGCGGTCGCAGCGCAACAAGCTGGTTAAGAAGCATAGCGACGAGGCTGCTGCGGAGCTGGCCAAGGCGTAAGAACGAAGATCAAATCACCACAGAGGCACAGAGACTCAGAGAAAACCTTTATTGTCTTGTTCTTTTCTTTGCCTTCTCTGTGCCTCTGTGTCTCTGTGGTGAATAATTCTTATAACTGACGGGCTAAACTTTTCGTGAATTTTCGCAAGTATCTTGTGCTGGCGGGGGTTACGGTGTTTGCCGTGGCTGGAGATTCCATGCTGTCGCATGGGATGAAGCAGGTTGGCACTATCTCGATTCATCATTTACAGAGTGTGTTCCCTGCTGTGACCAATCCCTGGGTCGCGCTTGGCATTCTTTTTCTGCTGGGTTTTTTTGCGACATATACGACCGCGCTTTCCTGGGCCGATCTTACCTATGTGATGCCCGCTACTGCTCTGGGATATGTGCTGCTGGCTCTGGTTGCGCGGTTCGTATTGCACGAGCAGATTAGCCTGCTGCGCTGGCTTGGGATTGTGCTGATTACCAGCGGCGTGGGATTTGTCGCTGGCGGTCCGGCGCTTACGGAACATAACGCGCTCCCTGAGGCGGACACGGGTGAAGGTCACGTTATTGCGGCAGCAAAATCCCCACTTCTCGCAAAAGACGCGAGAAATGGGGCACCCCAGGTCGGAGTAACGGGCAAAATATGAGAACTCTTTACACCTGGAGCGCGATTCTTGTGATCGTTTTCGCTTCGGTCGTTGGCGATGTGCTTCTCTCGCACGCAATGAAACAGGTTGGGGATGTCGGCGAGTTGCGCCGGCGCGCCGGGCTTCTGCACGTGATTGTGCGGACGCTCAGCAATCCCAATTTTTTCTTTGCCGTGGCGAGCATGGCTGCGGCTTTTTTCAGTTTGCTGTTTGCGCTTTCCTGGGGAGACGTTAGCCTGGTCGCTCCTGCGGCCGCTTCGCTTACCTTCATCGCGAACGCTGTGGCAGCGAAGATCTTTTTGCATGAAAAAGTGGATCGGCGACGATGGATTGCTGCTTCGCTGGTGGCTGCGGGAGTGGCGTTGCTGGCGGGGTGATCTTGACAATGCCGTTGGTGGCGTTATTCTAGGGTTGCTTCGCAGGCAGTGGCCAGTACAACATTGAGCCCCGGATGACTTCCGGGGTTTTCGTCCGTCTGGGGCGGGAACCTCTTGCAAAGAACGCGAAAGGCTTGCCCCTGGGCTAGGGTGGTTCGAGCCACCACCAGACGATTAAGACGCGTTGTCGGACATTCGTACACCCGAGTGCCCAGACTCGGCCTTTGTCCATCGTCTCATTTACGAATCCAAACCCAACCACCCTCAGTGAAAGATTTTTCCCAGCTTGGGACCAAAGTTTGCACTCTCGCTGTTCGAGGGTTGCGCCTAGGGGGGCTGGGGTGAAGCTCTCCACGTTAGTTTGGGTGGTTCATTAGGGCATTCTCTGTAGGCTCAAATCCCGGAAACGTACGTAAGTTCTACATAAAAATCCTCTAAGAGTAGCGTGGTTGACGGCTGTGTTAGGCGATTTAAACACAACCGGGACGCGGGTTCGCGCAACTTACTGTATGTGCTTGTGTTCTTGCTCAGTATGAATGGCATGTTGAGTGCTAGCTTCTAATAGACGTCAGGCACGCAGTGGGGCCTGGCGAGGTGGGGCTGGGTATGGTGAAACGAATTGCATCGGCCGCCGTTGGTTTCTTGCTGCTGGCTTCGTGCAGTGCAGTATGCCAGGATTTGCAAACCCTTCCAGATGCGCCTTCGGCGCTGGTTTCGACTGATACCCATACGTTGAACGAGTTTGTGGATGAGGCACGCGCGCCTTTGCAGGTTGCGGAGGCGGATGTTCATGCTGCGGAAATGCGACAGGCTGGGCTGGTTTCTGACGGCGCGCCGACACAGCATGGTCAGGATTTCGACGCACGGCTGCACAAGATTCTGTATCCGGCGATGGTGAGGCAGCCTTCGAGTTCGGCGGACGATGGAAGCCTGATAGGCCGAGGGATGCACGCGTCTCTTCGCGCGCTTGTGGCACATACCGAGTCGGGCAGCGCCAAGCTCAATACTGGATATTTGTTGCGGACGCTGACTGCGGTGGCGGCGGATGCGGGGTCGACTCCTTACTGGAGACGGCATGCCGTGGATTCGGCCGGCGATTTTGGTTCGATGGTGGGCAACGACGCTGGTTTGAATTTGTGGCACGCGTTTGCGCCCGGGATTGGACACGTAGTGGTTAAGCACACTCCGAAATTTGTGTCGAGGATTCAGGCTCACGTGGGGAAAAAGTAGGGGTTCGAACTCTTCCTTGAGAGTTTCTGTGTTGCAGAAGAACGCGAGTGGTGACAGTACTGCTACTTCTTCTGAATTGATTCTTCCTTCCTGATGATTTCCGGCCTTGCGTCTCCTCAGTTCTGATCCGCTTCTACCTATTGATTGCGGCATTCGGTTTTCTATCGAAGCTTGGCTTTGGGAATCGTTGTCCGCTAGGTGATGGTCAAGACTAGGGCGGCGCTGGTTCCACCGCTCGTACAGCCCAAATCTCCCGAGTTTCCGCTTGGAGTGTTTACCGTTACACTCGCAGTTCCAGGAGCGGAGATCAGGGCGGTAGTGATCGTGACCTGCAACTCGGTACTGTTTGTGACCACGGTGGTTAGGGTCGTCCCGTTGATGACCACGACGGAAGATGAAACAAACTGAGAGCCGTACACGTTCAGAACAAATCCCGTCTGAACTTGAGCGAGAGTAATCGTGGTCGCCGAAAGAGATCCGATGATCGGGGCCGGTCGAGCGCTACCACACAAAGGATTGAGCGCGTTGCAAGATTGGAAGACGATCAATGCGAGCAGAAGCGAACTGAGTGGCAGCAAGAACGCGCCGATTCTTCTCATATGGGATCGGCGAGAGAGGGCTTCATCATGGGTTTCTATTATGCGGCAATTCGCACAAAGAAAAATAGTTAATTTCGCTCAGCGAACTCGGTGCTTGGGGAGAAATCTCCCTATCACTTATCGACGACTCAGTGAGCGCTACGCCTGTTAGCAACAGTTGTGTGGCCGCATAATGTCGCCTTATGGACTACCGTGGGTTCCCATTTCGAAGAGCTTGCCTCTCAGGAGACTGTGTCGCCCGCCCTGAAGTTCTTCATAGAGAGAGCGGGGGTGCTCTTTCAGTCTAATCCTATGTCTATGCACCAAGGGCCACCCTCACGAGTCGGCTCCCTTTCACTATTGCCGTCGGTATCGAACCAAAAAGGTCCAGCTTGAGTTTCCACTCTCACGCCCCCCGGTCCAACCTCACTCACCTTGCCCTTGTAACCGTAAGGTCCGCTCGCTACCCAAACCTCTTGACCAACCATCAGCGCCGTCGTGTCCACGCCCGTACCTCGTTATTTAATGTAACTACTCTAAACTCGGGCCCGAATGTTGAAAGATCGCCATGTCTCTCGTTAACCCGCATTGGCGCAGAGCGATTCAGCGAACATGTCGGGCTTTGTCGGTCACGCCGGGGATTGTGATGCGGACGAAGCGAGGGATGTAATCGTTTGCGCAGACCAGATCGCCGGACTCGAGGGCGTTCACGTTGTAGCTGAGGAGAATTCCGGTGTCGTCGGTGAATTCGGGATGGGCTTTGGGATTGTAGGTTACGAGATTGCCTTCTTTGCAGCCGGGAGCACCGGCTTCGGGCGTGGTGTAGACAACCGTTTTATTTGTCCACGGGCCTTGCGGGTTGCAGGAGTAATAGGTGGTGACCTGGTTCCAGTCAGGATAGGCGGGCTTGACGGGATTCATTCCGGTCATCAAATAGAACGTGCCGGTGGTCGCCGTCATCTGGTTCACGGAGTATTCGGGAGTGATAGCGGCGACTCCGCTTAGCGGCGTGGCGCTGGATTGCGAGGTTACCCACGCGCTGGTGGTGGCGTTCCAGTAGGTCCACTGCGAAGGCGTTGTGAGGTAGCTGACGGAGGTGGTGCGGGCGACGTAGGGTTGTTTGTAGTCGCTGGAGGGATTCTTGATTCCGTAGATGTAGTAATAGCCGTCGTCGGCTAGCATGATGTCGCTGCCCCACTGAATCGTAGTGCTCGTAAGAGCTACGGGCGTGATTGACTGAATCGTGTAGCTCGGCCAGTCGACTATCGCTACTGATTCGCCTACGAACTTGAGGGTGGGAGTGAACTGCAGCAGCATGATTTCGATCTGGTAGGTTCCGGGAGTGGGCTCGACCAGAAGGCTGGCTCCTTGCCAGAACCAGTCGCTTTTGGTTGTGGGCACGAAGTACGAACTGGTTTTCGGAGGATAGCCAACTGTGGTTAACGTGTTGGCGGTTTGATCTTGGATGGTCAGCGAATTGTGCGCGCTGAAGAGATCGTTGGAACGCAAGCGGGTTGTGGGGTTGACGGTGCCGATGTAGGAGTCGGACCACATCCAGAGATCGGTGCCGTCGGGGAGAAGAAGAGAGTAGGTGCCGTCGCCGCCGGTCCATCCTGGACCGTTTTGCTGGAAGAAAGTGTCGAAGGTGGTGTCTTCGGTGGCTGGCGATGGAGATGCGGGGAGCGTGCATTGAGAGAACGCGGGGAGTGCGGTTAGGAAGATTGTGCTCGTCAATAGCAGGAGCTTGATTCGATTCATTGTTCCTCTCAGATGCCGCGCTGGTGGCCATTCTAGACTGCAGGGTCTTTGAAGCAAATGTGGAAGTCAGCGGCGAGACGCAAAAAACGAACCCGCACGCACGCGCCGAAGCAGTCGAAGAGCCGGGGGGCGGAATGAGCAAGGGAGTTACTCAAGTCGCTCGACCACCCAATACAAGGAGATTGCGGTGCTGCTTGGGCCGGTTTGCTCGAACGAGTACGTGACGGGAGAATTTGCAATTGCTTCAAATGTGCTAACGCACCCCGGCGAAAGGAACGTGGATGACCCCCACGCATTCGGCGGCGTCGCATTCGCGTTAACTGCAAGTATGTTGTTCGACGACTCCGCCCCTGCGTCGTCCGCCCAGTTTAGGACGTAGTTCCATCCCTGAAAACTCGATTGATCAGCGCTGCTAACGGTGGCATAGACCGTCAAGCGATAGAGTCCCGTACTGGCAGGCGTGAAAAGCGTCGTTGTCGTAATAGACGTTGTCTGATTAAACAATTTGCCTTTCGCCACAACCACGGGCGAGGGCAAACCGGTCGCTGAGGCGTCGGCGGGCTTGCTGCCTGAAGTAAACACGATAGTTGCCAACAACAGAACTGCCACACACAGGGTTTTGTACATGGGGTACGCCTCCGGCTGGGTTTGGGGGAGAGCGCAATCTTACCATGTGGTCGGGTGCGTCGAAGACACAATTCTGCGAGGGTCTAGCTGAAGAGTCGCATCAGGCCTGCTGCTGGGAGATCGGGCGCGAGGAAGTGGGAGCCTTTCTTCCCTGCGGCGCGGGTTAGGGCTTCGGCGGCTAGATAGCCGCTGCGGACCGCGCCTTCCATGGTGGCGGGCCAGTCGGTGGCAGTCCAATCGCCGGCGAGGAAGACTCGGGGCCACGCTGTAATTTGCGAGGGCCGGTAAGGATCGATGCCGGGGCGCGGAGAATAGGTCGCGCGAACTTCTTTGATTACGGTTGACTTTATTAAGTTTGCTGTTCTTGCTTCGGGGAAAAATTCGCGGACTTCTTTTAGAGCCAGGTCGACGATTTCGGCACGGGATTTGTCGATTAGATTCTTTGAGGCGCTTACTACTAGCTCGATGTAGCTGCCCTCAGGGGCTAAAGCCCCGGCGATTTTGCCGCCTTGCGGCACGGCTGAAGCCGTGCCCTGATACGAATCGTTTACGGCACTCCTCGTCGCGCTTCGCTTGCTCAGCGCAGGCTCAGAATTGAAGTCGTTCCCTTCCCGGTTGTGTTCGTTCCGCCGATCTCTTTCCAAGAGGCGCGACTTGTGGAACATCCATTGAATTGTTCGGTCTAGTAGGACAGCGTGGTCCAGGTCGGTGATTTGGCGGTCGAACCAGAGGTGGATTCCGGTTATTGGAGCGGATTCGAAGTGGGTTAGCTTTTCGCGCAGTGCGGATGATTCTGGAGTTTGCGGGAGGACGCGTTCCAGGTTTTCGAACGGGAGTGCCAGGACTAGATAGTCGAAGAGTTCTTCTGCGTCTCCGACTCGAACTCTCACTTGCGATGGCTCGGGGGAAAACTTTTCGAGCGAGGTACGGAACTTTATCTTGCCGTTGCGGGCGCGGATGTAGTCTCCGGCGCGGTTGTAGAGGTCGGTCAGTGGAATGCTTGGAACACCCATGTGGCGGGCTTCGGGCGACTTCATGGATTCGCGCACTACCTGGGCTGCGTAGGAAATCGAGATCAGGTCGAGGTCTTCACTTAGAGCGCTTACCAGGATCGGCTTCCAGAAACGTTCGATGGCGTTTTCGGTTTGGTGGTGTTGGCGGCACCAGTCCTGGAACGAACGGCCGGTGTCTGGTTGCTTCGTTAGGGCTAGCGCCGCGATCGCTTGCGAAATTACCAGCTTGTCTTTTGCGTTTAGAAACGGAAACCGCAGGAAACTTGGCGCGGTGTGAAGCGGCGCTGGGAGCGGCGAGGCTCGCATCACGCTGGTGCGGCCTCCGGGCTCGATGAACGTCATTTCGTCATACCAGCGGATTTTGTCCTCTACTCCGATTCGTTTGTAGAACTCGACGAGGTTGGTGCATACGCGGAAGAGCACGTGCTGGCAATTGTCGACTACTTCGCCGGTGCCGGGATGTTCGTAGGAGGACGCGCGTCCGCCTAAGTAGGGGCGGCGTTCGAATAGGGTGACGTCGAAGCCGGTGTCGGAGAGGGCGCAGGCTGCGGCCAGGCCGGCGAGGCCGCCTCCGGCTATGGCTACGGTGGGTCGGTTTGGCGTTGGCATGGGGAAGGGTTAGCTTCTAACACTGACACTCAGTCTCCGCCTACCCGGTAATCCTCTTGATCGTAAGCCAGAGCAGAAGGACGGTCAGAGTAATCATGATACCCACTATCCAGCGCCGACGTGGCGCCAAGGGCTTTAGCAGAAAATAAACGGGCAGTGGCGAAGAAAGAAGAGTGCCTCCAGCCCACAGCACGAAGGCCGTCGAAGGAATTTCGCTTCGATGAATGGCGTTAAGTCGAAGGTTATCTCCGATTACCGACAAGTCCACGGAAATGATTGCAAGCTGCCAGGCGGGAAATCTAAAACGGCCAGCGGCAACTGTCAGCAACGGCACGATGAGAACGCAAACAAGGATATAGGCGGCGGCAGCCGGCGCGAATACAAGGCGCGCTCGGTATCCGACTAAGAGAAATACCGGCCCAACAGCGATTGCCGCTATGAGGCTGATCCACTCGCGCAGGTTCCGGCCACCGAATGTTGCGTTCATTGAGTTCCTCGGCAGGCTCATTGCATGGCTACAGAATACCGCTCAACCACTAACACGGAGCTGATAGGTGAGTGCCGTCCCTACGGGACTCGCTTCGTTCTCCCACTTCTACCCGGCACTGCCGTGCCGGGCTTTCGCATGGCGCCCTTCGGGCTGGTTAGGTGATGCGCTGCAGGAAGCCCTTGCCCAGGACGCGGAGTTTTTCGCTTATTGTCAGCGTTACCTTGCCGGTGAAGACGTCGTACTGGCGGGCGGCGATTTTTTCCAGCAGCTTGCGATAGATGTTTACCAGCACCCACAGCGCTGGCTGGCTGTCTTCCGAAATAAATGGGATCAGTTTGTCGCCAGCCTGATAGAACTCGCGGGCTCGGTCGGCTTCCAGCTCTAGTAGCGGACGGAACCGGGCTGGATCTGGCGTTGCGAGCAGATCCCCGGCTGACAAGCCGAACTTTGCCAGATCTTCTTCCGGCAAATAAACGCGGCCCATGGCGGCGTCTTCCTTCACGTCGCGAATGATGTTCGTTAGCTGGAAGGCCAGGCCGCACTGCTCGGCCAGCGGCTCGGCGGCGGGGTCGCGATATCCGAAGATGTGGATGCAGACCAGGCCCACTACCGAGGCTACTTTGTAGCAATATTGTTTTAGATCGTCGAAGTTGCGGTACTGCACGGTGAGGCTGGAGGTTGCGGACACAGGCGATAATTCACTCAGAGTCCCCTGTTCCAGGTCCATGGCTGTGCCCATCGCCAGTTCGTCGAGCAAGCCAGCGGGGATGTTGTAGCGGCGTTGCGCGTCGTTGAGCGCGAGCAGAATTGGATCGTCGCTGGGATCGCCCTGCTGCACGCGGTGGAGCGCGTCGAGCCAAGTAGTCAGCTTGAAGCGGCGCTCTTCGAGGCTCAGGCTTGGATCGTCGGCAATGTCATCGCAGCGCCGCATAAAAGCGTAGACGGCGGAGAGGGCCTGGCGTTTGTGCTTAGGCAGAACGAGGAATCCATAATAAAAATTCTTTGCGTTGGTGCGGGTGATGCCTCGGCACACGGAATACGCCATGGTGAGCTGCGCGGGAGCCGGGCTCCACGGGATGGGAACTGGCTGGGCTTTGGCACTCATTGCCGGCGTCCCCTTTCCCGCCTCGGGCTTCCGGATGCGGCTCCTCGCAGCTTGCCCAGCGCGGCTCGGGCTACCAGCGCCAGTTTTCGAGACTTCGAGATGACTGGGCGACGACCTAGTACCGCATAATTCTGGCGTTCGATGGCGTTTAATATTTCCTGACCGCCGCGGCTGAAGAGTTCCAGGTCTACCGCTAATTCCTTGTCTACTTTGCCGATCAGCGGAAGGCCGTGGTCGAACCATTCGCGAGCGCGTTCGACTTCAAACTTCATCATCTCGCAGAATGCCGGTGCGTTGCGGTTCTGCTGGATGTCTTCCTCGGTTACCGAGTAATGGCGCAGGTCTTCGAGCGGAAGGTAGATGCGGCCTTTGGCGTAGTCGATGGTTACGTCCTGCCAGAAATTTGCCAATTGCAATGCAGTGCAGGTGTAGTCGGAAAGCTGCTGGCGTTCGGCATCGCTATATCCACAAAGATAGAGCACGAGATGGCCTACGGGATTCGCCGAATAGCGGCAATAGGCCAACACATCGTTGAAGGTTTCGAAGCGGGCTACGGTTTGGTCCTGGCGGAAAGCGATCAGCAGATCGGAGAATTCGTGCTTGGGGATTTTGAACTTCCTTACCGTTTCTCTTAGAGCTACAAAAACTGGATGACGCGGATTGCCTTCGTAGCAGGCGTCAAGCTGCTGTTGCCATTCGTCGAGCAGGGTTAGAGATGCGTCTGCGTCTCCGACTTCGTCGCCGAGATCGTCGGAGATGCGGCAGTAGGCATAGACGTTGAGGAAATCCTGGCGGAGTTTTTTGGGTAGGAACCAGGTGGCTACGGAAAAGTTTTCGTAGTGGGTGCGGGCGAGCTGACGGCAGTATTCTTGGGATTGTTCGAGCGAGGGGGCGGTGTTGGGGATCGCGTAGGCGGCGGGCAGGCGGCTCCAGCCGTTTGTGGCGGGGGTGAGCGCGGCGCTGGAATCAGTAGTGGCGGTGGTTAGGGTCATGCATCAAGAAATCGTTACGTTCAGGAATTGCTCGGAGCCGAGACATACCTCAGCGGCTAAAGCCGGCTGAGAATTAATCCTCTTAATGGCAGCGCTGAAGCGCTGCGCCACCCAAAAACATCAGTGGCCGGGAATGATTGCGGTCTTGATGTCGCCGCCGCGGTTCAGCATGTGGCGCAGCACTTTTTGCAAACTTGAAAGAGGCGCTTCGCCAGTGATGTAGTCTGTGGGACGGATTTTCTTAGCCGCGATCAGGCCAAAGGCGCGGCGCACTGTTTCCGGCGTGTGATGGAACGTAGCCTTGAGCGTGATCTCGCCATAGTGCAGCCGATTGGTGTCGAGCTGCACTTTCGATCCGCTGGAGCATCCGCCGAAGAAATTTACGGTACCGCCTTTGCGGACCATCTCGACCGTCCACTCCCATGCTTCGGGACGGCCTACGGCTTCGATCACGACATCGCAGCCGCGCTTTTGCGGAGTGAGCGCGCGCACGGCCTCGACTACATTTTGAACTTTGGTGGTCTGCACGATTTCGTGAGCGCCCATGTGCTTTGCGGCTACTACCTGTTCATCGCGCTTTACCACTGAGATGACGTTGCAGCCGATGGCGCGGGCTACCTGAACGAACATCAGGCCGATGGGGCCGCCGCCGATGATGGTCACGGTGTCGCCGATTTCGACTCCGGTTTCGTGCAGGCCGCGCAACACGCAGGCCAGAGGCTCGGTCATGGCAGCGTCTTCAAAACTTACGCCGGACGGGATGACGAGCATATTCGCTTCCACGATGCGGCGCGGGACGCGGATGTATTCGGCATAGGCTCCGTTGTTGAAGAGCAGATCTTCGCAGAGATTTTCCTGATGCTTGGAGCAGTAGAAACACATCTGGCACGGCGCGGAATTAAGCGCTACCACGCGCTGGCCTTTCTTGAAGCTGACGACGCCTTCGCCGACTTCCTCGATCACTCCAGCAAGTTCGTGGCCGAAGAGCGCGGGAGGAACGATCATGCGGGCGTGATAGCCGCGCTGGTAAACCTTAAGATCGGTGCCGCAGGTGAGCGCCACCTGTACTTTGACCAGAACTTCGCCTTTTTCGACGCGAGGGATGGGCACTCGCTCAATTTTTATGTCTTCTTTGCCGTACAGGACGGCTGCTGTCATTTTTCCATTCACGTGTTGCTTCCTTGCTTTGGAACCGTGTTTACAGTGCGGTCTGCGTTCATGCCCAGGCCATCCCGGGCTGAATTACGATCTTCATGGATGCGGGCTGCGGATGAGCTGCCAGTTCCAATGCTTTCGCACTTTCTTGCAGCGGGAACCGGTGGCTGATCAGCTGTTCCAGATCCATTTCTTTATTCATCACAAATTGCACCGATTCTTCCTGCAAATCTACAGACGCGCTATAAGAGCCGACCAGCGTCTTTTCGTCGACGCAAATCGCAGCCGGATCCACGACCACTTCGCCCCGCTGCGTCTGCGCAAATAACAGCACACGCCCGCCCGGGCGAACCGCATCCATCGCGGGACGAATCAGGCCGTTGCTGCCTACCGCTAAGATTACAGCGTCGGCACCCCGTCCTTCAGTCTGCTCCCGCACAGAGCGAACCGCGTCCTGCTGCGATGCGTCGATCAGATTCTCGAAACCAAGGCTTTCACTTATTCTAAGCCTCTCGGGATACAAATCGGAAGTAATAACCGTGACCCCCACCCGACGTGCCAGGACACTTAATATGATGCCGATTGGACCCTGCCCGATGGCCAGGACGGTTTCGCCAGGTTGCAGGCCCAGGGCTTCGATTCCCTTCATGCAGGTGTTCACCGGCTCTACAAAACATGCTTGTTCGAAGGAAACGCCATGCGGGATCTTCACCGTGCCTTGCTCGACGATCCAATCCATCACGCGAACATACTCGGCGAAGCCTCCACCAGAAGGTTCGAAGCCGGCGGTGCATCCTACCTTTTTATAACTCGTACATTGCGCAAAAGTTTTGTGGCGGCAGTAATAACAAGTGCGGCAGGGGATGTGATGGAAGACTACGACGCGATCTCCACGGGCGAATTTGGTTACTCCCGCGCCGAGGGCCGCTACTACGCCCGAGGTTTCATGGCCGAAAATGCGGGGCGCGGAATGGGAGCCGGTGGCGATCTTTTTCAGGTCGGTGCCGCAAACGCCGCAGGTATGCACTCGGACCAGCAATTCTCTGGCGGCAATCTCAGGGACGGGAACAGTTTCCATACGGACGTCGTTGACGCCGCGGTAAACGGCTGCGAGCATGGTTGCGGGAATCGACTGGCTGCGCTGCTCGATTTCGAGTTGTCCGGCAATCCCCATCAGTAGTTAGATGAAGTTTACTTTGTCTTGGCTTCACGCGCTATTTTGCGGGAGGGTCCGCCTGCCTGGGATCGGATTGCCTCGGATCCGTGTTGCGGAAATCCACCGAGACGGTCATCGAGTCCAGATAAGGCGAGTCCGGCGGCGTGAAGTGATACGCCTTCACTTGCAGCACCACGTAAAAACTTTCTACTTTAATCACTCGTACGGCGCCCACGGGAACAAAGGCGAAACGGCTGGGGTCAAGCTGCCATAGTGAACCTTTCGTTGTCCCCGCGGGATCATCGGAAGGCGCGGGCGACGACAGGAGCACGTTGTCGTAAATCGTATGGCGCAGGTCGCCGAGCTTCACATACCAGGCTGTGACTTTATTGTCCCCGGGCGGGATGTGCGGAACGATCGAGAAGGTGTAGCGATCTGCGCCACGGGAATCTTTGATGCGCTCGCGGTAGGTTGCGTCTTGCAGGTTGAGTCTCGCTTCGAAAGTTTCTTCTACTACGTGGCCTGTGCCCTGTCGAAAGCTTTCCGCATAGACTGTGGAGCTGGGCGATTGCGCGGAGAGGCGCGACGCCATGCATAGAGCAATCGAAAGCAGCAGCGTCTTAAGCTGTAAATTTATACGCATTCTTATTCGCGACCTCCAAGACGCGATCCGCTCGCTGTTATTTCCGGACTGGATGATGCTGAAGTCGCGGCAATATTTTTTGTTGCCTCTCCTGGTGCTTGGCCAAGTTCTTGGTGGAGGCGCTGCAAATGCTGGCCTAGCGCGTTCGCGGCTTTGCGGCTGTTTCCGGCGAGTTGTGCAACTCGCGGCCACAGCCATGGACGCAGGGCGGCGTAGTATGCAAAGCTGGCTGTCCTGAACCGGCCTTGTGAATCAATGAAGCGCGCGGTTTGCGGCATTTCGAAATTTGATTCGTCGGAGATCGCTTTGATCGCGGCGAAGGGAATGCCGTGGGCTCGCGCTGCTGCGGCAACCGCTGAGGCTTCCATGTCGACCGCTTGCGCTCCGTAGGCCTGCGCCAGGTTGGCTTTCTGATCGACTCCGGCTATATCCATGAAGGTCACCAGAGTTCCTTGATTACTTCCTCCGCGATTGTGCGTCCCTTCGATCTGGGTGCGACTGCCATCGCCGGCATCAATCACCACCGCCGGGACGAAAACATCGCCGACGTGCAAGCTCGCATCGAGCGCGCCTGCGAATCCGACGGACTGAACTTGGCTCGGGCGATACAATGCGATCACCGCCTCGGCGGCGCGGCGTGCTGCTTCCGGGCCAATGCCGCCGCACACCACAATCATCTGCTCGCGCTCATGCTCTTCGCGACGAAGGAAAAGAAAGTTACGGCCTTGGTGCTCGCGTTCGACGCGAACCCAGTTCTTAGTCAGGCCGCTGACTTCGCGTTCGAGGGCGGCAATAATGGCGATGGCGACTTTAGGCATAGCCGTTGGCCCGGAACCACTCTACCGCACGGCGCAAGGCTGCATCGGCGGGTAGGGTCTTCCAGCCCAGTTCCCTCTCGGCCTTGCTCGAACTAGCCCACATCTTTTTCTTTCCCATGCGTACCGTCTCGATGGTCGCACGCGGCTCGCGGCCGAGCATGCGACCGGATACCGTCTCATCGACTGCTCCGGCTAAGTAGGCGACAAAGTATGGCAGCTTCACTTTCGGCGAAGGCAGGCCAGCGATCGCGCCCAGCTTGTCGAGAATCTGCTTTAGCGTCAGGTTCTCTCCGCCCAGAATGTAGCGCTCGCCGCTCTTGCCTTTTTCCAGCGCCGCCACGTGTCCGCGCGCACATTCGCGAACGTCAACCAGGTTCAAGCCTGTATCCACGTACGCCGGGAATTTTCCTTTCAGGAAGTCGACGACGATGCGTCCCGTTGGAGTCGGTTTTACATCCTGCTCGCCGACTGGCGTTGTGGGATTCACCGTTACCACCCGCATCGCGCCGCGGCCGGCTTCGAGCGCAACTTGTTCCGCCATAAATTTCGACCGCTTGTAGTGGCCGATCATATCGGCGAGAGCGACTGGAGAATCTTCGTCGGCTGGGTGCCCGTTGCCAGTAAATCCCATGGTCGCGACGCTCGATGTGTAGACTACGCATCGCACTGCATTCTTGCGCGCGGCTTCGATGATGGCGCGCGTGCCTTCGACGTTGGAACGGTACATCTCGTTGGGATCGCGCACCCAGAGCCGGTAGTCGGCGGCGACGTGAAATACAACCTCGCAGCAAGCCATCGCCTTTTCCAGCGATGCTGGATCGCGCAGATCGCCGATTGCCGTTTCCGCCTTCAAGCCTTCAAGATTCTTCAGATTGCTGGAGGGACGCACCAATAGCCGCAGATCGGCTCCCTGCTCGGCGAGAACTCGCGCGACATGCGAGCCCAGAAATCCGGTGGCGCCTGTGACGAAGGCTCTCAAAGGCAGTTGCCAGTTGCCAGTTGCCAGCTGTCAGTTCTCATATTTTCTGCCAAACGGGTAGAACTACCGCACCCTCGGGAATATTGTACGAGTGTGAGTACTTCGCCAGACAGTCCAGTTCGCGCTGAAGACACGAGCGGCTTCGGGTTCTTATGTTTGCCTCGCACGCTGAGCGGTCGTTCGCAAAAAACTCCCACCTGACGGCCAAACCAGCAATTTCCGCGTGCAGGATACTCTCCGCCTCGTTACGAGCATTCGTATCGCAGAAGTCGATGTCTGCCACGGCGCACCTGAGGCCGTCTTGAAGTGCAGCGATAAGTGCGCTAAATTTCCGCGAGCTGCGGAACTTCGAACAGTCCTCAAAAGCCAGGGCTTTGAAATCGTCGAAGACTAGCCAGCCGTCTCGACACATCTGACACAGATAGGTCGTTTTGCCACATCCCGGGAGGCCTGTCAGAAGCACGACTTCCTTGTTCATAAGAACTGAACGCGCGCTGGCTGGCAACTGGGGACTGGCAACTGGCAACTTAGTTTCCGTTTTTCTCCATCACCTTCGCGTACGTCGTCAGCGCGAGCAGCGGAAAGTATTCGCGGTAGAGGTGATACTGCAAATAGAAAACTCGCGGAAAGCCGGTGCCCGTGCAGTAAGGCTCATCCCACGAGCCGTCTTCTTTCTGCGTGCGCAATAGGTACGCAATTCCGCGAGCCACCGAATCACTGCGCGTATCGCCGACTGCAAGTATGCCCAGAATTGCCCACGCCGTTTGTGATGGCGTGCTTGGGCCCACTCCATGAGTGCTCACATCATCGTACGAGCCGCAGCTCTCACCCCAGCCGCCATCCGGATTTTGCACCATGCGCAACCACTCGGCTGCCTGCTGCATGCAGGGCTCGTGGTTATCCATGCCAATCGCTTCGAGCCCGCGCAGCACCAGCGCCGTACCGTAGATGTAATTCACGCCCCAACGGCCGAACCAGCTTCCATCCGGTTCTTGTTCTTTGCGGACGAACTCAATCGCGCGCTGCACCGCCGGATGCTTCTTGTCGTAACCGTAGGCAGCCAGCATCTCGAGCGTGCGCCCGGTGATATCCACGGTCGCGGGATCGAGCATGGCGTTGTGATCGGCGAAGGGCACTTGCTCGAAGACCATGCGGTCGTTATCTTTGTCGAAGGATGCCCAGCCGCCATTCTTGCATTGCATCGACAAAACCCAGTCGATGGCGCGCTGCACCGACTCGCGCTGGTAGCGCCCATTGGGGTGCTCAACGCGGCTCAGCGCGAGGCAAACCATCGCGGTGTCATCTACATCGGGATAAAACTCATTGTTAAACTCGAAGTACCATCCGCCGGGCTTGCCCTTTTTGTTTTTGAACTGCCAGTCGCCAGGATTACGCACTTGCTTCTGCAAAATCCAGTCGGCGCACTTCACCATGCGCGGATCACTCGCCGGAATTCCCGCCTCGGCGAGGGCGAACATCGCATACGCCGTATCCCACACCGGCGACATGCAGGGCTGCATGCGGAAGGTCTCTTCTCCGTTCACGCGCTCTTCGATGCCGAGCTTCTCGAACTCATCCAGTGCGCGAATCACCTGCGGATCATCGAGAGAATATCCCTGACAACGCAGGGCGATGACCGTGTTCATGATCGAAGGGTAAATGCCGCAGAGACCATCGCTCATCTCGACTCGATCAAGCACCCACTTCTCCGCGCTCTTCAGTGCGATCGAGCGCAGGGGACGAATGTGAACGCGCTCAAACCAGTGCGTCATGCGGTCGATGCAGAGAAAGAAATTCCGCCACGAGACCAGCTTCTTCGACCAGCGCAGGTGCATGCGCGACTTGGTCATCCCCCCTACAAACAATTCTTCAACACCCATTTCGCGCGGAATCTTTTTGAACGGCTTTTTGGCGTAGCAGATGGAAAGCGGCACCAGGATGGCGCGGGACCACGATGAAATCTCGTAGATGTTGAACCAGAACCAGTTGGGAAACAGCACGATCTCCGGCGGAATCGCAGGCACTGCATCGTAATCGTACTGGCCGAAGAAGCAGAGATAGATCTTGGTAAATGTATTGACCTCGGTGACGCCGCCGAGCTCGAGAATTCTCTTGCGGGCGCGCTGCATCACGGGATGATCCGCCGTGTATCCCGCTAGCTTCAGCCCGAAATACGCTTTCACTGAAACGCTGATGTTCGAAGGGCCGCCTGGATAGGTATTCCACCCGCCGTCTTCATGCTGATGCTGAATGATCCAGTTGGCCGCCTTCTGGAAGCGCTCAGGATCGACGGTGCCGAGCAGGGTGTGCAGAACAAGATAGTCGGATTCGAGCGTGGTGTCGGCTTCGAGTTCTCCGCACCAGTAGCCATCCTCATGCATCTCGGAGAAAAGAAATTTGCGGGCTGCGTTCATCGCGGCAGCCACGCGGCCGGCCAGACCATCGATCTTGCCAAAGCGAAGTTGGGGTGCGGAGGCTAAATTCGCATCAGGGGAGTTTGTATCCATCAATATTTGGCTCCGTTAGTCGTCGCTCCATTAATCATGTCCGTCGAACATGCTCTGTCGAACATGGCTCCATTAATCGGCGGTAGCGCTGACCGGAGCGGCGGCGATGGCCTCGACAATCTCCGGCGGCAGACCGAAGCGAACGTTTTCCGGCATCACTTCGAGTTCCTGAACGTTGTCGAAACCTTTGCTGGCTAGAAACCTCATCGTTTCTTCCACTAAACATTCTGGCGCAGAAGCGCCAGCTGTCAGGGCGACCGTCTTCACGTTTGTCAGCCACTCGGCCTCGATATCTTTGTAGCTGTCGATGAGGTGGGAGTTGGTGCCCAGGTTGCGCGCCACCTCCACCAGACGATTCGAGTTTGAACTGTTTTCCGACCCCACTACCAGTAGCAGATCAGCTTCCGATGCGACCTGCTTGACGGCCACCTGACGATTCTCGGTGGCATAGCAGATATCCTGCGCTGCCGGGCCTTTGATGTTGGGAAACTTCTTCTTCAGTGCGGCGATGATGTCTTTGGTCTCATCAAGGCTCAGCGTGGTCTGCGTAAGATACGCCACGCGATTCGGATCAGGCACAGAGAGGGACTTCACCTGCTCGGGATTCCCCACGACCTGCGTGACTAGCGGAGCTTCGCCCAGCGTCCCAATCACTTCGTCGTGATCGTGGTGGCCGATGAGGATAAGCGAATAGCCTTCCTTGGCAAACTTGACGGCTTCTACGTGCACCTTGGTGACTAGCGGGCAGGTGGCATCGATGACGCGCAAGCCGCGCCGGGCGCTGTGTTCGCGCACCTCCGGCGAAACGCCGTGAGCGCTGTAGATGACGCGCTCGCCATTCGGAACTTCATCTTCGCTGTCGACGAAGATGGCGCCCTTGCCGCGCAGTTCATCCACGACAAAGCTGTTGTGGACAATCTCTTTGCGGACGTAGATCGGCGGACCAAAGGCCTCGAGCGCGATGCGGACTACATCAATTGCCCGCACCACCCCGGCACAGAACCCTCGCGGCTTCAGCAAAAGCACGGTCTTTCCCTGGCTGTTTGGCAATCTCAGGCTCCTGATTCCTATAACCTTCTGATAATCCCTGAACTATGTAAGATGCAAAAATCGGCTCGAAATCACTACGGTTAGCCTACACGAACCTTATTGAGGCGATATTAATAAGCTACTGGAAAGAACCCGGCTGGTCAACGTAAGCCAAAGAAACGGCGGGGATTAGCAGTGGATGGGGATTCTGGACCAGTGAACGGAACGGCCTTACTCCCATCCCAAGTCTTTCAATTCTTGGTCAGTCAATGGATCGAAGGCATCAGCGGTCCAAGAGATTTTTCCCTTCCAAGCTCCTGGAGTCCGCGGGCCCTTTTGCACGACCGGCAAGGCTACCAGCTTCACGACTGGTTTCTTCCCTCGCGCTATGATGATCTCCTCGCCCCGGCAGACCTTGGCGATCAACTGCGAGAGCTGAGCTTTTGCCACTTTGATTGTGACTGTTGGCATAGGTTCATCATAGCTACGCATCCGGTGGTCGAAGAATTAATTCCGTATTATCTAGCCGGATGGACGCAAAGTCTGCATCTGCTGCTGCGCGGTCCCCCAGATTTGTTGACTCACCCGCGCGATTTCTGATTCCAAACCCAGTGCGAAAACCCTTGATAGTCGTCCGATCATGTGAAGCATCAGAAGCATACTCATCACGCGTTCTTTCTTGGCCCATTTCTTCCATTCCTCGGGCTCCGCCTGGATTTTCCAATCTTTGCCTTCCTTGTCGAATTGTTGGACAACCGGAAATGGGTGCCCGTGCGCAATGGCTGACACGCGGATGTAGTATCTGCCCCGGAAGTCCTCTGGCAGTTCCGCCTCGGCGAACGCATCCGAATTGTTGAGAAGGTGCCAGTTTCTCGTAGGTTTGAAGTGGTCTTTAAGGGCATCGCATTCGGATCTGGTGTCGTCTCTGAATTTCTTCAACCCCGGAGAATCGAAACGCGAGCCAGACGGAATGGATTGTGCCATTTGGAATGTTGTCAGCTTCCCGTGATTCTTGAAATCGTCAAGCTTCTCTTGGTGTTTCGCTAGGATGACCGCACTCACAACAGCTTCGAGCAAAGTACGCCCCAACGAGACTGCCGCAACGCCATTCTGGGCATCCACCAACTGAAGAACTCCAGTGTAAGCCTCGATAGCAAATGCGCATTGAGCCTGCACGGCCCGAAAGTGTGGGCAACCTCGCTCTACGGCAAGCACCTTCTTCGCCAGCCGGAACACCCTTTCGCTTTCATTTGACGCTACAATCAGTTTGATCGCTTTCCCGTAGCCAGCGTTTCCAGCCTTGAATCAAATCCTTAACATTCGTCCACCAGTTAGCCCCAAGATGCATAGCTATTTTGATGAATCCGGCCGCAGCTATGGTCCTCGGCCAGTACGGGGCGCACATCCTTCGTCACCTGCTCCTTCGTGAATCGAGTCGGAAACGCCGGATGAGGTCCGCCGATGAAAAACTTATCAGGGCAGCAGGGCACCTCACCGCGCCCCAGTCTTGACGGTCAAATGATGCGTGAACTTCGTTTTGATCCGCCTTAATCGTAACTGGACCGAGTTCTTTGATCTCCGCTTTAAATTCCAGTATCCGAGCCTTCTCCATACCGTCTTGGAAGATGGTAGTCCGGCGATCACTTGTGTCGGGCCAAGGGAACGGTGACAGGTACCCCGTTAGTAATGGTGGCCCGTGCCCTTCCAGTCCTCACCCGTTCGCCTTGATCATCTGCTCCGCGTGCTTGCGCGAAGTATCAGTCAGCTTGGCCCCGCTTAACATGCGTGCGACTTCTTCGGTCCGCTCCTCGCCCACGACCGCGCGGATCGTTGTCCGCGTGCGCCCCCCCCAAGCCTTCTTTTCGATGACGTAATGATGATCGGCAAACGTGGCGATTTGCGGGAGATGAGTAACGCACAGAACCTGGTTCACCCGCGCTAGTTGCTTCAGTTTCTTTCCCACTGCCTCGGCGGCGCGGCCTCCAATGCCGGTGTCGATTTCGTCGAAGACCATCGTGCGCTGTGCGCTTTGATGTTTCTTTCGAGGAGCAGGATCGCCTCCCGCTTGCACGCTCACTTTCAGCGCCAGCATCACTCGCGACAATTCTCCTCCGGACGCAATGTGTTCCAACTGGCGCATCGGCTCGCCCGGATTCGTCGCAATCATATAAACGACCTCGTCTATTCCGGCCGTCGTCCAGTTCCCTTCTTGTTCTACCGTTGTTATCTCGATGCGGAATGCCGACTTCATCGCCAGATCATTGATCTCGGCTTCGACCAGCTTCTCGAGTTTGCGCGCCGCGTCTTCGCGCTTTTTCGACAGTGTGCGCGCTGTGCTCAGATACTCGGTACCGGCCTTCGCCAGATCAGCCCGCAGCTCGCGCAGGATTTCGTCTTTATTCTCGACCTCAGAAAGCTTGCGGGCTGCATCCGCGCCGAACGAGATCACATCATCGAGAGCCGGTCCGTACTTCCGCTTCAGTCGATCGAGCGACGCGAGCCGGTCCTCCACCTCCGCCAGATGTTCCGGCGAAGCGTGGATTCCGCCCGCGTAATCGCGCACGGTGGCCCCAACATCCTCCACGCTGATGCGCGCGGTTTCGAGCGCAGCCAGAGCTTCCTGGAACTTGGGTTCATATCGTGCCAATTCTTCGATCTGCTTCTGCGCAGCTCGCATCGAGGAAGACGTCGAACCATCGCCTTCATACAGCAGATCGAAGGCCTGCATTGCTGCGTTGTAAATTTTCTCCGCGTTCGCGAGCACGCGTTTTTCCGTTTCCAGGCGCTCGTCCTCGCCCGCCTCCAGCTTGGCTTCTTCGATTTCGCGCTTTTGAAACGTCCACAAATCCACCAGCCGCAACCGATCCTGCTCGCCTTGTTCCAGATCTTCGATGCGGCTGCGAATTCCCTTCCATGCTTCAAACGCCGCCGCAACCGAATCGATCTGGCTTCCGGCAAATCCGTCGAGCAGCGCCAGCCGCTCCGGACCATCAAACGACAAAATCGATTCATTCTGCGCATGGATGATCGCCAGTTGCGGCGCAAGCTGCCGCAGCACCGCGACCGTTGCCGGCTGGTTGTTCACGAAGACGCGGCCCTTGCCTCCAGCCGCAATTTCGCGCCGAACAATCAGCGAGCCGTCCTCCGATACGTCGAGGCCGTTGTGCTCCAGCACCTTTTCAATCGCGGCTCCGGCGCTGCCTTCGCACTCGAAAACCGCAGACACTACTGCGCGCTCCGCTCCAGTGCTAATCACGTCACTCGACGCCTTTTCGCCGAGCAACAAAGCCAACGCATCGATCAGAATGGATTTGCCCGCTCCCGTTTCCCCGGTGAGCAGATTTAGACCGGAGGCGAACTCCACCGCCGCGTTGTCGATGACCGCGTAATTCTCCAGACGCAATTCCACCAGCACAGGCCGCCCTCGCTGACGATGACGAAGTTTTGCGCAGCATAGCATGAAAGGCAGTGGTGGGGGGCAGTGATCAATGGTCAGGTTGCTTCGGAAAGATTTTGGCGGTCTGCCCTTCAGCGAACCTGAGAAACCGTCACGCTTCTTACAACAAAAAAAGCCACGGCCGAAGCCATGGCTCTGCACAACAGGTTTTGCTCACGAAGCGAACTAGCCGGCTTTGCGGTACTTATCCGCGCCCTCTTCAGTCGACCCTGTGTTGATCACTTCCTTGCGGCGCTCGCGCAACCGATCCTGGAAAGTGTCCCAGCGCGGTCCGATGCCCATTGCACCCTGGCTGATCACAACTGAGTCGGTGCTGGCCGCGAATCCACCCTGAGTCAATGCATCCGTATCTGTGCCGTCGATATCTGCCGCCACTCTTCCTGCCGCCGAATCCACCGGCCGCACCGGAGTCGAATTCCCCTCCATCTGCTGCGTCGTCGGAGTGATATTCCGATCCGTCCCCACCCGGTGCATTATGGGGTCCGCTTCCCACTTCGAGCGGTAGCGGCCTTCATAGTCGGCCCACTGCTGTTCTGATTCCAGGTTGGTCTCGTCATACGGAGGCAAAGCCTCAACCTGATCTTTAGTCAAATCGACGGCGAAGTCGTCCTTATGCTCCGTCGAGGCGCGAAGCCGATCCGCCGGAACGATAAATTTCTTGGTCGTCAGCCAGCCGGTATCGACCACGATATAGCTGATCACTCCCGTGAAGTGGTCGAAAATCACGTCGTCGATCTTGCCCAGCTTCTCATCGTTCACGCCATACAACTTGGAGCCCCGAATGTCCTCGGCGGCCTCTTGAAAACGATAGTCTCGCAGCATTCCATAACGTGCCATGGATTTGTCCTCCCGTTGAAAAAGTGAGATAACGATCACGCGTAGTTTGGATGTCAGCGACGACGCCGGGGTTACCGACAAAATCACTTCAATCGCCGCGGCCGTATTTTTACGGGACAAGCGAGCTTCTGTGAAGGCACGTCCTGCTGCAACGGACAAACCGCGCACCTCACGTTGACCGCTTCGCTCCGGCACCGCACTGGAATATCCTCCAGCCCCCGCTCCTCCAACCCACAATCCAGCAAACACCAGGCCTCCCGGTATTTTGCAAGCCGGGCCCGCGCCGATCGCGGAGTGAACCACAACGAACTTGCCCCCTCCGCGATCTCGACGGGCACCACGTACCACAAATCCTCCGGGACGATATACACAACCACGAAATCCATGTCGTCCTTCGTGAATACCCTCCCGTCGCGCCCCGATTCAACTTTATAGCCCGACCTCTTGTGACTCGTCCCGCCTTTCACCTGCACGCTCCAGAATCCTTTGCCCCAATCCACCACAAAATCGTAGCGCTCGCTGTCTCCCCACGGCTTGCACACCGGGATCCTGAGCTTGCAAACCCTGGCCAGAAACGCGGCCTCGATGATTTCTCCTTTCCGCTTTGGGTTCTCATCGGCAACCGCCTGTAAGTCGATCCCTTCCTCCTCGCTCGTGTGGGACGAACACCCCTGCTTGCCCTGAGCGCCGCCGAAGGGTCCGTCGCTTTTGATCTTGGGGTTGCTCGTGTGGGTCGGACACTCCTGTCCGTCGCTTTTGATCCTGGGACTGCCCATGTGGGTCGGACACTCCTGTCCGACGCCTTTGAAGTTGCTTTTGACCTCATCCGCCCGACCACAAATGTAGTCAGGCCCCGTAACTGCATTCTCGTTTTTCTCGTCCATAAATAGAAAAGGCGCAGCCAGTAAGCCGCGCCTGAAAGCACTCCTTCTCAATATTTACATTGTCATCCCGAGCAAAGCGAGGGATCTTGGTTTCCCTCGCCACAAACACAAACGGCGCAAACCCGAAGGCCTGCGCCGATGTTTCTACTCTCGCAACCAGTATATCATACGGCATAGGGCAAATGGGACAAATTAGCAAACTTATTTCGGTACGAATATAGTTGACTAACCAACGCATGGTTAGTCAACTATATTTTCACCCTTATTTCTCCCAGCGAATCAACAACATAGTTCCAATAACGGCTTCGCGGGGGCTTGACAAGATTTTGGCAGAAGGGCGAAGGCGGCGTTTTTCCCAGATCATCTCCCTCCTGCCGAAGGAAGCGAACTAAAGCTTTTGACCGTGTGCCACTTGATGAGGCAGAAGGAACGTTTTCGGATACCGTCCGTCGCCGCACAGTTTGAACGAGCCGAAATCCTTGTACCACGGTCCTTCAGGAACTTCTGGCTTTGACTCCGTCCAAAGGCGCAGCTGATTCAGGTCAGCGAGTCCGATATGGCGGTCGTGCATGCGCTCGATCAGATGGTCTCGAACGGCGGTGGGCAGCCCCGACCATGTCTCGATCTGCGGCATTGCTCACCCGGCTTTACTCCCCAAAGACGAAGCGACCCAGTTGGTCGCCCAACTGCTTGACCTGCTCCGGATCGTCAGCGGCGCGGAAGCGCTCGGCCAACTGGAAGAATGCCTTTTCCTTCTGCTGACGCGCTTCGATTCCCTGCTCGATCAGTTCTATCAACACCCGGTTATCGCTGAGGTCGCGTTCCTTCGCCAGCGCTTCAACCTGCCTCGCGATTTTGGGCGGCAAAGTTACGCTCCGCCTGACATGCTTGAGCCTAGCTGATTGCGCGCGGGATCTCTTCGCCTGTGCCATCGTAGCACCAGTATACACCATTATGGTGCATAACGAATCAATCACATACCCCAACAATCGCCGTCGCCGGGCTTTACAAGAGCCTCGGCGAAATCGCGTAAACGGCGACCCGAAGCCGGACAACATTGTAAGAGCTCCTTAGGATGCCGCCTGTCCGGCCCACTTTCCCCTCGAATCACCGCTCGGAATCAAGCACGTGAAGTTTGCGATCCCAAAAGGATTCGCTGTTCCCTGACCCGGGGCGAGAATCAAGGCAGAACGGGCCGCCGAGGCTGCCGGTGGACCCTCGTTCTAACGCTCCCCGACGTTTTTAGGGGCAGTGCTCTCTGCGGTGCCTGGCTGTACCCGATCCCTCCTCTGCTGATCCGCCATCCACTCATGAGCCTTCTTCACGAAATAGACATCGCAGTAAACTTTCATTTTAGCAACCTCATTAAGCGTGATACTTGGATTAGCGGTACGCTGATTGGCCAACTCCCCGCCGAGGCGGAGGATCTCGCGAAGGTCACCATGCATCCGCCCTTCCGTTAGAGAGCTCGTGATGCAGCCTTCAGCTGCGGCCTCGAACGTCGCGGCGTCACCGTCCCAATCATGGTATGCAGTCATCGCGGAGCGAAGGGCCTCATAGAATCCAATAACAATAGCGTGCTCAATCTGCCCAAAGATATCGTTCTTAGCGAGCATACCGAGGGCCTGAAAGTACCTGCTGTATGCAGCGGCTTGATCCTTATCATCAATGTGTACGAGATGCGCAAGCACCAGTGAAATGGTGGAAAGCTGAGCCTCTTTAAGTGCTTGATGGGGCCACGCTATTACCAGCTCTGGGCTCCGCTCGACGAATACTTTGGCCCTGCTCTCAAGGTCCAGAATCTGCTCGTAGAACCTTGAGACGAATGACGGCAGGTACCACCAGAAGAACCCAACGGTGCCGATGTTGAACGCTAGGACGATCATCCAGGACATCTGCATCCCAGATTGCCAAAGGAGCGCTAAGGGAATTGTCTTGAGCAGGGTGAACTGGACGAGGATTTCGCTCTTGTTCGAGCCATTTGGAAACAACTTGATCCAAGCAGATTTCTTATTCCACGCCGACAGCGGCTTGGCCCTCATGGAATGGGACCAAGATTTCAGGCGAATGTTGATCTGCCATTTCGGGATTCGAGCTTCTGCACCCTTAGGCTCCGCGCGATTGACTTCGCGCTCCAGCATTTCGCGACTTGCTCGTTCCATTGCGCTGATTGTGTCTCGCAGCCAACCAACCCATAGTTTGGCGTTGCCTTGGAGCTCCGCCAATTTCGCCAGGCTCCCTGAGCTGAACATAATGGGCGACAACTGAGGACTTTCGGTAGCCTGAAAGAGCCAATGGATCTCCTCCCGGCCCTCGTCGTCCAACTCGCGGACCTCCTTTAGTCGGTCCATTTCCAGCCTGGCCTCCGCTAGCTGCAGAAGAGCATCCAGTGCTTCGTCCGTAGGTTGGGCAATTCCAGCGGTCCTGGGGTCTACGTAAAGAGTTCTGAGGCGGGTCTCATGTATCTGCCTAGCAATGTCTTGGTGGCGACGGAATTCTTCGACCGAGATTTTCTCGGCCATGAATGCTGGCGTCCATAATGCCCAGAACAATTTTTTTTCGTGATCCTCGATAGCATCTGCAGGCGATCGGTGTTCCTCATCCGCAAGCCGCCACTCCGGGGTCAGCGATCCCATCACGATCATCGTAGCCTTCCCGATCTCCTCGAGCGCTAAGGCCGCAAGGTGGTAGGCGACGTGATTCCGTCCGGGTTTGCGAACATCCTTCGCCGAACTGAGCAGTTGATCGGCGTTTGTAACACACGCCTTGATGATCGCGTTAATCGCTCGTTATATCTCTTTCCTTCACGCTGTGCACCGCTCCATCGCCAATGCTTTGGGGCATAAACTCAGAAGACACACAAATCATCTTTCAAAACTCCCGACTCCTCAGCCCCTACCCCGCCGGCTCGACCGTAAGCTTCAATCCCACTGCCTTGGTCACGGCAACCAGTGTAGAGAGCCGAGGGTTTCCTCGCGCCGACAACGCACGATAAAGGCTCTCGCGCTCAATGCCGGCAGCCTTGGCCACTTTGGCAATGCCACCTCTGGCCTCCGCAATGCGGCGCAGCGCGATCAACAGCACGGCGGGCTCTTCGGTGTCTTCCAATGCGACCTTGAGGTATTCCGCAGCAAACTTAGGGTCCTCGCGTAATTCGCGAATTATGCACTCGTCATGCGATACGCCTCGTTATATCTTTCTTTTTGCGTTTCATTGTATGCGTGTCCTCTGCAGGTAATCCTTGAAGACATTTTTCCCGGCGGTCGTGAGATAGCGGCGAACTTCTATGACCGCAAAATCGATTGTAACTTATAGATCACATCGAAGCAAGTCCAGGCTGCGCAGGTCAGCGGGTTATCCTTGCGATACCTCCGCCGAGGCCTGCGCCGCAATCATCTATAATCACGTTCAGGTATCCCGCAAATCACAATGCATCTTCTTCCCTACTCTGCAGTTCTTATCGGCGGCGAAATTCTCGACCTTTTTACCAGTACCGGGGCTGTCGCCAAGTTTGTTCTGCTCACTTTGCTCGCGTTCAGCTTGATCTCCTGGGCGATCATTCTGACCAAATGGAGCTTGCTCCGGCGCGCCCGGGTTCAGAGTGGACGCTTCGTCCGCGCCTTTCGCAAAGCGCAACGACTGCAAGACATCGCCGCCGTGGCCGAGCAGTTTCGTCCCAGCCCGCTGGTCGGCGTCTTCGAAGGCGGATTCCAGGAGTTCAAGCGCCAACTCGCTTCTCCCGCCGCCGCGCTACGCATCAACGCGGTGCAGCGCGGCATGCAGATCGGAGCCTCGGAAGAAATCACGCGACTCGAACGCAACGTGCCGTGGCTCGCAATTACTGCCGCCGTCACTCCATTCATCGGCCTATTCGGAACCGTCTGGGGAATTATTGACGCCTTCCACGGCCTCGGGACCGCCGGTGGAGCGACACTGCGAGCGGTCGCGCCCGGCATTTCGGAAGCTCTCATCACCACCGCGGCCGGCCTCGCCGCTGCCATCCCGGCCGTGATTGCCTACAACCTCATCGGCAATTCGATTCGCGAGTTGGCCGCGCGCAGCGACGATTTCAATCTCGAAGTGCTGAACGCGATCGAGAGCATGCAGGCACAACCCGCTGCCGAAGTGAGGCGCTGATGGCTTTCACGACTCCCAACGGCCGCACGCAAACAGCTCTCGCCGATATCAACATCACTCCGCTGGTCGATGTGGTTCTCGTCCTGCTGATTATTTTCATGGTGACCGCGCCGGTACTGCAATCGGGCATTGAAGTGAGCGTGCCCAAAACGCGCACGGTCAAAGAAATCACCGAAGAGCGCGTCGTGATCACTATCAATAAAGATCAGCGGGTCTTTATGGGCAACGACGCGGTCAATATCAACGAGATCGCTGCCAAGCTGCGGCAGAAGATTCGCGACCCGCGCAACCAGTCCATCTTTATCCGCGCCGATGAGAATGTGCCGTTCGGCGCATTCGCTACGGTCATGGATTCGGTAAAGCAATCAGGCATCACCAACATCAGCATCGTCACTCAGCCCCTCGAAGAAAACCGGCAACAAAATGGCACAAAACGCTGAGATCTTTTTCGAACACGACAATTGGGGACGCTCCCTCAGTTGGTCTGCGGGATTTCACCTCGCGATCACTGGCGTAATCCTGCTCTACTCGGTCGTTTTCACAGGGAGCCGAGGTGAGGGCTGGGGTTCCGGCGGCGGAGGTTCGGCAATCGGCGTCACCTTAGTCAGTTCTGTTCCTCTGCCCGCAACGCCTGCACCGACGCAAAATGTTCTGGCCAACGAATCCAAGGGCCTGACCAAATCCGAACCGAAGGTTGAAGAAGAAAAAGAGCCCGACGCCATCGAGATCCAGGGCAAGAATTCCAAGATCAAGCCGAAAAAAGAGACCACGCCAACCAAAGAGAAAACGAAGCCAGCGCCCGAGCAACAAACCAATCAGGTTGCCTTCGGCGAAGGCGGCCCGGTCAGCGGCCCCTATGGCACATTCGACGCCGGCGGCGCGAAAGGCGGCTTCGGAGTCACCGGCGGTGGAGGAGATTTCGGCACAAGGTTCGGCTGGTACGTGCAAGTCATCCAAAAAAAGGTCTCGGAGAACTGGTTGAAGTACGAAGTCGATCCGCGGATCAACAGCGCGTCGCGCGTCTACATCACCTTTGACGTTGCCCGCGACGGCCATCCGCTTAATGTAAAGGTTGAGCAGTCGAGCGGCGTGCCCTCGCTCGATATATCGGCCGTCCGCGCCCTGCAGCGCATCGACACCTTCGGCCCACTGCCCCCGGATTACAGCGGCAGCAAGATCTCAGTGGAGTATTGGTTCGATTACTCGAGGAAATAACTTGTGTCCTTGTGCCCCAGTCGCTGCATCCATACTGTAGTTCGCGGCAGGGTCTCGATCTACGCAGGATGAGAAAATGCTAACGCATCCGGCTGATTATTCCTGAGGCCGGGGGCAGTTCACTATGATGGATGGTAATGATTCTCCTTAACTTGAACTTGCAGATGAAAAAATATCGGAGTACGATATTGTCTTCAACCGTATCTTCTTGCACTGAGTTGCCTGACGTCTCCAAACGGATGGACGACATACATCGACCAGTCTCGCGCTTTACGCGCTTTACATCTCGCGCACAGCTTCTCAGCGCCTTGAGCCTCCTGATTTTGGTCTGTTCGCTCTTCCCTGCCAGATCATTTGCGCAAGATTGGGTTCGCACTGGGTCCGGGCTGGGCGTGGATAAGGTCCGCCTTGCGGTTCCCGACTTCAAACCTTCCAACGGCGATTCGCAGAACGCTGAGTTGCTGAAAACTTTCAACGACACGTTCTGGAATGATCTGGATAATTCCGGTGTGGTCGAACTGATCTCCAAGAGCTTCTATCCTCTACAGGTGCCCGGCCAGCCGCCTGAGGTGACTTTTGGAGTGTGGAACTCGCCTCCGCCGAACGCCGCTATGCTGACCTTCGGCAATCTCGCCGTGGCCGCAGGTAAAGTCACCGTGCAAGGCTGGTTATATGACGTCAAGAATACAGCCTCGCCCGAAGTTCTCGGCAAACAGTACACTGACGTTCCCACTGGCGACGCGGTCCGCGTGATCGCGCACAGGTTTGCCGATGAGATCATCTTTCGCTTGGGCGGAGGCATTCCCGGCATTGCGGAGAGCAAGATTTATTTTGTCAGCGACCGCTCCGGCCACAAAGAAATCTGGGTGATGGATTACGACGGCTCGAATCAGCGCCAACTCACTCACCTCGGTTCCGTGTCGCTTTCGCCGCGCATCTCGCCCGATGGTTCGCGTCTCGCTTTCAGTTCCTTAACCAAGAGTGGTTGGGACATTCTGATGTACTCAATCGATCTCAACCGCGTGGTTAGCTTTCCGCATTTTGGCGGCACGAATCTTTCGCCGGCGTGGGCGCCAGACGGTCTTCACCTTGCTGTTTCGTCCTCGCGCGGCGGCAATCCGCAAATTTATGTGTGCGATTCCTCCGGCGCCAATCTTCACCGGCTAACATCCAACAAAGGTCCGGACGTTGGCCCGGTCTGGAATCGCAAGACCGGCGCTCAGATCGCTTTTGTCAGCGGTAGCACCGGATTGCCGCAGGTTTATACCATGGAGGCAGACGGCACCAACGAGCAGCGCATGACCGATCAGGGCTATGCCGTCTCACCCAACTGGTCGCCCAACGGCCAGTTCCTTACTCTGGCCTGGATTCGCAAGTACGGTCCGGGCGAGCCCGGTTCTTCCGATATCTACCTGATGGATATCGCAAGCAAACAATGGGTTCAGCTTACGCATGATGGCGGGCGCAACGATTATCCCTCATGGTCGCCGGATGGCCGCCACATTGTGTTTGAGTCGAAACGCTCGGGCAAAGAGGAACTGTGGATGATACTCGCCGATGGAACCAAGCTTCATCAGCTAACTTTTACTGGACGTAACACGCAACCAAACTGGAGTTGGAAATAAAACACTTCGTCTGAACTCGAACTATTTCGGAATTCGCAGGAGGATCAAAGGTGAAAAGGAAGAACATGAAACATCAAAGTTTGAAAGGTCTCGCAACCACTATCGCTCTGGCCGCCGTTGTTATGCTCGGCGCGTGCCACAAGAAGACAGCCCCGCCACCGCCGCCACCGCCGCCGCCACCAGCAGCGCCCACCGCTTCCATCTCCGTAAGTCCCGATACGATTCAGCCGGGGCAATCCGCGACGCTGACCTGGCAGACTTCGAATGCCACCGACGTTTCCATCGACGGCATCGGCGCGGTCCAGCCTAGCGGGACGCAGCAGGTCAACCCCAACGATTCCACCACGTATCACCTCGTGGCCAAGAGTTCAGGCGGAACGCAGGAAGCCACCACACGCCTCACGGTAACGCCGGCGCCAGTGGCAGAAGCTCCTCCACAAACTTCGGCTACGGAAGAAGATCTCTTCGGCCGCAGCGTCAAGGACATTTACTTCGAGTACGACAAGTCCGACATTCGCGGCGATCAGCAATCCGCGATCCGTACAGACGCGCAGTTCCTCAATCAACATTCCAACATAGGCTTTACGGTTGAGGGGCATTGCGACGAGCGTGGTTCCACGGAATACAATCTCGCCCTGGGCGACCAGCGCGCTTCTTCCGTGAAAAGCGCCTTGGTTTCGGCGGGAGTCAATGCCAGCCGCATCAAGACCATCAGCTACGGCAAGGAGAAGCCCTTCTGCATGGAATCGAATGAGTCGTGTTGGCAGCAGAACCGCCGCGGCCACTTTGTTTACCAGAAGTAGTGGAGTGTTGACCGCCAGGGGCGGAGAAGTCTCCGCCCCTGCTCTCTTACGGTTGCCGCCCACCTTGTACAACCACGTCGTGGTGGGATTCATCCAAATTTGAAATAACTCCTGACTAGGGAGGCCGAGATGAAGAACCTGTTTGTGCTGACGGTACTGGCTGTGCTGTTGGCTCCCGCCCTGCCCGCGGTCGCGCAGGATGACATCAGTAGATTCGAGGCATCTGGCGGGTACGACTACGCGCGCTTTAATGTAAATGACCGGATCAACGGCGTCTCGTCCGCGGAAACATTCAACGGAAACGGCGGAGGTGGCCAGCTCGAGTACAACGCGAACCACTGGCTCGGTACGGTGGCAGAGCTGGGTGGCTTTGGCGTGACGAGCGCAACAAACGGTGCATTGGTGGGCGGAGTGCTTACCTATCTCTTTGGGCCCAGAGTGAATTTCCGGCACGGCAAGGTTGTGCCGTTCGCTCAGGCCCTGTTCGGAGGCGTTCGCACAACCGACGGCATTATCCATTCGGGGCCTGAAAATCATTTTGCGATGACGGTGGGAGGAGGCATTGATTTCAAGGTATCCAAGCTCCTCTCCGTTCGTCCCGTGCAGGCCGAGTACTTCATGACAACGATCCCCGATGGCCTTGACAACCGGCAAAACAATTTCCGGCTTAGCACCGGCGTAGTTTTTCGGTTCGGCCGGGCATAGCGCATCGTTCTCCTCTTCGCCGACTCGGAGTCTGGTGGCCATCCGGCTGTCAGTTTGACAATTGCCCCTGCGGAAGGCATTCGCTTGCGGGAGAAAATGAAATTTTGCTGATTTCCCAAAAGTCTCGTTTCATAATCTAGACAATCTGCCCTAGAATGGTTCCAGGAACCTTCTCCTATGACACTACGACGCTTCTCTGCGGTTCTCGCTCTGCTCTCAACGCTTTGGCTGACCGCCGCTCCGGCTTGGGGCGCCAGCAAAGAAATGATCCAACTGCAAACTCAGGTACAGCAACTGCAGGAGCAGATGACCGCCATGCAGCGCAGCTTCGACGAGCGCATGGGCGTGATGAAAAACCTGGTCGAGCAGGACACCGACGCCATCAACAAAGTGACCGGCGCGATTAACGGCCTGCAGGCAACCCTGCAAAAACAGCAGGGAGATTCCGCCTCGCACATCGATCAGCTTGCCGGTCAACTTCAATCGCTGAACGACACGCTAGATGAACTGAAGGCGCGCCTCGCCAAGGTAAGCAAGCAGCTTGAGGACATGCAGTCGTCGCAGCAGAGTCAGGCGGCGCAGATGTCAGCACAGGCGCAACAGGATGCCGCGGCGAAAGCTGCTCCGCCTCCAGACGTGCTCTACAACAATGCTTTGCGGGATTACAACGGCAACAAAAACGATCTTGCCATCCAGGAATTTTCCGACTACATCAAGTACTATCCCAACACCGATCTGGCCGGGAACTGCTACTTCTATCTCGGCGAAATTCAATTCCGCCAGGGAAACTTTCAGCAAGCCGCGCAGAGCTATGACCAGGTTTTACAAACCTTTCCGACTGGAAGCAAAGCAGCTTCAGCCCAGCTGAAAAAAGGCTTCTCGTTAATCGAGTTGGGTAAACAGGAAGATGGAGTCGTGGAACTGCGCCGCGTGATCCAGCGCTATCCTAAATCCAACGAAGCCCTGCAGGCTCGCGAACGGCTGCGCAAACTGGGAGTTTCTACAAGCGTGCGGCCCGGCGAATAATTTTGCTCCTAATATGTTTGCTCGACGAAGTTAAGGAGATTTATGTCGAAGAAGATTTCGGATAACGATCCCGACGGAGCCAAGGGCGCGACCGAGGGTGAAGAGCGCGATCACGACGGCAACGCAGGCCTGGCTGGACAACTAGGCCACCGCGATCAGGATCCGCGCATCAAGGGCGCTGACTCAGATTTTCCCGAGCCTGGGGGAAGTCCGGAACATACTGGAGAGAAGGGGTGAAACAGGGTTTAGGGGCTAGGGTTTAGGGCAGAAAATCCTGATTTAACCGCCGTCCGAGACTGCCCCTAGCCCCTGAACCCTAATCCCTGCTTTTTCAAATCGCCATTGCGCCGACTTCTTTTTCCACTTCAACCGTATCGACCATCGCGATCGCGTCCCATGGACAACCGTCCAGAAAGCAGCCGTCGGGACCTTTGCTGAGGCACTTCTTGCAGCCGATGCAGAGAATGGGATCGACCGCGATGCGGCCGAAGGGCGTGCTGTCCTCGTCCGCCACCCAGAACATGCAATCTTCCACCGGACAATATTCCACGCACGCAGGCGAGCCGGCGCATCCCGTGCAGCATTCGGTGATCACCGCCAATTCTTTCGGCTTCTTCTTGCGCGGCGTGGTGAGGCCCTTGGACTTCGGTTCAGCTTTCATCTCGTCGGGAACCATGCCGACAGCTTTGGTCGCGCCGGGTGCAGGAGGCATGCGGAGATTATAACGTGAAGGACGCCGTTTGCGAATCTACTTCCGCCTGAACCTTAGGCTAATCGGCTTGAAGGGCGCTGGCCGACTATTTCCTATTAAGTCTAGTATTTCCATCGACTCCATCGTATACTGGCAAAAGCCCGGCTGGTAGGCCACCTTGCGGGCACGACTTTTTGATCGGTTCCCTCCCCCAAGTACTTACCTAGTGGACTGGTGCGTTTCAATTTTGAAGGCTATCGGTCCCAGACCGCCGGGTTGTTCTCGCATGAAGGGTGAAGGGGAATCGGAATGAAGTTCGACTATTCCTGGGGAAAGACGCGCAATGATTTGCTCGCCGGCGTAACTGTCGCGGCGATCTCCTTACCGCAAGCCATGGCTTATGCTCTCATTGCGGGCGTCGATCCGCGATTTGGGCTTTATTCCGCCATTGTCGTAACGCTGGTAGCCTCGATCTTCGGTTCGTCCTCTCACCTGATCAATGGTCCCACGAATGCGATTTCGCTGGTGGTTTTCAGTGCGCTCGGCTTCTTCAATTCCGGCAATGGTCTTGAAGCTTACCAAGCCATGTTTCTGTTAGGAATCATGATTGGGTGCATCCAGATCCTGATCGCGGTATTCAAGCTCGGAGATTTAACGCGCTACATCTCGGAATCCGTAGTGATTGGCTTTATGGCCGGGGCTGGCACACTGGTCGGGTTAACTCAGCTTGGCAACTTGACCGGATTGCGCGATCGCGGAACGGGCCAGCAGCATGTGCTCTACCGCATTTGGCTGACGCTGAGTGGCGGCCACGTGAATCCGCGGGCGCTTGGCATTGGACTTGGAACGATTGTTCTCGTCGTCCTGCTCAGAACATTGGCGCGCAAGTATCAACTGCCTCAGTTGGACATGCTGATGGCATTGATTATTGCCGCCCTTGTGGCCGCCGCTTTCGGGTGGTCGAAACCAGGGCACGATGGCACGACCGTAATATCGGTCGTTGGCAGCGTCCCGCGTAGTCTGCCGATGCCGCATATCCCGCGGATTCAGCTCTGGTGGGTGAAACAAATGTCGGGAAGCGCACTGGCCATTGCGTTTCTCGGATTGCTGGAAGCGCTCGCCATTGCAAAATCGATTGCCAACACAACGCGCCAGACGCTCGACTACAACCGTCAGTGTCTCGCTGAGGGCTTGGCCAATCTTACCGGTGGTTTTTTTCAGTGCCTGCCCGGCTCCGGCTCTTTGACGCGCTCGGCCATTAATTTTCAGGCTGGGGCCGTGAGCCGCGTCTCCGGAGTGTTCGCGGCAGGAACGGTCGCGCTTACGATGGTCGCGCTTGCGCCGTTTGCCCGCTACATTCCGAAGGCCGCCCTGGCCGGTCTGCTTTGTGTCACAGCCGTCCGCCTAGTCGATTGGAAACGGTTGAGTTATGCTATGCGCGCTTCGCGCTACGATTCTCGATTAGTTTTGGTGACTGCGTTCTCGGCAATTTTCATCAGTGTCGAATTCTCCATCCTCATCGGTGTGGCGTTATCGATTTTGATGTTCGTTCCCCGTGCCGCATCGCTTCGCTGGACCGAGTTGATTGTCAGCAATGATCGGGTGGTACGCGAACGCTTGCCCGATGATCCACCGTGTACTGCTATGCTGCTTTACGATCTGGAAGGCGAATTGTTCTTCGGTGCGGCTCCGGAACTGGACCGCTGCTTCGACCATCTAAAGCTGCGCACCGAGGCCGAAAATATTCGGCACGTCATACTGCGCCTCAAGCGTACACGCAATCCTGACATGGTGGCGCTGGAACGCTTTGACCACTTTCTGCATGACATGCAAGAGCGAGGAGTAACGGTGTTGCTTTGCGGCGTGCGTCCTGGCTTTGCCAAGGGAATGGTGAATCTGCGGTTCTATGATTGGCTGCCTGCCGATCGGATTTTTCCGGAAGAGCCAGAAAAGTTTTCGGCGACACTCAGGGCAGTTCGCCATGTTTACGACGTCTTGGAAAACAATTTTTGCGACCATTGCGTGCAGGCAGAGTTCGCAGGAACTGGCCAACGGCCGCTGTATTATCTGGTTTAGAGAGACGCTGCGACTCGTCGTTGATCCCGGCGGCCGAACGAACTTTTTCAACTCTACGGGCGTTCTTTCAGAACGCAGAGCGGCGCTGCAGCACGCGGCCGAGTATGCGTTCTTCGAGCGCGGCGAAGCGAGCGCTGCCGCGGGTTCGTGGTCGCGGCAGGTTTACGACTTCGTCCAATGCTACGCGGCCCCCCTCAATTAAAATGACGCGGTCCGCCAGACTTACTGCTTCGGCGACGTCATGCGTTACGAGCATTGCGGTAAAGCCACGGTTTCGCCAAATGTCCTCGATCAGTTGCTGCATCTCGATGCGGGTTAGCGCGTCGAGTGAGCCAAGCGGTTCATCCAGGAGCAACAGGTTCGGATCGTGGACGAGAGCGCGAGCCAAGGCTACCCTTTGCCGCTGCCCGCCGGATAAAGCAGCCGGCCAATCGTCGGCTCGTTCTGCCAGACCGACTTGTGCAAGGACCTTGCGCGCGTGTGGAATGAGCGCCGGATCAAGGCCGAGCATAACGTTGGGAAGAATTCTTCGCCAGGGCAACAAGCGAGAGTCCTGGAACATGACCCGAATATCCGGCTTGCCATTGTGCTCGGCAACGTTGCCCAAAGTGATAGCGCCGGCTTGCGGCGTTTCCAAACCAACGACGGACCGCAGGAGAGTGCTCTTGCCACATCCGCTGCGGCCGACGATGGCCACAAATTCACCGGTGGAGATCTCAACGTCAAAGTTCTCGAGGACGGTGCGTCCGCCTAAGGCAATGCTCACGCTCTTGATTTCGACTGACACGCCGCGCGAGCAGCGCTCGTCGGCGGCAGCGATCTCTTTCGAACTGAAAGTGGCAGGCAAAGTGATCCCCTATCGTGCTGTTTGATACGCCGGATTCCAGCGTAACCAGTAGCGTTCAAGTGCTTTCGCCAGAAGATCAGCGAGTTTTCCCAAAATTGCGTACAGCAGAATGCCGACCACCATGACGTCGGTCTGCATGAATTCGCGGGCGTTCATCGTCATGTAGCCGATGCCCGAGCGCGCTGAAATGGTTTCAGCGACGATCAAGATCACCCACATCAGCCCGAGAGAGAAGCGCACGCCGACGAGAATGGAAGGCAATGCTCCGGGCAGAATAATCTCCCGGTACAGCGCCCAACCAGACAGGCCGTAAGTTCTTCCCATCTCGAGAAGTCCGCGATCGACTGAGCGAATCCCGTGAAATGTGTTGATGTAGACAGGAAAGAAAACACCCAGCGCGACCAGAAAGAGCTTGGCCGATTCATCGATGCCGAACCACAAAATAACAAGAGGAATCAGAGCCAAGGGAGGGATGTTGCGCACCATCTGAATAGTGGTATCGAGCAGAGTCTCAGCCCAATGCAATGAACCGGTGAGCAAACCAAGCAGCAGACCAAGGCCCCCACCAACAGCGAAACCTGCTAATGCGCGCAGAGTGCTGACTCGCACATGCATCCACAACTCGCCGGAGGCGCTCAGTTCGATGAACGAACTCACCACCGCCCGTGGTGATGGCAGAAAACGGCTCGGAAGAATTCCTGCGGAAGATGACCACTGCCAGACGATCAAAAGCAAAATGGGCACGACCCATGGCAACGCTCGCTTCGCCAGAACGCCAGGCCGAAGTGAGCTCTTCGCGGCGGATTTTTTCTGTCCCTGGTTCATAATTCCTCGCTCAGCGCTGGGCCTGGGTTCCGGTCGACATTCCCGGCAGCGTCGCGTCGCGCACATTGATGTGCTTGGGGATCAACTTGAGATCGAAGAAAGTGTCCGCAATTCTTTGTTGTTCCGCCAGCACGGCATCGCTCACTGGCGTTACTCCGAAGCCGTTTCGCGACAGGGCCAGTTCCAGCGTGCCTCGATCCAAACCCATCTGCGGTTCCAGAGCGATGGCAGCCTCCTTCTGATTCGCCTTCGCCCACTGATCCACGGCGGCCAATTCTTGCAGAACGATCGCGACCACATCTGCGCGCTTGGACGCATAAGATCGCGAAGCCAAAAAGAATTGGTGATTGCTGACAACACCATTGCCGTCGGCAAGAATGCGAGCGCCGGTTTGCCTCTGAGCCGCGGCCAGGAACGGCTCCCAGATCACCCACGCATCGACACTGCCGCGCTCGAAGGCGGCTCGCGCATCAGCCGGCGTCAGGAAAATCGTATCGATATCTTTGTAGTTGACCCCTGCTTTCTCCAGCAGTTTGACCAGCAGAAAGTGAACATTCGAGCCTTTGTTGAGTGCCACTTTCTTGCCCTTCAGTTCAGCAACTGTCTTGATGGGTGAATCCTTGGGAACAACAATGGCCTCACCAGCGGAAGCCTGTGGCTCGTTTCCGACGTAAACCAGATCCGCTCCGGCTGCCTGAGCGAAGATGGGCGGAGCTTCGCCTGCGATGCCGAAGTCGATGCTGCCCACGTTCAAACCTTCGAGCAACTGCGGGCCCGCTGGAAATTCGGTCCATTTGACTTCAACATGCATTGGCGCGAGCTTTTTCTCCAAACTGCCGCGCGCTTTCAGCAGCACGAGGGTGCCGTATTTCTGGTATCCGATGCGTAGGACGTTATCGGCGTTCTGCGCCAAAGTGAGCGGCGCCGCAGCCAACAGCATAAGGATCGCAATTACGATCGCGCGGTGAGACTTGGCCTGTAGAAGATTTCTCATAAATCTAGGTCCTTTATTAAGTGAGGTGCTCACGAATAAAACGAGGGCTTTGGAAGCTGGTGATTCAAGGCCCAGTCTCCCAACTCGCGAACTTTATAGTCGACCGGATCATGCAGCGTGTGAGTGCGCAGGTTGCGCCAGAAGCGGTCGATCCTGGCGGGACCGGCAGCGGCGCGCGCTCCCATTACTTCGAACATGCGGTTGGCGATTTCCAGGCCGACCCTGGTGGTGGTCACCTTCGAGGTCGCGACATCCAACGCGCACTTGCCGCGCTGGTTCTCAGTGATCGCGTCCCCACTCTCCCATGCTCGCTGCAGTGACTCTCCCGCAATATCTATTAGAGCCTGCGCCGCCTGAAGGTTCACAAAGAAGCTGCCGTAGTTCGCCAGAATATAAGGATCTTCTGTGGCGCTCTGCGCTGCGGAAGCAATCCACGGTCGGGTTTGCGCTAAAGTGTAGTTACGCGCTTCCTCTAGCGCCCCTTCGGCGATTCCTAAGAAAATGTTGCTGAGAATTAACTGCGCGATGCACGAGCGTAAAGATGCTCTCACGCTGCCAAGTGGGCCCGGCGTCTTCAAGAACTCTTCAACCCCGGCGGCAACCTCACAGAACTCCACAGTCCCGCTATCGGTTTGCCGCTGGCCCATCGCATCCCAATCCTCGAGAATGCGAATCCCCGGCCGGTCCGAGGGTATCGCGGCAACCATGAACTTCTCGTCCACCGAGCGAATCGCGGAAACGATCAGCATGTCCGAGTCGACCGCGCCGGAACAAAAACTCTTGCGTCCGTTGATAAGGTATCCGACGCCGCATTTAGAGGTCAGGCTTGTCCGCTTGTCGAGCGGATTGAGCGCATTTCCCCAAAACCACTTGTTCCGGACAGTCTCGGAAAAAAGTCCTTCGGTCTGCGCCCATGATCCGTAGAGTGACACGGACGCGAGCATGAGATGTTGAAAACCGAACAGATGAGCGATGGAGCTGTCGACACGGGCAAAGAGGCGCACAAGCTTCATCGTGTCCGGCCATTCCATCCCCCAGCCCCCTAGACCTGCGGGAATGGTCACGTTCAGCAATCCGCTGGCGCGCAACAAGTCTCGCTCCGTCTTCGCTGTACCAGCGCGCTTATCGCGTTCCACGGCGGTTTGAGCAAACGTTGCGGCTAATTGATCCGCAATCTCGAAAGCATGCTGCCGTGGCGGAACACTAACTGCGATGTGATTCACTGTAGAAAGCACTACCGCCCTCCGTGTTGCCGGATATCTTGCGCAGCGCTCCGCATCTCGACGGTTGTTGCTGCAGCACCACCCCTGTTGAATTCGTGTTGCTATAGCAACACACGCCCGCTGACGGACCCACCTGACATTGCCCGTAACCGCGTGAAAAGTTGAAATTCATGGACATGAGCGCACTTGTCTATTGGCACGACAATTGCCAAAGCTGATGTGGAACTTAGTCCTCCCCGGAAAGAGATCGAAACCATGGAAGTGTTCTGGTTTTTACCAACGCACGGAGACGGCCGCTATCTTGGCTCTTCCGAACAGGCTCGCACTGTCAACTACGGCTATTTGAAGCAGATTGCTCAAGCCGCCGACCAGCTTGGGTTTCACGGCGTACTGTTGCCCACTGGCAGGTCGTGTGAAGACGCGTGGGTTGTGGCATCCACACTGGTCCCGGCGACGACGAAGCTTAAATTTCTGGTGGCGATTCGTCCCGGCATCACCTCGCCCACGTCCGCCGCACGAATGGCAGCGACGTTCGATCGTCTTTCCGAAGGGCGGCTGCTGATCAATGTCGTTACGGGCGGCGATCCCGACGAGGCACTCGGTGATGGAGTTTTTCTCACTCACGATGAGCGCTATGAAGTGACGGAGGAATTTCTTCAGATCTGGCGCGAGGCCGTGGCCGGTAAGGCGATTACGCTGAATGGCAAGCATCTTCATGTAGAGAATGCAAAGGTCTTATATCCGTCGGTGCAGAAGCCGCACCCCCCGCTCTATTTCGGGGGATCGTCCAAGGTTGCTTACGGCTTGGCCGCACGGCAGGTCGATGTCTATCTCACCTGGGGTGAACCACCGCAGGCGGTTGAAGAAAAGGTTAAAACCGTGCGTCGACTGGCGGAGGAGCAGGGCCGCTCCGTTCGGTTCGGCATTCGCCTGCACGTCATTGTTCGCGAAACGGAGCAGGCAGCGTGGGCGGCAGCGAATGATCTGATCCGCTATGTCGACGACGACACAATCGCCAGAGCGCAAAAAACATTTGCACGGTTCGACTCCGAGGGACAGCGCCGCATGGCGGAGCTGCATCGCGGCGGCCGCGAAAAACTGGAAGTAAGCCCTAATCTCTGGGCCGGCGTTGGTTTGGTTCGCGGAGGCGCCGGCACCGCACTGGTTGGCGATCCAGTTACGGTTGCGAAGCGAATGCAGGAGTACGCCGACCTCGGAATTGAAACCTTCATTCTCTCCGGATATCCGCACCTCGAAGAGGCGTATCGCGTGGCTGACTTGCTGTTTCCGCATTTGCCCGTGTCAGCGAGATCGGAGAAAACAGTTGGAAACGTCACCGGCCCGTTCGGAGAACTGGTCGCCAATGAATACCGGCCGAGTACGGCCACAGCGGCACCCGTGCCAGTACAACAGAGCTAGTCAAGAGGCGTTCACGCCTGAGCTAAGGTAGGCTATTTTGCCGGCCAGCCGGCAACTCACCGCACTGGATCAGCTTGGCACGAACAATGTTCCGGCTAATGCCGAGCAACCGGGCGGTCTGAACCTGGTTGCGATGACAGAACTCATACGCTGTCTGCGTGATTGCTGTCTCGATCTCCCCGTAAAGGTTAGGACGGTCATCTTCAAAAAGTGCGAGTAAAGCGTCCTTTAGCCCTTTCAGGGACTGCGATGATCCGCTGGTCGCCGCTCGGAGCCCCAGTGTCGAAAGCCTCAAGTCTTCCGATCGCACTACATTTTCGCGGCAAACCAGCAGCGCGTGATGAATAACGTTTTCCAGTTCGCGCGTATTGCCCGGCCAAGAATATCCGCTAAGCAGGACGTCGATCGCTTCCGCGCTCAGTTGCGCATCCTTCATTCCCAAACGTTCTGCATAGATTCCGAGAAAGTATTGCGCCAAGGGAAGAATGTCCCCCGGCCGTTCGCGCAACGGAGGAATATGGAGCGTGGCAACCTGAAGCCGGTAATAAAGGTCCTCGCGGAAGCGTCCCGCGGCAACTGCGTCTTCCAGATTCACATTGGTCGCAGCGATCAGGCGAACGTCAATCGTAACCGGAGTGCGCGAACCCAGGCGGACTACCTGGCGCTCCTGCAGCACGCGGAGCAACTTCACTTGCATCGCAAAGGGTAAATCTCCGATTTCGTCCAGGAACAACGTGCCGCCCCGCGCTGCCTCGAACCATCCCGCCCGGGACACTGTCGCTCCGGTAAACGAGCCTCGCTCATGACCAAACAGCTCGCTCTCTACGAGGCTTTCAGAAAAAGCGCCACAATTCACGGCCACAAAAGGTTTGTCAGCGCGCGGGCTCAGCTTATGCACGTGCCGGGCAATGAGTTCCTTGCCGGTCCCTGTTTCCCCAGTCACCAGCACGTTCGCGGTGCTCGGCCCGATTAAATGCATCCTTTCAAGAAGCGCCCGGGATTTAACGTCCTCAAACACAAGAGCCGAGGCCCTCGAGCTAAATGGCACGTTAGGAGGGGCGGGAAAACTTAGAATTGGCTTCGGAACAGGCGAGAGAGACATATCTAAACCCTAGTATTTCAATCGACATGATAGGCGACCCGCGGGCAGCCTGTCAATAGCGCTAAAGAGTGTCTCAGCAAGTCCACCGCGATGCGACTGGCGTCCCTTTCGTTAAAGCCAGGATTTAGGCTTGCGCCTTCTTCGGAACCTTAGCGCCCTTCTTGCGAGCTTCGGAAAGACCAATTGCTATCGCTTGCTTACGGCTTTTTACCGCGCCGCCTTTGCCTCCCTTTCCAGAGCGAAGCGTACCTTTCTTTTCGCGGCGCACCGCACTCTCAACCGATTTACCGGCCGCCTTGCCATATTTGCGGCCACTCGATTTCTTGCCTGAACCGGTGCTCTTTCGACCTGCCATTTCAACCTCCTAAGATTTATGTTTGCGTCGAGCGATTCGACGCCCACAGTGCGAAGCTATGATGCGGCGACAATGTCTTCTGTTGCGGGAAAGATCGCTGCAGGCTTTAGAAGAATCATCTGTCGCATCCTTGCCAGCCGCTTTTGCGCCAGCTTCAAACCCTGGTCATCCGGCGAAAACTTCCGAAGAGTTCCCAGCACTCCTTGCATATTCGTCCGCGTGTGAACCCATTGTTGAATCAGTCGCCCGTTACGACTTGAACCTCTCTGCGGTTACCAGAGTCACCCCGGCGCGCCGCCTAAGCGGTTGAAATGCCACTAACCCCACTGGGGTCAACACAGTGACCTCAGTCACCATTCCTATTACAAAAGGCCAATAGTTTTGCGTTGCACTGCCGTGCTTTGACGGTGCTTCCCCGCCTCCCTACGATGAAGAATGTCGGCACTCGACAGAGGTGCCAGGTGGCCATGTGGGCCGCTGAGAGCATGAGCTTTAGAGTCGGCAATTTAAATCGGGTGGAATTTACAGAATCGCGAGCGGTGCAATACGCGAAATCGAGTTCTTCTCCGTCGACAGGAACTATGGCATCGAGCAGACAAAGCGGGTTTTCCATGCTGGAGATGGCAATCGCCATCAGCGTTTCGCTGATCCTGGCGGGGGCCGTCACGGTGACGATGCAAACCACATTCAAGCAGCAGTTGGTCAACGACGCCTACAACACCACGCTGACTACATTGCGACGGGCACGCGATCAGGCTGCGGCAGACATGCGAGTCTACGTAGTAAGCTTTGCCGCCCCGACACCTGGAAACGGAGGCACCATCACGGTCACCGAAAGCACGACAGCAGGTACCGTTTTGCTGACCACAACTCTGCCTCCGCAGGTTACGTATCATCTGGAGCCGGGCCTGCCGAATACTTCGGCCACGACTCCAGACGGTTTCGGCACGGCGACCAGCATCTTCGATTTCGATCAGCCGCCGAGCGGTGCCGGCGGAGGCACCGTGATCTATTTTCAGCCTGACGGCAGCGCGCAAGATGTCGCCGGCAATGTCAACAATGGCGTGGTTTATCTCGGAACTCCAGGACAGCTTCCGGCCCAACGGGCCGTAACTTTATGGGGTTATACGGGGCGTATTCGGGGATGGACGCTGATAGAGGTCGCGGGAGTATGGAGCTGGGTGCAATCATGAAGATCAAGCGGGCTGCGTCATCGCGGAAAATCGATCAGTCGGGTTTCTCGCTAATTGAAACCATGTTTGCCATGGTGCTGCTTGCCGTCGGCATGCTGGCTACGCTGGCCTCGCTGGGCTATGCCATCGGCGCCAATCAAACCTCGCAAGAGGACATGCTGGCGCGGCAATTGGCATCCGAGGCGATGGAAAGTATTTTCAACGCGCGTAACACATCGCAGCTTGGGTTCGCTTCCATCAACAACACCACGGCGTCTCCTCCGGGAGTCTTTCTGCCTAACGCCCAGTCGCCGAAGTGTGCCGGGCCCGATGGCATTCTCGATACCGCCGACGACGTGGCTTGTCTGACCGCCGCGGGAGCCGAGTGCCCTAACGCAGGCATCGAGTGCCTTACCGAACCTGGGCCCGATGGCATCATGGGCACGGCCGACGACGTAGTTGTCTCGCTCGAAAACTTCACGCGAACGATCACGATCACGCCGCTCCTCGAGAACGGCACAACTGTCCCAACGCTGGTTCTCGTAACGATCACGATCAACTACACGGTCCCCAATCATGCAGGGACCAAATCTTATGTACTTGAAGAAGAGATTTCGTCGTACCACTAGAGAGGAACTGATGGCGCGCGCACACAATTCGAGTCGAGGCTTCACGCTGATGGAGTTGATGATCTCCGCTGCCATCGGGTCTGTGCTGATCGTCATGGCGGCAGACTTGTTTAGCCGGGCGATGAAGGCCAGCTGGATCACCTCGCAAAAATCGGAATTGCAGCAGGACTTTCGCGCCGCCAGCAATATCTTGCAGCGCGACATCAGCATGGCTGGCGCAGGCTCACTGGGACAACAAGGGCTGTCTACCAGTTCCGTGGGCTTGCCCGCCTCCACTGGAACCTTGCCCGTTTATCCATGCAGCGGTTTAACCACTTGCAACTACATTAACGGCGCCCCCGTGGCCTATCCCACTGCGAGCGGGGCTCCTACCGTCCCTTTCCTGTATTCAATTATTCCCGGGCCAAATCTTGGAATCACAATCAACGCGGCCCAGGGCGCGACGGACATTATCACCATCGTCTCAGCCGACGTTAGTCTTGCTCTGAACTGCTACACGTCCTCTATCAACGCCGCAGGCACGGTTGTAACTTTTCAGTTGCCCAGCCCGTTGCCCAGTACGTGCATCTTGCCGACGGGCGTAGCCGCGCCCCAAGCTCTGAATGCGGCTGTAATCGGTTTGCAGCAGGGAGATCTGATTTTGTGGGGCACGAACGCCGTCGGTGTGGTCACAAGCGTCGTGACCACTTGTGCGCCGACTGGCACCAACACCGCGTGTTACACAGTCGACTTCGCCGCGACCGATCCTGGCCATATCAATCAGCCGGGCGCGGTGACTGGAAGTCTCAAACAGTTCGTTGGGTCCGGAGCGCCGGCGTCGACGGCGATTCCCGTGTCTGCGGTGCGGCTGCTCGCCGTCACCTACTATCTGGCGATTCCCCCGGCGACTGGCTTGCCCACCTTGATGCGGCTGCAAAGCGGGAGGGCGCCGGCGCCAGTGGCGGAAAACGTGGTTTACCTGAAGTTCAGTTATGACGTTTACGACGCCGGAGTCGTGGACGCCAATCAGTCCTCGATGCCTGCAGGCACCAACCCCGGCATGATCACGAAGGTCAATATCCTGCACATGAGCATGCGCAGCCAGCAAGCGAAATACCAGGGTATTGGCTACCAGGGGCTTGATCTGCAGACATCGATCGCAGCTCGAAATCTGACTTCACAACAGGAGTATCCGATTTCTGGATCGTCATACTGACATGAACTTCATAACACCAGAAGGAAGACCGAAATTGTTGAGGAAAATAATGAGGAGCAACACGATGCCTGGCGCAAAATTCGCTTCACGAGGATTCACGCTGATCGCGGCCCTCCTATTGACGTTGCTGTTGTCCGGGTTCGCCATCTGCCTGATGATGATGGTGAATACCGAGCAGAAGGTCGGCTCGGCCGATCTCAGCAATAATTACACGTATCGTGCCGCCGAAGGCGCCATGGAAAAGATGACCTCTGACCTGGCGACGACTTTCCAGAACATTCAGGCGCCGACCGCCACGCAAATTTGCGCCGTGAGCAACACTCCTCCGACCTGGGATCCGACCATCAGCTTCACCGGTACGGATGGAGCTTATAACGTAACGCCAGTCACGCCGGGAGCGGCGAATCCTTGCACTGCGCCGCTGTCTCCTGTGTGGGGACCAATCCAATCCGGACCGGACGCTGGCCTGTACGCGCAGATCATCCCGGTGACGATGAACGTCACCGCGCAACGCATTGTGGGCAACACTGAAACGGTGAGCATGACTCGCACCGCTGAAGTGGCGCTGATTCCGGTCTTTCAGTTCGGTGTGTTTTGCGATGGAGATTGTTTCTTCGGGCGCAGTCCCAACCTCGCCTTCGCCGGACGCGTGCACACGAATGGCGATCTCTACTTAGGCGTAGCGGATGGCTACAACCTGGTTTTCGGCGACAAGATCAGCGCCTTCGGCAACGTGATCCGCGAACAGATGGATAACGGAGTAATTTCCGCGGGCAACGATAACGGCGGCACGGTCATGATTCCGACCACGAGCGGCGGTTGTGCGACACAGTTGGGCAACGTCGCGTCCGCCTCGCCCAGCGCTACTTGCGTTGACATCGCTACTACAAGTCTCGGTTCGGTCGATGGCAGCGTCACTGGCGGCCACGCCTCAGCTCAGTTCGCGCCCTGGTACAACGTTTCTCTCGGTACGCCATATAACGGCTACATCATCGATGGCAACGGCACTCCGCCGGGCACCACGAATGGCCCCAACGGAACCGGCGCCAGCGATCTGACGCTTCCCTTTGTGAATGGAACGACGTTTCCCTTTCAGATTATCCGACGGCCGCCGCCGGGCGAATCCACAACTTCTTTGCTCGGCGGTTCGCGTTTAGCCAACGAAGCTCAGATTCGCATCCTGCTCAGCGATAAAGAGGCCGATCTGCATCTGCCCGGATGGAATGGAGACACAACTCAGGATGTGGAATTAGCCAGCATGGTTCCCGCCTCTGAGTTCGTAAACACGGCGGGACCGTTCGCGACGACGGGTGGAGCGCAGAGCGGAATCCTCGTCAACGGAAATACCTACTACTTCGGTGAAAGCGCTTGCGGAACCACAGGCGGCGGCTCTGTCGGGCACGCGTGCACGAATGGCGATACCAATTTCATTTGGCCGCCGTGGGTGCCCGGAGGCACTACCGCCGCGCACAATACAACTCAGGCCGAGTGGCCGATCGTCAACGGCTGGTTGCTGGTCGAAGTGCTGAACTCCAGCACTGGCTTGTGGACGGGCGTCACCAAGGAGTGGCTGCAACTGGGCTTTGCCCGAGGATTACAGGTGCCCATGGCACCCGGCTCTGCCGCGGCGCAGGCCACGAACACGCTCGGCACAACCGGAAGCAACTTCCTGACCGATCACAAGAACGCGATTCTGTACTTCCAGCAAACCGCGGATCGCAACGGCAACGGAACGATCAGCGCCGGGGATGCCATATCATTCACCTCGGTCGCCAACGGAGCAATCACCACCACGCCCCTAGTGAACTCCGGCGCAAATTCACAATACAACTGGTACCCTATCAACCTTTATGACGCGCGTGAGGGAGAGAATAACGATGTGAGCCAACCTGTTGGAACAGGTACGGCCAACGGCATCATCAACTGCGTTGAATTGGATGTGGGCAACCTGAGGCGCTGGCTCCTCGGCCAGACTGGCACCACCGGAAACACGGTGAACTTCAGCACGCAGAACGGATATGTGCTTTACTTCTCGGATCGGCGGGGCATGCAGTACGATCCCAACCTCGCGCACAATCCGAGCAACATTTTGCTCGGCGCTTACGGCTTCGAGGATGTGGTTAATTACGCTGCCGGGTCACCCTTTGCTCCGAATGGAACACTGGAGCCGGTCAACTACAACGGCGTTTCTCCGGAAGACACAGAACAATGGAACGACGGTACGGTCACTACCTACGGCGCAGTCACAGTGGGCGATGCTTTTGGTAGCCTAACTACAACAGCTACAGACGTCACGCTGCCGCACAACCCGTTTTCTCCGCGGATTCAGACTTTCACGGTGGGACGCGCGAACCGTGTGACGGGTGCGCGCCACGCGCTAAAACTGGTGGATGGATCGCTGGGCAATTTGCCGACGATGCCTCCGGGCAATGCGACTAACAATTGCGCGCAGAGTGTGGCGAGCCCAACCGCTTGCGGCGGCTTTACGGTGGGCTCAGAAAACCCGGTCTACATTCAGGGAAATTACAATTCGAACTGCACCGCGGCTGGAACTGCCGACTGCACTCCCGGCAATGCCACTTATGATCCCACGTGGAACACTCCTCCTGGGGCAGAGCCTAACCACGCAGCTGCAGCCGTGATTGCGGACGCGGTTACGGTGCTTTCAAACAACTGGCAGGATGCCGGACAAACCGGAGCGCTGTATTCCGGAAGTTTGGTGAACCCGATCAATCCGGGCGGCCAAAGTGTTCCCGCTGTCCCGAATAACAGAATTGCAGTTACCACGCACTATCGCGTGGCGATTGCTGGCGGCAAGAATATCGCGTTCCTGAATACGACCCAGAATCCGGAGTTTTCTTTCGGGATGGACGGTGGAATTCATAACTTCCTCCGCTTCCTCGAGGATTGGGGCGGCCAGACGTCGCAGCAGACGTTGAATTACAAAGGCTCTCTGGTCAGCCTCTACTACGCGACTTACGCGACTGGCACTTTCAAGTGCTGCAACACCGTCTACAACCCGCCGAACCGTAATTATGTGTTCGACCCGTTGTTCTCGTTGCCGTCGAACCTGCCGCCCGGAACTCCGATGTTCCGGAACGTGGACAACCTGAGTTACCGTCAGAACCAGTTCGCGCGCACCAATTAACGCTGCGCAGAATAAAGCGAAGGACCCCGAGTAACGGGGTCCTTCGCTTTTTCTATTCTTGCTTGGTGGTTTCTGACGCGGGAGGTTTCTCTGTCACCTGGTGCGGAGTAGGCAACTGCGAACGATCCCAACCGCCGCCAAGGGCCTCGACCAGCGCTACCGCGTAGGTCATCTGCTGCACCTGAAGATTATTCAGAGTCTGCTGATCGGAAAGCACGGTGGTCTGCGCGATGAGCACATCGATGTAGGGATCGACTCCAGTTTCGTATCGCGCCTGTTCGAGCTTGAGGAAAACTTGAGCGGAGTCTACGGCCTGCTGCTCTTGCTGAATTTCCTTCGACAAGATGCGAACTTCGGCAAGACCATCCTCCACCTGTTGAAATGCCGAGAGCACTGTCTGACGATAAGCGGCGAGATCAGAATTGTAGGTTGCGACGTATTGCTGGACGGTCGCGCGGCGCAGGCCGGCATCGAAAAGAGTTTCCGAGAGCGACGAACCTACAGACCAGAAACGGCTCGGCCAGGTGAACCAGCGATGGAAAACTGAACTTTCAAAGCCACCTTCGGCTGTAAGAGTCAGGTTCGGATAATAAGCTGCATACGCGATGCCGATGGATGCATTGGCTTCGGCCATGGTGCGTTCGGCGGCGGCAACGTCGGGCCGGCGCTCGAGCAATTCTGAAGGCACGCCCACTGGAATCGGCGGCGGTGCGACGGTCATCGGCTTTGCGGGAATAGAGAAGTTAGTGGCGGCCTTGCCAATGAGAACGGCAATTGCGTGCTCATACTGCGCGCGGGCGACTCCAACATTAGTTGCGCCGGCCTGCGCGTTGCGCAGCGTGGTCTCGGATTCGACCACGGAGATTTCGTCGTCGATGCCGGTTTCATAAAGCGAACGGGTCAGATCGTAGGCTTTCTGATCGGCCGCAACGGTTTCGTCAAAGATCTGCTGCAATTTATCCTGGCCGCGAATCTCGAAGAAATATTGTGCCAGGCTGGCTTGTTCAGTCAGACGTTCGTTCTCGAGTTCGGCGGCGCTGACTTGAGCAGCGTACTGCGCTTGGCGCACAGTGTTGCGAACCTTACCCCAAAGATCGGGCTCCCATGAGGCTTCCAGCGGCAGAGTGTACAGAGTGGACTGGAGTTGTGGAGTAGAAGTAGTCGTCGTGCCGCCAGTTGTGCTCGACGGCGCGCCCACATTCGCCGATGCTCGCGAGTGAGTGATCGCAGGCGCTGCGGTCAGCGTAGGAAAGTATTGCGAACGGGCTTCGCGAACGATGGCGCGAGCTTCCATGTAGTTCTCGAAGTATTGCTTGATGTTCTGATTGTTGATATCCAGTTGTTCTTCGAGGGCGTTCAGTTCGGGGTCGTTGAAGATCTCCCACCACTTGCCGCGCAGCTTCGCGTCGGCGGGCTGGGCCACGGTCCAGTCACCGTTATCCTGCGCGTTGGTGGGGGATTCTTTATAGGCCGGAGCCGGGGCCTGGGGCGCGGGCGGGTGATATTTCGGTCCGACCACGCAGCCCGGTAAAATAAACAGGAGCGCGACCGCACCTAGCCCGATGATCCACCCGCGTGTTCGCAATCTTAAGTTCCTCGCAAAGATATTCATAACGTCCCGCTTAACCAGCAAATTCATTTTCAACACCGCTCTAGACAGCCTCCGGAATCGGTGAAGCATGTCGCGTTTTCCTCTGCACCCACAGCCGCAGCCGGTCGAACTCGAGATAGACAACAGGAGTTGTATAAAGTGTAAGCATTTGGCTCAGGATCAGTCCGCCCACAATCGTGATGCCGAGCGGGCGGCGAAGTTCCGATCCCGTGCCTGTTCCCATAGCCAATGGCAGTGCACCCAATAACGCTGCCATCGTAGTCATCAGGATAGGACGGAAACGCAGCAGGCAAGCTTCGAAAATCGAATCGACGGGCCGCTTCCCTTCCTGCCGCTCCACCTGAAGAGCGAAATCGATCATCATGATCGCATTCTTTTTTACGATTCCGATCAGCAGAACGATCCCAATAATGGAAATGATATTCAAATCCTCCTTAAAGAGCATCAAGGCGAGCATAGCGCCTGCGCTGGCCGAAAACAGACTCGAGATGATCGTCAAGGGATGGACCAGGCTCTCGTACAAGATACCCAGAATGATATAGACGGCGATCAGTGCGGTGCCGATCAGCCACGGCTCGGTGCTCAGAGATTGCTGGTAGGCCAGCAAGGTTCCGGCAAAAAAACCTTGCAGGCTGGAAGGCGTGCCGAGACGCTTCTGCATCTGGGCTATGGCGTCCGTAGCGTCGCTCAGAGATAAGTTCGGCGCGAGGTTAAACGATATAGTGACCGACGGGAATAACCCGGTATGGTTGATAGCGAGCGGGGTCGTGTTGGCTTTGCCCGTGGCCACGGTCTGCAACGGAATATTTCCGCCGGCACTACTGTGAAGATAGATGTCTTTCAGTCCTTCCGGGCTTTCCCAATACTTCGGTGCAACTTCGAGCACCACGTAGTACTGATTCAACTGCGTGTAGATGATGGAAACTTCAGACTGGCCGAATGCGCCGTAGAGGGTTGAATCCAGCGACTGCGCGGTGATGCCGAGCTTGGCTGCGGTAACGCGGTCATAAGTCAGCAACTCATCGAGGCCGCCGTTCTGCTGGTCTGAACTTACATCCTGAAAGCCGGGCAGGTGCTGCATTTCACTGGTGATGATTGGTCCCCACTTGGAAAGGCCGCGCACCGTGTCGGATTGGAGCGTGTACTGGTACATGGCATTGCTGGAACGTCCACCGATGCGGAGATCTTGCGCGGCTTGCAGGAATGCCGAAGCTACCGGCAGATGGTTCAATTGAGGGCGCAGGCGGGCAATGATCTGCGTGGCGCTTACGTCGCGGTCGGCCAGCGGCTTGAGCGCAATGTAGAGGGAGCCGGTATTGGTTGCGCCGCCACCGCCGGTAAACGCAATCACGTTGGCGACAGCAGAGTCTTTCTTGATCACTTCGCCAATCTGCCGAATGGAGTCATTCATAGCCGGGAAAGAGGAATCCTGTGGCCCGCGAACGCTGCCCTGAATGGCTCCCGTGTCCTCCACCGGGAAAAAACCCTTGGGTATTTTGAAACCCAGCACCACGTTGAGCGCTATTGTGATGATTAGCACAACGATGGTAGGCCAGGGATGTTCCAGCACCCAGCGCAGGCTGCTGCTATACAGCGACAGCATGCCGTCGAAGACTTTTTCGCTGGCCATGTAAAGGCGGCCATGCTTTTCCTTGCGCTCGTCTTTCAGCAGGTACGCGCACATCATCGGCGTCGTGGTCAGAGAGATGATCATCGACACGAAGACGGCCGTCGAAAGAGTGACGGCAAACTCGCGGAAGAGACGGCCAACGATTCCACCCATCATCAGAAGAGGGATGAAAACGGCGATGAGCGAAATGCTGATGGTGAAGACGGTGTATCCGATTTCCTCCGCGCCCTTCAGCGCCGCGGCGAAGGGCTTCATTCCATCTTCGAGATGGCGGGAAATGTTTTCCATCACCACGATGGCATCGTCGACCACAAATCCCGTGGCGATTGTCAGTGCCATCAGCGAGAGGTTGTCGAGACTGTAGTTGAGCAGATACATCACTGCGAACGTGCCGACCAGCGAAACCGGAACAGCGACGGCGGGAATGAGCGTGGCACGGCCATTGCGCAGAAAAACAAACACGACAACGATGACGAGAGCGATGGAAATGATCAGCGTGCGCTCGACGTCGCTGACCGAGGCGCGGATGGTTGTGGTGCGATCAAGAACGACGGTGGTGTCGATACCGAGCGGAATCGATGCCTTGATTGACGGCAGTTGCGCCGTGATGCGATCGACCGTGTTAATGATGTTGGCGCCGGGCTGACGAAAAATGATGACCGTGACCGAGCGCTTGCCGTTCAAGTAGCCCGCAGCCCGGACATTCTGCACGGAATCGACTACGTCGGCAACATCGGAAAGATGAACGGCCGCGCCGTTCTTGTAGCCGACGATGAGCGGCTTGTAATCCGCGGCGAGCGAGATCTGATCGTTGGCCAGAATGTCCGCGGTGACATTGCCGTCGGTGATCTGGCCTTTAGCCAGGTCGGCGTTTTGCAGGCTTAGGACAGATTGCAGATTTGCCAGCGTAAGTCCGTAAGAGGCGAGCTGTGTGGGGTTTGCTTCCACACGCACCGAAGGCAACGCGCCGCCTCCCACAGTGACCTGGCCTACGCCTTGAATTTGCGACAGCTTCTGTTCAAGAACAGTCGAGGCTTCGTCGTACAGTTTCGCTGGGCCGAACTTGTCGGAGGTCAGTCCGAGAATCATAATCGGCGCATCTGCGGGATTGACTTTGCGATACGTCGGATTGCCTGGCAGGTTTGCAGGCAGATAGGTGCGTGCGGCGTTGATGGCGGCTTCCACATCGCGCGCCGCGCCATCGATGTCTCGGCTAAGATCGAATTGAATCGTGATGGATGTGCTGCCGAGCGTACTGGAGGAGGTCATCTCCGTGACGCCGGCCATGTGACCGAACTGGCGCTCCAGTGGCGTTGCGACAGATGACGCCATAATCTCGGCGCTGCCTCCCGGCAGGCTTGCACTGACTGAGATCGTGGGGAAGTCGACCTCGGGCAACGGCGCGACTGGCAACACTGTAAACGCAATCGCCCCGGCAAGGGCAACCGCGACGGTGAGCAGCGTGGTAGCCACTGGCCGGAGAATAAATGGCGACGACAGGTTCATGCTGGCCCTGCCTGCTCTGCCTCGGCGGTTTTTATTTTCTTTGGGCCGGGGGCAAAGCGGTGCGCAAGATTATCGAAAAAGATATAGATGACAGGCGTGGTGTAGAGCGTAAGCGCCTGGCTTAGGAGCAGTCCGCCGACCATGGCGATGCCCAGCGGACGGCGCAACTCGGAGCCGAAACCGCTTCCGAGAGCGAGTGGTAGTCCGCCCAGCAGCGCGGCCATTGTGGTCATCATAATGGGGCGGAAGCGAAGCAGGCAGGCCTCATAGATGGCATCGGTCGCGCTCTTGCCATGCTGGCGTTCGGCTTCGAGCGCGAAGTCGACCATCATGATGCCGTTCTTTTTCACGATGCCGATCAGTAGCACGATGCCGATAATCGCGACCACGCTTAAATCCTGATGAAAGAGGATCAACGCAAGAAAGGCGCCGACACCCGCGGAAGGGAGCGTGGAGAGAATGGTAATGGGGTGGATAAAGCTTTCGTACAAAACGCCTAGCACGATGTACACCGTGACCAGCGCGGCAAGAATGAGAATAGGTTCATTGGACAGCGAGTTCGTGAAGGAGGCCGCCGTGCCTTGAAAGCCGGCCTGCAGGCTGGCGGGCATGTGCATATCTTTCTGCACCTTGTTGACGGCCGTAATAGCCTCGCCCAGCGCGGCGTTCGGGGCTAGATTGAACGACACGGTGATCGCAGGAAATTGACCCTGGTGGGTGATGGCGAGCGCCTCTGTCGTTTTTTCGAAGTGGGAGAAAGCGCTTAGCGGTACGGCACTACTTAAAGTCGAGCTAGTCGTGCCGGCGGAGTTTGCTCCGTTATTCGACGTTGAAGGTGTAGTCGGCGTAAGCGCAGTGGCCGGTGGAGCAAGAGTATTTGCTGATGGAGTGTAGAGCGCCGACGAAGTCAGAGCATTCGAGCCCGCTGCGGAGGCTCCGGAGGCCGCAAACGAGGTGGAGGCTCCGGTGCCAGTCGCATTCGCCGACGCGTTGGACTGGATATAGAGATGATTCAGTTTGTTGGGATCGAGTTGAAATTGCGGATCGCTCTCGAGAACGACATGGTACTGATTTACTTGCGTGTACATCGTGTTGATCTGCCGCTGGCCGAAGGCGTCGTACAGAGTGTTATCGATGGTGGAGGGCGCAATGCCCAATCGCGAGGCCGTGACCCTATCGATGATTAGTGATACGGCAAGGCCTCCAGTTTGCTGATCGGTCGCGACATCTTCCAGTTCCGGCAACTGCTTGAGACGACCCACGAAGCGGTTGGTCCAGTCGTCGAGTTCGTTCGCGTCGGGATCTTCTAGCGTGTATTGGTACTGCGTGCGGCTGACGCGATCATCCACAGAAATGTTCTGCACTGGCTGCATGTAGAGTTCGATGCCCTGCACCTGATCCAGTTTTGACGTAAGCCGGCGGATGACTTCTGCGGCGCTCAGGCTGCGCTGGTCGAGCGGCTTTAAATTGATCGACATTCGACCGCTGTTGGTTGTGGTGTTCGTTCCGTCCGCACCAATAAAAGACGAAAGACTTTCGACGGCCGGATCTTCCAGTATCAGCTTTGCGAGTTCCTGCTGCTTCAGCGCCATGGCCTTTGAGCCAATGGTTTGCGGGGCCTGCGATATCGCTTGAATAACTCCGGTGTCCTGGACCGGGAAGAATCCTTTGGGAATAATGATGTAAAGGAAAATTGTGAGCATTAACGTGGCAACCGCAACCAACAACGTGATCGTCTGGAATTTAAGGACAAAACTCAGCGTGCGGCCGTAGAAAGCAATCATGCTCTCGAAGACGCGCTCGGAAGCTTTATAGACGCGTCCTTGCTGATCTTTCGGCTGGTGGCGCAGGATTCGCGCGCTCATCATTGGTGTGAGCGTAAGCGAAACAACGGCCGACACGAGAATGGTGACGGCAAGGGTTACAGCGAATTCTCGAAACAAGCGGCCAACAACGTCTCCCATAAATAAGAGCGGAATCAATACTGCGATTAGCGAGACGGTCAGCGACAGAATGGTGAAACCAATTTGTTCAGCGCCCTTGAGCGCCGCTTCCATGGGAGGGTCGCCGGCTTCGATATAGCGCGCGATGTTTTCGATCATCACGATGGCATCGTCCACTACGAAGCCGGTGGAAATAGTCAGCGCCATCAGCGATAAATTATCCAAGCTGTAGCCGAGGACGTACATCGCCGCGAAGGTTCCGATCAGCGACAGCGGCACAGCGACGCTTGGGATGATTGTGGCATAGAGACTTCGCAAGAAAAGAAAGATAACCAGCACGACGAGCCCGACGGTCAACATCAATTCGAACTTAACGTCGGAAACCGAGGCTTCAATGGCGGTTGTAAGGTCAGTAAGGGTGGTTACCTGAATGCCCTTGGGCAGACTATTCGTAAGCTGCGGCAACAATTGCTTGATACTCTTGACCACGCTGATCGTGTTTGCCCCCGGCTGGCGCTGGACATTTAGAATCACGGCTGGAGTTTGGTTCATCCACGCGGCCTGATTATTGTTCTCGACGCCATTCACAATGTTGGCAACGTCGGTGAGCATCACGGGTGCGCCGTTGCGGTAGGCGACGACAACCTTGCGATAGTCGTCGGTCGTCACAAGTTGATCGTTGGCGTCGATCTGATAATCTTGGCGCGGCCCGTCGAAATTTCCCTTTGCCGCGTTCACGCTGGCCTGCGTTAGCGCAGTGCGCAGGTCCTCCAGGTTGATGCCGTAGGATGACAGCGCCTCAGGATTGGCTTGAATGCGAACCGCAGGCTTTTGCCCGCCGCTGATGGTTACCAGTCCAACGCCATTGAGTTGCGAGATCTTAGGCGCAAGGCGCGTATCTACTAGATCCTCGACCTGCGAGAGCGGCATGGAACTCGAGGTGATGGCCAACGTGAGCACAGGGGCATCGGCGGGATTCGTTTTGCTGTAAGTCGGTGGTGCAGGCAAAATCGAAGGCAACAGGCTTTGCGCGGCGTTGATGGCCGATTGCACCTCTTGCTCGGCAACATCAATATTCAGCGTGAGGTTGAACTGCAGCACAATGACGGACGTGCCTCCAGAGCTGGTCGAGGTCATCTGGCTCAGACCCTGCAGTTCGCCGAATTGGCGCTCCAGGGGCGCCGTTACCGTCGTCGCCATCACTGTTGGGCTGGCTCCGGGATAAAACGTGAGCACTTGAATCGTTGGGTAATCAACTTCCGGCAACGCGGAAACCGGCAGTTGCGTATAGCCAACAATGCCGACCAGAAGAATCGCAGCCATCAGCAAAGAGGTCGCGACGGGCCGCAAGATAAACGGGCGGGATGGACTCACTTGGCCCTGCTCCCGCTGGTGCTGGACGGCGCAGGTTTGGCCGGGCCACCGTTCGTCGGAGCACTGTTCGTGGGAGTGTTCGCCGGAGCATTGTTCCCAGGCTTGGACTGAGCATTGTTCGCGATGGTGACTGCGGTGTTCTCCTGCAATTTGTCGAAGTTGCTGTTGGCGACAATGTCGCCTGGACCGATCCCAGTCACTTGGGTGAAACCGGCCTCGGTAACTCCCGTCGTCACATTGCGCAAGTGAGCGACATTGTTTTGAATTATGTAAACGAACGATGTCGAGCCGTTTTGCTGAACAGTCGACGACGGAACCTCCGTTACACCTTGCAACGTATTCACCAATAATCGGATGTTTACAAACTGGTTTGGGAATAGTGCATCGTTCTTGTTTTCAAACAGAGCGCGGGCTTTCACTGTTCCGGTCGTGGTATCGATCTGGTTGTCGAGAGTCAGCAGCGTTCCGCTTGCAATCTTTTTGTGCGAGGCGCGGTCCCACGCATCAACAGTGAGTTTAGCTTTCTGGCGTAATCGATCCGCAACCGAGCCCAAGTTGTCTTCGGGAATCGTAAAAATGATGGTGATAGGCTGCACCTGCGTGATGACCGCCAGGGTTACGGTTCCAGCAGATTGCACCACGTTACCCGGATCCACCAGGCGCAATCCCACGCGGCCAGAGATGGGAGCGGTGATATGGCAAAAGCCAACCTGAATCTGATTGTATTGAACTGTTCCCTCGTCGTTTTTTACCGTGCCTTGATCCTGCAGCACGATCTTTTCCTGGTCGTCCAAAAGTTGTTTCTGGATTGCATTACGCGCCCATGCGACGCGGTAGCGGTCAAGGTCCATCTGAGCCTGGGCGAGGAGACTTTGGTCTCGCTCCAACGCGCCTTGCGCCTGCAAAAGGTTTGCGCGGTACTGTCGCGAATCAATGTCAACCAGCGGGTCACCTTTACGAACCAGTTGACCTTCCGTAAAATGCACAGCAACGACTAGGCCGGTCACCTCGGCAGTAATGGAATCGGTATAGACGGGAGTGACCGTGCCGATTTCGTCGAGGTAAACGCCGATGTCGCCATTCGTAGCCGTCGCGGTCGTAATGTTGATTTTCGGCGGAGCAGCCGGCGCTTTTTTCTCGGCCTTGAAGTGGCGCCATAGCAGCAAGCCGACAATGGCCAGTAACAGTAAAATCCCTACGATGATCCACAACACTCTGTGCCGATGAGTCGCCGACTCGTGAGCCGGGAGCTGATGGGCGGGGTCGAGGATAGGACGCTCATTCGTGTCAACGGTCAAAAGGGATCTCCTTAATTGTCGGCTCCGAATCGCTCCGAATTATAGCCGAGGAGGCCGAGGTTCGATTCTCAATCGCGGTGCCCGGTTGTACTCATTCCCGTAAGAGTCACCGAGACAAACCTCTTCGGCTGGTGTTTCCTTTATAGGTGCCTGGTATCGAAGTGAGGTTGATGCCGAATAATGCAGCCTCTCAGCGTATTTAGGAATCTAAGTATTAGTACATGAAAACGACGTAAATACGGGTTTTGTAAAGTTTTGCAGAGGGAGTTCAAGACTTATGAGAGTTTTCAAAAATGCAGGTTCTCGAACGAATAGTCGTATTTTGAGTTCCCTATTGGCGTTGGCTCTGATGTTCGCAGCTTTGCCTCAGCATCTTTGGGGTCAGGATCAAGATGCGGATGCGGCAGCTCCCGCGGCCGACGCGAAGCCAGCCTACGTCCAGCAGACTCCTGAGCAACTTCAGCGGCTAGTGGCGCCGATAGCGTTGTATCCGGATTCGCTGGTGGCGCAGGTGCTGGCGGCGTCGACCTTCCCAGAACAGGTTGTCGAGGCTGACCGGTGGGTACAAGCCAATCCTGACTTGAAGGGCGACGAATTGGGCAAAGCTGTGGATCAACAGCCTTGGGACCCCAGCGTTAAGGCTCTCGCGGCGTTCCCGTCCGTCCTGGGGAATATGGACAAGAACCTTTCGTGGACGTCATCGCTGGGAGAGGCCTATTACAACCAGCAACAGGACGTGACGGATGCTGTGCAGGTGATGCGCAAGAAAGCGGAAGACGCCGGCAATCTGAAGACTACCGCGCAGCAAAAGGTTGTAGAACAGGATTCGGCGATTGATATTGAACCCGCCGAACCTGATGTGGTTTATGTCCCTGCCTACAATCCGTGGTTGGTTTACGGATATCCAGTTGTTGCGTGGCCAGGATGGTATCCATATCCGGGAATCTGGTTTGGCGGCCCTTACCTCTCATTTGGAATCGGCTTCCCTATCGGGTGGTATGGAGGTTTCGGATGGGGATGGGGCCATTGGGGGTTCGACTGGCATAACCATTACGCGATCTATAACCACGGGCGGTATTACTCCGGGAGCAGAACGTTTTACAACCGGAGTGCTGCTGGCCGAGGAGCCGCGAGGCCGTTCGATGGAAATCGGCAGGCGGCACGAGGATACGCTGCACCACGCGGCCAGAGCGGCACACGCTCAGGCGCCTTCAGCGGCTACCAGCACGGAGGACAAGCCAAGAGCTTTTCCTCACGGGGAAGGGCCAGCGTTGGTGGCGGAGGAGGTCATGCCGGCGGTGGAGGTCACAGCGGCGGTGGAGGCCACGGTGGTGGTGGTGGTCGGCGGTAATCGAAGTTCAGTGTGTTCCCGGTAGTTTGCAGACTTTGTTTTGCGGAACTCTGAAGATGGAGAAAAGTCATATGCAGCGTACGAAAGTGAATTTCGAAACAAGTCATTGGAGCAGCGTTTCTAAACTTGCCGCGGCAGCGGTCCTTCTGACGGTATGCATTCCCGGCTCGTCCGTGGCGCAGCAAGCAGGCCAGAAGAGTTTCGCATCGGCCGAAGATGCGAGTACGGCACTGGTGACCGCAGCGCAGAATAATAACGAGAAAGAAATGCTTGAAATCCTGGGAGCGGATGGAAAGCAAATCGTCTCGTCGGGAGACGACGCCGAAGACGCCGAAAGCCGCGCCAACTTCGTGAAGCGATATGCGGAGATGCACCGCCTGGTGAAGCAGACCGATGGGACCACCGTGCTGTATATCGGTGCGGAGAATTGGCCGACTCCGATACCGCTGGTGAGCAAGGGCAACGCGTGGTTCTTCGATACCGATGCGGGCAAGCAGGAAATCCTATACAGGCGAGTCGGACGGAATGAAATGTCGACCATCCGCGTTTGTCAGGAGCTGGTGGCGGCGCAGAAGGAATACTCCGCGGAGCATAAGGAGTTTGCCCAGAAAATCTTCAGCGACGAAGGGCAGCATAACGGCCTTTACTGGAAGACCAGCGGCGAACCGTTGAGCCCGATCGGGCCGCTAGTGGCAGCTGCGGTGATCGAGCGCGATGCGGTAGGGAGCGCTCCAACACCTTATCGCGGCTACTACTATCACGTTCTCGCGCGTCAGGGAAAAAATGCTCCGGGCGGCGCGAAGAGTTATATCGCAAACGGCAAGATGACCAGTGGGTTCGCGTTCGTGGCCTATCCGGCGGAATACCGGTCGTCAGGCGTAATGACCTTCCTGGTTAGCGAGGATGGCGTGGTGTATCAGAAAGATCTCGGCAAGAAGACTGAGGCTCTCGCGAAAGGCATGAAGGAATTCAACCCCGATTCCAGTTGGAAGAAATCTGAACTGCAACAGGAAGATATTGCGGGCGAGCAGAAAACGAAGTAGCTGGCCGACCCGAAACTGGGTTACCAGTTACACGCTGAGGACTGGGATGGGCACCGCGCATATGATGGCGTAGCCGTGGATGCGCAGGTTGCCGCCGTAGGGGTAGCACTCGGTGACGAGTAGATCGGCTTTGGTCTGGGCCGCGGCCTGGTTCAGCACCTTGGGCACGTCGCCACTGCCGATGAAAACTTCCGCCTTTGTGCCAGGGTCTTTTTGAAGCCGCGCAAGTTGCTGGGCGGCATCGTCGATGAGCTCCTGTTTCAGCCTGGGATTAGCGTAATTGCCGCCGGGTCCCCAAATCTCGGCCGACGCAGTGACACTCGCAAGCGTGAGACGAGCGCCGAATTCAGCCGCCATTTTTGCGGCCCACGAGAGAACCTCGCCGCTGCGCTCGGTAAGATCGACCGCGCACAGGACGTTGCGGATCGCAAACGGTTGCGGCTGCGATTCTTCCACGTGGGCGCTGGTCCAAACCGGACACTCAGTCCCGTACAAAACCTTCGCCGTGACAGACCCGAGCAGAAACCGATTGAAAGCGAAGCCATGAGACGGCATCATGATCAGGCTGGCTTGTTCGATCCGAGTCGTCTCCAGAATTGCCTTCACCGGATCGCCTTTGACCAAAACGCAACGGATCGGGATACCTTGAAGTTCAGTGCGGAGAGATTGGTCCGAACTTTTCTCGGCCTCGCCAAGCATCGCAGCGAGCAGGTCCCAGTTGACGAACTCGGGGCCGTCAGGAACTCCCGCAGCATGGCTTCGCGCTGTCACCACGTGCAACAGCACGAGTTCAGAATGGAAATGGTGCGCTAGGGTCGCAGCCTGATGAATTACGCGCAGCGAGGCATTGGGGAAATCAACCGGGAGAAGAATCTTCTTAATGTTCAGCATCGCTCACCAGCGCGATAAACGTTGGCGCACTCAGCAAGGTCTTGTGCGGAGGTCAGCCTTCACTCCTGCGTCCCGAAGGTTTTCAAATCCTCCGGCCCATCTGCGAGGGTCACCGCGTTTTTGCCTTGAACCAACTCCCGCACCTTTTCGACGATGTCAGGATTGGCCAAAGTCGTAATGTCTCCCGTGCTCATGTTGTTGGAGAGCGCTGCGAGAACACGGCGCATGAGCTTGCCGGATCGTGTTTTCGGCATATCCGGAACTATGAGGATCCTTCGCGGACGAGCAATCTTGCCGATCATGGCTTCAATAGCTTTGTTGACCTTCTCCACGATTGCCGGGCTCGCCTGAATACCCGGCTGCAAAGCGATGTAGACTTCCGGCACGCGGCCTTTGATTTCGTCCACGACCGGCACAACTGCCGCTTCCGCAACCTCAGGAACCGTGAGGCATGCAGACTCGATTTCTTTCGTGCCGAGGCGATGGCCAGCCACGTTGATGACGTCATCCACGCGCCCCAGAATTCGGAAATAGCCGTCTGCGGCCAGAACCGCTCCATCGGCGGCAAAGTAGGGCCAGTCATGCCAGTCTTTGCTGTTGCGATCTTTACAATATTTCGCGTAATACTGCGAGACGAAGCGGTCGCGGTCGCCCCAGATGGTTTGCATAATTCCCGGCCAAGGATTTCGGATGCAGATGTTGCCGGCCTTGCCTGATCCCGCCGCGATTGGTTCGTTGTTCTCGTCGATAATTATGGGATAAATTCCGGGCACGCCTGGACCTGCGCTTCCCGGCTTCATGGGATCAATTGCCGGTTTCGTGCTGCACAGGAATCCTCCGTTTTCGGTTTGCCACCAGGTGTCTACAATCGCTGCTTCGCCTTTGCCCACCGTGTCGTGATACCAGCGCCAAACTTCGGGCTCAATGGGCTCTCCTACCGTGGTCATGTGTTTGAAGTGGTAGTTGTACTTCGAGGGCTCATCGTGACCGGATTTGCGCAACATGCGAATCGCCGTGGGCGAAGTGTGGAAGATGTTGACATCGAGGCGCTCGGCGATTCTCCATACTCTTCCAGCATCGGGGAACGTAGGAACGCCTTCGTAAAGCACACTCGTCGCGGCCAGTGACAGCGGACCGTAAACAATATAAGAGTGACCCGTGATCCAGCCGATATCGGCCATGCACCAGTACACGTCTTCCGGATGAATATCTTCGATGTATTTAGAAGTTCCGGCCACATACGAGAGGTAACCGCCCGTGCGATGTTGGCAGCCTTTCGGCTTTCCCGTGCTGCCGCTGGTGTACATCAGAAACAACGGCGCTTCCGCATCCATGGGAACGGGAGGAACAATTTGACCTCTGTAGTTTGGGAGGATTTCGTCGACCCACGCGTCGCGATCTTTCACAAAAGGCGAAACGGTCGCACTCTTGCCCGCGTGCCGCCGCCACACCAGGACTTTGTCAACTTGCTGGCCTGCCTGCTTCGCAGTTTCCAGCGCGATATCGGCGCCGGTTTTGTGATCGATCATCTTGCCGTTGCGATAGTAACCATCCATGGTGATGAGGACGCGGCTCCCGGAATCGGCGGCACGCATACCGCACGCTTCACCACTGAAGCCGCCGAACACGACGGAGTGAATTATTCCCAGGCGCGCGCATGCCAGCATCGTAACCGGCAACTCGGGAACCATCGGCATGTGAATGGTGACTCGATCACCGCTCTTCAACCCGCAGAAGTCGCGCAGCAACGCTGCGAATTCATTCACTCTTACATAGAGTTCGCGGTAGGTCACTGACACCGTCGCCTCGTCTTCCGGCTCGGGGACGAAGATCAGCGCCGCTTTATTTTTGTATTTGGCAAGGTGGCGATCCACGCAGTTGTACGAGGCGTTGATCTTGCCGCCGACAAACCACTTCCAGAATGGAGGATCGCTGGTGTCAAGCGTGGTGTGCCAATACTGGTCCCAGGTCAGAAGATCGGCGTACTCGCGAAAACATTCCGGAAAGTGTTTTTCGCTGAACCGTTCGATCACGCTGGGGTCGGTGAGGTTCGCCTGCCCGACAAATCTCGCCGAAGGATAATAGTATTCTTCCTCCCGCCAATGAACTGAGATCTGAGCTTCGGTGGCCTCACCTGCTGCTTGCGGATCCGAACGAATTTCTGCCATGTCGATACTCCTGAATTACTCTTATCGCTTGCCGATTATGACTTGCTGAAAAGATCGAATTGCTGCGTTGCGCAAGCATTCCCCCGAGCGCTCGCCGCTCTGGCAAGTATGCGCTCGGGGAAGCGTTGGCGTACAGCCCAGTGAAAGCCGCTCGACTCAACAGCGGACCGAGAATCTCGAAGCTGAATCCAGCGGAATGGGCAGCGCTAGTCGGCCGCCGATGCTTTTCCTCCGGTTTCATCCCAAATGCGGTTGCCGCGGGTCTCTTTCAGCAGCAGACTGCCCACGACGAAGGTTATGCCCGCCACGATCATCGGGTAATAGAGCCCGGCGTAAATATTGCCGGTTTCGGCGACTACCGCAACTCCGATCAACGGCAACAACCCGCCAAACACTCCGTTCCCGATGTGATAGGGGAGTGAAAGCGAAGTGTAGCGAATCTTCGCCGGGAAAGCCTCAATCAAGTAAGCGGCGATGGGACCGTAAACCAGGCATACATAAAGAACCTGAATGAAAATCAGCAGCACCAGCATGGTGGTATTCGGATTCGGAGCTTCCTTGACTGGAACCAATGCGCCGGTCGCATCCGTGGTTAGCGCCGTAAGCGAGATAGCGCCTGTCACCTTGCTGCGGGCGGACTTTACCGTGACCACGTTGTTGCCCGCGGCCCGTTCCATGGCCTTGTAAATGGGGATGTAGGTAAGAACCGCCAGCAGGCAACCCGCCATCATGAGCTTTTTGCGGCCGATGCGGTCGGAAAGCGCGCCCACTACGGTAAAGAAAGGCATCCCGAGCAGCAGTGCGATGGCGACCACGATGTTGGCGGTCTTGACATTCACTTTCAGAATCGTCTGCATATAGAACAGCGCGTAGAACTGTCCCGTATACCAAACCACGCCCTGCCCCGCCGTCGCTCCGAAAAGCGAAATCAAAACCAGCTTCAGATTCGCCCATTTCGTGAATGCATCCTTGAGCGGTTGCGTGGAGGTCATTCCCGCGGCCTTGAGCTGAGCGAAAATGGGCGACTCCTTCATCTTCAGGCGTATATAGAGTGAGATGATCACCAGGATGATGGAGATGAGGAATGGAATGCGCCATCCGTAGGCGGAGAAGTCCTCCTTGGACATTGAGTTTTGCGTCACCAGAATCACGATCAGCGAGACGAAGAGTCCCAGTGTGGCCGTGATCTGGATGAAGCTAGTGTAGAAGCCGCGCTTATTGTCGGGGACGTGCTCGCCCACGTAAACCGCTGCACCGCCATACTCTCCGCCGAGCGCGAGTCCCTGCAAGATGCGGATTAGTAACAGGACGATCGGTGCGAACCACCCCGCCGTCGCAAAGGACGGCAATAGACCAATAACGAAAGTCGAAAAACCCATGATCGAAAGCGTCACGAGAAAGGCATATTTGCGCCCGACTAGGTCGCCGATGCGCCCGAAGAACAGCGCACCGAACGGGCGCACCAGGAAGCCGACGGCAAAGGTTGCGAGATATGCGATGTAGGCGAATGTATCGTTGCCTGGTGGATAGAACTTCGGGCCCAGGATGGCCGCGAGGCTGCCGAAAATGTAGAAGTCATACCACTCGATCATGGTGCCGACGGACGACGCCATGATTACGCGCCAGATGCTGTACTCTGCGTTACCAGTTCCCGCCACTGCAGCATTCGCCATAACTTCCTCCCTGTACCCGAAGTTTTTGGTCCTGGACTGGCGTTTCGATCTGTCCCAGTCTCAGGCACTACACGGCTTGGAAAAACCCAGCCCCGGACTATACACCCATCGACAGCCGACAACAAACCCGGGATTGGCCAAATTCTCAGCACAGCGACCACCCAACCATGGTCACGGCTGTTCCTTCTGCAAGATTGCGCCTACCGTCAACTGTGATCCAGGCAACACCGTCAGCTCTCGCTTCCACTGGGCAAAGCCGGGCATCGAAAAGACGACCACATGCGTCCCGGCACTCAGTGGAATTTCGGATGGCGTGCTGCCCAGGTATTTGCCGTCCACAGTAATTTCCGCGCCAGCCGGCGTTGAGCTGAAATTGCACTTCGCCTTCTCCGAAACTTTCTCGGGGGAAACTTGTTGTGGTACGACCGCGGCCGGGGCTGGCGCAGGAGCCGGCGAACTCTGCTGCGTGGCAGCCGCAGCCGGGACCGGCTGAGCTGAAACTGCGGGCGCAGCCGCAGCCGCCGACGGACCGGCTTTCCGATCCGCAGCTACCAAGGTGTAAAACTGCTTTCGCGTCTTGCCCTTGTCATCCTCGTAATACACATCAAGCCCGTGTTTCGCTCTTTTGGCATCGAAGCTTTCTCCCTTTGCCAGCGGAACGCAGCGGGAGTATTTTGATTCGACGGTGCAGCTAATGCGGTAGGTTGGCCCGCCATCTTCCTGCACCAGCAAGGTGCTTTGCAGCGGCACATTCGTAGTGGAACGGCAATACGCGTCGAAGGTAAGTTGTTCGCAATTCTGGGGGACGCCGTTGTTGTCAGCGGCCAACGCTCGTGTTGCAGAATCCAGAACCGTGATCCGAAGCGTGCTCTTCGGCGAGGCATTCGCCAACATGGCGGTCAACAAAAAACCGACCTGCAGAGCTGCAATTTTACAAATATTCATGAAACCAACTCCCCCAAACACCGCGCATGCAGATTCCGCACACCTGGTTTTCCCGAACGACTTTAAGAGTCCGTCGCACAGTTCCGCTACATTTTGCTCCCCCTGGAGTGTCTCGCGCAACAGCTTTCATGGAGGAAGTTTGGGAAGACGGACTCACCTACGGGCCAGAGCCCGAATGCAGTCCGTCCCCCGTTTCTTGATAGCCAGTGCCTTCAATCTGCACCGGACATTTCAGCGATCCCAACAGCTATCACAACTAGCAACCCAGGCGGACCCGGTTTGGGCCCGCTAGGGTGGAGGGTCCGGTCTAGAACGTTAGAACGTAAAGATCGGCCCGAATTCAGATCGGTGATCCTGCCATTCGTTGGATGGCTGTCCAGCGATTGTGTATAGCAAGATGTGGTCGAATCCACGTGTGGCGTAGACCGACTGCTCGAAAACGAACTGGCACCAGTTGTTGAGTTTGTAGGTCAGGGTTCCCACCGCTGTCTTGCCCATCGACATCGGGAGTCCTCCACCGCACGAAGCGCTTCCGTCCGCGGCGGCGCAGCCAATGCCGTTGGCGCGGTTCTGGTCGTTATCCACCACCTGGTCCTTGCCGACGAGGAACTGCAGTCCCCAGCCCGCGTTGTGGCCATGCGGATCGGCGTGGAACCACCGGGAAAGCGGTAGCCCGAGTTGTACGAATCCGCCAAAGGCCTGGATGGGCTTCTGAGGAGCCACTACGACGTTTCCAGCCCCGTTGGTTCCGAGGACGGCACCACCGGCAGCTGCCAGCGGACCGCCATCGGCAGTTTCGAAGGGACCTACCACATTCGTCAGCCCGCTTACGTCGGTGAAGTAACTGTTAATTTGGCCACCGAAGTAGAAGCGCATATCGCCGCCCTTGTAGAGGCTCGCCACCAGAGTCGCCCATCGCGTAGGCAACTGCGCCACGATTTGGCCCCCCCACAGTGTGCTGGACGCTTGAAAGCCGTTCGGGAACGCAGCCTCGTAGCTTGCTGGAAGCAGGGTTGTGTCTGCGCCGCAAGGCGTCGCGAGACAATACGACGAGTTAGGAACGATTGACGTGCGCCTCGAATGGAATCCAGCCAGCGCGATTTGCGCCGGGGCCACGCCCGGGGCTTTGTCGAGTTGGAAACTCAACGCCACTCTGGCTTCATACTCGGGACGGTCGGCGTCGGCGCCTTCGCGCTCGCCTTGCGCGAGTTGCGCCGCCAGCCCGTTGCCCGACGCGTTGCCGAGCTTCAGGATTTCACCGGTGCTCGGCATCATGACCCCAAATTGAGGCTCGAACCGGACATTGTGCTCCTTGCTCAGGAGCCATGAGAAACCGCCCCGCAGTTGTGGCGACCGCGTGTAAGTGTTGCCCCAAAATGCGCCGTTGAAGGTGGTTTCCAGGATATTTTCCAAGGCGCCGGATCCAAAAAGCGTCCAGTCCTGTCCGCCTACAAAGAAAATATCCAAAGCGTCGCCGGCGTGGTAATCCAATCGGACGAAGGCCAAACGCAGCTGCGGTTGATTGCTGCGGATCGACGAAACATCGCGGTTGGCGACTTCGCTGAAGTTGCCTTCGAAGTCACCCTCGATCTTGCCGGTTAGCGTCAGGTTCTTCGAAATGTCCGGCCATTCCAGGTTGAGACCAAAGCGCGTAGACCGCGCTTTGACGTGGACCTCGGGGTCCTGCGTTGGGCCGGTGTTGAAAGTCGAGTTAGGCCCAGCATTCAGCCAGATACCTGGGAACGGGAAGTCGTCGCCATCGGGATCGCTGCTGTCATGGACGACCGTTGCCTTGATGAAGCCATAAGGCGCAAGCGTGATTGGACCGGCTTTAATCCCAGCCAGACCGCCAGTCTTGGGCGGGTCAACCGGGAACACGCGGACCGGAGCGATCGCCGGTACCACCCCAGGTACAGGAGGCGGCAACTCGCCGGCTACTCGCGACGGATGAGGTGTCTGCGGCTGCGTTTGGGTTTGAGCTTGCGGCGAGGCTTCTGCCTCCCGCGACGACGACATTGACTCCGGTGCCTCAATCGGCGCTGCCGCAGGCGCTGCGGGTTGGGTCGCCGGACTCGCCGCCGCAGACAAATCCGCGGCATTCACGATTCCTTTGCGTGAGAGCGCCTGAACCAGAGCTTGAAACTGAGCGCTGGGAGCGGCATTTCGAATTGCGTTGGCCTCGTTAGGAGCGAGAACGCCTTTCAGCAGGAGAACGCCAACTAACGCCGTGACATTTGCATCTCCGGGGGTCGTAGCTAAGTTTGGGCTAGCTGCAGCGGGAGTGGCTTCCGCGCTGGTTGCATTGGTTGAATTTTCTTTTGCTGTTTTCCCATCGTTACTTCCTGCCATGGCGGGCACTGCCGCGATGGCCAGGACTAACAAGCTTGAAATCCACTTTCTCAGCGTCGACATAGACGGCGTCTCCTCTTTTTTCCGCCCAACTTAGACTTGGGCACGCACATATGGGGCGCAAAGCTAATGCATTTAGCCAAACGATGTCAAGGTTTTACTTTGTTGATTTTGACTAGTCTGGTTCTGGAGGGCGCTGATGCTAGAAGGGGTCGAGCTTCTCTTTGTGATGAAAACACATTATGCTGTGAGCTGCGTCACTGCTGGTCACTCGACGGCAGGGCAAAATCCACGCCACGTAAGTAAAAGCTCGCCGCACGCTCGGGAGGTCCACATGAGCGCTCTAACCATGACTAGGCCAGAAAACATTTCCAACCTGTTGGCTCTGGATGAAGAATATGCGGTGCCAGAGATCGTAGTCCGCAACGCTATTCAGAAGGACTGGCAGGGAGAATGCGCACGCGCGCTCAAAGATCCCGAAGGTTTCTGGGCAGACTATGCGTCGCGCTTCGTCTGGTCGCGGAAGTGGGACCGCGTGCTGGAGTGGGACGGCGTCCACCACAAATGGTTCACCGGCGCCAAGACCAACATCACCATTAATGCACTGGATCGGCATGCTGACTCGGATCGCCGCAATCGAGCCGCCTTCATCTGGCTGGGTGAGGATGGCAGCGAACGCATCGTCACCTATGGGCAACTGCACCGCATGGTCTGCCGCTTTGCCAACGGATTGAAATCACTGGGCGTAGTGAAGGGCGACCGCGTGATCATTTATATGCCACTGACGATCGAAGGTGCAGTCGCCATGCTGGCTTGCGCTCGGCTGGGCGCGATTCATTCGGTCGTGTATGCCGGCCTGGGCCACACGGCTCTGCGCGACCGCATCGTCGATGCGGAAGCCAAGATTGTGATCGCTGGCGATGTCGGCTTTCGCCGTGGCAAGACCGTGGACCTTAAAGCCATCGTTGATGAGGCCGTAGAAAAACTGGAGTGCGTCGAGAAAGTCGTCGTGTATTCACGAAGCGGAGTCGAGCTTAGCGGTCCACGCGAAATCGACTTCAACGAACTGCTCAAGTTTTCTCCGGTTTGTCCTGCGGAAGAAATGGACTCGGAGGACCCGCTATTCCTGCTCTACACCTCAGGTTCAACCGGCAAACCCAAAGGCGTGCTGCACGTGCACGGCGGTTACATGGTGGGCACGACCTATCATTTGGAAAACTACTACGATGTGGGCGATCGCGATATTTTCTGGTGCACATCCGATATCGGCTGGGTCGTCGGCCATTCCTACATCGTCTACGCGCCACTTTGCGCGGGCGTCACCACGCTCTTCCGCGAAGGAGCAATCGATTATCCGAATCCCGGAGTCGCATGGGAAATCGTCGAACGCTACGGCGTCACCAAGATGTTCACCGCGCCGACAGCGTTACGGATGTTTATGCGTTATGGCGAGAGTTATCCAGCAGCGCACGACCTGACGACTTTGCGCGTGATTGCGTGCGCCGGAGAACCGCTGAATCCAGAGGCCTGGCGCTGGGCGCAAACTCATCTGGCCGGCGACGGCAAGTGGGGCTACGTCATCGACAACTGGTGGCAAACGGAGTTGGGTGGGCCCACGCTGGGCACGCCCCCGACGATGGCAATGCGTCCAGGAAAGTGCGGCGTAGCGATGCCCGGTGCCGAGGCCGATGTTTTGGATGAAAACAACAACTCAGCGCCTGCGGGAGTAGGAGGCAGGCTAGTACTCAAGCGTCCGTTCCCCCACATGCTGCGCACCGTGTGGCGCGATCCGGCACGCTACGAACGCGACTGGCAGGTGATTCCCGGCTGTTATGTGACCGGCGACGTCGCCATGAAAGACAAAGACGGATACATCGCAGTGCTCGGCCGCTACGACGATGTGCTCAACGTTGCCGGGCACCGCATCGGCACGGCCGAGGTCGAAAGCGCGCTGGTGTCCCATCCCGCAGTGGCCGAGGCTGCCGCCATCGGCGTGCCCGATCCCATGAAGGGCGAGACCATTAAAGTGTTCGTGCAGGTTCGCGCCGATCATGTGGCTTCCGATGCGCTATCGGCGGCGCTGATCGAACACGTGCGCAGAGAACTGGGACCAATTGCGACTCCATCGTCGCTGGAGTTTGTGGCTTCATTGCCGAAGACAAGATCAGGAAAAATCCTGCGCCGCTTTCTGAAGGCGAAAGAAGCAGGCGTAGACGCGGGAGATGTCTCAACCATGGAGGGCTGACCCGGTCCGCTAAATAATTAGCGGAGACTTATCCCTTCCCGGCAAGATTCCCATCCCTGGCCGATTGAAAATCTCCAAGAGCAAGATTGATCATCTTTCATATGACTGCCGTTCAATAATGTTAGTGTGCAGCCCGAGAAACTCACATTGCGACAAATATTGTCGGTTCGCTGCCCCATGTGCCGCGCGAAACCGAAGGAGAGATGCACTCTGAGTACGGGACACCCATCCGCCAAGACGCATCTCGCCCGAAGCGTGGCCGCTGCCAAAGCTCCCCGTCCTGGCAACGCTGGCCAGGCAGTTCTGCGAATTCTGAAGAACATTAAGAGCCGTGGCCTTCGAGTTCTCTTCCAGCATAAGTAGCTAGTCGCGATCTTGGGCCTTCACTCTGTCGCCGATCACCGCGAAGGAAGCACATCATAAAGAGGCTGTGCCGCTCTCACCTCCGGATTCTCTTCGGCCACCGACATCGCCAAAATGCGTATCTTGTCGTTAGTCGGCAACGTGATCGTCTTCACGCCGGCCGGCAAGTCTATCGGATACGCAAACAAATACGAATAACCGTAAGCCACATTTTCGCCCGCTGCGTTGTGATGATGCGAGCAGTACCATGCGAGGTCGGCCCGCTTGATGTAACCCGGCTTGATTCCCGTCATCTCGCCGTAGTCGTCATGCGAAGTATCTTTCGAAGTCCACTGCCGGTCATCCCATTGACCGATGAACCCTCCCCAATCCTGAATGTTGAGCTCGACCGCGGTGTTGCCCAACCGGAATGTTGCCTTCTGATCTCCGTCAGTCGAAGCCGCTAACACGTACACACGGTTATAGTTTCCCGCTGGCAGGTCGATCTTCTGCCCTTTCGTCGCAACCGCATTCGGAGCGCCAGCCTTCGCTGCGGCCAGCTGAAATCGCACATCATTGAACTTGATCTCAGCAGGCAGCATCTCCGCTGGAAGAGCGTTGCCCCGGCCGTCGAATCCGCCTTGCGATTTTTGTCCATCATTGCTGGCCGTAGCCAAGGAGTAACGCAGCGGAACTGGTGTCGAGTGCACCGCCGCAACTTTGTTCAGATCGGCGGCGAGCTTAACGGCAAACGTACGCGGCTGATATGCGGAGAACGAAGTCACCAGCGCACCGCGGTTCACATGGGCCGCTCCCACGGGCTGCTCCTGGCCGTTGACCTCGCGCGCACCCGTAATCGGACTGTGAAAAGTTATTCGAACGTCCGCCTGTGGTCTGCCATCGAGTTCAACCAATCGCACGATGATCTCGTCGCCCTGTTCCGCTTTTTTCAGGGCCAGCAACCGAATCCGCGGGTTGCTCACCTTTAGCAATGAAAACCCTCGGCCCATCGCTCCAGCATGTTTTGTAGCTTCGAACGCAATCAGCGGATCGTTCAATCGTTGCGCCTGCCAGTCGGTCTGACCTTGCCGCCAATCTCCCGCGTGTCCAGCAATGCCGTAGACGAACTCGTGGTGACCCAGATCCTGCGTGCCTTGATCGGCATAACCTCCGCGCGTTCCGGGCGTTCGAATTAACGTGAGCCGGATCGTATGGTCGTTCGGCTTGTCCGATCCATTCTTGCAGTCGGTCAGAATGGTGGCGCCAAATGTGCCGCTCGCATCAGTCAGGTCGATCCACTGATGAGACGGCACTTCGAACTTCTTGGGCTCAGCAGTCGGCCGCTCGATCGTGCCAATGTCCCAGTTATACGTAGCCATCTGATTCGAGGCAGCGAGCGGGAAAGTCGCTTTCAAGTTCGACTCTTTGGTGTTCCAATCAACAACGTTCGCGAACTCTACACGCTTTCCAGCATCACCAAGAGACAAGCTAATCGTTTGAACAAACTTTGAGCTGGCCGTTTCCCGTGAAACTTCCACGGCCACGCGCACCGGGCCATTCTCCACGACTCGAATCTTTGCTGGACCACTCACATAAGCCTTCGGAGCAGCCTGCTCCTGCTCCCAGTCCATATTCCATGCAGGCCAATGCTCAGGGTTGTCATACGAGATCGCGAGCCGCGCCGGCGCACTAAGCAGTTCCCTGCCCATCGACTTATCAAAAATGCTGGCTACATCGCCATCGGAGTTCAGCTTCACGAGGTAATAAGCGTTCTCCAGAAAATTCTCCGACACCTTCAGAGCCGCATCGGGAATGCCCGGCCCCGGCTGGACATCGTAGACCGCATAGTCCACCGACCGCATCTTGGCCAAGAAGAGCACTTTTCCGTTCGAGATCTGCGCCGGAACTTCTTTCCCATCCGGACCGGTGACGCGCACAGTCTTCGGCTTGGCAAAGGGAAGGTCTACGCTAGCTTCCACGACATCTTCGCGCTCAATATTCAGCGGGTTGAACACCACCAGCGGAACACCATTCGTCTCCGTGTTCAGGGCAGCGGAAACATTTCCCATGGCATTACTCAACACGCCAGCGAACTGGTTCATCGCAATCACGTCATCATTCCAGGCAAATTCGTAAGACTTAGGCGTAGCAGTGCCAGCGGCGAGGTCGTGAAAGTGTCCTCCCATCACCAGCGTCCACGCATCGTTCAGGCGCTGCAGCGGATACGGCCGCGCGCCCAGCCATTCCGCGGCCAGCGAAGCCTTCTCGGCTGCATCGGCAAGCAATTCTTCTTTCCGCAGCCAACGCTTCTGGTAAGCCTGCGAAGTCAGCGAACCCGCGGAGTGGTTGGTCAACTCCATTTCGCCGGTGTAGCGCGGAAGGCCAGCCGCCTCGGCAGGAGTGATATCCAGAAACATCTGCTCCGCATTCCCCGAGACCACCCGAACCGGACCATCCCCAACCTTCACCGCCGGCCACGCTGGATGCGCCTGTTGCCCCCAGAAAAGTTGTCCATCCGGAGGAAGACTCGCCGTGCCTCGAGTCACAATGGCCTCAAGCCGCTTCACGAACTCCTCGTCCGGAGCTCCACCAATGTCTCCTGTCCCGTAATAATGGTAATCCGCATAAACGCCGCCCACTTTGCCATTCTGCTCGACGCGCGCGGCCCAGTCGCCTTGATGGTGTTCCTGCGCTCGATCTGCGCCAAGCCGGCTGAGTACCCGCACTTGGCTTCGCAGGTGGATGGATTCCTCAATATCGTTCGGGTCAGAGGCATGTCCGCTGTTCTGTTCTTGATCTAACTTTGCGCGCATCGCCGCGAATTTGTTTCGTACCTCCTGAAGCGTTGCGTCGGCCGGCAGCGCCGGTAAGGGTTTGCTGAGATCAGTCTCAATGCCGCCGTCGTACGCGCCCGGGTTCAATCCTGCCAGAACGCTCTCGCCGTCTGGCCCTACCCACACACCCACGTTGAACGGCGTGCCCTCGGGCGTTTTTTCCAGAGACTCAGGACCGCCAGCGGGAGCCGAAGATCCCCATACCAACTTCTGCGTCGAGAATCCCTTCACTCCGGAGTGCGCGAGAATCGTAGGCAGCGACGATGGAAATCCAAAGCAGTCGGGCAGCATATATTCCGCGCTCGCCCGGCCCAACTCTTTCCGAAACCAGTTATTCCCATACAAAACTTGCCGGATAATCGCTTCGGCACTGGGCGCATTCACATCGCCCTCTTCCATCGAAGAGCCAGCCGGAAACCACCTGCCTTCATCAACGTACTTCTTCAATCTCGCGAAATCCGCGGGAAAATATTCTTTCATCAGCCGGTAACGATTGGCTCCGCTGAAATTGAAAACATAATGAGGATATTTATCCAACAGCGCGAAATTATCCTCCATCGTCTTGCGAATGTATTCGTTGATGACCTGCGGATATTCCCATCGCCACTCGGTGTCGAGGTGCGCATAGCCGACCACATACAGAGTCGGTTGTTTGGTCAAATCCGGTGTCTCGACAGTTTGTGCGCCGGCGGCGGCGAGCAACATCATGCAAGCAACTGTGACGATTACCGAAATCTTATGAAATCGTTCCATCGGAACTCTCCACGCTGATAGAAGAAGGTTGGTTCGGAGTATGTTACATGACCCTTCAGTCCCGCTGCTCACCGCGCGGCCGTGAGTTTTCCTGATAATCTCAATCTAGCTGCCAGGAGAAGCTCCGTCGTTGCCGCCGATCATCAATGCCCAAGGAATATCGAAAGCCTTTGGAGCGAACCCGCTCTTTCAGAACATATCCTTTAGAGTGTCCGAGGGCGACCGCATTGGCCTGATCGGTCCGAACGGCTCCGGCAAATCAACCCTGTTGAGGATTCTCGCAGGCGACGTTAATCCCGATAGCGGCGAGATCGCGGTCCGCAAACGGATCCGCCTCAGCTACATCGAGCAGGATTCGACATTCGAGTCGGGAGCAACCGTCCGATCCGTTGCGCAGAGCGCCATGGAGCGAGCCAAGGTGCCCGAATCAGAACGCGGCACTCGCTTCGCGGAAACTCTAGGACGCGCCGGCTTCGAAGACCTCGATGCGGAGGCAACAGCGTTATCGGGAGGCTGGCAAAAACGTCTGGCGATTGTTGAGGCAGTAGTGCAGGGGCCAGACATCCTGTTGCTCGATGAGCCCACCAATCATCTCGACCTGGCTGGGATCGAGTGGCTGGAGACGCTGTTAGAAGCCGCGCCATTCGCCTGCGTGGTGGTCAGTCACGATCGCTACTTCCTTGAAAACGTCGCCAGCGAAATGGCGGAGTTGAACCGCACTTATCCCGACGGATTGCTGCGCGTCTCGGGAAACTACAGCCGCTTCCTGGAGGAGAAAGAGGAATTCCTACATTCGCAGTCGAAGCGGCAGGAAGCGCTCGAAAATCTGGTTCATAAAGAGATCGAGTGGCTTCGCCGCGGCGCCAAGGCGCGCACCAGAAAATCCAAAGCGCGCATCGACAAGGCTGGCGAGTTGATGGGCGAACTCGCGGACCTGAATGCCAGACGCAGAAGCGGAACGGCGCAGATAGATTTCTCCGCCACCGATCGAAAGACCAAGCGTTTGATCGAAATGGAAAAAGTCTCCTGCGAGGTTGGAGATCGCACGCTGTTCACCGGACTCAACTGCGTGATCACCGCCGGGATGAAAGTCGGGCTGGTAGGACCGAACGGCAGCGGGAAGTCGAGTCTACTGCGGCTGCTTCGCGGAGAGTCCGCACCGGCCGCCGGAGACATTCATCGCGCTGACTGGCTGCGCATAGTGTATTTCGATCAGCGTCGCGAACTCGATCCCGATGTAACTCTGCGCCGCGCTCTGGCTCCAGAAGGCGATTCCGTCGTCTATCAAGACCGCGTGATCCACGTAGCTTCGTGGGCGGCAAAGTTTTTATTTGATGGCGAGCAACTGAATCAACCGGTGGGCCGGCTTTCCGGCGGCGAGCGCGCGCGAGTGTTGATTGCTCAACTCATGCTGCAACCCGCAGATGTTCTTCTGCTCGATGAACCCACGAACGACCTCGACATTCCCACGCTAGATATTCTGGAGGAAAGCCTCTTGGAGTTTCGCGGCTCGCTCGTTCTGGTAACTCACGACCGCTACATGCTCGATCGCGTTTCCACCATTGTGCTCGGCCTCGACGGCATGGGCGGAGCCGGCCTTTTCGCCGATTACTCGCAGTGGGAATCATGGCAGGAAGAACGCAAACAGTCGGTGAGAAACGACGCACGCGTTGCGGGACGAACTGCAACTCCGCCCGAGAACTTCGAGCAGAGGACGGGGAAAAAGAAGCTGTCGTATCTCGAAGCGCGTGAATATGACTCAATCGAGCAGCGCGTCGCCGACGCCGAGGAACTCCTGCAGGCCAAACGCGTCCAACTCGAAGATCCGCAAATTGTCAGCGACGGCCCGCGCCTAATCGTTGCGCACGCAGAGATGGAGGAAGCTCAGGAAGAAGTAGATGCGCTCTACGCCCGCTGGGCCGAACTGGAGAAGAAAAAGAACTGACTTCCTTTATTTCCATTCGCGAGGCATCGATCCACTTAGAATCGATCTCCTCAACGTGCCAGACAAAACGCGATAATCGTATCTCCACGAACGCCCGTGTCATCTTCGACTTTTTTCAGAAGCGCAGATTCAAGATCGTCAGGATCAGGCGTCATCTCGCAGGCAGCGATCTCCTCGTCCGAAGCTCCGTGATAGCACAGTTCACACACTCCTAACCCATCTTCTGAACGGACCGGCGGCCCAAAAACACGGCAAGTCATAGGCCGCGATTCGTAGAGCTCGCAATTCCCTGTTTCAGGATCGAGCGCGGGGCAAGGCTCATCGTTGGCAAACTCGGAAAAGCGCGCGGCAGAGGCGTCATCTTCATCTAACAATCCACTCACAGCATTGCCCGGAAAGTTTGGGGTCAGGCGATCCACCGCTTCCCGAGCGCGTTCGCGCACACGATCAGCCCGCTCGGGCGCACGCCTCCCAAGCTCGGCAAGTCCCCGCCGCAACCGCAAGGCATCGAGTTGATTGATGGGAAAAACTCCGATGCAGCACTGCGTGCATCCCGGCCGGCAGACCAGCCACTCCCCGCTGCGACGCGCAGCCTCGGCTAACGCTGAATCTACAATCTGAATCAGCGCCTGGTCTTTCGCGCGAGGAAACAATTTCGGCATAACGATCTCTCAATCATATAACTCGCGCAAGCAAGCACATCTCGTTATCTGGAATATTCAAGCTCCTGCTTCCCGTATATTTAAATAGTCGCTAAGCATAGCTTGAGGGGTAAGCCCTACTCCGTATTTGGCATGAAAAAAGAATATTTTATCGGCGTAGATGTCGGCGGCACAAAAGTGGCCGCAGGCTTAGTGAACGCGACAGGAGAAATTTTTCACGCAGCGCGAGTTCCCATGGACGCCTCAAACGCCGCATCTGGCTTGGCTTCCGTCACCTCGGCCATCGACGCAGTCCGAGCAGCAGCAGATTCGCACGATGTGATCTCCAGCATCGGCATCTGCGCTCCCGGCCCCCTAGACCCGCAGACCGGCATCGTCGTTAATCCGCCTAACTTGCCGGGGTGGCGCAATTTTCCTCTCGCGGATTTGGTTTGTAAGGCCTATCAATTGCCCGTGAGCGTCGACAATGATGGCAATGCTGCGGCGCTGGCGGAGTCGTTGTGGGGCGCGGGCCGCGGCTATCGAAATGTTTTCTGCGCCACGATTGGCACTGGCATAGGCACCGGCATCGTGTTCGACGGCCGCATCTATCACGGCCGCACCGGAGCGGCGGCGGAGGGCGGGCACATGACCATTGACTATCGTGGCCCGCGTTGCGCATGCGGCAAGCTCGGTTGCATCGAGGCTCTTGCGTCCGGGCCAGCGATTGCTCGACGAGCGTCCGAGAGAATCGCCGCGGGTCGACCCTCTACAATTCTGCAACAAGCCGGAGGCCATCTGGATCGCATCACCAGTGAGATGGTGGGTCGAGCGTACGCAGAAGGCGACTTGCTGGCAAAAGAAATTTTGCAGGAGACTGGCATGTTCCTCACCGTCTGGCTGGGCAATATCGTGGACTTGCTCGAGCCCGACGTGATGGTTATTGGCGGAGGCGTGGCCGCTATGCTGCAACCGTTCTTTGGAGAAATACGCGATCACCTTTCCATCTGGTGCGTGAATTCGCATTGTCAGGAAATCCCGCTGGTAACGGCTCATTACGGCGCAGAAGCGGGCATCGCCGGCGGCGCCGCGCTCTGCCTTGAATCCTCCTCATCCCTTCAAGACGAAAAGCGTAAATAGATTTCATGTTGTTCCGTTCAAACCTGCGATGCGGTGTTCTTCGCCTCTGCGATGTTGGGGAAGCTCATTGTGTATACAATGAACTCCGCGCCGCACGAACGGGTGTGAATTTGCCTCCGCCTCATCCATGAGTGTCGCCCAAATACCGCAGGTCAAGAATTCTTCCCGGCCTCTCACAGTGGCTGCAAACGCAGCATTCGTGCCCATCGGAATCGTAACTGTGCTGCTTGGCCCCTTGCTGCCAACGCTCTCGGCGAAGTGGTTTCTAAATTACACGCAGGCGGGCTCGCTGTTCACCGTTCAATTCCTGGCGTCGACTGTAGGAGTGGCGCTTTCCGGGCTCTGCGTATCGCGCTGGGGATTTCGTTTCGCCATCAAGATCGGACTGCTCGGCATGGCCGCTGGAGTAGCGGCCCTACCTTACAGTTCACGAATCCTGGGAATGCTCTGCATTGCACTTTATGGTGTAGGCCTGGGACTCGCCATTCCCGCAGCGAACCTGCTGGTCGCCGACGTAAATCCTCTGCGGAGGAGCGCGGCGCTGAACCGTTTGAATTTTTCCTGGAGTACGGGCGCCGTCGCGTGTCCGTTCTTGGTTGCGTCCGCCGCGCCCAGGGGGCAATTGACGCTTCTGTTGGCCAGTTTCGCCGCAGTCCTGTTCCTCGTGTGCCTGGGCATTGCGGTCATGCCATCGCATATTGTCGAGCCTCACGTGACTCGCGCCAACAGTGTCACGCGCGCCGCTCCAATCGACTGGAGAAGCGCATACATCCCGCTATTCGCAGCGCTTTTCTTTCTCTATGTTGGAGCAGAGAATTCCGTAGGCGGATGGATTGCCTCGTACGCCAAAACTTTCGGTACAGGGCCATTCGACCTTGCCCTGATGAGCCCTTCTTTTTTTTATTCTGCTCTGATGATAGGAAGGTGGCTGGCTTCGATCTTGCTGCATAGGATCGAGGACGTCACACTAGCTCGCGCCGGACTCTTGACGGCTTGCGCTGGAATGGCATGGTTGCTTTTTTCTCATGCGCTGCCGAGCGTGCTGGTTGGCGCCAGCATCGCTGGTTTCGGCCTGGCGGCTGTGTATCCAATTACCATTTCTCTCTTGTCTCACGAGTTCGGAGACGCCGCGTCTCGCATCGGCTCCGTCATGTTCACCATGGCAAACTTTGGAGGCGCATTCATGCCGTGGCTGCTGGGTTACTCATCCAACCGTTTTGGCAGCTTGCGAGCCGGGATGATCGTTCCTTTGGTCGCCGCGGGGTCGATGTGCGCCTTGTATTTTTTGAATTGGAATTCCAAGCGGACGCCGGTTGCAGTCAACTGAGATTCACAATTAGCGGGACCCCGGAGCGATTCATCTACCTCGCGTCCGACTTCAACCCGAGCGCACGCAGAGTGATTTCATCCGGAACGCTTCGCCCATCTTTTTTCGTCACGACTCCGAAGCTGCCGGAATAATCCCACATGGTCCATCCCATGTTATGCAACTCCAAAGCCGTGCGGACGTCGTGAATCCAAGCCGCGCGATCTTGCGGCTCCGCAAATGCACGGTAGACGCCAAACTCGTTGCACATTACCGGAACGCGGCGCTGCCGGGCCCATTCCGCGACTTGCGTGATCTCGGCGTCGATGCGCTCCGCATTCCAGTGATCCTGCCCGTAGCGAATCACGGCCATACGGTCCACTGCATCGGGCACTGCTAACGCTACGTTCGCGACCGATTCCGGCGACGACGGATAATGCAACCCTTTCACCCATTGCCAGGAATAAGCTCCCCAAGTCGCTCCCTGATGAGTGAAGATGTGAGGCTCGTAGAAATGAAAGTTGTAAATCACGTTGGGATCGCGCAAGGGCTCGACAAAAAGCAGATCGTCGTCGTCCGACCAGCGGCCTCCGGTCGCGATGATCGTATGCTGTGGAGCGCCTTCGCGAATTGCGGCCGCCAGCTTCGCCTGCACACCGTGCCATCGGTATCGGTCGCTGAACTCCGGTTCGTTCAGAACTTCGAAGAACACTCGCTCCGCGTCCCACGTTGAATAATGCCGCGCCAGTACACGCCAGAAATCGGCGAACTCCTGCACAAAGCTGTCGTCTTTCGTGAGGCGTGTCTTGAAGTCGCTCTCCGGATGCAGATCGACTACCACCGCCAGCCCCTGATCCAGAATCATTTTCATCGCGACGTCGAGAAAGGCGAGATTTTCCTGTGAAATCTCGCCCGCCCGATGATTCGTCATCATGGGTTGCGGGTTCACACTCAGCCGCACGTGGTCGAAGCCCATGGATTTGATCAGTGCGATGTCCTCTGCCGTAGTCCAGTTCTGAAAGTGCTCCTTCGTATAGCCGCGGCTGTCATACACTTGCGCGAACCAATTGCTGGCGTTGATGCCATGCCGCAGGTGCGCCATCCGGGACGCAGGCGGAGAAGAAGTTTCCTGTGAGGCCGAACTCGCAGCAGTTTGCGCCGCCAGAAAGCTTGCCATCAGGCAGGCGATACTCACCAGCATAAAACTCCGAACCATTCGCAAACAGCTCATAGAAGCCCTGTATTGGTTGAGCGCTCCCAACGAGATTGAAACTCGCGCTAACGCCGCGAAAGCGGGATGAGTAAACGTAACTCTAACTCGCGTCAAAAGGGAGCTTATCAAAAGTAGCCTACGGATTCGGCAATAATCCGTAGACATCGAGTTCGGTCTGGGTTCCGAGGTAAACCTTGCCGTTGGCTACTGTGGGAACTGCGAACTTTACGGCCATGCCTGCCTGATCGCGCGTTGCATTCTGGTCGCTGTTGTAGAGTTCGCGCGATAGGTTGGCAGCGTCGTAGACACGGAGCAGCGCGGGGTAGCCCTGGACCGTGCTCACCGCCCACACAATCCCTTCCCCTGCGCCGTTGGCGGAGATGGCTGGCGTCGCGCCTGGATAACCAAAAGTCTCAGGCGACTGCGACGTGGGCGATGTCGAAAGCATTCCGTTCGACAAGAGGTAGGACTGCACGTTGTTGCCGACTCCGCAGAAGTAGATATTGTTCTGCCAATAGGCCGCCATGCTGTGAGCGGTAGGCACGGTGCCCGCGGGGAGAGTCTGAATAACCTGATTGGAGCTTGGGTTGTATTCGCCCAGGTCGGTTTGGTTCACCAGGTAAACCATTCCTTGTTTGCCGGCGGCGACCAGCATCTGAGTAGGTGGCGTGGGCTGGGTAGGAATCAAAAGAGGCCCGCCCGATCCCAGATCGAGATCGGAGGCGTTAAGCGTTTGATAATTTGACGGAACGAAGTAGTCTTCAACCGCCAGAGAATTGCCGCTAAGGCTGAGCTTCATCAAGCCCTCGCCGTAGTCCACGCCGCCGGTATTAATGTCGAATGTGCCGTTGCCGTTCATGAAATAAATGTCGCCGTATTCATCCACGGCCGGGGCAGCGCCACTTTGCCAGATTCCTCCTTCAACTCCGTTGGGAGTGGTGTTGAAGACCGACACTTGCTGCAGGTTGCTTTCCTGATACGCCATCAGCCAGCCATGATAGGGCTGAATGTCGCAGTGCGAAGCCCATGCAGCGTAGACATTTCCGTTGAGCACAAATAGTCCGGCGCGCTGGTTCTGCGTCTGAGGATTGAAAGTTACCGTCCCGTTCGTCGAAGAAACGGAAGCTTGTATCTGCGTGGATTGAACGATCGTGCCCGAGGTGATCTCGAGCGCATACAGGGTTTGATAGTAAGTGTAGTTGCCGCTGGAGCCTGTCTTGGTCCGGGCCAGAACAAAAATTTCATTCAGTGCGGGATCGATGACCGGAGTAGAGGTGATTCCCACCTTCGGCGAAATATTGGCGCAGCCACCGATGTCGTTCGTGTTCAGCGTCTGGGCCCCGTTTGTGAGAAAGCTTACTTGCCATAGTTGGGTGCAGCCAGCGCCGTCGGCGTCGAAAGCGTAGAGGCTGTCGTTTTCCGTCGCCACATACACGACGTTATACGTTCCCGCTGGAACGCTGCTATTGCCGGGGAAGCTGACGCCTTGAACATAAAGCGGCTCGCCGTAGATCTGGCCATCCACGGGACAGCTAAAGAGTTTTCCGAACTGCGTTTCGTTGACATTGCCGGTGGTGAGCACAGTTTCATCCAGGTTTTGCCCGGTGCGCCCGTTATCGTTGTGATAGACGAAAGTGCCTGCGTACGAGGTCACGATGACGGGCACGCTTGCGCTCTGCGTTGTGTTGGCCGTGCTGGTGGCAGTGACAACGTGCGAACCCGCCGCACTGGGCGCCGTATAGAGGCCGGAGGAAATCGTCCCCACCGAACCGTTGCCTCCAGTAATTCCATCCACTGCCCAGGTGACATTAGAACTGGCCACACCGCTGATGGAAGCGGAGAATTGCGTACTCTGCCCAGGAGTAACGGAAGCTTGCAGCGGACTTATCGAAACTGTGCTGCTCGGCGAAGCGCCCGTGCCATTCAACGTTACGGTTTGCAAGGTCGATGGATCATTGTCGCTGAAGGTGATGTAGCCGGCGCGGCTTCCAGTCCACGATGGGCTGAACGTAATGTTGATCGTACACTTGGCCGCAGCGGCCAGTGAAGCGCCGCAATTGTTGGTCTGCGCATAATCACCGCTGGCAACGATGCTGGTGATACTCATCGCGGCTGCACCGGTATTGGTAAGCGTCACGGTTTGGGCCGCGCTGGTGGTTAGGAGATTCTGCGATGCGAATGTCAGGCTCAATGGCGAAATTGTGGCAGCAGGGCCGCCCGTTGTTCCGGTTCCCGTGAGGCTGATCGATTGCGGACTTCCCGTCACATTGTCCGCGATAGAGACCGTCGCGGTGCGCGTTCCGGAAGCAGTTGGAGTGAAGACAACATTAATGTTGCAGCTGCCCCCGGCCGCTACTGAAACTCCGCAGGTGTTGGTCTGGGAAAAGTCGCCCGCATTCGCGCCTGTGATCGTGATGCTCGAAATGGATAACAGAGCATTGCCAGTGTTGAACAGGCTGACGCCGCTGGGCGGACTGCTGCTACCCACGGCTTGACCGCCAAATGTGATCGTAGAAGCGCTAAAGCTGACAGCGGGCGCGGTTCCCGTGCCTGTGAGCGCCACGGTTTGCGGACTGCCCGCGGAATTGTCGGACACGGAGATGCTGGCCTGCCGCGTCCCGGACGCAGTGGGACTAAAGGTAACGCTGATCGCGCAACTCGTAGCCGCCGCGAGCGAACTCCCGCAGTTGTTGGTCTCGGCGAAATCGCCGCTATTTGTTCCCGTGATGCTGATGCTGCTGATCGTCAAGGTCGCGCTGCCTGAGTTGCTGAGCGTCTCAGTGCTCGCGGCGCTGGTTGTGCCAACGGCCTGGTTCGCAAACGAAACGCTGGTGGGCGCCAGGCCGATGACCGGCGCAACGCCAGTCCCACCAAGCGGGATGCTCTGCGGGCTGCCGCTCGCGCTATCGGTCACGGTAATGCTGGCGCTACGAGTGCCTGCGGCGGTAGGGGTGAAGACCGCGCTGATGGCGCAGGATCCGCCGGCTGCGACCGTTCCGCCGCAGTTATTCGTTTGCGAGTAGTCGCCGCTATTCGTTCCGGTAATGGCGACGCTGCTGATAGTCAATACGGCGGTGCCTGTGTTGCTTAGCGTTACCACCGATGCAGCGCTGGACGTGCCAACGGTCTGATCGGCAAAGGTCAGGCTGCTAGGCGAGAAGACAACGCTGGCCGCAATACCGGTTCCGCTTAACGGCACGGTTTGCGGGCTGTTGGTGGCGCTATCGGTGATGGTAATGGTCCCGGGCAAAGTGCCGGTAGTGGTCGGCGTAAATGTGACGATGATGCTGCAGGTTCCACCTGCCCCGCCGCCGGTACCACAAGTATTGGTCTCAGAATAATTAGCGGAAGCTGCGATCTTAGAGATTGTCAGCTTACCGCCGGTGTTGTTGGTAAGTTTGATGGCTTTCGTCGTGCTGCTCGTATTTACTGCCTGGTTGCCGAAGCTCAGGCTGGTCGGCGATAGGGCAACGGCGTCGGTTGCGCCAGTTCCGGCCATGGTCACGGTCTGCGGGCTATTGGACGCGTTGTCTGCGACAACTACGGTTCCGCTCTGTGTTCCGGTCGCGGTGGGAGTAAAGAAGACGCTGATCGTGCAATTCACCCCCGCTGCCACGGAGGTTCCACACGTATTCGTCTGGGAATAGCTGCCGGTAGTGGCCACACTAATGATGGTAAGCGGCCCGCTGCCGGTATTCGTGAGCGTGAACGTTTGTGCCGCACTCGTCGTATCGACGGCCTGACTGCTGAACGTGAGCGACGCCGGCGACAAACTGACGGCCGGCGCACCGGAGCCTGAGCCCGTAAGATTCACAACTTGCGAACTGCCGGCGTTGTCCACGATGGTGACGGTCCCGGTCTGAGTGCCGGTCGCCGTCGGTGTGAATGTGACGCTGATGCTGCAGGCCGCGCCGGCTGCAACTGATGTGCCGCACGTATTTGTCTGAGCATACTCGGCGCTGGCAGTAATCGAAGTAATGGCCAGCGCTGCGCTTCCTGAATTCGTGAGCGTGACAGTTTGCGCGGGGCTCGTCGTACCCACGATCTGCGAAGCGAAAGTGAGGTTGGTGGGAGACAGCAGTACGGCCGGCGCAACGCCTGTTCCAAGCAGGCTAACGGTCTGCGGGCTCCCGGCTGCATTATCTGTAATCGTGACCGCGGCCGAAGCCGTTCCGGAAACCGTCGGCACAAAAGTCACACTGACCGTGCAGTTGCTGCCCGCGGCAAGAACGCCGCCGCAGTTATTCGTCTCGAGAAACTGGGAGCTGCTCGCACCTGTGACCGCAATGCTGGTGATCGAAAGACTTGCGCTGCCGCTGTTCGTCAACACTACCGTTTGTGGAGCGCTGCTGCTGCCGGTATTCTCTGAACCAAATGCCAGGCTGCTAGTCGAAAGCGTGGCGGCGGGCACTTGCATCAACACCGAGATGGTATTGTCTTCCGAATTCGAGACCACCAGGTCGGCCCTGCCGTCCAGATTAAAATCGCCCACCGCTATGCCGATAGGCTCGTTCCCGGTGGCAAAGGTGAATGTCCCAGCCGCATTGAATGTTCCATTTCCGTTGCCGGGCACAATGGAAACGGTATTGCCTCCATTGTTAACGACAGCGATATCGATCATTCCATTGCCGAAGAAATCGCCCCCGCTGATGGCAAACGGCAGCGTTCCAACGGCGTAAGCAACGTTCGGAGCAAATGTTCCATTGCCGCTATTTAACAGCACCGAAATCGTGTTGCTTCCGTTGTTCGCGACGACGAGGTCGAGCTTGCCATCTCCGTTGAGATCGGCCGTGAACAATCCGTCGGGGTCCGACCCAGTGGAGTAATAAACCGCGCTTTGAAATGTTCCGTTTCCATTCCCGAAGAGAACTGCGACGTTGTCGGACCCCGAATTAGCCACCGCAATATCCAGAATGCCGTCTCCGTTGAAGTCGCCGGTGACGATTGCGATGGGGTCCGACCCGACCGCGTAAATTACTGCAGGCTGAAGCGTGCCATTGCCCACGCCGAGATAAACAGCAAGAGTATTGTCGGCGCTGTTGACCTCAGCCACGTCCAAATAACCGTCGCCGTTGAAATCCCCGACCACGACTGCCATTGGTTCGGTACCGGCCGGATAATCCACATGGCTCTGGAACGTGCCGTCGCCGTTGCCCAACAGAATGGAAATCGTGTAGGAAGCGCGGTTGGCCGTCACCAAGTCGGGTATGCCGTCTCCATTGAAATCGCCGACAGCTAACGCGATGGGATCAACGTCGGTTGCATAGTTGGCCGCGTTAGAAAATGTACCGTTGCCGTTCCCCAGCAATATTGAAACCGCATTGGAGCCGCGGTTCACGACGGCAATCCCCGGAGTGCCAACGTTGTTATCGCCAGCGAAATTGGCGACCGCGATGCCGCGTGGATCCACGCCCACAGCGAGAGTACTGCCGCTCATTGAAACCGTGGAAATGGGATTGGTAATTTCGAACGGTTGTGAATTCGAAGTCCCGCCCCCGGGGCTAGGATTCGTGACGACCAACTGGGTAGTTCCGGCGGTCGCGACATCGGAAGACAGGAGCGTTGCCTTAATCTGATTTTGGTTTACGAATGTAGTCGCACGCGCGCTGCCGTTGAAGAGCACCGACGAGCCGGGAACAAATTGGGCGCCATTCAGCGTCAAGGTGAAACCCGAACTTCCCGGCGCCACAGCCGTTGGGACTGAAGGCGCCTGCACATAAGGAAGAGGGTCGGGAGCGATGCCCGATAGTCCGGCTGACTGCGGGCTTCCGGTCGCATTATCCGTCACCGATACCGAAGCGGTGCGCGTGCCCGTGGCTGTGGGCTGAAATTGAACGCTTATCGTACAAGCAGCTCCGGCCGCTACCGAACTGCCGCAGGTATTGCTCTGCAGGAAATCGCCGCTGTTTGTGCCGACGATTGTAATGCTGGTAATCGTCAACGCAGATCCACCGGTGTTGGTGAGAGTAATATTCTGCGCCGCGCTGATCGTGTGCAGAGGCTGGCTGCTGAAGGCCAGGCTGGACGGTGAAAAACTGACTGCCGGAGTACTTGAGCCTGTGCCAGTAAGACTAACAATCTGCGGACTGCCGGCGGCGTTATCCACGATGGAAATGCTGCCCGTCTGAGTTCCGCTAGCCGTCGGCGTGAATGTGACGCTAATGCTGCAACCTGCTCCAGCCGCAACGGATGACCCGCACGTGTTGGTCTCGGCGAACTCAGCGCTGGCAGCAATCGAAGAGACGGTGAGCGCTGCGCTCCCGGAGTTGGTGAGTGTGACTACCTGGGCGGGACTGGTCGTGCCCACGGACTGAGAAGCGAACGTCAAACTGGTGGGTGAGAGCGATACGACGGGCGCGACCCCTGTGCCCGCAAGCGTCGCTGGCACCGGCGGCACTGTCGAGGAATTGAAGCTGACATTCACGGTTCCCGTGAACGTTCCGGTAGCCGCAGGAGTGAAAGAAACGTTGATGGAGCAGGTGCCGCCCGCGACGACGCTTGCGCAGCCGTTGGTTTCGGAGAAATCTGACGGGTTCGCTCCCTGTATGGTGATCGCTGAAATTTTCACCGCGGCTTGGCCCACGTTTGAGAGAGTGATGACTTGCGCCGGGCTCGATGTTCCGACCGTCTGGTTGCCGAAATTTACGCTGCCCGGAGACAAGCTGACGATGGTCCCAGTGCCGGTCAAGCTGACTGTTTGCGGGCTTCCGGCGGCGTTGTCCGTAATCGTAAGGGTGGCGCTCACCGTTCCGTTGGCCACGGGGGTAAAGGAGACTGAGATTGTGCAACTCGCTCCAGCCGCGACGCTCGATCCACAAGTATTGGTTTGCGAAAAATCGCTGTTGCTGCTCTTGACGCTGGTAATCGTCAGGGTAGCCGTGCCCGTGTTAGTGAGAGTGATCGCCTGAGCCGGACTGGTTGTGTTCCGTAGCTGGGTGCTGAAGGTCAGGCTGGTCGGCGATAGCGTCACCGCGGGAGTTCCGGCCAGAGCAGGAAGGCTAAAGAGTAAAACAAGGCTCGCTGACAGCCACACACAGGTGAGCGCACTCGACCTTAAGAGAGAGTGTTGGGGCAAACCAGACAGGATGTGGTTCGAAGTGAAGCGCACGTATCCCTAGACCATGTTGAGTGAAATCCAGAACAAAGGGGAGGCCTAGATTATCTCACACGAAAGCCGGTTTTGGCACTTAACCTGCCTCGACCTGGCACCTTGCGGATGTCGTTCACTGCTTGTTCGGATTTCGTAACAGAACTTGACTGCTCCGCTCAGAAAAGCTCAGAAGGGTTAAAGTCTCTGGCAATCGGAGTTCACCTGGAAGGCTGAGCAGCGAAAAATACAGTCGCGGTCCGTCGCGCAAGTTACCCAGTTTGCGCGTCGCTTGAAGAAGGGACTGTTTTTGATACGCTGCCGGTCATATCTTTCCCCAACTCGCAGATTTCTTTTGCAACGAAAATAGCTGCAGGAACACTATCAAGAAAAGCGACAAGTGCCGCGGGATGGCGCCCAGGAGGGGAGTTCCTCCGTTGCGGTGGCGCCTGCACAACGTCAGACAATGGATTCCTGCTCCATTGCAGATGGAGAACTACCCATGCGCACCAGCCCCTCCCTAATCGCTATCGACGCCACCGTCGAGTCCAAGCATGCCCCTGCCGATGCGGTAACGCGAACCTTCGCGCAATTAATCGAAACGCTCGCCGCAGGAAGCGTCGATTCCGGCGGCGGGAACTCCTCGGAAGAGGTACTGATCGATACCGAAGTGGATGGCTCGCGCTACCTGCTTCTGCGCATGCCCAACCGCAACCGCGTTCAACTCAGCCCGCGCGAGCAGGAAATCGTGCGCATGGTTGCGAAGGGGCATCCCAACAAGGTTATTGCGGATGTTCTCAACATCAGTTCGTGGACGGTGTGCACGCACCTGCGGCGCATCTTCGCCAAGCTCGGGGTGGGATCGCGGGCTGCAATGGTGGCGCAGCTTCTGGAGTTGGGAGTTCTATCCAGCGAACACCGGGCATCCGGTGGTATCCGCTAGAGTCCTCTGTAATTGCCTACAATTCGTATTCAGGTTGTGTTCCCGGTGGCAGTGAACTGCTGGCTTCGATCGCCTGCACGCCTGCGCCAGCCGATGATGAGCGCTCCCGCCTTGCCCGCCTGATGTCTTTAGGATCTGCTTCCGATCGCACCTGGCGCAGTAGCCGTAGGATGTTGCCGCCTAAGATCAGGGCCTCTTGATCCGGCGGCAAGCCCAGCAAACGAACTTTGTGCAGCTCCAAGCCGGGATGCAGCCACGGTCCATCGGAGCCAAATAAAACTTTTCGCGGCCCCGCCCGCTTGATCGCTTCCACGATGTAATCAAAGCGCCGCACACCCGAAGTATCGGTATAGACGTTGGGATAGCGCACGAGCTGGTCGATTACGCGCTGATGTGCCCGCCAGTCATCGGCGAAGCTGCCCAAGTGAGGAATGATGAAGTTCACATCTGGAAACTGGGAGGCGAGCAGGTCCACCACTTCCGCGCGTCCGACCACGTCTGCCAGCAACGGCATCCGGAAGGCGCGGGCGGCCTCGCAGAGTTCGCGCGTTGGCATGGCTTGAAACCCGTGGCACTTGATGCCGCGAAACCCCCACTTGCGCGCGCGTTCCACCATGCTGAAGATGCGGCCGGCATCGCGCGTGGCATGAACGAAGGCAAAGCCAATCAGCCGATCGCGAAAGCGGGCCACAATACGCGCGACCTGCCGGTTGGCCTCGTCGTAGTTGCTGTGGAATGGAGCAAACACGACCGTCTTATCGATTCCTGCCTTGCGCGCGCGCCGCAAATACGGTTCAATGGGCGCGTCGGTATTCCAGGGGGCGGTCATGCCGTCGCCTTTCCCGGCGTGGCAATGGCAATCGACGATCATGCTCGCCACTCTTTCTGCGATGCGGCTTCTTCTCCAACTTTTCCGAGCTTTGCGGCCGCTGCCAAATACCAGATTGACGTCTCGATGCCGCGAAAGAAGTTCGGCAGATGGAATTTCTCGTTGGGCGCGTGAAGCTGATCGTCCGGAAGTGCGAAGCCCATCAAGACTGTCGGGATTCCAAGAGTCTTCTGGAAAATGCTCGCTGCCGGCACCGACCCCCCGGAGCGCAAGAATACCGGCGTCGCTCCAAAACCTTTCTGATACGCAAAAGCCGCTGCCCGCAGAGCGGGATGATTTCGGTTCACCAAAGCGGGATTGGAAGCAGCCAGGGTTCTCACTCTGACGCTCACAGTAGAAGGCGCAACCCGAGCGATGTGCTGGCGAAAAAGTTTATCGATCTCGAGCGGGTTCTGGTCAGGAACGATTCGAATGCTGATCTTCGCGAGCGCCCGCGCGGGAATCACGGTCTTGATCCCAGTCCCCTGGTAGCCGCCGGTAATGCCATTCAACGTGAGCGCAGGGCGGATAGTAATGCGTTCATAGAGGCTGTAGCCGGTTTCGCCCCATTCTTTGGGAACACCGGCATCGCGCAGGATGTCCGCGTCTTTCGGGCCCGTCTTCTGCATGTACTCACGCTCTTCAGCGCTCCACTCACGCACCTTGTCGTAGAAGCCGGAGATGGTCACCCGCCCATCGGAGTCGTGCAGGCCGGCGATGATCTCGCAAAGCGCCTGCAGCGGATTGTGAACCGCGCCTCCGAAATTGCCGGAATGCAAATCCTGCCGCGGCCCGCGAACCTCTACTTCGAACCGGATGTTCCCTCTCTGGGCATATCCCAGGGCCGGGCGGCCGGGCCCCAGCATTCGCGTGTCGGACATCAGCGCGGCATCTGCGCGCAACGCCGATTGATTCTTTTTCACAAAAGTCTCGAGCCCCGGACTGCCTCCAAGTTCTTCTTCTCCTTCGAAAATGCACTTCACATTCACGGGCAGCGTCCGTTCCGTCTTCAAATATGATTCGAGCGCCTTCACATGAGTGAAGAGTTGGCCTTTGTCGTCGCAGGCGCCTCTGCCATAAAGATTATTATCGCGCACCACAGGCTCGAAGGGCGGAGTGCGCCATTCGCTGAGTGGCTCGGGTGGTTGGACGTCGTAATGTCCATAGATAAGAAGCGTGGGCCGCCCCTGCGCGTGTTGCCATGCCGCATAGACGACAGGATGGCGGCTTGTGGAGATGATGCGAACGCGTTCCAATCCAATGCTGCGCAAATGCTTGGCCAGCCAGCTAGCGCAGCGCCGAACATCGCGGGCGTGTTGTGGCTGGTTGCTCACGCTGGGGAAGCGGACGAAGTCCTTGAGTTCGGAGACGAACCTCTGCCGGTGGGAGCGTGCGTATTCGATAGCGCGTCTTAGGCCCACGGTTCCTCTTGAAAATTGGCTGGCGGGCGCGTGGAGATCCCGTCAGATTGGCTGCAGAGTGACTTCTACACGGCGATTCTTGGCGCGTCCGGCCGGAGTCGCATTGGGCCCAACCGGTTGCGCAGCACCGAAGGTAGTCGGTACGAATATCACAGCGGCGGCGATGGCGGGATCCAAAGCTCGAATCGCAGCCGTGATGCCATCTTTTACGGAGAGCGCGCGCCTGAGTCCCAATACAACGTTGTAGCCAACCGTGTGTTCGACGGAATCGGTAAAGCCCTTCACAAGAATGGTACCGACCGGACAGGAGGTATCCCTGCTGGCAGCGGCCATGAGCGCGATCTGATTGATCAATGGCGTATGCTGTGGCCGTAGTTCCTCGCCACCAAACCGGAAGTTGTCCAGGGTCATCGGCGCGCATGGACCGGTGGCAGTGCAGCGTTGGAGCATCCACCTGGGAGCAGGCAAGCGATTGATGCATGCAACGAATTTTGTATAACAGTACGCGTTGCCTATGGGACGATTCAGAACTGTTTGTTGTATGTCGTGGAATACGTCTCCGACAAAACTTTGAAAAACAATGTGCAGGCACTCGTGAAGCAAGGTCAGATCATTGCCAGTCTCGTTGCGCGCAAGCCAACTCTTCCAGAAGCTCGGACCGATACAAATAACATAGCGGCCCTTGAAACTGCTGCAGGCGACGTACTTCTGTGGTGGATCGGTACAGTCCGGACAGTACACCTTGTTTCCCCAACAGAAATATCGAATGCATCCGCCATCGAGGATGGCGGCGGCTTTTCGAAGCCTGATTGCGATAAGCTCGCCGAGGTCCCGCCACTTCATTGGGCCTGGCAAGGTAGCTCGCCAGGCTGGCACGAAATCAGGCAAGACACCGAAGCTTGAGCAGAACGCGATTCGCGAGGCGGCAGTGCGGTTGGCTATATCCAGGGAAGATGCCGCCGTCCCGGCCAGCATAACCGCCCGTGCTGCCGACGAGTTCACTACCTCGCGCAGAGCGGCGACTGGGAAACCCTTCCCAAGGGTAGTGGCGACAAGCGCCTGCTCTATGGGGGTACACGTGAAGTGATTGGCGCTTACCTGCGTACCAACCGGCGTGCAGCGAGGGGGTTGGGCGGCGCCTTCGAATTCCGATTCGTCCTCAGATTCAGGATGGCTGCCTCCGAGAGCACCCATCAAATCTTCAAGCTCGGTTTCCAGTTCGAGTTCGGCACTTGTCATAAATGGATTCCGGCACGCCGGTGCCGAGCTCAAGGAGTTCGTCCGCGTTCCCAGCGCGAGCAACCGGCCGCAGCATGCCCTCGATCCTCGCAGGTGTGCCTCATGGCTGGCGGTTCATCTGCTGCGCATCGGACTGGAGCGCTTCCGCATCGTCTCCACCAGCCATCATCCCGCGTCTATGCTGCTGCTTGGCAGCACGCGCGAGTGCTCTTGACTCCCGCTTCGCCGCCGCCTCAGCGCAAACCCGGTTCGGTTCACGCTGAGACGGTGGGTCACCGGTCAAATTTCTAATTCAAATTCGCGGGCGCGTTCCGGGGGAACCCCGGGTTTGGGGCGGCCGTTCGCTTTAACCGGCTTCGGATGCGTTTGGTCCCAGGGCAGCACACGAGCCGATCCGGTTCGTTTCGCCATGCCCATGGCCTGCGCGCTGGTGAGCCATTCTTCCGATGGCTCGGCAATCTCGAGCAACAGCGTTTCAAACTGTGCCCGGGTGGTCTGCAGGATGTGCGGCTGTGCCAGCCAGCGCAGCACTTCGCGTCCGGTGACGCCCATCCGTTGACGCTGCGAGGTGGCCAAGCGCTCGTTGAAGTAGCGGACTAAAACCTCCTCGACCACGTCCCAGGCATTGTCGGCGCCGAACAGACGCTTGATGTCGGGCGCGTTCAGAATCTTGAAAGCTTCTTCGAGCAACTGCATCACTTCCACCCGCAGCACGTTCAGGTTGCCAAACGACAACCACTTCAGGTTATTGCGCAAATCGAGGCCGGCCCGCCTTACGATCGCGATGGAACCGAAGCTGGGGTCGTAGGCGCGCTCACGAATTACGTCTGAGATGCGCTTGTCGCGCCAGAACAGGGTGACCTGGTGCACGAAATGCGTGAACAGCCTCTTGAAGTCGGTGTTGGCGCGAGCGCCCGGGGGCGTGGCTGCGCTGCCGTATCCGAAAATCCGCTTATAGGCTGAGAGACGGTCATTCTTGGTGTAGCGCAACACCCCCCGCCGGTCGAACTGGTAGAGAGCGAACGCGCCCGGTCCGCCAGAGAGCCGTACCGTGCCAGCCTTGAACAGCTCTTGCAGTTTCTGCACCACGCGGAACACGCCAATTTTCTCATGCTGCCAGAGATAATACATGTCTCCGACGGCCATGATGCGTTCCGACGTGATGGTCTCGTCGTAGGCCTCGATTCCCGGAGGAACGCGAGTCACCCCGATCTCAGAGGCGGCTTCCGGCCCGATGCCGATGAGTGCTCCGAGACCTTTATCCGGTGGAGGCGGAGTCTTGGCATCCGTGTCCACGACGGACCTCAACATGTCGTCGATCTGCTTGGTGAGGGCATCGGCGAGCTGCGGATTGGAGATGAGGTCGGCGCCCAGCCGGTTCGTCACCTGCTCGCGCAACGCCGCTATGCGGTCATATAAGCCCTGGTGATCCTTATGCAAAGCCATGGATACCCTCCTCGTATACCGCGCCCCTCACCCAAGTGAGCGCTCTAACTGCGATTTCTGATTACTGCGGCGGCCGGCCACTCCGAAGTGCCGGCCGCGTTCTCATTGCTGTGACGCCAGCGGAACTTTCATCTCCACCTGCTCCACGAGCTGCTTCAAATACCCCAACTGATCGTGCAGATCGTCGAGCGAACGGCGCACGCGCGGCGTCCTGTAGCCATCGGGAAGGCGCGGCAGGTTGTATGGATCTTTCGCGCCCTCCACCATTTCGATCAGGCTGTAAAGCACTGGCCGCACGTTGTTGTACAGCGCGATCCTGCCGCCGTCTTTGATGAGCCGCGGGCCTTCGTCGGTCACCGTGCCCTCGATTTCGGTCAGCATGTCCTCCAGGTACATGGCAGGAGCGTCATGGAACTCCAGCAGCAACTGCTGGCGCTCGTTGGGGCCGATGAATACCGAGTCGAGCGCGAACCGAACTTCGTTCACGGTTTCGGCGACAACATTGAACTGCCGCCCGATCAGGATCAGTTGTGTTCCCAGGAATGCCGGCATTTTGCCCGTACCCAGCCTGAAATATTCGAAGTTGCTCAACCAGGTCATCAACAACGAAGTCATGTAGTCGGAGATCACCCGGAAGTTGGTGATATCCTGCTCGTCTTCCACCGAGTTCGACAGAGGATTGTCTCTGCCGTTTTTCTGGAACCAGATGCCATAGATGTCGCGGATATTGCCCAGGGTGCCACCAATCCTGTCGGGATCGCTCATGGTCGAGACTCTGATTTCCTTGTCCTCGTGGTCTTCCCAGTTCTGGCGCTCTTCCTGCCGCAGCCTCTCCTCTTGGCTTATTAAACTCTTGCGAGGGACGCCGAGAAGAATTTCGAAGTACGTGTTGACGCGCAGGATGGACGGCGGCACCGCGCCAAACTGCTTGACGATCTCAGTAATCTGGCTCTTGGCCATTTCCCGAAGCGCTTTTACGTATTCGGGATCGGCGCGCGGATCGAGGTTGTAAAGGCCATCCAGCAAAGGCAGACACTTTTCCTGAGCGACCTGCGCCCGCGCGTAAAGGCTGGCCTGAGCGCCGGTGATTCCGCCCGCCAAATCCGTTTGCACGGTGTAGCTTTTCGGATTCCATTTTGATTCGGTGCGGCCTTCGACCTCGGCCAGGGAAAACGACTGGGTGAGGGCGCCAACAAAGCCCTTCGAGTCGGCTGGGTTGGCCTTCCAACCGAGCACATCGCCAATCGCCTGCGAGGCGACCTGCCCCAGTCCTCCCTGGGCGCCGCCTCCAATAGACGGGCCCGCCCCGGGAGGTCGTGACAAGGGTGACGGTCGATATCCAATCTCTTCCGTGAGGATGGGATAGGCCGAGAGGTCCACGACCGCATTCTTCTCTTCCTTTATTTCTTTTCGAATGCCCTTGAGAATGTTTCCCATAGTTCCTCCTCAATCAGTTGCGATGGTTAAGCACGGAAAATCGCTTGCATATCCTATATCGTCGTCGGCAGCCGAGGCCGAGGAGCCTTCTTCAGCCTCAAACCAGCCACGGGGGTCGGTGCGCACAAATTCTTCATGGCCGCCGGGAGACACAAGGCGAAGCTGGCGATTCGCGAATGGCTCACCCTTATGATCGACGTGCTGGAAGCGCCGCTTTCCAGGACTAAGCTGCGCCACCTGCTCGTCGCCTACGCCGACGACAAATACCATCGGTGAGTCCTTGTCCAGGTTGATGTAGGGTGGTGAGAACACGTTTCCCGCAGACTGGAAATCGACTCTTCCAGTGGGTTGCGGTAGGTTCCAAACTCCATTTCGATCCGGCTGTGTTTGTTGTCCCTCAAGCTGAAGGTTTGTCATGCGCATGCCGGGATACGCCTTTTGCACAAAAATAACCGAGCGGGTTGGAAAAGCGCCGCAAGGCTGGAATGCGGCCGTCCATCTGAGGTTTTGGCCCCGGTTGATAACGATGCGTTGCGGAGGTGGATTCGTGCAGACGTATCCTGGGGGCGCGGTGACAAGGGCCTCGTAGAGCTGGCCAAATGCCAGTCCCGGGATTTCCAAGTAGCCGCCCTTGGTCACGGCGGAAAATCTGCGGCCTCGAAACGTGTTGGTCGTCTTAGCGCCGCTCGTCTGCTTGGGTCCCTCGACTTCCCTCAACTCGAGCCGGACGTCGTCGAGCAGGGCTCCCGGATGTGCGATGTAGTCTCCAATGCAATTGTCATGGGCGACTAGACTGAACGTGCAGGACACTTCCACCATGGTCAAGCCAACCGGAACACGGCTGCATGCCATCTCATCCGGCGTGAGATCCCCCGCGAGATCCCCCGTAGGATAGTCAGTCGCCGTTCGCATCATTTGATAAGGATGACAGCCGACTGAAACGGAACTGGTGAACCCATGCATCACAAGCATGGGAGCAGCGTCCGGGATATCGCAGAGGTTTTCCAGACTCTTGGTCTCTTGACTCAGTAGGCTGGGGTCGGACTCGGCAGGCAGAGGAGGCACATCGATGAAGTACTCCTTGCTTTTTTCGTTCTGTTGAAGGGGCACACTTCCTACTACCGTCCCGTCTGATGACAGCAGTTCGATCTGCGTGTCGTTTGCGGGAGGGGATAGCGGCTCGAGAGTCGTAGCATCGTAAAAACTGAGAGAGACCGTCCCGCCGGTCGGCTTCTTCTCCACGATCTGCGCGATGGCCGCGTCCGATGGATGGGATCTCTTCCCCCCGGTTACGCCCTTTTTCTTTTTGTCGTCACTAGCCATGTCAACCTCCGTGTGCGCTATCAATAGTCCTAATCGTGCGGCCAGTCAAGTTGTTCGATCGATCAAAGTATCTTCCGTCAGCGGACTCCGAGCGATGATCTTCTGACCCGTCGTGGTCACTGAGATCGAAGTCGTACCGCTGTGCTCCACCAACTCCTGCCAGCAAGCCGCGAGCGCCTTGCTGGTTTCCTCGATCGGCTGCCGGCCTTGTTCAATCGCGTCCTTCATGCTTCCGGCCCAGGCTTTCCACTCGCCGCCGCGCTCACTGCCCAGGCTGGCAAGTTGGTTCAGCTTTTGGTAAGAAACCAGTTCGTTCGAAAACTGTTGCTCCACCTGATGGAAATTTTCCTGACACTTTGCCAGGGCACGCCGGGCTCGGTCCAGGTCGATGGAAGACGCCACCGCTTTCTCCGCGGTGCGCGCCGCCGTGCGCGCATCCTCCGCCAGGCCGAGCATGTCAAGAATCGTATTCTCCAGTTCGTCCGCCAGCACTGCTCCCCGGTTCGTGGGTTTGTCTCCCACCGTCAGCAGGATCGCGTTCAGGGTGTCACAGAGCTTCCGAATCTGAACGAACAGCAATCGAAATGTTGCTTCCAGTGCCATTGTTTTACCCGCTTGCCAGCGCCTTATAAAAATTCCTGGTCAGCACCTCGGGCCGCGCGTGGCGCCGGTCAAGCGCCAATCGAACAGCTCCGATAAGAAATCGCTCCGGAATGATTCCGGGATCCACGCCCGCAGCCAGACGGCGCGACGCTTCTTCGATCATCTGCTGCTCTTTGTGGCCGAAGTTCAACACCCTGGCCAGGCTGCGGTTGCCGAGCGAGCGGTAAGGCTGAAAACACATCGCGTCCACCGCCAGCGGACAAGCGTCGCTGAACGACCGCAAAATAGCCTTTGGGATGCTGCCGGAAACGGGCTTCGGATAAATCCGCAACCAGGCCCGGCGATACGCCGTTGCATCGGACTCGAAACCCATGCGCCGCAACAATTCGCAATTGATCAGCATCCGAAAAAAAGGAGTCGGGTGCGGTCCCCTGGGGTTGAAGTGCGAGACTGTCTCCGGCTCGCGCGCCAGAATGTCCATCAGCGAACCGGCAAAGCACGGCCCCCCCAACATCATTCCGCACATGTCGGCAAACATCTCCCGGTTCCACCGCACCCAGGTGCGCGCCACCTGCCGGCTCGCCCCTTCGCGCAATAAACGCAATCCAACTTTTCTCGGAACCTCTTTCTGCAGCCCCAAATCGTTCTGCAGATTGTGACTGGTCTCGTGCAACACCGCCCCCAACGTCCACGGATTGACCATCCGGTGAGCGGGGAGCTGAATCAGCGGAAACGGATTCAGTTGTTTCCCCAGCTTCCTCAGCGGAATCCCCCGGCGAAACGTCGATGGAGAAAATCCGGTCGCCATGTACGAAAACGGAGGCGGCGCCGGAATCGACCGCGCAACTCCCAAGCCCGTGTAACACGCGCGATAACAGTCGAGCCCAATCCGATCGCAACTCAGCAGCCGCTTGGCATAGCGCGTCTGTCGTTGGCCGAAGAGTTCGAAGTAGAAGTTCCATATCTTCTCAATCCCGCGCACCCAGTGATGAGCATGAGCCTTACGGCGCATCAACTCTTGCAGCCGCGGTGTTGTTGGTTCACGGCTGGTTACCGCTGCTGACTTGCGAACCTTGCCCGACATCTCCAGCAGACCACGCCGCAGCCCCGTGATCAGTTTGTTTACCGTCTGCAGGTGCCCCGGCGTCGGCGCCTCAGCTCCCGTCCCAAACTCGTCTGGACGGAATGGCCGAAGCGAGGCCGCGTGGCGTGTGACGTTGATCGATTGCGCTCTCAACCAGGGCTGCAACCCTCCAGTTGAGGCGCCAGCGGCTTTTGACCGCTGGCGCGGAGCCGAGTTCATCCGCGTTGTTGTCTTCGGCCCGGTTTCGGTCAGCGTCGCCATGCTCTTGCCTTATTTGCCTTGCCTCATTCGCCTTGCTGGGAGCATCGTTCTTACAGCGCATGTCCGCAGCAGCGGCAGCACTGCGTACACGCACAATGCCCACCCGCAGCCCCCCCATGCCTTACCCCGCGAACTCCGCGTGCGGCCCCTCTGGCTCCGGCACGATGTATGCCTCCTGTTGCGCCACGGCGCGGAACCAGTCCACCTCCGAGGTGGCCGAGGTGACCGCGGTGGCCAAGATGGCCAAGGTGTCCGACGTGTCCGACGCGATGCCGTCCCACCCCGAAGTGTCCGTGCCGGCGGCCAACTCCGCGGCCAAATCGGCGGTGCAGCCTGTGCTCCAGGTGGCGATGGTGACGTAGCGCGTTCTTCCGGCGCCCCGGGTGACCCAGAACCCGTCGCGCTTGCTTCGCCAGAGTTCGCACCGCGGCGTGTGGCGTTACGCGCCGGCCGTGGGCCGCTTGGCGAGCCACATGGCCTACCGTGCGCCGCGCGATCGCCGGCACGACTTTCAGGAGATGCCGAGTGTGCGGATTACGGTGAAGAGTGCGCGCCACCCTCCCAATGCTCTTGGTGAGGTGAGGCGAAGCCTTGGTCACGGCCCGGGCGATCTTCGGAAGCAGTTTCTTCGCCGCGGGCGCAATCGCCTTGGCCACCACCGGAAGCAGCTTGCTGGCAGCCATTCCAATCAGAGGCAGGAAGTGTTCGGCGGCTTCGTCTTCCGTCTCTGCCTCGGACGCCAGTTCTCCCAGGTGCTCCATCATGGCATCGGGATAGACCTTGCGGACCGGGCTGAGTTCGTCCTCGAGTTCGTCCTCGAGTTCATCCTCGAACTCGCCTTCGTCCTCGCCTTCGCCGAGCAAGCTGCCAAGCCCGCCCAGCAGCGCGCCGAACTCATCCTCTTGCTCATCCTCGAGTTCGTCTTCGTCTTCCAGTTCGCCCTCGTCTTCCAGTTCGTCCTCTAGTTCAGCCGCCAGTTCATCTTCCAGCTCGTACGCCATGATGATTCCTCCTGCAGAAAGTGGTCGGACAATGCAAGGTCCCGCGCTCAACTAACTCAGCTCGACTCACTGAGCTCCCTAACCAGGTCGGCTATCCCAGTACTCGGCGCCTGCGTTGCAAACGTCTCCGCATGCGGCGGTGTGGACGCCGGTACCGGCGGCTCACTTTTATGTTGCGCCGGATTGCGGCGCTGGCAGCCTTGCGGCTACCCAGCACTCGGCGAACCTGCCGGGCTGCGGTGTGAGCTGCGCGGCGGCGGGTGATCTTCTTGCCTTTGGCCGCTTGCCGTTTCAGGGACTTCACGGTGCGGCGCATGATGGTCGGCACCGCCTTGACTCCAAGTCGTCCCTTCCGTCCGCGGCGGCGGAGAATGCGGGTCAGGATCGCCGTGCCCCGCACCAGATGCGGAAGTACGCGGCGCAACGCCCTGCGGTCTCTGGGCGCGATGACGGTGGCTGCGGCGGCGCCAGCCATGGCTTCCGCTTCGCCTTCCTGCGCTTCTTGCGAGGCAGCCTCCGCTAACATCTCGGCGACAGCCTCATTGTGCGTCAACGGATGAGAGGCGATCTCGCTCGCCATTTCGTCTTCGCCCTCGCCCTCCATCTCGTCTTCCATCTCGTCCTCGAACTCTCCTTCAAGGGCGCCGCCAACGGCTTTGCCCAGAGAAGCTCCGGCGGGACCTAAAATCGCTCCACCCACAATGGGTGCGGCGACTTTGGCGACGCTCTTCAGGACGGGAAGGGCTTTCTTAAGAAATCCTCCGAAGGAGAACTGTTCGCCGGATTCGTCCTCGAATTCGTCTTCATCTTCGAGTTCGTCCTCGCCTTCACCCAGCAGACTGCCCAGGCCGCCAAGCAACGCGCCGAACTCATCTTCTCCTTTATCTTCGAGTTCGTCCTCGTCTTCGTCTTCGTCTTCGTCTTCCAGTTCGCCGGACGCCTCGCCCTCGAGTTCATCTTCCCCTTCGCCCAGCAGGCTGCCAACTAGGTTGCCGATGGCGCCGAACTCATCTTCCTGTTCGTCTTCGTCTTCGCCTTCACCCTCTTGGAACTCATCTTCCAGTTCCAGCTCCAGTTCGCCCTCTTGCATGTCCGCCATAGTCCTGACCTCCTCACGGTTGATGCCGACGGAAGTCAACATAAAATGGTCTGAGCGCCGCGTCTAGTCACATCTTGTAGCGAGCAGTTTCAGGTTCGTCCTAACAGGTTCGTCGGAATAAGTTCGTCGGAAAGGGTTTCGCTCAAATATGCGACTGTCGTTTTTTGATCAGGAATTAGCTGTGGTTGTATCCGCTGGCAATAGTCCGCGTTAGCGATTTCGCAGGTGGATTTTTCTGCAGTTGTTTGATTGCGCGCTGAAGATCCTCCATCAGCAATCCGGCAAGGTCGCGGCTCACCCCAAGCCGCATCAGCACACGCTGCACAACCACGTCTCCGCGATTAGCCGGCAGCGGATACGCCGGAACTTGCCATCCCTTCAGTCGCAGTTGATTGGCTAAATCGTAGAGTGTAAAACCAGGATGTTCGCCTCGCTTAATCGTCCACGTGCATCCAGGAATTCCTTTGCGGCCATCGTGAATAATCTCGAACACTTCCAGCTTTCTCAATTGATCCGCGAACCACGCCGCTACGTCGGCACAGCCTTGCGTGATCCTTGCATATCCTTCGCGCCCCAGCCGCACAAAGTTGTAGTACTGCGCGGCGATTGGACCGGCGGGCCGTGAAAAGTTCAGCGCAAAAATTCGCATGCCTCCACCAAGATATTTCACGTTGAAAATCAGTTCTTCAGGCAGGTCATGACTTCCCCGCCATACAATCCAGCCGCAGCCGAGCGGAGCCAGGCCGAACTTGTGTCCGGAGGCATTGATCGACTTCACGCGCGGTATACGAAAATCCCAAACCACCGATGGGTGGATAAACGGCGCGATGAACCCACCACTCGCCGCATCCACGTGCATTGGAATGTCGAGTCCGCGTTCCTCTTCCAGATCATCCAGCGCTACCGCAACCTTGTGCACAGGTTCGTATTGCAAAGTGTAGGTTGCGCCGAGCGTCGGCACCACGCCGATCGTGTTTTCATCACAGCGTTTAATCACTTCCTCCGGTGACATCAGCAGTCGCTGCGGCTCGCATGGAATCTGTCGAAGTTCCACATCGAAATAGCGCGCAAACATCGGCCAGCATGTGTGCACCAGGCCACAAATTAAGTTGGGTTTGTTGGCCGGCTTCCCTGCCTCCTGGCGCTTCTTGCGCCATTTATTCTTCATTGCTAATCCGCCCAGCATCGCTGCCTCACTCGATCCCGTGGTCGAGCAACCGCGCGAATTCGCGGCATCCGGAGAATTCCAGAGATCGCTCAGCATGTGGACACAACGCGACTCCAGTTCCGCAGTTTGGGGATATTCATCTTTGTCGATCAGGTTCTTGCCCAGGCACTCTTCCATGAGCTTCTGAATTTGCGGTTCCACCCAGGTCTGGCAGAACGTGGCCAGGTTCTGACGGGAATTTCCGTCCAGCAGAAGTTCATCGTGAACCAGTTGGTACGCGGCGTTGGGTTCCGTCTCCTGCTTGGGGAACTTGTATTTAGGCAGCGAGTGAGGAAGAAAGCTGGTCCCAAATATCTTGTCACCGAGATTTGGAAAAATCTCTTCCTTGCTGTAGATCGCCATCGCGTCTCCTCGGCTGAAAAAACTCAGTCAGCCGAATGCACCCTGGTTCGCCGGATAAGCCAGCAGTCGCGGCGCGCCGATTGTAGCCCCGCGTTCGGCATCGCCGAAAGTCGCTAGTTTAGGGGACGGACCAGAGTTCAACTGCGAGTGACACTCCGCGACAGGGGCAAGAAGGCAGGTTAGGCTGTGTGTCCCCGCTGTAAAATAGGGGGTCCAGCAAGTCTTTATATTTGATTTGGCGTCCCCGACGGGATTTGAACCCGTGTTACCGCCGTGAAAGCGGGAGCACTAAACGTAACTCTAACAAACTACAGGAACACGGACGCACTGACGGTGGCACTCGATGAATGCCAAAAAGGCCATTCGAACCCAATATGGCAAATGGCCTCTGTTCACCTTGAATCTTGGTGCTCGCCCGAATAAAGGCAGGAACCGCGAGTGCCAAATAGTTTCTCAGAGAGTCGCCAGTGATCCATCTTTCTCGGTGAAGGGCGTCTTCAGCTTCTCCCCGAAGCGCCTTGATCAGGTGGAACGTCCAAATGCCGTGCTGAAGAGAATCGCTCGGGTACGCTTTCTCGTTCGGGGAACAGGCGAAGAACGCGGCAGAGTGATCCGTCGACCGGACGAGTGCTTCAAATTCATTGCTCGTCAAATCGCTGATAAGATCTCTCGCCTGTACAAGATTCGTCTGGAGATTCGCAGCACAGGCGTCAATAAATACGAGGCTGGAGACACCCTGCTGGTTCTTAAGGGGCGCCAAAAGCACGGTTTCCGAGGAGACGGTTGTGTCGAACAGATTCGCGGGATGAAAATCCCAGGTAGTGAGGCGATTTGTGCCATTGGCGAAGAAGCCGTGACCTGCATAGAAGAAGATGAATCGATCGCCGGGACACAGTTGCCGGATCACGTACGGGAGCTCATTCTCGAACACTGACTTCGTAGCTTCGGAATCGAGCCAGACGGTGATGTTCTCAGCAGGCACGCCGAGGTCTTGAACCAGAACTTCCCTCATTGCAGCCGCATCAGCTTGAGCAAACTGAACCGAGCCAATTCCTCGCTGCTGGTAGGTCTCAATTCCGATCAAGACAGCGTATGTCGTTCCCACTGAAACTTGCCCCTCCTTCGGCCCTGCATCTATTCATTCCAATATTTTACGACTCGCGGAATGAATTACCGCGAGTTCCAAAGGTTGGCCGGCTCAGTCCCTACAAACGGGCATGTGTCCAGCGAACGATCACTGTTTACCGGTTGGCCAGAAACGAGCTTGTGGGACGCACGCGGTGAACCTTCCAACGCGCCGACAAAAAGTCAACTCGCTATGCCCGAATCCCCGGCTTTTGATCGCATTGCATTCGCCTATTGCTCCTCTCGAAACCGGACTGCTCACGTGCCCTTTGGAGAAAGCCGGGACCGTGACCCCCTTGGATGTTGAGCGATCTGTTCTCTCCAGTCCAGTTTCTTTAGGAAGAATCGCGAAAAATGGGCATGTTTCGCGCATTTCTGCGCAACTAGCGGGGAAAATTCTCTGCAGTTAAGACTTGCTGGCGGAGCGGAAGGATTCGAACCCTTGGTACAGGTCTGAAACCTGCAAGAGCCGACGTGTCCGTAAGTTACACGGAATCAAGAGCTTCAAGAATTCTCTGCGACTGCCTGCTAGCCGCGGAGTCGTCACTAACCGGTGGGATTTCCGAACGAGTTCGAAGGCGAATCCTTGGCGATTCTGTGGCTGAAGTTCGTCACTTCGAAGCTTCTGAATCGGCCTGTTTGGCTTGGCATGTGACTGCTTGCCTAGCGGGCAGTCACGAGATCGAAACTTTCTCCGGGGGAAAGAATTATCAGAGGCGGAGATTTTTAATAATTTTTCGACTTTCTTGCTCGCACTTTCTCGGCCGTTATAGCTCCACTTCGCACAAGCTGACTCCTGGCCCGGATTAACTTCCGGTTTGCCCGTCACTCGGGAGGAATCTCAGCGACTGTGAAACGACTTATCGTTCCTAATCCGGACAGTTCCACGACCTGGTAATCCTCGCCATACTTGGCGCGCTCCGCGAAAGAGTAGTCCGGCATTTTCCGGAACGCTGCGGTCCGCGCGGGTGGCGAGAGTCGAACCAGTCATCTTTTCTCGATCCCCGCTCTTGAGTGCTCTACAAAGCGAGTCTGCGATTAGGTCAGCCGCTGGGACGTAATTTGAAGCACCGCAGAACACTTCACTGCAGAACCCTTCGAGGTGTGATGGCAATGACCCGCAGAGGACTGCCGGAGCCGCCGACGATTTTCAGAGGTGCGGCGACGACGAGGGCTCCAGTCGGCGGGAGCTGATCTAGATTGCAGAGACCTGCCAAACCAAACTTGCCGCTGCCGTGCATGAGGTAGTGGTTCGGGAATGGCGGCTCAAAAGTGGCGGCCTGACCGGCATCAGTCCCGACCGTCTCCACGCCTAGGCCTAACACATCTCGTTCCTGGGCCAGGAAGGCGGAGCTTTCCTTGGCCAATCCGGGGGTCTGGGGTCCATTTTCGTTTAGGTTGATGTAGTCCTTTGGATCCTTCCGCTTCGACCAGTCTGTGCGCAGGAGAACCCATGCGCCAGCCGGGATACGGCCGTGCTGTTCTTCCCACTGTCGGATGCGGTCTGGGATCAAAAGATAGTTCGGGTTACTCGCCGCCTCGGCACTGATGTCGATCACGCAGGCGGGACCGACAAATTTCTTTGGAGTGATGCGATCCACGGTGTTGTCCGGAAGGTCTTTCCCAGAGATCCAATGGACGGGAGCATCAAAATGCGTGCCGGTGTGCTCGCCGGTTTCGAACGCATTCCAGTACCACGCGGGACCGCGCTCATCGTAGCGCGAGAGCTCCCAGATTCTAAACGGTGGTGTGTTGTTAAATTGTGGCGGTAGTGGCAGCAATGGCGTTTGCGGACTCAACGGCTGTGTCAGATCGACAATCCGCAGCCGCCCATCAGCTAGTTCTTCGAGCAGATTAGTCAGGACGAGAGACATTGGCGCTCCTCATAAGCTTTTGTGTCGCCATTTCCTTCACTTGATCGGGATTCTCGTGACTCTCTCCGATCTTCAACGCCCCTTTGAGCGACTGAATGTGCCGACGGAACTGAAACCGATTCTCCAGCAATGCCAGGTCGGTAACGTATCTGGCGGGGCCGGTGGCTTCGACCTTGGCAATTAGGGTTGTCAGTTCGTTCTTCTGCATGACGTCAGTGACTGCAGCTTGAAAAGACTCCACACTACGCACGGTGCTCACGCGCGGAATGCCGGCGGCGCGTGCGATCCCTTCCAAGTCCGTACCTGTGCTGGTGGCGGTTGGAAAGCCGCCGACCGATAGCAAACTTTCGTTGTCGAAAACGATATGAACCAGTTTCGGGGGACGGTACCGTGCCATTGTGCTAAGACCGCCAAGGTTCATCAAGAGCGATCCGTCGCCATCGATGACGATCACTCTTTGTTCCGGCAGGCACAGGGCGAGGCCCAGCCCCGTCGAAGAGGCTAATCCCATGGCATGTTGCAGGTAAAAGAAATTAGGGCGGTGACCCAGCGAGTGCAACTCGGCCGCGACTGCTCCCATGATCGTGACGACCAGAGAGTTTTCGAGCTGCGAATAAATGGACCGAAGACAATCGAGGCGGAGCATCATTCCTCCCACATGAGGTCGCGCGTTAAAAGAAGCGCAACCGGTTGCAAGCTGCTTTCGGCAAGGGTCTGCGCTTGCTCGATCCGCTTCTTGACTATGTCCGCCGAATCGAGGAACGAGTACGGGATACCCAGCGCACGCAAGACTGGTTCGGTGGCGTTGCCCCCTTGCGTTTGCCACGGATCGCGCTCCCCGAAAGATCCACGGGAGCTGATCAGCATCAAGAGAGGAATCTTGTATAGGTGTGCGAACGACACAATCCCGTTGATGGATGCCAGAAAGCCATGGTTCTGCATCAGCATCGCCGACTTGACGCCGGCAAAGTGTGCACCCGCCGAGATGCCGACCCCTTCTTCCTCCTTGGCCAGTCGAACTAAAATGATCTCTGGGTCATCGTCCGCCATCCGGATGAGATGCACCAACCAGGTTTCCGGCAGACCTGAGAGCAGACGGATATCGCATTTCTTTAAAGCGTCGTAGATCAGCCTGGAGTTAGTCAAAGAAACCGGCATATGCTGGCTTTCAATAAGCGGATATATTCTATCCTGCAAAGAGGAAAGTGCGGCGCTTGACGAGGTTTACGGCGGGGTATAGGTTGGGCGCTCGTTCCCATAGACCTCGTCGCTGACGTTCAGATTTACGCAGGAGCAAAAAGTTTGCCGTCCGAATCCCAAGGTATTCTCAACTACAAGGCTTCATTCGAGCCGACGGCCATCTTTCCAATCGAAGCCGTTCGTGCCGCTTTCCCCGCACTGAAGCGCCCTCCGGAATTCATTTTTTTCGACAATGCAGCGGGGGCACAAATTCCACAGATGGTGCTGGACGCGGTGAATCATCATCTGCTCGAGTGCAATGTGCAGCGCGGGGGCCGCTACCCGAAGAGCCGTGAGGTGGACGCGACAATTTCGCGGGCGCGACAAAGTGTCGCCGATCTAGTGAACGCACGTGATGCCAGCGAAGTCGCATTTGGCATGAACGCCACTTCCTTTATTCGGTTGGTGAGCCTGGCGATCGGCCAAACTCTCGACAAGAGGAACGAAATTGTCGTTAGCGACATAGACCACGAAGCCAATGTGGCCACATGGCTGGCGTTGGAACGGAACGGGGCGAGATTTATCTGGTGGAAGATGCGGGACGATGGCAATTTGCACGCCGAGGATCTCGTCCCCTTGGTTTCTGCTAGGACGCGTCTCGTGGCGTGCACGCTGGCTTCAAACGCTATCGGCTCGGTTGTGGATGTTGCTGCTGCGGCGCGAGTGGCGCACGCGGCCGGGGCAGAACTTTTTCTTGATGCAGTGCATTACGGCCCTCACGGACTGATCGACGTGCAAGCGTTTGATTGCGATTACCTCGTGTGTTCGGGATACAAGATTTTCGCCCCGCACATGGGATTTCTTTGGGGGCGCCGCGAACTGCTGGAAGAACTCCCCACTTTCCGTGAGGATTTCATTCCCAATGAGCCGCCCGGAAAAATTGAAGCGGGCACCTTCGTCTACGAGAATGTCGCCGGAATGGATGCCGCCGTCCGCTATCTGGACATCCTGGGCCGGAGCCTGGCTGAGGACGAACCGAAAAAGCCACAATCGAGGCGAGCTGCGCTGCAGCGCGCGTTTAAGGCAATCCGATCCTACGAAGAAATGCTTACGCTTGAAATGCTACGGGTGCTAAACGATTGCGGCGCGACCGTCTACGGCATGGCCGACAAGGAGCGGATCAGTGAGCGAGTGCCAACCCTATCCTTCAATTTGCCGAACGTGTCCCCGGCAAGAATCGCCGAAGAGCTCGCCAAACAAAATATCGGCGTCCGTGATGGGCACATGTATTCGCCGCGGCTGATGAAACGATTAGGGCTTGCCCTGGAGAGCGGTGCTGTAAGAGCATCGTTGGTGCACTACAATACGGTCGAAGAAGTGCGCAGGTTCGGAAGCGCGCTGGCTCAGATGCGTGACTGATACTACAACTCATCGGACAACCATGCTGACCGACCAACAAATCCGGGGAATTCGCTCCCGCTTCAACATCTTCCAGCGCAAAATCTATCTCAATACATGCTCCCAGGGCGCGCTGTCGGATGCTGTGCAGGCCGGGCTGGAGGACTACATCGCGAGCTGGCACGAGCAAGGCTCGCCGTGGGAGACCTGGGGGACTCGATACGAGGAGGCGCGAAACGCTTTTGCACAATTCATCAACGCCAGCCCCGATGAAGTTGCCATCGTCACCAGCGTCTCCGCGGGCATCAATGGCGTAGCCAGCGCGCTGAGTTTCCGCGAACGGAAGAAAGTTGTCATGGGCGAGTTCGAATTTCCTACCATGGGCCACATCTGGTTGGCTCAGCGCCCTCGAGGCGCCGAGGTGCAATTTGTGGGCGCAGAAGGTAACCGCATTCCGGTGGACAATTACGAGAAGATGGTCGACCGCAACACGCTGATCGTGCCGCTCACGCGCGTCTGTTTCAGGAACGGATTTCGTTCCGAAGTAAGCGAGGTCACGAAACTTGCCCATCGCTGCGGCGCTCTGGTAATGCTCGATGACTACCAGGACTGCGGAACCCGCCCGGTTGATGTGAAGGCCATGGACCTGGATGTTTTTCTAACTGGAACCCTCAAGTATCTGCTCGGTCCCCCCGGTCTTGCCTTCATGTATGTGCGCAGGGAACTCATTCCATCTCTGGTTCCTACGGTTACCGGATGGTTTGGACAAACAAATCCGTTCGCCTACGATCCTCGGACCTTCGCTCTATCTCCCACAGCTCGAAGATTCGAGTCAGGTTCTCCGTCGGTGCCCAATGTGTACGCAGCAATACCTGGGTTCCAACTGCTGCAGGAAATCGGCATGGAGAATGTAGCGGCTCACATCAAAAGCCTCGCGCAATCGCTGTTAAGCTGTGCCCGCGATCTGGGAATTCGTACGAAAACGCCCGCCGATAGCGCCGGGCCGCTGGTGGTATTGCAGTGCAAAGATTCAACCTTGCTGGTGCAGAAGCTCGCAGAAAGCGGCATCGTAGCGTCGAGCCGTCACGACGGCTTGCGGATATCGTTCCATGTGTACAACAGCATGGACCATGTGTTGGCAGTCGCGGAAGTTCTCAAGAAGAATATCAATCTCCTTTCCCTTGAGCCTGCCGGTGTCGGCACTTTATGACGGATCTCTGTGGCGCGGCGGGTGACGCGACACTTTCCGCGGCGAAGCCGCCGATGCTGGAAGGTCTTCATCGCCGCCTGAGTCAAAGACAGCTCACCATGATGGCGATCGGCGGGGCCATCGGCGTCGGCTTGTTCTTGGGAAGCAGCATCACCATTCGCCTCGCTGGACCCGCCGTCACTCTTTCCTATCTTCTGGGAGCAGGCATTGCTCTCATCATGTCCTACGCGTTGGCAGAGATGGCAGTCGTTCACCCCGTGGCCGGCGCGTTCGGAGTTTACGCTGAGAAGTATCTCAATCCCTGGGCGGGCTTTTCGGTTCGAGCTACCTACGGAGTTGCACAGATTATTGCCATCGGTGCGGAAGTCACGGCTGCCGGCATCTACATTTCTTTTTGGTTTCCGAACGTTCCGCAGTGGATTTGGGTGGTGTTGGTTTCAGCCGCGCTGGTGGCGCTCAATTCCATGCAAGTCAACCGCCTCGGTGAGTTTGAATATTGGTTTGCGATGATCAAAGTCGCCGCCATCGTCGCCTTCATCATCGTTGGGCTATCTCTGATTCTTGGCGTTGGCTTTAGAGGGGCGATTGGCTTCTCCAACTTAACGCGGCACGGAGGGTTCTTACCGTTGGGCTGGAAGGGAGTCTGGCTCTCGCTGACTATCACCGTCACCAGTTACATGGGAGTGGAAATCATCGCGGTCGCAGCGGGAGAGGCCGAGCATCCAGAAGTTTCCATTCCGCATGCCATGCGAAGCATCGTTTGGCGGCTAATTTTGTTCTATGTGCTGGCGATTGCGATTATGGTTACGATGGTTCCCTGGAACCAGACAAGCGGTTCGTCTGCGCTTTCTGGCAGCCCTTTTGTGACTGCATTCTCTGCCGCGCGTATACCATTCGCTGCTGCGATCATGAACTTCGTTGTACTCACGGCGGCACTATCGAGCGTAAATACGAACCTCTACCTTTCTACTCGAATGGTCTTCTCTCTCGCCCGGGGAGGCTATGCCCCCGAATCGATGGGAAAGGTAAGCAGCAACGGAGTGCCGCATCGCGCTCTGCTGGCCTCAACCGCCGGCATCATCGCAGCCATTTTGCTGGCCATCTTTGCTCCCAAGAATGCATTCCTGTTGCTCTATGGAACGGCAGTCGCCGGAATGCTTTTCGTCTGGCTGGTGATTCTCAGTACACATCTTTATTTTCGCAAAGCCATCCCGCGCCAGCGGCTACTGACCCTGCCCATGCGCCTGCGGGCACACCCGTTCTTTACAGTCGTCGGTATTCTGTTGCTTCTGGCAATCTCGGTTACAACCTTCTTCGTGGACGGATTGCAATGGTCGGTTCCAGCATTTTATGTTTTCTTAGGTATGATTTCGCTGTTGTACATGCGAAAGCGGCGGCGCAAAAGTTTCTAGCCCAAATTATTGTTGAGATAGAAACGCACTCTGGCAGGAGAGCCCGAAATGGTCGAAGCCAGCGAGGAGGTTTACTCTTCGCTCCAACGGCGATTCAAAGGTGATTTGCTGCGTCCCGGCGAAAGCGGCTACGAAGATGCGCGCATCATCTGGAATGGCATGGTCGCTCGTAGACCTGGCCTTATCGCGCGCTGCGCCGATGTAGTCGATGTGCAAAATGCAGTCCGCGCCGGCTCTGAGATCGGAATTCTTGCCGCCGTCCGCTGCGGAGGGCATAGTCTCTCGGGTTTTAGCACGTGCGATGGCGGCATTGTGATTGACCTGTCGAGAATGCGGCAGGTTACCGTGGATCCCGAGGCGTGCCATGCCATGATCGCCGGAGGTTGTCTGTTGGGCTCGATTGATACGGCAACCCAAAAAGCAGGGCTGGTATTTCCCTCGGGCGTCGTCTCTCATACTGGAGCTTCCGGACTGATCCTGGGCTGAGGGACCGGCTGGCTTACCCGCCGATTCGGATTGTCCTGCGATAACGTCGAGGGATTTACCCTCGTAACTGCGGACGGTTCCGTCGTACGGGCCAACGCAAGCGAGAATCCGGATTTGTTTTGGGCCTTGCGTGGCGGCGGCGGCAACTTCGGAGTGGTCACGGAATTCGAATTGAAGCTGCATCCCCTTACCTCAGTGGTGCTTGCTGAAGGGTTATCTCCCGAGCCTGGCATTCGCCGGCTCCTTGAATGTTGGCGGGACTTTATGGCCGAAGCGCCACTCGACCTAAAGTGGAATATTGACCTGCGCCTGGCTCCGCACACAAAGGAAGTACCCGCCGAGCTTCGCGGACGGCCCGTGGCTAGCAACTCAATAGTTTGGACTGGTGACCCTGAGACCGGGCGTCCATATTTAGAGCGCGCGCTTTCTATGTGCAGTCCGGACTCTGTGAGTTGCAGGACCGTGTCTTTTCTCGATCTGCAAACTATGGCGGACTCCATTTTCCCGCACGGCCGGCGCTATTACACGAAGTCGGGATATTTCAGTTATCTCGACGACCGGACGATTGATCGCATGGTGGAAGCCGTGGCCGCCATTCCCTCGCCCGAGACCGTGATTGAACTTGCCTATCTTGGCGGCGCGGCGGCGCGGATGGCCGCGACGGAGACTGCGTTCGGCGATCGCAGCGCTCCTTTCATCATGAATTTGCTGGCGAATTGGTCTGAAGCTTCGGCTGATGTCGGCAATATCTCCTGGATTCGCGGACTGTTCAACCAACTGCGGCCCTCGATGAGACCTGGTGTTTACGTGAATTTTATGAGCGGCGATGAGCAGGATCGCGTGCCTGAGGCTTATCAGGGACGATGGGACCGCATGGTCGCAGTTAAGACGCACTACGATCCACATAATTTCTTTCGGCTGAATCAGAACATTCCCCCCGCAAAACACGCAGCCGGGCCGGTTCCATCGTCTTAGTGACACGGGCTAGATGTGCGTCCAGTCAAGTCGCTTTCGCCAAGCTATCGGCTTGTAATCGCACTGCATTCGCCCGATCCCCTCCCCGAAACCGGACTGCGTATCTGCCCTCCGGAGAAAAGCCAGGACTGTACCGCATTCAATTCCGAGCGGTCCGTTCTCTGCAGTCCGGTTTGTCTAGGAATGATTCACCAGTTGAGTGACGCTCATGAAATCTGGTGTCTGTCGCCCTCTTTTTGCTAATACTCGGTAGGCCGAGCAGTTCCATTTTTAAGGGTTGTAAACAGAGGTAATCGATAAACCTAGCTGAGCTGCGATCTGTGGATACTTCTTCAGCAGCCGCCAATAATTTCGGCGGGCCCTCGCAGGCGGGCAAGTCGGATCAATCGCGGGAAACTTGGAAATCCGCGACCAACGCTGAGTTTTTGAGAAATCAAATACTTGCCGAATTTCCGGTCGGTCGTGCGTGCATATATTTGGCTCATAGGGAGGACCTCACAGAATGATGAGCGTTCACATTTCTTACCATGCTTGGAATTATTCGCTTTGAGAATGTGGAAGTCGATTCTCCGAAAGCGTTGATCCATGCTCCTATCTATGGGGCCCGGAAGTCCGCCAATGTATCGCAGAGGTGTTTGAAAGGGCTGCCAAGAGCAGTGGCGAACTGGCTGCGAAAAATGTAGCCGATTCAGGCTCTAACCGAAATCCAGATAGCGATCTGATAATCGCCTCTATTGCGCTAGACGGTAAAGATCCACGCCGCCGTTATAGTTGGGCACACGCCAAGACACAAAGGCCTTAAAATTACTTGATCGCGTAGCGCGCGCCGCGCCCCTTGCCCAGCTGCACCAGGTAGTGCTACGCCCTCAATGAATAAGCCTATTCCATGCTCATGAACAGTCAGATGAGGGGCTTGCGCAGCCCACGGGATCCCGCGCGTATGCGTCAATTAATTCGACTGATCTCTTCCGTATTTCAATAGTCGCTATGACATGATAGTGACTAACGCAAGCTGATTCTATATAATCGCGCGTCATGCCAACTCAGGAGACGCTCTATAACGTAGCCAATCGAGTGGCCACGATTACTTTGAATCGGCCGGACAAACTCAACGCCTGGACGGCGCTGATGGAAAGCGAAGTGCGTTCGCACATGGAGAACGCCGAGCAGGACGACGAGGTCCGCGTGATCGTATTGACAGGCGCTGGGCGGGGCTTTTGCGCAGGCGCTGACATGTCGCTGTTGAGCGCGGTGGCGGAACGCGGCTTGGATTACCGGGATTTGGATGACCGGAGCCGCGAGCAGGTTTTGCGCGACGGCGCCAACCACCGTAAAGGCACGTCCCCGGATTTTCAGAAGAAATACTCGTATTTCCCGGCGATCGGGAAGCCGGTGATTGCCGCCATCAACGGGCCGGTGGTTGGCCTTGGCTTGGTTATCACTCTCTATTGCGATCTGCGGCTGGCCTCGGACGCAAGCCGCTTCAGCACCACATTCGCGCGGCGCGGGCTGATCGCCGAGTATGGAATGGCCTGGATGTTGCCTCGGATCATTGGAATTGCAAACGCGCTCGACCTGCTGTTTTCTGCCCGGACCATCGATGCCGCCGAAGCACTGCGCATGGGGTTGGTGAATCGAGTTTTTCCCCAGGAAACCTTTCTCGAAAAAGTCCAGGAGTCTGCCCAAGAACTGGCTTCCACGGTGAGCCCGCGCTCGTTGGGCATAATCAAGCGCCAGGTATACGAGGCCATGTCGCAACCCCTCGCGGAAGCTTTCGACATTTCCGTGCGCGAGATGATGGCGTGTTTCCGCACAGAGGATTTCAAAGAGGGTGTCGCGCACTTTCTGGAGAAGCGCCCCGCTGCTTTCACGGGTAAATAGGAGACAGGCGGCAGACATGAATTTCTCGTTCAGCAGCAAAGTGAAGGACCTGCAACGGCGCTTGCAGGTTTTCATGGATGAGCACATTTATCCGAATGAGCAGCGCTACCACGATGAGATCGAGCGCAACCGCTGGTCGCCGCCGGCCGTAATTGAGGAACTCAAGCCCAAAGCCCGCGCCGCGGGCCTGTGGAATCTGTTCCTGCCGGATCGGGAGCATGGGGCGGGGTTGACGAATCTCGAATATGCACCTCTGGCCGAGATTATGGGGCGCAGTTTTATTTCTCCTGAGGTGTTCAACTGCTCGGCGCCGGACACCGGCAACATGGAAGTGCTCGCCCGCTACGGCACCGTGGAGCAAAAAGAGCGCTGGCTCAAGCCTCTGCTTGCAGGTGAGATTCGATCCTGCTTCTCGATGACGGAACCCGGGGTCGCCTCATCGGATGCAACCAACATCCAGGCGAGTATTGTTCGGCAGGGCGACGAGTATGTCATTAATGGCCGCAAGTGGTGGTCCTCTGGAGCGGGCGATCCGCGCTGCAAGGTCGCGATCTTTATGGGCCGAACTGACACCGACCGAACTGGCACAGAAAAGACAGATCGCGCGGCCGCGCTCCATAAACAGCAGTCGATGGTGCTGGTGCCGATGGATAGCGCCGGGCTCAAAATTGAGCGCATGCTGACGGTGTTTGGCTATGACCATGCGCCGCACGGGCACGGCGAGATCACTTTTGAAAATGTTCGCGTGCCCGTCTCGAACATGTTGCTCGGCGAAGGACGAGGCTTCGAAATTGCCCAAGGGCGGCTGGGTCCGGGGCGCATTCACCACTGCATGCGCTGCATCGGCGTGGCCGAACGGGCCCTCGAAACTATGTGTAAACGAGTGCAGGCGCGGGTGGCCTTTGGTAAGCCGCTGGCCGAGCAAGGCACCCTACGGGCCGACATTGCGCGATCCCGCATGGAGATCGAGCAGGCACGTCTTCTGACTTTGAAAGCGGCCTACATGATGGACACGGCCGGAAACAAAGAAGCACGCGCCGAGATCGCGATGATCAAAGTCGTAGCGCCGAATGCCTGTCTGCGAGTGTTGGACCGCGCGATTCAGGCTCACGGAGGTGCGGGCGTCTCCCAGGATACCTTTCTGGCCGGCGCCTGGGCGAATGTGCGCACACTGCGTTTGGCCGATGGCCCGGACGAAGTGCACACCGAAGCTATCGCGAAGCTGGAACTCAGGAAGTGGGGTGTGCCGCAGGCCTTGGGCGACAAGAAATGACGCGACAAGAAATGACCCTTCGACAACTCCGCTATTCCTTAACCAGGGTGCCGTTCAATACCTTGCTCGGGATGCGACTCCACCGAGTGCACCGCGACGGCATTACGATCGACTGCACGCTTCGCAACGACTTGCGAAACGGCGCTGGGAGTAGCCCACGGCGGTATCGCTGCAGCCATGGCCGATGCAGCTGTGGGGGGCGCCATCCAGCGCCACTTCGGTGGGGGGCGTCGGATCACCACTGTGGAGCTAAAGATCAACTACTTTCTACCAGTAACGGAAGGCCGCATCTTTGCCCGGTCGCACCTTCTTCGCATCGGCTCCACGCTGTGTGTAGGTAACGTGGATCTCACCGATGAACATGGGCGTGCGATTGGCACGGCCATCGTTACTTACATGTTGATCAATCTTCCTGTTGTTCGGACGTCGGACCTCGGACCCCAGGCCTCCGCCGGCCTGCCGAGTGTGGTGCCGAGTGCTCGTCGTGTCACGCGTCCCTCACGCAGGAAGCAGTAGTTCCCTGCTGCAGCTCTCGGGTGAATCTTTTCGACAGAGATAAGAGATGCGGCAAAATCGAGAGGAGACACCAGTGCCGCTTGTCCTGGAAACACCCCAGTCCTTAAGAGATTTGGTAGGTCGCGAACTCACTCTGACGGACTGGTTCCCCATCACCCAGGAACGAATTGAGCAGTTTGCTGAAGTTACCGAGGATCGCCAGTGGATCCACGTGGACCGCGAACGTGCCGAGCGTGAGTCTCCCTATGGGACCACAATTGCTCACGGGTTCTTGACCTTGTCGCTGCTGAGCCGGTTTATGAAGGAGGCAATTCAGATCCGAGGCGGTGTGCGCATGAGCATCAATTACGGCTTGAATCGAGTTCGATTTCCTTCAGCTGTCCGCGCCGACTCTAAGATTCGGGTTCGCTTCATTCTTCAATCGCTAAAAGACGTGCCTGATGCGCTGGAAGCTGTCTTTGATGCGAGAGTGGAAGTCCAGGGTAGCGACAACCCGTGCTGTGTAGCTGAGTGGGTAGTTCGCTACTATATGTAAGGTAGCGGTCCGCTCTAGGCAGTGCGCGGAATCCTCTTAGCGGTGGGTGCACAACCCCTGAGCGGCGAGGTGCGGCACCGCATTGAAGGTAAATAACCGTAGCTGCTCTTTTCGCAAACGCAGGATTGTATAGGATGCGTTATACACTGCCCCGGCGAGCCGCATGATCCGCTCATCGGAAATCTCCAGTGACAGGCCAGTCCAAATCGCAAGCGGCGTGGCCGACGTAGCCACGAGAATGTTCTCTTGCCGCGCGTCATTCTCTTGCCGGTCCAGCATCTTCAACCGGCAGGCCGCAACGCGCTCGTGAAACTGGTCCCAAGTTTCGCCGCTATACGGATAGCGACCGGAGAGCCATGCCTCCACTACTTTTGTATCGCAAGGCATCCATTTGCGATGAATTCGTGCCCCGTGCGCGCCCTGGCTAATGCGAACCTGCTCGCGCATTTCGTCGTATTCGTGCCGAAATTCCGGATCTTCGGCAGCCAAGAGCGGAGCAATCTCGCGATACACTCGCCCGAGATCGAATTCATCCCATCCAGAATCGACGCAAACTGTGGGGAAGCCAACCCCCGCGTCGGCATAGGCCGCACGGATCTGCTCGGCGGTTTGCTGCTGCCGCGTCAGTGCTCCTGCATAGGCGGAGGCAAATCGGATTCCCTGTGAAATGAAGTGCTCGCCCAACAGCCGCGCCTGACGCTGTCCCAACTCGGAAAGCGAATCGTAAGCCTCGCGCGTGCCCGCCTGCCCATGGCGCACGAGGTAGACGGTGCTCAAGCGGATTTCCCCGCGAGCGAATCCGCCAATTCCACCAATCCCTTCACTCGGTCTCCGAAGTTCTGAAATCGTGTGTCTTGCGTCTGGCCACGCCGGAAGCGGTAGTAAATCTGCTGCAGAATCACTGCCAGCTTGAAGATGCCAAGTACTTCGTAGTAACCGATCTGCGAGAGGTCGCGTCCGGTTCCCTCCGCATAACGCTGAACGAACTGATCTCGCGTGTACCAACCGGGCTGCGATGTGAGGGAGGGCACTCCGCGAGCACGCAGTTGCGGCGCCTCAACCCAGGCCCAGTAACACAACGTCAAGCCCAGATCGGCCAATGGATCGCCAACCGTCGCCATCTCCCAATCGAGCACCGCCTCGATGCTCTCGGCTGAGTCTTCGCGGAGCATAACGTTATCCAACTTGTAATCGTTATGCACCAGGGTCGGCGCGGGAGAAGACGGTCGGTGATCGATGAGCCATCGAATCACGCAATCCATCTTCGGCATGTCATCCGTGGTGGCCCGTTTCCAACGATCTGCCCAACCCTGCACTTGGCGTTCAAGAAATCCTTCCGGCTTACCGAGGGCAACCAAACCGGTCCGGGAAATATCGATCGCGTGCAGGCGTATTAGGCAATCGACAAATCCCTTGCTGGTTCCCTCCGCATAATTCGGTATCTTCGCCAGTTGTGGCGGAATTTCATCCCGCAATATAAGCCCGTGCCGCCGCTCCATAAGGAAGAACACAGACCCCAGCACCGCTGTATCCTCGCACAAGTGAAAGACGTTTGGAGCTTCTCGAAAATGCGGATGCACCATCTGAAGCACTCGAAACTCACGCCCCATGTCGTGAGCTTTCGGGGCGACTGGCCCCAGAGGGCCGCGCCTCAGGACGTACTCGAGTCCATCAATCTGCAGCAGATATGTAAGGTTCGAGTGCCCGCTCGGAAACTGTTGGAGCGTGATACCTCGTTCAGCGCCTGCGATTCGTCCGCGCAGCCAGTCGGCAAGTGAAGGTAGATTCAGTTCTTCCCCTGGGCGAACGGGGCCAGTATCGAGATGCAATCGAGATAAGCCTTTCCGACAGAAAGTGTCTCCCACGAGACGTCAACTCAACCAGAATGTGCGGCATTCCAAACGCGCACCCGCTCGAGACTGGCTACGAATGGTTTCAAAGCTCCATAGAGGACTACCGCAGCGACCGCACACGCGACAGATGTCACGATCACCAGCGAGTATCGCACGGCGTCGTCGCTTCGAAATGCGTATTGCGTTAATGCTCCCACAGCGGTAGGTCCGATTCCGAGCCCGATGAGGTTGATGGAAAACAAATACACAGCCGAGGCCTGTCCACGCATGGTGGCCGGCATCATCTGCTGAATCGCGGCGGGGGCGATGCCGAACGGAGCAGCCGCCAGTGCGCATCCGGGAACCAGCCAAATCGTAGCCCAAGTCGCAGAGGGCGCCAGGTACAAAAGACAGTTGACGGGCAGCCAGACTAATCCGATCAGCACACCTACGAACAAGGTCGCGTTGCCTCGGCCGCGTTTGCGCAAGTAATCAGCGAACCGTCCAGCACTGACGATTCCAATGCAGCCAAAGACCGCGACGCAGGAACCGTAAATTACGCCGGTGGTTCCAATGGTCCAGTGAAAGTGTCGCCGAAAGAATTCCGGCACCCAAGCGGCGCTGGCGTATGAAGAGAGCGCGAGTAGTCCAAACCCAATATTGTGGTGCAGGAACGTCCGCCGGTTTTCGAAGATGTATGAGAATACCTTCCTCATCGGAACGGTCGACCGTCGGCTCGCTCCGCGGTGTACGGCACGTTCGTTCAATGTGAAGAGTAGCGGCGCTACTGCAATGCCGGGAAGGCCAACCAGGAGAAAGATGATCTGCCAGGGATGCACGGCTCCGAGCAGGGGAATCGTCCACATGGCCTGAGTCGATGCGTAGGCAACAACCAGTCCGCCCAGCAAGTAAGCCATGCCAGAGCCAACGTAGATGCCCATCGAGTAGACGCTAAGGGCTGTAGCCAGCCGCTCGCGAGGAAAATAATCGGTGATCAGCGAATAGGCAGCCGGGGAAAGCGCAGCTTCTCCCACGCCGACGCCCATGCGCAGCAAAAGCATTGTCTCGAACGTTTGCGCCAGTCCGCAACTGGCTGTGAACCCGCTCCACAGTACCAGGCCGGCCGCGATGATCAGCCTGCGGCTGTAAATGTCGGCCAGCCTGCCGAGAGGGATTCCGAAGAATGTATAAAACAGCGCGAAGCTGAATCCGATCAGCAAACTCATCTTAGCGTCGCCGATGTGTAAGTCGCGACGAAGCGGCCCGACCAGCAGACTGAAGATCTGGCGGTCGATGAACGAAAATGCGTACAGAAGTGTTAGGACTCCGGCGACGTACCACGCGTACCTCAATGAATGCGCGGTAGAGTCAGCCGTGGTCTGAGCAGCGGCGGTTGTGGCTTCGGTTGGCGTGTTAGCGGGCATCTTTTTGTAATTTCGTTTGCTTCAGATGATTGACGGGATCAGCAGTTCCGTCTGTCCGGGGTTAGAGCAAGCCGCTGCTCCAAACAGCAGTCTGGAAGTAACCTCACAGTGATCGAGCCGCTTGTTCGCCTTTTCGCTCTTTTTCATCTCTGATTCCTCCATCAGAAGCAGGATTCGGCAAGTTAATGAACCGCTTCGAACAGACCGGCAGCACCTTGCCCGCCGCCGATGCACATGGTCACGATGCCGTAGCGCGCCTTCCGGCGCGCCATTTCATTGGCGAGCGTTCCGACCATGCGCGAACCGGTCATGCCAAACGGATGACCGATGGAGATGGACCCGCCATTAACATTCAACTTTCCCGGATTTATTCCCAGCCGGTCGCGGCAGTAGATCACCTGCACCGCAAAAGCCTCGTTCAGTTCCCAGAGGTCGATATCATCCATCTCCAGGCCGGCGCGCTTGAGCAGCTTGGGCACCGCGAAGACGGGACCGATACCCATTTCGTCCGGATCACAACCCGCAACTTGAAATCCGCGAAACACCAGCTTGTACGGCACACCCAGCTGATCAGCGCGCTGGCGGGACATCAACAGAGTGGCCGAAGCGCCGTCGGAAAGTTGCGAGGAGTTGCCGGCCGTCACGGTGCCCTCGCCGCTGTGCGGATCAAAGTGAGGCTTCAGCGCCAGCAGGCCTTCGAGCGTGGTGTCGGGCCGATTGCACTCGTCGTGGTCGCAGCAGACCTCCCGCGTTCCAACCTTCTCGCCAGTTTTCTTATCGAGGAGCGCCATCGTGACCTTCATGAGCGCGATCTCGCCCTCGAAAAAACCTTCTCGCTGAGCACGAGCAGTGCATTGCTGGCTCAGCAGTGCGTACTCGTCCTGCACCTCCCGGCTCACCTTGTAGCGCTTGGCGACGATTTCCGCGGTGTTACCCATGCCCATATACAATCCGGGCAATCGTTTCTGCAGTTCCGGGTGAGGATTGCCGGCTGCCGGCGTCATGCTGATACTCTCGACGCCGCCGCCAATCGCCGCCTCCACGCCCTCGCTGATGATCTGGTGCGAGGCCACAGCAATCGCCTGCAATCCCGACGAGCAAAACCGGTTTATGGTCGTGCCCGCGACCGAAGTGGGAAGCCCGGCCAGCATGGCGGAAGTGCGGGCAATGTTGTGACCCTGCGGACCCTGTGGTTGTGCACATCCCAACACAACGTCGTCTATTTCGGCCGCGTCAAGCTGCGGCACCTTGCGCAGGACGTCCCTGATGCAATGTGCTGCCAGATCTTCGGGGCGGGTCATGTTGAACGAACCGCGGAACGATTTCGCCAGCCCGGTCCGTGAGCTGGCAACCACTACCGCTTCTCGCATATCTTCTCCCGCGCAGACAATCAAACACCACGAGCAAAAATCCGCACCGCGTATCGTATCCGTGGCGATCGGGTTACTAAGCTCCCGGTCGCGCTCTTAATTCTTACGCCATCACGGTCTGTTCCCGGTTCAGCTCGGCGAAGGTCTTGCCTTCCTCGGCCAGACGCTTCAACACAGGGGCAGGTTCCCAGAGTTCGCCATGCTGTTGATGAAATTCTGAGATGCGGCGGTAGACCTTATCCAGTCCCACGGTATCCGCATACCACATCGGACCGCCGCGATAGGCCGGGAATCCGTAGCCGTTTAGATAAATGATGTCGATGTCGGCGGCGCGCCATACGATGCCTTCCTCAAGAATGCGGGCACCCTCATTCACCAGGGCATAGATACAGCGGTCTACGATCTCTTCGGATGACAGCTTGCGTTGCGGGATGCCGGCTTCGCGGGCCCACCTGCGCACCATCTCGTTGACTTCAGGATCGAGAATTGGACGCCGATTCTCGTCGTACTTGTACCAGCCCGCACCGGTTTTCTGGCCGTAGCGCCCAAGTTCGCAGAGGCGGTCCTCCGCGAACGGCTGACGCAGTCCTGGCTTTTCTAGGTGCCGGTACTCTTTACGGATACGCCAGCCCACGTCGAGGCCTGCCAGATCGCCAGTAGCCATGGGCCCCATCGCCATGCCGAAGTCGAACAGCGCCTTGTCCACGGATTCGATACTGGCACCTTCCTCCACCAGGAACTGCGCTTCTCGGCGATAGGGGCCGAACATGCGGTTTCCCACAAAGCCCCGGCAGTTGCCGACGAGCACCCCGACTTTCCCCAGTTTCTTAGAGAGTTGCATGCAGGTCGCGATCACTTCTTTGCTGCTCGCCTTGCCGCGCACGATCTCGAGCAGGCGCATAATATTCGCCGGGCTGAAAAAATGCGTGCCAATGACGGCAACGGGCCGCGAAGTGGCTGAGGCTATCTCGTCTATGTCGAGCGTTGACGTGTTACTCGCCAGGATTGCGCCGGGCCGGCACACGCGATCCAACTGGCCGAAGACCTCTTTCTTGAGCGCCATGCCCTCGAACACGGCTTCGACGACCATATCGACCTTTCCGAAATCGTCGTAGCTGAGCGTCGGCTTGATGAGTTGCAGGCGTTCATCCACGAATCGCTGCGTAAGCCGGCCGCGTTTAACCGAACTCTGATAGTTTTTCTGGATGGTGGCCAGTCCGTGATGAAGAGCCGGCTCGTCAGCCTCTTTGAGCAACACGGGAAACCCGGCATTGGCAAAGACCATCGCGATTCCGCCGCCCATGGTTCCGGCGCCGACCACTGCAACCGAGTTCACTGGGAGAAGCGCGGTCTCTTTTGGTATGTCTGGGATCTTGGCAACTTCGCGCTCGCCGAAAAACGCATAAATGAGGGCCTTGGATTGATCGGAAAAAAGGCAGTCGTCGAACAGTTTCCGTTCCAGCTGGCATCCTTCTTCAAAAGACAGTCTCGTGGCAGCTTCCACCGCATCGATGGCCGCTAGCGGCGACATCATGCCACGCTGTTTGGTGTGAGCCTTTTCGCGCGCGGCAGCGAAGACTGATGCGTTCTGCTCGGGATTGCCGAGTTTGTTGTTGCGCTCACGGGTTTTGAGCGTCGGCTTTCCGGCGATTTCGCGCGAGAAATCTAACGCACCCGCCAACAGATCGTCTTCGATCAGACGATCCACTAGTCCGAGTTTTAGCGCCTCCTGCGCGCTAATCGGATTGCCTTCTGCGCACATCTCGACGGCCTTGGCGACGCCCACCAGCCGAGGCAGCCGCTGGGTGCCACCTGCGCCGGGAATAATGCCTAGCTTCACTTCGGGCTGACCTAGCTGTGCATTCGGAACCGCCACACGATGGTGGCCGGCCATCGCCAGTTCCAGCCCGCCACCAAAGGCAGAGCCATGGATGGCCACCACCACTGGTTTTCGCACATCTTCTATCTGAAGCAGGAGCGGAAGCAGGCCTGCGCCTCGCTGCGTCTTGCCGGATGTGATCTTGCCGAATTCTTTTATGTCCGCGCCGGCGATGAACGTGCGGCCGCCACCAATCAGCACCACGGCTTTTGTGCCATCGTCCTTGCCGGCCTGCTCAATGGCCTGGACAATCCCTTGTGCGACTGCGGGGCTTAACGCATTCACCGGAGGATTATTGATGGTGATGATCGCGACATCTTTATCTTTGGTAAGTTGAACTAGATCGTCCATGGCACTGAACTCTCTCTCCAGCATCTTCAAAGGTTCACTTGCGCGCCGTAAATTCGTGCGCGTTGTGTTCCTGTTCGCTCCAATATTTTTTGCGCAATCCTTTTTTCAGAATCTTCCCGGTAGCAGTCTTGGGCAAGCTCTCCAGGAACTCGATCGACCGCGGGCATTTGAAGTGCGCAATCCGAGAGCGGCAGAATTCGAGCAGTTCCGCTTCCGTTGGGTTTGATCCGGGTTTCGCTACAACCAGCCCCTTGGGCACTTCGCCCCATTTTTCGTCTGGGACTGGAATAACGGCAGCCTCGTAAACCGCGGGATGCGCCAGGAGCGCCTTCTCCACTTCGAGCGATGAAATGTTTTCACCGCCGCTGACAATAATGTCTTTCTTGCGATCAGCGATGAGGATGCGTCCATCCTCGCTGATGGTGGCCATGTCTCCGGTATGAAACCAGCCACCGCGCATCGCTTCCGCAGTGGCCGCCGGCTGTTGCCAGTAGCCCCGCATCACACCATCGGAACGAGCGACAATCTCCCCCATGGTTTTTCCGTCGCGGGCAACATCGTTGTCCTCGAAGTCCACGACCCGAAGCTCCACGCCCGGAATCGCGTACCCGGTCATCGCCCGTGCCACGTAAAGCTCTCCACCATCGAATTGTTCTCCCGGCTTCAGTTTGGCGGTGGAGAGAACTGGCGCAGTTTCCGTGAGGCCGTATCCGGCAAAACACGCGCAGCCAAGCTTTTCCTCGGTCTCGCGCACCAAGGTTGGAGAAGAAGCCGCTCCTCCGATCGAAATCCACTCCAGACTGCTCAAGTCGTATTTTTGCCGGTCTGGCGAATTTACCAATGCCGTTGCCATGATCGGCACAAGGCTCAGCGAGTCGACGCGCTCGCGCTGGATCAACTGGAAGACTTCCGCGCAAGTAAAGCGCTGAAGCATGACATGTTTCCCTCCCACGAAAGTGACGGAATGGGCAGTACCCCAACCGTTGGCATGAAACAGTGGAATTGTATGCAGATTTACGCTGTCCCGCTTGGTCATGAACGTCACAATAACCGAGAGAGCGTGGAGATAAACATTTCGGTGGGTCAGCATCACTCCCTTGGGATCGGCGCTGGTGCCGCTGGTATAGAACAGTTCAGCCAAGGAGTTTTCGTCGAAGTCCATCACATCCGCCCGGTAAGGCGTCGCCGCCGCCAGAATGCCTTCATAATTTCTTGGCGAGAGCCAGGTTCCCTGCGGTTCAGCGTCAAGCACGAAGAAAGTCTGCACCGTTGAAACGCTCTGCCGAAAAGAATCCACGACCTCAGCGAACTCTTTTTCCAGGAAGAGCACTTTGACCCCGGCGTCGTTCAGAATGTAGGCCAGTTCCCGAGGCGCGAGCCGGAAGTTCAACGGGAGCAACACCGCGCCGGCTTCCAATACGCCGTAATACGCTTCGAGAAGCCGATGGCAATTCAGGCTGAGAAATGCAACCCGGTCGCCCGCTTTCACCCCCGCTTCTCGCAGAGCACCGGCGAGACGGCTGGCACGTTCACCGAACTGGGCGTAAGTGAAACGACGGTCTCTACAAACCACGGCGGTCTTGCCGGGGAACTGCTGTTCGGCATAACGCAGGAATCGTACGGGGGTAAGCGGAATATTCATGGCCTTATTTCGCCGCTACCAGGCTGACTGACCTCCATCCACCACCAGCACGTGACCGGTGACATAGTTCGAGGCGGCAGAAGCGAGAAACACAGCAGCTCCTTTCAAGTCATGTTCATTGCCAAAACGCCGCAACGGAATGTGAGAGAGAAAAAGTTCCTCATGGTGTTCCAGAACGCGGTTCGACATGTGTGTGGGAAACCAGCCAGGGGCAATTGCATTTACCTGAATGTTGTGGCTTGCCCATTTGCAGGCCAAGTCTTTGGTAAAACTGATGACTCCACCCTTGCTGGCGTGATAGCCAATGGCTGGAAGTTCCGCCGGAGCCCCACCCAGTCCAGCCACTGACGCAATATTAATGATTTTTCCCGCACTGTTCTTGCACGCGCGGTTCTCGCCCCTGCCTTGTCGGATCATGACTTTGCCGACCGCCTGGGCGCACAGAAAAGTTCCGGTCAGGTTCGTCTCGATGACTTTGTTCCAATCCTCGAGCCGCATCTCCTCGACGGGAGCGCCCCAGGATATTCCGGCGTTATTGATGAGTACATCGATTCGGCCGAACTGGGAGAGGGTCGCTTCCACCATTTCCTGAACACTGTCCGGGTTCTTGACATCGCAACCAAGGGCAATGGCTTTGACGCCGAGTTGCTGCAATTCTTCGGCGGCCTGATGGCAGCGTTCCTTCTTGCGAGCGCACAACACCAGGTCGGCGCCCATTTCCGCCAGACCGGCCGCCATTTGGCGGCCCAGTCCGATTGACCCTCCGGTGACGATTGCAACGCGTCCGGTTAGATCGAAAAGCTGCTTCACATTCACCGTGGAATCCCGCGTGGTGCTGGCGGCCTCCTTTAACATGAAACCTTCTCCTTCTCCGACCCGGCATCGCTTCCCGCACTCCCGGCCCGCTCGTTAAGAAATTGCAGAATAGCGTGGTGTGAAACTTCCGTCTGGTCAGTTAAGAAGAGATGGCTGGCATGCGGAATAATCACGAGCTTCGCACCTGGAATGCGTTCTGCGATTAATTTGGCATTGCCCGGCGGCACCAGCCGGTCGGACTCGCCGTGGATCACCAGCGTGGGAGCGGCGATTTGGCCGAGGCGGCTGTACGCCTCCCAGCCGAGGATTCCCTGCAACTGCGCGGCGTATCCCGCAGGGCTTGGAAACCATGGCCTGCGGACCGCAATGTCTTCATCAATCCGTTCCCGCGGAGTCGCCGGATCGTAGATAAACGGCACGGAGGCTTCGGCAGCTTGCTCCGGGCTCATCTTCTCCCGCCTCATCAGCATCTGGATTGCTTCCTGTTCGGCGCGCACCGCGGTCGGCCCGCCCGCCGCGGTGCAGCCCAGTATCAGCGACCGCACTCGCGCCGGATACTGCAGTGCGAGCTCTTGCGCGATCATGCCGCCCATAGAGACGCCGAATACATGCGCACTCTCGATGCCGGCGGCATCCAGGACCGCTGCAGCATCGGACGCCATCAGCGCGATGGGATATGGTGCCGGTGGCACATCGCTCTGCCCTATGCCACGGTTGTCGAGGGCCAGTGTCCGGTACCGCGACGCCAAAAGGGGCCGCGTCCGATACCACATTTGGGATGGGTAAGCCAGTCCGATGATGAGCAGAACCGGCTCCCCCTGGCCCTGTTCGTCCCAATAAATCTTGGCTTTCTGATTCTCCACGAACGCCATCCGGCCTCCCAGTCAGAACGTCAACCGAATGCCGAGTTGGATCTGGCGTTTCGGAAAAGCGGAAGTAAAGCCCAGCGGCGTGCTAGGCGTGGCCGCTTGTCCATCCACAATGGTGCCCGGCCGAATCCCGCTTACATTGAAGGTCGTGAACCCCGGCGTAAGGCCGAATAGAGGGCTTACTTCGTTGTTTACGCTAGCAAAATTTGTTCGATTCGCGAGGTTGAATCCTTCCGCCGTAAACAACAGGTTCGCTCTTTCGCTCAAGTTATGGTGCCAGCTTAACCGCGCGTCGAAGTCGATGTAATCGGGGCCCAGACCGGTGTCGCGCGAGGCTCCGATGGGACGCTCATTGGTGGTGTGATTGTCGCCGTTCACCTCGCCTCCGGCCAGCAGATTGAAGGGATGCCCGCTGTGGTAGGAGAAAATCGGAGCCAGTTGGAAACCCGACAAGATGCTCTGCTTCGAGGGGCTATCGAACACTCCGGCGATCACCACTTTGTGCCGCTCATCGAACTCAGAGAGAGCACGATCCAAGTTAAGATTCGTCGGATCCTGCGGCCCGTAGTCGGAGTTGTAATCCGTGGATGTGTCAAAAGCTTTACTGTAGGTGTAATTTCCGAAAAGCGTGAAGTGATCGCTGAAACGCTTCTTCACTTCCAAAATACCGCCTTCGTAAAGAGCGTATGCCTCAGAACTGTATTGGTTGTTCTGTACCACCAGCGGATTCACAACGCATGGAGTGGTGGCACACGGAAACACTCCGCCTGGAAACTCCGTGCCCCCCAGCGGATCAGCCGCAGCGCTGGTATTCCAGTTGCGATAGGAAACCGTCTGCCCATTGGCCAGAGTTACCGTGCTAAACGGCGCGGGCAGCAGATTGGTATCGATGGCGACTGGCAGTCTCTGGGTATGCGAATAGATACCACTGAGAGCGATTGAAAAACCCGGTGCAATCTCATGTTCGATTCCAAACGAAGCCTGTTGCGCGATCGGGGGCCGATAGCCCGGCTGGTTCACGAAAACCACCTGCAGAGGGCCGATGGGGCCGCTATTCGTAACATTGATGCCCAGCGGCGCCACGGCTGCAGGGGTGATGCAGGCCTCGTTCCCCGGAGTCGGGGTCGTACACGCGATCAAGTTACCCGGTGCTCCGCCCGCAAAAAGCGTCTGAAAGACCGCAGGCGCGGTTTGTAACCCCGGAATACCAGTTGCTGTTATCGGATCTACATAAATAGAAATCTCCCGATTGCAAGGGCTGGCGCCGGTACCCGGGATTATCGGTATCCCAAACTGCGAAACTCCGCAGATCGAGCTTAGATTTGCGACTTGGCTGCCTGCTGAGCCACCGTTCTCAACCGCGGACTTATTGCTGTTCACCACTCCCAGACTCAGGTCGACATCGGGGATTTGAACGTCCACCGGTCCGAAGAAGATACCGTACCCACCTCGGATCACCGTCTTGTGATCTTTGAACGGGTCCCATGCGAAAGAAACGCGTGGAGCAAAATCTTTCTTATACGTGGTCAACGGGGTGAATTGTGTGTCGAGTGAGTAGCGGAGACCGTAGTCCAGAGTGAAGTTTGGAGTTATCTTCCAGGAATCCTGCCCGTAGAGTTCGGTCAGCGGGCGGGTGTAATACGGGTAGGTCGGATCCCCGAATCCCTGCTGGTAAACCTGAGGCAACCCCAACGAAGCCGATTGCAAAGGATTGACGGCGGCGCCTTCTGCGGTGGTTCCTCCGGGGCAGAGAGTGGCGGCGGCAGTTCCGGTGGGAGATAAGCACGGGCTCAGCGCAACTCCGGGAAGCGACCCGAACACAAAGCGTCCCGGGAAAAAGGTGTGCGATTCCGTGTGATTGCCTCGTAGCAATTCGTCGACGCCGAACTTAAAGGTGTGATGGCCACGGATCACGGTGAAATTGTCAGCAAACTCGTAGCGGCGCAGAATGGTGATGTTGGGTATGAAAATGCTCGTTCCCAAATTGTTGATAAAACCGGGAATCTGGAGTCCCACCTCTCCCGGCACATTAGGAATCACGTTAAAGCCGTAGTAATTCCACTGCACCCGGGCCTCGTTTTGCTTTGTTGGACTGAACTGGCGGAACCAGGCGGCTTGCAGAGTATTGTCATAAGTGTGGATCGAACTTCCTGCGGAATAAGCCGTCAGAGATTGCAGATCTGGCGACTCCTCCAGATCGTGTCCATACCGGTAGGTCACAGCGAGTTCATTGTTCGCATTAAAGTGGTGATCCAAGCGTCCTGACGCCAGGTATTCCCGCGTGTCGTAAGGAAAAACTCCACCCTCGGTTTCAAACTGGTTTAGCAGGAAGGCGTTCAGCGCTGGATCGACGAGGCCCGGGATGGGAGCCGCATTCGGGTTCACTGTCAAAGCATCATAGAGGATACCGGCGCAAACACTCGGCGGCACAACTACGGGAGCAGCCGGAGCCGGAGGCAATAAGCAAGTCACGCTCGGCTGTGATGAAGTCGCGAGCGCGCCAAGAATGGCGTTCTGCGCTGCCGTCGCGCGAAAAATGTTTGTGTCCGTCAACAGGGGAACTGAGTTCTGCGCGTCCTGCCGCAAGCCTTCAAACGAAATAAACAGAAACGTCTTGTCTTTCTTAATCGGGAAGCCCAGGGTTGCGCCGAATTGCTGGCGGCTCAAAGTATCCTTAATTGGCGAACCGAAAGTATCGGGGTTGGCGGGATTGAAGGTCTGGCCAGGTTGCAATGCCTGGCTGAACGAAAATGGATTCGCGGCGTCCATGGCATCGTTGCGGAAGAAACCATAGAGCGTCCCATGCATATTGTCGGTGCCTGACTTGGTCACGATATTGACGGAAGCGCCAGTGGCTGCTCCCAAGTCCGCGTTGTAGTTGCTGCGATTGATCTGGAATTCCTGTACATCGTCCTGGCTTACCGTCAGCCGCACCCCGCCGCTATCGCCTGAGGTCTCGCCACCGTCGACGGTTATGCTGTTTCCACGGCCATTGCTGCCGTAGAACGACAATCCGCTTTGTGGAGTTTGCTTGACTCTGAAATCTTGGTCGCCTGCCAGACGGCTGGAATCGGAAACTCCTGGCGCGAGCAATGTAAACGTAAGATAGTCGCGCCGGTCGATGGGCAGGTCGGCGATGTACTGTTGTGAGATCCTATCCGCCTGGCTCCCGCGTTCAGTTTCCACTACGGGCGGCTGGTCCGTCACCTCGACAACCGTCGCCACCTGCGAGGGTTTCATCTTGAAGTCGGAGGTGACTGTCTGCCCGACCGCAACCGGGATGCCGCGTCGAATCTCAGTGGCAAATCCCGCCATTTGCGCGCTGACGTCGTAAGTTGCGGGTGACAGACCTACGACTCGGAACTGACCGGTGTCATTCGTCGTCGCCGTGCGCTCCAAACCGGTCTGGGTGTCGACCACCTTGATCTTAGTTTTCGGCATGACTCCGCCGGAAGCATCGCTTACAGTTCCGGTGATCTCTCCCGAGGAGCCGACGCCCTGCGCCTGCACCACGCCGGCTGCCAATAGCAAGCAAACAAACGTACATGCGAGTGACTTCATAGGATTCTCCTTACGGAAGTATCTGCACATCGCCGCATTGGTCCGGCGTATTCCCCACCGCTGAGCAACTCCCCAAAAGCACGCCCAGTGCGGCGACAACCCTAAAAGCCGTCATTGTGATCCAGCTGCCCATTTCGTCCTCGATCAAGAATTCAAATCGTGTCCAACGAAATCGCAGATTGTGAGAGTTAGTATCACATAAGAGTCACTAACGTCAAGAAGTGAAACGTTGATATTCTCGAGGCGGTATGGCGCGCATGTTATCGCGCGCCCCAATAATTCAATGGCGGCAAGGCGATAGTCGTTCGGAAAATGGCGACGATGCGCAGGACGAAACTCCGACCTCGTCGGATTCCCGCGGCCAGCCCCTTAGGGAGTCAGGACGATTCGGCCGGAGACTTCGCCTCTGCGCAACAGATCCAGCACCTCGTTGGCCTGAGCAAGCGGGCGAGCAACCACCTGGCACCTCACCTGCCCTGCCGCAGCCATGGCGAGTACTTCCCGCAAGTCTTGCCGAGTACCGACCGTTGACGCATGGATCCGGACTTCTCGCGCTGCCATGAGAATCGGTGGGAAACAGATGTTTTCGGCAGGCAAGCCCACGACGAGCAGAGTACCGGCGGGCCGGAGGCAGGAAAAAGCTGTGTCATAAGCTGCCTTCGCCGCGGACGTGACAAGTGAGACATGGACTCCACCCTTGCGGCGCAGCTGCTTGACCACATCAATCGTGGCAGCATTGAGTGTGTCGGAGGCGCCAAAGGATTGGCGAGTTCAAGCTTCTCCGGCGAAATGTCGATCGCGGTCACCTCCGCGCCAAAGGCACGTCCGAACTGCACTGCGAGGTGTCCCAGGCCACCTATGCCGAAAACAGCCAGGCGCTGACCGGGCACAATCCCAGCGCCCTTCAGGGCGCGATAAACTGTGAGTCCAGCACAAAACAGCGGGGCGGCTTCGAGCGCAGAAAGACCATCTGGAATTTTCAGCGCGTGAGTTGCCGGCGCCTTCACAAATTCGGCGTAGCCACCGTTAACGGTGACACCTGTGATCTTCTGCCGGCTGCACAGGTTTTCGTTTCCTTCGCGGCAAAATTCGCACTCGCCGCAACTCCAGTGAATCCAGGGCACGCCGACGCGATCGCCGATTTGCAAATCGTGCACTGCCGGGCCTCTCTCTACTACGTGACCGGCAATTTCGTGGCCGAGAATCAGGGGTCTCTTCACGATTCCCGCGAGCTGTGTCCAATCTCCATCAGCCACGTGCAAGTCGGAATGGCAGGCACCGCAGGCTTCCACCTGGATCAAAACTTCATGTGCTTCGGGATGAGGGCGTTCCACTTCCTCGATCGAGAGCGGCTTCTTGAAACCGTGCAGGATAGCTGCTTTCATTTACCTTTAGCCTTGCAAGAACGGGGAGAGCAGACTGGTCCAGGAACCAATCACGGCTTAACACCACGCAGGAAAAACTCAACGGCGCTGTCCACGCGCTCAGTGAGTTTGTGGGGTCCTGTCAGGTCGACGGTCCACTGGCGGACCACGGTGTGGTAGAGGGCCTCCATGAATTCCGCGAGATGCACCACGGGGAACACGCTTGTGATTTCGCCGCGTTCCTGACCCTGCGCCAAGATTTCCCGCAGCCGGCTCACCGCAACTCCCTCGACTCCGCGCACCTCCGGAGAACGAACCGGATCCATCGCGCCCGACAGCACCACCGCTTTCCATAGCGGCCGGTCGGCTTCCGCTTCGAGCGCCATCGCGTGATACAGGCGATGCAAGCGCTCAGCGGTATCAGCCTTGGTGGAAAGTTCTGATTTGAGGCGCTCCGCTATGCACTCGAAGCCACGCTTACCCACATCCCGTAAAACAGCGTCCTTGCTCGGGAAATAACGGAAGAAAGTCGGCTGGCTGATTTCGAGAATTTTGACGATGTCATCGATGCGAGTTTTCTCGTAGCCCTGTTTGCGAAACAATCGGATGGCTGTCTCGATAATTTGCTGACGAAGTCGCGCCTTTTTGCGTTCCCGAAGCCCTGGGATCTCGTGGATCTGCGCTGGCGCATCTCGCTTCACCGAGTTCCTGTGATTCCGACTTCTTCGCGGGGCGGCGACTTCAACACGAGCCATAGTCGTATATCCTCCTTATCCAGGTTACAGGACGTGCTGCCGGTTCGGTGCTCAAGACACCGGATCGATTCTAACAATGGAGCGATCGGCTGTTCTCGCAAATCGCGATCCAGTGGCCAGTTCGGCGCCGCCGGTGTCTAGTGTTTGTGTTCCATGTTGACGTTAGTTACTCATATCTGATATAGACTAACATAATTTGAGAACGCGATTTTCTCGAACACGACGGACGGGGTGAATCGGCTGGTTTGCGAGCTGTGACTTCGCAACATCGGAATATCAGCATTGCGGTCACAGATTTGCGCGTGTGGCGTCGCAATCGTTCGACTCGGGGGAAGATGATGACAACTGCGGCGGCAACTCCTCTTCAAGTCAAAGGTGGCGCGTTCCTCATTGAGGATCGCTCGCCCAACGAAATTTTCACGGCCGAAGATCTGAACGAAGAACACCTTGCAATAGCCAGCACGGTCGACCAATTCTGGACGAATGAGGTGGAACCTCATCTTGAGGCGATCCGCCAGCAGACTCCGGGGGTCGCACTAACCGTGCTTCGCAAAGCGGCCGAACTGGGACTCGCCGCAATACCGATCCCCGAGAAATTCGGCGGCATGGAAATGGACCTGCCGTCTGTAATGATCGCGGGTGAGCATCTGGCCCGGGACGCTTCTTACGGGTCCTGGCACTCCTCCCATACCGGGATCGGTACGCTGCCCGTTCTTTTCTTTGGCAACGAAGAACAGAAGTGGAGGTATCTTCCCAAGCTGGCGAAGGTTGAGCTGTTGGCCGCTTACGCGCTAACCGAACCGCTGGCCGGCTCCGATGCTCTCGCCGTGCGTACCCGGGCGGATCTCAGCGCAGACGGCAAATACTACGTCCTCAACGGACAGAAGATGTGGATCACCAACGGAGGAGCGGCAGACCTCTTTACCGTATTCGCTAAAGTAGGCGGCGAGAAGTTCACGGCGTTCCTGGTGGAGCGCAGCTTTCCTGGCGTGACCAGCGGCGCCGAAGAACACAAGATGGGCATCAAGGGCAGCTCGACCACGGCGGTGTATTTTGACAACGTCCAGGTTCCGGTCGAAAACGTGCTTGGCGAAATTGGGCGCGGGCACATCATCGCGTTTAATATCCTGAACATCGGCCGGTTGAAACTCGGCCCTGGTGCCGTGGGTGGAGCAAAAAACGTGCTTGCCATCTCCTTGAAATACGCCAAAGAACGCAAAGCATTTGGATCGGCGATCGCCGAGTTCGGCGCCATCCAGCATAAGCTGGCGGAGATGGCGATTCGCACGTTCGCGGTGGAATCCATGATGTGGCGTGTGGTGGGACTCATCGAGAGCCAATTGGCGCAGTCCGCTCACGACAAGCACGCGGATTCACAGACCGAGCTCAAAGCCGTTGAAGAGTACGCCGCGGAGTGCTCGATGATTAAGGTGTATGCCTCCGAGATGCTGGATTACGTTGTCGATGAAGGCGTGCAAATCCACGGTGGTTATGGCTACCATCAAGATTATGCGGTGGAACGGGCTTACCGTGATTCGCGAATCAACCGGATCTTCGAAGGTACCAACGAAATCAACCGGCTCCTCATAACGGGAATGCTGCTGAAACGTGCCGCCCGTGGGCAATTGGGGCTTATCCCCGCTGTTCAGGCCGTAGTCGGCGGGCCTGGCAATGGGGCAACGGCCTCTGCGAGCACCGACAAAGATGAAGACGCGCGGCTTGTACAGAGCGCGAAGAAGGTTGCGCTGTTCATGATCGGGATTGCCTATCAAAAATACGGGGCCGAGTTGGAAAAACAGCAGGAGATCGTGATGAACATTTCCGACATCGTCATGGAAGTTTTCGCGATGGAGTCGAGCTTGCTTCGAAGTCGCAAGCTTGCAGCCTCGGGCAAAGGGACCAATGCCGCCAACATGTGCGCCGTGTTTTTGCGCGAGGCCATGGATCGAGTAGAAGTCTCGGCGCGAAATGTCATCGGCGCCTGCTCGGCTGGCCACGCCCTGCGGGAGAATATGGCGACTCTACGAGGCTTTGCCAACTACGATCCGCTCGATGGGGTTGCACTGCGGCGCAATATTGCCGGCCGACTTCTGGCCGCCGCGCGCTACACAGTCTGACATTAACTCGTCCTCCGCTATGGCTGCTGCTACCCCTGTAAACCGCCAATGGCGGCTCAAATCGCGGCCCACGGGCTGATTAAAGCTGACGACTTCGAGCTTGTGTCCCAACCCATGCCGGTGCCTGTGGAGGCCCAGCTGCTGATTCGCAGCGTATATCTCTCGCTCGATCCAGCGATGCGGGGGTGGCTGATTGACCGTCCGTCCTACGTTCCGCCCGTGCAGATTGGCGAAATCATGCGCGGGTTGGCTATCGGAATAGTGGAGAAATCAAATCATCCAAAATTTGCCGCCGGTGACCGAGTCCAAGGGATGTTCGGCTGGCAAGAATATCTGCTTTCCAATGGTGAAGCTGTGACGAAATTGCCGGAGAGCGGACTTCCATTTTCGGCTTACCTTGGACTGTTTGGACTGGCTGGGTTAACCGCCTACGGTGGACTTTTGGAAGTGGGACAGCCCAAGGGCGGCGAAACTCTCCTGATCTCCGGCGCCGCAGGTTCGGTCGGATCACTCGTCGGCCAGATCGGCAAGATCAAGGGACTTCGTGTAGTCGGCATCGCCGGGACCGACGAGAAGTGCAATTGGCTACGAGAGGAACTCGCTTTCGACGCCGCCGTGAACTACAAAGACGACAACTACAAGAAACAGCTGAAGGCTGCGTGTGCGAACGGAGTGGATATTTATTTCGAGAACGTCGGTGGAGAAATCTTGGAAAGCGCGCTCTACCTCATGAACACCTTTGGTCGCGTGGTGCTTTGCGGCCTGATCTCGCAGTACAACGCCACGGCACCCGTTCCGGGACCCTCCAACTTTGCGCTGGTGATCAGCAAGCGCCTCAAGATCCAAGGTTTCCTCGCCACTGATTACTCTTCGAAAGTAAAGGAAATGGTGAGTAACTTCGCGCAGTGGCACAGCTCAGGCCAGCTAAAGTATCGGGTAGATATCGTCCGCGGTCTCGAGTCCGCACCAGCGGCGATCAACAAATTATTCGATGGTTCCAATAATGGCAAACTGATGGTTCAACTCTCAGACCCTCCCGCCGCTCCTTAGCGCTCAGGGTTTGGGATGAGCCTTTTCTCCGCTCTCGTCAGTCATAGGCTACCAGGATTGCCTTCGAACGCAGCTTGCCAAAGGCTGCGCTCTACGAACCAACCGAGAAGTTAAGTCCTTGAATCTGCGCTGTCCCTACCAGAAACTCGGTCCGCCTTGATCCCTTGGAACTTACGGGCTCTGCCGTGTAACCTGCCGAAGCGATGATGCGTATCCTCTTTTCGTTGTTGTGGTCTCTCCGAAGTTCCTTCCGAGTGCGCGCTGACCTCCAAGCTGAGATTCTCGCCCTGCGTCATCAGCTACTAGTCCTACAACGCAGAAACCGAAACCATCGGCGCGAACCCACGGCGGAGTGGACGGCACAGCAGCTCATGGCAGCGTTTCCCTGGGACAGCGCGCCTCGCTATCTGCTGCGCGACCGCGATGGAAACTACGGCGAGGCGTTTCGCCAGGCAGCCGACTGGATGGGTATTCGCGAGGTATTGACGGCTCCCCCATTCACCTTGGCAGAACGCCTACGTGGAACGATTTATTGGCTCCATCCTGCGTGAGTTTCTCGACCACGTAATTGTCATCAGCGAAGCTGGCCTGCGACGGGTTCTAAAGACCTATTTCGACTACTACGACCGATCACGAACCCACTTGGCGCTGGGCAAAGATGCTCCCGCCCAATAGGGTCATTCAGCCGCCAGCATTAGGCGAGGTGATCGAAATCCCACAAGTTGGAGGGCTGCATCATCGCTACGAACGGCGCGCCGCCTAGAGATCCGTCCGAGGTTGAACACGGATACTCTAGCTCGGGCAGAGCTTTGCCTCCTGCACTTCCGCTGAACGACAGTTTGACTCAGACCCATGAACATTCAGTGCATGTAATGCTGCGCGGCTAGGCGCGTTGCCCTTTTTTTCGACACGGGAGACCGGATGGAGTTCTTGGCATGCACACCTCGGCGAAGGACGCGAGGCCAAGTCTGGTTGTGGGATTGCGGCCCTTTGCCACACGGGCAGGCTTTTCTCTAGATCAGCGCGAGCTGCACCCAGGTCGCCCCGCGCAAAGTGGGCCAGCGCCCGGCCAATCTGGGCGTGACCGAAAAGACGACGTAATCGCGGAGCCGACGATTCGGAGCGGGTAGAAAATGCAAGCACTTCGTTGCGAATATGCCGCCGGACTACTGTCGACCTTGATCCGTCGCAAGATCAACGAGAAGTATGTCCGAATCTTCGGTTAAGCGGTCGAATACAATTCGGCTGCCATCCGGTGTGATATCAAAGGTCCGCATTACCGCCGAACTGCTCAATCGAGTCAACCGCCGCGAGCGCATCGTGCCGAGGTCGAGCAGCCAGAAGTCCTGCTCGGCCATCGTATTTCCCAGCATGTAAACCAGGCCAGTGCCGTCGGGCAGAAATCGGGCCCGCTCACCTTCGCGCTGAACATTGATCTCCGGCAGCTTCGCCGGGGTGCCGTCCGGGTGCACTGCGAGCAGCGGCGCGAACGTAAACGCCTGGGTGCCGCTATACACAATTAAGTCTCCACGCGGCGACCACACAGGATCGAGGTACGGCCCGGTCGCAATCCGAATCGGTGAGCCGCCATCAACAGGAAGCTTGAATATGCCCAGTCCGTCGCGGTCGCTGCCCGCCACGACAATCCATTTGCCGTCAGGAGACCAGGAAGCCGTTCCTCGAACATCAACATCGCTCGAAAGAGGGCGGAGCCGTGTTCCATCCGGCACCATTACTTGCATCTGTTGCTTCCCCTCTCGCGTCACCGCAAACGCAACGCCACTCCCGTCCGCAGACACCGCGACTGGCGACTGCAGTGCGCCTTCAGAGCCCTTCCAGATCTCCAGCGCTTTTCCGCCGCGATAGCTCCACAGTCCGTCAGCCCCGTCTCGCGAAGATAAATAGAACAACGTTCCGCCCCCGAATCGCGGTGCCAGGGAGCGCGAGGTGGGCAGTTGGAAGGCCTCGACGTCCCGTTCCTCAACAAGGCGTCTGGTGATTGGAACGCTCCATAAGCTGGCCTGAGCGTTCACGACACCTGCCACAAGACGACGGCCATCCGCGGTGGCTGCTAGTGCGGTGTATTGTTCCAAACCTGAACTCACGCGATTTGTAGTTCGCGTTTTTCCATCGAACTCCCACAACCATGGGCCTGCCCCGTCTTTGTTGTGGGCTACGAACAGTACCGTCCTCTCGTCGATCAGTGTCGGGAAAGCAATATCAGTGTTGAGATGTGTGAGTTGTTCTGGTTTTCCCCCTTCCGGCGATATGCGCCATAGGTCCATCTCACGAGTGGCGGGTCGGCCTTGTACAAAGTAAATCCAGCGCCCATCCTTCGACCAGACCTGATAGTGGTTGTGTATTCCGGGATCGCTTTGCAGGATCAGGCGTGGATTGCCGCCGTAGTGATCCGCGACAAAGGTCGGGTCACCTGCTTGCCAGGTGTGATAGACAAGCCGAGCGCGATCCGGAGACCAGGCAACTTCGGCGGCTTTTTCATCTGGAAAATTGTGTGGCGCCCCACCAATCAGTGGCCACAGCATGACCCTCTTGCCTTCTGTTCCCTCGCTGCCTTTTGTTCCCCCGCTCCACACTTCTAATCCGTCTCCGGAGAATCCCACCGCCCGGAGCGGCGCACGCGCATCCCCGATTCGGCCCTGGGTAAGATTTGTCAGGTTGTTCCCGTTCGTTTGAATCAGCCAGATGTCGAACGGGCCGCTCCGATTGGAAATAAACGCAGCGAAGTTCCCATCTGGCGAAATAGCAGGGTCGCTTTTGGCTCCATTGAAGTTGGCAAGCCGTGTGAACTGAGCACTGGAAAGTGGATTTCGGACCGCTGGCCGGGGGCCATTGGCGGCAAACCACCCGCCCAATCCCGCCACCAGCAACGCCACAAAAATCCACAGCACCCAGGTGTAACGGTTCGGCGCGGACACCGTGGACGGAGTTGCTCGCGAAACGCCGGAATCGCTGTCACGTTTCAGCCGCTGCAAGTCGGTGCGAACATCCAAAGCGTGCTGATAACGCAGCTGCCGGTCTTTCTCCAGAGCTTTGTGGATGATCTCTTCGAGTCTCGCCGGAAGCTTGCGATTCAACTCTGCCGGTGATACTGGATCCCGATTCAAGATCGCGTCGTAGATGGCCGCTTCGCTTGCCCCCCGAAACGGCTGGGTTCCCGTCGCCATCTCGTACAGCACCGCCCCGAACGAAAACAGGTCCGTCCGACTGTCGAGGTCATTGGCCCGCGCCTGCTCTGGAGACATATAGGCCACCGTCCCCATCGCCGTACCCGGCTTGGTCTGCATGGGGGTGTGGGATTCCGCGAGCGTTTCCTGCTCCGGGTGGTGCGTGACTGACACTTTCGCCAGACCAAAATCCAGGATCTTGGCGTGTCCGTGTTCGGTCACGAAGATATTTGCCGGCTTGATATCGCGATGCACCACTCCTTTCCCATGCGCCGCCCCCAGCCCATCAGCAATCTCAATTGCCAGTGTCAGCAGAGTGTCAAGCTCCACGGGCCGACCCGCGATCAGCCGATTTAGCGCCGTGCCTTCCAGGTACTCCAATGCGATATACGCACGTCCATCTACTTCCCCAATGTCATACAGGGTACAGATGTTCGGGTGGTTCAGAGCCGAGACAGCCTGCGCCTCCCGCCGGAACCGGGCGAGTGCCTGCGCATCATCGCTAACATTTTCGGGAAGAAATTTCAGCGCGACAAAACGGTGCAGACGGGTGTCCTCAGCCTTGTACACCACGCCCATCCCCCCGCTGCCGAGTTTTGACACGACCCGGTAGTGCGCGATGGTCTTGCCTTCTAAGGCTCGATCATCTCTTTCCTCTGGAGCTTGCCTCGCCAGCGCCTTGGCCGCTACTTGCAAGGCAGGTGCTTCCATGAAGCTGTGAGCATCCTTCTCGAACGCCAGCAAGGACTCCACTTCGGCCCGCAGATGCCCGTCCCCAGCGCATCGCCGCTCCAGGAACTCGGACCGCTGCTCCACCGCAAGCTCTAAAGCCTCCTGCACGAGCTGCTCGACTCGGGATTGACTCTCAGGCTCCAACCCGCTTGCCTCCACTCATTTCCCGCAGCAGCCACAGTTTGGCCAGCTTCCAATCCCGCATCACCGTTTCAGGTGAAACCTTCAGCACTCCAGCCGTTTCTTCTACACTCAAGCCACCGTAAAATCGCAACTCGACAACCTGACTTCTCCTGGAGTTAACATCGGAAAGAGCCTTTAAGGCCTCGTCCAATGCGACCAGGTCGGGACCGCGCTCAGGGAATACGACCAATGCCTCGTCAAAACACACATGCCAGGCTCCTTTGCCCCGCTTCAGATATTGTTGGCCGCGGGCCCAGTCTGTAAGAATGCGACGCATCAATTGCGCACAGACGGCGAAGAAGTGGGCGCGGTCCGCCCAGCTTACTTCCTTGAAAGCGATCAGCCGAAGGTAAACCTCATTGACTAACGCTGTCGCTTGCAGAGTATGGTCGGGCTGTTGCCGGGCCATGTAACGCTGGGCCGCCCGGTGCAACTCCCGGTAGACCAGAGGCGTCAACCGATCCAACGCTTCTTCATCCCCGGCACTCCAGGCCCGCAATAATTGAGTGACCTCGTGAACTGAGGGTGACCCCATTGACCCCTCGCGTAAGCCTACAGCCCTGACTGGTCAGAAAGAGTAGCACAGCTGGATGGCCCTTTCCACAGAATGAGTTCCCCCGCGTTCACTGTCCGCCAACAATTTTTTTCTTGTGGGCATTGCAGTTTTTGTTGCCCGTTCTCGTTATAGGAGGTAGAGCGGGGAAGAGGGCAAGCGACTCTCGGACCGCCTGTAAAAGCTCGCGTATCGAGCGCCCCAGAGACACGAACTCCAGTTTGAGCCGGAAAAAGATAAGGAGAATCAAAAATGAGCAAGTTCGGAAAGTATTTTCTTCTCGTGACAGGTTTCGCGCTCCTTGCGACTTTTGCTCGCATTCCGGGGGCTGTCATCAACGTTCATGCGCACGATCGCGCCTGTAGCGTTGCCAGACTCAAAGGGACCTATGCCTGGCGCAGGTCGGGCGCGAACAAATCCATGGGTGGCCCTGTTGCCGAGATGGGCCTCGACTTCTTTAACGGAGACGGGACGCGCGGCATCACTCGCTCGACCGGAATCAGCTACCCCGAATCCTACGACTGGACCAATGTCCCGTGGCCGAACGGAAGCTACACGGTCGATCCAGATTGTACCGGCTCGCTCTTCAATGCAAATGGTACAAAAATTGAGAACATCATCGTCCTTGACGGAGGCAAGAGATTCTCCGTGATCAGCTTTGAGCCGGACAAAGTTATCACGGGAGAGGGAACAAGGCTGGAAGAGGAGAGGGACTAACCGTGCGCTGGCCAAATTGAATGCACACTTCTCCATATTAAGTGGTTGTGTGAGACGAGTGTCGGCTGTTGAATTATCTGAACAAGGCTCAAAACCCCTCAGTGAGGCGGAGAGAGGAGCGAATCCATGAGGCATAGTGGTTTCATCAGTTTGATCCCACTGATCGCGGGGCTGCTGACCGGCCTCCTGTTCGCGATCCTGGTTGTTCCACTTAACGCAGACGACTCTGATTCGCGGTATGACGTCAGCAAGGAAGTCACGCTGAGCGGCACCGTATCGAGCGTGCCCCACAAACCCGCCCCGGGAATGATTTGGGGCTCCCATCTCATAGTCGAGACTGCCTTCGGCAGGTTAGACGCCAGTCTGGGCCGATTCGGTTTGGAAGGCAAAGGCGCGCTGCCCGTCACCCCCGGCCAGCAGATTGAACTCACCGGCGTCATGAAGACGGTTTGCGACAAGGAAGTCTTCGTGGTCCGCAGCGTAAAAGCCAACGGCAAAACCTACACCATGCGCAATAAGCATGGGATCGAGGTATCGCCACTAACCCGTGAACGCGCCGCCGAGAAAGGGGTGACCCTATGAACCGCAACTTCACCAGCATTCTCGCATTGATTTTGGTTTCCCTGGTTTTCGGGTTCCTGACGGGTTGCAGCAGCAGCGGTAGTTCGAATACGGCGCCTCCGCCTCCACCTCCCACCATCGCGATCACGGCGACGAGCGGATCGGGACAAACCGCAACCGTCGGTGAGGCCTTTACCAACATGCTGGTAGCCACTATAACCTCCAACGGAACAGCGGCCAGCGGCGTAACGGTTACGTTCACGCCTGTCGCGGGGTCAGCCGGTCAGAGCTGCACCCCCTCCGCTACCACTGTTACCACCGCCTCCGATGGCACCGCATCGATCACATGCACTGCAAACTCGGCGCCCGGCGGCTATTCAGTAACAGCCGCGGCGGCGAGAGCCACAGCAACGGCCAGCTTCACCGAAAGCAACACAGCACAGAAGAAGGCTCCCATCGTGTTCGTGTTTTATGTGAACGGGCTGGAAAACAGCCCCGCTTACGGACCCGGGCCGGTTTACTACGCCGTCGCAGGCGCGGTGGGCTTTGACTCAAGCGGAAACATCCTCGGGGGCGAACAGGACTATAACGACGGAAGCGGCTTCACGTCACCCGGCGAACCCACGAACCCCGACGCAATCAACCCCGCTGGCAGTTCGATGACGGTGAATTCAACCACTGGCACCGGGACGCTCATCCTTGATGTTTCGGCCAGCAACCCTAATGTTGGGGTGAAGGGCATCGAGACCTTCGCCGTTCAGTTTATAAACGCAAGTCATGCGCTGATCACGCAGTTTGATGGATCGGCAACTTCCAGCGGAAGCTTCGACCTGCAGACGGCAACGAGTAGTGCCGGCGGTAATTTTGCCTTCACCCTCTCCGGGCTGCAAACCAACCCCATCCTCGGGGTTGCGTATGGAGGTGTGTTCTCGAACACCAGCGGCACCATCCATGGCACGTACGACGAAAATGAATCCGGGAAGGTGCTCGTGGGGAATACTCTCACCGCGACGGACAACGGCGTCGGAGCGGACGTGTACGGGCGGGGCAGCATCACCGGCTTCACGGATCCCAACTACGGCAACGCACCCATCTCGCTCGTCTACTACATCGTTGGTCCAGAAGTATTACGCATCATCGACGTGGACTACGCCGATGCTCTGGCGGGTTCAGCTTACGGCCAGGGCAGAGCCACCACCTTCGACAGCACGGTGCTGTCAAAGGACGTCTTCGGTATCCTGGACAACCCGGAGGACGCCATATTTGCCGCAGCGGGGCAACTCGTTGCCGCCCATACCGCCGTTGGAACGTTTAACGCCACATTCACGGGTGAAGGCGATGATCAAGAAGGCGGCACCGTCATGGCCACGGGCACCCCGGGCGGAGTCGCGGGCAACTACTCCTTCTCCCCCACCGTGCTCGGTTATGGCAGCATGAAGGATATCACCGGGTTGGGATCCATTCACACGCTCGGGCTGTATGCGACGGATCCAAGACTCAACCTTCTGGATCCCAACAACACCACGGCGGCCAACCTGGGAGCCGCCCTTGTCATCGATCTGGATGATTTCGCCCAGGGCACGGGAATCGTGGTTCCGCAAGGGACCATAGCGTCTGACGGATCCGACCTCAACCACAGCTACGGCTTCGGGGCGCAGGCCTACGTCGGCAACGGCAGCTGGCCCACCGGGAACGTGGGCTGGGAGTTCGACCTCGTCGGGCAAGGAACGTTTGCGTCGCTTGCTTTCAAGACCGGGACCGGCGGGCCCCCCACTCCGGTAGATATCAGTGATCCGTTCGCGTCCTTCGCGACGGGCACGCCGGGTGAGTACACTTCCGTTCCCATCACGGGGACTGCGGCCGGACCTGACGCCGCGGGGCGTTACACCTTCCGGTCGGCTACTCCATTTGCCGTCGGTCCCGTAGGGGGCGATGACGGTCCGACTAAAGACTTCACCGTGGTCATGTACGAAGCTGGTCCGGGGCTTGTGTTCTCGATCGACGAGGACGTCCTCAGCGCGTGGCTGGGCACCTTCCAGGAGGAGAGTGCCGGCTCGCTGAAGGCAATGCACGTGAAGAGAGGACCGGTAGTCAAGAGCCAAGCGAAACCGAAACGCTAACCGGTAAACCAAACGAGGATTCCCCGGCGGGGCCAAAAAGGAAATTCCGGGCTAGATAGACGAACGCAAGCAAGAAAAAGGGAGGAAGAGAGCATCATGGTTTCCAAAATGTTTCACATCGCTCGAATGATTGTTCTTGCCAGCTTTGCGCTCAGTTCCGCTGCCAACTTCCCACAAGCCGACTTATCGTTACCGATCCACGTTTCCCAATCTGGATAGCCGACAATCTGTCCGAATCGTGGATCTGCTGCGCATTAGCCAACAGACCAGAAATGATGGGAGAGAATCCTCGGCCTGATTACCGAGGCTTTGGCGCCGGCTATCGTAACTGGACAGCCAAAGGACGGCGGCTAAATGCTCACGAGTTTCCTAGAGCACTGTTGTTGTGAACACGCCATGTACGCACTTCGTCTTCAAGGCAGTCGAGCTGCCGTAACACAGATTGGACTGCTGGATCGCCTTCCTCTCGTACCTTTTTTGCGCGCGCCAGTGCCTGGTCGGCGATGCGAGTGACCTCGTGCAACAGTTTGCGAATCTCTGCTTCCAACTTTCCTCTGCTTTCCTGAACCCGATTAAGGATGTCGCTCTGCACACGAGTGCTGTTGGTTTCCAGCAGTCGTCTGAGGAATTCTCGGGCATCGCTCGTAATGATCCTCCGGAGTCCAACCAGACGAAGGACCAAGTCAGCCAGCCAGCGTAGCGGTGAGGCAGGCTGTGCAACTTCAACGAAGTCCATGAAAGTGAGTTCTGAGCGAACCCGAAATCCGTTTTCAGAATTGAGGGCGTTGGGCATTCGCCCAAGCTCGGGAACGCCTGCGGCGGCGAGTTTCTTGAGAAACTCGTTCGCCAGTTCTACGAACCGCAAGGCAATACGACCATATTCTTTCTCTGCTTCTTCCTGCTCGGGTTTTAGCCACGGCACGATATGACGTCGCGCAACTCCCTGTGCCTCATGGAATGCGTGCCGACGATACGATGGACCTAGCCCGACCGATATGGACTGAAGCGCAACCTCGAACTCTTTGCTCGCCTGCGGCACTGCACGCGCGAGAAATGCCTTGTGGCGATCGACGAACATGTCCGAAAGATGTTGTTGCTCAGCCATGAAGAGGTACGCGAGCTCTCGCATCGAACGCTCTGCATCGGCGATCGTCTGCTTCATAACCGCAATACGTCTCTCAGAGTCTTCGATCAGTCGCCGTAGAGTCCCCTTTTCTTCCATAATAATGGCGAGGAGTTGTTCGCTGATACGCTCAAGTCCGCGTTCGCAAGCTTTCTGGATCAGACTCCGGCCTGATTCTTCGACCAACTGGTTCAGTGAAGCGATGAGCTTCTCCCAGTCCCGACCAGTTCCGCGCTGTTCGATCTGTTCCGCCGCGCTGACCTCGAAGAAAGGGCCGATAGAATGTCGTTGAAGTCGTTTTTCGAGTTGCCGTTTCGCAAACCCAACCGCAGCGGCCCTCCACCACGCGTCGCTGGGCAGAAGTGAGATCGGGAATGTACTGCGGGAACGCCAGCCTGGACGAGGAAACACTCAATATGCTCTCCATATCGGCGAGCAGCTTATCGACGTAGCGACAGGTCACGCTCAAACGGCGCTCATGATTCGAATTGAGCGAATTTACCGACTCTTCGGGCATCGCGTCGCATTACCTGTAGTGTCTGAACTCCGTCTTACAGAGATCCAAGCCCGCCCTGTGTCAACAGCGGGCCATGCGTCGCCAATCATCCAGCGACTCTCCAATTCATACGAAAGTCGATGTAGAGTGGGCTGATCTTTATGTGCTGTTCCGAACGATATTTTGGGTGCTTCGCCGTCTCCACCAGCGACACAATTGCTCCTGGGTTTCCCTCGCTGAATTGCAGGATCTTGTCGAGGAACTCATTCATGTTCGATGCCGTGAGATTTGTGCGCCTGACCACCTCGCGAGCGAACTGCTCTGCCACCGACTTCTCAAAGTTTCGGATTTCGTATTTCTCGGAACGGTCCGAGTAAAGTGGCTGGAGAAAGCCGGTGTCCTCCATGTGACTTGAGCGGGCCACCGCACTCACGGGCGTCGATCCCCAGGCCATCATCTCGCGAACAGCTGCCGCGAAGGAGTGCGAAGGATGTCCGAGGTGGTCCAAGACAATCGCGTATTGCCCCTTCTTTAAGGCGTCCATCACAATTCCTTTCAGGGAGACTGCCGATTTCGTCTTGATGGCCTCCTCGTTCCGAAAGGCGCTCCGCGCGCGTGGGCTATGGAGGCGCAGCAAGCTATTCGCTAGACTGCGAAACACCAACTGTGTGGTGGCGGAATCTTCACAGTAAAGGACCGATTGGAATTCCGGCAGCAAGCTGCGCAACAGCAGGGTCTTGCCAACACCAGTGGGTCCATGAATAAGAAAGGGGCGCCTCTTCGCGAGGCGCTGCCTAATGACCTGTCTTTCGTCTTCACGGTCAAAAATAAATTCCGGCATCATGTTGATCTCACACCAATGCGCCAGGCTCGCTGGCGGCTACATATCCCTCACCCAAACTAGTGAACTACCATCACTGGACAGTGCGCGTATCTCAAAGCTCGCTCGGAGACCGAACCTAACATCATCCTGGAAATGCTGGATCGTCCTCGGCGACCCAAAACGATGAGGTCAACACCGTCCACCTCAGCCCGGTGAATGATTTGTTCTGCCGGGTGTCCCACCGCCATGTCGGTCGTCACGTGGAGGTCGCGCCCGCCGGCTTTTTCCATGAGCTTCTTGAATCCTTCTTCAAAGTGTTCCTTCGCATTGTCCAGTACGGCTTCTAACTCGACTGAAGTCGACGGTTCCGGGGGCCGTGCAACCGCAAAGATCAGTACTGTCGCATCCAGGCCAACGAGAAGGCCACATCCACTGCTTTTTCCGACTGTGGAGACCCGTCGTAGCCCACCAGCAGCTTCCGAAAATACGCGTTCTGTCGTTTTCCCGTCATGCTTCCTCCTAGTTTGCGTTTTCGCTTACAGGTTGAGGTAACGCCGACTTTTCCGTTGCCTGAGTGGCCAACAAGTGCCTCGGCATGAACCAAGCGTTGGCGATCACGGTCGGTATCACGGCGCTCCCGATCACGGTGGCGACCAAATATGAATACTGCGCTTGGGTGATGACACCGTGATTCAGCCCGAACAGTGCGGAAATAGTCCCGAACGTTAGGCCCGTCGACATCATCAGCGTGAAGTACAGTCCCTCTTCCTTCTGATAGTTAAAGGCCTTCACCGTGGGGTACAGAGGAATTACTTTCGACAGCATCTTGGCGAAGAACAACGCAGTAAATACGAGCGGTGCCGCGATTAGAGCAGGCACGGATACAAACGACCCCGCCCGAATGAAGTAAAACGGCGTGAGCAATCCGAAGGTCAGGGTGCGAAGACGCCTTATGAGACTGTGGTCCTTTCCCACGGTTCCCGCCAGGACCATGCCGATTATGTAGGCTGGCAAGACCGCTTCGCTGCCGGACCAGACCGCCAGTCCCCCCATTGCGAATAGTAGAAACAGTATGTACTTCGCCTCCAGCTCGGAGACTCGTCCTCCATACTTCTTGAAGAATCGGGGTGTGAGAAAGGGGAGAACTGCGAACACCACGACGCTCACTCCGATGAAGACCAACGTCTTCAACGTGAAAGGCGAAAAGATCAGCCCCAGCGCAATCACGGTTCCGAGATCGTTGATGAAGCAGGCGGCCAGTACCGCCTTCCCGAAATCCGTGACGTTAAAACCCAGTTCCAACATCACGGCATAGACCACTGCCACGAAAGTAGTCGAAAGCGCAACGCCCGCCAGCCAACTCGATCGTCCCGACCAATGCAAGATGTAGTGGGCGACTGCTGTGCACCCAAAGAACGGTCCGAAAAAGCCCACGAGTCCAACAACTGTGGCTTCTTTCCATTTCGTCCGGAAGATCTGGGGATCGAGTTCGGCTCCTGCCAGAAACGTAAGAACGATTGCGCCCGTGCCGGCTAGAAAGCTAATCCAACTTGTTTTCCCTCCGAGTTCAGCGTGCACGAAAAGAGCACCGATCACCAACTGGGCGACAGTGCCAACGACAATTTCACTCAGGGCAGTAGAAATCCGGAACCAGATGGCAACGAGCGTCGCGATCAAGGCGAGGCCGACCCAAACAGCGGCCAGTACCCACACATTCTCCATGGGTGCAACCTCGACCATTTCTGCGGATCATTGCCGGCACTATGACTCCGTGACAAGAACAATCCGCTTGTCAGGAGTCATCAGCTGTTCCGGCTTAAGAATTGGGACAGCGGTTGGCGGTGAACTCCTTCACCGTGGTTAACAACACTAGTACAGCAAAAGCTGCCCACCGAAGTCAACGGCATTCATCACACTCGCTCAGCCCGCGATCAGTTCCCGGTTGATTGACAACCTGAACGCTTCTGTCCACACTCGAGCGCTGCTCACCGACCTATTTCTGCTGGGTGGGTTCTGAGAAAGCAAAGCAAACCGGCGGTAGAGGCAGTCACGAGCGACGGCGATTGATGTGCCCCCCGGCTCTATGTTCTTTTCTTTTCGCTGACGTGCATCCGCTCCACGGAGCAAGAAATACGCCTCGCTACACTCGAAAGCCCCATAGCCGTCCAGGATGGGGCTGGGCCAAGGGCGGTCCAAAGTTTTGGTCTGTTCGGCTGACGATGACATAGCGCCGAACTCGGTTTCCAAGGCGCTGGGAAAAGTCAACTCGCTAGGGCCGAATCCCCGGCTTCTGATCGCATTGCATTCGCCTAATCCACTATTGGAAACCGGACTACGAATGTGCCTTCCGGAGAAAAGCCAGAATACTGACCGTATTTGATGCCGAGCAGTCCGGTCTCTGCAGTCCGGTTTGTCGAGCAGAAATCGCGAAATACGGGCATTTTTCGCGAATGTTGCGGAGATTAAGGGAAGAAATTCTCCGAAGTCCAGACTGCGTGGCGGAGCGGAAAAGATTCGAACCCTTGGTACAGGTCTGAAACCTGTAAGAGCCGACGTTTGCGTAAGTTACGCGGAATCAAGAGCTTCAAGAATTCTCTGCGACTGCCTGCTAGCCGCGGAGTCGTTGCTAACCGGTGGGGTTTCCAAAGGAGTTCGAAGGCGAATCCTTGGCGATTCTGTGGCTTAAATTGGCCACTTCGAAGCTCTGAATCGGCATGGTTGGGTTGGCGTGTGACTGCTTGCCTAGCGGGAGTCACGAGATCGAAACTTTCTCCGGGGGAAAGAATTATCAGAGGCGGAGATTTTTAATAATTTTCGACTTTCTTGCTCGCACTTTCTCGGCCGTTATAGCTCCACTTCGCACAAGCCGACTCCTGGCCCGGATTAACTTCCGGTTTGCCCGTCACTCGGGAGGAATCTCAGCGACTGTGAAACGGCTGACTTCCTAGAAGCCGACTTCTGGCCATCGTCGTCAAGAATGAGTCCTTGGGCATAACTTCCGGTTTGCCCGTTAGTCGCGCCTTCGCGCCTACGATGGTTGTTGTGAAAGTCTCAGTAGTCGGATTCAGTCGGGGGTGGATGTCAGACCCAGTTGTTTAAGGACCGCTTTGATTTTCGCAGATAACTTCCGCCCGTTGGAAGTTCTCTCGCGGTAGATGATGCTGCCGGGAACAACAAGCTTGATCTCAGTCCCGGAGGACGCAGAGCTTACGAGCGTAAGCTTGCCCACGATGCGGGCGGCTCGCTCCCGCATTCCCTGCAGACCGAAGTGTCCCTCCCTGCCCCGATCGGCAACCGCAGGGTCCACGCCGACGCCATTGTCGCTTACGCGCAAGGCGAGGTCGTGGTCGTAAGTGAGTTCGACCCGCATTTGGCTGGCTTGCGAGTGCACGCACGCGTTGCGGATTGCCTCGTAGCCGATGCGATAGACCTCGTCGCGAACAATGGGGTGCATCTCGCGCGCTTCACCGACCACAGACAGAGAGGCTTCCATGGAGGTATGTATACGGGACTCCTCCATCGCCCGCCGGAAAGCTGCAGCGAGGTCGTTTTTTTCTGTGGTTGAAGTACGCAAAGAGTTCAGAGCTGCACGACCCTCCTCTGTTGCACGTCCTAACCAGACCGATAACTGTTCCATGGCTCGACGCATGCGGGTTGGATCCGTCGACGGATCTAGCGCGTCGTCAGCAACCAGCTTGCTGCCCTGAATGGTTTGCAGGAACGTGTCATGAAGGTCTCGCGCCATGCGAGTCCGCTCATGCAAGCGCTCATCGAAGCGGGCGCTCATGGCTTTAGCAATTTGCCGCACTCGCAATCGATAGATCACCCAAACGACAAGTAACACCGCAACCGCGCACAGGAGACGAAACCAATTCGTCTGGTACCATGCGGGCGCGATGCTGAAATCTACGACAGCGCCTACATCGCTCCAAACACCATCTTCGTTGCAGGCGATTACATGGAAACGATAGCGGCGAGGGCGGAGGTTCGTGTAAAACGCTTCGCGGCGGCTTCCCGCATCTTGCCAGTCCTTGTCGACCCCGTCGAGCAGGTATCGAAAACGGACTCGTCCCGGCACCGATAGATTTGGGGCGGTGTATTCAATGTGTGCGCGGCTTGTCCGCAGTGGCAGGTTCACGTCCCCTGGCGCGGCATACACTACGCCTCCGGAATCAACTTCTCGAATAGAAACCGAAGGGGGAATCGTGTTCCGTAAGAGATGATTCGGATCGATCTGAACGATGCCTTGGGTGGTTGAAAACCACAATCGTCCGTCTGAGCTAGACACCAGGGTTGGGATGGGCCGGAGCTGCGGAGCCGTTCCGATGAGGCCCTCCTGAAAATCGAAGAGTTCGCAGTGCACGCGATAGCCAGAGAAAGCGATGATAAAAGTCGGAATCGACATCGATGCTGACGCCCAGTACGATCACGCCTTTTGCCTTCATGCGAGTCTGCATGGACATCAAGGAAGGAAGTTCTTCCACGCACGGCGGACACTAGGTGGCCCAGAAATTCAGTACGACTATGTTGCCGCGAAACTGGCTCAGTGTGACCTTGCGGTCGGAATCTTGCACCGTGAAATCCGGCGCGATTGTCCCAATGCGCGAGGGGCGCGAGCTGCTGTAGCAGCCGGGCAGAAGAAAGAGAAGCAACAGGCTTGAACTGAAGAGAAACGACCTCACTGGTTGATCATCCAACATCTTCTTTCTTGAAGTAAAGCGAATTGTTTTTCGCGGCCGCAACAGTGAAATCATGAGCCGACCGTTCCCAGCAGGCGTTTGACTCCCTCACTAAAATCATCCGCCGTGGTGATCAAGCTCAAGATCAGATATCCGTCGCTGGGAAAGTCATAAAAGTGTCCGGGATGCACCAGCACAGAATCTCGTCTCAGCAGATCAACCGCCAACTCCTCATCTGTCTGCGTGACCGGGACGCGCACCACCGCATACCACCCGCCTTCCACATGCAAACGCCCGCAAGTCTTTTGTAGCGCAAGCTGGCGGTCGAGTTCGGCGAGATTGCCGAGGACGCGATCTAGTAATTGCTGCTGAATGCTTTTCCGCTGATCGAGGAGAGCCGGAGTCGCGAATTGGATGGGCGCGTTCATCGAAAGATACGTGTCGGCGATTACTTCTAACCGCGCGAGTGCCGGCTCAACCTCCACAGGCGGGCCACTGGTTGCGATCCATGCCACCTTCATTTGCGGCAGGGCCGAGATTTTTGAAACTCCACTCAGCGTGAAAGTCAACGCGTCTTCATTCGACGCAAAGCTTGACGGCGCAGTTTGATCGAGGCCGTAGTCGAGGAACACTTCGTCGGCAATCACAGCGAGTCTGTGTTCGCGGCAAAAGTGGTTCAGCAATTGCCGCTCGTGCGCGTGCACAAACGAGCCCGTGGGATTATTGGGATGAACCACGACCACACCACGCGTCCGCGCCGTCACTGCTTTCCGCAGCGACGGAAAATCCATCTGCCAGCCATGATCGTAGATCAGTGGATAAGGCACGAGCGTGACATCCTGCAAATCTGCGAGAAATTCGAACAACGGATAGCTGGGCTTCGGAACCAGCAGTTCGTCTCCGGGATTGCAAAGCAAGCGGAATACGAACGAGTAACCTTCGCTCGTGCTGGTGGTCAACACTAACTGCTCCGGATCGAAGCTGCGAACGCCGTGCTGCTCCCGGTAATAAGCTGCCGCTGCCTCACGTGCGCTGAGCAAGCCTTTCGGCTGAGGATCGTAATCCATGGCTTTCGGTGAGGCGAGCGCTTGGAGAATGCGCGCGTCATCGTAGTGCAGGCCGGCCCGGGTGGGATTCGAGATGGTTAAATCTAGCACGCGCGCGCCGGTCGACCTGACTTGTTCGAGCGCCTCGGTGAGGCGATTGCGCGTGAGCTTCCAGTTGGTGCGGTCCGAGAACATCCTGAAAGAGAGTAACAAAGTCTCTCTTATTCGAACGTGGGGTGAGGCTTCAGGTCGTTTCCGATCAAAGGATTCAAGCGCGGCTCGGGAAACTGCCGCGCGCTGTGCTCACGCGATGGATGTGCCACGCGAGACAGCTTGCCTTCTGCGACCAAGCGTCCGTACGCTTCTTGCCAGTCCGGCACGGAGTCGCCGTCTCGAGTCCAGTGAGCGTACGCGGCTTCATCGCACCACTCCGCAAGCCGCGGCATTACTTTCGCGTGCGCAGCCGATCCGCGAAACGCTTTCATCGCCCGCTCATCCTGCCACAGGGTCAAGGTCCAGAACGTGCGGCGTCGGTCGATGAGCAGCTTTCCACCGGAGAAGCCAGCTGCGCGTACGACTTGACGTTGAGAAAGAAATGTCTGCCACAAGAACGCCGGCAAATACCTCAGCGAGCGAACCCGAAGACGGGTGACGGAAGCGAGCACGGGGCCTCTTAAGACTTTCGAAATGCTTCCTTGTTTACGACGTACGGCATCTTCGTAAGGTCGCCACCGTAGTTCGCTTCCAGCACGTCAATCAATCCCTGCACGCACCGGCCTGCCATGCCTTTCTTTGGATCGGTGGAGAGCCGCGTGATGCGCGCGGCGCTGGCAAAATGCGGCATCAGCCGGCAGCGGTCGGCGATCGCCGGATCGCGCAGCGGCGAATCGGCGGGCAGCGGCTCCTTTTCGTATACATCGAGAGCGGCGCCCGCGATCCAATTCTCGCGCAGAGCTTTCACCAGGGCAGCTTCGTCGATCACGGGCCCGCGCGAGTCGTTTACCAGATACGCGGTCGGCTTCATGAGCCGCAGTGTTTTCTCGTTAAATAAATGATAGGTGGGCGTCGCGCTTTCTCCGGGACGCAGCAGCGGGACGTGCACGCTCACGAAATCAGCCTGGCGCAGCGCGTCTTCGAAGCCAACATATTTAATCCAGTTCTTTTCCTGCGAAATGCCGCGCGCGTGGCGCAAGTCCATATTCTCTTGAATGGCCTTGATGTAATCGTGGTTCTCGTAAGCCGGGTCGTAACACAGCATGTTCATATCGAAGCCGGCGCATTTCTTGATCATCGCCAGTCCGATGCGCCCCGTGCCGATAATCGCGATGGTTTTGCCTGTCACCTCGTCGCCCAGAAATGGCAGGTAAGGATGCCAGTATCCCCACTGGTTGTCGCGGGTGAGGTGCTCGGCCGGCCACATTTTGCGCGCGAGCATGCCGAGCATGAAGAAAGCGAACTCGGCTGTTGCCTCGGTGAGCACGTCGGCCGTGTTGGTGAAAGGAATCTTGAAGCGGTTGGCGTCGGCACGGTTGATGTTGTCAAACCCTACGGCGTACTGGGCCAGAACTTTCAATGTATTCTTGCCGGCCTCGAAGACCTCGGCATCGATAGGATCGCGCAGAGTACTGATCAAGCCGTCGATGCCAGACTTCACCTTTTCGATAATCAGGCTCTTGGGAGGAGCCTGCGGACCCGGATAGACCTCGACTTCATAGCCGCGCTGCCGCAGCAGGTTGATGGCTTCTCCAATGTCGCATGTGGCAAAAACGCGGAATTTATTGGTCATGAGTTTTGTTCAGAACGACTGCGGTTCAAGTAGAAAATTCACGCCTGTATTCCCATCGCGTGCGACATCCGAAACATCATACTCGTCAGGGCGGAATCTCCGACAGACGTGACAACAATGCCAGGCCTTTTAAGCGGACCCAAAGCCAGTCGGCGCAATGGGTGTAGAATTACCGCTTTCCATTCCTGAAAGGTGGCTTCATGTCAGCCAGTGGATTTTCCGGAAGGTGCGTCCGCCTCTTCTTAAAAACTTTCTTCGCTGCATTCCTCGTGTCGTCGCTATCTTTTCTGTCGCTCGCCCAGACAACCGTCAGCCAGGGAAGTATTCAAGGAACGGTCACCGACCAGACCAACGCGGTTGTTCCGGGCGCGATCATCACGATCAAGTCTCTCGCCACCGGCCAGGTTGTCACGGTGAAGACATCGTCGGCGGGTACCTACAACTCGGGCGGCCTGTCTGTCGGCGATTATCAGGTTCGCGTGCAGGCTAAAGGTTTCAAGACTGAGCAACTGACTATTTCTGTCCAAATCACCGTGACATCGTCTGGCAATGTGAAGCTGGAAGTTGGCCAGGAAACAACGACAGTCGAAGTGCAAGCCTCCTCCGTCACTGTCAACACGGAACAATCTGCCGTACAAGGCGTACTTTCCGGCGAGCAGATCGACAACATGCCGGTCAACGGACGCAGCTTTCTCGATCTCGCGCAATTGGAACCCGGCGTCCAGATGCAGGATGGACAGAACTTCGATCCCACCAAGGTCGGCTACAATTCGCTTTCCATCAACGGAGATTTCGGCCGCACTCCGCGCATCGAAGTGGACGGCCTTGATGTAAGCGACGAAACCGTAGGCACCACCACCCAGAACATTGCGCTAAGCTCTATTCAAGAGTTCAGCATTGGCCGCTCCTCTCTGGACATTTCGACTGAGATTACCAGCACGGGCTCTGTCAATCTGGCTACGCGTTCAGGCACGAATCAGTACCACGGCCAGGCGTTCTATCTGTTCCGCGATTACGCGGTTGGTTTTGCCGATCTTCCGGGCGCGGTGTCTCCGCAATTTCAGCGGAATCAGTTTGGCGGCCGCTTCGGCGGCGCACTCATCAAGAACAAGCTTTTTTTCTTCATTGATTCCGAACGGCTCAAGCAGGATAGCGCCAACTCGATCGTCGCCGGCGCTCCCTTTCAATTCCTGACGCAAGGCATCAACTCCCCGTTCAAAAGTTCGCAGGCCAGCGGCCGGCTAGACTGGCAGGCTACGCAGCGCATAAGGGTTTTCTATAAGTTCGCCTACGACTGGAACTACTCCACGTCATCCGCCAGCACCGGCTTCTCCTATTACGCCAATCGCGACTACGCCCCCACTCACGCAGTGGGCGTTGATATCAGCGATGGCAACTGGTCCCACAGCATCCGCTTCGGATATTTAAAGTTCCATAACCAAATTATCGGGGACACCAACTCGCAACCACTCTCCATCAATCCGTTCCCCTCGGCCGAAATTTATTTCAACGATACCAGTTTGTACACGGGACCGAACTATCTGGCGCCGCAGCAGACGTTTCAGAGCAACAAGCAGATCAAGTACGATGCCAGCCGGGTACTAGGTGCGCACATCATTCGTTTTGGCGCCACGGTCAACCGCATCTCCACCGGCGGGTTCGCCTCTTTCAACGGAATCGCCCCGTTGCTGTATTCCTATGTCAACTTCAATCTGCTGCCCGCCGGAAGCGTGCAGACAACGCCGTTTTACTCCTGCAACCTCGGTACCAACTTCAGTGGCTGCGATCCCAATATCGCCGACTATCCATTCACCGGCGCTTACCTGGGTAATGGCCAAGGCTTCAGTACTGAATTGCCCGGCTTCGGCTATCCTGCTGGTGGCTTGTTCGACACCCGCTTTGGGGCCTACGTGGGCGATTCCTGGAAAATCAAACCCAACTTCACTTTGAACTATGGCCTGCGCTACATCCGTGACACGGGACGCACCGATAGCGACCTGGCGCCCATCCCCTGCTCGGCTACCACTTTGATCACTTGCACGGGAAATCTGCTGGATCAGTGGGGAGCTGGATTGGGCAACCGCGTTCGCCAGCCCAATCTGAATTTCGCTCCGCAGATTGGTTTTGCCTGGGATCCCTGGCACAATGGAAAAACCGCGATCCGCGGCGGCGGCGGCCTGTATTACGAAAACAACATCTTCAACAATGTTTCTTATGATCGCAGTGACAAGCTGGCGACTGGTTTGTTCAACCAGACGCCTTATCTCAACTGTGAACCTGGTGCAAGTGCAGGCTCACTGCCCTTCTACATGCCTCTAGCAGGCAGTACCCAGGGAACCCCAGTTTATTCAGTGGATGGCTACGATCTGGCTACGCAGGTTTGCTTCGCGCCTCTAGGTCCTAGCTCCATCAACGCAGAGGGCGCGGCCAAGGCAATGGCCGATTTGCAAGCCCAATACATTGCCGCCACGGCAGCGGTTGGCGCAGCCGGAGCGAATCCAAATTTTGTGGGCAATACCCTGGAACTCGGTTACCCCTACAACCCCAATTTCCGCACTGCTCGTTCTTATCAAATGAACATTGGCATTCAACGCGAACTCACCAAGGGCGGCGTCTTAACCGTAGATTACCTGCGAAATATTGGCCTGCACTTTCAGGTCGGCGTGGATGTTAACCATGCCGGCGATTCCCGCTACCTGGAGATGAATGCGGCGCTCAATGCCATCGGGTCTACCGTCCTGTACGCCAACAACGGCGCTGCTTCCGGCTGTTTCCCGGGAAGCGGCGTGACCCAGGCCAATGCCTCGGCTACAGTAGCCTGTTACATCGCGAATACTCCGGGCGCCAGCATCAATGACTTCGCCGGCAACGGACTGGATTCCGGCGGTCCCTACTACGGAGGATATTCCGCCGCTTACTATGGACTCACTGCCGACACGGGTGCGGCCTTCGGCGGTATCAACCCCAACGTGGGAAGCATGTTCATGAACTATCCCATGGGCCGCTCCGTGTACAACGGCCTGCAAAGCGAGTGGCGTCAACACGTCAAGAATCCGTTTCGAGGCGTTGGCAATCTCGACCTCCAGGTCAACTACACCTTATCCCGCTTCGTTAGCGATGGAGGCAGCGACCAACACTTCACTACGAACGCCTGGGATTTCCGCAACCCCACCGCCTTTATGGGCCCCACAGCAGAGGACCGCACCCATCAGTTCAAATTCGGCGCAACCTTCGAATTTGCTCATCGCGGTCCTCGCCTCAGCCTGATCGGAGGCTTTGCCTCGCCGCAACCGTCAGATCTCCGGTTGCCTACGCAAGGAACCGTGGGAGAAATCTTCCGCTCCGACGTGACCGGGGACGGCACGACCGGCGATTTCCTGAACTCTGCCTCCAACGGCATCGGACATCCCGGGACCTTCATGCGCTCGGTCTCGTCCGGGAATCTGAATGCCTACCTCACCAACTTTAACAACACGGTGGGCAACGGCAGCACGCTCACGCCAGCCGGCCAGACTTTGGTCACAGCTGGTTTGTTCACACAGTCTCAGTTGGTGACTCTGGGTGCGGTGGTTCCAACAGTCCAGGCGCCGCCCGCGAACAACGCGGGGAACGGCTATTACAAAGACGTTGACACAATCCTGAGCTGGCCCTTCAAATTCCGCGAGCGAGTGACCATTTCGCCCAGCGTTTCGTTCTTCAACACTTTCAATTTCGTGAACTTCGGACCTCTAAGCGGCCTGACTGGAGGAGGCGGCGCAATCAATGGAACAGTCTCCGGCACCAATGCAGATACCAACACTGTCCGAATCGGGCGCGGTAGCGGCGTATTCGCGGTTGGCGCTCCGCGTGAAGCCGAATTCGGTTTGCGCTTTGATTTCTAAACTCGCGGGCGAATTCCGGCGGAGGTGACGAGACGCACTACTCGAATTTCCAGCGCGTGGATTTTCCGGCGAAATGTTTCTCCCACAAGCCGAAGACGACGCGCGGACGCACGGCGAAGACTGGTTCTTTCATCGAGAGAATGTCGTTCTTCATTCCCGACATGTCGAACTTGTATTTGCGCTCGTAGACCGGAAGGAATTTGCGGCGCGCTGCGGCATCGGCAATCTCGGCTGTGCCCTCGACGATGACCGCTTCGTTGGCATCCTCGGTGCATACAACACACTCACGGTTCTCCGCCAGGTTACGAGCCTTTCGCGATTTGCTGCCGGTGCTGAAGAGAAACCGTCCGTCCTGCCATAAGCCCCAGACCACCATCGTGTGAGGCGAAACGTTGTGCGGAGAATCACCGGGATTGACTGTGGTGATCCAGTAGTTGTGCGATTTCTTCAGGCGCTGCTCAGCCCAACTCCACGGGAGCAGGCCTTTGTTCCCTTCCGGCAAGCCATAGCCGGGCATGTGAGGACGGCTCGCCTTGGGAGCGCGGTGCGACTTTGCTTTTTTCTTTGCAGCTTCCAAATGGAGTTTTTGCTCTGCCAATGCTTAATCGGATTCCCAAGTAACCGTGAAGCTGCTTCCATCCGGCGACAGCGACGACGGCATCGCATCCTCTACGCCGCTGTTCACGATAATGGACTTCCACACATGCCCGCCAAAATCACCGATCTGGCCTGAAGTCTTGGAGTCGGCCGCGTAATTGGTGCGGCCCACAGAGGTGTAGTCCTCGCCAAAAGAAACCGTGCCGAAATCGGAGAGAAAGTATCCGTTCGCCTCGGCTATCCATTCGGCAGACGAACGCGTCGCGGACCCCGGAGGATGGCTTAGAGTGAAGGATTTTCCCGTGGTCTCGTTCGCCATGGTGACCACGAAATCCGAGCCGTTATAAAACACTTCTGCCGACATTCGGTCGCCAGGCGAGAGCGGCACGCTCGTGATGGTCACGCCGCCCGCCGGAATAAATTCGTACCAGGCGTAGTAGACGGGCGTCTCACCATTGCAATCGGAATCCGTTCCAGTCTGCTCCACGGTGTCGTTTTCCCATCCATCAATTCCAACCCAAAACGAGACTGATGAATTCGGCACGGCGCTGCAGTCAACGGCGGGAACGATCCACGAACCGCGCGCTTGCGTGAACAAAGCGCCCGTGACCGCGTATCCGCCCCAGTTGTTGCTCTCCGTAACCGTAACATTATCAATCACCCGGTCGGGATGGAGGCCGGTGATTTGCCGCCGCGCGCTGTGGCGGATGGTGATTGCTGTTGATGCAGAAAGCGAAATTGGCGCGCCAGCTTCAGACGAAGACGTCTGCGCAAGCGCTGGAGACAGGGCGAGCAGCGCAGTAGCTCCGAAAATCCCGACGAATTTCGATAGCATGGAAATTCCTCCAGGCATTAGGCGCGATGAAAGTATCGCGGAACAAACGCCGGGAAGCAACTGCGCTGCCTCGCCCTCACTCCTTATTCAGAGTCCCAAACCACCGAGAAGCTCGTGCCGTCCGAAGTGAGCGACGACGGTACCGCTTCATCCGCGCCTGAGGTGCTCACCATGATTGATTCGTAAACGTTGGAGCCAAACGCACCGATTGCTCCGGATACGGAAGAATCGGTCGCATCGTTCGTGCTGCTTACCCCGGTATAGTCATCACCAAAGTAAACGGTGCCGAAGTCGGATAGCGGCAGGATGCCACCGCTTCTGGTGCAGCAAGGGGCTTCCGCAATCCACTCAGCCGACGATCGTTTCGCGCCAGAGACTTTCGAACTTTTGCTATAAGTCTTTCCGGTCGTCTCGTTGGTCAGCGTGATCGTAAACTCGCTGCCGCTGTAAGTTACCGAGGCCGATATGTGGTTGCCGGGCGAAACCGAGACACTGGTGATCTCATAGGACGGGTTCGGATAGAACTCGTACCACGCGTAATAGGATGGACTGGAGCCATGGCAGTCGGAATCGGTTCCGGTTTGCTCGACGGTGCTCGAGGTCCAGCCATCGATGCCCACCCAGAATGAGCTATACGTATTGGGCGTCTTCGAGCAGTTGACTGTCGGCACTGTCCATGAGGCCAACGCCTTAGTGAACGAAGAGCCTTCCACGGCGTAGCCGCTCCAGTTGGTGCTGTCCTCGACCGTGACATTGTCAATCACGCGAGCCGGCCGACCCGGATAGACTCTTCTTGGTGCATGCTGGCGAGGCGAGATTACTGCTGTGTCTGGCGTTGCAGCGGGCGCGCTGGGTACCTGAGCCGAGGCCGGTACCGCAACAAGCGCTAACAAAATTGCGGAGAGTCCTAACCCTTTCGATTGCATAAAGGCTCCTGTATTCGCTCCGGGATTTCGCTCTTGCCATCTCGGAACCGCGCCATTTTATACGCAAACCGGGTCGCGTCAACCTATTTTGCTGGGGATTTACACAAGACGAACAAGCATGTCCGATTGATTCCGGCTACAGATTTTTCTGGGTCCACTGATCGATGCGATCGAGCGCCTGTTGCAAGTTCTCCATCGAATTAGCCACGCTGAATCGCAGGTAGCCTTCGCCGAACTCGCCGAAAGCCGTCCCCGAAAGTGCCGCTACTCCGGCTTGCTCGAGCAATGCATCGGCCAGCGGTTTCGATTTCCATCCTGTCTTCGTGATGTTCGGGAAAACATAAAACGCGCCCTTCGGCATGCGGCAGGAAAAACCTTTGATCTTATTCAACCCGGCGACGAACACATCACGGCGGCTCTTAAATTCGGCACACATGTGCTCCACCGAACTCTGATCTCCACGCAAAGCTTCGACGCCCGCCATCTGCGTGAAGCTGGCCGTGCAGGAATTTGAATTCGTCATCAGCCGCGTTATGTGCGCTGCCAGATCCGCCCGCATTACGCCATAGCCCATGCGCCACCCGGTCATGGCATAGGTCTTCGAAAAGCCATCCAGCAGAATGGTGCGCTCCTGCATGCCGGGCACAGACATCATCGAAAAATGCTCGCCCTCAAACAGCAGCCGACTGTAAATCTCGTCCGACAACACGAGAATGTTGCGGTCACCAATCACCTTCGCAACCTGCTCGACATCTTTGCGCTGCATCACGCCACCTGTAGGGTTGTGAGGAGAATTCAGAATGATGAGCTTCGTGCGGTCGGTAATCAGAGAGGCAAGTTCATTCACGTCGACAGAGAAATCGCGATCCTCGCGAAGATGAGTCGGCACAGCTTTGCCGCCGACGTAGTGAATCATCGACTCATAAATCGGAAAACCAGGGTTGGGATAAATGACTTCATCCCCTTCATCAATTAACGCCAAAATCGTAAAGAAAATGATCGGCTTACCACCGGGCACGACCACAACCTCTTCAGGCGTAACTTTCACTCCGCGAGTGCGGCCCACGTAGTCGGCAATCGTCTGGCGCAATTCGGGCAATCCAGCCGCGGGACCATAGTGTGTCCACCCTTTTTGCAGTGCGTCGACGCCAGCTTCCACGACATTCGCGGGAGTGTCGAAGTCAGGCTCGCCAATCTCGAGGTGAATGATGCTCTTGCCCTGACGCTCCAGAGCGCGCGCCTTATTCAGAACTTCAAAAGCCGTTTCAGTGCCCAGCCGCGACATACGGCGAGCGAGTTGTAATTCGTGTTGCGTAGTTTGTGCCATGGCCGCCAATGCTCCTGATTAAGCCAAAGGGCACATTATACCCTGCGGAACCGGGCTTTCTACCGGCGACCGAAACACGCAGCCAGACCGGCTCGTATAATTCTCGTTCCTATAATTCTCGCTCTTAATAATTAATGATCGCCGCCTTAAGGAATCGATGACTACTTACCTTCACGAACTCTACGCACATCAGGAATGGGCCGATGCCGAGCACTGGCGCGCGTTCGAGGACTTCCCTGCCGCCTTGGCGGATATGGCCATTCGCTCGCGGCTGCATCACATTCATCTGGTGCAATCGGCATTTCTATGGGTGACGAGGGATCCGGCGGCGAGGTTCGTAATCACCAAGGTCGAAGATTATCCGGACATAGCCGAGCTAAAAACTTTTGCCCGAAAATATCATTCAGAAATGTGCGCAACGCTCGGCGCAATAGACGACGCCCGTCTTGCAGAGTCGGTCGCAGTACCCTGGTTTCGGCCGCCTCTGAAGATCAGCGTGCGTCACGCCCTGACGCAGGCGGCAATGCACAGCCACTACCATCGCGGACAAAATGCCACCCGGCTGCGCGAACTCGGAGGCGTGCCTCCCGGCACCGACTTCATCGAGTGGCTTCGACAAGGCCAGCCAGCGCCGCGATGGAGTTGACCACAGCCTGTTCTTCAGAAACTCCCGCGTAAGCAAGGCCCCGGGCACAATCCATCGGGCACAGCGGCAGCGAAAGTCAATCCATGTTCAGGTTCTGCAGTTTGACGATGGCGATGCCATTGATTATGATCGAACTGCGGGGTGGAGCAGTCTGGTAGCTCGTTGGGCTCATAACCCAAAGGTCGGTGGTTCAAATCCACCCCCCGCAACCAACTAACCTACTGAATCACCACGCCTTCGCTCTCTGCGAAGGTTTTCTCTTGTGCCAACTTGGCCACATTTGGACACAACATCTCACCCAATTGTTCGGCGACCAGCCTGTCATCTTCCTCAACGGTGTGAGTGTAGACGCCAAGCAGGAGGTTCGATCCGGGAGCGTGTCCGAATCGCTCCTGGCGTATCTTCATGGGCGCATTGAGCCTGTCCATCAGGCTTCCGTTTGTGTGTCGGAATGCATGAAGCCCGCAGCGCTGAACCCCGAGGGATTCGAGCAGCGGGTGTAGCTTCCGTTTCACGACTAGATTCTGATCCCACGGCGTTCCGTTCTTGGTGGCGAACACCAAATTCAACAGGTTCGGTCGCCACGTCGAAAGGTAAGCACGGAGATGAGAGGCGAGTTTTTGAGAGATGGCGAACTGCCGAATCGAGTTCGCTGTTTTTGGGGTTTGAAGTTTGCCGCGCCAGACTGACTGCTTAACGTTGACGAAGCATTGCCCCAAGTCCACATCCTCGATTCGCAAACCGCACAATTCTCCAGCCCGCATTCCGGTTTCGGCTGCCAGCCAGTAGAAGGATTTCAATGGCCCGCTGGCCGCAGCGATGATCCGCTGGATTTCATCCAGCGTGAAGAAGAACCGCGCCTGCCGCGCAACCTTTGGAAGCACGAGTCCTTCAAATGGATCGTGTGAGACATAGCCCCAAGCTTTGGCGCTACTCCACATCATCCGAAGTGTGAGTACTAGGTTTCGGCAGCTCTTTGGAGCCAGAGAGCAACGTTGGACGAACATTTGGACCGTTTGTCCTCCGACTTCCCTCATGGCACAACTCCCGAAGTAGGGGACCAGCCATTTCTTGAGCTGGCTCCGAACCGCAAGCTGCGTTGATGGTTTATGCTGAGTCAGAGCGTTATTCTTCCAAATTGCTGCAAACTCAGCGAATGTTGCCGATCTTAAGGCTCGATAGTTGACGTTGTTAATTGGAGCGATCCGTAATTCCAACTCACGCATCGCCAGTTTCTTGGTGGGGAAATCGCTCTTTGTTCCGAGGACTTCCTTACGGTTGATCCGTACCAGTTGGCCTTCTGAATTGATAACATCTTCCCTCCAGCGGCCAACCCATTTCTGCTTACGCTTACCTCTGAGCAGTACACTACCGCGTTGAAACCTTCGGCGCGCCATTTTTTCAAGTTCCTCTCTTGAAGAAAACGCGCCGGCGTTCGCCTGGTCCGAAACAATACCACAGCGTGCAAAAGGTGCGGTAGTCCCGCCAGTCGCCACGAGCCCGAGTTTTGAACGGTCCGAGATCACGAGATAGATCTGCTGTCCGAACATAAACTTTCGCGTTCGGATAGCGCGACTTTAGGCCCGATTAGGTTGGCTTGTAAACGCTGAAAATTGTCCGAATTTGTCCGCCGGACAAAGAAGGTGCTTGAAAATAGCGACTGCAGCGACGAAGGGGGCAAATGCTAGATAGCTGTCCGAGGAGATCCCGCGGACACGGTAGGGACGTGCGAAGTTGCTTTCTTGTACTTCTCCTCTGCTCTCGAAAACCGCTTTCGGACGGCACGTCGGAACTGAGGATGATTAAATGCGGCTTTCCAACTCTTTATTGCAGCCGTGGGGTGTCGCTGGTTGTATTCGCCCATGATTCGGGCGGCTTCACGTTCCAGATTGCTCCGAACTGGCAATTTTGCATCATCGAGCAAAGTAGCAATTTTCAAGATTTCAGCCTTAGGAAGGTACTTTGTCGCACTCGCCGTTCGTGCTTTTACCATCAACTCGCCGACTTTAGCTTCGAATGTTGAGAGAGGGATCGGATGCGGGAATGGAACCCCGGCTTGGGATTCTCTGTGTCCATTTTTCAGTTGTGGCGTAGGAATCACCACCTCAACCCGATCCACCGGCCCAGGGTGCGGATGATCCACTCTCAGCTCCTGCACACTGCCAATGGGTATCAAGCTATCGTCGGCCAAGACCCTTTCCTTTGTTTGATACAACACATATTGCTCGCCGTCCCAGGCCACATATTCATTGCTGTCTGGTCGCACTCCGTAGATGGTTGCTCCTGGAAGTCGCTTTCGTGCTTTGGTGTTTGGTGTTACTGGGTTGATGCTTTCCGGCCTCAATGGCCCTGTAGTCCTTGTTGACGGTTTCTCTGGCATCATCGTTCCCTTTGTTGGGGCGCGATGAGGCGTGCTTTCGGCACCAGCCCTGCCTTCTTCGCCGGTCCGCGAAATGAACAATGCTTGATTTGTCGACTTTTCTACGCGGGCACGAGCCTCAAGCTCCAATGCCTCGATTTCTATCTTTCCCGCCCAATCCCAACTCAATTGATCTGCTGAACGCTTGAAAGACTCGATCCGCAGCCTGGCGATACTATCGAACCGTCCTCTAGCACAAGCTGAGCGCTGCGCTTCGTGAGTCACCGACGATTTTCTAACTGCAATGAGCTTTCTCAGGAAATGGGTGTAAATTGTTCGCACCAAAGCGGCAGATTTCTTATTTCCTTGCAGTTCCCACACCTCACAATAGATTGAGTAATACCGTGCGGCCCAAGCGTCGATCTTACGCAGTTCCATTGCAAGAATTTCACCGGGGATGATGCCTGAATTTGCGTTCCCTCGGTTCCTGAAAAGAATCTGCATTCTTTCAGCTTTGACTTCTTTGCGAAGCTGTTTGGCCGCTGCCTGGGTTTTCAGCTTGACCAATCGGTTGTATCTGGGGTCGAGCTGCCGCCAGACATCAATGACCTGTTTCGCGGCGCTGATGAAGCGCTTCGAGGGATCCGGGCTGTGCAAGTTTCCACTCTCCAGTAGCTCTTTGGCGACGGTCCCAAATTCGCATCTCGAATAGCTAACGTCGCTTGGCCCAGCGTGCTTCAGCAGCCTTCTTGGCGCTGGCTCGGCGCTCTTCAACTGTGAGCTTCTTAGCTCGCGCCTTACCGCCCTTGCGCGCGAACTCCACCGCGTAGGAATCCTTTGCTTTCGTCATTTAGCTTCCTTCGCAAAGAGTCTTTCATGAAGGCTTGCGTGCAAGCAAGCAGTTAAACTTGACAATGCGTGCTTGTACGCATAGAATTTCCTCCGTCACCGAGAACGAGCTGGATGGGTGTTCTAGCACCCATCCAGCCCTAACCAAAAGTCGCCTAATAAGGAGGCAGACCATGGCTAGACAGCAACGTACCACCACTTTCGCTCAAGAATCCACTCAACCGATCGCTCGTGTGGCTCTCTACGCTCGAGTCAGCACCCTCAACAATCAAGACCCCGAAATGCAACTCGCCGAATTGCGCGAATATGCGGGACGCCGCGGTTGGGAGGTCGTTGAAGAATTCACAGACCAAGGCGTTTCCGGCTGCAAGGAATCCCGTCCAGCGCTCAATCGGCTGATGTCAGATGCTTGCCGTCGCCGCTTTGACGCAGTTCTGGTCTGGAAGATCGATCGCTTTGGGAGGTCTTTGAAGCACTTGGTTAATGCTCTCGCTGAACTTTCAGCACTGGGAGTGGCTTTCGTTAGTCTAAGAGACAACATCGACCTGAGTACGCCTTCCGGGCGCTTGATGTTTCAAATCATTGGCGCAATGGCAGAATTTGAGCGCGCTCTTATTCAGGAACGGGTTCGTGCGGGCCTAAGGAATGCACGCGCCAAAGGGAGACGACTGGGGAGGCCACGAGTCGTTGTTGACGCCTCACGAATTGCCACTCTTCGCGCTCGCGGGGACTCGTGGTCGCAAATCCAGACCGAACTGAGAGTGAGCAAGGGAACAGCGCAGCGGGCTTTTGCATCTTTTCCCAAAACTGTCTAGGTGGATTTGATGCACGGTATGCGGGAACGATTTCCGGGCGGTTCTACAGACCCTTGAGTAGCTTAGCCATCGTGGTGTCCAAACCTCGGGCAATCACCTGCAAGGTGATAATCCCTGGTTCACGCTTGCCCCTCTCGATGTCTGAGATGTGTCCCCGGTTCATGTCCAGATACACTGCCATGTCGGTTTGTGTCCATCCTTTACATCTTCGAAGCGTCTGAATGCGCTTGCCCAACAGGACCAAAAGGGCATGATTGCCGCTGGACATGCTTCCATGGTGGGCATACTATTGCGGGCGTGTGTCTGGCATCCCAGACATAACCGTGGCCCCCGGCGCGCCGCAAATGCCAATTCCACTATGGTGACTTCTTTACGACAGTTGTGTGCACTGACGGATTCTGGTCGTTGTGTTTTCATTTGTCATTCCTTTCCGCTCTCAATCGAGTTTCCTCATGCCCGCTAACATAGACCGGACGACCGGAACGGCTGCCGTAATGACGGTTGGTCCCGCTTGGCATCGTCTGGGCAAGCAACTAGACGCCCCGGCAACCGCGGCCGAAGCTATCAAACACGCGGGCCTTGATTGGAAGGTCAGCAAATTGCCGTTGTTTGTTGGCGAGCGCGAACATCGTCCTTTGGCTAAGCGTTGGGCTGTTGTCCGGGAGGACGTATGGCGTCGCGACGATTGGAGTTCTGGCGTGAATGACGGAGTGTTGGGCATTGTGGGGGACGCGTACCAGACGCTGCAGAATGAGGAGGCATTCGGTTTCTTCGACCCCATCGTGGGCCGGAAGGCAGCCGCGTACCACACGGCAGGCGCTCTGGGGAAGGGCGAGCGCGTCTGGGTTCTTGCCAAACTGCCTGAAGACATTCGCGTTATCGGAGATGACATCACCAATAAGTACCTGCTCTTGAGTAACAGCCACGACGGCACCAGCGCGGTGCAGATCAAGTTCACGCCCGTCCGAGTCGTTTGCCAAAATACACTGATACAAGCACTGAGCCAGGGTCCAACCCTCCGCATCGCACATAGCAAAGACCTGCGAGAACGACTGGTGATCGCGCAGAATCTCCTGAAGAGGATTCAAGTCCACTATGACGAACTCGCAACCGTGTTCCAGAGCATGGCGAAGGTGCGGGTCAATAAAGGCAAGCTTGACGACTACCTTAAGGGAGTCTTTCCTGACCCAGTGCAACGCCAAGATCAAACCCGGTATCAGCGCGCTTTAGAACAGGTCAAATACGATCGCGAAGGCTCAGCGTATCTCTTTGATCAAGGTCGCGGCAATGACGAGGCGGAGGTGAAAGGAAGCCTCTGGGCCGCGTATAACGGCGTCGCGGAATACATTGACTACCGCCGATTTGAAAAAGCTAGCGACGATCGCCAGTTGAACACAATCTGGTTCGGCGAGGGATACTCGACGAAGGTGCGAGCTTTTACCGTCGCGGAGAAATGTGTAAAGGCGTGGGCTAACTAGGTAAGGCAACGAGCCGGCGAAAGCCGTCCTAGCGACAATTGCTGCTGGTGAAAGGCAAAAGTGCCGGAACGATCAAATCCGAAGCCGACCAAAGAGTTCGAGCCCAGGTATCCAAAACTCTCGGGGGCGGAGAAGGACAAATTTCTGGACGACTGGAAGAAGGAACTGGAACAGGGGCTACTCAACCCCATCCTGAAGCCTTCATTCTTGGGACTTGATCCCAAGCGGTTTGTTTATTCTGAACATGTTTTCCAGGGAAATCCGCTACCGGAGTTTTGCTCAATCTCCCGAAACATTCTCGACTGTTTTTCGACCGCACTCCTGTCTGCTGCAGACCTCAATTTCCCGGCGAGTCCTCTTGTGACGAGATGTCGGCTAGGCGAGGAAGGAAAGAACCTAATGCTGTATCTGACTGCTACAGTGGAAACAGCCGAGCAGATCGTCGCATTAGAATTGACGGAACAGTCAGAAGTGCTGATCGCGAGCCAACTCCGCCCCCTGGCGAAGGCTAAACAAATCGAACTGGGGAACATCTTCTGGGACAGGGATGGGCGACATTCATTCTTCTTCTTTACCTACCCGGGTCAAATGGTCCGCGACAGGGTGCCTGGATTGGGAATCGCAGGTGAAGATGGAAAACTCCGCTGGCCAGAGTGCGCGTTACCCCTTGGCCTGGTGACAGCGAGTCTCCGCGAAACGGCTGCGCGGGCAATCGATCTCGTGGAATCAACTCCAGAAAGCCCGATTCAATAAGATAGTCGGAGTTTCAGGATTTCACGCGGTCTTCAGATATTGCCCAAAAACCTCATCGCGCGAGTCCCCGACAAGTAATTGAAATCGTGGGGTAAGAACTCCCTGATACTAGCCGCCCATAATCAGGTGTTTTCGGGCAATTCGTATTCCTGGCCACGAAGCCCTGATTCGAGTGAGTCGCACGGCTGCACCGCAGGAACGAGTTTTCGAAACTATTCCCACAACTGCCACAAAAAGACGCTGGCATCGAGTCAGACCCCTCTCCAGGGCGAATCGGACCCTCGGACCTAAAGGCTGCCGTTGGGAAAGCCAGCGTAAACAGATCGTCCGTGCCTCTTTGGGGCTACGGACCTGGCACGAATGTGCCTCTAGACAGATCCAATGCGAGAGGCGTAATAGTTGTTGCGGCTGTCAGATAGTTTCCCGCCTGATCCCTGTACCGTCCACAATTCTGGCCTCTGATCGTTTTATGTAGGCTGGAACTGGACTGTAGTGGGTCGTCGCCGCTTGAAGTTGATGGAAATATCGCGGGTTGCCTTCCAACCGCCTGTTAGGAGATAGTCATGAAGTTTACCGACGCACAAACAGAAGCGATCGGATGGCCACCAGGAAATCTCCAGCTAATCGCATGCGCGGGCTCCGGAAAAACCGAAGTGGTCGCACAGCGCGTGGCGGCGCTGCTAAAGACCGGGTTAACCACGGGACTGGCTCCGCGTAATATCGTCGCGTTCACATTTACGGAAAAGGCCGCGGCGGAACTCAAAGATAGAATCGTCACCCGTGTAGCGGAAGTAGTTGGCGAGGTTAATGGACTGGCCGAGATGTACGTGGGTACTATCCACGGATTCTGTCTGGACCTACTAAAGACCGAGGTGCCCGAGTTCCTCAAGTTTGGCGTTCTCGGCGACGTTCAGCAGGTTCTGTTTGTCAACCGGTACTCCAAGAAAACTGGCCTGACAGCTTCGACTGATTTGAGGGGCAATGTGCTGCGTCGATTCATCGACACAAAGAATTACATTGACGCCCTCAATATCCTTCGTGAGGCCAGACTAAATGAACCCAAACTTAAGGGTTGCTCCGTGGTCAACGGCCTGAAGTTGTACCAACAACTACTGACAGATCGCCGCTACTTGGATTATTCCGCCATCATGCTAGACGCTGTGAAAGCCATTTCACAAATCACTGATCTGAAGCTACGGCTGGGCGAGCGGATTCGGCATGTGATCGTCGATGAATACCAGGATGTGAACCCTATTCAGGAATGTGTTGTCAGTCCCCGCAACCAAGACATACTCCTGACGCCCTCAGAAGAGAGGCACGATAAATGACATATCACATGAGCTTGCGAAGATCTGCCCTTTGTTCCTCAGCGAGTTGGTTTAGCCCCGTTCTCTTGTTAAGATCATCCGCGACACTATCTCGTTGTAGTTTGGTAGCGAAGGACAAGGCATCAGCGAATTCCGACTTCAGTTGCTTTAGTGCGCTCGTCGTCCTATCGCTGTGTGGCCCATCGAGTGAATTCAATAATGAGTAGCGCATCGCATACATTCTTGCCAAATCGTAGCGAGCATCGAACTTAAATGAGTCGCGCCAGAAGCTGTTTGGCAGAAGGGCCAACACTTCGCTCTGGGGCCGGATGCTACCGTCCTCAATTTCCTTGAGGTCACCCCTCAAACGGATTTTCCTTTCAGCGGCCGGAAGTTTTTGCTGTGCCTTCCATTCGCGAGACACAGTGTCCAAAGTTAGTACGGCCTGAATATTTAAGGGTGGGATCCTCTGGTCAGGTTCTGTCTTCGAGCTTTCCACATTGGCCCATTTCTCCCGAAGTTCGGCAAGGGTTGTTCGCATGACTACCGTCCAAGACGGGTCCGCCCTTCGAGGGGGGTTCTCGCCGGCTTTCTGGACCACTCTCGCCAATTGCGTGTAGTTCTTCAGTTCGTTTGGGGCAAGTCGAATCACCTCGCGCATCTTGTCGTAGGAAACACCTAAATTGGCTCCATCCCAGTCGTCGCTCAACTTCCCTGAGGGCGGCCGAGCCAAGTCGTAGAGACCGCGACTCCACAGCCTCAATATTTCAGCCTTTTGATCATCGCTGCAGCCGGTGCATTGGGTCATAGCATCGCTCATCAGCGCATTCGCATCTTCAGTGTGACGCTGGAATTCGATGGGCCAAGTGTTCCTGAGTTGGGCGATTTCAAACTCTATATTTGCCTTTTCCACTAGCGACTCGGCCTGCAGCTTGGGATTGCCGGTTTGGTGCCCTGGAACATCAATCCCACATCTGCTGAAGTGTCCACCTAACCGATTCGTGGACACTTAGCAATACGGTGCTCGGCGTACGCTTACGAAGCAGGGGCAGAGCTCGTTTCATATTCGGCGGAATGCACTATGGAAAGGCAGTAGATAGACAGTGCGGCTTCCTCAAGACCCGTGTTGCGTGAATGTCTCGACAGGTTAGTGTGAAGAACCATGCACAACCATCGGATTTCGGACGATTCTGCACCTGTCGCGTACTCCTCGGCTGGGCAATGCAAGATTTTGTAAAATAGGCTAAGGGTATGAAAGCACATAGTATTACAAGCGTGACCGCCAGCAGCGATCCTTCGAGGATGATTTCTCGACCGTTTTTCAATAATTTACGAATACGAAACCTCGACTCACGCTGTGGATTTTTGTTGACACCAACCCGAAAACTGAAGTAAGGTTTGGCCAAACTAGCCGACTTTACTTGCGGCTAAATCTTGCAGCTTTTGAATTTTAACGAGCTGCAGCTTCCCTTTCCCCTCAGGGAAATTGATTTCTGTTTCTGCTAGTAACTCCGCGTCGTTGAAGTGTCTTGTGGGCCGAACCCTTGGGAGGTTTCAGTGAAGAACCAGTTAGCTGCTTTCATCAATTCGATTTTGAAAGTGTCAGTGCTCACCGCGAGCTTGCTAGCGGTGGCTTTTGGTCAGAATAATCCGGTGCCGGAAGTAGTCGGACCTCCTCATCCGCAGGCGGTCGTCCCCGGTAACGATGCATTTATTCTTACCGTCTACGGTGCGAATTTTGTGCCCGGAGCAGTAGTGAACTGGAACCGGCAGGCACGAACGACCACCTACATTTCTGCGAGAGAGCTGCAGGCGCAAATTCTCGCTTCTGACGTGGCGACTGCAAGGGCGGGTTATATCACCGTGACCAATCCGGCTCCGGGTGGGGGTGAATCCAGTTCCAGTTGGAGTCTGGTGGAAGTGCACACGCCGACGGCCACGATTGTGCCCGCCGCGCCGATTGAATATGACTACGACGGCATCGAACCGGTGAATTCATTATTGGTGGCAGATTTCAACAATGATGGCATACCCGATCTCGCGGCCGGGCTTGATGGCGGACAAATCGTCGTCAGCCTGGGCGACGGCAACGCCACTTTTAGCGATCCAAGAAATGCAACCGATGTTTACTATTCAGGTTTGGCTGGCTTGATAACGACTGCGTTCGGCGATTTTAACGGTGACGGAAATCTAGACTTGGCATTTGCGGCGGATTTTCAGGTCGCCGATGGAATTACGGGCTTGGCCGTTAGCTTAGGCAAGGGCGACGGGACCTTTGACGCGGGATGGAAGTACAGGAACCCTCCGTCAGGCCTCGTAGTTGATCTTGTGGCGGGAGATTTTAATCGGGACGGTAAGCTCGACATTGTTGGTGGAGATTGTTGTTTCAACTATGTTTTCCTGGGAAACGGCAATGGAACCTTTCGGTTATCGACGACCTATCAGGGTGAAGGCGGAGTAAACATCGTCGCGGGCGATTTCAACGGCGACGGCATTCTCGACTTGGCGTTTTTTGGAGATACGGTCGTGGGGGGCCAACAGGAATACCCCATATCAATTGCGTTGGGAAATGGCGACGGAACTTTTCGGCCCCCAGTAACTATTACCACCCTGTACGGCGGCTGCGGAACTGGCCGCCTTCTGATTGCCAGCGACTTCAACGGAGACGGCAATCTCGATTTAGCCTATTGCACGGATTCTAGCATCGGCATTTCGCTCGGCAACGGCGACGGAACCTTTCGGGAGCCGGCATACTTCAACGTAAGCTCGGCGGTGGGTGAATTCAGCTTTGCTGCTGGGGACTTCAACTCCGACGGGAAAACGGATCTCATCGTCTCGGAAACTGGGGTCAAGGATCAGTTTGGCATCCTGCTGGGAAATGGCGACGGGACTTTTCAACCGCTCACTCCTGTCAAGATTCCAGGTCCCTTTGCAAGCGGGGAATTGGGCATTGCTACGGGGGATTTCAATTCCGATGGACTTTTGGACTTCATTTTTCAACTAGGTGGTGCGGGCTTCAATGTTTATCCGCAGACAGAAAAATGAAGTCAACGAGGGCTTCAGCCACAACGGCGTATGTAAGTTTTGAATTCCAAGGGTCATCGAAGGAGGATTTAACAATGAGAAGAGCACTGTGTGTTCGCCTCGTTTTAGCAGTGGGTTGCGCCTGTTGCCTATTGTTGCCCGAGCACGCCGGTGCGCAAACATGCGGTGTGCAGGGCAATCCCGCAGTCTATGGGACATGCAGCGGCTCGACGGCCTTGGTCGCTTCGACCGCCTATTTGGATGCCAGTGCGTTTTACCCTGCTGACGGAGATATCTGTCAGACAATTAACACAGTTTTGACGACATACGTTCCTTATGCAGGCGCAGTAGTCGACGCGCGTGGAATTCTTCCCACTAGCGGCGATACACTGCAATGCAGCATCAACCCTTTTTCTGGGGTCGCAGTGCCGTCAACAGTTCTTCTACCCGCAGCCAACATTCAAATAAAGGACACATGGGTATTGCCGAGTAATACGAGAATCGTTGGCGGCGACCCGCTTCCCGCTACTACCTATGCCACCCTACAAGTTCAAACGATTTTTTCCGCCACAAATTCGACCATGATTCAGATGTGCGCAAGCACCACAGCTCCATGCAGCGGGGTTTCTGTTGAGCACCTTACTATCGACGGCGAAGATTCGGCCACGATAGTTCATTCCCTGAATGGGATCTATAATTTAGCCGCCCAAGATCAAAGTTATGTCAACGACGTAAAGCTTAACAATATTGCTCTGGCAGGTGTTCTAGTCGGGCCGAACGCTCAACAATCCGGAGCCTATTCGAACATTTATGTCGTTGCACCGAATCCTACATGTGCCGCCGGCAGTTGCCCTCAATGTGTAGTACTTCAAGCGCAAACTCGGGGGATTCACGGAGCCTCATGCATCGGTAGTCCAGCAGTGTCCGGCACGCAAGGGAATGCGGCAATCTCGGTACAGGCAAGTAACAATTCAGTCAAAGACGTTCACATTGAAGCATTCTGGGATGGTGTGCAGGTGGGAAGCACAACGTCAACTGTACAGGGTGTCGCGATCGGCAACATTACGGCGGCGAGCAATCCTACTGATGGTCGCTCTACGAACGCAGTGCACATATGTGGAACCAATCCTAATAATTCAAGTAACGTGTGCTTCCCCTCGGGCACACCAGAGGCGGTTAGCGACGTGTCGGTTGTCGAAGCCTCGATAAATGCCGTCTACGGGACCTCTGTTTCCGCGATTCGCGATGACGTCACGGCTACGACAATCGCTCCCCCCAGTGGAAGCACCCACCCGAACTGGACCGTCGGAGCGTACATTCTCGGTGATCCCGTGGGCGGAGGAACAACACCTGTTCAATACAGTCGATTCAGCACTAATCCGGCAGGCAGCCACATTGGTGCCCACTTGGGGAGTCGGAATAATAGCAGTTAGCGGGGGGGCTTGTACCACATCTGGAGCTATCTATTCAAACACATCCGGTGCGACGAACACGATATACGTGTGCGTTGGCACCTTACGCTCAATGGAGCCGGTCTTGCCACAATCGGAATTGAGAACAACTACGGAGAGGAGTTGAGCCTGGTCAACGATATCGGTATCACCAATGTCGTTGGTACCGGGGCGACCGGATTGTTGATTACTACCGCTAGCAACGGGGATGCCAACAATTCGGGTCCATATTCGAATATCTATTGCTCGAACACAACCACGTGCGCGCAAATCGAAGGTACGACAGGTACGCGCGGAATCCACGGCCTGACGGCAACCATGTCGGGCGGCGCTACTGCCGTATCTGTGGACGCGCCCAACAATACTATCGAAGACGTTTATGTTAGTGGCTATACCGATGGCGTTTATATTGGACAGAACGCGTACGCGGCCAATAACGAATTGGTCAACATTTTGGCCGGGACCGGTGTGACGAACCTGGTGCATATTTCCGCTCATACCAGCACCGCGTCAGTCTGCCCCGTTGTATCGGGATCATTTCCCAACGCCTGCGACATCACTATATTCGCTGCTTCAAATGCGAGCAATGCTGTCATCCAAGATGACTTAAACCAGACTACGGTGTCGGCGTCGGTAGGCCCTAGCGTCGCTATGTACGCCCTTGGCGAGCAGATTGCCGCTGGAACCAGTACGCAACCACCTTATTCCCGGATGACTACGGCGGGTGCAACGAGCGGCGCTACATCGAATCCTGTCAATTGGTCCTTCGGCGCGAGCTCACCAACCGGTGGGACCTCGTGTGGCATAGGAAGCCTCTACAGTTGCACGAAACAGAGCGGAGGCAGCTGCACCTCCACCATCGCGACAACAACAACTCTGTGGGGCTGCACGACAAGCGGGTGGACACCAATCACGCTCTTTTGAGCAACGTCAGCCATTACAACTGACAAACGAGGGTCGCTATGACAACTATCGAGAGACAATCTTCTCCTCACCGTGAGCTATCTCGGCTGGCGGCTTTTCTGATCTTCCTGATGAGTCTAACGGGCTTAAATACGCTCAAAGCGCAAGTTCCACTTGTCAGCCCGACTCCTGGGCTCAAGGCAATTTGCACGACAGGGTCGGTATGCTCGGCTCAAACGCCCTCACTAGCGATCATCGATGCGAGCACACTCAAGATTGCCACCGGATACAGTTCGACCATCTGCGGCCGTATTTCCGCGGCATTGAACTTGTTATCAACGATGAAGAGTAGGGGAACGATTCCGACGGCGAGCGGAGTTGTGGACGCGCGCGGCGTGACAAGCCTGTCCTGCAACAGCGGAGAAACTCCGTGGAGCGGCGCGACCAGCGCTGTGCCCGCGTCTATATTGCTTCCTGCGGCTGCGATTTACATGTCCGCAGCGTGGGTTATACCAAATCAGACCCGGCTCATCGGCACCGGGACAGGGCTTGGTTCAGGGACAATAAATTACAGCGGATGCAGTTCCACGACGCTCTGTATAGAAACGGTTCTCGTTGCGCCGACCGTCTCGGCCGCTTACACGATGTTAACGATGGGGTCGTCAACCTGCTCGCCGTGCACGGGAATTACGATTGAGAATCTGACTCTTCTAGGTGGAAACCAAACGACGATCTCTGGCATACTTAACAACAGTTCGGGCCAAGGCAGCTATATAAACCATGTCGGGATGAACGGGATTGAGGGAACCGGGTTGTTAGTATCCGGATCTGGAGCACTAAATTCGGGACCATATTCGAACATTACGTTCGATGTCACGAGCGGATCATCGACAGGAACCGTGTGTGCGCAGATTCTCAATGTAGGTGGTACCAAGGGGATTCACGGCATTAGTTGCCTTTCTAGCGACACGTCCGCAACGGCAGGCATCGAAATCGACTCTTCCAGTAATTCAGTAGAGGATGTCGTGATCCAAGGTTTCAAATATGGAATCGCTCTCGGAATGAACGGAACCGCATCTAGCAACTCGATAGTGAACGTGACAGATACTACTCCACCAAGTCAGGACGATGCCACGATTTACATCCCGAATGCTGCATATCCGGTCACCGACCTAGTCGTGTTAGGTGTAACCAACTTATGCACGCCAAGTCATGGAGTGCCTTGCCATACGTTTACTATCGACGACGAGGAAACTCTAACGAAACTGTCCGCCCCGGCCGATCCATATCTCGGCATGTATGCCTTGGGCAGTTCGAATCACGGGTATTCGCGTTTTACAACTAGTTCGTCAGTGCCGACTTGGGCCGTCGGAACCGCAGCACCACAAGCAGGTACCACGGGATGTGCGGCGGGCAGTCTGTTCTCAAACACTGGGAGTGGCAGCCCCTTATGGGTTTGTGCAGCCGGTACGACTCCGACATGGACGGCGGTACCTTATTAGGGCGTAAGCTTTGCGAATCAGGCGACAATTGGTGTCAGTGTATGACATTCGTGGTACCTGAGTGTATCTGACGTTGGTTTCAGAGAGCTTCGGAGATCACCTTTCGGTGAGCTTTTTTTGTCGAGCGCCGCTAGCTCTTCGGCATATTCGCACGCCCGAGCTGTACTTTTCTCGAGATGAGGGCTGGATCGGGCAAGATGGAGGCCATTCTGGCGCTGATGCAGGTCAAATTTTACGGTGATGATCGACCGGTGCAGATAGTCATTGATGGACTAGACCCTTCCGCGGTTGACCTTGGGCCGCCCCAATTCGCAGACTTTCGGTAAGCGTACGGTGATGGCCGTTTGGACATCCTCGTAGTTAAGAGCCATTCTCCCGAAGTGGACACTTAGGTTAGGCGTCCACTTGGAGCGGAGATGGACACTTCCCAGCAAGTTACACTCATTCCCAGAGTCAGAGAGCGGTCAGTCGCAGCTCCGCGGCAGCGGCGCAGTATCGCGGAGAAGCGGGGGATCGTCGAAGAGACGTTGGTGGAAGGCGCGTCGGTAGCGCGGGTAGCGCGGGCGCATGGGATCAACGCGAACCAGGTATTTGGCTGGCGTCGGCTCTACCAGGCGGGAAGACTGGGGAGCGCAAGCCGGCCATGAAGTTGCTGCCGGTTCGGGTGAATGAGAGTGTGCCGGAGCCTCTGCCGGTGCGCGGGTCCGCCGACTTTCCGAAAGCACAGCCGGGCACGATTCACATCGAACTGCGGCAAGCGCAGGTGCGCATCGAAGGCAACGCGGATGCGGCGCTGGTGCGCGTTTTGCTGGAGTGCTTGCGGGGATGATCGGGCCGCCGACGAACACGCGAGTTTGGATCGCAGCCGGGGTGACGGACTTGCGGCGCGGCTAGGGGTTCAGGGCCGTTCCAGAGACTCGAGATGCCGTCAAAGCGCCGCGGTCTTCCTTCGTATCCTCTTAAGCAGACTTAGAAATTCTCCAGCAGCCAAAAGTTGTCATCGACAATTCCCTCGAAATAGGCCAGGTGTTTACCATCCGGGGACGAAATAGGCGCTCCGATCCACGGAGCAACCCGTTTGAAGAGTACGTGAGTATTTCCATCCAGATCGATGCGCGAGATAAGGAACTCAGTCGAAGTAGGAATACTGGCGAACAAGGCCTTCCCATCCGCGGCCCAGGTGAAACCATAGATCCGCCACCCCTTTGGCAACGAGAGACTCCGCTCCGTGCCATTCTGCAAATCGAGTATGCGGATCTGTTCACGAAGCTCGGTCCGACTCGCTAAAGCGATGTGCGAACCGTCTGGGGAAATGCACCACTGCAGGTCGTTAGCTTGCCCCCACTTAGTCCGAATGATTTCCTTACCTTGCCCTTGCACGGGATCCAAGGCATAGAAAATAAGCTGGCCTTGTTGCTCACGGCTGATGACGCATGAACTGGAGGGCCGTGAAGGGCAGTCGAAGGTAATCATCGGGTCGACAGGGGCTTCAAGCACTTGCTCGGGCGATCCGCCGGAATCGGGAACTCGCATCAATCTCTGCGAAGCCGACTGAGACTCGCCCACCGCCCAATAAAGAATCCATGCGGCATCCGGACTAAACGAAGGGTACAACAGATTATCTGGACTGCTGGCAAGAAGTTCCGGTGCATCGGCGTCAATTCGCTGTTTGTAGATCTGAAACCTGCCCGCAAGGTTCGACATAAGAAGAACGCTCCCGCTGTCGCGCGTCCATCCAACGACCACATTGCCGCTGTCGCTCGACGTCAGGCGTTTGGGCGAATCCAGCCGCGTGCCCTTGTCTTTAAGCTCACCGATGTAGGTCTCGTTCCACTGCCGGTTCTTCCCTGCAACCAAACGACTGCCATCACGGCTGACGCTCGGGTTGTGCGCGAGGGAATCTGCCCAATTGGTCATCTGCGCTGGCTTCCCCGAAGGCACTCCCGTCTGCGAGTCTGTCGAGATAGCCCAAAGTTTCGGCCGCCCTCCAAGTACCTTTTCTCCCGAGGATGAAAAGACCAGGCGCCCATCGGGAAGCCAGACCATACCGGCCCAAATCAATAATCCAGGATCCGAAACCACAACACTTGGCGCTCCTCCATTGATGGAAAGCGTCTCGATGCTGCCCCCGGCATTCAGACTATCGACCCCTCCTTTCGCGAATTTCTTAAGGTACGCTAACCGCTGCCCGGAACTGGACCAGGCCAGAGACCTGTATTCGTCACTTTCCTTGTCCTGGATTTTTCTTGCATTTTCCCCATCGGCTCCCGCCAGCCAGATCTCGTGCCCGCGGCCGCTGATGAAAGCGATGGTCGATCCGTCTGGAGAAACCTTTGCCTGTGAGCTGTGAATACGGAGCTTACGCGGCGCACCTCCGAAAACGGAAATCGACCAGAGAACATTACCCTCGGCTTCGTTTTGAGACTCGATGATCAACTTCTCCCCATCGGGAAACCACGTCACATCCCAGAGATGAGTTCGCAATTCCTCTGGCAGAGCCATGTCGTGAGATTCCCCGGATTCAATGGCAATTAAGTGCAGGCCCTTATGGTCAACATAGGCGACGCGCTTGCCGTTGGGCGAAATACTGCCGCCAAACACGTTGTCCTCTGCCAGAGTATGCGTGATCTGCGCCTCGCTTAACGCCCTCCGTGGCGCGGATTCTCTACCTTTGAACCAAAACCATCCCAAGCCAAGCCCGAGTAGTGTCAACGCCACAAGTAAACCAAAAATAGTAATAGTGAAGAGCTTCGCCGGAGTACGCGCGGTGATGCCGGAACCCGTGGCCGCGCGCAAGCCGGTAGCGGATCCGGACCCAGAGGCCGCCGCTCCCGTTGTCGCCGGGATTCGCCCGGACGTCGTGTCACGCCTGAGACGTTGCAAGTCAGTGCGGATGTCGGACGCGTGCTGATAACGGAGCCCCCGGTCTTTCTCCAATGCCTTATGAATGATCTCTTCCAGCTTCGCCGGAACCTCGCGGTTGATCTCCGTCGGTGGTATCGGGTCCCGGTTCAGAATCCCGTCATAAATAGTCGCGGCGCTGTCTCCGTGAAACGGCACCGAGCCGGTCGCCATCTCGTACAGCACCGCTCCGAAGGAAAACAGATCCGTGCGGCTGTCTAGTTCCTTGGCCCGCGCCTGCTCCGGCGACATGTATGCGACAGTTCCGACCGCTTGCCCAGGGCTGGTGAGGTGCGCCTCGTCCAGTGTCTGTGTCGCTGCTGCCGCCACCTGGCTGGCCGAACTGCTCCCGGCCGTGACCTTCGCCAATCCGAAATCGAGAATCTTGGCGTGTCCGCGCTTGGTAACAAAAATGTTGGCCGGCTTGATGTCGCGGTGGACGATGCCTTCGGAGTGAGCCGCATCCAGCGCCTCGGCAATCTCGATGGCAAGCGAGAGAATCAATTCCGTTTCCAGCGGACGATTGCCGATGCGGTGCTTCAGCGTAACCCCGTCCAGAAACTCCATAGCGATGAAGGACTGCTCGCCGCTCTTGCCAATGTCGTATATGGTGCAGATGTTGGGATGGTTCAGAGCAGAAGCAGCCTGCGCCTCACGCTCGAAGCGAGCCAGAGCTTGCGCATCGTTGGCCACATCGTCGGGCAGAAACTTGAGGGCAACAAAACGATGCAGCCGCGTATCCTCGGCCTTGTAAACGACACCCATCCCTCCCCCGCCGAGTTTTTCGACGATGCGGTAGTGCGAGATTGTCCGGCCGATCACAAGAGCAAAATCCTACGTCTGTGAAACAGTCAAGTCAATGAAAGCGATGAACTGGTAGCGTCCCAGTCCGAATTCGCTTTGAAATGGTGCGGCTTCAGCCGCGCCGTAAATGCCTCGAAATTAATCGCGACTTTAGCCGCTGCGGGGACCTGTTTTTCAAACTGACTCCCTACCGATGAACTGCTGCACAAGCGGGTGGGGACTGACAACCGATCGTCTACAATCGAAATTCACATGCACCCGGCCCGCATAGCCGAACTGCTCCAACCCTTCCTATCAAACCCTTGTCATTCCGAACCGGGCCAAAGGCCCGGTGAGAGCCTGCCCAGAGGCGCACGCCGAAGGGAACCTGCTGTCCCTGTTGTCCTCTCCGCAACTCAGCTCCAAAGTATATCGACGTACATCGATATACTCCGACACTGGAACGCCCGCATCAACCTGACCGCCATCCACAACCAAGAAGAAATAGTAACCCGCCACTTCGGCGAGAGCCTATTCGCAGCCACCCACCTATTCCCAAAGGTTTACCCCGTGAACCCCGTGCCCTCCGTGGTGAAAGGTGTTGGTGTTGAAGTTCCCGAAGCCCAGAGCCCAAAGCCCGAAGCCCGCCTAGCCAACCACCGATTCCCGTTTTACCCTGTGTCTTCCTCTGTGTCCTCTGTGTCCTCCGTGGTGAGAGGTTTTGACTCTGCCTTTGAGTTGGCCAACGACCAACGACCAA
>PLDC01000006.1:178622-201790 GCA_003134995.1 Acidobacteriaceae bacterium | reverse complement strand
ACATTCTCTGATGGAACCACGCAGACTCTGACTCAGACCGCGCATTGGAGTTCGGCCACAGCCTCCGTGGCCACTATCAGCGACACAGCTATCACGGCGGGACTCGCAAGCACTCTGAGTGCAGGAACTACGATGATCAGCGTCAGTTCAGGCTCTGTGAGCGGATCAGCCACGCTGGTGGTGAATCCCGTGACGCTGGTTTCGATTGCAATGAGTCCGCAGGCACCGACGACTGTTCTTGGCGCGACGCAACAGTTCACCGCAACAGGAACATTCAGCGATGGCAGCACGCAGGACGTGACTTCGCTAGCGACCTGGAGTTCGTCTTCCGCGTCGACCGCGATCGTCAGCAACTCAGTGGGCAGCTATGGGTTGGCTACGACTTCCGGTCAAGGCACGGCGACCATCTCGGCAACGTCAAATGCTATCAGTGCGTCCACCGCGTTGACCGTCACCGCGCCTTGTCCGACTTTGGTTTCAATCGCCATCACGCCGGCGAACCCGAGCATTGCCGTGGGAGCAACTCAGCAATTCACCGCCACCGGAACTTACAGCGACGGCAGCACGCAGAACCTGACCTCTTCGGTTGCGTGGACATCATCGGCCACGAGCGTTGCCACGGTCTCAAATACCGGCCTCGCCACGACCATCGGAGAAGGTGCAACCGCGATCACAGCCGCATCCGCCTCGGTGAGCGCAACAACTACATTGACGGTGACCGCGGCCCTTGTGTCCATCAGCCTCAGCCCGAGTTCGACCGCACTGACGATAGGAAGCACCACGCAATTCACGGCGACGGGAACTTACAGCGACGGTTCCACGCAGAACATTACTGCCTCCGTGACCTGGGCTTCCTCGGGCAGCAATATTGCGACGGTGTCGGGCGGCGTCGTCACAGGAGTGTCAGATGGCCTCGCAAACATTACCGCGTCGCTGGGCGGAATCACCAGTGCCGCAGCCACTGCGGACATTGGAACGTCAGCCGATTACTACGTCGCTACCAACGGCAACGACTCGTGGTCGGGAAAATTGTGGGATCCCAACACGACTGGAACCGATGGTCCGTTTGCGACCATTGCCCGCGCGCAAACCGCAGTCCAAACCATCCTGGCCAATCCCAACGGGCGCACGACCCCGATCACAGTATTGATTCGCAATGGAACCTATTATCAGCAGGCGCTCGCGTTCACCTCGGCAGATTCGGGCACGGCCACTCTGCAGGTGTTCTGGGAAAATTATCCCAACGAGGCGCCGATACTCAGTGGCGGAATGCTAGTTACCGGTTGGACGAATACGGCCGGCAACACGTATCAGGTCACGCTGCCCACAAGCACGGTCTACTTTGAAAATCTTTTTTATAACAATGGACGCAGATTGCGGCCAAGGGTCGGTGGGTCTACGGCCGGCCCCGTGGGCACTTATCTTCGCAACGTCGGCCCTATCTATTTGACCGGCTCGCCGCCTCCGGCCGCGCCGCCGAATGTGAACTGCGCGGTCTACATCACGGGCAGCGGCTGGGAGTGCTTCGACCGATTTAAGTTTAATCCCGGCGATGTCAGTTCGACATGGACAAATCTCAATCCGCCCTACCCTACCGGCGACATCGAACTCCTCGATTTCGAGTACTGGAGTGTCCCGAAAATGCGGATCTCCTCCATCGACAGCGTCAACAACATCGTCTATCTAACCGGCCCGACCGCTCAGATCACGGGCGTGCATGGCTTCCTGCCGAATCATCGCTACATGGTCGAAAATGTTTTGAATTTGCTGACTCAGCCGGGGCAATGGTTTTTGGATCGATCAGCAACCCCTTGGACGCTCACCTATCTTGCGAACCCCGGCGAGAATCCACCCACTGACACGATCGTGATTCCGCAATCGCCTCAGGTGATGACTGCAACCGGACTCGAATACGTTACCTTCCAGGGATTGCAGTTCGAGCACGACAACTTCACGGTTTCATCCACAGGTTACGTCTCAGTTCAACAAGAGCCAGTGTTGACAGGAGCCGTGAGTTGCTACAACTGCCAGTACGTGACCTTCAACGGCGTCATCATTACTCAGACCGCCGGATCAGGAATCGAATTTAAAACCACCACCCCTTCGTCGATCACGGCCCACAACACCTTCGAGAATGGAGCGATCCTCGATATCGGCGGAATAGGACTGCGCGTCGGAGAGCCGCCAGCCTCGGCCGATACCGATGCGAATGTACCGCAATTCACTACGGTTGAAAATACTTTGATCGAAGGCATCAGCCGTGTAATTCCTAGCGCTCCCGGCATTGTGCAGGGCAGCGGCCACGACAACACCTACACCTACAACGATATTTATGACGTGTACCACAGCGGGATCGAGGTATGCCTTGCGCCCAGCTGCTCGCCTGGAAAAAAGAATTCCAGCGGCACGTTCAACAACGTGGTGTCCTTCAGCCACATCTTCGATTTGTACGAAGGCGTTACGGATGACGGAGGAGCGATTTACTTCGCCACGGGGGGATCTTCGTTTTCTGCGGCGGGCAACAAGATCTTAAACAACAAGATCCACGACACCAGCGACGCCTCCATCATTGACTCAGATGGCTATGGCGGCAACGGCATCAATCTGGACGGTTCCACCGGACTGGCGACGGTACAGAACAACCTCGTCTATCGAACTTCCGCGATGGCAGTCAACATTACTCACGGGCCGCAGCTCGCGAATCTGGCGAATACGATCAGCAATAACATCTTCGCTTACGCGCGCAAGGGAATGATTTCCAACGGCAATCCGTATCCCACCTATGTTTGCCCATCCAGTCCTGTCACCGTTTTCAATTCATCGAACAATCTGTTCTATTTTGACCGCAACGCGAGCGAATCCTTCTACATTCAGCAAGGCTGCGAATACGCCTGTGGTTTTCCGATCACGGACCTCCACAACTGGCAGAGCAACCTGTACTGGAGAACGGACGCCGCATTCGGTACCGATCCAGATGCTTTTCACAGCCAGCCCTCTCCTGAGGGAACGATGCTGTGCGGCTTCGGAAAATATTTAACGTATTACAACTTTGCGGGCTGGCAGGGGATCGGCGAGGATGCGGGCGGCGTTGCCAACCAGAACCCGGGATTCGAAGATCCCGTCTATCCGTACGACAACTATTCGTTGCCGAATGGATCGCCCGGCGTCGGTTTCACTGTGTTCGATCCGAGCGATGCAGGAAGAAACAATCCGGCCATCAACCCGACTGACACGATTAACATACCGGCCACGTTCCCGACGGCTTTCTTTAATCCAAGCAGTGACTATTAAATACCGGGTGGACATTGCAGAGACCAAAATTCGCGCAATTCACAATTCATAATTGCATTCATTCATCGTGGCATGTATTCTGCCGCATCAACAAGTGGAGGCAGCCCGTGGTCTTCGCTGTGCGCTTCGTCAAGAGCCTCGCCCGGCTCAGTTTTGCAAGCAAACTTCGTGCCCCCATTCTATTGCCAAGTGTGGCATTTCTAGTATTGACCGTGGCCGCGACGGCACAGAACGTTACGCTCTCTGCCACTACTCTGACTTTCGGCAATGTGGCAGTCGGAACCACCAGCGCCACCAAGAATGTCACGCTCACCAACACCGGCACCGCAACGTTATCCATCAGTGGCATCACCGTCACTGGGCCGTTTGCCGAAACCAATACGTGCGGAAGCACCGTGTTGGCTGGCAAGAAGTGCACGATTTCAGTCACGTTCAGCCCTACGATATTGGGATCAGCCACAGGCGTGGTCACCATCACCGATAACGCCAGCAATAGTCCTCAGACGATCAGCACAACCGGCTCCGGAATTGCAGATGTAACTTTATCCCCAGGCGCAATCACGTTCACCAGTCAAACTGTGGGCAACACGAGCAATCCGATCTCCGTAACTCTCACCAACAATCTGCCCACAACGCTGACCATCACCAGCGTTGCGGTAAGCGGCGATTTCGCCCAAACCAATACCTGTGGCGCGTCGGTCGCTGAAAAAGCGAAATGCACGATCAGCGTGACGTTTACTCCAACAGTTGTGGGCAAGCGATCGGGCACGCTTACCGTGACGGATAGCGCCAGCAACAGTCCGCAAACCGCCAATCTCACAGGCACCGGCACGACTGCGGGATTAACCTCGATTGCAGTCACGCCGGCGAACCCATCGGTGTCTGCGGGTACAACTCAACAATTCACTGCGACCGGTACGTTTAGCACCGGCGAGACCTACAACCTGACGGATTCAGTCACCTGGAGTTCCAGCAAGAGCACCGTGGCAACGGTGAGCAACATCGCAGGCACGCAAGGCTTGGCCAGTGGCCTGGCCACGGGCACGGCAACGATCACCGCAACCGCCGGCAAAATCACAGGCTCGACGATTTTGACCGTGACCCCTCCAACGCTCGTCTCGATCGCAGTCACGCCCTCGGCACCCTCGATCGCAGCCGGCACACAGCAGCAATTCACCGCCACGGGAACTTACACAGACGGCAGCACACAGAACCTGAGCGGTTCAGCGACCTGGAGTTCGTCCGCCATAAATATAGCCACGATCACCAGTGGCGGTCTCGCCAGCGGAGTAGCCGCGGGCGCAACTACAATCAGCGCAACTTCAGGCACCATAACCGGCATCGCTACATTAACTGTAACGCCCGCAACTCTGGTTTCGATTGCAGTCACGCCATCCCTGCCTTTCATATCGCTGGGCGCAAGCCAGCAGTTCACAGCCACGGGAACTTACTCTGACAGCAGCACGCAGAACATCACCACTTCTGTGACGTGGACCTCGGCAAACACTGCTGTCGCCACCATCAGCAATACCTCGGGCAGCCAGGGCCTCGCGACGAGCGTCGGCGTGGGTACGTCCGCGATCACTGCCGCGCTGGGATCCGTGACTTCACCTTCCGACACTCTTACCGTGAATCCAGCGACTCCCACGGAATCGGTCACCACTTATCACTACGATAATTACCGCACCGGCTGGAACCCGAACGAAACCATCCTCACTCCCACGAACGTCAACGGTTCATCCTTCGGACTATTGCAAACCGTAACTCTTGACCAGCAAGTCGATGCGCAGCCTCTGCTCGTTCCCGGCGTGAACATTACCGCAGGAAATTACCAGGGCACGCACGACGTGGTTTATGTGGTCACCGAAAACGACACGGTTTACGCCATCGATGCCGAGAGCGGAACCATTCTGCTGAGCCCAAACTTTGGGCCGCCTGTGCTGTATCCCATGGGATGCCAGGCTCCCTACGATGGCATCAATTCCACGCCGGTCATCGATCTGCCTAACAACATCCTGTACGTGATGGTTTACACGAATCAAACGACCGGCCCCGCGTATTACCTGCATGCGCTTGATCTCGGCAGCCTGACGGATACGGTCTCACCCGAACTGGTGGCCGCTTCGCACACGCTTAGTGACGGCAGCACCTTCAGCTTCAACGCCACCAATCAGCGCCAGCGGCCCGCTCTGCTGTTAGCCAACGGCAACGTGTATGCCGCATTCGGCAGCATGTGCAGCGACAATAGTTTAGCCAGAGGATGGCTGATGGGCTGGCAAACCGGCACCCTTACGCCGATGACCGCGACCGAAGTCACTGATACGCAGGCCACCGATGCCGATGACTTCTTCGCTTCTTCCATTTGGATGTCTGGCTACGGCCCGGCCGCGGATGACTCTGGCAATGTTCTATTCGTCACCGGCAACTCTGACCCGGCCGGCACAACTTACGATGGCGTGACCAATATTCAGGAGAGCGTCGTTAAGGAAGCTCCCGATCTCAGCTCCGTGCTTGACTTGTTTACGCCCAGCAATTGGGCCTCGTTGGACAAAGGCGACAGGGATCTCGGCAGTGGTGGCGTGATGGTGCTCCCGGATCAGCCTGGCGCCATACCCCATCTCGCCGTCGCGGCTGGCAAAGACGGCAGAATGTTTTTGATGAACGAAGACAGCCTCGGCGGATATTCGTCGAAAACGAACAACGTACTCGGCACCATTCAGATTGGCTGGTGCTGGTGTGGCCCGTCGTATTACGTTGATCCCACAGATCTCAACGCAAGGGTGGTCACGAGCGGCGACGCGACCGTCGAAGTTTGGGAGTTGCAAACGACGCCGACCGTCACGCTCACATTGGAGAGTAGTGGGACGATCAGCAGCAGCGGCCAGGATCCAGGTTTTTTCACAACCATTTCCTCGAACGGCACAGCCAATCCCATCATCTGGGCGCTGGCGCGTCCGCTCTCGACCACTCAGCCCGCGATAACGCTTTTCGCATTTAATCCCGACACAGGCGGAAGCACCATGCCGGTGCTCTTTCAGGCAACGGCGGGATCCTGGGTCAACCTTGTCAACAACGCGAACCTTGTCCCCGTAGTCGCCAACGGCGAGGTCTTCGTGGCCAGCTACCAGCAACTGCAAATCTTCGGATTGCTACCGCCGAAGAACAAAGCGGCCCGGAAGAAGTGACTTCGCCGTTTCTGTCGAAGCACTTGAGCGGCGATTCCAAATCGAATCGCCAAGTTCAATCCAACGCGGGACGAGAAGAGCCCCCGAGCAGCGAGCTATTCATATTGAAGATGTTGTGGTGGCCCTCAGGACCTCCCCAGGCAAACATCAGAGAGACCATGGGAAACCCGCCGGCCCGCAAAGTAAGCCCGGCAGCGTAGCTGTGTCGCAGATGATCGAATCCTAGATCGCTGCGTGTCAGCGCCACGCGTCCTTGGTCCGTCATGAACTTGAACCCAAACGGACCCCACACCGAATGCTCGAAACTCTCCTGCAACAACAAAAGATTCGGAGCGCGAAAGCGGTAGTCCTGATAACTGCCCAGCGCCATTCCACCATTGATGTCGGCGCCGCCCAGCGTCTGCTGAAAATAGAACGGTACCGCGCTAGTGGCAGACGTGATCGATTCCGAAAGCAGAAGCCTCACTCCGATCGACCCATTCAAATTTCGCGAATGCGAAACCTCCGGACATTTTTCCGTGAGCGGACCGCATTCATCCGGACCATTCGCGTCGGTATTCTTGGGACCAGTCTTCGTGTATCCGTACAAATAAAAGATGTGATTCAAATCAGCTGTCCATCGAAGAAAAGAGTACGTCGAATCCGACGGCGCGAAGAACTCCTGAAAATTTCCCGTGTAATTCAGCTGGAAATGATCGGCGAAAACCGGCTCAATGCGAAACCCTTCTCCAAGCTGCACAAATCCCGGCTGGCTGCTCAGGCCCGGAGCGGTTGCATTCGTATAAATCGTCTCGATCGAAGGAAAAGATTGCCCGTTATAACTTCTCACGCTCACGAACCGCCCATTCATCTCGCCCAGCAACGCAAGCTTGAGCTTGCTGATAGCCTGCCACTCATAGACCGGCTTGATAACATTGCCGCCCACAATAGTCTGCGTCGTTCCAAACACTGACGTGCCCGTCAGCGTCGAATCGTTGCCCAGTCCAAAGAAATTCAACTTGTTAAGTGAGATCGTTTGCGCATACAAATTAAATACTGTGTAGGGATGCACCAGGTTAATCGGCCGCCTTTTCTCCGGCTTCTTCGGCTCAGCCCCACCGGGCTGCGGAATCACCGGCACGATCACAACAACCGGCTCACTCGGCGTGTGGATCAACTTCATGTATCCACCGGCCCGCCAAGACTCATTCGTCGAGCCCACGGCATCCACATCCCACGTCAGACGCCAGTTCTTTGTGTTCTTGTCGGCCACGAACGCTCCGCCCAGGCCAAATCCATTCTGCGCAGGCATGCTCCCAGCCGCAATGTGCAGAGGATGATCGGTGAACAATTCGATGGCGCACGCCGGTACGGTCTTGAAGCTGAAATCTTTGCAGGCATCGCTGGCCCGTTCGCCCTCGCGGCGAAACTCCGCATGCAACATGCCCTCCTGCGTCCAAGCCAACGTCGATCCCAGCCACAGCAGCAGCACAATAAAACTCGAACGCATACCGCCTCCTGCAAACCGCGCCAGCGGAAATCCAACACGACAGCTCGACCCTAACTTTTTCCCTTTCCCTTTTTCCTCGGCCTGTCATCGGCCACAGCCGCAATGTCGATGCCCACCCGCTTAGGCTTGGCCGCGCGCCGCGCCCGCTTCGCCGCAGCCGCTGCGTGCGCGTCGTGGATCGCCTGCGTCACCCGGCTTATGTATTCCGCCGCTTCGCCTTCGGTCTTGATGGCGTTGATGTAAATATCTGTTCGGCGCCGCAGAGGCAATCTGTGCTCCGCCTCGTGCAAGTGAAGAATCTGCGTCTTCAGCAAACTTGAGACCGGACGATCTTTATTCATCGCGCTATCCGGCGGCCGCGGTACAACTATTTTCGCCATTGTGATCACCTCTTCATCGCAGCAAATGCTACGCCCACTGAATCTTGTCATTCCGAACCGCGCTGAAAGCTCGGTGAGGAACCTGCTGTCAGTCGACGCCAAACTTCTCACCCAAAATCCGGACAATCCTGCCGCATTACATCCAAAGAAACAAAATCCAGAAAAGTATCCGCCGCGATCTCCCGCGCCGTCCGCTGCGCATAGCTTCCAAGAAAATGTTTTGTCACCGTCGCGGGAATCGACGCATGTTCAAACACCCGGCCATTCACCACAAGACCTTTCGGAACCCACGGTGAAATCAGAATCGCTGGAACCCGCACGCCCAGCCGGTCGAACGCAAACGGCATGCCCGTGCCAGTATCGTTGGCCGAAGCCACAAATCCGTCGGGAGCGTTCGGCGAACAATTCGGCGGAGGCACGTGATCGTAAATTCCTCCATGCTCGTCATAAACCACCAGGAGCACGGTGCTTTGCCACAAGTCAGCATTCGCCTTGATCGCGTTATAAACGCTTGCGATGAACAACTCCCCCGCCTGCATGTTGTGGTCAGGATGCTGATCGCTTGCCACTTCCTCGCCGTCATCACCATCGTGATCGTTGTAGTTCGGCTCGACGAACGAATATTCCGGCAAGGCCCCACTCGCGCAATCCGACAAGAACTGCTGGTATGTGCCAAATAATTTCGGCTCGTTCTGCAGCAGGTTCACAATCTCCATGGTCGAGCTGGTCGTATCGTAGTAATAAATTTTCGCCGAGTGCGGCGGGCTCGCATTGATCAGCCGGTCGTAAATGCTCTGGTATGGCTCCTTTACATAGAACACATCCATCCCCACCTGCCCAAAAGAAGTTCCATAGTGAGCGAACGCTCGATTGCAAATTGTCGGTCCCGGTATCGACGCAAACCACCGGTTGAACACCGCAAACTCCGTAGCCAGCGTGGTCAGCACCGGAAGCTGGTTCTGCGCGAAGTAATACATGATTTTCTGCGAGTGCCCCACATCCTGCTGCTGATTGAAATAACTTTTCACGAACCCCTGCATATTCGGCTGGCGTCCGGGGCTCGTGTCCCCGCCAAAAATCTGCAGATCAGCCGCGGGAAAGTGATGATCGGGATCCGGATCAAGCTGCCCCTGAAACGCTGCCAACGGCTGCGGTTGCACCAATGCGCCCGTAGTATCCGGATTGCTCAGCCCCGCGACAATTCCGTCGATCTGCTGGTTCACCGCCGTCAGCGACCCCAGCATGTGATCGAACGACCGGTTTTCCATCATCAGAACAACAATGTGTTTAAGGTTGTCCAGTCCTGCGGGCATAATCCGCTCCATTCTTATTCACACAAAAGAGCTGAAGTTTGCTTTGAATGAAATAGTCCACTCGGCAGTGAGCGCATTTGCCCAGGGAGTGTTTCTCGGAACCTTCCAAGACAAGGAACTCATCCGTCGGCAGTTCTTTGCAATCCCGTGAATTAACCCTGGCTCGTTAGTTGGCCCGCGAAGTTAGCAGCAGATGGAGAAGAAATCAAGCGGTTTCTTGTGCTTGTTACGAAAAACGAACAGAGTTGTTCGAGTAACTGAAAAGTTCAATGCCACGCGCGACTTAGAGACAAGTTGAAAAGCCCCCTTACCTTCTCGCTGACTGTGGAACTCCCGCCGATAGGTTTCGCGCTTGCTCAGAGTCCTTTGAATTCAACTCCGCCGATTGCTTCAGATATCGGTCGGCGGCTGCGCGGTCTCCTGATTTCCGCGCGATAATGCCTGCGTGAAGAAATAGTTTTGAATCACGAACTCCGACTGCCAGAGCAATCTCGATCTGCTTGCGCGCCTGCGCATCTTGACCGTTCACATGCAGCGCCCAGGCATAAGCATCCAGCGTGTAAATGTCATGGCGCCAGCCGATTTCCTGTTCCGCCAGCTTGAGGGCCTGCGCTGGCCGATGCGCGTGATCGGCATAATAAAAGATTAGCGCGCGGTTCGAGTTGTCCTTCTTGCCCGATTCAAGCAACGCTTGCGTTTCAAATTCTGCAAAGGCTTTCTTAGCCTCGCTATTACGCCTCGCCAATTGCAAAGCTTCGGCCAACTCGTAGAGATTGCCCGCTCGGGGCGCGACTTGATAACGCTGCTGAAAGAGGACGACCGCGTCACTGTAGCGTTTCTGCGCCATGCGAACCTGCGCCATACGCCCCAAAGCGTCGGGATAGCTCGGAGAAGCTGTCAACGCCTGCAACAAAAGTTTTTCCGCCACATCCGAGTTGCCAGAAACAAAGCGAAGATGGCCCATCTCGGTAAGGATCGCAGCACGCTCTTCCGTTTCAGTCGACGGTGTCGATTGATAGGCCAGATCGATCGCTTCGTATGCGCCCTCCGAATCCCCAAAGAGTTCGCGCAATCGAGCCGTCCGAATCAGTGCAGGCCGATTGCCGGGACGAAGATTCAGCATCCACTGCGTCGAGGCCTCGGCGCCGCTGTAATTGCCGAGTTCTAAATTCGCATCGGTCAGCAAACCGTAGACCATCACGTCGTCAGGAACTCGCTTGTTCAGTGCCTTGGCTAAATCCAGGGCCGCAGCGAACTCATGCTCGTTCAGCAGAGTCGAAACTCGCGCTTTTTCAGTATCGAAATTGTTCGGAGCTTGCCCAACAGCGAAGCTCGAAATAATCAGAAAAAATGCTGCGAGACGTTTGTTCATAGGAAGCCTCATTTCGAAGCGACGAAGTAAAGAAGCGGCCGCCGCACTTCGCACAGCGGCCACATCGATTCACTGCATGACGGCTACCTACATCACAGGGCAGATGCCGCCGGGTTGTCCGGTGCAGCCCGCCTGCCCAGGTCCAGTGTGCGCGCTGTCGCGCCCATTGTTCGCTGGCATGACGTAAGGGAAGGAAGTGTTCAGGCCTTCCGTTTTGGTTTGCACGCCATCTCCCAGTCGTGTCCCGTAGGTCACGGGGTCAACCAGAATTCCGGCAACAGCGCGAGCCGAGATGTCAAACACATCGTCGACCGGCCTGCGTCCGTTGGGGTATCCAGCCGAATCGCCGGCAATAAAGCCCAGCCGCAACTGGCTGCCCACCGGCGTCGCAGGGATGCCCGTGTTAAGCCGCAGCAAATCAACAATAGGGCCAACATCGCCCGGTCCGCATCCCGGACAAATCGGAGCCTCATACTGCACCAGGATCAGCAAGTCCGTGCGGGGGTTGGGCGCAACCGGAACTCCCAACGAACTGAACACAGACGCCAGCACCGGCTCCAGAACGAAACTCGAGAACTGTGAGTCGTGAACCGGATAATCCATGCTGAAGCGGTCTTTCGATCCTGTACCAATAATCACTTCATTGATCAGCGGATTGCCTTCACGATTCACCTGGCGCAAAAGGCTCGCATCGACATCCGGATTCGAGGACCGTCGCACCGGAAAAAGATGGCGCGACGTGCTGCCATAGGTTCCAATCACGGCTTGCTTGTCGCCGGAGCCATGCAGTTTGCCATCCACCGTCAGCATCGTGATGGGGACTTCCAGCACGATGGAGTTGACGTTGTAACCGCCCACAGCGTCCGGCGCGTAGTTGTGAGTGTTGTCAGCATCGATCGCTTCTGACAGCACGGGCCCGACGCCGCGGCGGAAATTCAACGAGTCGAATGCTGCCCCGAGATCGATGAAGAATGGATCGTCCGCGGTTCCAGCCCACACTCGAATGCCGCTTCCCAGGCTATAAATCCCCTGGTTAAACAGCGATTGATAGTTGGGCATGGTCAGCGGTCCAACGTTCGAGGGCACCGCATAAAGCACCTGCCCATTGTTGAGGTTGGTCGCCTTCCCTTTCTTGATCATCGTTACCGTGTAAGTCTGGCTCAGGCTTAAACCTGCGGCGCCCGGCCCACTCAACGAGGTGATCTGCGGAAAGCCGTCGATGCCGCCGACAAATCCCGTGAACACGGTCGGTAGATTGATTTGCGTGTTGAAGCGGAATTGGAAGGTGATGTCATCCAATCCGTCCTGATTGTTGTCCACGTGCATCTCGTAAAGCACGTTAGGGTCGAAGGGAAAATAGTTGGGTCCGTTAGCGGGCTCAAGCAAGGGGTCCACATTCAAAATGAATGTAACCTTTGTAGGATCGTCATAACTGACAAAGGCGTACCAATCGGTGACATCCGCGGCACGGTCCAATGCCGTAATCGGCGCTTCGCGATGACTTGACGCGAACAAGCTGGAAGGTGCCAGCATGAACAACGACATCGCAAGGGCCACGACTGACTTCAGCTTTTTCATGGGTCATGTCCTGGTTGAAGATTCGGGGACGTCCCCCGCCGTGGGCTAGATCCCGCTCCCGACGCAGTAGCACGCAGGAGAAGATGACGGCAGAATCCGTCTACGTGCTTTAGGTACGCTGCCGGCAGCTGGATGGATTGAGCGATGTCGAATTTATTTGCCTAGCGCGACAACATTCCGCTTACTGCGGGATCCAATGCACATGGGAAGTAAATAACCCGTCCACAAAGCCGATCTGATAAACCAGGAACATGCCGAAGGCAACGCTGGCCAGCCCCGAAACGACCGTCAGATGCCGGTTCACATTGAAGAATTTCTTTCCCGTGTAAACCAGCGGCGCCGAAATTGCGGCCGTCATCAGCATCATTCCCAACATCGTGCCAAACCCAAACACCAGCAAGTAAGCAGTCGACCACAACGGACTCTTGATAGTGGAAAGCACCAGCAGTGCGACCGCCGCAGAGCCAGCCAAGCCGTGCACAAGCCCCACAACAACCGGCCGCAACGTCTGGTAAAGACCAAGTTTGCCGACTCCCTTTTCAATGAAGAAGTGAACCCGCGCAAGATTTCGCGATCTCTTATCGGCGGAATTCTCAAACAGATGATTCTCTGAAGCCTGCGGAGTCAGCCGATTCGTGATCCAACTCATAACACCAATCAGATTCAAGACACCGAGTAAGATCAGCATCAAAGCAACGCAAAACTCCATGGACAAACCCAGCCTCGGTGGAATCACAACGCCGAAAATAATAATCGCCGACCCAACGAAGAAGATGGTCAGCGTATGCCCCAATCCCCACAACAACCCAATGGCCGCCGAGCTTCGCACCGATCCCTGCCGGCTCACAATTGTCGACACCGCCACTACATGATCAGGATCAGTTGAATGCCGCATACCCAGAAACAATCCGAGCAACACGACAGTCACGAACGGAACCAGTTTGACCGGAGAAATAAGTCCTTGCTTAAATTGGACGGACCCGATGGCAGACAACGTGATGCCCACGCCCAACACAACCATAAATGCAGACGACAAAAAGGGAAGATAGCGCAGAGCCGCACTGCCCACCTGCATCCGCGCTGCCACCAAGCGCTTGGTATACACCATCGTCAAGCCAACAATTACTAGGACGGCCGCCAAGCCTACGCTGAATGCGGTAATCAGAAACAAACCGAAACCTATCCGATGCAGCGCGAAGGCGCTCAAAAGCACGACCAGCGCGGCCGGACAAGGTACGATTCCTCCCGTGATGCCCAAAACGCAGAGTTCCCGCAACGACAACGCGCGCTCGATTGGCTTCGGCCCCTTCGTCCCATTTTGCTTGAACATGGAAAGAAACCAATGCGAATGCCGCTCTCCCGCAGCATGCGAATGTTCTCCGGTTTCTCCAGTCCAATGCCTGAGGAAAATGAAAACTCCGAGCCCGGCAACGCTAAGGCCCGAAATTGCGCCAAGCCACGGATAAAGTTGCTCAGGGACGATATACCGCGATGCATAAAGTGTAACCGCGCCCAACAAAAACACGCCCGCCGTATGCGCGGCGGTGACGACAATTCCAAGCAACACAGCATGCCTCGCCGTACCGCGAGAACCCACGAGATACGCCGCGACAATGGTTTTGCCATGTCCCGGTTCCAGCGCATGCAGCGCACCCAGGCCAGCGGCAATCAGCGCCGCCGTTAGAAGAAACCAAAAGCTCAACGTTCCCTGAGTTGAAATCAGTTCAGTAAAGCGGCTGCGCGGAGTGTTCTGCGCGCGGGTCGCCGGCAACGGCACAGCAATGACAGGTACAACAACACTGCGCGTAGACGGGCCCACCTCATGCCGATGAACAGAAGTGACTTCACCTAACGAGTTCCGATGACTCTGCTCTGATAAAACGCGTCCCGCGTTACTCTTACGTGATGTACTCGTCCCCGAAAGCATTCGACTCGAATGCTCTCCAGTCGAGGACGCTGAAGCGCTTCCGCCCGCATCAACCGCAACGGTCCTATACCTGACCTCCGCCGATAACAGCTGCGGCGGACTATTCAAAGCATCGCTCGAATAATTAGTCAGTTCGCTGCTGCGATCAACTGCCGGAGCGGAACTGTTCACAATCTCCGCCCCATCGCCAAGAACAACAATCTCTTTCCACCCTGCGCGCCCCGCGAAGTTGCTGTCGGTAAAAGCAAGTTGGTGAATGCCCGCAATACAATCAAGCTGCCCTCGGAACACGAATCTGATTTTCATCGTCAGCAGACCGCCAGCACCCTCGGCAAAAGTCACGCGTCGCTCGATTGTTTCAAGTCGCAGAACCCGTCCATCGCTCTCCACCGAAAGCTCCGCTTTCAAAATCGGCTCCTGCCTATCGAGATAGCGGTCGACGCTGGGATCATCCGGCTTTGCAGTAATTTCAAACTCTCGAATCTCCTGATACGTTGGGATTTCCGCCATGTCCACCAGATAAAGAATCTCAATCGACTGTTGCCCAATCGTGACCTTCGAATAGTGATTAACGCTGAAGTTCCCCATCGGGTGCGCGAAGCAGCTCGCTGATCCTAAAACCAGCAACACGAAACCCAAAACGGTTCCCCGGCGAAGATTGCTATTAGCGCATCGCATTGGTCGACCTCAAATCTCGATTCCGAGCATGCCTAACAGCCTCCAGAGTTCGCCCGGCCTCTTCCGCGTGAAGAATGTGAAAGTGCGGATTGGCCTTCAAAGCGCGCGATAGAAAATCTTCTGCCTCATCATCCCTGGCCAAATCGTGGTAAATCATTCCCGCATGAAACAGAAGAAGCGGATCATTCGTCTGCAGCACCAGAGCTTTGCTCATCGCGGCAGCCGCTTCTTCCTGCCGCCCACTTTTGTAAAGCACCCACGCCAACGTGTCCCACGTATAAATGTCGTGCCGCACCTCAAGTTCTTTTCGCGCAAGTTCCACGGCCTCTAGCAGCTTGATGCCCTGATCGGCATGGAACAACGCCAGTTCCCGGTTGGCCAGCACTCGATTCAATTCGCCGAGGTGTCCGATGTATTCCACCAGGTCATATTGCTGCTGCGCTTCTTTTTCTTTTCCCATCTTCCGGTAAACATCGCCCAACTCCTCGACATAAACCGGAAACGGAATAATGGCAATCGACCGCTGGTAAAGGTGAATCGATTCGTCGAACGCACCCTGCGCCGCGCGCACCTTCGCCAAACCACCCAGCGAACGATAGTGAGCGGGATCAGCCGCAATCCCTGAGTGATAAGCCAGCGCTGCATTCTCCAGTTCGCCCGCTTGAAAATAACGTTCGCCCAATTCGAAATACAGCCACGCCAGATTTTCTCGCGGCACATTGATCTGCGTCGCTGCCGCAATGGCACTCTTCATCAGCCGGATCGCTTCCGCTGAATCCCCGTGCAAAAAACGCAGGTACGCCACGCGGCTGTCGCTCATGCAGGCGAGCGCCAGCGGCGAAGACACCACGCGCCCGAGAATCTGCACTGTGTTGTAAGCCTCTGCCGCCTCGTCATAATCTCCCATGTCCGTGTAGGCATCGCCCTCGATGGCGAACGCTGCCAGACTCCCCGAACCCAGGCTGATCGCCTGCTGCGCCGAAGCGAGAGCGTCTTTGAAACGATGCTCTCCCATATACACCAGCGCGATGTGAACCAGAGGATCGGCCGCGTGGAAGTCGTGCGGCGCCAACTCGAGTGATTTCTTCAGCGTTTGTTCGGCAAGGTCGTAGTAGGCAATGTCGCCGGTCTCGCGAGCTTTCTGAAAAAAAGCGGAGCCTAAAGCGTCATAGCCCGCGTAGTCTCTCGGCGCTGACTTCACACGAAGCTGAAGCGATTGAATTTGCTTGTCAGTCTCGGAATTAAGCCGCGATCCTGCAAACGGGATGGATCTCGATGCCTCCGTCTGGCACCATCCGACGGAAGCGCAAAGAATGAAAACAACAAGTTGCCACCGTGCCATGCGAGCCTCGCCGATTTGCAAAATTGAAAGGAGTGAGCGCAGTCTTTGCCGTACTTGGGAAGTACGGGGCAAATCACAAATCGGATTGCTCGCTAATCCAGGTAGGACAGATGCCTCATGCCAAACGAGAAAAAAGACTCAATCCAATAAGTAGGTTCGGGAAGTAAACGGGTTCGGGAAGGGCACGGCTTCAGCCGTGCCGCCCAGAGCCACTAAGAACGCGGGCTTTAGCCCCTGGGGTCAGTTCGTGCCGGTCGTGGAGGATTCGATGACCTCTACCGTTGCCAGGTCGCCTCACAGCCTTTCCTTACGCGTCCGCCTCCGGCGAACCCGCCACTGGCTGGATAATATGCAGCCCGCACTCGGTCTTAGACAATCCCGCCCACCGCCCTGCTCTGTCATCTTCTCCCGGCCGCACCGCTCGCGTGCAATGCGTGCACCCGATGCTGGGGAAATTTCGCTCGTGCAGCGGATTGAAAGGTACGTCATGCTCGCGGATATACTGCCACACCTGCTTCGAACTCCAATCAGCAATGGGATTGATTTTAACCAGGCCAAATTTTTCGTCCCACTCGATTTTGCCCGCCCCCGCGCGCTCAGCCGTTTGATCGCGCCGGATGCTCGTAACCCATGCCCGCAGTTCGCCCAACTTGCGCCGCAGCGGCTCAACTTTTCGCAGATCGCAGCATTCATCCGGATTCCGCGTCCACAGTGCTTGCCCGTGAACCCGTTCCTGTTCTTCGGCCGAGATCAGCGAATAGACCCGCTCAATTGCGATTCCATATCTTTGCTCCACTTGATCCATAAGATTGTAGGTTTCGGGAAACAGGAATTCCGTATCCAGCGTGAAGACCCGAAAATCCTTGCGTACGCCCGCAGCTATGTCGATCACAGCCATGCCTTCCACGCCGAAAGCAGAAGAGATTGCGACTGCGGCGCCAAACGTGTCGAACGCCCACCTGAGAACGCGCTCAGGATTCCACGTTTCGGCGGCAATCTGCAACGTCTTAACTTCTTCTTTCATGACTTCTTCTTTCATGCCAAAGGCTCCTCGTCTGCTCTCAGACTTTCCGTAAAAGCCGCTTCCGCCAAATACTCCGCCTGAGAAAGACCAGCTTCCTCGACCAAACTGCGATCGGCGAATTTCACCACTTCACCGATGACCAGCAGCGTCGGAGACGCAAGTCTCGGCGCACGATGAAGATCCGAAACCGTGGTCCGGTGTATCCGCTGCTCGCGAGTCGTAGCACGTGAAATAATTGCGCAAGGAGTCTCTTTGGCGAATCCAGCGGTTAGCACCCTGTCAGCAATTTCCCCATAGTCGTAACCGGGCATATACACGACGAACGTCGATTCATTTCCAGCCAGCCCGCTCCAATCCTCGCCAGAATCCTCGGAAGCGCGATGCCCAGTCGTCAGCACGACGGTGGAAGACGTCCGCCGATCCGTCAGCGGAATCCCCGCGGCCGCAGCCGCTCCCAACGCTGAAGTCACGCCCGGAACGATTTCGTATTCAATATTCGCACGCCGCAGCGCCTCGATCTCTTCTCCGGCACGTCCGAAGATCAGCGGGTCGCCGCTCTTCAGCCGCACCACCTGCCGTCCTGAAGCGGCCAGCGTCACCATCAGAAAATTGATCTCTTCCTGCCGGATGATCTTGCTTCCGCAACGTTTGCCCACGTTCCGCACGTCAGCGCCAGACGAAATCAATCTCAAAATTTCCGGCGGGACAAGATCGTCATGCAGCACCACGTCAGCTGTGCGCAGCAACCGCAGAGCCTTCACCGTAAGCAGTTCCGGATCGCCCGGCCCCGCGCCCACCAGGAACACTTTGCCATTCATACCGTCACCCTCCGTTCGTCCTTAGCCAGTTCGTCTTTCGCCAACTGATGTTTCGCCGGCTCCGCGATCGCCGCCTTCACCGCCTCTCGGCTGGCCAGCGAATGCAACAGTTCCTTTTTTCGTTCAGGCTCAAGATCGCTGGCCATCGCCAGTTTTCTCGTCTCGCCCAGTTCCGCCACCCATTGCGCATATCCTGGACCAAACTGCCGCTCCAGCTGCTGCCGAAGTTTTTGCGATAGCGAGGGACTTCGCCCATTCGTAGAAATTGCAATCTGCAGATCGCCCCGACGCACCACCGCGGGATAATAGAAGTCGCAATATTCCGGATCGTCCACCACGTTGCACAACACTCCACGCCGCTGNNGTTCCATCGAGATCGTCAGCGGCGAAGTCGCGGAGTTCCAGCGAGATCTTTCCCGCTTGCGCCCACCCGTGTACGATCTCACTCGCCCGCAAAGCAATCACGTGGACCCGCGCGCCGGTATCAATCAGCCCGCCGATCTTCGGTTCGCCAACGTTCCCGGCGCCAACCACCAGGCAACGTTTGCCTTCGAGTTTCAAAAACATTGGGAACAAGTTGCTCATTTTTTTCTCGGCCCGACCTCTCTCGCAATCACGCTTAACCTTCCACCCCACTAGGCAAGCGCCCCTCAGGCAGATCGCGCTCCACCGCTTCGACCAACTCACCAGCCAAAAAGTTCCGCAAGTCAGCGTCGCTGTGCCGCGCGAAAAAGCGTCGAAGATTTTCATTGGGCGTGCCGTCGGAAAGATATTTTTTCAGCAGACGCTCGATGGCTTCAGGAACCTCCGTAGCAGCGCAGCGAAACCCCACCGGCCTGGCAATCGACTGATTCAAGCCAAGCGCCCCACCCAGACAGAAGTAGTAAGCGTCCACCATCTGCCCGTTCAGCTTGATCTTTTTGCCTTCGATTCCAATGTCCGCGATCCAGTGTTGACCGCAGCTGTTGGGGCAGCCTGTGACGTGCAATTTCAAGTGCTCATCAAATCCGGGTAAGCGCTCTTCCAATTCTTCCACCAGCCAGCGCGAAAAACTTTTCGTCTCGGTAATGGCCAGCTTGCAAAATTCAGTCCCGCTGCATGCAACCGCGCCGCGCCAAAACGGAGACCCGCTGACCAGCAGTCCAATCGCGCCCAACTCTTTGGCCAAATCGTCCGCCTGATGGCGAGGCACGTTCACGATCAGCAGATTCTGCATGTTGGTAGTGCGCAGTTCGCCGCTGGCAAATCGATCGGCAAAATCGGCCGCAGCATGCATCTGTTCCGGCGTGATCCGGCCCCGCAGCACCGTAGCTCCCACGTAGCAAAGCCCAGGCTGTTTCTGCGCATGAATGCCGATGTGATCGCGATAAACATCAACCGGCGGATGCTCCTCCACAGCAGGATCAAGTTGAAATCCAATCCGCCGCTCCAGCTCTTCTTGAAAGCCCTCAGCCGTCCACCCATGCCGCAAGAACAAAAATTTCAGCCGCGCCCGCTCGCGATGCTCGCGCAGTTGATCCGAGTCGCGAAACAACTCCGCAATCCCTCGAACAACCGGCAGCACTTGATTCCAGCGCACGAAAGCATTCAGCGGTGCGCCCAGATAAGGCTCTGTGGAAAGCCCTCCGCCCACTCGTAACCCAAATCCAATCTCAGTCTTTCCCGCAATCACTCGCTCAGTCGCAGTCAGCCCAACATCATTAATCTCCGGATAAGGGCACCACACGCGGCATCCCGTAATCGAAATCTTGAACTTGCGCGGCAAGTTGTAGAACTCCGCATTCCCCGCCAGCATGCGATCCACTTCCAGCGCCAGCCCCGACGCATCGCAGATCTCGTCCGCATCCACTCCAGCCACCGGGCATCCCGTAATATTTCGAGTGACATCGCCGCAGGCGCCCATCGTGTTCAGCCCCACCCGCCAAAGTCCTTCCAGCACGTCAGGCAGCGCCTCAATCGTGACCCAGTGCAACTGAATGTTCTGCCTCACCGTCAGATCGGCGCTCCCGCGCGCATAGCGGCTGCTCAATCCGGCGATTGCCCGCAACTGATCCGATCGCAAAAGTCCGTTTGGAATCCGAATCCGCAGCATGAAAAACGGCAGCGCCTTCCCCTGCCCATCCTTGCCGCCCACCACGCCGACCCCATCGCCCTGCGTGTACACTCCCCACCAGCGGAAGTATGTCCCAATCCACTCCGCCGGTATCGCATCGAAGCCCTCACGCGCAAAGCGTCGAATCTCCTCCAACCCCTCCCACGGATTCATCGTGCGCTTCAGTCGTTCCACCTTCTGCGCTTTCGTTTCTTTCACCGCACCTGCAACCGATGGACTAGCCATAAAATGATTTCCCCTGCGTGATGTGCCCTAAACCAAATCGCCCAAAAAAAGAAAAGCCCCCCGCCAGATACTCTCTGTCGGGGGGTGATTAGTGCTGAATTGTGTTACAAAACTTTTAAGTCAGCGACCTCCCCACGCCAGAACACACGCATGCACAACAACAACAAGGGCACATGCACATCCGGCGTAGATTGCTGAAATTATTCATTGCTAAACACAATACTAGGCGCAGCTGTTGAAACGCGTCAACTTACCTTCGGTACGTTTGGATTCATAATTTCGATGGAAAGCATCAGAATTTTCGCACAGCTCCCACCGCCGACGCCGGCGGGCCTTAGCGCTGCTTCGCAATCAACTGCGCCACCTGGGACTTTTCGCCCACAGGTTCCACAAACAGAATCTGGCCCGGATTCAAATACGTGCGGTCGGGTTCGTGCGCACCCCGCTTGACCAGCACACTGTTATTTTGTTTCGTCTCGGGATTCGTCTGAGTTACAACGTAGTAAACCTCGGTCAGCATCGGCTTCGGCGTGCCGTATCCTTCCAGCTTGCCGAAATACGCCGAGCCATTCATCAGTACCACCGCCTGATATGGCGTGTTGAACTTCTCCGGCGCGCCAGGCCGCGTGTATCGAACCAGCAAAATACCCGCGGCGATCACCACGATCCCCGCCACTGCCCACACAATCTGAACTGCCGCGCTGCCTCGCTGATTCCTCATCATAAGAAATTCATCCTCTTATTCGGCATTGCAATATTCAAACGAACGCAAATTCGCACAAAGCATACCATTTTTCCGGAACCCAGTCGCCATTCGTGAGGAGTCCCGGCAGGGGTCGTAGCGCCGCCGTCTCGGCGGCAAAATTAGGACACTACCGCCCCCCAGCATCGCCACAGACTGCCCCAGTTTTGGCGTACAATGCTATCGCTCGTGAAGAGTTTTAAGGGCGGCAATGTGATGGCTACGCCTGATAAACGAAGCTTCCGAACCCGCGCGGAGCGCGCCGCACGTCTTAGCTTTGCTTTTCTCTTTTTCGCCACTCTCTTCCCGCACAAACTTACTGACGCCCAATCCACGCCGCAGGCGCAATCTTCATCGCCCGTCACTACGTCTCCTGCAACCGCATCGCCCACCACCCAACCTCCAAACCAGTCCACTGGCCAAACCAATAATCAACCAAATACTAATAAAGATAAAAACGCTCCCGAGATGGCGTCCAGCGACGTTCCCGCCACCTTCAAAGTGAATGTAAAGCTCGTCGTCGTCCGAGTCGTAGCGCGTGATTCCCAGGGACATGCCATCGGCAACCTTCAGCAACAAGATTTCCAGGTGTTCGACAACGGCAAGCCTCAAACCATTTCCCAGTTCTCCGTTGAAAAGTCTGGCACTCGCGTCACCATCGAGCCCGCCGCATCAGTTCCCGCAAGCTCGTCCCCGCCCGCCAACGACTCTGAAAATGCCCCACCGAATGCGCCAGTTGCAAACTCCAACCCACCCATAGCGCCGCAGCGCTACACAGCCTTTCTCTTTGACGATGTTCACTTGAAGTTTGCCGACTTGGCCTTTGTACGACAGGCTGCCGAACGTCATCTCGCTTCACTGCAGCCCAGCGACCGCGCGGCGATTTTTTCCACATCCGGTCAAACCGCTCTCGACTTCACCGACGACCGCGCAAAAATGAACGATTCCCTGCTCGCTCTTCGGCCGCATCCCATATCGGGCACCGTGGGACTCAACCCGTGTCCTGACGTGAGTTACTACCTGGCGGATCTTATCCTGAACAAAAATGATGCTGTCGCTTTGCAAACCGCGACTCTCGACGCTCTGTATTGCCAATTCGGCAACGACGCTGAACAGATGACCGCTGCTCAGCAATTGGCCCAGAACACCGCCCGGCAAAGCATCGAAGAAGGCGAACAGGAAAGCCGCCTCGCGCTGAACGTCTTAAAAGACTTGGTCCGCCGCATCGCTCTCATGCCCGGCCAAAGAAGCATTGTGCTCGTCTCTCCAGGCTTTGAAACCCCACAACTGGAACACGAATACGTCGACGTCATTGATAAGGCTCTCCGTGCCGAGGTCATTGTCAATACCATCGACGCCCGCGGACTTTATGTTACTGGCGCTGCGTCCGATGCCAGCAAGGGAGCATCCAGTAACGCGACCGGCGCCAGAATACGAACCGGATTCAGCACTTCAGCCCCTGTACCCGGCGGCGGCGTGATGGTTCAAGAACAGAAAGCGTTCTACGATAACGCCAGCGCCTCAGCCGATGCCGATGTGCTGGCCGTGCTCGCGGATGGCACCGGCGGCACTTTTTTTCACAACAGCAACGACCTCTATGCGGGATTCACGCGCGTCGCCTCTCCCCCCGAATTTTCCTACGTGCTCGCTTTCGCTCCCCAAAATCTGAAACCCGATGGCAGCTTTCATAC
>PLDC01000006.1:0-178569 GCA_003134995.1 Acidobacteriaceae bacterium | reverse complement strand
GTGAAGCACATTCGCTTTCGCAAGGTCGACGGACGGAACAAGAATGATCTCACCGTAGTCTCCGCGCTCTTCGACCGCAACGGAAACTATCTGAAGGGAGAAGAAAAAATCCTCCAGATGAACTGGAAAGACGAGACCCTCGAAAGCCAGTTGGCATCCGGTGTAACGGTCAAAACCAGTTTCGACGTAAAGCCAGGAAAATATCGCGTCCGCCTAATAGTGCGCGACGCAGAAGGTCAGTCAATAACCGCAGCAAACAGCGCAGTCGAAATTCCCTAGTTATAAGATTTAGTTTTACGCGACAAGGACTAGAAGCTATTTCATAAATTGCTTTGAAAGGGCGCGGGCTCAGAGACTGCGGAAAAAACTCACAAACGCATGCCGCGCCGTGGAAGAGCGGCGCTTCAGCGCCGCGTAAGGCCTCTGAAATCGATCCGGGCTTTAGCCCCCGATCTCAAAGGATCAAAGAGACAGCCTTAAATATGGAGGCGGCTATGGGGCTTCGCGCCTCGGTTCTCATTGGATACCTGGTATTGGCTATCGCGCTCGCAGCCAGCGCTCAACAACCCACTCCCGCTCAGCCGCAAACCAGCCAGACGCCCCCCGGCACCCCGGTCATCAAATCGCAAGTCCGGGTCGTGCTCCTCGATTCCGTCGTCACCGATAAAAAAGGCAATTATATCCGCGACCTAACCGCCAAAGACTTCAAAGTCTGGGAGGACAACAAAGAGCAGCAGATTACAAGCTTTTCCAGGGCAGACGACCCCGCCGCTCCGGACTACTCTGAAAAGAAGTACATGGTCCTCTTCTTCGATACTTCCGTGAGAGATTTTCTCAACCAGGTCATGGTGCGTCAGGAAGCCGAAAAGTTTATCGATGCAAACGTCGCCTCCAACCGGCAAATAGCGGTCGTCGACTTCGGCAGCGCGCTCCGGGTCACCCAAAACTTCACCTCCGATGCCGCCCGCCTGAAGAAGGCAGTCGAAGATCTGAGCGGCTCATCTTCCATACCAATGTCGGGGATGAACGAACTGGATGCGGTGCACGCTCTAAGGTTCGCATTAACGGCCTTGGCCAGAAGTTTGTCGACCGTCCCCGGACGCAAGACTCTCGTCATGTTCTCCCGCGGATTCCCGCTCCCTCCCAACATCGCTCCAGACTTGCTCTCTGAAGTTCAGGCGGCCATCGAAGAATGCAACAAAGCCAATGTCGCCATTTATCCTATCGACCAGCGCGCCCTGATAGCGCCGAACTCGCAACTCGGTCGCACATCCTCCGGAGTAGCGCCAAACTCCCAACCCGGCCGCTCGTCGTCCGGAGTTTTGCCTCCTCCCGTCACGCCGTCCACCAATCAGCAGGTTCTCGATCAATTCGCCGCTGAAACCGGCGGCTTCGTCATCATGAACACCAACGACATTCTCGGCGGCCTCGAGAAAATCGGCAAAGAACAATCCCAGTACTACGTTCTCGGCTACACTCCCTCCGAATCGCCCGAGGGTAGCTGCCACACGTTGAAAGTAAGAGTCGACCGCAGTGGAACCATCGTGCGTTCACGCAGCGAATACTGCAACGTGCGCCCGCGCGATCTGCTCGCCGGCAGCACGGCCGAAAAGCGCATGGAGAGTCAGGCATCCGCCGACTTGTCAGGAAACATCCCCGGCTCAATGGAGATCCCGTTCTTTTACATTTCGCCGAACACCGCCCGCGTGAATCTCGCGCTAGAATTTCCTTCTGATTCGGTCAAATTTGAAAAAGGAAAAGGAAAAATGCACGCCGAGATCAACATTCTCGGCATCGCCTACAGGCCAGACAACGCAATCGCCGCCCGCTTCAGCGACACCGTAAACCTGAGTTTCGCCGACCAGCAAGCTGTCGACAATTTCTTCAAGGCTCCCTTCCACTACGAAAATCAAATCGAAATATCCTCGGGCCAGTACGTATTCAAGGTAGTCTTCAGCTCCGGCAATGAAAGCTTCGGCAAGCTGGAAAAGCCGCTGAACATCGACCCTTACAACGGAAACCAGTTCGCATTAAGCGGACTGGCGTTAAGCAATCAGGCTCGCCGTGTCCCAGAACCTGAGTCCGGCTCGAACTTCGCCCTGCTCGATCAGACGCGCCTCATAGCCCACGGAATGGAGATCACACCCTCCGCCACTAATCGATTCAAGGCAAGCGAAGGGGCCGCCATCTACGCCGAAGTCTACGAGCCGCTTCTGGCTGCGCCCAACCCTCCTCACATCGGCATCCGAGTGATGGTCCGCGATCGTAAGAGCGGCGAAAAGAAAGTCGACATCAGCGTCCCCAACGCAGATTTTTCAATTCAAAAGGGAAGCCTCGTGGTACGTCTCGGTCTGCAACTCCCAATGACTTCACTCACTCCAGGCCAATACCAATTGCAATTAGGCGCCGCAGACTCAGCCGGCCACGCCTCCGACTACCGCGTCTCCGATTTCGAAATAGAGTAAATTAATCCGGAAGAGCCACAGCGCACCCCGTGAAACCCCGTGTCCTCCGTGGTTGTGCGTCTCTCGCTGGCGGCATTCCCGAGGAAAGCCTTCCCCCTACGCAATCGCCCTCAAAACGACTAAACTAAAAGGTTCCAGTATCAGTTCCAGCCCGCAAAGCGGCGCCAGCCGCTAACGGCAAATCAGGAAGGCTATCATGTCTCTAAACAGTTTCAACTCCCGCTCCACCCTCAAAGTCGGCAAGAAAGAATATGAAATCTACCGCCTCGACACGCTAGACCAGCAAGGCATCTCCACCAAACATCTTCCATTCTCGCTACGCATCCTCCTCGAAAATCTCCTGCGCACCGAAGACGGCCGCAACGTAAAAAAAGAAGATATCCGTTCCATGGCCGCATGGAATAAAAATTCCAAGCCCGACAAAGAAATCGCCTTCACCCCCAGCCGCGTCCTCCTCCAGGATTTCACCGGAGTTCCCTGCGTAGTCGACCTGGCCGCCATGCGCGACGCCATGCAGCAACTAGGCGGCGACCCATCCCTCATCAATCCTCTGCAGCCAGTAGAATTAGTAATCGACCACTCCGTGCAGGTCGACGAATTCGGCAGCCCCTCCGCCTTCGACGTAAACGCGCTCCTCGAATTCCAGCGCAACAAAGAGCGTTACTCCTTCCTCCGCTGGGGCCAAAGCGGATTCCGAAATCTAGCCATAGTCCCCCCCGACACTGGCATAGTCCACCAGGTAAATCTCGAATACCTGGCCAGAGTAGTCTTCGTCCAAAACGCCGATGGAAAAAGCACAGCCTACCCCGACACCGTAGTAGGCACAGACAGTCACACAACAATGATCAATGGGTTGGGGGTGCTTGGTTGGGGTGTGGGCGGGATTGAAGCGGAAGCTGCGATGCTGGGGCAGCCGGTTTCTATGTTGATTCCGCTGGTGGTGGGCGTGAAGCTTACTGGGCGCTTGCGAGAAGGCGCTACTGCTACCGATCTTGTCCTTACTATTACTGAGATGTTGCGCAAGCATGGAGTTGTCGGAAAATTTGTCGAGTACTTTGGGCCTGGGTTGCGCGATCTTCCGCTGGCGGATCGCGCCACCATTGCTAACATGTCGCCCGAGTATGGGGCTACCTGCGGAATTTTCCCGGTCGATAAAGAAAGTTTGAAGTATTTGAAACTCAGCGGACGCAGCGCCGAGCAGATTGCTTTGGTTGAAGCGTATTGCCGCGAGCAGGGACTTTTCCACGACGAGAAAACGCCGGAAGCGGAATATTCTGAATTGCTCTCGCTCGATCTCGGAACGGTTGAACCGAGTCTTGCCGGGCCGAAGCGCCCGCAGGACCGCGTGGTTCTGTCGCAAGCTGGCGAGTCGTTTCATAAGGCGCTGCCTTCGCTGATCAAACCGAAATCGAGCGCAGCCACTGCACATGCGACCGCAACTCAAATCGCGAAAGCCGGAACTTCGGCAACCTGGGAGCAGGAAGGCGGCAGTCCCGCGAACATTGGCGTCGAAGATCCTAACGTCCACGAGCACGTTGCGCCGTGCGTGAAAGACGTCCTGAAACATGGCAGCGTCGTAATCGCTGCGATTACTTCATGCACCAACACTTCGAACCCATCTGTGATGATCGGTGCGGGCCTGCTCGCGAAGAAGGCTGTCGAAAAAGGTCTGCAAATGCCGCCGTGGGTGAAGACTTCGCTCGCGCCGGGATCGAAAGTTGTTCGGGATTATCTGGAGAATGCCGGCCTCACTCCCTATCTCGAAAAATTAAAATTTCACATCGTCGGCTACGGATGCACTACTTGCATTGGCAACTCCGGCCCGCTGCCCGCAGAAGTTTCGCAGGCCATTGATGAAAAAGATCTCGTCGTGGCCTCCGTGCTCTCTGGCAATCGCAATTTCGAAGGCCGCATCAACTCTGAAGTTCGCGCTAATTATTTAATGTCACCGCCGCTCGTCGTGGCCTTCGCGCTCGCCGGACGCATCGACACCGATCTCCGCAAAGACGCGATCGGCAAGGGCAAAGACGGCAAGCCGGTTTACCTCGCCGACATCTGGCCCACACAGCGCGAGGTCGAAGAGGCCGTCGAGCACTCCGTTACCGCCGCGATGTTTTCGAAAAGCTACGCCGAAGTATTTGCTGGAGACGAGCGCTGGCGCGGGCTCAACGTCCCTAAAGGCCAAACCTACGCCTGGGATGAAGATTCCACTTATATTCGCCGCGCTCCGTACTTCGATGAAATGAAGATTCAGCCTTCGCCGGTCGAAGAGATCAAGGGCGCGCGCGTTCTCGCGGTGTTGGGCGATAGCGTTACTACTGACCATATCTCTCCCGCGGGCTCGATTAAGAAAGATGGCCCCGCCGGAAAATATCTGCAAGAGCACGGCGTCAAGCCCGCCGACTTCAACTCCTACGGCTCGCGCCGCGGCAATCACGAAGTCATGGTCCGTGGAACTTTCGCGAACGTCCGCCTGCGCAACAAACTGGTGAACGTCGAAGGCGGATTCACACGCCACCTGCCGACCAATCAGGAGATGTCGATCTTCGACGCATCGCAGAAATATATCGGGGAGGGCACGCCGCTGATCATTCTCGCGGGCAAAGAGTATGGCTCCGGGTCGTCGCGTGACTGGGCCGCCAAAGGGCCGCGCCTGCTGGGCGTTTCCGCCGTCATCGCCGAAAGTTATGAGCGTATTCATCGCTCGAACCTGGTTGGCATGGGAGTCTTACCTTTGCAGTTTCTGGCGGGACAGAACGCTGAGTCGCTCAAACTGACTGGCGAGGAAGTGTTCGAGATTAGCGGCATCTGCGATTGTGTCGAACACTTCGCTGCCGGACGGCAGGTAAAAGTGCGGGCCACCTCTAGCGGAGATAGCGGTGGAGGTGGGAAGGACGAGCCGATAGAGTTCGACGCGCTGGTACGAATCGACACGCCGCAAGAAGCGCTCTACTACGCGAACGGCGGGATTTTGCAGTATGTGTTGCGGCAGTTGCTGGCTGCGAAGCCGAGTGCGCAGACGATTGGGGTGTAGTTCGGGCTTCGGTACTCGGGGCGGCGATTCCAGTCACCGGGGCTCACGGCGGGACTGAGGGAGTTAGTGCTGGCGCGAGATTCGTCTTTGCTCCTTGTCCGCTGAGCGGGAGTCTAATCTTTGTGCGCTAGGGCTGCGATCCTGCCTGGCGCGATTTTTGTTTGGGGGTGGCTGTCTGTCTCTGCTGCCCTCCTGTGACGGTGCCCGTTCCCTTCTGTCCCAACGCCTTGCTGAGTGCCTCATTGAAATCGGGGATCTGACTGGCTTCGGTGCCAACGGCAATTTTGTTCAGGCTGCTCAATTCGTTGTCGACCTGGTGGATAAAAACGTTAAGGCCGACCGGGCTCTTGTCAGAAGTCTCAGCCGTGGATTGATAGCTGCAGATTTCGTTGGCAAGTTCGACGTATTTGAGGTAGAGATACCGATTGTCGTCGATATTTTTCTGCAGCTGAAAAACGCTGGGGAACGCAGCGGAATAGGTGGCGGTGACTGTGGCTAACAGGAAGATCGTCTTCTTATACTCGCTGGAAGGACCCCACCCATCCAGAGTGATAAACACCAAGGCGATGGCGGCGATGGCCGCCAAGATACCTACCATGATGGTCGTGGCGAAGGAATAGGAATAGTACGTGATTAGCTGGTTAAAGTGGTGCCTAAGTCGCTGCTGGATCTGGTGGAATTGCCCCTCGACACGACTCTCTTCTTGCGAGGTCTGTGGCGTCGGGGCGGGAGGGCCTTGCGGCTTCGTCTTGCCGGCAGCATCGGAGGGCGCAGTAGCCCCGGCAACGCTACTTGGAGCGGTAGTTCCTGTGGGCGTTGGCGGATTTTCCTGAACGTTCGCGGCGACGGAAGGCGGGAGTTCCTTCATGCTCGAATCCTTTGTACACGTGATGGGATCAAGACTATCGCGCCATCCTTCGGCGAATTTCTGGCCGCGTATTTCGAACACACTAGACGCGGCCCACACCGCAAGCAGAAATCCAATGATGATGATCGCGTGAACGGCAACGCGCTCGACGACAGGAACACGCTTGCGCTTACCGCCAGCGGCGCCCTGAGCCACCAATCCCCGAAAAAACGCTAATATCCTATTCCACATAAACTCCTCCGGCAATTACGGAATTGTCTCTGCAGTCGGCGGTGCTACTTGGGCGCAGGGAAGCGCGGGCAGAAATACTAGCACGGATTTCGTTACTAGAGGCCAAAAACGAGCACGCATTACAAAATGCGAACGAGAGAAAAGCTTTCACAGACGTGAATCGGGTGGGCTTGGCTTGCTCTTCTCGATCCCGGCTAAGCGGCGCCGAAGCGCCGCTGTCTCGAGGGCGAGGGAAAAGAAGGTTCCTCCACTGCGCCGTCGCTGGCGCTCCGGCTCCGGTCGGAACGGCAAGATGGCGGGTAGTCTTGGCTGCGAAATCTCATTTCACGCAAATCACCTGAGAAATGCGGTACTCGGATTGGGCTAGGGTTTTCAGACGATGGAAGCATCCCCTAGCCGAGCAGCAACTTACGGATTTGCTTGGGCCCTCTTCGACAGGCGGGCGAGAAACAGCGGCGCGACTCCAATAGCGGCGTAGAGCACAACAAACACTTGAAAGCGCGCACTGGCAGCCAGGACGCTTCGCAACTCTTTCCAGTTACCGTGAAACAGGTCTCCGTCGATTTGATACACGAAGCTGAAGCAGTATGAGATCAAGATGGCAAATGCAAGCTTCGATGGAGTGAGGCGCGGCAGCGCTTTAAGTGCCAGAACTCCGGAGAGCGCATACGCGAAGCATAAGAGGACGACGGCGTCAGTGACGTTTCCCGCTTGGAGGTCTGGAATTGAAGGAATAAACGAGTGCAGAATGGCATGCAGCTGGCCTAGAGGAGGCTGTAAGCCAACAAATGCAAGTGCGAGCAGAATGACAGTCCACCAGTTGACCTCCGGTTGTGCGTCGAGGCTCGGGTCGCTCCGCTTATATTTCTTGATCGCTAGGGTAGCGAGTGTCGTCAGGCCAATGCTAGCGAGACCCACGGCTTCGTTCCCAAAGATTGCTCTGAGCGCCATCAGAAGAATGGCATAAATCACACCAACGCACGTTATATAAAGAAACAGATCCTGCGCCTCCTTAGTGGCCATGAAAGTTTCGGACCTCCTTTGACAAATGGATATGGGGAGTGAAGAGGACAAGCGCATTTTGTAGCTCAACCGAGAATGTGTCAACACCGAAGTGTGACGGGTCCTCCGCACGGGCTATTTCTTGCCTCGGGGGCGGAGCAGGGGCCAAGCTTCGCGGTAGGATTCGTAGAGGTAGCGGCCTCTTTTCTCGGGCTCCATGGGGAAGAGCATCAGGGCTTTCTTGGTGACTTCGCCGCGGAGAACGACCGGGGCGGGGATCAGGTACCAGGTGTTTTGCGGGATGACGTAGGCGGCGAAGAACTCGAGTTGATCGAGCGAGTAGGGCTGGCTGAAATAGTTGGGCTTGAACTGGCAGAGGTATCCGGTGCCGTAGCGGTTGGAGGTGGATTTGACCTGGACTCTTACGATGCGGTTGCCGAAGCACAGGGCTACGTCGAAGGGCGAGGAGTCTCCCCAGGGCTTTAGGACTTTGTAGCCGTAGCGAATTGCCGCGGCGATGAAGAGCGCTTCGACCCACTCGCCGCGTTCTTTGAAAGTTTTGAAGAACTTGAATTCGTCCATTTTGGCTCCTGCGTGGGGCGGATTTTCCGAGATCCGGATCCCAAAAGAAAAGGCGCGGCCTGTGGGCCGCGCCTCGTTTTTCTGAATTTTTACTCTATACTTTCAGTATAGCATTTTGAAATGGGTGATTGTGTCATGTTTCCCGGAATTATATTGTCATAGCTGTGAGCAACTTAGCGTCAATCGCGTCGTTTTTGCCTATTGACAACTTTTTGCGAGATCCATGTCCGGGGTGTGCTCGCTCTTCCACGGTTGCCCTCGGCGCAAACAGCAGATTCCTCCGCTCCGCCTCCCCTTCGGCTTCGCTCAGGGTCCGGCTCCGGTCGGAATGACAAGCGGTTGTGTGTTCCGCGAGCGTAGCTACTACTTTTGCGCCACCAATTCTCTCGCGCGACTCAGTTCTGGCCTGGTGGAGTTTGATCCGTCGCAGACTTTCAACAGCAGCGAATAATATTCCGCGGCGTCGGCCTGTTGGCCGGCGGCTTCGGCGGCGCGAGCTGCGCCGTAGAGTCCATCGAAGCGGTTGGGATGCAGCTTGAGGTCGGTCTGATATTCCGCGAGCGCCTGTTGCGGACGCTTGGATTCGAGCAGGATGTCGGCGATCATTTCGCGGGCGGGAGCGCCGTCGGGCTCGTCGCCCATGGCGTCTTCTTTGTCGGCGATGGGACGGAGCGCTTCGACTGCGTCATCGGGCTTGCCCTCGGCGAAGGCGAGCCACGCCTGCGCTTCTTTGCGATCGCCTTCGACGGCTTCGGCAAAATCGGATTTCTCGGCTTTGCGCTTTTTATAAATGCGGTCGATCTCTGCGATATCCTTGCGCACGTCATCGGGCTTGTGCAGATGGGCTGAGCCAATGGCACGCGCCCAGAAAATCATGGAATATTCGGCCGTACCTGCGACCTCGGTGGGAGGAATCGCGGCTGCGGCCGACCAGTCGTGCATCTCGATGGGATAAAGCGCAGTGAGGTGCGACAGCGTGGCCGCGTGCGGGTCGTAGCCTTTGCCATACATATCGTCTTTCTTGTTGGGCATGGCGCGGATTTCTTCGATCAGCGCGCGCGCGTCGGCGTCGCGTCCGCTTTGCATGTAGGCGTAGAAGAGAAAATCCATGGCGTGAAACTGGTGGCCTTCGCCTCCCATGCCCATGGCAGCGGTTTTTCGCGTGGCCGCGACGGAGGCGAGGTTGGAGTTGATGTCGTCCTGCCAGAGACCGACGCGCGCGAAGATGTGCGAAGGCATGTGCAAGGCGTGCGGAGAGGCAGGCGCGACCTGCGCGTAGCGGCGGGCGGCCGGCAATCCGAGTTGCGCGAGTTGCGGCTTATCGTAGGCGTGGATCAGGTAGTGGGCCACGCCGGGATGATCGGGCTCGGTGGCGAAAAGTTTTTCCAGAATCGCCGCGGCCTGCTTGCGATTGGCGAAGGTGGCATCGTCGTGCGGTTCGGAGGCCAGCAGCGAGAGCGCGTAGAAAACTGCGGCTTCGTGATCGTCGGGATAAGTTTCGTAAACCTTTTTCATCGCATCGGAGTAGGCCTTGGCGCGGGCATCGTGATTCAGTTTTTTGGAGTTGCTGTAAAACGTGGCGATGGCAGCGATGTAGGCCTTCTCGCGCGGAGTTGTGGGGCCGTCAGTAGTTTTCGCCAGATGAACTTCTTCGACGCCGTGCTGAATTATTTTCGCGTCGGGATTGTTCCAAAGCTGGTGCCACAGGCTCATGGCTATGCCCCAGTGCGCCATGGCGCAGTTCGGGGCGTCGGCGGAAATATGCCGGAATTCCTTTCCGGCTTCTTCGTACCAGAAAGAGTGCAGCAGAGCCACGCCGCGCTCGAAGGGCTTCTGCACATCAGGCGCGCAGGAAACCGGGAAGCTGACCGTGCCGAGTTGCGCCGCAGTCAGCTCTTCGTGGTGATGGTGATCTTTATCGTCGTCGGCAACGGACGTACCGACGGCAGGGAGGATGAACAGCGATGACAGGAGCAGGCACGCGATGCGTTTCATAGAAACCCCACGAAAAACGAGTCTAGTTGAGGGGGAAGTGCAGGGTCAAACCCCCATAGCTAGGCTTTCTGAAGAACATAGCTAACTAACTGAGCGAACTTCTGATAGACTTCCCCCGGAATCAAGTCTGGGTTTACGGTGTGCGCCACTGAGCGCGGCTTCCCGTCGATCTGGCAAAACGACGCCGGACATAGAATCCCGGCTGACAAAAATTCCTTTATCCCGTCCGCAGGGAGTAGCCATGGTTTTGCACCCTGGGCCAGAGAATCGTCGTACGGTCGAAGCGAGGCTCATCGCGCTGGATCCCATCCAGCGCGCTCTCCAGGAAAACGAAGACTGGTATCAGGATCTGGTCGAGCATAGCCACGATCTGCTGTGCATCCACGATCTTGCAGGCCGTCTGCTGTCGGTAAATCCCGCCCCGGCACGCCTGCTCGGGTATAGCGTGGAAGAAATCCTGCAGATCCCCATGCGGGAGATGCTGGCACCGGAATGCCGCAGCGCATTCGACGTCTATCTCGAAGAAATTCAGCGCGTGGGTGACTCACGTGGCTTTCTGCATGTGATGACGCGGGCGGGCGAGCGCCGCATCTGGGAATATCACAATACGCTGCGCACCGAAGGCGTGGCCTCGCCGATTGTGCGGGGCATGGCGCACGACGTTACAGAGCAAAAAGAAACGGGAAAGCTGCTGCTCGACGTGAGTGAGAGACTGCTTTCCAGAGTCCGCGAAAACGAGAGCACGATCCAGGAGTTGAAGCTGTTCCGAACTTTGGTGGACCAAAGCAACGACGCCATCGAGGTTGTGGACCCGGACACGCTTCGCTTTCTCGACGTCAATGGAAAGGCCTGTTCCGCGCTGGGATACAGCCGCGAGGAACTTTTGTCGATGGGAGTCCTGGACATTGATCCTGCGGTTGGGCAGGCCGAGGCCGCGGCGGTGATACAGGAATTGAGGAACTCGGGATCCACGGTGCTGGAAACCCTGCACCGAAGAAAGGACGGATCGACTTTTCCGGTGGAAGTGAGCCTGAGACGGGTTCAGCTGGAGCGGGATTACATTGTTGCCATTGTCCGCGACCTCACTGAGCGCAAGCGGGTCGAGGAAGCGTTGCGAAACAGCGAAGCCCGCGAACGCGCCAAGTCGAAGGAATTGGAGACGGTGCTCGACGCCGTGCCGGTTGCAGTTTTTCTCGCGCGTGATGCCGATTGCAGCTACATGTCCACAAACCGCATGGGGTACGAACAGCTTCGTCTGCCCCGCGGGGCCAACATCTCAAAAAGCGCCCTTTCAGGCAAGGATCTCAGGTTCCGCGTCCTGCGGGATGGAATCGAGGTGCCCGCCGAAGAGTTGCCCATGCAACGGGTGGCGGCGACGGCATCCCCAGTGTACGAAGCTGCATATTCATTGATCTTCGAGGATGGCACGGTGCGGCACGAGCTCTTTAACGCCGTCCCTCTGCTGGGCGAGGATGGGAGACCTACTGGAGTTGTGGGTGCCTCGATGGATGTCACCGAGCGCAAGCGGGCAGAAGAGGCACTCCGCGAGAGCGAGGCATACTTAGCAGAAGCGCAGAGGCTGTCGCATACGGGGAGCGGGGCCTGGCTGGTAGGAGGAAGAGATGCCGTGCATCTCTCCGAGGAATGGTATCGCATATATGGCCTTGATCCAAAAGAGGGGCTGTCGGCTTGGGGGAAACGCCTGCAGCGTATTCATCCGGAGGATCGAGACAGAGTGGAGGAGGCAAAAGATCGGGCAATCCGTGAAAAATCGGATTACGAAGTGGATCACCGAATTGTTCTTCCCGATGGCACGGTGAAATACACTCACACCGCGGGCCATCCTGTTTTGAACGCGTCCGGGGACGTGGTGCAATTCGTATATACCATGATGGACATCACCGAGCGTAAGCGGGCCGAAGAAGATCTGCGGCGCAGCGAAGAGAGCTACCGCATGTTCGTCTCCCAAAGTTCGGAGGGCATTTTCCGCGAGGAAATGGACACGCCACTTGCGATTGATTTGCCGGAGGACGAACTGGTTCATCGCATTCTGCATAACGCCTATATTGCCGAGTGCAACAGCGCTCTGGCCGCTATGTATGGGTGCACATCCGGGGAAGAGCTTCGAGGCAGATACTGGCGGGAACTGGCGCCGCCTGAGGATCCCCAGAACATTGAACTGACGCGGCAGTTCGTCCGCTCGGGATTTCGTGTGCTCGACCACGAGTCGCATGAGGTGGATGTTCATGGCAATCCCAAAATCTTCCTCAACAGCATGATCGGCGCGGTGGAGAATGGGAAACTCGTGCGCACCTGGGGCATCCAGCGAGAGATCACCGAGACTGTGAAGTTAGAAGAATCCCGCCGGAAAGCCGAGGAGGCATTGCGGCAGAATGTGGCCGAACTGCAGGGAGTTACGGAAGAACTTCGGCTGGCCAAAGAGAAGCTGGCCGAGGAAAAACTTTATCTGGAAGAAGCCATCGACACGGAGTTCGGCTTCGGAGAAATCATCGGTCGCAGCAGCGCCTTGAAACAAGTGATGGCAAAGGTGGCCAGGGTCGCTCCCAGCGATGCCACCGTGCTTTTGTTGGGCGAGACTGGCACAGGCAAAGAGCTGGTGGCCCGCGCGCTGCACCGCATGAGCCAGCGGGATGGCAAGAGTTTCATCAAGCTGAATTGCGCCGCCATCCCCTCAGGCTTGCTCGAAAGCGAATTGTTTGGCCACGAGAAAGGAGCCTTCACCGGCGCGGTTGCCAGGAAATTAGGCCGTCTGGAACTGGCCGACCGGGGCACTCTTTTTCTGGACGAGATTGGAGAAATTCCACTCAGCTTGCAACCCAAGTTGTTGCGTGTGTTGCAGGATATGGAATTCGAACGGTTGGGCAGCACGCAGACCCTCAAAGTCAACTTCCGTCTGCTTGCGGCCACCAACCGCGATCTGCTGCAAAGCATAAAGGCGCGGGAGTTTCGCAGCGACCTTTATTACCGGCTCAATGTATTTCCTATTTACCTCCCGCCGCTACGGGAACGGCGCGAAGATATTCGGGCGCTGGTGGAACACTTTGTCCGCAAATTCGCCACACGGATGCGAAGGTCCATCACTAGTATTCCAGCAAAAACCATGGAAGATCTGGTGCGGTGGGATTGGCCGGGGAACATTCGCGAGTTGGAAAACTTCATAGAGCGCTCGGTGATTCTCACTCCGGGCTCGGTTCTGCAGTCGCCGCTCTCTGAATTACAAACCGACTTAGATCCGGGCGATGACAGCAATGTCAGTCTCGATGAAGAACGGGAACGCATTCTTCGCGCTTTGCGGGAGTGTCACGGCCAACTCGGTGGACCCGATGGCGCAGCCGCGCGGCTGGGCTTGAAACGCACCACTCTGCAATCCAAGCTCGACCATCTCGGCATCAAGCCAGGGGGCTATCGGGCCTGAGTGCGAAGTTTGCGGCACTGAGCTTGTGCCTCTAACAAACCTGCGCGATGAGGTATCCTTGCCTCATGACTCCACGATTCAAGAAAATACTGGAAGCGGCGGCTTGGTTTGTCGCGGGCTTCGTAGCTCACATGTTGCTGCACTACTTCCACCATCATCCGGGCTAACGCGCCGCCACGCTTGTCATCCCGAGCGCAGCGAGGGATCTTGGTTCTTGCTTACGCTAAATCGACGCAGATGGCTTGACGAAACGATTCGCGAGCGCGATTCCCAACGTCAGCATCGTGATGAGCGAGATCGTCCCCAGCGAGATCACGCAGTAGACGCACCAGACTCCCAGAACATGCGCTTCGATGTGGGCCAGGTAAAGAGAATAGGCCAGCCCAACGAAGGCCACTGGCAGAACGTAGCAATAATCGCGGCGCCATGCCAGCACGCCCATCAACAGATATGCCGCTATGCCAAAGACCGCGATCGGAATCCCCCAAATTACCGCGTACGGACTGTGATTGACGATCCCGCAATCCCAGCGTTCGTTGATACTGCAAGGCGAGTCGCCTTCGGTGCGATAGTGCTCGCGCAGGGCTAGAGCGGAAGCCACGATTCCTACGGTCGCTAACAGAACTAGAACATACCTCATTGCGCCCTCTTTCAATTGTTGCTTGAAGATTGTTGATTGTTGATCAAAACTTTCATGTCGATTTTCAAGCAACAATTAGAAAACTTCCATCAACGATCTCATTTGCCAGCAGGATTCGAGTGCCCGGTCACTTTGACATTCTCCAGCCAATATTTTCCTGGCTCCGCAACCACTACGTCGGCCGTGATGGAGTCACCCGCGTGAAGTTGATCGAGCGCGGACGACGGCTTGACGGGGTAAGGCATGACCATGGAATCCATGAAGTTGGGAATAGGTACGTTGTTGATGTCGGCCGTTGCAGCCGCTTTGTCGATGGAAACGACTTGGCCCTTGAGAGCATAGTGTTTTGCCGCGGATTGAGAATTCGCAGTCGCGGGTTGCGAGGCCCCACGATTACAGGCGGCGGAGAAAGCTAACAAGCCGAAGACGCAGAGCAATGCTACATGTCGCACGGAATTGTACCGGGAGTTCGATGCGCTGCGAAAAAAAGCAGGTCCCTCCACTTCGCTTGCTGTCGCTCCGCTACGGTGGGGATGACAGAGTTCTTGATTGGATGCAGTCATGTTGTTTTTTTTATTATCTCCCATCATCGTTTCTAGCTTTATCGTCCGCGCGGATTCAGTATTTAAAGCGATAGCGTAGTTCCGCATAAATCTGCCGCGGCAGGTTCCAATGGAATCCTCCATAGGTCACGCTGTCGTCGTAAATCACGCGGCGATTGGCTACGTTGAGAGCGGTCACGGAAGCCGTGAAGTGCTCCGCGAAATCTTTGCCCACGGAGAGATCGAAAGTCGTGTGACCGGGCAGATACTCGCCGGCGTAGGGCCAGCCGGGAACGCCCTGCTGTCCGTTGTCGAATCCGGAGCCGTAGTAAACGTTAGTGGAAACATAGGAGCGCCACGGAAAGTTGACGTCGCCGCCCACGTTGAGCGTGTTGCGCTGGTCGTGGTCGAGCGGGCAGAGATAAGGCTCGACATTGGTGACTGGGTTGGGCGTGCACACATCAGTGTTGTTGAGGCCTCCAGTGATCACGCCGCCGGCTTCGGCAATCTGGTTCGAGTAAGCGAGGTGAACCTGGGCACGGTGCGCGATGCGAGGAGAGCGCAACGTAAGTTCCCATCCCCTAATCAACGCCCTGGTGTCGGTGAGCGGAAAGAAAATATTCGAAGCGCCAATATTGTTGTGATCGAGAAAATTGGCGACGTTGGTTTGGAAGTTATCGACGTCGAAGACCCATCCGCGATAAGGGACAGTGACGCCAAACTGATGTTCTTCGTCGCGCTCACCTCTGAGGGTGAGGAACTGGCAGGCGTAGGCAGCCTCGCTGCAGAGAGATTCGAGCTGCCCGGAAACGGTTTCGATGGGCGGCGCTTGATAGTAGTGTCCGTAGAAGGCGCGAAACGTCCAATGAATCTTGGGCACTGTGACGGTGGCGCCGAAACGCGGGCTGATCGCGGATTCAGAGACAGGCGACTCCGGTGAACTGGCGGGAAAATTTCCCTCGGAGAAGCGCGTAGGGCGCATGCCGGCGGAGAGAGTAAGCCAGGGAAAAGGATTGAATTTTTCGTCGACAAAAAAGGTTTCGAGATTAGCGTTTGGACTCTCGCTGATGTTGAAAGGCGAATTTCCGCTGCCGTCGTTGAAGATTGCGCCAAAGACTTGATTATCGTGCTGGTAAAAGCTCAGAAATCCAAGCTGAAGATTGTTCTTGTTGTAGTTCGCCGCAAGGCTGGCCTGGCCTCCGCCGTAAGTGGAAGCGCGATCTTGCGTGGTCGCGATGGGAATGTCGTTGGGATTACTCGCGTAGTCGCCGCTGTTGTAATGGTAGAAGGGCGAGACCGTGGTGAGGACGTGAGAATTGAAAGTGTGCAGCCACGTGAAGAGCACGCCGGTGTCGACTTCAGTTTGACTGTCGCGAAGATCGAGGCTGGGGAAAAGTCCGGTCAGTTGTCCAGCGACGAGATTGTTTTCGATGTCGTTGGGATTGGGATCGTAAGGGATCTGATAATAATCGCGGCGGACTGAGGTCATCAGGCGAAGCTGGTTCGCAGGATCCACATTGTAAATAAAAGATCCGAAGCCGCCGATGCCGTTGACGGCATCGTGTGCGACCTCCGGAACTGGCGGCTGCAGGCCGAGATTGCTGCGATTGCCGTTGACGCTTGCGTAATAGGCGAAGTGTTCGGTGTGGCTGCCGAAGCTTAATTCATCGTCCGTCTGGTAGAAGTTGCCGGCAGTCATCGTCAGCTCGGCTTCGTTGTTGCGCTCGAAACCGGTGCGGGGGACGACATTGAAGACGCCGTAGGTGCGGTCGCCGAACTCGGAGCTGTAGCTGCCGCGATTGACCTCAACGTAATCCAGGTCTTTGGGATTGAACTGTGGGCCCAGGTTTTGCGCGATCGCAGTGTTGATCACCGGAATGCCGTCGAGGAGCCACGAGATCTGGTGCCCGCCGCGTATATGAAGCATGTCGTGAGAAACGTACGCAGCCGGGACGTAGTCGGTGATCATCGCCATGCTGTTAGTGGTGTCGGCGCCGGGAGTGCGTTCGATGTCGAGGCGGCTGACAAGAGTGGTCGGAGTAAAACTGTCAGTGGCGACGATTGCCGGCGCGGCCGACACCGTGACATTTTCTTTTGCCGAGGCGAGTTGCAATTGAAAGTGAACCACCGGGACCGATCCCGAGATAACGACAACCTCCTGCGAAGTCTGCGCGAAGCCTTGGCTGGCGAGGCTGACCGAGTATTCTCCGAGAGGGACGGCGTTGAACTGGAATTCGCCGTTGGCGTCAGTGTTGGCGGTTTTGGCCCAGTCCGACAATTTCGCTTTCAGCATGATCATCGCTCCCTGAATCGGGCGATGCTGCGGATCGTGCACGATGCCGCGCACGCCGCCGTAGTCGTTGGCAAAAGCGGAAATACTGGTCATCAACAGAGCGAGCAGAGTAACGGTAGTCTTGTATGTCATTTGTGTCTCCATGCGGAACGGCCCCAGCGGCGCGTTCCAGCGAAAAACGCAGGTGTGCGTTAAGAAAAAGAAATCAGGATGAAGTTTGGAGACAGCTTCAGCAGGCAGGCGGGGCTCGAGTCGAGCGGGAACGGGAAACTTCACGGTTCGCGGAAATTAGGCTAGGTCGGCCAAGGTAGGGCTCGACATTCCGCGCGAAAGAATATACGGCCAACGGCTGAGCCTGAGCCCAGCGGTGAGTAGTGAGAGCGCGGCCGCAACCGCCATTGCAACAACTCGCGTCGCGAATTACAGGTTGGTCAGAATCTGATGCGGCCGAATCCTGGCAGTGATGCACTCCTTTGCGAAGACAGCAGGCGCGCGCCGAAGCTGTCGCCGCAACCGCCACCGGGACGAGACTTCCCACGAGTGCGAAGAACAGCAAGAATCTGGCGGTCACGCGATGCATGCTTCGTAGCAGAAACCCACTCCCAACGTCAGGCTAGCATAGAACCGCACCCTTTTATCGGCCTCCTGCGATTTGCTTCTCACTCAAAACTAAATGTTTCAGGCCTTGCCTTGCATCTTGGCCCACCACCAGCGTACGCCGACAAACAGAAAACGCCAGTCCGAGAAAAATTCCGGAGGTTTGCCTTCGAAGGCGTGGCCGATGAATTGAAGAATCCATCCCATGACAAATAACGCGAGAGCGTAAGGCCAGAGCCGGTGGAAGAAGATGCTGACGGCAAAGATCAGCACCGAAAGGACGATAGTCGGTATGCCCAGGGTGTGGCACACGCGATTCACAGGATGCTGATGGCTTGAGACGTATTGCGAGATCCACTGCTCGTTGGTGCGGTTGCCCAGCATGCTGAGCATCATACACCGCTCCGAGGTCGGAAGGCAGTCGAAGACGCAGTTAGTATCCCATCTAGTAGCCATAGTCAGGTATTCATAACTTCACTTACACGTAAGACCCTAATCGATGTAAGAGGTACTGTATCCATCTGCTCGCTCATCAACCTCTAAGTCGCCGTCGGCATCTTCTTCTTACACGAACAAGCCGAGTGCGTGCTCGGACGGCATTTCAGCTCCAGCTTGACCTCGGAGTGAAACGCCGGCTGATCGGATACTTGGCTGAAAGGTTGTGGTTCCCGCCGCTGAACGTTCTAGGTGCGCATCAGACTTGGGCCATCCGAGCTAGTCCCAATAGCGCACTCCATCAAAACTGGCTCGAGGAGAAGACAATGAAATCCCGCGGTACGATTATGCAGCTTGCCCTGTTTGCAGTTGCGCTTACCATCAGCGCCACTCCGGCCTCGGCTTCCCAATACACAACGACCTGTGGCTCAGGACAGTACGACATGTTAAGCCTGATGTTTATGCAGGAGAGCTATACGGCCCTTAACTACTACGTCTATGGAGACGCCTATACCTGGAACGGCACAGCATGGGCACTTAACAGCAGCCCCCTCGTCGAGCATACGGATGTCGTCGACGTAACGACTTCGCACGACAACGGCACGATTTGGGACACCGGCAAGTTCAACAGCGTAAAGGACTACCAGGGTCAGCCTGACGGCCTATCTGGCGGGCTACCGAAATACTATCCGGTTCCACCCTACTGGGGATATCCCTGGGACATCAACCTGTTCGACGATAACTACGTTTATTTATGGATTACCGAAAACGTTTGGGGAGACGCTTATTCCTACAAGGCCTTCAATAACGGATCGAGTAACAACTCGATGAGGTTCACCCGTCGTTGTGTAGTTCCCGGAGATAGTGGGACCACCAGCGTACTTGTCGACAGTCCTGAAGGGGACGGGACCAATACCACCGAATACTTCACCGTGCCCAGTGGCACTCCCACCTACACTTCTTCCGATTGCAGCACCTCCACAAAGCAGGACCTCGACTATGCCATCGTCACCGTGGAGGCGGAACAACCTAGTTCCTACACGCTCACCGATAAGATCACCAATGAAAACATCAGCCTCAATATTATCCCCGTATCGTATCAGTACACCTGCACCAGCGGCACGGGGGGATGCAAGTACCAGGAAGTGTATGAGTACGGATATGACGCGAACAGTAACGACTACGGACTGGTACAGTGGACCTACTATGAGAGTCCCAGCCAGAACGGCAGTTGGACGCCGGTGAGTAAGTCCGTATTCAACAACCTCTCGCAATGGAGCTCAACGGACGTCAGTAATGGCGAGGGAGGAACCGACGTGAGCTTCCCCTGCAATCCCATCTAACGCTGAGCTGGTTCACAAAATGCCGCACACGATGGGCGTCCGCAGAGACGCCCATCGCTGGCCGCCGTCCGCGTCCGCTATCGTTGGGATCGTTGCTCGATTGCCGCCATCTACCTTTCCTCGCCACCTCGACACCCGCTGGGTTGAGGCGGCTGCTTCCCGCGTGGTAGCATCCTAGGGTTTTGGCAGGTATGCTGGGCTGGCCTGTACACTGCACTTGTTCTTCATTCTGATTCTGGGCCTTCTCTCTTTCCACGCCTGCGAAGGAGCCTACTTTGAAAGTCTATTCCGGAGAAAACATTCGTAACGTTGCGATTGTGGGGCATGGCCACGCGGGCAAGACCTCGCTGCTATCGGCGATGCTGTTCACCGCTGGCGCAACGCCGCGGCTAGGGCGCGTGGACGACGGATCGTCGACCACGGATTATGACGAAGAAGAAATCGCGCGCAAGATGTCGATTGCCGCCTCCGCGGCCTACGTTGAGTGGGGCAAAACGAAGATCAATGTGATCGATACGCCCGGGTTCAACATGTTTGTGCACGAGGCCAAGATGGTGCTGCCGGTGGTGGACGCGGCGATCGTGGTGGTAGACGGCGTAGCCGGAGTGGAAGTGGTGACGCAGCGGGTGTGGAACGATTGCGAGGAATACAAGACTCCGCGGCTCATTGTGGTGAACCGCATGGACCGCGACCGGGCAAATGCCGAGCGCGTGCTGGAGTCGCTGATCAACGCGTTTGGCAGGAATGTGATTCCCATCGCACTGCCCATCGGCAGTGAGAAGAATCTGAGCGGCATCGTCGATCTCGTACGCATGAAGGCCTACACGTATGAACTGGGCGGAAATGGAAAAGGCAAAGAGACGGAGATCCCGGCGAACATGCGGGCCCAGGTGCAGGAGTCGCACGAGCAACTCGTCGAACTGGTTGCCGAGGGCGACGACAAATTGATGGAGAAATTCTTCGAAGCGGGAACGCTCGCCGAAGAAGATCTAATTCCGGCGTTGCACAATGCGATTCGCGAGGACAAACTCTTCCCCGTCGTTTTCGCTTCTGGGTTGGGCAACATCGGCGCAGACCGCGTGATGGATTTCATTGTGGACTACACTCCGGCGCCGTCCGAGCATGAGTGGGTGCAGGGCGAACCGGCGGCTTCCGGTAATGGAGACGCGCCCAAACGCCATGAGACCGATGCGGAGCCGGTGTCGCTGTATATATTCAAGACCATCTCCGATGCGTTCTCCGGGAGAATGTCCTACTTCAAAGTTTTCTCCGGCGTGCTAAAGAACGAGTCGACAGTACTGAATTTTTCGCGCGGATCGACGGAGAAGCTGTCGCACATTTCCATCATGCAAGGAAAGACAGCGGTGCCAGTGAACGAGTTGCACGCTGGAGATATCGGCGCAGTGGCGAAGTTGAAAGACACACTCACCGGCGACACCCTGGGAGACAAGTCCGCGCCGATCCTTTATCCGCGGGTGAAGCTGCCGGAGCCGGCAATCACGTTTGCCATCGAGCCAAAGAGCCGCGCCGATGAAGACAAACTGGGCCCGGGAGTCCATAAACTGATTGAAGAAGATGCCATGCTGCGATTCTTCCGGGATGCGCAGACGCAGGAATTTCTGATCGCCGGGACCGGGCAGCAGCATATTGAAGTGACGGTTTCTAAGCTGAAGAAGCGCTATCACACGGAAGTGGTTTTGAAGGCGCCAAAAGTTCCGTATCGCGAGACGATTCGCGGCAAGGCCGACGTGCAAGGCCGGCACAAAAAACAGACTGGCGGGCACGGACAGTACGGCGATTGCAAGATCAAGATGGAGCCCATGCCGCGCGGCGGTCGGTTTGAATTCGTCAACGATATTTTCGGCGGCGCGATTCCCAAGAACTACATTCCCGCCATCGAAAAAGGAATCAAGGACGCAGCGGCGCGCGGATATCTGGCGGGATTTCCGGTGGTGGATTTCCGCGTGATTCTCTACGACGGCTCGTATCACGATGTGGATTCGAACGACATGTCATTCCAGATGGCGGGCCGCATCGCATTTCGAAAGGCGATGGAGCAGGCCAAGCCCACGATTCTAGAGCCGGTAATGTCGGTCGAGATCACCATACCGGACGACTTCGCCGGCTCGATCATGGGAGATTTGAACAGCCGCCGCGGCCGCATCCAGGGCATGGACAACAAAGGCGGCAACACCGTGGTAAAAGCCGAAGTCCCCATGGCCGAAATGCTGACCTACGGCGTTGATTTGACGTCAATGACGCAAGGCCGCGGCAGCTTCAACATGGAGATGCACCACTACGACACCGTGCCGGCAGCGCAACAAGAAAAGATTATTGAGAAGGCCAAGGCGGCGCGCGGTGACGTGAAGGAAGAGGAAGAGTAGAGGTAGTCCGGGTTTGGAGATTCCCGGCAGCTTTTGATCGGACGCGCTTGCGAAATCGACTGTTATGAAGCGGAGGATAAGTCATGGGCCAAGATCAGGAAGGAAAGACCGACTGGGTGGCTCTTTTGTTTAACGACGCGGCCAAGAATTTTTCGGACCTGAAATCCCGCCAATGGACTGCCACTAGTCTAAGTATCGGCGCCATCGCCGCGCTGGGCTTCTCCCAGGGCTCGAGTGCCCATCCAAGAGTGGCGACTCTGCTCATGTTCTTAATCGTTCTATGTCATCTTGTGGTTACGAGCAAGTGCGAGAGGAATCTCTCTGTTTTTCGAGAACGCCTAAAGGCCTTGGTCAAGGCGCATCTTCCTACGTCGGAGGCGAATATCATCTTTAAGGACGATCCACAATTCGAGAGCGTGGTTGTTGACGAGGGGCGTGTTTCATTTATCTTGTATGCCTCTTCGCCGGTAGCATTCCTGTGTGCTTTGTTCGTGCTGTTTCCGTCTCTTCGATTCGCAGTCTTGTGCGGGTGTGCACGCTAGGTGTCAGCGCCGCCGGGCTCGAAGATCAGTGGCAGGGCGAATGTGAACTGTCCGGTACTCTTATGAAATGCTGCAAACCTCAACATCTGTCCGGGCGAAGTCTGCGCCCTTGGCCAGCAGCGGTTCGCCTGTCGCTTTGGACAGGGCGTAGGAAAAGCAATCGCCGAAATTCAGCGCTGCCGGGTGGCGTCCTTTTCCATACTTGCGCCACGCAGAGCGGGCCAGGTCCGCGAGGTCGGCGTCAATTGGAACAATTTTTATCTGGGTACGGACGACAAAGAGATCGAACTCCCGTCCTGCTCCGCCGCCCTTGCGGCCCTCGATCACCATGCCAGCTTCGAGAGCGGTCGCGGCCGAGATGAGACGGCTGCTCGCAGCAAGAATGGCGCTACGGAAGGCGTCGCGCTCCGGCTCGTGAAAAAAGATTGCCGCCAATGCCGAGGTGTCAATGACCATCGCGAGTTCGCCACATGCTGATTTGCCTCACGATGGAAGGCCATTTTCGTCATAGCCGATAATCTCGTCCGGAGTGCGGGCATCAAGGTCGGGCATTTCATCGACGCGCTTGAGAATGTCATCAATTTGCGCCGCAAGTGCTTGGCTCCTGCGATTGCTATTCAGGCGCTCGAGGCGCTCCTCCAATGCTTTCTGGATGGCACCTGTTAGGCTCTCGCCCGTTCTTGCCGCGATCTCTCGGGCCAGTTGCTCCGTCTCTATGCTTTTGATACTAAGCGCCATAGTGCCCCATTGTAGCATTATAGATAAAAGTATATATAAGTATCTTCCGGCTCTTTGAGTTTGACCATGCAACCTGAAAGCCTCACGCGGTTTTCATCCCCTGCGCCTTCGCCAGCTTCGCCTGCCGCTCGTCAAACGTCCAGAATCGTTCAGCTTTGAGCTCCAGCGCGCAGGCGACATGCAGCGTATCGAGTGTTCTCATCCAGAGCTTCGGCCCATATTCGCGAGCGAGCCTACTACATACTTCAAGAGCGTCCTCCGGAATTGGCACGGACAGCCAACGTCCGGCAGAGCGGTGTTCTTCCAGCTTGGCGCTCACCCGTTGCGCTTCCGACAACGATAACTCACCTCGGAAAAGGTGCTGGCCCAATACGTGTTCCCACTCGGCACTGTGAAGGGGCGTAAACCACAAGGCAGGGGCAGAAGCGATTCGCGAGCGTGCCTCCCGCGAGTGATCGTCGCTTAAGTACAACGAAACCAGAAAGCTGGTGTCGAGATATATGCTCAATAACGTCCACGCTCCCTGATTACCAGATCGGAGCCGGACAGCTTACGGTCGCCAAAAATCTCCTTCGCAATCGCGCCAAAGTCCGGCCAATCCCCGTGAGACTCTACTGCGTTCTCGGGAACGATACGGCCAATCACTCGATCCCGCTTGCGTAGCTCAACCGTCTTCCCAGCACGCAACCAGCTTTCTAGGCGGCGGGTGTCCCTAAGTTGCCGAATGTTCATAGAGGGCATAAACTCATTGTGCCACAAAATGTGTCACATATCAACCGCAATTGCGCCGTTCCGTATTTCGTTCTACCATCCGAGCAGTGGCCACCGCGAAGAACAATCCCAATCTGAATTACAGCCCCGACCGATTGGTGTCGGCGGCGCCGGTCGAGGACGATTCTTCGTTTGAACTCAAGCTGCGCCCGCAGAAGCTCAACGAGTTCATCGGTCAGGCCAAGGTCAAAGAAAACCTCGCGGTGGCGATTGAGGCCGCCCGCTCGCGCGGCGAGGCCATGGATCACGTGTTGCTGTATGGGCCTCCAGGACTGGGCAAGACTACGCTGGCTAACATCATCGCCAACGAACTTGGAGTGCACTTCCAGCCGACCGCCGCGCCGCTGTTGCAGATTAAGGGCGACCTCACTGCGATCGTCACCAACATGCAGGAGAAGCAAGTCCTGTTCATCGATGAGATTCACCGTCTGCAGCCCGTGCTGGAAGAGTTGCTGTATTCGGCGCTCGAAGATTACAAGCTCGACATCATTATTGGACAAGGACCTTCAGCGCGCACGCACACGCTGGAAGTGAAGCCGTTTACTTTTGTCGGCGCCACGACGCGAGCCGGATTGATTTCAGCGCCACTGCGTTCGCGGTTCGGAATTGTGTTGCGGCTGGAGTTTTATACGACGGAAGATTTGCGCGTGATCGTGGAGCGCTCGGCGGAAATTTTGGGAGTCGCGGTCGACGACGCAGGCGCAATCGAGATTGCAAGCCGTTCTCGCGGAACTCCGCGAATTGCGAACCGGTTGCTGCGGCGGGTGCGAGACTATGCGCAAGTGCGCGGCGCAGGCAAGATCGATTTGCCGACGGCGCAGGCCTCGTTGCAAATGCTGGAAGTAGATAAATATGGATTCGATGAGGTAGACCGCCGGTTGCTGCTGACAATCATCGAGAAATATCAAGGCGGACCCGTAGGCGTGAATACGCTAGCAGCAGTGCTGGCCGAAGAACCAGACGCGATCGAAGAAATCTACGAGCCGTTCCTGATGCAGATAGGATTCTTAAACCGCACTCCGCGCGGCCGCGTGGCGACGCAGTTGGCCTACGACTATTTCAAAATCACGCCAAGCCGTCGGCAGAGTTCCTTGTTCTAGGCTCGTGAGATTTGTGCTTGGCCATGCAATTCCAACCAGCCACGCGCGAGCGGAGCATTTTTTCTCGACTCCCAAACCTGCCGAAGATTTTCTCCAACCGTGTTCGGTAAACCTTAAAGACAACGCTTCCCTGTGTCCTATGGCCTCCGCATGGTGTATCTTGCTGGATTCCTCTGAAACATGGCGGGAATCTAAAAGGGAGCGTTGCGTTTGCGTCTTAGCTGTTTCGCAGTCCGAGGGCTTGCCGGGTTTCTGGTTGCAGCAGGAATGGTGCTTGCCGGAAGCCTGGAGTGTAGCGCTTCCCCGCCGCAGACCGCGGCTGTAGCGCAGGAGCCAGCTTCGGCGCAAGATGTGTCGGGACAGAATTCGCAGACTACGCCGCAGAATCCTCCTCCGCCGGACTCGAACTCCGCGCAGCAGGAACAGAAACCACCGTCAACGCAGTATCCCTCGCCATCAGCCCAGTTGCCGGAACCGGCAATAAAGAATCCTGAGGCGAAGCCCGCGCCGAAACCTGCGATTGCGCCACCGGCTCTGACCATTCCGAGGCTGCCGCACGCTCCGGCCCTGGAGGATTTCCTGGAGATGAAGCCCGGAAGCGAGATCGCGCAGCAGATGGCGAAAGTGACGGGCTTTGTGCAACGCAATCCTCATGATGGAGAGATGGTCTCGGAGGAGACAGCCGCTTACCTCGGCTACGACCAGAAGAATCTATACGTAGTATTTGTATGCTTCGATGATCCGACGAAGGTGCGGGCGCGAATGTCGCGGCGTGAGGACATAGATGATGATGACGAAGTCGCCGTCATGTTCGATACCTTTCACGACCGGCGTCGCGCGTATGAGTTTCAGACGACTCCGCTGGGCATTCAGTGGGACGCGATTTATACCGAGACCGCACACCAGGAAACGGGCGGCAACTGGGATAAGTCTTGGGACGCGGTTTGGGATTCGCAGGGCAAAGTGACCAGCCGCGGCTACGTGGTGTGGATGGCGATTCCATTCAAGAGCCTGCGCTTCCCGGCGACAAAAGAGCAGGAGTGGGGAATTCTTTTGTATCGCGGAATCGTTCGCAAAAACGAGGACGCATTCTGGCCGCAGGTTTCGTACAAAGTGGCGGGCAGGTTGGGACAGGCAGCGACGCTTTATGGATTGGAAGGAATTTCGCCGGGGCGCGACATCGAACTGATTCCTTATGGAATTATGCGGGGCTTTCGTGCACTCGACACGCGCGACCCCTACAATCCATATTTTCAAAACGCGGACGCTCAAGGCCAGTTCGGAATGGACGCCAAGTTTGTGATCCACGATCACTTCGTTCTGGATCTGACCGCGAGTCCGGACTTCAGCCAGGTGGAATCGGAAGATCCGCAGATCACGGTGAACCAGCGCTTCGAAGTGTATTTTCCCGAGAAGCGGCCTTTCTTTTTGGAAAACGCGGACTACTTCCGCACGCCCCTCGATTTGTTTTTCACGCGCAATATTCAGGACCCATCGGCAGGAATCCGGTTGACGGGGAAGCAAGGTCCGTATTCAGTGGGCTTGATGTCGACCGATGACCGCGGGCCAGGACTAGCGGTGCCAAGCTTTTGCCCAGCGGCTGAAACGACCACTATTCCTCCCGAATGCTCGGATAATCTATCCGGCATTCGGTCGTACTTCACGATTGCGCGGTTGAACCGCGATATTTTCAAGCAATCGAGCGTGGGCCTGATTTTTACCGATTGGGAATGTCCAGCTACGGGTGAGTCGAATCGCGTGGGCGGAATCGACACCCGGCTGCGCTTCAATGCCAGTTGGACATTGGATGCGCAGGCGGTGGTGGGTTCGAGCAACCTGCAGGGGCTGAACATCGGCAATCTGGAAAACACCTGCGAATACGGGCTTTATCCCTTCAGCTCAGGCAATGTCGGAAACGGAAGCCATTATGCGGGCCCGGCGGACAAGGTGGAAGTCCGGCGCAGCGGCCTGCACTTCAATTACATCGGCACTTACTCCGACATCAGTCCGGGGTTCGTGACTGTGCCGGGGTTCGTGAATCGCGTGGATATCCGCTGGCTCAACAATACGATCTACTACCGCTTCCGTCCCAAGAAAGGCTGGATCTTAGACTGGGGGCCATCGATGCGGCAGCGCTACGTCTTCGATCACGAAGGCAACCGGCTGGACACGTATTACGACCCATATCTGAGAATCGAAGGCCGGGGGCAGACCTTCATTTGGCTGGAGCCCTACCAAGAGTTGCGGGAGCGGTTAAGGCCGCAGGATTTCGCTTTCATCGGCCTGCCGGGAATAACGCAGAATCAGGACTACCACGAGCACCTCAGCGAATCTCGCTTTGAGACTGGCTACTTTCCGAAGGTATTGATGGATGCGGAGTATGCGTGGGGAGATGGAGCGAACTTTGTGCCTGCGCCAACCGCAGCGCCGCAGTCTCTTCTATCGCGATTGAATACCGCGTCGGCGTCGCTGACGTTTCATCCCGCAAAGCCGTTGAAGATTGAAAATACTTACCTGTTTGAGCGCTTGCGGGCGACAGAGAACGAATATCTTTTTGCGCTCTCCCAACTTCCCCCAGGCAGTTCACTTGGAAAAGGCATTTTCAACAATCACATTGTGCGCAGCAAGTGGAACTGGCAGTTTACTCCGCAGCTTTCACTGCGCGTGATTATGCAATACAACTCGGTTTTGGCGAACACGCCTGGCACTACGTTCTATCCGTATACGTACTTGCCCACAGAGAAGCAGTTCAACGCCGATTTTCTGCTGACCTATCTGGTGCATCCGGGCACGGCGATTTATGTGGGATATAACAGCGACTTGCAGAACCTGGATCGCAGCTTGTCGCAAGATCCTCTGGCGGGACTCTACACGGCGAAGGGGTACATCAACGACAGCCGGCAGTTTTTTGTGAAGGTGTCGTATTTGTTTAGATTCTGAGCTGTCAGCTATCAGCTGTCAGCTTCAGGTCTCAACTCCTTGAGTGTCCCATGCTTGATGGCTCGGAGCTGCAGTTGAGAGAATGGCACCGGGCTGAGAACCGACAGCTGACAGCTGAGGGCTGGGATTGCTGAATCCGGGGGCATTCCGGTAGAATCTAAGACTCGTATTGATGCTTGAAAGCCAAGGTGTAACCCATATGAAACCTGCCATCCATCCCGCTTATAACGACGTGCGTGTGCATTGCGCGTGCGGCAATGCNNACGGCAAAGAAATAACCCTTTGCCACGGATTCACGCGGATTGTCACGGATATACCGAAAAACAGCCCTCGCTTTGCGGCGGGGGCTTTTGTTTGGACGGGCCAAGTAGAATAGAACTGTGCGTAAGTCTTGGGACAACTCGGGTGCGGCGGAAACGGTTGCACGGCGATCAGCGCCACTGGTGCCAGTGCCCGTGAACTTGTCCATCGGTGGCGTGACTATCGCGCCGGCGACTGTGCTTGCGCCGATGGCTGGTGTTACCGATACGGTGTTCCGGCGGTTCATTCGCAACCTCGGTGGGTGCGGGCTGATCATGACCGAGTTCACGTCGGCCGACGGCGTGTTGCGTAAGAAAGATCAGAAGGCCAAGCGTTATCTGCACTTCTACGAGGACGAGCATCCGATCTCAGCGCAACTTTTTGGCAGTGACCCGCAGGTGATGGCTGAAGCGGCGCGCATGGTTGAAGGACTCGGCTTCGATCTGGTCGATTTGAATCTGGGATGCCCGGCAAAGAAAGTTGTGAAGTGCAACGGAGGCTCCGGCCTGCTGCGCGATCTGCCGGCGATCGGCCGCATTTTCGAGGCGGTGCGGGCTGCGGTGACGATCCCGTTCACGGTGAAGTTTCGCGCCGGATGGAGTGACGACGAAATCGTCTGCGTGGAACTTGCTCGCATGGCAGAGTCGTGCGGGCTGGCGGCGGTCGCGCTACACGCGCGCACTCGCGAACAGGGTTATAGCGGCCAGGCGCGTTGGGAGTGGATTGCCGCGATCAAGGATGCGGTGAAGATTCCGGTGATCGGCAACGGCGATATCCGCACGCCCGAGGACGCCTGCGCCATGGTCACGCAGACTGGTTGCGATGCGGTAATGATCGGGCGCATGGCGCCATCGAACCCGTGGATCTTCCGGCAGATTGAGCAGTACTGTACGGAACAGAAGCTCTACGACGAACCCACCGAGGCCGATCGCTACCAGATGATCCGCACCTACTTCTCGATGCTCATCGAAGAAGAACTTCCGGACGCGGTCGGGAAGATGAAGCAGTTCGCCTCGTGGTTCACGCACGGTGTGCCGGGCGGAGCGGCGCTGCGCAAGGCGATCTATGAATCGAAGAGCGCGGTCGACATTTTGGGGCGAGTGGAAGAATTCTTCGAAGCACGATTGTGCGGCGCGGGCGTGCTCGCCCGACAGGCGGTCTAAATTCCTCGCGTTACCATCTTTCCTATTTCATCCTTTTCCACATACGCCCAAGGTGTGTTCGCATCATGCGTGAACACGGTCACCCACTTTTCCGGGATCGCTTTCGCGTAGTACTGCTTCTTGCTCTCGATGGTCTGCAGCGGGTAGAGGTCGAAAGCCATGCCCCACGTGATGTCGATGTGCGCCGTCGTGGGGATCAGGTCGGAGGTGTAGCAGACGGTGCGGCCGCCGCTTTCGACGATCACGGCTTGCATGTGCGCGGTGTGGCCGGAAAAAGTTTTCACGGAGATGCCGGGGATGATTTCTTCGCCACCCTTGAGCAGCGTCATCTGACCGCTCTGGACCAGCGGGTCGTAGTTGTCGGGGATGTAGCTGATGGCGTCGCGTTCGCTGGGACGGCGCGCGTATTGCCACTCGCCTTCCGGCGCGTAATATTTCGCGCGCGGAAATGTTGGGACGATCTTGCCGTCTTTGTTATTGCGAATCGTGTTCCAGCCGCAGTGGTCGAAATGCAGGTGAGTGTTGATGACGATGTCGATGTCTTCGGGAGCGACTCCGCCAGCGGCTAGATTGGCGAGCAATTGTGCGGGCTGGCCGTAGAACTTGACCATGCGATCGGAAAGCTTGTTGCCCATGCCGGTTTCAACCAGCACGTTTTGTTTGCCGGTGCGCGGATGCTCCGTGCGAATGAGCAGCGAGTTGAGACCGGCCTGAACGTAATTTCTTTCGTCGGAGGCAACTTTGCGCGACCACATGATCTTTGGAACAACGCCGAAGAATGCTCCGCCGTCGAGCGGGTAGGTGCCGTCGGAGAAGATGCTGAGTTCGAAGTCGCCGAGAGTGAGACTGGGCATGGAACTAGTGTGCCACAAAAAGTAAAGCGCACTGTCATCCCGAGCGCCAACGAGGGATCTTGGTTTTTGCTTGCCTCGGCAGTGTCGCCGCTACCGGCAAACACCAGGATCCCTCGCTGCGCTCGGGACGACAGTTCTAATGGCTATACAACATTCGACCGCTCGCACGACAATCCAACTGCTTTTACCGTTTTGCTTTCGCCGGCTCTTTTTCTCCGACGCGCTTGCTGACTTCGAATTTCATCTTGCCGGCTTTCTTGTCGGCATCGACGATGATGTGATCGCCGTGCAGAATCGCTCCATCCAAAATCTTTAACGCGAGTGGATCCTGAATGAGCTTTTGAATGGCGCGCTTCAGCGGGCGCGCTCCGAAGTTCGGGTCGTAGCCTTCGGTGAATAATAATTCTTTCGCGCCGTCGGTGAGTTCGATTGAGATTTTGCGATCGGCGAGCAGGCGGCGCAGGTCTTCTAGCCGCAACTCGATGATCTTGACCAACTGCTCCTTGCCGAGCGGCTTGAAAACGATGATGTCGTCGACACGGTTCAGAAACTCGGGCCGGAAGTGGCCGTGCAGCGCGTTCACCACCTGTTCGCTGGCCTTCTCAAACTCTTCGGGAGTTTGCACGTGATCGGGTTGCAGATAACTCGACCCGATGTTCGAGGTCATGATGAGAATGGTGTTCTTGAAGTCGACGACGCGGCCTTTGCCGTCGGTGAGGCGGCCGTCGTCCATCACCTGCAGCAGAACGTTGAAGACGTCGGGATGCGCTTTCTCGATCTCGTCGAACAGCACGACCGCGTAAGGACGGCGGCGGACTTGTTCCGTGAGCTGGCCTCCCTCTTCGTAACCGACGTAGCCGGGAGGCGCGCCGATCAAGCGCGCGACTGAATGCTTCTCCATGTATTCGGACATGTCGATGCGCAGCAGGGCGCGCTCGTCGTCGAAGAGAAACTCTGCGAGGGCGCGGGCGAGCTCAGTTTTGCCAACGCCGGTTGGGCCGAGAAAAATAAATGAGCCGATGGGGCGCTTGGGATCGCTGAGTCCTGCGCGAGAGCGGCGAATGGCGTTGGCCACGCGCTCGAGAGCCTGATCCTGTCCGACGACTCGCTGGCGCAGGCGATCTTCCATGGTGACCAGCTTCTTCACTTCGCCTTCGAGCATCTTCGAGACGGGAATGCCGGTCCATTTGGAAACGATACGGGCGATGTCTTCTTCGTCCACTTCTTCTCTGAGCATGCGCGGAGCACCGGCAGCTTTGCCGTCGATTTTTGCACTCAGTTGGGCTAACTCTTCCTCGGCTTGGCGCAACAATCCGTAGCGTATTTCTGCAACACGCTGCAGATTTCCTTTGCGCTCTTCGGCCTGCTCCTCAATTTTCAGCTTCTCGAGTTTTTCTTTCAGCTCGCGCGAGCGGGCGATCAGATCTTTTTCTTTTTTCCAATTGGCCTTGAGCGCGGTCGATTTCTCACGGATCCCGGCGAGTTCCTTCTCTATGATGGACAGACGCTCGCGGGAATTCGCATCGTCTTCTTTCTTCAGCGCCTGCTTTTCGATTTCGAGTTGCGTGGCACGCCGCTCTAGCTGATCGATATCAGTAGGAAGCGAATCGATCTGGATGCGAATTGAGGCTGCGGCTTCATCGATTAAGTCGATGGCCTTGTCTGGCAAAAAGCGGTCGGAGATGTAGCGATGCGAGAGCGTGGCGGCGGCGACGATCGCGGAATCCTTGATGCGAACGCCGTGATGTACTTCGTATTTTTCTTTCAGGCCGCGCAGAATGGCGATGGTGTCTTCGACATTGGGCTCGCCGACGAAAACAATCTGGAATCGGCGCTCGAGGGCTGCGTCTCTCTCGATGTACTTTCGGTACTCGTTGAGCGTGGTTGCACCGATGGCACGCAACTCTCCGCGAGCGAGCGCGGGCTTGAGCATGTTGGAGGCATCGATTGCGCCTTCGCCGGCTCCGGCGCCGACCAGCGTATGAAGTTCGTCGATGAAGAGAACGATCTGGCCCTGCGAGTCTTCAATTTCTTTTAGGACGGCCTTGAGGCGGTCTTCAAATTCGCCGCGATATTTTGCTCCGGCCAGCATGGCGCCGAGATCGAGCGCGACCACGCGCTTATTCTTGAGTACTTCGGGCACATCGCCGGAGATGATTCGCTGCGCGAGGCCTTCGACGATGGCGGTTTTGCCCACGCCAGGTTCGCCGATGAGCACAGGATTATTTTTTGTGCGCCGGGAGAGAACTTGGACGACACGGCGAATTTCTTCGTCGCGTCCGATGACGGGATCGAGTTTGCCGCGGCGCGCTTGCTCGGTGAGGTCGCGAGCGTAGCGTTCGAGGGCCTGGTACTTTGCTTCGGGATTTTGGTCGGTGACTTTCTGCGAGCCGCGGACGGCAATCAGGGCTTTCAAAATGGCATCGTTAGTGGCGCCGTGACGGGCGAGAATCTGCTGGGCTGCATCGCCCTTGAGGTGCGTGATGGCGAGAAGCAGGTGCTCGGTGGAAACGTATTCATCCTTAAAGTTGGACGCTTCTTTGAAGGCTTGCTCGAGCAGTTTGTTGGCGGCGTTCGAGAGCGTGGCTTGCGTCGCCTGTCCGGAAACCTTGGGAAGCTTCTCGATTTCGCGATAGATGTCGCTAAGCACCGCTTGCGGACCGATGCCGATTTTTTCGAGCACCGGCGGCACGATGCCTTCTTTGTCTTCGAGCAGGGCGGCGAGCAGATGAACGGGCAGAAGCTCGGGATTTCCGTGCTCGGAGGCGAGATCGTTCGCGCGCTGGACGGCTTCCTGCACTTTTACAGTGAATTTGTCCCAACGGATTGGCATTGTCTTAATTCCTCAGATGATGGCTTACCATTTGTCCTGTTGTGTTTCAGGTGAGGTCAATCTGATCGATCAGTATTCCGCTAAGTCCCTCAGTTGCCCTTCTTCGGGGCGCCGAGCGTGGCCTTCGGCCTAAGTCCGCTTGCTTCGATTGTCCGGCTGCGATCACGCAGTTTTTCTAAGATCTTCACCTTCTCGGAAAAACTGAGCGAAGCTAGCCGTTCGCGCATTTTCGACTTAGCCATGTTTTCCTTCCAGGAATTTCCGTTCGAACTGCTCCCACTTTGAGTTCAGATTGTGACGGGCGACGATCAGTTGCAACTTTTTCGGGTCCATCGCGCGCTGCTCGATGAACTGCAAGATGCGGTTGTGGTCCTTGGGTCTTCCGGTGCGGAGTGCAATGGCAGCCAAGTGTTCGGCTGTCATGACCCACGTCTCGACGTCCTCTACGTTCGCCGGAACCGCTTCAGCCAGAGCCTCGCGCTCCAAATCATTGTTCGCCGGAAGAAATTGAAGGGGCCAGCCTCCAATCACTATGTGCTCGTCCTCCAGCCTCCCGCCCTTGGTCTTCAGATACTCGTAGATCGGGCTCAGGCTGAGTAATAATCCCCCAGGGACGGTCGGAAGCGTAACAAATATGTCCACGTCGAGAGTGGACGCGGGTTCAAGATAAAAAGTCGCGCCGACCGCACCGCCAATGGCGTACTTTCCAATGATGCCATCGGCCTGCATCTGATTGATTGCTTCCAGCGTTTCTTTCACGGATTCTGTGTCCTACAAGCATTGTGAACCAACGCCTTCGCCGAGCCAAGCTCTCAGTGAAACAAAACGGGAAGCGGCGATCCTGCCGCTTCCCGCCAAAAGCAAGTTGAGCTTCGCTCGACCTGGACGGGCAAGAGTGCCCGTCCCCACACGAGCCAATCAAAGCGTTACGCGGCTTTGCCAGGCTGCTTGGCTTCAATGGTCTTCTCGGCTTCCACTCTGGCGCCGCCCACATCGACCTTGATCTGCTTCGGCTTGGCTTCGGCCTTCTTCGGCAGCGTGATCTTCAGCACGCCCTTGTCGTAGTTGGCCGAGACCTTCTCGGAATCCACGGTGGTGGGCAGAGTGAAGGTGCGGGTGAAACTGCCGTACTGGCGCTCTACTCGACGGTAATTCTCTTCTTTCTCTTCTTTTTCGATCTTGCGCTCGCCGTGCACGGTGAGGGTGTTGTTCTCGATGCGCACGTCGATGTCTTTCTCGTCGATGCCCGGGACTTCGATCTTCAACGTCACACTGTGCTCGTCTTCGTAAACGTCGACGGCGGGGGCGAAGCTCGAAGTGGTCAAAGATTCATCCTGGCCAGCTGGGGCATAGGACTCGCGGAACACGCGGTTGATGCGGTCCTGCAGGGTGGAAAACTCACGGAAAGGCTCAAAACGGGTAAGTACGGTCATGGTGATCTCCTTCTTTTGTGCTGGTTCTTAGAAATTCGGCGGTGCCGGTTCTATAACTTGGATGTCTATTCAGCACAAAAGAAGCATAAAATATGAGCGTGTCATTGTCAATGTAAGTATTCGCTTTATTTTCATTCGCTTACGATGGCGATGATGCACTTCAGGTAAGCAGTTTCTGGCACGTTTAGCAGGATTGGATGGTCTTTGGCCTGTCCGCGAACCTCGGCTAGCCGCAACGTGCGGTGGGCATCACGGGCTGCGTCGGCGAGTACCCCGATAAAATCGGCCTGGCTGACGTGATAAGAGCAGGAACAGGTGACTAGGACTCCGCCGGGGCGAAGCATCTTCAGGGCGCGCAGGTTGAGTTCTTTATAGCCGCGCAAGGCGGCATCGAGGTCGCGCTTGGTCTTGGCGAAGGCCGGCGGGTCGAGGACGATGGTGTCATAGCGACTGCCGGAGGAAGAATAATCCTTGAGCAGATCGAAGGCGTTGGCTTCAATCCATTCGATATTATGGCCGTTCAGCGCGGCATTCTGGTCGGCCACTTCAAGTGCCGGACGAGAGCTGTCGACTCCCGTGACCCGCGAGCAGCGTTGGGCGAGATGAAGGGCAAAACCTCCCTGGTAGCAGAAGACATCGAGGGCTTCGCCGTGTGCGTACTGGGCAGCGGCGGCGTAATTCTCGCGCTGGTCGAGGAACGCCCCGGTCTTCTGCCCCGCGAGCGCATCGAAGTGGAACTGGACGCCGTTCATGGTAAAAATCGTCGAGGTTTTATCGCCTTGGATCAGCCCGGAAGGTCGAGGTGGCAGATCTTCGAGTTGGCGCACGCGCGGGTCCGCGCGCTCGATCATGGACGCCGGATGAAGCCGGTCAGTCAGTTCTGAGGTGATAACTTCGCGCGCGGTTTCGGCATCCATCGCCTGGGTAAGTATCTGCAGGGAAAGAATGTCGTTATAGCGGTCGACGATCAGTCCGGGAAGAAAGTCGGCTTCGCTGAAAACCAGGCGATAGGCGTTGGTGTCGCGAATGATCCGCTCTCGATAAGCGATGGCATCGGCAAGGCGCTGGCGGAGCAGCGCCGAGAGATCGGCGACCGGCTCGTGCGAGATCAGCCGGATAGCGATTTGCGACGAACTCGAATAGAGTGCGGTCCCAAAGGCTTGGCCGCGTTGATCCACTACGCTGACCAGTGCGCCGGGCGAAACTCCGTCGGCCGAGACGAGGTCGGAGCGGTAAACCCAGACATGGCCATCTTTCAGGCGCGACGCGCCGCGAGCTGAGATGGTGACGGTAAGTCCGCCTACACTATGGGACGTCTTAGACATGCAGCAATCTTAAACGCACGCGCTAGCTGGCGGCTTGTTCGGTGGGAACGCCTGCGGGTTTTTCAGGCTTGGCAGAGGTACGGGATTTCATTTCGTACTGAGCGGCTTCCAGGTCGACGTGAAGAGAATCGAGGGCCGTCATGGGCATCTCGATGCCCCAGGTTTCCATTTCCTTTTCGCTCCAGTTACCGTTCAGGCGGATGGCGCCGGTAATGTCTTCAGGGAAGGCATGACGGAAATCGCCTTCGCGAATGAGGATGTCGCCAATCAGACGCCCTGTGCCCATGTCGAAGATTCGGCGGCTGGCCTGGCCCGCGGCATTCGCGAAGCACAGAAAAACTTCACCGGAGTCGCCATATTCCTGGCGGTAGTACCAGGCTTGGGGCGCATCGATTTTGGGATGATGGCGGCGTGAGCGTTTGTGTTCAGGCTCGAGCGCCTGCATTTCGTTCGCAGGATTAAAGTACAGAACGCGCTGGCAGGAATCGCAGACCAAGGTTTGCTGACCGGTGCGCACCTCGTTGTAAGTTTGCGGCCGCAGCATGACCTGGCAAGCCATACATTTTTGGTCGCGCACCTCGGAGATGCCACTGCCGCGGAACTTCGACACGCGCTCGTAGTGGCGCAGAAGATCCTCATTCACGCCGGCCCGCATCTGATCGCGCTTGGCGCGCCAATCGGTTAGCTGCTTCTCGTCCTCGGCCGTGCGGTCGCGGGCTTCGATTTTCTCTTTTTCGATCTCGGCGGTTTCCGCCTTCAGTTTGGTCTGGGCGGCTTTTACTTCCTTGTCGCGCGCATCCGCATTCAGCATCAACTCGAGAATCTTGTCTTCGGTGGCGGCGATTTCTTTTTCGGCAAACTGAATCTCGTGCAACAACGCCTTGTATTGTTCGTTGGTTTTTACGTCGAGAGACTGGTCGCGGTATTTGGAAATCTTGCCGCGCAGATCGCTGATGGAAGTGTCGTACTTGCGGCGGGTGGCCTCGTCGGCCTTGACGGCTGCTTGGGCCGCTTCCAGTCCGGCCTTGGTGCCAGCCAGTTTTCGCTCGATGGCCGCGACGCGTTTGGGGAGTTCTGCGACTTCGTCTTGCAGGCGGCGGATTTCTTTGTCCGCATCTTGCAAGCGCAATAGGTTTTCTATTTCTGGAAGCATTCCGGGGCGGCTCAGCCTTAATTCTACCACGCGGAAATGCGCTCCCTTCGGGCAGATCGCCGAATAAACGCGAGCAAGGCTCGGCGGGTGTAAACTTTTCATTTCGCTGTGCGTCTTTATCTTTGAGTTTCTTGATTCCTGGGGTTTTCACCGTGAAAAAACGAATTGTAGTTTCCGCATCAGTTTTTGCTCTGGCCGGCGTGCTTAGCCTGCTGGCGCCACTTTGGGCACAATCGTCTTCGCCGAAGAAGCCCCTCACTATTGAAGCGATGTACGCGCCGGGTGGCCTGACCGGGCGCGGTCCAGAAAACGTCGAATGGAGTCCCGACGGCACGAAGCTTTCGTTTGTGCAGCGCGACGACGCCGGAGAACATGGAGAACTCTGGTATGTGGACGCGGCCACGGGCGAGAAGAAGATCCTGGTTAGCGCGGCCAAGCTGGCATCGCTGGCGCCCGACGCCACCAAGGTAAAGGACGAACGAGAACGAGAGCGCCTGACGCGGTATCACGTGGCAGCCTACCTGTGGGCGCCAGATTCAAAGCACTTGATTTTCGATTCCCAAGGACAGCTCTGGCTTTTTGATCTCGCGACAAATACGGCGGTGCAATTCACGTCGGCGACTGACCCCGATATCGATCCGAAGTTCTCTCCTGATGGCAGCCACGTTTCCTACGTGCGCAAGCACAACCTCTACGTGCAGCCGGCTACTGGCGGTGGCGAAAAGCAGCTCACGAAAGACACCAAAGATGATCTATTCAACGGCGACATCGATTGGGTCTACGCCGAAGAATTAGCCGTGCGCAGCAACTATTTCTGGTCGCCCGACAGCAAGCAGATCGTCTTTCTGCACATGGACGAAACCAAGGTGCCAACCTATCCCATCACCAACTGGAATCCGACGCACCCCACCGTGGACAACGAAAAATATCCCAAGGTAGGAGATCCGAATCCTGAGGTGAAGCTTGGCGTGGTCGAAGCCGGAGGCGGAAAGCTGCGCTGGATTTCGCTGACTAAAGATGCGGAAGCTTACATTCCCCGTTTCGGCTGGGTCAGCGATGGAGTGATCTGGGCCGAGGTTCTCAATCGCGAACAGGACAAAATGGATTTGTATTTCGTCGATGCGAAGTCGGGGAAGTCGCGCATCGTTCTAACAGAAACCACTCCCGGCGCTTGGATGGACTTCGATCATGTCGAGGTTCGCTTTCTGAACTCCAGCAGAGGGTTCGCATGGCCGAGCTGGCGCGATGGCAACATGCATCTCTACTACTACACTTTCGACAAGCAGAACCCGATGGCCGCGGACGCGAAGCTCGAGCGGCAACTCACCCGCGGCGACTTTGCGGTGATGGGCATCGAGGGTGTGGACGAAGCCGCAGGCACGGTTTTTTTCTCTTCCAATCAGGGCGACCCGAGACAACACCATATTTTCTCCGTCAAGCTCGATGGAACCGGATCGCAGCAGCTTACGCATGATGAAGGGATTTATTCAGGCGAGTTTTCTGACGACGGGAAGCACTACGCACAGACGTTCTCGGGACCAACAGCATCTCGACGCATGTCGCTTTGTACGGTGGGCGGAGGATGCGCCCCGGTATGGCAGGCGCACGATGAAGTTGCAGAATATGGACTGCGCGTCCCCAAGTTCCTGGAGTTCAAGGCGGAAGACGGAACGACGCTTTACGGACGTTTGCTGCTGCCTCCGGAAACGCCGGCCAGCGGCAAGATTCCGCTGATCGTCAACATTTACGGTGGACCAGGAGGGCAGACAGTCCTGAAAAGCACGCCGAATGCGTTCGATGAGATTCTCGCACGCAAAGGCTTCGCGATTTTTTCCGTCGACAATCGCGGTACTCCCGGCCGCGACCGCAAATTCCAGACGGCGATTCGCCACGAATTCGGGGCGATCGAATTGAAAGATCAGATGACCGCGATCGATCAGCTTTTGGCGCAGTATCCGCAACTCGACAAAGACCGCACCGCGATCTGGGGATGGTCCAACGGCGGCTCCATGACGCTCTATGCGATGACGCACTCTGATCGCTTCCGCGCCGGGGTCGCTGTGGCGCCAGTGACCAATCAGATTAACTACGACAGTATTTACACCGAGCGTTACATGGGCCTGCTCAAGGACGACGCAGCAGGTTATGCCCAGTCAGACGTGACGAAATCGGCCGCCAATCTGCATGGTGCGCTCATGCTTGCCCACGGCACCGGCGACGACAACGTGCACTTTCAGAACAGCATCCAGATGATTGACGCACTGATCAAGGCAGGCAAACAATTTCGGTTGATGATTTATCCCAACAAGACCCACAGCATCTCGGGAAGCGATGCCCGCGAGCAGTTGTTCCACATGATCGAAGATCACTTCGAGCGGGAGCTGAAGTAGAGAATCTACTTGCGCTTGTCGGGCTTGCGGGAGGAGCTTACCCGGTTCGTGCTTTCTTTCGGCGAACTGTCTCTGGACGAGCTGTCTTTCGACGAGCTNNACATTCGGCTTCTTTGCGTAGTCCGTCACGTACCAGCCCGATCCCTTGAACTGCACGGCGGGAGCGGAAATCATCTGCTCCACGCGGCCGCCGCACTCCGGGCACTTCTTCACCATCTTGTCGGAAAATTTCTGGATTTTCTCGAAGCGGTGACCGCACTTCTCGCACTGATACTCGTAAAGAGGCATGAGTTTTAAGACGGTTGTTAGAAAAGTAACTTCACATTGATTTTAGGGGCGGGAGTTCGACGGCGTCAATTCAGCCTCGGCCGATGCTTCATCCAGGTTACGGCAACAGCAGTGTTAAACTTCGCGCATGAGGGACTCAGTCCACGAGCCTGCGCAGAACGCCGTCACGTCGGAGCCGTCTCTCCATGCCATCGGCCCGGCACTTTATCTTGTGGCCACGCCTATCGGCAATCTGGAAGACATTACGCTGCGTGCCTTGCGCGTGCTCAAAGAAGTGGACCAGATCGCCTGCGAAGACACGCGCCAGACGCAGAAACTGCTCAACCATTATGGCATCACGACCCGCACCATCAGCTACCACGAACACAACGAAATGACGCGCGCAGCGGAGCTGGTGAAAGAACTGCAAGAGGGAGCAAGCGTCGCGCTGGTGACGGATGCGGGCATGCCCGGAATATCCGATCCCGGCTTTCGCCTGATTTCGCTGGCCATTCGGCATCATGTGCCGGTGGTGCCGATCCCCGGGGCGTCGGCCTTCCTCGCTGCGCTGGTGGCCAGCGGCCTTCCCACAGATTCGTTTCGCTTTAGCGGATTTCTTCCTGCGAAGCGCGGTGAGCGGCGAGCGGCCCTGGAGGCGATCAAAGCCTCGCCGCGCACTCAGGTTTTCTACGAAACTCCCCACCGTGTCGTCGAAGCGCTCGCCGACGTAGTCGAGATCCTTGGAAGCACCCGGCACGTAGTAATCGCGCGCGAAGTGACCAAGGTGCACGAAGAATTCCTGCGCGGGCGCGCCAGCGAGGTGCTGGAAACGCTAAAGGCGCGCGACGGAGTAAAAGGCGAAATCACGCTGCTAATCGGCAAGGCTGAAGAAGCAACTCATGCAGCGGCGGACGCCTCGTCCGCCCGATTTTCCGTCCGGCAAAGAGTAGAGCAGATCATCGCCGAAGAAAAAGTCGACGAAAAGGCTGCGCTGAAAAAAGTCGCGAAAGAACGGGGCGTCTCGAAGAGCGAAGCCTACCGGGAATTGCAGAGGAGTAAGTGATGTTAGACCTAACTTTGCTCTTGCCAAGTCAGCCCCACCTGCGGTAACTTACTCACCTTCCCTCCGGGCCCTAGCTCTTACGTTCAAACACTCGAGGTGTCCATGTATCCATCACAAGCAGATTCGTGGTCCGATCTTTGTGTTGCTAGCGAGCTAGCCTTTCGGGCAGCTTGCAATTCAGCCCTCGAACCCGCTCGAAGGCCAGTCAAAATGCGGGTAGTCGAGAGGCTAAGTAACTCATCCGAAGCCAAGCATTTATATCAACGCGTTTGGCTATCAGCAAGCGCTCTTGAGGGCTCCCAGACGGAGAACTTCCTAAAGCTCCTTGCAGGAGACATTCTATGGCAGACGAAAGTCGCGGAAGAGGTAGAAGGGGAACATAGTTGGAAGGACTTGTTGGATATCGAGTCATTCAAGGGCAAGCTAAAGGATTGGGTTTCTTCCTTGTTTGAAAAGTTGGGGAGCAAGGAGCATCCGGCGGCCCGGGCCCTGACTGCCGCGACCCTCGGCGTAACACTGGTAGTGGCGGTCAAAGCCATCGGTCCGCCCGACACGCTGACGATACCTGTAAAGGTAGTGGCCAGCTACGACAAGAGTGGCGAGCCGCTAAGCTTAGGTTCGGTCAATGTGAGCCTAGCGCCTGTTACCCTCGAGGCCGCCAAAACGCAGGCTCCCATCCAACTCCAGTTGGTTCCAGATCAAGCGCCGGTCCGCGTCAACTTCGTTTCTGACGTCGGCCTGAGCGGCAAGCCGACGGACGCCCTGGCCGAGGTCACGAAGAAGTTGGAGTCAAGCAATGCCGTTCTCTCGCAGGCTGCCTCAAGTTTGGACGCGATGGCAAAACAGCCTGTCCACTCGGATCTCGCTAGTTTGCATAGCAGCCTGGAAGGAGTATCACAGAACGTATTCCAGACCACAGCGAAGCTAGATGAAGTTAGCAAGGGGCTTTTAGATCTCAAGAAGTCCTACGAGGTACAGAGCAAGGAGGAGGTTACAACGAGCAGGGACGAAGCCCAGAAGATTGATGCGAGGCTAGGATCACTGGCTCAGGTCGGCGCCAACCCCCAGGTTCCATGGGAAATGACCCTGGCGGAGAACACGCCCCGGACTATACTGCTGCCTCGCTTCGATCCTACGTCCGGCCGCGAGGCCTTCAAGGCTGTCGTGATTAACGTTCACGACATCCAGAGCGACGGGAAAAAGAAGACGGTCAGAATCGATCAAGTATCCGCGGACAGCTCCGATCCGAAACCAACGGAGATTGTCGCTGTTCCGCAGCCGTACCATGAGGGGCAAGGTTTGCCTCTCGACTCGAAACGCTGGAGGCTCACTGTTGTGCTGATTGAAAAGCACTGGTACGGCAAGAGCTCGGTTACCTTGCGACTTGTCCCCGATGAGTCGGACTCGGCAAACAGGGGCTCGGACGTCGCTCAGATGAAATAGCTTGAGATAGGCGGTTGGGGACGGAAAGTCAGACAGGGGCTTTCCGTCCTATTTCTCCGCCAACTCCCGCTTAACCGCCTCGCTCACCATCTTCCCATCCACGCGCATGCCAGCGGCGTTAAAGCGCGCCATCACATTTTTCATCACCGTTCCCATGTCTTTCATGGTCGGAGCGCCCATCTCCGCGATCACGACTTTCACCCCGGCGACCACTTCCGTTTCGCCTGCAGCTTTCGGCAGGTAGCTCTCGATCAGCACGATCTCGGCGGCTTCTTTGTCGGCCATCTCCTGGCGTCCGCCCTTGGTGAACTGCTCGACGGATTCTTTGCGCTGCTTAATCAGCGTATTGAGGACGGCCTGCGATTCTTTCTCATCGAGCGGCGCCATCTTCTCAATTTGGCGATTCTGTAGCGCACTCTTGACCATGCGCAGGGTTGAGAGGCGCTGCTCCTCGCGCGCCTTCATGGCGGCAGTAATATCTTTCTGGATTTGTTCCACGAAGCTCATCGCCCAATTATATGGGAGAAGATCGACGCATCGGCGGCTGAAGATATTCTCGTGCAAACTCCGCACCAAACGACGCTGACGCGCATCTGATTCGCAGGAGGAATTAATTATGAGCCGAGTTGCTATTTGGGCACAATTGGAAGCGAAGCCGGGAAAAGAAAAAGAAGTGGAAGAATTTCTGAAGTCCGCACAGCCTCTGGCCGAGCGCGAACCGGGCACACTCAGTTGGTATGCAATCAAAATGGGCCCGTCAACGTACGGCATCTTCGACACCTTCGCCGACGAGAATGGAACGCAACGCCCACCTGAACGGCGAAATTGCCAAAGCGCTCTTCGCCAAAGCCAAAGACCTTTTTTCCAAACCGCCAGATATAGCCAAGCCGGAGGTTCTCGCAGTGAAATCGGCGAAGGCGTGACGCGGAGCTCTGCGAAGCAGCCTCTGAGCCAGGCACGCAGTTCGGAACACGTCAATTTTTCCGATAGACTACTGAGGAATAAGATTCCCAAGATTTCAGGACTCTATCGAAATGCTGCGCAAGAATCGTCTTTTTACTCCCGGGCCAACGCCGCTACTGCCGGCGGCGCAAACGGCCATGGCTTCATTCACGGCGCATCATCGCACGGCCGACTTCCGCGCTTTGTTCCAGCGTGTGCTCGCCGACATGAAAGAATTCATTGGCACGCAGAACAACGCTCTCGTGCTGGCTTGTTCGGGAACAGGCATGATGGAAGCATCGGTCTCGAACCTCACCTCGCCGGGCGACACCGTGCTGGTGCTGAGCGCTGGAAATTTCGGCGAGCGCTGGGTGGGACTGGCCAAGGCCTTCGGCTGCCGCGTTGACCTGCTCAGCGCCACCTACGGCGAGACTTTTTCGCTCGAAGACATTCGAGCGCGGCTGAATCCCTCGGTGCGCGCCGTGTTCGTGCAAGCTACCGAAAGTTCAACTGGAGTGCGCCACGACATTGAGGGCATCGCGAAAATCGTGCGGACTCAGGGTGATGAAACCCTGCTGGTGGTAGATGCGATCACAGGCTTGGGTACGACCCATCTTAATGTTGATGGGTGGGGCGTAGATTTCATCATCGGCGGATCGCAGAAGGCGCTCATGGTTCCTCCCGGCGTTGCGTATTGCGCGGTAAGTGAGCGGGCGTGGCGGCGGATGGACACAACCACTTCTCCACGCTTTTACTTCGATCTGCGCAAAGAGAGAAAAGCTGCGGCCAAAGGCGAATCGGCCTACACGCCTCCGACCTCGCTGTTTGCCGCGCTGGGAGCGGCGTTGGAGTTTATCCGCGGAATGGGAAACGGCGACCTCGCCAAGGGACGCGATGCGCTGATCGACAACGCGGAACTTTGCGCGGCGATGACGCGGGCAGGCGCTGAGGCCCTCGGATTAAAGCTGTTTGCGAACTCTCCCGGCGCCGCGCTCACCGCAATCTCCTCTCCCGAGGGAATCGATTCCGGCAAAATCATCAAAGAATTCCGCGAGTCGTTCGATGCGGTAGTAGCGAATGGCCAGGGCGAAATGAAAGGTCATCTCTTCCGTATCGCGCACATCGGCTACTACGATTATCTCGACACCATCGGCATTCTGGGCGCGCTCGAGCACGTTCTCGCCCGCGTAACCGGAAAGGCCGTCGATTACGGCTCGGCAGTGCGTGCCGCACAGGAAGTTTACGCACGCGAACTCTCCGAGAAGCGGCAATCAGTTGGAGCGTGAGGACCGCGTCGAAACGGTCCTCACCTTAGTTGATGGTAAAGCTCATCGGACCCGAAGACTCAGCCAGCGTGCCGCCGCTTCCGTACGCGCCCGTGCCAGCAATCGCAGGGTTCGTTACGGTTACCGCCACCGTTCCGGCGTTCGCGATATCAGCCGCCGAGATGGTCGCAGTGAGTTGCGTCGAACTGACCTGGTTGGTAGTTTGGGCCACGCCGCCAAAGTTTATAACCGCCGTCGTAGAAAAATTTGTGCCGGTGACGGTTAAAACAAATGCCGCATCGCCGTGCGTCGCGCTGGCGGGAGCAAGTGTGGCGATGGTAGGCAAAGTCCCGGCCGTCGCTGGGGTGGTGGCTTTTGAGCTATAACCGCATGCCAGCGTAAAGGCGCTCAACGCGGCCAGCAGTACGATTGAAATGTGTTTCATGATGATCTCTCCCTGGGCAGTTGCCCATGAAGAGACTCTACGCAGGAAGAAAAACCGCTGTGTCAGTACGGCGTCAAATCTCTGTCATCATTTTGTCAGACGCAATGATTCGCGCAGGAGCTCGGGATAATTAAGCTGGATCGTTAAAGGAAGAGAGCATCAGTGAAAATCGTCATCGCAGAAAAGATTTCAGCTTCAGCAGTGGAGCAGCTAAGAGAGCCAGGCTGGATTGTGCTTACCGCCGACCAGATCGACGGCAAACTGTCGGAGCAACTCGAGTCAGCCGACGCGCTGATCGTGCGCTCTGCGGTGCAGGCCGATTCAGCGCTGCTATCGCATGCCAAGAAGCTGCGCGTGATCGGCCGAGCCGGCGTGGGTGTAGACAACATCGACCTGGATGCCGCCACGCGACAGGGCATCGCAGTGATGAACACTCCCGGTGCAAATGCCGTGGCCGTGGCCGAGCACACGCTGGGCATGATGCTCGCAATGGCTCGCCATCTCTGCCGCGCCGACGCGCTCATGCACGCGGGCCGCTGGGAAAAGAAATCTCTGCAAGGCACGGAACTACGCGGCAAGACTCTCGGGATCGCAGGCCTCGGCCGCATCGGCATGGAAGTAGCGCGCCGTGCACGCGCCTTCGGAATGGAAATCGTTGGACATGATCCGTTCGTTTCGGTGAGCGTAGCGAAAGAACAAGGCATTCGCCTCGCGAGCCTCGACGATCTTTACGCCGCGTCGGATTACATCACCCTGCACGTAGGCCTCACGCCGCAAACCACCGGCATGATTAATGAAGCCGCGATCAAGAAAATGAAGAAGGGCGTCCGCCTGGTGAACTGCGCCCGCGGAGAACTGGTGCACGAGGCCGATTTAGCGCAGGCGCTGAAACAAGGTCACGTCGCCGCCGCCGCACTCGATGTTTTCACGGAAGAGCCGCTGAAAAACTCGCCGCTGCAATCGATCGAAAACGTAATTCTCACTCCGCACATCGGCGGCCAAACGTTCGAGGCTCAGGAGGCTGTCGGCGTCCAGATTGCGCAGCAGGTGCGGGAATACCTGAAGCACGGCGTCATTCAGAATGCGGTAAACGTGCCCTCGGTTTCCGCCGAAGAATACGCCGAGATGCAGCCCTACATCGTTCTAGCCGAGCGCATGGGATCATTCCTCGCGCAAATCTCCGAAGGCTCCATCGAAGAAATTTCTCTGCGCTACAGCGGACACATCGCGGAATGGAAAACAGAACTAATTCGCAACGGAGCCATCAAGGCCATCCTTAACCAAACCCTCGACGAGAAAGCAAACCTGGTGAATGCGGCGTCCCTGGCCGAGGAACGAGGACTTGTCGTTCACGAGGTGCATAAAGCAAAAGCTTCAACCGGCGGTGCAGGCAGCGTGCTCTCGATTTTTTTGAAGAGTTCGAAAGAAGAGCACATGGTGAAAGGCGCGGTTCTGCGCGGCACGTTGCCGCGTCTGCTGCACATCGACAACATCGACATCGAAGCTCCACTCGAACGCGATCTGATCTACCTGCGCAACCGCGATGTCCCGGGCGTGATCGGCAAGGTCGGCACGATTCTCGGTGAAGGCGAAATCAACATCGCCGACTTCTCGCTGGGCCGTCGCAGCGCGGAGACATCTTCAGAGCCGCGCGAGGCCATCGCCGTAGTCCACGTCGACGGACCCGTTCCAGACGATGTGCTGAAGAAGCTCGAGGAGATTCCGGCAGTGCAGCAGGCGAAAGCAGTGCGGCTATTCTAGGGGTTGCCGACTTGCAAAGAGAAAAAATCCTTTCACCGCAGAGGACGCCGAGGTCGCAGAGGAATTCGAGGATCTTGGCCGGGACAATCTCTGACTATCTCGGCGTGCTTGGCGAACTCGGCGGATAATTATCTGTTGATTGCAAGAGCTGGACCTACGAATTGGATTCATCCCGACGCAGCTTGCGGCTCTCTGCCAGCAGAGCCATCGAGTGCATCAGATTCTGTAGCGTGACGATGCCCACCAGTCGCTGATCTTCGACCACCGGAATGATGCTGAGATTGCGCGAAGTAAGTTTTCGAAAAGCAGAAGCCAGCGACTCCTGCCGCGCCGAGACCTCGAAAAGTTTATTCATCACGGCCTGCACGTAGCCGTTGCCTTCCAGGCGCAGCGCCTCGAGAATACTCTGCCGCGAAATCACGCCCACCATGTCGCTGCCGCGAACCACCGGGAAATCATCTTGCAGCGAATGCACTGCCTTATCCAGCGCGTCTTCGAGCGTGTCCGCGGGTGAGAGAGTCGCGAAGTCGGTCAGCATCACTTCTTCCAGCCGTACATTATCCAACACCGACTGAAAGATGACAGCACGTTCTTCAAGCTGCGCCGCCGAAAAGATAATCAGACCGACCATGGTGAGCCAGTGACCACTGCTGAACAAACCCGCGACCATTAAAACCATCGCCAGAGCGTGACTGATCGACACCGCACGTCGCGTAGCTGCCGCGGGATCAATGCTACGCGCAAAAAAAGCCCGCAGAATGCGCCCGCCATCCAGAGGATATGCCGGCAGCAGATTCAATCCAGCAATATAAAGATTCGCCCACACCAGGCTGCGCGGCAGGTTGCTCGATTGCAGAAAAGGCCACTCGCGCAGATGCGCGCCCACGCCAGCGAGAACAATCACTCCGGCCGCGACCAGCGCAAAAACAAGATTCACCAGCGGCCCGGTAAGCGCGATGCGCACTTCACGCCGCCAAGCCGCCTCAACCGATTCCGGCTTCTCCAGCCGAGACTCATCGAAAACAGTCACCCCGCCCAGTGGAAGCAGAATCACCGCCTTCGGAATCAATCCAAAACTTCGGGCGACAAACATGTGCCCAATCTCATGGGCCGCCACGCAGCCCAGCACGATTCCAACGAGCGCAATATCCCGCGGCCCGTTCGCCGGATGGTTCGCGTTATATTCCGTCCACACAACAAACAGCGGCAGCACCAGAAACGTCAGGTGCAGACGAACCTCAACTCCAAACAAACGCCCAACGTGAACAGACCAGCTTCTCATAATGCTAACGGCGACTCGGCTCCCGCAAATTCGGCTGCTACAGTTATTTTACATGTTTCGATGTAAGGTTCGATATATTGGCTCCGGTAATCGAAGGTACATGCCATGCGCGTGATTGCCGGCAAATACCGGGGACGTCCTCTGCGCTCGCTGCGCGGAAACGATACTCGTCCCACGTCAGACCGTTTGCGCGAGACGATCTTCAACGTGCTGACCGCCGGAAATCCTGCAGCGCTCGAAGGTACCGTGTGGCTCGATCTTTTCGCCGGCACCGGCGCGGTTGGCATAGAGGCGCTGAGCCGCGGCGCAAGGCAGGTCTACTTCGTTGAAACTTCCCCCGCCGCGGCCAAGGTGATTGAGCAGAATCTGCACAGTCTAGGAATCGAGCAGGGATACAGAATTCTTCGCGATGATCTTGCCGGAATTCTATGGCGGCTGAAGCGCGAGCACGTCTCCGCCGACGTGGTGTTTCTCGACCCGCCTTACCGCATGCAGCAGGCCTACGAAGAATCCCTCACAGCGCTCGCCGATTCGCCGTTAGTGTGGGCGATGTCACTGGTGATTGCGGAGCACGAAAAGAAATTCGATCCGGGCAGTGAATTCAAATCTTTAACGAGAGTTCGCAAACTTGTCCAGGGAAATGCGGCGCTCAGCTTCTACCGCATCGGCGGGCCACCAGATTTAAACGAATAAGAAACGCGCCTACATGAGCAGTTCGCCGGCGCGGCGCGCTATCGGGTGCTGCATCTCCTGCAAGTCATTCTTCACCATATTGAGTCCGTAAACGCAACCTTCGAACTCGCGCGAAAGGTGCGCAAACAGCGGAGCCACTTTGGCGTATTCGAAGTGCTCGAATTTCGACACAATGTAATAACTTTCCTTCCCGGCCTTCATCCACTCCACAAAATTTTCCAGGCGATGCCGGCGCAACCGGAAGCGGTTGATGCTCTCGGGAAACATTCCAGCAAAGAACAGCGCGTAGTCGCCAATATGCTTGCGTACCTGGCGCTCACGGTCAAACGACGGAGCGGGACCGTAAACCGGATCAGACTCCAGCAGCATTTCGCCCAGGTCAGTTAGCGGACGATCGGCTGCATCGTGAATTTTGAACAACTGATCGCTCTCGCAGAACTCCGCCAGCAGATGCGAGACATAAGCGACCAGCTCTGGATCGCGAATGCCGATCTCTTCGGCATAGCGGCGTCCAACCAGTTCCTGAAACAATTGCCGCAACGGATGAGATTCCGGAATCATGCTTCTCGGTCCCCCCGAAAGCTCCTGCTGCAGCAGGGCTTTCGAATAATGATAAGTAACTTGTTATCCCAGTTACTCCGCAAACGCAAGTGACTTTTGTTTATCGAGCGCATCACTTTTCCTAATCAATTGGAGGTATGCAAGTCATTGCAAGGTTGCCGCCCATTTTTGTTGGCACATGCGCACGTCGGCTGCTAATTACAATGCTTTGCAAGCGAATACAATGATTGGCAGACAGAAACCCGCAAAAGGATCGCACCCGATGAAAAGATTGAATATCTCCAGTGGCACACCTTGGGAACCTACAGTCGGTTACTCTCGCGCAGTAAAGGTTGGGCCGCATATCCACGTCTCGGGAACCACGGCGACTGGGCCTGACGGTAAAGTCGTAGGCGCAGGAGACCCTTACGCCCAAGCCGTGCAGACATTAAAGAATATTGAGAGTGCCTTGCAGAAGGCCGGTGCGAGCATGAAAGATGTAGTGCGCACGCGCATCTTTGTGACGAACATCGCCGAGTGGGAAAAAATCGGCAAGGCCCACGGAGAATTCTTCGGCGACATTCGCCCCGCAACGTCGATGGTGCAAGTAAGCGCCCTAATCTCTCCCGAGATGCTGGTAGAGATCGAAGCCGAAGCCTACCTCGAAGCAAGCTGAGGCAATGCCCGTGTGGGTCGGACACTCCTGTCCAACTGCTTTTGACTTTGTCTTTTTGACTTTTACTTTTTCCAGCCATCCGAAACCCGGACGACAGCACAGAGTGCGAATTCAGTTTTTTCCTTGGCCGCAGATGAAGATTTTCTAAATACCGCCTCAATTTACTTGACAACGGCTTCGCCGCGAGCATAATTCATCAATCCGTTTCTAGTTAAGACTGGGACCCGGCTCAGCGAATCGTCAGCAGCCGGAGGGGAGCATTTATGAGCGTGTTGGAATTGTGTGACCGGGAAATCGCAGCCGTTCCGCTCGAAGCCACCGTAGCGGATGCTATCAACAAAATGCTCGACCATCACGTCGGCGCCGTAGCCGTGGTTGACTCCGAATACCGCGTCGCCGGAATTTTTACCGAACGCGACGTTCTTCGTAAGATGGCGCTCAGCCGCACTGACCCGAAGACCACGCCAATCCGCGAACTGATGACCACTCCCGTCGAGATGGCAACGCGGCGCACCGGACCAGGCGAAGCGCTCACCATCATGCTCGAGCGCCACTTCCGCCATCTGCCAGTAGCGGAGGACAACGGAAAGCTTCTAGGGATTCTCTCCATCCGCAACCTGCTGGAGTGGCGCGTAGAAGATCTCAGCCACGAACTCGACGCGCTTGAGCAATACGTTTCCAACGACGGACCCGGAGGCTAGGGCGAGCTCTTCGCCCGCTCGATAACCCAATCCGTCCAGTAGGACGAAGCTCCGCTCGCCAGCAGCGCAGCCTTGCCCAGCACCGCACCGACAAAGTTCTCGATCATCGGATAATGCAGATTGGCGTGCGGAGGAAGATTCTCGCGCCCGCCGGGATAAATTAACTCGGGCCCATTCAGCGGACTTAAATCCATTTCACCTTCAGTGCCACGAATGCGGCATTCGTCCCGTCTCACCTTCGAATTCCAGCGCACGTCGACAATGCCGCGCACGCCGCCTGCGTAGTCGATCATCGCCGTCGCATTATCTTCCACAGCATAGTGATGAACCGCGTTCGAAACGTAGCCGGTAGCGCGTTGGGGTTGTCCGAATAAAAAATTCAGCACGTCGATGCGGTGTGAGCCGATGTCGTAGAGCGGCCCGCCTCCGGCCTGCACAGGATCGAGCAGCCAACTGCGAGCACTCCCTTCTCCGTCGCGCCATTCGTGGCAAGTGAGCTCAGCGAAGACCGGCTTGCCGATCACGACGGCGGCCATCAGTTCCCGGGCGCGCTGCACCTTAGGATAAGTTCGGCGATAGTAAGCCACGCCCAGAGTGCGTCCGCCGCTTTCCGCCGCGTGCACCATCGAGCGCGCCTCGGCCTCGTTCATCGCCATAGGTTTCTCGCACAACACGTGCTTGCCCGCGCGAAGAGCTTGAATCGTCTGTGGCGCGTGAAGAAATACGGGAGTCGCAATATAAACCGCGTCGACTGCGGAATCGGAGAGTGCTTCGTCGAGGCTGGCCCAGGATCGTACTTTATAAGGTGCGGCCTTGCCGGGATCGCGCGTGACGAGGCCATACAAGGAACTTCTGGGCTCGGCCAGAATCGCGGGAATGACGCGGCGCGCCGCGATATCGCCGATTCCGACTACGATCCAGTTCAGCATACGTTGGCGAAATAAAATCCTTGCAGAAAATAAAAGGCCGGCCTAAGCCGGCCTTCGGTATCGATCTCCAAATCAACGTTACGGCTTTTTGGGAGCGATCGCATCCTTGGCAGCTTTGGCCACGCGGAACTTGACCACAGTCTTAGCCTTGATCTGAATCGGTTCGCCCGTCTGCGGATTGCGACCAACGCGGGCTTTGCGGTGCGCCTTCACCAACCGGCCCAGGCCGGGCACAACGAACACGCCGTTCTTCTTGGTCTCTTTCACAGCCACGTCGGCCAGCTCTTCGAGAAATGCCGTGACAGTCTTGTTAGGAAGTTCAGTTTTCTCGGCCAGATGACGGACGAGTTGAGTCTTGGTTAAACCTGATGCCATTTTTCCTCCTTGGGGAAAGACTTGAGATTTATTCCAGCGGGCTTGATCTTACATCAGCGCCCTGTGGAAAACACCCTTATTCTACGCGGGTTCCCGACAGATAGCACGCGAAAAAGGGCATTTTTACATGGTAATTCGCAAATGAGGGTCCCGAAATGGCCCAAACACGCGTACCAGAGCGGTTACCCCTAAAGCAATTGGCAATTGGCAGTTAGCAATTGGCAGTTAGCAATTGGCAATTAGCAGGCTCGGACAGACGCGATAACAAAGGGGCTGAATGCTAATTGCGGAATGCCAACTGCTAACTGCTTTCCAACCTCACGCAATCGAATGCGATAATAAGCGCAGGAGAATTAAATTTGAGTTGCGCGATCTGCGAGATTCGCAAGGAGAAGCGCTTCTGTCCCGCGGTCCACGGGCGCATTTGCCCGCAGTGCTGCGGCGAACAGCGCGAGGTCACGCTCGATTGCCCCAGCGACTGTCCTTACCTGCAGCAGGCGCGGGAGCACGAGAAGCCGCGCCCAGCGGACCAATTCGACCCTGCTGCGTTGTTCGTGCACATCGAGATTTCCGAGCAGTTCACTTACGAGCGTGAGCATCTTCTCATGGGACTGACCTATGCTCTGACCAAAGCGGTGCAAGCCGACCGCAGCTTGAACGATCGCGATCTGATCGCCGCACTCTCCGCGATGTGTACGAGCTATGAACGTCGCATGAACTCCGGACTGCACTACGAGCAACCGCTAGCGAGCGTCGCGCACCAAGCGGTCGCGGCCCAAGTGGAAGAGATGCTGAAACAATTTCGCGAGGTCGAGCAGCAGCAACTGGGATATTCCACGTTACGCGATTCCGATGTGCTCAAAGCGCTGGTCTTTCTGCTTCGCCTCGCCCACGCACGCACGTCAGGCAGGCCCAAGTCGCGCGCCTTCATCGATTTTCTCCTCGCTCAATTTCCCGAGAAACAATCAGCCGTGCTCTCGCCGCAGGATGCGGGCAGCCGCATCATCGTGCCGTAAGCAAAGAGCTGGCCACGGATTTTCACGGATAACCCTTAAAAACAAACCCTTCCAAAAATGACTTTGATCCGTGAAATCCGTGGCTTAGGTCTTGATCTTTCTCACCGCTTGCCCTGCTTCAAGCGCATCGCGCAACTCGCCAATTGTCTTCTTCAAGACTGGATGTATTACATCGGGCGCAATTTCCGCCAGTGGTTCGAGGACGAAGCGGCGCTCGTGCATCGCGGGGTGGGGGATGACAAGGTCTTTCGAATCCATCACGACGTCGTCGAACAACAGAATATCGATGTCGATCGATCTTGGACCCTTCTTCTGCACGCGGCGACGGCCCATTTCTTCTTCAATTGCGAGAAGGGCGGTCATTAGTTGCTGCGGGGTTTGTCCGGTTTCGAAAGCAACCGCGCAATTCAGAAACCATGGCTGATGCGTAAACTCCACAGGCTCGGTTTCATAAAAAGACGAGACCGTAATCACGCGGCCTGCCGCGCCTAGACGAGCCAGAGCGTCGCGCAGATGCGCTTCGCGGTCGCCGACATTCGATCCCAGAGAAAGATAGACGAGATGAGGCATGGTCCGGGAAATAGTGTCATGCTTTCTTGCGCAGCTTTCCACTGAAATCTCTCGCGAGCGTTGGCTCAAGTCTGATATCGAGTATCGTTGTGCCCGAATCCTTCGCAGCATGCACTAGATTTCGCGCCCTTTTCGTCCCGGTCTGCGCCCATCGAACCCGACACCTTGGTCACTTTTGGTAAGTTGCTTCGAACATTAGAATTAGAGCATGACGTTGGAGTCTCTTCTTGTGAGCGGGGATGCATCGGTGGTCCGGGTGTTGCGCCCGACGCTGGAAAAGCTGTCGATCGCCGTCGAAATTTGCCAGGAAGCCGAGAAAGCCAGCGAGATCCTCATCTCAGAAAAGTTCGATGCCGTGATTATCGACTGCGACGACGTGCAAGGCGGGCTCGAGGTGCTGCAGTGCCTGCGCGCCACTCCGAGCAACCGCAACTCCATTGCCTTCGCTGTACTCAATGGCAAGAAAACGACTACGCAAGAAGCTTTTGGCATGGGTGTGAACTTTGTCCTGCAAAAACCCATCAGCAGTTTGAACGCGTCGCGCTGCTTTCATGCGGCGCTAAGTTTCATGGAACGCGAGCGGCGCCGTTATTTCCGCCATCCGCTCAAGATGCCTGTCAAAGTGGTTCTGGAGGAAAAAGAATTAAAAGCCACCAGCACCAATATCAGCGAGCGTGGAATCGCCCTCATGCTTCATCATGCCATTCCTAAGAACGCTAATCCGCGCTTGCACTTCATGCTGCCCGAAACCAAGATGGCGCTTGAGATCGAAGCGGAAGTCGCATGGGCCGACTTGAAAGGCCATGCTGGATTGCGCTTTCTCAAAGTGCCGCAAAGTTCTCAAGAGCTGCTCGAAAAATGGCTCAGTGAGCGCATCGAGAAACTTCCCGGGGGCGCGGAGAATCCGGCAGCTTCCAGTCCCTCGGCGATCCAATAGTTTCACTCCTCGTTCGGCGAATACTCCAGGTATTCACTTTGTAACTTTTGTGCTGCCGCCTGCGCGTGGCACTCTGGTTGGATACTGGAGAACTGCTGCCATGCTTCCTACCGATTACCGCATCCACCGCGTGCAGAAAACCCTGCGCTGGTTTGAAGAAGACATTCCGCTGCTAAACATGCGCGTCAAGGATCTGTCAGCCGAGAGGCAGCGCTCGGCCCGGCAATTCGCCGCAGCGTTAGTCAGCCACACTCGCGCGGAACTGGATCGCCTGCTCGAGGAGCGACCTCAAGCCCGTTACGAACCCGGCGATGTGCCTTGCGAACCCGCTGACTGAGGACTGCTCGCCTTCTGGTCAGTCCATTTCTCAGCGGCTCGCGAAATTTACGACAGTGTCTGGGATTTCTCTCGCTCTGTTCTGTCGGGGATGCTCCCGGTCTGTACCACCCACCGGGGTACCCCCCTCCCCCCTTTTTGCAAAATATCTGGAATCATCGACTTAGCGGGAATTTCCCGGCAAGGTCTTGAGCTCAAACGAGTTAGAACTAAGCTCCTTTAAATCAGTGACTTAGGGCGGGCCGATTTTAGCCCAGACGACTGTCACTGCCTCAGCTATGATTGCACCAGTTCAAAGTGCGGCGCAAGGTCAGATGTCACAATAGGCCTGTGGAAATCTTCCTGCGGGGGGGCGATTCACGGCCACCCGGCCGACCTCTGGTTTCCGCTTGGGCTATGCTCTCGTCGCTGATTGCCTATCAGCCGAGGTTGTTCCAGATCGCGGGCTCTTGGCCTAAGGGAGTTCCAATAACGACACCTTAAGCACTCGCCAACTCCATGGCTTTCATTGACTTGCCCGATTTAGATACGTAACATTCGCGGCAGTGATCGGGAAAACCATTTCGCACTACCGCATCGTCGCGAAGCTGGGCGGTGGCGGTATGGGTGTGGTGTACAAAGCCGAAGATGTAAAACTGCATCGCTTCGTTGCCCTCAAATTCCTGCCTGATGATGTAGCCAAAGACGCGCAAGCGCTGGCTCGCTTTCAGCGTGAGGCGCAAGCGGCTTCCGCGCTGAATCATCCGAACATTTGCACGATCCATGAAATTGATGAGCAGAATGGTCAGGCATTCATCGTCATGGAGTGTCTGGACGGCATGACGCTGAAGCACAAGATCGGCAATCGCCCGATGGAAACGGAATCGATTCTTTCCCTGGCGATCGAGATTGCCGACGCCCTCGACGCCGCCCATGCGAAAGGGATCGTGCACCGCGACATCAAGCCTGCGAATATTTTCGTCACGGAGCGCGGACACGCGAAGATTCTCGATTTCGGTTTGGCGAAAGTAACGGCACAGAACGCCGGGTCGAGCGGAAACACCGAAACGGGGGTCACTTTCGATCAATTGACCAGCCCCGGCGCCATGCTCGGCACAGTTGCGTATATGTCGCCGGAACAAGTGAAGGCGAAGGAACTCGACGCCCGCACCGACCTGTTTTCCTTCGGCTCGGTACTTTACGAAATGGCGACGGGCAGGCTGCCGTTCGAGGGCGAGAGTTCGGGCGAAATCTGCGGAGCCATCCTGCACCAGGAGCCGGCCACAGTTTCATCATTGAATCCCAGCATCCCGGCCGGACTCGAATTGATAGTTCGCCAGGCGCTGGAGAAAAATCGCGACCTGCGCTCTCAGCATGCCTCCGACATGCGTGCAAACTTGCAACGCCTGAAACGCGACACGGAGAGCGGGACGTTGCGAGATTCCGCTGCCGGCTTTACTTCGTCGCGCGGGGTAAGCGCAGTTGTTGTCCCGGACCGAAATCTCTTTCGCCAGATTGCGCTGCCGGCGGTAGTAGTCGTCGCGCTGGCCGTGGGGTTGATATGGGGCGTGCAGCATTACCGCAGGGTACATTGGGCTCGGACCGAAGCCCTGCCCAAGATTTCGGACCTCGCCGATAAGGGAGACCTGGGTGCTGCCTTCCGGCTCGCGTCCACGGCAGAGAAATACATCGGGGATGACCCTGCCCTTACCAAGCTATGGGGGCAGATTTCCTATCCCATCTCGTTGGAAACGACACCAACTGGAGCTGATGTCTACCGGAGAAACTATGGGGATGAGAACGCTCCCTGGGAATTTGTAGGCCGCACTCCACTGAACGATGTCCGCGCGCCTCAGGGCAACTTCATCTGGAAGCTGGAGAAGCCAGGATTTGGAACCGTGTTTCGCACGACCGCGGGTCTGTTTGGACGCTGGGTGCCAACTTCTCCGGGCGGACCTCAACAGAAAGCAACCGTCGTTCTCGACGAGGAGGGAAAAATTCCGTCGGGTATGGTGAGGGTCTCACTACCGCCAAAGTATCCGCGAGAACTGGTGATACCTGGTTACGAAGGCTTGCCCACGCTTGCCCTGGGTGATTTCTGGGTCGATCAGTATGAGGTGACGAATCGGCAATTCAAGGCCTTCGTCGAGCACGGGGGATATCAAGAGCGAGCGTATTGGAAACTGGAATTCCAGGAGAACGATAAGAAGTTGACGTGGGACGAGGCGATGGTTTTGTTCCACGATGCGGCAGGCCGAACCGGCCCGAAGGACTGGACTTTGGGGGAATACACGAAGGGACAGGATGACTTTCCCGTGACCGGCGTCAGTTGGTATGAGGCCGCAGCCTACGCGGAGTACGCGGGCAAAAGCCTGCCTACGATCTATCACTGGAATCGTGCGGCTGGGGCCATATCCGCGCCCTTCATCGTGCCGGCAAGCAACTTTGGCGGTTCCGGTATCGTGCGCGTCGGTAGCAAGCCCGGGATGAGTCCCTGGGGCAACTACGACATGGCTGGAAACGTGAAGGAGTGGGCGTGGAACGAGGCCGGACCTGGCACACGCTACGTTCTGGGCGGTGCCTGGGACGAGCCTAACTACATGTTCATTGACCCCGATGCACAATCGCCATTCCTGCGTGCTTCGAACGTAGGGTTTCGCTGCATTAAATATCTTGATCCGGCATCGATTTCCCAGGCAAGCGATCCGGTTATGTCTCCAAGGCGCAACCTAAGTCAGGCGAAGCCGGTTTCGCAGGAGTTGTTCCTGGCCTATCGCGGTGCATATTCCTACGACAAGACTCCGCTAAATGCCAGCGTAGAACATTTAGAGAGTGGCGATGACGCCTGGACCGCCGAGAGAATCACCTATCCGGCAGCCTATGGAAATGAGAAGGCTGTCGCTTATTTATTTCTTCCCAAAAAAGGGAAGCCGCCGTTCCAGACGGTGATCTTCTTCCCTGGCTCAAACGCGCTTTTGTTGCGCACGTTCTCGCCGTATTCGACTGCAGCCCTGGACGCGCTGCTGAAGAGCGGACGTGCCGTGCTGTATCCCGTGTACAAGGGGACGTACGAGCGGGGCGATGGCATGGAGGACGATACCGCCAACATGTCGAGCACCTGGCGTGACCGGGTGATCATGTGGGCGAAGGATGCCTCGCGAGCGATCGATTACGCCGAAACGCGTCCCGAGTTGGATCATGAGAAACTCGCATACTATGGATACAGTTGGGGATCGGTAATGGGAGGGCTTATTCCAGCGCTAGATACCCGGATTAAAGTGAATCTGCTGGCTCTTGGCGGCCTCCAGTATGAGCGCTCGCTGCCCGAGGTTGACATCATTAACTTCTTGCCCCATGTAAAGCAGCCCACGCTGATGCTGAACGGACGCTATGACTTCTATTTTCCCGTGGTTTCGAACCAGGAGCCATTTTTCCGGCTGCTAGGTTCGCCGAAAGACCAGAAGAAACATCTGATTTACGAAACTGGACACAACATCCCACGCAATGAACTGATTAAAGAAAACCTCAATTGGCTCGACCAGTATTTGGGACCGGTGCGTTAGATCTTTGTCGGCCTCGGTCACTCTAGGAGTGCAGGCGCGCAATTTGCTGTGGAATATTTCGCCAACGATCCGCCATCGATCTGGCCCCGGTTCATGCTCTGCCGGAAAACTCGCGGTTCTCGGTGGAGACTTTTACTTTTTCGCCTTCTTTGATGAAGAGGGGCACGCGGATTTCTAGGCCGGTTTCCAGGCGGGCTGGCTTGGAGCCGCCGCCGGATGGATCTCCGCGAACGACTGGTTCGGTGGAGGTGACGTTCAGCTCCACGAACATTGGCAGCTCTAATCCAATGGGATTGCCGTTGAAGCGGCGCAGCTCGATCAATGCGCCGTCGATTAGAAAGTCCAAAGCGTCGCCGACCATCTGCTCGTTCAGGGTGATGGTCTCAAAGGTTTCCTGGTCGAGGAAGTGAGAACCGTCGCCGTCGCTGTAGAGATACGAGGCTTGGGCGGATTGCAGGTCGGGCTCCTTGAATTTGTCGCTGGCCTTGAAGGTCTTCTCAAAGACGGCGTTGGTAAGAAGGTTGCGCATCTTCAGGCGCACCAGGGTTTGGCCCCCACGAGCGGTAGGCGTGTTCACCTCCGCTTCGAGGCAGCTGAACGGAGTGTTTTCGTGTTCGAACAAAGTTTTGCGTTTGACACTGATCGCGTCGATTAATGAGGCCATGAAGTCCCTTCGAAAGGATGGTCGGTGCTTAGGCGCACGCCTTCCTGATATTAATTTCTTTCCAGTATAGGGTGAAGCGCTGTGGGATGGGAGGGCAGAGGGTTGTCGAGGAATTTGTAATTTTAAGCGCGGTGTTTCGGCGGCCTTTTTGACACAGCCAGCCCCATGACTTTCATTGACTTGCCCTTGTACTACGTCCTACGATTGCAGAGCCTTATGATTGGGCAAACGGTCTCGCATTACCGCATAATCGAGAGAATTGGCGGCGGCGGCATGGGTGTGGTCTACAAGGCCGAGGACTTAACCCTGCGCCGATTTGTAGCACTGAAATTTCTGCCGGATGAAGTTGCGAAAGACCCCCAAGCCCTGGCCCGCTTTCAGCGGGAAGCGCAGTCGGCCTCTGCACTGAACCATCCCAACATCTGCACGATCTATGAAATTGGGCAGCAGGACATCACGCCGTTCATCGCCATGGAGTTCCTGGATGGGCTGACGCTGAAACATTGCATCGCCGGACGACCGATGGAAACGGAGTTGATCCTGTCGCTCGCGATCGAGATAGCAGACGCGCTCGACGCGGCCCACGCGGAAGGCATCGTCCACCGCGACATGAAGCCCGCCAACATATTTGTTACCAAGCGTGGCCACGCCAAGATTCTGGATTTTGGATTGGCGAAGGTCACCACTCCCCCATCCGGCTCTTCGAGCAGTGTTTCATCCCTGGAAACGCAGACGGGCTGGCAGGATGTGGATCAGTTGACCAGTCCCGGAACCCTGCTGGGAACTGTAGCGTACATGTCGCCGGAGCAGGTGCGGGCAAGGGAGTTAGATGCGCGCAGTGACATGTTCTCGTTTGGGGCCGTGCTGTACGAAATGGCGACAGGCACGTTGCCGTTTCATGGCAAGAGTTCGGGAGTGATCCTCAAAGCGATCCTGGATTCCGCTCCGATTCCGCCGATTCGTTTCAATCGGGAGGTTCCGTCTGAACTGGAACGGATCATCAACAAGGCAATGGAGAAAGACCGCAATCTGCGCTACCAGCACGCGGCGGATATGCGTACGGATCTGCAACGGCTGAAGCGGGATTCCTCCACAGGGCGAAGCCCAGGTGCGAGTTCTTCTTCAGCGGCGGTTGAGCAGGCAAGCGGCGCTTCCGCCGCACCGCAACGTTCAGGGTCCGGTTCGGCCAGCAACGAGGCTGTGGTTCGCAGTGGAACGGCGCATGGCTCCAGCAGTTCGGTTGTGCTGGCTGCGGCGAAGCAGCACAAACTGGGGCTATCAGCCAGCGCAATGGTTGCGCTTGTAGTGCTGGGCGCGGCAGGCTACGGCGCGTATTCGCTGCTGGCTAACCGGACCGTGACGCTCCCATTTCAAACCTTTACCGTCTCGCAAGTCACCAACTCCGGCACGGCGGTGTCCGCGGCAATTTCCCCGGACGGAAAGTACATCGTAAGCGTGGTTAGCAACAAAGGAAAACATAGCCTGTGGCTTCGCAATGTGCCGAGCGGCAGCAACACTCAGGTTCTCGAGCCTGATTCTTTTAGCATACGCAGCCCCGCGTTTTCTCCGGACGGCAGCTTTATCTTTTACCGCAAAGCGGCCGATGCGGCGGGAGAGATGTTCCTGCTGTATCGAATGGCGGTGCTCGGCGGCACGCCACAACTTCTGGTACGTGACGTTGATGGTGGCCCAACATTTTCAGGGGATGGCAAACGCATGGCGTATCTCCGGGATAACGATCCCGACGTCGGCAAGTATCGTCTTCTCTCGTCGAATACGGACGGAAGCGACGAAAAGATTCTCCAAATCGCTCCGGGTTCCGCGGAGAGGCTTTCGTGGTCGCCCGACGGGAAGCGAATCGCTTTTATTTCCCGTGGGCAGATCGGCACGCTCGAGATCGCAACTGCCAAGGACACTCCACTCACGTCGCTCCCGGACAGAGAATTCTCAGACTTGGCGTGGACTCTGGACGGGCGCGGACTGCTCGTAAATTACAGGGACGGCGCTTCGGCCGCAACCAATGGGCAAATTGGATTTGTTTCCTATCCCAGTGGCCGGTTCCGCTCGCTTACCAGCGACTCACGCGGTTATCGGACGCTGAGTCTTTCTGAGGACGGCAAAGCGATCGTCTCGATTCAGTTGCAACAGTCTGATTCCGTTTTCCTTGTTTCCAATACAAGGGATGGCGTGCCTGTGATGGTACCGGGCCTTCCTAATCAGGCGAATGTCAGGGTCGTCGATTGGGATAGCCATGGAGACGTGATCGTCACCATGGCACACTCGATCCTGCGAATGTCGCCCGACGGCAGTCACCAAACTACTTTGCTGAGCGACCCTTCGGAGACGATACAGTCGTCGTCAGTTTGCGGCGAAGGCGGCCCCATCCTCTTCAGCACATATCTTCGAGAGGGAAAGACTGCGCAGAACATCTGGCGAGTGGAGTCGGACGGGTCGAATCCAAAACAGCTTACTACTGGGAAGGAAGACGGAAATCCAAGATGCTTGCCTGACGGGAAATCTTTTTATTACTATGACGCAGTCTTGCTTCGTATCAACAAGATGCCCATTGCCGGGGGCACTCCGGAACTCGTCAAGGCGAGCGTGGTCCCCACCGGGTGGATGCAAGGGGGAGTGAATTTTTCGCCCGACGGCAGGTGGTTGCCGGAGATCGAGGTACGAGGCGATGCCGGCACGGGTGTTGCGTCGAGAAAAGTCGCCCTGGTGGATGTAACCACGAACTCCGACGCGCCGGCAAAATACCTTACGCCTCGGCCAGACATTTATCCGGTCATTGCAATCACTCCGGATGGCAAGGCTGTGGCCTACACTTTCGTTGAGAACGGTGTCGGGAACATATGGACTCAGCCGCTCGACGGCTCGCCCGGCCATCGATTCACCAACTTTACGTCGGATCTGATTCTATCGTTTCAATTCTCCCCGGACGGCAAGTTGCTGGCAATCGCTCGCATTCACAGTGTTTCTGATGTAGTCCTGTTGCGAGACACGCGCACGGCATCTCAATAGCGGCGCAACCGGATCGAGCTCGTTATGCTGAAGCTAGAGTTTGCCTTAGAACGCCTTCGTCGAATCCAGAAGGATCGTCACTGGGCCCTCGTTCACCAGTTCCACTTGCATCATTTCCTGGAAGCGGCCGGTTTCGCAGTGCAGGCCGGCGGCGCGAATCTGTTCTACGAAGAATTCGTAGAGTTGGCGCGCTTTTTCGGGCGGCGCGGCGGCATCGAAGGATGGGCGCTTGCCTCGTCTCACGTCGCCGTAGAGCGTGAACTGCGAGACCGCCAGCACGCTGCCGCCGACGTCATGCACGCTTAAATTCATTTTTCCTTCGGCATCTTCGAAGACTCGCAGGCCAGCGACTTTTTCCGACAGGTAGATTGCGTCTGCCTCGGTATCGTCCCGGCCTACCCCCAGCAAGACGAGCAGGCCGAGGCCGATCTGGCCGGTGAATTCTCCGTGGGCAGCGACTTGAGCGCGGCTTACCCGTTGCACGACTGCACGCATGTGGTTTGACCGTTACTTGCGGCGAAGTTTAGGATGCTGGAGGTATATTACAGCGCTGGTTTGCAAGGGCGTGCGCTTCCTTTACAGCTGTTTACCGGGACCGTTACACTACACGTTCGCCTTTTTCCGCCGCAGTTGCATCTGAGAGAGACGATCTAATTTGGCGATGTTGAGTCCCGGATATCGAATTTCAAATCTAACCTGAGATTAAGCGAGGAAAAACATGGCAGCCGTTGAAGAGAAAGTGAAGCAGATTATCGTGGAGCAGTTGGGTGTGGATGAAGGCGAAGTTACTTCCAGCGCGTCGTTTGTGGACGACCTGGGCGCGGATTCACTGGATACGGTCGAACTCGTGATGGCGTTTGAAGAAGGCTTCGACATCGAGATCCCGGACGAGGACGCGGAAAAGATCCGCACCGTGCAGGACGCCATCGATTACATCGGGAAGCATTCGAAAGGTGGCAAGTAGTTTGGGACGCAGGGTCGTAGTTACCGGCATCGGCCTGATCTGTGGAGTGGGAAATACCACCGGAGCGGTGTGGGAGGCCGTGCTCGCCGGCAAGAGCGGCGTGGCTCGCATCACGCAGTTCGACTCCAGTGCTTTCGCCTGCCAGATCGCCGCCGAGGTCAAGAACTTCGATCCGCTGAACTTTATCGAGAAAAAAGAAGTGAAGAAGATGGGACGCTTCATCCATTTGGCGATTGCGGCCGCGGATGAAGCGTTCAAAATGTCTGCACTGAAAATCACGCCCGAAAATGACGAGCGCGTGGGCGTGCATATTGGATCGGGCATTGGCGGGTTCGACATTATCGAACGCGAACACACTGCTTTGTTTGAAGGCGGGCCGCGAAAGATTTCTCCGTTTTTTATTCCGGCGGCCATTATTAATCTTGCGGCTGGGCACGTTTCAATGAGGCTGGGCGCGAAGGGCCCGAACGAGGCCACGGCTACTGCCTGCACAACCAGCGCGCATTCCATTGGAGATTCTTTTCGCATCATCCAGCACAATGACGCCGACGTGATGATCGCTGGCGGGTCGGAGGCCGCGATCACGCCGATGGGCGTGGGCGGATTTGCCGCGATGCGAGCGCTTTCCACCCGCAATGACGATCCCGAAAAAGCCAGCCGTCCCTGGGATAAAGATCGCGATGGCTTTGTCATGGGCGAGGGCGCGGGCATTCTGGTGCTGGAAGAACTGGAGCACGCGAAAAAACGCGGCGCGCCGATTCTTGCCGAAATTGCCGGCTACGGAATGTCAGGCGATGCTTATCATATGACGCAGCCGGCTCCCGAGCATGAAGGCGGATTCCGCGTGATGCGAAACGCCGCGCGCGATGCCGGCATCAGCGCGGATAAGGTCGATTACGTCAATGCCCACGGCACTTCCACTCCCATCGGCGATGCGCTCGAAGCGCACGCCATCCGCAATTTCTTTGGCGAGCACAAGCTGCCGGTGAGTTCCACCAAGTCGATGACCGGCCATCTGCTGGGAGGCGCGGGCGGACTTGAGGCGGGAATAACCGTGCTGGCCCTGCGCGATCAGATCCTGCCGCCCACGATTAATCTCGTAAGCCAGGACCCGGAAACTGTCGGCATGGACTTCGTCCCCAATCACGCTCGCAAAGCAAAGCTCGAATACGCGATGTCGAATTCTTTCGGCTTCGGCGGTACGAACGGCGCTCTGCTGTTTCGGCGCTGGTCGGAGTAGTTAGAACTTTTCTTCCAGGGTAGGTTCAACCCACTTCTACCAGTCCGTACGTATGTTGCCAGCGCGTGCGCAAGGCGACGAGGGCGCGGCTGATCTCCACTTGCGTGACTTCGGCATTCGGCCCCGCCATTACGGCCGCGGCTTCTCGTTTCGCGAGTTCCAGCAACTGCCGGTCACGGATTAAACTCGCCACGCGAAAGCTCGGCATGCCTGCTTGGCGCGTGCCGAAGAATTCTCCCGGCCCTCGAAGTTCTAAATCGAGCTCGGCGATCTGAAAGCCGTCGTTGGTGCGCACCATGGCATCGAGCCGGCGCTCGCCCTCTTCGGTCACCTTGCCGCCAGTCATCAAAATGCAGTAGGACTTCGCCGCCCCGCGCCCAATGCGGCCGCGCAACTGGTGAAGCTGCGCCAGGCCGAACCGTTCCGCGTGCTCGATCACCATCACGGTTGCATTCGGCACATCCACGCCAACTTCAATCACGGTGGTCGCGACCAGAATTTGCAACTCGCCTTTCTGAAACATCCGCATGACCTGGTCTTTCAATTCGGAATCGAGCCGCCCGTGCAGCAGCCCGACTTTCAGATCGGCGAAGATTTTTCCGCTCAGCTCGCGGTACATCTTGATCGCAGCTTTCAGCTCGGTCTCTTCATTTTCCGCAATGACCGGATAGACCACATAGACCTGATGTCCCTTTGCGACCTGCTTGCGCACGAAATCCCACACCTCCGGTGAGCGGTCGTCGGTGATTCTGCGCGTGACGATCGGCGTGCGGCCCGGAGGAAGCTCATCGAGCACGCTGAGGTCGAGATCTCCATGAAGCGTGAGCGCCAGCGTGCGCGGGATGGGAGTTGCAGTCATCACTAGAACATCAGGCTCTGCCAAACTTGTTTTGGCTGCCTCGGCTTCGGATTCCGTGAGGGCAGCACCTTTATTTCCTCCGGCGTCTCCGGATTTCTTCATCAGCTTTAGCCGCTGCAAAACGCCGAAGCGATGCTGCTCGTCAACGATCACCAGCCCCGGCTTCGCGAACTCGACTTTCTCTTCGAGCAGAGCATGCGTGCCGATCACAAGCTGCGCGTTTCCCTGCGCGATGTGCCGGCGGATTTCGCGCTTGCGGTCAGCCTCCAGAGAGCCGGTGAGCAGAACGATTCTGTATCCGGCATTCTCCAGAATTCTGCGCGCGGAAAAATAATGCTGCTGTGCCAGAATCTCGGTAGGCGCCATCAGCGCTACCTGATAGCCATTTTCGATGGCGATGATCGCCGCCTGAAAACCAATGATAGTTTTCCCCGAGCCTACATCTCCCTGCAACAAACGCCGCATGGGGTGCGGCTTTTGCATGTCATCGGCAATCTCTTTTAACACGCGCTTCTGCGCCGCCGTGGGGTGAAACGGCAAAATTTTCTTGATCGCCTGCCGTACCCGGTCGTCCAGACGAAAAGCAATGCCGGTCTGCGCCTTCTGCTGGCGCCGCTTAAGTTCCAATCCCAATTCGATGAAAAATAATTCTTCAAAGATGAGGCGGATGTGCGCCGGCGTGCGCGACGACTGCAGGTCTTCAAAGCTCTCTCCAGCTTCTGGCCAGTGAACTTTCCATAAAGCTTCTCGCGGCGAAACCAGTGCCAGGCGCTCGCGTACGGCCGCTGGAATCGTTTCCGCAAGCTCTGGAGTGAGGTCGTCCAGCGCAGTCCGGATAATCCGCCGAAACCAGCGTGCTGTCACGCGCCCTTGTTCCGCCGACTCATAAATCGGGACGATGCGCCCCACTTCGAGAGACGCTGCTGCTTTGTCGTCCGCTCCATCTGCGCCTGAATCGCCCAACATTTCAAACTGCGGCTGCATAATCTGCAGCTCGCCGCTGCGCGAATCCTGCTCAACTTTTCCGTAGAGCGCGATTAACTGGCCGGGCTTGAACTTATCTTGAAGGTAAGTTGCGTTGAACCACAAACATTTCAGGCGCGACCGTCCCTGGCCGACAGTTAATTGAAAAATCGGCATGCGCCGGGTGCGAAACAAACCGGAGTTGCGCACCTCGCCAATCACGGTGGCCATTTCGCCCGCCCGCAATTCCGCGATCCCGCGCGGGTTCAGCCGGTCTTCGTAGCGAAACGGCAGATAATGAAGAAGATCGCCGACGGTTGCGATTTGCTTGGTGGCAAGGATCTCCGCCAGCTTGGGGCCGACTCCCTTGACGTACTGCACTGGCGTGGTGAGTTCAACCATGGAAGAGCTTCCGAAGGAATGTTAGCAGCAACGCGACTGATGCAGGCCATGCCCGGTTACACGTTCGGCTCGCGCACGCCGGAAAGCGTGGAGCCCCGACGAACAAGTCAGACTGCAGATTGTTGGGCGATAATGGGAGCGTGCCGTTCACCCTAGCACACGGTGCCGCAGCTCTGCCGTTTCGACGCTTCCGCCTCATATTTTCGGGATTGTTGGTTGGCACCTTCGCCCCGGACTTCGAGTACTTTCTCCGCCTCAATATCCACGACAGGTTCGGGCACAGCCTGCTCGGCACCTTTGTTCTCACTCTTCCTCTCGCGCTGCTGGTGCTTTGGCTCTTCCACGCATTTGTAAAATTCCCTCTGGCAAGGCTCTTGCCGGACGCGATCCAGCGTAGGCTGACTAGTCATCTGCATAAATTCCACTTTGGTGGACCCGCGAGATTTGCGCTGATCGTTGGTTCCATCCTTATCGGAATCATGACTCATTTGCTTTGGGACTCGTTTACTCATCCGAACACATGGCCGCTCCGTCACTGGGCAATGCTCGGCCAAACGATTCACTTGCCGATCATAGGACTGATTCCCTTCTACAAGGCGTTACAACATGGCAGCACAATCGCCGGGGTCGGAATATTCTCAGCGTGGCTGGTACTTCGCTATCGCGCCACCAAACCCGGCAGTCAACCCCTTGTCGATGCCGCATCGCTTGCGCAGAAAATCACTATTAGTGTTGTTGTAACAACCGTAGCGACGGCGGGCGCAGTCATCCGGGCAGTTGCTGTCGTCGGGATTCCCAATGATCATCCTTCGGAGAGGCGATTCGTCGGCGTGCTGGTGGTCGCTGCGATAGCACTCGTCTGGTGGCAACTGGTAGCGTATGGAATCTTCTCAACCTTCTCAATCAGAAGTAAGAATGTTTCGTCGTCCAAATGGGCCACTCGCCAGGACGCCGGTGTCTAAACTCTGGTGCTGCTAAACCTGCTCCAAGCTCTCTCTGCCGTCATCCTCGGCAATGTGGCGTACTTCTTTCTGGCGTACTTTCTTCCTCTGCCGCGGCACCGGCCGTTTCAGCTCGACTTGGGCTTGCTAATCGACTTCTGGTTCTGCGTGGTCGCCTACGGCCTAATTCGTAGCGCGCGAAGGTGGAAGTAGGGCGGTCCGAGTTGCTGCGACTGATAGAATCGAATAGATGGCTGGAACTTCTCAACTGATTCAGATCGAGGTTGGGCCGCCGGTGCGCGTGCCTAAGCCGGAGTGGTTGCGCGCCAAGGCTCCCGTCGGCGATAACTTTCACGAGCTGAAAAAACTGGCGCGTGGGTTGGGGTTGCACACGGTCTGCGAGTCGGCGCAGTGTCCGAACATCGGCGAGTGCTGGAATCATAAGACTGCGACTTTCATGTTGCTGGGCGATATCTGCACGCGGCGTTGCGGATTTTGCGCTGTGCCGAAAGGCCGTCCAGAGCCGATCGACTGGGACGAGCCGCGCCGCGTGGCTGAGGCTGTGGCTACGCTTGGGTTGAAGCATGCGGTCGTGACCAGCGTGAATCGAGACGATGACAATGTTGGCGGCGCTCGGGTTTTTGCCGAGACGATTCGCGAGATTCGCGAACTGATTTCCGATTGCCGCATCGAAGTGCTAATCCCGGATTTTCAAGGACTCGAAGAGCCGCTGAAGATCGTGCTCGCGGCACAGCCTGACGTGCTCAATCACAACACGGAAACCGTGCCGCGGCTTTATCGCGCGGTGCGCTCTGGGGCACGTTACGAACGCACTCTCACGCTGCTGGAAAATGCCAAGAAGTTTTCTCCGGGCATGGTGACGAAGAGTGGCGTGATGGTTGGGCTGGGCGAATCCACGCAGGAATTGATCGAAGTGTTTCGCGATCTCGGCGGGCGCGGCGTTGACATTCTTACGGTAGGGCAGTATCTGCGCCCTTCGCGCGATCACTTGCCGATCACGCGGTTCTATACGCCGGATGAATTCCGCGAACTGCGCAATGAAGCGCTGCGCTTTGGTTTCCGCCACGTCGAGTCTGGACCGATGGTGCGCTCGAGCTACCATGCGCACGAGCAGGCGGAGTCCACCTCCGCGCCGCGAGTAGTGTCATAGACGCGGCATGCTGACCGCGCTTCTAGTAGTGCTCGGGTTCTTCGCCGGTCTGCTGGGAGCGCTGACCGGCATCGGCGGCGGTATTCTGCTTACTCCCATCCTCGCACTGCATTTTGGAGTTCCCATCCGGCAGGCTATCGGCACCAGTCTCATAGCGGTGATTACGACTTCGGCTGCGAGTTCTTCGGTGCATCTTCAGCGCCACACCACTGACATTCGCCTCGGCATGACGCTGGAACTGGCGACGGCTTTCGGCGCGGCCGTTACCGCTTATCTGGTCGGCTATTTTAATCGCAATGTGCTTGAGGGACTGTTCGCCGGATTTCTGCTTTACAGTTCGACCACTATTCTGTTGCGCGGCGGCAAAGTGAAAGATGAGGAAGAAGCTCAGGAAGAAGCACCGACCCCGAGCGACGGTATAACCGTGATTCCGCCCTACGAGCCGCAGCACTATCCACTGGGATTGAGTGCGTCGCTGGTGGCGGGCGGACTCTCTGGCTTGCTTGGGATCGGCGGCGGTCCGATTAAAGTTCCGGTGATGTACCTTTTTATGAATGTTCCGCTGATGGTAGCCACGGCTACATCGAATTTTATGATTGGAGTGACGGCAGCCGCCAGCGCAATGGTTTACTACCGCCGCGGAGACATCCTGGTGGAGGTTGCCGCGCCGCTGGCGGTCGGCGTGTTCCTGGGGTCGCTGCTGGGCGCGCGGATGGCGCCGCGCATTCAAACGAAGTATGTCGTTTATCTCTTAGTTGGGATCATGCTTTACCTCGCTGGTCATATGATCGTGCACCTGTTCGCGGGAGGCGCAGCGTGAGCCAAGTGCGGGAACCGGGCTTTGATCGCGTGGTCGCGCTGGTGCTGCGCGTGGGCGCATTCGGATGTTTCTTCATCATGCTGGCGGGATTGCTGGTTGGAGTTTTAGTTCCCGGCCACCTTCCGCAGGAAATTGAACGTGCGGGTGTGCTGCTCATGCTGGCTACGCCGGTGGTACGTGTCCTGGTTGCCGGCATTCTTTTTCTGCGCGAAAAAGACTGGAAGTACGGTGCGATCTCGTTGGGAGTGCTGACGATTCTGCTGCTGAGCGCGGCGTTTGGAATCGGAGAACACTGATCACGGCTCCCGGAGATTTGTCATCCCGAAGCGGAGCGAGGGATCCTGGTGTTTGCTTGCAGAGCCGGTAATGCCGCCGCCAGCAAGAACCAAGGTCCCTCGCTTCGCTCGGGATGACAACTGTAATCGTGGCTGGACCAGTGTCTTTGTGGTTGGACAATGGGTCCACGCTCTCGAAAATATCTTTCTCAGAAGATGTGCAGCTTGATGCTGAGGTATTTCTTGGGGTTTTCGCGGAAGGCTTTCAGCAGGTCGCGGCTTTCCGTCAGCATCTGGTTTGCGTTGTTGTAGAGCGATTCGTCCTTGAGGAATTTTCCCGCTGTGCCCTGGCCGGCCTGTAGTTCGCTGGTAATATCCGCGAGCTTGGTCATTGTGGTGTTGATCTTATTGGCCAGCTCTTCGTCGTTGAGCAACCTTCCGGCGGTTCCCTTACCCGCACTCAAGTTCTCGCTCACCTTCTTGAGGTTGGCGATGGTGTCATTAGCATTGTTGTACAGAGTGGGATCTTTCAGGAATTTTCCCGCTGTGCCTTTGCCTTGTTGCATGTCGTCGGCCACGGCATTGATTTTGTCGAGCGTGGCGACAAACTTGTCGTAGGCATCGGTCTTGTTGATCAGCTCTCCCAGGCTACCTTGTCCCTTCGCGATTTCATCGACAACTGTTTTGAGTTCTGCCACCGTTTGCGAGAAGCGGTCATACAGCGTGGGGTCGTAAATCAACTTGCCGAGAGATCCCTTGCCACTCTCCGCGAAGGCGAGAATGCGGTCGGCGCGTTTGAGCAGCGCATCCATATTTTCCAGCGTACTCTGGCTCGAGCGCACCACTTCGTTGAAATCCGGATGGATCCGGGTGGGAAGTATGTCGCCATCTTGCGCAGGCGGGCCAATGGCCTGGGCGCTATCCATGTCCATGAAAGTCTCGCCGAGCACGCCAGCGGTTTCGAGCGAAGTCTTCGTATCTTTGCGCAGGTTGAACCCGTACTTGGTGCTCACTTTCATGACAACTTCGACGGGCGTGACCTGCTTGTCTCTGTCCGGGACAATAACAATGTGAACGACATTGCCGATATCCACGCCGTTGAGCCGCACCGGAGCACCCGGGCGCAGCCCTTCCGCATTATCGAAATAAGACTTCAAAGTAATTCTCTTGGAGAACAAGCCTCGAGTTCCGGACATCAGAAACAAAAGGAACGCCAACACGATGCTGGCGATAATCACCGTCAGACCGACGCGAAGTTGCGACCATTTGATCTGCTGTTGGCTTGGCAAATGATTTCCCCGGATCGAGGTATCCGCCGTTTCCGGCGGCACGGAACAGCGACGCCCATGCTGTCCCTTCGCTGCATCATAACAAAACCGGAGGGCGAGTCCTAAACGCGCTGCGATCGAAGGCTCGGGAGCAGCAACAGAGCGATGATGTAGGCCGCAACTCCGCAGGCCAGCGTCACGTTCAAGCCAAACTGAATCGCGATCACCATCGCCAGCACTGAGCCCAGCACGCTGGCCGCAGCATTCATCGCCCAGGCCCACTCCACGGCGTTGCCTTCAGAGGCTTCTTCGGAAACGTTGGCAACCGGACCCGCAGCCAGCGCGCGCAAGCCCGTCGGAAATGGCATTCCCATAACGAAGCCGAGCGGAGCTAACAAGACTGCGCTCACGGCGATGCGCGAGTAAAGTTCCAATCCCACCCATGCCTCCAGCCAGCGCGGCAAGAAGAAGACGTTAACGATAAGTGCAGCGATGACCAGCGCAATCGGCATCCAAGCCATTTCTGTTCGTGGAAGCCAGCGCCGCGAGAACAGGCTTCCAGCGCCGCTCGACAGCATCAGCAAGAAAATAACTACAGTCAGCGCGTAAGTGGGATGTCCCAAAAAAAGCACGAAGCGCTGGATGAATGCAATCTCCACAAGAATGTAGCCGAGGCCGACCGCAACAAAATAAAGTAGCGGAAGCGGCGACTGGCGGCTGCTTCCCCGCAGCGCAAGCGGCAGAATCAGAAACGCCAGCACCGCCGCAATAGAAATAATCAGCACTAACAGCAGAACCAGCACGCCAAGGTTCACCTTCCAGTCGATCCCTTGCCGCAGACCCTGCTCGCTGAGAATTTGCCTAGCCTTAAGCGTGAAGAAAAAAAACGGCGCGTTATCGTTGACCGGGGCGACGTTATACGCATAGCTCTGCGCGAAGCGATAAGGATCGTTGCCCGCGATCAAATCGCCGAAAGGATTCTTCGCGGGGCTCGAAGGCATGTACAGCGGGGCAAGTTCTCCCACATGTCCGTCGAAATGGGCCTGCACCGCGGATTCTTCCTCAGCGGTGAACGCGGTTTTCTTGGCCAGCACCACGACCGCAATTCCGTCTTCATCGAGCGGGCCTTGCGAAGCCACAATAAAATTGCGAGCCGGATTGGCGACGCCAAGGCTGTGCAAGGCTTGCATCGCGACCGCAACCACGCGCAGCGCTTCGCGAGGCTGGCGGAACTCCCAGCGCGTTATCGCAATCATGCCGCCGGGTTTGAGATGGTCGAAATATTCGCGGAATGCTTCCACGGTATAAAGATTGTTTTCACTCAGCGCAAAAGCTCCCGCCGCGGTCGAAGCCCAGGTATCGACCAGCGTCATCTGCACAACATCAAACCGCTGCGGCGTAGAGCGCAGGTAAGAACGGCCGTCGGTCACGTGAATGTGCACGTCGGGACGTTCGTAGAGATGCAGCGAGTAATCGGCGTAGCGCCCGCGCATAACGGTATCGGCAATGATGGGATTAATTTCAATGCCAGTCACGCTCGGGCTGCCATTCGCCACGGCGCGCAGCACGTCCACGCCGCCACCTGGGCCAATAATCGCGAACTCTCCGTGCGGCCGCAAAACATTGGCCAGCGCCGGCGGAGCCGACATGAGATCGCTCTCCCACTTCGAGCCGCGCCAGTGCGCGAGATCGCAATTCATAATGTAAGTGGAAGCGTCGGCATCAATGACGATGGCTTTCGCTTGACCCTGGCGATCCACTTCCACACGTGACAGCGCATTCCAGCGGGCGAATTCCACCCACGAGCGGTCGCGAAACACGCCCTTCGCATAGATGACATCGATCAGCTGGCTGGAGTGATTCGCCGCGATCAGAATTACGAACAGAACTACAAGGCCGCCTGCGATCTTGCGCGCTCGCGGAGATGCTGCCCAAATCATTCCGGCGCCAGCCATGGCGACGGCCGCAGCCAGAATCGTATTCGGCCCACCGATCCAATTCAGCAGCGGAACCACGGCTACGCATGCGAGCGCTCCGCCGCATAGATCGGCTCCATAGAGCCGCGAGACGCGCCAGGTTTCACGCGCAAAGACCACGGAGAACAGCAGTCCAGTCAGAAAGAAAGGAACGGCAGCGGCGAGGTAAAGAACGCTCAGGTGAAAAAAATTCTCTCCCGTCACGGTGAGCGCAACTGGCACGCGGAGGACGATCTCCAGAACCAGCAACACCAGCACCGAATTGCACATGCACAAGCGCGCGGCCAACGTGCGCGTGTCGGTGCTGGCGAGGCGCTTCAGTAGGTAGGCGAAAACGCCGCCGGCACCAAGCCCGAGCAGCGCAATCGAAATCGCGAGAAACGCGAAATGATAGAAGAGCACCACAGAGAACAATCGAGTGAGCGACAATTCCAGCAACAATGCCGCAAAGCTGGTGAGGCCCAGCCCAGCAAGCAGCGTGCGTTCCGGAATCACATTGGATGTGGATGAGTGAACGGGCGTGGGTGCCTGAAGGGTCGCAGACATAGTGAATTGAGATTTGCCAGTCTAGCAGAACAGAGGTCAGGGATTAGGGATTAGGGGCTAGGGATCGGAAGTTTAGTCATCGTCAGCAAGAACTCTATGAATGCGAGTACTTACCTCCAGCCACAATCCCAAGCTCCTGACTCGATCGCCTAATCCCTAACCCCTAATCCCTCTACAGCAGCCGGTCGCCGCGGTAAATCAATTCGCCATCCACCATGCGCGCTTCTGAGGTCAGCTTGTGATTTTTCGCCGGGCCGGTCGCGTCAATATGCATCACTTCATGTCCGTGAGCCAACAGCCAGTCAGAAATCAGCATGCGATGGCAGCGGAAGTATATGCGCTCGGCGCACATGTAGGCGGTGCGCGACGTCTCAGCCAATGAAATCAGTTCGGCCATCGCGTTTTCGAACTCCGGCGAGAGCATGTAGTCGGCATAGTTGCGAAAGCTGTCATTGCGCAGCGCCACGTTCGGAGAATCTTGGCGAATTTTCTTCCGGTAACCACCGAGCGCCTTCATCCAGACATACCGAATTCCGGCCGCAGGCAAACTCTTCTCCAGAGATTCGCGATTGAAGTAAGGCAGCCGGCGCGACATGGGAAACGCGCGGATATCGACCAGCGTTTCAATCTCATGAGCCTGAAGCGTCTCGATTAACTCATCGAGTGTGCGGGTCGAATGTCCGATTGTGTAAAGAAGAGCCAAAGACTTGAACCTTTGTAGCGTCCACTGCTCAGATAAGGCTAGTCCATGTGCGAGTATTCCAGATATGGCCGGGAGATTTTGAGGATCTTGTCCTCAGGATTTTCGGTTACTGCATCCGGATTTCTGTCTTCGTCGGCGGGAGCAAACTCCACGTCAACCTTGATGTAGGGGCAGTGCTTGTAGACATATGTTTTCCGTGTGCGAAAGGAGATTCCGCCTTCCTCATTCAAGACCGTGAAAAGATCCTTTCGTGTCATTCCTGGCTTGATGGTTGAAATGGAACGCATCACGTGATCGATCCAATTCGTGTGTTCCTGATCAATCGGCCCCCGGCCCCGAGCATCGATGACCTCCTGTGCCGGGAAGCCTGCGACCGTCATTGCCAGGACAGCAAGTATCGTCCAGATCAGTTTCCGCATAACAGACTCCTCGTTGGCAAGAAATTACGCATCCCTCCCGATCGTTGCTAGCGCGCTTTCGAGAGCTTCATCCTGCTCCGGAAACACCGTCCGCAAATCCAGCAGCACGCGGCCATCTTCCACGCGCGCAATAATCGGAGGATCGGAGGCGCGCAGGCGTGCGGCCAGTTCGTCGGCGCTCAGGCCTTCGCAAGTCAGCGCAAGCAAGCGCGTGGGCAGAATTGACGACGGGGCAGCGCCGCCGCCGAGGATCGATTCACCATCGATGCCTTCAACTCTCAACTTCGGCGTCGCGACTCGCGCTGCCAGCGCCTCGGCACGTTCGCCGATTGCGTCTTTGGCGAGGCGCATCATGCGCAGCGTCGGAATTGCGTCGTGATCGTGCTGCACGTAGGCTAGCAGCGTCGCTTCCAGCGCGGCGTAAATAAGTTTATCGACACGCAATGCGCGGAATAGAGAATTCGATCGCATGCGCCTGATTAATTCCGAACCGCCGCTGATCAACCCAGCCTGCGGACCGCCAAGCAACTTGTCGCCGCTATAAGTAACGATGCCGACACCGCTGCGCAGGCCGTCAAGCACGCCGGGTTCGCCGCTGATTCCAATAGAGCGCAAGTCAAACAGAGCGCCGCTGCCCAAGTCTTCCATCAGAGGAATGCCGCGCCTGCGAGCAAGCGCGACCAGTTCAGCCGTGGACGCCTGCTCAGTAAAACCCGTGATCTCGAAGTTCGAGCGATGCACTCGCAGCAAGAGACGCGTGCGATCGGTGATGGCCTGTTCGTAGTCAGCGACGCGGGTGCGGTTGGTCGTGCCGACCTCGCGCAGAATTGCGCCCGACTTCACCATCACGTCGGGAATACGGAACGACCCGCCGATCTCGACCAGCTCTCCGCGCGATACGATAACCTCTCCGCCATCGGCCAAGGAGTTCAGCGCCAGCAAAACCGCTGCAGCATTGTTATTCACCACGATGGTAGAAACTGCCGGCGTGGAGACTTGCGCTTGCGTGGCGATCGTTGCTGGTGTGGAGACCGCCGCCTCGGCTGTCCCGCCAGCGCGAAGCGCGGCGGCACTCGCTGGAGATTCCGCTTCAACCAAATCACTACTCAACAATTTGCGGAACAGCCGGTCAACATGCACATCCCGCTTGCCGCGCTCTCCCGACTCCAGATCAAACTCCAGATTGGAATAACTCGCTGCAGTCTCACGGATGTGTTCGAGGGCAGCATCGCCAAGCGGAGCACGGCCAAGGTTGGTATGCAAGATCACTCCGGTAGCATTGATGACGGGCCGAAGTGAATAACTAAGCGACTGGCGAAGTTGCTTCTCCACCGCATCCGCGAGACCCGAGAGCGCAAGATCGAGCGCACCCTCACCCAGCAATCCCGATGTGATTTCTTGCCGCAGACGGGCCAGCACGACGCGCACCGCGTCCACAGCGGATTCGCGGCCATAGCCGGCCGCGAGTGAGGTGACCGCAGATGAATAAGTCGCTTCATTCACCGAAGGAAGCTTGCGGTACAGCTCCGATTTCGCCGTACTCTTCACTCGGAGATTATCCCACGGAAGGCAAAGTTCTGGTCCGTCGCAAATTCGACCCAGCGCTCTCACTCACAAATGGCGGGAGGATTCTTCCTCCGGTATTTGACTCTGAACTGTCCCTCAAGAGACCGGCCGTTGAAATTGACCGTATACTTTCCCGAGATTCGCTTGCTTCCCTTCGTATTGCTCAACAGGATCTTTGCCTGGGCGCCCGCCTGGCATTTACCAACACCAGAACAGCGCTTACCCTCCACGTCCAACCAGCCTGCACCCTCAAATAAGTGGGCGGCAAGGGGGGAACCGCTAGCCAGCCGCAAGACAAGATATTGGCCTGGGAGTGCCCCGGCGAACTTGGCTACTTGAAATGTGGTACCACTGCAGTCTTCTTCAAACCAGCCCTTAGCGTCGGCTGCGGCCGAAATCGAATGACTGCCTTGAAGCATGGTAGCGATGAGGAGGATCCTAAGAGGAACGGTCATATTGCTCCGAGTCACAGTGTGTGCAAGTAGGCGAGCAGATCCTGCATGCCTTGAGCGTCCAGCGTCTGGCTGTAACCGGGCATTTCGTGGCGGCCGTAGCGGATGATTTCGCTGACGCGCTCGTCATTCGCCGGCAGTCCGCTCATCGGAAGGTACGGATGCTGGAAAATCCCCTTCAGTCCCGGACCTTTTTCCCCCTTGGTGGAATAAGGGCGATGACAGCGGTCGCAGTAGTTGTCGTATAGCTTGCGTCCGGATATCTGTTGGGGATTAAGGCCGAGTTCAGCGTCTGATTTGCGACGCTCAATATCACAAGCTGTGAGTGCAGCGAGCGCAAGGAATGCGGCCAAGAAAACTGTGATGGAATGCCAACGGTCCGAGAAACTGTGGCAGCGCTGAGAGTCGATTGCTTTTATCATTCGGATATTTGTCGTCGCTCGTTACCACGTTGCTCATGGCACGTTCGCGCTATTTGGGCGCAGTTTCCCACAGCCGCCGCGATTCCGCTCGACTTACAATGATAGAGGAAAGTTGCGAAGCTATGCCAGTTGCTGTGAAGCGAGTGTATGAAGCTGCGTCGAGATCTGACGGAGCGCGCGTTCTCGTCGACCGCTTGTGGCCACGCGGCCTGCGGAAAGCTGACGCCGATTTGGAGGAATGGCTTCGCGATCTCGCTCCCTCTGATGCGCTGCGCAAGTGGTTTCACGAGCGGCCTCGACAATGGGCGCTCTTTCGCAAACGTTACCTGAAAGAATTAGCGGGTGCAGAAGCGGAAAAAGATTTGCAAAAGCTGTACACTCTCGCGCACAAGAAAAAACGTCTCACGCTTTTATATGCCTCGAAGAATGAAACGCACAACAACGCCGTTGTGTTGAAAGACTTGCTCGAAGGCATGCGCAAACCGCCGACTGGCACAGGTCCCGGCGCGCTGCGCAGCCTGCGCATGCGGGATGCGGCGGTTCGTCGCCGGTAGTTGTTTCGGCTTCCGGCATTCGGTTTCCGGCTTCCGGCTTCGGGCCATGAGCCAGAGTATCGAAACCGCGTGAATCCATTTTATCTCACGTCTCCAATTTCTTCTTTCGTTTAGAATCCGCAGCATGAGGTCTGTCTTTCAGTGGAACCTTGGGATGCGCACGCTGGAATTGGGTAAGCGGACTTTGATCATGGGTATCGTCAACGTCACTCCTGATTCTTTTTCTGATGGCGGACTTTATCTCGATTCCGAGAAGGCGATTGCGCATGCTCTTCAGTTGCTGGATGAGGGCGCTGACATTGTTGATGTTGGCGGGGAATCGACTCGTCCTGGCGCGAAGGCTGTTGTGAGTGCGGAGGAAGAGTTGCGGCGCGTGTTGCCTGTGATCGGTGCGCTCAAGAAGCAGCGTCCAAATGCAACGATCTTGATCGATACTTACAAAGCTGACGTCGCTCGCGCCGCTGTGGCGAGTGGCGTTGAGATCGTCAACGATGTCAGCGGATTGCGCTGGGATTTGCAGATGGCGAAGACGGTTGCCGAACTCAAGTGCGGAGTTGTGGTGATGCATATGCGAGGTCGTCCTGAAGAGTGGCGCAACCTTTCGCCTCCAAGCGATGTTGTTCTGCTGGTTAAGCGCGAGCTTCGCGAATGGGTTGAAGCGGCCGTTCTTGCGGGGGTGCGGCGAGAACGGATTGCGGTTGATCCGGGTTTCGGTTTCGGAAAAAATTTCGAGCAGAATTATCCGCTGCTGGCTCGCTTTCAGGAATTGCAATCGCTGGGATTTCCTCTGGTGGCGGGAACTTCTAGAAAATCTTTCATCGGTCGCATGCTGGCGAAAGACGGAAACGATGCTTCTGTTGCCGAGCGGCTTTACGGAAATCTTGCGGCACAGACGTCTTTGATTCTCAAAGGTGCACACATCTTACGGACGCACGATGTGAAGGCGTCGGTCGAGGCGGCGCGAGTGGCTGATGCGATCCTCGAGGCGCGCTGAGGCATTTCAGCCTGCTACAGATTTCTTGCTGCAGGTTGACTTGCCAGAGACATCGCACCGCCGAAAATAAATCGCACTGTGTCAGGAATCCTCCCGGTCTGTTTTGTCAGGGATGTGCCCCGTCCGTACCACCGGGTACCCCCTCCCCACCCCCCTCGATATCTGGAATCATCGAGTTAAGCGTGTTTTGGCCCGCAAAATCTAGGGCCTAAAGGGCTTAGGTACTAAAATATAGAAAACAAATAACTTAACGATGGCGTCAGCGGCTTTCATCCCGGCTGTCACGCCTCAACTATGATTGCGCGATTTAATTTTGCGCGCAAGGTCAGATGTCACAATGGGGCTGTGGAAAACTCGCCGGCGGCCGCGCAGCCTGCTACCATCGCCGAATGTTTAATTTTGGGAAACCGAAAACGGCCAGCGACTGGATCGTTCATATCGCCGGGGGCATCCTCGCGATACTCCTGGTGGTTTGGATGCTGCGGATGTACGTACTGTAAGGGAGTTCAACCTAGTCGTGGTCGATGAGTGCGTAGGCGATGAGCGCCTCTGCCCGTCGGCTATGAACGTTCTCAAGCCAGCCACGGTCCAGGAGCCACGCCCATGGCGCACCGAAAAGAAAACCGTATCCGGTCACACGTTGAGCATGACCTCGACTAACCGTGTTCATGAGCACAGTCAGTGTGGCAGCGATGATGAAAGGGAAAGCAATAAACATTCGCCGCATCCAGACCATGTGTTTCCCCGGCGTAGCCTTGGTATAGTCGACGCTCACCCGAAACAATGTTTAATCCAGGTGTCATTGATTTAGCAAATGGCGACAGGGGGAATTAGATTCAAAACGCGTCAGTGAGTGTTAAGGCGATTTTGCAACAGTTATCCTCTTTGGCAGCTTCCAACCCCTTGATTTTCGGTGACTTGCCCTCGCATCATGCTTCTATGATGCGATTCGATGATCGGCTCAAACAAATTTCGCACCCCGCATCGCATGTTCTTAGTAAATATTCAGCGAACGCTAACCTAACTAAACTACCTAATTAACTTATCTTTTATTCTTGACAGCCAGACAGGCTTGAAGTAGATTGAAGGCCCCCAAGTCAGGGCTACTGTGGTGCCCCGGCATTAGCAACAGTGACCGCGCTGTTCTTCGCGAAGTCGAATTCGTAACGCCATTGAATCGAGGCCAACTGTGCATCGCTCAAGGTTCCTGATCTCTTTCCTGATATCTTTCCTGCTCGCTGCCGCTTCCCTGCTCTCCGCGCAAAGTGTCAGCACCCTGCTGAACTTCAACGGAACCAACGGCGCAGACCCGTTGTACGTCACCTTTGTGCAGGGCCGCGACGGACGCCTTTACGGCACCACCTACAGCGGAGGCGCCAACGACCTGGGCGCCGTCGTCAAAATCAACCTGAGCGACAACAACAGCATCGTCTTGCACAGCTTTTCCGGCACCGACGGCAGTAACCCCGGCGGTGGCCTCACTCTCGCCACCAATGGGAGTTACTACGGCACCACGGTCATGGGAGGCGCCCGCGGTTTCGGCGTTCTCTACTCCATCACTCCATCAGGAACCCTCACCGTGCTGCACAGTTTTGCCGGAGGCAGCGACGGCGAATATCCCTACGGTCCTCCCATTCAGGCCGTCGATGGCAATTTTTACGGCGCAACTTCCGGCACCCCGGATTCCAGCGACGAGGCCACGATCTACAAGCTGACCAGCGCTGGCGCCTATAGCGTCATTTACACCTTCAACTCATCAACCACCGGAGTCGGAGTCTACGGCCTCGTCCAGGGATCGGATGGTTTACTGTATGCCGTCGCGAACGTTGGGGGCGCCAACAACTGCGGAACCGTGGTGAAGCTCACCATTGCAGGAGTGCTAAAAGAAAGTCACGGCTTCAGTTGCTCGATCGGACCGCACTATCCCGTTGCTCCACCTGTTCTGGCTTCCAACGGTACCCTCTACGGCACCACCCCAAGCGGCGGAGCTCACGGCCAAGGTACCGTCTACGACATCAGCGGTCTTTTCGGAGTCAACGTCCTTTATAGCTTCACCGACATTCCGGGTGACGGCGACAATCCGAATGCCGGCCTTGTGCAGGCCAACGACGGCAACCTCTACGGCGTCACTTACTACTATTCCCAGGTTTTTAGCTGGAATCTCGGCGGCACCTACACCGCTTTCCCCGGCTACGTCTACGGAGATACCGTCGCTAATCTGATGCAGGACACCAATGGCCTCTTCTACGGCGTCTCCGGCGGTGACGGCGGTGACGGCTTCGTCTATTCGTTCGACAATGGCCTGAGCCCGTTCGTGGCGTTCGTCAAATCTCAAGGGGCCGTCGGAGCAACCGCGCAAATTCTCGGCCAGGGATTCACCGGCTCAACCTTCGTCACCTTCAACGGCGTACCCGCCAGCTTCACCGTAGACAACGACACCTACATGACCGCTACCGTTCCCGCCGGCGCGAGCACTGGCCCTGTCGTCGTAACCACGCCGACCGCAACGCTGACCAGCAACAAGAACTTCACGGTCACCGAGTGAGCCGACAACCGAATTATAGCGGTCAATAGCGACAACGACCGCGCGGTGCCATTGAATCGTGATCTGACATTTGATCATTCAGGCGATTGGACGATTCTGTACACGACCAAAACATCCGCCCTCATACCGGGCCGGACTGATGATAGTCGATGAGCTTGAGGCTCGCCTGAAATGCAATCGCAAGTTAGCGCTGTCGGCACTTGCGCCAACTGTCGAAATCAGGCCGCTACAGTCAAAACCCCGCGCGCGGGACTGACGCACCGTTCCCAAGGACCTGATGCTCCTTGGTAACCATTAATAAATTGGTCCGCGTGTTCGGACAGGTGATCATGACTTCATGATTTATTTTTCTCCTCTTTCGCTTTTTGTGACGCTCTGCCCCGTCGCTTGTAGAGATGGGATGACTTAGTAATTGGCCACGGGGAGGCGAGGGGCAAGGATGCTCTGGCCCGCCCGGAAGGTTCCGGGCATTCTGAGCGAAATCGCAATGATCGTCAGTTGGCTTTAAGGTGATGGCTGCGCTCGGGCCATGTCTCGGATCTGGTTCAAATATCCAACGTAGACGGGAATCTGAATGTCCGGAGAGTCGCCGTCATTCAGGAAGTGCTCCAATCGAATCTCGATCGGAATCGACGAGATGACCTCGCGAAAACGCGGCATCTGCAAATATTTCACACGCCAGATTTCTAACATCAAAGAACGGAATTCATCGCTGATGAAATCCATTCTGCGCTCTGCGAGGTAGATGGCGTCAAAATGATGATCGGCCAGCGTTTTGCGTAGGGCATCGTCCGGCGACGAGAAGGTATAGACAAGGTAAAACGTGTCGGCGAGATCTCCCCATAAAGTCTTTTCCTCAAACGCGCTGAAACGGAATGGCGTCGCTCCACGCTGTTGCGCAGTTCGGGCCTTTTCGTCAGGACGCAAGCCGTGACCGCCCAGGTCTTTGCGAAATTGTCGGAGACGCTCAGGCTTAAGATTGGCGCGCAGGAACTCGACCGCGTATGCATTGGGCAAGTAAATCCTGGGGTCGGCATCCAACCGCGCCAACCAGGTTCCCCAATCCTGCTTCTCGAGCACTGAGACTAAAGCCGTAACCTCACCAACCGTGGTGTCTGGGTGGTACTTTACCGCCTGCCAGAAGTGTTCGGTCGAGTCATACGTCGCTCCATAGAGTTGGATACCTTCGTTGATCGGATACCAGTTCGAGAGCACGCGGGCCGCGATGGATGGTGACGCACTCCAACAATTTAATGAATGCTTCCACTTTTCCTGTACGGCAAGGAACGCGTCGGCATATCCGGCGGGAACCGGCTCTTTCACGGCGGCCAACGCCGCTAGCAGTTCTTCGCGCGTGTGAGTCACCAGCGTCTCAAGCGGGCGCTCATCCACCATGGAGACTACGCGGCTTTCGACTCCGCGGCGCAGCAGGTCTCGCATGGCAGCCTGGCGCTGTTCGTCATTGATTGCAGCGTTCGATTTCCAGCGCTGATTTTGAGAGTCGATGTAGGAGAACATTTCGTTGAGCGACTTGAACTCGAGGAAGCCGTGAAGGGCGAATGTGATCGGACGACCATCCTTCAACAACAGCACCGTGGAAGGGGTGACAAGAGCTTGCAGCGAGAGTTGCTGTGCACACGCCGGCACCGCCATCGCCACAGCGATCAGGACAACGCGAGCAGGGCGACGGAGCAACGCGGTCATTGGACACACTCCTGAAATGTGATTACTGCACCGACCTGTTACGGGCGTTTTCCCGAGGCACTCGCTACGTCCGTAAGCCTTTTGTTGAGACCTGTGCGGAGATTGATGCCGAATTGCAGGTACGCCTTCAGGCCGCATAAAGTGTAGGTCCACGCGGCGTTCTGGCCTAAGGCCCGTTTGACACCTTCTTCGGTCAAGGGAAACGTCGATTCTGTGATTGTAACCACGGTGGCGTCGGGACCGTCGGGAGCGAATTGGATGGTTGTGCGAATCCGCGGTCCGAGCGCGCTTGATTCCAGCACGATCTTACGATTGTCCTCCACCTCCAGCACATCGATCGGCACTTTCGCCCCTACATCGGCGAACTCCCACTCGACCCTGCCTACCTTAATGGGGCCGCTGGCGCCCGAGATGAAATAGTTGGACATCTTCTTCGGGTCAACGACCGCATCGAACACCTCGTTCACAGGCTTCAGAATGCGCTCCCGCACGTTCACCTCGAAGTCCATTCTTGCTCTCCTATTGCGCGTCAATTCTAAGGGATAAGGGACCGTTGGCGTAAGCAGGACTTGCAAATTTGGCCGAGGGTGATTAGGTGTGACGGCGATTCTTCGCCAACGATCCGCCGTAGGTGAGCTAGGTGGTCTGTCCGACCTCGATGATGTAGCCGTCAGGATCGCGGATGTAGCAGCGCGTCTCGCCGTACTTGGGGATTGGTTCGGTGATGAACTCGGCTCCTCGACTTTTCCATAACTTGTAGCACGCTTGAATATCTGCAACGCGAATATTCATAAAGCTGTTGACCTTATCCGGGTCGGCGGGGACGCTGAGCGTTACCGACGGCTTATCGGGGGTCGGCCCGCCGCCGACGTTGACAATGAGCCAAGTATTCGCGATCTGAATGTGCCCAGACGCACCCTTGCTATCGCCCAGGCTCAGAATGCGGCCGCCAAAGACCTTTTCATAGAAGCGAGCCGATCGTTCGATGTCGGCGACGGTGATAAAAAGTGTGACGGTGAAGCCCTCCGGCGGGGGCATCTCATAGCTCTTTTGTTCGATTGGTACGCTGCTCATTGACGGCTCCAATCCCGATCAACAGCGCCATCCGCTGATTCTGGTTCTTCCGCCATTCACTCCTGCTGCACATTAAGCTGACGAGGAAAGGAAAAACAATTGGACCAAGGTATCGGGGAACCTCGCGTCTGGCCTCAGTTGTTAGCGTGGTGGTAGGACAAAATTCGACGAAGCGCCGGCTGAGGATCGGCTTTCGACGAAAGCCCATCTTCTCTCTACGCAGACGGTGTGATCTAATTGGCGGACGTTAATCCAGTTGTCAAAGGAGTCTGTATGCCCACTATCACCACTAAGGACGGCGTTGAGATCTTTTACAAGGACTGGGGTTCTGGGCAGCCGATCGTGTTCAGCCATGGCTGGCCGCTCTCAGCCGACGACTGGGATAACCAGATGATGTTCTTTCTGGGCAAGGGGTATCGCGTGATCGCGCATGACCGGCGTGGGCATGGCCGCTCGACGCAGGTGGCCGATGGGCACGATATGGACCATTACGCGGATGACCTGGCGGCGCTAACCGCGCATCTGGCTTTGAAAAATGCGATCCATGTCGGGCACTCGACCGGCGGTGGTGAGGTGGTGCGCTATCTGGCCCGGCGTGGGCAACAGGACGTCTACAAGGCTGCGATTATTAGCGCCGTGCCGCCGCTGATGTTGAAGACGGACGCCAATCCGGAGGGCCTGCCGAAGTCAGTGTTTGACGATCTNNGCAAATTGGTGGCGGCAGGGGATGATGGGCGGCGCCAAGGCGCACTACGACGGGATTGTGGCCTTCTCGCAGACCGACTTTTCGGAGGACCTGAAGAAGATCACGATCCCGGTGCTGGTGATGCATAGCGAGGACGACCAGATCGTTCCCTACGTGGCGGCGGGGCCGAAGTCGGCAAAGCTGCTGAAGAATGGAACGTTGATTACCTATAAGGATTTTCCGCATGGAATGCCCACCACGCAGGCGGATAAGATCAACGCCGACCTGCTGGCATTCCTCAAAAGCTAGAGCTGAAGATATTGGGGACTGGTCGGTCCTTTCCTGAAATCTCACCGGGATTGGTTCGGATCATCGTGTTCGGACGATAAAATTCGACAAACCTCAAGGTCCAAGGTATCGGCGAAAGCTCCACTTCTCGCGCAGAATGCGAGGGCACCCGGGTCTTTCTGGGCGTCCCCGATTCTTATGCCGCTGAAACTGACTTCTTCGTCGCGTCGAGTGCCGGTAGAAGAAGTTTCAGAAGCGCTTGATCAGAGAACGGGTTCTGACCTGAGATCAGTTCGCGATCTTGAATGACGTAGCTCGACCATGGAGCGAGGACGCTTACGTTACCGCCCGCCGTTTGCAAGGCGAAGTCCGGGTAGAAGAGAACCTTGCCGCCAATCTCGAGCGGTTCCCGCTGCTGCTCTTCGCCTGTCGAAAAGATGGTCATCTTATATCCGGCATAGATCCAGCCTTGAGCCTTGGCGTGTGCTCCAGCGGCATCGCCCGCCGCCAGCGCGGCGACCACTTCTTTAGAATTCGGAAGAGCCGAGAGAAGTGAAATCGGACCATGGCAGAGCACTGCCGTAGGCTTGGATGTTTCGTGAAAGTGTCTCATCACTATGCCGGCATTGGGATCATCGAGAAGATCGATCATTGGACCATGGCCGCCGGGGACGAAAACAGCATCATATTGATCCAGGCCCGATGCGATGACATCCGAGATGCGGGTTGGATCTCTGAGCCCAGTCAGGCCGTCGCGGAATAACATATAGTCCTGAAGCTTGGCCGCGTCCCCGCCGAAGAAATCGGCGACCTCTGAATGCACATCCACTTGGGGCGCGTTGCCCTTGGGGTTGGCGAAAGTGATTTCGTAGCCCTCCTTCATCAGGGCGCGAACCGGAACCGTCAGTTCGTTGAGGTAGTAGCCTGCGCCGGTGTAAACCTTGCCATCTTTCAAGGGCAAGCCGCGCCCGCTCGAGACTAGCACTAAGACTTTTCCTTTAGTTGTCATTTTGTTCTCCTCTTTGAAATCGAATTCTGTGCTCCTGAATATGTCCGGCTACCGCGGTTGATGTAGGTTATGCCCCCGGGAATCCGAACATCAGCCAGGACTGATTGGCTACCCAATGCGGGTAGAGCTCCGTCATCTGATCGAACAGCTCCTGCTCGGACTTCGCGGTTTTCTGCAGCCGATCGAAGTCTTGAAGGTAACGCTTGGTCTCCTGGATCGTCGAGGGAGAGTCGGGCGCGCCAGGCTTCTTGTGACCGGCGATAACCATCGTCGGGTTCAGCGCTGCTAACCGGTCCAGGTCCGCGATCCAATTCTTTCGGCTCTCGGGGGTGGTGTCGCCGACGTAAATGCGGCATTGGTTGTACACAACGTCGCCAGCGACGATCAGGCCGATCGATGGGACATACAAAGACGTCGAATCGGGACTATCGGTGCGGCCCTGCTTGATGATGCGCAATTCGTAGCCCTCGAGAGTGAACGTGTCGTTCGCATAGGGCTGAGGTGGAATCAACTTGGTGGCCACTTGCCCAGGAAACATCCGGCGGGCCAACCGCTCTACTACGGGAGTGAAAGACATCTGCATGGCGTTCACCGCCTCGGGCGTTGCGATCGCGCGAGCGCCGGGGAAACGGTCGAGCAGAATGCTCAGACCGTAGAAGTGGTCGAAATGGGCGTGCGTTATATAGATGGTCTCCAGGTTGCGGTTGTGCAGAGCAACCCAAGCCGCGAGAGCCTCGGCCTCAGACACCGTTCCCATTGTGTCCACCAGCACTGCGTCGTAGTCGCCGAAGATTAAGGTGGACGTGATCGGGTCAAAGGCGAGCGCTTCGCCGAAGGGCTTTGGCCGCTCGCCGACCATAGCTTTTCCAGGGGCCGTAAAAACGTTCACGCTTAGTGTGTTCGTCGACTCAGGTGTATTCGACTCGGGCTTGTTCGACGCGGCAGGCGTGGGCACGCGCGTGGTCTCTTTCAGTCCATTTGTGCCGTCCATTTGAAAATCCTTTCGATGTCAGAGCGGGTGACTGTCAAGGAAAGATTAGCGGAGGCGCGGCGACGAATCTATTGGACGAACGTATCACTTCTTAGAAAACTGGAGGAATTCGACTGGGGCGCCATTCTCGACAATAAAGGCGACGGTCACGCCCGGAGAGGGTGAGTTGGGGGCAATGAGTATCTCTTTTCCGGCGATTTCGGCGGAGAGATCGTCCACTTCGAAGGCGACATGCGGAACCGTACGCACGAGATCAGGGACCAGCGCTTCGGGTTCGAACCGCATCCACTCGATGCCGTAAGCGCTGGTTTCGTATCCAGAGACGAACGTCGCACGGTTCGCGATCAGGCGTTCGCCTACTCGACGCTCGGTGGTGGGAATTCCGATGTGATGGTAGCGCCTCGTGGAAGCAACTGGTGAGTTTTTCACGTGAATGAGTTTAGCGCAGGACGGTATCTGTTTTTGTCAATTGTTCAGGACGGGCCGTTTTGCGTTTTGACTGCCTGGTCCCCTGTTTGGTTCCGTGACATCCTTTACAAAGCGTTCCGGGACATCCTTTACGCCCCGGCCCGTAGTGGTGAATCTAGGATGGCCTCACGCTGATCCACGAGCGAGCATTCGAATCGGCTGCGACTTACGCGCGGGGCTATAATTGCGCGGACTGATCGTTGCTCCGATCCATGGCACTGACCTCTGGAACAAAACTTGGGCCTTACGAAATCCAATCGCCGCTGGGCGCGGGCGGGATGGGTGAAGTGTATCGCGCCCGCGACACGCGGCTGGATCGGACCGTTGCCATCAAAGTTTTGAATGCGCAGATGGTGGGCAGCGTGGAGTTGCGTGCGCGCTTTGAACGCGAGGCTCGGATTATTTCGCAGTTGCAGCATCCGCATATTTGCGTGCTGCACGATGTGGGCAACGAAGGCCCCATCGATTACCTGGTGATGGAGTTTCTGCAGGGTGAGTCTCTGGCGGAACGTTTGCGGAAGGGACCACTGGCTCCTGAGCAGGTGCTGACCATAGCCATTGAGATTGCCGATGCGCTTGAGAAAGCGCACCGCGCGGGAGTGGTGCATCGCGATCTGAAACCGGGCAATGTAATGCTGACGAAATCCGGCGCGAAGCTTTTAGATTTCGGTCTGGCGAAGCCGCTGGGGGCGACCGTTGCGTCGGGAAGTGGAAGCGGCACGTCGCCATCGGTCTTTGCTGCTGCTCTGACGCAGACTATGCCTGCGCCGTCGCCGGCTACGCCGCTTTCGACAGCGGGCGCGGTGATTGGGACTGTGCAATATATGTCTCCCGAGCAGATTCAGGGGATCGAGGCGGATGCGCGGTCCGACATTTTTTCTTTCGGCGTGATGCTGTTTGAGATGGTGACGGGCAAGCGCACCTTCGAAGGGAAGACGCAGGCCAGCATTGTTGGGCAGATTCTTGCGGTGGATCCGCCTTCGGTGAGTACGCTGCGGCCGCAGACGCCGCCGGGGCTGGAGCGCGTCATTCGGTTGTGCCTGGATAAAGATCCGGACGAACGCATTCAGACTGCTCACGATTTGAAACTTCAGTTGCAGGCGGTTACCGAGACGCCGTTAAGCACAACGCAGGCGCCGGTTGTTGTGGCTGCGCGGCGGAGTTGGCTGCCTTGGGTTGCGGCGGGAGTGCTTGCCATTGCCGCGATTGCATTCGCGCTAGCGTACTTGCAATCGTCGCGCGTGCCGCAGGTCTCGGTTCATTCCTACATCGTGCCGCCGGAGAAAGCGACTTTCCTGCTGACCGGAAATACCGCCGGACCGCCGGTGCTCTCGCCGGACGGCCTGCGAATCGCCTTCGCGGCCAAGAACGCAGACGGCAAGCAAGTGCTTTGGATCCGGCCGCTGAACTCCGCAATCGGGCAGCCCATGTCGGGAACTGAGGGCGCAACCTATCCGTTCTGGTCCGCCGATAGCCACTACGTAGGGTTCTTCGCCGCTAATAAGCTGAACAAGGTCGACGCCAGCGGCGGTCCTCCACAGGCCCTTTGCGATGCGCCCGCTGGACGAGGAGGAACTTGGGACACTACCGGCACCATCGTGTTCGCGCCGGATACCACCTCAGGCCTGGCGCGCGTCGATGCCGCCGGGGGTACGCGCGTCGCCCTGACCACCCTCGAGCCCAAGGAGACCTCCCATCGCTGGCCCGATTTTCTTCCCGACGGCAAACACTTTCTCTACTTCGCGCACGGTGGGACCAGCGCAGACAGCGGTATCTATCTGGCCGCGCTCGATTCGAAGGAGCACAAGCTCCTCCTGCGGAATGATTCCAACGCGATCTACGCGGCCCCGGGATATCTTTTGTTCGTGCGCGACAACACACTGGTGGCGCAACGTTTCAACCTGCGCAGTCTGGCGTTGGAGGGTGAATCCAAGCCCCTGGCCGACCATGTTGCGGTCAATACTGACACCTGGCGAAGCATCCTGACGGCCTCGGCCAACGGAGAACTACTCTACCAGCACGGCGCGGCTGGCGGCGGCTCTCAACTGGTCTGGTACGACGCATCCGGCAAGCCGGGTGAGCCGGTGCTGCCCGAAACCGCCGATTACTACGATCCCGCGCTGTCCCCCGACGCAAGCAAGTTGGCCTTTGTCCTCGAGACCAACGGCGTCGGCGACATCTGGGTGGTCGACCTCGCACGCCATACCAAGACCCGCATCACCTTTGGCCCGCAATACAGCAGCTCGCCTGTCTGGTGGCCCGACGGAAAATCGATCGTCTTCGGCTATGGGACAACTGCTTCTGGGGACTCTCTCTACCGTCAAAACGCCGACGGCACAGGGAGCAAAGAGAATCTGCTGGAAACGCCCGGTATAAGCGAAATTCCATTCTCCGTCTCCCCCGATGGCCGGTACATCGCCCACATGCGGCGCGATCTGAAATCGAATACCGGCTGGGATATCTGGGCGCTGCCCATGTTCCCCAACCAGCCCGACGAGAAGTCCGGCGAGCAGAAACCGTTTCCGGTGGTGGCCACGAATTTCATCGACATCACACCCTCTTTCTCGCCAGATGGCAAATGGCTGGCCTATGCCAACAATGAGACTGGCCGCTATGAGGTTTACATTCAGCCTTTCCCCAGCGGCGCCGGCCGGTGGCAGTTATCAACCGCCGGGGGAGCGACACCAAACTGGCGGAAGGACGGCAAGGAACTTTTCTTCTTTTCGCCCGACCAGCAGGTGATGGCTGTTGACGTTAACCAGAACGGCGCCAGCCTGCAACTGGGCGCGCCCCACGCGCTGTTCAAAGCCACCACTGTGAGCGGTCCGAATGGACCTTACACGGTTTCCGCCGACGGCAAGAAATTCGTGATGAATACGGTTCTGCCGCAATCCATCACCGAACCGCTCACCCTGATCACCAACTGGCCCGCTGATTTGAAACAGTGAGGCCTGCTGCAGTGGGCGGCACGCTACGCTCTGGCGCGCAGGGTGCCGATCTCGGCGATGGGCGGAAAGGATTGCGGGGCGCAGAGGGTGCGCTCGGGTGGCATGGCTCCGGTGCTGAGCGCCTTGGCTAGCATTTCTAGAGCTAGGCCCGCCATGGGCGGAATTATTACTGTAGCACGGAGATCTTTGCGGCGAACCCATTCCTGGCCGGTCTTGGTGACTCCGTCGCAGCCTGTGAATGGAATGTTGCGCCACTGCTCGCGCTCGGCTCCCATGAGGCTGGCGAAAGCTTTGCGCGCTCCCATGGCCATGGCGTCGTTCTGGCAGATGACGGCTTGAATGTGAAGTTGTCTTGATGTGCTCAACGACAGCCACGATGTAACTGCCTGCTGCGCGCTGCGTTCCGACCAGTCGCCTTTGAGCGTCTTCATTTCGATGCCGGCGGGTTTGGTGGAGAGCATTCCCCTGGTGCGAAGTTCGGCGGCGCTGGTGCCGGATGGTCCTTCGATATAAAGAATGTTGCCTTCGGCGGTGAGCGCTGCCAATTGCCTGCCCTGAATGCGTCCAACTTCTTCTTGATCGGGGCTCAGGGCAAATACTGGAGCGGCTGCTCCGCGGCGAAGTTCGGGAATGTAGTCGGCTTCGCGATTCAGGATGCCCCATCCGATGCCGGCGGCTACGACCGCTTTCGCTACCTGCTGCATGGGAGTTCCGACCGGCTCGACGAGGATTGCATCCGGTCGCTGCGTTTTGTTCTGGATAATTTCCAATAATTGTTGGGATTGATTGACGGCGTCGTTGCCGGCAAAAACTATGTTGACCTTCATGCCGAGGCGGAACCCGGCTTCGCTGGCGGAGGCCGCTTGTTCGGCCTGGTAGTCATTGTCTTTCGTGGTTAGAGCGACGACTACATTCAGAGAGTTCATGGGAAGTTGAGACGGTTGCTGGCCTCCAAACTTCCTACAGCGGGGCCCGTTTTTGATGCTGCAGAATTTTCCTATAAAGGTTCGCGTGCTGCCAAGTTACGGTGGTGTTCGGTGCGTTTGGCTTACGCGCTGGGCCAGTTGAGAGGGAGATCCCTCTCGCGGCTGAACTGCGCGGCGTTTCGGGATGACAAACCTTGGCTGAAGTGCGCGGCGTGTTTCGGGATGACGGTCGTCCGATGTTGCAGAATTCTGCATCTTGACGGGCGAGTCTGACCGCACTATATTTTGCGCTCCTCCCCGAGTGAGATCTTTTCTCACGGCTGTCAGCTATTGGGCCCCGTTTCACGTCTCTGAAGAGTTGCGCCCCCATTTAAGTTGGCTGTTCGTTGTGCCCCACCAGGAGGATCCCGATGCGAAGTAAGAAACTATCCGGCGGATTGATTGCGATATTGTGCGGCTTTGCGCTCACCATGCTGATGACGGCGACGACGACGGCGGCGCAGACGGAAAAAGTGTTGTACGGCTTTACCGACAACAGTTCAGGGTCTTCTCCCGTCAGCGTGACGTTCGATGCTGCCGGGAATATGTACGGCACTTTGAGCCAGGGTGGCAACGGGGTATGCCCTAACAGAACCGAGGGTTGCGGCGAGGTCTTCGAGCTGTCGCCCAATGGAAACGGAGGATGGACGCGGAAGACGCTGCATGAGTTCCCCACGAATGGCAGCGACGGGTTCTATCCACAGGCGAAACTAATTTTCGATGCCGCGGGGAATCTTTACGGCACGACGCTCTACGGCGGCTCTCGCCATGAGGGAACGGTTTTTGAGTTGTCACCGCAGGCAAATGGGAACTGGACTGAAAAGATCCTGCATGACTTCAGCAACGACGGGACGGACGGAAAGTTCCCATGGGCGGGTGTGGTTTTTGATGCGGCGGGAAATCTCTACGGGACGACGTTCGGGGGCGGGACTTACACGATCTGCGAGGGCGGCTGCGGCGTGGTGTTCGAGTTGTCGCCGGCCGGGAACGGGACGTGGACGGAGAAGATCCTGCTTAACTTCGGCAGCGACTATACAGACGCCTATGCTCCAGACTTCGGGCCATTGATTTTCGATGCTGCGGGCAATCTCTACGGCACTTCCGGTGGGGGCGGTACTTATGGATCGGGTACTGCTTTCGAGATTTCGCCGGCTGCGAGTGGGAGCTGGACTGAGACGATATTGCACAGCTTCGGCTCCGGTTCCGGGGATGGATCTCTTCCCCAAGGTGGTTTGACCTTCGATGCTGCCGGCAATCTCTATGGCACCACGTACTATGGCGGCGCTTATAACTTCGGGATGGCGTTCGAGTTGACGCCTGCTGGTGGCGGAACCTGGAGCGAGACGATCATGCATAGCTTCGATGGGGAGACGGGCGATGGCACGCTGCCACGCGCCAATCTCATTCTCGATTCCTCCGGCAATGTCTATGGCACAACAACCGGTGGCGGCGCCAACATTGTTGGGACGGTCTTCGAGCTAAGCCCGGGCTCCGGTGGGAGTTGGACGGAGACGATCCTGCACAGCTTTCAGGATAACGTCAAGGATGGGGAGCATCCCGGAGCGAGTTTGATCTTCGGTTCCTCCGGCAACATTTACGGCACGACAGCCGGCGGCGGGGAAAAGAGTGGCGGGACGGTGTTTGAGATCACGCCCTAAGTTAGCTGAGCTTCGGTTCAGGAACCCGGTCAAGGAACACAGGTTAACTCGTCGCGTTCGACTCAAGGAGTTACTCATGCGAAGCAAGAAAGTTTCCAGCGGATTGAATGTAGTGTTGACGGCCTTGATTGCGATTCTGGTCATGGGACCGGACGCGGCGGCTCAAACAGAAAAAATATTGCACGGCTTTTCGAATAATGGTTCGGGGGAATCTCCTTACACGGGTTTGGTTTTTGACTCGGCCGGCAATCTCTACGGCACTACGGGGGCGGCTGGCGCCTATGGCGCAGGCACGGTGTTTGAATTGTCTCCGAACGGCAGTGGAGGCTGGACGCAGAAGGTGCTGCATCAGTTTGGAAATGGAGCTGACGGGCAATCTCCGTGGGGCGGCAGCCTGTTGATCGATGCAGCCGGCAATCTTTATGGCACGACCCGATACGGTGGAACCAGCTTGTGTGACTCTTTGAATCCAGTGGGCTGCGGCACGGTTTTTGAGTTGGTGCATAACAGTGATGGCAACTTTACGGAAAAAGTACTGCACAACTTTGGTGGGGGCACTGATGAGGACGGTCCCAATGGTTACCACCCCTATGGTGGCCTGGCCATGGATTCCGCGGGAAATCTCTATGGCACAACTCTGTATGGCGGGACCTATGGAGGAACTGAGGGATTTGGCGGAGTGGTGTTCGAGCTTTCACAATCAGACGGCAACTGGAGCGAGCAATTGTTGTGGAGCTTCGGACTCGAAGGTGACGGAACTTTTCCCCAGTGCACGCCAGTCTTCGATAAGGCGGGCAATCTATATGGCACCACACTCAGCGGAAGCGGGAGCAGCGATGGCGGTATTGTTTTCGAACTCTCCCCTGGAGCGAGCGGCTGGACCGAGAACATTATTTTCCAGTTCGACGTGAGCGGCGACTCGCAGACCGGCAACTCTCCAGAGGCTGGGGTGGTCTTGGACGCCAACGGCAACTTGTATGGCACCACCGGATACGGCGGCTCCTACTACAGAGGGGATGTGTTCGAGCTGTCGCCATCGGAAGGCGGGAGTTGGGCGGAGACAATCCTGCATACGTTCGGCTACGGAGACGGAAACACGCCTGACTCCGGCGTGATCCTCGATGCGGCAGGCAATGTGTACGGCACTACTTTCATGGGAGGCAAGGGTGGCGCGGGCACTGTTTACAAGCTTTCGCCGGCAGCGGGAGGACTGTGGACCGAAACGATTCTGCATGATTTTCGGACCACCGTCTCTGATGGGAACTTTCCTGAAACCAGTTTGGTCATGGATTCGCACGGAAATCTCTACGGGACGACGACGACCGGCGGCACTGGAAACGAGGGCACCGTGTTTGAGGTGACGCCGTAGGCACAGGCTTGCCGGCCAGGATAGTTGATTCCGTGGGTGGCAAGCGCAACGCACAGTCCGGCCATTGTCAAAGCTCTGCGGGACGCCAACCTTCTCGGGTGAGGTCTCATCCATTCAACGCCCATCTGCGTTGGAGGGAAGACCATGCCGCGTCTGCACCCGTCCTGTGGTTCAAGATTCTGGTTGGCCTGCAACTCAACTAATTAACATAGCTAACTAACTTATCTTTTTGTCTTGACAACAATATAAACCGGAAGTAGATTGAAGTCCCCAAGTTGGGGCTTCTGAAGCTAAGTAACGATCGCTGGCCGGGCGGTTGAAATACTTTGGGCAGAAAACTGCGGCAGGAATCCTTTATTTTGAGGCGGATTATCGCCCGTTGAATATTCGCTTTCTTTAGTCGAACCTCCCAGCCGTCTTCCCCCAGACGCTGTTTGCGAAGGAGTTATTTTCCGTGCGAACCAGAAAACTTTCTCTTGGATTGACTGTGGTGGCGATTTTTGTTGCGGGCTTTTTCATGACGGGGGCGCGCGCGGTGGCGCAGACGGAGACCGCGCTGTATTCCTTTGGCGGCTTGCTCGACGCCAACGGGAGTTCACCTCAAGCGGCGTTGGTCCGCGATGCCGCGGGCAATCTTTACGGTACAACTTTGTACGGCGGCAGCCACTCCTTTGAGGGCGAACTTGGCTGGGGGACGGTCTTTGAATTGTCGCCTGCGACGGACGGAGGCTGGACTGAGTCGGTTCTGCATAGCTTTAACGATGACGGCGTGGACGGAGTTCAGCCCGAGTCGGCGCTGGTTCTGGATGCAACTGGCAATCTTTATGGCACCACATACGGCGGCGGTGCTCACGACTATGGGACGGTGTTTGAGTTGTCGCCCATGGCCGGTGGAGGGTGGAGCGAGACGATCCTTCATAGTTTCAACAATCCCGGCGACGGGTACACTCCCGTGGCCGGTCTGACCCTGGATAGCGCCGGCAATCTTTACGGCACTACTGTCGAGGGCGGCCGGTACAACAGTGGAACAGTTTTCGAATTGTCGCCCGCAGCGGGCGGGGTATGGACTGAGAAGATTTTGCATCACTTTGGCTACAACGGAGATGGTGTCGAGCCCTTCGGCGGGGCCACTCTCGATGCTGCCGGAAATATATACGGCACCACGAACGGTGGCGGCGCTTACAACGCGGGCACGGTGTATGAAATTATTCGCAAAACGGGAACCGAGAAGGTGCTGCATAGTTTCAACAACACTGGCGAGGGGCACTATCCTGACGCCGGGGTGATTCTCGATGCGGCTGGCAATGTTTATGGAACGACATCCGTGGGCGGCCAAACGCAGAATTGTAGCGGGCAGCGCTGCCCTGAGGCCGCCGGAACGGTGTTCGAATTGACGCAGAAGGCGGGCAACTGGTCGGTGAAGGTGCTGCATACCTTCCTCAGCAACGGTCTGGATGGAGACATTCCTCAGGCTGGCTTGGTTTTCGACACTGCCGGAAGTCTTTACGGCACGACCAGCGCAGGCGGCCCGAATAACTTCGGTACAGTGTTTGAGCTGACGCCGAATGCCGGCGGGAGTTGGACAGAGACGCTGCTCTATAGCTGGGGCGACACTACGTCTGACAATGAACCACGAGCAGGTCTGATATTGGATTCCACCGGCAATCTCTATGGCACGACGCCGGGGGACAGTTCCGGGTATGGGGCAGTGTTTGAGGTCACGCCGTAAGATGTGTGCTCCTGCGAAAAACAGCAGGTTCCTCCACTACGTGTCCCCTTCGCTTCGCTCTGAGGCCGACTCCGGCCGGAATGACAAGGTTGTGAGATTTCTGCCTTAAGAAATCAGAGCGAGGTGCCGGCGGCGGCTTCATGGCTGTAGGGACTTGCCTTGGCGTGCTCTTCCTCTTGTAGCGTTACTTCTTCCCAGAGGGTTTTGTCGCGGAGGATGCGCGAGACCAGCGCGGTGTGCATAGCGTGGCCGGCGCGATCGGCTACGATTTTGCCCAGGATTGGCTTACCCAGCAGCGCGAGATCTCCGACAAGATCCAAAACTTTGTGCCTTACGAACTCGTCGGGAAAACGTAGCGGGCCGTTTTCGATTCCATCTCGCGTTAGTACGATACAGTTCTCGCGCGATGCGCCGCGAATTAGTCCCATGTTGCGCATGGCTTTTTCATCTTCGCGCGAGCCGAAGGTGCGGGCTCCGGCGATCTTGCGCAGGTAGCTGCCGTTCGAGAGTTCCACCTGGAAAGTTTCTTTGCCGATGAGCGGGTGGGGGAAGTTGATGGAATAAGAAACGGAATAACTGTCAGCAGGATAGACCGAGATAAATTTGTTGCCTTCACGCATCTCGACTTCGCGAAGAATCTTCAGATATTTGCGCGGGCGTCGCTGCTTGCGGATGCCGGCCTTCTGAATCAGTTCGACAAAGGGAAGAGCGCTGCCATCCAGAATCGGGAGTTCGAGGTTGTCGATCTCTACGATGGCATTGTCTACGCCTAGGCCAATGAAGGCGGAGAGCAAGTGCTCGGTGGTCGAGATGAGCACGCCCTTTTTCATGAGGCTGGTGGCGTAGCTGACGCGGGCGACATTGCGGCTTATGGCTTCGATTTGAAAGCCGTCGAGATCAACGCGGTGAAAAACAATTCCCGTTCCGGGAGGACCGGGAAGAATCCGCATGGAAACGGGCGCGCCGCTGTGGAGTCCGACTCCACTGCATTCCACGGCTGAGCGGACTGTCTGCTCTTGTGTCAAAGGTTTCTGGCTATGTCCCGAATAATGAATAGATTACAGCCGGTGCGCGAACCTTGACTGTGGTAAAAAAGCCACAGTATGTGGCGGACAGCCGACCGGGAACCATCCCAGTTACGGGTAGAAAGCGCTAAGCCGAGACAGATCAGTGGGTTAAAGCTGGGCGCGAAAAGCACGGGAATCGGTTGCTACCACCCCGTTACTTTAGCGTTTCTTCACCGGTTTATTGGGATCGTAGCCCGAATTGGGGTCGAACATGGCGGGGTCGAGCCCCTGATTGAATTGGACGGAATTTACAAAGCGTTGCGATTGCATGTCTCCGTTGTAGTAGCGCGTGAAGTTGTAGGGCGTCATGATTCCCTGCACGGGCTTGTAATTGTCGTAGATCTCTTCCTCGGTGTTGCGCTGTTTATCGACGGGGTCGCGCCAAGAATAGCTTTTTTTGAGCGGCAGGTGAGTATCGATATCGAAGAGCAACTTGACCGCTTCATCTTTGGAATTGATAAGCGTGACCTGCTGCGACGCCAAATTGCCGGCCAGAGCCGTGCCGTCATAAAACAGCGCGACGCCCGGATCGTTCAGCCAGACCTTCAACATGGTTTCCAATGAAAATCTTCGACGCCGAAGATAGTCGTCGAGATCTTTCTTTTCGACGGCGTGGGCGCCTTTGAAGGTGACTTCATAGCCCTTGTCGGCGATGTATAGATAAGCGACGTCGCGCTCTTTGGTGAGTTCGAGGCGCTCCCTGTCTGGATACTCGACGAATCGCCAGAATACGGCTCCCGTGCCGGAGGGACGGCCGTGATAGAAGCCGAAGGTGCGTCCGGTCTGCTGCATGTCGCGGAGGTTCAGGTAGGTCTGCCCGCCCAGCGCCTGGATCGCCTGATTGAGCAGAGCGCGCGCCTGGCGGGCGTTTTCCTGATCGAATGGGATTGCGGAGTGGGCGCTGGCAGATTCAACGGCAGACTGCGCGTTTGGCTGAGCCGAACTGGCAGCCTGGCGCCAGCCTGAGATTGCCAGCGTAAACGCCAGCACGACGATTAGAAGCAGATATTTCATTTAGCCGAAATTGACGTCCGCACAGGAAATTGTAGCTGCTTGCGGGTGGTGGTGCAGTTTGACAAGCCTGTCCCTGCAGCGGCTAAAGCCGCGATCGATCTCGAGGCATTTACGGCGCGCCTTGAAGCCGCGCCCTTTCAAAACAAATTCAAATGAGTCCCGCAGTTTCTTGGATGCAGGAAAAAGCGGTCGCGTCGAGGCCTGGGGCAATTTCGCTGGTGGTTGATCATCCCAGCTTGATCATCCGACCAGCACGGCGCCGCCGTTCACATTGAAGATTTCGCCGGAAATGAAGCCGGCATGTTCGGTGCACAAAAAGAGCACCGGAGCCGCGATTTCTTCGGGTTTGCCGACCCGGCCGAGGGGAATTGTCCGCAGAACCTTCCCGCTGCCTTTCGGATCATCCAGCGTGGGCCTGGACATATCGGTATCGACCCAGCCCGGAGCAACGCAATTCACGTAGATGCCCACCGGCGCCAGTTCTGAGGATAGGCTCTTCGTAAGGCTGATCAACGCGCCCTTGGTCGAGGAATAATCGCAATGAAAAGCTTCGCCGCGCTGGCCACTGGTAGAGCTGATGAGGACGATGTGCCCGGCTGCGGATCCAGTGCGCGGCTGCGTTTTCATCTGCGCGACTGTGTGTTTGACTAATCCAAAGACCGCATCGAGGTTGATGGAAACGGTGGAGCGCCAGTGCTCGTCAGTCATCTGGTCGATCGCTACATCTTCGGCGGGCCACACGCCGTGGTTGGCGACCAGAATGTCGATTCTGCAGAATTGCTTAACCACTTCCGCGACCAGCGTGCGAGCGGAATCTGGGCTGTCGAGGGTGCTGGCGACTGCGCGACAGTTCGACTCACCGCATTCTTTCGCGAGTGCGTCGGCCTGCGACTTCGCTTTCTGATAACTAAACACTACCTTCGCGCCTGCTGCAGTGAACATGCGAACTGTTGCGGCTCCGATGCCGCGTGAGCCGCCGGTGATCAGGGCTACTTTGCCGGAGAGAGAAAGATGGATGGACATGGTTAGCCGTTTCTAGTTTCGTGTTTCCATTTGCAAGTCGGTTGTGCGCGAGTTTCTTAGTCCACCGTTCGCACGTCATCGGGCAGCATCAGCACGAACGAGCAGTTTCCGGTTGCGGTAGAGCAGGAAAGAATTCCGCGGCGCAAGATTTTGACTGGGGTGTCGTCGGGGAACGTTAGACGATACTCGGCTGTGCGCAGGGCTTCAGTGAAGACCTTGAGCTTTTCTTCGCCGCTGGCGAACTTCACCGCTTCCACGGTAGCGGCGGAACTTCCTGCGCGACCTGAATCAGGGCGACCCGCGCCCCGACTTAACAGCACGAAGAATTCGGCGCTGCCGGTTTCTTTTGCTACTTTGCCCAGGTCGATGGTGCGCAACTGCTGCAGTTCATCTTTGTACTTTGCGACAGTAGCGTCTACCTTGGCGCTGCCGCCGACTAGCGGGGCGAGGCGGTCTCGCGTTTCGGGGATGGGACGCAGTCCGCTTAGGCAAAGAGCGTAGGTGCGCATGGCGAGATCTTTCTTTTTCTCTTTTTCGTAAATCTGTCCCAGGTGGTCGCCGACTTCGCCGTGATGGCCGAGCTGCCACGCCGAGGAAACATATTTTTCGGCCAAGTCGAGATTGCCTTCGTTGTAATAAACCCAGCCGAGCGTGTCCCAGTAGGCGATCAGCGATGGAACCAGAAGCAATTCCTGCTGAGTGAGCCGGTCGAGCGACACGTTGCGCAACGCCGCGGTGGTGGCGGAGATTGCGGACTCGGCATATTGCTGGGCGCGATCCAGATGAGTTTTTTTCAGCGAAAGCTGGTAGGCAATGTTGTTCCAGACCAGCGGCGTGGCTGAGAGTTCGACTGCATGGTCGAAGGTCGCGAGCGCTTTGTCATCCTGGCCCAAGTTTAAATAAGCGTCGCCCAGACTTACCTGCAGCTCGGGATTCTCTGGGGTTAAGGACGCGGCTTTCTCCAACTCGGGCGCCGCTAAATCGTACTTGTGCCACTCGGAATACATTGCGCCGAGGCCAGCATGCGCGAACTTGTCGAGTGGATTGATCTCGATTTGTTTGTTGAAGGCGGTGACGGCATCGTCATACTTGCGCTCCTGCCAGTAGGCACGGCCGAGCGCGTTGTAGGCGAACTCGTCGTACGGATTGATTTCGATCTGCTTGTTGAGAGCGGCGATGGCGTCGTCATCCTGGCGCATTCCCATGTAGGCCGCGGCCAGGATGTTCCACGCAACTTTGTTTTTGGGATCGACTTCGGTGGCGCGTTTGAGAAGCTGAACTGCCAGCGGGAAATTGTTGGCGGCGTAGGCCGCGCGTCCGCTGTCGATGAGGTCGTCGGCCTTCATGTCGGCAGGCGGTGTGGGCGCGCCGGCTACCGTGTTCTCGACAGAGAGCACTTGTCCCAGGTCGGAGCTAACGGCGTGGCGAAAGGCCTGGTAATCGGAGGCGCGCGGCGCGGGCAGTTCGGCCTGACGCAGCGTCAACGTTCTTGAGGCTGTGAAAGTAGTTCCTTCCAGTTTGTAGGTGGCCTGATATTCCGCATAATCGCGCCTGACGGACAAAGGCAACGGAGAATGCGCCGTGTACTTGGCGGGCAACTCGAGCTTGATCCTGTAGACGTACTCCGCCTTGGGGCCGAGCTTCAGGGTTTCGGCGTCGGCATCACCGTCGTCATCAACGTTGCCGGGATCGGGCAAGTTGAACTGACAGAGCGGAAGCAGGAGGTCTGATTTTTTCTTGGACCAGTCGAGGAAGTTCGGCTTGGAAACGTCGTACGACATGGTAAAAGCTTGGCGGGTCGCCGCCGGATCGCTGACCTTCAGATTGGTGATGTCGCCGCCCATGGCAGCGTTTACGTTTTCAACGACGCGCTGCCAATTCGCCTCCGGAACGCGGCGGAAGATGGAACGCAGCATGAGTTCTTCGTCGCCGCGGAAGGTGTAGTGCACGTGGACTTCGAGTTTGCCGATCTCGTTTATTTTTCCATCAACCTCGGAAATCTCGCTGTCGGGCATGGGCGTGTCGGCGGGAGTTTCCTCGAGGTGCGGAGTGCTGCCGTCGGCGGGAATTACCAGCGCCAGCTTGTTGCGCAGACTGAAAGCCAGCAGGCGGAACGGAGCGATTTCGCTGGTGGTATCCATCCAGATTTCTTGATGGTCCAGCGGGAGCATAGTTATGACGTGATCGAACTGCGAAGGTGATGGCACGTCCGGATCGAGTTTGCGGCTGGAATTGATCAACACAGAAGACGCATGCAGCCCTTCGGCTTCCAGCAGAGAAGCGAGCAGCGTGTGCTTATCTTTGCAGTCGCCGTACTGGTCGTGAAGAACATTTCCGGCGGCGCGGGGCTGATAGCGGCCGAGGCCGAGCGACAAGCTTACATAACGGAAGTTTTTCGCGACGAAATCGTACAGACCCTCGACCTTATCCATCTGCGAGTCGAGTCCCTTTGTGAGGTCGGCGGCCTTGGCTCGGACTTCCGGCGAAGGCGCGCGGCGGTCTTTCTCCAGGCCCGCGTACCAGCGCCCAATCTGCTCCCAACTGACGAACGTGGTGAGCTGCACGTCGGGACGTTCCTCATCGACGCGCTTCTTTTTTCTCTTTCTTTCTTTCTCTTTTTCCTTGTCCTTGTCGTCTTTGTCTTTCTTGTCGTCTTCGCGTTCCAGATGAGAATTGGTCCAGCGATAGACGCGGCGGCCGTTGGCTTCCGAGATCTTCGGATCCATGTCCGGCTTGCTCTTCAGCTTAAGCGGGCGGTCGGCGGGAACGTCGACCGAGAGCTGCTCATCGAGATTGATGCTGTTCTTGTCGAAGTCGTAGTCAGCCCAGAACTGCCCCGCCGCGAGTGGCGTGTGAATGACGGTGACCGCGTCGTACTCGAGTACTTCGCCGGGGCGCAGGCCGGGCACGGTAATGTGCTTCACGCGAAAGTCGGTGTAAACGGGAGCTTCGCGCTCGACGGGCGCGCTGAGATCCTGCACGGCATCGTCTCCCGCCTTCACCACGCTGCCATCGGCCTTCACCACGCGGACGTAAGCAATCTCAACGCGCTCGTTGGCGGAGTTGTAGCCCAGTTGAATCTGGCCCCACTGCTGCACTCCAGCCTCACTCTGCACCCGGATACGAGCGACCGTTTCTTTGCGGCCCGTGCCGTCGTTCTCAAAGCGGTAGCTGGAGCGGAGTTGCTCGACTACGAAGGCTTCCTGAGAATAGTCGTGCTTGGAGTCTGCCGGCTTGGAAGCGCCGGCCGGAGATGCTGGAGCGACTGGCGGGGCGACGGGTTCGGAGGTTTGAGCTGGAGCGGAGATGCATGCGGCCAGGGTGCAGGCCACGAGTAGCGAGAGCAAAAGACTGCGCATAAGGTAATAGTAAGGCCTGTGGCGCTTTTATCCCAAGGCGGAGCTAGCAGGACGGCCTTGGGTGCCATCCGATAGGCTTGTGACGAGTATCACATTTGTTTGTTTGCCGGCCACAAAACCGTAGTAAAATGCCGGGGCAGAGAGTCTTGCCGGGCCATGACGCCGGGCAAGCGTGACGCATAAAGTTCTTGCGCCACGGTCTTTCCTCGGAGGGTTCTGGTATGGAAGATCGGGCTCGTGACGTCTCTTCGGTTTCAAAGCAATCGGTTTCGCAGCAGTCGATTTCTCAACAGTCGATTAGCCAGTCGGCGCTGACCCGGCAGCGGGAAGGCCGCGGCGCCTGGGTTCTCACCGCTTACGGTATTTCTGGGCTGGCTGTATTCGCAGTTCTCGCTTATTTCTTTTCGGACTTCATCGCTCGCTAGTTGGGGGTCTGTTTGCGACGGGCGGGCGTGTGCGTCCGCGGAGCAGGGTGGAAGTGTATTTAAAATTTGTCTTCATAGTCCGCGCTCCCGCTTCATCCAAGTCCCCATTTGAACGTGTTACAATCAGCATCCTTAGAGGCTATTGCTTCGCAAGGAACCCAGGTATTTCCCCGCACTGACGTATTGAGCAAAGAGAAAGAAACATCCGTGCCCAAGAACCCCACGTCCGCTGGCGCGCCCGTCACGTACGCCGACGCCGGTGTGGATATCGACCGCGCCAACCGCACCAAGCAGCGCATTAAATATCTCGCGCACAAGACTTTTACTCGCGGGGTGCTCAGCGACATTGGAGGGTTTGGCGGGCTGTTCGCCATCGATAAGACGAAGTACGTGGACCCGGTGCTGGTTTCGAGCGTGGATGGCGTGGGAACGAAGCTCAAGATTGCATTCGCCATGGGACTGCATTCCACGGTGGGCGCTGACCTGGTAAATCATTGCGTGAACGACATCGCCGTGCAAGGCGCTGCGCCGCTGTTTTTTATGGACTACCTTGCAGCGGGCAAGCTTGAGCCTACGATCGCCGAGAAAGTTGTTGAAGGGATTGCCGATGCCTGCAAACACAATGGCTGCGCTCTGATCGGTGGCGAGACGGCCGAGATGCCCGGCTTTTATCCCGATGGCGAGTACGATCTCGCCGGGTTTATCGTCGGCGTGGTCGAACGCGAACAGATCATTACTGGCAAGGATGTACAGATCGGCGACGTGATTCTCGGCCTGCCTTCGAACGGCCTGCACACCAACGGATATTCTCTGGCACGCAAGCTGCTGTTTGAAGGGGCCCGCTACTCGCCCGACGATTACGTCAACGAGATCAAGAACAAGGTGGGCAATGAGTTGATGCGCACGCACAAGAGCTACTGGCCGGCGCTGAAAAAACTGGTTGCCGCGCAATGTGTCTCGGCGCTCGCTCATATTACCGGCGGTGGCATCACGGAAAACCTTCCGCGCGTGCTGCCTCGCGGTACCGGAGCGGCAATCGATCTCGGATCCTGGCCCGTGCCTCCGCTATTCGAGCATCTGCGGCAGTTGGGCAACGTCCCGCAAGACGAGATGCTGCGCACTTTCAACATGGGCCTGGGAATGCTGGCGGTGGTTCCACTTGCAAAATTCAAGAAAGCCCAGACCGTGCTCGAGCGCGTGGGCGAGAAGACTTACACCGTCGGACGGATCATCAAGGGCGATCGCAAGGTGATCTACAACTGAAAGGCAAACCCACCACGGAGTCACAGACACACGGAGAAAATCTCTAAAGTCGCCAATTGCGTTGATTGTGCGTTGAGGTCCCGGAGTCTTTAGTCCCCCCGTTCTGGATTTGCTCCGTGTCTCAGCGTCTCCGTGGTGGATTATTATTTTGAAGTTCCCATGAAATCACTGGGCATTCTCCTTTCCGGACGCGGTTCGAATTTCGTCGCCATTGCCGATAGCATCGACGCTGGCCGCATTCCCGATGCTCGCATTGCCGTCGTCGTCTCTAATCGCGCGGACGCTCCTGGCATCGCTGCGGCACGGCAGCGCGGCTTGACCGCTGTTGTGATTCCATCGAAGAGCAGGCCGCGAGCGGAACACGAACGCGAAGTCGTCGCCGCACTGAGGGAGAATAAAGTCGATCTCATCTGCCTCGCAGGATACATGCGGCTGCTCTCGCCGTGGTTTGTGCAACAGTTTCCGCGGCGCATTCTCAACATTCATCCCTCGCTCTTGCCCGCGTTTCCCGGCCTCGAAGCGCAGGAGCAGGCTTTCGCTTATGGAGTGAAAGTCTCCGGCTGCACGGTGCATTTTGTCGACGAAGAACTCGATCACGGAGCGATCATCCTGCAGAAAAGCGTTGCCGTGCTCGATGGCGATGATGAGCATTCGCTCGCAGCTCGCATTCTGGAGCAGGAGCACATTGCTTACACCGAGGCGATCAACATTGTGATGGGCGGAGGTTTTGAAATTGCCGGACGCAGGTTGAGGAAGAAAATATAAGGACCATAGAAATGCGTTGCAGGACCTCTTCGCTAGATGGTTTTCTCCATCCTCACGATTCGCAGCACTTCCCCGTTCGTCAGGGGCGCTTCTTGATTCTCAACAGCCGCGTAGCCTTTCGCAGCATAGAAGGCGACGCCGCTCAAGGTCGCGCCCATCTCAAGCCGAGTGAAGCCGGCTTCTCGCGCAGCGTTCTCACAGGCTTTGAGGATCAAGATGCCGATGCCGATGCCGCGCCCACGCCGGATGCACAAAAAAGCGCGAATCTTTGCTGCATCGCGCGGGCTCGAGCAGCGAATCTTCGCGGGCTGCGAACTGATCGCCTCCGTAGAGAGTTTTGCGCCTGCTCCAACCGCCGCAGGCGACGATCTCGGCTTGATCCAGTGAGTCTGAGGCTTCGGCGAGGAAGTAAGTTCCATCCGCAATGAGCTGGCTGTCGACGCCGTAGACGGACTTCAGCGCGCCCTCGATCTGTGCTGGAGAATAATCCGCAGCCTGCAGGCCACGCACCGAAGCCTCGATTACTTCTCGCAAGCGGGGAACATCTGCTGCGGCCGCCTTTCGAATATGAATATTCGTCGCTGGCACGAATCTCGCCTCTCCAAGACACATTCTAACTTCTGCATTCTGACTTCTAGCTTCTGCATTCCATATAATGTTTGTTCCCATGGCAAACTTTGCTTCTGTCGACGAACAACTGACTTATCTCAAGAAGGGCACAGCGGAAATTATCCGCGAGGCCGACCTGCGCGCGAAACTTGAGAAGTCTCGCGCTACGGGCAAGCCGTTGCGTGTGAAGCTCGGCATGGACCCGACGGCTCCGGACTTGCACCTGGGACACACCGTCGTTTTGCGCAAGCTCAAGCACTTTCAGGATCTCGGGCACACCGCAATCTTTTTGATCGGCGACTTTACAGGAATGATCGGCGACCCCACCGGACGCTCGGTAACGCGGCCGCCGCTGACTCGTGAGCAGATTGAGCAAAATGCTGAGACTTACAAGGCGCAAGTTTTCAAGATTCTCGATCCGCAAAAAACTGTCGTCGACTTTAACCGGCGCTGGTTCGAAAAGTTTACCCCGGACGACTTTATCCGCCTGATGGCGAAGTACACCGTCTCGCAACTTCTGGAGCGCGAAGACTTCCACAAACGCTTTCGAGAAGAAAAACCCATCGCCCTGCACGAATTGCTTTATCCGCTGGTCCAGGGATACGACTCGGTCGCGCTTGAAGCCGATGTGGAGCTCGGCGGCACCGACCAAAAATTTAATTTGCTGGTCGGGCGAGAACTGCAGCGCACCTACGGACAGGAGTCGCAGCTGGTGCTGACCACGCCGATACTCGAGGGCCTCGACGGCGTGCAGAAAATGTCGAAGTCGCTGGGGAATGCGATCGGCATTCACGAGCCGCCGCTGGAAATGTACGGCAAGGTTATGAGCATCTCCGACGAAATGATGTGGAGGTATTACGAGCTGCTGACGGATTTGCAAGTCGCCGAGATTGAGAAGCTGAGGCGGGAAGCGCATCCCATGCAGGCGAAGAAAGAACTGGCGCAGAGAATTGTGGCGGACTTTCACTCGACTGAGACAGCGGCGAAAGCCGGAGAGGATTGGGCCAAGCAGTTTCAGAAGGACGAGGTGCCGGAGGAGCTTGAGAAGATCCAGATCCGCGTCGCGGCAATTGCCGTTTCAAACCCGGACGATTTCAAAAAGCCCGGTTGGTCGGCGGAAGAAGCCGCCCAGAAAATCATCTGCTTACCTGATGAGAAAACAGTGAATGAAGACCCGAACTTTCACGTCGCAAGGATTGAGAAACTTCTTGTCGAGTTACGTCTAGTATTATCCGCATCCGAGGGCAGCCGTAAAATAAAGGAAGGTGGAGTCACAATTAAAGGGGAGCAGATGAAAGGCAGGTACTTCGCTTTCATCAGCACTCCAGCTGAAGTGGTCGTCAGATTGGGTCGCAAGCAGAAAATTGCTTCCATTGTTCTCTAGCTGCCACGCACGAGTTGTTTCTGCTACTCTCGACCGCGCACATGCGCGCTGCTGCCATCTTCGGGTTGGGATGTTCTCCGGAAAACCTCAAGCCCTTCCAAGCCGCTGAGAACATCGAGTGGCGCATCGGGATGCCCGCCGCTGCCGATCAGGCTGACGTCGTTCTCCTCTTCGGTGGCGACGGAACAATTCACCGGCATTTAAATCAACTCGTGAAGCTTGGCCTGCCTGTGCTGGTCGTTCCGGCGGGAAGCGGTAATGATTTTGCTCGCGCTCTTGGACTACGCAGCGTGCGCGATTCGCTTGCCGCGTGGCGTCGCTTCTGTGCCGGGCAAGATAACGTCCGCGCGATCGATTTGGGAGTTATCACTCCGACGGAAGCCGCGGGGAAGTCGCCCGCGCCACACGAGTTTGCTCGCAACTCGGTGCTCGGGACTCGCAACTATTTCTGCTGCGTGGCTGGCGTTGGACTCGACGCTGAAGTGGCTCGCCGGGCCAACGGGTTGCCGCGCTGGCTGCGTGGGCATGGCGGTTACGCTTTGAGTTTGGCTCCGACGATCTTTCGCTTTGCCGCGCTTCCCATGAAGATTCTCACTCCCGACGAAGCCGGTGGATGGACGACTCGCAGCGATCAGCCCACGATCCTGGCTGCTTTCGCCAACACTCCCACTTACGGTGGCGGCATGAAGATCGCTCCACACGCGCAGATGGATGATGGTCAACTTGATGTCTGTGTGATCGGCGGCGTCGATCCCTTCAAGCTCGCATGGCTGTTCCCCACGGTTTACTTTGGCCGCCACTTGAACATCCGAGAAGTTAAGTATTTCAAGGCCGAGCAACTGCGCGTGGAAACTGAATCTCCGCTCGATGTCTATGCCGACGGCGAGTTCGTTTGCCGCACGCCAGCCGAGATAGGCGTTGAACGCGAGGCGCTGCGGGTCCTTGTTCACCAGGCAACAGTTCATCAGGCAACCGTTCATCAGCCCACTGTTCATCAGCCACAACAAAGTTTTGGAGGAGCGAATGGGACAGACAACAAGCGCCACGCCTGACATCCGCAACGGGGGATTCCAGTTGAAAGTCAGTGCCCGCGGCGCGTTGATTCGCGCCGTCTTCGGCTCTAACTTGATGTATTGGGCTGTGGTACTTTCCGGCAACTCTCCGCTGTGGTTCTCGATCGTCACAGTGCCGGCTCTCGTAATGGTTGTTCGGGCGATCGTTCTGGTTCGAGTGACTCGCAAACTCCAATCATCTGCCGCCGACTTAGGCCATTGGAGAAACGTTCGCAAGTTTTACTGGCTCGACGTGGGATTGGAGTGGGGACTGATTGGCGTCGTGGTGTTCGCTCTCGTTCGATTGGGTCGTTTCGACCTGATACCGCAGTCGTTTGGAGTGATCGTTGGCTTACATTATCTCCCGCTCGGAAAGATCTTTCGCGCGCAGCAATATTACTGGACGGGCGGCGTCATGGTGACTGTCGCGCTAGGTTCGCTTCTTATACCCGGCGGATACATTCGGAACGTCGTCGGATGTGCGGGCGTTGGCTTGACGCTTTGGATAAGTTGCTTTGCCATTCTCTGCTGGATTTCATCGGCATCCAAGTATCCCACCAACGAGTGATGAACCTCTGACGACGCACCAAGGCAACCGCGTCAACGCAACGGCAGGGCCGGCTCGAACCAGAAATTGGAAACTCATTCCTTCGCCGGTGCTAAACTTTCTTCATGCCTGACCAACGTTCCCGAACCGGACTCTGGATTGTGATTGGAGGAGGAGCATTCTTCCTCTTCGTACTGGCTGTGTTTTCGCTGGTTTACCTGACGCTGCATGCCGGCAGCAATCAAGCTGGATTTGGCGGCTTCGGCGACCGCATCGGCGTGGTGGACCTGGATGGCGTGATTCTCTCGCCGCAGCCGGTGGTCGGCCAACTGAAGAAGTTTGGCAACGACGATTCCATCAAAGCCATCATTCTGCACGTGAACTCGCCCGGCGGAGGAGTGGCTGCTTCCGAAGAAATTTATCGCGAGGTCAAGCGCATCCGCGAGGAAAAGAAAAAACGGATTGTGGTCTCGATCGAAACCGTGGGTGCAAGCGGTGCTTATTACATCGCGTCGGCCTCGAACAAGATCTACGCCAATCAGGGCAGCATCGTGGGATCGATCGGCGTCATCGCCGAGTGGGTGAACTATGAAGACCTGCTGAAGTGGGCCAAGCTGAAGAGTATTGTGTTTAAGACCGGCGAGTTTAAGGACACGGGCAATCCGGCCCGCGAACTTACTCCCGCGGAGCAGGCCTACATGCAGGGCCTGATCGAAAATATGTTTGGACAGTTTGTGCAGGCCGTGGCCGATGGGCGCGGAATGAAGTTCGACGATGTGAAAGCCATCGCCGACGGCAAGGTATGGACCGGCAAGGAAGCGCTGTCGATGAAGCTGATCGATGCGACCGGCGACTTTGAGGCCGTAGTCAGCGAGACGGCGAAATCCGTCAACATCTCGGGCGAACCAACGCTGGTGCGTCCGGAAAGAGATCACAAGACGCTGCTCGATTTAATGACAGGCGACGTCTCGCAATATCTTCCCGACGCTACGAAAATGCTGGAGCAGCATGTCGGGTTCTATTATCTGTGGAAGTAGGGCGGCGGATCTGGGGTCCTAGGTGTCAGGTCTCGGGCGTGCGTGCAACCTTGCCTGCCTGGAACACCAAGTTCCGGTGCGATGCGGTCCCTACGGATAACACCTAGTCCCCTAGACCTGACAACCGTCCCAAAACGGAGACTTGCGTACAACCCCTGAAATTTGAGAAGGTTATGCAGGTTGCCCATGTGGAACCGGGGCCGTCGCTCACCTTTGGCGATGCCTCACCGCAAAGGCCGGGCAGGGAGCGAAGAGAGACTATGACGAAAGCCGATCTGATCGATGAAGTCTCGCGTTTAGCGGAACTTACGCGCAAAGACAGCGAAGTGATTGTGGAGACCATCTTTGATAGCGTGGTGCGATCCCTGCGCGCCGGCGACAAGATCGAGATCCGCGGATTTGGCAGCTTCCGAACCCGGCAGCGCAAACCGCGCATGGGACGCAATCCCAAGACCGGCGAAAAGGTCGAAGTGCCGGCCAAGAAGATTCCTTTCTTCAAGCCCAGCAAGGAGTTAAAGGATCTTGTGAATGAGGGGATTGTGGACGCTGCAGCGACTCTTCCGCCCGCGGCCGCCCCGCCTGTTGCGTAGGAATGCAGAAATTAGAAATCGAAATGCAGAGGTTAAGAGCGAATCCGTTCTTACTTCTGCATTTTGGTTTCTGCCTCCGGCATTACACGCGGATTCCCACCACGCCCATCATGCGGCCAGTGCAGCCCTGCTCGGCACGATAGGAAAATAATAAGTCGGTGCGACAGTTGGTGCATAGCGAGGAAGCATCGATGCTTTTCGCCGGCACACCCACTGCCAGCAACTGTTGGCGATTAGCTTCCACCAGATCGAGAAAGATCTTCTTCGGCAAGACGCTGTGGCCGGGAGCGCGCGCCGTCAGGAACAACATGGGATACTTCTCGCGGACAGGATCCGATTCCTCGACCTCGCGGAAGAGTTTTGCCGCATAAGCGAATTGCGATTCGAACTTTTCGCGAACTTCCGCGCCCACCTCATAACAGCAGCCATGAATGCCGGGACCAATCGCGGCCATGAGATCGCGAGGCTGGCTGTCGAAGCGGCGGCGCATCTCTCCCACTCCCTTTTCGACGATGCGTTTGACCGTGCCTCGCCAGCCCGCGTGAAACAGTCCAATGGCGCGGTGCTTGGGGTCGACGAGAATGATGGGCAGGCAATCGGCGGTCTGGATGCCAAGCAACAGACCGGGTGTTGCCGTAATCATGCCGTCGCCGGCAAGCTGGGATTCGAGCGGCGAATCCACGAATCGGATGATGTCAGAGTGAATCTGGCGCAGCGTAACCAGCGGCCAGGGCTTTTTCCCGAGACCAAGCTCACGCACAAATGCCGCGCGGTTACGCTCGACCGCCGCTCTGGAGTCATCCTTCGTGAATCCCAGGTTGAGCGCGCTGCCGCTATATGCACGCGAGAATCCGCCGAGGCGCGTCGAAAATCCGTGGATAAGCCACGGAAACTTACTCAGACGTGAGGCACTAAGAATGTTGAGTTCTGCTTGCTTGGAAAGGCGACTCGGCACGCATCCATCTTACCCGGCAGCCCAGCGTCGGCGCACCCCCGCCAGAAACTTCCGCTTGTCCGCTCGCATTTGCCGCACGAGCGCCTGATTGCCAGTATCTTCGTGCGCCGCCGCCCAGAGCACCATTTCGGTGAGCACGGGCGCCAGATCGATTCCTTTCGCAGTCAACGAATACGTGATTTTGCGCGCATCTCCTGGATCACGCTCCGCGGCGACGATTCCGTAAGCCTGCAATTTGCTCAGGCGATCGGCGAGAATGTTGGTCGCAATGCCTTCATAGCACTCAAGGAATTCTTTATAACTGCGAAAGCCGCGAAGCATCATGTCACGGATGATCAGGAGCGACCAGCGGTCACCCAGCATCTCCACTGAGGCATTCAGTGGACACCCCGAGCGCCGCTTTGGAGCCGACTTCTTACGCGCCATGTTTTTTGATGGTAAAACATATCACTTGCATTTTGCAAGTACTGGAGGAACACTCATTTCTTTGTTGCGATGGAGTCATCCAACAATTTTTGCCGACCTGTGCTTACTCTTGCGGCGGTCACTCCGTCTAAGCCGGTGGCCCGCTGATGCGGGAAATTTCAAATGTGGGAGATCAACAATGCGATTGCATCGACGTACAAAGTTGCTTGCCGAATCGTTCGTGCCCGTATCGGTGCTCGCGCTTGGACTTATGGCGAGTTTGCTGGTTACGCCCGCTGCGGCATCCGGAGCCGCCGACCGTGAAAGGCCAACAGAAGACCCGGCTGCAGAAAGCGCAATGGCGGCGGGGGACAGGGAAGTGCACTTGGTCGATGCTTCTACGCCGCGCGAGCGCCAGATCGAATTAGCTTTGAGCGCGGCCCCAACCGAGGTCTCGAGTAAGGCCACAGTTTATATTTTGGGGCCCAAGGGCTATGAGAAAGTCCGCGAAGGCACGAACGGTTTCAGTTGTCTGGTTGAGCGGTCATTCAGAGGGATAACCCAAACTTCATCAGCGCCGGCGTGCTTCGATGCCGAAGGCAGCCGGACGATTATGCTGGCTTACCTACGCAGAGAAGAACTGCGGGCACAGGGCAAGTCGGAGGCTGAGATCAAGGATGACGTCGCGAAGGGATATGAAGACGGTCGCTTCAAAACACCCGGGCCGGGTTTCCTTTACATGATGTCGAGCGAAAACTATGTCTACAATTCCGAGTCCAAGAAGAGCGGCCTCGTGCCGCCGCACTTGATGTTCTACGCGCCTTACAAGACAGCGAAAGACGTGGGATATGAATCGGTATCGCCCACAATGGTGCCTTATCTGACGGGGAGCGGGGTGGGGCCGGAATCATTGCTGGTCGTAGCCGCAGACAAGCCTTCGCAGGGTGATTCCACTGGCGATTCCCATAAGCACTGAGAGAGGGAAGATCATCCTCGTACCACCGGAGAAACGAATGAACCGAACGACAGGCAGGATGATCGCGTTGAGAAGCTTCGCGCTGGTTTTGGTGCTGAGCGCTTCGCAGACCTGGGGCGAGGATGCGAAGACGGCTTTTTTGACCATGGCGCCGATTGACCAATACCTGATGCCGGATCGAAATGCCGAGATAGCTCTCGCGCGTAGCGCGGCTCCTGAGTCGATCTCACGCGATGCCGAGGTCTGGGTGCTGGGCCGGCATGGGTACGAAACCGCGGTTAAAGGAAAGAATGGTTTCGTATGTATTGTGGAACGGTCGTGGATGGCTCCCTTTGACGACCCCGAGTTTCTGAATCCGGATCAGCGGCTTCCACTTTGCCTCAATCCGCCGGCCGCGCGATCTCACCTGCCACTCACTTTCAAAATGACGGCGCTGGCATTGGCGGGACTGTCCGGAACTCAAATGTTCGACGGTATCAAGGCCGCGTTCGACAAGAAGGAACTGCCGATGCCGGAAGCTGGTTCCGTGTGCTACATGATGTCGAAGCAACAATACTTTGGACGTAAGTACGGAAACGCGGACCCGCATTTGATGTTTTGGGTTCCCAAAACAGACGATACGTTTTGGGGCGCCGGTCTGCCTGGCTCTCCAGTGTACGTGCATCAATATTCTCCGGAACCTATTACTGAGTTCATTATCTCGGTCGCGAAGTGGTCGGACGGAACGGATGCGCCTACCGACTAGCCCCAACGATTAACAGGGGCGCGCGAGCCTTAACGCGCTTGGTGACAACGATGGAAGAAAACTGTCGAAATCTCGGGAGGAAATCAATGAATCAAGTGATAGTCAAGGCAGTCGGGTTGGGAACCCTCGCGGTGATGGTGGTGCTGGGCGCGTGGAGGCAACCGCACGCAGCGGACGCGAAGACACCGTATCCGAGCATGGCCCCGCTTGACCAGTATCTGATTGCAGATCGAGATGTTGAAATCGCACTGGCGAGAAGTGCCGCCCCGGAGTCCATCTCGCGGGATGCGGAGGTCATGGTCCTCGGGCGGCATGGTTACGAGACCGCAGTCAAAGGCAAGAACGGCTTTGTGTGCGTGGTAGAGCGATCATGGACCGCCGGAATCGACGATCCCGATTTCTGGAATCCCAAGCTGCGGGGTGCAATCTGCTTCAACGCACCGGCGGCACGATCCTACCTTCCCCTGACTATCAAAAAAACGGAATTCGTTTTGGCTGGGCAATCCAGAGTTAAAATGTTCGAAAGTCTCAAAGACGCATTTGACAGGAAGGAATTGCCCGCGCTGGAGCCTGGCTCAATGTCCTACATGTTGTCGAAACAAGCTTATTTGAGCGATGCCGACGGGCACTGGCATCCTCACCTGATGTTTTTCGTTCCGCAAACGGAGGCTGCGGCGTGGGGCGCAAATTTTCCGGGTTCCCCGATTCTGGCATCTGTCAACCCTGAAGATCGAATGACTGTGTTCCTCGTTCCAGTCGCCAAGTGGTCCGACGGAACGGCTGACGCGAATTAGCAGCGGCACCGAATCTCGCGCACGAATCGACCAGGCAAAGTTAACTGCTGTAAACAATCCAACTCTTTGCGCATCGTAACGCCACTCAGGAGGAAGCATGCAATCGGATACTCAATCTGCGTCTGTCTCGAAGGCGAGTCTCTGGACCGGGCGGATTCTCAGCGCGCTGGCAATCTTGTTGTTCGCCTTCACCCCAATGTTCAGCTTGCTGAAGCCTACCGCTGCCATGCAGGGATTCGCTCGTTACGGCTATCCAGAGAGAGCTTTACTGCCCATTGCCATCGTGGAACTGACTTGCGTCATCCTTTACGCAATCCCGCGCACGTCCGTTCTCGGCGCCATTTTGCTTACCGGTTACCTGGGCGGGGCAACCGCTACACACGTGCGGGTCGGTGAACCGCCGATCATTGCAATCATTGTCGGCATCGTGGTGTGGTTGGGTTTGTACTTGCGCGATCAGCGGCTGCGTGCGCTGGTCCCCTTGCGGAGTTCGAATCCGCAGTAGTTGCAACCGTTCTCGGTGAAGGCCCGCGAGGCTTGCAAAACAGAGAGTGAAGAATGCGTAAAATGATTGTTTCAAGCGTAGTGAAAAAAGTGCAGGACCACAGGAGAGAACGATGAGCAAAGTTCGAGTACTGGTCGGGACGCGCAAGGGCGCGTTCATTCTCACCGCAGACGGCAAGCGCGATAAGTGGGATGTGAGTGGTCCGCATTTCGCGGGCTGGGAGATGTATCACGTAAAGGGATCGCCCGCGGATCCGAACCGCCTGTATGCGTCGCAAACCAGCGGATGGTTTGGGCAGATCATTCAGCGCTCTGACGACGGCGGCAAAACGTGGCACCAGCCCGGAACGCCGCCCGGAGAGCCGCCAGCGCCCGGTCCACCGAAAGCCATGAGCAACAAGTTCGTCTACGATGCGTCGGACGAGACCGGCAAGGCGCTCACCACGCATCAGTGGTATGACGGAACGCAGCATCCGTGGGAGTTTAAGCGGGTATGGCATCTCGAGCCGTCACTCACCGATCCCAACACGGTTTACGCTGGCGTAGAAGACGCCGCCATCTTCCGATCGACAGACGGCGGCGAGAACTGGCACGAACTTTCCGGCTTGCGCGGCCACGGCACCGGGCCGAAGTGGCAACCCGGAGCCGGCGGCATGTGCCTGCACACAATTATTCTCGATCCCGGCAATCCGCAGCGAATGTGGATTGCGATCTCGGCCGCGGGCGCTTTCCGCACCGACGATGGTGGCAAAAGCTGGAAGCCGATCAATCGCGGACTGCGCTCCCAATACATTCCTGACCCGAATGCCGAGATCGGCCACTGCGTTCACCACATCGCGATGAACCCGTCGCGCCCTGGCGTCCTGTTCATGCAAAAGCATTGGGACGTGATGCGCTCAGACGATGCCGGAGAGAACTGGAAAGAAATCAGCGGCAACCTGCCAACCGATTTCGGATTCGTCATCGACGTTCACGCGCACGAACCAGAAACGATTTATGTCGTTCCAATTAAGAGCGACTCCGAGCATTTCGTTCCCGATGGCAAGCTGCGGGTATTTCGCAGCCGCGCCGGCGGCAACGAGTGGGAGGCGCTGACCAACGGCCTGCCGCAAAGCAATTGCTATGTCAACGTGCTGCGCGACGCCATGGCCGTCGACTCGCTCGACAAGTGCGGAGTGTATTTCGGCACCAGCGGCGGCCAGGTCTACGCCTCGGCCGACGCCGGCGATAGCTGGGCTCCGATTGTGAGAGATCTTCCGGCCGTGCTTTCAGTGGAAGTGCAGACGCTACCGTGAGCAGAAAAAGAAAAGCACAGCGTTACTAAGTCGAGGGTGTCTGCGCTGGATCGGGCGTGGACACCTCGATTTTATATGTGCTAGTATTTGCCCTCCTCCCTCATTAGGCTTATAAACGCCGGTTGTTGTCGCTTCGTCGTAAACATCACTCGCCAGGAGATTGCTTCCATGAAAAGTGTGCAGTCGTCACTCACCCAGAATTTTCTGTTGGCCGCCAGCGCCATGCTCGTTCTGCTTGGGATCGCCGCCAGCCCCGCGTTCGCACAAGGATCCGGCTACAAGGTGATTCACAGTTTCTCCGGCATTGACGGAGATGGCCAGTTGCCAACCGGCGATCTGGTTTCCGATGCAACCGGCAACCTCTACGGCACCACTTCGGCGGGCGGAGTTTATAACGACAATTGCACCTATCCTGAGGGTTGCGGAACTGTCTTCAAGCTCACTAAGACTCCAGGAGGCAGTTGGACCAGAACCGAGCTTTGGCAGTTTACCGGCGAGCCGGACGGCGCCTATCCGCAAGCTGGCCTCATATTCGATGGAGCCGGCAATCTGTATGGCACCACCCAGTACGGCGGCGTCTACGGTGCCGGCTCCGTCTTCGAGTTATCGCCGGGGTCGGGCGGCGCGTGGAGCGAGAAGATTGTTTACTCCTTCCTTGGCACAACAGACGGCTCAAATCCCGACAGCCAATTGGTTATCGATCCCGCCGGCAATCTCTACGGCACGACCTACGACGGGGGAAGTGGCGAGCAGGGTGTTGTGTTCGAGCTCTCGCCAGTAGCCGGCGGAGGATGGACTGAAAGCGTACTCCAGGCTTTCGTCTATCCCGGCCCGCGTTATCTCACTGCCGGACTGGTTCGCGACAGCGCGGGGAATTTATACGGGTCGACATTTACCGGCGGAAATCTTGAGCAGCCTTGCCTGATCGGCCAGTATGACGGCTGCGGCATCGTCTTCGAGCTCTCGCCCAATTCCTCCGGGACGTGGACCTACAACGTCATCTTGACCTTTGACGGCTTCGACGGCGCGCTGCCCCATGGCCGTATGGCAATTGACGGCGCAGGTAACCTCTACGGCGCGACCAGTAGCGGGGGCAACGTGAAGTATTACGGCTACGGTGGCTTCGGGACAGTCTTCAGGCTTTCGCCGAATTCCTCCGGAGCATGGACCGAAACTGTTCTTCATGTCTTCGGAGCCAATGCCGTTGCGGGTGAAACTTTCATCGACGGCGACGATGCTTATTCCAGCGTTACACTCGACTCCGCGGGCAACCTGTACGGTACAACCGTATACGGTGGCACCGGCTACGGAAATGTTTATGAACTCTCGCCGAGTACGACCGGCGCGTGGAAGGAAAAAACGCTCTTCGCTTTCTCGAATCAGAGTTCGAGCGGAACTCGCTATGGCATTTTCCCCGAAGCCGGAGTGCTGGTTGACTCGGCCGGGAACGTGTTTGGCACGACCTTAGAGGGAGGGACGATCACAGGCACAGGCGGCGTCGTGTTTGAAATTACGCCCTAGCCGGATCGATTGGCGCGCTCAGAAAATTCCGCTAACTGTAGGCCCGGCATGGCTCACGTGCAACGCAACAAAAATCGCAAAAGGCTAAAATGGCTGACTGACAAGAAACTGGGTATCCGTAGCTCTGCTGATGCGGCTAGGGAGTTTACTGTAGGGAAAATCAGGATTGCCCCAGAGGCTTCTGCGTGAGTTCCGGCCAATCCGTATCCATGGGTAGTAAATCCGTATCGACGATCCGAATCGTGCTCCCGCAGCATCTGCGAACGCTGACGCACACCGGCAGCGAGTTGACGCTTAGCATCGAAGGCCCGGTCACACTGCGATCAACGCTCGACGCACTCGAGGCCGCGTATCCCATGTTGCGCGGCACGATCCGCGATCACGTGACCCTGCAGCGCCGGCCATTTCTGCGCTTCTTCGCCTGCCAGGAGGATCTTTCGCACGAGTCGCCGGACGCGCCGCTACCCGAGGCAGTTGCATCGGGAAAAGAACCGCTTCTCATTATCGGGGCGATTGCAGGAGGCTAGGCCGACGCCAGTGCGGCGGATTACTGCGTCAAGCGGAAAGTGTCCCGTTCCCATCATCCGCAATCCGGCCGTGACCGCGGACCGCGGCATGAACACGGCGGATTGCTTCCACGACAAGGTCAGGCTCATCCAGTTCAATCATGTGATTACTATTCTTCGCCACAATCAATAAGCTATTTGTCGATAACGCGGCCAGACGCGTTTGCCCCTCGCTCCATCCCTTTTCGAGAACGGAAAAAGGTCCCGGAAAAGGCTGGCCGTGGGTGAGCACCACCAGCGGGCGCGCCCCCAGGCTCGCCGGGAGACCTGAGTTTCTCATCGATAGTTCCTCGCGCTCTAACGAGGCCAGATCGTCGGCGGCGGCCGCATATTCTTCAGCGCGCAAAAACGGAAAGCCAGCATGGAGGGACGGAAAGCAGGTTACCAACAAGCGCACCAGCCCGAAACGCGTCGCGAACTCAACGGCTTTAGTCACCAATCGAACCCGGGCATAGAACTTGAGAACCTCTGGCCGGAAGATGGTCGCCTCGTCGGGCGTATCCACGAATACGAGTCCCGCAGTCTGCTCGGGATATTTGCGTGCAAAGTATCGCACGATCAGGCCGCCGTAGGAGTGTGCCACCAGAATGTAAGGTCCCGGGATGCCTGCGTTGGACAAAAGCGCGTGAAGTTCTTCGGCGCGTTGCGCGATGGTCCGTCCCGCTGGAACAGATTGGCTCCAGCCGTAACCCGCACGATCGTAGGTGCAAACGCTTGCGAACTTTGCCACTTGGTCCTGCACCGGCCACCAAAGCCACGAGGGCTCGCCTGCCCCTTGCTCGATCAATACGGTCGGCGCGACGTTCCCTTTGCAAAGCAGTTGCAGTTTGTGGTCTCCGACGGAAACCATCCGACCGGGCAAAGGATTGCGACGCCTGTCTCTCCGTTCGCCGATTCTCTGGTAGACATTTCCCGCTGCGAGCAGGAAAAGGCCACACAGAAACGCGAGGCCGAGACTCCATTGCCAAAGGGACATAAGTAGATCTAAATAATACATCCGTGTATAAAATACAAGTCTGTATATTATTAGGAATATAATGCCGAAACAAATGAATAAGACCATGCTTCTTCGTGATGGAGGTGGCAAGCGCGCCCGCACAAGAGCGAAACTCATAGCAGCGACTGCAGCCGTTATCGGCGAAAAAGGCTACGACCGCGCATCGCTGGAAGAGATTGCCGCGCGCGCCGGAATGACTCGAGGTGCAGTCTACGGCAACTTCAAGAACAAAGAGGAACTCTTCCTGGTTCTGATTGAAGCTCGCTGGAAGCCGATCATTCCCCCATTTGTGCGCGGCGCCATTCTCAAGCAACAAATGCGCATCCTGGGAAAAACGGTTGCGAAGGAGGCGCTGGCGCGTCGAGATCAGGCTGCCGCCGCGACCGCGTTTCAACTCTATGCCCTCACGCACGAGGCAATGCGGGCTCGCCTGACAACGCAGAACGCGGCTATCTATCGCCGCATGGCGAAAGGACTACTCAAGTTCGTACCGGCGAAACAACTGCCCATGCCGTCGGAAAAATTTGTTCGTGTGCTCGACGCTTTGATCACCGGCTTGCTCTTCACCTATTTTCAAACTCCAGAACTTGTAACCGAAGACGTAATCATTGCGGCATTCGAAGCGCTGGCGTGAGAGTTTGTGATTGTCTAGTTCGGGGCCGGTCCGGCGATTTGCCCGGATCCTGCTCGTCCGCTATAGTTTGGCTAGCCATGTTTGACGACTTCACTGCCCACGACCGCTGGACCAGGAAGCCGGTTCACTGCGTCTATCAATCGCTGATCGTCGCCATTGCCACGCGCCACGCCGATGCCGTCGACGTAAAGTTTCTAGTCGATGGAAAAACGGTCGCGGTAGCTCTTCCGCATCCTGCGTGGGTGGAGTACAAGAAGCGCACCGGCAAGTCCATCACAGACTCTCTCGCCATCGAAATCGCCGGTCACTATCTGAAGACTGCTCTCGAAACCGGCGAGGGATTGGGCCGCGAGATGTTTTCGCTCACCTCCGACGAAACGCTGGCGCATCTCGACGCGGCGGTCGCGGCAATGCAGGCCCAAGTTCCAGCCTAGCCATCTGAGTTCAAGCCGCTTGTCTCCATTTACGGCATTGTCATCCTGAGCGCAGCCGCTTTTCAGGCGGAGCGAAGGATCTCCCGCTCAACGACCCGACGCGTAAACCAAGTTGCACCCATTCCAACTGCTGCATCCTGCCCGCTGTGTCTGTGTTTAAATCAAGTCATGTTCGCGCGCAAGATTCGCGTTGAGTACGAAGACCACCAGCAGAAGATTCCTTGTCCGCTGAAATGGCTGGACAGCTTCTCCATGCGCAACTTCACCAATGCCAGCCTGTTTGACGACACAATGCCGGTCGCCGACGGGCGCATGGAAATCGGCAACCACGTCCCACTCGATCAACTTTGCGCGGCCATGGAAGATTGGTTCCGGCGCAAAGGTTATCTGGCCAAGGACTCGAAGTTGTTACTGGAAGAAGTCTGACAACGGGCGGACACTCTTCGTAAGTGTGGATGCTACGGAACATACGGCGAAGAGAGTACTCAGTAAGGAATTACCGGGTTGTGTTAAATTGAGGAAACCAGCCCAAACAACGTGGTGTTCCGGGAATTTTGACGCAGTCACAAATAGCGTAAACCCCTTTAGCCGTTAAAGACATCTCATTATCTGATAGTTGCAAGGGGGCGGAACATGGCAAGCCATTTGCAAGGTTTGAGTCCGAGGTGCAGATGATGAACAGATTGCAGCTTTCCCCCCAATCTGGCACGCACGATGCGCTAACCGAGTGGCTGGCTTACGATCCCAAGGTTCGTCCCGGCCTTGAACTGCCCAAGATCAATTGGAACGCGATGATGGGGCTGACGTTTGCCACCGTTGTCAGCGGCAGTGTGTGGTTTGGCATCGGCGAGATGGTTTTCCGTTACTGGAAGTAAGCGTTAGCGTGGATGAGCGAACACTAACGATCTGTCGTTGCTATTTGTCATTTGTCATAGTGCAGCAGCGACATTACGTTGTAGCCTTTCAACTTCTCCCGACCATTCAGAAAATCTAATTCCACCACAAAGCCGAGTCCCGCAATCTCTGCGCCTAGTAGAGAGGCTAGCTTGGCTGTCGCCTCAGCTGTTCCTCCTGTGGCGAGCAGGTCGTCCACGATTAATACTTTCTGGCCTTTCTGAATCGCGTCCTTGTGCATCTCGAGCGAGTTAGTGCCGTACTCGAGCGCGTAATCGAACTTCACGGTTTCGGCGGGCAGTTTACCAACCTTGCGCACGGGAACAAATCCCGCGTTCAAGCGGTAAGCCAGTGCTGGAGCGAAGATAAAACCGCGAGCTTCCATGCCGAGGACGAGGTCGATCTTCTGATCGACATAGTGTTCGGAAAGCCGGTCGACGAGCGTGGCGAAGCCGACTTTGTTTTTCAGCAGAGTGGTGATGTCGTAGAAGAGAATGCCCTTCCTGGGAAAGTCGGGGACTTCGCGGATCAACTGCTTAAGCTGGTCGGAATTCATCCGTGAGTTGGAAGACAAATCTACCACGCTCCTTCAATGCGAAATGAACTGATACTGGCTGCGGGTTGAGCTTCTGCTTCTTCGACGGCATCGACGCGGGCGGCGCGCGGGCCTTCGCGCAGGCGCGAGCGCAAACCGGAAAGCTGATCGCGAGTTCCCTGCGCCAGCACTTCGACGCTGCCGTTGGCGTTGTTACGGACCCAGCCAGCGATTCCGAGAATGTGCGCCTCGCGCTCGACGAACCAGCGAAAGCCTACGCCTTGCACACGTCCGCGAACCACGAAGCGCCGGGCTTGCACGTCTGCTGTCATGGAGCTTTATCAAAATAGCAGCACGGCGAGTTTCGTACAACGGCGGAACCCAGAGGCCGATGACTGAAAATAAATCCTTCCTAGTGTCAGAATCCGCTCAGTTCGTTTTGTCAGGGGTGTGCCCGGTCTGTACGCCCGTTCAGGGTACCCCCCTCCCCCCTCCCCCTCGGTATATTGGAATCATGGAGTTAGCGGCAAAATGCGTTTTTATCTATGGGCTGCAACAAGTTACGGGCAAAATCTTGATGTCAAAGAACTTAGGCGACAAAAAGCGGGGGAGCGACTACTTTGGTTGCACAACGATGTGAGCTGACCCAACCGTCATGGCCTCGACCATCATTACGTGATTCAATTTTGGGCGCAAGGTCAGACGGGAATAGGTACTTGTTGAAATAACCCTCACACTGCGGGAGATAGTTTCTTGCGCCCAGCAGCCTCAATCTTTTTGTCAAATTCCGCTCGTAAGAGTTTGTCTTTCTCTGGGGCAATTATGAAATAGTCGAACAAGTCGCCAACCACTTTTAGTGTCCATTCCGCTTCCTCTTTCGACGCATTTATAATCACGTCCTCCCAGCACACGTCTGAGGGTATTGTGTCAGTCTCGACTGTAGCCTTAGCGACTTGGGTGTGAGCGCCGAAATCGGCGATTTCCCGAAGGTAATGAAGATTGTCCCTCAATCGCGATGGATGCTGCGAATTGTTCGCAAATTTGTCGATGCGCGCAGCAGTCCCAAAGTTATTTGCATTGTCGTATTTCTTCAAGAGATCGGAGAGAATGCGGCGCGAGAGAACCGCAGACATTCGCGGGGCATCATCCAAGATGACGTATGCCTGAAGGTAATCTTCCCTCATTGGTGCTGGAACTAATGTGAGATCAATCGCAGGCGGAGCTTTATGCTTGGGTACTGCAAACCAGGTCTCGGACTCCGGTGGCGTTTTGCCTGTAACGATCCGCGCGACTCGCACGATATACTCCCGACATTGTTCATTCTGGCAGCGTGACCACTGGACCTGTACTTGAAGGTGGAGCACCGCAGGAGCGGTAGGTAGCTGGACGCTTGGCAATTGTTGAAACAGGTTGCCTATTCGCCCTAACTCATCCTGATTGGTTGCGAATGAGTTCCACACTGCGGGCGTATAGCCGGAGCAGAACGGACAAATCATAGTTATCGCTTCTTCCTGTGCCGAAACATTCTGGACTTCTGCAGCCGCTTGCATCTGAGCGTACCTCCGCGTATCCTTGGATTGCGCGGCGTGCGCCCAAAGTTCTGAAAGTTGCAGAGACCCGACTGGCATCGGGCCTTTTGCATTTTACGCGGCTTCTGTCACTTCCTCAAATGTCAGTTAGAATGGTGCATCCATTTGCTCGGCATTCGTTACCGCTTCGACTGGCTTGGGCAGGTATGGCGGATTCTCGACCGACTCCCGATACTTCAATCGCTTCCCGTCGATCTGTTTGATTGCTGCCGCTACGCGCTGCCCGTCATTCATCTTCCGAGTGTTCCAACGAAACTGAAATTCGTTCAAATAATTCGGCAGGTGCTTGCGGCTTACGCTGTGAAACGTTCCCATGACTCCGCGACGAATCAGCGAAAACACGCCCTCGATTGTGTTGGAGTGAACATCGGTCCCGAGCCGCACATATTCTCCCGCGCCATGTGTGACTGTTTCGTGTCCGCCTTTGAATGCTTTCCCGACGCTGGTATAAACATTTAATTCGTCAGTGATTATTCGGCAAGACAAGTCCGCGTTCTCTGCAACAAACTTCCCGATGTTTTCAGCCGTTACCCGTTCCATCATTTGAAAGCGAACATCGCCGCCGCGTTGGACTATTCCCACGACTGGCGTTTTCCAAGTGCCGCGTCCGGGCTTCGTGGTGTACTTGAAACGCGGCTTCCCGCCGATGTAAACTTCGTCCGCTTCCACGGTGCCCGTCATCTTCGGCTGATACGCTTCGCCCAAACCATGCCGAATGCGACGAAGAACAAACAACGCGCTCTTGTGTGTAATCTCCATCTCGCGTGAAAGCTGCAACGCAGAAATGCCTTTCTTCGAGGAACATGCTTTCCATATCGCGTAAACCCAAACTCGCAACGGAAGCCGCGTCTCTTCGAAGATCGTTCCAGTGCGAACGGTGAAGAACTGTTTGCAGTCTCGGCAGCGCCAGCGGTAATCCTTGTTGCGTTCTCCGTCGCGTCCCTTCATCTGATACACGGCCACACTCCAGCAACGCGGACATGCTGGCTGATCTGCCCATCGCTGTTTCTCAAGAAATGCTACTGACAACGGTTCGCTAACCGCCGCGTTTCGGAGTGCTTCGAGAACTGCTGATCGTTGGCGTTTCATGTACAAAAGGTAGCACAGTTTTCAGTAAGTATCAAGAAAAATCTTACTTGTTTTTCACTTAAACTGCCCTTTCACAGGCCACGGTTCTCCACTGCGAATATTCTCCTGAAACAGGCGAATAGCCGCCAAAAGCCGTGATCTCTGCGACCGGTTCCGGTATAGGGCTTCCTCGGCTCTGGCGAGCATAAGTTCCCACCCTTTCGGCTTACCTGAATTAGACTTTCTAACTGGCTTGACACGCTTACTCGACATGCGGTATACCTCAGAAATGGAATTTGACGACCCAGCACAAGCGTTCCTGAACGAAGCCCACAAGAAATTGAGCGAGGTCACGACTGCCCGCGCAGACCTCGACAAAGACTATGGGAAAAAACGGGCTGATATTGACGCGCAGATTCTCAAGTGGAAGCGCGCCATAGATGGTGTTATGGCTGTCGCTGAAAGCGAACACGACGACCCGGAAGACGTAGAAGTATCCGCTTTTGTAGATGGAGCAGCCGGACGGCAAAGAATCAAATTCACGGATGCCGTGCGCCTGTGCCTCAGACAGCGGGGTGACAAACCTGTCTCTGCCCCAGATGTCCGCGACGGACTGATAAACCTCGGATTCGATTTCGGCAGGTACGCGCAGCCCCTCGTGCCCATTCATAACTGCCTCAAGCGGCTTGTGGCGCAAGGCGAGGCTGAGCCAGTTGTGAATGATGAGGGCCCGATCATCGGTTACAAGTGGATTTCGCCCATAGAGCAAGCCTTGGCTGAGGAATACCCGAGTTTCATGGCGGAGACGGGAGAAGGCTTGATCACCGCGCAACGAATAGCCGAAGTGCACCGAGCTAGCGTAGAGGCTGATCGACAGGCCGCTATACGGGCCGCTCAACAATTGATGGTGGTGGATGAAGTGATAGCACAGCAATCCGCAAAGAAACCAAAAAAGGGGTAACGACAATGGTCTATTGCATGAGTTTTGTCGGAGAACTGAAAGTGAGGAGGGTTGCGGGGCCGCACTGATCGGCCCGAACAAAGCAGGGACGGGAGAGGTCTTAGGCGGCATCACCGCCCCTGCGATTAGCGCTTTGTTAGTGCCTCGGTGCTGGAACTGGCATACAGACGCGGCTTGCACCCGCGTGCCATTCGCGTGGCTTATGGGTCCGAACCCCATCCGAGGCACCAGCTTTTCCCCGGAAAGGTACTGGTATGATACTAATTCAAAATGCCAAAGAAGCCAAAGACGAAGCGCCGGAAGGATAAACCCGGCCCCCAAGAGGAGAGACTGATCATTAAAGGCGACCCACAAGAGGCTATCGCCAAACTCCTCAAGATCAAACCGACGCGATAATCCACTCGCTCGGTTCAATACGCGACTTATCAGACGGTGTTTCAACAGATACTTACTCCCGAGGTCAGATGTCACAAGGGGGCTGTGGAAAAGTTAGGGAGCGTCGAGGTGCGCGGAGTTCGCGCAGCAGGCGATGGGCGAAGGTTTGTTTCAAGGCGGCCAGCACTAGCGAAGGACTTCCCCTGGTCCAACCCGCCCAGCCCCCAAGTAGGGCTAGGGCAGGTTCGCAAAATCTTTCATCATTGACAGACTCTCGGGCGGCAACCGATAATCGGCGCTCGTTTCCATTCATCTCCCCCGCTGCTTATCTGAAACGATCGCGAGACTCGCGGCTTTTTGCTCGGATTTCGCTCCCTCGCCGAGCCCAGTGAGCACCGTGGCTTCGACAGTTTCTTCGGCGCCAGTCGAAAGATCCAAAGGAGATCTTATGAAAAAACCTCACTCGCTAAGAATGACTTGCGTCAGCGTTTTTTTCCTTTTCGCCGCGGCTGCCATTTCGCCCGCGCAAACCTTTACGACTCTGGTGAATTACAACGGCGCAAATGGCGCGGAACCGCGATCGGCGCTGATCCAGGCAACGGACGGAAACTTCTACGGCACAACCGAAGGACAGGTAGAAGTTAGCGGGGGCACGGTTTTCAGAATCACGCCATCAGGTACTTTGACAGCCCTCTACACGTTCTGCTCCCAGCCCCATTGCGCCGACGGCGAGTATCCCGAAGGCGGTCTGGTGCAAGCGATTGACGGAGACTTCTACGGCACAACGTCGCAAGGCGGGTCCAATGCCCTTGGCACAATCTTCAAAATCACCATGGGAGGTGTTCTGAGCACTCTCCACAGCTTCGACAATACGGACGGGAACGGTCCCTTCGGCGCATTGGTTTTGGGCTCTGATGGAGATTTTTACGGAACCACGCAGAGCGGCGGCAACGCTGGCGATGGGACGGTCTTTAAAATTACACCCAGTGGCACACTGACAACGCTTCACAATTTTGACGGCTCGGATGGCTATAGCCCGTGGGCGTGGTGCAGGGTACAGATGGGAATTTTTATGGGACAACCGATGGCGGCGGGACCAACAACGACGGAACAGTTTTCAAAATCACCCCCGGGGGCGTGCTGACCTCGCTGCATAGCTTCGATGTCACGGACGGCCAGTATCCCCAGGCGGGCCTGATGCAGGCGAACGATGGAGACTTCTATGGCACAACATTCTATGGCGGATACCACCGAGCCGGCACGATTTTCAAAATCAACTCCGCCGGAGTTTTCAAAAGTTTGTACAGTTTCAACGGTGCCAGCGGAGAGAATCCCGAGGGTGGAGTCTTGCAAGGCAGTGACGGAAATTTCTACGGAACGGCCTATATTGGCGGAGCCAATAATGGTGGCACGGTTTATGAGATGACCAGCGCCTACACCGTGACGACGGTGTACAGCCTGCCCGCGGGCGACGAAAGCGTTCAAGATGGGCTGATGCAGGCCACGAATGGCGTCATTTATGGGCAAACCTACCTGGGCGGAGCGGAAGACGATGGTACGCTCTTCAGCTTGTCCCTCGGGCTGCCTGCATTCATTGAAACCGAGCCCACCTTCGGCAGAGTGGGTGCGGGCGTCATCATCCTGGGAAATGATTTAAGAAATGCAACTGGCGTCAGCTTTGGCGGAGTCGCCGCGACATTCGCGGTTTTATCGAATTCAGAAATAAGAACGGTGGTACCCGCTGGCGCACTAACGGGAACAATCACGGTGACGACGTCTGGCGGGACTCTTTCAAGCAACGCTCCGTTTCGCGTCGTGCCCTGACGCATCTCGATAAATCTAAAATAATCCGAACCAGGCCGCCCAGCGAGGCGGCTTTTCTGTTGCGAAGCATGATTCCCGCCTGCAACCTTGGAAAATTCGGAGACGGACGGGACGTTCAATATTCTAAAGATCGACAACGGATCTATCCGCGCTGGCGGCCCTCGCGCACGATGGCCACTAGATCGCCAGCCGACACTTTCACCTTTACACCTTTCACATCGAGCGGTGACGCGGCGGAAGTTCGCAGAGGCAGGATGCGGAAGACGGTACCATCACGGCGGCGAATTTCCACGGCTCCGTCCCGCTCGGCTTCGTCGAGCACGGTCGCAAAATTTCCTCGCGCCTCAGAATAACTGTAGGACTTCATCGGCTTTTGGCCTCCAGCACATCCAGTTTCAATTCGCGCGCTCGCTCTCTCAATCCGCCATCCAGCGTGAGGAGCGGAGCTCGTTCGTTGATGGCACAGGCCAGTATGTAGGCATCGTAGGCGTATACATTCAATTTCGCCGACAATTCCACGGCCTGCTTCAACCCTACCTCGGCCATGCGAATCGGGATCGCAGCATAGGCCTCCAACAGCTGAAGCGCATCTTTGATGCCGATTGCCTTTCGTTTGAACATGGCCGACATCGCGTTCCCTATTTCCCAATGGACTGAGGCCGGAGCGACCAGGATCGCTCCACGTGTCAGCGTGACCAGGTCAGCCTTTTCCGGTTGCTCGGCGATGACAGCGAGAATTGCCGATGTGTCGATCACTATTTCCACGACCACCATTATATCAGAGCTGTACAATTGTACAAGTCGATTAGGGAAGGGGGCTGCCCAGCTGTTACAGAAAAGAGCGAACCTCAGCGGCTGAAAGCCGCATCCGTTTCGACTGCCTTACGGCACGAGTGGAACTCGTGCCCTTCCCGAGCAAAGAGCCCAGGGAGAATCCCTTGCGGCCTCGGTGGTCGCGCAGTGCTGCTAGGGATCCTTCGACTCCGTGAGTACCTCGCTTTGCGAGGTACTCACTACGCTCAGGATGACAGAGTAGGGGTACTGGCTACGCTCAGGATGACAAATTGAATGTTACGCGCGCAACGGTTTACGCGCGAGAGAGGTAGACGCCTTCGGCGGTGTCGACTTTGATCTTCTCGCCTTCGTTGATGAAGGGCGGCACGTGCACGACCAGGCCGGTTTCGGTCTTGGCGGCTTTGGTGACGCTGGAGGCGGTTGCGCTTTTCAGTCCAGGTTCGGTTTCGACCACGGTAAGGATTACGGTCTGCGGCAGTTCGATGCCTACGGCTTTGCCATCGAAGAATTCGACTTTGATTTCCAGATTCTCGATCAAGTAATCGACGGCGCCGCCGAGAACGTCCTTGGTGAGATGCGTCTGTTCGTAATTCGAGGTATCCATGAAATAGTAGTTGTCGCCGTCGGCGTAGAGGAACTGCATGTCGACTTCGTCGACGTTCACCTTTTCGATGGGGTCGGGCGAGCGGAAACGGTGCTCGAACATGGCTCCGGTGCGGAGGTTGCGCAGCTTGGCCTGGATGAAGGCGCGCAGGTTGCCGGGCGTGCGGTGCTCGACGCTGAAAACAGAGTGCAGATCATTGTTGTGCTTGATGATCATGCCGGGACGCATTTGGGTGGCAGGGATCGACATCGCTTAAAACAATCTCCTTGCAAATGAGTGCGTTTGCTGAGCTGGCGGAAGAGCCTGCCCTGAGCAAGCGAAGCGCGCCGAAGGGCGGGCAGGTCCACATTTTCCGCCGCACAAAGGCCGAAAAGTCATTTTACACTTAGGTCGTCGAGAAAGGAAACCTTCCCGAAGCTACACTCATCGTAACGGAACCACATTCGTTGTCGCGGGGTTCATTCGCCACCGCCCTTGCGGAGGACTAGAATTGAAGACTGGCGAGAGATCGCAGCCGGCGCGGAGATTGCCCGGCATTTTTTCTACGTAGAAACGAGGCAACAATTATGAGCTTTGGACGTTATGAATCTTCTGAAGGAAGCACCATTGGGACTGCGGTCACTTTCTTTCTGATTGGGCTTGGGGCTGGAGCGTTGACGGCGCTGGCGCTGGCTCCGAAGACCGGCAAGCAATTTCGCCGCGACCTGAAACGCGGTTATGAAGACGCCCGAGACACCGTGCAGGATTGGACGGAAGAAGCGAAAGATCGAGTTCGCGACGTGAAGGAACGCGTGCGCGATGTGGCCGAGCGCGGCGCCGAGATGGCGGACGATCTGCGCGAGAAAGTGGAACCTCTGCGGCGGGTTATTAATCGCGGGTGAGTTAGGGGCTAGGGATTAGGGATTAGGGGCTTGGGTCAAACCCACTTGGCCGCGGATTTTCACGGATCTGCACGGATAAGGCGGGCGGGGTGTTTGGTTTACCCTATTTTGGTTTATCCGTTCGAATCCGTGTGGATCCGTGGCTAATGATTTTTCTAGCGATGATTTTCTAGTGGAAGATTGCGGTGAAGAATCTTCCGATCCGGTGCAGGACTCGGTGGTGCTCGGGTTCGGGCTGCTTGGCGGGGGCTGGGGCAGGCGGCGGTTGCACCTGCGGATTCAGTTGCACTGGCCTCGCTTCCGTGGTTATGACTGGCAGCGCCGCAGCCTCGTCTACGGGCGCCGCCGTGGGACGTTTTTTGCCTTCGAAAATGAATGGTGCATCGACCTGGACGTGAACCTCACCCGGTTGCGAAGGCGGCAGGGCGCGGGTTTCGGGTCCGTTCGAGAGTTGCGCCAGGTTCGAATTCGCGGGCGGGCTGGAATTCGGAATCTCCGCGGCTGGAGTCGCCTCGGTTCGCATTACGGGAACTGGCGGCGGACATCCACACTCGAGCGGAACGTCGGTGTCGACCTTGTCGATCCTGCCTAAATGAAATACCGCCTGTTCGTTCGGTTTGACCTGATAGACGCGGCTTCCCATCAGCTCGGCAACGATCGCAGAAGAATTGTTGCCTTGGAGTCCTCGCACGCAGGTGTTGCCGCGAGAGTCTGTGCTGACGGCGAAGTGAAATTCTCCCGGGCCGGCGAACAGGATGCGGAAGTCGGGAGTAAGCACGGTGTCGGCTGCGGCATCGAGCCTGTAATGAGTCTCGAGTGCGCCGGTGCTCATGCCCAGCATCAGGTCTTTCGAACTCTTCGAAGGCGTTACTGAAACTGTTGTTCCGGGGCAAACGCGAACCTCGCCTCCTCTCGACAATGCCAGCACCGTGGTATCGCTGCCTGCTGTCAGTGAGGATCCGGCCGCGAAGCGTTTATCGGCTGAGATCACTTCGCCGACTCCGCCGGTTACGGGCACAACCGCGGCCGCGGGTGATAGCGAGATTGATTGCGCCGGCTGCGGCGACTTTTTGTTCGCCGCATTGGGATCTTCGGGGGGATTGAGCCGCACCATGAGGCGATTGCCGGCGGCATCCCAAGAGTATCCGTAGGGCACCAGGAGGTCCAGCACAATCCTCATGATGGGAGGTTCAATCTGGTATTGTTCCGCGCGGATGGTCAGAATATTTTCCTGGAGCACGCTAATCCGCTTGCGATTGAGTCCTGAGCGCGCGTTGGAAATGTCGACGACCAGGCGCGGAGGGGAATCCAGCATCCGAATCGTTGGAACGATGGGGCGAGTCGAGACAATTTCGAGAGCTGGAACACCGCGATCCTGCACGATGCGCACGCTGTTGACGACGGCAACTTCCGGTTTCAAGGAACCGGCCTTTTGCGTGACAGAATTTTGCGATGGGGCGCTCGTGACCACGATCGCTGCGAGCAGCATAACGGCGACAAATTGGATGCCAGATCGCGGCAAACAAGAATCCCCTGCGAAGGAAAGACGGTTGGCGTTTATCGAGCTATAAGAGGAACCTTATCACTTGCCGGGAAGGTAAAGAAGTGCCAGGATCGTGGCCAATGCAAACGACTCGCGAGCAGTTCGAACCGCTTCAGCTGTTGGGCAGGAATTCGTACTCTTCGATGACCGCGGCCACAGCCATTTTGCCTTCGACGGCATTATCCTCGACCCGCACTACGCGCCCCTTGCATTGCACGCGGATACTTTCGGTTAGCGTAATTTCAGGCGGGAGCGTGAGGGTGAAACCGATGGGCGAACCCTGTGCAATGGGTGCGTCCAGGTAAAGGCAAATGCCACGCGCGCTTACGTCGCGGATTTCAGCGGATTCGTCAAACTCTTGATTTTCGCCGCGGGCGACCGCTACCGGTATCCGAAGCGCGAAGCGTCGTGCAGCCCTTTTTTCCTGCTGGGCTTCTGCCATGCGTTTCTCCAAGCTAATGAAGTGGCGAGTAACTATGTTCGAGTAACTATGTTCAACTAACTATGTTCAAGGATGACGTTGAAGGGCGCTTCCGTCAATACCACCCTTGGGGATGGGAATGGCCCTTTCCGGTGGGTTAGGGGCCCCTTAGGTAACTTGGGGTTTCCAGATTTGACTCGCGATGCGATCGTCGCATCTCCGTGTAAACTGCACACAGGATGGTATTCGTTCTCGACAACTACGATTCTTTCACCTACAACCTGGTTCAGTATCTTGGGGAACTGGGTGCGAAGGTTGAGGTGCGCCGCAACGGCCAGGTCACCATTGCTGACGTAGAAGCCATGAAGCCAGAGCGTATTGTGATTTCACCCGGTCCGTGCACGCCGCAGGACGCTGGCATCAGCATCGATCTGATCCGGCACTTCGCGGGCAAGGTTCCGGTGCTCGGTGTGTGCCTGGGTCATCAGGCCATCGGCGCGGCTTTTGGCGGGAATGTGGTGCGCGCTCCTCACCTGATGCACGGCAAGACCAGCGCGGTCACGCACGATAACAAAACTATCTTTCGCGGCCTGCCTACGCCGATGACTGCTACGCGCTATCACTCGCTTATTGTGGAAGAGAAAAGTCTGCCAGAAGAACTCGAGGTCAGCGCCTGGACTACAGAGAAGGATGGAACTCGCACGATCATGGGGCTGAGGCACAGAAAGTTTGCGGTCGAGGGAGTGCAGTTTCATCCGGAGAGCGTGTTGACGGAGGCGGGGAAGAAGCTGGTCGGGAATTTTCTAGCAGTGGTAAGTGGTCAGCGATCAGTGGTCAGACCTCGCCACCCGCATCGCCCTCGGACGCCTTCTTTTCAGGGAAATCCAACTAAAGTCTTGTGATGGGTGATCGGTCAGTATCTTGTCGCTGCCACTGACCACTGCCTACTCATCGCTACCATTTCGGGAAATCCACAGGGTCCCTGTGACGGACGTCACACTCCGGAGGCGACCCGGCAGGGCACACTCAAGCTGGAGGAAAGACAGCCATGAAAAAGACACTTGCGTTGTTTCTCTGCGCCATGTTCGCAACCGCAGCGGCATTCGCCAGGGACAAGGACAATCCAGACCACTCGGCTGACTGCACGAAGAGCATTGCGGTGGCTCGGGCGACTGAGGGCGGCGCACAGCCTTTCCTGCCAGAGTTCGTCAACAATTGGTGGAGGAAGAACTCAAAGCGCTACCCGACCGTGTGTTTTTCTCAGACGCCCAGCGCAAGGGCGAAGAACTACCTGATAGTCGGCTCGACGTCAGAGGCGTCCTTCGGTGGCCTATTTCCAACCGTTAAAACGTACACGAACACCAACACGGCTCCGTACAGTTCGAGAGGGACCGTCAGTGATCAGTATGGAAACACATGGAACTACACCGCCACGGGCGACGTCACAACGACGACAACGACACCCGTCCAGGAGAACCTACCGTATACCGACCGATTCGTGGGTCTGTACATGAACGCCTACGATTCAAACGGTCGCATGGTTCTGGCTACGGGGCACATTTACACGAGCCGCACTGGTGGGACGCAGCCAACACCGCTGGCTACAATATAGGCTCTGGCCTCGCGAATATTAACGCCCGGGGTAGGATGCTGAAGTCCATCCTGAAGTCCATTCAGAACGACTGACCCTATTGCGGCCGAGGTTGACTGGGCCTGCGACGGTCCCCGCCCCCTTTGCCAAACCGCAAGCAGCTTTATTGCTGGCCACTGACCACTGATCACTGACCACTGCCTCTAGCCATCTCCACTGCCCTCAACAGCGCCTGCGCCTTGTTCATCGACTCGTCAAACTCCCGCGCGGGATCGGAATCCGCAACAATACCCGCTCCCGCCTGCAGATATGCGTGTTTGCCTTGCATTAGCATCGTGCGAATGCCGATGCAGGAATCCAGGTTGCCGGCGAAATCGGCGTAGAGGACCGAGCCGCCGTAGATGCCGCGGCGCACTGGCTCCAGTTCTTCGATGATTTGCATGGCGCGGACTTTTGGGGCTCCGCTGAGCGTGCCTGCGGGAAAACATGCGGCGAAGGCGTCGAGTGCGCCGAGACCCTTGCGCAGCGTGCCTTCCAGGGCGGAGACCAAATGCATCACGTGGGAGTAGCGCTCGACGTACATCAGGTCTTTTACTTTGACTGAGCCGTACTCGCTTACGCGGCCGAGATCGTTGCGGCCGAGATCGACTAGCATGACGTGCTCGGCGCGTTCCTTTTCGTCGTTGCGCATCTGCTCTTCGAGCCGCTGGTCTTCGGCCTCATCGCGGCCGCGCGGGTGCGTGCCCGCGATGGGCCGGTATTCCAGCTTGCGTCCGGTGACGCGCACCAACATCTCGGGAGATGACCCGAGGATCTGCGTCTCGCCCATGCGCAGGAAATAAAGATATGGCGAAGGATTTACCTGGCGGAGTGCACGATAAAGATCGAACGGCTCGATGCCGGGGATGAAGTCGAGCCGCTGCGAAAGCACGACTTGAAAAATATCACCTGCCGCGATGTATTCTTTGCAGCGCTCCACGCTGCGCAGGAATTTCGCACGCGTGGTTCCGGCATGGATTTTGAGTTTCCCCGGCTTTGCCTTGGAAGCTTTGCGCCACATCGCCGGACGCAATCCCGCAGCCAGTTTTCTTTCGAGTGTGGCAATGTCGCGCACGGCGCGGTCGTACGCTTGACGAGGTTTTTCCCGCGCAACGTCGGCCGCGGCCACGATGTGAATCTGATGACGCAGGTGGTCGAAGGCCAGGAGCCGGTCGAAGAACATCAGTTCGCAATCCGGCAGAGAAAGATCGTCCTTGGCATGTTCGCCAATCGTCTCCAGTTGGCGAACCACGTCGTATGAAAAATAGCCGACGGCTCCGGCAGTGAACGGCGGCAGGCCGGGCACGGCAGCCGGCTGGTGCTCGCTCAGCAAAAGCTTCACGAATTCAAAGACGTTGCCTTCGTGCCGCTCGCGTTTACGCCCGCGTTCGATCTCGATCGCGGAACCTCGCGCCCGCAGCCGCATGTATGGCCGCACTCCGAGAAACGTGTAGCGGCCAATCTGCTCGCCGCGCTCGACTGACTCCAGCAGAAAAGCATGCAGTTCGTTCTCGGCGATCGATAGAAACGCGGACACCGGCGTGAGCAGGTCAGCGCTCACCGACTTCACCACCGGCACCAGCGTCGCCGAGCGCGCCAGACGCGAGAATTCTTTGAAGTCGGGGATCATGGAGTAACGGCTCGCCCATTCGCGGGCCAGCGGTTCATTATAGGGGAAGCGCGCCGGCGCTCTCCCCGTAGCTCCTGAGCTCTATAATCAGGGGTCCGACCTGCGTTAGGTGCAGCCATGTTTCCTCCCGAGCTTGAACACGATGCGTTCAGAGCCAGCAATGGAGAGTTCGGGTGGACTCGTGCGCAGATTCCCGCGGTTGTGGAAGCGTTGCGTTCCCACGGGATTGGGATCCTTGGCGGGGAGTTGTGGTGGATACGCGACGGATTCGCCGATTGGGTCGGCCTTATTCCCCAGCGGCATGGCCCACCGAGCGTTTACGCTTGGGAGACAAAACGTGACCCTGGCGAATCATGGCAACACTTTGTCGAACGGAGCGGGTCCGAGACACTGGCCGCCGTGGAGCAATGGCCAATGCAACAGGACTTGCCGCCTGACCTGCCTGGGCAGATTCTTTATAACCTCACCTGCGTTTCCGTTGCGCAGTTCAAGGCGCTCACTGTCAGGCCGGACTGATAGCGTCTCACGTGGCGAAATAATCGACCCTGAACCAATCCGGCAATTGACGGACGCGTTTCTTTCTCGCAAGATACGGAAGATACCAAACACTTGGGCCCTCGTGCGGTCACGAGCCTATGCGGATTAAGTTCTGGGGCGTACGCGGTTCTACGCCGACCCCACAACCCGAGAACATGCGCTATGGAGGAAATACCTCCTGCGTCGAAGTGCGCTTCGGCGACCGCATTTATATTTTCGATTGCGGTACCGGATTCCGCGTGCTCGGACAGCAACTGCAGAGCGAATTCGGCGAGAAGCCATTTTCCGCCCACGTTTTCGTTTCGCACTTTCATTGGGATCACATTCAGGGCATGCCGTTCTTCCGCCCGCTGTATTCGAACGCGGAGAATCGTTTTCTCTTTCAGTGCTCCACGCGAACGCGCCATCTCAAGCAAGTGCTGGCCGATCAGATGGCCGCGCCGTACTTTCCCGTGAGACTCGATCAGATGACGGCGCATCGCGATTTCTATGACGTTGAAGCTGGACGCATCACTCTGGAAGATGGCGTGCAACTGCAAACGGCGTGGCTGAATCATCCGCAGGGATGTATGGGATTTCGCATCGAAACCAAAGAGGGAATTTTGGTCTATGCCACCGACAACGAGCCCGGCGACGCCGAGTTCGATAAAGCCGTTCGCAAGCTGGCGGAAGGCGCGGACGTGCTCATCTACGACGCGCAATATCTTCCCGAGGAATACGAAGCGCGCCGCCGCGGCTGGGGACACAGCCACTGGCGCGAAGCGGTCAATATCGTGATGGAGAGCGGCGCAAAGGAACTCGTATTATTTCACCACGACCCCGAGCACACTGACGCCGTGATCGACAACGTCGTTCGCGAAGCGCGCAATTATTATCCAAAAGTGCGAGCGGCGGCCGAGGGTATGGAAATTAAGCTGGGGAGCGAGAAACGCTAATCTCCCGCGTGCGCAACAGCCGTGTTGGCAAAGTCTACGCCCTTGTAGAGCAGTTCCTCTCCCAAGCTGTGGGCGAGAGCATAGCTGAAGCAGTCGCCGAAATTCAGTCGAGCGGCATGGCCGCTGCCCTTTCCGAACCGCCGCCAGGCTGAGCGCGCGATTCGCACCTGCTCGTCCGTCACAGGCTCAATCTCGATCTGGGCTCGCGCCAAAAAAAGGTCCAATTGCTCACCACCCCTTTCCCCGGTCTTGCTTTCCATCACGATTGCCGCTTCTAGAAAGGTCGCAGCGGATATTCGCCGTGACCCGGCGGCCGTCAGGCGACTTAACAGGCCCTCGGCCCCGGACTCTTGTCGCAGAATGGCTACGATGGCTGAGGTGTCGATCACCATCTATTTCGGTAGCCCGTCCTCGTCATAGCCAATAATTTCGTCCGGGCTGCGGCGATCAAGCTCGGGAAGGGAGGCGGCGCGGCGCGCGATGGCGGTGAGATCCTTCATCAGTTGTTTCTGCTGGCGGGCGGCACGAACGCGCTGGTGACGCTCACGCAAAGCCTGCAAGATCGTCTGGGTGAGACCTTCGCCCGTCAAGCGAGAGAGCGTGCGGGCGAGGCGCTCGACTTCGGAGTTGCGTATACTCAGCGGCATAACTGATTATATACAAACTTACATTGTATATACAATGGAAAGGTCAGTTCGCAACGATCTGCGGTAGCCATAACTGGACCGATACGCCGCCCCAAGGTGTCCTTGCTTCCCAACCGTCCCGACTCATATACTCTGAACGTTTGGCCTGTTCACTCTGGGGACTCGTCCCGGCGCTGGCCGACTTCGAAACGCACTCATTCCGGAGACTCATTTATGACCACGCTGACCGCGCCACCGCACGTCGATAAAGAAAGCAATCCATGGGAATCGCAGCGGGCACGCTTTGACCTGGCTGCCCAGAAGCTCAACCTCGACGAAGGCCTGTGGCGGGTTTTGCGCTACCCCAACCGCGAACTCACGGTCTATATTCCCGTGCAGATGGATGATGGCCGCCTCGAGGTCTTCACCGGATTCCGCGTGCAGCACTCGATCGCGCGCGGTCCGGCCAAAGGCGGCATCCGCTATGCTCCCGACGTCACGCTGGATGAAGTGCGCGCGCTCGCCAGCTGGATGACCTGGAAGTGTGCCGTCGTCAACATTCCTTTCGGCGGCGCGAAGGGCGGCGTGATCTGCGATCCGCATAAGATGTCGATGGGCGAAATCGAGCGCATGACGCGGCGCTACACCTCAGAGCTGATCGAATTCATCGGGCCAGAAAAAGACGTCCCCGCTCCTGACGTAAATACCAACGAACAAATCATGGCTTGGATGATGGACACCTACTCCATGCACATGCGGCAGACGGTCACCGCGTGCGTGACCGGGAAGCCCATCAACATCGGCGGCTCTCGCGGACGCCGTGAAGCGACCGGTCGCGGCGTGATGGTGGTCTGCGATGAGGCCATCAAGAAGCTCGGCCTATCGCGCGAGAGCAGCCGCGTGATTGTGCAGGGCTTTGGCAACGTGGGCTCGAATGCTGCGCACCTCATGCATCAAGCTGGATACAAAGTCATTGGTATCGCCGAAGTTGGCGGCGGGCTGTACAACAAGAACGGCATCGACTTGAACGCGCTGGTCGAATTCCGCCAGAAGAACGGGACGGTGCACGGCTTCCCCGGCGCGGAAGCTTACGACGCCGCCGAGTTGATCACGACCGATTGCGAAATTCTCATCCCTGCAGCGACCGAGAACGTCATTACATCGCGCAACGTCGATCGCGTGAAGTGCCGCATCCTGGCTGAAGGCGCCAACGGTCCCACAACTTCAGCCGCCGACGATATCTTGACCGACAAGGGCGTCTTCGTGATCCCTGACATTCTCGCGAATGCCGGCGGCGTCACGACTTCTTACTTCGAGTGGGTGCAGGATCGCCAGGGCTACTTCTGGAAAGAGTCTGTGGTCAACGAGCAACTGGAAGAGATTATGATTTCCTCTTTCGGCGATGTGGTCCGCTATGCCGAGACGCACAAGGTGAACAATCGCATCGCAGCTTACATGCTGGCGATTGATCGCGTGGCCTACACCATTCGGCAGCGTGGAATTTACGCCTAACCCCAGCTACCAGTTGCCAGTTGCCAGATAAAAACTGAGCAGCGGTCGCCACGTGGCACTGAAGAATTCGCGGAGGGAAAATTTATGAGTTCACGCACCAAGAGACTATTTGCGCGGATGCTGCCCTTGCTGCTCGCATCCTTGATGTTGCCTGCGGTTGCGCCGCCGCTCTCTCACGCAGCAGCAGTTTCGTACGCTGCTGCCGACCCTGCCGCCGACAAGCTCGATCTGAACAGCGCGACCAAGGATCAACTCAAGGCTCTGCCAGGCATCGGCGATGCCTACTCGCAGAAAATTATCGACGGACGTCCGTATCGGACAAAACTTGATCTGGTGCACAAGAAAATCATCCCGCAGGCAACTTACGACAAGATCAAAGATCAGGTCATCGCCAAGCAGCCCAAGCCCAGCGCCGCCGCACCGAAGTAATCGTAGTGAAAGTGCATCCGGGAACCGCACTAGCAACCTTCGTGCACCATCTACGCATTCTCCTCGATTGCGTTCCCTCTCACCGTGGAGGATAATCTAGTTGTCTTCCGGAAACGCTGTGAGCCGCGGTGAACCTGCCCAACTCCATTTCGCTAACCCGTATCTGCAGCATTCCCCTGCTGATCTGGATCCTTTCGTCGAATCAGTTCAGCAGCGAGCACGGCGCTAAAGAGCTAATCGCCTCGGCGATTTTTATTGCTGCGTCAATGACCGACGGCATTGACGGTTATCTCGCGCGCAAGCGTGGCCAGATCACGACTATGGGAATTCTGCTCGATCCCATGGCCGACAAACTTCTGATCGCGGCTGCTTTCGTGACGCTGGTGCAATTTAATCCCAGCCTGGTTCCAGCGTGGATCGCCGTGATCATCATCGGCCGCGAATTTTTGGTAAGCGGCTTACGCTCGATCGCCGCATCCGGCGGCTTCACCATCGAAGCCAGCGAATTGGGCAAGTTCAAAATGGTGGTGCAGATTGTTTCCGTGGTCGCCGTTATTCTCGACCACCGCTGGAAAGAATGGCCAGTGTATGGAAACTTCGTCTTCCCGGTGCACTGGATCGCCGTGGCCTCAGTCGGGTTTGTAGTCTGCGTTTCTTTAGTTTCGGGCATCGATTACTTTGCCGCATTCTGGTCGAAGATTGACCGGCGCGTTTCGAAACGCCGCCAGCGGGCATTTATTCTTAGCCGTCGCCCGAAAGCGCAACCGGCGCCGCGGCGCGCAGATGCCGATGTCGCCCCTACAGCATAATTCGCCGCCAGCATTGGCAGCTTCGGAAGCAGCTACATCTGAAGCCGCGCAAGAGTTCTCTCAAGAAGAGCGCTTCCTGCTGCTGCGTCTGGCGCATGATTCCATTTCTTCGGCACTGCAGCATCGCGAGATTTCTCTGGATGCTCCCACGGCTCACCTCGCCGAGCCTCGCGGCGTTTTCACTTCACTCTACCTGCGAGAACAATTGCGGGGATGCGTCGGCTACGTACTGCCCACCAGTTCGGTCTTTCGCGCCGTGGCGGAAACCGCGCGCGCCGCGGCTTTCAGCGACAACCGCTTCCCGCCTGTCACGATAGAAGAATCTCCGCATCTTCAAATTGAACTAAGCATTCTCTCGCCGCCGCAACCGCTTCCCGCCGAAGCAATCGAAGTCGGCCGCCACGGTCTGCTCATCACCTGGCACGGCCGGCGCGGCCTGCTTCTGCCTCAAGTCCCGGTCGAGCGCGGCTGGGACCGCACAACTTTTCTCGAGCAAACCTGCCGCAAAGCCGGACTGCCTCCAGACGCCTGGAAACAAGGCGCGAGAATTGAGGCTTTTACTGCTGAAGTTTTCGGAGAGAAAACCGCAGGGGCTAGGGATTAGGGGCTAGAGATCCAGCGCCAGGGGCTTAAGCGCTACCCAAACCATCAAACCCTAGTCCCTATCCCCTGGTCCCAAGTCCCTAGCCTCTGGTCCCTAGGCCCTAGCCCCTGATCCCTAGTCCCTATCCCCTAACCCCTAGCCCCTTAACGCAAAGCCGGGAACGGTCACCCGTCCCCGGCACGACTGCGTCTGTGTTATTTGCGAAAGCTACTGCGCTGTTTGCGACTCGTCCAGTTCCACGCTGTCGCCGGCATGCACATCTTCCATGGCGAACACGATCATTCCGGTTGCCGTGGTGGGCGTGGTCCCGATGATGACGATCTCACCGACCGCGCGGCGCGGCAGATCTCTCATGTGCAGCACCGGACCGTTCGTCCGGGTGAACATGTTTGAATCTACCGACGGCTGCTTCTTCTGCGTATCTTCACTGATTGCGGCTTTGAACGAAAGCGAATCCACCGGATCGCGCAGCGTCTCCGAATAGTTTCGCGTGGCGCGGAAGTAGTCGCCCACCTTCACGCCCTGGTTTGTCCCGACATTGATATAAACCTTCTGCCCCGTTCCCACGACCGAGTCAAAATCTTTTCCCATCACGATGCGTCCGGAAACCTTGCTGCCCGTGGGCAGGAAGCGGTCAAAACGCAGCGGCGCGTGGAACGCCACCATAGGTTTCTCGGCGAAAGGAATCGCCGTGTCTCCCGGATTGACCGGGTCGCAGGAATACTCAATCTGCGCCACCGCTGCCTTGCTACGCGTGTCGACTACGCGTATGCGGCCGACTTCCATATACGGCTGCCCCGTTTCCTTGAGCAGTTTCTTCTGTCCGGGATACATCTCGTACTCATTGACATCGCGCAGAGCGCGCACAATCGAGTACTCCGCGCCGGGCGTGTAGCCCGTTCCCTGCATGTAGACGATGTCGCCCTTCACGAACTTCGTGGTAAAAGGAGTATCCAACCCGCCGGCCACAAAGTTGGCGTCGGGCAGCGTCTGCCGGTTAATGAAACCAGCACAGTACACATCCGCATAAGTGGGCGTTTGCACCCCTTGAACCGGGAAGCTGGCCGTGGTCGGCGCCGTCCCCGCCGGGTTCGCCGAGGACGCCACCGTGGTATCACTCGCCGATTGCGCCCAGGCCGCCGTCGCGACCAACAACACTAAAAGTCCTGTTTTCTTCATGTTACCTCCAAGAAGGGACAACGCGATGCCCTCCACAGCAATATGCCGCGGAAGCAAGGCTTCACTTGGACGGTAACAAGGGGGTAAGAGGGGGTCAAGGTTACGAGGGTGTCAGGCACTCCGTGGAAACAGGTTTTTCGTGCAATTTGTGAATACCCTGTTGCATCTGGAATTCAGCCCCTGTAAGATTCGCGCCGAACCTATTCATCTACACTTGGGATAAAGCTCGTTGATTCGAACCGTTGATTTAGGATGATTTCTGCCGCCAACAGCTACGCGCCCCGTCTGCTCCCCCTGCGCCTGCCGCGGGTTTGCGTTGCAGTCACCGCTTCTGACCCCGCCGACCTGGTCGAAAAAGCCGAGGCCCTGATTCGCGATAACCCCTTCCTGGAGTTCAGGTTGGATTACATTTCCAAGCCGGCTCTGGCGCTTCCCAAGATCAAGCAGTTCCTCGAGACTCATCCCGGCACAGTCGTCATCGCAACCTGCCGCCGCGCCGCCAGTGGAGGCAAGTTCCGCGGCTCCATCGTCTCGCAACTCGACATCCTCGCCAAAGCCTCGGCCATCGGCTGCCAGCTGTTGGATGTAGAGCTCTCGACCGCCCAGAAGTGCAAGCCGGCGCAATTGCAGAAGCTGCGCGCGCGTTCCGCTTTGATCCTTTCCTATCACGACTTCCGCGCAACCAAAAAGCTCGACGAAACTCTGGAAAAGATGCGCGCCTTCCCTGCCGACTTCTACAAAGTAGTCGGCACGGCAACCACTCTTGCCGACAACGTGACCATGATCCAGTTCCTGGGCCGCGAAGCCGACAACCATTCGCTGGTCGGACTCTGCATGGGCGAACAAGGCATCATCAGCCGGGTCCTCGGAGTCCGCGCCGGCAGCGTCTTCACCTTTGCCTCCGTCGGTCCCGGAGAAGAAACCGCGCCCGGCCAGGTCACCGCGCAAGAACTGCGCAGCGTTTACCGCATCGAAACCGTCGATGCCGCCACCCGCGTCTACGGCGTCGCCGGAGACCCAGTAGCCCACTCGCTCTCGCCCGCGATCATGAATGCGGCCTTCAAGCGCGAGAACGTTAATGCCGTCTACCTCGCCCTGCACGCCAAGACCCTCAAAGATCTGCTCAACTGCGTGCGCCAGATTCCCATCCACGGCCTGAGCATCACCATGCCGTACAAGGAAGCCATTCTTCCTTATCTCGACAACACTGACTCGCACACCACGAAGATCGGAGCCTGCAACACGGTAGTTCGCGCTCAGGATGGAAAACTTTACGGCTTCAACACCGACACGTCCGGCGTGGTCCGCCCGCTGGAGCGCCGCCTGAGCACTCTTCAGGATGCAAAGATTCTGGTGCTAGGCGCCGGAGGCGCAGCCCGCGCCGCCGTCTTCGGCCTGAAGGAACGCGGAGCCGAAGTCTACATCCTCAACCGCAACGTAGCCGCCGGGCAGAAGCTAGCGCGCCGCGCCCACGCGCGTTCCATGAAACGCGCCGACCTGAAAAAATTCACCTTCGACGTAATCATCAACGCCACGCCGGTAGGCATGGGCAACACCCGCGAAACTCCGCTGCAGGAAAAAGAAATCAACGCCCGCTACGTCTTCGATATGATTTACGACCCGCCCGAAACCCGCCTGCTGCAACTCGCAAAACAGCGCGGAGCGCAAATCATCCCGGGCATAGAAATGTTCGTCCACCAAGCCGCCCGCCAATTCGAAATCTGGACCGGCAAACCCGCCCCCCAAGACGACATGCTGCAAGTAGTGCTTCTAGCCATGCAAGAACGAGCCACCAGAGCCGCAGCAGCGGCAGCAACAAAAAAGAAGTAAGGTCCTGGCTTTGACTGCGTAAACCACCAAAAAGAGGGTGCCCCATTCTTCGCGTTTTTTGCGAAGAGTGGGAACCACAAATGCCGACGCCCGCAGGGATCTTCGCCGGAAGTGAAGTGGTCCCAACGACGACGAAACTCCAGCCACCGTGGAGATTTCCCTCTCCGTCGCGTGCGCCCCGACGGCGAACTCCACCCTGGCTCACAATGCCGGCGCTGCAGTCAGGCAGCACGAAAGTGATACTATCCCTACCGAACGCCATGACCCCGCCCTCCAGCATCGCGCACTACAAGATCACGACCAAGCTCGGAGAGGGCGGCATGGGCGCGGTCTACCGCGCCACCGATACCAAGCTGGCACGCGATGTGGCCATCAAGGTTCTTCCCGATTCCGTGGTCCACGACGCCGACCGCCTGGCGCGCTTCACCCGCGAAGCGCAGGTTCTGGCGTCGCTGAACCACCCCAACATCGCCGCCATCTATGGAGTGGAAGATCGCGCGCTCATCCTCGAACTGGTCGAGGGACCCACGCTCGCCGAGCGCCTCGCGCAGGGGCCGATTCCCATCGACGAGGCGCTCCCAATTGCGCGCCAGATCGCCGACGCCATGGAATTTGCGCATGAGCGTGGCATCATCCATCGCGATTTGAAGCCGGCGAACATAAAGATTCGCGACGATGGAACCGTGAAGGTGCTGGACTTCGGCCTGGCCAAAGCTCTCTCGCCGGATTCCGTGAGCGGATCGTCGGACGCGATGAATTCTCCCACGCTCACCGCCCGCGCCACCCAAATTGGAGTGATCCTCGGCACGGCCGCGTACATGGCGCCGGAGCAGGCCAAGGGCAAGATCGTCGACCGCCGCGCCGACATCTGGGCGTTCGGAGTGGTTGTGTTCGAGATGCTCACCGGCAAGCGCGGCTATCAAGCCGATGACGTGTCCGACACGCTGGCGGCTGTACTGACGCGCGAGGTCGACTGGACGGCTCTGCCGGCCGACACGCCTCCGCGGCTGCGAACTCTTTTGCGCGACTGTCTGGCGCGCGATCCGAAACTGCGCCTGCGCGACATCGGCGAAGCTCGGCGTGTGCTCGATCAATTGATCAGCGGCGCGCCAGATTCCAACGCCGCTGCGTCGTCCGCGAATGTTGCGGTACCCGCGCGCAGCCCCGTCTGGCAGCGCGCGCTCCCGTGGACAATTGCGGTGCTCGCGGTCGTGGCCGCCATCGCCTTGTTCCTCCGGCACGCAGGCAGCAACGTCAGTAACGTGCCCGAGTTGCGGCTGCAAATGGTGATGCCGGGCGACACCAACTCGTTTGCCATCTCGCCTGACGGACGTTCCTTCGCGTTCTCGGCCAATGCGGCGAACGGTAGCGGCGTTCAGCTCTGGCTCCGTTCTCTCGATTCCGAAGTTGCCAAGCCGCTGGCGGGAACGGAGCAAAGCTTCATACCATTCTGGTCTCCGGACAGCAAGTCAATCGGATTTTTCGCCCATCAATCGATGAAACGAATTGATGTGGAAAGTGGCGCGGTGCGCACTCTGGCCGACGCGCCCACGCCGCGCGGCGGATCGTGGAATCGCGACGGCACGATTCTGTTTTCTCCCGCCGGGAACGGGCCTTTGTACCGGATACTGGCGGCCGGCGGGAAACCGGAGCAGGTGACGCAGCAGCGCGCGCAGGATGCCAGCCATCGTTCCCCGCAGTTTCTGCCCGACGGGCACCATTTTCTGTTTTACATGCACGGTCCACCGGACGTGCGAGGCGTCTACGTGGGCTCGCTCGACAGCAAAGAATTTCACCGAATCTGCGTGGCGGATGGGGCCGCGGTATTCGTGCCTCCCAATCACATTCTGCTGGTGCGCGAACGCGTTTTGTATGCGCAACGCTTCGATCCGGCGAAGATGGAGCTTGCGGGCGAGCCGTTCCCAGTTACCTCAGGGCTTTCGGCCGGTTGGGCCAGCTTTATGCGCGTCGCGGCTTCGAACACAGGGCTTATCGTATATCGTCTCGATGAAACTACCCGGCGGCAAGTCACGTGGCTGGACCGCTCCGGCAGGCCGGCTGGGACGGTGGGCGAGCCTCTGGCAGACGCGGCGTTGGCAAATCTCTCGCCTGACCGCCGCACCCTCGCGATCTCGATCGGGCGGGGCGAGGGCGGGGCCAACGACGTTATGCTGATGGACATGTCTCGCGGCACCCTTACCCGTCTCACCGCTGAGGACAGCGGCGCACCACTTTGGTCGCCGGATGGAACGCGCATCGCCTTCCAGTCGGGACGCGTCGGCCTTCTCGATCTCTATTGGAAGGCCATGGGCAGCAGCGGTCCCGATGAAGTGATGTTCGCGTCGAAGGAAGCCAAGAACCTGACGGACTGGTCGCCCGACGGCAAATACGTTTTGTTTTCGAGCCAGAGTCCCACCACGGCGCGCGATGTGTGGGCGCTTCCGGTCGATGGCGCCGATCACAAACCGTTTCCGGTGGCGCAGACCGCGGCGGAGGAGTCCTATGGCAAGTTCTCTCCCGACGGCAGGTGGGTGGCCTACCAGTCGGATGAGACCGGGCACACCGAAGTTTTCGTTCGCCCCTTCCCTGGACCGGGACCAGCGGTGCGCGTCTCGACCGGAGGCGGTCAGCAGGCTTTCTGGCGGCACGACGGCAAGGAGTTGTTCTACAGAACATCCGACGATCAACTGATGGCTGTTTCGGTGACCGTGTCGGCAAAAGGAACGCTCGATTTCGGATTGCCTCAATCGCTTTTCAAAATCAAAGGCTACGTGGTGCCGCAAACTGACGGCCAGCGATTTCTGTGGCTGTTGCCGACCGGTAACGTCAGCCAGCCTCCAATTACGGTGGTCATAAACTGGGCGGGACAGCAGAAGTAAACCGGCGCTTTTCGGCTCCGGCGTCCGCGTACCTTATAAAGTTCGTCGCCCCGTCCGTGTGCATCGCAGTGACGGCCAATCCGAGACCCGCTAGCGTCTCCCGCCGCCAAGTGGTTGGGCCAATCTATCAGCAAGCCACAGCTTGATGAGCGACTGCCGCGTTACGCCCAGCCGGCGCGCTTCCCGGTCCAGGGAATCGACCATCCACGAGGGAAAATCTACGTTGACTCGCTTCGCGTTGGTACCAACCCGCCGCGCCTGGCTCAGATCGAGTTGATCAACAACTTCCTCACCGGCATCAAACTTACGATCAAATGTCTTCGCTTTCATAGATCCTCACCTCGTCGTCCCGAGACCGCCTCACAGAAATCAGTCGGATGTTTTTCTCGCGCCGTGTGACTACTGCGGACCAATGCTTTTCGTCGATCTTCCCGATGAGCAGCCATCTCGGTTCATCGCTGGTACGCGCCGGAATCTCGACCAGCGCGGAATCTGCCCAGAGCGCCTGAGCCTCCTCAAAATCGATGCCATGCTTGCGTTTGTTATCGGCGCTCTTACCAGGGTCGTACTCGAACTTCATTGTCCAGAAACCACCGACCGACCGGTATAGTAAAGGTATAAATACTATACCATTTGGCAGGAGTCGGAACAACTTCCCGGCAGGAATCGGCGTACCTTATAAAGTACTCCTCACCCCCAAATCCACCCAAATCGTACACACACAATTGTCAATTTTACTGGAACACTTTCGCCCCTTTCGCCCCCTCCCAGGCTCAAGCATGCGGCGGCCGTCAACTCCCATGGATTGCGAGGCTTAAAGGGAACGTAAATACACTCCGATAAATACAGAACCGCACAGATAAAAACCAAAACCGGAACATACTGGAGGAATGTTCCAACTGGAACATACTGAACGAATGTTCCCACCGGAACATTCAGCCAATGTGCAGCGCCAGTCGGGTCAGGGCCGAAAAGCTTGAGCCAGTGCTCGCTCATCACGGAAGCGTATTCAGGTAACAAGCCCCGCTGGTCGTCTGCGTAGGAGGTGTCGGCGGCGTCATCCATGGCGGCTCATTGAAGTTGAAAAATGAAGTCATGTTCTTCTGTGCCGCGTCGCGTTTGGTCAACGATGAGAGCTTGAAGCGCGTTTCAATCAGCTTCAGAATCGCCGTCGTGTCCAGCACGTTGTGATCGACGTAATGTTCGTTCGCGTAAGGCGAGATCACGATCAGCGGCACGCGGTAGCCTGTGTAGACGAAATTGCACGTCGGACCGGTCGTGCCGTTGTTGCAGATGTCTCCCGGCATCAGATCCACCGGTGCGATGCCATCGGGGCTGACGGCCGTCTGCGGAGCGACGTGATCGTACAGCGCTCCCGACTCGTCATAGGTCAAAATAAATGCGGAGTCTTTCCATGAAGTGCTCGCCATCAGCGCGTTGACGATCGATGAAACATAGCTCGCGCCCAGCTGCACGTCGACGGGATACTCATCGGAATCGGAACCATGCTCATCGAGTCCCGCAGCGGACGCCGGCTCGATCTGCGCCACCGAAGGAAGCGTCCCATTCTGCAGGTCAGTAGTGAACTGCGTCATAGTCGCGATGTTGTCCGGGTAACCGGTCGGGATGGTTTGTCCCCAAGAGAAGTTCTGCACGTAGCTCAAAGTGAGCAGGCATGCGGGCGTGGCATTGGAAGCACACGCAGTGTTGTCAGTGTTCACATAAATTTTCCAGCTGATTCCTGCAGTCTGCAGCTCCTGGAAAATTGTCGTCGCCGTCAGCAGATTCTCGTCGCCGCTGTCGGTGCCAATGGGATACGCATAACCCTGCGAAGTGGCGGCGATCAGGTACTCGCGGTTCGGCTCTGTGCGCACCATCGCGGGCGAAAACCAGCGGTCTGACGTGGCAAACTCCGATGCCATGTAATAGTAGTAATTCAAATTCGAACTCTCGTAGTAGCCCATCGCGCGAATGCCATTCGTATCGTAGTAACCGAGGTTGCGCGCATCATGCGCCGCGGTCCAGACATAGCCATTCAGATCTGCAGTGCCAGACATTGGAGCGTCGAGATTCCAGTTTTCATGGCTCTCGTTCCACGATGGACTCGTGTTCTCGGTGCACTGCGTAGTCAGTTGATAAGAAGCGATATTCGGACTGGCGCTGTCTTCCGTGCAATCATCCGGCGGCGGATAGGCGGGATCGCATCCGGGGTTCGTAGGCGGGGGCCCGTAAAGCGGCGCGAGACCTGTCGTGGGATTGAATTGCGGCAGCCCATCGAATGACCGGTCCGCGAATCCATTCGACTTCCAGTACGAACGCAACTCGCCGAGATAATTATCGACCGAGCGATTCTCCTGCGCCATGAAAATAATGTGGTTGAGAACGTTGACTGTCTGATTCACATTGAACGTCGCCGTCACTGACTTAGCCGCTTTCATCACCACTTTGCAGGTTGACCTTCCGGTGCATGCCCCGGACCATCCCGTAAAAAACGCGCCCTTGCCCGGAGTTGCGGTGAGCGTCACCGCGGTTCCTGCATTGAACGATGCACTACACGTTGGTGAGCAAGTGATCCCCGTGGGGCTGCTCGTGACCGTGCCGGTAGAAGTGCCTGCCAGCGTCACCGTGAGTTCGTACGTGGTTGCAGGAATCGCACTCGCGGCACCGGATGCCGATTGCGCTAATAATCCTCTGCCGGGATTATTTAGAACATTATTTAGAACAACGGCGAGCGCAAGCATGCTTACGACGAAAAGAAATCGGTGCCGCTTCACGGGAGGCCTCGGAACTGGAATTCGAGAATAAAGCCTGATTTTGGATGTCGCTGCTGCGCTGATGGTTGGTCGCAAAAGCAGATCAGGTGCGGACCTCAGCTCTCAACCTGTCAACACCCGATTTCGCTTCCCGCGGAACCATTTATGATGAAAGAGAATCGATCCTATGATTTGTTGGCTTCGTGTCCCCGGAATTTTCCTTCTCGCTTCGTTATTTGCCGTTACTCTAAGCGCCGATAGCGCCGTGCCTCAGACCAAAGAAGAAACGCAACCACCCAAGGTGCGAGCCATCGGCCGCCGGCTCGATGAAAAGGGGGTGCCGAATTTCGGCGAGGTCACTCCGAACCTTTATCGCGGAGGCCTGCTCAAAACCGCCGGCCTCAAGGCGCTGGCGAAGATGGGCATCAACGTTGTGATCGACACGCATGCCAATGACGCCAGCGAAGAAAAAATGGTGCGCAGCCTGGGCATGGAATATGTAGCCATCCCGTGGCACTGTCCGTGGCCGAAGGATGAGGTGTTTGCGAAATTTCTGAAAGTTCTGCATGAAAACAAAGGCAAGAAAGTTTTTGTGCATTGCCGCCTGGGCGACGACCGCACCGGCATGATGGTCGCCGCGTATCGCATGGCCGAAGAAGGCTGGACCGCGGACGAAGCCATGAACGAGATGAAATCTTTTGGATTCTCGCGGGCGCACCACTTCATCTGCCCCAGCCTCGCGCGCTATGAAAAGGAATTTCCCGATCGCTTGAAGAATGATCCAGCGTTTGAGGAAGTCAGGCCCAAGAAATAGACCGGGCCCGCGGCTTCTTGACTTTCGTTGTCAAAGATGACAACATCGGACGATGGAAGGGCGAACGGCTAATGACTCGGACGACCCGGCCCGTTTCGTGGATCAAGGCGGCGCTGAAGGAATTCGAGACCTTTCCCGAAGGTGCAAGGTCGATCTGCCTTGCCGCATTGACGATCGCCGCCGAGGGAAGTAAAGCGGACATTGCAAAACCCATGCTCGGCCTTGGTCCAGGCGTGTTCGAGGTTGCGCTGCGTTTCCGGGGCGATGCGTTCCGCGTAGTCTACGCGGTACAGATCGCTGAGGAACTCTGGGTGGTTCATGCATTCCAGAAGAAATCGACGCAAGGCATCAAGACGCCGCGCCACGAGATTGACCTGATCAAGGACCGTCTCAGGAGATTGAAGGAGATGCTGCGATGAAGAAGGAAAAATTGGAAGTAGTGCGAGGAAGTGGCAATGCCTTCCGCGATCTGGGCCACGACAGCGCTGACGTGGAACAGTTCAAGGCAATCCTCGCGGCGGAAATTATCAGGGCGCTCGACCGGGAACGGCTGACGGTCCGCGCCGCGCACGGCCGTACTGGCATCGCCGCGGCGGACTTCTCGCGCATCTGCAATGCAGACCTCGGGCGGTTCACGGTCGATCGCCTCATGTCGATTATCAACCGCCTCGGTTCCCGCGTTGAGGTCAAAGTCCGCGTGCATCGCGCCGAGACAGCCGCCTCCGAAGCTCGTCCGTGAGCCGCGACGACGTGTGCTCCGGATTAGAAGACCATGCGCTGGAATCCAAGCCCCAAAAACCACAAAGCCGGGCTGGTTGGCCCGGCTGTCGCTTGTGGGATGGTTTCGGTCAATCTAGGTCGATCGCCCGATTCCAAATGTCGAAATCTTGAAGATCAGAATCCTGACGGATCCCGCGGTTGGTTGAGATTTTGGGCTCAACTAGCTGGGCCGGTTAGCCCTTGCCAAAGCCGGTTGTCTCAAATTGCCGCGCCGTCCCATTTTGCGCCGCTGCATTTTGCGCCGCAGGTTCACCGGGCCCGCGCCGCAATCTGTGTAACACTTACATCACCAACGCAAGGTTCTCCAGCTCGAATTGCAGCACCGGCAGGGCGCAGCCCGCCATCTCGACGCGGCCTGCCGCGTCGAGCGCTGCCTTGGGCGAAACTCCATAGCCCCGGCCCATCAGGAAGACCTGCAGCAGTTCGGCAGCCTCGTAGGAGTCGATCATGCCCCCCTGCAGCAAATCGCTGCGCAACGCCGCCAGTTCCGTTGCCGTGAATCTGTCTTTATCGTTATTGACTGTTTCGTTCATTCCGCTTTCAAACATTCTGCTCTGAAACATGGCCGTCATCACCTCCGACTCCGACCTCGAACCCAACTGTTGCTAATTAGACTCATCGGCAGCCACGCAAGTTGCATGCAATTTAGCTGCCGCGGCTACCTTCTAGTTCTAAATACGGAAAGCAGGTCGCTTTGGATTGATTAACCCTTGTAATTAGCAGAAGTTGCGGACAACCCTCACCGGAACATCGCAGTCGCCCAATGTCGTTAGTGACGGCCAGTCGTCCCAGAAAAAGACGCGGTGTGTCATTTCGGGAACGCAGCCCGTTCAATGGAGTCGCGCGTTTTCCGAATCTGCTGGGAAGGAAATGTCAGGGGAGAGGCGATGAGCAGCGATGCCGGGTGGTTCCCGTGCTAGTTTTCGATCGTTGCCTCATCGATCAACATGATGGGGATATCGTCCTTCACCGGGTACACTCGGTGGCACTGACGGCACTTCAGGCTTTCCGGATTCTCCCGGTACTCGAGGGGCTGCTTGCACGCGGGGCAGACCAGAATCTCCAACAAATCTTTGGCAATCATGGGAGCATTGTATCCAAAATCAGTCCACCACGGAGGCACGGAGCCACGGAGAAAACAAAAGCTAAAGGTAGTTTTTCTCCGTGTCTCCGTGCCTCCGTGGTGAAACTCATCTCCTTCCATACGATAGAATCTCAACCGAGCAACTTATGGCTGCCAAAATTTTAGACGGCACGAAGATCGCGAGCGACATCCGCAGCGAAATTGCGACGGAGGTGAAGGCCATGGCTGCTGCCGGAATGCGGCCCGGGTTAGCCGTGGTTCTCGTGGGGCACAACCCGGCGTCGGAGATTTACGTGCGCGGCAAAGTCAAAGCCAGCGAAGAGGTGGGCATTTACAGCGAGCAGCATACGCCGCCTGAGACCGCGACTACCAACGAACTGCTGGCCCTGGTCGAGGATCTCAATCGCCGCGATGAGATTGATGGCATCCTGGTGCAGCTGCCGCTGCCTTCGCACGTGGACGCGAAACGAATATTGATGGCGGTCGATCCCGCAAAAGATGTCGACGGATTCCATCCGGTGAATGTCGGCTTTCTCTCGACGCAGCGTCCCGGCCTGGTGCCCTGTACGCCCGCTGGAGTGATCGAGATCCTGAGTCGCAGCAACATTCCTATCGCGGGTCGGGAAGCCGTGGTGGTGGGGCGCAGCGACATCGTCGGCAAACCCGCGGCAATGCTGCTGCTCAATGCCAACGCCACCGTCACGGTTTGCCATTCGAAGACCCACGATCTGCCGGCAGTCTGCCGCCGTGCCGACATTCTCGTCGCTGCAATCGGCCGCGCCGGCATGATCACGCGCGATTTCGTGAAGCCCGGCGCGACCGTGATCGATGTCGGCATGAACAAGGTGAGTGACGCTGCGGAGTTCCAGCGGCTGTTCGGAAGCGGATTGGAGAAGCACGCGCAGCGCGAAGCGACGTTTCGAAAAAAGGGATCAACGCTGGTCGGCGACGTGCATCCGGAGGTAGCCGAGGTGGCGGGAGCGCTCACGCCGGTGCCCGGCGGCGTGGGCCCGCTGACCATCGCGATGCTGATGTATAACACGGTGAAGGCGGCGAAAATGCGTAGGCAGGGATCAGGGGCTAGGGGTGAGGGGTCAGTCGGTGCGCGTTCAGTTTTGGCAGAAAGGTGAAACTCCTTGGGCAAGTCGTTGGGAATCTCGCGGAAGCTGCATCTACTGACCCCTAACCCCTGATCCCTATCCCCTGAATCTATGCTGAAAATCGGCCTTACCGGCGGCATCGCCTCGGGCAAATCGGTTGTTGGAGAAATGTTCGTCTCCCTCGGCGCGCATCTTGTCCAAGCCGACCGCATTGCTCATGAACTCATGCTGCCCGGCCAGCCTGTCTACAACGAGGTGGTGCGGCATTTCGGCGGAGGCATTCTCAATCCTGACCTGAGCGTAGATCGCGCCAAGCTGGCCGAGGCGGCCTTTGGCAAAGCGCCATCGAACACCGCATCGCGAATCGAAGAGTTGAATCGCATTGTGCATCCCGCGGTGATTCGCAGCCAGGATGAATGGATGGAAGAAATGGGACGGCAGGATCCCGACGCGGTCGCGATCGTGGAAGCGGCGCTCATCCTGGAAGCGGGCGCGGCGAAGCGTTTCGATAAGCTGGTCGTCGTCACCTGCAGCGATGAGCAACGCGTTGCGCGCTTCGCCGCGCGCCAGAAGTTAGATTTGGAAGCGGCGCGTAAGGAAGTAGCGCGGCGTATGGCGGCGCAAATCCCTGAAGCGGAAAAAATAAAAGCCGCCGATTTCGTGATCGACAACTCGAGCTCGCTCGATCGCACGCGCGAGCAGGTGCGGCAAGTTTGGCAGCATCTGCGTGGGGCGCAGTGATAGCCGCGCAAATTTCCATGGAACTAATCTCACCTCGCGCGCGTAATCTCGTGTAAGAGGGCGGGCGGAAGTGTGCCTAAGCGGAGGATTTCTTATGAAACACAAGCGTGTAGATAGCTGGGTGTTCATGGGCCTGATTCTCGGCGGCCTGGTTTGCTCGTGGGCAGCGCCGGCGCGGGCTGAGGAGTGGTCGAAAACCTACACTCTTACGGGCAAGCCCGACCTGCGCGTGGACACTTCTGACGCCAACATTCACGTCTCCACCTGGGACCAGAACACGATTGAATCGGCTGGTCGAATCATAGCGTCGACATTAACATCCACATGCCGCGCGAGGGCCGCGTGGACCTGCGCACCGGCGATGGAAAGATTGAACTCGGAAACTTCAAAGGCGAGATGCAGTTGCATAGTGGAGACGGCTCGGAGGAAATCGACGGCGTGGACGGCAAGTTGCGGGCGACGACTGGCGATGGGCATATCCGCGCCAACGGCCGCTTTGACGAACTCGATCTGAAGACTGGGGACGGCCGCGTGGATGCGCACGCCGCGACCGGGTCGGCGCTCGCCATGGGCTGGAGGCTCGAAAGCGGCGACGGCACGGTCACGCTGGAAGTGCCGGCAAATCTGGCAGCGGACGTGGAGTTGCACACCGGCGATGGCCACATCGATCTTGATTTGCCGGTCACGACCGAAGGCAAGATTCGCGAAGGCGAAGTTCGCGGCAAGCTGAACGGCGGCGGGAATCTGCTGGTGATTCATACCGGGGATGGATCGATCCGGCTGCGGAAGAGCTAGCGGGCTTTGGGCTTCCGGGCTTTCGACCCCGGCAGCTCTCTGTCTGACAGTTGTTATATAATGTCTGACATGGCTACTCAACGCTTTACAGTTCGGGTTCCGGAAGATCTGGGTTCAAAGCTACGCCGGACCTCCCGTGATAAAGGGCGGACGCCATCGGACCTGATTCGTCTTGCAGTCGAGAACTACCTCAAAGAAGAGCCGGTTCGAGGTTCGGCTTACGAAGCAGCAAAGGCTGCCGGGCTCATCGGCTGCGTCAGCCGTGGTCCAAAAGATCTCAGTACGAACCGCCGGCATTTTGAAGGTTTCGGAAAGAGCCGATGATATCGCCCGAAGCGGCCCGGGTTCTCATCGACACTGGTCCGCTGGTTGCGATTCTCGACAATCAAGACACCCATCATGCGGCATGCGTTCAAGCTCTTGCGGCTCTGGAGGGCCCACTGTATACCTGCTGGCCGGTGATTACTGAGGCCGCGTGGCTCTTGCGGCACTCGCCCGGCGCGGTCCGACGCTTATTGGACAGCATCAATACACCTTTTGTGGAACTGCTCTCGCTGGAGGGCCCGGACGTGCGGCCAATCGCAGAACTCCTGGAAAAATACCAGAGCATGCGGCCGCAGCTCGCCGGTGTCTCTTTAGTTTATCTGGCAGGACGCGAACGGATTGAGACTATTTTCACCTTGGATCGGCGAGACTTCTCCATCTACCGAACAAGCCGGGGGCGCTCGTTTCGCATTCTTCCGCATTAGTATTTTGGGACTGTCGGCGATTCCAGACGAACTACTCCAGGCCTTCGCGTTCTTCTTTTGTGGGGTTGTAGAAGAAGCGGAAGCGGAGCGCTAGATATTGTCCGCCGAATTCGGCGGGCAATGCTGGGAACGGATCTGAGCCTGTAATTCCGGCCCAGGCTGCGCGATCCAGCGGAATGTCTCCCGAGGGCGCCACCAGTTTCATGCCCGCAACTTTTCCATCTTTAGTAATCGCGAATTCGATGATCAGGCTGCCGTGCTTCATCGCTGCAGATTCCGGAATCGCGTTGTACCAGTTCTGCTTCACGTCATGCAGCACACGCTGAAGGTAAGGACCGAAGTCCACGCCCATAGTGTCGCTGAGCACTTCGAGATTGCCCACCGGGCGGCCGTGCGCGCCGGTGCCTAATCCAAAGTCGCCACCGCTACCCTGGCCGCCTCCGCCTCCGCGTTTTGCCGCGCGCGCCGCCTCTTGAATCTGATCGCCTGCCGACATCGAACCGCCATACTTGCTGAACTCGCTCCTGATGTCGGGCTTAGGCGGACTCTGCAACTGCGACATCTGCGGAGTAGTCGCTGGTTGCGGCGGCAGCGCAGGCTGGCTTTGAGTCACGCCGGCGGACTGCTGAACAGGGGCTGGTTGCGACGTCGGCGATCCGCTGAAGCCCGGCGCTCCGGGGGGCGGCGTGGCCAGACTCTTGCGCAGCTCCTTCACATCCAGGTTGGGATGCCGCGTCATTGCTAAGCGGTCTTTATCGGAAATAATGTTGCCCTGCTTGTGCGGCACCTTCTGCAAATCGGGCGGAAGCTCGAGAAAAGTCGCATCCTTAAAGTTGACCGACTTTTTCTCTACAGCAACGGCATGCCACGGAAGGTATTTCTCAAAATACTCAATCTTCCACAGGAAGGCGATGAGAACCATGTGGACAATAATCGAGATCCACGCGGCTTCGCGCCGGCGCGAGCGCGCCAGATCGTCCTGCAATTGGATTAGCAAGTGCGGCACACGCGCCGCATCATCATCCAAATCGCGATAGGCGGTCTCCCATCCCCGGGCGTCGTACAGGCCGAGTTGCTCCGGTTGCGGCTTCTCGGGAGGCGCGACCGGATCCTGGAATGGGATTTGAGTGATGGGCATGAACTAGTTTTGTCCGAACTAGGCTTCTTCGAGCACTGCCTTTCCGAGCCAACGCCTGTCCGTTAGACACGCATTCCCAGCGCTACGTTGCATCCTGCCTTCACAGGATGACGCAGCGAACGGTGCGGACCAAGGTACCTCTATTTTCGCATCTTTCAAGGGATTTTGCTCACGACAAGTAGCACGAGAGTTAGGTGTGTAAACATTTGTAAAACGCGATCAAATCTGCGGCTTGAGCTTGCCAGCCCAAAGGTCTAGTGTCGAGAAGGTGAAGGTGTAGCGCCTACAGATGCGTTCACACACGACAGGCGTTCCGTAGAAGTGGCGGACACGTGCAACTAAACCGTGCGACGGGAGTCTGAGTCCTTAGGAGAATCCTATGAAGCCAATTCTTAGCGGTTTGTTTCTCTGCGCATCTCTTGTGTACGCAAGCCAGGTCTGGGCTACCACTTTGCCGGATTCCTGCGGTATCGATAAAGTCAAGTTCAATGTTACGACAGAAGAGGGCCAGCCCGTCCCTGCCACACCAGCGGAGGGTAAGGCTCAGGTCGTCTTTATCGAAGGCGAAAATCAACCGATTGGCCCCTTCATGCATGCCACAGTTCGCCTCGGTATGGACGGAGCCTGGGTTGGCGCCAATCACGGCAACTCATACTTCGCCCTTACGGTGGACCCAGGAGTGCATCATCTATGCGCAAGTTGGGGAGGCAAGAATGTCGATGCGACATCCTTTACCGCAGAGCCAGGCCAGGTCTACTACTTCGGGGCCAAGGTCACGGTGAACTCTCGGTACAGCGTAACCTTCGGTCTTTCGCAATTGAACGAGGATGAAGGCAAATATCTCGTCAAAGGATCAAAGCTCAGTACCTCAAAACCAAAATAGATGAGCCGCCGCGACCGAGTCTACCGAGCCATTCTCTGCCCTAGCCTTTGGCCTTGACGATGCCAGCCAAGCCCACCTTTTTCCCATGCTCGCGAATCGCTGCCACAATATCGAGCGCGAGGGCGAGGGCGCGGCGGCCATCTACAAGCGGAACCACAGGCGTGGAGCGCTCGCGCACCGCATGCAGGAACGACTTCAACTCCGCGTGCAAAGGTTCTTCCGAAGTCACCGGCGGCTTGGCAACCTGAATCTGCGGATTCACAGTAGGGGCGCCAGCCGCCGACGCATCCGCGCCCACCGTGAAGACGAGCACTTCCTGCCGCCCATAGTCGACTGAAACATATTGCTGGGGCTGAAAGAAACGCAGCTTGCGCACACGCTCAGTCGAGACGCGGCTGGCGGTAAAGTTCGCTACGCATCCTGACTCGAATTCCAGCCGCACATTGGCAATGTCAACTTTGCCGGAAAGAATGGGCAGTCCTACCGCTCGAACTTCTTTCACCGGAGAATTCGCGAACGCGAGCACGATGTCGAGATCGTGAATCATCAAATCAAGCACCACATCGACATCAAGCGAACGCGGAGTGAACACGCTCAGGCGATGCACTTCGAAAAACATTGGCTGAGTAATCAGCGGAATCGTGGCGCGCACCGCGGGATTAAAGCGCTCGAGATGCCCAACCTGGACAACGCGCTTGTGAGTAGCCGCGAGATCGACCAACTCATTCGCCTCAGCCAGCGACGCAGCTAACGGCTTTTCGATCAGGACATCGATGCCTGCTTCCATCAGCGCGCGGGCCACTTCCAGATGATGCACCGTCGGAGCCGCCACTGACGCGGCGCGCACTTCGCTGTGCGTGGTCAGCATCTGCTCGACTGAACCAAAAGCCCGGCAGCCGAACTCGCGCGCCACTGCATCGGCGCGGTCAAGATCAGGATCGACCACGCCCACCAGTCGAACCGGCTCGCCCTGCTGTTCCAGTTCTTGATAGACGCGGGCATGGTTGCGTCCAAAGACGCCCACACCCACCACCGCAACGGAAATCGGATTATCAGCGCGCAGGAAGAAACTCTCAGCCGGCTGGTTGCCGGCAAGGGACATTAAATTGTAAACGTAAAAGACCGGAAGAGCATCTCGAAGAGATTGAACAATTTTGCAATCGGGCCATTGAGCGATTAGAAGCAGTTAAGTTTTTTGAATGGCTCAATGAGCCGATCATTCAATGGCTCAATGGCTTAATCACTCAATGACTCAATCCCACGACAATTTCCTCAAAATCGCAATTTGCCCCGCATGGTAAAGCTCGTGCTGCGCGATGCCGTGCAACATGTGATAGAAATCATATTTCTTCCCGGGGACACGATCACGCAGCCGTGATTCAGGAAGCGCGGCAACCGTATTCACCAGCACATCGTGCGCGCGCTTCGCTTGAGCAACGGCCTTGCGCCACGCGGCTTCCGTCGGCTTCGGAACGACTGGAAAATTCGCAGTGCCTTCCGGCTGCCATACTTCTCCAGCCAACCGGCGGCAACCCACCTCATCCCAAACGGCAATGTGCAGCACCAATTCCCAAATGCTGTGGACATCGGCCAAAGGCTTGGCCGCAGCCATGGCTGCATCCACATCTTGCAGCAACTCAAGCACAGCTGGCCCATGCCAAGCATCGCCGTCGAATGCCCGGCGAAGCTGTTCGGCGATCAGGGCGGGTTCAGACTTTGAAGAAGTCATAATCCCTAACTTCTCCGATTTAGCTTGTACGGTCAACCGATTTACGCATACACGGTATTCGTGTATACTGTAGAAATGATTGTCTCCTTTGGAGACAAAACGACGGAAGACATCTTCCACGGCTATGAAACGAAGGCGGCCCGGAGAATCGCGCAGGCATTGTGGCCGCGAGTCCGCACCAAGCTGGATTTGCTGAACGCGAGCACTACGCTGGAAGATCTGCGCGTACCTCCGTCGAACCGGTTGGAGAAACTGCGGGGCGAGTGGGCGGGGTTTTACAGCGTGCGGGTAAACGATCAGTACCGCGTGGTATTCCGCTTCATCAGCGGCAACGCAATCGATGTGCGATGCACGGATTACCACTAAGGAGACAACAATGCTGCCAAGACGTCGTATCGCCACTCATCCCGGACAAATCCTGTTGCAGGAATTCCTCGCCCCGCTGGGCCTGACCCAGGCCGAACTGGCAAGAGCACTGGGCATTCCTTTGAACCGCGTGAATGAACTGGTGCGCGGCAAGCGAGGCGTTACTCCCAAGACGGCCCTGCTTCTAGCCGAATATTTCAAGAACTCCGCTGAATTCTGGATGAACTTGCAGACCGCGCACAACCTGACGCGAACTCTCCAAGGGATGCGCAAAAGTCCAGCGACACCCTCGCGAGAAAGCCGGCGTTCAGTGGGGGCCGACTAGATCGAGATGCTTTGAGGTTGCAAATTGTGACCTCAAAGATCAAGGAACACTCAACCGCACCGGCCGTCATACTACTCAGGCAGGGTCCGCTACAACCGCAATCCCCGCGGCATTCGCCGCGTCCAGAATCTTCTCTCCATCCAGCATCAAACATTTGCCGGCATCCAGCGCGAGGCAGGTCGCGCCCGCAGCCTGCATGACCTCGATGGTCTTCACTCCGATCACAGGGACATCGAAGCGCATATCCTGATTCGGCTTCGCGATCTTCACCACAGTAAGCGCGCGACTCAGCGTGGACGCATCACCATGCAACGATCCCATGATGCGCCCGGCGCGCTCAATAGTCGCGTCGGTGCCCTCCATGGCTTCGACCGCCACGCAAGCGGTTTCGGCGATCACCACAGTCTGTCCAATATCATGCTGCGCAAGATGGCGGGCCACGGCACGCCCGTAGTCGATGTTCTTGCGCTCCTGTTCAGTAGGCGCGCGCCGCGTCAGCGTTCCGGATTTCACCAGCAAAGGTTCCAGAAGCGCCGTGGAATTCTCCAGAGCAATCCCTTCCTCGGCAAGAACCTTAGCCACGGCTCCGAGCAGGCTGTCGGTGTTGCGCGTAGTGAGAGAAAATAAAAGCTTGGCCAGTCGCCAGTCGGGCTTGATCGCAGAAAAAATCTGCTTATGCTTAACCTGCCCGGCCATAACGGCACGCTGCACGCCTTCGCGCTTGAAAGTCTCGATCAGCTTCGAAAGCTCGCCCAACGACAGCCAATGAACTGAAGCGGCGCCATGATCCTCGATCTCGGGAAAAGTTTCCTCCTTGATCGCGACCACAACGACTTCGTATCCAGCAGCGCGCGCCGCGTCCAGCACGAGGAGGGGAAACGTGCCGTTACCAGCGATAAGGCCGAGTTTTTCCTTTTGGGAGGGCACGAAGTGATCGCGAGTCGCTTTCTTGACGTCCACCTAGGTGGGTCTAGACGTCATAAACTTCGCGGCGGTGCGCGACGCGGGATATGCTCACACGCTTCGCCGAATCGTCAATGAAGTACACCACGCGCCAGTTTCCTATTCGTATGCGCCACTGGTCTTTGTAGCCTTTGAGCTTTTTGCATCCCGCGGGGCGCGGGTTTTCGGCCAGCGCCAGAATCCTGCGGTCAATGCGACTAAAGACGGCATCGTCGAGCGCGTCGAGTTCCTTCTGGGCGGACGATTTGATGACGACGGAGTAGTTAACCACGCGATTGGCTGCGCTTCAATCGACTCGTGCGGTATTGCTCGTACGGGACGCTTTTTTCCTTGCGGCGCGATTCGGAAATAAGACCGTCCCAGAAATCTTCCCAGATGGCCCCGTGCTTTTTGAGGTCGATCTGCACGGCCACGCGATGCCCCTTGTCGTCCGTAAGGAATTGAATCCCAGTCACAGCGGCCTCAGCTCTTGGCATACATTCACTATCTCGCAAGGATAAGCGGCAGGGATAGCCGAGTCAACAGCAGACGGAAAAGTTGACGTTAGTTGGCGGCGCAGCCACCGGCTTACTTGATAATCCCGCGTTCCGAAGCCTCGATGAACCGAATCAGCATATCCACATCGTCACCACGATCCGACTCAGACTTCAGCTTCTCCAGCGCCTGCGAAGTGTTCAGTTTCGAAGCCAGCAGAGTCTTGTAAGCATGATGAATTTTCTGGATGCGCTCTTTGGAAAAACCGCGCCGCTCCAGGCCAACTTTATTCATTCCATACGCATGCGTGTCGCGCGCAGCCGAAGTCATCGAAAACGGCAAAACATCCTGCGTGATAGTGGTCCCGCCGCCGATGTAAGAGTGCGCGCCGATGCGCACAAACTGATGCACCGGACAAAGCGCGCCCACCACAGCCCACTCTTCCACAGTCACGTGCCCGGCCAGCGTGGCTCCGTTCACCAGCATGCAGCGGTCGCCGATCACGCTGTCGTGACCAATGTGCGCGTACGCCATGATCAGCGTGTGGCTGCCCACTCGCGTGATGCCGCCGCCTTTCACCGTGCCGCGGCTGATGGTGACGCACTCGCGAATCTCGTTGTGGTCGCCGATCTCCAGGCGCGTTGGCTCGCCTCTGTAAGTAGTATCTTGTGGCGCCATGCCGATCGCACAAAAGGGAAAGAAGGAATTGTCGGTGCCGATCTTGGTTGGACCTTCAATCGCCACATGCGACACCAGGCGGCAGCCCTCGCCCAGTTCGACCTCCGCACCGATCACGCAGTAAGGCCCAACCCGGCAAGATGCCGGCACCTTGGCACGCGCATCGATAATTGCGGTGGGGTGAACATTCATGATCGAGTCAAATTGAGTTATGTTTTGCCCGCTAGCTCGTGTGGGGACAGCCGCCCCCGGCTGTCCGTCGAGCGAAGCTCGACCTGCCGCATCATTCCGCAGCCGCGCCAGCTCCATCCGGAGCCGGGCCGCGCCCGCGCGAACTATCGATCAGCTGGCATGACACCATCGCCTCCGCCACTTTCTTGCCATCCACATACGCGATGCCCTGCATGCGCACCGCGATCATGCGCGCAATGGCCCGCCAGCCCTTCACTTCCACCTCAATCCGCAACTGATCTCCTGGGCTTACCGGACGCCGAAATTTCGCGCGCTCAATCCCCGTAAACACCATCACCTTGTCAGTCCGGTCTTCCACCTCGGTGAGCAGCAGCGCGCCGCCGGCCTGCGCAATCGCTTCCACAATCAGCACGCCCGGCATTATCGGCAATCCCGGGAAATGTCCATTGAAAAAAGGTTCGTTGATGGTGACGTTCTTGATCGCCACAATCCGCTCTTTGCGTTTCAATTCCAGCACGCGATCAATCAACAGAAAAGGATAGCGATGCGGCAGAATTTTCAGAATGTCGTGAATGTCGAGCCCGGTCTTCGTTGCGTTGGGTGCAACGGCGTCGACTACAGCAGGAGGAGTGCTCTCAATCATGCTTAGTTCTCAATCAGCGTGAAGATTATACTGTACCGCGTCGCAAGATGGTCATGTGTGGGGACAGCCGCCCTCGGCCAACTTGCCCTGAGCGAAGCCGAAGGGTCGAGCGCAGCTCGATTGTTTTCCCCGCGGCAGGCGCAACGTTAGACAGCGAAAGGAAATCGTGTCCGCAAAAAAACCGACAGAATCACCAGCCGCCCCAAAGCCTGCGTGGCCAGATCGCCTGAGCTACTTCTCGAAGCATCAGGACGAGATGGTGAACACAATTCGCGAACTCGTCGAGATCGAATCTCCCAGCGACAACAAGCCAGCCGTCGACCGCATCGCCGCATTCCTCGCACAAAAATTCGAAGCGCTCGGCGGACGAGCTCAACTCCACCACAGCAATAACAAAGATTTCGGCGACAGCCTGCAGATCGACTTCGCCGGGACCGCCCGATCAGAGTTAGATAAACGCAAGCCAGTCCTGCTGCTAGGCCACTACGACACGGTCTATCCCTTAGGCACACTCGCGAACATGCCCTGCAAAATCGAAAACGGACACCTTCTCGGCCCCGGCGTGCTCGATATGAAATCCGGCATCGCGCTCATGCTCCATGCCATCGAAGCGCTGCAAGCATGGCACGGCACGCTGCCACGGCCGGTCACAGTTTTTCTGGTTTCCGATGAAGAAGTCGGCAGCCATTCTTCGCGAAAGATCACCGAGGCCCTCGCCAAACAATCCGCCGGAGTGCTGGTGCTCGAACCCGCCGCCGGACTTCGCGGCGCCGTAAAAACCGCGCGCAAGGGTGTCGGCGAATATAAACTTCGCGTGCAAGGCATAGCGGCGCATGCCGGACTCGATCCCGGTAAGGGCCACAGCGCGATCCTGGAACTCGCGCGCCAACTCGCAGTAATCGCGAAGCTAAACAATTTGCGCCAAGGTGTGTCGGTAAATCCCGGCGTGATTCAAGGAGGCACGCGCTCAAACGTAATCGCCGCCGAAGCCTCCGCACTCATCGATGTCCGCATTAAGAGCGCGAAGCAAGCCGCGGGCATCGACCGCAAGCTGCGCTCCCTCAAACCATTCGACAAGCGCTGCAAACTCGAGATGACAGGCAACATCAACCGCCTTCCAATGGAGCGAACCGCCGGCGTTGCCGCGCTCTACAAAAAAGCTCAGCAACTTTCCCAACACGTAGGATGGAAACTCGAAGAAGCGGCAGTAGGCGGCGGCTCCGACGGAAACTTCACCGCCGGAATGGGCATCCCAACGCTAGACGGCATGGGCGGCGTAGGCGACGGCGCGCACGCCGTTCACGAATTCATCGTCATCTCCGAACTGCCGCGACGCGCACTGCTACTCGCGGGCATGATCGAAAATATTTGACAAGTATTATTGGGGAACCAGCACCAGAAAATAATCCATCTTATCGCCCTTAACAAAATCATACTGCTTGAGCAGCCGGTAGCCCGCCTGCGCAGCCTCGCGCAACACAACCTCCCGGCCCACGCCGTGATCCTCGCCATTTCCATTGCGGTCAATAATCCCCACCTTCGCACCCGGACGCAGCGCCGTGCGCAGATTCCGCAACAAACCAACCGGCTCCGCAACTTCGTGATATGTCTTCAGCAGCAGAACCGCATCGACTGCGCCCGCGGGAAGAAGCGGATCGTCCGCCTTACCAAGAATCGTTTTCACATTGTGCAACTTCTCTTTCTGCGCGCGATCCTCGACATAACGAATCGACTCCGGATTAATATCGACCGCATAAACCTTGCCGCCATCACCCACTCGCCGCGCCGCGCGCACGGTAAACCAGCCCGACCCCGCCCCAACATCGGCCACAGTTTTCCCCGTCGTAATGCCCAGTATGTCCATCACGCGATTGATTTGCAGACGCTCATCCCGCCCGGGTGAATCGAAAATAGTGAGGTCTCCCGTATAAGGTTCGCTAGTCTTGCGATGTTCGCCCGTCGCAGCGGCAGGAGCTTGTACCGCACTTTGAGCGGAAGAAAGTGACAGAGCAAATGAAATGAGGAGCGACAACATGAAACGTTTCAGAATCACCATGAACCTCCGCTACTGCAACCCTTAAGGATAGACTGCGAGAAGCCGGAGTGGTGAGCCGAGCCTTCAGTCGAGATGGCAGAGATGCAGGGCGCCGCGCACTTTGACTCTGAAGTTAGCATGGCCTAGACTTTGCGCAGGGAGTTCGGCCAACCTGCGTTGCGTACGCAGAGTACCGCCAGGCCCCCGGAGGACTTATGGGTGAAGGTCTTTTTCAGCCGTTGCATTTGATTCTGATCATCGCGATCATTCTTCTGATCTTCGGCACCAGTAAGTTTGCCTCATTAGGCAAAGGCATGGGCGAAGGCATCCGCAACTTCAAAGCCGCGATGAAAGATCCCGAAGAAGAAAAAAAGAAAGAGATAAAGGAAGAAGAAAAAAAATCCTAGCGGGCTTCGCTTCTCTCCAAATGTTTTCTAATCGCCATCCATTCAAACAGCTCCCCGCTCGCGCAGCATCGCATACACCAGCGCCACCGGCAGTCCAACCACATTGCTGTAATCGCCCTCGATCCGCGGAATCCACCTCGATGCCAGCCCCTGAATCGCATACGCCCCCGCCTTGTCCATAGGCTCGCCAGTAGCGACATAGTCGCGGATCTCATCGTCGGAGATCTCGCACATAGTCACCGAAGTGGTTTCGGAGCCGGTCTTGGTGTTACTGGCCACTGACCACTGACCACTGGCCACTGGTCCCACCAGGCAGACTGCCGTAATCACGGCATGAGTGCGCCCTGAAAGCAATCGCAACATGCGCGCAGCGTCTTCTGCGTCGCGAGGTTTGCCGAGGATGACGTCATCGACCACCACGATCGTGTCCGCGCCCAACACGCAATGCTGCGGATTGTTCTGAAAAACCGCCAGCGCCTTTTCCCGCGCCAGCCGCTCCGCGCAATCTCGCGGAGACTCACCGCCAAGCGGCGTCTCGTTAATGTCGGCGGGCTGCACTGTGAATGGAATCCCGGCGTTGCGCAGCAAGTCTTGCCGGCGAGGCGAGGCGGAAGCGAGAACAATCATGCGATCTAAATTCTAGTGGAAGCCGTATGCGTCCCGCATTCGCTCCCCACTCGCAACCGGCGGCTGGTAACTGCACTCACCGAACTCCGACCAATCCCCGCACCGATTCAATCAGCTTCGCCGAATCGTATCCCACGCCGTCCTTGAACACGATTTCGGTGTTCTCAATATCTTCGATCTTCTTCGACGGATCGCCCTTTATCACCACCAGGTCCGCCTGCTTGCCCGCCGCAATCGTCCCGATGCGGTCGAGTTCTCCCAGATACTGCGCGCCATTGCAGGTCGCGATGTGAATTGCCTCCAGTGGCGTGAATCCCGATTCCACCAGCAACTCTACTTCGCGCTGGTCGCCGAAGCCCGCGAGATCGCCTCCAAGTCCCGTGGGATCCTCGCCAGCCAGCAGCAATCCTCCGGATTTCACAAACGCACGCTCGAACTCCTCCTCCTGCGCAAACGCCGCTTCCCATGTCGATGCGTGAAACTTGCCGGTTTTCGCGTCCCGGGCTTGCAGATCGAAAAATACACGGTTTTCCAGATACTGATTGCGCGCCTCTTGCGACATGGCGTTCAACACTCGCTGTTGAAGGGGCGCCTTGCCGGATACAATCGGCTCAAAAACCGGCAGCGTGGAAGTGACCGCGATGTGATGCGCAACTAGATCGCGAATCATCTCCTGAATGGGAGGGTCAGTTACGCGCATTTTGTTGAGTTCGTCCGCCACAAGCGTCATGGACGCCAACGAATTGCTGGGGCATTGGTCGGGTTTCTTGCCCGAAAAGAATTCCGTGTCGACGATAATGCCGTGTTCCAGATCGTCAATGCCAAGCGCTGCCGCCTCGCGAAAGCCAATCGAGCAGAGATGTCCCGTAACTTTCAACCCCCGCTTGTGAGCCGCGTCGATTGCCGCTTTCAGCACCGCCCGCGAGAGAAAGTTATAGGCCTTGAAATTGTCCACGCCGCGGTCGGCCCAGAAGTTGACCGTGGCCACGGCCTCCTCCGGAGTTTGCAAATACGTCATCTGCGGCGCCCAGCTCCCCGGTCCTTCCAGATAAGGCCCAGTCACGTGCATGTGCGGTCCGGGAACCTCGCCCGCGTCGATTTCTCTTTTCAGCGCCAGATCCATGTACGGCTCCATGCTTCCCGCCGTGCGAATCGTGGTCACGCCTCCGGCCAAATACAGTCGTGGAAAGCTGATCGCCATCTCATGAAAAATTCCTTCTCCCGCCGGATAGAACATGTGCTCGTGCATCCCCACCAGGCCAGGGATCACGCTGTAACCGTGCAGGTCGAGCACCTGCGCATCCTTCGGGACATTCGCCGACGCGGCATCGGCAACCGATTCGATCTTTCCTTTGGAGATCACCATTGTCTGATCTTCGCGCGCAGCCGCACCCGTGCCGTCGATCACACGCACGTGAGCCAGAGCAACCACGGGAGCATCAACCTTCACGAACGGTTTCACTTGCGCAGACGGAGTCTGGCCCCAGGCGAAGCACGCCTGCAAAATAACGGATACGACGGTCAGGAATTTCCCCATCAATCAACCCTCCACGATCTGTCCGCAGGATTCTACTCGAAAATCACCGGCAACGCCGACGTGCCATCCCCCGCGTGCTCCGCGCCTTTTCTCAGCGGCCTCCGCGTTCCGAGCTTTTGAATCAAGCCTCGGCAGAACTGAGAACTACCGCCCCGCCTGTTAAGATTAAGTATTAGGCCTGAAGCCTCTCAAAAAGCAATTGTCAGCTCCAGGCAGCCGGTTTCGATTCGTCCGAACTGGCAACTGGCGACCGGCAACTGGCAACTGACTTATGGACGCCGCATCCATCCGCAACTTTGCGATCATCGCGCATATCGACCACGGCAAATCCACGCTGGCCGACCGCCTGCTGGAATTGACCGGGTCGCTCACCGCGCGCGAGATGCAAGCTCAGGTCCTCGACTCCATGGACCTGGAGCGCGAGCGCGGCATCACCATCAAAGCTCACGCCGTCCGCATGATGTACACCGCCGAAGATGGACACACCTACCAGCTCAATCTCATCGACACGCCCGGCCACGTGGATTTTTCTTACGAAGTTTCGCGCTCGCTCGCGTCCTGCGAAGGCGCGCTGCTCGTGGTCGATGCGTCACAAGGCGTGGAAGCGCAGACCCTCGCCAACGCCTACCTCGCCATCAACAACGGACTCGAAATTATTCCAGTCATCAACAAGATCGACCTGCAAAGCGCCGACATCCCGCGCACCAAAGAAATGATCGAAAGCGCCGTCGGCCTCGACGCAACCGACGCCGTACTCATCAGCGCGAAAACCGGCCAGGGTGTCCCCGACGTCTTAGAAGCCATCGTGAAGCGCGTTCCCCCTCCGAAAGGCAATCCTGACGCACGTCTCCAAGCTCTCGTCTTCGATTCCTGGTTCGACGCTTACCGAGGAGTTGTAATCCTCACCCGCGTTTTCCAAGGCACGCTACGCAAGGGCCAGAGAATTCGCCTCTGGTCAAACGGCACAACCTTCGACGCAGAAACCCTCGGAGTACAAAGCCCCAAGCCGGTTGAGATCGAAGAGCTGAAAGCCGGCGAAGTCGGCTTCCTCATCGCGAACATCAAGAATGTCGCCGACACCAAAATCGGCGACACCATCACCGACGACGCCAATCCCGCCTTCGAAGCCCTTCCCGGCTTCGAAGAAATCAAGCCCATGGTTTTCGCCGGACTCTACACCGTCGACGCCCATGAGCACACCCGTCTGCGCGAAGCCCTCGAAAAGCTGCGCCTCAACGATGCATCCTTCTTCTTCGAACCCGAAAGTTCCGTAGCGCTAGGCTTCGGCTTTCGCTGCGGATTCCTCGGCCTGCTCCACATGGAAATTATTCAGGAGCGCCTCGAGCGCGAGTTCGCTCTTGAATTGATCACCACCGCACCCGGCGTCCGCTACAAGATTTACAAAACCGATGGCACCATGATCGAGGTCGACAATCCCTCGCGCTGGCCCGACCCTAGCGAGATCGCGAAGATTGAAGAGCCGGTCATCCTCGCGACCATTCTCACCAACGAAGAATATGTCGGCGGAATTCTGAAGTTAGTCGAAGACAAGCGCGGCAAACAAAAAACTTTCGAGTACGTCAGCTCGTCGCGCGTCATGTTGCACTATGAGTTACCGTTGAATGAAATCGTGCTCGATTTTTACGACCGGCTCAAATCCGTATCGCGCGGCTACGCTTCGCTCGATTACCACCTCGCCGATTATTGGGAGTCGCCCATGGTCAAGCTCGATATCCTGGTCGCGGGCGAGCCGGTCGACGCGCTTTCCATTATCGTGCATCGCGATTTCGCCTACGAGCGCGGCAAGTTGCTGGTCTCGAAAATGCGCCAGCTCATTCCCCGGCAAATGTTCGAAGTGGCAATTCAGGCATCGATCGGAGCGAAAATCATATCCCGCGAAACCGTATCGGCCATACGGAAAAACGTCATCGCCAAATGCTACGGCGGCGACATTTCCCGCAAACGCAAGCTCCTCGAAAAGCAGAAGGAAGGCAAAAAACGAATGAAGCGCATCGGCCGCGTCGATATACCCCAGGAGGCGTTTCTCGCGGTCCTCAAGGTCGGCGAAGACAGCGACTAAGCGGGTAGGACCGCCGTAACGGCGAAGAATCGGAAGGCAAGAAACCGCGAAATGTGCAAATCTCCAAAGCGGGAATGAGCCGACTCTCCGCTGGTCGCGCCCATGTTAATGCCAAGTGAATTGCCTAACTGGTTACTATTCAAAGCCTTAGGGGCTGAAAATCACCCGTCCCGAAATAAATCGCAATTCTCCGCCGCAAGATTTTCTTAGCGCGGCCACTAATTCCACAAGCTTTTCCACAGCACATTAGCGCAGCGCAACTCGAATCAGCTAAGAGACTTACCTGCGAAAACTACAGCCTTTCCTGTACCAATCTACAGGAATTCCTGTAGCCCCAGAATCACTCGTCGGAGCTCATCTCGCCCTCGGCCATCATCTCAAAACGAGTGCAGTTTTTGCGGAACGCCAGCATCAATTTGCCCGTCGGACCATTACGCTGTTTCGCAATGATGATCTCCGCCTTACCCTGCAAATCGGGATCATCCTGCCGGTAAACTTCCTCGCGAAAAATAAACATTACCAAATCCGCGTCCTGCTCAATCGATCCTGACTCGCGCAAATCTGAAAGCTGCGGACGATGATCGCCACCGCGGCTCTCCGGAGCGCGGCTCAACTGCGAGAGCGAAATCACCGGCACTGCGAGTTCCTTCGCCAGCGCCTTCAACCCGCGCGAAATCGCCGACACTTCCTGCGTACGATTTTCGTAACGCTTGCTTCCTCCCGACATCAGCTGCAGGTAGTCAACGATAATCAGATCAAGCTTGCCTTGCGCTTGCTTCAATCGCCGCGCCTTCGCCCGCATCTCGCTCAACGAAATTCCCGGCGTGTCATCGATAAAAATCGGCGCGTGCGCCAGTTGCTCCATGGCGCGCACCAGCTTCTTGGTATCGTCCTGCCACAGCGAACCAGTACGCATCTTGTGCGCATCCACTTCCGCCGTCGAACACAGCAGGCGCAGCAGCAAAGCCTCCCGCGACATTTCCAGGGAGAACACGCCCACCACACTCCCATCTTTGATCGCCGCATTCTCCGCAATGTTCATGGCGAACGCAGTCTTGCCCATCGAAGGCCGCGCCGCGATGATCACGAGATCCGCGCGCTGCAATCCGCTCGTCATCTCATCAAGATTTTCGTAGTGCGTGGCCAGCCCCGTGATGCGCTGCCCGCGTTGCAGCAGCGCATCGACCGAGCCGAACGACTCGCGCACAATCTCCTGCACGCCCATGAAGCCGCGGCCAATGCGTTTGTCCGAGAGTTGAAAGATCGCAGCCTCGGCATCGCTCAGCACTTCCTCGGCCGAATCAGATTGATCGACCGCGCGCGCAATCGCCGTGTTCGCAGCGTGAATCAGCCCCCGCAGCAACGCCTTGTCGCGCACAATCTTGACGTAGTGCTCAATGCTCGGCCGGTCCGGAACCCCATCCAGCAGGCTCGATACATAGCCCACATCGCCAATCGCCTGCAGATCCTTATGCCGATCCAGTTCCTCGATCAGCGTGATCATGTCGATCGGCCGCGAAGTCTCCGCCAGATCGACCATCCGCCCATAAATCCGCCGGTGCGAATCGAGCGAAAAATCCTCGATGCGAAGATGTTCCGCAGCCTGGTTATAAGAAAAGTTGTCGAGCAGAATCGCGCCAAGAATCGAGCGCTCGGCTTCTACATTCGCGGGAAGAGTGCTGATGTTGTAATCGGTAGTCGCCATTTGGGCGTGAGAGTCCCCTGCTGCACCAATTTATGATGCGAGCGAACAGAAAGCGAAATAGAAAATTTAATTAGATGTACGGTCGGCAGCCACGGATCCAACTAACCCGCTCACCGAGTGGATTCATCACCGAGGGACATTGCAACAGAAAGAAGGGAATGTTGGAAGAACATCTTCGCCAAGAATCTGAGAATGTGTGGAGAATCTGTGAATCGCTTCCAATTTCTGTGCGCACCGTTAGGAAAACCCGGACGTAGTCGCTTCGTTTTAACACCCTGACCTTACCAAAAGCGACTATCGAAAAAACCAAACGGCAAACTTCGCGAGCTTCGCCATAAAGATTACAAACAGGAAGGTTCTCACCGCGATCTTTTCGCAGAGGGAATAGAACTCGTCCACGCGCTTCCCTACATGCTCGATATTGCTTCTGCTGGCCACAGACTAATTCTACCGACTGTAATCGTCGGCGCAACGCATGCGAACGCAGGACGCTCAAGAAAGCTGTGCAGAACCCGAATTTTCTGTGGAAGATCTTACAAAACCAGTCCCAGCTTTCCCGCGCGGCGCTTCCGTCGACAGCTGCCCAGCCCAGATCGGGTGCCCCATTTCTCGCGTACTTTGCGAGAAGCGGGGATTCTAACGCGTCGCCCCTACCGCTCCTACCCAGCCTCCGCCTGCCGCATGCTCCGAATCACCGTATGCGCCAAACTCTCCGCAACCGCCACATCGCCCTCATCAAAATTAAAAGGCTCCGGCGCAAACACCATCAGCAATCCCACAGTATCCCGCTCAAAGCGTACCGGCGCTGCCAGAATCGAGCGCACGCCGAGCCGTCGGCAACTTTCCAGATCCACGCGCGGATCCACTTCCGCATCATCGCACCTCAAAGCTCTTCCCTCGCGAAAGCACTCGCCCGAAAGCCCGGAGTTCACGTCCAGCCGCGTGCCCAGCGCCGGCGCGCTCTCTCCAACGCTCGCCCGGCACATCACTCCATCTTTGTGAACCAGCGCGATCGCGGCGCTCGCCCCTCGAGTCAGCACCCGCGCCCGCTCTCCAATCAGCCGCAACGTCGACGTCAAATCGTTTCCCAGCGAACTGAATTCATACTGCACCGTTGCCGACGAACTCTGCCGCTCGCTCCCATTTTCTCCCGCGGTTTCCCGAGCCTCGCTCTCCGCTTCCAGACTGATCGTCATATGTTCGCGATCACCTCCGCCGGATTTCTCTCCCGCGCCCCAACCCCGCGCGCGACCCAGCGCCACTTTCGGAGCGATATGACTCGGCGCTCCCGCATTCACCGTCAACCATTCGTTCAACCGCTGCCGCGCCGCTTCCGGCAAATCCGAGAAACGCACGCCCGCGCGTCCAAGCGCGTCGGCCCACGCGATATAGCCCGTGGTTTCCACGTGTCCGCTCGGTGAGAGATCAATCTCCATGCGCACGCGGCGGCCCTTCTCAATGCTCGGCCTCTCGCTCGCATCGCCCATCTGCATCGACAATCCTTCCTCGCTCAAATCCAGAATCATTCCGCCGCTAACGCCGTCAAAACTCGCAAACGCCGGAGCATGCACCATCTGCCGCAAACAGCGCCGCCGTTCCGGAACCAATTCCTGATTCGCCGCCATGGCCGTAAACAGAGAACTCCCAATAAGGATGATGGGATTGTTCGCGGCGATAAAAAAGTGCTAGCGCAGATTCCCCCACCGTTAGAAAACAAAAGGCCGGCCACATTTAATGGCCGGCCTTGATTTTTGCGCACGACTGCCGCAGGCTCGCTGAGCCTTACGTGACAGTAATGCCTAAATAGCTATTCACATCGGAGATGGTCATGTTGAGGCTGGTCGCGATTTGCGAGACCTCCAGGCCCTGGTTGTAGAGTTGATTGACCTGTTGCGACTCCGACAGTTTCACCGTATCGGCGGAGGCGTTCGTGGTTGGCTGGGGTTGAGCGCTCGCCGGCTTCGCGGAAGCGTTCGCAGCCGCAGGCGCCAGAGCCGGTAATGTGCTGGAGATCGAAAAACTCATAAGCAACTCCTTTCCCTCTTACCAAGGAGAGATCGGCATCCCCAGCCAAAACATGAGTTAAATTGCATTAATTCCTTCAAGAGGCTCCGGCGGTATCCTGATTTCTGAGTAACTACCCGGCACCGCAGCATTCACCGCTTCCACGACAAGCTGAACATGGGACCGCAAACTTGGCCACTGCTGTTGGCCGAGAACTACAACAGCAATCTTGCGGCTCGCGAGATTTTGCTGATTGCGCATGTTCTTATCAGTCGTCAGCAACACGTCGAAGCCGTCCGTCTCGGCGACTGCGAGCAATTCGCCATTCGCTTGTCCCATCCTTGCTGTGCAGCCGTGCGAACCTCGTGTCCCTTAAGATAGGACCGAATAGGTACGGGCGGGTGCAAAGGCGGGAGCTTTGTCGAGACTGCGGGCAGCAAATTCAATCACGGCCTTGACCTGTTCTCGATCCAGGCCGTCGTACCACTCCATGATGTTGTCGAGATTCGCCCCTGCCTCGAGATTTTCGAAGATGGCGGATACAGGCATCCGCGTGCCCTTCAACACCCATGCGCCGCTTACCTTGCCGGGGACACTCTCCACTGCCGAACATTGCGACCAATCGAGGGCTGCCATGGAAGGAACTCCTGTTAGAGCATAGCGTCATACGAATCTGCGAAGCAAGGCCAATCTGGGCAGCGATACAGTGAATGACAACATCATAAAAATTCTTCACTGCTTTTCGAAGGTGAACGAACAGGGGCGCCCCTCGATCCGCGTGCCGGTGCCTTTGGTGCCTTTGAAATGCGCGTCGATGTTGTAGCTGTACTCGGTGCCGCGCGGGGTGTCGCGCCCCGGGACGTATTCCTTTGACCCAGTGCGCCCCGTCGCATAAAGCTTGCCCGTTCCGTCGGCATCGATCTTACCTTCAATCAGCAGGGAACTGGGCTGGCCTTCGGTGCCATGCAGCCCGCGGAAGTTTCCGTCTTTCACATCACTCATGAAGCGATAAGAAAAACCCAGCGCATCGCGAAAATTTTCGCACGAGACGGTGGTCTGCCACTTGCCGTCGAAGGACTCCGCAGCCAGCGTGACTCCAGGCAAAATCATCAACGCGAGAATCACGATCACTCGCGCCGCTGTAGTCCGCGGCTTCCTCACTAAGTTCATGACGCCTGCTCCACTCCCGCGACTGGCTGGCACACCAGTGTCCGGCACACACAGTATCGAACTTCGGCTTAGGACTCAAGTCAAAACGGGCTTTGGGCTTCGGCTTTCGGGCTTCCGGCTTCCGGCTTTTCGTTCCAGTGTTCTTGACGCCCGACGCCTGATTTCATCTGTTGTGGCCGCTGTTTTGGCGGACTGCGGCGGCTATGGCTGGGAGTGCTTTTCTTATTTACACGTTTACCTTTTCTCGGACCTCGCCGATTGTGGCCTTGGCCGGAGGATGCTTGGCGGGCGGCTGGGTGGGTGGTTGGGGCGGGAGGATGGCGCGGCCTGCGGGGGTTACGGCGGCGGCGGACCGGCTTGCGTTCTGGCGGGCGACTGCTTCGATGGCCTCCTCTTCTGCCTGTTGGCGTTCGGCTTCGATGCGGTCCTCGCGGAGTTCGGCTCGGCGTTCGGCCTCGCGCTGGAGTTTGCCTAAGGCCTGAAGGCGGTCGGCTTCGGCCTCGCTCCAGCGGCTCATTTCGGCCTTGTTCCTGGCTTCCTGCGGTGTGCGTGGAGTGAAGTTGGGGCGCGGATCGTCCGGGTTTGCGGCCTCGTCGTTGGCTTCTTCCTGGTTGTCGGGGAAGTCTTCATCTTCCCAAATAGGAGAGCCGAGCGCAGTTTGGTTCACGGTTTTCGGGTCGAGAACGATGTCGTGCCTGTAGGGCTCGAAGCTGGTGCGGGCGAGGTTGGAGCTGGCGGTTTGCAGGGCGTAGAGCAGGAGTCCGGTCTGCTTGGCGGCGATCTGGCCGGAGATGATGAGGCGCATGACTTGCATGAGCGTGACCTGGATGGAGTTGGCGTCTTCGAGGACAGGGAGAGTGATGGTGAGGTTGCGGCTGCGGCGGGCTTGATCGTTTCTTAGTCGATCGGTGCTGAGGGTGATGCGCTGTTCCTGGTGGAGTTTGTGGAAGTAGCAGAAGCGGTTGCGGCGCAGGGCGGGCGATCCGCACTGGGTGCCGTTGACTTTGAGGCGCTGACAGCGATTTGGGAAATTTGGCATGGTAGTCTCCTTGAAAGTTTCAACGTTTCAGAGTTTCAAGGTTTCGAAGGCGAAACCTTGCGATGCTGCAGCCCTGAAGCCTCGCCCTTTGACGTAACTCGGAACTCGAAAACCTTTTTGCAGACCTGACCCTGATCCAACTACCCCCCTCCCCCACGGTGTATTGGAATCATGGAGTTAGCGGGAAATTGCGATTTAATCTATTGCTTGCAACGAGTTAGGGGTAAAATCTTGAGCCATCACGACTTAGCGGAGGGCTATAGCTTTTTCGAGCTATAGAGCTATTGTGGAGTATTGCGGGGAGTGGCGCAAGGTTAAGTGAACATAGGGGCTGTGGAAAAACTTTCTGGGGGGGGGAGGGCTTTGCTACAATCGCGCCATGCCGACGGTGCTTCGTTCCGGCCCTTACCGGCTCTACTTTTATAGCCATGAGCCGAACGAACCGCCGCACGTTCATGTTGATCGCGATGAGGCTTCGGCAAAATTCTGGCTCGGCCCGGTCCAACTGGCGGCAAACTTTGGATTTCGCGCTCACGAACTGCGCGAGATACAATCAATAGTGCTCGAAAACAGGTTGCGGCTCCTGGAGGCTTGGAATGGCTTTTTCGGCAGCAGCGGCGGATGAGAGAGTCCTCGACGTTACAGTGGGCGACGACGCACTGAGCGTGTCGCTGCGCGACGGCCGGGTTATCTCTGTGCCCCTCGCATGGTATCCCCGCCTGCTCAACGCCACGCCCAACCAACGCAACAACTGGAAAATCGCCGGCGGAGGCTACGGCATCCACTGGCCCGACGTGGACGAAGACCTCAGCACCGAAGGTCTACTTCGGGGAGCGCCTGCGCCGAAGGATCTCCGGTCCATCGCGCTTGGTTCCAAGCCTGATTTGTCGAGGCGAGAGCAGCAGGTACTTAAATTGATAGTGCAAGGATCTACAAACAAGGAAATTGCAAGTCAGCTGCAGGTCTCTAATCACACTGTCCGTGTGTATCTTGAAAGAATCTTTCTCAAATTGGGCACGCGCGATCCCGCTACAATCAGGAGGTTGCTGCGCCCCGCCTCCGAGGATTCGGTCGACCGCTCTTCAGCACGGGCGTAAAAGGAAAAGGCCAATCTGATTTCTCAGACTGGCCTTTATTAATGCCGGCAACGACCTACGCTCCCACACACTTGGCGCGTGCAGTACCATCGGCCCTGCGGGGCTTAACTTCCGTGTTCGGCACAGGAGCGGGTGTTAAAATTTGTCTCCGTTGCCAATTCCTCCCGTTGCGTGGGTCCCATGTCTGCAGTAGAATCCACGCTTCGAGAGGAAACGGACTTGGCCAGCGCGCCGGGTCCTTTTAGGTCCGAGCAAATTGATAGCTCTTCTCGGAGACAAAGAAACGAGGGAGTAATTTTCCGTTCGGGGGCATCCCTAGTGACAAACAACCAACCTTCGTCATGGGCCAACTTAAAAAAGATCTTGAGGCGAGTCCGAGATTCGTTACGCACCGGACGCCAGCAATTTGAGGGTGAAAAAAACCAGATCCAACCGAAACGCGAATCTCCCGAAGTAATAAGACGTCAACGATTCGAAGGCGAAAAAAACCAGGTGCAATCGGGAGACAAATCCCTCGAAGTAACAAGAGGCCAAAGGGAAAACGGCACTGTCAAATGGTGGCATGATGGCAAGGGATATGGATTCGTCAACCGCAAGAAGAACGGAGAAGATGTATTCGTGCACTTCTCCTTTATACAATCCTCTGACCGCCCCACTCTCGTGGAGAATGAGGAGGTCGAGTTTGAGGTTGTAAAAGGGCCGAAGGGTTGGCAAGCAGAAAATGTTGTACGACTAGAGGAGAAAGCCGACTCGGACGCGGAACCGGGCGACGAGTTTGTGGCTCTTGCCCTGTTAGACGGAAAGCTTAAGGTGGTTGCCCTTACACAAGATGGGAGTTACCGCTTCCTAAGCGACCAGCAAAAACTATTCGATCTTTTGTATGTGCATTCGTGCGAGACGAGGGCACTACGCATTGCGGTTGAAGAATTGGAGCATCTAATAAATGACCCGGCAGTCAAAGAATCTCAACTCCAAGACTTCTTCGAAAGGTACCCTGAGTTCATAAAGAACGACCAATACAAGGCGGCACATGCGCATGTGGTCCTGCGCAGGGAGGACGGGGAGGCCTTGATACCGGATTTTGTTCTGGAGCCAGTGGGGCAAGGCCGCCTCTGCGACATTCTAGACCTAAAGCTTCCCTCAACAGAGATCTTTGTTCTGAAACAGAGACGAGAACGCTTTTCCGCAGCCGTATATGAAGCGTGCGCACAGCTGCGTGAGTACAGCTTTTATTTTGATGATGAGCGAAACAGGGAGGCTGTTGCGCGAGCATGTGGCTTACTAGCTTATAGGCCCAAGATGTTTGTCGTTATTGGGCGTAGAGGCAAAATAAGTCCAATCCAGCTTCGGAAGGTTGAGCAGGACGTACCCCGCCTAAATCTTCTAACATACGACGATCTACTTGAGAGAGCGCGCTACAAACTGAAATCAATCAAGTAGGCGGCCGACGACGCCATCATCTTTTCAAAGAAACGCGAAGGGCCAACGACTGCAAAAAGGCGCCTAGAAGGCGTGAGCGCGCGTCCTTTGCGCGCGGGAGCCTTCTGCCGAAATCCTGAGCGTTCTTCGCGAAGGATCTCCAGCAGAAGGCCCCCGCGCGTCGTTTTGAAACTCTGAAACCTTGAAACTTTGAAACCTCGTAAAAAGGGAAAAGGCCAATCTGATTTCTCAGACTGGCCTTTATTTATGCCGGCAACGACCTACGCTCCCACACACTTGGCGCGTGCAGTACCATCGGCCCTGCGGGGCTTAACTTCCGTGTTCGGGATGGGAACGGGTGGATCCCCCGCGGTAAGATCACCGACAACTCGTAGCTGTCAGCTATCAGCCATCAGCTCTCAGCTTCTTGCCGGGAGTGACGTTTCATGCTGATGGACAGCAAACTTGGTGAATCCCAGTTATCCCTTTCGCGCCTCAGAAAAACTGAGAGCTGAAAGCTGACAGCTGAGAGCTAGCTTTCAAAGATCGTGAGGGCGATGCCTCACAACTGAATAGATTGGGTGTGGTTTACTTTCTTATTGTTTACTTCCGATTTCGACCACGTTCATACTTCGGCTTTGCTTTTCTGGTTCGTTTCTCGAAGCTGAATCGATTTTCTGAAGCAGCTTCGTGTAGGAATTTCAAAAGCGTCGGCGCACAGTGGTCAGCGTGTTTCGTCTCTTTCGCCCAGATTCTGGCGATGGAGAAAAAACTGCTTAGTTCCAGCTCAGGTTCTAGCTGAGGCGCGGCTGAAGCCGCGCCCTACCAAGCTGATGGCTGACTACTGTATCTGCACCGAGTAAATTTTATGGTCAAGCCGAACGGGCGATTAGTACTGGTAAGCTACGAGTGTTACCACTCTTCCACCTCCAGCCTATCAACCAGGTAGTCTTCCTGGGCCCTTCATTACCCTTATGGGTTGGGAGATCTCATCTTGAGGAGTGCTTCCCGCTTATATGCATTCAGCGGTTATCACTACCGAACTTCGCTACCGAGCGGTGCCATTGGCATGACAGCTCGAACACAAGAGGTTCGTCCATCCCGGTCCTCTCGTACTAAGGACAGGTCCTCTCAAATCTCCTGCGCCCACAACAGATAGGGACCGAACTGTCTCGCGACGTTCTGAACCCAGCTCACGTACCGCTTTAATAGGCGAACAGCCTAACCCTTGGAACCTTCTACAGCTCCAGGATGCGATGAGCCGACATCGAGGTGCCAAACCGGAGCGTCGATATGAACTCTTGGCTCCGATCAGCCTGTTATCCCCGGCGTACCTTTTATCCGTTGAGCGATGGCCCTTCCA
>PLDC01000019.1 GCA_003134995.1 Acidobacteriaceae bacterium | reverse complement strand
AGATAGTTCGACTCCCGCCGCCTCCACCAATATCTCGTTTATTATCAGTCGCTTGCGGTCACATTTTAATTTCGTACAATAGCATTCTGCAGAGGCGGGCTCTCCGCCGGGCTTCTCTCCGGTTTTCTTCTCGCCGATTACGAACCAATCGAACGACCGATTATTCCTGGCAGAAATAGCTGGGGTGAAATGGTTTTCGCACTACCATTCTTGCGCAGGATCTATATAAGTTCCTGTTTGCCGACAAACCGTCCGTGGGAGAGACGTTGTGCGGCGATGGCCGCTACGGCGACGTTTCATCAACTATGAGTGACCTATAATGTGCGGCTGAGATAAAAAACACAGAGCGTTCTTACGTCTAGTTCAGGTTACTGAGATCAAACGAAGCCTACGTCACTCAGTCAGTTGGTTGTCGATCCCGGTGAGTTCGAGGGTGGCTTGGCTGCGGTCGCCTCCGCCTCCGCGAGCATCGCATCGAGCGAGGCACGAGGCATCCACTTGCCGCCCAAGATGACTGCGCGGATCGACGTGGTGTTGTGGATGTCGGCGAGCGGGTCTCGGTCGAGCAGCACAAGGTCGGCAACCTTGCCCACCTCGACGGTTCCCCGACGCTCTGCCTGTCCCATGAAGCGAGCTGGGCCGACCGTCGCGGCTTGCAGTGCCGCCATGGGCGGCAAGCCCGCCTCCACCAGCAGCGAAAGTTCTTCGTGGAGACTGAAGCCTGGAAATACGTAGGGATTGTAGGTATCGGTGCCCGCCAGGATCGCGACACCAGCCCGGTACATACGCCCGACCAGATTGAGTTCCTCCGGAAACTGGCGGTGAGCGTCAGACCAATACTGAGCGTTCCTTTGCTTGCCGGTGTCATCGCCCATCTTCTTCCAAAGATCGCGCGTATCGCTCGGAATGTATCTCAACCACTCCTTGTGCATGAAAATGCCATCGTCGAAATGTTCATAGGATCGATTCACGACCAGGGTTGGGCATTGCCATGTGCCATTCTTGATGAATCGAGCGAACAGCGCCGCGGCCCTGGACTCGTCATAGGTTGCTTCCGCGCGCAGATCCCTGCGGAGAAAATCGCCCGTCTGAGCCCACTTTAGGGCAAACAATGTCTCTTCCTCAGAAGATGCGCCAACGGCCACGCCAGTCAGATGTTCGATGCTCTTCTGACCCGCGTCAGACGCCTCCTCGACTCTGATCGCATCGGGTACGTGCCCCACGAACGAGATCCCGAGCTTGTGGGCTTCATCAACGATCGCGAAGTAGGCATCGCGCGGCACGCCGTCATAAACCTTAATGAAGTCCGCTCCGTTTGCCTGGTAACGATCGACGGCCGCGCGTGCTTGCGCCGCATCGGTGACGGCGACACTTCCAGGCCAAGTGGGGTTTGGTCCGTCGATAATAGGGCTAGCCAGGTATACGTTCGGTGACGGCTTGCCGTATTTGGCGTGCTGCATACGCCAAGCGCGGGCGTCCTCGGGCCCAAACATCGCACGCACGCCGACGACACCGTTGGCCAGATGCAACGGATACATCCACGTCTCGCCCTCAACGGTGCTGCCCGGCTCCGTAGAAAAGCCATGCACGTGCATGTCCCAGAGGCCTGGGATCAGAAACTTCCCGCGGCCGTCGATGATCTGTGAGCCCGCAGGAGTCTTGACCTTCCTCCACGGACCGATCGCTACGATCTGGTCTCGCTCAATTATGACGGTCATACCGGGTTGCGCAGGCTTGCCGGTGGCGTCAATTACCGTTACGTGCCGGATGACGAGGGACCCTGCCCAGGCCAACGGACTGAGGAGGATAGATAGCAAGGCACAATGGACATACTTTTGCATGCCGACGCTCCGTCTGAGGAAGGCAGGCGGCATTATAGCAGCGCCTAGGTTGTTGGTTGACGGGCAAACCTTACTGAAAGCCGTTCGGCATCCTCACCCTTGAAATATGCAAGGGGCGCGTCCAGTGACTCATGACCGAGGCGGATGCGGATAAGGTTTGACGACGATGCAGCCTATGACGGTGCTTCGGCTTGGCTGTTTCCCAAACAAAGCAATTGACAGATGTAAGCCAGACCGGAATTCAGCGCTCACAAATGTCTTGATCGGACGCAACATTCCCCAGGGAAGAAAAAGCGCCGGGAGATTCCCGGCGCACGCACCATATGCAAGTGATTCTGACTAATAATTCATTGAAGATCCCTTGGCCACGGGTACATCTTTGGAAGTCATGTCAAATGTGAGCATGAACCCGTTTGTTCCCTTGAACTCGTATGGCTTGGGTCCCTCCCTGTACGTTTCGATTTCGTTTGGCATCATGACAAAACCGTCATTGCGTGGCGTACCCCAATACTTCACGTTCTTAAGCACAGCCGGCTCGTCAGTCATTCCCTGAAAACGCGTCAACTTGATCTCTGCCGTCTTGCCGCCATTCAGGGTGGCGTGCGCGTGATCTTTGTCGAACGTCCAGGTATCGATATTGCCTTCGGCGATCTGCAGTGATTTCCACTTCACCGGAAACACATGCCCGATGATTTCCCCGAGCGCCTGGCGTTGTTCGGCGGTTGCCCTTTTATCGAACGTCACCTGCGCCCAATCCATCTGTCCCTGCGAGAAGTCGCCACCCAGATCCCCATTGATCCAGAACTTGGCCCCAGCGAGATCAACGTTGCCGTAATGTCCCTGGTTCACTTTGTAAGCATTGTTGAACTTGCAGAAGTGTTCCGTCTTTCCGTTTTCGTGATGAGCTGCTGGATGCGAGTTGAAATAGCACATGCAGAAGTGAGGACAACTGCAGGCCTCGATTGCGGTTGCATTGATCGCCCAATCCGCCGCCGACTCGCCGGAGTGACCGGCGCTGACGGTGAGTAGGGCAAGGATGAGTGTTAGAGCTATTCTGTGCATAGAGCACCCCCAAAATGAGTAAGAGAAAGCCGTTACCTAAAAAAACTCACGAGCATCGTCAGGCCCAGGGCCAACCCCTTTAGACTGTCCCAAAGCGCGTCAGGTGCTTCTACTTGTCGCTTGCAGAGCGCCTGACGGTCAATGCCCCGACACTTCTCCTTCGATACCCTCGCGATCCCCTAATAAGTCGTCTGTTTGCAATGCAATGTGGGGTATCGCATTGTGTTCGGTTGCGTGCTAGACTTCTCGAAAATGTGAGTACGCCGATGCCGTCCACCCTCCCATCATTGGTGCGTTTCGCAAATTTCGAAGTCGATCTGCGGGCTGGCGAGTTGCGAAGAGAAGGCAGCAGAGTCCGGCTGCAGGAACAGCCCTTCCTACTTCTGGCAGTGCTCTTGGAATGCGCGGGGGAAGTCGTCACCCGTGAAGAACTTCGCAAGCGCCTTTGGTCGGCCGATACCTTCGTCGATTTTGACCACCGTCTTGCGGTGGCAGTAAGCAAGCTCAGGGACGCGCTGCGGGACTCCGCCGAGAACCCAAAATTCGTTGAGACCGTTGGCCGACGCGGCTACCGGTTCCTGGGGCAGCTGGACTCTACCGATTCATTATCTGCGGATTCCGGCGCGAGAATGTCCGACACTCCTTTGTCTTCTTATCAACCAACCGAGCAAGCGGAGCTTCCAAAGCTGGCGCATCCGCAGCCGAGGCGATCTCGAGTCAACAGACTGATCTTTCTCTCCACGGTCGGATTTGCGATTCTCCTCGCAGTGATCGTCGTGACGAAGCTTGTCCAAATTCGGTCTGGGAAAGAAGAGTCGTTGACTCCCCGGAGCCTGGCGATCCTTCCGCTGCAAAATCGTGGCGAGGATTCAACGAGCGACTTTCTTGGATTATCACTTGCGGATGTGCTCATCACGAAATTGGCCTACGTGAGTTCACTCAATGTCCGCCCTTCTGCGGCAATTGAAAAATATAGAGGAACGGCGATTGATCTTCAGAAAGTTGCCGCAGATCTCAAAGTCGATACGCTGCTCACGGGAAGCTTCATACGCGATGGCAACAATTTACGCATTACCTACCAGTTGGTCGATGCCAGAACCGAGAAAATTCTAGGCCAAGGAGTGATCGACCTTAAGTACGACAATCTTCTTGCTGTTCAGGATAAAGTTACCGGCCAACTGATTTCAGAATTGCAGCTGAACTTGCCTCCAGGTGAGGCGGAGCATCTAAAACCGGAAGCGTCGGTTAGTCCACTTGCCTACGAATATTTTCTACAGGGGCTTGATCTTTACGGACAGCACAAGTTTCCTCTGGCGATCAACATGTTCGAAAAAACCACGGAGATCGATCCCAATTATGCTCCAGGGTGGGCGTATTTGGGAGCTTCCTATAATTCGGACGCGGCGTTCGAGCTTGGCGGGCGGGAACAATATCTCCGTGCCCAAGCCGCCTACGAGAGAGCGTTGGCGATAGGACCAAACTTGCTTGACGCCCAAATTTTCCTTGCGAATCTGCTCATTGACACGGGAAAAGTTGAGCAGGCTGTGCCCTTGTTGCGAGACGCCTTAAAGACGAACGGCAATTACGCCGCTGCGCACTGGGAACTGGGATATGCATACCGATTCGCTGGAATGTTGGACGAATCCGTAGCCGAGTGCGAACGGGCGCGTCAACTGGATCCTTTTGTGAAGGGCAACGGGGCAGTATTAAACAGCTACCTCTATCTGGGGGAATACCAGAAGTTTCTTGAGAGCCTGCCAGTCGACGATTCCTCGTTCACCCTCTTTTACCGTGGCTTCGGAGAATTTCACGAAAAGCAGTTCGACCAAGCCTCAAGAGATTTTGATCGCGCGTACGAACTCGATCCAAATTTGTATACGGGAATTGGACAGGCTTTGAGTGACGCGATTCATCAGCACGCAAAAGAAGGCTTGCAGCTTTTGAGTGGACTGGAGCGTACAGTAAAACAGCGAGGAGTCGGGGATCCGGAAGCCACGTACAAGATTGCGCAGGCGTACGCCGTCTTGGCAGACAAGAGTTCCGCTTTACGTGCGCTTCGGATGAGCGTTGAGGGCGGTTTCTTCAGCTATCCTTATATTGAAAAGGACCCACTGCTGAATGATTTGCACGGCGAGCCCGAATTCGCTCAGATTTTGAACATAGCGCATCAGCGACACGAGGCATTCAAGAGTTCCTTCTTTCGCTAGGACGAGCCTTTTCCCCAACTCGGCGACTTGCGATATCGGAGGAAGCTAGTGTTTTCCTCGATCCAGACCGCCTGATCTGTGGGATACTGTGTCGCAATATGGTGTGAAGCGGGCCTCCAGAGCGAAACGTATTTTCGTACAATAAACGTACAATGGATCGGGCAATGGGGCCTTTCTAGCCCTTGTGGCAATTCCTGGAATCAGCAACTTACGTGTTATCAACACGCCAGATAGTTCGACTCCCGCCGCCTCCACCAATAACTCGTTTATTATCAATTGTTTACAGGCGCATTTTAATTTCGTACAATAGCATTCTGCCAGAGGCAACTCTTCCGCAGGATTTTTCTCGTGGTCTCGCCGATTACAAACCAATTGAACAATCGGATTGTTCCTAGCGGGAAAAAGCTGGGCGAGAAAATGCCGTGGTTAAATCTCCGCCCTGCCGTTCTAGGGACAGGATCTACATAACTTCCTGTTTGCCGACGATCCGGCCAAAACATCGGTTAGAGATCACTTCACATATTGATCGAGCCAATCGATCCAGTAGTGGTATATGTCGGATTCCCGCACGGGAGAGTCGTAGGGAAAATGCCCAGCCACGGGAATGGCAATGAATTTTACGATGACACCGTTGTCCTTCAGCGCGTGGTAGAGAAGGTAAGCGTCGGTGATCGATACGTTTGGGTCGCCGGTGTCGTGCAGGATCAACGTGGGCGTGGTGATATCGCTGGCGTAGGTGATGGGCGATTGTTCTGCGTAGGCTTTCGCGTATTCTTTTTTCCACGGCGAGCCGCCCCACCTGTAACGCATTAACACCCCCTCCACTGAGAGACTATATCTGTCGACTCTGCTGTTTCCCGCAGCGCCGGAAACGGCTGCCTTCCAGTTGTGATAGTGGCTGATAAGCCACGACGTCATAAATCCGCCGTAGGACCACCCGCCAACTGCGACGCGAGACGTGTCGATGAAGCCCTGTTTTTCGAGTGCGGCAATTCCGGCCATGATGTCGCGACCTCCGCCGTCTGCGGCATCGTTCACGATGGCGCGCTGGTACTTGTTGCCCCGGTTATCGCTACCTCGATAGTTGGGCTCAAAGAACACGTAGCCGTGTGACACAACCAATTGGGTGAAAGCAAAGTCGGGGTTGTCTGTAGTGGCCGCCATTTGCGGGCCGCCGTGAAGGTAAACAAAGAGCGGATACTTCTTTTCGCGAGAGAAATTGGGAGGGTAAACAACGGTGCCATCTTCAACGAAGCCGTCCGGCCCGTTCCATTCGAAGGAGTCAGTACGACCGAGGTCAAGCGTCGCGATCTCATGATTGAAGTCGGTGAGACGTTTCGCTTTTGCGTCCGGCGAGGCGAGGTAATAGAGTTCGGTAGGTTGGGTCGGCGTGCCTCCGGAGAAAGCGATCGACGAGTCCTTGCCGGCGTCAGCGTCCACCCAAGACCACCAGGAAGGATTGGCGTCGCCCAAGTCGAGTCTTTTCGCGGCACCATCTAGTGGTTGAATCCAGATAGCGGTTCGCGTGCCGTCGTGGCCGCTAACGAGAAGTGATTTGCCGTCAGGCATCCATATGGCGCGCATCACATTTCGGTCAAGATCGCGCGTGACATCCTTCCCTTCGCCGCCCGTTGAGGAGGCAACAAAGATTTCATTCTCATTGTTAAAGTCGCCGTCGCGCGGAAACCAGTAGGCAATCTTTGAGCCGTCGGGCGCGAAGAAGCCAAAACCTTCGAATAAAGTGCGCTTCGTCAGTTGGCGGATTTTCCCGCTATCAACGTCCAGGATTTCTATGACCGTTTGATCGGAGTCCCCGTAATGCGGGTCGGCCTGGCGAGTGAAGCAGATCTGCTTGCCGTCCGGCGACCAGGAAAGCGGGGAGGACGGCGAAGAAGCCTCCGCGGTTTTCGACAAGCTCCACGCGCCGGAGGTCAGGCGCTTTGCTGAGCCGCCTGAGGCAGAGACCAGCCAGATGTGCGAAGGAGTGGGAGCGGCAGTATCGAGAAATGAGTTGTCGCCCACTTCGAAGAGGTCGTGGTGCTTTTCGATGTCGGCTTGGTTGGGTGGTTCGTCGGGCGAGACGAAGGCTATGCGTGCGCCGTCTGGACGCCAGGCAAACTGTTCGACTCCCAGAGGCGCGCTGGTGACCCGCTGCGGCTCGCCACCGTTCATGGGCAGCACAAAGATCTGCTCTTCGGCTTTCTTTTCTTCACCAGCTTCCGCAAGGAAGGCAAGGCGATCGCCGGTAGGCGACCACTGCGGCGAGCTCAATCCTTTGCGGATGTTGGTGAGCTTCCGTTGGGCGCCGGTGGCTATATCCACGAGGACGAGCTGGCTGTCGTGACGGTCCTCGTCCCAATTCACGCGGGTCACTATGATGGCGATGGACTTTCCGTCCGGCGAAATCGCCGGACTGGAAACGGCGACGATTTTCTGCACGTCTCCCAGCTCAAATTTTTGCGTCTGGGCCTGAACCCGACCGAGCGCAGTGATGGCAAGGAGCGCCGCTAGGATTCCGACTCGCGACGTTCCCGCGAATGGGGCCGAATTTCTCGTATTCGTGGGCATGACCATGACCCCCACCTCCGCCTCAGGCACGAATTTCGAGGTGGCTTCCGGGAATCTCTGATTGGGATTTGTGACTCGCGCATCATACGCTACACGTCCGCGTGGGACAACGAACTTGCTTCGCACAGTCTGAGGAAGTGAGCGGGGTATCGACGGCCGTCATCTTTGAGTGGGCAACGGAAATTTCTCTGCCCCTGACCCTTCCGGCTGGATAACGGGCTACTCTTACCTAATCCGGTAAGGTAAGAGTTGCCGACCATCCGCTGACGGTCTTTTCTTACACGCTGGCCAAGCTATAATCTCGGAGATTCGGCTAGCCCGCTTGCGATTTCGGACGGCTCGGTTCGCGTCAGCTTTGGTGCGAAATCATGAAAAAGACAGTTGGGTGGTTCATCCTTTCGGGCGCTCTATTCCTGTTGGCAGCCGCAAGCTTGCTCGCAGTCGGGCAAGCAGCCTCACCCACTTCCGCCGTAATCTGGCCAACGAAGAACTGGCCGAAAGGAACACCTGCGAAGGTTGGACTCGACGAGGAAACGTTGAAGAATCTCGACGCGGACATCGCCAATGGAAAGTACGCCCTGACAGACAGCTTCCGGGTCTTCCGTTGCGGCATGGAGGTTTTCGCAGCGCAATACAAGCATGATTACGGCCAAATCTACGCCAAAGAGGCTAAGACAAAAGGTCCGCTCAACGCGCGGCTGGTTGGGCGCTACAACTATTTCGATACCGAATGGCACCCCTATTACCATGCGACAGACCTACACACGATGCAGTCTGTTAGTAAGACCATCACTTCTGTCATTTTGGGAGTTGCCATCACGCGCGGCGATTTCAAGGCTAGCCTCAAGACCCCTGTGCTGAAGTATTTCGATCTGGCGAAAGTGAAAAATGTGGACGACCGCAAGCGCCACATCACGGTCGAAAACCTTCTGACCATGACCTCCGGTATGAACTCGGAGGAACTGTTTTACCCCGAATCGTCCGACTCCCCTGAGAACGATTTTGTTCACATGGAGGCCAGCGACGATTGGGTGCAATACGCGATTGACGAACCCATCGTCGAAGAACCGGGCCGGAATTTCACATACAGCAGCGCAGACACCGAGCTACTCGCCTACGTTTTTCAAAAAGAAACGGGACAGGACATTGACACCTATGCGGAGAAATATCTTTTTACTCCACTTGGCATCAAGCACTACTGGAAGCGCGACTATGCTGGCAACGTCGATACCGAAGGAGGTTTGTATCTCAACGACGAGGACTTAGCCAAACTTGGGTTCCTCTATTTGAACAATGGATTGTGGGAAGGCAAACAGATCGTATCAGAGGATTGGGTGAAACAGTCGGTGGCGCCCCAGGTCCCCATGCCATATACCGTGGAAGGCGGAAGGCTTTATTACGGTTTCAGTTGGTGGTTGATTCCGCTGGAAGGCGAGTATGCCTGGATGGCAACTGGTTTCGGCGGCCAGGAACTGATGGTCTTTCCCCGGCAAAACCTGATCGTAGTCTTTACCGGTTGGGACGTTCTGAATGGAGGAACTGACATCAATCTCCTGCTGCCCCGATTGCTCCCGGCTGTGAAGGCAGCGTGTAGTACGGGTAAGAAATAAAGTAGAATTTTGCGCCGGTTCTCCCGGAGAGAGAGCAATGCGCCGATCTCACCACATCGGGATCCCCACTAACGAATCGAAGCCTGGGGAGACCTATTTAAAGCATCTGAAACTCTTTGTCGTCAGTCACCAGAAAAGCGAATTTGGCGTGGAATGGATGCGCTTCGAAGCGGATGCGGCGGTTCCCGACCTCGTGCGGCGAGTGCCGCACGTCGCGTTTGAAGTGACCGACCTTTCGTCCGAGCTTGCTGGCCACGAAATCCTGATTCCTCCGAACAGCCCATCAGACGGTGTCCGCGTTGCATTCATCGTCGAAAACGGCGCGCCCATCGAACTGCTCGAATTCACCGAACCCAAACATCCAGCCCGTTTATCGAACCAAATGGACGAGTAACGGGCAACCCGGAAGTTGGAGCAGGCGTAGCAAGGAAATGGCGAGGTGGGGTTTGCGCTATCTGCGAAAGCTAGGTGTTTTTTTCTCGATCCAGCCCGACGAATCTGTGGGATACTGTCGTCGCTATGTGGGTCTGCCGGACTCCAGGTCGGAAGCATTTTCGTACAATAAACGTACAATGGATCGGGCAATGAGGCCTTTTTAGCCGTTGTGGCACTTCCTAGAATCAGTAACTTACATGCTGTCAGCACGCTAGATAGTTCGACTCCCGCCGCCTCCACCACTTAATTCTATTTTCAACCGGTACACATCGACCACCTAAGTTGTTCCCTACACTTTAGCTCCTGACCATTTCACGATGCCGTCTGCGTGCGGCTATCAACTGCACATGCCGCGCTAATTTGGTGCGCGCTCGATGTAGCCTCGCTTTCACTGTTCCCACCGGCACGTGCAAAAGTCTTGCTGTTTCTGTGGCCGACAATTCTTGCACGTTGGAGAACCTCAACATAGATCGGTCTTAATCTCTTAAGTCCTTCTTCGAACAAAGCTCGGCCCTCTTTCGATAAGTACTCTTGCTCGGGGTTCAGACTGGTTTCAACTGGATAGAATCTCGTCCGAGTCTCACCTGTTTCAGTTACATCCTCAAGGGATGTTTCCTTTTTTCGCCGGCTCACGCGCACGCGCATCAAGGCCGCGTTCATAGCGATGCGAGTCAGCCACGAGGAGAATTGCGAATGCCCACGGAAGCCATTCAGATTACGAAAAGCGTCGAGAAATGCGGTTTGAACAGCGTCCTCCGCATCTTCTCGATTGCGAAGAATTCGTTGGGTGACACGAAGAAGAGTGTGCCGGTGCGGCATAACAAGGCACTCAAATGCCACCGCGTCACCAGCTCGAGCAGACGCCAGGAGTGTGGTCTCGTCACTTGTGATGAATAAAGGTCCAATGGCCGCTGCATCGTTCAATTGGTAGTTTGTCGCTGCTGACATTGTGTTACCTCTCATTTTCTGTTTTGCCCTGGCTTGCCCAGTTGCAAACAGGCTGGCGTTTGTTTGTGAATGCAGATGCGATTAAGCCAGAACTAACGAGAGGAATCTATTGGACGATGGTATGGGTCGATACCATCGTATGAATAAGCATTACGCGGAACTTTGATCCTTCGCAACTTTGATAGGTCGCGGTGCTCCTGCCAGATATTAGAGATCGAGAGTGACGGCCGCGCTTGGCTGGGAACAGCATACGAGAACGTTGCCGGGAGCGGGTCTTTCCAGAGGCTCAGGATCGTAAACAATCGATCCGGCAATCAGGCCAGTCATGCAGGTGTGGCAGACTCCGGTCCGGCATGACCATCTGACTGGAACGTCGCACGCCTCCGCCAGTTCCAGCAAGCTCGCGAATTTCGGATCCCAGGCAGCGGTAATCCCGCTGCGCGCGAATGAGACCGAAGGGCCAGAACCGGGCGGCCCTTGCGGCAGGTGAGGGGCGTTAGCAACCTGCGCCATTCCAGGAGTGACCGCATCGAGAGAACCGAAGATTTCGGTGTGCACACGCCCGGCCGGTACACCCCAGGTTTGCAGCCCATCGAGCATGCTCTTCAGGAATGAAGGCGGGCCGCAGAGATAGAAGTCACTACCCAGCGACACTCCGATTTTTTCCAGCAAAGCTATGTCAATGTGGCCGGGCGCATCGAAGTCTGTTCCTGCAACGTCGCTTGCCGTCGGCTTGCTGTAGACAACATATGCGCGTCCGCGAGAAAGCTGTTTCAGCAATGAACGCGACTCTTCTGCGAATGGATGCTCGGCGCGATTGCGCGCTCCATAGATCCACCAGATCTCTCGTTGCGATTTTTTAGCCGCGAGTGCGTGCAGCATCGCCATCACTGGCGTTGCGCCCACTCCGGCGCTCAACAGAACCACAGGATTCTGGCTGGGATGCAACGTGAAGCTTCCTCGTGGCGCACTCACATCCAATACATCTCCTTCGCGCGCGCGGTTGCAGAGAAATGAACTTCCAACTCCGTTGGGTTCGCTCTTGACGCTGATTCGTAAATGATCAGCCGCCGGCAGGTCAGACAACGAATAGCTGCGAAGAACTGGCGGTTTGTTCGGATCGACGAGCATTCGCATGACGACAAACTGACCTGCCTGGAAGAGAGGAAGCGTTTGCCCATCGGCCGGAGCCAGAACTAAGGAAGTTACGTTATCGCTTTCCTTCTGAATACGCGCGACTCGCATCTGTCGAAATCCTTGCCAAGCTGGCGCTTGCGCCTCGTAGGCGAGTCCCGGATTCCCCAACTTAGTTTGGGAGCTGTCTTGTTCGAGCATTGCCTCGAATGAACCCTGCCAACCTTTGCTGAGTGCAGAAACTCGCAGTGCGCGTTGCAGTTGCTCGGTGGTTTGTCCCGGCAAATACAGGAGCGCGTCAACCTCGGCCACGGTCATCCGCTCGGGACCGTCCGCAATTTTTACAATGTCGTCGCCTGCGCCAACTTCTCCCTCCTGCAAAACGCGAAAGTAGAATCCCGGCCTGTGATGTTCAACGAGCAATGCGGGCATACGAGGTTCATTCATGCGGATACCGACGCGGTAACACGTCACGCGCGGCTGTGACACTTCGAATATCGCGTCACCAATGCGGTATCGATCGCCGATGCAGACGTCGGCATCCGAAAGTCCCTCGACTGTGAAGTTTTCTCCGAACTGGCCAAAAGTAAAATCACTGCGGCTGAGAAAGGTCTCCCAGTAATGGTAAGAATCCATCTGGTAGACGAATACGGCGCGGTTCTCGCCGCCGTGACCGGCGAGATCGGCTTGCGCATCCCCATCGATATCGAGCTTGCGCACCATTCGACGTCCATCGACTGGAGATTTCCAGATCGCGGTACGAACGGTCTTGCCGTTCCAAGTTACGTCGCGTGGAAGGCCGACGTTTACTGACAGCAACCGGGGCATTCCCACCTCGTCGAAGTCCAGCATGTGGATAGCATCTCTTTATTTCTACCATCGACGAGCGGGAGCGGCACCATCCACGTGGAGTATCTCTCCGTTCACATGACCTGCCTGTGCCAGGTAAAGAACGGCATCGACGATATCTTTGACCGTCGCCCTTTTTATAGCAGGCCGCAACACCGGATCACTGGAATCACTCTGATGCATCGCTGAATCCACTTCACCGGGGGCTACGGCATTGAAGCGGATGCCGTCATTTGCATACTCGACCGCGAGATTCTGCGTTGCTGAATTCAACCCACCTTTTGTCATCATCGAAACCGAGCCATTGGTGCCGGCGATTGGCCGATCGGCAAGCGCGGCAGTGATGGTGACAACGCATCCTGATTTCCGTTTCAGCATTTCTTTCACGCTGCGCTGAGTCATGTAGAAGAATCCAAGCAGATTTATAGAGACAAGGGCGTCGAAGTCCTCTTTAGTGAAGTCGGTGAAAGGCTTGTTGAGGAAGATGCCGGCGTTATTCACCAAAACATCGATGGTTCCGAAGTTGTTGATTGCCGCTTCGACAGCATCGGCAGCAGTCTGCTGCTCGCCGATATCGCCCTCGAGCAGAACCAGGCTGCCTGAGGCGGTCAACTTTCGATTGGTGTCACGAGAGGTCGCGACGACGTTATAACCCGCCTGCAGAAACGCTTCAACTAACCCGGCGCCAATGCCTCCCGATGCTTCGGTTATGATTGCAGTTTTCTTCCCCGGCACAAATAGCCTTTCGCACTAATGGTTCGAACGCAATACACGGCGGGTCGCGGGTCTTGCTAAAGCGGCTTCATCCCGCCCGCCGCGCAGATTCCTCGCGTAAAGAAATCAGGAACCCTTGCACCTGCGCGGCAATCTGATCTGCGGCCGTGTCCAACGCGAAATGACCGCCGTCGACGATGTGAATTTCAGCGTCCGGAACGTCTTTGCGGTAACGCTCCGGCTCGCCCGAGTCGAACGAGAGTTCGTACTTGCCCCAGATCACCAGCAGGCGCGGCTGCTTCTGCCGCATCCACGCTTGCCATTTCGGATAGGCGTCCACGTTGGTTCGATAGTCGTAGAACAAATCGCTTTGAATCTCTGCCTGGCCGGGCCGGTTTAGAAAATAGAATTCGTCGGTCCAGAGATCGGGGTCATAACGTTCGACGTTCGGATCGTTTCCAACATGACGAGTACGTGTTGCGGCCAGCGACAGGAGATTTGTGCGCAGTGCAGTTTCGTTTGGAGCGCGATCTGCCCAAAATTCGCGCCGCGTCTTCCAATTCGCACCCAGGCCTTCATTGTGCGCAACCGCGTCCTGAACGATGAGAGCCTCGACCCGATCGGGATGCGCCAACGCCATGCGAAAACCGACCGGACCGCCATAATCCTGCATGTAGAGTGTGTAGTGCGAAAGTCCGAGCGCTTCGGTGAAGTGATTCATGACCTCGGCGTAGTGATCGAACGTGTATGCGAATGTTTTCGGATCCGGCCAGTCGCTGTGTCCAAAACCAGGGTAATCAGGGGCGATCAAGTGATAGCGATCCGAGAGCCGCGTAAAGAGCGGCTCGAACATTCGCGATGAAGACGGAAGCCCGTGCAGCAGAAGGAGCGTAGGCGCGTCTTTCGGACCGGCCTCCCGATAGAAGATCGAGAGGCCGTCGACCTGTGTCGTGCGATAGGAAGTTGGAAACTTCATGGGATATTCCTTTCGTTGGCTCAGGCGGCCACGCGTTGCGCAGAGCGATCCTTGTGCGGCGGAGCCACATAAGGGAATTCAGTGAGCAGATCCTTGTGCGGTCCTACGTTATCTTGCGTCACCTTTCCATTGGTAAGGAGAGGAAGAAAGAAATCTACGACGTCGTCGGTGAGTGCCCGGCCATTGTCCGGGTAGGACGCCGGCCGCGTGGGATCATAGTGGAGGACATCTGGCAGCAGGGTTCCGGCGACCCGCGTGGCTTCCACCGACGTATAGCCGCCGGTGTGCTCGAGAGCGTGCGCGAAGACGGGGATGAAACGGGCATCGTCGGCCGGCTCCGCAGCGAGATAGGCGGCGTTTGCCTCGCCGGCGAGAAAGGGAGTTTGATTTGACCGCGCACCGCGATCCGCCTGCACCAACTTCCCGCTTGTGCCTTCCAGCGTGCGAGCCCACAGGCCCATCTTTTTGCCGAGGGCAGAGTTGGGTATTTCCAGCACGATGCTGCACACGTCTTTGTCGGCGAAGTAATCGTCACCGGTGAATTGCAGGTTGTTCAGCGCGCCCAACGTATCGAAGAAAAAAGGGTCGCCACGCCAGCCGGCGAAGAAGCGGTAGTCCCCGGCCTCCGTCCCCCTCGTATCCAGCCCCGCCGAGACTGGCGCCCCCTCGACGATGACTTGCCCGTCGTCGCCCGTCCCAGCGGCTTGCGCGCCCTCAACGCGGCGAAGTGTCGCAGTCTGCGCGCGGCCTTTGTCTGAGGTGAAACGGATTCGATATGCGATATCGGCGACGGCATCGCCGTTGGTATCAATCTTGAGTTCATATAAGGCATCAGTCGCGAAGGGTTCGTCTGTCGTGGGCCCCTGCGGGTTCACGCCTACCGAGGGATGCACGTTCATAATCAAAATCGACTTGCTAGCGTCCCCAGGCTTCGCGAAAGCATACAAGTCAGTAAAATCAAGGCGAGCGTCCCCGTGGGGAAAGCCAAAATTCGGACCCGAGTAATGGTGCGACATATTATCTTCTCCTTATTCTCTGGATACCTATCGATCAAAATCCTTCGCCTTCTACTGTCGTCGTTTTCAGCATCAAGGAGCGTAACGAGTAAACACAAGATCGGTCGCTTTGGTTTTCTCGTGGCAAGGGAAACAGGTTTTCATAAACGTGGCGTCGCCCGGTTTGCCGTCTGCGAAGTGGCCGAACCCCCAGCCGCCGGTGGCAGCGTACTTTGTTGAGTCCTTAACCATAAACTGAACGTTCGTGGGAGGCCCGGGAACGAAAGATTGAGCCTGGCCAAAGACTTTGTTGTTTTCATCCGAGGGCACGTTACGGTAATGCAAAGCGGCAATGATCGAGCCGTCCGGGAACGGAAGCTTTCCATCCCGCCACGCGTTGAATGCTATATCGTTGCCCAAGACGGCGCCCAAACTGTTGAGCTTGCCGGCTTCATGGGCCGAGGAAATCCACCTCCAATCGCGGTACCCATGAGGGATCTCAGTGACGAAGGGGGCGGGTTGCCCATCCGCCCGGCTTGGGTCAGGAGCGATGAGGATGACAACGGCGGCCATTGTTGCAAGTGCGGTCAAGAAGAAAGTGAAGCGCTTCATGATGGTTCCTCCATTTGATATGTCTCGGTAAATCGAAAATCCATATTTCTAGGGGCGACGATTATGTCCTCTTGCATCAGGGTGCGTATTGAGTGAAAACGAAGTCGCGAGCTTTGGCAGGCTCGTGACACGGGAAGCAGGTTTTCAGCGCCGCCGTGGCGTCAGGCTTGCCGTCTTTAAATTGAGCGAACCCCCAGCCGCCTGTCGCGGCGTATTTTTTCGAATCTTTTACCATGAACTGCACGTTCGTGACGGGCCCGGCCACGAAAGATTGAGCGCGTCCAAAGGCTTTGTTGTTTTCCTCAGAGGGAACATAACTCCAGGCGAGCCGGGCAATAATTGTGCCGTCCGGGAACGGCAGCTTCCCATCGCGGTAGGCTTTGATCGCTGTGTCGTTGCCGAGTAGAGCGCGAAGATCGTTCAGGTTGCCTTCTTCGTGCGCGACGGAGATCAGCTTCCAGTCGCGGTATCCGGGGGGAATCTTGATTCCGAAGATCAGGTCAGCCTCTTCATCGGAGCGTTCGGAGGCATGGGCCATATAGACGACAACGCCGGTCAGCGCCACGAGTGCAAGCAACACATACGCAGTTGCTTTCATGCAGTGCACTCCTTCCATGAAATTCGTTCGACGCGACACATCAGAACAGAAGGTCCGGGGGTTGAACAATTGGACGATGGTATCGACGATACTTTGGTATTGGTTCTGGTGTGAATGAGTGCTTTCCGACGTCAATTTCGGGTCGAAATGACGGTCGCGGCTTCCCCCAAGGCAAATGAAGGAATATCTGATAGAATTTCGTGCTAAATGGGGCGTCGTCAGTCAATCGCAGCAAGGATGGGGTTGACCTATGCCGGAAGTTTCGCCGATCGTGTTTGTTGTCGACGATGACGTCTCTGTGCGCGAATCGCTGGAATCGCTGATCCGCTGCGAAGGCTGGCAGCCGAAGACATTCGCGTCCGCTCAGGAATTCCTCGACCACCCAAGAGTTGCTTTTCCCAACTGCCTCGTACTGGATGTTTCCCTGCCGGGCCTTAATGGGCTGGACCTTCAGACCCTGGTAGCCGGCGAGCGCAGGGATATGCCGATCATCTTCATCACGGGCTACGGCGATGTGCCCATGACGGTCCAAGCTATGAAGGCGGGGGCTGTCGAATTCTTGACGAAGCCCTTTAGCGATGACGTGCTGTTGCGGGCCATTCGTGCAGCCCTCGACCGCAGTCGCGCCGCGCTCGGTCACGAAGCCGAGATGCGGGTGCTCCGCGACCGTTACGAGTCGCTTTCGCAGCGCGAACGGCAGGTTATGGCGCTGGTGGTTTCTGGCCTGTTGAATAAACAAGTTGGTGGCGAGCTTGGCATTAGCGAGATCACGGTGAAGGCACACCGAGGCAAGGTGATGCAAAAGATGAAGGCCGATTCTCTTGCCGACCTTGTAAGAATGGCTTCGAGGCTACGCGCGCCGACTGCAGCGACTACCGCAGCATAACGGCCACATTCACTGTCGCATTTATCTGTGAAGACGCGGAATTCGCGGACTCCGTCTTTCAAGTATTTTGCCGGAGCGTCGGAGGAGAACACCATGAAGAAGAGTACAGCACCGATCTCCCTTGCCGGTTCCCAACTCGGCGACGTACGTCACGTGTGCGCATTCTTCAATAGCGACGAGGAGGAGTATCGCATCCTGCTTCCGTTCATCAAGGACGGGTTCGAGTGCGGCGACAAGGCGGTGCACGTCGTGAATCCGGATCAGCGTCACGACCATCTGCAGCGGTTGTCCGCGGCAGGCGTCGATCCAACAGTCGCGGAGCACAGTGGGCAATTAGAGGTTAGGATCAACACCGAAGCTCACATCCGGGACGGCCGTTTTGATCAGGATCGAATGCTGGCGGCGTTCGAGCAGATGGCTAGCGGCAATGCCAAAGGTGGATTCCCGCTGAGCCGCATTTGTTGCCGCATGGACTGGGTCCTCGAAGATCAATCCTACATTGACGATTTCGTTGAATTCGAATCGCGCGTGAACGATGTGTGGCGTGATCACGACGACGCAGTGATCTGCACTTACCAGCTTGGCAAGTTTGGAGGCGACACGGTGATCGACATCATGCGGACGCATCCGATGATCATCATCGGCGGCCTCTTACATCGAAATCCGTTCTACGTTCCGCCCGAGGAATTCCTGCGCGAGGTACGCCAACGGCGGTCCACGCGGCCTACCTCGTCCTCCACGGCTGCCTGATATGGAAGTCCTTCCCGAACTTGCTACCGGCGACGTCAAGCATCTTCAACGGTGCATCAACGATCTGGTAAGCCTGCTTGCTCTTCCCGCCGTCTGGAGTGGTGGCGACCCATCCCAAGTTCTCCACACATTGATGGATGCGCTCATGCGCATGCTGCGCCTCGACTTGATTTCTGTGAGGCTGACAAATTCAGTTGGTGAGACGCCGCTTGAGATCGTACGGAGCGCCGAACGGCGTGGGCCTATGCCTTCGGCGCACGAGATCTGCGAAGCGCTCAACCAGTGTTTGATAAACGACTCACGGAAATGGCCTCCACTGCTTCGAAGCCTTATGGGTAACGGGGACGTTTCGATCGTGCTTTTGCCGCTGGGGTTACAAGGCGAACTCGGCGTGATCGTGGCGGCGGCTGAGCGGGCCGATTTTCCGCAGCAGACGGAGGCACTTCTTCTGAGCGTGGCGGCGAATCAGGCATCGATCGGGCTACAAGAGGCGCGGCTTCTAAGCCACCAGAAGCGCGTCGCCAGCGAGCTCGATCAACGCGTCGTGCAACGGACTGCCGAACTTGCCGCCGCCAACCAAGAACTTAAGAAGGAACTTGATGAACGCAGGCTGATAGAAGAGAAGCTCGGGCAAGAGGAGCGTGAACTGAAGCGCAGTGAGGTCCGCAAGGCAGCCATCGTAGACTCGGCGCTCGACTGCATTGTGACGATCGATCACGAAGGGCGTATTACTGAGTTCAATCCGGCGGCAGAGCACACCTTCGGCTATCGCCGGGACGAAGTGTTGGGAAGGCATTTGGCGGACGTCATCATTCCACCATCGCTCCGGGAGAAGCATCGGGAGGGCTTCGCCCACTACCTGGCCACAGGCGAAGCGCGAGTGCTTGGGAAACGCCTCGAGATGACGGCAGTACGTGCTAACGGAAGCGAGTTCCCCGTCGAGCTGGCAATCACGCGCATTCCGTTGGAAGGGCCGCCATCCTTCACCGGCTATCTGCGCGACATTACGGAACGCAAACGGGCGAGGCAGGAACTACTGCGCAGCGAGGCGTTTCTCGCGGAGGCCCAGCACCTTAGCCGAATCGGAAGTTTTTCCTGGCGTATACAGACAGACGAAATTACCTGGTCGGAGCAGCTCTATCGCATCTTCCAGATTGACCGGGACGCGCAGTTGACCTTCGAACTGATCGGTACGCGAATCCATCCGGAAGACTTGTCAATATTCCAGGAACATATCGGGCGGTCTCGCCGGGAACGCAGCGACGTGCAAATTGAGTTGCGCCTGCAGTTGCCGGACGGAGCGGTTAAGTATGTACACGTCGCCGCTCACATCAGGGGCGGGCACGAGTACATTGGCGCGGTTCAGGACGTGACGGAACGCCGATCCTCCGAAGAAGCGCTCAGCAAGGCCCGGTCCGAGCTCGCACACGTGGCGAGGGTTACGAGCCTTGGAGTATTGACGGCATCCGTCGCGCATGAAGTGAACCAGCCGCTCTCGGGCATTGTCACCAACGCCAGCACTTGTCTGCGGATGCTGGCCGCGGATCCTCCAAATGTGGATGGCGCTCGCGAAACGGCCCGGCGCACGATTCGCGATGGCAACCGAGCCTCTGAGGTGGTTACGCGATTGCGCGCGCTCTATGCCAAGAAGGACCCCACGATTGAATCGATGGACCTGAATGAAGCTACACGAGAGGTTATTGCGCTGTCATTGAGCGACCTTCAGAGAAACCGTGTAACCCTGCGGCAAGAACTCGCCGACGACCTCCCAGTGGTGACAGCCGATCGCGTGCAGCTTCAGCAGGTTATTTTGAACCTGCTGCGCAATGCTTCGGAAGCCATGAGCGTTGTCGATGATCGTCCGAGGGATTTACTGATTCGAACCGAACCGGATGAAAACGATCGGGTGCGCCTGAGCGTGAGAGACGCTGGAATCGGCTTCGAACCTCAAGCTGCGGGCAAGCTTTTCGAAGCCTTCTACACGACGAAGAACGAGGGTATGGGAATCGGATTGTCGGTCAGCCGTTCGATAATCGAGCGCCATCATGGGCGCCTGTGGGCGTCGCCGAATGATGGTCCGGGAGTTACATTTTCGTTTTCTATCCCATGCAAGCCGGAGGGTTTGACGAGCGACGATACGCACGCCAGTCGAATACCTTCCGTGTCGGATGCGGCATGAAATATCCACAGCCATCACTCACCCGCAACTGATCTCTCGGGTGAACCGATACCTAAGTCTAATAGACGCGCTCGCACGCGAGGCGCATTCTTAAGGTTATGGTATTGCGCCAGGAAAGGCGTGCGGCTGAACGTCTACTGGTCTCAGTCATCGATGACGACGAGTCGGTGCGCGAATCGTTGCCCGACCTGCTTGGCGAATTCGGATTTGCAGCCCGTACTTTCTCATCCGCGGAGGAGTTCCTTGCGTCCGACTGCATCGACCAGACCCGTTGCCTGATCCTCGACATCGCCATGCCGGGAATGAGCGGACCGGACCTTCAGAGGAAATTGAAACTGCGCGAGCAAGAGATTCCGATTATCTTTATCACGGCTAGCACCGATAAAGCTGTTCGCCCTCAACTCATTGAACGGGGTGCAGTAGAGTGCCTGTTCAAGCCATTCAGCGACACGGCTATGCTTGAGGCTCTGAATTCGGTATTTCACCCAACGCAATAATTCCGCGGTCGGTCATCGATTGAAGTTCGAGGCGACTCGTCGTAGCGTCAACGTACTCCCTCGACGTGGAGCTTGCCGTCTTTGGCTGCCTCTTCGGGTGTCTTGCCATTCTGACGCGCGACAATGTAGGTGGCATACCAGTCTGACCAGTTGTGCTTCGGCGCGGTAGGTTCATATTCGCTGTGGTGCTTCTCAGCCTCTTGCAAGAGCTCGGTCAGGGTCGCGACATCCAAAGTACTAAGCCCTCGGCCGGGCAGCCGGGTTGTTACTTCCTGAAACAGCCACCCATTCCCGTCTGGATCACGAAACGTGGCGAACGAGTTGTAGGTGCCATGCTTGGGATCTGGTCCGCTGATGCGGCCGCTGCCATCGATCTGGAACTGAGCGCCGGGCGTTCCGGGATGGAACACATCTCTCACCTCGATCCCGCGTGCGACAAGATCTTTGCGCGCCGCCGCAACGTCGGAGACGATCAGGTAGAGGCCTTGCGCCGATCCCGGTGCAGCCGCGGTTATCTTCGCGCCAAACTGAACCGAGCACCCCGAGCCGGGCGGAGTGAACTGTACAACCCGGAAGCCGTTATCAAAAGGAAAGTCGGCGTCGAGACGCCACCCGAGTTTGGTGTAGAACTTCTTCGAGCGGTCAACGTCCGCGACGGGGATGACGACCGCCTCGAACTTCATGTCTACTCTCTGCGCGCTGGCGCCGCTCTGGATTTGAGAAGCGATGGGTGCAGTGTTCATGATTCCTCCGATTCAGCTTAGCCGCCATTAAGCCAGAATCACAACGACGAATCTATTGGACGAACGTATCGGTTGCCCGAGGTGATTGCTTTTCAGCAACAAGCAGTTGATCACCCAAGCAACTTGCCGACAAGCCAGTAGTCGACACTGAACTTTCCCGGACCGGAGCAGATCAGCCAGATAAAGAAGAGCACGTACAAGACTTCCGGCAGGTAAAGGAAATCGTCGAGCCAGCTAAGAGGCGATAGTCTTTTCGGCAGGGTCGCAAGCGCGCTGGTCAAGATGGCGACAGTCATATCGATCAGTAAGGCCGCGCAAGCCGGGCTCGAAAGAAAACCCACGACCATCAAGGATCCACAAAGGAACTCGACGCCCGCCACGAAATAAGCCGTTTGGCGCGGAAACGGGACTTTGGCCTGAACGAGCGTATCGTAAACAGGTTTCGTGCCGCCGGCGACAAACAATTTGTTTCCACCGGAGATGGCGAAGAACAACCCGATCGAGACGCGCACCAGCAGAATGGCGTATTGTTCCGACTCACTGCTGCCCTGCAGCGCAAACTGGATCAACCATTTCCAATCCATTTCTTCTCCCTTCGCGCCTCAAGATTATGTATCGATTCGTTCGACCCACTGCGCGCGTGATGCGGGAGCCACGAACGGGTCCGCAAAGTATTGTGTTTCACGCGCCACCTTGTCGCCCGTGAACTCCATGATGCTCACGGTGAAAGACGGCTTGCCGTCATACGTCAGAATGTATTCGGTGACCCAAAGATCGCCGCTGCCAATGATTCGTTGGACGGTGAACCGCTTTTTGTTCGGCTGGCTGGCGCGTTGGCCCTGTATATTGTGCCGACCGCGAGTGCGCTCGCCCGATTGCGGGTAGTCCAGCACCGCGTCCTCGTGATAGATGAGGTGTTCGGTTTCAAAATCGTTGGCATCAGACGCCGCCCAATGCTGATCGAGTGCCGCACGGATCTCTTGATCTCGCGCTCCGGAACACTGCACATTGTTTTGTTGATCGTTCTTTTGTTGATCGGCCATCTTGAGCCCTCAATTTGAAACAGAATCGAGATGTTTCAGCGAATCGGAGTCTAGAACTCGTCAACTCGCGCTGTTTCTTCGATCACCCCAGAGTTTAGCGCGCGCCGGCCTGTGGCACGATTTGGCCCAGGTAGTATCCGAGCCGATTTTCGACGTCCCCAGGCTTGTGGAAGCCGAGCGCGATGAGCGCCTTGATCCCTTCCTGGGCGGCTGGTCGCCCGAGTGAAGCGATGCACGCATCCCACCCGGCGCCGAGTTCAACATCCGGCGGCAGGCTGGTATTGACGAGCCGCTTGGTCTGGGCGATCGCCCATTTGTCAAACCTGGCGATGCGGGTCGCGAGCGCCTCTACAAACGCATCCAGATCAGCGTCAGGCAAAGCGCGATTGATGTAGCCATAGGCCTCAGCCTGGTCCGCTCTAATATCTTCCGAACTCAGGAGCACTTCGAGGGCGCGGTTTCGGCCGATGAGTCGCGGAAGCCGGGCCATGGGGCCGCCGCCGGCGACCATCCCCACACCCACCTCCCATTGCGAAATGATGGCCTTTTCGCGACTCGCAAAACTCATGTCGCACGCCAGGGTAATCTCGCTACCGTTACCCGTCGCACGGCCGCGGATGAGGGCGATGGGAGCGACTGGCAAGCGGGTCAGACGCACGAGAAAGTCCGGCCAAGGCGGCAAGCCCGTGGGGCCCTCCGGTAGTAACGTCAGATCCTCAATTTTGGCCGTGAAATCGGAGTGATTCAGGAAGTAGTCGTCGACCGCGCTGTCGAAGACCACAACCTTGATTTGCTCATCGGCTTCGAGGGCGTTGATGACCTCTTGGAACTGCTTGACCATTTCCGGCCCCATGACGTTGATCGGCGGGTTGTCGATCGTGACACGCCAATAGGCAGGCGAACGCCGGGTCACGCAAATCTGTGCGGACTTCGCAGCTGAGTTTATCGGTGTGAGTTTGCTGGGCACGTTCATAGTTGCCATGGATTTTCCTCCGCGTCCGTTTATCTCGGAAATCCATTGAGCCAGATTAGAATGGTCCGCGCAATTGGACGATGGTATTGCTTGTATTTTATTATCGCCTCTTCATCTGGTCGTTAAAATCAATCGAATCGAGAAGACTCTAACGCACACTCGATACGAAAGTATCGTCGATACCAAGGTCCAATTGTTTTACCCCCTCATGTCTGGCCTAATCGCAATCGTTCGCAATGCACGTCAATCGGACCTACAAAATTTTTGGTGAAGGAGAACACACCGTGTCTGAACTTGTGAAGAAATCTGCGGCACAAGCACAACAAGAACAGAAGGTAAAAGCACACTCCGGCGCGGAACGCTTCGCCCGCCTTACCGTCGTCGCTACAGCGGTTGCAGTGCTCGCCGTCCTCGGCGCCGCGGTCCTTTTCGCGCAAGGACAAAACGAGGAGAAGTACTCGCTGAAATCTCCGAGTGGAATCGCGTTCTCCGACTTCAGGGGATATGAAGACTGGGCTGACGTCTCTTCCGCTCGAACCGACGAAATACTCAAGGTGATCGTCGCTAATCCGAAGATGATCAAGGCGTACAAATCGGGCATTCCGGTCAACGGCCAGCCTTTCCCCGACGGCTCCATGATCGTGAAGCTGCAGTGGAAGCACAAGAAGAGCACAGAGGCCCCCTTCGTCGTGGAGGTCCCAGACGTCTTCAGCCAGGCTTTCGTAATGGAGAAGGACAGCAAGAGGTTTGCGAAAAGTGGAGGGTGGGGATATGCGGTGTTCAACTACGATCCCGTATCGGACAAGTTCTCGGCCGATGCCAAAAGCCCGTCAGACTGCGGTTTCGCGTGTCACACGCCAGTGAAGGCGAAGGATTATATTTTTCACCCGTACCAGAAACGTTGAACCTCGCTGTAAAACCGTAGGCGAAATTGTCTGTTCTTTCCAAAAGGCACGCCGCGTCGATCCTCCACGCGGCGTTCGCTACTCTTCGTTGCTCATATAATTCAGTCATGTCTGAGCTTGATCATTCTGCAATGCTCGCGGTGGCGTTGGCGGAGGCCCGCAAAGGGCTGGCCGAAGGAGGCATCCCGATCGGAGCTGCGATCTTTGATGCTGCGGGGAAACTCGTCGGCTCGGGTCACAATCGCCGCGTGCAGAACGGGGATCCATCGCTGCATGGCGAGACTGATGCGTTCCGTAATGCAGGTCGCCAGCGTAGCTATCGCAAGCTCACCATGGTGACCACGCTTGCTCCGTGCTGGTACTGCAGCGGGTTGATTCGCCAGTTTGGCTTTGCCGCGGTGGTGGTCGGCGAGAGCCGCAATTTTCAGGGCGGGATGGATTGGCTTCGCTCGCTCGGAGTAAAAGTCATTGATCTCGATTCCGAAGAGTGCGCGTCGCTCTTGGGCGAGTACATCCGCAAGAATCCCGAAGTGTGGAACGAGGACATCGGCGAAGAGTGACCACCGGTGCAGTCACAGACGAAGAAACGGCCCACGGCAGGCCGCCCCATGAAGTAGCGAATTAGAAGTTGAACTGAAGTGTCATCTGGACCTCTCGCGGAAGGCCTATGATTTTGTTGACGGCACCGAGCGAGGCCGGACAGTTGTAGAAACTGGAATTGGTTTGTGTGGGGCATGGACTGGGCAACGGCGTGGTTCCGGCCACTGGGAATTGGTTGTAGTACTGGTTCTGCGAGACGTCGTCGATGGGAACGTCAAAGCTGGCGGTATTGGTGACGTTGAAGACGTCAAAGCTGTATTTCATGGTGACGCGCTCGGTAAGTGACGTCATCTTCACCAGTGAAATGTTGGCCTGTCTTTGCCAGGTTTGCCGGAAGATGTTGCGCTGGCCGGTGGTGAAGTTGGTTTCGAAACTGTCGCCCGCAGGAATTGCCCCTCCGAGATCACCAGGATTAAGCAACGGCAGAGTGAAACAGCTTGGATTGAGCGCCGTCTCGTTTGGGTTAAAGTACGCATTGGCGCCGGAATAACTGGTGCGCGCACTCTTGGCGGTACAACCCGGTGCCAGCGGCACGATGGGATTAGTAATGCCATCGTAGACGCTATAGAAGATGCTGCCCACGGCACCGGTGTAATCGATGACGCTGTAGGGTTGTCCGCTCTGCAAAATCGCGTCCCCGTGTATGCTCCATCCGTTCGCCGCTTTACCTTTCAAAGTCGACGCGGCAAAGAACTTCGGCAATTCATAGTTGTAGCTGAAGTTGAACACGTGAGTGCGGTCAAAGTCAGACGATCCATACGCCGAGCGCAGGTTCAGCGGATTGTTTCCGTTGAAGAACAGTCCCATGCCGCTTTGCTCATCCAGCGCGTGCGAATAAGTGTAGGAGAAGCCGACCTGCAATCCATGGCTCATGCGTTTCTCAACGTGAGTCTGCAACGCGTTGTAAGCCGAAACGCCGGCGGCTGTGTAGCTCTCCGATTCCGCCGAGTATCCCAGGTAAGGAACGCGCAGGTCGACATTGCCGCCCTCGTAGTTCGCCACCATCTGTTGGCCGTTCGGCAAATTGATGGCGCAGGCGTACGGCGACGTTGTACATCCCGGCGTCTGCACGGTGTAGCCGTAAGTATAGGACTGCGGATTCTGAGAATTAGGATGCAGGATATTGGTCGGCGAGGCGACGCCAGGTTGGTTGAAAGGAATGGGGATCACTCCATGCCGGCCCAGGTTGCCAACGTAGCCGATCTCGATGGCAAGGTCATTGCGCGGCTGCCATTGAAAATCAAGCGTGTTGTTGATGGTGTATGGCAACTTATTGGCGCGGTTATAGGTAGCGAAGGAAAAGAGCTGCTCCCCGTCCAGGATTCCGGCCTGTATACCGACTCCGGGCGCAGTCGTATAAGGCAGGTAATTGTTGACGTCCATCGGGTTCCCGGTAGGAACGGGACCGGGAGTGGGACCCCAGGGGCTCGAAAGCGAATAGTTCGGAACGCCGGCAATGCCGGAGGGACAAGTCGGAATGAAGCCCTCGTAATAAGAGATGGAAGGCGCAGCGAGAGGATCGTTGCCACAAGACTGCGCGTTGACGTAAGGCGGAGTCTGGTTTACGCCGAACGGTCCGCCGTTGATCACGCCCTCTGCAAATCCCGGTGAGAGATACGTGAACAGTTCGCCGCGGTCATAGTAAAGCCCGGTTCCAGCGCGGACGACAAGCTTGTCGTTGAATTTCTTCGGACTCCAGGCTACGCCCAGGCGCGGCGCAAATCCCCATTGCCGCCCGGTGAGCGTGGTGTTGCTGACACCTTTGGTGGGAAACAGCTTGTTGTTGCCAGCAATGATGATGCCGTTCGACGTAAGTGTATCGGTGGCGTCGTCATAGGAATAAAGCGAAGGATCGAAGTTGTAAATGCGGCCGTATTTTTCGGTGAGGCCGCCATCCCAATCCCAGCGCAGCCCGGCAGTCAGGCTCAGATTCGAGCGAAACCGGAATTTGTCCTGAATGTAAGCGCCCGATTGCCCGGCTCGAAAATAGCGATTGGCATTTCCCTGCAAGAACTTAGTAGTTGTGAAATCGTCGTTGGTGGTAACGAAGCCTTGCAGGAACTGTCCAAAGTCCGCGGAGGCAATAATGCCCTGATTCGTTCTCTCATCGCGAGTGTTGAGCTGTGTGTAGGAGTAGCTGCCGCCGAAGGTGAAGGTGTGCTTGCCTTTCATCCAGATGGCGTTGGCGGAAGGCATAATGCGATTCTGAAATACTCCGGTAAAAGCTCCCTGAGAAGCCGCACCCTGGCCGATATTGAGAAAGTCGTTGGGCACGGGGGAAGCTCCCGTAAGAATATTCACGATGCTGATTCCCGGGAAATAGGGCGAACCGAAAGTATTGATGTTCAGCTGCTGCGGGCTGAACGGCTGCGCGATCGTGCTATAGACCTTCTCGCGAAGAGCGCCGAGAACCTCGACGACGCTTAAATTCGGTCGCAGGTTTTGCGTGTTCGTGAGCGAAGCGACCTGACTGCCGGCATCGAGATGCTGCGTGAATCCGGCTACGTTGGAGTAGGCGTAAGGCGCCCGGGTTGGATCGAGCTGGAAATAGTATTTGGCCGAGAGCGTGTCCTTGGAACTCTTGTTCCAGTCTAGATTCGCCACCACCTGGTGCGCCAGAAAGTAGGCAGTGCCGGGAATGGTCGCATCTTCCGGAAAATCCGGGGACGGCGTGACGCCGTTGGAATACGGAATCAGGTACTGGCCGCTGGGAAACTGATACGAAAAGAGAGCGAGTGCGACCGGGTTTGGCGCGGTGGTCAGGGGATTCGCGATCCCGGCACCGAAGTCATTGTTCGCGAGGAGATTCAAACAACCAGCAAATGAAGGGCTCTGACGGTTAGTGAAGCCGCAGGGCAGCGACGACAGGTACGTGGGATTGAAATCGATGGGAACCATCAGCCGCGAGAGGCCGATTTCCTGATCGGAATCGTGCAGGTGCTGGTAGCTGACATATCCGAACAGCTTGTCTTTGATCAACGCACCACCGACAGCGCCACCCAGCGTTTCGCGATGCAACTGCGGCACGGCGTCGTTGGCAAGAATAATATTTGGGTCCTGCTTGTTGAAGAATGGCGCCGCATTTAGCCAGTCCGTTCCACGATGCCAGTAAGCCGTCCCGTGAATGATGTTGGTTCCGGACGCGGTGCTCATGTCAATGTGCGCGCCGCTGGTCGAGCCTTGTTGCGCGTCATACATCGACGTATTCACGCGAACTTCTTGAATGGTTTCCGGGGCCGGACTTGGCAATGCCTGACCGACCGAGAGGTACACAGACGCCGTGCCCTGGACGGGGGCAGCGTTCGTGCTCGCAACTCCGGCTACACCGGTATTATTCACGATGCGCGAAGATGCGACTTGGCTCGTGCTCTTGCCGTTGAACAGGTTGCTGGCGTCGACGCCGTTGAGCAGGAAGCTGTTGCTGGTATCGCGCTGGCCATTGGCCCAGATCGGCTGATTGCCCAGGCCACTGTTGGCGCCAGTGCCGCCGGGCAGTTCGGCATTTACTCCTGGAGAAAGAATGGCCAGCCCCGTGAAACTGCCGGTCGGCAGCGGCACGGCATCGATCTGCTCTTTTTCCAGGACGTAACCGTTCGTGGTGTCGACCGCGTTCATCAAAGGGGTCGCGTCTACTTCAACAACCGTGCCTACTTTGCCGACGGGCAACGTGGCGTTGACGGTGGCAGTGCGGTCGGCCTGCACCGTGATGGAAGGAACTTTTTCGCTTTCAAATCCCTCGTGCGTGAAGGTAAGCGTGTAGGATCCGATGGGCAGGTTCACGAAGTCATAGCTGCCATTTGCGTTGGTCTTCTGAGTGCGCGTGAGTTTTGTCTGATCACCAACAATGGTCACATCCGTATTTGGCAGAACGCTACCGGTTTTGTCAGCGACGGTGCCCGTGACTCCGCCGAGCGTTTGTTGAGCGCGCGCATCCGGTGTGAAGACAATCAGCGCGATAAGAAGAGCAAAGAGAAAGATGACGAAAGCGGATTTCTTGTTAAGTGTTTTTCCGTTGAACGTACTTTTATTAAACATTTTCGTATTAAACATGGATGACCTCTTGCAAGTCTGTAAGCAAACTCGTGCGCTACCGCATGCCGGCGATCGAAAGGCCAATCTGTTGTTCACCGATGTTGGCGCAGAGCTGGTTTACCCTGTGCATCCGCAAGCCCATATGATTGACACAAGAATCTACGCGAGTCGGCTGCGGAACGAAAGGATTATATCCAGTAAAAATTTCTTTGCCACATATTAGATATTTTTATCGGAGCGACTTTTTGTCGGGGGTAATGTTCCGCGGTCAAGATTGCAAGGGCGCTAACTTTCCTGCGCTTTTTGTCGGCCACGAAACCAGAACCACGCTAACCCCGCGGTCAGGTAAGCGAGATAAATGTAAGGCAGCTTTCCGTAAGGACCTTCCGGCACCGGATAAAAGTTGCCCACGAGCGCCAGCAGCATCGCAATACCGGCCAACCAGGGAATGATCTGCGCCGCCGGACGGTAAACGCCATGGGTGCGCAAGTACCTGGGCAGGGCGACGCAAACTAACGCATAGGCGACGATGAAGCCGTAGGTCGCAAGCGATCCCAGCCAACCGTAGACATCCAGTCCACTCGCTCCGCGGGCCGCGAGCACAGCCGCGGGAAGCACGGCCGCAATGCCGGTGAGCATGACGGCGCGACTGGGCGTCTGATTCAGGGCATGAGTCGCGCTCAGGGAGCCGTGGGCAAGCCCATTGTGCGCCATCAACAGCAACACGCGCGCCGCGGCGGTAATGCATCCGAGGGTGCAGGCAAATAGACTCACCAGCGCTCCAATATCGATCAGCAATCCCAGCACGCGGCTGCCGGCTACTTGCGCCAGCACACGCATCGGAGCCTGGCTCGTACCCAGGTCTTGCCCTGCGGCGTGGAACCCCAGCACTTCCGCATACGCACATATGGTGAAGAAGGCCCCCGAGAGAATCGCACTCGTGATCACCGCGCGTGGAATCGCTCGCAAGGGATCGCGCGCTTCCGAACCCAAAGCAGTCGAGCTTTCGAATCCAACAAAACTAAACAGCGCCAGCACCAATCCAAGCCGCAGCCCGCTGCCCGTCATGCCACGCAGATGAAGTTCGTCCTGATCCCAGTGCCAGCCATGGCGCACCAGCAACAAAGTCACCAGGATCACAATGACCGTGACAGAAGCTGCTTCGATCCACAGCATCAAGCGCGCGGAGATCTTCACATCGCGATAAGCAATCCACATCGAAACGCCAGCGACGAGCAAAGCCAGCAGAACCGCGGAGTAGCCACGGCCCGTGGCATCGCGCAGCAAAAGGTTCGCGTAGTGGTAGAAGCCGCCAATCACGCTCGATCCTGTCGCCACATACGCCAGCAAAAGACTCCATGCAACAGTTGCGGCGAGCCAGGGCGGCAGGGTCAGCGAAGCATACGTGTACAACGAGCCGGGAGACGCCGAAATGCGCGCATAGCGCCCGATGCAGAGTGCGACCAGAACTACAGCCACGGTCGCGAGCACATAGGCAAGCCACGTGCCGTTGCCGGCGAGAGCGCAAACCAGCGGAATAGTGGCGGCAGGCGAAGTTGTGGGAGCCATGGTGGAGACTGATTGCGCCAGTGTCTCCATGGGAGAAAGGATCCCGCGGCGCAAACCATAATCCGTCGTCGGCGACTGCGCTGGGGCGGTTTGCATTATTCGGTTTTCCTTCCTCAAGTTGAGGTGGGATTGTACAACACGATGGAATGTGATCAGCAGAGCGGTATATTTATCTAGTGCCTTTTTGCGGCGCTCTGGCCGCCGTTGCTCGGAGGAAGAACACTCCATGAAACTTGACAAAGAGTTCTTGCGCAGCCTTCCCAAAGTTCTTTTGCACGAGCATTTGGATGGCGTGCTGCGACCTCAGACCGTGATCGAATTGGCAAAGGAAGTGGGTTATGCAGAGCTTCCCACTGCAGATTCGCAGGCATTGGCGCAATGGTTTCACCGCGGCGCGAACCAGGGAAGTCTCGCTAAATACCTTGAGGGCTTCGCACACACGATCGCTGTCATGCAGACCGAGGAGGCCTTGGAGCGCGTGGCTTATGAACAGGCCGAGGATCTCAGCAAAGACGGTGTGGTTTATTTTGAAACCCGCTTCGCTCCGGTCTTTCACACCCAGAAACAATTAACCCACCAACAAATTGTCTCGGCTGTCTTGAGGGGCCTGGAACGAGGCCGCAAGGATTTTGGGATTTCCTCCGGATTAATTATCTGCGCCATGCGCAACCGGCACGAGTCGCTTGAGATGGCGGAGCTTGCCGTGGATTTTCGTGCGCGCGGTGTTGTCGGCTTCGATCTTGCCGGAGAAGAAGGCGGCTATCCTGCCAAGAAACACGTCGACGCTTTTCATTACATTCAACGCGAGAATTTCAACATCACGATTCATGCTGGGGAAGGTTATGGAAAGGAATCGATCTGGCAGGCGATCCAGTATTGCGGGGCGCACCGGATTGGGCACGGCACGCGCTTGATCGACGACATCGCCGTGGTAGATGGCAAGGCGGTAAAGCTGGGCGACCTTGCGCAGTACGTGCTCGACAAAAGAATCCCGCTGGAGCTTTGCCTGCTCAGCAATGTCCACACCGGCGCCACGCCAAGTTTGGCGGAGCATCCCTTCAAGATTCTCTATCAAGAGAAATTCCGCGTTACGCTCAACACCGACAATCGATTGATGAGCCATACCAGCATGACGCAGGAATTTGAAGCAGCCGCAGACACGTTTGGCTTGTCGATGGACGATTTCGAAAAGATCACCATCAATGCGATGAAGAGCGCTTTCTTGCCGTACAAGCAGCGCATCGATTTCATCTATTCGATCATTAAGCCGGGCTACGCCAGAATTCGCAAGTCCTCGAGCCCTTCGAATTAATTCCAGGCAAATCAGGCTGCCAGTGCCGCCAACGTTTCCGCAAGCACAAGCGTGCCTCGCACGATATCTTCGGGAGATGCGTACTCATCCGGACGATGACTGTATCCATTCCGGCAGGGGATAAACAACATGGCGACGGGAGCGATGCGTCCCATAAATAGCGAATCATGATAAGCGCGGCTCACCATGGAGAGAAATGTAAACCTGTGCTTCCTGCAGGATTGTGAGAGTGCGTCGATCACGAGCGGCGAGCAATCTCCGGGAGCGTCTGCATTCAATAATTCAGTGCGAATCGAAACCTGGCGCCTTTCCGCAATCGCGCGCCCCTCCGTTTCCAACGCTTGCATCACCGCATCGCGCCGCGCAAGATCGGTATCGCGAATGTCTACGCTAAGACGAACTTGGCTGGGAATACTGTTGACCGCGCCGGGAAATACCTCGCAGATTCCGACCGTTGCAACCGTGTCGACCGCGCCGCTCGTGCGGGCTGCGTTCTCAATCGCCAGAATCAGTTCGGCCGCGGCGCACAGAGCGTCGTGGCGATCGGGCATCAAGACTCCACCGGCATGTCCTCCCGAGCCCTCGATCACAACGCGCAGACTCGCAGGCGCCGCGATCTTCGCGACAATGCCGAGCGGGACATGCTCGCGTTCTAACAGCGGACCTTGTTCGATATGCAACTCCGCGAACGCTTTGTAGTAGCCAGCCGGCAATTTCACGTCTTCGATTTCGCCTGCGAACCCGACCATGCGGCGAACCTGCTCCACTGCGGCACCATCTTTGTCCGTCAGCTTTTTCGCGGCATCCGGCGAAAGAGTGCCAGACAATAGCCTGCTGCCGAGACAACCGATTCCGAAGCGCGTTGGTTCTTCAGCTGTGAACACAAGCAGCTCAATCGAATGCTTCGGATGAAATCCGCACCGCTGCAGCGCACGTATAGCCTGGAGGCCTCCCAATACGCCGACGACTCCGTCGTACTTGCCTGCGTTCGGAATAGCGTCGATGTGCGAGCCCGTGCCGACTACTGCCGCCGACGGGGCCGATCCATTCCAGCGAGCGAACGTATTTCCGATCGCGTCATAGCGCACCGTAAGACCGGCTTCCTCGCAACGAGCCTTCATCCAGGCGCGAGCCTTCAAATCCGTTGGCGTGAAAACAATTCGCGTTACCGCGGGAGCCTCTGCGTCAGAAAATGAAGCGAGCGCTTCGATTTCAGCAAGCAGGCGGTTGCGATCGATCTCAAGATTCATGGTTGCTGACTCGCCCAGGGATGGCGATGAAAATCTTTGTAGATAAGATATTTTGCGGGCACCTTGCCGATCGCTCCAAACCACTGCGGGCACCACGGTCCCATCCAGATGAAGTCGCCCGCCGTCACTGGATACCACGAATCGCCGAGCCGGTAGATGCCGCCGCCTTCGAGCATGATGAGGCCGTGCTCCATCACGTGCATCTCGACCATGCTCAGTGCTGCTCCGGGTTGATACACCATCGTGTTCACGGCGAAGTCGAAGTTCATTTCATCGGGGAGTAAACATTTCACTTGCAAGCCAGGATCATCGTCGAGTGGATGCGACGTGATTGCATCTTCACTCGACACAATAAACTTTGGCGGCTCGACGGAATCGAGCGCATGATACGGCTTTTCAATCACAGCTATGCGTGTCTTGCTCGTGCCCACCACTCGATGAGGAAAGTCTTGCGGAAAATAAGCATAGCCGCGGGGACTGAGGTCGCTCACTTTGCCGTTCACTTCCACACTCGCGCGGCCCTCCATTACAAACACGAAACGTTGCGCCACCGTGCTGCCAAGCTCGCCACCCGCCTCGAACTCGGCTGTATATTCGGTGAACTGTGCACCCATCGCCGGACCAATGTGCACAATCGCCGCGCATGCTTTCATCCCAGGCAGAGTGGTGCGCACAAAAGTGTCCGCAGTCAAGAGGAGATGATTGCGCTGATGGGAGCTGCGCGTCTGGCCAAGATTATGCACGTCACATCCTCTCTCGAACTATGCGCGACGCGGCAAGCTGATCCAGCAAATGCAAGCCGCATTCGATCGCCTTCTCTACATCCTCAACTGCAACCGATTCCGCAGGATCGTGGCTGATACCGCCGGGAGTTCGCAGAAAAATCATGGCAGCGGGAACCTTCTCGGCCAGGATCATAGCATCGTGACCGGCGCCGCTCACCATACGGTGGGGCGTCGATCCTGTCTTCGCGATCGCGCACTCGATTTCAGAAACCAGAAAAGTATCCATCGCAACCGCGGGTTGCTCCAGCAATGTTTTCCACCGCGCTGTGAGTCCGCGCCTTTCGGCGATATCCTGTGCTCGCTCGACGAGATCCTTCGCCGCCCGAGTTCGAATCTCGTCCGAACCGTGGCGAACGTCGAGCGTCGCTCGCGTCTCCCCGGCAATCACGTTGGTCGCTCCTGGCTTTGCTTCGATCTTCCCTACCGTGGCGACAAGACCGGGCACGCTGCGGGCGCAGTTCTCGACTGCGGTAATCCACTCCGCCGCCGCTGCAAGAGCATCACGTCGAAGATGCATCGGAGTTGTACCGGCGTGATTGCTGCGGCCATGAAATGTGAACTCCAGCCGGCTCTGCCCGGCGATCGAGTCGACAGAGGCGAGCGGCAATCTAAGTTCTTCCAGAACCGGTCCCTGCTCGATGTGAAACTCTATGTATCCAAAGTATTCACTGTTCAAGCTCGCTTGAGAAATCTCCGCCGGATTTAAGCCGAAGTCTTCAATTACCTTTTTCACAGAAAGCCCTCGGCTGTCCTGAACCTTTAGCAGTTCGGCATCGAGCCGCCCCACAAGAGCCCGGCTGCCGATAAACGGAACTCCGAAGCGAACTCCTTCTTCTTCAGAAAAGCCAACGACCTCGATTCCAAAGGGAAGACGCCGCCCGTGTAGAGCTTCCAGCAAGCTAATCGCAAGCATCACTCCGAGAACGCCATCGTATGCTCCCGCATTTGGAACGGTATCCAGATGAGAGCCGAAGAGCAGCTTCGGAGCCGCGGATTGAGCGGCTGGATACGATGCGCGCAAATTCCCGGCGGCATCTAGGCGAACCGGAAGACCGAGAGGTTCCAGCCAGCACGCGATTTCGCGGTGGCAGTCGCGCATTGGCGAAGAAAGAAACGTTCGCCGCGTGCCGATCTGATCTTCGGAAAACGTCGCCAGCCTTCGGCATCGAGCATTCACTTCTTCCGCGCGCTCGCGCATTTCTGTGGTCGTCATCTTTTGCACAGTCGGGATTTATGCACTCAGGCCTCGCGGATGAGTTTCGCCGCCACCCATCCGATGACAACCAAGGCAACCAGAATTTCCCAGCCATACGCGTTTCCGTAAGTTGCCACGGGAAAGTGATTGCTAATCATGATAAAGACAACAGGAACCGCAATAAAAGTATTGTGTTTGGAACGTAGCTTGGCCTGCGCTCCGAGCGACGCATCGAACTGTGTGCCCGCCGCAGCCGTAGCAATCATCTTGCGCTGGGATGGAAGAATGCGGAACCACACGTTGGCCGTCATGATGGTTCCCAACATTGCCCCCACGTGGATGTAAGCTGCGCGTCCGCTGAACACATGCATCAATCCATAGGAAATTGCCGCGATCATGACCAGAGAAAATCCCGCAAATGCCGCTTCCGACTTGCCCAGAGGCGACCTTGCCGCCAGATCGTAGATGAGCCAACCACCCACCAACAGGGCGAGTCCGATTGCAATGCCGGCTGCCTGGGAGATATTAGCCACGTCCGTGTCAATGAGGCCGGCACTGGAATAATAAACAAGGAAGAGAAGAACCATGCCGCTCAGCCACGTCATCAACGCTTCCCAACGGAACCAGCGGACCTGCTCGGGTAACACGCCCAACGACTTTTGTTTTGCGACCGCATAGAAACCACCGCTGTGCACCATCCACACCTGCGGCGGCTGTCCGCCCGCTCCGGTTGCCTTCTCCAGTCTTCCGAATTGGCCGTCCAACCATGTGAAGTAATAGGTCTGGCCAACCCACATGATCGCCGCGAAAACGTGGAACCAGCGCACGCTCAGGTTGAGCCATTCACGGATTGAAGAAGTCAACTCGTTAGCTCCTTGGCGAACGATCTTGCACTCAGCTTCCACGGTAAGTCGTGTAGCCGTTCGGGCTGAGCAACAACGGAATATGCAGTTGAGTCTCGCCGTCCCTTACGCGAAACGTAACTTCGACGACGGGGTAAAGCGCTTGAATCTTCTGTGTGTCGTAGTAACTCGCGATGTCGAAAGACAAACGGCAGTGCCCCGCAGACAAATCTTCTCCCTCGGGCAGCAATTGGGAGCATCGGCCATCATGGTCCGTCCGGTCCGACGCCACCACGCGCCAACCGGAAGGTTCTTGCTTCTCTAATCGCACAGGCACATCGCTTGCGGGCTTACCGAGAGCTAGATCGAGAATGTGGGTTGAAATGCGTTTCATCCCTGAAGCCATTTTCTCAAGCGAATCTGTGTAATCTGCCGCTGCTGTTCGGCCGCTTCTTGGAACTCAGTTCCAGCATCATTCTGCAGCCTTTGTCTAAGGGTTTCCAGCAACTCCGTCGCCGATCTTCCCGTAGCACACACGATGAAGATACGCCCGAACTTCCGTTCGTACTCGTGATTCCCCTTCGCCAATGCGATCTTAACCGCATCGCCAGCTTCCGCGACCTCTTTTTGTTCTTGCTTCGCCCAAGCCAAAGACGAAGTCCCATGAGTCGCGGAATTGGGTGAAGAATTGAGCGCGGTCGACTCGCCAATCCGCGGATGGCTCTGGAAGGCTTCTATCCAATCAGATTCGTTCAGCTTGTACCACGCATCGTCGGAGGCAGCCATTAGAGCAGCTTCGTCTTGGAACGGTCTTCGAACTGTCATCTCGCGAGCCCACGCCTTTGAGCCGCAACACGGCAAAATCTGCGCCGCGGCCGCCTCGAAGGAAGCATCGTTCCAGCGTGCCAGAATTTCATTCATGCCTTTCCGTCCGCGCTGAGCAGGTTCAGAAATTCGGCGACAAGATTGCCCGTCACTGCTGCCCGATATTTTGCCGTCGATCGAATGTCATCGATGGGCCGAATTTCTGCCACAGCCATCTTCTTTGCCGCCGAAACCAGCGATTCGTTGATAACCTTCCCTCGCAGCATCAACTCCGTCTCGCTTAGGCGCAGCGGAACCGGCGCCACGCTTCCCACGGCAATGTGAACGTCTTCGACCGTTTGGCCCGCCACCCGTCCCAGTGCCGCCATGCACACTTTCGAAATTGCCTGAGCATTGCGGCTCCCAACTTTTCGCGCGTGACAAACATATCCTGAGAACCGCCTCGGGAGGCACACAGCTCGAATCAATTCGTCAGGCGCAAGCTTGGTCTTTTTGTAACCGGCGTGGAACCCAGCGTAAGGAAGCCGGCGCTCACCCCGAACTGAGATCAGAATCAACTCCGCATCATAGGCCAGCAGCGCGGGAAGTGAATCCGCGGCAGGCGATGCATTCACGATGTTGCCCCCGAGTGTGCCGCGATTCTGATTTGCAATTCCGCCGGTCCAGCGAGCCGCGCTTGACAGCATGGGAAATTCACGCCCAATGACCCCATGTTCACGAATATTTGTATAAGTACATCCAGCGCCCAAGCGAATTTCATTTGCCAGAACTTCAATGCTCCGCAACTCAGCAAGATTCCATATGCTAACCAGCTTGCGAGATGGCAACTTCCCGGCCGCATACTGCACCATGACGTCGGTGCCCCCGGCGATCGGGAGCCATTCGCCCGGACTTCGCGCCAGCAGCCCGACAGCGGCCTGCAAGCTGCCCGGAGCAACCAGTTCGTAATCCTTCGGATCGGACCTCATTCAGGCCTCATGACGATGCCGCCGTCTCGCGACCCGCCGCTGTCGCAATGGCTTCGAAGATTTGCAGGTAGCCGGTGCAGCGGCACAAATTGCCGGAGAGTCCTTCTTTTATCTCTTCGAGCGTGGGCCTTGGATTCTTGTTCAAAAGATGCGACGCGGCCAGAATCATCCCTGGAGTGCAAATGCCGCACTGCGCACCGCCGCATTCCAGAAAAGCCTCCTGCAGCCTCTGCGATCCTGCACTTGCATCCAGCCCTTCAATCGTGACGATGCTCGCTCCTTGCGCCTGCAGCGCCGGAACCAGGCAGCTATTCACCAGCGTTCCGTCCATCAATAGCGAGCAAGAACCGCATTCACCCTCCCCACATCCTTCCTTGGCGCCGGTCAATCCGAGTTGTAGCCGCAGCACATCCAACAACCGTTCCATAGGGAAGGCAAGCACAGTCTTTTGCTCGCCATTCACAGTGAATGAGATCTCCGACTTGCTGCGATCTTCCCCGGAACTGCTCATCGAATTACACTCGCAACTTCGTCTTCGCCCCGAAGAGACCGCGCTGTGATCGCGTCGTAAATATCTTCCGGCATCAGCGGAATCGAATCGAAGCGCACTCCTAACGCGTCTTCAATCGCATTCACAATTGCCGGCGCCGGCCCATCCATCGGAAGCTCCCCGATTCCCTTAGCGCCAAAGGCGCCGTGGACATTCCCCAACTCTTCGAAGAACACTCGAATCGGCGGCAGGTCGCTGGAAGTCGGCATGATGTAGTTTGTCATCTGATTGTTTTGCATGCGTCCCTGCTGCCAAATTACTTTCTCGAACAATGCGAACCCAATGCCTTGCGCGACTCCGCCCACAATTTGCCCGATGGCAAGAACCGGGTGAAGCACTCTGCCAACTTCCTGCAACGCAACGAAGTCGTTCACTGAGACGCTATACGTCGTCAGGTCAACCGAGACTTCGGCAATGTAAACCGCCCATGAATACGCAGCGTAAGCCTCGCCTCGATATTTTTCATCGTCCCAAAAGACATCGGGAGGCGGATCGTATTGCGCCCACGAACGTAGTTGGCCATGCCCCGCAACGTAGGCCTGGCATGCGGCGCGGAATTCCTCTGCCGAATACGAATCGCCGAGCATGCCGCTCAACTTCAAAGTCTGATGGATCCCTCGCGCCGCGGATTCCACCAGTTTTCCCACCACCATCACCGTGCGCGATGCAACTGTGGGACCGCTGTTCGGCACCTCCGTCGTATCCGGCTGCGCAATTGTGACGTCTTCATAGCGCAGCCCCAACGCCTCCGCTGCAATTTGACACAGGACCGTTTTTGTTCCCTGACCAAACTCCGTGCTCGATACCAGTATGCGAACGCCGCCATCGGCACATCCTTCCACGCCAACCACGGAACTCAGGTAGCGCTCGCCCGAGCCCGTAAATCCCGCACCGTGAAGAAACGCTGCGATGCCAATCCCCTTCTTCGTCGCCCCGGTTCCATTCTCGATCGCGAACTCCTGTTTCTTCGTTTGATACTCCGAAACGCTGATGGCGCGATCAAGTAGTTTTCCAAGATCGATCAGTTCGCGTACAACCTGTTCCGTGGTGGTCGTCTGTCCGGGCTGCAGAAAATTCCTGCGCCGGATCTCGACCGGCGAAAGCCCGACGACTTGCGCGATTCGATCCATGTGCCGCTCCATCGCAAAAATACTCTGGGGCCCGCCGAAACCGCGAAACGCCCCGTGTGGCGGCGCGTTCGTGGCGACCGCCTTCGCGCGGATTCGCACACTAGGCCAATAATACGGGCCGCCGGCATGAATGGCGCCGCGAGAAAGAACTACCGAAGACAACGTAGCGTACGCTCCTCCATCAATCGTGAACTCGATTTCTCCGCCGAGAATCTTGCCATCCCTGCTTAAGGCAGTACGATGGCGCGTGCGCGAAGGATGCCGTTTCGTCGTAGCGGCCATATCCTCCGCGCGGTCGTACACGATTTTCACGGGCTTCCCAGACTTCATCGCGAGCAGTGCAGCGTGCCCCGCGATCATCGATGGATAATCTTCCTTCCCGCCAAACGCGCCTCCGGTCTCCATCTGCACCACGCGAACTTTTTCAGCCGGCAGGTCGCATAAGGCCATCAAAGCCTTGTGCACGTAGTATGGGCATTGCAAAGAGCCCCACACCGTGATGCCTTGCTTCGCGTCGTAAGCGGCAACCATCCCGTTATTCTCTATGTAAAGCTGCTCTTGCGCTCCAGTCGAATATTCGCCCTCGATAATGTAGTCGGCCCTCGACCAGACATCATCCACATTGCCTTTTTGAATAAGGTAGGTTTTGAAAACATTGTCCGTGCCCCAAACAATCTCAGAGCCGCGCTCACTTTCTTCCATCGTAAATATCGCGGGGAGGGGATTGTATTCGATCGAAACCGCATCAACCGCTTTCCGCAGCGCGTGGCGATCCGGGTGGGCTAACAACAGCACAGGCTCTTCGGGATGGTTAATCGAATCGCTCGCCAGGCATGGTTGATCGTCTCCGATGAGAGCGATGCAGTTTTTTCCAGGGATGTCTTTCGCGGATACAATCACAAACTCGCTCCAGGCCACGCTGGTTTCGAACGTAATTTTCTTGATTCTGCCGCGGGGAATCTGGCTGCGAACCGTCGCGCCGTAAAGCATTCCCGGCAAAACCATGTCGTCGACATACACAGCTTTTCCGGTTACCTTCTCGCGTCCCTCTTTGCGCGGAACCGCAGTGCCGACGATGCGTTCATGGTTCATGATTCAACTTCGTTTCGAGGCGTGATCCGTCGAAGCGCGACGATGCGATAGTGTATACGACAAGCTCGACTACTTTGCGCTTATCGCATGCATGGCCCGAAACTCCCGCCCAGCAGGCTTTCCCGGAAACTCGCCTTCCAGGAACACAGGCTTTCCTCTCAGATAAGTGGCCTTCACGACTCCACGAAGCGTCTCTCCCATATATGGAGAAATAGGATGACGATAGTGCAATCGTTCTTCAGTCACCACGAAGTCGCCCTCGGGATCGAACACCACGAAGTCGGCGTCGAACCCCGGTGCGATGCGTCCTTTCTGCGTCTCGCAACCTGCTAGCCGCGCGGGCGCTGCGGCCATCCAGCGCGCAATGTCGAGCAGCGTGAATCCTCGATTGCTGGCCTCTGTCCACATCAGTGACAGTGCAACCGAAAGACTCGATAGACCGCCCCAGGCGGTTCTGAAGTTGCCTTCGTCGAGCTTCTTCATTCCCGGCGGGCAGGGAGAATGATCGGTGACCACCATATCGATTACTCCATCCCGCAGCCCTTGCCACAGCCGTTCGCAATTGTCGCGGCTGCGGATTGGCGGCGCGCACTTGCACACTGTCGCTCCATCTTTAACTGTCTCGGAGGTGAGATGCAGATAGTGCGGACAAATCTCTACGCTTACTGCAAGCCCTTGGGATCGTGCGGTTTTCAACTCCTGCAGCCCTGCGCTCGCCGAGAGATGAACTATGTGCAATCGAAATTTGTACTCGCGGCACAAGGATAAGAGCAGTCGAATCGCCGCCAGTTCTGCTTCCTCCGGACGCGATTGCAGATAGGTCGAATAGCGTCGCCAATCGGCATCATTCAACTTTTCTGTGGCAGCGTCGATCGGTCCGGGCAGTTCTGCGTGCACCAGCAACGGTAGGCCAGTTCGCGCGACACCAGGCAACGCCGCTCGAAGTTGCTGCTCTGTCACCATCGTAAAGCCATCAATGCCGGGATGAATCAGAAAGCATTTGAACCCCGGCACGCCCGCGGCAGCAAGTGCTTCGATCTCGCCCTGATTGTCTTGCACGACCCCACCCCACGCGGCCCAGTCTACGCGGCATCGCCCCTGGGCAACTGCACGCTTCGCATCGAGAGCGGCAACCGTGGTCGTCGCCGGCAGGCAGTTCAGAGGCATATCCACCAGGAGCGTGTAGCCCCCGGCCGCGGCGGCGCGTGTCGCTGTATCGAAACCCTCCCATTCCGCGCGTCCGGGATCGTTGATATGCACATGCGAATCCACCAGCCCGGGGAGAATCGCCGCATCGCCAAAATCGAACGTCTCGAAAGTTTTCGGAATTTGATCCGGAGAAACAACAGCCTGAATCTTCTCTCCTTCTACAAGAATCGCCGCCGGGCGAACTCCTTCCGGAGTCACCAACCGACGCGATAAAAAAGCTTGCAACTGCAAACGTAACCTCCGCCGAAAATTCAATGCGCTAAGCTCAAAAGAATATTTTACGAACTCCCGGCTCCCAGCTTATACTCCCTTTTCAGCGAAGCGGCTGCGCAACGGTCCATGTCGACGAAGAACGTGCTCGCGGGTTCGCGGATTGCAGGCCTGGGCAAAATGTCGCCGATCAGGCGATAACAAGGCAATCACATGGACAATCCTTTCATGGCGCGCGCCATTCAGCTCTCGATTGAAAATGTCCACTCCGGACGCGGCGGCCCATTCGGCGCGGTGATTGTGAAAGACGGCAACGCGATTGCCGAAGCCGCGAACCAGGTTACCGCAACAAACGATCCGACGGCGCACGCCGAAATATTAGCCATTCGCGCAGCCTGCGACCAACTCGGCGCCTTCGACCTGCAGGGCTGCGAAATTTACACTTCCTGCGAACCGTGCCCCATGTGTCTGGGCGCAATCTATTGGGCTCGGCTCGCTCGCATTTATTTTGCAGGCGCCGCGGCAGACGCATCCCGCATCGGCTTCGACGATTCCATGATCTACCGCGAGATCGCACAGCCGCTCGCCGACCGCACGATCCCAATGGTTCAGCTGATGCGCGAGGAATCGCTGGCAGCCTTTCGAGCATGGGAAGCGAAGCCCAACAAAATAGTCTACTGAGAAACGATTTGATCGCCCGCTACTTCAAGCTCGCCGAGAACCACACCTCTGTGAAACAAGAGATGCTCGGCGGCCTCACCACATTCGTCACCATGGCCTACATCGTTGTGGTGAATCCGCAGATTCTCGCCCAGGCGGGAATGCCGCCCGAAGGCGTCGTCTTCGCGACCTGCATTTCAGCCGCGGTCGCCACGCTCGTGATGGGACTCTACGCCAACTATCCCATCGCTCTCGCGCCGGGAATGTCACTGAACGCCTACTTCACATATTCGGTTTGCATGGCGATGCACGTTCCGTGGCGAACGGCGCTCGCGGTCGTCTTCTGCTCGGGCATGCTCTTCTTAGTTCTCACGGTGACGAAGGTTCGCGAGCAGATTGTGAACGGCATGCCCGATTGCCTGAAACATTCCACCGCAGCCGGCATCGGAATGTTCATCGCGTTCGTCGGTCTGCGCAACGCCAAGCTGGTCGTGGCCAACCCCGCCACATTTGTAGGCCTCGGCAGTTTCTCCGACAAAGAAGTACAGACCGCCTGTTTCGGCCTTGCTCTCACGTTGATCTTGATGTCGCGAAAGTTCCATGGTGCAATCTTGCTCGGCATCTTCGGCACCGCTCTTCTCGGAATCCTTCGCGGCATCACGAACTGGCCGGCCGCAATTTTCTCCATGCCGCATCCGTCGTCCACATTCCTGCAACTGGATTTTCGCGGCCTCACGCATCTCGGCCTGTTGGAAATAGCATTTGCCTTCCTCTTTGTGGATCTGTTCGACAACGTGGGCACACTCGTGGGAGTCTGCGAGCAAGGGGGTTTCATCAAAGACGGCAAGATTCCGCGCGTAGGCCGCGTGCTGCTGGCCGACGCGGTGGGCACGGTGTTCGGCGCATTAACGGGCACATCCACGGTCACCAGCTACATTGAAAGTGCCGCCGGAGTCGCAGCGGGCGCGCGTACCGGTCTAAGCAATATCGCGGTCGCCGCGCTGTTCGTGCTGGCGGCGTTTTGCTCACCTCTGGCCACGGCGATTCCCGGTTATGCCACAGCTCCAGCTCTGATTCTTGTCGGTGTGCTGATGTCGGAATCGATCGCGCAAATCCAGTGGCGGGACTTCACGGAAGCCGTCCCAGCCTTCATCACCATTCTCGCCACACCACTCACATTCAGCATCGCCACCGGACTCAGCCTCGGTCTGATTTCCTACACGGTCGTGAAGCTCGCGGCCGGAAGATTTCGCGAGATCAACACCCTGGTGTGGATTCTCACCGTTCTGTTCATTCTTCGCTACGTATATCTTGCCGTGGCTTAGGCGCCCATATTGGAAGAAGAAATGATCATGACATTAAAACTTCGCGGCATTGAGGCCTGCGTGTTCGACGCCTACGGCACGCTGTTCGACGTCAACAGTGCTGCACGCGCGGCTCAGAATTCTTTGGGAGAGAAGTGGCAGCCACTCGCCGAGTTATGGCGCTCGAAGCAACTGCAATACACCTGGCTGCGCGGCCTCTCCGGTCACCACGCAGATTTCTGGCAGGTCACGGGCGATGCTCTCGACTTCGCCCTCTCGACGCTGCATCTCGACGACCCGCCTCTGCGCGCACGCCTCATGAATCTGTACCTGACACTGGACGCTTATCCGGAAGTCCCCGACACATTGAAGCGACTGAAAGCAGCCGGGATGAAGCTCGCGATCCTCTCCAATGGAACGCCAGCAATGCTCGCTGCGGCAGCAGCCAGCGCAGGCATCGGCGAATTGTTTGATGAGATTTTGTCTGTGGAGGAGGTGAAGGTCTACAAGCCGCACCCTTCGGTCTACGGTCTGGCCTGTAAGCGGCTCAGAGTTGCCCCGCCCGCAGTCTGCTTTGTATCTTCCAATGGCTGGGACGCGTACTCCGCCAAGGCGTTCGGCTTTCACACCTTGTGGTGCAATCGCTTCAACCAGGCGCCCGAGCGAATTCCCGAAACACCTGACGCGCAAATCACAACGCTCGCCGAAGTACCCGACATCGTTATTCTGCAAAAGTAGAAGTTGTATCGAAATCCAAACTTGACAACGGGCCCCTGCGACGGTGCTATTCGCCGGAGAACTTGGTCTCCTGTACTCCCGTAACCCGCGCGCCGCTGCGTCCACCTCCAGCCGTGTGTATATTTGAAAATGATTCGTGCTCGTGCTTGAAAACATTCCGCTCGCGCCCCTCACCACCATCAAAATTGGAGGTCCGGCGAAGTATTTCGTCGACGCCAGAACCACCAGTGAAGTGCAGGAGGCGATTGCATTCGCGCGCTCGCGCGATTTGCCTCTGTTCGTCTTGGGCGGAGGCAGCAACCTGGTAGTCGCCGACGCCGGTTGGCCGGGCCTGGTGCTGAAAATCTCGATTCAAGGAATCGACCAACAGAGCGGGCACGATGAAAACGGCAAGATCCTTTTCGACGCAGGCTCCGGCGAATCCTGGGATAAGTTCGTCTCTCACACGGTCATCGCACGCTGTGCTGGGGTCGAGTGCCTGAGCGGCATTCCGGGCAGCGTCGGCGGCACGCCCGTTCAGAACGTCGGCGCCTACGGTCAGGAAGTCGCCGAGACCATTGCCTCAGTGCAGGTCTTCGACGTCAGAGATAATCAGGTGCGAGAACTTTGCCCTGAAGCCTGTGAGTTCAGCTATCGCGCCAGCATCTTCAACACGACCGAGCGCGGACGCTTCGTCGTTCTCCGCGTCACCTACGCGCTCACGCCCGGAGGCAGCCCGCGCATCACCTATGCAGACCTAAAAAGGCATTTCGAGGGACGCGAAACTCCTCCCGATCTAGCTGAAACCCGTGAGGCCGTGCGCCACATTCGCGCCCTAAAAGGCATGCTCATCACCTCGGGTGATCCGGATAGCAAGAGCGCAGGCTCTTTCTTCAAGAACCCTGTGCTTTCGGCAGAACAGCACGAAGACTTGAAGCAGCGCGCCGCCACACGAGGACTAACCGTGCCCAGCTATCCCGCACTCGAGACCCGCAAGAAAGTTTCTGCGGCGTGGCTGGTCGAGCGCTCCGGATTCGCCAAAGGATTCGGCTTTGGCCGCGTTGGCATTTCCACAAGGCACGCGCTCGCAATCGTCAATCGCGGTGGGGCCGCCGCCGCCGATGTCCTCGCCTTAAAACAAGAGATCCAGCATCGCGTGGAAGAAATCTGGGGCGTCCACTTGGAGCCGGAACCGGTCATGGTGGGCTTCTAGAGTAGCCTGCACTGTTGCCGTAATAACGGCCTGTCATTCCGACCGGAGCATGCCGCTCTCCTCGCAACTAATTTCCGCGGGCGAGTTTCGGGCGCGGCGACTCGCCCGCGCCGTTTAGCCGCAATCAAGCTTCCAGGTTTACTCCCCCGGTTTCTTCTCTTCCTTCATCTCTCCTTCCATCATCTTCCGCAGCGCACGATTGATGCGCGTCTGGTAGCCGCGACCAGATGTCTTAAACCAGGCAATCACGTCGGCGTCCAGCCGTAGAGTGACTGGTTTCTTGATCGGTCGGTATAAGACCCCCACATTCCGAAGCAAAGCATAGCGCCGCTTCGCCTTGGCATCCTCCGCTACCGCCTGCAAACCGATCGTTTTGGAGTTCTTCTTGGTTTTAGGGCTCTCTTGGGCCCTCGCCCGTCTGGCCTTCTTAACCGCTTTGGATGGTTTCATTTACAAGAATTATACATACATCTCGATCCTTACGCGATTGCCTGTACAAAATGCTCCGGCTGCAACATACCTCCAGTATGTTCCGGTTGGAACATTTCTCGACTTTGTCAGCCCATCTCAACCGAACGGCGCCGCCCCAGATCGTGACCCGAGTTTCTCGATCATGACCCCGTTGCGATGGGGTGAGGTACAACGACCCAGCCCTGGCGGCGCCTCACGTTACTCATCGGCAAGTCTTGCCGCCTCTTTAAATATCTTCACAAACATTTCGCGCGTGAGCTTTCCAGTCTGCGTGTTCTGGTTCGATGGATGGTAAGAAGCCAGTAACACCTTACCATCGGGTAACCGGTAACTAGCGCCGTGTTTAAAAGGATAATTCCTAAAGATCGAACGCTCGCTGGCGAACAGCCCGCGCCGTTTCACGTAGTTCAGATAAGCGTCGAAGCCAATCTTACCTAGCGCGACCACAACCTTTACTTTCTCTAATCCTGCGAGTTCGCGATCAAGAAATTGCGAGCAGTTCAACAGTTCCTGGGGAAGCGGCTTGTTGTCAGGCGGGGCGCAGCGCACGGCGGCTGTGATGTACAAATCTTTCAGAGTGAGACCATCGTTGCGGTCGGTGGCATTGGGCTGGCTGGCGAATCCCGTTTCATACAGCACAGGGAACATGAACTTGCCGGAGGCATCGCCTGTAAACGGGCGTCCAGTGCGGTTGGAGCCGTGGGCGCCAGGAGCCAGACCCATAATGAGGACGCGCGCCGCGGGATCGCCGAACCCGGGCACAGGCTTGCCCCAGTATTCACAGTCGCGGTACGCGCGACGCTTCTCGCGGGCGATCAGTTCGCGATAGGCGACCAGCCGTGGGCAACGCGTGCAGGCAATGACCTCGCGGTTGAGAGCCGTTAGCCAATTAAGATTATTATTAATCACGTTATTGCTTATAGATATTCGATCATTGAGCCGATGCTGAGGCGGGGGTCCGCTGCTCCGAGCTAGTTTCGGCTGAGACTCCCGCCGGGGTTTGCTTGGTCGGCGGAATTTCCGTTCCGGTTGGGTAGATGAGAATCCGCACCGTACCCCAAGCGCCATCCGAACCCGCGTCAGTCTGTTTGCCGGCTCCAAATGTCTTCAATTGACTATCGTCGAATCCGTAATTTTCCACCAGATACTCGCGCACCACCATGGCTCGCGCTTCCGTCAGCACCAAATCCTTCTGAGTATCGCCCGCCATGCCGGCGGATACAACCACCACTGCAAACCCAAACTGATTATCGCGCAAGAACTCGCCGCCAGCCTTAAGAGATTTCTGGTTCTTCAACTTGGCGGAATCCTGTTTATCGAAGAGCTGTTTGGCCGAGTAGCTAAACTCCTTCGTCGGTTCACTTTGCGGAAGCCGTTCTACTTCATTCTTGGCGAGCTCGGCCGAGTCCTGATAGCCTCGGCTTTTGAAATACCCGCGCAGCAGAAAGTTATGCTTCATAGCTTCCATATTTTCCTCGAAGTCGGTAACCCCAGCTTGCGCGTGGACCATGGTGTCGCGCATGGCAGAAGACGTCTGTTCGAGGTTGGTGTAGAGCTGCTTGTCATTCACCAAGGCTCCCGCGGTTCCCTGGCCTGCGTTGATCTTGGCGCTGATTGAATTTAGATTCGCCGTTGCCTCAGTCGCATTCTGAATCGCTTGCTGGCTGGTATCGAGAATTCCGCTCATCTTATTCAACAGGTCCGCCATTTCGAGTGGAGGCTGGCTTGAGATTGTGTCGCCGTCCCGGACGTCGGCCGCCTTGGGCGATCCAAAAGAAATCGCCATATATTGGTTGCCCAACAATCCCTCAGTTTCGATCGAGGCTACGGAATCCTGCTTGATGATCTGATGAGTCGATTTGCCCAGATCCATCACGATTGTGACCTTGTCGCCCGGTTTGTTGGGCAGCAAGATGGAGTGCACGGTTCCCACGTGAACTCCACCCACGCGCACGTCTCCGCCAGCATCAAGACCGACGACGTCATTGAATTGCGCCTTCAACTCATAGGTAGAGGTGAATAGATATTGCTTGCCGCCAATGACGAAGATGCCCGCTATTAGAATTGCCAGCGTCGCTATGATGAAAGCTCCCAACCGCACCGATCTCGACATTGTGTTCTCCTACGAATGCTTTAGAAATTCCCGAACGAACTCGATCTCACTTTTCTGAAGATCTTCAAAACTGCCTTGAATCACCACGTTTCCCTTATCGAGCAGCGCGAGACGGCTGGCGATGGCCTTTGCGCTGTGCAGATCGTGCGTCACTACGATGAAAGCGACCTGATGTTCCTGCTGGAGCTTGAGGACGAGGTCGTCGATCTCCCCGGAACTGATGGGGTCAAGGCCGGCGGTGGGCTCGTCGAGCAGAAGAATATCCGGCTCCAAAGCCATCGCACGCGCCAGCCCTACGCGTTTCTGCATGCCACCGGAAATGTCGGATGGCATCTTGGCGCGAGCGGCCTCCATTCCAACTTCCGCGAGCAACTCTTTCACGCGAACAGCGCGATCGGATTTCGACATTTCTTTCTTATGGTGCAGCAGCGGAAAAGCTACGTTCTCTTCGACAGTCAGCGAATCGTAGAGTGCGGCGTGCTGAAACAGAAAACCCATCTTCTTTCTGATTTCGCCCATCCGGTCGATCGCCAGGCCGGCGATGTCCTGGCCATGAATGAGAATCGATCCGGAGTCTGGGGTTTCCAAGCCGATGATGAGCCGCAGCAACACACTCTTGCCGGTGCCGCTCCGCCCCAGCACCGCCAGGGTTTCGCCGCGCTTCACATCGAGATTAATTCCGTTCAAAACTTTTTGAGATCCGAATGACTTATGTACGTTCTCGACGGCAATCGCCGCTGCGCTTCCGTTTCCTTCGGCTCCCGGCCGCTTCGCCGCGGTTTGAATCGGAATTTGATTGATTGTGCTCATAAGTATTTCGCGGCTCGGAAGCGCCCTCACGGGAAAAGTATGATGATCAGTTTCACCAGCACGACATCAGCGAGGATGACGAACAGCGAAGACAAAACCACCGAACTGGTGGCGGCACGACCCACGCCCGCCGCACCCCCCTGGGTTCGCATCCCCTGGAAACATGCGATCAGGCCAATGATCAAGCCGAAAACCATTGTCTTGAAAGTAGGGGGCAGAAAGTCGCTGAAGTCGGAGCCCTTGAACCCGCTGTTGATGAACTGATGGAACGAGAGCGGCTCAGACAAAGCCTGTGTCACCCAACCCATGATCAGGCCGGAAAAATCTGCGGCGAGCGTCAGCAAAGGCAGCATCAGGATGCAGGCCAGGATGCGCGTCGCCGCCAGTAATCTGTATGGGTTTACTGCGGATGCTTCAATGGCATCAATCTGTTCGGTGACTTTCATCGACGCCAACTCTGCGCCGATGCCCGCGCCCACGCGCCCGCTCACGACCAGCCCGGTGATGATCGGACCCGTCTCGTGAATAATCGAAAAAACGATTGCCGCCGGAAGCAGTGACTTCGCGCCAAAACGCGTCAGGCTGAAACGGGCTTCCATGGAGAGAACAATGCCGGTAGCAGCGCCGGCCAATGCGACCAAAGGCAGAGACATTGATCCAATCTCATCGAGTTGCCGGAATAATTCGCGGAACTCGAACGGAGGCGTCACTGCGGCCCGCAACACGTTCCAGAAAAATATTCCCAGATCTCCGAACCATTCCAGAAATTGGGTGATCAGGCCCTTGTTGGGAAGCGCGGCGGGCACTGGCACGGTCGACGGTTCAGGAACTAAAACGGGCATATTCGCAGCTGCACTGACGCTATGGTCGATCACGGGTTTGCTCCCGAACTGGGCGCCTCGCGCGTGCTATTGAGATGCATTCGGGAGAGCAATGAGTGGGGTCCGCTGTAAAAAAACTCCAGGCCGATGTTCCCGCCAACATACCCCAGCATGGTGTAGTTGCCCATGCGAAGCGCGTCCTTGGCGTTGTAGCGGCCGGGATACCACGCATAAACAGCAGTCATCGTGCCCGCGTACGGAGCGATGAGCGCCGGGAAAGAAAATACACGATGCCCGTCATCGCGCTGGCGTGCTGTAAGGGTCGAGATCATGGCGTGGCGCAGCCGTGGCACCACGCCTCTGCACTCACAACGGTAGTACAGCGTGTCTTGCCGGAAGGCTTGCGCCAGTCCGTAGCGCGCCGTAGTACTGATTGCCGCGATGCCGAAGTCGGACCCAAACCGCCTGCTATAACCGTCTGCGCCTTGTTTCCACTCCGGCGGGGTGTTGTGGGCTTGATTAAGGCCAGCCGCGAAGCCAGCGCCGATGATGGGATAAGGACCAAATGCATCGAACAAATAGTTGTGAAGTTTCGTTGCTTGCGTGGGACGCGTGTAGGTCAGAACTGGCGTCGCCGAAGTCGTTGTGGCAGTCGTTGTCGCAGTCGTAGCCGGGGAATCTCCCAAATCGTCCAATGCTTGCGCGTTCGACGGCACCGACTGGACGGCAAAGGCCGCGCTCATCAACAGCAAGCCACGACTCATCTTCATGACGAGATTCTCCCTGCCGATTCTGGCCAGTCCTCGGCAGCCGTTGCTTTCAAAGCGTAAGCGGACACGGCTCGTGGTCGCACTGGCAGGCAATCTCTACATCCTTGGATCCTGCATCCTTACAGGCCAAGCCGCAGTATTTGTCTCCCGCTTGCGCGAAGCACAGGCAGGGTAGATGTGCACACTTCACTTGCCCATTCGTGGTCATCGTAGGTTCTCCTTTGAAGTTTTTCTTCGCTGATGCTGGTGCTAAAGCGCGTATATCTCGCGGTATATCTTCGGACCGTTTAACTTCGTCTCATCATCCAGCCGAGCAACGCGCCTGCGGTGATACCGATGGCAAACGTGGCCGCAATCGTCAGCAGCGGGTTTCGCTGCAGGCGGTCAGACGTGTCATTCAAGAGTTCTTCAGCGGCATCGCCGCTCTTCTTAGCGGCACGCTTCACCGCTCCCACGCCATCTTCGATCGCATCGGCAACTGCCTTAGTTGCGCACGAAGCCTGGCGAGCTGAGTCTGCGATGTGCCCAGCCGTTTCTTCCACTACTGTTTGAGACATGATTCGCTCCTGTGCCCTTGCGGGCGGATATTGATGCATTCTCTGGATCCCACTTCTTTTCTGATTCCTGGCCCGATCATAATGCGCTGCCGTTACGCCACCGCTTTTGTCTCCACTAGCGGCACGACCTGCACCAGTTCTTCAAATAGAGAGCGATAGTGAATCATTGCCGTCCTCAAGTCTTCGGTCGTGGCCTGGTCCTTGCCAACCCGCAGCGCGATGGCATGGGCAGCCCTGTAGTTTTCCACAACGCGCGGATGATCGACAGAAATGTCAGCGCTACGTTGATCGAAATCGGCGACGGGGTAGCCACGCGCCTTCATCACAGAAGACACCAGATCATCAGCTTCGGCGACTGCTCCTTTAGGAGAATCGACGAATCGAGATTGCACAGCCTGCCAATCCCTGGAAAACTTCTCGCTCTCCGCACGATCGAGATCGCGAAGGTTGAGCTTTTCAACTCGCTCTTTGCGACCTTCCAAGGTAGCTTCAGCTTTTCTCTCCGATCCATGCGTGAGCACGGCGCGGTCGTACTCAGGTCCGAATTTTTGCCGCAAGTCAGCAGTAGTACTTCTGCGTTTTTTTCGGACAATCATGAAGGCGATTAGAGCGATGATCACAATCACCGCGGCGGCGATTGCGATCAGCTTAGGGTCTTGTAGATTCAGGTTCATTGAAAACCTCCGTTACATCGAAAATTTCGGACTAACTTTTGTTCGCAAGGTCGGGCGAAGGTCGCTCACCAGCGCGCGTGTCTCTCTTGCGTCGATCCGCGTTGACGTCGAGAAATTCATACTGCACGACGAACATGGTTCGCCCGCCGGCACTAGAGTGTGTGGATGTTCAGATACGGCCGAGAACCAGCAGGATGACAACGATGAGAAGCACCAGTCCTAGTCCCCCGGTCGGGGCATAACCCCACGACCTGCTGTGCGACCAGCGTGGCAGCGCACCAACCAGCGCCAGAATCAAAATTACGATCAATATGGTTCCAAGCATGTCTTGCTCCTTTAATTTCCAGGGTCAGCTTTAGTTATAGGCTTTGCGCCAGTCCTTTAATGGTCAAAACTGCTCAAGGAAAAAAATGCGCGGATGGAGTCTCCGGGGCAGATGGCGTCTGCTTTACAGAAAGAAATGCGAGCCCGATGAATGGGCTCGCACTGTGACCTAAGCGAAGTTTCTATTTTGATCGGCCTGACGCGAACGCTCCGATCAGTTCACTGACGTGGCTTCTCTTCTGATTTAGGCGCCTCTTTCACAGGAGGCGGCGTAGCTTTTGCATGAGTCGCCGGCGCTGGATGCGAAGCTGGCTGTGCTTTTGGCGCGGCCTCGGCGTGAGGTGCAGCGGGCTTGCTGGGAGCGGGCTGCGCATGGGCCGTCGTTGTCGCCGGATGCGAAGCTGGCTGCGTATGAGTCGCAGTCGGCTTGCTGGATTCAGCAGCGGCACGCGTCTGCTTGGGCTCGGCGGCCTTGTTCTCATTCGAGGGAGGCGTGGCTGCTTTGTTCGTGGGCGCCTTAGTTTCATTCGTCCGAGGTGCGGGTGCCTTGCTTGCAGCTGGCGTACTCGCTGCGGGCCTGTTTGCTGCAGGCTTGGTGTTGGCCGTCTTGTTCTCGTTCGTTGCAGTCGCGGCTGGTTTAGTTTCCGCGGGCTTGTTCGCCGCTGATTTATTCTCGGCAGGCGGAGCCTTGTAGGGCGATCCTGCCTGCTTTGCCGGAACTGCCCCTGCGCCAGTAAACTCTCCGGGCTTGGCAGTGGCCGCAATTGCCGGACGTCCCTGATTCACCGACGCCAGCAGCGCGTGGTTTGTGCTGGCAGTCTTCACGTGCTCCGTTTGCATGGAGGTCGGCGGCGTATGCCGCGCGTTCGTCGCAGTCTGTTCTGCCGCGGTCGGACGGGCGGAAATTCCACCGCTGCCGCCGTTATAGCTGACGTAGTTCACAGTGGTATTGTTGATTACGGTTTTGTTGTAGACGTTGTGAATTATTGTGGTGTTCACATTATTCACTGTCGTGTTGTAACTGAAGGCGCCGTTGTTCCAATATCCGCCTCCGTAGCCGATGCCGCCGTAACCAAAGCCGTAGTTAACGCCTCCATAAAAGCCGACCTGCTCGCCCCAGTAGCCGCCGTTCCAGGCGAAGGCTGAGCCGTTCCATCCCCAATAGCCGGGAGTCCAGAGCAAGCCAGCTTGAGGAGGCATCACCCATGTACCCGGAACCCAGAAATATCCTTCATCGCCATTTGCCCAGTAACCGGGCGTCCACAGGTAACCGTCGGCGGGGATCATTGGCTGCTCGTACACAGGCAGCGCGGGCGGCGCAATCGTGATCGATATCGCGAACTGCGCGAGTGCGGCGGCCGGTATGGCCAATATCAGAAGTGCGAGCGTTAGAAAACGGGAAGTACGCATTTTGGTCACCTTGCCCTCATCCTTCGATTGCCCGCTTGAACCTTGCTGCTGCGGGCTGCGTGGAGTGAAAGGGCGATCGGTAAGATGCAAGACTTTCACTTTTGTATTGTGCAGTCTGAGCAATAAGACACACTTTTCGAAAATGCTCGGAATGAAAAGCGGCGCGAGTCCAGAAAAGCGAACTCGCGCCGATAGGGGCGAACTTAGTTGTCGAATCAGCAGCGTTAGAGCGTGAAGCTGAGTTCAAGGTTAACGCCCGGGTACATCGGGTTGCATAGGTAATACACGCCGTTGATCTCGATCACATAAACATTTTGCGTGTAGAGCCAATTGCTCGGCCACACGCCAACGAATCCGAAATTATAGCCGCCGTATTGAAAGCGGTGATTGTTGTAATCACCCTGGCTGACGCGGAAGGTGTGTCCGCTTCCAAAGTTGGCCTTGTAGCGGTCGGCGGGAATGCGGTTGCCGTTGCCGGCAGCATGCTGTTCGGGCTGCGCGTTTCTCTCGGCAGGCATCGCCTTATTCTCATCCCGCGCGTTTTTCTCGGCGGGCATCGCCTTATTTTCCTCCTGCGCATTCCGTTCTTCCGGCTTGGCGTTATTTTCCTGTCGTTCCGCAGGTTTTTCCTCCGCCTTCGCAGCGGGCTTTGAAGGTTCTGCTTTTTTCTCGTCCTGGGCAGGCTTGGCTTTATCATCCTGCTCGCGATCCTGGGTGAACGCCGGAACTGCTGCTCCGAGCGCTAAAGTTAGAACTGCTGTGCTAAGAACTCCTACTAGTTTCATGGGTGTTTCCTCCATTAATCGATTCGATCGTTTACATACTCCTGCTCTACTGCAAGCTTCCTGTAGTCGCGTTCACCGGGCTTCCGATGGCGTCGCCCGATACGAGCAGTTCCACTCTCCGGTTTTGCTGCCGGCCGGCGGAGTTGCCGTTCGAGGCTACGGGCAAAGTGTTGCCGAAGCCTTTGGCGCTGACGGAACCCGTCGCTACGCCTTCCTGCACCAGATAATCGCGCACCGAGTCAGCGCGGTTTTCGGACAAGGTTTGATTCATGGCATCGCCGCCGACGTTATCGGTATAGCCGCCGACTTCAATGTTGAGTCCGGGATACGCGAGCAGAATGCCGGCCACTTTTGCCAGCTTCTCGCGTGCACCCGACTTCAATGAAAATTTCCCAGTGTCGAACAAAACATCGGACATGCTGACGATAAGGCCGCGCGCGCTGTCGCGCGTCTGCAGAATCGAATTCAACTGCTCAGACAATTTCGCGCGCATCGCCGCTTTGTCGGTGTCTGCCTGTTGCGCCGCCAGTTGAGCCTGCTGAGCCGCCAGGCGGGATTGTTCGGCATCGGCCTGGGCCGCTGATAGCGCCGTTGCGGATGCAGCCTGGTTTGCCGCCATGTCAGATTGAGCCTTCGTGTTTGCCGCTTGTGCATCGGCCGCATCTGAGCGCGCCCTTGCCGCCTCGGACTGTGCCTGCGCTTTATCAGCCTGGGCTTGCGCCCTATCGGATTGAGCCTGCGCCGTATCGGATTGCGCTTGTGCCCTGTCGGACTGCGCTTGTTCCTTCTGCCGGCGAGCGTTTTCTGCGTCCAGTTGCGCTTGGGCTTGCGCGTCCGCTGCACTCTGGCGTTCGCTGGCCAGGCGCATTTCGTCTTCCTTCTTCACTGCGATTTCGCGTGCATCTTCCGCGGTCTGCACTGCTTCACGCGAGACTGCGATCAACGGCTTCCGGTCCATGTGTCTGCTGATGGCATAGCCATCCGCGGTATTCATCAACTGGACGGCATGCTGGTAGCTGCCTGTGGCATACTGCTCCGCTCCCTCAGATTGAGCGATTCGCAGCGCATTGCGTGCTTCGTAAAACTCGAGGGGCAACTTCGCATTCAAAACTACCGGATCGAATTTGTAGCCGGTCGGAAGGTATCCGCCGCGCTCCATCAGTTCGTACTTTGCGTTAACTGCCTCGCTGGTTCCTTTGGTATCTTCGCGAACGATGTTCTCGAGAATGACTGCGTTGCTCGGCTGCCGCACCGCATAATAAGGTTCTGCGGTAACGATCAGCGCGAAGGCTTGAAGGTCTGTAGTTACGTGTAGTTTGCTGCGCTCGTTGCCGCCAACTAACACTTCGCCAAGGTTCTGCGCCCGCCCTTCTGGTGAAATCGCCCACAGCACGTAGGTCAGATATTCGTTGCCGAAAGTCGTGGGCCTTTGCAGGTCGCCGAACTCTGCTTCGATCTCAATCGATCCCCGCTTGCTGTTTACTTTCGCCCAGCCATTGGCCGACGGCATTAAGGTGGTGCCGGCAAAATCGACCTTCGAGCTTCCGCTACGGTGCTCATAGTTCACAGCCTGCACGCTGCGGCTGACGACTACTACGCGGAATGTGGGCGTCGAACTCATATGCTCCACTTCAACCGTAGCTTGAGAATTGTTCTGAGCTGCTGCTGCCGGCAAACTCAACGCGACGGTTGCGACTAACAACAAATTTGTCTTCACACGATCTCCCTTGTGGCAGGTTTCTGCCGTGTTGCATTTTCTTCGAGCGTCAAGCGTGCCACGTGTCTTGTAGACAGTGCCGCACCTCAGCCTTTTCCGAGACGGATACCGGAAAGCGAATGAAACAGCCCAAAAACATTCAGCAGCCAAAGCACAACAGCGATGACCACAACGCCGTTCAAAATTGATTTGATCGATGACTGCATGGGGATGAACCGATTCACCAGCCACAAAAGAACACCCACCACAATCAGAACTTCCAGGAGTTGAATTAAAGGCATGATCTTTGACCTTTCTTTATCTGTCAGGCGAACGCCTCTTTATCCAGCCGAGGGGTTTGTCCGTTTCTATCTTCGAAAAAATCTTTAGGGTCGAAGCGCGTCCGCCGCAGGTTCGGGGCGGACACGCGAATCCGAAATGCTGTTTGGCTGGATGTGGCCACTTCGCCGGAACTTGTGATCCGGCCACGAGCGACCTAAGAATGAGAGCTGCGAATCAGCGTCCGCTGCTCTCGAAACACACTCAGGAGATTAAAGAATGACAGGTGTTGACTTGCGCGTCTGAGCAAGATAGCTCACATGCGGAGATTCAAGTTCTTGCAGCGCCGACGAGCGCGACGTCGGCGCTGCAAATCCTCACAATTCTGTTCGCTGCCGGCGCTCGCTACTCCCATTGTTGTCCAGCCAATTGAGTAGAGATCGCACGCTAGCCCGAGCCAGCGCAATCGAGCAATCCGCTGCGCCGTAATAAATGTTCAAAGTGTCGCCGTCGGCATCCATCGTATAACCGCACGGAAACACAACGTCGTCAACATCCCCGTGCCGTTCATACTCGGCTTCCGGCCCGAAAATCCACGAGTCGCCGCGCAGCAGGCATTTCTCCGGATTCTCCAAGTCGAACAGCGCCACTCCCAGCCGATACAGACAGCCCGAAGGAGTTTGCCGCACTCCGTGGTAAAACGTAAGCCATCCCCTCGAAGTCTCAATCGGCGGCGGTGACAAACCAATTTTGTTGGCGTCCCACCATGCACCGCGACGCGCCTCCAGCATGAGGCGATGCCGGCCCCAATAGCGCAGGTCAGGCGAATAAGAAATCCACATGTGCGCCCCAAGGTTGGTTGCGGGCCGATGGATCAGCGCCCAGTATCCATTAATTCTTCGCGGCAGCAGCGCCGAGTCCTTATCATCCGGCGGCATGATTACACCGTAGCGCTCGAATGTTCGAAAATCTTTGGTCAGAGCCAGCGACACTCCGGGCCCACCGCGCGAATAGGACGTATACGTGACCACATACTGCTGCAGTTCCGGCACGAACGTGATGCGCGGATCTTCAATGCCCCAAATCTCCTCAGGGAAATCCTTCGCATCCGGCATCAACGTTGGCTCGCGATCAATTTCCCATCCATCAACACCGTTGGCCGAGCGCGCGGCGCACAGATGCGACAATCCGCGCCGGTCTTCCACGCGGCAAAGCAGCAACGTAGTTCCATCCGCCAGCAGCGTCGCGCCAGCATTGAACACGCTGTTGATGGAATATGGCCAATCCTTCTTACTCAGAATCGGGTTGGCGGGATGCCGAAGCAGCAGAGGCTCGTAGCGATTACTCACAAGGGTTACAGGCTCTTTCGTGTGAATTGTCATGGCTGAATTTCCATTTGTTCATCCTCGTGCAGCGATCGCATTTCCAGAAGTGCCGTTAAGAATGACAGCGTTGATTCCGCGCCCTGATTCTCATTGGCGCGATCAGGATGCAGCCCGTCCCGGCAACCGCCGGTGATGGAATCATAGAGAGGAACTTGCAGATCGTTGTCTCCCAGAAACCAGTTGAAGGCCGACCACGCCCGATCACGCCAGCAACTCTCGCGCGTTATCCGATACGCCTGCAGGCACGCAGAAACCGCGCCTGCGGCCTCAATCGGCTGTTGATCGAAGCGCGCCTTTTCACCAGCCTGACGATAAAAACCTTGCGACCCGATGGGCACAAAGTGGCCGTGAGTCTCCGAGCCTTGACTCTCCGAGCCTTGGCTCTCCGAGCGTTGACTTTCCATAAGCCAGTCCAACGATTCCAGTCCCGCCGAAACCATACGATCATCCGCTCCGGCCGAACCCACAAGCAGCATGGCCTCAGGCAGCCTCGCGTTCCCGTAGGCCGCAACGTCTTCAAACCACTTCCAATCCGGGCGCCGGATCGATTCATACATTTCCAGCAATCTGCCGGCCAGCACTGATCGAACTTTCTGCGCGTCGCGGTCGCCAGCGTATGAGTCGAGATACTCCTGAATCCCAAGCAGTGCGTAGGCACACGCGCGAGGACTGTAAAACTCCACGACCGCGGGCAACGAAAACTCAAACAAACGCCCTGCCGCGGACCTCAGCGCCCGATCCTTCGACCGCCCGAGCACAGTTCCCAGCGCCCACAAAGCGCGCCCATGGCTATCTTCCGAGCCCTCAGTCTCATTCCAGCGGCGATCATAGCCGAGAAAGTTTCTGAATCTGCCCCTCTCCGCATTAAACGCGTGTTCCAGAAACGACAAATACCGGCAAGCCGAATTCGGAGATATAGGGTCGACAACCACGTCGACTGCAGGCGGGGCAGATCCGGCAAACTTTTTCTTCTCCATTTCCTCCAGCCGCACTGCCAGAATCAGAGCGCGGGCATTGTCGTCGGTGGTATAGCCCTCGCCGCGGTTCGGCACGGTGAAGATTGCATGCTGCAACATTCCTGTGTCGTCGGTGAGCCGATGCAAATGATCCAGTTTTAACGTTGCCAACTGATTCAGCGATTTAGGAATTGCGCGCGCAGAAAATTGAACGCGCGGAGTCTCCATGCGGTCGTTGCGCACGTGCGAAAAACTTTCCATGTAGCCCTGCGCCACTCGTTTCCACACCATCTCTCGCGCGAACTGGTAAGCGCGTTTCCGCATGGCGTGGCGTATGGCGGGCGTATCCAGCAGTTCGATGGTCTTTTTTGCAATCGCATCGGGATTTTGAAACGGGACCAGCGCGCCCCGGCCGTCGTCCAACAATTCGATCGCGTGCCAATACGGAGTCGAAATGATCGCCTTACCAGCGCCCAGCGCATACGCCAGTGTTCCGGAGACCACCTGCGCCTCATGCCGGTACGGAGTGATGTAAATATCCGCGGCGCCTATGAACTCCACCATCTCCTCGGGAGCGACAAATCTGTCATGGAAAATTACTTGCGATTCCACGCCCACTTCCTTGGCCAGAGCCTGAAGACTGGCTCGATACTGATCTCCCTCACGGCGAAGAATATGAGGATGGGTCGCGCCCGCAACCAGGTAAACAACGTTCTTGTGCTTCGCTAAAATCTGCGGCAGCGCCTGAATTACGTTTTCGATGCCCTTGTTCGGCGAGAGCAGGCCGAATGTAAGCAGCACCGCCTTCCCTTCCACACCGAAGCGGTCTTTGTAAAAATTCGGATCGAGAAAAGGTAGATCCGGAACTCCGTGAGGAACCATATCGATCTTGCTGCCGGGAATCTTGAAAACTTCCTGCAAGATCTGGGACGACAGCCGGCTCATCACGATGAGCCGATCCGAAAGTTCTGCGATCTCTTCCATCACCATCAGTTGGTCGGGATTGGGCTCACGCAGAACCGTGTGCAGCGTGGTCACTACCGGCATCTTCAATTGGCGCAGCAAATGCAAAATGTGGCTTCCGGCCGGCCCGCCGAAAATTCCATACTCGTGCTGCAGGCACACCATGTCGATGTTGTTGAAGTTCAGAAACTCAGCCGCTTCCTCGTAGGACTTTGAATCATCCTGGGAAAGCGCCCAGCGCACGCGCGCGGGATAGTCGTACCCCTCTTCGGTGTCGTTGACCGGAAGCGCCAGCAGTCGGGCCGTCCCGTATTCTGCCGCAATGGCAGCACACAGGTCGGTGGTGAACGTCGCGATTCCACACTGCCGCGGAAGATGATTCCCGATCACCGCGATGCGGCTCGGCAGCGACAGTTTCGTGGGCAATCGCGGGCGCGGCACCGGAGCTACCTCCAGCAAGAGCGGGCGCGGACTGACGATTTCCAGAGCGCGATTTGGAAATACTGTGATCGGCATCGCCATCTTTGTCTCGTTTCTGGTGAAAACAATTACCGCAAGGCTTTTCACCGGCGGTGCAAGCCAGCACTGAGGATGATTGAAGTTTGTCTCTTTAGAGTATTCAACGAAAGTGGATGCGCGAACTGGTCAAAATTGATCAGCGCATCCTAATCGCGACAGCGCAGTATGTCGGGTATGAATGCCAAGAAAGACCAGGCTGCTCTAGCCGTTCGGTGCCCCACCTGCGGCGCCAAACCAGGAAACCCATGTGAACTGAGTACCGGCGAGCCCCGCACTGCACCCCATCGAGAGCGGCGACTGGAAGCCTCAGAAAAATAAGAGTTTGACGCTTCGGGGTTTCCGGCAAACTGTGCAGAATTGCTCACTCTTGCCTTGCCTAAAGTTCTATAATTTAATTCTATGGCGCCGTCTGCGGCAGTCCAAAAAAACCGCGGATTCAATCCTGACACTTTCCTCGCCACCATCGGCGACGGCAGGAAGATTCTGTCTGTCGAAAAGAAACAGACGATCTTCGCGCAAGGGGATGCGGCCGACGCAGTGTTCTACGTTCAAAAAGGCAAAGTAAGGCTCACCGTCGTATCCAAGATTGGCAAGGAAGCGACCATCGCCATCGTCGGCGAAGGCAACTTTTTCGGCGAGGGTGCCTTGGCTGGCCAGCTTCTGCGCATGGGTTCCGCGGCTGCCATGACCGATTGCGAGATTCTGCGCGTAGACAAAAAAACCATGATCAGCGCCCTTCACCGCGAACCTGCCTTGTCTGAAATGTTCGTGGCTTATCTGCTGGCGCGTAATATCCGATACGAAGAGGACCTCGTCGATCAGCTGTTCAACTCCAGCGAAAAGAGGCTGGCCCGCGTCCTCTTACTGCTCGCTCATTTCGGCAAGGAAGGCATTCCCGAAACCGTCGTCCCGAAAATCAGCCAGGAGACTCTCGCCGAAATGGTTGGAACCACTCGCTCGCGAGTCAGCTTCTTCATGAACCGCTTCAGAAAGTTAGGCTTCATTCATTACGCCGGCGGAGATGAGGGCGGCCTGCAGGTGCACAGTTCCCTGCTCAATGTCGTTCTGCACGATTAAGCGCCTCCGCGTATGCGGCTTCCGAATGCCCCGAACGTCCCACCACCTTGATGTTTACATTCTCCCACTCAATCGGGAAAAAATAACGCGGACGCCCCGGTTCGGTTGCCTTGTCTTGCCGATGGCCGCACGATATGCAGATTGCTCCCACCGCACTGATCTCACTCTCCTTCGAGATTTCGTTCTCTCGTACTCCAAGCGATCCGGCAATCACTGGGCCGGAGCATATGTCGCACGTGTAAGCGGATAGGTGAAGGTACTGTTTTTTCATTGATGCCCTCGCAACACTAAATAGATCTACTGCACATCCTAGACATTGATGATCTGAATTTCTGGTCACTATTGCTCGCCTTACCCGCGATGGATCGGGAAGGGCACGACTTTAATCGTGCCGTAAGTCGCTCAAAATGAGTCCGCGCTTCAGCGCCTGGGGGCCCTCGCTTCTAAGCGCTCCCGGGCATGGGAAAGTCTGTTTTCGCCCTCCAACCACAGAAAACCTCAAGTGGTCAATTTTGAACAGATTCGCGGGAGGGCACACCTGTATACCTTCCTTTCATGGTTACCAATAGCACTCTGCTCTGCATCCACAGGGATCCGGCACAACTGAGCTCCTTAAAGGAGCAAGGCTACGACTTGGTGACCGCAACCAATGGATCGGAAGGCCTGCGGCTTTTTATGTCGCGGACTGTCAATGCAATTGTGCTCGAATACCATCTCGGCCTGCTCGATGGCGCAACCATCGCCAGCTCGATCAAGCAGGTTCGGCCAGAAGTTCCTATTATCATGCTGGCCGACAACCTTGAATTGCCCGATGGAGCTTTGAATTGTGTGGATGCGGTGGTGACTAAAGCCGACGGCGCGCACTTTCTGTGGGCCACCGTTCACTTTGTTCTGAACGTGAAGCGGGATTTCGTTCAGGAACGAAAAGGAACGAGTAAGAAGGCGGCGCATTTGCGTCTCGTCAGCAGACCCAGCAACGTTCTGGCCCGTCGGCATAAGGCCCCAGAACGCGAGAGCATCGAAAAGGAAAATCCTTTTCCGCCACGAGTGTGGCGAGAAATCCGCAATGGAACCATCCAGTTTTGATCGCCTTCAGTTGATCTTCATCAGTCTTCGCCGATTCAGTTCCTGCTGATCCGGTCTGCGCCTGATATGGTCTGCGCCTGATTAAGAGCTGCGCTGATAAGCTATGCGCTGAAAGACGGCCTCTGCGTCCTTTCCAGACATCAGTCCGGACGCAGGCCAGCGACTTACAACGCTCGAACCATCACACTCTGGAACGTCCGCTAAACAGATTGATCACGAGAACTACGAGGGCCACGACAAGCAACAAATGGATCAACCCTCCTGCTATGTGCAGACTGAACCCCAGAAGCCACAGAACCAGCAGTACAACAAAAATTGTCCAAAGCATGTTGGTCTCCTTATTGTCACAGCTGTATCGATTCTGCCCATTGGCGTTCGGAAATACTGAGCCGAATTGCTCAGTCGCGGAGCAATTGCATTTGCCGCGGTTACAAGTCTTCGCGCGGGGCAAACTTGAAGTGTGCAATTTAGACCATCTATTGTTTCAGGCTTGCGAGATTATGGTTTCAGAGACGAGTTCTTCTTCTCTCTCTTTCAGGTCCACTGAACTAAGTCAGCCATCTGAAGTTGTTTCTCCTTAGTTCCAAAAGATTCGAAAGGAATCATTCATGAAAACGACAATTTCACTCGTGTTGATAAGCTTGATGGGCATGGTCGGAACGTATGCCTTTGCCGGTTCCGACCGGGAAGAAACCGTCGAGCGCATGCAAAAATCCGTTGACGTTCTGCAATCGATCATGTCGACTCCCGACAAAGGCATTCCCGAAGAAGTGTTAAGCGGCGCAAAGTGCATCGTTGTAGTTCCGAACCTGCTCAAGGGCGGCTTCATCATTGGCGGCAAGCACGGACGTGGCGTGGCTTCCTGCCGCACTCCTGATGGCTGGAGCGCTCCCGCATTCGTCTCCGTTGGCGGCGGAAGCTGGGGATTGCAGATCGGTGTCGAAGGCGTCGACCTGGTTATGCTGGTCATGAACGACCGCGGTTTGCAGCATCTCCTTTCGACCAAGTTCGAATTGACTGGTGAAGGATCCGTTGCAGCTGGCCCAGTTGGCCGTCACACGTCTGCTGGCACTGACATTCTGTTGAACACTGAAGTGCTTACCTACTCGCGCTCGAAAGGCGCATTCGCTGGCCTCACGTTGGAAGGCGCGGTCATCGAGCAGGATAACGACTCCACTCGCGCCATTTACGGCCATCACATGATGTTCCGCAACATTCTTTCGGGCAAGGCTTCTACGCCTGCAAGCGCGCAAGAGTTTGTGAAGGCTGTCTCAGAAGCTGGACATCAAGCGCACGTTGCCGAAGCAAGATAAGACGGCAAGTAAGTAGTCACGTTAGGAGCTGTTGACTATTCGAGATTTATAGCTGACCGGAGCCGCGCAGGCTTCCGGTCAGCTTTATTTTTTGCTCCGACATTGGCGTGGCCGCGAGCCTCTTGTGATACATCTACTTTCACGAGGCCGCTACGGCGCGAGGCACGCGATTGCATAACCTTCACGCAGCGCACAGCATTCGGAGAGTGGAATGAGCACCAGGAACCACGTGCTGGCGCTCATCTTCTTAATGGCTGTGCTGGCGTTCACCGTCTTCGCGGCGAAACGGCTACTCTTTCGACCGAGTCCGGCGGGAAGCGGCGCGGCAGTGCCTCCGCATGCGGTGAATCCCGCGACAAAACCGTCGGCGCCGAAACCCAGCGCCGCAGTGCCAGCGCCGTCGACGGCGACTCCAGCGCCCGCCAAGCCTGCACCTGCTTCACCGCCTGCCGCTCCAACACCTGCCGCTCCATCGCCCGCCGTTCCAGCACCCGCTCCAGCAAATCCCAGACCTGCGCCTGCCGCTCCTGTTCCGGCTGCTCCAACTCATACTGTCCCCGCATCGTCTGCTCCGGCACATCCTGCTCCGGTGCCAACACCTGCACCGCGAAGCCGTCCAGCACCAACCGCGCCGGCACATGCCGTTCCGCTGCCAGCGCCTAAGGCGCGCTCGACTCCGGCGCCTTCTGCTCGCGCGCATGTCGCTCCAGCGCCCGCGCCTAAGGCGCGTGAAAAAGTATCAACTCCTGCCGCGAAGAAAGCAGTTGCCGCTCCGCCGAAAGCGCAACCTCCCGCGGCGAAGCGCCCTGCAGTCGTCCCCAAGGATCATCATTCAGAAGATCGCCATGCTGACGGTCGTCAGTCAGATAAGCGTCATACAGAAGATGACCGCTCTCAACTGCGGTTCGGCTCTGGAGTTCGCTTGTGGATTCAAGTCACTGCCATCAACCGCAAGCCGGGAGGCAGCTTCACCTTCCGCGGAACTCTGTTGCAGCCGGTCACCCTGGCAAACCGGAACCAACTGAACCCCGGCACCGGCGTTGCCGGCTCGGGAACGGCAGACAACGGACACGTCCATGTTCTGGTCTCAGGATTCACCGTTGCTGGAGCAAACTACGAACTCCTCGATTCCGGCGGATCCAACGGTCACTCCGGGACCGGACTGGCCGTCGAACTCGACCCCGGCAAACTGATCGAAGTATGGCTTGCCTCGTCATCGGTTTATCGGAGAACTCCGTGAAAATAAACTTGCGGAACTGTTTCAGGTTTTTGCCTCTCGCGTCGGCGGCGGTCTGTTTTTGACTGAAATATTAGGGTACCCCCCCTCCCCCCCTTTTTGCAAAATCTCTGGAATCATCGTCTTAGCGGGAAATTCCCCGCAAGATCGGGAGTCTAAAGGACTTAGATACTAAGTTCTTTAGCGCCAATGACTTACGAAGGCGACCATTTGGGTTCGCTTGACCGTCACGGCCTCGACCATGATCGCGCAAGTTTGATGGGCGGCGCAAGGTCAGATGTCACAATGGGGCTGTGGAAATCTTTGCGAGCAGGTGAGCGCTACGATCAGGCGACGCTAGTTGCGCCCGGCAGGCTGCGGCCCGATACGGCTGGGCCGCTGGATCCTTCGGCTTCGCTCAGGACAGGCAGCCGAGGGCGGCTGTCCCCACATGAGCCGGGAGGACTTAAGATTTGGCTGTAGTGCATGGGTTCTTGGTGCCACCTTCGGCTCGGCTCAGGGAAGGTTCCGTCGAAACCGCGACATATGGGACGGGCTTCGCCTCAGTGGAAAACTCCCAACATGTAGGCTATGAGGAGGATCAACAATATAGTGCCCAGCCCTATGCCCGCACCCCCGCCATAACCCCACCGGCTATGGCCGTAGTATCCTCCACCGCCCCCTAAGACCAACACTAGGATGATAATCAGTATTAACATGTGGATCTTCCTTTCCTCCGAACGATAACCCCCAAAGTAGTAGCGCGGCGGAAGTGATTACTCTCTGCCTGACACGCGGAGCAACAATCTACTCGACGAAAACCTGGCCCGCTCTCTACTCCGAACTCTGACCAACTGTTGGAAAAAAACAGACAACGACATCAGCCACTCGGCAGCGTCCTGTCTGGGAAATCCAATCCAGACAAGAATAAAAACCTTATGGATGGAGCGTCTGCTCAAAAGTGCTCACTTTGGCGCGAACTCAAGAACGCCCCGGCGATTAAAGGCCGGGGCGCTTAGTCTTGCACTGTTTGCCCCGAAGAGAACTGCTCAGGAGGCACGCCGCTTCTCATCTTCCGGTTTCTCTTGACCTTGGTGCTTAGGGTCGCTGTCCTGTGTTGGATTCTTCTTAGAACTGTCCTGTGGACGGTTGCTCTGGCCCTGATTTCCCGGTGAAGGGTTGGTCTTCGTATCTGGAGTGTTCACCGCTCCGGTTGGTGCTTGCTGGCCCTGCTGCGGTTGCTGCTGCTTTGGATCTTTTTCAGCTTCGTTACTCATATGGCTCCTTCTAACACGTGACTTGGCGCCAGGTGGGGGTCGGTAGCATTACCCGCGCGACCCTTATAACGCCATTCGACTGCGATGCTATGCCTTCACGGGACGGTACCGCTGGTCACAATTGAACAGTTTGGAACAGAATCCGGAGGCAGGAGTGGGGCAGCGCCCGGACTTTGCGGTGCAGAGGCGGGCCATGCCGCTGCATCCCATCCGGCTCGTTCTGACTGCGTTCGTGGTACGCATCCGTCGAAAACCGCGACGGATGGGGCAGACGTAATCTTGGGGATCCAAACGTGGGATAGCCTCGCTTCATTGTGCGAGCGCATTGAGCGCAGCTAGGGTCGTGTCGTATTCCGCCTGCGTGATTTGGCCCTCCTGGAGACATTGCTTCAACTGGAGCCTGTCGCCCGCTACCTCGCCGACCGGTACTCTCCGGTTCTGAATCAGGACTCTCAGGCTCGCCAGAAACTCCTGGCATTGATTCGGTGAGGGTGAAATCAACCCGTTGATGAGACCGGACTGGGGCGAGCCCAGCCCTGTGACCAGATCGTAACCGGGTCCGGCACAGTACTGGTTATTGGCGTGATTCGGGTTGCACCCCGACACGACGTCGTGGAAAGATGGGCCAAAAGAGTTATCGGATTGCAGCACGTAAAGGGCGGGGTTGGCGAAGCCGACGCTCGCTACACCGAAGTTGGCGGCTTGTTCATTTACCAGGGCCATGAAGCCTGCCCAGAGCGGTGCAGCCTGACTTGTTCCGAACCAGTTTTGGAGGCTGCCGTTCAGGATGATATTTCCTCCCGCAGCCTGTGCGCTCACGTCTGGCGCGTTCCGATTGGTCGAAGACGCCCCATTCACTCCGGCGATGCTCAACTGATAGTACGGGATCGGGACAGACGGTATGACTCCGCCGGAACTGCCTTCTCCGGGGCCGAAGGACCACGCCGTCTCGATCGTTCCGTAATTACGTTCCGTTGTCACTCATGTTGAGGCTCGTACCTCCAACCAGCGTTATGTACGGAAACTGGCGGCAGTCCAGTGTCCCTCTGCTGTACGTTGGAAACATCCCCATTGTGTAGGCTGCAGCATCCCCGGTTATCTGGAAAAACGATTGCCCCTGCAAGGCCAGCTCCTCCATCAGGCATGTATCGGTTGTGGTGCCGTTGTACCAGGTCCAGGAAGAGGTGAACTGCTTGATGTCACTGCGGTCCGCCATGTTCGTGAGAATTTCGGTATGGTCGCCGAAGAAGCCGACAATCTGAGCTGCCGGAGCCATGGAGAGCGCCATATCGACGTCTAGGGTGCCTTCCCCGCCGGCGGTCGTGACGGTGCCCGCCGGCACTTCCTGCACCGGAAGGAAGCTTTGATTGATAAGCGTCGCGTAGCTGTTGATGTCGATCTGATTAAAACCGTCTGACGTGCTCGCCATAAAGATACCGATCGTCTGCCCGGCGCCGGTCAGCGTCACGGAAGGAGCGTAGGCATGGCGGTAGTCCATCCCCTGATAAGTACCACCTGGACCAGAGCCGCCCGCCCTTTTTGGCAGGATGAAGTTTTCGAGGCCGCCGATATGCTCTACCGGCAACGCGAGTTCGAGAGATGGCTCGACATTAGGAGCGAAGAACTGCGTTCCGTCTGGTCGCTTGCGATAGCTGAGTTGAATGTCGAGCGCCTTTTCGATGTCGGCGACCGAGCCCGCGAAGGTGGCCACAAAACGATTCTTGTGCGCGGTGACGGCGAGGTGATTCGATGACCCCCAACTGAGCAGCGTCTGATAGTCTGCGGGCGACGCCCCAAACTGGTCGGCGAACTGCTCCGGGCTCAAATACTTTCGATACGATGGGCTCTTAGGGTCCGATGCCTGGTCGGCCGCCGCAGTGAGCCCCGTCATGTTTTTGATCACCAGTCCGATGGTCAGGGTCAACTGAGTTGTCGGCGGGACACGGCCCACGACCGGCGCATTCAGCATTTCCTGGGTCAGTTGCCCCTTCAGATGCTGCCGCCGGTCGCTGGCCCCCGCAAATTGACCGCTCAGCAGCAACGTGAACCCTAGGAAAAGGGCCAACGCGGTTTCCCAGACAAAGGCGGCTTTTCGGGCGTGCGTTTTTTCTTGCATCGATTCCGTCCATGTGCGCGAAGTTGTCGACGAGATACGACTGATCGTATAGTGGCGCGGAATGAAGAATCGTTACAAGGGGAGTTGGGCGCTGATGAGATAACCGTGTCGGCTCCTAACGAGCGAGCTGGCTTTGAAGCGATGGTTGTCGTGAAGCGCGTCCGGACTATGGCCTTCCCCGATATCTACCGCCTTGAAGGGATCTTACGGCGATCAGGGTTGTGCTGGGGTGCCGACTCTTCGCAAAGAACGTGAAAGGATGGGGCGGCCCACGTCCCAGGCCGGGCCAACGAGCAACGACGCGTGACCAATGATTGAGTCCCTCGTTTGACGCTACTCCCCTCCCGTCTTTACACTCAAGTTAACGCCGTATGAATTCGGGAGGGTTCCATTTGCTCGACGGAGCCTCCGGACGCAGCGGTCGAAAGGCGGAATGTGAGCCCCACAGAAACTACCAACGCGGCAAAGGCCAAATTGGCAGAAGAATTGGCTAGTCAGGCCCTGGCGAGTCACAAAGACATCAAGCGGGAGATCTCGGTTGAGATTCCGGCGGCGGAGGTTGCGCGCGAGACTGAGTTGCAGATTCAGCGCTATCAGAAGAGTGCGCGGCTGCCGGGGTTTCGGGCTGGGCATGTGCCGGCTTCGATCATCAAGCAGCGCTTTGGCGATGGGCTGAAGAACGATGTTGCCGAGGCTTTGATCCCGAAATATTTTCGGCGGGAGGCTGAGAGGCTGGGGCTGATTCCGGTTTCGCAGCCACGGGTTACCGAACTGCATCAGCATGAGGGCGAGCCGCTGACATTTAAGGCTACGTTTGAAGTGCTGCCTGAGATTCAGGTCGAGGGCTACAAAGAACTGCGCGCCGACCATCCAGAGATTGCCGTTACCGACGACGATGTCGAGCAGGCGCTCGCTAGCGTGCGTGAGCAGCATGCGACTTACGCTACGGTGGAAGGGCGTCCGCTGGCCGAGGGCGATTTTGCGCAGGCTTCGATGGACGGCAAGCCGAAGGATGGCAAAGATGTTGCAGACGCGAAAGCCAATCCCGTGCACATGGACGACGTGCTGATCGAAATGGGCGGCAAGAATACTGTGCCGGAATTCTCGCAGAATCTTACCGGGGCTTCGGCCGGCGATGAGCGGACTTTCGATGTGGTTTATCCCGACGACATTTCCGACAAGCGGCTCGCGGGCAAGACTTTTGTGTACACGGTGAAGGTGAACGGCATCAAGCAGAAGAGCCTGCCTGAGCTGAACGATGACTTCGCGAAAGAATTGGGCGAGTTCGCGAGTCTCGACGCGGTTCGCAAGCAGATTCGCGAAAACATGGAAGCCGAGAAGCGGCACACGGCCGAGCACGAGGCGAAAGATAAACTTGTTGCCGAACTGGTGAAGCGCAATGATTTTGAGGTGCCGGAGTCTCTGGTCGACCGGCAGATTGATGTGCGCCTGGAACGCGGGCTTCGGGCTCTGGCCGCGCAAGGCATGAAGATGGAAGACTTAAAGAAGATGGACTTGCCGCGGCTTCGCGCTGGTCAGCGCGAGCAAGCGGTGCAGGATGTGAAGTCTTCTTTGTTGCTGGAACGAGTCGCCGACCTTGAGAAGATCCAAGTAAGCGACGAGGAAGTGAACCGCGAGTTGGAAGCGATCGCCAAACAGTCAAAACAAACGTCAGAAGCGGTGCGCGCTCGTTTGACAGAGGATGGGGGCCTCGATAGAATCCGGATTAGAATCCGCAGTGAGAAGACCCTCGATTTTCTTTATCACCAGTCCGCGTAGAATAAGTAAGGATGCGAGCCAAACGCGCGATTATTGCGTCGCAAAGAACGCGCCGCTTCGGCAGGCTCAGGGCAAGCTGCATCGCGCGGCTCGCCCGGATTCCTCGCGGCGCAAAAACCGCTTGCTCGGAATGACAACTAGGTTGGTGGCAGGTCCCGTTCAACAAGTCAGGTAAAACCATGAAGCAAAACGATCCGCAAATGATGCTGGTACCGATGGTCATCGAGCAGACTGGGCGGGGCGAACGCGCCTACGACATTTATTCCCGGCTGCTCCGCGATAACATTATTTTTATCGGCACGCCGATTGACGACAACATCGCCAACCTGGTGATTGCGCAGATGCTGTTTCTGGCGCAGGAAGATCCGGAGAAAGACATTCAGCTCTATGTCAACTCCCCGGGAGGTTCGATCACGGCCGGCATGGCGATTTACGACACCATGCAATACGTGAAGAATGATGTGATGACTCTGTGCGTGGGGCAGGCGGCGTCGATGGCGGCGTTGCTGTTGGCCGCCGGCGAGCCGAAGAAGCGGCTGGCGTTGCCCAATTCGCGCATCCTTATTCATCAGCCTTCGATGGGCGGATTGTCGGGGCAGGCGACGGATATCGACATCCACGCGCGCGAGATTCTGCGCATGCGGGAGATTACCAATCAGCTACTCTCCAAGCACAGCGGGCAGAAGCTCGATAAAGTGGAAAAGGACGTGGAGCGTGATTTCATCATGAACGCGCAGCAGGCTAAGGAATACGGAATCATAGATGACATCATCTATAAGACCGCAAAGGCGGTAGTATAGGCCTTCGCAAGGAAGCGAGCCAAACGCGCGATTGTTGCGTCGCAAAGAACGCGACGCTTCGCGCGACTCGCCCAGATCCTTCGGAGGGCAGAAAGCGCCCTCCTCAGGATGACAAATATTATAAGGAGTAGAGCCGAGTGAAAACCAAGTCGTCTGACGAGATTTTGCGCTGTTCGTTCTGCCACAAGTCGCAGGATGCGGTCGCCAAGCTGATCTCGTCGCCCAGCGATTATCCCCGCGCCTATATTTGCGATGAGTGCGTGGCGGTGTGCAACTCGATTCTCGAAGACGACCGCACGGCCACTCCGCAGACTTCGACGCCGAATCAGTTGCCCAAGCCGCAGGAGGTCAAGACCTTCCTCGACGAATACGTGATCGGGCAGGAGCAGACCAAGAAGAAGCTGGCGGTCGCGGTCTACAACCACTACAAGCGCATCTTCATGAACCGGCAGAAGGCTGCCGGCGATGGCATCGAACTGAGCAAGTCGAATATTCTGCTCATCGGTCCTACCGGAACCGGAAAAACTTTGCTGGCGCAGACTCTGGCGCGCATGCTTGACGTGCCTTTCGCGATCGTCGATGCCACCACGCTCACCGAAGCGGGCTACGTGGGCGAGGATGTGGAGAATATTATCCTCAAGCTGCTGCAAGCGGCCGAGGGTGATGTGAGCCGCGCCCAGACTGGCATGATCTATATCGATGAAATCGATAAGATCGGGCGCAAGGATGAAAATCCGTCGATTACGCGCGATGTTTCCGGCGAAGGCGTGCAGCAGGCGCTGCTGAAAATTCTGGAAGGAACCATTGCTAACGTTCCGCCGCAAGGTGGACGCAAGCATCCGCATCAGGAATTTACTCCGGTCGACACCACCAACATCCTCTTTATTTGCGGAGGAGCGTTCGTGGGCCTGGAGAAAATTATCGGAAGGCGCGTCGGCAAGAAGTCGCTGGGCTTCCGCGGCGGCGAAGAAGCGGATAAAGAAGATGCCGTGGTCGCACGCAAGCGCAACTTCGAACTGCTTAGCGAAATCCAGCCGGAAGATTTGATCAAGTTTGGGCTGATTCCTGAATTCGTCGGCCGCATGCCGGTGGTCGGCATGCTCGAAGATCTGGACGAGTTTGCGCTCATCGAAATTCTCACGCGCCCGAAGAATGCCATCGTCAAGCAATACCAGCGGCTGTTCGAGTTCGAAAATGTGCGCCTGAAGTTCAGCGACGAAGCCCTGCGCGCCATCGCCCGCCAGGCGCTGTCCCGCAAGGTCGGTGCCCGCGGCCTGCGCATGATTCTCGAAGAGCTCATGCTCGACTTGATGTTCCACCTGCCCAGCCAGAAGAAACTAAAGGAGTTTGAGGTCACGCGCGAGATGGTGGAGAAACGCAACGCCTCGGTCGGCGCGCTGGAAAAGGCCGGATAGTATAAGAGATTAAGAGATAAGCTAAGCGCTAAAACAGGAGTAAACTGTTTAGGTGTACGGTTGGCTAGCGGACCGGCGATTGTTATTCGGCACGAAACCATTAGCACGGCACCATTAGCACGGCATGCTCGAAGCACGTCATTCGGCTGAACTCGCGAAAGCATTTTCCGAAACCCAGGGGAGATTGAGTGACCACATCCAAGGAAAAATTCGAAACCAAGAAGCTGCCCATGATGCCCATTCGGGACGTGGTCATCTTCCCTTTCATGATGACGCCATTCGTCGTGGGGCGCGAGTCGAGCGTGCGCGCCCTCGAAGAGGCGCTGGCCGCGGATAAGAAAATTTTCCTCGCCACGCAGCACGACGCCTCCATCGACGAACCGAAGTCGAATGAAATCTACCAGGTGGGCACCATCGTCAATATCGTCCAGAGCCTCAAGCTGCCCGATGGAAACATTAAAGTTTTGGTCGAAGGAATTGAGCGCGGCCGGCTTCTGCAGGCCACCGATTCCGATGGTTACATGCAGGCCTCGGTACGGGTCGCTCGCTATCCCGTGGAGATGAACGCGCAGATCGAAGCTGGAATGCAGCGCGTGACTACGTTGTTTGAGCAGTATGTAAAGCTTTGCCAGGCGCTGAATTACGAGACCATGATTTCAGCGGTTCGCATGGAAGATCCGGCCAAGCTCACCGACATCATTGCCGCCAACCTGCAGCTTTCCATTGAAGAAAAGCAGGAACTGCTCGAAATCTTCGATCCTTCCGAGCGCTTGAACCGCATTGCCGATGTGCTCGATGTCGAGATTGAAAAGCTCAACGTCGATCGAACCATCCAGTCGCGCGTGAAGCGCCAGATGGAGAAGGCGCAAAAAGAGTATTACCTCAACGAAAAGATCAAGGCCATTCAGAAAGAACTGGGCCGCGGCGAGAAGAGCGAATTCGACGAACTGAAGAAGAAGGTCGAAGCCGCGGGAATGCCGAAGGACGTGAAAGACAAGGCGCTGCAGGAACTGAAGAAGCTTGAAGCCATGCCGCCCATGTCGGCCGAGTCCACGGTGTCACGCAACTATCTCGACTGGCTGCTGGCCGTGCCGTGGAAGAAGCGGTCCAAAGAAATCCGAAATATTTCCCGCGCCGAGAAAGTTCTTAACGAAGATCATTACGGCCTCGAGAAAATCAAGGAACGCATCCTCGAATTCCTTGCCGTGCGGCAACTCGTAAAAAATCCCAAGGGCTCGATTCTCTGTTTCGTTGGACCTCCAGGTGTAGGCAAAACTTCGCTCGGGATGTCGATCGCCAAGGCCACCGGACGCAAGTTCGTCCGCATGTCCCTCGGCGGAGTGCGCGATGAAGCCGAAATTCGCGGCCACCGTCGCACCTACATCGGCGCATTGCCGGGCCAGATTATTCAGATGATGAAGAAGGCTGGCACCAAGAATCCGGTCTTCATGCTCGACGAAGTCGACAAGATGTCGATGGATTTCCGCGGCGACCCATCGGCCGCGCTGCTCGAAGTGCTCGATCCCGAGCAGAACTTCATGTTCGTCGATCACTATCTCGACGTCGAATACGACCTCTCGCAGGTTTTCTTTATCGCTACCGCCAACGTGATGCACACCATCCCTGCCGCGCTGCAGGACCGCATGGAAGTGCTGCGCCTGCACGGCTACACCGAGCAGGAAAAAGTTGAGATCGCCAAGCAGTTCCTGGTCAAGAAGCAAATGGCGCAGGCCGGCCTGTCGGACAAGAACATCAATTTCACCGACGAAGCCATCATGGGGCTGATTCGCTCCTACACGCGCGAAGCTGGAGTGCGCAATCTCGAGCGCGAAATCGGCAACGTCTGCCGCAAGGTCGCGCGCAAGGTGGTCAAAGAAGGCGAGAACTATACTTCTGCGGTCACTGGCGAGAATGTTACCGACTTCCTGGGCGTGATCAAGTACCGCGACACTTTGGCTCATGAAAAGAGTGAAGTGGGATTAGTCACAGGCCTGGCTTGGACCGAAGTCGGCGGCTCGATTCTCAGCACCGAAGCCACCGTGGTCGATGGCAAGGGCAAGCTCACGCTGACCGGCAAACTTGGAGATGTGATGCAAGAGTCAGCGCAGGCTGCGCTATCTTACATCCGCTCGCGCGCGCACCGTCTTGGCCTCACCCGCGACTTCTACCGCACCCTCGATCTGCATGTGCACGTGCCGGAAGGCGCGATCCCGAAGGACGGGCCATCGGCTGGCATCACCATTGCGACAGCAATCGCAAGCGCGCTCAGCAAGATTCCGGTGCGTCGCGATCTGGCCATGACCGGGGAAATCACGCTGCGCGGCAAAGTTCTGCCCATCGGCGGCCTCAAAGAAAAACTTCTGGCTGCGCATCGCGCCGGACTTTTCGAAGTCATCCTGCCGCGCGACAACGAAAAAGATCTGGCCGAGGTTCCCGAAAATCTGCGCAGCGCCATGAAGATGCACTTCGTCGACACCATGGACCAGGTGCTGCAGATTGCGCTGGAGTCTCCTCTGCCCTTGATCGGCGAAGATATCACCGCGCAGCCGATTGCGCCTCTGACCTCCGAAACCGGGGATAGCCCTGCGGCACATCAGTAGGCTGCAACGCTGCGCCGACCATTAACCGCGAACTCTCTGCTGTGCTCATTTCGGCACCCGGCATGCAAGGGGTCCTTCGACTCCGCAGATGGCCCGCTGTCGCGAGCCATCCGCTCCGCTCAGGATGACAATTCTTGGTGGGCCTGCCTCGTCCCGGTTTCCCGCGAAGCGTTACAATAGAGGCACTCACGATGTCCACATCCAATCAAAGTCAGATTGCCTTTGAAAACGGGATCGAGCGGCCTTCCGAGCAAGCTCAGACTCGCTCTACCGGAATCCTGCCCTCGCAGGACATCGCCAATTTAATCGCGCGCGGAAACATCATCGCCTCGCCCGGAATTAACCCGGATCACATCCAGCCGGCAAGCCTCGACCTGCGCCTCGGCGACATGGCGCATCGCGTGCGCGCAAGTTTTCTGCCGGGGCCGAATAGCACGGTCGAGGCCAAAATCAAAGAACTCCGGATGACGCGCGTCGATCTGACTGGCGCGCCCGTCTTCGAAAAAGATTGCGTCTACATCATTCCCCTGGTTGAGGAGTTGAAGCTGCCGGAAAACATTTCCGGCAACGCAAATCCGAAAAGCACCACCGGACGTCTCGATATTTTCACGCGCCTGATCACAGATTACGGCACCGAGTTCGACCGCGTGCCGCCGGGATACAAGGGCAAACTCTACGCTGAAGTTGTTTCCCGCACATTTACCGTTGCCCTGCGAGCCGGGATGCGTCTGAGCCAGTTGCGCTTTGTGCAGGGAAATCCGCGATCGAGCGACAGCGCGATCCGGGGACTGGATCGCGAAGAGCCGCTGGTCTACGAGGAAGACAGTCCAAGCAAGGCGCGTGTGGAGCGCGGGCTGAGAATCACGATCAATCTGGAAGGTGCTGAAGGCGAGATTATTGCCTACAAGGCGAAGCGTTATGCTCCCGCCATTGAACTGGACAAAATTAATTTCTATGCGACGGAAGAGTTCTGGGAAGTTCGTCATCAGAATGCTAACAAGAGTCTGATCCTCGAACCTGGTGACTTCTATATTCTCGCGTCCAAAGAGAGGGTGAGCGTTCCTCCGGAGTTCGCGGCCGAGATGGTGCCTTTCGATCCATCAGACGGCGAGTTCCGCATTCACTATGCCGGCTTCTTCGATCCTGGGTTCGGCTATGGTTCCAACGACATCAAGGGAACACCAGCGGTGCTCGAAGTTCGAGCCCATGAGGTTCCGTTTCTCATGGAGCACGGCCAGCTTGTCGGCCGACTGAACTATATGCCTCTCTTGTCGCGGCCGCACAAGATCTACGGAACGAATATCGGATCGTCGTACCAGCATCAGGCGCTCACACTGAGCAAACAGTTTCGCCGCGAGAAATAGTATGTCCAAGATGCCCAAGGTCTATATTCCTACCGCCGGCCCGGATGATTGGCGGTGTTTTCTTGCTGACCCAACTAAGCAATGGCGTACAGGGTTCTCGGCCAAAACACTGGCCCATTGCTGGGAAGCTGCAGGCCGGAAAAGTGCGAGTGGGGAAAGTACGAATGGACTACCGAGCGAAATCGCTGCGATGCTGCGGCCTCATGGTGGCAATGCAGAGCTTCTCTTGGCGATACCCGAATATAAGGTAGCGCTCCCTGGATCCTCCCTAGGCGCAAGTCAGAATGACGTCTTCGCTCTTGCGCGCGCCGGAGACCAGACATTCGCAATCATGGTCGAAGGCAAGGTGTGCGAGCCTTTCGGCGAAACTCTCGGCGATTGGTTGCGGAATGCTTCTGCTGGAAAACACGAGCGGCTAGCTTTCATCTGCGGCTTGCTAGGCTTAACTTTGCCTTTGCCGGATCAGACTCATTACCAACTGCTGCACCGCGCCGCTTCCGCCGTTATAGAGGGGCGACGCTTCAAGACGGATCGAGCCGCGATGATAGTCCACTCCTTTTCGCCGGAAAGAACTTGGTTCGAAAGCTTCGTTCAGTTTGGTTCTCTGTTCGACGCGGATGTGGTGGCCAACGAACTGACTGCCGTTCGCCCAAGTGCCACGCCTCCTCTGTACATCGGTTGGGCCTGTGGGGACTGCAACTTCTTGACTGCGTGAGAGTCAGCTTGCCAACCTTCCCCGCCTCATAGCACACTAGCGCATGAGAGTAATGTCACGATTTCTTGCGGCGGCCACCGATGCCGCGCACTTCCCTGCTCCCAGCCTGCCTGAGGTTGCGTTTCTCGGACGCTCGAACGTGGGCAAGTCCAGCGTGATCAACACGCTGATCGGCGACAAGATCGCCCGCACCAGCTCCACCCCAGGCCGCACCCGCAGCATTAACTTCTTCGAAGTGCGCTGGCCCGGAAAGCCGCGTCCAGAAGTCATCTTCGCCGACCTGCCAGGCTACGGCTATGCAAAACTTTCGCGCGAGATTTCGCAGGAGTGGCCCAAGTTCATCGAGCCCTATTTAAACGACCGCCCCACTCTGGCCCTGTGCATGGCGCTAGTCGACGTCAACGTTCCCCCACAAGATAGCGACCGCCAGCTCTTGGATTTCCTTAATGCCTCAGGACGCGATTTTCTTCTGATCGCAACCAAAAGCGACCGGCTCTCGAACAATCAACTACGCAACGCGCTGAAAGGCCTGGAACAGGCGTATCCAACAGCGCCGGTAATTCCCTTCTCTGCAAAGACCGGAGCTGGCCGCGACGAAGTGTGGAATAAAATCCGGCAATCTGCAGCGAAGCTCCCCGCGACCGAATTCCAATCCTGAACTTTTCCTGCTACGGGAAAGGCTTGTCCCGTTCGCCGCAAACCATCTTCACTTCCACTAAGTGTCCCGCGCGAAAGCTCCGTAGAGTAAGGGAGCGGCTTTCGAACACCAGGCGCGATGGGAACGAAAATAATCCACGGTTATGCTATTCGATGAAACCAGCAATGGCGCGGCCTACCTATCCTCTCTGAAGAAAACAGGCCCGTCCCAGGCTGCCGGCGCGGCGACAGCGCGCGCGCCCGACCTCCCACGCACCACCGAAACTCAACCGCAAGCCGATGCCCCGTCCAGCTTCCCAATCGCTCCCCGGCCAGACCAGCGCAGAACTCCACGTTACAAATGCAAAGGCAGCGCTCGCATACACGAGAGCGATAAAGAGGTATCGACCTGGGCCACATTCACCGACATCAGCCTGCACGGATGCTATATAGAAACTCCCGCCCCATTTGCTGTCGGAACCTACATCAGCCTGAAACTTGAGGTCGACGGCCTTCGCGTCGAGGCAGCGGGAGAAGTCCGCACGTCGTTTCCAGGCGTCGGCATGGGAATATTTTTTACGCGCATGTCGGAACCGGATCGCGCACGTTTGCGCACGCTGGTGAAATCATTCTCGCAGCCCTCCGTCGTGATTGGCGCCATGCGAACTCAGTCGTCGAAGCCGGATGCTTCCCGGGCAGTTACAAATCCACACGCGGTTTTACAGGCTTTGGTGACTTTTTTCGAAGACCGTCAGACCATGGGCCGGGAAGAATTTCTCGCGATCCTGCGAAAGAATCAGTAAGTGTTCTGAAGTTACTGCAGTTTTTCCCGCATCTCGTCACGCCAGCCGAAAGCAATGCCTGATTGTTAAGATAAACACTATGGCCGTTTACCTTATTACCGGCATTGCCGGATTTATCGGATCGTCTCTCGCGCGAGAGTTGTTGCAGCGTGGCGAGCAGGTTCGCGGAGTAGACAATCTTGCCACCGGCAAGCGCGAGAACCTGTCGCAGATCCTCGAGCGCATCGATTTTCGCGAAGCCGACATCCTCGATCTCGACGCCATGAAATCGGCCTGCACCGGAGTCGACTATGTTTTGCATCAGGCGGCGATTCCCTCCGTGCCTAAGTCTGTGCTGGATCCGATCGGAAGCAATCGCGCGAACGTCGATGGCACGGTCAACGTGCTCGTCGCCGCGCGCGATGCCAAGGTGAAGCGGGTGATCTATGCTGCGTCGTCGTCAGCCTATGGCGATACGCCCGCGCTGCCCAAACACGAACGCATGACCCCCGACCCGATTTCGCCATACGCCGTAGCCAAGCTTGCGAGCGAACGTTACATGATCTCGTTTTACCGCTGCTACGGACTGGAGACGGTGGCTCTGCGCTACTTCAATATCTTCGGCCGGCGGCAGGATCCGTCGTCTCCCTACTCCGGAGTGCTGGCGAAATTCATCACGCAGATGCTGGCCGGGCAGCAGCCCACAATTTTTGGCGACGGAGAGCAGAGCCGCGATTTCACTTACATCGACAACGCTGTCGAAGCCAACCTGCTGGCCTGCAAGGCTCCTGCAGAAGTCGCGGGCAATGTATTCAATGTGGCGACTGGACGGCGCGTCACGCTCAATGAAACTTTCAAACTCCTGCAGAAGCTGACGTCGTACCCCGGTTCCCCCATCTATGGCGCGGAACGCGGCGGCGACATCAAGCACTCGCTCGCCGACATCTCCGCAGCAGAAAAAAATCTAGGATACAAACCCAAAGTACATTTCGAACAGGGACTGCAACGGACAGTCGACTGGTACCGCAGCCGCTAAGAGCCGCCTTCCGGCTCTCGGCTTCCGGCTTCGGGTGCGCGGTGACGGAGCGAAAATATCGCGCGAACGTAACGCTTAATCCGAACTCGAACTGAACTCGACGGTCGGGCAAAGAAAGCCGGAAGCCGGTATTACGTTAGTGATCTACGTCGAGATTACCGCTGCCTATAGAGTGGACGCATGACACTTTCATCGATGGTAGTTTCGCGTGACTGGCAGGAAGTCAGTGTTCTCGAATGCATTCTCGGCGGCCTGCACATGGATGTTGCCGTCGAGAGCGAACCGCAGCGGGCTCTCGAGCGACTCACAAAAACAAAAGTAGACGCTCTCATCGTTGACTGTGACCTCAACGGCTCAGGCCAATTTTTTCGCGAACTGCAAAAAGAAGCTCCGCGCGCCAGCACCGTGCCGCTGGTAATCATGGGCAGCCCACAGGGTAAGCCTGACATGGAAGGAACCGGCGCGATGTTCGCCTTCGACAAACCAATTTCCGTCGAGCAAGCCGTACGCACGCTCTCCGCCGCGCGCAACATGATTCTTGACGGACGCTTGCGCTATCACCGCGCTGGCCTCGATGTGCCCGTAACGCTGACCGGCCGCAGTCAGAAACGCGCCGAGGGCCAACTCATCAATCTAAGCCAGGGAGGCCTGCAAGTGCGCGTCGAAGATGGATTCGATACCAGCGAAGCCTCGCGCATAGCGTTCGATTTGCCCGGAACAAAGAGCGGCGTGAAAGCTGAAGTGCAAGTGGCATGGTCTGACAAACAGGGAAACGTAGGCGTCCACTTCGTGAAGATGACTTCGGAAACAAAAAACACGCTGCGGCTCTGGCTGGCGCAACAGTATTTCGCAAACTAGCGGAAGGCAGCTCTCAGTTCTCAGTTCTCAGCTTCTGGTTTCCAGCCGCTGCTTTCTGGATCCATTTCATGAATGCTTCGGAAATGCTTTCTTGAGCGGATGGCGACGGTGATGCTGCCTGCAGTACCGTGGAAGAGCGGCGCTTCAGCGCCGCGTAAAGCTCCAAACATTCGTCGGGCTTTAGCCCCAACTTGCGTGCCGAACCCGGTTACCGGATGCGCACCGCGTCCAGACCTTCTTCATCCTTTTCAACACTAGCCGCGTGCGCCAAACGCACACCAAGGCTCGCCCCTCCAAACAAACAAAAGACTCCCCAATAAGCCGTAGCCACAAAACCCGCCGCCGCAAAACCAGTTCCCAGCGCAAGCGGCCACGGAGGAAGCTCCTTTGCAATCGAAAGAAAAATCAGAGTAAATAAAAGCACGCCCGCCGTTACCACAAGACCATCCACTGCCCATGACAAAGTACGGCCCGAGAACGGCCGCGAAAGCCAGTTAAGTTTTTCATAAGGCTCGACTGCCGCATCCGCAAAGTCTTCCGCGCGGTCAAGATGAAGCAATCCGTCGTGCATCCCCGCAAACCCTGCACCGAGCGGAATCGCCTGCAGCGGCGCAACTGGCGCAATCACTCCAGGCAGTTCCTCCTGAACATGCTCGTAGCCCACGCGACCCCCACGAGCAGCCGGAACCACAGAAGCCGCAAACATCGAGTGCGGCTGGGCAGCATCAAGGGCAATCGCATCCAAAAGGTTGGAAAAAATCCACTCGTCAATCTGGCGACGGACGTCTGCAGGCAACTCCACAAAACGAATTCCACAGCGCCCCGAGGAGTCGGCCCAGCTGACCTGCCCACTAGCTTCGACGCGCACGCGAGGAAATCTCAACTCAAAGCGAAGCCGCACCCGCTGCTGCGGCCGCAGTGCCCCAACCGCCTGCACGGCAACTCCATCGTGATTCAGGTTGCGGATAATGCCGCCATTGGCAGCATCGAGCGTCACATAGGTCAACGTGCTCAACTCATGACGGTAGTGAGCGCGCACTTGCCGCGCGGGAACATCAACTGACTGCATACTCTCCCCAGGAATTTTCGGACAGGGCGCCTGACTAAATTCTAGTCTTGATCAAATTCAAGTTTCGTGCGAAAGCGCACCAGCAGTAACTGGAATGGTTCGGCGGCACGCAAGCTCAGCAAGAGTCGGCGATCAGGACTCCTGCTTCTCCCCTAGCAAAGCATCGCGCACAGGCCGATCCGAAGCCAGCACAACCTTCACCACTTCAAACACGATCGCCGTAGCATAAGTTGCGGCGATCCACACAAAGACTTCTTCGATGGGCAGGTTCGACCAGGCTCCGATAAAAAGACCCATCATTTGACCGTGCTGAAAGTTCCACCAGTTGTAAGGGACGGCCAGAGTCGCTTCCCACAGCAGGCTGATCAGCACGATTAAGAAAAGAGTGAGGCTGAGGGCACGCCAGTTGATGAACCGCTTCGCCACTGGAAAGAAAAATACGGCTGGAAGCAAGCCCCCAACGATCAGAACAGTAAAGTAACCCGGAAACCCGAACTGATCTCCCGGCAGCGCGCAATGCTTCTTGTAAAACCACGCAGCCCCAATCAAGACCACAGCAAGGGCCAGCGAGGTTGGATGAAATTGCAGGAGCCGGCGCATCTTTTGCGCTTCGCCAGGATAGTCGGGCAGGTTGTAGGCAGCCAGCCAGAACTCGCCAAGCCAAATATAAAGAAGCAGAATCGCGAGAAAGCCGGTCGCATAGAAAACGTACTCCTCGACAGGAACCCACGGGCCGAACGCCGGAGCGAGAATGCCCAAAGTCGCCCGAGTATTGGGATATTCGAAGAACCACTGCGCGAAAACGACATCCAGCAAACATCCAAGCGGCACAAGGATCGCGATCGTCCACCCAAACGCGCGCTTCGGAATTTTCAATTCTTCGCTCGGCAACAACCACACCGCAATCACGACAACTGGGACGACGAACAGCAGCAGGCTCCACGTGTATCCATAAGGCGTGGGGTTCTGGCTGGTAGGCACAAGCGCAGCCGGGGAGTGAACGCTATGTAGGGTGATGGCAGCAGGAATCACGATCATCGCCAGCATAGCGATGACAATCACAGCGCAGATCGTGGGACTGGGCAATCCGTGAGAGCGAGGCGCAGTCATAATCGACCTCCGGTTGCAAGCACATTTCGAAGCGGCAAGCATTCTACACCGAAGCCGAAACGAATCGGTTGAATGGATGAGTGGTCAGTAGACAAGGGGTCAGGGGTCGGGGTCAGGGGCCGGGGTCAGGGGTCGGGGTCAGTAAGACCCGAGGCCCGCATTTTGGTTTCACTACCCCCTAATCCCTGATCCCTGATCCCTGATCCCTGCACCCCTGATCTTAGTAACCAAAGTCCATGGCCGAAAGGACAGTCCAGGATCATTGCAACTGCGGCGAAACGCCGCTAACTTACTGTTAAGGCCAGCCAGAACCTTGTTACCGGCGGTTCCGAATACGGACGCGTAGTCGAACAAAACGCAACTACGCAAACTAGTTAATTGACAGGCTTTGGCCGCGTGGCCACACTCGCATTAAGGAGATGTTTGGGCGCAAGAATCTAAATGGCGACGACTCCGACAAAACCGGCAATCGATGTTGGCGCAGGCCTGAGCACTGCGCGAGTGCCGTCGTGGCCAGTGGATCGAGGTGCCTTCGCTCTGAACCAAACTATTTCATTAGAAACTTCTTTCCGCGAGGCATCTTCCGATGAGCCTCGCGACCATCAGCCCTCGCGACGCGATGCCCTTCAAGCGCTTTTGGCCTTCTCTGCCCTGCATCAGCAGGTTCGCCGGCGTCGCGCATTAGCCTCGGCCAGCAACGGATTTGAAACGACTGTCCACGCAACCGAGTTCGAGGCCCAAGAGCAATTTGTTCTCGATGAAGTGCTGCAGTTAGTAGCTGAACGAGCCATCGCAATCACTGGCGCTGACGGACTTGGAATCGCCTTAGCGGAAAATAATGAAATTGTTTTGCGCGCTTCCGCGGGTGCGATCAAGCCCGATGTCGGCCAGCGCATTCAGCGCGACTCTGCTTTCTCCGGAGCATGCTTTCGCACCGCGCAAATTATCCGCTGCGACGATACTGAAATCGACGAACGCGTAAATCTCTACGCTTGCCGCCAACTCGGCGCACGATCCATGGTTGCGGTCCCGCTGTGCGGGCGTCGGCGCGTGATCGGATTGCTGGAAGCATTTTCCGCTGAACCATTTGGATTCAACGACAGCGACGTGAGCAGTCTTGGATTGCTCGCGGAACTGATTCTCGGCGCTCTCAAACCTGAAGACGAAGAACGCTTCGCAGAATCCGCGCAGAAGGCCGAAGCGGAATTGTCTGCTCCCGCGATTGCTGCGCAAGGCATTCTGCCGCTCGAGACAACTTCGCCGGGGAAACTCGTCACTGAATCCTCAGTCTCGACCATTGCTTCAACAGTCGAAAAGCCAACGCTGTTTTCTCCGCCAATAACTGACCTCGCAGCCGAACCTGAGCTTGCGGCCGAAAAGGCGATCATCCCTGAAACCGCGTCAGCACCTGAAGTTTCCGCGAATCATCATCCCGGAATCGTGCTCGTGTTAGTGCTCGTTGTAATCTGCTCGCTGCTTGCTGGTGGACTTTGGTGGAAGCTGAAAACTGCGCAGCTCAGCAAAATGGTAATGCAACCTGAGCAGAAGATGACGAGACCACTTTCCGCGACGAAGCAAGAATTACCTTCGACCGCAACATCTTCAGTTACTCCGTCTTCAATCGCTCAGTCTCCGATTGCTCCGTCTTCGGCGGATTCGTCGACTACTAATCTGGATGCTCAAGCGAATTCAGCGGGCGACACAAGCGTCACGCCGCAGGAACGGACGAAGATGCCGCGCATTACCGGAATTCGGCACTGGTCTTCCGCCGATTCCAGTACGGTTGTACTTGACCTGGAAGATCAGGTGCAATACGAGGCGCATCGTCTCGCTTCTCCTGATCGCATCTATTTCGATCTGCACGATACTTCTCTGGCTCCTGATATTGCGGGCAAAGCCATTGACGTCGGCGACGCGCTGCTGGCGCGGGTTCGCGTGTCGCAGCCGATTTCCGGTTTGACGCGGGTCGTGCTTGAGACGAAGGGCAAACCGACTTTTTCCGTCAGCCTGGAACCGAATCCTTATCGTCTGGTTGTGCAAGTGCGAAAGCTTGGTGTCGAACCCAAAGCTGAAGTGAATCTTTTTTCCGGAGCCGCGACCGCTGGACAGCAGAAGCTGGCCATCGTCGTTCCTCCTCCGACGCGCGACGACTTGCAACTGCGGGCGCACGTTCCGAAGATGCGCATCGTCGTCGACGCGGGTCACGGCGGCTGGGATCTTGGAACCGTCGGCCGCCGCGGCTTGCTCGAAAAAGACGTTGTGCTCGAAATCGCCCAGCGACTCGGCAAGCTGCTTGAAAGCCGTCTTGGCGCCGACGTGATTCTCACGCGCGACGGCGACAATTACATTCCGCTCGACGAACGGGCTGGAATGGCGAACCAGTCACAGGCCGATTTGTTTGTCTCCGTTCATGCGAACTATAGCGACTTGCCATCGGCTCGCGGCGTTGAGACTTATTACACGAACTTCTTTACCGCGCCGAATGCCAAAGACAAAGACGTTGAAAGTCGCGAAGCTGATCACGCCAAGAACGCTGTTGCGACGCTCTCGGCGGCTGAGCTCCACGACAAGATCGAGCAGTCGCGGAGGCTTGCGGCCAGCGTGCAACGGTCGCTGTACGGGACTTTGTCGGCGCAAAATCCCGGACTGCGCGATCGTGGCGTGAAAGAAGCTTCTTATGTCGTACTCACTGAAACGTCCATGCCGGGAATTCTGGCGGAAGTTTCTTTTGTGAGCAGTCCTACCGACGAACTAAAACTGCGCAGCGACGGTTATCGCGAGCAGATCGCCGAGGCTCTGTACAAGGGCATCGCGCGATATGCGGCTGCTTCGCGTGGGGTTAAGGTCGCTGCGAGGTAGCTTTCAGTTCAGTTCTCAGTTCTCAGTTCTCAGTTCTCAGTGCTCAGATTCTGGGTTCTAGCGTGCTGATTCTAGCCTGGCTTCACTGCTGGCTCTCTTCCGTTCTTTTGGAGCCAGTTTCGGACTACGCCTTCTACTTGCATTCGCGTCTCCTGGAGGGTCAGCGGTTTTACTGGTGCTGGGACTTTGCGGGCTGGCGCTGACTGCGCCGACCTTGCGGCTACGGGTGCTTGCTCCTCGGATTCTTCTCCTGTTTCATCCTCTGTTTCATTTTCTATTTCGTTCTCGATTTCATTTTCTATTTCATTCTCCGATTCTCCTTCTTCTTCTTCGGGCTCCTGGAAATCATCTTCGTCCCACTGCGGGTCGCCTACCCCGGTGCGCTGGACGCTGTCGCGTTCGATCACCACGTCGGTGGCATCGTCGGCTTCGAAGTTCGCCTGGCGCATGTTGACGCTGGCGGTTTGCAGCGCGTAGAGCATCAGGCCGGCGGTGCGGTGGTCGAGGCGCCCGGAGCCGAGCATTTGGATCGTCTTCATCAGCGCCACCTGCACGGAGTTCGCATCTTCAAGCAGCGGCAGGTCGAACCTGCGTTGCGTCGACATGTCTTTGGCGATCTTCGCCCGCTCGCGGCGGATGCGCTCGTGAAAAAAGCACTGCCGCCGCCGATGCAGCGCGGGCGAACCGCACTGCGTCCCGTTCATCTTGATGTGCTGACATCTTGGAACATTTCCCATTGCCATATTTTTTTCTCTCAATTCTCTGGTCTGGTTTGCCGGAATAAAATTTGCGGGTACCCTCCCCACCCCCCTCGATATCTGGAATCATGGGGTTAGAGTAGTTTTGCCCCGCAAAATCTAGGCGGCAAAGAAGTTAGATACTAAAATCTTGGAAACAAATGACTTAGGGAACTTAGGAAGCGGTTCCAAAGTCATTTTCGCGCTTCGATCAGGATTTCAGAGAAAGTGGTAGGACCACAAGGTCAGATGTCACACGATTTGTCGATGGTAATTATCCCGCCAGAGCAAGTATGTCAAATCTTGCAATGAATACCGCCATAAATCATTCGCTCCCCTCCCGTCATAGCTGACCCTCCTTGTGGTACTATTTCAGTGTGAGTCCGAGCTTAAAACTAGAGATGGAAGCCTATCGCGCTTTGGCGAACTTGTTGGAGCAGGCCGAGCGCACAAGGAGCCTTTTTCAGCAGGCGGGTGTATCTGTTCCAGACACGCTACAGAGGCTACTGCGTGGTGACTCTACTGCCAGTGGAAGCAATGCAGGTTCTATATTTCGACCACCAGCGCCTCCAGAGGCGGAACCTGATTGGGTCTGGATCAGCATCGCTGATACCACAGCCACTACGCTCTCCCTTGCTATCGTCAGGGGCACGAGGGAGCCCCTTACCACGCGGGAGATTAGAGAGAGAATCGTGGCACTGGGGAGCACTCATGAGCGGGTATTGGTAGGGACCGTAGCCAATGCAGGGACTCGGGCCGCGCAACACGGAGATATTTCCCGCGACGAAGAAGGTAGATGGATTTTATTGAAAAAGGAAGCGGCGGCAATAATCCACGAGGGTAATGTGTGGGGACCCCCGCGCGTATTTCAAATGCAGGAACTAGCAGCGCATCGGCGGGACGCAATCGTCCATCTGCTTCGTCAGAATCCGGTGGGGCTACAGCAGATGCAAATCTCTGCAATGCTAAAGCAGGGAGACCAGCTCAGTTCGGAGATTCCATCGAACAAGGATTTAATCAAAGCCGACATGGAAGCAATGAACGGGGCCAGAGTTCGCCGTGTCGGGAATTCCAAGAAGTGGGAGGCGATTTAGCCATGTCCATTGTTCGTAGTGAAGGTCTCTCCGAAGAGGCTCAGCAAGTTCAGGAAAGTGCTATTGCCCTAGTTCGCACTGATCTGGAAAACCTGATTGCAGAATATCGGCGCAGGTATGGAATCCATGTCGGGACGGATCTGGCTAGAGAACTATTTCCTGATTACTCGGCCTGCATCGAGAACAAATTGAAGTATGCTACGGCGGTGCAGCGTTCGGCCGCATCAGTGGCCGATGCCGTTTTCGAGCGGATTCTGAGCGAAAGCATTGGCGGCCCCGCGCTTTTCACGGCTGGAGGAACCGGGGCGGGCAAAACGACCTCCATTACGCGAAACGCCGCAACCCGGCAGGCGCTTCGGGAAGCAGTAGTAATTTACGACAGCAACTTTAATAGCGAAAAATCCGCTAAGCAAAAAATTGACATGGCTCTTGCGGCCCGCTGTAAGGTCGTTGTCATCTTTGTGCATCGGCATCCATTCGAGGCGTACATTCAAGGAGTTCTCCCACGCGCAGTGGAACAGGGAAGAACGGTGCCAATCGAAAGTCACATGCGGATGCACCGGGATTCGAGGAAAACCTTCCTAAAAATGCGTAAGTTGTTTATTTCCAACAAAAATGTTTCATTCTTGGTTCTGAGTAATACGGGTCACGAGGCCGAATCTTTTACCGCCGATATTGACTATTTGGAGGCCGTAAGGTACGATAATGAGGCTGTCATAGTGGCCATTAGGGAGGGGCTGACCTGTGCGCTTACAAAAGAAAAGATCACGCAAGCCCTCTATGAGGCGTCATGCGGAAGTGCGCGAACGGTCTGATGTTCAGGCTCTCCACGCGAATCCGACTTCTGCGACTCAATTGGCACAGCAGTTTTGCACTGAGATGATTGATAATTTGCGCCACAACGTTGGCGAACAAAAGAGACGCTTGCGCCAGGGAGTATAACTTTGCACTCAAATCATTTCGTGAAACGAATGGCCGCGTAGTACGCGGCCATTCTGAGTTTTGGCAATGACACGACAAGCTGCGAAACAGTCCGAAAACGATACGCCTCCGTTTACACGTTCTGATTTTCTGCGACTGGTGACGAAGGCTTCAACGACACCTTTTCGGAAACCTTCGCCAGCATCGCGGGGAAAATCAAGTTCCCAGAAGCGCGGCGATTGTACCGGAACGAATACTCGTCAAGATAAGTCTGCAAATACTTCTGACTGACCGAATGATAAACCCCGCCGATCCCGCGCTTCACTAAGCTCCAAAATCCTTCGATAGTGTTGGTGTGAACGTCTCCCATGACGTACACCTTCGATTCGTGATTGATTCGCTTGTGCTGGTAATCCATTCCCGGCATCTGATCCAAGCCATTGTATGAGGCGAACTCATCGGTAAACACGGTGCTCTTTGGCAGCACGTATTCTTTCACGAATCCGCGCAGGGTGTCGCCAGTCACATCGTTTGAGGTACGGGCAATCACACGACCGCCCTTGCGCTCAACCACTCCGAGTACGGCAGTCTTTTGCTTATCGCCACGCATCGGACGGCCACGCCCATTCTTGCGCTTGCCACCGTGGTACATCTCGTCTACCTCGACCGTTGATCCCTCCAGTTGCATATCAGGTTCGGATAGCAACGAGCGAATCTGGCGGAACATGCGCCATGCGGTTTTGTAGGTCACTCCGGTTTCACGCTGAATCTGTTTCGCGCTGATCCCGCAACGAGTAGATCCCATCAGATACATTGCCTGAAACCAGATGCGAAGCGGAGTAGTGCTTTTCTCGAAGATCGTCCCCGCCAGTGGGTAGATGTGATTCCCGCAAGTGGCACACGCAAATGCAGTGCGGCCAGTTACGCGGTAATGCTTGCGTGGCCCTTCGCACTTCTGGCACACGGCCATACCGCCGGGGAATCGCTGTTCCTTGACCTGCTCTAGGCAAGCGTCATCATCTGGGAACTCGCGGTCAAACTGCTGGCGGGTGTATCGAAGTTCCTTGGGAATGCTCTGTTTGATTGAAGACTTGCGGTAGTTCATGCACTCACTATGCCATATCTTATCCTTGTAGTCAAGGGATAATTACCTTGTCGATTTTCCTGTGGAAGGCTGTGGAAAACGTTGGGGACTTGTCGTTGATTCCAATCGGTTTGAATTGGGCTTTTGACCTTCCGGATCTGAAATAGTTTCTATGAAAATTTCTTTGGCGCGGCCGTTTGCCTTGAGGTTCCCAGAGCCTGAGGGGTTCAGATGGGCCATGATGTTACACGGTTCTTCCCGTTGTTTTTCGAGGCGTACATCGCCTTATCCGCCGAGTCTAGTAGTGTTTCGGCGGTTGGGTTTTCCATTCGGTCATTTGCAGAGACGCCTACGCTGGCGGTGACCGGGATGTCCCCGCCGGCTTTCGCGTCTTCAATGGCTCTCCTAATCCGTTCCGCCGTGCCGAGCGCCTCTTCCGTCGAGAAATCTGGAAGTATCGCTGCAAACTCGTCTCCGCCCCAGCGGTAGAGCGTTCCCTTCCGACCTAGGGAGCTCCCAATGGCTTGGATCACGTGTTCCAGGCAAGCGTCACCTGCTGCGTGTCCTTTTGTGTCGTTCACTTGTTTGAACCTGTCAAGATCAATAACCATGACGGCGATCTCGGAATTCCGGTCTAGGAAATTCTTCAGTTCCGTTAACAATTCCTCTTTTTCGGCAGGTGTGATAGCGAAAATACCTGCGGTGCGCGAACGGATACGGTTGAGTCGATAGCGGCGGGCCAGCCCGTTGTAATTAGCTTGTCGGATGGCCTCGCGAAGCTGAGGGTCGGGTCAAGGTCGATCAGACCGCGGGCTCGCAGCACGTATGCCGATTGAGATAGTTCCTTCTTGGACACGCCCAAGTATTCGGCGTCCCATGCGTCCGTGGCGTAGATCTCTCCCGGCACTTCGGGGATTTGGAAGGCCAGCATGTACGTTTTACCCGCTATAAACTTCTGGATGTCGGCAGGAGGCCTCCGCGGGCGTGGTCTTCCAGATTCGTCTCTTATCCGCTGGTATCTTTCGGGATGGGATTGCGGATCGTGAAACGTGACTGCCCCATCGTCAACCGCATTTCGTATCCTGTTTGTCGCAGCCCGTACGTCGTCTAGGGTCGTTCGGCCGGAGTAAGCGAAGTGCCGCTCGACATTCAGGCAGCATTTGGCAATGCGTCCTCGCCCTTCGTTGGTTGAGTCCGTTACATCGACCAGGAGCCAAGCTGATGGCATGTTATCGAGCGCTGCCACCTGAATTGGCCAGGTCACGGACACGTTGATTGCCGCGTGCGATAGGCAGTAAAAGAGGTTGGGAGATCCACACCGGACGCGGCCTGCGACCGCAGTCGCGTATGAATCGACTGCCTCTTGGTATTCGCGGGTTCCGGGAAGATCGCGAATAAATTCGTCGGAAAGCACGACGTTGGTTTGCCGATCGGGCTTGCCGATCTCAAAATACGTCGAGCGACGATTCGGCCATGGTCGGTTGTGCTCGATGATCTCGAGGCCGCTTTTGGCGAGACGATTGGTGAACTCGGCGATGCCTCGCTGCTGTTCTTCTTCCCTCATCGCTCCTACCTATCATTCTTAGATGGGCGTCGAGCCCACTTCCTGTTTCACGTCAGCGCACAGGGCAGGCACCGGTAGTCATGCCCTGCGCGGTTAGTTGTTGTTCATTTCTTTGGCTTCCGTCGGGCTTGCGCAAGATCAGATGCGATAGGGCCACGGTCGCGTTTTGGAGTTTTCGGATTGCGCAGGTCTTTTCCGGCCTGCGATGCTTCCCGCTTCGATGTCGTCATGGTTTCTCCTTTCTATCGCCTATTAGCTCATAACCAGGTGTGAATAAAAAGCGAAATTGCAGTGGATATTGTGCATTTCCTGTGGATGACCTCGAAAAGATGTGGACGGCTGTGCACAACCTGCACAATTTCTGGTGCAAGTTCCTCGAACGAGCTCGTGTCGAAGTGGGTACCATTTATTCCGTCCCTACGGGACTCGGTTCCTTTTTTATCGAGCTCACCCCGGACTTACGTCCGGGGCTTTCATATGTCGTCCCTTCGGGACTGGGGTTGGGTGGGGCGGGCTGCGTCTTTTTTGCCGGTCGCGGTGCTGCACGCTTTGATCCTGCGAAATTCACAGTTGGACACGAAGTCGGAACCCCGTAGTTCTTTGCTGGAAACTCCTTTCGGCGTTTGTGGTCGTGCATGATGGCCCGGGGTCCTTCGTCGGGCAAAGAACGCCCTCCTCTGGATGACAATTTTGTTTTGGCTCTTCAGTGAGTTGTGTCGTCCCTGCGGGACTTGGTTCCCTTTTCATGAGCATACCCCGGACTTACGTCCGGGGCTGTAATATGTCGCCCCTTCGGGGCTGGGGACCGGTGGTCGGTTTCCGTATCTTTATCCCAGAGGACTTAGTGGACTTAGTTCCCTGCCGGGACGCCGCCGTATTTTTGGAGCCAGAGTAGTTCTTCGCGGACTTTTATTTTTCCGTGCCAGGGATTTTTGTCGAGGCTGTGGCCTTCGCCGGGGAAGATCAGGAGCTTGTTTGGGATGCCTAGCGAATAGAGGGCGTGCTCCAGGAGATAGTCTTCCATTACTGCTACTCGGATGTCGTTGGCGCCGGCTACCATGTGGGTGGGGGTGCGGACTTTGTTGATTTGGAAGATGGCGGCTTCGTCGTGATAGCGCTGCTGGGCTTCCCAGGGGCGGCCTCCGAGGAAGTAGGCGTCGTCCATGGTGGTATCGTCGTTGCCCCAGTTGCCGATGTGCTCGACCGCGCCTGCTCCGGTGACGGCGGCTTTGAAGCGCGTGGTTTGGGTGATGAGCCAGTTGGTCATGTAGCCTCCGTAACTGTAGCCGCCGATGGTTAGATGGTCGGGATCGGCTATGCCTTCTTTGATCAGGGCGTCGATGCCTTCGAGAATATCTTTGCCCGGGCGCGAGACTATTTGCGGAACAATTTGCTGGAGGAACTTGTCGCCGTATCCGGCGGAGCCGCGGTAATTGGGCTCGAAGACGAGCCATCCGTTGGTGGCGGCTAGAGCGGACCACTGATACCAGTCGGCTGCGAAGTGGTTGCCGTCGGCGTCGGCGGGACCTCCGTGAATGAAGGTGAAGAGCGGGAGATTTTTGGCCTCGGGCTTTCCTGGTTCAAAGCTGCCTGGCGGATAAATCAACATGCCTTCAATTGTGGCGCCGTCGTCGGCCTTCCAGCGGTAGGGCTTGCCTTGCGGGAGTTCGCGCTCGGTGAAGAGTTTGTTGAAGTTCGTGATGGGGCGGGCTTCGGCTAGTTTGTCGGGGCTGTCGGCTAAATAAATTTCGGCGGGCTTTTGCAATGAGGAATAGACGAAGGCGATGCGCGGGGAGTGCTGGGTTGCGGATATTGTTTCGTAGGTGCCTTGCCAGGTGTTGAGTTTGTGGAGTTGCTGGTTGGGCTGCGAGACGGAGTACATGGGGACTTCGGTGCCGATGCGGGCTGAGGTTAGGACTTGGTCGGCGGTTACGGCGTAGTGGTCGACTGGTCCGATGAAGTCTTTGGCCCATTGGGTGATGGTGGAGGTTTCTGTGTCAACCCAATATAGGTGGGGCTGTATGTCGCGGTAGGGGCCGGAGACGTCTCCTACTTCTACGGTGAAGAAAATGTGGCGGCTGTCGTTGGCCCAGCGGAGCTTTTGTTCTAGAGCCTGGTTGTGGGTAAGTTGGCGCGGCTGCGTGGGATTGTTTGCGCTGGTCGTTGCTGGCTCGGACTGCGGCGCTGCGTTTAGATCTAGGGCGTAGATTTCTACGTCTTCGGCTTTTTCCTGGCGCTGGTTGATGGGGGTGGTTAGGAAGGCTAGCTTGGTTCCGTCGGGAGATGTTTCTAGGGCTGACACTCGGAGGGGAGACGTTGCTATGGGGCGCGCGCCGGGAGTTGTGTCGGATTCTTTTTCGGCCTCGGATTCTTCTTTGGTGGCTTGGGCGGTGTGGTTAGTTAGTGCCGTGGTGACGTTTAGGGCGAAGATAGTGTCTCCGCGTTCGGCGGTGCGGTATTGCACGACGTCTTTCCATTGTTTCTTGTACGCGTCTTTTTGAGCTTTGGTCCAGGGGTTGCGGGTGGAGAAATAAATTGTGTGGGAGTCGGCGGACCAGGAGAACGTATGCACTTCTTCTTCGCCCTTGGTGAGCGGGATGGATTCGCCTCCGGCGGGAGAGATCAGGTAGATCTGGGCGGTTTCTCCTTTGTCGTTTTTGTCTTTATTTTTGGCTTTGTCATCGTCTGAGTCGGAATCTTTTTCTGAGGTGGGTTTGCGCTCGGAGAGGAAGGCGATCCAGCGGCCGTCTGGCGACCACTTTGGTTCGGTGTCGTGGCCGGACTGGGTTAGTTGGATTAAGGCTGGGTTGGTTGATGATGCATTGTTGCTTGCGTCGCGGTAGAGCCAGAGGTCGGTGCGGAAGATTTTCTGGTCCCAGTCGGGGCGCTCGACCTCGATAACTACCGAGTTGCCGTCGGGGGAGATGGCTATGGCTGGGTAGTCGACGGAGTTGAAGAATTCGTCGAGAGTTAACTTGGGCTTGGTGTCGGCTACGGCTAGCGTTGTCGTGATCAGTGATAACAGCAGGAGATGTTTTGAGATTCTCATGGCGCTGGTGGAAGCTAGGGTTATACAACGTGGATTTGTTCTGGGCAAGCTTTCGGGTTCGTGCTGCTCTCAGCTAGGAACTTTTACCACGGAGGTCACGGGGTTACACGGGGTAGATCCAGATCATTGGGATTGCTCGGCGTTTTTTAGGGCTTCGTCCAAAGGCTGGGCGGGATGAGTGTTGCTTTGCACTATGCGCCAGCCGTCGTCGTAGTCGCTGAGGATTGTTTTGGAGCGGTAGTGGATGCTGGTGGGGTAGAGGGCTGCTCCGACTTCGTTTGCGGGAAGCCATCGCCAGGTGAATTCAACTTCGGCGGTGTTGCCCTGCTTGGCGATGCCGGTGATGGCGATGAGTTCGCGGTGGGCGGCGGTGATGGTGAAGGATTGTTTTTCGGCGTCGCCGGGTACGATCAGGCTTTGCATCGCGTCTACGCCTGCGGGGGTTAGTGTGACGTCCCAGCAGAGGGGCGGGGATTTAGCCGGCGGGCATGGGGCGTTGGTGGCGGAGATCCATCCGTGATGCTGTAGGGCTCGGTAGGATGGAGAGCGGTAGTCTTCGTTGGAGATGACTCCGGTGCGAAGTTCGAACTGCTGCTGGGCGCGGAATGTTTCGGACGTGGAGATTAGATCGGCAGCGAGGCGGCGGGTTAGGAAGTCGCGCGGGGAGCAGGAACTCAGCAACAAAAGCGAGGCGAGACACGAACTGAGGGCTAGAGTTCTTCGCATGAATGGCCGAGGTTCAGAGTTCTTGATTCTAATCTAACTGTAAGCGTTGGCGAAACAGGAGCGTCGCTGGGTAGCGGCTAAAGTTGGGGCGCCTCAGCGGCTCAAAGCAGCGATTGGCTTTGGGGCGCTGGCGGCGCGGCTGAAGCCGCGCCCTTTCAAGGCTAATCTATGACTGAGCCAGCCCGCACCTGGATCGCTCACGCCTTCGGCTCTGCAGTCGATGGTTGGCCGATGCTGCCGCAGCGTTGGCGCATGGCTTGGCGGAATTGCTCGCGTTCTTCGGGGGACATGCGCTCCCAGCGGTCTCTCATGCGGCCGCGCCAGTGGCGACCGTAGGGGCGCCCGCCCAGGAAGGCTTTGCCGAAGAGAATCCAGCTCAGGGCCATGACGCCGACGGCTTGCCAAAAGGTGATTTGGTGCAGGCCGAAGAGGCTGGGCATCAGCCAATTCCATAGCTGCAAAACGGCTTCGCCGAGGCCAACTACTACGCCGAAGAAAATGATGATACCGAGCAATACGATCTCGACTCCTCTTACGATCCATCTGCTTTTCATTTCTTATCCTGTCCTTTCAATTTTTCGTTTCGGTCATTCGGATTCGAATCATTCATGTACGAATTCGTCGTAGATTTCCTGTAGCTGTTCGCGCAGATGCAACACGGCGTAGCGTTTTGCGGGAGAGCAGCGTATTCACGCTTACGCCGGTTTCTGCCGCAAGGTCCTTGAAGCTGCGGCCTTCGATCTCGTGAGCGATAAATACGTCGCGCTGTTCTTTCGGTAAATCGTCCAGCGCTTCTTCGAGTTCTTGCACCAGCACGCTTCGCGCATACGCCGCTTCTGGCCCGGCATCTGGCGACGGGAGCAGTTCCCGCAGTAGAAGCGGCTCTTCATCGTCGACAATTGCCGGCTGAGTATCGAGCGATGCATCTGGCTTTTTCTTGCGAAAGCGATCGGTGATGCGATTTCTCGCTACGCGGAACAGCCATGCGGCAACGTGATCGAGCGGCTGCATCAAGCGGAATGCCACTACCAGTTCGTAGAAAACCTCCTGAAGAATGTCTTCTGCATCCAGCGGATCTTGCACGCGCGAACGAATGAAGTTCCGAAGCCGCTGCTTTTCTTGCTTGACGACTTCGGAGATGGATTCGTCCTGCTGGCTGGTCATCGAGTTTGCGCTCAGCGTCTGCTCCATCTACTTGTGTAGACGAAACAGGGGCTCAGATATTTTAGGAGATACGAACAAAATTTCGGACGGAATCGCGCGGCGAGAATGGGCGGGAGGCGATTTGGCCTTCGAAATGGGTGGACCAGCGGCCGGGGATTGCGGTTTTGCAGTTGGGGCAACGGCCGTCTGGGGTTAGCGCGTAGTTCTTGATCAGGTAGCCGTAGCGCTCGATTAAAGTTTTATGGCATTGCGGGCAGTGCGTGTTTTCGCGTTCGCCTACTTTGCCGGGGAGATTGCCGGGGTAGATGTAACGGAGTCCGGAGTCGCGGCCGATTTCGGCAGCTTGCAGCAGGTCTTCGGCGTTTGTATCGCGCGCTACGTCGTTTTGCATTTTGTAATCGCCGTGGAAGGCGGTTACGTGCCAGGGGATATCGGGCGAGATGGCTGCCAGGAATTCGGTTAGGCGGCGGAGTTCGTCGGGGTCGTCGTTGAAGCCGGGGATCAGGAGCGTGACGATCTCCAGCCAGAGGCCCATCTGGTGAATGCGGCGGATGCTGTCCAGGATGGGGCCGATGCGTCCGCCTAGCTCGTGATAGTGGCGGTCGTCGAAACTTTTCAGATCTACTTTGTACAGATCGAGCCAGGGGCGCAGGTATTCGAGGACTTGCGGAGTGCCGTTGCCGTTGGAGACGAAGCCGGTGATTAGTCCGGCAGCTTTGGCTTGTTTGAAGACGGCTACTGCCCATTCGCTGGTGATGAGTGGCTCGTTGTAGGTGCTGACTAGAATTTTTGCGCCTTGTGCGATCGCGTCTCGGACTAAAAGTTCGGGCGAGGCTTGTTGCGGAAGCGAGACTGCGCTGGGATCGCGCAGGGCCTGACTTGTTACCCAGTTCTGGCAGTAAGAGCAGTGGAGGTCGCAGCCGAGCATGCCGAAGCTGTAGGCTAGCGCTCCGGGATGGGCGTGGAAGAATGGTTTTTTTTCTACTGGATCGCATTGGGTGCTGGCGGTGTATCCCCAGGGGACGTAGAGAGTTCCGCCGCGGTTATACCGAACTTTGCAGACTCCGGGCTGGCCTTCGGGGATGGGACAGCAATGTCCGCAGGAGAAGCAGCGCACGCGGTTGTTGTCCAGCTTTTCGTAGAGAGTGGGATCGGCTTCGCGGACTTGCTGGTCGAGGATGGTGCGGAGGGTGGGCACTTTTTCTCTAGCCTTATTTTAGCGCTTGCTGAGTCGGTCGGGCTTCCGGCTTCGGGCTTCGGGCTTCCGGCTTCGGGCTTCCGGCTCTCGGCTTCTGGCTCTCGGCTTCGGCTGGTATTTGAGTTTTGTTTGCTCTCGGATTTAAGCCGCGATCCTTGGTAGAAACGCCTTGATGCGGCGGCGCGGGCGGGTTGGGGGTCCTTCGACTCCGCAGATGGTTCGCTTCGCGAATCATCTGCTGCGCTCAGGATGACAACGTGTCTCGGCTGGGGATGACAGAGTGTTTTCAGGATGACAGAGTGATTTTTAGTGGGCTGGGCTTGGTTTGCCGTGGGATTCGTGTTGCTGGTACCAGAGTTCGGCTTGTTGTTCTATGGCTGCGGCTTGGGAGCGCGTCATCCCGTTGGCTAGAACTTTTGCCAGGTCCTTGCTGTCGGGTTGGCCGCCGGCTCGGGCTAGTACCGTCCAGAAGTAGGCTTTGTTTGCGTCTTTGGGCAAGCCGTGGTGACCGCCCCAATAGAGCAATCCTAATTTGTATTGCGCGGAGATATTGCCGTGCTCGGCTGCTTTGGTAAACCATGCGGCGGCTTCCGCGTCGTCTGGCTTGACTGCTTGCTTTTCATCGCCTTGGGCGTAGAGAAGACCTAGCGCATTTTCTCCGGCGGGATCGCCTTGCATCGCAAGTTTGCTGAGTTGCGCGAAATTGTTGGGATCGATGGCGACTGAAGACGATTGCGAAGTGTCGGCGGATGGTCTCGACGAAGCTAAGACGGTTTGTTCTCCGCTGCGCTCGCGCGCGTGAAGTTTATCCTGGATCCAGGGCTGAATCCACGGGGCGAGAATGAAGCCGAGTGCCAGCGCGATAGTGGCGGCGGCGCAGATCAGCAAATAAAGATGCGCGCGGGGCAGATGGACTCCGCCGACTTTATCTTCACCTTCGTTGGCGGATGCGTTCTTGGTCTCGGAACTTTCCGCGGGCGGATGAGCGAAGAGAACACTGCCGGGCGCGGCCTTAAAGGGTTCTGGAGCGGGCGGAGGCTGAGCGGGATGGTTTGTCGACGCTGCGCGATTGACGGCGGCAACAATCGTTTCTGCAAAACGCTGCAGCACTGCGCTGTCGCCCTCGTCGAATGCGCGGGGTTGCGCGGAAAATACTTCGAGCAGGCCAATCACTTTTTCGTCTGAACGCAGAGGAGCGGCTAGCATGGAGCGAATGCCGAGAGCACGGCAACTTTGGCGATCGACGCATTCGTCGCTCTCGGTGTCGTCACAGCGCGATACGTTGCCGGTGCGCACGCATTCTCCGGAGAAACCTGCACCCACTTGCAGGGTTGCGCCAACGGGCGGAGCGCTGGGGCCGGCGCTGGCACGGCAGGTCATAATTTCGGCGATAGTTTTTTCGGCGATAGTTTTCTCGACGACCGGGGATTCGAGGTTTTCTGGCGCCAGGGCGATGGCCGCGCCGGAAGCTCGAAGCAAGGATTGAGAACGAAAAGCGATCAGAGTAAGGATGGCTTCGAGGTCAGTGCCAAGAGACTCAGCTTCTCGCTGCACGGCGGTTGCGGCGGTGAGCGTGTCGGTGTAGCTGGGCCGGATTGCGAAAAACTGAGGCGGCACGGACGCGGCGGCGGATGCGGCGTTGGCGGCGCCGGCCATCGCGTTAAGAAACAGCCACTCGCGGAAGTGGTGCAGAGTGGAATCCGGCAGAGGGGCGAGACCTAGTCCGACACGGCCGGATGAGTCGGACCACACGACCCTTGCGATGGCGTTGATTTGGCCGCGCGCTTCGGCTAGATCGAGAGATAACTCGAGTTGCTTGTCGATCTCCATGGGCGACGCGCACTGCAGCGACACGCCGACTTCACTGATATCGAGCACCTCGTAGAGATCGAGCATCTCAGTGTTGGAATCGCCGCGGAAGGTTGCGTAGGCGGGCGCATGAACCTTTTGACGCACACGGCGGCGGCGGTTGAGAGAAGCGGGTCGAGAAGCCTGCGCGGTGGCCGACATGGGGAAGCCAGGGTCGAGTGTTGTTTGACATCTTAACCTGAATTGGCCGAAAAGTAAGTAGAAAGAAGTACATGGTGGCGGCGGTCGTCGGCTTACGCGGTGGGGCGGTTCAGCGGGAGATCCATCGCTATGCCTGAAAAACGGCTGCGCTCTCGGACGACATCACGAGTACATGAGCTACTTTCACGATTCTCAGCCAACCTGCTGGATGCGCGGCTAATCTAACCTTTCGCAGCCACTAGGAATCAGAGGTACAGGTATGTCTCAGGTGCGGTTAGGTTTTAGCAAATCAAAATTAGGGATTGCGGCTGCGGTGCTGTTGATTTTGGGCGCCTTGCCGGCGTGGGCTTCTTTGGGTGGAGATCGCGCGTCGGTCGATGCCGATCAAGTTCACTTGCAGGGAACGCGAACTACGAAAGCGGTGGAGTCTTATACGGTGCATGAGATTCAGGCCGCCAACGGGGTTTTGGTGCGGGAGTATGTTTCGGCTGAGGGCAAAGTTTTCGCCATCGGCTGGAACGGGCCGTGGATGCCGGATTTGCGGCAATTGTTAGGTGGGTATTTCGAGCAGTATCGGACGGCGTTGCAGGCGCGGAGTGGTCCGCGGGTGTCGCGGCGTCCAGTTGCGATTGAGCAGCCGGGATTGGTGGTGCAGGTTGGAGGACACCTCCGGGCGTTTGCTGGACGAGCTTATGTTCCGGATATGCTGCCTTCCGGTGTGCGGGCGGAGGAGATCCAATGAGAAATATTTGGGTCGTTCTCTGTCGGATCATCCTTTGTTTAGCGGCTTGTTTCGCTTGCGCGTTCTCAGTTGGGTGCGGAGGCAGCAGTGCTGCGAATAATGTGATCACGACGACAGGATCGAATGTCGCGCCAATTTCGGTGAACGGCGGACCGCAGGGCAACTATGGCGATGCGGCTTTTATCAGCGTGACGGTTTGCGTTCCCGGAACGTCGACTTGTCAGACGGTGGATGACGTATTGGTGGATACGGGAAGCTACGGGCTGAGAATTTTATCGTCCGCGCTCACGGTTTCGTTGCCGCAGCAAAAGGCTGCCGATGGAAATCCTGTGGCTGAGTGCCTTACTTTTGTGGGATCGTATACGTGGGGTCCGGTGCAAACGGCGGATGTACAGTTAGGTAGCGAGACGGCTAGCTCGGTGCCGATTCAAGTGCTCAGCGACACTGATTATCACGTGCCCGACGGCTGCACGAGTTCGGGAGACCCTTCCGCCGATACACTTGACACTCTGGGTGCTAACGGCATTTTGGGAGTCGGTTTGTTTGCGCAGGATTGCGGCTCTCCGTGTCTAGCAAGTTACAACCAGTATTTTGAGTGTCCATCTTCGGGCTGCGTATACATACCAGGGGCCGGAGAGCCATTGGATCAGCAGGTTGTCAATCCGGTGGCGTTATTTGCCAAGGATAACAATGGAGTGATCGTCGAATTGCCATCGGTGCCGAGCGGTGGGGAACCGAGTGTGAGCGGGTCGCTGGTTTTTGGAATTGGAACTGAATCCAATAACACCCTTGGGAGTGCCAAAGTTTACTCAGCGCCCGAGGCAGCCTTTACCACTACCTTTAATAGTCAGACTTACCCTGAGAGCTTTATTGACAGCGGTTCCAACGCTCTATTCTTCCCTAACACTACCGACATAGCCGAGTGCGGCAGCGAGGCCTCAGGATTTTATTGTCCCGCTGCTCCCGTGAACCTCTCTGCGACAAATGAGGCGGGCGGAGTGAGCGGCACGGTCGACTTCACCATCGCAGACGCTGACTCAATATTTAATGCGAATGATTTCGCTGGAGATCTTGGCGGTGTTCCCATTGGCACTCCCACGAATTATTTTGATTGGGGACTTCCCTTTTTCTTTGGACGCAACGTGTTTGTAGCGATTGATGGGGCGAGTACGAGCGGAGGAACGGGGCCTTATTGGGCTTATTAGTGTGCGCGTGAGAATACGTGCCGTTCCTTTGTGGAGTCTGTGCGATAACTTCTCTTTCGCCCCTTCGGGGCTTGTTCCTTTCGGCTTTTCCACCCACGGCTCGCGCCATGGGCTGCATTCTTGCGCCGCTTCGCGGCTGAACTGCGGTGGACACCTGCCTACCCGGCAATACGCGATAGGCGGGTGTGATGCAGGCTGGAGATGCGGGAGATGGCGGCTACCATCATGCTGGAGAGAAGTTGCATGGTGGCTACGTCGCGCTCGTCGAAGGCGCTGGGCGAGGATGAGAGGACTTCGAAGACTCCTAGAGTGCGGCGGTAGTAGCGGAGCGGGGAGACCAGGATGGAGCGGACTCCGAGGCGGCGGCAGCTGGCCAGGTCTACGCGCGGGTTGCGTTCGGCGTCGTTGCAGAGCATGATTTCGCCGGTGCGCACGGCTTCGGCGGAGATGCCGGCGTCGGTTTGCAGGCGGACGCCGAGGTCGGGCGCGGTGCGTCCGGCGCGGGCGCGGCAGACGATTTCGTCGCCGGCGCGCAGGGCGATGGCTGCTCCGGTTGCTCCGGTGAGGTGCTGGGCGCGCTCGGTGATGGCGCTGATGGCGGGTTCGAGATCGAGTTCGGCGGCGCGGATTTCGACTTCTTCTCCGGGATGGACGATGCGAATGCCGGAGACAGGATGGGCCGCGTTGGCGACGCGAAGCTGGCTGCGCAGGGCGGTGGTGGGCACGCGCGCGTGATGGTCGGCTACGTTGAGGTATTCCGGATCGGGGACCGTGCGGAGTAAATCGCGAACCAGGCGGTCGAGTTCGGAATCGGTGATGAGATGCGCGGTTTGCTGGTGGCCGAGGGTTCCTCCGAGAACGCGAGACAGGCTGAGCAGCGACGTGTTGCCACATGCGAGGCAGTACGGCCGGCTGTTGGTGCTGATCAGTTCGCACTGAACGCAAAACGTCGCGGATTGTAGCGGAATGAAATTAACGTCTTTGAAAGCTGTACCGTAAATCGTCTTGCGAAACATGAATGCCTTTCCCGCCGACACTAATAGAGCAGCATTAAGGTAAACAGGAACGGACGAGCTAGGCAGTGGCCGGAATGGTTCGTCGCTGTGGAAAACGTGGTTACGGAAAAACGGTATGCAAGAAGTTGCAACTAGTCTTTGATTGGGGCGGAAATAGCCGTCCAGCAAGGGGTTTGAGTAGTTTATTTTTACGATTGGGTATTGATTTGGAGATAGGCGCTGGATTAGAATTAAGCAACGTTCGAGGCGGAAAGCCTTGAGCGACTGGGGGATTGAAAATGCAGTGGACAGCACCCGCCTTTGAAGAAGTTTGCTTGAATTGCGAAATCAATTCTTACGTTAGCGCGAAACTTTAACCGTCAGCCCTCCCTTCCTTTCTAAAAGCTTGGCACGCATCTGCATGCGTTTGTTTGGTCTGATCGTGCCGCGGGTTGGATTTCGGATTCGCGCGTTTCCTGCAGAATTTCCCAAAGCAATCGAGAGCTTGCCTCAGGGCTGAAGCCGGTCTGCATTTTGGCTGATTCTGCGGCATGGCTGAAGCCATGCCCTGATACGAATTTGTGCGTGGACGAGTCTGTTCATAGGCGGATCTGTTTCTGAACGGATCTGTTCGTGAACGGATCTGTTCGCGACGAATCCGTCAATGTGCGACAGCCCTGAGCAATCCAAGAATCCCTAGCCTGCCTGGGCGGCTACGAAGCCTTGGTCGTCGTGGTCTGCGCGTGGAATGACTTGCACGTTGTGCTGGAGCGTGCGGTCGAGGGCGTCGGCGAGAGCGATGGGGAAAGCCGATGTCAGAAGATTGATGTCGAGCTGAAGATCGCGCTGGGAATAAAGGCGATGCACGGTCAGAGCGCCGCGCCGTCGATTCGTCGAGCTGACGAGATCGAGCGACAGGGTCCAAAACGCGAGATCTTCCAGAGACCTTGAGGCTCGCGTTCTGCCCCAGTGGAAAGAGACTTCGTTGCGCCGCTGCGCGCCAGGTTCTGAGGCGATGACGGGATGGAATTCGCCGGGAAAAAGTTTAAATTTCACGTCGAATCCGTCGAAGGCGTTGGAGTTGAATGCTGCCTCGAGGACGCGGCGAATCTGATCGTAATCACGAACCGCTTTGAGTTCCTCGGTGGCGCGACGGATGGCGAGATTGTTGATGACAATCTGGCGCTGCTCGAAAGTGCGCTGGGCCACGCGGCCTAGTTCACCAAGCTCGAGATAGCCCAAGCGCTGCACTCCGACCCAGATGCCAATTCCGAGGACGGCAAGAACCAAGCCCAGAGAACTGCCGGTGGGCCATAGAAGAAAAAGGCTTAGGAGAGCGAAGACGGCGGAAACCGCGTAAAGAACAGTGACGACCTGGCGATGAGTGAGGCCGTGCTGCAAGAGCTTGTGGTGGATGTGCTCACGGTCGGCGGTGAATACGGGGCGTCCGCTAATCAGGCGACGAAGAACGGAGAGCGAGGTTTCAAGAATCGGCAGTCCGAAGGAAACCACTGGAATGGCAACGGCGACGATGGTCGGCGATTTTTGCGCTCCGGCCAGAGCGAGCGCACTGAGCAGAAAGCCGATCAAGAGGCTGCCTGAATCTCCGAGGAAGATGGTTGCCGGATTGAAGTTGTAGCGGAGAAAGCCGAGGATCGCGCCGGCCAGCGCAATGGTCATGACCGTGACCAGGGAATATCCATTCACTAGAGCGACTACGAAAACTACCAATGTCGAGAACAGCGCGGAACCGGCGGCTAGGCCGTCGAGACCATCAATCAAGTTGAAGGCATTGGTGATGGCGAGAACCCACAAGATAGTGAAAGGCAGGCCGACGAACCAGGGCAGTTGATGTTCTCCGAAGAGGACGGGAATATTGAGAATGCGAAGTCCGCCCGCGAACAGCATCGCGCCGGCAAGAGCTTGAACCGCGAATTTGACGTAGGGTCCGACGCTATAAAGATCGTCGTAAACACCCAGAAGGAAAACGAGGGTTGCCGGCAACAGGATGGTAAGCAGAGTCCTCAGCGAAAACGCTGAGTAGAGACTGGGAAAGCGAGAGGCGACGACCGCAGCGACCGCCAAGCTCAACAGGAAAGAAATGAAAATGGCTACTCCGCCCAAGCGGGGCAGAGGAATTAAGTGGAGATGGCGGTCCTGCGATGGGACGGATACCCAGCCGCGACGGGATGCGAAGTCCCGCACGTAACGGGTGAGAACGAACGAGAACATCAACGCGAGGAAGAAGATCCCAAAAAAAGCTACCGTCAACGATGCCACCTCGGGCCATCCATCACGAAGATCGGCGCGCGCAACAAGCTCATCCGTAGCTCAGTATGGCAGCAGCGCGATGCTGCTGGTATTGATTGAGCGGGTTCCGTCTGTACTGCGTCTGCGTTTGAAGGTTAATGGGAATTTAGCAGCCTCGGTGGATGCTTTCAATTGGTTCGAGGCAAAAAGCTGTGGAAAACGCAACCAATTAAGACGTTAAATGCATTTAAGAGCGGATCAAGGTGAGACTTGCTGTGCTAAACTTTTCACCGATCCTTCTTCCATCCCAGGGGTTTTTTCATGGAGTTCGGCAGGTTCAGTTTTGCGCGCAGCGGCGTGCTGACGTTCTCGCTCGTATTACTGTGCGGTATGAACTTCACGGGCTGGGCGCAGCAAACACCGGCTTCTTCGCCTGTGGGAAATGCAGTGCCGGCGCTGCCTCCGGCGCAACCAATCGCTCAGGCTGCTGTGGTAAGCGCGAATAATAAATCCGAGCCTGCGAAGACTGCGCCCGACGGCGCGCCAGCGAGTCCGGTTGCCGTTTCCAACGAAGATTTGTCGTTGCTGAGATTGGGCGCAGGCGATCTGATCGAGGTTAGCGTCTACAACGTGCCGGAGTTGACCACCAAAGCCAGAGTCGGCACATCAGGCGAGGTTTATCTTCCGCTGATTGATTATGTGCATGTCGCCGATCTCACGGTGGAAGAAGCGCAGAGAATGATCCAGAAAAGGCTGGAAGACGGCGGGTTTGTCCGCAATGCGCACGTCACGATCTTTCTCGATGAAGCACCTTCGCAGGGAGTGACGATACTTGGCGATGTAATGAGGCCCGGCATCTATCCGGCGTTGGGGAACCGCAAGCTGTACGATTTAATTTCGGCGGCGGGGGGATTCGCGGCGACGGCGGGACGGAAGGTCAGCATCGTTCGGGCGCACAGTCAGGCTCCGCCAATCACGGTGAGCCTGCCTCGAAACCTGGCTGACGATTTGCAGGACAATATCGAGATTATGCCGGGAGATACGATTACAGTGCCGAGAGCGCCGATCGTTTACGTGGTAGGGGATGTGGGGCATCCTGCAGGTTTTCTTGTCGACAACGGAAGTCTGACGGTGCTACAGGCGCTGGCGCTGGCAGGCGGGACGAACCATACGGCTAAGATGGGCGGGACGTGCATTATCCGCAAGGGGCCGAATGGAATGACGCAAACAAAGCTTCCACTGAAGAAGATGTTAGAGGCAAAGGCTCCCGACCAGACTTTGCAGGCAGATGACATTCTTTTCGTGCCGCTAAGCGGAGCTCGGGTGGCTGCGGCAACCGGCTTCAACGCGGCTGTAACTGCGGCAACCGGACTGGCAATTATTGCCGCGCACCCGTAAGCGCGGTTGCGCAAAGGCTGTTTAGGCGGCAGCTTTTATTTTGCGCCGTTGCGGCAACTGCAATAGGTCTTCGAGCACATCAATGTATCTTTCCGCTGTGTGATGGCGGGAAAATTTGCGTAGAATGTGTTCCCTTCCGTTTTCTCCCAGTTGGCGCCCTGCGTCCCGATTCGCGGCCAGATATCGAATGGCATTTGCAAGGGCGACGGGGCTCTCGGGTTCGATCACGAGTCCGGCGCGAGCTTCTTCAAGAATGCCACGCGCCTGGCCATCGACGCCGAGGATGACTGGGCGGGCGCAGGACATGAATTCCAGCATCTTGGTAGGGATCACAGTTTTGAACAGCTCGGTTTTCTTGAGCAGAACCAGGCAAACATCTGAAGCGCAGATGTAGGCGGGGATTTTTTCGCGAGGCTGCTGATCGATAAATCGAAGATTGGTGAGGCCACGCTCGCGGGCCAGCGCGGCAATGCGCTCTTTTTCGGCACCCTCGCCTAACATCAGAAACACGATCTCGGGATTTGTGTTCTGGAACTGGGCAGCTACCTCGATGATGGTTTCGAGGCCGTGGGCCATTCCCATCGTGCCGATGTAGGAGACGATGAACTTTCCTTCAGCGCGCAGTTCCCTTCTCAAGGTGGTGTCTGTGCCGCCGGTGAATAAATCGGGAGCGAAGATCTTGGTTTCTACTCCATTCTCGATGACTGAAATTTTTTCCCGGGGCACGCGCCAGTGTTCCACCAGATAATCTTCAAAGGCCGCTGTGACCACTACGATGCGATCGGAACGGCGGTATAGGAAACCGGCGATCTTTGCCAGAGAGCGATGCAACAGCGAGTTGGCGTTGCCCATGCCGACGGCGGCCAGCGACTCGGGCCATAGATCGCGGACCTCGAAGACGAAGGGGACGCGCTTGCAGCGGGCCAGCCACCAGCCGGAGAGCGCGACCAGCAACTGCGGAGATGTCGCAATCACAACGTCAGGCCGTGACAGAAAGAGCCCCGTGGTCGCGGCCGAAGCGCAGAATGAACTGTAGTTCAACATACGCTCATGCGCTTTGCGGTTGGGAAAAGGAAGCAGCCAGGTGCGAACCACATTCACTCCGTCAGTTTTCTCGCGAACCACCAAGCGCCGGAGCTTGCTGCGATACTCTGGGGGCACGACGCCGGTGGGATGATTGGGAAAACCTGTCAGCACCGTAACGTCGTGCCCCGCAGCGGCCCAATGGCGGGACAGTTCGGCGGCTCGCGCGGCCGGCGCTCCCATCTCCGGTGGAAAGTATTGCGAGACGTAAAGAATTTTCATGAGCGCGAATAGTAATCTGGACAGCCTGATTCAGATCACTGCGGTTCAGGAAGCTCGATTGAGGTCACCGGCATCCGGAGCCTGATCGTCGTGAGCAGGATCGTCGCGGCCGAAGCTATTTAGTACGCTGCGCACTGCGACCGGTTGCCCTAAGCAGCGTGAGTGCTCCAGAGCGAACGTGGCCAGCATCGTGCTCACAATTTCGCGAAATGGAATGGGAGCTTCAGCGCCGGTTTGAATGGCAGTGACAAAGGCTTCCCATTCGCCGCGATGCCCCTTGTCCTGACGCAGGAGCGAGCGAAACACGCGCTTCTTTCCACCGCGGACAAGTTCCAGTCGACGAAAATCTTCGAGCATCGCGACGCTGCCGCCGCCGAATACTTCGAGGCGTTCTCTTGAATATGATTTGTCGCCATTAGAGAGGTAGGTAATCGTGCCTTGCGAGCCATCGGCAAAACGCAGGGAACACGCAACATTGTCGTTGCTGTATTGGGCCGGGTTCGGCAGGCTGCGGGTCTCAACTTCCACTGGCGATGAGTTCGTGAGGAAGCACAGGAAGTCCACGAAATGGCAGACCTCGCCGAGGATGCGTCCTCCACCTTGCAGCGGATCGTTCAGCCAGTGATCCGCGGGAAGGAAGCCTGCATTCACGCGATAGTGGAGCGCCAGTGGTTCGTGCACGTCGCGCAAGAAACTCTTGAGTCGAACTGCCAAAGGCGCAAAACGGCGATTGAAGCCGACCATGAGAAGCGGGCGGTTCGAGGTGCGGTCTTCGGGGGTCGAATCTTCGCCGAGTCGATCGCCGAAGGATCGACCGTCGTACGCCGCGGCGATGCCGGCGAGTTCCGATTCATTGAGGCAGAGAGGTTTTTCGCAGAAGACATGCTTGCCGGAGTTGAGGGCTGCCGTTACCTGCGCCGCGTGGAGATGATGGCGCGTGGTAATTACCACCGTGTTGACGGTTGGATTGTTGAGAATCTCTCGACCGTCGGTGGTGCAGGAACGAAATTCAAATTTCTTGGCGGCGTGGCGCGCGTGCGATCCGTTCGCCGCGCAGGCTGCAATCATTTCTATGCCGCCAACTCGCCTCATCGCAGGCAGCAGCGTGCTGGTGGCGAAGCTGCCTGCGCCGAGAAGTCCGATGCGAATCGATTTCTGGCCCGTGTTGGGATGATCAGCGGCGGAGACATCTATCACGCGCGTTTCGTCGGCGCGCTCGGGATAGACGATGAGCACGCCTAGAAAAGGCTCGTTAGTTTTTCCGGTAATTAAATCATAGGCGGCGTGCGCGCGCGCGATGGGAAAGTGATGCGTGACCAGCGAGTGCAGGTCAAGTTTGCGATCGGCGAGAAGTTTTAGAAACGCTTCCATGTTACGAGTTTCGGTCCAGCGCACGTAGCCGATCGGATAGTCGATTCCTTTTTGCTCGTAGGCCGAATCATAGCGGCCTGGGCCGTAGGAGCGGGAGACGCGGAAGTCGAGTTCCTTCTCGTAGAAAAATCTGCGTGGAATATCCATGGCGACGGTTCCCACAGCGACGACGACGGCGCGATTGCGGGCTACGGCTCCCGCGAGATTTATCGGGTCGTTGCTGTTTGTTTGCGCCGTGATGAGGATTGCATCGGCGCCATGGCCTGCGGAATGCTGCATGCACAGATCCCGAAAGCGGTCAGATGAAGTGCTGACCGCGTCTGCGCCGAGGCTCAGCGCGAGTTGGGCTCTTTGCTCGGAGATGTCAATGCCGAGGACGCAGCAGCCCGCGGCCTTAAGAATCTGCACCGTCAATTGACCGAGCAGCCCCAGGCCGATCACCGCGACAATGTCGCCCAGTTTGACGTCTGCGTTGCGCACGCCGTGAAGCGCGACCGCACCGAGGGTGGTGAAGGCCGCATCGTCAAAGCTGATTGCATCAGCCGGAATGCGTGCGACCAGAAGACGAGGAACACACGCGAACTCGGCGTGCACTGCATGGCCGGCGCCGGCGCACGCCACGCGATCTCCGGGGTTGATATCGGTAACGCCTTCGCCGACCGCGATAACGGTGCCGGCGCTGCTGTACCCCAAGGCACTGGGTTGGTCGAGACGATTGCGAACGCTGGAAACGGTTGCCAGAAGGCCGTCGCGATTGATCTTGCTTAAAACCTCGCGAACAAGATCGGGCCGCATTCTCGCTTTCTGCAGCAAGTTCTTGCTGGCGAACTCGGAGGAGGCACGCTCGGTGCCCGCTGAAACGAGCGAGGCAGCCGTGCGAACGAGCACACATCCCGCCAGCAACTTTGGCGCGGGAACCTCTACTACGGTGACTTCTGCGCTGCGCGCATCCTGGAAAACTTGTTTCATACTTTTGAAATACTCTCAGGGTAAACATTCACGCGATAAATCTCGGACTCGTCGAGCAGAATGGCCAGTTGTTCGTTCGATGACTCAAGCTTGCATCGCTCGTCGGTGAAAATCGCAGTCACGAATCGAGCGGGCAATTTTGATTGAGTTTCGTAAACCAGAGAAACCGCTGGCTGAATATCACCATATGTGGGCGACTGCCAGCCCAGCAACTGCGCGTCGACGTCCGCTACGTTTCCTTTTACCTGTCTTCCGGCACGTATGATCGCCGCATTTCCCGGCGAACTGGCAAAAATACTGCAGCGCACGTGCGACTGCGCCAATGCGAACACAACTTCAAATCGCGAGTCCGAACACTCATACCGCAAGTCCGCCATCAGCCAATGCAAGCGCGCATTGTGAACGCCAGTTCCCTCGATGTCATCTACGATTACCCAGCCGACGCCAGCCAGCCATTGAACCTTGCGGCGATGTTTCACGCCGAGACTCTCGTAACCGTCATGCTCGCCTTCAAAGCGGTTAGCGCATGCGTGACCTGATGCGGAATCCAAACGGCCGGAGGCTCGCGCCCAGTCGACCCAGAGGAAGCGTCCGGCCCGGCGCATCTGGTCGCGGTGGTCGACCATCACAGTGTTATGGACGGCAGTCCCAGCGAGACCATTATTCCACGGTGGAGGCCCGTTGTAGAGATATGTTCCAGCGTCGCGAGCGAGGTTGATGCCTTGCCACCACAAATCCACGTGCAACTGATCTGCTTGAAACGGGCGACGAGTGTATCGGCCGGCGCGGATCAGAGCCCACGAATTCTCATCTCCTAAACGGAAATATCCCGTTTCCACCGAAGGGATCGGAGATGGAGCGGGTTTCTCTAAAGTTGCTGGCATTACTCCGAACCATAGCGGGGCCTCATCCCAGGATCCTGATTGCAATGCTGGCCTATGCAGAACCGCGGCTCCCAACTGCAGCAGCGGACGAAAATCGCGATACGCTCCGGGCGCGAGCGGAAGGATCAAGCTGCTATCGTCGGAACCGTACTTGGGAGCAAGGCCACTCACTGGATCTACCCATGCGCGCATGAAGTCGAAAGCGGCTTGCGCGCGCACGCGGATGTCGTCGTGCAGCGGCGCATCGTGAATCTCAGCGAGACGCAACGTCCACAGGAGCAGATGGAGAATCATGCGCTGATAGTTGAAGGAATGTTGCTGAGAAACACCCGCGGGAGTGATCTGGTCGAGAACTGCTTCATGCAACAGATGCGCGCCGAGATTTTTCCAAACTTGCGCCTCTCTCAATTCTGGATACAACGTGCCCGCCGTCCAAAGACCGACGGCCTCGCTGATCAGGTGATTGCTGCGCTGAGAGCGGGCGTAACCAAGCGTCTGCGCGGTGCGCCAGGCGTGCGCAGCGATCATGGATACGAGCAGAGCTACGCGCTCGTTCGTGGAAGATGGTGAGTGAATGAATGCGTGCAAGGCGAACGTCCAGGCAAGAATTCGCAATGAACACTCTTGCCCACAGATCCATAACGGCCCTGACATGGGCGGACTGTGTCGGGCCCAGTCCTCAATCGCGCTCCAGAAAGCTTGCGGGAAACGCTCGTCGCCGCTGAGCGCGTAGGCGCGAACCAGTGGGTAGATAAGTAAAAAACGCGAAGGCTCAAGAATGAATTTCAGGTCGCCATATGCGGGGGACGCGAATCGCATCTGCGTCCAGTGTTGATGCGCCGAGACGCTCTGGCCCGTGACCGGATTCTGAAACCAGCGGGGAGGAAATCCGCAGGCGAAAGACAGTGCGCCGAAAAATGGCAGGTTGCCGGCGAGAATGTGCTCTGCTTCGGCGAGAACGGATTTTTCTTCCTCAAGACCGATTATTTTTCTTATGCTTCGTCCGATCATCCGCGCATCTGTGAAGAGGAAGGGGCGCGTGCCGTCGCGGCGCGCTGTTCGCATTTCTTCTGCGGTAGCAGTGGGAGCAATCCGCTTCAGGTCCCAGGAACTCCATCCCTGCACGGAGCGCATTCTCCACGACATCAAGCCACTTCCGCGCTCAAGTTCGTATTCCAGGCGCAGCATGCCGTCACGTACGCCAAATGCGCGGCCCACCTGCAGCATGGTTCCGATCTTACTTATGGGCTTTGTCATCGGCTTGCTCGTCGGCGTCGTCATCGACTCACCCATTTATCGTCCCGCCATGGCCGCGCTCTGGCTCTGGGTAAGGCGTTCGGAGGCCCGCGCCTGCAGCCACTCATGCATGACGAAGAATTGGCGATCTTCATCAAGATGGGATTGTGGCGTTGCGGATATCGCGCCACGATCGAGATTGGCAACCACCTCACCGGCCTTCTCGATGCCAAAGGCAATCAGCCGATTGCGCAAGTCGCTCAGCGATGCGCAGCGGGCAGCGTCAGGAAATTCACATCTTTGGAGAATCGGCCCAGTATCGATTCCTTCATTGATGTAATGGATGGTGACGCCGACTGGAACATCATTCAGCAGCGACCACTCCGGACTGCTCATGCCGCGGGCTTCGGGCAGCATTCCGAGGTGCACATTGAGAACTCCGAGACGGGGCAGATCGAGCAAGGGCTTCCGCAAAATATTGCCGCCTGTAAAGATGATTAGATCGGGCGACCATGCTTTGAGCTGCTTAGTTGAATCTGGCGAATTCTGATCCTTGCAGATGACAACCGGAAAGTCATAACACTTCGCCACTTTCCGCAGACTGCGAAAGATGCCACCTTTATGTTTGAGTAAAGGCTGCAGGTAAGGATTACGGACTTGTGCCTGCTTCTCGCCGCGCTGCGGAATTAGTTTCGTGCGGGCGTAGCGGATAACGTCTTTCGCGCCCCACTGTCCGAGCTTGCGCAGCAGGGTTCCGCGGTTCGCAGCGGGAAGCGCAATCGCTCCCACCGGAACGTGAACTGACTCACAGAGACGAACTGCCATGGCGCACGCAGTTTCGCTGTACACGCTCGAGCTCAGAATTACGATGCGCATCGCAATGCCTCAAATGCGCCGGATGCCGCGAAGGCCAGCGTCAGGCGCTCTTCCAACAGGAGAGCGTCGGCGAAAAACTTGTTTCCCCAACTGATGTAACGCAGCGGTTGATAGCGTCCCCAGATGGGATGCGATCCGCTGACTCCACCTACAATGCCGCGGCCTCCGCGCGTTGGGATCAATTGTTTCAGCATTTCGTTCATCTTGAGCGCGGTGTTGAGATATCGCAGATCGCCCGTCACTTCAAATAGGCGCAGCCACACGCAGGACATCTGCGCGTTTCCGGTGAGGCAAGTGAAGTGTTGACCGTTTTTGAAATCAGACTCAAAAGCGCCCGGCAAGAATTTATTCGTCTCAAACTTTCGCAGAAGCACCCATGACGATTTCGCAACTGCTTCGATGGCGTCGTTCCGCTGGCGCAGAATGCCGCATTCGAGAACACCCTGAAGCACATAGGCGATGAAGTGCAGATAGTTGGGATGACCTTGCAGATCGATGCCGTCGATCCAACCGCTGGGGCGAAAGTGGGATAAGACCCAATCCAGATTTCTTTCTGCCGCGAATCCGTACTGCCGATCTCCAGAGTCGTCTGATAATTCCGCCAATGCCCGCGCAACCATACTGTAGTAAGTGTGAGCCGCGTTCTGATATGCGGCCGGACCGGACCACGATCCATCGGGCTGCTGCACTTTGATCAGCCAATCGCCGGCGGCGACGGCCGCTTGCAGGATCTCCGGGCGATTCGTTTCCACGTGAGCGCGAACCACTCCTTGCAAAATCTGCCCCGTGTTGAACACAGACGGCTGAGATTCGTGCGTGGCCGGTCCGCGGTGCAGTCCGCCGGGAAACGCGCCTGTTGGGATTTGCAGCGAGAGCAGCCACCGCGTTGCGCTTTCAGCCACAGACACAGCGCGGTCGTCTCCGGTCGCACGCGCAAAATCATAGAGAGTCGGAACTATGTAGCCGGTGACTTCCGGGTAGGATTGCGAATATCCCGTGAGCAGGCTGTAGTAAGCCGCAATGCCACCATCGGGGCGCTGCGCGTCGATGATCCAGCGCAGCAAGGAGTTCAGCGCGTCTCCGCTGGGCCGCTTGGTTGTTGTATACGAACAAAGATGGCGCTGCTCGAATGTGCTATGGAGTTTATCGGATACAAGCCGCTGAATCAAAGGAAGCGCGCGCTGCGGCCTGCGCAATAAACCCGTGGCTTCGGTCATCGCTTTAAAAAGTTTACCGGGCACGGCATTGTCGTTGGAACCGTTCACGCGGTGGCCGCCTCGCGTGGTTGGCCGAATTCTTCCGTTCTCTGTTCGGCTCCGGCGTCAAGGAAAATGCGCATCCAGTTTTCGAGCGTGAGGAATTGCCAGATTTGCATCGACCAATCTTCGGAGCCGCTGCGGTGTTCGTCGACAAAACGGCGCACAGATTCTGGGTGGAACAGGCCGCGCTTTTTGATGTTCGTATCGGAAAGCAAATCGTCCACCATTTCGCGCAGATCGTTTGCGAGCCAGTAGTCGACCGGAGCGGCGAAGCCAGCCTTCGGCTGCCGCAATACTTCCGCGGGCAGAACGTCCTGCATTGCTTTGCGAAAGATGTGCTTGGTGGTCGGCTGAAAAAAACCTTTGAGTTTGAGATGCGGAGGAATATTCCAGGCAGCAAACTCGGCGAGTTCACGATCGAGGAATGGGACGCGGACTTCGACCGACGACGCCATACTCATTTTGTCGTTGTAATTCAGGTTCAGACTCGTCATGAAAATCTTTGTGTCGAGATAAAGCATCTGGTTCAGGAAGTCTGCGTCGCGCACTGCGTCGAAGCCGGAACGGTGGCGCATTTCTGGATTGGATGTGCGGAGCTGATTCTGGATCTCGGCCGTGTACAAGCCCATCTTCTGACCGGCGTTAAGATACGTGCAGTTGCGAATGAACCGGTCTTCCGGTTCGAGCGAGGCGCTGCGAGCCATCTTCTTAGCCAGGCGCACGCTTCCTTTCATGGCAGTGCCACGCAAGCCAGGCAAGGCATTCACGCTGGCTTCAATCCCCGAACGCAATAGTCCGGGCATTCTTTGATACGCATCCGCCCAGCGGTGCGCTGCGTGTTTTCGATATCCGGCGAATAATTCGTCTCCGCCTACGCCGGAAAGCAGCACGGTTGCCTGCTTGCGCGCCTCGCGGCAGACGAGATATGCCGTAATAATCGCGGGATCAGCGGTGGGTTCGTCCATGTGCCAAGTGAGGCGAGGGAGCAAGTCGGCCACATCGGGCTCAACCACAATTTGCTGGTTCTCACAGCCCAGTCGGCGCGCCAATCGCGCTGGGACGTTGGGATCATCCAGCGTGGTTTCGCCGACGCGATACTTGCGCGGAAAAGTAATCGTGTAAGTGCGGACCGGCTGGTTGGTTGCGCGGCACATCATCGCGACGATGCTTGAGGAATCAAGGCCGGCGCTGAGAAATGCTCCGATCGGAACGTCGCTCACCATCTGGGCTTCGACTGAGTGCTGGAAGCGTTGGCGAACTTCGTCGGCAAGGTCCGCTTCGGATCGTGCGAAGGTCGCATCCGCGGGGGGAAAGCGCAGGTCCCAATACTGCCGAATCTTGAGTTCGCCGTCGCGGAAGGTGGCGCAATGTCCGGCGGGAAGTTTGTGAATTCCACGAAACATTGTTTTGGGATCGGGAACCCACAAAAATGTCAGATACTGATGCAGCGATTCCAGATCGATCTCGGCATCGATCCCCGGCACATGGAGCAGAGCTTTGACTTCGGATGCGAACGCAAGCTTTCTTCCGCGCTGAGCGTAGTAGAGAGGCTTCACTCCAAAATGATCGCGAGAGAGAAACAACTCAGGCTTGCCCGAACGCAGATCGCAGATGGCGAAGGCGAACATGCCATTGAGTCGCTGAACGCAATTCTCGCCTTCCTGCTCATACAGGTGCAGCACGACTTCGGTATCGGTGTTCGAGGCAAAGTGGTGTCCCTTGCTCTTCAGTTCACGGCGAAGTTCGGCGAAGTTGTAGATTTCGCCATTGTAGGTAATCCAGACCGTGCGGTCCTCGTTGCACATGGGCATGTGCCCGTCGGCAGAGAGATCAAGAATGGCTAGGCGCCGGCTGCCCAGGCCAACGTAGGAGCTGTCGGGAAATCTTCGCTCCCATAGCCCGGAGTCGTCGGGCCCGCGGTGCGCCTGCGCGTGCGTCATGCGCGCGAGCACTTCCCTGTCCCCACAGTTGGCGATTCCGGCGATTCCACACATGATTGAAACTGGCCCCAGTTATTCTTTTACTTCAGTTCTTGTCTTCAGTTCTTGTCTTCAGTTCTTGTCTTCAGTTCGTAAATCTTGGCTTTGGTGTGAAACATCTGGACCGCCTGAAACCCGCAGTAAATAAGGCCCGGCACGCCGTCCAGAAATCCGAACCGCACGACATAACGATACAGGAAGAGCAGCACGGGAGAACCGGGCACGGCAAAGAGTTTGCGCTTGAGCCAGCGCCGGCGCTGAGCCTGGGTGCCGAAAAGCGAAGGTGGGAGTTCCTTATCTTCCGCACGCTGCAGCAGCACGCGGGACTCCCAATTGGAATACTCGTCGTGTTTCTGAATGTAGCGCGAGAGAGATTCCACATTGTGGTGGACCAGCGGATTGCGCAGCTTCGCCGTGGCGCCTTCGACGACAACGTGCTCGTGCACTTCCATATCTGCCATGGAAGCGTCCTGATCTTTCAGGCGGCATTCGTATTGTCCCTTGCCCCGGCGAAACAATGATAGCTTCCACAATGCCACATCGCCGTGACGCAAAGCCCGGCCGAGAAACCACGTGCGCAGCATGATGTAATATCCATCGATCGCCGGATTCTGGATCGCGGTGCGAATTTCTTCTGTGAGTTCCGGCGTGAGCACCTCGTCGGCATCGATAAGCAGAATCCAGTCGTGGGCAATAGGAAGCGTGTCCATGGCCCATTGCCGCTTCTTCGGCCACCCGCCCTGATAATGAAACTGCACCACCGTGGCTTCGTGCGATCTTGCGATCTCAACAGTCTCATCTGTGCTTTGCGAGTCGATTACAAAGACTTCTCCAACACCTCTGAGCGCATTCAAGCATCGCGGCAGATTTTTCGCCTCGTTGCGCACAGCAAGAATCACGCTGACCGGGAGTCTGCCACTAGAGACGGAGTTCGCAGAGTTCCGAACTTCTTCGATCTTTTCTTCAATCTTATCCATCGCAACAAACTCTATCGCGGCGATCACTCAATTCGAAAGGTGCTGCTCGCACCAGTTTTGCAGCACGTACAACGACCATGGGCGGGACCAGGAGGTCCGGCCCTCGAGAAAATCCTGCCATACAACTTGGGTTGCGCGCTCGCTGATCAGATTCCCGAGGGCGCCTTCCCCGATCCTACGCAAACTTTCCTCCACGACTGGACGCAGTGCATCTCTTAACCAATATTCGAACGGCAAAGTGAAACCCCGTTTCCGCCGATGGACGATTTGATCCGGGAGTTGGCCGCCGAGTGCTTTGACGAGCAGCGGCTTAGGCGTGCCTGAATTCAGTTTCCACAACCCAGGCAGAGCAAGCACGCAGGATGCCAGTTGATGATCGATCAACGGCACGCGCACCTCGAGTCCGTGGGCCATGCTCATGAAATCGGAATCTCGCAACAGTGTGTTGAGCATATAACAACGTGACTCGAGATAGGAAACACGGTTGATTGGGTCCAGGCTCTGGGCGCGGCTTAGACTTTCGGTCAAGGGTTTCTCGGCACGCAGAAAGGTTTCAGAGTTCCGGTCCATCTCCGACAGCAACTCGTTTTCTTGGGTAGAAGTGAACAGCATGCGCGAGAGGAAATAAGGATGGATGGCGCCGCTGCCGTTGTGGCCGAGGGCGGTCAGTTTGCGATTCTGGTCATTGGACGGCGCGAGTGCCGCGAAAACATTTGCCAACGGATTGCGCACCGCCCCAGGCACGCGGCCCCACGCAGTGGCAAATCGCTCCATGCGCGGTACCGTGCGAAAGCTGGAGTAGCCGGCAAAAATTTCATCGCCGCCTAGTCCGGAAAGAACCACCTTCACACCGGCGGCACGCGTTCGTTCCGAGACGAAGTATGTATTGATTCCGTCGATCGTGGGCAGATCCATCGCTTGGATGGCGGGATTAATGGCGGCAAAGAAGTCCGACTGTGTAACCGTGATCTCGTGATGATCGGTGCGAAAATGCTGCGCGACGGCGCGGGAATATTCTGCCTCGGAGTAGTCCGCTTCGCTAAACGCAATTGAAAATGTACTCGGGCGCACGCCGTTTCGACTCAGGATACCGACGAGGCTGCTGGAATCGATGCCGCCGGAGAGAAAAACTCCCACGGGCACATCGCTGACGAGTTGCATGCGCACCGATTCATCGAGCATCTCTGCGATCTGAGTTTCGAGCGCGCCACGATTTTTTGGGTCGGCACCGGCGTGGTCACAGTTCTCGCCATTGCTTTCGGCCAGGTCCCAGTAACTTTCTTGCTTCACCTGGCCTTGCTCCCACGTCAGATAGCAGCCGGATTCGAGCGCCTTCACTCCTTGCACCAGCGTGTTCGGATCATAAAGCGATCCGAAAGTCAGATAGTTCACCAGACCTGCGCCGTCGATCACGCGCGGCACAAGACCGGTTCCCAGCAAAGTTCGGACTTCGGAGGAAAACATGAAGTACTCATTCGACTCATAAAAATACAGCGGCTTGATTCCCATGGGATCGCGGGCAATGAAGAGGCGATGGTGCTGAGCGTCCCAGATGGCGAAAGCAAACATCCCGCGAAATTCGCGCAGGCAGTTCTCGCCCCAATGCGCGTAGGCTTTTAGGATCGCTTCGGTGTCGGAGTTGCTACGGAAATAAATTCCCGCTGTCTCTAACTTCGCGCGCACCTCGCGGAAGTTGTAAACTTCACCGTTGTAGACGATCCAGTTGCCGGTTGCGGGATCGTTCATAGGCTGATGGCCTTGCGGAGACAGATCGAGGATTGCGAGGCGTCGATTTCCCAAACCAATTTCTACCGCCCCCTGAGCGGAGTCCTGCAGAATCACTGTGCCGCTGTCGTCGGGACCGCGATGCGCGAGCGATCGAGTGGCGCGCTCCAGCACGTCGGCGGGCACACGCGCGTTACGGCCAATGATGCCGAAAATTCCACACATCCGAACTGTTGCTCCAATCAGAACTTCGCCAACCATCTTACGCGAAGGCTTCGATGTGCGGGATTGCGTGGAACCGCAGGGTAGTAGCCAGTTTGGCTGCGCGAGAAGAAGAGGGAAAATAAACCGAGGCGCCTGGAAATTAGTTGGTCAAGTGCGATGATCAGGTAATTTTAGGGAGTTGCCACTCGTCGAGTGGCTGTGCTTCCAGAGGTTACTTCAATCCGTTCTCCGCACTGAATTTTCTCCACATTGCAACGGATAAAGCCTCGTATTCTTCGTTAGACATATTCGCGGCAAGAATGTCATTGTCCGCGATCTTGCGGAGTTGTTCATAGTTCATTCTTGAATAGCTGGTCGATGTGCGATGGGCTTCAACATCGGAGATCTGTTTTCGAAACTTCGAGGCGACGTTGTTCTTGCGCAGCCTGAATTCATGTATGGCTTCGACGAGGGTCTTCGCCCAGGCATGGAAATTCCACTGCTCAACCTGATAGGCGCCTCGGACATCTTCAGGAAGCAAGCTCTTTCCCAAGCAGACCGCTCCAACCCTCAAGGGGCACTTCTGATAGCTATTTACCGCCCTGAACGGCAGGTGGGTCAAGGCAAACGAACAATTTTAGTAATAACTAGATTGGCACCCCAGGGGAAGGGATTTTTACGCCTTCAATCTGGATCGCGCATATCGGATGGCGGCATCGAGTTTCGGAAATTGTTTCAGGCCGGTCGCGATTCGATACCTTGCCATCTCGCGCAAGTGGCGCACTGGAGACGTGGTTAGCGTGGCGTAGAGAGTCTGGCGCGTGCCGTTTGCAAACCACTCTTTATAAGCCTCTGCTCCTAACCCCATATCGACGCGGTTCAAGAAGTTCATGTCGCAGGCTTCTATCAGAATCTTCGCAAGCAGGCAGTATCCCGGAGAATTCTCTTCGTCGCGAGTGTCGAAAGTTGTCTGATACAAAGACCAGCCATCATGGAATTGGAAACCATAGCTCCAGGCAACGCGCCGTTCCCCGATGCTCAATATGGTCAAGGTCACAATACCTGTGCCGGAGAATCTTCGGGCGAGTTCCTCCATGAAGAGACGGCGCTCAGGCGCGGAGAGGAAGCTGACGCCCTGTTTAGCTCGGAAGCGCGCCACATGGGCATCGAAGAAATCCGGCAGGACCGCTTCAATCTCGGGCCAGGAGCGAAGATAAGTGCATGTAACCCGCCCCTCACGCTCCATCGCTTTCAAGCATCGGCGCAGTTGCCGCTTGCCGGTCACCGTGGTCTTCAACTGCTGGCGTTTTTCACCGGAGCCCAACTCTGCTTGCGGGCAGAGGTATGCCGGCCGAATGTAAAAATGAAAACCACACTTCTTTGCCGCCGAGCGAAGGGCCACAGGGGTCGCCGAATCCGCCGGCAAATTCGCGAGCACCAGATCACGCACTCCGAGTTGATGCAGTTCATTGAAAACCGCCTCGACGAACTCTTCTCGCCGCTGCGGTGAACTCAGGAACTCGCAATAGTCGCCGGTAGTCGCCGTGAGAAAACTTGCGGTTTGTTGGAGAACATCCGCGCTCAGGCATGCCACTCCCACCAAATCCTCGCCGTCGTAGCCGAGAAACAGCAATAGATTCTGAGGCTGATATGCAGACTGCAGAGCGAGAGCCCATTCGCTGTTATAGAAAACCTGGGGCCGCTCCATCTGAAGCACCAGGTCGTTCCAAGACTGCCGCAGAGATGGCTCGTCCGGAATTTTCCTTAGCAGGACTATCCGCAATCTTTACCTCCTCCAGTGGCTTCTGCGCTGGAGAAGACGTAGTAGTACCAATCTGTGACGTAAAGCCGGCTGACCTGCGGGTAGTCATCGCCGAGAACACGCAAAAGACGAAAGCCGAATCGATTGAGTTCTCGCTCAACATTTTCAGGAATCGAAACGTGGACTCTCATGCCTCCATGCGCTGCGTCCATTAGGTAGCCTTCTCCGCTGCAAAACGCGCGGGTTGGCAGTCTGCGCGCAACGCGAGACAGCGACTTGACCATCGATTGTAGAAGGGCGACCGCCGCCCGCAGGCCCGTCAAGCTCCAGAGCAGAGGCCGATACAAGACCGAGTCGCTGCCCACAATTTTTCCCGCCAGGTCTGCCAACCGCAGCGGGTTCCAGGATGGCCGCACGAAAATGGATCGCGCGTTGTGAGCAGAGAAAATCAAAATGCCTTTTGGCTTCAGCACACGGTGCATCTCACGGAAAGCCCGATAGCGGGACTCATCAGGAAAAAGTGAGTCGATGCCATTAAAGGCCATCACCACAGCGTCAAAACTTGACGTGGCAAACATCGAAAGATCGGCGGCATCAACATTTTCGAATTCGAGATGGGGAAACTTGTTTTGGCACGCACTAATCATTTCGGCGGCATAGTCAGCGCCCACGTACCGTCCGGCGAGCGAAGAAAGATATGGAGTCGTTCGCCCTCCGCCCACACCCAGATCCAGAATCGTCATTCCCGGAGTCAAATATTCATCAAACAACAACCGCTCGCAGGGCGTCAGATAGTTCAGAGACGAATAATGGGATGTAAGCTCCGGGCTGTTGTAGGTGTCAAGGTTCGGATCTCGCGTCAGTTGAGACATAGGAGCGCCAAGGCCAATTCTCTTGCACGCGCGCCGGGAGAAGATGACCGTCACTTTCCTCGGCAGCACAGGTTTCACATTATAAGGATTGAAGGCTTTTGTCGGGACGCCATTCTCGACGCAGAGGCGACAGAATTACGATTTTAGCTTTCTGGCGCGCCGCGAGCGAGAGCGAAAACTGCGCCAAGATTTTATTTAAGTGGCCTGACGAGACCTTTAATCAATGCACGGCCAAGAACGAGTACGCGCCCCGTGGTATGGTCACGGCCGACGTGCTGGGATTGCAGAAATGTAACGTGACGGTGTCCGCTCCGCTGGCATAGGCCGTCAGCGAAAGATTGCCGAGAGGTTTGGGCGGCTTCACTCCGGTAATCTGGTCGGAAGCGGCGACACCTGCCGCCGCTCCACTGACATCGATGCAACTCTGAGGAGAAACGCGCGAATCTGAGATGCTGTTCGTGGTAAATATCTTCATCTGAGAAATTGCCGTTCCCGAGCCCAGCGTCAAAGTGCGGCCTTTCTCGATCACCACCGGGACGGCAAAGGTCTTCTCCTTTTCCGTCAGCCGTTCCTTCCAATTCTTTCCGTCGCCAGCGTTGCCAATATAGTTCGAGAGAGAAACTGGCGCGCCCAAAGTCAAGCCAGTGTAGCCGCCCGAGCAGTATTTGGTGTCGCAACCGATGAACGCGTCGTTGGAATCGTTTGCAGCGCGGTTGGCTTGCGCCGCGAATGTCTTGTCTGGAACGGAATCGACGAGCGTAACGATGTGAGTTGGCCCACTCCCACTTTCAAGGAAGTTCAGGCGGCCCTTCTGGTTTTGCATCATTCCGCCGTCGTTTCCGATTTTGTTGGACATCAGCGTAGCGGGAGGCGTGAAGATCGTGGTCGCCGGCGCTCCCGACCCTAGACAGGACGTCCACACCGGCGATCCCGAGATGGTGACGCACTTCAGCATCGAGATCGATTGCCCGGTATGGCCGGACGTGTTCACCTGCACCAGCCCTGCCGCATTCAGCTCATTCAAGCTTAACTCAGCCCAAGAGTTTGCGAGGGCGCTGTTTCCATCTCCAGATGGTCCGAGCACCAGTTGTCCCGGCCAGTAAGTTAGAAATGGAAAGTACGAGATCTTCGCTGGCATCGTGTACTTCGACGGCGGACTTTGCACGTCTTGAAAAGTGCAAATCGCCTGATTGCAGTGTGCCGCCGCCCGAGTCAGATACGTGGCAATGGAATAGTTTCCTGTTCCATACGGCCCCGTCAGATAGTCGGCATTGGAATCGTACGTCGCCGGCACTTTCAGGATGTCCATGTCCGTCAGCGTGGGAATATCTGGCCAAGCCAGAGAAATCGTGCCCGATCCGCTGGTCATGGCATCGCCCATGTAGAGTGCATTGCCGTAGCCATATTTCGCACTGTGCGGAACAAGATAATAAAAGTAGGCGGTTTTGCCGGTGTTGGCGAAACGGGGAATCTTCGCGTTGAGAGGCTCTCCGTCACGAATCGAGATCTTGCCGCCTTGCACGATGACGCCCGCTGTGCCGATGTTTCCCGCCGGATTCGAACATCCGCCAACTTCCTGGTAAACATTCTCCAGCGAGATCATGTTGTAACCACCTTTGGCCAGTCCGCCCCGCACCCCGTACTGAGAATATCCCTGGATGACTGAGTCTGACACGCGCAAGCCATTGCCGGACTGCCAGTCGATCCCGTTTCCCATGCACTGTATGTTCAGGTTGACGTTCTTGATCCAGCCAACCGCCGCGTTGTCGCCTCCGGAGCCGAAACCGCCCGTACCGGCGAACGGTCCCGGGGCCTGAATGACGGCGTTGCAGCTGCTCGCAGTGCATTCCATACCAAAGCCGCCGCTGGTATCGAGCCCGTCGAGAAGAAATGCCTGGTCCGCGACAACCTTGATGTATGCACCGAATGTGCCGCAGGAGCGGTCGACACATTTTCCGATCATGGTTAGAAGGTTGACGATGCGAGTTTTCTGCCCTGACCATACTGTGACGAATGTGTGCTGCCCGTGAGGAATGGTCGGCTCGCCGCGCGGGTTGATCAAAGTTACTCCAATCACCGCGTTGTAACTCGCCGGGTCGCCCACCTGAATGCAATCAGCATCAAAGTCGCACACCACCGAGCTGCCCGTGAAATCGATGGTTTGATGGTTTGTCGTCAGCGTAAGTGGAGCATGCAACTGGAATTGCCCTGGTCCCACGCGCACGTAACCACCTTGCCTGTAAACCTCTTTTTTTCCTCCCAGGTGTGGGACGCGCGCTGCCACCGACGCTTCCTGGATTCCGGATGTCGCCGAGCTTAGGGTGTAGCCCTCGCGATGCGCGTTCACGGTATTGAATATGAGCGTCCCCGGGTTTCCGTCGCCCGCGCACGAGCCACCCATCACGAGCGCTGCTTCCGGATTTCCGGTGCCTGCGATATAGACGTAGAAATATTTCTCGTTTCCCACCACGCCCGCCTGACATTGGGCAAGATGGACGACTTTGTGTCCCGGACTCGACAAGTCTTCGGACGGAGTCGCAATCCAGTCAAAGTCCGATGCATAAGCGATCGCTTTTGCACCTTCTCCGGCTGCCTCTTTCGATGAACTTGCTACTACAGACTGGAGTGTCTGCACTCTCACGCCACGACTGAATTCCTGAACGGCGAATAGCGCCACGCTGGTTGCCAACACAGCCGGAATGACGAAACGAAGACTCTGTCGCCGCTTTGGCATGCGTTCTCTGATCTATTCTGATGAAGGAGCAGCGGTAAACCGGTGCCCCAGTTTACACTCACTTGCGATTGGGCAAACTGTGGAAATAGTCGAACTGGCAGCCCGTGGTAGACTCAGCAATTATCTTTGGTCGAGCCCTCATCAATTACCTATCCGATGCGCGAAAAGCTGCAGAATGAAATCAAGATCAATATCGGGTGCGGAGTATCGGGACTCGATGGCTGGTATAACTTTGATAATTCGCTGACCATTCCTCTGTCGCGAATCCCGCTGGCTAATCGTTTGCTGAAGTTTCCGCGGTGGCCGAGGGACGTTCGCCGCTACGACGTGAGAAAGGGCCTTCCCTTCAAAGCGGCGAGTGTCCGGTATATCTATTCCTCCCACACCTTCGAACACTTCACTTATGAGGAGTCCTTGAAGATTGCGCGAGAGTGCTTTCGCGTTCTGGAAGCGGGAGGCGTGATTCGAATCGCGGTGCCTGATCTTGGGTTGCTCGTGCGGGATTATCTTGCGGATAACGATGCGCTGGCTTCCCATACTTTGATCTCCCGGATGATGCTGAGCCACTCGCTGCAAGACCTCGTTCATCCGGGATCGAATCACTCTCAAATGTTCGATGCGCGTTCGCTGGCGCATCTGCTGCGAGAAGCAGGTTTTGCCAACCCAGGGCTGAGAGATTTTCGCGACAGCGCGATTCCTGAAATCGAAGGGCTCGAACTAGAAGTGCGTCGGGATGAAAGTCTCTATGTTGAAGCACAAGAATAACAGCGCACACCGCATGATATTCTGATCGCGGCCGATGGCTATGTTGCAGTTCAAGCGCATTACCACCGAGAAACGGTTCATCCCTCAGATCGATGGGTTACGCTTCGCGGCGATTTCCTCCGACGCTGATGCCGTTCGCGGGACCGTCACGATCCTAGCGGAAGCAGCTTCAAGGATCGCAGGGTGACGATGTCCGACGTGAATGCACCGACAGGCACACAACCGTCCCGGAGCGTTGCCGCCGTCGAGAAGTGGACGACCGAGCCCACGACCACAGAAATTTTCTGCCTGGCTCTGCTGGCGCTGTCCGTCTTCGCACTGGTCATCTTTTTATTCAAGAATTACTTCACCACAGTGGATAATTTCGGCGACAGCTCGGCATATATGACGCTCGCCTCGGCGATAAGGCACTGGGACTTTCACGGCATCGTGATCAAGCAGTTCTGGGGTTTGCCATACGCGATGGCAGGCGTTTCGACGCTCACCGGCCTCTCCGACCGAACCGCGCTTCTTTTATTTTCAGTGATACCGGCGCTGTTGGCGACTGTACTAGCCAAGGGGCTGTGGGATGGCTGGATCGCGGGCTATTTCGCTCTTCTTAATTTCGACTGGATGCAGCGATCCTGTCTCGGCGGATCAGAACCGCTGTTCGTGTGTTTGTTGTTCGCTTCGTTTGTGGCTGTGCGCCAGCGGCGCTGGCTGCTGGCGTCGCTGCTGGCGTCGCTCGCCACCATCGTACGACCACTGGCTGTGTTCGCTCTGCTGGGCATCGGACTCGCGCTGCTCTGGCAGCGCGACTTTCGGAGGTTCGCCGCGGCCACCGCCGTCGGGCTCGCGGTCGGTGCGCTTTATGCGATTCCTCTTGCAACCCATTTCGGAGATGCCCTGGCCACCGTCAACAGCTACCACAGTAAAGATTGGCAAGGCGGCTGGCTTTTCGGGTTCCCGTTCTACGCGATCATCAAAGGCACTCTGATTTATCCTGCGCCATGGACCAATCTGGTATTGAGTTTCGGTTGGATCTTTATGGTTCTGGGCGCTGTGGTCGCGATGGCGACCTCGAATGAGTTCCGTACTTATTGCCGAATGCATCCGGTCGAAGCCATATTTCTTGTGGCGTATCTCTGGTGCCTGTTTACTTACAACTATCCGTACTGGGCGCGCGGAAATTTTGCGCGCTTCGCGATTCCGATCGTGCCTTTTGCGCTGCTCGCACTTTATCGATGGATTCCCAAAGACCGGCGAATACTCTGGGGATTGGCGACCGTGTCTCCGGTGCTCGCGGCTGCGTCCGCTCTAGGAGTAGTGAACGTGGTTCACATCATCGAGAGATCCATTAGATGAGTGATCGTTCTCCGTCACGGCCCGAAATCTCGTTACGTTGCACTGCGATGTTCATGCCCGTCATTATTTTGTTATGAGAATTCGCGGGTACCCATCTTCTCGCGTCCAATCAAGAAAGTCTCTTCGTCATTGCGACGCTGACTTGACCTGATGGCATGTCGAGTCCAGGAGGATCAAAAGAGCGGATCAATGCAATTCCGGTCACGATGTATGCCCAGATGAAATAGCGATCTTCCGGTGAAGGAAACATGAGGAAGTGAGCAGTTACGGCTGACAAAACGATGATCAAAACGCTACTGGGCCGCCGAAACCAAGAGAGAATTCCCAGCAGTATCCAGAGCGTTACATGCACTGCAATTGCGAGAGTACCCCGTAGGAGAGCCCCAACATATTGTTCAAGTGTCAGGGTGTGAGGCATCTCGGCGGGTGACAGACTTCCATGGCCGAGGAACGAATAGTGAAACAAAGCAATCCAACCGTAATTTCCAGCCCAATAATTAATCGCACACACAAATGCAGCGGATAGGAGCGCAAACGCTGCGCCCGCGGCATATCCGACCCTTTTTCCCCATGCACACCACGCTATAGCGGCCAGCAATAGAAGGATATTATCGGTTCGCACGGTGATCGAAACCAACAGTAGCAGCAATCCAACCGATTGGATGCGTCGCTGCTCAATGAGCCAGAGGCCTGTGATAACAAACAGGGCTGACAGACTATCCGGTGCTCCGATGCGGGCCAGCACAAGGAGTGGATATGCTGACATCAGCATCACGGCCAGGACCGGACGCCTCGTCCAGAGGATAGCGATAATTCCGATTCCGAAATACGAAGCAGCAGACAAGAAGTCAATTCCTTGCCGGAGGGGCATGACGAAGCTGAGGGCTCGTAGGGCTTCCACATACAGCGGCCTAATTGCATATAAAGGCTCTAACTCGTGGAGGTGTTGTGGGCTATCGAGGATTGAGCTGGCTTCGGAGCGCTGGTTCTCATGCTTAACAATCCCGTACACGGCCTCAATCGGTCTCGACTTTTCGAGCACGATCGCTTCATAGATGAAGCGATCGAAATAATCCGCAACAGGATGCCGATAGCTGGCAGCACAGACGCCTAGAAGTGCGACCACAGAAGCGACAAGCGTCAGGAGCTGACCTAACGACTTGCATCCCAACATAGGCTGACGTCCTCTCCCGCGCTTAAGGAATGTCAAATTCTAAGGGCCAGCCCGAAAACTGTCGAGAACGGGTACTGGTCTTTGACTGCTAATCTTTGACTGCTAGTCATCGGCCCGGTAGCAAGTGTCTACTCCCGTCGGGGAATCAGACTCTCGGCCAATTGAACGATCCGCTCCACGTGGGCTTTCCAACTGAACGCAGACGATTGATCGATGCCGGCTTGGGATAGTTTTTGTGCCAAGTCAGCGGACAGAGCAATCTGAGCCACTCGTTCCGCAAGTTCCTGAGGAGAGAACCGATCGAAGTACAGGGCTGCTGGTCCGCAAATTTCGCGGTGAACCGGAAGATTGGAAGCCACTACCGGTAACGCGCTGGACATGGCCTCGACCAGCGGGTGCGCAAACGACTCCGCGTAAGCTGGGCTGACATAGATATGGGCAGCTCGATAAAGATGATGCAGCAATCCGTACCGGACCGCTCCGAGTTCTACCGCGTTGCTAGAGAGCCGCAACTCGCGCACTAACGCGGCCGCAGAACCGGCGCGGTAAGCGCCTGGATTCGCTCCGTCAGCCAGCCTGCAGGTGAGAAACAAAACCACTTTTCTCGAACCGAGAAGTTGCTGGATGAGCGGCACAGCTCTGATCAGCGTCTCGAAATTGCGGTAGTAGTTATAGTGGCTGACAAATAGCAGATGGAGCGCATCGCGCGCAGAATCCAGCTTCTCACGGATGTCTTCAGGCAGAGGCGATTGATCGCGCACGAATTCTGCCCGATCAAAACCGTGGTGGATGGCAGCTATCGGCTTGCCCGTCCAAGATCGAAGTTCTTCGGCAAACGCTTCACTGGGAGCAACAGTTGTATCGGCGAGTTGAATCGACCATTTGGCGAACGCGCCTTTCACCGCGGTATCGAGCCAAAGTCGATAATTACCGCGAGAGCGAAGGTCGGCGTAGAAATCGCGCGATGTGTACAAAGCATTCCTGCTCAGAAGGATTTGCGGCACGGGAGAATTCAACAAAGCGAAGTTACCCGTGCAAAGCAGTACGTCGGCTCCGCACTGGCGGACTAGGCGAGGTACGGCGCGTTGCTCGTCGTAAAAGCGCGCGGCTATGCTGGAAGAAATTTCGCGTTCCAGAAAAGTTATATTCGCCGAGGTTTGCAATTCGCGCGCTAACCGGGCGTCGAGTAACACTGTCGCTCTCAATCCATCGCGTCGCGCAAGATGAGGAACCACGTTACGAATGTAGGTGAGGCCGCCACCCGCGCTGGCAGCGAGGGCGTTGATGAACAAGTGCATCATAACGGGCAGTTCATCGGGAGGGAGATCATTGGGAAGAAGATCATCGCGTGGGAGACAACGGAACCTGTGTGTTCACGGGAATCTGCGTCCAAGTCCGGTTGATCATCGCTGGCACCGGGGCCTGCTCGAATTGCAACTCCGCAAGAGCGAACACACAACTCCAGAAGAAAACGGTGAGGTAGAATCCGACGGCGAACAACCAGTCCTCAAAGAAAGCATGAACGAGACCTGCCGTGCAAACCATGACTAGCGGAATTACGTAATGCCGAGGATCGCGAGTACGCCACATAAGGGAGCAGCCGCGGCGAATCTGACGCAACACCAGAATCAGCAAAACCAGAAACGGAACAACTCCTAGCAGGCCGACGTATTCCACAAGAGCCAGATAGCTGTTGCCATGCTCCCGAACCGCTCCGCCAGAAGTTCTGAACATCAGGCCGCTGCTTGCACCCTCCTGCTCGGCTGCGCTGGTTCCGAATCCCACACCAAACAGGTAATTCCTATCTTTTCTGATGACATCGTAGGTTTCCTGCCAGGGAGATTGCCGGGAACCGAGGATTCCCATCTGCGGTTTCCCTTTGTAAATCAAATCTTCCGTGAATGAAGAAACCAGCATGTCGAAGCGTCCGGGCTGCGCGACGGCAATTATGGCGATAAGGAACATCAACACAGCGGCTCCCTTAACGAGCAAAACCTGGCGGCGCAATGCAACGCACATTAGTGTCACCGCCACCGCGCAAGCCAGCATAGCGGCTCTTGAAACAGACAAATAGAGCAGGTACGAGGCAAGACAGAGAGCGATACTCCTGCGAAAGCGCACTTGCCGGTCGGCGGTGCTCAGAACACCCCACAACAAGACGGGGACGGCGACTACTCCCATCACGGCCCCCAAAGAATTGGGATTGCCGAACAATTCGAAATGCAAAACCACATAAGCAAACGCGCTCAAATAGCTAACCACTTCACAAGAAGTCAGCAATCCGAGAAAGAAACTGCTCTCCCGGCCAGCCACTGCTAACTTCGCGCCACTGGTTCCATACAAAAAAATAAGCAAAAGGCTCGAGGACTTCAGCAACGACATTTCGACGCGAGTGGAAACCAGAGAAGAAACTGCCGCTGACACCACGCACAGCAAGGCTACGAGATCGATAGCCGTGAAATGCCGCCGCATGTCCCGCTTTAGCCACTTAACGATTCCGACTAGGGCACCGACGGCGAGAAAGACCCAGCGGCCTCGATTTCCGGCTCCGGCCAAGGGCAAATCAGTTCCCGCCCACAGAAAAACGAGCATCATGCCCAGGAAAAACCATCTTTCATAGTGCCAGACGGCGACTACCATCACTTCCAGCAGAAGGAGAGCCTCCAAATAGGAGACATTGGCGAAATAGGCTGGACGTGCTTCAGCAACGGCAAACAACAGCACCGCCATAACCAGGATTGCTAGCAGTCCGAAAAGCTTGGATGCATTTTTCATTCAGTCACGGTTCCAATTCAGTTCCCATTCTTGGATCAGCACAAGCGAACGCCACAGCCCTTGAAAAGCCGTCGGCACACGCCTCAGGCGTGAATGCTTGAATCCGTAAAGCGCTGCTTGCGCCCATTTCCCGTGCCAATGATGGGTTGCTCAGCAAAGTCCGCATCGCGCGAGCGAGTTCCTCCACATTGCCGGATGGAACAACGAAACCGTTCTCCGCGTTCTCTACCAGATCGGGAACGCATCCTGCGATCTCCGACGCGATAATCGGCAGGCCGCAAGCCATTGCCTCGTTGACTACCAGCCCCCAAGGATCGCTGTGCGTCGGAAACACTAAAGCATCTGCGAGAGCATACAACTCCGCCAGTTCCTCGCGGTGAACAAAACCGCAAAAGCGAACGCACCCTGGGTTGATGGCAGCGCCACGCTCTTCCAGTTGAGAACGAGACGCTCCGTCTCCCGCGAACACCAAGCCTATCTGAGATCGCTCGACTGCTTCCAGTTTGGCGTACGCAGCGAGCAGATCAAAGATACCTTTTTCCGGCACCAACCGTCCCGTACACAGGAAGTAGCGCGATGGCAAACCATGGTGCGCCCGAATCGCGGCCGCGTCTTGGCGAGCTGAGCGGGCTATAGCCGCATAGAATTCCACATTGACCGCATTCGGGGCAATGAAGACGCGTTCCGGGGGCACGCCCATCGCAATCATATAATCGCGGGACGCCTTTCCCGCGGCAACGAATGCTTTGCATAATCGGGTGAAACGGACTTTCATAAATTCTACTTCCCGGCGACCGCGACGGTGATCATTGACAGTGCTTTCCGACCAGAGCAGCGCCGGAACATTGTTGGATTTAGCCCACCACGCAGCCCGCCAGGAGGCCAGATAGTTGTATCCTCCGCATAGAACCGCACTGGGACGGAAGCGGCGCAAAGCGGCGCCCACGCCGCGATTTACCAGCAGATTGTACTTTCCCACGCGCCGCCGCCAGGCGGGCAAAACCTCGTACGAAAACCGAATCTCTTTTTTGTACACAGGCCACTGCCGCAAGCCCGGGTCGTTTTCCGAGAGAAAAATCACATGCAGATCAATATCGTCCCGAGCCGCCAGGGCGTTAAAAACTGGAATGCGGTAAGGAGCGATGATTTCAGTGAGAAGCGCCAGACGCCGCTTCACGCGATGCACTCCCTATAGACGCGCGCCAGATTTTCGGCCTGATGAGCAAGAGTAAACCGGTCCAGAATGGTATTGCGGGCAGCGGTGCTCATCTTGCGGCGGGCAGGTTCATCGCGCAAGAGCGTTGAGATCGCTTGCGTAAGCTCTTCTTGATTGTCAGGGCCAACTAGTAATCCGTTCCACCCGTGATGGATGACTTCAGCAATTCCCTGGTTCCGGCAGCCGATAGCTGGCTTGCCAGTGGACATGGCTTCGAGGTAGACACATCCTAGAGCCTCGTACCGGCTCGGCAGAACGAAAATCGTACAGCGTCGCAGAGCATCCGCTACCTGACGGCGCGATTGGCGTCCAACGAAGCGCATGCGATCAGCGACATGCAGTTCGTTCGCCAGAACCTGCAGCCGGCGGCGCTCCGGTCCATCGCCGATAATCTCCCAATGCAGCGAAGGAAAGTCCGAAGCTAAATCAGCGGCCGCTCGGATCAGGTATTCATGACCCTTGATCGGAATCAGATTGCCGATGCTGAGAATCATGAGAGAGTTTGGGTCTGACGACGCCGCAGTCCTCTCTGACGCCGGAGTAAAGAGCGCCGGGTCTACGCTGTTATAAACGACCGCAGTGCGGCAGTTTCCGCCTGCACCCGCCAGAACCCGCTCACGCACATGCTCACTGACGCAGATCACCTGACACGCACTGCGATAAACCCTCTGCGAAATGCAGCGGCACCATTCTCCGGATTTGCCACTCACCTGCTCCGTCGAAAATGCATCAAGGCCATGAACAGAAACCACATATGGAATATTGAGTTCGCGACTTAAAAGCATGGCGGCGTGGCCAGCGGGCAACGGCGCATGGGCGTGGATGAGATCGATCGGCTGCACGCGATTCAGTTCGCGTACCCGGGCGACGATCCGCGCGAATAGAAAAGCACCCGCGGATGGTAGTCCCACCCCACCGGGCAAAGCCCAATAGCGAAGCCAATGAACTGGCACAACGGAGGCGCGTGCACGAAGTCGCCGCCGGTAGGCTCGCTGCACCGCGAAGACTGTATTGTGTATTCCCGCCTTAGCCAGCAAATTGAGCGGTTCGGAAATAAAACAACCGCTGGCATCGTCACGATCGCTTGGGAAAAAAGGCGTCAAGCTGAGGACGTGAATACTTCGTCCCTGGTCGATGCGGGAATGATTAGAAATCGCGCTCATCGTTTCCGCACGCCCTGCGCTTTCAAGTTGCCGGAGCAGCGGCGATTTCAAGGTATGCGCTCTGCCACTGACGGCTGACAACATTCCAATCGAACTTCTCCATGTGCTTGCGAGCCGCCGCTCCCATGCGCTCCCGCAGCGAATGATCGTCGATTAATTTCCCCAAAGCTTGCATCATATCCTCAAGCGTCGTGACCTGAAAACCAGTGATTCCATCAATCACCGACGGAGTTTCGTAATCGCGAAACACGATGCAGGGCAGGCCCGCAGCTGCGGCTTCCAGCGTGATTTTCGGAATCCCTTCGAGCCTCGACGGGAGAAGAAAGATGTCGCTTTTCCGCATGATTTCAACCATTTGGGACTGCGTTTTAGGACCTTCCAATATTACGTTGTTCAGCGCTGACTGCTTAATTCTTTGGCGCAAAACCTCGTCGAATCCCTGACGCCCGGCTCCCACCAACCGGAAGGTCGCGTTGGGAAATTGTGCGGCGGCTTCGAGAATGTGTTGTGGTCCCTTGCGCTCAATCAATGTACCCGCGAACAACACCACCGGCACGGGATTCGCTCTTGCCGAGGGTGGAGTGAACAGGCTTGTGTCGACGCCAACATTAAGAATGTGGCTGACTCTCTTTTTCGAGGCACTGTGGACATCCCGGGCAACGAAATCCGTGATTCCGGTATAAAAATCACAGTTGGGAAGTACGCCTTCATAAAGAAATCGCAGGGCGCGGGATGGATTCACAATTTGAGCTGACGGGGCTTCAGCGTGGTAAACCGCTTTCGTCCGCCGCCGCATGCGGCGCGGCAAGTGAAGAAACAAGTAGCTGGCAGGGCTGAAGTCGATGTACGCCACGATATCGTACCCTGCCAGCATTTCCCTCAAGATACGCAGAGTTTTGCCCCGGGTCGGGAGTTCGATCAAGCGGACACCAGGAAGATTTCTCAGCCGGAGGTCCGGCTCCTGCTCATACCAGAGAGTGCTGTGAAATTTCTCGGGATCGAGGCGCAAAGCGATTTCTCGAACGTTAAGACTCTGCGCGTTGGTGTTGGCCGCATCCACTCCGGGCAGAAACAGCACACGAACTTTATCCATCTTCCTGGAATCTCAAAAATATTCGCTTCGGCATTACATCAATCATGCGCCATCAAGCGATTTTGACAACGTGGAGCCGTCGCGTCACAATGTTCGCTCCACATCATCTATACCACGAAAGCCAATGGTCGATGGACAATGGGCTCAAGCGTTTCCCCGAATCTCGATCTGCTGAGAAGTATGGCTGTCTTGATGGTTCTTTTCGATCACCTTTGCAGACACTATTATCTCGATCACATAGGCCGATTCGGAGTTGTGGATATTGGGATCTTCGGCGTACTGCTCTTCTTCGTACACACCTCTCTCGTATTGATGCAGTCTATGCGACGAAGTGGCTTCACCGGGGCCAGCCTGATGAAGAACTTCTACATCCGACGATTATTTCGAATTTATCCTTTGAGCATTCTGACGGTACTGGCCGCCGTTGCGCTGCATCTGCATGCTAACGGGCGCGGTATCGTTTTTGGGCCGAGGCCGCAAGCTCTGGAACTTGTTTCGAACCTGTTGCTCGTGCAGAACCTCACTTATTCCGATTCGATTGTCGGACCGCTGTGGTCCCTTCCAATCGAAGTACAAATGTACCTTCTGCTGCCATTCCTTTTTCTCTGGCGCAAGCCGCCGGTTTGGGCGCTGATTTTTCTTTGGGGTGCGTGCGGAATTCTTGGTCACTTTCCGCAAACGGTGCCTGCATTGGGCTGGTTCACGCTTCTGCTTTACGTACCGAATTTTTTGCCGGGCATCATCGCGTACAACTTGCCCGAGCGCCGCATGATCCCTTCTTATTTCTGGGGTCCATTTATTCTCGTGCTCGCCTTCCTCTACACGCTAAGCCCCTCTCGCCGTGGCGGGGCGATACTATGCCTGCTTCTCGGATCGATGATTCCGCTATTTCGGGAAATAACATTTTCTCCATTGGTAAAGCTCAGCAAATGGATTGCCACTTACTCCTACGGCATCTACTTGGCGCACTCGTTCTGCATTTGGTTAGCACTGACTGTGCTCCACAGTTGGGCGCTCTTCGTTGTGATGATCGTGGTTTTGCCGGTCGCTCTCTATCACGGAATCGAACATCCTGCCATCGAACTGGGGACAAGACTTGCCGGCAAATTCTCAAGCCATCGATTGGCAAAGGTGATTGCCGCTCCGGTCGCGAGTTGAGCAAGTTCAGTTGACGTAGTTTTGTGAGTGCACTTTAATCGCTCGGTGTGGCTGGATGAGCAAATGAGTGAATAGGACTGATGTTCTCCTATGAAGACTGAACAGAGCGGTGGACCACCGATTCCGTTAAGCTCGCCCTCCAAATTGGGTAAGTACGACTCGGCGGAATTCTCGCATGCGCGGCGAGTAGCGCATTCGCGTCTTTATCCCTCTATCTTCGCTTCGAACTATCTTGTCTTGAGCAACCGCAGACTCCATATGGAAGATTTTTTTTCGCGGAGAGAAAAAATCGGAAGGGTGCTGGACGTCGGCGCTCAGTATTGCCCCTATTTCCCATTCTTCGAACACAGATGCGACTCCTACACCTCGATGGATCTGGTCGATACACCAACCGTGGATATTGCATGCAACGCGGAAAACATGCCGGTAGAGGATTGTTCCTATGATCTTGTGCTCTGTACGCAGGTGCTGGAACACTGCGAGAATCCTCAGGTGATCGTAAACGAGTGCTATCGCGTGCTCAAACCCGGAGGAACGCTAATTGTCACCGTTCCTTCCATATACCCAGTACACGGATATCCGGCGGATAACTGGCGCTTCATGCCTGATGGACTCAAGCACCTGCTGCGCAAATTTGCGGAGGTGGAAGTGCTCGGGGAATTGGATTTCGCAGAATCGCTGGCCAGCGTCAACTGTCACTACGGACATGTCTTCACGGGCAGAATGGGCAGACTTGGCTTGGCGATCAATCCATTGTTGAATTTTGCGACGAATGTCTTCGGAAGAATACTGAGCCGCATCTTGCGTCCGCTTACTCGAAGCAACTTCACCAGCTTCAGCATGAACCTGTGGGCGGAAGCGCGGAAATAGCTCCGGACTGATTCTTCGCGGGCGATTGTTGGATCGCGCGCAGATGCGCGAGAAGTCTTAGTTCGACATTGCGATTGCGCTGCGTCTGTTGCAGATGCGCGCGAGCTATTTTGAAAAGTCGAGCTCGTACTTCGGGCAGAGCGCCATCGGGCACGGGCGAATGTTCACCGGGATCATTCTTCAGGTCGTAGAAGGAATCGGTAATCCCATTGAAATTCTGGTTGAAGTCGATGACCAGTTTGTACATCGCGTCCCGGACGGCCATTAAACGTGGACGCATTCGGTCACTCGGCTGGAAAGGATTGTTCGATGCAACGCACTCGACAATGGCAGGCTCGCTGAGTAAGTTTCCCGCTGAGATCTCTTTCCAATGGCTTCGGCCCTGAAAATTATCAGGAACCGCAACGCCGACAGCGTCCAACAGAGTGGGTGCAAGGTGAATCAGGCTGAAGGGTTCCTGAGAAAGCCGCATGCCAGAAACTTCCGGCGAACGAAGAAGTAGGGGTACATGAATTAACTGTTCGGGCAAACTCGTCGGGGAGTGATAGCGCCTGCCGTGTTCGAGAAACTCTTCCCCATGATCCGCCGTCACGGCGAATACTGTTCCATCCCAGCGCTGAAACTTTTGCAAGGCCTGCACCAGGCGCGAAATCTGCTTGTCTACCCAGAAAATGCCGGCGTCATAAAGCGCAATAATCTCGTCACGGTGCCGTTCGAGCCTTCTCGCGCCGATATCGCCCCGGTTCCAGAAAGAATTTAGAAACCGTGCCCGACGCGGAGTAATGTCCGATTTATCCAAAGACGACAGCGCTTCTGCCGGGGGATAGTACGGGTGGTGTGGGTCCATGAGGTGCAGCCATAAAAAGAAAGGCTGCTCTCGAAGTCCGCTCAGCCAGGAGCATGCCTCATCTACCAAGACGTCGGCTGGGGGATAGCGGCGAAGACTATCCATGGAGACGTTTTCACGCCGCAAGCGCCACTGGCAGTACCAAAAATAAAGTGCGTCGTAGGCAGCCCCAGTCAGCCCAGTTCGCCGCGAGTCGGCTTGTATTCGACGATTGAAATCCGACAGAAAGTTCGTTGACGGGACGGCCCCAGACACTGATGTGTCGGCAGATCCCGACTCCAGAAAATCGCGAAACGTGGCGAAGCCCTGCTCGTACCCAAAGTGAGGGCTGAGATAAGGATTGCCCGCAAGAAAAGCGGCCGTCGTATATCCAGCATCGCGAAGCGAAGTAGCCAAGGTGACTTCGTGCGGGGCGATGCCCAGAATGTCGCGCCCCAGCGCCAGCGGGTAGCGCGAAGCCATGATTGCAGGAAAGGAAAAATAAGTTGGCGCGCCGGCGACGATGGCAGCGGAAAAAACAACGCTGTTCTGCGCAAGTGCGTCCAGAGCGGGGGTTACAGCACGCGAGTATCCCAGAAAACCGACGTGGTCGGCTCGCAGGCAATCCACCGTCACTAATACGAGGGAGCGTTTCTTCATCGATCGGAAATGTGATTCGAAAAGCGACTCTTTGCGTGTTTGTTTTACCGATGATGTTCTGGCAGTCGCAATAATGCTCTCAAATGTAGCCCAAATCTCTGAGCCGCTGTTCCAAGACTTGTTCTTCCGCCTGATCGAGCCTGCTGGCTTCGTCTTTGGCTATTTCCTGCAGCAGAAAACTAAGTAGCGCTTCAAGACTATCGAATCGAGACGGCAGGCGTTTCTCCGCGGCCGCGCACAGATCCTCGGGCAAATTGACCGTCCGGTACTGGGTCATCACGCGTTTACCCTTTCTTTCGCATACCGCGCAGCTTCAACCATGCAGTTCGAGCAATCATTCGATCATCCGCATCGAGCACGTATGCAATGGAAAAGCCTCCGAACAGTGCATACGCCAGAGCCAATGCCAGCAGAATAACAAGCCATTGATGGGCGAGCGCAGCTGTCCACAAGCGCAACAAAGTCACGGCAACCGCCGTGAACACCGTGGGAATCAGCAGCGCATAGTAGCCCCGATTATAAGGAAAAATTTTCAGCGCCTTGCGCACTTCGTAAAGATTCCAAAGATTCTGCCCAACATTGACGACGGCGGCGGCTATAGCGGCTCCCACTATGCCGAGGAGCGGAATAAGCGCGACGTTCATGAGAACAGAAACTCCTGCCATGGCGAACTGGACCTTCATTAGCCGCTTCTGGTTTCCCGACATCAGCAAAAGGTAGCCAACCGAACCGACTCCGCAATTCACCAGTTGCCCGACCGCGCCGATGACCAGCACGGGCCGGCCTGCCTCAAAGTCCGGCCCGAAGATACGCATCAGCGGGAGCGCAAAAACGAACATGACGAAGCCCAGAGGAAGCGTTAGGCCGAGAATCCACTTGGTGAGAGTCTGAAAAAGCTTCTCCAAAACGTCTTGCCGACCCTGCGCGTGCAAATCCGCAATCACCGGGGCAAAAATCTGATTGACCGATTGCAGGATGATCGGAATAAAAGCCGACAGCGTGGAGGCAAGAACATAAATTCCCAGGACGCGAGCATTCAGATAAAGTCCGAGAATTATTTTGTCAGCCTGCGTTGAGAGAAAATCGACAACGTTCATCCCAAAAAAAGCGGCAGTAAAGGATTTGACGTCCGAGTCGAGTGGTGGCAAAGCCGAGAATGAAAAGCGAGCGGGTGCGGGAGTAAGCTTCCAGGCCACCACTACAAGCAACGTGACCACGGCCACATTACTGATGATCTGCGCCGACAGGTAGCCCCACATGCCCGTGCCCAAAGCCAGCAGCAAAACCGTCAGAGCAATCACCAGCGGACTTCCTACGAAGTTCGTAATGACTGTGCGCTTCGTTATCTCCTTGAATCCCGCGAGAACCTGGCAATAAAAAACGCTGAGAGCGCCGAGAACCGATAGTGCTGCAAAAAGAGGGAGATACTGGGACAGATCGGGAGCATGGTAAAGATTCCGGCTGATCCAGCCTCCGTAGAAAATCAGGCCAAAAGCGAGCGCCACGTTCAGGAAGACTACGATGCCCACGCTCCGGGTCAGGAGTCCGCGCAACGCATTCCAATTCCCTTTCGCTTTATAAACGGCGACGTAGCGTGCGGCTGTTCCGTGCAAGCCCAACGTTCCGAACAGTTGCGTGAGGCTCACCAGCGTCATGCCGAGGGCATAGAGTCCCAACTGTTCGGCACCGAGTACGCGGGCCACGTAAATCTTGACGAGATAGCCCGCCGCCATGGTGAAGAGCGTGCCGGCAAAGAACACTGCAGAGTGCCGGGATATTTGGCCGAGGGTACGCCCGAATTCACGGTCAAGCACTTCAGTCTCCGCGCCGGGCGGCGTAATCGGCGGTGAGTCAGCGGCCTCGTTGAAGTTTGCCTTCATGAACTGTAATTGCCTTAGTTTCAGACAGCTCTGGTTAAGGAGCCGATACAGAGCTAGCGATATTCGCAGGATCGGGCGAAGGAATCGAGTCCTTCACTTCCTGATGAAAAAAGAATTTCTTGCGCCCTAGAGTGAATTTGTAAGCGAAACCGGATTTCTTGATGCCTCGCAGCGCGGCTGGATTTGATGCAGCGCTGAACATCCACGGCGTTTTGCCCTCGGCATTCAACTGATCTGCCAAGGCTGCTATTGCGCATGCAAACAATCCACGGCCCCGGACTGAGGCTGGAGTAAAGCAATCGAATATCATTACCGCGTCCGCGCAAGGCGCCTGTAGAGTCCGCTCTAGTTCCGGGATTCTAAAGCCCTCGAAATCCTTCGCCCAGCAAAAATGGACGGGAATACCATCGGCGCTGAGCAATACGAATCCGCAGTCTCCCTCCGACCGCAGCCGTGGGGCACAGCGCAACAGATAATCGAGAGTGGCTGAGTCGTCCACGTAGGTCATGGCGGCTAGCCCCAATAGATCGGAATCGAATTTACGCAATGTCAGACCGCGAGATTCTGCGGAATTCTCGGCTCCGGCGGTCCAGCCAAAGAAAAGCACTTCCTCGAAGGAGTAAAACGAACGCGAAATCTGCCGCGAGGCCGACCTCAACATATCCGCGAAACCGGTTTCGCGAAGACGCACCTTCATCTTTGCGAAATGCGAAATGACTTCTCGCAGAAAGCTTTCGATCTTAGGCGAAGCTTTAGCGACCTTGGCTGCGCTATCGCGCACAACCGCGTGAACATGGTCGTAAAATGACTTGTTCAATACGAGATACAGAGTCTGGCGCTCGACGGTCGCGAAGCGATACTTATAATCTTCCGCTCCCAATCCGAGATCAACGACCTCGATGTCGGAACGGTCACAAGCCGACTCCACGATCTTCGCGAGAAGGCAATATCCCGGAGAAAGGTCTTCGTAGTTGCTGTTTACTGTAGGCTGGTACCAGAACCAACTTCCAGCAAACTGGAATCCGTAGTTCCAGGCCGCAGCAGTTTCATCCACTAGCAGACGGCTGACGGCGAGTGCTCCGGCGCGACACAATTCACGAGCCAACTCATACAGGAACGTACGTCGTTCCGGTCGAGTCAGGTTGCTGATTCGCCCGGTCATGAGAAAGCGAGCAACGTGCGCCCGGTTGAAAGACTGCAGAATCGGTTCGACATGGTCCCACTGCGCATCATGCCGGAAGCAAACTTTACCCTTCTTTTCCAAGTCGCGCAGATAGCGCCGCAGCTTCTTCTTCCCGCTCGTCGCCTGTTTCAGCGCAGTGCGTTCTTCCGGAGAACCTATTAGCACGCGCGCGCAAAGATAACCCTGACGGAAGTGCAGATGATATTGGCGGCTCGAAGCGGCGGCCGAAATCGCCGCGACAGAGGAAGAATCTGCCGGCAGATTCGCCAACACAACCTTACTGATGTTCCTGTTTGCCAGCTCAGTAAAAACCGCCTCCACAACTTCCTGCCGCCTGCCCGGCTCGCTCAAAAAATCACAATAGTCCGCAGTACTGCCCGTAAGAAAGGCGACTCCGCGAGGCCTAGTGTTTTGCCAGGCCAGCGCAACCAGGCCGACAAGCAACTCGTCTTCGTAGGCGAGAATTATGAACGGTTTCGAAGAATTCGCATAGGCGCGTTGAACGGCGACCGCCCATTCATAGGTGTAGAAAACCTCCGGACGCTCCACGCGCAGGGCCAGTTCGTTCCAGGACCGTCGCAACTCCGGGTCTTCCGGAATCTCCTCCCGCACCACTATGCGCAAGTTTTAACTTCTCCCGCAGCGCTTAATTTTTTATACATTTTCCGATCAGGCGGCATGGAGCACTTGCCGGGTTCCGAACATGATCTCATCCAACTGGGCAGGATCCGCTTCATGCCAGATCCGGTCCGTCGACTGAAGAGAGCGGTGTCCGGCGACCATCTCGGGGATCTGATCAATGCTCTCTGGCGAGTTTAGTACCTGGGCCACTCCGAATCGCGCGAATTGTTGCAGATAACCCAAGCCCATGAAGTCCAGCCAGCCACACAAGAAAAACGGTATCTGCCGCAAAGCACATTCCACAGCGACACTGGAATCGACCGTTATGCCGCACCATGTGCGCGACATGATCTCTTCTGGGGGCACTCCACTGACGATCTCGACTTGATCGTGCGCGACTTCTGACAGAATCGACGCTACCAACGCTTTTCGAGCCTGCTTGCTTTCGAATGGATGCAGCTTAACGATCATCTTCCGTCCGCTTCTGTGTGCGGCGCGCCAGAGGCGGGGCAACAGTTCGCGATAGATTTCGTCGGCGCGGCCACCTTCGACCTCGTACGGTTGGGAAAAAAAAACTAACGCTCCGCTGCGGTGATCGCCTTGACCTGCAGCCATGTTGTTTCCCGGCGCTCCCGGGCAGATTTTCTCCGGCTCGATGGCGCTGGCACGTTGCAGATAGTCTCTTTCCATCTCGCCTTTTACCAGATAGGAATCCGCAAACGGTATTTTGAAGAGAAATCCACCATCGAGAGCGCCGTGGCTGCAGTATGCCGCGTTAAGACCGCTGCCGTGCGCCAGAATCAGCGGCAAGCGGGTGTGGTAATTGAGGTCATCCCCGCACAAAACACCCTTCACCGGCTCAGACTCCAGTAAGCGCTTCCAGGCTTCTCGAAGACGCAAGCCATGTTCCAGATGCGCTGGAAAATAACCCCAAAGGCCGGCATTCGCCGCCATGAGGAATTCGTCTACCTCCGGCAGCATCGTGCGCCGGAATTCCTCCCACGCGTTTCTGAGCTCGACGGTCTGTTCGTGAGTAGCGCTGGAAGGCGCGGCGTAGGCGGACAAGGGAACAACCGTTACATTGTCGGGAACGCGAGCCGGCACCGCGCTGCGGCGAGTGGTCGCTAACAGAAATCGCCTATGCGGTAACTGCGCGGCGTAGGCGAGCACAGATCGCGTCACATTCGAGTACGCGGAAGGCAACAATACCGCGGGACCCGTCAGCTTTGCCCGTTTGTGCGTGGTCAGGTGACGCCGAACCCGGTAATCCATGTCCCACTTATCGAACGCGATCTCAGCAATCTGCGCAGGGCGCAACTTTCGGGCGGAGCGCAGCATGCGAGCAACGGTATGCGTGGGACCGCGACCATCGATCTTTAGATAGCGCACAGGGCGGTCCAGGACCTGTTCGAGAAGTCTCGTGAAAAGATGCTGACGGCTAGCCACTACCTCACACCCGCTAGCGATTTCGCGCCGCAACTGTTGCAGAAGATAGAACCCGCGCAGATCGTGATAGCTCAAGACCCCGAGAATTTCCCACCAGTCCAACCCCATGCGATCCAGGAGCCGCCCTCTTCCCCGCTCGAGAAATTGGCTGACCCAGCGATAGCCATCCGTCTGTCCATCTAACTGGTAAATGCTGAGAACTCGCGCACCCGATCGGCGGCTCCATTCCTCGTAGGTATAGGAACTTGCGAAACCCAGATCGACGATGAGATCCCAGCGCGAGCGGCAACAGGCATCGTCCCAGGGTGAGTCTTCGGGATGTAATAGAAGAACCTTCAATACCGTCTCTCGTTCCAACTTCTGATTTCGTGCGCTCAGCGAATCAGCATTACTGCCTCAAAAGCCTCCGCCGCCTTACAGCCCACTACGCTGCCCCATCGCTGAGCAATCGCCGTCAATGCTTCCGGCGACCGAGGATGCGGAAACTTTCGAACTTCGCTTTCGTATTGCAGCATGCCTTCCAGTTTCAAGGACAATGTGGACTCGATGTTCACGAAAACATTCGGCTTGAACACGGGCGCGAATTGCTGAAACGCCCACTCCGTGGAAGATGCGATCTCAAACATGTAAAGCTCCCGAACCGAACCACCTTCGATAGGGCGCGCCGCCGTGAGGACGGCGCGGCTCACTACCTGGTGGTCAACATTCAAATCGCCACCGTGATGGGTATAAATCGCAGCCGGGCGCCAGCGCTCCACCAAACTCTTCACCAGCTTGATCACATCCAGCAAAGGAAGTGTGTCAAAGCGGTTGTCAGGCAATCCGTGCAGAGACAGTTCCTTCACCCCAAGCAGATCCGCAACGCGCTGGCTGCAATCGTGCAAGCTGGTGAGTTCCGTGGGATCGGCACTCGAGCGCTGGGCATGCCGCGACGTGATTCCCTCGCCCAGTATCGCCATGTACACCGAGTGCCCCTCGCGCGCCAGCCGGGCCGCGGTTCCACCACATCCTAGCAGTTCGTCATCGGGGTGGGCGGCAACGACCAGCACATTCATAACGCGACCCATTTTTGATCTTTCAATAGAATTTCGCGGCTTGCAGGACCCGCATTGAACAACAAATCGATCGCCGCCATAAAGGGCTCAAACCCCGGATACACCTGCGAGTACACAGGGTGATGGTAATCATCATATCGGACGGCGATGTTGTGCTCACCGAACAACTCCTCCCGCAGGTAGTTCCTGCCCTGCGGGCCTGAGAGGTAACCCGTGGCCCCGAGTTCGCGGCACAGGTTCACGAGCAGTTCATCTTTTTTCCCGCGGCCCTTCATCTGCGAACTGAAATAGAGTTTCGTGTGAATGCTGAAGACTTCGAGCAGGTAACCAGTCACCTCACGCATGAGATCCGCGAGCTTAAGCCAGGTGCGAGAGTAGACACTCCGAAAAAAGCCAGCGTGTTGGTCAAAGAAAGGCGCGTGGGAATAATTCAATCGCAACGTCTCCCAGTGCTTGGATGCCCAGGGTTTCTCGCGCGATATTTCCAGCTCATGGATGGGAAGGTCGCCGAACTTGCCAGCCGTTCTGACAGGAACCGTGAGCCAGCACCAACCTTCACTTACGCGAACTTTATTTCGATTGGTGAAACTGTTTTTTTCGAACTGAACGTGATCGAGCACAATGTGAGCGTCGGCAACCGCAATCCGATGAAAGTAGCCGAGCCAAGGCAGGTATCCAGGTTGATTGATGGAAACGATCATGTTCTTTCAAATCATGTTCTGCCAGATCACGTTCGCTCTTGCATCCCGTCACTGGGAATGATCCACAAAGTCCCACGTCAACGGCGTGCCGCATTCGATATCGCGCACTGCTTGTCGACCGAGAACTTCAGACAGATGCCTTGGGTGAAGCCCGTTGGCCGGGCGGATGGAGCGAACATTCTCCGGCGTAAACGGCTCACCTTTTCTGATATCGCGTACGACGAACAATGACCGGCGGAAGGCGAGCGTGCTCAGTTCGCGGGGGGTTGGTCCGTACTGAATCTGCCCCAGCGACGACTCAGCCATTCGGACCGCCTCGACCAGCGTTTTAAATTCTTCTGGCTCCAACGAAAAAGCGTGGTCCGGGCCGCCTTCCGCGCGCGAGAGCGTCAAGTGTTCCTCGATCAGCACGGCGCCGAGAGCCACTGCCGCTACCGGCACCGCAATGCCCGGCGTGTGATCCGAGAGCCCGACCGGCAGGCCGAATCGACGCGTCAGATCAGGGATCGAGCGCAGATTCATCTCCTCTGGTGGCGCTGGATAAGAACTTGTACAGCGCAGCAGAGCCAACTGCGAGGCCCCAGCCTTACGAGCTGCCGTAACGGCTTCGTCGATTTCCTCAAGGGTCGCCATGCCTGTCGATAGAATTAAAGGCTTGCCCGTTCGGCCCATTTTTTCGATCAGTGGCACATCCACCAATTCCGGCGACGCCACCTTATGCACGGGCACGTTCATAGATTCAAGAAAATCCACGGCCGATGAATCGAAAGCACTGGAAAACAAGTCCATGCCAAGATCGTTAGCCGCGGCTTTCAACTTCGGTTGCCATTCCCACGGAGTGTGAGCCTCTCCGTAAAGATCATGCAGAGTGCGGCCGTCCCAGAGCGTGCCTCCGCGGATGCGGAAACACTCGCGGTCGGAGCGGATCGTAATCGTATCGGGCGTGTAGGTTTGCAGCTTGACGGCGTCGGCACCGGCCTCTTTGGCGGCGTGTACGATGCGCAATGCCCGGTCGAAATCCTGATTATGATTCGCGGAAAGCTCGGCGATAATGTAAACGGGATGGCCTGCTCCCACCGTTCGCTGCCCGATCTGCAGTGTGGCCTCGCTCATGCCTGTTTCGCTTCTGCAATTCTCGCCGACAGTTCTTCCGGCGTGAACGGCGTCCCGCGCCCACTTCGGATGATAGCAAGCGAACTCGGTCCCTCGTTGAGAATCAAATCAAGGACGGAGGCAAACGGAATAAATGGCGGAAACAATTGCCGATATTCAGGATGTTTGTAGTTCTGAAAGACGGTCTCCACTCCGGCGTCGGTGAGCACGTTCATTTCGCGAAGAAGATATTCCGCAGAGCCGACCGGAGAAACGTATTGAGTTGCCCCCAGCTTTTCACAGATATTCGCCAGCAACTCTGTGCGCTTTCCTTCCCGTCCAAGAGAAGATGCCGCTATCAGTGGAGTGTCAATACCGAGCAACTTCAGCACCCATTGCAGCAAATCCAGATTCAAATCGATCAGAGACATCCCGGAAGTGCATGCCTGAAGAATCGAGGATAGCGCCGGGAAATGGGCGTTAAAAAATGGGGCATGGCTGTAGTTGAGTTCGATGGCACGCAAATGCTTACGCGAAAAGTCCGCATCGCGAATTTCGACTTCCTGTATTTTTTGTCCAAGGCGGCCTCGAAAGATCACAGGAACCGTGAGCCACAGCAGTCCGGTAGGCGTCTTGATACGGTTGCGCTGCTGCCAGGACTGCTTCTCAAACTGCACGTTGTCGAGAAGGACGAACGTGTCGACCTGATCGATCAAATCCAGAAAACCCAGCCACGGTAGATAAGTGGGCTGCGAGATGGCGATTTTCATTCCCGACCCGCCCGGCTGGGAGAAGATCTGTCCCCCGCTTGTGCGCAACGCAAACCCTCCACAACTCTCTGCGCCCCTTTTCCGTCAACCACTCGTGCGGCGTTCTCGACAAATTCACGGCGCAACTCCGCGTCACCGATCACGCGCCGCAATGATTCAGACAGAGACTTTCTCTTTAAAACGTCGAACCAGCCTCCTGCCCATGCCGCCTTCGCCCGACCCCACGCCTCAACGCTCTCCTCATGATTCGTGGCAAGGGTGATGAGAAACATCGGCACTCTCATAAACGCCAATTCGCAACAAGTGACGCCTCCGGCTGAAATCGCCAAATCTGCTTTAGAAATTACCTCGGGCATGTTACCCACATTCGACAGCAATCTGGCGGCATGGGAAGACTTCGCGGTTGCTTTCGCGAGCGACTCCATGTTGGGATTACTGGCGCCGATGACAACAGTGATCTCGAGGCGAGGTTCGCTGATCTCATCAAGGGCCTGGAGGACTAACAGCGTTACGTTGTCTTGATCGGCTCCTCCAAACGTTAGCAGTATTCGTTTCGCAGTAGTGGGAGTACTTGGACCTTGCCTGGGAAAATCCAGGAACTCGCGGCGCAGCAATGCGTAGTGCGGGCCCACCAGGAAACAAGGTCGATCGCCGCGGCTCGCGTAGAGGGCGTCCGAAGCAAAAGGGTTTGGGTTGAGCACTACGTCGCATTGGTAGGGCGCACTTTCTCCATGATCATCCACCAGCAATAAACGGGTTGTGCCTGCATTCACACTCTCGCGATATTCTCGCGAAAAATGGTATCCATCAAGCACCAACCACTGGGCTTTGTATCTCCTGCATAACTCGACCGTCTGGGCTGCGTCCTCAGCAGTGCCGGGTTCAGTGGAAACCTCTAGGACATCTGCTCCTTCGGCGCGAAGGCGCGGTCCAAGTTCCTTCGCGCCCGCAGCCAGTGCGAAGGCAACCCGGCCACCGGCGTCTCGCCACGCTTGCGCCAGGGCCACACAGCGCATGACATGCCCGATGCCGATCTCCGGATTCGCATCGGCCCGGACGAGTAAGGTTTCAGTCGGCATCGCGATAGGGTAGGGCCCTTCAGATTCTAACCCTCGCGCAGAGCCTTCTGCCGTACATGCGAATTCAGAAGAGCAAGTTCGGCCTGGTTTTCCATAAGATCCAGTATCTCGTTCCAGCGAAAGTTGTCCCGGTTCCCAAAATGCTGGTAAACCGCGCGTATCATTTCCAAATCCTCGGGCATGTCCAGAGTCCAGCGACAGTGGCTGTGATCCGCTTCGTCGGTGATCGAGACTACTTTGAACAATTCTGGGTTCTCATACAAATACGGCGTGACATGTACTCTTTGATGTTCTTCCGACGCGGCGTGCCAGGCGCGCTCGAGGGCGTCGGAGGTGAACATCTCAACATCCAGACCACGCGGGTAAGTTAACACCAAGGAGTTGGTCGCGTAGTCTGCTTTCTGGTCGAGGCCTGCGCGAATTGTAGTGTCGATCAACTCCGGATCGATAAGAGGACAGTCAGCCGTGATTCGTACGATCACGTCAGCCGCGAATTCTTGCGCCGCTCGGTAGTATCGATCGAGGACGTCCAACTCATCGCCGCGGAAACAGGCTACCTTCAGCCGCTCGCACTCCCGGACGATCACGTCGTCCGCAGGCAACACAGTAGTGGCAACAACAACTTCATTCAGCAGCGTCGCGCGCCGCGTACGATTCACCACCCTCGCCAGAACCGTGTCGCCGCCCAAGTCTTTGAGAACCTTCCCGGGCAAGCGCGCGCTGCCCATACGCGCCTGGATGATGGCAACGATTCTCACGCTTCTCCCTGATCTGTACGCAGGACGGTTCGCCAAGCCTTTCTGCGAAGCAGAAACGCAGTATCGACGTTCTCGTTGTCGAGGTAACGCATGCGATCTTCGCTCACCAACTCCAGATCGTGAAACCGCTCAAGGTAGCTTCGGGCATAGTCGGTCTTCCACAGCAAAGCTTCGTGCCCGCGGTAAGCCACTTCCGTCATCTCGGGCGCGTAGTATTCGAATCCCCATATCCATTGCTTTGCACAGCGATGGATTTCATCCATGGCCGTCGGCAAATCCGCGGGCGCAATGTGGATCAACACTCCCGACGTGAAGACCAAATCAAAATTCCGATCCGCATAAGGAATCGCTAACACCGAGGCCTGGGTGAGGGCCGCGCCCTCAACTCGCTCCTTGGCTCGCTCCAAGGCATAGCTCTGAATCTCGATGCCACACAGATTGTGGAAGCCCATCTCCTGCAGAAGCAGCAACTGGTTGCCTATGTTGCATCCCACCTCGAGGATCCGCGCGTCTCTGGGAACTTCCTGCAGCAGGCATCGATTTAACTCCGTGCGGCTTACACCGTAGTTCCGGCGGTACAATTCGTCCAGTTCCGCCGGCGTGTAAATATTGCGATCAGTATACTCGCGCCCGAAGTCGCCGCTCCATGTGCGGACCTGTTCTGTCTCATTGGTGGTTTTCAAACCCATTCAAGAATCTCCCGAGCGTCACGCTTTCCTGTAGTGCTCGCAAAGCTTGGTTACGGCGGCGATCACGTTATCCGCATCCTGGTCGCTCATTCCATGAAACATCGGCAAGCTGATGAGTTGCTCGTACGCTGTCTCGGCCACCGGGTATTCCCCGCCCCGGTAGCCAAACCGGTCGCGATAGTAAGGATGAAGGTGGACAGGAATGTAATGCACATTGACGCCAATGTTCTCCGCTCGCAGCGCGCGGAACACTTGGGCCCGGTCGGTATTCAACTGCGCCGGATTCATCCGAACCGGATACAGGTGCCAGGCTGGATTCACGTTCGAGCGCACGCTTGGAATAATCACGCAGGATAGGCTGCGAAATGCTCTCGTGTACCGAGCCGCGATCTCGCGGCGGCGTGCCACATTCGTCTCCAGTTTTTTCAACTGCGAGAGACCGAGAGCACAAGCAATATCCGTCAAGCGGTAATTAAAACCCAGCAAGACCATTTCGTAGAACCACTGCCCCTCGGCCTGACGCTGGCGCGCGTCGCTGGATATCCCGTGATTACGAAAGCGCCGCAGCGATTCGGCGAAATCTGCGCGGTCGGTCGTGACCATGCCACCTTCTCCGGTCGCCACGTGTTTTACCGGATGGAAGCTGAAGACCGACATGTGCGCGACGCTGCCAACGCGGCGTCCCTTGTACTCCGCTCCCAGAGAGTGGCACGCATCTTCGATCACCACGAGCCCATGTCGCGCACCCAGTTCCAGAATCGCGTCCAGGTCTGCCGGATGTCCCGCGTAGTCGACTGCGATGATCGCCCGCGTGCGTGCGGTGATTCGCGCCGCGAGTTTCTCCGGATCTAGGTTGAGCGTGTCAGCGCTTACGTCCGCAAAGATCGGCGTCGCCCCCTGATACAACACGCAGTTCGCCGTGGCTGCAAACGTCATGGGAGTCGTGATGGCTTCATCGCCCGGCTTGAGCCCTGCCGCAAAAGCAGCGCCATGCAACGCCGCCGTGCCCGAACTGAAGCTCACCGCATACTTAGCTCCCACCCGCGCCGCGAATGCTTCCTCGAATTCTCCGACCTTCGGGCCCGTGGTGAGCCAATCGGACCGCAGCACATCCACCACACTCTGGATGTCATCTTCCTCAATCGATTGCCGTCCGTAAGGGAGAAGCGTGCTCCGAACCGGAGTACCGCCATCGACGGCGAGCAGTTCTTTGCTGGACGTTATCTGCATTTGGGTTGGGAGGTCTTAGAGCCAAGCCTTAGGTGATAGGTCTTGGGTCACAGGTCATAGCCTAAGACCTAACACCTATGACCTGAAACCTGAATCTACGCCGGCACACGAGCCTCCGCCGTCGCGCCGGGCTCAATCAATTCCTGGAGCTGCTCATGGCTCAGCCACTGTTCGTTGCTGTCGCTGGTGTAGCGAAAGCCCTGAGGAAGAGCCCGAGCCTGAACCCAGTTTGCACTCTTCCACCACGGATGCGACGGCTGAATGATATATATTTCATCCAACTCGACGGCGTTGCGCGCTTCATCTTCAGAGAGCAACACCTCGTGCAGTTTCTCTCCGGCTCTGATACCGATGTATTCCACCATGCATCCAGGAGCGACGGCCTCGGCTAGATCGACCAAACGCATGCTGGGAATTTTGGGAACGAAGATTTCTCCACCGTGCATTTGCTCGATCGAGCGAATCACAAAACGCACCCCGTGTTCCAGCGTGAGCCAGAAGCGTGTCATGCGCGGATCTGTGATCGTGATTCGACCTCGCTTGCGCTGCTCGAGGAAAACCGGGATTACACTGCCGCGGCTCCCGACCACGTTTCCGTAGCGCGCGCAACTGAAGCGGGTTTGCTGCGTCCCCGCATACGCGTTTGCCTGTACGAACATTTTTTCCGCGCACAGTTTCGTCGCACCGTACAGGTTGATCGGGTTCACTGCCTTGTCGGTACTCAGCGCGAGAATGCGCTCAACGCCCTGATCGATGGCGGCATCGATCACGTTGCGTCCGCCCATGATGTTGGTCTGAATGGCTTCGAATGGATTGTATTCGCAGGCTGGAACCTGTTTCAGCGCGGCCGCATGCACCACCACCGTGACTCCGGCAAAAGCGCGCTGCAGCCGGCCTGCGTCGCGTACGTCGCCGATAAAATACCGCAAGCTCGAATGATCGAAACCCGCGGCGCGCATGTCATGCTGTTTGAGTTCATCGCGGCTGAAGATCACCAGCCGCTTGGGGTGATATTCCCGCAGCATGATTTCGACGAACTTTTTCCCGAACGAACCCGTCCCGCCCGTCACTAAAACTACTTGTTCCGCCCAATTCATCGAACCTGCCTCAATCCCTTCGCAGTATAGCGGAGTTTTTTATATTCGCGAATGGTATAACGTTGCACCAAAAGCGCTGCTACTCAGATTGATGACTGGTTTTCTCGTCATGCGGTGCTAGAATATCCGCAAAACCGCTACATACCCGTTGTGCGAAAGTTCCAAGCGATGAACCAGCCATCGAATCGCCGGGCTTTCTTTGGACATGCTGCTTTGGACACGGCTGCCAGCCCGGCCCGTCCGGCCTGAAAAGGTGTGAAAACTTGTTGAGGAGAATGCATGGATTCCGGACCGCTCGTGCCCGCCAATAACCCCGCCATTCGCGAGATTCAGCCGGCGAGTGCGGACTTTGGCAGACCGATCAGCGCGCGCGTTTACCCTGAACTGCCTTCTCAGGAATCGGCCCTCGGCGAATATATTCGCGTTCTTATCAAACGCAAGTGGACGGTTCTCGCCTGCCTGGCCACCATCTTTTCCGTAGTCGCCATCGCCAGCCTGAAGATGACGCCCATTTACGAGGCGAGCGGCAGCATCGAAATCAACAAGCCGGATTCCGGGCTCGTTAACTTCAGCAACTCTCCCACTTTCAACGTCGACTATTACGATCCAACCGAACTGGAAACCGAAGTCTTGATTCTGCAGAGCGACCTTCTCGCCCTTCAGGTAGTAAAGGAACTGGGCCTGGATCGCCGGCCGGATTTCGGCGGCAACACGCCGCCTCTACCCTCTGCGCTCGATCTTGCCCCCGATCCGCTGCAGACCGACCCCAGCCGAACCTCTGCTTTGCTATCCGGTTTCCGGGGCAATCTCAGGGTCGCACTCACTCCCAACACTCACATCATCAAGGTATCGTTCCGCAATCCTGACAAGGATTTGACGGCCCACGTTGTCAACACCCTGATGAGCACCTATACCGAAAACAATTTCAAGTCGCGCTTCGACTCCACCATGCAGGCCTCCGACTGGCTTTCTAAGCAACTTGTGGACTTGCAGATGAAAGTAGAGACTTCGCAGGAAAAGTTGGTGCGCTACCAGAAAGAGCACGAAATTCTGGGCATCGACGAAAAGCAGAACATCACGACTCAGAAACTTGACGAGTTGAACAAGGCGCTGACTGCCGCGGAATCTGTGCGCATGGACAAGGAATCGGTGTACCGCCTGGTGCAATCGGGAGATCCCGACACCATCGCGTCCTCCGCCAGCCTTCTCGATGCAGCCGGGAGTGGGACGCAATCCGGTTCGGGATTGCTCGAAAGTCTTCGCACCAAGGAAGCCGATGTGAAGATCCAGGCGGCCGAACTGAGCACCCAGTTCGGGCCGTCGTACCCCAAAGTGGCGCAACTCAATACTCAACTCAAAGAAATTGACGCGCAGATTCTCGGGGAAACCAGGAAGGTCGCAGGCAAAATCCGCGGGCAATATATGGCGGCCCTGCAGCGCGAAAACATGCTGCACGATGCTCTCGAAAAACAGAAGCAGGAGGCCAACAAGCTCAACGAGAGCGCTATTCAGTACAGCATCTTGAAGCGGGATCTCGAGACCTACCGCACTCTGTATGAAGGACTGATGCAGAAGATGAAAGAGGCTGGCGTCTCGGCCGGTCTTAAATCCAACAACTTTCGCATTGTTGACGTCGCCCGCGTTCCCATGGTTCCCATCGAGCCAAATATTCCGAGGAATCTCGCTTTTGCATTTATGTTGGGCTTGACCTCCGGCGTGGGACTTGCCTTCTTGCTGGAGGGATTAGACAACACCGTCCGCACCACCGAGCAGGCGCAAATGATTTCCGGCCTTCCGCCGCTCGGCATGATTCCCCTGGGCTCGAGGACGGCGCGCGAAGGGCCGAACGCAAAGCGATTGGTAATCGCGACGTCCAAGGAAGCGGTGGAATTAGTCACGCAGGTCAGGCCGCAGTCGCAGATGGCGGAATCCTACCGCGCGCTGCGCACCTCGCTGCTGCTCTCGAACCTTGGAGCGCCACCGAAAGTGATCATGATCACCAGCGCCCTTCCGCAGGAAGGAAAAACGACCACCAGCATCAACTGCGCTGTGGTGCTGGCTCAGAAAGGCATTCGAGTTCTGCTGATCGATGCCGACCTCCGGCGGCCGAGTATCCATAAGACGCTGGGCATGGGCCCTCGCAGCGGACTCAGCAACGTCCTGACCGGAAGCGCCACGCTGCAACAGACCATCACGCGATCCAACATCCTGCCCAACTTGTCGATATTGCCCGCGGGAACGCCTCCGCCGAATCCCGCCGAACTGCTCGCCTCCCAAAATATGCGCGAGGTGCTGGAGGAGCTGCGCGGTCAATACGATCACATCGTGGTAGACACACCTCCTACTCTTTCTGTGACCGATGCCGTTGTGCTGTCGCCACGCGCCGATGCCATCGTCCTGGTCATCCGCTCCGGACAAACTACCAAGCAGGCGCTCCGCCGCTCTCGCGACATCCTCATGCAAGTCAATGCGAAGGTTTCCGGCGTGCTGTTGAATGCGGTCGATTTGAGTTCGCCCGATTACTACTACTATTACGAATACCAGGGAAAATATTCCCGCTACTATCGCGACGACGAGTCGCACGGTAATGACGACGAGGACTCTGACACCGAGGACTCCGCTGAGGCATCGCACAATACCGCGTAGATAATACCTGCGGTTTCGTAGTTGCGCTTCCAGTTCGACAAATGGAAATAGTTCTCAATTCTCCTTCGCGGAAAAGACTCGCCATCGGCGCGGCAGTGGTGCTTTGCCTGATCTATCTGCTCCTCGCCGGCAGGCTCTTTGTTGCGTCCGTTTTGGCGGATAGTCCGCAACTCTCAAACCTCGAGCGCGCGGCTCGTCTCGACTCCACGAATGCCGACTATCGCAATCATGTAGGGCGCTACTACGCTCTCGTAGCCCGCGACCCCGCTGCCGCCATCGAACCCTACCGAGCCGCGGTGCAACTCGATCCGCATTCCGCGCGCTACTGGTTCGATTTGGCCTCGGCCTACCAAGTGCTGGGTGACGTTTCGAATCAAACTTTGGCGTTGGAACGCGCCATTGAAGCCGATCCCACCACACCCGACGTCGCCTGGGAAGCTGCCAACTTCTTTCTTGTGCAAGGCGAAGATGAAAAAGCGCTGCGAGAGTTCCACGTGGTTTTGGAGAGCGAACCCTCCATGGCCAACCTCGCAATCCAATTCTGCTGGCGCATCAATCCAGATGTCGACATGCTTTTGCGCGACGTCGTTCCCGCCCAGTCTCCGGCCTATATCGCATTTCTCGAACTCCTCATGACGAAGCAGGAGACTGCCGCCGCCGCCAAAGTGTGGAACAAGCTCATCGCCACTTCCCAAGTATCGCAGCCCTTCGAACTTCGCTATGTCTACGCATATCTTCAATATCTCCTCGACCATAAAGATGTAGATCAAGCGCGCGTGGTGTGGCAGCAAGCTGCGCCGCGCTTTGGTCTCTCGTCCTACCTGCCCACCAGGAATAATTTGATCGTCAACGGCGATTTCCGGCTGGATGTTCTCAATGGCGGCTTCGACTGGAAATACGAGAAACAGCAGAGCGTCACGCTAACTCTGGATCCCAGCGACTTTCACAGCGGTCACCGTTCACTGCTGATCACATTCGACGGACCTGGAGTCACTGACGCCGGCATTCGTCAATTCATTGCCGTACAGCCCGCAACCACCTACCAGTTTTCTGCCTACTATAAAAATGGAGAAATCGAGGGCGCCGGCGGTCCGCATTTCACCATTCAGGACGCGTACAACCAGGCCATTCTGTACGACAGCGACGAACTGAAAGAGGCAGGATTCTGGAAATCTGCCACGGGAGAATTCACTACGCCCGACGATTGCAGGCTGCTGATACTGCACATCCGTCGATTGCCGGAGGGAAGTCCCGTCCGTGGTAAGCTCTGGGTCGACGATTTCCGCCTCGTGGTCAAACGGGATTAAAACATCGAATTTGATTCAATCTCATGAGCCCAACCAGCGCCTCCACTAACCATCGCGACGAACTCGCGGCCCGAGCCGGAACGGTCCTGCTGTACGGGATTTTCGGCCTGCTCCTGTTTGGCCCAGTCGCATTCGGCGCGGTCGAACCCTGGTCCATCTTTGTAGTGGAGGCTGGTTCTGCCGCCTTGTTTCTCGTGTGGATCGCGAAGCAGGTTTTAGAAGGAGAAATAAGAATCCGCTGGAATCCTCTATTTCTTCCGATGGCAGTATTTGGACTGCTTGTCGTTTCGCAGCTCGCCTTTCATCGCAGCGCGTATCCGCACGACACCGTGTCTCTCGCGCTTTTATATTTTTCCTATGCCATCTTGTGCTTCCTCGCAGGACAAGCGCTTCTGAAAAGCTCCCAGGCCCGCACCCTCGCACTTATTTTTTCGCTATATGGAGCCGTCCTCGCCAGCTTTGCGTTGATTCAGGGAATTTCCTCCAACGGCAAACTCTATTGGCTTCGTCAGCCCCGCATGGGAGGCTGGATCTACGGTCCCTACGTAAACCATAACCATTACGCGGGATTGATGGAGATGCTGATTCCCATTCCGCTGGTGCTGTCGCTGACCAAGCTGGCATCCAGCAAGACGCGCGCAGCGGCAGCAGCCGTGGCCGCAGTGATGGTAGGCACAATCTTTCTTTCGGGATCGCGAGGCGGAATGCTCGCGATTATCGCTGAACTGCTTATCCTCGCGATTCTCCTCATCAAGCAGAAACAAGGCCTCGGCACCGCCATAGGCGTGGGAGTGTTCCTGGTCATTGTTGTCGGACTATTGACCTGGTTAGGCGGCGCTGAGCTTCTCCGGCGCACTGTAGGCTCGACACACGCCGAGATCACCAGCGACATCCGCCATAACATCAACCGCGATGGTCTCACAATGTTCCTCAAGAAACCTGTGTTGGGCTGGGGTCTAGGAACATTTCCCGTCGTCTATCCACAATTCCGAACTTTCTACACAAATTTCTTCGTCAACGAAGCGCACAACGATTATCTGCAACTGCTAGTGGAAATGGGTTTGCTCGGGTTCGGAACCATGCTGTGGTTTCTGGTAACGCTCTACAGACGGGCTATTAGGAAGATAGGTCACTGGACGAGCGACATCAGCGGAGCGGTCACTCTCGCGTGCATGCTCGGCCTGAGCGGCATCCTGGTCCACAGCGCGGTCGACTTCAACCTGCAGATTCCAGCCAATGCCGCCCTGTTCTATGTCTTCTGCACCATCGCCGCGTCAGATCCGTTCCTCCAGCGCGCTCGCAAACGCCGCGTAGCCAGAACCAAACCTCCAGAGGAAATCCTAACCTCATCGCAGGAACTGCAACAACCCGCGACAAATTTCTGACCGTAACAGATCGCATTGCCAATCCCGTTATTTCCAATTGTCATCCCGTCCCAATTTCCAATTGTCATCCCGTTATTTCCAATTGTCATCCCGAGCGAAGCGAGGGATCTTGGTTTCTATGTGCGGCAACGATACCGATGGCGCAGGCAAGAACCAAGATCCCTCGCTTGCGCTCGGGATGACAACACTTTTGTACGCATGAGAACACCTCGCGCGTCATGACAAAACTTATTTGCGTCGGTGGCACGACTGTGCCAGCACCAAACTAACCAACAACCCACTCTCGCGGCGCGTTGTTCGCGCATGCTACGCTCATTCTGCTCAGCATTCTCGCTCCGCTTATTGTGGCCGTTGAGACCAACAATTTCCGCAGGCTGTTGCGCACCGTAGAAGCTCTCTCCGAACTGGGGCCAGAGCTCACGGGGGAGCGCGAATTTTCCGACACCGCGCGCCGCATGCTCACCGCAGTCATGGAAGCTGCCGGCGCGCGCGAAGGCGCGCTTTTCGTTTTCAACGACAAGCCCACCATGCTGACTTCGGTCGCAGCCGAGGGCTTCGCCATGCTGCCCGAGCCCGCGTTCATTCCTCTGCTGCCTAAGCACGCGCACGCGCTCACCGCGGCGCGCGCGCCGATCGTGCTGAACGCGTCCACGTATTCGATCTTTCTCAGCTCCAACGGCAACGTGGCTCCTGAACTTTTCAAATGCCTGGCACCGTTGAAGGCCGCCGGCAAACTGGCGGGCGTTGTGGCGCTGGGACGTCGTCCCGGCGACGCGCCTTATGAAGACGCGGAACTCGACGCCATGGATTTGCTGTGCAACTACATTGGCCTCGCGGTGCAGAATCATGCGCTCACTCAAACACTTGCGCAGCGCGTGACTGAGAATTTGCGCCTGATGGCCTCGCTGCACGGCTTCTATGACACGGCGCTCGAGGCGTTCGCCACCGCAATTGATGTGAAGCACGTGAACATTCACGGCCACTCGCTGCGCGTGGGCCGCTATGCCGCTGCGATCGGCGAGGCCATGGGCGTCGATGCCAGCGAAGTCGCAGCGCTGCGCAGCGCCGGATATCTTCACGACATTGGAAAAGTCGCGGTTGACCGCCGTCTGTTCAGCAAGCCGGGAGCGTTGAATCCCGAGGAGTTTCGCGAGATGGCGGACCACACCGTGGTCGGCCATCAGATTGTGAGCAGCGTGCAATTTCCGTGGCCGAAAATTCACGAAGCGGTGCGCTGGCATCACGAGCGCAGCGACGGCTCCGGTTATCCTGACGCGATCGGCGGCGACGATCTGCCGCTGCCCGTGCGCATCATGGCGCTGGCCGATACTTTCGACGCGATGACCAGCGTGCGTCCTTATCGCGAATCGCTTTCGCTGGGGAGCGCGCTGAGCGATCTGGTCCGCATGGCCCCGCAAAAATACGATCCCAACGTCGTGCATGCCTTGCTGATCCAGGTGCGGCGCGATGCCGTGGGCAGCAATCGAACTCCGCTCGTCTCCGATCACATGACGGTCAATCTTGGTCCGGCGGACGTTGATCAGTTGGCCGCGACTTTGCAGCATAAAGTTTCCCGCGGCAAGATGTACTTAACCTAGTCAGCTCCTAGCCTCTAGCTCCCGGCTTCTAGCTCCTAAGTCCTTTAGAACCTGCTGTCTTTGGTAATCACGGGCAGCAACCTTTTCCTTCCCTTCGGGTTGATAATAAGGAGAGTCCGTCGTTTTCCCTTGGAGTCCTCATGCGTTTGGGCCGCGCGAAGTTCGTCATCCTTCTCGTCTGCTTCAGCCTGGCGTGTACGGTTTCGCAGGTGCTCGCGGGAAAAAAAGACAAAGACGAGGACCAGCAAGCATCGAGTCCCAACGACACTGCTCAGAGACGCGCTTTGCACGCGCTGAATCGACTCACTTTCGGTCCGCGCCCCGGCGATGTGCAGCAGGTTATGGCAATGGGCGTTGACCAGTGGATTGACCTTCAGTTGCATCCCAAAAAGATTGACGACAGCGCGCTCGATGCGCGCCTGGAGCCGCTCCGCACGCTGCGCATGAGCGCGAAAGAAATTGCCGAGGACTTCCCCGACGGCCAGGCGATTAACCAGGTGCGGAACGGTAAGCGGAGTATGCCGTCAGATCCGGCACGGCGCGCGGTTTACCAGGTGCAACTCGCGCGACAAGAAGAGAAAAAAGAAAAGAAAAAAGAAGAAGCTGGCAAGAGCGTCACCGCTGCTACCGCGCCAGAAAAAATCAGCAGTGCGCCCGCTGAAAAATCAGAGATGGCGGCGAACGCCGCGTCAGACGGCGCCGGAAGCGCGGACGGCTCCGCAGCAAGCGGCGCAATGAACAGTGCTTCAATGAGCGGGGCAGCAAACGGAGCAGCGGCAACAACAGATTCCATGACTTCCAGCACAGCCAACGACGCAACCATGGCTCCCTCACCGAAGCCGGCGAAGCTGACGCGCGAAGAAAAACAGCAGGCGCGCCTGCACGAGCAGGCACTTTACGCCGACCTCGAACTCCAGCAACTTCCGAGCCTATCGCCGGACGAGCGTTTCAAGAAAATTCTCGGCATGCCAATCGAGGCGCAGGTCGCGGTTGCCGACTCTCTGCGCGGGGGAAAGGCTCCCGAGCTGCTCGAAGGTCTGAATCCAAAGCAAAAAGAAACTTTGCTCGCCATGAACAACCCGGCGGGCGTGGTCACGGGCGAACTGGCGCAAGCGAAACTTCTGCGCGCCATCTACAGCCAGCGCCAGTTTGAAGAGGTGATGACCGATTTCTGGTTTAACCACTTCAACGTATTTGTAGACAAGGGACTCGACCGCCTGATGCTGACCAGCTATGAGCGCGACGTGATTCGCGCGCATGCGCTCGGCAAGTTCGAAGACCTGCTCGTGGCCACAGCGAAGAGTCCCGCGATGTTGTATTACCTAGATAACTGGCTGAGCGTGGGTCCGTTCTCGGCGAAGGCTTTGGGAATTCCGGAGCATCCCAGTCCCTACGTGCGCTATCAAATTGTTAAGCCAAAGGCTGGTAAGAGTACGCCTGGCCTCAATGAAAATTACGGCCGCGAGTTGCTGGAGCTACACACACTTAGCGTGAACGGCGGCTATTCGCAGCGCGATGTGACCGAGGTCGCCAAAGTTTTTTCAGGATGGACCATCGACGACCCGGCGCACGGCGGCAGCTTCAAATTCGATCTACGCATGCATGAACCCGGCCCGAAGTATGTTTTGGGACACAAGATCAAGCCCAAGGGCGAAGACGAGGGTCTGGAAGTGCTGCACCGGCTGGCAACGAGTCCGCTGACAGCGCATTTTATTTCGCTGAAGCTGGCAGAGCGATTTGTTTCGGACGATCCCCCGCCGGCTCTGGTGGATCGCATGGCGAAAACTTTTTTGAAGAAGAAAGGCGACATCCGCGAAGTGCTCGACACATTGTTCCACTCGCCTGAATTTTGGGATGACGCAACCTACCGCGCGAAAGTAAAAACGCCTCTTGAATTTGTGGCCTCCGCGGTGCGAGCCACTGGCGCGGAGATTGACGATGCTGTGCCGCTCACACGGCAACTCAACAACATGGGCATGCCGCTTTACGGCGCGCAGCCTCCGACCGGCTATTCCATGAAGGCGGACACCTGGGTGAGCACCTCGGCCCTGCTCAACCGCATGAATTTTGCTCTAGCATTGACTAGCGGCAAGATCAAAGGCGTGAAAACGGATGCGGCGCAACTCACGGGAAGCAGCGCCGATCCGCCGGATGCGAACTTGACGCTAGCAACGCTCGAGACCAGCCTGATCGCAGGAGGAGTATCCCAGCAGACGCACAATTCGATCACGGTGCAGATCGAGGCGGCAAAGATCGAAGCGGCAAAGAACGCCGCAGCAAAGAAGAATAACGGGCAACCGAAACAAGATAATAAGAGCAAGCCCGGCGATTCCCAGCGTTCTCCAGATGCAAACACAATGTCCGGACTGCTGTTGGGTTCGCCGGAGTTTCAGAGAAGATAAAGCCTTTAGCCATTAGCTTTTAGCTCTTAGCTTGAACCCCAAAGGGTTTCCGTTGGGTTCAGGCTTGAGCTAAGAGCTAAAGGCTAAGAGCTAGGAGCTGTTCTTATGTCCATTACACGTCGCGTTTTTCTTCGCAACAGCGCGCTTGCCGTTGTCGGTACGGCGGCGGTACCAAGCTTTCTCGCTCGCGCCGCCATGGGCGCGGCTGAGCCGGGCGTGCGCCCGAAACGGCTGGTCGTGATCTTTCAGCGCGGCGCGGCCGACGGATTGAACATCGTGGTGCCTCACGGCGAGCAGCAGTATTACGCCATGCGGCCCACAATTAATATTCCGCGCAAGGCCGTGCTTGATCTCGATGGATTCTTTGGCCTGCATCCTTCACTCGCGCCGTTTCAACCGCTGTGGCAGCAGCGTCATCTGGCGATTGTGCATGCTGCCGGGTCGCCTGACGCCACGCGCTCGCATTTCGACGCGCAAGATTTTATGGAGGCAGGCACGCCGGGCGTGAAGTCCACTGAAGACGGATGGCTCAACCGGTCTCTTCACAACCTGCCGCTTCAGCAGCAGAAATCGGCTTTCCAGGCCATTGCCATGGGCCCATCGATTCCGCGAATCTTGAGTGGGATCGAGCCGTCGATCGCGATGAACAACATCAACGATTTTTCAGTCGGCGGCAAGGGCGCAAAGCCTTCGCCGGCCGCGAGCGCGTTCGAGGCCATGTACAACAACTCCGTCGACGCCGTGTTGCACGGCACGGGCGAAGAAACATTCGACGCAGTGAAGATGTTGAAGGCTGCCGATCCATCGAAGTACAAGCCTGCCGCGGGCGCCGATTATCCCAAGGGACGATTCGGCGACAGCCTGCGCCAGCTTGCGCAACTCATCAAGGCAAATCTCGGCGTGCAAGTTGCATTTGCCGACATCGGCGGATGGGACCATCACGTCAACGAAGGCGCGACCGAAGGTCAGATCGCCAATGTGTTGCGAGAGTTCTCGCTATCGATCTCCGCTTTCTGGACCGACCTTGGCGATCTCGGCGAAGACACGGTGGTAGTGACGATGTCCGAATTCGGCCGCACCGCGCGCGAGAACGGCAACCGCGGCACCGATCACGGCCACGCCAACGTGATGTTCGTTCTAGGCGGCCCGGTGAAAGGCGGACGCGTCTACGGGCGCTGGCCGGGGCTTGATCAGTCGCAGCTCTATGAAGGACGCGATCTGGCGTTGACTACGGATTTCCGGCAGGTGCTCGGCGAGGCCGTGGCGCGTCACATGGGCAACAAGAATTTGAGTGAAGTGTTTCCGGGATATGAGAATCAGCCGGGAAAATTCCTGCGGTTGTTGGGATAGTAATACCGACACCTGCGACACAAGACCACTCTCGGCTGTCTGGTCGAGCGAGGCTCGACAGTTCGTTCCCTCACGGAATCAACCGGGCTTCAAAGTCTACGATTGGCCTCGGACTCCAGCCCTTCCTGCCGAATCCTGTAGCCCGCTATCTTGTCGTCGATGAACCACCTTGTGCTGTCCTGCGGATCGTAGTGGATCTCCAGTTTCTGCAAGGTCATTCGCCGGATTATCTCTTCACCGGAGTCGTCGAAAAAATCCATAAGTGCAACCCTGCCGCTAAAATATTCCCCGCCGACCTGGTACGAGAAATAAAGTACAGGAGCCTTGAGTGGGTCCCGGCGGTTGCCGGTGTAGGGCACGGCCTGGAACGTACCCCCTTCAATCGTAGCCTCAGTCGTTGGCCACTGCTCGGCTATCCGTACCCGTCTGAGCGCCCACCAAACGGCTCCCGCGATAGCAAGCACGATTCCTGCGCCCGCGAAGATTTGAAAAACGATGATCGCTTTCTGACTAATTGGCTTAGGCCTCCACGAGCACATCGCCATTTTCAATCTTCAGCGGATACACCGCGACCTTCGCGCTGGGATTCTGTACGGCTTCGCCGGTCTTTGGATCCCATGCCCAACCATGCCATGGGCAGACTACTTTGCCGCCTTCGATCATTCCCTGCCCCAACGGTCCGCCGCGATGCGGGCAGATGTTGTCCATGGCGCTGTATACGCCGTTAACGTTCGCTACGCAGATTGTTTTCGCGCCGCAGGGAAATTCTTTGGCTTCGTCCATGGGAGGAAGTTCGGATTCCGTCGTCAGCTTGGTGAAGTTTGGCATAGTGAAACTCGATTGTACCGAAAAAGACCCGGCCAAAAACGGCGAATCCAATGTTTGCAATAGCTTGCAGATATTATCAACAGGTTACGGACTTTTTCAATCACTTACAGAGATTTTCGCATTAGAGGCGATTTAAGCCCCGACTGAGCGCCGGGTGGCCTTCCACTCCTCCCGAGCCCTCGGATGCGATCTGGGGCCGATTCTGCGCGTTCTGGAGGCATTCTGCGAAGGCTCCGCGCCGGCAATTTGCATAAGAGCGTCAGATCGCGCTCACCTATTCTCAACAACTTACAGAGGCCGCGCTGAAAAGAAAGGACTTCGGGAGCGATCTCCGCTCCGCCTAGGAGCAGCTAGCCGATAGCTTGGAGATAACCATCTACGACGGCGAAGAAGTTGTTGGCTGACAGCTGAGAGCTGACAGCTATTTGGGCTGCAGCGTCTGCGCGATCATCACCTGTCGCTTGAAGTTCTCCATCATATTCGGATCGAGCCGAACTTCCGTGGGCTTCTTCGCGAGCGTCATGGTGTCGATTTTGTCTTGCAGCTTGAGCAGCGCGTAGAAAAGATTTTCGGGACGCGGCGGACAACCGGTGACGTAAACGTCCGTGGGGACGATTTTGTCGACGCCCTGCAACACTGCGTAAGTATTGAACGGCCCACCCACCGACGAACACGCGCCCATCGAGATCACCCACTTCGGGTCGGGCATCTGGTCGTAGATGCGCTTCACCACCGGAGCCATCTTCAAAGTTACAGTGCCGGCGACGATCATCAAATCGCTCTGCCGCGGGCTGGGACGAAATACTTCTGAGCCAAAGCGCGCGATATCGAAGCGCGCAGTCGACGACGCGATCATCTCGATCGCACAGCACGCCAGGCCGAACGTCATCGGCCACACGGCAGACTTCCGCGCCCAGTTGAAGACGTAGTCCACCGTGCTGATCATGAAATTCTTTTCGAATTTATTTTGCAGCCAGCCCATGAGGTTTCCTCGGTCCGCACCATTATAGGACAGATGCGTCGGAAAGGCAGTTGGGGTTTGGCCACCGGCCGCCATAAATCTTTAACACGGAGGGCACAGGGTTACACGGGGTAGAACTTGCGGGGCCAGCTTGTGGCACCAGAGCCGCAATGTTTGCGAAGGCGCAAGGGTCAAGCTCACAAGGATCAGGCGCGCTTGCCCCTCGACTCCCGCTCAGCTACAAATAGATCACCCATGGATTCACGATCCGCCGTGGCCGCCGGCCGCGAACGCGCACTTCCTGTGCTCGCCAGTACGTGGCTTCACATCCGCACATCGCAGTTTTGGATGGTGGCCATTGCGCTGTTTCTGCGCGTGGGCTGGATCATCGTCGGCCACACCTATAAATTCAAAGCCACGGACAACAACTTCGCCTTCGGCTGGGAGATGGGAAGGATCGGCGCGGCCATCGCCTCCGGGCACGGCTTCAGCAACGCATTTGGCGCGCCGACGGGGCCCACCGCGTGGGAACCTCCCCTTTATCCATATTTAACTGCGGGCGTGTTTCACCTCTTCGGAATCTATTCGCGAGGGTCGGCGTTTGTATTGCTCTCGATCAACAGTGTTTTTTCGGCGCTGACGTGCATTCCGATTTTTCTGATTGCGCGAAGAATATTTTCCGAGAGGGTTGCCGTCGGCTCGGCCTGGACATGGGCTCTTCTGCCCTACGCGATGACTTGGTGCACGCGCTGGGTCTGGGAAACGAGCCTGTCGGCTTTGCTGCTGGCGGTGATTTTTTGGCTGGCGCTCACCATGGAAGACCGCGACGGGCTGAAGCCTTGGCTGGAGTTCGGCCTACTCTGGGGCATCGCCGCGCTGACCAGCACCGTGCTGATTTCGTTTTTGCCGGCATCAGGATTGTGGGCCTGGTATCACTGTGCGAAGCGCCGCAAGCCGGCTTTGTCGTTGGCCGGCGTTGCGCTGGCGTCTGTCGTTTTCCTCGCCTGCATCGCGCCGTGGCTTGTGCGGAACTATCAAACTTTCGGCAAGTTTATTTTCATGCGCGATAATTTTGGCGCGGAGCTGCGCCTCGGCAACGGCAATGGCGCCGACGGAACGTGGATGCAGTATTTGCATCCCACGCAGGATCTCTATGCCATGCGCCAATATGTTTCGATGGGCGAACTGGCATACGTGGCGATGTGCCAGCGGCAGGCTGTGACTTATATCAAAGCGGATTACCCGCGTTTTGCCGTGCTGTGCGTGAAACGCTTTGTCTACTTCTGGGCGGGGCCGCCTCGGCTGGCACAAATCTGGTGGCTGTCGCAAACGAAGAATTCGCTGTTCCTCGCGTCTTCCGTACTTGCTTTCTGGGGGCTAGGCCGCGCTTTACGCAGGCGCAAACCTGGCGCCTGGCTTCTGTTCTGGCTGATCTTGCTTTATCCTGCGATTTACTATGTGGTCTATCCCGGACAGCGCTACCGGCATCCGATTGAGCCGGAGATGACGATCCTCGGAATCTATTTGCTTACCGAAGCCGGCAAGAAGAACGAGCCAGACAACGCATCCGCGAAGGCTGATTGAGAAGGCTTCGCTACTCAGTGGGACGCGATCTCAACCGTATCGACCGCGGTCTTCAGCTGAAACCGGGTAGAACGAAGACACGAGGAGTAGCCTGCGGGTTTCGTCGCGTCCGACTCGGGACTTAAGCGCGCCACGCGATAAGTTCGCAGCGTGTAACATATCGCGTCATTCTGCTCGAGCGTGAGGATGTGCTGCGAGCTTGATTCCGGGGCGCGCGTCTCAGGCGAGTCCTTCTTGCTCTCGGACGCAGCCGATGAAGAACCATGGGTCTTGTCTGACGGGGACTGCGCCGCAACGGTCGCAACGCAGAGCAAAATCAACAGCGAGAGAACCAGCAGCCGTCGAACGCTCATAGAACCCTCCACTTCAGCGAATTATAGCCCCGGTATGCGGACTGAGCATAGGGCGAGCAGACGCTAAATCGAGGGAACATCGCGGAGGCATCCGTCGTATATAGAAGCGTGGGAAGAAAAGCTGCTGGCGATTAAGGCCTCACGAATTTCGAATCGCTGCGTCTAACCCGTTGAAACGGAGGAAGCCTATGAATCGCAAACGTCAATTCTCCGCATGGTCCGGAGCCGTTTTAGGAACCATCTGCGCACTGTTCGCGCTCGCCCTCGGAGCCCACGCCTCCGATCACCGCGCATTCACTGAAGAGTTCCACCAGACTTACGCGCTCACGCCCGATGGCCGCGTCGAACTCGACAACATTAATGGCGACGTCCACATCTCCACTTGGGATCAGAACGTATTCAAGGTGGATGCCGTGAAGTATGCCGATTCGAAGGAACGGCTCGATGAGGCGCGCATTGAAGTGGACGCGTCGAAAGAAAATGTTTCGATTCGCACCAAGTATCGCGACCACGATAATACTTTCAACTGGGGTTCGCACAATAATCCACCGAGCGTGGAATATACGCTGACCGTGCCGCGCAGCGCGCGCCTCGACGAAATTAAGCTGATCAATGGCAAGCTCGATATCACCGGCGCAGCGGGAGAAGTGCACGCCTCGTGCATCAACGGCAGACTGGAAGCGCACAATCTCTCAGGCCGCGCCGAACTTTCCACCATCAACGGCCATCTGGACGCCAGGTTTGACCAGCTTTCCGGATCATCTGTCGAACTGAACTCGGTCAATGGTTCGGTGGAGTTGACGATTCCTTCGGACTCGAAAGCGCAAATCGAAGCCAGCACGGTTTCCGGCGGAATCGATAACGATTTCGGACTGCATGTGAATCATCACAACTTCGTTGGCCACGACCTGCACGGCGAACTCGGCAGCGGCGGGCCTCATATTAAGCTGGAGAACGTAAACGGCCACATCTCGATTCACCACGCGCCGGACGGCCGCGCGCTGAGCCCGGCCAAGGATCTCAATCATGGAGATGATGACGACAAGATTTAGCTGAGACTCTGCCGCGCGGAGACGAGGGCTTACCTCAGCGGCTAAAGCCGAGGCCTCTTTTCACGACATACGGCACGACTGAAGTCGTGCCCTTCCCGATCTGTACAAGCCCCCGGAGACTTCCGCGGCAGTCGATGACCGTGCGACTCAATGACCGTGCGACTCGATGACCGTGTGACTCATTGACCCTGCCACTCATTGACCCTGCCACTCAATAAATCGTATAACCTGGCGCGGGCGTTCGCAGATCGGGCTTCGTAGCCATCAGCAACAACGCGCCCTCGCGCTTAAACGCCCGCAGATCGTCCAGGCTGCGAAACGATTTCGTCTTGTAGTCATCCGGCGTGGGCGTGTCATCGGGAATGCGGCACGCCTCAACATTTTCGAAGGCATGTTTCTTCAACAACTCGACGTACTCCGCCTCTGATCGTACATGCACCGGAACTTTCAGCTTGTCGACCCACTGCAGCGAATACTGATTGTCTTTGTATAGATTGATGAGGATGAATAATCTCCCCCGCGGCGCCATCACGCGAAAAAGTTCCATGAGCGCGCGATCCTGATCGGCATAGTAGTAAAACGACTCCACCGACAAAACTTTGTCGAAGAAGTTTTCTTCCCACGGAATCTGTTGCGCCGATCCCCAGACATAAAGCACGTTGTCGAAATCTTTAGACGCGGCGCGAGCCTCGCGAATCATCTCGTCGGACACATCGAGTCCGACCACCTGGCCAAATCCGTCCGGCCCTTCGCCCACGAGCCGCGCCAGCAGCCGCGTCGCCCATCCCGAGCCGCAGCCAAGGTCGAGCACGCGCTCGCCCGGACGCAGATTCATCCGGCGAATCGTCTTCGCCGTAATGTCGAGATGATGATTCTCCATCTTCGCGCCTTCGCCGGCCGAGGCCCAGCGGTTGAATTCCTGCTGCAGCTTTTCGTCGGGAGTTAGTGATTTTTCTGGCATGGTTAAGATTTTATCGCGTCGGCGAATGCCGTGGTGGCGGATAGCCTATTCGCGTGCTCGACCTGTCAGAAACTGTCAGCGCACAGCCCAGATATTTCACTTCATCGGCTTGCTGATCCAATGGTCGGTAAAAGTCGAGTGCTGGATGGACGACTCGACTTTCGGCATGTGGCAGGTTGTGCAGTTCTTCGTGCTTACTGGGCAGGCCGCGCCTGGGTGATCAGAATTTGGATGATCGGAATCTCGGTGATCGGCGGTTGCTTTCGCGCTGGCCTGAGTGATGTGGCATTGCAGACAGCGTGAATCGTAGGCTGCAGCGTCGTGCTCCAGAGGCTGATGCGGATCGTGGCAGGCGATACAGGTGAGTCGAGCGTCGGGCTTGCTGCTCCAGCACTTGCTGTTTTCGAGGCGGTAAGGCGCGAAGCGAAGGTTCAACGAGCTCAGTCCAATGTTCGTCACAACATCTTCCCAGGTGCGGTGGCACGCGCCGCAGAAATCCACCGAATCGACTGGATTCAATCGACTGGGATTCATGATCAGCTGCGCGCCCTCTTCGTGCTGCCCCAAATTCATGGCGGCTACGTGGCTCGATCCCGGCCCGTGGCAGGCTTCGCACGTCACGCCCGGCACTGCGTCTTTTGCATCGAGCTGATTGTTGGTGACCGAAGCGGTGGTGTGACAGGCAAAACAGGCGCGGGTCTCGGCCGGCGGCATGCGGCGTCCCGCTGCCTCTTCAAGATTGCGTGGCATGCCAGGAGATTGCCCCGGCGTGATATTCAGATCCTGGGAAGACGAAAAAAAAGTGAGATGGCTTTCGTAGTAGCTGCCGTTTTTTTCGTAGACATAAGTTTGCCCGAGGTGCCCCACGCCAAATGCCCACTGCAGTTCGGTTGAGAGCGGCGCCGCGTTGCCGCCAGCCGTAACCGTTAGAACACTCTTCGCGGCTTTGGTTACGATCTCCTCACGGTAGGAACCAATGCGAAACGAGAGATGGTCATGCTGGCGAAGTATCTCCGCGTCGGCGGCGGGAACGGCGGCGCGGGCCATGGCATGTTTTTGTTGACTCGCAACCTTGGACGCATGACATTTCGCGCACGCTGCCGTGCCCACGTAACTGCCTCGCGCGGCATCTCCTTTAGTGGGCCACCAACCCGGTGATTGAACACGGGATGCGGTGAGCATCGACATGCTCTCGGGAGCGGAACTTTGAGCGAACGACGCGGCGGTCAGAGCACAGATGGCGAGGGCGGAAGCTCGATGCATGTTTATCCGGAGCATATTGTTCGCCATAGTGTCGATTTACAACAATTAGCGCTGTGACAACGCGCTTTGGCAGGCATCGCACAGACCTTGAGCGTCAAGCTTCAATTCGCCTAGGTATCTTTCAAGTTGGGAGCGGCCAAAGAATCTAGCGGGCGCGGTGGCCGCGTATCCCCACCGCAGACAGCCCGAGCATTGCACCATCCATTTGCGAGTTCGGGGATTCTTTAGATACCACTCAGGGTCGTGTTGCTCGTTCTTGATCTTCAACGGGTCACCTGCCCGGGCATCTGATAGTCTTTAACAAGTTTATTACGTCCGTGGCTCGAATGCGTGCGATGGGTGTCGCTAAGGACTGAAGTGAAACGTAAAGCTACCTATTCCTTGAAACTTCCCCTCTCGATTAAGAAGGCGGCGCAGCGTTTGGCGCAAGAGGACGGAGTCTCGCTGAATCAATGGATCGCCTCGGCAGTGGCGGAAAAGGTTGGCGTAGTCGAAACCGCGGCGGAATTTTTCAAGAAACGCGCGGGCAAAAGAACCGGCGACGGGCTAATGGAGTTTCTTCGCAGCGCACCCAACGTCGCCCCTGAACCTGATGACATGAGGTGATCCGGCCCCGGAGCTGCGGGCTAGTTGATCTGCGCGATGAGGCGGTCAGATGCCTTCCGTTGTGTGCTAAAGTTCTCTCCTCATGGCGACGCACCCTCAGAATCCCGCGCCAGAACCCGGCTCCGCCTCGCTCTATTGTCCAAACTGCGCTGAAGAGGTCACTGATCCGCTGACCTGCGGAGATTGTTCCTCCGTGATCTGCCGTCGCTGCGGTACGCCGCTCGAATCTTCCGATGAACTCGGAATCGGATAATGAACTCAATATCCGCCACCGCCGAAAACTCTGCAGAGGGCCGGAAGCCGGAAGCCGCTTCTCCCACTCTGGTGCGAGGCCTCGGCCTGCTTGATTCTGTACTTCTGCTCGTGGGTGGCATTATTGGTTCGTCGATTTTTCTTACGGCCAAAGACATTGCTGGAGCGCTGCCTCATCCGGTGCTGTTTCTGTTGGTGTGGTTTGTCGGCGGCGGGATTTCGCTGTGCGCATGCTTCGCATTCGCCGAACTGGGCTCAATGTTCCCGGACTCCGGCGGCCAGTACGTTTATTTGCGCGAAGCCTATGGCGACCTGACCGCATTTCTCTACGGATGGATGCTGTTCAGCGTGGGCAACGGCGGTTCGATCGCGGCGCTGGCCGTAGGCACGGCCGCGTATGTCGGAGCCTTGATCCCCAGCATCTCGCAAGAACATCTTGTGCTCTCGCTCGCGGGCATCGTGGTAACTCGCGCCCATCTCGTGGCCTTGATTCTGATTGCAGTGGTGACCGCGGTCAACATTTTCGGCTTGCGGCCGGGCGCGATTCTTCAGAACATCGCCACCTGGGCCAAGTTTGTGGCCATGGCGGCATTCGTGATACTCGGCTTCGCCATCGGCAAGGGAGACTGGCATCACTTCACCACGCCGCACGGGATGCTGGCCGGCATTACCGCGAGTATGGGCGTCTCGCAGATGCTCTCCGCATTCGGAGTCGCCTTGATCGCGGTCTTCTGGGCGTATGACGGATGGGTTTACATCACCTGGGTGGCCGGGGAAGTGAAAGAACCACGTCGCAATGTGCCGCTGGCGATGGTGCTCGGAGTTTTGATCGTCGGCGTGGTTTACGTCGCGATGAATATGACATATTTATATGCGATGCCGCTCAGCGATGTGGCTCAGCATGAAACCATCGCGCAGGCAGCGGCCGCGGTGCTTTTCTCTCCCGCAGCCGCCACATGGCTCTCGGCGCTCATTGCAGTGTCTGTGTTCGGCGCGCTGGCCTGCGCCATCTTGAGTTGCGCGCGCGTCTACTATGCGATGGCGCTCGACGGTGCTTTCTTCCCACAGATGGCCAGGGTTCACCCCAAGTATCGAACTCCGGCGGTGGCACTGATTGGTCAGAGCGCATGGGCCGCGGTTCTCACCCTGAGCGGCCGCTACGATCAGCTTTATACTTATGTGATTTTCGGCATGGTCTTGTTCTACACGCTGACGGTGGCCGGAATGTTTCTGCTGCGCTGGAAGCGTCCCGAGATTCCGCGTCCGTATCGCTGCACGGGATATCCGTGGCTGCCAGCGCTTTACATTCTGGTGGGCGCGGCGTGGACGCTGAACACGATCATCACGCGCCCCATCGAAGCTTTCTGGGGCACGGCGATTGTGCTGGTCGGTGTGCCCGGATATCTATACTGGAAGCGAAGCAGCCGGAGGGCTGCTGCACTGGAGTAAGACATGTTCGAACGCTACACGGAGAAAGCGCGGCGTGCGATCTTCTTCTCGCGCTACGAGGCCAGCCAGTTCGGTTCGTCCTACATCGAGACCGAGCATCTGCTCCTGGGTCTGCTGCGCGAGAACAATTTTCTGTACCACTGGATTCCGAAAACCAATCTAGAAACTATTCGGAAGCGTCTCGACGAGCACGGAACGAGGCAGCCATCGACATCGATCTCCGTCGACTTGCCGCTGAGTAACGCATCCAAGCGCGTTCTGAAATTCGCGGCAGACGAGGCGGACGCACTATCCCACAAACATATTGGAACCGAACACCTTTTTCTCGGCCTGCTGGACGAGAGCGGCAGTCTCGCCGACAAGCTTCTGCGCGAAGCCGGAGCCAACCCTGAGCGTGTGCGCCTCGATCTAACGGGGTCACCCGAGCGGGCGGAACAGTCCCATGGCGGATTATTTCAAGGCAGGCTTTCCAGATCTTTCGCTCTTTCCACGCTAGAAATCCATGGGATCCGCCGCAATGCCGAGCGGGTACGCGAAGCCGTTCAGCGCTGCCGAGCGTGCAACTGGCACTGGGAAAAGCACCGCTTCACCAATATCGATATCGTGATCGCCAAACAGACGGGCAAGGTCTCGTTCGACTTGACTCTCGCGGCCGACTCCGCAAACTTCGAACTAGTCAAAGGCGGCTGGAAAAAAGACCACTGCTTCATCTGCCGCTGGGAGTTATTCGAGTCTCAGGACGAAGCCGATGCCGCCCATAGCACCGGGTACACCAACGGCCACGACTGGGTCTGCACTGAGTGCTACGAGAAATTCTGGCAGGGCCCGGATTTCTTTTCTTCAGCGTACTCCGACATTACCTAGCTCCAAGGCGTCGCGCCTTCCGCAACTCGCCGAATTGCCAAATTTTGTCATCCCAGCGCACGAGAGAAAGGTGCGTTACCGCACATTGCAGCCAGCAAAAAGCGTCGTTTTTCTCCGCAACTTTTCACTGCATCCGGGGTTCAAGGGCTATTGCACGAACTATGCTTTGGGAAGGGCCTAGACTCGCGATCCTGTTGACGTTTCTTTACGTGAGTCTCCCGGTTGAATTTCTCCCTTGGCTGAAATTATGATGAGTCGTGAGCGATATCCTTGCATCCTAACGAATTCACCGACGCATCTTACACTCACACGGAACTAATAAGGAGGTTTCTCTTGAGAAAGTTAGCGCTTCTCGCACCGGTTTGTGCTTTCCTGTTTTTCGCCCAGTTTGCCTCAGCCCAGCAGGTAGACGTTTTTTTGGGCGGCGGCACTCTGTTCTCGTCCAGCAATACCAATAGCAACTGCGTATCCGCAGCAACCGGCCTAGGCTGTCCACCGGAAAAGGGCGGTCTGTATATCAACATCGGTGGCGACGTGGTGTTTTATAAGAATTTCGGCGTCAACGTTGAAACTGCGTGGCGGGCTACTCAGGGCACCTACGGTGGCGCCGACACCGGAACCAACGCTCGCCCCATCCTCACCGACTTCAACGCGCTCTGGCAGCCGCATCTGGGGCACAGGCTAGGCGCTGACCTTATGGCTGGCATCGGCGGTGCTGACACTCGAACCTACGAACAGGGCCTGTCCTGCAGTGGCTGCTTCAACAGCTCCGATCACTTTATGGAGCACCTTGGCGCCGGGATCCGCTTCTATCCCTGGAAACATCTCTTTATCCGCCCTGAGGCTCACTACTACCACATTCAGAATAACAATAGCTCGACGGATAACGGGTATTACACTTCCAACAACGTGATTCGAGTCTCAGCTTCGATCGGATACACCTTCGGCGGCAAGGAATAGTTTTTGACCGCGCGAGGCATCGCGGATTTGGTATCCTGAACAGCCGATTCCGAGAACCCGGATTGTTGCGGGGCTGCCGTACGCGGCGGCCCCGTATAGCGTCATCAATCTAGCGGGTCCATTCCACAAATCCACGCGGACTGGCAAGGGGACTGTATTGAGAAAATTCGCGCTGCTTACATCCGCGTGTGCCGTTTTTCTGTTTGCCAGCTTCGCCTCAGCCCAGCAATTCGATATCACGGCCGGCGGTTCCATTCTTAAGTCATATGCCCGCGTGAGCGACTCCGTGAACTTCCATCCCCCGGCTGATACTGGCGGCATTTATCCCAGCATCGGCTTTGATTATGTCGGCTTCCGGCACACCCGCTTCGGCCTTAACTTTGAAACTGCGTGGCGCTACCACCAAGCCAGCTATTACGGCTATGAGAACTACCGCCCTATCTTCACCGATGCCAACGTGCTCTTTCAGCCCAAGCTCACCAAGAAATTGGGCCTCGACCTTCAGGGCGGAGTCGGCGTTGCCAGCAACCGTTTCGACCTACTGAGCTCGTGCGGCATTCCAGGATGCACCAACTACACGGGCAGTAATCACTTCATGGAGGACCTGGGCGTGGGCGTCCGCTATCGCTTCTGGCACCACTTGCCGCACCTGTTTGTCCGCCCAGAGATTCGCTACTACCACATCCAAAATAACTTCGAGTTCAACTCCGGCAACGTGTTTCGCGCGGGCATTTCGCTGGGATACTCAACCGTGCCAATTGAGTGACCGCCATCGCGGTTTGTCATCCTGAGAGGAGCCGGTTCTCAGGCGGAGCGAAGAGCCTGCCCTGAGCGAAGTCGAAGGGATCTCCCGCTTAACCGGCCCAACGCGTGAGCCAGAATGGGCTGCCGGCTGATTTTCTAATAAGTTTTTTCCCCAAGACGCGTTCAGCAAAAAAGGCAGCGTCCACGGACGCTGCCTTTTGGTCTTCGAATCCTACACTCTACGGTTCGTGTTCGCACTCCTCGGCCTCGTGAATCGCCATGTCGAGGTGCTCGATCGCTTTGTGGCGATGGCCGTGGAAATCGCCCTCGGCCGCTTCCAGATGATGCTTCGCTTCGCGCATCGCTTCCAGGCCTTCGTGGATGTGCGGATGAGGCGGCATTGCCGGTGCGGCCAGGGCAGGCGCCGCTGCCGCTACAGGAATTACGCCTGCCGTCTTTGAACTCGCACCCGCCATGAACGCCAGGGTCAACAGGAGCATGGCTGTAATCACGAGTGTCAAGAAACCCATTCTCTTCATTAGCTTCCTCCTCGTCCGATTTCCGGCGCGGACGCCGCCGCAATCAATGGCCACGGATCCATTTCGTGCCAGGACGCCCGCGACACCCGCACAGTATAGTCGCGCCTCGGGGAAATCCCCTGTGCCTATGTTGATTCCTTCGGGCAATCGCCTTAGGAACGGTTTCAAATTGGTCCGAGTTCCATGGCACGTTTCTGCGATTGACCGTTTTGTTGCGAAGTGTTATAAATGGCCGTTTTGAGGTTGTGCGTCTGGACTGGGACAAAGCTCCGGTTCGGGCGCTGACTCCGACGCGGCCAAGCTCCAACACTCCGTTCTAGTTTTGCGGTGGAAGCGTGTTCGGAATTCCGGCGTGGAATCCCTTGTAGTGCACGGGTGTGCTCGGGCATGGGATCGCCGGAAGGCGGTGCCTAAACACGTTTATAATCCTGAAACTGACTCATTTTGGAGGACTTAATATGCGCACCTGGCTGGCTACTGCTGCGTTTGAAGGATGCCGCGCGGCGTCTGGACTTTTGAAAAAGGGATTGGGGTTGGCGGCTCTGGTGGCTTTGAGCGCAGCTGGGGCTTGGGCTCAACCTGGGGGCGAACCTGCGGGCGGCGAGGCTTCGCTGAAATTGCCCGATCTAGCTTCGGTTCCCTTTTTGAACGGGGCGATCGATGGGCACAAGCTGTTGATGATCGGCATTGCGTTTTGCATCTTCGGCCTTTTATTTGGCATGGTCATTTATATGCGGCTCAAGAATCTTCCGGTGCATCGGTCGATGCGGGAGATCTCGGAGCTGATCTATGAAACCTGCAAAACTTATCTGGTGACGCAGGGGAAATTCATTTTGCTGTTGTGGGCGTTTATTGCCGTCATCATTTTGCTTTACTTCGGCGTGCTGCAGCATATGGAAGCGATGCGGGTTGCGATTATTCTGGGCTTCAGTCTGGTGGGGATCGCGGGAAGTTACGGCGTGGCATGGTTCGGTATTCGGGTGAATACGTTTGCGAATTCGCGGACGGCTTTTGCCGCTCTGCCGGGCAAACCGTTTCCGGTTTATCAGATTCCGCTCGAAGCTGGAATGAGCATTGGGATGATGCTGATCAGCGTCGAACTGCTGATCATGCTGATCATTCTGCTCTTCATTCCGGGAGACTATGCGGGGCCTTGCTTTATCGGATTTGCGATTGGCGAGTCTTTGGGAGCAGCTGCGCTGCGAATTGCCGGCGGCATCTTTACCAAGATTGCCGATATCGGTTCGGACTTGATGAAGATTGTTTTCAAGATCAAGGAAGACGATGCGCGGAATCCTGGCGTGATTGCGGATTGCACGGGCGATAACGCGGGCGATTCGGTTGGGCCTTCGGCGGATGGGTTTGAAACTTACGGCGTTACCGGCGTGGCGCTGATCACTTTTATTCTGCTGGGCGTGAAGACTCCTACGGTGCAGGTGCAGCTGCTGGTTTGGATCTTCGTGATGCGCGTGATGATGCTGGTGGCGAGTTCGGTTTCGTACTTCCTGAATGCGGCCATCGCGAAGGCACGTTTCGGCAACGCGGATGAAATGAATTTCGAAACTCCGCTGACCACGCTGGTTTGGCTGACTTCGATTGTGTCGATCGCACTGACGTTCCTGGTTTCGTACTTCATTATTCCGGAGTTGGGCGGAGACGTTTCACAGTGGTGGAAGCTGGCTGTGATTATTTCGTGCGGAACGCTGGCTGGCGCGCTGATTCCGGAGCTGGTGAAGTCGTTTACTTCGACCGAATCGCGGCATGTGAAGGAAGTGGTTATTTCGGCGGAAGAAGGCGGAGCATCGCTGGGAATTCTCTCCGGATTTGTGGCGGGAAATTTTTCGTGCTACTACCTCGGCCTGTCGATGGTCTTGCTGATGTCAGTGGCTTATTACTTCAGCACCATGGGACTGGCGGCGGCCGCGACCATGCTGGCTCCCGCGGTGTTTGCATTTGGACTTGTGGCTTTTGGATTTCTGGGCATGGGGCCGGTGACCATCGCGGTGGATTCTTATGGGCCGGTTACGGACAATGCGCAATCGGTGTATGAACTTTCGCTGATTGAGCAGGTGCCGAACGTGGAGGCAGAAATCAAGAAGGACTACAACATGGGAGTGAACTTCGAGCGAGCGAAGTATCTGCTCGAAGCCAATGACGGCGCAGGGAACACGTTCAAAGCTACGGCTAAGCCGGTGCTGATCGGCACGGCTGTGGTGGGCGCCACTACGATGATTTTCTCGATCATTATGGCGCTTACCAGCGGACTTACCGCGGACGTTGAGAAGCTCTCGCTGCTGCACGCTCCGTTCTTTCTGGGATTGGTTACGGGCGGGGCGATGATTTACTGGTTCACGGGCGCATCCACTCAGGCCGTTACTACCGGGGCTTACCGCGCGGTTGAGTTCATCAAGGCCAACATCAAGCTCGATGGCGTGGTGAAGGCTTCGGTCGCGGACAGCAAGAAGGTAGTCGAGATCTGCACGAAATACGCGCAGAAGGGGATGTTGAACATCTTTATTGCGGTGTTCTTTGGGACTTTAGCTTTCGCGTTTGTGGAACCATTCTTCTTCGTTGGTTATCTGATCTCGATCGCGATCTCCGGTCTGTATCAGGCAATCTTTATGGCCGACGCCGGAGCTGCCTGGGACAATGCCAAGAAGATTGTGGAAGTGGAGATGAAGCAGAAAGGAACTCCGCTGCACGATGCCACGGTGATTGGAGACACGGTGGGCGATCCGTTCAAGGATACTTCGTCGGTGGCATTGAATCCGGTGATCAAGTTTACGACCTTGTTCGGATTGCTGGCGGTGGAACTGGCGGTTACGCTCACTCGCGATCAGGGGCCGATGATCACGAACGTGCTGGCTCTGGCGTTCTTCCTGGTTTCGTTCTTCTTCGTTTACCGGTCGTTTTACGGGATGCGTATTCGAAGCGGAGCTTAGGTTCATTTTTTTACAAACGCCATCCGGCTTTGCTGGATGGCGTTTTTGTTTTGTGCGGAAGAGTTCAAGGGCTTTACCACAGAGGACACAGGGGATCACGGGGTAAACCTAGGTTCTTGTGTTATGCAGCGGAGACTTCGCTGCACCACTAAGAAAAGTAAAGTAGAAGCGGGTGAGTCGTCCGCTCGCACACATTTCCACAGGCTAGCTTGGGCCTTTCATTTTGTCTTTTACGCTGTGGGCGAGTTTTTCGATTTCTTCAGCTTTTTTCACCACGTCGAGGGACAGGAGATTTTCGTTCGATTTGTCCACGGAGTCTTTTAATTCGACGGCCAGCTTGAGCAGTTTGTCGGTGTCGGCTTTTATAGCGGCCTGACGCTGCAGGTTGGCTTTCTTGCCCATATCTCGAGCCTGGCGCTTTCGGGCTTCGTCGGCGTCGGAAGTCGTGGTGACGCGCGGGGGATCGGTTTGCAGCGTAGGTGGCGGGCCTTGGGGAGAGTGATTTTGCTGGGCGTGAGCGGAGATTGCTAACAGAAGACAGATGGGGAATATGCGGAGGAATGATTGGAGTCGCACGATGTCCTCGGGCGCGGGTAGTGCCCGCTGAGGAAAGTATGACACTTTCCTACGGGCGGAGGGAAGCCAGTCCCGAGTTGCGAGTCCCGAGCACCCAAAGCTATCCGACATTGTCGTTGCTTTTGCTGGGTACTGGGTACTCGCAACTAACTTACAGCGAACTCATGTTTGATAAGAACTCGGCGTTTCCCTTGGTCTTGCTCAGCTTGTCGATGAGGAGTTCCATGGCTTCTACGGGCGACAATGGGTTGAGGACCTTGCGGAGGACCCAGATTCTGCTCAAGTCTTCGCGGGGGATGAGCAACTCTTCTTTACGCGTGCCTGAGCGCTGGATGTCGATTGCTGGGAATACTCGCTTGTCGACCAGTTTACGCTCCAGGATGATTTCGGAATTGCCGGTGCCTTTGAATTCTTCGAAGATGACGTCGTCCATGCGGGAACCGGTGTCGATTAACGCGGTCGCGATGATGGTGAGCGAGCCGCCTTCTTCAATGTTGCGGGCCGAGCCAAAGAAACGCTTCGGGCGCTGCAGAGCGTTAGAGTCGACGCCGCCTGAGAGAACCTTGCCGCTGGGTGGAACGATCGTGTTGTAGGCGCGGGCGAGGCGCGTGATGGAATCGAGCAGGATCACAACATCGCGTTTATGCTCGACTAATCTCTTCGCCTTTTCGATCACCATTTCTGCGACTTGCACGTGCCGAGCTGCGGGCTCATCGAAAGTCGACGAGATCACTTCACCTTTGACCGAGCGCTGCATGTCGGTGACTTCTTCGGGACGCTCATCAATCAGCAGAACCATCAAAACTACTTCGGGATGATTCGTGGTGATGGAGTTGGCCACGTTTTGCAGCAGCATGGTCTTGCCGGCGCGCGGCGGAGAAACGATGAGTCCACGCTGGCCTTTGCCGAGAGGTGTGAGCAAATCCATTACTCGCGCGCTTGAGTTCTCACGCGTGGTTTCGAGCTTAAGGCGCTCTTGCGGATACAGCGGCGTCAGGTTGTCGAAGAGGATTTTGTTGCGGGCTTCGTCGGGCGATTCGAAGTTGACGGCTTCGATTTTGACCAGCGCGAAATATTTTTCGCCTTCGTGCGGCGGGCGGACTTGTCCACTGATGGTGTCGCCGGTTTTCAGATCGAACTTGCGAATTTGCGACGGGGAGACATAGATGTCGTCCGGACCGGGGAGGTAGTTGTAATCGGGCGAGCGGAGGAAGCCGTAGCCGTCGGGCAGAATCTCGAGGACGCCTTCGGCGAAGATGTGTCCTTCTTTTTCGCTTTGCGCCTGCAGGATCTTAAATATGAGATCCTGCTTGCGGAGCCCGCTGGCGCCGGGGAGCTCCAAGGTCCTTGCGATCTTGGTCAGCTCGGTGATGTTCTTTTCTTTCAGTTCAGCAATGGTCATGATTCACCTAAACCCGTGCACTAAGAGTGATTCGTTAGTGACTGCGGGAGATTTTCAAAGGAGGGTATTCAGGGAAGACAAAATCCAAAAATACAGGATCCAAAAGTACTACTTCAAGGAGGCAGGCGGACAGGGCTGCCTTAAGCAGCCCGTCGTTGTGCCTCAGCAAAATTCTCCGGCTCGGACAGAACTTCCTGCCGTTCCTTGCCGGCGATGCGGTCCAGAACACCATTCATCGTTTCCTGGATTCTGGTGCTGGGCCGATGGAACTTTCGCGTGGCCTTGGAGGCGAGCTGACAAAGCATATAACGATTCCGTAAAGTCTGTAAAGCGTCAAAGACACGATCAGAGCGCATGTCTGTGTGCTCCTTCCTTATTAAGTATGGGCATTTCGCGTTCGTCCCTGCTCTCGGGAAACTGGCCAGAACCCCACAAGCCGTCCTAAGCCACTGATTCCATTAAGGTTTTAAAAGGAGTTAGCGCAATTCCTACCCAGAATAGATGCTTGACGGGGCTCCGAAGATGCTCGTTTTTCCTGATTTGGGCTCACAGGCCGAGATGTCTCACAATAAGACCTAGAGACTCGGAAGTCCGTGGAACAAGCCAATGTACCCGGAAATGAGAGGGAGGTCAATAGTTTTTACGCATTTTTACGTACCTAGATTGTTAACAGGTCCCGAAGCGGGAGGGTACTCGTTTGAGATTCGCCGTTCTTTTCCGTCGGCTGCAGACGATGGCGCAGGGAAAATGAACGAGATTCCTCCCTACAACTGTCGCCGGCGCTTCGGATTCGATTCGAAGTGACGAGGTTTGGAATTTGTCGTTGGCGCTCCGGCGGCAGTCGGACAAAAGGTGGATTGTGTCTCTGGCGCATTGGGCGGAGTGTATTTCGCGGCGATGTCGGCTGTACATTCCCAAATCGTTCCCCCAAGGCTTGCGTCCGTTCGGCAAGCTCGGCAGGCTTTGGGTTGCATTCTTGCGCCGCTTGGCGGCTACAGCTCAACGAGGGCAGCAAAAGGCCTGCGCAGCGCGGGATTCACAAAGGTAGGTACTTTTTTCTCCATTGCATTCAGAAGGAAGAGGGCATAGACTCGGCGGGCGATTTTGGCGAAAGCAAAAATCGTTTCTCGTTGGTATGAAAGACCCCAGAGGAGGAACACTAGTGAAAAGACTGCTTTTAGTAGCAGCGTCAGTAATGATGCTGATTGCCCTCTCCGCGGCGGCGGATACAAAGCCATCCCCGGTGCTAAGCCGGGTTGGCGATCCGTCGAAAAAAGCCCAGGTACACAAAAGCACACGTGCACCGCAAGCTCCCCCGTCGTGCGATCCATGCTTGTTCTATGGTGGCGACCTCAACCCAAGCGACGCTAACGCAGATGGATTCTCGGACGAGAATACACTGCTCATCTCCGGCGGAAGTCAGACCTATGGTGCGATCACGATTCCTGCCGGCGCCAATGCCACCGTCACTGGGATTCTTTTTAATGTCCTGGCGACCGCAGCCTTCGATCCTTTCACGGCGACTTATGACATTCGCCAGGGAATCTCGGAAGGAAACGGCGGAACCGATGTATCGACTGGCAGCGCCAGCGTCACCGTGGCTGCAACAGGCCGAACTGCGTTCGGACTGTATGAATATACGGTCACGTCTACGTTTCCCACAGTCACTCTGATGCCGGGGGAATATTGGTTCAGCCTGGAACCCCAGTGCCTCAACACGCTGGATGGCAGCTGCTCGGTATTCCGGCAATTTGCTTCCAATACCACACAGGAAACGAATGCCGTTAACGGGAGCTGGCAGCCGGATGGCCAAATGTATTTGAACTCGTCGTATTTCGGAGCAACGTACGCCAACTGGTGTGATTCGACCTTCGGCCTGAACTCGGAACAGTGCGACTGGCTGTCGTTCGGTGTGATAGGAGCCAACTAATGAAAAAACTACTCTTTGCAGTGACCCTGGTAGCACTCACACTCACAGCAGCGGCGGCGGAAAAGCCGGCTCCTGCGGCCAATCCGAACGGTTACGGTACCGTACCCAAGCAACTGGCTCCTCCGGGAGTTCCGCCAACATTGTGCTCACCATGTTTGTTCTACGGCGGCGATCTCGATACGACGGCCGGCACGGCAGAGGGCTTCTCAGATGAGAACACCCTGCTGGTAACCGGGAGTTCCACTTACGCTTCGTTCAACGTTCCCACTGGGGGCGAGGCGAAGGTCACGGGAATTCTCTTCAACATACAGGCAGACGCGAATTTCGATCCCAACACTGCCACGTATGACATTCGTTCGGGGGTATCGTCAGGCAGTGGTGGAACCGACATCGCTTCCGGCTCGGGGACCATTAGCGTGGCGACCACCGGTCGAGTCTTTATCGGGCTGAGCGAGTTCACCGTGCTGGTCACCTTGACCACACCTGTGAGCCTGACGGCGGGCGAGTATTGGTTCAACATCACCCCGGCTTGCACGAACGGAGCCGAGGACGGCAGCTGTTATGTAGGCCGGATGTTCCTGTCGAACACAACGTCCGGGACCAATAACATCGACGGGCACGCACAGTCTGGGAATTCGTTGTTCCTGAACTCGTCTTACTTCGGGTACACGTATGAACCGTGGTGCTCCCTGGTCGAGGTCGAAGGGCAATGCCATCTGGCATCGTTCGGATTGACTGGCTATCGGCAAAAACCACTCTAACCGGAGTTGGCAGTTGCTCGTATGAACTGGAAAAGCCGGGGATCGCTCCCCGGCTTTTTCAGTTCTCGGCTCTCAGTCCTACGTCCAATACGTGCGATCTAGCGAGCGGTACTGAATCGCCTCGGCAATGTGTTTGGGTTCGACCTGCGGCGTGTCTTCGATGTCCGCAATCGTGCGCGCAACTTTGAGGATGCGATCATGCGCGCGGGCGCTGAGTCCCTGCTGGGTCATGGCGCGCTCGAGCAAGCGTTCACAATCCGCGGAGAGTTCGCAGAAGGTGCTTATGTGGCGGGATGACATTTGCGCGTTGCAGTAGATTTTCTCTTTGGAAGACGCGAAGCGTTCGATCTGCCTTTTACGGGTGCGCATGACTCGCTCGCGAATTTTCGCCGAACTTTCCGGCTCGTTGGTCGAGCGCATCTCTTTGTAATTCACGGCAGGGACGTCGATGTGAATGTCGATGCGGTCCATCAGCGGGCCCGAGATTTTCGAGATGTAGCGCTGGATCATGGGAGTGGTGCAGTGGCATTCGCGGGTGCGGTCGTTGCGAAATCCGCACGGACAAGGATTCATGGCCGCGGCCAGCATAAAGCGCGCGGGAAATGTTAGCGCCATCGCGGCACGGGCTATCGTGACCGATCCATCTTCAAGTGGCTGGCGCAGCACCTCGAGAACGTTGCGCGGAAATTCGGGAAGCTCGTCCAGAAACAGCAGGCCGTTATGCGAGAGCGAGACTTCGCCGGGACGCGGAATTACGCCTCCGCCGATCAATCCGGCATCGGAGATGGTGTGGTGCGGCGAGCGATACGGACGCTTGCCCACGAGTCCGCTGCCGGCGTCGAGCACTCCGGCTACGCTGTGAATCTTGGTCGTCTCCAGCGCTTCTTCGAACGTAAGCGTCGGCAGAATCGTTGGCATGCGCTTAGCCAGCATGGTTTTGCCGGAGCCAGGCGGTCCGATCATTAATATGTTGTGACCGCCGGCGCAGGAGATTTCAATGGCGCGCTTGGCGGTTTGCTGTCCGCGCACATCTTTGAAATCCACGAAGAATTCTTGCGACTCTTTCAGCAGCGCATCGCCATCGGCTTTGAGCGGAAGAATCCCGTTGCCGGAGTTTACAAAATGGATTACGTCGAGCAGCGAGCGCACGGGGTAGACATCGACTCCGCCAACCATGGCGGCTTCGCGAGCGTTGGCTTCGGGCACCACCAGCTTTGAAATCTTTCGGGTGCGGGCTTCGAGGGCGATGGGCAGCGTGCCGCGAATGCCGCGAACTCCGCCGTCGAGTCCCAACTCGCCGATGAACAGGCAGTCTTCAATGGTCTTCTGCGTGAGCCCGCCGTAGGCGCCAACAATCCCCAGCGCCATCGGCAGATCGAACCCTGAGCCTTCTTTTTTTATGTCGGCGGGCGCGAGGTTGATCGTGATGTGCGTGGGCGGAATGTCGTAGCCGCAATTCTTCAGCGCGGCGCGCACGCGGTCGCGGCTTTCGCGCACGGCGGCGTCGGGCAGGCCGACGGTGTGAAAGTGGTCCTGGTCGGTCTTGATGCCGGAGCAGTCGACCTCCACCTGAATAATGTTGGCGTCGATGCCATAGACCGCGGCGCTGAGGGTCTTATAAAGCATGTGTGTCCGGGCGAGACAGTTTTTCGTCGGTGCCGCCGTCGGCACACCAATCCCTGATTCCGGAATCTAGCCAGAGTACGCGGGCGGAAGTGGGCTTGGCTGTGACGGATGTCACACGAGGGCTGTGGAAAAGTCCGAATCGGGCCGTGGTTGGCACGGACGCTGCCCCAGGGACGCCGATGAGTGAAATGGCGATATGCAACAGTTAGCCCGCTGCCTGGGTTGCAGTTGGCCGGCTAAGACAGACCGACGGTAACATCCGAAAGCGCGGCAATCTCGATATGATTGACTGTGTATGCAAAGGCCTGTTAGGTGGGGACTGCGCTGCGCCGCTGCCGGATTTGGTGTAGCGCTTTTCTTGGCAGCGCTCGCCTATCTCTTGAACGGAGCCCATGTGCGTTACGACCTCGACATGGTGTACTTAATTCTCTGGCCGGCTTCATTGGGGCTGGTGGCGACAGAAAATGCGAGTGCAGCGCATCAAGTACTAATCGTGCTGGTTCTGTCGCTAGCCAATGCAGCCATGTATTTTGCAATAGCATTTGTCGCGGGTCTCCTGCCTGAATCGGAAGGCCCCGCATAAGCCGATTCGATTCCAGCACAGACATTTCGACAGCTGTCGAAAACAGGCCTTAGCACTCTCTATCCTTCTGTCCGGTTAATCCATGACCGATGTACCAACTTCTCCAACAACCCCGGTTGTTCCGGCCCGTCTATATGATTACGATGAGTGGGTGTGCGGTTTTGGCGTTCGTGGTTCTTTGAACGCGCTTCTTTGATCGCGGAACCCAGGTGACTTCCCCCATGACCCAGGCCCCTTCCGGTACGCCTCAGCATTCCCGCCCGCCGCATAAACTTGAGCGCGAGGAATCTCAGCTATGGCGTTGGATTCTTTTGTTCATGGTGCTGCTCGCGTTGGGCTTCGCCTACCTTGCGTGGGAGCGGCTGGAAACCCTGCCTTACCATTTAGGCCCGATGGCTCTGGGCGTACTGGTCTTGTCCATTCTTCTGGCGGTTTATGCGTATGGACGGCGGAAGGAAGTCAGCGAACTCAAAGTGCTGCTGCAAGATTTGCAGGAACACGTGGGCGCGGCTCCTTCAGAAGCGCAACTCGATCAACTTTCGGATGTGATTGCGCGCTCGAATCGCAGCTTCAAAGAACTGATTGACTCGTTCGAGGATGCGGCCTGCGCCGTGTCTCTGGACGGAACTTTACGCACCGTGAACAAGAGCGTCAGCGACCTTGTGAGACTGCCTTACGCTGAGATCGTGGGAAAGAAGTTTTTCGACTTTCTCGATGAACCAAACCGCGGCAGTGTGGAGGCAGGTCTCGCGCGTTTTCTGGACAAGCGGCACTGGGCGGGCACGGTGCGCTTGCGATTGAAGAACGATGCGCGCTCTCTTTACTTCGATTGCGTTCTGAATGCGATCGTCAAGAGCGGCGAGGTGGTGGGCGCGAGCGTTCTGGGACGGGATGTGACCGGGCAGTATGAAAAAGAGCTTCGCTTCACCGAACTGTTCGAGACCCTGCAGGAGGGCGCTTACTTCAGCACGCCGGAAGGCCGACTGCTCGACGCCAATCCGGCGCTGGTTAGCATTTTGGGCTACGCCACGAAGGAGGAGTTGCTGGCGCTTGACCCGGCAAATTTGAATGTGGATGCCGCAGAACTGCCGGTGCTGGGCCGCGCCGCCGACGATCGGGGTGGCGTGCGAGCACGGGAGATCACGCTGCGGAAGAAGGATGGGACATCCGCAATGTTTCTGGAATCGTCGCGCGCCGTGTGGAACGCGGCAGGCAAACTGATTCGCTACCAGGGCACGCTGGTCGACGTCACGGAAAGGCGAAAGCTGGAGCGGCAGGTGTTGCAGCAGGAGGAATTCCGGCGGCATCTGCTGGAGAGCTTCCCTGACCTGATTCTAGTGGTCGATCTCGAAGAGCGGTACACGTTCGTCAGCTTTCGTGTGCGCGACCTGCTCGGATACGAGCCCGAAGATCTGTTGGGCAAAAAGATTTCGGAGACCGAAGATCACTCGCCGGAGTTGGTGGCGCTGTATCACGACGTGGTTTCGGGAATCAGGATTTTTGGATCCGCGGAATATGGCGCCCGTCACCGCGATGGAAGCTGGCGCACCATGCGGGCTTCCGCCAGCCAGTTGTTTGACGCCGATGCCAAGCTGGGCGGCGTGATTGTTTCGGTGCGCGACATCACGACGGAAAAGAAGCTGGAGCAGCAGATCATTCAAAGCGAGCGTTTGGCTGCCATGGGCGCGATGATCGGCGGCGTGGCGCACGAACTGAACAATCCTCTGACCAGCATTTTGGGAGTGAGCGAACTTTTACAGGACAGCCAGACCACTGACGCCGCTCGCAAACAGATCGGCATACTGCAGCAGCAGGCGCGCCGCGCCGCTGAGATTGTTCACAACCTGACTTATTTTTCGAGGCCGCCGGCGACCGGAAAGACTCCCGTGAATGTTGGAGAGGTGGTCGAGCGCACACTCAATCTGCATGCTTATTCGCTGCGGAAGAACAACATTACCGTGGACTTTCTGCGCGAACCCGGCTTGCCTTATGTCGAGGGCGACCCACACCAGTTGATGCAAGTTTTTCTCAATCTGATTCTGAACGCGGAGCAGGCTATCCGCGAAGCGCGCGACCGCGGAACGCTGCGCATCCGCCTTGGAAATACAGGGCAGTCAGTTTGGGCGAGCTTCCAGGATGATGGTCCGGGGATTCCAGGCGAGACGCTGCCCAGCATTTTCGATCCGTTCTACACGACGAAGCGGCCGGGGCGCGGAACTGGCCTTGGGCTCAGCATTTGCAAATCGGTGATGAAGGAACACAACGGAACCATTGAAGCGGCGAACGCGCCCGGCGGCGGAGCCGTCTTCACGGTTACCTTGCGCGCCGCGGCTTCGTCAAACTGAACCGGCTTCCGACTCTCGTCTCCGGAAAATTGCGCCAGCATCTAAGCTCCCGAAGCCCGGGGTCAATCTCTTTCCACTGCCATAGCCACGGCATTGCCTCCGCCCAGGCAGAGTGCGGCTATCCCGCGCTTAGCATTCCGGCGCGTCATTTCGTAAATCAAGGTGACAAGGACGCGCGCGCCGCTGGCCCCGATGGGATGTCCGATGGCAACTGCGCCGCCATTCACGTTGACTCGGTTGGGATCGAGCCCAAGTTCCCGCATCACGCCCAGCGCCTGCACCGAGAAAGCTTCGTTGAGTTCGTAGACATCAACGTCGTCGCTTTTCCAGCCAGTCTTCTCCCAGATCTTTCTTACAGCCTCGACCGGAGCCATCATCACCCATTTGGGTTCGACTCCGCTGGTGGCCTGCGCAACGATTCGCACCATAGGCTGCGCGCCAAGCTCTTTCGCTCGCTGCGCACTGGTGACTACAACGGCGGCGGCTCCGTCATTCACTCCCGGAGCGTTGCCGGCAGTCACGGTTCCGTCTTTCTTGAATGCTGGCTTCAATGCACGGAGCACTTCGATGGTCGTATCTTCGCGCGGAGATTCATCCTTCTCGAAGAGTACTGGAGCTTCACCTTTTTTCTTCGCGGGAATTTCTACGGGAACGATCTGCGACTTGAAGCGGCATTCCTTCCATGCGGCAATCGCCTTGCGATGGGAGTTGACGGCGAATTCATCCTGCTCTTCGCGCGTGATGCCGTACTTCTCGGCGACATTCTCGCCAGTGATGCCCATGTGGTAGTCGTTGTAAATATCCCAGAGGCCATCGTGCACCATGGAGTCGATCACTTTGCCGTTGCCGAGGCGGTATCCCTTGCGCGCTTGCGGCAGAAGATAAGGAGCATTCGTCATCGATTCCATGCCGCCGGCGACGACGATGGAACTGTTTCCGGTCTGCACCGCTTGCGCCGCGAGAGCCACTGCTTTCAATCCTGAGCCACAAACTTTGTTTATTGTCATGGCACCTGTCGCGGGAGACAATCCGCCGAAGATTGCGGCCTGACGCGCGGGATTTTGTCCGAGGCCCGCGGGAAGAACGTTGCCCATAATGCATTCGTCGACTTGATCGGAGTTCAACCCACCCCGCTTCACTGCCTCGCGCACAACGACAGCGCCGAGTTGCGGCGCACTCAAATCGGCGAGACTGCCCTGGAATCTTCCTACCGCAGTACGACAACCGGAAATGATGACAACATCATCGAAAGCCGCCATTGATCATGCTCCCGCGAAGATTTCGCTTCTTCATTATAGATGCAGCGGAGCACGAGAATGATGAACTTCTGCAAATCGATTGGATTGCAGTTCGGTTGTGATTCGATGATTCGCGCGCGAATGTTTGACAGGCGTGCGTCGAACCGTCGCTACCTCTTCATGCGTTGCTGTGGCATGCTCTCGACGAAGTTTCGCTGCGTGATGAAGAAATTTTGTTGCTCACTCTCGACTCGCAGTGACTTTGGTACAACACCGCTCGTTCGCGACATGCATTTTTTTCTTGACTTCATTTTTCATTAACTCTATACAATCAATTAGTTGCAACAAATGATCGTTGCAGATTTTTCCATGAAAAATGGAAGGGAGAATAGAAACAATGGCAACCAAGAAAAAGGCAAAGAAGAAAAAGAAGCATTAAGAAGTTGTACGCAGTCAAAAGGGGACGCGAAAAGCGTCCCCTAAGTTTTTTGTACGAAAGTTCTACGACACGCAGCCCCTCAACTCTTCGCAAGATTCGGAACACGTTTTTCCCGCGCCGGACACAAACCACGAAACGCACAGAAGTTGCAGTGATAGTCGAGCTTGGGCTCGAAGTTTCCCTCCGCAATGCCGCGCGCCGCAGCCAGCACCCGGTCTCTCGCCTCTGCCAATTGAAACTCCGCGCGCTTCGACAATATCGGCACATTGCCTTCCAGATTGTGAAAGACTAGCGATCCCACGCGGTAGCCCCACTTCTCAAACGCGGCCATCGCGTAGATGGAGAGTTGCAGGCTCTCATCCGCATCTTCCTGCGATCGCGCTTTACCGGTTTTGTAGTCGACGATATTCACACTGCCGTCGGCGGCGCGATCCATGCGGTCGATTCGTCCGGCAACCTTCGTTCCGGCGATCTGCACGTCGAACCATTCTTCCGTGTGCAGAACATCCGGCGGAGGCGTTGAGTGCGTCCCGGCAAGAAAATCTTGCAACTGCTGCAGCCCCTTCTTTAAATACAATTCGCGCTGGTACTCATCCTGAATTCCGGTTGTGGCCAGGTCGTCGCGAAAAAGCTGAAGCAGTTCCTCATCAGTTTTCTTTCTGCCCAGCCGCACGGAATCATAGTATGTGCGCAAAACGCGGTGCATGGTCGCTCCATATTGCATTGCGGCCTGCACCTCGCGCGATAACTTCCACTCGCGTTCAAACTTGAACTGCAAGGGACAGGTCTCATAGCTTTCCACGGCCGACGCGCTCAAACGTGCGCCCAGCCCATCAATGGGCGGAAGCTCAAGCCAGGCGGGCAGCCGCGATCCCGCCGGATGAGCCGGATCCGCTGCCGCCGCGATCTCGATCAGTTCGGGTTGTGAAGGAAGAGCCGAACGCGCGCGAAGCGAGGCCCCAAGTCCGGCGTTACAAATCAATTCGCGCATCAGGCCGGCGGGAGTTTTATCGCGGCCGATTCCCTGCTTTCCATAAATGTGCAGCGAATCTTTAGCCCGCGTCATGGCCACGTAGAAAAGCCGGCGCTCTTCTTGTTCATTGAGAGTCTTGTCATCGCCCGCCGCAGCCGAATCGGGGTCGCGCAACTCACGCGGAAACTCCACCAGCGTCTCCCGGTAACCTGTAGGGAACGAACCGCTGGTCGCGCGCAGAATGAAGACGTGAGCAAACTCCAATCCCTTGGCGCCGTGCGCCGTCATCAGGCTAACCGCGTCCTCGTCGTCTTTTGACGCCATCGGAATCACGCCGCCCGCTTCGCGAAAATATCCCAGGTACTCGATCCATTCACCGAGTTCGCCGGTTTTAGTGGTTGCCTTCTTTTCCCAATCAGCGGCGAACTTTAATGCCGCCTGCAGGATTGGCGAATCTAGATCGAGCTTGAATTGCCGTCCGATCAACTCCAGAGCCGCGCGCGCTTTTGCGTGCTTGCGGTTCACTTCGTCACGCGCCTGCTGTACGCAACGCAAAACGGCCTGCCCACCGGCCACTTCGGCTAGCACCGACGACAAAGGAATCACCACGCCATCTCTCGAGTCCTTGGCAATCGTGCGTAGGGCAGCCCGCAGTTGCACGGGATCAACATCGAACTGCGGAAGGGCGGCGGCGCGAAAAAGATTGGCATCGGACCCCAGGTCTACCACCGACGCCACGCAGGCAAACAAATCCCGCACCTCGGGCGTGTCACTCACGTCCATGTTCTCAATGGAGAGAGGAATTTCGTGTTCAGCCAATTGCTGAACGACATTGTCGCGATGAATGTGAGAACGGTAGAGAACGCCGAAGTCTTTCCACTTGCACCGCGAATGCCGCTTGGTTTCCTCGATGATGCGGGCGACGTCCGGTGCTTCAGCATCTTTGGCGGCAAAAGAAATCGCTTCGACGGGGAAGGTTGGCAGCGTCTGCCCTTCTTTTCTTGCATTTTCTTCGCGTGCGGATCGGAGCGGAGCGCGGCGGTAGGCAAGCGTGCCTTGTTCACCGGCTGCGAACACGGGAGGGTTCTTGTCGACGATGGCGAAAGCACATTGCAGAATGGGAGTGGTCGAGCGGCGGTTCTTGCCGAGCAAGACCAGCTTCGTCTGCGGAAAATGACGGCGGAAAAGATGAAACGCCGCGCTGGATGCTCCACGAAAACGGTAGATGGCCTGATCGGGATCGCCGACGGCGAAGACGTTTGCGGAGGGTCCAGCGAGCGCGGCCAGGATTTCGATTTGCGCAAAGTTCGCATCCTGAAATTCGTCGACCACAATGAAAGGAGTGCTCGCTCGCTCGGAGGCCAGCAGACTGTCGTCACTGGTGAGCATCTGGTGGGCGCGGGTAATCATGTGTCCGAACGTGCCCAGATTCTCTTCGCGCAGCCAGCGCTCGGTGGTAGAAAATACGCGGGCAATTTCCTGGCAGCGTGCGATCGCTTCAGCGTCGCTCAGTTGCTCTTTCGACTTTGCAACCCGGTGAACCTTCGACTCGCCGCGCTCAAGGCGTGCAACGTACTCCGCATATTTTTCCGGTGTGACCAGTTCGTCGTGGCAGCGGGTTAGGAAATTCAGCAGGTCGTTGAGAAACTGCCCTACATTGGCGGCGCGAACATAGTGCTCGAGATGAAGGTCGGGGATTCTCTTGCGCAAGAAAATCCACAGGTCTTTTTCGTCGAGCACGCCAAAGTCTTTTTTCGCGCGCTTTAGCAGGTCGAGACAGTAATCGTGAAAGGTGGTCGCACGAATCGGCTTGCCCACCAGCCGGCAAACTCTTTCGCGCATCTCTGTCGCGGCCGCCACTGTGTAAGTAAGGGCGAGCACTTCTTCCGGCTGGGCATGTCCCTGCTCGACAAGGCGCGCGATGCGGTTGATTAGAACCGAAGTTTTCCCCGTGCCCGCGCCGGCGATCACCAGCATCGGCCCGTGAACATGCTCAATCGCCTCGCGCTGGCGATCGTCAGGAATAAACGGCACGGAAGATTGTGATTTTGAGACTGCCATTGCGGCTCAGAATACCACCCCGATCGTCGGCGCGCAGGAAACAAGAAAAATCAGAGCGAGTGCAACACGGACGCGACAATCGCCGTAGCGGCAATTGCAGCCGTCTCGGCGCGAAGAATCGTGTTGCCGAGTGAAGCCGAAATCCATCCGGCCTGCTGGAACGATTGCAATTCGTCGTCAGCCCAGCCGCCCTCGGGACCGACCGCGAGAATAACTCCTTCTTCTGCGGGCTGTGGCTTCACGACCTCACGAAGCAAAGGTCGGTCTTCCGATTCTGCCAGAACTATTCGCACAGCTCCTGAAAGGGTCAACGCCTCCAAAACTTTGATTGGATCCGAAATCTCCGGTGGAGCGGTGCGGCGAGATTGCTCCGAAGCTTGCCGCGCGATCCGCTGCCAGCGCTCGACCCGCTTTGCCGAGGCTGCGGCGAGATGCGAATCGGTGCGCCGCGCGATTACGGGCACGATCCGTGCGACACTCAGCTCGGTACATTTCTCAATCGCCCACTCCATGCGGTCGAACTTGAAGATCGCGAGAACCAAGGTGATATCTGAGAGGCTAGCCGCCGAAACTTCTTCGCCTAGATCGAATTCGACGCGGCCGTTCTTCACTGAGGTAATTCGTCCGCGGCGGACGGCTGCGCCCGTAGCAATATCGAATTCTTGTCCGACGCTGGCACGGAGCACGCGCGCAAGATGGTCGGCGTGCTCGCCAACCAATGCAGCGCGATCCTGTGAGACTTCATCAGCAATAAATCGGCGGCGAGTCATTTTACGGCAGCCGCCAGTAGCCAGCTGCCAGTTTCCAGTAAAGGCTCATAGCGAATGACTATCGGGCTGAAAGTCGAAGCGAAGTAAGAATAACAAAGGCAGGGAGCTTAAGTCTGGCAACCGGCGGCTGGCAACTGGCAACTGCTTTACCCAAACATGTCTTTCATTTTTCCCAGCAGCGAGCGCATCATCGGCTGATTGTCGACCTTCGCCGTCGTTTCCAATTCCTGCAACAACTCTTTCTGGCGTTTGCTCAGCTTAGTCGGAATCTGCACCCGTACTTCCACGTAGAGATCACCCTTGCCATGCCCGTTGAGCACGGGCACGCCCTTGTTGCGGACGCGAAACGTCGTGCCGGGCTGCGTGCCATCAGGAACTTTCAGAGTGTGCTCGCCTTCAAGAGTCGGCACACGAATCTCCGCGCCCATGGCGGCTTGCGTCACCGACAGCGGGACGGCGCAGTGCAGATCGTTCCCTTCCCGCACAAAAAACGGATGCTCTTTTACGTGCAGCACCACGTAAAGATCGCCTGCCGGCCCGCCGAAAGGTCCAGCCTCGCCTCCGCCGGTGAAGCGAATGCGCGTGCCGTCTTCCACGCCGGCCGGAATTTTCGCATCCACCGAACGCTGCCGCAGAAGCCGCCCTTCGCCTTTGCACTTCAGGCAAGGATCAGTAATCACATTGCCCGTTCCCTGACATGAAGGACAAGTGCGCGCGATGCTGAAAAATCCCTGCTGATAGCGAACCTGCCCACGCCCATCGCATGTACGGCAACTGGTTGGACCTTTCCCCGGCGCCGCACCCGAGCCGCGACATTCTTCGCACGCTTCATGACGGCGCACCATGACGCGCGTCTCGGTGCCGAACGCAGCCTCTTCGAACTCGAGCGTTATGTCTTCGCGCAAATCCGCGCCGCGCTGCACGCGGCTGCGGCGGCGTCCACTTCCTCCCAGCACATCGCCAAAGCCGAAGAACTCGCCAAAGATTTCGCCCAAATCCTGGAACGGCGCGCCCTCGAACCCACCACCTGAACTGGCGGCGCTGCCAACTCCGGCGTGGCCGAAGCGATCATAGAGAGACCGCTTTTCAGAGTCGGCCAGAATCGCGTAAGCTTCCGTGACCTCCTTGAAGCGCTCTTCGGCATCCGGATTGTTCGGATTGCGATCAGGATGGTGCTGCATGGCGAGCTTGCGATAAGCGCTCTTCAATTCCTGCTCGCTCGCCGTGCGGCTTACCGACAACACTTCGTAGTAATCGCGTTTTGCGTTCGTGGCCAGAATAGCTGCCTTTCTAATGAATCAAAAACTCTTGATAAGACAGTGAGAAAACGCCCTTAGAGGAAAATTACATTCCAGAATTCTTCGCCACCCTCACCATCGCAGGCCGCAGCAGCCGGTCCTTAAGCTTGTAGCCGCGCTGCAACTCCTCGATCACCTGATGGTCGGGCACATCGCTGGTTTCCACCAGTTCGATAGCCTCGTGCAATCGCGGATCGAACGGCTCACCCTTCGCCACAATAGCATTCACCGAAAGCTTGGCCAATGCAGCCTGCAGTTGCTTGTAAATCAGTTCCACTCCGCCGCGCAGTTCGGCCGCATCCGATTTCACCTGCAACGCGCGCTCCAGGCTGTCGATCACAGGCAACAGAGACTTGATCGCATCAGCGATGGCGTAATCGCGAGACTCCTGTTGCTCTTTCCCCGCACGCTTGCGCGCGTTATCGAACTCTGCTTGCGCGCGCGCCAGCCGGTCGAGCAGCGAGTCGCGCTCCGCCTTCACCTTTTCCAATTCCGATTCCGAGCCGAGCGACTCCACACTCCCCGCATCGCCCGCAGTCTCATCCCCGTCGCCGGACGGCAACTCGTGGTCCAGATCCAAACTCGCATTCTTTGCTTCTAACTTACCGTTCACTTTGCCCATAAACAACTCTGTTCACTCCGATTCATTCAAGATTTTGTCGAACAGCCGCGCGATGTAGGAAACCGCCGTCATGGTGTGCTGATAATCCATGCGCGTAGGCCCGATCACAGCCAGCGATCCAAACATATCCGTCCCAGACCGCGCCGGCGCTCCAATCAGCACGAAATTCTGCATCGACGGCAGCGCATCATCCAGCCCAATCACCACTCGCACCGCTTCCTGCTTCACGTCGAGATAGGCTCCGAGAAGTTTCGCGACTTTTTCTTTTTCCTCGAGCGTCTTCAGCATTTCCTGCAGGCGTTTGCGATCTTCCTGCCCGGTCACCAGGTTGGCCGCGCCTTCCACGAAAACCATCTGCGTGCCCGTCTCACCGGCGAGCGCGCCTTGCTTGTAGAGTTCCTCGATCGAACTCATCAGCCGGTCATACTCACTTCGTTCCTGCTCAATTCTGCGAGCAAGTTCAACGCGCATCGATTCCATCGTCCAGCCACGAAAATTCTCGTTGATGTATCGAGCCGCAAGGTCGAGTTGCGCCTGCGGCAGATCGAGCCTTAACACGCGGTCGCGCACCAATCCCGAACGCGTCACCAGCACGGCCAGAACTTTCTGATCGCCCAGTCGCGAGAAGTAAACATGCTCCAGCGCATTCTTTGCGCCGCTGGTCGCCACGGTCACGCCCACGTTGCGCGAAATCAGCGACAACACGCGCGACGTCCGCTCCATAAATTCCTGCACATCCGTGACACCCGCCAGCGAGTCAGAAATCATGCTCTCTTCCTGCGGCGCCAGCTTCGCCTTCCCCGTAATCTGCTCCACGTAATACCGGTACGCATCGGTGGTCGGTATGCGCCCCGAGGAGGAATGCGTCTGCTCTAGAAATCCAGCTTCCGAAAGATCAGCCATCACGTTACGAATCGTCGCCGGACTCAGGCCTTCGCGACTCGACCGCGACAGAGTGCGCGAACCGACGGGCTCGCCCGTGGAAATAAAAGTCTCCACAATCGCCGTCAGAACTTCGCGCTCGCGCTTGCCGATATTAGGGTCAGATGGCATTTCGTTTCGTGGGATGATACAGGTTTACAACCAGATCCGCTCTCCCTGCTAAGTAATTTAGATGCAAAAACTTAGCCCAAGGTCGCAAACCCGCGTCCTGATTGGATTCTAGGAACGCCTCATTGTCCTGTCAAGGACCGCGAAAGTGAAGTGGTGTCCTCTTTCGAGCCGAGCAGTCGCATAAGTAGCGCCGGCATCTTGCCGGCTGTCCCGAGGGCGTCCTCGCCCTCGGCCCTCGAAGCTCCTCATGCGAAACTATTGCAGATGAAATCCAAACCTCACATCGCTGTCATCGGCGCCGGCGCCTTCGGCGGTTGGACCGCCCTTCATCTTCGCGAGCGCGGAGCCCGCGTCACTCTGCTAGACGCATGGGGCCCGGGCAACTCGCGCGCTTCTTCGGGCGGTGAAACCCGCATCATGCGTGGCACCTACGGCCCCGACCAGCCCTACACCGAACTCGCCGCGCGCGCACTCAAGCTGTGGCAGAAATATGAACGTCGTTGGAAACGCCAGTTTTTGCATCGCACCGGTGTTCTTTGGCTGGCCAGCACCCACGATGATTCATTCGAGCGCGGTTCGATCGCACCCCTGCATCGCGCTCGCATCAAGTTCACGGAACTTTCCGCGCGAGAGATGGAAAAGCGCTGGCCGCAAGTCAACTTCGCCGGCGTTCACTGGGGAATCTTCGAACCCGAATGCGGATATCTCGACGCCCGCGCCAGTTGCCAATCCGTGGTCGATGCATTCATCGCCGAAGGCGGCACATATCGCCAGCTCGCAGTCTCCCCCGATGGACTAGAAAGCGTGCCTCTGCGTAGCGTGAAGCTCTCCGACGGCTCGCAACTCAAAGCCGATCACTACGTCTTCGCCTGCGGACCATGGATGGGCAAGCTGTTCCCCAAAACTCTGGGCAAAATTATCCATTCCACCAAGCAGGACATTTTTTTCTTCGGCACGCCCGCCGGAGATTCCCGCTTCACCGACAATCATCTTCCAGTGTGGGGCGACCACGGCGACCGTTTTTTCTACGGCATCCCCGGCAGCGATCGCCGCGGATTTAAAGTAGCCGACGACACCCGCGGTCCCGCGTTCGATCCCACAAGCGGCGAGCGAGTCGTAAGCCCAGCTACGCTCAAACGAGTCCGCGAATATCTGACGTTCCGCTTTCCCGCAATGAAAGACGCTCCGCTGATCGAGACTCGAGTCTGCCAATACGAACAAACCGCCGACAGTCACTTCATAGTCGATCGCCATCCACGAACAAACAACGTCTGGCTGCTAGGCGGAGGCTCAGGCCACGGCTTCAAACACGGCCCCGCCCTGGGAGAGACAATGGCGAAGTTGATCCTGAAAGATGGAAGCGCACCTGACGTGTGGCAACTGAAGCGGTTCCTGAAGAAGACGTAGGGAATCCAAAAGGGTTACCCCGTGCAACCCCGTGAACTCCGTGGTAAAAGATTTCCGCTACTGAATAGAAATCACACTAGCCGACTCGCCAGCCTTAATCTCCCCAACCCGCGCAGCAACCCTGCGAGCAAACTCAAAGATCGACTTGGCATGCGGCGAATTCTCGCCTTCAAGCACGATAGGCTTGCCACCGTCGCCGGACTTCCGCACTTCAGGGTCAAGCTCAATACTTCCAAGAAATGGCACACTGAAATGCTGCGCCATTTTTTCCGCGCCGCCGCGCGAGAAGATATCGATCTCGTGATTGCAATGCGGACAAGTAAAGAAGCTCATGTTCTCAACCACGCCCACCAGATCAACCTTCATCTGTCGAAACATTTCAATAGCCTTGCGCGCATCCTGCAACGAAACATCCGAAGGAGTCGAAACCACCACCGCGCCCGTCAGCGGCACCGACTGCACCAGCGACAACGCGATATCGCCCGTCCCCGGCGGCAAGTCGATCACCATGTAATCGAGATGTCCCCACTCCACCAGTCCCAGAAACTGCTTCACGATCTGGTGCAGCATAGGACCGCGCCAGATAATCGGCTTGTCTCCAGGATTCAGAAAGCCCACCGAAATCACCTTCAGCCCAAACGCCTCCAGCGGCTCAATGCGGTTCTCGCCAACCATCTTCGGCTGCCCACTAACGCCCAGCATCAGCGGAACGTTCGGCCCATAAACATCGGCATCAAGCAGCCCCACCTTATGCCCCATCTTGGCCAGCGCCACCGCCAAATTTACCGAAAGCGTAGTCTTCCCCACTCCACCCTTGCCCGAACCCACGGCAATAATGGCATCAACTCCCGGCAACGGTTGCGGCCCCGGCGCGCCCTGCCCGGGATGAGACGGCATATGTGCACTCAATGGATCACACTCCAAGGGACGAATTGCGAAATACGGAATAACCCAATCGTGATTATACAGGCGGGATCGGATCGTCGGCGTCTAGCGCCCGATCTTAGCGGCGACCGGCATCGCGGGGACTTCGGCGGCGGGCACGAACCCAGTGCCGAAGGCACGGCATGTGAAAGCCCGGCACGGCAGTGCCGGGAAGCCGACGCACCATACGCAGAGTCCCGTTTAGGGACGGCACCTAGCCTTAAAGTGATATCCAACCTAGACTCGCCGTCCAAACTGTGGATAGCTTGTGGCATGGCACACCGATACCCGAACATTCTCATCCATTGCGTCTTTAGTACCAAGGAACGGCGCGATCTTATTCCTCTAGAAACTCTGCCGAAGCTCTGGAAATATTTCGTTGGGATCGGCCGCAACCATGGGGTCCAAATTTTGGCTGCAGGAGGAATCTCGAACCATGCGCACTTGCTGATCGTGCTTCCGCCAGATATGGCCGCGGCAAAGGCGGTGCAAGTCTTAAAGGCAAACTCGTCGCGATGGCTCCGCGAACATCGGATAGATTTTGCCTGGCAAGAGGGTTATGGCGCGTTTAGCGTCAGCGGTTCCAACAAAAACACGGTGATAGATTACATCGAACATCAGCAGGAACATCATTCGAAACGATCATACGAGAGAGAGTTTGAGGCAATGCTGCGGAAATCAGGGATGGAATTCGACGGGAAGGAAGCATTCGGGTAGGTAACTTCTGCGTCGAGGACTCGTTCCCTCATTTGCGTCATCACCAGGCATTGCCCTTACAAAGGCCGGGATGCGCCTAGGTCTCGCGGCTCCCTGCGACACCTAGGAACACAATCCATGCTTTCCTGAGGCCGTTGGAGTAAGCTTTGAGTTGCCCCAAGGAGTAAGTCCAATGGCTTCGCCAAATGGTGTAATCACACGCGATCCAGAGATTTCTTGGCGGTACGCCCGTTTTCCGCGGGACGCGGGTTCGTTTCAAGCGCTCCTGGACTACATCGAAGGCGGACAAACTCTTGACGAGTTTCTTGACGATTTTCCTACCGTAACGCGCGAGGCCGCGATCGACGCACTTGAGCGCGCTTGACAGGTGTAAACTATTCGTTTTACACTTTTAGCTGTGATTGGCGGCTTCCGGCATAAGGGGCTCGAAGAACTTTATATCTCCGGCAAGACTCGCCGGATTGGCGCCGGGGAGACCAGGAAGTGCGTCCGAATCCTGCAGTTGCTCGATGTGGCGCGAAAACCGGAGGACATGAATATCGCCGGCTTTCACTTCCACCGACTGCACGGCAATGAAAAACGCTGGACATTGCGCGTGACAGGAAACTATCGCATTACCTTCGGCTGGATGGGCGAGAGCGCCTTGGATATAGATTATGAAGACTACCATTAGGGATGGAGCGATCAAGAGACGGAACGGACTGCCGCTGATTCATCCCGGCGAAATCATTAAGCAAGACATCCTGCCGTCAGTTGGCCTGTCTGTGACTGCGACTGCCAGGGCTTTGGGAGTCTCGCGGCAGATGCTGCATGCCATTTTGGCAGGGCGCAAGCCTCTCTCCGCCGTGATGTGCCTCAGGGTGGCGCGGCTTTTTGGGGGCTCTCCCGAGCTATGGATGGACTTGCAGGCCACCTTCGACCTCAAAAAGTCGATGCAAAACAAGAAGGTCATGGAAGGCATTGCGCGGATCGTTCCGCTGAACGGAATCGAAGAAGCGCGCGCGTAAGCCGCAGCCTTGCAAGGTCCTTTAATATTCCTGAACCCTCCGAAAAGATTTCCACAGCCCCACTGTGACATCTTACCTTGCCCGTTGTGACATCTGACCTTGCGCACAGCCCCAACTTCGTTCCATGATGGTCTCGGGCAGAGATTCCACAGACAGGAATTACGGGAAAGGCCGAGTTGGTCAACAAGCGGCCAGTAAGGAGGAGTATGCAGTTGACACACAGGGGTTGAAATGAAAGCATCAAAGGGCCGTGACAGGGCGAAGAATCCGACGTGGGTTACGGATGTGGTGGCATTTCTGGAAGATCACCCACTCCCAATAATTGAGCTACTTGCCGATAGGAATCGGCTACGTGAAAAAGCGCGGGCAGAGGCGCTTGCGGCAAAGAAGCGAACGCGGCAAGGTCGTCACCTTGCAGAACATCCCTCGACTGTAAAATCTCCACGATCAGCGTCAAGGCTTGGAACTGTTGCGCCAGCATCGTTATCATCAACTGATGTTCCTTTTGTGTCACGGCGGGTGTCTCCTTCGGAAAGAATTGAGAGTTCAGACCGGAAGATGATAACCTCCGTGACAGAGCAGGAACACATGAAAAAGGGAAAGCAGAATCCGCCGCCTGAATTGGAGCCAATCCCGCCCGTAGATGAAGCCGAGTTCACCGAGGTGGTCCGCAAGATGGTGAACACTTCGCCCGTAACGAGGGAGGATGTAGAGCGCCGTGGATTCAGGCGGAAGAAAAACCCGGAAACCGATCCGGTCAAGCTGGCGATGGTATTCCCCAAAGCGCCGCCGATGAAGCTCACCGCGCAAGAGTGGGAGCAAGTTCGGTTGACCGACGAGCACGACCGGGAGTACCGGAAGAAAAACAAAAGCTAGAGCCTGTGTCGCGGCTGTATGGCAGGACGCGCCATGATAATTTTGCGTTGCTTAGATATTATGACGATTTCTTTTAGGAATTCCCGATCAATTCCTCGACTCGCCGCTCCGATCTTTTCAAAATAAAAATTGAGTTCAGCGTCTTCTGATGAAAACCCTATCTCGCCCTGCACTGAGGCAATTTGCAATATACGGGCAAGTTCCGGTGTTACGAATTCCCTTGTGAGCAAAAAAACTTTTCGATGCTCCCGATTCCAGCTACGCACAAAAGCAACACAAAGCGAAATAAGAAAAATGATAAACACCGCCCAGTAGGGCAATGTTGGCATCCCCGCGATACTCCAAAGCGCCAAAATAGCTGCGAAGGTAGAAGCGGTCATCACCCAAATCCATTCTCGCCCGATAGACTTGAACGGGCAGCAGATATACGCTATGATTTTCATGTCAAGCCCTTTCAGTTTTGCGAACGCCGAAGGCCGTCAACCTTCGGCGTTCGTGCGTTACGAAACCAAAGTCTTGTATTCCATCGGTTTTGTGCCCACCAAATTAGCGACCGTGTCCTCAAATAAATCCGCCGCCTTCCGCCGATTGAACCGGAATTCAAACTCGTACAGGTAACGCTGCAAGTGCTTGTGCGAGACGCGATGGAAAGAGCCAAACACGCCGCGCTTGAAAAGTGAAAACGCGGATTCAAGCGTGTTCGTGTGGACATCGCCGCGCACGTACTCGTATTTGTGGGCAATCGTTTCGTGCTTGCTGGCGCAGTAGCCATCGAAAGCGAACGGGTAGATCGTGGATTCATCCGTCATCACGCGGTCAACGTTGCGGTCTACCAGTTCATGCAGGAGCGGCCTAACTTGTGCCGCCGTCGTGCTGCCCTTGCCGACGTGCCGGAGTCGGAGTTCGCCGCCGCGCTCAATCATGCCAACCACCGCGGCCTTGCGCTCGTAGCTCTTTTGGTTGCCGCGCTCTTTCTTGCGAATGGTTTTTCCGCCGACGTAGGTTTCGTCAATCTCCACGGTGCCGGATAATTTCCGAACCTGGGGTCCGCTATTGGAACCTCCCGAACCGCCGCCGATGATGCCTTCGCCCGATGCCATTGCTTTGCGAATCCTGTGGCCCATATACCATGCCGTGCGGTAGTTCACTCCCAGATGCCGCTGTACCTGTGCCGCGCTCATGCCTTTTTTCGCGTGGACGATCAGCGCGACAGCGGCGAACCACTTTGACAGTGGGAGATGGGAATCGTGAAAGAGCGTGCCGACCGTGGGAGTAAATCTGTGCTTGCAGGTTGGCTCCAAGCAGGCGTAAAGGCGGGTGCGCTTATTTTGCTTTTTCTCGCTCCGGGCGATCCGTGGATTGACGGTGCGCGTAATGCGCGAAACCTTGTCCGTGCCGCAGCGCACGCATCGAATTTTGCCATCCGGCCAGCGAACCTTTTCAATGAAGTCTAGGCATTGATCTTCGGTTTGCAACTTGGTGCTAACATCTATCAAGTTCATCGGTGTTCCCTCTAACAGACAGGAACACTTTAGCGGAAAAGGCTCTGTGTGTCAAGTGCATATTCGTCCCAGTAAGTCCTTTACTGTCTAGATTTTAACCTCTAAGTCCTTTGTCGCCTATATTTTGCGGGCCAAAACCTGCCTAACCTCATGATTCCAGATATCGAGGGGGGTGGGGAGGGGGGAGTAACCAAAAGATAAACTGCCAAGAAACGCGACGGCACAGCGCCCATCGCACCTGTGGAAATGTTGAGATCGACGAATATCGACGAAAACTCAGTAACCTTCGCCCTCGAGCCGTACCTTTCCGCGGAACATGCGGTACAGCAGGGTGAAGTATCCGAGAGCGAGGATCATCCCAAACGCCCACCAGGTTAGGCCGACCGTAAGTCCGTGTCGGCCCGCGGCGGTGTTGTAGATGGTCAGGCTTCTGTGAGCAGGGTCGGTGCTGGCCGGCAACACTACGGGATAGAGCGCGAACGCCGCGCCCACCAGCATTCCGACGATGTAGAGAGCCGAGGCAACGAACGCAAGTTTGTCTTTCTGTTTGCGAATGGCATAGATCATCGTGCCCAGGCTTCCGAACACAAGCACCGGAATCAGGTATCCGATGGCATGTTGCTTGTAGTTGTCGAGAACGGAGGGTTGCACGTAGCAGGTTGCGATTAGCGCGACGATGGTCAGGATCAGTTGCAGCGGCCACGCCCACATGGCAATGTTGCGCGTGCGCCGATTCAGATCGCCATCGGTTTTGACCGCGATATACAACGATCCGTGCGCAGTAAGGGTTACCAGTGCGACTACGCCGGTGAGCACCGTGTACCAGTCCAGAATTCCGGTATCGGCGCCCACGCGGAAGTTGGTCCAGAGCGGCTCGAAGAAATATCCGTCAGCTCCCAGCGGCACGCCGCGGACTACGTTGCCGAGCGCCGCGCCGAAGAAAATTGCCAGCAGCGCGCTCGACACACAAAAGATTAGATCGAAGAAGCCGACCCAGACCGGATTCTCCATGTGGGCGCGAAGCTCGATGCCGATGCCGCGCAGCATCAGCAGCCACAGAACCATCATCAGCGGCAGATAGAAGCCGCTGAAGCTGGAAGCATAAAGCAGCGGAAAGGCGAAGTAGAGCGTGCCGCCGGCGGCGAGCAACCAGACCTCATTGCCATCCCAAACCGGGCCAATGGCGCGAAGGATTTTTCGACGTTCGTCGGTAGTTTTGCCCGCGCTAAGATAAATCGCGCCAGCGCCGAGATCGAATCCGTCGAGCACCACGTAGGCCGCGACCATCACGGCAACGATCATGAACCATAGTGTTTCCATGAGTCCTCGTCTTATTCGACTAAATCCGGTCCGAGTAAATGTCGAGTCGTCCCGCGAGACGGCAGCGCTAGTTCAGTGCCCCGTACTCACTTCAGCTTCAGGGCCCTGTTCGATTTCGCGGCGCACTAGAAACAGAAACAGAATCCCGAGCACCATGTACATGCCCATAAAGCCCAGCAGCGTAAACATTCCGTTCCCTGCCGAGACCAGCTTCGAATATCCCGCAGCCGTGCGCATCAGGCCGTACACGAGCCAGGGCTGCCGGCCAAGTTCCGCGGTAATCCATCCGGCGGTGTTGGCGATGTAGGGGAACGGCAAGGCGAGCACCAGGATCCACAGCATCCAGCGGGCTGAAAATAATTTGCCGCGCCACAACAGGAACGCAGCAACCAGCATGATGGCGATGAAAATCGTCCCCAGCCCGACCATGATGTGGTAGCTGTAATAGAGCAGCGCGACATTGTCTGGCCACAGGTTCTGCGGGAAGGCGTCGAGCCCCTGCACATTGGCTTTCCACGCGCGATAAGTTAGAAAGCTAAGTGCTTCTGGGACCTCAATTGGATTATCGATCTTGCGTTCATCGAGGTTCGGCTGGCCGAGGATTACCAGCGGCGCGCCGGGCTGGGTCACAAACAGGGCTTCCATGGCTGCGAGTGTTACCGGTTGATTCTCGGCAATCATGCGGCCCTGACCGTCGCCGGTCGGAAATAATTGCAAGACGCTGAAGATCAATCCGGCGATCACGCCGACGCGCACGAAAATTCTTGCGTGCTTCTGAAATTTCCCCCACAGCAGGTAAAACGCGCCCACCGACGCCATCACGAACGCGCCGGTGATCACAGCTCCGCTCATGTTATGCGCGTACTGCCACCATGCCCACGGGTTGAGAACGAGTTCCCAGAAGCTGGAGAGTTGTACCGATCCATCCGCAGTGTTGGCGTAACCCACGGGATGTTGCATCCACGCATCGGTCGCGATGATGAAGAAACCCGAGAGCCACGAGCCAAGAAAAACGGCGACTGCCGACCACCAGTGCGCGCGGGCACTGAGGCGTTTCTCCCCATAGAGGAACAGGCCTAAGAACGCCGATTCCAGGAAGAATGCGAACATGCCTTCCATGGCGAGTGTCTGCCCGATCACGCCACCGGCGAAGCGCGAGAAGTGCGACCAGTTCGTGCCGAACTGAAATTCCATGGGAATTCCGGTTACTACGCCCAGCACAAAGTTGATGCCGAAAATCCGGACCCAGAATCGCGCAGCTTGATTGTAGGTCTCATCGTTACGGCGCAGGGCGAGCGTTTTGAGCACCACGATCAGCGGCGCCAAACCCATGGTGAGTTGTGGAAACAGATAGTGGAAGGTGACGGTGAATGCGAAGTGGATGCGATGAACCAGAAGCGCACTATCCATGAAGATTCCTCAAGGGCACGGAGTAGGCTATCTTTTTCGCCAAACCTCAGATGTGACGCCCGTCACAGTGCTGCGAATTTACCGCCTCGGCTTGCGGCGCAGTTCAGACCGGCGGTTCTCGCGACGGCGCCCTGCGTCGTCGTAACGCTGCTGCTCTTCTTCAGTCTCGGGAATTACGGGAGCGATCTTCAAGCGCCGGCCCTCGCGATCAACCGCCACAAATGTGAGATAGGCCGATGCCACGTGCTGCGCGGTGTCGGCGATATAGTTCTCCACGAAAACCTTTACGCCGACTTCCGCCGACGTATGGAAGACCCGGTTCACCGACGATTTCAGAATTATCAGATCGCCTACGCGCACCGGAACCAGAAAATCAATGTGATCCACCGAAGCGGTGACAGCATAACTGCGCGCATGCCGGTGAACGGCCATTGCGCCCGCGAGATCGATCCAGTGCATCAAGCGGCCGCCGAGCAGCGCGCCGAGCGGATTGGCATCGTTGGGCAAAACAATCTCGGCCATCTCCGACTGCGAATCTCTCACCGGCCGGGGCACCAACATCTCTTCGTTCATACTCGTCTTTCCTCTTTCAGTTGCCAGCGGCAGTCGATCTAACTTGCGGCCTGCGTCACTTCCCGTCTTTTCCTCTTTTCGACGTAGGACTCGAGAAAACATTCGGCCATGCGCTGCACTCGGCCGTCGCGATGGAGTTCTCTCCACTGAGACGCGACTGGATCAAACTCCAACATCCCATGCTCCGCTGGACGATGACCGCGCTCGCATACGTAGCGAACGTGAATACGTCCGGAGGTCGCGTTTTCGCCGCACACGGTTCGAGCGGCAAAGCGGATTGAATCCCACGCTCGCTCTTGCGGTAAGCGCGCGCAATCGTGCGCATAGCCAAGGTTGCAGAAATCCCGTAATTCATTCTGCGAAGGGCTTTCACCTTCATGCCCCGGCGCGGTGCAGTGGCCGCTCCATCCGCATCCCAATGGAAGCCGCGCCGCGTGCAGCCAAGTGCCGTTCTCTAACTTCTCTATCGGCAGGAAAAACGGACACGCCATCGGCGGCCACTCCATGAAAGATGAAATGTTAAGGACTGCTCATTCTACTCATCTCCGCAGTGCAAGCCAACACAGGACAGCCACAACGATTTACAAGCGGAGCAATGCTTTGTAGTAATCTCATCTAAACTGAGAAGCGAGAACTGACCATGGATCGCATTGCCGCGTTAAACGACGTCCTCACCCAGAATCCGAACGACACTTTTGCACGCTACGGGCTGGCGATGGAGTATTCAAAGCAAGGTGACTTTGACCGATCGCTTGCTGAATTCTCCATCCTTCTCAAAGCCAGTCCTGACTACACTCCCGGTTACTTTATGGCGGCGCAGACACTGGCGCGGGCCGACCGCATCGCAGAGGCCAAGACTATGCTCACCGACGGAATCGCTTCAGCGCGCCGCACTGGAAATTTGCATGCACAGGGTGAGATGGAAGCCATGCTGGCGGAACTGGGGTAGATGAAAGGTCGGCGGCCATTTTCAGTCGTCGCTCTGTTTGCTGGCGGGAAATCCAGATGCGCCTTTCCGGTTCCTTGAGTACGAAGCCTCGTCGGAAGACGCCTTGCGTAGCGCCTTCAATCGACTGGCCTGGGGGTTGCGCCATTTCGTAAGATTGAGGGGCGGCCGAAGTTCCCTAATGAGGCGGCCCTCAATCCCGCGGACATCGGCGTTGACGGGACATAACCCGTAGGTCAAGTAGCTGTCCATCCATCTGGTGAGCCGTTTTTCGCCCTCGTCCGAAAAGCGGTAGTTCTTCACGTTGCTAGCCGATGGTCCGGGAGAACGCGGCAGGGCAGTTAGATTCAACTGCTCCTTCAACAAGGCACCAAGAGTCCGACGAGGCGAAGAAAATCCGCTTTGCGAATGGTTGAAGTGATTCCGGACCTTAAGGCTTGACTCTGTCATTCCAATGTACAAGACGTCCGACTCGACGGCGAGGCCGGGAAGCGCCGTCTGGCTTGTTAGAAACAGCGCGTAAACGCCTGGCTCATCGCGCGAAGGAATTTCGCAGGCACGATACCGCTGAGAGAGCAGCTTCTCTCGGAAAGTCTCATAGTCAGTCATCGCATCACCCTGCCATTCTCCCCATTGCCCACTCCACCAGTCCCGGAAAAAGCTGATAGATCTTTACCGGCACATGCATCGTCCAAGGCACAATCACCTCCCTCTTCTGCTTCAAATATCCCTGCAGCGTCGCCCGCGCCACGCGCTCAGCGCTGATGCCCCGCGTTGATCCCACGCGCTTCACTTCATGGCCCTGCACAGCATTCTCGCTAAACGGCGTATGCACGCGGCCCGGACAGACCGTGAGAATGTGAATTCCATCTTTCTTCAACTCAACACTCGCTGCCTTGCCCATGGCATTCAGCGCACACTTGGTTGCGCTGTACGCCGCGTGAAACGGCACCGGAATATGCCCCGCGACGCTCGAAATATTGATGATCGTTCCTATGCTCTTCTGCCCCCCGCTCTCCTGCGCGCCGCCCTGACGACCTGGGCCTTGCTGCCCTCCACTCTGCTGGCGCATCACTGGAATCACAGCCTGCATCGCCGCTACGGCGCCAAACAAATTCGTGTCGAACATTTCGCGACACGCGGCCATATCCATTTGAGCCACTGAATCGAGCAGTCCATGTCCGGCGTTGTTTATCCAGACGTCGATTTCTCTGGAAATGATGCAGCGTCAAGCCGATCGCGCGGTCAATATCCTCGCGATGCCTGACGTCGCAGGCCAGCGCCAAGGTTCGCTCGGCATGCCCCACACGGCCGCGGGCCCCTTCCACGCGGGCGGCATCGCGCGACAGCATCACCACGCTCGCGCCCTGATCGGCAAAAATCTTAGCGATCGCTTCCCCAATTCCCATGGAGGCGCCCGTCACCACCACAATTTCCCCTGCAAGGTCCATAGCGCGCTTTTATTCCTATGCAACTTGTGAAGTCAAGCGCTAAGGTACAATCAGGACGGCGCGGTCATTTTTGCGGGTCATTTTTCGCGGATCGTTTTCGCGAATTACTTTTCGCGCCGATGGTTCGCGAGCATCCGCGCACTCGTCATCGGAGATCACTTGGACGCCCTTTTACCCCTGTTCCCGCTCGAAGTCGTCCTGTTCCCCGGCACTCCGTTGCCCCTGCACATCTTCGAACCGCGCTATAAAGAAATGATTCGCGAATGCCTCGCCGAGCACCGCACCTTTGGTGTGGTGCGCGCGATCGAGCAGGGCCTGGCCGACGTGGGATGCACCGCCGAAATCATTACGGTCGTGAAGGAGTATCCCGATGGCCGCCTCGACCTGGTCGCTGAAGGGCGGAAGCGTTTCGAAGTGGTGCGCGTCAATCAGGAGCGATCTTTTCTGCAGGCCGAGGTTCTCATGATCGCGGACGAACCCGGCAGTCTCTCGCAGGCAGATTCTGCTCGTGCAGTTGCATTGCATTCTGAATTGTTGGCTATCGCCGGTGCGCAACAGGATCTCTCCGGCGCCGACCCTGCGATGCTCTCTTTCTATCTCGCTGGATCGCTGCCGCTAGATCTGGATTTCAAGCAGAAACTTCTCGCGCTTCGCTCGGAAGCAGAACGAATTCTTCTGCTGACCTCTTATCTCGAGACCCTGATTCCCAACCTTCGCCGCGCCGCTTCTGCCCGCGAAAAGGCTGGCGGCAACGGGCATGTGCATTAAGTGCGGGCTTCGGGCTTCCGGCTTCGGGCTTCCGGGCTTCGGCTTTCGGGCTTCAGCGAATCCAGAAGCGAGAGCCTCGCATTTTACCGAGGCGCGGTATCGGACACCCGAAGCCCGATAGCCGACGCCCGAAGCCCGCTTACCCGCGTATAATCCAGAAAAGTATTCGGGGGTTCCTTCATGTCTGTTCCTCGCACGCTGGGCGAATTGCGGCGCAGTGATTTTTCCGAAGAACGTTTGCGCACTCGCCGCGTGAAAGACGAACTCCGCGACAACCTGATCGCCCGCCTGCGCCGGCATGACGACTCCGGCATCTTTCCCGGAATCGTGGGCTATGACGATACGGTTGTACCGCAGATCGTGAACGCCGTTCTCTCGCGGCACAATTTCATTCTGCTCGGACTGCGCGGCCAGGCCAAAAGCCGCATCCTGCGCGCCTTGACGACGCTGCTTGATCCTCAGATGCCCTATCTTGCCGGCTGTGAAATTCGCGACAACCCGTACGCGCCGATTTGCCGCCGTTGCCGCGAGGAAGTCGCGCGACTGGGAGACGCCACGCCGATTGCTTATCTCACGCCCGACGACCGCTACGTGGAAAAACTTGCCACACCCGATGTGACCATTGCCGACTTGATCGGCGACATCGACCCGATCAAAGCGGCGCGCGGCGGCCACGAACTTTCGAGTGAGTTCACCGTTCACTATGGCTTGCTGCCCCGCGCCAATCGCGGCATCTTCGCCATCAATGAATTGCCAGACCTCGCCGGAAAAATTCAGGTTGGCCTCTTCAACATCATGCAGGAAGGCGATGTGCAGATTAAGGGATATCCCATTCGCCTGCCGCTTGATGTTGCCATCGTCTTCAGCGCGAATCCCGAGGACTACACGGCGCGCGGAAAAATTATCACTCCGCTCAAAGACCGCATTGGATCGGAGATTCGCACGCATTATCCGGCAACGGTTGATGAGGGGATTGCCATCACCGCGCAGGAAGCGTGGACGAGTCGCAATGGGCACTCGATGCACCTGCCTGCTTACATTCAGGAAGTGATCGAGCGCATCGCATTCGCCGCGCGCGACGACAAGAAAATTGACAAGCGCTCGGGCGTCAGCCAGCGGCTGCCTATTTCTGCGATGGAGAATGTGATCTCGAACGCTGAGCGGCGCGCCTTGCGCAACGACGAGCGGCTCGTGGTGCCCCGCGTCAGCGACGTTTACGCTGCGCTTCCGGCCATCACCGGAAAACTCGAACTGGAATACGAAGGCGAAATGAAAGGCGCGGATTTTGTGGGGCGCGAACTAATCCGCTCCGCGATTGCGAAAACGTACGACGAATATTTCACCGGCGCCAACGTGCAGCAGATCGTGCAGTGGTTCGACCTGGGCGGCGAGATTCAGCTTTCGGATTCAATTTCGGCGGTTGAGGCACTTGAGAACTTGAAAAAGATTCAGGGACTGATCGATAAGCTGGGTCCGCTCGGCGTTTCGCAGAAAGAAAGTGCTGAGCAGCAAGTCTCTGCGGCGGAATTTATTCTTGAAGGCCTGCACGCGCACAAGCGCATCGGGCGCAATGAGGAGCGAGTCTTCAAAGCCGGAGAGAAGAAGCCGGAACCGCAGCGCGAGAAAAGTTTCGACAAAGAAGAACCACCGTATCGACAGAGAAGGCAGTTTAACTAGAGGCAGGGGGCAGGGATTAGGGACTAGGGTTCGACGCTAGCCTCTGAATTCTAACCCCTAGCCCCTGATCCCTAAACCCTGCTTTTATGAAACGCATCCGCTACAGCAAATACGTTCCCGACCCTGCGGGCGAGATGAGCATGGAGGACTTGCTCAGCGCGCTCTCCGACTATTTGCTGCAGAGCGGCTTTCAGAGCGACATGTGGTACGAGATGCCTGAAGGCGAGCAGACTCTCGATGACTTGCGGCGCGCGATCGAGCAGGCCTTGATGGAAGGCAAACAGTTCGATGAAGATATGCGCGAACGACTCGATCAGATGGCGGCCGACGGCGAACTCGACGAGCTTATCGAAAAGCTGATCGAAAGGATGCAGCAGGAAGACTATATTTCAATTGACCAACCGCCTGATCCATCGCGTCCATCCGGCGTTGGCGGCCAGGTTGGAGAAAATCAGCAGAACGCGAAATTCGAGATCACCGACAAGAGCCTCGACTTCCTCGGCTTCAAATCTCTGCGCAATCTGCTCGGGTCACTGGGTAAATCTAGTTTTGGGCGCCACGATACTCGCGACCTTGCGACCGGCATCGAAGCGAGCGGCGCATCGCGCACCTACGAGTTCGGCGACACGCTCAACCTCGATATTACGGCCACGCTGTCGAGCGCGATTCAGCGCGAGGGCCTCGAGCTGCCGCTCAACATCGAATACAGAGACCTGCAAGTTCACCAGTGCGAGTATCAATCTTCGTGCGCGACGGTGCTCATGCTCGATTGCTCGCACTCGATGATTCTTTATGGCGAAGACCGCTTTACTCCCGCGAAGAAAGTCGCGATGGCGCTGTCGCATTTGATTCGCACGCAGTATCCCGGCGACTCGCTTTCGCTTGTGCTGTTTCATGACTCTGCCGAAGAGGTGCCGCTTTCGCAACTGGCGCGCGTCAAAGTTGGACCTTATTACACGAACACGCGCGAAGGCCTGCGGCTTGCGCAGAGAATTTTGCAGCGGCAACGAAAAGACATGAAGCAGATCGTCATGATCACCGACGGCAAACCTTCGGCGCTCACTCTTGAAGATGGCCGCATTTATAAAAATGCCTTTGGCCTCGATCCTCTGGTCGTCAGCCAGACTCTCGAAGAGGTTTCGAAATGCAAGCGCGCTGGCGTGCTCATCAACACGTTCATGCTAGCGTCTGATTATGGATTAGTGCAGTTCGTTCAGAAGGTGACGGAGATGTGCCGCGGCAAGGCTTACTTCACTACGCCCTACACTCTGGGGCAGTATCTGTTGATGGATTACATGTCACGGAAGACGAAGACGATTCACTGATCGATCGGACGCGACCGCTCTCGCCGCGCGGCCCAAACTGCTGATATCTTTGTAGTAATCCATGGCAAATTGTGTTCGATGCGGCCGGCAGCTTCCGGGTTTGACCTTCGGCAAGAAGATCTGCCAGTGGTGTGTGCAGCACGAGAAGTACCAGCGCGGCGAAATCGTTGACGACGCTCCGCAACCGGTCATGCGCACGCCGTGGGTGCGGCGTGGCGAATCCGCAATCAGCCTCACTCAGATTCTTTTCGGCGCCAACCTCGCGGTGTTTCTGGCAACGGCGTACGCGTCTTCAACCGTGATGGACTTTCCCGGCGATGTTCTTTTATGGGGCGCCAATGTGGGCCCGTACACGCTTTCCGGACAATGGTGGCGGCTGCTGAGCTACATGTTCCTGCACGGCGGCCTCATGCACATCGCCTTCAACATGTGGTGCCTGTGGAACCTGGGCGCGCTTTGCGAATCGCTCTATGGACGGTGGACTTTCGCAGCGATCTACCTAACTACAGGCATTGGGGCGGGCATCGCAAGCGTGGGTTGGAACCCTCACGTTTTTAGCGTGGGCGCATCCGGCGCGATTTTCGGGCTTGCTGGCGCGCTCATCGCATCGTTCTATCTTGGCGAGTTTTCTGTGCCAAAGGCCGCGCTGAGCGGTACGTTGAGAAGTCTCCTATTCTTTGCCGGCTTCAACCTTTTCTTTGGGCAGGTGGTTGGGGGCATCGACAACGCCTGCCACATCGGCGGATTGATCGTTGGCTTGATCATCGGGGCAATGATCGCGCGCCTCGCCCCAGCGCACGATAAACCGCTGCGGCGCGCGGCAATATTTTTTGTTGTGGCTCTCGCTTTGCTAGGCAGCGCTTTGGGAGTGCAGCGCTGGCGGGGCTTTTCCTCACACTTTGGACGAGCCGGCATTTCAGAAAGAAACATGGATCAGATGATCGCCGCGCTGAAGGAAACAATCCGGGAGCGTCCCTCGGATATCCAAGCGCATTCTGCTCTGGCCCGTGCCTATTTCGCCAAAGGAGAACTTGATCAGGGTGAAGATGAACTGAAGCGCGTGTTGCAAATGCAGCCGCAGAATTCTTCAGCCCGCATGAACCTGGGCGCGGCCTACCTTAGCCAGGAAAAGTCCAAAGAGGCGCAGCAGGAGTTTACCGAACTACTGAAGCAGGAGCCGAATAACGCCCAAGCCCATGTGGGCTTGGGGATGGCTCTGGCGGACGAGCAAAATCATCCGGCCGCAATCGAAGAATATAAAACCGCGCTTAGACTCGCTCCGCAGGCTAGTGACGTCCACTACAGGCTGGGGGTTTCGCTGGCACAACTGAAGCAGTACGATGACGCCATCGCCGCCTTCCTGAAAGAACGGGAAAGCGGCGACGACTTCGAATTAGAAAATGCGCTCGCCGATGCCTATCAGGCTAAAGGAATGACGCAACAGGCAGAAGATGCAAGAAGCAAAGCGGCGGAGCTGAAGAAAAAGGCAACAGATTGATGAGCGCCAATCTGAGAGGACCGCTGGCTAGCCGTCTGCCTTCTTGACCGCCAGTTCTGCGCCCTGGAATCCTATGCGGCTGTGCGTGCCATCGCAAAACGGTTTGTTCACCGAACCGCCGCAGCGGCAGAGTGAGAACGCGGGCTTGCCGGTGAGGTCGTACTGAGTTCCGTTGACGTCGACGAGTTCAATCGAGCCTTCGGGAGCCTCGACACGGAAAGGGCCATTCGGACGGACTGTGATTTTTACCTGAGCCATGAGTTTGGTTCCTCCAACCTTGCGGGTTTCTAGTAAGGCTAAAAAGATATCATTCGGCGGGGTTGCATGTCGCGTGCATCGTTCGCGCTGGTTGTATCCGACGTGGACCTTGTAGCTTTGCACCTGCCGCGTACTGATGCGGGTGAAGGAGTAATCGTTGTAACCGAACTGGAAGCCAGCAACTGCGCACCCCCACACGAAAAGCTGAAGGCTAACGGATGTTTTTAGAATTCGTAATGCACTCCAGCGGTCAGGTTGTTTGCGTGGAAGTTCCGAGGGGCGGTGAACCCGTAGGCCGGACCGCTCATCGCAGTATTGGGCAGCGTGCTGCAGGGCACGACCGGAGCCGGCGCAGCCAGCGTCGGGAGCGTGCTGGAGGGATTGCAATACTGTGCTCCCGAAGGACCACCCTCGCCGTAGCCGAAGTAGTTATACTCGCCCTTCCAGATCAGATTCTTTCGCATTGCATAGGAGAGATTCACAAAAGGCGACAGGTAGGTAGAGACCAGCGATCCGTTCACATCGCGCGGATCGTTGAAAAAGCGGCTGCCGTTGACCGAGCTTATTCGGTAGCCGATATTGGCGTGGAACTTGTCGATCGGCGAAAGAGCCAAGGCCACGGACGCGTACTGTGTTGGAGCGTTCATGAAGTCCTTCGCCGGACCAAAAGTATAAGGACTCCCCGGCACGCGGGGAGCCGGAGACGGGCAGGCTATGCCTGTGGGCGTCGCGGCGCCCGGTATGGTGGGGCTTGAGGCCGTGCCCAGGAAGCAGATGTGGGTCGCCGTGTACACGTCGCTGTAGGCATAGCCGATGTCGAACCCGTAGTGCTCGTTCGGCATCAAGTCGGCATTCAAACTCAAGATCCGGCTATGGTCGACATGCTGAAGCGGGCCATCCACGGACGCTGTGCCCGTATTGTTCATATTGTTGTGGCGCTCGAGGTCATTGTAGGCGGCGGAGAGCGTCGCCCAGGTCTGCGGCCGGTAAGTGGTGCGAATTCTGTAATGCTGCAGGTCGCGGGGTGCGACCGGAGTGAGGGCATTGTCGGCGTGCAGAAGCTCGACCGAACCGTTGATGTGCCAGTTGTTCGCCGGTTGCAAATTGACGCCGAAGATACCGCCGTTCTCGTCGATTTTGAAGTTGGAGCTACCGGACAGGTATCCCGTGGTGTTCGCGGCACCTTCGCCGATGGTGTGCCCCTGGTAGTGATAGGTGAGCGTGAACGTGGCGCGATCCGTAAGGTCGTACGCCGCTGTGAGGTTGTTCGTGATGAACTTCTGGCCGAAGAAATCAAACAGCGGCGTAGCGACGGCCGGACTGCCTTCAAACGTGCCTGTGGCCGGCGTGGTCGGAGTGTTGATCACCGTTGTGGTTAACGCCGTGCTATTGATGGTCGGGGGTACGGAAGTCGAAGTCACGCTGGTTAGACTCGTAATGTCGGCAACTCCCGGCTGGTGCACATTCGAGTAATCGATCTGCTCGGAGATGCTGAGCTTTTTCAGCACCTGCCAGGTGACGCCGTAGTCGGCGGCGATCGCTTGCCGCTCGGCGCGGGCGTTGCCGGCATACGTGGTTTCGCGGCTCGCTCCCGCCAGACCTTGGAAGTCGTCGTAGTAGTTCGGCAGGCTCGTGTTCGCATTGGTGTAGCGAACGTTGCCGTTCATCGTAACGTTCTTGATGCTGGAGCTCTGGAACCGGAAGATTTCGGTCGGGAAGATTTCGCGGGTTGGCTGGTAACGCGAATAGCTGGTAATCACATTACACGTCGGATCGACGATGGGTAGACCGTTCGGAGTCTGCGCCGGGTAAATTGAGGCGGCTCCAACGGCGGTGTTGCAGGTGATGCCGACCGGCTTGTTGATCGGATTGTCGTAGTTCTGGAGCACTGCGACCCTGGATCCGTCCGCTTCCTGCAGGTTGAAATACTGGGACGCCATATTGAAATAGGAATCGCCTTTGTAGTGAGTGACCTGCTCTTCGTAGGTCAACCGGGTCCGCGATACGGGCTTCCACTCGACCGATTCCGTCCAGTCATCCGTGCTGTTGCGCTGGTACTCCTGGAGCAGCAGGTCGTAGGCGCCGGCAACCTGATAACCGCTGGGCGTCAGGCTCGGACCCTGGAAGACGTTCTGCGAGTAGCCGATGCGGAAGGTGACCTTCGACAGCGGAAGCAGTGTAAGTTTGGTGTCCGTCATGCGGCGCACCGAGTTGTTCATAAACGGCGACTCCGTCACTTGCGGCCACGCGTAGGAGCCCGTCGGCGTTGCGGCGGGACCGATGGGAATCGACTGGCCGGGCGGAAGGTTCGGATTGCCCAGCAGGTTGTAGTCGAAGTACTGTTGGTCACGGCGGAACAAGCCGGAGAAGTCGTAGAGCTTGCCCTTGGAAAAGTCCAGCTTAGCAATGTCGTTCGGATCGCCGCCGAGCCCGCTGGCAAAGGCTTTCAAGCGATCGACCAGGGTATTCTTCGTGCCCGGCAGCGCGTGCAGTTCATAGGTCTCGCCGAGTATGCGCGGACCGGAGTGCTCGTTAACTAGAGTGTCGTACATGGCGTCGCTGCCGTCGATATTGGCTACATGTCCGCCCAGATCGATAGACTCATGAAGCGTGTAGCCCTCCGGAGCGGCCTGGTGAGACACAAATATTGGAGCCTGCGCGACGGCGGTGCCCGCCGTCAAGCCCAAAATGGCTGCGGCCATGCCCCCGACGATGCATCGGGCTGCCGGAAGAGAATGCTTTTCATTCAACCGCCGGGAAATCCATCCTGGGTTCATCATATTGAAAGCCTCACTCGAAAACATTGCTCGTCGAGACCTTGAATCCCTACGCGCAATCGGAACGCGGCCCGCGCCTCCGCAATTTTCCAGGCGCAATCCATGACCCTACCTGAGGAACGCCGCATTCATGTTCGAGCCATGAATATAGGTGTGGCAGTTCGTACAAGTTATGGTTTCCGACGATCCCGCGCCCATTCCGTGAACCGTGTTGTTAGCTACGCCGCTGTGGCACTGGTTGCAGAGCGGGGCGATGGCCGGCATGCTCAGCAGGCGGGGATTCTGGGAACCGTGCGGAGTGTGGCATCCCACACACCCTTCGGCCTTGACCGCGACGTGTTCATAGACGAACGGCCCGCGCGTCTCGGTGTGGCACTTGGTGCAGATCGCGTTCTGGTCGGCCGTGGACTTCAGGTTGTTGGCTCCGAAGGTGCCGTGCACGTCGTGGCAATCGCTGCACGTGATCAAGCCTTCGTTCACCTTGTGGTGGAACGGCATGTTGAACGCCGGCTTGGTGTCGGAGTGGCACTGGAAGCAGAGAGTAGGCTGCGAAACCTTCAGCAGATTATCTTCTTCCTTGCTCTGATGAACGCTGTGGCAGCTAATACAGCTGACCTTCGCCCTGGCGTGGGGCGAGCGGTCAAAGTTCGGGTGCGTTCCCGCGTGACAGGTCAGGCACTTGGCGTCAACCTCTTTGGCCGAGTGCTTCGCAGGATTGAATATCTTGCTGGTGTCGCCGCCGCCCGCCACATGCTCCGCACCGGGACCATGGCAGCCCTCGCAACCTTGGTGCGAGGCCTCCTTATTCAGTGTGGTCTTCCAGTGCGGCGTTTTCTGCCAGGCGTTGTAGATCTCCTCGTGACAGGTTTTGCAGGTGTCCGCGCCCACGTATTTGGAATCCTCAGCCGACGCTGCAGCAGCCGGGGGCGCGCTGGCGGACTGAGCGTTCTTGGCGGGAGCGGGCTGGCTCGCCTGCCCGGAGGCATCGGCGACGACGAGAAGAAAGAATGTCGAGAACAGAAGAACTCGAGAGGCCCTGAAACTTGCTGGCATTCGCATTAGCACGTCCTCCCTTGATGCCGGGGCTTGTCATGAATCTGTGTAAGAGAATCATTTGACTTATCGGCCTGTATCTCATCTTTCGGCTTCCGCGTCATCGCCTCAAGTGCAGAACGCAAGGACGAGCCCAAAAGTCTGCGCTGCAATTCCCACTTTGAAACTTCGAACCGAGACCGCACAAAGACTTCTCAGCCCCGAGGCTCGCCGTTCGTGAGCACCACCTTGAGCGCGCTCTCTCGTGCCGCGTTGCCAAAGGTGTCATACGCCTTCATGATGTCGTTCATGGCAAAACGGTGAGTCACGAGCTTGGCGGGCTGCAGCTTACCGGATCGCACGACCTTCAGAAGCATCGGCGTCGTAACGGTATCCACGAGACGCGTGGTGATCGCAATGTTGCGATCCCAGAGTTTTTCCATGTGCAGCTCGACTGGCTTGCCGTGGACTCCGACATTGGCGATGCGGCCGCCGGCCGCGACGATCTCCTGGCAGATGGCAAAGGTAGCGGGAAGGCCGACAGCTTCAATGGCCACGTCGACGCCGGCGCCTTCAGTGAGTTCCATCACCTGATGAGCGGCATGGCCATCGGAGCTGTTGATCAATGTGGTTGCGCCAAACTTCTTCGCGACCGCGAGACGCTTGTCATCGAGGTCGATCATGAAAATTGCCGCGGGCGAATAGAATTGCGCGGTCAGCAAAACGGCGAGGCCCACCGGGCCGGCGCCGATGATCGCGACGGTGTCTCCGGGCTTGACCTGTCCGTTCAGAACGCCGCACTCAAAGCCTGTGGGCAGAATGTCGCTGAGCATGACCATGGCTTCTTCATCGTCGCCGGCCGGGAAGTGGTAGAGACTGCCGTCGGCTTCAGGGATGCGAACGTATTCGGCCTGAGTTCCATCCAGGGTACAGCCGAGAATCCAGCCCCCGTGGCGGCAATGGGAATACATGCCTCGTTTGCAGAAGTCGCACTTGAGGCCGGCGGTGACGCAGGAAACGATGACCTTGTCGCCGACGTGAAACTCCGAGACTGCGGCGCCGATCTGCTCGATGACACCGATTGCTTCGTGGCCAAGAATACGGCCATCGGTCACGGCGGGGAGATCGCCTTTGAGAATGTGGAGATCGGTTCCGCAGATCGTAGACGTGGTGACCCGCACGATGACATCGGATGGGTGCTGGATGGTCGGGCGCGGCTTATTCTCCCAGCCGTACTTGCCTGGACCGTGATAGACCAGAGCCTTCATGGTGCCATCGGGTGTGGGAGTCGCGGGCGAGATCGCATGTTCGAGTTCGGCGGTTGGCATGAATGTTCCTCGAGCAGATCGTAGAACGGTGCCGCGTAGTGCGACTGTTCAATTCTGCTCACTCGGTGATCTGAGATAGGTCGATCCCGTAAAAAGGACGGAGTCGGGTGGACAGCTACGAGCACGCTGGACGAAGTTGCGTGAGCGATCAAACTCCTGGGTCGACGCGGCGGAGGCGGCGAATGTCGAAGAAAACAATTATCGCTCCAACTACCAGCACCCAGATAGCTGACCTTGCCATCCACTGGTTGAGAAAGCTAACGAACCTTGCGGCTTCGGTGGAAGGGATGTCATTCCCGCTCAGCGATTGCAGCAGGTTGGCTCGGAACAGCCAGTAACTCAATCCCGAGGAGCCACAGTCGAGCGCGAGACGCAGGCTGGCGCTCAGGCGCGTCCAGCGCGCCTTCGCGAGATTCAGGCCGGAGACGACGATGCCAGCCAGGCTGAGCGCTACTAATCCCCAGAAAAATTCCGGCCAGCGGTAGGAGAGCGTGACGGTCAATCCGAAAAAGTGGAAGACGCGATGAAAGACGTCAAGCTGCACCCACACGGCAAGGGTTGCGACAACGATAGTCAACTCGAATATGGTCGAGCCGCGGGAGACGCGGTTGGGATCGCGCACCGGAGGAAGCGCACGCGGGTTCCAATCGTTGATCCGTTGCGAATATGACTGAGAGCGATCCAGAAGGGCGAAGATCAGGGTGTTGATAAACAGCGACCAAGTGCAGGCGAGCCACCAGGGCTCAAGCGTTGCAAAGAGCGCCATGCCGGGATGGTCTGCGCGATAGTCGGGAGAGAAGATGGCGATGCCCATCCACAGCAACAGCCACGGCAGCAAGAAATAAAGGATCAGCGACCGGATGATGACGCGGTAGATGGGAAACAGTGCCGGACCGATTAACGATTGCTGCGGCAGGAAGCGTCCGGCGACGGCCATAGGAGAACCGCAGCTTTTAAGGATGGGCTCGATCTCCGCGTCGGTGAGTGGATGGCCGAGTTCGGTTTCCTTTTCTTCGATCTGCGAGCGAAGATCTTCTGATAGTTCCGCGATGATGTCGTCTTTTTGATTGCGCGGCAGCCAGAACTTAACGGCTTGCAGGTAACGATCAACGAGTGCCATGACGTGCTCCTTGAGACTGCTATTAAAAAATGTCTTCCAGCGATGCGTGAATGCTCTTCCACTCGATTGACAACTGTTTGAGAATCAACTTGCCATCCGGTGAGAGACGGTAGAAGCGCTTGTTACGCTTGTCCTCTTCGCGCCACTGGCTTACCAGCAGGCCCTGAGTCTCAAGACGGCGAAGCAGCGGGTAGAGCGTGCCTTCGTCTATGGCCATGCCGTGACTAGCGAGGGTCTTGCGCAGCGTGTAGCCGTAGTGCTCGGTGCGCAATGCCGCCAGAACGGCGAGGGGAAGGCTGCCGCGGCGAAGTTCCTGGCGGAGGTTCTCGAAGCGATCGTCGTTACGCGTATCGGAACTTGTGCTAGGCGACATATAGTGTATGCCACATACTGTATGTTACACAGTACAGGATGTCAAGAATAAACTTGTCGATTGGGGCTAGGGCGAACACGGGGGCTGAAAGCCCCGAAGGAGTGAGGCTTACGCGGCGCTGAAGCGCCGCTCTTCCACTTTGCCGGGCGCTAAGGTGCGGCTACAGTGGCAACTCTTGCGTGGTGGGAAAATGATGCTGTTCGCGCCCAACCTTCCCGTCGTACTTGGTGGTCATCTTGAACAGTTCAAGGCGGCCATCGGCGGCCACGACGCGGCATTGGTCGCGCAAAGCTTGCATCTCTGCGGCGGCAAGAGGTTGAAAATTTACCGCGATCTTAAGATTTTGATCCAGCACTTGCATAGTATCGATTCCGCTGATGGTGGTGGCGACGGGAAGGCTCATGGCATAGCGAAGTCCCTGCTCCGGTGTTACGGCGCCGTGGCGGACGAGTTCCCCGCTGCCTCCCAGGCTTTTCATCCCCAGAGCGGCGATGCCGCGCCGATTGGCTTCCGGCAGCACGCGCGTTTCGAAGCTGCGGAAGGTTGCGTCGCAACAGTTCAGCGGCATCTGGATCGTGTCGAAGGGAAAATCATGGGACAACATTTTCAGATGAATCTCGGGATCTTTGTGTCCGGTGAAACCGATGAAGCGAACTTTACCTTGCTGTTTGGCAGCGAGAAGCGCTTCGGCTGCGCCGTTCGGCGCGAAGATTAGATCGGGATCGTTGTCGTAAACCACTTCGTGAATCTGCCAGAGATCGAGGTGATCGGTTTGCAGGCGGCGCAGCGATTCCTCCAGCATTCTCATGGCGATTTTTTTGTCGCGGCCATGGGTGCAGACTTTGGTCATCACGAAGGCTTGCTGACGCTTGCCTCTTAGAGCCTTTCCGAGACGCTCTTCACTGAGGCCGTCATGGTATTCCCAAGCGTTGTCAAAAAAATCCACGCCGTGATCGAGCGCTTTGGCCACGATCTCATTGGCGGCCTGATCGGTTTCAGCCGAGCCGAGATGATAGCCGCCGATTCCCATCGCGGAAACCTGCACGCCGGTTCGGCCCAGCGGTTTCTTCGGCACCTGGCCAGAGGGAACTTGTTCCCGTTGATTCTTATCCTGATTCTGTTGCGCCATGCTTCCTCCAGCGATGAGCGGTATCGCGCCCGCGAGGGCTGCACCTTTGATAAAACTGCGACGATTCCACTCTACCTTCGCGCTCATCGTCTTCTCCTAAAATCGTTCTCTCCTAGAATCGTCTTTCCGCGAAATGGTTCCTACTGGAACTTCTTTTCCGGCCACGGATGACCGGTATTCATCTCGACTCCAAACATGTCCTTGACCTCGAATTGCTGCGTATCGAGCGGAAAGCCATGCGCGAGGCGCGCTTCGGGATTATCGAACTTGAGCGACAACTTATAAAGTTCGAAGCGGCCGTCGGCGGCATCCGGTTTGCAGCGGTCACGCAGTGCGCTCATCTCCGCTTCGGACATCGGAGTAAAGTTCTGCGCAATCTGAAGATTCTGATGAAGCACTTCGAGGCTGTCCATGCCGGTGATGGTAGTCGCGACGGGCAAGCTCATGGCGTAACGCAGGGCTTCCTCGGCAGTAATTGCGCCGTTCTTGATGGCTTCGCCGTGTCCGTTGAGCGGTTTCATGCCGAGAGGAGCGATGCCGCGCTTGATCAGTTCAGGAAGCACCTGCTGCTCGAAGCTGCGGAAATTTGCGTCGAAAGCATTCAGCGGCATTTGCACGGAGTCAAAGGGAAAGCCGGTGTTCAGCATGGCGAGATGAACCTTCGGATTGTGGTGGCCAGTGAATCCGACAAAGCGAACCTTGCCATCCTTCTTGGCTTTTTCAAGCGCTTCGGCTGCGCCGTTCGGGCGAATGAAGAGGTCGGCATCGTTGTCGAAAGCCATCCCGTGAACCTGCCACAAGTCGAGGTGATCGGTTTGCAGGCGGCGCAAACTTTCTTCGAGCATCTGCAGCGCGAGGCTGGCATCTCGGCCGTGAGGACAAGTTTTGGTCATCAGAAAAACTTTGTCGCGGCGGCCTTTCAAACCGATGCCCATCCATACTTCGGTTTTTCCCCGGCGATACTCCCAGCAGTTGTCAAAAAAAGTGATTCCGCCATCGACCGCCTGGTGGATGATTTCGACCGCAGTTTTCTCATCGGGAGCTTCGCCCAAGTGATGGCCTCCGAAGCCGAGAGCCGAAATCTTGGCGTCGGAGCGGCCAAACTTTCGCAAAGGAATGGTTCCGCTAGAAGATTGGGGCATTCTTTCCCTCTCTCACAAAATCAATTCGGAATAAAGTAGATTGCGTTGGATGCAACGCGGGTAGAGGAGGTTGACGGAGAGCTTCTTACACTCAATAAATTACCGCGCCTAAGGTTTGCTAGACTTTTTGCCTTCGTTGGCGAGCTCTTCGGCGAGCTTGAGGGCGTTCACGGAATGTTCATGCGCCTGCGTGCTGAGTTCATGCGCGGTAAGATGGTCTCCCTTGCCGTGGGCAACGGCCGCAGCGGCGTGCGCGTGGGCCGCGAGGTTGTGAAGTTCTAATGCTCGATTGTGCATGCTTGGTGACATTGCGTTTCTCCTGACGGTAGATAGTTGTGCTGGGGTCGCGATCAGACGTTAGGCGCGATCAAACTTTAGTTGCGATCGTCGTCCAAATATTCTTCCGGCACGTCGTCTTCCGGAACTTCGTGCGTGGTCACCTCAGCAACGTCCGCATCCTTAGCGTTCTCCACTCCCCGTACGATTCCAGCCTCGAAGGAGTTTCCCTCTTCCAGCAATTCTTCAACGCTTTCGGAATCCGCCTCAGCGTCGTCCGACATTTGCTGAATGTCGCCGGACTGACCGGCGGAATCCGGTCCGGTTTCATCTTGTTCGCGTTTCTTGTTCCTAGCCATAGTTTTCTCCTGCACCACTAGATGCCACAGAGTGGCGTGCCGTTGCGAATGATTGTTGGGTCGGCGGAATCTAAAGTCGCTGAGAGATACCTTAGGATCTACGCGGCAAGAGAATCGGCGGAAACCAGGCTGCGGTAGAGGTCGAGGTAGTCATCGATCATGCGCTTCGTAGTGAAGCGTTCGCGGGCGCGGGTGTAGGCGTGATCGGCATAGGCGTGGCGCAGGGCGCGGTCGGCATCGAGTTGGCGAAGGATGTCGGCCAGACTGCGCGCGTCGTTGGTGCGGAAGTAGAGAGCGGCGTCACCCCAGACTTCGCGAAAGCTCGGAATATCGTTGGCGACGATGGCGCAACGCGAGAACGCGGCATCAAGCGGAGCCATGCCCAGCGGCTCATAGCGCGAAGTGGCGGCGTAGACGGCGGCCCGGCTGTAGAGAGCGCGCAGCTGCGATTCGGTCTGCGCGCCGCGGATGGCGACGCAACTCTGGTCGGTCGAAACTTTCACATCGGCGCGGATGGGAATGCGCGGCAGCGGAACGGTTTGCTCCGCGCCTACGATGCATACCGAAAACGGATGTGCATGTTGCGTGAGCAGAAAGACTTGCCTGCCGGCGTCGAGCAGGCGTCCCACGGAGAGCACTGAATCGTCTTTGCTGACGTACGGATTGAAGAAGATGGGGTTGCGTCCGGGATAAATAATGGCGGCGCGGCGCGGGCGCGCGTAAGTAGAAATCAGGGTGTTCAGCATGCAGGCCGAGGGCGCGACTACCGCATCCGCGGCAGCAATGCCGCCGACGATGGTATCGCGATACCACTTTAGCCAGCGCGTGGGGCGCGGCGCGCAACCGTGCACCGCTTCGGTCCAACTGATGAGATCGCCGTGTGCCATGATCACGCGCGGCACATCGACCGCGAGGTCGCCGTGGCAAAACTGATGAAAGTGAAGCAGGTCGGGCTGAACTTCGCGCACCAGGTTGGCGAGATACTCGGAGGATTCGGCGAGGTCGTTTGGCGCATCGTCCATCCACTCCAGGCGAAACGCAGTGGGGCGAAATTCAAGGCCGTGAAGAAGGTCCATCCACGCGGTCTGATCGGGCAGTGGGATTTCACCGAAGCTGACCAGTGTGACCCGGACGCCGCGCGTGACCAAGCCTGTGACCAGCTCGCGAGTGTAGGTCCAGGAGCCGGACAGGGTATCGGCAGTGACCAGAACGTGCACAGTGCCTCCGGGAGAGTGCCGGATGCCGCAGTGGTGCGGGGGTCCGGAGTGTGGCGCTAGCCCATTCTAGTGCCAATCGGGTGCGGTTCGAAGACTTTCTTTTGAGAGGGAGAGTGCAAAATTTTGCAGGTCTCGGCCGTCAAGCTTGAGGCGGCTGTCTTCACATCGTCCTCAATTTCATCCAAACCACTGGAAGTGAGGCCAGAATTCGGGCCAGGGTTGCAGCAGGTGATGGCATAGATAGATGTCGGGATGGTCGCGGCTCTCCTCGTTGATTACACCGAAGGGATTCGTATTGTGGGCGACCAGCTCGCAGCGCTCGAAGTGTTCTTGCCGAAAGTCGTCTTTGAAGCCGATGGCGATCAGTGTTTGCGGATTGTTCTGGGGATAGCTGCGGTACCAGGCCGAGTTGGTTCCGCTGATGACGGGCGGAAGGCCGTAATGCGGGCCCAGCAGATTGATGGCGCCAGCCTCGCCGTAATTTCCCACGATGATTCCGGTTCCCGCGCGTTCGCTGGCGGGGATGGAATGGTAGACTCGCGCGACCGTCGCGACCAAGTCGGTCCAGCCAATTTCTTCTCTGAAGTTGTCTTGCAGTTGGCCGGTGGCGTTCCAGAGAGCGGAGTTGATGGGCGCGATGGGCGTGAAGAGCGCGAACGACAGAAAAGCACTGGATGCCACCAAGAGCCAGGTCACGCCTTGCATGGCTAGCACCCAGGTGCGGGTGCGGGCTGCGATCCAGCGTTCCCACACCACGCTGCCCGCGGCCAGCAGAATGGGATACAGCGGGCCGAGATAGTAGGAGCGCCCCTGCGCCACCAGAAATAACAGGAAGGTTAGAACGAACATCCAGCCCAGCAGGCGGTATTTGCGTCCGCGATCGGTGAAGAAGAACCATAGGCCCATGAACACGAGAGGCGACAGCGATGCGCTTACGCAAACATACAACTGCTCGGGCAGAAAGCCGCGGGCGCGCCCCTGGCCCACGTCGCGGGCGTGAATGTGCCGGAGCATGTCGAGCGAGACGAAGTGTTGCTGCATTTGCCAGATCAGATTCGGCACGAACATGAGCAGCGAAACGGCCGCTCCGGCCCACAGCCACGGGCTGAGCAACTGGCTGCGGATTTTCTTTTCGAACGCTCCGGTCACCAGCAAAGCGCCCACTAAACCGATGACGAAAAACGCCATGGTGTATTTGGTCAGCATGCCCAGCCCGATGGCGGCGCCGATGGGGAGCCACCAGCGCAGCTCTTCGGTGTTGAGCAGGCGCAGGAGGAGATAGGTGAGAAGAACTCCCCAGAGATAGTCGAAGGAAACGTATTGCAGGACCGTGGTCTGAATGGTGACGATGGGAATGACTGCGACGCTGAGCGCGGACAAAATTTGAGCGCGGCGGGAGCCGCCGAATTCGCGTGCCATCAGCCCGGAAAGGACGACCACCAAGGCGAGAGCGACAATGGGCAGAGTTCGGATTCCGAGCGTGGAGATGCCGAAGAGCTCGAGCGCGAGGCGTCCGGCGGCGGGGGTGAGCGGAGGATAGGCGACGAATCCCCAGTCGAGGTGGCGGGCGTCATCGAGGGTGGCGAGTTCGTCCCGATGAAAGCCGTAGGGGCCGCTGGTGGCGACATGCAGCGCGACAAAAACCATCGCGAGCAGGAGGAGAATGCCGGCGTCGGAGCGGAGTCTGGCGTAAACAGGTCCCATCGACCTATGTTACGTAATTTCCTGATGTAGAGTTCCGAATTGAGCGGCCGACAAATCAGTCCGCGCATGTCGCGGGCCAGGTTATCGATGATGCAGATTTTTTCCGCGCCGAGACCGGAAACCTTGGGCACGGACGTGGCCCGTTTCGCAGAAGCAGCCTTGCTGGATTGAGGTCGGCAGGCAAGACATCGGCGTGCCATAACCGCTATGCATGCTCCGAATTCCCGTTGCCAACTAGCTCGGATTTCGATATATTGGAAATCCGACTTATGAAAGAAGATGTCAGCGAATTCGTCCCCTTGTCGACCGCAACCTTGCACATCCTTCTTTCACTCGCTGGAGAAGACCGCCACGGCTACGGCATTATGCAGGAAGTCGCGTGCCAATCGGAAGGGCAATACAAGCTGGGACCAGGCACGCTCTACGACAATCTGCAAAAGTTGATTGAGCGGCGTCTGGTGCAGCCCGTCGGGGAGCGCGCTGGAGATGAAGACCCCCGCAGGCGGTACTACCGGATAAGTCCTCTGGGAAAGGCCGTTCTTTCGGCCGAGGTTGAGCGTCTCGAAGCCGTAGTTCATGAAGCGAAGATGCGGCTGCAACCGGCGAGGCCGAGGAGAGCCTGATGTTTCGCAGGACGTATGTCTGGATCCTTCGCCTTCATCCGCGGAATTTCCAGCGAAGCTTTGCCTACGAGATGCTGCTCATCTTTGATCAAGTGAGCAAGGATCAGGGGACCAGGGAAGTGCCCGGGAATCGTGCCAAGGCCAGACTGACGGAAGCGAAACTGGTGGGCGACGGCATTGTCTCGTTAATCCGACAGTGGGCCTTTCGACCGGGATTCCAACAGAAACCTGCCGTGGCCGGGCCGACAACACCGGCGCTTGATGGTGTCCCGGGCTTTTACATGATAGGCAGCTTTAAGCCACGCCCAACCGCAGTGATTCACGGTCTGATTTTGTCAATTGGAGTTCTCAGTGCCGCTTTGCTCGCCATGAAATTCAGCTGGAATCACACCGGTCATCTCCCGTTCCCGACTCTCGACCGTGAAGAGAACGCGTCCACCGTCGAACAGCAGCGTGCGATCCTCCCAACCGAGATCGCTCCCGTCTCGCACGCGGCGCAATCATCGCGGGGAAACCCCGGGGAGGTTGAGGGTGGAGAACGGCCGCAAAGTGCGGCCGCGTTCGAAAAATCTCAGCGGTTGCAGTCTGGGGTGGCGTGGAAGCAGGCTAAGAACGTTGCGGACGAAGGCGCGAGGATCTCTGGAAAACCAGCGATCGCGGGAACGCGCTTAAGGGCCGCTAACGAAAGACGTGACGACCATCGATCGACAGCGTTCCCAACGATTCGCTCTGGCTCTCCCGAACCGCAAGCTGGGCAACCAGAGCCCCAAGGTGCCGCGGGCGCAACGAACCCTCCCGGGGCGGATGGCGTAAAGCTGAATGCTGCGGAGCGGCGGCGCGTGATTGAACGGACAATTGCGACTCTGAAGCGGTACTACTTCGATCGGGAAGTTGCGGAAAAAACAGCGCAAGCGCTACTCACGCATGAGAGCAATGGCCACGACGACGCGGCGACGGACGGTGGAGCGTTTGCTGATGTGCTGACCAAGCAGATAACCGACGCCAGCCATGATATGCGCCTCACTTTGGAATACAGCCGCGAGAGATTGCCGGAGCACCCGCCGGAACAAACAGCTGAAGACCTTGCGCGTTATCGGAAGGCAATGGAGCAGGAAAACTGCATGTTCAGAAAAGTCGAAATCCTGCCGAACAATATCGGCTATCTGAAGCTCGATTTTTTCCCTGACACCTCTGTGTGCCAGAAAACAGCAACTGCTGCGATGGCGTCTCTGAATCACGCCGATGCGGTCATCTTTGATTTACGGGACAACAGCGGCGGTATGGAGAATATGGTCGGTCTGATTGCCAGTTACCTCTTCGACCATCCCGAGTACATGTATAGCCCGAGGGAAAGTCCGACAGAGCACTCCTGGACGCGGTCGCCTGTAGAAGGAAACCGGCTGGCGGATAAGCCCGTATATGTGCTGACCTCGGCTTCGACCTGGTCGGGTGCGGAACAGTTCAGCTACGACCTGAAGATGCTAAGACGCGCCACGTTAGTGGGCGAGAGAACGCGAGGTGGCGCGCATGCGAGCGTTTTCCATCGCATCGACGATCACTTCGGCATGGGCATTCCCGAGCTGAAGCCGATCAATCCCTTCGGAAAAACCGACTGGGAGGGGACCGGGGTGGAACCCGATGTGAAGGTGAAAGCAGCGGCCGCGCTGGAAACGGCGGAGAAGTTGGCAAAGAACCATCTGTCGAAGAAGTAGAAATCTCTCATGACAGATATGCGTTCGTAAGAATCAGTTCACATTCAGCCTGAGGCGCATGTCGCGGGCGAGATTGTCGATCATGCGGATTTTTTCTGCTGCCGGGGTGGGGATGCCGGGCACGGCCATGGCTAATTCGCAGGAGAGCAGCATGACGGTGAGCGACTCGCACACCTCGCTGCGAATTTGTTGCTCGACCGAACGGCGAGCCTGGATTTCCTCGCGCTTGCGGCGGTGAAGCGCGGAGCGGACGTCGCGCAACAGGCGCTCCATGCCGCTGACGGCGAAGTTGAGATAGACGGGAAAAGCCGTGCCCAGATGTTCAAGCATCTGGTCGCTTTCCGCGGGCTCGTTTTCCAAAAGGAATTGGTCTAGAACGACGGCGGAATAGGGCTGTTCGCGGAGCCGGGCAATGGCTTGCGAAAGTTTTTCTGCCCAGTGGGTTTCCTCGCCGATCGCTTCTTTCAGAGTGACCGCGCACTCTTGGCCACGTGCTGACGGGGTGATGAGTAGGATCATGCGGTTTCTATTGCACGCAAAGCACCACGAGTGCTCGCGTTGAAAAGGCACGGGTTAAAGGAGTCGGTGAGGGACCGGTTCCCACTGAGGAACGGCGCGGACGGGGCATTCGTTTCATAAGGGGACATCTTACCGCTAGCCATCCCGAGCCACGCGAGGGATATTGGTTCTCGCCGGCACGATCATCGTCTGCCACTGCCGGCAAAAACCAAGGTCCCTCGCTTTGCTCGGGATGACAATCTAGTAAAGTACAAGATGACCTTAGGCAGTTCTTGGCGCAAATCGAAATGTTTGCGGCTGATCCCACTCGCGGGACAAATCGTCCCACTTGGGATTTGTCGATTCCACCAATGCCACCCGCTTCGCGCGAGTCCAGGCCTTGATTTGCTTCTCGCGTTCGATGGCGTTGCGTACGTCTTCGAAGGTTTCGAAATAGACTAACCTGGTGATGTTGTATTGCGTTGCAAAGCCGGGCGTCAGTTTCAGCTTGTGCTCCCGAACCCGCCGTCGGATGCTGTTGGTCATGCCGGTGTAGAGCCTTTTCGAAGCGTTGGCCATGATGTAGACGAAGTAGTGCCGCTCTTCGCTCATCGATCTTCACTCATGCTCCCTCCGGCCCTTGTCATCCCGAGCAGAGCGAGCGAGGGATCTTGGTGTTTGCCTGCGTCGGCTGTGATTGCGCTGAACGCAGAAACCAGGATCCCTCGCTTCGCTCGGGATGACAAACGTATTTTCTAGACAAATGTGTAATTCCCCGCTCTATCTAAAACCATCTAGCTCTGGGCGGCGTAGTCTTTCAACTTGCGGTAGAGAGTTGTCTTGCCTATGCCGAGCAAGCGCGCCGCCTGCAACTTGTCTCCATTGAGTTCTGCGATGGCGTTGAGAATGGTCTGCCGCTCCAATTCTGCCATGGGAACGATTTTGTTCAAGGCGTGCCCATGGCCGTTGCCATTGGAGGGCGCTGCGACCTGTGTACCGGCGATGGCTGGTGGCAGATCAGGGACATGGATCAGCGGTCCGCTGGTAAATGCGCACGTGCGCTCCAGGCAATTTTCCAGCTCGCGGACGTTGCCCGGCCAGTCATAGGCCAGCATGACCTTGACGGCTTCGTCGGTGAGAATTTTCTCTTGTGCCGAGGAGCGCAATGAGCGTTCCATGAAATGAGCGATCAACAGCGGAATATCCTCGCGCCTCTCGCGCAACGGCGGAATACGCAGGCTGAGAACATTCAAGCGAAAATACAGGTCGCGGCGGAAAGTGCCTTCGGTCACGGCCTGCTCCAGCAAGCGGTTGGTCGCGGCGAGGATGCGGACGTTGATGGGAATGCGGCGAGTGCTGCCGACCGGGCGAATCTCCTTTTCCTGAATCGCCCGCAGAAGTTTAGCCTGCAGGTCTACCGGCAACTCACCGACTTCGTCGAGAAAAACGGTTCCACCCTCAGCGATGGCGAGCAATCCGTCCTTGGCCTGATTGGCGCCAGTGAATGCGCCTTTGACGTAGCCGAACAGCTCGCTTTCGATGAGCGTAGGCACGAGCGAGCCGCAATCGACGGGGATGAACGGCTTGTCGTGAAATGGCCCGGAGTAATGAATGGAGCGCGCCACCATTTCCTTACCGGTACCGCTCTCGCCGAGAATCAGCACAGGGTGGGAGCTGTTGGCGGCTTTGGCGATGATGCGGTAGAGCTTCTCCATCTCAGGGGCGCGACCGACTATGCCGCCATATCCCTGCTTGGATTTAAGCTTCTCGCGCAGCATGCGGTTTTCGCTCTTCAGCTTGAGGTGATTCGAAACGCGTTCGAGCAGGAGCTTTAATTCGTCGATGCTGAAAGGCTTGGTCACGTACTCGTAAGCGCCATTCTTCATGGCCTGCACCGCCGATTGCACGGTGCCATAGCCCGTCACTACGATCACGAGAGCCTCGGGGCGTTGAGCCTTGATATGGTGGAGAGCCTCGAGGCCTCCTGCGCCGGGCAGGCGCAGATCAAGTAAGACGGCGTCGATACTTTGAGTTTGCAGAATGCGGTAAGCATGTTCGGCGGAATCGGCGACATGGGCCATGAAGCCCAGGGAGAGTGCGACTTCGCGGCAAGCGTCGCGGATGGAGCGTTCATCGTCAACGATGAGAAGGTTGAGAAAATTCGCGGCCATGATCTGAGGAGTGGCGATGGAGTGGCTTAATGCGGCTGACGTCATAAGTGTGATTCCTTCTTGACTTCTTGAAATGATGTTGCGGATGCGGGCCCTGAATCTGGAGTGGCCGGGTCCAGAAGATCGCTTTCGGCAGCCTGAGATGCCCGCGGGAACAGGATCATCACGCGAGTGCCGCGGCCAGGTTCGCTTTCGAAGTGGATGAGCCCGCGATTGGTGGTAACGATGCTGCGGACCGTAGTCAATCCCAAACCGGTGCCCTGGCCGTCGTTTTTGGTAGTGAAGAATGGCTCGAACAGGCGTTGGCGCGTGTCGGCACTCATACCGCACCCGTCATCGCCAACCACCAGTAGGACACAGGGAAAGGCCGGGAGCGCGCTCGGCACGATCCCGGCTACGGGCTGGAACTTGCAGTTTCTGGTCTCGATGGAAATGCGGCCGCCGTTGGGGAGTGCGTCACGCGCGTTAAGAACCAGATTCAGGATGATCTGCTGCGCTTGCGCCTGATCGATTTTGATGGAGCCCAATTCAGGATCGAGATGCAGATTCAGCGCGATGTTTTCGCCGATCAAGCGAGTCAGCAGATCGCCCATCGCCGCTGCAACTTCGTTCAGGCACAAGAAGCTTGGCGCTGTTACCTGCGGCCGGGCAAAGACGAGCAACTGCCGCACCAGGCCGGAGGCTTGCACGATGGCGGAGCGAATCTCATCTGCGTAGCGGCGGCGGCGGTCGCGCGCGTCGAGACTCGAAAGCATCAGATCGCAATACAGCATGACGCCGGTCAGCAGGTTGTTGAAGTCGTGGACCACGCCGCCTGTCAGGCGGCCGACGGCCTCCCATCTCTGGGTTTGAAGCATACTTTCCTGCGCGGGAAGTCCGACGATGTTCTGCTCATCGTTGCTCCGGTCATCGTCTTTTCGCTCCAGCATGAGCAAGGCATGATCGTCCCCTCCTTTGAAGTCGAGCTGGCGCCACGCCGTCCATTTGAAGCTGGCTTGTCCATGGCTTGCGCCTTGAGCTTCCATGCGGAGGCCGTCGCGCCGGGCATCATCAATCGGGGAATCGAGCAGGTCAGGCAGCAGCGCCTCAGCTTTCACGCGGTCTTGCGGACAAACTATGTCGCTGAGCCGCAACCGCCGCTGGCTGGCCAACCCGAGATCCAGCGTCCGCTCGAAGGCTGCATTCATCTCGACGATCAGGCCTTGCGCGTTGAAGCGGGCTACGGCGATGGGAGCGTGTTCGAAGGCAGTGCGAAAGGCAGTGCTCCGGCTCTCTCCGGCTGGCGAATCGGACCACGGAAATGGGGTTGCAGTGTTCATAGTCCTACTGTGGCGCGGAACGATTCCCGAAAGGAAGCCTACGATGGGGTATGTGATACCTAAGTGTTCCCATAATGGGAGCATTTACGCCGCACAGCCAGCCGCTTTCCGGCATCGAGGCCCACTATAGGAGTGTTCACGTGTTGTTGCGAAGGTCAGATGTCACGCAAGAATGGGAAAGGTCCTGTGGAAAACTCGCCAAGTGGCTTATTTTCTATTGTTTGAAGAAAATAATAAAATAGTAAAAAAGATTGAAAACGCTGGATTTTGCGCTGAAATACGCAGAAATAAACGAGATATATTTATTCGGTAGGAGAACCCAAGGACTGGCTTGCCATCGATTTCGGTTCATTCAGCGTGACCGGGGAGGTCAGACGGAAAGTCAGACGACGGCCTTTCTGCACCAGAAACTCGTCAGAATCCCGAAAAGTTCCCTTGGCAAATAGGCTCGAAGTTTGAAGGACGATTGCTTTGCCCTCCACGGTGATCGCGTTCAGCGTCAGCTGGAAGTAGCCCGAACCGGCCTGCGAACGCACGGATTCGATATGTCCAGTGGCCGCCGTGCCACGCCCGATCAGCGAATCGCCTTCAACCGCGAGGGGAGCGGCCATGGAGGCCAGGAATGTGTCGCCAGCACGAGCTTTGGCGGCGGAAAGCGTGTTTTCCAGTTGCACGGTCAGAAGAGTTCCCGAGGGTAAAATTCGCGCGTGCGATCCGAAAGGCAGCGCGCTGGTTGCGTTCGGCTCGGGCGAGACTGCGGGATGGGTGTCATCGCTGGAGGTCTGGCCAGCTTCCGGATGAAAAGGAAGCTTCTGATTACTAGCCGCCAACCCCGACTCGCCCCGATGCAACGGCTGGGAGTGACCGCAGCCCAGACTGAATCCCAAGGCCAGGCACAGCAGTCCGAAGACGGGCCGGAATAGGAGTAATTTCTTCATCGCATGATGGTCTCGCGGCTTTCTGGTCTGGGGTAGTGGCAAATGGAGTACCAGATCCGTGGATAAGGGAATCAAGGAGATGCGGGGACAGATCGGAAACCCTCCGTGTAGAAGTTGCCTGATCGCTGCCCGACCGGCACGGGACTGATCGGGGAGTTTTGAGCAGTGATAGAGTGCAAGCCATGATTTTTCTCGAGACGCAGCGGCTGCTCTTCAGACCGCACGAGCCTGGGGATGAAGCCGACTTCATTGCCATGCACACCGACCCCGAAGTCCGGCGGTATGTGGGAGGTCAGCCTTGGCCTTTGGAGAAAGCGCACGATCGTTTTCGGAATCAATATCTCGGGCAGCCTACAGAAACCTATGGTCTATGGGCAACGATTCTCAAGGACGAAAAAAGATATATAGGTTGTTGCGGCTTACGGGCAATCGAAGGCGGCACGTCAGCGCATCTCGGATATTATTTCGCCCGGCCCTATTGGCGTCGCGGGTTTGCCACGGAAGCTGCCGAAGCTTTTATTGCCGTTGCATTTGGCCGCCTTGGACTGCTGAAAGTTGTGGCTGACGTGGAAAAGGGCAATTCGACATCGGAGCGCATCCTGCAGAAGTTCGGGTTTCAATACGTGAAGCGTGAAGAGATTCCCGGCAGCGGTCGGGTCATCCTGTCGTACGAACTCCCAAGAAGCGAGTGGAAACACGAATTGACCTAGCGCTTGTTTCCTTCTGTTCGCTTAGAAACATCGGGCGCCCGATAACAAATCGCGGAGAGCGTCACCGCTCTCCGCGAGAGTTTTAGGTTTGAAAACCGCGAGCTAGTGGGAGCCGCCGCTTGCGCTCTGCGTTTCGTCTTCCGGCTGGGCGATCACACCGTCAAATGGCGTTGCCGCAACGTAGCGTCCGTGCACTACGCTGATGCGGCGCAGCGGGAAACCAGAATCTGGTCCGCGCTGCCACGTGTTGCCGTTATCGTTGCTCTCGAACACAACGCCAGTCTGGCCGCTGGTTGCGAGCAGGCGTTTGTGGCTGCCGTCGTAGGTTAACGAAGTAATGTCCTTGTCGGGCAATCCCGCCACCATGTGATTCCAGCTCTGGCCGGAATCTCCGCTGTGGAAGGCTCCTTCATGCGTGGCTGCGAAAATTTGGCCATCGGGCGAAACCGTTACGCTGCGAACATTTACTGGATAGGTGGCGAGCGCCGCCAAATGCCACGCTGCTCCGGCATCTTCCGAAATCAGCACGCTCGACCGCGTGGCTGCGACCAGAAGGCCGTCCTGAGCCTGCACCGAGACTACGTCCTGTTGACCAGCGATGGCGCCGCCCGTCCAAGTCTTGCCCTGATCCTTGCTGGTGAAGAGTCCCACGGAAGTCGCCGCGTACCAACGAGTGGATCCAAGATAAGTGTCGCTCACGCGGCCTTGAAGAACCGAGTGCGTGCTCGATATAGAGTTCACGGTCTTGGTTTTGCCACTCTTCAACTTCACGGTTTTCGTGACTGTTTTTTCGATCACAAGATCGTTGATGGGATGCCACATCGTTGTGCCCGAAGGCAGTTCAAACATGCCGTGATTAGTGCCGACCACCAGCGTTCCGTTGCTCGCTTGCTTCAGCGTGAAGACATCGCGGCCGTCGAGGCCCATGCTCTTCTGCTTCCAGTTCTGTCCGCCGTCATGACTGTAGAACACGCCGCCGAACTCGCGGTCGTTCACAAGGCCAATGTAAAGCGTGTTGGGTTCTTTGTTGTCGGCCAAGATGGCGCTGACGTAACGGTGGCTATATCCGTGGTTGGAGCTGGTAAATGTTGCGGTGGCATCGTCGCTGGCCAGTACGCCGCTGCGATCGGTAGCAAGCAGCACGCGTTGTGAGTTACGCGGATCGATGAGCACATCATTTACCACAACTTCAGGATTGCTCACCCTCTTCCAATTCTTGCCCTCATCAACGCTCTTCCACAGACCCTCAGTCGTTCCGGCATAGACGACGGCCGGGTTGCTGGGGTCCTGCTTCAACACGCGCGTGCGGCGCGCTGTAAACGGAATGCCCTGAATCTTCTGAAACTGATCACCGGCGCTGGTGCTCTTGTAAATGCCCGAACAGGCGCTGGCAAAGACTTCCGAAGAATCCGCCGAACTCACAATGATGGAGAATACGTCGGAGTCGTCGATCATGCCTTTGTTGATGTGCTGCCAGTTGGCGCCTCCGTCGGCGGTTTTCCACGCCAGGTGCCAGGTCCCCGCGTAAATCACATTGGGATTTTTTGGGTCGACTGCGAGCGACTCGATATTCTTAACGCCCGCATCAGAAATATGTTCCCAATTTTTCCCGCCGTCGCGGCTGCGGTAAACACCATCCAGCGCGCCTGCCACAACGGTCTTGGGGTCGGAAGCGGCAATCGCCATGGCGCGCACTGACTTGCCGTGCATGGCCGGTAGAGCTTCCCAGTCTTTGCCGCCGTCGTGGGTGCGGAAAATGTCGCCCGCACTTTGGTCCTGAACGCTCCAAGCCGAAACAAACATTGTCTTGGAGGTCTGCGGATCGATGGCGATGTGATCGAGCACGTAGTCGTCGCCACTGCCCAGCTTGGCAAACCGCAACCAGTTGTGTCCGCCATCTTCAGAGACGAAAATCACGCCTGTGCTCGTGCCCAGGAAAACGCGATTGGGATCCTGCGGATCGTAGGCCAGGCTGCGAACATCGCCCCCATCCGGCCCCAGAACGGCCCATTGGCGGCCCACGCCAAGGGCATATACGGAAGCGAACATCAACATCGCCAGCAGCTTAAGCCAAGTCGATTTCATAGCAGTTTCGTCCCCTACGGGAAAGAGTTGGATGCGCATCCAGCCTGACAGGGCAGCCCGTCCCCAACAAGGTTACTGAAGGACATTCCAAAAAACGAGCCGGTCGACATCGCCGACCGGCCCTTTTGACCTAGCTACCCAAGGTTACATCGCCTTCTTTTTCTTCTTGGCCATCGGCTTAGGATGATCCGGAACATTCTTTACTTTGGATTCGTCCACAGACTCGGTGCCAGTCGAATCGAAGGTCGCGCCCGGAGGCACGATCCAGTACTCAGCTGTCATCGTGCCACCGCTGCCGGTGCGCACTTCGATGCGGCTCGGGTCGATGTGCTGCTGCGCTTCGCCCTCGGTCAGATAGAACTTGGAATTGACGGCACGTTCTGCCGCCAGATTCTTGCGTTTCTCACCGGGGTCTGCGTTTCCGACGATTACCAGCTTGCCGTCGGGGTTCTGCTGCAGGTTCTTGGCTACGTCATCCAAGATGGCCTTGCAGGTGTTATCGACGCGCCAGGGCTTCATCTTATTCGGGAAGTCGCACTGGCTAAGTTTGGAAGCCTTCGGCGGCGGTGGCGGAGGATTCTCTATCGTCACCTGCGTCGAGCCTGGTGTGGCCAGCCCACGCGAATCAGTACAAGTAGCGCCGACCGTGATCGTACCCGGTGATGCGCCACCAGTATTCAGCGTAGCCGAGTTGCCGTTGCCGGAAACGCTGCCGCTGCTCGCGGTCCAAGCGCCGACGGTAACTGGAACACCATCAGGGCTGGTGCAATTCGCCGACAAGCTAACCGTTCCACCACCTTGCAAGCTGGTGGGGTTGGCAGAAATGGAGATGGAGGGTGGGTTCTTCGGCGGCAGCGGCTTCACAGTAAAATTAGCCGTGCAGCTCGCCTCGTTGAACTTCTTCTCTTTGGCATCGGTCACATGAGCGGTGACCGTGTAGCTGCCGGGCGCCACGCCGTTGGTATCGATCTGCGCGGTTGTATCTTTCCCGGTGACCTGGCCGCCATTGCCAGTCCAAGCATACGTCACAGTATGCTTGGGATTGAAATTAGTAACGGCGACAGTCGCGGTAATCGGCTCACCCGCCATCACTTCTGTGGGCTGCACTGTGCAAGCGGCGGTCGGCGTCAGAGGCACCGCACCACCCCAGCTGAACACAAGGCCGGTGCGCAGACGAACGCCTTCGAATGACGGACGCCGTAGATCTGCAAATTCTTCCGACGCATAATCGGCATAGTTGTGCCGAGCCCACACGTAGTCCGCTTCAAACAGGCGGAATGCCAACCATTTGCGGATGGGCAGGTCCATGCCGCCGCCGAGGATCGCTCCAATCCCATTACTTCCATTCAAGCCATTGACGCTCAAGCGATTCAGGCTCAGCATCCCATGCAGGAAGAAATTCGCATCGTCGGTGCGCGCCATGAAGCGCGGTCCAACCGAAAAGGTGGTCTCGTGCGCATCTGGCATGCTGCTGTTGCCACCGGCATTCGTGCCCCAATCGAATTCCCCACCCCAATGCCGATCAAAATTATAAGTAACGGCGGCACCGCCGCCCTTGGGCATATCCGGCACTTCAAATGGGGTTGGGGCGGTCGGGTCTCCACCGGCAGTGGGAACACTGCCACCTGGATGCAACCACTGATACCCGAGGAACAAGTCCCACTTGGGATTCGCGTCGCTTTGCGCCAATGCTGGACTCGATAAAAGGGACACTGCCAAAGCGATCAATAGGCCGACTGCTACCTGGCCCTTTCGCAGTTTAGAACAAAGTGACATTCCGTCCTCCAATGATTTGCGCGCAGCGCCTTGGTGCGCCTGGCCACGCTAAAAAACCTACCGCAGTGTTAGAAGCTTAAACTGGACTCCATTTTGGGAACTCGCAATTCTAACTCACCGCAATCTTAAAGCGAAAGCAGGATTTAAAAAAATTGCATAATCTGACAACGGGTCCCCCACATTTGCCTCGTCTCAATTTGACATTACAATAACAGGGCTGAGCTTCTCCGGTGCGCTGGCTGAGCGCAAAGAGTCGCCGATAGCTGCAAGACCTTGCTCCGAATGAAGCTGGCCGCGTATGGTTGTAGTCTCGGTTTTTAAGGAACCGCAGGTTGGAAGAAAGCCATTGAAGCAGGCCACGAACCCAGGGATGAGCCACGAAAAAGTACTGATCGTTGAGGACGAAGAGAACGAGCGCACGGGCCTTGCCGAGTTAGTTTCCTCGTGGGGCTACCGGGCAGAAACCGCCCGCGACGGAGTGGAGGGATTGGAGAAAGCGGCGCAATGGACTCCCTCCATTGTCGTTAGCGACCTCAAGATGCCCCGCATGGGAGGACTCGAACTGCTCGAACGGCTGGGCGAGCAGTCACAAGCCATGGCAGTCATCATGGTGACCGCGCAAGGCACCATCGACAGCGCGGTACAGGCCATGCGGATGGGGGCTTACGACTACATTACGAAACCCATCGACACCAGCCGGTTGCGCACCATGCTGCAAAACGCAGCCGCGCTGGTGGGAACGCGCTCCGAACTGGAGAGCGCACGCCGCAAGATGCGGGATTCCAGTTCGCTCGGCCAGCTCAAGGGAGCATCGCGCAAGATGCAGGAGATTTTTCGCCTCATCGAACTGGTTGCGCCCAGCACCGCGTCCGTGCTGATTACCGGAGCCAGCGGCACTGGCAAGGAACTCGTCGCCCGCACTATTCATCAACTGAGTCCGCGCCGCGACCGGCCTTTCGTCGCCATCAACTGCGCAGCCATTCCCGAAACGCTGATCGAAAGCGAGATCTTCGGCCACGAAAAAGGCGCCTTCACCGGAGCGCTGGAACGGCGCACCGGCTGCTTCGAGTTGGCCGAAGGCGGCACGATCCTGCTCGACGAAATTGGCGAGATGCCCGTGGGAACGCAGGCAAAATTGTTGCGTGTGCTCGAAGATCACAAGCTGCGCCGCCTGGGAAGCAAAGTGGAAACCGCAGTCGACGTGCGTGTGCTCGCCGCCACCAACAAAGTTCCGGACGACGCTGTCGCCGCCGGTGAGTTGCGCAACGATCTCTATTACCGGCTCAATGTCTTCAACATTCACATGCCTCCGCTGCGCGAACATAAGGAAGACATCGCCGATCTAGTAGATCTTTTGTTATCGGAGATGAGCGCGAAGCACTCGCGTAAAGTTGCCGCAGTAAGCGAAGCCGTGCTGAATCTATTCAACAATTATTCCTGGCCGGGAAACGTTCGCGAGCTGCGCAATACCATTGAACGCGCCGTAATTGTTTGCGACAGCGGCATGATCGAGACCAAGCATCTTCCTCCCGGATTCGGCCACGCGCCTGTGCGCACGTCCGCCAATGATCCTGACGCGGTGCGTCTGGGCGTGGGAACCACGGTCGGCGAGGCGGAAAAAATGCTGATCCTCAAGACGCTGGAATCTACCAGCAATAACAAAACAAAAGCCGCGGAAATCCTCGGCATCAGCCTGAAGACCTTGCATAATAAACTGAAAGAATACGGCAGCAGCGCCCCGGACGCAGCGCCCGAGAAAGAGGAGATTTGAAAATAGGGATTAGGGCCCAGGGGATAGGGATCGGAGACGCTGTAATCACGTGCCCCTAATCCCTAAGCCCTGAGCCCTGCACCCTGCTTCTCCCATGCGACGCAAAGCCATCATCGTGACTGGCATCACCTTCATGGTGACCGTGATGGTGACTGCGTTCTCCTATCTGTACATCACGCAGATTCTTCGTCAGCGCATCACGAGTGCCTACGAGAGCGCCAGCCGACTGACACAGCAACTGGCCTACTTCGCCGAAAATGATCTGCCAGATTTAAGCAGCACGCCCGTCGATACCGATGACCCGGTCGCGGTGCGCCGCGCGCTGGCCGAATACCTGCCGATGGATACCAATCTTTTAAACAATTTGGAATCCGAGGTCGCGCTCTGGCCTTTCATCTACGATGCTTCGGTCGTCGACGCCAACGGCAAAGCACTCCTCCACACCAATCCCCAAATGGTCGGCAAGCAGATTGCCGCACGGCCGGATTTTTACGCGGTCACGCGCGCTCGCACCTTGGATCAATTTCGCCTGGTATACCGTCCTGCGACCGTTTACGACGTGAGCTTCCCGCTGCAACTCAACGGAGCGCCTTTTGGCACCATCCACACCGGCGTTTCGACTGTCTTCCTCAAGAGTGAAATCACGCCGCGCCTGATGCACGCTCTCTATTTCTCAATCGCATCGATATTTGCGTCTCTACTTCTCGCTGCCGGAGTGTCGAACGTCGCACTCGGACCACTCAAAGCGATCAGCCGAAATCTGGATAGCGTCAGCGAAGGCTCGACCGAGGAACTCTCCGGAGACGAATCGGAATACGACGAGCTCGGGCTGGTCACGCTGAAGATTGCCAACCTGGGCCGGCAGATGCGCGACAGTCGCGAGATTTTCTCTGCGTTGAAAGACAACGTGGACCAGCTCATGTCGAAGTTGCAGGATGGCTTGATGCTGTTCACGCGCGACTCTCGCGTAGTTCTAGTGAGCGCGCCCGTTGAACGATTCCTCGGCAGGCCGCGCTCCGAACTGCTGGGGAGAACGGCGCGCGAAATCTTTTTCCGTGATTCTTCGCTGGGTACGCTGGTGATCGACGCCTTCGAGCACAAGCGTCCGCTCCTGCAACGCGAATCAGTTGCCGCGGCTGGGCGCCGCGTCCAGGTCTCCTTGGATTTTGTGCAGGAGCAGAGCACTCAGATCGGCGCTCTCCTGATCATGCGCGATGCCGAGTCCGTCCGCCGCATCGGAGACGAAATCGAAATGTCACGCCGACTCTCTGCCAGCGGTCGGGTGACTGGCGGCGTTGCTCACGAAGTAAAAAATCCTATCAACGCGATCGTGCTCCACTTGCAGCTCTTGCAGAACAAGCTGTCGCAGCTGGACCCCGACACGCGCCGCCACATGGACATCATCGGCAGCGAGATTCATCGCCTCGATCGCGTGGTGCAGACCCTGGTCGACTTCATGCGCGCCCGCGAACTTCGTCTTGAGGAAGTGGACTTTCGCCGCGTGCTAGAAGATGTGTCGCTGCTTGCCGCTCCGGACGCCGAGCAGCATGGCGTAACCATCAAGCGCGAGTTCCCCGACGATGCACTCCCTATCAAAGCAGACCTGGACTTCATAAAGCAGGCTCTTCTCAACGTAGTGCTCAATGGAATTTTGGCCATGCCTAATGGCGGCCTGCTGACGATCTCCGCGCACCGCGAGGGAGATGCGGTGATCGCAGAAGTTTCCGATCAAGGCGTGGGAATTGCTCAGGATGTGCAGGATAAGATTTTTGAGCTTTACTTCACCACGCGCAAAGACGGAAACGGAATCGGCTTGGCGCAGACTTACCAAATCCTGCAGTGGCACTACGGCTCGGTGGAATTCGAATCAAAGGAAGGCGTGGGCACAACATTCCGCTTTCGGCTGCCCCTGGCCGTTTCAGGTTTGACCCTAGAGCATAGGCTCGAATCCCGCGTCGAACCGGCAATGTCAGAACCCGGATCTTGATTTCTGCTCTAACCCAATTTCTGCTGCGATCCTCTTCTGCTGCGGCCTTGCGAAGCGTAAAATTCCAGCAGTTTCGCCGCGCACCACGGATATCGAAAATGACTCTGGCCGCACTCCTCGCCGTCTGTCTTATGAGCCAGGCAGGCTCATCGCAGGCGCCACCCGCGCAAACTCCAACCACTACCACGCAGCCGGCACAGGATTCTGCCAATCCACCCAAACCCGCTCCGAAACCTCATCATCGAAAGAAACCGACTACGCCAAACTGCTCCGCGTCCGCATCTTCGCCAACGGCCGCAGAAAACACTGCTGCTTCCTCAACGCCCTGTCCGCCTCCCAAAAAAGTTGTCCGCAACGGCGGATCGGCCGAACCACCCGTCCAATTTTCTAACGGCACGCCGGCCGATCAAGCCATGCACGAACGCTCCACCGGCCAACTTACATCCGCAACCGAAGAAAATCTGAAAAAAATTGCCGGACTCCAGCTCAACTCCAGCCAACAAGAAATGGTAAGCCAGATCAAGCAGTATATGGAGCAGTCAAAGTCAGCCGCTGCCGACGGAGACCTCGACCGCGCCCACAATCTCGCCATGAAGGCGCACTTGCTATCCGAAGACTTGGTGAAGCCGTAATCGCTCCTCACTTCCCTTTCGCTCGCGCCGCATTCACTTTGGCAAGCAAATCTTGCGAAACCTTCTGCCAGGGACTCGAAATCTTCACGGCTTCGGTTAGCACGTCGCGGGCCTCTGTCAGCTTATTCAACTTGCCGTATGCATACCCCAGTCCATAGAGCGCCCGCGCGTACTGCTGATCGTCTTGTCCTTTGAGCAACGCAGCCGCCGTCTTCAGTTCCGGAATCGCCGCCGAGGTCTTGTCCTGCTTGAAAGCATAGGTATAACCCACAATGGTGTGCGCGACTCCGCCGGAAAGCTTGCTCGATTTATCCGCGTCGGGCGCGTCCGGCTTCGCCACTTCAATCGCCTTCTGCGCATAAGAGATCGCCTTGCCGGCGCTGCCCGGCTTGGTGTCGTCCCCGTAGAAGTTCGCAAGTAACAACAGCGCTGCCAGCGAGTTGGGATTCGCCGCCAGCGTCTTCTCGCCATAAGCCACTAGCCGTGTCTGGTCGTTCAACTGACCAAGGGAATACATGGCGTAGCTCGCGACTTGATCCTGAAACTTCGAATTCGGGAATGCGGCTGTGTATTTCTCGATGTCGGCCATCCGGCTCTTCGCGTCGTTCTCGCCGGTAATCACGTTGAAGCCGACCGACTCGAGAAAGTCGCAGTTGCTCTGGGCCGCGCTCGTCTCATTCGCCACCCGCTGCTTGAACTCTTCTTCGCTTACGCCGTCCGGCTTGGCTTGCTTGCCGACGGAGTTGCAGACGTCTCCTCCCTTAGCCGCATAGTCCATCAACCTCGCATTATCCTTCGCTTGCTGCGCGATACTGGCCTGCGAGACTAGGATGTCGAGGTTTCGCGGAGCACCGGCCAGCGCCTTATCTCCGTAGTCGAGCGCCTGCTTTAAATCCCCGGAGGTCTGGTAAGCCTGCGAAATCTCCCAGTTCCCGTACGCCACAGCTGCGGGGTTGGCCGCGTACTTCTGCACGAAGTCCTGGTACATCGCGAGCTTTTTTGCCGCATCCTGCTGGTCGGAAATTTCCTGCAGATCGTGGTCCTCGGGCGTGCCCGCCGGAATTACGAGCTTGTCGATCTGTCCGCTGGCTGCAGCAGGTAGGAGTTGAAAAAATAACAACAGAACAACGGGCAACAGCGATTCCTTGTAGCGTGTCATCGGTCACCTCCGCCCCCCGGGGCGAAAATGAAATCTCGACCTTAAAACTGCAGCCGAATCCTAGCCCCGAACGCGGCTGGAAGCAAGAAAGAACAGTGGTCAGTGTGCAGCGGTCAGTGGTCAGTAAAAACGGTTATTAACCAGGTTTACTAGCCACTCACCGCTGATCACCGCCCACTTTCTTCCTGCTAAATTAAAAAGATGCGTTCCATCCTAGGCCGGCGTCCGCTGCGCTTCGTCTTCGCCGCCAACGTGATTTCCATGTTGGGCAGCGGGATGAACTCGGCCGCCGTGGCTTGGTACATCCTCGAAGCAACGCACTCGGAGATGGCGCTCGGCACCTTCGCCGTTTTGCAAACCATTCCCGCCATGCTCATGCTTCCCTTCACCGGCGTCATCATTGATCGCGAAGATCGCCGCCGCCTCGTCATGTGGCTCGACGCCGTGCGCGCGGTGATTATCTTGATCGTTGCCATTCTCGCTTTTCAACACCGCGTGCAAGTCTGGCAACTCTATTTGATGAACACTCTCGTGGCCGCTGGCTTTTGGATGTTCTGGCCAACCATCACAGCGTTGATCCAGGAACTCACGCCCGAAGGCCAGTTCGTGCAGTCGAACACATTTCTTCTCGCCGGAGTGCAAGGCGGATGGCTGATCGCCGGCGCGCTCGTGGGCTTCATGTACAACCACATCGGCCTCGGCGGAGTGCTTCTGATCGATGTCTCCACCTACGTCGTGTCGTTCTTGTGCTACTTCGCCGTGCGCAAGGGACGCCACGTCGTGCTGCGCCCCGAAGAATTGCGCGCCGATATTCTTGCCGCTGAAACCCAGTTCCAGCGCTTCTGGCGCGAGATGCGCGAAGGCCTACACTTTCTTCGCGACCATCGCTCCGTAGTGCTGCTCGGCATCGCCTGGGCATTGTTCCTCGGAGCCATGGTCACCGGCGTCGTGACCACGCCGTCGTTGAGCGAGCGCGTTTTTCACGCGGGGGCCGTTGGCTACGGCTGGCTCAACGCGGGATGGGGCACCGGCGCATTCCTCAGCGCGTTGTATGCTCCAGCAGTGATCGCAGGTCTCGGAGGGCGCAAGGCGGTCGCGTTTTCTATGGCGATCATAGCGGCGACCATGGTGTGCGCTCCGGTGTCCCACTGGCTCGTCGCTGCTATCGCGCTGTTCGCAGTAATGGGATCAGCTCGCGGCGTTGGCGGCATCGCCATGAACACAAGTCTGATGGAAATGGTTCCGCCTCACCTGATGGGACGAGTGCAAAACACATTTTATTTTTTCGGCACTTTTCTGCAGCTGGTGCTCGCACTCGCCGTCGGCGCAGTCGCGCACCGGGTCAGCCTGGTAGCCGCGTTCGCCATCCTGGCCTGCGTTTACGGATTGTCGTTTGTGGCAGCCAGTTGGCCGATCGAGGTGGCAGCGGCGGAGGAAGCAACTAGCGCAGTGAAATGAATTGATTTACCCCGTGTGCCTCCGTGTCCTCCGTGGTGAAGATTTTGCTTTTGCCTTGGTGGTAAATCCCCGCCTTCCGCTGTTATTCTTTCCCATTCCAAGGAGCACGAATGTCCTCAGATCTGCAAGGCCGTAACGCCGTCGTCTTCGGAGTCGCCAACAAGCGCTCGATCGCATGGTCAATCGCCCAGGGACTGCACGCCGCGGGCATGAAGCTCGCCATCACCTACCAGAACGAGCGCCTCGAGCAGGAAGCCAAAGACCTCATCCTCTCGTTGCCCGGCGCCGAGGCCTACATGTGCGACGTCAGCAAAGACGAAGAAATCGACCGCCTCTTCACCGCGCTCAAAGAGCGCCACGGCAAGCTGCACGCGCTGGTGCATTCGGTGGCGTACGCGCCCGCCGACGAACTCAAGGGAGACTTCATCAACACCACGCGCGACGGCTTCCGCATCGCGCTCGATGTGAGCGTGTATTCACTGGTAGCAGTTGCCCGCGCCGCCGCGCCGCTCATGGAAGACGGCGGCTCGATCATCACCATGACTTACTATGCTTCAGAAAAAGTCGTCCCGCGATATAACGTGATGGCTGTGGCCAAGGCCGGCCTCGAATGCTCAGTGCGATATCTCGCCTACGAGTTGGGAAAAAAGAAGATTCGGGTGAACGCCATCTCTGCCGGGCCGGTGAAAACCCTGGCCGCGCGAGGCATCTCAGGCTTCGGCGACATGCTCGAGGCCCACGCCGAGCACGCCCCACTGGGCCGCAACGTCGATATTGCAGAAGTCGGCTCGACCGGAGTCTTCCTCGCCTCCGACGCCAGCAGCGGCATCACCGGCGAAGTGATTTACGTGGATTGCGGGTATAACATCATGGGATTCTAGAAAGGCTACCGTCGGCGCCGGGATCAGGGAGAAATAGACGGTGTCCATCTCAGTCTCCGGTTCAACGAGTGCTATAGAGATTTAACGTCAATTAAGGAACTTCGTTTTTCATTTTCGAAAAGAAGAGGCGTGGTGCGTAAAGTCATAGTTTTCATTCTCTTGGTGTGCGGAATCGCGTCATCCGGGCTGGTCCCAGATCTTGCGGGGGATTGGGTCGGCCAGATGAACGGAGGTTTCAAGGTCCGGCTACACTTCGAAAAGACTGACTCTGGCTATAGCGGGAAACTCATCAATCCCAGCGGCGCTGAAACCGTTCTAGATCAGGTCACGTCCGACGGGACCCACGTACATTTTGCGGTGAATAAGCTCAACTTGAGCTTCGACGGCGAGTGGAATGAGCAGGAAAAAGGTTGGTCCGGCAATCTGACATTTCAGCAGGTCTATCCGCTGATCCTGAGGCGCGCCACCACCGAGGACATGGGCACAGTCGCCCACAAGCGCCCGCAAGAGGACGCGATCAATGCCGGACCGGCGCCCTATGTGCAGCAGGAGATTCACTTCGCCAATAATACCGCCCATAACCATATCGCCGGGACGTTAAGCCTACCGACTGGAGACGGACCATTTCCGGCCGTTGTGCTGATCTCAGGAACTGGACGCAACACGAGAGACGAAGACGTTTGGGGCCATAAGGTATTTCTGGTTCTAGCCGACACATTGACCCGGAATGGTTTCGCTGTTCTGCGCTATGACAAGCGAGGCGTCGGCGGCTCTTCAGGGAATTATGACGCAGCAACCACAGCTGATTTCGCCTCTGATGCCGAGGCTGCCGTCGCATGGCTAAAAACCCAATCTCACATTGACGCGAGGCGCATTGGTGTGCTGGGTCATTCTGAAGGTGGCATCATAGCACCCGCTGTTGCGACCTCAGACAAAGACGTGGCCTTTGTCGTCATGATTGCCGGTCCTTGCATTCGGGGCGACAAATTGTTTGTCCTGCAATCGGCAATGACCGCGAAAGCTTACGGCGCGCCGGACGATTACATCGCAAAGCGCAAGGTTTTCGACGCAGAACTCTACAACGCTATTATTTCAGCGCCATCGGAATCAGCCGCGCTCGACCGCGCTAAAGCAATGATCACTCGTGGTGTGGCCAACAAAATCATTGATGCGAATGAGGCAGAATCGTTAGCCAAAGACGACACAACACCCTGGGAGCAGTATTTCCTCGCCTATGATCCCGCGCCCATTTTGGCACGAATCACAGTGCCGGTTCTGGTCCTAAATGGCTCACTGGATGTACAGGTGCCAGCGAAAGAAAATCTCGCCTCCGCTCGCCAAGCTTTGAGAAACAACCCGAAGGCAACAGTCGTTGAGTTGCCGGGCATGAACCATCTTCTGCAGGACTCCAAGACTGGGGCTCCAAACGAATACAACGATATCGAAGAGACCATGTCGCCCATCGCCCTCAAAACAATCACTGACTGGCTAAATAAGATGGTTCAAACCCACGGCAGCGAAAGCGCTGGTTAGTAAATGCTCTGACTGTCTTCCACGCATACGTCGATAAGCGACCTAGTCGCTGATGTTAATTCGCCGTCCGTCCTCGCTTTCACGCTCCAACGAAATCTCCACATCCCGCTCCCGCAGGAAGCGCGGGAACTTCTCTCCCCACTCAATCAGCAAAACGCTGCTCTCGGATCGCAGATCGTCCAGCCCCAGCGTTTCGAGTTCTCGTTGAGTATCGACGCGGTAAAGATCAATGTGATAAAGATTGGCTCGCGGCCCGCGATACTCATGCACCAGTGTGAAGGTGGGACTAGTGACGTCTTCTTCCTCAGCCGCCTCGAAGCCTGCGGCTATACCTTTCACCAGCGTGGTTTTCCCCGCGCCCAGATCGCCGCGCAACAGCACCAGCTTCGGCGGGGACAACAATTCCGCCAGCGTCCGCCCGAAGGCGATCGTTTCCTCCGGCGAATGTGTGGTAATCTCTCGCGTCATTTCCCGTCCGGTCACGGCCATGTGGTGCAAACCACGACCAGTATAGCGAGAGCGGACTAAATCGTCCCCGGCACGCTGAAGGCGACTGTCTTGAGTCCCAGCAGGTTCCGATCCGCAACGTGATCCAGCGAGGTCCGCAAGCGGCGGTGGTCGTCGTCCTCAAGCGCGACAAAACGAAACGGCTGCAGCACGCCATCCGTCGTTTTGCGCAAAGGAGTCAGGATTTCCGCCATGCCGTGCACTGGTCCCGAGTGCGTTTGAAACGCCAACTCGACGAAAGAACCGTGGCCCAGCGAATGTTGTAGTCGCAACAGCCCGCCAGTCGTTGAAATGCTTTGAAGTTTAGCTTTTGTGCGCCGGCCATCTTCTAAACGAATCGCAGCCAGGACAGACGCACCTAGCTGGACCCGGGCCGCGCGCCGCGAAGGGTGCGCTTGGGGGAAGTGAGTCATAAGCTGTACGCACTATCGCATCGACGGCCAACAGGTAACAGGTTACGGAAGCAGATGGCCGGATTCCCGCGCTGGACAAGGCTTTTCAGCGATCCAACTGCCGCATCGTCAAGCACATCGCGAAGGGATACCAACTCACAAATGGCCGGAAAGAACGTGGACTCCTGGGTTCGCACTCTCACCAACGCACAGGTTTCTCCTCCGCCATCTCTCGTGTGCGCCGAAACGCTTCAGGCAGTCCCTTCAGCAAATCGGTCGCGACCAGCGAATGCTCGCCCACGCTCTCGCGCATCACATCGCCGGCAAACCCATGTAGATGCACCGCCGCAAGCACCGCCAGAAAAGCCTGCTTCGGATTCTGCGCAATCATTCCCCCGACCATCCCCGTCAGAATGTCTCCCGTGCCACCGGTAGCCATGCCAGCATTGCCCGTCGTGTTGACCCAGGCCTCGCCATCGGGCTGCACCACCAGCGTGCGATGCCCTTTCAGCACAACGATAAATTCATGCTCGCGCGCGAACTTCCGCGCTACTCGTAACCGATCTTTCTGCACATCGGCAATCGTGCATCCCACAAGGCGTGCCATCTCGCCCGGGTGCGGAGTAATCACCATCGTCCGACCTTTGCCATTCAACCCATCCGTGCGGCCCTCAAACGCATTCAACCCATCGGCATCTACGACCATGGGAAGTTGAAGTTTTGTAACCGCCGTCCGCACCAACTCCGCAGTCTGCGGATCCCGCGAAATCCCCGGCCCAATCGCGATCACACTCATCCCTTTCGCCAACTCGTCGATTCGACTGAGTGCGCTCGACGAAATCGTGCCCGCCTCGGTCTCAGCCAAAGGCTCAGTCATCAACTCCGGATGAAATCCCGCCACAGTGTCCAACACGGACTTCGGTGTCGCCACGGTCGAAAGCCCTGCGCCCGCGCGCAGAGCAGCCATGCCTGCAATCGCCACCGATCCGGCCTTCCCAAACGACCCTCCGACCAACAGCACATGACCATAGCTGCCTTTGTTCGATTCAGCAGGGCGCGGCCCGATTAGTGGCGCAACATCGCGCGCGGTAATCACATTCAGGTGCAAAGCCGAAACAATCGCCTCCTCCGGCGAACCGATCTCGGCCACAAGGGTTGGCCCAGTAGTCAACAAGCAGAAAACGTGCGCCGGCCGCGGCGCAGTGAAAGTAACAATGGCGTCAGCTCGGGCAATCGTTCCCGCTTGCGCACCCATGGCATCCGCATCGGCGCCGGAAGGAATATCGACGGCAACAACTGGAACCCGGCTCGCGTTCATGATCGCAATCGCATCGGCGTACAGTCCGCTCACGGGAGGCTTGAACCCCGTGCCCAGCACCGCATCCAGATACAAATCCGCAGCCGCCAGCAAAGATCGGACTCGCTCACCGTTCAACTCTTCGCTGGAATGCACCGCGATGGCCTCGCCCGGTAGCTTGCCAAACATCGCCACCGCATCTCCCCGCAAGCCGTCAGGGTTCGCGAGCAAGATCACCTCAACTTTCTTGCCGTGCTCATGCAGTCGCCGCGCCGCCACAAAGCCATCGCCGCCATTATTTCCTTTACCGCAAAAAACCACGATGCGCTCAGCCGCAGAATGGTGCGTGCGCACGTAATCCGCCACAGCCGTGCCAGCGTCCTCCATCAACATGAGCGAAGGCACGCCGAGGCGCTCGGCAGTAGCGCGATCGATAGCTCGCATCTCGTCTGCGGAAACGATCTTCATAGGACTGTCGTTGGCCGTTGGCGGAGCGTCGCTGGCCGCGAACCACTGCGCCTAGGTTTTGGCCAAGGGCCAACGACCAACGACCAACGACCGATCTTAGAACAAAAAGGCCCTCCGCGCCGTGCGGAGAGCCCTCGAACTCACTGACCACTAGCCACTGATTACTGACCACTGCCCTTCAGCGCCTGCACCCGGCTGTGCTTCACGCCATAAGTGAAGTAAACGATCAATCCGATTGCAAGCCAGCCCACAAGCCGGATCCAGTTCCACATGCCCAGGTTCAGCATCATATATCCGTTCGCCAGAACGCCCAGAATTGGAATCAGCGGAACCCACGGAGTACGAAATGGCCGCGGCTGGTTGGGATTGGTATAGCGCAGCACCATCACCGAAAGCGACACAATCACAAAAGCCAGCAGCGTGCCGATGTTCACCATCTTCCCGATTTCGTCAATCGGCGTCACGCTGCCCACCACCGCCGCCAGCAGGCCCACCAGAATCGTATTCTTCCACGGAGTGCGGAACTTCGGGTGGATCGCGGCGAAGAACTTCTTCGGCAACAGGCCGTCATTCGCCATCGAATAAAGCACTCGCGTTTGCCCCAGTAACATCACCAGCATCACGCTGGTCAGCCCAGCCAGGGCCCCCAGCGTAATGATGTTCGCGGCCACAGGTAGGCCCCGGTCCAGAAACGCAACTGCAACCGGCGCCTCGATGTTGACCTGTTGCCAATGCACCATGCCGGTCAGCACGCCGGCCACGGCGATGTACAAGACCGTACAGATTGCCAGCGAGGCGATCATGCCAATCGGCAAGTCGCGCTGAGGATTCTTCGCCTCTTGCGCAGTGGTTGAAACCGCGTCGAAGCCAATGTAGGCAAAGAATATATAGGCTGCGCCCTGCCAGATTCCGCTCATGCCGTGCGGCGCGTAGGCGTGCCAGTCCATCCCCCAGTTGGCGCGGCTGATGTAGTGCGAGCCCAGCCCGATCACGAAGAGCACGACCGACACTTTGATCACAACGATCGTCGCGTTAAACCGCGCGCTCTCCTTGATGCCGACCACCAGAATCGCCGTAATTACCAGCGCGATGAGGAAAGCCGGGAGGTTGAAACCGATCTCCGATCCAAACAGGTGCGGCGCTCCCAGAAGTTCGTGCGCCCGCTGCAACAGTTCTGGCGATTGCGCGCTGAGGATCGCGCTCACCTTATCGAGGAACGCTTGCGTGGTTGCCCCCAGCGAGGGATCCGCAGCCTGCACCATCTGCCGGGCAACCAGATTTTCCGCCGTCTTCAATCCCGTCCAGTAATCGTAGGCCAGCCACAACGGCATTTTGATGTGAAAAATATTCAGCAGTTCGATGAAGTGATTCGACCATCCAGAAGACACCGTGCTCGCGCCCATGGCGTATTCGAGCGTCAGATCCCAGCCGATAATCCAGGCCAGCAATTCACCCAGCGTAGCGTAGGCATAGGTATAGGCGCTGCCGGCCAGCGGAATCATGGCCGCGAACTCGGCATAGCAGAGTCCGGCAAATGCGCAACCCAAGCCGGAGAGAACAAACGACAGCGAGAGCCCCGGACCCGCATAATGCGCTCCCAAGCCGACCATCACAAAAATGCCGGCCCCAATGATGGCGCCCACGCCCAACGCGGTGAGTTGAAAGACGCCCAGCGTGCGCTTGAGGCTGTGTTCGCCCGTCTCGCGGGCTTCTTCCATAAGCAGGTTCAGCGGTTTGGTTGCGAACAGTTTTGCCATTCGTCGCGTTTCTCCTTAGCCCTGTGCGGACGCACGCTTTGTGCCCGCGCTCTTCGACCACGCGTAATATACCGGGATGCCCAGTAGTACCACAATCAGCCCCGGCCACGTGTACTGCGGTTTGTAGCGCAATAGTACGACATCAATGAATAAAGCCATCACAATATAAATTGCCGGCAGCACCGGATAACCCACCGCGCGATAGGGACGCGGAGCGTCCGGGCGCGTCCGCCTCAACACGAACAACCCTACAATCGTCAGAATATAAAAGACCAGTACGGCAAAAATAATGTAATCGAGAAGCTGCCCGTAGCTGCCCGAAACGCACAGCAGGCACGCCCAGACCATCTGTACCATCAGCGAAACCGCCGGCGTCTTGTACGCAGGATGCAGCTTGGAAACGCCGCGGAAGAATAAGCCGTCTTTCGCCATGGCGTAATAAACGCGAGCGCCGGAAAGAATCAGCCCGTTGGCACAGCCAAACGCGGAAATCAGAATGGCCCCAGCCATAAGCAGGCCGCCTGCGGCACCGAACATCTGCGTCATCACTGCCGTGCCCACTCGGTCTTCGGCTGCATACTTGATTCCGCGTTCGAGAATCGTTGCTGCATTCGCTGCTCCGTCGAGCGGCAGCACCATCAGGTAAATAAAGTTGCAAGCAATGTAGAGCGCGATCACCACGCCCGTTCCCAGCGCCAGCGACAACGGCAAATTTCGGCTTGGATTTTTGACTTCTCCCGCGGTAAAAGTAACATTGTTCCAGGCGTCGGCGGAAAACAGCGAGCCCACCTGCGCGACCGCCAGCACGGTGAGCGTGCCCACGAATACTCCGCCGCCTATATCGTGCTGCGCCCCCAACCCGGCATTCCGCCAAAAATGTCCGCTAAAGTTAGTGGCCAGCGCCCGCGCATTCCTCCCCATGGCAATACCGAACAACGCCAAACCCAGCAGCGCCGATACTTTGGCTGCGGTAAATACATTCTGAATCAGCGCTCCGGTTTTCACTCCGAAGATATTTACAACAGAAAGAAAAACTACGAGCAGGATCGCGACCAGATTCTGTGTATTGATTCCTACATCCATATTGCCCAGAACCATAGGCCCGAGGCGAATCGGTGGAACCTTCCAGAGATGCAGAATCCAAGTGGTGGAAGAAATCGCAGGAAAGAAAACTCCGAGGAACTTGCCGAACGCCACGCCTACGGCCGCAATCGTCCCGGTCTGAATCACCAGAAACAGCGTCCAGCCGTAGAGAAAACCCCACAACGGCCCGAGCGCTTCGCGCAGATAAACATACTGCCCCCCGGCCCGCGGCATCATCGCCGCCAACTCGCCATAGCTCAGCGCGGCGACGATCGTCATGAACCCCGCCACTGCCCACGCGCCAATCAGCAGTGCCGGAGAATCCACCTCGCGGGCAATCTCCGCCGAAACAATAAAGATGCCCGAGCCGATCATCGACCCCATGACCAGCATCGTGGCGCTGGTCAGGCCCAGGCCCTTGACCAGTTCACTGTCCTGATGGCTATGCGTTTCCCAGTCGCTGCCCGCGGCGGTTGTCGGTGTACTCAGGATTCCTCCGATTGCGCAAATCTGACGTTAGACTTCCAACGCGCCAAACGCGTTTGCTATTTCTTGCGCGCTTTACTCTGACTACCGCGAGCATCTGCCAGCTTTTTCTTCTTCGGCCCAGCCCCATTGTGAACTGCCGCAGCACGGATCATATTCTTCAAAGCACGCGCATCGATTTTGTCGCCCTCGTAGAGATCGATCGCGCGCCATCGATTGCCGTCAAGGCCGTTGTTAAATAGCTTGTCCGGATCCGGCAGGCTGGCACCCTGAGCAAATGTCACTTTCACCTTATCCTTGTGAGCATTCGCCACGCAGATTAATCCATCGTGAGACCAACACGGACTGCCCATCCATTTCCACTCTTCAATGATCTCGGGGTCAGCATCATGAATAGCCTTGCGAATATTCGCGAGCATCTTTCCGCGCCAGTCCGCCAGGTCTGCGATTCGCTTGTCAATAAGTTCGGATGGATTCATTGGACGGTGCACACCTCACTCTTGCAATCGCCCCATGACTTTACCTCAAGACGCGGAAAAATTCCTCTGCTGATTTTCGCGGCTCCCGTAACAAGTCGGATATCACCGCCACGGAATCCGCGCCCGCCTCAATCACCGAAGCCGCGTTTGCGCGCGTGATCCCGCCAATGGCCACCAAAGGTTTTCGAGTCAACGGCCGCGCCCGGCGCACTCCTTCAAGACCCACGACAGGGTCAGGCCGGTCCTTGCTCGAGGTTGAAAACACAGGCCCGATGGCAAGATAGTCGGCAGAAGTTTTGTCAGCCTCGGCAAGCTGCTCTGGATTATGCGTCGAAACCCCAAGCCAGCGCTCTGCCCCGATGATCCCTCGAACCGACTCCGGCAGCAGGTCCTCTTGCCCAACATGAACACCGTCAAACTCCGCGATCAGGCAAAGATCAGCGCGGTCGTTCATGATGAGCCGTATGGAACCGCCAAGCTGCTTCTTCAGTTCGCGCGCCTGCTCCAGCATTGCTCGTGCATTGCCGGATTTGTTCCGGTATTGAATCAGAGTCACGCCAGCCGCAGCCAGTTCCTCAGCCGCGGCAATCAAGCCGGAAGTGTCGGAGAAACAACCGGCATCGAGGATGGGATACAGGCGGGAAAGAACGATCATGGGTTATTCGATCTGAGTCCCTTATCACGATTCTCTTATCGCGAAAGCTCGCAAATCCAATTGACCTCCCAGGTCTTGCCGCCGTCGGGCGAGTAAGACTGTTCCATGCGCGAAGACTTGGGCGAAATATTGAGCCAGACGTAGCGCACAAGAATGGTGCGGCCTTTGAGCTGTTCCTGATGGAAAAACTCCCCGCGATTCCCGGTAAAACCGCCGACTACAGGAGGTACGTCAAGCGTCCCATTATCGAGATCGACCAAATAGATGCTCCACTGCCGCGAAGTTGGATTGTAGAGACGAAGCGTCTGCGCTTTGATGCGAAGTTTCTTATCGGTGCTCGTCACGTCGAACTCTTCGAAGTTCGCGTTGCTGTCGAGGAGTTTATGGTGATTCGAGATTCCGTCGTACTCAACCCAGGCATTGGATTTATTAAGGCGATCCGGAAGGCGGCGGACATGCGCTTTCCAGTCGCCAATGAGGAAGTCAAAGTCATGAGAACCATCGCGCTGCGGGAGGTTTGCAGGACCGTCAGCCGTTTGCGCGTGAAGCGAAATGGTCACTACCATCGCCGCTGTAAGCAGCGCCACGACTTTGAGTTTGCCGAGGTTCATGACAATTCGCTCTTGCTGCAATTTTTCGGATGCCAACAACCGTCACGGGTATCCAGTCTATCTCTTTTCCGCTAGAATCCTTCGGCATGCGGGGAATCGAATTTGAGGTCATCTGGTTCGACCAAGATGCGATTGAGTTACGCGTCATGTGTTCGAACGGGTCTTTTTGCGGTACCGCCAAGATGTATCTGGCTCACGACGACTTGTCGAAGGCTGCACAGACTCTGAGCGGCTTTCCATCAAGCATTGAAGATTCGCGCCGAGTCCAGCTTGGGGCAATCGAACCGAATTCCGCGGGCGGTGGTATCGAGATGACTTTTCGTTGTATCGATTCAGCCGGGCACGCAGTCGTGGACGTAAGGCTAACAGCTGAAGGCGACGGAGGGAACTGCGATTGCCAGTCTGTATTCCTCCGTATTCCCGTAGAAGCCGCCGCCATCGATTCGTTCGTCGAAAAAGCTCGCACGGTCGACGACACAAAAGGGGCAAAAGCTTACTTGGGAATGGCCGATCGCTCTGTGGCTTGAGCCGGAAGAATCTTCGCGATCTGTAGCGCTTGGGGCCGACTTGAGCCTAAGCCGCTACTTACCTGACTTCCCATTCTTCGCCAGAAATCTCTCAATAAACCCAGTATCAAAATTCCCGGCCCGAAAATCCGGATCAGCCAGAATCTTCCGGTGAAGCGGAATCGTCGTGTAGATGCCCTCGACAATAAACATCTCCAGCGCCCGAGTCATGCGAGATAAAGCCTCGTCGCGGTCCTTGCCGCGCACAATCAGCTTGGCGATCAGCGAATCGTAATAAGGAGGGATCACGCCCTCGGCATAGGCCGCCGTATCCACGCGCACTCCGGTCCCTCCCGGCGGATTAAACGCCGTAATCTTTCCCGCCGACGGCGTAAATTTCTCGGGATGCTCCGCATTAATCCGGCACTCGATCGCATGCCCGCGGTGCTCAATCGGCCCATGCAATACGTCTTTCATCTGCGCGCCTGCGGCAATCATGATCTGGCTCTTCACCAGATCCACATCCGTAACCATCTCCGTCACGGGATGCTCCACCTGAATGCGCGTGTTCATCTCGATGAAGTGCAAGCGCCGGTCGCGATCCATCAGGAACTCAATCGTCCCCGCATTGGTGTAGCCGATCTTCGCCAGCGACTTACAAAGCACCGCGCCAATCTGATCGCGCAACTCCGGCGTGACCTGCGTCGAAGGAGATTCCTCCAGCAACTTCTGATGCCGCCGCTGGATCGAGCACTCGCGCTCGCCCAGGCTCACCACATTGCCGTGCTCATCGGCCAGCACTTGAAACTCAATATGCCGCGGATGCTCGACAAACTTCTCCATATACAGATCGCCATTGCCGAACGCGCCCGCTGCCTCGGCCTGCGCCGCCCGGAACAATCCCGGGAGTTCTTCTTCGTTGCGCACAATGCGCATGCCGCGTCCGCCGCCGCCCGCCGACGCCTTCATGATTACCGGAAAGCCAACCTGCCGCGCCCACTCCACGGCCTCGCCGTCGGTGGCAATAATTCCATCCGACCCCGGCAGAATCGGCACGCCCGCCGCCTTCATCGCCGAGCGCGCTTTTTCTTTTTCTCCCATCAGCCGCATCACTTCCGGCCGCGGCCCAATGAACTTGATACCGCTGGTGTCGCACACCTCGGCAAAGTTCGCGTTCTCCGAAAGCAATCCATAGCCAGGATGAATCGCATCCACGTTAGCAATCTCCGCCGCACTGATCACCGCCGGAATATTCAGATAGCTCAACGCCAGTTGCGGAGGCCCGATGCAGATGGCTTCATCCGCGAAACGCACAGGCAGAGAATGGCGGTCAGCTTCGCTGTAAATCGCAACCGTGCGGATGCCCAACTCCTTGCACGCGCAAATCACGCGCAGCGCAATCTCACCGCGATTCGCAATCAGGATTTTCTTAAACATTCAGGGAGGCAATTTGTAATTTCGTAATTGGGTAATTTAGTAATTTAAACCCCGAAGGCTTTTCCAAATTACAAAATTACCCAATTACCAAATTCTAAATCTGTTCACTTCACTTCTTCGCCCGAATCGCGAACAACTCCTGCCCATATTCGATCGGCTGGCCGTTGCCCCCCAACTTCTTCACGATTTCGCCGGCCACGTCCGACTCAATCTCATTCAGCAGCTTCATCGCCTCGACAATGCACAGCACCTGTCCGACTTCCACCATGTCGCCGACCTTGACGAAAGGTGGCGCGCCCGGCGAAGGCGCTTCATAAAGTGTCCCCACTATGGGAGATTTCACAATGTGCAGGTTTTCTTCCGGAACTGGCTCGGCAGCAGGCACAGCCGCCGGAACTGATGCAGCCGAAGCCGCAACCGCCGGTGCCACAGCCTGCGGAACCGTCACCGCCGCATAAGGCGCTTCCGCGCGAGCCTGCACCACGGTGTGCTGGCCGCCCCGCTTAATCTTCACCTTGACATCGCCACGCTCCAACTCAAACTCGGCAATGTCTTTTTCGATTAAGAACTCGATGAGTTCCTTCAGCTCTTTTTGATTCATTCGTATAAAGTCAGGTCTTAGGTATCAGGTCTTAAGGTATTAGGCCCGTTGACCAAGCACAACAGCTTCTCTCCGCGTCGTCCGCGGCATTTCTTCGCGACCTCCGCGGTGAAAAGCTCTTGATCCTGCGTCTCAGGTGCCCATGACCGGCTGCTTAACATTCCGTCGCCTACCCAAACACCCAATACCTAACACCTAAGACCCTAGATTGTAAGAAAATCCTTGCCACTCGGAGTCAACACCTCGCAGCCGCCTTCCCTCACGGCCACCATGTCTTCAATCCTCACACCCCACTTGCCCGGAAGGTAAACTCCCGGCTCAATCGTGATCACCATGCCCGGCTGCAAAACTTCTTTCTGCCCGGCCGCGATCCTGGGAGCTTCGTGGATCTCCAACCCAACTCCGTGCCCGGTCGAATGCGTAAAATACCGCCCCAACCCAGCCTTCTGCAACACCTTGCGCGCCGCCGCATCCACTTCCCCGGCGCTCACACCTGCCCGAACCGAAGCAATCGCCGATTCCTGCGCGTCTCTCACCGCATCGTAGGCGCCGCGCGCCTCATTTCCATTCGGGCCCAAAGCCCGGCCCACCCACACAGTGCGAGTCTGGTCTGAACAATAACCACCGAGTATAACACCGAAATCGCAGACCACGAACCCACCCGGCGCGATGGCTTGCTCGGTTGCTCGCCCATGAGGCAACGCCGACCGCGCCCCCGAAGCAATGATCGTAGCAAACGACATACCCTCCGCACCCGCAAGCCGCGCCGCATACTCCATCTCGGCCGCCACGTCGGTCTCAAGCACTCCCGGCCGCATCACTTCGAGCGCCCGGTCAAACAAACTAGCTCCCAGCTCCACCGCCGCCCGGATCAGCGCCAGCTCCCCATCATCCTTCACCATCCGCGCCCGCTCCACCAGAGCGGTCGTATTCTTCAACCGCAACCCGGAGGGCAACCCATCCGCCAGCCGTTTCCGCTCTGCCACAGTAAGGTGTTCCGCTTCAATCCCCAAAGTCCACGGTCCCGACTTTGTTCCAGACTTCTTTCGCCGTGCCGCAACCCACTCCCCAAGCGCGCCCACCAATCCCGAGCGTGCAATCAAGACCTTCGCGCCCTTAACTTCCTCGCGCGCCTGCACGTCATAGCGCACATCAGTAAAGAAGACGCTGCCAGCTTCCGCCACGAGCAGCAACCCAGCGCTCCCAGTAAACCCGCAAAGATACCGGATATTGGGAAGATGGCTGACCAGCAAAGCATCCATCCCGCCCGGAGCAAATTGCTCCCGCAGTTTCCCCTGCCGCAAAAGAAAATTCATCGCCGATGAGTTTATCAGGTGGCTAAGACACAGCGGATTAAAACTCAAGCGGACTAAAACACGAACGGCTTGACGCGAGCGGCTTAACGCAGGACTGTCTCAGGACACAGCTGGCTCGAAACAAGATTGTCTTCCCGAGCGAAGCGAGAGATCTTGGTGTTTGCTCGCGCGCCTCAATGCGGTGTCGGCGTCCTGTATCCGAAGGGACGCCGAAAATGGCCCGGCATTCCAACGCCGAGTAGGCGCGAACTAGGAAAACACCGTAGAACGGAAAGTTAGAAACCGTAGCTGGCCTCTGTCCGTCCGCTCCTACACCAACTCCCGGGTCCGGAGCAGCATCTCATCGTCCGCTCGTCAGATTTCGAATTCGCAGTTAGAGCCTCCGAGGTTTTATGTCTCGCAACATCTCTGTATTCTCCCTGGTTCTCCTTACAGTCTGCGCCAGCACAGTTCTGGCGTCCGCACAGGCTACGTCGTCGGCAACTGAAATCCGTTCGAATTCAACTACGCCCGGGTTCGTGTATGTCACTTCCGTGAATAGCAACAACACCGAAGAAATCTACGCCTACGGTGAATCTGGCGACGGCGCGCTGACTCCTGTCGCAGGCTCGCCGTTTGCCGCCAACGGTTACTATCTGGCAACGAACAGCAAGTGGCTGGTCTCCACCGACACGGTCAATATCTACTCGTTCTCTGTCGCGGAGAGCGGCGCCATCACGCAAGAGTCGTCCATCAATGCGCAGCAGTACAACGAATACACCACCGGCGGTCCTGTCAGTTTGTTCTTTGACCGCACGGGCGCGACCTTGTACGACGAAGACATTTACGGCAATCAGGGAGCGAACAACACTTACCAGTTTTTCGATCTCAATCAAGGAACAGGAGCGCTCAGCTTCCTGGGAGCGACTACTTCTTACAGCGCCGCGTGGATCACTCCACTCAGCTTCATCGCAAACAACGAATGCGCTTACGGAGCCAGCCCCTTGTATGGAGGCCAATATATCTACGGCTTCAGCCGCGCCTCTAACGGAATGCTGACGGACCTCAACATCAATCCAACTTATCCTAAAGCATCGAACGGCGCCTACGCTCCTTATCTAGCGGCAGCGGACACAGCGAACCACCTTGCCATTACGCTTACGCCAGATAATGACATGACCCAAACCGGACCCACTCAGATCGGCGTCTACACCGCCGGCAACTCCGGCAACCTGACTACAAACAGCACGAGTTCGAATATGCCGACGGTAGCAGTGGTAAACGTCAATGACCTGAAGATGTCTGCTTCCGGCAAAGTGCTGGCGGTGGCGGGTAGCGCGGGCCTGCAATTGTTCCACTTCAACGGAGCGAATCCGGTCACGCGTTTCACCGGCTTGCTCACCACCGACGCGGTGAACCAGGTCGCTTGGGACAATATGAATCACCTCTATGCGGTCGCCAGCGCGGCGGGAAAATTGTATGTGTTCACGGTGACGACTACCAGTGTGAAACAGGCGCCGGGATCGCCCTACGCGATCACCAGTCCTGGATATGTGGCGGTGTTCCCGGCGAACTAGTGGGTCGCGGATACTTCTGCCTATCGCGCGCCAACGTTCGATCGTTTGAAAGGGAGCGGCCTCAAGCCGCGCCCTTAAGGCACCTGTCATCTTGAGGAAGCGGAGTCGCCCGCGAAGCGGGCGACTCCCAACGAAGGAACTATGCAACTCGCCAGCGCCACCGAAGCGCTTGGCGCCTGCTCCGATACCTAGCATCTCCCATCCTGATTCCAAACATGTTCTTGCAACCTGAGTCTGGCCAGGAATCTAAATTTATCTTTTAACTTTGCATTACAAAGGTCTTTATGTTATTATCGCCCTTCGTAATCGAAGGAGCGCCACGATGGATCAACCGCCGACCTCATCCTTGACTGTCCAGCTTCGAAACCTGTCCCGCTCCATGGGACTGAAACTGCTGGTAGTGTGCGCCCTTGCGCTGTTCATGACCATCCCTTCCCTCTTCGTGGATAGCGTGGTTGAAGAACGAAACCTGCGCGCCAAGGGCGTAATCGACGAGATCAGCGGACGCGCCGGCGGTCAGCAAATATTTCTCGGGCCCTCGCTTTCGATTCCGTACAGCATTCCCTCGCCCTACAAAGGCGGTGCGCCCGCACTCGGCGCCTATGTTGTGTTCCCAGCGAAAGGCGATGCCAGCATAAAAGTTCGCACCGAAGAGCGCCGCCGTTCTCTTTTTAAAGTGCCGGTCTATCAGGCCGACGTGAAATTCGATGCGGCCTTCGACCTGACAGGCGTCCCCGCAGCCGCTCCGGCGGGCGCAGAACTCGATTGGACCCGCGCCAGAATCGTAGTCGGCGTCAGCGACGCCCGCGGAGCCTTGGCCGACGGCACACTTACCGCGAACGGCAAGACCAGAACATTCGCTCCCGCGGAAAACGTAACCGACGCGAACGCGCGCCTGCCGCTCGCCTACTTTGACGTAAGCGTCCCCGACCTGGCCAAGCCCAACGCCACCTTCTCGGTCGACGCGAACCTGCGTTTCTCCGGCGCTCAGCGCCTGGCAGTTCTGGCATACGGCAAGAGCACGCATCTCGCAGTCGAGGGTGATTGGCCGAGCCCAGGCTTCGACGGCAGCTTCCTGCCAGTAAAACGCACCGTCTCTCCGCAAGGCTTTACTGCGGAGTGGTCAATCCCCTTCATAGCCCGCGGCATTCCTGCCGAAGGAACCACAACCGCGGTCAGCGCTCTCGATCGCACAGCGTTAGGAGTTTCGTTCGTCGAAGTAGCCGACCCTTACCAATCGGTCAGCCGCTCGCTCAAGTACGCACTCTTATTTATCGGACTGTTATTTCTCTCCTACTTTGTCTTCGAAGCCACGGCGGGAAAGCGCGTCCACCCAGCCCAATACGTTTTGGTAGGGGTCGCGCACATGATCTTCTATCTTCTCTTGTTGGCTTTAGCCGAACGCATCGGCTTTGACTGGGGATTCTTAGCAGCCGGCGGCGCGACGGTACTTCTGCTCTCAGCAAACGCCCAATGGATTTTTGCCAGCCGCGTGCAAGGTCTTCGCGCTCTGTTCGTATTCAGCTTGCTCTATTTCTTCATCTATCTCTTACTGCGCCTCGAAGACAACGCGCTTCTGGTAGGCGCGGTAGCCAGCTTCCTGGCCATAGCCGCGGTAATGTACTTCACCCGGAACATCGACTGGTACAGCTCAATCCCATCGGGTAGCTCGCGCCCGCCCGAGGCAGCAGAAGAAACTCCGATCACGTAGGAGGGGTGGGCGCTTTAACGTCCGGGACATAAGAAGGATGTGGGGACCCAAATTTTTTCCGCGAAGTTAAGACTGGCGCCCGACCTTAAGTGGCTGATGTATCCCTTCGCCGCCGCTGCTCGCTCTCCTTTATTAGTTCGCTTATATCCGCGATCGGCCGTATCTCGACCGGACCGAGTCCATACTTAAAGCCCGGAAGCTGTGAGACAAGCTGAACGGCATGATTGAGATCTCGCGCCTCAAGGATCTGAATGCCGCCAAGCTGTTCCTTGGTTTCCGCATAGGGACCGTCGGTCGCCGTGACTTTGCCGTTTTTCCAGTACAGGGTCAACGCGGTCTCGGGAGACTGAAGAGCTACTTCGGCGACAAGATGTCCGTTGGCGCGCAGATGGTCGTTGTACTCAAAGCAATCGTCGAATGTCGCCTGTCGTTCGGCATCGGTCATCCCTTCGAATTTTCCCGGCTCGAGGTATCCCAAGCAGATGTATTTCATTCATCCCTCCTTGCTTCTATGGCTCTTATTTCCGGTGACGTAGAGTCATAGCTCGTTGTCCTGTTATTAGATAGTCGTTCGGGAGACCGGAAATCGACACGTACTCCATCGTTTTGGCCTCGTCTGAAGAGTCTGCGGGTTACTGATGCGTTCGAATGGCGGCCGGAAGTTAGGAGGCTGGCCACCTTTGGCAGTTATAGATGGCTCTACAACGACCGAGGCCTGTGAATGAATATGTCACACCCAATTCAGCGTCGTCATCAAGATCCGGCCTTATTGAATATCTTCATCACGATATTGTTCCGCTCCAAGGTGTCCATACTGAGGCGTCGGCCGCGGCCGGTCGCTTCTAAAACCTCCAACGCTTTAATGCCATGAACGCCCAGTCTGTTCGGATTCCGTAAATTCTTCGGCCCCAATTTGTGAGGCGGGCGACTCAAGGTTAAAATTGCGCCGCTTCTGAGCCGAAAGAAATTGTCGGCCCAGAAGCAATTCCCTTGAACGGAGAATCTATGACGCCCAGGAAAGTTCGGTACTCCCATTTTGTAGTCCACATGGCGGCCGCAGCCCTTATCAGCATCTGCTGTTTTCAGCCCGTTTCTGTCGGACAGACCGCAGATGCGGATGCCGCAGCGCACGACGCTTGGCGCGCGGTTATCTCTAATACCGACCTAGGGGAGGGGTGCTTCCAGGCATCTTATCCCGACACCGAATGGCAGCAGGTGGAATGCAAGGAGTTGCATCCACGCGTGCATACGGTCGTCCACAAACCCGGCAATGGGATGGTGGCGGGCAACGGTGACGACTACGTCGCACAAAGTTCGGGGCTGACCAGCGCGGCACTGGGAAGCTTCCCGACGGTCACAGGCGTGACATCGGAGAAGAGCGTTGGGGTGGCCGAATACGGAGACGGCGGCATCCTCGGGCCAAATGAATATTCGCTTCAGCTCAATACCAACTTCACGGGCACGACAGCGGCCTGTGACGGTCATTCCGGTTGCGTGGTCTGGCAGCAATTCATTTACGCGACGGACTATGCAGTCGAGGGCGAGGCGGCTGTATTCATGCAGTATTGGCTGATCGACTGGGGCAGTTCGCGTTGTCCGAGCGGTTTCGGCAGCGATGGCGAAGGCGATTGCTACGGGAACAGCAGTTATGTATCGGCGCCCGATGTGAAGCCCACCTCGCTTGCCAGCTTGTCACTCTCGGGCACCGTGGCCTCGGGCGGAAACGATACGGTGAAATTTACCGATGGAACCACTGCCTACTCCGTGAGCGGCAAGGACAGCGTGCTTGATATCTCGCAGGTCTGGAAGCAGTCCGAATTCAACGTGGTCGGTGATGCCGGCGGTTCGCGAGCAGACTTCAATGAGGGTGTCTCGATTACCGTGAAAGTGGCCCTGACGGATGGCTCCTCTTCAGCCCCAACTTGTGTTGCAGATGCCGGCACCACGGGAGAGAGCAACAACTTGGATCTCGGCAGTTGCAGCACCGCGAGCGGATCGTCGCCCTACATCAAGTTCACCGAATCGAACTAAGACGGCCGCTTTGTGGCGTGAGTTTTGGTAGCACGTGTTACGCAAGTCACTGCCATATGCACATGATGGGCGGGTGGCCCACCTTAACGATCTTTGCGTGCACCCACTGTGTTGGTAATGCCCGCGAGATCAAAAGCCCTGGGTCACCCGCCGATTACTGTGACGCAATTCATGGCTGCGTCGCAGGCTTCGCGCTGAAGATGCCCTTGAAGCTTTGGCGGTACTGAAGGAAGACCAGTACCCACAGTACACAGGCCACCAGAGCCGGAGGAATGCTCGCCGGCGCAAGCGTCAGGTGAAACGCAAGGATGTTGTAGAGCTCCGCCGCCAATACTGTGAGCGCAAGTGGCACGAAGTAGCCGGAGAGCAGCAGCAGTCCACCAAGAACCTGCATAGCGAAAAAGAAGGCGGCAAAGTGCGATGCGCTGACGGCAACAAGGAACTGCATTTCCAGCGGATTCGCCGGGGGCGGCTGGTGGAGGAAGTTGAGAAATCCATTCAGCCCAAAGACCGTAAAGGTCAGCCCCAGCAGGTAGCGAGCAACAATCGAAGTAATTTTCATGTGTGTCCTTCGAATCCTATCTGATTTTGCTTCATTTGAACCAGCAGCGCGGCGTCCGCAGATTGTTCTGTCACTGTTTCAAGTAACGAAGCGCAACACTTCCTGATTTAAAAGTCTTTGACTCAACAAGCTTTAATCGGAATTTCTCCGGCAGATTGGCACCTTCTAACAACCGTCTCCCTTCGCCAACAATGATTGGCGCAACGACGAAACGATATTCGTCGATCAAGCCAAGCTCCGACAGTTGTGAAGGAACATCTACACCACCGACCAAAATACTTTTACCTGGTTCTTGCTTCAATTTAAGGATTTCGTCGCGAAGGTTCGTACGAGCGATTCTCGTATTTTTATCTTCAGCGCTGGCCAATGATCGGGAAAAAACAACCTTGTTGAGAGAATCAAATGCTTGCGCAAATTCGATATCCTCTTTGGTCTCGGACTGGCTTTTTGCGATATCAGGCCAATAAGGAACCATCAATTGGTAGGTTTTACGCCCATAGACGAGCAGGCCAGCATCATCTCGCAAGAGGCGCGTGTAGTGGTCAAGTAAGTCTTCATCGGGATTGAATTTGGTATGGTCGCAGCAGCCATCCAGGGTAAGGTTGATTGCGTAGATTACGTTTCTCATTTGATCATCCTCTCCTGCTCTTATGTAAGAACGTACCAGCGCTTATGCGCCCTTTGCACAGTCCGGCTTAGTGGCCTTCGGTTCCGTCCGACCAGCGTTGCACAGGAATCACGAACTGCGTCAGGTGCTCCACGGGGTCGCTCATACCCACGACGGGGGAGCCCGGCAGATTCGCTCCCCCTATTGCGGGGTCGGTGTCCGAATAGAAAAACATGAGGTGCGGAGGCCAGTGCGGCGTGGTGTCGCCGCCATTGCCTTGCTTCGAAATCATGTAGCACATCGCCCCGGATTCCATCGCCGGCAGTTCTTTTTTGGCGAGGGCAGTGGCGATAGACTCGTTCATCTGAGCGGGCGTGCGCCCCGCTAGTCCCCACTCGGTCTCTTTGGTGAAGCGCACAAGGTAGGAATGCGCGGCTGCCGCGTTCACACACATGGGAACCCGCACTTTCGGATTCCAAAACTCAGCATCGGGAGCGGATGTAAACGAGCGTCCCACGATACACACGAAACCGTTCTTGCCCTTGACCGCCGTTTCGAAACCATGCCGCCCTAGAACCATTACCTCGGCATCGCGTGAAATGGAGTCTGGCGCTGCGGTTCGCGCCAAGGCTATTTCAGCGGCTTGATCCGTCATGAGGTATTGGTCGATCGGGGCTAAGTTCGCATACGGTGTGGCGGCATGTGGTGTGGCGGCCTGTGCCGTGGCTTGATTCGGCGTGCCGAGGTACGCCGTACCTAGCGCGACCAATAGTGCGAAGCTTTCGACTGCGATTGCTCCAACCTTATTTTGCCGCATTGTTTCCCTCCTGAGAGTGGGCCAGAGGCGTAGCTTCCCGCTGGCGCGTTCATCTTATGGTCAAGACGGCGCATATTCCGAAGTGGCGAGTGCGCCTATTCCGTTGCTGGCTTCGCGGCCGGGTTGAAAAGAAGCTCGCGCACCTCGCCCGACGCACGGCAGGCGACAGCACCCTTGCGCGCCCACGCCAGCGCCTCGTCCAGATTAGCGGCTTCAAGTATCCAGAAACCGCCCATGTGCTCCTTGGTCTCGGTGTAGGGCCCGTCGGTGACGTGCACCTTGCCGTCGGTCTGAACCCGCAGCGACTTGGCGTTGCCCGCCGGGGAAAGGCCGCAGGCGAACTTCCTGGCGCCGGCAGCAATCATTTCGCGGTTGAGCGCGTGGATATTCTCCATCATGGCTGCGGTTTCAACCGACGGGTCGTAGTTGTCGGCGTGGTAGATAGCAAGTAGATACTGTGGCATGACTTCTCCTCCTGTAATAGCGGTCGTTTAGTCTTTGGGCGGGCCGGTTGTCCTGCCTTCACGATATAGTCGAACGGCCGGAAGGAATTCGACAGGTCGTCGAATCTTTTTTCAGTCTGCTGAGGCGCCCGAGTGTCAGCGGCAGACCTGATGCAGGTTAGTGTCTGGAGAATGCTGCGGATGGGGTCGCGTTCGAGCTCGTCTCGCCTTCCTTGATGTCCATGCGCTCGATGAGGCCGTCGGCAATGGTGTAGACGTGCCACACTTCGCTATCGGAAAGAACATCGCCAGCAAGGCTTTTCACGAGCTGATGAACTTTCACTTCGGTAATGCCGCCTTCGTGCTCGATCACCTCAAGCGGTTCCACGTGAGGATCGAATTCCTTCCACTGCCGGGTCCAGTACGACCGAATCTCTTCTCTGCCGACGACACGTCCCCCTTCGGACGCCTTGGGCCAGCTGACGTTCTTACTCATGAGCGCCAGGGCGCTGTCGATATCCCGATGATTGAAGGCAGAGTAGGCCTGAGCTAGCAACGTCTGTGTGTTCGGCATGAATCCTCCCGGAGTGAATCAATGGAGTGAATCGATGTGGAAGGTCAACGTGCAGCGGTGGCCTGCTGTTTGGCCAACTCCTGCTCGAAAGTCTTCTGAGCGCCAGCGACAAAATCTTTATAGCCTGCAGGGCCGATAAAGACACGGGGGCCATCCTGCGGATAGCGCCCCAGTTTTGTGAGCATATCAAAATACTGACCGTGCGCTCCAAGAAATACATCGCATGGCAAGTCCCGCAAGACGGCAAACGTATGTTGGAAATCCTGAACAATGCCGGGATAGCTTACCGCGTGGCCGGGCGTAGCGACGAAGTGATACTCCGACCAAAAGCTTGTCCCTCCTACGATGACGATGTTGCGCGATGTTCCCGCTGGCTCGCCTGGCAGATGAGAGCGCATGGTCCAGGTAGTGCATCCGCGCGTGTGGCCGGCAGTCTTATGGGCCGTCAATACCACGCCCCCAAGGCTTACGGTGTCTTCGTCGTGCAGAATCCGGTCCACGTGCACCGGAGTGTAGGTGAGGATATTGGGTGAGGGCGACAGGAAATCTGTCCGCGCGCCGGTCTCAACCACGCTTACGTCGCCCTCCATCACCATGTTCTTCGCATGGGTCTGGCGAATCACCTCGGCCGCGCCAGCCATGTGATCGTAATGCGCCTGACTGTTGAGCAGAATCTTGACGTCAGTCCAGCGCAAGCCCAGCTTCTGCACACTCGCGCGTATCTGCGACGGCGAGGTAGCGAGGTTGGCATTGATAAGAATATTCCCCTTCGGGGTGACGACGAGGTAGCTGGCCAGTTCCTGGCTACCCACGTAGTAGAGGTCGTCGGCAATGCGGAACGGCGCGATGGGTGTGGTCCATGAAGGGTCCGGTTCCGCGTGCGCGAGTATCGATGCGCAGAACAGAAGCAGCAACACACACGAAATAAAAGCGCGCATCGCTCTTGTATAGCATATCTTTCGTGAGGGCCGGCCCAGCGCCCGCCCCACGGGAATGTTAGGATCCGCCTTGCTGACCCGAACGTCCAACAATACTTTGGTATGGATTGATACGTTCGTCCAATAGATTTGTCGTCGCCTTTCTGGCTTAATTAAGTTGACGACTAGCCGGAGAAATTTATGAGCACTGCAATCACCGCCACTGACCTCGAGTGGAAACCGGAACTCGCGGGACACGGTATTTGTGAAAAGCACGGTATCGAAAGGAGACGTTAATGACTGTCGTACAGATCGACCAGAAGAGCTATGAGATGCCCCCGCGGGAGGGGATCAGCATCGCGCATTTTCTCACCGTCGCCGACATTAACCGATCGGCTCACTACTACGAAAAGGTTTTCGGCGCTCGCATTCTGAGCCTGGGTGACGGCAACGCGCCCGGATATCTTCAGCTTGCGAATATCTGGATGATAATCAACGTCGGCGGCGGCCCGACCCCGGATAAGCCGACGGTCACGCTCAGCGTCCCCGACCCGAATCACATCAACAGCTTTATGAATTTCCGCGTTGCCGATATTCAAGCGTGCTACAAATTATGGAAAAGTCGAGGGGCCGAGTTCATTACGGAGCCGATCCCCAAGTACGGCGAGATCCGCTGCTACATCCGCGACCCCGACGGTTACATCATCGAGGTCGGACAGAGCACCGACCAAATCTACGGTTAACGCGGCGGGTGGCACGCGACTCCCGTCCTTCGCAAAAGCGAAGGACGGGCACTTCACAGTGTTCGTGATGCCAGCGAGATCAAAAGCCTACCCACCCGTTCCGAGGTGAGTTCAACATCCGCCTTTCGCGCCGACCTTAGCCAGACCAGAGGACGGCACTCCGCCGGTGTCCCCAAAAATGCCCGTGCCAATTTTTCCGTTGCTGGCGGGGGCGAATAGCACCAGGCCCACGGTCTCACCATTGTCCGAGCTTATCGCGAAGTTCACAAAGATCATGTTGCCGAGAACATAGAACTCCCCACCGGTGAGCGTACCGCCTTCATAGTCCCCCAGCGTCGCCGTGCCGCTGTGCGGCCTGCCGTAGTCGCCATTGTCGGTCAGCTCCAGGCAGAAGTTTACGTTGCCGCCGGGGATGGTGCCGGCGATGCCAGCTTTCACCTCGGTCACTGCTACTGGATAGTTGCCGGTGTAGCTCTGCGCCTTGGCGGCGCTCGGCGCCAGGGCGAAGGCCAAAACTGGCACTGCCATTGCAATCAATGTACGAATCTTGTTGTTCATTTTTGTCCCCTCATGAAATCTTAACTTGGTTTTACTCGCGGACATTTTACAAAAGCAGACTCCCTTAGATGTCATGAAAAAGTAAAACCGTTGTAAAAGATTGGGAAAAACCGGGGGGAAAACCGGGGGACAGGTCCCCGGTTTCCCAGCGCGGAGAGTTGTTTTACTACTGGCGCATCTCAGCGGCCACGTCGTCGCCGAACTTCTTTTGGATCTCCTTTTGGGTCTCGGGGTCGAAGTCGGTCATGTCAAACATCCGGCGAACTTCGACCATTTCGTTATCCTTTCCGGGGATGCGCGCGGCCCATTCGAGCGCCTCTTCGCGCGACTTCACCTGGATGATCCAGTAGCCGCCGACCACTTCCTTCGCTTCGGTAAACGGACCGTCGGTCACTTTCGATTTTCCGCCCTTGAAGGTGACGCGCGCGCTCATCGTCGCGGGCGGAGTCAGCCCGTCGAGCGCGACCAGCACCCCGGCTTTCCCTAGTTCCTCGTTGTACTTTCCCATCGCCTCCATCTCTTTAAAGTCGGGCACCCAGCCGGGTTTCGCGTTTGTGTAGTCTTTCGGAAACATGATCATCATGAAGCGCATGGTGTTCTCCTTGTGTTTTCTGGCGGGCCGGTTGCCCGGCCTTCACCACGTAGTCGAACGGTCCCACCGGAATTCGACAAATCGTCCTAAGAAATTTTGCCCGGGCACCCGCCCTGACACCCTCGATGGTGTGGAAGAAACTAAGCAGCGGCGCTTTACAACTGTTGCCTTGGCGGCTCGCCCCAGCCGGGGTAAAATGGAGAAATCCATGAGCCCAAAGACTCTCCAGGAAGTTGAACGAGCGATCGGAGCTCTTACGCCGCAAGAGTTGCAGGAATTATACGTGTGGCTTGAGCAACACTTTCCGCAGCCGATGGACGCTCGCCTTCCATCCGATCTTTCGGCGGGGAGTCTCGACACAGCGATTCAACGCGCTTTGGACGACGAAAAGAACGGTCGCCTTCGGCCGCTTTAGCGCTCCATGCAGCACCACGCCGCCACCGATTTCTGGCACGAATACCTTGCCCTTCCGCGCGAAATACGCGCCCGCGCAGACCAACGTTTTTCACTGCTAAAAGCAGACCCGCAGCATCCTTCCTTGCAATTCAAGAAGGTGGGAGAGCGCCGCGGACAGGAAATATGGTCCGCTCGAATCACGTTAAGCTATCGCGCCCTGGCGCGATCAAACGTGAGGACGGATATTTGTGGTTCTGGATTGGCGATCACAAAACCTATGACAGGCTGATTTCATAGAAATCCCTGCCAAAAGCCCCACCCTTCGACTCGCTCAGGGCAGGCTTTCTCGCAAAGAACGCGAGAAATGGGGCACACGGCGCTCGTGGTGTAGCATAGCGCGATGAAGAGGGTTGAACAGCGGACTGAAGACGACTGCATGATTGCTTGCCTTGCGATGATGCTCGACAAGGAATACGACGAAGTAAAGGACTGGTTTACGTCGAGAGAACGCAAGTGGAATAACTTTCACGGCCTTACGTTCACATTGCTCGAAAAAAGGTATGACATTTCCTTCGCGGACAGGACTGGCGTCGGTCGGTGGAGCGGGGTTCGGCGTCTGGTAGCGGTTGTTCCCGCCGCTGAACCCGAAAGCGAAGGGCACGTCTTTGTCATCGACGAGACTGAATCAGTCTACGACCCCAGCCCTAGGACACCTACACCGTTCGATATGTCCACGCTGTTCGGTAGGCTGATTGGTCAAAAGGTGGAATGCGTTGTCCGAATCGAAAAAATTGAAGAAACCCCGCTGTGAGAAGCTCGAGAAAAACGGAGGGCAGATGGGACGTTCGCCAGCCTCCATTCGACGAAAAACTGGGGAACGTCGTCTGTCCCCAGTTTCCCCACCCGTGAAGCCACCGGTGGGCCATCCCGTGCCAGCCCCCGTTCCGCAACCAGGTTAAGGAGCTCAACAAAATCGTCTTAACGAAAGGCATAAAATCATATGCTGCTCCAGCCTGGAGGCTCTCATTGAACACCCCTCAGATAGGCGCAATATTAGCGTTCTTAATATCTCTTGCGGGCTGCTCTGAGGCACCTCCGACTCAGGCGCCTCCTTCTCCTGTAGGTCCAACAGCCATCACCCCTAATTCTGAAACAAAGCCAAGGACGGATTGGAGTTTGTCAGCCGCCCGAATCAATCCCATGGACAACGTAAGCACGCAATTCGTATCCACCGGATACATCATCAAACTAATGCTCTGTTTCGAAAATGGAAAGCCCTGCGGACACGGAAATGCACCTGTATTCGTCACTTCTCCTTGTTGGATTGAAGGAGACGAACCAAGCAGCCATCATCGCACGATACGAGTCAAGTTTGATGATAGCAAGGCCCTCGCGGAACACTGGGGAATCACTGATGACCACAAAGGCCTTACTCCTCCCGATCCAGGAGCCTTCGTCGCAGACTTGAAGAAGCACAAAACTCTGATGGTGGAGTTCGGTTGTGATCGCTCGGACCCCGGCGAGGTGATAGCCCTTTCGATTCAAGGTCTCCAGGAAGCGCTCGATTCAGCACACTTGAAGGTCAGTTCAGCTCCCCCGTTTGCCAACTTGGATCAGGCTGTGAAGGTAGCCAGTGACACCTATCGCCTTGATCCAGATCTCCTGAGTAGCGTTCTCAATGCTGGAACCGAATTCAACGTGCCACCGATTTCCCCCCAAGGCGCCGCACAACACTTGCGCGAGCTGCTGGATCGATACGACTTCGACCTCATCAAGGCTCTTGCCGCTTATAAGGTCGGACAGGAGCGCGTTGAGCAGTATTTTGAGCAGCATTCGGGTATACCGCCCGAGACCAGCGCCTATGTGGCCCACATCGTCAGGGACTTCAATAAGAAGGCTGACAAGAGGTCGCAGGCGAAGCCGCCTCAGGGCAAAGAAGCAGCGGGACCGAGCATCGCCTTGCTGAACAACGGGTTCTCCATCTCATACAAACGAAAACTATTGATCGGGTCGGTGACTCGCCTCTACATCTCTGATGATGAGGGCGCCTTCGTGGACATCCCCACCAACGAGCTCGCAGCGCTGGGTTCGTGGAACACGCAAGCGGCCTGCGAGAAAGATCATTTTGTCTGGAGGGATGGACTGTGTCACGCGAAGTAGGGGCGCGGGGACAGACGCGACGTTCACCGGTTTTCCCATCATCGCTCGTGTCGATTGTCGAAAACTGGAAAACGTCCCGTCGGCCGCCGGTTTTCCGTCCCGGTTTTCCCGCCACCCGCCGGAAGGAAATTACACTCTAAAATGGAGGAGGACTCACGACGAAGAGCAACTGGGCCTTTGTGACTGCCTCGCATGAACCAATCAAACAAGCCTTGCTTCCATACCGGGGAAAAGAAATTACGATTCCCGAATGGGACGCGCTGGTACAAGCCGTCGTCGGAGCCGGGCCAGCGAAGTACATACACGCTTCGGATCACTGCATAAATATGAACAACATCGGTGCCTGCAATTGTGCGGAGACTGATAGGGCGCTAGTAAAGCGCATTGCGCCTGGAAGTAGACCAGCTTTATATCTGGTTCTATAAAAGGTGAAATGCGGGGACAAACGGGTGTGCCACCATTTTCAATTTCCACGTGCAATCGTACCCAGTCGCGAGACGTGCAAGCGAGTTTTCCACAGCCTCCTTGTCATATTAGTTCACTTGACAAAAGGGGCCAATGAGATCATCTTTACGGCATGAAAATTGCAAAGCGCCGCGCTTTGACAAGCGCAACCTGTGGCCCTGGCGGGATTTGATGACCATTGGAATCGGAGTCGTCGCAACGAGCGCGGCGGGCCGGACGAAGAACGTCCTCCCCGATACCGCGATCCTAATCGCAGACACGATGGGTTCGTATGAAGATGTGGACTCGCACGCACGTTTGCATAAGGCATTCATGTTCCCAGATGCGGGTGTCTACGCAGTGGCAGCCGGCCGGGTAGATTGCGCCTCGGAATTGTGGTTTGCGTTCGCCAAGTTCGTGAAAGAGATTCCGAAAACAGAGCGCACCCAAGGTGCTATCGCTAAGAAGCTTGCATCGGTCTGCTATGGGTATAAGCGCGAGAAGTTCACAGTCCACGAGCTTCCCAAACTGCGCCTGCCGCCGACTGCAATGGACGTATCAACCGTAACCCCCGAAGTGAACGCCATTGTGCAGCCGCGTTGGGAGGAATTCTCTATTGGGTGTGATCTTATAGTGGCAACCTTCTGCGGTGACGGCACCGTCTGCTTTGTCCAAGTCAACGGCGGAGAACACGAGATTTCTAATATGTTGTTCCCTGGGTTTGCCGCCATTGGCACGGGCGGCGAACTTGCGATCTTCTGCCTCTCGCGCAGAGAGCAAACGCTTGGGCAGCTTCCTTTACGGGCTGCGTATCATGCCTACGAAGCAAAACGCATGGCTGAGTCCTCGCCTCACGTAAATGACCACCTCGATATAATTGTCGCCACTAACGAGGAGCACTGGTTTTGTACTTCGCACTCCTCGCTGCACGGACAGAAGGAACACCCGGAAATCAACATCAAGAATCTGAAGCGATTGTGGAAGCGGTATTCTCCGCGAGACACGTTCAAACTGGGGGGATGACAATGTCAGCACTCGAATCGAAAGCAATAAGAATCGGTCGCTTTATTATGCTCGATTTGGGGACCCACAAGGTTTGCGGGATTCCCACACGATTTACTTCTCGGGTGTCTCCGGTCGGATCGCTTTCAGAAAAGCTTGGCTTGGCTGAAAGCCGGGAGGCGGAGGATCAGCGTCCGCCTGATGCACGTCGATCCGAGAATACGTGTGTGTAACCTTGCATTCAGGGCACGTCTCCTGAAATCGAGCGCATTGCATTAACATGTACACCGGGTAAGGACGAGTGAGATTCGGTGGCTCACTTGGGCCGATTGCAGCCAGACAAAGTGTAGTTGGGCAGCCTTCAGTTTGGCAGTCCACCGTCCACCAGCGGTATGTTTTAGGTTCTGTCATAATCCTCTACGCGGTCAGTCTCTCGAACGTGAGTACTGGGGCTGTTACCATGTGGCGCAGCGTATCGAGGAAAAGCGTGTGACTTTCCCGGCGATTAAAACGGAACGTCATCTCGTTCAGATAGGACGCGAGATGCTTTGGGCTAACACGATGCCACGATCCCACGATCCCACGCTTGAAAAGCGAAAAGGCGGATTCGATTGTGTTGGTCGTGACGCAGAAGCCATCCTCGTACCGGACGTACTCATCGGCGCTGTGATTGACGGCCTTGCGCTTCGATACTTGGGTCTTGGGAAGGCCGGAAGCGTAGAGGATGGATTCGTCGGTCACGATCACATCAACGTCCTCGCTGACGTGTTCGCTCATTACTTCGCGGATCGACTTGGCTGTCGCGTCTTTCACATGGACGAATTTGAGATCGCCGCCGCGTTGCACGATGCCGATTACGACTTCTTTTTCTTTCTTTGCGGCTCCTCCAGCCATGCCGCGCCGTTTTCCGCCGATATGGGTTTCGTCGATTTCGATTGTGCCGTCAAGCATCTTGCGGACTTCGGTCATGGCGTAGCGGATTCGGTGACAGAGGTACCACGCGGTTTTGTAAGAGCCTTTGTTCTTGCCCCAGATCGTGCGCTTGAGTTGGTGAGCAGACATTCCCTTCTTCGCTTCGCAGAGGAGCAGTGTGGCAAGAAACCATTTTTGCAAAGCAAGATGGCTGTCGTTGAATACCGTGCCAGACGTGACGGTAAACTGATAGTCGCAACCCTTGCAGTAAAACAATTGCTTGGCCGTGGCGAGTTCCACGGCTGGCATCTTGCAGCGAGGACATTCGACACCGTTAGGCCAGCGGAGCCGAACAAGCAATTCCCGGCAACGTTCGTCAGTGTCAAAATGCTCCATCAGATCAACTAAGGTCATAGGAGTTCTCCAGTGGACGCGAAGGAAAAGAGGGAAGCGTTGAAAGCGGTGCCGACTAGGAAATTGCTGGCAAGCATCAAACGGGACTTGCGGAAGGCGCTAAGGCCATCCGCATCTGCCGCTAAACCCAAGAAACGATAGGCCATTGCTCCCATGTGAAGCATTATGGAGTAACTTATAAACTTTTGTCAAGTGAATACTCATCCTCCTTGTGACATCTGACCTTGCGCTCGTTTTCGATTCCTCTCATAATTGTTCAAGCAGTAGCAGCGCGATCTAGATGGAGAAACTCGGAGGAGTCGGGCGAAAGATCGCCCCTAACTCCTTTACTGTCTAGATTTTGACCTGTAAGTTCTTTGACATCCAGATTTTACAAGCCAAACCACGCCTAGCCCATGATTCTAAAGATTGAGGGGGAGGGGGGAGGGGGGTACCCTGTAACCGAGTAGTAAACCCCACGCACCCAACCCAACACTCCTGCCGCAAGTTTATTTTCGAGATGAACGCAGGACACACGGGCGCGCGAGCGGACATTTTTTATTTCAACTGCCGAATCCGCGCTTGCAGGAATTGCCGCTCGGGTTCCTGTTGGGTCAGCGCCAGCGCCTTCTCATACGACGCACGAGCCTCAGCTGTCCTGCCCAGCCTGCGGTACATATCTGCACGGGCGGAATGCGCCAGGTAATAATTGGCCAGTTCGCCTTGTCCAGAAGAAGGTTCCAGCACCGCGTCGATATGCGTTAGACCGGCCTCTGGACCATCGCGCATGGCAATGGCCACGGCACGATTGAGCTGTACAACTGGCGAAGGCTGAATTCGCACCAATTGGTCGTAGAGCGCAACAATCTGCCGCCAGTCGGTTGCAGCGACCGATTCCGCCTCCGCATGAACAGCTGCAATCGCAGCCTGCAGCGTGTAAGGTCCGAAGCGGCGAGACTTCTGCCCGTAGTTCAGGGCTTTCTCCAGCAATGCCACTCCCTCCGCGATCTGCTCGCGGTTCCAGAGCGAGCGGTCTTGATTCTCCAGCAAAATCAGCTCTCCGGTTGGAGACGTTCTCGCGGCGCGACGGGATTCCTGCAGCAACATCAGGGCAAGCAGCCCCATCACTTCCGGCTCTGGCCGAAGTTCCATCAGCAACCGGCCCAGTCGAATCGCCTCGCCGGTTAGCTCGGCGCGCGTTACCTCCGCTCCCGCGGCAGCCGAGTAGCCCTCGTTAAAGACGAGATAGATGACCTGAAGCACCGCGTCCAGCCGCTCCGGCAATTCCTGCGGCGTCGGCACCTCGTAGGGAATTTGTTCCTCGCGAATCTTTGCCTTGGCGCGCACGATGCGCTGCGCCAGCGTGCGCGGAGTGGTGAGGAATGCCTTTGCTATTTCCTCGGTGGTCAGCCCGCACACCTCACGCAAGGTGAGCGCAACGCGCGCGTCCGGCGCGAGTGACGGATGACAGCAGGTAAAAATCAGGCGCAGCCGGTCGTCTTCAAGAAAGTCATCCTCAGTGGAGGTTTCGGCCGAAGTCGATTGCGCTTCGATAAATCGCGTGAGCTCGTCTTGAGACGCATCGAATCTTGCGCGGCGGCGCAGAGTGTCGATGGCTTTGAAGCGGGCCGTCGAAATCAGCCATGGACGCGGGTTGCCGGGCACTCCACTCGTCGGCCACAGGCTGAGCGCGGCCGCGAAGGCTTCGTGCATCGCCTCCTCGGCAAGATCAAAATCACCGAGCAGGCGGATTAGGGTTGCCAGGATTCGTCCCGACTCCACGCGATAGAGGGAGTCGACCAATTCGCGTACCTGGTCGCGTGTTTGATCGGGGGAACGCTCGGGCATGACGCTCTCGGACATGAGACGCTCGGACATAACAACGACCTTAGCAAACCAGCTACTGCGAATCAATTCGAGCTCGAGTCAACAAAAGACAAAACCGCCGGCCCTGACAGGTTCTTCAGGCCGGCGGCTCGAAATCTTCAGCTTCGCTGCTACTTCTGACGCGTTTACGTCTGAATAATTCGCGGCGTGATGAAGAAGATTAATTCCTGGTTGGTGGTGCTGATCTGCGTGTGCTTGAACAGGTTGCCGAGGATCGGAATGTTGCCGAGCACTGGGACCTGATCGATGCTGATCGAGTTCTGTGTCTGGATGACGCCGCCGATCACCACCGTGCCGCCGTCGGTCACCAGCACCTGCGTAGTCGCCTGCTGCGTGATCAATTCCGGGTTGCCCTGCACTTCCTGCCCGAAGTTCGGCGTGGTGTTTTCCACATCGACGTTCAGGAAGATGGTGTTCTCCGAAGTAATTTGCGGAACCACGGTCAGCCGCAGGAAAGCGTCGACATAAGTCACAGTCGGAGGACCACCCAACTGTGCCTGCGTCACGATCGGCACGCGCACGCCCTGCTTCACGATGGCCTGAATGTTATTCTGCGTGACCACTCGCGGCCGCGACAGAACCTTGAGCAAGCCGCGCGACTCTGCCATCGAAAGCACCGCGTCGATGCGCACCGTGTTGCTGGCGTTCAAGAAGGTCAAGCCACTTGTAGGAGCGGTCGAGCCCAGGTTAGAGAACAGAGGAATCGAGCTTCCTGTGCCCGTGCCAGTTCCCGGAACCGTGATGTAGCCCGGAGTCAGGTTGCTGACCGTCGTCGGCGAGCTGCCCACCGCGGAAGCGCCGCCGATCGCGCTGTGGCCGTTGCCCCAGCCGAAGCCGAGCTGCGTGCCGATGTCGCGGGCAAAGGTGCGCGTTGCCGCGACGACTCGCGCTTCGATCTCAACTTCCTGCGTCTTGCGGTCGAGCTGCGTCAGCAGGCGGTCGATGATAGGAATCACTTTCGGAATGTCATTAACGATGACGGCGTTGGTGCGCTCATCGGCAACCACGTCACCACGCGCCGAGAGGAACTTCTTCACCGTCAGCATTACATCTTTGGCATGAGCGTAGCTAAGGAAACGTGTGACTGAAACTTTTTCTACCGCCAGCGCTTCCGATTCTACTTGTGCTCGCCGTCCATCGGCTTCTTTTTTCAGCGTGTCTACAGTGGCGACGCGCAGGACGTTGCCTTCGAGTTCACGCGCCAGGTCGTTGTTCTTAAGCACGATGTCCAGCGCCTGATCCCACGGCACATCGTCGAGCACGATGGTCAAAGTTCCGTGCACGTTCGGATCGAGAACGACGTTCAAGCCGCTGATCTCGTGGATCAAGCGGAAAAAATCTTTCAGATCGACATCCTTCAGGTTCACGGAAATCGGTTCGCCTGTGTAGCGCGGACCGGCAGCGGCTGGCGCTTGCCCGGCCTGCTCTCTCTGTTCCGCAGCAAGATTCACTGCGGGTTGAATGCCCGCGCCAGCCGTGCTCGAACCGGTGCTCATGGTCGAGGACTGCGCTGCATTTTTGGTCACCGGCAGGATTTCTGCGGCGGTCTTATCGGAAAACTTTGCTGCGGCATCCTGCGCTCGCGCGGCGGGATCTGCTGTCTGGTCTTGCGCAGCTTGATTTTGAGTAGTCTGATCTTGTGTAGTCTGATCTTGCGCAGTCTTCCTGGCTTCGTAGACTGGCTCGACCATTACAAAATCAGTCGGCGCGCTGGTGGACGCTTCGGGCTTCGTAGCCGGCGTGGAGTTTTCCACCGCCGCTTTCGGAGCTGGCATGGCCCTAGCCGCAACTGGCTGCACCTTTGGAGTCGAATCGGTTTTCGATACGGTCGCTTTCGCTTCCGTGGTTTTCGCTTCAATCAGTCGCGGCCCGAACGGAGACATGGTCTTCGCGGAGGGCGTCGTGCTTGCCGCGGCCTTCGGCGCGCTTGTGCTCGCCGTTGCTTGCTGGGTGTAGAGCGTCAGCACGAGCTTTCCATCCGCCGCTGGTTTTAAATCGTAGCGGCAGGCATGGTCGAGATCGACCACGACTCGTGTAGTGGGAGGCTTCTCGCCATCCATGGCGATGCGCACGCCTTTTACTCCGGCGCTGCCCACCGTGATGTGGTCCTGTCCCGTAGTCATCACGGTCGCGGGCAAGTCGATCACGAGGCGCGAAGGCGAGTCTGCCGTCGTCACCTTGGGCGTGACTGCGCCACGAGCGTTGATCTCGACGCGGATCTCATCCGTGCCGCGAACCACATTCACTCGTTGCAGTTCGTTGCGCTGGCTCGCCGTTTGTGACGCCGGCGTCTCCCCGGCTGAAGCTACCAGCCCCAGAAGCAGCCATGGTAGAAGTACACTCAGCATTTGCTTTCGCATTTCGCTTCTCCCCAACTCGCGAGCGTGGCCCGCGTGTCCTTCGTAAATTCGATTTTTTCCGCGCACCAGTTTCCTGGCTGCGCTGCCGCCGCCGGAAACTAAACCGCCGGCGTAAGAATCTTCTTGGTCACTTCGCGCGTGAGCGACTTGCCCAGCTTGTCCTGGAAAGTTTCCTGGAAAACTACCGAGTCTCCCGTGATTTTCACCACGTAGCCGTTGAACACGGGATCGTTTTCATGCAGGAAATACGCTTTGTTCAGACTGTTGGTCACCACCGCGATGAAGCCGCTTTCGGATTTCACTACGCCCCGCACATTGATCTGCCCGATCTCCAGGCATTTTTTTCCCGTCGAACATCCTGAACTGGTAGTTTGCTGCTGCGTAATCGGACTGAAGAATGGGTCGCGCTTGCCGTTCATGGCCCACTTCTTCTCTTCCGGCTTCGGCGACTTGGCGGCATCCGCACTCTTGGGAGCCTCTGCGGGCTTCGTTTCCGCCACCTTCGCCGCGGCGATTGCCTTGGTCTTGGGCTGGAACGCATCATGCGGCTTCGCGGACTTCGCAGTCTTCGTCTTAGCCGGAGCCGGAGCCGGAGCCGCGGCGTTCTTCGGCGCCACTGGCGAAGCTGGCACCGACTTATCCGGTTGCTGGGCTGGGACGCCTGCAGCGTCAAGCGCAGCGTTGGTCTTGGTGGTTTGAATTTGCTGCAGCGATTTCGCCACGCTGCGCGCGTTGTCGATGGCGTCCGGATTTTGGCCGAAGGCCGCGCCCGCCGTCATCGTCATTGCTACTGCCAGAATGCCTGTTGTCAGCTTCATATGCGATTCCTATTTCGCGCCTGCGGCCGGCGTTGCCGGCTTGGCTCCTGGACCCGCCGCCGGCGGCTCCAAATCGTGACTGAAGAATGTCGTTGCGACAAACGAGGCCACCACGCTCTCGTTCGGCGCGTATTGATATTGGTGCTTCACTTTCGCGACTGTTGGATTTTTAGTCGTGCCCACCAGCAGACCGCTGACGTTCACGATGCGCTCGAGCTTGCCCACGCGGTCAAAGAAATTCAGCATCGAGTAGTACGGGCCATCAAGTTCCATATCGAATGGAACTTCTGTGTAATACTCTTTCGCTGCCACCGGCTTGGCCGAGAAGCGGCGCAGTTCCACGCCGGCCTTCAGCGCTTCGCCATCCATCGTGGTCATGAAGGTGTCGACCGATTTCTCGTCGGGAACGATGCGGCGTTCAATTTCCAATTGCTGTTTCAAGTTGGCCAGCTGCAGTTCCATGTCCTTCAACTTGGGACGATAGGACTCCAGTTCGTTGTTCTCGCGAACCTTGATGTCGACCGCGTGCTGAGCGGTCGCATTCTTGTCGCTCTGGTTCTTGAAGATCGTGAAGTACAGCGCTGCGGTTATCAGCGCGCCTCCCGCGATCACCGCTCCCCACTGCTTGATGCCAGACAGTTCGTTAAAATTTGTCGACATAGGTCTGCCTCTACGACTTTCCCTTCTCGCAGGTCAGCGTGAACTGGAACGCCTGCATATCCTTGACTGCATCGTCCTGGAAAGTTTCTTTGATCTCGACGCTCTTGAAGAAGCCCGTCTTCTGCAGGTTCGCGATCAGCGTAGCCACCGCGTCCGTGCTCAGCGCCGTGCCATCCAGGCTTACGCTAGCGCCAGAATCTTCCATCTTGTTCAGCCAGACCGCTTCGGTTCCGTTCACTGTCTCGCCGAGCATGGCCAGCAGGTTGACGGGGCCGGCCTGGCCAGCGCGCAGCGAATCAATTACATCCACGCGACGCTTGTAGCTGTCGGCTTGCCGCTGCCGTTCCAGAAAGCGCGCCTTCACATCGCTGAGTTCGCGGTTTTTCTGCTCGGCCGCGGTCATCTGTTTCGCGATCGATTTTGACTGTTGGTCGAGGCGGTACCAGTAGCCGAAATTCAACAGCCCGGCTACGATCAGCACCATCAGCACCTTCAGCTTGGGCGAGCCCAGATCGCCCATCTCCATCGTGGGCATGGAGGGTCCGCTGCTGCCACCAGCACGCTTGCTTTTCCCCTTGGAATTTTCGAGCAGATTAATTCTGATCATAGGGATTCAAAGCTCCTTAAAGCCAACCCTACCGCGACTGCCAGTTGGCCCGGATTCTGCTCCACCAGTTCCGCTCCAGGGCCGCTTGCGGGCGGCACCACACGCTGAAATGGATTCAACAATTCCACCGGCATCGAGAATTCCTGCCGCAACGCTTCCATCAATCCCGGCACCTTGGCCGAACCGCCGGCCAGGTAAATTTTTTCGATGTGCTCGCCTGCTGCGCTCGCCCGGAAGAAGTCGAAGGTCTTCTGGATCTCGAGCACGATGATCTCAGTCACCTGTTGCAGGATCGGCGCTTTCGCGTCCTCGCTCACCGTCCCGACTTTCTCACCCAGCTTCAGTTTCTCGGCATCGTCGAAGTTCAGATCGAGTTCCTTCTGCAGAGAATCCGTATACTGGTGTCCGCCCACGCTGACGTCGCGCGGGAACAGCGGCGTTGTGCCCTTCACGATGTTGATATTCATCACGCTGGCACCCAGGTTCAAAAGCGCCACCACCTGCGTCGGCGCCGGCTGGTAGTTGTACTCGTAGCAGTTCTGCAGCGCCAGAGCATCGATGTCCACAATAGACGGAGTTCGTCCCGCCATCGAGAGTACGTTGGTGTAGTTCAGAATCTTGTCCTTCTTCACGGCCACCAGCAATACATCCATCTGCGGGCTGCCCGCTTCTTCGGACAGAATCTGATAGTCGAGGCTCACGTCAGCGAGATCGAAGGGTATGTGCTGCGCCGCTTCCTTCTCGATGGTCTCGGCCAGTTCCTGATCGCTCATCGAAGGCAGCGAGATTTTTTTGACGATCACCGAGTGCCCGCTTACCGCCGTGGCTACTGATTTTGTTTTGATCAGGCAATCGGCGAACAACTTCGAAATCGCGCTCGATACCGTTCCCGAGTCCACGATCATCGAGTCCACCACAATGTCAGAGGAGAGCGGTTCCAGGCCCAGGTGGGACACTTCAATCTGCCCGCCCTTTTTTTTCAGTTCGACTGCCTTGATGCTGGAAGAGCCCACATCCAGACCTACAATCGTTTTTGATCCCATTCCAAACATGTGTGCCCGCCTTTTCGTAACGCTTTTTGTAGCGCCTACTGTGACCCGGCAGCCTTCGCGGCCGCTTTCGGTTTATGTCCTGTTCCCGGCTCCATCTGGTTCGACTTGTCTTCCATCCACTGGTCGAGCCTCGACTTCTTGAAGCGCCAGCGGTTGCCCAGCTTGAACGCGGGAATTTTCTCTTCCCCTACGTACTTGTAGAGCGTGTCCGGACTCACTCCCAAATAGTCCGATGCTTGACGAATGTTCATTACTTCTCGCGAGTCGGCCATGTTTCCTGACCTTGTGTCCTTGCCTCGCCACCAGAACCTTGTGCCGCGCCGGTGTTTCCGAGCAACGGCTTTGCCCTGAAAACTTTTCTTCGCCTTCCATAACAGTCCGGGAGGCTGTCGGTGTCCCGAGCATATATCAGCCCTGAAAGACCTTGGGGCAAAGCGAATCTCCGTGTTTTATGCCCATTTTCTGGAATTCGGCGGAGGATCAGCGGGAGGGAATATCTATATGTTGTGTAGCAAGCGCCGGTAAGTACAATAAGTTGGGTTTATGGAAAGGGGCACAGGGGGTCACTGGAAGACTGGTAACTGAAGTACTACAGACGGTACGGAAGTACTATGTCGCACGCGGAAATGCTTTGTTCGCTTGCACTTGCGTTGCGGGCATATCGGGCTGGTTGTGTCGCCCAACCGCGTTTTCATGGCGCATTCGAGTTCTTGCCGCGTCGCAAAACAACACAGCATCCTGCGCGAACCTACTGTACGTCGGAAACCTTGCCGTTGATGAAGATCACCTTCATATCTTTGTAATAATAGATCTGCTTGGTGCCGAGAGTTACCTTCTTCTCCGGTTGGCCCATGGCGGCTACCACATCGTCGGGCGTCATTCCCTTCTCGATGCTTACCGGATCTGCCGCGGGCTGGTCGCCTCCCTGCTGGCCCTGATCTCCGCCGCCTGCCTGCTGACCGCCCTTGTCCCCGCCTTTGTCGTCTTTCTTGGCGTCCTTCGAGTCGTCTTTGCTGACGGTGAACACCTGCATGATGATTTTTTGCACGGAGGGCGCAGTCGCACTCGCTAACGATCCCTTAGGAAATTCGAAGACGACTTCTGCCTTGTTGTAGGTCGGTGGATCGGTGCTGTTGCACGTGTCGCAGGCGACGATGCCCATGGTCACCGTGTCTTTCGCCACGTTCACATCGATCTTCGTGGGATAAACCTTATCGCCCTTCGCGAACAAATGGGTCGTCTGCTCCTTCCCAAACTTTCCCATGATGGACTTCCGTCCGACCACGGACAGTCCGCCGGGGGCCTTAATTTGTCCATCCTGATACTTCGTCTTGAAGTCGGTCGAGTCCGAATAGGGCACGGCGAGGATGCCGCCCTTCTGGATCGCAAGCACCGTGCCTTCCTCGACTACGGAGTATCCCCCGGTATCGGAGCCGATCTTCACCAGTTTGTAGGTCTTCGTCAGTTCATCTTGCACGGTGGTCGCCTGCCCGCTGGCCAGTGCCATGGGGAAAATCGTGGCCGCCGCCAGAACAATCCCTGAGATCAGTTGGTGAGATTTATGCGACATGGTAAGTTCCTCCGCGTCCGCTCGTTCTAAAAACAACTACTAAACCAATCTGCCCGTGCCTATTGCTGAGGTTGAGCGTCCTGAGCTTCCTTCGCTACCTTCGCTCCCTTAGGCTTCTTCTTGGCAGGTGGAGTAATCGTGAAGACCTGCGCGATAACCTTTTCCACCGCGGGCGTCGTGGCATTCACTAAATACCCCTTGGGGAATACAAACACCACTTCCGCTTTGTTGTAGGTCGGGGGATCTGTCTTGTTGCATTTATCGCAAGCAACAATGCCCATGGTCACGGTGTCCTTCTTCATATTGACGCTGATCTTCGTGGGATAGACCTTGTCATCCTTCTTGAACAAATGGGTGGTTTGATCGGCCCCAAACTTTCCCCTGATGGCCTTGCGTCCGGCCACGACGAGTGAGCCGGGAGCGTGCATCGCTCCGTTCTGGTACTTCGTCCTGAAGTCGCTGGAGTCCGTATACGGAACGGCCAGGATGCCGCCTCTCAGGATCGTAAGCAACGTACCTTCCTCTACCACGGAGACCCCGTCCGAGTCCGATCCCATGGTCACAGCTTTGAACTTCTTCTGTAGGTCGTCCTCTACTGTGGCCGCTTGTCCGCTGGCTAGCGCCATCGGAAAAGTCATGGCGGCCACCAGGATAATGGCTTGAATGAAACGATAAGAATTCCGCAACATCGCAACAACCTCCCCAAGGTCTTTGAAGAACTGATTTTCGAAACCTAACTCCTGCTTGTGCTTGACTGTCAGCACAGACTCGGAGAACAACCTAAGTGATCAGAGAAAGGGAGCGCCGTGATCTGGCGCTCCCTGTTGATTGATGGTTAAACCGCCGTGGTGCAACCGTCAGCTTTACAGCCCGCCGCCAGCCGAAGCCTCCGCTTTCACGTCTGCTTCAACCTTGTCAGCGTCGGCGTTCTCGTCCTTGATCGCCTTGGCTGCATCCGCATCCGGCTTAGGCTCTGGCACATCCGAAGCCTTGGTCGACGTGTCCGGCGCCTTCGGCATTCCGTTCGTCCCCTGCTTCTTGGCCATATCCTTCATGCCGTTGTTGAGCTGTTCCTCGAAGTGGTTGTACATTTCCTGCAAGTCATCCACTTTCACAGCTACGGTTGCTCCGGCAGCGCAATCGCCGGTCTTGCTGGCCGCGACGCTGGCGCTCACCGTGTTGTCAGTTGCATCCGCAGTATCGGTAAGGCGTGTGACCACGTCACCCGACGTTAAGCCGCACTCCGTCCCGTTCGCCACGACCGTGACCGCCGTATCCACTACGAAGGTACGCTTCGCCGGATCCAGCGCCGCTGGCACAGCGGCATCCGCCGTCGCCGTCGTCGAAGAAGCCGCTGCTCCCGCCGTGTCGCCGCCCTTAGCCGCCTGTGCCTGCTGTGCGGCCAACTGCGCCTTTACTTCTTCCGCGATCGCCTGCTTCACTTCCGGAGTCAACGTAACCGCAGTTGAAGCTGTCGTCGTCGTCGAAGCCGTATCGGTTGTGCTGGCGGTATCGTCCGCCGCCGCCGTACCCGTAGCAGCATCCGCAGCTACCTCAGCCGGTGCTGGATGTGCAACTGCGTAAGCTGCCTGCAGATTCGCCGCGATCAGGTAGTCCGTGAGCCAGAAGTACGGAGCAGCGTACACCGGATAAGGTGTGAACCATCCGCCGTAGAATCCCCACCACGGTCCGCCCCAACCCCATGCTGAGACGCCCCAGACCACCGGCATCCCCCACGGCTGGAAGCCCCACCCATAAAACGCCGGGGCGAAGAAGAACCCTGGGTACCAGCCGTAGTATGCGCGTCCGCCCCAGAAGTAGCCACGATAGAGGCCGACATGCACCCCACCGCCATACACATATGTGCGCGAGTAGAACGAATGTCCGCCCCGGACCATGTAAGCGTGCTGCACATAACCGCCATGCCGACCGGCGAATACGCGCTCTCCGTGGCCGCGATCATGCATTGAAGTGCGGCCGCCGTGCAGCCCGCGCTCAACGTGGTGGCCGTTCCGATCCGCGGAGCGGACCGAACCGTTAGCACGGACGTTCGCGTGTCCGCCACCCTTCATGCTGACGTTGCGAGTTCCAGCCGGCGTATGTGCGTTGCCTTTACCACCCGCCGCTGCGTGAGTTCCACCCGCTGCATGTGTTCCCCCAGCTGCATGTGTTCCGCCAGCGGCGTGCGTACCACCGGCTGCGTGTGTACCACCGGCTGCGTGCGTCCCGCCCGCTGCATGAGTGCCACCAGCGGCGTGTGTACCACCGGCCGCGTGTGTTCCACCCGCTGCCGCGTGCGTCCCACCTGCTGCGTGTGTGCCACCTGCTGCATGCGTTCCACCCGCTGCTGCATGCGTGCCGCCCGCCGCGTGCGTGCCGCCCGCTGGCGCATGCGACTGCGTGCTGGCATGTGACGCAGGCGCGTGTGACTGCGTACTGGCGTGTGAAGCCGGTGCATGTGACTGTGTGCTCGCATGCGATGCCGGTGCGGCATGTGACTGTGTGGCCGGACGCGATGCCGCGTGTGACGCGGGTGCCGCATGCGACGCTGGCGCAGCATGTGAAGCCGGCGCACTCCGCGCTGGTGCACTGCGTGCTGGCGCGCTTCGAGCCGGAGCAGCGCCCTTTTTCTGTCCGAATGCCATCGCCGGCACTACTAGCAATACCATCATTACTATCCACTTCTGCAACGTTTCATTCTTCAATGTCTTTTTCATAACGCCTCCTGGACCATCCCCTTTTTATACCGCCACGCTATTCCCGAAAACACCGCGCTTCCGCAGAAGTTGCGGATTCGGGGCTTTATCTATGTCGACATCCTATCAATGGACGAAACTCGCCAATCCCAAGCCATGGTTGAATTCAACTCCAACCACGGAAGGAAGCTTGCAGCACGCATAGTCCAGTTGCAAATAGACGCCGCCGACAGCCTACAACCGTGGGGCGCAAAAACGTTAACAGAAGTTGGCCCCACACGCAATGATTTCCATCCGAAAGCTTTCTAAAAATCTTCCAAAGATATCTAAAGAGGCAACACGTCCCCAACGGCTGGCTTCGAAACCCGATGCTGAGCCAGTGCACATCTGCTTCCCTCTGCCCTTCCGCTGCTGTAATCTATTTTTTCTTCGGAGGATTCCGTGCGCTATCTTGACCGTCTGCAGCCTCTCGCGCTCCTCGTCATGCGCCTAGTTCTCGGCTCGGTAATGCTCGGCCATGGCTACCACAAGGTTTTCGGAGGATTGCAGCACCACGCTCAATTCGTCCACAGTCTCGGACTCCCGGCCTGGACCGGTTATCTCTCTTCCTTCACCGAGTTCTTCGGAGGGATCCTCATCGTGCTCGGTCTGCTCACTCGCGTAGCCGCCTTCGCCATCTGCATCGATCTGTCCGTAGCCATTGCCAAGGTTCACTTCCATAACGGACTAATGGGCAACGGCGGCTACGAATTCCCACTGGCGCTGGCTGCGCTCGCCTTCGCCCTCATCTTTTTCGGAGCAGGCTCTATCGCTTTGGATCACGTCCGCGGCGGCGGAGGCGGCGCGGGTAAACCTAAGTAGTCGGTTAGGCATGTCTCAGCTACGTTCGCATCAAGCCGTCAATCAAATCAGACCGCGGGCTTATCAATGAGTTGCTCTTTGATCCTATCCACGATCTCCTCGGGTAACACACCTTCCTGCACTACTTCTTCGACCGTCTGATAAGGACGATTGCTGATGATCTTTTTCGCGGTGCCTTTGCCGATGCCGTCGACGCTCATCAAATCGTTTTTGCTGGCGGTATTCAGCACTTCAGCGACAGTCTCGCTCTCCGAAATTCTATCCTGGTAGGAGGACTGTTCCCTCCCGCGGAATCGGTTGAATAACTTGCCGCCATACTCGCCGACATCTGCCCGGGTCTTCGATCCCTTTTGCGGAGCCAACATCAAGCCAATCACCGCGCCAAAACCTAATCCCGCTAGAAGTGCTTTCATGCCATCCTCCCAAACAGATTGATTTACCGTCCTTCTATGAACCGTTTGTTATTTTCGTCCACGGTGGATTTCAATCAATACCGCGAAACCCTCAAGTATGGTTTTCGGATACGGGACAGGCGGAGATCGAGACGGGTCAAGCTGACGCAGGGTTTCGATCACGCTGGACTAACCCGGGCGGAATAATTCGGAGGATCGACGTCCGGGTCCTTCGGAATTCCGTAAAGCTGGCGATTACCGAGCTAAGATCGGCAACGTCGGGAGAGCGCAAAATGCAGATAATTCCCTGTACCTTTTAAAGTACAAGCGAAGGCTGTCAAGTCTACTTTAGTAGACATTCTACGTCCTCGAAAGTAGACGTTTCTTCCACAGGCTAAACTGCTGATTCGATGGGATCATCAAAAGGCGCTCTAGAGGAATCAACAACTTAGGAGCATTGATTTTGTGCTTTTCCGAATGTTCCAGTTGGAACATTCAGCACAATATTCCAATCGAAACCCTAGGCGAAAAAAAGAGCCGCAAGCCTATCCGTGCAGCTCTGACAATGCCTTGCGCGCATCGCTGAAGTTTGGACTGATCTTTAACGCCCGCTCCAGCTGTTGGCGGGCCTGCGCGGTCTGGTTCACTTTTTCGTAAGCCAGGCCCAGATGGTAGTGCACGGTCGGATCATCAGCTGCGCCTTTCTTTTCGTTCAGCCGCAGCGACTCCTGGAACATATCGATCGCCGATTGATATACGCCCTTCTGAAAGTAGGCAAAGCCCAAGGTGTCAGCCGCGGCCGGCGAATCGGGCATGCCGCGCCGCGCCGTTTGAGCCATGGACATAGCCACATCCACATTGCCGCCCTGCTGCAGCATCAGGTAGGCAAGATTATTTGAGGCCAGAGGATTATCGGATTGAATATTCAGCGCCTGCTGGTACATGGCCCTGGCCTGATCGAACTGACTTTGCGATTCGTACATCATGCCCGCAAGCAGATAGAACTGGATCTCACGCGGGTGGTCCTTGATCGATTGCAGATCGGTGGCCAGTGCCTGACTGATCGAGCCTTCCGCCACTTCGACTTGAGCTAGCTTGAACAGCGCGTCAGAATTATTCTTGTCGAGTTCCACTGCCTTGCGGAACGCGGCATCGGCGCCACCGAAATCTTTCTTGTTCTGCGAAAGCGCGGTGCCCAGCAGATCATAAAATCCGCTGGTGTTGGGCGATTTGGCGATTTGCGTCTTCGCAGCGGCAACGGCCTGCTCGGGCTGCTTGAGGGCGAGATAGGTATTCATCAATCCCTGCAACGCGTCGGTCGAGGCTGGATCCTTGTCGAGCGCCTCTTGATACGACTTGATCGCTTCCGCATACTGCTTCTGCAATTGATGAAGGTTGCCCATCTGCACGTAGGGTGCGGAGCTGGCCGGGGCGACCTGGGCGGCTTTGCGCATGTCCTGTTCGGCATCGGAATATTTCTGGCGGTTCATCTCCGCCAGAGCGCGGTAAAGGTAGCCATCGGGCGCAGTCGGCGCGCCGAAAATGATCTGTTGCGCGCTTTGAGTCAGCCCGTTGAAGTCTCCGCGGCGCACCTCCATGGTAGCTAGAGCGCGCTGCGCGTCGGTGAGATCAGGACGCAGTCCAACCGCCTCGCGCAACTCCGATTCCGCCTGCTTTTCATTGTGCTGCATGTCAAAGGCGAGGCCGAGGTGATAGTGAGCCACTCCATTGTTGGAGTCGTTCTTAATCGCCTGTTGCAACGAGTCGACGGCTCCGGCGGCGTCGTTTTGGCGGAGCTGAATCTGTCCGCGATAAACCAGGACGTCGGCGTCCTTCGGATTCGCCTTCAAGACTTCATTATTTAGTTTGGTCGCCTCATCAAGCTGGTTCTTCAGGATAAGAAGCTGCACGTAGTTTTTCTTGACCTGAATATCCTTGGGATGTTCGCTGTACAGAGAGGCGTATTCGGTGGTGGCCGGGTCAAGTTCGCCGTTGGCGAAATAAAAATCGCCCAGCATTCGATAGCCTTCGGAATTGTCGGGGAATTCTGTCTTGGTTCGCCTGAGAAATTCTTCGGCTTCAGGCTTCTTGTTCTCGGCCATCAGCAAGCGGGCGTAGGCGGCACGGGGCGCAGTGTCTTTAGGATCGACGTCGATGGCGTGCTTGAATTGCTGCTCGGCCTCCGGCATGCGGTTGCGCGACTGATAGAACCCGCCCAGGGCTAGTTGAGCGTTCATGATTTTCGGGCCAAGATCAGCTGCCTTCTTGAAATTAATTTCCGCTTGATCGGGCAGGTTGGCGCGCAGTTGCAGCAGCGCCAGATTCAAATAAGATTCCGAGCGGCTCGGGTCTGCGGCGATGGCTTTCTGCATCTCCTGCAGGGCCGATGCCATCTCGTCCTTGGCCGCGTAGTAGTGGGCCCATGCGATGTGCGTGTCGGGACTGTCGGGTTGCTTCTGGCGCATCGCGTCGAGGTGAGGCTCGGCGTCTTTCGGTTGGCGATTGACGATCAGCAGGTTGGCCAATTCGAGGTGCGCGGAATAATTGTCGGGAGCCAAGTCCACCGTGCGCGAGAATTCGTTGAAAGCGCGGCGCGGATCGCTGAGCTTGAGATACGTTTCGCCCAACTGATAATGGGCCTCGGCGAAGCGGGGATCGACCTGCACTGCATTGGCATACTGAATGGCGGCTTCGCGGAACTTGCCCTGGTCGCGATAACGATTGCCGCTCTCGAGAAACTTCTGTTTGCGCACATTGGGATCGCGGTTGCAGGCGGTAAACAGGGCGGGAACGAGGAATCCGACGAGCAGCAAACGGACGGCAACGGTACGGCTCATATAATCTCCAAAGCAGGGCGCGAAGGCGCGGACGATCGCACACCTCTGGCCACTCCTCCAAAGGTACTGCAAACGGGGTGGTAATAAAAGTGACTGCGGTCACTCCCAGGACGGGGGTTACCGCGTTCTCTGGACGATGCTGCACAGATTGTGTTCTCATGAAGGAGTGCTGGACCGCATCGCGGTCAGCACACGCGTCACAAACCTCTAACCTCTAGCCTACCTTCTGAGGAGAAAAATCATGAGCAAAGTTTCGTATATTCCCAAGGACTACAACTCCGTCACACCCTACCTGATCATCAAGGGCGCAGCCCAAGCCATTGAGTACTACAAGAAAGTTTTCGGAGCGACGGAAACCGTTCGCATGAACGGACCCGATGGCAAGGTCGGCCACGCCGAGTTGAAAATCGGCAACTCGCACATCATGCTGGCAGATGAGAACCCGAGCATGGGCGAGGGACACAGCAGCCCCGCGACCGTCGGCGGGAGCCCGGTGAGCCTGTATGTATACCTGCCCGACGTGGATGCCGTGGTCGAGAAGGCGACGGCCGAGGGCGGAAAGATTCTGAAGCCGGTGCAGGATCAGTTCTACGGTGACCGCTCGGGCTTCTTTCAAGATCCATTCGGGCATCTGTGGGGCGTGGCCACACACGTGGAAGACGTTTCGCCTGAAGAGATGAAAGAGCGGATGAAGAAGATGATGCCGGCCGCGTAGTTGGATTTTGATCAAGAGGCGGAGCAGAGATGCTCCGCCTCCGTTTGTTATCGATCGTGCTGCTCGTCCCGGCCGGTACCTTCGTCTAGTCCGGCGAAGCTGACTTTACCGCGGTACTTCTTCATTAAGGCTTGGAATTGCTTCATCGACGAGTTCGAGATACGTCGGACATGGATTTGCCCTTCGCGCAGACGCGTTCGCGCAATGTCGTACGCAGACTGCATGCGCATGAGCGTATCCATCTTCACTCCAAACGCCTTTTCGATGCGGAGCGCCATGTCGCCGGAGAGGTCGGCCCTGCCATTCAGCAGACTGGAGAGCGCGGGCCGGGAAACCTTCAGCGCCGCTGCCGCTGCTGTTACCGACAGCCCGGCGGGCTGGATGATCTCCGTACGAATGAAATCTCCCGGGTGGGGTGGGTTCTTCATGGGCATAGCTATCTCTCCTTGTGCTTAGTGGTAATCTTCCAGATTCAGTTCGCAGATTTCCTGCTCTGCGTTGTCGATGCGGAACGTTAAACGGTGATTGCGAGTGACGCTTAGGCTCCAAACTCCCTTGCGGTCGCCGGTCAAGGTGTGTTCCTTCCACGCGGGCAGGGAATGCAATTCTTCTGGGTCCTGCACGTTGTCGAGAAAAGGCAGCATCTTGCGAAGTTTGGCCGCCGCATCGGGAGGAACGCCCCTCACGCTATCTTCCGCGTAGAGCCGTTTCAGGCCCTTGTGCGCGAAGCTCCTGATCTTCACTTGCCAGAGTGTAGCCTGTTGCTTAACACTTGTCAATCCGATTCGAGAACTTTCGCACAAGCAGCATCGTTGCTAGCCCTTGGTGTGGTAACTCCTGGCGTCGAAGGGGCACGCGAGGCCGAGGATAACAAGTCTGGGCACTCCCGGGAAGATTACACTCAGAAGCGAGCTACCATACCTGTGGACAGCCGGAGATTATTCTGCCCCATGCTGTGCAGATCGGTATAGATGTAGTCTCCTTCTGCCCGCAAGGCAAATACCTTTGTTACTCTATAGTCCGCTCCGCCGCCAACGGCAGCGGCAAATGAGCTATTCGACAGGCAACAAGGTCCTCCGCCGTCAAGATGTGTGAAATCCCACCCGAACAAGACTTCTCCAAAAGGACGTATTCTCCCGAACGAAACTGAAGCGCGCGGCCCAAAGAGCAACTCATGTTCATGCGCATCGTAAGTGAAGAAGATGCCGGGAAACGATTGCCTGCCGGATCCGTAGCGCACGCTGACATCGCCTACCAAGCCTAGCCATCGATATACCTTTACCTCACCAGAGGCGTTCCATCCGTTGAGCACGATGCGATTGCCGTTCACGATACCGGCCGTGGATGAACTGACGTCCTCGAAGGAATATCCGACAAAGGCGTTCCCCGCAGTTTGGGCCTTCGCGACTGGCATTACTGCAAACATCAGTATTGCAATTAGCTCGCAGCGCATTTTTTGTTCCTCTTTCATTCTTGCAAGATGCGAGGCGTGGCGTATCTCCCTTTTGTAGAATCCGGCTCAGTCCTTTCGCCTGTAAAGATATCTTCGGTAGAGCATGAGGATTCCCCAGCAAATTGCAGAATTCAGGACGAAGATAACCGGAAGCAAGCGATGAGACGGGAGGTTGTGAGTTCCACCCGCCCAGGCCACCCACGTAACATATGGCACGGCCAGCAACAGCGCGGCGATGGCTAGTTTGCGACGCCGTTTGCTCTCTTCACCACCTTCGTCTTCCGGCATCGTAGATCCCACCAGTCCTTCTTCGTTCTTAATTTTGCGTTGGAATTCTAATCACTGCCGAATCCTCGGGTTGGCAACCGAGTACAGTACATCGGTCAGGAAATTTACGGCAACATACGTCAATCCGATCGCGAGGATGCAGCCTTGCACTAGATAGTAATCACGGTTCGAGATGGCTTGAATCGTTAGGCGGCCTATGCCGGGCCAGCTGAAGATTGTTTCGGTGACGATTGCGCCTGCTAGCAGCGCGCCGAATTGCAGGCCTAAGACTGTGATGATGGGGATCATGGCGTTGCGCAGGGCGTGGCGGTAGACTACGGTGCGCTCGGGCAGGCCTTTGGCGCGGGCGGTGCGGATGTAGTCCTGGCTTAGCTCTTCGAGCATGGAGGTGCGGACCATGCGGGTCAGGATTGCCGCTAGCGCGCTGCCCATGGTGACGGCTGGCAGGATTATGTTGGCAAACGAGCCGGCGCCCGAGACGGGGAGCCATCCCAGCTTGATGGCGAAGAGAAGAATCAGAATAGGTCCCAGCGCGAAGTTGGGGAATGACAGGCCGAAGAGGCTGACTACGCTGAGCAGGCGGTCGTCCCAGCGGTTGCGGCGCTGGGCGCTGCGCACTCCGGCGGGGATCGACAGGATGATGGCTACGAAGAGCGATGCCAGCGTTAGTTGCAGCGTGTAGGGATAGCGCTGCGTTAGAAGGCGCGTGACGCTTTGGTTGTAGCGGAACGACGGTCCGAGGTCGCCATGGAGAACTCCTTTCCAGTAGTGGATGTATTGCTCGCCTAGCGGGGCGTCGAGGCCGTAGAGGTGGCGCGTGGCTTCGATGTCGGCTGGTGGCGCGCCTTCGCCCAGCATTTGCTGGATGGGGTCTCCGGGGACGAGGTGGATCATCAGGAAGACGAGGCTTACTACCAGCCAGATTACTGGGAGCGTGTAGAGGACGCGTTGGAGGAGCGCTTTCGGCATGGTCGTTCGTCGTTGATCGTTCGTCCTTGGCTCTCGAGGGCCTTTGCGCTGCACGCAAATTGCATAGGTCCTTCGCGCCGCAAAGTGCGCGGCCCTCAGGATGACAAGGCTTAGTCTCCTGCCTGCTTTGACGGTTCTGCTTTGCCTTCTACATTTTCTATTTTTTCTATCTTCACTTTCGCGATGCGGTGACCTTCTATTTCTTCTACGGTGTAGCGATGGCCTTCGTATTCGAACGACTCGTTCAGGTACGGGATGCGTTGCAGGCGGGCCAGGACGAATCCGGCTAGGGTTTCGAATCCGGCGTCGCGGGGCAGGAGCAATCCGTGCTGGGTTTCGAGGTCGCGGATGTTTACTGAGCCCTCGAGCACGAGCACCGATTCGCCCTGCAACTCCGGCTCGGGCGGGGAGACGTCGAATTCATCTTCTATGTCGCCCACCAGTTGCTCGAGAATATCTTCGACCGTGATTACGCCTGCCGTGGATCCGAACTCGTCAACTACTACTGCTAGGTGACGGCGGCGCTGTTTGAATTCGGCCAGCAGTTCCGCCAGAACTTTGGTTTCTGGAACTACAAGGACATCGTGCATGATCTGGCCGATCTGCGTACGAGCTATGCGCGACGCCACGGGTTGGCCCAGGTTGACCAACCTCAGACGCACCCAGCGGACCAGCTCCTTGTAATAAAGGACGCCGACGATGTGCTCGGGGCCGCGCTGCGGATCGTAGACAGGGATGCGGGAGTGTTGGCCTTCGACTACGCGGTTGAGGGCTTCGTCGAGCGTCAGATCGGAGGGTAGGGAAAAAATATCGGGGCGTGCGACCATGATCTCGCGGACGGTGATGTTGTCGAGTTCGATGGCGGCGTGAATCATTTCTTCCTGCGATTCTGGAATCTGGCCGAACTGGCGGCTGGCGGTGACGATGAGCTTGAGTTCGTCGGGGGAGTGGACGGCGCCGCCGCGGCGCGAGTCGCGGGCTCCGAAGAGGCGCAGGACGAGGCCGCCGGAGCGGCGCATGAAGAAGAGCAGAGGACGCGCGATGGTCAGGAACGCTTCCATCGGAGCGGCGACGGCCAGCGCGATTTGCTCGGCGCGCTGCAGGGCCAGAGTCTTCGGAACTAGCTCGCCTAGCAGAACGTGCAGGTAGGTAATCAGGCTGAAAGCGATCGCGATGGCGATGCCATGAGCATAAACCGCAGCGTGAGGAACTTCGTGAACGAATTGAAGAGATTCAACCAGGCGGGCAACCATGGGTTCACCGATCCAGCCCAAGGTTAGGCTGACCATAGTGATGCCGAGTTGCACTCCGTTGACGACTTCGTCGAGGCGCTGATGCAGGCGCTGTACGCCGCGGGCGCCGATGCGTCCTGATTCGATGAGCTGTTGAATGCGCGTGTCGCGGACGCTGATCAGGGAGAACTCCGCGGCCGCGAAAAACGCGTTGGCTGCCACCAGGAGAAGGATCAGGAGCACGCGGAGCAGCACGTAAGCGATCATTTAGGTGGAATTCTGGGTCATTCTAGCATCCTAGAACCTTTAACCACGGAGTCCACGGGGGAACACGGGGTAAAACTTACGCTTCTTTCGCCTAACCTTTCTTCTGTTCGTACCGTCTAACTGGCAGATGGCTCTTCACTTACAACTCAGCAGTCATTTCTGGCCGCATTTTAAATCTCTGGAACAAAGGCAACTCCGGTTGCGTACAAGATAGTGAGAGCGCGGCAGGGTCTTCGGGCACGCCATTTCCATCATTTCATCAGGAGGCAGTTGTGAACGGAAACGGAAATAATAAGAAGAAGCGGCGCAGAGTATTTATATGGGGCGGCGTTGCCCTCGCGATTGTTCTGCTGATTGCTGGCGCTGTGTTTGCCGCTAAGAGCGGAGGCACGAAGATTGATCCGTCGAAGCTGGCGAAGGTGGAAAAGGGCAACCTGGCTAAGAGCGTGGTCGCGACCGGCAAGGTTACGCCGATTATTAAGGTCGAGGTGAAGTCGAAGGCCAGCGGCATCGTGAAGAAGCTGTTGGTGGATTACGGCGATCGCGTCACCAAGGGACAATTGCTGGCGCAGCTCGATAAGTTGGAGATTGAAGCGCAGGTCGACCAGTCGCGCGCGGCTCTGGAAGCGGCGCAAGCCAACCTGAAGAGTACGCAGGCTGACTTTGAACGGGCTAAGGTGGATGCCGAAGGTCCGGATGTGCCGCTGTTGAAGCGCGCCTATGACCGCGCGACGAGCATGGCGAAGGATGGAGTGGTTTCCGCTTCGGCTCTCGATGATGCCGAGAAGAATTATGAAATGGCTTTGAATAAGCAAAATGTATCGAAGGCGCAGGTGACGGTTTTGAAGGCGAAGATTGCGCAGGCGGGAGCGCAGGTGGCGCAGGATCAGGCCAACCTGAAACAACTTGAGGAGCAGTTGAGTTATACCGACATTGTTTCGCCGATCAATGGCATCGTGCTCTCGCGCGATGTGCAGATGGGCGACGCTGTGAGTTCCATTCTCGTGTTGGGTTCTTCGGCTACGCTGGTGATGACGCTGGGCGATACCAGCGAAGTTTATGTGAAGGGCAAAGTCGACGAGAGCGATATCGGCAAGGTGTATCTGGGACAGCCGGCGCGAATCAAGGTGGAATCATTCAAAGACAAGACGTTCACAGGCAAGGTCACGAAGATTTCGCCGATGGGCGTGGAGAAAGACAACGTCACCACGTTTGAAGTCCGGGTTTCGATTCAGAATCCGGGCGGCGAACTCAAGGCTGAGATGACCGCGAACGCCGAAATCATTCTCGAGGAACATCCGAACGTGCTGCAGATTCCGGAAGGCGCGATCATCTACGACAAAGACAAGAAGGCTTCCGTCGAGATTCCTGACCCGAAGGGCAAAGACGGCAAGGATAAGATCGCAGTCAACATCGGAATTTCGAACGGCGCGAAGACGGAAGTGCTCAGCGGGTTGAAGGAAGGCGATCAGGTGGTTCTGCAGTAAGGCAGGCTTCGGCTAGTGGGCTTCGTGAGCTCGGATTTTAGCCATGCTTTGGAGCCGAAGCCCGAAAGCCGAAGCCCGAAGCCCGGGTTCTTATGACTCTTCTCGAAATCCTGCGCCAGGCTTTGGCCACATTCCGCGCTCACAAGATGCGAACGTTCCTCACCATGTTTGGCATTGTGTGGGGCATCGCTTCGGTCATCCTGCTGGTGGGGCTGGGGCGGGGTTTCAGCGCCGACCAGAAGAAGCACATGGAGACGCTGGGCAAAGATCTGGTCATCGTGTGGGGCGGTCGCACCAGCACACAGGTCGGCGGACGGGCCGCGGGACGCGAGATCCAACTGAATGTGGATGACGCGCAACTCATTCGCGAAGAGTGCTACTCCGTGAAGAACGTAAGCCCCGAGTTGCGGCGCAACATTCCCGAGGTAAGCCAGTTCAATTCAGCCAGCCGCGGAGTGGTGGGAATGTGGCCGTCATATCAGGACTTTCGATCTCTAATTCTCAGCGAAGGCCGGCTGATCACAGAAGATGACGAGCGCGACGCGCGACGCGTTGCGGTGCTGGGATTCGCAGCCAATCGACAACTGTTTCCGGGGCAGCCTTCGATCGGCGCCACCATGCTGATCAAGAGCGTGCCTTATACCGTGGTTGGAGTGCTGGCGGAAAAGAAGCAGAACTCGAATTACGACGGTCCAGACAACGATTACATTTTCGCTCCGTATTCAGCGGTGGCGCGGGATTTTCCTCCGCCCGAGAAGACAGGCGCAGGCATCACCCGCGGATGGCTCGATGACATCGTTTTCGAAGTAGCCGATCCCGAGGCGCATGATGACGCAGTGCTGCAGGTGCGGAGGACGCTGGGCCGGGCGCACCATTTCGATCCGCTCGACAAAGATGCGGTGTTTGTTTGGGACACCATGGAAGGCGCCAAGCTGCTGGATAAAATCTTTGGCGTGGTCACGATTTTCTTTGGCTGCGTGGCCATCGTGACCCTGTGCCTCGGCGGCATCGGAGTGATGAACATCATGCTGGTTTCGGTCACGGAACGCACGCGGGAGATTGGCACGCGGAAGGCGCTGGGTGCGACCAAGCGCGACATCCTGGGACAATTCTTCGCCGAGTCGGCCATGCTGACGGTGGCGAGTGGAATTCTCGGCCTCAGCTTCGGCATGGGAACCTGTTGGGCGTTGAAAGCGGTTCCGCTGCCGGATTTCGTTCCTCATCCAATTATTTCTACGATTTCGATTGTGGCTTCGATCCTGACACTTTCTTTAATCACCGTGACCGCGGGTATGTATCCGGCCCAGCGCGCCGCGGAAATGACACCTGTGGAGTCGCTCAGACATGAATAACCAACGCATCCCTCACATTCAGACTTTTCTTCCGGCTCGATTTTCTTTCCTGGTGATCGGGCTGGCCGTGTTGTTCGCTTCCACCTTCGCGGCCGCTTCCACCCCGCAAGGACATTTCGAGAAAACGTTACAGGTCAGCGGGCCCGTGAACCTGGAAGTGGAAACAGGCTCCGGCGATATCGTTGTGCACAGCGGAGCGTCGGGTTCGGTTTCCATACGCGCCAAGATCTTTGTTGGCGACCACTGGCTGTTTGGAAGCCGGCAGACCGACGTCTCCGACATCGAGCAGCATCCGCCGGTACGGCAGGATGGCAACAGCATCCACATCGAGAAAGTGACGGCCCGGAATATTTCTATCGACTATGAAATCACCGTGCCCGTCGACGCGACGATCCGCAGCCACAGCGGCTCGGGAAACGAAACCATCGAAGGCACGCATGGCAACGCCGACGTTACGACCGGGTCGGGAGACGTAAAGCTCTCGCGGCTTACCGGAGAGATTCATGTGCAGACCGGGTCAGGCAACGTGCGCGCGCTTGAAATTGCTGGAACTCTGCGTGGAGGCGCGGGCAGCGGCGACATCGAGGTGCAGGAAATCGCATCGGGGGACGTTGATCTGCGCACTGGCTCGGGCAATGTTTCGGTTCGCGGAATTCAAGGCGCGTTGCGCGCTGAGGCGGGCAGTGGCGACATCACCGCCGAAGGCACGCAGGCGGGCGCTTGGGAAATCCGAACCGGATCGGGCAACGTGCACGTCCGGCTGCCGCAGAATGCCGCATTCGACGCAGACATTTCCACCAGTTCAGGCACGCTGGATTTAAATGTTCCGATCACGACAACCGTGCAGGGCCGCGTGCAGGAAGGTCGCAAGCACATCGTCGGCAAAGCAGGCGGCGGCGGGCCGCCGCTGAGCGTGCGGACGGGCTCGGGAGATATTCACATCGAGTAGCAGAAGAACCAAATCCACCACAGAGGCACGGAGTCACGGAGAAAACAAATAGAAAAATCTCCGTGGCTCCGTGACTCCGTGGTGAAAAGTTTAAGACGATGTTTCTCAAGGAACTCATTTCGCAAGGCTGGCAGGCGCTGATGCGCGACCGCATGCGGTCGATGCTCACTATGCTCGGCATCGTTTGGGGATTGGCCTCGGTGGTGTTGCTGCTGGCCTACGGACAAGGCCTCGGCGGCAGTGTGCTGCACGCTTTCATGAATATGGGTAATGACGTCATCGTGCTTTGGCCGGGGCAGACGAGCATGCAGGCCGGCGGCCAGCGCGCGGGCAAGAAAGTCAATTACGAATATGAGGATGTTGAGGCGATTCGCGATGAGGTGCCGATCGTTCGCGCGGTAAGCGGTGAAATTGATCGCGACTTTGGAATCAAGCTTGGCACTCGAGTGGTGACGGTTCCGGTGCGCGGCGTCGAAATGCCCTACGGAGAGATGCGGAAGTTGATCCTCGCCGACGGCCGCTATTTCGAAGATGGAGATTTCTCCGACCACCGCCGCGTTGTGATTCTCGGCTACGACGCGGCGAAAAAAGTTTTTCAGGGAGCGCCGGGAGTCGGACAGCACGTCAGCCTTGGGGGCCTTGATTTTGAGGTCATCGGGACGATGCGAAATAAAATCCAGGATTCCATGTACCAGGGGCCGGACAACAACGATGGCTTCATACCATTCGGGTTGATGCGGGATCTGAAGAACCTGAAAGATCCCGACGAAATTATTTTTGAACCGACGGCCGCGGAACTGAACAAGAAGGCGCTGGCTGCCGTTCGGGAAGTGGTGGCGCGGCGGCATCACTTCGATCCCAAGGACGACAAGGCCACGCCCGCGTGGGACACGATTGAAGATCGCGCCATGATCAACGGCTTTTCGATCGGGCTGCAAGCCGTGCTAGGACTGATCGGCGTGATCACGCTGGCTGTGGGCGGAATTGGCGTAATGAATATCATGCTGGTTTCGGTAACGGAGCGCACGCGGGAGATCGGCTTGCGCAAGGCGATTGGAGCGCGCCCGCGGCATATTCTGGTGCAGTTCCTGCTGGAGGCGCTGGTGCTCACATTCGTCGGCGGCTTAGTCGGAATGGCGGTGGCCGAGATACTGACGTGGGTCATCCCGCCGATGCCGCTTTACGACGAGTTCTACAAAACCGCCAACCACGAGGGCGCGATCTTTTTGCACGCATCGATGAGCGTGATGATGATCTCATTCATCATTTTGTCGCTCGTGGGAATCTGCTCGGGATTTTATCCTGCGCTGAAGGCCTCGCGCATGAGCCCGATTGAAGCGCTGCGGTACGAATAGGGGTCAGGGATTAGGGATTTGGGTTTAGTCGCCCTCTTCTCCTTTTCTGACTGGCCCCTGATCCCTATCCCCTAGCACTAATCCCTGCTCTTATTACCTCCGTGCCTTGACTACGCAGTTCCCAACAATTACTTTCGAGTTTCTGGGAGCAGTGCGTCTTCCGTCAGTGAGGAGAACCTTGGCCCGTCCGATTATTACTCTGACCACCGATTTCGGCAGTAACGACCACTTTGTTGGCGCCATGAAGGGCGTCATTCTCGATATCGTGCCCGACGCGCAGATTGTCGATATCTGCCATGCCGTGCAGGCATTCGATGTGCTGGATGGGGCGCTGACCGTTTCGCAGGCGTATTCCTATTTTCCCAATCGCACGGTGCACGTAGTGGTCGTCGATCCCGGCGTGGGAACGGCGCGGCGGCCGATCGTCGCGTCTTGTGACAAATATCATTTCGTTGCGCCCGACAACGGAGTGCTTTCGCTGGTCTACGCGCGCGAGCCGCGGATGCATGTGCGGCACATCACTTCCAAACATTATTTTCTGCAGCCGGTGAGCAACACGTTTCATGCGCGCGACATTTTTTCTCCCGTGGCCGCGTACCTGGCTAAGGAGGTTGACTCGCTCAAGTTTGGCGAGGAGATTGAAGACTATGTGCGATTCTCTGCACCCAAGCCGAAGGCTGTCGATGGAAACCGCCTGCGCGGGGTCGTGCTGAAGGTCGACCGCTTCGGAAATCTGATTACCAACATCACTCCGCAAGATGCACCAATGCTTTTCGGAGCCGACCCAAAAGCATTCAAGATTGTCGTAGGCAGCCGCGAGATCACTGAAATCCACAACGCCTATGCCGAGGCCGCCCCTGGAGAAGTTTTCGGGATTCTTGGCAGCATGGGTTTTCTGGAAATCGCAGCCAATCGCGGAGCCGCAGCCCAGTTAACCGGAGCCGGCAAAGGCAGCGATGTATCGGTCGTCCTGGGCGAGGGCGCTGCTGCCGGCAAGGGAGCGTAGGGCGGGGGTCAGGGGTCAGGGAAAACGGTCAAGCCTATTACGGATTTTCACTGGCCCCTCGGCCCCTCGGCCCTAGCCCCTAACCCCTACTTAGTCTTTCGGCCTTGGATGAACGTAATGGTCCATTTCGCCGGTCCACTTCAGAAAACGCCACAAACTGACGCGCTCCCGCCACAGAAATTCCCAGAACTCCAGAAAACCGATTTGTGTCATCTTTACGCCACAGAAAGTCTCGATGCGCCATAGAAGATACGGGCTCCGCCACGGAGCGAGGCGATGACCCTTGGTGGCGTTCCACAGAAATGCGAGCGAGTGGCGCATGGCAGCATCATAAACGTAAGCGCATTTTTCGACCATGCACGGTAAGCATTGTCATCCGTAGGTATTGTCCCCGCGAGGCGTTGTCATCCTTAGGCGTTGTCATCCCGAGCAACGCGAGGGATCCTGGTTTTGCCGATGCCGTCTATGTGCCCGCCCAGGCAAGAACCAGGATCCCTCGCGTTGCTCGGGATGACAAGCATTGTTGGATGACAGCACTATCGGGACGTCAGCATGCGTGGAGCGCAGATGCGTAGAGCTGCGGATGCGTAAAGCGGGCCGCATGTTAGAATCCTGTCTCCGCCAGGAATTTCCATTCATGTCCGATGCAGATGCCCACCAGAAGGCCGAGGACCACTACTATGCCGCGCTGGATTTGATGGCGGACGGGAAGCTGGAAGAGGCAGTTGCAGCTTATCGCGAGGCGCTGGCCGTCGATCCAACTTTTACTGAAGTCATGCACGGGCTCGCGCGCGCGCTGCAGGATTTGCAGCGTTACGATGAGGCGATCACGGTCGCCGATCAGATTACAAAGCTAGATCCCGACGACGTGCTCGCGCACACCAGCTTGTCAGTGCTCTATCAGAAAAAGGGAATGATTCCGGAAGCTGAGGCCGAAGGAGCAAAAGCGCGGGTGTTGGGATGGAAGCAGCAGTTGAAGAAGAGGTAGCTGTCAGCTCTCAGCCCTAGCTGTCAGCTCACACTCACGGGTCAAGCCCCACTCAATCTGTAAACTTCATGGTCCTTTTCTGAGGATCTGCACGACGGCAAAAACAAGCCAAACGCCAATGAATACTTCACCAATCCAAAACAAACGCCAATCCCCGGCACTACGAAGGTACGCGGATCGGTAGTAAAAATATATGGTTTGCATCAGAGCGCACAAGACAGCGAGGAAGACGGCCATGATGCGCTTTCGCAAGATAGCGCTACGCGAATGAGGCTGCCTAGCATTCCCATCGTCGCGTCGTTCGATTGGTTCTGGTATCTCTCGTGTAAGGTTCATGTGGTTGTGGCTGAGAGCTGACGGCTGAAAGCTGAGAGCTCACAACTCGTACTTCTTCATCAAATGCCGGAACGAGCGGTAGGAGATACTGAGCAGGTCGGCGGCTTTGGTCTGCACGCCATTTGAGCGGTCGAGAGCGCTTTGCAGCAGCGTGCGTTCGATGCTTGCCACGTAGCCCTCCATGCCCACGCCGTCGGGAAGTACCGCACCCGGCGATACTTCGGACATTCCTGAAGCACCCGCGCCAGCCGCGGCCGCGCGGGCTTTCGGTCGTTCCATCGGCAACTCGACGTGTAACTCATCGGTCATCTCCAGGGCTACGGCGCGCTCTACGGTGTTCTCCAACTGGCGGACATTGCCCGGCCACTCGTAGCCGCAGAGGGAATCGAGCGAGTTTTTATTAACGCGCATAATACTTCGATTGGCTGCCGCCGCATATTTTTTCAAGAAGTGATTGGCCAGCAGCGGGATGTCTTCGCGGCGCTCGCGCAAATTCGGCACGCGTACCGGAATAACGTTCAGCCGATAATAGAGATCTTCGCGGAAAAGATTGTCGGCGACAGCTTTGTCCAGGTCTCGATTCGTCGCCGCGATAACCCGCACATCGATAGGAATTTCACTGGCGCCGCCGACCGGACGCACGGTGCGCTCCTGCAATACACGAAGCAGCTTTACCTGCATGGCCAGCGTCATTTCGCTGATTTCATCCAGAAAAATGGTGCCACCACCAGCCACTTCAAACAGTCCGCGTTTATTCTGATTCGCTCCGGTAAAAGCTCCCTTCAGATAGCCGAAGAGTTCACTCTCGAGCAGAGTCTCAGGGAAGGCGCCACAGTTCACCGAGACGAACGGCTCGGAGGCGCGCGGCGAACAGATGTGGACGGCGCGGGCCACCAACTCTTTACCAGTGCCGCTCTCGCCGTGAATCAGCACGGTGCTGGCCGTCGAAGCGACGGTGCGCAAAGTCTGCTTCAACTTCTCCATCGCAGGACTGGAGCCGATAATATTGTCGAGCGAATTGTGGGAAGCGGCATCGCGGCGCAGGGCAAAGTTCTGCTTGCTCAGGTGCGATTTTTCCAGCACGCGGTTGATCGCCAGCTTGATTTCATCCATCAGGCCGGGACTCTTGCGAATGTAATCCGACGCTCCTCCGGCCTTTACCGCTTCCACAGCGGCTTCGTAGTCGTCGACTGCAGTGATGAGGATGACGGGAGAATCGGGCGAGACGCGATGCGCGTGGCGCAGCACTTCGATGCCGTCGATATTCGGCATCTTAATGTCGGTGATAATCAAATCGTAAAGAGCGCCGTCTATCTTATTCTTGGCTGCCTGGCCCGATTGCACAGTTTCTACGCGATGTCCTTCGCGGCGCAGGGCGATGTCAAGCATTTCGCAGATGGAGCGCTCATCGTCGCAAACCAGAATGTTAGCCACGCGGCCTCCGTTCTGCCGAAGCGGCCACTAGTGGCGCGGGCGAAGGCGCGGGCAACTCAGCTGAGGCGAAATCTCCAGTTGACGCCGCGCGGGCGCTCTGTCTTTCTGCGCCGGGCCTTTCTGCGTCGAGGCGCCGCAACCTCAAGACCAAAGTGGTTCCATGCCCCGGCTTCGAACGCGCCCACACTTTGCCTTCGTGCGCCTGCACGATCTGGTAAACCACTGCGAGCCCAAGTCCGGTGCCGCCTTCGAAGTTCGATTGGAAAGGCTCGAAAAGTTTTTCCGTCTGTTGCGGCGTCATGCCTGTTCCCGTATCCGCAAAACTGACTTGCCAGTCATCGCCCAGACGCTCGATCGACACTTTCAAAATGCCGCCGTTGCGCATAGCGCGAACCGCGTTCTCGGCGAAGTTCCAGAAAACCTGCTTGATCCTGTCGCCGTCAGCGAGCACCCAAGCCTCTGGCGCAGCGAACCGTGTCTCGATCGTGATGCCAGTACTTTCCGCCGTCATGCGGTGACGCATGAGCGTGAGCGTGTCTTCCACCAATCGCACGAGGTCGGCCCTTTCAAAGTGATACTGCTTGCCGCGCGAGTACGTCAGAAAGTCGGTGATGATGCCGTTCAGTCGCTGCGATTCGCGGGTCACAATATCGAGCAGGCGCCGGTGTTCTTCATTCATTTCGGGTATGCCCGAGAGCATGCTCACGGATCCTGCGATGGAAGTCAGCGGATTGCGAATCTCGTGGGCGATGGCCGCCGCCAGCCGACCTACAGCGGCAAGGCGATCCTGCATGCGCACTTCGCGCTCCAGTCGCCGGATCTCGGTGAGATCATCGAGCGCGTAAACATAGCCCAGCGTACCGCGCTCCGGCCCGTTCAACGCGGCTACCCGCACTCGAGCCGTTTTGCGAAATGTTCCCGTCGTATCAAATCGAACTTCGGCGTGATTGAGCGATTCGGCATTGGGCAGCGCGTCGAGAAATAAACCGCTCACCGGTTTTCCCAGCAGCTCGTAAGGAGTTCGCTCCAAAAGTTTCTGCGCTGCATTGTTCACCAGCGTTATGCGGCCATCGAGACCAGTAGTGATCAAGCCGCTGCTGATGGATTGAATAATATTCTCGTGCAGGATCTGAAGATCCGCGAGCGCTCCGCTTGCGTCTTTCAGTTGCACACGCGCCTGGCGCAACTTGGCGACCAACTGCCCCGCCAGATATGCGACCGCGAGGAACGCAAACAGGTTCACGAAAATAATTCCGCGCAGCGCCTTTAACTCAGGATGCGTGGTGCAGTAAGACGGCACGACCCCGTAGTAGTTCAGTTCAAGAACGGTGCCGTAAAGAATGAAGGCCAGCGCCGCCACAAGATGCGCCCAAACTCGCGGAAGCAGAATGCCCGCCACGATGATGACCAGCGGGTAAAGAAAGTTCAGCGAACTATCCCAGCCTCCGGTTTCATGCACGACCAGGCTGACCATGATCAGATCGGTCAGCACTTGCAACGATGCCTGCAAACGGTGCTCCTGCCAGAACGAGAGCAGCACGACATAGAAAAGCGAGATGGTATACCAGAGCAGAATTGTGCTGAGGAAAAGTCGCAACGGCAGGCGCGTCGGCGTCAACTCCGCGACCGCCAACTGGATTCCGAGCAGGAAAGTGAGGATCAGGATCCGCACTTTGACCAGCCATGCCAGCCAATTCCGCTCGTCAAATGTCGATTGCATGGTCAATCCGGGTTTCAAAGTCTTAAAGTTTCACAAGTTCCAAAGTTTTTTCAGGAGCTCTCCTTGAAACCTTGAAACCATTTTCCACCTTGAAACCTTGCCTTTATCCAGCCAACTTGGCGATCATTGCAAACAGCGGCATATAGAGCGAAATCACGATGCCGCCGATGGTGACGCCGAGCACGCCGATGATGACCGGCTCGAGCATGGCCAACATATCTTTAGTGGCTGCATCGACTTCTTCTTCGTAGAAGTCAGCGATTTTCTGCAACATGTTGTCCATCGCGCCGGTAGCTTCGCCGACGCCGATCATCTGCGTCACCATGTTCGGGAAGACTCCGCATTCTCGCAGCGGGTCGACGATCGTGCGGCCTTCTTCAATCGCCTTGCGCACTTTCATCAGCGCCTCTTCGAGCACAGCGTTTCCGGAAGTTCGAGCGGTAATCGCCAGGCCTTCAAGAATCGGCACGCCCGACGTGATCAAAGTACCCAGTGTCCGCGTAAATCGGCCGACCGCGATCTTGCGCAAGAGCGAGCCGACAACCGGCAGATAGAGCAAAGTTTTATCGAAGTAATAGCGCCCGCGCGGGTGCTTGCGAATCGACTTCAGACCGAAGACTGTGCCCACTGCCACCACGATGAACACCCACCAGAAACTTCCGATGAATGCGCTCAACCCCATCACGATACGGGTCGGAAGAGGCAGCGCCACGCCCAGACCAGCAAAAAGATTGGAGAAGATCGGCACGACCCACTTCAGCAGTGCGCCGACAATCAATCCGGCAATGCTGACCACCGCGACCGGATAGATCAACGCCGATTTCACGGCAGCCTTCAGGCGAACCGCTTTCTCAACGTAGACCGCCAACCGCTGCAAGATGAGATCGAGAATACCGCCGGTTTCACCCGCTTCAATCATGTTGGTCGTGAGGTCGTCGAAGACGTTGGGATATTGGCGCATGGCATTGGCCAGCGTCGCGCCGCCTTCCACCGTTGTCCGTACGCCGGTGAGAGTCTTCTGAAACGATTGGTTTTCCTGGTTGGCCGCGAGAATTTCCAGACACTGCACCAGCGGCAGTCCGGCATCGATCATCACCGAGAACTGGCGGAAGAAGATGGCGATGTCCTTGACCTTAACCCGGCTCGAGCCGAATGTGGGCATGGAAAACTCTTTGCCCTTTTCGCGGATCGCTCCGGGTGTAATGCGCTCGCGCCGCAGTTGCTGACCCAGCGCCTGTTTGGTCGGCGCCACGCGCTCCCCGGAAATTTTTTGCCCCGATGCATCCTTGCCCGAAAATGTGAAGACTGGCATGGTTTTAAACTCCTAAGTGTCGTCGCTGATTCCTGAATTTCTTAACGTGCATCAACTGCTCATCGCGCTCAGTTGCTATGCGCGATTTCGTCGTCAAATGCTTTAGCCCTTCGTCGGCGTCGCTCCGCGCGCCATGCTCGTTCCGGCCGCGTTGCGAGTCGTCAACCCGGCGCCGCGGTTAATCATTTCCTGAAGCTCGTCGGGCATGCTCGAGCGTTGCAGCGCAACTTCCAGCGTGACTTGCTTCTGGAAGTACGCCGAGGCCAGCGCCTGGTTGAAGGTTTGCATGCCGTACTTGTCTTGTCCGGACTGCATCGCCGAATAAACCTGGTGAATTTTGTCTTCGCGGATGAGGTTGCGAACCGCCGGGTTGGGGATAAGAATTTCCATAATCATGCAGCGACCCTTGCCGCTCGGCGTTGCCACCAGGCTTTGGCACATGATGCCTTCGAGCACCAGCGAAAGCTGGGCGCGAATCTGCGGCTGCTGGTGCGCCGGAAAGACGTCGATGATACGGTTGATGGTCGACGTTGCCGAGTTGGTGTGCAAGGTGCCGAAAGTCAAGTGGCCGGTTTCCGCAATGCGCAGTGCCGATTCGATAGTTTCCAGGTCACGCATTTCGCCGATCAGCACAACGTCCGGGTCTTCACGAAGCGCGGCGCGCAAGGCGTCAGTAAAGCTCTTGGTATCGGCATGCAGCTCGCGCTGGTTGACCACGCAGTTCTTGTTCATGTGAACGAACTCGATCGGGTCCTCGATCGTGAGGATGTGATCGTGCCGCTCGCTGTTGATCTTGTCGATCATCGCCGCCAGCGTCGTCGACTTACCGGAGCCGGTCGGTCCTGTGACCAGCACCAGACCACGCGGCTTGTCGCAGAGCTTGCTCACCACTGCCGGCAGTCCGAGTTGATTAAAAGACTTGATCTCGAAAGGAATCAGACGGAAGACAGCCGCAGTAGCGCCGCGCTGGTTGAAAACGTTGGCACGGAAGCGCGCGAGGCCTTTCAATCCGAAAGAAAAATCCAGCTCGAGGCTTTCTTCGAAGCGGTGCTTCTGCGAGTCCGTCATGACGCTGTAGGCCAGCTGCTTGGTCTCAGCGGGCGTCATCTGCGGAAGATCCAGCGGCACCAGATGTCCGTGGACGCGGATTTGCGGCGGCGAGTTAGTCGTGATATGGAGGTCGCTGCCACTCATCTCCAGCATGCGTTTCAGCAAATCACTCAATGACAGACCCATAGCAGTATTCCTTCCCTGTGTGTTCCTAATCTTTACAACGTGTCAGTCGTTGGCCATTCGTCGTTGGCCAACGACCAAAGACGAACGACCAACGACGGTTTTAATGAATCGTCTCGCGTGCAACTTCTTCCAGAGTGGTAATGCCCGCCGCCACTTTAATCAGACCGCTGCGCCGGAGCGTGATCATGCCGCGCTCGATCGCTTTCTTTTTCAGTTCGACCGCCGACGCGCCTACCAGCACCAGTTCCCTGATCTCATCGTCCACTTCCATCACTTCGTACAAACCGCAGCGGCCCTTGTATCCCGTGTTGTTGCACACGGCGCATCCTTTGCCTTTTTGAATCTGGATTGTCTTGGCTTCCTCGGGCGAATATCCTTCTTCGATCAGCGTCTGCACCGGAACGTCCACGGTCTCCGCGCATTCCTTGCAGACGCGCCGGATCAGGCGCTGGGCGCAGATCAAGTGAACTGAGGTCGCAACCAGAAAAGGCTCAATACCCATGTTCATCAAGCGCGTAATCGTTTCAGGCGCGCCGTTGGTGTGCAGCGTAGAAAGCACAAGATGGCCTGTAAGCGCGGCCTTAATGGCGATTTCCGCCGTTTCAAAGTCGCGGATTTCGCCGACCAGAATGATGTTGGGATCTTGGCGCAAGAAAGAGCGCAGAGCAGCGGCAAAGTTCAATCCAATCTGCTCTTTCATCTGCACCTGATTGACGCCGCCCAACTGAAATTCGACCGGATCTTCAGCCGTCATAATGTTCGTATCGGGCTGGTTAAGGCGCGAGATGGCCGAATACAGCGTGTTGGTTTTTCCTGATCCGGTTGGCCCTGTAACCAGCACCATGCCATAAGGCTTGAGAATGGCTTTCTCGAACTTGACCAGAGACTCCGGTTCGAAACCGAGTTTCGTCATGTCGAGACGCAGGTTTTCTTTGTCCAGCAACCGGAGCACGATCTTCTCGCCCCAAAGAGTCGGCAATGTGCTGACACGGAAGTCGAGCTGTTTCTTGCGCCCGCCGATGTTCATCTTCAGCATGATGCGGCCATCTTGCGGCAGCCGCTTCTCGCTGATGTCGAGCTTCGCCATAATTTTCAGGCGCGAAGTAATTGCATCTTTCAACTTCATCGGCGGCGACATAATCGCCTGCAACACGCCGTCAATGCGGAAGCGCACCCGGAATTCTTTTTCGTAAGGCTCGATGTGAATATCGCTGGCTCCCCGCTTCACCGCGTCGGTAAGCACCAGGTTCACCAGCTTGACCACCGGAGCTTCGTCCGCCGCTTTTTCCAGCTGCGACAGCTCCATCTCCTGCTCTTCCGCCTGCACTTCGATGTCGCTCTCGCTCATCTCCGACATCGACTGCATCACGGTTTCAAGGTCTTCTTCTGTCTTCCCTCCGTACGCTTTATCAATTCCCGTGAGAATGGAACTCTCAGACGCCACGACCGGCTCAATGTTGAAGCCAGTCATGAACTTGATATCGTCCATGGCGAAGACGTTGGTGGGATCGACCATCGCGATCGTCAGCGACGCACCTACGCGGCTCAGCGGAAGAATCTGGTAGCGCTTCGCGGTTTCAAACGGAATCAGCTTGACCACGGCCGGATCAATTTCAAAATAAGAAAGATTGATGGCCGGAACGCCGTACTGCCGGGAGAGAAAATTCGTGACGTCCTCATCCGTGAGGAAGCCGAGCTTCACCAAAGCGGACCCCAGGCGGACGTTCCCCTCCTTCTGGGCCTTGGTCGCTTGTTCCAACTGCTCTGGGGTTATGATCTTCTCTTTGACGAGAAGGTCACCCAGCCGTTGAGACATACTTTCGATCTCCTATCCACGAAGTGAACGATGCCGGAAAAGTTACCGGCATTTCCACGAAGCGCTGCTTTTGCTGTGGGAGAAGAGCACCGTCTTCGTGGTGACACAAATTGTCACAGTAAGTCGATTACCGTACCAGTTACCGTAGTACTTGGACTGAGAGCGGCAATAAACGGTTTAAGGGCTGAGCCTTGAAACCCGCGCCAAACGAACTTTTTTCAAGTGCGCGGACCGAAAACCCAGCTGAGGTACATGCACTTCGGTAAGACGAAACAACTTGCTTGTGAACGGAAGCGCGAGCCTCAAAGGCGGCGTGCACTCAGGCAATCGAGGGATTTAATTTTGCGGTTGGACGCGAGACAAAAGCAGATTCGGGCCTACTATCGCGCTTTGTTTAACGCGTGGGGATCCCAACATTGGTGGCCGGCACAGTCGCGGTTCGAGATGATTGTCGGCGCTTATCTCACGCAGAACACTGCGTGGACAAACGTAGAAAAAGCTCTGGCGAATCTTCGTTCCGCCCGCTTGCTGAGTCTGACAGGGATTCGCCTCGCGCCTTTGGCTGAACTCGAGCGCCTGATTCGTCCCGCCGGATATTTTCGTCAGAAAGCCAAGCGGCTAAAACTTTTTGTTGAGTTTCTGGATCAGCAATATCAAGGCTCGCTGAAAAAATTGTTTTCGCGCCCTACGGAACAACTTCGGGAAGAACTACTCAATCTGCATGGAGTCGGCCCCGAAACTGCCGATTCCATCCTGCTGTATGCGGGCAATCATCCGGTCTTCGTTGTCGACGCCTACACGCGCCGGATTCTTGCTCGTCACGAAATTCTTCCGGAAGAAAGCGCTTACGACGAGATTCGGAAACTGTTCGAGCAGGCGCTCGCGCCCGTCGCAGAGTCCGTTGCCGAAACCAGGGGTAGCAGCAAGGAATATTTGGCGAAAGGATTTCCCGGCGCGGCACATCCTCCATCGGCGATGAGCACAGCGAAACGCACAGCTCTGGCGCAGGTTTACAACGAGATGCACGGCCTTATCGTCGGCGTGGGAAAAAATTACTGCAAGAAATCACAGGCACGGTGTGACGAATGCCCTTTACAAAAGTTCCTTCCTGCGTCTAACTGAAGGTTCTGCCTGAAGGTCTTAGGTCATAGGCTTCCGGCGCTCCGAGGACGATCCATTGCTTAGATATTCGTGGCGCTTCACAATTCTCGCGCTGGGCATTACATCCATCTGCTGCGCTCAAACTCTGCGCGAGGCCGCAGATCGCGACGGCATCCTCATCGGCACAGCCGTCCGCCCTCCACAACTTTCAGAACCTGCCTACGCCTCCACTTTAGCGCGCGAGTTCAACATAGTCGAGGCAGAAGATGCGATGAAGTGGTGGATTTTGCGGCCGGACCAAGCCACCTACGACTTTCGCCAGGGCGACGAAGTGGTTCGCTTCGCGCAGGCCCATCAGATGAAGGTCCGCGGCCATTGCCTGGTCTGGGGCCGCTACAACCCGGATTGGCTCACGCAAAGTCACTTCACAACCCAGCAACTATCTCAGCTCTTGCAAGAACACATCACTCGCGTGATGCAGCACTACGCCGGCCAGGTCTTCGCATGGGATGTAGTCAACGAAGCCCTCGACGAAAACGGCGCGGTGCGCGATTCTCTCTGGTACAACCAGCCCGGCATCGGGTTGTCAGGCCAAGGGAAAGACTACATTGAGCAAGTTTTCCGCTGGGCGCACAAGGCAGATCCGCATGCGTTGCTCTTCTACAACGAAGCCGAGGGGGAAGGGCTGAACCGCAAGTCAGATGCGATCTATGCCATGGTCAAGGATTTCAAACGCCGCGGCGCTCCGATCGATGGCGTCGGATTGCAACTGCACGTACCTGCGCTCGACGCGGATATCCCAGCGATTGCCGCCAACATCGCGCGGCTCGCGGCGCTCAATGTGCAAGTTCACATCACCGAACTCGACGTCTCGTTACCGGTGAATGCCAACGGCCTGCCCAGGCCGGAAGACTTGACGCGCCAGGCCGACGTCTATCGCGGCATCGTCCGCGCATGCTTGAACAGCGCGGGCTGCACGGCGATTCAGACTTGGGGATTCACCGACAAATACTCGTGGATCGGATCGCACTCGCGCGGCGCTCGCGGGCATGCCCTGCCTTTTGATCGCGCCTACGCGCCCAAACCCGCTTACCGCGCAGTGATGGAAGAGCTTTCGGCAGGACGCTCGCCCGCCCACTGACCCTACTAAGAACTCTTCGCCAGCGACTTCTCCATCTATAATGAGTTTCGGTCTGTTCAACGCCTGCAAACCCCACTGCACACGGCGAGCGGACCGCCGAAACAGCGTGGTGCAAACCGCTCCAACTCGACCTCCTAAAACTTCGAACCGCAAGCAGGTCATCATTCTGCTGACGGTGGCGGTTTTTGTACTGCTCGCAATTTTGGTTTCGCAAACCGCATTTAACGAAACTATATTAAATCCCGGAACAAATCAGCAGACTGTAGTTTTCTATGCGCTCTCGCTGCTGATTTCTCTTCTGTTTGTCGCGCTCACGTTCGTGCTAGCGCGCAATCTGCTCAAACTGCTAGCCGAGCGCCGTCTGGGCGTGCTCGGGTCCAAGTTCCGCACGCGCATGGTCGTCGGAGCATTGCTGCTCTCATTCGTCCCCGTCATGGTGATGTACTGGTTCGCCTACGGACTGATGAACCGCTCGATCGACAAATGGTTCTCCACGCCAGTCGAAGAAGTTCGTGCCGACACCGATGCCATGGCTTTGCTGCTGGCCACTTACGCCGCGCAGAACGCGCGCTCAGAGGCCATCGCCATCGCCGCCTCGCCTGAGACCAAGCGCGCTTTTGAAGGCCACGGATTCTCCTCCGCGGTTGAAGAATTTCGCACTCACGAACCCACGTTGCAAGGCGGGTTTGTCCTCGCCATAAAAAACGGAATTGCCGAGGCAAGCTTCGGTGTTCCCGCTGCCTGGGCGGTATTAAAAGAGAAGCTCCCACTGGCGCAACTTGCCGCAGGCCAGTCCGCCCATTTCACCTTGCAGCAAACTGACTACACGGTGGGCAGCGCCCCGGTCGGCAAGAATGGACTGATTCTGGTCGCCATGCCGCTGCCGCCAGAGTTTTCCAAAACAGTGAACCAGATCGAGGCCAGCCAGCGCCGCTATTTTCAGCTAAGCCTCGAGCGCAGGCACGTACGCCAAACCTACATGGGCCTGCTTCTGCTGCTCACGATGATGGTGCTTTTTGTCAGCACGTGGCTCGCGCTGTTTCTTTCGAAGCTGGTGACTAGGCCTTTATCCGCCCTGGCCGAGGCCACGCAGGAAATTTCGCGCGGCCGTCTCGATTACCGCATCGACGTAAATACCACCGATGAGATTGGCGATGTCGTCCGCTCTTTCAACCGCATGGCGGAGGATCTCGAAACCAGCCGCCGGCAGATCGAAGCTTCCAGTCGCGATGCCAGCGCTGCCAATGCTGAACTCGAGCAGCGCCGCCGCCAGATGGAAACCATCCTCGAAAGCATTCCCACTGGAGTTCTCTCGCTCGATGCCGCGCGTCGCGTCACACACGCCAACCAGGCTCTGCTGCGCATGTTTCATCCCGAGAGCCTGGCTGAAAGAGAGCGCATGCTGAGCGGTGCGCGCCTGGCGGATGTATTCCCTTCGGAAGTGCTCCAGGATCTGGAGCCGCTGCTGCGCCGCGCCGATCGCATGGGCATGACCACCAGCCAGATGGAAATGCCGCTGCAGCGCACGTCTCTTAACGTGGCGGTCACCGTGGCAACGCTGCGCCATCAGGACGAGCGCTCCGGATATGTGCTCGTGTTCGAAGATCTCTCCGATCTTCTGAAGGCGCAGAAGCAAGCGGCATGGCGCGAGGTGGCGCGGCGCGTCGCACACGAGATTAAAAATCCGCTTACGCCCATCGCACTTTCCGCGGAACGCATACAGCGCCATCTGGAACGCGCCACGCCCTCTGACCCGGCATCGCTCGAAGTCATCCGCGCCTCCGCTCAAACCATTGCAGGCGCGGTCGAAACCGTTCGCCGCCTCGTGGATGAATTCTCCACGCTCGCGCGCTTCCCCGCGTCGAATCCGCATCCGGCAGATATCAACGAAGTGATCGAGAGCGCTCTCGCTATGTTCAACGGCAGGCTGGATGGCATCGGCCTGCACAAATCCTTGGCCGCAGACTTGCCCAAAGTCATGGCCGACACCGAGGCGATGAAACGCGCCGTCGCCAACCTCGTGGACAATGCGGCCGAAGCCATGCACAATTCGCTGGTGCGCGAGATTCAGATTTCAACCTCGCTCGTGGCCAGCCGCGACGCCGTTGAGATCACCGTCGCAGATACCGGACACGGCGTGACTCGCGAGCTGAAAGAAAAACTTTTTCTTCCATATTTCTCCACCAGAAAGCGCGGAACCGGCCTCGGCCTCGCGATCGTCAGCCGCGTCATCGAAGAACATCACGGCTCGATTCGCGTCGAGGAAAACCAGCCGGTCGGAGCGCGCTTCATCGTCGAGCTGCCGGTTGTCCCCGAGCTCGCGCTGGCCGCAGCCACGGTGCAGCATGCATAAAATTCTCATCGTCGATGACGAAACCGGAATTCGCGAATCGCTGCAGGCCGTGCTCGCGGATGAAGGTTACGAAACCGCATCGGTCGAGAGCGGTGAAGAATGCCTTAAGGTGCTGCGCCGCGAGCACACTTTCGAAGTGGTGCTGCTCGATATCTGGCTCCCCGGGATCGATGGCCTGGAAACGCTGGAAAGCATCCGCGACATGGATGACGCGCCCGAAGTGATCATGATCTCAGGCCACGGTACGATCGAAACCGCGGTGCGCGCGACCAAGCTCGGCGCCTACGATTTTCTCGAGAAGCCGCTCTCCATCGACAAGACGCTGATCCTGGTCAAGAATGCGATCGAATCCAAAAAGTTGCGGCATGAAAACGTCGACCTGAAGAAACAGCTTTATGCCAAAAGCGTGATCGTCGGCGACAGCATTCCGATGAAAGCGTTGCGCCAGCAGATCGGCCTAATGGCGCCCACCAACGGCCGGGTTCTGATCTACGGCGAGTCGGGAACGGGGAAGGAACTTGTCGCCCACGCAATCCATGCTCAAAGCCTTCGCAAAGATGAAACTTTTGTCGAGGTCAACTGCGCGGCAATTCCAGAAGATCTCATCGAAAGCGAACTCTTCGGACATTACAAAGGATCGTTCCCCGGAGCCACGGCCGACAAGGAAGGCAAGTTCGAAAAGGCCAGCGGAGGAACGCTGTTTCTCGATGAAGTCGGCGACATGAGCCTGAAGACGCAATCGAAAGTGTTGCGCACGCTCGAAGAACAGCGCGTCGCGCCTCTCGGCAGCGACGAAACCATCATGGTGGATGCACGCATCATCGCCTCAACCAACAAAGATCTGGAAGAAGAAATCTCCAAGGGAAATTTTCGCGAAGATCTGTTTTACCGGCTGAACGTGATTCCTTTTTTTGTTCCTCCGCTGCGCGATCGCAAGGAAGATATTCCGCTGTTCGCGCGGCACTTTCTCAAAGACCTGGCTGCGACCTATGGACGCCGTCCACGCGAGATTACCGACGATGCAGTCGAGGCCCTGATGCGCTATTCGTGGCCAGGCAACGTGCGCGAATTGCGCAATGTGATCGAGCGGATTGTGATCATGAATCCAATGACCACACGCTTCGACCGCAAGCACCTGCCGCCGCTTGTGTACCGCGACGGCCACCGGCGCGCAGCGCGCAGCGAGTTCTCCACGCTGCACCAGGCCCGCGACGCCTACGAGCGCGATTTCATTCTGAAGAAACTCGACGAGAATCACGGCAACATCACCCGCGCCGCCGAAGTGCTCGGCTTAGAACGCAGCCACCTCTATCGCAAAATGAAGACACTAGGAATTGCGGTGAAAGAGTAAGACCTGATCGAGAGAGGTTTGTCATCCCGAGCGCAGCGAGGGATCTTGGTGTTTGCGTGCGGCGCCAACGCGTTCAGCACAAGCAAGAACCAAGATCCCTCGCTACGCTTCGGGATGACACTCTTAATTTGAAAGGGATCGAAGCGCTACCGCTTGACCATCCGGATTTCCGTGCCGTTCTTTCTGAACTCCACTTGATCCATGAGCTGGTTAATAAGAAAAATCCCGCGCCCATGATTCGAATAAACATTCTCTCCGACCGTACATGCGGGAATTGCCTCAGGCTTAAAACCCGTGCCGGGATCTCGCACCACGATCAGCACGCTTCGTTCATCGTCGCTGCTCACCAGGCACTCCACCGTCTTGGTGGGATCCTCTTTAGCCCCGTGAATCACGGCATTGGCCAGCGCCTCCGTGAGCGCTAACTCAATCGCATCTTCCTTGCCGTCCACGCCCTTCATCTGACGCACAACTGACATCACTTCCTGAACGACTGGATCGACCGCCCTGCGATCAGCGGAAAGCGTCACCCGCAAATCCAGATGCAATCTATCCGGATCAAAATCTTTCTCGGGAAGAGGTTTCTGGGAAGAATCCGAAGAATCCACTGATGGCATTTTGGGCTCGTTATCGCGCTGCAGGGCCGACGTACGTTGATTCTAGCTGGTAAACCTCGTTAGGACAAACCGCGCTTGCCTCAGCAGTGTAAAGCTTCGTCAACGAACTACTACAAAAAGATAGTTTTGCGATTACTCGAAACTAATTTACTACGCCTTCGTAACTCATTGGTTAACTAAGGACGCCGCGCTTTTTCTTCTTGCCAGTCTTTCTTGGTGAAGACGGTTCTGCGCGTTCGACTCTGCCATCCGTAAGATTCTCCAGTTGCCTTCTCCAATCGAGTTCTTCCACGAATGCGCGCGATTCCCGCCAGTTAGGCTGCACCTTCACATAAAGTTCGAGAAAGACCTTCATCCCTAACATGCGTTCAATTTGCAAGCGGGCCGAAGTGCCAATGCGCTTCAGCATCTGTCCTTTTTTCCCGATCAGAATTCCCTTCTGGCCTTCCCGCTCGCAGTAAATCGTCGCAGAGATGCGTGTCAGCCTGGCTCCTTCTTCGAACGCATCGACGATCACGGTGGTCGCATAAGGAAGTTCTTCCTCCGTCTCCATCAACACCCGCTCACGAATAATTTCCGCCGACATAAAACGCGACGGCTGATCGGTCACTTGATCAGGAGGAAAATAAGGTGGCCCCGCAGGCAGCGCGGCCGTCACTGCTTTCAACAGGATGTCGAGTCCATCGCGCTTCAACGCTGAGATGGGAATGATTTCGTGGAACGCATGCAGCTTCTTGTACTCCTCAATCAGCGGCAGCAGTTGCCCCTTGCCCCCGCGCAGCAGGTCAACCTTATTAAGGATCAAACAGACTTTCGTCGGCGAATGCTTCAGCATCTGAATCGCAAACTCATCACGCTGATCACGCTTGCGCGTCGCATCCATGATCAGAAGCACGAGATCGCAACCTTCCAGCGCCTCCCGCACTTCGACCATCATCTTGCGGCCCAGCGAACTATCCGGCTTGTGCACGCCCGGAGTATCGATCAGAACGATCTGCGCGGCGGCGTGACCTTTGCCCTTCGGCAGGTTGAGGATGCCTTGAATCCGGTTGCGAGTAGTCTGCGGTTTCGGCGAGATGATCGCCAGCTTTTCGCCCACAAGAGCATTGAGCAGCGTGGACTTGCCAGCATTAGGGCGGCCGAGGATGCAAACAAAACCAGAGCGGAAAGGCATAGGGGCGGGCTTCGGGCTTCAGCTATCGGGCTTCGGGCTCAAGCCTAAATTGGTTAGACTCTGCCGGACCCCGTCAGCTTAAGATTCATTTCGACTATATCAGGCCGAGTGTTTTGCCGAAGCCCGAAGCCCGAAGCCCGACTCATATCAGCTTCAACTGCTGCGGCTGCACCGCTGTAATTCTCACGCGCTCCACCTTGCGGTCCGTCGATTCCAGAACTTCGAAGCGCAGTCCATCGTCATCCACAGTTTCGCCGCGTTGCGGGATGTGCCCTGCCAGTTCGCTAACCAGCCCCGCCACCGTCGCAGATTCCTTGCCTTCCGGTTTCGTGCCAAACAGTTCCGCGAGGCGGTCAACGTCCATTCCACCGGAAACGATAAAGGAGTGATCATTCTCGCGCGTGATTTCCGGCTTTTCATGCTCGTCGCGGATTTCTCCCACGATTTCTTCTACCAGATCTTCAATCGTGACCAGGCCGGCCACGCCCCCATATTCATCGACCACAATCGCCATACGAATATTATTCTTCTGCATCTCCCGCAGAAGATCGCTGCCCAGCTTGCTCTCGGGCACGAAATAAACGTCACGGCGCATCAGCGTTTCGAGCGTGCGCTTCGATGCCTCGCTGTCAGGCACCTGCAATACGTCCTGAGCGTAGACGACGCCTTTAATATTGTGGATGCTCTCCGCGTACACCGGAACCCGCGAGTAGTGCTTGGTGCGCAGCATTTCGATGAATCGCTCAACCGTAGTTTCCACCGGCACGGCAAAAATCTCCGGACGAGGCTTCATGGCTTCCCGCACCGTCTTGCCGCTGAACTCAACCGCAGACTGGATCAGCTCGCGATCGCCTTCCTGGATGATGCCTTCTTCCTGCCCTGCTTCAATCAGCGCATCCACGGCCTCAGAAGCGCTTTCCGGCTGCTCGCGCGTGTTCTCGTGAGTAAGCGATGCCACCGATTGCAGAAATCCCAGAACAATCGTCACAGGCAGTACAAGATAAATCAGCGCGGTCAAAAGCCATGTCCAGCGAATCAGCCACGCGCCGTTCGTGCGCGAAAAGAAAACGAATGGCAGGAATTGATTGAACACAATGATGATCAGAATCAGGCTGATGGCAGCCTGCAATATCTCGTAGATGCTCCAGCGCTGGTCGCCAAACACAACGAAACCTACCAGCAACGCGATGGTCGCGGTCGTCAACTGCTTGAGCACCGACATGGAAAGCGACGCTCGCGACCGGCTCACGCGCAGATTCGGCTCAACCTTCTGCTCGAAGACATCAATGTTGTCCTGGAAATCGCGCGAAAGAAATTTGCCGATCTCCTGGTAGACGCGGTCCACGTAAGAGGCCAGCGCCAGCAGGGCCAGCAGCGGAATCAGCGCAAGCGCAACGCCCCAGTTCATGCGGTTCTCCGCCGTTTAGCGGGCACGCCAGTGCGCGTCTGTATTCTCTCGATCTTTACTCGTTCGATCTTTACTCGTTCGATCAGTCCTGCTTCCAACTTCAGCTGCTGCCGCAGCCGTTTTTCTTTGCGAGCCATCTCGCCATGGTCGCGTTCATGATCGAATCCTGCCAGGTGCAGAATGCCGTGCAGCGCCAGAATTTTCACTTCATTCGCCGCGGTGTGCCCCATGCGCCGGGCGTTCTCGCGCGCGATGTCGGCGGAAATCGCTACTTCCCCCGCGCTACGCCCCATCTTCGAGAGTTCTTGCGCAGGCGCTGGAAACGACAACACATCCGTAGCCTTGTCCGCTCCCCGGAATCGCCGGTTCAACGCGCGCAACTCCGAATTGTTCGTCACCAGCACATTTACCGTGTCGCGCAAGTGGATCATCCTCCTCGCCCGCAGCACAAAACGTTCGAGCGTGGGCGCGCTCAACCCCGCGATTCTTTTTCGAAAAATAACCAATTCGTTCCCATTGCACTTCAAACGCGTCCCAAAATAAACAGGAGGGCCAGATTTCAGCCCTCCCATAACGCAAAAATTTTACTCTCCCGAAGCAGTGGATCTATCATTCGTATCCGCCGCTGAACTCTTCGCTTCCGTATTCCTCACTCCCGATTCGCCGCTTCTTCCGCCCGCCAGCAACAGCATCTGCTGCTCGGCAACGTGCGTCTTATGCTCGTCGTAGGCGCGAATAATGCGCTGCACCAAATGATGCCGCACCACGTCAGATTCATCGAAGTGCACAAACGTCAAACCTTCCACGCGTTTCAGAATGTCAATCGCTTCCAGCAACCCGCTGCGCCGCGCGTTAGGCAAATCGATCTGAGTGATGTCTCCAGTAATCACCGCCTTGGAATTGAATCCGAGACGCGTGACAAACATCTTCATCTGTTCGGAGGTAGTATTCTGCGCTTCATCGAGAATCACGAAAGAATCGTTCAGCGTGCGCCCGCGCATGAATGCAATCGGCGCAATCTCGATGACGTTCTTTTCAAGATATCGATCCACCTTCTCTGGATCAAGCATGTCATAGAGCGCATCGTACAGCGGACGCAAATACGGATCGATTTTGTCCTGCAACGTGCCCGGCAAAAAGCCCAGCCGCTCGCCCGCTTCCACCGCCGGACGCGCCAGGATGATGCGGTTCACTCGCTTCGCCAGCAGCGCAGAAATCGCCATAGCCACGGCAAGATAAGTCTTGCCTGTGCCCGCCGGACCGATGCCGAACACCATGTCGTGCGTCTCAATCGCCTCCACATAGCGCCGCTGATTCACGCTCTTCGGCTGCACCATGCGCCGCCCCAGCGAGCGCTGCTTGCCGGCGTCGGCCAGTCCGCGCAAAGTCGCGCTCGAATCTGCCGTGAGCACGCGCAGCATGCTGTTGAGATCGCCATTGTTAAAGCTGTAGCCGGATTTCTGCAGGCTCTCGTAATCGGCAAACACCTGTTCGGCGCGAGCCACGTCGCGGGCCGCGCCCTCGAGTTCGATTCCGTTCGATCGCAGGTCAATCGTGATGTTCAGGCCATCTTCGAGCACGCGAACATTTTCGTCGCGCGTGCCAAACAGAGTCTCGATGTTGGGACTAATCCCGATGCTTTTCTTCATTCAATCTCTTTTGAAATACACACACTTCAGGCGTTTTGCGGACAAAACAGGATTATGCTTCGAGACGGAACCAGACGGGATGCTCATGCCCAAAGGGCAAGTCACTACCATTACGTAAAGCGTACCCCGTGCCGGGGCGGGAGTCAATGGCCGCGCAAGCTCCGTTCGGAAGTTCGCATCTCCTTGGCGCTGGGGTTTCCTTTGTGCTCCTCTGTGTCCCCTGTGTTGAAGACTTTTGCACCCGCAATCGTTTGACCAGCCGAGACTTAGTCCCGTAGAATGTTCTATTCGGTACTCACCGGAATAATCTCGTTACACACGCAGAGGGCAACCAAGCAATATGGCTAATCATTTTTCGGCGCTCAAACGAGCCCGTCAGACCACGAAGCGCACAGCGACCAATCGCACCAACACCTCCCGCCTGCGCACCGCGCTGCGCACTCTGCGCGAGACCATCGAAAAGGGCGACAAAGCTGCCGCCGAGAAAACTTATCGCGAGACCGTATCCGCGCTCGACAAGGCCATTCAGAAGGGCACGCTTCACGGGAATACTGCAGCGCGCTACAAGTCGCGGCTGGGCAAGCGCGTCACCGCGATGAAGTAGGATGACAGTCCGCGTCACCCTATTCAAGTGCCGGGCAGCCCAGGGCTGCCCTTTTTGTTGTTGAGTAAATCGCTGCTGTCTGAGCCGTATCTGCTACCTCCGGCATTGCCGATCATGCCGCGGCGCGCAACGCGCGGGCCGAGAGTACATTGTTTGCCATAGCAGACGCGCAGGCGACCGGATTGCCGAGGATTCGCCGTACTTCCCTCGCCGCAGCTCGCCCTACAGCGCTTCGTGTGATCGGAGTTCCCTCTTCCGCCTGCTGCTTCAAAGCGCGAACGGTGCGGCGCGCAATCGTAGGGACGGCCCGCACTGCGGGGCGCGTCCTGGGATTTGCTCGCAGGATACGCGTGAGGATCGCCGTGCCGCGAACCAGATGCGGCAGAACACGCCGCAACGCGAGCCGATCCGCCGTCGAGATTACGGTCACCGCTGCGGCACCCGCCATCGCTTCCGCCTCGGCTTCGTTCTGTTCCTGTTCCGCCGCTTCGGCCATCATCTCAGCAAGCGCTTCGTGATACGCCGATTTATGGCTTAGGATTTCAAGCTCCGCCTCGTGCCAGCCTTCGTGGAGTTCGGTCTCCAGTTCAAACTCACTCTCCAGTTCGTACAACTCCCCTTCCGCTTCCCTTAGCCTCCGTCTGAGCATTCTTGCCGTCATCGCGCGGAACGGTCCTCCAATAGCGCGAGCGACCATGGGCGCTGCCTTTTTGGACGTCACTCTCAGCAGAGGAGCGGAATTCGTCACAAAATGACCTAGAGTGCGGGATCTCCCGAAATTCCCCGCAAGCGCTCCCAACTTTCTCAAACCTCCTGGCTTTGCCAACCTCCCCAGTTTATCCACGTCGTGTGCCAGATCGCCCAGAGTGTCGAGTTTTTCCAGAATTCCCTGCGAGCGTTCCGCCACATCTCCCCATTTATCCCAAGCCTCGGGCCTTCCGAATATCCCAGTTTTGTTCAAAGTGCGTGTCAGACTGCTCGACCTGCCCACGCCGACACGCCCTCCCGATCTTGCAGATCGGCCCCATCTGGCAGCCGCGCCAGCCCGCCTGCCGTACCTGCCAGCGAGGCCTCCCAACTTGCCAAAGCCCGCCGCGGTCCGGCCCAGCCTGCCTATACCACCCAGTCGGCCCAGGCCCCCTAACTTGCGCAAGCCCCCGGCCGCAGCACCCAATTTGCCGACGCTGCCCGCCAGACCTCCCAGTTTGCCCATACTACTGCCCAACTTTCCGATGCTGCTGGCCACGCTTCCCAATTTGCCCAAACCGCTCGCGAAACTTCCCAGGCCCGAGAGTGCACCCAAAAAGCCTTCGCCCTCATCGTCTTCCAATTCGTCTTCGTTCAGTTCCCGGAATTCCTCTTCCAGGGCCGTCTCAAGTTCAGATTCATACGCGGTGGACATAAGGGAGCCTCGGTGAAAACGTTTGGAATTGTTATAGGGGGAGAACGTGAGCCGCCGATAGTCGCTAGTTGAGGGGAACTCGGCGGAGGTAGTCGTTCCGGGTGTCGCTGAATTGAGCCGGCGCAGCGGAAAGAGGACTCACCCACAGCCCGGACTTGGGCCGGACAAGTCGATTCAGAAGGGCACGCTGCATGGAAATAGTGCGGCGCGCTACAAGTCGCGGCTGGGCGCGCGCGTCAATGCGATGAAGTAGCGGTTGACTCGGACTTTTGGCTCTTAGCCTTTAGCTGCTAGCTTGAAACTTGGATCGGCAGGCCCGCGAAGGGCTACCTAGGCTGGTGGAATGGAAGCCAAGAGCTAACGGCTAAGAGCTACTTTCCTCACACCGGCAACTGTTCCTGCATCCACCCCGGCGCTTCCAACTTTGGCTCGGTGGTCAGGTCCATCACTAGACGTTCCAGCACCATGCGCTTGCTTACGGGATTCGAACGCAGGGCTAGATCAGCCTTCGCCACTAAGCGAATCGCGCGCGTCAGGTCGCGGCGGGATTTGTAGCGGCGGGCCTGCTTGATAATATCGTCGGCGGCGAACGGAGGCACGCGGAAGCCCTGCCACAGCGCGGCCCACAGCATGCGCTGGTCGCGCACGTTGCGCTCCAGAATCACGAGCATCTGGCGGAAAGTCTTGGCCAGCATGTAGATGTGACCGATCGCAGCTTCTTCGCCATCGCCCGATGACAGCATCGCATCCAGCACTTCGAGAGCACGCACGCGGTCTTTCGAAGAGATCGCGTCGGTCAACTCGTAGAGCGAGCGCTGCTTCGCCGCGAGCACCATCGTTTCCACATCGCCCAACGTAATGCGATTGCGCGCGCCGACGTATAGCATCAGCTTTTCCAGCTCATTCGAAATCATCATCATGTCGCCGCCGAGCGCGTCGACTAATTCGCGTGCGCCATCGGGGTCGATCTTCACCGGCACATCGCGGCTGGTGCAGTAATCAGAAATCCAGCGCACGGCTTCGCCTTCTTCCACGCGCGCCAGTTCGACGATGCCGCAATACTGGCCCATCGTCTCGCGGATGCGCTGGTAACGTTCTTTATCCTGCATCTCCATGCGGCGCACGTCAGCCGGGATGCTGATGTGGTCGGCGACGAAAACAATCAGCGCATCGGGATTCGGATTCTTGCAGTAGCCTTCGATGGCGGCGAGCTTTTCATCATTCGAGCCGCGGCCGAAAAGAGTTTTCACGCCGCGCACAAAAAACACCTGGAATGGCGCCATCAGCGAGGGAGTGCGCGCGCGATCAAGAACTTCTGCGAGATCGTTTTCCGCGAGGTCGAATTCGAACAGGCTGAAGTCGCGCAGATCGACAGGAACCAGATGCTCGAGGATCGCGTCGCGAAAACGCTTGCGAAAGAATGCTTCATCGCCAACAAACACGTAGGCGGGACGCAGCTTCCGGGACTCCAGTTCGCTGACAAACCGCTCGGCCTGGGCGAAAGCCCGCATCAGAACCTCTCCATCGACGAAAGAATCCCAGTCACGACTCTAGCATCCGTGAACCTGGGTTGGAAGTGGCATCGTCATGTCATTTTTGCCGCAGATGCCTAAGTGTCATGTTTTCAATGGTGGCACATCGGCAACGGAGCGCCGGCATCGGGCTATGTTGTTCGAGATTATGCCCTTGACTCAATCAAGGTGTAGAATCTCGATTCGAGACAGGTTGCCGCATGGAAAATTTCATCTGTATTATCAATAGCTTAGAGGTAAGCTGCTGATAACAAACAGAATCGTGGAGCGGCGGACGCCTCGTCCGCCAGCCTGGCCCGAAGATTCTTTTCGAAGCGCCCCGGACGAGGCGTCCGGGGTTCCCTGTCTCTTCTAGAAGCCCTCGAGAATATTCGATACCAGCGTGCGCGCGAAATCCTGCGAGAGTCTGCGAAAGGCTGGCGAGTCTTCCTCGAAGAAGCTGGTCAGATCCTGAGAGACTTCGTACTGCTCGCGAAACAGATATGCAGGATTCTGGTAGAGCACTTTGCCCTGCCGGTCCGTCAGCGACACCCTCATGCTCACCACCACCAAAACGCTGGCCGCTTGTCCAGTCGAAGAGTTGTAGGTGAGCGGTGTTGAAGAAGCGGAGATGACTGTGCCGTGCAGCGTGGCGTCGGCAGCTTCGCCGGGAGTGTTGAGAATGTGATAGTGCGTGCGCGTCGTGAACTCGCGTATCACAGACGACGTCAGCATCTGCTCGATACGGTACGTGCTGGTTTCGTTTATGAATGCGGGCACGGCGATTGTCTTGACGTTCTCTGGAAGATGTCCTGAGTGGCCGGCCGTGTGATAGTTACATCCGCTGACAAGAGTGGACAAAAGAGATAAAGAGATGACAACAAACGGGAACATCGATCCAAACTTGGCTGGGGCGGGTTTTGCCCGGCTCAGTCTTTCCCCGGCCTTCCTCATTGAATCTTTCCCAGCGGGCGGGTAGCGATCATGCTTTCTGCGCATTCCACAGCAGTCATAGCAGCGATTCGCAGATTATCCGCGGCTGCCCACAGCCAGATCCCGCTGGGCCGCGCGGCATCGCTCTTCAGCGAAACCAGAATGTTGGCCTGTCCTGCCGTGCTCACGTTCGTCGGATGCGAATCATCTTCCGCGGTCACCACCGTCACGTGATCTCCTGCGAGCGCCTGCGATAATTCTTCTTGATCAACCGTCTGCGCCATCTCCAAAAAGATCGCCAGCGCGTGGCCGTGAAATACCGGGGGTTGAAGCGGCATCAGCGCGGGCTGCGGCGCATCCGTTCCGGCAATCGCTTGATAGTGGCGACGCACGCGCGCTTCAAGCGACGCCAGCGAGAGCCGCGAATTCCGCCCGTAGCGCGCAATCATGTTGAACGCGACCTGCTCATCGAACAAATCTTTGGGCAGCGATTGAAACGACAACAGGTTGACGGTTTGCTGGTGCAACTCGTCCATGCCCTTCTGTCCCTGCTCTGACGCGGGCTCGAACATTGTCGCGACCGCGCTGCGAATAGCGCCAGCTTTGCGCGCCCGCACCAGCAGCAGAGCGAGAGTCACGGCCGCCGGATGCGCAACCACGCACGGACCTGGCTGCAATTCCGGTTGCCACATCGCTGCGCGCTCGCGCTCCAGCCAGAGCGAGCGAATCTGAGCGCCGGGCTCTTCATCGAGAGCGCCCGATAAATCAATAATCGCGCTGCCGGCATCGCGCGCCCGTTTCCAGTTGTTGCGCGTAGATTCGGCATCCGCGGCGAAAAAAGTGAAGTCCACGTTGGTGAATTGCTCTGTGCGCACGCTTTGAATGAAATTAATTTCATCGCCTGCCGCTTCTAGCTGTCCGATCGACTCATCATCGTCAAGCAGGCGAATATCGACCGCCGGAAAGTTTCGCTCATTGAGCATTTCAATGACTTCTTTCCCTTTGAGCGTGGCCGCGCCCACAACCGCCGCGCGATAGAGTTGCCCGCGGGCCGTAGAAGAAAGCGAAGGCGATACGATTTTCGGCGGCGTGCTCATGAAGTCTGCGAAGCCTCCTTATAGGGCGGCGGAGGCGGGTTCTTGCGCCGGAAGATCCATTGCAGACGCCAGAACACCCCGGAAAACATGTAGAGCAGGGCAATCCCAAACAGCACCGGCCCTGAGAAAGCCGCGACGCCGGCTATCAGCGCGGCCAACACAAGAATAAGACGGAAGGGATGGCGCGAACGGAAGTCGATGTCTTTGAAGCTGTAGAAGCGCCACGTGCTGACCATGAGGTAGCCGACCGCGGACACCATCGTCAACCAGACCAGCGCCGTGTACCACGAGCGGATCGGATCACCTTCCTGAAAATGCACGACGGCAGCGATCATGCCAGCCCCGGCAGGGATGGGCATACCGACGAAATACTTCTTGCCGGGACGCCCTGGGTTCGAGGGCTGCGGATTGTGCGTGATATTGAATCGAGCCAGACGGCTGGCGCCAGCCATCAAGAATAGAAAACAGGCGATGCCGCCGAGCTGCGTAAGCTTAATGTGCCATTCAGTAAGCGAGACAGGTGGGACGCCGTGAAAGCCCCACGCCCATGCCAGCATTGCGGGCGCTACGCCAAACGTGATGACATCCGCCAGTGAATCGAGTTCTTTGCCAAACTCGCTGCTCGTCCCAGTCATGCGGGCGATGCGGCCATCGAGTCCGTCGAACAGCACGGCAAAGCCAATCGCAATCGCAGCATGGTCAAGATGCCAGTACTCGCTGGTGATCGCGTAATGCAGAACCTGCACAATGGCGTAGAAGCCGGCCGCCATATTCCCGCTGGTGAATAGCGACGGGAGAATGTACATGCCCTTGCGCATGTGCCGCGGTACCCGCTCACCCTGACCTGGTGTTTGAGTGGGATTATCCATCAGCGCGTCCCTTCATGGGCAGAAGACCGCCCTGCAGTCGCCAGTTCACCTTTCGGCTGCAAGAGAGCCAGAACGCTGGCGCCGCCACGAACCCGGTCACCAACTTTCACTTGCAGAACGGCGGCGGCATCGAACAAAACGTCTACCCGGGAACCGAACTTGATCAGCCCTACGCGCTGGCCGCGTTCCAGCCGGTCGCCTATTTTCGGAGTGAAAACAATTCTTCGCGCCAGCAATCCGGCGATCTGCTTGAAGACCACCACTTGTCCATCGCCTTCCACGAGGACAATATTCTGCTCGTTCAGCTCCGCGGATGCTTGATTCATGGCGTTCAGATATTTCCCGCGCTGGTAGCGCACATCGCGAATGACTCCTGCGATCGGCGAGCGGTTCACGTGCACGTCGAAAACACTCAAGAAGATGCTGATGCGAGTCTGCTTCGCTCCATCCACGGTGACGAGTGAAACGTCTGTAACTTTCCCGTCGCCCGGCGAGACAAGAGCGCCTGCGGCATCCGGGATGGCCCGCTCCGGATCGCGGAAGAACCACAGAAAGAACAGCGCCAACAACAGCGGCAGCAAAGCCCAGGCCGGCTGAGCGAACCAGCCCACCAGAACTGCGGCCGCAATGAAAACCAGCCCGTAATTATAGCCGTCACGAACCATGGGAACAGACTGCCATTATAGAGCAGAGGCAAGCGGCTCTGGCTCAGGCCCATCCCGATGAAGTATGAAGCGTCTTCTACACGGGGAGCTTCGAGTCCACTTCGGCCAGGAACCTGGCGGCAATTCCGAGCAACTTCGCCGCAAACTTAACCATTTTCTCCATCGCTCGTGCTCGACGACTGCGATTCGCCTGAGAGAAATCAATGTCCATCTCGTGACCAATCTGGTTGCGAACGGAAAAGATTTCTTTCAGAAGCGCGAAAAGAAGTATTATTCGGAACTGGTGGAGCGGCTGGTTTCAATTGAGTAACGGTGATGCGGGACCGTGGCCGGCACGCCTTGAAGTTAAGGCCGGGATGCCCCGTGAAGCATATCCGGGATCGATAGGATGAAGATAATCGCCTTAATCTTCGGCGCTGTTCTTCTTAGATTCTTGTTCGTCTCTCCGTTCATGCTTTTGTTCTGGTGGATTCGGCGTTCCGCCAAGAAGCTACGTCCGCATGAAAACGGCACCTCGATTGAGTTTTCGCTGGCACCCCGCATGCACGTACTCATCGAGATCGTCATTGTATCTCTATTTGCCTTTACCGCTCTGACCGTGTTTGAGACAGTCCGCACAGGTGAAGGACAATACGCAGCGCTGATTCCCCTGCTGGTACTAGCCGCTATTCTTCTCGCTAAACCCAGCACAGTCTGGACCGACCGTGAAGGCATTCGTCAGCGCCGCCTGCTTCGCGGTGACCGAATCATTGCCTGGAACGAGATCGCCTGGATGAAGAGAGGGCGCAACACGGGCACTACTTATGTCAAGAGTCGGAACGGAGGTCGGCCGGTATCGTTCTCACCGTTGCTGGTAGGACAATCGCGTTTCGAGCGAGAGGTGAGGAAGCATGCGCGGGAGATCGAACTCAACCAATTATAGGCAGTAGTGGATGCCCCAATTCTCGCCTCCTTTGCGAGAGGTGGGCGAGGCCTGAAAACTACCGCGCAATCGCAACGTCTTCGAGAGTGACTTTCTAAGAATCCTGAGAATTGCACTCGGAGGAGGACAGCTACTTCCCTTCCAGCGAGATATCGCCGATTGAAACGTGGGCCCGCAGTTCGTACTTGCCGTCGCCCTGGTATTTCAGGGTCTTGCCTAGGAAGCCTGCGCTGACGTCTCCTGTGCTGGTGTTGACGTCGCCGATGCTGGTGCTGGCGCGGACCAGGTGGTAGGCCCCGCGCCCGTAGGCGACGCGGATGTCGCCAATGCCTAACTGAAGATCTTTGTCGCCCTCGATGTCTTCGATCCTGAGATCGCCGACCTTTTCGTGCACGTCAAGATTGGTGTTTTGCGGGACCTCTAGTTCTACGTCGAATTGGGTGTTGCCGCTGGTGGGCGCTCGGAATTCGATGTTGGCGTCGCGGCCGTGCACGTCGATGTCGACGTGCGCGTCTTTCACGTGGCTTTCGCTCCACGACTTGACGGTGTAGTGGAGGCGGATCTTGTCGGAATCTCCGCGGAGAATGTGCAGGTCGCCCACGTTGAGGCGCAGGTGCACCCTGCCTCCAGCGGCGAATTCGCGCACCTCGTCGTGGGTTTCTGAGTAGTCCCAATGGTCTGAGGCGGCGCAGAAAGGCGCGAGCAGGAGACAGACGATGATGGTCTTGTGAAGGATGGATAAACGGATGGGAGACTTTCCGGGCATGGAACACCTCCGGCGCACGGGCGCCTGATTACGGTACGGGCGGGATATGGTCGCGGTTCCCTTAAATTTCTGGAGGTGGGCGCATTTCGCGGACAGAGCCTGCCGAAGGAAGTTAACTAGGAAAGTCGGCTACTCCATCCCTCACGACTGGGAGGGCAATGTGCGCAGGAATTGCACCGAAAGAATGGGTGGGCACGCATGGTCAGTCAAAGATAATGGTGGGACGACGCCGCCATCGTGTGCGTTTTGGGATAATCAGGTCGAATTTTGGACCGTTGAGCAACAACTCCTTGATATTCGGAACCTCGGCGTTAGGTACATCCTGCGTTTTTTTCGTCGAGCATTTCTTTTTGCTCTTGCGGGCCTGATCTCGATTTGATTTCGTGTTTTTCATTTGTCTCTTATATCGGCGAAGTATCGATCAACGGTATCCATCGAGCGCCTTGGCCGCGCGATCGAGAGCGGCCGTCAGAAGCGTGAGCTGCCGGCGCACTCGCTCGGCGTCGCCTTTGTCGAGAGCTTCATTCACTCCTGGAATCACGACCGCTGCATAGCCTGTGTATTCGCCTGGAGCGTAGATGGCGTGGCGAAACCAGGGGCGGTGCGGCAGACCTTCCGGCACGAGCAGAGCGCGCTCGGCGTTGCGCAGAGCCTGATTCAAGCGAGCGGCGTCTCGCGGCGGATTTTTTTGCTTGAGCAGAATCTTTGCCCCGGCTTCCTGGAAGTGTTTCGCAGCCGCAGTTGCCGCACTCAGATCGAGCGCGTGGTCGCCGAACTTGTTTTCTGCCCGCTTCCTGGCTGCGTCCAGATAAACGGCGATCTCTTTTCCATATTCGTTGTAGTCGTAGGGCAGCACGTCGGCGTCGGCCATACGTAGCGCTTCTAGTCCAAACACTCTCGCCATCTGCTGCTCATAGACAAAATCAGGATCGCCGAACTTCTTGAACCAGGCAAAGTTGTCGAACACCGAGTGATACACGCCGTACGGGCCGGTGGAACTTATATCGGTCGAAGGCACGCCGAGGTGCTGCTGGAAAACGCTGTAATCGGAGCCGCTGCCGAGGTCGCCGACCGGAACCTCTCCCGCGGTGGGAGCGGCCGGCGCGCCTCGATTGCCCTCGAAGGCTTCCGGGCGGGACTGTATTGTTGATGCGCCCGGCTGATCCGACTTTTGCCACGCATCATAGACCGTTCCGCCTTTTGGACTGGGAACGGCCCTGGTGACGTCGCGCACAAACTGCTTCAGGCTGGGCACGGACGATGCGCCAAACTTGGGGCCGGAGTCACCGACATCCATATTGAAATATGCGGCGGCACTCGCGAGATTCGATTCGTGTTGCTCGGCCCATTCGGTTGAGCCCATCAGTCCTTCTTCTTCGCCATCCCAACTCGCAAAAATCATGGGGCGCTTCGGCTTCCAGCCTGTCTTCAACAGCTCGCCGATCCCGTGCACGGATTCGAGCATCGCCGCCGTGCCGCTATTGGGGTCGACTGCGCCGTAGACCCACGCGTCGCGATGATTTCCGGCAATCACCCATTCGTCCGGAAATTCGCGGCCGCGCACGCGGCCGATTACATCCCAGAGAGTGCGGAACTGATAATCCTGTTTGAGGTGCATCTTCACGCGCACCGGCCCCGGGCCCACGTGATATGTGAAAGGCAGCGCGCCCTGCCATTCGCGCGGCGAGTCGGGCCCGCCAAGATGTTGAAGAATGGGCGAGGCATCGTGGTAGGAGAGTGGCGTGACAGGGATCTTCGGCATCTGCGCGGACTTCTCGGGAGAAACGCGTTTGCTCTCCGAAAGAGTAGGCAGGGATGCGAAGCCTTGCGTTGTGGGATCGCCGGGAAACTCAAACATGAAGCCCGTCGAGCCGCGCTGCACGCCGGTATCGGGCCGCCATGGGCCAGCGGGATACTTATCGCCTTTCCGCCAGCCGTCGTCAAACGGGTCGGAATAGAGGATCACCGCAGCGGCGCCGTGTTCTTGCGCGATGAATACTTTTACGCCGCGAAAATTCTGGCCGTAGCGCACCAGCACAATTTTGCCGCGTACGTCGATCTTTAACTTCTCCAGCTTCTCGAAATCTTCCGGCGTGCCGTAGTTGGCGTAAACCACCTCGGCCTCGACGTCGCCGGAAGGCGACATGCCGCTGAACGGCATCACCACGCGCGGGTCGCCGTCATAAGGATCGCCATCGACGTGCTCGCGCGTGGGCCCGTGCATTTCGACTCCGGCGGGCGCCGTGATGTCCACGCTGATCTCCGCGGGGTAGTTCATCCACACCTTGTATTCGAAGATTTCGGTGTCGAGTCCGGCGGCGCGAAACTTCTGCGCAACGTAATCTGCGGTGGCTTTGTCTTCCACCGTGCCTGCCATGTGCGGCGCCTGAGTCAGAGTACGCAGGTGCTCTTCGGCGAGCTTGGGATCGGGCACGGCAAGGAAACGGGCTTCCGTGGCGGCTTCGGCGGTGGAGTCGCGGAAGCCGAAGATGGATTGAGTCGCCTCGGGGGGTTGCGCAGGTTGGCCGCTGACTATCGGCGACAGAAGCGCAAACAGGACGAGCGAAGAAAGAAGAACGGATGAGAACAATCTCATGAGGCTCCCGCAGCGAAAGTATGTAAGGTAGCACAGCGGGTGCCACGCTAGACAGATGAAGCTAACGCGCAAGAGGTTCAAGCGTTTTAGGATTACGCCGCTTGGGAAAAGCGGTCTTAGCGACGTGAGCAGGAACCACGACTACTATCTGGCATTTCCTGACGCGACCGGCCCCGTGCCACCGGAGTTTCAGCGGAGGGAGACTATCTTACCTGCCCTGTCCCGACGATCTCGTATTTCGAAGAGGTGAGTTCTGCTAGCGCGAAAGGGCCGCGGCAGTGGAGTTTCTGGGTACTGATGCCCATTTCCGCGCCGAAGCCGAACTCGGCGCCATCGGTGAAACGAGTTGAGGCGTTCCAATAGACTGCGGCCGAATCTACTCCGCGGAGGAATTTTCTTGCATTGGCTTCGTCGCGGGTCACGATGGAATCGGAGTGCTTGGTGGAATAGCGATTGATGTGGGCAATTGCCTCATCAACATTTGCAACCACGCGGACCGCCATGCACAAGCGCAGATATTCTTCGGGCCAATCGCGCTCGACCGCGGGCTCAACGTTTTGCCCGGCGGCCAGGTTGCGTGACTCGCCGTCTCCACGAACTTCTACTCCGGCCTCGATCAACTTCTTCACGATTCGTGGGACGTATTCCGCGGCGACGCGTTCGTGCACCAGCAGTTTTTCTGCGGAGTTGCATACCGACGGCCGCTGTGTCTTGGCATTGATCACGATCGGGTCGGCCATATCGAAGTCAGCGGATTCATCGACGAAGATGTGGCAGTTCCCTGCTCCGGTTTCGATGACCGGTACTGCGGAATTCTCGGTGACGAATGCGATGAGCCCCGCGCCGCCGCGCGGAATGATTACATCCACCAAGCCACGAGCCCTGATGAGTTCTGTCACGGACTGCCGTGTGCTCGAATCGAGCAGTTCGATTGCACCGTCAGGCACACCCGGCACGGCTGCGAGAATCTCCACCAGGCGCTGATTGCTGTGCGCCGCTTCTTTGCCGCCGCGCAAAACGATGGCATTGCCGGTCTTCAGCGCGAGCACGGCGGTGTCAACGGTAACGTTCGGGCGCGACTCGTAAATGATGCCGACTACGCCCAGCGGCACACGCACTTTGCGGATGCGCAGACCGTTCGGGCGAGTCCACTCCGCGAGGGTCTCGCCAATCGGATCGCCGAGCGCCGCAACTTCGCGCACACCTTGCGCCATCTCCTTGATTCGCGCAGGAGTCAGAAGCAAGCGATCACGCATCGCGCCTTCGAGGCCGGAACTTTCTACGTCTTCGCGGTTCGCCGCAAGAATCGTTTGGGCCTGGGCTTCAATCGCATCGGCAATCGCCAGCAGCAACGCGTTCTTCTCACTGGTTGAGAGCAGCGCGAGTTTCGCGGCTGCATCGCGCGCGCGCAGCAGCTTTTCCTGCGTCGAAGCCGAGTTGGTAATAGTCGTCGCCATCAGTATTTTCCGTTCGTGGGAGGGAAATAGGTTCCGACCTTTCGTTGCATGGCCAATGTGATTCCTTGTGGATGGCGGCCATTCACAATTGCGACGTGCACACCGCCGTCGCTGGCGAGTTTGGCGGCGCGCAGTTTGGAAATCATGCCACCGCGTCCCTGGGCGCTCTTGCCGTTGCATTGCGCTTCAAGAGCCGGAGTGAGCTTGCGAACAACCCGAACGAGTTTCGGCTTTTTTCGACCGTTTGGCATGAGGAAGCCATCGACATTGGTGAGCAACAGCAGCCAGTCAGCCTTCACCGCGGTGGCCAGCAGCGAACTGAGTTCGTCGTTATCGCCGAAAGCGCCTTCCAGTTCGCGCACGCTGACGCTGTCGTTTTCATTCACGATGGGAACCACGCCCAGCGAAAGCAGCTCGGCCAGAGCGTTCTGCAGGTTGCGATAACGGACCGGCGACGTGAAGTCGTCGCTTGAAAGCAGAAGCTGCGCAACCACCTTCTTGCCGAAAAACAGGCGCTCGTAAGTGTGCATGAGCTTGCTCTGACCCACGGCTGCGCAGGCTTGCATGCCGGGGACGCCGCTCGGGCGCTCGGTTAGGGCGAGGCCGGACATGCCCGCGGCAATTGCGCCCGAGGTTACGATCAGATATTCGTTCTTGTTGAGATCGAATTGATCGACCATGGCGCGCAGCAGGTTCGCGTCAATCTGACCGCCCGGGGCGATGAGGCTGGTGCCAACTTTGATGACGACTCTCATGTAATCGAAACTTTCCTGTCTAGTTGGAATGGTATCGCACTTAATGCTGGAGGAGGATTTCCCTTCTTGTTCGCTTTACTCTCTCGAAGTCGCTCGGGCTTGCGGCACAGGGGCCCAGCGGGGAAGGACAATATACCTATCCTGCAATTAAAATGGCTTTCTGGCAAGATGAAAAATCTTGCCACTTTTTAACCCTATGCCTGCGCCTAATGCTACCAGTCGCTTCTCCGATCGCGTCGAGAATTACGTGCGTTACCGGCCGGGATATCCCGCGCAAGTCATTCAGGAACTGCAAGACCAGTGCGGTCTCGCACCAAGCCACGTGGTTGCCGACATCGCCTCCGGAACTGGGATTTGGACTCGCATGCTGCTGGAGAATGGGAATCCGGTCTTCGGCGTCGAGCCCAATACGGAGATGCGTGAGGCTGGCGAACGCCTGCTGGCGGCGTTCCCGAACTTCACCAGCATTGCGGGAACTGCCGAAGCGACAACGCTGGCCGATCGCAGCGTGGACTTCGTCACCGCGGCACAGGCCGCGCACTGGTTCGACCGTGTACGGGCGCGACGCGAGTTCGTTCGCATCCTGAAGCCCGGAGGATGGCTTGTGCTGCTTTGGAATGAGCGGCTCACGGAGTCGACGAAGTTTCTTCGCGATTATGAACAGTTGCTGCTGACTTATGGAACCGACTACGAAGACGTTCGCCATGAGCGCACGACCGACGCGATGAAGGAGTTCTTCGATCCCGCACCATTTCAAGAGAGAGCGTTCGAGATGCGCCAGGAATTCGATTGCGCCGGCGTGGAAGGGCGATTGCTGTCATCGTCGTACGCGCCGGGACCGGATGATCCTCAACATGCGCCCATGCTGCGCGAGTTGCGGCGCATTTTTGATGCCAGTGCCGTCGGAGGACGCGTCGCGTTCGAGTACAAGACGCGGTTATATTTTGGACGGCTGGGCTGAACAAGTCGCATTCCTTCCGAGGTAACGCTAGTGCCTGACGAAAAGTCTTTTCACATGACCCCAGACGAATTCCGCCGCCACGGCCATGCCGTGGTGGATTGGATCGCCGACTACCACTCCCGCATCGAGTCGTTCCCGGTGCTCTCGCAGGTGAAGCCGGGAGAGATTCGCGCCTCGCTGCCGGCAAACGCTCCAACACGGGGCGAACCGTTCGAGGCGCTGCTGAAAGATGTTGAGAGGTTAATCCTGCCCGGAGTTACGCATTGGCAGTCGCCGAATTTCTTCGCTTACTTTCCTTGTAACGCTTCGGGGCCTGGGATTCTTGGCGATCTTCTTTCTTCGGGACTTGGCGTCCAGGGCATGCTCTGGTCGACTAGCCCGGCGTGCACGGAACTGGAAACGCATGTGCTCGACTGGCTAGTGCGCATGCTGGGTTTGCCGGAGAAGTTTCTGTCGTCGAATGCGGGCGGTGGAGTGATTCAAGATACGGCGTCGAGCGCCGCGCTGTGCGCACTGTTGGCCGCGCGCGAACGCGCCACGAACTATACCAGCAATCAGAAAGGATGCGATGGGCGCATTGTTGCTTACGCATCTACGCAGACGCATTCTTCTTTGGAGAAGGCTGCGATGATCGCGGGCATAGGTGTATCGAATCTGCGGCTGATCGAAGTGGACGATAAGTTCGCGGTGCGTCCCGAGGCATTGGCCCGCCAGATTGAAGCGGATAAACGCGCTGGCCTGGTTCCCTGCTTTGTATGCGCGACGGTGGGAACGACGTCGTCGAATGCGATGGATCCCGTCGCTGAGATCGCGAAGATCTGCGGCCGGCACAATCTCTGGCTGCATGTGGACGCAGCGATGTCGGGCACGGCGGCGCTTTGTCCTGAGTTTCGACATCTGCAAAACGGAGTCGAGTTCGCGGACAGTTACAATTTCAATCCGCATAAGTGGATGTTCACCAACTTCGACTGCAACTGCTTTTGGGTCGCGGACCGCAAGGCGCTGATCAAGACGCTGAGCATTCTGCCGGAATATCTACGCAATCAGGCCACGGAATCGGGCGCGGTCATTGACTATCGCGATTGGCACATTCAGCTTGGGCGGCGCTTTCGGTCGCTGAAGTTGTGGTTCGTGATTCGGCATTACGGCGTGGAAGGCTTGCAGCATCACATTCGACGGCATGTACAACTGGCGCAGGAGTTCGCGCATTGGGTGCGCGAGGATGAAAACTTTGAGCTTGCCGCGCCTGTCCCATTGAACCTGGTTTGCTTTCGGCACAAGGGCGGGGACGCGGCAAATCAGACGATCATGGAGCGGCTGAACCGCAGCGGCGATCTATTCCTGACGCACACCAAACTGAACGGGAAGTTCACTCTGCGGCTGTGCGTGGGCCAGACGAATACAGGGGCGCGTCACGTGGAGCGGGCGTGGAGGAGGATTCGCGAGGAAGCGGAAAAGATAACGGCGCCGTAGATCTTTTTCTCGTCGTCCTATGTTTCGTCGTTCAGCCAGCTCGTGCACGCCAACCAGAGATGATGCGGCGATACTGGGTATAATTTTTGCAGGCGCATGAGCGCGTTCGAAATCGAAAACGTGATTCAGTCTGAGGAGAGCAGCCATGGGTCTGGCCAAGCTCGGCTTTTTAGCGGTTCTTATCACAGTTGCTGCCTCCGCGCCGCTGGTAGCCAACAATCTGGACGCGGCAAATGGGGCCGAGACAACTCACGCCAGTAGCAAGATATCTCCGGCCATTCCTCTTCCTATCCAATCCAAGAACCCCGAACTTTTGGGTGTCGGAAAGATACTGGTGGCCAGCCGAAACCTCGGCGATCCGAATTTCGCACAAACCGTAATCCTGCTGGTTCAATATGATGCCGGCGGTGTGGTCGGACTGATTCTCAACCGCCGAACCGATCTCCGGGTGTCAAGCGTGCTTGGGGACTTCCAAGCCGCGAAAGATCGTTCCGACCCTGTCTATTTCGGAGGGCCAGTTGATCCTCATCAGATACGGGCTTTGCGCAAGTCGTCGACTAAGGTCGACGGAGCGATGCAGATTTGCGCCGGTGTCTTCCAGATTTCTACGAAGACCCAACTCGAACAGACCCTCAACGACCGGGCTGCCCCGAAAGCCTTTCATGTGTATCTGGGCTATGCCGGATGGCATGTCGATCAATTGCAAAAGGAAACGGAACTTGGCGCGTGGTTCGTTTTTCCCGGAGATGCCGAAACCATTTTTAAATTCGAACCTGATTTGTTGTGGCCGCAGATGATTCGTAAAACCGAAATGCAGATGGCGCGCAATAAGTCCATCGATGCACTAGATGAACGGGCTTACCTACCTTGACACGGTTTGGTGTTTTCAAGCCGCCTTTGCATCACTTTCAGGGCCTTGGCCGCCGACCAAATCTTGCCGCAATCGCTCCACTTCTGTGGCAGCTTCTTTGATTTTTTCGGCATATTGCTGGCCATGTCGTGGGAGAAATCCCCCGTATTGCTCTATGAGCAACTCAAGAGTCGTATTGATGGTGCCGATATCGGAACGCACTGGACCGGAAAGTGCGGACGTCAATCTTTCGAGTTGCAAATCCCTTGCGACCAACTCTTTCTTACTGTGCGCTGCTTCTTTTGCAAGCACGCGCGCATGGCGACCCATCAGCCCGAACAGGCATGCTGCCAGCGCAAGCAACACGGAATTCGCAATGATGGTCGCCCGCTCCTCATGTTTCAGCGCGGCAACCCTCTCGCTATCGAATCTTGCAAAATTGCTGTGTTCCGCAGACGACATCGAGGACACGATGCGGCGAATCTCATCCATGTAGCCCTCGCCCTCGTTTGTATCCACCAGTTTGAATGAGCGAAGGCGATACCCCCCCTGGCGCAAGCTAACCGAGCGCTCCATCTCCGCCTGCTTTGATTTTGCCAAAGTCTCCAACTGCGGCTCCAGCGGTGGATCAGTCTGCGTCCGCGTTGCGAGCCTCGCTCGAAGATCGGAAAAATCGCTTTCGATCCTACCCTTCGCATCATTGTAGGGTTGCAAGTACGACGGGTTATCGGTAAGCAGATATCCGCGCTGACCCGTTTCCATATCGGTTAGATCTTTCAAAACACTCGATAGCGCCGCCTGAATGGCGGAACTTTCCAGCGTGAGTGTGGCGATATCCTGCACACGCTTTAAGTAGCCGACGGTGAAGTATGCACTGCATACGATGAATGCAAGGAGTACGAGAATTCCAATTTGCAGAGCAACTCTTCGAATCATTCTTGGGCTCCTACTGATTGTTCTTAGACGATAATAGGCTGGTTCGCGCGAAGAATGCTTGTTACTTCTTCGGACGCCCCGAACTTTTTCACTTTTGCTTCACTTCCGCCGCCTGACCGCGTACGACGGCAAGTGGGCGATGGTTAATGGAGAGAGATGAACAGCCTGTTCGCCTTAGCCCGGTCGGACAGACTGACGATGAAGTCCCGCATATTGTTCAACTGCAAGCCAACCTGACGGTAACCAATTTCGGTGATGAGATCTAACTGCTCCGGATGAAGCTGGTCCTGAATCCCCGCCTGCGCATTCACGGTTTTGAATGCTCCGAGCACGTCTTTGAGCACCATGACCGATCCAATGCCGAACTGCATTTGTTCTACGCCCTGTACAACGATGGGGTCTGGGCGGGGATAAATCTCTTTTAGCGAATTCGCCACACCCTCTGTCTGCTCGATCAGTATCTTTTCAAAACCTTCGGCAAACGCCGCTTTGTCTTGCGCATTCATTAACCGTTCGTGGAAGGCCGCACCTAGATCAGTTCGCCTCAACCGCTCAATCGCGAACTGAAAACTCGGAGCCTTGTCGCTGTGAAGTTCCTCCCTGGTCGCCAGGGCCAGGTATTCCAGCAGCAAATAGGCCAGCTTGTTGGTAATGGACAAAATCGTACGGGACGGACGCGCGTTCGTTTGTTGGAGCTTGGCGCGATTCTGCCTCTTCGAGATGCTGTCGATCACCAGCACTGCTATAGCCAAGATAACCAGGTTTTCCATCACGCCTGGCAAGAATGACAACCAGAATTGTCTGTTAAACACGCCACCGATATGGACATACACCGCGATAAGCGCGAAGAACGCAACCACGATATAGGCGGCTCCTCTGTTCGTGTATATGGTCGACATCCTTACCTTCAATGCTTCTCCTTGCATGTGAACCGAGTTTGACGATGCTCGTGGCCGTAGTGTTGCCGAGGGCTCGGTCACGACCACAGTATAAGTGCCCGGAGTGGCGCCGGGATTGCCAGTGTTTATGCCCTCCATCGCTGGTGCCCATCGGGCGACGCGATCGTATCTTTCAGAGGAAGCTTGCATGAACATTTGCCCCTGCAACGGCCGCGTCCATAACGATAATCGATTACGGTTCGATGGTTACGGTTTCCAGAATTGCACGATAAAACACCCGCACGCGAACGAACACCCAATCAGAACAGCGTGGAAGATCGCTGAGTGCGCGGCCATGCCCCGTAACTGCGCCCGGCATTCTGCATTCGCAATCAAACGAATGCATCCGCCACGATTGATTGCGCTTCGTCACGTGTGACCGACGTCACATTCTCATGTGACGTAGAATGCTGCCTGTTTGGTACCCCGCCTTTAAGGTTGAATCGGGTAAGGCAAGGGCTGTAAAAGTCCTGTCGGCGGCGATGGACCGTTCCCTACAGGCTAGCCGGGCAAGAGGCGAGGTCAAGCCTAGTACCGGCCAATGGGGGTCAGATGGAAAACGAAACCGAAGTGCAGCCAACCGTGGCATCGGCTTGGCAAGCGAAGCAGGCCTATGCGATGGCGGTAATCAGCCTCGTGGTTGGACTGGCGATTGGTTACCTGTTTCGGGGGTCGCAATCGCCTGCCCTGCGGCCGCCAGCAACTGTGGCCGCCGCCACAAACTCTCCTCACGCTGCCGGTACGGGTGAGCAGATGCCCAGCCTTGAACAGATGAAAAAGATGGCCGACGACAAGGCAGCGCCCTTGCTCGAAAAACTCAAGACCGATCCAGACAACGCCGGTCTGCTCGTCAAAGTCGGAGACCTGTACCAGGCGACTCACCAGTTCAAAGCAGCAGCCGGCTATTACGAGAAGGCCGTGAACGTTGATCCGAAGAACGTACCGACTCGCACTCAGTTCGCTTCGTCCCTCTACTACGGCGGCGACGTGGATGGTGCGATCAGTCAATTGCAGCAAGCGTTGCACTACGACCCCAAGGACGCCAACTCCCTGTTCAACCTGGGAATCATGAAATTGCAGGGGAAAAAAGACAGCAACGGAGCACTCGCAGCCTGGCAACTGCTGTTGAAATCGAATCCGCAGTTGAGTGAAGACCGTAAAGCCAGAGTGCAGAAACTGATAACTGACATCCAGGCGCAGAGCAAGAGCTAACGTCTGTTCGGGATTGTAAGGGGCGAAGCTGGCCCGTGTTGGCTTCGGCCGGGAAGCAACAGAATGTTGCAAGGAGCATGACAATGACGGACACAAATCGCGCAAGTTCCTCGTCGATCGAACAATGGACTAGCGTGCAGGCCTACGTGTTGGCAGTTATCTGCTTGCTGGTTGGAATTGCGGGCGGCTGGTTGATCCGCGGATCCCAGAGCCCAGCCACCGCTGCAGCCGAGACCACGACCGCGTCGGCCGCGGCTCCGGCAATGGGAGACCAGGCAGCGCAGGCGCCGACTCCGGCGCAGATGCAGAAAATGGCGGACACGCAAGCCGCACCGCTCCTCGACAAACTCAAAGCTGACCCGAACAATGCCGCCCTTCTGGCAAACATCGGGAATGTCTATTACGACACCCAGCTTTACCCCGCAGCGATCGATTATTACCAGCGCGTGCTGAAGATACAGCCTGCCAACGCGGGCGTCCGGACGGACATGGCGACCGCGTATTGGTATAACGGCGACGCCGATTCCGCGATCGTGGAATTTCAAAAGTCGCTCTCCTACGAACCCAATAAGCCCAACACGCTCTTCAACCTCGGCATCGTCGAGTGGCAAGGCAAGATGGATATCGACAAAGCCGTCGCCACCTGGCAGAAATTGCTGGACACAAATCCGAACTATGAAGGCAAAGAGAAGGTTGTGGAATTAATGGCACAGGCCAAGAAGCATTCGGGGGTGAAACCGGGAACACCAGCGAAACCATTGCAGTAAATACGGACAGCTTCTGCGTGATGAAGATGAAAGCGATCCCGTGACTGCTTCTCCCTCTACAGCCGTGGCAGAATCGGGCCTTCACTTTCAGAAGCACGATCAGTTCTTCGACGTACTCTCCGTCGCACGCTGTTTTCCCGCCTCAACCTGTGACCGGAATTCTGTTCCTAGTGAATAAGCTTCGCCGCGGAATGGACTTTCGCGCTCGGCCTTCTGAAATGCGGCCAGCGCAAGGTCTGAATGTCCAAGTTTAAGTTCGACCTTACCCAGCATCAGATACAACCAATGGGGTCTGCTGGCTCGGTCGGCTGCGTTTTTCAGAACCTGTGCCTCGTCCTCATAGCGACCGTCGTGATCGTAAATTCGCGCAAGTGCGACTGGAGCATCATCCGTTGAGCCAAGTTTTGTCGAAATGAGGAACTCACGCTCGGAGTCTTCCGGAAACCCCATATTCCCCAGTGCGACTCCTTTCGCATAGTGCAAGAATGCATTCTCTGTAAAGATCCGCTCCGCCTTTTCCAGGCGTTGCTGGGCTTCCTCATTTCGATCGAGGACGACCATAATCGTTCCAACGTTTAATAGATACCGAAATTGCTCGGCGCTCGAAATGGTGGGTGGCGGATCCGCAAACTGCACGGTTTTGCAGTCGATCTGAAGTCGATGAACAAAATCGGTCGTTTCCGGCACGACACGCAAAAAAACCGCGCCGAACGCATCCAGAAAAACCGGTCGCCATTGTTGCGCGTCGCAATAGCTGCCCAAACTTCGCAGTGCGTTTCCCGCCTCGAAATCCATGGACAAGAGCATAGTGTTAATTTCTCTTGTGTTGGCTTCACTGCGCCATGCTTCTGAATCCAGCGATTGCTCTAACAGGCTCGAATTGCGCATCAGCAACGAGCCTCCAAAAGGAACGGAACGACCGTCAATGTAATCCGGGTATGCGGGTGAGAGGTTCCACACTACGAAGCCGCCCGAATTGAAGTCGTGAAACAAATTGCGCGGAAGTTTTTCTTTTAGTACAAATGCTTCCGCCTGCTCGGGAGCCCACACAGATTGCCCCGCTCCAAAGATAGAAAATGAGAAAGGAGATCTGAGATAAACGCGGTTCGTAACGAGGCCATAACCCCTGACGGCCACAAAACACGCTATTACTGCAATCGAAGTGACTGCAGCGAACATTCTGGTACGCGAGGATACTTGATAGCGAGTCGCAATCCGTTCACGAACCGAACTTGCAGCTTGCGACAAAAAAGTTCCCCCAATCACTACAGTGATGGTTGCGAAACACGCCTCCATCCGTATGGCATGGATCACGAGATAGATCGCACTCGCCAGAAGAAATGCTGGCACGAATTTGCGCTTTGCTAATGCGCAGAGTACGGCGACCACTGCAGCGAGTATCAACCAATAAACGGCGCCGTCCGGGTCACGCCATGCGAGTGCCTTTGCGAAAGCGGCGGGAGTGAGTCGCAATCCTTCCCATTCCGAAATCCATAAACTATGGGTTTGAACGATGCTCCGCTGTCGTTCTATCGCTACATAAATTCGCCAACCCCATGGGTTGACGAGTGTGGCTGCGAGCGTGGCAAGCAGCCACGGCCATGCCTTTTTCAATCGAAGCAAGGCGCCAAGTCTGCGCGAAGGCGCAATCGCATCTTCGAGTTCGAGCAAGACGTATGCCGCGCACATCGCCAAGCCCGCGATGAATCCTAAGTGCAAGTTCACCCACAAGCACATGAGCACGGGAAGCAACCACAACCGAGCTTCTCCCGATTCGTGGTAGTGCCATAAAAGGTTTACGTATGCAGCGAACAGGATTGCCGTGAACATTTCGGTCCGGGGCGGGGTGCAGGCAGCAATGAGTGGAACCGACACAATCGTCAGAATCACACCTGCAGTGGAAGAACGATGCAGCAGAAGAGCGACTGTCCCCACACAAGCTGCCGCGCCTAGCCACGACAAAAGGCCATAGCCACCAATCACGTATGACAGATAAAGCAAAACTTGCGACAGAACTGGATAAATCCACTCCGTGCCAGCAGCGGTATAAGAGAAAACATCTGTAAATGGTATGCGCCCGTGCTGCACGATCCAGCGGCCCGTTGCCAGTTGCCATCCAAGATCGAAATCTCCCAGAGTTCGCAGGCCCGCGGCAAATGCATATAGAAGCGCAAGAATAAAAAGGGCTAGTCGCGCGCACTGTGATAAGCGGGTTTGGCGCAGGGATGTCATAACCGGACGGCCTGACCCCTTCGAGTCAAGCCTCACGGCCTGGGACTTGATCCGCTGCGGGGGGCTGCGGTGGCGGTGCCGACCGTGCCGTTTGCGTTGTGTGCCACTTCATGGCAGACCAACGCGCAGGTTCCAGTGTTTCCATTGTAAGAAATGGGCGCCCCGCCGTTCGGAGCAACTACATTCAGGTCGAAGTCGACGAGCCGATCTCCGCTAACAGTTCCATTTCTGCCTGCTATCCCGTGCGCGGTATGACACGTAGAACATGTAAATCCAGAATTGATGTGTGCGGAGTGCTGCGACCAACTTGTGTTCTTGATGATATTGCCCGGGAGATCATGGCATTTGCCGCACATCGCGTAAGGCCCATTCACCGATAGATCTGGGTTTGGAAAAAGGTTCGTAATCCGCTGGCCGCGGCCGGGTGCCTGGCTTAATTCATAACGGCGCTCCAAAAGGTGGGGCCATTTGGATCCATGCGGGCCGCTGGGGCCCAATCCGCCGAATTCGCGATTGTCATCGCTGTTGTGACAGTCCGTGCAAAAAATCTGGATGCCCATCAGTCGCCCCTGACTGGTTCCGTTGAGTTGCGACATGTAAGGGAGAAGACTGGGTTGAGGGTAACTGGAGGAGTTAGTGTGCGTTACGGGATGGCTTGAGGATGCTGTGGCGGCAAACTGCGTAATGACATTGTTAGGATCCGCTGGGTTAGCCACGTACCGCACCGGGAGATATCCAAATTTGGATGTAGTGGCCTTGCCGGTCGAGCTCCCGTGGCAACGAAGGCAATTCTCATATTGGTTTACTGCTGGCGTGACAGGCGTGATTCCATCGCTGGCAGAAATTCCATTCACCGCATTCTGAGACGGACGAAGCAGCGGCGGAGCCGCGAACGCAGTCGTTTGCTGCGCCCCGTGCCCGTTGTGGCAGTCCGCGCAAGTGGCATGGCGGTTGTTATTTACAAGGATCGCCTCAGCCGTGTCGTGCGTGCTATTCCCTGAGGGATATGGATGGTAGGAGTACTTCGAGAACTCCGCATAAACGTTCGCGACGCTCGGAGAGATATTTCTGTTGCCGTTATGGCAGGTTATGCAGTTCTGCGTGTAGGAATCCATGTTCGCCGGCGCCGGCGTTGCCCCGCGCAACAATCGTGCCGGACCGTTCGCATTGTGCTGCACATGACAACTGGTGCACGCGTTTTGAGCCACGGTGGCGTAGGGTCCCACATTCGCTGCCGGCAGAATCGCGTTCGAAATGGTGGCGTGCACGCCGTTCGGCCACGAGACCAACTGGTTCTTCAGGGAGTTCACTGTGCGCGGAGATGTTGCGTGGCACGAAAGGCACATCGCACCTCCGGCATTGTTTCTCACCAGGAAGTTCAGCGAAGTCGTGTCTACATTTTGAACATGGGGATTGTGGCAGCTCTCACATTCAACGTTTCCATTGATCAGCGTCACCCTCTGCAACGGATCCTGGGGTTGCCCCTTCGATATCAAACTTGCTACCAGGTCGGCCTGATCCTTTAGCTTATTGAAGCTGAATGGATGCGAATTCTGCAGGCTCGTCCCGAGAATATCGCTGGCACTCATGGTTCCCTGCGTCTGAAGTTTGCCGTAAGGTATGGTCTGACCAGGAGCAACCGTTCCATCGTGGCAACTCAGGCACAGGCTGCTGGGCGCGCCGATCGGCGGCTGTTCCATCGTCTGGGCCGGATCAGTGGTGCTGCGGTAAAGATTGTAAATCTGCGTAGAATACGTCTGGGCCCAAAGCGGCCCCTTGCTATTTCCCGAGTGAGGCGCATGGCAAAACTGGCAAGGAGGCAGCCCGCCCTTCACCGGCGATGTTCCGCCGGGACCCATGTCATGCGATCCCAGCACATCGCCGCTGAATTGCCCTTGCAGGCTACCCGTCATGCAAAGCAGAGCCGCGAATACTAGCCGCCACTTCATCTCTCACTGGCCTCCGCCCGGCTCTCGCTTCCCGTAGTACTGAAACTCCTGGATACGGCTGTTGTAAGAATCCGCGATGTACACGCTGTCGTTCCGATCGATGAACATGCCGGAAGGCAGGTTGAACGCTCCCGGTTTTTCTCCCCGTGTCCCAAAGTAATAAAGCAACTCACCGAGTTGATCGAATACCTGCACTCTGCTCCATGCGGCATCCACCACGTACAGGTGTCCTTCGCTGTCGAACCCGATTCCCTTCGGACGAAAGAAGCTTCCGAAATCTTCTCCGTCGCCGACGTTGCCTATGGCGTACTTGAAGGTCCCGCCGCGATCAAAGACCTGCACGCGGAAATTCATCGTGTCCACCACTGCCAGATCCTGCCCGTGCAAAACAATCTCCGTCGGAAAATTGAATTCCCCGTTTCCTGTTCCCGTCTTGCCGATCATCTGCATCACGCTTCCCTGCATATCCAAAACGTAAACCTTGTTCCGCAGCGTGTCTGTGACGTAGATCCTCTGCGCCGCCGAATCCACCGCAATCCCCGTGGGCCGCTTGAAAAAACCTTCTCCGCCTTTCAGATTGCCGATGATGCGCTTGAACTTCCCTCCTGGCTCGAAAACAAAAATCCTCCCAGTTTCCGAGTCCGTCACATAAAAGTTGTCTTGCGCATCCACGGCAACGCACTGCGGAGACTTCATCGAGTTCTCATCTTTGTCATTGCGCGCGATGAATTTATATTTGTGGTCGCGAAAATCAAAGATGTGGATGCCCATCGCCCCCGGGTCCGTCACAATCGCCCGCCCGCGCGAGTCCACGGCAATTCCATAGGGACGGATCGTCTGATGCCGGTCCGGCGCTCCCGCCACCACGTCGATCACCTTTTTGAAGAAGCTCCGCTTCGGCGAAACGTCGCGGTCCGTGGTAAAGGTGCGCACAAAAGCCAGCTTGCGCCCGCCTTGCAGCAACAACTCGGGTCCCGGAGTCGGCTCATTTTTCTCCGCCTTGGCGTCTTCCGCATATGCCGGCACGGCCACACCAACGGCCAGCACCATGCAAAGACACAAGCCGACCCAATTCCCCGCATCGGATCGCGCTAGAAGGCCTTGAACCATCGTTGGATTCCGACGTAAAAATTCGTGTAGCTGGCGGGCGGCAGCCCAGATGCGCTGACAAACTGATTCAGGTTAGTATACCCCGCTGTAAACACCATCTTGCGGAACTGGTAAGTGGTGAACATCAGATATACCTTCGACGCGCTGTTCGAAGCGGCCGCCCCCGCCACCCCAGCCAGGCTGTCATTGAGCGTTCTCATGTAGCTGGTGCTGAACGAAAGCCGGCGTATCGGGTTGGTCGTAAAGCTGAATGAGTAAGAGGAGCCGGTATCGAGCAGCGACCCATTGGCCGTCAGCACCGGCGCAAGCGTGCCCGGCGCCGCCACCAGCCCATTCGCAGTCAGCAGCACCGTACCCGAAGTGTGACCGTAGGTCGCTCCCACGTTATACATCTTGTACACGAGCTGGGTTCCGTAGGATTCCGCATGGGCGCTCGAACCCTCTGCCTCGCCCAACCCGGTGTGGAAACCGTTAAATGTAGTCAACCACCGCACCCGGCGGCCCAGGCGGCGCTGCGCTTTTGCCAGGTAGGAATAATTGGACGTCACCTCCGTGGCCAGCACCGTCTGCGTATCCTGCGAATAGCCGAAGCTTCCGTCCAGCTCGAAATTGCTCCATTGTTTGGTGAAGTTCACTCCCGCAATCAGACCCGCTCCCGTGTTCCCCGCTTCTGTCGCCTCGTCGTTTAACCCGGCATAGACCACGACCGTACCCCAAAGCGGCTTCAGAAACCGGTAGTCGATGATCGCGCTAAAGTGGGTTGCTGAGACGGTTTCGCCGTACACCACTTGCTCGACGTGGCCCACATTGAACCCGGCCGACAGGCTCTTAGTAATCACCACATTGTCGGAGTTGTTGAGGGAAATCGAGTAGCTGCTTTTGCCCAGATCAACCTGCGGAGTAACCGCGCCCACGCCGATGAGTTGCTGTTCGATGGACCCTGCGAGACTGCTGTCGTAGTTAGCCTGGAACGATGACGTGAACCTGTCTGTGGGCGCAAAGGCGGCGCTCGCGCTCAACGTCTGGTTACCACCGGAATAGCTGGAACCGTTCTCATTACCAGTGAAATCAGACCATCCGTAGCTCGCTCCAAATGAGCCCCGCAGCGGCAGTTTGTGGTTTGCGTTGACGGAAAATGACTTTGAATTCGTGTCCCCGGTAACGGCCTGATCAGTGCCGGTTATCAACGCCGGCAACTCCGTACTCGTCCAGGTATCGGTCAGGTGCGCTCCCATATACCAGCCCGCGAGCTTGTAGTTGCTGAAGACGTTGAGATTTTTTGCGTCCGTGTGATCGTCCTGGCTGGTGCCAAAAATCGAGTTTTCCGAAGCCGTCTGCGAATACTGGATGTTCACAGGCGGCGCACCCGGAATGAGTTCTGCCCACCCAATGCCGAAGCTGTGCGACTTGCCTGTGGTGTCAAGCCCCGGGGTCACGCCTATCCCATAGGTCCCGCTCGTGTTGAATCCTTCACCGAACGATATGGATCCGGGAAAGTGGCTGCCGCTGAACAGGTTCACTCCCGCGCTGACGTTGGACGCATTGGTAAGCGAGCCTTCCCCCGAATCCGCCTGCGACCGATTGTAGATAGGATCAACGTAGTAGCTCAAAAACCTGGGATTGTAGTAATAACCTTGCAGGACGGCATCGCCGCTAAAAAGCGTGCTATGACTTGAGCCTATCGTGTCGCCGTTACTTCCGTTATAGCCGAACCCCACGTCTCCGCTCAGGCTCATGCTCGTGTTCTTGCCGATCTCGATCTGAGCCCATCCCTGGCCCGCCAGCATCACCCCGAATGCCAGCAGCCAACCGAGCACACGCGCGTTGTTTCTCTGACTGTTCACGTCCGCCCCATCCCTTAAAACTTTCGCGTGCCAACCTTGCCGTCCATTCGCAGCCGAAAGTCTGAAACTCTGACCTCCCGCCAACGTCTTTACAGCTCCTGAATCTGCGCGCCCTCATGCAACCGCTTGTCCAGCCCCACCCTCAGCTGTTCGGATTTTTGTTTCTGAAGATTCTCCATCAGCTTCGCTTTTACCTCGGCGAAGGTTGACTTGCCCGGGGGCGTATGTGCGCCCACTCGAATAATCGTCCAGGCCGTGCCCAGCGGAATCAGCCCGCTCACTTCGCCCGGTTTCATCTTCTCGGCAACTTTCACCACCTCCGGCGGAAGATTCTCGCCCTTCACCACATGCCGGTCGCCAAGATTCACGCGAAAATCGTCTTCCGAAACTTTCTCCGCCAGCAGTCCAAACTGCTGATAGCTCTTGGTTGCCTTGGCCTGTTCCAGAATTCCCTCCGCGCGTTTGCGCGCGTCCGCAACCACCTGGGCGCTCGCCTGTTCCGCGGGAATAATCGAAATCGTCTGCAGCGCGAAAGTCTCGCCGTGCTCGAACGCCTTCGTGTTCTTCAGGTAGTAGGCTCGCGCCTCGGTCAGCGTGACCCCGGCCTTGTCGTTCACTTCCTGCTTCAGCATGGCCTCGATCAGCAGCGAGCGCTTGATCAACTGCCGCAGCTTCGCCTCTGATCCGTCCTGTTCCGTGCTCAGATACTGGTTGAATTCCGCCTCGGTGGGGAATTGGCTTTTGAAATTCTTCTCTTCGCGAGTCACTCGCGCTGGCGCAATCGTCAGCTTCTGCCGCAGCGCCTCCTGGTACACCAACTCCTCGAATACGATCATCTGCAGCGCGCCCTGCCTGATTTCCGGTTCCTCTTTCTTCGGGAAGCCGCCATGCAGCTTCGCGTACGGGAACAGCGCGAACATTTCCCGGAGCAGGTCGCGGTCGGTCAGCACCGCGTCATTTACCTTCACCACAGCCTTGCCCGTCACCATCAGGCTCGAGGCGTCAACGCCGGAATTTACCGCTTTGGCTGCCGCCGGATACTTCGCGCTCGGAGCCGGTGCTGCTGCTGTTGCTGGAGCACCTGCTGCCGTCGTCGGAGCGTGTGAACTCATCATCTGTTGTGCGCTTGCGCTTACTGCTCCGCATACAACTAGGACCAGCCCCGCCATCTGAAGTCGGTATTTCATGGAAACTCCTCGCCCAATCTCCAAATTTCTGAACACCCCACCTGCCAGAATCACCCTGTATTGTGCACGGCGTTTGCCCTTCTGCCGGCCCTGCCAAAATCTTTCCGGGTTCCTGCAAGTTATTTAGCTGGAATGAGTTGCGGCCACCGGGCTGACAGATGAAAGAATCTTTGCAGCGTCGCGGAGGTGCGCAATGGGCGTTCTGCCGCTATCGATCTGGTGAAATAACCCAAGGAAACCTACGCTGTCATCCCTTCGACAGGCTCAGGGCAAGCTTTGAGCGGAACATGGTCATCGGCGAAGCCGAGGACCATGTGGAGTCGAAAGATCCCTACTCCCTCACAACCGCCATTACCCTGACTGAGAGTTCAAAGCAAATAAAAAGGGGGAGGGGAAAATCCCCCTCCCCGATTCGATCTACAAAGTTAGAAAGTCGTCGGCAGCGTGCCGCCGTTGGCTTCGTTCGACTCGCCAAAGTGGCACTGGCGGCAGAACTGGGTTGTGGAAGCGGCCGTTCCCAACGGGATGTTCACCGTGTTCGGGTTGTAGGGGCCGTTGATGAAGAAGTATTTCGCATACGTTCCGGTAGCGTTGCCGGCGATCGTGTTCTGACCACCCACCACGGAGTACACGTTCATCGAGTGCTGGTCGTGGCAGGTCGTGCAAACCACGTAGGGAACGTTCGAAGCGTTGACCGGGGTTCCGTAGGAGTGCGCACCCTTCATCAGGGCGGGCGCCCCGTAGGAAGCGATAAAATTCACATACGAGCCGACGGGCGTGATCGAAGTGATGGCGCCATTGGCGACAACGTAGGTCAAGCCATTGCCGGTGGTTGGGTTATAGTAGGCGCCCAGCACTGCGGCGATCGTCGCGTTCTCGCCGATCGGGTGGTCGTTGTTGTAGTTTCCGCCGTCGGTCGAAAGGCCGAGGTTGGTCGTGCCGTCTGCGCCCAGTAAGGTCGGGATCTTGGCCGTGCCGTAAGAACTCGGCAGGGCTCCGATCTGCTCTTCAAAGGCCCAGTTCTGCATCATGGCGCCCTTGGCGACTGCGCCGTCATGGCAAGCCAAGCACATTACTACGCCACGCATATCGGAGTATTGCTGTGCAGTCATGGTTGTCGGGTTTCCGTTCGCGGCGGTTACCAACGTATATTTGTTGGCGCTGCCGTTGCCGTTGGTGAGGGTGTTGGAAACATCGCTGAAGTCAAACGTCTGGCCCCAGAGAGGTCCCATGTCTTGCCCAAACAGTGCATTGCTACCGGTGTAGGCATCGGTGACGGTGCCGCTGACCTTGTTGCCGCCTTCGCCCCATGCGCCGCTGTGTGGAGCATGGCAGCCCGCACAACCGCGGCCGTAGTTTTGGTGAGCGCCGAGGACGTCGACCGTGGGTGCGACGGCTCCGGGTGCTCCGGATGATGTGGCGTGTGCGGCTTGTGTAACCTGGGCGATGCCCATGGCCGAGACCATAACCACCATAAGCAGAACTAAAAATAGCTTTTTCATTGGTGAAGCCTCCTCTAAGATTGACTACTCGGACATTGTTTATGCACGCTGCCCACCCCTTTTGGTCAGACCCTGTGCATCTGGCACGGTTTACCTAAGTAACTGAATGCAGACCGTTTGTTGGAGAAATCCAATCTGTTGCAAAATCCAGCAGTGCCTGAGGTAACGCTTTTAATGGGCTTTCCAACTCACTCACTGGTTGAAAAGCCCCACGTAACCCGCAGCCTGTGGAAACTCCCGCACAGTCGGCAACCAGGGCAGGGCGGGAGGGAACTCGCTGGTGGGAACTCGCTGGAGGGACTTGTCGTCCCGAGCGATTTGTCATCTGGAGCAAAGCGATCTGACATCCCGAGCAAATTGTCTTCCCGAGCAAAGCGAGGGATCTTGGTGTTTGCCCGCAGGGGCAATACTCGTGGCGCGGGCGGAAACCAGGATCCCTCGCTTCGCTCGGGACGACAACTTTTCTTAACCGCAGTTGCAAAGGCTTAGCGAGTAAACTCGCTAAGCCTTTGCACACCACAACCTCAGAGGGAGGTTTCTACAAACTCACTTCGAATCATTGGCAGGCGGCTTGGCAGTGTCGGCCGGCTTCTGCGTTGGGAACGGCGCCGGAATTTCCTTCGGAGGCTTGGCCGCTGGCTTAACATCCGGAGTCTTGTTCGCGGCCTTCAACGCCTCGCGCTTTTCGTGCTCCTTCTGCGCTTCCTCCTGCGTCACATAGCGGAACATCTGCACCCGCCCCGGATAAACCTCGGAGGTGAAGACCCGGTTCAGCTTGCTGTCAAAGTAGATGTCCTGCAGACCGGAAAACGTGCCGGGCAGAACGCCTTGCTTGTTGCCCATCCACATCAGCAGATCGCCATCCTGGGTAAACAGGTGAACCCGGTTCTGCATCGTGTCCGTAACCCAAATATGGCCATCGCCATCCACCGCGATTCCCTTGGGCATCGCGAAATAGCCCGGACCATCGCCATGCTTTCCGAACGTGCGAATGAACTTGCCATCGGCATCGAAAATCTCAACCCGGTAGTTGAGCATGTCGGCTACATAGACGTTTCCGTCGGAATCGACGGCCACGCTGGTCGGCTTGGAAAAATCTCCCAACGCGCTCGACTGATGTTTTGTATCCGCAGTTCCAATCTTGCGAATCGGCTCGAGTGTGTCGGCATCAAACACCAGCACCTGGTCCAGTCCGATATCGGCGACATAGAGAAACCGGTTCTCGTTATCGATCGCCATCCCGGCGGGAGTAACCAGACCCGACGTGATCGCGGCCTCGCCCTTATGGTCCTTGTTGAAAACCAGAATCCGGTGAGCCTGAGAGTCGGAGACGAAAAGCCGGTCGGCGTCGTCAATGGCTAGCCCATTAATCAGAACGAAATTTGCATCTTTGCCATTCTTGATCATCACCGTATCTTTGGTTTCCGGATCAATGATAAAGATGGCGCCCACCTTGCCATCGGCAACATAGAGCCTGCCCTTGGAATCAACCGCCAGCCCATGCGGCTCCCCCATGAAGAAATGGTTCTTGAGGGGGTTGTCAGTCTTTTCTGCGCTGGTGCCGGCCAGCCGGTCCATCCAACTGCTCTTCGGTTTAGCCTGCTGCGCGCTGAAGTCAGGCAGCTTTTCGCCCGCGAAATAGTCCAGGTATTTCACCCGCGCGATCATCGGTGGCTGCGGCCACACCACCTTCGATTTATCGATCACGTCGAGGATCGAAACCTTCTTCTGCGGCGTCGCATCGTCTTTCTTCTTCTTGGTGTCATCCCCGAAAGCCAAAATAGAGGAGGCTGTCAGCAGCGCTACCAATGCCGCCGTTCCCAGCCTTCCACGTCGCATCGTAAACGTGTTGCCTAGTTGTGAAATCATCTTTTTACCCTCACTCATCTTCGTACCCACCCACGAATATTCACCCAATCGCGCCGCCCTCCCCTTACTTTCGGAGATCCTTGTGACAGCTCGCACAGAACAACGAATCATTCTTCTGATCTTTCGCCAACAATCCCGGCTGTGCCGAAGCATGCGGCTGATGGCACGTCAGGCAGTTGATGGCGAACTTAACCTTGGTGATATCAGTCCCTTCCATCACGTTCGATATCGGATGCCGGTCCACCGGGTGCCCCAGGTTGTACTTCAACGGCAGAATCGGCACCTTCGCAAAGTAGTTATCCGGCAACTTCACGGCACCGCCGAAAATCGTCACCAGATGCTCGCTCTCGAGCTTCGCAGGCTTCGTATCGGGGCCGTGGCATTCCAGGCAAAGTTTGTTCGTGTCGGCAACCCGCAACAGATGCTGGTTGTCGCCGCCGTGCGCCATATGGCAAATTCCGCAACCCTGCACAAATGCCGGCTGGTGGTGAACTCGCTTCTTCTCCAGATCAGCGATTTCGCTGTGGCACCCCAGGCAAATGTTAACGGGATCCGTTTTCGGCAAGCCCGGATACGCGCTGGCATGTGGATTGTGGCAGTCGGTGCAATCGCCCGCCGCTCCTGGATGCTGCACCTTCGCCTTCTCGATCAGTTCAGCTTTATCGGAGTGGCACGTAACACAAAGGTCCTTCACGTTGGCCTGGGTCAGAACAACTTTGCCATCTTTCGCAGGGGCATGGCAGGTATCGCAACTCTTATCTGCAAACGGCGGATGCGTGAACTTGGCCATCAGCTTCGGCGATGCGGACTGGTGCGGGTCATGACACTGCAGGCAGTTCGCCGTGCCAAACGGCTGGTTCTGGTGCGCCTTCTGCAAGGCGGCATCTTTCGTATCGTGGCAATCCACGCACAGCGCAGGCGCAGCCTTCGTCAAATGAAAGTGATTTTCCGTTGTTGGTTCTGCACCAGTCTTGTGCGTGATGTGGCAGGTTTCGCAGCCCATGTCGAGAGCTGCATGACGGCTGCCCTTCTCGGGAACGTTCTCGCCGGTCGTGTGGCAACTCAGGCAGAGATTCTCTTTCTTGTCGCCCGACTCCGGCTTTAACAACTGATTCTTGTTATCGGAGGTGTGCGGGTCGTGGCACTTCACGCAATCGCGCACTGCCGGCGGATGCACCGTACCTTTAATATCGTCGGCATTTTTATCCGCGTGGCAAGTGAGACAAAGCCCGTGGGACGTGGTCGTGATCAGCTTGACGTGGGTTACGTTTCGAACCGTGCGGATTTCATGGCAACTGGTACAGCCCATGGCAATCGCGGAGTGCACCGACTTGCCCTTGGTCTTGTCTTCATGGCAGGCAACGCAAGTCGAGGGATCAGCCTTCGGATCGAGCGGCACCGGATGTTCCTTCGCGGAAATCCGCCCGGCAAAAACAAACAGCAACAGGAAGCCGACGAGCGAGCTTAGCCTGAAGCTGGCGCCGAACTTCGATTTGCCGAACTTCGATTTGATTGATCCCAATGCCACACCCACCACTGCCTCCTCAGATGCTGTTGCATAATGCTCATGCACGCACCTCGCCGTAGTTTCCCACTTCGGTAAATATCTAAACCTCCTTGTAACAGATTGCAACAGAATCAGTTGGCGATTGCGTTCTATCCCGCGAAAAATGACTATTGTTCTTAAGCTCCATCACTTTGGGGGCTTATCGCACAGTGCAATGGTCAAAATCACCCAAAGTAACTATCCCCCGCTTCCGCACACTCCGGCACACTGAACATTTTCTAGCGCAAAGCACTTCAATCTGATAATCAGTCTTGCCGGTTCGGGGCTCGATTGTTCTGTGATTTCAGTCACATGCGGGAGTGATCTTGTCACAGGAAGAGTAGGCGCCCAAGATTAAGTGAGCCCGAAATGGGATGGTTTTAGCAAACCTGTTCCGCTCCTCACGCTGCGCCAAATTCCCGTACAACTCCATTCCATTGTGTGATTTGGCTCAAACCCCGCGTTCCGAATTTCTCACGGAACCGGCCTATTCTCTGGAATTTCAATCACTTCGCCGACTTTCTTCGCAATGGCGCACAACGTGCTTTGCTGAAGCGGGGAAGGGGAAACACAATGGGGGCACACGTCCAATCTGTACCTCGAAAGCTCTGGCAAACGCTGGGCGCGATCAAGACCGGCGTCATTCTGCTGATCCTCGTCGTTCTACTCTCGGCTGCGGGGACCGTGATTCTTCAGCGCCCTGCCACCGAAGCCGACGAAATGCAGCGAGCCTATTCGCCACAAGTGCTTCACCTGCTCGACGCACTGAAGCTCAGCGATGTCTTCCACGCCTGGTGGTTTGTATTGCTGTTGAGCTTGGTTAGCCTCAGCATCATTTCGGCTTCGATTCAGCGCTTCCCGAATGCCTGGAGATTTTTCTCGCGTCCTTACAAGAGTCCGGATGAAGCCTTCCGCAAAGGGCTGCCCGGCCACGCGCTCATTCCGATCAAGGATGAAGAAACCGCTTTGAGCGTCGCGGAACGCGTGCTGCAAAAAGAAGGGTTCGGACCGGAGCGCATCGTGCGCCAGAACAACTTCTCTCTTTTCGGCGAGCGCAACCGCTTCTCTGAAATGGCGGTCTATATCGTGCACGCCAGTCTGCTTCTGATTTTTCTCGGAGGCATCGTCGACGCCCTGTGGGGATGGCGCGGTTTCATCATGCTGACTCGCGGGCAAGAGTCCAGTCAGGTAACGCCACAAAACGCAAGCCCGCGCACGCTGCCATTTGCCGTCCGCTGTGACGGCGCCGGCCAGGAGAACTACGCCGACGGGTCTCCTAAACGCTGGTGGTCCGATCTCTCGGTTGTCAAAGATGGACAAGTGATCCTGCGCAAGCAGATCGTCGTCAACGATCCTCTGGTTTATCACGGCGTGCGGTTTTATCAGGCCAGCTACGGCAACACGGGTAAGCTCGATTCACTCGCGCTCACCGCCACGCCGCGCGAGGGCCAGAATCCCCAGGAATTCAAGATCGGTCCCAACGAGACGCACACTCTGGACGCCGATACTACCGTTCGTCTCGCCGAATTCATTCCCGACTTTGTGGTGCAGGATGGCCATGTATACGCCCGCTCCACCGAATTGCAAAATCCCGCAGCGCACCTCGTCGTCGAATCCAAGAAGGTAGCACAGTCGGTAGACGTCTGGGTCGGCTCAGGCTTGCAGGAAGACGCGGCTTCGCCCTACATATTCCGAGGCAAAGATGTGCAGATGGCTTACTTCACCGGCCTCGAAGTTTCGCACGAGCCCGGCCAGTGGGCAGTTTGGGCGGGCGTAGTCCTGATGGGACTCGGCCTCGCTCTGGTCTTCTACTTCGTCCACAAGCGCGTGTGGGCCGTGCCCGTCCGCGACGCTCATGGCCAATTGAAACTCTGGATCGGCGGCACTGCGAACAAGAACAAAGATGCATTCGAACATCAATTTCGCAATGTAGTGGAACAAATTGAGTCTGAACTTAAAGTTTCATCGCCGGCAGTCGCACACGCGCCTGTCGCTGCACTCGCCGGAAAGTAAATTCCGGCCACGGAGGAAGGGTCTATGTCACGAGTCGCAAAAATCGAACAGCAACCGGCGGTCGCTACCGGTACCACGCTGGTCGTAATGGTGGGACTGGGCGTCGCATTCCTGTTATTCATGGCATTTCTGAACGTGGTCAAGAGCGGCAACCTGCTCAACGACTCTAATCTGCTCTACGCCGCTCTCATTTTCTATTGTGGCGCGGGAACGCTCTATCTCGCCTTCGGTATCACCGGCCTTCCCTCTTACATTCGCTTTGCGTCCCTGGCTACCTGGGCGGGACTCATCGCCAACACCGGCGCGGTCGCTCGCCGCTGGTATGAAGCCGGGCATCCACCGTTCGCCAGCATCTATGAAATGCTCCTCATGTTCGTATGGACGCTCGCCGTGCTCACTCTGATCGCCGAAAAGAAATACGGCGTGAAGATCATCGGCACGGTAACCATGCCCGTGGCGATTGTCGGCGTGATCCTGATGCAATTACTGCGCACTGAGGTACGTCCACTCGTGCCAGCATTGCAATCAACCTGGCTGCATGTGCATGTTACGCTGGCCATGCTCGCCTACGCCGCATGCGCCCTCAGCTTCGCACTGGCCATGATGTTCTTGATCCAGGACAAAATGAAAACCGAAACCTTTCTGGCCGCGACCAGTTTGTTCACCGTCGCCACGTATGTCGGAATCCTCACCCGCTTCGAAAAATGGGGAGGCCTCAGCGTCGTCGGTTGGAATCCGGAAGACAAAGCAGAAATATTTATCGCCAAAGGCGTAAGGCTTTACGTGGTGATTCCCGATCTCGGCTGGCTGATGGTGCTGGTATTGGCCGCTGTAGCTGCTCCGCTGTTTCTTTACCTCATCTGGAGCAAGACTCACAACCAGAGTCTGCTCACTATGGCCAATCGCGCCGTCTTTTTGAGCATTCTTCTGCAGGTCCTTGCTCTCGCATTCTTTGCGCTGCGGGCGCGTGACGGTCATTACGCTTCTCTCGACGCTGAAGGACTGTTCCCGACCGCTCTCGCCGCCAGCCCTTTCATTCTCTCGGGCCTTATAGGGACAATCTTTGTCTCACTGTTGTACTTACTGCTGCTGTGGAGGCGCAACGATCTCGAGCGCATGTTGCCCAGTGCGGACGAACTCGATCGCATCACTTACAAAACCATCGCGATTGCATTTCCTTTACTCACCCTGATGATCGCAGCGGGCGCTTACTGGGCTAATCGCACCTGGGGATCTTATTGGAGCTGGGATCCAAAAGAAACCTGGGCTGCGATTACCTGGCTGGTCTACGCCGGTTACCTGCACATGCGCATTACCCGCGGATGGCGGGGCCGGCGTGCCGCCTACTTCGCCATCGGCGGCTTCGCCGTAGTGATGTTTACTTTCTTCGGCGTCACCTACTTGTTGCCAGGATTACACGCCTATGCCTGACCGCACCGAATACGCGGCGCTGGCCAACGGTACACTGATAGGAAGAGCCGGTCGCTCTGGGGAAGAAGGCTTTCAATTGAGTTCCGTTCGCGTCAAGTGGCAGATCAAAGCAATCTTACCCATAGGCCTCGTGCTGCTTGCGGGACTGCTGCTCTTCACGCTCGCGACCGTCTCGCTTCGAGATCCCGAACGCCACGCAGTCATGATCGTCGCGGGAGCGGGAGCCGTCGCCATCTGCGCCGCAGCCATGCTCGGTCTGGCCTACCTGATTCAACGCCCCATGGTTGAATTGCAGGAGAAGATGGATCAGGTCAGCGAAGGCAATCTTGATGTCTCGGTCAGCTTCGCCAACCGCAACGACGAGATCGGAGACCTCGGCCGCAACTTCAATCACATGATGAAGCAACTGCGGGACAGCCGCGAAGAAATCGAGGTCCTGCATCGCACCCAGATATCCCGCGCCGAACATCTGGCTACGCTCGGCGAATTAGCTGCAGGTCTCGCCCATGAGATTCGCAATCCGCTCGCCGGCATCGCTGGAGTCATAGAAATTGTCGGCCGCGATCTGCCCGTCACCAGCCCGGCGCGGCCGGTCGTGAAAGATGTTCGCCAGGAAATCGCGCGCATCAGCCGCACCTTAACCGACCTTCTCGAAACCGCGCGCCCACACCCGCCCCAGATTCGCCGGAGCAACCTCAACACTACCGTCGAGCACGCCGTAATGCTCGCCCGCCAGCAAGTGATCTCAAAACCTATCCAGATCGAATTGCAAAAGGCGCCCGACCTGCCCGAAGTCGAGCATGACAGCAATCAGATTCATCAGGTGCTTCTCAATTTGCTCTTGAATGCAGAACAGGCCGTCGAGGGAGCCGGCATCGTTACCGTCGAAGTCGGTTCTCAAGATGACTGCGCCAGCGTCGTGATCACCGACACCGGTCGCGGCATCTCTGCTCAAGTCCTGGCCAACATTTTCCGCCCGTTCTACACCACCAAGGGCAACGGCACCGGACTCGGCCTCTCGCTCGCCCGCCGCATCGTAGAAGAACATCACGGCCGCATCGAAGTCACCAGCGTAGTTGGAAAAGGCAGCAAGTTCACAGTGCTCCTCCCTTTTCACGCGCCCGTCGCTCAACCCACATCGCAAGCCGTCGCCCAAACCTCCGCTTCCTAGAGCACCGTTCTTCCCATTCGTAGTAAATTAAAGCCGATGCCCGCCGAGAAGATCATGATCGTGGACGACGAGCGCCTCGTCCGCTGGTCCCTTCGCCAGAAGTGCGAAGAGTGGGGATACCAGGTCATCGAGGCCGACTCCGGAGGTCCAGCCCTCAAACTAGCCCAGCGCGAATCGCCCGACCTCGTCCTGCTCGATGTCCGCATGCCCGACCTCACCGGCATCGAGGTTCTCGACGAACTCAAAAAAAATGGCGACGCCCGCGCCGTCATCATGATCACAGCCGACCCTCAACTCGACGACGTGAAAGCCGCGCTCAAGCTCGGAGCCTACGACTTTGTCGGCAAGCCCGTGGATTTCGACGAACTTCAGGTCGCGATCAGGAACGCGCTCGAAGCCACCAGCCTCCGCACTGAAGTCCAGGCCCTGCGCGGCGCAGTCCGCGGCGGAGTCGGTTATGACAGCGTGGTCAGCGTCTCCTCGAAGATGACCGAACTCATGAACTTCGTCCGCAAAGTCGCATCGAGCGAAGCCACCACCATTCTGATTCAAGGCGAAAGCGGCACCGGCAAAGATCTAATCGCAAAAGCCATTCACTACGAAAGTTCGCGCCACCAGAAACCCTTCGTAGCCATCAACTGTTCTGCCATCCCTGAAACGTTAATGGAAGCCGAACTCTTCGGCCACGAAAAAGGCGCATTCACCGACGCCAAGACAATGAAGAAAGGACTCTTCGAAGCTGCCGACGGCGGTACGCTCTTCCTCGACGAAATCGGCGAACTCTCTCCGCTGCTGCAAGCCAAACTGCTGCGCGTCTTAGAAGACCAGGTAATCCGCCGCGTAGGCGGCATCAAAGACATGCAGGTGGATGTCCGCGTAATCGCCGCCTCCAACCGCGATCTCGAAAAAGCCGTCCGCGAAAGCCAGTTCCGCCAGGATCTTTATTATCGCCTCGCGATCATCGCCATCTTCATCCCGCCGCTGCGCGATCGCAAAGAAGACATCATGCCTCTGGTCGAGTTCTTCATCGACCGCTACAATCGCCGCTTCAAGAAATCCATTCGCGGCATCACCGACGAAACCCGCCGCCTGATTCAAAGCCACAACTGGCCCGGCAACGTCCGCGAACTGAAAAACACAATCGAGCGCGGCATGATTCTCGAAGACGAACCGCTACTGCGCCCGCTCTATCTTCCATTCTCCGTAGGCGAATCCGGAGGCCGCACCGCCTTCGAACGCACCAGCCCCGCCGACGGCGGCCAGCCTCTACCCAACGGCCGCATGTTGCCCCGCCTCTACATCCCCGACGGCGGAACATCTTTGGAAGAGGTAGAGCACGCCATGGTCGAACTAGCCATGCGCCAGGCCAACAGCAACCAAACCCACGCCGCCAAGCTGCTAGACATAAGCCGCGACGCCCTCCGCTACAAACTAAAAAAATTCGGCCTAATCCGCGGCGACGACGAGGGCTCGCAATCCAGCGCGAGCGAAGAACAATGAGAACCGCCCTTGAATCAAGTCCCGCGCAAAAAGCGCAACGGACGAGACCACCCGACCCCAGCCCCGAAGGGGCGGAATATGATAGCCCCGGACGTAAGTCCGGGGTAAGCTCCCAAACAACCCAACCTAAGCCCCCGAAGGGAACGGCGCGCGGCCGCCGTTTGCACCAAAACTATCGAAAACGAATGCTGAAAACGCGTCAGTCCTCATGGCATGAGGACAATCTAGTTTGTTCGCCGGACTAAGTCAGTGTCGTGTGAACATCCCCAGTCAAGCCAAGACTGAGCCTGATCGGGCCGCCAGTGCGAGCTTTGACGGATTATCACCTCGGGAACGGAATACAGTTCGCCGACATGGTGACGGTGGCCGTATAAGGCGCAGCCAGCGAGTCGGAATGCCAACCACTTGCGTCATAGAAGCCAGGCTTCCGCGGGGTCGAAGCTTGCTCAGCCTGTGTATTGGAGAATGACGAATAAACCGTGTAACCCAACAGAACCGAGGCCGAGGTAGATTGCTGCACAGTATATCCGCCTCCGCTAGTGAAGGTGTTTGGTCGGCAGTGAACGTCCCCTGTCTGAGTCCCGCTGACCGCAGACGCATTCGCCGTTAGAATGGTCCCTTGAGCGAAGTAAGATCTCGCGCAGATCGCGAATGCGGTCGCCGTAGGGGCAACGGTGTTCGGATACGTCAGAGTGGTTTGCCACCCATTCGGCCGCCCAGCACTATCTGAGGAAGGTCCCTCAGTTGAAATGTACGAGTTAAAGGTTTCGGCGATCATGGGAACAAGACCTCGGGCACGGTAGCCGCCGCCAGTGAGTACGCTGCCAGCAGGACACAGGGCAATTCCCGTGGCGCTATAGGTCAGCTGACCAAGGAGCGAAGGGGGCGCAATCGTGGGGGCGGTAATTGTCGTTAAACCCAGTTGGACGTTCGGAGTAGTAAAACAATATGCGAGCGCAATCACTTCCCCCGCCGAGCCTTGCTGACCTACTTGAGCAGTAACCGTCCAGGTATTGGGTGAGGAGGGATAATTATCCGTAACTGCCACTAATCCAGTTCCATTGGCGGCGGCCGTGAAGCCTCCGCCAATCAGCTGTTGACCCGATGGACAGGTGGCGCTAGTGGTTGCCACGCCGCCTGGCGCCTGAATTGATGTTGCGCTGCTTACCAAGTGAACAAAGGAACTGTCAGGAGGAGCAGGAGAACAGACGCAGAGGATGAGTATTGGCAGAAGAACTATAACCTTAACTAATCTAATTGCGAATAGTTCACTTTTCATGTCATGCTCCACGACCATCTAATCGTGCTTGATTCTACCCCAAATCATTCCAACCTCCACAACGAGGGTTGAGAGACAAGACGCTTCCACCCCTGGCGGGACGGTGGCCCACCCAAGCCTGGTTTTGGCTTGAGTGGGGCAGGTGGGCGGGCCCAAGCAAGGCACCTTATCGCTTCACGCTTGCCTTGAGTCCAGGTTTGTGATATCGGTATCGCACAAGTAATAAGGAGGTTCCTATGTGTACCGGTAATGTTGGCGTCGCGAGGCGCATTGACTTGGAAAGTATCTCGGAAGACATCGCAAAGCTTGTGAAAGAACTCGACAACGAGGTCGAGGGAGAAGTTAAAGTGAAAGTGAATGAGTTGAAAAACATCGACACCAAGATACAGAAAATTATCACGGGTTAGCCTGGTTTTTTCGATTGCGCCCGTAATTGCGCGGATAGATGACCAATTCTTAGAGGGAAGGCTGTGTCGTGATTGCCTCTCTGCCACTGGAGCAGTCGCCACTGGATCAGGGCCAGCGCGTAGGCGAACTGGTCGCCTATCCTTGGCCGCACCTCATCATCGATGACTTCTTGCCCAGTGACGTACTGGCGCAAGCTCTTGCCGAGATCGACGCCGACACCTACCACTTTGATATAGAACAGGTGGGACGGGGCGAATCGAATACTCGCTCCTGAAGAGCGAGACCATGTGGCGGGCGATTTACTCCAGGCGAATGGTTTCTACTTTGGCTTCGGCGTTTGCAGTCAAGGTGAAATTAAACAAACATAACATGCTCCAACTGCGGCGAATGAATGACGATACTCCGGCGTTCCCCCTTCACCATGATTTCACAACCAATCAAGATGCAATCGCGTCATTCTTATACTTAAGCAGTGGATGGTCAAGTAAGTGCGGCGGACGTCTGCACCTATACGAGTCGGGTACAGATACCGCACCTTCGGCTTCGGTAGATCCCATCAGGAACAGATTTGTCGCCTTTCAGAGCAAGCCTTCGCACTGGCACTCCGTGGAGAGAGTTTATGGCTGGGAAAGAATAAGTGTGCTTTCTCTGTGGAACGTAGACGGGACGGCAGGCCCCTGAATCCTGCGGTCCGCCTGATTTCGGAGGGCGCGCTCACCCGCGCGTCGCCCAAGATTTCCACAGCCCCATTGTGACATCTGACCTTGCGCCGCATATCAAACTTGCGCGATGATGGTCGAGGCCGCAACGGTGGCACAAGCCAAATCGCTGCGCCCAGAAGTCATTCATTCGAAAGAACTTAGCTATAAGCTCTTTGACATCTATATTTTGCAAGGAATTTCCCGCTAACGGCATTAATTAACTTGACTTACCCACGCCAATTTGATATGTTTCTTTCATGGAAACATTCAACGGCATCCCGCAGACCTTACAGCAAGCGATTCAATACTTTAGCGACGAACAGACCTGCATTGATGCCGTCGCCTTAATGCGCTGGCCTGATGGCCCACGCTGTCCCTACTGCCTTGGGGATGACGCGAAAAATCCCTACTATCTCAAGGCTGCTAAACGCTGGAAGTGTCGCTCTTGCCGGAATCAGTTCTCCGTTAAAAAGTTCACGATCTTCGAGGACTCGCCCATCTCATTGCAGAAGTGGCTTCCCGCGATGTGGATGCTCGTTGCTTGCAAGAATGGAATCTCTAGCTGGGAACTCCATCGCGCTCTGGGAGTCTCCCAGAAAACCGCGTGGTTCATGCTGCAACGGCTGAGACTCGCACTGAAAGCGCCAGTCGCAGAATCAAACTACAAACTCGGCGGCAAGGACGGCAGCGGCGTAGAAGTCGATGAGTCGTTCATCGGCGGCAAACTCAAGAACATGCACCGTGATCGCCGCGCACGTTTCGCCGCTGAATCTGGTCACACTGGCGGCGCGACTGGGAAAACAATCGTAGTCGGAATGCTTGACCGCGATGCACGCAAGATTCGCGCACAGGTAGTGCCGAACACGAAGCGCGAAGTTTTACAAACTGCCATTATGAAGAACGTGAAATACGGGTCAAAGGTCTACACCGATAACGCAGTTCCCTATGACAATTTGAACTGGAAATATATCCACGAAGTCGTGAACCATGCGGAGACCTATGTTCGCGGACAGGTTCACACAAACGGGCTGGAAAACTTCTGGAGTCTGCTGAAACGGAATCTCAAAGGCACCTACGTTTGCGTGGAACCATTCCACCTTGAGCGATACGTTGATGAGCAGGTTTTCCGCTATAACAACCGCGCCACAAAAGACAATCCACTCAAGGACTCAGACCGCTTTCTGCTGGCACTCTCGCAAGTAGCTGGCAAGCGTCTCACATTCGCCGAACTCACAGGCAAGGACAAGGAAATACCGTTCTAAGCCTTACTATCGGCAACGCGGCCCGAAACGGAAGAACCCGGCTTAGGTCCGGGTTTTCGTTTTACCTGGCGTCGTATTTTCTCGGCATCCTCAAGTCTCTGGTTTAGATCGTCCTTTGATACCGTGAGCACGCGGCGAAGCGCGTTCTGGAAGCGTGCGAACTTTTGCTCTGGCGTAGTTGTGGGATCAAGTTTAGACTTCATGCGCCTATCATAATCCCTTTATTAGTTGGGCGGCGACCTTCGCCACGAAAGGCGGGACATCAAATATGGGAGCTAAAATATCGCTCAGTGAGTGCCTGCTCGTTCTGCGCGGCTGGTGTGATTCCAAGCGCCGTATTCGTGCTGTTTTGAAAGATTCGCCCGTTTCCTTCGCCGTTTTTGGAACCATATACGGTGTTAACGAGCACGGCTTTTCGGTATCTATTGATGAGTTCAACATGGTTGCTGCGTGGCTGGAAGGTTGCACTTGTGGATTTATTGACATGCCTGCGGGGGAAGAAGTATTAGGCAAACCAATCGAGTCCGGCTTGTTAGCTTTGCGTAAGGACTTTAATTTAACCGTGATGCTCTTGCGCGAATGAGAGCCGCTAGCCGTCATGGACTTTTACACCTCATACAAAAAGATTCAGTGGGCCAACAAGCACATCACGGACATTCACGCCATGCTGCTTGCCTTCGGGAATCTGCCGAACAGTTACACTCTTTGGATTGACCACGACGCAGAGACTGGACAGAATGTCCTTTGCGTCGATCTCCGACAGGATTTGTTCCCCTGTGCCAATATCGCGCTGACTGTGGGAGACGCGTTGCACAATCTGAGAAGCGCTCTCGACTACATGTACTACCAATCCGTTTTGGCTTGTGACGGACTGCCTTCGGACTACACTCGGTTTCCAATCTTTGAGGAGCGGAAGAAAGTAGAATCTTGGCTGAAGAGTGCCTTGGAAAAATGGCAGATTTCCGCAGAAATTTTCTTTCTGATAATCGACACAATAAAACCCTACGCGGCTGGGAATCCCTTGCTCTTTGCTCTCCGCCAGATGAACGACAGAGACAAACATCAGCTTTTCATCCCAGTGTTGGAGTCTATGATTCTCCTCGATGTTCGCCTTGAAGATGATAAGGGCATTCAGGTGGGAAAGACAGGGTACTACACCGACGCTTCGTTTCGTATCCGGCTCATGGATGCCAACGGCAAAAAAGTCACAGTCAAGGATAAGGGCCATGCGTCCCCGGCGATAGTCTTCGGGCCAGCTACTCTGTTCAATTCTGAGCCTGTCATCGTAGCGTTGTCGCGGATCGCCGTAGAAGTCACGAATACGATTGAGGCGTTCGAGATGCTCGGACTCGAACTTCCCACCTTTGACGACCTCCCTGACTTGTGATTCAATAGCGAGACAATTCGTCACGGCCAAGGCGCACCTCTTAATTGGTGTATCAAGACGGCCTTAGTCCATTGGGTCACTCAAGTCAATTAGTGCCCCGCTAACGCGATGATTCNNCCCCCCCCCCCCCCCCCCCATCCACCCATTTTTCGACCGATTTCGGCCCAAGAGCGAGCCACCCCAAGCCAGCCGCAATAAAGCCTCAACTTTATTTTCGCGTCTTTTGCTCCCGAGTCGGTTATTCGCCTGGGAAAGCGATCTCAGCGTGCGACTTCGGCTAAGGAGTTGTCGTAAACTTTCAAACTCTCGCTGCGCGGTTCGTAGACGCAGAACGGTTCTTCGTCGAGATAGTTGCCAGTGGCGGCGAAAGCGCGTGCGCGGCATCCCATGCAGACGTTGCGAAACTCGCAGCAACCGCACTTCCCTTTCAGATTGTTCACGTCGCGCAGCTGATTGAATACGACCGAGTTCTCCCAGATGTCGGCGAACGGCTGCTTCTTCAGATCTCCTGCGAGGGCCGGCAAATATCCGCAAGGATAAACTTCACCCTGATTCGATATGAAACAGACTGCGGTTCCGGCGAGGCAGCCTTTGGTCATCGCGTTCATGTCAGAAGGATGAGCGCCCGGATGTCCCACGGCTTTTCCGATGCCCTGAGCTTTCAGTTCGATGCCTGTCGAGCCGGGCATGGTCATGTCCGTCGGGCCGATATGCGGCGCATCTGCGGGCGCTACAAGCACTGGCTGCGCCGCCTGAGCGGCCGCTGTCGCGGAGCGGTGCTCCAACGCGCGCCGTTGGCGAACCACGCGGAAGTAGTGGGGCGCGCAGGTCGCTTTCAACTCGATGCCGCCAGTGAGCGACTGATCATAGAACCAGTTCAGCATGCGCTCGTATTCTTCCGGAGGAACCATTTGCTCGGAGGCGATATCCACGCCACAACCCACCGGCACCAACAGAAAAGTGTGCAGCGCATCGGCGCCAATCGATTTCGCAAGCTCGAGAACCTGCGGAAGCTGATGAGCATTGTGGCGGGCGATCGTCGTGTTGATCTGCACCGACATGCCGAGATCTTTGAGGTTGCGAAAACCTGTGATGGCGGCATCGAATGCGCCCGGAATGCCGCGGAAGGTGTCGTGCGTCTGTGCATCGACGCCGTCGAGGCTGATTGCTACGCGTTTCACGCCGCTATCCACGATCTTCTGCGCGACTTGCTTGGTGACCAGCGTGCCATTCGTGGCCAGGGCCACGCGCAATCCTTTGCTGGTGCCGTAGCGCGCCAACTCGAAAATATCCGAACGAAACAGCGGCTCGCCGCCGCTCAGCACAAGAATGGGACTGGACACTTCGGCGATCTGATCGATAATCGCCTTCGCAGTTTCCGTCGAAAGGTCGGAGGGAGAACTCAACTCAGTCGCGCTCGCTCGGCAATGGATGCAGCGCAGATTGCAGCCTTTGGTCAGCTCCCAGAAAATCAGCCGTGGCTTGTTTTGCGTTCCGGGATTTGTATGACTGGGACTGGTATGAGTTGAATGATGGCCATTGCTCTCTAAGGTAGTCATTTGCGGTTCGCCTCCCACGTGAACGGGGCGCTGTGCCCCTCCCACGACGCAACGATAATGCAGCGTTCATCTACAGGCGGTGACACTCATCACGGAAAATTGTGATACCGATCACAAGACGTAAAGTTGTTTTGAATGTGGGAATTGGGGTCGACGCAGAGTTTTGAAAGCACGCCGCAGCAGGCGAGAAATTCTTCTGTGCTCACGCCCACTCGAAACGCCCTAGTTGTGACTCGCGATGTCGCGCAACGCGCCCGAGTTGCGAATCACGAGGGTCGAGCCTTTCGACTGCAAAATCTGGCGCTTTTTCAGATCCGCGAAGAGCCGGGTCACGGTCTCTCGCGAGGTTCCGATCATCTGCGCGATTTCCTCGTGAGTGAGCCGGAGCGTCAAGCGCCCCTCGGGTTTGCCCGCAGCTCCATTCTTCGAACTCCACTCCAGAAGCAACGATGCAAGTTTCTCGGCGGCGGAGTGTGACAGGCCGAGCGAACGCACTTCCTTACACGCGTTGTGATATTTTTCGCCAAGCTGCTCGGCCACTTTAAAGCAAGCATCCACATCTTCTTTCAGAAAGCGGAGAAAATCATCACGCTTCACGAAATTGATCTGGCAGGGGTCGATGGTTTCAGCTGTCACTTCGTAGGGCTTGCCGGAGATGGTGGCGCTCAGACCCAGCACTTCCCCAGGCTCCGCGAGTTTCACAATCATGGTTCGGCCACCGGGCGAGTTGATGGAAAGCTTCACACTGCCTTTGCATATAACAAAGATGCCACGCGGCATTTGCCCTTCGACAAATAACACGGCTCCCTGAGGGTAGGCGGTGGAAAACTTAATTCCTTCGAAGTTCTGCAGAGTGGCTGGCGGCATATCGCAGAAAAGATGATCGGCCCTCAGCTTGCAATCAAGGCAGCTTTCGACGATTTCCATTCCGTATGGTGACAGCATGCACCAACCTCCTAGCGCTGTGGTCAGTGTCGGTCGGCGCAGAGCGCTTGGCTGTGCTGCGCGGCACTCGCTGATGTGACGTGGCTCACATTTTAATGTTTGTGATGTGCGTCACACGCGGCTGTGACATGCCTTGCTGCGTTCCTTTGCCGCAGCGTTCATTCTTAGGCAGTCAAGTCGAACAAGAACTTTACAACTATCCATCGCAAGCAAAGGCAGGATCATGAAGCGCAAATTCAAGACCATGGATGCAAACGAGGCGGTCGCCTACGTTGCCTACCGGGTGAATGAAGTCATCGCCATCTATCCCATTACTCCTTCTTCGAACATGGGCGAATGGGCCGACGAGTGGGCATCGCAGGGGATCCAGAATATCTGGGGCACAGTGCCTCACGTGATGGAGATGCAGAGCGAAGGCGGCGCTGCCGGAGCTGTGCACGGCGCACTGCAGACAGGCTCGCTCGCCACCACATTTACCGCGTCGCAGGGCCTGCTGCTGATGATCCCGAACATGAATAAGATTGCGGGCGAACTTACGCCGACGGCATTCCATGTTTCGGCGCGCACCCTGGCAACGCACGCACTCTCGATCTTCGGCGACCACTCCGATGTGATGTCGTGCCGCATGACCGGCTTCGCCATGCTGTGCTCGAATTCCGTGCAAGAAGCCATGGACATGGCACTGATCGCGCACGCGGCGGCGCTGGAGTCGCGCATCCCGTTCCTCCATTTCTTCGACGGCTTTCGCACCTCGCACGAAGTCAACAAGATTCAAATGCTCACGGAAGATGACATGCGGGCTCTCATTAATATGGACCGCGTTTTCGAGCATCGCCAGCGCGCGCTCTCGCCCGATCATCCTGTGTTGCGCGGGACGGCCCAGAATCCGGATGTGTTCTTCCAGATGCGCGAGCGGGCGAACTCTTTCTATACCGCGTGTCCTGAAATTGTGCAATCCGTGATGAACAAATTCGCGGAGCAAGTTGGGCGATCCTATCACCTGTTCGATTACGTGGGCGCGCCCGATGCTGAGCGCGTGATTGTGATGATGGGCTCTGGCGCTGAAGTCGCGCATGAAACTATCGACCATCTCAACGCGCAGGGCGAAAAGCTGGGACTGCTGAAAGTTCATATGTACCGGCCTTTTCCGGTGCAGGCTTTTCTTGAGGCCTTGCCTGCCAGCGTGCGCAAGATCGCTGTTCTCGACCGCACCAAAGAATCGGGAGCGATTGGCGATCCGCTGTATCTTGATGTCGTAAACGCGCTTCATGAGGGAGCGAAATCCGGCTACGCCGCTCGTAAAACTGTGGCCGAGGTTGTAGGCGGAAGGTACGGGCTCTCCTCGAAGGAATTCACGCCGGCGATGGTCAAGGCAATTTACGACAATCTGAAATCCGACAACGGCGATCACCAGACAAAAGATCATTTCACGATCGGCATTCAGGACGACGTCAGCCACAGCAGCCTGCCGTACGAAGCAAGTTTTTCAACTGAGCCCGAAAATGTTGTTCGCGCAATGTTCTACGGCCTTGGCTCGGACGGTACCGTGGGTGCCAACAAGAATTCCATCAAGATCATTGGCGAGAACACTGACAATTACGCGCAAGGTTATTTTGTCTACGATTCGAAGAAATCGGGCGCGGTAACAATTTCGCATCTTCGCTTCGGGCCGCAACCGATACGCTCGAGCTACCTGATCTCGAGCGCCAACTTTGTTGCCTGCCACCAGTGGATCTTTCTCGAGCGCTACGACATGCTGAGCGCCCTGGTGCCCGGCGGCACCTTCCTGCTGAACAGCCCTTTCGGCGCGGATGAAGTTTGGGACCACCTGCCGCGCGCGGTGCAACAACAGATCATCGCGAAGCTCGCGAAGTTTTTTGTCATCGATGCCTATCAGGTGGCGCGCGACACGGGCATGGGCAATCGCATGAACACCATTCTGCAGGTATGCTTCTTCGCCATCTCGAAAGTATTGCCGGCGGAGCAGGCGATCGAAGCAATTCGCAAATCGATTCGCGACACCTACGGCAAGAAGGGCGAAGAAATCGTCGCGCAGAACATGAAGGCGGTCGACGAGACTCTGGCTCACTTGCACGAAGTGAAAGTCCCGGCGGAACTGAGCAGCACCATCGAAATGCCTCCGCCATTCTCGCCATCAGCGCCGGAATTCGAGCGCGATGTTCTAGGCATGATGTATGCCGGACGCGGCGACGAATTGCCCGTCAGCGCATTTCCTGTCGATGGCACTTTCCCGACCGGAACGGCGAAGTGGGAGAAACGCAACCTCGCACTCGAAATCCCCGCATGGGACGATAAGATCTGCATCCAGTGCGGCAAGTGCGCCATGGTTTGCCCGCACTCGGTGATTCGAATAAAGGTGTATGACTCGAAAGAACTAGAAGGCGCGCCGGCCACATTCAAATCAACCACGACTCGCGACAAAGAATGGCAAGGCCTCAACTACACGATTCAAGTGGCGCCGGAAGACTGCACGGGATGCGGCATCTGCGTTGAAGTTTGTCCGGTGAAGAACAAAGCCGAAACCCGGCTCAAAGCCATCAACATGGTGCCGCAACCTCCGCTGCGCGTGCCCGAGCGCGACAATTGGGATTTCTTTTTGAAAATTCCAGAACTCGACCGCCGCAACATTAAACTCACCACAATTCGCCAGCAGCAGATTCAAGAGCCGCTGTTCGAGTTCTCCGGCGCTTGCGCGGGTTGCGGCGAGACTCCGTATCTCAAGTTGATGTCGCAGTTGTTCGGCGACCGCGCGCTCATTGCGAACGCTACCGGGTGCTCATCAATTTACGGTGGCAACCTGCCCACCACGCCCTGGACGAAAAATGCAGATGGTCGCGGACCCGCCTGGTCGAACTCTCTTTTCGAAGATAACGCGGAGTTCGGGCTGGGCTTCCGGCTTTCCATCGATAAGCAAACTGAGTTTGCGCAAGAACTGGTGAAGCGCCTGGCAGGAACCATTGGCGAAGAACTAGCGACCGCGCTACTCACCTCAGCGCAGAAAGACGAAGCTGACATCTATGAACAGCGCCAGCGCGTCGATCTGTTGAAAGAAAAACTGCAAGGCGTAAATTCCGCAGACTCCAGGCAGCTTCTCTCCGTCGCCGACCTGCTGGTCAAGAAAAGCATTTGGATTGTTGGCGGAGACGGTTGGGCGTATGACATCGGCTACGGCGGCCTCGATCATGTGCTGGCTAGCGGCCGCAATGTCAATGTGCTGGTGCTCGATACCGAGGTCTACTCTAACACCGGAGGTCAGGCGTCCAAGTCCACGCCGCGCGCCGCAGTAGCCAAATATGCCGCAGGCGGCAAGTCCGGCGCCAAAAAAGATCTCGGACTCATCGCCATGAGCTACGGCAATATTTATGTTGCCAGCGTGGCCATGGGCGCGAAAGACGAGCACACGCTGAAAGCGTTTCTCGAAGCTGAAGCTTATGACGGTCCCAGCCTGATTATCGCGTACTCGCACTGCATCGCCCACGGCATCAACATGACCACGGCAATGTCGAATCAGAAAGCGGCCGTCGATTCTGGACAGTGGCTGCTCTATCGCTACAACCCGGAACGGGCCGCCCAGGGCGAGAATCCGCTGATTCTCGATTCACGCACGCCCACCCGCAAAGTTTCGGATTTCATGCAGATGGAAACGCGCTTCAAGATGCTCACCAAGAGCCGGCCGGAAGACGCCAAGCTCCTCTGGCAAGAGGCGCAGCACGATGCCACGACGCGTTTTCATTTGTATGAATATCTGGCGCAGCGAAAATTTAACGGCGAAGCGGGTAAGGCCGAGCAACTCGCAAAATAAAATACGCAGGGAGAAATTATGATCGACCTCAGCACAACTTATCTGGGCCTGAAACTTCGCACACCGCTGGTAGCTTCAGCCTCGCCGCTATCGCAGGAGATCGACGGCATTCGCCGTCTCGAGGATTCGGGCGCATCCGCCGTGGTGTTGTATTCGCTGTTCCAGGAACAGCTGGAGCAGGAAAGCTTCGAGCTTGAACACCATCTCACCGAAGGAACGGATAGTTTCGCCGAGGCAACGAGTTTCTTTCCCCGGCCCGCTGAATTCAACTTAGGGCCTGAGGGTTATCTGAATCACATTCACAAGGCCAAGCGGGCGGTGTCGATACCAATCATCGCCAGCCTCAACGCCTCTACAGTCGGCGGCTGGACGCAGTATGCCAAGCTCATCGAGCAGGCTGGAGCCGACGCACTCGAATGCAACATTTATACAATTCCCACTAACCCCGAACTCAGCTCGAAGGCCATCGAGCAGCAATATCTCGACATTGTCCAAGCCGTAAAGTCGGTCGTGACAATTCCAGTCGCGGTAAAACTCAGCCCCTTTTTCAGCAACCTGGCCAACATGGCGAAGCGGCTCGACGAAGCCGGAGCGGATGCGCTGGTGCTGTTCAATCGCTTCTACCAGCCAGACATCAACCTCGACGAATTGGAAATCCAGCCCAATGTGTTGCTGAGCACGCCACAGGCGCTGCGCCTGCCGCTCACCTGGATTGGCATTCTCTACGGCCGCATCCGCGCCAACCTGGCTGCAACTAGCGGTGTGCACGGTCCTGAAGATGTCATCAAGCTGCTGATGGTCGGCGCTGACGTCACCATGCTTTGCTCCACGCTGTTGCGCAACGGCATCCGTCATCTCGAGCACATCGAAGAGGGCGTGCTGGAATGGATGGAAAAACACGAGTATGAATCAGTGCAGCAGATGAAAGGCAGCATGAGCCAACTCCGGTGTCCCGATCCTTCAGCCTTCGAGCGCGCGCAGTACATGAAAGCAGTCAAGAGCGTGGAGCACGTGGTGCTCACCAGCCTCCAAGCCCAAAGAATTCTGGGCGGGGATTAAAAAAAAATCAACCACTAGAAACCACGAGGAGGATGTATGCCGGTTACCAGGCAACAAGTGCTCGACTACCATTTCGGCGCTCACCCCGGAAAAATTGAAGTCACTCCCACCAAACCTTGCCGCACGCAACACGATCTGAGCCTCGCGTACACGCCCGGAGTCGCAATTCCGTGCCTGGAGATCGAAAAGAATCCGCGCGATGCCTACAAGTACACAGGCTGCGGCAATCTCGTGGCGGTCGTTACGAACGGTACCGCCGTTCTCGGATTGGGCGACATTGGCGCGCTTGCCGGCAAGCCGGTGATGGAAGGCAAGGCAGTTTTGTTCAAACGCTTTGCCGATGTGAATGTTTTCGACATTGAAATCAATTCACACAATCCGGACGACATTATCAAGGTCTGCCAATTACTGGAGCCCACGTTCGGCGGCATCAACCTCGAAGACATCAAAGCGCCGGAGTGCTTCTACATTGAAGAGACACTGAAGAAGACGATGAAGATTCCAGTCTTCCACGACGACCAGCACGGCACCGCCATTATTTCCGGTGCTGCCTTATTGAATGCCGTGGAAGTGGCGGGCAAAGATATCGGCAAAATTCGTCTCGTCATCAACGGCGCCGGCGCTTCGGCTGTAGCTACCGCTGAGCATTATATTCGCCTGGGCATGAAGCGCGAGAACATCATCCTGTGCGACACCAAGGGAGTGGTTTACAAAGGGCGCGCAGAGGGCATGAATCCCTACAAGGATCGCCTGGCGCAAGATACCAAGCTGCGTACGCTGGCGCAGGCAATGGCGGGCGCGGATATGTTCCTTGGCCTTTCCGTAGGCGGCGTGGTCTCGCAGGACATGGTGCGCTCCATGGCTCCTCGTCCAATCGTCATCGCGATGGCGAATCCTGATCCGGAAATCAGTTACGAAGACGCGAAAGCCTGCCGCGAAGACGTGATTATGTGCACCGGTCGCTCCGACTATCCCAATATGGTGAACAATGTGCTGGGCTTCCCTTTCATCTTTCGCGGGGCGTTGGACGTACGCGCTACCACGATCAATGAAGAGATGAAGCTGGCGGCAACCCGCGCCTTGGCCAACCTTGCCAAAGAAGATGTGCCGGACTCGGTGTGCCGCGCTTATGGCGTGGCTCGACTGGAGTTCGGGCCCGACTATCTGATCCCCAAACCGTTCGACCCGCGCGTGCTGGTGTGGGAGTCTTCGGCCGTGGCCCAGGCAGCCATGGACACCGGAGTAGCCCAGGAGCCCATCGATATTGCGGAATATCGGGAGCAACTCGAGCGTCATCTGGGCAAAGCCCACGCGATCTCGCGCATGATGATTCTGAAGGCTCAGGCCAAGCCCAAGCACGTGGTTTTTCCCGAAGGAGAAAATGAGAAAATCCTGCGGGCCTGCCATTCAATTCTTGACGAGAAGATTGCCACGCCCATTCTGGTGGGCAACGCCGCAGTCATTCGAAGCAAAACTGCCGAACTGGGGTTGGATCTAAAAGCGGCGGAGATCGTGGATCCAGCGGAATCCCCGCTTCGCGAATCCTATATCCAGGAACTCTACCGCCTGCGCCAGCGCCGCGGCGTAACCCTTTCCGAGGCGCGCACGCTGATCAATGACCGCAACATTTTCGCTTCGATGATGCTGCATATGGGAGATGCTGACGCTCTGGTCGCCGGAGCAACCCAGAATTTCCCAGAGACCATTCGGCCTGCGCTGCAGATCGTCCGTGTGCGCGAAGGCCTGCACAAGGTCGCCGGATGCTATCCCATGGTGACGCGCACCGGAGAGCTATACTTCCTGGCCGACACCAGCGTCAACGTCGATCCCACAGCTGAAGACTTGGTGGAAATCGCTCTATGCACCGCTCAGGAGGCCCGGCGTTTTAACGTGGTGCCGAGAGTTGCCATGCTTTCCTTCTCCAGCTTCGGGAGCGCCAAACACCCATCGTGCGACAAGATGCGAAGGGCAACAGAATTGTTGCACATCGCTGACCCCACCCTGATTGTGGATGGAGAGATCATGGCCGACGCGGCCTGCTCTCCTGAAATGCTGGAGCAGGAATATCCGTTCAGCGCGCTGAAGGGCGGCGCGAATGTGCTGATCTTCCCTGACCTTGCTTCCGCCAACATTGGCTACAAGCTGCTAAAAACCATCGGCGGCTGCGAAACACTTGGCCCCATGCTTATGGGAATGAGCCGGCCAGTACATCTGCTCGCGCGCGGCGCTGAAGTGGAGGAGATCGTGAACGTAGTTGCCATCGCGGTAGTCGACGCGCGGGATACAGAAGTGCCTGTGACGGCGTACGAAGTCGAGAAATCGGGCGTGCCTGCGGACTAAAAGGGCGCTGCGATCCCACTCGCCGGTGATCCGAGCTGAGTTTGCCGAAGTCGGGAGATTTTGATCTCGACGCGGCACCCTCAGCTCCACGCCAATGAACTGACCCAATGTGTTCGCCTTCACATACATCGGTGATGTTCGTCACAGGCAACTTTACCGCCGCAACGCATAATTACCTCAGTTTTGTGGAGCGTTTCACCAGCGTAAGCGTGGAGTTCTCATGGCAAAAGGACGTGTAACAATCGTTGTCGAGCACTGCAAGGCCTGCGGCCTCTGCGTGGAGTTTTGCCCATCCCACGTGCTCGCACTCTCATCCGCTTTCAATTCCAAGGGCTACCATCCGCCGCATGTCGTGCATCCGGAAAACTGCAGCGGCTGCGATCTGTGCGGCATGTACTGCCCCGACTTCGCCATCTACGCCACCAAAGTGGCTCCCACTGAGGGAGGTGGCAAATGAAGGCCGATCGTTGCACGGCTGACCCTCGCGGAGTGCTCACGGGCACACACTTTATCGATGGCGACCACGCTTGCTGTGAGGGCGCGCTGGCGGCCGGCGCACGTTTCGCCGCCGGATATCCCATCACGCCTTCGACCGAAGTGGTCGAGCGCTTCGCCGCTCGCGTACCCAAAGTCGGTGGAACATTTATCCAGATGGAAGACGAACTCGCGGCTTCGATCACATTACAGGGCGCGGTGTGGGGCGGAGCGAAGGCGTTTACCGTCACCTCCGGCCCCGGCTTTTCTTTGATGATGGAACACATCGGCTACGCCGTCATGACGGAAACGCCGTGCGTGTTCGTCGATGTGCAGCGCGGAGGCCCGTCCACCGGCCTGCCAACGCTGCCCGCGCAGGCTGACATGATGCAGGCACGCTGGGGTTCGCACGGCGACTATGAAATCATCGCGCTCTGCCCAAATTCTCCGCAGGAATGTTTTGATCTCACCATCACCGCCTTCAACCTGGCCGAAGAATTTCGCGTACCCGTCATGTTCATGATGGACGAGGTCGTCGGCCACATGACCGAGAAGGTAGTGATTCCTCCGGCGGATGAAATCGAAATCACTCCGCGCCGCCACACTCGCAAGTCGGTCGAAGATTATCTTCCGTACGGCACCAACGGCGACGGAGTGCCTGAAATGGCGCACGCTGGCGAAGGTTACAACTTTCACGTCACGGGATTAACGCACGACGAGCGCGGCTACCCGAACATGACACCGCCGGTGCAGGACAAGTTGGTTCGCCGCCTGCAAAGCAAGATTCGCAACGCCGCAGACCGCATCTGCTTGTTTGAAGAAGAACAACTCGAGGGCGCCGACGTAGTGGTCGTCTCCTACGGAATCACATCCCGCGTGGCGCAACGAGCGATCGAGTCCGCTCGCGAGATGGGCCTGCGAGTCGGAAAACTGCGACTGATCACGGCCTGGCCCTTCCCGGAGAAAAAGATTCGCAATCTCGCGGCGAAAGTAAAAGCATTCGTCGTCCCCGAACTCAATCTCGGCCAGATGGTGCATGAAGTCCAGCGAGCTGCTGACGGCCAGGCGAGAACATTCGCCGTATCGCACGCCGGCGGCGGAGTCCATAAACCCGAAGACATCCTCAAAGTAATCGTGGAGGCCAGCAAATGTCGGATAGTCTAGTCACCGAAATCACGAACGCCGGCAATCCAGTCGATGCCATTCTGCGCACCGACCGCATGCCTCACATCTGGTGCCCCGGCTGCGGCATCGGCACCACCGTGAACTCTTTCGCGCGCGCTCTCATCGATTCGAAAATCGATTTAGGATCGCTCGCACTAGTCTCCGGCATCGGCTGCACGGGCCGCGTGGCGGGTTATGTCAAGCTGGATTCGTTCCATACCACGCACGGACGCGCCATCCCATTTGCCACCGGTCTCAAACTGGCGAATCCGAATCTGAACGTCGTCGTCTATTCGGGCGACGGCGATCTCTCTGCCATCGGCGGCAATCATCTTATCCATGCTGCGCGCCGCAACATCGATCTCAAAGTTATCTGCGTCAACAATCTGATCTATGCCATGACCGGCGGCCAGACTGCGCCCACCACTCCCGGTCACTCGATTACTTCGACCAATCCCTACGGCACATTTGAGCCGTCATTCAACTTACCGCATCTCGTCGAAGCGGCGGGCGCTGTCTACGTGGCGCGTTGGACCACCTTCCACGTTCGCCAACTCGCCCGCTCCATCAGCGAAGCGTTTAAGAAAAAAGGTTTCTCCTTCATTGAAGTGATTTCGCCCTGTCCCACGCTGTATCAGCGCCGCAACAAGCTCGGCGACGCCCTCGACACCATGAAGTACTACAAAGAGAAGAGTAAAGTCCGCAACGGATCGCCCACCAGCGAAGCCGGCCTCACCATGACCGGCGAAATCATCGTGGGCAAATTCGTGGATCGCGACCGACCCGATTACGGAACCATGATGCGCGCACAATACGCGGAAGCGCTGGGCGACGAATATGTCGAACAAGATCAAAGAGAACAGGATCGAATGGAACACGATCGAACCGAAAACGATCAACCGGAGATGGTATGCAGCTAACTGAGATTCGTGTTGCAGGTTTCGGCGGCCAGGGAGTAATTCTCTCGGCCATCCTTCTCGGCAAGGCAGCTTCAATTTATCAAGGCGCTTATGCCACCATGACGCAGAACTTTGGCCCTGAAGCGCGCGGGGGCGCTTGCAGCGCACAACTCGTCCTTTCCGATTCGCCGATCCTATATCCCTACATTACTCAGCCGGATATCCTCGTCGTAATGTCGCAGGAAGCCTACGTCCGCTTCGGTCCCGAGTTGAAAGACGGCGGCATCATGATCGTCGAGCAAGATCTGGTTCGAGTTTCTGATCTCGACATCCACAAAGAAATCCAGATCTACAGCATTCCCGCAACCCGCATCGCCGAAGAACTTGGCAAGCGCATGGTGCTGAATTCGGTGATGGTGGGCTTCTTCACTGCAGTCACCCGTCTGCTCGACGCCGACGCGGTCCGCAAAGCAGTGGCAGATTCTGTTCCGCCAAGCTTTCTCAAACTCAACCTGCAGGCCTTCGAGAAGGGATTCGAGTACGGGGTTAGCGCACTCACCACGGCTCCCAACACTTCCGACGCCGAATTGCAGCTGCAGTACTCACCGGAGTAGCATCTTCATCGTCGTGCAGAATGCGTTCTGATTTGAACCGAATTAGAACTACTACCTGCGATTTGGCTGAAGATCGCATTCGCGGTTGGTCTATCCTTAAGCTATCCATGTTTGTCTCCCGGCAACGTTGAAGCGTGAAGGAGCTTTATGAGTTCGACCGAAGCTGGCCTTGTAGGGCAGCCATCGCACGAAGAGCAACAAACTTCCCCAACAAAATACGGACTGGATGCAATGTTTAGTCCAGGCTCGGTGGCCGTCATCGGCGCGACCGATCGTCCCGGTACAGTGGGCCGAACCGTTCTTGAGAATCTGCTGCGCGGTAGCTTCCATGGCAAAGTGTATGCAGTAAATGCAAAGCGCGCCGAAGTGTTGGGACTCAAAGCTTTCAAAAGCATTCGCGACATCCCACAACCTGTCGATCTTGCTGTCGTAGCCACACCAGCGAAGACCGTCCCACAGCTTATTGGAGAATGCGTCGACGCCGGCGTTAAGTCCGCAGTGGTGATTTCTGCTGGCTTCAAGGAACGTGGTGAACAAGGCGTCGCGCTGGAACGCCAGATTCAGCAGCAATTGCGCCGCAGTTCGATGCGGTTAATCGGCCCCAATTGCCTGGGCATCATGAACCCGATCATCGGGATGAATGCCACCTTCGCCAAAGACGCGCCGCAGGCCGGCAGCGTCGCGTTCCTGAGCCAGAGCGGAGCGCTGCTCACGGCAATTCTCGACTGGAGCGACCGCGAAAAAGTCGGCTTCAGTGCGATCGTCTCAACCGGCTCGATGCTCGACGTGAGCTGGGGCGATTTGATTTACCACTTCGGCGATGATCCCCATACCAAAAGCATTTTGCTCTACATGGAGTCTGTGGGAGATGCGCGATCGTTCCTGTCTGCCGCTCGCGAAGTCGCGCTCTCCAAGCCGATCATCGTAATTAAAGCCGGCCGCTCGGAAGCCGCTTCGCGCGCCGCGGCGTCGCACACGGGTTCGCTCACAGGCAGTGACGAAGTGCTCGGTGCAGCCTTCCGCCGCTGCGGAGTTTTGCGCGTGCACAACATCGCGGATCTCTTCTATATGGCGGAAGTTCTCGGCAGGCAACCGCGCCCAAAGGGTCCACGGCTCACCATCGTGACCAATGCAGGCGGCCCCGGCGTGCTGGCCACCGACTCGCTGGTAGCCAATGGAGGAGAACTCGCTGAGCTTTCTCCGGAAAGCCTGAATCGCCTCAATGAATTTCTTCCCGCGCACTGGAGTCACAACAATCCCATCGACATTCTCGGCGACGCCGATTCCGAGCGCTATGCGCGCGCGCTCGAAGTCGCATCGCAGGATCCGAACAGCGATGGCTTGCTCGTCATCCTTGCGCCGCAGGGAATGACCGACCCCTTGCAGATCGCAGAACGTCTCAAGCCTTACGCCAAGCAATATGGCAAGCCCGTGATCGCCAGTTGGATGGGAGGGACCAGCATCGCCGCCGGCGAAGCGGCGTTGAATTCGGCGGGCATCCCCACCTTTTCTTATCCCGATACCGCGGCGCGCGCCTTCACCTACATGTGGCGCTACACCTACAACCTGCGCGGACTCTACGAAACGCCAGCGCTCACGGAACAATCTGAGACAGCCAGCGCAGCCCGCAATCAGGTCGAGCAAATCATTCAGAACGCGCGGGGCCACGGCCGCGTTCTGCTCACCGAGCCTGAATCGAAGCAGGTGCTGTCGCTCTACGGCATCCCCACGGTCGAGACGCGCGTCGCAGCCAGTGAAGACGAAGCGGCCACGCTCGCTTCAAAGATTGGTTATCCCGTCGTGCTCAAGGTCTTCTCCAAAACCATCACGCACAAGACGGATGTTGGCGGAATTCAGTTGAACTTGCAGGATGAAGCCGCGGTGCGCTCCGCCTATCGGGCGATCGAATCTTCCGTTGCGGAAAAAGCCGGCGCCCACCATTTCTCCGGCGTCACAGTTCAACCCATGGTGAAGTTGAATGGCTATGAACTAATCCTCGGTAGCAGCGTCGACCCTCAGTTCGGACCCGTAATCTTGTTTGGCTCAGGCGGCCAACTCGTCGAAGTGTATCGCGATCGCGCTCTGGCTCTTCCGCCGCTGAATACAACTCTCGCGCAAAGAATGATGGAGCAAACAAAAATCTTCGCTGCGCTCAAAGGAGTGCGCGGGCGTAAGCCCGTCAACATGGCTGAACTGGAGCGACTGTTAGTCCGCTTCAGCCAGCTCGTGCTCGAACAACCGTGGATTTCAGAAATCGATATCAATCCCCTGCTGGCTTCGCCAGAACGCATGCTGGCCCTCGATGCAAGAATCGTGTTGCACGGTCCTACGGTAACTCTTGATCAGTTGCCCAAGCCGGCGATTCGTCCTTACCCATTGCAATATGTCGCGCCCTGGACGATGAAAGATGGAACGCACGTGACCATCCGTCCCATTCGCCCCGAGGACGAACCGCTCTTGGTCAAGTTTCACGAGACGCTCTCCGATCAGAGCGTCTACTTGCGCTTCTTCGCCTCTCTCAGCCTGAGCCGGCGGGTATCGCACGAACGGCTCTTGCGCATTTGTTTTGGAGATTACGATCGCGAGCTCGCGCTGGTTGCCGAATACACCGACCCAGCCACGGGAGAGCGCCGCATCATCGCGGTCGGGCGCATGAACCGGCTTCACGCGGGGAATGAAGCGGAAGTCGCCGTGCTGGTTGCCGATCGCTATCAGAAACTCGGACTCGGCAACGAGCTGCTCCGCCGTATTGTGCAGATCGCGCGCGATGAAAAGCTAAGTAAATTGTCCGCGGAAATGTTGACGGACAACGTCGCCATGCAACTGATCTTCAGGCGCAATGGATTTCTCATTCGCGCCGACGACGATATGACTTCAGTCGCCGCGTTTCTGGATCTTTAAGAATTTTGATTGTCACCTTTGAACAATTGTCATCCTAGAGGCGGGCGCCTTTTGCCCGCCGAAGGATCCGGGCGAGCCGCGCGACGCGTCGCGTTCTTTGCGACGCAATAATCGCGCGTTTGGCTCGCTTCCTTACCAAGCTGCAGGCTGCCGAGGAACGCTGACTGACTTCTACTTCGCCGGCGCGAGTATCGCATCCAGCCCGTTCGGCGTGCTCTCCACTCTCTCGAGGTGCGGGTAGCGCATTCCGCCGTGGTAATGCAAAGAGACTGTGACGAACTCGTCGCCACGCTTGAGCAAGAGCTTGATCGGATCCTTACTCTTCTCCGCGGCGAGAATGGCTTCACGCAATGCCGCCGGCGTGTATTTCTGATCGTTCACCGCTTGCAGCTGCATGTCCGGCGTAATGCCCGCCTTGAAAGCAAGGCCGTCCCACACAACGCCCTCCAGTCCGCCGCCTGGCATACCGCCCATCTCTGATCTTACTGAGAAGCCGAGCGAGGTCGCGAAGGTCGCCCCGCGAACGCTCTCTTCCTTTTTCATCCACCCCGGCTGCTCATCGTTGTACACCAGTCGGTACCCACCCTGCGTAAATCCGTTCTCCGGAACATTCGCATTAACCTCGTAAACTCGTGCGCGAAAAAATCCCGCCCAGTCGTAGGGCTGCACGGTGTTCAACGCCTTCACCAGGTCATCGAACGTATAAGTAACGGTCACGTAGCTTCCGTTATCTATTCCGAAAAAAAGCTTCGCGAAATCGTCGAGTGACTTTTTTCCGTCGCTCAGCTCGCGAATCTTCGTGTCAGCATCGAGCCACACGAGATCTGACTCCGGATAATAGTCGAACGAACGCTCCCAACTCATCCAGGTCGCGGGCGTAGCACCATGAGCCGTAATAATCGGCCCGTTGGTGGTGTCGACCAGAGAGCGCCACGTGCGTCCCGGGCTGATTTCGAAGTTCGCCGCTATTTGCGCGAATACATCGCGACCCTCCTCAGCAGTTCTCATTCCCGATCGCGCCGTGAGCACGTTGCCGTAATAATCCGTCAGGCCTTCATAAACCCACAGCAGATCGTTCTGCATCGGCACATTGAAGTTAGCCGTCCACAGGTCAGCCGGCCGCCGAAACTTTCCGTTCCACGAATGCGTGTATTCGTGCGGCAGCAGAGCCCGCCCGCCTACGCCCGCGCCCCAATCCGTAAAGTAATTGGCGCGCGAACCGTCCTCGCTCGACTGATGGTGCTCAAGCCCTTTGCCGCTGACGACGTCGCTCACCGAGAAAAGAAAATCGTAGCGTCCATAGTGATGCGAATTGAAAAGTTTCTGCGCCTCGATCACCAGGTTTTTGTGATACTGCAGCTCATCCGCGCTAATTTCGAGATCAGCCGGCTTGTCGGCGAACACATCCAAATACACCGAATTATCCGTCCCGCTAGACAGATCCACGCGCTTGAAGTAAATGCCCGCATACAGCGGAGAGTCGATCAACGTGTTCAGCGTCGTCTCCTTGAAGTGAACCAAGTTGCCCTTCTGCGACTTCACCTCAAGCGAACAGGCAAACTGCCATCCCTCCGGCAAGCGCAGTTCAGTTTCAAACTTAATGTCCCGCGAAAAATATCCCGCCGGATACAGCAGCACACTGTTCCACGTAACATCGGCAAACTTCGAAGAAATCCGCCCGCGTTTTGGATCCTGCGGCGCCACAAACTGGAAATTCACCTCCAGCGCCTTTGCATCCTGCGGCGTCTCCACATGGAATGCATACATGTTCACGCGATCACGCATCCACGGAATGCGTTTGCCATTGGCCGTGATCACAAGGCCAGCCATTTCGCTCACCGGATTCGAGGGCGAGTGCGTTCCGGGCAGCCACTCTGGATAGAGCAGCGTAACGTCGCGCCCTTTGATCGGAATCGTCTCATGCACATTGAAGATGCGATCCGTAACATTGGTGACGTCGACAGCCAGCGAAATCGTCCCCGGATAAGGCGTGTCCACCGGCGCAACAATCGGAGGCGGCATCGGCGCAGGCTGCGGGCCCGGAGAATTCTGCGCCTCCACGGCTATGGTGAGTGCGACGCACACACACGTGAAAAGCGCAGCGACTCCCCAGCGACGGCAAAATGAATGCGGCATGAGTGGTGGATCCTCCGAAACTCCGAACGTTAGACGATGCTATAAGGAAATGGTTTGGTCGAATCGCCAAGTGAGAATCCTACGTTCCGCGAAACCGCGAAGTCAATGAAGTCAGAAAGAAGACAGCGGCAAAACAAAAAAGCCGCCATTTTTCTGGCGCCCTACAACCCTCGCGAGAAGCGAAACGAGAGGGGATGTCCTTTTGAGCAGCTGACAGAACATCAGAGGATGAGATACTAGGAGACGCCGCTCGCGGAAGGGCGTCGAGCAAAGGGTCCAATAGCTATCGTGGAAACGAACAGAATTACAAAGACTCTCTTGTGGGTATTCTTTCTTGGCGCTCCGCTCTTCGGCCAAGCGAGCAACGGGCCGGCGGGCGCCGTGACCGCCCCAGCTGCGCTCGAGGCCAGCGCCGGTTACGCCTACATCAGCCTGGCCGCACCCAACTCGCAGCGCGTGGCACTCAACGGATTCACCGCGAATGTCATTTCACAATTCACGCCGCATTGGGGAGCGACGCTTGACTTCACTTTCGCCCGCGCCGGAGATGTTCTCCGAACCGGCCAAAGCGACAAGATCTACACCGCCATGGTCGGGCCTGTGTTCTATCCACTGGGACGAAGAAAGACTGAGATCTTCGCGCACGCCCTGGTCGGCGCTGCCTGGATTCACGGGGCCGTTCCCATCACTGCGACCACCTACTATGCGGGATGGGAGGATCGGCCTTCGTTCGCCCTGGGCGCCGGAGTCGAGCGCTCCATCACCGGGCCGTTTGCCGCGCGCGCCGCCGTTGACTACCTCCGCACAACCTTCGTGAATTCAACCGGCGCCACCGAGGGCCAGAACAATCTCCGCCTGATCGCCTCATTCGTCTACCGCTTCTGAAATTGCAAAGAAAAAAAGCGCCGGGATTTCTCCGGAGCCACATAAATCTCGCGACCCTACTTCAGGCCGAAGGCGTAAATATTGCCCGATTCGTTGTCCCCGATATAAACCATTCCATTCGCCACGGCGGGCAGGAATGGCAGACTGCTCTGATAGCTCCACAGCTTGGCGCCGGTGCTCATGTTTAGCGCGGTCGTCACGCCGTTGTTCGCCGTGATATAGACCACGCCATTCGCCAGGGCTGGTCCCGAGCCTCCGGTGGCTCCGATATAGTAGCTCCACACCAAGTCGCCGGTGCTGGCGTTCAGCGCATATGCGTTGAGGTCCCACGAGGTGAAATAAACCACCCCATGCAGCACCGCGGGAGAGGATCTCAGATAGTCGCCGGTGGTATAGCTCCAGAGCAGTGCGCCAGTGCTGGCTTGCAACGCGTAAAAGGTGTTGTCCTCTGAGCCGACATAAACCACCCCATCCACTACGGCGGGCGAGGAAAACACAAAGTCGCCGGTGGTGTAGCTCCAGATCTTGGCGCCGGTGCTCGCGTTCAGCGCGTACACGTTGTTGTCGTACGAGCCCACATACACCACTCCGTCCACCACAGCAGGTGAGGAAAGAACACCGCCGCCGGTCGTGTAGCTCCAGAGCTTGGCTCCGGTGCTCGCGTTCAGCGCATACACATTGTTGTCCCCTGAGCCGATATACACCACACCGTCCACTACGGCAGGCCCGGAACTCACCCCGCCGCCAGTGGCGTAGCTCCACAGCTTGGCGCCGGTCTTGGCATTCAGCGCATACACGTTGTTGTCATTGGAGCCGAAGTACACCGCCCCATTCGCCACCGCAGAGAAGGAGTAAATACTGTTGCCGGTGGTGTAGCTCCACAGCTTGGCGCCAGTGTTGGCATTGAACGCGATCTCTTGGCCGTTGCCAAACCCGGCGTAAACCATCCCATTCGCAACAGCGGTTCCGGAACATCCATAGGTGTCAACGCTGTAGCTCCATTTCAACTCGAGGTTCCCAACATTGTGGATGTTGAGCACGTCCTCATACGGGTTATAGCGGACCATGTCGGTCCGGTGGTACTCGCTCCAGTTGTTGAGGGAGTTGGCCGCAGACTCCTGACCCCACGCCGCGGGTACGCAGCATGCACACGCAATCAAAAACGCGAAACGGATTTGTTTCATGATGAGCCTCCATTCGAAAAATTCAACGCCGCAAATGCCTCTCCATTTTCACTGCCAGCTATCTCTCACTTCAGGCCGAAGGCGACCACGCTGTTTCCGTAATTGGACCCGAAATAAACTTGCCCATCCGCCACGCTCGGCGAGTACGCGGAAGTGTTCGCCGCCGGTATATCGGGGACGTAGCTCCACAGCAGCGCGCCGGTGCTGGCGTTCAGCGCATAAAGGTTGTTGCCGTAGCCAACCCTCGGTGCCACCGCGCCGACATAAACCACCCCGTTGGCCACAGCCGGGGAGGACACAGTGCCGCCGGTGTTGTAGCTCCATAGCAGCGCGCCGGTCGTGGCGTTCAGGGCATACAAGTAATTGTCGTCGGACCCGACATAAACCACGCCATTGGCCACGGCGGGTGAGGACTGCACAGCGCCGCCCGTGGTGTAGCTCCACAGCTTGGCGCCCGTAGTGGCGTTCAGCGCATAGAAATTGTTGTCCCATGAACCCACATACACCACCCCGTTCGCCACGGCGGGCGACGAATTCACATAGCCGCCGGTGGTGTAGCTCCACAGCTTGGCCCCGGTGCGGGCTTTCAGCGCGTAGACGTTGTTGTCCTCCGAGCCCACGTAAACCACGTTCCCCACCACAGCGGGCGAAGACGCCACCTCAGCCCCGGTTGAGAACGACCACACCACTGTCCCGTCGATGGTTGAGAGAGCAGTGACGGTCCCGATGGTATTGCCGTCAAAAGCCGAGCCCACAAAAACCATGCCAAGCGCCACCGCAGGCGAGGAATCGATATAGTCGCCGATGGGCTCGCTGATCCACAAAAATGCGCCGGTGCTGGCATCCATTGCCTGGACGAAACCCGAATAGTTGCCGAAATACAGCACTCCGTCAGCCACGGCGGGCGTAGAGTCCGAGCCGCCGCCGAGACCCTCGTTGTAGCTCCACAGCAAGGAGCCGTCTTTCACCGCGAAGACAATACCGCAGGCTTCGCAGAGCCCCGCCAACGTCTGGACGTAAACCACGCCGCCGGCCACCACAGGCGATGACGGCTCGTCGGTGCCCATGGGGTAGCCCCACTTCAGTTTCAGGTCCGCAACATTGCTGACGCCAAGCGTATCCTCATACGGGTTATAGCGCTGCATGTCGCTCTGGTGGAACTCGCTCCAGTTGTTGAGGGGATTGACCGCAGGCTGTTGGCAGAATGCTGCGGACGCGAAGCATGCGAACAGAACCAAAAACGCCACACGGATGCGTTTCATCACGAGCCTCCAGAATTTTTAAACTTGGCCCGGCGGAAATAGGTTTCCGTCAATTCGAGTGGTTTGCCGAGGGGAGTCGCGTCTCGATTGGGGGAACTACGTTTCGGACGCGAGAAAAACAGACGAACCTGAAGCTATTCCCCCCAACCGCATCGTGTCAATGGAATTCTCGCCACCCCCCGTAGAAAGTCGCGTTCCAACCGCTGGCAACTGCTCTTCAAAGAGAGGAAGCCGCACTAATCAAATACCAATAAGCAAGTCGCGTCAGTGACTTAGCTCACACCGTGAGGGGAATGATTGGCCGCCAGCGACCGCTGTTCCAAAATGCAACATCGCCATTTATTTTTATGGGTTCCCGCCCAACATCGCGTCAAGCCGCCAAAAACAAAAAAAAGGCGCCGGGGTTTTTCCGGCGCCACTTAAATCTCGCGAGATGCGGGTCAGGCGAGGGTTTTACCTTCAGAAACTTATTCGCTCCGCCGCGAACAACCGACTAAGGCAAAACCTGAAATGCCGGATTGCTCTTAAGCACACCAGTAGGTGTAGTCACCGAGACAGTTCCCGTAGTCGCGCCCGGAGGCACGGTCGCCGTGATGTAAGTGTCGGAGACAACAGTAAACTCCGCCGCAGTGCCGTTAAACGTGACGCTGCTCGATCCAGTCAGATTGTTGCCGAGGATGATGACGCTCTGCCCAGCCGCGCCCGCGACGGGCACAGTTTTGACCAGCGGCCCGAGCCCTTTCGAATAGCTGAAGACTTCGCCGTCGCCATCAGAGCCGCCATTGTAGGTTGTCCCGAGGAACGTACCGTCGGTAGCCTGCATCAATACAGACGAGGGGTAATATCCGTTGCAGGCTGAAGGAAGGCAAAGACTGTAGAGCGAACTGAATACGCCGCCCGTCGTGATCTCAAAAATTGTTCCGGCGTCGTTGCTGCCCCCGCCGTTACTTGTAACCCCGTAGAAGTTGCCATCGTTGGCTTGGACCAGCGCAGCCGCGGGGTGTGCTCCGTCCGTGTTGTCGAAGCTGTGCAGCACAATAAATTCTCCGGTGATTGTAATCTCGAAAACCGTACCATACCCGTTGGCTCCGCCGTTCAGTGTGGTCCCGTAAAGGTTCCCATCCGGGTCGTGGATCAATCCGCCGAAGGGGCCCGCGCCGTCCGCGCAGTCAGCCTGCGAGCAGAAGTTGTAGAGCACCTTGAAAGTTCCGGACGTCGTGATCTCGTACACCACGCCATAGCCCTGGGATCCGCCATCGTACGTCGTCCCATATAGATCCCCATTGTTCGCTTGCATCGGTCCCGACTCGGGGTAGGATCCGTCGCTACAGTTGCTCCTCGAACAGAATGTGTAGAGTTTCCTGAATTCGCCCGACGGGCTGATTTCGAAGATGGTGCCGCCATCGCCGCCGTTGTGGGTCCCGCCGCCGATACTTGCCGCTCCATAGAAATTTCCGTCGCTCCCCTGCACCAGACCGACCGGAAATTCGCCGTCCGTGCAGTCGACACCGGCCGCGCAAAAGGTATGGAGCGTGGTGAATTTGCCCCCGATGGTCACTCTGAAGATTGTGCCAGAACCGATGTGGTTTCCACCCTGATTCGCTACGCCGTAGAAATTTCCGTCGCTGCCCAGCACTACGCCCCAAGGGTGGTTCCCATCGGAGCAATGGGTTTGGGCGCAAAAGCTGTAGAGCGCGCTCAGTTTACCGGCCGGCGTCACTCCAAAAACAACGCCGCCGCCATACTCTCCGCCTCGATCAGCCGTCCCGTAGTAATCGCCGTTTGTGGCCTGAACCATGGACCCGTAGTTTGGATATTCACCGTTCCCGCCATTGAAGGCCGCGAGATTCGTAAAAGTCTGCGCTCGAGCGCACAGCGCCAGGCTGAAGGTGATGGCCGCGGTCACGGCGAGCTGATGGAAAAACTTCATGGACTTCATTTCATTCTCTCCGTGGTTGGAAATATCGACAACCGCTGCGGGGGAGCGCAGGGAACATGGGGCCCAAGGTAAACCGACGATCACGAGCATTGCACTCTGCAGCAAGCGCCGTCAAGATGAAGGATTTTGCAACCTAGCCGGACAATAAAAAAGGCGCCGGGATTTTTCCGGCGCCACATGAATCTCGCGAGATGCGGGTCAGGCGAGGATTTTACCTACAGGTAAACTTTTTACTAAATTTATTTGCTTTCCGCGATCGGGCTTGCGCCCACATCGCGACGGCCATTCACCGCCGTGCGCGCGGCGCGCGCAGCAGGCATGTTAGCCGCGGCAGCTCCGTAGCGCTCCAGCAGCACCGGAGCCATCGTGTTCTCCGCTTCCTTCACGAAGATCATCTGATTCTCCGAAGCCATATCTACGCGGACGAAGTCACCAAGCTTCACCTGCGCAGTAGCCACCAGATTCGCCAGCGGGAAAACCAAATGCCGCTCAATCGCGCGCTTCAAATGCCGCGCCCCGTACCGCGGATCGGTTCCTTCTTTCAACAGGAACGTCTTCGCGTCGGCCGTGCAATTGAACACAAACTGGTTCGTGCCCGAAGCCATCAGCACGCGCTGCTGCACCATCCCCAGTTCGATCTCCAGAATCTGTGCCAGATGCTCGTCGCGCAAAGTCTTGAACACCACAGTCTTATCAATGCGGTTCATGAACTCCGGCGTAAATTTCCGCCGCGCCGCCTCAACCGCCGTCCGCTGAATCTTCTCGTCGAAGTTGTTGTCGACTTCCACAGCCTTCGGCGCAAACCCAAATCCGCCGTCGACCAGATCCGTCATCTCGCTGGCGCCCAGGTTCGAAGTCAGAATGATGATGCATTGCGAAAGATCCACGCGGCGATTGTCGCCCAGCGTCAGCGTAGCCTTATCCAGAATGCCAAGCAGCAGTTGCCACAACGAATCGCTGGCCTTCTCAATCTCGTCGAACAACAGAATCGAAAGCTTCAGTTTTTCCGTGAACCACTGATTCAACGCTTCCTGCGTAAGCAGCGGATGCGTCTCCCGATGTCCCAAATATCCCGGAGGCGATCCAATCAGCTTCGCAATCTCATGCGAGTGCTGAAACTCAGCGCAATCAATCTTGATGCAGGCATGCGAATCTCCGAACAAAGACTCCGCCATCGCTTCCACCACGCGAGTCTTACCCGACCCGGTCGGCCCCAGAAAAAGTAAATTTCCCACCGGACGCCCCGGCGCATTCAAGCCCGCCAGAAACATCTGATAAATCTCGGCGACCTTTTCCACGGCCTGGTCCTGGCCCACAATGCGGCGGCGCAATGCGGATTCAAACTCTCCAGCATCGGCGCTGCGGCGGTTCGGATCGAGCACTGTAGCAAGATTCGTTCTCATAAAAGTGGCGTCTGTCCTGTCTTTTCAGGCCGTATCTTCGGCCTTTGTCCCTGCGTTTCCCGGACTCTCAGGCCTTTCGACTCCCCGTTTCAACGTTGACAATTTCTGTCACTCGAAACCAGTTCGCCTGCCTGACCCCATGCAAGTCCGGGGTTGCCTGTACTAAAGCAAGCGACTGGCCAAGGCCTGAGGATTACTGCTCCCGCCGGAAACCCCGTATCTGGCTGGATTTAGACAGCCGCCGAGCATCTTAGACCAACTTCGGTGGAAAGGTAAGAGGGACGAAGAGAAATACTTTGCGCAGGAAAGGAAACACCAATTCCGGCGTAAGGGTTTACCCCGTGAAACCGAGCCTGCTCTGAGCGCAGTCGAAGGGTGCCCTACGTGGTGAAAGGTGTGAGCTCTACCCTGTGACCCCCTGTGCCCTCTGTGTTAAAGATTTTGATCTTCGCCAGAAGCATCGGAAATCTAAAGGGGGATGTCCAGCGGTAACTAGTCGCGTTAATCGGCACAAGATAAATTCCAGAAAGAAAGTTTTCTGGAGGAACCTTGCGCCGCCAATCGGTTCTAACCATCACCGCACTCTCGTCCTTATTATTCGCCGCAGCCGCCATGCGCCTGAATCCGCGCCTCTCTTCAGCCTTCGCCGCTCAAGCCCAAACCGCGCAACCAGCGCCCGCCGCGCCGCAACTAGTCAAAGCCACCGTGCCTCCAACGTTAAAGCCGGCAAACATTTCTTCGCCAACCCTCGCGGCAACCGAGACCTACGCCGCCAGGCGCGGAGAAGCCATCCCCACCATCGCCCGCCAATATTTAAAGCGCACAACTTATCTGACGTCGACCGAACTAGCCGAAGCCATCCGCCAAACCAACGGCAATCATTCCGCCAACATTCTGAAAGCCGGCGAGCAAATCACCATCCCCGGAATCCTGCCCGAGCCGATACAAGAAAAGACCATCCCCGTCCCCAAAGACTTCGAAGTCCGTGCCATCTATCTCACCGGAATCATGGCCGCCAGCGACCACGGCATCCGGATCATCCGCCACTGGCGCGAAGTCGGAGGCAACGCCGTAGTCTTCGATATCAAAGACAGCGACGGCAGCGTAACCATCCCCTTCGAGCATCCGCTGCTCGGCAAGCATCAGGTCTACATTCACGATCTGCCCAAGTTCGTCCACTTTCTGCATTCTGAAAACATGCACGCCATCGCCCGCATCGCCATCTTCCGCGACGAGCGCATGGTAGTCGCACATCCCGAGTTAGCCGTCCACTCAAAGAAAACCGGCCAGCCCTGGCGCGAAAACGGCAAGCTCGTCTGGACCGACTCCTCCAACCCCACAGTTCAGGACTACAACATCGCGCTAGCCAAATTCGTAGCCCAATCCGGCGCCGACGAAATTCAATTCGACTACGTCCGCTTCCCCGCCGAAGGCGACCAAAAAGACGCCACCTTCGCCTACCAAACCGCGACCAACGAACCCGGAAGCCGAAAGCCGGAAGCCGAAGCCCGAACCATCCAGCGCTCCGACGTAATCACCGCCTTCCTGAAAAAAGCCTACGCCGAACTCCACCCCACCGGCGTCCTCCTCTCGCTCGACGTCTTCGGAGTAATGGCGTGGCAGCGCCAGGCAGATCTCTCCCACACCGGCCAAGACATCGTAGGCATGGCGAAATATTGCGACGTGCTCTCGCCCATGATCTACCCCTCGCACTTCTTCGGCATGGATAACATCGAACACCCCGGCGACGCCCCCGAGCACTTCATCGGCGAATCCATGGAGCGCTTCGAACTCATCACAAAAGGCTCAGGCGTAGTAATCCGCCCCTGGCTGCAAGCCTTCCACTGGCGCACCAAAACCTACTCGCCCGAATACATAAAGGTCCAGGTAGCCACCGCCAAAGAAAAAGGCGGCATAGGATTCTTGTTCTGGAACGCCGCCAACGACTACAGCAAGCCCTACGAAGCCATGCCAGAAATGAAAGCCGCCGCCTCGAAAGAAGGCTCAAAAGAAAAACCCAAATACTTCCGCGGCGACGAACTCTCCACCACCACAGTAAAAGCCAGCCTAACCCCACAACCAATCCAAACCCCCGTCTCTCCTATTTACTAACGTCCCTGGGCCGCCACGACTCGTCTGCCGATCCAATCTTCCAGTTCTAAAACATCTCGCGAAAAGTGATCAATTTTGAACAGACGGATGCCCGCGCGTTGCTTAACTTGATTGATCAATGGTTGCCCCTTAGCTAAAGGCTGCTTCCATTCGCACGCGTCACCACGTTGTGGCGGGATGTGTCGTGTCCCGCGTGCCATGCACGTCGGGCAACGGCAAGCCAAACCCAGTTTGCAACCGTCCATGAGGAGGTACCGCCATGGCATCCCCCACGCTGCTGTACATCGACGACCTTCCACAAGCCCTGGAGCTTCGCAAAGCGACTCTGGAATCTCACGGTTATTCCGTCAAGATCGCGTCCAGCGGCTACGCCGCGATGAAGATGTTAGAGGAAGCATCTGTATCCGCCGTTCTACTCGAGTACAAACTCGAAGGCATGGACGCCGAAGCCGTCGCCTGCAACATCAAGCGGCGCTTTCCCAACCTGCCCATCATCCTGCTTTCAGCCTACTCCGAGGTGCCTGAACGAATTCTCTGGTTGGTCGACGAATACGTGATGAAGAGCGAACTGCCGGAACGCCTGGTGCCAATTATCGAACGCACCCACCAAGCTCACGCCCCGGTGCCCCGCCCACTGCCAGCGTAGCGGACCGCCGTCAGAACACTCGTGTGGGGACGGGCGCCGCCGCCCGTCCATGCGGCCCAGCCGTATCGGGCCGCAGCGGTTTTGGAGGCAGGCACGGGAAGGGCACGAATTCAAGCCCGCCCTGAGCGAAGCCGAAGGGTGCCGCAAAGCCGGCGCAACCGTGGAAGAGCGGTCGCTTCAGCGCCGCGTAAGCAGACCGCCCCAAAAACGTTCTGTCATTCCGAACCGGGCTGGAAGCCCGGTGAGGAACCTGCTGTCCGCCAGCAGCAGATCGGGACCCGTCCCCATTCCCTGCCGCCCGACGCCACGAAAGTGCTTGGCATTCCCCCCACACAAGAGTAAAAAGGAACCCGACTGTGAGGGGGCCACGGCTACGCCGTGGCCCCCTCGTTTTGATCGGAGAAGAAAGACGAATGACCCAAAACCCGCCGACCGCTGAGACATTGGGATCGGTTTTTGAGTACCTGTTCCAAAGCTCTGACATCTCAATGTGGACAATCTCGTGGCCGCCCGACGCATTCTGCTTCGTCGCTACCGCACTACAAAGGTCTTCAGCCTACACCGCGCTAGTTGGCACCGGCAAGCCGCGTCTGGATTTCAAGCATGCCCAAGAGGACAGAGAAGAAGCACTTGAAGCAATCGGCAGAAAATGGCGAGCCGCCGCTGGAAAGAGTAAACTTCCGCCTCCAGTGGTTCGCAAATGGCTGGAAATAGTTAGGTCAAATCGAGCCCTCCCACTCACCGCCTTAGGAAGGCGCAAACAAGTCCTGGCCGCACTGCTTAACATCCTCGCAGCAGCAGACGAGGCGTGCGCCGGCCTTGGGATTTCACTCACGAGTACCGACGACGACGAATTCACCAGAATTTCTGAGTCCCAATTGTTCCCGATGGAAAACGGCTCGACTCTCTGCAAGAGGATTCACCCTTCCAAGGCGCGAGTCTTGCCAAAGTGCCATACCGCGCAAACTGGCTTGACGATTCGATCGTTCTCGCATTTCCTAGCCCTAGTTGCGACTACTGAAATCAGTCCTCAGTGGTACAGCTTCTGCGCTGAGACTAGCGACCATGCATTGAATCTTCTGCTCGTCCCGTGGCCGAATCGTATTATTCCCAAGCAATTTCGGGCCACCGAGAGGCACAGGATGACAGACGACGTCGAGCGAGGGGCGTATGGAATGTTTACCTTCGACCCTGTAGGGCCACTGCGCTCCGATGTCATACGAAAGCTGGTCGGCGCCGCCGAAAAAACCGTAGGACGAATCGACGGAGTAGTCATCCCTGAATTGGGGCTCACGCCAAGGTCCGTCGAACAAATCAGCAAAGCGGTTGTACGGGAGGACCGTTTCTTGATTGCCGGCGTTGGACAACCTGCACAGGAAGGCACAAGCGGCGAAAACTATATACGGTTCGACGTGATGCTGCCGGGTGGAGAATACTGCGCCACGCTTAAGCAGGAAAAACACCACCGGTGGAAGCTGGATAAAAACCAGATCATGCAATACGGAATCGGTTCTATCCTAAATCCGCAGGCCAATTGGTGGGAACACATCGATGTCAAGGATCGTTGCCTAATGTTAGTTACGCTGAAGCCTTGGCTCACGGTCTGTGTCCTCATCTGCGAAGATCTAGCTCGGCCTGATCCACTGGGAGACCTGGTTCACTCTGTAGGCCCGAACCTCCTGATATGTTTGCTGATGGACGGCCCGCAGCTCTCAAGCCGTTGGCCCGGCAGATATGCGACCACATTCGCCGACGATCCTGGATGCTCGGTACTGACGCTCACTAGCGCAGGCATGGCCAACCTGAGCAGGCCCTCATCCGGAGCCTCAGCTCCATCGGGCTGCATCGCGCTCTGGAAGGATGCCCGAAGTGGAGGTGCCAAGGAAATCATCCTCCCCGCTGGAGCTGATGCCGTTGTGCTCAGTGCAGCGGTAGAGTATTGTGAAGAATGGACCGCGGATGGCAGAGGTGACGGAGGTAACGCAGGTCACCCTTACTTGGTCGGACAGCATCCTATTCGCCTGGACAAAATCTAACCCTTAGGGGAGCACATGGCTTCTAAGAAATCCACGAAGCGCCAAACTGAAAAGCGCCCCAAGAGGATCACCGGCTTGGAGGCGTCGCTTATCTCGTTCCGTGCCCGCAATGGCGCAATTTCTCCTACCGATTTTGTCGAGCTTGACAAGCACGTGTCTCCGCACGTCCGCAAGATTCTTTTCGCGCGGAAGAAGAGCAAGGCCGGGCAGAAAACCCTGGAACGGATGCGCCAAGTGGCGCGGGAGAACGTGCGTAAATTTTTCACTAGCCCAGGGCGAGCCCAAACCGCGGACCTCCCTAAATGACAGCTCTGTCGTCGCCTATCAAGTAAGTCGTTTTCGCTTACTGTTGCCCCTGCCAGCTTTTCCACAGCCCCATTGTGACATCCAACCTTGACACCCCCTGTAAACTATAAGCTGTATGCTCCCAAAAAGGCAAAATCTCCAGGAATACATATCCACCCTGGCCCCAGCCCTGCAAGCTATAGCTAAGTCTCATCTTTTGAATATTTTCCATGCAAACCCTTGGTTATCAAGATTTTACGCGGATAGCCCCGATCCCCTCGCCTCCAACCCACCCCAAATCAATAACTTACAAGCTAGATCCGAAATTTTCTCCAATCCGGATTCGAAAGGTGTCAACCCTATGTCCCTAAACAAGAACACCCGCGTCTGCACCCACATCAAGGTCAACGGAGTCCGTTGCGGCTCCCCGTCCCTCCGCGGCGAAGTCTTCTGCTACTTCCATCAACGCATGATCCGCGGAGTCCGCACGCCACCAAAATCTCGCCTCCATCCCATGGCCCTGATCGAGGACGAGGAAGGCATCCAGGCCTCGCTCATGGAGATCATTAACGCCCTCATTCGCAACACCATCGACTTCAAACGCGCCCAGCTAATCCTGCGCGCTCTCCACATAGCCGTAAAAAATTCCCCGCGCGTCCATTTCCCCATCTATGAGAGCCAAATGATTCACGAAGTCCCCGAGTACCCTGACGCTCCAGCCGTAGAGAAGCCCCCGTTGCCCGCACTCCACCAGGCCGGCGTACTAGCGCGAATCCCGCGCCCCAAGCCAATCGTCATCCCCAAGCCCAAGCCCCCCGTTCCAGCGGCCACCACCAATGTCGCGGTCCCGAAACCACCAGCCGCAGCCAAGCCCGCGCCCGCCATCCGCACCGCGGCCCGCCCGCGCTCGGCAGGATGATGATGAGGAAATCGATTGCATTCTTCCTATAGTCATAATAATATGACCATACAATGAAACAGATAGCCGCAGGTCAGTTCAAGGCGAAGTGCCTGGCGATCATGGATCAGGTGTCGAAGAGCGGAGAACCCATCCTGGTCACCAAACACGGCAAGCCCGTGGTCAAGCTCGTCCCCGCCGAGGAACGGGGTGACGACATCTTCAACTACATGGCGGGGAAGGTGAAGATCCTCGGAGATATAGTGGGTCCAATCACTCCGCCTGAGGATTGGGAGTGCAAGTGAGGGAGCGCAGGTGATTCTGCTCGATACTCACGTCCTTCTCTGGATGGCGAGCGACGACAAGCGGCTCTCGAAGAGAGCGCATGAGGTCATTCGCAAGGCCCGGCAGGACAACGGCATTGCGGTGGCGACCATCACACTGTGGGAGATCGCGTGGCTGGCGCAGAGTGGCCGAATCGCGGTCGTGGGAAGCGTGGAATCGTTTGTGCGCGAAACCGTAGCACGCGTCATTCTGAGGCCCGCGACGCCCGAGATCGCAGCCCTCGCCGTGCGCCTGCCTAAAGACTTTCCCAAAGACCCGTCAGACCGATTGATTGCCGCGACAGCAATGGTCGAGGGCATGCCGCTAGTGACGGCGGACACGCGCATCCGCAGGTCCAAAGCTGTGGAGACCATCTGGTGACGTGAGATGAATGCGTGCTGCGCCGCGTCGAGCGTCACAGAAGATGCAGGCTTCAGCCCCCGTGGTCGCATTTTATGTCCAGCGCAAGCGGTCTCGAATTCAGACTCTCAGCTATAATGTTTTGTAACGCAGGTTGGGTTTTCTCGCAGCTGAAGGGAGTCCGCATGGCGATTCAGAAGTCGGAAAGCATCTGGCACAATGGCAAGCTCATCCCCTGGGATGACGCGACGATTCACGTGATGTCGCACGTGGTCCACTACGGCTCTTCGGTCTTCGAAGGGATCCGCTGCTACGCGCCGCCCTCCGGCCCCGCGATCTTTCGCGCGCACGAGCACATCGAGCGCCTGCTGAATTCCGCCAAGGTCTATCGCATCGAAGTCGACTTCACGCTCGATCAACTGGTGAAGGCGATGGTCGAAGTGGTAGGCAGCAACGGCGTCTGGCCCTGCTACGTGCGCCCCATCATTCTCCGCGGCTATGGCGAGGCGGGAGTGAATCCCTTCAACTCGCCCACCGAGGTTTACATCATTAATTATCCGTGGGGAAAATACCTGGGCGGAGAAAACGATGGCTGCGACGCCTGCGTTTCCTCCTGGACGCGCATCGCGCCGAACACCTTGCCGGCCATGGCGAAGTCAGGCGCGAATTACATGAACTCGCAACTCATCAAGATGGAAGCCATCGTCAACGGCTTCGCCGAGGGCATCGCGCTCGACGTGAACGGCTACGTGAGCGAAGGCTCGGGCGAGAACGTCTTCATCGTGCATCACGAAAAACTGATCACCGCGCCGCTCGGCAACTCCGTGCTGCCCGGCATTACGCGCGATTCAACGCTGCAGATCGCGCGCGATCTTGGCATTCCCATCGTCGAGCAGATGATCCCGCGCGAAATGCTCTACATCGCAGATGAAGCTTTCTTCACCGGCACAGCGGCCGAGATCACTCCGATTCGCACCGTCGACAAGATCAAAGTAGGCAAAGGCGGAATCGGCCCAATCACCAAAGCAATTCAGAAAGAGTTCTACGCCGTAGTCCGCGGAGAAAAAAGCGATCGCCACGGCTGGCTGACTCCAGTGCCAGTGCAGACGAAGCAACCGGTCGGCGTATAACTCGGTTTCGTTTTAAATCAATTCTGTATTAATCGGAGGGGCGCGCACACCGCGCCCCTCGCGGTTTCTCAGGGCAAAACTATTCTGCGCTTTGGGGAACGGCCGCAGCGGCCGCGTCGAATCCGATCTTGGTATGCGCTCCGTCGCAGAACGGCTTGTTGGTGGAAGCGCCGCAGCGGCAGAGAGCAATTTTTTCTCCCGCCTCAATCTTGTTGCCGCTGGCGTCGAGAAGAGTGACCTTCCCGGCAACCAGGTATGGACCTTTGGGCAGAACTTGAATGGTTGGATCTGACATGTGTTTCTCCTTTTGGTTTTAGATTAAAGCAAAACTGACCTTCCCTGCGGACTTCAATCGAGCACCCAGCTTGGATGACGGATCTTGCCTTTGGTTACAATAAATAACTACCGTCCTTTTATATGGTGGGCACTTTATAGTAACTTGGTATCTATATGAGTCCTAAGAGACGCTCTCAATCTCCGTCCCCCTGTGCCATGGGTGGGCTGCTCGAATTATTGGCGCGGCCCTGGACACTGCACATTCTGTGGGCCCTGAGCCACAACGGCCCCGCGCGCTTTGGCGTGCTGCGGCGGCAGGTGGATGGCATCTCTTCGCGCGTGCTGACAGAGCGTCTTCGGACACTAGAGGGTGCGGGGTTTGTTTTCCGGCACTATGAACAGACCATCCCTCCGGCGGTGACCTATGGGATTACCGACCGCATGAAAGATATTGAGAAGGTGCTGGCTCAACTGGAAGGGCTTGGCCGGAAGTGGCATGGCGAGGGAGCGATAGCCCGTCGTGAAAGTTCGGCGACGGCGTAGTAAACTGACGCGGCTATGCTGATCATTGGAACCAAGATCTTCTTCTGGGGGTCGGAAGCTACGGCAGAAATGATGCGCTGTGGAACTTGCGGGACCCTGGCCCACTTTATTCAAAAGACCGGAATGCGGTTTCTGGTGTTCTTCTTTATCATTCCGACTATTCCACTGAGCGGGAAGATGCATGTGCTGGAGTGTCCGCAGTGCAAGACGCGCTACGCGCGGAAGTAGGCCCGGGGAGCTCAGCAGGCCGTCGCGTGTTGAGCGCCAATGAACTGAAATTCTGATTGGAGGTGTTGCTTGAGAATTCACATATTGCGAATTTTGGCTTTCTTGCTGTTGTGCGCTGCGGCAATTGCCTGCGGGGCGCAGGATAAAGTGACCATCCTTTATGACGCGTTCGGGGAATCAAAGGAACTGACGAAGGATTGGGGATTTTCCGCGCTGGTGGAGCACGACGGGAAGCGAATTTTATTTGACACGGGAAACAATGCCGCGATTTTTGAACACAATGTGAAGACGCTGGGAATCGACCTGACGAAGCTGGATTTTGTGGTGATCTCGCACCGGCACGCTGACCACACGACGGGGTTGAGATACGTACTGAAGGTGAATCCGAACGTTACGGTCTATGTGCCCGCGGACGGCGGGAATGGATTTGGGGGACTGCCGTTTCCGAAGACGTTCTTGCGGGCGGATGAGAGCTTGCCGGCGAAGATGCGGTATTTCGGGGGAACGGATCCGGAACATTTCGCGTGGGGCAAGCTGTATGACACGGGGAATTTCGTACCGGTGAATCAAACGACGGAAGTATTGCCTGGAATGTTTCTTCTACGAACTGTTTCGCAGAAGAAAGGAACGCTGGAACTGCCAGAATTAACATTGGCGATCAAAAGGCCGAATGGATTGCTGCTGGTGGACGGGTGCTCGCACTCGGGCATTGAAGCGATTCTGGAAGCGGCCAGCGCGGTGGATGCGAGGACGGAGATTGTTTTCGGGGGATTGCATCTGGTGACGACGCCGGTGGAAGAGATTGACGCGCTGGTGGAGAATTTAAAGACGAAGTGGAAGGTGCAGAGGATCGCGCCGGGACATTGCACGGGCGAACCTGCATTTGCGCGATTGAAGAAGGCGTACGGGGAAAACTACCTGTATGCGGGGTTGGGTACGAAGATCGAGCAGTGAGAGAGGAAGCGCTCGGCCGTGCTCACTTGAGCTGAAAATCTACTTCGACTGCTAATTCAACAGCGACGGGCTTGCCGTCTTTCATGCCGGGCTCAAACTTCCACTTCTGCACCGCTTCCACTGCCTTCTCATCGAGTCCCATCCCGAGGCTGACTAGCACACGAACGTTTCTGGGCACGCCGTCGGCGCCCACGATCAATCCAAGCACGCACGTTCCATGGTACTTCGCATCCGAGGCTTGCTTCGAGTATTCGGGATCCACAGAGGACAGAACCTTGGGAGGGGTAACGCAGGAGGATGAGTTTGTTTCGGTACAAACTTGAGTCATCCCAGTCGGCTGAGGCATCTCCGGGTGTAGGAGGAGCGCGAGGTTGAGTGATGCCCGCGTATTGCCTTTCGCGATCGCCTTGCGATACCACTCAGCCGCCTCGGTGGAATCCTGGTGAACTCCAAGGCCTTGATCGTAGAGCCGGCCTAGATTGTTCATCGCGTCACTGTTACCTTGCTCTGCGGCCTTGCGGTACCAATCGGAAGCTTTGGCATAGTCCTGATCTACTCCACTGCCGTTTTGGTAGAGCCATCCAATCGCATTCAGCGCCTGGGCATGGCCCTGACGCGCTGCTCTGTAATGCCAAGCCATGGCGACCGCATAGTCGCGGGCGACTCCGCGACCGTTTTCATAAAGCCAACCTATATCCGTCTGTGCATAAGCGTTGCCCTTATTGGCTGGGCCGAGATACCATCTCATCGCTTCCGCGTAATCCTGCTTTACTCCCCAGCCGTTCTGGTAGAAGTAGCCGATATTTACCTGGGCGCTCGCGCTGCCCTGATCCGCGGCCTTGTGTAGCCAAGTTAGGGCAAGAAACGGCTTGACACACATGTGCGCTTAGTGTAGTATTTGGTCATGGACGCCACAAAAAGCCCGAAAACGCTACAAGCTGCCATTGTTTATTTCTCCGATCCTGACCGCTGCTTCGCCTACGCGACCAAGTTGCGCTGGCCCGATGGCAAGGTTACGTGTCCACGCTGCAACACGGCAAAGCACTCGTTTATCAAGACGCGGCGCATCTGGTTCTGCTATACCTGCAAGAAGCAGTTCACCTTGAAGGTTGGCACGATCATGGAAGATTCGCCCATCACTCTCGACAAGTGGATGACGGCATTTTGGATGCTGTGCAACTGTAAGAACGGAATCAGCAGTTACGAGCTTGGCAAAGCCTTGGGGCTTCATCAGGAGTCGGCATGGTTTATGCTTCAGCGAATCCGCAAGGTCATGCAGGATGATTTCTTCGGGTCTAAGCTCGGCGGTGGCAGCGGCGAAATCGAAGTAGACGAATCGTTCATTGGTGGAAAAGCTCGGAACATGCACGTTAGCGAACGCAAGCGCCGCATCACCGGCACTGGCACGAAAGACAAAACCGCCGTAATGGGAATCCTTGAACGCGGCGGAAAGATTCGCACCACCGTCGTACCGAATCGCAAGAAGGCAGCACTGCAAGGCGAAGTACGCAAGCATGTCACTGCTGGCGCGGCTCTCTACTCTGATGCCCTGCTTTCCTATGAAGGACTCGCTACCGACTACGCGCACCAAGTTGTAGACCATGCCGTTCAATACGTAGATGGCCGCGTACACACCAACGGCCTTGAGAATTTCTGGTCGCTTCTCAAGCGCGGGATTTCGGGAACCTACGTATCGGTCGAACCTTTTCATCTTCATCGCTACCTTGACGAGCAGACTTTCCGCTATAACACACGCAAGGACATGAACGATTCCCAGCGTTTCGAGCTAGCCATGAGCCAAGTATTCGGCAAGAGGTTGACCTATGTCGAACTCACAGGCAAAGGAACCGACTCGCTCCACCACGAAACGACAGGGGCGCGGGAGACACCAATCCCGTTCTAGTCCCTGTCGGCTTTCTTCGGCTTCCGCACAGAAGCAGGCTTCTTAGCCTGCTTCTTTTTCTTTTTCGGATTAGCCTGTAGAATCGCGGTTGTAAACCGTTCAAAGTTTGCTAGTGCTTCTGGGCCTTCGGTATATTCAGGTTTCATAATTTTCATCGCACTCTCAAGGAGTCATCAGGAGCGTGAACCCGTGCCACAGGAGAATGGAAGCAATCCCCCATCCGGGAATCCCGATGGTCAACCGTTTGGGCAAGACCCAAGAACCAACCTTCCAGAGCAGGGCGTAATGAGCAACGAGCCCACAACCCGCTCCTATCAAGAGGAAGAAGATTCCCAGAAGCCGACGGGAAGAGTCCATTGGATCAACCATGCTACTTTCTACCTATCCATCATTCTGGCCATATTAACAGCCGGTACTATTCGCGTTTATTATTTGCAGCTTAATCAAATGATCATTGCTACGAAAGCTACTCAGAACGCTGCCTACGATGCCTGCATGAGCGCCAAGATTGCCAGACAGACTCTGCTCGAATACGAAGCTGGGGAGGCCGACAGCCATAGCGCGGCGTCGGGCACTGTCGCCCAAGCATCTATCGCCATTCGAGATGAGTCCGGATTTCTTAGCATGGGTACGACCCGTCCGTTTGTAATGCCTCCCCTAGCAGGGCAAGACCAAGCATCGCTGGAAGAGGCGGCGAAAACCTGGAAATCCATTGATGTCTATTTTTCATATAATGACATCGGGAAATCTGGCCTGACGAACGTCCTAATTAAATTTACCGTTCAACTCCTTCCGCATGGTTACGAACCCAGAGTAACTGACAAGAATGTGTACCACGACACCGCCAAGGGGAATGTAAACCCCAACCAACCAGTTCTTACGCGGCCTAACATCATCGACAAAGACAACCATTTTATTGACCGTAAGACCGTCAATATGGACGATTTCAATAGCGGACAAACCTACATAGCCTCATTCGGGCGTGCCGACTACGTCGATGTTTTTGGTGTCCACCATTGGCAAACATTCTGCGGCACCTTCGACAATTACCCATTTGATCCGACTTCTTCCACCCAATTACGGCATGAGGCGTGTGCCGCCTACAACCAGCAAGATTCCAACTTGCTCTACCCGCTACCACAATACACCCAACCGAAAATCTCACCTTCAGCAATCGATGAGATCGTTTGCAAGGCTCCAACGAATTAGTAAATGTTTGCGACATGTGCGTCTAGCCGTTTGTCGCCCAAGTTAGCGCCTCGGCATAGTCCTGACTTGTTCCGAGTCCATTTTGATAAAGAAGCGCGAGGTTTTCCTGGGCCCGACTGTTTCCTTGGTCTGCGGCTTTACGGAACCAGGTCAGGGCTTCGGCGTAATCCTGTTTCACTCCCCAGCCTTCGTGGTAGAGCCAGCCGAGGTTGTTCTGTCCGTCGGCATTGTGCTGGCTGGCCGCCTTGGAGAACCACGCCATGGCCTCGGCATAGTCTTGCTGAACCCCAAACCCGTTCTCGTAAAGCCATCCGATATTGTTTTGCGCGGCGGAATTACCTTGCTCTGCCGCTTTGCGGAACCAAGTCAGAGCCAGGGAATATTCCTTCTGTTGCAGATATGTATTGCCGAGTTGGACTTGGGATGCGGGTGTGGTGGGTTGAGGCGAAGGGATCTGGGCAATTGCGCCAATGCAGGCCACCGCCGAGAAGACAACCAACCGTGAAAGAGTTCTATTCACGATTCAACCTCAGAGGCGAGATCGATACAAACTGCGGACGGTTTAGCACGAGCAGTATTTTGGACCCTGCGCCGAGGAAGAAGCAAGTTTACATGAGCTGCTTACAGGGAGTTGACTGTTGCACCACGGTTGGCTGAAAACCACCACGCTGGCTCAGGATAGCCACCGATCCTGGATCCAGCCCTTGCTTTGGCGAGCGCGCTGCCAGCCTTGCTCCGTGAAAACAAATGAATTACGCGGAACCGTGCGCGCTTCGATTTTTGGCATTGCAGTTGCTTTTCACGAAGATGTTTTCGTCTTTACATACATTTGCAGTATCTATACTTTTCTCTGTAAAGCCTTTGTTCTGGTCTCACGTCTAACCGGATGACGGGGCAGCTCTGGTAAGCAGTTCGCAGTACGCCGGAGTTGTGGAGGCGATGTATGAAAGCGAATCTCCTGTCGTGCTTGTCTCTCCTTTCCATATCTTTATTGTTTGCGCTCGGCTTGGCGGATCGTCCGGCCTGGGCGGGCGCGGCAGTTGGGCAAACCAGTTCGGCCACGCAGGCCGGCGCTTCGGCGCAGTCGAAGATTGAAGTTGAGAGTTGGACCAAGCCTGAGGCTGGTTGGCTGTATGTGCTCGATGCGAAACCGGATGCGGGTGGGCCTGGAGGGCGCGTATGGCTGGTCGAGCCTGAAGCCGGCAAAGTCATGGGCAGCATTCGCACTGGCGGCAATACGGATTTCGCGCTATCGCCAGATGGAAGCCGGCTGTATGTTGCGTCGATTACGCAGGGAGATTCGAGCGAGCTTGCGGCGATCGACACCGCGCGCGGCGTGGCGGTGCAAAGGAGCTCGGTGGATGACCGCGAAGTGGGCAATGTGCTGCCGTCATTTTCGACGATGGCTGTTTCCGGCGATGGGCTGGCGCTGCGAATTCTGAGGGACACGCCGAAGTCGGCGGAAGCGGATGCGTTTCTTCTGGCGACGTTTGACGCGCAGTCTGGCGAGTTTTCGCAGAGGACGGTGCACCTGGGAAACTGCGGGCCGGGGCGGTTCATTTCTTATCCCACTAAAGATCAGTTCGATATTCTTTGCCCGAGATCGAATCGAATCAGGCTGATTCGTGTGGACGGTGAATCGCGCGAGTTGCAAAACGAAGACATCAAGCTTCCGTGGGAAAGGCGAGTGGGCGCGGCTTTGGCGGTTGAGGTTCCGGATAATCAGGAGATTGCGATCGTGCGTGGCGACGGAGGAGTTTTCAAAATGAATCTGGTCACGCACGAATTTACTGACACTGTGACGCGTCCGGTGCTGCCGAACCGCGTACCTCCGGCGGCGTGGCCGAGTTCGCCCGACGGCAGTCGTGCCTATGTTGGCTATAACAAGGATTATGCGAAGCACTACGACAATCGCTTTTATCTGGATTACGGGCGGTCTCCGAACTTGCGGCCGAATGACGCGCTGGCAGGAGAGTTTCGCGTGTTCGACATGCTCACATGGCGCAAGGTTGGGACGATTAAGACCAAGATGCCTTTCTGGAGCGCGGTGATTGCGAATGACGGAAAGATGCTGTACGCAATGGCTCCGCAGAAGCACAGCATTCTGGTGATCGACACGGTGAAGATGCGCGAGGTTCGCGAATTGAAAGTCGGCGGCGCGCCTGCGCTGGCTTTGGTTGCGCCTTAAGTAAAAGTTGCATAAGTAATGGCTGCATGGAGGGACTATGAAGAAGATCGCATTGATTCTGTTCTTGGCCGCGGCGGCATTTGGGCAGACCGCTCCGGTGGGTTCAACCGCGGCCTGCGGCCGCGACAATGTTAGCTTCAAAGTAAAGCTGGACGATTCCCAGCATACGTTCACGCCTCCGGATGCGGGGAAGGCGCGGGTTTACTTTTTTCATGACGCCGGAACAAACAATACTCTGGGATATCCAACGGTGAAGGTCGGGATGGACGGAGCGTGGGTGGGCGCGCAACATGGCAACTCGTATTTCTCCGAGGCGGTCGAGCCGGGAGATCACCACGTGTGCATTATGCTGCAGTCATCGCTGGTGGCACAGCGCTTTGAGCTGGCGCACTTTACGGCAGAGGCTGGAAAAACGTATTACTACCGTACGCGATTGGTGATGTCGCGGACTGTGGAGTTGCTGGAACTGGATGCGATCGACAGCGATCAGGGCGAGTATCTGGTTGCTACGTTTCCGATGGCGGTTTCGACGCCGAAAAAGTGAAGTGGGACGGAGAGACCTCAAAGGAAGCGATCCGAACGCGCGATTAATGGGTCGCAAAAACCGCGACCCTTCGCGCGGATCGCCCAGATCCTTCACTGCGCAAAGAACGCTTGTTCAGGATGACAATCAGGATGACAAATCAGGCTGATGCTAGGGAAACACTCCCAAGAAGCAGGCGCGGCGCGGTAAGATGTACGCGATGAATAGGGCCTGGAAGATTACTGGCGGCTTGACGCGTGGCGCCTGTCGAATACTCGAATGTTTTCGAATCTGCTGCAAGAAAAGTCCCCTTTGCACTGCGGCTGTTTTAGCGGGAACCGTGCTCAGCCTGGTAGCGACGGGCTGCGGCGGTGGTGGGAGCGCGGGGACGCCCATCAGTTCGGGACCCTCGATCACTTTAGTGAGCGTGAGTCCGAACACCCCTGCGATCATCGGAACGCAGGTGCTGTTTGTCGCGAAGGTGACGGGCACTGGAGACTTCAACAGCGGCGTCACATGGTCGGTGCAAGCGCCATCGGGCAGCACCTGGAGCCCGGGAACTATCAACTCAAGTGGACTGTACACGACACCTTATCCGGCTCCGGCTACCGTGACCGTGGTGGCGACGAGCACGCAGGACCTTACTAAGAGCGGCAATGCGACGGTGAACCTTGCGGCTCCGGCGGCCGCGGCTGGGCCGGCTTTGAGCGTGGACGCAGGCAATGTGACACGCGCCATCAGCCCTTATATCTACGGTGTGAACGCGTACCTGCTGGACTCGACGACAGCGAAGAACATCAACGTTCCAATTGATCGCTGGGGCGGAGACTCGACTTCGCGCTACAACTATCTGCTGGATGTAACTAACTCGGCGGCCGACTGGTATTTTGAGAACGGCGACGGCACCGGTGGGGATGGATTGCCTGCAGTGCCGGGCGAGAAGGCGTTCGACGCGCTGGTGTCGAGCAATAATTCTATTGGGGCGAAAACTCTTGGAACCGTGCCGGTCCAGGGCTGGGTAGCGAAAGACAACATCAACTGCGGCTTTCCGGCGTCGAGTTATCCCAGCCAGTATTCGTTCGATCCCTACAACTCGAATTGCGGCGACGGAGAGATGCCGGATAAAACTGATATCACTGGCAACGATCCGACGGTGACGAGCACGGCGGTTGGACCATCGTGGGCGGGGAGCTGGGTCACTTATCTGGTCGGCAAGTTTGGCACGGCGGCGAATGGCGGCGTGGCGATTTACGATCTGGACAACGAACCGAGTTGGTGGGATGCTACGCAGCGCGACGTGCATCCTCTGCCGTTCACTTATGACGAAGTGACGACCAACGACATTGCAACGGCCGTGGCCGTGAAGGCGGCTGATCCGACGGCTGCGGTGAGCGGTCCGGTGATGGATTTCTGGTGGGATTATTTTTACTCGAAGAAGGACGTCGAGTCGGGATGGAGCAGCGGCAGTCCGTGTTTCGGGCCGTGGAGCAATCCGATTGACCGGCAGGCGCATAACGGCACTCCGCTGATCGAATATTATCTGCAGCAGTTTGCGGCGTACGACGCGACGAATAACTTGCGCCTGCTGGATTATGTGGACCTGCATACTTATTTTGCGGCGCAGTACAACGGCGCTTCCGTTGCCTTCACCACGGCGGGCGACACCGGAATGCAGCAGGCGCGGTTGAACTCGACGCGCGTGTTTTGGGATTCTACTTACACCGATCCGAATTATCAGCAGCCGAACTACACGACTGACCTGAACTATACGACGAGTTGCTCTCCGCCGGCGCAGGCTCCGCAAGTGATTCCGATGATGATGGGCTGGGTTGCCAAGGACTATCCCGGCACCAAGTTGGCCATCGACGAATACAACTGGGGCGGATTGGAATCGATTAACGGCGCGCTGGCGCAGGCCGACATTCTGGGGATTTTCGGGCGCGAGGGGCTTGATCTAGGAACTTTTTGGCCGACTACGAATCCCTCGTCGCAGATTCCGGGCATGACGGCATTCCAGATCTACCGAAACTATGATGGCGCGAACTCGACGTTCGGCGACATGGCTCTAGCGTCGACCAGCGGCAATCAGGGAACGCTCTCGGTGTATGGAGCGCTGCGCACCGCGGATAATATGTTGACCGTGGTCGTCATCAACAAGACGTATGGCGACTTGACCTCGACTCTGTCGCTGCCAAACTTTAGTCCGAACGGTGCGGCCAAGGTATTTCTTTACAGCGTTGCCAATCTGGAAGGGATCGTCGCACAGCCAAGCCTGACCGTGACGCCGCCGGCGTCAGGCAGTACTACCAGCAGCCTTAGTATGACTTTTCCTGCACAGTCGATTACCTTGCTGGTTGTGCCGAAGATGTGAGTACCCGCCACTTGTACGCGAGGTTGCAAATTCTTGCGCACTTCGTCTTCGAAAAAATTATTTGCCACACGAACCTTGACGCGCCGAAATTCGTGTACTAAACTGCTGTTCCCTCCCTTATTAGATACGTGTTGCGCACCACTCTTTAGGCATTCCCGCTAGAGATATATCGCGAAGATAATCGCAAAGAATTCGTTTGGAGGCTCTTATGAAGTCGCGCCATCTTCTGCTCACAGTGTTGGGCGGCCTGTTTTTCACCGCGTGTACAGTGCTTTGTGCCGCGACCACGGACTACACAATTAGCGTTTCCGTAACCGGCCTCACCTCAGGGTCGCTGGTCATGCACGACAACAAGAGCGACTTATTGACCTTTACGACGAACGATACGCAAACCTTCGCCACGCAGTACGCCAGTGGTTCGAACTATACCGTGACTATCAAGACTCAGCCGACTGGGCAGACGTGTACGATGGGCAGCAACTCCTCGGGAATGATCACCTCGGACATCACAGTCGCGGTCACCTGCGCAAAAACTGTGGAGTACAAAATCAGCGTCGCGGTCACCGGCCTGACGGGAACGCTGGTCGTGGAAGACAGCAAGAACAGCACACTGACCTTCACCACGAACACTACTCAAACTTTCGCCCTGGAGTACCCTAAGGGTTCGGCGTATACCGTGACGGTCGAGACCCAGCCTGCCGGCCAGACCTGCACGCTGAGCAGCAACGCCACCGGAACCCTCAACTCGAACATTACCGTAACGGCCACGTGTACGTCGAACACGTCTAATTACACGATCAGTGTCGCAGTCACGGGCCTTACCGGGACGCTGGTGATGCAAGACAGCCAGAGCGATACATTGACCTTTACCACGAACACTACTCAAACCTTTGCCAAATCCTATGCGAGCGGTTCAACGTACACGGTGACCGTGAAAACTCAGCCGAGCGGCCAGACCTGCACGCTGAGCAGCAACGCCAGCGGAACCATCACCTCGAACATTACGGTGACGGCCACGTGCACGACCGGCGTGGTTGACTACACGATCAGTGTGGCGGTCACAGGCCTTACAGGAACACTCGTCGTACAAGACAACTTGGGCGCCTCTTTGACCTTCACCACGAACACCACCAAAGCATTCTCGTCTTCCTATGCGAGCGGTTCGACGTATTCGGTGACTGTGGAAACTCAGCCTGCCGGCCAGACCTGCGCGCTGAGCAGCAACGCCAGCGGAACCATCACCTCGAACATTACGGTGACGGCTACGTGCACGACGAGTGCGACCTATACCATTGGGGGTACAGTCTCGGGCCTTACCGGCACTGGCCTCCAGTTGCAGGATAACGGCGGCAATACCCTTTCGGTCACCGCTAACGGCAGCTTCACTTTCTCGACCAAGCTCCCCAGCGGCAGCACTTACGACGTCACGGTTTCGTCGCAGCCTACCGGGCAAACCTGCACACCGACCAACAACACTGGAACGGTTGGCAGCTCGAACGTCACCAGCGTTGTGGTTACCTGCTCGTCCGCAACCTACACAATCAGCGTGGCAGTCACGGGTCTTACAGGATCGGTGGAATTGCAGGACGATCAAGGCGCCACACTAACCTTCAGCAGCAACAACACCCAAACGTTCTCGAATACGTACGCGAGCGGAGCTGCATACACGGTCAGCATTACCAGCCAGCCGTTGACCGTGTCTTGCATCCCGACGTATGCGACGGGAACCATCACGGCCAACATAACGATCTTTGCTTCCTGCAACGACGGAGCGCTCCGTCCGTTGGGGACCGTCAGCAACGTGTCAACCGTGAGTTGCCCCGGAGGGGGAATCGCAGATGGCGTTTGCCAGCAGATGACGGTTACATGCCCGGACGTTCCTAGTGTCTCCGCCTACGTGAAGACGAATACGCCTACGGGAACACCGCTTGGGCTGGCCAGCTATGGCACCGGCACCGAAGGCAACGGGTTGTACGACACCCAGTTCACCTACGGCACCACTGCCGTGGGTAACGTGCTGGATGCGGGCTTCATCACGGTGCAGATTGATTGGGGAACTCCGTTTAACAGCGGTCAGCCCAACGGTTGGGTGCAAGGCCCGGGCGGCGTGCTCGCGGCCGCTTGCAACTACGCGACCGTGGTGCAGTGGATTCAAAAGAATATCGGCACCAACACCCCGAACCTTCCGCAATGCGCCACCGGAAACAGCGGCGGCGCGGGTGCGCTGGCTTATGTTTTATCGCAATACCCCCAAACTCTCTCAATGGCCGAAGTCACGAGCGGACCACCGACGGGGCGGCTCGACTGGGGCTGCGGTTGCACGGAGGGCAAGCTCGCCGTGCAGTGCGGAGACGCCACTACGCTCGGCACCTGTTTTGGGAAAACGGATGGCGCAGTCTGGGATGGAGCGTACAGTCCCAACACCCTGTGCTCGACGGCTGCCGGTGGCGGGGCGCTGCCTCCGGGCGGTCTCAGCTTCTTCCTGGGCGATAGCGCCGAAGCACCCGGAGCCAACTACAACTTCCCCGACACCTACGTGAACCTGGTATTTGGCGGTGCAGACGGCAGCTCTGCTATTCCCATCGGGCAGGATTGGTTCAACAAAATCACCAGCTCGAAAGCGCAGGTCTGTGTGGCAGGTGGTATGCATTCGATGGCAGATACGCTCCCCGGCGCTGACCAGATCGCCAACGACCTGATCAGCCTGTGTAAGGTGCAATAGGACCGAAAAGCCGCGCTCGTAGAGGACCATCGAGCGCGGCTTTCTTCTTCTCACCACAAAACGTAAGGCGTTGTCCGGCTGCCGAAGTGTGGGCGTTACCTAGGTCATCTTGGGTAAGGTGACGATTCGAGTCATCATAGGCAGAGCTTATGGGGGCAAACTGCCTCCCAGGAAAACGCCTGCGATGAATATTGACGACCTGCTGCGAATTGCCACGGAACGGCGAGCCTCCGACTTACATTTGAAGGTGGGAAACTATCCTCACCTGCGCATCGACGGCGAACTGGCGCCGTTGACCGAACAGCCTCGCGTGACTGCGGAAGACATGCTGACCATGGCGTTCAGCATGATGTCGGCGCGGCAAAAACAAAAATTCAAAGAGACCACGGAAATCGATATGGCCTACGGCGTAGCCGGGCTGGGGCGATTCCGTGTGAACATTTTTCAGCAGCGAGGCAATGTAGGCCTGGTGCTGCGCGTGATTCCCACGAAGATTCGCGCGCTGGATGAATTGTTCCTGCCTAAGGTGGTGGAGCAGATTTGCGAAATGCCGCGCGGGCTGGTACTGGTGACGGGCGTGACGGGCTCCGGTAAGTCGACTACGCTGGCGGCGATGGTGGATCGCGTGAACTCGAGCCGCGCCGAACATATTATTACGATTGAAGATCCCATCGAATTTCTGCATCGCGACAAGAAAGGTTACGTCAACCAGCGTGAGATTGGGGTGGACACGCCTTCGTTCAGCGCAGCGTTGCGCGCTTCTTTGCGCCAGGACCCGGATGTGATTCTGGTCGGCGAAATGCGTGATCTGGAAACGATCCAAACGGCGCTGCACGCGGCGGAAACCGGCCACATGGTTTTCTCTACGCTGCACACGCTCGACGCGGTGGAAACCATCAACCGCGTCATTTCGATTTTCCCGCCGCCGGAGCAGAAGCAGATTCGCCTGCAGTTGGCGGCGGTGCTGCGCGCGATCGTGAGCCAGAGATTAGTCCGGCGTTGCGACTCCGATGGACGCGTGCCCGCGGTTGAGGTAATGATTAATACGGCGTTCATCCGGGAATGTATTTTGGTACCGGAAAAGACGCGCTCAGTTCGTGACGCAATTGCCGCGGGAACGTCGCAATACGGAATGCAGACGTTCGATCAGTCGTTATGGGATCTGTTCCAGGCAGGACTGGTGAATTACGAAACCGCGCTGGAAAACGCCTCGAACGCCGACGACTTCAAACTGCGCATGCAGGGCATCGCTTCTACCGCCGACATTTCGCGGCAGTCGATGCAGTCGGCTGGGTACGGCGGACGGTAGAAGAGCGGGCTTCGGGCTCTCGGGCTTCCGCTCCGTCGCGGATGCTCAGACTTTCCTCTTTTCATACTCCACTCTCTCCTTTTTCCATTCCGAAGCCCGAGAGCCGACGCCCGAAGTCCGCTTTTGCGCTATCGTTAGCGCATGGCGTTTTCGCGTCCTAAGAAAAGGTTCTATTCCGAAGATGAATTGTACGAATATGCGGTGGGGGCGCTCAGTCGGCGCATGCGTACGGTCGCGGAATTAAAGAGGCTGTTTCGGCAGCGTGTCGACGAACCTGAATCGGAGTACGGTAAAACGCTGATCGAGCTCGTGATTCGGCGTCTGAAAGATCGCGGCTATCTGAACGATTCGCAATATGCGGCCTATTTTTCATCGCTGCGGCGGGACAATCAGAAATTCGGCAGGATGCGCGTGGTCACCGACCTGAAGGCGAAAGGCATGCACAGCGACGTGATCGACAAAGCTCTAGACGCGACGTATGAGGGCGTGAGTGAAGAAAAACAGGCGCGCGAATATCTTCGTAAAAAGCGCCTCGTGAAACCGAAGGATCAGAAGCAGGCAGCACGCATCTTCCGGCAACTGGCGCGCGGCGGGTTTGGACCGCGGACGATTTTTTCCATTTTGAAGAAATGGGACGTGGATGAGGAAACCTTGACCGAGTTGGAAAGCGAAAGCACGTAAGGAAAGCGAGCCAAACGCGCGGTTAATGCGTCGCAAAAAACGCGACTCTTCGCGCGGCTCGCCCTGATCCTCCACCGCGCAAAGAACCCTTGTTCAGGATGACAAACGAATCGTGTTTTGAACGAGCCTCCCCTTCCGGAAGCGGCGCATCCAAGCGTGAAGATTTACTTGGCAAAGGCCTTTTCGATGTTGCATACTGCAGGGCCTATCCCCAGTACAGCTTTTAAGGAGGGCGTTATGAAGTTCTATCTGAAAGTGATTCTCGCTGGAGCGTTGTGCAGTGCAATACCCATTGCGCTCGCTCAGGATGTGGCCACCGACGTGAAGAAGGGCGCCGAAAAAACCGGCCACGAAACCAAAGTTGTCGCGAAAGATACCGCGAAAGGCACGGAGAAGGTTGCCGATAAAACTGGCGTCGCGGTCGAAAAAGGCGCGAAGGCCACTGGACATGCCACGAAAGTGGCTGCGAAAGACACTGCTAAAGGCACCGAAAAAGTTGCGGACACGACCGGCCATGACACCAAGGTGGCAGCCAAGAAGACTGGCAGCGCAGTGAAAACTGGCACCGAAGACACAGGACACGAGATGAAGAAGGCCGGCGATAAGATGGAGGGCAAGCCGAACCCGCAGTAGTGTCTGCAAACTTTTTGAAGCGAGGACTGCGCGGAGTTCTGCGTGGTCCTTTTTTTGCTTGCGCCTCCGCGTGTTCCACCCTGCGATGCTCTATGCTTTCTGCGGTTTCGTTTAGAATTGATCTTTGAAGATGACAGGCATGATGACTCGCATGATGACTCGCATGATGACTGGATCTGAAATCCGGCGGAAGTTTCTCGACTTCTTTGTGCAGAAGGGGCACAAGGAGGTGCATTCCTCGTCGCTCGTCCCGGCGAATGATCCCACACTTTTGTTCACCAATGCTGGGATGAACCAGTTCAAGGACGTTTTTCTCGGTCTCGAGAAGCGCGACTACTCGCGCGCCACGACTTCGCAGAAATGCGTGCGCGCCGGCGGCAAGCACAACGATCTGGAAAATGTGGGGTTCACCAACCGGCATCACACGTTCTTTGAGATGCTGGGGAATTTTTCCTTTGGCGATTACTTCAAGAAATATGCCATCGCCTATGCGTGGGAGCTGATTACTTCGCCGGAATGGTTCGGGCTCGACAAGAGCAAGCTGTACGTGACTATTTTCAAGGGCGAAGCAGGCGTTGAGCGCGATATCGAAGCCTACGATCTGTGGGCTGGGCAGGGCGTACCGAAGAATCGAATCTTTGAGTTGGGAGTGAAAGACAACTTCTGGCAGATGGGCGATACCGGGCCCTGCGGGCCTTGCAGCGAGATTTATTACGATATGGGACCGGCGGCGTCCGATCAGGGGCATGCGGATTGCGCGTTTCCTTGCGATTGCGGGCGGTATGTTGAGATTTGGAATCTCGTGTTCATGCAGTTTGACCGCGATGTGAGCGGGAAGCTGAATCCGCTGCCTAAGCCGTCGATTGATACGGGGATGGGGTTGGAGCGGACTGCGGCGGTGTTGCAGGGTGTGATTTCGAATTACGATACCGACTTGTTTACGCCGCTGATCAAGCGGGCTGCGGATCTCACGAAGAGCCGGTACGGCGCTGACTTCAGAGGAGATGCATCCCTTCGAATCATTGCCGATCACTCCAGAGCTGCCACATTTCTTGTTTCCGATGGCGTCGTTCCCTCGAACGAACGGCGCGGATACGTGCTTCGAAAAATCATTCGCCGCGGCATTCGTCATGGCCGCCTTCTAGGCGTTTCCGAGCCATTCTTGTTCAAAATGGCTGCAGCCGTTCGCGACGGGATGAAGGACGCCTACCCCGAACTCGTTGACTCTCACGAGCGCGTTGCCAAGACGATTTTGGATGAAGAGAGCAAGTTTGCTCATACGGTGGAGCGTGGCTGGAAAGAAATGGAGGAGGAGTTCGGTCGTACCCTCTTGAAGTACGGTGAGCAGGTGAAAGTCGCGGAAAGCAGGCTCGTCAACGAGCGCCTCTCGAGCATTCCGCTATTGCCTCATGCTCACCAGATGTCGGGAATCCGGCGACAAACAGCCATCCTGAATGCGGCCGGTATCAGGGTGCCTTTCTCAGGCAGTATTGCGTTCGCGCTCTATGAAACGTATGGACTCCCAAAAGACTTTATTGAGGAATCCTGTCGTGACATGGGCTTCGATTTTGATGAAGCAGGCTTCGAGACCGCGCTTAAGGTTGAGCGCGAGCGAGCTCGGGCTTCCTGGAAAGGCGCGGCTAAGCAAACCGCAAATCCGCTTTACCGAACACTTCCCCCGACTTCCTTTATCGGCTACCGGGAAACGAAGGCGGAGAGGTGCGAAGTGCTTGCGATTATCCGCAGCGAAAGATCTCGGATGAGAGGCGGTCCATTCGTGCCTGGAGCAAACTTCGATACGAGACCCCCGGAGGAAGACCTGGGGTTGAGTGCACCAGAACTCAAGCCCGGCGAATCGGGTGAGGTCATCCTCGATCACACCCCGTTCTATGCCGAATCCGGCGGGCAGGTGGGCGACCGGGGATGGTTTTACTCGGACGATCACAACACTGTTGTTGCCGACGTTACGGGATGTTATTCGCCGATTCAGGGTGTGCGGGCTCATCAGGTTGTTGCTAAGAAGGCGCTGCGTGTGGGAGACAAAGTTGATGCCGTCGTCAACGCTGACGTTCGGCAATCGACCATGCGCAATCATACGGCTACTCATTTGCTTCATGCCGGTCTGCGCGAAGTTTTGGGGAAGCATGTGAAGCAGGCGGGGTCTTTGGTCGCTCCGAATCATTTGCGGTTTGATTTTTCGCATTTCACTGCGGTGGAAGACGAAGAGTTACAGGATATTGAGGACATCATTAATAAAGAGGTGTTGCGCAATCAGATCGTCGAGACTATTACCGACGTTCCTATCGACGAAGCGATCAGTACTTATCATGCGATGGCTTTGTTTGGCGAGAAGTATGGCGACAAGGTGCGCGTGGTGCGGATTGGCGATTTTTCGACTGAGCTTTGCGGCGGGACGCACACTGGCGCTACTGGCGAAATTGGGCTGATCAAGATTTTGAAAGAGGGTAGCGTGTCGTCGGGCGTGCGGCGGGTCGAAGCTGTTACCGGGGAGGGATCGCTGCGGCATTTTCGCATGGATCATGAACTGGAAGGCGTGGTGTCGGCATTTGTATCTCCCACCCTTGCGCAAAAAACGCGCAAGGATGGGGCACCCTCAGTCGAGATAGTGCAAGCGTCGCCCGCAGACGCTTTGAAAGCTGAATTCGAAAAGAAAGATTCGGAGATCAAGCGGCTCACTCGCGAACTCGATCAGGTACGGATGAAGTCGGCTTCGTCCAGCACCGCTAACATCGGCGATCAGATCAAAGATGTGAAGGGCGTAAAAGTTCTCGCGCATCGCGTCGACAATCTGGAACGGGCGCAATTGCGCACTCTGGTTGATCAACTGCGCGAGAAGATCGGCTCGGGCGTGGTGGTGCTGGGGTCAGCTTCCAACGGAAGCGTTTCTCTGATCGTGGGCGTGACCAAAGATTTAACTGGACGGGTGCAGGCGGGAAAAGTAATTGGACCCGTGGCGCAGAAAGTCGGCGGCAAGGGCGGAGGCCGTCCGGATCTGGCCGAAGCTGGCGGCAAAGATGCCGCTGCGCTGGACTCCGCGCTCGCCGAAGTGTATACCGTGGTGGAATCACTTTTGGGATAGCATCTCAGTCAACAGAGATTCATGGAAGACCGAATTAATTTCGTAGAGCATAAGGGCAAGCAGATCCTGCTGGTGGACGCTTCTCATTGCACGCCGGCAGAAGTTGCGAAGATTGTGCTGCTGGTTCCTTCTTATGTAACCAGCGAGCCTCGGGGGTCGGTGCTGTTGCTTGCCGACTTCACCGGAGCGGAGTTTGACCGGATCGCGATCGACCGACTGAAAGAGGCCGCGGTCTTCGACCGGCCGCATCTGAAGCGTTCGGCGTGGGTGGGAATCCAAAGTCTGCCCCACATATTTTACGAGCACATCAAGAATTTCTCGCAGCGCGATTTGCCCGCCTTTGAGACCCGCGAGAAAGCGATGGACTGGCTGGTGAGCGACGAAGAGTTGCAATCTCCCGATGGAACCTTGGGAGACCTGCCAAAGCGGCGGCCCATGTCCTCGGGAGAGTAATGATTGACATAGCTATCTGAGATAGCTATCATTGAATCATGCAGGTCAGCGTAGCCGACGCCAAGAACAAGCTTCCGGAATTGATTAAGGCAGTGGAGCAGGGCGAGCCTGTAACCATCTGCCGCCGGGGTGTGCCGGTTGTGGACATTGTGCGCACTAAGAAGCCGACCAGGAAGAAACCTATCTTCGGCACCTTGCGGGGAAAGATTCAGATTTTCGATCCGGACTGGTGGAAGCCGATGACGGATGAGGAAATTGAAGATCTGTTCGGTGGGGGCTAATGAGTTGCGTGTGCTCCTCGATACAGCTGTTTTCATTTTTGCCGTCGAGGCGCCCCGGCGTCTTACTACGAACGCGGCTACGATTTTGAAGAATCCAGAAAACGTTCGCGAACTGAGTTCTGTTTCTCTTACGGAAATCGCCATCAAGACGACTTTGGGCAAGCTAAGTATTTCGGCTGATGATGCGCGCAAGGCCATCCAAGATATGGATATTCGCATCCTGCCCTTTACCGCTGACCATGCTTTTCGTTTGTTCCAACTGCCCGCGTACCATCGCGATCCCTTTGACCGGCAAATTATCGCTCAGGCATTTTGGGAGAATATTCCAGTGGTCACATCCGACAATAAATTCAGCCTCTATAAGGGATTGAAGTTGATTTGGTGATTGTGACTCGTTCAGAATCTTGGCACCACGTCGGCGAATTGGCAAGATCCTTAACTTCTCCACCTCAGCGTAACCGGCCCCGCCATCGGATGCTTCATCTCTCTACCCAGGCGCTTCGCTTCCAGGTGTGCTGCCTTCAACTGGAAATACCATTTTGCTGGACGGTCTGCGTCATCGATCAGCATGAGATGCGGATTATGCTTCAAGCCTTCGGCTTGCAGTTCCATGGTACGGCGGTCTTGTTCGACGAACTTGGCGAAGACCAATTTCAGCAGTTCGGGGCCGAAGGGCATCCAGTGAAAGATATTCCAGGCGGCAACTACGTCGATACGACATCGGTTGCGGGTGATGGGAGTAACGGTGGTGAGGCTCGAGAACCAATACTTCCCCGCCCGGATGATTTCGCTGCGCATGTTCGGCAGAACAAAATCGATGGTGGTGGTGATGGAGTCGGCATCGGCGTAGAGGCGCAAAAGCCTGTAGGGCGCGGAGTTTGAGCTGGGCGTGTGCGCGCTCATCCGGAAGCCGTTAGGAATCGGCTCGAAGTTTTTTTTCTTCTCGTGAATGCTATGCCTGCTGCGCCACCACCACGCCTGATGGACGAACGGCCCGTGGGCGGGATCCATGAGGCCAATGATGCCGTGATCGATGCTGACGGGCATATCGGCGGTGAGGTAGGCGAGTTTGTATTTATCTTTTTTCGGCGCCCCTTCCGGCACACCTCCCAATGACCCAGACTTCTCAATTTGCGGCGCCGGATCGGGCGCTTCTTCTCTTGCGCTGAATCCCGCGCCTGGAGGGCCGGGGTCCGGGATGTAAACCCAGATAAAACCATCCTGCTCTTCGCAGGGGTAACTGCCGGCGTAGATGCGATCCACTTTCAAATTCTGATCGGCGGTGAGTGAGGGGATTAGCTCGCACTGGCCGTTATGGGCGTCGAACTGCCAGCCATGATAGGAACACTCGACGTTTTCTCCGTCGAAGTTGCCACAGTGGAGCGGCATGCCGCGGTGGGGACAGGCGTCGCGCAAGGCGAAGGGACGGCCCGCGCGGTCGCGCCCGACTACGAGCGGAATCTCCAGCAGCATGGCTTGGTGGAGCTGGTTGCGATGCACGCGGTCGGCAGGCAGGGCTCGGTACCAGAAGCCGGTGAGCATGAGCGAATCGGGCGCCTGACGTTGAGGAGAGTCGAGTTCGGGCATGGCGGAAATTGCTGATTGTCGATTTTCTGTCGTTGAATGAAAAACCTATGCTAGCATTCGCAGGACATTTTCCGCGCCTCTGAATTAGGCGGAGGGAACCTCAATGGAATTCATCGGCCATTTTCGACGGCTTACGCGGGTGCAGCGAAATACTTTTATCGCATGTTTTCTGGGCTGGTCGCTGGATGCTTTTGATTTCTTCATTCTGACCTTTTGCGTAAGCGCGATCGCGACTCAGTTCCAGGCGAAGGTTTCTGCCGTCGCTGAGGCGATCTTTCTCACCTTGGTTTTTCGTCCGCTCGGCGCATTTCTTTTTGGAATGATGGCCGACCGCTTCGGCCGGCGCCCGACGCTGATGCTCGATATCATCGCCTACTCAGTGTTTGAACTGTCGTCGGCCTTTGCCCCTTCTTTGAAAGTATTCCTGATTACGCGAGCGTTGTTCGGAATCGCGATGGGCGGCGAGTGGGGCGTGGGCGCGGCACTGGCGTTCGAAACGCTGCCTGCGGAGGGCCGCGGATTTTTCTCCGGGCTGTTGCAGGAAGGCTACGCGGTTGGCTATTTAATGGCGGCTCTAGTCTTTGGAACTGTGTTCAATTACGTCGGCTGGCGCGGGATGTTCGTAATCGGCGCTCTGCCGGCATTTCTGGTGATCTACATTCGCACCAAAGTGGAGGAATCACCTGCCTGGGTGCAAGGGCAGGCATCGAGAAAAGCAGAGTCCCGGCTGGGCAAGGACATCCTGACATATCTTGGGACATTCGTATTTCTGGTTGTGCTGATGTTTACGTTTAACTCATTTAGCCATGGGAGCCAGGACTTATATCCGACCTTCCTCACCAAGCAACTCCAATTTGCCCCTCGCACGGTCATGTTCATCACAGTCATGGCCAACATAGGCGCGCTGCTGGGAGGAATTATTTTCGGAACGTGGTCGGAAAAGATCGGCCGCCGCAAGGCGATTGTGATCGCCGCATTGTTATCGATCCCAATCATACCGCTGTGGGCGTACTCGCACACCGTGCCCATGCTCGCTTTGGGCGGGTTTCTGATGCAATTCATGGTGCAGGGCGCGTGGGGAGTTGTGCCCGCACACTTGAATGAACTTTCACCGCCCGCAGTACGGGGAACGTTTCCCGGGTTCGCCTACCAAATCGGAAACCTGCTTTCATCGCGCAACGGCGTTTTGCAGGCCAAAATCGCCGAGCAACGCTACGGTGGATTATTTTCGCCCGTCCTGGCCTGGACACTTTTGATCGTTGCCACATTGGTCGCGGTGGTCACAGGCGTCGGCCGCGAGCGCAAGGGCGTGGACTTGTCGAACACAAGTTAACGGAGGCATCCGCGCTCCGACAGCTCGGATGCAATGCTGAGCCGACCGCCCTGCGTTCGCTAGCTCGCTTTTGCGAGCGCGACTCTCTCCGTCTCTGCCTGAGCGGCCTCGAAGGCGCGCTCTTTTTCTCCCACTTCGTCCAGTTGGAGATTCTTTGTTTCGGGTGAGTACAACAAGCTGATGAAGGTCATGGCCGCGCCGATGGTCAGTATCACGGCTGGCGATAACCACATATCCTGCTTCTCGATCGCTGAAATAAATGGAATCTTGTGAGCCCACCACACGTAAACGCTGAACCATGCGCCGAGAAGCGCGCCGGAGGAATAACCGAAGCCCACGCCGGCGGCGCGCCGTCTGGTTGGGAAGCGTTCGCAGAGATAGGCCGGAACCACTCCCCACGCTAGTTTGAGCATGGCAGCCATCACGCAGCCCAGTATCGCCATCCCGAGGTTGTGCGCGATTGCGGCATGATAGAGAACGTAGAACACTGGAATTCCGAACAACACCAGAAATCCGCAATACCACTGCGTCAGAATCTTTCTGCCGGTTTTATCCGACAGCCAGCCGTAGAAGTTGTAGCCAAGGAACGCCATAAACAAAGCGAGGCCGTAGATCAGACTGTAAGTTGTGGTGTCGAAGCCACGGCCTTTCAAGGTCAGAATGTTGGGCAGGAAACCGTAGACTGAATAATCGGTGAGAAACAGGCCGGTCATGAAGAAGAAGACCTGCAGGAAATCAAAGAGCTGAGGCGGTTTGAAAAGGCTCAGGAAAGGCGATTTTTCGATCTTACCGAGCGCCTTGGTCTTTACGAATTCCGGCGACTCGTGGAGATTCTTGCGAATATAAAGCGCCAGGAACACGGGGATGACGCCACTCATGAAAACGATTCGCCAGCCATAGGCAACCATGGTTTCTTTGGTCGTTAAATAGGAAACAAGGGCGAAGACGAGCGATCCGAAGACATAGCCGAGGGGGAACCCGGACTGGATGAAGCCGCCAATCATTCCACGCTTTTTCTGCGGAGCATATTCGATGGCAAAGGTGTGGCCCACGGCATATTCGCCGCCGAAGAAGATTCCCATGAACAATCGGAGGGTGCAGAAGACGACATACGACCACACGCCGATCTGCGCATAGGTGGGCAGGAAGCCTCCGAGCAGCGACATCAGGCCAACTCCACCGATCGTGAAGACCAGGAGGAATTGCCGTCCGATCTTATCGGCATAGCGTCCGAAGATCGCCGAACCGATCGGCCTGGATGCCATCGTGATCGAATAGGTGAAGACGATAACGATGTACTGCCAGGCGGCACTGCCTTTGGGTGAGATGAAAACTTTGATTAGGATGGGCGCCATGATCAGCACCAGCGCCATATCGTAGGCATCAAGCATGAATCCCAGAAACTGGGAAATCATGGCCATCTTTGCATCTTTGGATATCTGTTGCTGTTCGGGCATAAGCACCTCAACGTGGAGACGGGCCCAGACTAGAGGACAAGATATATCACCGTTGCAAGACGAGAAATGCGATCTTGGTCACCGCTCATTGTGATCTGCATCACAGGCACGCGGAATCCGTCAGCATTCAGCAAATCGGTTTTCTAGGGAGTATGCAAGAATTGGCATACTGTGGGTGATGGCACTTCGGCGGCATTGTCACGGGGCGAATCCTGTGTTACGTTAGGTGAAATTTCACGCCTTCTCAAGAAACATTTTTCTGGGCCCTCTAACAAATCAGTCTGCGGGAAAGCGTGTGGGGTACCGCCACTATGAAGGAAACAATGGATTCGACCTCGGCCCATTCGCAAGGGGACGAAGAGAATTTTGCCAACCGTAAGTTGATTCGTCCGGCGCTGCCGCGCCCGGATCACAACCACGGGAACCACAACTCCAATCAGATGCAAGCGCCGGAACGGCGGCCAGAAAGGCACGACCGCGAACGTGGCGGCGGAGAGCGCAAGTTTGAACGCAGCGAGCGCGGCGATAGAGGGATGGGTTCAGCGGGTGCGCGCAAGGCAGCGCCGCCGGAACAAACCAATGCCGAGAACTTTTATTACCAGAAACAGATGCAGTCGAAGACGCCGATGGTGATCGTGCTGCGTGACGGCGAGGAAATACATGGCGTGATCGAGTGGTACGACAAAACCTGCATCAAGGTGATCCGCGAAGATGGTGGACCGAACCTGATGATCTACAAGCCCGCCATCAAGTACATGTTCAAGGAAGACGAGAAGAATTGAGTCATTGAGCGATTGAGTCATTGAGTGATTGAAAACCCGGATCATCTTTCAGACCTTTTTAATCACTCAATCACCCCACCGCGCAATCGCTCAATGGTTTACGATACTGATGCTCCCGTTGACAATCTCCGTTATCTCCCATAGCATCAATCACTTGAGGATGACTCTGACACCGCATCCGGGAGCCGTTCGTGATTAAGCTCGATATTATCAACGAAGTGGTAGCCAGAACCGGCATCACCAAGACCAAGGCCGAGTTGGCGGTGGAAACCGTCTTTGAAAGCATGAAGAACGCGCTGGCCCGCGGCAATCGCATCGAACTGCGGGGATTCGGTGTGTTCAACGTGCGTCCACGCAAGACCGGCATCGGACGTAACCCGCGCACCGGAGCCGAGGTTTCGATTCCTCCGGGCAAGGCCGTGCGATTTAAGCCCGGCAAGGAATTGCAGTCGATCGACTGACTGCAGTACCTGGTACCCAGTACCTAGTACCGAGAAAGACTCGTTCTGACTGCCGCCTTCACTTCTCCAGCCTGTATTTGGTTTCTGATTTCCGTTCTGTTCCCGGCTCTGGCCTGCTTCTTTTTTCTCGGTACTAGGTACTCGGTACCAGGTACTGCTTCTCGTAGTAGCATCTAAAGGAAAGGCCTCGATGGAATCGCGGGGCCAAGAATCGCATGTCGGAACCCACGCCTCCAATAGCATCTTCCACCATGGAATACATGCGACCCATACCCCTTCCGGTGCGGCGCGCGCCGCGGCAGCGGTACTGGCTGCATGCGCTGCTGCTGCTGGCGACTTGTTTCACTACGCTGGTGATGGGCGCGCGCATGCAATACAACTTTCAACATGGCCAGCCGGCGCTCTCGATTGGCGATGATTCCGTTCCCTATTTCCCGGCAAACTGGATGTTCTCGCACCCGGCGCGACTGCTGGGCGGCGTGCCCTTCATGGCCACCTTGATGCTGTTCTTTATGGCCCATGAAATGGGACATTACTTATACTGCCGGCGCTATGGCGTCTACGCCACGCTGCCCTTCTTCATTCCGATGCCGACTCTGATCGGGACAATGGGCGCGGTCATTCTCATTCGCTCGCGAATTCGTTCACGCACAGCGCTGTTCGATATCGGAATCGCAGGTCCCATCGCGGGATTCGTGGTGGCGCTGGCCGTACTCATCGTGTCACTCGGCTGGTCGAAACCCATACATCCCGGCTTCGGATCGGCGGAGTATGACCTCGGCTATCCGTTAATTTTTCAGTGGTCACACGGGTTGCTGGCGTCGATGCATCTGCTGCGCGGTCCGGCAGCCCTGCCGTTGAACCGTGTTCTGCTGCATCCAATGGTGATCGCGGCCTGGGTGGGAATGTTCGCGACCTCCCTCAACTTGTTGCCCGGCGGACAGTTGGATGGCGGTCACATAATTTATTCGATTTCCCCGCGGGCGCACAAGCTGATCTCGCGGCTGACGATTGTGATTCTCCTGCCCATGGCCTACTTCTTGTGGATGGGATGGTTGGTGTGGGCGATTCTTCTGCAGATCAGCAGCTTGCGGCATCCGCAAGTTGCAGAGTGGCCGCGTGTTTCGGGTGGCCGCGTGTGGCTGGCGGTTCTTGCATTGCTGATGCTCGCGGTGACGCTGACCCCAGCGCCTTTCGGCCACGCGTCGCTCCCTGAGTTTGTGCACCAAGTGCGAGGCCGGTAGTCATTTTTCCTCGACGATCAGCAACAGTTAACGCCCCGCGGTCGCTTACTCGCCCATTCAGCTTTTCTTTCGTATGCTCCTTTATTCAATCGTTTTAATGGCCGGACTTAATTACCGGCCCCGGAGGTGTGCTTCCTTGAAAAAGCTGGCCGCTGTTCTCGTCGGAATCTTCGCACTGACAATCTCTGCCGCAACTCAGACCATCTCAGTCGACACCTCGCATCCCACGAATCATTTCATCCCGAAAGAAACTTTAGGCGCGGGAGTCGACCGCATCGCAGTGCAGGCCATCGAAAAAGACTTGCAGCCGCCGACGCTCGAGAAAACGCTCGCCTCCGGTTGGCAACCCGTAACGTATCGTCAGAATACGGAACTCGCCGTCGAGGCGTGGCATTGGAATCCTCGAGGAACCTGGAGCGAAACAAACAATGCGAGCCATGGCAGCGATGACCACGGCAAGGGATATTTCACAGGATCGGGGACTCCAACGGAAACGATTCGCTATTCCTATGGTTATGCGCTGCCGCGCCGCGGATTTACGCGCAACGACGGCACAGACAACGTAGGGTTTTCGCGCCTGACCGATGGCGATACGAATACTTTCTGGAAAAGCAATCCGTATCTCACCGAGCATTTCACCGGCGAGAGTGATGCACTTCATCCGCAATGGGTGGTGATGGACCTGGCGCAGGCGCAGCAGATCGACAGCATCCGCATCGCGTGGGCCGCCCCCTATGCCCGGCGGTACGTGGTGCAGTACTGGACCGGCGACGATCCGATCAAGGCAGTCACACGCGGCGTCTGGCAGACGTTTACGCAGGGCGCGATCACGGAAGGTAAAGGCGGCACGGAAACGATTCGCCTGAGCAGGAGTCCCATGCCAGTGCGATTCCTGCGAATCTGGATGACGGAATCGTCGAACACCTGCGTGAAGGAAGACACGACTGATTCGAAATTAAGTGAGAGAAAGTCCGATCCGCGAAACTGCGTGGGCTACGCCATTCGCGAAATTTACCTCGGCACCGTCACGAAAGACGGCGCGTTCCACGACATTCTGCGGCACACTCCGGATCAGGAACAGACCACCACATACTGTTCATCGGTCAATCCCTGGCATCAGGCGACAGACCTGGGGTCGACCAAACAGGCGCAGATGGGCTTCGATCTATTCTTCACCAGTGGCGTGACCCGCGGCCTGCCTGCCATGGTGCCGATCGCGATGCTGTATGACACTCCCGACAACGCGGCGGCGGAAATTGCTTATCTGAAAACGCGCGGCTATCCCATCTCGTACGTGGAGATGGGTGAGGAAGCCGACGGCCAGTACATGCTGCCCGAAGATTATGCCGCACTGTATCTGCAGTGGGCGACCGCAATTCATCGCGTGGACCCTGCGCTCAAACTGGGCGGCCCATCGTTTCAGGGAGTGAACAAAGACATCGAAGTCTGGCCGGACGCGAACGGAAAAGTGTCGTGGACGGCGCGGTTCATCGATTACTTGAAACAGCATGGGCGCATGAAGGATCTGTCATTTTTTTCGTTCGAGCATTATCCGTTCGATCCGTGCAAAACGCCGTGGGGCGTGCTCTACGACGAACCGGAGTTAGTGAGCCACATCGTGCAGGTCTGGCATGAGGACGGAATTCCGCTCGATATGCCGTTGTTCATCACCGAGGGAAATCTCTCCTCTGGCGCCAGTGAAACTTATCAGGATATTTTCGCGGGAATTTGGCTCGCCGATTACATTGGATCGTTCTTGAACTCGGGCGGCAACGCCGTTTACTTCTTCCACTATCTGCCGCTGCAGATGGAACCAGGTTGCAACAACTCTCCGGGAACATTTGGAATGTTTACGGTCGACGCCGATTACCAAATCAAACAGCCGCTGGCGCAGTTTTTTGTGGCGCAGTTGATCAACCTCGAGTGGGTACAACCAAGTGGCGGCGAGCATCAGGTGTTTGCGGCGAACAGCGACGTGGAAGACGGAGCCGGCCATAACCTGGTGACCGCCTACGCCGTGAAGCGTCCAGACGGGACGTTCGCAGTGATGGCAGTGAATCGCGATCAGCAAAATGCTCACAAGGTTCGAATTGCATTCAACGCTTCCGAAGAAAAAGCGAACTGGTTTTTCGGATCAGTCGAGATTTCAACCTTCGGAAGCGCGCAGTATCAATGGCATCCGCCGCAGACGCGCTTTATGGCGCACGCCGAGAACAGTGGTGAACGTACCATCGTGCCTACGAACCTGGGCCATGCCGACCCCGACGGCCCCATCGGGCGCACAACCCTGAATGCCAGAAGAGACACCACGTACGATCTGCCGGCGGCGTCAATCGTTGTGATTCGAGGAAGCATCGCGAGCACGAAATAGTAGTCCGCCCGAATCCCGGCGTGAAGGTTTCAAGCTAAAGGCCAAGAGCTAATAGCTAAGAGCTTGCCCTCACATCAGCCAAATTGCATCCACATCCACAATCACCTGCGTACGCGGAATCTTCGTCGAGACCGCGTAAGCCAGCATAGCGCGCAGCGTCGCGTTGAGTTTCTCGCGGCTCGGCGACTTCAGCACGAAGTGATATCGATAATCCCGCTTCAGTCGCAGAATAGGCGCGGCCGCCGGTCCGAGCACGCGCACGCCTTCATGGCGATTCTGCTCGAACCACTTCCCCAGCGTGCCCGACCACTCAAGCGCTTCGTCCAGCTTGTCGCTGCGGATAAGAACGTTCGCCAACGCAGAGTATGGCGGATAGTGCATCCAGCTCCGGAAGCGCAATTCTTTTTCGTAGAATCCGGCGAAGTCGTGGCGCGCCGCGTATTGCACGGCGTAATGATCCTGAAAATAAGTTTGCAGAATCACTTTGCCCGGAGACTGGCCGCGCCCTGCGCGCCCGGCAACCTGCGTGAGCAATTGGAAAGTGCGCTCGGCGGCGCGGAAATCGGGTAATCCCAGCGCACTGTCGGCCCCGACCACGCCAACCAGCGTTACGCCATGAATGTCGTGCCCCTTGGCGATCATCTGGGTGCCAACGAGCAAGTCGAGTTCGCCTTCGCTGAGCGCATTCAGCGTGCGCTCGAAATCTTCCTGGCCGCGAACGGTGTCGCGATCGAGGCGGGCGATGCGCGCCTGTGGGAACATGCCGTGCAGAAGTTCTTCCAGCTTCTCTGAGCCGGTTCCGAGAAAATACACATATTCACTTCCGCACTCGCCGCAGACCTTCGGCACTGGCGCGGTGAATCCACAGTAATGGCAAACCATTTTGCTCTCACGTTTGTGATGAGTCATCGAAATCGCGCAGTTCCTGCACTGCAGAGTCTTGCCGCAGGTGCGGCACAGCACCACGGGAGAATATCCGCGGCGATTAAGCAAAACCATGACTTGCTCTTTGCGTTCGAAGCGCTCAGCGATCTCTGCAGCCAGTTTGCGCGAGATGACCTGCTCGTGGCCGGTCTCCTGGAATTCCTGCCGCATATCGACGATCTCGACCTCTGGCAGAGGACGTTGCTCCACACGATCAGGCAGCTCGACCAGAGCGTATTTATTTTTCTTTGCGTTGAAATAAGACTCGAGTGAAGGCGTTGCCGAACCCAGAACCACGACGGCGCTCGCCATCTTGGCGCGCACCACAGCAATGTCGCGGGCATGGTAGCGCGGCGTTTCTTCCTGTTTGTAAGACGAATCGTGTTCTTCGTCGACGATGATCAGCGCGAGGCCGGTAACCGGCGCGAACACTGCGGAGCGCGTGCCGACAACCATGCGCGCGTCTCCGCTCTTAATGCGGTGCCATTGCTGCGCGCGCTCTCTGTCAGAAAGAGCAGAGTGCAGAATGGCAACTTCATCGCCGAAGATCTGATGCAGATCGGCGGCAACCGCGGGCGTAAGGCCAATTTCAGGGACGAGAAGAATAGCCGAGCGTCCCGCTTCAAGCACAGCGCGCATGCCCGCAAGATAAACCGCAGTCTTGCCTGAACCGGTGACGCCGTGTAGCAAGATGCCGGAAAACTTTCGCGCATCAACGGCCTCACGCATACGGCCCAGAGCAGCCTGCTGCGCAGAGTTGAAATGAAATTCGACAGACGGACGCGGCTTGCTCCGCGAAACAGCGAAGGCCGCTGTCTCTTCGACGATCTCGATGACGGCGCGCTTGACCAGCGTGCTGAGCGTTGTTCGTGGGACTTCCAGCGCCTGCAGGGCATCCACAGGAACGCGCCCTCCCGATGCCGCAAGCGTGTCGACGAGACGGCGCTGGTTGTCGTTCAATTTGCCCTCGGCGGATTTCAACAACGCAATTTTGATTGTGCGCGTAGCATCTTGAGCCGCAGACACATCCTCGCGAACCAGCCACTTCTTTCGCACCATCCCGCTCAGAATTAATTTGGAAACGCGAGCGACCGCTCGCAGCTTCCCTTCACTAACCGAAGCTGCTTCTCCGGGAACAAGCTCTTGCGCAGCCAAATAATCGAGCACGCGGAATTCCCCAGCTTGCTCCTCCGGAGTGCGCCGCGATCGCGCCGACGATCCGGATACTCCCGCCAGATGCAGCGCAAGATAGCCTTCCTTAGTGATGCGATAAGCGATCGAGCGCTTGAACTCCGCGTTCAGCGGCAGCATGGTGCGAAAAACTTCGCCGAGCGGTGCCAGATAATAATCTGCGATCCAGCGGCCGAGGCGCAACAGTTGATCGTCGAGCACCGGCGAAGCATCGAGCACACTCAGAACAGTTTTTGTCTTCACCGACGGAGCACGGTCGTGGAGTTCAACCACAATTCCCGTCATGCGTTGCTGACGAAAAGGAACCAACACGCGGCCGCCGACCACGGGAGTGGCTTCAGCGCCGACACGGTAGGTAAATACCATGTCGAGCGGCACGGGCAGGGCAACGTCGCAGAACTCGGGCATTGATTGAAAGAATATCTCAGCGCGGATGGGTCAGCGCGAAAGTGTCGTTGCGAACTGCCGGCCTGTCTCAACTGTCATCCCGAGCGCAGCGAGGGATCCTGGTGTCAGCTCGAAGCGGCAGCACTCATGGCGCGGGCAAAAACCAAGATCCCTCGCTTTCGCTCGGGATGACAACCGAATGAGTGCCACACCTACTCGGCAGCTTTTTTCGGAGACTCGATCCCCAGATACTTCATCACCATCTGCAAATCCTTCCACGCTTCGCCCTTCTGTCGCGGGTCGCGCAGCAGATATGCGGGATGATAGGTCACGGCCAGTCGCGCACCAGGCCATGACGAATCGACTAAAGACCCCGCGGGCTTGAAGTCGTAGAAGCGTCCGCGTAAATCGCCGAGAGAAGAATTCATGGCGAGCAGATTCTTGGCCGCGGTCGCTCCCAGAGCCACCACAACCTTGGGCTTAATAGCGGCGATCTGCCGCATCAGAAATGGCGAGCAAGTCTCACATTCATCGGGCTCTGGCGTGCGGTTGCCCGGCGGCCGGCACTTCACGATGTTCGCAATATAAACATCTTCGCGCTGCAGTCCCATCGCTTTGATCATATTGTTGAGCAATTGTCCGGCGCGGCCAACGAACGGCTCACCCTGCGTGTCTTCGTCCGCGCCCGGGCCTTCGCCCACAAACATCAACTCCGCACGCGGATTGCCCACTCCAAAAACAATCTGTTTGCGGCCCTGCTGGTGCAGTTTGCAGCGCGTGCAGTCGCCCAGGTCTTCGCGAATCAACTTCAGCGCGGCCGCAGGATCGGCGACCCCGTATTCTGCCTTCGGCGATACGATTTCGAGAATGTTGCCCTCGGCGATAGATGGGACGGCGACGGATTTTCTTGCGGAAATTTCCTCTCGCAGTTCTGACCGGAGTACGGTTGAAGCTGAGGGAAGACCGGCAGAAACAATTTCAGAGGCAGCCGATCCAGACTCCATCAGCCCCGCAGGGCCAGGCTCGCGCCGGTAAAAATCGTAGATGCCCATCTCATGGCAATAGCGGACGCGCTCGGCGAGAGCGCGCCGCAATTCCGGATCAAGAGTGAGCGCCAATCCTTAGTTCTCCACGTCAAAATAAATCTTCGTCGTCGCCCGGTACACTACCTTTTTCCCATCCAGTTCCATATCGAGCGATTCTACATGCGCCCACTTGATTCCGCGCACCGTCTTCGCCGCCTCGGCCACCGCGTTCGTCGCCGCCTTCGCAAAACTATCCTTGGACGTGCCGATCACATCGATAATCTTTTGCGTCATCACAATCTCCTTGAGAAGAAATCAGACCCAAAATGTTTGAAGGAATTGTACGCTAGCAGCGGAGAAACCGCGTTCAGGCTTTCACAGGCGATTTGCGCCGGTCGCGAATCCTGACCACCTGGTCAAGCACGCGCTGCGCCACTTCCCACTTCGTGGTTTCCGGAACTTCGACCACCTCATCGTGAGTGATGATGGTGACTTCGTTGCGATCGGAATCGAAGCCCACGCCTTCGCGGGATACGTCGTTCACCACAATGGCATCAAGATGCTTGCTCGCAAGCTTCTGACGAGCGTTTTCCAGCACGTTCTCAGTCTCCGCCGCGAAGCCTACAACAATCTGCGACTGCTTGCGCGCAGAAATTTCTTTCAGAATGTCTGCGGTAGGTTCGAGGTCGAGCGTGATCGGACCTTTGCGTTTTATTTTTTGCGCCGACGTCGTTTTCGCGCGGTAATCAGACACAGCAGCGCTCTTGATCACAATGCTGGCCTGCGGCAAAAGACCGAGCACGGCATCGCGCATCTGCTCCGCCGATTCCACGCGTGTAAATTCAGCCGCTCCCGGAGGCGTAAGTGCCGTCGGACCACTCACGAGTAACACGCGAGCCCCGCGGCGCAGCGCAGCTTCAGCGATTGCATAACCCATGCGTCCGCTCGAGCGGTTCGTGAGATAACGCGCTGGATCGATTTTCTCTCGAGTCGGCCCGGCAGTAATCAACACGGTTTCGCCGGCAAGATCCTGCGACGCACCCAGCGCTTCCAGAACCGCTGCCACAATGACTTCGTTTTCCGCAAGACGCCCGGAGCCAGTCATCCCGCATGCGAGATAACCTGAGCCCGGATCCACGATCTTCACTCCGCGCTGCCGAAGCACTTCCAGATTCGCCTGCGTCGCGGGATGATTCCACATGTTGACGTTCATCGCCGGAGCGACCACGACAGGCGCGGTTGTAGCGAGATAGAGCGTGGTAAGGAAGTCGCTGGCAAGGCCTTGCGCGAAGTGCGCCAGAACATCGGCCGTAGCGGGAGCAACCAGCAGCGCATCAATCGACTGCGCGACGGCAATGTGCTCGATGGCAGAATCAATATTCGCACCCTGCTCTTCGCCCTCCGTAAACATTCCGGTAATCACTTTTTCTCCGGAGAGCGCCGCGAACGTGAGCGGGCGAACAAACTCCTGCGCCGCTCGCGTCATAATCACTTGCACACGAATTCCGCGGTCTTGCAAGAGCCGCACAATCTCGGCCGCCTTGTAAGCCGCGATTCCGCCCGTCACTCCAAGAGCAACCTTCATAGTTAATCGATGCGGTGTTTGACGTAGCTGCGCCGGAACAAGTTTAGGCGTCGTGCCCGAAAGCCTGATCCAGCGCCTCGGAAGCCTGCTCGGCCGCGCTGCGTGTTTCCGGAATCTCCCACTTCACCTTGCCCGCGCGGATTTCATCCTGCGCAATGCGGCACGGTTTGCGGGAATTGGTTTGAACCACCGGCGGGGCGCCGGATTGTAGTTGCCGCGCGCGCCGGGCGGCCACCAGAATATAACGATAGTTGCTGTCGAAGCCTTCGATCAATTTCATGGATTCTCTCCCCTCGAATACCGGGTTGTAAGATTTCGATTGCCGAAAGTTTACTGTGCTTCGTTCTTCGCCAGGGAAGCCAAGAACTGCTTCCTTATTCTCCCACGAAATTCAAGGTTACGGGGCTTCCTACCGACGAATTTGGTTACCGAGGACTAATCCCCTCCGGAGCCGTCGGGCGGCTGAAACGAATCGAGAATCGCTCTCAGTCGGTCGCGAACATTCGCCAGACGGCAGCGTTCCGCGAGCGCCACCGTCTCAGTTTCTTCCGGCGAAAGAGGCTTCCCCGCGCGCTCCAGGCGTTCGCCCCGCACAATCGCTCGCAACGCCTTGATTGAATCCTCCAGTTGATCGTTGATGAGAATGTAGTTGTACCGTTTGTAATTCTCGATTTCGCGAGTCGCTGTGTCCAGGCGTCGCTGGATCACGGCGTCGCTATCTTCGCTGCGTTTGCGCAGGCGTTCTTCCAGCGTTCTGCGATCCGGCGGCAGAATAAAGATGCTGGTAGCGTCCGGAACTTTGTCCTGGATTTGTTTCGCGCCCTGCACGTCGATATCGAGCAAGAGATCGCGCGATTTTTGTTCCGCCGCGCGCAGGAAACGGCGCGCAGTCCCATAGTAATTTCCGAAGACTTCCGCATACTCGAGGAACTCGTCTTCCACAATCATCTTTTCGAACTCGGGGCGGGACACGAAATAGTATTGCCTTCCATTCGTCTCGCTGCCGCGCGGAGCCCGCGTCGTATACGAAATGGAGAACTCCAGATCGCTCACCTTCTTCAGCAGTTCATTCACAAGGGTCGACTTGCCCGATCCAGACGGAGCCGAGATGATGTATACGATTGGTTTATGCGGTGGAGAACTCATTCCAGGTTTTGCACCTGCTCGCGAGATTTTTCGATCTCCGCCTTCATGACCAGTCCGGCCTCGGTGATTTTCAGCGCCTCACCCGCCAACCCTGACGTTTTCGAAAGCAGAGTGTTGGCCTCGCGATTCATTTCCTGAAGAAGAAAGTCCAGCTTCTTGCCGACTTCTCCATGTTCATCGAGCAGCCCTAGGAAGTGCTGAACGTGATTTTCCAGACGAACGATCTCTTCCTGAATGTCGCTGCGATCGACCAGCAGCGCGGCCTCTTGGAGCATGCGTTCGCGGTCCACGCTCGCGCCCAGCAACTCCTGAAGCCGCGACTGCAGCCGTTCCACATAGCTTTGCAGTACCGTGCGCCGGTGGAGTTGCACGGTTTTGACGGCTTCGCGCAGGTGGGCCATACGCACGCGCAACTCCTGCTCAATACCGCGGCCTTCCTGCTCCCGCATCTGATTCAAGCGATCGAGCGCTTCGCCCACACAAGCCATCACAGCGCCCTCAAGCGCGCCATCCTCAGGATCTTTGGCCGAATCGAGCGCGCCGGGAATGCGCAGCACGGAGTTGAGATCGGGCTCCGCGGCCACTGAAAACTCCGCAGAGGCTGCGCGAAACGCGGCGATGTAGGCACTGACCAGCGGACGATTCAACGCGAGCGTTTCCCCGCCCCCGCGCTCCAGGCTGAGGGTAACTTCAACATGCCCGCGCGCCATCTTTTCTTTAAGCAGCCGGCGCAGTTGCATTTCAAGCGAGTCGGAGCCCGAGGGCAAACGAAAATGCAAATCGAGAAAACGGTGGTTCACCGACTTCAATGAGAGCGCAAAGCCGAGATGGCCGTTGCCTTGAGTCGCAGGCGACAGCGAGGAAGGCGAAGGCAAACTCGCGCGGCCCTCAGCCTGATTAATAAGTTCGCCTTTAACCTGCGCAAAGCCCGTCATGGAGCGAAGAGGCATAATTGATTTTCCAGTATTCAATTGCCCGGTTGCGCGGGCTCGAGTTTCTGATCGAAGTCGGCAAACTGCAGTTCGTACAAACGCCGGTACGTGCCCAACTTTGCCATCAAGACCTCATGAGCACCAATATCGGCAATGGCGCCATTTTCAATCACAACAATGCGGTCGGCGCGGCGCACCGTCGAAAGCCGGTGCGCAATCACAAACACAGTGCGCCCACTCATCAGATTGTGCAAGGCCGATTGCACCAGAGCCTCCGATTCGCTGTCGAGTGCCGAGGTCGCCTCGTCCAGAATCAGAATCGGCGCGTTCTTCAGAATCGCTCGGGCGATCGCAATGCGCTGCCGTTCGCCACCGGAAAGCCGCACGCCGCGCTCCCCAATGATCTCATCGTACCCTGAAGGCAATGTTTGGATGAAGTCATGCGCCAGCGCAGCCCGCGCCGCGGCCTCGACCTCTTTCATCGCCACGTGCGGCTGGCCATATGCAATGTTGTTGCGGACCGTGTCGTTGAATAAGACGGTTTCCTGGGTGACGATTCCAACTTGCTGCCGCAAAGAAGCCAGCGTTACATCGCGCACGTCGTAGCCGTCGATCAGCAGGCGTCCCTGAGTAGCATCGAAGAAACGTGGGATCAGGTGAACCAGTGTGCTCTTGCCCGAACCGCTCGACCCAACGATCGCGATCACCTCTCCACGGCGAACTTCGAGGTTAATGTCGTGCAGCACCTGCGCATCTTCTCCCTCGCTGCCATAGGTGAAGCTCACATGTTCGAATTGCACCGACTTGGCGAATGCCGGCAAGCGCCTGGCGTGTGGCTTTTCGCGGACGTCATCTTCGATGTCCATGAACTTGAAGATTTCGCTCGATGCGCCTAGGGCCTGCTGAAAATTATTATTGAAGAGAGCAAACTTGCGCACCGGATTATACAAAGCAAAGACCGCAGCAAAAAATGCGACAAAGTCGCCTAATGTGAACTGGTTGTGAGCAATCTTGCCGCGGCCCAAAAGCAACAGCAGCGCGAGGGCAATCGAGCCAAACACGTCCATCAGTGGAGAACTGATCGCGGCGGCAGCCACGGAACGCAGGTTGGCGCGAAACAAGCGGTTCGCGGCCGCACGAAATCGCGCGACTTCCCACGACTCCATTCCAAACGCTTTGACGATCCGATTGCCGGTGATGGTCTCGTGCAAAAGGTTCTGCACGTCAGCCAACTGATCCTGTCCGCTCCGCGTGGTCGTGCGGACGCGCCGTCCAATCCGCACCGCGGACAAAATAATAATGGGCACGAACAAGAGCAGCACCCAAGCTAGCCCTTTGCCCAACACAATCACGGCAGCCGCAATAAAGATAAAGCTGAAGAACTGCTGCAAGAATTCTGCGAGCACGCTCGACATCGCATACTGCACGCGCTCAATGTCATTGATGATCGTCGATACCAGCGTTCCAGTCGCGTGCTTTTGAAAAAACGCGGCCGATCGCCGCAACACCGAGTTGTAAAGATCGTTGCGCAAGCTCGTAATCATGGCGAAGCCGGCGTGGTTCACCAGGTAAGTTCCGCAATAATCGAAAACCCCCTTGAGCACGGTCGAGGCCACCAGCGCGTAGGCCACAATCGTCCAGGCATTGTGAAAATGAGTGGGAACAAAACGTTGCAAATAGATCGCGTGCCCAGAACGGGGAACGGTGAACAGCAGAATATTTTCAGACCCTGATGAGGGATTCAACACGCGATCCAGCACAGGCTTCAACAGCACCAACCGAAACGCTTCCAGAAAACCTACGCCAGCCAACAACAACACACCCGGCAACAACTGCAACAGAAACGGAAACACGTAGCGCACAAGTCGCGTCAGTTGGCGCATACCGCTCCGTGCAAACCGCAGCCGCTTGCGAACGATGGCATGAACATTGGGTGCAAGCGCCTATTTTACTGCGTCGTTGGTCGTTTGTCGTTGGCCGTTTGCCGGAGGCGAATTTGGAAGTCAGGATTTGACGGGCCAACGACGCACGACCAACGACCAACACGGTTCACCTATTTCGGCATATCCCGATGCACGACCTTAACGCGGTATCCAGCTTGGTGCAGGCGTTTGCCTACTTCTTCGGCGATCATCACGGAACGGTGCTGACCGCCAGTGCAACCGAAGCCAATTGTGAGATAGCTCTTGCCTTCATGAACGTAGTGCGGAAGCAGGTAAATCAACAGATCGGAAATGCGGTGGATGAACTCCTGCGTTTGCGGGAACGAACGGATATATTTTGCCACGCGCGGATGACGGCCTGTAAGCGGCCGGAATTCAGGAACGAAATGAGGGTTCGGCAGAAAGCGAACGTCGAAGACTAAATCAGCGTCTTCCGGAACACCGTGGCGAAATCCGAAGCTTACGCTCGAAACCAGAATGCTTTTCTCCGTCGCCTGCTCGCGGAAACGCTCGGTGATGTGGGCACGCAACTCGTGCACGTTGAACTTCGACGTATCGATGACGATGTCAGCCAGTGCGCGAATCGCTGCCAAATGCCGTCTCTCAGTCTTGAGCGATGCATTCACAGGCGCGTCTGTGCCCAACGGATGAGGACGGCGCGTCTCGCTGAAGCGCCGCAGTAACACTGCGTCGGAGGCTTCGAGGAATGCGACCTTGGTCGGAATCAAACGCCGAACTGCCTTCAGGATTCCCGGCAGTTTCTCGAGCTTAGAACCTTCGCGCACATCCACGACCAACGCAGTGCGGCGAATTTCGCTCGATTGCAACGCCATCTCCGCGAAGCGCGGGATCAGTTCGACGGGAAGGTTATCGACGCAGTAATAACCGAGATCCTCAAAGGCTTTCAGCACAGACGCTTTGCCGGATCCGCTCATCCCCGTGATGATGACAAGTTCCGGAGCATGCGGAGCTTCGTGCGCGATGGCCTGCGCTTTTGTCTTCCCGCGGCGAGGCGGTTTCGCGCGCTTCCGCGTTGCAGACGATTTCCGTGGCGGCATGAAATGGATAGTAGCATTGCCAGCGCTGCACGCGCGAGAAATGGCAGTTTATGAGTCGGCGCAAAGAACGCTTGTTCGGAATGACAATCAACAGGTAAGCTAATCGGCCATGAAGAAGTTTCAGGAACTCAGCGAACGCGAAGTGCTGGCTCTGGCTATTTCCCTGGAAGAGGAAGACGAGCGTGTGTATTCCGATTTCGCCGAAGGATTGCGGCAGGATTATCCAGCATCGGCGGCGATGTTCGAAGGCATGCGCGAAGAAGAGTCAACCCATCGTAGAAAACTGATTGAAATGTACCGGCTGAAGTTTGGCGAACACATTCCATTGATTCGACGGCAGGATGTGCGTGGATTTGTGGAACGTCCTGCGCTGTGGCTGATTCGTCCGTTGCGCATTGAAGCGGTGCGCAAGGAAGCCAGCACAATGGAAGTGGAGACGCGGAGATTTTACGAAAAAGCCGCGGCGCGCACGCAGGACGCCAGCATCCGGCAATTGCTCGACGACCTGATCAATGAAGAACGCGAGCACGAAGAGCGCGCGCAAGAACTCGACAAAGAAAAACTTCCCGAAAACGTGAAGGAAGATGAAGAGCGGGCGCAACGCCGGCTCTTCGTTCTGCAGATCGTGCAACCCGGCCTTGCGGGCCTGATGGATGGTTCCGTGTCCACGCTCGCGCCCGTTTTCGCCGCCGCGTTCGCCACAACCAACAGTTGGGATGCCTTTCGCGTGGGCCTGGCCGCATCGGCGGGAGCGGGCATCAGCATGGGCTTCGCTGAGGCGCTTTCCGATGATGGCAGCTTGACTGGTCGCGGTCATCCCTGGGTTCGGGGCGTAATTTGCGGGGCGATGACTGCTGTGGGCGGAATTGGTCATACTCTGCCGTTTCTGCTGCGCGACTTCCACCAGGCGCTGTGGGCGGCTGGTGCGGTTGTGGTTGCCGAATTGGCTGCGATTACCTGGGTTCGACATCGTTTCATGGACAGTCCTTGGGTTTCGGCGGCGCTGCAGGTCGGGTTGGGTGGCGTTTTGGTTTTCATCACGGGCTGGCTGATTGGGAGTTCGTGATTTAGCTTCCAGCTTCTGGCTCCTAGCTTCTAGCTCAGCTCTCAGCTCTCAGCTTTCAGCTCTCAGCCTTCAGTTCCCGATTTTCGGTACGCGCCTCGCTGGTCGATCACAGTGTCGGGTAATCCGCCCGGTCTGTTTTGTCAGGGATGCTCCCGGTCTGCACCACCCACTGGGTACCCCTCCCCACCCCCTCGATATCTGGAATCATCGGGTTAGGCATGTTTTGGCCCGCAAAATCCAGGGCCTAAAGGACTTAGATGCTAAAATTAGACAGCAAAGGACTTAGCGGCTGACGCCTGGGTGTTTTCCCGATAGTCGCTGCCTCAGCCATGATTGCGCAGGTTCGATGTGCGGCGCAAGGTCAGATGTCACAATGGGCCTGTGGAAAACTCTAAAGTCGTTTCGGGTTCTCTCGACGCTCGGGCCTCAGCTTCTTATGCGAGAAATTCCAGTTCGGCGCCATTCTGCGGTGGGAATTTCAGCGTTTTGCGATCACCGTCCCAAGCAATTAGCAGCTTTCGGTCTTTAACCACATAGTCAACGATCCATTTCTTTTCTCGGGGTGGGGGATTCTCTATTACGATGACAAGCTTGGCGTCGGGAAGTTGCTGTAGGTATCTGTATTCGTAAAGCTGCGAGATCGCTCGCCGTATTTGTCCGTGTACGTTTCCGTCTGTCGTGGACTTCATTTCGAAGAGGTAGAGTTCGTCTCGGATTGCTGCTGAGAGGTCAATATACTTGTTGTTCTTGGGTATCGAACCTGTTCTGCGAATTTTGGATGCGACCAATTCTGTGAGCATCTGATGGGCGCTGTCTGCGCGCTCGCGGGCCGCGTCGTCAATAAGAACGTTGAGGTAGCCCTTCGCTTCTCGGGCCTTTCTGGCTACGCTTTTGTATTCACCCAGGTCGTATTTCTTGGGAAACAGCGGCTCCTCCGGGGTGTCGTACTCGACGGTTGCTCGAGCTGCTGAAATTTCGGCGCGGAAGAGTCTTTACGGTCTTCAGTTCCTCGCGCCAGAACTCCTCTATTTCTCCGTTGGCAAAACGCACACCGATCATGGGGTCTCTAGGGTAGGTTTGACCGCAGCCACACGAGTAGTTGAAATATTCGACAACTCCTCGCTTACGCAAGTATGAACTGTTTGCGGTTTCGTCTGCTAATCGGCAAACCGTCACATTGTCGTTGATGAGAAATGGAGCGCCTCGGACATTTTGACGGACGGACGGGTTTCGCTTTGATTGCTCTTGTCGCATTGGGCTACCCTTAGAATATTATTGCACTCGCACCTCTTTGGGCCGGAACTCCTCGACGAATGCTTTTAGTCCCCGCATACGGGTAAGGACATGGATCTACAATGTGATGTTCGACTGGCCGCTGCCTACAGGTCCCGCTCTCAGATCGCCCGGGTGCTGAGCGAGGACTGGTGCCGCCGTGAGCTGTACTGTCCCGCGTGCGATTCTGACGGTCTTGCGCCAGCGCGACCAAACAGTCGCGTCCAGGATTTCATCTGTCCCTCGTGCAATCAGTTTTTTGAGTTGAAGAGTTCCGACCGCTGGAATCTAAGGAAAATCCCAGACGCCGGGTATTCGGCCATGATTGAGGCGATCCGACAAGATCGCACGCCCAATCTACTAATACTTCAATACTCAGCGCAGTGGTTGGTGAGAGAACTCTTGCTTATTCCACGAGCTTTCTTCGTCGAGAGTGTAATCGAGAAGCGGAAGCCATTGAATTTAGGGGCGCGCAGAGCAGGATGGGTGGGCTGCAACATCCTGCTAGAGCGCATCCCTCAGGACGGGAAGATAGCTTTGGTTTCTGGAGGGGCTATAGTTCCCGCAAGCCGAGTGCGAAAGGAATTCTTCCGGATACGTGAACTCGCGTCCGTAGCACCTGCGATGAGGGAATGGACGGTCGATGTTCTTGCGTCCGTGCGACGGTTGGGCAAGCGGCAGTTTTCGTTGGATGAAGTCTACGGTTTCGAGGCGGAATTGCAGGGAAGACACCCTCGAAACCAAAATATTCGTCCGAAAATCCGTCAGCAACTCCAAATCCTTCGTGACATGCAGCTACTCCGGTTCGACGGGCAAGGCCGGTATACCTTGCTGTCCCCATAGGCGGAACCCTCAGCGGATGGGGCCTCACCGACTTGGCCGCCCTATCGCAACTCTGAGCGCTGCTATGCCGATAACGCCCTGACGCGCCGCCCTGCGGCGGAGCATGCTTGTATCGCATAGGGGAGACGATGGATTAAATTCCAAGGGGAAGCGCGTGTTCAAGTGTCCCAGCTGTGGGCAGAGCAAGATCCTAGACGAATTTGGCACTAGGAAACGGGATGACATCTATCCTGGTCAAGACATTTGGCACAAGCAATCCTGGTGCCTGGCGTGCCGCGGGAAATCCTAGAGCGTGTTTCTTGCGAAACGGGCTCGGTACCCGGTTCCGGATGCCTCTGGTCGCTCGTCATACTGCCAGCGCAACAGGGGTCCTTCGACTCCATTTGTCGTGCGCTTTGCGCGCGACAAATTCCGCTCAGGATGACAAAGTGGAGTTAGTGGGGCGAGGTTTGGGTGGTGTCTGGGGGCTTGGGGGGTGGGGTGGATTTGTCGTCTTTGAAGATGCCGGCGATTTTGCCGAAGAAACCTTTTTTCTTTTGCGGGTCGGCGTTGGGGTCTTGGGCGTTGGCTGAGTCTGGAGGCGGTAGGGCTTTGTCTCCGCCGCCGCCGAAGACTCGGTTGAAGAATCCGGCTACTCCGGCGGGTTGATCGCAGGTGTCGCGGGGCTCGGTGCCGGCTACGAAGGCGGCTACGTAATCGTCGGGACAGGTTGGCGTGGCCAGGCGGTTGGTGGCTTTGTCGAGTTGCACGTCGACCACTCCGGTGGGCTGGGAGAAGGCTTTCATGTCGGAATACTGTGGCAGCGCCGAGGCTTTCTTCATGAACTCGGTCCAGATGGGAGCGGCGGTCATGGCTCCGCTGAGGCGAAGATCGCTGTAGTCGTCGTAGCCTACCCAGACCACGCAGAGTAAGTTGGAGGTGTATCCGGCGAACCAGCCGTCGTGGGAGCTGCCGGTCTTGCCGGCTGCGGGCAAGGTGAATCCGCGGAGGCGAACCGCAGTGTAGCCCAAGCCGTTGTTAATTACGCCTTCCATCATTTTGGTCATGACGTAGGCTATGCGCGGGTCGAGGACCTGGCGCTGGTCGGTCTTGTAGTTCGCGATCACGTCGCCCTGGGCGTTACGCACGGAGTTCACCAGGATTGGGGAAAGGCGCATGCCACCGTTCGAGAACGACGTGTAGGCTGCGGCCATGTCGATGGGAGGAGCGTCGTAGGAACCAAGCGCCATGGCTGGAGTTGCCTTTACCGAGGTGATGCCTGCAGACTTCGCGAGGTCGGCTACTTTGTCGTAGCCTACTTCTTCGGCGACTTTCACGGTGGCGTTATTCAGCGACATGGCTAGCGCGTAACGCAGGGTTACGTCGCCCTTGTATTCCTCTTTGTAGTTGCGGGGCTCGTAGATCTGATCTCCGTAGGCGAAGCTGGTGGGCGCGTCGGTTACGACCGAGGCTGGCGTGATTACCGTTGCTGAGCCGTCTAGCGCAGTGTTCATGGCGGCGGCGTAGACGAAGGGCTTGAAGATGGAGCCCGTCGGGCGTTTCGATATGGCGTGGTTTAACTGGCTCCAGCCGTAGTCTCTTCCTCCGACCAGCGCTAGGACCGCGCCGGTGTGAGGATCGAGCACTACCATCGCTACCTGCGCTTGCGGGCCGGGTAAGATCTTCGTCTCTACTTTCTTGCCCGTTTTAATTTTCTTGGTGCGCATCTTGGTGACTTGATCGTCGACCAGCTTGATTCCGGTTTCGACGGCTTGCGCGGCAGCCTTTTGCAGATCGGGATCGAGCGTGGTGTAGATGCGGTAGGACTGATCGTTGAGATCGTGTTCGCTGAACTTGTTGATCAGCGTGTCGCGCACCATGTCGACGAAATACGGAGCGTCGGCGGCTTCCACGTTTGGAGGCGCGAGCTTCAGCGGCGAGGCTTTTGCCTTCTCGGCTTGCTCGCGGGTGATAGCGTGGGTTTCTACCATTGAATCTAGGACGAGGTTGCGGCGCTCGAGGGCGCGCTCGGGATGGCGGTAGGGCGACAGGCGGCTCGGTCCCTGGATGATGCCCGCGAGCAACGCGGCTTCCGGCAGACTGATGTCTTTCAGGTCTTTGTTGAAATAGGTGCGCGAGGCTTCGCCGAAGCCGCTGATGGCGAACGATCCGCGCTGGCCGAGGTTGACCCAGTTGCCGTAGAACTCGAAAATCTGCTGCTTGCTGAATTTCTGCTCGAGTTCTTCGGCGATCAGCATTTCGGTGAGCTTGCGCCGGATGGTTTTTTCCGGCGTGAGGAAAAAGCCGCGCGAAAGCTGCATGGTAATGGTCGATCCGCCTTGCTCGTGGCGTTGACGGGTGAGATCGATCCATCCGGCTTCTGCCATGCGGATGAAGTTCACGCCGCTGTGCTCGAAAAAGCGGCGGTCTTCGATGGCGAGCACTGCATCGACCATGACTTTGGGAATGTCGGTGTACTTTACGACCTGGCGCTTGGAGCGTTGCTCAGCGTCGAACAGCGCGGTGACGAGTTGCGGCTCCAACTCGTAGGCGGCTAGTTCGTTGCCTTTGCTGGTAATGTGCTCGATCTGGCCGCCGTGAATAGAGATATGGGCTTCTTCCGGGCTGTGGTAGCTTTCCGGGCCGGGCGTGATCTCGATGCCGTCTTTTATAAGGTGAAAGGTGCCGAGTTGCGACTGGCCGTCTTTCTCGGAATATCCGGCTCGGCGCAGGGAGGCGGCAATTTCCTTGACGTCCACCTTTTCGCCGTCGTGCACGGTGCGGGGCAGAGCGTAGATTTTGGCGGAATTGCTGAAGACCGGGGTGCGGAAGCGCTGCTCGATAATGCGGTCGTACTTGATGTAGAAGTAGCAGAGAAATCCGCCGACGCCGATGGCCACGACCAGGAAGACGATCAATGCGGCGCGAATTACGGGATCGCGGGGTAAGCCGCGGATTCCTTTGCTGCTTTTGCCGCCGCTTTTCGGGATTTTGATCTTGATGGCCACGTTTTAGAGTCGCAGGTCCGAGAGTCGCAGGCACACGTAAAAAGATTCCGAAAGGTCAGACGTTGAGATGCCTCAAAAGGTTTGACCGCGGCTATTTCTGCCGACAGCTCTCGTTTCCAACGATCTTCTTTCAACAATCTTTTTTCAACGATCTGCGTGTCAGGGTGCGATTCCTTCTATTGTAACGCCCCGCGCGCAAACAAAAAGAGACCCGCAGTTCATGCGGGTCTCTAAGCTGACAACAGGGGTAAGTTACCGATCATCGTTTTACGGGGCGTCGGTCAGGTCGCTGACTGCAAAGCTGCCGCCGGGGAATCCGCCTAGCTCGTATGTCAGAGCTGTGATCTGTCCGGTGCTGGTGTCAACACCGTAGGGACCGAAGTCGATGGCCGCTTCGCCCTGCGCGGTGCCGAAGAGGTATAGGCCGCTTTGATCGAATTGACCGGCATTCAGGTTCACGCCGGTAAACGGAGAACCCGCCACCGCCGTTAAAACGCCAGAGGCTGAGATGCCATAGCCTTCCATAGGCGTGCTGAGTCCGTCGAACGCATACACAAACGTTCCGGTCGGATTCACGGCAATGTTTATTGGAATTGACGCGGTGGCAAACGCCGTACCGGACGCGAGTACGCCCGTTCCCGCGGTGATGCCGAACACGTAGATGTTGCTATCGACACCGGAAATTCCGACCAGGTATTCGCCCGAGTTCTCTCCCAGAATCTTTCCGATGCTCACGCCGAAATTGAAGGGACTGCCTGCAACCGTGGACAGGACGCCGGAGTCGATGCTAAGCGCTGCGATTTGAGCACCGCCGCCGAATCCCGTCGTTATATAGAGATATTTGCTTTGGCCGTCGGTGGTCATTTGGGCCGCAGCGATCCCCGAGGGGAAGGGCGATCCGGCAACTGCGGTTAAGGCGCCAGTGCTGGCGTTAATGCTGAACGCGGAGATCTCTCCGGTGGCGAAATCGCTTACAAAAAGATATGTCCCAGAAGGGGTGGCTGCAATGGCGTTCCCGCCTGACACAGCGTACGGACTGCCTGCCACCGCGGTCAGCGCGCCGGTTGTGCCATTGATCGCCCACCCATAGAGACTGCCGTTGTCGAACGGGGCGTAGAAGTAGGTTTGGCCCGGCAGATTTACCACCACGGTGCCACCATCGGCTGGTAAACCTGAGGGCAGCGGCGGAGCGACAAAACTGTTTTCCTGATCGAAACTGTTCGCACTTAGGTTCAGGGAGTCGGCCGCCATGCCATCTGCGGCGCCAGTCTCAGCCAGGAGATAGGTGTAAACGATTCCGTTGCCGGTAGTGCCAGTGCCGCCGCCTGAAGTGTTGCAGGTGGAAGCGCCAAATCCGGCGCTGCAAGTGTAATGACCGCAACCGGCCAGCCCCATCGCCAGCGTTAGCGCCACCGCCGTTAAACCTGCTCGAATTTGCATTTTCATGAACTGCCTCCGCCTGAGCTTTCCGAGGATGTTGTCGAAAACGTTCCGACTCTGGATTCTGGTTGAAACTCCCTGGGACCGGCCATTTAGCGGCTCGCTGCCTGCAGCGGCCCTAAGAAAATTCTCACCTGAGAGCGATATTAGGAGGAAGGTAACGCAACGACAAGGTTACGAATGTCACTGGCAGAATCGGCCGGGCGGAAAAGCGCCCATTGCGAAATGGGCAGTGCCCAATCGTTAGTAATCCAGGACAAGGGTTTCACTGGGCTCTGGCAACCGGCAACCGGCAACAGGCAACTGGTTTTACTTGTTTCCGGTGTCGGGATTGAAGTGCATGTCGAAGGAATAGCCGGGAAGGCTGATTGGCACGGAATAATCCGCTGAGATGTAGAGGGCCGACATACCGGGCGTGTTGATGCGCTGCACCGTCACCTGCTTGGGTTCGATGGGCAGGTTCTGCTCGCGGACCTTTCGCATTACATCGTTGCGAACGTCTTCGTCTGTCTTCTGGAAGTTCTGGCTATCCATCAACGAGACATTCTTGAGGTCGTCGGCAAAACTGTAATTGGCCATCATGGGCGGGACGACTCGAAAGGCGCACACCACAACCAGGATAATCGCGAGAAATCCAATCAGTAGCTTAAAGGTTCCCATAGGCTCGAAACTACGCCGCCCGCCAGCGGCGCAAACTTCAGGCCTTGGCTGGAAGCACTCCTTGAAAATATTCAACTAGTGTCGCGATCATAACATCGCGCACTTCGCGAGTCGAGCGTAGAACCACTTCCACAGTACCTTCGGTAACTTTGTTTCCGACGGTGATTCTAAAGGGGATACCAACTAAATCGGCGTCCTTGAACTTGACTCCGGGGCGCTCGTTGCGATCATCGAGGAGCACATCGAATCCCGCGGCTTCCAGGCGCGTCGCGATGTCAGTGGCGGCCTTGAGCAGGCTCTCGTCTTTCACATTGACCGGAGTGACCACGATCTGGAACGGGGCAATTGACGGCGGCAGCCAGAAGCCGTTCTCGTCGTTGCTCTGCTCAATCGCCGCGGTCAGAATGCGCTCGATTCCGATTCCGTAGCAACCCATGATCGGCGTAACTTCTTTGCCGTTCTTATCGAGCACGCGTGCGCCCATCATTTTGGTATAGCGGTAGCCGAGCTTGAAGATGTGCCCGATCTCGACCGCGGTATCGATGCGCAGGGAGTTGCCGCAGTTTGGACAACCTTCACCCGCTGTGACCGCGCGCAGGTCGGCGTAAGCCGTGGGATGAAAATCCTTGCCGGGCGTGAGATTCTTCAGGTGATAGTCCTCTTTGTTCGCGCCCGCAATCAGGTTGCTGCGGCCTTCGAGAGCCTTATCGACTAAAAGAACTGGAAGCGCCGCATCTTTCTTCGCGTCTTTGGCCCATTCAATCCCGAACGGTCCCAAATATCCTGCTGGAGATTTGAAGAGCGCCTTGATCTCGGCTTCGTCCATGGGACGCGCCGCGCCGCCGATCACGGCGTTGAGCTTCGCCTCGTTCAACTGATGATCGCCGCGCATCAGCACGACGATCGCCCGCGAGCGAGGCTTGCCGGCATTGTCGGCTTTCTTGTCTGATTTTTTATCGGGCGGCGCTTCGGCCATTAAAGCGAGCGTCTTGATCTTGTTCTTCGGCGAGACGCCGAGAAACCGCGCCACCTCTTCAATCGTCTTCTGGCCCGGAGTGTGGACCTCGAGTGGCTTGCCGTCCCCTTCCGGCGCAAGATCTCCCCATGTCTCGAGCTTGGATGTAGCTCTCTCCAGGTTCGCCGCGTAATTGCATCCGTCGCAGCTCACGATGTGATCTTCTCCCGCCGGAGTGCGCACCATGAACTCGTGCGACTCTTTGCCGCCCATCGCGCCGGAATCGGCCTCGACCACCATGTACTTCAGTCCGCAACGATCGAAGATGCGGCAATAGGTGTCGTAATGTTTCTTGTAGGAAACATCGAGGCCGGCGGCGTCAATGTCGAACGAGTACGCATCTTTCATCATGAACTGGCGCACGCGCAGGAGGCCGGACTTGGGCCGCGGCTCGTCCCGAAATTTCAGAGCGATCTGGTACCAGATCTGCGGCAACTGCTTATAGCTGCGCAATTCTTTCAGCGCGATGGAGGTCATCACCTCTTCTTCGGTCATGCCCAGCACAAGTTCGGCGCCCTTGCGATCTTTCAGCTTGAACAGATTTTCGCCCATCAAAGCGAAGCGTCCGCTGGCCTCCCACAGCTCGCGCGGATGCAGCGCCGGCAGAAAAAACTCCTGCCCGATCTTGTCCATCTCCTCGCGGACAATGCCCATGATCTTGTTGAACGAGCGATTGCCCAGAAAAAGAAACGAGTACACGCCGGCCATCAACTGCCGAATGTAGCCCGCCCGCACCAGAAACTTGTGGCTGGCGACTTCAGCGTCGGCCGGAGCTTCGCGCAAGGTGGGTATGAATAGTTCTGACCATTTATGCATAGAGTTTTAGTACCTAGTACCTGGTTGCGAGTACCTAGTGAAGGCGGCCTGAGGTCGCTGGTGGAATTTATTATTGTAGCAGTGAGTTTTCTTTGACTGACTCTCAGCCCACGGTAGAATCGTCACAGTCTTATGGCCAAGGCTTGCCAGCATTTCAACATCATGCTCCGCTCTGAACCCGAGGGCGGCTATACGGCACGCGTTCCTGCCCTGCCCGGCTGCGTCACCTATTGGTCGCACGCCATCTGAAGCTAGAAAGATGGCCAACGACGCGATTACGGGCTACATCGAGAGCCTGAAGAGCACGGGGAGTTGGTCCCAGCCTCGACCTAGCTTGGTACTGGGTACTCGGTACTAAGAAGTCAACTGCTTCAAAATTTCTTTGCCCAGCTTCTGCGTTTCGCCGAAAAACTTTTGATACTCGACGAACAGCCGGTTTAGCTCAAGAGCCTTATCCGTTGAGGGATGCTTGCGCAGGATCATGTCGCGCACATGCACCGGGTTGGGTAACGTTGCGTCTTCGGTTAGTTCTTCCAGCGCGGTAGTGGGATCGTAGTGATACATAAATACCTCAAATCATTGAGCGATTGTGCGATCGGGTGATTGTGCGATTGAAGTCAAAAGTAATCCAAATGCTCTTATGCTTTCAATCGCCCGATGGCCCGATCACCCGATGACTCGATTCCTAAACTAGCTCCGTGGTCCACAGATCGTGCAGATGCACTATGCCTTCCAGTTTGCCACTTTCGTCGACCACCATCAGCGAGGTAATTTTTTTTTCTTCCATCAGTGCCAGTGCGGTCGCGGCAAATTTTGCTGCCGCGATCGTCTTCGGATTCTTTGTCATGGCTTCGGCCGCCGTCAGATCGAGAACATCTTTGCCGCGTTTTTCGAGCAGACGGCGCAAGTCGCCGTCGCTGATTAAGCCCACGAGTCGATCGCCTTCCACGACCGCTGTCACGCCCAGTTTCTTGCGCGACATTTCATAGATCACATCCGGCATCTTCGTTTGCGGAGTCACGCGCGGCAGCGCTTCGCCTGAGTGCATGAGCGACTCCACGCGAGCCAACTTTTTTCCCAGCTTTCCTCCGGGATGCAGGTTGGCAAAATCTTCTTCCTTGAATCCGCGTTTCTCGCTGAGCGTGACCGCGAGCGCATCGCCTAGCGCTAGCATCGTGGTGGTCGAAGCTGTGGGCGCCAGCCCTAGCGCACACGCCTCCTCGGCAATCGAGCAATCAAGAGCCACGTCGGCGGCTGCGGCCAAGGTTGAAGTGTGTGTGGAGCGGGCACTCTTGTACGCTGCGTTTGACTTTTCCTTCCCCGCGGATGTGATCGTCCCAAAACTCTCATCTCCCGTCATCGCAATCAGCGGCACCTGCAGACGCTTAATCGTTGCCAGCAACGACAGAATCTCTTCGGTCTCTCCGGAAGCAGAAAGCGCCAACACCACATCGCCGCGCACCACCATTCCTAAATCGCCGTGCAGCGCGTCGACGGGATGCAAATACAAAGCGGGAGTTCCTGTCGAACTTAGCGTTGCAGCGATCTTGCGCGCGATCAGCCCGCTCTTCCCCATGCCCGTCACTACCACGCGCCCCGCGCAGGAAAACATTAAGTCCACAGCGTGCTGAAACGATGCCGCCATGGGCCCGCCAATGCGGTCTGCGAGCGCGCGCAGCGCTTCAGCCTCGATACGCACCACGTTCTCGCCAATGTTTTTCATGAGACGAACTGCGATTTAGTAATTGAGTAATTTAGTAATCGGGTAATTTTTAAAACCACTGGCCCGTAGAGTTTGGTTTTCAAATTACTCAATTACGCAATTACCAAATTACCAAATCCCCTAGAAGTGATCTTCGTTGCTGCCCTGCGTCGTCACCGGCTTCTGCCCAAGCACCGCGAGTCCCTTGGCCTGGATCATCCGGTCCCACGGCCCCGCCTGCCAATTGTCACGGGCCTTCGTTGGTGGCTTCCACGGCGGCAGCGACAACATCAGATTCTTTCCCATCGAATGCAGATAAGGTTCGTACATCGATCGCAGCTTGTCCAGTTTTGCACGCGCTTCATCGCCCGTCCGCAATTTCAATCCTGCGGCCGCCAACGTTTCCCGCAGCGCCTGGTAATCGGCGTCGGCCAGCCGTTCTGGAGCCTGCGGATCGTAGCGCGCATTCACCACCTGCGCCAGGTCCACGGCGGCGTGCCGTGCCATGGCGAAAGTCAGCCGCGCCTGCCCGGGATGAATGCCCTCGATCCCGGTTATCAGGAGCGAAGTCACGTCCAGCATGGTCATCAGCGCTCCGAGCCACGATTGGTTGCTGTGCTGCGAACGAAAAAAACCCAGCACGGGATACGAAAGATGGCTCTCCAGCAATTCGCCGGACCATCGCTCCCAGTCGCGCAAGACTTCATCGAGAACCGTCTGTTCGATCACCGGATTCTCCGAACTCCCCGCCAGCCGCACCAGCAACTCAGTCGCCGTTGGAGGCGATCCCGCGCGCGCGTCCAGCATGGAGATCTGAATCTCGCGCCGCGAAAACGAAGCGTACACCACCGGCAGGTAGCCGATTACCACGCCGAGAAACGCGAATCCCATCCCGGCTTCGATGACCGACAGCATGCGGGCCAAACTCGAGGTCGGCAGGATGTCGCCATAACCCAGTGTAAAGAACGTCTGGCCGCTGTGGTACATGATGCGGCCAAACGTAATCGGCTCATGGCTGAGCTGCTCGTGCCCGCCGATGCCATATTGCAGAAGAGCAAAACCCAAGATCAGACTGGCAGCCCAAAACGCGAGCAAGAAAATCAGCGACAGCGGTCCGAAGTATCCCAGAAAGCTTTGCTGTCGCGAAGAGGTCCGAATGTGGGCGGCAATCTTTTTCCAAGGAATCCAGGTGCGGCGGTAGAACCACGCGGTTAGCCGGAAGTGACGGGTCACGCGCCGCGGCAGCACCACGGTTTCAAACGCGTCGAGCAGCACAACGCCAATGATGACGATGCCGAAGATGACCGCGGGAACGCTGCCGTGATCGTTGATGACTAGATTCTCTACCTGCATGGATGCGGAAGGAAGATTAACAGATTCGGGAGCCGGCGTCCGGCTCCGGGCTTCCGGCTTCCGGGACAAAAACTATTTCGAATCTTCCGGACGCCGGAAGCCGGAAGCCGATTTCATCACTGCGGCGGAGTCTGCGCCGGCGTAGTCGCCGGAGTCGTGGTGGCTGCCGGCTTCTTCGCCACCGGCTTCTTCTTCGCCACCGGCTTCTTTGCCGGCTCGTTGTCGTCCACCACGGTTTTCTTTGGAGGCGCGGCGGGAATTGCCGCCTGCGCCGTTTTCAGATCTGCGCGCAGGCGCACGATTTCTTGCTCCTTCGACGCGGCCAGGGCTTGCATGCGATCTGCCAGTGCCTTCAGGCTTTTATCCAGACCATCCAAATCGTTTGAGAGCGCCTGCAAATCGTCCTTCGGCCCGAATGCGCCGGTCGATTCCACAACGCTGCTAAGCACGTAATCTAGCGTGTCCAGGTTGCGGTAAAGCTTGAAGGTCGTGGTCAGGTCCTCCGGCGAATTGCGCAACTGCCCAATGATTTCAGGGAGCGCATTCTGCAGGTTGCGCTGAATCGAATCGACATTAGAGAGCGCCTGCTTCTTCGAGTTGCCGTCGGCCTTCCAGCGTTCAATCCGCAATTTTGCCAGGTCGGCCTGAGTGGTCTTTGATGTAGCTTCCAGTTGCGCCAGCAGTGCGTTCAACTGCGTCACCGACGCGTAAGAAACCGCTCCGCCCTGAGCAGGTGCAGCGGAAGCAGCGCTTCCCTGCGATGAATACTGCGGACTTGCGTGCGCGGCTGGCGCCGTTGTTGCCGCCGATTGGCTCAACGCTGCACCAGTCCATAACAGCAAAGACAATCCAAGAGAATACGAGAGGATGAGTTTGGGGTTCATGGTTTGTGGACGGTGGCGTGCCGTGCCTAACAGAATTATGTTCAACAGAATATCGACAAGCCGAGGATACTACAAACCCAATTGTTTCCGCCCGTTCTTCGAGATCGTGCGCAAGGTTAACGAAGAGGATGAGTTTGCGGCGCGGCTTGAAGCCGCGCCCTTTCAAACTCAAACTGCGCCATACGTTGCCGCCTAATTCGTCGTCAGCAGGATTGGTTTATATCCGATCGGAACAGTTTTGCCGCTTAGCTCAGTCTTGGTTCCGTACAGACTGGTTTGCCATTTGTACCCTGTGGGATAGGTATATTTTGAGGTCGTGCAGATGCCGTTGCTGCAGGATTGCGCCGTGTCCCAAACGATTTGGCCATCATCGAGAGCGCAAGAATAAACCGTGCCGCTGGCTACGCACGCGCTGATGGTGTGGCCGATCAGCCAGCCCGCGACGACATCCCACGCCGTGCCTGACTCACTACCTTGCAGAGCATAGGGAGTGGAGCCGTCCCAGGTAAAAACGTATTGGCGCTGCAGGGCGACGCCTGCGCGCAGAATTGCCGACCTGGCGACGTATCCAGCGAGTTCGTCGGGATCGGTGAGCTGGCCTACTCTGATTCCATGTTCGTCATCCCAGATCGGCATGCTGGTGAGATTGCGTTTCTGCACCTCTGTAACGACATCGTCGTACATCGTGAGAAATTCTTCGGGATCGGCATTGGTAGTGCCTTCGCCGCGCCCGTGGAAGTTTACGATTTGAAAGTTTGCCGCACCGCCCGCTGCAACATACCCGTCAAACCAGGTTCGCATCGTGGGACCGTGAGCGGAAGGACTTAGGATCGTCGCATCGGGATCAATAGAGTGGATGATGGACGAGGCGTCCGCGCCCATGCGCACGATTTGAGCCGTGGTGCCGGACCAGTAACACGTGCAATCCGGCTCGTTCCAGAGTTCGTAGTAGGCGATCTCGCCTTTGTAGCGCGTGACGAGCGCGGTAATGAAATTCGAGAAGTCGGCATCGGTTCCGGTGCCGTCGGAGTTCACGTCCTTGGGAGCCGAGCAGCTATACAATCCTTGTGAGGCAAGACACGGAGTCCCCTTCGGAATCGAGCCCGCCCACTGGGGCGTATCCGCGATGGTGTAGAGCACATCCACCCCTTCGGATTGAGCTTTGCCGATCCAGGTATCCATATTGGTCCAGTCGTAAACGCCCGAGGCGGTATTGATATTGGCCCAGGTCACGCCGTCGGACCAAAGGCGGATGCCTCCGAGGACTGCGGTCTTTCCTTCTCCATCAGTGGGCGGCCAGATGAAGCCCACGCTGAAGTCGGTTGCGAAAAAAGATTTTTCAATTGTGGTCCCGCTTGAGTTTGCGCTATGCGCCTGACCCAGTGACGGACAAGGACTGCACGCAACTACGATGAGCGCGCACACAATGGCGTAGAACTTCCTCACGATAAAACCCTCCCAGAAATGGATCTTTAGGAATGGCCAGAGAATGGTGCTGTGGAATTGATCAGGAGCGGCTAATCGAAATCACAGGGTGAAACAGACTTAGTGGATTGGTTCTGTTTTAAAGGAATGCGAAACAAGTTGCAATGGAAAGGCGGGCTTTGCCGGGACTCAGAAGTACTAAAACCCTTGAATAACGGCTGCCCAAAGGCGGAAGGGGTGCGGTTCGATGAGGAGATCAACAGTAATGAAACGCCAGTTACACACATTCCCTTCGGCCAGCTAATCCAACTGCAGGAACGGCATGACTGAGGGCACGCCGCTCGTATTCACGATCACCAGCATGTAATATCCCGGCGGCGCGATGCTGCCGTTCTCCGGAGCCGTGGCCGTGAGCGTTCCGGTACCGATGGTGAAGCTCAAGTTCACGTAACGCTGATCGAAGTCGTCGGCGTGAGTGGTTGCGCCCGGCCGCACAAGGGCTACGCTCGCGATGCTCGATGCGTTCGCGGTTGTGATGCTGAAACTTTGTCCATAGGTTAGCGTGGTCGGTGCCGACGAGATCACCGGCTGCGCTCCATTGAACAAGTACGGCGGGCTGTAGATTTCGTAGGTCATCTCGGTGGTCGCTCTGTTATCCGAGCCGGAAGAAACCACGCGCCCATCCGGCAGCAGGACCGCGGTCGAATGATAGCTGCGCTGAATCTGCTGCGAGGCCATCACGGTCCATTGCGCGGTGGTTGGGTTGTATATCTCGGCGGCATACACTGGATTTGTGTATTCGCCGCCACCTCCGCCGCCGCCGACGGCTAGGACTGTTCCATCCGCCAGCAACACCAGGTTCTCGTTGTAGCGCGCGTAGTTCATGGAGCCGGTGTAAGTCCACACGGGATGATGCACGGACATGTTGATGATCTCTGCGGTGTTGGTTGCAGTGCTTCCTCCACCGAAGTGGGTCGGCGAACCGCCGGCGACCATCACCTCCTCCTGGCCCGGCAGCAACACGTGAGGAGCGAAATAGCGGTAGCCAAAATTCATGGCGGCAACGAACGACCACTCGTTGGTGCTGGGATTGAACTGATAACTTTTCGAGGCTGGTGCTGAGAGCAGCACATTGCCGGTGGGCAACAGCGACAGGCGCGGATAGGTTTGAAGCACGGCGTTCGGCATGTTGGCTGAACTCGGCAAAACCGTCCAGTCGCCGGTTGTGTAGTCGTAGGACTCCAAAACATTCTGCACCCACGCGCCGGTCTCATTCGAGCCTGAGAGTTCCAGCACCGATCCGTCTGTAATCTCGATGCTGCTCGGATACCAGCGGGCGTAGTTCATGTCGTTGCCCTGCGTCCATGTGGACGTGCTGGGATTGAAGAGCATGGTGGTGTAGGTGCCGTCGTTGTCCATGTCTCCGCTGTGCACGCCCTCCACCACTCCGCCTGTCACCATCACGTTGCCGTTTTCGAGAATCGTCAAGCCGGAACAGAAGATATCTTCGTCGACGGTGAGAGAGACGGAGGTGATGGCGCCGGTAATCGGATTCAGGAGCAGGGCCTGGGAGCCTAATCCGGGCTTTGATGGATAGTAGTAGAAGAGAACGCTGCCGGTGTTAAGCACTGCGGCATTGGCTCCCACGACGCAAGGAGTTGCTAAACAGAAATAAACCGGGGATGCCCACTGCCCCTGTGGGCTGGAAGACTGCGATAGGGCGAGAGTGGGAACGACCAGCAGAACCGCAGAGAGCAAAGCTTTCATCATGGCTCTCAACTTTCTTACTTTGCGCTTCTTCTGAGCTGGAACCGTTACCCCTTCGCGCTTATCGGATCGACTTCTCCCCTGTGTTCGGCCCAGCTCAATCGCTAAAGTAGTTTTTATGACTTTAACTTCGCTTCCGAGTTTTCAGCTTACAGCCGGACTAATTCAAACTCAGGAACGGCATCACCGAAGGTATGCCGCTCGTGTTCACGATCACCAGCATGTAATATCCCGGCGGAGCGATGTTGCCGCTCGCAGGAGCCGTGGCCGTGAGCGTTCCGTTGCCGACAGTGAATTTCAAGTTCACGTAGCGTTGGTCAAAGTCGTCGGCGTGAGTGGTTGCTCCCGGCCGCACCAGGGCGACGCTCGCGATAGTGGAAGCGTTCGAAGTGGTGATGCTGAAACTTTTCCCGTAGGTCAGAGTCGTCGGCGCCGCTGATATTACCGGGCGCGTTCCGTTGAAAAGATAAGGCGGGCTGTAGATTTCGTAGGTGACTTGCGTGGACGCGCCATTGTCAGACCCTGCGGAAACCACGCGCCCATCCGGTAACAGCACGGCAGTCGAATGATAAGTGCGCTGAATCGTCTGCGCGGCCATCACCGACCACAGTCCGGTCGAGGGAGTGTACAACTCGGCGGTAAGCACCGGATTGTCGTAACGGCCGCCGCCGCCGCCGCCGCCAACCGCCAGCACCGTTCCATCCGCCAGCAGCACCAGGTTTTCGTTATAGCGGGCATAGTTCATCGAGCCGGTATAGGTCCATGTCGGTTTCTTCGCCGACATGTTGATGATCTCGGCGGTATTAGTCGCAATGTCGCCGCCGTTCAACTTGCTCGACGAACCGCCTGCGACCATGATGTCTCCTCCTGGCAACAACACGTGAGGAGCAAAATAGCGGTAACCATAATTAACGTCGGCCACGAATGACCACTCATTCGTGGTGGGGTTGAACTGATAAGTCTTTGCCGCTGGCGAGGACAGAAACACATTGCCGGTGGGCAATAGCGTCAGGCGCGGATAGACCTGCGCGACAGCGCTGGGCAGATTAGCCGAGGTCGGCAGAGCCGTCCACCAGTTACTCGAATAGCTGTAGGTCTCCATCTGCGTTTGCACGTACGCACCGGTTTCGCTGGTGCCAGAGAGTTCAAGCTCCGTACCGCTCGCCAGTTCCACCGTGCTCGGATACCAGCGTGCGTCGATCATATTCGTGCCCGTTGTCCAGGTGGATGTGCTGGGATTAAACAGCAACGTGTTGGTGGTTCCGCATCCGCTGGCGTCGTGCGAACATTTGACGCCTTCAATGTTTCCGCCCGTCGCCATCACGGTTCCGTTCTGCAGAATCGTGATACCGGAGCAGAAAATGTCGTCCGAGAACGGCAACGCCACATTGGTGAGAGCGCCCGTGATCGGATTCAGCACCATCGCCTGCGAGTTGTACGTGCCGCTCGCCGGGTAGTAATAGAACAGTACATTTCCATTATTCAGCACGGCCGCGTTCGCCCCAACCAGGCAGGGATAGGTGCAGAAATTCACCGGCGCAGCCCATTCTCCCTGGGTTTCGGCAGCCGTGGAGACCTTCGCAGGCGCCTTCGCCGCAACTTTCTCCGCAGCCTTCGCCTGACCCAATGCGGCTATGGGCGCCGCGCAAGCACAGAAAAGCATGGCGACCAGCACAAATCCCCACATGGAACGTGTGGCGAACCCTCTGCGGATATTGGAATGGCTTTTTGAAGCGGCAAGAAACTGCAACATGGTATCCCTCATTTTTAGGCGAATGCCTGTCCGCAGACTTACCCCGGCGCGGACGGGCGGACAGCGCATTGCCACTTAAACATGGGTTATCCGAGGTGTCAAGATGAAGGATTTTGCAACCCCAGACTGGGTAATGGGCGCCCGCGCACGTTTGAAAGATTGAAAAACTCAAGTTTGTGCTTGGCTCGGCGAGGTTACTTTGCTATGCTTTCCGGCCTACGCCGGACGCCCTGCGCGTATGGAGGATGGATAGGGCGTCGAATAGTCGCGGTTGTCGAGGAGGCTCAATGGAAACTGCAATCGGAGTATTTGCTTCGCGCGATCAGGCGCAACAGGCTGTCAAGGAGTTGCGGAAGCGGAATGTGCCGGAGGAATCCATCGTTTTTCTGACTCGCTCAGAAGGCGAGGCCAATACCATCGCGAAGGAACTCGGCACATTTGTAGGAGGCTTCGTTGGCGGAGCCGCTGGCGTGACCACCGGAATTGTGGCTGCGTCGTTGCTTCTTCCCGGCATCGGCACAGTATTCGCGCTAGGCATTGGGGCGGCCGCGCTGCTCACGGGCGCCGGTGCGGGCGCGGGTGCGGGCTCTGTTCTCGGTACGGCGGCAACCCGCGAGGCCAATGCGGCGAAGCCGACGACGGACGAAAAATCCTCCGAGGATGTCGCCTTCTTCCGTGAAGTGCTCAAAGAAGGGCGTTCGCTGATCGTAGTGCGAACCGAGTCCCAGGAACTGGCGGCTTCGGCGTGCGAGGTTCTGGACCGGCTGGGCCTCGGCCTGCAAAACAGAACTCCCGTCAGAATGCAAATCGCCACACGCCAGCTAGGCGATGTTGAGGTTCTGGATATCAGCGGAAGGATTACGCTGGGCGAGGGCAATGTGATGCTCCGCGAGATCGTTCGCGAACTGGCGGATAAGGGCAACAAGAAGATCGTTCTCAACCTGAGTGAGGTTCAGTACATCGATAGCTCCGGCGTGGGTGAACTGGTTAAGACTCACACCACCATGCGAAACCAGGGTGGGCAGTTGAGGCTGGTAAACCTGAACCAGCGCGTGAACGACCTGCTGCAGATGACAAAGTTGTCGTCGGTGTTTGATATTGACAAGGACGAGGCCGGCGCACTCCAGGCTCTGAGCGGAGACGACACTACGCAAGCTGTGGCCTGAGCTCAAACATTTGTTTCGTGAGCCGCCCAATGTTGGGCGGCTTTCTTTTTTCCGACACCTCTTTTCGTATGTACCCATGAACCGGCATAGGTTTTTGGTTTAGATCCACATCGAGCACAAATCGACGATAAGATCCAAGAGCGGTGAGTATACGCGCATCCAACAGAAGTATTGCCCGTGCAACCAAAAGTTAGCGTATCCGCACTTTCATTGACTTGCCAGTTTCGCCCACGTAAGATTTGCCCCTGATGATCGGCCAGACCATCTCGCACTATCGCATCGTGGAGAAGCTCGGCGGCGGGGGAATGGGCGTGGTCTATAAGGCTGAAGACTTAACCCTGCACCGATTCGTAGCGCTGAAGTTTCTGCCCGATGCGCTCGCCCAAGATCCCCAGACGTTGGCGCGGTTCCAGCGTGAGGCGCAGGCCGCGTCGGCTCTGAACCATCCGAACATCTGCACCATCTATGAAATCGCGCAGCACGATGGGCAGTCCTTCATCGCGATGGAGTTTCTGGACGGGCTGACGCTGAAGCACCGCATTTCCGGCCGTCCCTTGGAAATCGATTTGATTCTGTCGCTGGCGATTGAGATAGCGGATGCGCTCGACGCAGCCCACGCCGAAGGAATCGTGCACCGCGACATCAAGCCCGCCAACATTTTTGTGACCAAGCGTGGACACGCCAAAGTGCTCGATTTCGGACTGGCCAAGGTCATGGCGGATGCGAATGGGCAGGCCGAGGATACGCGAACCGAAATCGCCGGGGCGCAGCTGACCAGCCCCGGTTCGACCCTAGGCACCGTCGCCTATATGTCCCCAGAACAGGCGCGAGCGAAAGAGCTGGATGGCCGCAGCGACCTGTTCTCGTTTGGGGCCGTCCTTTATGAGATGGCAACCGGGCAGTTGCCTTTCCGCGGCGACAGCACCGCGCTCATCTTCCGCGAAATTCTGGATCACGACCCGGTTCCCGCGATACGGCTGAACCCTGACCTCCCGCCGAAACTGGAAGACATCATCAACCGGGCGCTGGAGAAAGACCGCGAGCTGCGCTACCAGAGCGCGGCAGAGATGCGCTCTGAACTCAAGCGGCTGATGCGGGACACTGCCAGCGGACGGCCTGTGACAGCTACCTCGGGAACGATGCCCACTGCACGAGACAGCGGCTCTTCATTGACTCAAACACCATCGAGTCAGGCGCCATCGGGGCAGACGCAGCCAGTCTCTGGTTCCGCGCCTGCAGTTGCTCCTTCAAGCTCATCGGCGGTGAGAGCTGCAGAAGGTCCCGTCGCGGGCGGAAAGTTGTGGAAGGTTCTGGTTCCCACCGCCGTCGTAGTTGTGGCTCTGATCGCCGGCGGCGTTTATTGGCGCTCGCATTCGACCTCCCCTGTTGTCACTACGCCGCTCACGGAAAAAGACACCGTCGTCCTCGCCGACTTTGACAACAAAACCGGAGACACCGTCTTCGATGATGCACTCAAGCAAGCTCTGGCCGTCGATCTGGGACAGTCGCCATTTCTCAACATCCTTTCGGAGCGCCGCGTCGGCGAAACCATGCAGCTCATGGGCCGCAAGCCCGGCGACAAGATCACGCTCGACGTGGCCCGCGAAATCTGTCTCCGCACCGGAACCAAGGCTCTGCTCAACGGATCTATCTCGCGGCTGGGCACGCAATACGTCATCGGTCTCGAAGCGGTCAACTGCAATACCGGGGATGTTCTCGCCAAGGAGCAAGGCGAAGCCTCCGCCAAGGAGAGTGTGCTGAAGACCCTGGATCAGGTCGCGACCTCCATGCGCACCAAGCTGGGAGAATCTCTTGCCTCGGTGCAGAAGTTCGATGTTCCCATCGAAGCCACCACCAACTCGCTGGAAGCCCTCAAGGCCTTCAGCATGGGGGTTCGCGTCGCGCGTGAAAAGGGGCCAGCTGAGGGCATTTCGTTTTACAAGCGCGCCATCGAGCTCGATCCCAATTTTGCGACCGCTTATGCGTTGCGTGGCTTGAACTACGCGAACCTCGGGCAACCCACCCGCGCCGCGGAGGACCTGGAAAAGGCCTATCAGCTGCGTGATCGCGTGAGCGAGCGGGAGAAATTGCGCATCTCGGCCAACTACTACTACATCGTTACAGGCGAACTCGAAAAAGAAGCACAGACCTACCAGCTCTGGGTACAAAGCTATCCCAACGACTCAGTTCCACACGGCAACCTCGGCGCAAACTACTCCGCGCTCGGCCAGTACGACCAGGCTCTGCCTGAGCTCAAGAAGGGCATTGCGCTGGCTCCCGACACGGTGGTTGGCTATCAGAACATCAGCCTGGTCTACCTCGCGCTTGGCCAACTCGATAAGGCCAAGGCCGCACTCGACAGCGCTGCCGCCCTTAAGCTTGACGCCGGCTCCCTGCATCTGACGAGCTATTACCTCGCCTTTCTTCAGAACGACACCGCGGCCATGGCGCAACACGTGGCTTGGGGCGCGGGCAAACCGGGCGATGAAGATCCTCTACTGGCGACACAATCCGATACCGAGGGATACTACGGCCGTTTGGCGGCTGCGCGCGACTTCGCCCGCCGCGCGGTCGATTCTGCGGTTCGCGCGGACTCCAAGGAAACGGCTGCGCTCTGGCAAGCCATCGGCGCTCTTCGCGAGGCCGAGTTCGGCAACAGCTCCCAGGCGCGCCAGGCAGCCAGCGCAGCTGTCAGCCTCTCGCCGGGACGCGATGTCAAAGTCCTCGCCGCAGTCGCTTTCGCCCGCGCCGGCGACATCCCTCACGCCCGCGCTCTCGCCGACGAACTGGAGAAGGCCTATCCGACCAACACCACTTTGAAGCTCTACTGGTTCCCGATCGTCCGCGCCTCAATAGCTCTGGGCAGTCAGAAGCCCGACGATGCCATGGTAGCTCTGGAAGCGGTCGCCCCCTACGAATTCGGCGAGCCTCCTCCATTCCAGATCGGCACCATGTACGCGCCCTACATCCGAGGCGAAGCCTATCTCGCGAACCGCAACGGAGCCGCTGCCGCCCGCGAATTCCAGAAGTTCCTCGACCATCGCGGACTTGTTGTGAACTACCCGCTGGCGTCGCTGGCTCATCTGGGTCTGGCCCGCGCCTATGCGCTCTCCGGCGACACCGCCAAAGCCAGGACGGCCTATCAGGACTTCTTCACCCTCTGGAAAGATGCCGATCCGGAGATCCCCATCCTCAAGGAAGCCAAAGCGGAGTTCGCGAAGTTGCAATAGCGGCGTGGCAATCTTCCAACCCTGCGTGACCCGGACCCACCCTTGAACCACAAATCGACGATAATACAAATGAGAGTTACTGCAGCCGCATCACAAGAGATATGTTTCGCGCAACCACGACATCTCCGAGCCTCCGTCGCACGCTGCTGTTCGCCGCCGTCACCCTAGCAGCGCTTGGACTCGCTCTCCACGCTCCGGCCCAGGATCTCGCCAAGCGCCTCATCCTGAAAGACGGCTCCTATCAATTAGTCACGCGGTATGAAGTGAAAGGCGACCGCGTCCGCTACCAGAGCGCCGAGCGCAACGAGTGGGAAGAACTTCCATCCAATCTCGTGGATTGGCCAGCTACTGAAAAATATGCGAAGGAGCGCGCCACCGCCTCCATTCCCGAGGCCGCCGCCCTCGACAAAGAGAAAGACGCGGAGACCGAAGCCGAAATCTCTCACCTTCCGCAAGTCGCGCCCGGACTGCGCCTTCCCGAAGCCTCCGGCGTCTTCCTGCTCGACAATTTTCAAGGCCAGCCGCAACTCGTCGAAATGGAGCAGACCGAAGGTGACGTCACGCACCGCGCCATCCCCAACATTCTTCGTGGACCGATCCCCGTCGGCAACGGCAGGCAGACCATTGAACTCGAAGGCGAGCACGCATTGCTGCACGCGCACATCGGAGCACCGGCCATCTACATCAACATCGACGAAGAAGAACGGCAACGCAAAACTCCGCCCAGCGGCGAAACCGCATCCGCTCAAATGTCACAGCCCAGCCTCGACGCTCCCCGCGCCGAGCGGCAACAGCCTCAGCAGCCGCAACAGGCCGAGGGTCCCATCATTCCGTTCAATCGTTTCCGCATTGTGCGCGTAAAGGTAAAAAGCGGCAAGCGCCAGGTGAGCGATCTCAAACGCAGCCCCACAGGCAAAATCACTCAGGACCAGGATTTCGTAAACACCACCATCGACCGCGTAGCCGGCGGTTGGTTCAAGCTAGCCCCCACCCACGCCCTCGAACCCGGCGAATACGCGCTGGTAGAAATCCAAGGCAACGAAGGCATGAACCTCTACCTCTGGGACTTCGGCATAGACCCCAAAGCCCCGCCTAACGCAAACCCGTGGAAGCCCGATGTGAAGGAAAAGAGTAAAGACGGAGCGACTGATAAGACCGCGTCTGATCCACAGAAGCCGTAGGAGAATTTGCGATGATGAAAAATCCCGCCCACCCTGGCCGTAGTGTAAGGAACGCATGTCTCGAACCTCTCGGTCTCTCCGTCACAGAGGGAGCCGAGATTCTCGGCGTCAGCCGGCAAACGCTCAACAACGTCATTCACGGCAAGTCCGGAATCAGTCCTCAGATGGCGATTCGCCTCTCGAAGGCCTTTGGCAGCACGCCGGAAACGTGGCTACGGATGCAGCTTGCCTACGATCTCTCCCAGGCGCGAAAAGAAGAAAGCAAGATCAAGGTCCGCCGTCAGTATGTGTCTGAAGCACTACACGCTGAGTGATACTTGTTCGCGCTTCGGGGTTTCCTACGCCAGGCTGGCGTGAATGCCCAGAACCTCGGCGGCCTTGCGCAGCCGCTTATCTTTCGTCCACAAGAGCGTGGGCGAATTGAGAAAAACAGACGCTATCACGTGTGCGTCGGTCAGCCCGATGCCAAGGCTGTACAAACGACGCGTCTCAACCAGTAGTCGCACTTCGCTCATCTGCGCCACGCGCACCTGGGGCAAAAAATCCAGCAGCGCAAGCGTCTTCGTGCGTTTCCGCAGAGATCCAAGAGCAAGTTCCGCAATGATAAACGGATGAATCACGATGCGCCCCTCGCCCAGATGCCTCCGCATTTCATTGTTTCCAGAACGAAGGTGGTCGACCCAGATTGAAGTATCCGCGAGAATCAATGCGATCCCGCCCTGCGCCGTGGAATGGTCCTCAACCCGGGCATCGTGCCTCCCAGAGACGCCAACCTACGGGCGCTCTCCCGCTCGATCAGCGCCTTGAGCGCTTCCCGCACCAAGGCCGTCTTCTCTTCGACGCCGGTGAACTCCTGGGCGATGCGTACAAGATCATCATCCAGCGCAAGGGTAGTTCGCATAAGAACTCCAAGCACAGATTATAGCATCAGATGATGTCGATTTGTGTGCCCTGTTGCGCTCGAAGAGACAGAGACTGTTCTTAAATTGATTGTTCAAGCAGAGCGTGGCGCTGAGGGCCCCAAGCTAGAAGCCAGGAGCTAGAAGCTAGAAGCTGCCCTTCTACTTCATCACTCCCCGTTGAGCGATCCCAATATTATCCCGCGTAGTGTTCTTCACCAGATACATCATCTCGTCGGCCTGCCGGATGATGTCGTGCGCATCGCGCGCGTCGTGCGGATACGTCGCCAGCCCAATCGAAGCGCTCACATTCAAACGGATTCCTTCGTCGCGGCAGAAAGTCGTGGCACGCAGCGCGTCGCGCAACCGCTTCGCCACCACCAGCGCCGAATCCTTCCCAGTCTGCGGCAACAACACCACGAACTCATCGCCTCCGTAGCGAAAGGCAAAGTCGATCAAGCGCAGTTGCGCTTTCACCAGGTTGCCAATCTCCGCGAGCAACCGGCTGCCCACCAGATGCCCGTGCGTATCGTTGACCGTTTTGAAATGGTCGAGATCGATGAACAGCACGCTGAACTCATATCCAAAACGCGACGAGCGGTAGACCTCGGTATCGAGCGTCTTATACAAATGCCGCGCGTTGTAAAGTCCGGTGCAGTCGTCGGTGATCGTCAACTCCTGAATTTTTTCCACCCAGCGCGCGTTTTCAATGGCAATCGCCGCATAGTCGCACAGCGCCCGCAGAAAAAAAACTTCCTGCTCGTTAAAGTGCGCCATGTCCACATTCACGAGTTGGATCACGCCCAGCACTCGCAGCCTCGACCGCAGCGGCATGCAAATCACCGACCGCGTCTCCCACCGCGTAACCTCATCCACCCGCCGCGCGTACCGCGGGTCGTGCTCCACATCAGTCGAGATCACCTGCTCGCCATTCTTCGCGACCCATCCCGCGATGCCCTCGCCCACCTTCAACCGGACATTCTTCAGCGCCTCCGCCGCATCGCCCACCGCAATGGCAAAGTACAGTTCGTCGTGCTGCTCATCCACCATCAGCAACGACCACGTGTCCGGACGGAAATATTCCCCCATCTTTTCCATGATCGTCTGCAGAATGGAGTCGAGATCCAGCGAAGACGTGAGCGCCTTGGCCACATCGTGGAAAATCGTCAGTTCCTGGCTCTGGCGGGTTAGTTGCGTGCCGGTGGCCTCGGACATTCCTGATCCCTTGACCTCAGTTTGGACGGAGTGGCAGTTCCAAAAAGTATAAGAGCGCAGCGCCGCAGGAGCAATGAACCTTGGTAACCAGAACCCCTAAAGCCAATGCCACAGGGATGTTAGCCATCATCACAATCTGTGGGGACGACCGCCTCGGCAGCCTACCCTGAGCGGAGTCGAAGGGTCCAGCCAAGCGCAGCGAGGCGCTCTGCCGCAGCCCGAGAGCCGAAACCCGAAGCCCTCAATCCATGGCATCCGAGCAAGTCCAAGGCTAAGAATTTCTCATCCAAGGCGTATCCTTAATACACATGAAACTCCCAGTTTCCGCCACGATGCTCCTACTGACGCTTTTCGCGCCCACGCTGCCAGACCAAAACAACCCGCCCGCAGATCCCAAAAGCGTCACCGTTATCGACGCAGGCATCGGCGCCTGCACCGCCGATTTCACGGTTAACGATGCCGACGGCGCGCCCGTCTATGCCGCGAAAATCCAGGTCCACCTCACCTACGGATTCATGAACCTCCACAAAATGGACCTAGAGGCCGGCACCAACGCCGCCGGCAAAGCCCGTTTCATCGGACTCCCCGACAAACCCAACCAGGGACTATTCTTCCGCGCCTTCGAAGGCACCCGCCAAGGTTCAGCCTTCGACAACCCCGCAAAAACCTGCAAGGCAAACCTCACGATAACGCTAGCAAGATGAATTTAGGTTTACCCTGTGCGCCTCTGTGTCCCCTGTGTTAAAGATTTTGGTTGTCTCTAGCTAACCAACAGTAACGTAGCCAACAAAGCCAGATATGGCGTACACCCAAACCTTCGCCTATGATTATTGTGTCCGCAAACAGGGAGCCGAAAGTGGGAGTCTTCGGAGAAAAACTTCGCAAGCAGCGCGAGCAACGCGGGCTCGAGCTCGACGCCATCTCCAATACCACAAAGATCAGCACCCGCATGCTGCGCGCGCTAGAGGATGAACACTTCGACCAGCTTCCTGGCGGCGTCTTCAACAAAGGTTTCGTCCGCGCCTTCGCCCGCCAGATCGGACTCAACGAAGAAGAAGCCGTAGCCGATTACCTCACCGCCCTGCGCGAAAGTCAGATCCAGCAGCAATCCATCCTGCCGGATTTCCGATCGTCAGCGAGTAGACCCAGTGCGCCGGTCGCGCCCCAACTTCGCGAAAATGTCGTCGCCGCGAATAGCCTTCGCAGTGACGACATCGACGACGCCCCCGTCGACGAGGCTCACCACGAAGATCGTGGCACCCGGGCGCAGGACAAAGATCTTCCCCCGTCAATCATTTCCCCGCCTCAGCCGCGCGAGCGCTTCCCCCAGAAGTATCCCGCCGGAAGCCCGGGCGACCAAGCCGTTCAATCTTCCGCCCCAGTGCCATGGGGAAAGCTAGCGATAACTTTGCTAGTCATAACCGCGGCTCTGGCCATCTGGAATTTTCGCCGCCACGCCCAATCGGCGCCAGCTTCGCAACCCGTAGCCTCGACTCAATCTCCGCGAGCTTCAGCCCCGGCTCAACCCTCAACTCAGACCTCAGCTTCCACCAATTCCCACACGGCCGGATCTGCCTCGCCCGAGAGCAGTTCGTCTGCAAAGACAGTATCTACATCACCGATCTCATCGCCCACCGTACCGCCCACAAACCGCGAATCGCCAACGTCGCCCGCGCCAGCCGCACCCACGCCCGCACCCACACCTGCCGCAAGACTGGACGCCAAGCTACCAGCCTCGCCCCGGCCAGAAACCAAACCGCCAGCGGTCCACGCGAAGGCTCGGGTCGCTACGGTAAAACCGCCCCCTCCTTTCACCCTGCTAATTCGCGCCAACGAAACAACATGGGTCTCGCTAGCGGCCGATGGCAAACCCATCGCCCACGAAAACCTGATTGCGCCCGCGCACACCTCGATCCGCGCCACGCATGAGATCGTGGTGAGAGCCGGCAACTCCGCCGGCATCAGTTTCGTTCTGAATGGAAAAGAAATCCCCGCCCAAGGCAATGAAGGCGAAGTAAGAACCTACACGTTCGACGCCACCGGTCTGCAAACAATCCAAACAACAACGCAGCAGCAACCACCCGCCGCCAATCGCTGACACTGGCATCCGGAAAGTCGTCGGCGAAGCCAAACCCTCCACGAGTGAGTCAGAACTGAGAACTGAGAACTGAGAACTGAGAACTGAGAACTGAGAACTGAGAACTGAGAACTGAGACTGAGAACTGAGAACTGAGAACTGAGAACTGAGAACTGAGAACTGAAACCAGCCCTAAGCCGCCGTCCGCAATTCCTTGCGCAGCGTATCCACATCCTCGCTGCCATTCTGCTTGAATACTTTTCGTGCCTTCTCCAAATGCTCCTCGCTGTCCACATTCGCAATCACCAGCGAATGCCCGCGCCGCAAAGCCGCGTGATAGAACTGCACATCATCTTTCGGAATGCCATCCTCCATCTCATGCTCAACCACGTCGCCAGCCTTCGCGCCAGCCGCCGCGCCGCCCAATCCCAAAACTGCGGCCGCACCCAAACCAATGGCAAATATCGGACCCACTCCCGGAACCAACAAGCTAGCAATTGCTGCCCCGCCCGCCAATCCCGCACTCGCGCCCACCGCTCCGCCCATCAGCGCACCCACCGCCTTCCCCATACCATCATCTTCAGCGTCGGTCGTACGGACGCTATCCAGCTTTTCCTCCGTCGACACCAGCACCGCGCTATGCTCCGGCGACTCGCTGCTAAGAAAGATGATGGATCCCTTCTTCACGCCCACGCTTAACAACCCCTCAACCGCCTGCTGCGCCGAAGCCACTGAATGAAAAATTCCCACCACGCTTTCCATAAGTCCTCCTGAGGCAAAGTCAGCTTCGCCTAGACTTAAGAGTGCCAGCCGTCCGAAAGAGTTGCAGTAATCTTTCGCCGGACGCGATCCCCGCGAACCATTGTCTCGTCGCCCGCATCCAATACCAACGCAGACGACTCCAGCGAGGAACCATCATGGACGAAAACACCTCCCGCCAAATACTCGACGACCTGCTTCCCTCCCTCGAAGCCCTGGACACCAAAGCCTCAGCTCTCCTGCAGTTGCTGAAAGACAAAGGAATCGCCACGCCCGAAGAAATCACGGCCCATCTCGATCAGGCCGCAAACGGCAGCAACGTAAGGTGGCTCGCAGCCCGCGTCCGGTTGGAGTATCTGCTCTCCTCCGCCGCCAAACCGCAAGAAGAAGCGGCGGAAAAGAAAGCTGGAAAGAAAGAGGAAGCCGCTGAGAAGAAATCGACTGAGCCCGCAGACACCAGCGAACCGGCCTCTCAGGCAAGTAAAGAAGGAGAAGCAAAAGAGAATCAGAAAAAGAAGAATCCCGAAACATCTGGAGCCAAAGCGCCATCCGCCGAAGAAAGTGCGGATACAAAACAAAGTTCGGGCACGCAGCAAGACAAAGGAAACCAGCAACCGAAAGAGAACCCGACCCCGGCACCAAGCGCTGAAAAGGAAGCTAAAAAACAAAAAGATAATACAAACAACGAACCCGGCGATCCCGCGAACAAAGCCGCGTAGGCTCACCCCAATCGCAAACCGTCGCGCCGCCTAACCTTGGTTACCAAAGGCACCAGCCACGTCAGAAAGTTCTTGCGGCCAATCTTCTCAGACGGCTACTCTTGCCCGCATGACGACCCTCTCGAAGACTTTCCTCATAACCTTAATTCTCTCCGCCTTTGCTCTGTCGCAAGGCGCACCCAGCAAGACCCAGACGAATTCATCCAAGCCCGCGGCCAACCCCGCAACCTCACAGAACGGGAAGAACCAGAAGGACGCAGCCGCCAAAGGCTCCCATCCAAGCACCATGTCGGGAAATCACAAAGACATGATGATGGGCGTCGCAGCTGACAAGAACCAGGGCTCCACAACCACCCACAGCGGCAACATGATCGGCAATCACAAAGACGTAATGGAAGGCACAGGCCCCCGCGCCAGCCGCCGGAGGCAAAACTCAGCCCGCAACCACTCCCGCCGCCTCGCCAGCCGCACAGCCGCCAGCCGCACAGCCAGCGCCCGCACCCAGTCGGCCCAAGAAATAAAAGCTTAAGAATATAATCGAGCGCGGTGATCGGCCCCGCATCACCCCACCGGCTCCCAACCTTCGGGCAGCATATCGAATGCCAGCGTGTCGCGGTAGGCAAACTGATTGCCTTCCATCACTGCCAGCGGCGTCAACATATGCCAGATGCGGTCATCGTCGAACACATAAGACTCACCCATCTCGCGCATCGTGAAGCGATCCATTTCGCGTTTCTCATTGTCGGTGATGACGACTTCCCCGCCATCAGCGCCGCATCGCCCCACCAGATGCGTAGCAATATATTTCTCTCCGTCCTTATGCAGCCCCGGCGGACTAGTGTCGCAAGGCCGTCCCGGCGTAGCCGTAAACCTTATTAAGTGGACGTTCACCAGATACTTCGTCCCCACAGTCGACAGCGGCAGCGAATAAAGCTGCTGAGCAATCATTTTGCGAACCCCGACGGAACCAGCAACCTCCGCCGCCAGCGGAGCGTACTCCCGCGGCTGCCCGCCGATGGTCGTGTTGTATTTCTTCAACTGCACATAAGGAGTGCTCTCTTCCGTAAACCAAACTTTCACCCCGCCCTCAACAATCTCAGCCCCAGCACGATTCAAAGAACGATACCGATCGCCCCCGTCGTAATACTTGTCCCGAGGCATGGACCAAGCCGCACGCGCCAACTCATCCATCGCCCGAGCAATGTCCAAATCAACTCGAAGCCCCCGGCTAAACCCCCGCTCCACCAGTTCGCCACGCAACCGGCCATCAGTCGCCACCGAAATAAAGCTATCGTCACCCATAACGATTCCTGAGAAATAAGGTGTAAGCACCTTTCCGGCACCATCATAAATGAGGGGCTCTGCCTCTTGCGGTTTTTGCAAGAGCCTGCAGCCAGTAAAGATATACTTATCGCCAACCATGGCCCTTGCTGCCGGAACCATTCTCGGCGACTATGAAATCCGCGCACCCTTAGGTGCGGGCGGAATGGGCGAAGTTTACAGCGCTCACGATACGCGTCTCGATCGCGAGGTCGCGATCAAAGTCCTGCCAGAGTCAGTCAGCTCCAATCCGGACCGGCTGCGCCGTTTTGAGCAGGAAGCGCGAGCTGCGGCGGCCTTGAATCATCCCAACATTCTTGCCGTATACCAGATGGCGACGCACCAAGGTGTGTCTTACATGGTTACGGAATTATTGGTCGGCGAAACGCTGGGCACGCGTCTGATTCGCGGAGCCATCCCTGCGCGTAACGCGATCGACTACGCGGTGCAGATCGCCCACGGCCTCGCCGCAGCGCACGACAAAGGCATCGTCCATCGCGATCTCAAACCCGACAACCTGTTCCTCACCAAAGATGGGCGGATCAAGATCCTCGACTTCGGCTTGGCCAAACTCACGCCGCCTTCAGCCTCATCCGGGCCAGCCTCATCCGAGAATGAAAAAACCCAGACACTCGCTGCAGTCACCGAACCTGGCGCGGTGATGGGAACCGTCGGCTATATGTCGCCCGAGCAGGTACGCGGACACGTGGCCGATCATCGCTCCGACATCTTTGCCTTCGGCACCATTCTGTACGAGATGGTCACGGGCAAGCGCACGTTCAGCAAGCCGACCTCCGCGGAAACTATGACCGCGATTTTGAATGAGGATCCTCCGGCGATTTCGCAACTCGTGCCGAACGCGCCGCCAGGCCTGCAGCGCGTGGTGCATCGCTGCCTGGAGAAAAATGCAGAGCAGCGTTTCCACTCCGCGCACGATTTAGCCTTTGCGCTCGAAACGTTGTCGGACTCAGCAATCTCCGCCAGCACTCACACCATTCAGCCCGAAAAGAAAAAGTCCGGCAGCCGGCCAACCATAATTGCAGGGGCCGCAGCGGCAGTAGTCCTGTGCGCAGCTCTGATCGCATTTTTCTTGACGCGGCCAGAACCGGCCCCCAAAGTTTCCAATTACGTCCAGCTTACTCACGACGGGCAGCCCAAGCAGATCATTGCCACCGACGGTTCCAGACTGTATCTCGCCCTGGGTACAGAGCTGTCTCATAGCATTGGTGTGATTTCCACCGCTGGCGGCGAGCCGATCCGAATAGCGATGCCCTCCGCCAACATGGTGCCCGCCGCGCTTTCGCCGAATGGCTCGGAGTTTCTGCTGATCGATGCCAACGGCGATCCGCTCGCCGGCCCGCTGTTGACCCTGCCGGTACTGGGCGGTTCCCCGCGAAGATTGGGCGATACAGCCGGAAACTCCGCCGCATGGTCGCGCGACGGCAAAATGCTTGCCTACAGCAAGGGGAAAGATTTATTCCTGGCCAAGGCCGACGGCAGCGAACCCCACAAGCTGATCACAATAAAAGAGGCTGCTCAAATCTCCTCTCTGGTGTGGTCGCCAGACAGCGGTCATCTCCGCTTTGATCTTTGGGAGGAATCTCTCCACAGGAGTTCCATCTCGGAGGTTTCCGCGAACGGGACCGAGTTGCGCCCCATTCTCCTCGACTGGAGCAAACGCGCGTTCCGAGAGGGCAGCAACAATTGGACCGCCGACGGAAAGTACTTCCTCTTCGCGTCGGGCGGGCAAATCTGGGCGCACTCCGAAAAGCACAGCCTGTTTCGCTCCGAACTAAAACCGGTCCAATTGACTTCCAGCCCAATGTCGTTGGGTTTTCCCTTACCAGCAAAGGACGGCAAGAAGCTGTTCGTAATTGGTCGGACATTCCGCGGCGAGATGGTGCGATACGATCCGAAGTCCAGCCAGTTCTCCCCATTTCTCGGAGGCATCTCGGCGGAGTTCCTTGACTTCTCCAAAGATCGCCAGTGGGTCGCCTACGTTACATTTCCAGAGGGGATTCTGTGGCGCAGCAAAGCGGATGGAAGCGAGCGTCTCCAACTGACCTACCCGCCTGCCTACGCTGTAAACCCGCGCTGGTCACCCGACGGCCGGCAAATCATTTTTTCTCAAGCTCTGCCGGAGAAGCCTGCCAGAATCCTCGAAATTTCCCCCGATGGAGGAAACGCTCGAGAACTTGTGCCCGACGATCCACGTCCTCAATGGGATCCAAACTGGTCGCCGGATGGGACCAAGATTGTCTTTGGCAGCGGTCCCGCAAACACCGAACCGGGGATGTACATTCTTGATCTAACCACTCACCAAGTCTCAACCGTGCCCGGATCCCAAGGCCTCTACTCGCCCCGGTGGTCGCCAGACGGCAAATATCTCGTGGGACTGTCCGCCGACGAGACAGAACTTTCCTTGTTCAACTTCCAATCCCAGAAATGGACTGCGCTCGCGAAAGGCTTTCTCACCTGGCCGAATTTTTCTCAAGACAGCCGGTACCTCTACGTCCTGAGCGCCCACGGCGCGAGTGCCGTCCTGAAGATTCACCTAAGCGACGGCAAAACCGAGCGCGTCGCCGACCTGAAGGACTTTGTCTATACCGGCCACTTCATTGACGGGTGGCTATCTCTAGCACCCGACGATTCCCCACTACTCTTCCGCGACGCCGGAACCTCCGACGTCTACGCCCTAGACTGGGAAGAACCGTAAACGGAAATGGAGGGACGGACGCATTCGTCCGCCCCGCGAGCGAAGCGAGCGCGCATTCCGCCGGAAGGAAAGGCGGGGGAGAATGCGGGGACAGGAGAATGGGGGCTGGCCCATCTTTGCACTACAACAGGCGGGTGGCCCGCCCTTCTGATGATGTTTGTGTGCGCTATCTATGCAGGGGGTGCCCCGTCCTTGCGTTTTTTGCAAGGGCGGGTAGTGATGCTGCCGGCGCGACCTTTGTCCCTCTGCACAAACCCGGTTGCGCATGTGTTCGTGGTTCCCGCCCTTTGCAAACTACGCAAAGGACGGGGCACCCTCAGTTTTGTTTGTGTCAGCGAAATCAAAAGCCTGGGCCACCCGCCACCTGCATCACGGTCGAGAGAGTTCCGACCTCTGGCTCCGTCAACAGCAGATGAATGTGCTCCGGCATCACAACATACCCGACGACCACGAAGCGGTATCGCTGCCGTGTCTGCTCCAGAATCGTAAGGAAATAGCCGCGCCCGCGAGCGGTATTGAGAAAAGGCAATCGCCGGTAGCACGAGCAAGTGATAAAGTGCAGGGGATGCGCGCCATAAGTGCGATGCAATCCGCTGGGCATGACAAACCACATGATATCGGCAGCATCGTACCCGCCCTTGCAAAAAACGCAAGGACGGGGCACCCAGAGTTTCGGAACGGGAAAGAAAAAGCCGAGGCAGAAAGGGTGGGCCACCCGCCGAGGGTTTCTTTCGTTCGAACACTGTAGTAAAACTCCAATTTCCACGGCACTGGCCGGCTGGACGGGTTACAAATGTAATTTGACCAACCTGGCTGCGGCGAAACCATGCGTTCCAAGATTGGGGCGTCCGCCGGGCAGCTTCGCGAGACGAAGCGCCGCCTCGAAGCGGGGAGGTCGCAGTGGACGGGGCCAAGCGCATCAGCGCCACGCTCCAGCACGAAGCGAAATCATGCCGACTCCAGGGGGGACAATGAAACGACTGCTGGCGATGCTGCTACTTGTTCCAGGATGCTGCACCTCGGTGTGCTGGGGGCAGTCCGCCTGCGCCCAGCTTGGCGTCGATTGCTCCCACCCCGACCACCCGCAGCCCGACTGGACCGGATGCGACGCCGACTGCCGCCAACAGAGGGCCGAGGCGGCGGGGGCGGCAGAGGCACGCCGGGAGTACAAGAACTTCTGGAAAGCGGTCGGCTTGGCAGGAAAAGCAGAAAAAGCGGAGAAAAGCAACAACCTGGAACAAGGCCTACAGTACATCGACCAAGCGCTTGCCTTGCGCCGGGTAGCGGGGAGCACGGCAAAGCAAGACCAGTGGGCTTGGGACGAGTGCGAGCGCGGGGATATTCTGCTCAAGCTGGGTAAACTGGACGCCGCCGCCGATAGCTATTCCCGGTGCGGACTAGAAGACGTCGCTTTCAAAACTTGGCAAGCCTTCCATGACTGGTCGGTGCGCGGGGGGGCGCTCGTCGAGTGGAACAGCCATCCATGGTCGCCAAAAGCGTTCGATGTCAGGGGTAACGTGACGATCATTACCGCAGACGGCCGCGAATGGCACGGCAACTTTACGCAGGCGAATTTCAGGGGCGCCCGCCTGAAGACCGGGCCTGGGGCGAGGGCAGAATTCCACCTCCCAGACGATACGAGATTCACCGTGGGACCCAACAGCGACATGGTCATGGACGATTTCGTGTTCAACACAAAAGTCGATGTATGGGATTTTGTCTGGCAGGTCACAACGGGAACGTTCCGGTTTTTGACAGGCTACTCAAAAGCCGAGTCGACGCACCTGCTGATTCGTCTGAACTTAGTGCCCCCCAATGGCGCAGTCCCCACGGGAAACCCCTGCTACTACGAGAACAAGTCCTACTACGAGGTTTTGAGTGGGAGCCTCTGCGTTGTCTCCCTCGGAGTCCGGGGGACGGATTTTTCCGTCAGCGCGGGCGACGATATAGTCGTCGCTCTTAGGGAAGGGATCGTCGATTATGTATCCCCGGACACCAAGCTCACGGTAATGCAGCCCGGCTCGCAATTGGTGTTCCAGCGCGACGGCTCGCCCGCGGTCTACACTTGGCACGGCATAGCCTCCCTCCAAGGGACGTGGGACGGCACGCTTTGCGTGGGCGAGGGCTACGATTTCCGCAGCGCTACGTACAGCTTTCCGTTCCGTCTGGTCTTCAACGAAGGGCAGGTCACGATCTCCGGCATACACGGCGCGTCGGATACCGTCCCCTACACCGTCGGACTGTCCGGCATAGCGGACTTCGAGGTGGGCCTCCACGACTTCAGGGGCGAGGTTCCCCCGGCTGTCGCGGGGGACCAATCCTTGTGGGGCCTGAAGGTCGGCGTCGGCTTCGACGACGGGAAGAACCTCGGTCTGAATGGTCCCATCACGGCACCCAACATGCTGATTTCGGCAGTAATGGGGCTGAACAGTAACAACCAAGGGCTGCACCCCTATTTCGCCGCGTTCCAAAGATCGGCCGATCCCACGCTCAAGGATTTCGCTGCCACCCACCCGACAGGCGTCTGCAAGCAGGTAAAATGAAGACGCAGGTCTACGACATCTCGCCACGAACCTCCGAAGCTGCGACGCAGGAATCCGGCCGTCATGGGAACTGTTGAAACCAGGCGATAGCGCTATTCGTGATTTTTCAGAACTTGACAGGGCGGGTGGCCCGCCCTTCTGATGATGTTCGTGTGCGCTATCTATGCAGGGGGTGCCCCGTCCTTGCGTTTTTTGCAAGGGCGGGTAGTGATGCTGCCGGCGCGACCTTTGTCCCTCTGCACAAACCCGGTTGCGCATGTGTTCGTGGTTCCCGCCCTTTGCAAACTACGCAAAGGACGGGGCACCCTCAGTTTTGTTTGTGTCAGCGAAATCAAAAGCCTGGGCCACCCGCCGAATGCGCGGCGCGGCCACATAGCAGGCGGGCAACAGATCGCAGCGCACCAGGTCGGCGATGGTGCGGGCGTCGAGGGTATCGCTCTTCTTCTTGCCCGCGCTGATGGCTTTCATCTTGGCGGGATGCGCCATCTCCAACTGCTCGCCGTAAGGTTTCAGCGTGTCGTAGATCCAACTGCTGAATAGCGTCGCCTCCAGCGCTCCCCGCCAAGGTTGCCGTCGCGCCGAGGCCCATTGCCGCAAGACCGCGCGCTGCGCCAGCAAACTGCCTTCTTCCACAATCTCGCCAGCGGCAGTCTTGACACAAAAACTGATGGTTTTCTTGTGAACGTCGAATCCGATATAGTGAAGGGTATTCATGGGGTTCTCCTGGTGAGCTTTCTGAGCCGGCGCTTTCTTCGCCGGTCTCAGCATCGTAGCCGCTCGGAGGACCCTTCTTCATTTCACTTATGCATTCATACAGACGGGACGTTTTCCATTTTCCGGCGCCGCCGCTAGCCACCCGAATCCCTCCATCCACCCCGGCAATTCCGCAGTTGAATTCACCACGCGGCCTTTGAGGCAAAACCCATTGCATGACCCTGAGCCGTCTGGTAGCCTTTTTATAGTCATCGTTCCATAGCGTGATCGTAGCGACCGCGTGCCCAATCCGCCGACCTCGCCACAACTGAAGTCCAAAGCAGTTTCTAAGGAGAACAAAATTTTGCCCCCAACCACAACATCAAAGAATCGCATTTTATTTACCTCCGAATCCGTCACCGAAGGCCATCCCGATAAGATCGCCGATCAGATTTCCGACGCCATCCTCGATGCCTGCCTCGCCGAAGATTCCGCCAGCCGCGTGGCCTGCGAAACCCTCACCGCCACCGGCCTCGTAGTCATCGCCGGAGAAATCACCACCAAAGCCTACGTCGATTTTCAAAACGTAGTCCGCGGCACCGTCCAGTCCATCGGCTACGACAACGCCCTCCACGGCTTCGACTGCAACACCTGCGCCGTAATCTCCAGCATCAACAAACAATCCGGCGACATCGCCATGGGCGTAGACACCGGCGGCGCCGGCGATCAGGGAATGATGTTTGGTTACGCGTGTAATGAAAATGAGGAGTTGATGCCTACTCCGATTTCTTTGGCGCACAAGCTTACTATGCGGCTTTCGCAGGTGCGCAAGAATGGGACGCTTCCCTTTCTTCGTCCGGATGGAAAATCACAGGTCACAGTTGAATATGATGCGCAGGGTAAGGTGCTGCGGGTGGATGCGGTTGTGATTTCCACGCAGCATTCGGAGACCGTGGGCAATGAAGAGTTGCGGGCGGGAATTCTCAAGCATGTGATTCAGGCGGTGATTCCTCCGCATCTGCTCGACGAGTACACCAAGTACCACATTAATCCTACTGGACGGTTTGTGATTGGCGGGCCAATGGGCGATACCGGGCTGACCGGGCGCAAGATTATTGTCGATACTTACGGTGGCATGGGACGTCACGGCGGCGGAGCGTTCAGCGGGAAGGATCCGACCAAGGTGGATCGTTCGGCGGCTTATATGGCGCGGCACATTGCGAAGAACATTGTCGCGGCCAAGCTCGCCGACCGTTGCGAGGTGCAACTGGCTTACGCGATCGGCGTGGCTGATCCGGTCAGCGTGCGCGTGGATACTTTCGCGACCGAGAAAGTGGATCCAGCGATCATTCCGGATTTGATTCGAGCGCACTTCAAGCTGACTCCGCGGGGGATTATCGAGTCTCTGGATTTGCGGCGTCCGATTTATAAGAAGACGGCGGCTTACGGACACTTCGGGCGAAATGATCCGGACTTCACTTGGGAGTTAACTGACAAGGCAGGTGCGCTGGCTAGCGATGCTGGTGTGCGGGAGCCGGCTCATGCGGGGCGCAAGTAGGCCGCGTCAGGGCGGCTTTAGAAGACCAAGATAGACGCTGCGGTGGAATCCCACCCTTGCGCAAAGAACGCGCAAGGATGGGGCACCCTCCGCGCAAGTAGTCTCGACAAGAATCTTTTACCACGGAGGGCACGGGGTTCACGGGGTAAATCCCATGGATCCTTGCGTTTTTGTTTTCCGTCTAACCCAAGGTTCAACTTGGGAGATGGGCCGAAGGTGCCACTCCCTAAAGAGCCGGATGGGTGTGCTGAATTTGCTGCTTTGTCGTGTATTCTGACTGAGCAATCAAAATTACTCTCTCAAAAAGTAACCTGGTAACCAAAACAATTCTTAGGATTTGAAAGCGCCACAGGAGGCGTATGTCGACAGCAGCGCAGGTCAATAGCGATATCAAGAGCCTGGAACTGGCCGAAATGGGCAAGAAGCGCATCGAGTGGGCGAACCAGTCCATGAAGGTGCTGCAAATTATCCGCAAAGAGTTTATTAAGAATCAGCCGCTGAAAGGCATTCGCATTTCGGCTTGCCTGCACGTCACGGCGGAGACGGCGAACCTGGCCATCTGCCTGCGCGACGGCGGCGCTGACGTCGTGCTGTGCGCCTCGAATCCGCTGTCTACGCAGGACGATGTTTCCGCGAGCCTGGTGCGCGATCAGGGTATTCCGGTTTTCGCGATCAAGGGTGAAGACAACGACACTTATTACAATCACATTCTGGCGGCGATCGATCACAAGCCGCACATCACGATGGACGACGGCGCGGACCTGGTCACGATTCTGCATACCAAGCGTACTGACGCTCTGGAAGGCGTGATCGGCGGAACGGAAGAGACGACTACGGGCGTGATTCGGCTACGCGCGATGGCGAAGGAAGGCGTGTTGAAATTTCCTATTGTCGCGGTGAACGACGCCGACACCAAGCATCTTTTTGATAATCGTTACGGGACTGGGCAGTCGACCATCGATGGAATAATTCGCGCCACCAACTTTTTGCTGGCCGGGTCGAAGTTTGTCGTAGCCGGCTACGGCTGGTGCGGGCGCGGGCTGGCTAGCCGCGCACGCGGCAATGGCGCGGAAGTGATTATTACGGAAGTCGATCCGACCAAGGCGCTCGAAGCTGTGATGGATGGTTTCCGCGTGATGTCGATGACGGAGGCGGCGAAGCTGGGCGACGTCTTCTGCACCGTCACCGGCAACAAGAGCGTGCTGACTCGCGAACACTTCGAGTTAATGAAAGATGGCGCGATCATTTCGAACTCCGGACACTTCAATGTGGAGATCGATATTCCGGCGCTGGAGAAAATGTCTTCGTCGAAGCGCACTACTCGCACTTTCGTTGACGAATATTCTTTGAAAGACGGGCGCAAGATCAATCTGCTCGGCGAGGGTCGGCTGATTAATCTTTCGGCGGCTGAGGGACATCCGGCGTCGGTGATGGATATGAGCTTTGCCGACCAGGCGCTTTCGGTCGAGTATATGGTGAAGAATTTCAAGACGCTCGAGAAGCGCGTGTATCGCGTTCCGGACGAACTCGACAAGCGCGTGGCCAAGCTGAAGCTGGAATCGATGGGGATTAAGATTGACCGGCTGACTCCGGAGCAGGAGGAGTATTTGGCTGGGTGGTCGGAAGGGACTTAGGGCAGTGGCTAGTGGTCAGTGGTCAGTTTTTTTGCGGGGCGGCGAGGGCCGCCCCGTTTTTTCTTGAAGGCCTTACTGCGGAGACAGGGAGGAAGCTGATAGCGCCGTTAGATCGAGGCCTCGCCTTATGGCTGTTGCGCCCGCTTTCCGATTGCCTTTGCCAGACGCTGATGGTCTCTGATGTTGGTCGTAAGAATTACCGCGTCCTTTGGGCAAAAGAAAGCGAACACGGCATCCCCCAGCCAGCGGCATTGCTCGCGGTCCAAGGGAAGCTTCGGGGTGTTTATAAGATGCTTTAGAACCTTCCTTCTGTTCTTGTCCTCGTAGCCTTGCGAAGTTTCCGGGATTGCGTTGCGCAGCGCTGTCAAAATACTTTTGTTCTCATCTAGTTTCAGTTCGCCCCAAAGACAACAGGGACGATCATGCGCGCATTCTTTCGGCGTTAAGTCGAAGAAGCCGTCTTTCCCAATCTCAGGCTGGGCCTCGGTGTAGCACTCCAGATCCTGGATTGTCTTAGTGGTCATCTTTCGACGTCTTTGCCATCTGAGGATGATCAAGCTGGCTAGGGCGTAGCGGTACCGGTCTGCCATCTCCTCGTCCGCAGGGGAACCCGGACGGATGGTTCTGGGCTTGGTCGAGTCGAGTTGGGCGGCCGCTGCGAGCGCCTCCAACGACGTGCTCTTTCTTCGGGCCTCGGTGATCGGGTTCAGCGAGTTTACTGCAGCGAGCGTGTGCGCAAGTGACCGTGTTTGAACAAGCTTATCGTGAACGTAAGCGTAGTGGTCAAGGGGACCGGCCTTGAACTCCTTGATCGAGTACACAGGCAGGAGAGTCTCTTCGTAACGACTAAGCGCCGATTTCGCTTCCGCCTCTTTCTCAGAGCCGGGCTTCAAGAGAACGTTCGTCAGAACGGTCGTCTCCACGTATGCTTTCATCATCCTCTGTTTCTTGTATCAGCTCCGAAATCGTGGTGGGATAGACTTGGAGATGGCAATCCTCAAGCTCCTGAACATACTTGAGCGCTTGCTCAAAGGTGATAACAGGCGCATTCCGAAGTTCTTTAATGACCCGCCAAACAGTGGTAAGTTGTTCGAGGCTTACCGGTGCCCCATGTTGGTTGACGCACGCAAAGTGGAGAGCATTGATGACCGCTCCGTAGCCGTCTCCTATTTTCCTGCGCGTGAATAATCCCGGCAGGAGACTCTGAAAACGCTGCCAATATCGATCAGCCGTAAACGCGTCTTTGTTCCGTGCAGCCGCCCTCGCCTTTTCCAGCAGACCAATGGCGTCGGCGAGGACGCTGAGCGCGGCAATCAGATCCGACACATAATTCTTGTCAGCCGGATATAGTTTGTCTATTTCGATCGGCGCTAGCGCAGTTGAGCCGCGGACAGCGTGTCTGGCTATCCTTGCGGGAGCGCCGCCTTGCGTACCAGACAAACGATACCCGCCAGTACCCGAGGCCGGAGGGGGCTCGAGGGCCGGTTTGGGGAACTCGATGGTGTTGGTGTCGGGCATTCAGTTGCCAAAGATTGTGTCGAGGTTCTTCCTTATCGTCCTTGCCGACCGCAGAATCCAAGCAGAGGCATCCAATTGCGACCGCTCGACTGGCGCCACAGTATAGTAGTCGACATCTAGAATTAGACCATTAAAGGATTTATGGATCTCGGACTTTTCAGCTTCAAGTTCCGGGGGAAGGGTGATATCTATTTTGCCACTTTCTGCCTTGAGGCGCAACATCGCGCCCACTTGGTTCCCTTCCCATCGGAAGAAGATCTCGTGCGGCTCTGGCGCCGCCCCGAAACGCTCTTCCGGCCGCAGATTTACAAGCTTAAGGGAGTTTAGAGCGGCTTTGGCCTCGTCTAGGTCCTTGTAGTCTTTCCGGAAAGTGATCCTGAACCCAACGCGAGTGAACACCCTTACGTCTAGGTGAATCGTAACGGAGTCGAAGAATGTCTTGCAGTGCCCCGCGAATTTCTCCAAGGAGGGGTCGGGCCTATTTGTCGAAAAACGGCACTGAGACAGCTCCAAGGCAAACGCTCCCTCGTCGGCTTGAAAAATCGTCTGATTGGGAGATGCTGTTACGACGTTGCAGTTCGTGTAGAATCCACGGGCTTCGCGGCAAACTAGACCCGTACGGTCGTAGATCAAATAGGCGTTCTCGTATCGGAGTTCGCAGACAGCATTGGCCGCTTTGAAATCAGCAACGGACAGATGCACAGGCATATCTTAGATCCAAAGTTGACGTGGAGATATTAGCACGTATGCTTCCTTCAAGAGCAGCGTCAAAGGCGTCGGACAGGAGTGTCCGACCCCTACGGGAGTGTCTACTAAAGTAGACGTCTACTTTAGTAGACTTTACGACCCTTCAATTGCGTGGGAGAGTGGAGTAGGTTCCGAGAATTGTGCGGCCACCGGGCCGCGCTTTTATTTTGGGGCGAAGGAGCTGACAGCAGATTCCTCGCTCGCTCTCTCCGCGCTTTGCGCGGCTGCGAGCGGCTCGGAATGACAATGTTTTCCAAAAGTGCGTTTTGTGGAGGAGTGGGATGCGAAAAATTCGGTTTTTGGGGACTGCGCTTCTTCGGAATGGGAAGCGGCGCGGGGAGTGGGTGGAGTTGGTGTTTGCAGTGCGGGCTACTGGGCTGGGGCTGGCGCTGGGGCGGCCCTGGGGCGAGTCGATAGGGTATGACTTTACGGTGGATTCGGGGTGGAGGATTGTGCGGGTGCAGGTGAAGTCGACGATGTTCCGGGAGGGGTCGGGATATTCTTGCTCGTTGAAGGATAGCCGCGGGCCCTATAAGAAAGGGTCGTTTGATTTTGTGGCGGCTTATGTGATTCCGGAGGATGTTTGGTACATTTTGCCGGAGAAAGTTGTGCGGGGGATGTGGAGTATTGGGCTTTATCCGAAGCTGGAGAAGTCGAAATATAACTGCTACAAGGAAGCCTGGTATTTGCTGAGCGGAGGGACTCCGGGGTTTGTGGAGCGGATTGAGGCTTGCGCGGAGGAGGGTTTGGTGGAGGGGATTGGCGGCTGAAGCCGGGTTCTTCGTTTTCGGCTTAGGTGGCACGAGTGAACCTCGTGCCCTTGCCGGTCCCTTTCTTTTACGCGGCGCTGGCGCGTCCGCTCTTTCACGGTGCTGCATGGGTCCGTGGTAAACGCAGAGGCAAGGTCACAATCAAGCGCAACATCAAAGTCAAAGGCGTCGGACAGGAGTGTCCGACCCACACTAGTTTTTCAGGAATTGCGCTCGGGCCTGACGAGGATCTGTACTCTTGACTGGCGTTTCTCTTAACATACACACTGACCGTTTCACAATCTGGAAAAACTGAGGACCGTCTTATGGGCACCAATCGCGTGGCGCGCCCAAACTCTGCGGAAGCTGCTACCATCTCCGCCAGCGCAACGAATATTTCAGATGTTCTGCAACGGTACGGATACGGCACGATGCCGTTTATCGGGACGGAGAACGCTTTCTATGAACGGCACCTGGTTTTTGACCGAGCGATCGACCCTAAGGTTGCGAGTGCGCGGGAACGCTTTGAGGCGTTCTCATGTTCTGTGCGAGACATTCTCGCGCAGCGCTGGGTGCTGACCAAGAGCACTTATGAGCGGGAGAATGCCAAACGCATTTATTACCTGTCGATGGAGTTTCTCATCGGGCGTTCTTTGGCGAATAACGTCACGAATTTGTTGCTCGATCCGCTTTTGGCGGATGCAGCGCGAGAACATGGCATCGACTGGCTGGAATTGATTGAGCAGGAGCCGGATGCTGGGCTGGGCAATGGAGGGTTGGGCCGGCTCGCGGCTTGCTTTCTCGATTCGATGGCTACCATGCAACTCCCCGGTACGGGCTATGGTCTTCGCTATGAGTACGGCATGTTTAAGCAGACGATTGTGGATGGCTGGCAGAAAGAGAATCCGGACAACTGGTTGCGCTACGGCGATCCGTGGGAGATTGCGCGGCTTCACGAGAATGTGGAGATCAAGCTGAACGTTTCATTCAAGTTGCAAGATGGAAATTTTCAAATCATCCCTGATCGGCCGTCGAGCCTGATCGGCATTCCGTTTGATCGACCGGTGGTGGGTTATGGGGGAAAGACGATCAACACGCTGCGGCTGTGGGCCGCGGCGGCGCCGGATTATTTTGACTTCGAAAAGTTTGGCACTGGAGATTTCGTGGGCGCACTTGGAGAAACTCTTCAAGCAGAGTCGCTTACGCGAGTGTTGTATCCGGATGATTCTACGACGAAGGGGCAGGGGCTCCGTTTTCTGCAGGAGTATTTTCTGGTCGCGTGTTCGATGGCGGATCTGGTGCGGCGATTCCTGCGCCACAATTCGGATTGGAATAAATTTCCCGAGAAAGCTGCAATTCAACTCAATGACACGCATCCTTCTATGTCAGTTCCTGAACTGATGCGAATCTTGCTCGACGATGTGCACCTGGGATGGGACCAGGCCTGGGACCTGACGAAGAAGACACTTGGTTACACAAATCACACTTTGCTGCCGGAGGCTCTGGAGAAATGGCCGGTGGCTTGGTTTGAGAGACTGTTTCCGCGTCATCTGCAAATTATCTACGAGATTAATCGCCGACTGCTTGATGATGTTCAAGTGCGGTTTCCGGGCGACGAAGGGCGCGTGCAGCGCGTGAGCCTGGTGGAAGAAGGCAGCACGCGCAAAATCCGAATGGCGAACCTTGCCATTGTTGGGTCGCATAGCACGAACGGAGTTTCTGCTATCCACTCCAAGCTACTGCGAACGACGACGGTGAAGGATCTCGCGGAAATGTTTCCCGAGCGTTTCAGCAACAAGACAAACGGAGTGACGCCGCGGCGCTGGTTGCGCGAGGCCAATCCCGCGCTGGCACGCGAGATCACGCAAGTCATTGGAGACGGCTGGATTACGGATCTTAGCCTGCTCAAACAGCTCAAGCCATTCGCGGAGGATTCGAATGCGCGCGAACGCTTCCTCAAGTCAAAGCGAGAGGCCAAAGTGCAGTTTGCCGACTGGCTCAAGTCAACGTCGGGGCGTGTTGTGGATCCGGATACGATTTTCGACTGCCACATCAAGCGTATTCACGAATATAAAAGGCAGTTGATGAATGCGCTGCGGATTGTGATTTGTTATAACCGGCTGCGGGAAAATCCCGGGATGAAGATCGTGCCTCGAACATTTTTCTTCGCCGGCAAAGCGGCGCCCGCCTACAAGCTGGCGAAGCTCATCATAAAATTCATCAACAACCTGGCGGACGCGATTGACAGCGACCCGGCGGCGCGCGGCCGGCTTAACGTTGTCTTTCTCCCGGAGTACAACGTTTCACTGGCGGAGCGGCTGATTCCGGCGAGCGATGTTTCCAACCAGATCTCGACTGCCGGCTACGAGGCCAGCGGAACGAGTAACATGAAATTTATGATGAACGGAGCATTAACGGTTGGAACCCGCGACGGTGCGACCATCGAAATGGCGGAGGAAGCAGGAGAAGAAAATATGTTCCTGTTCGGGCTTACCGTGGAGCAAGTCGAGAACAGCCGTGCCTGGTACAACCCGAACTGGCATTATGAACATGAGCCGGAAACTCAGGCCGCACTGGACCTGATTTTTTCTGACCACTTCAGCCGCGACGAACCGGGAGTGTTCGCTCCATTGCGCGATACGCTTCTGACGCAGGGCGATCACTATATGAATCTGGCGGATCTGACTTCGTATTGCAATGCACAAGACCGGCTCGGCGCGCTCTATGCCGAACCTGGAGCGTGGGCGCAGAAAGCAATCTTGAATGTGGCGAGCTCCGGTAAGTTTTCGAGTGATCGCTCGATTGCGGAATACGCAAGCGAAATTTGGAAGGTGGAATCATGCCCGGTAGCGTAGAAACACAATCGCTGACCGGTGAAACTATTTCACCGCTGGCAGGCAAACCGGCGCCCAAGGAGTTGCTGGTCGATGTGGCTCGCTTGCAGAAGGATTATTTCGAGCGGCGTCCCAACGTAGATGATCCGAACCAACTCGTCAGCTTCGGCACCAGCGGACACCGTGGTTCGCCGTTGCGCGGCACATTTAATGAAGCGCACATCCTCGCAATTACGCAGGCGATCTGCGAATACCGGCTTGGGCAGGGCATCGACGGCCCACTCTACATGGGGAAAGACACGCACGCCGCCTCGGAACCCGCGCAGCGCACCGCGCTCGAGGTGCTGGCGGCGAACGGTGTGGGGACGATCATTCAGCAAGATGACGGGATAACTCCGACGCCAGTTATTTCGCGAGCGATTCTGGTTTACAACCGTGGCCGCGAAAAGAAGGACGGTCTCGCCGATGGCATTGTCGTTACGCCGTCGCACAATCCGCCGGAAGATGGAGGCTTCAAGTACAACCCGCCCAACGGCGGCCCGGCTGATACGGACGTCACTCGCTGGGTTGAGAATCGCGCGAATGAATTATTGCGCGCGGGAAATGCCGGTGTGAAGCGGATTCCGTTTGATAAAGCCATCAAGGCCGCGACCACTCACGAGGAAGATTTCATTCTGCCGTATGTTCGTGATCTCAAGAATGTCGTCGACATGGAAGCGATTCGCGGCGCTCACCTTAAGCTTGGTGTTGATCCGTTGGGCGGCGCTTCCCTGCCTTATTGGGATCCGATCAACTCGATTTACGGGCTGGACATCGTTGTTACCAATCCAATCATCGACCCGACATTTTCGTTTATGACGGTTGACCACGACGGAAAAATTCGCATGGACTGTTCGAGTCCCTATGCGATGGCGAGGCTGGTCGGCCTGAAAGATCAATACCAGGTGGCATTCGGAAACGATACCGACGCTGACCGGCACGGGATCGTAACTCCGGTTTCTGGTTTGATGAACCCGAACCATTACCTTGCCGTTGCCATTCGGTATTTGCTCACGCATCGATCCCAGTGGCGTAGCACGGTTGCGGTGGGAAAAACGCTGGTGAGCAGCAGCATGATTGACCGGGTCGTCAAAAGCCTCGGCCGCAAGCTCAGCGAAGTACCGGTGGGTTTCAAGTGGTTTGTGCCGGGCCTGGTCGACGGCTCTTATTGTTTCGGAGGAGAAGAAAGTGCGGGAGCGAGTTTTCTTCGTCTAGACGGCACTGCGTGGACGACCGACAAGGACGGGCTGATCTTGAACTTGCTGGCGGCGGAGATTACCGCGCGCACGGGTAAAAATCCTGGGGAACATTACCGCGAGCTGACGGCGGAGTTCGGAACACCTTATTACACGCGCGTCGACGCGCCCGCCACTCCCGAGCAAAAAGCGAAGTTGGCGAAACTCACGCCGGACGCGGTAGAGGAGTCAGACCTGGCGGGCGAGCCAATCACCGCCAAGCTCACCAGAGCGCCGGGAAACGATGCTCCAATCGGCGGCTTGAAAGTTGTGGCGGAGAGTGGTTGGTTTGCAGCTCGCCCTTCTGGCACAGAGAACATTTATAAAATTTACGCCGAGAGTTTCAAGAGTCAGAACCATCTGAACGCGATTCTTCGCGAGGCGCAGGAGATGGTAAATAATGCGCTGGGTTCGTCCGGAGTTTCTGAGCGGGGCGGCGGGAAATGAGTGGCGATGGCGCGCTCATATTTACCGCACCAGTTGCACCGCCGTTTCTGCCTGAATATCGTGCTTCGGGGTTGCTGATGCACGTCACGTCTTTGCCTTCGCCGTATGGCATCGGCGATCTGGGATCGTCCGCGTTCTCTTGGATCGATCGTTTGCATCAGGCCGGCCAGGCATGGTGGCAGGCTCTTCCGCTGGGTCCGACTGGTTACGGAAATTCGCCGTACCAAGCGGTGTCATCGTTTGCCGGCAACGAATTGCTGATCAGTCCCGACTCTTTGATTGCGGACGGGCTGCTGCAGGCGAGCGACGCTCAGTCTCAGTTCCCGGCGGATGCGGTTGACTATGATTCTGTTATCCCATTCAAACGACGGCTGCTCGAAAAGGCATGGGCAAACTTCAAAGCTGGGTGCAGCGCTAGAGATCTCGCGACAGCCTACGACGAGTTCTGCGCTACGCAGGCGCATTGGCTTGAGGACTACGCACTGTTCTTTGCACTGAAAGAAAAGTATCGCGGCGCTTATTATCTGGATTGGCCTGTGGAGTTGGTGCAGCGCAGCGCGAGTGTTCTCGCCGAGGCGCGGCGAGAGTTAGCGAGTCAGATTGATCAGGTTCGCTTCGCGCAATTCCTGTTCTTCCGCCAGACCGATCAACTCAAGGAGCATGCTCATGGCCAGGGTGTGGGGTTGATCGGCGATCTGCCCTTTTTTGTTTCTCCGGATTCCAGCGATGTTTGGGCGAACCCCGAGCTATTTCTGCTCGATGCGCAGCATCGGCCGCGCTTCGTCGCCGGAGTTCCTCCCGATTATTTCAGCGCAAAAGGTCAGTTGTGGGGCAATCCTGTTTACAACTGGGATGCCTCGCGCGACGGGTTACCGGTGGTGCATCGATCGGTTGCGCGCTCTGCTGGCTCACGTCGATGTGATTCGCTTAGACCACTTTCGGGGGTTCGCGGCTGCGTGGTACGTTCCAGCGGGAGCGTTAACGGCACAGTCGGGGCAGCGGGTCGCGGGGCCGGGCGCGAGTTTTTTTCAAGCAGTGCAAACTGAACTGGGACATCTACCATTCATCGCGGAAGATTTGGGGTTGATTACTCCCGACGTGCATGCCCTGCGCGACGAGTTTCGTCTGCCCGGGATGCGCGTGCTCCAATTTGCTTTCGATGGTCATGCGGACAATCCATACTTGCCGCATAATTTCGTGCACAATACGGTCGCCTATACCGGCACGCATGACAATGCCACAACTCGAGAATGGTATGAAGAATTGCCGGATTACCAGAGGCAAAACTTTTGGAGCTACCTTAAGCGTGCGCCGGGAACCAGTGCCGATGCGGCTCCGGAGTTGCTGCGGCTCGCATGGTCATCGCCGGCCGCGCTTGCGATTGCTCCGTTGCAGGATCTGCTCAACCTGGGAAGCGACGCTCGCATGAATGTGCCGGGCCGTGCCGATGGGAACTGGCGTTGGCGCGTGCGAGAAGACATGTTATTCTCGGAGGCTTTTCAACGGCTGCAGGATTTGACGGAGAGTTCCGAGCGCTTGGTCGCGCATGAAACATCCGTCGAAACGCAAGTGGTCCGCGAGGCAAGCGCTCAGATTTAGAAACAGAGGAGGTTAGCCTGCTGATTCAAGTTGCCAAGAGTATTCTCCTGGTGGTGAGTGCGCTGTTTCCGATTGTGGATCCGATCGGAGGCGCTCCGGTCTTTCTGCTGCTCACGCGAGACTATGCGGCCGAGACACGGCGAGTGCTGGCTCGGCGCATTGCGGTGGATAGTTTCATACTGCTGATCGCGTCCTATACCCTCGGCGCGCACGTGCTCTCTTTCTTTGGGATTTCGCTTCCGGTCGTGCAGGTTGGCGGTGGGCTGATCGTGATTTCAACTGGGTGGGTGATGCTGAATCAGAAAGACGCGAACGAGCAAGGCTCAGCCCGGCGAACGGTCACTTGCGCGGATGCTCTGAGCCAGGCGTTCTACCCGCTGACGCTTCCCTTGACAGTGGGCCCTGGCTCCATCTCGATTGCGATCACTTTGGGCGCGAATTCGCCGCAGCACCTGGGCGCAAACCTGCTGACGATTCTCGCGGCGGCGATTGGTTCCGCTTTCCTGGGAGTCACTATTTATCTCTGCTACGCGTATGCCGATCGACTCGCGAACAAGCTCGGAGCCACGGGGACAACCGTAATTTTGAAACTCTCCGCGTTTCTGCTGGTGTGCATTGGAGTGCAGATTTTGTGGAACGGCGCGAGCAAATTGCTCAGCTCGTTGCCGCAGCTTGGCGGAGTTGCCGCGCTGCCGCATTGACTGTCGAAGCGAGAGTGGATGAAAGGGAGGGACCGTGAAAGTGTCGAGCGCCGACGTGCCTGCCAAGACGGATGGTTTGTCCAAGCCTGCCAACGCTGTGGTGGCCCCGCTCGCGAAACGACCTACTTGGGAGCAGTCTGAAGGCAGCCCGTTGCCGCTTGGCGCTACTTGGATGGAAAAGGAGCAAGCGTTCAATTTTGCGGTTCACTCGGAACACGCGGACAGCGTCACTCTGTTGCTCTATTCACCAGCCGATCTGGTGAATCCTCTTCTGCAGGTTCAATTGGATTTTTTGCACAACAAGTCGGGGCAGATTTGGCATTGCCGCGTTCCAATCGCAAAGATTAGCGAGGCTCGCTATTACGCGTATTCCGTCTCGGGAGAGAGCATTCCTCAACTCCATAGCTTCGACCCGCAGAAGGTTCTGCTCGATCCGTATGCGAAGTCGATTTTCTTCCCGCCCGGTTTTGATCGGAACCTGGCGATGCGAGAGGGATCCAATGCGGGCAGCGCGCCTTTGGGAGTGCTGTTTGATCAGCGATCGACTTTTGACTGGTCGGGGGATCGGTCTACATATCACGAATCGGATGCAGTCATCTACGAACTTCACGTTCGCGGTTTCACGAAGAACTCCAACTCAGGTGTGGACCCGTCGCGCGCCGGCACGTACGCCGGTCTCGTGGAAAAGATCCCTTACTTAAAGGAACTCGGGGTGACGGTTGTAGAGCTGATGCCGGTTTTTCAGCGTGATCCGCAAGAAGGCGATTACTGGGGCTATATGCCTTTGAATTTTTTTGCGCCCCATGCACAGTACGCGAGTACACAGCGTGATGATGAGCTGCGTATTGAATTCAAGAATATGGTGAAGGCTTTTCATCAGGCTGACATCGGCATGGTGCTGGACGTTGTGTACAACCATACTTGCGAGGGCGACTCCAAGGGGCCGATCTACAGCTACAAGGGTCTCGACAGCGCTGGTTATTACATGTTGTCTTCCGACCCGGCGAATCCTTACGCGAATTACTCCGGCACCGGCAATACATTAAATTTCGGGCAGGCGCACGTGCGCAAGATGGTGATTGACAGCTTGCGTTACTGGAAGCGAGGAATGCATGTCGATGGATTTCGTTTTGATCTGGCGTCGGTATTCAGCCGCAACGCTGATGGATCGCTCAGCTGGGGTGAAGCGCCCATCTTCAGTGAAATTGCAGCGGACCCGGAATTAGGCCGCGTGCGTCTGATCGCAGAACCGTGGGACACAGCCGCTTATCAGCTCGGGCGAGGATTTCCAGGCTTGACCTGGCTGCAGTGGAATGGCCGGTTTCGCGATGATGTTCGTCGTTTTGTTAAAGGCGACAACGGGATGGTTTCTGAAGTGATGCGACGTATCTATGGCAGCGACGATTTATTTCCAGACAGCCGCGCCGATGCATATCATGCATATCAGAGCGTGAACTATGTGACGTCGCATGATGGCTTCACGCTTTACGATCTTGTCTCTTATGACCACAAGCATAATGAGAAAAATGGAAATAATAATCAGGATGGGACTGACGCGAACTTCAGTTGGAATTGTGGACAAGAAGGGGACGCAGACTTAGCGCCGTCAGTCCGCGCACTGCGCCGGCAGCAGGTAAAAAATTTCTGTTGCCTGCTCTTCTTATCGAATGGTACGCCGATGTTTCGCGCCGGCGACGAGTTCCTGAACACGCAATTTGGCAACAACAATCCTTACAACCAGGATAACGAAATTGGATGGTTGGACTGGAGCCAACTTGAGTCTAATAAAGATATTTTCCAGTTCTTCAAGAAGATGATTGCGTTCCGGAAAAATCATCCCTCGCTGAGCCGGAGCCGGTTCTGGCGAGAGGATGTCACCTGGTACGGCGTCGGCGCCGCGGTCGATTTATCCTACGACTCGCACAGCCTGGCATTCTGCCTGCACGGCGCTTCTCAAGGGGATGACGATATCTACGCGATGATCAATGGATACTGGGAGGCGTTGGAGTTCAATGTGCAAGAGGGAACGGCGCAGGAATGGAAGAGAATTGTGGACACTGCTCAGCCCAGTCCAGATGATTTCTTGGACGACGGAATCCCTTTGGAGCAGACCAAATACCTGCTGGCTCCGAGATCGATTGTGGTTTTATGTCGAAGCAAGAAAAGCGGCATTCGTTAGGTTCGCAACGCACGTTTGAGCTGGAAGACGAGATATTTTTGTGCGCCTCGAAGAGGTCGCCGCCAACCCGCGCGGGAGTGGTAGCCTTGTCTTGTGGCGAAGGAATCAGACAATAAGGTGCTCTCGATTGAGGGGCGCGAAGTCCAGGTCACGAATCCTGAGAAGCTTTATTTTTCCTTGCAGGCGAAAGTCACCAAGCTCGAACTTGTTCAGTACTATCTCTCAGTCGCGCCGGGTGCGCTCGCTGGAATTCGCGACCGGCCAATTGTTCTGAAGCGTTTCGTCAACGGGGCCGAGGCGGAGGCGTTTTATCAGAAGCGCGCGCCAGAGAAGCGGCCAGCCTGGTTACGCACGGTCACTTTGTCGTTCCCTTCCGGCCGAACTGCCGAAGAAATCGTCGTCGATGATGCGGCCGGACTTGCCTGGATTGTGAACCTTGGCTGCATCGAACTGCACCCGCATCCGGTGCGATCGAGCGATCTGGATCATCCGGATGAGCTGCGCATCGATCTCGATCCAATCCCCGGCGTTAGTTGGGAGGATGTTCGCCGCGTCGCACTTGAAGTGCAGAGTTTTCTCGATGAGGTCGGCCTTCGTGGCTGGCCGAAAACCAGCGGCTCGCGCGGCATGCACGTGAATGTGCGCATCGGACCGCGTTGGACGTTTACGCAAGTTCGCCGTGCGGCGGTTGCCTTATCGCGAGCGATCGAGCGCCGGGCCCCGACACTGGCCAGTTCTAAATGGTGGAAGGAAGAGCGCCACGGCGTCTTTCTCGACTACAACCAGAACGCAAAAGATCGCACGACATGCTCTGCCTATTCAGTGCGCCCGCTCCCAGATGCTCGCGTTTCGACTCCTCTTTCTTGGGACGAAGTGCCCGATTGCGATCCGGCGGATTTTACTATTTTCACAGTTCCGGAGCGCTTCGCGAAAATCGGCGATCGACATGCCGATATGGATGCATCGCCGGGCTCGCTGGAAAAACTACTCGAACTCGCCGATAGAGACGAAGCGGCCGGTATGGCCGATGCGCCCTGGCCTCCGCACTTCCGCAAGATGGAACGCGAGGCTGCGCGCGTAATGCCCTCCCGAGCCAAATCTGCCGCGAAGAAGACGGCACCTAAGAAGCCGCGCGTGAAGATGCCATTGATCACGGTTGCAAACTCACCCGATAAAGCGGCCGCGCTGGCGGGTCTTGAGCGATGGAAGGCCGAACACGCGGATATCGCAAGTCTGCTCGCCGTGGACGATGTATTGGTCGACTCGATGCGCGGGAGATCATCCACATGGACACGCATCCGTATCAATCTGCGTCATATTCCTGAGGAACAACGGCCAGCGCAGGAAACTCCAGATCCAGACGATGATCCCACGCGTGAGTGGCGCGAGCGCTGGAAGAAGAAAAAGGCAGACGAGTAAGACTCACCTTCCCTGCGGAAAAATCGCAGCCAGTTCCTGCGGAGGTACAACTTCGAGCTGGGCATAAGTGCAATCGCTGGGCTTTTTGTCCGTGCGCCATCTGCGGAATTGTGCCGTGTGGCGGAAGCGATCTCCCTGCATGTGATCGTAAGCAACTTCTACGATCAATTCAGGCCGCAATGGTTCCCACGACAAATCTTTGCCCTGGCTCCAGCGACTCTGCCCGCCGGGCATTCGCTTGACACCTTCATCACCCTCGGTCGCGTGCTCTGCCCAAGCCTTCCACGGGTGGTTCAGCAGCGCATCTTTTCGATAAGGCTTCAGAAGCTCTACTAACTCTTTTCGTTTTGCCGTGCTGAAACTCGCACAGACTCCCACGTGTTGCAAAGCGTCGGCATCGTCGAACAAACCGAGCAATAGCGAGCCGACCATTGTGCGCTCGCCTTTTTTATGCCAGCGAAATCCAGCCACCACGCAATCGCAATCGCGCTCGTGTTTCACTTTGAGCATCACTCGCTTGTTCGGCTCGTAAGCTCCCGCAGGATCTTTGGCCATCACACCATCCAAGCCTGCGCCTTCAAAGCGGCGAAACCAATCGGCGGCAATATTCCGATCATGAGTTGCAGGTGTTAGATGAATTGGCGGTGAAGATGAAGCGAGCAACGCTTCCAAGTCGCGTCGCCGCTTCTGAAACGGCTCGCCTCGCAGATCTCGATCTCCAAGGCAAAGCAAATCGAAGAATACAAACGAGGCGGGAATCTGCCCGGACAAAAGCTTTACGCGTGACGCTGCGGGATGCAAACGTAATTGCAGCGCATCAAAATCGAGCCCGTCATTTTTAACGATGACCATCTCTCCATCGAGCACGCATCGGGCGGGGAGCGCTGCGCGCAATGGTTCCAGCAACTCAGGAAAGTAACGATTGAGTGGTTTTCCGTCGCGGCTCTGAATGAAAATTTCATCCGCATCGCGAAACACCAGAGCGCGAAAACCGTCCCACTTGGGCTCGAAAATCCAATCGCCCTCTGCGGGCAATTCATCTACTCGTTTCGCGAGCATCGGCAGGATCGGCGGATTGACCGGAAGGTCCACACCCCATGGTATAACGGGGCTCGCTCTTATCCACTCCATCTGCTTACTGAATATTCACGGTCACCACGAACACCTGCGGCGTACTTTGAAAAAATGGCTCAGCGGTGAGACTGACGTTCTGCGTATACGCGCCATCGACCATAAATTTGTAGGTCCCAGGGGTTGTACCGGGAACCGTCTTGCTACCTCCACCGCTCGCGCCGCCGCCACAGCTCACCAGGGCCATGGTTCCCGCCAATACAATCAGCAAGCCCAGAGCATTCGTATGCAGGCGAATGCGTCTTCGCAGCGGGAACCCAACCACGAGAATCCCGGCAACGAAAATAAGAGATTGCGCCGCTAGCCACCGAGGACTTCTGACTTGCTCAGACCGCGCGAGCGTTGTCGGTCCCGTCGAGCTAATCGTCATGGCGGAGGTCACCACGCTCGCGCCGGTCACACTCACCGACGCCGGAACCGAGCACGTGGGAAGATGCTGCGCTCCGGGCGGATAATATGCGATCGTGCATGCAAAGTAGACTGGCCCGGTAAATCCGTTGGCCGGCGTCACCGTGAGTGCAGCAGTGTTGCCTGCGGTCGCGCCCGCTGCAAACGACACCGAACTCGCCGCCGTCACGGTGAACATGTTCAACATCGTGACGGGCAGAACAAGGCCGCTGGGGGCATATGTGGAATCTCCGCCGTAGCTCACGTCCACAAGCACCGCGCCAGGACTCCAATAGCCGGCCCCAAAGTCAAAGCTGCAGGACCCATTCGCCAATGTGCAGCTAGCGCTGTAGCTTCCGCCGGGCCCATAAGCATACAAGCCGACATATCCGGTCGGAGTCGGCTGTCCGATGACGCCGGTGACACTGGCCGTCACAGTCAGGTCCTGGGTCGGAAGGAGCGAGGACGCATTCGCGCTGGCAGTAAGAACGCCCGCCTGCTGCTGCGTCACGGTGAGTTGTACTGCATTGGAGGTGGCAGCCTGGTAATTCGCATCGCCGCTATACTTCGCGGTGATGGAGTCCGTTCCCACCGCCAAGTTCGTCACGTTCAAGATCGCCGCGGAATTGATGTAGGGGTAGGTTAGTGTGGACTGGGAGACGGTTGCGCTGCCTAGAACGGTCGTTCCCGAATAGAAGGTCGCCGTACCCGTGGGCGCGGGAGCGACACTATCACCGACGATGAACTGCAGCATGATGATCTGCCCGCGCGCGACTATAGAAGGTGTGCCAGTCGACAATTGAGCCGCAGGAGGCGCCTTAGTGATGGTGAAGGTCAGCGGCGCGGAGCTCGAGGAAGCGTTGAAGCTGGGATCTCCTGAATAGCTGGCACTTATGCTGTGACTGCCCACACTAAAAGTAGACGACAACCACTCCGCGGTGCTGCTTGTTCCCATATTGAGCGGGCCGGAACTCACCGTGCCTGCGCTCGCCGCATCGGTAAAAGTGACGGTGCCCGTCGCAATGCCGTCAGTGGACCCCGCAGGCGCATTTACTCCCACCGCTTGCGCCTCGACCGTGAGCGAAGTGCCGAATGGATAGCTTGCTCCGTTGGTGAGAACGCCAGTGGTTGCGTTGGTGTAGAGAAAATAAGTTCCAAACAGCGACAGATTGCTCGCTTCGGGCGCGATATTCACGGATACCGGATTCGAGCTGCTGGGAGCGAAAACACTATCGCCCCCGTAGCGCGCGCTCACGTTATATTGGCCTCCGGGTAGGCTGTTCACGTTGGCGCTTGCCGCCCCGCTCTGCAGGGTCAAGAGCTTTACTCCCTCATTAATCTGTGGAGTTGCCGTCGTAACCAGCGACACGCCCCCTGAAGGAGTTCCGTCACTTCCAGTTACGCCGACGTTTACGGTAACCGGAGTGCCGTGAGTGAAGCTGGTCTGACTGAGGCTTAGGTTCGTCGAGGTTGACTTAAAACTAAGCGCGTTCCAGTTATTGAACAGTTGATTCGCGTCTACACTGCCCAATCCAGTCGCCAGGTCGTATCCCGCACCCGCATAGTACCCGAGGATGTAATAGCCCTTTGTATTGTCTGTGGCTGTGCTCAGATTGCAATTCGGTGTGCCCGGCTGGCATGGCACAATGTTGCTCCCAGTCGTGATGTCGTGAAATGCGGAAGGGTGCTGCGCTGCCAAGGAGTAGAGGATGTAGTTCGCTTGCCCCTGCGGCCCATATTTCTGTTCGATCAGCGCCAGAATGCCCGCCATCGCAGGCGAAGATGCCGACGTCCCTCCAACGGTTCCAATGGCCAAATCGCCATCAGAAACCACGCAATCCCCATCTTCCGCACAGATGGGATAAGCAGTGTCGTTCTCCCCCGCCGCGGCAAACAGCGATACATCGGGAAGGTCACGCACTCCGTCGCTGGGAACGCCTTGTCCGGTCTGCCACGCAGGCTTGGGATATCCAGCCGAGCACGAACTGTAAGTGCCATTGGAAGCCTCAGCCCCGGTCGCGCAATTGCTGGGTCCGCCGCTGCCCGCAACGATGTCGGGAATGCCGGAGTTGTAGACGCCTCCATCGTCGAGGTTCAGTCCAAACGGATCGTTCCACGGTTGCTCCGGCACGGGCTGCAGAAGAGATGTCGTGGGATAAATGGTGGCGACCGTGTCCCAGTAAGTTTGCAGTTGCGTTTGCTGTGCGGACGAAGTTCCGTTGTAGCTGCTGTAATAGAAGTCGGTGCCACCCACAGAAACGTTCCAGGGAGTGGAACTGAATCCATTCATGGCAATCCCGTACTGCGCCGGTTGGTCGTTATCGAAATCATCGCAGCCTGCTGGACCGCCATCCCCGGCCGAGACGAACGAGGTCTGCCCTTGCGCCGCCGCCTGCTCCCACAAGGAATACCAGAACAGGTTTCCCGCCGATCCCAGATTCTGTTCACAGGTGCCGTAGCTCGTGCTGAGGATCGAGGCTTGATCATCATCCACCGCTCGCTGGGCGGCCAGCAGCAATCCCGATTGCACGGAGGTGTCGGCTGCGGTGTATAGGTTGATGTTAGCTGCCGGAGCGACCGCGCCACTCAGTTCGACATCCAGATACGATTCCACGACAGCATAAGTCTCTCCCGGATCAGTTCCGTCAATAACAACGTTGAGCGGGTTCGCAGGCAATCCAAAGAACGAGCGATAGGTGGCCACAACCGTTGGATCAACGTTCGATGCGCCAATGAGTCCGATAGTCACGCCGCTGCCTGTCATACCTGCTGTATACAGCGGACCAAGATCGTATTGCATCGCGAAGTCGCCAGGCGACAGAATCAATACGTCCTGATTGGAAGGAAAAGTCCAGTTCGCAACAAACTTCTTAGTCTTGCTGTCGTAGGCCGCTTTGCCGGAATTTCTTATATAAGACTTCGGGCGAAAGTCGTTGATCGGGGTGATGCCCGCAATCACCGGCGCCAGCGCTGCCGGAATCTGTGGATCGACATTATTGGCGTGATGCTCCTGGCCGTTCACGAGGTAAGCGTGGATTTGCGTGTGGAACGCGGAGCGCACTCCGCCGGCGGTACCCGAAAACTCGATCGCTGTCTTGGCTCGATTGATTCGGCCGACCGCGAATCCATGCCCTTGCAGCCAGCCCGAGACCGTAGCGATATCTGAATCGGCAACTCCATACATTTCGCCAAATTGATCGGGCGTGATCCATTTGTGAAAGGTAGAAGAGCCCGGCCGGTGTGCCTCTTGCAGAAATTGCTGCAGAGCCGCTTCGCGCTCCGGCGAACGCCGTAACAGAAGCACCATTCTCGACGCGGGGAATGAATCGGGAACGGTGCCCAGATCGTAGCGGGGCTGCGCCAGAGGATGAACGTTGCCGTGAAGGGTGACGAGCGTTCCTTCGTTGATGGCTTCGGTAATGAGCGGCGTCGAATTTTGGGAAATTGCGGAGGTCGATAACGCGCTCACCAGGGCTAATAGCCACGCAGTGTACTTCATGGGAGACTCCTACTTCTTAACCAGATCGAGTTATCGCGATCCCGGTAGCTTTCAGGTGGTTCGACGGGACCGATGTGGTGTGCCCGCGCGGGGGAGAGGTGATTATTGGTGCGACGTCACGCGGCTATCGGAACTCTATCACAACAGGGTCGCAACTGCTGCGGCCGAACCTCCCAGCACGAGCAGCCTTTTTCCTGCAACTCGACAAGAACATTCTTTGCGGTTTCAAAGTGGATAGCAGCCTTAGATTGCAAAGACGGGCAGAGCATGATTCAAGCTCGTTGAAGCGCTGTGTAGACGCCACCGCATAGCGAGCGCACACGGCATTCAGCGCACTGGACCTTCTTGCCGATATAACAGAACTGCGGCCGCAGGAAAACGATAATGAATCCGCTCCGGTAAAAGCTGACGATATGCTTTCCATGAGTGGCGACGACTTAGCGCCAACCAAGAGCCGGAGCGATCATAGTCAGAATCGCTTCCATGACATGCGCATTGTAGGCAACGCCCAGTTGATTTGGAATGGTCAGCAAAAGTGTGTCGGCCTCCGCGATCGCCGTGTCTTTCTTAAGTCGCTCGATGAGAACATCTGGCTCAGCAGAGTAGCTGCGTCCGAAGACCGCCCGTGTGTTTTCGTCGAGGAATCCGATTTTGTCCTCTTCGTCAGAGCCGTGTCCGAAGTACATACGATCTCGGTCGTCGATCAACGGAAAAATACTGCGGCTAACAGAAACGCGCGGAGTGCGCGTATGCCCAGCTTGCTTCCAGGCTGCGCGAAAGGCGCGAATCTGAGCGGCCTGCTGGATGTGGAGTGGCTCGCCCGTCTCGTCGAATTTGAGGGTTGAGGTCTGCATGTTCATGCCTAGCTTCGCGGCCCATTCTGCTGTCGCGTTGGAAGCAGACCCCCACCAGATTCGATCACGCAACCCTGCCGAGTACGGCTCAAGACGCAGCAGTCCCGGAGGATTGGGAAACATAGGGCGCGGGTTCGGCTGAGCGAAGCCCTTGCCGCGCAGCAACTCGAGAAATTCTTCGGTGTGCCGGCGACCCATCTCTGCATCGTCCTCGCCTTTCTTTGGGCTGTAACCAAAATAGCGCCAACCATCGATGACCTGCTCGGGAGAACCACGGCTGATTCCCAACTGCAGCCGGCCGCCAGAAATTAGATCCGCGGCCCCAGCGTCCTCTGCCATGTAATGAGGATTCTCATACCGCATGTCGATCACGGCGGTGCCAATTTCAATCTTTCGCGTTTTAGCGCCAACCGCCGCAAGGAGTGGAAACGGCGATGCCAATTGCTGCGCGAAGTGATGAACCCGGAAGTAAGCTCCATCCATTCCCAGGCGCTCGGCCTCCACGGCAAGGTCAATGGACTGCAAGAGCGCGTCAGCCGCCGACTGTGTTCCTGACTGCGGTGAAGGTGCCCAATGACCGAATGAAAGGAAGCCAATTTTCTTCATGCAATATAAGTCCCCCGTATCCTGGAGATGTAATTTAAGTCGATTAAACTTAAGTCGATTCAACGAAAAGGGATGATCGGCTGTGAGTCGCACGCGACGGTTACGAGTGCTGCTGAGTAGCCGCTCGAGTCAATCGCATTCAGCCAATCATCCGTTTTGTGATCGCCGGCCCAAACAGAGCGCGCGCGAGGCAGGCTCATGCAGTAACGATTGACTTCGTCGCGATCATCGCGGCAACGTCCGCCACGCGGCGATACGACTCGATCCGGTCCGCGTGTTCAAAGGTGTCAGTCACAACGATTACTTCGTTGGCAGATGTATCACCCACCAGCTTCTCCAGCCCCGCCTTCACCGTTGCGTTCGATCCCACAATCGCCGCACCCAATTTGCTGTCTACCGCCGCTCTCTCCCAGTCTTGCCACATCCCTTCCATGGAATCCACTGGAGGCATCAATTCAACCGGCTGGTCTCGGATCAGTCGCAGAAAGCGCTGCTGCGGCGTCGTGAACAACCGCCTCGCTGCCGCATCCGTCTCGGCCGCAATCACCTGCACCGCGACCATGAAGTATGGACTCCGCAGTGCCTCGCTCGGCCGGAACTGCTCGCGGTACAACTCTGCTGCCGCATAGAGATACTCCGGAGCGAAGTGCGCCGCGAAGGCAAATGGCAACCCCAGAACGCCCGCCAGATGCGCGCTGAAACCGCTCGACCCTAGCAACGTGATCGGCACATTGCTCCCCTGCCCGGGAATCGCTCTGACCACTCGCCCCGGTTTTTCGGGACCAAGGTAACCGCGCAATTCGTCGAGGAGATCTGGGAAGTCATCTCCACGTTGCCCCAAATCCCGTCGCAGCGCCCGCATTGTTTGCGCGTCGCCGCCAGGCGCTCGGCCCAACCCCAAATCGATCCGCCCCGGAAATAGCGCTTCGAGAGTCCCAAACTGTTCCGCCACCACCAGCGGTGCGTGATTCGGCAGCATCACTCCACCACTGCCCACGCGAATCGCCCTGGTCGCTGCCGCCACATGCCCAATCAGCACGGCCGTGGCTGAGCAAGCCAGTCCAGGAATGGAGTGGTGCTCCGCCAGCCAGTAGCGCCTGTATCCAAGTTGTTCTACGTGCTGCGCCAGGTTCACCGACCGGGCAATCGCGCTGCCGGCGGACTCCCCGGCTCGCATACCCACAAGATCAAGCACTGAAACAGCTATTCCTTTTTCCATTACCCCATTGGATGAGATTAACTGGAAAGCGATGCGACCCTGAGAGAAAGGGTGGCGTCCTTCAACATTTGCATTTTTGGGTAAGCGGGGCGGAGTTTCTCCACTCGATTTTGCCCAGGGTCAAGTCCCGCGCAAAGATCCGACTGTCATTAATGCCAGTATTCGTTGAATTCCAAGAGCCCTAGCAGAGATGTTATCGGGGGATGGCACGTGGGCAGAACTGGCAAAAGTGACAGGCCGAACAACGCGGCGGAATTTCTCCGCAGTTAAGACTTGCTGGCGGAGCGCGCAGTCTCGCGCTAACTCTTCTCCGCCCAAATTCCCTGCTAACAGGGAAAAATACAGGGAATTTTATAAATTCTGCTCTCAAAAATGCACACATCTTTCTTCAAGCTGCACATTTTGCTGGGGAAAGTGGCGCGTTCACCGCGAATCGGAACAGGGACCGATCAGAGAATTAACAGGGAGGTACCAGGGAATTTATTTTCAATCAGGGATGTTATTGCAGAACTGACTTGGCTTGACGCGGATTTTGCGGAAACCAAACTGCTCACGCTGCTCCGCCCAACCGCGAGGTACGTTCTTGTATAGATGTTCGAATTTCAGCGTCAGCGGCTGACGCCCTTCCAGGATGGCTTCAACAATATCGGGCGCGAGAAAAGCGCAGGCGAAAACGTTCCGGACATAGTGAGGTGTGAGTCCGGTCTCACGGGCCAGTGATCTCATGTCAGTGACCTTCCCTCAAGCACTTTTTCATACCAGGCGTGACCACGCGCCACCGCCTTAATCAATGCAGGTCGGGGATGTCGGAGCGGCGCGTTCGAGTGGGGAGGAACCACCAAATGAATTTCCCCGCCGTACCGCTGACTGAAAATGTTTTGGAAATTTGCTACCAAATGCTACCAACCGATTGGTCGGGAAGTTCGTAAGTGATTGAGAATTGGTGGACCTGGTCGGGATCGAACCGACGACCTCTTCCATGCCATGGAAGCGCGCTCCCAGCTGCGCCACAGGCCCACGATTGAAGACAAAAATGCTTGAGCCCGAAAAATCGGGATCGCGGGAAGTACTCGATTCATTTTCGCCCACATCTGCGGGATAGTCAACGCGCGGTGAATTCTTCTGTTTGTTTCCACAGGCATCTTCTGCCATAATTGTTTGTGCACACCACCTGCACAATCTTTCACACACAATTTAGAGCGAGGAAGAAATGCCAGCAAAGTACATCTTTGTAACGGGCGGAGTTGTGTCTTCCCTGGGCAAGGGATTGGCGGCGGCTTCGATCGGTTGCCTGCTGGAGAGCCGCGGGTTGAAGGTCAACCTGATGAAGTTTGATCCTTATCTCAACGTGGATCCGGGGACGATGTCGCCGTTTCAGCACGGCGAAGTTTTCGTGACTGACGATGGCGCCGAGACCGATCTTGACCTCGGCCACTACGAACGCTTCACCCACGCCAAACTTTCTCGCGACAATAACTGGACGACCGGCCGGCTCTACGAACAGATCATCGCCAAAGAGCGGCGCGGCGATTATCTGGGTAAGACGGTGCAGGTGATTCCGCACGTCACGAATGAAATCAAAGCCGCGATGAAGAAAGTCGCGCAGGATGTCGACGTGGCGATTGTGGAAATTGGCGGCACGGTGGGCGACATTGAGTCGCTGCCGTTTATGGAAGCGATTCGCCAGATGCGGCAGGAACTTGGCCGCGAGGATACGCTGTTCGTTCACGTCACGCTGGTGCCGTTCATCGCCGCGGCTCAGGAGTTGAAGACAAAGCCTACGCAGCACTCGGTGAAGGAATTACTCAGCATCGGAATTCAGCCCGACATTCTTTTGTGCCGCACCGATCGGTTTCTGGCGAAGGAACTGAAGTCTAAAATTGCGCTCTTCTGCAACGTGCAGGAAGAAGCCGTGATCACCGCGAAAGATGTGGCTTCAGTGTATGAAGTGCCGCTGGTGTTCGCGAACGAAGGTGTTGACACGCTGGTGCTGAAATATTTGCGCATGGAGGCGAAAGATCGCAATCTTTCCAAGTGGGAAGATATTGTGCACCGTGTCTACAACCCAAAAGATACCGTCACGATTGGGATTGTTGGCAAGTATGTGGAGTACGAGGATTCTTACAAGTCGCTGAAAGAAGCGCTGGTGCACGGAGCGTTGGCGCACAATTTGAAGCTTCAAGTGAACTGGATCGAAGCCGAGGGACTGGAAACCAGCGACGAGAGCAGCGTTGCGGCGCAGCTTGAAGGATATGACGGGTTGCTGGTGCCGGGAGGTTTTGGCAAGCGCGGCATTGAAGGGATGCTGGTGGCGATTCGTTATGCGCGCGAGAAAAAAGTTCCTTACTTTGGGATTTGCCTGGGAATGCAGACCGCATGCGTTGAGTTTGCCCGCAACGTAGTTGGATTGGCGGACGCGAATTCGAGCGAGTTCGATCCGGCGACGCCGCATCGCGTGATCTATAAGCTGCGAGAGTTGCGCGGAGTGGAAGAGCTTGGCGGCACCATGCGTTTGGGCGCGTGGACTTGCAAAATCGAACCCAATACGCTCGCGGCTAAAATCTATGGCAAGCTTGAGATCAGCGAACGCCATCGCCATCGTTACGAATTCAATCGCGAGTACGAAGAGCCGATGGTAGCCGCGGGGCTGCGCATTTCGGGTTCGACGCCCGACGGCACTTACGTAGAGATGGTGGAGTTGCCCGACCATCCGCATTTCATCGGGTGCCAGTTTCATCCTGAGTTCAAATCGAAGCCGCTGGAGCCACATCCGCTGTTTAGCACTTTCATCGCGGCGTCGTATGAACACGGATCGAAGCGGCGGGCGGAAAAAGAAGTTGCGGCGGTCGAGATGTTTCATCGTCCGAAAAAAGTGACGCGGCGATAGCGTCGGAGAAACCTGGTTCACCACAGAGGCACAGAGAAAACCGATTACAGGTATTGAGTTCTCTGTGCCTCTGTGCCTCTGTGGTGAAATGATTTTGTTGCATTTCGATTGGTAAGATCTTGACTGCCTCCTTCCAAGTCGGCGATATCCGCATTGGCTCAGGCGATCTTTTCCTCATTGCCGGCCCGTGCGTGATCGAAAGTGAAGAACACGCGATTCGGATGGCCGAAATCATTAAGGGCGTCACCAAGGCGCTGGGATTTCCCTTCATCTTCAAGGCCAGCTACGACAAAGCGAACCGTACTTCGATTCGCAGTTTTCGCGGACCTGGAATTAAGGAAGGCCTGCGCATTCTTAGGAAGATTAAGGATGAAGTTCAGCTTCCGATTCTCACCGATGTACATGAAGTGGCGGACGTCGCGAGGGTCGCGGAAGTCGCCGACGTGCTGCAGATCCCCGCGTTTTTGTGCCGGCAGACTGATCTAGTTGTCGCCGCTGCGCTGAGCGGGCGCGCGGTCAACATTAAGAAAGGGCAATTCGTTTCGCCCTGGGACATGCGGCATGCGGTGGAAAAATGCCGCGAGGCGGGCAACGCGCAAGTCTTTCTGACCGAGCGCGGTAGCAGTTTCGGCTACAACAATCTGGTGGTGGACATGCGCTCGCTCTCGATCATGCGAAAGTTTGCGCCGGTGGTTTTCGACGCAACGCACTCCGTTCAATTGCCTTCCGCGCAAGCGGATGACGGGAGCGGTGCGGTGAGTGGCGGCCAGCCTGAGTTTATCCCCGTGCTGGCGCGTGCCGCGGTCGCCGCGGGTGTCGACGGAATCTTCCTGGAAGTGCACGATAATCCAAAAGTTGCGAAGTCTGACGGAGCGAATGCGCTTGAATCGACCAGGCTGCGAGACTTGTTGAAGGAATTGCTGGCGGTGAGGAAAGCGCTGGATGTGGCAAGAGCCGCGCCGTAAAGCTGCTTCGACCCTTCTGAAGCGTTGACTGCGATTAATGGTTCGCTCGTGATTAGATTTCGCGGGCGAGAGTTCCTTCGGCTTCGCTCAGGACAGGTCCGCGCCACACGTTTCTGTCTCCGTGGTAGATTTGAATCTCCGCATGAAGCAAATCGCTAGCTGGGCCCTGAATGTCGCCACGCTGCGCGGCGCGACTTATGCCGATGCGCGCATTGTCAGCCAGCGTAGCCGTGCGCTTACTACAAAAAACGGCAAGGTTGGCAGTGCGTCTGATTCCGAGTCTGTTGGCATGAGCGTGCGCGTGCTTGCCGATGGAGCGTGGGGATTCGCCGCTTCCGAAGACTTGTCGCGCTCCGGGGTTGAAACTACTGCGGCCCGCGCGGTTGAGATCGCGCTCGCCTCGGCGCGAGTGAAGGAGCAGGACGTACGTCTCGCGCCGGAAAAGCCTGTCACTGCCGAGTGGACGACACCGCACGTGATCGATCCGTTTTCGATTTCGGTTCAGCAAAATATTGCGTTGCTGCTGAACATCGACTCCGAGTTGCGCGGAGTTGAGGGCGTCACGCTGGCCGAGACCAACCTTAACTTCAATCGCGAGGAGCAGTGGTTTCTATCGTCGGAGGGAAGCGACATCCACCAGACGAAGTACTCTGCGGGCGCAGGCTACACCGCTTATGCCTTTGCAGGAAACGAGATCCAAAAACGTTCGTATCCCAATTCTTATGGCGGACAGTGGCAGAACAAAGGTTATGAACTGATTGATGAATTGAAATTGGTCGAGAACGCGCGCCGCATCGCGGAAGAGGCGGTGGCGCTGCATCACGCGGACCAGTGTCCTGAAGGCACGTTCGACATTATTCTTGATAGTTCACAACTTGGATTGCAGATTCACGAATCGGTCGGGCATCCCATTGAACTTGATCGTGTGCTGGGGATGGAAGCGAACTTCGCCGGCACCTCTTTCTTGACGCTCGACAAGCTGCGCACGCTGCGCTACGGCAGTGACATGGTGAATGTTGTGGCCGACGCGCGCCAGGAGCACGGTCCGGGGCTTGGAACCTTTGGCTTCGATGATGAAGGCGTTCCTGCGCGGTGCACGCCGATCATCACGAATGGATTATTCACGGGATATCTCAGTTCGCGCGAGACCGCACACACCATTGGCGAGAATCGCTCGGGCGGAACGCTGCGCGCCGAAGGTTGGAATCGTCTGCCCATGATTCGCATGACCAACATCAGCCTGCTGCCGGGCGAGAAGCCTTTGAGCCTGGAGCAACTGGTTGCCTCCACGGATCACGGTATTCTGATGCAGACCAATCGCTCGTGGTCGATCGACGACCGTCGATATAACTTTCAATTCGGTTGCGAGATCGGCTGGGAGATCAAGCATGGCAAGCGCGTGCGGATGGTGAAGAATCCGTCGTACTCCGGCATCACAACTGAATTCTGGAATTCGCTGGACGCGATTTGTTCTCGCGAGGAATGGACGCTATGGGGTACTCCGAATTGCGGAAAGGGCCAGCCGCAACAGGTAATGGGCACAGGCCACGGAGCTGCGCCGTCGCGGTTTCGCGGAATCAAAGTGGGAAGTGCATATAAAGGCAGCTAGTTCACCACAGAGACACAGAGCCACAGAGAAAAGCAACCACACGATATATGCTAACCAGGGAACAAGCCGCCGACATCTTCGATCGCACTAAGAAATTCTCGTCTGCTGACGAAGTTGAGGTTCTTTTTTCTGGCGGACGCTTTGCTTTGACTCGATTTGCCAACAATATCATTCATCAGAATGTCGAGGACGAGAATCATGTCGTCTCGGTGCGCACGGCTTTTGGCGGACGCACGGCTCGCGCTACCACCAACAAGTTTGACGATGAGAGCTTGCGGCGCGTGGTCGAGTCTTCTGAAGCGCTGGCTCAGGTGCAGCATCCTGATCCGGATCTTCTGCCTATGCCCGACACGCGCGAAGCTGCCGGCGGCGCCGACGTGAACTCCACGCAGGCTCCGTCGCGCTATTTTGCTCAGACCGCGGCCAGCACTCCCCAACTTCGCGCCGACGCCGTGAAGAAGATCGTCGAGGTCGCGAAGAAACACAGGCTTACGACTGCTGGCATATATTCGAGCGCCGAATCTGTTGAGGGAATTTTCAATTCGCGCGGCCTGAGCAACTGGCATACGCAGACTCTCGCGGAAGTCTCTATCACGATGTTGGCTGGCGATTCTTCCGGATGGCAGAAATCCAACTCGCCCGATGTGAACAATCTCGATCCACTTCGGATGGCCGAGATTGCGGCTCAGAAGACGCTCGACTCCGCGCGTCCAGCCGAAATTCCAGCGGGCAAGTACACGGTGATTCTCGAACCTTCCGCCGCGCTCGATATCGTCGGCTTCATGTTTTGGGATTACTCGGGCATGGCGATTCTCGACCAGCGTTCCTTCCTCACCGGACGCATCGGCAGCCAGTTGTTCGGCGACAACATCACTATTTGGGACGACGTCACGCATCCTCTGCAAACGGGCTCGCCCTTCGATGGCGAGGGCATGCGGAGGCTTAGCCTGCCGCTGGTCGAGAACGGAATTGTGAAACGTGTTGTCTATGCGCGAGCGACTGCGGAACGCATGAAACGCTGCGAGCAAAAAGATCAAGTCGGCCCCATTGAAGCCACTGGCCACGGGTTTGCTTTGCCGAACGAAATGGGCGAGATGCCCGTCAACATTGTTTTTGCAGCTCCGCAAAATCCGCAAACTCTCGAACAGATGATCGCCTCCACTGAGCGCGGCGTGCTGGTCACTCGGTTGTGGTACATCCGCGAAGTCGATCCGTATGAAAAAATTGTGACCGGCATGACGCGCGATGGCACGTTCCTGGTGGAGGACGGAAAAGTTAAGCAGGGAATTCGCAACTTCCGTTTCAATGAAAGCCTGATTCATATGCTCTCGAATGTTGAGGCCATGAGTGTGCCGCTTCGTTCCTGCGGAGAAGAGTCGTTTGACATGGTCGTGCCTGCAATGAAAATTCGTGACTTTAATTTCACCGAAGTGACTAAGTTCTAGGTGCGGTTTTGCGAGTGCAATCGACCGTCTAGCAGAAACCCAACGTTCTGCCAAGGGCCTAGGACAATCCGCCACGACAGACCGTTGACTTCCTTCCTGAATTCCCTCTAATTCATTCATCCGCAAGCAGTTAGCACCCACCTGTTCCATGACTTCGGTAACTTTGCATGCCTGATTCCTGGGTGTACGCTGCCCCTAAGTCGCTTAAAAAAGTTCCTCAGAATCCGGACGCGCTGAAGGGCGCGCACCGGAAGGAAGGTTTCTTAGAACGGTGTCTGGCGAAGCAACAGAAGAGCAACTGTCGAGCGACCCGCAGGCGCAGACTGCGATAAAGCACTATGCCGAAATGCAAAGTGCTCCGCGGTTTCCTTTGCATCTGCCCGTTGAGTTGCAATCGCAGAACGGAGCGTATGCGGCGGAGACGCAAAATATTTCCGCCAACGGTGTGTTGTTTGCGATTGACCGCGACGTTCCTGTGGGTTCGATTGTGGACTTCACCATTCTGCTTCCCGGCGACGTCGTCGGATCCCGTTGCAATGTTCAGATTGACTGCCACGGCCGCGTGGTCCGCAGCTTTGAAGACAAGGGACGCCGCGGGGTTGGCGTTGTAATTGACGAGTACCACTTCGAGCGAGCATAGGTGCAAAGAAACTGATGGCGAGTACTTCAGTCAGTGCGGGAGAAAATCACGGCCTTCACGCAGGCAACGGCTCCGGCCAGTTGATCCGCGTGATTCTGGCCGACACTCAGGCCATCTTCCGCGCCGGACTGCGCAAGATTTTCGCTCTCGAAGACGACATCCGCGTGGTTGGGCAGGCCGAGACGCTATCCCAGACGCAATCTGCAGTGACGAAGTTTTCTGCCGATGTTCTGATTTTTGAAGCGGCACTGGCCCACAATCCAGTCGAAATCGTTGCAGAGCTTCTGCGCCAGTCGCCGCAACTGAAGATCGTTGTCGTCACTCCCGGATCGGACGAACAACTTACGCTCGATCTATTTCGCCGCGGAGCGCACGGCATTCTGTCGCGCGAAGTGGAGCCCGAGATATTGGTCGACTGTCTTCGCAAAGTTGCCAGCGGTGAACCGTGGCTCGAGAGTCAGGCGATTCACTGGGTGATGGAAGCGTATCGCGGCCATACGCTGCGCCCGTCTGGAGCGCGCCCGAAAGTGCAACTCACGCCCAAGGAAACTCTGATCGTTTCTTGCGTGACCCAGGGCATGAAGAATAAAGAGATCGCGGTTCGCGTGGGAACGACCGAGCAGGTCGTAAAGAATTACCTGCGCAAGGTGTATGACAAGTTGGGCGTGGCCGATCGCCTGGAACTTGCCCTCTATTGCCTGAGCCATCACGTGGTCGATGGGGTCAAGCCACCTCCGGTTCCTGCCGTCCAGCCTGGTGAAGCGGTCAGCGCTCCCTCTGCGCGTGCTGCGGGTGCGGCGACTTCCAGCGCCTCGACAACTTCCGCGAATCCATCGATTTCTAATGCGTCTTTGCCCGGTCCAACTGCGCCGGAAAAACTCTCTTAACATTTGTCTCTTCGTATCTTTGCCTGTTTGTCTCTTTTGGTTTCGCCACTGTTTGCTTTGCGTCGGTAACCGCATACGTCGCAAGCCTTGTTTCTTCTTCGCCGATTTGCGCTCGCGCTCCCCTGCCCATAGAATGAAATGAAGCCCAGTGGGCGTGAATGCAGGCCCAATCTGAGCGATGCGATAGCCTTGGAAAAGCTGTCGTCCTTCCCAAATTTCCGCCGGAGAGATGGCCGAGTGGCTGAAGGCGCACGCTTGGAAAGCGTGTTTACTCGAAAGGGTAACGTGGGTTCGAATCCCACTCTCTCCGCCATATCTTACCCCGCATAAACACTGGTGATTACCAAAAAATTCGTTGACGGCGTGTTAGACCGTGGGTTAGCCTCGCAAGTGAGTGGAGGTTAACCCGGCGTGAACATTCAGCCCAAATCAATCGTCACCGTCTTCGTCAGGACCGGGAGACCTGTTCCCACCGGAGCCGGGGCGAGTTCTACCGGGGCTGCCAGTGCTCCAAATTCCTGCGGTACTCCCGGACCGGCAAACAGCACCGCCAAGCCGCCAAGACCCGGACGTGGGCCGTCGCCGAGGATAAGGCGGTCGAACTCCAAGAGCAGCTAGACCGGGGCGACACGCCGAAGCCCATCATCGTCAAAGGCCCACAGCCGACCATCGCAGAGTGTATAGACACCTTCGTCAGTGCCAAAAAGAGCGAGAACATCTCCGCCCGCCGAGTGAAGAAGCTCCGGCACCAATTTAACCAGTTCGAGGCGTTCATGTCGGCTCGGTCGAAGGTATTTCCGTCGCTCATCACTTCGGCGGATGTGATCGAATTCCGGGCGGGCTGGGAGAGGGCTTGGCCGTCCGCTACGACCCGTCAGAACGCCCAGCAGAACATTCGCAGCTTCCTCCGCACATGCTGTCGGGAGAACCTCAACGATCTGCTTGCCGCACTGAAGACCATCCGGCTGTCGAAGGTGGACAAAGAACGACTGGAGCCGAAGCCGTTCACCGAGAAAGAAATCAAAGTTCTCTTTGCCCAGATTCCGAAAACCTTCCCGGCGGAGAAGGTCGCAGTAGTGACACTGCTCGTGAAGTTCATGATTGCGACCGGAGTTGCTATTCGAGACACAGTGCAACTGGATCGTCATCGGCATCTTCAATACGGCTGGCTCCGATTCGACAGGCAAAAGACCGGACGATCCGTTGTCCAGCAGCTTGACCCAACTCTGTATGCGGAACTGATGGAGGGTGAAGGAAAATACGTCTTCTGGGATGGCAAATATCAGGTGACCTCTGAGGTCACAACATGGCAGGACGATCTGCGTCTGCTTATGCAGAACGCAGGACTGTGGATTGAGGGGAATACGACGCATCGCTTTCGTGACACGGCAGTCGATTTCTGGCTCGGAGAGGGCTGCGAGTTGACCGAGGTTGCGGCGATGCTTGGGGATACATTAGCGGTAGCTCAGAGGCACTACGCTAATCTCGCTTCAAAACGGATGCAAGAAAGGTTAAAGAACGTGCCAGTGCGGTCGTGGGCTAACCCACGGCGTGCTAGAATGTCGTGCTAAGTCATTTGTTTGCAATAGCGAGAGAGTTCGCTCCGAACCCCCAAATCTTCCGCGCAATAATCACAAAGTCTCTCCTTGTACTGACATCTCGTTATCGAGCGAAATCGTCAGACTTGCGATTTTCCGGGACAACGAGAGAAATCCACCAAGCTGTGCCGTAAGCGCCTCTTGCGACTTTCCCGAATCGTAGGTCTGAATTGTTTTTTCTAGATCCTCAACCGAGATTCTGAAACCATTGTGTCTATCCGAGGTTTTCCCCGACATCCGATTGGCCATACCATCCAGCACATCAGCGAGACGTTTATCGAACTCTTGTCGAATGCCCGCCAATCGCCGAACCCGTGTACGTCGACCGCGACATGTGGGAGAAGGTAGTCTCGAATCTTCTGTCCAATGCGTTTAAGTTCACGTTCGAGGGCTCCGTCACGGTTACGTTGAAAGCCGTGGATGGCGCGGTCCAACTGCAGGTCCGCGATACCGGAGTGGGGATTCCTGAGGAGCACCGCGAGCGGGTCTTCGAACGCTTTCATCGTGTCGAGGGGACTCAGGCTCGGACCTTCGAAGGCACAGGGATTGGCTTGGCCTTCGTTCAGGAACTTGTCAGACTCCATGGCGGCGATGTGCGAGTGGAGAGTGCGCTTGGGCAGGGTAGTACGTTCACGGTGACGATTCCTCTCGGCACAACGCACTTGCCACCAGAGCGCATTCAGGTGACACGACCGGTCGCGTTCACCGGAGTTACAGCCGACGTATATGCTCAGGAGGCGCAGGGGTGGGTAGCGGACGAGTGGAATCCAGTCGACGTAGCAGCGCTTTCTGAGTCGGCATCATTGACGCCGTTGCCGCGGCCCGAATCGGTCGGCGAACGCGAACTCATCGTCGTGGCCGACGACAACGCGGATATGCGCAAGTATCTCAGGCACCTGCTGGAGGGCCGATATGAGGTGCATACCGTCTCGGATGGTCGTCAGGCGCTGGAGACCACACGCCTCCTGCGGCCGGCACTGCTACTGGCCGATGTCATGATGCCGCAGTTGGATGGATTCGGCTTGCTGCGAGCCGTACGGGATGACTCGGTCCTCGCTGGCACGCCCATCATCTAGCTCTCGGCGCGCGCAGGCGAAGAATCGCGACTCGAAGGACTGCACGCTGGCGCAGACGATTATCTCGTAAAGCCATTTACTGCGCGTGAGCTAATGGCGCGCGTGGAGGTGCACCTCAAGCTAGCCAAACTTCGTCGTGAGACTGCGGAGCGAGAAGAGAGGCTGCGGATGGAAGCGGAACTCGAACGCCAGAGGCTGAACGCGAGCCAGGAATTGTTAGTCGAGACTACTCGCCTTTATCGTGAACTCCAGGAGCGTGAAGCCGAGATTCGGGGGCTCAAGGATCGACTCCATCGTGAAAATCTGGCATTGCGGGACGAAGTAGATCGCGCATCCATGTTTGAGGAAATTGTTGGGTCATCGAACACGCTGAAGACTGTTCTTTCTCGGGTTGGCAAGGTAGCTCCCACAGACTCCACCGTATTGATCTCAGGCGAGACTGGCACGGGCAAGGAACTGATTGCCCGCGCCGTTCACAAGCGTTCTCAGAGATCTGGCCGGGCCTTCGTCAGTGTGAACTGCGCGGCATTGGCGCCGGGACTGATCTCCTCGGAATTGTTCGGCCACGAAAAAGGATCCTTCACCGGAGCGATGCAGCGCCGCCTCGGGCGCTTTGAACTAGCGGATGGCGGTACCATCTTTCTGGATGAAGTAGGCGACCTTCCGCCCGACATACAGGTCGCACTCTTGAGGGTCTTGCAAGAGCGGGAATTCGAGCGAGTCGGGAGTGCGCAGCCGATACATGTCGACGTTCGCGTGATTGCGGCCACGCATCGCGACATGAGAGCCGCGATAGCTGACGGAACCTTCCGCGAAGACCTCTATTACCGCCTCAACGTATTCCCGATCGAAATGCCACCGCTTCGAGAGCGAAAAGATGACATTTTGATGTTGGTCGAGTACTTCGTCCAGCGCTACGCGAAGAAGGCCGGGAAAAGTATCCGCACAATCGAGAAAAAGACCTTGGAGCGGTTGCGGGAGTACGATTGGCCGGGCAATATTCGCGAACTGCAGAATGTCATCGAGAGGTCGGTGATCCTGACCTCAGGTGACGTTTTTGCTGTCGACGATGTATGGCTCTCAAACGAATCGTCTCAGGCGCCCTCGCGAGTCGCAACGATGACACCGTCGGGGCGCGAGCCGCGGACTGAGCGAGAGATTATTGAGGCCGCGCTGGTCGCAAGCCGGGGCCGAGTCTCCGGGCCGTCCGGAGCTGCTGCCAAGCTTCAAATTCCGCCTTCGACGCTTGAACATAAGATTCGTGCCCTCAAGATTCGCAAGGGCCAATTCAAGTTTGGCTAAGGCCTCGCCAAAATCACAACATTCGCCGCATTCGCCATATTCGCAACCACGCCATACGGCTATCTATTTGTTTTTCAATGAGTTGCAATTGGTATTCAGCTTGCCTTTAAGAGAAGTGTAACCCGACAAGGGGAAATCAACTTCAAAGGAGCGACACCATGACCCGAACTACTGTTCCACAACAAGCTGTTGACCAGACTTCTGACAAGACCGCTATTCGCCCATTCCACGTAAACGTTCCGGAAACCGAATTGACCGAATTGCGCAGGCGCATCAACGCGACAAAGTGGCCTGAACGAGAAACGGTTACGGATGCGACGCAAGGCGTGCAGCTCGCGACCACTCAGGCGCTCGCGCGCTATTGGGCAACCGAGTATGACTGGCGCAAGATCGAGGCAAAAATGAACGCCCTGCCGCAGTTCATCACCGAGATCGATGGACTCGACATTCACTTCATCCATGTTCGTTCGAAACATGAAAATGCATTGCCGCTCATCGTTACGCACGGATGGCCCGGCTCAATCATCGAACAGATGAAGATCATTGATCCGCTGACCAATCCCACCGCACATGGCGGCAGCGCATCGGACGCTTTTGATGTGGTGATTCCGTCGATGCCGGGCTACGGCTACTCCGGAAAACCGACCACCACCGGGTGGGATCCCGCCCACATCGCACGCGCCTGGGTGGTGCTGATGAAGCGCCTCGGGTACACGAAATTCGTGGCGCAAGTCGGCGATTGGGGCGCGATCATCACCGAGCTAATGGGCGCACAGGCGCCACCGGAATTGCTGGGCATTCACACCAACATGCCTAACGTGATTCCACTCGACATCGACAAGCTGGCCTTTTCCGGCGCCCCCGCACCGGCAAGTCTCTCGGCTGACGAGAAGCTCGCTTACGACCGGCTGAGCTTCGTCTATGCGAAGGGCATCGGCTACGGCTTCCAGATGGGGTTGAGACCGCAGACATTGTACGGAATCGCGGATTCACCCGTCGGCCTAGCGGCTTATTTCCTTGATCACGACGCACTCAGCTACGAGCTCATCGCACGTGTCTTTGCCGGAGGGACCGAAGGGCTCACACGAGACGACGTCCTCGACAACATCACGCTCACCTGGTTGACGAATACGGGGGTCTCAGGGGCTCGTCTTTATTGGGAGAACAAGGGGGCTTCGTTCTTCGCCGTCAAGAACGTCGTTGTCCCGACGGCCGTGAGCGTATTCCCTGACGAGCTCTATCCCGCTCCACAGAGCTGGGCAGGGCGGGCATATCCCAAACTCATCCATTACAACAAGCTCGACAAAGGCGGCCACTTCGCGGCATTTGAGCAGCCCCAGCTTCTTTCAGAAGAGATTCGCGTGGGCTTCAGATCGCTGCGGTCCGCCCAGGCGAAGGCTGCGTAATACCACGATAGGTAACGATTCGGGTACAGGAGGGTTCCGAAATAGTGGGAGGCCCTCCTGATCCGCCTCCTTGCAGAATAATTTTCCCTCACCAGGTAATACGCCGAGTAAATGGAGACTGTCGCGAGTGCAGCCTAACTTATACAGGAGAAAAAATATGCTGAACAAAATCGATAACGAGAATGGAACACAGCTGGCTGGTTTTGAAACGATCTCTACGCATAAAGAAGGCGGCGTTCTGTTCGTACAAATCGCCGCTCCACCAATGAATCTTCTGGGGCCGGAACTGGTCCGCGACTTGGTCTCTCTCATTCAACAGGCCGAGGCCGATGACTCCGTCCATGTACTCGTGTTCAAGAGTGCCGACCCGGACTATTTCATTTCCCATGTCGACGTGACTCGGATTGCGGAGTACGGCGGGTTGGCAGCAAAGCTCACCGGCGAACCTTCGCTTGCGACGGTATTTCGCTATCTGAGCGCAAGCCGCTTGGTCACGATTGCGCAGATCGAAGGTCGCGTGCGCGGTGTGGGCAGTGAGTTTGTGCTGGCTTGTGACATGCGCTTCGCCGCGCGCGAGTCGGCAATTTTCGGTCAACCGGAGGCAGGGTTCGGGTTGATCCCCGGCACAGGCGCCGTCCAGCATCTCACCCGACTCATGGGCCGGGGCCGGGTGATCGAGGCACTGTTGGGCACGGAGGATTACGATGCGCAGATGGCGGAACGCTACGGCTGGATCAATCGAGCGTTGCCCGCCGCCGAACTCGGCGATTTCGTTCAATCGCTGGCGCATCGCATAGCCGGCTTTCCAGCCTTCGGCCTTTCCGTAATCAAGGAGCGGGTCAATGCGGTCGCGCTCGCGCCTGCTGACGATTTTCGCCGTGATTCGAGTCTCTTCCTCGACTGTGTCCGCAAGCCTGAAGCACAGAATCGGATCAAAGCCGCGATGAAACGTGGCTTCCAGACCCGAGAGGCGGAAATGGCACTGCCGCGCATGCTGGGTGACTTGGCTGGCCAGGCCTAACAGCAACGCAGAACTTGGGTGAACATAAGGAGGAAAAACGTGACAAATCTAAAGTTCGACAAAGAGAACACAGCACTTCTCGTGATCGATCCCTACAACGATTTCATTTCCGAGGGTGGCAAACTATGGGATCGCATTAAAAGCGTTGCCGAGGCCCGAAGTTTCCCTAGTCCGGCTCGCCACAACGCAGAAGCCATCGCTTGGCCGTGCACTCTAAGATGAGGGTTTCACCGGCCAGTGGCGCTCATGTTTCTGAGGAATCATGAGCGATGCGACCGCAGCGCATGCCAGAGACAGGCTTGCGCAAATCCACATGACGATTCGGAATCCATATACAAACCCTTCCCTGACGGACTGCTTGATGGCGGCGTTCGCAATCGGATCAAGCCCAGCGGGCAGCTCCAAGCCTGCGAGTCTGATCTCGTTCGCTCGCAGTTCCTGCACAATATGGGAGGGCACGGAAAGGCGGGCCAAGCTTCGATTCAGGTGAAAGCTGAACGCCTTCACCATTACAATCCCGAGTATTGCGATTGCGAGCACGCCTGCTACCCGCGCGACAGCATTGTTGATTCCGGAAGCCGTGCCGACACGGTCTTCGTGGACGGAATTCATGACGACGGTGGTGAGAGGCGCCACCGTCACCGTCATCCCCGATCCCAGGATCACAAGCGCGGGAAAGAACGCCTTCCAATAGCCATTCCCAATGGAGGGCACAGCGAACAGACTGAATCCAGCCGCAGCAATGAGAGGGCCGATGATCAGTGGGCCTCTCGCCCCATAGCGGTCAACGAGGCGACCCGCCCAACGCGACAGAAGAAACATCAGCAAAATCAGGGGGAGGATCGCACTACCCGCCGCTGTAGGGGAATACTGCTGAACCTGAATCAGGTTCAACGGAAACAGGAAGAAGAAAATTCCGACCGCTGCATACAAAAGTAATGTAAGCAGGTTCGCGCCACTAAAGGTCGGGGATCGGAACAGAGCGAGCGGCACCATGGGGAAGGCAACTTTAGCTTCGGCGAGAACGAATGTGATAAGGCCGCCGAAACCAAGTATCAAACTTCCAAGGACCAGGCGATTCGTCCAGCCCAGGTTCACTGACTCGAGGAGGCCGTACACCAATCCGCCTAGACCGAGGATGGCAAGAAGCGCTCCGATCCAATCGATGCGCCCGGCAGTCGGACGGCGGCTTTCCGGAACTTGCCAAAGGGAAATCACCACCACGGATGCCGCAATCGGAAGATTAATGAAGAACGCCCAGCGCCAGGAAGCGTGCTCAACGAGCCAACCACCAAGAACGGGCCCGGCCGCAGTGGTGATCGCTGTAAAGCCCGACCATGTACCAATCGCCTGGCCGCGACTCTTTTCGTCGAAAGATGCACTGATAATCGCTAGACTTCCGGGGACCAGGAGCGCAGCACCTACGCCTTGAACACTTCTCGCGACGATCAACTGATCGACGTTCGAAGCAAAGCCGCAAGCGGCAGATGCAATGGCGAAGATTGACACCCCTGCGACGAAGATCATGCGCCGGCCAAAGAGATCACCGAGGGATCCACCAACGAGAATCAGCGCGCCCAAAAAAAGGCCGTATGACTCGACCACCCATTGCACATCCACCACGGTTGCGTGAAAAGTGGCCTGTATCGCGGGCAGGGCCACATTGACGACTGTGCTGTCGATGAATGCCACGCTCGAACCAAGAATGGTTGCAGTGAGAATCCATAGTCTGGTTCTTTCTCCATACGGGACTTCGCTACCGCCTGATCGCAGTACAGCTTCATCGCAAGGCACTCTCATGGAGACTATGGTACTCGTTGCGCCTTCCTTCGCCGCTATCTCGAAAGTTGCGCACAATTTGTTTGAGGAGGTCAACCGTAGTCGGAATTTGCTCTGCGTGCTGGGCAGCAATCAGAAAATAAGCTTCAGGGCCAATTGCATGTTGAATGGCTCACCTGGACCGATACCAGGCGCGCCATTGTAGTCGCCGATGGTGTCGGTGCTTTGACCAAATCCGCCGAAGAGGTAGCCGCTCGGTGGCGCGAGGTTCAGGCGGTTGAAGATATTGAACATTTCCACGCGGAACTGAGCGTTCAGGCGCTCGGTCACCGGAATATTCTTGAATACCGAGAGGTCCACCGAAGCAAAGCCCGGGCCTGTGAGCTGATTGCGCCCCATCGTTCCAAAGCTTCCCTGCGGCGGATTTTGAAACGCCGCCGGGTTCACCCACTGCACGTAGGAGTGGCTGACGAGAGAGTGAGAAACGCCCGCGTATGCGTTGCCGATTTGGTCACCACGGTCGGTGTTCTCTCCTGTACCGCTGGTATCGGTGGCGGCATGAACGGTGAAGGGAAAACCGGTGCGGAACGACATCACGGTATTTAGCTGCCAGCCGTGGGAGAGCCATTGAGGGCCGTGCGAGGAGCCCGGGATGTTGTAAACGGCGTCGGCGACGAAGTGGTGGCGCACGTCGTAGTCGGAATTGCCGTAATCTCCCCTCAGATTTGTGCTGTCCTTAGGAAGAGTGCAGCAGGCTTGCGTCATATCGTCCAGGTTGTGTCCCCAGGCGTATGAGAACTGCGCCGTCAGGCCGTGCCATTGACTCGATCGGAGAGTTGTTTGAAGCGAGCTGTAGTTTGAAGTCCCCTCGGATTGCATCGGAGAGTCGTGATGACGTGCACTTCACCGGCACCCACTGGTCCGGCCCTCTCTTCTTCGGAATCAAGAACGAACAAACTAACAGCAAATCTAGGGAGGCCCGATGAGCACCGATTCCAAACCTGTCATGCGCTGTGCGATCTATACGAGAAAGTCGTCAGAGGAAGGTCTCGAACAATCCTTCAACTCGCTCGATGCGCAGCGAGAAGCCGGTGAGGCTTTTATTCTCAGCCAGCGGCACGAAGGCTGGAGGGTGCTGCCCGCTCACTATGACGACGGTGGATACTCCGGCGGAACTATGGAGCGACCCGGACTGAAGCAACTGCTCGAAGATGTCCAGGCCAATAAGATCAACGTTGTCGTCGTGTATAAGGTGGATCGTCTCACGCGCAGCTTGTCGGACTTTGCCAAGATTGTGGAAGCGCTTGACGCAAAAGGCGTTTCCTTCGTCTCGGTCACACAGCAGTTCAATACAACGACGTCGATGGGCCGGCTCACCCTCAACATCCTACTTTCATTTGCGCAGTTCGAAAGAGAAGTTACGGGAGAGAGGATCCGGGACAAAATCGCCGCCTCCAAGAAGAAAGGAATGTGGACGGGTGGGCGTCTCCCACTACGGAGCAATCTTGAACACCACCCCACAGCCATCGCCGTAACCGCAACCGCCTCCGCCGCCGCCCGATGTTGTGCCGTAGAGATTGCCTGCCGGGTCCCGCACCAAACCCACCGTCGGCGACAGTCCGTCACTAAAGGCGGGCGGGTTTGAAAAGCTATGAAGCAAGATATACGCACCCTGGCTGGTTACCTCATAGACGCTTCCCTGCCCGGTATCTCCACCGAGACTCGTAGTGCCGTAGAGGTTCCCTTCTGGGTCCAAAACCACGCCCGAAGAAGGGTTGTCAGAAGTCTTGAAGCTGTAAAGCACCGTCTCATTCGCGGATGAATCCATTTTGAACACTGTGCCGCAGCCGCCGTTTCCGCACGGGAGGTATCCTCCGGAGAGGGTTGTGCCGTACAGGTTGCCTTGCGAGTCGCGGACCACACCTGCGTACGGAGATCCGCCGTCCTTACCGCCAGTAAAGGAGTACAGTACGGTCTCGTTGCCGCTGGGGTCGACCTTGAACACGACTCCGCAACCACGTCCGAAGAAACACGTGAGATCGCCACCTTGCTCTGTGGTGCCGTAAAGATTTCCCTCCGCATCGATGACCAAACTTCCAGAAGACGGCACTGAACCGTCCGTCCCGCCGGTAAAGCGATACAGAACGGTTTCCGTCCCGGTCGAACTAATCTTGTACACGGTTCCACAACCTTCAAGGTAGACGCATTGAGAACCGCCCACTTGCGTCGTACCGTACAGGTTGCCCGCCGCGTCAGCCACCAGGCCCGCCTCGGGCGCGGCACCATCCGTTCCCCCACTAAAGCGGTGCAGGATCGTCTCCTGCCCTGTCGGACTCAGCTTGAACACCGTCCCACAGCCCACGGTGTAGATACCGATGCAGGTGTAACCACCACCGCCCTGGGTAGTGCCATAAAGGTTGCCCTCCCGGTCCTGGATCAGCGCACCGCTCGTGGGAATTCTGCCATCCCGCGACTGTTTGAAGGTGTACAGCGTGCTCTCCTGGTGCTGGCTGTTTATTTCAAAAATATTTCCCAGCCTCGACGAACCGCCGTCCGGAGTGGCGCCGATCAGATTGCCATCCGCGAAAAGCAAGGCAGATGCGTTGTCACCACTTGTCTGGTTGGGAAACCTGGCCAAGACGCTGAAGGTCTGCGCTTGCGCCGGAGCAACGGCTGCGAGCAACAACGCAGCCAAGGAACTGATGAGCAATCGCGAAAACAGTGGCTTCATAACAGGAGCCTCCCACAAAACCACAAAGTTTAGTACGATCCCTCACCTGCCGGATAGAGGGCCGAAAGGCTCCACAAAGGTTTTTGGGGTCGCTGCTTGACGACGCGTTCCTGCGTCCAGCGGATGAGTGATAACGGTTATTGTCCAGCTTTGCAAAAGCGAAATGCCCTGATCTCCCATGACTGACCTCGCGTCCGGAAAGATGAACGCCGATCCGATTTTCCCATCCGCGTCGGCGGGTCGGAAGCCACTGCAAACAGGCTAGGAGATTGGCGAGTGTCGATCGTTGATTCTCGCGAAAACGACGGTTGGAGATGTGGATCCGGGACTGAATGAGTTTGAGCGGTCGTACAAATTGGTGGGAAGTGCGCGAGAACACCTGGCACCGGCAATGCAACGTTCTCTGAGGTTGCTGCCCGCCAAGATACCGAAGCAGTAAAAGGGATTTCCTCCCAAGTGTGAAAGTTGAAGGGGGCCGATCCCCCACGATTCAGCCCCCGAACCCCACTTGTCAGGTTTTGGTAGAAATTTGGTAGCAAATTGCGCCGAGTATAACGGTTTTAACCCATTCCGCCGGTGATAAACTCCTTTAGAATCAGTGGCCGGCAGGTTCTTAACTTCCATGGCATGGAAGAGGTCGTCGGTTCGATCCCGACCAGGTCCACCAAATTCCCTCAGGAATGCTAGGCTGGTAGGGTGAATCGCCAGTTTCCTATTTTCCTCTTTGCTCGCACCACATTGGTTTTTCTAGCCTGGACATTCTTGGCCGCAATTCTTCCGGCGCAAGCAGCCACTTGGACCGCCCAAGCCGAACCCACGCACCTCGTCAACGGCGGTCCAGTCCTGTTTGAAGTGAAATCTCCAGCGAGACTCGAATCCCTCAGCGGAACCTGGCTGGGCCACGAAGTTTCTTTCAGCTTCGATGTTGCGAGCAAGACCTGGTCCGCGCTGGCAGGCGTCCCCTTCGAAACCGCTCCCGGAACCTACTCCCTCGAACTAACCGGCGAAACGGCAGCAGGAAAATCTCCCGGCAATAAAATTACATTCAGTCAACAGTTCAACGTCGGCGAAGGCAAGTACCCAAGAATCCAATCCAAGCTCAGCGTCGAAGGCAAATTCACCGAGCCCACTCCCGAGCAGCAAAAACAAATCGAAGAAGGCCAGCAAATAAAAAAGGATTATCTGAGCCGCGTCACTCCCGCCCGCGAGTGGTCCGGCGAATTCGCCGCTCCGGCGAACGCAGAAATCTCCGACGTCTTCGGCGCCCAGCGCATTTTCAACGGCAAGGTCGGCAGCACTCACTGGGGCCTCGATTTCCGCGTCCCCACCGGAACTCCCGTTGAAGCCATGAACGACGGCACGGTGCTGCTGGCGCGCCCACTCTACTACGAAGGCAATTTCGTGGTGCTCGACCACGGTCAGGGCCTGCTCACCATCTACATGCATCTTTCGGAATTCAAAGTAAAGGAAGGCGATCAGGTGAAACGCGGACAGGTAATCGCGCTAAGCGGTGGCACAGGCCGCGCCACCGGTCCGCACCTTCACGTCGGCGTGCGCTGGCAAGGCACGTACATCGATCCCGCCGCGCTGATACGACTGCAACTGCCGCAATTGGCAGTTGGCAATTAGCAATTGGCAATTAGCCTTCAACGGCACAAATCAGTAGCGGCTAATTGCTAACTGCCAATTGCTAACTGCCGTCCGCTCCCCTCACGCGTTCCCGCCAGAAAGCCCGGCCAACCCGCGCGCCGGATCCCGCAGAACTTCTTTCAAAATCTCTTTCAATTCAAGGTTGCGGATCAACCGGTGCAGATAATTGGGGTGCACTCCCAGAATGCGCGCAGCTTCCGCATAACTGCCCTGCGTTTGCTCCACCGCATCAAGAATGAGCTGCTTCTTCCATTCCTTCAACTTCACGTGATACTTCGCCTCAATCATCTCTGGCGGCGGAGTGCGCTCCAACAGCGTCTCCGGCAGATCCTCAGGCAAAATCATGTCCGACGTTCCCATCACCAGCGCGCGCTCAATCGCATTTTCCAGTTCGCGCACATTGCCGGGCCAGTCATAATTCACCAGGCACGCCAGCGCTTCGCGCGACACCGGCCGCGCCTTCACTTTGCAGCGCTTCGCATACTTCTGCACAAAATGCCGCACCAGCATCGGAATATCATCCTTGCGATCGCGCAGCGTCGGCATCGTAATCGTCAACACCGCGAGCCGGTAATACAAATCCTGCCGGAACCTGCCCTCGCGCATCGCCTGCTCCAGGTTCGAATTCGTAGCCGCAATCAGGCGGATATCCACCTTGATAGGATGCGTCCCTCCGACCCGCTCAAACTCACGCTCTTGCAGCACGCGCAACAATTTCACTTGCAACGAGAGAGCCAGTTCGCCGATCTCATCGAGAAAGACCACGCCTCCATCGGCAACTTCGAGCCGTCCTCTCTTCAGCGATGCGGCCCCGGTAAACGCCCCGCGCTCGTGCCCGAACAGATCGCTCTCCAAAAGCGTTTCCGGAATCGCCGAGCAATTAATCGCCACAAACGGCTTCCCCGCTCTCGGACTGTTCCGGTGCAAAGCCCGCGCCGCCAGCTCCTTGCCCGTACCGCTCTCGCCCTCAATCAGCACCGTAGAATCCGTAGGAGCAACTCGCTTCAGAAACTGGTAGACCTCTTTCATGCGCGCGCCTTCACCCACCAGACTGCGCTCCTGGCTTACCTCCACGGTTAGCCGTTCATTTTCCACCTCCAGCCAGTGCAGCCTGCGGGCATTCTCCAATGCCACCGCGGAAATTCCGGCAATCGCCGTCACCAGTTGCAAGTGCTCCTCATTCATTCGATTGTTGGCGCTGTCGCTGTCGAGATAGATGCATCCAATCACGCGCTGAAACACAGTCAGAGGCACGCACAACAGCGACCGCACCTGCGACGCCGCCAGACTCTCCACCTCGCGCAATTCGCTGCTGCCGCGCACGTCACTGCCCAGCATCGCAATTCCCTGCTCCAGCACCTGCCGCGCCACCGTGCGGCTCACCTTTACCAGTTGCGCTTGGCCGGCGTGCCGCATGCGCGCAAATGTCGAATTGAACTCATGGCTCTCCCGCTCGGCCAGCAGAATTGCGCCACGCCCCGCAGGCACCACCTCAAAAATCAGATCGAGCAACTGCCCTTGCAGATCGTCAAGATCGCGAATCGCATGGATAATCCGGCTAATCTTCAGCAGCGCATTCAGGTTGCGCGCCACTCGCGACGTAGCCGGCAACTCGCGCAGTAAACGGTCCGGCTGCAGGTACACAACATCTCGCGGATGAAGGATGGTCGTCTCCGCGAAAGCGTCGGCGTCTTCAAATTCCACGCGGCTCACAGCCGCAGTAACATCCTCTTCCAGCAGAAACAAAAACGAGGAGTCACCCGTGGCAATCTGGTCTCCATGCTCCAGCCACTGCTCTTCGATCCCCGTGCCGTTCACCAGGGTCCCGTTGCGGCTGTCCAGATCCCGCACCCGGAATCTGCGTTCGTTCCAGCTCACCAGGCAATGTTTTCGCGAAACCGACGGGTCGACAACCGCGATCCCATTCGACGCGTCGCGCCCAATGGTGACTTCACCCTCAGCGAGCGGAATCGTCGAATCTTTCAACGGCCCAGAAAGCACCAAAAGTCGAGGACGCATACTTCACCCCGGCTCTTCTTATCACACTTCCGCCCTAAATTCATGCCCGAATTGAACTAATTCCAATATCCGAACGGATAGTCGCACTATCCGATCGGATAGCGTCAGTGCCGAATTGAAACCCATCAATCGGCTGCCGAACCATAAGCAAATTAGATAAATACTTTATCAACAGCAACTTGCGGCCATAACGGAACATCGAGCCATGCCTCTCCGACTGGCACATCACATGCTCAATATGGGATTGCGCAGGGCTCGGTAAAAGGCGATAGGGGAAGCGCTTTTGGTTACGTTCTAGCCGAGCTCGCGCAACCCAGGGATCCGAGGGGCCCCCTCATCGGATCCCTGGTTCTTTTTGGCCTCTCTCTTTCATTCGGCAAAATCTGTTTCTTATATAAGGAGACCGATATGAAAACGCCCATTGGGAAAACTGCGCGTGCTCACCATATGCTTGCCGGGATTCTGGCCACTCTGCTTTTAGCCCTACCCGCGACCGCTGCGGACTGGAAGTCCATGACGCCCCCGCCGGTTCCGACCGGCTATGCGGCGGTCGAAACGATCAACGGCATTATCTACGTAGCGGGAGGTGGGATTACAACGGCGGCGGCGCCAATGCAACGCTACAAGCGTTCAACCCAGAGACTAATTCCTGGACATCCCTGGCGAACATGCCCCTTACCTTATATGAAGGGGACGGAGCTGGAGTAATTAACGGGCAGCTTTATGTGGCCGGTGGCTGGAACGGTTATCTGCCTACTGACACGCTCCTACTGTATGACCCGCCCTCGAATACTTGGACCTATCTGCCCTCAATGCCGCTCTTAAGCGGCGGCGGCGCAACCGGCGTCATCAACAGTCAGCTTTACGTCACAACCCCCGAAGATGGATACGACGGATATTACAACTTTCTGGACATGTACGACCCGCTCTCGGGCATCTGGACCAGTTTGGCACAGTCGGCCAGCGCGCACGCAAACCCTGCCTTCGGAGTAATCAACGGTCTGCTCTACGTCGCGGGTGGAGTAAACGGGAACGCAGTAGTCACCAATGTGCTCGAAGCCTACAACCCGGCGACCAATAGCTGGACTACTTTGGCGCCCATGAAAACCGCCGTCCAAAGCCCAGCCAGCATCGCTCTCAACGGCAAGCTCTATGTCTTCGGAGGCAGTGACGGAACCAACAACGTGGCCACTGTGCAGGTATACGATCCGTACAAAAACAAGTGGATGATCCTTTCTTCGTCCGCCTCGCCGGGCGCTCTCAGCGGTTGGAGCGGCGTAACTGTCTACGGCCTGGCATTCGTGGAGGGAGACACCGGACTGGGCACGACCAACGAATATTTCGCTTTCCTTCCGTCGATTCCTTGATTTGACTTCCGCTGGGAGGTCCAGGCTTTGATCATGCTGGCACCAGCGCACAGTGGGGTGCCCCATTTCTCGCGTACTTTACGAGAAGTGGGGATTTTGACTTCAAGAGGGCTGGCACCAACTCCCATGTCGCCTCAGACAGATTCCTTGGTTAGACAGATCGTGCGTCATGCGATCTCGTCATCTTGCGTAGATGAAAACCAAATAGACAAAGCACCCGAAAGGAGAAGTATGAAAACACGTCCTCACTTGACACTATCGCTTCTCACACTGTCGTTGCTCACATTGAGCGCAGCGACCGCCGCTGCCCAACTTGTGACCATCAACAGCGTTTCCATCAATTACACAAACAACCAACTCACCATTAACGGCTCGGGCTTCGAACCGGACAAAAAAGCGCCAACCGTTAACTTCAACGCAGCAAACCTAACGCTAGTCTCCTTCACGAACACTGTAGTCGTAGCCCAGCTGCCCACGACGCCGGCTGGAACCTATCAGTTGATCGTCACCAACAGCGAAGGATTGTTGTGGCTCTTCGACGTGACCTACGGAGCAGTCGGTCCCCAAGGGCCGCCGGGAGCAACAGGAGCCACGGGTGCGACCGGACCCACTGGCCCAGCAGGACCCACGGGAGCGCCAGGTGCGACGGGGCCAGCAGGTCCAACGGGTCCCGCAGGGCCAACTGGTCCACAAGGGCCGACAGGTCCGACGGGAGCGACCGGACCCACGGGACCTCAGGGACCGGCGGGGGGCACAGTGAATTTCAACGCGATTGCGCTTTTGCGCTGGTACCAAGCGAACCAAGTGCCAACACTTTTTACAGTGGGAACCCAACCAGTGGGCATTACGTTCGATGGGTCTAACATGTGGGTGTCGAACCTGGCAAGCAACACGGTCAACGAATTGCGCGCGAGCGACGGCGCCTTGCTCGGGACCTTTAGCGTGAACTCGGCATGCTACGGTGCCTTCGACGGGGCGAACATCTGGGTCTCCAATTGCCTCGAAAGCTCGGTGACGGAAATACGCGCAAGCGACGGCACCGTACTGGGGACGTTCGCGGTGGGATACAATCCCCAAGGTCTCGCATTTGACGGCACCAACATCTGGGTAGCAAACAACAACAACGGCACCGGCAACACGGTTACCAAGATCCAGGCAAACAATGGCTCGATCTTAGGAGCCTTCACGGTTGGAACCGCACCGATAGGGGTCGCCTTCGACGGAACCAACATCTGGGTGGCGAACAACAGCAGCAACAGCGTCACCGAGCTAAATGAAAGTGGCTCCGTCGTGCGAACGGTTTCCGTGGGAACGAACCCCAGAGCCTTGGCGTTCGACGGAACCAACATGTGGGTGGCGAACTTCGGCAGCAACAACGTCACCGTTCTGAACGTGAGCAATGGGGCGCTTGTAAGGACAGTTAGCGTCGGGACTGATCCCAGCGGTATCGCCTTTGACGGCGCTAACATGTGGGTGGCAAACAACACCAGCAACACGGTTACCGAGATCCAAGCAGCCACTGGAAACGTCCTGGCAACCTTCACGGGGGTGACCGGAGCGTTCGCGGCCGCCTTCGACGGAGCCAACGTCTGGGTGACGAACAACGCCAACAGCGCCGGCACCACCGTACAAAAGATGTAGACGGGTGCTGGCCGACCCCAATCAGCTTTGTGTGCCCCGTCCAAGCTTTGCTTGGGCGGGGATTCTGACCTTCACGCGGCGCGCCGGAAGATCGCTCACTCCAAATGTTTTCCACAGGCCCATTGTGACATCTGACCTTGCGCACAGCCCACAACTTGCGCAATCATGGTCGAGGCCGTAACGGTCGGCAGAAGCCGAATCAGCGCGTCCCTAAGTTATTGTTTCTTAAGAACTTAGTATTTAAGTCCTTTGAAATCCCGATCTTGCGGGGAATTTCCCGCTAAAGCGATGATTCCAGATATTTTGCAAAAGGGGGGGGAGGGGGGGTACCGCCCCGTTTCCAGTGCATTCTCGACTCAGGAGCCAACGATGCAACCCGCGCCGCAACCAAGTCCCAACTTTATTTTCGGAGACACTAAGCGGTTTCAGCTCGGTACTCGGTAGTGGGTACTGAATTTACAGCGACCCCATCCCGGAACGTAACGCTGTTCCCGGAAATCGCCGGCACACGCTCACCCGGCACCAGAATCCCAACCAGGTTCAGCGGATCGGCCGCCGATAGCGTGATCGTTTCACTTGCGGCAATAAGCTTGCGCATCGCTCGCACGGATTCGACCGCCACCGGCAGAGCAAACTGTTCACCGAGGAATCCATCCACAAAACGCCCGCCGCGAATCTCGCCGCGGTCCTCAAGCCGCCGGAAAGCGCCAACCAGCTCGCGCCACGGAGGCAGGTTCGCCTCCCGCGCCAGTACATCGCGAACCACAATGCCATATCGCCGAAGCAGCATCCAGCAAGCCGCTTCGACAGCGCGAGGCCGCTCGACAACTTCCTCCGCGTGCAACAGCGCCCAGCGCCCAGCATTGTGCCGCGGACGAGTAGTGCGCCCACTGCCCTGCCCCGCCCGCCGCTTGGGATCGATCAGCGATCGCAGATTGTCGAAGCCATCGGCGGTAACCAAACCGGCAGCGACAAGTTCCCAGAGCGCGGTTTCGATTTCCGCTTTCAGCTTGTTCGTGCCGCGAACAATGTCGGCGAAAAAAGACGCGCCGCGCTGCCGCAGAAAATCCAGCACACCTTGCGCTCCGTGACTGAGCCCATTATTTTCCGACACCTCCGCGCCCGGATGCCGCGGGGTCATCCAATCCGCATCTTCGCGAACAAAAAAAGTAATTGGCGCAACGCTGGTCGGAATCACGCGCCGTTGTCGAGGAGCCGATTGAGGTTGAGACTCCGTTCCACGATTCACATTCGAGTAATCCAAAGTCGCCGGATGTGGAGACAACCTTCCCCATCCAACAGCGCCAGTCAGGCAAAGCTGATCAAGCCACTTCGGATCGTAATCGACAATGCGACGAGCCAGCACTTGCCGCTCCCAAGCATTCGCCGGAATTTCAAACCCCTGAAGTTGCCGCAACACTTCAAGCGTTCCGCGTTCACCGGATACTTGCGTGCCTGGAGCGATGAGCTGCCAGCGCAAAAGCCACTGCATAAATTGCGCCGCAGTAACGGGTTCGATCTGTTTGCGCAAGGTCGCAACCGTAAGCCGGTGAATGCGCGCCAGCAACCGCCGCTCGCACCATTCCGGTTCATCTGGCGCGGACGTTCTCGCCCGCGAAGCAGAACCACTGAAGTTTCCTCGAAGAACAGTTCCGCTTGCTTCCATGCGAAGAAGGGCATTCGAAATGTCGGAAGCAGAAATTCCCAAAGTCTCGCCAAGCTGCGTCGCTGTAATCGGCCCAACGTGCGACATCCATCCCATAACCAGAGTTAGCAAGGCGTCGTCGCGAGTGGGAACTGTTGTTTCAACTTCGGCCAACGTCGGCGCAAATCGCGCCTCGGGAAATAAAATCGAAAACGTTTTGGCGCGCTCAGCCGCAACCCAATAAGTCTTGCCCACGCTCATTGCAGATGCGGCGCGACCTTCGTTAACCAATCGCTCGAAATAAAACTTCCATTGCTGAGTACCAAAATCGGGACCACTTTCCGGAAGTCCGACGAGCGTGTGCAACACATCGTGCAACTCATCGGCATCGCGCACGTCGGGCCAGGCTTCTTCGCGGACCTGCGCAATCGCAGCCGGATCGAGACCTCCGACTTCTTCGAGCACGGATTCCGGAAGCATGCGCCGCATCTGCACGGCGCGAGCGCGACGCTCCTCGAGCGGCGCGTCGTCTAGATAAGCGTAAGGATTCGCATTCAGAATCTCGTGTGAGAACTGCGACGGAACGGGCGTGTCGACTGCAACGCAACGAATGCGTCCGTCGGCGAGACCACTGAGCACAGACTTCAGCCCGTCAATATCCATCGCTTCGGTGAGGACATCTTTCATTACTTCGCCGACCAGCGGATGATCGGGGATGTGACGCTCGCCCTGAATATTTTCGAAGCAGGCAGCGGCGTCGGGAAAAACGGATGCGAGCAAATCGTCAGAGCGCATGCGTTGAATCTGCGCTGGAACTTTTTTTCCATTTTGAAAACGGAGCAGCGCGAGCGCGCGGTTCGCGTCCCACCGCCAGCGTGTGGCGAAGATCGGCGAGTCGAGCGTCGCTTGTTCCAGAATCGGCTGCACAGTTGTCGCTTGCAGAAAGTTGAAGACATCTCCCAGAGGAAAACTATGCTGCTCAGCCAGCGCGATGTTCAGACCGTTGTCCGTAGCCGCGGCCTGCAACTCGAAGTTAAAGCCGACGCAGAAACGCTTGCGCAGAGCCAGTCCCCAGGCTTTATTGATGCGGCCGCCGAACGGGGCGTGAATTACCAGTTGCATTCCGCCGCCTTCGTCGAAGAAGCGTTCCGCAATCACAGTTGTCTGAGTTGGCACTGCGCCCAGCACGGCGCGGCCTTGCAAAATGTATTCGATTGCCTGCTCTGCGCCGGAATCGTCGAGGCCGCATTCGTCCTTCAAACAGCTCACAGCGGCGGCGACATCGGGTTGCGTTGGCGAAAATCCTACCGGAGAAGTGTGCGGCAGCATCTCGCTGATCTTTTGCCGCAGCGCTCCTACATGTTCGGAAAGTTCTTCGGTGCGTGCCGGAGCTTCGCCGCGCCAGAACGGGACGCTCGGCGGCGCTCCGTGTGCGTCCTGCACCAGCATGCGGCCAGCATTGGTTTCGATGCGGCGAATCATCCACGAGGTATTTCCTAACAGCATGATGTCGCCGCGATTGCTCTCTACCGCAAAATCTTCGTCTACCGTGCCGACCACAATGCCATCAGGCTCGGCCACGACTGCGTAAAGTGAATTGTCGGGGATCGCGCCGCCGCTGGTGATCGCCGCCAGTCGCGCTCCGCGACGCGCGCGCAGCTTGCCATTCACGCGATCGCGATGGACGTATGCGCCGTAGCGCCCGCGCTTGGCAGCGATGCCCTCGCTTAGCATTTCCAGAATCGAATCGAAGGTTTCGCGCTTCAGATTGCGGTAGGGATATGCACGTCGCGCAAGCGCGAACATCTCATCTTCGATCCACTCTTCGGCGGAACATGCCGCCACAATCTGTTGCGCCAGCACATCGAGCGGCGCGTCGGGGATTATCAACCGGTCGAGATCGCCCTGCCTGATGGCTCGCACCAAAGCGGCGCACTCGAGCAAATCGTCGCGCGTGGTGGCAAAGAGGCGTCCCTTGGGAACCGCGCCGCGCCAGTGACCTGATCGACCTACGCGCTGCAACGTCACGGCAATCGCGCGCGGAGAATTAATTTGCACGACCAGATCCACCGTGCCCACGTCGATACCGAGTTCGAGCGACGCGGTCGCTACGAGCACCCGCACCTGGCCTTCTTTCAGTTTCTTTTCCGCCGCCAGGCGCAGCTTGCGCGAGAGACTGCCGTGGTGCGCCGCGACGTTCTGTTCGCCAATGCGCTCGCCCAGCTGATGCGCTACGCGCTCGGCCATGCGCCTTGTGTTCACAAATACCAGCGTTGCGCGATGCTGCTCGACCAGCGTTACGAGCCGGTTGTAGACCTCGTCCCACATTTCATTCGAGGCGACAGGACCCAGCGGCATTTGAGGAACTTCTACCGCGAGATCCAGCTTCCGCTTGTGTCCGATGTTGACGATGACAGGATCAGGGCGCGCTTTGCCGGAGTCAGAACTGCCGGTGAGGAAATGCGCTACTTGTTCAATCGGCTTCTGCGTAGCTGACAGCCCGATGCGCACTGGCGGTTTGTGAGTTAGCGCCTCCAGGCGTTCCAGTGACAGCGTCAAGTGCGCTCCGCGTTTGTCATCGGCAACGGCGTGGATTTCATCCACGATGACCGTTTCGATGTCGCGCAGAATCGCGCGGCTCTTATCCGCGGTCAGCAAAATGTAGAGCGACTCTGGCGTGGTAACGAGGATGTGCGGCGGGCGCTTGAGCATGGCGCGCCGCTCGGGCATGAGCGTGTCGCCACTGCGGACCGCGGTGCGAATCTCCGGCATGAGCAGGCCGCGCTCGCCGGCCATGGCGAGAATTTCTCCCAGAGGAACTTCGAGGTTTTTCTGGATGTCGTTGCCCAGTGCCTTCAATGGAGAGACGTAAAGGACTTCAGTTCGATCAGCGAGATCGCCTGCCAAAGCCTTGCGCACGAGGCGATCAATGCACGCGAGGAATGCAGCCAGCGTTTTTCCGGAGCCTGTCGGCGCGGAAATCAGCGTGGTGCGGCCGGCGAGAATGTGCGGCCAGCCCTGCTCCTGCGGCTCGGTTGGCGTGGCAAAGCGCTGGACAAACCACTCCGCTACGAGAGGGTGAGCCCAGGAAAGCGATGCGGGAGGGGACTGCATTTTAATATTGTAGCCGGTGAATGGAGTTTCGTAAATTGTTCGCTTTCTTTAGGCAGGGCGTAGAATCGGAACAGGCACACTATAGCGAGTTATGAAATCAAAAAAGACGGTCCGGAAACAAGTCACAACAGGCCTCGGCGCTGCACGCAGCACGCAAAAAACCTCATCCCCAGAGGTCAGGCCTGGCAATCCCTCGACGGATGACTTGTCATTCGACGTTCTTATCAAGAGCCTTCGCGGGTCCCTCAAGGGAAAAACTTCACTCGTGGCAGCGCTCCACCGTGACCGGAGGAATGACGATCGAGCAAAAGCCCGAAAGTTTGCCGCTATGCGCAAGGGTTGAGGTACTGGTGCTAAGAGCGAGGGCGGAGAATCATGTCGCTGCGTTTCCCGGAACCGGCTTCGCCTTTTCCTCGCGCAGCCCCTCCTACTCGATCTGGAAAGCGCACTGGACGGAGGCGCTGACCGCGATCTTTTGCGGTTGCGGCGGGGGCGGAGGTGACGGCGGGGGTTCCTTCCTACTCTTCCATGCGCTTCCGCCACTGACGCTCGTCTCCACCATTTCGGCTGTCGTGTACATTGGCATGGTTTGCAGTTGCGCCACGCCTACTAATTGCTTCACATCGAGGCTCATATAGCGCAGCGTGCCGAGTTTCTGACCTTTCTGCTCAAGGGCGACAGACGCCCGGCCAATGGCGCGCCGCATTGCCTCGGCGACCGCCAGTTTCTTGGCAGCCTCTTCGTTGGCGAGGGAATAGGTGAGGGAACGAAAATCGGCGACGCCATCCTCGACTGAGCCATCGAGGATTGGGCCAATCCGCGAAAAATCATGGATGCGCAGCACGATGTTGCCTTGCACGTAATAGGAGCGCACGCGTTTCTTGCGGTCGCCTTCGTACACGGGAGCGACAGTTAGCACTCCGGTTGTCACATCTTCCCGCTTGAGGCCGTTTTGACTGCCGAGATCGACAACGTGCTGCATGGATTGGGTCGCCGCGGCGTAGGCATGCTTGATGTCCTTGTCCTGGGAAAAACAAATCTGGAACGTCATGGTGGCGAGATCGGGATCAGCCTCATAGGTTCCATCCGCCTGCACGACCAGTGTATCGGCGATGAATTTCAGTTCAGGCGTCTGTGCGGTTAAAGACGCGGAACCGAGAACCAGCAAGCTCAACGCGCAGAAAAATCTCTTCATGGAATCTCCAGTGAGTGGTCGTCTCTCTTCCAATAAGTGAACGACTGAGCGCTCTCACCTTGCATACCACCCAATGTGGTCGGCCACAATTCGTTATCTTGGTTACGCGCTTTTCCACGAGATTCGCGGTCACTGTCGAGCGGGAGGGTGGCCTGCTAGAATCCCACGATGCCAAAACTTTCCGCACAAGCCCGCGCGCGCAAGATCAAGCTTCTGCTGTTTGATGTAGATGGCGTGCTCACTGACGGCAAGCTGTTTTTTTTGCCGTTTCCCGGCGAGTCACAAAGTGGGCGGATTGAGTTCAAGGGTTTTCATGCGCATGACGGAGCGTCGATCTCGCTGGCGCGACTGGGCGGCATCAAGACCGGACTGATCACCAAGCGATCTTCGGAGACAGTTGCGCTGCGAGCCCGCGATTTGAAACTCGAATATGTTTATCAGGGCGTGGATGACAAGCGCACGTGCTTCAACGTGATTGTCGAGAAGGCGGGACTCAAGCGCGAAGAAGCTGCGTTTGTCGGCGATGACGTGATCGATCTCCCGGCGATGCGCGCTGGCGGGCTTGCCATTGCGGTGAAGAACGCACGCGCAGAAGTGAAGCAGGAAGCTCATTACGTTACCGCTCACGCGGGCGGCGATGGCGCTTTGCGCGATGCGGTCGAGTTCATTTTAAGAGCGCAGGGGAAGTGGAAGCGTGTGGTGGAAGAGTACATTGGCGAGGGAATTCCGAGGAGAAGCTCTTAGCTGTTAGCCTTTAGCTCTTAGCTCAAGAACCGATTCATAGTGGGACAGCGCGAACGGAGGGAATTTCCGCGGAAGGCTCGATTGGCTTTAGGCTAAAGGCTAAGAGCTAAAGGCTTAGAGCCAAAAGAAAAAACCCACCGGATGCTTGCTTGGGGCGTGCTCGGGTCAGCATCCGATGGGCTACCGTTTCTCCTTACTCACCCTGTTGTTTTCAGGAGTATTTCCATGATTAAACCCTAGAACCCCGTTAAGTTCCGTCTAATTTTGTAAAACTTTGTAATTCTTTCGCCAATTAATCTGAGAGCGCTGGAGTCTTCGATGCGGAGGCCATCAGTTCGGTGAAGCGCGGATTCTTTCGCAACTCGGCAAACTCGGCGTCCTTATATACATTTTTCAAATCTTTATAGCCGGCCTCCATGGCCTTCTTTAAATACTCAAGCGAATGGTCCGACAGGCCCATCTGCGCGTACAACTTGGCGACGGTGTAATCGTAGCGTGCGCGGTCCTCGGGACTGGGCAGCTGCGCTTGAACGCCGGCGCGCGAAGAGCGCTCAAAGACTTCGGGATCCAATTGCAGAGCGTGCTGGTACGCAATAACGGCGGGCTCAAAGTCGCGCTTGGAAAAATAAGCCGCGCCCAAGTTACTGAAGAACGACGCCGAATTATTGTCCATGGCGATCGCCTTTTCGTACTGCTTGACCGCAGCTCCGTATTTCTTGCTTTCGTATAAAACTACGCCGAGATTGTTGTAAGCGTTGGCGAACTGATGATCGGACTTGATGGCGCGCTCGAAAGATTTGCGCGCTTCTTTGTAGCGCTGCATCATCAGTTCGCTGACTCCGATCTTGTTGAGCAGGGAGGCATCGTTGGCCTTCTTGGCCAGTGCGGCGTGGTAATAATCGAGGGCATCGAGATAGAGTTTCTCGCCGCGCAACTTGTCGGCTTGCAACTCGAGAGCGGCAGCGGTTGCCTCGGGCGCCGGAGGTTCGACAGCGCGCACGAGAGGCGGCGCGATCGTTACCTGCTCGGAATGAGAAACTTGGGCTACGGCAGTTAAGGAAGATACAACGAGTAGAGTCAGGCAGGCTTTCCAGTAGGACATACACACCCCCAGACGACCAGTTCCTAATGACGCCATTCTGCCACAGTTTTGCCTTGGCGGCGCAGAATTTTGATTGGAGGGGTAAAACAAGAGTTCGGAGGAGATTTCCTTGGAAGAATAAAGGTTTACGCCATTAGTTCTCATGCCGAGGAAGTCCGCCTGGAGCGGGAAACGGCCGTGATCTTTGGAATCATGAGGTTACGGCCGTGTTGCGGGGCCGTGAAGGTTCATGATAGCTGCACGGGCTGGCCGGGGCTGCTTGAGGTTCGGTCTTCGGATATGATCCTGCCGTGAACTCAATTAGGGAATCTGCGCCGCATTCGCGCCGACGGGCGGTGCTTGAGATTTTGTTTTACGGCTTGTGCGGCGGCTTGCTCATTCTGGTACTGAAGTTGACCGAGTACCGCTTTCTGGTGGTTGAGCATTCGGTGGAAATTTATGCGGGGCTGGTCGCCGCTGTGTTCGCCGGACTCGGGATCTGGCTGGGGCTGACCCTCACCAGAAAGAAACCGACGATTGTTACGCGAACGATCGTCAAGGAGATTGTGCAAGAGAAGATCGTCACGGAAACGATCGTCAAGGAAATTCCGGCGCCGACTGGACCGTTCGTGGCCGATGAGGTGCGCGTTAGCCAGCTTGGCATTACTGCGCGTGAGTTGGAGATTCTGGGGCTCATCGCCGCCGGGTTAAGCAATCGCGAGATTGCCGACCGGCTATTTGTCAGCGAGAACACGGTGAAGACTCATTCGAGCCGGTTGTTCGATAAGCTCGGCGCGAAGCGCCGCACCCAGGCGGTGCAGATTGGCAAGAGCGCGCGACTGATCCCGTGATTGCTTCGGTCGCGCCACCCGAAAGCATGATTTTCGGTTCCCAGTGCAAAATCATCCGAAAGTGTGACGACAGGAAGAACGGCTTTCGCTACATTTGCGCGGATCGCCGCCGCATTCAGGCTGGTGAAATTAGTTTCAGAAAAAAGGAGACCGCGAGTTTATGAAGAAGATCGTTCTGACTTTTGGACTGATATCCGGGGGGATTTCGGCCGCAATGATGCTGGCTGGAATCCCGATCGCAGACAAAATTGGTTTCGAAAAAGGGGAAATCCTCGGCTACACCGTGATCGTGCTTTCGGCGCTCATGGTGTTCTTCGGAGTGCGTTCGTATCGAGAGAACGCAGGGGGCGGGCGAATTACATTCGGCCGCGGTTTCGCCGTCGGCATCTTAATTACGCTGATCTCGAACGCGTGCTATGTGGGGACTTGGGAGATTGTTTATTACAAACTGATGCCGGGCTTTGGCGACAAATATGCAGCGCACATGGTGGAACGCGCGAGAGCCGCTGAAGATAGTCAGCAGAAGATCGATGAGATGGTGCGGAAGGCAAAGGAATTCAAAGTGATGTATGACAAGCCGGCGGTGAATGTGGCCTATACGTTTGCTGAGGTTTTTCCGATTGGGCTGCTGGTTACGCTTTTGTCGGCTGCGGCGCTTCGAAAGAAAGCGCGTGCAGCGGAAGAGTAGTAAGGTTGCAAATTTGTGCGGTTGTTTCAAGCCAGAAACTTTCATTAAGGGCAGGGTTAGCATCGGGGAGCTTTCGTGCCAGTTGCCCCCTTCTGGTCGATTTGCCTTCGCGAGTCAATTAAGGGAGACCGTATGAGCGTGCCCGGGGTCGAAACGGAACTTGTTTGTCGCAAGCGAGATGCCGCATCGGTTGCGTGGAGGCGGAGTTTATTACACGCAGTTCCGCGGGCCTTGGCCGGGACCTCAGTCGGTGAAGAGATTTACGCTTACCTGCCAGTGAAAGGCACAGAGCCGAGCTTCGCTCGGCGGACGGACGAATGCGTCCGTCCCCACACGAGCTTTTCTCAACGCTTTCCTTCTTCTTCCTTCTTCCGATTGCTTTTTCAATGTTCGATTCTCAATCGCCGACGAGTTGGAATTCCTGGGAGTCGAGGTGGTCGACGGGGCGACTGCTGATGCGGGCTAGCCACAGGCTTAGCAAGGAAACTCCAGCCAAGAGGGCGACGCAACCGGGCCAGGCTTTCCAATGCCAGAACCAGGCGGTGAGCGTGGCGCCGAGGCTGCCTCCGAGATAGTAGAAGGTGACGTAAAGTCCGGCGGCGGAGGAGCGCGCGCGGCCAGCGATGGCGCCGGTCTGCACCGTGGCGGCGGCTTGCGCGACGAAAACTCCCGAAGAAAAGATGGCTAGGCCTGCGATCACGATGGGCAGCGACTTGACCAGGGTGAGGAGCAGGCCTGCGATCATCATCGTGCAATAGAGGACGGTGGTGTGGCGAAAGCCGAAGCGATCGAGAAAGCGGCCGGATTGCGGTGTGATGACGGCTCCGAGCAGATAAACGAAGAAGATGCTGCCGAGTTGTGCCGAGTTCAAGTGGAAAGGCGGGGCGGCAAGGTAAAAATTTGCATAGGTAAAGCAGGCGACCAGCGCGAAGAGCGCGGCCGCTCCCATGCCAAAGTTGGCGAGCAGCCGGGGATTGCGCAGATGTTGCTTTGCATCCCTAACGACCTGCTGCAGATGTTCGGCCGGGACAAAATTCTTGGCAAGAGGAAGCCACGCGCGGACTAGAAATGCGCCGATCAAGTCGAGCGCGGCAAGCACCAGGAAGGTGCTGCGCCAATGCCAGTGCGAGGCGATTACTCCGGAGAGAAAGCGGCCGAGAAATCCTCCAACCACAGTTCCGGCTACATAGGAAGACATGGCACGGCCTATGCCGGGTCCAGCCCACTCTTCGTTCATGTAGGCGAGCATCACCGCGATCACGCCCGGGACGAAAAGGCCTTGGGCGAAGCGCCAGAAGATCAGCGCATGAAGGCTGGTGGAAGTTGCCGCCAGCGCGGTTGGAATGGCGAGCAGGAAAAGTGACGGCACGATAATTTTTTTCCGTCCGCGGCGTTCGGCGATCATGCCGATGATGGGTGCGGTTAGAGCCGTGGCAAAAATCGTGGCGCTTACCGTGAAGCTGACTGCCAGCTCTGAGGCGTGAAAGGTTTCACGCAAGAGCGGCAACAGAGGCTGGGTACAGTAGACGTTGAGAAACGTGCACATGCCGGCCAGCATGGTCGCGACGGTTTTCTTATCGAGTCTTGGCAAGAGAAAGTGAGAGCCCACTCCTAATGCGCCTTGATCAGTTCCATCTTACCGTCGCGGGCGCGGTGCAGGGCTAAGAGGGAATATGCCGTGACACCATTATTAAGCTGACAGCACGACTCCCGCCGTCCTTGCCGAACGCCGCAACTCGGAATCCAGCGTAGCTAGCGGCAACCCCTGAAGCAATGCCAGGTTTAGATATGCAGCGTCGTATTCCGACAAGCCATGTTGGCGCGCCGCCGCCAATATCTGCTTGAATGCCTGTTCCGTATCCACGGCCATCACGGAGATCGATAGCCCGGCAATCCGCTGCAGGAGGGACGTGACCTGAGCCGCGGTGATTCGTTTGCGCCGCTCGGCAATCAACAAGGCGTTCGCAACTTCCAACGGCCAAATGGAAGGAACTAACGCTTCAGCGCCGTCGGGGAACAGGTTCAGCACACTTTCGGTAAATCTCGTAGTTTCGTCCTCAAAGCACCATGCGACGGCCACGGAAGCGTCAAGCACGAAGCGATTAATAGCGGCGGCCTTCATTGATTAAGTCGCGTATGGAAATCCTTCCCAAAGTCGCACCCTTCCTTAAATGGCGAATGGCCTCGGCCAGGCTGTGGGCGTCCTGCTTCTCGGAGGTATCGGGCGGGGTGAGCTTGGCCATGGGAACGCCGCGACGCGTAATCTGGATGGTCTCACCCTTCGAAGCCCTTCTTAGCAGCTCATTGAGGTGAGTCTTGGCATCGAAAGCACCCACAGTCTTCATGATTTATTCTGTCATCAATCAAACTGGTTGGTCAACTAGTTTATTGATCATTCTCTGCGTGCCGGGAATGGTGAGATCTGACTTTCGCCGGGCCGCTTGGCAAGGTATTCTCGATCAAATTCTGCAATCTGTTCATCGATCTCTGGCTTCATATCGTCTACTGGCTGCTCGTTCCAGTTCCAAGTGCCGCTATATGGACCCTCGAACCGTTTAAAGCGAAAGTACTTTCGGAACGCCAGGCCGAATTTCTTGTAGTCAACAACAATCGCCATATCGAACTCATCGGGAATTTTGCCGCGGAACCATCGCGGTGTGATCGTCTCCGCTTCGCCGGGTGTAAGCTCGCTGCCTTCTGACTCCAGTGCGACGGACTTCTCTAATACCATGCTTCCGGCTCTCATCACGTGGATGTAGGAATAGACGTGTACGACCTTGAAGTCGACGTATCCAGTGTTGGCGATACGATATGACGTCGACGACGCAGGGCTGGTGTAGTCCGTTGCATCTTGTGGTGAGACCGATATCTGAGGTCGGCTTGTGATAAAGCCCGACGCTCCCATGGCGCCCAGTATTAACGATAACGTCGCATAGAAATTCCAGGCCGCAATTTTTCTCCGCTTCTTTTCTCTTCTTCTGCTACGCCGCTTATTTCGCACACGGGGATATTAGTCGACTCCGCGCAAAAGCGAGATATCACGAAGGGGCGTATGCCGATTTCGTCAGCGAAAGGCGCGATAGTGCCGGTGATTCCTCATTACGGAGCTTCGATCAGCTCCATTTTGCCGTCGCGGGTTCGGTGCAGGATCATCACTTTGCCTTTGGGGTCGCGGAAGACAAAGACGTCGCGGTCGCGGAAGTGGGCTTCTTTGATGGCTTCTTCGAGAGTCATGGGACGCATGGCCACGGCTTCGTCGGAGCGGACGAGGTGGACCTCTGTGGTTTTAGCCATCGGAGGATAGCGGTGCACAGCTACCGGAACGGCGGTTTTTTCGGTGAGGCCGACTTTAGCTTGCGCGCTTGAGCCATCGTCTTGTAGGGAGTGGCCGTTCCACTTTTTCACTTCTTCGGTCTTGCGGGCTGAACGCTTCTTGGATTGCCAGCGGGTTTTGTATTTCACCGCCTGCTTCTCGAGGTGGTCGAGGGCTTCGCTGACGGCGATCATCATGTCTCTGGCCTGGGCTAGGCCGACCAACGGGCCGTTGCGCGGGCTAATGGTGATTTCGGCTTTGTGGCGGTGCTTTTCTACGGAGAGAACGACGTGCGCTTCGAATTTATCGCCGAGGATCTTGCGGATTTTCGCGAGGCCAGTTTCTACTTCTTTGCGGACGGCGGGAGTTACTTCGTAGTGCCTGCCGGTGTATTCCACGTTCATGAAGCGGCCCTCCTTGATGTTGCTTCGATCTTGGGGCACTGCGTTTCACGTCAAACGTTCTTGATCAGAACGCCACGGGCAAAATCAAAATCTTCACCACGGGGGACACGGAGGTCCACGGGGTAAACCATCTGGTCTTTCTTCTCACTTCTGATTTTTTCATTCTTTTACTCTGCGCTGATGCGTGCTGGGGATGCGCATGTCTTCCCTGTATTTGGCGACTGTGCGGCGCGTGACTTGAATCCCTTGCGATTGCAGGATGCGGGTTAGCTGCTCATCGGTTAGCGGACGGCTGGGGTCTTCCTCGTCGATCAATTTTTTGACGCGGCGTTTCAGGATCAGCAGACTGGTGTTGCCACCTTCCGGTCCTTGCACGCTTTCGCTGAAGAAGTAGCGCAGCTCGAACACGCCTTGCGGAGTGTGGGCGTATTTGCTGGCCACGGCGCGGCTCACGGTGGATGGATGCACGCCGATTTCCTCGGCTACCTCTTTGATCATCATCGGCTTTAACTGGTCGATGCCTTTTTCCAGAAAGTCCTGCTGGCGCGCGACGATGCAGTAGCAGACTTTCGTGATGGTCTGTTTGCGCTGCTCGATGTTTTTGATGAGCTGGATGGCGCTCTTGTAGCGTTCTTTCACGTAGTCGCGGGTATTCTTGTCGTTGTTGTCGCGGGTGACCAGCTTCTTGTAGGCCGGGTTTAGGCGAAGCTGAGGCAGATCGTCGTCGTTCATGAGCACGAGCCACTCGTCGCCGTGCTTGATGAAAGCAACATCCGGCTCGATCAGACGCGCCTGAACTTTGTTGTACTGCAGGCCGGGGCGGGGATCGAGCGTGCGGATGTAATCGATAGCTTGCTGCACGGCGTCGGCGGGACGGCCGATCGCCTTGGCGATTTCTTTGTGTTGCTTACCCTGCAACGCGCGCAGATGCTGGTCAACGACGGCGATGGCATCCTGCAGAACTTGCGCAGTGCCATTCCCGTTTTTCTCTCCATTTTTGGGTTGCGCGAGCTGTTGCTGGTGATAGCGCAACTGCAGCAGCAGGCACTCTCGCAGAGTGCGGCAACCCACTCCCGGAGGGTCGAGCTGGTGAATTACTTCGAGGGCTTCCTGGAGATCAGTGAATGTGAAGTTCGATTTCTGAATGGGACGCGAAGGCGCGGAAACGGGCGCAGGAGCTGGGGCAACGGCGGCGGCCGAATCTCCATTACGCGAGGCAAACGAAGTTTCTGCGGGCGAGTGCGCCGGCAGATTTTCGGCGTTGGCAAAGATACTCGCAGCCGCATTGATTCCGGAAAATTCTGGGGCATTCGCTGCTGCGCCGATCATTTCGTTTAAGTCAGTTGCGGAAACTCCTGCGCCGGGGTCGGGGCTTTCAGGAGCGGCTTCCGCTGCCAGCGTTTCGACGGATGGTTCTTCACACAGCGGCTCATCTTGCCGCAATCCGAGGGCGGCGGCTTCGCTGACAATGCTTCTCGCAGTCGCGGCGTCGGCTTCGGGCGGAGCAGGTTCCGCTATGCCCAGCATTTCTTCGTCGCTGGCGATCAGATAGCCATCTTCGTTGAGGTTGCCGATGATCTGTTCAGCGGCCTCGCGGACTTCGCGGCTCAGACTCAACGCTCCGAGCTGCCAAGCGAGGTGGTCTGTAAGATTCGTTGGCTTCGAGAGGAAATTTTCAAATGATGGGCGCTCGATCTCCTCCATCTCGCCGCGGGTGCGGTAGCCGGGATCGAGGTAGTCCTGGAAAAAGGATCCGAAATCGATTTCTTCGAATGGATCTTTCTTTTCGGCGACGATCGGACTTTCTTCGGTAGAAGTCTTGGTGGGGCGGTCGCGGTCTTCGTCTTTGCGGCCAACTTCGTCGATCAGCGGGACAGATTCTTCGAGTTCTTCGAGAACCGGGTTCTCGACCATCTCGGCGTTGATCATGTCCTTGAGTTCAAGCTTGTTGAGCGCGAGGACAGAAACCATCTGCACCAGACCGGGAGTGAGGATCTGGCGCTGCGATAGTTTGACGCTCAGTTTGTGTTGAAGAAGAACCATGTCGTTAGTCGTTCGTCCTTGGTCGTTCGCCATTCATCGCGGAGGCTGGCTTCTTTCTTTTGCGCAACGACCAACGACGAACGACCAACGACGCTTTTTCTTTCACACCAGCGAAAAGCTTTCTCCCAGGTACACGCGTCTCACTTCCGGATCAGTGGCCAACTGCTCGGGCTGACCCTGGCGGAAGATGCGGCCGTCGTCGATGATGTAGGCGCGATCAGTCACAGAAAGAGTTTCGCGCACGTTGTGATCGGTGATCAAGACACCGATGCCGCTGGCCCTTAGGCTGCTGATAATTTTCTGCAGGTCCAGGACGGCAATGGGATCGATGCCGGAAAATGGTTCGTCGAGCAAGATGAAAGTTGGGTTGATGCACAGGCAGCGGGCGATTTCCACGCGCCGGCGTTCACCGCCGGATAAGGCATAGCCGCGATTCTGCCGGATGTGCTCCAAACCAAGTTCATCGATAAATTTCTCCATCTTCTCTCGGCGCTCATGCCATGACATCGGCTGCGCCTCCAACACCGCGAGGATGTTTTCCTCAACCGTCAGTTTGCGAAAGACAGAAGCTTCTTGCGGGAGATAACTGATGCCGTACTGGCGCGCCCGCAGGTACATGGGAACGTCAGTGATGTCCTGACCGTCATACAAAACGCGGCCAGTGTCAGGGGGGATGAGACCTACGATGGCGTAAAACGTGGTTGTTTTGCCTGCGCCGTTGGGGCCGAGCAAACCCACAACTTCGCCCTGCTCGACGCGCAAGCTGACACCGTTTACGACGCGCCGGCCACGGTACGACTTGCCGATTTCATCTGTGGCCAAGGTACGCATTTATCTTGCCATTTGTCTTTTTACTTGGCCACTCGGGTCTGAGTTACCACAGGAGTACTTGCCTTGCCTTCTACGAGCACCCTATCATCGCCCCTAAAGAAAGTCAACGAAACCCCGGTAATTTTGCCGCGTTCGGCATCAAAAATGCTCGGAGGTCCGCCGGTGAGGACGAATTTGTCGTCGGAGGCTGTGTAAACCAGATTTTGCCCCTCGGCTCGGCGAGTCGGTTGAATGACCAGCACGTTGTCTTCGGCCACCATGTGGTCGACTTGTCCGGGACCTGTAAGTGGTTGATGGCTTGAGGCTTGACTGCGCGGGAGAAGGTAGGCGTCCATGGTGCTGGAGGAGATGGTGAAACCCGTGCCTTTGGCGATTACGCCTCCTTCATAGTGCGCTTTGCGCTCGGCGTCGGCATAGGTTAGGCGAGCCGATGTGATGGCTACAGGGCCGGTATCGCCAGGCTTTTCCTCAGGATTTCCTGTCTTTGCCTTGCGTTCGCCATCGACTAGAGTCTTGCGGGGCTGAACTTTATCCGCCGGCCCTTTACCCTGATCGGACAGTTTCGCCTGTACCAGAACGGTGGAGACAGATTGCGCGGCTGTGCCTTGTGCCACCAGGAAACGGCGATCCCGGTCGAACTCGATCGAGGGCGCCACCACGATGTTTGCGTCCTGCCATAGACGTGCATTGCCCTCGTACAAAGCGGTTGCGGACGAGTTGTGCGCCGTCATGGTCGCGGACGTCACGTGAATCGGCGAGGCGGAGGCCAACAGCGCGCCGTTCGGTTGCTCGGCGAGTTCGCTGTAGGTGCTCTTGACGTTGCCGTCGGCGAAGGCGTCGTTGGTCACGCGATTGATTCGGATGGTGCGGGCGGTTGTGACCATACTGCCTTCGGAGACGCGTGGACTGCCAGTGAGTACAAGAATCCGGTCTTCGGGGGTGTAGAGAGCTTTGTCCGCCCAGGCTTGCGTGCGCTTGCGAGGAGCTTGGCCGTCGTCATAGGCGACACTTCCCTGCTGGATGATGGATGAAATCCCCCCTTGGGCGAGGAATGCGGCATCGAGCATCTGACTGGTGCTTACGCGCTCGGGCAGCCCCGGCGAGAAATTCACGATCTTTGCATTGGGTGCCCCGTGGATCGAGCTTAGACGGCTAGAGCCGTCGGGAGTCGCAGTAAATTTCGCATCGAAGCGGCCAGCGGTAATTACGGTGCGCTGGTCAGAAGCTTGTTTGGAATTTTTTGCGGCAAGTGCGGAAGGGCTCTGGGTCGAGGAGGGCGAAATTGTAATTTTCGCCGCGCCGGATGTTTGCGCATGGTCGAGGCGGTTTCCCTCCGCGACAAAGAAGTCGATGACTGGGGCTGTGATGTCGTAATCCTGGGGCGCCGACGAGTTTGCCGAAGACTTTGCGGAGAGATCCTGCGAGGGACTCGCCGTAGCAGTGCCTGAGCCGGCGTTGCGCTGCATGAGCCGGACTCCATCCATCGCGTGCACTTTCTGGAGTTCATTCTGGCCCAGGAAATCTAGAATGGCGCGTCCGGCATCGCCTTGCATCGATTGCGATCCGATGCGCTCGACGTGGACGTTGCCGGTCAGGGTCGCGGTGCGCAGCAAGTTTTGTTTGCCCGTGAGTAGCATCTCGGCTTCGTCGGCTCGCGCGTGCATGGGTTCGGCATCTTCCCCGGCAGATACTGCATTCACATTTCCGGTGGCGAGCACGCGCTTCACTTCGTTGTCCGGACCAAGGAACATTGTCGCCTGCTCCGCTTCTACGGTTCCGCTTTGGCTCTGCAGGCGGGCATGGTCTAGCAGCACTTCATGTGGATCGTGCGTGACTATGCCATGCGTGGCGAGCAAAATTTCTTTCTTATGTCCGGCGCCCATCGTCATGTGAATCTGCGACACGAGGGTGAGCATGTTTGTCTTCCCGGAATACTGCACACCGATCGCCCAGCCGGTGGCTTGCGGCGTGCTGAAATCAACACGCGCATCAGTGGTTGCGTCGCCGCTTTCCTGGTTGAACACAAGATCTTTGGTTTTGAGGTGGATGGGATTCTTGAGTTCTCTGGGAGTGCCCTGATCGGGGCCAGTTTTGCCAGTTGGATTGGCCTCGAGATCGATTTGCACATCGCCGTGACCGGTGACGTTGCCGGTTTTCTTATCGTAGGAGAAGTCATCGCCGTAAATCTGGTCGAAGCGGGACGAATCGCGGCCATAGAGAACGATGCTGACGTTATGCAGTTCGGCGCTGCCGTCGGCTTTGAATTGCTTGAGCTTGCCGGCCTGGACGGTGAACAATGTCCGCTTGCCATCGGACTTGGAGAACTGAAATCCATTGGCGGTTTGCTTGATGTCGATACCAATCTTGTTGGGAATTTCTTTCAGCACATCGCGCAGGCGCATGCGGGCGTAGAAATACGTGCCCGCAATAACCGCAATGAACAGGACGGCGATGACGGCCAGCCAGCGTCGTAGGCGGTAGATGGGAAGCGGCATCGCAAGTTCAGTCTAATCCAAAAGCGAGTGGCGGCTCCCGCAGTAGCCTTGTCCGGCAGGACCAGTGCCGCGGCCGTCTGGCTGGCTCACCCTGCCGATAGCATGATATAGTAATACTGAGTAACACCTTGGAGCACCCTCCATGTCCATCTCTCCTACGACCAGCCTCAAGCTCGATGCTCAGATAAAGGAGCGCGTGCAGCGACTGGCCTCGGCGCGCCGCCGATCGCCACACTGGCTTATGCGCGAAGCCATCGAGGAATACGTCGAACGCGAAGAAAAGCGCGAACAACTCCGACGAGACGCGCTAACCACCTGGGCCCATTATGAAGCTACCGGCCTGCATGTTACATCCGAAGCAGCCGAGGCATGGCTCGCTAAACTTGAGACAGGCAAAAATGCTGCTCCTCCTAAATGCCACGACTGAGGTGGTCCCAACCTGCCTTGCGGGATGTGGCTCGCCTCCATGATTTTCTAGCCCCCAAGAACCCGGCCGCGGCCAAGCGCGCGATCAAGGCAATTCGGCAGGGCATAAAAGCGCTCGGTAAGCATCCGGAAATCGGTCGTCCAGTTGAGGAAATGCCACCGGAGTTTCGCGAGTGGGTGATTGAGTTCGGACAGGGAGCCTACGTCGCCCTCTATCGCTACGATGGAAAAGAAGTAGTGATCCTTGCGGTCCGCCACGGACGCGAGGCCGGATACTGAATTGCCGCTACGGGGGCGTAGACTCGCGTGCAGCGACCGGAACTTTAAAATCACGCAGAGACAGTTCCAATCCGCCGAAGTCTGGGTGGTCGTTGTGGCCGATGGTGAAGGCGATGTCGATGGCATCCCCAGCCAGTAGCGGCGATTGCTGCAGGCGTTCGGCCATGTGCCAGCCGAGTGCGTCAAAGACAGTTCTAACTCCAGTTCTCAGTTCTCGGTTCTCAGTTCTCAGTTGAAAACCGTTTGCTTCGGCCTTTTCGTCTCGCTTGATCACAGCGCCATCTGGATGGCAATTCGGCGTGGTTAAGATTGCTACTGCTGAGAGTTCTTGTTTCTCGGACGGTTCGGGAGAGAATTCGTGGCCGCCGTTGCTTTCTCCGGCTTTGAGCTTCAGCTTGATGTGTTTGTCTTTCAGAATTTTCGGTGGAGCGATCAGGCGCACGCTGCGCGCACTGAATGCGGGCTCGTGATTGCCCGTTCCATAGGGCTCGAGCAGCCGCAGCACTTGAAACAGTCCCGGAGTAATTTCATCGAGGTCGAGTTCTGCCTCGACATCGAGCACGGGATCGAAATCCGCTGCCGTCAGACGCGTGCGCGCGAAGGCATCCAAGTCTGCTCGCAGTTGCGTGACGTTTGCGGACGGCATGGCGAAGCCGCAGGCGTGAGAGTGTCCGCCGTAGCGCGTGAAAAGTTTGTGTGATGACTCGACGGCCTCGAGCAAGTGAAATGGGCGAATGGAACGGCCGGAGCCGAACGCCTCGTCGCCTTCACGCGCGATCACTATTGCAGGCCGGTGGTAGCGCTCGACCACGCGCGTCGCCGCGATGCCGATCACTCCGCGGTGCCAGCCTTCGCCATCGACTACGATGCAATAGGCTTCGCACAACGCGGGATCGCCGCTGATACGTTCGTCGATCGAGCGCAGAATTCGCCGCTCTTCTTCCTGGCGATCTGCATTGAGGCGATCAAGTTTTCCGGCTAGTAGACGCGCACGATCGACATCTTTCACGCTAAATAAATCAATCACGTCACGGGCGATATCCATCCTGCCAGCGGCGTTAATACGCGGCGCAATGCGGAATGCAACCTCGGTGGATGTAGGTGAACGCTTGTTGGAAATCTGCGCCACTTCGAGCAACGCCTTCAGTCCTGGATTCACCGCGTGGCGCAAAGCGTCGAGCCCGAGTTTGGCGAACACTCGGTTCTCGCCCGTCAGCGGCACCGCGTCGGCGATGGTCGCAATCGCCACCACTTTCATGAACGACTGCAACATGCGCGCGTGATCTTTTTCATCGAGGCGTCGCTGCATCAATCCCTGCGCCACTTTGAAAGCAACGCCGGCTCCGCACAGTTGCTTGTAGGGATATCCGCATCCCACCTGATTGGGATTCACCACTGCGTGAGCTTTCGGAACGCCATCCGGGCCGGGCAAGTGATGGTCGGTAACGATTAGGTCTACGCCAAGCCGCTGCGCGGTCTCGGCCGGAGCGAAAGCGCGAATCCCCATGTCGACGCTGATGATGAGCCTAATGCCCGCGGCCGCGGCGCGCTCGATTACGTCATCGCGCAGATCGTAGCCTTCGCGAATGCGGTGAGGCACATGAAAGTCGGCGGCTCCCCCGCAGAGTTCGATGGCAGTCTTCAGAATGATCACGGCCATCGTGCCATCGACGTCATAGTCGCCGTAGATCAGGATGGGCTCTTTGCGTTCGATCGCGGCATCGACGCGATCGACAGCGGCGCGCAGGCCGGTCATCAGCTCAGGCGCGTGCAGATGAGTGACAGATGGAAAGAGGAACCGAGCAGCCTCGTCAGGATCGGTCAAGCCGCGCCGGATCAGCAAACCCGCTAGCGTGTGCAGCGGACTGCCTCGCTTCACATTGTTTCGTGCACGATCAGGAATTTGCAGATGGGGAAAATCGCGAAGAGCGGCAGCGAGATTGTGTATTCGAACTGGATCTTCCGCAGCCAGTTCCCAGCGCACTTTATCTTAGCCCTCGTCGTCCTGGTCCGGTTCGTCGATGGGGATGCCGCCAAAATCTTCCGACACTTCCAGCAGGCGCTGGTAACGGTCATACCAATCGGTGCTGACCTCGCAGAGAAACATCGACCCTTGATATGCCCAGCCTAGCTGCAGGAATCCAACTTTGCCCACGTGAGCCCGCAGCCAGCGCGCATCCTCCACGTCGTCGCCGTCGGAGAACTCGGAGTTCGTAAGGCGTTGCACCAATTCGTCGAGTTCTGTGCGCTCCAACTTCCAGGAGTGCATGGTCAGGAACGGAGCGGCGGCGGTCTTGGCCAGTTCGACGAAGTCCTTCCACCCGTCAGGATTCGTGCCCATCTCCCACATGACGCACTGCACCTCGTCGTAATCCACATAGCCGTGGAAACGACTCATGCCATGCCCTTCAATGAAGGCGATCATGTCATCTTTAATGATGGTCAAATCTTCTGGCGTGGGCGACATAGCGGACTCGAATGAGTATTGTATGCCGTTTGCCTATGAACCTGCCAGCGCGGGGCGCTCAGGCGCGAGGTCGTCTGGCGCTAGCCTCTTTCCCGGCGCACCATTTAGAATCTTCTGTCCCGCTTTCATTCGAATCTCGCAAGAGGAGATCAGCCTGTGATCCCGCGTTATACCCGCCCGGAAATGGGCCGCATCTGGAATGACGAAAACCGCTTTCGTACCTGGCTGGCCGTGGAAGTGGCCGCTACCGAGACTTTGGCCGAGGCTGGCATGGTTCCGAAGGCAGCAGCACGCGCGATTCGCGAGCGCGCTGACTTCCGCGTGGAGCGCATTCACGAGATCGAGGCCGAGGTGCGCCACGATGTGATTGCCTTCACCACGGCCGTGGCTGAAATCGTGGGCCCGGATGCGCGCTGGTTTCATTACGGCCTCACCTCCAACGACGTCGTCGATACGGCGCAGGCTTTGCTGATCATGCAGGCTTCGGCGCTGATTGCGCAGGATCTGGAACGATTGGCGGAAGTGCTCGAACGGCGCGCCTGGGAGTTTAAAGACACGCCGATGGTCGGGCGCACTCACGGCATTCATGCCGAGCCCATCACATTTGGATTCAAGATTGCAAACTGGTATTCGGAGACGCAACGCAACATCGCGCGGTTTAAAGCGGCGGCCGAGGACATGCGCGTGGGGAAGTTTTCTGGCGCGGTGGGAATCTTCGCGCATCTCACGCCGGAACTCGAAGAAAAGATTTGTGCGCGTCTGGGATTGAAAGCAGCGGCGGTTTCATCGCAGGTAATCCAGCGCGACCGTCATGCGCAGTACTTGGCGACTTTGGCGGTGATCGCTTCGACGCTGGATAAGATCGCAACTGAGATCCGGCATTTGCAGCGCACAGAGGTGCGCGAGGCCGAGGAGTTTTTCAGCGAAAAGCAAAAAGGATCGTCCGCAATGCCGCACAAGCGGAACCCGGTGACCTTTGAGCAGGTCAGCGGGCTGGCGCGAGTGGTGCGCGGCAACGCGCAGGCCGGATTCGAAAACGTTGCTCTATGGCACGAGCGGGACATCTCGCACTCTTCGGCGGAGCGTGTGATCCTGCCCGATTCGACTACGCTAGTCGACTATCTTTTGAACAAGACTGCCAATCTGATCGAGACGATGTTCGTGTATCCCGAGCGCATGCTGGCCAATCTGGAGAGCACGCACGGGCTGATCTTCAGCGGACAGTTACTGCTCGATCTGGTGGACCATGGGGTTTCCCGCGAAGACGCGTACCGCGCGGTGCAAGCGCATGCCATGCGGGCGTGGAAGGAAGGATTGGATTTTCACCAGTTGGTGCTGGCCGATAAGGAAATTACCGGCAAAGTTCCGCGCAAGCAGATCGAACATGCCTTCGACTTGCAGCGTCAACTGAAGAATGTGGACAAGATCTTTGCGCGCGTGTTCGGAAGCCAGGGCAAGCGCGGCGCGAAATCGGACGGGCGCGCGAAACCTCCGCGCGCCCGTCGCCGGCGCCAGTTGTAACCTGCTAATTCAAACCCTGTCCGCCGGGAAAAGTTTCGCCCGCCGATTCGACGGCACGGAGCGCCGGTGCATCAAACCTTCCGCTTGCAAGCGACGCTCGAAGAGATGCTTACAGTCGATTGATGAGCGACGCCACGTAGCCTGCACCGAATCCGTTGTCGATATTCACTACGCTTACATTTGAGGCACAGGAATTCAACATACCGAGCAGCGCGGTCAGCCCCTTGAATGACGCGCCATAGCCGATGCTGGTGGGAACCGCGATGACGGGAACACCGACCAGACCTCCCACGACGCTAGGCAGTGCGCCCTCCATTCCGGCGCAGACAATCACGACGCGGGCCTTCGTCAACGCCTCGCGATTCGCCAGTAGCCGATGAATCCCCGCGACGCCCACGTCGTAGAAATGTTCGACTTCGTTGCCCATGAGTTCGGCGGTCACGAGCGCTTCTTCCGCGACCGGAATGTCGCTGGTTCCCGCCGAAACTACAGCGACAAGTCCTTTGCCGTACTGATGCGGATCGCGCTGCAGCACGATGGCGCGTGCAAGTTCGCGATACTCCGCAGCATGCACTTTTTTCTTTACTGCGGAAAACTGTTTTTTATCGGCGCGGGTCGCAAGGACATTGCCTCCATGTTTGGCTAAGCGAGCGAAGATCTGTGCCGTCTGCGCCGGGGTCTTCCCTTCTCCGAAAATCACTTCGGGCATGCCCGCGCGCAAGCTGCGATGATGGTCGACTTTGGCAAAGCCAAGATCTTCAAACGGCAAATGGCGCAGTCGGTCAACAGCAGCGTCGGGCGTAAGTTTGCCGCGGCGCACCTGCTCAAAAAGTTTGCGGATGGATTCGGCGTTCACGGGCTTCTAGATTAGCATTCGGCGTAATGTGGGCGTTGCCGGCGCTACTTTGTGGCGGCGCGGATTCTGGCGAGCACGGCCGTGCAAACTTTGCGTGCGGCGCCCGGCTTATCAAGATGCGCGAGGAACAGACGGCGCAAGCCGCTCGGCTTCACTTTGCCAGCAAGATAAACGTTGTAGATCTGGCTTCCGATACAGTATCCCCAATCTTGAGCGATCGATTCAAACTTCTCCAAGTCGGTACGAATGGCCACCTGTGCGGCTTTTTCACACGCCGCCCGCGATAGCGCGGATGAGTGTTCAATCACGGGAGCCGACCGCGCAGGATGGAGCACTCGCGAGCCGAAGTACGCCACAGCATGCTCGACAACCCGCGTATAAAACGTATCGGCGGTTGCGGTTGCGCTCGCGCTTCCCGGAGTGCCATTGCCGTTTGAACCTTGTCCCTGCAAGCGCCGAGGCAGCCCCTGGCAGGCCTGGTGCAGAAAGCGCGCTGCATCTTCGGCGGCGTGCATCATCTGAAATTCACGGATGCAGAATGCATTCACCAGAGGAAAGTAAGCGCTCCCACGCTCTTGAACACTCTCAAGCATGGCATCGAGTTGCTCCCCTTCGATGCCTTTGCGCGACAACATGCGGCGCAGCATTGCGTCGGACGAGTTGCCGTGGACTTCAGGCAACATGTCAACCAGGAATTTTGGCTGCGTGCTGTTGTGCGGCGAATAACGGTTGATCTCCAGAAAACTGGCGAGGCTGTCGATCAGGTTGTAGATTGTGGGCGCAAAATCGGGCCCGCGATCGCAGCGGCTCCACTGGTCGAGAAACAGGCGATAGCTTTCATACTTTTCGAGCGGTGTAGCATTGAAAACGCATAGGACATCATCATTTACGCGCACCGCTTCAACCTTGTCCGTACGTTCACCCGCGGCGTGCCAATACAGCGCGTCGATGTTCTGCAACACAGTGACGACTCTAGTGCCGGGCATTTCCTTACGGAGCACACGCGGAAGATGGTTGGGAGCGAGGTGTGACTCGCCGAATAAAACGAAGATTACGGCATCGGGGTGCTGTTGGCGAATCTCGGCAAGTTTCGCAGCAGCGTGACGATCACGGGCGCCGATCTTGCGCAGATTGTCGCGAGGCATGCAATCGAGGCCGTAGATGCCTTCGCCGTGATCGCGCGCGGCGACGAGCAGTTCATGGAACGGCGCCCAGTCGTAGCCCCAGTCAAGATCGAAGCGAACGCGCTGTCGCAGTTCACTTTCATCGATCTCACGACGCCACCATTCTTCGAGGATATGCTGATCGCGGGCAAAAACAGTTTCGACCCCTAGCACGACGCGGCGATCTCCGTGGAGAGCGCGCTGTTCGATTAGCGATGCGGCATAGCGCTGGGCCGCAGGCAGGGCATGGTAGTCACCGATCAGGATGACATCGGCTTCTTGCAGAACGTTTTGAATCTGCTGAGAATCGAGAAGCGAATCGTAGCTGGGAAAAGCTTCGTTGAACTCGCGAAGATATTTGCGGCGGCTGTGCGAATCCTGGGCGCGGATTTCGCGCTCCACTCCGGCCAGCGCGTGGAGTTGGGCCGCGCTGCGGCGAAATCGCAAATTGACCGTGGATGCCATAAAAGCAGCTTCTAGCTTCTAGCTCCTAGCTAGTAACTTCACTGATCGCCTTGACTCCTGTTCATCGACTGCCTATGCTCCAAACTTTGGAGGCTATTTGCAGAATCACTCACCGCAAAATCTGACTGTCGCGACTACCGGGGCCAGCGGCTCTGTGTTTCTGCGGCAACTGCTGCTCGCCGTCGCGCGTGATGCTCGTGTCCAAACGGTAAACTTCATCGCTTCCGACTCTGGCCTGCGCGTTCTGGCCGAGGAACTTGGCGTCAAGGGCCGTTCGAATCTTGTGCACCAGATTCTTGCGAGGGAAAAAACCAGCGCGCCGCCCCGCTCCACCTCGTCCAAAATCCCCGCGTCATCCGAAATCTTCGTTTCTGAAAAGATCAAAGAGCAATCGAATGCCGACATCGGAGCCAACGTCGCCAGTGGTTCCTATCCCGCCGACGCCATGATCGTGATTCCATGCAGCATGGGCACTCTGGCCCGCATCGCCAACGGCATCGCATCGCACCTTATCGAACGCGCCGCCGACGTCTGCCTGAAAGAAAAACGTCCGCTCGTGCTGTGCGTGCGCGAAACTCCACTTAACAAAATTCACATTCGCAACCTCTACCGGGCCGCCGATGCCGGGGCGACTATCTTTCCGCTCATCCCGGCCTTCTATTACCAGCCGGCAACCTTAGATGACATGGCTCGCGAGTTCGCCTATCGCGTGCTCGCCCACATCGGCCTGCCGCAGCCCGACGCCTTCCATTGGAAGGGCTGAATTATCAGAGAGTTACGCCGCTACACTCAAAAAGTCTTCGACCTACGGGAAGATCGGACTTCGCTTGAGGGGATCTCAAGTGTAGATAGTGAAAATGGCAGGTCCCAGATGCCCGCTGGTCATGTACGACTGGAGGTCGGACTTGGGCCGACCACTAACGATTTGAAACCATGACGACGACTCTTCAAACCAAGTGCTGCATCGTTGGCGGCGGACCAGCCGGAATGATGCTCGGTTTTCTGCTGGCTCGATCTGGCGTGGAGGTCGTCGTACTCGAGAAGCACGCAGATTTTCTCCGCGACTTTCGCGGCGATACCATTCATCCATCCACTCTGGAGTTGATGCATGAACTAGGAATTCTGGAGGAGTTCCTTGAGCGCCCTCATCAGGAGGTGCGTGAACTTGCTGGCAAGGTTGGGAACGAAACAATCAAGATGGCCGACTTCACGCATCTTCCAACTCGCTGCAAGTTTCTCGCCTTCATGCCGCAATGGGATTTTCTCAACTTCATCGTTGAACAAGCAAAACGTTACCCAGGATTCCAGGTAAAGATGCAGGCCGAAGCGACCGATCTCATTGAGCAGAATGGCCAAATCGTTGGCGTGACTGCCAATTCTCCGACAGGCGCGATGGAGATTCGCGCCGGCCTTACAGTAGGGGCCGATGGCCGCCGTTCGATTGTGCGCGACCGCGCCGGTTTGGAAGTGATCGATCTCGGGGCTCCCATGGATGTACTGTGGATGAGGCTGAGTCGTCACGCAAGCGATCCCGGCCAGACTCTAGGCCATGCCGAGGCCGGCAGAATATTCGTCATGATCGACCGCGAGGATTACTGGCAGTGCGGTTTCGTCATTCGAAAGGGCGCTGCGGATGAGATTCGCAAGCAAGGGATTGAACAATTTCGCGAGGACGTTGCCCGACTCGAGCCTTTTCTACGTGACCGCGTAAGTGAACTGAGGAACTGGAACAATGTAAGCCTGCTCACGGTCAAGGTCGACCGCCTGCGGCAGTGGTGGCGTCCCGGACTTCTTTGCATCGGCGATGCCGCCCACGCAATGTCGCCCGTTGGAGGAGTAGGAATCAACCTTGCAATTCAGGACGCGGTTGCTGCAGCCAACATTCTGGCCTCTAAGCTGGGCGCGGGCACGCTCACCGATCGCGACCTTGCCGCAGTTCAACGACGCCGGCAGTTCCCTACGCGCGTCACGCAGTGGCTGCAAATCCTCGTGCAGAACAATGTGATCAGCCGCGTCCTGGGTAGTGCCGCGCCCTTCGCAGTTCCGGCCCCGTTGAGACTGATGCAGCGATGGCCGTCGCTTCGGCGCATTCCCGCCCGTGTAATTGGAATGGGATTTCGTCCCGAACATGTGCGAACGTCCGAGTCATCCGATCATCATCGCTGAGTGCAATCGTCAGAACTGCACGATCCTCAGAACTTCACGACAGCGCCCGCGGAGACTCGGTAGTTGACCTGAGTGTTTTTGAGTCCTTCCAACAGATCGCCACCAAAAGCGTTCGTGTAGAACCTGCCCAGATTGACGCTTGTGTGGTACCAGTCCACCTGTCCCAGACGAACAGCGAAGCGCCGCGTGATTTTGCAATCGACTCCGGCTCCCAGCGCCGCCACAAAATCGTCATAGCTTGTGGCAGCAACACTGATGGGAGCCGACACGCCGGTGATTGTGCTCGCATCAAGACTCGTTCGATTCCAGCCGACTAGGGCGTGGGCGAAGGGAGTGAGTCTTGACTTCGTCCGGTACGAGATTACCGGTCCCACCATCACTGAATAGGAAGTCTCTTTGGGCAATCCGGCGAGCGTTCTGCCGCCCGAGGCCGAAATCGGCGAGCCGTAGCGGCCACCAAAGTCAGCCGCGATCCCGAGCCAGCGGCTCAAATTGTATTGCGCCTCCGCACTCCAGCCATGCAAGAAATAAGTTGGCACTGCGAAGGGGTTCGAAGGCTGGTTCAAATCCGCATCGAGCAACGGGCCAGTCAATCCGCCGCGATCGGAACGCAACAATGAATACCCGCCGAATACTTCCACCTTCGGTGTTGCATCTTGAGCCAAGACACACGAACCCATGAGGACAGTCAAAATAATCGCAGCCGCAGCGAAACGAATCATTCCACGTTCTCCCTATTGAGAATAGCGCATTTGAGAATAGCGCATCCGAGGTCCACGCCACCAGAACGGCGGTGTGTGTCGCAGATGCTTCCCACCGATTCTTGCTTTCCACCGATTGTATCTATCAATCAAATAAAGAGCCGGAATCCCAATAAGAACGCGGACGCATGCCTGGGGTTGCCAGCGACACCCGTCAAGAAGAGACAAAGTCTCCAAGAAAATACAAACCCTTGACCGCTCTATGACACGAGCGGAACCTGCGGCGTTCTACTCTCCATTTACACCGTGATCCGATGCAAGCAATGGACTACGGCGAAAAGAAAAAAGAAAAGAGAGGACGCTATGAAACAACTCACGGAGTTTCTGGAACGCGGCGCCAACCGGCGCTCATTCCTCAAGAACAGCGTGGTCGCCGGCGCAGTGGCAACCGTAGGAGCGGGTATTCTGGGCAGCGGGCTACCTGCATTCGCCCAGCAAACCAGCGGAGGAGCGCCGACCAAGGGAGATATCGCAATTCTTCAATTCCTCGCGGCGGCCGAACTCATCGAGTCAGACCTTTGGATTCAGTATGCAGAACTAGGTGGCATCGGCGATCTTCCTCCCATTGAAGTGGACCCGAACGAACACCTGAACCCTTACCAGATAGCCCTATCGAACCTCGATGGGGATGGCCCGCAATATATCACCAGCAACACGCTGGATGAAGTAAGCCATGCCACCTTCCTCAATGCCTATCTCGAGTCCAAGGGAGCGGAAGCCGTCGACCTCAGCAAGTTCGCAACGTTGCCGGGAAGCACAGCCAAAGGATCATCCGGTAAGCTGCGCATCACGAACTTGATGAATCTGAACGTCGACACCAGTTGGTTCGTTCGCTACCGCAGCAAGGCAAATCCCGATCTCGGCGCTACCTTTCCGCAAGCGATCACTCTCAACGGAGTTACCGCGATTCCCAGAACCGATGCCGATTACATCGGCACACCCAATCCTAATTTTAAAGGCAACGATCACATTCAGGCGATCGCCAATGTCGCGGCGTTTCATTTCGGCACGATCGAACAAGGCGGCAGCAGCCTCTATTCGGCGATGGCGCAGAAGGCGCACAACGTCGAAGTGCTGCGCATTGTGGTCAGCATCGGCGGAGACGAAGTAGCCCATTTCCTGGAGTGGGTTGATTTCGCCGGCAACGGGGTGCAGGCCCCGGTGGCGCCGTTTACCGACCGCAGAAGTGGGCTGACATTCCCCAATTTCTTCGCCCCACTGAATCCGGCGATTCAACCGAGTCTGATTTTCCCGGTTCCGTGCCAATTCATCAACCCCTCCCTTCCGCTGTGCGCCGTAATTCGCCCCACGGACCCTATTGGGATTGCGGCCAACGTGGTCCAATTCCTGACTGACATGAATCTTTTCTCCGGCCAATCGAGCGAGTTTTTCGATGTATTGAATAACCTGGCGAATGCGGCTGACGCGGCGCAACGCGGCTTTTGATCGGAGCGCCGATGCGGTGATCTTGCTTCGGGCGCTGTGCGTCAAACCAGGCCACAGCGCCTTATTTTAATGTCCGCTGATTACTTTTATTAATCCTGACTGGAGGAACGCCAATGATCGAAGGCTTGTTTCAACCCATGCATTTACTGATCATCGCCGGAATCGCACTGCTGATCTTCGGTCCCAAGAAGCTGCCTGAACTCGGAAAAGGCATGGGCGAAGGCATCCGCGGCTTTAAAGCGGCGATGCAAGCCAAAGACGAGACGACACCTGAAAAAACTGCGTTGCCGAAAGATTCGGTGCAGAAGGCGTGAAGGGCTTGCGCCAGAATATTGCTTCTTCTGGCACCCACTTTCGTGCCAGTTGACGCACATGCGGATTTCGTAATAATCTGCGATTACACCGGGAAGGAGGTGGTCGAATGACAAGTTCTGATTGTAGTGGCAGTAGTTGTGGGAGTCTAAGACCAGGTGAGGTGGCTGAGACTTAGAGCTGGTTGCTCTAAGCGGGGCTTTCGGACGCTGATCAAAGCTGTGACGCGCCGGGAGCTACAGCCCGCACACTAGCCGGTGAGTACGGATGAAAGCATCGCGTCGGTCGCGCGAAGGCTTGCATCCTTGGGGCTTAGGCCCTGACCCGGGAGTCGCCGTGAGAGGCCACGTAGAGTGACCACCTCTTGGTCAATCCCAAACAGACCACCGGACGGCCCGCAGGAATGCACCTGCGGGCCGTTTGTTATTTGTCATTGTTTTGACATTGGCGAACCGGGATTGGCGCACTCAACGTGTCGACCGGTCTGCCGACAAGTTTCCTAGTCTTTCTCCCGTATCTGGTTTTCATCCGCGCGCATTCCCGCGCCAGAAGCGACTGCTGACTCCGCTTTCTTCTTCTGCCAGTCCGCTTCGGCTGGCACCGTGATCGCTTCCAGTTTCTTCTTCTTCAAACTGGCGTTGATTCCTGCAAGGTCTTTCTGCGCCAGCTTCTGGAAATCATCGATCACATCTTGCAGTTCATGGCCGAGGGATTCCGTCCGTGCAACCTGGTAATCCGTGGGCTTGCCGTCGTATCCCGTCACCGCGCCATAGAGTTGTCCCAACAGTTCGCGAATCCGCTCTTCACCGGTAATCATGCCGCCTTCTTTGGTGGCCACGATCTTGGAGCGGAGCGCGTCGCAATCCGCGGCAAGTTTCTGCAGTTGCGCGCGCAGAGGATCTTTCGCCGCGAGCTTGGCCGCTCGCGCGTTCGCCCCGTCGCGTACTCCTTCGATCGCCTCTACTCCGTAGGTCATGTGCTCCAGCTCTTTGTAGACTTTCATCGAGAGATCGAACTGCGCATTGCGTTCTTCCATCGAATACTTGGCGCGAGGGTCGATTGCAACGTTCAACTGCTCGGTGTAAGTTTGATCCCCTTTGGTGAGCTTGACTGTGTACGATCCGGGAAGCACGCGCGGTCCCTGCGCGGCTTCAAACAGCGCCGAGGCTGCGGGCGCGACTGCGGGCGGCCTCACGTGCATTCCCCACCCGGCGCGATTCAGCCCGCGATGTTTGCTGCCGGCAACTGTATCCACCAACTTGCCATCCTGATCGAAAATCTCGATCTTCAAATCGCCGAAGATGTGCCGACCTTTCTGGTAGTAGGTGATCTGCGCGTCCGTCGGACGATTGCGTCCACGGAAGGTCTCATCGCCTTCGGACCAACCTCCGCCCACGTCGAAGTATTGAATCGCAGCGCGACCCGGAAGCAGCGTTGCCTCTTTGGTCATGACTTCAGGGGTGAGCGCGCGCAACGGTGAGATGTCGTCCACGACCCAGATGCCGCGGCCATGCGTCGCCAGCACAAGATCGGATTCCCGCGCCTGAATCACAAGGTCATCGACCGCCACTGCGGGAAAGTCCGTTCCCTTATATTGAGCCCAGCGTTGGCCGCCGTCCGCTGAAATCCATAGCCCGAATTCTGTGCCCAGGAAAAGTACATTGCGGCTAACCGTGTCTTCCTTGATTACGTGCGCGTAGCCACGCACGCCGCCCTCCTGCGCTGGAAGCGCCGTCCACGTCTGCCCGTAGTCCGTGGTCTTGTAGACGTATGGCTTCATGTCTCCGAAGGTATGACGGTCGAACGTGGCATAGGCGGTGCCTTCGTCGAAGCGGCTGGCCTCAATGGTTGAGACCCAGGAATTTTTTCCCAGCCCGCTGACATTGCCCACCACGTTCGTCCAAGTCTTCGCGCCATCTCGCGTGACCTGCACATTTCCATCGTCAGTCCCGACCCAGATAATTTGACCGTTCTTCGGCGACTCTGAAATTGAATAGATGGTGGTGTGCATTTCGGCCGAGGAATTGTCAACCGTGACGCCGCCGGACTCTTCCTGCTTCTGCTTTTCCGGATCGTTGGTCGTCAGGTCCGGAGAAATCCGGTCCCAAGACTGCCCGTGATCGCGCGAGCGGAATAAGTACTGCGCCCCAATGTAAAGCGTCCCTTTCTCGTTGGGACTCATGTGAATCGGAGTGTTCCAGTTGAAGCGCAGCTTCTTCTCGTTGTAATTCGGCCAGGGATGGATGTCGCGAGTCTCGTGCGTGTAGCGATTCACGCGTCCAATCTCGCCACCCTGCGCCTCGGCGTAAAGGTAATCTGGATCTGAGGTGTCTTCGAACATCCAAAAACCATCACCACCGAACATGTTTTCCCATCGGGAGTTGGTAATGCCGCCCGGATATGTGGAGTCGCCCACCCAGGAACTGTTGTCCTGCAAGCCGCCGTAGACGTGGTACGGGTCGGCATTGTCGGTGCTCACGTGATAGAACTGAGAAACCGGCAGGTTCATCTGGTGCTTCCAGCGATTGCCGCCGTCTTCGCTGCGCCACAAGCCGCCATCGTCGCCAGCAATCACGACATTCGGATTCTTGGGATTGATCCACACGTCGTGGAAGTCGCCGTGCGCTCCGCCGGAGACCACGTTGAAGGTCTTTCCACCATCGTTGCTCAACAGCAAAATGAGGTCGGGTTTGAAAATTTTGTTTTCATCTTTTGGATCAACGATCAGGTTGCCGAAATAAAAAGGACGCCAAACCATATAGTTGCTGGCATCGAGTTTGGTCCACGATGCGCCCGCATCGTCGGAGCGGTAAAGCCCTCTTCCCTTTTCCGCTTCGATGTTTGCATAGATGACCTGCGGTTTCGACGGCGCAACTTGCACTGCAATGCGGCCATAGGGTTTCGCCGGCAGACCTTTCGCGTTGCTGTCATTGATTTCATTCCAGGTCGCGCCGCCGTCAATGGATTTGAACAGCCCGCTGCCCGGGCCTCCGGAGCGGAACGTCCACCCTTGCCGCCGGAAATCCCACATCGCGGCATAAATGGTCTTCGGTTCCTGCTTGCTGCGCGCGATCATGGCGCAGCCGCTCGAACCGTTTGCGCCCGCCAGAACTTTCTTCCAGGTCTTGCCGCCGTCGCTGGTCTGGAAGACTCCTCGTTCGTCATTGTCATCCCACAGATGCCCGGTGGCGCAGACCAGCACATCGTTGCCGTCGGCTGGATTCACCAGAATCTTGGCAATGTGCTCGCTGTCTTTCAGACCAATGTTGGTCCAGTTCTCGCCGCCGTCGGTTGACTTGTAAACGCCGTCGCCCACCGAAACGCTGTTACGAGTCCACGCTTCGCCGCTCCCCACCCAGACCGTTTTCGAATTCGACGGATCGATCGCCACCGCGCCAATCGACTGCACATCTTCACGGTCGAACACTGGCTTGTAAGTGGTGCCACCGTTCACCGATTTCCAAACCCCGCCGCTGGCTGCGCCCACGAACACAGTGATGCGGCCATCTTCTTCCACCGCGTCCAGCGCGGCGATGCGTCCGCTCATGGTGGCCGAGCCGATGTTGCGGGCAGGCAGGCCGGAAACGGTCGCCGAGTCGAAGCGATAGGCAGCCTGGTTCGCGGCCTGCCCGGGCGAGCACAGCGCGGCTCCGGCGATTAACAACATCACTCCCCAGGAATTGCGAGCAGATGCTTTCATAGTTACGAGTCCTTTTCCACGTCAGCGATTTTTCGTCGGTTTCTTCATCTCTGCGATATCAGTGAACAAATCAGTGAACCCCGACCATGCCGGACTTCTTTTCCTCGGTCCTGAGCGACGCCGGCAGAGCGAAGTCCGAATCTGAGATAGGTATGTTCACTTCAATCTTTTCAATCGTAGTCGTCTGTGCGCCAGGATTATTTCTCGATCCCTCGGAAATCGAGAAGGGATACATGACTCCGTTCACCGGCTTGTAAGAGCCGATGTCCACCACGCGCTCTCGCACAGAACCGCGGACGAACTGCCGAATCTCCCTGCGGATTTCGAGGTAAGTATCGGGGTCGAGATAGTAATAAATAATGTCGCCATTTTTCAGCGTGACCCTCAGCCGGAGGGCGTCGTCGCCATCCACAAGGTCATGGCCCAGGTATTCGATCTTGTTGCCTTTTTCCGCGTAGTCGACGAGCGGACCATCGAAATCGGAGGCGAGAAGCAAATCCTTCGCCGAATCCTCGCCCATCAACTCGGGATCTTTGCGCCCACGGAACGGCTGGGTCTGCCATCCTGTCGCGCCGTCGTACGCCTGGATCGCCGTCATTCCTTGTATGGTGACGGTTTGACGAACAAAATCAGGACGGGCATTTGTTTGAGTGAAAACGACTGTACGACCTCTGGCATTCTTCACTCGACCGCTCATACGCCGGGTCTTGGCGGACTTGATTTTCTCCATCCCGCCTTTGGCCTCGATGTTCTTGCTGACCAGTTCCTCTGCTGTTTGTGCGCAGGTAAAGGCGCTGAGCCACGACACCGCCGCCAGAACAAACACCGCGCGACGCATGCGCGAACTTTTGATTTTGAGTGTGGTCTTCATTCTAGAAACTTAGTGAACGCCGACCATGCCGGACTTCTTTTCCTCTGTTTTCAGCGACGCCGGCAGGTTAAAGTCCGCGGGATCAATAGTGACGTTCGGCTCGATCTTCTGAATGGTGGTTGTTTGCTCGTCAGGATGGTTCTTCGGTCCCTGCGAGATCGAGAAGGGATACATTACTCCCGCCACAGGTTTGTAAGAGCCGAAGACCATCACGCGGTCGCGCACCGAGCCGCGGATAAACTGCTGGATTTCGCGGCGGATTTCGATAAACGTGTCGGGATCGAGGTAAACGTAAATGATGTCGCCATTTTTCAGCGTCACCTTCAGCCGCAGCGCATCGTCGCCATCCACAACATCGTGGCCCATATACTCGACAGTGCTGCCCTTCTCTTTATAATCCACAAGAGGACCGTCGAAGTCGGCGTCCAGCAGCAGGTCGCGCACGTCGTCCTCGCCCATCAACTCCGGGTCTTTCTTTCCGCCAAAGGGCTGGATCTGCCAGCCGGCCGCTCCGTCATAGGCCTGCACCGCAGTCATGCCCTGTAGCATGAAAGTCTCGCGGATCAGGTTCGGCCGCTGATTTTCTTGACCCACGGACGCGGTGAAGCCGCCGCCGCCCTCAAACTTGGCCGTTATCCGGAGGGTCTTGATGGCCTTCATCTTTTCCATCCCGCCCCGGGCCTGGATGTTCTTGGCAATCAGTTCGTCGGCGGTTTGGGAGGAGGAAAAGATACTAAGGCAGAACACTGCAACCAGCACGGTCAACGCATGACGCATCAAGCAGGCTCCTGTTTGTCAAGGGACTTGCGGAATCCGGAAAACGAGAATGAACACTTTACCCGGTAGTAGACGTTTGATTCAAGTGTTGGGAAGCAGGAATCGTGTGCGAACCAGGAGGCGACCTCATACGCGTCCGCGTGTATGTGGATTGGCGCGACAGATGAGGGTGGTGATCCCGCGTTAAAGGGAGCCTACGAACACGACTATTGAAACCGATACCCCGGCTTAGCCGTGCAACGGTAAACTCGCCCTCTATCGGGATTAACGGCGCTATCGCAACTGGCCCAACTCAAGAACAGCGAGGGCCCCATCGGGAAAATAATGGTCTGCCCGTCCACGTCCGCCTCAATCGTCACACTTCCTGCAGCAGAAGGCAACGTGAATGAGAGTCCCTCTCCGAGGATGACTGGATAGGACCAGCGTTCCATTTGGCTCGCCATAGGGCGAAAGACCTCGGCTTCCAACACAAACGTCGCGGTGTCGGACCAGTCGCGTGCCGAGACTGTGATGACCTGGCCGCCCTCCGAAAAATGGTCAGCCTCAATTCTAGTGAAGGGACAAGGCCCGGCAATGCACGACGCTCTTGCATTGCGAAACTGATTGCCTGCACCAGCATCCAACGTAGCCGAGCCGACAGCCGCCTTCCATTTTCCGTCGGGTGAGCAGGGTGATTGGCCCTTGCAGAGAACATTGCCCTTGTTTTCAATCTCGAAAGTCTTCACCGCGCTTCCTACATTCTGATCGGTTTTGCCTTTTACCGTATATCTCACGCGAATGTTGGCCACCTTCACTTCCGGTTGATTCTTCGGCGCCGGATCGACGGAGATCGGGACGAGATGGACCACATAAAGCTGGTTGGTGACATATTCGTCCAGTTCGAGCGGACGGTATTGCGGGTGGCGAAAGTCCAGAACAATAGGGTGCCCTCGGCGAATGGGTTTGCGCAGCTTAAGCTCGAAAAGCCCCGAGGAGTCGGTCGTGGTGCCGGAGGGCGCAAGATCGCCGGCGAAAATCGCAACCCCGCCGATCGGCAACTGTTTTCGAGGGTCAGAATCCTGGACGAGAACAGCCCCGCGCAGCGTAACCGGCCTCTGCCAGCCAATCAGCGCCACGGCGATGGCGGTGAGCACCAGAACGACAAACAGAGCGATCCAACCCTCGATTTTGTGAATGCGAGTCATTACATTAGCGGCAACTGGTTAAGATGCCGTCGTAGGCTCGAACGTTTCAGACCGGCGGCAACGGCCAACAGTTTACCTGCATCCCTAGATCCTGTCATAAAGACAGAAAAATAAGAATTATCAGTCCGTTCGCTGTTGACATCGGTGGGATGTTGAGTCAGTTTTTTTAACGTTGCCATGATCGTTACTGCGCCTCCAAGTTTGTTACGATCAATGAACACGAACGAATGACTGATCCCATACATAATCTAATTTCGCGCCGTCAACTCCTGCGTCAGGTTCTAGGAACGAGTCTTTGCCTGCCGTTTGCAGACTTCCTGGGAACTTCGCCCGTGCAGGCGCAGACCTCTACTCCGCCGCACCCTGCTGCACCCGTGGCACAGTCACTATCGCCCGAAGACGATGACTTTCTGAACGAAGTGGAGAAGGCATGTTTTCTTTTTTTCTGGGAGCAGGGCAACTCGAAAACCGGGATGGTCAAGGACCGATGCAACGTTCATACTGACAAGCAAGGAGTCGCCGCCAGCATCGCCGCGACCGGCTTCGGCCTTACCGCGCTCTGCATCGGGGAGCAGCGCGGCTTCATCGCCACCGCCGACGCACTTGAGCGTGTTTTCGCCACGCTGCGCTTTCTGTGGAAGAAGCTGCCCAACCACCGCGGTTTCTTCTACCACTTCGCCAACCCTGAAACCGGCGAGCGCATGTTCGACTCCGAAGTGTCTTCGGTGGATACGGCGATTCTCCTGTGCGGAATCCTCACCGCCCGGGAACATTTCCGTAATCCCGGGGTCACTCAACTCGCGAATCTGATCTTCAATCGCGTCGATTGGACCTGGCTCTCGGAGGATACCTCTCTGCTGACTCATGGCTGGACGCCGGAAGTCGGGTTTCTGCCCTCGCGCTGGGATTACTACAGCGAGCTGATGATGATGTATCTGCTGGGCATGGGATCGTCGGCCTACCCCCTGAAGCAGGAAGTTTGGAACGCATGGAAGCGCCTGACATTTGAATACGATGGCATGCGGTATATCGGATCGTTCGCCCCGCTCTTTGTGCATCAGTTTTCGCAGGCCTGGTTCGATTTTCGCGGCAAGCGCGACAAATATGCGGACTATTTTCAGAACTCCGTGACTGCCACTGAAGTCCACAAGCGTTTCTGCGTGGAGCTAGCCCCGCAGTTTCCGGACTACAGCGATGATCTCTGGGGAATTTCGGCTTCCGACTCCGAGCACGGCTACGTGGCCTGGGGTGGCCCGCCCGCCATGGGGCCCATTGATGGCAGCGTCGTTCCAAGCGCCGCCGCCGGGTCATTGCCGTTCCTGCCCGCTGCCACACTGCGTGTCTTGAAAAACATCCGTAACCGCTATCCATCGGCTTGGAGCAGGTATGGATTTGTGGACGCATTCAACCCTCTCAAGAACTGGTACGCCACCGATGTGATCGGAATTGACACGGGAATCACTTTGTTGATGGCTGAAAATCTACGAACCGGCTTCGTCTGGGACACTTTCATGAAGACCCCAGAAGCCCAGCATGGGATGGAACGAGCCGGCTTTCATAAGTACTAAATTCCGGACGTAAACAGCCTTCTTCGAATGTATTCTCCTCGAAGAGTTTTCCCATCCGAGCCAACCGGATGGGCAGTTTTCTCATCGAAGGTTTACTCTATGAGTTGACCTTGGTTTGTCTGAATTTGGGTTTGCCTAGGAATTGATTCGCAGACACTCGGAGTCTCCGCCGCTTCGACTGCCACATGGGCCGTTCGAATGCCGGAGGAAACTCCCTCTGGCAAACGGGGTCCATGCTGATTCAGTCATGAGTGGAGAACCTGAGTTCCGGGGCGGATGGCGGGAGCGATTCTCAGCTCTTCGCAATGTCCCCGCAGTTCTGCGTTTTGTGTGGGAGTCCGGACCCACCGTCGTGGTGCTCGGGCTTGTATCCCGGGTCATCGCTGCTCTCCTGCCGCCCGCGTTGTTCTGGGTTTCGAAGCTCATCATCGACACCATCTTCCACATTCTCACCACTCATCAGCCCATCCAACCGAGGTTGTGGTGGCTCGTTGCCGTGGAGTTTGGCCTCGCTGTCGCCGCCGGAGCGCTCGGCCGCGTGATCGACTATCTCGATGCCCTGCTCGCGGGCAAATACACGCACCACGTCAGCGTCCGCGTGATGGAGCACGCCGCCAGCCTGGATCTGATGGCCTACGAAGATCCCGCCTTCTATGACCGGCTGGAGCGAGCTCGCGTACAAGCCACGGACCGGCTATACATGATCCAGGCCATCGGACGCCTCATCCAGCAGGTGATCACGACGATCACGCTGTCGATCTCAATCATGGTGTTTTCACCCTGGCTTTTACTCCTCTTAGTGGTGGGAGTGATTCCGGCGTTCGTGGGTGAGACTCATTTTGCATTTCTGGGATACGCCAAGAATTTTCGCCAGACACCCATCCGTCGACAGCTTGACTACCTTCGCATTCTCGGCGGCAGCAAAGAGGCAGCGAAGGAATTAAAGCTGTTTGGCCTGAAAGATTTTCTCACTGGCAGGTTCAAAGGCCTTTCGACTCAGGTTTACGAAGAAGACATCGCGCTGGCGCGCCGCAAAGTGGTTGCCGGCGGATTCCTCACCGCAATCGGCACCGCCGGATACTACACCGCCTACGTATTCGCGGTGTGGAGGACGGTCACGGGCGTTTTCAGTTTCGGCACGCTCACTCTTTTGGCGAACGCCATTCGAGAAGCCAGCTCGAATCTGCAGCAGACTTTTTCGACGCTCTCGACCATTGCCGATCAGGCATTGTTCCTGACCGACCTCATCGCATTTTTCGAGATGCGCCCAACGATCCAGTCGAAGCCCAATGCTTTGCTGGCGCCGCGTCCCATCCGGCGCGGATTCGAATTTCGCAATGTTTCCTTCCGCTATCCGGGAAGTTCGCGCCTCATCCTGAACGGATTGAATTTTCATCTGCACCCCGGCGAGCGAATAGCCCTGATCGGCGAAAACGGCGAAGGCAAGACCACGATCGTCAAGCTCCTGACTCGCCTCTACGATCCGGTCGAAGGCCAAGTGTTGCTCGACGGCGTGGACCTGCGCGAATACAACCTTGAAGACCTGTATCGCGAAATTGGCGTCATCTTCCAGGACTTCATGCGTTACGAAATGACCGCCCGGGAAAACATTGCTGTTGGCAAAATTGAGCAGATTGATAACCTGCCGCTGGTCGAGCAGTCCGCGCAGAAAAGCATGGCGGAAGACGTGGTGGCAAAACTTCCCTCCGGATACGAGCAGATGCTGGGCCGGCGCTTCGATGGCGGAGTCGACCTCTCGGGCGGCGAATGGCAGAAGATTGCGCTGGCTCGCGCTTACTTGCGAGACGCGCAGGTTCTGATCCTCGATGAGCCCACGTCGGCGCTCGACGCGCGCAGCGAGTATGAAGTCTTTCAGCGCTTTGCCGAATTAACTACGGGGAAAATGGCCTTGTTCATTTCCCACCGGTTCTCCACGGTACGGATGGCGGATAGAATCGTCGTGCTCGAAAATGGACGCATCGCAGAAGAAGGAAACCACGATGCACTGACGAATCTCGGCGGCCGCTATGCGGAAATGTTCGAACTGCAGGCGGCAAGCTACAGATGATGAAGTAAGCATCGAAAGACAAGTTTTTCACGGTAGGACGAAAGTAAAACATGGTTCCCAAAACTCAGACCCTCGGCGTCATGGGAGAAGAAGAGCAAGCGCTTTCTTCTGCCGACGCTGGGGCAGAGGTTCGGCCGATAAACAGTGCCGCGACAAAACTCGCCTCCAGTCTGGGTTGGATGCCCGGAACCTCGTCGGACACGTTCTCGCATCGCTGTCGAAAGCTGGCACAAACTTTCGACGCAATATTCAAGAACGTGGATGCGGCCTTTGCCAAGGCTCCCGATTCCGAAGATTTGCTTTGGCTCCGTGACAATGCGCAACTGCTTCGTTCGGGAACACGCAGCGCGGCCAGCGAACTCGGTCCGCTGACAGACCTTCCCCACGTCACCAGCAACGGCGAGATCATCCCAAGAGTTCTGGCGATTTCTCAGGGTTTTTTCGATGAGACTGACTTTACGTTCAGCGAAACCAAGTTCGCCGAGTTTTGCATCGCGTTCGAGGAAACTACGCCTCTCCAATTTCATGAGATTGGCGCGCTCGTACCGTCACTGAAGCTGGTCTTGCTGGAAGAGATTGCCACTCGAGGCAGCGCTCTCATAAAAGATCCCCCGAATAAGCCGCACAAACGCGTCACCACCTGCATTCGAAGCCTTGAAAGTGTGATGCAAGCTTCCTGGGCGGACGTTCTCGAACAGTTGGTACCGTTCGATGCGATTCTGCGTCAAGACCCCGCTGGAGTCTATGCCGCACTCGACGTCGAAACCAGAAACGTATATCGCGAAAGGGTCGCGAGAGTGGCTCTCCGTTCCGACCGAACAGAGTTAGAGGTTGCAGAAGAAGCGCTCGCGCTGGCTCGGCAAGCTCACGAAAGGAAATACCGCGACCCCCGCATCGGATTACGAGAGAGCCACATTGGCTTCTATTTGCTGAACGAAGGATACGAACTTCTCTGCCAACGAGTGGGTTTTCATCCAACCTTCGGGGAACGTTTCCGGGCATGGCTGCGAAGGCATCCCGATGAATTCCTTCTCTTCGGGGTCTCAGTCCTGACTCTCGCAATCATCTCTGGGACTCTATGGATACTGACTGCAGCCACGACTTCTTTGGTACTCGTGCTGCTTTCGATGTTGATTTTGTTATTGCCAAGTTCCCAGGCGGCGGTTCAGTTGATGAACTATCTGACCACCAACCTGATGCAAGTCGAAGCCCTGCCCAAGCTCGATTTCTCCAAAGGTATCCCGAACGATTGCGTGACCCTGGTGGCGATTCCGACGCTTCTGCTCAGTGAAAAACAAGTGCACACGCTGGTTGAAAACCTGGAGGTCCGCTTCCTCGGCAATCACGATCGCAATATGCACTTCGCGCTGGTTTCGGATTTGCCGGATACGCCTCATCCCGCTCCCGAAGAAAATTCGCTGATTGCATTGTGCGAAAAATTAATCGGCGAACTCAATGAAAGATATTCCGGCAAGAATATGGGTTCGTTCTTCCTGCTCCATCGTCACCGCGTCTACAACCCGCGCGAGCGAGGATGGATGGGATGGGAGCGCAAGCGCGGCAAACTCCTCGATCTCAATCAACTGCTGCGTCAGCAATACGATAGTTTCCCGGTGAAGGTCGGCGATCTCTCGATCCTCCCCGATGTCCGCTTCGTCATAACGCTCGACTCCGATACTGAACTGCCTCGCGGGTCTGCGCATCGGCTCGTGGGAGCGCTTGCGCATCCTCTAAATCAGGCGATCATCGACCCGCTAAAGAATATCGTGGTCGCGGGATACGGAATTTTGCAGCCCCGCGTCGGGGTCAGTGTGCGGTCGACCACGCGCTCACGCCTGGCAGCCATCTTCGCCGGCGAAACCGGGCTCGACCCCTACACACGCGCGATTTCCGATGTGTATCAGGATCTGTATGGAGAAGGCAGCTTTACCGGCAAGGGCATCTACGAAGTTGACACCATGTTCCGGGTTCTGAACCGCCGCTTCCCGCGCAACGCCCTGCTGAGCCACGATCTGATCGAAGGCGCTTATGCGCGCGTCGGACTTGCGACAGATGTTGTGGTGATCGAGGACTATCCGTCGCACTTCAGCGCCTATAACCGTCGGAAACACCGTTGGCTGCGCGGCGATTGGCAGATTGTGGAATGGTTGACCGATCTCGTGCCCGATGAATCGGGTGCGAAAGTTCCGAATCCTATCTCGCTGGTTTCGCGCTGGAAGATCCTCGACAACCTGCGCCGCAGCCTCGTCGAACCAGCAACCTTTGTATTGCTTTTATTTGGATGGCTCGTGATGGGCCATCCCGTGCTGTGGACGCTCGCCGCAATCTGCATTCTGTTTGTTCCAGCATGGGTAGAATTTGGTTTTGGAATAGTTCGCGCCGTCGCAGCACGCCAGCTACGAATGGCTGGCGACGCTCTAAGCAATCTGTTTTCCGCCAACTTCACGGTCCTGCTTACGCTGACCCTGCTGGCTCACCAGACGTTGTTGTCGCTTGACGCCGTTGTGCGCACGCTGGTGCGGCGGATCACGCACGAGCGCATGCTCGAGTGGGAAACCGCCGCGCAAGCGGAGCTGGGAGAAGGCCGCACTCCCGTCGATCGCTTTATCGACTGGATGCCTTTTCTCGCCATTGGGCTGGGTTTGTTGATTTGGTGGGTACGCCCCGAATCGTTGCTGGCTGCCGCTCCCATTCTTGGGCTGTGGGCGTGCAGCAAGTTCATGGTGGACTGGCTAGACGCTTCTCCGCTGGAAGCGGCGCCGGAACTCCAGCGTAGCGATGTCACGCTTCTGCGCAAGACTGCTTTGCATACCTGGCGCTATTTCGCGGAGTTTTCCAATCAGGAGCACAACTGGCTCGTGCCCGACAATATCGAGGAGTGTCCGCGAAAAGTCGCGGCCAGCGTTTCTCCGACAAACGTCGGCCTTCTTCTGAATGCAAGGCAGGTTGCAAACGAGTTCGGCTATCTCACGGTTCCAGAGGTAGCAGAACTCACGCAAAAGAGTCTTGATACGATAACCCTCCTTCGCAAGTATCGCGGCCACCTGTTGAATTGGTACGAGACGCGCACTCTCGAAGCCAAGCCTCCGTTTTTTGTTTCTTCAGTCGACAGCGGCAATCTAGTCGCTTCTCTCTGGACGTTGCAGCAGGGATGTCTCGATCACCTGCGCCGACCGCTGGTTTCGAGGGCGCTAGCCGGGGGCTTGCTCGACCATCTTCAGGTTCTCGCCAAGTTGCACGCGCTGCCGAAGAGCGTACTCTCGCGCTGCGAAGAAGAGTTCGAAGGTAAAGAATGGCTGACGTCGGTGTTGAATTTTTCCGAAGAAGTTCTGGACGACAAGAAGCCTGGCGCGAAGCCTGCCGACGATTCGGATATTGCGTGGTTCCGCGAGCAAACGCACCTAAGAGTCCAGAAAATCCGCGAAGTAGTGCGGGGCTATTTGCCCTGGATGCTTCCGGAGTTCGAGCTACTGCAAAAGCAATTGGCAGACGCTGCGAACCCCGCAGACAAAGTCCCCCTGCAGCAACTGCCAGATTTTATTTCAGAACTTGAAGCACGTCTCGATAACACGCTGCAATCAGCTCGAAATGGTGACGCATCCAGCGGCGAAGGTCTCAAGCCTCTGCTAGCGCAAGCGCGGCAAAATGCGCTCCGGCTCATCGACGATCTGCGGCAAATCAGCGAACAAGCCCGCGATCTTGCGAACGCCATGGATTTCGGTTTCCTGCTCGATAAACAGCGCCTGCTTTTGTCTGTCGGTTTCGACGCGGGCTCCGAAGAACTCCAACCCTATTGCTACAACTTGCTGGCCACCGAACCGCGCACCGCGGTCTTCATTGCAATCGCCAAAGAAGACATCCCGCAAGATTGCTGGTTCCGCCTCGACCGTCCTTACACGAGCGATCACGGACGCCCGGTCCTGCTCTCCTGGACCGGCACCATGTTCGAATACTTAATGCCTTCGATTTGGATGCGTACCTATCCCAACACATTGCTCGACCGCGCAAGCGTGGCGGCTGTGCGCTCGCAACAGGCCTACGCCACTCAGAAACATATTCTCTGGGGCATCTCCGAATCGGCGTGTGCGAAGCGCAACGAAGCAGGAGATTACCACTACGAGGCGTTCGGCGTGCCCAGCCTCGCGCTTCGAAAGAACGGATCGGAGCCCCTGATCGTTTCTCCGTATTCTACTGTTCTAGCTCTGAGCGTAGATCCCAAGGGCGCACTGAGCAATCTGCATCGCATGCAAACCCAGGGATGGTTCGGTCCTTACGGATTCTATGAGGCCGCCGACTATTCTCACCGCCGGTTCTTCGGTGCCAGCTACGAGCTAGTCCAATCCTGGATGGTTCACCATCAGGGAATGAGCCTGCTGTCACTGGCCAACTTCCTGTGCGGCAATGTAGTGCAACGCTGGTTCCACTCTGACCGGCGGGTGCAGGCCACGGCACTGCTGTTGCAGGAGAAGCCCGTATCCCACAGCCCGAACTGAGGGTGGAGCGGAGCGAGGGTGGAGCGGAGCGAGGGTGGAGCAGCCCTTCGGCGCTGCGTTACGCTCCTGCCTTGTGAAGCGGGCGTTGCCCCCGAGGTCTGACGCCCTCGCGTGATGTACGTCACAGCCTCAAGCCCGTTAATTCGCTACAGTATCCTCAGCATGGATGGATTCTCCATTCTTACGAACCGCAAGCGCGCGATAGTCGCGCTCGCTCACTCCCTCGTGTTCCTCCTTATTGCGGTGCGGCAGATGGTCGCAACCACTCCCGCTGCCGGCGTCTGGATAAGGTCCGCGGTGCGCCCTGGCACATGGATTCTTTGCGGAATCTTTGCCATAGTCTCGTCCATTCTTTTGTGGCTCCTGATAATTTCCCGCGGATGGATGGAGAAGATCTATTTCGCATTCTGCACCATCAGCGCGGGCTCAGGCCTTCTACGGACCGCGGCCGGCGACCAGGTTTTTCACACCGGCCTCTACATAAGAGTAGTCATGCTGGTCAGCGCGGCTATGGTTGGCCTGCTCATCGTTCGCACGCACTCACGTTCGGATTCAGAATGCGCTGAGAGCGTTTCGTAAGACGAATTTCTTTTACCTGTAAACCACCCCTCTGACGTATGATGTCGCGCCATGGCGAGAATTGATCCCGAACGGGAGAGACAGCGACTCATCGATTTCTATTCCGGCCAGATGGACGGTGAGTTGGAGAAGGTCGCCACGCAAGCCTATGAACTCACCGATCTGGCGCGAGAGGCCTTGAAAGCGGAGATTGCGCGCAGAGGTCTCGGCGTCGACCTCACGGAGGACGCTCCTATCATCGCCCGGAAAGAGTCGCCGGTCATGCCCGGCGACCCGCCTCCACCAAAGCCGATGTCCGAGCCTTCGTCGCTCGATGGCGAATTCGAACTGCGGAATCTGGTGACGATTCGCCAGTTCAGAGACTTGCCCGAAGCATTATTGGCCAAAGGAAGCCTCGAGTCGGCAGGGATTGACGCCGTTCTGACGGATGAAAACATCGTGCGTCTGGACTGGTTCTGGTCGAACTTGATGGGCGGAATTAAATTGAACGTCGATCCGGAAAATGTTGAGGCCGCGAATAGCATCCTCGATCAGCCAATTCCGGACAATTTCGATGTACCAGGAGTTGGGGAGTACGAGCAGCCGCGCTGCCCGAACTGTCAGTCTCTCGACGTAAATTTTCAGGAATTGGATCCCGCGGCTTACGCCAGCCTCATACTCGTGCCAGTTCCCTTCCATCGCCGCGCGTGGCGATGCCATTCATGCCGCGCCGAGTGGGAAGATGGTGAAGCCGACGGTGGCAGCGAACCCCATCCCTAAAATGTTCAGTTGGCCGACTGCGGTCAATCGCAGTATCCTTGCCCAGTGCCCTATCTGGACGAATCCTACCTGGACGAACAGCGCGAGCGACGCCGCCTCGCGGCGAACTACGCCGGCATGACCGACGGAGAGTTGCAAATGCTCGCCCAGAGCGCAGAGTCTCTGACCGAGCTAGCCTGGGACGCGCTCGAAGATGAAATGGACCACCGGCATCTCGAATATGCCGACGATCTTGCGAAGCAGCCGCGGCAGGAAATCGAAATGCGAGAGCTAGTGACGATCCGGCAGTTTCGCGATTTGCCGGAAGCGCTGCTCGCGAAAGGCAGTCTGGAGTCATCCGGCATCGAATGTTTTCTAGCCGACGACAACCTCGTCCGGCTCGATTGGTTCATTTCAAACTTCATCGGCGGCATCAAACTCAACGTCCACGCCGCCGATGCAGCGAACGCACAGAAGCTTCTGGACGAGCCGATTCTCGAAGGCCTCTATGTGCAGGGCATCGGACTCTACGAACAGCCGCGGTGTCCCAACTGCCAGTCGCTCGATGTGAACTTCCAGGAGTTAGACCGTCCCATCGCCTACATGAGCGCATTCCTCCGCTTGCCTATGCCCGTGCAACGGCCGGCTTGGCGTTGTCATGCGTGTGATGCGGAGTGGGCCGACGACGGCGGGACCGAATCCCATACCTAAGAAAGCGATCGGCAGCAAAGCGACTCCACCGCAATCTCAGGCAGAGGCTTCGGATGCTCCCTCCGGCTGCGCCGCCAAAAAGCTGCCGATGGCTTGTTTCAACTCAGAGTCCACCTCGTCCGCAATGATCATGATGTCGGGCAGTACCGAGGTGAAATCCACGGTGGAAAGGTTACGTTGGATGGTCTCGAAGATGCTAACCTGCAGCAGTCGCGATTCCTGCACGATCAGGGGCGCGGTGTAGCCTTGGCGATAGCGGCTTTGTCCGTGCGCTACAGCCGCGGGGCTGGCACTGTCAATCGCTTCTATATCGCGGGTGCCGCGCAGCCGCGCCGTGATGCTTTTGATCATTGCTGGAAGATATGCGCTGCGTTCTTCCGCTGAAATCGGGAGGGCGGCCAATGCTTCCACTCCTTTCACCCGTTCCAGCCAACGTTCGATCAAGATGGCGGCGTCGCGATCCAGAATGGCGGCGGCGCCTTCCTTGGCTGGACGCGGAGAAGGCAGCGACGTTAGCTTCCCTTTGTCCATGAGCCGGGGAAGCCGCGTGGCATCGAAGGGCTTCACCAGAACTTCGTCGGCCTGCAGAAGAATGGCGTTCATCGCCTTTTGCACGTCGGGAAAATCACTAACCACCAGGGTCAACGCGTTGGGTTGGCTGTGCCGCATCGCGGTTACCACGGCAAAACCGTCACCGGGATCTGGCATGTGAAGATCGGTGATAAGAACGTCGAAGCGCTGCGCGGCGATCTGCCTAAGGGCATCGGTAACGGAAGTCGCTAAAACCACCTCGCAGTTTTGTGTTTCCAGAGACCTTCGCGTCAGTAAACGGTCGTTCTCATCGTTATCGACCAGGAGAACCTTCGGTCGCTTCATAAGATTAGCCATCTCGGTGGTTCGTATGGCTTGAGGCGATGGACCACCGTCGGCGGCATTTTCCATGACTACGGGATGCGGTTCCTTTAACACGGGATAGGGTTGTTCTGGCAGCAACATGATTTATCACCCACCCGAAGTTTAGAGTCATGGGAAGCATGAGGGTGTTCAAAAAAGGCCGTGCGGAAAAATCCAAGGTGCGTTTAATCCGGGAAACGGAAAGATACCAAAATGGTAGTCATGGCGGCGGCCGCGCTGTCCCAACTGCCAGTCGCTCGATGTGAACTTCCAGGAGTTGGACCGTCCCATCGCCTACATGAGCGCATTCCTCCGCGTGCCCATTCCTGTGCAGCGCCCAGCGTGGCGTTGCCACGATTACGATGCAGAGTGGTCAGAAGATGGGGACGGTGACAGCTAGGAACAGCGCTCGCATCTTTTTCACGACAGCCTGAATTATGGAAAGAAGTTCGGCAGAACAGCAGGAACCCGGTTTCGATACGCAACATACTCCTCGCCAAATCTCTTTTCGAGTTCCGCCTCCTCCAGGCGAATCATCACAAACCCCGTAGCTACCGCAAAAGCTGTCAGCGCCCAGCAGACAGCCAGGCCGGTGCCCAGGCTCCAAGCCAGCATCTCGAAGAGATGTCCCAAGTAGACGGGGTGGCGGACGCGGGCACGAATGCCCGTGATCACGAGGCGTTGATGGCCGTGGTTAGGCAGGACTTCGGGCAATCCGCCAAGCTGGCTCAGGCTGAAGTCGGCGCGAGAAAGTTTATAAAGCACAAGGCCGCCGCAGAACAGAATTCCGGCGGGAATCCACATCCATCTATTTTCATAGAGCGTGACCCCGCGCCAGGGCGCCGTGATGGCGGCCACGAGAGCCCACATTCCCATCCAGACGGGAAGGAGAATTCGGTACGGGGATCGCCGGAGCGAACGCCAAAACGGTGCCAGCGGATGGATCAGGAGCCAAAACGCTGGGATGGTTGAATAGACCACGCATGCGGCCCATCCAACAGTTCTTAGTCCTTGCACGGATCGATCTTCGGGGATTCGGGGCCGGGTTCAGTGGTTCCGTATCCAGCCTCGATTTCTGCGAGCATGCCATCGATAGCAGCCGTCGGAAATTCGTATTGCGCGGCAATTCTTATAGTTTGGAGTTTCTGGACAACGCCTTTAGTCACTTCTAGCTCAGCCATATTCCAAGTTTACCCGACTTGTCCCCAACTGCAACGGCAGAACAGGCTCTCGGGCTTCGCTCGCCTGGACAACCCTGGAGGCTGTCCCCACATGCGGAATGGTCCTGTGCGGAGACTCGTTTCTGTGGCACATTAGAACATCAATGCCCATCTCCGACTCCAGAGCTGGACGCATCGCCTTCACGCATCCGGGCTTCGTGCTGTTTCAGGTTGCGCGCTTCCTCATTGTGGCTGCCGTCGAAATGCAGGCGGTTGCCGTGGGATGGCAGGTTTACGACATCACCAAGCGCGCTCTCGATCTGGGGTTGGTCGGGTTGGCGCAGTTTCTTCCCGGGATCTTGCTGTTTCTGGTTTCCGGACACGCCTCCGACCGATTCGACCGGCGCAAGGTGCTAGGGGCGTGCTACGCCGGCTACGCGCTCTGCTCGGGACTCTTGATGATGCTCGCGCAGCGTGCCACGCATTCGGTTCAGCCGATTTATGCCGTGCTCATCCTGCTGGGCGTAGTGCGTTCGTTCAACGGAACAGCAAGCCGCTCAATCCTTCCGCAACTTGTCCCCGATGAACACTTCGCCAACGCTGTGGCGTGGAACGCGACCACATTCCAAGCCGCAACAATTCTTGGACCATCGCTTGGCGGAATTCTTTACGCGGCGTTCCATGGGCCGTCTGCGGTTTACGCTGCGGCCATGCTGACCGCTGTGGGTGCTCTGGTTTCGACTTTCCGTATTAAGACCCGTCCGCAGGCGCGGCGGCGCGAACCCACAACGCTGAAGACAATCCTCGCCGGATTGCATTTCATCTGGCGCGAGAAGCTGATTCTAGGTGCGATCTCGCTCGATCTTTTTGCCGTGCTGTTAGGCGGAGCGGTGGCGCTGCTTCCGGTTTATGCGCGCGAGATTCTGCACACTGGGCCGTGGGGACTGGGATTGCTTCGCACTTCACCCGGCGTAGGCGCTGCCGTGATGGCCATGGCGCTGGCGCATCGCCCGCTGCGCGGGCGCGCGGGGCCGACTCTGCTTTGGTCGGTGGCAGGCTTCGGAATCTTCACCATTCTTTTTGGTGTCTCGACCAGCCTGGTGCTCTCGATGCTATCGCTCATTTGCCTTGGTGCGGCCGACATGGTCAGCGTAATCATTCGGGCGACGCTGGTACAGTTGCGCACCCCCGATGAAATGCGAGGCCGCGTCATGGCCGTGGATATGGTTTTTATCGGAGCATCCAATGAACTGGGACAGTTCGAATCAGGACTGACGGCGAATTGGTTTGGCACGGTCCCTGCCGTGTTGCTAGGGGGAGTCGGAACGCTGGTTGTGATTGCGCTCTGGGCATGGAAGTTTCCAGAACTGCGGCGCGCCGGGGAGCTCAGCGCGATGAGGAGCGTTGCCGAAGATCGTTTTTCAGAAGATCAAATTGCGGAAGATCACGCAGACGCCGGAAGTGCTTCCACCCTTTAAACTCACTTGCCGCGAATTAAAGTCTTGGCTGCGCCCATGTTCTCGTACCGGTCATAGACTCGAACAACCACAACATGCTCCGAAGAAGCTCCGCCATCTTTCGCGGCTTCAGGAATGACCTTGAAATCGTAGCTCTCGGTCTTTGAGTCTGAGAGTTGTCCGACCGGCTCCGCGTACTTCCATTCGCCTGCGTCCACCGAGAATTCCGCGCGCTTGATGGAAGAAAATCCATCGACCGCACGAAATGTCACATGCAACTGCCCACCCTCTATCGACGCTGCCAGGTTCTCAATGCGCGGCGGCGTCGTATCCACTTCAAACCTGCGGCTCTCCTTAGACGCCGTCAGCGCTTCGCCGGGCGAATGCGATGGCGCATCCGAGGCAATTACTTTCACCGTGTACCCGCCATCCGGCAGCAGGCTGGCATCGAACGAGTATGCCTTGTCCGAAAGATTGTCTTTGAGCAGCAGCCACCGCGTCTCACCGTCGCCGCGGTAGTAAACCGAGTAGACGAGTTGATCGTCGTTCTCATCGTGCGCAGTCCATTTCACCCCAATCGAATCGCGATCGTGCGAACTGGGAGTTACCGCTTCGAAACGCGTCGCCGAAGACCCGCTGGAATCCGAACTACCCAGGCCCGACACTCTCGGCATCGGCTGATACTTAACGCCGGCCTGAACGGTCACGTCGTCGATCTCAGGAGCAGCGTTTTTGGGTAGGTAATTCAGCGCAACGCTGTCCACGCTGGGCGCGGCCGTTCCCGCGTGCAGCACTGCTTTCCACTGGGCGTAGCGCGCCGACGGAATTCCGGTTTCTGAGTCCTTCGTCAAATCGATCTTCTTCCACGGGCTCCAGTTGCGGTCGGGATTATCCACGTTGCCGCTGCGCGCATAAATCTCCACGTTGCCGGCACCGCGAAACTCGGCGCGTCCCCAGCGGGAAAAAATCTTGGCGTCAAATACATCGCTCTGGTAGTTGCCTTCGGCCTGGGGCTGCGGTCCCAGCACAAAGACTTTTCCCAGATTGCTGGTCGCGGCATATAAGCCGCCACCGGGAGCTCTCGCAAACGCAGTGACTTGCGAAGCCGGCGCTTTTAGCAGGTCGGAAAACTCATCGAGCCCGGTGATCGCGAAAATGTGTCCGCGATTGCCCGTGCCGGCCAACAAGCGTCCCTGAGAATCGAAGGCCAGGGCATACACAATATCTTCGCGCGAGCCCCACACTTTTACCGGCGAACCATCGGGCGCGATGCGGTACACATCCGAACCGCCGCTGGATCCGCCGCCAGGGAACGGAAACGCCCCAGCCGCCTGAGGTGCGGTAGGCGCGGGCGTGATCGAGATACCCGGAGCCGTGGTTGTCGTAGTCGTTGCCGGCGTGCTTGCACCCAGAAGAAGAGCCGCGGCCAGGCTGGATGAACTCGTCGCACCACTGCGCTTTTCACCGACTGCCGCAGCGTAGATGTTTCCCGAAGGATCAAGCGCCAACGCCGTGATTTCTTTCTTGGGTGCGCTGTAAAGCACGAACCCTTCGCCCGCGGGAGAAATGCGATAAATAAGTCCACTGCCGTCCGAGCCAGCAATCAGATTTTCCTGTGCATCGAAGGTCAAAACGCGAATGTGAGTTTCATCGCTCTTGAAAAAAACGGAGTGCTCGCCCTTTGGTGTAACGCGATAAATTTCTCCGTGGTCGCCGGTCGCGACATAGAGATTGCCGGGCTTGTCCAAGGCCAGATCCCAGATATATTTCGTACCCGGCTCAAAATAAACTGACGAACTCCACGAAGGATCGGCTGTGGGCTTGGCTGTATCTTTCTCTTTGTCCTTCTCAGAAGCCGCATCCTGCGGAGGATCATTTTTCGCCGGCTGTCCCTTGCCGCCCGGCTTGTGTTCGAGCTTGTAGACCTTGCCGTCGGGAGCGGTGGCCGCGTAGATCGCGCCTCCGGGACCGGTTCGCAGCGCCTGCACCTGAAGTTCTTTGGGTTCGAAAATGATTGTTGCCTTGCCGTCGGGCGTGATGCGATACACGCGCGCGGGCGCTCCCGTGGCCACATAGACGTTGCCAGCGTCGTCTGCGGCAATCGCCCAGATGTAGGTGGAAGGCGTGGCATACAGACTCTTGAACGTGGGCGCAAGATCGAGGCCGCCCGCGCTGCGAATCGCTACGCCCGTGGCCGTGCCTTTAGTCAGGTCGTCAAATTTGGATTGTTCCCAGGTGCGCGTGCCCTCGGCGAACGCCGTCGAAACCAGCCCGGAACCGCTCAAGTTTGTCAGAAGAAAACCAGCAAGCAGGAAGAAGAAAAGCTTTCGCGCACTCTGCAATTTCGTACCTCGAGACGTCATGGTGAAGAATATTCAGGTTACCATGTCCGCCGGGTGTGAGGCGGGCAGACCGCCTGGGAGACGAACTCGTGCGGCACCGTGGAAGAGCGGCGCTTCAGCGCCGCGTAAGCCCCCAGAAATTAATCGGGCTTTAGCCCGCGTTGCGGCCTTCTTAATAGAACTACCAGAAAACGACCTCAGGGGCTTGAAGCCCGCGAGCTTCTGTGGGATTTGACGCGGCCCTGGAAGGGCCGCTCTTCCACGGCCGCGCTGGCTGTAGATCAGAACACGAGTTTGAGGCGGCAGAAACCCGATTCTCCATGTTATCGTAGAGTGGTATCGTAAGATTTCATGCATTCTCCCCGCCAGGATCTGCTGCGCCTGCTCGCTTCCAAGTCTTTCCGGCTGGGCGAGTTCAAGCTTTCTTCGGGCGGCACCAGCGACTATTACATCGACTGCCGCACCACGACTCTTGACGCCAAGGGCTCGCGCCTGACCGGCGAGGTATTTTTCGGCGAGATACGAAAGCAGGGATGGAAGCCGCAAGCGATCGGCGGGCTCACCATGGGCGCCGACCCAATCGTGACGGCCGTCTCGGTTGTAAGCGGCGAGCTGAACGGGTTTCTCGTGCGCAAAGCCGAAAAACAGCATGGGACCGGCCAGCGTATCGAGGGCTTTCGCGAGAAGGGTGCCCGTGTAGTGATCGTCGATGATGTCTGCACGACCGGCTCCTCCACAGTGCAGGCGATCGAAGCTGCGCGTGAATTCGGATTTGAGATTGTAGGTGCCATTTGCCTCGTCGAGCGCGAGGAGGCAAAGGGAAGGCCAAGCGTAGAAAAGGCTGCCGCCCCGGCTCCTTTCATTTCCATCTTCACGACCCGCGATGTCCGCACCGAGCACGTTATGCAAATGGATGATACTTCGCCTGTTATTTTTGCAGTCGCAGCCAGCTGCGAAGTTTGCGGAAGGCCGGCAGTGACGAATGCTCCAAGAAACCGGTGTGCTGCACATAAAGTGTAGACCTGGCCGACGACCAACGACTGTTTTTAGCCTGCCCTGAGCGAAGCGAAGGGACCAACGACGAACTCATGATTCAAACTCTAGAATGGACTGACCAAGGCGTACGCTTCATCGACCAGACGAAGCTGCCCACAGAAGAAACCTACGTAGTCTGCCAGACGCACGAGCAGGTCGCGGATGTCATTCGCACCATGGTGGTGCGCGGAGCCCCTGCCATCGGCGTAGCTGCTGCCATGGGGATTGCATTAGCCGCCAAGAATTCCAAAGCCGAATCCACAGGCGACTTAAAACGCGACCTCGATCAGGCGTGCGACCTGATTGGCAAGACTCGTCCAACCGCCGTCAATCTTTTCTGGGCCATCCGCCGCATGCAGGAAAAATTCGAGCGACTGCGCATTCGTCCCATTGCGCAGATCAAGCAGGACCTCATCGAAGAATCCCAACGCATGCACGCCGAAGACATCGCCGCCAACCAGGCCATGGGGCGCCACGGCGCCACGCTGATGCCGAGCGCAGGCGGAGTTCTTACGCACTGCAATGCCGGCGCTCTGGCCACGGCCGGATACGGCACTGCGTTGGGCGTGATTCGCGCGGCGGTCGAGCAGGGGAAAAAAATTCACGTCTATGCCGATGAAACCCGTCCCTTCCTGCAAGGCTCCCGCCTGACCGCCTGGGAACTGATGAAAGATGGTATCCCGACGACAGTTATTTCCGACAACATGGCCGGCGCGATGATGAAGCAGGGAAAAATTGGAGCGATCGTGGTCGGAGCCGACCGAGTTGCGGCCAACGGCGACGTCGCCAACAAAATCGGAACCTACACCGTCGCAGTTCTCGCGAAAGAAAACGGTATTCCGTTCTACGTAGCGGCACCGATCTCGACCATCGACTTCGCTTGCCCCGACGGCAGCAAGATCCCCATCGAACAGCGTAATGCCAGAGAAGTCACGCACATCGCCGGAAAACAGATGACGCCCGACGGCGTGTCCATCGAAAATCCCGCCTTCGATGTAACTCCGGCGAAGTATGTAACCGCGATCATCACCGAGCGCGGCATCGCCCGCGCGCCTTATGGCGAGTCCCTGCACGCTCTGGCGGGCGCAGAAGCCGGGGTCGAGGTCTAAGAAATTGCCCTGCTCCCAACTCTGACTCGTGTGGCGGTCACATCGCAAGGCACTGCCCCGGAGTATCGTTTTCAACAGATATTTTCGATTCAGGCTCCAATATGGTTCGAACGGGCCATAGCCGACCATGGGCCTTGCTGTGAGAAGATGGCGGGTTCTACTGTTCCCGCCTCATCCAATTAAGGAAGGCGCGGGATGTACCGAAGCGGCGCCGGCGTGCATCTAATCGAACAGGTAGCGGAACAGATGACGGAACAAGACGCGCTGCTCCGGGTTCAAGGATTAAAGAAGGTTTTCCGGTCCGGCGAATCGGACCTGGTGCTCTTTGAAAATCTGTCGTTCGAGGTGAAGCGCGGCGAGATGCTTGCAATTGTCGGCGAGTCAGGAGCCGGCAAGAGTACCTTGTTGCACATCCTCAGCGCTCTTGATCAGGCTTCCGCGGGTAACGTATACTGCGCCCAATTGCAACTGAATGCCTTGTCGGCGGACGCAGCAGCGGAGTTTCGCAATCGCGAGGCGGGCTTCGTCTGGCAGTTCCACTATCTGCTACCGGAATTCACGGCGGCAGAAAACGTGGCCATGCCTTTGCTGGTCCGGGGACGATCCTGGGCAGAGGCGGCGCCGGAAGCTTCACGCTGGCTGCGTGAGGTCGGGCTCGAGCAACGCGGGCATCACCGCTCAGGCGAGCTTTCGGGCGGGGAGCAGCAGCGGGTCGCTTTGGCGCGGGCGCTTATCACCGGTCCAAAGTTGTTGCTGGCCGATGAGCCTACCGGGGATCTCGATGGGCACACCGCGGAAGCGGTTTTCGAATTGATTGCGCGATTACATCGCGAGCACCAGCTCACCTCTCTTATCGCAACGCATAACTTGTCGTTCGCGCGACGCTGCCATCGGGTTTTGCGGCTGGAGCGGGGGCGCGTCGAAGAGATTAAGCCGGAATCATTGCCGGCGTAAAGTGAAGATGACAAGATTGGTTAAAAGTTAAGATGGGTCAGAGCAAGATTAGTAAGACAATGTGCAGGAAATTGGTTTAATCGGCAGTAAACGGTTTTTGAACAGGTTCCTTCAGTAACATTATAAAAACGTTTGAGTACTTGGGTTCGGTGGCCGTTTGATTGCATAATGAGGATACGGCCTAACGTCATTAAGAATTTGGGGGGCAGGTCGAGCGGATTCAAGTTCTTCTCGATCGTGCAAGTTCAAGGGGGAAGGGCATTATGTTTGAACGTTATACGGAGAAAGCCAGGCGCGTCATCTTCTTTGCGCGTTACGAAGCAAGCCAGTTCGGGTCTCCTTACATTGAGACCGAGCACCTGCTGCTGGGGCTCCTGCGCGAAGATAAAGCCCTCACCAATCGATTCCTGCGCTCGCATGCCTCGGTTGAGTCGATCCGCAAGCAGATCGAAGGCCACACCACGATTCGCGAAAAGGTGTCGACCTCGGTCGATCTTCCGCTGAGCAACGAGTGCAAGCGCGTGCTGGCCTACGCCGCCGAAGAAGCGGAACGACTTTCGCACCGGCATATTGGCACTGAACATTTGCTCTTGGGTCTGCTAAGAGAAGAAAAATGTTTTGCAGCTGAGATTCTGCACGAGCGCGGACTACGCCTCGCAACCATTCGCGAAGAGTTAGCCCGCACGAGCCAGGAAAAAGCGCAGCCGCAACGGCAGCGTGAGTCATCGCTGCTGAGCGAATTTTCGCGCGACCTCACTCAAGCTGCGATGGATAGCCAACTCGATCCGTTGGTCGGCCGCGACGGCGAACTTGAACGCGTGGTCCAAATTCTGTGCCGCCGCACCAAGAACAATCCTGTGCTGATCGGAGAGCCCGGCGTTGGCAAGACCGCCATCGTCGAGGGACTGGCGCAGCGCATTGCCGACGGCGAAGTTCCATCATTCCTGGCCGACAAGAGAATTCTGGCTCTCGATCTCTCCTTGATCGTCGCCGGAACGAAATATCGTGGACAATTCGAAGAGCGGCTGAAGACCATCATGAAAGAGCTGATGGAGTCGCAGAACTCCATCATCTTCATCGATGAACTGCATACGCTTGTAGGCGCGGGATCGGCAGAAGGCTCGCTCGACGCCGCGAACATCCTGAAGCCAGCTCTGTCGCGCGGCGAGATTCAGTGCATCGGCGCAACCACGCCGGGCGAATATCGCAAGTCGATTGAGAAAGATCGTTCGCTCGAGCGGCGTTTCCAGGCCGTCAAGGTTCCTCCGCCGAACGAGACCGATGCAATCAAGATCTTGTTCGGCATCAAAGATCGCTACGAAAAATTCCACGCCGTCACTTATACAGACGACGCCATCAACTTCGCCGTCTCGCATTCGAACCGCTATATTCCCGACCGCTTCCTGCCAGATAAGGCAATTGACCTGGTCGACGAAGCCGGCGCCCGCGTAAAGTTGCGCCAGACTTCGCAGCCTGAAGAGATCACCGAAGTCCAGAAGCGCATCAAGTTCATCGTGCATCGCATGGAGAATGCGATCGCGAATCACGAATTCGAGAAGGCGCGCTTCTACTCCGATGAAGAACGCAAGGAACGCGAGAACCTGCGCGCGCTGCGCGAGAAATATCATCTCGATGAATCTTCAACCGGTGTAGTCGGCCGCGAAGACATCGAAGATGTGGTCTCGCGCTGGACCGGCGTTCCCATCACCTCGATCAAGGAAGAAGAGACGCAGAAGCTGCTGCGCATTGAGGAAGAGCTGCACAAGCGAATCATCTCGCAGGATAAATCGATCAGCGCGCTAGCCCGGGCGATTCGGCGTTCGCGCGCGGGATTGAAGAGTCCGAACCGTCCCATCGGCTCGTTCCTGTTTCTGGGACCGACCGGCGTGGGCAAGACAGAAGTCGCGCGCACGCTCGCGCAATTCATGTTCGGAACCGAAAAAGCTTTGGTCCGCTTCGACATGTCTGAGTTCATGGAGAAGCATTCGGTCTCTAAGCTCATCGGCTCGCCTCCGGGATACGTGGGCTACGAAGAAGGCGGACAACTGACAGAACGTGTCAAGCGTGCGCCATATTCTGTCGTCCTGCTCGACGAAATCGAGAAGGCGCATCCGGATGTGTTCAACATCCTGCTGCAGGTTTTTGAAGACGGCCAGCTAACCGACGGTCTCGGCAACACGGTCGACTTCAAGAACACGATCCTCATCATGACGTCGAACATCGGGGCGCGTCACCTGCAGAAACGTGAGGGCTTCGGCTTCCAGTCAACCAAGGACGAAATGGTTTCGAACAAGGTCGAAGAGCTGGTGAAGGGTGAAGTGAAACGCACCTTCAACCCTGAATTCCTGAACCGGCTCGACGAGATCATTCTGTTCATGGCGTTGAGCGAAGCCGACCTGATCCAGATTCTGGAACTCATGGTCAACCAGCTCAACCAGAACTTGGCGCAGAAAGCGATCACAGTCACGGTTGCGGATGAGGCTAAGAAGTGGATCCTCAACCAAACGTTGACTGACCGCTCCTACGGGGCGCGCCCGCTGCGCCGTGCGTTGCAGAAATACATTGAAGACCCGCTGTCCGAGGCGCTGATTCAGGGCACGATCACCACGCGCCCGGCCTTCATCGAGGTCTTCCTCGAAGACAACAAGCTATTCTACCGTCCGGTGGACGCGGAGAAGAGCACCGAGGGTGTGCTGTTGTACGAGAACAGCTAGAAAAACGGTCTTCAGCTTTCAGCCGTCAGCGCAAGCTGGCGGCTTTTCTTTTATCCCCAAAAGCCTCTCGCAGATTTCCCGAATGCGGCATCCCGAAGGCACTTCCGCCGGAAATGAATTGACCCGAGCAGAAAACTGTGATTAGATGCCCAACACTAGGCAGGTCTCGCGCCAGAACCTGCCACCACCGGGGCGTGCAAAAACCAGGAGGATGTATGAAGTGCCGTGTTGTTTGCGCAACTCTCGTCGTATCCCTACTAACTTTCTCTGCCGCGGCCGGCGCACGCGAAGTCGTTCTGCCCGCAGGCACCCTGTTACAATGCACCCTGAATGAACCTAACCTCTCCTCGAAGACGGTCGAGGTCGGCGACCCAGTCCTCTGCCACTTGCGTGGAATAACTTCGTTCGGACAGCAGGCGTTTCCCCGCGGCAGCTATCTCGTAGGCCATCTCGAAGCCGCGAAAGATCCCGGACATTTCGTCGGCAAAGGTTATCTGAAGCTGCAATTCGATCGCATCGGATTGCCCTCCGGCGACATGCCCCTGCAAGCGAAGGTCATCGCGACGCACGGATACAAAGTCGACAAGGAAGGCAAGATCGACGGCAAAGGCCACGCCAAACGCGACGTCGTCGAATGGATGCTGCCCCCGCTATGGCCCTGGAAGGTAATCATGCTGCCGGCGCGCGGTCCACGTCCTCAACTAAAAGGCGAGACCGTACTCAGCCTGCGCTTGATGGATGATGTAGAACTTCCACAGGTCGCTTCGGCTTCCCTGCCCGCGCGGCGCTCGTTGAGTCTCAGGCCGCAAAGCGATTCGTACCGCGAATCGGATGACAGCAGGCCTGTGCTTTCCATCCGCAGCAGCGTGGTCACGAGCAGCACAAAGGTTTCGGCGGCGGTGGAAGTCCCCCACGCTTCCTACGCCAGCTTCGTTTCCACCAGCGCTGTCTCCGGAACTCCGGCGGCGCCCTCGGGCCGACCGGTGTTCATCCTGAATTCGGGTACGGTGCTCGCAGTTGGCAGCTATCAATACCAAGACGGCCGCATCACCTACACTCTGGAGCATGGGGGCGGCGGTGTCGTTAGCACCGACGAGGTGGATTGGAACGCCACGACCCGAGTCAACAACCAGCGCGGTGTGCGAGTAACGTTGCATGCCGGACGCTCGAGCCAGGAGACATCCGGTTTTTGAATCTTGGATGCTTCTTGAGCTGAGTCGTCGACAAGAAAACAAAAGGCCGCCAGTGAAAGCTGGCGGCTTTCGTTTTTGCGACCAATTCCGTTCTGTACTAATCTGGATATGCACGTATTTACCCGAGGATTTCAATCATGAATAAAATCAACATCGCCGAAAAGTTCGCCAGATTTTCGGAACACTATAAGCCGCACATCGCTGCCGAACTCAACGGTCAGTACGTCAAGCTGGTAAAGTTCGAGGGCGAGTTCGTATTCCATCACCACGACCACGAAGACGAAATGTTCCTCGTCGTAAAGGGCCGCTTTCGCATGGAGTTCCGTGACAACGAGTTGCGTGAGGACGAGTTCGGCAACCGCCATGAGTGGATCGAAGAAGGCGAGTTCATCGTGGTGCCGCGCGGCGTCGAGCATCGGCCCGTCGCCGAGCAAGAATGTTGGGTCGTACTCTTCGAGCCGGCGTCCACGCTGAACACCGGCAACATCGTGAACGAGCGCACCGTCGCTCAACTGGAGCGGGTTTAATGGATCTCGTTGTTTACTCCGCCACGTGGTGTCCCGATTGCCGCGAAGCAAAGCGCTTCCTGGATAAGCACAACATTCCGTACAAAGACGTTGACATCGAGACCACTCCCGGCGCGGTCGATGAAGTAGTCAAGCACACCGGCAAGCGAGCCATCCCACAATTCGTCATCGACGGCGAGTGGGTGCAGCCCTACGTTGCGGGAAAAGGCTTCCGCTACGACGAGATGGCCAAGCGCCTGGGAATCGCAAAACCCTAACTGGTGGCTCTATCGGGTCCGGCTTTGAAAGGGCGCGGCTTCCAGCCGCGCCGCGTTGCCATCCTCAAGACGCTCGCGACACCCCCTGTACATCGTCTTCCGTACCGTGGAAAAGCCCCGCCGGACAAGGGAAGATGACCTCGCATGTCCGCACCGGAGCCTCCACAGCAACAACACGAGGTCAGCGAAAGCTGGCAGCAGATGGTGCAGGCCGCGTTGGCAGTGGTCATGCTGGCCGGAGTCGTCGCCATGTTCCACTACTACGCCCCCGCCACTGCGCAGAGCGCGCAACCGGACGAACTGCATCGCCAGGTAACCCAGCTCACCAGGCAAGTAGCAGAGCTCGAGAAACAGCAGGCGATGCCCGCGCTGGTGCTGAATCGCTATCGAAATTCCATCGGTTACATCTACGGCATATACCAGGTCGGGTTTCCACACCAGTCGCCGTCGATTCGCGCTCGCGTCTCCGGCACCGGATTTCTAGTAGGCGACGGCCTGCTGGCGACAAATCGCCACGTGGCCGAGCCCTGGTATGGCGACGCCGAAGCCGAAGGCCTCATCGATCATGGCGCTACTGCCATGCTGGAAAGTTTGGTAGTCTTCTTTCCCGGTTCGCCCACACCTGTGAGCTTGACCCCAGGCACCGTTTCCTCCACCGGCGATCTCGCCGTCCTACGCATCGAAGACAAGGATGCGGTGCGCGGAATCGCCGCGCTGCCCCTGTCAAAGAAAACAGCCACGCCCGGAGAACTCGTGACCGTGATCGGCTATCCCATGGGCATCGCCGGAATGGTGGCCAAATCGCCGAGCGGCATTTATCAACGGATGGCTTATCGCCACAACGACATCACGGCTGCTAGCGAGCTGGCAGCGTTGTCTCTGATTCGTCCGTCGACCACCTGCGGCCATCTCGGCGACATTGTGGGAGACAAGTTGATCTATGACGCGCCGACGGCGCACGGCGGCAGCGGCGGCCCAGTATTCAACTCCAATGCAGAAGTGATCGGAGTGAACTCCGCCTACATCGACGGATTCTCCGGCGGCACACTCGGCGTTTCAGTGGATTCATTGCGCCCGCTGATCGAAGCCGCTCAGAAGAAGCGATAGAAACCCCCTGGCCTTATCCTTCGTGCATGATGCGGCGGAGAGCTACGACTAGCTCAGGTCCGGCAGACCGCAACTCGTCGTGATGATGAAGTGCGAGTTCGCCGAGAACCTTCTCGCCGTTGGCCGTAAGCGCAAGCAAAACTTCGCGGCGATCTTTCTGGCCACGTGTGCGATGCGCAAATCCGCCAGCTTCCAGGCGATTCACCAGCTCTACAGCGCTGTGATGGCGGATCTGCATGCGGCTAGCCAACTCGCCAATGGTTGGACGGACACCGGCAGGTATGCCCTTGATCGCCAGCATGAGCTGGTACTGGCCTCTCTTCAGCCCGGCCTGCTTCACGACTTGCTCGCTGAAATGAAGAAAGCGGCGGATCTGGTAGCGGAACTCCGCCAGCGCCTGATAGTCCGACAAAGTAAGTTTCTTCATTATTCCGCGCGATTGTATCGTGCCGCGATCCAGCGGCAAACCCTTAGCATATCGTAAGACGATACAGCAGAAAACTGCCTTCCCGCCTTGTCCGAACAATTAATTGTCGTCGTGAGCGATGATTGTCGTCCCGAGCCAAGCGAGGGATCTTGGTGTTCGCTTGCGGTCGCAGTACCGGTGGCGCAGGCAAGAACCAAGATTCCTCGCTTCGCTCGGAATGACAAATATCGTCGTGAGTGTGTCGGCTGCCTTAACTTGCCGGAGTTGCATACTGCGCTTCGCCGTTGCCGAACGACCAGTTTTCCTTCGACACCTCAACCAGGTTGATGAACACATCTTCGCGGCGCACCTTCAGCGTTTCGTGCAATCCGTCCGCAATTGCCTTATAGAAGCGCTGCTTCATTTCAACCGTGCGTCCGCCGTTCAGCGTGATCTGCAAGAAAATACAGTCCTCTGACCGATGAACCCCGAGATAATTGCGATCGAACTGCAGTTCAGCTTTAGGGTGCTCCGTGATGATCTGAAAGAGATCGTCCTTCGGAACATTCAAGCAATCGAGCATTGCCTGGTACACGATCAAGCCAACCTGAGAGCGGTACTCAGGGGTTTTGCCTTCGAGAAGATCGATTCGGGCGAGAGGCATGTCCACTCCTTTAACTGGGATGAAATCCGCGGTCTCCATATCGATGCGCTTGCCATTGATTACGGTTCCAGCGCTCCCGCATCGGTTCCATTGTGTTACACTTTTTGATTCGCAGACGATTTCCCTCAGACACAGGACGTCCGACCCGCACATGCTTCTTTCCAAGGAATATGTGGGCTACTTGGCCCGCGAAGTTACCAAGAAACTGATCGCCGCCAAGGCCATCGAGACCTCGGTCGTGCCCAAGGTCGCCGAGCGCGTCCATGCCGCGCTGCTCGAAGAACTCACCCTTGAAGATCGCATCAACGATGAAGTGCGCGTGATCCTAGAAGCCTACGCCGAAGAGATGAATAAGACCGGCGCCAACTACCAGGAGATGTTCCGCAAAGTAAAGAGTGAACTGGTGCGCAAGTACAAGGCGGTGCTGTGAGACTGAGCCGCGACAAAGTGAATGTGCTGGCGCGAGCCGTCGCCGATGCCCTCAAGCAGATGGATGAGGTCGACTTCATCGAAGACCCCAACACCATCCGCCAGGAAACCCGCAAGATTCTCGAAGACCTTCTCAATCACGAAGAGCGAATCGATCAGGCAGCCCGCCAGAAGATCGAAAGCCAGAAGCGCACCATCCTCGAAGGCTCGCAGGAGTGGGATATCCTCTACCGCAAGTATTACAACGAAGAAGTGAAGAAACTCGGGATTTAAACCGCGCACCAGGTCGTAGGTAGTTCAAATTGAATTCGACAGAGCCCGCGATCTAAGCGACCTTCTCAGCTGGTGGTTCTTCAGTTGCGGCAGTTGCTTGCCCGCTTGCTTTGGGAAAACAGTTCCTTCTGATCCAACTCCACAGTGCTGGAACGAGCACGGTCACGAAGGCGAAGCTCAGGATGGGGTTCTTCTGGATCGCGTCAATGAGATCGTAATTATAAATCGATCGGCCGTTGGCATAAGCCACGGCGCTTTCGGCATCGCCCCCTATGTCGAGCCTAAGCAGGGCTTCGCCGATTCCCAACCGGCTGAAGGTAATGTTGCCCGCGGAAGCGCTGCGCACGTCAAGTCGCGGCGCAATTGACTGTTGTGCGGCAACCACCTTCAAGCCTCTGCCGCGCAGAGTACTCTCGCCCAGCGAGACTGCTTCAAAAGTCTCCTTCGGCCCGGTAAAGATCGACAGCTGGGGATTCGCAGGATTGAAGTGCAGATCAATCTTGCCGCGAGACACAAACATCGTTAGCGGGATGGGAGGCAGCTTGACCTGCGGACGATCGGCTACCGTAAGCCGTTTATCACAACTCAACAGCCCCATCCCGTCCCCGTTTTTCTCGGCGGGAGAATCAGTATGAACCGTGATCGCCATGGTGGCTGCGCCTGCCTCCATGACGACCTGGCGGTAGCGGTGTGCGCCGGCCATTTCATCAGTCTGGTAAAGCGTCAAGGCATCGAGCGGAGCCGAGTCTTTTGCCAGCCGAATTTCAATGGTAGTGTGGCAGGTATCGCCCGAATTGGTTGTGCCGGCCGCGTCGCCGGTCGTGTAGCCGATTTCTGCAGGCGCGAGTGCTGCCGAATGCGGAAACAGCAGGTGTTGAGTTCCGTCGCCCAGCACTGCATTTTCCAGCCAAAGGTTAACAACTTGATTCGTACTTCCAACGTAGGAAAGCATCAGGCCGCCCGGTGCGATGTCCGGCTTTTGAATGACAATCTGCTCTTCCCGGATGCGAGCTGTGCTCCTGGCATTCAGGTCGTCGAGCGGCAGCGAGACAGAGCGTGGAATGTGAGATCCAAGATAGACGAGCAGAGCTGCGAGAACGAAAATAGACGCGGCAGTGACCCTCCGAAACAGCAGAGATGTATTCCATAATTGCTTCAGGTTGGCCAAGCGCCCTCCCACAAACCAACTATTTGACGACATCGACGATGTCGGGCGACCAGGCTACCACCCAGTCCCCACCACTCTGTAGGCCGCGCCACGCGCGGATCTGCAGCATGTGTTCCCCAGCCTTTCCCGGGTGTCCTTTCCATGTCCCTTTGGTTCTTTCACCTTCAGGGACCGGAGCGAGTTCTTGCTCCTGATCCTTCTGGACCAGCACGCTCCCATTATTCAGGGTTGTGAAAATGAACCCGGCCCTCACACTATCGAAAGCGGAATGAGCATGGAAACCGTAGTCTGCGACTTCATTCGCCTTGGGATGAATGGTCGCGGGCTGAAACGTCAACTGATCGATGGCGACCGAGCCCACAGCTTTTTCTCCAGCTCCGAAACCGTAGACGCGCAGCCTTGGTGCCGGGTCCTTGCTGCCTGCGACCGGCATCGAGCGAACGTTGTAGGTCGCGATCTGCGGCTTAGAGCCGAAGTATTTCGGGAGGCGAATCTTGGCGTAGCCGCGCTGGTTTGGGTCGTTGTGCATCCTGACCAGAAAGTGCCGCTTTCCGGCGGTGATGTCCACCTGTGCAAAGCCTGGAGAGTCGATCATGAAGTCGAGCACGATTGGCCAGTTTCCTTGCACAAGGCCCTTCATCACAAATCCGTTCATGTCGAACTCTTTGGGAACTTGCGGCCCCTTGTTGCCGAGCTTTTCCGGTGTTGGGTGGTGCGCGAAGATCTCGCCGGTGATCACCGCAGCAGCGGCTAGGCCCACTGCAGCCGCGATTGCCGGACCATCACCGGAACCATGCGGGGTGCGTCCAGGGTTGACTTCTGCCTGATGTCCTCCCTTGATGGAAGGCTGCCGTGACGCGGTGACGGATGTAGAACTGTCGCCACTCCTGCCAGGGATCATCCCGGATGGCGGGCGAGTAGTCTGGTCCTGGGCGGGAACACCGAGGGACAAGAGCAGCGCCAGCGATGCGGAGAGAAATCCTCGACCGGCAGTTCCCTTGAGATGAACAGGCATGAAACCCTCCCAACCGTAAAGCATGTTGCCAGGGCCCAGTATCGAAGACAAGGATTCTACACCCGGCATGGTGCCGTTGCGAGTCGGGCAATCGGCCAGGTGTTTCCAGGAACAAGTCCCCGCGCAATGTTCCCCGGCGCAAACCCACTCTCATAGTGAAAGCCGGAAGGCCATCGTTACAAAGCGGGAGTCGTTTTTTGGAGGCTCTTTTTAGCCAGGGACTCCAGCGGATCTTCCTCAACGAGGTTTGGGCGGGTCCTGGAATCCCTGTCGGCGCGGTCAAAAAAGCCCCGCGCAATGTTCCGCGCGGGGCATGCGAGTGTAGGACACCCAGAAGAAACTCTTAGGCTGCTTCCCGCCGCTTCTGAATCGTCTGCAGGGTCTGGCGTGACTCTGTAAGCAGAAGCCTATACGCTGATCATGCTGAGGAAATGTTTGAACCGCCATAAAAGTTGAGGTGCGGTTCCGATTTGGAACCCTCAGCTTTGCTTTGACGGATCGAGCAACATTGCTTCTTGCTTTCATTCATCATGCTTTCAGCCGCTGAAATCAAGGCTGCGGTGACGTTGGCCGCTAAGGATGCCGGTTTTGAACTCGTCGGTGTCGCTCCGGTGGATGACGCTCCGGAGTTGGAGTACTTTCCACGCTGGATTGCCGAGGGGCACGCTGGCGAGATGAAGTACCTGGAGGCGCGCGATGAGCAAGGCCGATTGAAGCGCGCGTCTCTCGCGCATGCTGCGCCGTGGGCTCGCAGCGTTGTGGTGTGCGCTCTCAACTACAACACGGCGCAACCTTACTCCACGCAGGTTACGGATGCAGAGCGGGGATGGATCTCGCGCTACGCGTGGAGCCAGCAGGACTATCACGACTCGGTGATGCCGCGCCTGCGGCGCGTTGAAGCAGCGGTGAGGAATGCGTGTGAAAGCGAGGACCTCATCACTCGTTGCTACGTCGATACTGGGCCGATCGTCGAGCGTGTCGCCGCGAAGTATGCCGGCATTGGATGGATCGGGAAGAACACTTGCATCATTAATCAGAAGGTTGGGTCGTGGATCTTTCTGGGCGTGATCCTCACTTCGCTTGAGCTTGCGCCTGATCTGCCCGCACCTGATCGCTGCGGCAGTTGCACGCGGTGCATCGATGCCTGTCCTACTGATGCATTCATCGCGCCTTATCAACTTGATTCCAACAAGTGCATCGCTTACCTCACGATTGAAAAGCGTGGCGCGCTTCCTGAGAATGATGAGTTGCGCTCTGGCATGGGGCGGCATGTTTTTGGGTGCGACATCTGCCAGGATGTTTGTCCGTGGAACCGGAAAGCTCCGGCGACGAATGCTGCCGATCTGCAACCGCGGGACGAGTTGGTGAATCCTGCGCTGGAGTGGCTGGCTGAAATTAGCGAGGAAGACTTCCGGCGAACATTTCGTGGGTCGCCGGTTCGGCGGGCTAAGCGATCAGGCATACGGCGCAATGCCATAATAGCTATAGGTAATAGCGGAGACCGGAAATTCATTCCGCTGCTCGAAAAATTGGCTTCGGATGAGGATGCCGTGGTGGCCGAGAGTGCTACCTGGGCTATCCGGAAGATGGGTTAGATCCCGTGAAAAAATTTTGGGGGCCGATCTCGTAAAATATCTGGAATCAGCAAGATACAGCGTTCCGATCTGTTTTAATCCGCGTAAAATATTGAAAACAAGGAACTTGCCCGTAAAATATTCCATTCAAAGGACTTAGGGGGTACGGCGTCGACTAAGTGCTCTGGGATCAGCGAGCCGTCCGCAAAATATTGATTCCTCGAAGGTTATCTGATTGCTATTCAATTTTCAAAGAGCTACTGCGTAGAGAATATGGTCGCAGGGTTGGGGATTGGAGTCAAGGGAATTCGAGAAACGGGTTGGTTGGACGATGGCTTCGTGGACGATCAAGAAAAATCTTCAACACAGGGGTCACAGAGGATCACAGGGTAGACCTTAGTGGAGTTAGATTTTTCGAGGAGCCAAAAGTTGTCATCGACAATTCCCTCGAGATAAGCCGAGTGTCTACCATCCGGAGACGGCCCTCCGATCCACTGGCTAACCCGTTTGAAGGGCAGCGGCGCGGACGGGAAATCAAGATCATCGACCACGGGGGACACGGAGTAGCACGGGGTAAACCTTTGTGGGAATGGCATTGGTTGATGCGGATTTAATGCGCTGTTTACACTCCCGTATCTGCTGACTTTTCTATCGGGTGCGCGCTGTAGGCCGAAGTGCTTACGAGAATTTAACTTCCGTAACTCGCGTTTCTGGCTTTTGGCAACTAATCTATTAAGAAGGGGTTCGTATTGATAGGGAAAGCTATGCCTGGACTGGGGACAATACGGCGCGCGGTGGGCACGTTGTTCGTGCTGTTGCTGGCGTGCGCCGGTTTGGCTGGAGCATCAGCTACTCTTCTGCTGGAAGAGCCTTACGGGCATCTGGGATTTTTTACAGCTACGGGGCATGCGGCGGTTTATTTGTCTGGGGTTTGTGCCGAGACGCCGCTGGTGTTGCGGCCTTGTGCGCCTGGAGAATTGGGAATAGTTATCAGCCGCTACGACGGAGTTGGCGGGTATGACTGGGTGGCGATCCCGCTGATTCCTTATCTTTACGCGGTGGATCGTCCGGAGGACATTCCGCTGTTTTCCGATCCCAAGATGGTGTATTTTCTGCGGGACCAATACCGCCGGAAGTATTTAGAGATGGTTGCGCCGGATCGGGATGATGGACGGGCTCCGGGCGGAAACTGGTATGAACTGATTGGGTCGGCCTATGACCGGGCGGCTTACGGCTTTGAAATCGAAACTTCTCCGGAGCAGGATGCAGCTTTTATTGAGCGCTACAATCTGGCGGCGAATCGTTCTCACTTTCACATCACGTACCGCAACTGCGCCGACTTTGCCAAGGACGTGGTGAACTTCTACTATCCGAAGGCGTTGCATCGCAGCATTGTTGCGGACGCCGGAATGACCACGCCGAAGCAGATGGCGAAGATGCTGATCAGGTTCAGCGGCCGGCATGAGGAGTTGGCGTTTTCGAGATTTGTGATTCCGCAGGTGCCGGGGAGCGCGGCGCGCAGCACTCCGGTGCATGGAGTAGTGGAATCATTCCTGAAATCGAAGAAATATATTGTGCCGACTGCGGTGGTGAATCCAATTCTGGCGGGATGCGTGGTGGCGATTTACGTTGGGACTGGCGCGGGACGATTTAATCCTTCGCAGCACGCGCTGGTTTATAGCGCCGGGCGCGATCTGGAGCCGCCGATTGGGGCGGAGGACCGGCGCGCTTATTTGAGCGAGCTGAATCATCTTGATTTGAATCATGTCGATTTGAATCACTCCGAGCCGGAGCGTGCTGAGGTGAACCACTCTGATCCGAAGCATGCTGATGTGAGCCAGGGTGATGGTTCGGCGCAGACGGTTGTACGCGTGGAAAAATGGAAGCGTGTGCTGCACAACTCCGCTCCGGATTTGGATGCTGAGGGGCGTCCGGTTCTGCGGATTCGGGTCGGTGAGGAAATGGTGAATGTGGGCGTTGCGGGGAGCAACATCTTTGCCACCGACGCTCCGGAGCAATTCACTGCGCAGCTTCTTGAGGCGCGGTTGCACGCGGAGTTGCGGCGGGGGAATCCACCGAAGGTTTCGGAGAGCGATATCACGCGCGATTGGAATTTGCTCCAGAAAGCTTTGAACGGCTCTTATGCCGAAGTGGCGGGGAGTGGCCGCAGAGCGGTGCAGATGGCTTCGCCTGTGCGTTCCGGCGCCGGGAATCAGCCTTAATCAGGGCTCGCGCGGGGGCTAAAGCCCACATCTGTTTTGAATCTTACGCGGCGCTAAAGCGCCGCTCTTCCACATTATTGGGCGCGGTTGAAGTGCCGCTCTTCCACATCGTTAAGCGCGGGTTGAAGCGCCGCTCTTCCACATCCGAAAGCTTGCGGGCGCGGCTGAAAGCCGCGGCCTTTCAACGTCACAAGGCTACTGTTGCGAGTCTGGTTGCGGGGCCGGTTGTGCTGGCGGAACTGGCGCACCGGGACGGCCCGGCGGATAGATGCCCGGCTGACCGGGATTCTGCTGCATCTGTAATTGGCGCTGCTGCATTTCCTGCAGCATTTGTTGCGGAGTTTTTGGGCCGGGCTGTTCTGCAGGAGCCGGCGGTTGTTCTGCCTCTGCGGCGGGCTCAGGGTTGTCGTCGGCGGCGTCATCGGCGGGATCTTCGGGAGCATCCCCGCCAGCTTTTGCTACGGCTGGAGTGCCGGTTTTGTCGGCAGCGTCTGTAGATGGCGTGTCGGATGTCTTGGCTACGAGCACGACGCGCACGAGTTGGTTGGCATTCTCCGGAGAGCCGAGCAAGATGTAGTTGAAGCGCGATCCGTTCAACAGCTCGGCCATCACTTCTCGGGCCGGGCCGGGGCCGAGACGCGTGACCACGCGCTCATTGGCCGTCGGCGGGATTTCGATATCGGCAGAGGTGTGCTTGCGCACTCCACGCAGAATGTCACCGAGCGTGGAGTTGGGAGCGATGATCGTCAACTGGCCGTCCTGATAGGTGACCTGGGGCGCCACGGGCGCGATCACATCCAGCGGAATCTGAGGTACAGGGCCTTGCGGTCCTGAAGGCAGTGGAGGCGGTAAAGGTTGTTGCTTCTTTACTTTGTGCACGCGATGCGGCGTGGTTTGCGTGTCAGCGCGTCCTGCCACTGGCAGGCATAGGGCGGCTGCGATCAGTAACCCCGTGAATCTCAATCCCGTGCTCATGAAAACCCCTCCACTGCGATCTTTGCTCACTACCATATCTGGGAGACGGTAAATGGATTAGAGCAATTTTAGCACCGCTTTGGACCCGCGGTAGCTGCTGGCCGCCAACCTGAGAATCCCCTACCTCATAGAACGTATTGACTTTACACTCTTGCAGGTAGATGTTCGATGCCGAGCGCAGACGTGGATGTGCAAACTGTTGCACTTCCTTATGCACTTACGGGAATTTGCCTGGAGGGTACAATTTGCATCTGAGGAGTGGAAAGACTCCCATATGCGGGACGCAAGCGGATTTTGCCTAAAGCAAGATTGAGGACAAGATGACGAGCAGAATGAGGTTCACCGGATGGCGCCGGATGCTGCTGAATTGCGCCGTGCCAACTTTGCTGGTTTTTGCCGCGGCGAGTGGTCTGGCGCAAAGCTGCCTGACTTCCAGCGATATGGATGCGGCGACGCGCAGCGCGCTTAACTCGGCGGGAATGCGATATTTTAATTTTGTTGCGGCAGGCGATGCGGCTTCGCTGCGGCAGAATGCGATTCCGAGCCTGGCGGCTGACTTTTCCAGTGTCGAAAGCACGGTAAAAGATAATCAGGCAGCGCTTGCGGGGTCCAAGGCAACGTTTCGTCCGGCGTTTCTGCTGGAGGCGGAAGGCACGGCGGCGCTTCCGCACGTGGAGTTTCTGTGCGGCGTTTTCGGGAGCAAAGGGCAGACGAAAGATACCGCAATTTTCAGTTTAAATAATCTTCCGCCGGGCAAATATGGCGCGGTCATTCTGGATGCGCCTTCGGCCAGGGGTGCTTATACGGTCTCGCTGATCCTGCAACAGGTGGGCGCCGACTGGAAAGTTGGAGGACTCTACATTAAGGCCGCGCAATTTGCCGGGCACGATAGCGACTGGTTTATTGCGCGCGCGCACGAGGCTCAGGCTAAGGGGCAACTCCATAATGCGTGGCTCGATTATCTGGTGGCGCGCACGCTGGTTTCGCCTTTGCCGTTTATGAGCACCGCGGTCACCGACAAACTTTACGATGACTCGCAGAAACTACAGCCCGCCGATTTTCCGGCGGATGGGAAGACCGCAGATCTTTCTTCTGGAGGCGCAACTTACAAGCTGACTGCTCTCTTCCCGGAAGTTGTGGGGAACGATCTGGATTTAATTGTGCGATACCAGGCGAGCGATATTTCTAACACGAACCAGACTTATCAGAACAACGTTAGCGTGATGAAGGCGCTGGTGACGAAGTTCCCCGAAGTGAAAGACGCATTTGCTGGAATTGTGGCGCGCGCCGTTGACCCCAGCGGACGCGATTACGGAACGATGCTTGCGATGAAGGATATTAAGTAGCAGGGGTCAGGGGTCAGGGGTCAGGGGTCAGGGGTCAGTTCTCGGTTCTCGGTTTTTGTTCTTGATCCAGCGTGCAGTCCTTTGGATCTTTGTCGTCGCGCAGGCCTAGGAATACTGGCGCTCTTAGCTTGGGTCCGCTGCCTTTGCTGGCGCCGTCGGTCCACTCCGCGTATTCGATCTGGGCAACTAGTTCCGGCTTTACCCAGTACACTTTTCTTAGCGCTTCGACTTCGCCGTAGAACGGATTTTGCTTTGTCTCTCTTTTCTTCAGCATCTTCCAGATTTCTGCTAGCGACTTCTGGTTGAATCCGCTGCCCGCTTGGCCTACGTGGATCAGGCGTCCCTGCTTGTCATAGAGTCCCAACACGATCGATCCGAAATGTGCGCGGCTGCCTTCGGGCTCGGTGTAGCCGCCGATCACGGCTTCGAGTTGGTGCCTGATCTTGATCTTCAGCCATTCGGCGCTGCGGCGCTCCTGATAAATGCTGTCACGCCTCTTGGCCAGGATGCCTTCGAGGCCCTTGGCGCGCGCCATTTCGAAGAGTGCTTTGCCCTGCTCCTCATAATGATCGGAGTAGCGGACGGCATCGCCGGTGTCGAGCAGCGAGGCCAGTTTTTTCTTGCGCTCTTCGAGCGGGACTTTTCGCCAGTCGTAGCCATCGAGATAGAGCAAATCGAATGCGTAATAGAGAACGGGGACATCGGCATTGGTGGCCCCGCGGCGGCCGCCGGGACGGAATCCGGTGCGCTGCTGCATCAGGCTGAACGATGCTCGGCCTTGCTCATCGAGTGCGACTACTTCTCCATCGAGGATCGCGGTTTTCGCATGGACGAACTTTGGGAGATCTTTGAGTTCTGGATAGCGCTGGGTAAGTTCATTCTGATTGCGCGAGACCAGGCGTAGTTTGCCGTTTTCAAAGAAGGCTACAGCGCGGTAGCCGTCCCATTTGATTTCGAAGAGCCAGTCGGGGCCGTCGAAGGGCTCGTCGACCGATGTGGCTAGCATGGGGTGGATCGCCGGGGGCATGGGGCGCTTTACTGGACCTGAGGAAATTAAAACCGCGGAGGACGTTGAGGACGCCGAGGATTTTGGTTTTTTCTTGACGGTCGGGAGGGGGGATACAGGTGGCGCGACATGCGCCGACGAGGTTTTTCTATTATTCTCCTCTGCGTCCTCCGCGACCTCTGCGGTTTTCACTTGCTTTTGATCTTTTTTTTTTGGCCGCTTTCCGCTGCTTTCTTCTTGTCGAGTTTCGCCACAGCATCAGCCAGCCATGCTGCCTTCAGCTTGCCGCCTCCCGCGGGCCGACTTTTCCACTCTTTTGATCCTGAATCCCCGGCGATCTCGGCCAAGCTGCGTTTGCTTAGCACTGATTCGTCGTAAGCTTCGATGTCGTAGCCTTCGACAGCGTAGTCGTCGTGCTTTTTGATGAGCAGCCATTCCGTGCCTTTGCTTCCCGGACGGCGGCCTTTCATTTTTATGAGTGCGAAGTCTCCGTTTAGCTTTTTGCCTTTTAGACGGAATTTCAAATCGCCCTTGGCTAGCATGGCGACGGCTTCAGCGTCAGTGCCCGGAACATATTTTCCCTGCACCGGAACTGGAGACAGTGGCTGCCAAGTGCCAACGTCCCAAACCATGACTGTGCCGGCTCCGTAGTTGCCTTCGGGGATGGTGCCTTCGAAATCGAAGTAGGAAACCGGATGATCTTCGACCTGCATGGCGAGGCGTTTGTCGGCAGGATCGAGCGAAGGTCCCTTGGGTACTGCCCACGATTTGAGTACGCCTTCCATCTCCAGGCGAAAGTCGTAGTGCAGGCGTGTGGCGTCGTGCTTCTGGACTACGAAGCGGTGACCTGCTTTGGCCTCGACTTTTGGGGGAGGCTCGGGGGTTTGCTCGAATTTTCGTTTCCGCTTGTATTCTTCGAGGGCCATGGCGAGAACTATTTAACCATACGGACTAAGTCAAAATCTTTAACACGGAAAACACGGGGTATCACAGGGTAAACCTTTGGACTGAGCATGCTTTAGAATCTTTGCACTATGCAACGCGAATTCCCTGAAGCGCCGCTGGTGGGGGTGGGCGCAATTATCATTGAAGACTCCCGCGTCGTGCTGGTGAAGCGCGCTCACCCGCCGCTGCAGGCTGAGTGGTCCATCCCCGGGGGCGTGCTTGAAGTTGGCGAACTGGTGCGCGAGGCAGCCATCCGCGAGGCCCGTGAGGAAACTGGGCTCACCGTTGAACCCGGTGAACTGCTGGGTGTCTACGACCGGGTTTTGCGCGATGCCGACCAGCGCGTGCAGTATCACTACGTTTTGATTGATTTTCTATGCCGCAGGGTTGCGGGGGATATTGCGGCTGCCAGCGATGCAGCGGAAGTGCGGTGGTTCAGCAGAGAGGAATTGACGGGCTTAGGGCTGGCGGAGGATACGATGGATGTGATCCGCAAAGGATTCGAGAAAGTAAATGCCGAGCAATAACACTCAGGAACTGATTCAGCGAGGTTACTCACCCGCCGTGGCCGTTACAGTGCAGCACGCCCAGATACGCTTTCCAGGGGCCGACTGCGCCGCGATACTGGTTGGCCATGACGCGGGATAGCTGGTGCAGGTGCGTGAGGTCGTGTACCGCCCATGTCGCCAGCAGTTCCGATAGAGTTACCACTCCTAGTTCCGGATGCTTTCCTCGCCGCGCCAAGTCTTCGGGCTGTAAATTCAGCTCTTGCAGCGCGGCTAGATTTTCTTTGCGCAGGCGGGCGAATTCGTCGAGAAGCTGATCGATGTATTTGCCTTGACTCTCTTTTTCCTGCGCAAAGCGGTCGAAGGAATCGAATGCGCGGGCTTCGCCGTGTTCGAGGATGATGCGCGCGCGCGGCATCCAGTCGGTGAGCTCGCCGCCGATCAGGTGACCTACGATGTCGAACGGGCTCCACGTATCTTTTCCTTGGTCACTGTGTCCGTCTTTGCTGACTCCTTCGTTGCCGCGCACCCAAGTGTTCGGCAGGCCGCGCAGCAGTGCATTCAAGGTTGCCGGGGTGCGAGCGAGAACTGCTGTGGCTTCGGGCAGGCTGAATTGCATTGTGGTTGCCATGGTTTCGTAGATGACAGACTTGGGTTTTGGATTGATTTTTTTGTTTAGGGACCACGAGCGCGCGGCGACTCATGCGCGGTCTTTCCGCCGTTATCGTTATAATCCGATTTGGCTGAAAGGCGAGATTGAAAGCACGCATGCGCTTCGAGTTTTTCATCGCGACCCGCTACCTAAGAGCCAAGCGACGCCAGGCGTTTATCGGCATCATCACTGGCATTTCGATTGTCGGAGTCGCGGCGGGAGTGGCTTCGCTCATCATCGCGCTCGCCATCAACAACGGATTTCGTCAGGATTTGCAAGAGCGCTTGATCGGGTCCACTTCGCACGTCAGCCTGCTCCGCGTGGCTGATGACGGCATCAAGGATTGGCCGCCTTTGCTCGAGCGTCTCTCCAAACAGCCGCATGTGGTCGCCGCCGCTCCCGCGATTTTTGAGCAGGTACTGATTTCTCGCGGAGCTCGCGCTCGCGGTGCCGTTCTGAAGGGCATGATTCCAGCGGACGAGCGGCGGGTTGGCGATCTGCTGAACACCATAAAGGAAGGTTCGGCAGCGGCTCTGGAAGAAACTTCTCCACCGTCCGTCCCTGATTCATCAGAAACTAAGCCGCTGAAAAATCCTGCTACTGGCAATGCAGTCGACACGCCTACCCAGAATTCCCCCGAAGAATCTCCCGATGCTCTCGAGGGCGTGCACGCGCGTGTTGCCGCCATGCCGCCGATCATTCTCGGGAAAGATATGGCCGACAATCTGGGCGCAACGGTTGGCTCCGTCGTTCTGGTGGTGAGTCCGCAAGGCGAATTGACCCCATTTGGATTGATCCCAAAGTACAGCCGCTTTCGCGTTGTGGGAATCTTCAACTCCGGCTTCTTCGACTACGATTCGTCGTGGGCGTTCACGCGGCTCTCGGATGCGCAACGCCTGTTCGGCCTGGGCGATTTGATTTCAGTGATCGAGTTCAAGGTCGACGACATCGACAGAGCGGACATCGTTGGCCAACAACTGGAAGACGCGGCTGGCAAGGGCTTCATGACTACAAATTGGAAGGAGCAGAACAAAGCCCTGTTTCACGCTCTGAACATGGAGCGCCTGGTCACCTACATCACCACCGGACTGATCGTCTTCGTGGCCGCCCTCAACATTCTGATATCCCTGATCATGATGGTCATGGAAAAAACGAAAGACATCGCTGTGCTTATGTCGATGGGCACGCGGCAAGCGCAGGTGCGAAACATATTCATCGCACAGGGAGTGCTGATTGGCGTGATCGGCACCGCCATCGGGCTTCTGCTGGGCTATGCCATTTCTTACGTTGGAGGCCATTACCACATTATTTCGCTCTCGCCCGAGGTCTATTCCATCGATTATGTGCCGTTCGCTCCACGCCTGATGGATGGCTTATTCGTCGCGCTGGGTGCGGTCGGGATTTCTTTTGTGGCGACGCTCTACCCGTCATGGTCTGCCGGCAGGATTCTTCCGGCTGAATCTTTGCGCTACGAATAAACTCCTCCGGGAACTTTTTCTCAGCTGCGCACGTACAATTAGGTAGGAAAGATAAGGAGGTCTCATCGTGTTTGCTTTCCTCCTGTGGTGCATACTCTTCGTAATGTGTTGGCCGCTGGCTCTGCTGGCGCTGGTCGCGTATCCATTTATTTGGCTATTGTTGCTGCCGTTTCGCATCGTCGGCGTCGCGGTGCACGGCGTGCTGGAGATTATTTTTCTCGCGATCACGCTGCCGTTTCGGTTGCTGGCTGCGCCGTTTCGGGTCTAGTCGGATCGGCTGAGGGCAGTTCGGATTGTTGGGAGTTCGTGGTTGGAAACCGTGGTTGGGATACGGTGAAAGAGCGGCGCTTCAGCGCCGCGTAAGAGAGGGTATCAGCCCCCGCACTAACTCTCCATCACCTTCAAATTGTCGCTAACGATCAACCGCGCCTCGGTGGCTCGCTGCACATCCTCTGCCGTCAACCCCGGAGCCACTTCCTCAAGCACCAACCCCCGCTCCGTCACGCGGATGTAAGCCATCTCCGTCACAATCGTATCCACAACTTTCACGCCGGTGAGCGGCAGCGTGCACTTCTTCAAAATCTTCGGAGCGCCTTCCCGTGTCGTATGCTCCATCGCAATCACAGTACGCCGCGCTCCGGCCACAAGATCCATCGCGCCGCCCATCCCTTTCACCATTTTTCCGGGGATCATCCAGTTCGCCAGGTTGCCCGCCTCATCCACTTCCATCGCGCCCAGCACGCTCAAATCAACATGCCCTCCGCGAATCATGGCAAATGAATCGGCGCTCGAAAAATAAGACGTCCCCGGCATCTCGGTGACGGTCTCTTTGCCGGCGTTGATCAGATCGGCGTCTTCCTGACCCTCCACGGGATAAGGCCCGATGCCCAGCATTCCGTTCTCGGATTGAAGAACGACTTCCATTCCCGCGGGAACATGATTGGCGACGAGTGTAGGCATGCCGATGCCCAGGTTCACATAAAAACCGTCGCGCAACTCACGCGCAATCCGATTCACAATGCGCTCACGCTTCTCGATATCTTTACCAGGATTTTCCATAATCTATTCTGGTTCTAGGTACTAGGTACTAGGTACTCGATTTCCTCACCGTCCGTTTCTCGATCCGCCGCTCGTACGACTCCCCTTGAAAAATGCGCTTCACGTAAACGGAAGGCGTATGCACCAAGTCCGCATCCAGTTCGCCTACGTCGACTAACTGCTCGACCTCGGCAATCGTCACTTTCGCCGCCGTCGCCATGATGGGATTAAAGTTTCGCGCCGTCTTCCGGTATACAAGGTTTCCCATCCGGTCGCCCTTCCACGCTCTGACGAAAGCGAAGTCCGCCTTCAGCCAGCGCTCCATCACGTAAGGACGGCCATCGAACTCGCGCGTCTCTTTTCCTTCCGCCACAATTGTGCCGACTCCCGTAGGAGTAAAAAATGCCGGAATTCCCGCGCCAGCAGCGCGAATCCGCTCAGAGAATGTCCCCTGCGGCACCAGATCCAGTTCCACTTTTCCGGTGAGCACCATCGATTCCAGCAACTTGTTCTCGCCCACGTAGGTTCCAATGTGTTTCCGCAGTTGCCCGGCGGACAATAGCAACCCCACACCGAATCCATCGATGCCCGCGTTATTGCTGATGGTCGTCAGGTTCTTCGATCCCTTGCGTGCCAGCGCGCGAATCAGATTTTCTGGAATCCCGCATAGCCCGAAACCACCGAGCATAATGACCGAGCCGTCGCCGACATCGCGAATCGCCTCCTCCGCATTAGCAACCACTTTATTCATCGCGTTCGCAATTCTAACCCAAACCCACCACGGAGACACGGAGTCACGGAGTCACGGAGAAAACAACAGGAAGTCTTACATCCAACCGATTACCAATCACACTTCTCCGTGGCTCCGTGACTCCGTGGTGGGTTTATTTCTTTACTCGACTCTTCTTCAATCCATGTGCCTGCTCAAATTCTTCTGCCAACTGCCGCGTTGTAAGATTCTCCCGGATGTGCGCCAGCCGTTGCTCTACTTTGAACAGCGCATCCTCGATGTTCTGCTTGTTGCTGATCGCGATGTCGCGCCACATCGAATAGGGACTCGACGAAATCCGCGTCATTTCCTGCAGCGCACGTCCGCCTGCCGGAAGCAGTGGCGCTTCTTCGCCGAACTCCTCCACCAGGGCCGCGGCCAGCGCCGTCGAAATCATTTGCGGCAAGTGGCTGATCCACGCGCACAAGTGATCATGATCCTCCGGAGGCAGCATCGCAATGCGCGCTCCAACCTGATCGATCCATCCCGCAAATTCCGCGAATATTCCTTCATGCAGATTCTGTCCGGGCAGCGGCGTCAGAAACCAAACCGCATTTTGGAACAGATCGGCATCCGCATAATCCACGCCGCTGTGTTCCTTGCCCGCCATGGGATGTCCGCCGAGAAATCGCTTCCCTGCATTCTTTCCGAAGACGCTCAGCGCGCGCTCCGCCACTAAGGCCTTCGCGCTTCCCACGTCCGTCAGCAAGGTGCTCGCAGGCAGACCCGGACCGATCCGTCCAATCAGATCGACGATCGCAAGCACCGGAGTCGCCAGCACCACTAACTGGCTACCGTGCACAGCTTCCGCAGGCTCAACCGATCCGTTGTCGATTACGCCGCGCATCTTCGCCTTCTTCAGCGCAGACTCCCGGTCGCACCCCACAATGCGCCCGGCAAACCCGCGTTTTCGCATCGCCAGGGCAAACGACCCTCCGATCAGGCCGGTGCCGACAATCGTGATTTGCCGGATTGGCATAGAAAAGAATTAAGCGATCGCGCGATTTTGTGATTGGGCGATTCGAAGAGCATCGCAAATTCGAAACCAAGCGGTCTAGAAACTCATCGCACAATCGCCCGATGACCCGATCACTCAATCACGCAATCTTTCGTCCCACGGCCGGCGCAATCATCCGCAACTCATCCATCAGTTTCGCGAACTGTTCCGGAAAGAGCGACTGCGCGCCATCCGACCACGCTTTGTTCGGGTCGCAATGCACTTCGATGAGCAGCGCATCCGCTCCTGCCGCCACGGACGCGCGCGCCATCGGCGCAACCTTATCGCGTCGGCCCGTTCCATGCGACGGATCAGCCGTCATCGGCAGATGCGACAGCTTGTGAATAATTGGAATCGCCGAAATGTCCATCGTGTTTCGCGTGTACGTTTCAAACGTGCGGATGCCGCGTTCGCACAACATTACTTCATAGTTCCCGCCGGCCATGATGTATTCCGCCGAGAGAAGCAATTCCTCAAATGTCGCAGCGATGCCGCGCTTCACCAGCACCGGCTTGCGCACCTTCCCCAGTTCGCGCAGCAGGTTAAAGTTCTGCATGTTGCGCGCTCCCAGCTGCAAAATATCCACGTACGGCAACATCATCGGAATCTGCGAAATCTCCATCACCTCGCTGATCACGAGCAACTTGAATTTCTCTCCAGCCTCGCGCAACAGTTTCAGAGCGTCTTCTCCGTGCCCCTGAAAAGAATACGGGGAACTTCGCGGCTTGAACGCTCCCCCGCGCAGCACGCGCGCTCCAGACTTCGCCACCGCTTCCGCCGTTGCGAAAAGCTGTTCCCGCGATTCCACCGAGCAAGGTCCAGCCATTACCACGACTTCATTCCCGCCGATGCTGATCCCATTCGCCAGTTTTACGATCGTCCCCTCGGGACGAAAGCTTTTGCCTGCTAATTTATATGGAGAGCTGATGCGATGGACTTCCTGCACTCCCGGCAGCAACTCAAGGTTGCGGATATCGAAGTCGATCCCCGCTCCTACCGCGCCCAGCACAGTTTGCCGCGCTCCGGTTGACCGGTGCACTTCGAATCCCATTTTCACCAGGTGCTCAATCACCTGCTGAATCTGGCCCTCGTCCGCTACGTCTTGCATGGCGACAATCATAGGAAAAACCTTGGCTGTCAGCTGTCAGTCTTTTGCTGATAGCTGATAGCTGATAGCTGCCTTCAATCATTCAAGTCCGAATCCAGTTCGGTTTCCGCCTTTGCCGCGTCCGCTTTCGAGCCAATTCCTTCCTTCTGAATATTTCGCATCACGTCCATGATCCGTTCAAAAATCCGTACCAAATCTCGCCCCGGCAGCGGACCATGATTCATCCGTTGCACATTCTCAAACACAACGCGTTCCCGCTCTGGCTCATAAATTGGTAGGGACGTATCCCGCTTCAGCCGCCCAATCTCCACCGCAGCCCGGGCCCGCTCGCTCAGCAGTTTGACCAGTTGCTGATCAAGCTCGTCAATCTTCTTTCGCCAATCTGCGATGTCCATGGAAACCGCTCTCAGCTTTCAGCCGTCAGCAATCAGCAAAGTCGAACAGTGCTCGGTGTGAAGTTTCGTTAATCGCCACGCAGAGAAAAGGCGGCCGTGCCGATTATAAGGTTTTAGCTGACGGCTGAGAGCTGACAGCTAATAGCTCCCTCACAAATTCGCCGACAGCTGCCGCTTCGCATCCTCGATTCTTCTCAATCGTTTCCACAATCGCACTGCCCACTACCACCGCGTCCGCAAATTTGCCGACTTCGGCAAACTGCTCCGCATTCGAAATTCCAAACCCGAGCGCGATCGGGAGCTTGGTCACGCGCCGCAACCGCTTTACTAATTTCTGCGCATCCTCTGCCAACTTTTGCCGCGCTCCTGTCACTCCTGTGCGCGAAACTGCATATATAAATCCGCGAGACGCTGCAGCAATCCGCTTCAAGCGCGCATCTGGACTGGTCGGCGCCGCCAGAAAAACCGGCGCCAAATTATTCTCCTTCATCGCGCGCAAGTATTCGCCCGCTTCTTCCACCGGCAAATCCGTGACCAGCACGCCATCCACTCCTGCATGACGTGCCACCCTGCAAAACTTCTCCATGCTCATGCGCAAGATCGGATTCAAATACGAAAACACAATCAAGCCCGTCGATTGCGCATGCTGCCGCACTTCTGCCGCCAGCGTCAACACCTGCGCCAGGCTGGTCCCATGTTTCAGTGCCCGCTCGCTGGCCCGCTGAATCACAGGCCCATCCGCCACCGGATCGCTGAATGGTACTCCCAACTCAATCACATCAGCACCGGCCTCAATCGCGGCCAGCACCACGGCACGCGTTGTCGCGAGATCCGGATCGCCGCAGGTCACATAAACCACGAGTGCGGGTTTCTTGTAGAAAGATAAAGGCATAAATGATTGAGTTATTAAATGATTTGGAATTGACTCAATAATCAATTTCTCAAAGATTCAATCCAGCTTGAGATTCTCGCGCATGATTCCGATATCTTTATCGCCGCGGCCGGAAATATTCACAATCACTACATCGGACTTCTTCATCTTCGGCGCGCGCTTCACGACCTCCGCAACGGCATGCGCCGATTCCAGCGCTGGAATAATTCCTTCCGTCCGCGCCAGCAAAGTTGTGGCCTCTAGCGCTTCAGCATCCGACGCCGGAACATACTCCGCCCGCCCCGCATCCCGCAACGCCGCATGCTCCGGACCGATCGAGGGATAATCCAGTCCTGCCGAAACCGAATGCGTATTCGCAATCTGCCCCGCCGAATCCTGCAGCACGTACGAGTAAGTCCCCTGCAAAACTCCCGGCGAGCCTCCGCGAAAGCGCGCCGCATGTTCGCCCAGCGCTTCGCCGCGTCCTCCGGCCTCCACTCCAATCAAGCGGACTTTCTTATCTTTTATGAACTCGTAGAAAACTCCGATCGCATTCGATCCCCCGCCCACGCAGGCAATCACTGCCGTCGGCAGTTTCCCTTCGGCCTTCAGGATCTGCGCCCGCGCCTCGCGGCTGATCACGCGATGAAAATCCCGCACCATCGTCGGATACGGATGCGCTCCCAGTACGCTTCCTAACAGATAATGAGTAGTTCGCACATTCGTGACCCAATCGCGCATGGCTTCGTTGATCGCATCTTTCAACGTGCGTGAACCCGACTCGACTCCGCGTACCTCCGCACCTAGTAATCGCATGCGGAACACATTCAACTCTTGCCGCCGCATGTCCTCCGTCCCCATGTACACGACGCACTCAAAACCCAGCAGCGCGCATACAGTTGCCGTAGCCACGCCGTGCTGCCCAGCCCCAGTTTCTGCAATCACGCGCCGCTTGCCCATTCGCTCCACCAGCAGCGCTTGGCCCAAACAGTTATTGATCTTATGAGCTCCCGTGTGCAGTAAATCTTCACGCTTTAAATAAATCTTCGCGCCACCTAACTTTTGCGTAAGCCGGCGCGCAAACGACAGCGGCGTAGGACGCCCCGCATAATTCCGCAGCAAGTCGTCGAGTCTCTCTTGAAACTTCGGATCGCGCTTTGCTCTCTCATACTCACGCTCCAGTTCCTCCAGCGCAGCCATCAAAGTCTCGGGCACATAGCGGCCGCCGTAAACGCCAAACCGCCCGGGCTCACTCGCGGGGGCAGTAATGCGCTGGGTGCCCCGTCCTTCTCGCGTTCTTTGCGAGAGAGCCTGCCCTGAGCCTGTCGAAGGGGCGGGGGCTTTGACTTTGATTGCTCTAGGTACCGTAGCCATTTCTAACTCGTCTTCCGATCCGCGTCGCGCACCGCCTTCACGAACGCCCGCACTTTGTCTGGATCTTTCTTTCCCGGAGTTGCTTCCACGCCAGAAGCCACATCCACTCCCCAAGGCGCAAGCTCCGTCATCGCGTCCACCACACTGCCCGGTGTCAGCCCTCCTGCAACAATGAACCTCACGCCGGCACGACCCATCAGAGCCGTCATAGGAACCGCGCTACGCCAATCAAACATCTTTCCGGTGCCGCCCGGACGCCCCGAGGTGCCTGAATCGAAGAGCACAGCCGCAACACGGTCCCGGAAGGCATTGGACACCCTGAAGCCCACGATGACATCTGGATCGTCGGATTCCTCGCACTCCAACTGACTTGCCGGGAGCGCAACGATTACTCGAGTCAAAGCCTTCTCTAAGAATCGATCATTCGGGATCGAGAACGGGTTGCGAAAATCCGGGTAGATCTGCGCGACGGTAAGCTCCGCCTTTTCCGAAATCTCGCACACTGCTTCCGACGTCTCCCCGACAAACACTCCCACTTTCTCCACGCTCTCGGGCAACTTCTTCACAATCTCCCGCGCGGCCTCGACGCTAATGTTCCGCGGACTCTTCTCATAGAACACAAACCCCACGGCATCCGCTCCGGCGTCAACCGCGGTCAGCGCATCTTCCAAATTCGTCATCCCACAGATTTTCACCCAAGTCATAAACAAAGTTGTCCGCAGCAAGTAAAAGAATTCACGCACAGGCTCATTGCCGAATCGGTACCCGCAACTCGGTATTCGCAACTAACCTCCGAAGCGCGTCGCCCGGCCGCTCTGCCCGCATCAGCGATTCCCCGATCAAGAACGCCTGATATCCGGCGGCCCGCAGCCGCGTGATGTCTTCTCCCGATCGGATTCCACTCTCTGCCACCTTCATAACATTCTTAGGAAGCCGCTCCGCCAGCCGGAACGCCGTCTCTGCATCCACTTTGAACGTCCGCAGATCGCGCGTGTTCACTCCAATCAAATCGCAACCGGCATCTAAGGCCTGCTGCAGTTCGTCTTCATCATGCACTTCGCAGAGCACATCGAGCCCACGCGAACGCGCCCCCTTTGCCAACTTCAGCAATTTCGCGTTCGTCAAAGCCGCCACGATCAGCAGTACCGCGTCGGCCGAATTTGCCCGCGCTTCCAGCAACTGAAATTCATCCACAATAAAATCCTTGCGCAGGCACGGCACCTTCGCCGCCGCCGAAGCCAAACGCAAATTCTCCAGCGAGCCTTGAAAGAATTCCTCGTCGGTCAGCACCGAAAGCGCTGCCGCTCCCGCCGCTTCCAATTCACGCGCCAACTCTTCCACGCAAAACTCTGCCCGGATCAATCCCTTCGAGGGCGACGCCTTTTTCAACTCCGCAATCACGGCCACGCCTGACCTGCTTTTCTCCTCGAGAGCACGCCGAAAGCCGCGTGGCGCGTGCCTTTCCGCTTGACTTTCCAACTCCCGCAAATCAGCCGTGCGCTTGGACTCGGCGACTTTCTTCCGCGTCGAGCTGACAATCTCATCGAGGGAAACAGGCATAACGGGTGCCTGAATTATACGGGAAGGAACGATTCGAGAATTGAGCTGAGATCACTGGCAGATGCTGTCGAGTTCCTTGTACGGCTTGTCTGCGTGCTCCGGATATTTGATCTGTTTCACCTGCATCCACTGATCGAGAAACGTGCCGGCGTCATGCAAAGCCACATCCGGATCGCCGTCATATGCCGGGTCGCTCTCGGCTTCCTCTAGCGTTACCAGCTGGAATCCTTTTTTCTTCAGGAGATCCAGCGCGTCCGGCAGAATCGTGCTGCTGAACGCTCCCAGGTGCATCAGCAGCACGTAGTTAATCTCATGGCCGTAAATCAGCTTCGCCTGCGCACGACCCAAGTCAAGAAATTGTGAAGCGGCGCTCAAATAGCTCGACCGTAGCCACTGGATCGCCTTCGCATCGTTTTTCGCCGCGCATCTCGCGTATGCAAAATTCCACAAGTAGTCTTCCCAGTCGAGCGTGACCTGCGCAATCTTGTACCCATGCGTTTTCAAATAAGCGCGCACCGCGCGGCGCTTCTCAACGGTGTCTCCCTCATGCAGGTACGGATAACGCAGCCAGTGCCAGTCATCTCTGCCGTCTGCTTTAAGCAACTCGAGCACCGGTTCGTTCTCCGCGATATCGCGCTCGTAGGCTTCGACGGAGTTCTGTTCGAGATCCATATGCGAATAAGTATGATTGCCAACCGGCTCGGCAGCTGCCCACAACTTCAGCGCCTCGGCCCCATCCGCGCTGCCTTCCAGTTTTTTTGCATTGATAAATCCATACACGGGAGGAGCGTGCCGCTTTTTCAGAATCGCCAGCACATTCTTCGCGGTCTCGGGGCGCGTAACTCCAGGCGGCAGTTCGCCATTCAGCGGCAGATCATCAAAGGTAATAGCAAGCTTCTGAGCCGAGCAGATTCCGCACAACGCCATGAGCAAGTAGCCCACCAGCCAAGTCATACTTACAGGAATTTTCATGCAGAGAGTGTACGAGACTTCGGCCGCTGGTGAAAGCTGATGTGATCTCGCGTAAGCCGATACTCGGGCTAGCTAATGATTAGAAAGAAATGTCTTGTGGTGCCATCGAAGGGACTCGAACCCCCACACCGTTGCCGGTACATGGACCTGAACCATGCGCGTCTGCCAATTCCGCCACGATGGCAATCTTGAACTTGCAATGCAGCGGCGGCCGCAAGGCCGCCGTGTCAGGAAGACTAACCAGTCTATTTTTACAGCCCGCTATCAGCCTGTCAAACCAACAACGCCGTTGCAGCGCGAAAGCCGAAGCCCGAAAGCCGAAGCCCGAAAGCCCTACCCCAGCTTCGCGGTCATCGAGATCTTCGCATTCAGCACTTTCGATACCGGACAGCCCTTTTCTGCCGCCTCCGCATATTTCTGAAATGCGGCCGCATCGGCTCCCGGAACTTTCCCTACTACATCAATATGGCTCGCTGTAATCGTCCAGCCTGAATCGAGCTTCTCCATGGTGAGGGTCACGTTCGTGCTGATGCTCTCAGGAGTCAGATTCGCGCCGCCCAGTTGCGCCGAAAGCGCCATCGAGAAGCAGGCCGCGTGCGCTGCCGCAATCAACTCCTCCGGATTCGTTCCCGGCCCGTTCTCAAACCGTGAGGTAAACGAATACTGAGTTTCTTTCAAGACGCCGCCGGGTGCCGAAATCGTTCCCTTTCCGTCCTTCAAACCGCCCTTCCACACTGCGCTTGCCTTGCGTTCCATTCCGTCTCCTTATCACAGAAAGAATCATGACCAGAAAGTTAGTCTTTAGACATTGTAGATGTAGATTCCCCGGCGTGTCAGGCGTATGCCTGTGCAAGAATTTTCACACTTCAGTAGAAATCGGAGCAGCTCAAATAAAACCCGCACTTGGGACAGCTCAACTTGCAGCGATTCTCTTTCAATTCCGCTGAGCAGTTCGGACAGAAGCGCTCCGGATGCCCTAAAAACCGCTCTATCCCGTGCACGGGAGCCAGTTTCGTTTCGCCCGCGCTCCCTTGCGAAGGTTGCCGCCCGCTTGCGCTCATCCGCGAGAACATAAACCTCACGCACATTGGCGCACAAGTGGAAACCCGGCTTCTCCCCAACGAGATTTCCAGAACCAAAATTTTTCTTCCTCACCTCATAAATCTTCATGCTTCCACAGGCCCTTGTGCGTTATGATGCGTTTGCAGTGAGGAGCGTAGTCCAGTCTGGCCATGGACGCCGCTCTTGGCCTTCCCCCAGGAGGTAGTAGATGTATCGGCCCTATTCGAGTTCCTTGACGGACCCACGTCCGATCATGGATGTGCAGTCCATGATCCGCAATCTGGCTCAGGATTTCGTCACCTCATTCAACACCGGCAACTACGACCAGGTTTCCGCGCTCTTCGCGCAGGATGGCGTTTTCATGGTGCCGCAGTACGATGCTGCCTACGGACCGAAGGCCGTGGAGCGGCTGCTGCACCAGATCGGCGAAGCGGGATTCGAAGATCTCCGCCTCGAAACCATCCGTGTGGAAGCTTCCGGCGACCTTGCCATGGAGATCGGCCGCTACACTGTCAGCATTCGCCAGCTCGATGGCTCTGTGCTTGTTGATCGCGGCAAGTACTTGAAGGCGTGGCGTCGTCTCGGCGTATGGCTGATCGTTGCCGATTGCTGGAGCAGCAGCTTGCCCGTGCCGGTTCACACGCACTCCGACATTGAGCATTTTCCGGCGGCTTAGAGGCCGCGGTTTTCTAACCTGCAACGGATGAGGCCCTAAGCCGTTCCGTGAGGGTCGAATTCTGTATTTACCGAGGGGTTTTAATCCCGGCTCAGGATCCTGAGGCGAGCATTTCGCAAACCCGGCGCAGCATTTCGCGCTGGCTGCCGTCAAGCGTGAGGAATTCAAAGCCGTAGCGCAGCCCTTGGCGGTATCGCACAATGGCCCGCACTTTTAGCGGATAGGAACTGAGCGGCAGAGGGATTTCCAGGGAAACGATTTCGCCCCGTTCCAGGTCTCCCGTCAGAGTGGCGCCGATGCCATCCTGGCCAAGTTCGGTGGAGCGTCCCCAACAACTGCGGAATTCTCCGTCCTGAAACATGCGAACCTGCATGCGGACATCGACCGCGAAGCGCGGGAACCGGCGGGAATAGGAAGAAGCCGGCTTCTTGGGTGCGGTTTTTTTGCCGGTTGCAGACATTTTTGAAAGCCAGGGGCTAGGGGCTAGGGAAACCCAGGGGTTAGGGATTAGGCAGCAGTGCGGCCGCTCTTAATCCTTGGCGTTATCTCCGACCCTTCAGTGATCCCTGATCTACGCCCGAGATTCCGCCTCAATTCAAGATCCCAAAAGTTGTTCTTATTGACCCCTGACCCCAAACCCCTAGCCCCTAACCCCTGACCCCTGACTCTAGTTTCCATGCAGCAAATAGCCCGGTTCCAGCGGGAGCTTGCCTGCGACCTTGACCACGGCCACGCTGCTGTTGATCGAATACACATCTACGACGCCGATGGCTCCGGGAACTGTGGCGACCTTGTTGACGAGTTCGTCGTCGGAGGTGGCGACCAGGATGGCGGGATGCGTGGGACGTCCGCGATTTGAGGTGACGATGAGATCGTCGACCTCGCTCTCAGACATGCCATAAACCTTTTCCAGCACCACCTTCATCGCGGGCACCGACGGAGAGCGCATCACGAAGGTGACGGGCTTGCCATCGGGCCAGCGGTTGGTTTGCGCTTTGCAAATCTTCACCAGGTCCGGAAGAGTGATAGCACCCACCGGATTGGATTTGTTGGAAACCAGCGCAAGATCGCGCGCCGACGCCAGGGAGCCGCCGAGCACGAACAAGGTCAGCAAGAATATGGAAACGCGCAGAAAATGTCGGTGAAGCACTCTTTCGTCTCCGCAGGAGCCTGAGGCTCAGATTCATTGTGCTCGCAGGATGGGCATGCGTTAAAGGTAACGAAGGTCACGCCGCTAGGTACGAAGCGAGACAGCGAGGAAAAAGAACGGGCGCGGCTGAGTAGCCGCGCCCGATTGTTTGCTGTGATGATTTTCTTACTTCTGCTTCCGGTGAAGGGAGCGTGCCCGAACTAGAGGTCGCGGAACGAGCATGTGAGAGCGAGTCGCCACTAGCGGGGCAGTCGCGGCAGCATTCTGCAGTACGAATACTCCCGTGGAAACTTGGCCGTTGGTGTCAGACTCTATGAACGGGAACGTGTTTCCGTCCACAGTATAGAAGGTAATACCGAATCCGCCGTTTAGGGTCGCAGCGGCATCGGCGGACAGTTCATAGCGGCCAGTGGAGTCCAGGGCACTGTAGGTGCCGTCGGTAAGCGCTGCGCCGTAGGTTGGGGGGGCAGCACCGTTATAGTTCTCGTCGATTATGCCGTTGGTGAGCGTTCCCGCGCCGCTGGATGCAGTGCCGGCGGTGAACTCGGCGATGTCGTCCACCTCAACCTCGTTCGTAAGGTTGTCGCCGCTAAAGTTTAGCCCATATCCCTGCGCCGTCGCGCCGAACGTTGTGGTCGATTGCGTGTAGGCGGCGCCGGACATAAGTCCTCCGAGGCCGTCAACCTCCAGCAGGAGTAATCCTCCGCTCGAAGGATAAGCGGCGTAGAGGGAGCCAGCAAAGAATGGGCTGTTTAGGGTCATTTGGTATCGTCCAGTGATGAGAGAGCCTGAGGATGTGTAGCTTCCCGTAAACTCCAAGGGCGCGCTGGGCAGGGACGGCGCCCCGCCACTGTTATAGTCTTCGCTGCCGGAAGTGATGGCGGAAACGCCGTCAGTCACCAGGATGCCGCCAGCCGCAACGATGTTGCCGGAGAAATCGCCCACAAGGGTGTAGGCCAAGTTGCCGGATATGCTCGAGCTGGTCTGAGAGAATGCGTCCCCGGACAACATCGGGGCCGAGTCGAACTCGATAAACTTCAGGTGCGTGGAGTCAATCGCAAATACGTCGAAGGTGAGCGTCCCAAACGGCGTCGTCACAAGCGTCGTAGCCGGTGAGCTCGAGGGTCCGAGTGTCACCTGGCCGGAGAGCCCAGCGTTGGTCTGCGCCACGCCGTCGTTATTAAAGTCTTCCGCACCGGCGGTAATTATGCCGTTGCTGTCGATGGTGAACCCGCCCACCGTCCCGAAGGGAATGATTTGGGTCTCGGTTAGTTCGGAAATGCCAGAGAAGCTGAACGCATAAGACCCCGCGAGTGAGGCTTGGGTGAGTCCGGCCGTCTGTTGATCCAGCGTGCCGCTGCTGGTGCCGTTACCATCGAATTCCGTGATGAGCCCATGGAAGCTGGTGGAAAGGACAAAGTCGAACTCCATGGCACCGTTCCCGAAGTTAGCGAACGGGTTAGCGGTGGTCGTGTTGATATTCATCTTCCCCCGTCCATCCACTCCGACGCTGTAGGTGCCGTTGCCGCCCACTGACAACCCGAACCCTGGCGTGAACAACGAGTCGTTGATGTCAATCGTGCCGCCCGTAATCCCCCCGTTGCCGTTCGCACTTACCACTCCGACCACCGCATAAGGGGCGCCGTCGGCATCGGAGCCCAAGACGGAAAATACATAATTCCCATTGAGGTTGCTCTTGCTGAAGCTACCACTGGGTGGTGCGATGGCCTGAGCGGGACCGCCGCCGCTTCCGCAGCCGGCTAGAAGTGCAAGAGTGGAGAGTGCTAGGGACAAAGCGATTGCGTTGCGTGCTGACATAACTGCCTCCGGGGAGCGAATCGTGAAGCTGGTCACCTTTGAGTTTGAGGTTAGCACAGGTGAATTCTTTTGCAGAGAACCCGAACCAAGGGAATAAGTAGCGCGTCCCAAAAAGAAAACTTTCGGGGTGCGCAACTTATACATATCTTTACATTCTGTCCTTGGGAGGAGTGTGATCTCCTGTTCCCGAGCCTGTATCCAACTTGGCACAATCAGGTGACCAACGGATCGCCGGAGTTGTGGGATGCCGAACAGAATTCGGTTAGCATGGTTCTGTGAGCATTTGTGAACACTCTTCAGTGAAGTTTTGAAGCATAGTTGAAGGATTCAAGATGAAGTGGGGACTGAGATTCCGCCGGGCCGTATATTTCATCGCTTCTTTCGCCGTAATGGCGCTCGCGCTGACGGTCGCTTTGGGGGCGGCTGCTGCTCAAGATAAAGACACAGGACTGGTCATTGAGCCGACAGAGCTGCCGGGGACGTACCCACACGGAACCTATCAGGTGAATTTTCAGGCCCATGGCAATTATGTACCGACGCTGCACTGGCGTATCGAGGGCGGCGCGCTGCCTCCGGGGATCAAACTGGAAGACGACGGCCTGCTTCACGGCGAGGCCGAGCGCGCCGGCGAGTTTCAGTTTGTGATCGTGGTACGGGATGGCGGCCAGCCCCGGCAGGCCGTGCACAAGGGATTCAGCATCAAAGTAGTGGACGGCATCACGGTGACATGGAAGGTTCCGGCGCACGTGACGGATAACCGGATCGATGGCAGCGTGGAGGTGAAAAATGCCACGACGGACGTTGTTGATTTGACGTTCGAAGTGAAGGCGGTCAACGAAAACGGACGGGCCACGGAAATCGGCTATCAGCACTTTCCGTTGAAGAGGGGCACGACGGGAATGGTGCTGCCTTTCGGCGAGACGTTGCCGCACGGCGATTACATGGTCTACGTGGATGTGAATGGCGAAATCGCCAAGCACAACGCGATCTACAAAGAGGAGTTGAAAACTCCGGCGGCGCTGCAGGTGGTGGTGGGGCCTTAGGGGCAGGGGTCAGGGATCAGGGGCTAGGGTCCAGACGCGCCGCTTCAAATTTCCTCAAGGTACGCTGGTCACGTTGACTTGCGTCTTGGGTTTCTGCAAGACTATTTCTACGCATTTGTGTCTGGCGCTTCTGCGCCTTTCGCGGACGTTTTCGGTAAAGTCGGAAAACTGGGAACCACAAACTAGAGATGGAATTGCTGCTCAATCTTGCGTGGCTGCTGCTGGCGCTGCCGGCTTATTGGCTGTGGCAGCGGGACGCGGGAACGCGGATGGCACGCAGGGTGAGTTCTTTGCAATGCCTGCTGGCCCTCGGGTGCGCGCTGGTTCTACTCTTTCCAGTAATCTCGGCTTCGGACGATCTGCATGCGATGCGCGCCGAGATGGAGGACTCCTCCGTCAGCAAGCGCACTGTGCGCCAGGCCGCAAGCGAAAAAAGTTCAGCCTGGATCAACCGCCTGCGATGGCCTCCGGCGGTTGTGGTAGGTGCGGCGCGGTTGTTCACCCCGGAAGTCGCGCTGCTGGAAGTTTCCGTTATACGGGTAACGCCGCTGGTCCGGCCTTGTGTTCTCCACACCGGCCGCGCACCTCCTTTGCTCCTCATCGGCTAATTCGCCGAACATCCTTAGTACGCGTTGTTGGCGCATCGCTGATGGGTTGCAGCAATAAATCCGCGGCGATTGTCCCTCGTCTTTAGAGAATCTTTACGAGGGAAACCCCATACTAGGGAACGGCTGTTCGCGCGGCGATGGTGGGCGCACAACTTAGCGGGCTGCGTCTACTACAGTGCAAAGAGAAGACCCGAGAGAACTTTGGAATGAAGTTGGAGCAAGTTCGGAAGTCCCCAGGAGTTGGATGGAGCATTTGATGCGACGAAGATTGTGGTTGCCATTGCTGCTGCTGGCGCTGGGCACGGGAGCGGTTTCGGCGCAGATTCCGACTGCGCAGCCGCCGGCCCAGTCTCCGCCACTTCAGTTCGCGCCAGCTCCGACCCCGCCGCAGACCTGGACTTGGGAGCAGGTGAAGGATCGCCTGGAGCTGAATAATCCCACGATTCTGGCCGGCGAATTGAATATCAGCGAATTGCAGGCGCAGGAAATTACGGCGCATCTGCGGCCGAATCCAAATCTGGCGTTGCTCACCGACCAGATCGCTCCTTTTACCAGTGGAGAGCCGCACGGGGTGTTCGCTTATTTGTTGCCCTCGGCCACGGTGAGCTACTTGCACGAGCGCGCGCACAAGCGCGAGCTTCGAACCGAAAGCGCGCAGAAGGGGACGGCAGTGGGTCGCTCGCAGCAGAAAGACTTGGAGCGCGGACTTCTGTTCAACCTGCGCAGCGCGTTCGTGCAGACGCTGCAGGCCAAGGCCGTGCTAAAGGTCTCACTGGACAATCTCGAATATTACGACCACGTGCTGAAGATCAGCCGCGACCGCTTTGAGGCGGGCGACATTGCGCAGATCGATCTCGATCGACTGGAGTTGCAGCGCGTGCAATACGAGTCCGATGTGCAGACGGCGGAAGTAAATTTGCGCACGGCAAAAATTCAAATGCTCATGCTGCTGAATGATCGCACTCCGATCGAGCAGTTTGATCTTGTGGGAGTCTTCGACTTCAACGATCAGATCGAGTCGCTGGAATCTTACCGGCTGACTGCGCTGGATAATCGACCTGACTTGAAGGCGGCGATTCAGTCCGTAGACAAGGCGCAGACCGATTACAAGCTGGCGGTTGCTAATGGATCGACGGATCCGACGTTCAGCTTCGACGTGGGCCGGAATCCGCCGATTGATTTCTACTTCGGCTTCGACGTGAGCTTTCCGCTGCGCATCTTCGACCGCAACCAGGGCGAGAAGCTGCGCACCAAGCTCGACATCACACGCCAAGAAAGACTGAAAGATGCAGCGGAGGCGCAGGTCTTCAACGATGTAGATTCGGCATACGCCACATTGAACAGCAACCTGACTCTGCTGCGGCCTTACAAGCAGAAATATCTGGCGCAAGCGGTGCGTGTGCGCGAGACGATTTTATTTTCTTATCAGCACGGCGGAGCCTCCCTGCTCGATTTCATCAATGCGGAGAACGACTACCGCGCCGTGGAACTCAGCTATGTGAACCTGGTCGGCTCGTACCTGACCTCGGCGGCGCAACTGAATCAGGCCGTGGGGCGCGAGGTTATTCAATGAAACACATATGCTTCAAATTCCTGGCCGGGGCTGCAGTGTGTCTGGCTCTCGCTTCTTTTCTGACCGGCTGCAATGAAGCAAAGCCCGACCCCAAGGCCGAGGCGCCACCCGCGGCTACCGTGGTTCCTGACCTCGACGCCAACAATTTCAAAGTGGATCATCCCGATCAGTTTCCGCTGGTGACGGCGACCGAGCATAAAGCGGCGCCCGCACTCAACGTCACAGGCGTGGTGCAGCCCGACATTAATCGCGCGGTGCCAGTGATCTCACTCGCCGCCGGACGAGTTGTAGAAATCAAAGCGCGGCTGGGCGATACCGTAACCAAGGGACAGCTGTTGCTCAGAGTGCGCAGCAACGATGTCTCCGGCGCGTACCAGACGTATTTGAAGGCCGAGAACGATGAGCGCTTGGCTCGTGTGCAACTGCAACGGGCGCAGATTCTCTACGACAAAGGTGCGGTCGCCAAGAGCGCTCTCGAACAAGCGGAATCTGCCGCACAGGATGCCGAGGTCGATCTGGAGCATGCCACTGAACAGTTGCGCACGCTCGGCGTCGACAAGGATCATCCTTCGGGCATCGTCGATATCCTCGCTCCAATATCGGGCGTCATCACCGACCAGCAAGTGACGAACTCATCGGGCATTCAGGGGCTGGGCTCGCCCAATCCCTTTACCATCTCCGATCTTTCCTATGTCTGGATCGTCTGCGATGTTTACGAAAACGATCTCGACGCTGTGCACGTCGGCGAGTTTGCCGATATTCATCTGAACGCCTATCCCAATCAGACTTTCAGGGGGCGCGTCGATAACATCCTCTCGGTTCTCGATCCCACCCTTCACACCGCTAAGGTTCGGCTCGAGGTCGCGAATCCTGGACTGATGCGCGTGGGCATGTTCGTGACCGCAACGTTTTATGGGAAGCAGCCGGAGACGCGGGCCGTCGTTCCGGCCGCGGCCATTCTGCACTTGCACGATCGTGAGTGGGTTTACTCGCCGATAAGCGCTGGGCATTTCAAGCGTCTTGAGGTTAAGACAGGCAACATGCTCCCAGACAACATGCAAGAGGTGGTTTCCGGCATCAAACCCGGCGACCAAGTGGTTTCAAATGCGCTGGCGCTGCAGAACACGGTGGAGCAGTAAGAGTCGAACAGCAAGAGTGGAGCAGTGAAGGTGGAGCGATATAAATGATTCGCCGCGTCGTCGATTTCGCGCTGACCAACCGGCTGCTGGTGCTGGGTCTGGCGCTCATCCTTTTCGCTGGAGGCATCGTTTCGTTCAAGCGCCTGCCGATCGAGGCCTATCCCGACGTAGCCGATAACTACGTCGAGATCATTACGCAATGGCCGGGAATTTCGGCGGAACAGATCGAACAGCAGGTCACGATTCCGCTCGAAGTCTCCATGAACGGCATCCCGCACGTAGTCCATCTGCGGTCGTTCTCGCTCTTCGGACTCTCGGACCTGAAGCTAATCTTCGATGACGATTCGGATAACGACTGGAACCGCGAGCGCGTGCTCGAGCGCCTGAGCCAGGTTACGCTGCCGCCGAATGTTACGCCGCAAATGGGCACGGACTGGAGCCCGGTTGGCCAGATTTATTTCTTCACACTGCACAGCACGAATCCGAAGTACGACGCGATGGAGTTGAAATCCATCGAAGACTGGGTCATCGAAAAGAGTTTCAAACAGGTCCCGGATATCGTCGATGTTTCCAGCTTCGGCGGCCCCACGCGCGAATACCAGGTGCGCGTGGATCCGAACAAGCTCATCGCGTACGGCCTGAGCCTGGCGCAGGTCGAGCAGCAACTCACCAACAACAATACCAACGCAGGCGGAAGCTTTATTCAGGAAGGCCTGCAGCAGATCAACGTGCGCGCCGTCGGGCTGGTCGACCGCGTCCATGACATTGAACGAACGGTCATCCTGACCAAGAGTGGCACGCCACTTCGAGTGAAGGACATTGCGGTCGTTGCGCAAGGTCCGAAGATTCGGCTTGGGCAGTTTGCGCGCGCGTGTACTGCTTGTCCCTACGGTCCGCACGGCACGATCGTCCACGAGGACGGAAAGATCATCGATAACGACGATGTCGTTTCAGGCATCGTGCTGTTACGCAAAGGTGCGGCAGCGGATACTGCGCTGCAAGGCATCCATCAAAAAGTCGAGGAACTGAACGATCACATTCTGCCGCCGGGGGTGAAGGTTGTTCCCTTCATCGATCGCAGCGATCTGGTTCACTTCACCAGCCACACCGTGCTGCACAATCTGACGGAGGGAATGATCCTCGTATCGATCATTCTGTTTTTGTTCCTTGGAAATATTCGGGGCGCGCTCATCGTGGCCGCCACCATTCCGTTTTCGCTTCTGTTTGCGTCAATTTGCCTGGACTTGCGCCACATTCCCGCCAACCTTCTGTCTCTAGGTGCGCTGGATTTCGGCATGGTCGTCGATGGCGCAGTGGTGATGATCGAAAACATTGTGCGCCACCTGGGTCACAAGAACGGCGACTTAAAAACTCCAAACGAAAAGATTAGCGAAGCTTCGCACGAAGTGCAGCGTCCGGTGTTCTATGCGATCGCCATCATCATTACCGCGTACCTGCCAATCTTCACATTGCAGCGCGTAGAAGGCCGGCTGTTTCATCCCATGGCCTGGACCGTTGCCTTTGCGCTGCTTGGGGCTTTGCTGTTTTCGATTGTGATCGCGCCGGTCCTCGCGAGTTTCGCCTTTGCCAAGGGAGCGAAGGAATGGCACAACCCCGTCATGCAATTCCTGATTGAGCGCTACCGGGTCGCGGTGCGCTGGGCCATTCGCCATCGTGCCATCACAGTCGGAGTGTGTGTTCTTCTGGCGGCGTTCGGGAATTATCTTGCTTTCAGCGGCACGATCGGTTCCGAATTCCTTCCCCACCTTGACGAAGGCGCCCTCTGGGTGCGCGGCACGCTTGCAGCCAGCACTGGTCCGGACGAGGGCATTCGAGTAGCAAATCAGGCGCGCGTCGTGTTGTGTTCCTTCCCTGAGGTACCACAATGCACAAGTCAAGTCGGGCGCCCGGATGACGGAACCGATACGACGGGCTTTTTTAATGTGGAATTCTTCGTCGATCTTAAACAGAAAGAAGACTGGCGCCCTGTCTTTCACGAGAACAAAGATGAATTGATCGCCGCCATGGGTCGCGAGTTAAACAAGATTCCCGGCGTGGTCTGGGGCTTCTCCCAGCCCATCGAAGACAACATGGAAGAGGCGGTGAGCGGAGTGAAAGGCGCTCTGGCCACAAAAATCTACGGCGATGACCTGAAGGTTCTCGAAGAAAAAAGCGACGAAGTCGTCAAGATCATGTCCGGGATTAAGGGCGTTGAAGATCTTGGAGTATTTCGCGTGCTGGGCCAGCCCAATCTGAACATCACCGTTGACCGTGATGCCGCTGCCCGTTACCAAATCAACGTCGCCGACGTGCAGGATGCCGTTCAAACCGCAGTGGGAGGCGCTGCGCTTACTCAAGTCCTGAAGCAGGAGGAGCGCTACGATCTTACGCTGCGCTATCTTCCGCAATTCCGGAATACCAAGGAGGCGATTGAGAATATTCGATTGCTCGCTCCTTCCGGAGAGCGCGTTTCGCTGGCACAGCTTTGCAAGATTCGCGTGACCGATGAGGCATCGGAAGTCTATCGCGAGGGCAATCGGCGCTACGTTGCCATCAAATACAGCGTCCGCGGCCGCGACCTCGGCAGCACGGTCGAAGAAGCAATCAAGAAGGTGGACGAACAGGTCAAACTGCCGACCGGATACACCATTTATTGGGAAGGCGAATACCAGAGTCAGAAGCGAGCCAACGCGCGCCTGCTGATCGTGCTCCCTATCACCATCCTTATCATCTTCATTATTCTTTACACGATGTTCAAATCCTTCAAGTGGGCGACGTTGATTATGGCAAACATTGCCATCGCGCCCATCGGCGGCCTGCTTGCCCTTTGGTTTACCGGCACGAACTTCAGCGTCTCCTCGGGAGTAGGCTTTCTAGCACTCTTCGGCGTGTCAGTGCAGACCGGAGTCATCATGCTGGAATACATCAACCAGCTTCGCGCGCGTCGCTTCACCATTGAGGACGCCGCAGTCGAGGGCGCAGTGTTGAGGCTCCGGCCGATCATGATGACGATGCTGGTGGCGACTCTAGGACTCTTGCCTGCCGCGCTTTCGCACGCCATCGGCTCCGATTCTCAGCGGCCGTTCGCCATCGTGATCGTGGGCGGCCTGATCGCGGCTCTCGTCATGAGCATCTTCCTGCTCCCCACGATTTATGTCTGGGTGGCCGGCGAACGCGATGTACTCCCCGCCGCCGAAGGCAGCTTTGAAGAAGGCGAGCACGTAGATTAAGAGCAACGCAGTCGGAAGATTGTATATCCTTATACGTACACATTGCGCCCGGAACGATTGATGCCCGAAAAATCCGAAAGTGCTGACGAGATTCTGTCCCGCCAACAGCTCGAACTCGACCGACTGAAAGATGCTCTCGCCTTGCTGGGCGTCAACGACTGCGCCTGGTGCAAGAAGTTTTTTCGCCGCACTGATCCCGGCGCCCTCTTCGATGGGGGCGGCGAACTCATCTGCTACGGGTGTATTCGCGAATGGTGGCCTCAGCATCGCTCCCAACTTGCCGGCAAAGAACGCGAAAACCTCGAAGGCAAGCTCGTCTTCTGGCTGCGCGACTACCATCACGCCGAAACCTTCAAGGACCCGGCCAAGCTTCCTGACCCTTCCCTGCAGGAACTAAACATAGTTGCTACCTGCCTGGAATGCCACGGAACGGGAAAATCACTGGGGAAGGACCACTGCCGCTTCTGCGAAGACCGCGGCACAGTCTGGGTGATCGTTTCTAAAAAGCAGGCGTAATTTCAGTTCTAAGAGCTAAGAGCTGAGAGCTGAGAGCTGAGAAAAAATAAAGAGTTCCGAGGTGGTGTTGTGCCCATTCGCCTCAGCCAGTAGCTCGCGTTAGACCCTTGCTCGACCTGCTATCGCTGCTTCCCTTGCGAGGCCGCTGCGCGCGATCTTTGCTCGGGCTCCGGGCTTACCGCCAACTGGACAAACCTGCTCAACGCCTCGGAACTCTGTCTTGCCTTCAACTGTGTTTCCCGTTCTCCTCGACCAGCGCTTTGCTATAGACCCGTGCTTGCCTTCCCTCCTCATTTTGCAATGTTGAGGGTGACCTCGCTTGAGCCCCGGACGCCGCACCAACCGGAAAAACTTAAGAAACTGTCAAAGAACGATCTTGTTCTACTCCTTCTAATTCAGGAGTCAATGAAAAGATTGCTGCTTTATGTGATTTATTTTCAATCGAGTGCAGGCCGTCCACAGGCATATGACCAGATTTTGTGCAGCTCGACCAAGCGATTTCGCGCAGAACGCAGGAGTGGCGCGGGTTCTCACGATGCACAGCAAAGCCTGGCTTGTGCATTGGTCTATCACAATGCGTCAAAGGCTGTGAAAATCCGGTTAGAACCGCACCGGCCAAGGGATCTGCGAGAATCTTCCCGCATCAGGTATAGCGCATCCCGTGGCCCAAAAATGGAGCGTGCTCGCCCGAATCTTAGTTGCTAAGCCTTAATTCCTTGACAACACGAGTAAGTCTGCTAAAGTTCGAGAAAAGCTGCTGACCCTAAAAACGATTTCACAGGTGCCCTGTCTATGAAGAATGTGTATGAGGTTTTGAGGCAGAAAGAGATGGAACTAACCCGGCTGGAGAAGGAAGTGGAAGCGCTCCGGCTTGTGGCTCCGCTGCTCTCCGAAGGTATGGACATGAATTCGGATATGGTGAAACCGGCTCTGGCGACTGCCGTGAACGGACCACAGCAGCCGATCCGCATTCCGGCGCCCCCGGTGGTGCCGCCGGCGCAACCTGTGCGCGCAGCCGGATGGGACGATACCGCGAAGCGCTGGCCGTAACCCTTAGCGACGGCTTTCGTTTCACTCGCTCCCGCCGCCTCTTCGTTTTCGAGCGACGCAGCCGCCTGTCCTGTATGGCGGAAGCTATTCTGTTCCCTCTCGAACGCGCTCACGCAGATTGAGTACACCATGACTTTTCTGGATAAGGTTTTCTCCGGCAAGCCCAGCCGCCCCGATTTCACCGAGATGATGATTCAAGCCTTCCAAAAGGCTGGCATTGAGACCGCAGATCAATCCGAAAGCGATTTCTCTCTCAAGCTGGCTAGCGGAGGCACAGTTTTCTTAGGCAATGTCTACGCGATGTTTTGCGGCGCGCCTCGCGGCAAGCGTCAATCCATCGTCTCAGAGTTCGTTGCCGCAACGGCTTCCATCCCTGATCTTCCGTCGATCCCCACTGACTTCGCCACGGTAAAACCCAGCCTCATGCCCGTCATCAGCGATGCCGTGTACTTCAGCCTGATTCAACTCATGCAGCGCAAGAGCGGCAATCGAGATGCTCTGCAGGAGGATCTGATCAAGCCTATTGCCGGGGGATTGCAGGTCGGACTGGCCTATGACACGGAACGAAACATCACTACACTCGACCGCGAACATTTTGAAAAATGGGGCGTTAGTCTTGACGAGGCTTTTAAGGCCGCAAAGGAAAATCTTTGGGAGAAGACCGACCCCAATCGATTCGTCGGGGGAAATGGCGTCTACCATGGCGAGTGGAATGACTCCTACGATAGTTCGCGGATGCTGCTCACCGAGTTGATCTACCGGCTCTCAGTAGACGGTGATCCGGTTGCCTTCGTACCCAATCGCGACCAGTTCTGGGTGACGGGCACGAACAATTCCGCAGCGCTGGCCGCTCTCCTGAAAGGTGGAATGGAAAGCCATTTCAAGCAGGACCATCCACTCTCGCCCGACCTCTATGTTCTCGTCGAAGGAACATGGAAAGTGTATGTGCCGGAAGACCCAACTCTTCGAGAACTGGGGATGAAGATCAAGAGGCAACGGGACGCGATCGACTACGCCGAGCAACAGAAACTCCTGAATGAAATTTACGAGCAGGAAGACATCGACATCTTCGTAGCCAGCTACAAGGTCTACGAGCGCAAAGATGGACTAGCCTACAGCGCCTGCGTGTGGACCGACGGAGTCGACAGTTCCCTTCCGCGATCAGAAAACATTGCCCTAATGGCAGATGTTGAAAACCCCGAATATTTCGTGGTTCCCTGGGAAGCTACCGAGGCGGTGATTGGAGATATGCTGGAGCTCGAACCGAATCTGGTGCCGGTTCGCTACCGCGCCCGCCAATTCCCCAGCGTAGAACAGCTGGCGAAACTGCGTCCGTTGGCGATTTGAGCTGTGGTAGGAAGAAGTGCAGCCCTCGAACCCTGTCATTCCGAGCGCAGCCGAGGAACCCGCTGTTCGCTTGAAGCGCCACGACCCCGCGCTGGTAGAGACCGGGAAGGGCACGACGAGTCGTGCTGTAAGAGCGTCCAAATGACTCCGGCTTCAGCCACTGGGGTTGCTCACGCGCCAACAATCTCCCGCAAAGCCGCCAGTAGCCGATCAACCTCCTGGACGGTGTTGTAGTGCACAAGCCCGATGCGCAGAAACCCTCCAGACTTTTCCACGTCGAGGCGCTCGGTAAGATTCAGAGCATAATAATTTCCATCCCAAGTAAAGAACCCGCGATCTCCTAATTTCGTAGCCAGCGCGAGCGGAGTCTCTTCTGTACTCTGCTCGACCACGCGCACCGCCAGCGTGGGACATCTCCAATCAAAACAGGAAGGATCGGTAATGCCGTAAATTTTCAGCCGCCGAATTTCAGAGAGCCCAGCCATCAGCCGATTCATCAGCCCATGTTCATGACGATGAATCGACTCGAAAGCGGAGATGATAGCCGCGCGGCGCGTGGTCACAACCGCTGGGGTGCCCCACTTCTCGCCGCTTTTGCGAGAAGTGGGATTTTCGTGCCGCCCAATCTCAGCAATATAATCAACGCAAGCGGCAACGCCAGCAATGCACTCATGGTTCAGCGTCCCCCACTCCCAGCGCAGCGGCACCGCCTCGCTCAGCGGACGAACCTTGTAAGGCCGCAGTCGCTCCAGATGCTCGCGCTTGCCATACAGCACGCCCATGTGCGGACCATAAAACTTGTAAGTGGAGCAGACTAGAAAATCGCAATCCAGATCAGCAACATCGATCAGCCCGTGCGGAGCGTAATGCACAGCGTCAACATAGGCAAGCGCTCCGAAACTGTGAGCAAGGCGCACGATCTCCTTTACAGGATTGATCGTTCCAACCGCATTCGAAGCGTAACCAATAGCGACGAGCCGGGTTTTAGAATTGAGCTTCGCAGCGAGATCTTCGACGTCAAGAGTGCAATCGTCCGCGTGAATTTCCGCCCAACGAATCGTTACGCCTTTCTCTTCCAGCGCGAGCCAGGGCGAAACATTGGCGTCGTGGTCAAGGCGCGTAATTAGAATTTCATCGCCAGGACCAAGGTCGCGGCCAATCGCGCGCGACATGGCATAGGTCAACATCGTCATGTTCTGGCCGAAGACAATTTCATCAGCGCCGCAGTTAAGGAAGTCAGCCATCGCCGCACGGGCATCTGCGAGCATGGCGTCAGTACGGCGACTGGTCGCATAAGCGCCGCACGTGTTGGCATTGTCGCGCCGCAGGTAGTTGGAGATCGCATCAATCACGCGCTGCGGAACTTGCGTTCCGCCGGGTCCGTCGAGAAACGCGGCAGGATGTCCATTGACGGTTTGCGCGAGCGCGGGGAATTGCGCGCGGACCCAATCGATGTCGAGTTCTGCAGGAGCGAAGGTTTCAGCAATTGACATAGTAGCGCCGGCGTCCTGCCGCTCTCAACGGATCAAGACAAAAGTGGAAGACCTACCCCATCACCGTCGTGTGCTCCGGCTTCACCTTGTAAATCACGCGCACTTCCCCGGGCTGACCATAGGGATACTTATCCACGCCGAGATATTTTTTGGCCATCTTGTCGATGTGAGCGTCGGCGCCATCTTCGGTAATCTCGACCACGCGGCCGCGAATCTCCAGATAACGATAAGGATTTTCCGGGTCGATAACGGCCAATGCCACGCGCGGATCGCGGCGCACGTTCTTATCTTTCTGGCGTCCCTTGGCGGAGTTGAAGATAACGTGCTCGCCGTCGTAGTCGCACCAGACGGGCGTAACCTGCGGACGGCCATCGGGCATGAGAGTGCCCAGACTGGCGAAGGCGCGCTTCTGAAAAAGATCGCGATATTTTTCGGGGATACCTTCCGGCATAAAACCTCCTTGCGGTCATGCAATGAATTGACAGGACATTATAGACGGAGGCTAGAAACGTGCGCTTGATTTGCCGACTGGCATCCATCCCCAGTATTCTTTCAGGCCATGGTCACTAGAAACATGATCCCGACAAGCATGATCACAACCAACGAGGAAACCGCGGCCCGCGCGAGTGCCTTATCCGTGCGCAAGTATGAGCGTCTAATTGGATTTGTGGTTGCGCTGCTGATTCTCATGCTCGCCGCTGCGGCGCTGGCCAGCGCGCAGGCCGCAAAGTATCCGCAGACCATCGTCTTCATGACTGACTTCGGCGTAGTCGACGATTCCGTGGCCATCTGCCGCGGCGTGATGTATTCCATCACTCCCGATGTGCGCATCGTCGACCTCACGCACCAGGTGACGCCGTTTTCCATTCTCGATGGAGCGCGTTTTCTTTATGGAGCCACGCCGTACTATCCGGCAGGCACGGTGTTCGTGGTCGTGATCGATCCGACGGTGGGCAGCACGCGCAAAGCTATCGTCGCCAAGTCAAAACGCGGGCAGTATTTCGTGCTGCCCGATAACGGCCTGCTCACACTGGTCGAGCAGCACGACGGCATCGAGGGCGTCCATGAGATCACAAATCCAGATTGGATGATCGGCACAAAAATGTCATCGACATTCCATGGCCGCGACATTTTTTCTCCCGTGGGCGCGCACCTGGCGCGCGGCGACGATTGGGCGAAGGTCGGCCCAGAGATGCCAGTTTCATCGTTGGTGCATCTGGAACTGAAGGCCGCGCGCCTCGACGATCACGGCGCTATGGCGGAAGTGATTGCCACCGACGGCCCATTCGGCAACCTTGTGACGAATCTCGACGCCGAAGATTTTCTCAAACTCGGCTACCAGCGCGGCCAGGACGTCTCGTTGAAGATCAACAACAAAGAAATGAAGATCAAGTTCGTTCGAACTTTCAGCGACGTCGCGCTAAAGCAACCGCTGCTGTATATCGACTCGCGCGGACATATCGCACTAGCCGTGAATCAGGGCAGCTTCTCCGCATCCTACAGCGTGACGCCGCCGGTGGAGTTATTTATTCCGCGAGCTGGGAAGTAAGGCGCGAGTAAACTTTGCGGCTAGCAGAGAGTTTTGCAACAAGAAAACTCTGTCATTCCGAGCGAAGCGAGGAATCTTGGTTCTTGCTGGCGACAACGACACTGGCGGCGTGGGCAAACACCAAGATCCCTCGCTTCGCTCGGGATGACAGGAGCGTTACGAATCGCCCTGAATCCGCGGCAACACTCCGCGCAGCAGCGCCTCGAAGCTGGTCTTCACGCGCTCACCAGTCTCCATCACTTCCTGGTGCGAAAGCGGCTGATCCAAAATCCCGGCGGCCATATTAGTGACGCAAGAGATCGCGAGCACTTTGATTCCCATATGGCGCGCGGAAATCACCTCAAGCGCAGTCGACATGCCGACCAGGTCGGCGCCGATCGTTCGCAGATACCGAATTTCAGCCGGAGTTTCGTAACTCGGACCGAGCAGCGCCGCGTAAATCCCTTCGTGCAAAGTCATTCCCAGCTTGCTGGCTTCTTCTCGCGCCAGCTCACGATAAGATTTGTCGTAAGCATGCGTCATATCTGGAAAGCGAACGCCGAGACGGTCGTCATTTGCGCCCGTGAGAGGATTCGTTCCCTGCAGATTAATGTGGTCGCTGATCAGCACCAGCGCGCCCTGCTGATAATTCACATTGATCCCGCCCGCGGCATTGGTCAGCACAACGGCACGAATTCCCATGCGTCCGAACACGCGCATGGGGAACGCGACTTCCTGCGCCGAATATCCTTCATAAAGATGCACGCGGCCCTGCATCACGGCCACGGGCACGGCGCCTGCTTTGCCGACCACCATTTGCCCAGCATGGCCAATCGCCGTAGATCGCGGGAACGCAGGAATGTCAGCGTACGAAACGCGAGTCGCATCGGCAAGAGAATCGGCGAAGCCGCCCAACCCAGACCCCAGCACCAAACCAATCTCCGGACGCAGAGGACTCCGTTGCAGCACAGACTTTGCCGCTGCCTCCGCGCGCGTGAATTGATCATCCATCAAATCGGTCCTCAGTCGTAAGGTTACAGGTCGTCCTCTACCAGAAATCGCCCGTGCCCATTGCGTTCCAGCCAGTCATACAAAAAAGTCTGATACAGATAGGAAGCCACAATCTCCTCTCCCAGTTCATGCGTTTCCGTGCAGACAAACGGCAGGCGCAAACCCGCCAGCACCGCAATCAAAGACTGCGTCACCTGGTTCGGGCTGATTCGGCCATACGGGTAAGCACTCTTAACTTGGCTGAGAGGAGCAGTAATCACCAGCAGGCTATGAGGAAGTTCGCTCAACCGCCGCAGCCGTTTGACGAACGCGCTCCGATTTTCAGCGAAGGAGTGAACCAGGTCGGCAAGATCCTTGCGCTCAACCACACAGGACTCTTCCATCCCCGCCACGCTGTAATCGCCAAGCGGCAGAGCGCGCATTTCAATCCCCGCGAACCAGCCTTTGAAGCGCAAGAAGGAAAGCGGAATTTGTTCGCGCGTGTCGACCACCGCGACCGGCAGCGGCGTGCGCAGTTGAGTCCCGCCGCGCTCAGCCAGCACCGGCACGATGGGATGCGCGATGGGCGCTGCGCTCATCTGCCATTCGAGCGGCGATGAAATCAGAGTTCGCGCTTTGCGGGGCATTCGTCTCCAGGTCGCGCTCTAGTACTTCTTCTCAAACTTAGCGAACTCCCCTTCTAACTTCCACTGCATGCGCGCACGTTCGTTGCGGGAGAGAAACTGTTCACATCCCGCCGATAGTTTTTCTGCACCGGCCGCGTCGCCCACGCAAGCCGGCGCCATGCGAAACACCATCTTTGTGTCCGTCCACAGGCTTTGCCCGGGCAGAAAGCTGTGCTCAAGGCTCTGCCGCGCCATGCGCTTCAAATCGGCGTACGACAAATGATAACTTTCCACCGCGCGCAAATATTCGTGCGTCATGTCCGAGCGCGACACGCCCTCGTCGTCCGACGCAAGCGCCACCGGCACTCCATACTTCATATAAATCGGCAGCGGATGATCGTCTCCACTCACGCCAAGGATCAAGTCGTTCGAGGTGAGCGCAATTTCGACCAGCACATTCCGCTCCGCCATCTCGTGCAGCAACCCGATCGGATCTTTCTCATTCATCACCGACACTCCGTGGCCGATGCGCTCCGCGTGGCCGCGCTCCACCGAGGCACGAATGTGAAACGAAAGATCTTCCGGAGGCACAAGCCCCATAGCGAGTTCGCCCGCGTGCAGCGTGATGTGCACCTTGGGATAAACGCCGTGCAGATAATCGACCATGGCCATGTGCTCGTTGAAGTCGTGAATCGGCACATACCAATCCTCGGGCATCACCAGATTCAGCCCCACAAAATGCGGATCGGAAGATGCCAGCTCGAATCCCAGCAGAATTTGCGCGAACACAATTTCATGCGGCAACCCGCGCAGCACCTGGTAAAGATAACGCACGGTCACGTCGCACCCTGGCGCAGCATCCGCACCTCCGCACTTGAGAATCTGTTTGGCTTTGGCATCGTCGGCAGCGAGCCGCTTGCTGGTCTCGGCCGCCACATCTTTCAATCCGGCGCTTAGCAGCGCGTCACGCATCTTGGCGTAATCCGGATTCCATTCCACTTTCTCCGCCACCTTCGCCGCGCCCCCAGCGTCGGCAGTGTGCATGAACTCAACATATTGCAGATGGTCCATGCCCGCGCGATTCGTGGACGCGGCAATTCCCTCCGCCACATGCGTATGTGAGGCCAGCCCAAACTTTTCGAACGCGGCAAAAAAATGATCGTGCCCAGATTCGTCGCCCGCTTTCCAGTTGCGCATCGACCAGGCATCGATCATCTGGTTGTAAAGCACGTGATCGCCGTAGCTGCACCGGACCGCGGGCTTGGCTGTGTAATTCTCGCAAGAGGTATCGCAGGGTGGCGCAATCAGCCGCGAAGATGTGCGGTCCACGCACAGCCCGCCATCCACCGCGAAATCTACAAAATCTTCGGCATAAATCGCGCCGTCTAAATGATTGTGCAGATCTCCGCCTTTGGGCAGATCGTGCATAAAGGCCAGTAACAGCGGTGGCTGTTTACGCACAGAATCCAAATAGTGGGTTGTACGCTGCTCCGCACTCTGGGCAGCGGCAAGCACGCTCAGCAGCAAAGCGCCCGCCAGATAAATCATCCAGCAACGGCGCGGCGCAACGCGCATGGTTGGTAACACAATCGTCCTCCCAAAAAAATCTTCCGGGGTCGAAAGTCAGGAAAGGAATTGTAATCGCTGCGAGCGCGGCATACACAGAATTCACTGAAAAAGATTCGCGTAGGCCGATGACAACCAAGCAAGGACGCAGACTGAAAAGCTCTCACCGAAGCCAGACAATCAGCCCGATAACAATGGCAACAACCAGCAAAACTCCGAGGACGTACTTATTGGCCGCCAACCAGGATTCAGACGGCGCAGCCGAACTCAAAAACAGAGTTGAATTGTCTGAGAGGGGCACATCCTCCAAACCATTCTGCGGAGCGATGTCCGCCAAATCATCAATCACGGGAGCGGTAATTGCAGATTCGCCCAAACCCGGTTTCGTGGTCGAAGCCGAAGAAGCCAGAACCGGAGAAGCTACACCCGAAGTAGAGTCCGCTGAAGAAGAACCCTTTAAAGCAGAAATCACTCGAGCATCACCCGCTGCAGGGATGACTGCCGCCTCCTGGATCGGAGGCCGCTGCCTAGGAAGTTCAGAAGCGTCGGCTTTTGCAATCGGCTGCGGGAGTTGCTCGCCCCGTAACTGCTTCTCTTCGCATTCCACGCAGAGCGTGCGCCCCCGCGACACCGGAAAGCCGCAAGCCTTGCACCTCTGCAAATCCCTGAGCTGCGTCGGCACAGCAATCGATCCACCCACGTCATCAGATCGGCCCGGGTTGGTAGGAGTTGGTGTTGTCGCAGACCAAAACAGCGGATTCTTCACAGCCGGTTCGGACCCAGTCTTATCCAGGCCTGCCCCTTGCGAGTCTGCCTTTTGCAGCTCTGCCCTTTCCAGTTCTGTCTTTTCGACTACTGTGTTTTCCAATTCCAGCGGCGGAGAATTTGTCTCATTCCCTAACGTCAAGGCTGCCAAATCAGAGCCAATGGCATTCTCAGCAGATTCGTCCGGCGACACCTCGGCCGCGCTAAGATCAAGAACGGGCTGACTTTCCACTCCAGCCAGCTCCTCGGCCATGGGCACACTCTGCGCCGCCACGGCGTGCCTCACCGCCGTCTCCACCATCTCGCTCAAACGCTGCAAAGCCAACAAATCACGCTCTTCGAAAGCTCGCGGCTTGCTCGAAAAAAGTTCGAAGACGCCCAGCACCTGCTGCTCACTCACAATCGGCATCACCACCACCGACGCAATCCCCATCTCGCGGCAGCCTTCCCGATTCACTCGCGGATCGCGTTCAGCATCATCGCAACGCAAAGCCTGCCGCGTACGCACGCTCTCCCCCGAAAGCCCATATTCCATCGAGAGCAGCGCTCCCAACTCCGGAGCATTCGATCCTGCGCTCGCCCGGCAAAGCATGTCATTGTGCTCGCCGCGCCGCAGCGCAATCGCAGCCCCGCTCGCGCCCGTAATGTATTGCGCGCGCTCAGCCAAAAGCTGCAGCGCAGCCTCCAGATCACGGTGGGCAACTTCGGCCAGCGAGCGCCCGCCATCCTCTGCAGGAAAACGCGGTTCAGTTTCCACGGGCTTCGGCAGATGCGCATTCGCCTCGGCAATCCCCGCCGAGACGCTAGCCGGACGGCCGGCGCCGGTGCTCGCCATATTTTCCTCCGCAGGTATTGCGGAACCACGTTCGAGAGTCGAGCGATGATCCATAGCCCGCGCACACTCTTCCGTTGAGAAGTATTATTTGGAGTCTCGCTCGGGGAGGGAATGGTGTCAAGGCCGGTCGTGGGTGTTAGGTGTTAGGTGTTGGGTATTAGGGATTAGGCTTAGGTCTGGGACCCGTCCAAAGCGCTCGTTCCCCAGGCTGAGATTCCGCCCCGAGTCCTACAATGGGAACTTCTTCGTCTTCCGTGTGACGGATGTCACAGTCCAAGCCTCTCTGCATTCGTTATGGTCTAGCAACCGAGAAGGAGAGCACATGCATGGAACCTACGAGGATCTGAAAGTTTGGCGTCTCGCGATGGACCTGGTACTCGAAGTTTATTGCACCACAAGTTCGTTTCCTAAGCACGAGATCTACGGCTTGACGAGTCAGATGAGGCGTGCAGCCGTGTCCATACCCAGTAATATCGCCGAGGGCAAGGGGCGTTTTTCGCGCAAAGAATTACTACAGTTTCTATACCATGCGAGAGGATCTTTGCTGGAACTTCAGACCCAAATCACTATCGCGCGCAAGCTCGGATTTCTGACTCCCGAAGACGGGAAAAAGCTTACAGACCTGGCGGCGGAAGTTGGTCGCCTGCTCAACGGGTTGGTAAACCGGTTTCAGTCGATAGTTGATCCCGGACTGCAGGTCGTTTGAGGAAGGTCTTAGAAAGCAGGCTTTAGGTCATAGGTCTTAGGCTAGAGATCTCACTAGTCCTTTAGCCAATGCCGCGTCAGCGAGAACCTGACACCCAAGACCTAGCACCTAAGACCAGCTTCTCTCTTCCTGACCGCCGTACTAGCCAACTGGTTCGCCTCAGCATTATCCGCACGCGGCACATGTGAGATGGAGAAACTGAGAGCGCGAGCCAGCTTGCGGCAAGTCCAATGCAACGAGTAGAGTCGCGTACTTCGGCAGACATACTCGCCGCGCATCTGGCGCACCACCACCTCGGAATCCGAATAAACGTGCAGCGCCTTCGCCTTCAGAGTAACCGCGTACTGCAGCGCTTCCATCAGCGCCACATACTCAGCAACGTTGTTATCCTGGTGACCAATCCACCGCGAGATGCGGACAGGGCCGCCTTCGCAGCCATCAATCACCACCCCAATACCCGATGGCCCTGGATTGCCCAGGGAACCACCGTCCACATAGGCCACGAGTTCTGACATCTTGAATTCTTTTCTACTGTTAGCAAGATGCGCCGCGAAAGTTTCTGCGTCAAGATCAATCTTGAGGCATGACTGTGGATTTCCCACTCTTTTGAACGCTGTGCAAGCTTTGTGTAAAAGCCGTCCCGAATCGCAGAGCACTTTTTATAACCTCCCTCTATGCAGCAAGTTGCAATTTCTGTTATTCACAGGACGAATCCGTCGCATTGCACCAATAGTTTGCGTTGACTTTTCCGAACCCTCTGTTAAGGTTGCTTTCGTCGACGGTCGAAAGGGACAGCGAAATAAAACTTGCTGACCCGAGGTAGACTGGGTGATCAGCCAAACGGGGCAACCCGAGGGGCAGCCGAACCTGAAAAAACCGACGGCGCTGCGAGGTGCAGTTGGGGTTTGGGACTGTGAAAACAGTGATCGCATCAAGGGGCTGTGACGGTACATGCGTCCACGCTGTTGGCTCCCTCGCAGGAGGCGGCAGCTAGAGCATAACCAATGTCACGGCCCTTTCAATTTTTTCCCCGCCTCCGCAGAGTCTTCTACAAACTAAATCCCCCTTAAAACCCTGTCATCCTGAGCGAAGGTTGCGCTTCGCGAAGCGAATCACAACCGCAGTCGAAGGATCCCTTTCCGGGTGGCGCTGCCGCAGACCTCGCAAGGCGTTTCCACGCCCGCTCCCTGTTTCTCGCGCGCAAGACTAACCTCTCTCCAGTTCCTTCCGATCCCACCCCGCCAGCTTCGCCCCCGCCTCATAAGTACTCTGCAAAAAGCTCAGCAGCGCCTCGCGCGGCGAGGCAGCCCCGCGCACATCGTCATACATCAGCAAAAACTCTTTCATCACCGGATGGTAGAACGCCGCAGCCGGCCTCACTTTCTCATCAGAAAAGCCCGCCGGCTCCGGCGCAGCGTAGGCATAAAACGCCGCACCCTTGATGTCGCCCCCGCCCGGCCAGAATCCCGCGCTGATCACCTCATGCGAGTAAGCCTCGCGCGTAACCGCATCCGCTCCCGGTCGCTCCGGCGCACGCCGCCCCGAGAAACGCGTCACGCAAAGATCAAAACTCCCCCAGAAAAAATGTACCGGACTATCCTTCCCAATAAATCCCGCGCGAAATTCCTTAAAGATCGTGTCGCACAAAATTAATACCTGCCAGAAGCGATGCGCATATTCGCGATCGTAGGATTTGTTTTGCGTGTCTTTTTCGAATCGAACTGGATTGGGAACCTCGACCGGCATAGACCAGATTTTCACTTCAATGCCCAGCGCCTGCAAAGCCAACATGAACTCAGCATAAAAATCGGCGACAGATTGCGGCCGCAACGCCAAACTCTTCGACGCACCCCAACTAGTCTGGATGATCAACTTATGCTCAACAAAATCAAACTGAACCTCAAAAATCCCGTCTCCATAAGGAATCGCAGAACTAGTCAGCCCGCGCGCGTTCACATAAAGCGGAACCTCCCACCAGTGGTTCACCAGTGGGCTCAGCGCCAGCCGCACCTTGCCGACAACCTGCGTCCACATGTGCAGCGTAGTGTAAGTATCCTGCCAGGCCGCAAGCGGCAACTCCGGCCATGAATCTGTAAGGTGAGAGTTCATCAGTAGACCTCGACTTGAATTCTATCTTCTATTCCGCGCAGCACCGTGGAAGAGCGCCTCTTCAGCGCCGCGTCAAGCGCACCTAAAGACTCGGGCTTTAGCCCCAGAGGAATCCACTCGAATCACTTCTTCTTCTCCGGCAAATACTTCTTCTCAATCGAAGCCACAATCACATAATTAGGATCCACCATCTCGTTAAGATGAATCTTCCCCACCTGCGAGAGCAGTTCATAAGCATCGAGTTCCGACAGCCCATAGTCCTTATGGATCCAATGCACAAGCTCCGTAAACGCAATGCGCAAAGCATCGTCCAGCGGACGGTAAGCGCCGACCGTCATAATCGCGTGATCATTCTCAAACTGCGGCCACGCGATGGTGCGCCCCTTGATCACGCTCAACTGCACCCGCGCCTTCAGCGGAACCTCGATGGCCGTGCCCGCAATTTCTCCGTCACCCATCGCAGCGTGGCCGTCCCCAATGTAGAACAATGCTCCCTTAACATTCACCGGAAAATATACCGTGTTGCCCACGCTCGCCTCCGGCGAATCCATGTTCCCGCCGAATTCCGCCGGAACCACCGAACTACGCGCTTCACCCAACGCCGGCGCGACCCCGATGCATCCGAAAAAAGGATGCAACGGAATCTTCACCGAGAAATCCGAATCGAGCGCCTTGAACGTTCCCGTATTTGTCGCGTGATCGATGTGATAGAACCAAATCTTCTCCGGCAGCGCCGAATGCAACATGGGCGTGTAGTTGGTCTCATTGAGCGCGCCAAACCCCGGAGCAAACGCACCCACTCCAGTATCGCCATCGACATCAAGTTCAAGAATCTTGACGGCCAGCGTATCCCCAGGCTCCGCGCCCTCCACAAAAAACGGCCCCGTCAGCGGATTGTCGCCTTTCACCATGCTGAGGGTGTCGCCCGGCTTCTTGATCGCATTGCCAAAACAATCGAGCGTGTTGGTATCGAGAATGTCCCCCGACTTCAACCTCGCCACCGGTTCAGCCGTAGCAAACAAATACTTCACATTGTCGTTGGTCGCAGCGTAATGCACCGTGTTTTGCGCCTGGGCTGAGGAAGTCAGGAGCAAAGTGAAAAGAAGAACGCGAGGAATCACGAGAGCCTCCAAAGTTTCGATCATTTTACCCTTGTCATTCCGAATTACCCGTGTCATTCCGAGCCGGGCCAAAGGCCCGGTGAGGAACCTGCTTCTTTCAGCACCCCGACGTAGACGTCACAAACGACTTGGGAAACGGTAGCGACGTGAGAATTCGCGCGGCGGCGGGCCTCGCACAACCAGGCCAAGCCTATCTCGATTTGCCCGCACGGCGCGGGTTGCGGCTGCGCACCTTGCGTGTCCCTTCGCCAAGAACCTCGCCAATGGCCGCACGTACCATGTAACCCGATCTTGTCAATCCGGCCGCCTCAGCCAGCGCGTCGATTTTTGCCATCTGGCTCTCCCGCGCCGTGATATTCACGCGCACCGTTGCATCGGGATCGTCTACCTTCACCAGAAAGGCGATGGCACCCCGCTTCGCCGCATCCGCCGCGATATCATCGATCTTCGATGGCTCAGGGATAACATCTCCGTCTTCCAGCATGCCCTGAATATGGAGCGCCAACGCCTCCGATGCCATCCGACTCGCTTCATCGAGAGTCCTTCCAGCGCTGACACAGCCTGGAAAATCCGGAAAGCTCACTCCGTAATCCGAGTCCCGATCCTTGTGAAGATATGCGATGTATTCCATAACTCGCTCCTTACCGAGGAGATCACCTCAGCCTGATCTTCGCCTGCTTCTCAATACTCTTCTAGTGTGCCTATGGGTATGTCCCGGTTCGGATGCGGCACCGTTACCCTTCCCTTTTTCGTTGGGTGTTTGAACTGCACGTGGCTTCCGACCTGATTCACCTCATACCAGCCGTCACTCTTCAATTTTCTTATGACGTCACGGCTGTGCATGTCTCCTCGTCTTAGTTACATAAATATTATACACACTTTATACACACCAGTAAAACGCCCGTCCCGCTGGTGTACCGGCTCTGTCGGCCGTTTGGCAGGAGATAGGAATCGACGATCCCCTCCTTATCAGGTATCTTGGAATCGAAATCTTGCTCGCCCGAAAGGCACTCCAATGATTCAAACCCTACTGCTCTGCGCAATGCTGCTCCAGGCCAGCCCGCAAACTGCTCCCAAACCCTCGATCGACAATGACCGCGTAACCGTCTGGGAAGTGACCGGCCACGCCGCTGTCCAGCCTCTCGATGCCGTCGTCGTGTCTTTGTCAGGCAACGCGGCGTTCGTGCCAAAGGGCACGACACCAAACGTTCCCGGAGACTCGAGCACGGGAAGATCGATAGTCATCGATCTAAAAGACCATCCAGTCGCGCCCATCGCGAACACATCCGGCTACCCGCTGGCAATGCCGCGGCCCGGCTCGAAAAAAATTCTAGACAATGATCGCGTGATCGTGTGGGACTACGCTTGGGCGCCCGGCGTGCCGACTCCCATGCACTTCCACGACAAAGACGTCGTTGTGCTTTTCCTCGAAGATGGCGATCTGAGTTCGACCACCCCCGACGGAAAAGTTACTACGAATGCCTACACGCCCGGCACAGTCAGATTCAACACCCGCGACCGCACGCACACCGAAACGCTAGTCCGCGGAAAACAGCACGCTATCATCACGGAGTTGAAGTAGGAGCGGCTTGCAGATCATTCGAACGCAGAGGGCGAAGAGTATCTTGTCACGCTGTCGTTTTCTTCGCATAAAATTTACGAACTTTTTCACGATTGCCACATACCTTCATGCTGCACCAGCGGCGATGATGATTCTTGCTGGTGTCTAGAAACAGCCACTGGCAGGTTGCGGACGAGCAGGCACGCAGCAGCGCCATATCGCTTGAAGTAAGCAGATCTGCCGCTGCGCGCGCGATTGGCCACAACATCGCGCTGTACCTCGAAGTCATTTCGTTGTAGCGCAACTCGCAGCGTCCATCCTTTTGCATCAGCCGCGTGTGTTGCGCCGCATCGCGGATATAGACATTGAGCGTATCCAGCGCGGGTTGTGGAACGGTCTGCTTTTTCATCAACGCCGAAAAAACGGCATACATGGCTTCGCGCAGATGGATCGCGCGGCGCACAGCATCTCCCGCCTCATCGGGATCGAGGTGAACGTTTATGTAAAAACGATCCACATCAGCCCCCGTGAGGATGCCCGCGTCTTCGCCGAAACGCGCCAGCTCATAAAAGTTCGTCAGCAATTCTTTGGGGTGTCCGCTCGGACGATCATCGAGAGTGTTCACGGAATCAAGGGCGAGGTTCCCTCCAATGAGTTCAAATTTCGGTGGTCGCCGTCTCTTAAATTTCGTTTCTGTCATGGGAAATCGATGAATTTTCTTGGTGGATTTTATAACCATCAAAACGCCCTTGACAAGTTAATCAGGCTTACCTAGTATCCGCATTAACCTATTAAACCATCTTAGCAGGTTAGTTTTTGCAGCAGCCTAATTTCTGCGATTTTCGGCAAATGTTCGCCAATTGCGGCAACGATTCGCAGCGGGAAAATGGTACACATTAAAGGTAATCCCGTGACCGCCGCTCAGACAAAATCCGCGAGTCAACACGACAACAGTTATGCGATTAAGTTGGCGCTGGCTTTTGTGGCGATCTATGTCATATGGGGATCGACGTATCTTGCGATTCGTTACGCGGTTGAAACCATTCCGCCACTCGTGACGGCAGGAATTCGGCATTCGATTGCTGGCGGCATCATGCTGGCTTGGGCCTGTTGGCGCGGGTTTCGGCCCACGCGGCAACAGTGGCTCGCGGGCTTTGCCTTGGGCGCGCTCTTTTTTTGATCGGACATGGCTCGCTGCATTGGGCTGAGCAGTATGTTGGCTCAGGCCTGGCGGCTCTGCTGATCGCGACTGAACCCATGTTCATTCTGGTACTTGGCTGGATGGCCGGCCAGCAGAAGATCAGCTTGCTTAGCGCGCTGGGCTTGGGTCTTGGCGTGGTGGGCGTTGCCATGCTCACCGGCGCGGAACTCACGGTGAAAGGCTCAAGCCTGTGGGCGCTGCTGGCAATTTTGCTGGGTTCTTTGTCATGGTCGCTAGGCGTGGTGATTTCGCCGCGGCTCAAGCTGCCTTCCGACGCGCTGGGGCGAACCGCGCTGCCGACTCTGTGCGGAGCGTTGATGCTGCTGATTGCCGCGGGAGTGACCGGCGAATTTCAGCAGACGCACTGGTCGAGCATCACGCTGCGCTCTATTTTTGGGCTGGGTTATCTGATCACGTTTGGATCCGTCATTGCATTTACTGCTTACACTTGGCTGCTGCAGCGCGTTCCGCCGGCTCTGGTGGCGACGCACACGTATGCGAATCCTGTGGTTGCGGTTCTCTTGGGATGGTTTCTGGCGCATGAACCTTTGTCGATGCGGGTCGTGCTCGCGTCACTCGCGATTCTGGGCGCGATTGTGCTGATAAGGCGCGGAGAGCGAGCAGCAGCGCTTAAGCCTGAGGAAGCAGTTGCAAGCGTCGATGAGATTCATGCGACGAAGGAATGTGCTTAGCTCGATCCGCCAGGTTTAGAGAAACGCATCATGGCAATTCCCTATTATCACGTTGACGTGTTCGCGGATGAACTTTTTGCGGGTAACCCTGCGGGAGTGTGCATCCTCTCCGCTTTTCCTGCGAATGGCATCATGCAGAAAATTGCGATTGAGAACCGTCACAGCAACACTGCTTTCGTGGTTTCTCGCGGGGATGGTGATTTTGACTTGCGCTGGTTTACGCCGAAAATCGAAGACGATCTGTGCGGGCACGCCACGCTGGCGTCCGCTTATGTGCTTGCGTTGCGCGAGCACAACGTGTGGCCGGTTCGTTTCCATACTCGCAGCGGTGTGCTGACTGTCGCTCAAGTTCGAGATTCTGGTGAGCATGACAGGTTTGAAATGGATTTTCCCGCCAGGCCTGGCCAACCATGCGAGACTCCAGTTGGTCTGTTAGAGGCTCTGGGCTTGAAGTCGGCGCTGGTAACGAAGTCGCGCGACTATCTTGTGGTAGTCGATGAGGCTGAGCAAGTGCGAACGCTCTCGCCCGACATTGGCGCGCTGGCCAAGACTGACGGCGGGATCGGAACGATTGTTACCGCGCCCGGTGAGCACGATGTGGATTACGTGTGCCGATTTTTTGCGCCATCGATCGGCATCGACGAGGACCCTGCCACAGGTTCGATCCATTGCACACTGGCTCCATACTGGTCGAGCCGGCTGGGCAAGGAACGGTTGCGAGCGCAGCAACTCAGTGCCCGCGGTGGAACCATGCAGTGCACAGTCAGCGGCGATCGTGTGAAGATCGCCGGCCGCGCACGCTTGCACCTTCACGGCGCAATCGAACTTTAAGGCAGCTCCGCCGACCCTGCGCGGAACAAGCATTTTTTGTGTGTTCACAATCATTCTTGGATTATAATCATTCTCATCTAACAATTATGCTTTCCTAATGCAATCTTCCCACGAACAATTTCGGGAACTGGCTTGGAAGTGTGGCTTGGCGGCTACGCATCAGCGGCAGGTTATTTATGAGGCTGTTGTGGCCATGCCTGGACACTATTCGCCTGAAAGCATCTTCGCCGAAGTGCGGCGCAGAACTCCGTCTATTTCTCTGGCTACGGTTTACAAGAACCTGCGGCTGTTCGTGGCACACGGATTGCTGCGGGAGGTGAGCCCTCATGCTTCCACTCTGCTGGTGGAAGGAAATCTTGAACCGCATCACCATCTGGTCTGTACGCGCTGCAAGGCAGTGCAGGACATTGAAGGTGATTTCATTAATTACAAAAAGCTGTCGCGGCATGCGCCGCGTGGCTTTGATCTGACGCAGCCGCTGGTGGAGGTGTTTGGACTTTGCCGGCGGTGCAGCGCGAAGAAGTAGTTTTAACTCACGCAATACCTAATCAAACTTCGAAGGAAGAAAACATATGGAAAATACAATCGCGACTTCATCGGGGAGCGTTTCCCCGGAAGCTAAAGATAAAAGCACCAAGCCCGAAGGAAAGTGCCCGGTAGCGCACGGCGTTCGCAAGGCTCACACGAACGATGATTGGTGGCCGAATCAGGTCAACCTGAAGGTGCTGCACCAGCATTCTCCGAAGTCGGATCCGATGGGCACGGGATTTAATTATGCGACCGAATTCAAGACGCTCGATTTGAATGCTGTGATCAAAGACTTGCATGCATTGATGACGGATTCGCAGGAGTGGTGGCCAGCCGACTTTGGGCACTACGGGCCGCTCTTCATTCGCATGGCATGGCATAGTGCCGGCACGTATCGCATTGGCGATGGGCGCGGCGGGGCTGGAGCGGGGCAGCAGCGCTTCGCTCCGCTGAATAGCTGGCCGGACAATGTGAACCTAGACAAGGCGCGGCGACTGCTGTGGCCGATCAAGCAAAAATATGGGCGGAAGATTTCATGGGCGGACCTGATGATTCTTGCGGGCAATGTCGCGCTCGAATCGATGGGCTTCAAGACATTTGGTTTTGCCGGCGGACGCGCGGACGTATGGGAACCCGAAGAGGAAATTTATTGGGGACCGGAAGGCACGTGGCTGGCGGACGAGCGCTACAGCGGCGATCGCGATCTGCAGAATCCGCTGGCGGCGGTGCAGATGGGCTTGATCTATGTGAACCCGGAAGGTCCGAATGGAAAACCGGATCCGATTGCCGCGGCGCGCGACATCCGCGATACCTTCGCTCGCATGGCGATGAATGACGAAGAGACGGTTGCGCTGATTGCCGGCGGCCACACTTTCGGCAAGACTCACGGTGCTGGCATTCCGGCGGACTATGTTGGTAACGAACCGGAGGGCGCCGACATTGAGGATCAAGGCTTTGGATGGAAAAATAAACTTGGCAAGGGTCACGGTGGCGACACGATCGGCAGCGGTCTGGAAGTGATTTGGACCACTACGCCTACGAAATGGAGCAACAGCTTTTTCGACAACCTCTTCAAGTACGAATGGGAGCTGACGAAGAGCCCGGCGGGCGCACATCAGTGGACTCCGAAGAATGGCGCGGGTAATGGAACGGTGCCGGATGCGCATGATCCGGCGAAGAAACATGCGCCATCGATGCTGACTACGGATCTTGCATTGCGGTTTGATCCGGCTTACGAAAAGATCTCGCGGCGCTTCCATGAGCATCCGGAGCAGTTCGCCGATGCGTTTGCACGGGCTTGGTTCAAGTTGACGCATCGCGATATGGGGCCGATTCCGCGCTACCTTGGGCCGCTGGTTCCGAAGGAGCCGCAGATCTGGCAAGATCCAATTCCCGCCGTGGATCATAAATTGATCGATGAGCAGGACGCTGCGGCGCTGAAGGCGAAGATCCTCAAATCAGGATTGTCGATTTCCCAACTGGTGAAGACTGCATGGGCGTCGGCGGCTTCGTTCCGCGGTTCGGACAAGCGTGGTGGAGCGAATGGAGCGCGCGTTCGCCTTACTCCGCAGAAAGATTGGGAAGTGAATCAGCCGGCTGAACTGGCGAAAGTTTTGCCGAAGCTGGAGGCGATCCAAAAGGAATTTAACGGTTCGCAATCCAACGGGAACAAAGGGAAGAAAATTTCGCTGGCTGATTTGATCGTGCTGGGTGGCGACGCGGCGATTGAGGAAGCTGCGAAGAAGGGCGGGCAGGATGTGAAGATTCCTTTCACAGCAGGGCGCACGGATGCTTTGCAGGAGCACACCGACGTGCAGTCATTCGCGGTGATGGAGCCGGTTGCGGACGGGTTCCGCAACTATTTGCGAAGCGGACAGGTTCTGTCGGCTGAGGAGTTGCTGTTAGATCGGGCGCAGTTGCTGACGTTGACTGCTCCGGAGTTGACGGTACTTGTTGGCGGATTGCGCGCTTTGAATGCAAACTTCGGGCAGACGAAACATGGGGTATTAACCAACAAGCCGGAGATGCTGACGAATGATTTCTTCGTCAACCTGCTCGACATGAATACGAAGTGGCAGGCCTCCGGTACGGTTGAAGGCGTTTCTGAGGGCTTGTACGAAGGGCGCGACCGGAAGACGAACCAGGTCAAGTGGACGGCTACTCGCGTCGACCTGATCTTCGGTTCGCAATCGCAGTTGCGTGCTCTCGCGGAAGTTTATGCGTGCGCGGATTCCAAGGAGAAGTTTGTGAAGGACTTCGCGGCTGCGTGGACCAAGGTGATGAACCTTGATCGCTACGATGTTGCGTGAGGTTGGCGACAAAGAAACTGCGACGGATGGGGACGTTTGACGAATAACTTAGGGCGAGCCTTCTGGGCTCGCCCCTTTTGTTTCTCGACGCTTCGCAGATTAGCTGCCGTCTGCCTCATCTTCGTCGCAACAGCCGGCGAGGACTTCGTCGCATGAGCAGTCGTCATGGTGTTGCTCGCAACATCCCTTCTTGCAAGCCTCGCAGGAGTGTTTGCTGCCGCACTCGCTCCAGATGGTGTAAGCCATCACGTCGAGAGTCTTGACGGGAGTGGTTGGGTCGTCGCTGGTGATGAGCAGTTCACAGGATCGTGATATGCGTTCCGTGGCCTGGTATCGAATAACGACGCCGAGACAGGAGCCGGGGTGCAACGCCGCAGGAAAGGGATTGTTGATCAGCTTCCAATGCGGATTTTTGCGTTTGAAGGCGACGCTGGTCACGTCAAGGGTGCAATCGCCGACGTTGCAGATGGAGATTGTGCGCTCGGCGCAGGAGCAGGCTTTGACTCCTCCAAAGCATGCCGAGCCGGTGACAGCGAGTTTGCCCGAGGGCGCGTTGCCGCTGACCGAGATTGTGTGTGGGCTCGAAGAAGAGTTGCTGTAAATGGAGATCTTCCCAACCATCGAACCGGAATTTGTGGGCTGGAAACGCAACACCACGTCGATGGATTCCGCGGCGCGAACCAAGAGCGGATAGGAACTCACATCGGGCACGAGGAAATCCGGAGAAGACGAGGTGATCTTCGATATGGAAAGCAATCCCAGGTTGGCGAGGCTGGGGAGATTACTTGTGGAGGGAAGGACGGCGTTGTTGATGGTGAGCAACTCGTCTCTGAAGGAGCCGCGGCAGACGCTGCCGAAATTTCCACCGCTTGCGATGGCGGTTGCCACTGCGGGCTCATGACCCAACGCTGCAAGCAGCCTGGTGCCTCTCGGGCTGCCCCATCCGGTACAAGCATCCCACCCAGGGCGTGCGGGATATCCGGGTACGCCACCATTTCCATTGTTGAGCGGGCCGGGCGGGGGATCGATATCGCGGAATACAGTTTCACCCAGGGCATAGAGTGTGGGATTTATGAAACCAAGCCGCGTGCCTAACGCCGCGTTGAGTACGGCGATCAGTCCGGCCCAAAGTGGAGTGGATGCGCTGGTCCCGTTGCCGATGGTAGGAACTCCGTTTACGACGATGCCTTTGATGCCGCTATGTATGCTCGCATTGCCGGCAACGTCGGGGACGCCCCGGCCGACGTGGCCATCGACGAGCGATACAGGCACTCCGGCTCCGACCTGGTAAGGCGGCAGCCAACGGAAATGGTCGCTGACTCCGCCGCAGGTCGTTCCCCAATCGGAGGCGCCTGTTGGGTCGTTCCAAACGTATTCGTCAAAGGTGGCGCCGACAATATCTCCGACGGTGGTTCCACCGACGCTGAGGGCCCAGGGATCGCTGGCGGGATAGGTGACGTGCTGCTTGCCATCAAAGACTCCGAAGTATGCCGACATGTTCACTCCGAAGTCTCCGGAGCAAACGCAGAAAGTGACATTCCGAATCGCCGCGTCCTGGAGCGTCATATGAACGGCCTGAAGCCAGGCCACGGTGATACCTTCGGCCGCAAGCGTGGCCGGGTCGTCGCCGTTTGACATGTAGAAACTGGTGGAGATCACGGAACAAGGCGCATCGCCGGGATGGGGATGGATGATGCGATTAAGCGTTTGATGCCATCCGAACTGGCTGAACAGGGTGAAGTAGACGGAAACGTTGGCACCGGGCGCGGCCGAGAAAGCGATGCAAATGTCTTGCGTAGTTTCGCCGTCGGGAAATCCGTTCCCCGCAGTCACCGGAATCGGCTTTATCACGGGCATTGGGTAGAGGCTTTTGTAGGCGGCGGGCAGGCCCGTGTAGTAAGTATGCAGATCGGCCGCCTTAAAGCCTCCCTCGGAGAGAATGGCGATGGTTTGTCCGGCGGCGGAGTTTGTCGGGAAGTCGTAGAGCTCAGTCAGATGCGGGACGGTTAAGGGAGCCGTACCCGGAGGATCGCCGGCGACTGCACGCTTGGCGACTCTGCGATTGTCCAGACCGAAAACACCGATGATGATCTCGGAAAGATCGGCGGGAACCTGTACGGAGCCCTCGCGGCCGCGATAAATTTCGGATTTCGATTCGCTATCCCGCCCCTCAGTGTACTCGTGCTTGTAGTCACTCAGAGTTACAGCAAAGGTTTCCTGCATCTGGGCGACCGTGCCAGACACGATCACACTGCGCCGCGCGGCGTTGGATTCGACGATCGTCAGGCCGTGTGACTGGGCAAACTCGGTGACTCGATTGACATCGTCCGGGGCCGCGCCGTACTTGGCGGCGAATTCTTCTTCGGAGAGCTGAGGGCGATCTTTGGGCTGGGTCTTGGCAAAATATTCGAAGTCGGGTACCTGGGATCCATCGCGGCGGCGCCGGAGGACGATGCTCACCTCCAGTTTCTGATTCGCGTCGGTGGGCCCGATGATCGTGGCATTGGGCGCCCGTAGCCGCTCGCTTCCATTCAGTTTGACGTACTTCTGCGAAGCTTCGCGGGATTTGTTTTTTTCAGGTTGTGGCATATTCGCTCCTATAGTTGAACCATTGTTTTGAGCGCGCCGCATCGCACTCATCCGACCTTGGCCGGGAGAGCGGATGGGAATTCGCATCCGCTGCATAGGAGGTAGTGATGCCAGCAGCGAATTCGTTTCGTTTGGGAGAAAGAAAACGGGAGTATTCGCCTGCTTGAAACTTTTGCCGACCGCGTACACTAATGCGACGGAAGGCGTGGCAGACTGTGGAGCTTCCTGACGATTACGGCGAGGGCTGAAAGATGGCGGTTGGGCGTGAACAACTTCTGCAGGAATTTCAGGAATTTGTTCGAACCGCGGCGACGGCTGAGTCGGTGATGAAGCGTATGGCGCAACGTCTGCATGAAACGATGACGCGCTACAACTGGGTGGGATTTTATCTGGTGGATCCGGCAGACGCGGGTATTTTGCTGGTCGGGCCATTTGTCGGCAGCTTTACGCCCAATGCCCGCATTCCACTCGACACGGGACTCTGTGGCGCCGCAGCCAGCAGCGGGCAGACCGTTGTTGTCGATGATGTCTCGAAAGATCCGCGATATCTTTCGGGATCACCGATGGTGAATAGTGAAATCGTTGTCCCCATTTTTGTGAGGAACAAGCTCGCGGCGGAGTTGGATATCGAGAGTTATTTTGCCGGGACGTTCACGAAATCGGAACAGGATTTTGTTGAGGCTTGCGCTGCGATCGTGGGAAGGTATATCGAGAAAAGTTAGCTTCCGCTTCTGGGCAGTCGATTTAATTTGGCCAGCGAATTCGGATAGTGGTTTATTTGCCTACGGTCGTGCTGCGGCGCTCGAGTAGGAGCACATCTCTCCAAGTGTCGCCCAACTTGCCGATTCGGCGCCTCACGCCGACTTTACGGAATCCGCAGGACTTGTGCAGGGAGATGCTGGCGGAGTTCTCGGGAAAGATTCCGGCTTGCAGGGTCCAGACTCCCTTGACTTCGGATTCCTGGATCAGAGCCTTCAGCAGCGACTTGCCAACACCTTTGCCTCGCGCCGCGGCGGCCACGTACACGGAGACCTCGGCGACTCCGGCGTAGACGCGGCGGGTTGAGGCTGGGCTGAGCGCGGCCCAGCCGAGGACGCGAAAATTTCCAAGAGGAATCAAACGATCGACGCCATCGTCCGGGAACGGTTCCAACGCTACTAGCCGACAAGTCTTGCGATGGTTGCTATCCCACTTCTCCCAATCCGGAAGCTCAACTTCAAAGGTTGCATTGCCCGTGGCAATGCCCTCGCGATAGATCTCGCGGACGGCGGGCCAAAGGCCTGGGAGCATGGGTAGGATCGGGTAAGTCATTGCGCGCAAGTCTAAGTTTCTGCCGGCGCGAAAAAGACGAGCACGGCAAGTTCTTCGGTGATGTCGCAGAAGCGATGGCCGACTTCGGCGGCGACGAAGATTACGCTGCCTGCGGAAACCTCGCGGTCTTCCGAGCCAGCTTTGAAGCGGGCGCTTCCGCGGAGCACGTAGTAGATCTCGTCTTCGCGATGCGGCTTCTGATGGTCTGTGGCTCCGGCAGGGAGAATGTAGAGCCCGGCGCTCATGGCTGGCACGCGGAGAAACTCGCGGTAGGTCTTGCCGCTCTGGACGCGCTGTTCCTCGATCTCCGGGAGGCTGGCGAAGACGGTTTTCATGCGAAGATGCCTCCGAAGATGAGGTCGGTGAATTGAGGGATCAGGTTTTGCGCCTGCAGGTTGCCTTCCGGTTTGTACCACTGGTAAATCCAGTTAATCATGCCGAGCAAGGCAAAGGCGGCGGCGCGTGGGCTGACTTTGCCTTTCGCCTGGTTCGAACGCTGCGCTTTTTTCTGAACTTCCGCCATCAGGTTTTCGAGGAAGTGGATGTAATCTTTTTTGCGGGCGTTGATGCGCTTGCGCAGCGCGGGCGGCAGAGGATGGTTCTCGTGGAGCATCACCGTGATCTCGCGGTCGCGCGGGCTGAGCACTACTTCGATGTGCAAGCGGATCAGGGCGCGCAGCCGCTCTTCTGGGTCGACGATGCTGCGCACGGGGTTGAGCACACGGTCCTGAGTGATCTCCATGGCGTGGTTCATGATCTCGAACAGGATTTCGTCTTTGCTCTGGAAGTGGTGGTAGAGGCCGCCTTTGCTCAGTTTGAGAGCGGCGGCGACGTCGTTCATGGAAGTGGCGTCGTAGCCGCGCTGCTGAAACAGGCGTGCGGCGGTGCGCAGGATTTCCTGCCGGGAGTCGACCGTGGTCTCGCGGGCCATCGGGTGACATGGTAACGGGAGAGCGCGGGAAATGCCAATGGAGTGATTCAGTTCTCAGTTCTCAGTTCTCAGTTCTCACGCTCCTGCGGCCACTTGGCGAGGCGGGCAAGAAATTAGCTAGCCTGCACCGGCTGTTGGGTCGCTAACGCCGTCCTCATTTCTGGCTCGGATGGGACGATGATCCACGCGATCAGATAGGTGATGACGCCCGGGCAGCCCCCGGTGACGAGGGTTAGGAAGATGGTGAGGATGCGCACCAGGGTTACGTCGAGATCGAAATGCTGGGCTAGCCCGGCACAAAGGCCAGCAATTTTTTTATCGGCCCGGGAGCGCATTAATCTCCGGGGCGCGGTTGGAATGCCCACTACATTGCCACAGTAGGAGCAGAAGCGGACATCCTCCGCGATGGCCTTGCCGCAAGCGTTGCAATACATCATAGGTGTTTTTCCCTTGTTCTTGATACGGGGAATGCGGAGAAGATGTTCCCCTATTCAGCCGGTCATGGCTAAAGCCATTTTTCTTCAATAGTTTAACGGCGCAGTTGAAGCTCTGCCCTGATACGAATCCTCAGTTTCGCCGCCGCCTCTCAAGCCACGTTCATCCAAGGGTCATTACTTCTGTTGTTCTGGGTCCGGCCTGGACCGGCAACTTCTTCCTTGACAGGGGAGGGACGGGTTGGATAGCATCATTAGATACCGACCGACCGGTCGGTTTGCAAACATGGATTCCGGCCTTCCCAAGATTCATTGGCTGAGCGGAATCCATCTTTAAAGGACTAAAAACTGGCGCTACACGCAAAAGGAGCAACCTAGTGGCTACTATTTTTTATGAACACGACGCGAATCCTGAGGCCCTGAAGGGCAAAACCATCGCCATCCTGGGCTATGGCAGCCAGGGACATGCGCAGGCGCAGAACCTGCGCGACAGCGGATGCAAGGTCATCGTGGGCCTCGAGCCGACGCGGCCGAGCGCGCAGCAGGCTCGCGCGGATGGCATGGTGGTGGTGGCTCCGGATGAGGCGGCCAAGCGAGCGGACTGGATCCACATGCTTACGCCGGATGAGACGCAGGCGGCGGTTTATGAGAAGTATGTGCAGCCTTATCTGCATCCCGGAAAGATTCTGGGGTTCTCGCACGGGTTCAGCATTCATTTCAAAACCATCGTTCCGCCGAACGATGTGGACGTGGTAATGATCGCGCCTAAGTCGCCGGGACATTTGTTGCGGCGGGTTTATAGCGAGGGTCGCGGTGTGCCATCGCTAATCGCGATCAGCCAGGACGCGAGCAAGCGGGCGCACGAATTTGCTTTGGCCTATGCGCACGGCATTGGCTCAACGCGAGCGGGCGTGCTGCAGACTACTTTCCGCGAAGAAACCGAGAGCGATCTTTTCGGCGAGCAGGCCGTGCTGTGCGGCGGTTTGACTTCGCTGATCAAGAAGGGATTCGAGACCCTGGTCGAGGCCGGGTACGCTCCTGAGATTGCGTACTTCGAGTGCCTGCATGAGATGAAGCTGATTGTCGACTTGATTTATGAAGGCGGGCTGGGACGGATGCGGCACTCGATTTCGAATACCGCTGAGTATGGCGACCTGACGCGCGGCGAGAAAGTTGTTGGCGACGCTACGCGGATCGCAATGAAGAAGACGCTGGCCGACATTCAGGATGGAACGTTTGCTCGGGAGTGGATTCGTGAAAATGCGCAGGGCGGTTACAACTTTGCCGAGTTGCGCGAGCGGGAGCAGCAACATCCCATCGAGATTGTGGGCGCGCAGTTGCGCGGCATGATGAGCTGGCTGCCGGGTCGCGAAGGCAAGAAGCCGGCCGAGGCTCCGAAGGGCGAGGCTGGGACTCAGGCTAAGAAAGTTGCGGTGAATGCTTAAGGGAGCCGAAATCGTTTTGCAGTGCTTGCGCGCTGAAGGGGTAGACCTTGTGTTCGGGTATCCCGGGGGCGCGATCATGCCGTTGTATGACGCACTGGAGGGCAGCGGAGTGCGGCACGTTCTCACGCGGCATGAGCAAGGCGCGGCGTTTGCGGCTTCGGGCTACTCGCGCGTCACGGGAAAAGTTGGCGTGGCCATGGCGACCAGCGGGCCGGGTGCGACGAATCTTGTGACCGGCATTGCCGACGCGAAGATGGATTCCGTTCCGCTGGTGTGCGTCACGGGGCAAGTGCGGTCGGCGATGATTGGGACGGATGCGTTTCAGGAGACTGACGTTTTCGGTGTGACGCTTTCGTTGACTAAGTGGAGCCGACTGGTGCGCACGATCGACGAGATCCCTGAGGTGATTGCTGAGGGATTTCATTGGGCGCGCAGCGGACGTCCTGGTCCAGTGGTGATCGACATTCCCACTGACATATTGAAGGCGAAGAAAGAATTCTCTGGACCGGCGAAGTTTACGCCGCACGCACGGCCTGCCGATGCGAAGGCCGATGGCGCTTTCAGCGACACGATTGTCGCTTTGCTGCAAGGCGCTACGCGACCCGTGGCGCTGGTGGGTGCCGGAGCAAAACTTTCGGGAGCGATTCCGGAGTTGCGGCGGCTGCTCGACGATTTGAATGTTCCAACATTTGCTACGGTGCACGGGCTGGGCGCGGTTCCTCCGCAGGCGCCGTATTACCTGGGCATGGTGGGAATGCACGGCACGCGCGCGGCTAACACGGCTTTGCACGAGACGGATTTGCTAATGGTGTTCGGAGCGCGGCTGGATGATCGCGTGACCGGCGATCCTACGCGCTTTGCGCCTCATGCGAAGATTGTGCATTTTGAAATTGATCCGGCGCAACTTGACCGCGTGCGGTCTTGCGAGTTGCCGGTGATTGGAAATCTCGCGGACACGATTCCGGAATTTCACGACGAGTTGCGCAACGCGTCCCTGCCTGACTGGAGCGGCTGGCGCGCCGTTGCTTGTGGAGCCGAGCGCGCGGAGTTGGATCCGCGGGGATTGGCGCAGCCCACCATTCGCTTTCTCGATGAGCTTTTCAGCCACTTGCCGCAAGACAGCGTGATCATTGCCGACGTAGGTCAACATCAGATGTGGGCGGCGCAGCGGTATCGGTCATCGTCGCCGCGCGGTTTTATCACTTCCGGCGGATTGGGAGCGATGGGTTTTGCTTTGCCGGCTGCGGTCGGCGTGCAACTGGCGAAGCCAGAGACTTGCGTGCTGTGCGTTTCCGGCGATGGCGGCTTTCAGATGAATATTCAGGAATTGGCCACGGTGCACCGGCTCGGACTTCCTATCAAGATGGTGATCGTCGACAACAAATATCTGGGCATGGTGCGGCAGTGGCAGCAACTCTTCTATGCGCGCAACTATGCGGAGACGGACTTGAGCGACAATCCGGATTTTGTTGAGATCGCCAAGGCTTACAAGATTCACGGATGGCGGCTGAACGAGGCTGCTATGGCGGAGTATCCGGTGGCAGCCGAGACCGGAGAGTTGATCGAGAACTTCCTGCGGTCGCCGAACGCGGAGTTGCTGGTATTTGATTGTCATCCGGAGGCTAACGTTTACCCGATGGTTCCGGCGGGAGCGGCGTTGTCTGAAATGGTTTATGGGGACGAATGAACAAATTGAGTGATTGAGTGATCGGGAGATTTAGCGATTGAAAACCAAACCTCGCAGCCGGTTTTCAATCACCTGATGACTCAATCCTCAATGACTCAATTTTGGGAGCTAACAATGCAAATCTTTCACATTCGGTATCGCAACGCACAAGGCGCATTGATGCGCATCCTTAACGCGGTTTCGCGCCGGGGGCTTGATCTCACGTCCGTGCATGCAGAATATGCCGGACACGACCATGCCGCCACGCTGATGCTGGAGGTTTCGCACAAGCAGATGGGGCAGCTTTTTCGCGAGTGGCATTCGATCGTGGATGTGATCGACGTACGTTCCAACGGCGTTTTGCGCGAGCATGAAGAAGCGGTATGGGCACCGCATCCTCCGGCGAGTGTCGCGGAGCAATCGGCGCGTGCTGCGCGGGCTTAGATTTCTCTTTGGACGGTGTCAGCAGCATGAGCGCTCCCTGGGTAAGCGCCATGCGATTGGGGAACCTGTGATTGGAATGGCCTTCTGGCATCATTCCAGACTGCGGGTTTCCCGTTTTTATTTGCACCCTCCAAGTTTGTCATCCCGAGCAACGCGAGGGATCTTGGTTCTTGCCGGAGCCACCTGTTTCGTCGCCGCGTGCAGAGACCAAGATCCCTCGCGTTGCTCGGGATGACAGTCTATTTTTGCTAACAGTCATTCTTGACGACATCGCATGTTGTAATCTTTCCTCACGGACTTACTCATCATGGATCTCAAGCATCGCAGCCGCGGAATTACTGATGGGCGCGACCGGGCTCCGGCGCGCTCGATGTTCAAGGCGATTGGCTTTACTGACGACGATCTGCGCAAGCCGCTGATCGGCGTGGCCAACACCTGGATCGAAACCATGCCCTGCAATTTTCACCTGCGGCGGCTCTCGGCCAAAGTGAAAGAAGGCATTCGCGCCGCCGGCGGCACGCCCATGGAATTCAACACAATCGCCATCTCAGATGGCGAAACGATGGGCACCGAAGGCATGCGGGCTTCGCTGGTGAGCCGCGAACTTATCGCGGATTCGATTGAACTGGTATGCCGCGGACAATTGTTCGACGCCGTCGTTTGCGTGGTGGGGTGTGATAAGACAATCCCTGCGGCGGCCATGGCCTTGGCGCGGATGGATCTTCCCGGACTGGTGCTTTATGGCGGGACCATCGCGCCGGGAAGCTATCGCGGCAAGGACGTCACGATTCAGGATGTGTTTGAAGCGGTGGGTGCCAACGCCGCTGGAAAGATTACCGACCAGGAATTGCACGATCTGGAAAATGTGGCTTGTCCCGGCGCGGGCGCGTGCGGCGGGCAGTACACCGCCAACACGATGTCGACTGTGATGGAGATGATCGGGCTTTCGCCTATGGGATTTAACAGCGTGCCGGCGATGGATGCCGAAAAAGACCAGGTTGCATTCGATTGCGGCAAGGTCGTGCTAAATCTGCTGCACAGTGGAATACGGCCTCGGGAAATATTGACTAGATATGCGTTTGAAAATGCGATTGCATCCGTCGCTGCGACCGGCGGATCGACGAACGCGGTTCTGCACCTGCTGGCAATTGCGCGCGAAGCTGAAGTCGATTTGGAGATTGATGATTTTCAGGCCGTGAGCGAGCGCACTCCGTTGCTTGCGGATCTTAAACCTTCGGGGCGTTTCGTCGCCGTGGATATGCATCGCGCCGGCGGCGTTCGCCTGTTAGTCCGCCGCTTGGCCCACGGAAATTTCATTCATTCCGATGCGAAAACGGTTACCGGGCTTTCCCTTGATGCCGAGAGCGAGAACGCAGTCGAAACTCCCGGCCAGGAAGTGATTGCACCGCTTGATCGGCCACTGAAGAAAAGCGGAGGTCTCGTTATCCTGAAGGGTAATCTTGCGCCCGAAGGTTGCGTGGCGAAGATCAGCGGGCACGAGCGGCTCGAGCAACGTGGTCCGGCGCGAGTTTTCGAATCGGAGGAAGATGCCATGGCCGCCGTTACCAGCAAAGACTCGGAGAAGAAAATTAAATCTGGCGATGTCGTCGTCATTCGCAACGAAGGTCCTAAGGGTGGTCCCGGCATGCGCGAAATGTTGAGCGTTACCGGCGCGATTGTCGGCGAAGGATTAGGATCGTCCGTCGCGTTGTTGACCGACGGTCGATTCAGCGGCGCAACGCACGGGTTGATGGCCGGTCACGTCTCGCCGGAAGCCGCGCTGGGCGGCCCAATCGCCGCTGTGCGCGATGGAGACATGATTCGGCTCGATATCAGCCAGCGCGTTTTGGAAGTCGAGATCAGCGACGAGGTTCTGCGCCAACGCATGAAGGAGTGGAAGCCGCCGCAGCCACGCTATCCTACCGGAGTATTTGCGAAATACGCGGCGCTGGTCTCGTCGGCTTCGCAGGGAGCGATCACGCGACCGCCGACATAAGACTTCGCGAGTCCTGCGAGAGCACATCCTTCACGAGACAGAAAATCAAAATCCCCACCCTGCCGCAAAGAACGCGGCAAGGGTGGGATACCCGCTTTTCATCTTCGAACAACTTTGCAGTCGATCTCTACTGCGCGCATTGCGAACTGAAGTAGGTCAGCACATTGGCTGCCGCCGTCAGGTCGCAAAGGTAGGCTGCGCCGGTCGAGTCGTAGTAGTTGTATTGCTGCGCGGCCGATTGGTTTGAGTTCACGAAGGTGTTGTAGTCGACGGTGTCTACGTGCTGCCCGGTATTGCTCAGCGAATTAGTGTAGGTCACCACGTTGTTCACCTTGGTGGTCAGCGCCGACTTGTAGGTCTGATCGGCAGTTGTGGTCAGATAAGTATCTCCACCGGATTTCACAACCTCGGCAAGATCCAACGTGAGCGGGAAATTAAACGTCTGGGTATTGACTGTGGTTGGGCCTCCACCGCCGGATGTAGTCGTAGTCGAAGTCACGGACGAACCCAGCGAAATATACTGCTCATACACAGTATTGGTAATGTCGAAATATTGGTTGTTGAAGAAGTCGATGGTCTGGTTAACTTTCGTCGTCACCGCACCGCCGGGCGTGTTGACGTAGCCCGAGATGGTGAAGGTTCGGTTCGAAGTAACGTCCACCGTTCCCGTGGTGGAGGTCGGCTGAACGTTCAGCTTTTCGGTGACCACCGGAGATGGCGCGGTCAGAGTGTTCTTGGTGATGCCGCCCGTGGTCTGAGTTGTGGCTGCATTCAGATAAAGCAGCAGCGATGCAGTTGCCGAGAAATAACTGTCGGCGTTGTAAACGCTGAGTGAAACCGTATGCTGTTGACTTCCATTGCTCAACTGCGCCGCGAACGGTGTGAGGTTCACGCGATAGGGAGTGAAGTTCAGCGTTTGCACGCCAGGAATCGGAAACCATAGATAAGGATCGATGCCGCCGGTGAATATCCATGGAAACACGGGGGCGACGCCCGCCGGTTGTCCGTCGATTGTGATCTCAGTCTCGCGGAAGCCGGTGTTGCCGCAGCTGTACAATTCCCCGTCAACGTCGTTCGGTACGCACGTGTACCAGAATTCATCATTCGACTGGCTTTGCGCGTACACATCCAGATAGGCAGTCTGCACATTTGTCGGCAAGGTGAAGGTGCCGGATAGCGTGCTGGTCGTGGTGTTCAGCGCGACTGTTCCTCCTGAGGGACCCGCGGAGAGCGCGAACACTTGATTGGCGGTGACGGGCGCGGTCTCGCCCTTGGCCAACGGATAAAAATACAGTGAAGCCGAAGCGTAGATGGTGGAGGTGAGGCCGCAGCATAAAGTATTGCCGATGTCAGCCTGTCCGGATTGTGCCGTGTAGAAAATCGAACTGTAATCAGTAAGATCGTTTTCAATTTGCCACGATGGACCGATGGCCGAAGGCTCGGCTGTGGTTCCGAAATAAATATTCACCGGACCCAGCCAGAAATTCGCAGTGCGATCGTATTGAATGCCGGCGTTCAGGTTGATATCCGCAACCAGCACAACCTTGGCCCAGGGCCCGGGACAGGCGGAAGGTGGCGTGTACGTAAAATTCTCGACGTTGAATTCGTAAAATGCCGCGTCGCTGAAAAGCTGCACCACGCAGGGCGTGGTCGTGGGCACAGTCACGTTAGGATCGGCAGTCACGGTATTGGCGGAGCCAATCACATAGGGTCCGGAAGCAGAAGCGAACGGAACAAGGACGCTGGCGATTAGTAGAACCGGAAAAAGAACCCGCGCCAGACACACAAATCGGGGCATATCAATCCTCCTGGGAGAAGTGGCTAAAGCCGCGCCAGTCATGGCATTGCGGGAGCACAAGCAGACGGCACAGGGCTGGAAGTATGGCGCGTTTCTGCCGAACGTGTCAACTGAAAACGAAAGTCCTGTAGATGCACAGATCTGCCTGCAAGTTGTGCCATCGACAATAGGCTAGTACGATAGTAGTCTTGGTGGGGATAGTGCGCGCCCGTCCCATACAATCTGGAGAAAAGAAACCATGAAGATTGCCAATGATGTGACCGAGTTGATCGGCAAGACTCCGCTGGTGCGGCTTAACAAAGTGACCGCCGGCTGCGTGGCCGATGTGGTGGCGAAGCTCGAGAGCCAGAACCCTTGCGCCAGCGTAAAAGACCGCATTGGCGTGAGCATGATTACGGAGGCCGAGCGAGCCGGCAAGATTCATCCCGGCAAGACCGTTCTGATCGAGCCGACGAGCGGCAATACCGGCATTGGCCTGGCATTCGTCGCGGCGGTGCGTGGATACAAGCTCATACTCACCATGCCGGAAACCATGAGCCAGGAGCGGCGCGTGCTTCTACTCGCCTTCGGCGCGGAGATTGTTCTTACGCCGGGTCCGAAGGGAATGAAGGGCGCGGTCGCGAAGGCGGAGGAGATTCTCGCGAAAACTCCGAATGGGTTCATGCTGCAGCAGTTCGACAATCCGGATAATCCGAAGATTCATTTCGAGACGACTGGTCCCGAAATTTGGAATGACACTGACGGCCGCGCCGACATTCTGGTCTCCGGCGTCGGCACCGGAGGCACCATCACAGGTGTTTGCCAATACATCAAGCCGAAGAAGCCGTCTTTTAGAGCGGTCGCGGTCGAACCCGCGGACAGCCCGGTGCTCTCTGGCGGCAAGCCTTCGCCGCACAAGATACAAGGCATCGGCGCCGGATTTGTGCCCAGCATTCTGCGCCGCGATTACATCGATGAAATCGTCACGGTCACCAATGACGAGTCGATCCTCATGGCGCGCCGGCTCGCCAAAGAAGAGGGCCTGCTGGTCGGCATTTCGTCGGGTGCTGCTGTTGCCGCCGCGCTCAAGGTTGCGAGTCAGAAAGAAAACGCCGGCAAGCTGATCGTCGTAGTCCTGCCGGATTTCGGCGAACGCTATTTGACCAGCGTTCTGTTTGACGCGCTCCGCAACCAGGCGCTGCAGATTCCAACCTCCGAATTGCCAACCTGAGGCCGTGCGACTTCTGTTCGTGCTCATGCTCTGGCATTGCTGGAGCATGAGCATCGTTCCTTCGCTGATGTGATATCCTGCGCGTCTGCATCGTTGATCGGACCTCACACATGCGCTTCGTAGATGGGTGGAAAGCGATCTTCACGGGACGTAAGGCGTCCTCACAAGATTCAGCGCCTGGGCGTGAGTTGTGGGGAGAGATTCTGGCGAGCGTTCCGCCTCGGTTTATTCCGCTGGTAAATTGCGAAGATCGCGCAGACGCGGCTAACGATCCCGTATTCCTCAGCGATGGAACGACCTCCTTGCAACAGCCTGACGCTGACAAAGCGGAATACGTTCCGGGAGCCTTCTTGCCAAAGACTCCGTGGCGCAAGCCCACGGACTGGGAAAGCAAACGCCTGTGGCAAAACTCCGGCGTGACGAATGTAGACTTCGTAGGAGTCGCCAGCATTCCAAATGAACTTCTCGCCGAGTTGTGTAGGGTCGTAAATGACACAAGCGACAAGGACACGCTTCGCCAACTTGACCCGCGCCGCATCCGCGAGCACATCGGCCCTCTCATTGATTACCTTCGCGACCGCTTCGCTTATAAAAGCGAACCGTTCAATCACGGCATTCACGTGCATCGTCACGGGCGGGAGACGGTAACGCTGGATACAGCCAGCGGCAAATATTTGGGACTCCACCTGGATAGTTGGGAGAGGTATTCCGTGCAGGCTCGCGCCCGCTCTCTCAACCGGATCTGCGTGAACATAGGCGCCGAGCCGCGTCATTTTCTGTTTGTGAATTTGCCGCTGATGAATCTCGTCAGACTTCTGGAGGAAGAATCTCAAGAAAGTCCGGATCGCGCCTCCGAATCCGTCGGCGCAGCGTTCATGTCCCGGTTTCCCGGCTATCCAATTGTGAAGGTTCGCGTCGCTCCCGGAGAAGCCTACATAGCGCCCACGGATAACGTAATTCACGACGCTTCGACGGTTGGTTCCCAGAGCCCGAGCATTACTCTCACCTTGCGAGGCTGGTTCACCGTTCCTGCGGTGCAAGCTCGCAGTGCCCAGTAACGACACGCGTCAAAGCGAACTCAAGAACGTAAGCAGCTCTGTCTTCTCTTGCGAAGATAGCTTATGAAATTCTGCGATTACGGACTGGGCTTCGCCACTGTGTCGCAGAATCGCGCGTTCCGGCGTAGGCGAAGTGCCGTCGTGCATCAACTCGGGACGCGTGCGCAGTCCCCACAGCGGAGCGGTGCGCATCTTGTTCGCGGTCGTCTGGCCTCCGCTCTGCACCGGAACGCCGTCGCCGGTGCCAAGCGTGTGCAGCAGAAAATCGCTGTAGGGATGAATGACTTTGTCCCCCAGCGCCTCAGGCACTGTGAACCGGCCGCCATCGATTTTTGTTCCCGCCGGAGCAGTCGTGATGGAAGTGACATGGCAAGTACTGCAGCCAATCTGCTCGAACAAACGTTCGCCCGCGCGCGCCTCAGGGGTAGCCGCAATCTTTTCGTCGCGCGCCGGCACTTTGGTGGCGCGTATGAAGTCCACAAACCGGTCAACATGGGAGAATCCGTCGCTGCGGCGTTCGTCTTCCGGATCAGTCACCGAGTCATACTCCGCAACGGACTTGCCCAGCGCAGTATTCTCGGTCGGAAAATATCGGTTGGTAATTCCCTCTTCGTTGATGTAAGCGTCGGCAGAAAATGAAACAACGCTGGCATGTTGGCTCTTCCAGCCGAACCGGCCGACGCGCAAAATATTTCCCGCCTCCGCAACCGGCACCATTACTGCGACACCCGCGATGCGCCCATTCGAAATTTCCGGTTCGTTCCTGGCAATGGCCAGCAAGGTCGCGTCGTCAATGGCTTCCACAAAGCCATCGCCCAGGATCGACGTGGCTTTGCGAGTCGAGCGAATATTCTCGCTGTCAGGCGTGCGCAGATCAATGGCTGGATTGATGGCGTGGACATGCATCAGTGTTCCGCCCGGAGCCGGGACGAATAATCCAGTCGCCGGATCTTCGTGCCCGGCGCGCAGTACGGACTTCAAGCTGTTGCCGCCAGAGATGGGATTCCGGTGACACTCCACGCACGATTCGCCATTGTAAATCGGCCCGAGGCCGGTGGCGACAGTCTCCGGTTGTTCAAAGATTGCGCGGGCAGAATCGTAGACCCCCTGGCTGACGTATCCGTTGGTTAAGTTATCGAATCCAGCCGGCGCTTCGCGCGCGGGACCCGCAGCAACCGCAACGCCGATGAATAAAAAGCCGATGAACAAAAGAAAGAACAGAAAGCAGCCAACAACAATGGGAGAAGAAAACTTCCGGGATGAGATTTTCCGAACGAGACCGAGGATGTGCGGGGTCAAACGCGATGTATGACTGATCTCGAAGGTATCGTGCTTCATAAATCCCCTTGTGCAGGAGATCCCGCCGGCTAGTTCGCTTCCAGTTCCCTGAGCATTGCGGTGTTCGGAGTGGGCTGCCTTACCGCTGGAATATACAGCGAAGCGCCGCTCAGTTCTTCCACCGTTGCATCCGACAATCTCTCTAGCGTGTACGTCGATATTTTCTCCGGATGCTGTCCGCTGGCGGTCGAACGAACCAACGATACGCGATGCTCCTTGGGATAAGCCGCGAGCAGATGTTCGACCAGGCCAGTCAACGCTCCGCCGCTCAGCCGCTTGCCATAGTGCGAACGATACGATCCGAACGACCCCATCTGCATAAGAATGACATGAGTATCGACGCGTGGAACGATCTGGAAAGCCATCATCCACGACGCCTCGAACACCTGAATGGCCGGCGCAATATCAACCTGCATGTCGCACAGGATCGAGTCGAGCGAAGAGATCCCCGGAATCACGCGCGCCTTGCGTCCTTGTTCCGCGGCCTTCTTCACAATCAGTTGCGCGACCGTGTCATACGCCATGGGGTTGCCGTAAGTCACGTAGCCCACGCTCGTGCTGTCGGCGCTTGCCTCCAGCACCAAGTCTGCCGCGCGATTGTAATTTTCAATGCGGAGGGTTCCGTCGACGTAAGAGTCCAGCAGGTTCACGACTTCGATCTTGCCCATTTTTTCTGCCGGAAGCCAGGGCAGGAGCGGCTCCTGAACGATCGAATAAAGCTTGGAGCAGCTCGCCATCGCATCGATGGCCTGCTTGGTTAAATGCTCCGGAAAAGACACGCCGAGTCCAATGACGTACAAGTCATTCGGAGCATTCATACCGCGTGCACCGGCCGATCACCACCATTGCGATTTGAGTTCTGCGGAATCGATTTCTCGGGAGGCGCGATTCCTAGCTGCCTTTCTGCCTGCGCCAGCATGATGTCGATCGGTATCTGGATGACGCTGCGGCAGTACACGGTCTCAGTAGATTCGAAACTTCCATTCTCGAAATATTTGTTCGACGGAGCGCCTCCGCCACACACCGAAAAGTACTGGCAGGTTTCAGCGCAGCGCTTGCAGCCCAAGTCGATTGCGCTTGCGATTTGCTTAAACTTAGGCGAGGCGAAAATCTCGGCGAGCGGATCGCGAAGAATATTGCCTAGAATGAAATCACCGTAATCCTTGCTGCTAGCGTCAATCAACTCCGGAGAGAACGCCGTCATTGCACCGTCCCAAGCCACAGTCAGGATTGCGTACGGCAAAGTTTGCTCGTTCCGCAAATCGGGCGATGGGCAGTCCTGGGTGTGGCTGCCCTTGATGGCTCCGCGGGCATTTTCAAATTCACGGATCGTAAGTTTACCCTGGCTGCGTTCCTCACCTTCCGCCATAACCTCGAAGAATCGCCGGACGTTCGAAACATTCTCGCCGGCAACGCTGCTGCTTTTATTCGCGCCTTCGAGTTCTTCAATGTTGAAGCCTACGCGGTCCACTCCGGTTTCCAGGAAAAAATCGATGACCTCTTCCGGATGAAGAAGCGACTCCGCAGTGACCACGGCAATTGCATGGAACGGAACGGAGTGGCGTTGAAGAGTGCGAATGCCCTCCATCACCTTGGCGTGCGTGCCGTTGCCCTTGCGGTCTTTTCTATGCGCATCGTGAATCGACGCCGGGCCATCCACGCTCACGCCCACGTTGACCGACCATTTGTGAAAGAGATTGCACCACTCATCGTTGATGAGCATTCCATTGGTTTGAAAGGAGTGGCGTATGGTGAAGGGATAGCGGCGCGCTGCCAGCGCGGAAAAGATTTCTTCGTAATAACTCGATGCCAGCACCAGCGGCTCGCCAGCGTGCCAAACCATGCTCAAGTCGGAACCTACTGCGCCAGATGCAACAAGGCGGTCGACAATGTCGACCGCCTGTGCAGGTTGCATTTTCTTGGTGCTCAACCGGTTGGCAAGGTAGCAGTAGTCGCAGTCGATATTGCAAAACGGTGTAGGCTGCAACACCAGCAGCTTAACAGTTCTATCGTCTGACTCCCGCGTAGAGCAACTCGTAGTACCTGCCGACACAGCCCGACCTCCAGCCAAACCTTAGCAGCTTGACAGTCTTACTGATTGACCCCTGATTGGGGGCGACTGGCACCAGCGGACCAAGGTCCGACACCCAGCCGAACTTTTTCGATTAGTAATTGCCCCAGTTTGCCCAGTTGTTCCAGGACACCCAGTTGTTCCAGTTGCCCCAGTTATTCCAGTTCGCCCAGCGATTTCCCCACTGTGCAATAAGAGTCGTTTCGCCCTTGTCGCTCTTCGCATTGGTTAGCGCAGGGTTCTGCTGCAGATCCTGCATGCGGCTTCGGACTGCGGCCAACCGCTCCGGGATCGCCGGGGGCTTGCTGGTGGTGGACGCTTGAGACGGTTGAACGCCGGCTTGGACACCAATCAAAAGTCCCACCAGCACTAAGAACCAGTTGCGGATTCTCTCATACATCGATAGAAGTCTTGCCATTTTGTTCCTCCCCTGTCCCGCCAAGCTGCAAACAGTCAATCAGTCAAACACAGCCGCCGCACTAAAGTTGTGACGCCGCCGCCGTGAAGCTTTCCTGCATCACTTTGTCATATTCTTTCTGGATCTCGAGGTTGCCTACCCATCCTCTCACTTCATGATGCTCATCTGCGTCCTCATAGAAATGAGCGCCGGCAACTTTTCCCGCCCAAAAAGTCTTGGTCGGTGAGCCTTCCGGATGCGCGCCCTGACCAAACGCAGCCTGGAAAACTTTCAGCAGGTTGCTGCCATTAAAACCGCCATCGGCATGCAAGGAAACCGCATAAAACTTGTCATTGACGAAAATGTAGACGATTTGCGTGACCGTCACATTTCCGATATTCATATCGTCGCCCTTCATGGAATAGGCCTTCACATCCTTGCGGTCGTGTAGAACTTCCAGGTTCTTAAACTGGCTTACGGGAGTGCCAAACTTTATTCCCCGAAACCCATTCAAGTAATCCAGATATTCCGTATGTCCAGGAACGTTTGCAGGAAGATCGTGTACGACTGGCTGACTTGTCGAAGTCGGCGCTTGCATTGCGTTGTTTTGGGCCGTTTGGGACGTTTGGGCCGTCGCTGCGGACCCCAGAACGCAACCAAGCACTGCGAAGATTGAAGCTGAGTGTAGAACGTTTCGAGTCTTAATCATTTGAAAATCCTCCCCAGTGACTGCGTACCACGCAAAAGTTGTAGATTGTGGACGAATCAGGTCCCGACACAATTACAGGAATGGTAGTTCTTTGTCAACAAAAAAAATCCAAACGATGCTGCTTTCAGGCCGTAATGAGCGAGTCCTTAGCGCCCAGCATTGGGCCGCGATGCAGCGACGCAATCATTGTACTCCCGGCGCGTTCGGCCGGCGCAGAGCGGACCAAAATGAATCCCGAACCGGGAATAAAAACCGTAAACAGGAACTAAGAACAAATCCCACGAGAGGGGATCGCAGAAGGCTCACGATTTCGCTGGTGCCGGGAGGGGGAGCGACGCGTCCGGCAATCCACTTGGCGTGATCCGATACCAACGTACTGTCGATACTATCGTCCAATTGCGCGGCCAAGATTGTTCTGGCTTAATCGCGACAGTCAGTTTAACGAGGAGATAGAAATGAAAATCTCGCAAACGTACCGAACCGCTTTGATCGCAGCCACGATGCTGATCTTGTCGTCCGGCCTCGACGTGAGAGGATTCGCTCAGACGAACTCCCCGCAAGGAACCAAGAATATTGTCCTGGTTCACGGCGCCTGGGCCGATGGATCGTGCTGGTCCAAAGTGATTGCGCTCCTCCAAGCGAAGGGTTTTCATGTGGTCGCTGTGCAGAATCCTTTGACCTCGCTGGCTGACGATGTAGCGGCGACGAAGCGCATCATCGCGTTGCAGGAGGGACCGGTAATACTAGTGGGCCATTCCTACGCCGGCGTGGTGATTACCGAAGCGGGTAATGATCCAAAGGTTGTAGGGCTGGTCTACGTGGCGGCGTTCGCGCCCGGGGATGGGGAATCCATCAATTCCGTCAGCAAACCGTACCCGCCGGCTCCGCTGGGCAGCGAGCTCCGGCCCGACGCTCAGGGTTTTCTAACGGCGACTCCAAAAGGAATCGCCGAGGACATGGCGCAGGATCTCCCGGCCAGTGAACAGCACATACTCACGGCGACACAGGGTCAAACGTCAGCATCTGTTTTCGGAGCTACAGTCACGACCGCTGCGTGGAAGAGCAAGCCTTCGTGGGCCCTGATCGCGGGCAACGACCGGGCGATCCCGCCGCAACTCGAGAAAGACGAAGCGGCGAACATAAAGGCAACTTCAATCACCGTGCCTGCTAATCATCTGGCCATGATGTCTCACCCGAAAGAAGTGGCGGAGTTGATCGAGCAAGCGGCGGCGAAAGCTAAATAGAAATAGATAAGTGAGGGTAAGTTCAAAAGAGCAAGAAGGTAATTTCGCCGGCGCGGATGGTTCGCTGATGTGCGCCTCGTGTCTGGCAAAAAGCTGCCAGATTACGAGCCTTTAGGCAAAAGCTCCAACCGGAAATCCGCTACGTTTGCGCCGCCTCAAAGCCATCCAGTCATCGCGGCGCGTAAGCCGTTGATCTTCATTGATTTGTGCTGGTGCCGGGAGGGGGAGTCGAACCCCCAAGACCCGAAGGTCGGCGGATTTTGAGTCCGCTGCGTCTGCCAGTTCCGCCATCCCGGCTCTACTTATAAATGCCTGACTTTACGGCCTTTACTGCAGTCGATCCTTTGCCACCTCAAAATAAATACTGTGCGACTGTGCAACACAGTGTGTCGAGAATTTGCACTGTTTTTCATTTGCCGCTAAACCCATTCTCAACCGATCTCGCTCCAAGATATCTCCAATGCAAATTCCAAAAACACACCGATTGTACCATCCCACCTCGCAGCTCGGTCAGTCACGACAAGTGGGGAGGTTCCCAGGTTCTTGCGACCAAAAACTCTGAACTGAATATCACTCTGAGATGAATATCAAAGGTCTGGCGTTCCAACTTCTCCACCTCGGCGAATTGGTTTGAGCGGGCCAGCATGACCGCCAAGTTATCATGGACGCCAGTTGCGAGCGTGTCCCGCGCCATGAGGGCGCCGGAGCGGATTTGACTTAGAAGAGCAGGCGGTTTGCTCAGGCCGCCTTAAGCGAAAGCGCGACACCTTCCTCCCATTGCTGGAGCATGCGATTGCCTATCTCGATGAATTCCGCGTGCGCTTCAATGTAGGCTTGCAGATCCTTTGTGGTCTCCTCAATCGCATCTGCTATGCGTTCGAGTATCTGCCGCACGCGCGAAGGAGTCGCTCCCATCCGCGTCTCGCCCAGTCGCTGCAATTCCTTCGTGCTCGCCCATTTCGTCGTGCCATTAAGGGTCAGCGCCATGCTGTCCTTTGGCAGATAGACAGAGGTGGTCACAAGATCATAGACAGGTGCAAGTCTCGCTTCTCCCTGAACGTCGTCATAAACAACCCCAAAGTTCTTGAGATGCGCGTCGCCATTGCGAAGCGCGCAATTCAGGGCAATCAGGACAAACAGCTTTTCCATGTCCTCGCCCACACGCGTCGAGTTTGCAAACTGCCCGAATCGCTTCATGACCGAGGTCTCGTAACTGCCGCGATATTTCTCGTCGGTCCTGCGGCCGTTTAGCACGCAGAAATCCTCAATTCCCCGATAGGTCCCATCCATGCGCAGGTCGAAACGGTCAATGACCAGCGCCATGCCGTCTTCGGCCAGGCGGTAAGGGGGCACGTCGAGTCCGTATTTGCGCGCCACGGTGAGGCAGAAATACTCGTTGGCTGCCAGTTGCGGATATTCGTTGGCCTCCCACATCTTCACGATGTGGGTCGCGCCTTTGTAGCTTTGCGAGAGACGGTTTCCCGTATGCTCCATCTCGGCGAAAGCCTTTTCGTCGCGGACGAGGATTTTGGGCTGCACTCCGCTGATTCCGGAGAACGACGCGAATTTCTCCAGCAGATACCGGAACAGGTCGCCGCCGCGTCTGCGTTCAAGAATCTCGTCCACCGACTGGAAAGGCACCTCCTCGTGCAGTTGTTCTTTGTCGCCGGTGTAGCGGATGCGTCCGACCTGTGAGCGGCCGACAATGGACAACAGGTCGAATTCATCGAAGGTGCCGGTGGCTTTCGCAAACGCAAGGCGGAGCCGCTCCCGCAGTACGCCTTCGGGCAGGTTCATCTCGAAAACCGGAAGCAGCCCGAAGGGTACGCTCCACGACTCAAGCCTCAGCGGCATCGTCACCGAGACCTCGCGCGTGGTCGGAGCGCCGGGAAGGTAAGCAAACGTGCTGCCGCGCTCGCCGTGACGATCGAGCAGTCCCGCCTCAGCGGCGTCGGTCCAGACCTTGATCATCCCGTCCCTCTTCCATCAGTTCTTCAAGCGTCGGCCGGCCCGCGCTTGCCTCCAAGAGCTTCAACTCCAGCCCCAGCGCCGTGAGAATATTTGTGATCTTGGAATATCCGAGTTCGCCCAGCCGTCCATTCTCCAGGGCGTCGAGCGTGGAGAGTCCAACCCTGGCTTTCTTCGCAAGCATGGGCTGCGTTAGGCCGAGCGTTTTGCGCTTGGTGGCGATCTGCTCGCCTAATAAAGACAGGGGCAACACACGCCTAATATACAAGGTTTTATGATCGCTGGCAACCATATAACCTTATATACTGGGTGCTTAGGAGAGTCCGCTGCGTCTAGCAGTTCCGCCATCCCGGCCGAGTGCTGCAACTGAGAAGAATCCTGGCTTAATTTACAATCTGAGCCTTTGCAACCATTGCCGGCTTGAATGCCTCGGTATGTCATTTCCTAAGCTCGCCGATGAAAACGCCAAAGGGCTCGAGCGAGACCTCGCTTCCCTTTGCGGACGATTTGCCGGTCACCAAAAGCGCCTTCACCCCGGCAAAGCCTTTGCCCTTCAACTCGAGATTCACTTTCTGCGGACTGCCTGACATGTTCAGCGCCACCACTACGCCGTGGTCTTTATATAGGCGCACGTAGGAAAGCACGTTCGCGTCATTCTCGTTGATGGCGGCGTAGCTTCCATCGAGCAACGCCGCGTTGGTGTGCCGCAGCTTGAGCACATTTTTATAGAACACCAACACCGAATCCGGATCCTTCAACTCGTCGGCCACGTTGTGCGTCTTATACGTATCGGGCACCGGAAGCCACGGCATGCCTTTGGTAAAGCCAGCGTTCTCGCTGCTGTCCCATTGCATAGGAGTACGCTCGCCATCCCGGCCTTTCTCTTTCGGCCAACCCGTTCGACCGATCGGATCCTTCACATCTTCCGGGCGCGTCGGAGGCGTAGTCTTCATTCCAATCTCTTCCCCGTAATACATGATCGGAGTGCCGCGCAACGTCAAATAAAGCGCAGCTATCAGCTTCGCGATCTGGTCGTTGTGCTGGCCGTCGCCGTAACGGTCATAAGACCGCACGATGTCGTGGTTGCTGATCACGAACGTAGGCCAGCCACTCGCTCCATCTACCGCGGCAATCTGTTTGCGAAATTCCGCCGGCGAAAGCTTGTCGACCTTGGTGAAAAGAAAATCCATGGGCAACTGCAGTTCATTATTGCCTTCTCCGTAATAGCGATTGAGTTCGGCAACATCCGCCGTCCAGGTTTCGCCAATCAGCACCGCATTATGTTCGTCCGCAACTTTGCGCAATCCGCGCAATACGTCATGCACTTCGGGCAGCTTAGTGTTGTACTTGTCTTCCTCGATCGGATCTCCAAACGCATTTTGTCCAGTCTTGATTGGGTTGTCTTTCAAGTCCGGATCTTCAAACAGAGTATCGACCGCATCCAGTCGGAATCCCGACACGCCGCGCTTGTACCACCACCGCGTCACATCGAACATCGCATCTTTCACTGCCGGATTGCGCCAGTTCAAATCCGGTTGCGCCGCATAAAAGTTATGGTAGTAATACTGATTCGTCGTCGGATCAAGCGTCCACGCCGATCCTCCGAATGTCGAAATCCAGTTATTCGGAGGCACTCCCGGTCCCTTTCCATCGCGCCAGATATACCAATCGCGATGAGCAGATGTTCGCGACGACTTAGAATCCAAAAACCACGAATGCTGATCGGACGAGTGATTGACCACGAAATCAAGAATGATATGAATGCCGCGCTTCTTCGCCTCGCTCGCCAGCACATCGAAATCCGCCATCGTCCCGTACATCGGATCGATGTTCTCGTAATCGGAAACGTCGTAGCCAAAATCAACCTGCGGCGAAGGAAAGCAAGGTGAAATCCAAATCGCATCCACGCCCAGCTCTTTCAGATAATCCAGTTTCGACGTAATCCCCTTCAAATCGCCCACGCCATCATTATTACTATCGGCAAAGCTGCGCGGATAAATCTCATAGAACACAGCGTTCTGCCACCATGGATTCCCAGCCGCATCCGCCGCAGTAGAGACACTCTGCGCTGATGCGCTTCGTCCCAAAACACAAGCGCAGATCAAAAAAATTGCTATCCCAGAAATGATGTTCTTCATCCTTACAACCTCCGCCAGCCAATCCCTTATTTCTTACCCGCAGGCATTAACTGATCCTGCTCTCGACCCAACCGCTCGACCATCTCTTTCGGCAACCCATGCAACAACTCCAAAAACGCCGCATTCGTCCAGCCAAATCCGACAACGTTCATCGAATACCCAAGCTCCACATGCGCCTCCGACGACCGCGTCACCACGTTGTATTTCTCCCGAATATTTCCGTAGCGCCGAAAGTTTTCCGCCACCATCGATAGAAACTCATAAGAAATCCGGTCGGCATCGGCATTGAATCCATAACGCCGAAGTCCCTCGACGGCCAGTATTTCAATATTTCCCCAACCATAGGGCAAATCCCATTGCGCACCCGACTCTTCGGTGCTCATCGCGAGCCCACCCGGTTTCTCAAACGCCGCAAGATTTTTCTCCACAGCCCTGGCCTGTTCAGGCGTAGCCAACCCAGCCCACAGCGGATAAAAGGCAGTCGCATACCGATAAGCCGATCGCTGCCCCGCCTGCAAGTCGTAATCGAAAAACAATCCCGCTTTCTCATCCCAAAGATAACGCACAATCAACTTCTTCCTCTGCTCCGCGCGCTCACTCCACTTTTCCGCATCCGCCGTGCGCCCCAGCCAGCGGCTCATCTGCTCCAAATCTTTCTCCGTCTTGTAGAGCAAACTGTTCAGGCACACCGGCGCATAGTGATGCGTAGCCGCGCCGAACGGCCCAAAGCGAAAACTCACATCGAACCCAGATTCCCGCATCGACCGGTCGCCCTTGTAGTAATCGGAACTAAGATAAAAACTCTGCTGCTTCTCGCACCCAGGATGTGGCAGCGCCAACGAAGCGTCGCACACCTGCAACGCAAAAGCAGCCCCGGCAGCCGGTTCTGAAATCTTCGGCGGACCTTCCACGATATAGTGATCCGCTTGCGCGGGATGAAAAAAGAAATAAGCAGCCACCTTCCGGTAAAACCCAGCTTCATCCTGCAAAGCTTCCGGCGGCGGACCCTCCCCAAAATCGTAGTAACGCGACAACCCCGTATCGCCCGCCAGATGCGGATCACGGTTCCACATCTCATAATCTTTCTGGATGTCGGCATAAGCCTTCGCCAGCCAAGCCGGGTCCGCATGCCCAGACTTTTGCAACGCGTCATACACATCAACAAACATCGAACTAAGAAACGGAGGCTGCGACCGAGTCAGGTAATAAGTCCGATTCGCATTCAGCATCGCACCGTAGTGCTCAACCTCAAAAAAGAAGTTGTCCACCATGCCCCGCGCCAGCTCCACGCGCCCCGCGCGCAACAGTCCGCGAATAATAAAATAACTATCCCAACCGTACATCTCATTGAAGCGTCCACCGGGCACGACATACTTATTCTCCAGATAGAGCAAGCCGTGCGGCTGGATTTTCTCCGTATCCACTTCGCCCAGTCGATGAATTTCAGCCGGCAGATGCTCGATCCGCACATTGCATTCCATCGAAAGCTTCAGCACCTCCGGCGGCACTGCCATGCCCGCCGGCAAATACAAAACCGCCGCGACCTTTATCTTTGGATCGACTATCTTTAGTTCGACGATCTTTGGATCAACCAGGCTCTGGCAATCCGTCATCGACCGCGTGAGCGTATCCCATGCGGTTGAAATGTAATCCAGAATCGGCTTGAGTTCCTGCCCCTGTGGGGCCTTCGATTGCCCGACCGCGGGAGTGAGCGCGAGCCCGCAGCAAACCACCGCGAGAGGCAGCGAGCGCAGAACGAATGCCCTTAAAAACACCGCCGATCGGCGAAACATTTTCGAAACGCGAGTAGACATCGGTTGCCGAGAGAGCGAACTTTTTCCATTGTAGCCGCCCCGCTAAGGCAGTCGTACAAACGATCCCAGTTTTCGACAGCAACCTCGATGCCCTAGTCAGCCTCCAACCTTGATGTCTCAAGCCACGGCCACGCCGTCTGTCCAATCTGCAACCCGACAACAGCCTGGCCAGAGGCATTGGCGCAAGCTCGTCCTGATCCTCGTCATAGCCGCCGCCGTTTTCTTCACAATTACGCTTGTATTGTGCCACCATGCGTTCGGACGGGCCGCCGTCCTACAGGATTTGCAGGAGGCAAGCGACAGCCAACTCGAAGTCCGCAACTTTCGCCAGGTCTTTTTCCCACATCCCGGCTGCGTTCTCGAAGGGTTGACTTTTCGCCACGGCCACGCCCAGACCCATCCTCTTATTACCATCGAAAAACTAACCATCCGAGGCAGCTACCTCGGCATCCTTTCCATGCGAGTCGACCGCATCACCGCCGACGGCCTGCGCGTGTTCATCCCGGCCTTCGGCACCGGAGAAGCCTTTCAAACCACTCCATCAAAAGTCACAATTGGCGTGCTCGTTGCGAACGGCGCCGCTATCGAGTTTGGTTCCGACGATCCGAATCAACAGCCCTTGCGCTTCGACATTCATGAAGCCACATTGCGCGACGTGGGCCCGCATGGGCCTCTCACCTACCAAGTCAAAGTTCACAATCCAGAGCCTCCCGGCGAAGTATCTGCGCAAGGAAAGTTCGGAGCGTGGCGCGTCGGCAACGCAGCAGAGACGCCGATCTCCGGCGAGTACACGTTCGAGCAGGCCGACCTGAGCGTGTACCAGGGCGTCGCGGGCAAGTTGTCTTCGAAAGGAAAGTTCAGCGGAAAGCTCGCTCACATCGACATCTCGGGAGCCACTGACACTCCCGATTTCGAAGTGAAATCGAGCAAACATCCTGTGCAACTAACGACGGAATTCACCGCCTACGTCGACGCAATGCACGGCGATACATTCCTGAAACACGTAGGCGCCGATTTCTGGAAAACGCACGTTGACGCCGAAGGCAGTATTGCCGGATCGGCGGACAGCAAGGGAAAGATCGCGCTTATCAATCTGAAGGCCAGCAACGCGCGCATCGAAGACCTGCTCCGGCTATTCGTGGACGCAAGCCGTCCAGCCATGTCAGGAGCCGTCACCCTGCAGGCCCATACCGAGATTCCTCCCGGCGACGAAAAATTTCTGAAGAAGATAAAATTGCGCGGTAGTTTCGGCCTCGCCGCCGGAACGTTTTCCAAACCTTCCACCCAGCAAGACGTCAACCAGTTGAGCGCAGGCGCGCAAGGCGAAAAACAAAAAGGCGAAAAACAAAAAGATGATCCAGAAACCGTCCTCTCCGATTTAACCGGGCAGGCGGAGCTTCGCCAGGGAATTGCAAGATTCTCCGATCTCTCCTTTGGCGTTCCGGGCGCGGCAGCTCGCATGGATGGCACTTTCAATCTGATCAACAGCAAGGTCGACCTGCACGGCCAACTGCAGGTGGATACAAAAATCTCGAACACCGAAACCGGAGCCAAAGCCCTGCTGCTGAAAGCGGTCGAGCCCTTCTTCAAGAAAAAGAAAAAAGGAGAGATTATCCCAGTGCGAATTTCAGGAACCTACAGTCACCCAAGTTTCGGCCTGGACCTGGACGACAAAAAAACGCAAAAAATTCAGCCGCCACAGCCGAAGCCCTAAAGATTTTGCTCTACCCTGTGGTCCCCCGTGTCCTCTGTGTTAAAGGTTTTGACTCTTCAAACGTCGTGCCGAAAGCAAGCACCACAGCGGCCAAAGCTCCGACTCCATTGCTCTACCCCGTGATCCCCTGTGCCCTCTGTGTTAAAGGTTTTGACTCTTCAAACGTCGTGCCGAAAGCAAGCACCACCGCAGCTGAAGCCCTGATTTTATTGCTCTACCCCGTGAGACCCCGTGGCCTCCGTGGTAAAGACCTTCCCGACTCCACGAGCCCATGCCGAAAGCACCCAACCACATGGTCGTCAACCATCCCAACAGCCTGCATAAACGCATAGCAGATGGTTGACCCCACAAAGTTGAACCCAAGCTTCTTGAGATCTTTACTCATAGCATCCGACTGCGCAGTGCGCGCCGGAACCTGATTCCGCTTTTTCCAGTGATTCACTAAAGGCCGCCCATCCACAAACTGCCAAACATACCGATCGAAGCTGCCGAATTCCTCCCGCACCCTCATCAACGCCTGCGCATTCCGCACCGCTGAAGCAACCTTCAACCGGTTGCGCACAATGCCTTCGTTCTTCAGCAACTGCGCAACCTTCTTCCGGTCGTAACCAGCCACGCGCACAAAATCGAACCCATCAAACGCAGCGCGGTAATTTTCCCGTTTATTCAGAATCGTTTCCCAGCTAAGCCCAGCCTGCGCGCCCTCAAGAATCAGAAACTCAAACAGCCTGCGGTCATCGTGCACGGGCACTCCCCATTCTTCATCGTGATAGCGAATCATCAATTCACTCTGCGCCCAGTCACAACGCACCAATGGGCGCTCAGACTCGCCAGTTTTCTTCCGAGTTCTGTTCATCGAGAGTCTCCTGTTGACGTATATTGCTGGCATGCGAATTCGAACTCTCCTCGCACTCGTTCTCGCCGCAATCGTGTCCTCGAGCGTAACGGCTTTCTGCTCTGACCTGGCTCTGGTTCATGCCAAAATTTATCCCTCGCCCACTGAATCCCCAATCGAAGACGGAGCCATTATCGTGCACGATGGCCGCATCGTTGCCGTAGGGCCATCGGCCGCAATCAAAGTCCCGCGCCACTCGACGGTGATCGACTGCCAGGGACGCGCCGTGACCGCCGGTTTCTGGAACAGCCACGTGCACATCCTCACTCCGGGTCTGCTCCACGCCAAAGAACTGTCGTCCCAACAGCTTACTTCGCAACTGCAGGAAATTTTCACGCGTTGGGGTTTCACTTCGGTCTTCGACATAGCCTCGGTGCTGGCCAACACGAACACCATCCGCCAAAGAATACAAAACGGAGAAGTGAAAGGACCAAGAATCCTAACCGTCGGCGAGCCTTTCTGGATGAAAGGCGGAACTCCGATCTACGTCAAAGCATTCCTCGAAGCCAATCACCTCAACATGCCAGAAGTTGAATCCGCCACTCAGGCCACGGAGCGCGTGCGCCAACAGATCCGCGACGGTGCCGACGGCATCAAGATTTTTGCCAACTCCATCGAAGCCGATGGCGTCCTGACCATGCCCGTAGACTTGGCCAAGCCAATCGCAGCCGAGGCTCATCGGGCCGGCAAACCCGTCTTCGCCCACGTTTCCAACAATCAGGGAATCGAAGTCGCCATTCAGAGCGGCGTCGATATTCTCGCCCACACCACTCCCGCGGATGATCTCTGGACCTCGTCGTTGGTTGAGCGCATGATTACAGCGCATATGGCTCTTACCCCGACGCTAACCCTGTGGGAGGTCGAATTCAGCAAGGGCAACGGCACGCCCGAAGACCTCTACAAAGGAATGAGCAGAGCAGCCGATCAACTCAAGGCATTCTCTCAAGCGGGAGGCCAAGTCCTCTTCGGCACAGACGTCGGCTACATCGAAAAGTTCGATACCTCGGAGGAGTTCACCTGGATGTCCCGCGCCGGAATGAATTTCCCGCAGATTCTGGCTTCTCTAACCACAAACCCAGCCGCGCGCTTCGGATTCTCAAGTCACAGCGGGCGTATCGTGAAAAACATGGACGCGGATTTGGTTGTGCTCGATGGAGATCCCGCAAAAGACGTCATCGCCTTTTCCAAGATTCACCAGGTAATCCGCAGCGGACAGTTAATTTATCCACTACCTCAATAAGAGGACGCGCGCCGCTCTACTCCAGCGACTTTGGATCCGACAAATTCTTCGGCGACTTCACATTCAGCAGCGAAACCAATTCTCGCGCACACCCGGGCACCGCAACTTTGTGTTCGACAATTATGTCTCTCGCTTCAAGTTTCTTTCCGTAGAGTTTTAGATTAGCGTTCCCATCGGAGCGTAGAGTCGAGCCCTCCAGCGATATCCCCGCAAACAACCCTTTGTTGCGCGAATAAGAAAGAATCTCCGCATTCATCACAATGTCGGTCGCGCCCTCCGCCGTGCGCCCCTTCGGACCAGCCGCCGCCGAAGCGTCCGCCCCCAACTTCACTTTGCTCGACAACAGCGAGTGCGCTCCCTTCGGATTCATCACCAGCAAAACAAAATCCGTGGCCTGCCCTCCCATCTGTAATCCAATGCTCACGCCTTCGAGCGCATACAGTGCCGGAGCTCCCCACGGCCCCGTATAGTGTGCGCCGCTGCGGCAAATCATCACCCCACGCCCGTAACTCGCGCCCACGCCAAACGCGCCCTTCAACACCGAAGGCAGAATCACCACGCACTCCGCCTTGTCGAGCAAATCCTGCGGAATGTTGTCAGGAATATTTAATATCTCTTTGATCGTCTGCCCAGCTTCCTTCACCCGGTCCTGTTCCTTCACGTCATTGGCAGCGGCAAACGCCGGCGCCGAAAACATGCATACTGCCAAAACCCAAGCCGCAACTTTGTTGGTCTTCACCATCCACCCTCCAAACTCGCTCTCCTCACCACAGCTAATCTCACACCTCAAGCGCTCTCATAATTGTAGTGGGCAGCCCTCGAAATCGGGTGGTCTCCTTAGGACATTTCCCGATAGCACCAGCGTGAGCTTCCGCGGTATCTTGCAATCATGACCCTTCGCGTGCTCCTTTTGTAACTTGGCACGCGCCTTCACACGCTTCTACAGTCAAAGGAGAAGCGTCGGAAAGCCATTCGCCCTTCGCCCTTCGGCACCCGAGTTGCATCTAACAGGGGTCGAGTGGACCGGGCATGCGCTTCATTGGCTTTGGCCGTGGTAAGCGTGCAAATATTGGATGGTTTCGGCATGATTTATACGGGCTGCTATCGTTGGCTGATTACGGCGCTGCTGGCCGCCTGCGTCGTGGCCTGTACAGTGCCAACCTTAGCCCGCGCTCAGGATTACGCCAGCACAGCCGTGGCTGTCAGTCCCGCTCCTTCCGTCTCTGACGACGATTCGCAGTCCGGCACTCTGCTCACCATTCACAAACGCGTGGATGAAGTGAATGTTCTTTTCATCGCGACTGACAAGCATGGCAAATTTGTGCGCGACCTCAGTCAGGCCGATTTCGCGATTCTTGACGATCACAAGCCGCCACAATCCATCGTCAACTTCCGCCGCGAAACCGATCTTCCTCTGCACATGGGCTTGCTCATCGATGTCAGCGGATCCGTACACAGCCGTTTTGATTTCGAACAGGACGCCGCCATCAGTTTTCTCCAGCACTCGATTCGCGTTGGCTTCGACAAGGCGTTCATCGTCGGCTTCAACACCAAGAGTCAGATGCCGCAGGATTTCACCGACAACGTCGAACTGCTTTCTGCCGGCGTGCACAAACTACAGGATGGCGGAGGCACGGCTCTCTATGACGCCATCTACCGTGCCTGCAAAGAAAAGTTCTTAAAGGATCGTAACGATCATCCCGTGCGCAAGGCCATCGTGATCGTCAGCGACGGCGAGGATAATCAGAGCGAATACACCCGCGCCCAAGCCATCGAAATGGCGCAGCGCGCCGAAGTCATCATCTACGCCATCTCCACCGACGACAGCGGCCTGATCCTGCGCGGCGACAAAGTTCTCGAACAGATTGCCGAAGCCACTGGCGGCCGCGCCTTCTTCCCCTTCAAGATGAAGGACATCACCCACTCCTTCGCCGCCATCGAAGACGAACTCCGCAGCCAGTACGTCGTCAGCTACAAGCCCGCCGACTTCGACGCCGACGGCCGCTTCCGCTCTATCGAAATCTCCGCCTTGAAGAAAGATCTGCAAGTCCGAGCGCGGAAGGGATATTTCGCGCCTCAGCAGTAACATCAAAATCTTCACCACAGAGTCACAGAGAAAACCAGAAAGACAAGAGCGGCGAGGGACTGTCTTTGTACTTCTGCATTGAAAGTGGGGTGCCCCAGGTCTCGCCTCTTTTGCGAGACCTGGGGATCTCTCACTTAACTTTAAGCACACCCACTCAAAAAATCGTCAGATTAAACTCATTCGACATGGCTACATACCCGGCGGCGTTCGGATGAATGTGGTCGCCGCTATCGTAGGCAGCAAGCAAATGCGTCGGCTGAGAAGGATTGCGCACCGCTAAATCAAAATCCACATAGGCATCGAAGATTCCGCCGGCACGAACAGAAGCATTCACGCTCTCGCGCGTCTGTTCCATCCCTGAAGTGACTCCCGCCACTCCGCCAAACGGAGTGATGGTCGCCCCAATCACCCGCAATCCGACCGCGTGCGCCTGATTCACAAACTGCTGATATCCCGTGGTGATTGAAGTTGCATTCGACAGCAGAAAGATGTCGTTGATGCCCAGAGCCAGTACGATGTCTTTCACTCCACTCTCTGCCAGCGCGTCGCGATCGAGCCGTGCCAGTCCGGGCACTCCAGCATCCCCACCACCTTGCAACAACTGGTTTCCGCCAATGCCTTCATTCACCACTCCGAAGACAGTCGAGTTGCTTTGCAGCCGCACCGCCAAATCGTCCGTCCAGCGCTGGTTGGCGTCGATGCTCGAGCCGTATCCCTCGGTAATCGAATCGCCCACCGCAACCACCGAACTAGTAGCCGCCGACCCCGACACATCGATCGCGCTCAAGTAATAGTAAGAGTTCATCGGATAAGAAAACGAACTCCCCGCCGTCTCTTCCGTATGGTCGCCCGGTATGGATAGATACGAAGTCGCCTCGGAGAAATAGTTGATCGAAGGATCGTAGATCGTATCGGGAAGGTAGAGGCTGACCGACAAATTTTGCCCCGGCGTCACGGTAAAGCTAACGCCATCGCTCAGCACCTGCCCTCCCGGAGGAATCGTGATTGCAGTCTGCCCGTTAAAGGTCAAGCCTTGCAGCGTCCCGCTCGTGATCGCGGCGCTGCCCGAGTACGTTGCCGTGCCCACCGTGGCATGTCCAATAACTACCGGCGCGCCGCCAAACGCATTCGATAGCCGGATGCGAACCTGCGTCCCGCCAGTCGTGATGTTGGCATTCAGCCGCACCGTGAGATCAGCCACCGTCACTCCGGGCGCGGCCTCGGTGTTGCTGGCTCCCCAGGTCGTGATCCAACTCGAACTACTGGCACCCACGTGAAGTAACCTGAAAGTTGATGCCACCACAGAAAGCGCGAGTACAAGCAGGATTGCAAACCAGAGTCGCTTCAAGAAATCACCTCAAATGGCCCGTCCATGGCCGAAGAGCGACAATAGTATCACCTGAGCGCAGACGCGCGGCCCTCAGCTATCAGTTCTCAGCTATCAGAAATGAATGGGGTGCCCCAGGTCTCGCTTCTTTTGCGAGACCTGGGCTTTGCGAACTACGCTTGCAGCACTCCCCGAAACATTTTCCGGATCGCACCGCGCTCAGCAACTTCTCTAGCAATCTGCGCAGCATCCCCGTCATCGCAGCAAGCCCGAATTTCGATCGGCCCACCACCCCCGCCCCCGCAAGCATCCACCAGCAAATGCCAGGCCTCGCGATACTTCTCATACTTCTGCCCCTTCATGCCTGGCTTGAAAAACACATTCGCATCCCGATCTCCCACCACCGCATACGGCATGATGTACCAATCATCCGTCGGAATAATGTAAATCGCAAAAAAGTCCACCATCCCCGGAGCATACCCGCGCCGTCCCCGCGCCCCACGTTTCATGTTGATGCTCATGCAATAGCTTCCCGAAGAACACTGATAAAGCGTGCACTTCACCTGCACCCGCAAAATCGGCCCCGTACCATTCTCCACGCCCACGTCATAAGGCCCAATCCCGCCATACGGACTCGACACCTTCAGCCCGTAACTCATAGCCAGCACCATGAAGTACATCTCAGCCCAAGCTCCCCGCTCCCGAGTCCCCTTGATCCGCGCTCCCATAATCTTCCGGTGTTTCATAATCACCCTCACTCTCTGAAGTAAACAAACGACAGCCCCGAAGGGGCGGTATGTGAAAGCCCGGCACGGAAGTGCCGGGGAAGAGCCAAAAGCACGAACAAGTCCCGTCAGGGACGGCACCCCTACTCCTTGGCCACAAATAGAAATCGCGGCCAAAAGGCCGCGACGTTTGTACAACTCCGAATTGTCATCCGGGGGGATTGGTCATCCCCAGCGATCTGCCATCCCGAGAGGACTGTCATCCCCAACGGTCTGTCATCCTGAGCGAAGTAAATGCTTCGCGAAGCGAGGCATTTACGCAGTCGAAGGATCCCTCACATGCCGGCGCCAGCAACGACTCCGCCAGGAGTTTCGATAACTGCCGCCCCGCTCCGTAAGGCCTGTCATCCCGACGTAGGAGGGACCTACTGTTTCTTTATTTACCCTCTATATCTAGTATGACATTTTGCATAGGGTAAAAGCGCCACATTAGCCAACTTTATATTTCCTTTCCTTTCAGCAACCTAGCCCCGATCTTCGCCTTCTGTTCCTCTTGACAACAATTTTGAGCGATTTTGTATAACTGGTGGCTAATCTCTCGCCGCAAATCCGCCTAACCCGAACTGCTGCTATCATTTGGGCCTTATGCGCCACCCGCCTCAGTAGGCGGGCTGGGTACATAAGCCCTTCTGAGGGGGATCAGCGACCTGAACTTTGGATCGAGCCCCTCATAGTGATCCATGACGAGACGCACAAGAGCTTCGCCATCGAGAAGGTGGATTGAGCTCTTGGATCTGGCGAAATCTAAAGCCTGATTCGTAAAACTTCCCAACGTGACCAACAAACCGTACTCGCCTGCGCCCAAGCAGCCTAAGAGGGCTTGCACCTCGGGGCGACCGACGTTGCCTTCGGTGCTTTTCACTTGAACCTTAATAATCGGGGGCACCAGCTTTAATTCGTCACGATGGGCAATGATGTCAATACCCTCGTCGGGCCCGCGCCTGCACTCGATTGTGCGGTACCCCATCGTGCCTAGCAAATTCGCTACGAACGCCTGGAATGAGTAACCCTTTAAGTGCTTCGCAAGATTGCGGAGAATAAAGTCTTCCGTCGTCTGTTGAACCTCAGCTGTGACGGAGGCTACGGTTTCGTCGTCCTCTTGATCGGATACCGACGCCCCTGCGGCCGTAGCTTCGATGAACTCGTCTCCGTAATTCTTTAATTGGAAGAGCGTGAGAGCCGAGCCCAACTCGTGCAACGCTCCCTGAGACACCGCCGTCAGGGGCAGAGTCTTCTGCCACACGACCGCTCGCGTGTTCGGATATTCCTTCGAAACTGTGGGATCGAACCGGTAGTCGCCCGCAATCCGTCCTACGTGCAGACGTCGGTCGAAGGCGGATCGATAGACCACCCAATCACCTTGCTTCATCTCTGTGACAAAGCGAAACAACTGGCTCGCAGCGTTGATCACATAGCCATTGGGCTTGTCCGGGAAATGCGGCCGGACGGCAGCCTTATACGCTTCCCGGTCGGCTCGGATTTCGCCAAGGTCTCCTACCGCACCCCAACTAATTCCGATTATTCGTTCTTCCCGAAACATCGAATCGCCCTGCGCGCCCTTCACGTGGATTCCCCAAATAGCTGCTTCAGTGGCTGTCATTTCCGAAAAATCTCCGTGTCTAATCTACACCTGCCACAGCAAACATGCTCCAGCCCTGAAAGGCGGGGGCAGTTTGGTTGCAGCTCCGCGGTCCCTGTGCTAACGTCCATTGATTCTGAGGCAAGGCACCGCAGTAGCGCGTGCGTTGCGATTCCGTCCGACATTGGCGTGCTGAATGAACTGGCTTTTGAGCGAGCTTGTAAAAGTGCATTTGGACGCGGTGACCTGCATCGCATTAATAACCCTGCTTTTCATGATGCTGCAAACGGAGCACGAACGGTGTGACAGGGTCAGAGTCGGATGGCGCGAAGTGCGCAGAGCAACGTTCGCCGCAACCTCCGCCTTTCAACTGGCCAAGAGAATGGAGAGCGACCCTCACGCCGGGAAATACTTGGAGAAGGCACAGGGATTGCTGCAGGAGCTGTACTCAACCATCCTGCTCTACGGGAAGGGCCGACTGCGCGATGAGTACAGAACGCGGATAAGGGAAACGATGCAGACCAGAAACACAGCCCCGGCGCTGATGGCGATTTTCGCCAGCCTCGACGGTAAGACAGAGAGAAAGTTCGACACTTGGCGGCTAGGAATCCTGTAGCATCGATAACGCTCTCCTAGACCCAAGGTCCTGCTATAACCTCAATAGTTCGATTTGAGAGGCCCTCCTATGGCGCATCCGACCGGCGGCGTGAATCCTTTCCCTGTGAAGCACAGCTTTGCGGAGGCGTATAAATTCGTCGGGTCAAAGGCATAGCGTTCCGCTCAATGCGGAACGAACAAATCAAAGCCCACCACAGCATGGCAAGAGATGGCGCGACGCGCATTATTGTCTTCGTTGGTGAGCGAAACACACATGGGAGGGCATGCGCAAAGTGTTGGGGCTTTCGAGTGGATCGCAACGGCTCCTGGATCGGCCAATGTGCTAAGGCCCTAGACGAAGTCATTCATTAGCTAGATTTCAAACCGGGCACCACCAGCCCCACACTTCGTTTGCGCCCACGCCCCCGCTATGCTACCGTCGCATTGAATTAAGAATTAAGATTCCAACCCCTAACCCTCCTCAAGGAGACGCCCATGGTCGGCATCATCTTGCTCGTAATTCTCGTCCTCGTCTTTGTCGTGCTCATTGGCATGTACAACAGCCTGGTGCAGTTGCGCGTGCGCACCGACTCCGCCTGGTCTGATATTGATGTGCAACTCAAGCGCCGGCATGACCTTATCCCTAACCTGGTCGAGACCGTCAAAGGCTACGCCACGCACGAAAAAGGCACGTTTGAAAATATCGCCAAGTTCCGCTCACAGGCCATGCAGGCCACTACGCCCGAGGGCAAGGCTGTCGCCGAAAATCAGCTCACCGGAGCGTTGAAGAGCCTGTTCGCCGTGGCCGAGAATTATCCTGAACTGAAAGCTTCGGAACAATTCACCCAGCTTCAGGGATCGTTGAGCGATACCGAAGATTCCATTCAGAACTCGCGCCGCTATTACAACGCGGTGGTGCGCGATCTGAATACGAAGATCCAGTCGTTCCCCACGAACATTCTCGCCGGCATGTTCAACTTCACGCCGAAGCAGTTCTTCGAAACCACCGACGCCGACCGCGAACCCGTCGCGGTAAAGTTCTGATCGTATGATCGCGACGAAGCATGTGCGGAAGGCGTGGAAGGTGTGGAACGTGTGGCAGCGGGCGCCTCGCCCGCTGCCTTTGATCTCGATCGGAATGCATGCACGACCGCGGAAGAGCGGCGCTTCAGCGCCGCGTAAAGTGGACAAAATGAATCAGGGCTTCAGCCCCCGTGGTCGCACTTCCTATCCAACGCGACTCTTCCTTATTTTCGCCACCATCCTCGCCCTCGCCACTCCGCTCTTCGCCAAGTCCTGGCGCATCTCCGACTTTCAAGACACCATCACCGTCAATCCTGATGGCAGCTCTCTAATCAAGGAAACCATCACCCTGAAATTCGTGGGACAATGGCACGGCATTCACCGCACCATCCCCATTGAATATCCCGGACCGGACGGCACCAACTACCGGCTCTACGTCGACCTCATCGGCATCACCGACGAAAACGGAGCCAAGCTGAAGCACGATACCTCGACCAACGGCGCGTATCGCGATTACAAGATTTATATCTCCGACGCAGTCAACGCTACGCGCACGGTCGAGATCACCTACCGCGTGCGCAACGGCACTCGATTCTTTGATGGCAAAGACCCGGACAGCCACGACGAATTTTATTGGAACGTAACAGGCAACGACTGGCAGGTCCCCATCGACCATGCCGCGGCTAGCGTGCACTTTCCCGCTGGCGATAGCGAATCACTGCGCGCGCAAGCCTTCACGGGAGTCTATGGCTCGACCGAGCACAATGCTACGGCCACCGTGAACGGATCGGATGTTGAGTTCGCGACCACCGCACCTCTGCCGATGCGCGGCGGCCTCACCATCGATGTCTACATTCCCAAAGGCATCCTCAAAGAGCCGGGACTGCTCACCAAAATATTCTGGTTCATCGGCAGCAATCCTGCGATTTTTCTGCCTCTGCTCACGCTGGCAGTCATGCTGCCGCTGTGGTGGATCAAAGGCCGCGATCCCGATCCCGGTATGTCGGTCGCGCCCATGTATGATCCGCCGCCTGGAGTTTCGCCCGCAGAATGCGGCACGCTGCTCGACGACACCATCCATCCGCGTGACATCACATCGACCATCGTCGATCTTGCGGTGCGCGGTTACATCAAGATCGAAGAGACCGACGAAAGCGGCGCGTTATTCCATAACAAGGATTACATTTTTCACCTGCTGAAGAAGCGCGAGCAGTGGCAAGGTCTCGCGCCGCACGAACAGGTGATGCTCGAAAATATTTTCGCCGGAGACGAGACTGACACGCGGCTCTCCAGCTTGAAGAACCGCTTCTACAAAGCTGTCCCGGTGGTGCGCACCGACATTATGTCGGCGCTGAAGCAGAAAGGCATTTACACGCTCGATCCCGAATCGGCCGACGGCTACAGCGTGGGGGCGGGGCTCTGCATCATCGCTCCGTTCGTTGTGCTTCAGTGGATGCATTTCGTGAATTTTTTCAGTTCCGTCCCCATTGCGCTGTTGTCGATTGTGGTCGCGGCGGTGATCTGGTGGATGTTCGCGCGAGTGATGAGCGCGAAGACTCTGAAGGGATCGCGCATTCACATCGCAGTTCTGGGCTTTCAGGAATTCATGAACCGAGTAGACGGCGAGCGGCTCAAGACCATGCCGTCGAATACCTTCGAGAAATTTCTTCCCTACGCGATGGCGCTCGGCGTAGAGCACCACTGGGCGCAGGCTTTCAATGGCTTAATCAAAGATCCACCGACGTGGTATGCGGGCCCGGGATACGGCTACGGCATGGGCTTCAACCCAATCCTCTTCTCGTCATCGATGCATGGCATGGCGACTGATATGCATCAGGTATTCGTGTCCGCGCCGCGCGCCAGTTCGACAGGCTCGGGATTCGGCAGCGGAGGCGGTTTCGGTGGCGGCGGATTTTCCGGTGGTGGCTTCGGCGGCGGCGGCGGCGGCGCGTTCTAGCGCCCTGCTATCCACACCAGCAAAATCTGGTGCGCCTAGAGAGACTCGAACTCCCAACCCTCTGCTCCGAAGGCAGATGCTCTATCCGATTGAGCTATAGGCGCCTTGGGGTATTTTACGGGAAGTTCTTGCTTCGGGCACATTTTGGATTGGCGGGATTCTGTTTTATCCTGGCGCGGCGGGCGGGACGCCGGCGCTACGTTTTCGGAAAAAGTGAAAGGGGCCGCTCCCTTAGAGAGACTGGGCCCCTTCTTTTTGAAAGTTAGTTAGTGAGTAGGGTTTTAGTTTTCTCCTTCGGCTACGTTGCTGCCCCAGAGCGCGTTGCTACCCCATAGGGCGTTGCTTCCCCAGAGTGCGTTTGATCCCCAGAGNNAGTGCGTTGCTGCCCCATAGAGCGTTAGAACCCCAGAGTGCATTGCTGCCTGAGACTGTGGTGGTGGAGGATGCGGCGGTTCCGGTTACGAATTGCGTTTGTCCCCACACTGATGCGTTCGCCCATGTTGCCGACGTGTTCCAGACTGCGGAGGGATCGTCGGACAAGTACACCTGATTTGTGGTCGCGTTGAAACTTGCGATGGGAGACATTGCCGTGCCCTTCGCTACGGCGGTGCTGTTGAGTGCGGCCTCGAGATCGACGTAGCCTGCGCCTACGGTGAAGACATCGTATTGATCGGTGTAGGTAATTCCGGTGGTTGGATCGGTCGTGCTGCTGGATTCAGGAAAAGTTTTGTACGCCGTGAGCATCAGGCGGGCCTTGACTTGATCAGGAGTCAGGTTCGGAGACTTCTGCAAAAGATCGGCGACTACTCCGCTGAGAACGCCGGCGGCCATGCTGGTTCCACTTAGCGTGAAGTATCTGGGTGATGATGCGCTGCTACCTCCGTTGACGTAGTAGCTGTAAGGAACCTGGTTGCCGGGGTACTCGTTGTAGAGCGTCGAGTTCGGAGCTTCGAGCGATGTGAGCAAGTTGCCAGGAGCGACGATGTCAGGCTTCACGACTGCGTCGACCACGCTCGGTCCTTTGGAGCTGTAGCTGGCGATTAGATCGTCGGTGCGCGTGGGCGTTCCCATCGGCTTCATGGCGCCTACAGTGACGACATAAGGATCGTTGCCGGGTGAAGTGACCGTGGCGTAGCCATCGGTGGCCTGGAAGCGGCCGTTGTTGCCTGCGGCTACAACCACAACGATTCCACTCTTCCAGGCTTGTTCGACGGCCTGACAGAGCGGGTCAAGTTTGTAACTCTCGTAGACGGCGCGTCCCACAGAAAGATTGATGACGCGAATGTTGTAGAGCGATTTCAGAGTGATGGCCTGACCGATGGCAGCGATGACCAGGCTATCGGTACCCGCTCCGTTCTCGTCGAGCACGCGCAGGTTGACGATGTTTGCGCTTGGTGCGATTCCTCTGAAAGTCTTGCTGTAAAAAGGGCCGGTGGAGCTGAGACCATCTCCGGCGATGAGGCCTGCGACGTGCGTGCCGTGGCCGTATTGGTCACTGGCGCTCGAGTTTCCTGACACAAAGGATTGGTTGTAAACAACTCTCGAAAGCGGAAGAAGACCGTCGTAGAGATCTGGGTGACTGCTCACGCCGCTATCGATCAGTGCCACGCTAATGCCAGCGCCAGTGTAGTTCGACTGCCACGCGAAGGGAGCATTCACGGCCGATGCGGCATTGCTTAGTGTTGGCGACAATGGGCGATCGAGGCTGATGTAGACGACATTCGAATGGTTCGAAAGACTCTGGATGGCGTTGCCGTCGAGCTGGGCGAGCACTCCATTGACGAGGGGCAACTGGCTGAGAACCGTGCCGCCTAGTTGCACTACGTCGTTGACCAGGCAATCCACGAGGCCGAGCAGTCCGGAGCAATTCACGGGCGCGCCCGGCGCATATTGCACGATGACATTGGCCTGCTGGGTCGCGGGGTAGCTGCGCAGCTCAGGCGAAATTTTCGCGTCGTTGGCAGAGGCCAGCGTTGCGGTGATGACGAACAGTAGAACTAGAAGTCGTTTCATAATCCCTCTGGGGCGGACCCACTCCGCCCGCGAGCTTGAATTCGGGAATGTAGGTGCAGGGCGAGTGCCAAAAGGGGAAGGGGAATGACCTTAGGAATCAGTAGTTAGCGGGGTGGGGTTTTGGGTGGTGGGACAGGGTGTCCCGTGACCGTTGGGGTGGGACAATTTGTCACGTGGTGGCCACCTTCAGAGGATTGAAGCGGCAAAACTCGTTTTCCCCCACCTCGTCTGATTCCTACGGAACTGGCATTCGCTGTTGAACGTGGGTAATCTATTGTTGGGAGTGAGGCACAATGACGATCCATGTCGAACTGAACCAAGAGGCGGCGGCGCGGTTGCTGGCCGTAGCCGAGGCTCAGGGCTTGTCTCTGGAAGCAATCGCGGAACTGCTTTTGCAGGAAGCCTTGGCCGCTCGTGCGTTGCCGAAGGGAACCCTGACAGTAGGCGAGTTCCGCGAAATGCTTCAGGCACTGCGCATGGGTTCTGAAAACTTGCCCGACATATCCACCGAGAGCTTTACGCGCGAAGGTTTCTATGAGGATCGTGCTTAAATGGCGGGCGCGCTGTACTTGGTAGACAGTAATATCCTTCTGCGCTGGATAAAGCCGGATGACCGCGATTATGCTCTAGTGGTTTCGGCAATCGAAATCGCCCTTCGGAACGGAGCCGTCTTGTGCTACACCTCCCAAAATGTCGGGGGAGTTCTGGAACACCTGCACCCGCCCAGTGGAACGCAACGGATATGGCCTGACTCCAATGGAGGCCGATCGTCGAGCCGCCATTTTCGAGCGCAAGTTGCGATTGCTGCCGGATAGTTTGGCCGTTCATCAGGAATGGCGGAGACTGTTGGTCACGCAAAACATTTCCGGGGTTCAGGTTCACGACGCTCGATTAGTGGCGGCAATGCGAGTTCATGGGCTGAGACGGATACTGACGTTCAACGAAAAAGATTTCGCGCGCTTTCCCGAGATCGAAGTGATCCATCCTAGATCGATTGCTGGGATGCGATAATCTCGCTCCACAGTATCAATGTCAAAAAACTGCGCTGCGGGCTTTTGAGGTTCCCACCCTTGCGCAAAGAGCGCGCAAGGATGGGGCATCCTCGGCGGTCTTTTGACGGGAAGTCATTGTCAAAATCAAAGTTAAAAGCAATGGACAGAGGTGTCCGTTCAACACGGCAGCGTCGCGATCGTCGTCGAGAACCTTCGCCGCGGGCTTTTGTGGTTCCCACTTCTCGCAAAGGATGCGAGAAATGGGGCACCCCTTCTCGGGATGGTGCTGGCAGTCAAAAGCAACGTCAAAAGCGACGGAGTGTCCGCTCCACAACTTGCCACTTTGGCGCGAGCGAACAGCAGGTTCCTCCACTCCGCCGTCGCGTTCGCTCCGGCTCCGGTCGGAATGACAGGATCTTGGGGTCGAAAGGTACCGCACGATGGTAACCGGTCTTTGTCACTTTTGAGCGGACATTGGGGCTTGATTCGGCAAGAATCTAAGGGGGCTTCCCAATGTCATGGGGACGACAAATTGGTGTGCGCGCTTATGTCGCCGGAATGGCGCTGGCGGCTTCCGCCTGCTTTGCCTTCGCGTTTTTTCATTGGCAGTCCACCGATCCGGTAAAGTTTGTCTGCTATCTGGTCGCGGTGATTCTGGCGTCGTCGCTTAAGGTAAGCCTCCCGGGTATCGAAGGGACGCTGTCGGTAAATTTCCTGTTCACGTTGATCGGCATTCTGGAGATGAGTTTGCCGGAGACGCTGCTGATTGGGCTGGTGAGCACCCTGGCGCAGTTTTATTGGCGGCCGGCGCGGCGGTTGAAGCCGGTGCAGCTTGTATTCAATCTGTCGCAGGTGACGGTGTGCAGCGCGGCCGCGTATGGCGCTTATAAGTTGGTTTCGATTTATGTACTGCATGTTCCCGGGCCGCTGGCGCTGCTGGTGGCGGCGATTACGCACTTCGCCTGCAACACCACGGCGATGTCGACCATCATCGGGCTGACGGAAGACAAAGCGATCCGAAAAGTTTGGACTTCAAGCTATCTCTGGTCGTTTCCCTATTACATGGTGGGAGCGGCGATTGCGGGGCTGGTCAGCTTTTTGAACCGGCACATTGGATGGCAGGCTTCGCTTTTGGTTTTGCCGCCGATCTACTTGATGTACCGGTCTTATCGTCTTTACCTGGGAAAACTGGAAGCGGAAAAGCAACATGCGGAGAAACTTTCCGGGCTCCATCTACGAACCATTGAAGCGCTGGCGCTGGCCATTGAGGCCAAGGATCAAACTACCGGCGAGCACCTGCAGCGGGTGCGAATTTATGCCATGGAACTGGCGCGGGATCTGGGTTTGACCGAGGATGAAACTGAAGCATTGCGAGCGGCTTCGGTGCTGCACGATATCGGCAAACTGGCGGTGCCGGAACATATTATTTCGAAGCCGGGCAAGCTGACGCCGGAAGAATTCGAGAAGATGAAGATCCATCCTATAGTTGGGGCGGAGATTCTGGAGCAGGTGGACTTTCCTTATCCTGTGGTGCCGATTGTGCGCGCGCACCATGAGAAATGGAATGGCAGCGGCTATCCGAATGGACTGGCAGGCGAAGCTATACCGATTGGGGCGCGAATTCTTGCCGCGGTGGATTGCCTGGACGCGCTGGCTTCCGACCGGCAATACCGGAAGGCGCTGCCGTTGCATGAGGCTATGGCTAAAGTCGCATCGGAAGCCGGAATTAGTTTCGATCCGCGGGTGGTTGGGATTCTGCAACGGCGTTATGTGGAACTGGAGAAACTGGCCCATGAGCAGCCGTTTCAGGCTCCGCCGAAATTATCGACTGACATCAAGGTGGAGCGGGGACTGGCGCCGGACGCGGGTTTTGCGAGGCCGGAAGAGCCTGTTTTGCATAGAGCTGGTGCGGCTAAGAATTATGTCGACGTGATGGCTGCGGCTCGGCGGGAGGCGCAGGCTCTGTCTGAGTTCGGGGTCAAACTTGGCAGCGCGCTCAGTTTGGAGGACTTGTTCTCGTTGCTGGCAGTGCGGGTGAAGCATCTGGTGGCGCACGATTCTCTGGCGGTGTACGTGGTTCGGAACGAGGCGCTGATTCCTGAGTTTGTGAGTGGGGAAAATTTCCGGATGTTTTCTTCTTTGAGGATTCCGATTGGCGATGGGCTTTCGGGATGGGTGGCGCAGAATGCCAAGCCGATTTTGAATGGCAATCCTTCGGTCGAGCCGGGGTATTTGAATGATCCGACGAAGTACAGCACTTTGCGCTCGGCGCTGGCTGTGCCTTTAGAGGGAGCCTCTGGCGTGGTCGCGGTGGTGGCACTGTATCGCACGAGAGCGGATGCTTTCAGCCGGGATGAGCTTGGGGTTTTGCAGGAGTTGAGAAGTGGGCTGGGAGTGGTCGTTGAGAAGGCTTTGCGGGGTTCGGAGAACGACAGCTCGGCTGCGCGCGCTGGGGGTGATTGAGTTTTCTTACGTTGAAGAGCTTTTAACGCGGAGATCGCTGAGAACTTCCGCGGAGGTCGCTGAGAAAAACTTTTGCTGCATGCCTCACGAATTCATATCCTTGCAAAAAAAACTCCAGGGTGGGGCAGCCTCGCTGAGAAAATCCTTCACTGCCGGCTTCGCGAATTCCCACTTCTGGCGAAAGACGCGAGAAATGGGGCACCCCCAGTGGTTTTGGGGCAGCCTAATACACCCAACTTCTCGCGGCTACTCCATTTCAAAACTCAAGTAGGTTAGCCCGTCGGCGCGTTCCACTTGGATCACCACGGGATCGCCGGGCTTCAGGGCTAGCACGGCGGTGCGGAGCGTTGCCATGTCTGGGATCGCGGTGGTGTTGAGGGCGTGGATGACGTCGCCGGTTTGGAGGCCGGTGTCGGGCAGGATGAGATCGGCGGCGCGGCCGAGAACGATCACTCCGGAATAGATACGGAGAGAACCGATGCGGCTGCGCAGATCGGGAGTTAAGTCGAGGGCGAGAATGCCGAGGCGGGGGACGATATCTTTTTCGGTGTTGGCGGCGTCGAAGAGTTGATCCATTTGGTCGCGGTGCTCGATGGCGGGAATGTAGAGAATTTTTTTCTGGTCGCCGCGCAGAATGTCGAGCTTGAGTACCTGATCGATGGCGTGAAGGTAGAGGGAGGAAGAGAGCTGGGGCAGAGTTTCGATGCGGCGGTCGTCGGCGCTGAGAACGATGTCTTGAACCTGCAGGCCGGCGGCGGCGGCGGGGCCGTCGGGCTTGACGTCGGCGACGATGACTCCCCAGTGGCGGGCGAGTTGGAGGCCGTCGGCGAGAGCGGGAGTGATTTCCTGGGCGGTGGCTCCGATCTCGACGCGATGCACGTGACCGTATTTGCGCAGGCTGTGGTAGACGAGATCGACGATGCGTGCGGGGATGGCGAAGCCGAGGCCTTCGCTGCCACCGCCGCTGGAAAGAATGAAAGTGTTGATGCCGAGGACCGATCCGTTCATGTCAATGAGCGGGCCGCCGCTGTTGCCGGGGTTGATGGGAGCGTCGGTTTGAATGTAGGTGAGCGGCTTCTGGGCGTCCGCCTGACGGGCGACGGCGCTCACTACTCCCATGGTGACGGAGTTTTGCAGGCCTTCGGGACTGCCGATGGCAAAGACGAGTTGGCCAACGCGGGCGCGCTGTTGCGTGGCGAGGGGGAGCGTGGGGAGATCTTTTTCCTCGATCTTCAGTAACGCGAGATCGGTTTCTTTGTGAGCGCCGATGAGGCGTGCTTCGAAAATGCGGCGTCTGCCTTCGGCGACGGACCGGCCGTTATCCGTAGGCAGGGGTAAGGCTACCTTGATGCGCTGGGCGCCTTCGACGACGTGGGCGTTGGTCATGATGTAGCCGCTGGGATCGACGATGACTCCGGAGCCGACGGCGTGCTGGCGCACGATGAGAGCGGTCTGGGTGCGATTCTCTTCGTGCAGCGGTCCGTAGCCGGAGACCAGAATCTGAACCACCGCTGGAGATACTTTGGCGGCGAGACCTTCCATGGCGTTGTTGATTTCGAGGAGAGCTGCGGCGGCGGTTGCGGATTCGTCGGGCTTGGGCTGCGGCTTTTCCTGGGCGGACTTTTCGGGGGTCTTGTCTGCGGGCTTCTGCGATGCTGGCTCCTGTGCGAACAGGACTGTTGTCGAGGCCAGAATTAGCGCGGCTAGGTGACGGATGACACGCAGGCGGCGCTGCTGATCTGCGTGGGGGAAAAATGAGGGCATGATGAAAGCTCCTGAGAAGAAGAGCTTACATCAAAAGTGGCAGAGGCTGCGCGAGCTGCGCAGGTTTGCTCTTTACACATAAATGTGGGATTCTTACACATTGGAGACCACGCATATGCGGACGAATATCGACATTGATGATCGATTGATGCGAGAGGCAATGCGGCGCAGCGGGGCTCGCACTAAAAGGGCGGCCGTGGAAGCGGGGTTGCGGTTGTTGGCGGAGACGCACGCACAGGGATCGATTCGGCGGCTGCGTGGAAAAGTGGTTTGGGACGGTGACCTTCATGAGTCGCGCCTGACGCGGGTTCGGGAGTAGGCTGCGTGGTCATCGTCGACACGACCGTGTGGATCGACTATCTGCGTGGCACGGAGAATCCGGAAACGCGCTGGCTGGATCGGGAGCTGCAGCGACATCGGCTGGGAATGACGGACCTTATCCTTTGCGAGGTGCTGCGGGGTCTTCGGGAACAGAATGCGTTCGAGCGGGTACGAGCCGAACTCTTGAGGTTTCAGGTTTTTCAGACAGGCGGGATCGAGTTGGCCATTGCAGCGGCCCAGAATTACCGAGAACTGCGGCAGCGGGGCTATACCGTTCACAAGACCATTGACTGCCTGATTGCAACTTTTTGTTTAGAGGCAGGGCATGAACTGCTACACCGGGATCGGGATTTCGATTGCTTTGAGAAGGTGCTGGGGCTGCGAGTGGTGCATGCTTGAGCTCAGGCAAAGAGAGAAAATCCTGCCCCCCCTCGATTCTGGTCCAAGCGGAGGGATCGAGCGAGGGAGACGGATCAAGTGGGGACGCCGACGTCCTCGACACTGCAAGCGAGTGCATGGATCCTGAGGCCCGCGAAGGACGCGGGCCTCAGGATGACAACGCTTCTTGTACGGATGATTGTCAGAGGGGCCAATGCAGGGCCAACTTCAAGGGCAAGGTCAGAGGCGTCGGACAGAGCTTGCCCTGAGCTTGCCGAAGGGAGTGTGCAACCCACACGAGCGCTGGCAAGGCGGACGAGGCGTCCGCCGCTCCACGCGCCGAGGGGGGAATCTAGGTTCTACCTTAACTAATTCGCAATCAGGCTTTTATCGCGGTGGCATCCGTGATATAACCGCCCCTGAGCAACAAAAGTGGGCGATCCGCCTGCCAGAAGCGTATTCTGGAGGCGTTGGCTTGGTTGGCCGGGAGTGAGAGCCGGCGTGGAGTCCACGATCGAAACAAATGACGATCGAGACTAATAACGATCGATACTCACAACGATCAACAGCAATCACGATCACGCACGAACTAGGAGGCACTGTGTCCGAAGCGCGGACCGGAAAAAGATTTCCGCTGGAATTGCCGATCAAGATTCATGAAGAGAAGGCCGGCGGCGACACCAAAGGGCTTACGGGGAACCTGAGCGCGGCGGGCGTGTTTATTCGCGCCGACGCGGCGATGGAAATTGGGTCGCCGGTGGAGTTCGAGATCACGCTTCCGCCGGACGTTACCGGAGGGCAGGAGAATGTCACGATTCAGTGCAAAGGGCGCGTCGTGCGCTCTGACCCCACTGGGACGAGCCCGGATGGCAAGGGCGTGGCGTGCGTGATCGATTCGTATGAGTTTGTGAGGAAGTAGGAATAAGGAAGCGAGCCAAACGCGTGATTGTTGTGTCGCAAAGAACGCGACACATCGCGCGGCTCGCTCAGATCCTGAAGCGGGCATAAGGCCGCCCGCTTCAGGATGACAACGAAATTCTTGGAGCGCTGAAAACATGCTCAAACTGATACTTGCCGATAACCAGGCAATCTTCCGGGCCGGCATCGCCAAAGTTTTGGCGGTGGAAGACGAGATGCGCATCGTGGCGCAGGCTCAGACGCCGGAGCAGATGTTCATGGCTCTGGACAAATTTCGCGCCGCGGTGCTGATCGTGGCTGCGGGATTTCACAACGACTTTGCCGCGATCATACAGTCGGCGAACCGGGCGAAGACTCGTGTGGTGATGCTGGCCGATACGGGCGAGAGCGCGCAACGCCATATGGCGAACGGGGCGCATGGCGTGGTCTACCGCAACGTAACCAGCGCGGCGCTTGTCGACTGCGTGCGTAAGGTCGCGCGCGGCGAAACCTGGGTGCAGGATGTCGCGGTGCCGAGCGAACTCACCGAGAACGATATGGTCGGATTGCGAGTGCGCGATCGACTTACGGCGAAAGAGTTGCGCATCGTCGCGCTGATCGTTCAGGGTTACAAGAATAAAGAAATTGCCACACAGCTTGGGACTACTGAGCAGGTCATCAAGAATTATCTGCGCAACGTTTACGACAAAATTGGAGTGTCGGACCGGCTGGAGCTGGCGCTGTTCACGATCCATCACCGGATTTTGAATGAGGCTGCCGCTGCTACTACGGCGGGGCCGGTGCCGCAGGCTCCTGCGGGCGTTATGCCTTAGAGGGTTTTAGATTTTTTTCGCCGCCCCTTTGTGGGCGGCTTTTTTTTTGCCGCCTGAGAAAAATCAAAGGCTTTAACACGGGGGACACGGGGTTTCACGGGGTAAATCTCGAATCTTCGCGTGCGCTTCTTCCTGTATGCAGGTTTTCGTTACGCATCGTTCTGATTGCTTGCGCATCTACTTTCTCATGGAAGTTCGAACTTTGGGACGCTCTGGTTTGAAGGTGCCTGTGTTGAGTTTTGGCACGGGGACATTTGGGGGGTCGAACGAATTCTTTCGCGCGTGGGGTGCTAGCGACGTGGCCGAGGCTACTCGGCTGGTGGACATTTGTCTGGAGGCAGGAGTCAATCTTTTCGATACTGCGGACGTTTATTCTGACGGACTCTCCGAAACGATTCTGGGGAAGGCGGTCGCCGGAAGGCGCGACGATGTATTGATCTCGACTAAGGCGACTTTTCGCATGGGTGCGGGGCCGAACGATTTGGGTTCGTCGCGGTATCACTTGATTCGCGCGTGCGAGGCTAGCTTGCGCAGGCTGGGGACGGACCACATTGACATCTATCACCTGCACGGATTTGACGCGCTGACTCCGGTGGAAGAAGTGTTGAGCACTTTGAATCAACTGGTGGTGAGCGGGAAGGTGAGATACATCGCTTGCTCGAATTTTCCCGGCTGGCATTTGATGAAGTCGCTCGATGTGGCTGACAAGTATGGTTGGTCGCGCTATGTGGGACATCAGGTTTACTACTCGTTGATTGGCCGGGAGTACGAGTGGGAATTGATGCCGCTGGCGCTGGATCAGGGAGTGGGAGCGTTGGTGTGGAGTCCGCTGGGGTGGGGCCGGCTGACGGGGAAGATCCGGCGCGGAAAGCCGTTGCCGGCGCAGAGCCGGTTGCACAAGACCGGCGAGATGGGTCCGCAGGTTGCGAATGAGTATCTGTATAAGGTGGTGGATGCGCTGGACGCGGTTGCGGCGGAAACTGGAAAGAGCGTGCCTCAAGTGGCGCTGAATTGGCTTTTGCAGAGGCCGTCGATTTCGACAGTGATCTTTGGCGCGCGGAATGAAGAACAGTTACGGCAGAATCTGGGCGCGGTCGGATGGAATCTTTCGGTTGAGCAGGTTGCGAAACTGGATGCGGCCAGCGAGATGACGCCGGTTTATCCATACTGGCATCAGCGCCAATTTTTGGAGAGAAATCCTCCGCCGGTGCCGCTTGCGGAAAAACCTGGCAGTTAGTTTCTCTGGCAATTCATTCCTGACGGAAAGAAAGTAAGAATATGGCGCGCGTTTTTATTACCGGTTCTTCCGATGGGCTGGGTCGAATGGTGGCGCAACTCCTGATCGAGCAGGGACACGGGGTAGTGTTGCACGCCCGCAACGAGGCGCGAGGAGAGGAAGCTTTGTCGGCGGTTCCCGGCGCGGAGACGGTGGTAATCGGCGATCTGACAAGCATCGCGCAAACGCGCAAGGTCGCCGAACAAGTGAACGCACTCGGAACTTTCGATGCGGTGATTCATAAAGCCGGAATCGGATACCGCGAACCTCGCCGCATCGCCACTGAAGATGGTTTGCCGCAGGTCTTCGCCGTGAACACTCTCGCGCCGTACATTCTGACCGCGCTAATCAAACGGCCGAAGCGGCTGGTCTACTTGAGTTCTGGCCTGCATCGCAGTGGTGATGAAAGCTTGAAAGATTTGGCGTGGAAGGATCGTCCGTGGCAGGGGCAGCAGGCCTACTCCGATACGAAGTTTCACGATGTGCTTTTGGCCTTCGCGATCGCACACCGCTGGACGAACGTTTTTTCAAATGCGCTGGAGCCAGGCTGGGTGGCCACCAAGATGGGTGGAGCGGGAGCGCCCGATGACCTGGACGCCGGGCATCGCACTCAGGTGTGGCTTGCGGTGAGCGATGATGCGGGTGCGACCGTTACCGGCGAATACTTTTATCATATGCGGCTGCGCGAACCGAAGCCCGCTACCCGCGACACAGAGCGCCAGAAGAAGTTGATCGAAGCGTGCAAAGGCTTCTCCGGAGTCGAACTACCGGACTGAGTGCGGGACGGGACAACATCGCACCCTCACTGTTTGGATTCTCTTTGCCACCAACTCTGATTAAAGCAACCCCTTAGAGACCAATGGAAACCAATATGCGTCCCTTGGAGGAGTTCCTATGTCCCCTGCCCTCTGCTGCTCCTCCCTCACATCTTCGCAGGAGTAAATTCGATGACAACTCTAAAGTTCAATTCCCGTGTCTTTCGCTGCTTCACGGTTATGGCGTGCGCGATTCTGTTTGTGAGCGCGGCTTCGGCGGCATCGGAAAAAGTGTTGTATTCCTTTACCGGAGGGAGCGATGGCAGCCAGCCGGATTCCGGGCTCACGCCTGATGGGGCTGGCAATTATTACGGCTCGACTTTTATCGGCGGCACTTATGGTTGGGGCGTGGTTTACAAGCTCAGCCACACGTCCTCGGGATGGACGGAAACTGTCCTCTATAACTTTCAAGGCGGATCGAATGGCGGCGCGAATCCAATGGGGACGTTGGTTTTGGATGCGGCAGGAAATATTTATGGTGTGACGATTTCAGGGGGAGAGGGCTATGGCATCCAGGAACAACCGGGTTACGGCATTGCATTTGAGTTGTCGCCTTCGGGCAGTGGCTGGAAAGAGACCATTATTCATTTCTTCAACAACACAGATGGAGGGCCGAGTTCGGGCTTCCTGCGAGATGCGGCCGGAAATCTTTACGGAGAAACCGGTGGAGGGGATGCATCGGGAAATAACGGCACAGTCTATCTGTTGAGATCCGCGCCCAATGGATGGGAATATGGAATTCTCTATAGCTTTCAGGGTGGCGATGATGGGAATTATCCATATGGCGGTTTGGTTTTTGACGCCAAGAGAAATCTTTACGGGACGACCATCGGAGGCGGCGGCACGGCTGACGGAGGTACCGTGTTTAAGTTGGAGCGCGGGGTGAGCGGCGGTTGGACCGAGAAGCAGCTTTACGCCTTCGCGAATACTGCGGATGGGGTGGCTCCCCAGGCTCCCGTGGTTTTCGACTCAGCCGGGAACCTTTATGGAACGACGGTTTGGGGAGGGGACGCGTGCAGTCCGTATGGTTGCGGGCTGGTGTTCGAACTTTCCCCGTCAGGCAGCGCGTGGACGAAGACGACGCTTTACACCTTCGCCGGCGAACCCAACGGGCACGCGCCCTCGGCGGGATTGTCGTTCGATAAAGCGGGAGATATTTTCGGCACAACTTCGAATGGCGGAAACAATGACAGTGGCGCGCTTTTCGAACTGAAGACGCAGCCGGGCGGCGTCTGGGCAGAGAGCATTGTCGAGTCGTTTACCAACGGCAGCAATGGAGGGTATCCGAGCACTCCGCTGATCGTGAGTGGCACGAATATTTACGGGACCGCTGGATCGGGCGGCCAGTATGGGCACGGAGTTGTGTTTGAGGTGAGTGACGCGGCATCTGAGTAGCGCGACTAATGAGTAGCGCGACTAAAAAAGATTGTCGTCCCGAGCGAAAGCGAGGGATCTTGGTTCTTGCCGGACGCCACCAGTATTGCCGACGTGGGCGCACACCAGGATTCCTCGCTTCGCTCGGAATGACACGACGCTTTAAGTGGAAGACTATCTTTTCTAGATGATCCTTACCAAAAAAAGATCTTCCTAACCGATTTTTTCGGCTACTGACTTTGCTTGCGTGAACAGATACAGATAATCCGGGCCGCCGGATTTCGAATCGGTTCCCGACATGTTGAAGCCGCCGAAGGGATGCGCGCCGACCATGGCTCCGGTGCACTTGCGGTTGATGTAGAGATTGCCGACGTGGAAGTCGCGCTTGGCGCGGTCGATCTTGTCACGCGACTTGGTGTAGATGGCGCCGGTGAGGCCGAACTCGGTGTCGTTGGCGATTTCGAGCGCGTGGTCGAAGCCACGGGCTTTGATCACGGCGAGCACGGGTCCAAAGATTTCTTCCTGCTCGAGTTTTGACTTGGCCGGAATGTCGGCGAACACCGTGGGACGGATGTAATAGCCTTCTCCGGCTTCGGTGGCGCGAGTGCCGCCGGTGAGCAAGCGTCCATCTTTCTTGCCTTGCTCGATGAATTCGAGAATCGTCTTCATCGAGCCTTCGTTGATCACCGCGCCCATGCCGGAGTTCTCGGCGGGATCGCCTACGGTGATTTTTTCCACGCGAGTTTTGAGCTGTTCGAGAAATTTGTCGTAGATGCGCTCGTCGACAATGGCGCGGGAACAGGCTGAGCACTTCTGGCCCTGGAAGCCGAATGCGGCTTGCGCGACGCCTTCAACGGCGGAGTCGATATCGGCATCAGCGTCGACGATGATGGCATCTTTGCCGCCCATTTCGAGGATGGTGCGCTTGATCCAGATCTGGCCCGGAGCTTGCGTGGCCGCGGTTTTGTTGATGTGCAGGCCGACTTCGCGAGAGCCGGTGAAGGCGATGTAGCGCGTCTTGGCGTGCGCGACGATGGCGTCTCCGAAACTCGCGCCAGCGCCGGGGCAGAAATTTACTACGCCTTCAGGCATGCCAGCTTCTTCAAGCAATTCGATAAATTTCGCGGCGATGGTGGGCGAATCGCTCGACGGCTTGAGGATCACGGTGTTGCCGCTGACGATGGACGCGACGACGAGGCCGGCCATGATGGCGCAGGGAAAATTCCACGGAGGAATGACCGCGCCCACGCCGAGCGGAATGTAGCTGAGTGAATCGTGCTCGCCGGGCAACTGCACTGGCGTTTCGGCTTTCGCGAAGCGCAGGGCTTCGCGGGCGTAGAACTCGCAGAAGTCGATGGTCTCGGAAATATCGGCATCGGCCTCGCCCCAGTTTTTGCTGACTTCGAAAACGAGCCAGGCCATGTAATCCATTTTGCGCTGGCGGAGAAGATCGGCGACGCGGAACAGCAGCCCGGCGCGCTCTTCGACTGAGGTGTTCTTCCACGAGTCGAAAGCTTTGAGCGCGGCTTTCATGGCTGGCTCGACGTGCTCTTTGCCCGCCTTCTGATGCGTGCCGACAATCTGCGACGGCTTCGACGGATTCAGCGATTTGATCTTGTCGGTGGTCTTGATGCGCTGGCCTCCGATGATTAGGTCATACTCGCGGCCGAGCTGTCCGCGAACGCGCTCGATGGCGGCGCGCATCTTGCGCGCATTCTCTTCGTTGCGGAAATCATAGAATGGCTCGTTGATGAACGGGCCTTGATGGGATTGGGATGATGACGATGTGCGTGGCCGGACGGGGACTTCGGCGATTGCCATGGGGGAATCCTTTTCTAATTCGGATGCTTTAATAAGGCCTTGCCCAAACATTTTACACCCTGAGATGGCGAGGGAAAACGGCGCTTTCACGCCCGTGATCGCTCAATAGTTGATTGTTGGCGGGGCGACGTCCGTCACAACCTCTACCTCACGAAACGACTCAAAGGTGACCGAAACTTTTCTTTCTCCCGCAACTTCTGCTCCCGAAAGCCGATACTTGAATGTTGTTTCATAGTTGCGTTCAACGGCGTAAGGGTTTTGTTCGAAGCGCCAGGTCTTCACATTTTCCACTGTCGCATCCTTCAGCATCGGATGCCCGGACACCACCTCGACTTTAGTCGGCTGTAGGCCCTTGGCCGGTAGCGCAAAGGTAAGCCGCACGACGCCCTCGATGCGGGCCTGGCACGCCAAAGGCGGATACTTTGGAATGTTTGCTGAAAGCAGGGAAGGCTCGGTCTGCGCTACTGCTGCGATGGAAATCGCCGTAACGAGAAAAATCAGGAAACCGTTGCGCCAGATCATCTAAAACCCCGCACCGAGGATTGTAATCCTTTCAACGATTTGAAATGGTAGACTCGAACGTTTTCATCGAGGGCCATGTTATGGAGATTCAACGGATCGGCGTCATCGGCGCAGGCACGATGGGCAATGGCATTGCCCACGTTTTCGCGCGCAGCGGATATTCAGTAGTTCTGTGCGACGTAGAGCAGCGGTTTCTGGATCGCGGGCTGGCGACCATCACGAAGAATCTGGATCGTGAAGTCGCTAAGAACAAGATTTCGGCTGAAGACAAGGCCGCCGCGCTGAAGAAGATCGAGCCGGTTACTGACCGCGGCCGGCTTGCTGACTGCGATTTTATTGTGGAAGCGGCTACCGAGAAGTTTGAGATCAAGACCGAGATTTTTCGCGATCTTGACCGGCTGGCGCGGCCTGAGGTCATCCTGGCTTCGAATACTTCTTCGATCTCCATCACTAAGCTTGCGGCACTTACCAAGCGTCCGGACAAAGTGATTGGGATGCATTTCTTTAATCCAGTGCCGGTGATGCAGTTGGTGGAGGTGATTCGTGGGCTGGCTACTTCGCCGGAGACATTTTCCGAAACTCGCGACCTTGCCATCAAGCTCGACAAGACGCCGGTCGAGGTGAACGACGCGCCCGGATTCGTCTCGAACCGCGTGCTGATGCCGCTGCTCAACGAAGCCATGTATACCGTGATGGAGGGCGTGGCCACGCCTGAGGCCGTCGATGAGGTGTTCAAGCTGGGCATGGCGCATCCCATGGGGCCGCTGACGCTGGCTGATTTTATTGGGCTCGACGTTTGCCTCGACATCATGCGCGTGATGCTCGATGGGTTGGGCGATCCCAAGTACCGGCCGTGTCCGCTGCTGATCAAGATGGTCGATGCGGGGTGGTTGGGACGGAAGAGTGGGCGGGGGTTTTATAAGTATTGATGATTCGTAGTACCGAGTACCTGGTGCCTAGTACCCAGTCAAACCGCAACAATCATGACAACTGATTCCGTTTCTCCGCGAGTTTGCAGCGACGCGCCCTTCTACGTGCTCGCCGCGCTGGCAGGCATGGGCACGGGCTGGGCGGACGTTGCCGTCAACGATCTGCTTTTCACCGCGCTTTTGGTGCTGATGGCGTGCATGCTGCTGGGACTGTTGCGGCCGCATTGGCCTTGGCGGTGGGTTGTCATCGTAGGAATATTTATTCCTCTGGCTGAGCTTGTTGCCTATCTGGCTTTCACAGTGAAGCCAACGCGGGCGCAGGTCTATGGATCGTTTCTGGCGGCGCTGCCGGGCATTGCGGGGGCTTACGGCGGATCGCTGATGCGTGGCGTGCTGGATAATCTGCGGCAGGGAAAGTGAGTCGGGCTTCCGGCTTCGGGCTTCCGGCTTCGGGCTTCCGGCCTCCGGCCTCCGGCCTGGTTTGCCGGTCGGCGGAAGCCAGAAGCCGAATTTGGTAATACAATTCTCACGCTATGTCTTTCCTTCGTTTTCTTATGCTGCTTTCGCTCGTCTTGTGGATCGGCGGGCTGATCTTTTTTGCCTTCGTGTTGGCGCCCACTGCATTCTCAGTTCTGCCCAATACTCATCTTGCTGGCAACGTGGTCGGGCGCGCTTTGGGTAAGCTGCATTGGATCGGACTCGTCTCCGGAATCGTCTATCTAATCAGTTCCCTGCTTTACAGCCGGCTTACCGATGGCACTGCGCATGTCTTTGCAGCGCGTCAGGTGTTGCTGTGCGCGATGCTCGCGCTCACGCTGGTCTCGCAGTTCGGCATCATTCCGCGCATGGACGTTCTGCGGGCTTCGCTGGGAGATGTGGGCTCGGCGCCGATCGACAATCCTCAGCGCATTCAGTTCGATGCATTGCATGTGTGGTCAACGCGTGTGGAAGGCGCGGTGCTGCTGTTGGGGTTGGTGGTGGTGTATTTAACCGCTTCCGGCGCCTGGCTCCCTAATGCTGGCTGATGCTGGAATCTCTGAGCTTATCCACCTCTGCTTTCAATTGTCCGAGCGCTTCAGAGAGCTCGGCAATCTTTCTGTCTTTCTCCTGGTTCAGTTTGTACAGCGCTTGAATGGCGGCCAAGGACACGCCTTCGGAGTCAATGTTCGCGATGTGCTTTTCGTCTTCGCCCAAGCCGAAGGCGGAGCGGAAGTCCTGCGCCGTCGGTCCCATGTGGCGGATGGAGGTGGCTTGCGTCTTGTAGTTCCAGGTGGAAATGGGCAGCGCCGCAATCTTGGTAAGAAGCGACTCGCCATCGATGCCAGCGAAGTTGTCTTTGACATTGCGATCGCTGACCGAGGACCAGGAACCGGAGCCGGTGGGCAGGGTGGCGCCGGTGTACGTTCCAAAGCTGCCTCCCGTGTAGAAGAAAAATCCGCCAGTGGCTGTGGCCACAAACTGCGCGATACCGGTGTCGGCGGGGCTGTTTATGGCATCTGACCAGACGAAGCTGCCAGCGTAGTTCGCCGTCGCCCCGTAGCCTGCGGCAAAGCTGTAATACCCGTTCGCAGTATTGGCCCATCCTCCTGGCACGGTGGAAAAAGGCCCTGCAGCTGTGTTGGCGTAACCCCCTCCTACGGTCGAGTTGCCGCTGGTGGCCTGGTTACCCCAGCCGCCGGCAACCGTAGCCTGGCAAAACCCGCTGGTTACGCAAGAATCAAAGTTGATCGTGTCCGCTGCGCTGTTCGCAAGGTTATTCTCGCCCCCGCCAACCGTGTCGCCGTAGGCGATGGCGTTTTTGTCGCCAGCGGTGTTGCTATAGCCTCCGCCGACGGTCGTGTGGGCGTAGCCGCTCGCGGTGTTGCTTGTGCCTCCGCCCACTACTGATTCGGTGCCGCTAGCGGTGTTCTGATCTCCTCCTCCTACGGTCGCGTAGGAGTTGCTAGCCGTGTTCTTGTAGCCGCCCGCCACTAGGGAGAAGATGCCGGAGGCGGTGTTGGATCCTCCGCCCCCGACCGTGCCCCAGTTGGCGGTGACGGTCTGGAAGATAGATGTGATGCCGAGTTGGGCGGGACGCAGCTTGGCGGCATTCCGTCCTCGCCGGTGAGGGCTAGGAAGCGAGCCGGTATCTGCCGCGCCGCCCCCGCCCGCAATCGTCGCGCCGATCACTCCCGGCGCCACGATGTTGCCCGGGAAACTGCTGTCGCCGCCGAAGCCGCCAATAAGGTTGGCGCCTTCCTCCTCCGCGGCATCACTCAGGTTGCCTTGCAGGGTAAGCGTGTCATCGATCGAGCCGGTCAGGGTGAGGTTGCCGCTAATGGTCTGGTTGCCAGCGAACACATTGGACGCGTCCTGCTGCGCGAATAAGGAAGAGCCAAGTCCTCCCAACGTGGCGGCATTGACGTTGGTCAAGGCCGAGCCGTCGCCAGAGAAAGACGTCGCGGTCACGCCACCTGCGATGTTCAGTCCGGCGGCGGTCTGGGAGAGGATGGAATTGCCGATCGTGTGCTTGCCGGTCCAGAGTGGAAGAAAGTTGACGGCGCCGGTGCCCAAGACCGTGGGCGGAGGGCCGGAGGGCGCGTTGTCGGCGCTCGCCGCGGGAGCGTCCGGAGCTGGCGCTTGGGAAACTTGCGCTGCTGCGTTGTGTGGCTGCCCAGTACCCGCGGCCGCGCCGCTTTTTTGCTGGCTCATGGCTGGCCAGGTCAAACACACAGAGAGAAGAACGGTAGTTAGCACAGATCGCAGAACAGCGCGGCGCATCGTTTGCTTTTTCACGTTGCCTCCATCCAGGCGGCGGGCGGTTGGGAAAGATAAAGGCAGAGAGCGGAAGCGGAATAGGCTCAAGCCTCGGCGTCCTGCCTTCACTGCCTGCCGTCCCGGTAGCCCGGAATTTCCTTCTTGATTCGAAAACGGCGGCAATTGTACACCTGTTCGGCCCGTTCGCAACGTGGTAGAAAGGCTCTCAATTGGCTGCCACGGCCTGGGGCGGAGCTTCTAACTTCTGGCTTCTACTTCTAGCCAAACCTTCCCGCATCCCGGTTGGGCAATAATCGCTTCATCATTTATCCTGAAACGTTGTCCTACGGTCGCCGAAGACGCAGTGCGTATCCACTCTGAGTGCGATTCGGCGTTGCACCAGCTAGAAGCTAGGAGCCAGAAGCTTTCTTATGAAGACTGGAATTATTGGCCTGCCTCAGGTGGGCAAGACATCGCTGTTTCGGATTCTGACCAAGGCACATCTTTCGGATCAGGCGCGGGCCAATCCGCGCGAGGCGCACATTGGCGTCGCCAAAGTTCCGGACGACCGACTTGACCGTCTGGCCTCACTTTATAATCCGAAGAAACTTACGCACACTTCGGTTGAGTACGTCGACGTCGGCGCCATCGGGCAGGAGGCGTTGAAAGACAGCGCCTACGCCGCGCATCTGCGCAACGTGGACGCCTTGGCCCATGTGGTGCGGGTTTTCGACGATCCTTCGGTGCCGCACACGGGAGAAATCGATCCGCTGCGCGACATCAAGAACGTGGAATTCGATCTGCTGGTCAGCGATCTCGGGCAAATGGAAAAACGGCTGGAGCGGCTGGAAAAAGATCTCAAGAAGATGAAGACGCCGGAGTTAGAAAAAGAATTCGAGCTGCTGAAGCGCGCCAAGGCGCAAGTGGAATCCGACAAGCCGCTGCGCGAAATGGAAATGTCCGCCGAGGACAAGAAGCGCATCAAGGGATTCATGTTTCTTAGCGAGAAGCCGATTTTCTACGTGCTGAATATCGGCGAGTCGACCGAGTTGGGCAAAGAGCTGGAAGAAGCGGTCAGCAAGTATGGACTCACAGAAATTGCCTCGCGGCCGAACGCGGCGGCCACGGCCATCTGCGGCAAGGTTGAAGCCGAGTTAGCGGAGATGAGCGACGCCGACGCGGCCGAATTTTTATCGAGCTACGGGCTGACGGAAAGCGGGCTGGTGCGGCTGATTCGTACAACTTACAAACTGCTCGGGCTGATTTCATTTTTTACGGCCGGCGAAGATGAATGCCGGGCCTGGCAGGTTCCGGCACATTCGCGGGCGCAAGAAGCGGCGGGCGCGATTCACTCCGATCTGGAAAAACATTTCATCCGCGCGGAAACCATTCGCTGGGATCAGTTGCTGGAAGCGGGATCGGAAGCCAACGCCCGCGCCAAGGGAACGTTGCGGCTCGAGGGCAAAGACTACATTGTGCAGGATGGGGACGTAATGCATATTCGTCATTCGGGCTAAATTCTAAATTCACCACAGAGGCACAGAGACACAGAGAAAATCAAGAATTCGTTTTCTCTGTGTCTCTGTGGTGAGTTCTCTCTGATATCATCCTCGCCAACTGCACATGCACCCAATCGCTATCAGCATCCTGCTGGGCCTCACCGCCGCCGCGGCTAACGTGTTTGGCGGCGCAATCATCGTTCAGCGCAATTGGGAGCGGCGCTATCTCCGCTACTTCGTCGCGCTGGGCGCGGGATTCATGCTCGCGACGGCTCTGGTCGAGATGATCCCGGAGAGCCTGGAGTTGCGGGGCAGGAGCGCGGCTTTTCTCATCCTGCTCGGCTATCTCACCACGCATTTTTTCGAGCACACGGTTTCGCCGCACTTTCACTTCGGCGAAGAGACACACAAAGATGAGTTCATGCACGCGCACAAGGGATACTCGGTGCTGCTCGGCCTCATCATCCATACTTTTTTTGACGGCATCGCGATCGCATCAGGGTTCCTGGTCTCGAACGCTCTAGGCTGGATCATCTTTGTCGCCATCTTTCTGCACAAAATTCCTGAGGGCTTCACGGTGAGTTCGGTGATGCTCGCGAGCGGACGCAGCCGGGGCACGGCGTGGGGCGCCTCCGTGATTCTGGGCGGGGCAACGCTGGCGGGCGTTCTGACCATGGCGATCTTCCGCCAACACGTGGACGCGGGCTTGCCGCTGGCCGCGGGAGTCACAATTTACGTCGCGGCTTCGGATCTAATTCCCGAGGTAAACCAGGAACCGGGAGTCCGGATGGCTCTTCTAGTTTTCGTTGGAGCAGGGATTGTGTTTTTGTTGGACGCTTTATTCCATGGGCTTTGAATCAGTTGCCAGTACCTAGTACCCAGTACCCAGAAAGTGCCGACATCCTTAAGCTTCCAAAGAATCTTGCTACTGGCGGCTAGGTAATGGGTACTTGCTCAGTCCACCGTATGCTTGGCCGTGTACCCGTCGCGCGAAACGACCTCAATCTTCTGTTCTTTACCCTTTTGGTCTTTCGCCTTCAGCGGGCCACCATCCGGCGCAACCACTTGCACTTTCAGCTTGCGGTAGGTGCCATCGAGCTTGCTGTTGGTGGGATGATAGGCCAGCGAATACTGATTGCGAATGTCGCTGCCGATATCCTGAAAGTCCTCGCCGTACTCCGCCTGAAAGCGCGGAAAGTAAGCGCGACCGCCGGTCATGGCCGCGAAGGTGCGCATTTCGTTGTCGGCCTGAAGATAATCCATTTCGCTGGCGTGAATGCCCATGCCGCGGTTGCCCGCGTTGCCCATGATTCGAGCGATTTGCCCCACGCTGATGGGAAATATGGTGACGTCTTTCGTGTCCTTGATCTTCTTCATGACCTGATCGAGCGTGGTTCTGCTGAAGCTATTGAATCCGGTGGTGATGAGGATGATGTATTTCTTCCCCTGCACCCGATCCAGGCGATCCAGCGTGTCGTAAAGAGTATCGAACAGATCAGTCTCGGAGAATCCGGGAATGCGCATCTGATTGAGCGCGCCGTAGACCGCTTGTTTGTCCTGGGTAAAATCCACCAGAATGTGCGGGTTCATGTCGTAATAGCTGACCGCGATCCAGTCGTCTTTCGTCAGCGTGTGAGCAAACGCGTAAGAGGCCCGCAGAGCGTCAAGCATAAAACTGTAGCGGGTTGCTCCAAACTCCACCAGCAGCACGGCCGTGATGGGAGCTTTCGTCACACCGAAATTGCTGATCTGCTGCGGCGCTCCGTCTTCAAAAAGCCGGAAATTCTCCTTCGTCAGCCCGGATACGAACTGGCCGTTATTCTTCAGACTGACCATCACGTCGACATTCACCAGAGGCACGTTCACTTTGATGGAATAGTCGGGCATGCCCTCAACCTTCGCAGGTGCGGCCGGCGGAGGCGGCGCTGGAGTCTCCTCAGGATTTCTCTTCGGGATGGCGTACGGGCCGACGTTATCGGTAGGCCCACCCGCTTCAGGAGGAACGTCCTGCTTAGGCTTCCCGCTGTCCTGCGTCTTATCCTGCGGCGGCGGAGCCTGCGATTGATCCTGAGCGAACACTAAAGTTGCGCCCGAACTCAGCAGCAGCGAAACCGCAAGAAAACTCAGTAACAAGCACCTGTTTGCGAGTATCGAGAAAAGACCGGCAGTCGAGAGATTCAGCTGGGTACCAGATACCAGGTACTTTTTTGCGACCATCCATTTGCCAAACATAAAAACCCCTGACGAGACGGAATAAGACTCTATCGAGCGAAAAATGCCTGTGCTAGTATAGACGCAAGGATTCGCGATTGGGATGTTTTGCCCGGCCCCAGGTATTTCCCCTCTTGGCAACGACTTGCAATCTGGCGGAGTCTAATTCAGTAAACGAGGGATTTTTAGTCCTTTTGAGCGTATTTCGTAAAATGTTCATAAGATGTTCATGAAGATCTTCATGAAAAAATCTGTAACCGCGTTCTTAATCGCTGCAGCCTGTTTCGCCTTCGTTTCTCTTACGTGTGCGCAAACCGCGCCTTCCACCCAGACCGCCCCACCACCTCAAACCATCCCTGTCAGCCAGATTCATACTGGCATGCGCGGAGTCGCGTACACGGTGTTCGAGGGCGTGAAGCCTGAGTCCATGGATGTGGAAGTGCTCGGCGTATTGCACAACATGAACGGTCCGAAGGGCGACATTATTCTGGTGCGGCTGCACGGGCAGAAAGTTGAGTACACGGGCGTAGTCGCGGGCATGAGCGGCAGTCCGGTTTACTTTGACGGCAAACTCGCCGGAGCGCTGGCGTTCCGCATCGGGGAATTTTCCAAAGAGCCCATCGCTGGGGTCACGCCCATCGCGGACATGCTCGAAATCAGCGCGCTCGACCGTTCCGCAGCCGAGGAAACTAGCGCGGTCAAGCCCTCAGTAAATGCGGTCGCGGGTAAGACTGCGGCGCCTGGTGTGGCGTCCGGGCTTGCCAGTTCGAGTCAGGATTTTGCGAATTACCTTAAGCCCATCGAGACTCCGCTCGTGTTCAATGGATTCTCCGAAGAAGCAGTTCGTCTTTTCGCCGGGCAGTTTGCCTCGGCGGGTGTGATCCCAGTGATGGGCGCAGGGTCGGCAAGCGACGACAAACAGCCCGAACCTCTTGTCGCTGGCTCGGCGGTCAGCGCGATCATGGTTCGCGGCGACATGGATATCGCGGGCACCTGCACCGTTACCTACATCGATCCGCAGCGACTGCTGGCGTGCGGGCATCCGCTGCTGCAGTTCGGCTCCGTCGATTTGCCCATGACCAAGGCCGAGGTTCTGGCTACGCTGCCTTCGCCGCTCAACGCTTTCAAGATTGTCAACACCACCGAGGCCGTGGGCACATTCGTTCAGGATCGCCACACCGGCATTCTTGGCGTCTTCGACCGGCAGCCGCAGATGATTCCGGTCACGCTCAGCATCCACAGCAGCACAGGGACGAAGCAATTTCATTACGAGGTTCTGAATAATCCCAAGCTGACGCCGGTGGCTTTGATGGTGACGGTATTCAACGCGCTGCATGGTGTCAACGAGTTCGGCGAAGAGATTACCTACCGGCTCACTGGGAGCATCGGCGTGAAGGGATTTCCCGAGGTCACGATGCGCAACATGTTCGCTCCCTCGGAAGGCGCACAGCCCGCGGCCATGCAGGCCGCACTTTCACTGGGTGAGCGCTTTGGACGCATCTATGACAATCCCTACAACGCCCCGGCCATCGCAGGAGTAAAGCTGGATTTCGACTTAGTCCGCGAACGCCGCTGGGCGCGCCTCGAGAGTGCGCGTACCGATGTAACCGAAGCTCGCCCCGGGGAAGATATTATGGTTGAGACTGTGCTGGCGCCCTACCGCGGCGAGCGCATCGTGCGGCAGATTCCAGTAAAGATTCCGACCTCGGCGAGCAAGGGAACCCTGCGCATTTTAGTGAGCGACGGCGATACTCTAGACCGCATCGGCCACGCCAGTCCAGCGTTCGGCCGCAAACTCGACCTCGCCTCCACCATCGCGCTGCTCAACAAAGAGCACTCCAACAACCGCGTTTACGTCTCGCTGCTAGAGGCCGACCCCGAAGCCCGCGTCGCCGACAAAGTAATGCCCACGCTGCCCATCTCGATCATGAATGTCATGGATGGCATGCGCGGCAACCAGGAAATGATCGTCAGCGGCGAATCGAGCGTGGATGAAACCGCAACCGCTCCGCTGGACTATGTTGTGTCAGGGGTGCAGTTGTTAACCATCACGGTAAAGTAGTCTTAATATCCACAACAACATCCAACGGGCCCATTGTTGAAACGGAGCCACAGATGGCCTCATCACACCACGCCGTAGAAGTCAGCCCGAGGCGCGCGACCCGGGTTAACAACTTTGCCAGCTTTTTTAAGAACTACATGAGTGTCTCGTCGGTTGTGGTTGCGTCCCTCCCCATACCTGTCACGTCGCTCAACCTGATTAAGACCTACAGCGCGCAAACCAAGATGCTATCTGTCTACACCTCCCTGTTTTGCTTCCTCATTCTGGGATTTGTCTTCTTCAGCCGACATGCGTTGGGTCGCGCAATGTTCGCAGGGGTCTGGGGCCCTTCCAGTGCCAAAAAAAGTACGGTATCATTCCTGGTAGGAACCCTCCCTCTGCTGTTGATCATCGGCAGCATTGTGATGGTCTTCTCGTATCACAGTCTGCTAAGCGAGTCCTTGGTTGTAGCGGAAGCACAAGCGCAAGCCAAGGCCCAGGGCGGACAGCTGGCCGGCGCTTACCTGTACGACATGGATTTCGCCGTCAACAGAGCCGCCGAGATGGACCTCGCCTATGAGTTTCTCAGCGATCGAAGCATTCTTGCCTCGGCTGTCGGCTCGCCGACTCTCAAGGACGTTGCGACCTCGGTAGCCACTAGGGAGGCGGGGCGTAGCCATGGCGACACAGCTCGGGCGTCTAAGGAGCTAATCGAGCATCTGAATCTGAGTAAAAGCACCCCGACGACAGGCCCCGCGTCAAAGGCCCCAGAAACGGAGTCCGCACCAACGCAGACAACGCCAGCACAGGCCGAGATTGACTCCTATACCGGCAACCTGAGACCCTTGAAGCTCGATCCGGCCTCAGAATTTCCGCTGGAGGCGATACCGTGGAGCATGCCGTTAGCCGCGTATTACGTCGGTATCTTCGCCTTTGCCGAGGCCGCTTTCGTCCTAATGGCGTTGAAAGAGTATCTTCTGGACCTGCTGCATCTATCCGACTCATTCCTTATCACGGGGACAGAGCCCGGTGCGGAAGAGCCTCCCCCTCCCACCCCGGCCTGAGATCCGGTCGGAGTTGCAGACTGCGCTCCGTCGCCGTCCGGGCTAAAAACAACCTAATCACCCGAGTAGGGTCAAAACAGCAGCGCTCCAGCTTTATCCATGTGCCGGAATCCATCGGTAGACCAGACAGCCAGCGCCATCAGCGTTCCGTTGTAGCCCACGTGCGCCAGAAAGCTTGCGGCCACTGACTTCGTCATCGCCCGCACTGCGGTGAGCACCACGCCAACCAGAAATACAATCAACACGGCTCCCCAGGAATAACCGTACTGGGCCAGGTGCATCAATCCAAACGGCAGCGCCGTCAGAAAAATTCCCCAGCCAACGCCCAGACGCCGCGCCACCACAGGATAAAGAAATCCGCGAAAGAAAATTTCTTCGATCAACGGCCCGAGGCTAACCGCAAAAGCTGCGGTGAGATAGGCATCGAAAGGGCGATCGAAGAATTGATCGAAGGGTGTGGTCTTCGGCATGGGCAGAAATCGTCCCAGAATGTCGAAGCCGAGCATGAGCACTCCCACACCCAGAAAACTTACGCCGGCAATGCCGGGCCAGTTCCACCGCATCGCCTGGAAGAATCGCGCGCGATATTTGCCCTGTACCAGCAGGATCATGTAAAGAACAACAACCACGTAAGAGAGGAACTGGGAAAGCAGCGCCAGCACAGGCTTCCGCGCCACATCCAGCCAACTTTCATGCGGATAAATAAAAATGCGAGCGCCCGTAACCGTGAGCAGTGGCCCGACAAAAAGCGTAAGCAGCAAAGTCAGGCCGGCAATCTGCAAAACGTCCCATCCGCTCCAGATCGGGTCTTCGCCAGCCTTGGGTTCGGGTCGTACTGGCTCAGCCGCAGGCGGCGGGAACGGCACAACAACATACGGAGCAGACGTTTGGAGATCGCTGCTCAGCGGCTGCGGGTCAAGCTGCGGATTTTCCGGCGCTGACAAAATATTTTCCTTAGGATGACGCTAGCGCGCCGCAGCCGCGGCAATAGGCTTTATGGCTTTGAGTTCCCTCGAATATTTCCGCCGGACCTGATGAACCGCGAAAGCGTCTTGCAAGTTCAGCCAGAACTGCTCCGCAGTTCCGAAATACTTGGCCAGACGAGCTGCCATCTCAGGGGTAATTCCGCGCTTTTCTCGAACGATGTCGTTGACTGTAGGAGGAGAAACGTGCAACTCCACCGCAAGCCGGTAGGGCGAGATGCCCATCGGTTCCAGAAACTCCTCGCGAAGAATCTCTCCCGGATGCACCGCCCAACCTGCTGGGCCTTCATTCTTGATGCTCATATTGCGTTTCCCCCGAAGCGATCGGTGGTAATCGGTTATTTCCACATCATACGCATCGCCATCGCGCCAAACGAAACACACGCGATATTGATCGTTGATGCGGATACTGTGCTGGCCTGCCCGATCCCTACGCAGTGCTTCCAGCCTGTTCCCCGGAGGCACTCGTAAATCCTCCAACCCTCTGGCTGAGTGAAGCATGGCCAGTTTCTTTTTCGTGACGTTCCGCAGATTCGCCGGAGGGATTCTCTGGCTCTTGCCTGTGTCCCAAAATTCCTTCGTGCTGTTATCGGCGAAGGTTTTGATCACCTGGATTTGATCACCTAGCCAGTTTAACGAGTGTCGTTATTAACGTCAAGCGTTAGATATATCTGAAGCGCTCCGCAGCGAAACTTTGCTCGTGTGGGACGGACACTCCTGTCCGTAGCCCCTGACTCAAGCTTGTCATCCTGAGGAAGCGGAGTCGCTCGCAAAGCGAGCGACTCCCAACGAAGGACCTATGTATCTTGTTGCTAGGACCAGCAAGGTGTCGGGCGCCGAGGTGTGCAAAATCATTCATCTAGACGCCCCCCCCGGCGCGGGAGTATGCTCCGACTGGAAAACCGCGGGCGCGATGAAGCGCTCTATGCGCTTTAGATGAACTGACTTTCCGCCAACAACCAGGCTCACCCCCGAAGCCACGAGCACCAAGGAGGTTTTCATGCGGCCTTCCCGACTTTTCGCCGTGCTATCTATTTCGTTCGCCGGGCTGATCGGTGTGAGCGCAGCCCAAACTACAGCCGCCGCTCCGTCCCCAGTCACTTTCACCACTCTCACGGATTTCGGCGTGGGCGACGGCCAATACCCCAGCCCGCTCGCCCAGGGAACCGACGGCAACCTCTACGGCGCTGCCTATTACGGCCATGGATCCTACGGCGGCCCCTATGGCTTCGGCTTCTATCTGACGACTACAGGATCGTGGACCCTGCTCGATTACTCCTGCACCACCAACTACTGCACCGGCTCCAAGGCCTACACCGGTATGACCCTCGCTGGAGACGGCAATTTCTACGGCACCACAGCCTACGGTGGCGACGGCCCATACCGAACAGTAAACAAGGCCGGGACGATCTATCGCGCCAATGCGCAAACCGGCCTCACCACCATTTACAGCTTCTGCTCCGAACTCAACTGCAAAGACGGCGACGATCCTTACGCGCCATTGACGCTCGGCAGTGATGGCAACCTCTACGGAACCACAGAGGTCGGTGGCCGGTACAACGCAGGCTTAGCTTACGTCGTAACGCTGACTGGAAGCGAAAGTGTCTTGCATAATTTCTGCGCGGAGACTAACTGCGTCGATGGCGCGAATCCTGCCAGCCTGATCCAGGCAACGGACGGAAATTTCTATGGCGTCGCAGGCGGCGGTACCGGCCCAGACTGCAATGTCGAGGTCATCGAGTGCGGCGGCCTGATTTTCAAAATGACTCCCCAGGGCGTCACCACTACGCTCTACAACTTCTGCTCGCGACCGAACTGCTCCGACGGAGCCGGTCCAGCCGTCGTCATGCAGGCCGCCGACGGAAATCTTTATGGGGTCACCGATCGGGGAGGCATCTACGGAAATGACGGCTACAACGGCAGCGGCGTCATCTTCAGGCTGTCGCTTCAGGGGGAGCTGACCGTGCTCTACAATTTTTGTGCCGTATACAGTTGCACGGGCGGCATCAGCGGCGGCTCCATCCTGCAGGCCACCGACGGAAATTTCTACGGGATCATTAACTCGGGTGAGGGCACAACCTGCTACTTCAGTTATGGATGCGGCATTATTTTTGAACTTACCTCGGCCGGCGACTACTCGACGCTCTACACTTTCTGTGAAGAACTGGGCGAATTCTGCTCCGACGGCATCTTCCCCGTCGGAATTATGCAGGGCACCGACGGCAACTTCTACGGCGCAACCTACCGCGGAGGTCTCGCCGGTTACGGCACCGCCTTCAAACTGTCCACCGGACTCGGCCCTTTCGTCCAAACCGTAACCGCCTCCGGCCAGGTCGGCTCATCCGTGATCATCCTGGGGAACAATCTAACCGGCACCACCAGCGTCACCTTCAACGGCACGTCGGCGAGTTTCACCGTTGTATCAGGCACGGAGATCACTGCGACAGTGCCAACGGGCGCAACCACTGGCCCCGTCGTCGTGACCGCGCCGGGCGGCACGCTGAAAAGCAACAGGAAGTTCAGGATTACTAACTGAACGGTCCGTAACTCTATGTAATCGGCACTCGCCGCCGTCGACTGCCAACACCGTTCCCGATCTCAGTCGTTTTTCCTTCGCCCTGTGGCTTTTCTACCACGTTTTCCGGCCTGTACGCTAAATTCATCCGCATCAGCAACCTGCCGCCCACCGACTATAGCTTTAAGGTTGTTTTCCGAGTTTTCCGAGATTTCCACAGTGTTCCGGTAAAAACGCTCGAATGTTCCGACTGGAACATTTTGTATGTACAAATGTTCCAGTCGGAACATAACGTCGATTTGCAGCTAGGCGCTCCGCTTGCCGTTCCCCGCGAAGTATCCCGCAAGCGCCTGCCCTGTGTACGACTTCTTCACTCGCGCCACCTGCTCGGGCGTGCCTTGGGCCACGAGGCGGCCGCCGTCTTCGCCGCCTTCGGGGCCGAGGTCGATGATCCAGTCGGCGTTGCGGATCACGTCCAGATTGTGTTCGATGATGACGATCGAATTGCCCAGGTCGGTCAGCCGGTGCAGCACGTCGAGCAACTTCTTCACGTCGTCGAAGTGCAGGCCGGTGGTGGGCTCGTCGAGAAGATAAAGAGTCTTGCCCGTCTGCCGCTTGCTCAACTCGCGGGCCAGCTTGATGCGCTGCGCTTCGCCGCCTGAGAGCGTGACCGCAGACTGACCGAGATGAATGTAGCCGAGGCCAACGTCGACCAGCGTCTGCAGCTTCTGCTTTACCTGCGGAATGTTTTCGAGAATCGGCAGCGCGTCGGAGACGGGCATCTCCAGCAGGTCGGCGATGGAGTTGCCGTTGTACTTCACAGCCAGCGTTTCGTGATTGTAACGGCGTCCGCCGCAGACTTCGCAGAGCACGTAAACATCGGGCAGAAAATTCATCTCGATGCGGCGCTGTCCTTCGCCCTGGCAAGCTTCGCAACGTCCGCCGGGCACGTTGAACGAAAATCGTCCCGGCTTGTAGCCGCGCTCGCGTGCCTCGGGAAGCATGGCATAAATATCGCGAATCGCAGTGAAGACTCCGGTATAGGTCGCGGGATTCGAGCGCGGCGTACGGCCAATCGGCGACTGATCGATGCGAATCACTTTGTCGATGTTCTCCGCGCCCACAATCGCCTTATGCTCGCCCGACTTCTCGCGCGAACGGTAAAGCTGGCGCGCCAGCGCGGGATAAAGAATGTCGTTTACCAGCGTGGACTTGCCCGACCCGGAAACTCCCGTCACCACGGTCATCACGCCGAGCGGGAAAGTTACATCGAGATTCTTGAGATTATTTTCCTTCGCACCCAGAATCGTCAGGGCCGCACCGTTTTTCTGACGCCGCTCGGCGCGCATCTCAATCTGCACTCTGCCGGAAATGTAAGCCCCGGTCAGCGAGTTGGGTTCGCGCATAATTTCCGCAGGAGTTCCGTGCGCCACTAACCCTCCGCCATGTCGTCCCGCGCCGGGACCGAGGTCGATTACATAATCCGCGCGGCGAATCGTCTCTTCGTCGTGCTCGACGACGAGCACAGTGTTCCCCAAGTCGCGCAAATTCTCGAGTGCGTTCAGCAGCCGTCCGTTATCGCGATGATGCAATCCGATCGAAGGCTCATCCAAAACATAGAGCACGCCGCGCAGCTTCGACCCAATCTGCGTCGCCAAACGAATCCTCTGCCCTTCGCCTCCAGACAAAGTCGCTGCCGAGCGGTCGAGTGAAATGTAATTCAATCCCACCGCATTCAGAAATTGCAGCCGCTCCACAATTTCATGCATAACGCGGCCAGCGATTTTTTCCTCTCGTCCCGCGAGCCTAATGCCTCGCGCGACATCGAGCGCCTTTGAAATTGGCAGCGCGGTAAATTCAGCAATCGACATGCGGCTCACCTTCACAGCTAGACTCTCCGGCCGCAGCCGCTTGCCCCCGCACGCGGGACAATCCGTCGCCGACATGTGATCCATCAGCCAGTCGCGATAACCCTCCGAGGTCGACTCCTCCAAATTCTGCTTCAGGTATCCAAAGATTCCGCGGAAGCCAGTCTTGCCGCGCCCTGATTCTCCATTCAGCAACAGATCCTGAACTTGCTCTGGAAGTTTTTCAAACGGTTCGCTCAGATCAATTCCGTGCGCCGCCGCCGTAATCTGCAACGCATGAATCAATCCCTGTGACGCCGAACCTGGCCCCAGTCCGCCATCGAGCAGCGGCTTCGACCAATCCGTAATCACCTTCGCGGGATCGAAATCATAACGGCTGCCGAGGCCGTGGCACTCCGGGCAAGCTCCATACATGCTGTTAAACGAAAACGAACGCGGCTCAAGTTGCGGCACGCTGATGCCGCAATCCGGACAAGCCAGCTTCTCGGAATAAAGTTGCTCATCCCCGCCGACCACGGCGATCTGCACCAGGCCGCCGGCCAGCTTCATCGCCAGCCCGACTGACATTTCCAGACGATGCTCGATCCCCGGCTTCACCAGCAACCGGTCGATCACCACTTCGATCGTGTGATTCTTGCGCTTATCGAGCGCGAGGTCGTCATCCAGATTCACAATTTCGCCGTCGACACGCGCCCGCTCATAGCCATGCTTGAGCAGCGTCTCCATCTCTTTCTTGAACTCGCCTTTGCGCCCGCGCACGATGGGCGCGAGGACCATTACTCGATCCTCAGGAGTTAGAAGCATCACACGCTGCACGATCTGCTCCGCTGACTGGCGGCTGATCGGCCGCCCGCACTTGGGGCAATGCGGCACTCCAATCGAAGCGAACAGCAGGCGAAGATAGTCGTAGATCTCGGTGATAGTTCCAACGGTCGATCGCGGGCTGCGGCTGGTGGTCTTCTGCTCAATCGAAATGGACGGGCTAAGTCCATCGATTGCATCCACATCCGGGCGCTCCATCTGGTCCAGAAACTGCCGTGCATAGGTCGACAAAGTCTCCACATAGCGGCGCTGCCCTTCGGCATAAATCGTGTCAAACGCCAGCGACGACTTGCCCGATCCACTCAGTCCGGTGACCACCGTCAAAGTATTGCGCGGAATCTCAACGTCGATGTTCTTGAGGTTATGCTGGCGCGCCCCGCGCACGGAGATTTTAGTAATAGCCATTGGTTACTTGTCTGAAAAACCGGGTTGGATTGCCCTTCCGTAATGTCGACAGGCTTACAGACTTGTCCGACAGTAGGAGTGCACAGCTCTACTCCGTATTTTACTACGGAGCAGCAAGCTGCGGCGCACCTGAATCGTCACTAGCAGCGGCCTTTAACGCAGGTAGATTGAAAAAGCCGCGTAGACGAAAGTTGAAGCTGTGGCATCTGATACTGCAATTTAATAAGGGTGGTCGACCGTGATTTCGCTCTTCATGCCTCTGATTCTTTGCCTCACCGTAGCCGCCTCGGTCGGCATCGGCGTTCTCTCCGCGTACGCAGCAGTCTTCGCCATTCTCGATTTATGCGGACGAACCTCGCAGCATCGTCCCGCCGAAGCACGCCCGCGCCTTGTTCTGGTGCCTACGCAAAACCACGCCAGCGGCGACTAGGCATTTACCTCGGCCTTCATAGCAAGATCCCATTACGCTCTGCACACTCGTAATTTGCGGCTCCTTCCACCCGCGTCCTATTCTCACTAGGTGAAAACTGTACTGACAGGCGAGTTGGCCCAAAAACGCGCTCTGATTGCGAAGAGCCATAATCTTCGTGTAATGGCTTTTCTCGGAGCGGCGTCCGTCGCTTTCCTGGTCTTCATAGGCATGCAGAAAATCTTGCTGGTTAGGATCCCTCGCGCATCTGTGCTGCTTTTCCTGGGCGCCCTAATAATTAGCGAGGCGTATGCGATCTATCGCACCATCCAGCATGACAACGAGATGTGTCGCGATCTGGGGTTCATGTGCCCCTTTTGCCACCAACCGCTTTACGAGGCACGTGCGCTCGTTTGGAATACGCTCTGCCCGAAGTGCGGACAAGACGTAGCATAGATGCAGCCCCACATATAGCCAGCGTCTTCTGGCTCCTGCTCCAAGGTAACCTTTCGCGGTGCCCCCGCTATGTTAATTATCGAGGATGCCAACAGCGACGGAAGCAGCGGCGTGCCCGAAATGTGGGTCGGCACTCCGTGGATGGGTATGCCCGCGCTGCAGCCCTGTGCCTCAAGCCGGTTCCCGAAAACCTTCCACAAGTTTTTTCCCGCTGGCCGCCAGCGTAGTGGTGCTTCTGTTCGTCGCTTTCATGGCAATCGTAACGGTCGTTTTCTTGAATCGGAGCCTCTTGCAGTCCACAGCCTATACAAGCTCACTGCAAACGGCCCTGTCTTCGCCTGGCGTGCAGAGTGCGCTGGGCAGCGGCATCCGGGCCAAACAGCCGGTGTTCGGATTTCTGTTTCCGTTCGGTGGTTCGCAATTCGCGCAATGGTCGGTGACGTTGAGCGGCTCGCGCGGCAGCGGACATCTCTACGGCGTCGCCAATTGGACCAATGGCGTATGGGATTTTTCACGGCTGGTGTTTGAGCCCGAGGGCAACAGAAGTGGCGACAAAATTGACCTCACTCCAGTGCGACGGCTTCAGCTTCCAGCGGTGCCGGCAAAAAATGTTTATCTTCTGCCAATCGGTATGGCTGAGGGCGAATCGCTGCAATGGGCGCCTGCGTATTACAAAGCAAAGCTTGGAATTGACGTGAAGGTGCTGGCTCCAATTCCTCTTGACCCGAGGCTCATTGATCCGGCGCGCAATCAATTGAACACCGAGAAGTGGATCGAATTCATGGCGCAGAAGTATCCAGAAATTTCGCGCGATCCAGCCTCGATTCTGATCGGCGTAACCGCCAGCGACATGTACATTCCCGCTTATGACTGGAGTTATGTAGAGAACATGCGCGACGAGGGACGCTTCGGAATGGTCTCGTCAGCTCGTTTGCATCCGCTTTCGCTGCTGGGAAAGCGGAATCCGGAATGGCTGACTTCGCGGGTGCAAAAACTTCTAACCAAGAATCTTGTCATGCTCTATTTCGATTTGCCCCTGAGCAGCGACTACACAAGCTTACTGAGCGGCGGAGTTCTCTCAGGCTTCCAAATCGATCGGATGGGCGGGGACGTAATCGGGGCGGAAGGACAATGGGATTCTTTCGTGGAGTCGGGAGACCCTGTCGTGACGATTTACGACGGCCCCGGAGACAAGCTGCTCTGGAAAATGCAGTACACAGAATCTGCCCTACCGGATACAGCCACGCAAACCTTCCGCGTGGACACCGGCGTTGGGCTGATCATTCTGCGCAAAGCGGATTTCGTTTTCGAAGATGAACCGGCCATGCAATTCAGCCGAATTCATCGCAATCAGGACGATCGTTCGCGGGCATTCGGAATCGGCGGTTCAGATTCATTTGAGATTTTTCTCGGTGGACAGATGGGCGTCGCGATCGACCTGATCATGGAAGACGGCGTCAGAATTCATTACAACCACCTGCCGCCAGCAACCGGACAGACTGGCGACACGTACCAATCTGGCTGGGATCGCGAGGGTCGTTTTCAGAACACTCAATTGGTCTTTGATGGAAAGACATGGCGAATTAAAACGGCCGACGGCTGGACCTATATGTTTCCTTACACGCCGAATGCGCTGCCGCAGAACGTCACAGTCTTGACCGGCCTCATTGACCCCGAGGGGCGTGAGTACAAGATGGAGCGCGATTCGTTTGGCGCTCTTGTCTCGATCAGCAGTCCCTCCGGAAATTGGCTTCACTTCGAAAACGACTCTGAGCACCGAATCAGCAAGATCACATCTTTCAAGGCCGCACGATGCGGTACGAATACGACGCAGGTGGGCGAATGATCCGCGCCACAGATTCGGCAGGGCATGTGGATTCCTATACCTATGACGAGAAAGGGCAGATGATCACGGCGGGACATGGAGCCGCGAATCTGGTCTTAACCAACAAATATTTTCCCGACGGCTACATCAAGAGCCAGGTCATGGGCGATGGAAAGAAATTTGAATATTCATACTTCCGCAGGGAGCATGAGGCCGTACACGACGGCATGATTTTGGATCCAAACGGACTCGAGACCTACGTTCAATATGTGCCCGGTGGCTACGTGCGATCGCTGCCGTCCGCCGCGCACCGCTGCCGCACCGATCAGTAGGACGCCCGCGGTTGGCCGCGTGTTAGCATTTCAATAGCTTCCACTCCCCTCAAGCCATACATGGCCAGCATTCGCGCCATCCCGACTTCACTTCTTTCTACGATGCTTCTTGCGCTCCTTCTGGCTGCCTCTGCTCGTGCGGCGGAGCAATCGCCGTGGCGCGAAATTCATTCCACGCACTACACGGTGATTACCGATGCCGGCGAAAAGAGGGGCACCGAAGTCGCTTTGCGCTTTGAGCAGATGCGGTCCGTCTTCGCTACCCTGCTCATGCGGGACCGACTCAACGAGTCGGAGCCGCTGACGATCCTCGCTTTCAAGAATGATAAGAACTACTACCAAAGCGCGCCCCTGCGGCAAGGCCAGCCCATCGACGCTGCTGGTTTCTTTGTTCCCGGCGAAGACCAGAACTTTATCGTGCTGAATTTGTTCGAGCCGGAATCCTGGCGCGCCGTTGCCCACGACTTTGCCCACATGCTTGTGAACAACAACTATCCTCCGGCGGCGGGATGGTTCGATGAAGGTCTGGCAGAATACTTCAGCTCTATTCGCCTGGATGACAAAAAGTACGAAATCGGCGGCGATCCCGAACTGCAATCCGCTTACACGCAAGACCTGCTGCAGAACCAGCAGGAAGTTCGGAGTCTTCCGAAGTCGCTTACGGAGTTTCTTAGCGGCCAGGTTTGGCTAACGCTGCCCGACCTCTTCACAATGAAGCACGACACCTCGAGCTACATCGAAGGCACGCACCACACGCTCTTCTATGCACAATCGTGGATGGTGATGCATTACCTCATCCATGAGAAGAAACTGCAGGAGGCGGGAACTTATTTCGATCTGGTTGAGATCCAGCACGTGCCAGTGGAAGATGCGATCCAAAAAGCTTACGGCATGTCGTCGACTCAATTTGATCAGGCGGCAAAAGATTACTTTCACTCGCTCACGCCGCTGTTCGTGGCGCTCGACGCCTCCAGGCAACCTGATTCCCAATCCCAACTCACCCCGCCGCAGCCCTATCAGTTTCCTGAGATCGTGCACACGGATACGCGCGTAATCACCTCCAAGGTGATCACTGAAAACGATGCGCGCGCGATCGCGGCCGAAGTTAAGAGCAGAGTTCCTGAACGCCGCGACGTGGGCTTGCAGGAACTGCAGGCCCTAGCCGCAACTCCCGAGCCGGTTCCCGAAAAATTATTCAGCAGGGATAAAGATAAGGAAAGGGACGACAAGAAGAATCCTCTGCTGGTCACATCCGTCGGCAACGAGATCGCTCACCGCGCTCTTGCCTGGGACCACCTGCAGCGCAAAGAGTTCGATGCCGCTGCCGAAGAACTATCCAATGCCGCCGGGCTGAAGCCGGATGATCCGTGGATCCGGTACTACAGTTCTGTGCTGAAATACCGCGTGGCGCAATCGAAGCACGCCGACATTGTGGGTCTGCCTAACATGATGGTCGACCTGCGCGCCACGGTGGAGTGGTATCCCGAATTCGCCAACGCCTACGACCTGCTGGCGACGGCGCATATGAAAGGCGGAGGGCCGGTGGCAGCGATGCAGGCCGAGCACGCCGCGATCCGGCTGAGTCCGCGCAACCAGCAGTATGTTTACAACATGGCGGAAATTTATATTGCAGACAAAAAATGGGACGCCGCAGTCACATTGCTGCAGCGCCTGAAGGCAAGCAACAATCCGGAGATCGCTACGGCAGCTCGCGATAGGCTGGGCACGATGCCGAACGAAGAAAAATACGGCATCTCAGCCGCCGCAGTAGCAAACCAGAAAGTCGCAGCCCAACCTTCGCCATTCGACGTGCTGGAGCAGGATGCCGCCAAGCGCGCCGCAGCCCAAAAAGCGGGACAATCCTCAGGCACAGTAGACAAGCGTCCCGCAAAATTCCTGCAGGGGCGCCTCGTCGACGTGGACTGCTCCCAATCTCCAGCTGCGGTGCTAACCGTGAGATCTGGCGAAGTAGTTCTAAAACTGCGGACTGCCGACTACAAGTCGCTGCCACTGATCGGAGCGGAAAAGTTTTCCTGCGAATGGAACGATCGTGCAGTCTCGGTGAACTATAAGCCCGGTGGCGCGTCGGATGGGGATTTGCTGTCGGTGGAAGTGCGGTAACGCTCGGCCCGTGGATTGCCAGACGGTGGCGAAGGTGTGCCGCTATCCTATTGTTACCTGCGTACTTACCGTGATCCCTCATTCGTGCGCGAGAATAGCACTACAGGGCCAACACCTGTGGCCGATTTTCTGATATTCTCATGCGTTTTACCTTGAGGTGAGCCGTGGAGAAGCGCGCGGTCAAATATCATCGCGGGCGGTTGGGCGAGGCTTTGCGCGAGGAGATCGAAACTCTGGTGGAAGGGGAGTTGGGCGATCCTCGCATTGGGCTGGTGGGCGTGACCGCGGTGCATGTGGCCGACGACGGCCGTTCGGCGCAAGTTCTGGTGGATGTGGATGGCGATGACCAGGAGGCAGATCGCAGCCTTGAGGGTTTGATCGCGGCGAAGGAATACATACGGCACGAACTGGTGGAGCGTTTGCGGATTCGGCGCGCGCCGGAATTGCATTTCCGGCTGGACCGTTCGGAGCGGGAAAAGGCGCGAGTGGAAGAACTGCTGGCGCGCGCGAAAAAGCGAATGAAGACGCGCGCGGGATCGAGCGAAAAGAAGGCATAGCCATTATGTTGCAGGATGTTCTCCAGCAAATCGAGCAGCGCGACCGATTCGTGCTTACGTCGCACGCGCGACCGGACGGCGACGCCATTGGATCGGCGCTGGCATGCTGCCAGGTTTTGCGCTCGATGGGGAAGCAGGCCGACGTGGTTTTGCACGATGGCGTCCCGCGAATTTATCGCTCGCTGCCCTTCGCCGATCAGGTGCAGCAGGCCAGCCGAATTGGCGGCAGCTACGAAGCCGCGATCATTCTGGAATGTGACAGCATTCATCGCACGCGGCTGGAGGGATTGGAAAGCCGATTTCTGATCAACATCGATCACCACGTCAGCGGAAGGCCGTTCGCGGATGTGAACTGGATTGATCCGCATGCGGTCGCGACGGGGGAGATGGTATTCCGGCTGGCGCGCGAGGCGGGAACGCCCGTCTCGTCTGAGATTGCAACGTGCCTTTACACGGCGCTGATGACCGATACAGGATCGTTTATGTTTCAGGGGACGAACGAGCATACATTCGCACTGGCGCGGGAGCTGGTTTTGGCGGGCGCGGACCCGTCGCATTGCGCGCGCAGTATTTATTTTGCGCACTCGGTGGCCAAGATGAGGCTGCTCGGCGAGGCACTGCGCAACCTCAATACCGACGGCCACATCGGGTGGACCTGGGTAACGCAGGAACAAATGGAACGTTGTGAAGCAAAGGAAGAAGACTGCGAGGGCCTGGTGAATTACGTGCTCTCGATCGGAGAAGTTGAAGCGGCGGCTTTCTTTCGTGAACTTCCCGACGGGCGCGTTCGCGTAAGCCTGCGCAGCAAGGGCAAGCTCGATGTGGCGCGAGTGGCCGAGGGCTTTGGCGGCGGAGGTCATGAATGCGCCAGCGGTTGCTCGCTGGATGGGCCGCTGGCTGAGGCGGTACGACCGGTTCTGGAAATGCTGCGGCGCGGTCCTTCCGTACAATGATTCAACATGAGGTTTCAACGTTTCAAAGTTTCAACGTTTCGAGGCTCAATTCGTCGGATGTAGCTATGCCTGCGACCGCTTGAAACCTTGAAACTTCCGAAACCTTGAAACCTTTGATCCTCCCATGACGAATCGCACCCGCACGGACGCGCTATTGCTGGCGGGCTTCTGCGCGTTTCTGTTTCTCTACGGGCTGGGACAGTTCGGTCTGATTGGAGCCGACGAGCCGCGCTATGCGCAAGTCGCTCGTGAAATGCTGGAGCGACGCGACTGGATTACACCTGTGCTTGGCAGGCATCCGTGGCTGGAAAAGCCGCCGCTCTATTACTGGCAAGCCATGCTGTCGTATTCGATTTTTGGTGTAAGCGACTGGGCCGCACGGCTGCCATCGGCGCTCGATGCCGCTCTATTGGTACTGGCTGTGTACTTTTTTCTGCGGCGCTTCAAGTTTGGATTTGAACTCGACGGCGCGCTCATCACAGCATCTTCCGCCGCCATTGCCGGATTCGCGCACGCCGCCTCGATGGACATGGCATTGGCCACGGCTTTCGGTATCGGTATGCTCAGTTGGTGGGCGTGGCGGGAGAGTGAAAAGAAAATTTACCTTGGCATGTTTTACGCCTTCATGGCTCTAGGCATGCTTGCGAAGGGACCCGTCGCGCCGTTTCTGGCCGCGCTGGTGATCGCTCTGTATGCGATTGCGGTTAAAGATTGGCGACTGGTTTTGAAGTCGGTGTGGCTGCCGGGAATTATTCTGTTCTGCGCAGTCGCGCTGCCGTGGTATGCGGCGGTGCAGATGCGCAATCCGCAGTTTTTTCGCGAATTTATCGTTCAGCAAAATCTGGACCGGTTCTCGGAAAATCTTTATCACCATCGCGAGCCCATCTGGTATTACCTGCCGATGACGGCGCTGGCGCTGGCTCCTTGGACGGTCTTTGTGATTGCGGGCTTCGTGCAAGCGGTGCGGCAGTGGTGGGAGCGACGAAGATTCGTGCAGGCCAGCGAGGATTTCGCACAGCAATTCGGCATTTTCGCGTGCTGCTGGCTGGTCGTGCCCGTGGTGTTCTTCTCAATCTCACAATCAAAGTTGCCCGGCTATATTCTTCCCGCGATTCCTGCGGGCGCGCTCTTATTAGCAGGATATCTGCGGCAAGATCTGGAGCGAAACGACGCCAGGCCGCCGGCAATATGGCTGGCAGTGTTGCACGCGTTATTCGCCGCTGCTCCGATTGTTCCAGCGTTATTGATTGCCTATTTGATCACGCAACACCGGCTTCCGGGAGGTCGACCAATGCTGGCAGCGCTCGGCGTTGCATTCGTTCTGTGCGCCGGAATTGCGCTCACACTGGTTCGCAAGACAGGTCTTCGCATGCTGCGNNTGGATGAAACTTATTCAGCGCGGCCCCTGGCGCGGGAAATTGCTCGGATGGAAACTCAACCGTTGCCGCTAGCCGTCTACCATGTTCGGCGCGAACTGGAATATGGATTGACCTTTTACCGCAACCGGTTGACCTTCAACTACGACTGGGGCAGTGTTCCTCCAGAGGAACACTTGTTGGTGGCGCCGGAGAATACACAGGCCGAGATCGCAAAGCTGGTGGCAGGCCGCCGCGTCTCTTACCTGGGACACTATGCCGCGCAGCGCGTGGACTACTACTGGGTTGCCGCGGCGGGCGCGGCTTCCGGGCAGTAGGATGAAATGTTGTCGGCCGGTGTTCCGCCGGTTTGCTTGAACTCTCATAACGCACTAAACTCTGGATTCTGCCATTGCAAACTTAGCCACCGTCTTTTGCGGCTGAATTTGCAGGAGCCCCGTGGAGATTCTCGATCTCAGGCATTTTTCTTCCGTCGACCTGCGCCCCCTGCTCGACGATGAGACGCGCGCGTGGGCGAGCCTGCTCTCGTGGGATTATCACGGGTCGGCGGAGATGATTCTGCGCTATGTCGACGCGAAAATTCTCCCTGGATACGCTGCCATTGATCGCGGGCGCATTTTCGGTTACAGCTTCTTTGTGTACGAAGGCAGCAAGGGAGTAGTCGGCGATCTTTACGTTGCGAACGGCGGACGAGTTTCGAACGCGGGCGAGGTCGAAGTCAAGCTGCTAACGCATGTGATCGAAACGCTGCAGCAGTCTCCCGGAATCCATCGCGTCGAGGCGCAGTTNNCCGCGGCTGTTTATGCTGCTGGATCTGTCCAGGATTGTTCCCCCAGCAAGAGCGACGCATGCAGATGTCGAAGTTCGTCCTTGGACCGAAGCGGACTATCAACCCGCGGCTGCTGTGATCACGGCCGCTTATCGCGGCCACGTCGACGCCCAGATCAATGACCAGTACCACACGCTGAGCGGATCGCTGCGCTTTCTGAATAACATTGTGCGTTTCCCGGGATGCGGAGTGTTCGATGCGGAGTCATCTTATGCCGCGGTAGATCGCAAGGGAAAGAATCTGATTGGCATGATTCTGTGCTCGCGCGTGCGCGCGGACGTTGGTCATGTAACGCAGGTTTGCGTGCTTCCTGAATATCGCTCGCGCGGCATTGGCGAATCGTTGCTGGCGGCAACTTCTACAAATCTTCGCAAGCGTGGCTTCTCGATGTTATCGCTGACCGTAACTGAGGCCAACGCCGGAGCTGTTGCTCTGTACCGGCGGCTGAATTTTGATTCGAAGCGGGTGTTTGATGCGTTTGTGTGGGAAGGATAGAAGCTCTTAGCTGTTAGCTCTTAGCCCCTAGCTTGTTAGGCACAAGAGTTTCAGCATCGGCACAGGAAGACAGTAACACGAGAAAAGCCGGACGCGGATTCACTACAAAGAAAAGAAGCTAAGAGCTAAAGGCTAAGAGCTAAAAGCTATCTTCGCACCAACCACATCGTCCATCCGGCCACGAAAACGCCTCCCAGAAACATGGCGAAACAATACAGGCCGTAGCGGATCATATCGCGCGTAGTTTCACGGTGAGTGATGCCGAAGACGATGGAAGCAAAGAGCGCGAACACAAAAGCCGCGCTGAAGTGAGAGAGTTGAATCGTCATGATGCCCCAACCGGAATTGAAGTTTTAGCTGATGGCTGACGACTGATGGCTGATAGCTGCCTCATTGTTTTTTCCCGATCGCGATGTGGTAGGCGTCGGCCACCGCGATGAAGTTCAGCAGTCCAGCGACGATCATGAACTTGGTTCCATAATCGGCGGTGGCGAAAGCGACCGCGCCCTGTCCCCAGTTCATGGCGAGGGTCACAATGTATAGGCCGCCTGCGCCCAGGTCGCCGATGAATCCGAGCATGTCGAGGATGTCGCCGCCATTCGCCTTGTAGATGTGCCCCTGCATCATAAGGCCAAGCACGAACAGAGCGCTGATCGAGACTAGTAGCAGACCGCCGCGAATCCAGCGCTTCTGAATCATGTGGCCCGCGCCGGGAATCAGCCAGCCCACGGCGGGCGCAATCACCGCCATCATGCTTGCGGGCTGCGCCGGTTCGGCTGCCTTGGTCGTTGTCTTTGCAGTTTGATTTGCCATCAGATGGTCACGATCTCGCGTTGAATGTTGCCGGTGACTTCCGCCGAACCGGGCCGGACCAGCATGTTGACCTCGCTGCGCACACCAAACTCCGGCAGATAAATGCCGGGCTCAATGGAGAAGCAGGAGTTCGGAAGAATCTGGCGCTCATCGTGAATTTCCAGATCGTCCATGTTGGCTCCGTTGGAGTGGACGTCGGTGCCGATGGAGTGTCCGGTGCGGTGAATAAAATAATCACCGTAACCTTTTTCCTTGATGTGGTTGCGGGTGGCGCGATCCACTTCCCATCCGGCGATGCGGCGTCCGGAGTTGATGGCATCGGTCACGGTTTTCACTCCGGCATCGCGCGCGTCGCGCACAATCTCAAAGACCTCGCGCATGCGTCCGGATGGCGCGTTGCCCACGAATCCCATCCAGGTGATGTCGTAGTACACCGCGCCCGGAACGTCCTTCTTGCCCCACACGTCCAGCAGCACGAGGTCTCCCTCGCGAATAGGAACGGGGTGGTCGGCACGAGGCTCGTAGTGCGGGTTACCGGCGTTGGAGTTGACGGCCACGATCGGCGGATCGTCAGTGAGCAGGTTCTCGCGGCGAAACGCCTCCATGAACCAGGTTTGGATTTCGTGTTCGGTAGTGCCGACGTTGCGGGTGCGCTGCCCGATTTCCTGAAAGGCCGCTGCAGTAATCGCATCGATGGCATCGCGGGCTGCGAAGTGCGTCTTGATCTGCTCGTCGCTCCACGTGGCTTCGAACTGCGCAACCAGGTCGGCGGAACTGACAACGTTCTTGCCGAGGCCGCGCAGAAGTTCGACCGTGCCGGCATCGACCAGGGAAATCGTGAAGACGATGTTGTTGGGCGAGTACTGCATCGCGATGTCGCGATAAGGTGCGAGAATCGCCTTTAGGCTGTCGAATAATTCCTGCCATCCGGAATACTGGCGTTTGCTGCCGGGCAGCGAATCAAGATGGCCGGCTTCGATTTTGTGAACCAACTTTACCGGTTCGCCCTGCGCGGGTATCAGGTAAAACCATCGTCGCGTAACCATTAGGCCTGCGGGCAAGCCAAGCACGCGGTAAGCGATAGGATCGCGATGATGGTGATCGTAGAACAACCACGCGTCGATGTTGCGTTCGCGCAGCGCAGATTGGATGGCAGCCAGGTCCATGGGCAAACCTCTATTGTAAACAATGGCAATGATTTGGGCGAATCAGGCCGCAGGAAATCGCATTCCAGAATGCGATTTATTTGAGGATGACTCCTTGCTACACTGTCAGGCCATATGGCTGCCATAGCCGAGCCTGCCGTCGCGTCTGTGGTCACGAAGCGCGTTCGCATCGAATCGATTGATGTAGTTCGCGGCGTGATCATGATTATCATGGCGCTCGATCACGTGCGGGATTTTTTCGGCAATTCGGGTTTTAATCCCACGGATCCTGCCACTACAACGATCCCGCTGTTCTTTACGCGCTGGATCACGCACTTCTGTGCGCCGGTTTTCTTTCTGCTCACCGGCACGGGCGCCTATCTTTCGCTGGCCAAGAAGAGCAAGCGCGAGTTATCGCGGTTTCTATTTACGCGCGGCCTGTGGCTGATCTTTCTGGAACTCACGGTAAACCGCTGCCTCGGTTGGCAGTTTAACTTCGATTACCACCTGACGCTGCTCATCGTTTTGTGGGCCCTGGGTTGGGCGATGATTGTGCTTTCGGTGCTGGTTTATCTGCCGACTTGGGTTGTGACAGCATTCGGCGTGGTGATGATCGCGACCCATAATCTGCTGGACTCCGTGGAATCTTCGAACCCACTTTGGTCGATTCTGCACTCGCCTAACATCATTATGAATCATCCCGGGCGCATTATTTTTGTTACGTATGCACTCATTCCGTGGGTCGGAGTTACCGCGGCAGGCTATGGATTGGGACAAATCTACCGCTGGCCATCGGAACGTCGGAAAGCATTTCTGCTGCCGCTGGGCATTGGCTTGTCCGCGGCATTCGTCGTTTTGCGCGGCATCAATGTTTACGGTGATCCGCTTCCCTGGAGCGGCCAAAGATCCGCAGCTTTTACTGTGCTTTCATTTTTGAATACCACGAAGTATCCACCATCGCTTTTGTATCTACTGATGACGCTGGGGCCGGCTCTGCTTTTTTGGTGGGCGGTCGACGCCGGAACCCCGCGATGGCTGCGGCCAGCGCTTACCATTGGCAAGGTGCCGATGTTTTATTATCTGCTGCATATTCCTTTCATCCACTTGCTCGCGGTCGCGGTGTGTTATGCGCGGTTCGGCCAGGTGCACTGGATGTTCGAGTCGCCGGGGCTTGGCGACTTTCCGATGACTAAGCCGCCCGGTTGGGGATATTCTTTGCCGATTATTTATCTGATCTGGATTTTTGTCGTGCTTACGCTTTATCCCCTTTGCCGCTGGTTTGCGGGATTGAAGCAGAGGCGCAGCGATAACTGGCTGAGTTATTTCTGATCTCGATCAGGGGCTAGAATCTTTTTCTTGACCGCGGGAGGCAGAGTCTCGCACGCTGTACGCAACACCAGTCTTGGTGCGCGTCCGCGAATCTTCATCAAATATGGAACTGCGCGTTTGGCATCGAACTTCGCCGTCTCGCGTAGCAGCCAGCCCAACCCTTTTTGCACCATGTCGTCGTCATCGGTGAGCAGGGAGTTCGACAGCTTCATGATTTCCGGGAAGAACATTCTTGCTCGCGCTCCTCGAATCAGCGCAACGCAGGCGGCGCGGCGGCGCCAGCCGTTGGGCGACTTGGCCCAGCGGAAGACCGCTTCTGTGCGTGACGGTTTCGATGCAACCATCGGGGCTATTAGGTAGTGCACCAGTCCATCGTGATCGGCCCAACTGCTGATGCGGTCAAGCCAGGACTCGAACAGCTTGAACTCTCGATCGCTGAACTCGGCGTCGAGTTTTTCCAGCAGGAATACGGCGGCAACTTTTTCTTCCAGCACCGGGCCGGAAAAAAGTTGGTCCGCAACCTCGACCAGAAAGCCGAGCCCGCATTCTTTCTTTAGTTCCCGACGAAGGCGGACGACAGCGCGGCGCAGGTCCGCCGTATACCATCCGTGCGATTTGATTTTATCTTTGAAGAACCATTGCACGCCTGCAGCATGCTCGGCGGAGCCGCCATCTTTGAGCGCGAGGCGAATCTGCGCGGCGACTTCTGCTGGGCTGGGTTTCGCTGACGGAGTTTGAGATTTCACACTAACAGTCATGGCGTTGCGTTTCATTTCGCCGCAAGTGAGACCACTCTAAAATATCTGTCATACACCCACAGCAGAGCCGTCGTCACCACGCCTACTGCGGTCACGCTCCACCAGATTCGCTCGGGTTGGTGCGTGACTTCTCCGAAGTGATGCATGAGTGTCCCGCCGAACCATCCGCCGATCAGCGAGCCAATGCCGATCGGCATAAACGCAAACCCCATGTAAGTGCCTTGCTGTCCCGGAGGCGCGAGCAGCGCGATGTATTCGTAGTAGCGCGGCTGCTGGATGATCTCACCGAGCGCGAGAACAAATAACGAGAGGATGGCTCCCCAGATGGTTGGCCGGAGGATGAGGATGATCCACGAAACCGAAGTGATCAGCGTGCCCAGGATTACGGCCTGGAAGGCTGGAATTTTGCGCGTCAGGAAATTTATTGCGAGGGTGAGACAGATCACCGCCAGGCCATCCGTAACCAAAATGATCTCGACATCGGCGCGAGGATTAATGAAGCCGTGAATGTAACCGGGCAAGCTGATGTACTGTTGCCAGAAGACGATCCAGAAGCCGGTGAAGAGCACGAGGAACCACATGAAGCGGCTGATGCCGGCGAGGACGAGCGCGAGGAGTCCGACCCAGATCCACCATGGCACGTTGAAGGTGGGATGAATCCACAGCGCGACGCGAAGTAGCAGGGCGATCATCAGCACGGGCAGAACCAGTCGGTAGTTGCCGACTACTACGCAGAAATTCCGTGCGACGGTGGCGATGGATGGCGGAGGCGCGTCTCCGGGCTTGCGCGGCTCGCGAAAGAAAATCAAAACCACAAAAAACATCGCGAAGACGAACAGCGCGGAAACGCGGTAAACACTCTCGACGCCCAGATGGCGATGGGCCCAGGACGCGAACAACGGCCCAGCCGCACCGCCGATGTTGACCATGGTGTAGTAAATGGAATAGCCGATGGAACGGACGTTCTCTTTAGAGGCACGGGCTGTGGTGCCGACCACGCAAGGCTTTACCAGCGCGATGCCGAGTGCTGGGAGAATGAGGATGAAGCCGACAAATAAGCTGAGAGGCACGGCATTGCGCACCGGCGCGAGCCACGACGCGCCGATAGAACCGATGAGGAAATATGCGGCCGCGAGAATGAGATACGCCATCGAGAGAGCGCGGCGAAAGCCCAGGCGGTCGGCGGCGGCTCCACCGAAGATGGCGAGAAACCATACCATGCCGCCGAAGATGCCAGTCAGGGTTCCGGTTTGCTCTGCGGAAAAATTCAGCCGCTCCTGCAGGTAGAGGGCAAGCGAAGCGAACGCGCCGTAGTAGGAAAGGCGCTCGAAGATTTCGCTGATATTCGCGACCCAGAAGGGACGCTCGAACCCGGTGCGAATTTCCTGCAGGCGTTCGGCAAAGCTCAAGAGTGGCTCCCTGTGGCGGCGCCAGCAATCCGCTTGCGTACTTCTTCGGCCGAGAATCCTGAGACACGAATCATTTTTTGGCGGCCGGTCTGGCCGGAGGCAATGGTAACGGAAGATCGAGGCAGCTTCAAAAGTTTCGCGAAGAATTCGATGCAGGCTTCGCTGGCACGGCCTTCCACGGGTGGCGAGGTTAGGGAAAGCTTGAGCGCGTCGCCGAGTTCGCCGGTAATGGCGTTCTTCTTGGCACGGGGATGGACTCTTACCGCGAACGTTACACCCTCGGAGGTTTCATGAATGGCTACCATAAAAAAGCACTAACACAGAGGACACAGAGGTTCACGGAGTAAATCAAAGGCTCTCCCACGTTCCTTTGCTTATCGGAGCTAAGGCTTTCCGCGCTCTCCGAAGATCGCTGTCCCCACGCGCACGCAGGTCGATCCCTCTTCGATCGCAACTTCGAAATCGTGCGACATGCCCATGGAGAGTTCGTGCATGGCGATGTTCGGCAGCTTTCTGGCAGCGATCCTATCGCGCAATTCGGGCAGCTTACGGAAATAGGGGCGCGCGCCTTCGGGGTCGTCGGTGAATGGGGGAACGGTCATCAGTCCTCGGAAGGCTAAGGCTTCCAGGCGAGGCGCTGCTGTCAGCAATTCTTCGAGTGCTGGTGAGTCCGGCGCCACACCGCTTTTTGCGGCTTCGCCGCCGACGTTGATTTCGATTAACACGCCGAGCTTTTTGTCGAGCGCGCGTGCGGCTGCGTTCAGTTTTTTGGCCAGCTTCAATGAATCGACTGAATCCACCGCTCGAAATAGTTCAGCTGTCTTTGCAGCTTTGTTGGTTTGCAGGTGGCCGATCATGTGCCATTCGCCGGCTTTCAAATCCCGTAGGGCATCGACTTTGCCGGCGAACTCTTGCACTCGGTTTTCTCCGAATATTCTGAGTCCCGCTTCGTGAGCTTCGCGGATGCGCTCCGGCGGCTGGGTTTTGGTGACGGCCATCAGAGTGATGCCGTCGGCATTGCGCCCGGCGCGGCGCGCGGCCGAGGCAATCCGTTCGCGCACCGCGGCCACATTTTCGGAGATCGACATAGAAACACTAAACCACGAAGGGCACGAAGTTTCACGAAGAAATTCCGGAATCTCTTCGTGACTCAGTATCCTTCGTGGTCAATAAGCTACATCATCGCGACAGGCGGTGCTGGCTCGTTCGGGTCGCCTGCGCTCGATAGCGGCAGGAAGATCATGAGGCAAGCGAGCAGAACCATCACCACAATTCCACTGAGATAAAGAGGATGATCAAAGATTTGCGCCGTCTTGATTTTCGCAGCCCACGCCGAGAGCAGGTGCAACCAGGGTTGCTGAGCGAATGACAATGCGATGACCGCGGCCCACAGCAGTCCGCAGATCGCTTCACCGGCGATCAAGCCGGAAGCGGTAAGGACTCCGGCATTTTCTGCTCGCGCCGTTTGCGCAGCGTTCAGGCCGCGACGTTTCGCAATCCAATCGCCGATCGCGCGGAAGACTCCTCCCAGGAAAATCGCGAACGTGGTCTCGAACGGAAGATACATTCCCACGGCTACCAGCATCGGACTCTTCACCTGCATCATGATCAGCCCGATACCGAAGCACACTCCGACCACCACGAGAGGCCACGGCATGTCGCCGCCAACAATGCCGATTGCCAGAGTGGCCATCAGCCCGGCTTGCGGCGCCGAAAGATCACGGCTTCCGAAACCAAATGCAGTGTGGAGCAGGTAGAGCGGCCAATACATGACCAAACTCGCCACAACCACGGCAATCAATTCAGCACTCTGAATTTTGCTGGGAGTGCCGCCGAGAATGTAGCCAACCTTGAAATCCTGCAACAGTTCGCCCGCAACCGCCGCCGAAACGCAAACTACAGCAGCCACTCCTAAGACGGTAGCGACACCTTTTATTCCGTGAACGCCCAAAGCTACCATCAGCAACGCAGCAATAATCAGAGTTGAGAGCGTCAGACCGGAGATCGGGTTGTTGGAAGAGCCGATGAATCCGACCAGGTTGCCCGAAACTGTCGCGAAGATAAATCCCACTACCAGCATCACCAGCGCCGCCAATACCGCGGGCCAAACCAGCCCGGAAATATGTATGTACAGGAAGCACATGAGCACAAACATAACCGCGATCAACCCGAACACAATCCTCGAACTCATGTAGCGCTCGGTGCGGGAAAGCTTCGCCTGTTGTTCTGCGGTTTGTCGAAGGTCGGAGAACGCCTTTCCCAATCCCGCGGTAAGGCTCGTGCGCATTTTGTAGAGGGTGTACGCCGCGCCCACCAACATGCCGCCGACCGCGATCGGCCGCACAATAAACCGCCACACTGCCATCGCCATCGAGGCCCAGTCATCCGGAGTATCCGCGGGAACATATTGCTTGAGTTGCGGACCTAGAAAATACATGAGTAGCGGAACCATCAGGCCCCATGCCAACACGCCTCCTGAAAACTGAAGTGAGGCCAATCGAAGCCCGATGATGTATCCCACTCCCAGGTAGGCTGGGCTCACGCTAGGCGCTGAAGCCATGCTGGCCGCGCCCGTCGCTAGAACATTCGTAGTCCCCACTCCACCGAGGCGCACCTGACTCCTGCCTAGAGCACCGACTCCAAAGTGAAAGTCTTTGTCAGCGGCGAACAGGCCAAAGCGGCCCAACAGATAGACGAAGCCGCCAACGCCGATATTCCAGAAAAGATATTTCGCGGCCTGCGCACCGCGTTGCCCAGCCTTGTGAATCTCCGATGCGGCCAGCGATTCAGGAAAGGGCAGTTCCGGGTCTTCGACCATGCCGCGCCGCACTAGGGAAATGAAGAGGACTCCTAGAATGCTGCCCACCATGATTAGCGCCGTCGACTTCCAATATGCGACTCCTGGCTCAAACGACGGCCACGCCTTTGCGATGAGAAACGCTGGAATAGTAAAAATCGCACCGGCGGCGACCGACTCTCCGATCGAGCCTGCGGTACGCGCAATGTTTTCTTCGAGCAGCGATCCCTTCCACGCCCGCATTGCCGCCATCGCAATCACTGCGGCCGGGTATGTTGCCGCGATTGTGATCCCGGCACGCAGTCCCAGGTAAGCGTTGGCCGCGCCCAGAACAATGGTCATAAGAAGTCCCAGCAACACCGCGCGAAGGGTGAACTCCTTCATCTCCATGTTCTCGGGCACGAACGGGACGTGTTTCTTGACAACAGTTCCTGGTCCGGGGACTGGACTGCTCATAGATGAAATCCTCGTAAGGCGTGGGATGAAAGCAATTTTGAAGTGTAACTCATTCAAAACATAGGACGGCGGCACGTTAGCATGCGGACGGCCTGGATTACAAGTGGGGCGCGGGTTCCAGCTTAGTTACGACCGCGGAACTTTCGATTGGCTTGCGTCACGGCTTAGAGGTAGAATGAAGCCAATCTGTTTGCGCCCCTTCGTTGTCCAGTTCCCAGAGAGGTGTAACGTGGCAAATAACTCCCCCGACCAGTTTGGGCTTCAGCGGCGCCTTGAATATCGATGCGATGATTGCGGCAGTGACACCGGCTTCCATTCGAGGCCCCGCACATTTTCTGAACGTTATCTTCTGCCGATTTTTCTGCTGCAGCCGGTTCGCTGCTCGGTATGCTTCCGCCGCGATTATCGTTTGCTGTTCGTGCCGGTGAAAGAGCGTCTCCCTGAACCAGTCAGGAAGATGGCAGCAACGGTGCCGCAACCTGACCGTAACGTTGCCTAGCAAAACGTTGGCAGGCGTTGCTTCGCGACTCGGCCGTCGTTATACTCTATTCCAGCAGGCAAACGCAGAATCGCCCGCGCCAAGCTAGAAACTTGCGGGCAAGACGGAGGCCGTCTTCAGCAGTAGCGAGGACAGAATTCGGGCTAGCCAGGCCAAAGCTGGAGTGGCGAGCCCTCCTATTGCTTCCGGAAGCGGCATAATCCAGTCCGGCGAAATTCAGAACGATTCAGTGCGGGTTGGTCGAAGTTGGTTCGAACGAGTTTGGACCAACCCGATTGCCGAAAGTCTCTTCGCTGTTTTGTTTCCCTCGGATTGCAGAATCTGCAGCACACCGCTAGTCAGTATTTCGCGTCTCCCTGTTTGCCAAGAATGCCTCGATGGCATGCTGCCCATCACGGGCGGAGTTTGCGCAACCTGCGGCGAGCGCTTGTTTTCGCCTTACGCGGTTGCCGATGGTCACAACTATAGCGAACCCCAATGCGGGATGTGCCGCCGCATCGAACCGCTGTTTGCGCGCGCCGCGGCCTACGGCAGCTATGAAAGCGGACTGCGCGAACTGATTCATCTGCTGAAATTTGGCGGCGTGCGTCCCGCGGCGAACGCTCTAGGACGAATGCTCGCCGAAGCGATTACGAGGCTCGAACCCGAGTTCCCGTCGGAAGGCGTGGTTGTGGTTCCTGTCCCTCTGCATCGCACCAAGCTTCGCCAGCGCGGGTTCAATCAGGCAGAAATGATTGCGCACGCCGCTTTGAAAAACAATCCAGCGCGCGATCGCTTGCGCTTGTGCCCGGGAGTGCTCGATAGAACGCGCGAAACGGCGTCGCAAATCGGCCTTACCAGTCATCAGCGCCGCGAGAATCTGCGCGGAGCTTTTCGTGCGGTTCAGCGTGAAGTGGTGCAGGGCCGCGAAGTGCTGGTGGTCGATGACGTTTTCACTACAGGCGCAACGGTTTCGGAATGTGCGCGGGTTCTGCGGAGGGCAGGCGCAACCAAAGTTTGGGTCGCAACCGTGGCGCGCACCTTGAAGATTTCGGCACAGCATGCGGAAATTAGACCGCTGGAAGATACTGACGAAAGCACAGAACCCGTTCCATTGGCCAAGGCCGTTGGAATTTAGACACTAGAGATATATGTCAGGCAGGCTCGAATCCGACGCAGGACCAACAGGCCGGCACGCCGCCGGGCTTTTCGCCGCGGCGGCCATGCATCGCGACAGCAACGGCAACGCACTGCACGCGCCGGTGCTCGTTCTGAATGCGTCCTACGAACCGATTAATGTTTGCGCGGCCCGCCGCGCTCTGGTTCTGGTGCTCAAGGGCGTGGCCATGACGGAAGAAGAGAATGGACACTTTCTGCATGCGGCGCGCGTCGCGATGCGCGTACCTTCGGTGATCCGGTTGCTCGAGTACCGCCGCATCCCGCACCAGAGCCGCGCGCTATCGCGCAAGAACATTCTGCTGCGCGACCGCAACACCTGCCAGTATTGCGCGACTGTCCTGCCTTCCGGGGAGTTGACGCTTGACCACGTAATCCCGCGCTCGCGCGGAGGTTCGTCCACATGGGAGAACCTTGTCGCCTGCTGCCATCTCTGCAATCGTCGCAAGGGCAACCAGTTTCCGCTCGAAGCCGGCATGAAGCTGATGCGCGAGCCTCGCGCCTTCAACCTGCATACCAGCCGTCACATCATGCGCTTGATGGGCCGGTCGGATGATAAGTGGAGGAAGTATTTGTTTTACTAAGCTGTCAGCTCTCAGCAATCAGCTCTCAGCTAAAGCTGTGCAACATCATCGGCGCTATTTAATCTTGTCATCCCGAGCGAAGCGAGGGATCCTGGTTTTGGCTGACAGCTGATACTACTTCTGCGGCGACTGCGGATTCGGTGGGGTATCCGGCTTCTGATCGGGAGCCGGTTTTTCATCCTTCTGATCCGCCTTCGGAATTTCCTGGCCCTGGTACAGAATCTTCACGCTCGATCCGAAGCGTTTGTAGTCTTCATACTTCACGACTTCGCGGATGTGAACATCATTCAGGTTGAAATGCAGCGTGTCATCGGCGCGGGTATAGCTGGGGAACCAGTATTTGCCGTCGACTTGCGCCCGCCAGGTTGTGAACTTGGGATAGAGATGTTCTGTCTTGTTCCCCTTCTTTTTCGTGTCGCGAGTCTCGGGCACCGCTTGACCGTAAGTCTTGACGATTTGCAAATCGTGGTCGTCCACCCAGATACGCCCCTGAAAATACCGCTTCTTGCCGACAATCTGCATGGGCGCGATGTCGAAGACGTAGCAGTGCAATTCATCTTCCGTCTGCTGGCCTACATAGAGGATGTTGTATTCCGGAATTTCGTCACTGGTGAGCACAAAGGGCAGGCGGTTGCGGAAGTCCTGAACATCGCCTTCGTCGAGAGACAGGCCACCATTTTCCAAAGTTGATTGCGGCGCAAACACCACGTTCTCCAGGCGCCGCCCCTTGTCGTCAAATAGCACGTCGAAAACTTCGTGATACTCCCCTGTGGGAGTGTTGCCGTCTAACGTCTTTACAGTGATGTCTTGCCGGTAGGTGTAATGATCGCGTGCCTCTTTGAATTCCTTTTCTTTGGTGGCGAAGCGCTTAATGATTTCCTCGGACGTGATGCCTGTGGGCTGGGTGTTCTCGAGCGGACCTTCCTGAGCAGCCAAAGAGCCCGACACTGCGCAGGCGGCCAAGATCGTTAGAAAGACGAATCTGCGGACCGGCCTTCTCATACATATATTTTAACGGATAATCAGAAATCGTTGTTTTCTCTCGGCAGCGCGGACATTATCCGTGTTCTCCGCGAATCCACAAGAAGGCATAACCGCGGCGACCCTCCCCCGACCCCTCTCCGCTCAGTGAGGCCGGGGGTGGGCGCTCGCAGTTTCTGCCGCCTACTTGGATGCCATTTCGTTCAAGGGGTTGTCGTGAGAAAAAAATCGCTTCGGTGTTTCGCTGGTGGCCAAGCTTAATTCGTTTGAAAAGGGCGCGGCTTCAAGCCGTGCCGTGAATGCTTCAAACTCGATCGCAGCTTTCAGCCGCTCGAGTAATAGATGGCTCAAGCACGCCAACAGCCGGGCTCGGGACGTAGGTCCAGTTTTCGGCAAGTTGGGATTTTAGTCGCTAGCGAGGGGCGCCCCGGAAGGCAAGAGCCGGAAGCCGCCTTTGCAGTCAATGCAATCAGTGATATCATTGACTGCATGGCCAGCATAACCATTCGCAGATTGCCGGAACAAACCAAGCAACGCCTTCGCGTCCGCGCCGCCCGTAATGGCCGCTCCATGGAACAGGAAGCCCGCGAACTGCTCGAAACCGGCTTGGCCCGCGCCGACGCCGAGCCCGAGAATCTCGGTGAAGCCATCCGCCGGCGTTTTGCACCGCTGGGTGGAGTCGATCTGAAGATTCCTCCACGGCGCGGCAAGATCCGGGAAATCCAATTCAAGTGATCTTCGGCATCACAATTCTGGACACAAACGTTGTCTCTGAGCCGATGCGGCCATCGCCCTCGGCGGCTGTGCTGGCGTGGCTGTCCCGAAAGCCTGACGGTGGCCATTTCTTCGTGACCACCATCACCATGGCGGAAATTCTCTTCGGGATCGAACTTCTTCCCAAGGGAAAGCGTCGCGACAAGATGCTCGCAGAGGCCGAAGCGACTTTCGTGGAAGACTTTGCCGGACGCATTTTGCCCTTCGATGAGGACGCCGCGCGAGCGTTCCCGGAGATCTCCGTCCGGCGTCGCGCGCAAGGCCGACCCATCACCGATTTAGACGCGCAGATCGCCGCCATCGCCCGCTCCCGCGATGCCATCCTGGGCACGCGCAACACCGCCGATTTCGAAGGCTGCGGCGTCCGCCTCGTAAATCCCTGGCAACTCACGGAGCGATAGCTCTTTACCGATAAAAAGTCTTTGTCATTCCGAGCAAAGCGAGGAACCTGTTGTCCTCGAAGCCACGATGCTCGAGCCACAATCCCGCGGCAACTATTCTGCTAGACTTTTGGGTTTGCCAAGGAGTCTTTCATGCGCCGACTTTTTCTGACTTTCTTAGCTCTGCTCGCTTTTGCGTTTCCCGCCTTCGCCCAGGCGAAGCATACCTTCACTTTCGAAGACATGATGAAACTCAAGCGCGTGGGTGATCCGCAGGTCTCGCCCGACGGCAAGTGGGTGATCTTCAGCGTGGTCGATGTGAATCTGGAGGCCAACACGAAGACGCCGCACATCTGGATCGTGCCTACGGTCGGAGGACAGGAGCGCGAGATCATCGGCGATCAGGACGCTGACCGCCCCCGATGGTCGCCCGATGGCAAGCGCTTCGCATTTCTCTCGACAAAAAATGGCGGCTCGCAGGTATGGACTGCTGATTTCGACGGCGCCGCAGGAACGGTGAATGCAGTTCACAAATTCACTTCGATCGCGACCGAGGCCGGTGGAGAACTCTGGTCACCCGACGGCAAGAATATTCTCGTCACGTCCGACATCTACCCGGAATGCGATGGTGCGCCAGCGGCTGAGGCGAACTGCAATGAGAAGAAGGCAAAAGAAGCGGCGGAGTCGAAAGTCAAAGCGCAAATCCTTGATCGATTACTCTATCGCCATTGGAACGCCTACAAAGAAGGCAAGCGCAGCCACATCTTCGTGATAAGGTTCTACTCCCCAGACGAATCGATCGGCGGTCCGCTGTTTCTGTTTCCCCGCGACCTCACTCCCGGCGACTACGACGCGCCGGTCTTCTCGCTCGGCGGCCAGGACAACTACGCCTTCTCGCCCGACGGCCAGGAGATTTGCTACACCTCGAATCATGACAAGAATCCGGCGGCCTCCACTAACAACGATCTGTGGATCGTCCCGGTCGGTGGAGCGGCGGACGCCTCGTCCGCCCGCCCTGTCGCGACGAACATCACCGCCGACAATCCGGCCAGCGACTCGACGCCGCTCTATTCGCCCGACGGCCGCTACATCGCCTACCGCGCCCAGCAGCGCCCGGGATATGAGAGCGACCGCTTCCGGCTGATGCTTTACGACCGCAAGACCGGTGAGAAGAAGAACCTGACGGAAAAACTCGATTCGTGGGTCGGGACGTTCTTGTGGTCGCCGGATTCCAAACGAATTTATTTCGCGCACCAATGGCAAGACGAGGCGCCGGTTGAATCATTCGCGATTGATCGCCCGTTTGATCAGACAGTCACGGTGGACGGCGATCCTAAGGAGGCCAGCCGGTTTAATGCCGACATTGTTGTCCGGGATGGTTACAACGACGACTTGGCCTTAACCGCGGACGGGAAAATCATTGTCTTCACGCGAATGTCGCTCTCGTTTCCGACAGCGATCTACAAAACGGATTCCGAGAGAAGCATCACTGAACAGCTTGCTCGCCCTGCTGAACCCCTGACTCACATTAACGATGCCATCCTCTCGAACATAGCAATGTCATCGCTGGACTCCTTCTGGTTTAAGGGTGCTCACAACGACAAAGTCGAGGGCTTCCTGGTCAGGCCCCCCAACTTTGACCCCAGTGAGAAGTATCCCGTGAAGTTCCTCGTCCACGGCGGGCCGCAGGGAGCCTGGGGAGACGACTGGAGCTTCCGCTGGAACGCCGAACTTTTCGCGGCACCAACTTCTTCGACGCCCAGCGGCTACCTGGTCATCATGATCAACTTCCACGGCTCGACCGGCTACGGACAGAAGTTCATCGACGCCATAAACGGCGACTGGGGCGGCGCTCCGTTTGAAGACCTGATGAAGGGCCTCGACTACGCCGAGAAGACCTACCCGTTCATCGACAAAGACCGGGAATGCGCGCTGGGTGCCAGCTACGGCGGCTACATGATCAACTGGATCCTCGGCCACACCGACCGCTTCAAGTGCCTGGTCTCGCACGATGGCATGTTCAACGCCGAATCCGCCTGGGGCACCACCGAAGAACTCTGGTTCAATAACTGGGAGTTCAAAGGCACTCCCTACGACAACCGCGCCAGCTACCAGAAGTGGTCGCCGCACCAGTACGCGAAGAATTTCAAGACGCCGACTCTCGTAATCCACGGCCAGCGGGACTACCGCCTCGACGTAAGCGAAGGCATGCAGCTTTTCACCACGCTACAGATGGAAGGAGTCCCATCGAAGATGCTGTATTTCCCCGACGAAGGCCACTGGGTGATGAAGCCGCAAAATTCGCAGCTTTGGTATAAAACGGTGAATGACTGGGTGGACCAGTGGACGAAGAAGTAGCGCGGCCCGGGGGCTGCAGGCCGGAGCACGGCCCATGTGGGGATGGCCGCCTCGGCCGTCTATCCGAGCGCAGCGAGGGGACGGAACATGCCTGTTCGTAAATCGACTAACCGCAAACCGCCAAAGACCCAACCTGCCGTCTCGCAAGCCGACGCCCAAGCCCAACTCGATTCCTTCCTATCGAAGTACGACCCCGAGGTCGAAACCTGCGCCCGCCACGCGCTCGCGAAAATGCGCAAGCTCGTCCCGGGCGCTGTCGAAATGGTCTATGACAACTACAACTGGCTTGTAATCGGCTTCAGCCCAACGGAGCGGCCGTCGGAGGCAATCTTCTCGCTCGTCCTGCCTTCGGGCCGCGTGACGCTGTGCTTTCTGCAAGGCGCGGGATTGCCCGATCCCGCGAAGCGCTTGGAGGGAAGCGGCAAGGTTGTGCGCAACATTCGGCTCTACAACGCCGGAGAAAAGGACAGCCACTTGCTCGACGATCCGGAAGTGCTCGCCCTCATCAACGTAGCCCTAAATCGCGCGAAGGTGCCCATGCCCGCCGGCGCACGCCGCAAGCTGATCATCAGGTCGGTCTCGGCGAAGCAGCGGCCTCGCCGGATCGCGCGGCCAACGTAGACTAGGCTCATCGCGCCCCAATTTGCTTTGTCATTTCAACCGAAGGGAGGAACCTACTATTTGCCGGAGTCGGCAGAACAGCAGGTTCCTCGCCTTCGCTTCGCGAAGACTCGGAATGACAAGCAGTTTGGATTTCCACGGTCAATGTTCCCCGTAAGGCGATAACCACTTCCGAGCGGGAACATTTCCCTCCCACGAACTAAAGATAGGGGATGCGTTCCCGCTTTCGTTGACCTGGATGATCTCCATTTCGTCTTGCAGTGAGGCCGTGGCTCCAGCCAAGATCTGAATTTGAATCTCTAACGGAGCAGCAAACGATCCCGGCGAAGGGATGAAACTAGCCAGACCATTAACATCGCTCAGAGCCGTGCTCTGGCTCGCGCTGAGGATGACGGGCATTCCAGTTTGCGTGACGGTGGGATCGGTTGGCGCCATCGTCAGACCGCTCCCCGTCGGACGCATCAGCGTGGCTTGAAAAAGCACGCTCGCCGCGAGCACGGGATTGGGCGGGGTCGATGAGTCTGTCACGCGCACGGTCAGAGACTGAAGCGCCGTCCCCGTTATGACCTGACCCGCGCCGGCCACGGCCTGCAGGTTCAGCATCGCGGCGGCCACTGCGTTCCCGTAGATGGTTTGGCAAGGATTATTTCCCGGGGCCACGCAAGCGCTGACTTGCACGTTCGCAGCAAAATTCGTCAAGCTGAGCGTGACCGACGCATAGCCGCTACTGTTTGTCACTGCGCTCGCAGCACTCAGCGATCCGGTTCCCTGCGTGATCGTGAAGTTCACGGTGATGCCACTCTTCGGCGTGCCCAGATCTACAACCAGCGCGGTAAGCGGCACGCTAACCGATGCTCCCTGGGCGATCCAGAGGTAGGGCGTGGTAACTCCGATGTCCTGAGATGTAGATGTCGCCGTCATCGTCGCTGCGACTGACTGAGCAGGGTTGTAGGCGCCGGGAGCAAGAGTGGCCGTGATCGCGGCGTTCCCCGTAGCGGCTGGCGTCACCCATGTGGAAGCGATTCCGCTTTCGTCGCTGATGGCGGTACACGTGGAAGCTCCGCTGCAGATTGAGAGCGTAGCGCCATTCGTGGTGGTCCATCCTACGGTCGCGCCGTTCACCGGGGTCACTCCATCGGAAGCAAGCACACGCACGGTTACGGGATTCGTGGCTTGAGTTCCCACCGGCGTTGGCGGATTCACGCCGCCCTGTAACAGGACGATCTGGTCGGTAGCAGCGGCTCCAACGGTCAGCACGCCGGTCATGATGGAAAATGCGCCGCTCACCGGATCGCTGATGGTGATGGTTTGCGGCCCATCGCTTTGCGCGGGAACCGTCGTCAGCATCTGGCTGGCATTGGTGGCAAGCAGCGGGACGCCCACGCTGCCGACGGTGACAGCGAGCCCCGGCGCAAAACCCGTGCCCTGCAACGTGATCGCGCCGCCATTCACAGAAACACGCGCGGGGATTGCCGAGTCTCCGTACAGCACATGCGCGTGATAGTGGTAGTCGGGCCGGCCGTCACCTCGCAGATCGGCGATGCCGATGATGAAGCTGTTCGAGTTCAAGACTTGCGCATCAAGACGGCTCATGCCGAAAGTTGCCGAGTTGAACGGCGCGGCGGTGAGAGCCGGCGGAGCCGTGCCCTGAGGATCGCCCAGCGTCCACATGCCTACCACGGGTTCGGCCTTCGACTCGGTGGGGCTGCTGGTTTCGTCGAGCGCTGTGACAGCTACCGACAATGTGCGGTTGGCTTGGGCTGTAATAAGGAAGTAGCTGACGTCGCCGTAGCCGCTCAACGAGCCCACCCAGTCGCCTGCTGATGGAACTGGCGCGGGTGCGCTCCACGTCTCTGTCGCGGCCCACGACGGTACCGGTTGAGCGCTGCCGGACATGAGCACGTCCTGCTCAAGCTGCCCTCCTGCGCTCACGGTAACCGTCATGGGCTGGAAAGTTCCGGAAGGTGCGACTTGCGCTGGGTCGTAAGGACACACACCGGCCGACCACAGCGGATCCAGAGCCTCGATCGAAAGCTGGTATTGCGCGGTGCTCGCACCGTTCGGAATTGGCAATCCTCCGAGATCGAAAAATCCCTCCAGGGTTGGGTCGGACGATCCGAACTCGTTGTAAGGATTTCCCAACGGATCGTCTAATCCTGTGATGGGATTGCCGGCGTTGCCCGTGAAGAGGAATCCGGAAATCGACGTGGCTCCATACGCGTCAGAAGGCAGGCCGGTAGAAGGATCAATCCAGCGCGCGACTACGTTCACGCCCTGCATGGGCTGAGCTTTGGCACCCGTTTGATTCACAAAGTAGACTGAGCCATAAATGCGTGCAGTCATGGCAGACGCACCCGCCGGATAGAGGCGGGACAGCGCGGCCACATCATCGGGCGCCAGCTGATAAGGATTCGCGTAGCAGATTGTGATCGGTATGCAGTTAACCGAATCCATAAAGTGCATCACCGGAAAGCCAGCGTAGTCATCGGCCGTGGGAGGCGGACTACCGGTAATGACATTCAGATTCATCTGCGACCATCCCAGACCAATCACGCCGCCAAGCACTCGCACCAGCCGGTATTCGACATCCGTCAGCTGCGACGACTGCAGCGCACACTGGCCATTAATCACGACCAGCGCGTGCTGAAAATTTGCTCCTGCGCCGAAGTTGTCCGCGCCGCCATAAACTGCGTTCCAGAAGCATTCCGAGGGATCGCCCGCATCCGCGCCGAGCAGCGCATCCGTCACCGTGCCGTCGTAGTCGTAGACGATTCCAATTGGGGTCTGCGTGGCGGAAGGGGTGATATCGGCAGGCGCAGTGACGATCCCGCTGGAGTTGACGGCGATGTTGCTTCCGTTGACGTCTTCGACAAGCTGGCCCGCGGCGCTGGCGGTCAGCGCCGCGGTCGAGACAGCAGTCCACTGGCTAAACGCATTCGCGACCAAAGCATTGGCCGACGCGTTCGGCAGGATCGGGCTGAGGTCGCCTTGATCAGTGTAGTAGTTCACCTGTCCCATAGACCAGGTAATGGGCTGGCCCATAGTTCCGGAATTGAAGTAGCTGGAGCCGGCAACCCATTCCGGCCCTCCGGCGCGGGCAAGCATGGCGAAAAAGAAAACGATGACCAGTGCTGAGACCAGCCGGAAAAGGAACGAGCGCGCAGCTATGTTTTTTGATGCGGTCATGTCTGGCTCATTTCTCCCCGCCCGAACGTTGCACCGCCTGGGCGAAGTCAGCATAGAGAACCACGGATTTCCCGCCGGTTCTTACGGCCAATACGGGATCTACCGCGACGGTCGCGGCCTGCATTGCGTTCATCACAATCCTGCCCTGAGCATCGACGGAGAATTTTCCAATACCTCCGGCGACCGGGCTGGTCAGGCCCAGCTTGCTCGGAGAATACAGAAAGAGCAACACTCGTTCGCCGACGCGGTAGCGCTCACCGCCAGTCCAAAGGCCTGCCCACTCCTGAATCGTCAGGCTCTGGCCAGCCGACGCGCCGCGCATGGCATGCTCTACCTGAAAGGTGACGGAGGTGGACGCAGGCGATCGCCCGTTTGGTGAAGGCGAACGTCCAACGGACGTAACATGGCCGGAGAAGATGATGCCAGCAGCGCCCACGAGCTGCGCGAAAATCGGTCTCTGCTGAGCAACCGGATGAGCCGTAGGCGGACCGGACGGAGGAATCCAGACGGGCGGCACAGGCCACGACTCGCGCGGCAAAGTCAGATTCGGGGCATAAGCACGCTCGATGGCAGGAGCGCCATCAGGCGCGCGAGCCACCCGGGCATCCTGCCCGAATAGCAATCTAGGCGAAACGAAAATCAGCGAGCACACGGCGAGCAGACGCCAGCAACTTCTCATGACAACCACCTGGAAACAAATGTCTGCTCGAAGGAATCTGGGAAACCGGGATCATCGTAGAGCACCGTCGAGAAACAGCACTGTGACGGATGTCACAACCAGCCTGTGGATTAAAAGGTTTATTCCCAATCTGGAACCGCGCACTGGACGAAGATACGAAGGCCCGGCAAGCTCAGAGCGAGTGGCGCAGATGTTCTTCCGCGCTAAGGTTAGCCCCAGCCAGCAGCAGCAATCCCGTCAGAAACGCCCAGAACATCAGGCTCACCGAAAGCGCGAAAGGCCCGTAGACTTCAGCGAAATTCAGCCACGGCAGTGCCAGGATGTAGCCATACTTCAACGCCTCTGAGAGCAGTCCCATGATGAAGGCGCTGGGCAGCACGGCGCGCGCCGGAACCTTACCATTGGGCAGCACCCAGTAAATCAGAAAGAAGATCCCGATGCTGGCGGCGATGGCGAAAGCCTTCATCACCACAAATCCCACCACGCGAATAAATTCCGAGCCATGGCCGCGCAGCAGAAAGCCCATCAGCGCCACGTTTCCGGCAGTCGCCGCAATTGAGAGCAAAGCCAGCACTCCGCAGCTGAAAGCCAGTCCAAGCGAGATCAGTTGATTGCCAACGTACGAGCGGTTGTCAGGAAAGCGCCAGATGCGGTTGAGCGCGACCTCCAGTGGCATAAATATGCCGGACGAAGTCACCAGCAGAATGATTAGCGAGACGATTTGCACCCGCTGCCGCGAGTTCACCATAGCGTTCAGGTTGCGGATGACGAAATCTTGCCCGGCAGGAAGAGAATCGCGCAGGAACTCGACCACCACGTCATACATCACACGCGAGTGAAAGACTCGCCGGATGAGCGTCATCAACAGCACTACGAACGGAAAAAATGACAGGATCGAGTTAGCTGCCACCGAGAATGCAAAAGTGTGCACATCGGTCCGCAACAGGTATTTGGCGGTCGAAAAGACCCTCCTCGAACGGATACGGGGGGCGGGCTGAATGGGCGCTACCGGGGCTTCCGCGGACGCTGCGACACTGGCTGTGGTTTGATCGGGCACAGGCTTCTTCTCTAATCCTATCAAAGGGTTGCGGCTGCTTTCGGCCTATCAGGGGCACTAAAGTTCACCGTCCGAAGCACCCCGTTTCTTATACCTTGTCAAAGCTTCAACGCTGCCCTCAGGGCTAATTTTTGGCCTAAGATACTAATTTTTCTTGCGAAACGATTTAATAATCCTTATTATCGGGGCGCTCATAAACCGGGCATCGCCCGACATGAGTTCGTAAGGCAGGTTGATGTCTTGAGCAGGGCAGTAGAAATCAGCGCCGAGGGTCGGCTCCTTAAGTTCGCGCCGCGGTTTCTCTACACGCGGCAGAACCGAGGAGTCTTTTGCTTTGGGGCAGTTTCTTCGGCACACGCATAAACAGACGCAACCGAGTTCACCGGCTTTCTCGAGGGGGCGCTTCGTCCGCGGTCTCGTTCGGAGCAACATTGCGAGTAATCCTGGGAACTAATTCTTAATGATCAGAGGAAAGGAGTTTTCTGTGAGAGAGAAGGGAACAGTAAAGTGGTTCAACGGGGCGAAGGGATATGGCTTTATCCAGCGCTCCACGGGAGAGGACGTTTTTGTACATTTCTCGGCGATTCAGGAGAACGGCTACCGCTCGCTCAACGAGGGTGAAACCGTCGAGTTCGATCTGCTTAAAGGTCCCAAAGGCTTTCAGGCGGGCAACGTAGTCCGCGCCTAACCTCGATCATCGTAGATCGCGAACCCTCCCGCTCCCAGGCGGGAGGGTTTTTCTTGCGTGCGGCGACGGATCAACTCTTCTTTCGGTAGTGGTGAAGTTCGGCGCTTACGCTACTGTCATCCTGAGCGTAGCCGCCTTTCAGGCGTAGCGAAGGATCTCCCGCTTAACTGGCCCAATGCGAGAGCCACACTGCACCAGTACCTTCTTTTCTACTGCTTGAGGGCCGAAGGTTGATACCGTAATATTCATTCGCCAAGGAACACATCCAATGAGAAACACTCTCCTTTTTAGCGCAGTCGCCGCACTTTTTCTTCTTCCCGCCGCCGCGCAGCAGCCATCCATCACACGCCTCGATGGCAGCAAAATTACCTCCCCAGAAATCGATGCTACCGTCACGCGCGTAATGCACGCCGCCGAGGTCACTGGAGTGGGTCTCGCAATCTTCGACCACGGAAAAGTTGTCTACCTCAAGACCTACGGCGTCCGCGACAAAGAAAAAAATCTCCCGCTGACCGAAGGCTCCGTCATGACCGCGGCGTCCCTCAGCAAAGTCGCGTTTGCCTACATGGTCATGCGACTCGTCGATGAAAAACTCCTCGACCTCGACAAGCCTGTCTATCAGTATCTGCCCAAGCCGCTGCCGGAATATCCCGCCTACAAGGACCTCGCCGGCGACCAGCGCTACAAGCGAATCACAGCCAGAATGCTGTTAAGCCATACCAGCGGCTTCCCCAACTGGCGCTGGTTCAACGAAGACCGCAAATTGAACATCAACTTTGAGCCCGGATCGCGCTTCGCCTACTCCGGCGAAGGCATCAATCTTCTGCAGTTGGTGGTTGAAAGCATCGCCAACAAACCGCTGCAGGAATTAATGAAGATCCGCGTGTACGAGCCCTTTGGGATGACGCGCTCCAGCATGATTTGGGAGAGCCGCTTCGAGAGCGACTACGCCAACGGCTACGACGAGTGGGGACGATCCCTCGGTCCTGAGAGAAGGCCCGAAGCCAACGCCGCCGGATCGATGCAAACCACACTCGCCGACTATGCACGTTTCATGCAGGCCGTGCTGCAAGGCCAACGGATAAGCAAGCAGACCCGCGAACAAATGCTGAGCCCGCAAATTCAGATATTTTCCAAACATGAGTTCCCTTCCCTCTCAACCGAGACTACCGACGAGAACAAATCCATCCGCCTGAGTTACGGCTTAGCGTGGGGCCTCTACTGGACTCCCTACGGCAAAGCCTTTTTCAAAGAAGGCCACGACGAAGGCTGGCGGCACTACACCGTCTGCTTCGACGACCACAAGAACGGCATTCTCATCATGACCAACAGCTCGAACGGGGAGAGCATCTACAAAGAACTGCTGGAGACGGTACTCAAGAACACATTCACTCCGATCGAATGGGAAGGCTTCACGCCCTTCGACAAGCTGCCGCCACGCGAACCGCTGAAAGCGCACAAAGCGGTCGCCGTCGATTCCAAAGTGCTTGATCGATACGTCGGCCGCTACGGAGACCCACCCGATCTGATCCTGACCATTCGCCGCGAAGGCGACCACCTATCCGTGCAGGAAAATAACGAACCCAAACAAGACTTATTCCCCGAGAGCGAAAAGGATTTCTTCTCGAAAGTGGCCGACGATGTTTTCACCTTCGAAGTCGACAGCCAGGGCAACGTCACGAAGATGACGCTGCATACCGGNNNACCACGCCGATGGTAGCGCGGTTCCACACCGGCGACGGATCGATTTCAGCAACCGAAACATTGAAGCTCCCGCGTAGCCGGTCCTTCAAGCTGCGCAAGACTTGCCGTTTGTCCTTAAGAGATTGCGCCGCTTCGATGTGAAGTTCGAGCGTGAGAAATGAAATCATGCAGGTCGTTGGTCGTTGGCCGTTAGTCGTTGGCAAAACCGCATGATCCAAGGTTTTTGGCTAACGACCAACGACGAACGACCAACGACGGTTTTAAGCTATGACTTCCGCCGCAATCCGCTCAGTAGTGAACGCTTCCATCACATCGCCCACCTTGATGTCGCCATAGTTCGCGATGGAGATGCCGCACTCCATGCCGTTCGTCACTTCCTTGGCATCGTCCTTGAAGCGTCGCAGCGATCCCACCTTGCCCTTGAATACCTGCACGTTGTCGCGCAGCAGCCGCACTTCAGCGTCGCGCTTGATCAGGCCATCACTCACGCGGCAGCCGGCCACGGTCCCAACTTTCGGGATGCGGAACACATTCAGCACCTCGGCGCGACCCTGATAATGTTCCTTGAAAGTAGGTTCGAGCAAGCCGCTCATGGCGCGCTTGATCTCATCCTGCAGTTCGTAAATGATCGAGTGCAGCCGGATATCCACTTTCTCCTGTTCGGCAATCTCCTGCGCCTTGCGCTCCGGACGTACGTTGAAGCCAATGATGATGGCGTTCGACGCCGAGGCCAGCAGAACATCGGTTTCGGTAATCGCGCCCACGCCCGAGCGCAGCAGCTTCAACCGCACTTTTTCGTTCGAGAGCTTGGTCAGCAAGTCGGTGATCACTTCCACCGAGCCCTGCACATCGCCCTTCAGGATGATGTTCAGTTCCTTCGTGCCCGCAGCCTTGATCTGCTCCGCCAAGCCTTCGAGCGACACGCGCGAACTCTTCGCCAGCGCGGCTTCGCGCGACTTCTGCTCGCGATACTCCGAAATGCCGCGCGCCTTATCGCGATCGGCAACCACAACAAACTGATCGCCAGCCTGCGGCAGCGCTTCCATGCCAATGATTTCCACCGGCGTCGATGGAGGAGCCGTCTGCAACTGCGCGCCGCGATCGTCAAACATGGCACGCACTTTGCCGTAAACGTTGCCCACCACAAAATTATCGCCCGCGTTCAAAGTTCCATTCTGCACCAGCACCGTGGCCACTGGACCGCGTCCGCGATCCAGCTTCGCCTCGAGCACCACTCCGGTCGCCGCACGCTCTGGCGTAGCCTTCAACTCGCCCAGGTCGGCAACCAGGCAAATCATTTCCATCAACAGATTCAGATTCGTTTTCTTCTTCGCCGAAACGTCGACGAACACCGTCTTGCCGCCCCACTCTTCCGGCACCAACCCACGATCGGCAAGCTGCTTCTTCACGCGATCCGGCAAAGCGTCCGGCTTGTCGATCTTGTTCACCGCAACAATAATGGGGACCTCGGCAGCGTGCGCGTGATCGATGGCTTCCACCGTCTGCGGCATCACGCCGTCATCGGCAGCCACCACCAGCACAACAATGTCGGTAGCCTTCGCGCCGCGCGACCGCATGCGCGTAAACGCTTCGTGACCGGGCGTATCGAGAAACACGATCTCGCGTCCCAACGCCGGCGATTCCTTGTCCGTAATCTTCACCTTGTAGGCACCGATGTGCTGCGTGATTCCGCCAGCCTCACCGCCAGCGACATTCGTGATGCGGATGGAATCGAGCAAAGTTGTCTTGCCATGATCCACGTGGCCCATGATCGTAACCACCGGCGGACGTATGCCGGTTTCCGGCACCAACTCTTCGCTGGCCGCAGCGGCATCAATCTCTTTCGCAGTCTGTTCTTCGAACGTGATTACGTTCGTATCCGCGCCGAAGAAGCGCGCCACCTCACTCGCCAGCTCCGCATCCAGCGTCTGGTTGATCGTGGCGAACACACCCTTTGACAGCAGCCGCGAGATCAGATCCTTGGCGCGAATCTCCAGCTTCTCCGCCAGATCCTTAACGCTGATTCCTTCAGTAATCGTGATGCTGCGCGTGATCGGCATGGGCTCATTCGACACCACCATGCGCGGTGGCGGCGTGTAGCCCTTCATCGGACCTTCCTTCACGCCGCGTGGAACATAGCGCTGCCCAGGCCGTCGCGCCGGACCACCCGGTCGCGCACCCGGACGCGTAGTCCCTGGAGGCGGAAGCGCTGGACCCACGCCCAGCGGACGGGCACCAGCGGGCGCAGATCGCGTAGGATGCATCGGCCTGCGCTCACCCGGACGAAGCGGCGGACGCGCCGCTCCCGGCGGTCCACCAGCCATCGGCGGACGTCGCTGAAAGATCGGCTGTCCCGGCACAGGTCGTCCCGGCATCGGCCGTGTCCCGCCTATCGGAACCCCAGGCTGCACCGGCGGCGGCGTCGGACGTATCGGAGCCTTATACACGGGTCGTGGCCCAGTCTGCGGCACGATCATACGCGGCGGCGGAGGCATCGGAGCAACCGGACGCGCCGCAATCGGCGAAGCCGCTGGCGGAGCACTCAACGAAATTACCGGCGTAGTTGCCGCCGCTGGAGTCTGTACAGAAGGCGGAACAACCGGACGAACCGGCGGCGCACTCACGGGCGACGCCGCACTCGGAGGCGCTATTGCGGATGGCGAAGAAGTCTGCAAAGGCGTCTGCGATGGAACGCGCGGAAGAATGGCCGGAACCACCGGAGCCGCTGGCCCCGCGCTCACCGGAGGCGCCACTACGGGCCTGGAAACCGGTGGCACAACCACAGGCCGGTTGACCCCAGCCGGAGGCGCAACCACCGCAGGCTGTTGTGCCGGAGCATGCGTCACCGGGGGCGACGCAAGAGGTGCCGACGGACGCGCCACCACCGGCGGCGCAGCCGCTTCCTTCTTCTGCGTGATCGCTCTCAGCACATCGCCGGGACGGGAGATGTTCGACAGATCAATCTTGGTTTTGATTTCTTCTTCGCCGCGAAATGGGCGTGAACTCGACTTGCCGGCCGAAGACGAACCTTCCGCCGAGGAGCGGATGTACACACGCACCTTCTCTGCTTCATGCTCTTCCAGAGAACTGGAGTGCGTCTTCTTCTCGGTCACCCCTACAATCGGAAGCGTATCCAGAATAGCTTTGCTCTTTACTTCCAGCTCTCGCGCTAGATCGTTAATGCGAACCTTACTCATCCGGCCTTTCGTCTCCCCGCGTTTTAGTTAGGTCATCATCGACCTCGCGGAGTCGCTTTCTTCGGTCCCTCGCCGTTTAACTGATTCCAGCGGGCCATAATTATTCTCGTGTTTCAGAAGCAGATTCTTCTTCAGGAGTTTTTTGCTCCTCGGAATCCTCCGCCTCTCGTTCGCTCTCGCCGGCCAGCGCGTCCGCTTCGAACGTGCCTTCGTCGGTCGATGCAACGGGCGAAGCAATCACATCGCTCGCCTCCGCTTCATCAGCGGAAGCCGCAATATCCGCCACCGCGGGCATCTCCGCGGTAATATCGTCGCTCGCCTCAACAGCCTCAAGTTTGACAGCCTCAGCAACCGCCTCACCCTCGGCCGCCACTTCCTCAACCGCGCCTTCTATCGGCGTACCCTGCTCCAGGCTGGCAAAGTAATTATTCACCGCGAGACTGATTTTTTCCACCGTCTTCGGCCCAATGCCTTCAATCGCCTCAAGCTGCTCGGGAGTCATGTCAGCCAAAGCTTCCACCGTCGTCACGCCCGCAGCACCAAGCTTTTCCACCAATCCATCGCCGAGGCCTGGAACTTTCTCGAGAGGCGTAGCAGTCTGCGGAACCATGTCCGCCATCTGCTGCTCCACTTCCTGCCGCTTCTCTTCCTCGCTCTTGATGTCGATCTTCCACCCCAGCAGCTTCGCCGCCAGCCGCACGTTCTGCCCCTTCTTGCCAATCGCAAGCGAAAGCTGGCTGTCGTCGACCACAACTTCGAGATGCTTGCCGCCCGAATCCACCACGGTAACTTTGCTTACCTTCGCCGGCTGCAAAGCCTTCTCCGCAAACGTCACCGCGTCTTCGTGATACTCGATGATGTCAATCTTCTCGCCGTGCAGTTCGCGGATGATCGACTGCACCCGCATGCCCTTCATGCCCACGCACGCGCCCACCGCATCCACGTCCTTGTCCTTGGACATGACTGCAATCTTCGTGCGCTCGCCGGCCTCACGCGCAATCGCGCGGATCACCACCGTCCCGTCATAAATCTCCGGGACCTCGGTCTGAAATAAATGCTGCACCAAATCCGGCACCGCGCGAGACACAACCACGCCCGGACCCTTCGAAGCTTTCTCCACCCGCGCAATTACCACCCGAACCCGCTCGCCAATGGCGAAAGATTCCAGCCGCGACTGCTCCTTACGCGGCATGCGCGCTTCCGCCTTGCCGATGTCGAAGATCACATCCGGACCTTCCACCCGCTTCACGGTCGCATTCACCACTTCGTTAACGCGCCCAATATATTCGTTGTAAACGGTATCGCGTTCCGCCTCGCGCACCTTCTGGAAGATCACCTGCTTCGCCAGTTGCGCCGCAATGCGCCCCAGAATCCCTTCCGTAACCTTTGGCGTCCGCAACTCCCCGCCCACTTCCAGATTCGGATCAACCTTGCGCGCATCCTCGACAGTAATCTGCAGCAGCGGATCCTCTACCTGCTCCGGAGTCTCCACCACCGTCTTCACCGCATAAGCATTGATCTTGCCAGTCTCTTTATCCAGTTCCGCGCGCAGATTTTCCTGCGTCTTGTAGTATTTGCGCGTAGCCATCACAATGGCGTCTTCCACCGCGCTAACCACAATCTGCGGATCAATCCCCTTCTCGCGGCTCAAAGCGTCGATCGTGTTGTAAAGCTCACTAGCCATAGGAAAACCAATTTTGTAATTGGGTAATTTAGTAATTGGGTAATTGAAAAACTCAGACGCGGTGGCTCTGGTCTTCAAATTACTCAATTACTAACTTTCCCAATTACTCAATCCCCTTAGATCTCTGGCACTAAATTCGCCTTCTCCACGTTGGCGAATTCAATCCCAATCTTCTGCCCTTGCTCCGCCGCCATCGCGCCCATCTTCCGCCGCGACTTGTGGCTCGCTACGCTTAAATCCAGCGTCAAGCGTCCGTCGCTAAAACTTTCCAGCCGTCCTTCGAAGTACCGGTTGCCGTTCACCGGATTCCTCGTCATCAATTTCATCCGGCTTCCCACAAAGCGCTCAAACTCACGCGCCTTACTCAGCTTTCGGTCCAAACCAGGCGACGAAACTTCCAGCGTATAGCTGCCCGCAATCGCATCCTCAACATCGAGGATGGTGCCAAACTCCCGGCTGAAGTTGACGCAATCTCCGTGCGTCACCCCTGCCAGCACATCTCCGCTCGCGGCTCCCGGCTTGTCCAAGAACACGCGCAGCATGCGGGCATTGCCGCTCCCGCGAAACTCCACATCGACCACTTCCAGCCCGCTGGAGGCCGCTACCCGCTCCGCAATCTCGCGTACCCGATCAAGCTCAAGTGCCATGCATCCAATAACTTACAACCAAACTCGCTCCGCCAATTCCCCTGCAACGAAAAAGTGGGCTTGCGCCCACTGGTGTGCTTCGCCAAACGCCGGTATTACACAACAGTTCCCAGTTTTCTAATATACGCCGGATAGGGGGTAAAAGACAAACCGCGCCGCAGTAATTCAGTTGAATTGTCATCCCTGAACAAGCGTTCTTCGCGCAGTGAAGGGTCTGGGCGATCCGCGCGAAGCGTCGCGTTTTTTGCGACGCATTAATCGCGCGTTTGGATCGCTTCCTTATCGAACTCCGCCAGCATCGTTACAAACCGACTAATCTGACTGTAAGAGGACGCTCCTTAGTTAACAACAACCCACTCTTTAGGGGCTACAATGTGTCTGGATCAATCAATGCTTGTTGTCAGTCCACTCTTAAAGCGAGTCGTATATCCGGCCCTCCATCACACCGGATGCCTCGACCGCGTCACACCCTCCGCCGGATACGCAGTCGTAAATTATCATGGCATGCTGCCGGCCGGTGCTTCCACCGGCGATCTCCCGCTGGATGGAAGCCTCGTGCATCCTGAGGCCTTCAGGCAGCAAATTCAATTTCTGAAAACGCATTACCACATCATTCATCCCGAAGAATTCCGCGCCTCGATTGAGGAGCGCAAACCGCTTCCTCCCCGCTCCGTCCTGCTCACCTGCGACGATGGCCTGGTGAACGCATTCACCGAAATGCTTCCGGTCATGCAATCCGAAAATGTGTCCTGCCTTTTCTTCGTGACTGCGGAGTCCTGCAGCGATCAGCCGGGCATGCTTTGGTTCCACGAACTCTACCACCTGATGCGGATCAATCCGCTGATCGGTATGGATCAGGATCTGCCGGCGGACGAAGACGCGGCGGCAAATCCGCAAAGCGATTTTCACTCCATCTGGTGGAGCACCGTAAAAAAAGCTTCGCGATGGGACCGGACAACGCGCGCCGATTGGTTGGACCGCGTCCGCACCTCGTGCAATTCGATGGCGAGTTCGATGAAAAGCTCGATGGGGAATTCGATGGAAAGCTCGGCAGTGAGTTCCGCTTCCGACCGCCAGTGGCGGCTCATGGGCACCGCTGAACTCAAGCAACTGACCGAAGCTGGCATGACCATCGGAGCCCATAGCCTTTCTCACGCTGTGCTGTCGTTGTGCAGCGATGAAGAAGCCCGCAGCGAGATTCAAGATAGCAAAATCCAGCTCGAACGAGCGCTGGGACGACCTGTCTGGGCATTCGCCTATCCCTTCGGCTATGGCTTTACCGTGGGCGAACGCGAGTTGCGCATGGCCCAGGAATCCGGCTACTCCTGTGCATTCGTGAATGTGGAACACTGGGACACCGAATGCAACTTCGCCCTGCAGCGAACCCACGTAACCTCAGACATGACCCTGCCAGAATTCGCCGCCCACCTAAGCGGAGTCCACAAGCTCCTCCAACGAGCCGTAGCCGGCTGAATCGGACTACGACCAAGTCGGAGCAATCCTAAGCGGCCGAAGGATTTACCCCGTGTTACCCCGTGTCCTCCGTGGTAAAAGATTTAGGTTTTGCTCCCGCCGCATTTGCCTCATGGCCCCACCATCTCTAGAATGAAGATTCACCCAGCCCAGGGAGCACTTCCAAAACTATGATTCATTTTCCCGTACCCGAAGCTCTCACCTTCGACGACGTTCTTCTCTTACCCGCGCGTTCCGACGTAATTCCCGCGACCGCAGCCACGCATACCCAACTCACCCGCAACATCAACCTCAACATTCCGATAGTAAGCGCCGCCATGGACACCGTCACCGAATCGCACATGGCGATCGCGCTCGCCCAGCAGGGCGGCATCGGCATCATCCATCGCAACCTGAGCATCGAGCAGCAGGCCAACGAAGTCGACAAAGTGAAGCGCTCCGAAAGCGGCATGATCGTCGATCCCGTCACCATGTCGCCCAACGACAAAGTCAGCGACGCGCTCGAGGTCATGCGCAAATACAAAATCTCCGGCGTGCCCATCACCGAGCATGGCAAGCTCGTCGGCATTCTCACCAACCGCGACCTCCGCTTCGAAAGCCGCTTCGACATTCCCATCGACCGCGTGATGACCAAGAGAAATCTCATCACCGTCCCCGTGGGCACCACGCTCGAAGACGCCGAAGAAATTCTCCACGAGCACCGCGTAGAAAAACTTCTCGTAGTCGACGACAAATACAATCTCAAGGGACTCATCACCGTAAAGGACATTCAGAAAAAACTGAAGTATCCCAACGCCGCCAAAGATTCTCAAGGACGCCTGCGCGTAGGCGCGGCCATCGGCGCCACCGGAGACTTCCTCGAGCGCGCCCAGGAATTAGCCGAAGCAAAAGTGGACGTCCTCGCCATCGACAGCGCGCACGGCCACTCCACAAAAGTTCTAGACGCAGTGAAGCTCGTGAAATCAAAACTCCCGAACATGGAACTGCTAGCCGGAAACGTAGCCACCTTCGATGGCGCATGCGAACTGGCGCGCGCCGGAGCCGACGGCATCAAAGTCGGCATCGGCCCCGGTTCCATCTGCACCACGCGCGTAGTCACCGGCGCTGGCGTCCCGCAGATCACCGCCATCGCCGAAGCTTTCCGCGCCGTAAAAGACGCAGGCATTCCCATCATCGCCGACGGCGGCATCAAGTATTCCGGCGACATCACCAAGGCCCTCGCCGCGGGCGCCAGCGCAGTAATGATCGGCTCGCTCTTCGCCGGCACTGACGAAAGCCCCGGCGAACTGATCCTCTATCAAGGCCGCTCTTTCAAGTCGTATCGCGGCATGGGATCGATCGGCGCCATGGCCCAAGGTTCGAGTGAACGTTACTTCCAAAACACCGAAGGAGATTCCTCCGCCGCAGTCTCCGCCAACGATAGCGATTCCAACCGCCTTGGCAAGCTTGTCCCCGAAGGCATTGAAGGCCGCGTCCCCTATCGTGGGTCAGTCGCGATGATCGTCCATCAAATGGTCGGCGGATTGCGTTCCGGCATGGGCTATTGCGGCTGCGCCACCATCGCCGAACTCCTGCAGAAAACGCGCTTCGTCCGCATCAGCGGCGCAGGACTCCGCGAGAGCCATGTCCACGACGTAATGATCACCCGCGAGGCCCCCAACTATGGCGTCGAATAAGCCTCTTCGCGGATCAAGCAAGAATTTGGGTGCCCCACTTCTCGCGTCTTTTGCGAGGAGTGGGAATTCGAATCCCTCAGGCACATCCCGCTCTTGAACCCCAATCGCCACGAAGTTCTCAAGCCCTGGATCGCCGCGATTCTCTGGCTAATCCTCATCGCCATCGAATCCAGCGCACTGCTTTCCGCGAACAATACCAGCCGCATTCTCTATCCTCTGCTGCATTTTCTCTTCGGAATCGATTGGGAGCGCTTCGAGGTTTGGCATTTTTTCATTCGTAAGTCAGGTCACGTCATCGGTTACGGAATTTTGAGCGTCCTGCTTTTTCGCGCATTCCGCGCCACGCTGCCCGCGATGAGTGATGTGAAGTGGACTCTGCGCTGGGCCACCATCGCAGTTCTGGGTACAGCACTGGTCGCGAGCCTCGACGAGTGGCACCAAACTTTCATTCCGACTCGCACCGGAACGATTCGAGACGTAATTCTTGACACCTGCGCAGGAATCGCAGCACAAACAATTATTTTCCTGTGGTGGATGTCGAGAAGGAAAAACGAGGGAAATCGAGCGCCTTTTCACTCGATTATCGACTAACCATCGACCGGCCATTAGCAGGTTAAATCAAGAATATGAATGTTCATTTAACCGTTAAAAGCCCAATCCGCGGTTATGCTCGATCCCCGCTCGCGACCTGCAAAATTCCCGCCGCAATCAGCGCCATCGCCGCCGAAAAATAAAATGGGATCGCCGCGCCGTAATGTTTCCACAATTCTCCAGTAATCAAACTCGCCGCTAAAGTGGCGACGCTGGTCACAAAAACATAAATTCCAAGCGCGCGCCCGCGCACATTCTCGCCAACAGTCTGCACCACGAGTGCCTTGAGCACGGGCTGCGTCAGCGCATAGTAGAAGCCATAGATTGCCATCGCAATCCAAATCGCCAGCGTTGAGGGCGCGCGCCCGAAAATAAAATAGACCACAGCGAAAATCACGTAACCGGCCGAAGCCACCAGCCGCCGCGAAACGCGGTCGCTCAACCATCCAGCGGGCCAGGACGCAAGTGTGAAAGTAATATTGAAAACCAGCCCAAGCAAAGGCGCGAGCGCCACACGAATCCCCACATTCTGCGCGCGTAAAACCAAAAACATGTCGCTTGAGTTGCCGAGAGAAAAAAGTGTCACAGCAATCAGGACGAAGTAGAAGGACGCGGGAAGTGAAATCCGCCTTCCAGAGGGTGAGCCAACGCACGGCCTGAATTTCGCAGGTGTGGGGACAGCCGCCCCCGGCTGTCCGCCGGGCGCAGCCCGGCGCCTTTCGCGAATACCCAGCAGCGCAACTAGCATGCACAGCGCGCCCGGAACAGCCGCGGCCCAGAACACGCTGCGGATTCCATGATGCGCAAGCAGAAGCAGAGCAATCAGAGGACCGGCGATGGCCCCGGCAGAATCCATCGATTGAATCAGCCCGTAAGCCGCGCCCAGCCGCTCTTTCGGCACAGACTCGGCAACCATCACGTCGCGCGGCGCGCCGCGCACTCCTTTGGCAAGGCGATCGGTAAAGCGAATCAGCAGAATTTGCGGCCAGGACCCGACAATCGCAAGCAGAGGCTTGACCGCGTTCGCGACAACGTATCCGGCGACCACGACCGGCTTGCGGCGCTGGATGCGGTCGGTAAGATATCCGGAGAAGAGCTTGGCAAACGACGCCACGCTCTCGGCAATGCCCTCGATCAATCCCAACTGAGCAGGCCCCGCGCCGAGCGATGCCAGAAACGCCGGCAGCACCCAGTACGCCATTTCGGAAGCAGTGTCGTTCAGAAATGACGTGATGCCGAAAACATAAATGTTGCGCGCGGCGGAAGGCTCGCGCTCGGCGGGCGGGTCGGGCATGAATAGGTTTTACCACGCAGGGTCGTGTTTCGTTCAAGACCAGAGATCCGGAATATTCTTGATAGCGGGAGGCGCCTTATGCGTGGAGACGATGATTCCAAAACCAATGAGGCCAAGGCCTTCGAGAGGAACAAGACCATACCAGATGAATCTTTGCCATTCGAGTTCCGTGGCTGTGAGATAAACGGTGGCACCGCGACTACCTGCTATAGGAAAGGTCCTTCGGGCTTGAGGAACCGGCTCCCGGGGCAACCAGCCTTCAAAATAAACCTTTGTGCCTATTGCGGAGATGTTCGTGAAGCCTGCGACTGCGAGGAACGAGCAGATAAAGATTTTCTTGAGGGTCCGCGTCTGACGTGCATCCATAAAATAGCGCTTTCTCTTTAGTACATCGCGTCGTACTTAGTAACCACCCACTGCCCATCTTTATTCTCAGTGGTGACGGTAAAAATCTCCTTGTAGGTGGCGGGCTGGCCTGGGTCGGTAAGGCGCTTGCCGCGGTAATGCAGGATGGTCAACGGCGGCTTGCTTTCCCACTCCGCCAACTCCCACGAAAGAAGCGGGTGCTTCGCCTCCGAGTCGCAGATGAAGTGAGCATACTTTTTGCGGTAGTCGTGCTCCCACTTGGAGAGCAGATCGTCGCAATGTCCGTCGCGCAGCTCGTGAAGAAATTTATTGGCGCTGTGTTCAATGGTGCGGTCGCGCAGCGGGTTCATGCGGATGCTGACCGGCAGCCCAGTCAAAGTATCGCGCTCTTCGGAGCGCGCCAACACTGGTCCCTGATTGCTCAGCCAATTGATGTAACCGAGAAATCCAAACACCAGCACCGCGGCAACGCCGACCGCAATGCCGATCTGTATGCGAGTAAATCCCATCCTGAGAGTAAGTTTATAAGGATGACAACTTACGGCAAGATTACCGGCGGGGAGCGCGAGAGGACATGTACTGGTGCGTCAAGAGGCGGAAATGGCGTCTACGATCTCATCTGCGAGGCGTTTGGACTCTTTGGATCCCGGCCGGGTTTTGTCGAGGCGAGAGTAGAGGGTACTCAAAGTATTTTCAGACGCCGGCCTCCGCACTTCGGCTTTCTTCACGCGACGAGCCTTCGCTTTGTAGCTGGCCGTCAGCGTCGTACGTTTTTGGCTGGACCTCATAGCTAGTAGTCTACTGCCGAGTTTTCATGAGTTCAACAGGAAAGCAAGGTGGGATCGGCCGTATCGGACCCGGGCAGAGCGAAAAGAAAGAAGGGCACGGATTGCGCCGTGCCCTTTTCGGTTGTCAACAGCAGCAGTCCACCTCGCAGGCTGAAGCGCTGCGCCAGCCAAAGGCTGCTACTTCTTGTCTTCGGATTCTTCCTTGACTGGCTCGATGCCGCCGTCGTGCTGGGCCTGCGCTTCGGCGTCTTCCATGGCTTTCCTGGCCTCTGCGTTTTTCTTGGCGCGGTTTTCGGCGCGCTTTTCGCGCTTTTCATCGAGAACTTTCTCGCTGCCGAGCAATTCGAGGAAAGCCTTGTCGGCCCCGTCACCCTTGTTCCATCCCGTGCGAATGATGCGGGTGTAACCGCCGTTGCGATCGCCAAAGCGAGGTCCGACGGTGTCAAATAACTTCACGAGCGCCTCGTCAGTCATGAGGTAAGCGCCGGCCAGACGGCGCGCGGCGAGATCGCCGCGCTTGCCGAGCGTGATCATCTTCTCGACGATCGGCTTGGCGGCCTTGGCCTTGGGAATGGTGGTCTCGATGCGTTCTTCCACGATCACCGATGTGACCAGGTTCCGCAGCAGCGAGCGCCGGTGCGCGGTGTTCCGTCCGAGTTTGTAGCCTGCAACTTTGTGACGCATGGGTGAAACCTCAGTGGCCAGTGGTCAGTGGCCAGTATTCAAGTCTCGTATTTCTAAAGTCAGCGGCTAGCGGTCTGTTTTACTGACCACTGACCACTAGCCACTGACCACTGTTCTTATAGCCCGTCGTCCGGTCCGTAGGCCGAAGCCGGCAGCACCATGTTCGAAGTCGGACCAGGTACAGCATTGCCGTGCTCGTCGATCTTCATGCCCAGGCTCAGACCCATCGAGGACAAGATTTCCTTGATTTCGTTCAGCGACTTGCGGCCGAAGTTCTTGGTCTTGAGCATTTCCGATTCCGTCTTCTGCACCAGCTCGCCGATGGTCTGAATGTTTGCGTTCTTCAGGCAGTTGTAGCTGCGCACAGAAAGCTCGAGTTCCTCGACGGAGCGGTTTAGATTCTCGTTGTGAATCTCGGGCTTGCGATCGTCCGACGACGACACGCCGGTTTCGATTTCTTCCTCGAAGTTGATGAAGATGTTCATGTGATCCTTCATCAGCTTCGCCGACAATCCGATCGCATCGGCGGGAGTGATCGAGCCGTTGGTCCACACTTCGAGGGTGAGTTTGTCGTAATCGGTGATCTGGCCGAGACGCGCGGCTTCGACGGTGTAGTTGCACTTGCGCACCGGCGAGTGTACGGAATCGATGGGAATGAATCCGATGCCGAGATCCTCGTCGAAATTCTTGTCGGCGGAAACGTAGCCGCGGCCACGCTTCAGGCGCATTTCCATATCGAGCTTGCCGCCTTCGCTGACCGTCGCGATGTAGACGTCTTTATCGAGAACCTCGACGTCGCCATCGGCTTCGATCATGCCGCTGGTGACCACGCCCGGCTGATCGGCGCGCAGATAAATCGCTTTCGGCGCGTCGCCCGCGAGCTTGAACGGAATCTGTTTCAGGTTGAGGATGATGTCGGTCGCATCCTCGACCACTCCGGGGATCGACTGGAATTCGTGCAGCACGCCTTCCATCTTGACCGCGGTGACCGCTGCGCCTTCGATGGAGCTCAGCAGCACGCGCCGCAGGGAGTTGCCCACGGTGGTGCCGAAGCCGCGCTCAAACGGCTGCGCCCAAAAAATTCCGTACTTGTCGGTCAGGGTGGAAGTGTCGACTGCGAGACGTTTCGGTTTCTGAAAACCTTTCCAAAGCATGTGTTTCTCCTTCGGCCGGTTGGCTCAGTGCTGGCTCCCTGAATAGTCCGGATTCAGGTCAAATGCCAGCACAGGCTGATCTGGCTCGAAATGTGGACCGTGAACCGTCGTTGGTCGTTTGTCCTTGGTCGTTGGCCAAACCGGCTAACGACCATCGACGACTTACTACTTGCTGTAAAGTTCAACGATCAACTGCTCGTTCACCGGCAGTTGAATATCTTCGCGCTTGGGCAACGACAGTATCTTGCCCGTGTAAGCGTCGCGATTTACTTCCAGCCAGTTCGGCTGCGTGCCGTGGCTGGCGAATTCCTTGGCCATTTCCAGGATGACGAGCTTCTTGCTGTTCTCGCGGATGGAAATTTCCTCGCCCACACTTACCTGATACGAAGGAATGTTCACCCTGCGGCCATTGACCGACACGTGCCCGTGGCGCACCAACTGCCGCGCCTGGCGCCGCGATTGCGCGAAGCCCAGGCGGAAGACCACGTTGTCGAGACGCCGCTCGAGCTGCTGCAGAAGCAACTCGCCGGTGACTCCGCGGGTGCGCGCCGCTTTCTCGAAGTAGTTGCGGAACTGGCCTTCGAGCGTGAAGTAAATACGCTTGGCTTTCTGCTTCTCGCGCAACTGAAGGCCGTAGCCCACGATCTTGGACTTGCGGTCTTTCCCATGTTGTCCGGGAGCGAAGTTGCGCTTCTCGATGGGACACTTATCGCTAAAACACTTTGAGCCTTTGAGGAAAAGCTTCATGCCCTCGCGGCGGCATAGACGGCAGACTGCATCGGTATAACGTGCCAAATTGTTCTCCTTTTAGATGACCGGTTTACAGGTTTGGCTTCACCCTTCGTCCCGGACGAAAAAACTGTCGTTGGTCATTCGTCATTGGTCGTTCGCGGAAATCGAGAACCTATTTGTCGGTCGTTTTTGCCCACGACGAACGACCAAGGACCAACGACGGACCTTACACTCTTCGCCGTTTCGGCGGCCTGCATCCGTTGTGCGGAATCGGCGTCACGTCGCGAATCGAGCGCACTTCAATGCCTGACGAGGCCAGGGCGCGCACCGCCGACTCGCGGCCGGAACCGGGTCCGCTCACACGAACGTCCACGCTGCGCACTCCGTGATCGCGCGCCAGGTTGGCCGCGTTCGAGGCAGCCTGCTGTGCCGCGAACGGCGTGCCTTTGCGCGATCCGCGAAAGCCCAGCGATCCTGAACTCTTCCACGACAGAACGTTGCCATTCATGTCGGTGATGGTCACGATCGTGTTGTTGAAGGACGCCTGCACGTAACACAAGCCATGCGGAACGTGCTTGCGCTCCTTCTTCTTGAATGTCTTCTTCTTGCCTTTTTTATCCGGAGCGGCGGTGCCGCCGGCTGCTGCTGGTTTTGCCATAGTTAGCCTTTAGCTCTTAGCCTTTAGCCTATAGCTTTGAATCTTTGGCCGTTGAGCTAACGGCTAAGAGCTAATGGCTAACGGCTTGGTCTTACGTCTTCGACGTTGCCTTCTTCTTGGTCGATACCGTTCCCTTGCGCGGGCCTTTGCGGGTGCGCGCGTTGGTATGCGTACGCTGTCCGCGGACCGGCAGGTTGCGGCGGTGACGGAATCCGCGATAGGAGCCGATTTCGATGAGCCGCTTGATGTTCATCGAAACTTCCTTGCGCAGATCGCCTTCCACCATCCCCTGCTGCTCGATCACGGTGCGGATGCGGTTGACTTCCTCTTCGCTGAGGTCCTGAACCTTCTTCATCGGGTCCACGTTGGCCTCGTTGAGAATCGTTCCGGCGCGCGGCTGCCCGATGCCGTAAATGTAAGTCAGCGCGATGTAGATGTGCTTCTGGCGCGGTAAATCGACGCCTGCAATACGTGCCATGTCTCTTTGACCTCAGCGGCGAAAGCCGCAAATTTCAGCTCTTAGCTCTTGGCCTTTAGCCCTTAGCTAAAAGCCAAGAGCTAATGGCTAACGGCTGTTTATCCTTGCCTCTGTTTGTGTTTCGTGTTGACGCAGATCACCCGCACCACACCCTTGCGGTGGATAACCTTGCACTTGTCACAGATTTTCTTTACCGATGCTCGTACTTTCATAAACCAGCTCTCAGCTGTCAGCTTTCAGCTGTCAGCAAAATCCCTCCGGGCTTTCGCCCGGCGGACAGCCGAAGGCGGCTGTCCCTACAAAATCTATTTGTACCGATACACAATTCTGCCGCGATTCAGGTCGTAGGGCGAAAGTTCCACCGCAACCTTGTCGCCGGGCAGGATGCGGATAAAGTTCTTGCGCATCTTGCCGGATACATGCGCCAGCACCTGGTGCTTGTTCTCCAGTTCCACCTTGAACATGGCGTTGGGCAGCGGTTCCAGAACCACTGCCATCACTTCAATCGCGTCTTCTTTACTCATTCGCTCCTAGCTTTTAGCTTCTGGCTCCTAGCCAAATCCGCTTGCCCTAGCTAGAAGCTAGGAGCTAGCGGCTAGAAGCTTACTTCGTCAAAATCACCGGCCCATCTTTCGTCACCGCCACGCAATGCTCGAAGTGCGCGCTGAAGCTGCCATCGACCGTCACTGCCGTCCACTTGTCGCCGAGCACTCGCGTTTCCGGCTTGCCGTAGTTCACCATGGGCTCGATGGCGAGCACCATGCCTTCGCGCAACTTCGCGCCGTGGCCGCGCGCTCCAAAGTTCGGCACCTGCGGCTCTTCGTGCAGGCGCGTCCCAATGCCATGTCCTACAAACTCGCGCACCACGCTGAAGCCCGCGGCTTCCACGTGTTCCTGCACCGCCGCTCCCACATCGCCCACCGAGTTGCCGATGAGCGCCTGGTCGATTCCCTTGTAGAGCGATTCTTCCGTCACCGTCAGCAGCTTGCGCAACTCCGGCTTCACCGCATCGCTCACCGGAACCGTAATCGCGGCGTCGCCGTAGTATCCATCGAGCACTACTCCGCAATCGATCGAAACGATGTCGCCATCCTTCAGCGCCCGCTTTTCCGACGGAATTCCATGAACAATTTCGTCGTTCACCGACGTGCAAAGCACACAGGGATAATCGTAATATCCCTTGAACGCCGGCTTGGCTCCGAGTTCGGCAATCTTCTTCTCGGCGAAACGCTCCAGGTCCATCGTAGTGATACCCGGCGCGACCATCGCACTCAACTCATCGAGAACCTGGCGCACGATGCGGCCACTCTGCCGCATCCGTTCAATCTCCGAAGGCGACTTGCAAACAATTGCCATGTTTAAAAGCTAACGCTTAAAACTAAAACCTTTCACCGCGAAGACTCACGCGTTATGTTCCTCGATGATCCTGAAAATCTCCGCCGTCACTTCGTCCATCGGGCGGTCGCCACTGATCGAATTCAGCCTTCCAGTCCGCTGATAATAATCGGCGACAGGAGCGGTCTGCTCCTGGTAAGCCGCCAAACGGGGCTGAATCACTTCCAACCGGTCGTCATTGCGGGTTACCAGCTTCGACCCGTCAATATCGCAAAGTTCATCGACACGGGGCGGCTGGAAGTGGACGTTATAGATCCGTCCACAGGTGGGACAAGAACGGCGTCCAGCAATACGGAGCAACAATTGATTATAGTCCACGTCCAGCCGGATCACAATTGGCCATGCACGAGTCGGGCGCGAGTTGTCAAAGAGCCTGTCGTCGAGCAACGCATCCAGCCATCCGGCCTGAGCCGCGGTGCGGGGAAATCCGTCCAGCACATAACCGCGCTTGCAGTCCGGCTCTTTCAATCTCAGCCGGACCATTTCACAAACCAAATCGTCGGAAACCAGTTCGCCTCGTGCCATCACCGCCTTGGCGGCCACGCCGAGTTCCGTTCCCTGGACCACATTGAACCGCAGAATGTCTCCCGTGGAGACCTGCGGAATCCGATACCGCTCCATGATGCGCTTGGCCTGTGTGCCCTTACCGGCGCCCGGCGGTCCAAGCAGAACTACGGGGCCGACATCGCGTGAGGTTTCCTGCGCCATCGAGTTCGCAATTGAGTCATTGGGCGATTGAGCCATTGAGTGATTGAAAATCTCCAGTAGAGATCACAAATCCAACTCTCTCAATCACCCCACCTCGCAATCGCACAATCGCCCGATCGCACAATCGCTCAATACCTAAGACCAGTTCCGGCGGCGGCGAATGCGTCCGCTGCGCGGCGTGAAGCCGTCGTAATGGCGCATGATCAACTGCGCCTCGATCTGCGTCACCGTATCCATGGCCACGCCTACTACAATCAGGAGCGATGTTCCGCCGAAATAAAATGTCACACCAAGGCCGTTCGTGACCCAGACCGGAAGCTGCTCGAACAGCCTGCCTCCCAGCCAGAACGGCAAATGGTTCAGGTGAATGCCGGCCATCATCCACTCGGGGATGAAGGAGATAATGATCAGATACAGCGCGCCCACCAGCGTGATTCGAGTCAACACCTCGTTGATGTAATCGGCCGTGCGCTTGCCCGGACGAATGCCGGGAATGAACCCGCCATACTTCCGCATATTGTCGGCAACTTCGCTGGGATTGAACACGATCGACACATAGAAATACGCGAAGAAAATAATCCCCAGCGCGTACAGCACCGTATAAAGAGGTTCGCCCCATCCCAGCATGCGAATCATGTCGCCGAAGTAGCGGCTGTTCTTCAGGCTATAGCCAAGCATTTGCGGCAAACCCAGAATAGAAGATGCAAAGATGACCGGCATAACGCCGCCTGCGTTCACGCGCAAAGGCAGGTGCGTGGATTGCCCGCCCATCACTTTGCGTCCCACCACGCGCTTGGCGTATTGCACGGGAATGCGCCGCTCGCAGCGCTCCACATAAACAATGAAGGCGACCACGGCGATCATGAATACGACAAGGCCGACCATCAGCACGGGCGTGATCGCACCACCCCAGGTTCCGTTTTTCGCCTTGTCAAAAAGATCCTGCACGCCGCGCGGCAGACCCACGACAATGCCGGCAAAGATCAAAAGCGACATGCCGTTGCCAATACCGCGGTCGGTGATCTGTTCGCCCAGCCACATGATGAATGCGCTGCCCGTCGTCAGCGTGAGCATGGTCATCAGGATGAAACCGGGGCCGGGATGCAGCACGAAGTCTCCAGCTTTTTCGAGGCCAATGGCAATGCCGAACGACTGCACCGCGCTGAGAATCACGGTAATGTAACGCGTCCACTGCGTAATCTTCTTGCGTCCGAGTTCGCCTTCTTTTTGCAGCTTGGCCAGCGGTTCATACACGACGGTCAAAAGCTGCAGAATGATCGATGCCGTGATGTAGGGCATGATGCCCAGCGCGAAGATGGTCATCTTGCGCAGGCTGCCGCCGGAAAACAGATCGACGAAGCCGAGCAGCGATCCGCCGCTGCGATTGAAGGCTTCTTCCAGCTTCATGAAGTTGACGCCCGGCGTGGGAAGATGGCCGCCCAGCCGGTAGACCGCGAGCATAGCCAGAGTGAACAGAACACGCTTCCGCAAGTCAGGGATGCGGAAGATATTCGCCAGCTTGTCGAAAAGTGGAAATGCCCCTTGTTCAGCCATTACTGCAAGACCTCAATCTTGCCGCCTGCTTTGGTGATTTTTTCCTGCGCCGATTTGGAAAACTTGTGCGCGTGCACTGTGATGGCAATCGTCAACTCGCCATCGCCGAGAATTTTTACCGGATGCTTGGCCTTAATCACTCCAGCCTTGCGCAGAACGTCGGGCGTAATCGGTGAGCCCAGCAACTCTTCGCCCAGCGCCACCAGCCGCTCCAGGCTCACGATGTTGAATTCCTTGCGGAAGATGTTGGTGAAGCCGCGCTTGGGCATGCGGCGATGCAGCGGCATCTGGCCGCCTTCGAAGCCGCGAATCAGGCGCATACCGGTGCGCGAGCGCTGGCCCTTGTGCCCGCGAGTGGAAGTCTTGCCCATGCCGGAGCCCATACCGCGCCCCACACGCTTGCGCTTTTCCGACGCCTTCTTCGGTGCTCGAATGTTGGATAAATTCATAATGAGCTCTCAGCTTCGAGCTACGAGTCGTGAGCAAAACGGGCTTTCTCGAAGCCCGGAGCTCGTAGCTCGTAGCTACTTCAAAATCTCCACCAGATGCGGAACCTTCGCCACCATGCCACGAATCGCCGGATTATCCGGACGCTCTATCACCTGATTCAACCGCGTGAATCCCAATCCCTTGATTACCAGCTTTTGTTTCACCGGCGCGCAAATAGCCGAAATCACCCACTTCAAGTGAATCTTTCCGGCCACTGCCTTTGGTTTCTTAGTAGTCATCGATAATTCCTCAAATCGCCGAGCGCCGTTTCTAGGTACTAGGTACGGGCTACTCGATACTATCTAAAGTTCCTGCACCGTCTTGCCGCGCATAGCCGCCACGCTCTCGCGACTCTTCAAATGCCGCAGCGCGTCGAACGTCGCCTTGATCACGTTGTGCGGGTTGGTGGTGCCAATCGATTTCGTCAGCACATTCTGAATTCCCACCGAGGTCATCACCGCGCGCACCGCGCCTCCGGCAATCACTCCCGTACCTTCCGGAGCCGGCTTCAGCAACACTTTGCCGGAACCGTAGCGCCCGAGGATGAGGTGCGGAATCGAAGTCTGCGTCAGGTTCACCTTGATCAGATTCTTCTTCGCCGACTCAATCGCCTTGCGAATCGCCTGCGGAACTTCCTTGGCCTTGCCCGCGCCATGTCCCACCACCGCGGCCGACGGATCGCCCACCACCACCAGCGCCGCGAACGAAAGGTTTTTGCCGCCCTTCACCACCTTGGTGACGCGGTTGATGGCAACGACCTGGTCCTTCAACTGAAACGAATTTGGATCAAGCTTCTTAATGACTGTTGGCATTCTTTTTAAACCCAGCTTTCAGCTATCAGCTTTCAGCTCCCGCTCCAGCAGATGCTGAGAGCTGACAGCTGAGAGCTGCCCTTAAAATTGCAATCCCGCCTCGCGCGCCGCATCGGCCAGCGCCTTCACGCGCCCGTGATAAATGTAGCCGCCGCGGTCAAACACCACTTTGCTCACGCCCTTGGCCTTGGCGCGCTCGGCAATGATTTTGCCCAGAGCCTTCGCCGCCGCCACGTTTCCGCCAGTCCGCTTGTCCTTCTTTTCGCCCGCGGCTTTCTGGCCCTCAGCCTTCTCGCCCTCAGCCTTTTTGCCGTCGGCCTTCTTGCCTCCAGCCTTCATGCCTTCGGCGGAACTCGCCGAAACCAGGGTCTGGCCGTGCAAGTCGTCGATGACCTGCACATAAATGTGATTCAGCGAACGGTACACGTTCAGCCGCGGACGCTCCGCCGTCCCCTGCATCTTCTTCCGGATGCGGTCATGAATGTGCCCGCGCTTCTGATTCTTCGATTTCTTAGTAAACATAAAAGCCGTCCTTGGTCGTTCGTCCTTGGTCGTCAGCCTGGTTCTCAGCCAAAGACCCGACACGTCTCAGCAACTCCCGCCATCATCCGCGTTGGCCAACGACAAACGGCCAACGACGAACGACGGTTCTCCTACTTCGCTCCGGTCTTGCCCACTTTCTTCTTCAATCTCTCGCCCGCATAACGCACACCCTTATTCTTATAAGGATCCGGCGGACGCAGCGACCGCATCTCCGCCGCCACCTGCCCCACCTGCTGGCGATCGATTCCCGTCAGCGCAATCTTCGTCTGCTTCGGATCCACCGATGCCTCGACTCCGGTCGGCAGCGGATATTCAATCGGATGCGAATATCCCAGACTAAACACCACCGTGCCTTTGCCCTTCATCTCGGCGCGATAACCAATGCCGACGATTTCCAGGTCGCGCGTCCATCCCTTGGTCACGCCCTCGACCGCGTTGTTCACCAGCGCACGCGCCAGTCCATGCAGAGCGGCCTGCGAATCGTTCTCCCGGATCGCGACCAGGTTGCCATCCTTCTGCTCCACAGTGATGCCTACCGGCAAAGCCGTGTCCAGCTTGCCCTTCGGCCCCTGCACCAATACCGTGTTGCCTTCAACTTTGACCGTCACCCCTTTGGGGATCGGGATCGGCTTTTTTCCAATTCGTGACATAAGTTTTTAAGCTCTCAGCTCTCAGCTCTCAGCTTCTTCACAACCGCGGCCCTTGCTGAAGGCTGACGGCTGATAGCTGACAGCTGCTTCTCTACCAGATCTCGCACAACAACTCGCCGCCCACGCCTTCCTTGCGCGCCTGGCGTCCCGTCATCACTCCGCGCGGCGTCGTCAGGATATTAATCCCCATGCCGCCGAGCACCCGGGGAATCTCGCTGCGCCGCACGTACACGCGGCAGCCCGGGCGCGACACGCGATCCAGCTTTGAAATCGCCGCTTCATTGTGCGCGCCGTATTTCAAATAAATCCGGATGACCTTGTGACCTTCCTCTTCCGTGGCCTTGAAGTTCGAGACGTAGCCCTCTTCCTTCAAGATACGGGCAATCTCGAGCTTCAGCCGCGAAGCCGGAATGTCCACCTTCTGGTGCCGCGCCTGCAGCGCGTTGCGCACCCTCGTCAGCATGTCTGCGACCGGATCGGTCAACCTCATCGTTTGCTTCTCCTCTCGCCACCCGTTCGCTCCGCGTTCCGCGGAGAACCTGCGGCAGCTCGTTACTGCTTGATCACGCTCATCCTACTTGTCATCCTGAGCGAGACGCTTTTTGTCTCGCGAAGGATCCGGGCGCGCCGCGCGATCATTCTCGCGTTCTTTGCGAGAATGCGAAATCGCGCGTTCGGCGCGCTTCCCTATCGCACCTACCACGAAGACTTCGCCACTCCCGGAATCTCGCCCTGCAAAGCAAGCTGCCGGAAGCACAAGCGGCACAGTCCAAACTTCCGCAGATAAGCCCGCGGACGTCCGCACTGCTTGCAGCGGTTATGCCGGCGCGTAGAAAACTTCGGAGTCTTCTCCTTGGCATTGCGCGCCATTTCAAACTTCTTCTCAATCTTCGCGTCTTTAACCCGTTTCGCTGTAGTCATGAAATCCTTAAAAGTTTTCTGATTGAACCCTAATCCCTGATCCCTAAACCCTAGTCCCTAATCCTACTGCGCCCGGAACGGCATTCCCAAATGCTTCAACAGCGTGCGCGCCTGGTTATCGTTCTCTGCCGTAGTCACAATCGTGACGTTCATGCCCTTCTGCTTGTCAACCTTCTCGTAAGAAATCTCCGGGAAGATCAACTGGTCGTGCAACCCGAGCGTGTAGTTGCCGCGTCCATCGAACGACTTGGTCGAAACTCCCTTGAAGTCGCGCACGCGCGGCAGAACCAGATTCACCAGCCGGTCGAAAAATTCATACATGCGGTCGCCGCGCAGTGTCACCATGGTCCCAATCGCCTGCCCCTCGCGCACCTTGAAGGCCGCAATCGACTTCTTCGCCTTGGTCACGATCGGCTTCTGGCCGGTGATCTGCCCCAACTCGTTCACCGCGGGATCGAGAATCTTCGAGTTCTGCGTAGCCTCGCCCATGCCCATGTTGACGACAATCTTGTTCAGGCGCGGAACCGCCATCGAGTTCGTCAGATCGAGTTCCTTCAGCAAAGCCGGAGCGACTTCCTTCTCGAACTTCGAGCGCAGCCGCGGCCGCTCCTTGGCGCTGTGATGCGCCTGCGCCGGAGCCTTCTGCTCCTGCCCCGAATCCTTCGAACCCTTCTTCTCTTTATCTTTAGCCATCGCGTCTCTTCAACTCTCTCTCACGGTGTCGGATTGCAAGAAAGCTTTTAGCAATTAGCTCTTAGCCTTTAGCTCTTCTTACGTCTACTTACGTCTACCGCTGCGTGAGACTAAATGTTCACCTCGCTGCTTGCATCATGGGCCACAAGCTAAAAGCTAATGGCTAAGAGCTAACAGCTATTTATCCAGCGTCGTTCCGCACTTCTTGCACACCCGGACTTTTCTGTCGCCGCGCACTTCGTGACCAATGCGCACCGGCCCGCAGGTCGGGCAAACCAGCTGCACATTGGAATAGGCAATCCGGCTCTCCTGCTCGGCAATGCCGCCCTTGATATTGCGCTGCGGGTTCGGCCGCACATGCTTCTTCACCATCATCACGTGCTCGACCAGAAGCTTGGCGTCGTTCGGAAACACGCGCAGCACGCGTCCTTCCTTGCCCTTGTCCCGCCCCGTAATCACCTTCACGGTATCGTTGCGGCGGATATCCACTCGCTTGTGTTCTGTGCTGACTGTTCTCATAAACCCCTATTTAGCGATTGGGCGATTGAGTCATCGAGCAATTGAAAATCATCTGACTGCAGCCTTTGATCTTCAATCGCAAAATCACCCGATCGCAAAATCGCTCAATTTCCAGACCCCTAAATAACCTCAGGAGCCAGGCTCACGATCTTCAAAAACTTCTTCTCTCTCAACTCCCGCGCCACCGGACCGAAAACGCGCGTCCCCACCGGCTCGCCCGCGTCGTTAATCAGCACCGCGGCATTCTGGTCAAAGCGGATATAGGTTCCGTCGCGCCGCCGGTGCTCCTTGCGCGTGCGCACGATCACCGCCTTCACCACTTTGCCCTTCGACACCTGGCCGTCCGGGGACGATTCCTTCACCGCCGCCGTGATTATGTCGCCGAGGCCGGCATTCAGCCCGGTCGAACCCCCAAGCGGCAGAATCATCTGCAGCTTGCGGGCGCCGGAATTGTCGGCCACCTCCAGCATGCTTCGCATCATCACTGCCATAATCGATCTCCCCAAACCTTATCGGGATAGAGCCGCTAAGCCCCACCCCTTGTCATTCCGAACCGGGCGCCAAGCGCCAAACTGTCATTCCGAACCGGCCGTGCGCCCCAAATTTGTCATTCCGAACCCGCGCAAAGCCCCAAACATTGTCATTCCGAACCCGCGCAAAGCGCGGGTGAGGAACCTGCTTTTGCAGGCGGCGGATCCAACTCTTACTTCGCGTCCCGCTCCAGCACAATCTCCGGCACCAGCGCCGTCTTCCGCACAATGTCCTTCAGCTTCCAGCGCTTCAACTTCGACAGCGGACGAGTCTCCTCAATCCGCACCACATCGCCCACATGCGCTTCGTTCTTCTCGTCGTGCGCGTAAAACTTTTTGTTGCGCGCCACCACGCGGCCATAAAAAGGATGCGCCTTCTTGCGCGTCACCTTCACCACAATCGTCTTCTGCATGCGGTTGGCGACCACTTCTCCCACCACTTCCTTGCGCCGGCCCTGCACATTCTCGTTCTTCGGGGTTGCAGATTTCCCGGTTGCGCTTTCCGCCATTAGCGTTTCTCCGTTGCGGCCGAGCGCGAACGCTCGCCTAAAATTGTCTTAACGCGCGCTATGTCTTTGCGCAGCCCGCGAATCTTCTTCAAACTCTCGGTCTGGCCCATGTTCAGCTGGAACTTCAGCTTGAACAACTGGTCCGCAAAATCCTGCCCCTGATGCTGCAGTTCGGCGTCGGTTAAGTTTCTGACCTTGTCTGCCTTCATAAGTAGCCTTCAGCTCTCAGCTTTCAGCTTTCCTCGCTGCCGCCCTTCCTGATGGCTGACAGCTGATAGCTGATAGCGGTTTTCTAATGCGCCGTTTCGCGCTTGACCAAAGTCGTACGCAGCGGCAGCTTGTGCGAAGCCAGCCGCATCGCCTCGGTCGCATCCACCAGCGCAACGCCTTCCATCTCAAACAAAATCTTTCCCGGACGCACGACCGCAACCCAATGATCCGGAGCGCCCTTGCCCTTGCCCATACGGGTTTCAGCCGGCTTCTTCGTGACGGGCTTGTCCGGAAACACGCGAATCCAAATCTTGCCGCCGCGCTTCACAAAGCGCGTCATGGCCACGCGGCTCGCTTCAATCTGGCGGTCGGTGATCCAACCAGGCTCAAGCACTTTCAGCCCGAAATCGCCAAACGCCAGCGTGCTGCCGCGCCAGGCCTTCCCAGTCATCCGCCCGCGCTGCTGCTTGCGGTACTTCACCTTCTTTGGCATTAACATAAGTCAGCTCGTATTAACCCAACTTCTAGCTTCTAGCTCCTAGCCAAATCTCTGGCTTCTAACTCTCGGAAGACCCGTAATCAGCAGCGCCCTTTAACTAACTGACCACTGACCCCTAGCCCCTGCTCCTAAAACGCTCCCACGCCCGTCGACTGCTCCCGCTTCTTGGCCGGAAGAATCTCGCCCTTGTACACCCAGACCTTCACGCCAATCACGCCGTACGTGGTCCTGGCTTCCGAAAATCCGTATTCAATGTCAGCCCGCAGAGTGTGCAGCGGCAGGCGTCCCTGCAGGTACCATTCCGAGCGCGCGATTTCGTTTCCATTCAACCGCCCGCTCACGCGAACTTTAATTCCCTTGCAGCCAAAGCGCAGCGCCGAATCCACTGCCTTGCGCATGGCGCGGCGAAAGCCAACCCGCTTTTCCAGCTGAAGAGCGATCGCTTCCGAGACCAGTTGCGCATCGAGTTCCGGCTTGTGCACTTCCTGGATATCGACAAACACTTCCCGCGACGTGCGTTTCTGCAAATCGCCTTTCAGCTTGTCGATCTCCGCGCCCTTGCGCCCGATAATAATTCCCGGCCGCGCCGTCTTCACGATAATCCGCAGCTTGTTGCCCGGACGCTCGATCTCAATCGAACTCACCCCGGCAGACTTCAGCTTCTCTTTCAGTTCCTTCTTCAGCTTGATGTCTTCAAACAGCAGCTTGTCGTAATCGCGCTCCACAAACCAGCGCGACTTCCACGGCTTCGTATAGCCAAGCCGAAAACCATAAGGATGGACTTTTTGTCCCATTGCTTCTCCTGATCGAACCAAACCTTATTCAAAAACCCAAAAACTTCCGAACCCTGAAAATCTTGTCATTCGAACTTTAAAAACCTTGTCATTCCGAACTCGCGCAAAGCGCGGGTGAGGAACCTGCTTTCCCGGGTGCCCCATTTCTCGCGCGCACTTTGCGCGAGAAGTGGGGGATTATCCCTACTTCGCAGCCGCCTTCTTCTTCCCAGCCTTGCCCGCCCCCGCAGCCTTCTTAGCCACAGGCGCGCGCCGCTTAGCCGGAGCCGCACCACCAGTCCGAGCCTCGCCAGAAACATGAGCGCCATTCCCGCGCTCCGCCAGCACCAGCGTGATATGCGCAATGCGCCGCTGATAGCGATAAGCCCGCCCTTGCGGTGCTGGACGAATCCGCTTCATGCGCGGACCGTCGTTCGCAATCGCGCTCTTCACATACAAGTTGTCGAGCTCGACGTCCAGATTCTTTTCGGCGCTCAAAAAGTTAGCGTTGTCCAGTGCCGACTGCAGCAGCTTGCCCACATGTGCCGCCACGCGCTTCTTGGTGAACAGCAGCGTGTTGCGCGCCTCTTCCACCTTGCGCCCTTTAATCAACTCCAGCACCAGGCGCGCCTTCTGCGGCGACACTCGCAAGTAACGCATTTCCGCTCGGAATTCCATAGTCTCGTCTCTGTTCTAAGCCGTTCGCTCTCGACCTTTAAGGCGTGGTTAAGCTAAACCCCAGTTAAGCTCAGGGCTAGACCCTAAACCCTTTTATGCCTTCGGTGCCGCAGGGGCCGAAGGAGTAATCGCTCCCGGACCTCCCGGAATGCCCGCCGGCTTCGCCGCCACTTCCGTAGCCGCCCTCATGCTGTGGCCCTTGAAGTTGCGCGTAAAACTGAACTCGCCCAGCTTGTGCCCCACCATGTTTTCCGTGACGTACACCGGAATAAATTTTTTGCCGTTGTGCACCGCAATGGTGTGACCCACCATCTCGGGAACCACGGTGGACCGCCGCGACCAGGTCCGCAATACTTTCTTCTCGTTGCGCGAGTTCATGCCTTCCACCCGCGCCATCAGGAAGCCATCCACAAACGCGCCCTTCTTGGTTGAACGTGCCATAAATTAATCTCGCCCTCAAACCAAACTTTGTCATTCCGAAGGTCGCAAAGCGACCAGAGGAATCTGCAGCGCTACTTCGTTCTCCGGTTCACAATAAACTTATCCGTCCGCTTGTTATTCCGCGTCTTGTATCCGCGCGTAGGCTGCCCCCAAGGCGTAACCGGATGCCGCCCGCCCGAAGTCTTGCCCTCCCCGCCCCCATGCGGATGATCCACCGGATTCATCGAAACGCCGCGGTTGTGCGGGCGTTTGCCTAGCCAGCGGGAGCGTCCTGCTTTGCCTATAGTTATGTTCTCGTGATCTAGGTTTCCTACCTGGCCTATCGTGGCCATGCAGTCCTGGGAAACTTTCCGGGTCTCGCCGGAGGGTAGTTTGACCAGGGCGTACTCTTCTTCTTTGGCGATTAGCTGCGCTGCGCCGCCGGCGGAGCGTACCATCTGTCCGCCTTTGCCGGGTTTCAGTTCCAGATTGTGAATCTGCGTGCCGGGGGGAATATTGCGCAGCGGCAGCGCGTTGCCGACTAGAATATCCGCTTCGGGTCCGCTGATAACTTTTTGGCCTACCTTCAAACCTTCGGGCTGAAGGATGTAACGCTTTTCGCCGTCGGCGTAGGCGAGCAGCGCGATGCGCGGCGAACGGTTGGGATCGTATTCGATGCTGATCACGGTCGCGGGGATCCCAGTCTTGTCACGCTTGAAATCGATGATGCGCAGCTTGCGCTTGTGGCCGCCGCCGATAAAGCGCATCGTCATGTCGCCCGAGTTGCGGCGTCCGCCGGTGCGGGGCTTGGCTTCAAGCAGCGGCTTATGCGGATGCCGCGTCGTGATGTCGTCGTTGACGATCGTGGTGCGATAGCGCAACGTTTGCGTAGTGGGTCGGTATGTTTTGATCGCCATAATGAAGCTCTCAGCTTTCAGCTGTCAGCTCTCAGCTTCACGCCGTCGCCTTTACTGATAGCTGACGGCTGAGAGCTGATAGCTGTCTTACAGATTCTGTGCGTACTCCGGCATTTTTTCGCCGGCCCGCAGCCTTACATACGCCTTTTTCCAGTCGGGGCGGTAGCCGGCGAATTTTCCGCGGCGGCGCTCTTTTCCCGGATAGGTGGCCGTTCGCACGGAAAATACTTTCACCTTGAAAATCGTTTGCACTGCCTGCTTGATTTCGGTCTTCGTCGCCTTTGGAGCGACCTGGAATACCAGGGTGTTCTGGTTTTCCTTGATTGCTAAACCCTTTTCCGTGATTACCGGACGTCGAATAATCTGATATGCGGATTTCATATTTGATTCGGCTTACGCCACCTCCGCCGCTTTTTCATGCCGTACACGCTTTCGCGGAGAAGCCGACGCCTTCTTTGCGCCCTCTTCTTCTTCTTTGGCCTTGCGGTGACTCTTGGGCAAAGTATCTTTCAACGTAAGCTGCAATTTCTCGATCGCGGGATGCGAGAAAATCACGCGATCGTATTTCAGCAGGTGATAAGGATGAACCTCATTACCCGGAACCAGTTCCAACCCTTTGATATTCCGCGAGCTTAACGCGAGGTTGTTATTGCCGGAGTTCGGAACGTCGACGATCAGCACCGTCTTCTCGACTTTCAGGGCATCGAGCGCAGCGCGGAACGCCTTCGTCTTCGCGTCTTTCAAGTCGAACGCATTGACGATGGTCAGCTTGCCGTCGGCAAACTTCGCGGCCAGCGCAGAACGCAGCGCGCCCAGAAGTTTTTTGCGCGGAAACGCGTAGTCATAAGACCGCGGCGTGGGGCCGTGTACGGTCGCTCCGTGACGCCAGAGTGGAGAACGGATCGAGCCGATACGCGCGCGTCCGGTGCCCTTCTGCTTCCACAGTTTTTTGCCCGAACCGGAAACCTGCCAGCGAGCCTTGGTGGCATGCGTGCCGCGATGCTGCCCGGCGCGGTAGTGTTTCACCGCCTCCCAGATCAGATCTTCATTCACCGCGCCGAAGATTTCGTCTACAAGGTCAAATGTCCCGACCTTGGCGCCGCTCAAATCGTGAATATCAATCGTTGCCATATAGCTTCTCGGTACTCGGTACTTGGTACTGCTACGCCTTCTTCGCTGCTCTCTTCGCCGCCTTCAACGGATCGACCGTAGCCGAACCCGCAAATCCACGACGCTCTCTTGGCGGCTTCTTTGCCTTCATGATGACCAGATATCCGCCCTGCGGCCCCGGAACGCTGCCTTCGACCACCAGCAGATTTTCGTCTTTATCTACACCCAAAACCCGCAAGTTGCGCTGGGTCACGCGGGCATGGCCCATGTGTCCCGACATGCGCATTCCTTTAAATACGCGCGAAGGAAATGCGGAGGAGCCGATCGAACCGGTAATTTGAAACATCGATCCATGCGACTTGGGACCACCGGCGAAATGATGCCGCTTGACGACTCCCTGGAAACCTTTGCCTTTGCTCACTCCGACGATATCGACAAACCTTTCGCCTTCAAAAATCTCGACCAGCACCCGGTCGCCGATCTTTACCGTGACTTCGCTGTCTGCGCCACCATCGGTTTCAAGCGGCACTTCGCGCATGAACTTCACCGGAGGAAGATTATTCTTCGCCAGGTGTCCGCGCGCGGGCTTGGTCAGCCGCGACTCTTTCACGAATTCGACAAGGCCGATTTGCGCCGCCTCGTAACCATCGCGCGTCGCCGACTTGTGCTGCGTGATGACGCAAGGTCCAGCCTGCAGCACCGTGACCGGGCGCACGTCGCCCTTCGAGTCAAACAGTTGCGTCATGCCGACCTTTTTGCCGAGAATGCCTGTAACTCGCGTTGCCATCTTTGTCTCCATCCAGCTTGGCTTTCGCTATTGGCTGGCAGGCTTTTTGCCTTTTATGTCGTCCCTACGGGACTTTGTTCCTAACTTATTTCCTCACCCAGCGCTGAAGCGCTGGGCTAATATCGGCCCGCCCCTCCGGGGCTTCACAAGCGCTTCCTGCTTGCCTAAGCGCTTCTACCCGCCTTAGTGCTTCCTGCTTGCCGAAGCGCTTCCTACTTATGTTCCTTGCCGAATGCCTTGATCTCCACGTCCACGCCTGCGGGCAGATCGAGCTTCATCAGCGCGTCGACCGTCTGCTGCGTCGGCTCGAGAATATCGAGCAGGCGCTTGTGGGTGCGGATTTCAAACTGCTCCCGCGATTTTTTGTCTACGTGCGGCGAACGCAGCACGCAGTATTTGTTCTTCATCGTGGGCAGTGGAATCGGTCCCGCGATCTGCGCACCAGTGCGCCGCGCGGTTTCAACGATTTCTCCGGTCGACTGATCCAGGATGCGATAGTCGTACGCCTTGAGCCGGATGCGAATTCTTTCTTTTCCAATCACGTTTCACTCTCTTTACCCCTCCCGATATCTTCGGGAGGAAAGAACTTGCGGCAGGGTGCAAGCCGCCACTGCTCATGGAGCCGCGGACGCCTTCGTCCGCGAGCCTTATTGATGCTGCATGCAACCGCGGACGAGGGCGTCCGCGGCTCCACAATCCTTACTGAATAATCTCCGAAATCGTTCCGGCGCCTACGGTGTGGCCGCCTTCGCGGATGGCGAAGCGCAGGCCCTTTTCCATGGCTACCGGCGTGATCAGTTCGATTACCAGGCTGACGTTGTCGCCGGGCATCACCATTTCGGTGCCAGCGGGTAGTTCTGCAACTCCCGTGACGTCGGTCGTTCGCAGATAGAATTGCGGACGGTATCCTTTGAAGAACGGCGTATGTCTCCCACCTTCTTCTTTGGTCAGGATGTAGACTTCGGCCTTGAACTTGGTGTGCGGCGTGATCGATCCTGTCTTGGCGAGCACCATGCCGCGCTCGACATCTTCTTTCGCGATGCCGCGCAGCAAGAGTCCTGCGTTGTCGCCCGCCAGACCTTCGTCGAGCTGCTTCTTGAACATTTCGACGCCGGTGACAACCGTTTTGCGCGTGTCGCGGAAGCCGACGATTTCCACTTCTTCGCCGACCTTCACCTTGCCACGCTCGATACGTCCGGTGACGACGGTGCCGCGGCCCTGAATCGAGAAGATATCTTCGATCGGCATCAGAAACGGCTTGTCGAGCTCGCGCGCCGGCTGCGGAATATATTTATCCACTGCCGCCATCAACTCGTCGACCTGGGCTTCCGCTTTGGCTTCCCCGTTCAGCGCGCCCAGCGCCGAAACCCGCACCACGGGAACATCGTCGCCCGGGAACTTGTACGACTTCAGCAACTCGCGCACTTCGAGCTCGACGAGTTCGAGCAACTCGGGATCGTCGACCGCGTCCACTTTATTCAACGCCACGACGAGATACGGCACGCCGACTTGGCGGGCCAGCAGTACGTGCTCGCGCGTCTGCGGCATGGGACCGTCCGTGGCGGCGACCACGAGAATGCCGCCATCCATCTGCGCCGCGCCCGTGATCATGTTCTTGATGTAGTCGGCGTGGCCCGGGCAGTCGACGTGCGCATAGTGCCGGTTCGCCGTCTCATACTCGACGTGCGCCGTCGCGATGGTGATGCCGCGCGCCTTTTCTTCCGGAGCGTTATCAATGCTGTCGAAAGACCGGAACGTATTCTTCGGATTATGCTTCGACAAAACCTTGGTGATAGCCGCCGTCAACGTGGTCTTGCCATGGTCAATGTGACCAATCGTCCCTACGTTGCAGTGCGGCTTATTCCGATCAAATTTTTCTTTCGCCATTTCCGTTCCCTCTATTTTCTACAGCTCTCCAGCATCTGCTCATCAGACATGTTGAAGTAATTCGTGGTACCAGTCTCTAAAGGCTTTTTATCCGCCTTGAGATATCCCTCAATGAATTCGTTAACCGCCTGTCTCTCAGCAGCATCAACTGACCAAATTCCGGGAGCTTGTCCTCGCCAAGTCTTCGGCACACGAACAATAACCTTAGCCGTCTCTGGGTTCCCAATCCCTACCTCGGCCTCGTACCGAACCCAGGGTGACTCCGCGCCTATCGGCTCGTATTCCTGGATAGGCCCGGCTTGAATACCGCTCCAAGCAATTACTACACCGGCATCCGAGCGAATTACTGGCATAGGCAACCTTTAATCACTTCGCCGTCCCTTGCACCTTAGCGATGATTTCCTCCGCGACGGATCGCGGAGCCTCCTCGTAGCGCGCGAAGTGCATTGAATATTCCGCGCGGCCCTGCGTCGAGGAGCGCATGTGGGTCGCGTATCCAAACATTTCCGCCAGCGGAACGATTGCCTTGATCACCTGCGAACCGGCGCGATGTTCCATGCCTTCAATGCGCCCGCGGCGCGAACTCAGGTCGCCCATGATTACTCCGGCGTAATCTTCCGGCGTCACGACTTCGACGGCCATCACCGGCTCGAGCAATACCGGCGAGGCTTTGCGCGCAGCTTCCTTGAACGCCATCGATCCGGCAATCTTGAACGCCATTTCGTTCGAATCGACATCGTGATAGCTGCCGTCGTAAAGCGTAGCCTTAACATCGACCATCGGATAGCCGGCGAGAATGCCGCCTTCGAGCGCCTCGCGAATGCCCTGATCGATGGGCTTGATGAATTCTTTCGGCACCGAGCCGCCCGTAATGTCATTGACGAACTCGTAGCCGAGGCCCGGCGGTTGCGGGTCGAGATAAATCTTGGCGTGCCCGTACTGGCCTTTGCCGCCGGTCTGGCGAATGTATTTGCCTTCCGCTTGGGCGTGCTTGCGAATGGTTTCGCGATACGCCACCTGCGGCTTGCCGACGTTGGCCTCGACCTTGTATTCGCGCATCATGCGGTCGACGATGATTTCAAGGTGCAATTCGCCCATGCCGCTGATGATGGTCTGGCCGCTATCGGGATCGGTGTGAACTTTGAAGGTGGGATCTTCCTGCGCCAGCTTGGCCAGCGCCATGCCCATCTTTTCCTGGTCGGCCTTGGTCTTCGGTTCGACCGCGACCGAGATTACCGGGACCGCGAAGGTGATCGACTCAAGCGCGATGGGATGCTCCTCGCTGCAAATGGTGTCGCCGGTGGAAACGTTCTTCAGTCCAACGGCCGCGCAGATATCGCCCGCGAGAATTTCGCTGATCTCTTCGCGCTTGTTGGCATGCATCTTGAGCAGGCGGCCAATGCGCTCGCCACGGGTGGTGCGGACGTTAAGCACGGAGTCGCCGGTCTTCAATTGTCCGGAGTAAACGCGAATGAAAGTGAGCTGGCCGACGAACGGATCGGCCATGATCTTGAAAGCCAGCGCGGAGAACGGCTCTTTGTCGTCGGCATGGCGGAAAATTTTCTCGCCGTTGTCGGGATTAATGCCGTGCGTCTCCGGCACATCGAGCGGCGACGGCAGGTAATCGACCACGGCATCGAGCAGCGGCTGCACACCTTTGTTCTTGAACGACGTGCCGACGACTACTGGAAATACTTTCAGTCCGATGGTGGATTTGCGCAGCGACGCCTTCAATTCGGCGGCGGTAATTTCTTCGCCTTCGAGAAACTTGTGCAGAATTTCGTCGTCGTTTTCGGCGACGGTCTCGACGAGTTGCGCGTGGAAGGCTTCCGCTTTTTTCTTGAGGTTCTCGGGAATTTCCTGGACTTCGTATTCCGCACCCATGGTTTCGTCGTTCCACACAATCGCCTTCATGGCGATCAGGTCGACGACGCCGACAAACTTGGCTTCCTGTCCAATGGGAATCTGAATGGCGACGGGCTTGGCGCTGAGGCGCTTGCGGATGGTATCGACGGCATGCTCGAAATCAGCGCCCATCTTGTCGATCTTGTTGATGAAGCAAATTCTCGGGACGCCGTATTTGTCGGCCTGGCGCCAGACTTTTTCAGATTGCGGCTGCACGCCATGGACGGCGTCGAAGACCGCGACTGCGCCGTCGAGCACGCGGAGGGAACGCTCGACTTCGGCGGTGAAATCGACGTGGCCGGGGGTATCGATAATGTTGATGCGAATGTCGCGCCAGGTGCAGGTCGTGGCGGCGGAGGTGATGGTGATGCCGCGCTCCTGCTCCTGCTCCATCCAGTCCATGGTGGCAGTGCCTTCGTGCACCTCTCCGATGCGGTGCGTCTTGCCTGTGTAGAACAGGATGCGCTCCGTCGTAGTGGTCTTACCGGCATCGATGTGGGCCATGATGCCGATGTTCCTGCAGCGTTCTAATGGGACTGTTCTAGGCACGACGCTTAACTCTTTCTGGGCTCTGAAATCAGCTGTCAGCTTTCAGCCTTCAGCTATCAGCTATCAGTTAAAACTCTTTATCCTGCGCGGTGTTTTCTACCGCGAAGAACCTGTTCACTTCTTTACCACCGATAGTGCGCGAAGGCTTTGTTGGCTTCCGCCATGCGGTGTACGTCTTCTTTCTTCTTGATGGCCGCGCCTTTGCCGTTGGCGGCGTCCAGCAATTCGTTGCTCAACTTGTCGACCATGCCTCGCTCGGCGCGGCTGCGCGCGTACTGCAGCAGCCAGCGGATTGCTAGCGAGGTGCGGCGATCGGCATTCACTTCCACCGGCACCTGATAGTTCGCTCCGCCGACGCGACGCGTCTTTACTTCGAGCAGCGGCTTCGCGTTCTCGACCGCTTTCGTGAACAGCTTCAACGCTTCGTCGCCGCCTTTTTCCTGCACCTTGGTGAGAGCTTCATAAAAAATGCCCTCGGCGGTGGAGCGCTTGCCCTGCCACATCATCGAGTTGATAAACTTCGTCACCAAATTCGAGCCGTATACGGCGTCGTTTGGCACGGTGCGTTTTGCGATATGTCCTTTACGTGGCATTCAGCTTTTAGCTCCTAGCTCTTAGCTAGACCTTCTGACTTCCGGCTACTTCTTGTCTCCGCCTTTTTTGGCGCGCTTTGCGCCGTACTTCGATCTTCCCTGCTGGCGTCCGGCTACGCCGACTGCATCGAGCGTGCCGCGAATCACGTGATAGCGCACGCCGGGCAGATCCTTCACGCGGCCGCCGCGGATCAGGACAATCGAGTGCTCCTGCAGATTGTGACCGACGCCGGGGATGTAGGTTGTAACCTCAATCCCATTGGTCAAGCGCACGCGCGCCACTTTTCGCAGCGCCGAGTTCGGCTTCTTCGGCGTCTGCGTGTACACGCGGGTGCAAACTCCGCGCTTCTGCGGACAGCCCTGCAGGGCAGGACTCGCCGTCTTATACCGCGGACGCTTCCGGCCTTTCGCCACCAATTGATTAAAAGTAGGCACTCTTTGCCGCTCCTTAAATCGCTCTCTTGAAAAACTGCTCACCCCAGCCGCGCGCCGCATTGTGCTCAACCCGACAAACAAGCGGGCAGAGCGCAGCGCTAGCAGCTTTCCCGGAGTTCACTTCATACTCCGGGCTGGCAGGCCAAATTCAGCCAGCCATGCTTCTCACCGCACACGAATCACGGAGAGAGATTCTTGGGTACCAACTCTAGATTTATGCTGCCGACGGTGGCGCCCGGCAAAACTCGGGGGCGCTCCGTATCGCCAGCTCTGTCCTGCATATCCTCTCGCAGACCGCTGTCGCGTCTTAACTTCAGGCGCTCGAGCAGCCCTCGTGATAGGGCGAAAGGCAGCGCAGGAACGTTTCAGCGAGGAAAGTTTCCGGAACTCGAATGCTTGTTACTTCTCCGAAAACGTATTTCTCAAAAGCTCTACCAGAAGTTCCCGCACAACTTTGCGGGACTCACGGCACACACCAAGCCTGGATTGACTCGCGGAACCTTACAAATATAGCAAGTGAGTGGAAACATCGTCAACCCCATCTTTTTTGCGAAGTAGTGTCCTAATAGTGCCGTTGCTAGGATTTATCGGGGAAAGATACCGGATTGCACGTAATCACCTTAGATCGGCGCGCCAACTCCTTTCGCAATTCGCATAGCAGCATCCCTCTGTTCGTTTGAAATGGTAAGCAAAGGCAGGTTGCAGACAAACGCATGTTCTGGGTCGGATGCGTCCAGTCTTATATGGAGGCCATCATTGGACAGCGAGGTTATATCACGGAGCCGGATAGAGCCATATCCGTAGTTCCTGCTCAAGAATTTCACTGCTGCTTTAGGAGTGCGTCCTACTGAGAGGCCATCAGCGGCGTCTTCATCCCTCAGGAGATACGCCCAATAGCGAACAGTGTGCGGAGGGTTTGTCTTACGCTCGCGGAAATTTTTCTCGGCGAACGCTCGATATAAATCTATATCGTCGTCGATACGCTCGCCGAGTTGAGAGGAGATGCGCGGTGTTGTTGCCATTTAGTCAGCGGCGGGGCGAAAAAACCACCTCAGTCGCGCCGACAGGTCTCCGACATCTTCCGTAGTTACTACGGTGTGTTCAACAACTTCGCCGTTGACAACTTGCTCGTGATAAATCTTGAGTTCGGGCCGCTTCTGCAAGAACGCTACCACGCTTTTGCCGGACTGCCCGTTTTCCCATGAGACGTGGATTTCGGCTTGAAAGGCATTTATCTCGGAGCCGAGCAGATAGCTGCTCGGGACAACGCGAAGCAATACTTCCATCGCCCACTCGATAGTTTCGAGTGATGGCATATTGCGAGCGGAAGGTGCCTTAGCCTCCCTTTCGATGCGCTCCAGTTCCTTGAACACGCGCATAATTTCAGCCGGAAAGGGAATGGTCAGTTTCTCGACGGATGATTCTGCCATTACGCTGCCGTGACTCTCAGCCATCATACTGTTCTGGCTCATTGAATTTTCTCCACACGCGAACGATCCTTCGGTTCGGTTTCCCGCGCAGCCCTTGCGTGTTGCTTCAAAAAGGCTGCGAGTTCGTCCGCAACCTCGGGTGTTATTACTATGCCAATCTCCATTTCGCGGAAAATGCCTCGCTTGCCAACCGTATCAACTACAGCCCCGAGGTTGCCATCCGGCGCAATATTTTGTTCGACAACTTGGGGAAGCGCCGTGCGTTGACTGTAAAGCGACACGAAAATGTCCCGCGTCGGCGTCAATCCACCGATTGCGCCGTCTACATGGGCTACCCTGAAATACTTCCCTTTTTCGTAAAAGAACTTGATGCTGGTTGGTGTGCCCTCGGTCATTACCGCTCCAAGCCTGTTCTTATAGTCCATACTCCCTGCGAGACGGCCCTACTCACAAGGACAAATGAACGAAGGGCTGCACGAAAGTGCTAATAAATGTTCCACCTGTGGAACCCCAAAAGCACACTTCGCACCACAACGATACTTGTGGAAAACACGGAAGTCAATGAAAATAAGGGGGTTGCCCAATTATTGTTACACTTTCGCGTTTTCTACGCTTCGTTTAGGAGTTGTTGGATGCTCCAAACGTGGCCAGCGATGCCAGATTGCATCGCTGGCGTGACGCGCAGACCTCGAATGGACTCGGCAAAAATTATAGTGCGCGAAATGCAACGCTACACCGGCTTTCAGGTGAGACTCTTTCTTGCTGAACGCATTGGTGAGCCGCGTGAATCGTCGCATCGCCATTCGCACCGTCAGGTTCTGAGGCTCTACGAAGCTGGTAGAAATGTGGTCAGGATCGGGGTCGCCTTGTCGGACTTTGGATATAAACCCGAGATGCGTGGTTGGGAGCACCTCGCATCGGAAGTATCGAACTGCCCGTAGTCGCCTAACATTCTTCGTCAGCTGTGCGAAGTCGCAATCCGTTCGAAGCATTCAGGAACGATCGCGGTTTAATGGTTCAATCCGTCAGGCGTGAGTTGCACGCGATTCGCAAGACGCTTGGGCAAGTCCACAGGAATGCCTTCTTATCGGGACGCACGCGCTTGCCGATATTGGGGGACAGAGTGGGCAAGGACGCAGTTGGGGGTTCTTTGGACAATTGCATTCTTCACGCTGCTGCTCGTTGTTCTTGGCGTCGGCGGAGAATCGGCTTTTCCTGTAATGCAGTTAAGAGCTAGATGCCCTACAGGATGCTGAGGCTGTGGCACATGAGACTGGAACGGCACCCTTGACCGAGGAACCAATCTCAGGGCCAATCATTATTGTGGCACTCGATCCAAACTGCGCCACTACTTTTGCATCCCACTCTTCATAACTGGAGAGATGTAGTCAGGCTGCTGTCGCGGAGCGTTTAATTGCGTTCACACGGTGGGTGGAACGATTTGAATTTCTTGGCCTACGTGCGTATCTGTCGGAGATCCCTTGCGCGGCTGAAGTGCGCCGCGTTTCGGGATGACGGCATCGCGGGAGAATAATTCAAACGCCACTCGGTTTGCGTGCGGGCCGCTTGCTGAATCTGTCTCCAGCCTCTACACTAACAGTTTTCCATTCTATTCAAGGGTTCGCCCATCAGGAATCATGTGAGGCGACGAGAGGGTGCATGGGTAGTTTGCGTTTCGGTAGGTGTACGCGGCTGGTCGGCGCCATCTTCTTACTATTACTGTCATTCACGTTCTTACCCGGCTGCGGCGGCCACAAGCCTGCCGGGCCCTCACCATTTCCGGCGAAAATTACGCTGAATCCCAGTCCCAGTTATTCCATGCAGGTGGGTACGACCTTAGGATTGACTGCCAGCGCGCAGAACAGCTCGAATACCGGCATCCGGCCGACATTTACGTATTCAATAATTCCGGGCAGTCCTGCTGGCGTGCTCGATATTGCTCCGAATGGATTTGCCTGCGCCGGGACATGGAATGCCCCTGCGTACACGATCTGCACACCCGGCAATGTCGGCTTGGTTGAGGTGACTGCCTCAGCTCTGGGCGAGACCAGCGCACCCACTTACTTTTTTATTCATGGACCGATCGACAACATTCAGATCACCGTGATTCCTCCGGTGAACTCGCCGCCGCCCGCGTGCCCTACTCAGCAAGCCCTGCCGCCGGCCTGCAATCTTCCGTTCAACGGAAAGGCGGCCAATACTTGCCTTTCGCAGAATCAGGTCGAGACGCTGCAAGCAACGGCCTACAGCCAGGGCACGGATGTGACCGCCTCAGTGGGGCCGTTTACCTGGACCCAAGCCACGGCCGGCGTCGCCACGGTCACGCCCATCGTGAACCCCACTTTCAACGTCGCTACCAACCAAGCCTCTGCAGCCCCTGGCACCACGCCGGGACAGACTGGCTTGATCGCATCAACCTCGGGAGTCTACAGCCAACCGTATTACTTCGAGACTTGCCCGGTGCGGTGCATCGCGATGCAGCTCAGCGTGAACGGCCAATACTCCAACGAGACAAATTTTGTGGTGAGCAAAGGAACCTCTGAGACGCTGCTCGCCACTGCGGTGGATGTGCAAGGTTGCATTGTGCCGAAGCCTCCGCTCACATGGATTTCATCGGAACCGGCGGCGCTCGCACCGGGCACCAGCACAGCCTGCAGCGGCACAACCTGCGCGGTATCATCTCCCCAGCCGGGAGTGGCTACCATCTCGGCATCCTGCACGCCGCCAACTTGCAACGTGGGTTTCCCGCTGAATCCGGCGAATCTCGCGGCGCCTTACATCCCGCAGCCGGTCTATCCTGTCACTGCTATTTCGGGATTGGTCACCGGCAATCCTCTCGCCTCCAGCGTGTTAGTAAGCAGCCAGGATTGTTACAGCGATCCGCTATGCGCGGTTGCTCTATATAGCGTCCCCACCACTACCAACCTGCCGGGTAGTGCGAGTGAAATTCCCACTCAGCCTAATTCCCTGCTCTTTGACCCGGCCGGAGACACGGCTTTCATGGGCAGCGAAACCGGCGCTGTGGTCGTCAACCCGGGCGGCCTGACTGGAGGAGGTTCCAACCCATATAGCTCCCTCGCCGCTCCGGGTACGCCTCGAGGAGTGGTGACCGGCAAGGTTCTGGCGGTCGCACTGAGTGGCCATGTCGTCGTCTTCTCCGATACGGTGTCTACTCCCAATCAGGTGTATGTGGTCACTACGGGCCCTTCCACCACTACGGCGTTGAACATTAATAGTGCAATCGCGGCGGCGGTTTCGCCCGACGGGTTGAAAGCTTTTATTCTCGGCGATGGCGGCAACACCTTGTACATTTATTCCCCGCTGCAAACTTTGCAGCCGGGCGTTGCCTTGCCTGCGCCCGCCAATTCGATTGCTTTCAACTCTACCGGGTCATTTGCTTTATTCTCCGGTGGAAGCGCCCCTGGCACTCTTGCCATCTACAACACCTGCGACAGTTCAGTGGTGACCCCTGCACTGGCAGCCACGCAACTGCCCGGTCCGCCGACGTTCCTGAAGATGGTCCCTGCGGGAAACATTCCTCTGAACACGCCATTTGGCAACACGTCCCTTCCGCAGCTGCAGACCGCTGGGCTGGATTTTTTCTTTGGCCTGGATAACACGGGCATCGACGTCATCGCCACTACTTCTTCGCAGCCTGCACTGACCGCGCTGTGCCCGCAGCAAGTCACGCTGGGGCAGACCACGGCGAACGCTCCGTTTCCGCCGGTGCATATCAATCTCAATCAGGGCACTTTCAACCCCATCAATTTTTTCCTGTCGCCTGATACCAGCCGGGCTTACATCGTCACCAGCGATTTAGGAGTGCTGGTCTACGACTTCAGCACGGGCGCTGTGTCGGCCAAAATTGGACTGATCAATGACGCGAGCCCGGTGGCTGCAGATATGACCGTGGATGGCACGCTGATCTACGTGGCTGGCTCGGATGGACTGCTCCACCAACTCAACACAAACTTGGGCGTTGACCTCTACCAGACGTCCTTTGTTCCGCTGCCAAACTCCACCAACAATTTTTGCTTCACGGGACAGAACTGCAATCTGAACCTGTTGGTCGTGAAACCGTAGGGACGAGGAAAAGGCGAGCGCTAAAGCGGGCTGCATGCGGCCGGGCTTCGCTGCGGCCTGAACGGGCGAGGCGCCCGTCCCTCCACGATCTTCCTACAACGAACTGTTTCCGAGTTTGGAGAGAGCGTTACGCTGACTTTCCCAGGTCTTTCGCTACGCTATCGAGCACTCCATTCACGAACTGAACTGATTCGAGGCTGGAGAACTTGCGCGCGATTTCAAGCGCTTCGTTGATCACAACGGCGCGCGGCGTCTCGGGATAGCCGAGAAACTCGGCGACTCCGGCGCGCAGCAGGTTGCGATCGACGGCGGCCATGCGATCCATGCGCCAGTGTTCGGCGTGGCCCTCAATCAGTTTGTCGATTTCTGCACCACGGTCGGTCGCCACGCGAAATAAGTCGTCCGCGAACCCACGTACCTCGGCGCTGGCGCCGCCGTGCTCGGCCCAAAATGTATGGCGCACCTGGTCGAGGGTCTGCTTGCCCATGTCTGCCTGGAAAAGCATCTGCAGAACCAGTTCGCGGGATTTTCGCCGTGTACCCATAGGGACAGTTGCCAGCTTCCAGTTGCCAGTTTACTGCAGGGAGGGTTTATTTGCGCTTGGCTTTCGAGGCTTGTGGCTTCTTATTGGGTTTGTCATTCCGGGCGGTTGCTTCGTCATTGTGAGCGGAAAGTTTGTCATTCCTCGCGGAGCGAGGAATGCTGGTTTTGCTGACAGCTGGTGGCTGAGAGCTGATAGCTTCCTTCAACGACGCCATCTCCACCGCCGCCAGCGCCGCTTCGAATCCTTTGTTACCCATCTTCAGGCCGGCGCGGTCGATGGCCTGCTCTAATGTTTCGCAAGTGAGCACGCCGAAACTATGCGGGATGCCTGTCTCCTGCGCCGACTGCCCGATTCCGCGCGTCACTTCGTTGACGATTACGTCGTAGTGCGCAGTGTCGCCGCGCAACAAACAGCCGATGCAGATAATCGCGTCATATTTCTTAGTCTCGGCTAACTTCCGTGCCGCGAGAGGAATTTCAAATGCTCCCGGAACTCGTACCAGATCGATATTCTTTTTTTCGGCGCCGGAGCGTACCAGTCCGTCGATCGCACTTAGCAATAGCCTCTCGGTAATGAAAGCGTTGAAGCGCGAAACCACGATGGCGAAACGCTTGCCCGCAGCGTTTAGACTTCCCTCGAGAGCAGGCACAATGGGCTCGGGAAGGGGCTCGACCAAGAAATCCTTGTTGTTTTTTTTCTGCGTGACTCAGTGTCTCCGTGGTGGATTCGTTCTTAATCCGTGCAGATCCGTGAGGATCCGTGGCGAAGAATTTACTTGCCCTTGAACGCCGCGGCCCGCTTTTCCAGAAATGCCGTGGTCCCTTCCTTCTTATCTTCAGTCGCGCAAGCGACACCGAACAGAACAGCCTCGAGATACAAGCCCTCGCTCAAAGTCATCTCCATGCCCTTGTTCACTGCTTCCATCGCATACTGCACGGCCAGCGGAGCATTCGCGATGATCTTCGACGCAATCGCCTCCGCGCGCGGAATTAACTCCGCTGACACGGTAACTTCATTCACCAAACCGATGCGATGCGCTTCCTGCGCCGTAATCATTTCGCCCGCGAGCACCATCTGCATCGCAATGCCTTTGCCCACCAGCCGCGGCAGGCGCTGCGTGCCGCCATAGCCCGGGATAATTCCCAGCTTCACCTCCGGCTGCCCGAGCTTCGCATTCTCGCTGGCGAGGCGCATGGTGCAGGCCATGGCAATTTCGCATCCGCCGCCGAGCGCAAATCCATTGATGCAGGCAATCACCGGCTTGCCAAGATTCTCGATGAGATCGAGAACGTTCTGGCCGCGATGCGTGTATTCCTTGCCCGTAACCGCGTCGTGCTTGGCAAGCTCGCTGATGTCCGCGCCGGCAATGAAAGCCTTTTCGCCCGCGCCGGTAAAAATGACGACGCGAATCGAAGAATCATTCTTTATGTCATGGAACGCCGCCCGCAGATCCTCCATGGTAGCCATGTTCAGAGCGTTCAGAACCTTGGGGCGGTTCACGGTGACGTAGGCAATCGAGTTTTTCTTTTCCAGAAGTATGTTTTCGAAGTTCATAAGATTAAACCTGCCACAAATTCACACGGATCAACACGGATTTCAAAAACGTTGTGCGAAGAAAAAGCGTTGTCATTCTGAGTGAAGCGAAGAACCTAATGCATCGTGCCGGCGCTGGAATTTTGCAGTCGAGGCTCTATTGGTAAAGATTCTAAATCCGTGTGATCCGTGCAAATCCGTGGCCAAGGATGTTATTTGCCTCGCGCCATCGTCGCCACTTCATCCTTGCTCAGATCGCAACTGATGCAACGCTGCGTCCACAGGCGGTGACCGAACACCTTGCCACATCGCGGACACCGCCACTCAGTCAGCCACCATCCGCCGGCCAGGTAAACTCCGATCCAGCCCAGCAAGATTGCGAAGTCAGCAGGCTCTCCCAGCTTCAGTTTCCCGATCATGAATCCCAGAAAAATGAAACTGAGGAAGAGCACCACCACCAGATTTCGCCGAGCCACGTAGCTGTGCCACGCGCGCCGATAAGCCGCCACATCCTGCGGGCTAGCACCATCCGGCATCCGATCGGTTTTTCTGCGTTTGAACATTTTGATTGGATCTTGGCTAACTCGATCTGAACAGATTCGATCTTAGCCCGTTTCCACCCGCAAGGTCGATGCTACAGTTTATTCGCCTTCGGACTGTTCGGGTCCGAATAATCGTAGAACCCTTTGCCAGTTTTCTTCCCGTACCAACCCGCCATCACCAGCCGCTTCAGCAGCGGAGGCGAAGCGAAGCGCCGCTCCTTGAACTCATCAAACATCACATGAGTAATGTAGTAAGTGGTATCGAGGCCCACGAAATCGAGCAAAGTAAACGGCCCCATCGGATAGCCGCAGCCAAGCTTCATCGCGTTATCGATGTCTTCAATCGAGCCCACGCCCTCTTCGTACGCGCGAATTGCATCGAGCAAGTAAGGCACCAGCAGCCGGTTGACGATGAAACCGGTCTTATCTGAAGTGCGCACCGGAACTTTGCCCAGCCTTTTTCCGAACTCGTAAGCGGTTTGGTAAACGTCGTCGGCGGTGGCGATCGTACGCACCACCTCGACCAACTTCATCAGCGGCACGGGATTAAAAAAGTGCAGCCCGATAAACCGCTCCGGCCGCTTCACCGAAGTCAAAAGCTCGGTCACCGAAATCGAAGACGTGTTCGAAGCAAAGATCGCGTCTTTCTTGACGATGCCGTCGAGCGATGCATACATCTTCTTCTTCTCGTCGACATCCTCGATGATGGCCTCAATCACGATGTCGCAATCGGCCAGGTCCGCCTTGTTGGTGGTGCCCTTGAGCCGCGCGCGGATCGCGTCTTTCTGCTCCGCCGTGATTCCGCCTTTCTCGACCGGGCGCTCGGCAAACTTCGCCAGGGACTTCTCGATCCCGGCGAAACCTTTGTCGAGATATTTTTGCTCGACTTCGAGGACAGTTACGTCGAATCCGGCCGTCGCGCAAACTTGTGCGATGCCGGAACCCATAAGGCCACAACCGAGTACGCCTACTTTCTTAATTTCCATAAGACTCCAAGAATAATCAGCCACGGATCACACGGATTTTCACGGATCAAAATGCTGAGATCAAAGAATTTAGGTTTTGCGCTTCATCCGTGTGAATCCGTGCAAATCCGTGGCCCCGAATTAATTCATGCTCTCGACAATCATCGCGATGCCCTGACCGCCGCCGATGCAAGCTGTAGCGAGCCCATACTTCTTTTTCCGCCGCCGCAACTCATAAAGCAAAGTGATCACCAGCCGAGTTCCGGTCGCGCCCAACGGATGCCCCAGCGCGATCGCCCCGCCATTCACGTTCACTTTATCGCGATCGAGGCCCAATTCTTTTTCGACGGCGAGATACTGCGCGGCGAAGGCTTCATTCACTTCGATGAGGTCAATGTAGTCCAGAGAGAGCCCAGCCTTCTGCAGCGCAATCTTCGTCGCCGGCACCGGACCGCGCCCCATCACCTTCGGCTCAACCCCGGCAATACCCCAGCTGACAATGCGGCCCAGCGGCTCGATGCTGCGCTTGCGCGCTTCCTCCAAAGACATCAACACCACCGCTGCCGCGCCATCCACAATGCCACTCGCATTCCCGGCCGTGACAGTTCCGTTCTTTCCGAACGCAGCCTTCAACTTTCCCAAACCTTCCAAAGTAGTCTGCGGCCTTCGGTGATCATCTTCGGTAAGCGACTCTCCCGTAGCTTCGCCTTTGGAATTCTTCAGCGGCACCGGAACCAGCTCTTCCTGAATGCGTCCTTCTTTATAGGCAGCGTCGGCCTTCTGCTGCGAGCGCAGCGCAAACTCATCCTGCATCTCGCGTGTAATGCCGAATTCCGAGCCCAACAATTCCGCAGTGTTCGCCATGTATGAATTGCAGTAACTGTCGAGCAACGCCACCATCAGCGAGTCTTCCAGCTTGCCGCCCGGAGCCAGAGTAAATCCGTCGCGCCCGCGAATCACAAAGGGAGCCTGCGACATCGCCTCCATGCCGCCCGCCAGCACGATCTTCGCTTCGTCGGTCTGAATCATCTGCGCGCCGCTTACAATCGACTGCATCCCCGAGCCGCACAGCCGGTTCACCGTCAGCGCTGGAGTCTCAATCGGCAATCCGGCCCGCAACCCCACATGCCGCGCGCCATACAAAGCGTCGCCCGAAGTCTGCTGCGCGTTGCCAAACACAGCGTGATCGAATTCTTTCGTGTCGATTCCGGCGCGCTCGATCGCACCTTTGCCGGCGACCGCGCCCAATTCCTGCGCCGTGAAATCTTTCAACTTGCCGCAATAGCGGCCAAAGGGCGTCCGCGCCCCACTCACAATTGCAATGTCACCTGGTTTCAACATGATTTCCTTGCAGACCCTCGCTCAGAGCGAATAAAAGTGATAATCAAACTCATTAGTGTAGCAGCGCAGAAGCAGATTTGGCCACAGGCTAAGAGCTCACCACGGAGGCACGGAGACACGGAGGAAACAAAATTTCGATTGAAAAATCTTGAAAACGAAAAATTCCCTGCAAGAGATTTGACAGACAATTTCGGCGAAAAGATAATTCAATTGCCCAGAAACTACGAAGCCCGAATCGGTTTTTCCGTGACGGAGCCTGCCCTGAGCTAGCCGAAGGGTGCCTCCGTGGTGGGTTTGCCTCTAAGCTACCGCCACTGCGGCCAGCGCAGCGCCGAGCGCCACAACCTTCCCCGAGCCCTGCACTAGCGAAGTAGCCAGCGCGTGTTCGGCGCGGTTAATCACTTCTGTAACGATGTCGAGTGGATCGTAGCTTTCCTTCACGACAGCCTCGGCCAGCCCTGCCGAGAATTCCATGGCGAGGCCTTTTTCGGCGCCATCTTTCGCGGGCAAGCGAACTCCCGCAATTATTTTGCGCAGCTTCTCGATCGCCAACATCGCTTCTCTTTCGGCCGTCTCACCCAGAATGATCGCGATAGTCGTGGTGTCGTAGCGAAACGCCAGGTCATTCGTTCGAAGGTTCGCTCCAAACTGTTGCCCAATCTTTTCCATCGCGCTTTCCACGGCGCCCTCGCCATATTCCTTGATCAAGGCAGCGCTGCGTCCGAACTGTAGCAGCAGTACCGAAAGCGCCGAGCCATTCTGCACCGCGCGTTTACTTTCCGCCAGCAGCAAGTCGAGATAAGAACTCCGCTTGAGCAGCCCCGACCTCTCGTCCGTCACCGAAAGATTTTTCACCAGCCTCCGCAGGCCCGCATTATTCAGAGCGATTACCATCTGGTCGGCCAGAGTCTTCAACACAACGGAATCGGTTTGAGGCCACACGCGAGCCTGATTGTGCAGCAAAGCCAGCACGCCCACGGAATCCTCACCGTTGCTCAGCGGAAATGCCAGCACTGCCGTTGTGGCCAGTTCGGCGAGAGCCTCTCGAACACCCTCCAACTCCGGAGCGTTCTGCGCGTCGCCAAACTTAATGGGCTCGCTCGACGAGGCAGACAACGCAAGATCCTGCAGCGCGCACATCACCAGTTTGATTGCAGTGTGATTCCCTTCCTTCACTCCCTTGCCGCAGAATTCCTGCACCGCTGTCGGCGCGGAGCCCGGCGTGCGCATCATCGCCACGCAACGCGAGACTTCCCAGTGCCCGCCAATTTCGTTGACCGCCGTGGTCAGCACAGATGGAGCCGTGCCCTGGTGATACAGCTTGCGTGTGATCTCTGCGACGCGTGTAACGTTTCGCATCTCGGCCGCGGGATCGATTGTTGGAACCGGCGCCGCAGCTGCCAACACTGCCGGAGCCGCCGTGGAAGCAGGCGCAGCAGCCGGGGCAGCGGCCGGCAGCGGCGCCGATCCGGCATACTTCGGCGTCACACCCGCCGACAAATAAAGCCGCTGCAAATCTTCGTTGCGCTCTTCTTCTCGGGGAAAAAGTTCCTGGATTCTCTGCAGCCTTTCGACCGCTTTGTTCCGCATGCCGTACTGCACCAGGATTTCCGCTTGCAGCATCAAGTCCTGCAGCGTGGCAGCTCCCAGCGTCGCTTCCTGCTCATGCGCCGGAGCAGCCACAGGCTTGCCCGCAGAAAACCGCGAAGCAATCGCCTTAAACTTTCCGTCATCAATCTTGCCCTTCAACAATTCCAGGCGCTTTGCATGCCCCGATTCGTACGGGTCGACTTCCCCAGCCCGGTCCAGACATTCCGACGCCTTGGCAAAATCTCCCGTACCGCAATACACATCGAAAAGCTTCAAGAGCGTCTGGCAGTAATCGCCCTCGCGATTCGCCGCGTTGAAAAGCTCGCTTAGGAATTCCAGCATTTCGGGCGATGCCCGCCGCGTCGAAAGAATTTCCTGCACCACTCCCAAAAACTGCCGCCGCTCGCCCCGCTTCGCCTGAAACTGCCCGAGCTTTCGCGCCAGCGACACCGCCGAGTCATCGTGCTCGGAATCAAGCAGCTGTCCAATGAGCGCCGTGACCTGTGGCATACGGCTGGGATTTTGCTCGAACAATTGCCACGCCAGCGGTTCCGCTTCCGCATAACGGCCAGCGGCCAGCAAAGCTTCGGCATAGATCTCGCGCAGTTGCGCGGAATTTTTCCCTGCGCTCACCTGCGGCTCCAGAATAAAGATCGCCGCTCCAACCTGCCCTTGCTTCAGCAGGCTCTTGCCGTAGGCCAGCGTGATTTCCTCATCCGATGAATCTTCCTGGTAGGCGCGTTCGTACCATTGCGCGGGATCGCCGCCCCCCGCCGCCGCCAACTCCGCCACCTGCTTAAATGCCTGCGCCGCAGCATTGCTGTCACCCATGTCAGAAAACAGTTCCGCCACTCGCAGAAAGTTCGCATGCACAGGCTCCAGTGCCACCACCCGTTCCAACACCTGCAAGGCACCAGCCTTGTTGTCGAGCTTCGCCAGATCGCTCAATGCGGATTCGTAAGTCCCGACGGCCAGCTTCTTGTTCGATCCCTCCAGCAGTTGTCCGAAGCAGAATTTCTGCTCCCACGTCGGACTGCCATGCCGCGCCAGCTTCTTGTAAGTGAGGCTGGCCCGCGTAGCATCTCCGGCTTTCACCTGCCGCTCAAAAAGTTCGCCCAGCAACCGGACGGCATCGTGCGTCCGGCTCTGCGACAAACACAAATCCGCCGCCAGTTGCCGCACCGTGTCGTTGTCTGGATCGTCTCGCAAAGCCAGCAGATATTCTTCCAGCGCCTCGCCGGCCTTCCCTTTTTGCAAAAGCTTCTCCGCGCGCTCCGTGCGCCGCGACAGCTCGGCTTGGTTGAGACGTCTTGTGATCTCAGGCATGGATCAGTTCAAGGCAGAGTACTGCTCCTTCAATTCTAGGAGCCGCCCTAACCCCCAGCAATCCGCAAGGTCCACATCTCGATTACGAAAGTACTCGAAACCAGCGGGTCAGTGATCGGTGACCAGTGGTCAGTGAAACCCACAATCGCCGCGTTCGATTCAGCGGTAGGTTTTGCTGACCACTGGCCACTGACCACTCGTTTTGATATCGTCCCCGAATGCCCCAAGCCCCGGCCCTCCCAGACGTCATCCACGAACAAGGACTCCACCATCAGCTAACGGCCGGACAGATGGCCATGGTGGCCGTAGGCGGTTCCATCGGCACCGGCTTGCTACTAGGCTCAGCCGCAGCTCTTGAAGTTGCCGGCCCCGGGATAATCATCAGCTACATCATCGCCGCCTTCATCGCCTACACGGTAACCATGGCGCTCGGCGAACTTGCCAGCACACACCCTGCAGCCGGATCCTTCGGCGTTTACGGAGAACTCTACCTCAATCAATATTTAGGATTTCTTTGCCGCGCCGCCTACTGGGCCGCGATTGCCTTTTCGATCGGAGCCGAACTCACCGCCTCCGCCACCTACATGGGCTACTGGCTTCCGGCCGTGCCCGGTGAAGTGTGGGTCGTCGTCTTCTCAGCTCTGCTTCTGCTGGTTAATCTGCGCAGCGTAGGTTCCTACGGACGCTTCGAGTTTTGGTTCTCCCTCATCAAGCTCGCAACGATAATCGCCTTCATCGTTGCCGGCGCAGCGCTGCTCTTCGGCGGCCGCGTAGCTCCGCAGTACACAGCGCAAGGCGGATTTCTTCCCAAAGGTCCAATCGCCCCTCTGCTCGCGGTGTTCTGGGCCATCTACGCCTTCGGTGGAGTTGAAATGTTGGCCGTCACCACCGGCGAATCGCGTTCGACAAGAGATATTCCTCGCGCCGCGCGCCTCACTATTTTCTTGCTGGCCGGCGTGTATCTCGGCGCAATCACCGTGCTCGTAGGAGTGATGCCGTGGAACCACACCGGCGTCTCCGAAAGCCCATTCGTCAGCGTGCTGCGCCTCGCCCACATCCCCGCAGCCGCCTACTTCATGAATTTTGTAGTCCTGACCGCCGCGCTCTCCGGGGCCAACGCCAAGCTCTACGTCTCCTCGCGTCTGCTGTTCTCTATGGGCCGCACCGGCTGGGCTCCCGCAAGCATGGGAAAATTAAACGCCTCCGGATCGCCGCGCCTCGCGCTGTTAGTTTCTTCTTATGGAATCGTGACCGCGCTGATCATCGAAAACTGGGCCCCAAAACAAGCCTTCGTCTACATCATGGGAGCTGCATTCTCCGGCCTTATTTTCTCGTGGGTCGTATGCCTCGCAGCCCACATCAGCTTCCGCCGCAGCCTCACACCGCAACAACGAGACGCTCTGCCCATGCGCTCCCCGCTGGGAATCTGGGGATCGATCATAGGCGTAGTTCTTGTCTCTGCCACAGTAATCCACACTTTTTTCGCAACCCGCATCAACGCAATCGGAGGAACCATCTTCTTCGCAGCACTAACCGCAGCCTACATCTACTTAAAACGCCGCCGCAAAGCAGAGTAGAGATTTACCCTGTGTGACCCCGTGTCCTCCGTGGTAAAGATTTTGGTTCCACGTTACCAACGTAAGCCAATTCCGCACTTTTCTACTGCCAGCGCCAACTGACTCCGCTAGCCTAAGTACACGGCTCACCCCGAATCAGCCCAACGGATCCACCTTGATTCCATCCATCCTGCTACTGCGTTCCTCAGATTCAGGTGGATTTATTTTTTATTGCCTAATCGGAATCTGCGCCGGAATTTATCTATCCTTCCGTGGCTTCCGCCTCTTGCAACGCCGTCACCTGATCCTCGACACCCCAGTATCCAAAATTCGCAGCGCCTCGATGGGCATCGTCGAACTAAGCGGCCTCGCCGTCGGCCCGCACACCATTGTCGCTCCCATTACTAACCGCCCCTGCTACTACCATCGCACCCTTGTTTGGGAATGGAAGCGGGAGGGCAGAAACACAAAATGGGTCAAGGTAGCCGCCGAGTGCATGCACGTGCCTTTTTTTCTGGACGACAACACCGCCAAGGTCATGATCGATCCGCGCGGCGCTGACCTCGACTTGCACCGCGACTTCCAGGAAGAATTCTGCGATGGTCTCTTCACCATGAAAGAAGAAGTTCCCGGCAACGTGCGGAGTTTCCTTTCGCGCCGCGGCGTCAACACCACCAACAAAATCAAAGTCGAAGAATTCTGCATCAAGCCAAAAAACGCGCTCTTCGTGCTGGGCACGCTGGATGAAAATCCCGGCCTCGAATTAACCCCAGACCCCATTCAAGACGATGACGGCCTGGGCCTGTTCGTAAGAAACGCTCTTTCTTTCTCGGTGAACTCCGAAAGAGTACGAACCGCGCTCTCTCCGGTGATCGGCGACGGCAATCTGTTCAGCGGCATCCTGACCAGCGGCCTGCAGCACGACCCAGCCTTCGACGCGACCTACGAGAAAGCATTATCCAGAGCATCGGCCCGCGTAATCCGCCTTTCGCCGGATCAAGCTCCCGTCAAAGCGACCGACATGACCCAGCAACAAAAAATCGCCGCCGCCCTAACGAAAGCGGGAATCCAAAGTCCCGCAGCATGGGCCGCCGCCGGAGTCACTCCCTCAGCTGTCGCGGTCCACCCAGATCTAGCAAATCGGGATCTGGCAAATCAGGGTCGAGCAAATCAGGATTCAAACATTGCTCATGCCTGCGCCGCGAGCACCACGACCCAATCTCAACCGGAATCCGAGATTTTCAACCCCCATCCTCCAGTAGTACTGATGAAAGGCCAGAACAACCCAACCTTTCTGATCTCCTGGCGAAGCCAGCGCGATCTCGCCCGCTCGCTACAATGGAAGTGCACGCTAATGATCTGGAGCGGCCCGACCTTGGTCCTGCTAAGTCTCTATGCCCTGCTGAACGTGATCCACTGGCTCTAACTCGCACGAAAGGTTTGTGCGCGAATCGCATGCCGGCACAACCGTGGAAGAGCGGCGCTTCCAGCGCCGCGTAAATCGCACACAAAAAAATCGGGCTTTAGCCCCCGAAAGATAATCACTCCCAATCGCACCCTCTAGTACAATGCTCGCGTGAGCCAATCCGTTCGCATCGGAATCCTCGGCGACTTCAATCCCGAATTCCCCTCTCACCACGCCACCAACGCAGCCCTACAGCACGCCGCCAACAAACTCAACTTGGAAGTGCGCTCGGAATGGATTCCGACGCCGTCGCTAACCACAAACGCGGAAAAGATATTAGAAGCGTTCGACGGCCTTTGGGCTTCGCCCGGCAGCCCTTACAAAAGCTTCGACGGTATGCTGAAAGGGATCGAGTCCGCTCGCCGCCGTGATTGGCCTTTCCTAGGAACCTGTGGAGGCTTTCAGTACGCCCTGATCGAATTCGCCCGCAACGTTCTCGGCATCGCTGACGCCGACAGTGCCGAAAACAATTCCGGCTCGAAGAACATCGTCATCTATCCCGTAGCCTGTGCCGTTCCCAATCGCAATGGCGACGCGCCCAAGCTATCCGGCAAAGTCCCCGAGATCCGACTGCGTCCCGGCTCCTACCTGCAATCTTTCTACGGCAAAGACAAAGAAGTCGTGACCGAAGAATTCTTTTGCAACTTCGAAATCAATCCCGACTTCGAATGGACCACCATGGAAGCCGGCTTCCCGGTAGTAGCCCGCGGCGCGCAAGGCGAAATTCGCGCCATAGAATCTCCCACGCACCGCTTCTTCATAGCCACGCTGTTCCAGCCGCAACTATCTTCCACCGAAAAAAACCCGCATCCCGTAGTCTTGGCGTTCGTCCAGACCGCATACGACTGGTCCCGCAAAAAGCTGGACGACAGCGTCCTCGAATAGCAACGCGCTTCGCCTTACCCTGTGTTCCTCAGTGTCCTCTGTGTTAAAGGTTCACAAGTAACTATTACCAAAGATTGCCAAGTCCGAAGAAAATCCCTAAAGCCCACGCGCAATCCGCCGATCTTCTTTTCATATGGTGAACTCAGTCAGCAGCACACACGCCAGCCAAAACAACGAAGCCGTTAAATCGGCAGCCCCCAAGCCTCAGGCACAGCAGACGCAGAAGACCAGTCCGCAACCTTCGGACACTGTGACACTGAAGAGCGCGAGCGCCAACCAAACCAGCGGCAACAAGTAACCTTCAGGAATCTCAACCACCTCGGGTTGAACCAATAAAAACGGAGAGGCGGGAAAGGAGCCCGTCTCTCCATTTGGGTTTACGCGTTCCTTGTTGTTTTCTCCGTGACTCTGTGGTGAAAAGCCTTTGGCCCTACGCCGCTTTCACAAACCGCAGCGAAGCGGAATTCATGCAATAGCGCAGTCCCGTCGGCTTTGGACCATCATCGAACACGTGCCCCAGGTGCGCATCGCACTCCTTGCACGAAACCGCGGTCCGCTCCATGCCAATCGAATTATCGTGGATCTCCCGCACATTTTCCTGCGCCAGCGGAGCCCAGAAGCTTGGCCAGCCCGTCCCGGAATCGAACTTCGTTTCCGAACTGAACAGCGCGTTGTCACAGCAGATGCAGCGAAAAATTCCTTTGTCGTGCAGGTTCCAATATTTGCCGGTGTAGGCCATCTCTGTATCGGCATGCCGCGTAATATCGAACGACGCCGAAGGAAGCTGCTTCCGCCACTCGTCCTCTGTTTTAATTACCTTCGCGATCTTCACCTTGCCCAACTTCTTGCCGTCATCAGAAAACTGCACAATGGTGACTTCTCCCGGTTCCGACTTCACGGCCGCATTCACGCGCGGCATCCGCCAATGCCACAACAGCGAACCGCCAACCACCGCGCCCGCGCCATACAGAAACACGCGCCGCGAAACGTTTCCATCTTTACCGCGATCGAAATCAAACATGGTCCCTCCGTAAAGTTCTCAGTTCTCGGTTCTCAGTTCTCAGTAAAAACTCTCGCGCTCCGCAACTGAGAACCGAGAACTGAGAACTTGATTATTTCGCGTACAGTTCCGGAAATTCTTTCTTCAAATTCTCCACTTTCGGGGCATCGTACGTAGCGATGTAGCCGTTATCCGGATGGAGCGTCGCATAATTCTGATGGTACTGCTCGGCCGGATAAAATTTATCCATCGCCACTACCTGCGTCACGATCGGGCGCGAAAAAACTTTGGACTGATTCAGCTGCGCGATGTAAGCCTCAGCAATTTTCTTCTGCTCTTCGTTCGCATAAAAAATTACCGAGCGGTACTGCGTGCCCTCATCCGGACCCTGCCGGTTCAGTTCCGTTGGATCGAGCGCCACCGAAAAGAACACGCGCAGCAATTCTCCATAAGTAACCTTCGACGGATCGTAAACAATCTCTACCGACTCCGCATGCCCGGTGCGACCGCTGCTCACCTCTTCATAGCCGGGATTCTTCACCGTGCCTCCCGAGTATCCCGAGGTCGCGCTGCGCACACCCTTCACATGCTGAAACACAGCCTGGATGCCCCAGAAGCATCCTCCGGCCACAACCATCGTCTCTTTTCCCTTGGCCGCAGCCTTAGTCTCGTCGACCACTGCGGTGGGAACTGGGCCATTCGCCCCGCTGCCAGCTTGGCAGGCTAGCGTCACTGCCAGCATCGTCAGCACTATCGCTACCATCCGAACCGAAGCCCTTGCCATAACGTCCTCCCAGCTAATCGACTGCATCCTCAGTATTAGACTTACGAATCCCAAAGAAGTTTCGGATGTCCTCAACACACATTTCGGGCGAGCGGACGGGTAGACTCGCCCGTCCGCTTGTGTGGATCGGGCCGTCCGGTCCGTTGCCTTTAGTTTTGCTTTGGTTCTGCCGGCCTTCGAGCTTAGCTTCTTCTCACTAAGCCGCTAACTTTGTGTTCGCCACATCTTCAGCGGCCCTGCGCACTCCCAATGACATCATCACACGCGCCAGTCCGCTGATGATCATGCTGATCCCGACCAGCGTGCCGATCGCCCACAATGAACTCGACGGCCATTGCATATAAATCATCGCGCCGAGGAGCAGAGTGATGATGCCATCGATCAGCACCCAACTCGATCCGTGGACCGAACGCATCTTCACATACAGCACGATGTTGAGCACGCCTTCAATCAGAAACAGCCAAGCCAGCAGCAGCGTAAGCGAAGCTACGCCTGCGACCGGACGCACGAGCAAATACCCGCCAAAGCACAAATAGGCAATGCCGACCAAAGCCTTCCAGATGACGCTCCCCGCGCCATGCGCGCGAAAAGCCAGCATCAAGTGGACGACGCCCGCCAAAACAATCAGCCACGCAACCACAACGTTAACGGCCACGGCGGCAAGGAACGGCGAACCGACCGCCATCATCCCAAACACGATGAGCAAGACTCCCCACAAAATGGAAACCGTCGAACCTCTCTTCACCATCTCAACCGGAGTGTTCTGTGCCATAGAGGCCTCCTTGAACAAGCGGCATAAGCGTACCCCAAAAACCTTAGAATTTGAAGAGCAGGCTCAGTTTGGAGGGAATGCCAATTATGGGCCTGTGGATTTCCATCGCGAAAAAACTTTGCGTCGATTCTGGAAACGATGGAACCGAAATGGAAAAATCTATTAACTCTGAAGGAAGATTATTCACTTGACACAAACGCCCTATTCCGGTAAGGTAGGGTCATGCCGAAACGAATTCATCCCAAGCCAATCAGCATTGCGGACATCTTCATAAAGTTTTCGACCGAAGCACAATGCCTTGAGTATGTCGAAAAGATGCGCTGGCCGGATGGCGTGGTGCGTTGCTCTACGTGTGGTGACAAGAACGTTAAGCGCGTCATGCGGCAATCAGAGTCCAAAAACAAGCGGCCTTGGTTCTATCTGTGCCTCAACAAAGATTGTCACCAGCAGTTCTCTCCGACCGCTGGCACCCTGTTTGCGGACTCGCATCTCCCGCTCATAACGTGGTTCCACGCTATCGGGTTAATCTTGAACGCGAAAAAAGGAATCAGTGCAGCGCAATTGCAGCGCGACCTAGGGATCGGCGGATACAAAACCGCGTGGTATCTGACTCACCGCATCCGCGAAAGCATGAAGGAAGCCAATCCTGTACCGCTCGGCGGGATCGTGGAAATTGACGAAACGTATATTGGCGGCAAGGTTAGCGGCATGGGGATGAAGTTCGCTAAGAAACAAAAGCGCGTTGTTGCGGGTGCCGTACAGCGCGGCGGGAAACTTCGACTGCGCCACATCCCAGATGCGAAAATAGAGACCCTTAGCGGCTTCGTAAAGGCTACGCTTGCGCCCGATGTTGAGCGCGTGATGACAGACCAGCTTCGCGCTTATCCGGCTGCACTTGGCCCGGAGTTCGTAGATCGTCACGAAAAGGTTAATCACATAATCGGCGAGTACGTTCGCGGGGATGTGACTACGAACTCAATTGAGTCGGCATTCTCGCTTCTCAAGCGCGGGGTAATAGGCCAGTTTCACAAGCTGTCAGGCAAACACCTGCATCGCTATCTTGCGGAATTTGAGTACCGTTTTAACAATCGGAGCGAGTCGGACGTGTTCATAAACACAGTGCGGCGGCTCTGCAATGTGAGTCCTCTACGATTCGCGGAACTTACTTCTGGCCCGAAGGCTTAAACTTTCGCGGCGCTATCTTCTTGCCCTTTATCTCTGAGGTTTTCTGCGGAGGCTTCGATAGCATTTGTCGGAGAACTGCGTCGAATTGTCCCTTGTCTGCCTTCATACAATGTAATAGAGCATACCTTTCGCTATTTGTTCTCTTTTTGTTTCATACCTTTAAACAATTCGCTGCTTGCCTTTCAATCACTACTTGACTTTCGTTAATCCGTAGAGTGAAAATACAAATGGCCCGGTGGCTCGAATGGATAGGCGGCTCCTCTTGCAAAGGTGCCTATGCCAGTTCGATTCTGGTCCGGGCCTCTGTATTTTTGTCAAATGTCGGAAGGTGCAACCCGTTGAGCGTGGAGCCTGCCTTATAAGCGGGTCGCCGTGTTACGAGCACGGTGGGGTTTGATTCCCCCGCCTTCCGCCATCGTCTTTACTAGCGTCACACATATAACGCGTGAGTTGTCAACTCTAACGCTATTGAGGAGTCGAGGAGGGCAACATGACGAGTATGAAACAATTATTTCCAGAAGTCGAGGATTTGAAGCGCAATCTCAGAGCGCAGCTTGATACCCTGACTGTGCAACTTACAGAGCTTAAAAGGCAGCTAGAATCGGTGGAGACAACCTGCAAGCTCCTAAAAGAGCAGGAATCTGGCGGCAAGGCGTTTATGCAATTAGCGGGGTCCATTTTTGCAAGCGACCTCAAAGGTCTAACGCAATTGGAAGCTCTAACAAAAATTGCCAAGGCAAACAATAATCGCCTAAAGCTCATAACGGCAAAGGATTTGTTGTTGCGAGCTGGGGTGACGAAAAGCCGCAAGAACGCCAACAACATCATCTTCAACGTTATCAAGCGGAGCGAACTTTTCAAGAGGGTTGCTCCCGGAGAATATGAACTTGTTCAAGAATCGTCTTCGCAAGATGATGGAGCCGCAGCGCTGCAATAAAGAAGGAACGCCTTATGCAAGTGAGCGTGGGGGTGAAAATTGGCTGAGCGACCGCCTGATCGAATATGGCATCACGATCTGCGCGCCATGCTGGAATGGTACGAGCAGAATCTATGTAACGTTAAATTGGTCGATCCTCGCGGTCATACGGTCCGATTCTCAATTGAGAGATTCCCCCACTCGATTAAGTTACTGCGAAAAAACTCAACGCTAGAGGTGAACAATCCCAAAAAACAGGCACTCGCCATTAGGGCCGGGGCAAAAACAAACGCGGATTTTGGCGGATACGACACGGAAAGAGTACAAACGTTCCCTTGGGTTATCCCGATCATTCAGAGACCAACAAAGATTTTTGAACTGCGAGCGCAGCCTCTAATCGGTCCTGACAAGGCGGGGGACACACTTTACGTGAAAGAATTTGATCCCACTGGCCGCAAGTATAAATTCAAGGTTCTTGTGTGCCGTAGGGTCGGAGCAACCTTGCTCGTTCCTGTGACTTGCCATCCGAGAGACAGTGACCACTATCCGGCACACTACAATCAGGTTTGGCCCTAAAAAGGCAAAAGGCCACCTTTTCGGATGGCCTTTCTGCCCCTCATTATACCCAGGGGCTGCGGGGAAAGCCGGGTGCGACCCAGCGAAACTTACGCGCACCTATATGATGCGCTCGCTTGCAATTTTATTCAATACTTGAATGCTTAGCAGAATCAGCATGTTAACCGTCTTTATCACATAGTTAACAGTATTTTCCACAGGCATCCACCTGTTCTCCACGGAAATATTTTAAAACCCCGTCACGGCAGGACTAGTGTAACAGTTGTGTCAAGTGAATAATCTTCCTCTGAAGTTACTCCCCCCACCCCCCATACCTTGAAAAGGCTTGCTGGGCGCGGAGTTCGCAAAAAGTGTCTGCAAAGTCTTGATTGCAGAGGGGTTAGAGGTAAAAATCTTGACAACAAAGGAGTTAGGGCTGTTCTCGGCTCTTTTACCCGGACTGCCTTCGCCTCGTCTATGATGGGCTGATTCGCGGTGAGGCGCAAGGTTAGATGTCACAGGGTGGGTGTGGAAAACGCTAGGTCCTCCTTTCAAGTTCGTCTAAGGGATGGCCAGGGTGATCTCGTTGTAGGTTTGGTTGGGTGTAGGTCAGCGTCAAGAACAAAATCAAAGTCAAAGGCAGCGGACAGGAGTGTCCGCTCCACACGAGCCGTAGCTAGAAGCTTGTAGCTAGCAGTTGATTCTTCTTGACATTCGCCTTCCATTCGCCAACAATGTCGGCATGGCGATTACACGCAGGCAGCGCGAAGTCTATGACTTCATCTCCCGCTTTGTGGCGGAGCATGGGTATTCTCCGTCGTTTGAAGAGATTGGCAATGGGCTTGACCTGAACTCGCTGGCTACCGTGCACAAGCACATCACGAACCTCGAGAAGAAGGGATTGCTCACGCGCGATTACAACCGCAGTCGCTCTATTGACTTGGTGCCGCCCAAGGGACGGCTGAAGCAGGCTATGAGCGTGAATACTGGGCTGGTGCTGCCGCTGCTGGGGCGCATTGCCGCGGGCCAGCCCATTGAGGCTGTGCAGAGTAATGAGACCATTTCGCTTGCCGACTTTGTGCGCTCGAAAGAAGTTTTTGTGTTGGAAGTGCGCGGCGATTCCATGCAGGATGAGGCCATCCTCGACGGCGACTATGTGCTAGTCGAGAAACTGAAGACGGCGCACAATGGCGATATTGTGGTCGCGCTAATCGAGCAATCGGACGCTACCCTGAAGCGGTTCTATCGCGAAGGGGATAACGTTCGCCTGCAACCCTCGAATGTGACTATGAAGCCGATTATTGTGCCGGCGGCGTCGGTGGAAGTGCAGGGGCGGGTGATTGGAGTGCTTCGGAAGTATTAGGGCTTCGGGCTTCGGGCTTAGGGCTTCCGGCTTCGGGCTTCCGGCTTCGGACTTCCGGCTTCGGACTTCGGGCTTCGGACTTCGGGCTTCAAAATCTTAAGCCTTTCACCGCTGAGGGCGCGGAGAACTGCCGCGGGGATCGCGGAGAAAGGCCTTCGCTTCCTCTCAAACTAATGCGCCGCGGACTTTCAACTCGATTTGTGTTGCTTCTGGCGATCTTTCCGTGTCTGACCGTTGGTCCTCTAGGACACGGGCAAGATACACCGGCTCATGCAGCGCCCGCAAAGGAGAAAGTTATGACGATGCATGCTGGTGGAATGTTTGACGTGAAGGTTACGCCCCAGGCGGCTGAAGATGGGGATGCGGGGCTGGGCCGAATGTCGATTGACAAGCAGTTTCATGGCGATCTGGAGGGAACCAGCAAGGGGTTTATGCTGGCCTCGGCTGCGGCCGTAGTAAAGGGCTCCGGTGGATATGTCGCGATGGAGCGCGTTACCGGGACACTGAAAGGACGCACGGGCAGCTTCGTCCTGCAGCACAGCGGGACTATGACGCGGGGCACGCCGCAGTTGAGCGTCACGGTTGTGCCCGATTCGGGCACTGGCCAACTCGAGGGGCTTACGGGGACGATGAATATCAAGATCGATTCCGGGAAGCACTCATACGAATTCGAATACACGCTGCCGGAGTGAGAGAGCTTCTAGCTTCTAGATTCGGGCCAATCGAGCTCTGGCGAAGCTCGACATAAAAGCGGAACGCACGCGACTCATGAGGTCCGCGTGCGTTCGAGGTTCAAGTTAGAAATGGCTCAGCTGACGTGGCGATCAAGCGCTTGCGCGATGGCTTCCTTGGGCTTGTATCCGACGATCTGCTCCACTACTTGTCCGCCTTTGAAGACGAGCAGCGTTGGAATGCCGGTTACTTTGTAGCGCATCGGAGTGGAGCTGTTGGAGTCGACATCCATTTTGCCGATTTTGATTCTGCCCTGGTAGTCCTTGGCCAGTTCCTCGACGATGGGAGCGATAGCGCGGCACGGGCCGCACCATGTTGCCCAGAAATCCACTAGCACGGGCGTATCTGATTTCAATACATCCTGGTCGAAGTTTGCATCGGTGACTTCGACGATTCCATTACCTGCCATGTTCGTTTCTCCTCGTTGTAACGTCGCGTTGTCGGCGGACGCTCCCGTGTTTTGGAAACAACGAGTGTCTTTGCCGGGACCCGGACGATCGTATTTGAATACCTATGATGGCTACCCAACTTGGGGTCAACCCATTATCGTATCACTGCCGTTTGATGCTCGGGGAGGGGAGGAAGTCGCAGGAAGGCTGGATGGTCCGGTAGGGTACGTTGCGGGTTGCGTGGGTAGAAGAGGTTCGGAAACTCGTTGGCGATGCAAGGACGGGCCACTGGGCTAAAGCCCGTTTCATCTATGGTTCCCGACGCGGCGCTGAAGCGCCGCTCTTCCACGGTGCTGCATGCGTTTGTGAGTCTTTTCGCGACTCTCTTTGGAACTTTTTTTCCACATCTCTAGTTCGTAAGTTTTTCCACATCTCTGGTTCGTAAATTTTTCTGCATCTCTAATTTGTAAGTTTTCCCGCGGCTCTATTTGCATTTTTCCGCAACCTCTATTTTGTGTGTTTTTCAGCAATGTCTTTTTGTGAGTTTTTCCGCGGCCGCTAGAAGATGAACTTGACTGCGGCTTGCATCAGCCTGGGCGCTGCCGCGCTGACTACTTCTCCGAAGGAGGAGCTGTTGATGTTGCCGTTCACGGAAGCTGGTCCATAGAACTGGGCGTGGTTGAAGACGTTGAATGCCTCAAAGCGGAATTGAAGAGACTTGGACTCGGTGAGCGCTACATTTTTCAACAGTGCCATGTCGTAGTTGTCGATGCCCGGGCCGTAGAAGAAACGTCGCTTGGCGTTGCCTGGTTCGCCCAAGGGCTGAAGACTGAAGAGGCTGGTATTGAAGTAGGGAGCGGCGTTGCGGGGATTGTGATTCAGTGCGAGCGGGCCGGGAGTGTACTGGGGTTCGTCGACACCATAATTATTCACGCCGTTTGGTTCAGTTCCCAGTAAGGAGTTGTCGCCGTAGTTGTAGAGCGTGACTGGAAAGCCGGTGCTGTATCGAATGATGCCGGAGAGCGCCCAGCCTTGGGTCCAGCGCTTCGAATGGCCGGAAAGATGTTCGAATGGAAGTTGATAGTTGTAGCTCACCACAAAGTTCTGCTTCACATCGAAGGCGGAGAAAGCCTTGCTCAGCGCGGGGTTGATGGGGTTGATCTCTTCGCCCAGGTTGGAAGCCTGGTCGAGCGACTTGCTGTAGGTGTAGCCGGCAAGAATCTCCAGGTGTTCGGTGTGGTGGCGGAGAGTGACTTCTAGTGCGTTGTAGTTCGAGTTGCCGGTGGTGGCCTCGTTTGTCACGCTGCCAAAGTTTGAGCCCAGCGGCCCGCGGGTTCCGTTGATGGTCTGGCCTGAAACTGTCTGATAGGTGTTGCCTTCGAGGAACGGTCCGCAGGGAGTTTGTGGGGGCGATTCTGATTTGAGGTTTGCGGGATTGCTCAAGAACAAACAGAGCGCGGGATTGCCGGGGTTGGCTTCGACTAGCGCGAGCAAGCGATGTCCTTGGGTGCCTACGTAACTGGCGCTGAGCACGGTGTTTGACGAGAGTTGGCGCTCCACGGAGAACATGTATTCCTCAGTGTAGGGAATGCGGTTGGTGGTGGGATAGGCGGGAAGTCCGCTGATGGGCTCGTACTGCGACCAATCGATGTTCGGGTCGGGATGGCTCGCCGAGGAATCGAGCGGTGCCAGTTGCACCGGAAAGTATTGGCTGCCCTGGCCTGTCGAAGCGGAAAGGAACGGCGTGGCAAAGAGCGGCGGGGTGGGGCTGGTGTAGGTGGTGCCGTAGGGCGCGTTGGCGCTGAGCACTCCGATGGTGAGGGCTTCGATGGCGGTGTAGAACGTGCCGAAGCCCGCGCGGAGGCTGGTCTGGCCGGGGCCCCCGAGGATTTTGCCTAGAAGTGAATTCGAATTGGCGGTGGGCGAATAGACAATGCCAACGCGTGGAGCGAAGTCTTTGTCGCCCGGCGGAGCTAAGGTGCGAGGAACTCGGTTTCCGTCACTCAGCGGATCGGTTGGGAAGAGAATTCCGGCGGGCGCGCCGGGAAACACAACTGACTGGCGGTCTGGCTCCAGGGTCGCGACTTGATTGTATTTTTCATACCAGGGTTCGATGCGGTCCCAGCGCAGGCCGTAGTTCAGCGTTAAGTTTGGGCGCAGGCGCCAACTATCTTGTGCATAGAGGCCGAGATATTTGTTGCGTCCGTAAAAGGGTTGGAGCTGGCTTTGGTTGTATTGCGTGGGAGCGCCTAGGAGAAAGTCGGCGAAATCAGATCCAGTTTGGCTGCCGAAGAACAGGAAGCTGCCATTGAACTGCGCGATGGCGTGAGTGTTGACCTGGTCGTAGTGAAATTCCGCGCCGAATTTCATGGTATGAGTGCGCACAACTTTCGAAAAGTTGTCGAGCCACTGGAAGGTGTTGTTGGTTTGGTGGAGCTCGTTCGTGTTAGTTCCTATGGAGTAGTTGTTGAAGACGACGTTCTCCACGCCCTCGGTTTGCGGCGAGAGAGGCACGATGCCGGGAGTATTCGGCCCGACTTCAAAACCCTGAGATGCGAGGCTGACGCCGAGTCCTCCCTGCGGACGACCCAGATCATTCGAGTCCCGCAAGTAGCTGAAGCGGAATTCGTTGACGGCAGTCGCCCTCAGTGTTTTCGTGTTGCCTAAGTTCAGCAACTGCGCGCGGCCTAGATTCAGGGCGTTAAAGCCGGAGACATTCGCTCCGCCTTGAGACGTGGGATAAGGATTGTTCTGAGTAAAGTTGTCGAGGAAATAGTAGGACGAGAACAGACCCCAGCGCGTGTTGGCGTCGAGGCGGAGTGCGCCTTTGTTGTCATGGAGGGTCTGGTCGTTGACGGAAGTTGCGAAGTAGTTGCCGGACAGATTCGGCGCGGGAATGTATTGCAGCAAATGCTGCGCGGGAGCGGACCACGCACTCGTGGGGATTTGCAGCGTGGGAAGAACACACGCGGTGGTGCTAGTCGGCGAATAGTTTGTATTCTTGCAGCCCGCGAAATAATAAGGCTCCCCGGTGAAGATTTGATAGCCGAGATTCTGAGAGAGCGTATTGGCGAATGCGGCGCCGCTCACTACTTCGGATAAAGACGTGGCTAAGTCGGAGAGATTACCGGAACGATCCGCCGTGGAGGGCACGGGAATTAATCCGGTGTCGACGCCCTGAGTCTGACGCGTGCCTTGATAGTCGGAGAAGAAAAATATCTTGCTTCGAGTGATGGGGCCGCCGAGCGTTGCGCCGAATTGATTTTGATTGAAAGAGCCGCGAGTGGGGGAGAAGTAGTTGCGAGCGTCCAGATTGGTGTTGCGCAGGAATTCGAAGACGTCGCCGTGAAATGCGTTTGTGCCGGACTTGGTGATGACGTTGATCTGACCGCCGCTGAATTCGCCGTACTCCGCGTCGAAATTGTTGGTGAGAATTCGGAACTCGGCAATGGAATCGAGATTGGGGATGATGGCGGTGCCCATGTTGACGTCTTCTTCGACGTCGCTGCCATTCACCATGAAACTGTTGGCGAATTCACGCTGACCGTTGATGGAGACGGTACCGGGGTTCAGGTCTCCGGAGGGAGAGAAGGCGCTGGCGCCGACATCCTGCACCGTGCTGGAGGTGATGGATGTGGCAGGAGCGACTCCGGATTGAAGAGAGAGAAGATCAGTGTAGCTGCGACCGTTGAGAGGAACTTCGGTCATGGTGGTGCCGGTGATGACTTCGCCCATTTGAGAGCTGGAGGTTTCGACGTGGACCGCGTTCTCGTTGACGGTGATGGCATCGGATGTCTCACCTACTTGCAGCACAACATCGAGCAGCAGAGCGCTGTTGGCGTCGAGTGTGATTCCGTTGCGGCGGTAGGGTTTGAAGCCAGGCTGGTTCACTTCGAGAGCGTAGCCGCCGACTGGAAGAACTGGAAAGGTGTAAGTGCCGCGACTGTCGGTTGTGGTGGACTGCCGGACGCCCGTACTGGTGTTGATCACAGTTACGGAGGCTTTAGGAATCGCTGCGCCCGAGGGATCTTGGATTGTGCCGGAGATGCTGCCGCCTACGCCGGCGAAGGCTGTCGCCACGAGGCACAGAGACAGGCGCAGGCTCAGGATTGTTTTGAAAAGACTCCGCATTGATTTCTTGAAGCGCGTTCAAGGCTGCAAACTTCCAGTTGCAAATCAGTCGCATCTACCGCTATGCTTTAGCCTTCGATTGCTAATCCGCCGGGATTCGAGGGGGAAGAAGCGAAGTGCTGCTAGTTGCAATCGAGTCGCATCTGAACCTTTCATAGTGACGGATATTGCCAGCCGGAGTCAAGAACGGGCGTTAGATTCCGTCGCAGCGTGATTGCGACCAGTTGCGACAGTGGAGAAGCGTCTTATGCCATTACCTCAGACTGAAATACCGGGCCGGTTGCAAGCTCACCTCGCCGAACGTGGGATCCGCATGACCCAGCAGCGGCGCGCGATTCTGCGGGTGATGGAGACAGCGAGCAAACATCTGGATGCGGCCCAACTTTTGCGCAAAGCGCAGAAGCTGGATGCGAGCGTGGATCGCAGCACGGTTTACCGGACCCTGCGCATGCTGAAGCGGCACGGTTTGATTGACGAACTCGACCTGATGCACATTCATGGCGAGGGACATTATTACGAGCGCAAGGTGAATCGAGACCACATCCACATGGCGTGCCTGCGCTGCGGCAAGATCATGGAATTTGTCAGCGACATTTTCGAGAAGCTGAAGGGACAGGTGGAGAAGGATTGCCGGTTCCGGATTGTGGTTTCGCGATTGGAGATTGGCGGGTACTGCGCGGCTTGTTCGAAGTAGCGTTAGGCTAGGGGCCGGGCTTTGCCCGGCGGACAGTCGAGGGCGGCTGTCCCCACATAATCGGCTTTACGTAAGCAAGTAAAAAGCGTCCTGAACTTTTCAGTTCAAGACGCCTCGGCAGCCCTCCCCCAGAACTGCCAAACCACGAAATGGATAGTAGAGAACTAGTGATTTCGTGTAAACGTCACTTTAGTAATCGGATTTTCCCAGTTATTCAGGCGTGTACTAATCGGGACACAAAGTGGAAGTGGCAGGGCGAGTTGTCGAAATTCCCCGAGGCGTCAATGGCGGCGTAATCGAAAAGGGGTCCTTCGAATATGATTGTGCTTCGCGTTCGCTAAGCACAACCTCCGCTCAAGATGACACGATAGTTACGGTATTTTTTATTGTTGCTTGTGCCAGGTTTGACCGGCGTCGACGGTCGTCCAGACTTCGGCGGTCGATGTGGTTACGATTCCGTTCTGCGGGTCGGAGAATTGAATGGCGATGATGTTGCCGGCGAGAAGGACTCCGGCCTCGGACGGAACCACGCGGGTCCAGCGATTGCCGCCGTCTACGGTGTGATACAGGGCAGCCGCTGAACCTCCGGCCCAGACGTCGGCGGCGTTCGAGGATACAGAAACGGCGCGGAAGATTGTGTGCGTGCCTGGCGACGACTTCGCAGCGGATCGCGCGCCGGATGTTGCCATGGACTTCGCCGTTGTCTTTTTCTCGGACTTCCCCGCGGTTTGGGTTTCGGTTTGAATTTCGGTTGGGGCTTCGTTCCGGCTTTCGGTTTGGACTTCGACGGCCGCGCTGGCTACTTCGACGGCCATTCCGGCTTGGGCGCTCCGTGCGAGATTGGCGCTCTGGGTGGCGTTCGCTGTGACGTCTACATCGAGCCAGGTGTTGCCTCCGTCGAACGAGCGTTGCAGTGCGCCGCTTGCGCTGATGGTCCAACGTGGGGCGGTTGCAATTTTCGTGAGAGCGGGTTCTGCGTGCAGCAAAGGCGCCGGCGCCATGACCAACACTTGCGGCGACGCGGGTTTTGCTTTGCCCACGCGATCGGCTGAGGACGACGCTCCGGCCGCGTCATTCTGAACAAGCTGATCCTGAAGCTGGTTTTGCGCTGTGGTTTGGGTCGTGACCTGCGGAGATGCCCCCGACACTTCAACAGTGGTCGCGGTCGAAGTGGCGGGAGCACGCTGAACGGCTCCGAAATTTGGATTCTGTGGCACGATGGCGGATGTCGCGTTCTTTGAGTTGTCGGCAAAAGCCGAAGAGCCGGGCGGAGTCGCAGCCTCGGCACGTCTGGAGGCTCGACCGCCAGCGGAGCTGAAGCCAAGGCCGCGGACCGGACCGCCGATACTGCCGTGAACCTTACCTGCCGAAGCTGCGCGTTGTGCGGACTGGGATTGGGGGAAGACTGGACGGGGCGCAGGAGCAGACTTATCTGCGGACAGCCGTGCGGAAAAGGCGCTCTGGGCGCCCGACGGCACCGGAGCACGCTTCTCCGTCACAGTTTGTTTTCCCGTCTCCGTTGGCGAAGTAAGCGACTGGGAAGCTTTCGCCTGCGGAGTAGACGCAGGATTCGGCGCGGCAGAGTCCGCCGGTTGATCGCGCAACATGAGCCTAGCAGCTACTGCTGTCTTTTCTTGACCGCGCTGCCGGTATTGCACAATCCCTACCGATGTGAGGGCCAGGATTCCTGCGGTAACTACGCTCCAACGAAGAACGGGCAGCGTCAGCCATCCGCGTCGCGGAGCTGCAGGCTTTGCCAGCACAACGTCTTCGGTGGCAGGCAACGCAAACGCCACGACGTCGCAGCAATCGGCGCAACGAGCTAAGTGTTCGAGCACGTGGTCGCGCTCACCACCGACTAAAGAGCGCTCGGCGAACGCGGTGAGCAGGTCGGCATCGGGATGTGTCTCTGCCGTGGCCGGCGTTGTCCGCTGCAATCTGGCTCTCACGATTTTGGGGACGTCTTGCATTTTAGCTTCTAGCTTCTAGCTGTTCCTTCAGCCCATGTTAGGCAAAGATTAAGAGCTGCTTATCCTGAGCCTTCCCTGGTCCTTACCTGAACTTTCTTCTCTAAGAACGTTGGTGCCGGAGAATCTTGCGCGAGGCTTCGGCGAATATCGACCTGCAGGTCCCGGACATCCACCTCTAATGCCTCTTCGGCCTGGCGGCGGGCCATGCCTTGCTGCATCATGCCAGCCATGATCTTCTTGCGCAACGACTTGCCTAGCTTGTCCACTTTGCGGCTGATGGTGGATTCGTGCACTCCCAACATGCGGGCGATCTCGGCCAGTGTGCGGCCATCGAGATAATATGCCGAGAGCACCATGCGGTCTTCGCTGTCGAGGGCAGCGAGGGCGGCGTCCGTGGCGGATTCTAGCCGCGAGTCGGCGGAGGGAAGCGGCTCCGGTACCGGTGCGGCGAACTGAATGCCCTCTTCACTCTCTTCTTCGAGACTGACCAAGCGTTTGGTGCGGCGATAGCGGTTCACGAATTCCTGCGCCAGCACCGTGCGCAACCAGCCTTCGAGCGATCCGCGTCCCGTGAACGAGGCTAGCTTTGAAACGCGTTCGCCTTCGCGCGTGGTGGTGCCGTAGAGTTCGGCGTAAAGACTGTCGGCGAGATCGCGCGCGGCNNGCCACTTCACAAAGAATCGCGGCGAAGGATTCGCGGGAGAGACCGATTTTTTCGCAGCCACTTTTCGCGTACAGATCCGCGAGCAGATCGGCGGCTGCCGATTCGAGTGCAGCGGAGATCGGTTTCGTGGCGCGCATTAAAAAGAATTGAAAGAAAGAGAGTACGACGAGACTCTTCACGATGCTACCAATTATTAGACGTTTGCAACGTTAATTTTGGCCGCAAGGCTTGCGGTTTATTTCGTTCTTCCGTCGAGTCGAAAGGGCGGTGCGCTCCGTGGAGCTGGACCTACAGCCTCCTGGGACCGGTGCGCGCCGCCCGCGCGGGGAGGAGAGTTATGCGTCCGAGATTATTTGGGGCAGTGATCGCGGTGGTGATCGTGGCCGGAATGGTCTGTCTGGATCTGCGGCCGGTGCGGGCGGGGGAGCAGCCCTCTGCCTCTGGCTACAAGGTGCTGGAGCCGATCCGGCATGGAAGTCTGACGGTGTTTCCAGTTGTCGCTCCTAAGTCTTACGCGACCGGCGAGTTTCTGACGCTGGATGAAGGATTGCGATCCGGAGAAGTGGTGGTCACCGAGTATGGAAACGTGCGCGGCCTGGTGCGAAGAGGTCCTGCGCCGGCGGTGCGCCGCGAAAGTGCCGAGGTGAACCGGTTGGTGCTGATTAACAACTCGAAGCGTCCACTGCTGCTGCTGGCTGGAGAGATTGTTACTGGAGGCAAGCAGGATCGCGTGATCGGCAAGGATCGCATCGTTCCCGCGGAAAGCGATCCGGTGGATCTTAGCGTGTTCTGCGTGGAGCCGGGGCGCTGGGTTGCGACCAGCGAGCACTTCGGGACTTCGGGGACGACATATGGAGGCGCAGTCGGAGGTCCGACCTCGGGGAAGTCCGCGGCGGCGTCAGGCACGCTCATGGCCCAACCGTCGGTGCGGGCAAAAGCAATGGGGGATAAAGATCAGAATCAGGTTTGGGCTGAAGTAAGGAAGCAGCAACAGGCGATGCAGACAGTCGAAGTAGTCGCAGGATCTCCGTCCGTCAGCACCGAGGAGATTCAATCCACTAGTTCTTACGCGCGAGTTATGGAGAACAAAGACGTCAAGCAGAAGGTGGATGAGATTGCCGCGCCGATCGAACACAATTACGAAAGCCTGATCAAGCAGTTGCGCGATCGCAAAGCGGTCGGGGTGGTGGTTGCGGTGAACGGGCGCGTCATTTGGGCTGATGTTTTCGCCAGCACGGAGCTGCTGGAAAAATACTGGCCGAAGCTGGTGCGCTCCTATGCTTCAGAAGCGGTGGTGTCGCGGGCGAAAGGCGGCGAAGCGAGCATGGCACAGGCAGAGGCATTTCTCGGAGACATGGAAGGACGCAGGGAAACGATTGAGAGCGAGCCGGGAGTCTATCGTCACACGGAGGTGAATGGCGATGGATTCAAGGCGTTCTCGCTGATGTCGCTGTTGCCGAAGACGGGATTCGATGTGCATGTGGCGAAGATGGCAGAGTGAAAAGGCAGGGATTAGGGGTCAGGGCGTAGGGACGAGGGATTAGGGATTGGAGCCTGCGGTTTTTTCTAACCCCTAACCCCTAGCCCCTGATCCCTGCTTCACTGGCCTCTGGCCACTGCTTTTCGCCACGCTGCGGAGTCGTTGGGGAGATGTTGTTTGGTGATTTCGGTCAGCGCCTGGAATGCCCAGGAGTGGGTCTGAGCATCGAGCGATGGGTCGTCGGAGTAATTGATCAGTTGCGGTACTGCGGCCAGGCGCTGCTGGTGAGTCAACATTCCGGATTCCGCAAGGCTGCATGCGGCTCGTTCGCGAACTACCGGCGAGGGATCGCTGTGCATGGCATTGAGCAGTGGGACGATGGTTGAAGTCGTCCCGACCAGAGCGAGGCCTTCGACGGCCCAACGGCGCGTCTCTTCATCTGAGTTTGACGCTGAATTCTTGCCAGAGTCTTTCAGATGCGCGGTCAATACCCGGACCACGCGATCGGTTTCAATCCCGCGATTGCCGAGCAAGCCCAGAGCCCACAAAGCCCAATCTTTCTGCGCGTGGTCGGAGGAATCGGCCTGCCGCACTAACGTGTCAACGCTCGACTCGCTCTTGGTTAATCCGTAGGCTGCGAGTTGCACTTCGATGGCGGAAGTCCGCACGCTGCGGTCGCTGGAATTAAGCGCGGCGGTGGTAAGCTCGCCGAGTTCCGCATCCCAACTGAGTTTGCCACGCCAGGCATCTAGGCGCGCCTCGATCTGCGCTGCACTTTCAGCTTGGCCTTCGTTTGCATCTTCGCCGGAGCGGGTTACGGAGCGTTCGAGAAGGATCTCAGCTTGTTTCTGCGGCCTCTGGCGATCCAGTTCGCCATCTGAAAGCATGCCGGAGGATACGGAAGATGGCGTCTGCGCCGCGTGCGGGCTGGCGAGATTTTTCAAATGTGCGCCGGAACTTCGGACGCTGGAAAACGCGAGTGCGACCGCTGCCCCTACGATCGCTGCAAAGACGCAAAGCCGGCATAAGCTTTGTTGGCGCTGACGGCGTGATGCGGAAACGCCTGAAACGTTAGGCGAAGGGGTGAGCAAACCGGACGCAGGCGCGGCGAGACTCGCGACATCCGAGGTGGGACCGAGCGTGCCATAATCAGGTGAGGGTTGCATGCGCGGGTCCGGAGATCGCGCATCCGCGCCCTGATGTTGTGGCGGCAAGTTCGGTCGCGATGCGCCCATAAGCAAGTTTAGGGAGGACGTGGGACAGGGTAAAGTTACTTCGGGACCCGCCCCAGTGAGATTGATGCAAAAATCTCGGCCACCTGCGGGGCGAAATCGGCATCGGATTACGCCGCCGCGAAGGAATTTGCGGAGGAAAGAATGTCAGGCAAGGGAAAGATGATGCGCGGATCGGCTTCACTCGCTGTGGTGTTCTGTACTGCCGCTCTAGCCGCGGCCGGTGCGGGGTACAAGGTTGTGAGCACCTACAAAGTAGGCGGCGATGGCGGTTGGGATTACTTGACCGCGGATGCGGCCGCGCGGCGTCTTTACATTTCGCGAGCGACGCACGTCATCGTGCTCGACCTCGATTCCGGCAAGACGGTTGGCGACATTGCGGACACGCCGGGAGTTCACGGCATCGCGCTCGCGCCGGAACTGGAGCGAGGTTTTATCAGTAACGGCCGCGAAGGCACTGTCAGCATTTTTGATATGAAGACGTTGGCGACTACGAGCAAGGTGAAGGTCGGAGATGATCCGGATGCGATTCTGTACGATCCGGCAACGAAGAGGGTTTTCACGTTCAACGGCCGGAGCCAGGATTCAACCGCGATTGATGCGGTGAAGGGGACGGTGCTGGGCACGATCAAACTGGATGGCAAGCCGGAATTTGCCGCCAGCGACGGCAAGGGCGAGATCTTCGTGAACATTGAAGACAAGAGCGAACTCACGGCGATTGATCCGAACCAGTTGCTGGTCAAGAACAAGTGGCCCTTGGCGCCATGCGAATCGCCTTCGGGCTTGTCGATGGACCGAAAGAATCGCCGGCTGTTCGTTGGTTGCGACAACAAGATGATGGCCGTGGTGGACGCCGATACGGGCAAGGTTCTCGCTACGCCCGCCATCGGTGATGGAGTAGACGCGACCGCTTTCGATGAGGAGACCGGGCTGGCTTTTGCTTCTTGCGGCGAAGGCGTGCTGACGGTAGTGCGCGAGCTTACGCCCGACAAATTCAGCGTGGCGGAAAACGTTCCGACACAACAAGGTGCGCGCACGTTGGCGCTGGATTCTAAAACGCACAATGTGTTTGTGGTGACTGCGCAGTTCGGTCCGGCTCCGGCCGCGACTGCGGATAATCCGCATCCTCGTCGATCTATCTTGCCCGACAGCTTCGTCGTATTGGTTGTGGCCAAATGAAGCGTCCGTTCGATTCCTGGCGAGTCGCTGTCTCTTCTTTGCTGACGATCATTTTGTTAGCGCGGTACGGCGTTGAGCCGTGCGCTGCCTACTCCGTGTTGACCCATGAGGAGGTCGTAGATCTGGCGTGGAAGGACAACTTCCTGCCGATGCTCAAAAAGCGCTTCCCCGCCGCAACGGACGACGATCTGAAGAAGGCGCACGCGTTCGCGTATGGCGGATCGGTGATGCAGGACATGGGCTACTATCCCTTCGGCAACAAATTTTTCAGCGACCTTACCCACTACGTGCGCAGCGGCGACTTTGTCGTCAACTTGCTCAAAGAAGCGTCTGATGTAAACGAATATGCGTTTGCACTGGGCGCGCTGGCTCATTATTCTGCCGACAACACCGGGCATCCCACGATCAATCAGGTGGTTGGCATAGAGTTCTCGAACCTTGAGAAAAAGTATGGGAAAGTTGTGACGTATGAGGACAATCCGAAAGCCCACATCCGCACGGAATTCGGTTTCGACGTAACTCAGGTTGCGAAGAACCGCTATACCTCCGATGCCTATCACGACTTTATCGGCTTCGAGATTTCGAAGCCGGTGCTGGAGCGGGCGTTTCTGGATACCTACGGCATTCCGCTCAGCGATGTAATCAAGAATGAAGACATGGCTTTCGGCACTTTCCGGCGGGCCATCAGCCGAGTGATTCCGGAGATGACCCGGGTGGCGCTGAGTACGCGGAAAAAAGAGATTGTCGCCGCCGAGACACCGAACTTCCGGACGAGACAGTTCCGCTATTATTTGTCGCGCGCGAGTTATCAAAAGGAATGGGGCCGCACTTATCAACAGCCGGGTTTCGGAACGCGTGTGCTCGCGTTCTTTTTCCGGTTCGTGCCGAAGATTGGCCCGTTCAAGGCGCTCGACTTCAAGATTCCGACGAAGCAGACTGAGGATCTTTACATCGCGAGCGTTGACCGCACGATGGAGAACTACACGAAGTTGCTGCAACAGGCCGCCGTGGGACCGGTGCAGCTTACGAATACAGATTTCGATACTGGCCACGACACGCGCGCCGGGGAATACGGCCTGACGGATAAAACGTACGCGCGATTACTCGATCAGTTGGCGGGGCACAACTTCGACAAGATCACTCCCGACTTACGTGCGAACATTCTGGCCTTCTATGCCGATCCAAGTGCGCCGATCGCCACCAAGAAAAAACCGGCGGACTGGCAGAAGACTGAAGGCGAAGTCGAGAAGCTACGCACTTTGCCAGAAGATGCGCCGGGAAGCAAGACTACTTCTGAGATTCGGAGCGATGGTGCGGAGGCGGGTGAGGTCTCCAGGAAGCTCTCCTCAGCTCGACCCTGAGCGGTTCCTAGGTCGTCAAGCAACGCTACTTCTTCCTGCAGACACAGTCAAATTGGGTACGCTTGAGGCGGTTGCAACCCTGACGTACCAGCCACTGCTCCGTATACTCTCCAGACTGCGGTACAAGCCTAGCAACGAACATTCGCCCCCTACGTAGATTTCTCCATCCTTCGTCACCACGACTGAGTTGGGGTACAAAAATCCAAAACTGCGCTTCGACAATCGCTTCACGGTCCCGTCAGAACTGACCTGGGATATGCCATGCGTCGTCACCACGAGAACCGAGTGCTCAGAAAACGGTGTGATTGCCTCAGGGGCACCGTCCAAAACCACACGTGTCTTGACCGTCACTTGAGAGTCGCCTGAGTCGTGCACTATCAGGACTTGTCCCACGTCGGTAGCCTGACCACCTACGCCAACAACAGCCAGAACGCCCTCCGGCGTCGTCGTGAACCCAAGGACTTGTTCACCAGATAATAGTTGCGTGTTGCCGGTCCGGGCTGCGAACCACAAGCCGCCGCCAAACTCTCCACCGTCGAAACCCAGCAGCCAGCCGCTAGGTATTTTGAGGCGAGTCTGACGGCCAACCATTCCCTTTTTCCGCCTAATGCCGTGCGGAAGCGGAAGTTCCAAACGCCCGGTGGGAGGAGCCCCAGAATCGATCTGTAGCATGCCTGCCTCAGACGCTGAAACACGCCACACCGTTCTCGAAAATGACGCGCAATGTAGCTCGGCGCTTCCCTCCTCGGGCGTTGGATAAATAGTCCATCCGGTTGGGATGGCTTGGGAGAATCCTGCTGTAGCCGTGCCAAGTAGAGCCACGAAAAGCGGAATCCATCCAACAGAGCGCAAGGAACGCATCATCCGATAATAAACAGGAAATCGCCGTCCACCCAACCGCCCCTCAGACTTTTGGTCGATTGCGGGAAACCAGCTCCGTACTCGAACGACCGTTCGGTTGTCAACCGCCTAGCTCGCCATGTATTATCTTTCCACTTTACCGGCCCGAAATTATCCGTTTCATTTCTCGTCGAATTTAGGCTTGGGCCTTCGAGGATTTTGAAATTATGGTTGTGGACGACAAGTTTTTTCAGGCGCGGGTCACAAAACGCGTGGACTTTGCGCCCGATCTCTGGATGTTTCGCATCGAGGCGGGCGGAACGTTCAATTTTGTTCCGGGGCAGTATGCCACGCTCGGCGTGGAGGACGGCGGTAATCGCGTTGAGCGTCCTTATTCTATTGCTTCGTCTCCCAGCGAAAGTGAAGTCGAATTCTTTTTCGAACTGGTGCCCGAAGGAGCGCTCACACCGCGGCTCCACAAGCTGCAACCCGGCGACGGATTGCTGATGCGCAAGGCGCCCAAGGGAAGGTTCGTACTCGAAACCGGAGACGGGCGGACGAATCACTTGCTGGTCTCTACGGTCACGGGCGTTGCTCCGTTCGTCAGCTTCATCCGCACGCTGTCGAAAGATTGGAAGGAAGGGCGATTCGACGGCGCGCACAAACTGTATCTACTCAATGGCGCCAGCCGTCCGTGGGAATTCGGTTACAAGGACGAACTGACGCGCTTTGCCGAGGAATTGCCGTGGCTGAAATATATTCCGACCGTGAGCCGGCCATGGGATCACGCCGACTGGCCCGGCGAGATCGGACGCGCCGACGACATTCTGCGCAAGTATGCGGACTCGTGGGGGCTCGATGCCAGCAATACTCACGCTTATCTCTGCGGCCATCCCGACATGATCGCGAACAGCAAGGCAATTTTGAAGCGGCGCGGCTTTCTGGACAAGGTAGCGATTAAGGAAGAGATTTACTGGGTGCCGGCGAAGTAGTTGCTGAACCCAGTATTTAGTACCTTGTACCTAGTGAAAATACTTGGACTTCCAGCTAGCGCTCGCGGCGGCGTAAATAATCGATGAACATCTGTTCTACCGGTTTGTCGTACGCCATCAGGACGTGGCGGACGGTGCGGCCGCTGACCACGTGACAGACTTCTTCGGCGAGATTCTTGGCGTGATCCCCGGCGCGTTCGAGCGACTGAGTCATAAATATGACCTGCAGGCTCGCCTGTCGCGCAATGTTTTCAGGATTCTCGATGTGGCGCAGGAAGATCAGGTTGCGCAGGCGGTCGATCTCGGAATCGGCGCGGAGAACGTCAACAGCTTTCGAGACATCGCGCGCGGAGAACGCGTCGCCAACGTCGGTCAACATTTTTTCGAGGATCGTCGCCATGTGTGTAAGGTCGCGGGTGTCGTCGGAATCGACGCGTCCGGCAGCAGCTTGAGCGCTGTTGGCGAAACTGAGAAGCAGGTCGCCAATGCGTTCGAGGCTGATCATAAACTTCATGCAGGCCAGAAGTTCCCGGGCCTCGGCTGGCTCAACCTCAGTGATGGCCGTAGTGACGGCGCTGTCGATTTCCATGTCGAGCGTGTCGAGTTCTCGCTCGCGCTGGCGCAGAGAGTTCAGCAATGGAGCGGAGCCGGTGGCGATGCCTTCAGCGGCGGCCCCTGCGGCCTCCTGGGCTAGACGGCACGCTTCGATCGTGCGCCGGACGATGTGATGGTGAACCGGTTCGGGGGGCAGGCTTGCTGCGCGGGCAGTGCTCATGGGGCCATCCCTGTGGCGCGGATTGGACGTGCGTGTAACTGTGACTCTGATTCTGACGTATCCAGAACCGAATGGTCAACGATTAAGGGTAGACTTTCTCCTCGCGGCGTGGGTTAAGAGGCTGTGAATTTTTGGTCATTTCTTGGCCAGGCTGGGTGACGCAGGGAGCGATGGCAGGATGGCCCCTTCGGCAGCTCAGGGCCGGCTCTCGCGAGCGCCGACGAGACGCCGGCGCTACCTTCTACTTTCGCCGCTTCTGCTGCTTGGCCGCCTTGCGTTGCGCTTTCTGATATTTCTTGGCGGCCTTGCGCTGTCTCTTGGCCTGCTTCTTGGAATACTTTTGCTGCTGCTTGGCCGCCTTCTTGGCCTCGCGGCTATTTTCTCCGATGCTCCTATTTTCACGTTGCGCATGAGCTGGCACCGACAACGCAACGCTGAAAGCGGCGAGCAGTAGGATGAACGCTGCAATTCGTTTCATATAAAAATACCTCAGTTTGAAAAACCTGCCACAACATACTATCGGCGAAGCAGCTTAAAAGCGCGACCTGCCGATCCCATGCCCCAGATTTCCTGCGCCGATTACCGCGGTTTTCACCGCTCCTCCACTTCAGAACGCTTGCGAATGGAAGCTATGCAGCGATTTTACACGATAGTAAATCGTTCGCCCTCGTTCAGGGTAGGTGGCTGAAGTAACCTTTGGACGCAGGTTTAGCAAGGGTTTCAGGCGTTGGGAAGGGTGAATAAAAACGTGCTGCCGTGAGCAAGATCGCTTTCGGCGCGGATGGAGCCGCCGTGAGCCAGCATGATGTGCTTGGCGATCGCCAGGCCTAGGCCAGTGCCCCCCGATTCGCGGGAACGGGCTTTGTCGACGCGATAGAAGCGCTCGAACAAGCGCGGTAGATGTTCAGAGGCAATACCGCCGCCGAAATCCTGAACGAAAAATTCTACCGCATGGGGAACGGCACGAGCGCCGAGCACGATGCGTCCGCCGGAAGCGCCGTACTTGAGAGCGTTGTCAATCAGGTTGGAAAAAACCTGATGGATGGCTTCGCGATCGGCAAGAACCGCAGGAAGACTTTCGGGAAGCGGATTGGGCCCGGGAAAATTTGAGCTCTGCAAATGGTGCGCGGGAGAATTCTGGATTTGCAGATCAATCCCGTGAGTGCGTGCGATTTCGCGGAAACTTTCTTCGGCGTCGTGGAGAAGTTCGGCGGGCGGGACCGGCTCAGAATCGAAACGGGTTTCGCCGGATTCGACGCGCGCCAGGGTAAGAAGATCTTCGGTGAGCCGCGACATGCGAGAGGAGTTCTTGCGGATAATTTCCAGAAACTCGCGTGTGGGCGCTGTATTTTCGGGAGCGCTATCGAGCAAAGTTTCTGCGTAACCTTGAATCGAAGTGAGTGGCGTGCGCAGTTCGTGGGAAACATTTGCGATAAAGTCGCGGCGGGTTTTTTCCACGCGCTCCGTTTCAGTGAGATCGCGCAGCACGGCAACGGCGCCGCCTCCGGGCAGAGGCGCAGCGGTAACGTCGAAGGCGCGGCCGGGAACGATGGAAGTCGCGCGCGCAGTTTTGACTTCGCGTGTGGAGATCGCTTCGTTCACGGTCCCGAGAAAATCAGGGTCGCGAATGGTTTCAACCACGGGCTGGTGCAAACGCGTGCCCTGCGGAACCAGGCGATCCATGGGCTGGTTGGCCCACTGTACCAAACCATCGGCGCCGACGGCGATAACGGCGTCCTGCATGCTGTTGAGTAAAGTTTCGAGCTGGCGCTGGCTGGAACGGACCGCGGCGAAACTTTCTTCGACGCGGCGGGCCGTGCCATCAATGGCGGTGGCGACCCGGCCGATTTCATCTTGTGAAGCTTCGCGAATACGGGCCTGCAGATCGCCTTCGGCGATACGGGCGGCGACACCGACGATGCGTTCGAGGCGGCGAGCCGTCCAATTCGCTGCGACGCCGGCTACAAGAAGAGCGAAAAGAAAGGCCAAGCCGGAAGCCTGCGCCAGCCTGCGGTGAACCAGCGCGGAAACCGCTTCAACGTCGGAAAGCGGGTAGGCCAGACGGACAGCGCCACCGGAGATGGGAACGGCCACATAGAGAAACGGAACGCCGATGGTCGCGCTGCGGCGCTCATCACGACCCATTGTGCCAGAAAGGGCAGCGACGAATTCGGGACGGGCGGAGTGATTCTCCATGCCGCCGGGATTCGCTTCTGAATCGGCAAGAACTTGGCCCTTGGGATCGATGATGGTCACACGAGCGCCGGCGGCTTGTCCTTCTTGAGCGGCGATGTCCGCGAGGGAATGGCTGCGATCGCTTTCCACGCGGTGAGCCAGAAGTTCGGTCTTTTGGATTAAGTTGCGCTCGATTTCGGCGCGCAGCGAAGCTTGCCACGCCCCTCCCAGCATCAGGTCGAAAGTTACCGCAGCTGCAAGAATGACGAGGAGGAACGCCGCCATCAGTTTGAAAAAAATTCCGTTCCTCAATTCTTTTCTCTCTCGGGGCTCACTTTGGAGCCTCGAACCGGTAGCCCGCGCCACGCACGGTCTTGAGATAGCGCGGATTTTCCGGGTCCGGTTCGATCTTCTCGCGGATGCGGCGGACGTAAACATCCACCGAGCGCGGGGTCACGTAGGAAGTGTCGCGCCACACGGAATCCAGCAGATGATCGCGAGAAAATACGCGGCCAAGATGCCGAGCGAAGTAATCGAGCAGGCGGAATTCCGTGGCAGTGGTGGGGACGGTTTGCCCGCGAACGGTGAGAATCATGGCGGCGGGGTCGATGGCAATATCTCCAACTTTGAGCGGGCTGGGCGGAAGCGGGCGCTCAAAGCGGCGTAGCACGGCCTTGACGCGTGCGACGAGTTCACGCGGGCTGAAAGGTTTGGAGATGTAGTCATCAGCGCCAATCTCAAGGCCGAGGACGCGGTCTGCTTCGCTGCTTTTTGCCGTGAGAAAAATCACCGGCACAGATGCAAGGCCAGGAGTCTGGCGCACGGTGCGGCAGAGTTCGAGTCCGTCTTTGCCCGGAACCATGATGTCGAGCACGAAAAGCGCCGGCCGCTGGCGTTCGGCGTCGGCGATTACAGTCGAGCCGTTGGGATAGACGCGCACAGCAAAGCCATCGTTCTCCAGGTGGTGGCGAACGAGGCGGGAAATATCGGGATCGTCTTCGACGACGAAGATGCTTGGTTTCACGGGTTTATTGTAACGAAGGGTGTTGCGAGTACCTAGCACCGAGTGGTGAGGACGGGGCGAGCACAGCGATTTTCATTGGATTGTAACAATTAAGTTAGCGGCTGGCCTGATGAGTCGGGCCTGTTGCGCCCTCGCGGGGGCATTTGTCGTTGACTGCCGGCGGCGAGGATGTTTTGATGGAGTTCGTCTAATTCGGACAATTCCAAGGGACAAATACTCAGATGTCGTTTGAAGAAGCGCTTGCCGCCGCGTCAAGAGACGAAGGGTTCAAGGCTACCGTGTACGCGATAAACACTCTGCTGATTCGAAAGGGAGTGTATACGCAGGAAGAGTTTCAGTCGTTTTTTGTGGAGTGGGTCGATAAGGAATTGAGGCGGAAGCAACGGGACGGCGCGAGCGTACGTTCGGAGTAGCCCTTTGAGAACAGTATTCGCAGGGGCGTTTCGAACAATGAATCCCAATATCGCAAGCGCGGCATTCACATTGGCATACAGGTACCGGCAGGGCTCTCCGCAGACTGTTCCTAAGTGCACGCATCGAAGCCTCCTTTAACGGCCATTAACCTGCTAACTATTAGAGGCGTACCAGACTCAGAGAGTTGCAATCGAAAAGCAGCGGGAAGTGAACATGTTTTAAACATTCTTCCCAAAGAATGTTTGGATGGTCTTTGGATGGTTTTTTCTCTTTCATTTGGGATTTAAAGTGACTGGGAGATTCTTTTCCGTTATGTGTTCTCAGATGGCGATTAGGAGATTTCCCTGATCGTCGATGTGATAGCGCTTTCCGGGCGGGATCACGGTGGTGGCGCTGTATTCTGTGATGATGGCAGGACCGGAGTAAGTCTTCCCGGGCTTGAGCGTCTCTCGAGGATAGATTTCCGTTGCGAGTTTCTTGCCATCGAACAAGACCTTGGCTTTGGGCACGGAAGGCGAGCCGAGCGTTGCTCGCCCTGGACGGGCTAGAGTGCCCGTCCCCACATCGTCCAACTTCCCATGGTCCATCTTCCCGGCGTGAGCTGTTGCTGATTTCACCGACGCGCGAAGGCGGAGGGTCACCAGCTCTACTTCTCGACCGGCGTAAGTGTAGCCGTAGCGGCGCTGATGTTCGCGTTCGAATTCCTTCAAGAGATTGCTGGTGAACGGCAGGTTCAGTTCGTATCCCTGGCCACGATAGCGGAGGTCGACGCTACGTTGAAGATGCATCTTTCCTTGCCACGCTTCTTCCCGAAAATCTTTCTCGGCTTGTTTCTGCAGCGAAGAGAATTCGCGATCCAATCGCGCAACAGGAATTTCGCTGGAGACGCGCCACAACACCGTGCGCGAGTAATTCTTGATTACGTCGCTCAGTAAAATGCCAAGCGCGGAAAGTGCGCCGGGCAGCGCAGGTAAAATCACGCGCGGAATGCTGAGCGCTTCGGCCAGCGCACATGCGTGCAGGCCTCCGGCGCCGCCGAAGGCTACGAGGGCGTAGTCGCGGGGATCGCGACCGCGTTCAATCGAGACCACGCGTATGGCCTTCTCCATGGTGGCATTCACAACTCTAACAACGCCGGCAGCGAATTTCTCGAGAGTCAGTGAGCTTCCCTGTCGCTTCAGCCATTCGCCCGTGATGCGGCGAGTGCGGTCAAGATCGAGCGTGAAATCACCGCCAAGAAAGCGGGTGGGCTGCAGGCGGCCCAGCAACAGATTAGCGTCGGTAACTGTGGGCTGCACGCCGCGACCATAGCAGATAGGGCCGGGGTCGGCCCCGGCAGATTCAGGGCCGACGCGGAGTGCGCCCCCGGCATCGAAGCGTGCAAGAGAACCTCCACCGGCGCCCACCGTGTGAATGTCAAGCATTGGCACGCTGACTGGGAATCCTGCGACTTCGGCGTGGCTTGCCGTAGTGATTGCGCCTTCGACTAGCGAAACGTCGGTGGAGGTTCCTCCCATGTCGAAGGCGATGATGCGATCGAAGCCGCTCGCGCGGGCGCTGGCAGCCGCTCCAACTACGCCTCCGGCGGGGCCTGAGAGCACAGTACGAACGGGCTCGCTTGCGGCAGCGGCCAGGGCAGTAATGCCGCCGCTCGATTGCATCACGAAGATTCGCGGCGCAGAGCCTGAAGCCCGCTTCTCGGAAGACATTTTCACGGCGCTGAAGCGCCGCTCTTCCACTAGATGTCGCGCGCGAGTTTTCAAATTTTCCAGATAGCGCTGCATGACCGGTTGCAGATATGCGTTGATGACTACTGTTGAGCTGCGCTCGTATTCACGGAATTCTGGGAGGATCTGGTGAGAGATCGAGAGCGGAGTTCGCAGGGGCGTGAGCGCCTTTGCGATGGCTTGCTCGTTCTTCGGATTTGCAAACGAGAATAGTAGCGAGATGGCGATGGACTCGGGCTGCTTCGCTGTGACTTCGGAGACGAGCGATCTCAGGGCTGCCGGCGACGGCGACGTCAGGATTTCACCATCCCTAGATGTACGCTCTTCAATGCCGAAGCGGAGATCGGACGGGACCAGCGGCTCCACGCGATCGAAGAAAAAGTCGTAGAGCTTGGGGCGGGCCTGACGTCCAATCTCGATGGCGTCTTCGAAACCGGCGGTGGTGACCAGAGCCGTTCGCGCGCCTTTGCGCTCGAGAAGAGTGTTCGTGCCAACAGTGGTGCCATGCAAGATCACCAACTCGCCCTTGTGATCGATCTTGCGAAGCGCCTCGACGATAGCTTGCGAGGGATCGGCTGGAGTGGAGAAAACTTTCAACATGCGCAGGCGGCCGTCGGCTTCGTCTCTCCAGACGCAATCGGTGAAGGTGCCGCCGGTGTCTACGGCTACGCGAAGTGGGTGGGCGCGGCGAGGCATGAGGTTCAATTCGGAGAATTAGGGTAACATTTGCGGCTATGAACAAGTTCTGGGAGGGGTTTTAGAGTTCGTCGTACTTTTCGGCCTACCCGTTTGCAGAACCTCGGTTCTGTTAATACCTCTGGCGATGCCGTCCAAATCTGGAAACATTGTTTTCTCGTTCACTCCGCACCTCTCTAGGGCTTGTAGAAGGTCCGTCTTGCGGTGTTTGGGAATTCTCCACTTTACAATTCGCTCGATATCGAAATCCTTCCCGCAGCCCGCAGTTCCGTAGGTCTCCAAGTCTCGGTCCGGATGCTGCTGAATCGTGAAGTTGGCTGATTGGGCTGGGATCCTCAAAGAGACGTAGGGTGCATAGATTATCTTTACGCCCGGCAAATCGAATAGCGGTCGCGGGTCAGTGAAGAAATCGTAAAAATAATCGTGTTGATGCTGGCACCGGACAAATGCCCAGACAGCTCCGTCCTCGCCAAGCCACCGGTCCTCGACACAGGCAAAGTACAGGGCCACTAATGGACTCTTAGTCCAATCGAGGAGGCGCACAGGGATCCCGTGGTGACGAGCGAGAAGCAAGAGTTCTTTTTCCGCAAAATCCTCCACCAGCGGCCGTACATATCGCCGAAACCTATGCAGCAGATAAAGTTCCCGATTCTTGTCGTAGCCATCTGTCCTCAACCCGGCATACTCCAGAGGCCTTGCTATCGTCGGGCGCAGGGTCCAGTCGTAGAATGCTTGCCCGCGTAGATAGATGCTGTCGAAGCGGTAATCCTGCGGCGGGATGACGGTTTCCACCTCTTCCAGCAGTTGCGCTATGCTCGCGATCTCACGCAGCTCTTTGAAAAACGGCATCGCAATGTCCTCCGAGTTGCCGACTACTCTTCTTACCCTTAGGTACTGAACGCCAGCGTCAGCAGCGTCTTCTGCTCTACCTCATGGGCCTTGGCGCTGCCGGTTGCAGGGCTGGCGCTCGAGCTGCGTTTTACAGAAAGCACATGGCGTTCGCCGGCGATCCGCTGCAGGCGCGGAAGCATGTTGAATAGCGCTCCCATGTTCGCAGGCTCTTCCTGCACCCAGACGATGTCGCCGGTGCTGCCGTGGCGGGCGAATTCAGCAGCGAGTTCTTTCTCCGGGAAAGGATAGAGCTGTTCGAGAAACACGATAGCCGTCGAAGTATCTTTTCTTTTCTTGCGCTCTGTCTGCAGTTCGTGGCCAATCTTGCCGGTGCAGACCAGGATTCGGTCGGCTTGTTCAACCTCCATGTCGGGGATCACGTTTTGGAAGCTCGCGCGCGTGAAATCTGCGATAGGCGATGAAGCGTCGGGATGACGCAACATGCTCTTCGGAGTAAAGACGATCAAGGGCTTGCGCCAGTGGCGCAAGGCCTGGCGGCCCAGCAGGTGAAAATACTGAGCGGCGTTTGAAGGCTGTGCGATCTGGATATTATGTTTCGCGGCGAGCTGAATGAAGCGCTCGATGCGCGCGCTCGAGTGTTCCGGTCCCTGCCCTTCGTAGCCGTGCGGCAAAAGCAGCACGAGACCCGAGAGCAGGCCCCACTTGGCTTCACCCGCGGAAATGAACTGATCGATAATAGCCTGCGCGACGTTCACAAAATCGCCGAACTGAGCTTCCCAAAGAACGAGAGCTTCCGGATAGTCGCGGCTGTAGCCGTATTCGAAGCCGAGCACGCCGGGTTCAGAAAGAGTTGAGTTGTGAATGCCGCACCGCGCCTGGTCTGGCGCGATGTTTTCCATCGGTACGTATTCGTTTTCGTTTTCAATATCGATGAGAACGGAGTGACGCTGATTGAAGGTACCGCGGCGGGAGTCCTGCCCCGAAAGCCGAACCGGAGTACCGGCCTTCACCAGGCTGGCGAAAGCGAGAGCTTCCGCCATTCCGTAATCCACCGGCCGTTTGCCCGCGCCCATCTCGGCGCGCTGCTCCAAGAGCTTCTTCACCTTCGGATGAATGTGAAAGCCTTCTGGATAAGTGGTGAGACGCTCGCTAAGCCTGGCTACCTCATCCATCGATAGTCCGGTTTCTACTTCAAATTCCGGCTTGTGCAGGCCGCCGTAGTATTGATCCCAGTAGTTGGGCAGGTCGCGCATCAACGGCTTCTTGGTAATCTTGCCGGCATCTTTCTGCGCCGATTCAAACTCCGCTTTAATGGCGGCGGCCTGAGCTGCAGCGCCGGTTGCGCCAATGTCGTCAGCATAGATTTCCCACAGCGGCGGATGCTCTTTAATCTTTTTATAAAGCAGCGGCTGGGTAACAGTGGGGTCATCGACTTCGCTGTGGCCGTGGCGGCGGTAGCCGATGAGGTCGATGACCACGTCAGTGCCGAACTGGTAGCGGTATTCCGTCGCGAGCCGGGCGACGCGGACGACCGCGTCTACGTCTTCCCCGTTCACGTGGAAGATGGGAATCGACTGGCGACGCGCGATGCAGGCGGCGAACCGCGTGGAGTGTTCTTCGAAATAGCTGGTCGTAAACCCGAGCAGATTGTTAACGACTACGTGAATGGTGCCGCCGACGGTGTAGCCGGGCAGGTCGGCGTAATTCATGGTTTCGGCAAGAATGCCCTGTCCAGCAAATGCGGCATCGCCGTGAACCAGCAGCGGGAGATATTTTTCGCGTCCACCTTCGCCGAAGCGATCCTGTTTGGCACGACTTCGACCGACAGTCACTGGATCGACAGCTTCGAGGTGACTGGGATTTGACACTAGGTGAATATGAACTTTATTGCCGCTACGCGTGACGTATTCGCCGGTTGCGCCCATGTGGTACTTCACATCGCCAGAGCCGAGGACGCTGCGCGGGTCAACGTCTTCGAAGCCAGCGAAAATTTCATTCGGAGGCCGCTTGGCAACGTGGGCAATTACGTTAAGGCGTCCGCGGTGGCTCATGCCCATCACAAGTTCAGAGGCGCCGAGGCGCGAGCCAGTATCGAGAAGTTCATCGACTAACGGAATCAGCGCCGTAACGCCTTCGAGCGAGAAGCGCTTGCTCCCGAGATAACGCTGCTGCATGACCTGCTCAAAGACGTCGGCACGGATCAGCAAATCGAGAATTCGCTGCTGATCTTTTTCTGTGACCTCGAACCCCTGAGACGGCGACTCAATCCGCTCATAAATCCAGCGGCGGCGTTCGGGAGCATAGATGTGATTGATTTCGACGCCGATGGTCGACGAGTAGATCGCGCGAGCT
>PLDC01000004.1 GCA_003134995.1 Acidobacteriaceae bacterium | reverse complement strand
AGCGGCGGCACGTACGCCGTCACAGTATTCACGCAACCGACGAACCCAACGCAAACCTGCACAGTAGCCAACGGCAGCGGAACAGCCACCGGCAACGTGACCAACGTAGCAGTTGCCTGCACCACCTCCACCGGCTTCACCATCGGAGGCACCATCGCCGGCCTCACCGGCTCCGGCCTCGTCCTGCAAGATAACGGAGGCAACAACCTAACCATCACTTCAGGCCAAACTTCCTTCACCTTCTCCACGCAAATTCCGGCCGGCAGCCCCTACAGCGTGACAGTATTCACGCAGCCCACGAACCCAACCCAGACCTGCACGGTCACCGACGGCAGCGGCACCGCCAACGCCAACGTCACCAACGTCCTAGTGGCCTGCAACAATCAATGGACCTGGCAAAATGGCGCCAACGTTACCAACGTGGGAGGAACCTACGGAACCAAGTTCGGTTTCCTTCCCGGCAACGTACCCGGAGCACGCTACGGCGCCGTCACCTGGACCGATAGCTCTGGCAACTTCTGGCTCTTCGGCGGAAATGGTGTCGCGGCCGGTATAGAGAGCTACCTCAACGACCTGTGGGAGTGGGACGGCACCCAATGGTCCTGGCGAAGTGGAGCGAACGCCACCGACCAGATCGGCGTCTATGGAACGGGCAGCGGCTTTGTCCCCGGGGCACGAATCGGCGCTGTCGGCTGGAAGGATTCTTCAGGAAATCTCTGGCTCTTCGGCGGCTACGGTTTCGACTCGCAGGGAAATGAAGGATCGCTTAACGACCTCTGGGAGTACAGCGCGACCCTAAGCGAATGGATCTGGATAAGCGGTGCCGACACGCAAGGCCAAGTGCCCAACTACGGCACGCAGGGCAGCGGTTCTAACAGCACCGTCCCCGGCGCCCGCCAAGGTCTAGTTAGCTGGATGGATTCGTCCAACAATTTCTGGCTCTTCGGTGGCCTCGGCATCGGCAGCGTAGTCGACTCCAACCCCGTTTACGGCGCCCTCAACGACACGTGGGAATACATGCCCTCGACTCTGCAATGGGTGTGGCAAGGACCGCTAGGCTCCAACCTGGGGCCAGACCAACCTGGCAACTACGTAGCCATAGGCCAAGCCGGCACGCCAGGCGGAAGAAGCTGGCCCACCGGCTGGCTCGACTCCTCCGGAAACTTCTGGCTCTTCGGAGGTCAGGAAGCCGGGGACGGCGACGGCCTCAACGACCTCTGGCTCTACAGCAACGGCACCTGGACCTGGGAAAGCGGCTCCAGCAGCCCCAATCAACCCGGTAACTATCCGCTCAATGTCGGCACAACCGGCCCCACCTACGCGCCCGGCGCGCGCTGGAACTTGGCCAGTTGGCTAGACAAAAACAATAACCTGTGGCTCTTCGGCGGATCGGGTTTCGACGGGACCGCCACCGACCCGCCAGGAGTCCTAAACGACCTCTGGGAGTTCCAACCATAATCAAGCGCCGATCCGGAATCGCGCGCTACCAAGTGCGCCGGCGCAAGACCGTAGCGCCGCCGTCCCGGCGGCTGTCGCGGGGGCGTCTCGCCTCCGCAGCCGAAGCAGAACCGCACCGCTCTTCAGGCAAGCTCACCCCCAAAGAAAACAAGCTCAACCTCCGCATTCTCCGCGGCAGTTCTCAGCGCCCTCCGCGCTAAAGTCTTTCTGCAAGCAACTCCCGGAATCACGCATTTCTCAGCACACCCGAAGTCAGCTAGAATCGCTAAGACCCAAGCAAAATGAACCTTCAAATCAACGGAGAAGCTCACGCAGTAGCAGATGCCAAATCCGGCTTCACGCTCGCAGCCCTAATCGAATCCCTGAATATGAAGCCCGACCGCGTAGCCGTAGAACTAAACCGCGAAATAGTCCCCCGCGACCGCTGGCCCCAAACCCCCCTAAAAGAAGGCGACCGCCTCGAAATAGTCCACTTCGTAGGCGGCGGCTGCTCGGCGTGCGGCGAAGTCTACGAATGCCCGTAGCACCGTGGAAGAGCGGCGCTTCAGCGCCGCGCCAAGCCGCAGAAAATTAAAACGGGCTTCAGCCCCAACGAGGTAGCGCCGCCGTCCCGGCGGCTGTCGCGGGAGCGTCCCCGCTCCCACCGCCTATGCCACCACGCACTCTTGCGGATTCGAAGCCGGCCTCCGGCAGTACGACCTATAAAACATAGATCTGATATTGAAAAAGCAACAAGCCCGAGTCTCAGTTTCAGCTCAAATTTCTCCGCATCCTCTTTGAAACCCTCATTTCCTATGAGAGGATTGCCGACATGACAATAGGGGCAAAAAGCCGAGTTAAGCTCGCCCAAAAATTGAAAGACCCCGGCTGGAAATCGGCCCTGGCGCCAGAGTTCGGAAAAGCTTACTTCAGAGATCTGGAGAATTTCCTGACCGAAGCCTTCAAAAAAGAAAAAGAAATTTATCCCCCAATAGATTTGGTCCTTGAAGCTCTCAATCAGACCCCTTTGGATTCCGTTAGAGTAGTTATTCTGGGCCAAGACCCGTATCACGGCCGTGGGCAAGCGCACGGCCTATGTTTTTCCGTGCAAGGGGCCGATATTCGTCCATCCTTGAGAAACATCCTAAAAGAATTAGGTCAGAAGCATCCAACTTCTGGAGACTTAACCCCTTGGGCAAAACAGGGAGTCCTTCTCCTCAACTGCATTATGACGGTGGAAAAGGGCAGACCGGGTTCCCACAAGAAACTGCGCTGGGAAAAGTTCACCGATAAAATTATCAGCTGCGTCAGCGAAACGGCGACCGCAAACTCAAGGCCGCTGGCCCTCCTGCTTTGGGGAAGTTCTGCTCAGAGGAAAGAAAAACTCCTTGCCCGCGGACACAAACATAAAGTAATCAAATCCACCCACCCCTCCCCAATCTCCTGCCACCGCAAAGTTCCTGGCAGCCGTCCCTTTTTTGACAGCCGTCCTTTTGAGAAGGTAGATAAATACTTGAAGTCCAACGAGCAAATCGTCCCGATCACATAGCCTAAACAGGCCGGTGGCGCAAAAGGCTTTTCAAATTACCCAATTACAAAATTACGAAATTACAAATCCCCACCAGCACACATCTAGTTAACCCCAGCCCTCGTTTCTCCATTGACACCAGCCAACCCACGCCTAGAATGTTTGAAACATTCGACACGCAACTTGTTTCAAACATAAACAGAGAAAAATGCCAGACGGCTTCTCATCGCTCGACGTAATCGCCCTAACCGGCGTCACCGCCCGCCAGCTCCAGTGGTGGGACGAGCAGGGCGTCGTCAAGCCCGACCGCGCAGGCCACAGCCGCCGCTATTCCATGCAGAACCTCACGGTGGTCGCGGTCATCTGCGAGCTGCGCCGCAAAGGCTTCTCGCTTCAGGGAGTCCGTAAGGTCATTCGTTTTCTCAATCGCGAGTTCGGCAAAGGCCTTGCAGAAATCGTCAGCCGCAACTCCGACGTCCACCTGCTCACCGACGGCAAGCATCTCTATCTCGAAACCTCGGCGCGCCAGATCGTGGACATCCTAAAAAATTCCAGTCAGCCCATTTTAGGAATTTGCCTCAGCGACGCCGTCCGCCAGGTGCGCGCCGACGTCATCGCAAGGAAGGCGAGTACCTCCGTAACATCGTCGGCAGAGCGCCGGCGTGCTAGAAAGGTTTCTTAGGTAATACAGGCAGTTCACAAGGAGGAGTGCATGGTCGGCGAACTAGACGTTCTCAATGAATGGATTCCCGAACAGATGCAACCCGGAACCGTCTTCGTTCTCGAAAATGCCGGCGAGGTCGGCGAGAAAGAAGATCCCTACTGGGCCGTGCTCGCCTGCCCATCCTGCGGCATGCTCGGCCTGATCACGCGCCGCCAGATCAACGGCCTCATCCCTGTGATCTGTGGCTCAGAGCATTGCTCCGCGCAATTTTTCATCAGAGAAGCAGAGGTAGTGGTACGCAAGCCGTTCTAGCTTTTGCCTTACCCCGTGTCCTCCGTGGACCCTGTGGTTAAAGGTTCTAGCTCTTCTCAACAGAGGCACGCCTCAACTCGACCGGAACCTGATCGACAATCTCAATCCCAAATCCTTCCAGCGCGGCCACACGTTTGGGCCTGTTCGTAAGCAGACGAATCCGCCGCAGATTTAAATCGGAAAGAATCTGCGCGCCGATTCCGATCTCGCGCTGCGTTTCGCGCTCGTTGTCCAGTAGCGCCGGCAACTTGCGTCCGCGATGAAAACTCAGCGCGCTGCGCTCGCCAACTTTATCAATCGAAAATCCTTTCGAGGTTTGGTGCAAATAAATCAGCGCCCCGCGCCCTTCCTGCGCGATGCGCCGCATGGAACCTTCGAGCGTGGCGTGACACTCGCAACCCGTCGCGCCGAATACGTCTCCCATCAGGCAATGCGCGTGCATGCGCACCAGCACCGGCGAGTCACTCGCTTCAACGTCTCCTTTAATCAGCGCCACGTGCGACTCTCCGCCATCGATTTCGCTTTCGTAAGCGATGAGGCGAAATTCCCCGAAGCGTGTGTCGACCAGCGCTTCGCCTACGCGATGCACGTAACGTTCATGCGCCATGCGATAGCGAATCAGCTCTGCGACAGTCAGCATCTTCATGTCATGCTGTCGGCAGAACTCGATCAGGTCGGGCACGCGAGCCATGGTGCCATCGTCCTTCATGATCTCGCAGATGATGCCCGCGGGAATCAGCCCGGCAAGGCGCGCGAGATCGACCGAGGCTTCAGTCTGTCCGGCGCGCACGAGCACTCCACCTTTGCGGGCGCGAAGAGGGAAGACGTGTCCGGGGCGCGCCAGGTCTGAAGCTTTCGTCGCAGGATCGATTGCAACCTGAATCGTGCGCGCGCGATCGTAGGCAGAGATGCCAGTGGTCACGCCCACGCGCGCGTCAATCGCTTCGCAAAACGCGGTGCCATATTGCGAAGTGTTCTCCGCGCTCATGGGACCGAGGCGCAGGTGGTCGAGCCGCTCTTCAGTCATGGTGAGGCAGACCAGGCCGCGTCCATGCTTGGCCATAAAGTTGATGGCTTCAGGCGTGACCTTCTCAGCGGCGAGCGTGATGTCGCCTTCGTTCTCGCGGTCTTCATCGTCGACGACGACGATCATGTGGCCGGCGCGGATCTCCTCGATGGCAGTGGGAACGTCGGCGAAGGCTTGCGTGTTCATGATGAGGTGATTGTAGCAAAGGCGTTGGCGAGTTGGTTAACCAGTACCTGGTACCTAGTTGTTTGTATCGAGCCGATGCTCGCCTCCCTGCCGACATCTGCCGCGAGGGATTGGCTTAGTGTTCCAGTTGGAACATACTGGCGATTTGCAGTTGTATGTACACGCGTTTCAGACGGAACTTTGTGCTGAATGTTCCAGTTGGAACATTTTAAAATGGGAAAAACTTTTGGCGTAAGTTGTTGATTCTTCGTGCGGGCTTTTTGGCGGATCAATGGATTCAACGGGTTAGACTGTGGAAGAAATGTCTACTTTCGAGGACGTCGGATGTCTACTAAAGTAGACTTGACAGGGATGCGACGTACTTTATAAGGTACGCCATTTCGCTGCGGCGCTGCTGGCAATCGGGGGCGGCGAGTGCTGATTACATAGAGTTACGTGGAATAAATATCCCGCCTGTCCCGGCATTGATCTGATTTCGGCATTGGTCTTCGGTATTGATCTGGATGCCTGAAAACCTGGCGAACTTGCGTCGCTTCGACGTTGAGGCGGGTTCCCACAGATTCGCCCAGTCTGCTATTGCAGCTTGGCGTACTCCGCCTTGGCTGCCTTCAGGATCGGAATATCTGGGTCGGCGTCTTTCCAGAGAGTGAGGAAGTTCTGATACGACTTGAGCGCGGCGGCGTTGTCGCCCATCATTGCCTGCGCCCGGCCGAGCTGCAGGTGGGCAAGCGCTCCCTGGTGGTGCAGCAGAGCAACTGCGCGATGGTCGATGAGCTTCTGGAATTCAGCTGCCGCCTGCCGGCCCTGGCCTAACTGTAAATAGGCGAGACCGCGAACATACGCGGGATATAGAGCGTTGGGAGGCATGGGAACGTTGGCAAGCTCATACGGTTCTGTGACCCGTAACAGATCAATTGCCTCAGCAGGATTGTTTGACTTGAGCGCCACCACCGCTCGAATCGTTGGAAGGGTATAGCTTTGCGCGAGTGTATCCAGCGGGAGCTCCCGGTTCATCTTATCGATCAGGTTTTGAGCCTCTGACTGCTTGCCAAGAAGGGCGAAAGTCAAAGCTACAGTTGGTTCGACGTAGCCAGGGTTCTTGTGGTTCGTCCAGACTTCTTTCACGAACTGCAAGGCAACGCCGGTGTTTCCGACATCTGCTTCGGCAGGCCCATGGACGATCTTCATCACATCGACCATTGCCATTGCTCCAGCGCGACCGGCCCGCACTTCGGCATCGCGCATCACTTCGCGCGCTTTGACAAAGCGGCCGCGACGGGCTTCAATGCTGGAGTGCAGGGTCAACTGCACAGCCTCGAAGACAGGATTAGCCATCGCCCAGGCGTCCTGTTCCTTCATTCCTGCCTCGTCGCTCTCAAAGAACGCCACAAAAAAACGCAGCTGCCTGAGCTGAATGCCATCGAAGTTGTTCCTTCGCGCTTCCTGAAAGGTACTCTTTGCCTCATTCAGACGGTTCGTAGCAACAAAAGAGTCCATGAGGCTGCGATAACCATCGAAGGTAGGCTTGTTTTGAATCGATGCCAGAGCTTCAGGGATTGCTTTGTCATATTGCCCCAATGACCGGTAAATAAAGCTCAGTTGATTGTGAGGCTGGTAATCGTCGGGATAGGATTGAGCCCACCCGGCGAGCGTGGCGATTTCTTTTTCCTGCTCGCCGGTTATATCGTTATAGTACTGGGCTTCAATCTTGTAGCGCTCGCGGAGGCTTACCCGGTCGCGCAGTTGGTAAGCCTTAGTCAGATTCTGCTCCTGTTTGGTACCGTCAAAGAGCATGCCGTAGGTTTCCGATAGAGCGGCATAGCCTATGGCAAAATTAGGATCCAGCTCAACCGCACGTTTGTAGTAGGGCAAAGCTGCATCAGTTGAGGTGTCCTGCAACTTTGTTCCTTGAGTGTAAGCCTGCAATGCTTCCAGCGAAGAAGTGGTGACTTGTTCGAGTGGCTTGCTGAACTTCTGCACCGAAGTATCCGACTCGCCCAACTTTTCGCGGAGTTTGTCGGCGACACTGCTCAGAGACGACAAAATCCGATTGCGGCTGTTGGCCTCCGCTTCTGCGCTGGCCAGTGTGTCTCCGTTCTGGCAGTTCGTTGCTCTCAGTGTGATTAGGTATTGGTCTCCGATGGCGGCGATGGAACCGGCGAGCAAAGCCTGACTGTTGCTGCGGATGCACACTTCGCGCGCTACTTCCGGCGACAAGCGATCACCCGCCTGACGGTTCATCAGCTTCAGCGTCTCGGCTGTCTTGTCGTTGGAAAGCACATGAAGAAACGGCGATTGCTCCATTTGTATGGTGAGCGCCTGCTTCAGGGTGTCGTCGAAAACGGGATCGCCGGTCTTATTTACGAAATCGGCGACCACGATGGTGTCGCGCTCGGTGAGCTTCGGTGCGCGATGAGACCGCCAGTACCAGTTGCCGCCAAGCATGGCGACCGACACCAACAGTATCGCCGCAGTGGAGAAAGCGGCGACCGGTCGCACGCTCCCCCAACGTCGGGAGATTGGCAAACTTAGCTGTTCTTTCTCTTCAGTAATGACGCTGGTCCGGATGGTTTGCCGCTCCAGCAGAAGCCCGCTTGAGGCATTGCCGGAGGGCGCTGCCACTTCCGGGATGACACTCAAGCTTTCTGCGGCAACAACGGCGGGAACAACGGTGATCGGCGAAACAAACTGATATCCGCGCCCCGGCACGGTGACGATATAGTCGTTGTCGCCTGGCTTCTCCTCCAGTACCCGCCGCAGCGCGGAGATGCTTTGCGCCAAACTGTGCTCATCTACAACGGTATCCGGCCAGACATTCTTTAACATTTCTTCTCTGGCGAGAACCCTCCCCGGGTTCAGCACAAAGTACAGCAGCACGTCGAAGGACCGGGAGTTGAGCGTGACGATCGCTTTTTCCCGCCGCACAGTGCGTGTACGGGCATCAATCTGAAATTTTCCGAATTGGAATATTTCCCCTGAATTCATTGACATAGAGCGCATTTACAACTTTTGACAACCTTTGAGAACGAATGACTTGTCATTTTTGTGTGCATGCCACAAGATCGCGGCCAGTGAACAGGGAGAACCGTACGAAACGACTTTACCAATGGCTGACTCAGCGCACAAGCTTCTTCCGTTTCGCCGCGTCCGGTCCGGGCACGAGCCGCACCGTCCGCACCGAGGTCACGTTCGAGCGGGAAAGCATCACCCTGTCGGTGAACGGCCCGGCACTCAACCTCTGCCCGATCTGCGGACAGACGCTGCCCACTCCGCAGGCGGCGCAGGCAGGACTTCGTCTTGAAGAGGAGTCGACAAACAGAAATTACGACGAACGAGTTTCAGCACAAGCTTTCCCAAAAAAAGAATCAACTTAAGGAGAATCAAAATGAAGAAGTCTCATGTGGTGGTGTATTCGGCGCTGCTATTGCTGTTGAGCAGCGTATGCAGTCAAGCGCAGCAAAGCTTGACGTCAACCAGAGACGGCGATTCCAACGCGGGCAGCCAAGCCCTCAGTAATGTGGGCGGCCCGGGTACACTACGAATGCTGCCTCAGTGCTCGGGCCAGATCAGTCGCCTGCCGATGAGTATTGCTGGCCCTTGCAAACCAGTTTCAGCCGGTACGCAAACTCAACCACTCTCAAACGATCTTCTCTCAAAAGATCTTTCCCGTAACGACGATGGAGCAGTTTACGTCGAGTTTGCTGTCCCCGGCTCGACCTGTGAAGCGTCGTTCGGCCGTTGTACGACCCCTGTCGCCATCAACCAATCTGGAGCCGTCACCGGATACTATGCCGACGCAACCGCGGCACTTCACGGCTTCGTGCGCGCTGCCTCGGGTGCCGTCACCACGTTTGACGGCCCGGGCGCCACGTGCTCCAACGGTTCCACTTGCACCATTCCAGTCGGCATCAACCAGCAGGGCGCGATCACGGGATTTTATTGTGACGCAAACACGTGTCATGGATTTTTGCGGGATCCCGGCGGCACCGTCACCGCGTTCGATCCTCCCGGGTCGGTATTCACGCAATTTTACACAGGCGGAATCAACGCGGCGGGGGTCGTCACAGGGACGTACTACGACGTTAACTTCGAAGCCCATGGCTTTCTTCGGAGTCCCAGCGGCAACTTTACCTCGTTTGACGCTTTGGGCTCCGTCAATGGGACTGCTCCCACCGGCATCAATGACGCGGGTGAGGTTGTGGGATTCTTCTATGACGAATACTTCGCGAGTCACGGCTTCGTGCGCGCTGCCGACGGCACCATGGCCACGATAAATCCCGCAGGCTCCATCTATACCACTGCCAACGCGATCAATAGCGAGGGGGCCATCACCGGGTTGTGGCAAGACGCAAATATTGTGATTCACGGCTTCTTGCGGAGCAGTTCCGGAACCTTAACCACGTTCGATGTCCCGGGTTCGTCTGAAACCGAGCCCAGCGCCATCGACGCCGCGGGGACGATCACAGGATACTTCGGGGAGGCGAAGGGCAATCACGGCTTCGTCCGAGCCACCGACGGTACTTTCACCACCTTCGATCCGCCGGGCTCCGCCGAACCCTCCTCTTATACTTTCGCGAATGGCATCAACGCCGCAGGGACGATCACGGGATGGTACATCGACCCGAGCTTCATAGGTCACGGTTTCCTGCGGATCCCGACCCTGTGATTCGCCGGCGGCCCACTCAAGCCCGCTTTTGGCTTGAGTGGGATGTTCACATAGACAGACTCCGCGAACTAGCTAGATTGTCCTCACGCCAAGGGGGCCGACGCGTTTTTAACGAGGCTGGATATGCGAGCGGGTATAGCGCCTGAGGCGCTGAAGCGCTGCTCCTCCACGGTGCTGCTTGCGGCTTTGGGAGTTCCTTCGAATTAAGGCGAGGTCAGAGTCCAGATCAAAGGCAATGTCAACGGCGGCGGACAGGAGTGTCCGCTCCACACTTCGGGCGGACTAGGCTCGGCTCATTCGCCACGTGGTTGCTTTCTCTTGCCATTTCGGAGCGTTCAGGCCCATCGCCAGGAACCACAGGAACACCGATGCTTCGGCGACTAGGGCGCAGGCCAGATTGTAGGGCGAGAGATAGGCTACCAGCGGATTCGACAGATAGGTTAGCCAGCCCAAACCGCCAAGCACCATAAGGCCGCCGAGAATTCTAGGTAGAAAGGTCGACTTGAAGATTAGGTAGCCGATCAGGAGGCAATAGAATCCGGCAAATACAATTGCTACATCTACGCCCCGAGGATTCCATCGGACCGCCTCAAACGTTAGTCCCACTAGGCTGAACAACGCCGCAAGCATAGAGAGGCTGCTGTTCACCGGTTTGAAGATGACATAGAGGATCAGCGCTACAGCGGCCATACCGGCGTTCGCAATGAGGCCGCCAGCGACATTCCACCTTCCGTGAAGGAAGAGCTCGGCGCATGCTGCCGTTACTACGCTGAGCAAGTAGAGGGCTCCGGCTATTCGGGCTTTGAAACGCGGGGACGCGTCGGCAATCGGTTTCGTCGTTAGTGGTTCGCTCATAAATGCTTCGCTCATATTCGTCTCTCCTTTACGCAGTCATTGAATCGAGCGCAGGAAAACTTGACCGGCTCCCAAGAGCTAGCGATCGACTGCGCTTTCACGCTGCGCTGGCTTGCTCCTTCCATCGTTGAACATTCACTCCCTTCACCAGGAGCCACAGCATCAGCAGTAGTTCTGCAAGGAAGCCGAGCACCAGAATGTAGGGAGACAGAAAGTTTGCCAGCGGCGGGTACAGAAAGCTCAGCCAACCCAAACCGGCGAGCGTCATCAGCGCACCAAGAACTCGAGGCAGGAAGACTGACCTAAAAATGAGGTACCCGATCAGGAGGTCATAGAATCCGAAGAGTACGAGGCAGATGTTGGCGGTCTGATTATTCAGTTCGAGAAACATCAACGCCAGGGCCCGCAATTGTTCCGCATTGAATACGCTCAAGTACGGCGCGCCTCCCAGGACGACTAATGGCGCGAGTTGAAAGAGGCTGCCGGCAGCCGTAATGGCGCATGCCACCAGGCCGAGAAACGCGGCGAGCAATGAGAGGTTTCTGTTCACGGGCTTGAACAAGCCATAGAAAAGCGCCGTCAGCGCGATGTAGCACGCGATCGCGATGAGGCCAGTCGCCAGCCCCAACCGGTATAGAGGCTGGTGAGCTATGAGGTTATTCGCGGTGGCGGCGGCGTCGCCATCTACAACTATTCCTTTGAGGAAGAACTCGCCGAGGACTGCTGTCAGAAAGTAAAGGAAGTAAACTACGCCCGTAATTCTGGCGCCGGGACGCGGCGCGACTGCTGCAATCCGTCCGATCATCACGGCTGTGCTCATCGTTTCTCCCGGCAATTTCGGCCGCCGCTGGTTCTGCGATTGGAGACACGCTAACGGGAAAAAGCCTAAAAGTCTGCTCAATATGGCTCATTTCCGCAGATTTGAGCGCGGGCGATTTGGCGCTTGACGTCTCCTTCTATTGGTTCTATATTGTAGAGGAAATGAAGCGGGGAGAACTACTCGGATCTCTGGAACACATCATCCTGCTCGCGCTTGTGCGCCTGGATGGTGATACTCATGGCATGATCGTGCGACGCGAGATCGAAGAACGTACCGGTCGCAATATTTCTATCGGCGCGGTGTACGCGACATTGGAGCGGCTTGAGGCAAAAAGGTATATCAGCTCATTTATCGGCGAACCGACGCCGCAGCGCGGGGGCCGCGCCAAACGGCTGTTCCGCGTTGATGCGGCAGGGAAACGGGCGCTGGAAGTATCGGAGCAAACTATTCGCAGCATGACGGCTGGTCTGAAGGACCGCTGGAGGACGATATGAGTCGCAGTTCTCCGCCCGCATTCGCTTGCTGGCTTCTCGAATCTGTTCTGCCCGACCTATATCGAGAGGCCATTCTCGGCGACCTGATCGAGGAATACACGCTGCGCACAGAATCCACGTCGCGACTCACCGCGTGTCTTTGGTTTTGGAGTCAAACTTTTCGTTCGGTCCCGTCCATGGTCTGGTCCTCGCTGCGGAGCCGCGATTGCCTCATCAGCGTAAGCATCGCTGTTGGCGTGTACATCGCAATGGAAATCCTTCAGTATGCCGCCAACCTGAGCATCTCGAAGTGGGTTGCGCCAACGCCGGCGACGTACGTCGTTCTTGCGCCGATTGTGTTTCTCACAGCCTGTGCAATGGGTGGTTGCGTCGCTGCGCGAATTCGCACTGGCGCAACGAAGTTCCTAGCATTGATGGTAATGACCACGGTTGCCGTTTTGATCGAACAAAAGGCTTGCACAATACCGGTGCCTTGGTGGTATGAGTTTGGGTTTCTAACACTGGGACCTCTCACTGTGATCATCACGCCGACACTTTTTGGACGCTTCAAGCAACAAGGAGCTGTCACGTAAGTGGCTGGCTCGGCGTCATCGTACCCTGATCGCGACTAAGGATTCGCAGAAAGCAGAAAGGTGACTATGAGAATCAACTCCTGGAAATTGAAACGTTGGACTGTTTGCGTCATCGCCATGGTTTCCTTTGGCGCTGGATCGCTGATTACTGCCCGTCTGTCCCACATTAACCAGGTGAGGGCCGATAGCAATCGCGTTTTTGAGATGCACATTTACCATACCTTGCCGGGCAAAGTGCCGGCGCTGGAGTCGCAGTTTCGCGACAGACAGTCAAAGCTACTCGCCAAACACGATCTGAAGGTTGTGGGTTACTGGGTGCCCGAGGGGACGCCCGAGTGGGATAACACCTTCATTTTCCTCGTGGCTCATTCCAGCGGGGAGGAAGCGAAAAAGAACTGGGATGCTATGCGAGCCGACCCAGATTTTCAAGCGTTGATCAAAGAGAACTCCGACCCGGCGCGCAAACTCGTGGAAAAAGTAGACGTGATGTACATGCGCCCGACAGATTTTTCGCCCATGAAGTAGCAACGGATCCTGTGGGGGCCGAAGTCTGGTTTCCAGAAGGCTTTGTACGTGGCGATTCTGCTTTGGCTGCTTCTGTGCGGAGTTGGGCTCCTTTTTTCTCGACACGTGCCGCTGTTTAGGGGGTTGGTCGTTGGATCGTCGAAATACTTGGTGCTTGTAGTACTGATGTTCGGCTTGGTTGCGCTGCTGACGCGAAAGCGACGCGTGGTTGACCTGGCACAACGCGCTCCGGAGTCTTCTACTGCGCGGCGCCAGACATTGGCGATGTGGACGTACGCCGCGATGGTGATGATCGCCGGCCGTCTGATCGGGCAGCATTTGTTTGGCGAAGGGATTGCGCTGCATCTGAATGGGTCGCTGGTGGGGGCGACGCGGGTGCAGTCGCCGATTGAGGTTTATACGTGGGCGGCGTACAACGGCATTCTGCTGGCGCTCATTCCGTACGTTGCGTTTCGGATGCGGGGATATTCAAACGAGCAGCTCAGTTTGAAATCGGCAAGCCTGAAGAGCGATGTATTGGTGATCGTGGTGGTGCTTGCCTTCAGCGCCGGGATGGATATGATGGGGCCAAATATCTTTCAGCTCACGCGGCATCAGCAATTGGTTGGCGGGTTGATGTCATTTTGGCTGCACCTGTTCGGGACGGATCTGCCGATCATGATTCTCATCTATTCGATCTTGATGCCGAGATATTTCAAGCTGTTTTCGCCGATGACGGCTTATCTGCTGGGGGCAGTGAGTTATCCGACGATGCATATTTTGGAGTCGGGCACGCGGTACGACTCGATTCGGGCGGCTGCGATGTCGTTGACCTTCGTCTACCTGTTGTTTATTCCGGCCGGGTTGATGAAGTCGTTTCTAACATGGCGGACAGGGAACGCGTGGGTGCATGTGTGGGCGTATCACGCGATTTCACCGCATGTGACAGTGGATACGCGGCTGATTGTGAGCGATTTTGGAATTAAGTAATCGGACATGGCAGCAGGATGCGTCCGCCTGTGAAACCGGTCCCACTCAAGCCAAAGGACGGCTTGAATGGGCCACCGGCCAACAAGCTCGTGGAAAAAATAGACTCGACGCTCATGCGTCTGACAGACGTTTCGCCCATGAAATCGTGCCGGATGCTCTCGGTGCGGCGGTTGACATGTGGGGCTGATAAGACTAGGGTCGTAGATGAGGTGGTTGTCACCTTCTCCTCATTTCAGGTTCCCTGATCTAAGTCAGCCCATCCTGAAGCACTCTTTCCTTAGTTACCCCCAACCTAGGAGGTTGCCTATGTATGCACGCAATGTCACTTTTCATCTGAAGGCGAATAACCTGTCCGATTACACGAAAACGTTTGAAAAAGACGTTCTGCCTTTGCTGCGTAAGCAGAATGGTTTTAAGGACGAGATCACATTCTGCGGCCAGGGCGGAGTTGACGTTACCGCGGTCAGCATCTGGGAAAACAAGAAAGATGCCGACAACTACAACACCAATACTTATCCGCAGGTATTGAAGACCCTGACGCGGTTTATCGACGGGACGCCGCAGGTTCACACCTTTGACGTGATTACCTCGACCCTGCAGCAGCACGAACTTGTGACAGCGTAAGAGATACGTTTGTCGGGCGCGAGGAGGCGGAGATAGTTCCGCCTCCTCGGGCCGTTGTTGCACTCGAATCGCAGCACGCCCACGAGAGACCTATCGGCTAGACCTATCACCTAAGCTCCTCGACCAGGCCCCAGGAGGGCAACTTGCTCCTTGCCATGCAGAATGCGGAGACCATCCATCGTCTGGTGGAACAGGGCGAATTCCTGCTGAAATGTTTTCATGAGGAGCGCGGGAAAGATCCCGCGGGGATCGAAACCGAGTTCGCGCTCGGCGAACTGATGGGCTGGCGCAGTACGTTACATACCTTATATCGCGACGGCGCTGAGGATATTGTGAATCGCGTTGTCGCCCGGACACGCTTAACCATTCCTGACGGCCAAGTGCCCTGCGGCGCTACTCATATCTTTTGAGGCGGATTCTACGCTAGGCTGAACACGCTCAACGGACAATCGCGAGCGGCTATCTCCATATTTATATTTGTAGCTGACGCTGGCGCTACGTTTTTCGTTCCAGTTCTTTTTCCGCCCCTCGAAATAACGCTCTCAAGGCTCGAATTACTACGCGAGCCAGCAGGATTATTACTGCTACCAGGGCGAGCGCGATGCTGGCTGCTGCGTAGGGATGCCGCGTGGCCAGCCAGGTTAGACCTATCGCCAGGGCGTCTTCGGCCAGGCTTAGCGTGATGTTGGAGAACGGTTCAGGGCTTGGGGTCACGGCGGCGCGGAGGGCGGTTTTGCCTCCGTGGGCGGCGAGAGCTATGGCTGCTCCCATCGCGGCCGCCAACAACTGCTCGGCTGGGGTGAGTTGGCGCGTGGCTCCGTAGGCCAGCAGAGCGGCGACGGGGACGCGGACGAAGGTATGGAGCGCGCTCCAAATCAGATCGAAGGCGGGGATTTTATCGGCGAAGAATTCTATAGCGAAAAGAATTATGCTCGCAGCGATGATCGGCCAGGTTTGTAAGAGCTGCAGCGCTGGCGGGAGCGGGATGTGTCCGAAGCGCGCGAGCAGCCCCAGGACTGCGACCGTGGCGTAGACGTTCAATCCCGCGGCGAAAGCTACGGCCGCGACCACCGCGAATAGTTCGGGCAGCGGGATTTGAAGGATGTTCAGCACTGAGCTGCCTTATAAATGTTTTCGGCAGGAAAGGGAAGTCGTGCGGCGCGAGGATAGTGGGCGGTTCTGCATATCCTCGGTGGAAGCTTATCAAATGGTGGATGCACTTCAGTCAGCAGCGGGGGCTTTTTCAATGAGGAAGGCAGAGGAAGATTGGTTGCGGGAAACCATGGGGCCCGAAGGCCCCATGCTTCCGCGTTTCAGCCCGCTCAATCGTTGATCAGAATTGGCTGCAAGCTGATTGGAACTGTGCCGCCGCTGATTGTGTGACTTCCGTTGTCCAGGTCATGGTAAGTGGTGTAGGTGACACTGCCTCCAACCGGAGTGGCCGGGACCGGCCAGCTCGAATTCGTTACCGTACACGTGCTGTCGGAACATGTCCCATTGTTGTCCCAAACCACCAAGCCGAACTTGCCATTCGGGAACACGAATTGACAGGTCCAGACTGTTGTTGATTGATACGGCCCGCACGCCGCCACACGAGCCGCGAAGGTCGTCGAAAGGTCCGCGCCGGAAAGCCAACTGTAAAGTGTGTTGTACGCTGTGCCTGCGGGGGCAATGCTTCCGCTTCCCGATTCGTCCCAATACTGGCCGGTTGAGGGTGCGCCTGTATTTGGAACCTGGAAGTCCCACCCAAACCAGTTCATACCTTCAAGGGACGTACCATAGGCGGCTTGCACAAGATTGTAGATGCCGGCAAACGCCTGCTCCCGGCCCGAACCGCCGTTGTATGCGCTTTGGGTGATTAAAGAATCTTGCCCACCAGCATCGCCGCCTCCCCAGCTTCCTTCAGTGTCATAAAGGGGCTGAGTAAAGCCGCTGTTTGCAAGAGTGGCGTAATACTGTACGTTTGCGGTCAGCGGACTAATACAACTGGCGCCCGAAGCCGGGTCGGGGGTGCCGGTAGTGTTCGTCGGTATGTAGTTATATCCGTGAAAGCCGATGTAGTCCATGCTCTGCGTCCCGCTTGCGCTGTTGGCAATTGCGTCCAAAATGGTCGTAAAGAAGCTATTGATTGTGGGTGACGTCGCAATGCAATTCGAACCGGGTTCTAGTGCCGCGGTCAGGGCGGGGCTGATGACTTTGATGTTCGTGCCGTTCGCCTCGTTAAAGGCCAGCACGATCTGGTGGGCGTCGCTCAGCATGATTGCAAGATTAGCCGCGGTACAGTTGCCAAGGCCATACGTAGTACCGGTGTAGTAATGGTCAGTGCCGTTGCATTCTGTGCCAATATTGGGTTCATTCCACACTTCGATGTACCCCAGCTGGCTGATCATGTACGTTTCGCTGCCGGTGAACTTGGTTGTGCTGAGGTAGCTGAGCAGGTTGCTAAGAAATTCCTTCCAGGCTGCATCGGTAGTGGGGACATCGCCAGGCAGATAGCACCCGTCCTGACCGAGGGAGGCAGCGCACGGTTGACTCGAGTTATACGGCACGTTAAACACTGAACAGGTGGGCGTGGAGTAAGCGTCAAACATCACCTTTTGTCCTCCCGCAAAAGCTTGAGAGAACCATTCATACAGCTTGTTGGTGGTGGAATTTGAGCCAGACCAGATGTAAGTCGGCTCTCCGCCGTCAGTAGATGGGCAATCGCCGGCGGTAGGGACTAGATTCGACCAGTTGATTGCGCTGCCGAGAGTGCGGTACGTGCCAAAGCTGGTGCCTCCGGCAACCGACGAAGGCCAGGGATCCGATTCGCCGGCGGGAACTCCCCCGACAGTGTTGTTCTGGTTTATATCCATGCCAAAAAAGCCTGCCTGAATAGGCGCATTGATCGTGACATTGGCGTTTCCTGAAACATGCAGCGTGCCGCTGGTAAGGGTGACGGTGATGGTACCGGTGGTCGGTGTGGATTGTGCAGTAAAGGTCGTTGTCGCGGCGTTGTTGGGGCTAAAGGTCCCGATCGTGGAAGTCCATGAATAAGTTCCGCTACAGCCGTGAGACGGCGTCGCGGTAAAGCTCATGGTGCCGCCGGCTGCGACTGTGATCGTGGCGGGTGAGATGGTGATGGTGCAGGCAAAAGCCATGGGGACTAATAGAGAGAAAGCGAGAAACCGAACCGCCCACGAAAACATTCGCATGGTGATACTCCTTGAGTTCTTAAGTGAGTGGAACCGAGGCTGAATTATTTTGCAAAACTACTTATAAGTCAACTGTGAGAAGGACTAAGTCCAACTTATTCCTGTGGAAAACCAGATATTGGTGTGTGATTTCATCTACTTATAAGGTCCGTTACCATCTGCGTTTCGGTTAAGATAAGGTTGTTATGGCCTACTCCCTAAGTTTCGGACGTCGCATCCGCAGCGGTTTCCCACCAGTAGCCCGTATTCCGGAGCCCAGCACGCTAGATAGTGCGTCATTATCTCGGCCGGAGATTTATGTGCCAAGGGGGACGCTGCCACGCCGGAAAAGTATCGTTGGAGTTATGAGGGCTAAGGTCACACACTGCTGCGTGGCTGATGTTATCTGGCCATTTACACTCAAGGTCCCAGCGCAACGCCATGATGAACAAAATGGCGATTTTCATCACTTCAGGGCGAAAGCGCGGATGTCTGATTGGATAGTGATTGGCTTCTAGCTCCTGCCATTCTCGTGGAGCTTAGGACTTACCAGCGTGATCGCCGTATTCCCAGTCGTAGGGCACGCCGGTGTCGCCGAGAATGAACTTGACCAGCTCGGCGAAGCCCGCCTCGGCGCGAACATCGTTCGACAGGATGACAACACAACGCTGATCCGCCTCGATGCAGACCATCGTGTTGGCGGTCTGGCCATCGTGGCCGCCTTTGAAGAAGCCGTGCCCCTGCGGACCATCGAAAACGACGACGCCGAGACCCGCGAACAAATCCTTGCGCTGCTCACTTACTGGCAGGTCGGGAAGGAAGAGGGGCATTTGATGAGCCACGGTAATGTGCAGGCGGGGCTTCGTCATCTCGGCGCGCGAGGCCGCGCTCAGTCCATCGCCACGCACCAGGGCCGCGGCAAACTTCGACACATCAGAGATCGTCGTATTCATGGAGCCCGCCACACGCACCTTGTTGCGCTTGTCATGCGGCTGCGGCTGGCCCTGATCGTTCCAGCCATCGGCGACATTGGAGTCGAGACCGTTATGCCACACCAGGCTGGTGCGGGTCATGCCCAGCCGGTCGAAGTTAGCCTTGGTCAGATCGCCGACATCGATCCCCAACCCCTGCGCCTTGCGGCCGTGCTCAATGACGAATTGCAGCAGGATGAATCCTTCTCCCGAATAGCTGAAGCGCGTGCCCGGCTCGAAATGGATGTGCAGTTTCTGGTCGGGCTCGATGAACCAGAAGTTGCTGAAGCCAGTCGAATGCGTCAGGCACATGCGCGGCGTGATCTTTTCCCAGCGTGCGTCGTCGGCTAGATCCTTATATGGCCCGTACTTGTCCGGGAAAACCGGATCAGGGCCATAGCTCGGCAGCGGCTTGTCGAGATCGTCCTTGATAGGTGTGTCGAGCTTGAGTTTTCCCTGATCGACCAGTTGCATCACCGTGTAGGCAACACTGTCTTGGTGAGAGACGCGCCGTACATAACGGTGTCCGTAGTCAGCGGATCTCCCTTGGCATTACGAATGCCGTAGGTGTGCACATAACCGATCTTGCCGTGATCAATGACCGCAACCGCTATGCCCTTGGCGCCCGTCTGGGTGATAATCTTGCTCACTTCAGCGTCGATGGCGGCGCCGTTGGGCATCGTTTGTGAAACCACTGCGGCGGGAAGCCAGCAGGCAGCGAAAAGCACAGCGAAAAGTGGAAGCTTATCCCGCATTGCCGTCGATGAACACTCCTGATCGACAACATTTTACGCCAAGGCACGTCGGTGAGGCTTGAGCAAACGAAACGGAAATAATCGGCTAAAGGCGAAGGGTCGCCGGTACGGCAGGCCGCAAAGGCGACGGGCGCAGCAAAAAGGGCCGCCGGGATGGCGACCCTTGCAAGTTCTTCCGACGCTGGCTTACAGCGTAGATTCGATCTCGAATCCCCAGGCTTCGAGCAGAGGTTCGGGGATATACTTCGAGTTCTTATTGCGGCGTGCCCACTCCCGCAGACGGGTCGACCGGAGATACTGGTCGGGGGAGAGCTTGTATTCACGCACGACCTGCTCAAACTCGGTGATGGTAGGGACTATCGGCCCGATCGGCTCAGGCTTGCCCCAGTTTGGATTTCCGCGTCGCTTGGCCATGAAACTTGCCTTTCGTACAAAGGGGGAATGAACTCAATTTCAAACTTTGTTGCTAACTATATGATTCTCCGAATACTTTCGGCGATTCATACAAAAACATTGCATGCTGCAGGAGCGAATCCTCTCCACTATCCCACAGATCATAAACGCTACCGGAGACTCAACATCTTACGGCAGTATTGAGTCGAAAGTCAATGTTATTTTTCGGAGCGTCGCTTGAGTAAATGATTTCTAAGCTGCTGGATCCATTGCTGTTAGTTCATCTTTGATCGACCCAGATTGGAACAAATCTTCCCGTTTTGACCCCAAGAGATTGCGCCAGAAGAGCGGCCGATTCCCGCTTCAGGCTTGCGATACGCTGAAGGCAAATCCCGATAAAGAGTTCAGCGAGTTCTTCACGGCCAAAGCGGGTTACAGCCGTAACCTCCTGCGTAAGTGTTTTGTTGATGCGCCTTTGGCAGGAGCTTACATTTGCCGTAGCGCGTTCCGCGCCCCGGAATCGCGGAAGACCGAAGGCGGTATCATGAAATTGAAGTCGTTGCTGCTGTGTTCCGACGAGAAGATTGTGCGGGTGCTGCGCCGGACGCTGGGCGATCTCGACATTAGCGTCGAACACTGCGCGAGTTCGGAGATTGCGCTGCATCATCTGACGCGCGGGCGCTTTGAAGCGATCATTGTGGACTGCGCCGGTCAGGGCGCAGCAGAGGTGCTCGGCGTTGTGCGTTCGTCGCCGGGCAATCAGCGAGCGGTCGCAGTGGCGATTCTGGACGCCAGCACAGGCTTGCGTTCTGCCTTCGAGCTTGGGGCGAACTTCATCCTTTATAAGCCGGTTACGGCTGAGCGGGCCAAGTCGAGCTTCCGCGCCGCGCGAGCGCTGATGAAGAAGGAGCGGCGGCGCAACACGCGCTCGCCAATCCAAATTCCCGTGGAAATGTCGAGCCGTGAATCGGGTGCGCGGTTGAAGGCACAGACCGCAGACTTAGGTGAGGGAGGGCTCGCGATCAGCTTGCCTCGCCGCAGCAAGCCTCAAGGGCGATGGCAACTGTCATTCACGCTTCCGGGGTCGGCTGCGGGTGTGGAAGTGGATGCGGAGTTTGCCTGGGAAGGAACTGGCACGCAAGTGGGAATGCGCTTTCTGGATCAATCCCCCGCAGTTGTGCAGCAATTGCGGGAATGGCTGAGCAGGAATTCCTCCGAGGTTGAAGTGGACGATCCGCCGGTTCGTTGCCAGCTTCTGGATCTGAGCTTGGGCGGTTGCTACCTCGAGATCAGTTCGCCCTTTCCGGTGTCGACGCGCGTAACGCTTTCCATGCGAGCTGCTGCAGTCGAGTTGAAGACGGAAGGCGTGGTTCGCGTGATGCATCCCGACAAAGGGATGGGAGTGGAGTTCACGAAAAGTACTTCCGAGCATCGCGCGCTGCTGGAAAAATTTCTGAGCGTGCTCACGGAGAATCGTGACGTTCTGCCCGAGTTGCTGGTCGAGCCCGAAGGCCTGGAAACCGGCATTGAGCAGAATTCTCGAATTGTGGACTCGGGGGAAACCGAGGACACATTGCTGGCTCTGTTCCGAAGACGAGATCCTCTTTCGTCCGACGCGTTTCTGGCCGAGCTGCGAAAGCAACGCGGCGCTAGCGCGACCGTCGGCGCGCCTGCCTGATTGCGCCCTGCGATAACTGCGAACGTCACCGATCGATCATCACTGATCGATAATCATTGATCGATCGTCATAGATCGATAATCATCGATCGAGCCATCATTTATTCAAGGGAGTTCCTTCCGCCGGACCGCCTGCTACCATTTCAGTTTTGACTACCGTTTTCTGATTTGCCATAACGTCGACATCGGTTTCAAAGGTGTGATATCCCGGCAAAGTTATTTTGATATTGCGTTTTCCTGGCGCTACCAGCAGGGCTTTGCCAATGCCTTCGAATTCGGCCACGTGGCCGATGAAGACTCCATCGACGAACACTGCCGCGCGATTCGGCTTTACTTCTAACTTAATTTCCGCCGTGACTCTCGGCAGAACTACACTCGTATCTTTTTCCATCTTTACCTCGATGGATTGTTTCTCTCCTGCGCGCACGACGACTTTCTGCGTGAAATCCAGATATCCGCCTTGTCGGACTGTGATCTCGTGATCGCCGGGAAGCAGCAGAAGTTTTTTCGATCCCTTCAGCTCATTCAGATAGCCAACGTATTGGCCATCGACCCAGACGCCGGAAGTGTTTTCTACTTTTGAGGCCCCGACCAGTTCAACTTCTCCGAGGACCTTGTTGTCCGCTCGAAGAAGTGGAGAGAAAACTAGAGAAGCAAAGAGGACTAGTAAACAAGTGAATGCACGGCTTCTGGAATGATTCATGAGAAATCCTCCTGCGTTTCAGATGACAGCGAGGAGGCAAAGGTAGCCAGTCGCAGGTTCCTGGAACGGCACGACTTAGGAGCGGGCATCAATTTTCTTTCGGTGCATTCTGCCTCACTGGCCGCGGTCCTCAGATTCACGCTTGCGGTCTGGAGCTTATAGAGTATTTGGCCCGCCTGCTTGTGATCGACCTGGCCTGACAGCAGCCGATTCATAACCTCCCGCAGAGCCCGCTGCACTGACTTCACATCGTTGAGCCGCATCGATTCAAACCAGCTCTGGCGCGCACGCTCTGCATTCTTCCTCGCGGCTTGCTCGTGCTTGCGCTGATGGGAGTAGCAGTACCGCTGCCCCCTCATCGCGGGACATCCACAGAGCGCGCGTTGTTCATCTGGTGCTGGCATAGTGGGGTCGTCGCTGTTCCCATTTTGTTCCTCCGGATTGTGGGTGAGTGGGCTGCGGCTACGGTTACGGCTGCGAGTTTACTCTTGTGTAACGGGTACCCCCCTCCCCCCCATTTTGCAAAATCTTTAGAATCATGGACCTGGCGGTCTCTTACACCTGACAGGGTCGCGATGTAGCGGGCTGAAGCCCGGTTGAAATGGTGGGGGTTCGGCGCGGCGCTGAAGCGCCGCTCTTTCACGGTACTGCCGGCGTAACGGCACAGACGGCGTCGGCGTGGGGGCGCTGCCGAAGAGAAGCAGGTTTCTCACCGGGCCTTCGGCCCGATTCGGAATGACAGAGCATAATGACAGAGCATAATCACAGGGGATACTGACGGGGCCGGGTGCCCAGGTTCTCGACACCTTTGCGAGAAGTGGGGGCCTCATGTCATCTCAGCGATAAGCCTCGCCGCGATGACGGACGCGGCGAATCTCGATGGTGTCGGCATCTGGGCAGACGAAGAAGAGGCGGTAGGCGCCTATACGCAGCCGAAGTTCGTCTCCTCCTCGGAGAGCTTTCACGTCTCCGACGCCCGATTGTGCGAAACGGTGAAGTACTGAGAAGACTTGCATCGCCACGGGCTTGCTCAAGCTGCGGATATCGCTTTTGGCAGGATCGGTCCAGACGATCCGCTTCACTTCGGTTCCCGGTAGTTGTCGATCTCCTCTGGAGTGATGCCGAGCTCGGCTAGGAACTCGTCATGCGGAGTGCTTTTGTTATGCTTCGACCAGTCGCGAGCTTCCGCGAGCGCCTTCTCGTCTGCCGCGGTGAGTGGTTCGTCATCCATTGGGGCGTTCGCGATCGCGCGAGACACGGGATCAAGCAGACTTTTCAGCATGCCGATGGCCGCTGGTAATTGGCTGGGAGGCAATTGCTCGATCAGTTCGTGCGCGTGCTGTTTGTCTGCCGCCATAACAGAGTTATTTTACACCCAGCCGGGCGCCACACTTCCCGGCTTCCTTTGCGAGAAGTGGGACTGCGTGAAGCCGGGAGCGAATTCCGTTGCGCTGCCCGCCGAATCCGGCCTAGGATAAGGCTATGGCGAAGGCGAAGAAGTTCGAACTTGAGAGTCCGGCTCCGATCCTCGACGAGGAAGACGAGGATACGCTGGCTGCCATTGATGAAGGCGTTCGGGATGCGAAAGCTGGCCGAACCGTCCCCGCCGAAGAAGTTCGCAAGCGATTGCCCAAGTGGATTACCGCCTCCTCTACACGCAAAGGGCGCTGAACGATCTTGCCGAAATCATCTTTGCCGAAATCATCGGCCACATCGCCGAAGACGACGCGGATGCAGCTTCCCGCTTCGGCAGTTCCTTGTTGGATCACGCTGATTTGCTCGTCCGTTTTCCTCGCATGGGTAGCATCGTCCGTAAGCGGCCGCAGGTTAGGAAACTACTCCACAGCCCTTTCCTGATTTTCTACCGGGTAGATGACGAGAGGCGCCTGATCGAGGTTCTTCACCTTCGTCACGGCGCAAGAAAGCCGCCGGGATCTGAACTCCGCGGGTAACAAAGCGAAGAAGAAGCCGGAGAAGTTATTCCTGCCTCAGAAGTGAATCCCACGGATCGATCTCGAAGTAATTATCCGGTTGGTGAAACGTAGTCTTGAAAATAGAAAAGAACCCCTTTTGGCCAAGCACGCCCGAGAGACTAAAGTCATCACAGAATGCACATTTTACTGTGACCTCGCGATATGCGTGATCGGAGCTGCCTTCACGTAGCACGGAGAGAAACAAATTCGCCAGTTTGGCCTCTTGCGGCTTGCCAGGGTTCCAGAAAAAGGCCACTTCGGAGCTTTGTCTAAATTGATCCCGAGGATGTGAGCCACGTCGCTCGGAAATATCGGATAGTCGGCCCCTGAATCTACGAGGGCAATCAGCCTTGTGGTGTTGAAGCCGTTTCGCAAAACAACATCGAGGTACGGACGCGGAGGGGTACGAACAAAGGCAGTTGTGTAGGGAAACTTCACGCGGCAATTATTTTACGCCAGCCGCTATTCCTTCGTATTCGAGGGGAATTTTGATCAAAACGGGGGCTAGTTCGCCGTTGAATTGCGCTTGCAATGAGGCGGCTTCGATGGATTTCGAAGTGCCGACAACGCGGGTCTTGTCGTGGGACAAAGCGACCCAAGCTCCTGCTGGAGAATCTTTCAGGAGCGTGCTCAAATCGCGGACAGATGTAGTCTCCCGGTTCACTGGCTTAGATATGCCCCCTCGCTGCTGGACAAGATCGGCGGGGGAGATGCCCAACTTGAGCTAAGAATATCTAATTAGCAAAGTAAGTCAAGTGACTCAGGTGTGGCGTTCCCCGTGATTATGGCCGTACGAATGGCTTCAATGCCGCGTGTTGAGCGCTTGGGTGGGCCAGCGTCCGAGTAAGGGCTGATCCTTTGACGTTTAGAACGTTTTGCGGAAGAGCCAGAATAGCGATCCTGAGAGGAGCATGGCTACTGGCAGAGTTAGCACCCAGGCCAGCGCTAGATTGCGGACTGTGGACCACTGGATTCCGGAATGGTTGGCGGCCATGGTGCCGGCTACTCCAGAGGAGAGGACGTGGGTGGTGCTGACTGGGAGGCCGAAGCCGTCGGCGGCTCCGATGGTGGCCATGGCGGTGATTTCGGCGATTGCGCCTTGGGCGTAGGTGAGGTGGCTCTTGCCAATTTTTTCTCCCACGGTGATGACGATGCGTTTCCATCCGACCATGGTGCCGAGGCCGAGGGCCATGGCTACGGCGACTTTTACCCAGAGAGGAATGAAGCGCGTGGAGTGGTCGATGTGCTTTTTGTAGTTGGCGAGGATGGCGGCGTCGGAGGCGGCGATCTCGGGCTTGCCGGTCTTCTGCATTAGGCGCAGAGATTCGCTGATCAGGTACATGTCGTTGCGGAAGTTGCGCACGCGGTCGTTGGGGATGTTCTTCATCTCTTTGTACAGAGCGGTTTCGTTGCCGATGTCGTTGACCATGGTGCGCAGCGCTAGCATGGTGTTGGGTGTGAAATTCTTGTCGCGGACGTAAGCGGTGATATCGTCGTGAGGATCGCCTACGGTGGCGTTGGGGCTGACATATTTGGTGAGAGCTTCGGCGGCCTGGAGGGAGACGGCGATGAAATCCTGCGAATCTTTGTAGGTGACGGCGTGGTTGAGAGCGTAGGCGGTGGGGACGGTGCCGATGAGAATTAGCATGATCAGGCCCATGCCTTTCTGTCCGTCGTTCGAGCCGTGGAAGAAACTGACTCCGGTGCAGGTGAGGATGAGCAGGCAGCGGATGTAGAACGGGGGCGGCTCGGCGCCTTCCGGAGCTTTATAAAGTTTGGGGTCTTTGATCAGAGCTTTGGCTAGAAGCAAGAGAAGAAACGCGCAACCGAAGCCAACGATGGGCGAGAGCAGCAGAGAGTAGCCGATATTTTTGGCTTGTCCCCAATCGACGCCGCTGGTGCCGCTTCGTCCGTTCATGAGTTGGTTGGCGATGCCGACGCCGATGACGGAACCGATGAGCGTGTGCGAACTTGACGCGGGCAGGCCGAACCACCAGGTGCCGAGGTTCCAGAGAATGGCGGCGACGAGCAGGGCAAAGACCATGGCGAATCCGGCGGAGCTGCCGACTTGCAGAATTAATTCGACAGGCAATAACGAGACGATGGCGAAAGCTACCAGGCCGCTGGAGGCGAGCACGCCGAGGAAATTCCAGAAGCCGGACCAGACGACTGCGATGTGCGGCTCGAGCGAGTGAGTGTAGATGACGGTGGCCACGGCGTTGGCGGTGTCGTGGAATCCGTTGACGAACTCGAAGGCTAGCGCGACCAGCAGGGCAATGCCCAGCAGGATGTACGGAAGAAGGGATTCGTTGTGAACCGAGGAAAGGTCGTGCAGCAGGCTGGAGCCGGCGTAGGCGACTCCAATGACGAGCACGATGCCGAAAATCAGCATGCCGATTTTGCCGGGGGAAGAATTCGAAAGTTTCTGATCGAGTACGCTCGGCGTTGCTGTGGCCATGATTTGCCCTCTGGGATTTGAAATGAAAAGTGATGCGACTGCTGACGTTGGCGACTATACGGAAAGATTGTTACGGGAGTATGAAAAGGCGAGCAGTTCTCAGTTCTCGGTTGTCAGTTTTCAAAGGGAATCTGGGGACGGACGTCTGTCCGCGAATTATGCCCTTCTACAGACGGCTAGCACCTACCTGTGCTTCTGGTCATTGACCTATAGTGCGTCCCGGACTATGTTTCGGTGGCGTAGCATCAACCTAGTGATACCACTCTTAGCACTCTCGAAAGATGACGAAGGAACGCCACGGTTTGCAGTTCATGAGGCGCTGAGTGCCAAGGAGCACGCTGACACCAGCCAACGTCAATACCTGACTGACCATATTCATTTCATCCACCATCAGAGAAAACAGATTCTTCTGCTGGACCTGTCAAACTGTTCGCCTGCCGAGGTCAGAAAGATTTTTCAAGCGGTCCCCGAATTTGTGACTGTCCGTCCTCACACTTCGGTTCTCATTCTTGCCGATTTCACGGGAGCGTCCTTTGACGCGGAAGCCATTCGGGTCATGGAACAAGCCGCCGTCTTTGACAAGCCCTATGTCAGGAAGTGCGCGTGGACGGGAACAGCACAGGCATTGGCAATGAGAGTGAGTAACTTCTCTTGCCGCGAATTTCCTGTTTTTCAGACCCGCAAGGAAGCTTTGGCATGGCTGGCAAAGGATTGAACAGACAGGCCCCAGTGCCGAGTCAGAAAGGTGTCTTCATCGTCGGACTTGCCGGGCCATCGGGCAGCGGTAAATCGACAATAGCCAAGCGCGTAGCTTCTCGTCTCAACGGACACGTTATCTCTATGGAAAGCTACTCCATTGAGATGAACCACCTTCCGCTGGAGGAGCGGGCGAAACTAAACTACGACGCGCCGCATGCAATCGACATGCATCTGCTGGAAAGCCATATCCGCGACTACGCCTCGGGCAAAGCTATCGAGGCCCCGCTCTACGACTTTGCGAAGCACCTGCGAGTGAGCGAACGCATACACGTTCCTACCAAGGCGCTGCTAATCGTGGAAGGCCTTCTGGCCTTGCATTTTGCGCAACTGCGCCAGCTCTTTAACCTATCCATCTATCTGGATGCTCCCGAAGAGGTTTGTTTCCATCGACGCAAGGTGAGGGACATCACGGAGCGTCAGCGTTCTTTGGACTTTATCCTGTGGCAGTACCAGAACAACGTATTACCGGCGGCGCGGCAGTACGTGCTCCCCAGCAAGCGCTACGCCGATCTCGTGCTGGACAGCGCAGGCGACCGGGCAACCGTGGAGAAAGGCCTCTACGACGCCCTCGTGGAGAAGCATGCTGTAGTCACAACGCAATAAACCTCCACACGGCCCAGAAAGAAAGAGGGGTCGGGCCATGACCTCTTGATCTCTGGAGTTGATTACTGTTGAAAAATCGCGATAGTACTCGAGTCGGGCTTTGCGTCTTGTTGTCAAGGGGTTGCCTGTAGTTCCCGGTTCAAGTAGGATGACCTTCGTTTTTATGTCTGCATGTCTGTGGATAAAGATAAGACCATTCGCCGCCTGAAGACCTACGCCGGCGCCCAGGGCTACGTTTACCAGTACTACTTTGTGGGTCAGCGGGCCGCTCTTGCCGAAGATCTCGAGGCGCCGGCTACGGAATTCGTTTTCGACGTGACCTCTGATCGCAAGCTAACTTATGCCGTCAGCGTCTTCCTGCCGGAAAAGACTGTGGCGGGTTGGGCTGCGGCTCACAGGCGTCCTCTGACCGAGGCGGAACAATACGCTTCGGCGAAGCTGCGGCTCTTTCGCGCCTTTGATGAACTTGAAGATATGAAGGCGCATGGGCGCCGTCTGGTGATCGATGCGGCTTCACTTGAGGAAGCGCTCGCAAGTTTGGGCGTGGAGTAGTTGAAATGAGTTGCTCCGTGAATACCCGCTCGTGACCCAGATCACAACCGCGTGTGACGATTGCCGTTTCCGCCTGCGCGATTCATGTGCAGAATATAATGCGTGGAAAGGGATGAAGTCCCTCGGGGTTCCGGGCGTTACTTGCATTAAACTCAGCGGACTCTGATACTTACCTAGCTTATGTCATTGCTTTGGCTACGATTCGCGCTGGCTTGTTATTTCATCGGGCTGACCTACGCTTTCTTTGCACTCACCCGCACCAGCGATCTTTTCAGCCGCATCGCGCTGCATGCGGCCAGCCTGGGCATGGTGTTTCATTTCGTTTCGCTGGTTGAGCTCTTCCTCGCGGGTCATGTGGTCTGGGCCTCGGTGCATAACGGAGAGTCGCTGCTGGCGTTCTTTTCGATGACATTTTTTATGATCATCTATTCGATTTATCAGACCACTTCGCCGGGCGTGGTGGTATTTCCGATCGTGTTTTTTCTGACGTTCGTCGCGGCTATAGACGAGCAACCGGTGCTGCTGACGGGTTTCGTCCAGCACAAGGGATGGCTGATCGCGCACATCATTTTGATTTTCACCGGCTATGCCGCGCTGGTGCTCAGCTTCGGCGCGAGCTTGCTCTATCTGTTGCAGGAGCGCCGTCTGAAAGCCAAGAAACCCAGCAGCCTGATTTCTTTTCTGCCTGCGCTCGAAGTGATCGACCAGATTGGTTACCGCTCGTTGCTGCTCGGTTTTCCTTTCATGACGCTGGGCTTGATTACAGGCTCGGTCGTGGCTATGTCGACTTACGGGCACATCGACTTTGCCGACCCTAAGATTCTGCTGTCGATCCTGATGTGGCTGGTTTACATGATCATGGTCTTCACGCGGTGGAATTCGGGATGGCGTGGACGCCGCGCCGCCGTGCTGGCGACTTGTGCGTTTGTGGCGGCGGTGGTGGCGTGGGCCGCAAACTACTTTTCGACGATTCACAGGTTTGTCGCCTCATGATTGGCCGAATATGAGATACCAGCTCATTGGCGTGAATCACAAGAGCGCGCCGCTCGAAGTGCGGGAGCGCCTGGCGATATCTGAAAAGAACCTGCCCGACTGCTGCCGCGATCTCACCGCGCACCCTGGCATTGAGGAAGGCATGATTATTTCCACGTGCAATCGCGTGGAAGTGATCACGCATACATCGAACGGATGTGCTGACCTTCGCGGATTTCTGCACGATCACTTTCATCTGACCGCGGCTGAACTGGATTCGCACCTGTACGAGTTTCGCGAAAAAGAGGCAGTGCGCCACATCTTCCGCGTGGCTTCTAGCCTGGATTCGATGGTGGTCGGTGAAGCCCAGATTCTTGGGCAGGTGAAAGAGGCTTACGCTACAGCCCGCGCCGTGGGTTCGGTGCGCGGACAACTGGATCAGCTCTTTACCCGTGCGTTTGCCGTGGCCAAGCGAGTGCGTACGGAGACCGCCGTGGGGTCGTCCTCGGTTTCTATCGCGTCGGTTGCGGTGGAGCTGGCCAAAAAGATTTTCGGCACGCTGCAAGGGAAGAATGTTTTTATCGTTGGCGCAGGTAAGATGAGCGAACTCGCGGCGCGCCATCTGATGGCGCATGGGTGTGCCTCGATTTTCGTCGCGAACCGAACCTATGGGCGCGCCATCGGACTGGCGCAAAGATTCAACGGGCAGGCCATAAAATTTGAAGATCTTTACAACGCTTGCGACAAAGCCGATATCGTCATTACTTCTACGGGCGCACCTCATGCCATTTTCCGCAAGGAGCACGGAGAACAGTTTCTCTCGCGCCGCAAGAACAAGCCGATGTTCTTCATCGACATTGCCGTCCCGCGCGACGTTTCGCCGGAGATGGCCAAGCTCGACGGCATTTTCGCCTACGATATCGACGACCTGCAACAGGCCGTGTCGAGCCATGTCGCCGACCGCCGTCACGAAGCCGAGCTAGCCGAAGCCATCATCACCAGCGAAGTCGAAAGATTCGAAGCTCGGCTGCATACGCTCGATGTGGTTCCGACAATTGTGAGCTTGCAGGATCACCTGGAAACCATTCGCCAGGCCGAAATTGATCGCGTACGCGGACGCATGGGCCATCTCACGCCGGAACAAGAAATGGCCGTCGAAGCACTGACTCGCGGCATCATCAACAAAGTCATGCACACGCCGATCACGACTTTGAAAACCGCCGCCCGCGATTCCGAGGCAACCACCGTGATTGACGTGGTGCGAAGACTGTTCAATCTCCACGACAAAGAAAAAGGTCCGGCATCGCAAGCGAATAGAGAAGCTTCGAGTAAGAAAGAAGTGGGGTCGGGTCACTAGGACCATAATGGAACGATTTTTTTCGTGCTTCGAGCGAATCCGTGAACTTTACTACCTTGGCGGTAGTACTCTGGCGTTGCTCAATCGGGGCTTCGGAGAGTACTACCAGTGTGGGTACTGGGCCGCGCTTGAGAACCGTGGGTCGCGGCTGTTCGCAGCCGCGAGGGGTTCGAGTCCCTTACTCTCCGCCGTACTACGCGACCCACGGGACTTTAGAATCACTTTAACTAGCGAATGTTTCTTGACGACCTGTAGGTCAAGTGCTATGTTAAAAATGGTTCTCAAGCGCGGCACGGTATCTATTTTTCAAGGCGGCCTAACCAGCCGCCTTTTGCATTTGCACGACACCCTACCTCGGAGCTCATCCCATGCCTAAGCTCCGCATCGGCTCCCGCGGCTCGCAGCTCGCCCTCTGGCAATCCAACCACATCTCCGCTCAGCTGCGCGCTCGCGGCCACGAAGTGGAAATCGAAATCATCCACACTACCGGCGACAAGATTACTGACGTCGCCCTCGCCATGGTCGGCACCAAGGGCATGTTCACGAAAGAAATTGAAGAGGCGCTCGCCGCTGGGCGCGTCGATCTCGCCGTGCATTCGTTGAAGGACTTGCCGACCGAACTTCCGCCGGGATTCGAAATCGCGGCCATCACCGAGCGGCAAGATCCGCGCGATGCTTTCTGTTCGCGCAAGTATTCGAGCTTTCAGGAACTGCCGCACGCCGCGCGCGTGGGAACCTCCAGCCTGCGCCGTCAGGCACAACTGAAGGCGGTTCGTCCCGATCTCGATATTCATCCTCTGCGCGGCAATGTCGATACGCGCCTGCGCAAACTCGAACAAGGAGAATACGACGCTATTATTCTGGCTTCGGCTGGGCTGAAGCGTCTGGGAAAAACTGAACTGGTCAAGCAGATCATCCCCGCGGAAATTATGTGCCCTGCTGCCGGCCAGGGCGCGCTCGGCATAGAAATCCGGTTGGGCGATTCGGCTACGCGTCAGCACCTTGCATTTTTGAACGATGATGCGGCGCGCGCTGCGACCACCTGCGAGCGCGCTCTGCTCAACAGTCTCGGCGGAGGTTGCCAGGTTCCGATCGGCGCATTTGCTGAAATGAAAAATGGCAAGCTGCACCTCGAAGCCATCGTTGCCGATCCCGATGGATCGAAGCTTCTGCGTGAGTCGCGCGACGGCGATCTCGATGATCCCGAAGCGCTCGGCAATGCGGTGGGCGAAACATTGCTCGGCCGTGGCGGCGACGAGATTCTCGCGGCCGTGTACGGTCGTGGTCTCGCTGTGCCGCCGCAACCTTGAGTTCTGAATGAAGACCCCGGATCGCGATCGAGCATGAAGAGCGGCAGCGTGCTTCTGCAACTTCTCGGCGGTGGCAAGAAGTCGCGCGCTCTTCGCCGCTGGATCAACTTCTGGCCACCATTCCTGGGCATGGGCATTCGCGTCATGCGCATTGCGCCTGACATGAAGGCGGTCGATGTTGAGATGAAGCTGCGCTTCTGGAATGCCAACTACGTCGGCACGCAATTCGGTGGATCGCTGTTTGCCATGACCGATCCGTTCTATATGCTCATGCTGATGGCGAACCTTGGCCGCGATTACATCGTCTGGGATAAAGCGGCGACCATCCGCTATCGAAAACCGGGGAAGGGAACCGTGCGCGCGGAATTTCGTTTGTCCGACATTCAGATCGACGACATTCGCGAGAAACTGAAGACGCTGCCGAAGTATGAACCTGTTTTTACGGTAGAAGTGAAAGATGAAGCCGGAGTTGTGATCGCCGAAGTAGAAAAAGTTATCTACGTGCGAAGGAAGCAGTCGGCGGAGTCACCCGCAAAGTAGAAAAGCACAATCTGTGTACATTCCTGAACATTTTCGTTTGCGCCACGATGCTGACGCTATTGCGTTCATGCGGGCGAATCCTTTTGCCATCCTGATTTCGGCTACCGATGAAGGCCCGTTTGCGACGCATTTGCCACTTTCTGTCGATGCCAAAGAAGGGAAGACCGTATTGCGCGGACATGTGGCGAAGGCCAACCCGCACTGGCACTATCTCGAACGGCAGGCGCAGTGTTTGACGATTTTTCACGGAGCGCATTCCTATATTTCGCCCAGCAACTACGTTGCGCTCGATAGCGTTCCCACGTGGAACTATGCGGCGGCGCACGTCTACGGCGACGCGCGAATTGTCTCCTCGCCGGGGGAGTTGCACGGAATGCTCGACGAACTGATTGAAACCTTTGATCCAGCATACCGCTCGCAGTGGAAGCAAACCACCCCGACATTTCGCGAGAACATGCTACGCCAGATTGTGGGCTTCGAAATAGTTGCCACCAGGATCGAAGGCAAGTTCAAACTAAGCCAGAATCGAACCCTGCAGGATCAGTCGAATGTGATCGCATCACTGGATAAATCTGAGGATACCTTGGTGTCGGGAGTCTCTCAGTTGATGCGCGAACAGGGGCTCGGGCTGAAGACAGTTAAGAAAGAGAACGACTAAGATCACCTGGGCTGGTTCTTTGCCTGCCTACTCTAACCATGAAGAGGAAGACCCAAATCTCAAGTGATCAGCCACTGGCGGGCGTACGCGTGCTGGTGGGCCGCGCGCGCCATCAGGCCGGTGCGCTTTCTGGCGAATTACGCAAATTGGGCGCTAGCGTGCTTGAAATTCCGTTCATCGAAATCCGCAAACCGCGCAGCTTCAAGCCGCTCGATTCGGCATTGAAAAATCTCGAGGGATATGACTGGCTCATTCTAACCAGCGCGAATGGCGTCGAGGCAATGTGGGAGCGGCTCGCCAAACTTAGGCTGAAGCAAAATTTCAAGCACTTGAACGTCGCGGCCATTGGCCCTGCGACAAAGAGGGCGATCGAACAGCACGGCATCCACGTGGATGTTGTCCCCAAAGAATATGTCGCGGAGTCCGTCGTTCGCAGCCTGCAGAGGCGGGTGCGAGGGAAGCGAGTGCTGCTGGTGCGCGCTAAGGTCGCTCGCGACGTCATTCCGACCGAGTTGCGCAAGGCCGGAGCTCATGTGGATGTGGTGGAAGCCTATGAAACGGTTGTGCCGCAATCTTCGCGCACGCGCTTGCAAAGCGCGCTGAAGAATCCGCGGCGCCGCCCGCATGTGGTTACATTTACCAGTTCTTCCACCGCGCGCAATTTTGTAACTTTGCTTGGCGCGCGCAAAGCGAACTTCAATGATGTAAAGCTTGCCTCGATCGGTCCTGTGACGTCTTCTACTTTGCGCGAGCTTGGCTTGCGGGCAGACATTGCGGCCAGGAAGTTCACGATTCCGGGCCTGGTGGAGGCCATTGTGCGATTCATGTCTAAGCAGAGTCCCTCAAAGGCCTGGGTGTAGCGGCACACTTCGACACGCACGGCTCCCGATCTGTTAAATTGCCGGGATGAAACCGAAGACGATTTACCTCGTGCTTTGTTTTGTCGGGGCTATCCTGCCCTACTGGCAGTTTGTGCCGTGGGTACTTCAACACCATGGAATAAATCTTTCGCTCTTCGTCCGCGAACTTTTCGCCAACCGGATCAGCGCTTTTTTCGGAATGGACGTGTTAGTCTCCGCTGTCGTGTTGATCGCGTTTATGCGAGTCGAAAGCGGAAGGCTGAAGATTCGCCGCAGATGGCTTCCGGTGTTAGCGATGCTGACGGTGGGCGTTTCGCTCGCCCTGCCGATGTTTCTCTATATGCGGGAATTGAGAATGGAAGAACTCAAGCGAGTGGACGGCGTTCCCGCGCCAGCGTGACCAGATCGTGACTTTATTCCGTCAGCGAACAACTGCAATCCGCCGGCGGCACGTGCGCCATTAGAAAGTCTGCGACCCGCCGGTACGCGTCGATCTGATTCTCTACGCGGGCGAAGCCGTGACCTTCATTTTCGTAAATCTTGTAGTCGACGGTGCCACCGCGTTTTTTGATGGCATCGACCACCTGCTGCGTTTCCGACTTCGGGCAGCGTGGATCGTGTCCGCCCGCAAGCAACAGCAGTGGGGCTTTGATCCGATCGATGAAGTTGATGGGCGAGCGGTCTTCGTAGAGCGCTTTGTTTTTCACCACATCGCCCATGGTCGCAAGATCGGATTGTTGCAGCACGGGATCTTCGTTCTCGATTTCTGTGAACCAGTTCACAAAAGGAACGATAGGCACGCCCGCGGCCCAGACGTCAGGCGCTTTGGTGACTGACATCATGCTGAGATAGCCGCCGTAGCTCCCGCCCATGACGGCAATCTTTTTCGGATCGAGATGGCCGGTCTGCTTGATCCAGTCGACGCCGGCCAGCACGTCCTGCAAATCGCCGCCGCCCATGTCGAATAAATTCGCCTGCTGAAATTCTTTTCCGTATCCCGTCGAGCCGCGGTAGTTGGGCGCGAGCACCATGTAGCCTTGATTGGCGGCGTACTGCACGAAACGGTTGAACAAATTCATGGTCTGCGAAGCCGGTCCACCGTGGATGTAAACGATGGCGGCGTTCTCGCCGTTGCGCGCCATATTGAAGGGGACATAGAGAAATGCGGAGATGGTCCACTTGCCGTCGCGGCTGGGATAGTGCACCAGATAAGGCTCGACCATGTCCTCCGACTGAACTCCGGCGACGAGCGAATGCGTTACCTGATGCGATTTGCCGGTCGCCAGCGTATACACCCAAAGATCTCCCGGAGCTGTGGGGCCGTTATGGTAGTAAAGCAGGCGCGCGCCGTCTTTAGTGAATGCAGAATGCCCGCCGGCAGGCTCGTTCACGCCTTTTGGGATGGGCAACATTGTTGACTTGCCGCTCGCGAGATCATGCAGATAAATGTCTTCGTTGCCATCGACGTTGGCGCTGAACGTGATGTGCTTGCCATCGGGTGAGAACTCGCCGCCGCGAATTTCCCATTTATCATTGGTGAGCCATTTCGTCCGAGATGGAGCGAGTGACGGACCTTTACTTGTGTATTCGATGAGGCCGATGTTGTCATAGCCATTCGCGGCATTGGAAGTGATAAGTATCTGCCCGCCGTCCTTCCCCAACGCCGGATCATTATCATTGGCGAAAAACCTCTGCTCGCCCTCATGCGGCGTGAGCAGCGTGCTTTTTCCAGTCGCAACCTCGGCGATAAAGATATTCGAATCCGTGCCCTTGGCCTGCTCCTGCGTGTAGACAATATATTTCCCGTCCTTCGACCAAATGGGATTGGAGTTGCCCTTGTCCTGCGGAGTGCCGGTGGTGAGGTGCTTCACCTCGCGCATCGCCGTGTCATAAATATCGATCTCGTGGGCCGCCGAGGTCTTTGGTTTCACCAGGTACGCAAGGTAGCGTCCGTCGGGCGACCATGTGGGATCCATCTCGGCGATCTCGCGCGTGCTGGTGAGGTTGACCACTTTGCCGGTCTTAGGCGAGACCAGAAAAATATCCCACAGTTCGTCCCCATCGTAGTCGGATTGATACGCGATCCATTTGCCATCGGGCGACCACGCTGGCGAAGTTTGTCGCTGGTCGCTCACCGTGAGCTGCACCGGCCACCCACCTTCCGCCGGGACGAGCCACAGATTGTTGCGTCCGCTCATGTTTGAGACGAACGCGATGCTCTTGCCGTCGGGCGACCACGTGGGCCGGCCGACCTGGCGCGTCATGTAGAGCTTTTCGATGGTGAGGCTGCGCGGCTCAACCTGCAGGTTGGATTTCGAGGCGATCTGCTTGGGATCGGTGACTGCCTGCGGCGCGGGCAAAGTCTGGGCGGTGAGGGTTTCGGCAACCACTGTGCTCATGAATATGACGATAGCAAACGGAATGAAAGTGCGCATGGGTCGTGAGAGCCTCGGAGTGAATCCGAAGCGAAAGTGTAGCAGACGCGGAATCGAGCTTGCTCTGTCCTGGGGCGAAACACGGTTACTGCCGCGATGAGCCGCGCTCGACTTTGAGCCGCGTCACGCGCTCGCGCAGGTTCGAAATGTCGCGCGTGGCTTCGAGTTCGGAGCGCAGGTAGGCGTTCTCGAGGAGCGTGCGCATCTGCGCGAAGCCAGAATCCACTTTGTCTTCGAGACGCCCGACCTCGGAAACGATCTTGTCCTCCAAGCGCTTGGTTTCGGAATCGATCTTGGCCTTGAGGTTGGTGGACTCCGAATCGATCTTGCTGTCGACCTGCCTTACATCGCTCTTCAACTCGCGCAACTCGGGAGCAATGAAATCCTGCAAGAGCTGGCGGACGGATTGGACTACATCGGACATCGAACTATTGTTGCCGCGATCACGGTCGAAAGCAAGCAAAGAATGAGCAGAGCGGGTGACCCGAGGCCGGAAATGGGACAGCTAACGCGGCATCCCGTCCTTGCGCGCCTGGCGTCACGCTTTCGCGTTCTTGTGCATCTCCACGGTGCTCCACGTCTTGTCGGCGGCGTGGCAGAGATTTTCCAGCGGGCAGTCGACGCATTTGGGTTTGCGGGCGATGCAGAGTTTGCGTCCATGCCAGATGATCTGGTGAGAGAACAGAATCCATTTCTCGCGCGGGATGATGCGCATTAAATCCTGCTCGATTTTCTGCGGATCATTGTTCGTCGTGAGTTCGAGGCGGCGCGAGATGCGGTGCACGTGAGTGTCGACGACCACACCTTCGGCTTTTTTGAACCAACTTCCTAGCACGACGTTCGCAGTCTTGCGGGCGACTCCGGGCAGAGTGAGGAGGTCTTCCATTTCCAGAGGAACTTGACCACCGAAATCGGCGACGATCTTCTTGGCCGCACCGACCACTGACTTCGATTTGTTGCGGAAGAATCCCGTGGAGCGCACGTCCGGTTCGAGTTGCTCGGGCGTGAGCGCGGCGAAGGCCTCGACCGTGGGATATTTGCGGAAAAGTTCGGGAGTAACACGGTTCACGTTGACGTCAGTCGATTGCGCGGAGAGGATTGTGGCAACGAGAAGCTCCCACGCGCTCGTGTGCGTGAGGGCGCAGGTGACATCGGGATAGAGTTCGTCGAGGCGCTTCAGGATTTCGGCGATGCGGCCGGGTGCGAGAGGATTGTAGCCTTTCGCGGCTTTTGAAACGACGGCGGCAACTTTTGTTTTCCGATCCGATGTTTTCTGATCAGATGATGCGCGGGATTTTGGCCTGAGTGATGACGAAGGAAGATTGTGCGGCACGCCTTCTTGGCGGCCGGAGCGTGCGGGTTGGCGCGTATTGCTTCCGCGGGGCATGAGGGCAACATCTTAGCAGAGACCTCGGTAACTACAGGTAGCATTGACTCAACAGATATCCCTCGGTAGTCTGGAGTTCACGCAATCTCTTCAGAATGTTATGGCCGTAAACTCCATTCAACTCGGGCAAGTTTGGCGTAATGACGCCGATGGCCAAGACTATCTGGTCACCAAGGTATACAGCGAAGTATTTACGCAATATGCCATGCTGCGTCCGGCGGGAATTACCGCTCCGGACGCCCCGACCGTGCGCATCAAAGTGGCGAAGAGCCCCCAAGGCGCGTCCCTGCCTGGATATACGTTTACTCAGGACGGATCGTTTTAGCCAGTTCTCAGTTCTCAGTTGGGGATGCAGGGTCCTTGGGGCGAGATGCTCGCAGCCCAGCTTTTTCGCGGGGAATTTCCGATACACTGGTTTAGTTCCGCGTTTCCAGTCCACAATTTGTCAAAGCGCAAAGGTTTTAACTGAGAACCGAGAACTGCCTTCCAATGACAGAAAAACTTCTGGCTATCATCTTCGTCTTTATCAGTTCTGTGATCAGCGCGACCGGCTATGCCGGCATCGCATTGCTGATGGCAATCGAGTCGGCGTGCATCCCGTTGCCTTCAGAGTTGATCATGCCATTCGCCGGCTATCTGGTTTTCACCGGGACGTTCAAGCTGCTGTGGGTGGCGACCGCGGGGGCGATTGGGTGCAACCTGGGCTCGCTGGTGGCGTATGAAATTGGGTGCTATGGCGGGCGTCCTTTAGTCGAGCGCTACGGCCGCTGGATTCTGATGGGCCGCCGCGAGCTCGACTGGGCCGACCGCTTCTTTGCGCGCTGGGGATACCTTGCCGTATTCATCGGTCGTCTGCTGCCCGTGATTCGAACTTTCATCGCGCTGCCGGCAGGCATCGCGCGCATGCCTCGTGGAAGGTTTCATCTTTACACATTCCTGGGATCGTGGCCGTGGTGCCTGGGCTTGGCGTATCTCGGAATGAAGCTGGGCGAGAACTGGCGCGAGCTGGGCAAGTACTTCCACAAGTTTGACGCGGTGATTGGGGCTGTGCTGGTAGCGGGTGTAGTCTATTTTGTTTGGACTCACTGGAAGAATAGGATGCGGACTGCTGAGTAGCGACCCAGGCTTGTAGCGGCAGCATCTTGCTGGCCGGATTGAACGGGACGCCCACTCGACAGCCGACGGGACTCCAGCACTAGTCGGTGCTCGGCCTCGCCAACTGTGACCCCACGATCTGCCATCTCCCGTCCCGCTTCACCACCACATCCATGTAGATGTAGCTAACTGCGAAGCGTCTTCCATCTTGCTCGACTTCGTCATCTTCTGATCCGTGAACGATAGCTAGATCTTCCTTCAGCAGGCGGATGCGGCGACCAGTTGAGATCATCGAAACGTAGCGAATCGCGCCGGTCTTGAGACTCGCGAGCACATCCTGTTTGGTGAACGCCTTGCCCGATTCATCGTATTGGATATAGTCGTCAGTGAAAATACGCGTCAGCGCGGGCATGTCGGCTGCGATTATTGCGCGGTCGCCCTCTTCGAAGAGGTTTAGGATTTGCTGTTCGTCGTCTTCCACCCGCATCTCCCCTGCGTCTATTCTTTTGTTAGTGTACAAGGTGGCATTTACCAGGAGGCTTCCGTGATTCGAATGTCCCGTACTTTAGCGCTGTTGCTTTTCTATGCAATCGCTCTGCCGCTCGCTTCCCGCGCGCAATCTGCGCCCGCGACCTCAGGACAGCCGTTCGTGGTTGAGTACTACTACAAAGCGAAGTGGGGGCATGCGGATGAATTTCTAAAGTTGTTCAAGAAAAATCACTATCCCGTGCTGAAGAAAGAAACGGAGATGGGGCGGATCGCGAAAGTCTGGATGGATCAACCGCGCTATCACACCACGGAAGACGGCCGCTGGGATTTTCGCGTGACCATAGTCTTCAAGAACGCGACAGTGGCCAACGAGCCCTTCGACGAGGCCGCGCTGCAAAAGCAGATGTATCCAGATCAGGAGACGTTCCAGCGCGAAGAGCAGCGGCGGTTTGAGATTCTCGACGCGCACTGGGATTTGCCGGTGAAGACGATGGATCTGGAGAAGTAGTCGCGAGTCCCGAGTCCCGAGTTGCGAGCGCGAATCCAGGCTAGAAAAGCTTTCTATGCTTTTAACTTTACTCGGGGCTCGGGACTAGCGACTCGAGGCTGGTTCTAATCCAGCTTCAGATATTTCGCGACGATCTTCTCGTGCCACTTCCACGGCAGGATGCGCTTGAGCGCAAGTTGTATTTTGGCATCGCGACCCACCACGTAGCGCAGCTTAGGATTAGGATCTTGCGCAATGGCCGCGATCTTGCGCGCCACTTCCATGGGATCGCTTTTGGGGAGGGCCTGGATCAGATCACGCATTCGCAACATGCGCTGAATGTTTGGAGACGTCTCCTTTGTAACCTGATCGCCCAGCATCGCGCCACGCGTCCATATATCGGTTTGAAATGATCCGGGCTCAACCAGCACCACCTTGATACCGAGCGAATTGGTTTCGAGCCGCAGCGATTCGCTCCAGCCCTCCAGCGCGTGTTTCGACGCCGAATAGCTGCCGATGGTCACCGTCCCCAGCAATCCTCCTATGGATGAGACCATGATTATGTGACCGGAGTGCTGGCGCCGCATGGTGGGCAGCGCAGCTTTGGTCATGGCCACAGCGCCGAAGAAGTTGGTTTCGAACTGACGGCGAAGTTCTTCGAGCTTGATGTCTTCCAGAAATCCGGCGACGGCGAATCCAGCGTTGTTCACGAGGACATCGAGGCACCCGTGATCGCGGACTACAGCATCAACAAAGCCGGGCAGGGAATCAAAATCGGTGACGTCGAGCGCGCGGATATCAAGCTGCACGGCTACACCCGCGGCGGATGCGGCCTGGTCGAGGCGCTCGCGGCGGCCGAGGTCGCGCATGGTGGCGACAACTTTGAATCCGGCCTTGGCTAGTTCGATGGAAGTGAGCAATCCGAAGCCGCTGGAGGAACCGGTGATCAGCGCGATTTTCTCTGGCATGGAGTAAGTCCGCAAAGGTTGTAACACAGACGCGAACACCGCGGCGAGGCGAATCATGTGGAGACAGCCGCCTCGGCCCTCCAGCGAAAGCCTGCCCTGAGCCTGCCGAAGGGGCGTAGCCCGGCGCCTCGCGGCACTAAGTCGATGCAGCGCTTACACAAAAGATGTTAAGCGGAGGTTACAATCTTGCGGCAAATCCCTTATAGCTGTCATTGAAATTTGGAATTAGACAAGCCTCGGTTCAGCCCATACGCTGAATCATGGACTCATTAATTTCGGTTGAAGATTCTCATGTTGATTTGCTGCACGAGATTGGCGTCCGCTTAGCCACGGCTGACGGCTTTCACGATGTGCTGACCCGCGTGGTCGAGTTTGCTTCGGCGCTGGTGAAGTGCGATTCCTGCCTGGTTTATGTTCTCGAAGGCGACGATCTCGTGCTCCGGGCCTCGAGAAATCCGCACCCAGAAGTTGTCGATCGCCTGAAACTGCGCGTGGGACAAGGTATTACGGGTTGGGTAGCGGAAAACGCGGAGCCAGTGGCGGTCGCCGGCAATGCGGCGCTCGACCCGCGCTTTCAACCCTTTCACGAGCTTCCGGAAGATAGTTACGAGGCGTTTCTGTCGGTGCCCTTGATGTCTCGCGGCCGCGTTGTTGGAGTGATCAACTTGCAGCATCGCCAACATCACGTTTACCGGCCCCGGGAAATCCGTTTGATCTCGACGATTGGATTTTTGGTGGGCGCCGAAATCGAGATGGCCCGGCTGGAAGATGCCAACTTCAACCTGTCGGAACAGTTGCAGACGCGCAAAGTAGTGGAGCGCGCCAAAGGAATTCTGCAACGCGATCTGGGATTGAGCGAGGAACAAGCCTACCTCACCCTGCAACGGCAGAGCCGGCAGAAGCGCAAGCCAATGAAAGAGATCGCCGAAGCGATTGTGCTCAGCGACGAAGTGAGAGGGAATTCATCCGCGCCGAAACCAGCCTGAGGAAATCGACCTAACAAAGAACAAAAACAAAAAAAGAGCAGATCTGAATTTCCAGATCTGCTCCTGAGATACGCAGCGGATGAGCTAGTGTGCGGCCGATGCAGTCTGGACCGTGCCCGTGCTTGCGACCGCTCGCGCTATTACATGAGTTTCGGGCGGTACGGCGAAATGCAGTGTCATCCCGAACTCCGGAAGCTGCAGCGTACTGACGAAGCTTCCAGTTGGCCTCGGCACCATAACCAATTCGCTGGTGTCTTTCGGTTTGGAATCCTCGGTGTCGACGACCAGCATCATGAAGCTTTTCCCGCCGTTCAGGTTGCGCAGCGTGAGCATTGCCGCAGGACCATCCGGTTCAATGACGAACCTGTACGTTCCCGCAGGCACAACCGCATTCTGCCAGTGCACTTCGTGGGTCAAGGTGAAACTCCCCGCTGCATCCTGGGCTGAAGCCAGGCTGGGCGCAAAGTTCAGGGCACTCAAGGTTAATGCAGCGGCGTAGGCGAAGTTGCGAATCGATTTCATTTTAGTCTCCTGTTCTTGTGGGCAAAAGAGCACACACCGGCGCAAGGCCGATTGGCGCGGGCTCAAATGGAGTGGAGAACAACAGGGTCAGGAGATTTGCAGTACCAACATCAGGGCTGGCATGCAAACATCAGCTTCGCGGGACCGGCTGCAGAGCTGGTTTGCGAAGTGATTCCACTATGAAGCAAGTTCGCGCTAGAGTCCAACGCAAATAATTTATGTCACCAATCAAAATGCGCGCTCACCGCTCGATGACGCGACTGCCCCGTTGAATCGATTTTCTGCGCGTTCGGCCGCTCGCGTTTGCAAAACTCCCGCCTCATGCGAGAACATACAGGGTTTGCACATCCATAGAGATTCTTACTGAGGAAGCGGCCAAAATATGGCGACACCGAATAAGTCTGCGAAGAACAAGTCCGGAGTAATCAGGTCTGCAGAGATTGCGAAGGAAGTGAAGGCTCTCAGCGTTCAAGTGAAGGAATACGCGAAGAACCGCGATAACCCGCAGCCCGAAGGCATGATCGAGCCCGCGAAAGGGAAGTTGGGCGTGATGATCCCGGGCATGGGCGCGGTTGCGACCACATTTGTCGCGGGCGTTGAGGCGATTCGCAAGGGGCTGGCAAAACCCATCGGTTCGCTCACGCAAATGGGCACGGTGCGGCTGGGCAAGCGCACTGACGGCCGTTCGCCGAAGATCAAAGAATTTGTGCCGCTCGCCACACTCGACGACCTGGTCTTTACCGGATGGGATATTTACAACGACAACATGTACGAAGCCGCCTCGCATGCGGGAGTGCTCGATCAACGCCTGCTCGACCAGTTGAAGCCATTTCTTTCGTCGGTGACGCCGCGCGCGGCCGTGTTCGATCACAACTATGTGAAGAAGATCGACGGACCGAATGTGAAAAAAGGCAAAACGAAAATGGATCTTGCCGAGCAGTTGCGCGACGACATACGCGACTTCAAGAAAACCAGTGGAGTAAGCCGGCTCATTACCATGTGGTGCGGCTCCACGGAGTCCTTCATCGCACCCACGGCAGCGCACCAGTCAGTGAAGTCATTCGAGAAGGCCTTGCGCGAGAACGATGAAATGATCGCGCCCTCCATGATTTATGCCTACGCTTCGTTAATGGAAGGCGTTCCGTTCGCCAACGGCGCGCCGAATCTAACTGTGGATTTGCCGGTAATGCTCGAACTGTCCCGAAAAAATGAAGCCCCGATCTGCGGCAAAGATTTCAAAACCGGTCAGACTTTGATGAAGACAATCCTCGCGCCCGGCTTCAAGGCGCGCATGCTGGGCCTGAGCGGATGGTTTTCCACAAACATCCTCGGCAACCGCGACGGTGAAGTGCTCGACGATCCCGGGTCTTTCAAAACCAAGGAAGAATCGAAACTTTCCGTGCTGGAGCACATTCTTCAGCCCGAACTTTATCCCGAACTCTACGGCGATATGTATCACAAAGTTCGCATCAACTATTATCCGCCGCGCGGCGATAACAAAGAGGGCTGGGACAACATCGATATCTTCGGATGGCTCGGCTACCCCATGCAGATCAAAGTCGACTTCCTATGCCGCGACTCGATTCTCGCCGCGCCGATTGTGCTAGACCTCGTGCTGCTGGTCGATCTAGCAAAACGCTCGACCGAGCTGAAGGGAATTGGAATCCAGGAGTGGCTGAGCTTTTACTTCAAGTCGCCGATGACCGCGCCGGGACTCTATCCCGAACACGATCTGTTCATCCAGTTGATGAAGCTGAAGAACACGCTGCGCCATTTGAAGGGCGAGGAACTCATCACGCATTTGGGGTTGGAGTATTACGACTAAACGGCAAGCTGTTTTTGCGTGCTGGGTGCAGCTGGTTGACCGCATTGATTACAATAGAAGATTCGTGTGCTCGTAGAAGGAGAAGCCTTTCGTAGGCACGAAAAAAAGCCGACGAAGAACGCTTTGGAACAGACAAACCAACTGGAACCGTCAAGCCACAAGCCTGACGCCGCGGTCGGGGTGTCCCCTGCCGTTTACTGGCGGGTTGAGGGCAGTCTGCTCGACCTGACGGTGGTGGAGCCGGTGGCCTTCTTCACCTGGAACTCTCAGACTTTTGCGGAACGATGGTGGAGGCGAGGGCTGATTTTCGTGATGGTGGCCCTGCGTCCGTTTCTGTATTCGACCAACCGGAAGTTCGCGACGCGCGTCGTTCACATGACATTGCGTGGTGTGACGCGCGACCGGCTGGACCTGCTGGGCGAGGAATATTTCCTATACAAATTGAAACCGCAGCTGAAGCCACGCGGGCTGGAGAAAGCGCAGGCGCTAGTGCGCGCGGGCGCGGATGTGGTGCTGGTGAGCCAGGGGCTCGAGCATGTAATGAAGCCGCTGGCGCAGCATCTTGGAGTCAAGCGGATCGTTGCGAACCGGCTGGAGTTTCGCGATGGCGTGGCTACGGGAAGGCTGCTGGAGCCGGTGATCCGGCCGCGCGGAGGATTTGCGCTGATCTGGGAGCAGAGTCCAGATGGGCGGCGCGCGCCGAAGACGCTGGCACGGCAACTGGACATTACGGTGGAGCAATTGCGTGGCGCGGTGATTGGTGCGGGCCGGGAATCGGTGGCGCAGGAACATCCGATTGTGCACTTCGAGGGTCAGCGGCAGGCAACGGGATTTTCTGTGAGGCGAGCGCTCGCTGGCAAGCACGTAATGCTGATCGGCGTCACAGGATTCATCGGGAAAGTTTGGCTGGCGAATACGTTGCTGGAGTTGCCGGAGATCGGGAAGATTTATCTGCTGATCCGGCGGCAGAAGTCGAATCCGGCAACTCGGCGGTTTGAAAAAATCGTGGAAGAGTCGCCGGTATTCGATCCGCTCTTCGAGAGGTACGAAGCCAGTCTTGGGGATTATCTCCGGGACAAAGTGGAAGTGATGGAAGGTGACGTTACGCAGGCAGGGTTGGGGCTGAATGCGGAAGTGGCGCGGCGGCTGCATAGAAATCTTGATTTGATCGTGAATAGTTCGGGTTTGACGGACTTCAATCCGGATTTGCGGGATGCGCTGACGACCAATACCGATGCTGCGATGCACATCCTGGAGTTTGTTCGCGCGACCGATCACGCGGGACTGCTGCACCTATCGACGTGTTACGTGGCGGGCGAGCGGGATGGGCGCGTGCCCGAGAAAATGATTCCGAACTACACTCCGCATGGCGTGGCGAACTTCGATGCGGAGCAGGAGTTGCGGTCTCTGCACGAGTTGATCGCGAAGGCCGAGGCGGAGGCTGAAGGCGCGGACGTGACCGCCGGGTTGAAGATGCAGTCGCTCTCGAAGGAACATGCGGCGAAGGGCTTACAGGGCGCGGCATTGGATAATCAGATCCGCAAGAACCGGATCCGGTGGTTGAAAACATACTTGACCGAGGCAGGCTCGCGGCGGGCAAAGGAATTGGGCTGGCCGAATACATATACGCTGACCAAGAGCCTGGCGGAATCGTTGATCGTGAAACACGGAGCGGGACTGCCGATTGCTGTTGTGCGTCCGGCGATTGTGGAGACCTCGGTAGCAAAGCCATTTTTGGGGTGGAATGAAGGGATCAACACTTCGGCGTCGCTCTCATATTTACTGGGCACGTACTTCCGCCAACTGCCTTCGAATGAGAGCAAGAGGCTCGATATTATTCCGGTCGACGCGGTGTGCTCCGGCATGACACTAATTGCGGCGGCGATTGTCGAGCGGCGTCACGATTCGCTTTACCAATTGGCTACGTCGGCTACGAATCCGTGCGACATGGGGCGGTCGATCGAGTTAACTTCGCTGGCACATCGCAAACACTATCGAGCGCAGGAAGGATTGGAATCGTGGCTGCGGCTGCGTTTTGATGCGATTTCGGTTTCCAAAGAGCGATACCAGCGGATGTCGGCCCCAGCACAGAAGGCGATTGTGAAGTCGATTCAGCGCATCATGTCGCCGCTGCCGCTGAAAAAAGCGCCACTCGTAAAAGCAGAAAGAAGTCTGGAGCGGGTGGAGAAATTGATTGAGTTGTTTGAGCCGTTCATCCTGTTCAATGAGCACGATTTCGCCGCGGACAATATCGAGAAACTTTCGCACGCTCTCGCCGAAGACGAACGGGAAGAGTTTGGTTACAAGGCGCGAATGCTCGACTGGTGGGATTACTGGATCAATGTGCATATTCCCGCGCTGCGGAAATGGACTTATCCGCTGATCGAAGGCCGGCCGCTAGAGGCGCGTCCCGCGCGGAGTTTGCACAATGGAGAAGCAGTGAAGACGGGGACTTAATCCGCGCACCTCGCTTAGCAAGACAGGGAAACGGAATTATTGAATGGCGATATTTCTGACAGGATCGACGGGATACATTGGTGCGCATGTGGCGGCGAATCTGCTGCGGGATCATGGTGCAGCGCTGAATGTGCTGGTGCGCGCGAGAGATGTGAGCGAGGCCGAAGGTCGGCTTTGGCAGGCGCTGCAATTGCACATGGAGTTTCCGCAGTTTTATGAATTTATGCAGACGCGGGTGCGCATGTTCCGCGGGGACTTGACGGAGCCAGCATTCGGCCTCGATCGCGATGAATATGACCGGCTCGTCCACACCACGGATTCGGTAATTCACTGCGCAGCCTCGCTGAACAGGAAGTCGGAAAAGAGTTGCCTGAATGTGAATCTGCGAGGCACGCTCGAAGTGCTCACGCTGGCGCGGCACGCCGAGCATTATCACGGGCTGCGGCGATTCAGCCAGGTCAGTACAGTTGCCGTGGCAGGGAAGCGGCAGAACGAAGTAGTCATCGAGGACAGGTCGATCGATTGGGAACGCTCAGATTACGATCCCTACGCGCGCACCAAGAAATTCTGCGAACACATGATGCGTGTTCTGCTGCCCGAGACGCCGAAGACAATCTTCCGGCCGAGCATCGTACTCGGCGATAGCCGCTATGCTGAGACTACGCAATTCGACATGGTGAAGGCATTTGTTTTTCTGGCTGGGTTGCCCGTGCTGCCGTTTCGTCCGAACGACAAGATCGACATTGTGAATGTGGATTTTGTGGCTGAGGCGATTTCGACGCTCCATCAGAAAGAGCACCCTGAGCACGATACGTATCATCTCTCGTCGGGAGTCGGCTCCCAGACGTTTCAGGAAATTACAAAGGCTTTGGCGGCGGCACAAAATAAGCGCGCCCCAGTGTTTGTGCCGGTCGCGGAGCGCCCATTTTCAGGGTCGGTAAATTTTCTGGCGAATCGTGCCGGAGCAATCGGAAAAGGCGCGTCGCTAATGAAAGTCTTCATGCCGTATCTGGTTTGGAACACGGTCTTCGATAACACCCGCGTCACAAAAGAGCTGGGCAAGAAGGCGGTGCCTTTTTCCGAATATTGCTATCCGCTGCTGAAGTTCAGCCGCGAAAATGATTTCGCGTACAAGTACCGTCCCTGGCCGGCGGCCGCGGGAGGAACTGCGGCATGATGGATTTCGTTCTGGAAGCCTGGGTCAGCAGTTCGATCGAGCGCGCCAAAGCCGGATGGATGCTCGGCGAAGGCGAACGCTGGAAGCCGGGCGACAAGCTTAAGCTTTTGTTTGCCGGCTACAACGGCACGCGAAATATGGGATCGGATGTGCGGGTCGAAGAGATGCTGCGGCAGATCCGGCACATTCTGGGCGCTGAGCGAGTTGACTTCAGCGTGATGAGCCAGAACTTCGATTTCTCGCGCGGATACTTCGAAGGCACAAAGCAAGTGCATCTCCCAGATATTTTCCCGCCCTTTCTTGCCAACGAAGTTCCGAAGCACGACGGAGTAGTGGCCTGCGAGGGGTCGATGTTCAAGAGCAAATTCGCTAACGCTCTGACCACAATGATGATCGGGTCGCTGGGAATTGCAGCAGCGCAAAATAAATTGTCAGTGGGATATGGCGCCGAAGCCGGTCACATGGACCCGCTGGTTGCGAAAATGTGCGGCCGATATTGCAAGAGCTCATTTGTAATTACACGGAATGAAGAGTCGCGAGGAGTGTTACGCGAGCTCGGCGTCCCAACCGAGTTGGGAACCGATACCGCGTGGACCTTTGAACCCCGTTCGCCAGAGTACGGGCAGAGCGTTCTCAAGAAGGTTGGGTGGGACGGGCGAACCCCGGTGCTGGTGGTGTGTCCGATTAATCCTTTCGAATGGCCTGTGAAAGCTTCGGTGGCGAAATATGCGGTGCGAACTTTGACCGGCGCTTACAAAGACAGCCATTACCGCACGGTGTATTTTCACAACTCAGGGCCGGCTGCGGAGCAGGCCTATCAAAAGTATTGGACGGCCATTGCGAATGCCGTAGACGCATTCCGCAAGAAGAAAAATGTTTTCGTAATTCTGGCGGCGACGGAGCGGCTGGATGCGCGTCCGGCCCGACGCATCTCTGAGAAACTGGGCGGAGTGCCGGTTCTCACCTCCGACGAATACAACATGTACGAATTAGTCAGCGTGCTGCGGGCGTGTCATATGATGGCTTCGTCGCGCTATCACGGCATTGTGACATCGATGCCGGGGCTGGTCCCGTCAGCGGGAATTACGATGGATGAACGCATTCGAAACTTAATGCGGGAGCGGGGACATCAGGATTTGCTGATGACCGTGGACGACCCCGAGCTTGAAGGAAAACTGCTGGTCGCTCTGGAGAAGTTGAGTTGTGAGGGCGAAGCGATCGCTGCGGGTATCGCGCAGACAGTAGTGAAGAATTTGAAAGTAATGGCGCGCATGGGAGTTTATTTTGAAGAGGAAGTGCAGAGAAGATATCCGGAGTTCGAGACGCGACGGGGAGAGTGGAGTTGGGAAGACTATTTGCCGCCAATGAGCACCGGCCTGCGGGAGTTGGTGGCGGCGTATAGCTAAGCGCGTCTCGCGTGGCGTAAAAACCCTTGACCGCAAAGGGCGCGAAAAAATCTCCAAAAGTCGCTAAGGAGATCAGAGCATTTCGTTCGGAAGTTCATACTTTGAGCACGCTCATTCCATTCATCGGAGAGATATTTTCGCAACTGCAAGCCAGCGCGGACGTGCGCATTCTTGCCGAGATTCGTGACGGCGAAATCACCGGCGTGACCGGCGGTGAATTGCTGGAATTAGTGCATAAGGCTCGAACTTTTATCGCCTCGAAAGGGCTGAAGAAGGGCGACCGGTGCGGGCTACTGGCAGCGAACAGCATTCGCTGGGTAGCGGTGGACCTGGCGCTCATGGCCGAAGGGCTGATCGTAGTGCCGCTCTACTCGCGGCAGTCGCCGGCTGAGTTGGTCGCAATGATGAAAGATTCCACGCCGTCGCTGGTGTGCTGCGGCGATGCGGCTTTGCGAGATGGAATTGCACAGGTTTGGCCGGAAGCCCCGCCGCAGTGTTTCTTTGACGAGATTTTCGCAGGCGTCGATGGCATTCAGTTGGATCGACCTCAGGTTGGCAACGACAGTCCCGTAACGATTATCTACACCTCTGGTACATCGGGCGAGGCCAAGGGCGTAGTGCTCACGGCTGCGACTGTGGGCTTCATGCTCGATCGGACGGCGGAGCGGTTGGAGCAGTTGATGTCAAGTTCGTCGTCGGTACCGGCTGGGCAGGATCGCATCTTCCATTACTTGCCGTTCACTTTCGCGGCGTCATGGATCGCGTTGCTAACGTTTTTGAAGCGGCGAAGCCTGGTCACGATCAACATGGATCTGGCGAAGATCGCGACTGACATGCGGGTTGTGGCTCCCGATTATTGTCTCAATGTCCCGCAGTTGCTCGAACGCATGCGGCGCGCGGTCGATGAACAACTCTGGCAGACCGGTGGAGTAGCGCAGGGAATTTATTCACGAGCGAAGGGCGCATGGGCGCGAAAGCACGAGGGGCAGGCAAGATCAGGCGATGCGCTGTGGCTGGGGCTGGCCAATGCGCTGGTATTTCCAGCGATTCGGAAGAAGATGATCGGAAGAAATCTGAAGGCGTTGATTTGCGGGTCAGCGCCGCTCAGTGCTGAAACGCAGCTTTATTTCATGATGCTCGGAATTCGAGTGCTGCAGGTTTACGGTCTCACGGAGACGACAGCGATTTGCACGATGGATGATCCGAACCGCGTTGAAATCGGTCGCGTGGGGCCGGCGATTCCAGGCATGGAAATGAAACTGGGAGACCATGACGAGATCCTGGTACGCGGACCGAATATTTTTCCGGGTTACTGGAACCGGCCCGAACAAACGGTTGAGGCACTGCACGACGGATGGTTTCATACTGGCGATCAGGGCGAGGTAAACGCAGCGGGGAACTGGCGAATCGCGGGGCGGATTAAGAATTTAATCGTGTTGGGGTCGGGCCACAAGATTTCGCCGGAGCCGATTGAAAGTGCGATCATTAAGAACCTGCCGCAGGCGCAGCAGGTGGTGGTTATAGGAAACGGGCGCGGCTATTTGACGGCGATTGTCACCGGAAGTGTCGCGTCCGAGCAGGTGCAAGCTGCGCTGGATGTTGTAAACCCTGACTTGCCGCACTACAAACAGGTGCGGGCGTTTTACGTGCGCGCTGAAGCATTTTCGATCGAAAGCGGTATGCTGACGGTGAATGGAAAGTTAAAGCGCGATGTGATCGCCGCTCGGATGAAGAATGAGATCGAAGACATGTACCGCGTGAAACAGGCTGTCTAGTGAGGGCGGAGAGCTTTGGAGACTGCGAAAGACAGTAACGTCCACGGAGGAAGCGCGGAGTTTCACTCTGCGACTTCGGCGGAAAGCGCTTTGTCATGGAAGCTTGTCGACGGTGTGATTGAATTGGCCCTGCATCGCGGGCCCTGTAACGAACTGGGATCGGCCTCGCTTGAGGAACTTGAGAAATTCGCTACGGCTTTGCAGCTTATGCAGGATGAGGCGCACTCTCTCATTATTTATAGCGAGTTGGAGCCGGGGTTTTGCGCGGGCGCTGATTTGCGCGAATTGTATCGGCGGTCCGAGACCATGGACAAAGCCGAAGCCGTAAAGGGCGTGCGAGATTTTCTGGAGCGCATGCATCGCGTCCTGAATCTGATTGATGCCGCGCCTTTGACTACGATAGCAGCGGTTCATGGTGTGACGTTCGGAGGAGGATTCGAGCTGGCGCTGGCTTGCGATCTGATTATCGCGGACAAGATGGCGCGGTTTTGTTTTCCGGAGCTGAGGCTGGGATTGATTCCCGGTTTCGGCGGGATTCCGCGTCTGAAGCGGGATTTGGGCAATGGTGTAGTGAGGGATCTGTTGCTGACAGGGCGCAGCATAAACGCTAGCAAGGCACAACAGATCGGGCTCGCGAGCCAGATCGTAGGCGAGGGCGAGGCACTGCGGGCGGCGCGAGCCACGGCCGCGCAGTTGAGAAAGTTCGATCACGCCACGGCTGTGGCCGCGAAAAAGTTCATCAAGCCGATTCCGCATGAAGAACTGCGGCGTGAGATCGACATTTTCTGTGAATTGTTTGCGCGCCCCGCGGTACAACTTGGATTGCGGAAGTTTGTAGAGAGCACGGACGCGCAGCCCTATCTACCATAGGTAGCGGCGGGTTACTGGTTCCGAGTATCGAAAGTGATCACATTCCTCGTCAGGCTTTGGCCTGGTTGGGAAGGGCAAGAATCTTAGCCGAGGAAAGAATGCCGACTGCTGAACAAACATTAGACGAAATATTGACTCTGGCCGCTGCACACTTTAAGGTGCCGCGGGAAAAGCTTGCTCCCGACGATGACTTCTTTAAGACGTTGGGAATTGACAGCCTGCAGACGCTCGATCTTCTGACGAAGCTGGAAAATCATTTTCACGTCGAGCTTCCGGATTATGAACTGCAGGGAGTCTCCGACTTTCGCACCCTAGCGGGAAAGATTCAGGCGCGACTCTAAAAGGAAATCCACCACGGAGACACTGAGCCACTGAGAAAAACCGGGTGAGTTCTATATTCACCCACGACTTTGGCTTTTCTATTCACCGACGCTGATGACTGTTTCATTAAACATGGTATTCTCCGTGTCTCTGTGCCTCGGTGGTGAAATAGCACTTTAATGCTCGATCTCCAAAAATATACCTGTCTGGGCGCGGCACTGCGCGATGCACTGGATCGCTTTTCCAGCGAAACTTGCCTGATTGAGGCCGATCGCGATCGGGAGAAGACGCTCCTCACTTACTCCGATTTCAAGGAAATCAGTCTGCCTCTGGCGCGAGCGCTTGAAGATGCCGACTTCGATGCCGGGGATCGCGCTGCGGTCCTTATGACGAATCAGTCGAAGTGGCTGATTTCTGCCTATGCTATTTTCTACAGCGGCGGCGTGTTGGTCCCACTGGATTACAAACTTACGGCCGCCGAACAGTTGCAACTGCTGGAGCACTCGAAGGCCAAGGTCTTGGTGGTGGAGTATTACCTGTGGCTGGCGATCACGCAATCGCCGGACTTTCGAAACATCAAGACGAAACTGGTGCTGGTCACAGAAGCGCCGCCGGGCGCGGATTTGGCCGGAGGATTCCGCTGGGAGGATTTCAAGCGGAAAGGCGCGCCCGATTTTGTGATGCGTCAGCGCGAAGATATGGCGTGCATCGTGTATTCGTCGGGCACTGGCGGCAGGCCCAAAGGATGCGTGCTGACGCATGAGAATTATCTGGAGCAGTGCCGCGCTTTGACCGCGTGGTATCCATTCTGGCCAGGAGTGCGGTATTTGAGCATTCTGCCGACCAACCACGCGATCGATTTCATGGTGGGATTTATCGGTCCGTTTGTGTGCGGAGCGTGCGTCGTGCACTTGCGGACGCTGCGTCCGGAATTTGTGCGCGACGCTTTTGTGCGCTATCGGATCACGTACGTGTCGCTGGTGCCGATGATCGTAAAAAATCTAGAGCGCGGGTTGCGCGCGAAGTTCGACGAACTGCCGGGGTGGAAGCGCACGATCTTGAATCGAATGATCGCAATCAACAAATTGTTGACGCGCGACAAGCCGCGAATAAAAGTGAGCCGCACCTTGCTGCCCAGCGTGCATCGCGCATTCGGCGGCGACTTACAAGCGCTAATCACAGGCGGCGCATTCATGGAGCCTTCGACCATGCAGTTTTTCTATGATCTCGGGATCCCCGTTGTCAACGGCTACGGGTTGACGGAGGCGGGGACGGCGCTGACCTTGAATGATTTAAAACCTTTTCGCGCCGATACTGTCGGCAAACCTTTGCCGGGAGTCGAGTTGCGTGTGCTTAGTCCGAATGAAGAAGGGATTGGAGAAATTGCCGCGCGAAGCAAAACGGTGATGTCACATTATCTGGATGATCCGGCGCTCACCGTTGAGACGATCGTCGACGGATGGCTACTGACGGGCGATTTGGGGCGGTTTGACAATAGTGGACATCTGCAACTCTTCGGGCGAAGGAAGAACATGATCGTCACGGAGGGTGGGAAGAATATTTATCCCGAGGATATTGAGACGGCTTTCGACGGGCTTCCGGTGAAAGAATACTGCGTGTTCGCCGCGAACTATGTGTGGCCGCAGAAAGAATTGGGACGGGAGATGCTGATAATTGCATTGCGACTGGAGCAGAATCAGCGCTTCGATAGCGCTCTGCAGGGTGAGGTCCTAAACCGTAATCGGCGCTTGCCGGATTACAAACGCGTGGCTGGATATGTGATCTGGGAAAAGGATTTTCCGCGGACTGCGTCGATGAAAATCAAGCGGCAGGCGCTGGGGGAGGAAATCGGAAAGACGCTCGATCGAGGTGCGGTGGTGGGATTGTGAGTGAGCCGGGATTGTATCTTGCGATCGTGAATCCTGCGGCGGGCGGCGGGCGCGGACGCAAGATGCTGGTTTCTGCATTAGAGCGGTTGCGTGCCGGAGGCATCACGGTTGAGGTTACGGAGACGAAGGCTGCGGGCGACGCCACTCGAATTGCGCGCGAGGCTTACCGGCGCGGTCAGCGGCGGTTCATTGCGGTAGGCGGCGATGGCACTTCGTATGAAGTGGTGAACGGACTTTTTCCCGAGGCGAGTGCGGACGAGCGTCCCACGATTGGTTTTCTGCCGTTGGGGACGGGGAATTCTTTTCTGCGCGATTTCAGCGACCGTGGGGTCGAGCATGCCATCGAATCGCTGATTGCGGGACGCACGCAAGCTTGCGACGTGCTGCGTTTGCGGCACCGCGGCGGAGTCATTCACTACATCAATCTGCTGAGCGTGGGGTTTGCGGCGGATGTGGCCACGTTGAGGGCGCGGCGTTTCAGCAGCTACGGACAATTGGGATACGTCATCTCCATTTTTCTGGGGCTGGCGCGGTTACACCGGCGTCCGTTCCCGGTGAGAGTGGATGGTGAAACAGAATTTGACCGGCGGCGCTGTTTATTTCTCACATTTAACAACAGCAAGTTTACCGGTGGGACGATGATGATTGCGCCCAACGCCGAGGTCAATAGCGGGCTGATTGAATACGTTCGATGGGGTGCGATTGGGCGGCTGGGGCTGATTCGGAATTTGCCGAAGCTTTATGATGGCACGCACATTGAGCATCCCATGGCCGAACGAAAAGCGGTGAAGCGAGTTGAGTTTGATCTAGATGCTCCCGTTGATCTGATGGTGGATGGGGAAGTCCTGACGCTGCAATGCGAGGAGTTGGACGTTTTGCCCGCGGCGTTGGACGTAGTGGCCTGAGCCCGTGATATAAAAAGAAACATGTCTGAAACGAGGCGAAAGCGGCAGCAGGAACGCGTGGGCGCGCCAGAGGTCGGTCCCAATCCTCCATCGCGAAAGAAGCTGATCTGGGGCGGAATCGCGGTGCTGATTATCGCGGTTTATGCCGGATGGTGGTACTACGCGAATCACCGCTATGACGACTTTGCGAAATGCCTGACGGCGAAGCAGGCGAAGATGTATGGCGCGTACTGGTGTCCGCACTGCACTGAGCAGAAAGAGGAGTTTGGAAAATCGTTTCAGTATGTGAACTATGTGGAGTGCGCCATTAAAGGCTCTCGCGAGATGACGCCGGCGTGCAAGGCAGCCAATGTGGAACATTTTCCAACGTGGCAGTTCGGGGCGGGGCCGCTGGTGGAAGGAAAGTTTCCGCTACAGGAGTTGAGCGATAAGACTGGGTGCAGTTTGCCGTGAGTGCAACTGGAAATGAACCGGCCGGGGCAAACGCAATTTCGGTGAAGGACATTCCCTCGCAGAATAATCGGGTTCTGCTTTTGGCGGTCGCCGTGCTGGCGATTGCAGGGATGGTGGTCTCGGGGATCTCGCTGCAGCGGCACTATGTGAAGTCGGAGTCCACGTTCTGCGAGTTCGGCGAAAAATTCAATTGCGACATCGTAAATCGGAGTGAGTATTCGAGCCTGATGGGAATTCCCGTGGCGGGGATTGGCATTGTCGGCTACGGCATTTTGTTTGTGCTGGCGACGGTTTATCGATCGCGGACCGAGACGCCATTACGCTTATTGGCGGCGGCTTTGGCGGGAATGGGGTTTGCTCTCTATCTGACTTATGTTGAGGGATTTGTGCTTGGGACGTGGTGCATTTTGTGTTTGAGTTCTTTGGGTCTGATTGCTTTAATCACAGTCTTAGCGGGAGTAGTGAAGGCGCGTGCGTAGCGTCTTCCATATCCAGGGCTAAAGCCTGGTTGATTTCAGAGGCTTAACGCGGCGCTGAAGCGCCGCTCTTCCACGGCGCTGCATGCGTTCGTGGGATCGTCCGCAGTCTCTGAAGTGTCGCTCGCTTTCAAATCCGGCCAGCAACCGTTCTGAGGGAACCAGAGTCCAAGATAGTCTCCTGATGGGAAGAATCCAGAAAACAAAAAAGGTGGAAGTGGATTCCGCGGCAATTCGTGCCGGCGGAGCGACTGGCGATCTGCGCATCCATGAATTTCCCAGCCGAGTCTTCCGAAACACGCGCTATCTGCGGATATGGCTTCCTCCAGGATATGACGACGCCGGCAACGCGGGCCGGCATTTCCCAGTGCTGTATCTCAATGACGGGCAGAATCTGTTCGAGTCGTCGACGGCATTCGCGGGAGTCGAGTGGCAAGTGGATGAGACGGCGGATCGGCTGATACGCGAGGGCGCGGTGCCGCCCATGATTTTTGTGGGCATGGACAATACGGGCAAGGAACGGATTCGCGAATACATGCCGTATCGATCGATGCATCCGAGGATGCTGCGGGTGCAAGGTCGGTATTACCCGGATTTCCTGACGAAGGAAGTGATGCCGTTCGTAGAGCGCAATTACCGTATCGCCACCGGGCCTGAGAACACTGGGCTGGGCGGGTCGTCGTTGGGTGCGCTGATTGCGCTGTATACCGCGGTAGCGCGGCCTGGAATGATTGGGCGGCTGCTGCTGGAAAGTCCATCGCTGTGGGCGTCTGGGCGGCAGCTTGTTAAGGAGAGCCGGTCGGTGAGGATTTGGCCGGAGCGAATGTTTTTGGCAGTAGGAAGCTCCGAGGCGGGAAGCGCGGAGCGGAGCCGAACCGTGGTGGACGATGTGCGCGAACTCGCAGCTATCATGCGGCGGGCCGTGCTGAGTGAGAGCCGGTTGCGGCTGGTGGTTAAGGAGGGAGCCGGACACAACGAGGCGGCGTGGGCAGAACGATTTCCTGAGGCGCTGCGATTTCTGTTCGGCTCGTGAACTAAGGTCGCAGGAAAGTCCGAACTAGAGTCGCGATCAGAATTCGCGATCAAAATCTGGAACCAAAACTGATTTCCTGCCAACCTTCCAGATTCCAAACAAGAGAGCGGCCATCACGGGGACGGAGAGCTGGACGTGCGTCCAGCGCGCGAGTGGGCCGATCAGCGGAAGTACGAACGCGAGATAGAGGAGGAGTTTGAAGTGACGCGCCGTGGGACGATCGGACTGAGAAATGACCCAGTCGGAGAGCAAAAGGAATGAGGGCGCGAGGATGACAAGGTCGTAGACCGTGAGATGCGGAGCGAGCAAAACTGTTGCGAGTAGCAGCGCTGAATACCGCAACGACAAAGCGAGGCCGCTGCGCCAGCACGCTACGGTCAGGATCAGTATGAGGAGTGCCGTTGCGAGGTAGAGCGCGAGAGAAGCTGCGGGCCAGGGGATGAGCATCGTCCAAAAAGTGCGCAGCGAGTGAGTTTGGTAAAGTCTGGGCTCGAGCAGTGGGAGCAGGCTGCGTACGTTGAGCAGGCTGTACATCCAGTCGCGCAGCGGCCCGGGGCCATAGTAGAACCACGCCGCCGCGATTTGCGCGGCGCCTGAGAGAAATGCTCCGGCGATTATCTTCCAGTTCAGTGTGACGGCGAAGACGAGAGCAGCGGCCAGCGCTAGTTGGGGTTTGAAGATCAGACCTCCGAAAGCTAGGCCCGCGAGGAATTGTCGTTGGGCGCGCAACGCGAAGAACGCTGCGGTGAAGCAGGCTAGAGCTAGAGCGGAGGTTTGTCCCCAGGCGATGAGGTGCCAGAAGGCAGGGAAGGCGAGAGCGAGAACCACAACCGTGAATTGCTGCTTGCGCAAGTTTGGGCAGGCGCGCCAAAGGGCATAACAGCATGCACCGTAGATCAGCGCGCTCAAAGTAAGCCACAAAATAAGTGCGCACGCGTAAGACATGCGAGCAAACGGCGCAAAGAAGATAGAAACTTGCGGCGGATACAGCGGGAGATAGCGGATCCCGGCGGCCGCCGGGACGCGCTCGGCAGCGAGTTGCGATTGCACTTGCATGTTGTAGAGATCGGCGCCACGGTGAGCGAGAGCGAGCGAACCCAGAGTGTAGAAGTGCAGGAAGTCCGTCCCCTTGAGATTGCCCGCACGATCAAGCAGCCCGGGAGCAGAGATATTCCATACATAGACGGACCAGAGGCAGAGCGCGAGGATGAGCCCGTGCATTCTTAGTCGCTTGGCTGTGAACCATGTTGCGGAATTGGAGAGATCAGGCATCTGTCGGCCTAAGTATTCGGATTCCGCGAGGCTAAGGAGCGGGGGGCCGGCGGGAGCGTGCTGGAAACAAGCAGCAGAAGGCCGAGAGCCGTGAAGGGAAGCAGCAGGCTCGCATAGAGCGGAGCGAGCCGAAAGTTCGCGAGCCAAGACCGCATCGACATGAGCCACCCAGCAGTCACAACGAGAGCGAGCAGCCAGGGAAGGATCGCCATGCCAGCCAACAAGGAGATAACGATACGAGACGGAAAACTGCGCGACCAAAGCTCCCTCCAATGATGGAGGATGAGCGGGACTGCGGGCAAAAGCAAGAGGTGATTATAGGGCGATAATGCCGTTGGGATGATTGTAACCGTCAGCGTTGAGACGAAGGTGAAGGCGAGGATGAAGTGAGTGGAACTCCCGGCTTGGCGGCGAACCTTCCAGCAAAACAGCGCGGTGGCAAGCAGGCCGCCGATGGCGACCGGCCAGCACAGGAGTTGCGGCAAGAATACGCTCATCAAAGGTGTGGCATCGGAATGTTTCGCATACGCGGCGAGGACGCCGGGATAACGAAGAGTCCACCCCGGAACTAGATATTCAGACGCCAGGATGAGAACCGCGAGTGTGGCTGCGAATCCCCACAGCAAAGGCCGTCGCCGTCGCCAGTCACCGGACATCCAGACCATGAACCAGGAAATCGCTAGCAGAGACATAGGCGGCTTGATCGTAGCCAAAGCTAGTAGCACTCCGGCCAGAAAGAAATGTCTAGCAGCGAGCGCAGCCACTGCTCCTGTGAGAAGGCCCGCGACCAACAGACCAAACTGCAGCAGGTTCAGCCCCTGCAGCACCGGGACGCTAGAGAGAACCATCGCGAGCAGCGTGACCCAGGCAAGTAGCGAAAACCGAAGAGGAATGACTGATAGCCAGAGAGCCAGAGCAAGAACTGTCACAGTCGCTAATAGCCACCAGAAAACGATGTGCGCGGACTGAAAACTTATCCACACTGTAGGTGCAAGGAAGAAAATGACATACAGAGGATAGTTAAAGCGTTGCTCCCTTCCGCCGTAGGCCGACTGAATTTCTCGTGTGACATCGGCACTGTAAGGATCACGATGATGAAGCAGAACCTCACGGGCTCCATACCACCGAGGATAGAGATCAGTCAGGGCCCTGGCCTTGATCAGGCTTGGGTCATTCATTCCGACCGGGTCGGTTTGAGGCAGGTGACTCCAATAGATCAGCATGCTGGCTGAGCAGAGCAGCAATAAGAGCAAAAGAGCGAGTTGTTTCAATGGCGGGTGGATGGCGAGCATGGTTCCCGAGGAGAAACTCGACCTCCTTTCGCAGAGCATGGCGACTCAGTCAGTTGGAGTAGGGTAGCAGTTGGGGCGAAGGATTGTCGGCCTCTAGGAACCATGTTTGTCGATCACGGAAATACTGGAGCAATTCCTGGTTGTCGTCTTTGCCCATGTCGCGTGCCCAGACCACTTTCGCGGCGTCGATATCCGCATCGTTATAGACCCACTCATGATCGACGTCGTGGTGCGCGCCATAGCTGACGATGACAAGCTGCGCGCCGGGAAGTTGCTTCAGTTGGCGCAACAGCGCTGCCCGCTTCAGGTTGCCACGCGGCCACGCCGGTTCGATTTGAGTATGCGCGAGCACCGCGGCTACTCGCAGAAGAATCATTGCGCACGCCAGCATAGGGACTGCGCGCACCAAAGCCCGTCCTATGGGGCGGTGAGCGGGAGGCCATTGCCAAAGGTGACGCATGCACTGGACAAGCAACAAGTACAGCACGCCGGTGGCTGGAGCAAAATAGTGCGGCAGGGTCCAGGTCTGCGGAGTGAGCCCCGCTATGAATACCGCGAGGGCCGTCAACGGAAAACGCATGCGGCGGTCACGGAGTATCCAAGGGAAAGCCAGCAGGGGCAAGCTTAATGCGGGACCAAGATAGAATTGCCAGGCTGAAACGAGTTTGTCGCGAGTGCGCCGCAGGGCTCCGGCGACAGTGCGGTTCTCTTCAAACTGCGTTAGTTCCCATCGGTAGAAATCCCGCATGACCTTGTGGTTGTAGACCGGCTCTGGGCGCGGCTTCTGCCAGAGGAAGTATGGCGCCGTCGCATAAGTTTCGCGGTTCACCTGATAGGTCATGCAGAATGGGCTGCCGGTGACTCGCGAATAGTAGTAGCCCGTAGCCACGGAAAATGCGCTCAACATCATGATGAGCGGCAGCAGGACGTTGGTCAGGGTGCGGCGGGAGAATCGCTCGCGAAATAACCACACGGTCATACTCGCGGCGACCGGGATGCTGAGGAGAAGTCCCTCGTAAGGACGGCTGTTGGCAAGTAGTGCTACACCCACGGCCATGAGAATTGCATCGCGCGCTCGTGCATGTTTCTTGAGCCGAGGCAGAGCTCCGAGCAACAACGCGCCGCCCAGGGCGACCACCGAGGCGCTCCAGTATCCATTGACCCAATAGCTGAGCAGGCCCAGGCGTAGTGCTGCCAGACAGCCGCCCAGTAAGGCCCACGGTGGCGGCAGCCAGGCTTGTAGCATCCAGCAGATTGCGGAACACATCAGCGCTGTGACTAGTAACTGCCCGATCCACGCACGCCCTAAGCGTTGGCCCAACGCGAGAAACAGGCCTTGCGCGGGCGGATACATCGACATGTATGTGGGGCGCTCGATGATATGAAAGCTTTCGAAGTGCACCCACATGGGGTGCGTAGGGTTCGTCAGTTTTCCGTGGGCGAAAGTGTCGGAGGCGAGCAGATAGCTGAACTCATCGTTCCAGCGGGGCTCGGGTATTCCGAGAATTGGGATCAGGCCAGCTCTCACTACAATCAGGCTGAGGCCGACTAGCAGCACGGAGAGTTGCTTTCGCCGCGCCAGACGGGCAAAGCCACGCTCCAGGCGGGTTATGACGACGGGCTGATGGCGGTTCGCGGAACTGCGGGAGAAAAAGAGCAGCGCCACCGCGGCGATTACGAAAAGCGCTTCGATTATCGTTATCAGAAACGGAGCGAGCCGCAGGTAAAGGGTTTGCATCGCGAAGAGGCCGGGAATACTTTTGCGCGAAGAAACCAGATTATCATCAAAGTGCCGTTCGATTCTCTTGGTGAATTGCCTTATAAATAGAACTGGCGGCGAAATCTGCTTGCGGTCGGATCGGATGTGAAGCACGATTACGCGATGTCCGCGAAAATGACGTCGCGAAAGTTCCGCGAAAATCAAAATTAACGATAAGGGGTAACGTGAAAGCAAAAAAAGGTGTAATCGGAATTCTGACCGGCGGCGGCGATGTACCGGGCTTGAACCCAGCCATCCGCGCCGTTACGATTCGCGCGCTGCGCGAGGGCTGCCAGGTGATTGGCATTCGCCGGGGGTGGGCTGGTCTGGTGGATCTGGTCCGCGAAAAAGATTATGACAACAGCGAGAACTTTCAGACGCTGACCGAGGATCTGGTCAGCCGCACCGGTCGTACCGGCGGCACATTTCTGCACACGTCGCGCACGAATCCGAGCCGGGTGGAAAAGTCTCGTGTGCCGCTTCATCTGCGCGACACTTACGCTGCCGAAAAGAATGACCTCACTCCCGAAGTGCTGAAGAATCTGGATTGGCTCGGCATCGATTACCTCATCCCAATCGGTGGCGATGACACGCTGAGCTACGGCGTGCGGCTTTATCAGGAAGGCGTGAAGGTGGTCGCGATTCCGAAGACCATGGACAATGATGTTCCCGGCACCGACTATTGCATCGGCTTCAGTACCTGTGTGACGCGAACTATTTCCATGACGAACAGCTTGCGCACCAGCGCCGGGTCACACGAACGCTTCATGGTGCTCGAAGTCTTCGGCCGCTACGCAGGTTTCACTGCGATGCTGCCCACCATGGCCGGAGCCGCGCACCGCTGCGTGATTCCCGAGTACCAATTCGACATCGAGCGGCTGACAGAGTTGTTGGTTGCTGACCGCCAGAAAAATCCAAGCCACTACTCCGTCGTCCTGGTTTCTGAGGGAGCGATGTTCAAGGGCGGCGAAATGGTTTTCGAAAAGGAAACTACTGACGCCTTCGGCCACAAAAAGCTCGGCGGCATCGGAGACCTGGTATCGGAGAAGCTGAAGGAGCTTTCCCCGAAGTACAACCATGGCAAAGCGATCAACACTATTACTCAGAAACTAGGCTACCTCGTTCGCTGCGGCGATCCCGATGCGATCGACTCGGTTGTTCCGATGGCTTATGGAAACCTCGCCTTGGATCTGTTGCTGGGAAGAATTCACGGACGGCTCGTTGTGTTGAGGAATGGCCGCTACGACAACATGCCCATCGACACCGTTACAGCCTCGAAGAAAGTTGTCAACGTGAAGGAACACTACAACGTTGACCGCCTGCGTCCTCACTACAAGAGCTTCGAAATGAAGCCACTTTTTATTATGACCAGCGAAGCCGGGTAGTCTGATGAGCTTTGCGAATTCTTGCACTGCCGGTGTCTCCCACTAGCTCTTGAGCTCGATGGCCGCGCTTTCCAGTTGGTCGTGAACTTGCTGCGCTCGTCGGAGCGCGGACTGTACGTTGTCGCAGATATTTTCCGCGCCGACCACTTCTTGGAACTCTGCCTGATGTATCAGTTTGGCGGGTTGCTCGCGCGCGCCGCAGAGAATCAAGGTTCGATTGCTGGCGTGCAGTTGGCGGGCGACTTCCTCGATCGCGAACAGTCCCGTGGCGTCGAGTGCGGTCATATTGCGCAGCCGTAAAATGACCACCGGCGGCAGCGTGTGCAGATCTTCAGTAACAGCATTGATTTTGTCGGTAGCCCCGAACAGAAACGGGCCGTGGATGCGGAAGATGGTCGCGTAGTACGGGATATCTTTGTCTTGCAGGATGTGCATGCGTCCGTCTTCGACATATTCATCCGTGACCTGCAAAACCGTGGTGGTAGCGGCGACGCGGCTGATGAACAACAGCGCGGCGAGAATCATTCCGGCTTCGACCGCGACCGTGAGGTCGGCAAAGACCGTGAGAGCGAACGTCACCAGCCACACGCTGATGTCCGTCCTGGTGAGCTTGAGCAGTTGCGGAATCTCGCGCCACTCGCCCATGTTGTACGCGACGACCATGAGAATTCCGGCAAGCACGGCCAGCGGCACATGGCGCACCAGAGGCGCGGCGAAGAGCAGAATGCAGAGCAGGGTGAGCGCATGAATCATGCCTGCGACCGGAGACTGCGCGCCGGCGCGGATGTTGGTGGCAGTGCGGGCGATGGCGCCAGTCGCAGGCAGTCCTCCGAACATGGGAGAAACGATGTTGGCGACGCCCTGACCGATCAATTCAACATTTGGATTGTGGTGGTCATTGCTCATGCGATCGGAAACCACTGCCGACATGAGCGACTCGATCGCGCCCAGCATGGCAACCGTGAGCGCCGGGCCGAGCAACCCGTGGATGAGATCGGCGCGAAACCGTGGAATCACAAAGTGAGGCAGACCGGCGGGAATTCCTCCGAAGCGCGAGCCGATGGTTTCCACCGGCAGCTTGAACAGAATGACGGCAGCCGTGCCCAGCATAAAAGCGACGATCGCTCCTGGAATGCGATTCGAAAGTGCGCGGCAGAGAATCATCACGAGCACCGTGCCCACAGCCAGTGCGGTCGAAGTATAAGAAAGTGTGTGGAAGTTGCCGGCTAGAGCTTCCATGCGCTGCCAGAAGACTCCAGGAACTTTTGCGATTTGCAGGCCGAAGAAATCTTTGATCTGAGTGCTGGCGATCAGAATGGCGATGCCATTGGTAAACCCGATGACAACAGGCCGTGGAATAAACTTGACTGCCGTGCCCATGCCGGCGATGCCCATGATCATCAGCAACACGCCGGCCATCACTGTGCACATGAACAGGCCATCGATGCCATGCACTGCGACGATGCCAGCGATGACTACCACGAAGGCGCCGGTAGGTCCGCCGATTTGCGTTTTCGAACCGCCGAGGAGGGAAATCAGGAAGCCGGTGACGATGGCGCAGTAAATTCCAGCCTGCGGAGTTAGCCCGGAAGCGATGGAAAAAGCCATGGCCAGAGGCAGCGCGACCAGGCCCACGGTGACGCCCGCTACGAGATCGTGCAGGAATTTATTGGCGTTGTAATCCCGCAGACAGAGGACAGACTTCGGGAGCCAACGTTCATCAAGAAAAAAACCAGCCATTCTCCTATTATCGCAGCAGAGTTGGTGCGAAGAAGAGAATTGAAGAAGCACGAACACACCAAGGAACATGGCTGGTTGCGCCGCCGCCCAAGTTTCGGCACAATGCTCCACTGGATTCATGAGCAATAATTAAGCGATGAATGCGAGTAATGAAGAAGTTCAATGAATAAGACTCTCGCGATTTTGGGATGGGGAACGGTCGCACTGCTTGGCGCCGTAGCAGTGGGCACGGTGGCTATGCAGCGCGGCGAGCCGATCAATGCACTTTGGTTGGTCGCGGCGGCGACCTGCTGCTACGCGCTCGGCTACCGCTTCTACAGCAAGTTCATCGCGGCGAAGATTCTAGCGCTCGATGGCTTGCGTGCCACTCCGGCGGAGCGACTGGAGAACGGCCGCGATTTTGTCGTCACTAACAAGTGGGTCCTGTTCGGGCATCACTTCGCAGCGATCGCGGGACCTGGTCCGCTGGTGGGGCCGGTGCTGGCGGCTCAGTTCGGCTATCTTCCCGGGACGATGTGGGTGCTGGCCGGTGCTGTGTTCGCAGGCTGCGTGCAGGATTTTGTGATTCTTCTTTTCTCGGTGCGGCGCGACGGCAAGTCGCTAACCGCGATGGCCAAGGACGAGATCGGTCCCGTCGGTGGGTTCGTCGCCTACGTCGCGGTGACCGCGATTCTGATTATCCTGCTGGGCGTGTGCGCGCTGATCGTGGTGAACGCTTTGAAATCGAGCCCGTGGGGTACGTTCACGATCGCGATGACAATGCCGATCGCTTTATTGATGGGCGTCTATTTACGGCGCATTCGTCCGGGGAAAGTGTTGGAAGTATCGGCGCTGGGATTTGTGCTGGTGCTGGCGGCGATCTGGGGCGGGCAGTACGTATCGCAGAACCCGGCGCTGGCGCGGCTGTTCACGTTTAGCGCGCCCACGCTGGCGATTCTTATTATGGTCTACGGGTTTGCCGCGTCTGCGTTGCCGGTGTGGCTACTGCTGGCGCCGCGCGATTATCTAAGCACGTTCGTGAAACTGGGGACGATCGCACTCTTAGGTGTGGGGATCGTGGCGCTTCATCCCACACTTCACATGCCTGCGCTCACGCGATTCGTCGACGGCACCGGTCCGGTGTTTGCGGGAAAGATATTTCCTTTCGCTTTCATCACAATCGCCTGCGGAGCGATCAGCGGATTTCATGCTCTCATCTCAAGCGGAACGACGCCGAAATTGATTGCGCGCGAGACGCAGACGCGCATGGTGGGCTACGGCGCGATGATGTGCGAATCTGCGGTCGCGGTGATGGCGATTATTGCGGCGTGCGTGTTGCAGCCGGGAATTTATTTTGCGATCAACAGTCCCGCGGGCGTCGTCGGGCAGTCGCCGGCAGCCGCCGCAGCGACTATTTCCGGCTGGGGGTTCCCCGTCACCGCGGCCGATATGCAGGCGCTGGCGCACGCGGTCGGCGAACTCACGCTCTACAATCGCACCGGCGGAGCGCCTGCTTTTGCCGTGGGCATGGCGCACATCTTTTCACACAGCCTGGGCGGCGAGACGTTGATGGCGCTGTGGTATCACTTCGCCCTCATGTTCGAGGCTCTGTTTATATTGACCGTGCTCGATGCCGGCACGCGGGTCGCTCGCTTTATGGTGCAAGATGCCCTCGGTCATGTTTACAAGCCGTTGGGGCGGACGAGTTGGTATCCGTCGATTCTCGCGACCAGCGCCCTGATCGTTGCGGCCTGGGGATATTTCTTATGGCAGGGAGTGAAGGATCCGCTGGGTGGAATTAATTCACTGTGGCCGCTGTTCGGCATTTCTAATCAATTGCTGGCGACCGTGGCGCTGTGCGTGGCCACGACCATCATCATCAAGATGCATCGCGCGAAGTATGCCGTAGTGACCCTGGTGCCGCTGGCATGGCTGGTCGCGGTGACGTTTACGGCATCCTGGCACAAGATATTCGATTCGAATCCGCGAGTGGGATTTCTGGCGCAAGCGCGGGTGCTCGCCGCGAGTCCCGTTCCAATCTCAAGCGCCACGGTGCAGCTTATTTTTAACAACCGGCTGGATGCTGCAGTCACGGGAGCGTTGGTGGTGATGGTGACTCTGGTTCTTGTGGAATCGTTGAGGCAGTGGATGGGAATTCTGAATGGCGCGAAAGAAGCGCGGGTGAAGGAATCGCCATTCGTGAGGACGCGATTAGTGGAGGAGCAAGGATGAATCGAATGCGAAAGATGATTGGCGATCTCGCATCGACTGCGGTCGCGGTGTTAATCGAGATTTTGCGCGAGATTTTTGATGAGGCTGCCTACGCGCGGTTTCTACGCCGCTCAGGGATGGCTTCGTCGAGCGAAGCTTATGCGGCGTTTCGTCAGGAATTCGACGAGGCGAAAGCGCGGCGGCCCAAGTGCTGTTAGCTGGCTCGTTGTTAACTTGCTGAATCTCCTCGCTAGGAACTGCGCGCTTTCCGCGATAGACTGCACTCACATGCGAGTTCTTGGTATCGATTGCGGCGGAGAATACACCGGTTACGGCGTGGTCGAGATGCACTCCGGTGGACGGCTGGTGTGCCTGACGTGCGGGGCGATCAAGCTTTCGCCGCGGGAGCCGTTGGCGCGGCGCTTGGCACGCATTTATGACGGCCTCGGCGTGCTCATTGGAGAGCATCATCCCGACGAAGTTGCGATCGAAGGAATCTTTTACGCGTTGAATGTGAAGTCAGCATTGAAGCTGGGGCAGGTGCGGGGAGTGGCTATGCTGGCTGCCGCCGCGGCCGGACTCGAGGTCGCGGAGTATTCGCCGCTATCAATCAAGTCGTCGGTCGTGGGGTATGGGCGCGCGGAGAAGCAGCAGGTGCAGCACATGGTGACGCGCTTGCTGGGGTTGGCCGAGCCTCCCAAGCCGATGGATGCTTCCGACGCGCTGGCCATCGCCATTTGCCATTTGCATACCGCGGGCACACTCGAACGGCAGAAGGCTGCGGCACGGTGATGACTCGCGCTTTTTCGATTCAAGTTTGCCTCGCCATGTTCGCGTTCGCCGCAACGTCTTCGCTCTCGTTATCACAGCATTCGGCTGACGCGGCGACTTCACTCCCAGTAATTACGTTTACCTTCGACTTTCCCCAATCCAATCCTGAGCACTACTCGATCTCAGTCGACGCGACGGGGCACGCCCGTTATGAGTGCACCGGGAAGATTACGGAGGATTCAGAGGAGCAGGTGTACAAGTCTGAATTCGAGATGTCGGCGGAGAGTCGCAGGCGAATTTTCGAGTGGGCGAAACAGGCGCAGTATTTCGGCGGCAAACTTGACTCCGGCAATCGCAAGGTGGCATTTGCCGGCAGGAAGATCCTGAGCTATCAGGACAGTCAGCGTTCTTTCACGGCGCGATATAACTATTCCAATGTGGCGGCAGTGCAGCAGTTAACAACGCTTTTTCAGAACATGGCGGGCACGCTCGAATATGGAAGCCGCCTCTCGTACTACCACCGCTATCAGAAGCTGGCGCTGGATGACGAACTGAAGCATATGGAAGCGCAGGCGAAAGGCTCCGAAATCAGCGAGCTACAAGCGGTTGCGCCCGCGCTGCAGGAAATTGTTGAGGATACTTCGGTACTCAATGGAGTTCGGGCGCGGGCGAAGCAGTTGATCGAGATGGGAAACAACGCTTCGAAATGAATTTTCGTTTCAGCCTCTAACGAATCACCACGCCTGCGTAGCCGACCACCAGATCGCGGTCTCCGGAAACGTCTCCCGAGGTCGCATATTTCACTAACTCGGCGGAGGTTGCGCCGAGCTTCTTCGCCGCAGTCAGCATCGTGACGGCGGGTCCGAATCCACACATGGTGATGTGCTGCTGGGTGACCACGTCAAACAGAGCCCGCGCGTCGAGACGAAGAATCGGTTCGATGGCGGTGTGATCTTTAACTCGCGTGATGGCGTCGGACTCGTAATGATTCATATCGCTGGAGGCGACGATCAGAACAGGTTCGCTCCGCAAGGTGATGGCCCTTGCGAGGGCGAAACCGAGTTGCTTGAGAGCTTCGAAGTCCCCAGTTCCAATGGCGACGGGGACGAACCCGAGTTTGGGCTGTAGGACTTGAAGAAAGGGTAATTCGACTTCAGCAGCGTGCTCGAAGCGGTGTGCGTCCGAGTCCTCGTGCAGAAGTGGGCAATAATGCAGGAGAGCGGTGGCGAAATCTTCAGCGATGATCACCGGGCCGAGGGGCGTTTCCCAGAGTCCCCGGATCATGATCGAAAGGGCTCGCCCCATGCCGGTGTGATTTGGACACAGCACTACGCAGAGTTTCGGAATTTTCAATGCTCCGAATACGGCGCCCGCTACGTGTCCGGAATAGATGTAGCCCGCATGGGGGACGATGCAGCCCAAGGCCTGAACCGGCGCTCCCTTCGGAGGTTGGGAGAGGTAGGTGCCAACCTCCTTTCGCAGAACTGCCGGATCGGCGGGATAGAATCGCCCGGCGACTGCGGGATGGCGAAGAATCATGGCAGCAGGCACAGACAGTCTCTTCTGAAACTCGACTAAATAATCCTACGAGCCGTCGCGGTGATTTCGCAAGGCGCGAAACAGCGCAGCGCTTTCTTCCAGACTCAAGGTCTCGGCCCTTGCGGCAGGTTTCACTCGTGCCTCGGCCAAAGCGGCGCGCAGATCAGACTCTGGATAATTAGACTTCAAATTGTTCCACAGGGTCTTGCGCTTCTGTCCAAAGGAAAGTTTTAAGAAATCGATGAACCCGTCTTTGGTGGCAGCGTCGCCATCGAGCCCAAGCTCATTCAGTCGAGGTGCGATCGTGAGCCGCAGCGCCGTGGAGTGCACTTTGGGCGGCGGCGCAAATGCTCCGGGCGGCAGGGTAAAAAGTTTCTCCACGCGCGCATAAAGTTGGGCGGTAGCGGAGAGCAGTCCATAGTCGCGGCTCCCGGGTTCGGCGGCAATGCGATCCGCCACTTCGCGCTGCACGAGAATCACGATGCTCTCAAGATATTTCGAATAATCGAACAGGCGCAGAAGAATGTCGGAAGTAATGTAGTAGGGAAGATTGCCAACCACCTTGACCGGCTCGGGCCGGAATTCGATTCCCGGACGGCGCAGGCCAGGCTTGGGTCCGAACAGCGAATCGAGATCGACGGAGAGAATGTCGGCCTCGATAACTTCGACATTGGGAAACATGCCGAAGCGTAGCCGAAGCTGTGCGGCCAGCACGCGGTCAAGTTCCACAGCGATCAGGCGGCGTACTCGTTTAGCGAGCAGGGAAGTGAGGACGCCGCGTCCGGGACCGATTTCGAGCACGGTATTTTGCGATACGTCACCGAGGGCGTCGACAATTTGCAGGGCAAAACTGTCGCTGGCAAGAAAATGCTGTCCCAGCTTGGGCTTGTGTTGCGGACGTCGAGTCGACACGACCTTCGGCACGTTGACCCTCATTTCGTCGGGCCTATAGACTGGCTATTACGGCCCGCTTATTTTGCGCGCGGGAGCAAAGCTCCCGCAACAGCTATCCATCATATCGTGCGCCCGCGAAAAGCGGGCTCTCACCCGGGAGGGTTTCATGCATATTGCGTTTGCGGCTTCGGAAGGGGTTCCGTTTTCGAAAACCGGTGGCTTGGCAGACGTGGTGGGCGCATTGCCGCGCGCTCTCGCCTCGCTGGGCCATCAGGTGAGCGTGTTCCTGCCTCGTTACAAGCAGACTAAGCTAACCGATCCGGCAACTGTGGTGCGCAGCATCACGATTCCTTTCGACGACAAATATCGTTTTGCCTCGGTGGTAACCAGTGGAACCCAATCCGGAGTGCGTTTTTATTTTGTCGAGTGCCCCGAGTATTTCGATCGCGACGCGCTCTACGGAACGCCGGCCGGGGATTATCCCGATAACGCAGAGCGTTACGCGCTGTTTTCCCGCGCGGTGTTAGAGGCGACAAAGATTCTGGGCGTGCCGAACATTTTCCATTGCCATGACTGGCAGTCGGCGCTCGTGCCCGTGCTGCTGCGTACCATTTATGCCGAAGACCCCGCCTTCCGCGACGCGGGCACAGTTTTCACGATCCACAATATGGGCTATCAGGGATTGTTCCCTCCTGAGACTCTGCCGCTGCTCATGCTGCCTTGGGATCTGTTCACCATGTCGAAGATGGAATTCTTTGGGCAGGTGAATTTTCTGAAAGGCGCGCTTACCTATTCTGACTACATTACGACCGTGAGCAAGAGATACAGTCAGGAAATTCAGACTGCCGAATATGGTTTTGGACTGGAAGGCGTTCTGCGCGACCGCGCCGCCACGGTCACTGGTATTTTGAACGGCGTGGACTATGACGAATGGAGCCCGCAGGCCGATAAGTTTATTGCCGCGAAATATTCGCCGCAGGATCTTGCCGGCAAAGCCGTATGCAAGAAAGATCTGCTAACGACATTCGGCGTGAAGAATGCGGACCCGAAAATTCCAGTGGTCGGCATCGTCTCCCGCTTCGCCGCGCAAAAGGGTTTCGACCTGATCGCGCAAATTATGGACCGCCTAGCGCGCGAAGAGATGATCATGGTCGTTCTCGGCTCCGGCGATAAGCAGTATGAAGAAATGTTTGCGCGCCTCAATAAGCAGTTCCCCAACAAGATCGCATTGAAAGTCGCCTACGACAACGCCATCGCGCACAAGATCGAGGCCGGCTCCGACATGTTCCTGATGCCCTCAAGATACGAACCCTGCGGGCTGAACCAGATCTACAGCTTGAAATATGGCACGGTGCCAATCGTTCGCGCCACCGGCGGCCTCGACGACACCATCGAACCCTGGGACGCGCGCTCCGGCAGAGGTACCGGCTTCAAGTTCACCGAGTACAACGGCGAGTCTCTGCTGCTAACCATCAAACAGGCGCTGACGGCGTTCCGCGATCAAACTTCATGGCAGGTGCTCATGCGCAACGGCATGAACAAAGATTTTTCCTGGAACGCTTCCGCGCGCGAATACGGCAAGATTTATGAGCGCGTGAAGCAGATGCGCAGCGCGGCGGCGGTGCAGGAGAAGGTGTTGGTCTAGCAACATCGGATAACTAATGCCGTGTCATCCCGAGCGAAGCGAGGGATCTTGGTTTCTGCGTGTGCGAGCGTACTGTGATGGCGCAAGCAAGAACCAAGGTCCCTCGCTTCGCTCGGGATTACACTTTGTAAGAGAACATCTTCGTCCGCTGCTACAATCCGCTCATGGCCGCCACATCCCAGCTGCCGGCTTTCGCCCGCACCATCTTCCACGTCGACATGGACGCCTTCTTCGTCTCCGTGGAAGAACTTTTCGATCCGTCCCTGAAAGGCAAAGCCGTGGTCGTCGGAGGTCAGCGCCACGAGCGCGGCGTAGTCTCCGCCGCGTCCTACGAGGCGCGGAAGTTCGGAGTGCATTCGGCCCTCCCTCTGCGCACCGCGGCCAAGCTCTGTCCGCATGCCATCTTCGTCGACGGCCATCCTGAGCGCTACCGCGAGTGCTCCGGAAAAGTTTTCAAGGTGCTAGCGGCATTTTCTCCACAGGTGGAAATGGCTTCGATCGACGAAGCCTACCTCGACATGACCGGGACAGCGCGATTGCACGGTCCGCCGTTAAAAGCAGCGCACAAACTGCACCACCGAATGAAAGAAGATACGCAGCTGAATTGCTCGATTGGCATTGGCTCATCGCGCCTGATCGCAAAAGTTTCCTCCGCGCAAGCCAAGCCCAACGGCGTGCTGTGGATCGTGCCGGGACAAGAATCCCAATTCCTCGCGCCGCTCGATGTGCGCGCGATTCCCGGCGTCGGCAAAGTGATGGAAAGCCATCTCCACGAACTCGGCATCAAGAAAGTTGGAGACTTGGCGCGACTGGAAGAATCCGAACTGAAAGAACGATTCGGCAAATGGGGGCTCGCCCTCGCCGGCAAAGCGCGCGGAGAAGATTCCGGTGGATGGTTCGACACTGAAGTCGGCGCCGATACCGAAGCCAAGTCGATCAGCCACGAACATACTTATAACGAAGACACGGCCGATGCGACGCAGTTAGAAGCCACGCTGATGCGGCTTTCTGAGATGGTTGCGCGGCGCTTGCGGGAAGCAAAGCTGCACGCGCGCACCATCCAACTCAAACTGCGTTACAAAGACTTCACCACGATCACGCGCGCTCACACCTTGCCGGCTCCTACTCAACTCGACGGCGAAATCTTTGAGCAGACGCGTGCGCTGTTTCGCAAGAACTGGAAGCCGGGCAGGGAAGTGCGGCTGCTGGGAGTGCAAGCATCCTCATTCGAAGCGCAGGCAGAACAGATCAACTTACTCGAAGGCGGCCGGCAGCAACGCTGGAAAGACGCACTCGCCGCCGCCGATCGCCTGCGCGACAAGTTTGGCGAATCAAGCGTCAAGCTGGCTACCGGCCTTCGCGGAACCTTCCGCGAACGCACGCATGAAAATCCGGCCGGACTGCCAGGCAAGGGCAAAAGCAAATGAAGCGGTTGGTTTTCTTAGCGACCTTTGCCGCAAAGATCGCAAAGAAAAAACCGGACTGCACGCTTCACTCCCGTCATCCCAGAGGTTGACCATTCGACCTCTGCCACACTAAGATTTCCCGTCGCCGTTCAGCCATTCGCAGGAGCTCTTAAAATGCGCAACCGCCTTCGGGGAATCCTTGCCCTGGCCGCTTTGTCTTTGTCTCTAATCGCGCTCTTCTCGTCCGCCGCCTCAGCCCAAAGTAATCCGCCGTTGCTGCTGCGTTTTCCTACCGTGAGCAAGACGCAAATTGTTTTCAACTACGCCGGCGACCTCTGGATCGTCAGTCGGGAAGGCGGCGATGCGCGCCGGCTCACTTCCGGAGTCGGCGTCGAGACCCTACCCAGCTTTTCTCCCGACGGCTCAATGATTGCCTTTACCGGCGAGTATGACGGCAATCGCGACGTATACGTGGTCGCGGCGACGGGAGGCGTGCCCCGGCGGCTTACTTTCCATCCCGCAGATGAAGAAGTTCTCGGTTGGACGCCCGATGGTAAAAACATTTTGTTCGCGTCCTGGGGCAGCAGTTTCCGTCACTTCGAAGACCAGCTCTACACCGTGCCCGTTGAAGGTGGATTTCCGACAAAATTGCCGCTCCCCATTGGCGAAGAAGCGCAATTCTCGCCCGATGGCACGCATCTCGCATACTTGCCGCACATGCAATGGCAGGCCGCGTGGAAGCGCTACCATGGCGGCCAGACCACGCCGATCTGGATTGCGGATCTAAAAGATTCCAGCGTCATCAAAATTCCCCGAGATAACTCGAACGACCACTTTCCCATGTGGGTAGGCGGCACAATTTATTTTCTTTCCGACCGCAACGGTCCGGTGAGTTTGTTCGCGTATGACATTCAGAGCAAACAAGTATCGGAAGTTCTGCACAGCGACGGCCTCGATTTCAAAACTGCCTCCGCAGGGCCGGATGCCATTGTCATCGAGCAGTTCGGCGCCATCAAGCTCTATGACCTCAAGACGCACCAGGTAAAGAATATTTCGATTCACGTCAGCGGCGATATCGACGCGGTGCGGCCGCACTTTGCCAAGGTCGAACCGAAGCGCATCCAGAATTTCGGCATCTCGCCCACGGGCGCGCGCGCAGTATTCGAGGCCTGGGGAGAGATTTTCACGGTGCCCACCGACAAAGGCGATATTCGCAATCTCACGCACAGCCCGGCCGTGGCCGATCGCGATCCGGCCTGGTCTCCGGACGGCAAGTCGATCGCATATTTCTCCGACGAGTCGGGCGAATATGAATTGTGCATTCTCGGACAGAATGGCTTAGGCGAGGTCCGCCATATCAACCTCGGAAATCCGCCGTCGTTTTTTTACACGCCCACGTGGTCGCCCGACAGCAAGAAGATCGCCTACTCCGACAAGCGGTTGAACTTGTGGTATGTCGATCTTGATAATGCGAAGCCGAAGCTGGTCGACACCGATTACTTCGGAGGCTTCGGCCCGACACAACTCAACCAGACTTGGGCTCCGGACAATAAATGGATCGCCTATACGCGCCAACTGCCCAGCGGCCTGCACGCCGTGTTCGTATATTCACTCGATCAGGGCAAGGCGTTTCAAATCACGGATGGCATGAGCGACGCGCTGTATCCCGCGTTCGACAAGAACGGAAAGTATCTTTACTTCACGGCGTCGACGGACGTAGCGCTCTCCACCGCTGGACTCGACATGTCGAGCGAAGAGCACCGCGTATCGCGCAGCGTCTATGTCGCGGTGTTGGGCCAGTTTTCGCTTTCTCCACTGGCCCCAGAAAGCGATGAAGAAAAAAGCGAAGCCGACAAGGAGAAGGATAAGGATAAGGAAAAAGATAAAGATAAAGATAAAGACAAAGCCGGCGACAAAACCGCTTCCGACAAAGACAAAGACAAAGAAGAGAACAAGGACAGCAAAGATAATAAAGACAAAGATAAAGGCAAAGACAAAGATAAAGATAAAGAAAAAAAAGAAGAGCCCGTCGTCGTCAAGATTGATGTCGAAGGCATCAGCCAGCGCATTCTAGCTTTGCCCATTCCCGCCAAGAATTACAACAATCTGCTGACAGGGAAATCGGGTATCCTGTTCCTCGCCGAAGGCCCCATGGTAGCCACCGACGGCGACCTGCCGCAGACCATCCAGAAGTTCGACTTAAGCAAGCGCAAGGTCGACAAGTGGATCGAGGACGTCAACGACTACACAGTTTCTTTCGACGGCAGCAAAATTCTTTACCGCAAAGGCGAAGCGTGGACCACCGCGTCGGCCGATGATGCACCCGGCCCTGGTGGCCCTCCCAAGCCGGGTCTGGGCCCGCTCAAGCTTGATGGCTGGGAGGTTTACGTGGAACCGCGGGCGATGTGGAAGCAGATTTACAACGAGACCTGGCGCATCGAGCGCGACTTTTTCTACGATCCGCATTACCACGGTCTCGATCTCGACAAAGCAAAGAAAAAATACGAGCCGTATCTGGAAGGAATCGCGTCGCGCTCCGAACTCACGTATTTGTTTCAGGAGTGTCTCGGCGAAATTACAGTCGGCCACATGTTCGTCGGTGGTGGAGAAGCGCCAGAGCCCAAGAAAGTGAAAGGCGGATTACTCGGAGCCGACTACACCATCGAGCACGGCCTCTACCGCATCGCGAAAGTGTACGACGGAGAAAACTGGAATCCCGGTCTGCAAGCTCCTCTGACCCAGCCCGGTGTCAGGGTAAAAGCAGGCGACTACATTCTCGCGGTCAATGGGCGAGAACTGCATTCGACCGACAACATCTACAGCTTCTTCGAAGAAACTGCCGGCAAGCAAGTTGTGCTGAAGGTCAGCCACAATTCGGAAGGTAAAGACCCGCGCGATGTCACCGTCGTACCGGTTGAGAGCGAGGAGGCTCTCCGTCACTTGGCGTGGATCGAGGGCAATCGCCGTATGGTCGATCAGGCCACCGGAGGCCGCGTGGCCTACGTCTACGTGCCCAACACGGCGAGCGGTGGTTACACCAACTTCAATCGCTACTTCTTCTCGCAAGTGGGCAAGGAAGGCGTGATCATCGACGAGCGCTTCAACGAAGGCGGCCAGCTCGCCGACTACATCATCGACTACCTGCGTCGCCCAATCTTGAGCAAGGTCGTCACGCGCGAAGGCCACGACTGGTCGAGCCCGTCAGAAGCGATCTACGGACCGAAGGTGATGATCATCAACGAAATGTCAGGCTCGGGCGGCGACGCGTTGCCGTGGTATTTCCGCAAAGCCGCGCTGGGTCCACTGGTCGGCAAGAAAACCTGGGGAGGTCTGGTAGGGATTGGCGGCTATCCCGAACTGCTCGACGGCGGCCACGTCACCGCGCCGCGCGCTGCGATCTACGGCCTCAAGGGCGAGTGGGAGGTTGAGAATGTAGGCGTCGCCCCAGATATCGAGGTTGATCTCGACCCCGCTGCCTATCGCAATGGGCACGATGCGCAACTCGACAAGGCAATCGAAGTCGTGATGCAGCAATTGAAAGAGCATCCCCTGCCGCAGTATCAGCGACCGGCGTATCCGAATTATCACGAGAAGGATGGCTTAGGCGCGAAGTGAAGTTTGGGGCGTGGTCACCCACGCCCCAAAAAAATCACAACGATCCCAAAAACGCCATCAGGTTCGAAAGATCCGTCGAACTCAGCCCCTGGAAGTTGGAGATCACAGTAGTCGCTTCTCCACCATGCCGGTTGATCGCTGCTGTAATCGTTGCTGATCCGTTGTCGTGCATCAGGCCGCTGGCCTTGGTGAGGGCGTTGTTCAGTCCCCACAAAGGCGCCGTTCTCCACATGGTCAGCGTGGCCTGGCCAGTCCCAAACGGCTGGAACGGAATGCCGCCGGAATCTCCCGTACCCATATTGTGAAGCAGGAAATCCGAATACGGATTGAACGTAACGTTGCTGAGAGATGGAATGACGGCCGTCTGTCCTCCCGAAGTGGTTTTCAGTTTGACATTGGCTTGTGTCGTGAAACTTTCCATGTGGCAGACGCTGCACCCAATGTTGTTGAAGACAACCAACCCGGCCGCGATGGAACTGTTTGAAGGCTGCGGCGGAATCGGCGCCAGCAGAGCCTCAAACTGCGTCATCTTGATCATGTTCGCCTGTTCAACATCCTGCGGAGAGTTGGTGTCCGATTGGCAAGAGTTGGGATAGGACAGGCCCTGCGGCAAGTGTTCGGTCGGAAAAAACTGGCTCGCCGTACCAAACGGACCGGCCTTATTGGTGATGCCAAGCTCGTTGAACTCGGCGTTGAAAGTAAATTGAAACAGACTGACGCTGTTGAGTTTCTGCCCAAACTTGCCGGGACGAACGACACCATTCTCATCCGCCACCATGTTGGCGACGCCGCTGATGCCGAATGTATTTCCCGGATTCCCGACATTGGCGAGAATTGCCGAGTCCGGAATGTTATCCACCAAGCCGAGTCCAAACAACTGTGGCGAGCGCACGGTGCTGACCACAGTCGCATCGGTCGGAACCACTTCGTGGGGCAGATTCTGCGTGACCCCTCCCCCGGAATCGGCCAGCCCCGTCACCGTATTGGTATAGGTGAAGGTCGTTGTCGAAGGGACGCTCACGATGGTGAATTGTCCGTTGTAACCGGAAACCGGCACGTTAAGCATTTGCGCGGTTTGTCCGACTTTGAAGCCATGCGCAGCCGTGGTCGTGATGGTAACCTTGCTTCCTGATTCGACCGCGCCACCGGGCGAAGCGGCAATCGTCATCTGATTGCACCCGGGCAGCGTGCCGAACGTGGCGTTGGAAGAGCCGTGAAGCGTAGGCCCGCCTTCATTCTCTGGAAAAGTTCCGTTGCCATCGAGATAGTTGAACGTCCCGTCTGAATTCCACTTGCCGTAACGGGTTCCGGTGAGGGGGCCGGTATCTCCCGCTGTACCGGTCAATACGTCGACGCCAGTTCCGTGGCAGGTGAAGCATCCGGGCTGCGTGAATACTGGCCCTAATCCGAGGATGGGATCCCACTTGATCGTGAATGTTCCGTAGCCGCCATCGAACAGGCCGGTCATGCTTGAACTTAGTCCAGCTAGGGGGCCGCCGAATTGACCAACTAAAGGTGGTGGCGGTGGTGGTGGTGGGCACGAATGTCCGTTGGAAAATGTGCAGTTGCCGTGAGTGTCGCCGGCGATTACGTGGTGAGTGAAATGTGAGGGGATGGCCAGAATTCCGAGTACAACCAATAACAGCAGAGAGACAAGGCGCGCGCTTCGTTGCATACAAACTCCTCAGACTTTGAGATAGGGGCCCCTAGAGGAAAATTGCATCTTCCTCTCTTTCTGAGTTCCAATCGCAAACAGCAAGGCTGGGGGAGTTTCGGCAATGGAGCAATCCCGATCAAGCATCACTCACAAGTAAATCTAACTTTCCCGAATGGCAGGATTGTGCTCCCTGGGGAAAGAGCTGTCAACCCCCTGGCGTAGCACTTTTGTGCCGTATCTAGCTTGTTAACATAAGTTAGTTAGATAAGTTGGTGACTAAAAACGGTCATGGGGCGGGTGCAAGGCGCTCTAGTCGGTGCGCAGCGCGCGCATTGGCTCGATGGAAGCGGCGCGGCGGGCAGGAATGAATCCGGCTGCAGCGGCGCAAAGCCCGAGCACTAAGGTCGCGCCCACGATCGCCGTCAGGTCGTAGCCGCCGACTCCAAAAAGTTGGCTCGCCATCAGGTGACCAGCTAGTAACGCAGCGGGAATGCCAAGGCCAAGGCCAATCAGAATTTGCCAGAGCGCGCCGCGCAGTACCAGCGCGAGCACGCTCGATCGTCGAGCTCCCAGCGCCATGCGAACTCCAATTTCGCTGGTCCGCCGCGCCACCAGGTAAGACATCACTCCGTAGAGTCCCACCGAAGCCAGAATAAGCGCGAGAATGCCGAACAAACTCGTGAGCCGCGCAATCAAACGCTCCTGCGTAAAGTTGCCGACCACCTGCGCATCGAAAGATTGAAGATTGACCACAGTCAAATTAGGATCAATACTCGCCAGCGTGCGGCGAATGAGTCCCTCAACGTTTTGTTGTGGCGCGCTGAAGTTGAGTAGCATGGTCTGCATGAATAGCGATTGCGACTCCCCCGAAATCATTCCCGGTTCCTGGAAGCCGTTAAAGCGCTGCGCCATCGGACGTAGATAAACCGCGCGCACCGGATCGCGCGGGTTGTTCATCTTGAAATCGGCAAACACGCCCACAATCTCAAAACTCCCCGAGTACTGCTGGAAGTCGATGCCGAAGCGCTGACCGATCGGATCTTCGTTGGGAAAGAAGCGCTTGACGAACGTTTGATTCACGACCGCAACCTGTTGCGAAGTGCCCGTGTCCTGGTCCGTGAATCCGCGGCCGCGAAGAATCGGCACGCCGATAGCGTCAAGAAAGTGTGTGCTCACGCGATCCCAAGTCGAGCCGCATTTATCATTCGGTCCCGGCGCCGGATGGCCCTGCTGAATCACGCATTCACCCCAGTTGTTACCTTCCAGCGGGCTATACATCGCCAAGCCAATGCTGGATACGCCCGGCAGCGCCGAGAAACGATCTTCCATCTCCCGGAAAAGTGCGGGTAGCTTTTCAGCTGTGTAACCGGCCCCTGCTGGATCGAAATGCAGCACATAGCGATTCGCAGTGGCGAGACCAAATTTCTGATGCTCAAGGTTCGCGAGTGACTTGGTCATCAGGATCGCCCCCACGAGCAGCACCAGAGACAATGCCGCCTGCATCACCACCAGCGCCTGCTGCGGCAGGGAAGAGCGGTCGCGCGTCGAGCGGTTCACTCCACGCAACGCCTCCGCCGGCTGCGCGTGCGATGATAACCACGCCGGTGCCGTCCCAAACAGAACGCCAGTGATCAGCGAAACCAGAAACGCAAATCCCAGCACGACGAGCGAAGGGCTGGATTCAATCGGAAGATTCTTAGCGTCGGGAAACGCGAGCGCAAGAATCGTATGCGCGCCGGCATAGGCAACGGCCAATCCAGCCAGCCCTCCAATGCAGCTCAACAAGATGCTCTCAGTAAGAATCTGGCGAATGAGCCGGGACCGTCCTGCGCCCAACGCCGCGCGCACTGCCATATCTGCCCGCCGGGTGGTGGCCCGCGCCAGCAGCAGGTTTGCGATGTTCGCGCAGGCGATGAGCAGCACGAAGCTCGAGAGAATCATCAACATCTTCAGACCCTTGCCGGCCTGCTGTTGCAGAATCTGAATACCGCCGCCGCCCGGCACAATGATCACATGTTGTTTTAGAATCTCGGCGGCCCCGCCATTGTCGGTATAAGCCGGACGCGTCGCCAGCCACTGCCGCAGCACCACAGAAAGCTTGGCCTGCACAAGGCCGACGTTCGTTCCCGCTCGCACCCTGCCTAATGCATAAAGCCAATTGGAGTCCGCGTGATGCAGGATGGCGTTCGCTCCCTCAAGGTAGGGCTCACTCGCCAGAGGCATCCAGAAAGCAGGCGGACGGTCAGAAACGCGATCCCCAAAAAAGCCCGGCGGAGCGATGCCGATCACCGTGTAGGGCTGTGCCTGAATGAAGATCGTGGATCCGACGAGCGCAGGGTCGGCGCCAAACTCCCCTTGCCATGCGTCGTAGCTGATGACGGTTGCCGGCGCGGACGCGGGAGTATCGTCGCTTTCACTCAGCGGCCGTCCCGAATAAGCTCCAAGTCCCAGCGTGGAAAAGTAGTTGCCCGAGACGAATTCGCCGCGCAATGACTTTGCCATCGCATTCTCGCGGCGCACCGTAAACTCATTCTGCGCGGATTGTACTGCGGCCAGTTGCTCGAACTCCGGCGCGGAGTTTTTCAACTGCTGATACAGATCGTAGGAGAAAATGTCGAAATCCCCGTTGTCGCTGGGAAAGCCGCCTTCGATGCAGCAATTGTCGGTGTCACCGATGCGGTAGAGCTTCGCCGGATCAGACACCGGCAGTGAATGCAACAGAATGCCCTGCACCAACGTAAAGATGGCCGTGTTCGCGCCAATTCCCAGAGCCAGCGTGATCACGGCCGTCAAGGTGAATCCCGGCGCCTTGCGCAATTGGCGCAAGGCATAGCGCAAGTCCTGAAACGAGGTTTCCACAGAGAACCTCCTCGCACACGTCTACGTGCGCAGCCAGTGTCACGTTCCGTGCCAAACCATCGCGGATATAACTGTTTTACTTGCAGGGAAATACGCGAATCAAGCCGCTCGCTCAAGTAGGATTTACGTCCAGAATCGAAAATCGCTGTCCGATACTGAACAGCAGAGCGAAACCACGAAACCATACTTCACAGCCGCGGAGCAGGATGTCGACAGGAGACCTCACAAACACTTGAACAAAGACAAAGGCCGGGTATCCCGGAAGGTAATTCCGGATCCCGGCCCTGATCTTATAGCAACTTGTTATTGCAACTTGTAGCGCCGCCGTCTCGGTGGCCGAATTCAGCCAGAGACAGCGCTACGGTGGAGCGTTAGTTGGTGCCCGAGTTAGCGGCAGCCGTGGCTGGCGCAGCGCTCGGTGTGGTTGCACCATAGCGCGCCAACCGCGGATAGAAAGGCGTGACTTCAAACGGCATCTTGTCACGCGCCGAGGTGATGGCAACCGGAGCCGTCTTCACCATCTCCGCCTTGTCGTCCCACGGATTGATCTTCACGCGTCCGCCCAGCGGAAGCGCCGCCACCTGATCCAGCTTCGTGTTGTCGAGCGCCGGACCTTGCGTAGCCAGAGCCGCTAAGCGGTTAATAGTTCCATTCGCCGCCAGCGGGTTGCCCAGGTGCGTGGTCAACAGAGCATTGAGCTGAGGGGCGCGAGCTTGCAGCGCCTTCAGGAACAATCCAACGTTGTCGAGTTTCTGCGCGTAAGGCGAGTTGTTCAGCAACTCCACAGCTTTTTTATCGGCCGCGGTTTCTTCTTCCGGAATGTGCTTGAATCCCAAATTGTTGTACGTCGAATCATCGGAGAACAGCATGCGGTCATTGAACGCATACTTGCTGCCCAGGTTGTGGCCAAGCACAATGTGCGCCAGTTCATGCGAGAGCACAGCCGCCAGGCTGGCCTCATCCGGAAGCACATCAATCAATCCCCGGCTGATCACGATCGTATTGCCTACGCTGAAAGTTTCGAGCGGTGCCGTAAGCAGCACGCGCGTGCGCACAGGCCGTGGCAGGTCAATGTTGTTCGTGACCTCCAGATTGTTCACGACCGTCTGGAGAATGTGATCAACATCGCCCTCCGGCGCCAGCAACCCAGCCCGCGTCAGGCGCTCAATAACGTTGTCTTCCGCCTGCTGCTGCCATTGCCGCTCAGCCTGCAGCGGAGACGCATCCTGCGCCGTCGGGCTTTCATCCTTCACGCTGTCCACGCGAATCTGCGTGAGTTCGTCGTCCTTATTATCTTTCTTCAGGTCGTAGCCCCAGATGCGGGTCTGCGCCTTGAACGCCATCTTGTTCTTCACCCCAGCGCTGAAGTCGCCTTCTTCGCTGTAGATGTAAGCCGGCACCCAGTAGCCCGGAATCAAATTCAAGCGCCAGCTATCCATGTGGAAGAAAAACGAATTTTTCGGCGCTGGAGCATAAGTCCCATTCAACCGGACGATGTTGTAATCCTGATCCTCCACCCACACGCGCCCCTGGAACCGTCCTCGACCCGAGCCCTTCTTCGGCGTGACGTCGAACACCAGGCAGCGCACATCGCCTAAAAATTCGCGCCGGATGTAATGGAAGTCGTAGTGCTCGCGGTCAAAGTCCGTGCGGTCGGCATAGACCATCCACGAAAATCCCAGAGGCTGGTACTGCACCTTGAAGAGCTTGTTGAAGCCGCCCATCAGGCGCGTCTCCATGCCTTTGTCCTGCTCTTTCAAATAATCTTTGCGGTCGACCTGCTCGCCCATATCCATGCGGCCGAGAAAATAATGGTCGGCGCTAGGCACCGGACCCAGTTGCGGATCCGCCGTCAGGTTCTGCAAATAGGTCTCGACCACCGGAGTCCGCGTCGAGAGTGCCTTCATGAGTTCGTGTTCGCGCTCGATGAAGCGATCCACAACCTGATCCATGGTGGTCGGTTGCGGCAGAGCCGACGGAGTAGGCGCCGGAGCAGTCGACTGCGCGCTCTGCGCGTCCGTCGCTGCCGGCTGAGACGCGGGAACTGTTGGCGCCGTCTGCGTTGCCACCGCAGCGGCAGGCTGCGTCGAAGGTTGGGACTCCGCCGGTTGCTGCGCCGTAGCGCTCACCGAAGCCAGCAGTGCGGCTGTAAACATCCATTTCCAAGTGCGCATAACTCTTCTCTCCATAAAGCAGTTGTCGATCGAAATTTCTAGCTGCCAGTTTCAATCTTCAAGCGCCGAGCCGATCTAACTGGCAACTGGCCGCTGGCAACTGGCAGCTGTCCTAATAAGCCATCTGGAACGTCACATGCACCACCGCCGTCGAATCCACCGGCGTCCCCATCCGCAGCGCCGGCTTAAACCGCATCTTGTTCGCAGCCGCAGTCGCCGCCTCATCCAGGCCGTGACCAAGACCTCGCACCACGCGATTCACATGCAGCGTCCCATTCGCGCCAAACATCACTTCCAGCAAAACTTCGCCTTCCAGCTTCAGCCCGCGCGCTTCCTGGGTATAAACCGGCTGCGGCTTGAACGTAATCTCCACCGGAGTAGTCGCCGGCCCGCCGTCGTTCTGCGCAATCTTCGGACCGCCGTGCACCACCTGCTCCGCTCCAAACCCGCCCGTTGCCACCGCTCCGCCTTTGCCTTTGCCCGAGGTCGCGATGCCATTGCCAAAGTCAGCGCTGGCCACCGTTCCCTTAATTCCATTTGCCCCGCCTGATCCGTTGCCTTGTCCCGGACCCACCGGCATGTCAAACCCGCCAGCCTGCGCCGCATACAGCTTCGCGCCTTGTTTCCCCGTCCCTTTCAATCCATTGGGATCGCCGAACCCTCCGGTCTGCACCTTCTCCACCGGAGCGTTCACCGTCGGCGCAACTGCGCTCCCCGCAAACTCTCCAACATGCAGCAGTTGAGGACGCGGCGTGTTCGCCGTCACCTTCAACTCGGGAGTGTTGAACTTATTCATCACCACCTTCGGCGCTTCCACCGGCTCCGGAGCCTGTATGTGCCGAACTTCGCGCGGCACCACCAACTTCGGCTTTTCGAAAACCGGCGCCGGAGGCAGCAGCTTCGCCTTCACCACTGGCATTTTCTTTTTGATGGGAGCATGCTCCGGCTTCAACGCCGGCATCGGAATAATCGAGGTCACGCGATACTGCTTCAGCCCCATGCGATCCGGAAAAATCACTCCCAGGTTCACCAGGAAAAACGCCAGCAAAACCATGAACGCATAACTCGCCCCGAGCGCCCGCCGGTCAATCTTGCGCTCCGGCAATAGGCCGAGCTGAAACTCCTGTTGAGACGTGTCCATGTATGAACTCCGGGGATCCAGGCCGAGGGAGCGGACCGGGATTGGAGTTTTCACAGTAAGGGAGAAAGGACAATGGGTAAACGTGTCAACGGCTCTTGACCAAAAGTAACCAGAAAAGTCCGGTTACAGCACCATTCCCAAAACAGCCGCGGTATCTGTGGGAACAGCCGCCTCGGCTGTTCAGCGGAGCGCAGCGACGCTAGTGTGGAGCGGACACTCCTGTCCGCTGCTTTTGACCTTGAAGATTCGTATCAGGGTATGCCTGCAGGCATACCACAAAGCCCGATACCACCGTGGAAGAGCGGCGCTTCAGCGCCGCGCGGAGCTCCCAAACAAGATCACGGCTTCAGCCGCAGTCGATCTTTGTCGTCGCTGTCGCCCGAAGAAGCAGGGATGCTCCGAAGTTAGCTTAACCTGAACTACTCTTGGTGCGATGCGCACACGCTCAAAGATGAACCGGTACCCTTGCTGAAAAATATTTCGGCAACTTAAGCCGCTGCACGATCATCTATTCATGCGGGGTGGCTTTGTGAACGGGCATCCTCTGAACCTCCGTCGTGGCGCGATCTGGACTCAAGCGTTTCTTGCATTCGCAGCCCTGTTCGCCCTCCTCGTAATTCGATCTGCCCCGCCGGACTTCCCAAGGCCACCTTCTCTTCACCAATCCTCATTCAACTCTGTCACCGGCCACAGTGAGAGACCGCGTTTCGATTCGAGCGGATTGCAGTGGAGCGCTCCTGTCAGTCGTTTTCTGCCGTTCCCGCCCGCCGCGTATTCCGCACATCTAACTCCCGTCCCACAATTGTGGTCCGCTCTACAGAGCAAGGGTTTCCACTACAACCGCCCACCTCCCGCCAGCTAATCGTTTCAGTTCAACCACCAATAGCACCCACGACCTTCAACAACTTCTCAGGCCGCGTGATGCCCAAGTACCGGAGTCTGCTCATGCTTCATTTTGGGCTGCGGCACGGTACGTGAAAGTTGGCTCACATTTCCGGTGAATCAGAAATGAAGATTCGGAGGTTCTCATGGCTCAATCGGAGCGCAGACACGCAATGACGCGCACAGATCGTTCCACGCATTGGGACTCGAACCCAGGAGTAAAGTTTGCTTCTCTCGGGGTTGGGCTCGCCGCTTTTCTAGCCACGGAGGTCATGCATTACCTGCTCGTTCCGGATATTGGGCGCCACTGGGAGCGTCTGCTTGCGGAAGCAGTGTCAGCTAGCCTGGTTGCACTCCTTACCGCGAGACTCATTCATGCCGAGAACCAGCGCCGCGAGGCTGCGCTTCTCCGCATGCAGGTCATTTCAGAAATGAATCATCACATCCGCAATGCTTTGGCAGCAGTCAGCTTAACCACTGACTCTATCCAAAACCAACAAAGCATCCGTGTGATTTCAGACAGCGTCGACCGTATCGAATGGGCGCTGCGGGAAATTTTGCTGCGCCGCAAACCAGTGCCAGAAAAAGAGCAGGACCGGTTGCGCTATTTCCACTCACAAGGCATGGCACACGCCGTAGGCGAGGAGCATACAAATGAACACCATTAAAGTTCTTTGCGTTGAGAACCACGTCGAGTCCATGGATGCGCTGAAGTACATGCTCGAGACCGCTGGCTTCGAAGTTGTGTCGGCAACAACGGGACGCCAGGCCATCTCGATGCTCACCAAAAACTCAATCCAGGGCGTTCTGTTGGAATACGACTTGCCCGATGCTACAGGCACTGCCGTTCGCGCTGAGATGAAGCGCGTCAAGCCGGATGTTCCGGTTCTCCTGTTTGCTGGGATCGGGAGCCAGACGCCATTCCTGCTCCGGTTTTTCGACTCCTATCTCCGCAACATGGAGAGACCGGACTGGACATTTCAAGATTTGGACGCGTAGGTGGCACTTGCGTGGGGACAAAACATCTTCGCGAATTAACCAGCAACTCCGCTCCTCGGGGCGGCCTCTCAGTTTCACACGATCTAGCTAACGAAAGGAACTAAATCAACATGAAAACCACAGTAGCTTCAAAAAGAACAACAAGCTTTCCTTCAGGGATCCTTCTGACGGTACTCGCTGTCATCTGTCTAGCCAGCGCCGCTACAGCAGAAGAACCAACCAAAGTGGTCGGTCACCTAACGCTGCCGGGAACAGCGGTCCGCCAAATGTTTTTGCAGCAGCATGGGGACAAACAATACCTCTATCTTCAACAGGGAGTCCACTTCACGGTCGTGGATGTTACCGACCCGAAGAATCCCACGATAATCGAGCGGGTTCGCTCAAAGGGCAGCCTGGAATCGATTCAATCCGGCCTCGTGCTTACGATGGCCCCAGAGAAAGGATCCACCACCGAGCAACCCGCATCGGTCCCTACTCAAGTCGTGAATGTAATGGACCTGAGCGATCCCAAGCATCCGAAAACTGTGCAGACTTTCGCAGGAGTGACCAGCATTTTGCCGGACGACACGCGCAAGCTGGTTTTCATCGCCAACCATGACGGACTCACGGTGTTGAGCCACGAAAAGCCCTTCCGCCGCCCGGCATGCACGTCCGAAGACGCAATGGAACCCGATCCGGAGTGCCGATAGCTTCGAGCGGCCGAATCGAGGTCTGAGAACTTTCGGGACGACAGCAGCCGCAGCGCATGCTCCTTGTAGGTTGAAGCACGCGATCCTGTTGCCGTCTTCGATAACCGCTGGCGCTATCCCAAAAGCGCCCTCAAGGAGGAATGAAATGAAGACGTCGAACCGTAACGGACGGGAGCCACCCTCTGTCGGAATTGCACACTTGCTGTTTGTAGCTGTCTTGGCGGTCATCCTCTTTCTGCTCGGCCAAAGCATGGTGCGTCACCGCTTCTTTCAAGGCAGCCGGGAACACCGCAACGGCTCCATAGGACAATAGGGTTTCAAGACACCCTCCACGAATCGTGTCACTCCGACCGGAGCCGGAGCGAACGCGCCCCAAAAAATTGTCGTTCCGACCGAAACCGGAGCGAACGCGACGGCGGAGTGGAGGAACCTGCTTCTTCTCGCCACGAGCCCGCAGCTCACATTTTGGGATGGAGCGCACACGGACCTTCGCGGTACCGTGGAAGAGCGGCGCTTCAGCGCCGCGTAAAGCTCCCCACACAAGAACATGGCTTTAGCCCCTGTTGATTTTGACCTTCGCGTGTCATCCTGAGGAAGCGGAGTCGCACGCAAAGCGGGCGACTCCCGACGAAGGACCTATGTAACTGGCCGGCAGCGGGCGGACCGCCGGATGTGGGCGGACGGCGAACGAGAGTCCACGGTTTGCCAAAGTCAAAACTTTCGCTATCGGCTGGGCCGCTCCCACCCTTCGGCAAGCTCAGAGCCTGTCCTGAGCCCGCCGAAGGGGGCAGGCCCTTTGCAAAAGAAGCAAAGGTGCGGCATCCTCGGATGAAGTTGACCTCGTTCACTTGGGCTGACCCGGCCAGTCCCCCAAATAGGAAATCCGCCAGCGTTGAGCTATCATTCCAGAATCAGGGGAAACCTTCGAGCCTACAGTGAAGACATCCATCAATGGATTTTATGCTGCTTACATAACGGGGAGTTTCCAGCAGGGCTTTGCATTGCTTGTTTTCAGAAACGGAATAGTTGCGGGTGTGGATGTGGGGGGCGGTAAGTATGATGGCACCTACTACGACGGTGCCACGGGGGAAGGTTTCACGGTAAAGCTGAAGGTATCACTTCCTCCAAACGCAACCCTAGTGCAAGGTGTTACCACTGGCCCTCAGGGCGACGCTTCGGAGATATCTTTTCAGTTGCCTGTTGATTTCCTGGCGAAACCATTCATACGCGTTGACGCCAAACATGGGCCCGTAAATGCCAAGATAGTGAAGCTAAGAGAACTCAATGAATGAACAACTTGCTCTCCTAGCGGCAGTCTTTAGTGCAATTGCCACCGCCCTAGCCGCTATCGCCACCTGGAGAGCGCCGATAACTGCGGCGAAGCTAGCGGAGACCATGCGGCGCGAAGCTGAGCGCGCGGACGAGCGCCGCAGGCAGAAGCTGTATGTGTTTTCACTGTTAATGCAGGAGAGGGCGCAGATTCATTCCGAGAACGGTGTTCGGGCGCTTAACCTAGTTGACGTTGCATTCAGCGAATCGCGCGAGGTGCGCGATGCCTGGGCAGAGCTGTTTTCGGCATTCAGCCTCAAGCCCCTCCCACCGCATGTTGTGAGCGAACGCTTACTCAAGCTATTGGGCGCCATTGCCAAGGATATCGGGCTTGCCAACGACTTACGCAGCGACGACTTAAATCGCGTCTATTTTCCCGTTGTCCAAGAGCAGGACCAAATCATTAGGAATATGCAACGCCAACAAACCCTGGCGCGGCTGCTGGCAGAAAACGCGGCGGGGACGAGCCCCGCGAGCAGCAGTACGCCGAATACGTTATGGCCACCTAGGCCTGAGTAGAAACTTTGAGCTTGGGGTTATCCGGTTTGTAAGGGACGCGCGTGGCGGGGCCTTTGTTCCACATTCACGGGGAATTCGGGGACGGGACTGTCCCTAACTCTCCGTCCAGAAAACTAGCCCCAGATTGTCCCACGCGGGATCAATAACACAAGGTTGAAGTCGAGTGCGGAACCCCGGTCCTAACCAACCTTCTTAACAGGGAAGTCCTCGCAGCGATGGGAGTCAAATGCCTTTTGCGCCTCTTCATCCGCCGGCTTCACTGAGGCTCCCCAGTCGCATCCCTTGCAAGAACACACGACCCCCTGGGCACCGTAGCCGAGCGTGGCAATCAACTCCCGTTTGCTATCCGCCATGTTGTTTCACCTCACGTTGATTATCAACCTTCCTCAACACGAACAAAGCCGCGTGAGCCACCCCGCCTAAGAGCCTTCGATCAACTCAGCGAGCGTAAGCCAACTTTTCAATATACCGTTCCTGTCCTTGCGTGCGCCTTTCTTGAACCATTCGACACCACCCTTGCTGAGAAGCAGATCACCCAGCTTCTCCTTCTTCCGCTGGCCTTTAGGAAGACCTTTTCGACGGCGTGTGTCACGGTAGACACGAATCCAAATATCAACTTTCCCAAGTTCTCTCTCTGGAATTTCAAAGAACACTTCGTGAGCCATGTTTGGGTCACCTCATGCTGATTATCAGCCAACCTCGACCGCCCACTCCCCAAAAGTTTTCCACAGCCCCATTGTGACATCTGACCTTGCGCGCCGCCCAAGCTTCATTAGAGAATCGTCCAGCGCGGGGAATCCCGTTGCAAATCCGCTCTTTGAAAACTGAATAGAATCCAGCACAAGTCGTTTGTGCACAGTATTTTAGCTGCGAGGTCCGCCTGTTTTCAGTCCAGACAGAAATCGCTGTACTGATTCTAAACAACTTATGCCGAAGCAATGCGCGTAACTCCTTTGTCCGCAAGATTTTACCGGCAAGTTCCTTAGAATCATGATTTTAGCCGGATCGATGGCAGATCGACGGAGCGTAAGTTGTTGATTATAAGGATTTAAGCAGATCCGGTCCGAAATTTTTTTGATCGGAACCAAGCGAACACCGGAACCCCAGCCAAAATCACCAGCAGCCCATAAAAGGAATTCGGCCAGTCGCTGCGAAAGGTGTAATAAAGAAGAACGGCAGCCGCACCAATAAACAGCGCCGGCACGACCGGGTAGCCAACCATCCGATAAGGCCGCACCGCATCAGGATTGCGCCAGCGGAAAACAAAAACCGTGCTGCCGGCAATCATGTAAAAGAGCCACTCCGCAAAAATGGCCAAAGAGAAAAGCTGCCGGAAATTTCCTCCCAGCAGCAGCAGGATGATCGACAGCACCGCCTGCAACACAATCGCACCCGTCGGCGTATGAAACCGCGGATGCACTTCGGCGAGCGCCGAGAAAAAGTATCCATCGCGAGCCACAGCAAAAGGCACGCGAGCCCCGCTCATGATCGTGCCATTGAGAGTCACCAGCATCGAGATCGCCATGCCCGCCGACACAATGCTCGCCCCAAAGCGTCCCATCACCAGAGCAACCGCGTCCGAAGCAGGACGCGACGAAGCCGCAATCACATTCGCCGGCAACACATACTGCACCCCCGCATTCACCAGCACATACAAGACACCCACTGTCGCGACGCCTGCAATCAAAGCAATCGGAATATTCCGCTCCGGCCGCTTTACTTCTCCCGCAACCATGTTCAGATCATTCCATCCGTCATACGCCCAAAGCGCCGCGACCAGCGCCGCCATAAAGCCGGCAACACCACCCTTCGCACCAGCGAAAGTTGTCGCAAAGTTCGACCAGCCACGCCCAGCAGCGGATCCGGCTCCGCTGAAACAGATCACAACAATTCCAAGAATGATCGCGACCTTCAACACGGTAAACACAAGCTGAAACTCACCAGCCTTCTTCACGCCAAGATAATTCAGAACGGAAATAAGAATCGCCGCGGCAATCGCAACAAGCTGTCCCCAGGTAACAGCGAAAGGAACGGTAATAACGTTGTCAGGAAAGAACGAAAAAATTTGAAACGTGCCCAGAATCCGGACCAGCCCAGTAGCGATCGTAGCCACCGACGCAGGCTTGGCAATGACAAACCAGGTCCACGCGTAAAGAAATCCGCCCATCGGACCGTAAGCGTCGCGCACATAAACATATTCGCCGCCAGCCTGCGGCTTCATCGCTCCAAGTTCAGCGTAGGTGAGCGCGCCAAAGAAAGACAGCAGCCCGCCGACCAGCCAAGCCAGATACACCAGCTTCGCCGAGCCCACAGCCTGCATCATCTCGGCAGGAACAAGAAAAATTCCGCTGCCAATGATAGTTCCAACCACCACCGCAGAAGCGTGGCTAACGCCCAGATCGCGGGCCAGTTCCGGACGAGTAGTGGTCAACTCCGGCATGGTTGGAGTGAGCAGTATACGTCAGACCCGTCTTGCCGCAAGGCAACTCACTGCGTATCCAACCACGAACGTCACCATCGTTCCAATCATTACCCACCACGTCCACGGAACATGCGTTCTCCACAGATACAGTTCAATGCTGAATCCAAACAGCATGCCGATCATCGCGCCGCGCTGATTGGCGCGCTTGGTCAATACACCGAGCAGGAACACGCCCAACAGCGCGCCATACGCAACCGACGCAATCTGCAATCCCACTTCGACGACGCGCCCAACTTTTTGCAGCGCCAGCACCGCGAGACCAAAAAGGACAATCGCCCAAAAGATCGTTGCCAGCCGCGACAGGCGGATGCGCCCGCGTTCCTCCGTTTGCGGACGGAAGTGCAAAACAAAATCCATGATGGTGCTCGACGAAAGCGAATTCAGAGCCGCGCTCAAGTTCGACATCGCCGCGGCCAGAATCGCGGCAATCAGCAGCCCAGAAATTCCATGCGGCATGCGGCTGACAATGAATGTGGGGTAGATGCGGTCCGGCTTGACGAAGTTCGCCGAAGGCACGCGATAGTAGGCCCAGAGCATTACGCCGACAATCAGGAACAGCGCAAACTGAAGCAGGATCGCGATGCCACTCGAAAGCAACGCCATGACCGATTGTTTCTGGCTTCTCGCCGCCAGCAAGCGCTGCACGATGAGTTGGTCCGTGCCGTGACTGGCAGTAATAAAGAACGTCCCGCCAATTACACCTGCCCAGAAGGTATAAGGCAGCCAGAAATTAGGAGTGAAATCGAATACCTGCAGTTTGCCAGCGCTGGCCGCTGCGGCGTGAATCGCCGTCCATCCTCCGGGAACAAGATGCAAAATTGTCCACAGGCCGACGAGCGTTCCGCTGACATAGATTGCAGTCTGCACCACGTCGGTCCAGATGACCGCGGCCAGTCCGCCTTCGAATGTATAGATGAGCGTCAATACAGTGATGATGGCGATCGACGTCACCTGGCCCGTGCCCAGGGCGATCGCCACTACGATCGACACGGCATAGACGCGCACGCCCTCGGCCGCGGCGCGCGTCAGCAGAAATAATCCTGCGGTCAGCGAGCGCAAGCCGCGCCCAAAGCGCCGTTCAATCAACTCGTAGGCAGTGTAGAGATCGCCGCGAAAGTACTGCGGCAGCAGCACAAAGCTGATCACCACGCGCCCCACCAGGTATCCCATCACCACCTGAAGAAAAGTGAGGTTGGTGTCGTAGGCGAGGCCCGGAATGCTGATGATCGTGAGCGTGCTAGTCTCGGCCGCAACAATGGAAAGCGTGATCGCCCACCACGGAATATCGCGTCCGGCAAGAAAGTACTCGCGCAGCGAACGCTGCCGCTTGCGAAAGCGCAGCCCGAATAAAGTTATCCCGACGAGATAGAGAGCAATGATCGCGAAATCGAGTCTATCGAGGCCCATATCCGATGAGTTGAAGATGTTCTTAGCGTCCCTCGCGGCCGTTCTTTGCATTCTTTGCGGTTAAAGCTTTCTTGTGCGTCCATAGTAAAAGCTCTTAACCGCGAAGAACGCTAAGAAAATCCGCGAAGGTCGCCAAGAAAACCAAATTCGCTATACCACTTTTCGCTCGACAGTTTCTGAGGGGTCGAACTTTTCGGACGAAAAGGCCGCGAACCAGAGCACGGCTGTTCCGTCATTGCGCACCGCATGCGAACTGCCCGGCGAAATCAGGATCAGCACCGCGCCGCTGCCATCAAAGCTGCGGTGCTGCGCCGGCGAGCCCGCGCCGTCATCCCAGTGCAGCGACCAGGCTGAGCCCGGCAGCATGACGATGGCCTCGCGCCGGCGCAGGTGATAGTGATTGCCGCGCACGGCCCCCGGCGCGGTCGAAGCCATGTGAAGGTCGGCAATGCGTTCGAGGAAATCGAGCGCCTCGGGTGGAGCAGTGAAGCTGAACCCGCGTGCGTCCCCAGAATTGGGTAGTTCGGATATTTGAAGTTTCATGTTAGCCATTTTCAAATTATGGCGTGAATCGAGTTCGAATGCGAGTGCGTCTGTATGGACGTCCTGCAGGAGAACAGGAACGAATGCCCGGAGGCATTTACTGAGAACTGAGAACCGAGAACTGAGAACTGCCGTGTGGTAGAACTAAACGCGTGGCGTACTACCTGGGCATTGACGGCGGCGGCAGCAAGACTACGTGCGCTGTAGGTGACGAATATTCGCTCCTCGCTACGGTTACAGCGGGCCCCAGCAACATTACACGCGTGGGGGAAAGTCGCGCTCGCGAGGCTCTACAACTGGTGATTCGCGAAGCATGCGCGACTGCGCAAATTGATCCCCGGCAAGTGCAGCGCGCCTGCATTGGGGTCGCGGGCGCTGGCCGCGAGGAAGTTGCGAGTACGATCCGCAAAGTTGTGGCCGAGATCATTCCCGGTGAAATCGAAGTCGTAGGCGACATGCAGATTGCGCTGGCAGCGGCTTTTGGCACAGGGCCGGGAGTGATCGTGACCGCCGGGACTGGCTCGATCGCTTATGCCCGAAACGCACGGGGCGAAACCGCACGCACGGGAGGATGGGGCTTCGCCATTTCCGATGAAGGTTCGGCGCATTGGATCGGCCGCACCGCGGTCTCCGCTCTGCTGCGCCAGATCGATGAAACGAAGGCAGGCGCGGAGCGCAGCGGAGATCATCAAGCCATAGCCGAAGCTCTGCCGCTCTTTCGCGAGATGAAGGCTGCATGGGACTTCCACTCCCTCGACGAGTTCGTGCGCGTCGCCAACTCCAATCCGGACTTCGCGACGCTGTTGCCCGCGATCCTGGCCGCTGCGAATGCGGGTGACCTCATCTCCCAGCGCGTGCTCGCGCAAGCCGGTAGGGAACTGGCGCAACTTGCTGCAATCGTGGTTCGCCAGCTATTTGCAGAGAACAGCGATACGGTTGCACTCGCAATGGCGGGAGGAGTTTTTCGTCACTCCGCGCGAGTGCGCGAAATGTTCCGCAGTGAAGTTGGTGCCATTGATCGACGGCTTGAAGTGAATCCCGAAATCGTTGACCCAGTGGATGGCGCACTACAAATGGCGCGCACACCGGACCGCGATGCCAAAGGGTGAATCGATTTAGTTCGGCTACACTTCCAAAGATATTGGTTCTAAGTTCAAAACGTTGGAGCTATAATGTTCGCAAATGAGGAGGGTTTTATGCTCATCCCCCGCCTTCTGGTTGTTTCGCTGTTGATTGCTGCTGGCGTCGTGTCGGCTGCGGCGCAGGCCGCGCCGGACAAAAGCGCCGATTCTCCTTCAACATCTTTTATTTTGCCGCAAAGGTGGGTTGACGCTTGCGCTCAGCTGCGTAACTATCACTGCGTCTTTATTAAGAAGGCTAAGGGTCCCTCGCAGTCGGCGCCGAATGCCACGCAGCCAAAAGGCCACGATTTCACTGCCATTCCTGTACCTGAACTTTCTAACACCGTGCTTCGGCTCGAGCCGAACGACGTGACCTGTTACTCCATGCGGACGTATCGCGTCACGCGCGATGATCCAGATTCTGATGCAACCAGGCCTGCAGGCTACTCCACGTGCCTGCCCGGAACTCGGGTTCAACTGTGGACGTCGGAGGATTCACCGGCCGGCGCGCCTCGTTAGGCTGAATCATTGTTGATCTGAATCGCGCCAATGTGAATTAGCGTCCGCCGCCAACTTCCAAAATAGCGCCCGTGGTGTAGGAGGCGGCGGGCGAGAGCAGCCACAGTACTGCTTCCGCAACTTCGAGCGAAGTGCCCGGTCTTTGCATCGGAATGGTCACCGCAAGTTGATTCAGGCGGTCGGGCGCGCCGTTCGCGGCGTGCAGCCCGGTCTCGATCAGCCCCGGAGCTACTGCATTTACCCGGATGCCTTCGGTTGCGACCTCGCGCGCCAATCCAATCGTGAAGCTATCGATCGCGCCCTTCGACGCGGCGTAGTGCACCCACTCTCCGGCAGAACCAATCTGTGCAGCGCGCGAAGAAATATTCACGATCACGCCGCCGGTTCCGCCGTGTCGCGTCGACATGCGGCGCACTGCTTCGCGCGCGCACAGGATCGCTCCTGTGACATTCACGGCCATCACTTGCGCGAGAGTGCTGGCGCTCACTGAATCCACGCGAGAGAATCCGCCGGTGATGCCGGCATTATTGACGAGAGCCTTGATCGGCCCTAACTCGCGCTCTGCCGTTTCAAACAGCCGGAGGATATCTTCTTCACGCGAGATGTCAGCTTGAATCGCGAGAGCGCGCCCGCCGGCAGAGATGATCTGTTCAGCTACTGTGCCAGCTTCAGCCGCGCCCGTGGCGAAGTTCACCGCGACGGAGAAGCCGCGCTCACCAGCTAGCTTCGCTATCGCGGCGCCGATCCCGCGGCTTCCCCCCGTCACGATTAGCGTACCGTTGCTCGCCTGAGCCTTCATTCCGTCGATCCTTTCTGGAAACCGGAGACCAATGTAGCAAAAACGTTTGCTCGCGTCCGCTCGATGCAACGCTGACCTTCGTAACCTGCAGCAACCAGCCCCTTATCCTAAAATTTCCACCAGGCTAACTCTATTGCTCATGCGCGATTTTCTGTCTTCACTTTTGGAGCAACTGGGCTTCGACGAGCCCTGGAAGCCGGTTTCGCAGCCGGCTTTGTGGGCGTGGATGGTATTCTACGTCGCGTTTCTCGCCTATGCGTTCTCCGCGCATGGTGGATTTCTTTTCATCGACAGCGCCAATCTCATCGTTCACGAAGGCGGCCACAACCTATTCAGTTGGTTCGGCCCCACGCTCTGCCTTTGGGGAGGGACGTTACTGCAGTGGCTGGTCCCGTTGCTTCTGGCCGTGTACTTCTTTTCGCAACGCGAAACCGCGGGCTTCGTCTTTTGCCTGTTTTTCTTCTTCGAGAATTGGCTCTACACCGCAACCTACATGGCCGACGCGCGAGCAATGGTTCTGCCGCTGGTCACTACCGGCGACCCTGAATTCGCTAAGCACGACTTCAACACAATCTTCTCGAGCCTCGGCGTGCTTGATTACGACACCACGATTGCCGCAGTGGTTCGCGCTGTGGGCTGGATCGGAATGATTGGTGTTGTGATTTGGTTTGCGCGACAGAAAGCTGGCCGCGGAGCATCAAGTCCGCTGCAAGCTTCAGTCGATGAGGAGAGCAGGTTCCAACAGTTTCTGTCTAAAGAATCTAAATTTGATGGATGATTGCTACCCGCCGGAAAGAGCTTTTAACCGCGGAGTTCGCGAAGAAAGGCCGCTGAGGACGCGAAGAAGAGCTGGGTTCATTCTGAAATCGACGGTCGGAGCTCATTAATCAGCAATTTCCTACGGTACCCAATCTGCAATGAAGATGTTGGTTTCGTGCGGAGCTTTGGCGTTGCGGTTTGAGGCCCATACCAGTTTTTTTCCGTCGGGGCTGAACATGGGAAAGCCGTCGAAGCCGTCGCTGTAGGTGATGCGCTCGAGATCGCTGCCGTCGGAGTTGATTAGCCAAAGTTCGAAGTTGCCCTCGCCGCCCTTGTCGTGCGTCACCGGGTCGTAGTTGGAAGAAAAAATGATGCGCTTGCCGTCGTTCAGAAATGACGGGCCGAAGCTCGCGGCGCCGAGCTTTGTGATCTGGCGCTTGGCGCTGCCGTCGGCCTTCATGATCCATAGTTCAAGCGATGTGGGCCGGATCAGGTTTCGCGCCAGCAACTCTTTGTAGTCGCGGATTTCTTCCTCGCGCTGAGGATGATAGGCGCGATAAACGATCCACTTACGGTCGGGCGAGTAGTACGGGCCGCCATCGTAGCCGAGTTCGTGCGTGAGTTGCTTGACGTGCTTGCCGTCGGCGTCCATCGAATAAATGTCGAGGTCGCCGTTGCGCAGGGAAGTGAAGACAATCTTTTTTCCGTCGATCGAAATCGTTGCTTCGGCGTCGTAGCCGGGAGTGTTCGTGAGCTGCTTCAGGTCAGAGCCGTCGGGGTTGGCGGTGAAGATGTCGTATCCGGCATAAACGCCCCACACGTAACCCTTCGAGAAATCCGGCCGCGGCGGACACTCGGGGCTGGCCAGGTGCGTGGACGCGAACAGAATCTTTTTGCCGTCGGGATAGAAGTAGCTGCAGGTGGTGCGTCCCTTGCCGGTGGAGACCATGTGCTGGTCGCTGCCGTCGATGTTCATGATGAAGATCTGATCGCACTTCACGTCTCCGTGGGAGGACTGGAAGATGAGCTTGGTGCCGTCGGAGGAGAAATAGGCTTCGGCGTTTTGTCCGCCGAAGGTTAGCTGATGCACGTTGCGTAAATGTTTTTCCTGCGGCGTGGCTTGATTTGGCGGGGTTGTCGTTTGTGCTGACAGCGTTGATAGCAACAGTGCGGCCACTAGAGTTGTTAGGCTTGTCTTCATTGGATGCTTGCTAGTCTAGCAAAAAGGCAAAATCTTCAACACGGGGGACACGGGGGAACACGGGGTAAAGCCAAACCACGACTGCATGGGATTAACAGTCTGGATTGGCGAGAATACAGCGCGTCTCATGTTCTCGCGGAATCGACGTTTCGTCAGCCTGCCGTGTACATACAGATATAGCAGAGAGATATAAGCCGACGCTAGAGTGGTTTGCGGGCCGCTGCGCGCGTTCGAGTCTCGGGGTGGGGCTTCCGGGGGGGGGTCGTCCCGGAGCCGATCGTCGATCCTGAAGGCTTCCAGGCTCCGCAAACCACATTCCTCGGGGCGATTCCAAGGGCAATTAGAGGTGAGAGGCCAAGTTCTGAGGTCTGCCGCAGAGCTAAGTTCAATGGAATCAGTCGGACCCTTTTAGCGTACTCAATAGAATCAACTATTTCCGAAAGTGATTGCTGATTGTTTCCGCCTGACTGCGGGTTACGACTGCTGAGAGCGCGGCGGTGTCGGCTTGCTTGACTGCCTGGAGGCTGCCGAAGTGTTCTAGAAGACGTCTGGTTGTGCTCTCGCCTACTCCGGGGATCTCTAAGAGTTCGGTGGAGCGGTCGCGCATCTGGCGGCGTTTGCGATGGAAGGTTACGGCGAAGCGGTGGGCCTCGTCGCGAATGAGTTGAATCAGGTGCAGCACAGGGGAGTGATGATCGAGCGCGATGGGATCTTTCTCCTGGCCGTAGACGTAGAGGATCTCTTCGCGCTTGGCTATGGCTGCTAGCGGCTGGTTGATGATCTCGAGTGACTCTAGCGCTTCGGCTGCGGCGTGAAGTTGGCCTAAGCCTCCGTCGATGAGCACTAGACTGGGCATGGGCTTTTTTTCTTCCGTCACGCGTTTGTAGCGGCGCGTAACTACTTCGCGCATGGACGCGAAATCATCGACGCCCTCGACCGTGCGGATGATGAACTTGCGGTAATCCGATTTCTTCATCTTGCCGTCTTCCCACACCACCATCGAGGCAACGGTTTCTGCGCCTTGAATGTGCGAGATGTCGAAGCACTCGATGCGCTTGGGCAGTTCGGGCAGGCTGAGAACATCCTGCAATTCTTCTTGAATCGCCTTGGCGTTCGGCTTGAGCACGCGGAAGCGCTGATCGTAGGATTGTTTGGCGTTGGTGCCGGCCAGGTCGATTAGGGCCCGCTTGTCGCCGCGTTGTGGGACCAGGATGTGAACTCTGGCGGCGCGGGCGTTTTCGCCGGCGATTTGTTCGGAGAGCAAATCTTCCAGTTCCTGGCGATCTTCGAAGTCGACTGGGACGTAGAGATTGCGAGGGACGTAGGGCTGGCCTATGTAGAGCTGCTTTAGGAGGGCGGAGAAGAATTCGCCGGGGTTGAAGGCGTCCGTGGTAGAAGAGGCAGGCTCGCTGTGCTCGCCTGGACCCCTCCGCTCTGCTCGGGGCAGGCTCACGAATGCGTCCGTCCCCACATGGTCTGTGCTTGTCCCCGCATCTGCGGTTACGAACTCGGGCAGGTCTTCCCAGAAGAACTCGCGGCGATCTACTACGCGGCCTCCGCGCATGTGAAACAGATTTACCGCCAGCATGCCGTTTTCATAGTGATAACCGAAGACGTCGGCGTCGTCGCCTTCGGCGGCGGCTATGCGCTGGCGCTCCTGCAACTGCTCGACAGTGGAGATTAAGTCTCGATATCTTGCGGCGCGCTCGTATTCCTGCTCTGCAGCGGCTTGTTCCATGCGGGTGTGCAGCGACTTGCTCAGGTCTGTCGGGCGGCCTTCGAGAAACAGCTTCACGTCGCGGACTGCTTCCTGATATGCCTCGGGAGTGGTCAAGTCTTTCACGCATGGTCCGAGGCAGCGCTTGATGTAGTACTGCAGGCACGGCCGCGGATGAAAACGCGTGAGGTCCACCTTGCAGGAAGGAATCAGAAAATTGCGGTGGATCAGATCGACAATGCGATAGGCGAGGTTGGCAGGGAAGTATGGTCCGTAGTAGACAGCGCCGTCTTTGCGCAGGCGGCGGGTGACGTAGACGCGCGGCCAGCGCTCGCCCAGCGTGAGCTTCACGTATGGGTAAGTCTTGTCGTCGCGCAGCAGGATGTTGAACCGCGGCTTGCGCTGCTTGATCAGATTGTTTTCGAGCGCGAGCGCTTCTTTGTTGTTGCGGACGACGATGTAATCGACGTCGACGGCTTCCCGCACGAGGGTGCCGGTTTTCGAATCCTCCCAGCGGCCTTCGTGAAAGTAGCTGGCCACGCGGCTTCGCAGGTTCTTCGCCTTGCCCACGTAGATGACTTCGCCCTCGGCGTTCTTGTAGAGATACACGCCGGGCTCGGTGGGGATGGTGCGGATTTTCTGGGGTAGGTCCATTTGGGCGACGCTGCTGTAGGGCGATCTTTGTATTCTATTCGATGAGCGAGTATGCGAATCTGTTACAAGAATGTCGGATAAGCATGGTGTTAAGCGAGTGAGGCAGCGTTTGCGGAGAATGCGAATAATGGTTTCTTCGATCTGTCTTGTGGGCGCGGTGTTTTTTTCTGCGGCGGTTGGTTCCGCCGGTCAATCGACCAACGCCACGCAAGCTACCCAGCCTGCGCAGGTAACCAATCCAGCGCAATCCAATAAAGATCAGGCGGCACGTCCTGCACAGGAAAAAAAGGTTGATGCCGCGCTGGCTGCGGCGAAAGCTAAGGCTCACCACTTTGACCGCGTGGTGATCATTGTGCTCGAAAACGGCGACTACGAGGCTGCGATCAGAGATAAAAATCTAGCGGCTCTGGCGGCGCAGGGTGCCAGTTTTTCTAATTTCCACGCGCTGTTTCATCCTTCGTATCCGAATTATCTGGCGATGGTTGCTGGCACGGATTTTGGAATTCATCGCCGCACACGTTTTCTCGCCGACCGGCAAGTCGACTTTCCTGACGATGCGGATCACAAAACTATCGCTGACCGACTTGTGGCTGCTGGATTGGATTTCAAGAACTACGCCGAGGAGTTGCCCGAGGGAAATTGTCCGTTTCGAATTGACGACCAGCACGTTGCAAAAAGCAAAAAAGGTGACTACGTGCGCAGGCATGTGCCCTTCATGAGCTTTCGCGAGGTGCAGGAAAAATGGTGTGACCGGGTGGTGCGCGTCGATTCCTCCAAAGGCAACAGCCTGTTGGGGATCGACGACAGTATTTTCGTAAGGGATGCGAAGGCGGGGCTGGTGGCGTATTCGTTTTACTCTCCGAACATGAACAACGACGGGCATAACACGAATGTCGGAGTGGCGAGCGCGTGGCTGAGCGCGTTTCTCGATAAGACTTTTACGCAGAAGTTGCGCAAAGGCACGCTGGTAGTGGTCACGTTTGACGAATCCGATCACAATGCCGATAACAAGATTTACACGCTCTTTCTCGGAGACATGGTGAAGGAGGCGAAGGATCAGGATCCCAAGGTGCTGGATCGGCGTTACACGCATTACGACGTGCTGCGGACGATCGAAGATAACTTCGGCCTGGAGCCGCTGGCGGCCGGGGATCGCGAGGCTACGGCGATTACGGATATTTGGAGGTGAGTCCGGAATGTGTTACGTTAGGGTTGTATGAGTCACACGCTAACAATACGTCTTACGGATGAGCTTCTTACTTGGCTGAAGGAGACCTCTCGGAGGACCGGGATTCCAATGGGGCGACTTGTTCGCGAGCAACTGGAGAGCGCCAAGTCCAACGGAGGGAAGCAGCGTTTCCTTCGACATTTGGGGGCAATCAAAGGCGGCCCTCCCGACGTTTCTTCGCGAAAGGGGTATTCCCGAGAATGAAGGGCATTGCTGACACCGGCTTCATCGTTGCTGCTGTCCGTCGCGATGACAGGTATCACGAGTGGGCGGTCGGCATAGCCAAGTCTCTGACGCAACCCCTGCTTACTTGTGAGTCAGTTCTGAGCGAGGCGGCATTTCACCTCGAATCGAGCTCCTACGTCCTGTCGTTGGTGGAGGACGAACTCTTGCAAGTCGCGTTCGATTCCTCGGAAAACATTCCACAGTTGCGCGAGCTAGCGCGCCGCTACGCTGACCGTAAGCCAGACCTTGCCGATCTGTGCTTGGTGCGGATGAGTGAACTATACCCTCATCATCCGGTTATCACCGTCGATGAAGCGGACTTCCGCATCTATCGCAGGAATAAGCGAGAGGCTATTCCGATCATCTGCCCGCCCCGAGCGAACTGAGGACCCCGGAAATCTGGAATCTCACCGTATAAAAATTCCATCCCCCATGTGGGGTTTGCGTTGCCCGGACTCTAATTAGTTACGGCTCTTTCCACAGGTTGATGCTGCAAGTGGCTGAAAACAGATATACTTATGTCGGGAGTTTCCTGTATGGCAAACTGGCCCCTGCCGTGCAAAAGTAGTAGGCGAGAGTTGAGGAAGTTGTAGCTCTCCCAAGGCCTGTAACGCTTAAGGATTTTGCGCGAGGGAGAACCCGGGCGCGCTGAGACAAGAACTTTAAGGAGCGTCTTGCATATGCATATGACCCGCACTTCGTTATCGATTCTGCTGGCAGCCGGCATGGCAGCCACCGTCGGCTGCACCACCAAGAACTATGTGAAGCAAGAAACCACGCCGCTGATCAACAAGACCAACGAACTGGATGACATGACGGCGAAGAATAGCAAGGACATCAAAGACGTCGATGCCCGGGCGCAGGCCGGCATTCAGGCGGTGAACGCCAAGACGGCAGATGTGGAGCAGAAGGCGCAAGCGGCGAACCAGTCCGCAACGTCGGCGCAGCAGATGGCAGACGCGGCCAACAATCGCGTGGGCATGCTGACCAACACGGTCGCGAACCTAGACAACTACCATCCTGTGGCCGAAACGTCAGTCAAGTTTGGTTTCAACCAGGATCATTTGACGCCGAAGGCGAAAGAAGCGCTGGATCAGTTGGCGGGTTCGATTGCGAGCACTCGCGGCTATATCATTGCGCTCGAAGGCAGCACGGATTCCGTCGGCTCGGCTGAGTACAACTACGACCTGAGCCAGCGGCGCGCCGACGCGGTGATTCAGTATCTGGCTGCGAAGTACAACGTGCCGGCTCACAAGATTTATGTGATCGGCCTGGGCAAAGATAAGCCGGTAGAGACGAACAAAACCAGCCAGGGCCGCGCCGATAACCGTCGCGTGGATGTTCGCCTGATGACCAACACGGTGGGCGACAGCACGCAGCCCGCGACGCCGACGACAACTGGGCAGATGAATCCATCGTCGATGTAGTCGTTATGAAGAGTTTTGCCTCCTCCCCGGAGGATTCGCCAAGCAGGCCGCTCGATGCCTCCCCCTGAGCGGCCTGTATTTTTTTTTGGTGTGCGCTTTCTATCGGCAAGATGATGGCGCTACCAAAGATTCTTCTTCCCGCGCTAAAATAGGGGTATGCGATGTTGGTTGTGGATAGTTCTGTTGCTGGGAACGGCTGGCGCGGGTTGGGCTCAGCAGCAGCCTGCGCAATCGCCGCCGCCTCCTGCTGAGAGTCCAGCGCCTGCTGATAGCTTGAGCCGGGATAAAACTTTTCCCGAGGATCGTCCGGGAAATTCTGCGCCTGCGAATGACGATGCGGCCAAGAGCGATGCTGCCAAGAACGATGCAGCGAAGAAGAATGCGCGAAGTCTGGAGCCTCCTCGCTCGGATCGCGTGCGGGCCGACGACCTGGATAATGGCGCAGGTGAAAGTTCGAGCAAAGATACCCAGCTGGATTTGAATCCGCCGGCAAATGATGCCAAGGTGCATCCGCAAAGTTCGGCAGCGGTAGCCGAGGCGGAAGCTGCAACGTTGAGCCCGGGCGGGATTTCGGAATTGCATAGCTGGGATCCGCACAAGGCCGCGAAAAACGTTGAGGTGGGCGATTTTTATTTCAAGCGCAAGAATTATCACGCCGCCGAAGAGCGTTACCGCGAGGCGTTGCGCTACAAAGACAATGACGCGATCGCGACGATCCGGCTGGCGGTGTGTTTGGAAAAGCTGGGAATTCTCGACGATGCGCGCGCTGAGTATGAAAGTTATTTGAGGATTCTGCCGCACGGGCCGCAGTCTTCGGAAGCGCAGAAAGCGCTTGCTCGGCTGAAGACCGAGACGAAGTGAGCGCAGCAGAGGGGCTAGGGTTTAGGGGCTAGGGATTTTGGTCTACCACCTCGCGCCCTAGAGCTGAGACGTTCCTTTGCTCCGGCGTGTTGGTCTGGATTTCTTGTCGGGTCCAGCCTCTGGCTCGACGTTGATTACCTTACTGTCGGCGGCTTCTCCCAGAATTAATCCTGCGGGCCATTTGGGGCCGGAATGTGCCTTGCCCTTCGAACGGGCTGCTTCGGCAATGACGGCTTCTATTCCGTCCAAGCAGGAGTGAATCATTTGCGTGCGCAGTGGGCCGGCAACGCCTCCTCGAATCATGAGCATCGCGGTGCCATGCATGAGCGACCAAACCGAAAGCATAAGGCGAGTGCGTTGGCGGGGAGTTCCGCCGAGGCGCTCGGTGAGGCGCTGGCGCATGAGATTGAAAGACGGCCAGGGCTCGTGCAGGGATGGAGGCTGGGCGAATGCGTCGAAGAGCATTCCGTAGGCGTGAGGATGTTCGAGGGCGAATTCGAGATAGCGCTCGCAGGCTTGCGTGATGGTGCGGGTGCGGCCGAGGACGGCGAAGAGTTCGACGCGAGTCTGGATGCGGACGGCGCGGAGAATATCGTCGCGGTCGCGATAGCGCTCGTAGATGGTAGGAGTCGTGGTGCCCGCGGCCTTGGCAATGCCGCGCATGGTGAGTGCCTCTTCGCCGCCGCGCGACCATAGCCGGCAGGCTGCGTCAAGAATGCGCTGTTCGAGTTGAGGGTCTGGCTGTCTGGGCAACGGCCCGCCTCCGTACCGATTCGATTATTTCCGAAGCCGAAAACTTTGACTACGTATAACTGACATCGTATAATTTATTTACACTAGTAAGAGCGTTACATCCGCAATAAAGCCTTGTCCCGCCGGAGTTGCTGGCTATTGGAATTACACCTTTCCTCAAGTAAGCGACTCCGGCGGGCTTGCGCCATAATCCATTCGAGCTGAGGAGTTGTAGATGTTCAAAGATGAACCCGAAAAAAATGAACCAAGAAAAGATGAACCAAGAAAAGATGAACCGGGCAAAGATGAAACAGGCAAGCCCGGGGGAGCCGGCCGCTTAATCTCCGATCTCCGCTCCGCAAAACTAGAACTGCTGAGTGCGCAGTCCGCCACAGACCGCCTCCGTCTGCAGTATTCAGTTGCAGATATTATTTTTCTCGGGGAACCGTACACGCTAAGAGGCGCAATCGCCCCGGCCAACGTGCTGTGCCGCTTCTTCGCCTCGATCGAGGACCAAATGAAGCAGGCGGAACAGCCAAAATAAAATCCCGCTGTGCTTTTGTTTTTCTTGCGGCTTTTTCCAAGACCAATGCTTGAGCGCAATCCTACTTCTCCACGCGGATAAACGCGCCGGTCGAGGCGTTCACCGCGACCGTCAGCTTGGCGTCTTCCCGCGAAGCGCCATAAATGACGTGCCAAATAAGTTCGTTGGTGTTGTGGTTCCAGTCGCAAATGTAAATGATGGGGGTGTTTGGATCTTTACTCAAGATCTTTTCGCCGCCGTGTTTTTGTGCCTCGGCAAAGGCTGCGTCAGAATCCGATTTGAGGAAGGCAACGTCAAAAACCTGAGTGGAAGCGTTGCTGGGGTTGTAGACGTCTTCGTTGCCGGGAGAGACGCCGCGCGCAGGAGCGTCGGGGGCATTGCTGCCCGACCAGAAAAATGGCTTCACGCCCTTTTGTATCGCGGAGGCGAAGCTGGCGCGCCAGATCGCCGATTTGCCTTCCTGGCCGTTGCCGTCAGGCGAGGGCGTAGACTCAATGCGGAAGGGCTTTACGTCGGCAGCGTAATTGCGGGCGGCGATGAATGTCTTCTGGAATGCGGCGCGTCCCGTCAGTTGCTCTGGGGGCTTGGGTTCTGGCTTGGCTTCGGGCGGCTTGGGGGCGTTTGAATCGCAACCCGCAAACAGCGCAAGCATGACGAGGAGGGCAGCGGACGCTGTGAGTTGCACAAATCCCCGCATTTTCATGGCGACCTTCCTGCTATAAGTAGGATGATTTAATAGACGCAACATTCTACCTGAAGCGCACGGAATTGCGAGAGTAGTGGCATGGATTCCCATTTGGAAAAGTTAAAGCAAGCTCTGGAGTCGGCGGTGGAAGGAATGTCGAGCGAGCAGTTGAGCTGGCATCCGGCGGGGAAGTGGTGCGCCGCGGAGGTTTTGGAGCATCTGTATCTCACTTATACAGGAACGATTAAGGGTTTCGAGAAAGTGATGACAAGCGGAAAGCCGCTGGCGACGCGGGCCTCCATGAAGAATCGCGTGCAGACTTTCGTGGTTGTGGGATTTGGATATTTGCCGGAGGGACGGAAAGCGCCTTCGAATACGCAGCCGAGAGGGTTGGCCGCGGAGAAGGTGCGCAGCGAGATCGCGGAAAAGCTTGTGGCGATGGATGCGATTATCGCTGAATGTGAAACGCGATTCGGACGAAGCGTTCGCCTGCTGGATCATCCGATTCTGGGTCCGTTGACCGCGACCCAATGGAGAAAATTTCATCTGGTGCATGGCATGCATCACCAGAAACAACTGCTCAGGCTGCGCGAAGGGAAGACTGGCTGACTTGGGTTGGTGGGGCCAGGCTCGCGAGGCCATCCCCGGCGCTTTGTTCTCCAGTTGCGCGTTGTGATGGCGCAGGCGAACAGCAGGTTCCTCGGCTCCGCCCTCGCTGTCGCTCGGGCTGCGCTCGGAATGACAGAATCTAAGGGGCGCGGCCATCGATGCAGACTGCGCTCGGAATGACAAATCTGAGAGCCGTGGTGCGTCGATGCAGCTGCTCTCGGAATGACAAGGGTTGAGCCTGAGGCGTCGATGCAGCTGCTCTCTAGTCGATCATGGCGGAAGGAACCCCAGCTTTGCGGGCGTCTTCCTTCATGTCTTCGAGTTTCTGTTTGGCGTCGTCAAGGGCTTTCTGCTTGTCGGCGATTTTCTGCTTGTAGTCCGCTTCCTCTTTGTCCCACTGAGTTGCATTGCGCATGCGATTGCCTACGTCGGCATACATAGCGGCGGCGCGAAGTTGGTATTCGCGCTGGGTCACGTCGAGTTCGCGGCTGGCGAGGTCGATGGCATCTTTTTGCGAGCTGATCTTGTCCTGCCAGCCCTTCGCCAGGGCTTTTTTCTTGGCCTGTTCGTCGTCAGCGGCAGAGGCGGGCTTGGCCGCAGCATCTTTGTCTTTCGCGTCAGCGGCCGCGGGGGTTGTGCTGGCATCAGCGGTCGGAGCCGGGCCCACTACGGAGAGCTTGTCGTTGGTGGGAAGGTTGTCGTTGTCAAAGACTTTGGGTTTGGCTTTTGCGGCGGGATCCTTGCGGACCTTGCGCGCGTAATCGCCCAGAGAAGATTGATCCGGCGTCGAAGATGAGGTCTGTGCTGCGGCCACAGAATTCAGCACAATGATGGACAGTGCGAGCACGAATCCCAACCCGAGGTATTTGATGTTCTTCATAGTTTCACCCTTTAATTGCATTTTGCCTTGCAGGTCAATCTTCTACTTAACCCTCTTATGTCAAACTTCAAACGACTTTTCCGGCCGCGTTGGCGTGAGTTGCGGTGCCCGCGCTCTTCGCTGCGTCTTTCGCGATCAGAAATCCTCCGATGTGGCGATCGAGACGCGACGCCTCTGCGGCAATATCGGCGGCCAATGCGGGCGCCAGTTCGGGATCGCGATTTCTCGCCAACTGCTGCGCATACCCGGAAATCGTGGCCAGAGATGTTCGCAGCTCGAGCGCCATCTCGGCAGAAACTTCGCCATGCAACTCTTGCTCGTGGCGGATTCGTTCAAATTCGCTGCGATCGCTGATGAGGCACGCGGCTCCGAGCAGGCTGCCATCCACCGCCGGCACCGGAGAAACCGTTACTGCGATGCGCAGCTTCTGGCCCGTAGGCGTGGTGTAGTCGGCCTCGAGTTGACGGCACTTGCTGCCCTCACGCAACACCGCGTTGACTTCGTCGGTAAGTTGCCTGGGCGCATCTCCCAGCCCATCGGCATAGAGGGCGGAAGAATCCAGCGTGCACAGTGAGGCACCGCGGAAAATATCATTCGCGCTCATGCCCGAAGGAGAATTGAAACCAAGAATCTGTTTGGCTGCGGGATTGGCTTGCTTCACCAGGCCGTTAAGTCCGAAGACGAGTACGCCGGAGGAAAGATTGGAGAGCACGGCCTGGCTGAAATTTTCTGTGGTGCGGGCGCGGCGCTGCTCGGCGAGCGTCTGCACCTGGAGTTCGTGCTTCTGCTGCTTGAGTTGCTGAATGACGGTGTTGTAGAGATGCAGCGGCAATTTTTCGAGGGTGGTTGCGGAGCCCGAACCGAGATCGGCCTCGGCGGCGATGTTCCTGCGCAGGCTGCGCATGAGCCACGCGGCAAATACGAATCCGCTTCCCGCCGCGAACAAAAGCAGCAGGCCGCGCAAGACCAGCGGATTGGCGAGCAGCCTTACCACCAGAACCTCCCGTACCAGCGCAGGAACTGGTTGCCGACGAAAAGCGCGAGCAAAGCCATGCTGCCAAGGAAAACGCCGAAAGGCATTTGATAATTGCGATAAACCATTTGCGCGGATTGCCATCCACGGCGGCGCGCGGCTTGCAGATTTTCCATGCGGCGGCGAAAACGATTCGTACGTTTGATCCACACTGCAAGCACGGTAGTCAGGCCAAACAGCGATCCTGCAAGCGAAGCGGCGAAGATGGTGAAGATGGTTAACTTCATCCCAAGAAATGCGCCCACCATCGCCATCAGCTTTACGTCGCCAAAGCCCATGCCTTCGGCTCCGCGCCAGCGCAAGTAGACGGCTCCTGCGCCATAAATGAACGACGCGCCTAAAACCGCGCCCAGCAGTGAATCGAGCAGAGAGAGCAGGCGAGCGGCAAGGTCGGCGCTGAAGGGAAGGTTCACAATTCCGGGCAGAAACTGCGAAGCGACATCATGCACTGGAACCAGCAGGCTGAACAGCAGGCCCATGGCGAGTCCGGGCAGCGTCAACTTGTCGGGCAAGAGTTTGGTTTCGGCATCGGTGAAGATGAGGCCGAGCAAAAGAAATCCGAACACGCAGTATTTCAACGTAGTCAGGGTGAGCCCGCCATAGGCGTAACAGCCGAGAAAGAGCGCGGCGGTGAGCAACTCCACGAAAAGGTAGCGAGCGGAAATTTTGGTTTTGCAGTTGCGGCACCGTCCGCGAAGAATTAGCCAGCTGACGACGGGCAGATTGTCGTAGAAGGCGATGAATTTCTTGCAGCGCGGACAGGCTGAGCGCGGCTTCACCACAGATAAATCCAAGGGCAGGCGGTAGATACACACGTTCAGAAAGCTGCCGAATGACAGCCCGAGGAGGAAAATCGCGAATGCGTAGGACGGGTCCACTGTGTTTTTGGGCATTCCGCAGAAATGCGACCGCGCTCTGGCGCAGTACATCTTCCGGAGAACGCTAAAATTACTGGTTCTTGAATGGATTATAAGGCGGCGAGGGCAGGCAGGACTAAGGTACTGAAGTCACTGTCCGATCGGACAATAGGTACGCATCCATGTTCGAAATGAGCGTTTCGGGCGCCTGGAGATTGCGCCCGAACCGTGTCCCGCTGGCGATACTCTATTTAACCTGCAGGGTCTCGATGTACTTAACCAGGTTGGCGATGCGTTGCTGCACCTCGCCATTATTTCCCTGGCTGATGCTGGAGAACAATGGACCCCAAACCGGCATGTCCTGGCTGCCGTGCGCCGGAGTTTCGCCCTGCCCGCGTATAACCGTTGACACGTGAGCGGAGTCGAATTTCCCGCCGTTTCTCTTGGCCAGCGTGGTTAGATCGGCTGGCGGTACTTTGAGAGCTGATGCCGCTGGGCCGTCGCCTTTACCGCTCTTGCCGTGGCATACGGCGCAATAGTTGATGAACATCTCACTGCCGGACGTGGACGATGTTTTGGTGATGGGAACGTGTTTCACCGTGACCGATGATTTCTGATCGGATGCCGGTGCGCTCTGATCCTGAGCCACGGCGAATGACACAACCGTCAGCAGAATCGCAGCTACACCGCAGAACTTCATTGTGCGCATAATTCCTCCTGGAGGCTAACGAGCCTATTCGTACAAACAGGCTAGTCTAGGAGGCGGGTTGAAGTTTGACTGTGATCTAAGTCACCTGTGCTTGTGGCGTATAACCTGTCACTCCGTCGTGCGCTCCGCAGTCGAAGTTCTTTTCGGATAAGCCGCGCGCCCAAACATCAGGCCGGTTTCTACCTCGACCGGCTGGCCGTTCTTGCGGTAGGGCTTGAACTTCCATTGGCCGAGAGCGTCGGTGACCACTTTCGCCTGATCGGGAAACGCGCTGAGGAAGTGAATGTGTTTTACCTTGCCCTCTTTATCGATAATGATTCGGACAGGAACCGCGTTGAAGCGATGCTCAGTGAAAACTGGGTCGACGCGGGCAAGCACATTTTCATCCTTGGCGTAATCCTGAATGCAAACCGGAGCAGAACCCCCGCCCGCGGGACCAGGGTCTGCGGTCAGTTTCATCTTGCTCAGATCGAGGACCAGGTTTTCCAGAAATTTAGTGTCTCGGCTGCTTAGAATAATTTCCACCGTATGACAGCGAATCTCGGTGGCCATAACATACCAGTGCAGCTCTGCCACGGGAGACCAATATGCAAAGAAGGTGAAGGGGCGGCCGGCGATCTGGGTAGGCGTAGGCGGCATTTCCACTTTGTAGTCAGCTTGAAGATGATCTTTGGAATAATTAATGAGATCGAGCGCGTTCGACCCTGGGAGTGGATTGAAGAACATGTCCTGAGCGGTGACCAGCATCGTGGCGCGAGCCCCTTTGAAGGTGTCGATCGGCCTGAGTTGCGCGAGCACGTAACGGCCGCTATCTGACGGTGGCGGTCCTTTGTATTTTTCTTCCCAATCGGGAGGCAGAGCGTAAGTCATTCCAAAATACTGATCGGTGAAAACATTGTTCGTTGTGCTTCCACCCTCGGGCACGGGAGTCACGGAATCACTCGCGCTCGACCACGCGCCTTTTACCAGAATCACTCCCGTAGGCACTTTCGTAGCGGACGGCGATACGTTATCGGAGAAGTCGCCGCCGTTTCTGAGAGGAGCCTGCGGTTTGGCATCTTGACTCCAAGCCAGCAACGGCAGCGCAGTCGCGAGCGCGATTATGGAACGTCGGAATTCTGAGAGCATGTTCCTCCTTGGAGAGTTGCGTCGCCTAAAACGCTGTCGCCCCGAACGAAGTGAGGAATCTTGGTTTCTGCCGATGCGTACCGAGCTGCCAGCGCAGGCAAGAACCAAGATCCCTCGCTCCGCTACGGGATGACAAGCCGAAGGGGAAGGATGCGGGCTCCGGGCGTCGGCTATCGGGCTTCGGCAACGCCGGAACGAAATCCCGACAGCCAGCACCCGAACCCGAAGCGCGACAGCCGGCACTCGCAGCCCGACCGCCGAAGCCCGAAGCCGAAGCCCGAAGCCCGAAGCCCGAAGCCCCCCAATTACAAAGAACGCAGGAAATCTAATATGTCCTGCTGCTGCGTGGTGGAGAGCTCAAAGAACTGTTCCTCCACAGTGGTGGCTTCGCTGCTGTGGCTTGCGTGGTCCTGAATCGCGGTCACCAGGTTTGTGGTGCGGCCATCGTGCAGCAGGAAGATTCGCTGTCCGAGGCCCCACAGCGGAGCGGTGCGGAACTGGCTGCCGCCCGCGCTGCCTTGCGAAACATTGTCAGCCAACAAACTTCCCATGTTGTGGATCTCAAGATCGGAGTAGGAATTCACGGGAACCTTATTCAACGACGAGGTGAAACCCGAGGGCTGGGTTGTGCCTGGAGTCGGATTGTGGCAGACCGAGCAGCCGGTGGAAACGAACAAAGATGCGCCGGTGGAAATCGTGCTATTGGAAACAGTTTGTCCATTCAGCACAACGCTGCCGGTTGGCGGCGGAGCCAGGAACCGCATGAAGTTCGCGAACGCCGATACGTCATCGAGCACCGCTGAATTCGGCGTCGCGGCAGGGTTCGACGTGTCCTCCGGATAACCTGCCCCGCCGAGGTTCAGGCAGGTCGATACCAAGCCAGTGTCGCCGGTTCCGCCCTGACCATCTTCGCCGGGCAATGGGCGGTCTTGTGGAAAGAGCTCATTGCTGATTCCCATCTCCACGTTGTAAGCCTCGCCGGCAAAGATGTGGAGCGACTTGTTCTGCGCCTTCCAGCCAAAGCGGCTGATGGTGCCGTCGTTGCCGTTGTGATTGAACGTGCCGGAGACGCCAACGTTGTTGTTGAGATTGTTCACCTGGTTGTTCAATAAAGTCGAGTCGTCGAGGTTCTCGATCAGGCCTGCGCCAAATACCGGCGTCGGGATGCGGAAGATGATGTTGTTCTCTGACACCGCAGTGGCGAAGCTGGGCTGCGGCAGCGCGGTGGCGCTGGTGCAGGCGCCGGCATCAGAGCGGCCCGTGACCGTGAACAGGGTTTCCACTCCCCCATTCGGAGAGTTGAGGTTGACCGAACCGTTTGTGTTGAAGAAATACGGGAACCGCGCTTCCAGGGTAGGGCCGGTCGCAGTGATAAACGACGGCATGGTGTTGCCCGGCGCGACCCCGTTGCTGGTGAACAGGAATTGAGGGTTGGTGGCTGCGCCGGTTCCGCCGACGGCGGGTTGCGCGTGGCAAGAGCTGCATTGATTTGAGTTGAAGCGTGGTCCGAGGCCGTTGTTGCCTGAGGAGTTGCCGGAAACGGACTCCACGGTTTCGAACCGAGACTGGCCGTCGGTGAAGAAAGAAAGTATGCCCGACGGACTGTTCGACAATACCGAAGAAAGTGCTGCGCCGGCGCCGCGGTTGGCGCTCTGAACTCCAGGATCGGTTTGAGCAAATGCCATTCCGGCAAGGAATAGCACCGCCACGGTCAATAACGCTGCGAGCTTAGCTGTGTTGATCACGATTCCTCCTTCAGAGGTGTCTTCGCTGCATGCGATGGGTCGCCAATTCAAGACCCTGGTTGAGACGACCGGGGACCGAAGATCCCGGGGGAGGGGATGGAGGGAATGGAATGTAACCTTCTCGCCAGAGGCGAGAAGTTCGTTGAGCGTAGCAAGGCTCCTCCTTATTCGACGTGAATCACGGCCAGGGACTGCAATGGCGCGGACATGCACACGACGAATCCGGACAGTGGATGCAGGGGTGTCCGAAAATTAGTGCGCGCACATTACCACCAACTGGCGCGGACACGCTAAGAAAAAATTAGTTGTTACGGAGTTGGAACAGCGAGAGCCGCAGAAATGCTGTGAATCACTATGCGTTTGTTAGAGATGCAGGAGGATCTTGAGGATGTCTGTGCGCTCGCGCACAATCGAAAAAGAGGAACTTAATTTTCCAAAACCCGAAATTGCAGTTGCGATTCGTTCGCTTGCGATCGCCTCATGCCGAAGATTTAGTGAATGAACTTATAGTCGACGATGGAGGCAGCCAGAACGCTGACGCTATCCTCCGTGACTTGATCTTCTGGATCTCGACTCGCGGTCTTCTGGTCTTGAGGATCTTCGCAACGGATGACGCGGCCTTGGCAGAGAACGTTTCGGTTCTTCTGGCCGGAAATCTCCTCGGGCATCTCAAACACCATCTCGATCAGAGCATTTGCCGGCAGCCGCTGCGGCCCTTGAAATAACAATCCGCTCTGGCTAAGGTTTTCGATCGTGCCTTCATACCAAGTACTTGTGCTGTTAACGCGATATCGAAGCGCCACGTCCAGCTTCAGGCGGCGGGCACGAGGGGTCCACGACGGCCGTTTCTCACGAGTGTGGCTGCGCCGCACAACGGTATCGGGCTTGGCATGCTCCACGCGCTTGGTGCGGCGCATGGTCGTCCAGTCATATTTGTATTCGGCTGCGCACAACAGGCAGACTTGGTAGTAATCTCCGTCAGTGCCGCGCCGGGGCCAGGAAAACTCGTGGGAGCAGCGGCCAAGCATAAGAACATCCATGAGTTTCTGGGGCATGATGGTTACGTTCGGGCTTCGGGGAAGCGTCCGAAACCGTATCATCTCCCGGAACGGTGTTTTAGGGTAGGTTACTTCCGTGCAATGTTCGGCGAGGATTGGTCACGTTGACGTGGGTGTAGGGCGAATTGAGGTGGGTACTATGTTACGCAACTTGCGCGTCGAGCCGCGCGTCAACCGCAATCGACTCCGTGTATCATCGCCCAATGGACGGCTCGCCCGCGGTCACCGCCTTCATCCTCGCCGGCGGCAAGAGCACGCGCATGGGCACAGATAAAGCATTCGTTGAGTACGATGGCCGTACGCTGCTGGCCCGGGCGCTCGACCTGGCGCGCTCGGTTACACCGGATGTGCGTATCGTGGGCAGCGCAGAAAAGTTTGCGCCGTTTGCCCCGGTAGTCGAAGACATATTCTGCGACTGCGGGCCGCTCGGCGGAATTCATGCGGCGTTGCGGTCTTCGCCTACCGAACTGAACGTGATGTTAGCCGTGGATACTCCATTTGTCTCGTGGACGCTTTTGCAATATTTGATTAGCCAGGCGCGGGCTACGCCGGATGCGATCGTGGTTGTCCCGGTGAGCGACGAACGCAGACAGCCCCTGTGTGCGATTTACCGGCGTGAATTTGCCGACGTCGCGGAAAGTGCTCTGCGTTCTGGAAACAATCGCATCGATCGATTATTTGATCTGGCGGAAACCCGGACCATCACGGAAGAAGAATTAAGCGTCGCCGGATTTTCTTCCAGTATTTTTCGCAACATGAACACGCCTGAGGAATTAAAAACTGAGAAGGGAAGAGTTTAGCGGCTAAAGTAATTCGAGAGCCAGATCATGCCCGATCCCGCGCAGCAGCCTTACATCGAGTTCCGCGAAGTCTCCAAGAGTTTCGGCGACAACGCCGTGCTTAATCGTGTCAGCTTCAGCGTCATGCCGGCCGAAACCGTCTGCATCCTGGGGCGAAGCGGCGTGGGCAAATCCGTCTCGCTGCAACTGCTCATGGGTTTTCTCAAAGCGGATTCCGGCCGGGTGATCGTCGCCGGCGAAGACGTCACCGACTTTACCGAACAGCAGATGGAAGCGGTGCGAAAGAAAGTCACCATGGTTTTTCAAAATGGAGCGCTCTTTGATTCGCTGACCGTCGGTGAGAATGTGGCGTTTCCGCTGCGCGAAAGCGGCGGGCTGTCTGACGAGCAGATCGCTGAGATCGTCGAGGGCCTGCTAAAGATGGTCGGAGTGCAGGAAATGCGCGATTTGCTCCCGTCGGACTTGTCGACAGGAATGAAGCGCTCGGTGGCGATTGCGCGGGCTCTGGCGGCGCGGCCGGAATGCGTTCTCTACGACGAACCGACTACGATGGTCGATCCGCTGATGGCGCAACTGCTCGGCGATCTTATCGGGCGTCTCAAACTGCAACTGAATCTGACCAGCATCGTAGTCACGCACGACATGCGTCTCGCCAAGAAACTGGCGGATCGGATAGTTTTCTTGTACGAAGGGAAGGCGATTTTCTTCGGAACGTATGCGGAGATGGAAAAATCCACGGAAACTATTGTGCAGGAATTTCTGGAACTCGACGAACTGAAAATCGAAACGTGTTAAAGGCGGTGGTCGGTGATCAGTGGTCAGTCGTCGGTTAACCCAGCCCCCGCTTGCTGCTTGTAGCCGTTGCATGCGAGGACCGGGAGTCGCGGATATTTCGGAAACCGCGGATCGGTGAACGAGAATTGGCACTGCAGAAACGTTGATGCGCGGTCGGATGTAATTTGCCGGGCATGGATGCAATCGGCGCAAAGGCCGGCATCGCGTGCAGAGAGTGGTCGCGAAGAGTCCGCGGCTTTGCCGCTCTGCAGATTCATGAAGTCACGCCCCGTCAGATGAAGCCTAATCCACTGACCACTGACCACTGCTCTTAAAACCCTTGCCGCACCAACTCTTCCACGGTGAGCGTACTTTCGGCCGCTTCCCGCGTCATCATCTTCTCGACATACTTCGCGATCAGATCGGCCTCGAGATTCACGGGATTGCCCGGCTTGAGCGAGTTGAGATTCGTCATCTCTACGGTGTGGGGAATGATGGCGACGGTGCAGATTCCATCTTCAAGCTTTGCCACGGTGAGGCTGATGCCCTCGATGCAGAGCGAACCCTTGTAGACGGTGTACTTCTTCACATCGCGGGGCAGTTCGATGCGCAGCCAGAAGTTTTCGGAGTCGGCGATGCGCTCAAGTGTGATGAGCTTGCCCACGCCATCCACATGGCCTTGCACGATGTGTCCGCCAAAGCGGCCATCGGCTTTCATCGGCAGTTCCAGGTTCACCAGCGCGCCCTCGTGTATGCGCGAGAACGACGTTAACGCCCAGGTTTCGGGTGCCAGGTTTGCGCTGAAGGAGCCTGATTTGATGTCGAGCGCAGTCAGGCAGACTCCGCTTACAGAGGCGCTGTCGCCCGCTTTCAGTTCCTTCGGCGCGTTCTTAGCTGCAATGGTGATGCGGCGATTCTCACCGCGTTGTTCGATGCGAGCGACACGACCAACTTCTTCAATGATGCCGGTAAACATTATGGCCTCGATTTGCAACCTAACATCATAAACCTACAATGGAGCAGAGCCACAATTAGCAAAGGCGGGCCAAACGGATCTCATTTGGAGTTTACGGGAATTGGTGGGACTATTAGAGCGCAAGACGCAGGAGGCAGTCGCTTGAGATTAACCTTGGCCATGAATATCCTAGCCCTGATTTGTTGGGTTGCGGCTATACCATGGGGGATACAATCTAGCCGTTCCAAATTGGTGAGCCGCTTCCTTAACATTGCTGGCATCGTGTTGATGCTCACCGTCAGCCTTCGATGGTTCCTCCTTTTGCGGAGTCATTAAATTCAAAACCGCCGGCTACCCAATTAGCCGTTGGTCAAGTGCCAAGCGCAGGTTAGTCCGTGGTCCAGACCTTCACTCTTCGTACGGATTGCGCAGATATCCTTCCACGGCAAAGTCGTCTCCGAAGCGATGCAACTGAACATGCTCAATTTGCAAAGACTTCTCCAATTCGCGGAAGCCGGCGCCTGAGGCGAAGGGAACCGATCCCTCGCGCGCCATGATCTTCGGCGCGTAATACAGGAAAACTTTGTCGACTGCCCCGGATGCGAGCACCGTTCCATTCACGGTCGATCCGCCTTCGATCATCACGCTGGTGATTTCAAGTTCTCCCAGGCGGCGTAAGATTGCGTGAATATCAGGGCGGCCGTCCGGTGCTGACGATGGAAGCTGCTCCACTCGAGTGCCGCGCGCTTCCAATTCTCTCTTTTTCTTTTCATCCGCTGAGGAATAGAACACCAGCACGTCATTCGCGGCGCTCAACACTACGCGCGAGTCCGAGGGCAGTCGGAGATGCGAGTCCAGGATCACGCGCAACAACGGACGCCGCCGCGAATTGCCACTGCGATCGGTGAGCAGCGGATCGTCGGCGAGGATCGTTCCTGCACCAACCATGATGGCGTCGCTCCGATGCCGCTGTTGATGGACGTGTGCGCGGGCGTCCTCGCCAGTAATCCATCCGCCGGGAGGAGTTCCCACCACGCGGTTCAAACCGACTGCTGGAGGCGGTGCGATCCTGCCATCGAGCGTCATCGCAGACTTCAGCGTCACTAGCGGGATGCCGTGGCAAACATAGCGAGCGAAAGCCTCGTTCAAACGACGGGCTTCGGCCTCCAGTCCTCCAACTTCCACCTGAACGCCGGCGGCACGCAATTTCTCAAAGCCTCGCCCACTTACTTTTGGATTCGGATCGGGCATCGAAGCGACAACGCGGCGAATTCCGGCAGCGATCAATGCGTCGGTGCATGGAGGCGTGCGTCCCTGATGCGAGTGTGGTTCGAGATTGATGTAGAGCGTGCCCCCGCGAGCTTTCTCGCCAGCTTGCTCGAGCGCGCGCACTTCTGCATGCTTCACGCCATCGTAGGTATAAACGCCAGTGCCCACGACGTTTTCGTGTGCGTCGACAATCACAGCGCCGACATACGGATTTGGTGAAGCCAATCCGATGCCTTGGAGCGCTAGATCAAGCGCCCGGCGCAGGAACTGCTCGTCAGTGGCGGCGTCTGGCATCCTAACGGAAAAATCAAATCCACCACGGAGGCACGGAGAAGACCAACTGCCTAAGGGTTTCTCCGTGACTCCGTGCCTCCGTGGTGAAAGGCCTCTATTCAAACAGCGAATCTACAAACTCTTTCGGGTCGAACGGCAGCAGATCGCCCACCTTCTCTCCCACGCCGACGAAGCGCACGGGGAGTCCCAGTTCGCGCGAGATGGCGACGACTACTCCGCCTTTTGCAGTACCGTCAAGCTTGCTGAGCACGATGCCGGTAACGCCTGCCGATTGCGTGAACTGGCGCGCCTGTTGCAATCCATTTTGTCCGGTAGTGGCGTCCATCACCAGCAAAGTTTCGTGCGGAGCTCCGGGAATAATGCGCTGGGCCGTGCGGCGCATTTTGTCCAGCTCTGACATAAGGCTGGTTTTCGTGTGAAGTCGGCCGGCAGTGTCAACGATCACGTAGTCTGTCTTGCGCGCGGTTGCGGCTTGCAGCGCGTCGAACAGCACGGCCGAGGGATCTCCGCCGGGCTTGGTCTTGATGACTTCCGTGCCCGTACGCTTTCCCCAGATTTCGAGTTGATCAATGGCAGCCGCGCGGAAAGTATCGGCCGCGCACAGCAGCACACTCTTGCCCTGCGCGCGAAATACCTGCGACAGCTTGCCAATGGTTGTCGTCTTGCCGGTTCCGTTGACCCCGACCACCAGAATTACTTCGGGCGTTCCAGATACTCGTTGAACGGGGGTCGTATTCGCTGCATTCAAAATGGCCAGCAACTCTTCTTTCAGCAGCCGCTTCAACTCCTGCACATCCTTGATCTGTTTGCGATCAGCCTTGTCGCGCAGCTTGCCGAGCACTTCCTGTGTGGTCGTGGAGCCGAGGTCGGCGCTGATCAGCGTGGCTTCCAGATCGTCGAGCGTGTTCCGGTCGATTTCCTTGCCGAAAGAAACGACTTCTTCAATGCGTTCGGCAAGGTTCTCCCGCGTGCGCGTGACCGCCTGCTTCATGCGCTCGAAGAGTCCAGTTTTCTTTTCTTCGGTACTGCCGAACAGAGTTTGAATCATGAGGGTCCTGCTTGATTATAGCGGTCGAATGTCAGTATCGAGTACCTAGTACCTAGTACCTAGAAAATCCAGGAGCGAGGACTCGCGAGATGGTGGGCAGGAAGGTGTTGCTCGGTACTCGGTACTGGGTACTGGGAGCTAGACGCGCGTTCTTTCCAGCCCGCCGGCTTCAGCCGCCTGCGCTGTCGGAATGGGTGTAGGCAGGGGGACTTCAACATTTCCGCTGACAGCTGCATCCGGCGCCACCGGGCGTTTGATCGCGATGCTGCGCTGAATGCGAATCTCGCCTCGTCCGTAAGCCGCCACCAGCGCCGCAACCGGCTCGGGATCAAGGCGTTTTCCGGCGAGATTGCGAATGATTTTCAACGCTTCTTCCGGAGGGTATGCGTGTTGATAAGGACGATTCGTGGTGAGAGCATCGAAAGTGTCGGCTACCGCGATGACGCGCGCCAGCAGAGGAATTTGATCGCCTTGAAGACCGTAAGGATAGCCACGCCCGTCGAGAGCTTCGTGATGAAGTTCAATACCGGGCAGCATTTCTGCAAGCTGAACTACCGGCCTCAGGATATTAGCGCCCTTTGTGGTATGAGTTTTCATCACCTCAAATTCTTCCGCAGTCAGCGAGCCCGGCTTTTTGAGGATGCGATCTTCGATGCCGATCTTGCCCACGTCGTGGAGTTGCGCGGAAATCTGCAGCGTCTCCATAAAATCAGGTGGCAAGTTCAGTTCTTTGCCGATCAGGAGCGAGTAGCGCGTTACACGGTCAGAGTGGCCGCGAGTATAGGGATCCTTCTCGTCGACGGCGCCAGCCAGCATCTGAATGGAGCCAAGAAACAGAGCGCGATTCTCGTCGGCGGCCCGCTTCAAATCCTCAACGAACTGTTCAAGATCCTTCGACATAGCATTAAAAGTCTCAGCCAACTCGCCGATTTCAGTGTGGCTGGCGAGGTGAACCCGCTGCGAAAAGTCGCCGCGTGCCAAAGCGCGGCTGGATTGAGTAAGGATTTGCAAGGGATTTGTGATTCTACGCGCCGCGAAGATGCTTACCCCAATGCTCAGCAGAACAGCCAGCAGCGCCAGCAGGCGCGCTTTGCTCTGCATTTCGGCGACATCTCGGTAAGCCTCCAACTGCGGCTTCTGCACCACGACCGCCCAATCCAGCGCGGTCACCGGGCTGTAGGTGCCGAGCATCTCAACATTGTTCTTGCCTTCCTGCACGGCGAACTCTTTCGTGGCGGCGACTTGTGCCTTATTCGATTCGTCCACAAAGTTGCGGACGATCTCAAGGTTCTTCATGTCCTGTCCAGTCACATATTGCGGAGTGCCGGCGGCCACCAGTCGCCCCTGGGCATCGACAACATATGGAGTCAGGCCGCCGCGCGTTGCTTCCTGAAGCCGTTGAATCAGAAATCGCAAGTCTACGACCGCGCCCACCATCCCCAAAAACCGTCCACCGTAACTTACAGGACTGCTTACCAGTACAACTGTCCTCGCGTTCTTTCCATCCTCTACCTGAAGCGCCTGCCCGTTGTAGGCGCGGCCATCGCGGGCTGCGTCAAAAGCGTATTGCAACTCCCGCTGCAGAAAGGCATCCGGAGCGATTCGTCCAGCGGAAACGCCCTTCGCTTCGGAGTTGAGCAGAGTCGCATAAGCCAGTTCATCGGAGGAAGAAACAAAATTTTCCAGCAGGGCACGCAACTCCGGCGCCTGAATGTTTTTTCCGCCAATGTCGCCGCCGCTCGCAACTTGAATCGCCGAGGAAAGATTGGCCAACATCATCCGCAGAGAATGTTCATGCTGCGAAAGATCATCGGACAACGACCGCGTCACCGTGTTCTGCAGCAGCATTTCGTTGGTCTTCAGCCGGTCCCGATTAATTTTTTCCACTTCCGAGGAGTAGAAATACATGGGGACGATGCTGATCACGAGCAGCACGCCGAGGATTACATACAAAATGGGCACGCGCGCCGGATTGAGGGCCTTGGCAGGCAAATCGCTCCTCTGGTTCGTTTCGGGGGGGCCGTCGATCGAAGTGGCGGCAGAGTTCACAGGTATCTATAGAATTCTAATGGGGCGAGGAGTGCTGAGAGGGGAAAACCGTGAGCTTCACCGTTACGAAAGTACCAGCGAAAATGGGCGTCTGGCGCGGGTTTGGCAATGAAACCACACTTGACGCCAGTTGGCGGTGTGTGCGGCTTATGTCCTGAGCGCTTCGCTTTTGCTGCTGCGAGTCATCAGTTCGTAGATCGCTTCGCGAGGAGCTTTGCCCTCGTGCAGAATGGCGTGCATTTGTTCGGTGATTGGCATTTCGACGCCGCGCGCGCGTGCCAGACCAACCGCCGCCGCGGTAGTGAAAATTCCTTCCGCGACCGTGCCATGCATCCCAGCGAGAATTTCCGGGAGCTTTCGTCCACGGCCAAGCTCGACCCCCACGCTGCGATTGCGCGAAAGGCCGCCCGTGCAGGTGAGCACAAGATCGCCCAGGCCGGCGAGGCCCGCCATAGTTTCGGCTCTGCCGCCGCAAGCCACGACTAGTCGCGTCATCTCCGCCAAACCGCGCGTGATGAGTGCCGCCACAGAATTGTGCCCGAACCCGAGACCCGCGCTGACCCCGGCGGCGATTGCAATTGTATTTTTCAGTGCTCCGCCAAGTTCCACGCCCACAGGATCTTCATTGGTATAAATACGAAAGCTGGCATGACTGAATTCCTGCTGCACTGTGCGCGCGAGTTCTTTATCTTGTGAGGCGACGGCGATTGCCGTTGGATCGCCGCGCGCCGCCTCCAGAGCGAACGAGGGACCGCTAAGCGCGCCAATCCGCAGCGCCGGCCTGTCATCGCGGTTGCAAACCTGCGCAATCACCTCGGTCATGCGCAGCAGGGAATTTTCTTCCAGGCCCTTGGTTGCGCTCACGATCAGGGTCTCAGCGTGCAGGTGCGGCCGCATGCGCTCAAACAGGCGGCGGCAATGTTGCGAGGGCATCACGCTCACCACAATCGTGCTTCCCTCAAGCGCCTCCGCAAGATCATTGCAGGGCGTTACGCATGCCGGAATGGTCTGGCCGGGAAGAAACTTTTCATTCACGCGCTGCTGCTGAGCGATCGATTCGCAAACTTCTTTCTCGTGCGCCCACAGCCGCACCTGGTGAGTTTCCTTGCGTCCGAGAACAATCGACAGCGCCGTGCCCCATGCCCCCGCGCCGATGATCGCAATGTTGCTCATGCGTGCTTCGCTCCCACGCGGTTTTCCGTGCCCGCCAATATGCGGCGGATGTTCTCGTGATGCTTAACGACGATGAGCAGGGAAGTGGTGGTAATCACCGCCAGGATCAGAGCTGTGTGAGCCCACGGATACAATTCGAAAGCGAGAAATGGAAATGAGGCGACAGCTAGAATCGAGCCCAGCGATACATAGCGAAAAATAATTACGACTCCGATAAAAATTGCAGCAGCAATTAACACCGATGTAGGAGCGACTATAGCGAATGACCCCAACGCCGTTGCGACCCCCTTGCCTCCGTGAAATTTCAACCACACCGGAAATATATGACCCAGCACCGCGAATAAGGCGGCTAAGGACATGGGCACAAAAGGTAGAACGTCGATACTCCCCGTTCGAAGCCCCATCCGAATCCATAAAAAATAGGACAAGAGCGCGGCGATCGCTCCCTTGAGGGCATCGAGCAACAGCGTCATGATTCCGAGCACTGGCGATGTGCGGGAGACATTCGTCGCTCCGATATTTCCGCTGCCGCTTTGGCGTACGTCCTCACCGCGGAAGATGCGTACCAGCAGATATCCAAAGGGAATCGAACCCAGCAGGTAGCTTGATGCGGCGATGATGATGAGTGTCGACAAGTGCGTGCTGGGCTAACGCAGAGCAAATTCCGCAAGCTTCGTGTATTTTGAGCCGCCGGCAGAAAGCTGGCTCTGATAAAGAAAAAACTCGCGGACGGTCATGGTACCAAACTCCGGCGGGGGAAAAGCCGACAGTTTTTCTTGCAGGTGCTGAAACTTGCGGTTCGGGCGATCCGCTTTCTGCGAGCGTGGCGATCCCGAACTGCCGCCTCGCGCCAGCGTAAGGTGCGGTGTAAAAGCATACTCCTCTTTCGGAATGTCGAGCGATGCCAGCCTGTCATCCACTATCGAAGCCAGAGCAGGAAGCGCTAACCCTCCCTCAATACCGATCCAGAACACCCTCGGTGATCGCGCGGTTGGAAAGAATCCGTAACCGCGGAAGTTCATTGCGAAACTTTCAGCAGCAATCGTTTCCAGAGCATGCCTGATCTTGTCGACGTCTTCCCCGGGCTTTTCACCGATGAATTTCAAAGTCACGTGCAGCGATTCGGAGCGCGCCCAACGGGCATCCGGAGCAAATTCGCGCACGCCGTCGAGAAAGCGGGCGATTCGACTGCGGATAACATCGTCGATGTCGAGGGCAACGAAAAGGCGCATAGGAAGCTCTTAGCTCTTAGCCTTTAGCTTGAATCGTTGAGCGGCGGAACTCCAAGCTAAGAGCCAAGAGCCAAGAGCCAAGAGCTAAGAGCTTCTCTTCACATCAACTTCTTGCGCACCATATCGAGCGCCAATGTCGTTGCGAACCAGCGAATGCGTTTGCGGTCGCCGGGGAAGTTCCGCTCAATCACTTCCGTCCCACCAGCGCTGGCTAAGGCGTGAAATACCAATCCCACAGGCTTCTCCGGCGTTCCTCCGCTTGGCCCGGCAACACCCGTGATTCCGATGCCGAGTGTAGCCTCGCAGCGGTAGCGGATGCCCTCTGCCAGCGCCGCCGCCACTTCGCGGCTCACCGCGCCGTGACGTTCGATCATGTCGGCGGGCACTCCCGCAAGTTCAGTCTTGACCGCATCCGCATAGACGATCGCGCCGCCGGCAAAATAACGCGAACTGCCGCCGATCGAAGTAATGCGTTCGCCAAGCAGACCGCCCGTGCATGATTCCGCGACGGCCAGCGTGGCGTTACGCATCTGCAGCCAGTAGCCAACGATTTGCTCGAGCGACTCGCCATTCCGCGAGTACACCGTATCGTCGAGTTCTTCCTCGACCGCGTCGGCCGCTTCGTCCACGCGCGCCTGCGCGGCCTCCATGGTCTCGGCGCGTGATTTGAAATGCAGTTGGATCTCTCCCGCTCCCGCCAGAATAGTGGTCTGCACATCGGCAAAGCGCTTGTAGATGGGAGCCACTCGGGCATCTACATGAGATTCGCCGAGCATCGCTACCTTTAATACGCGAGTCGCCAAAAATGCCGGTGGCAACTTCGCGCGCAGCCGCTCGCGGCATTCCGCCTCGAACAAACCCTTCAACTCGTGCGGAGGCCCGGGCAGCAGGATGACAATGCGCTCGCGTCCATCGAACTTGCCGCTCAGCCACTGTCCCGGCGCAGTGCCATTCGGATTAGGAAGCACCACCGCGCCCTCGAGCACATCAGCCTGCTTGGCATTGTTCGCAGACATTTTCCAGCCGCGCGCGGCGAATCGCCGCTCAATCCCGGCCAGAATTTCTTCATCCCGATGCAACGGAAGACCCAGAGCTTCGGCAACGGCTTCACGGGTAAGGTCGTCTTCGGTGGGACCGAGGCCGCCGCTGAAAATCACGATCTCCGAGCGAAACAGCGCATGCTGAGCGGCCGCGACGAGTCGCTTGAGATCGTCGCCGACCACGCACTTGTAAACCACCTCCACGCCTAGTTGATTGATCTGCTCGGTGAGATAGAGGGAATTCGTATCTGTACGGAAGGGCGTCAGCAACTCGGAGCCAACCGCAATGATCTCAGCGTCCACGGCTAGAAGTGTAAATGATAAAGGCAGTTCTCAGTTCTCGGTACTCAGTTCTCAGCCTTAAAGGTTAGGTTTTTTCTGAGAACTGAGAACCGAGAACTGGCTTCAGCTATTCCGGCAGCAGCGGCAGCCCGGCATTATTCCACGAAAGATGATGCACCGCGTCCGTAGTGGCAAGAATCACGCTTCGTCCCGGCGCAAAAGCTAGTCCAACCAGGCCATGGCCTGCAACTTCCAGGCTAGCTTTGCCTTCCGGCGTGATCTTCACAATGCCGCGCCGGCCAGAGAGCGATGCCGCCACATACAGATTGCCCAGCGAGTCGAAAGCCAAGCCCTGCGGGCGTCCCAGGCCGCGGAAGAATGTGTGTACCGTCCCCTGCGGATCGATTCTGTGCACGCAGTCAAAACTCGAGGTGGTCGGCCCGGTCACAAATAAATCTCCCTGCGGACCGAAGGCCAGATGGTATGCCGAAACGCTCGGCTCCAGCGTGGCGAACACAAACATCTGCTGGTCGCGGCCAATTTTAAAAATCGTGCCGCTACGGTCGCCCACGTAGAGATTCTGATTCCGGTCAAAAGCCATGCCCGTGGCCACGCCCATGCCCTCGGCGTACGTAGTCATGCTTCCGTTCTGCGCCACGCGATATACAGCGCCGTCGTGGCGGGAAGAAACGTACATCTGTCCCTGCCGGTCGAAAGCGATCGCGGTCGCGTTCATCATCTCCATGACGAACGGCTTCACAACATAATTGGTATCGATCTTGAAGATCGCAACCGGAACTTTCTGCCCGCGCGATCCTGAAAAAGTCGCGTAGATATTGCCTTGCGCATCGAGCGCCGGGTTCGTAACAGGATGCAAACTCTCGGCAATAGGCACCGCGACCTTGACCGTGTGCGCATTGCTGATATGCCCCTCGGCGGCCACAACCACGGGGCCCGAAGTCGCTCCCTCAGGAACACGAGCGACGAGAAAGGCATCCGAGCTGATGACGACGCCGCCCTCTACGTCGCCGAACTGCACGCGCGGGCGCTGATACTGCGGCGGCCGCAATCCCGAACCCGCAATGCGCACTTCGCCGCCTGCCAACGCCAACACCGGCGACACAGACTCGATGTGCGGTCCGCCATTCGTGCTTTTCTTACCGAGGATACGATCGGAAAATCCCATGAGGAAATACTCACACTACTTTTGAAGGCCTATCTCAGAAGACCCTATCTTAGAACATTAAAGTGCAATAAGAGGTGCATACCTCCCAGCGCGCAAAGACCCGCGGCGACGTCGTCCAGCACAATCCCGCTACCTTCTGGAAGCGCCTCCAATTGTCGCACCGGAGGCGGCTTTACGATATCGAAGGCTCTAAAAAGTATAAAGCCCGCCAGAAAAGATTTCCAAGTAAGCGGCACGGCAATCAGAGCGACCAGTTGACCCGCAACCTCATCGATCACCACGAACTGCGGATCTTTTATTTCCGAACCTCGCGCAACCCGAGTGGCAGCGGGGATGCCGATCAGCGTGACCACCAGCGCCAACGCGATTGCCAACGGCGTCCGGAGCGAAGTCGCGAGAACATACGCCAGCGCCGCCCACAACAACACCGTTACCGCCGATGCCCAGCTGCCGGGCCCGGGCCGCAATCGCCCGATTCCGAAAAACGTGGCGACGATCGTTGCCCACGACGGAGTTCGCTCGAGCGTCTTCACAATTCCTCGTCCGTGTCTTCCGGCGTAGTCTCTCGAATCTGCTCATCCGCGTCCGTGACCGGCGACGGAATCACATAACCTCCGCTCGCCCATTTACCTAGATCAATAGTGCGGCAGCGGTCGCTGCAGAAAGGGAACTCCGGGTCACCGCTCTTCACGGTTTTCTTGCAGATCGGGCAGCGAAGTTTCAGAGTGCGCTTGCGTGCCATGGCGGGAAATGTTCCAGGTTCTTGCCGGCCAAACTTTTGAATATAAAACGAACCGCTACAGAATCTTCACCACCAGATCGTAATCGTGCGCTTCCGTGATCTGGCAACGGTAAAACTCGCCCGGCTGCGGCTCGGTGTCTTCCGGAAACTCATTCACAAAAACTTTACCGTCGATCTCGGGTGCATGCATCGAAGTGCGGCCCTCCATCAGCAGATCGGTTTCTTCCGACGTTCCCTCGAGCAACAGATCAAACTCTTGTCCGACGAGCGCCTTCTTTTTCTTCTTGCTGATCTGCCGCTGAATTCCCATCAGATGCTTTCTCCGCCGCTCGATCTCGCGCACCGAAACTTTCCCGTCCAATCCATATGCATCCGCCCCATCCTGATCGGAATAGGAAAAAGTTCCCATCCAGTCAAACTGAGCTTCGCGGACAAATTCGCACAGCTCTTCAAATTCCTTCTCGCTTTCGCCCGGAAAGCCGACAATAAACGACGTACGCAAAGTCAGTCCAGGAATCGTGCGCCGCATCCTCTCAAGCGACCGCAGAAAAACATCCGCTCCGCCGCCGCGCTTCATGCGCTTCAGCACCGCCGCCGACGCATGCTGCAGCGGCACATCCATGTAAGAACAAATCTTCTCCGACGATGCAATCGTCTCCAGCAACTTGCCCGTAATCTTGTTGGGATACGCATACAAAAATCGAACCCATCGCAAGTCTTCGATCTTTGCCAGCTTCTCAATCAGCAGCGCCAGGCCATCCTTCAGTCCGAAATCTTCGCCGTAGCAAGTTGTGTCTTGCCCGATCAGAGTGATCTCGCGCACGCCAACTTGTGCCAACCGCTCAGCCTCCGCAATCACCGACTCAAAGCGCCGCGAACGAAATTGCCCGCGCAACTGCGGGATAATACAAAACGTACAAGGATGATCGCAGCCCTCAGCGATCTTGATGTAGGCCGTCGACTTCGGCGTAGCCAGCACGCGCGGAGTTTCATCGTCGTACAAGTAGTTGGGAAGATCCGCAATCGCGCCATCCCATTGCCCGCGCGAGAATCGTCCCTGCGCCGCCCGCGCATCGCCCTCGGCGCGCGAAGGCAACACCACAAACGGAGAATCCAGATTCGCCGCAGCAACCTGCAGCGGAGCCGCAATGCCCGCCGCCACCAAAATATTCTGCAATTCCCCCGTTCCCACCACAGCGTCCACTTCAGGAATGCGCTTGCGGATTTCGTCGCGATAGCGCTCCACCAAGCAGCCAGCCACGATCAACTTCTTCGCCCGCCCTGAAGTTTTGTGCCCAGCCATTTCGAGAATCGAATTGACCGATTCCTGCTGTGCGCTCTCGATGAACGAACAGGTATTCACCACGATCACGTCAGCGTCTTCGGCGCGAGGCGAGAGTTCGGCCCCTGCGCGCGCCAGAATGCCCATCATCACTTCGCTGTCGACCAGATTTTTAGGGCACCCCAGGCTGACGAAGCCCACTCTCTGCGGACGAGTTTCTCGAGTCCGGTCTTCCGAGACGGAGTCAGTCGCTTTTTCGCTGGAACGGGGAACTGTGAGGGTTTTCGACGGCATGTAATCTCACTATTCTAACATTCTCAAGCCGCATTCCCCGGATCAGATCCCGCCCTACCAGCGCACCTGAACCGCTGCTTGACCCTCGGCACCACAAAAGATAGTACCTGTGGAAGAAAACCTTATCCTTGCGTGCTACCCTAGGCGTTACCGAAACAAATGTGAGTCCCGCATCCTGGAGGGGAAATGTCTGGGAAACATGCCGTTATCGCAGTCATGGCAGTGACCATGTCCATTCTCGGCGCCTGCGCGTCGGCCCAGGATGACATGCACTTAGCCCAGGATGAGAAAAACGAACTGACCGGTATGATTGGCCGCATCTTCATCAGCGACCAGGGCATTCAGGGCCCGAATGCGCCAGCCATCAATCCTTTTGTTCGCTCTGGTAACGGGCTCACCTTCGAAGTAGATTATGCGCGCCATCTTTTCGCGACGCCCATCTTCGGCATTTCAGGCGAAGTGCCCGCGGCATTCAATCTTGATGAGAAACTTAACTCCGGCGGCGACGTTGTTCCGAAGAGTTATAAGCAGATCTTCGTTGCTCCCTCAGTTCGCGTGAATTTCTTCCCAGAGACTGCAGTCTCGCCCTGGGTCAGCATCGGCGGCGGCTTCGCCCACTTCAGCGAAAGCAGCAATCTTAATTACTACGGTCCCAATCCTGGCACTTCCTCGACATCTGGCGTACTCCAGGGCGGATTCGGCCTGGATGTGAAAGTCTGGCGCCGCTTCAGTATTCGCGGCGAGGTACGCGACTTCTGGTCGGGTGAGCCGAATTTCCCATTGGCCGATACAGGCAAGAGCCGCCAACACAATTACTTCGTAGGCGGCGGCGTAGTCTGGCATTTCCACTAACGATAGGGATCATTTAAATCGCGCGGTCAGATCCGGAACGGAACACGCGTGTCATCCCGACACTCTTGTCATCCCGAGCAACGCGAGGGATCTTGGTTCTTGCATGCACTACCCGTCGTGACGTCGCAGGCAATCACTAAGATCCCTTACTTCGCTCGCGATGACAGCCGGCACAGCGCATCCGTGCCACGAGTGCTCCAGATCTACTTCTTCGCCGCCGCTTCCACGTCGTCATACAACTCCGGCAACTGCACCGCGTCGTCTGCGGAATTTCCAAACCGCGCCGATTCGTATGCATCGGTGAACCGCGAAACCCGTTTTCGCAACCGCTCATCCGGGATGACCCGCACAAATTCCTGCGCCGTCTGGTTTGCGGACTTTTGCGTTCCGCGCCGAGCCAGAAACCGCGCCATTCGCTCGTACCACATCGCGGCAGCCTGATCCGGCGATCGCTCCGGATGCGCACTCAGCCTCCTCGTGCGAATCATCCGTGCAATCCGCCCAGCATTGCCCAACCCCAGCAAGAGAAGAATAAGTAGCGCAACGCCTCCGAACCATCTTCCCGGAGCCTGCTCCGCACCCCGCTGATTTCTTCGCGCCCAATTCAACATCCGCGCGTACCGCAGACGGGCCCACATTCGCACGCGCTCAAATGAACTTCGCGTCCCGCTCAGCACCGTCCGCCCTAGAATCGACTGGTGCGACGAGTCATAGCTGACCACCCACTCCCGCCAGAACGAAGACGCAGCGTCCAGATAGAGCATCACGCGGCCCCATCCTTCCGGCGACCCGTTCGTGCCGCCGGGCGTGGGATCGAACGTGACCCAGCCATAGTTTGGGAAATACGCTTCCACCCAGGCGTGCGCATTCCTGGCGCGGACCACGTAATTGCCCGTGACATCATTGAATTCATCGCTTGTGAAACCGTTGACCACGCGCGAGGGAATGCGCAGCGTCCGCAGCATTACCGCCATCGAAGAAGCGAAGTACTCGCAGTGCCCTTGCTTGCGCTCGAAAAGAAAGTTCGCCAGTGGATCGGCAACCGGCGCACTCGGCAATTGCAGCGTGTATCCGTAATACGTCTTCAAATATTGTTCGATCGCGACCGCCTTATCGTAGCTGTTGGAAGCCGAGCCCGAAGCCTGCGCCGCCAGCTGCGGAATTCGCGGATCGAGCGCAAGAGGCACTTGCAGATAAATTGGAGCAAATCGCGGAAGATAATCTCCCGCCGCGCGAAGCTGCTCGGGCGAAGGCGTCGAGATATCAGAATCCGCCTCATATAAACTCACGGCACGCTCGCCATCAAGATCGAACAACGCTCCACCTGCATCAGTGTTCACCGAACGGTAGGCCCCGCTCACGCGCCTCGCCCACGGAGCGAGAAAAAAAACGTTCGTTCCAATCGGCTCCATCAACACGCGGTAATGAATCAAATGAGTCGATTTTCCGGGAGCCGCTTGAGGCGCGACCGGGAACCCCCCATACCCATCCTGCAGCAACCGGGATTGTTCAGGCGCGCTCGACCACTCCCTGCCATTAAAGTTTGTCAATGCCACGCCGCGCCAATGCAGCGCGTACCGGCCATGCGGGTCGCCATCAATCTGAATGTGCATCACTACCGAGTTCGACTGTTGAATCTGCCCGATTCGCCCCAACTGCACGCGATCGCCGAAGCCGGTAGAAAAATCCGTGCCAAACGAGTAGCCGCCCAAATAGCCCGCCGACACGCGAGGCATAAGAAAAAATACCGCCGTAGCGCCAGCCAATATCATGACCACTAAAACCGGAGTAACTCGCGCCAGCGAGAAAGCCAGGTGCCGGTGTTCATGCGCGTCGCTCGAGTGTCGCGCCTGAAAGCGCGCGGCTCGCCCCGACCTCTGCATTTCCATCAGGATGAATGTTGCCACCGCGGTCAACATGAATCCCGCAAAGAAAATCAGGAAGACGCTATCCACCGTCAACACAGCCGAGGCCAGCACCATCAGGAACGCCAAAATTGCCAGCATCGTGTGGTCGCGATCACGACGCAGCGAAAACGACCGCACCACCACGGCGAACAGTACCAAGTGCACGGTCGCAGTCAGAAAACTTCGGGAAAGCAAAAAGTAGTCCACGCCGTAGAAAACGAAATAAGCGATGGTCAACGGCGCGGTCCAACGCTCCGAGATCACAATCCGCCGCCGCTCCGCCAGCAAGTATCCGCGCAGCGCCAGCGCTATGCCGGTTAGCAGGATCGCCGGCAATCCCAGTCCGCCCGTGCTGGCTAAAGCGCCAAATCCCATCAGCACAAGCAAATACAGCGAAAGCTCAAAGTATTTATGGATTGCCTGCGGAACAGGAATCACGCCGGATTGTGCGTCAGATTGCGGCATAGGGCTGGATCTACTCTATTGTTCGCCAAGTTCCCCCAATAAGGGAAGGCTTTCCTGCACATTTCTTGCACCGAAAGTCACGTGTAGCTCGAGCGGCTTTTCTTCGAGCTGGCACAGCGTCATGTTGCCTCATTTTCCTTCGCAGGCTCGGCGGCTCATGCGATTCGGGTTTTGTAACAGGCCATTCCTTCGAGGCGTGAGCATTCTCGCACGGGCCTCAGGATTCGCCCGAAGCGCGCCTGCCTGTTCCGTTTTCGTAAATAAGTAATGCTCTGCGTCAGCGCGCCGGGCTTCGGGTGGATAGTAAGTTAAGTTTTTCTTTTAATTTACGGACCTCATAGTTTGGCCACGAGAAAAAGTTTCTATTGCGGAGATTAGTCGTATGAATTCATGGGCGAAACGCGTGGAGGTCGCAACCAACATCGCGATTCTTTGCGCCTTCATTATGGTAGTAGCATTGGCCGCTCAGAGACTGTTGAGTACTCGCGGCAATGCACACAACGGGGAGCCCGCAATTGGGGCAAGAGTAACGCTTGCTGGAGTTGATTGGTCGAAAGCTGACCGCACCCTCGTTCTGGCGCTGAGCACGACATGCCATTTCTGCAGCGAGAGCGCACCCTTTTACAAGAGACTCTTGACCGATGCCAGCAGCCACGGCGTTCCGGCCTGGGCAGTGTTGCCCCAGCCGATTGACTCCAGCCGAGCGTATCTGACGGGGCTGGGAGTACCCCTGCCGAATGTTCTCCAAAGCTCTCTTGGCGAGATTGATGTCGCGGGTACGCCGACCTTGCTCATCGTGGATGCGCGGGGAAAAGTCCAAAAGGCTTGGGTCGGCAAGCTAGCCGCGGACCGCGAGGAACAGGTAATGGCTGCGTTACGGTGATTGCTATCGGGATCGAAAACAAGTTCTGACCGTAATGGTTGGATATAAAGGAGAGGACTATGAAGGGTATCGCTCAAAATAAAATCGCAAGAAAACTCGTGCTGCTAGCTCTTTTGGCGGGCACCCTGGCTTACCTGCGTGCTCCATCCAAGGTCTACGGAGAAACATGCTTGCAGGAGTGCGAGGCCGCGCTTCAGGCTTGCGGAGCTGCCTGCCACGGCGTTGGTACTTGCATAGGAGAGTGTTTCGACCTGTATGTCGCATGCGAAAAACGCTGTGAATAGTTTCGGCGTTGAGTGGTTAATACTTTCTGGGAGGTCTTGAACTCAAGCCGCCTCTTTTTTGAAGAAGGGGCTTTGAGAGGTCGACGAGTTCAGGGCACCGTCCAGCCAATCAGGTAACACATGGTTGACCTACGCCAGATTTTTCCAGCCGGGTTCGATACCGTCGGGCAGTTCCACCACCGGGAACAATCCGAAGTATAGTGATAAAATCTTTCCAGTCAGGCATCGGTCTCACGCGACGTACTCTCGCCAACCCCGCCAGGTCCGGAAGGAAGCAACGGTAACGGGCTCTTGCGTGTGCAGTGAGGTCCCGGTGCCTGGCTTATTTTTTTCCACCCTCCGCAGCTTTACTCCTCAAACCCGCCGCCTGGCTTTGACAACTCTTTACAACTCTTTGCGCAAGAATCCCGATTTCCCTTCGTCTCTGGATAACAGCTTCACTCATTCCAAATTCGAGGGTCAGAGACGTGCGCAATCTTTCATCAAAACCAGTCGCCCCAACCGTCACCATCTACGTTTCCGGCAGTCTCTCTAAAGGACATCTCACCTATCTCGATCAACTCGTAGCCTCAGCCATCCACTGCGGCCTATGGCCTCTGCTGAACCTCAACCATCTCGCCGAACTGGATCGTGTTGCCCTCGGCTATCTCATGGGAGGCGAAGGCCGTGATTTTGGCATGGTAGCCTGCCCGAATTTTGTTCGTGAATGGATGCAACACGAATCAGCCTACCGCGCCGCCTGATTCGCATCGGCTTCATTTCATGAACTGGCCAGACAGCCGCATCCGTTTTCCCTAAAGCTTCAGCCTTATCCGGCCGATAGAAATGAAGGCAGAATTCGAGGAGAAGATCGGCAGCGGCTGTCTGCACTGCTCCAGTTCAGTGCGCCATGTACCAAAATCGAAACAGGTGCATGGCTTCACCCTGACTTTCAGCGGCACCATCTACGCGGAGGAACTTCATCGCTGGCTCCGCGATAGCGAAAGAGCGTTGGCCGTTCGCAAAGGTCGTTCCTTCGGCGTAATCGTCGACATGAGATATCTTCTGCCGCTCGGCCCCGAAGCTCGAGCCGTCATCCTCGACGGCCAGCGCCTCTTCAAAGACAGCGGCCTTCAGCGCTCCGCCGTAATTCTAAAAACTACGGCTATCACCAATCAATTCCGGCAACTGGCAAAGGATTCCGGCGTATACCGCTTCGAGCGCTACATCGATGCTTCCGAAGATCCAGAATGGCTCGAACATGCTCTCGCCTGGCTGCAATCGCAAATCGACCCCGATCAAATCCCCGCGCCCAGCTTTCAGCGTTAGACTTTCTGCTCCCAATCCTGCAAAATACTGTGTCTTAATATTCAGGAGCATTCATTGACCACTCCCGTTCGCGTCAGAGCTAAAATCAGCGCCCTCGGCACCTATGTGCCGCCCAAACTGCTCACCAACGCCGACCTCGAAAAAATGGTCGACACTTCCAACGACTGGATTCTCGCTCGCGTCGGCATTCACGAGCGCCACATCGTTGAAAAAGGAGTAGCCACCAGCGATCTAGCAGTCGAAGCCGCCAAGAAGGCGCTGGCCCAGCGCGGCCTCGCCGCCAGCGACATCGACGCCATCATCGTTGGCACGGTCACGCCCGACATGTTCTTCCCCTCGACCGCGTGCCTGGTTCAGCACAAACTAGGCGCTCAAGGCGTCTGGGGATTCGATCTCTCCGCCGCCTGTTCCGCTTTCATCTTCGCCGTGAACACGGGAGCGCAATTCATCGCCAGCGGCACCCACAAGCGAGTCCTCGTCATCGGCGCAGACGTAATGTCTTCCATCATCGATTACACCGACCGCGCCACCTGCGTAATCTTCGGCGACGGAGCAGGCGCCGTAATTCTCGAACCCGCCGAAGACGATTCCGTAGGACTGATCGATTTTATCAACGAGATCGACGGCTCCGGCGGATGCTTTCTGCAAATGCCCGGCGGCGGCAGCCTCAATCCGTCCACGCGGGAAACCGTCGACAAGAAAATGCATTACGTCCACCAGGACGGCCAGCAAGTCTTCAAGTTCGCCGTGCGCAAGCAAACCGAAGCCTGCCTGAAGCTGCTCGAACGCAACGGCCTGACAGGCGCTGATATCGACGCCTTCATCCCGCATCAAGCCAACCTGCGCATCATCAACGCCACCGCCGAGCGCCTAGGCCTGCGCCCCGAAAGCGTGATCGTCAACATCGAGCGCTACGGCAACACCACTGCGGGAACGATCCCGCTAGCCATGAACACAGCCATAGAAGATGGCAAGCTGAAGAAGGGAAGTCTCGTCCTAATGGCCTCAGTAGGCGCAGGCTTCACCGTAGGCGCAACGTTACTACGCTGGGCGTTTTGATTGTCATCCTGAACAAGCGTTTTTTGCGCAGTGAAGGATCCGCGCGAAGCGTCGCGTTTTTTGCGACGCAATAATCGCGCGTTTGGATCGCTTCCTTATCGAACTAATCCTCTACGCGAGATCTCGCGTTCCATGACGTTCGTAACGCCCCCGCACCCGTTTCACTAGCCTCCGCCCGCACCCGGTTGTTATCCTTTCCCAAACGCCGCCTCACGTGGGGATGTCGCGGCCGTGCAAGCTCATGCTTCGTGTTACATGCTATTGCGTGCTGCTGACTATCGCTTCCATAGGTCAGGCCGCTGCCCAGAGATCGAAAGACAACTCCCAGGAAACCAAGCTTCTTGTGATGGAGCACCTCTGGAACGAAGCTCAGGTGAATCGCGACGCTCGCGCACTCGATTCCATGATCGGCAGCCAGTTCGTCAACACTGAATACGATGGTGAAGTCAGCGATAAAAGCAAGTTCCTCGCCGACGTCAAAGATCCTCAGTTCAAGCCTGACAGCGTGACGATTCAGGACGTGAAAGTCAGCATGTACGCCGACTCAGCCGTGGTCGTCGGCATCTACCACACCAAAGGAATCTACCACGGCAAGCCGTACGACCACTTCGGACGATTCACCGACACCTGGGTATTCACTGAAGGCCGCTGGCAATGTGTAGCCAGCCACACCAGCCTGCTGAAGAAATAAGAAGTAAGAAGTAAGAAGTAAGAAGTGATGTACCGCAGAGGTGCGAGGGCTTCCCACCAGTATTCACCGCCATAAAAAGTTTTAATACGTAAAACTGCTTCCGCACCTCCCCGCCATTGATCTAAGCAGAAGTGAGCCTTTACCGCTCGCCACAACTCCAAATGGAAGCGACGCCCAAACCCCAACGCTGGAAGCTCCTCCTAGCCTTCGCAATAATCTATTTCGTCTGGGGATCAACCTTCTTAGCAATCCGCATCGGCGTGCGAGAAGTCCCGCCATTCCTCCTGGCCGGAGTCCGCTTCCTAACCGCCGGCGCCATACTCTACGCCTGGATGCGCGCCACAGGCACGGCCCAACCCACCCGCCGCGAGTGGGCGTCCGCAACGCTGCTAGCCGTACTGATCTTTTTAGTCGACTACGGATGCGTCTTCTGGGCCGAGCAGCGCGTCCCCTCTGGAATCACAGCGGTCATGATGGCGACCATCCCAGTCTTCACCGCGCTAGCCGAAATTCTAATCCTGCGCACGCAGCAGCTAACCTTCCGCCTTGGCATCGCGCTCTTAGTAGGTCTAGCAGGAGTAGCAGTCCTGGTAAGCCGCTCGGTAAGCTTCGGCGACGCTCCCATCGAAAGCTCCGGAGCGCTAGCCCTGGTCCTAGGCGCGATCAGTTGGTCGCTAGCCTCAGTCCTCTCGCGCAAGCTGACCTTGCCACAATCAAAAGTAATGAGCTCCGGCGCGCAAATGCTAGTAGGAGGAATCCTGCTCCTCCTAGCCGCAGCCACATTCGGCGAGTTCCACAACTTCCATGCGCAACAAGTCTCAGCCCGAGCGTGGCTAGCGCTAGCCTACCTAATCGTAGCCGGCTCCATCGTAGCCTTCACCGCCTACGTCTGGCTAATCCACCACGAAGCCCCCACCAAAGTAGGAACCTACGCCTACGTAAACCCAGTAGTAGCAGTCATCCTAGGATATTTTCTAGCCGCCGAAGCCCTAGGCCCCAGAACAGTTATAGGAACTCTCTTCGTGCTAGTAAGCGTAGTGGTAATCACAACCACGCCAAAGAAAACAAACCCCGCAAAGCTAACTCAGGAAATTGAAGCGGCCGAGCCGTAGCGTGCGGAAGCTCCGCACTGCGCGTATTCGCCAAGTGTCCATCAGCCCTGTCATCCTGAGCGAAGAAACTGCTTCGCGAAAAGCGAAGCAGTTTCGCAGTCGAAGGACCCCTGCACTGCTGGTGCCTCCTGTGCTGCCTCAGGGAACTCTCTCCGCGCAGTCAGCATCGTGGGACGCCTTGGCGCGTATCAGGCGCTAGGCCCGCTCGCATGTCCACCGTCGCGAAAACGCGTTAGTCCCCACGGCATGAAGACAACCTAGTTTGCTCGCTGGACTAAGTCCGTGACACATGAGCATTCCCACTCAAGCCAAAACGGGGCCTGGGTGGGCACCGACTGTCGTCCGGCGGGTGTGGAAATTCAGAGCAACGAGGCGTATCATTCCGCCTGCCCTCAAAAGAAAAGCATGTTCGACATCATCGCGGGTACGGCTGGTATCGTCGGTCTGGGCCTGACCGTCTGGACCCTAATCGTCGCTAAACAGGCTCGTACCGCCGCCCGCGAGGCGCGTGCCGCAATCAGGATGGATAATGCCGCGGAGGAGTTCAAGAAAATCGCAGTCATTGCGAATGAGTTTCTGGGTCACGTTGAAATGGACCAGGTAGACTCCGCTTGCGTCCGCGCTCGTGATCTGATGGCCGCCATGAGCGTCGCTGCCCAGCGGTGGAAGAGTTTGATCCCCGAGGACGAGGTAATTGCATACGACGAGGCCTACGCGCAGATCGGTGTCATATCCCGATCCCTGTCGACGAACGGCCCTCCAGAGAACGCACAACAGAAGCAGAAACTACTGAAAATATCTCACTCAGTTCTCGAAACACTGGGCAAACGCGCAGGTACTTTGTTTTCGGAAGTGGAGACAAGAAAGGACTAGTAATGCCTAGCAATTCTGACTTCATCCCGCTGGTGACGAAGTTGCTCACTCGAACCCGCGAGAACAAGGTTGTGTGGAAAGGCACATACGAGGCTGACATCTTCGTGTGCGTGTTAGAGGGTGGGTTCACTTTTCAGGTAGAGAAGGGGGCGTCAAACTTTCGAAAGCTTGAGATGACCGACAGCGCGGGCGCGACCATTTTCAGGATGAGGGCCGTTGAGCCCGACCCCGAGACCGACCGAGATAACGACCAGCAGTGGGAACCACTCGAGGAGCTTTGGGAGCGGGCTCGTAGAGCCGCTCTTGACATTGACAAGAAAGTAAACGAAGCCTCGAAAATCCTCGATCAGATCTAGGGAGGACTGGATGCGCGGCCCGCTTAGGCCTAGTTTTGGCTTGGAGTGGGACAGTTCGCTCCTAGCAACAACTTTGCACCGCAACCCAAAGAGAAGCGCAGAGCACGGTCCCCCGCGGTCGCGACACCGTCACTGCATTGCCGCAGGTTCATCGCGCACGGGGCCTTCATCCCGTCCTCCTCATCCTGGGAAAATCGGGGAGAGACGGAGTGTTCCGTTCTTTAAAAAACTTGTAGCGCTGCCGCACTCTTCCGTTCCCGATGCGGCTTCACCACAATCTCCACATCGTGATCAAGCGCCACCAGGAAGCGCAGCAGGCGTTCCACCGAGAACTGGCGGAACTCGCCGCGCAGCAGCTTGGAGACATCGGGCTGGCGGACCCCGAACAATTCCGCGGCTTCTACCTGTTTGAGGCCCCGCTTCTTCAGGATTGTGTCAATCTTGAAAACCAGCTGTGCCTTAACCAAATGCTCCTCGGCGTTCGGCACACCAATGTCCTTAAAGACATTCCCGCTTCCACTTTCATAGCTTTGTTTGCTGCTCATTGCTGGCCCTCTCTTGCCATCTGCTCGGCCTCACGGAATCTTTGCTTGACTAACTCGATGTCCCGGCCCGGAGTTTGCCTTCCACTCTTCGATTTTTTCTGGAAAGCATGCAGAACATAAACTCTGCCGGAGTATTTCAGGGTGTAGACGGCGCGGAAAGTATCTCCGCGATAGTCCTTGATCACTTCCAACACGCCTGCTCCGCCGAAACCCCTCAAAACCTTGGCGTCCTCCATGCTTGCTACCGGATTGAGCCACATATAATGCATAGCCCATGTGGTCCTGCACGGGTGGAGGAAATTCCCGGAGATTCTTAAGGCTTGTTCCAATCCAGATCACCGGTTTGAGCGGTGGATTATTAGGCAAGCTGGTTGCAGTATAGTGATATCACTATATAAACGTCAAGAAGAAATATCTGCAATTAGCGTGAATCGCGGCCCCAACGAGAAGCGCAGAGCGGCAAGCGCGTTTCACGGGGGCCGTTGCGACACCGTAAGTGCATTGAGCAAGTTCACCGAGCACAGGGACCCAAGCAGCTGAAAAAGTTTTCCACAGGCCCATTGTGACATCTGACCTTGCGCCGCATACCAAACTTGCGCAATGATGGTCGAGGCCGTAACGGTCGGCACAAGCCAATTCGTGGCTCCGCTAAGTTCCTGTTTCTAAAGAACTTAGTATCTAAGCTCTTTGACATCTAGATCTTGCGAGGAATTTCCCGCTAACGGTAATAATATCCTTGACTAACCCGCGCTGATCTGCTATTGTTCGGACATGGAAAAGCCCAAGACACTTCTGGAAGCAATCCAGCACTTCTCAGATGAGCAGGTTTGCATTGACGCAGTAGCTAAGATGCGCTGGCCCGATGGCCCTGAGTGCCCCGCCTGTCTCGCTAAAAAGCCTTATTACCTCAAGACTCAGAAGCGATTCAAGTGCCGCGAGTGCAGACGCCAGTTTAGCGTCAAGCTGGGTTCGATCTTCGAGGATTCGCCAATCCCTTTGCAGAAGTGGCTTCCCGCAATGTGGATGATCACAAACTGCAAGAACGGTGTTTCGTCTTGGGAGATTCATCGCGCTATCGGGATTACTCAGAAAAGCGCATGGTTCATGCTTCACCGTCTCAGACTCGCCATGAAGCAAGATTACGGATTCGGGCCTTTGAACAAGATCGGCGGACCTGAGAACAAAGTGGAGGTGGATGAGTCATTTTTCGGCGGGAAGATGAAGAATATGCACCGCGAGAAACGTGCGCGTTACGCGGCTGTCACAGGTCACACAGGCGGCGCAACTGGCAAGACTATCGTAGTCGGGCTGCTAGATCGTGAAGCACGAGAGGTCAGAGCCAAGGTTGTGCCGGACACAAAGCGCGAGACCTTGCAAGCGGAGATTTTCAAGAACGTGAAGTTCGGCTCTGCTGTCTACACTGACAATGCCGTACCGTATGACAATCTAAGCTGGAAATACATTCACGAGGTTGTAGATCACTCACAGGAATACGTTCGCGGTCAGGTCCACACAAACGGGCTTGAGAACTTCTGGAGTCTATTCAAGCGGCATCTTCGCGGCACATACGTTGCCGTAGAGCCATTCCACCTTGACCGTTATTTGGATGAGCAGGTTTTCAGATTCAACAATCGGCAGAAGCCGATGGACGATTACGCACGATTCGAGAAAGTTCTAGGACAGGTTGCAAACAAGCGTCTCACCTACGCAGAGCTAACAGGCAAGACCGAAGATGCGAGGACTACGACGCCTGAGCCATTCTAATCCCCGTCGCTTGAAACGTGGTCCGAAGCCGAAGAAACAGGCTTAGGGCCGCGCTTCGGCTTGTCCTTGCGCGAATCCTGGTATTGCTTCTCGCGCTCTAGTAATTCGGTTTTCGAGACTGTTAGAACCTGTCGCAATCCATCTTGAAACTGCCTATACTTTTGCGCTGGCGTCGTGTCGGTGTCGAGTTTAGACTTCATGTGCTTATCATATCCCAACCTTCGAGGTGTTCAATGAACGACTCCGAGACCCGCGAGGTTTTGATTTCCCTTTGCGAGACCGTGAAAGCTCAAGTTTTGTACCTGAATTCGATTCAGACCGGGATGGTGAGGGTGTTCGAGGTATTGAAGGAGGAAATCCCAACCTTCGCGGAACGCTATACTCAGCGAGCGAGCACGGATCTATTTTACAAAGAGTACGCTGGAGCAAGAGAGCAGCTTGGGACACTCGCCGCGCTGCTAGAACGATTGCGGAAGGCTGTTTAGTATTTGACATGGTTCTCCCTTTGGCGCTAATGTGCGCGTAGAGAGATCGTGGTCTGGCCCGGACTGGCATCCGGGCTTTTCTATTTAAACCTTACTTTTCCTTGGAACTCCTCGCCAAATACTTTTTCATAAAAGTTTGGTAATCGTCGTTGTTTCCTAGTTGCGAAATATGCCGCTGATACTCCAAATTAAAATAGGCTTCATGCATCTGTAGATCACTCACGTAATTCTCAACTTCTTCCGCCGACTTAAATCTGTCGAGCGAATTCTTTCTTGCTCGGCGCAGATATTCAGTAGCTTCTTTCTGTACGGCATGGCCAATCTTTTGCAGTTTGAATGTGTTTGGAAGTTGAGGCGGAGGCAGGCACGGAACATGGACAATTCTGTTGTTGTCTCTGATGGTAATGAAAGCATCGCTGCGCTCCTTTGTGTCCATATGGTCACAACACTCTCCGGCAAGTAAATCAGCCATCTGTAGAGCAGCAAGCTGTTTATCGTCGCCCGGTATGCACTCACCAGCGCGGGCCATGTGCGCGAAAAACCGATCAGCCTTCATTCGGTCATATATTTCGATGCAAGCTCGAAGTTCTGTACGGCTATCGAAAATGAAGTCAACTAGATCGCTTCCCGGATGTTTGGAATCGAGATGCTGCAAGACGCCGGAGGTCGCAGTCAAAAATCCCCAATCGTACACTCGTGCTCCAACGTATCCGCGACTCGCTTTCGCGTCGCGGTGCATGAACCATGTATAGGAAACAGTCGCACAAAATCCAAGTAGCGCGAACTGGCTTATTGTTGTCGCCAGCGCAAGAACCTTCGCGTCTGCCGTGGCACGGTTGAACTTCACAAATTGCCCGTCTAGGGATTTACGTTCGCTGTCTTTGAAGTATTCAATGGACGGAGTCGCGTGCAGGCAGGCATCCCAAGCATCGGAAGCGCGCTCCCATTCTTCAACCGAACCCAAAAACCCGCCCAGAACTAGGGCTTTGTTTTTCTTTGGGTCTGTCCCGCTCTCATCAAAGAATGCTCGAAACATCATTAACCACCTTTTGTCGCGCACCCGCTTCGGCATCCCGCAAAGGTGAGGGATAATACGCGCCACGTTGGACCGCACACAATTAACAATATTCTGCAATCATCATTTCCTCACTAACGGGTTAGTAGTCAATGACTTGGTTGCATAATAGGCCAATTTCTTGGGTTACGCAACTATATCATTGCCCCGCTAACGCGATGATTCCAGAGATTTTGCAAAAAAAGGGGGAGGGGGGGTACTGCCCCATTTTAGGTGCACCGCCACTCAAGAGGCGAACCGGCCAACGCCCGCCGCAACCAAGCCCCAAACTTTATTTGCGACCGAAATCCACTACGGCCGAGTCATCCTCTCCGGCTTCACCAGTTGATCAAACTCCTCGCCGGTAAGATACCCTAGCTTCAGCGCCGCCTCGCGCAGGCTGCTGTGCTCCACATGCGCGGTATGGGCGATCTGCGCTGCCTTGTCGTACCCAACCTTGGGAGCCAGTGCGGTCACCAGCATCAGCGAGTTCTTCACGTACCAGTCAACCTTGGCGCGATCGACCTCGATGCCCTTGATCATGTACTCGACATACCCGTGGCAGGCGTCGGCGATCAGCGTGACCGAGTGCAGAAAGTTGTAAATGATCACCGGCTTGTAGACGTTGAGCTCAAAGTTTCCCTGCGAGCCCGCGAATCCCACGGCGGCAGTAGCGCCATGAACCTGAACGCACACCATGGTCATCGCCTCACACTGCGTAGGATTCACCTTGCCCGGCATGATCGAAGACCCAGGTTCGTTCTCCGGAATGGAAATTTCGCCCAGTCCGCAGCGTGGCCCTGAAGCCAGCCAGCGAATGTCATTCGAAATTTTCATCAGCGATGCGGCCAGCGTTTCCATCGCGCCCTGCGCGAAGACAATCTCATCATGAGCCGAAAGCGCGGCAAACTTATTTCCATGCGAGCGAAAGGGAAGTCCCGTAAGTTCAGCAATCTTTTTCGCAGCCCGCTCCGCAAACTCAGGATGAGTATTCAGTCCCGTTCCAACAGCAGTTCCGCCGATGGCAAGGTCGTAAAGCCCGTCCAGCGCCTGTTCCAGACGCTTGATGTCGCGCTCGAGCAGCGCAGCCCAACCGCCGAACTCCTGACCAAAAGTTAAAGGCACTGCATCCTGCAAATGCGTTCGGCCGATCTTCACCACATCATGAAATTCCTTCGCCTTCGCTGCGATCGCGTCGTGAACGCTCTTGATCGCCGAAATCAACGCGTTCTTCACGCGATCCGCAGCCGCGATGTGCATCGCCGCCGGAAACGTATCGTTCGACGACTGCGACATATTCACGTCGTCATTGGGATGAACGGGCTTCTTCGACCCCAACTCACCACCCGCAATTTCAATGGCCCGATTCGCAATGACCTCATTCACGTTCATGTTGGTCTGCGTTCCGCTTCCGGTCTGCCAGACGCGAAGCGGAAACTGATCGTCAAGCTTGCCGGCAATCACTTCGTCAGCAGCCTGCACGATCAGCTTCGCCTTATCCGCAGGCAACTTGCCCAAGTCCTGATTCACCAGCGCGCAAGCTTTCTTGAGCGTGCCAAACGCGCGGATCAACTCAGGCGGCATTGTGTCGCGGCCAATGTTGAAGTGCAGCAGCGAGCGCTGCGTCTGCGCTCCCCAATAAACGCTCGACGGGACTTCAATCTTCCCCATGCTGTCGGATTCAATGCGCGTGCGAGCGGCTGGTTCTGCGATCGGCATAATGATGTCCTTGAATAGAGCGCGAGGATGAGACAACCTCAAATTATAACAAGCACAGCCTATGCCTTTTAGGCGCTGAAGGTCATACTACAGCCGGGCCAGAACCTTGGCGCTTGACGTTATACGCTGTACGGAATAGACTTTGATTGTGATTCGGTCGTTCCGATGTCTGGAGACTGAGCAGCTTCACCGCCGCCAGCGCAGCCGGCGCTTTCAGGCGATCGAGCAGATCGCACGCCGAAAGCTTCGGCAGCTGGAGAGCGCCACAGAACTCCGCGACTTGGCGGCGCCACCGGGGAATCGCTTAGAAGCGTTGCATGGCGGGCGAAAGGGCCAACACAGCATTCGAATAAACGATCAATGGCGTCTCTGTTTCATCTGGCGCGACGGCAATGCGCACGCCGTTGAAATCGTTGACTACCATTAGGGGCATCCATGGCTAAAACGCAAAAACCTCTTCCTCCGATTCATCCCGGCGAAATTCTCCGCTTCGAGTTCATGGAACCGCTCCGCCTCAGCATGAACCGGTTGGCACTCGATCTTCGCGTTCCGGTCACACGCATTGCTGAGATTATCCACGAACGCCGAGGCGTTACCCCGGATACGGCTTTGCGCCTCGCCCGCTACTTCAACACCAGCGCGGGATTCTGGCTGAATCTTCAATCCGCCTACGATCTGGAAGTTGCGCACGACAAGCTCTCGCGCATCATCGAGCGGGAAGTGCGCCCCAATTCGTTTGCCGCTTCCAACGTCGCTCAATAGCCGCAGCTTTTCACTGCAGAGATTTCGAGACCCTGCGTGCTAGAATCATCGACTCCGACTCCACCATGTCCAACATTGTTACAGCCGAAGACGTCGTGACTCTTTTCCAAACGAAGACTGATCCGAACCCCGAAGTGCACACCGACGTCCTTGTGATCGGAGCGGGACCGACTGGCTTGGCTTGCGCTATCGAAGCGCAGAAGCTTGGGCTTCGCGTGATCGTTGTCGATAAAGGCTGTCTGGTGAATTCGTTGTTTCACTATCCAGCAGGAATGCTGTTTTTTACGACTCCGGAGTTGCTTGAAATTGGCGAGATTCCATTTACCACTGCTAATCAGAAACCTACGCGGGAAGAAGCGCTCGAGTATTACCGCAAGGTTAGCGAGCACTATCAACTCGACGTTCGCCAGTACGAGTGGGTCAAGACGGTGATGGGCGAAGACGGAAATTTCAGCATTACAGCTACCGACCGCGCTGGCCGTCCTCACGATTACCACACGCGCAAAGTGATCGTCTCCACCGGATACTACGATCTCGCCAATCAACTCGGCCTGCCCGGCGAAGAGCTGCCTAAGGTTTCTCACTACTATGAAGAAGCGCATCCATATTATGACGCTGACGTGCTGGTGATCGGCGGCAAGAACTCCGCGGCCATTGCGGCGCTTGATTTGTGGCGGCATGGCGCGCGCGTCACGCTGGTTTACCGCGGCGCGCAACTTCATCACCACGTTAAGTATTGGATCAAGCCCGACCTGGAAAATCGCATCAAGAATTCCGAGATCGAAGCGTACTTCAATAGCTCAGTGCAGGAAATCGGAATCGACCACGTCGTAATCGTTACGCCGCGCGGCCCCATCCGGCTGAAGAATGATTTTGTGCTGGCGCTGATTGGCTACCATCCCGACTACGACTTTCTGCGCAGCATGGGCCTCGAACTTTCGGAGGAACAATGCCGTCCGGTGTGCGACCCGGTTTCGCTCGAGAGCAATGTGCCCGGAATTTACGTTGCAGGAGTGATCGTCGCCGGATCGCGCACCAACGAAATCTTCATCGAGAACGGGCGCTTCCACGGTAAACAGATTGCCGCTGATTTGAAACTTAAACTGCAGCCGGAGAGCTGAACACAATTAGCAAAGTGTGATGAGCTCCTGATCCTGTCCTTTGTCATCCCGAGCAACGCGAGGGATCTTGGTCTCTGCCTGAAGCGACCATTGTGATTGCGCAGGCAGGAACCAAGATCCCTCGCTTCGCTCGGGATGACACTCATACTTGGGAGGCAGAACTCTGAAAACTCCTACTTCAGTAAATACTTCTACTTCAGTAAATACTCCTTCACAAACATCACGGTCGCGTAGAACTGATAGTCGCGGTTCTTTTTCTTGGCGAAGCCGTGGCCTTCGTCTTTGCCGAGCAGCCACCACACCGGCGTTCCGTTTTGGCGCACGACTTGCACCATCTGTGCCGACTCGCTGGCCGGAACCCGCGGATCGTTCTGTCCTGCAATCACGAACAACGGCTTGGTAATATTCTTCGCGTTGTTGGCGGGCGCGATGCGCTCGAGGAATTCGCGCATCTTAGGGTCGCGCTCGTCGCCATACTCCACCCGCCGCAAGTCCTGGCGATAGCCGGAAGTGTGTTCCAAAAACGTAACCAGATTCGACGGCCCGACGATATCCACCGAGCAGCAGATGCGGTCGTTGTAGGTGGTTGCGACGGCCAGAGTCATGAACCCGCCATAACTGCCGCCCGTGATCATGACCTTACCCGCATCCAGATCGGGCTGCGTCTGGATCCAATCCAGCAGAGTCTTAATGTCCTTGTACGAACCTTCGCGCAGAAATCCGTTATCGAGTTTCTGGAAAGCTTTGCCGTATCCGGTCGAGCCACGCACGTTGGGGTAAATCATCGCGATGCCCAACTCATTGATGTAGTAGTTGTCATGTCCGAGAAAGTCAGGACGCACCTGACCTTCCGGCCCACCGTGAATATCAACGATTACCGGATGTTTGCCCGTAAACTTCGCCGGAGGCTTATACAGGAAGGCGGAAATGGAACGGTCGTCCCACGACTTCCAGTGGATCAACTGCGGTTCGGCAAACCCAGAAGTGTTCAAGCCGCCGGTCTCGCTGAAAGTCCAACGCTCCAGCTTGCCGTTAGCCATGTCGAGGGAATAAGCATCGTAATCCTGGGTAGCGGCGCTGAGCGAAAATGCCAGTTCGCGGCTGTTGTTGCGCCAATTGAGGCCATACAAAACCCCGACCGGAATCTTGGGCACCGAAACTTCTTTGTTGTTCCTGGTCTCGAGCACGTGCAATACGCTGATTCCGTCCTCGTTGGCTTCGAAGGCAATCCGGCGCCCGTCTTTGGAAAGATCGAATTCGTCTACATCCCAGTTGAGCGCGGGAGTGAGCACTGTGATTTTGCGGCTGCTCAGATCCATGTAGACCAGACGTTGAAATTCGGAGTCTTGATCGCTGGTCATGTACACGCCTTTTCCATCTTTGGAAAATCGCGCGTTGCTATAGGCTACGGTTTCAGTCGCCTTCGGAGTCAGCAAGTCTTTCTTGCCCGAAGCTACATCCACCAGCCAAATGTAACTCTCTGCCGCTGACACATAGTTCGGCGCCAGCAACTGCTTGCCGTCAGGCGACCAATCAGAAACGCTCCATCCGCCGCCTTCCGTCTGTGCGACCATGCGTGCGCTCGCGGGATTGTTGGCATCGACCACCCAAATGTCGACATCGTTTCCCGAGCGCTTGGTCGAACCGTAGGCAATGCGATCTCCCTGATACGACCAGCGCGGATCGGTATTGCGCGACTTGCCATCGGTAAGCAGCGCGACATCGCCCGTAGCTAAGTCGTAGCGATAGAGTTGAAAGAACTCACCTCCGCCCACATCTTTCATAAACAAGAAAGACTCGCCATTGACGGGTTGATAGAGGGCGTTCGCGACTTGATCGGGAAAAAAGGTAAGCTGCGTGCGCGCGCCGCCGGGAAACTTTACGAGATGCACCTGAGCGGTGTCGGCGAAGCGGGTCTCGATCAGCATTTCGCGCTTCGCAGGGTGCCAACTGACGAAGTCAGCCGAACGGAACTCGCCATAGCGGCCAACAGATTCGGCAAGCGAAGCGGGAATCTTGGGAACCCCCTCGACCACTAGATTTTCGTTGGGAACAACTACATCGTTCTGCGAGGGCGAGCGTGGCGAAGAGAAGGAGGGCGAGCACACGCAAAGCCGAAGACCACAAGGATCGTTTCATTGATCGACACCTCTATCCTACGGACGAATGCGGACGGGTTCGGTTAGCGGAATTGCACCGTGCATCTTACCTTAGGGCTGTGATGAAACGCGAGTCAACCGCGAGAATCCAAAGATACCGGAGAGTTCAAAGATAAAAGATAAGTGCAGGAATGTTTACGCGAGCACTCGGTCAATCTTGGCGGCCATAATGAAATCGCTTTCGGTAAGGCCGTTGATTTTGTGAGTCCAGAGCGTGATCTCGGCTTTGCCCCAGGCCAGCAGAATGTCGGGATGATGGCCTTGTTCCTCGGCGAGCGCTCCCACGCGATTCACGAAATCGAGCGCCTGCTTGAAGTCGGGAAAAATGAACGCGCGAGTGATGTGGTGCTGGTCGACCACGCTCCACTGCGGGACGGCTTTATGCAGCGCCTCGAGTTCTTTGCCCGCGAGCGCGGGCACGCCACCGCGGCAGGGAACGCACTTTTTGTCGGCTAGTTCGGTCATAGAGAGGTGTTGCACTTCGTCGTGCATCCCGTTAGCTTCAGTATTCGAAGCTCTTAATTGACTTCTTGCCAGCTTGCTTCCGCAGGACGGCGAGCAGGCCCTTCTTGCGTACTTCCTCCAAGGAAAGTTCACGCGTAGGCCCACCAGCCGCCGCAATGAGCTTCCGCTTGAGGGTCCGCAGCCGCCGTTGCCTGTCTTCGCCGGTCGGGGCGCTACCGGTGACGCCCTCCTTGTCAACTCGCTCCTCGCTCATGGTCGCCTTCCTGCCTAGAACGGAATATCCTCATCCGTGATCGGCCCCGATCCTGCGGCCGCGTGCTCGGGCTCGGGCGTGCGTTGATCGAAGTTGTTGCCGCCGCCGGCGGATGCGCCTGCGCCGCGCGAGCTTCCGCTGAACTCTCCGCCGCCGCCTTCGCCGCGGCCGGTGAGCAGCACGAGGTCATTGACGTGGATCTCGGTCATGTATTTCTTTTGGCCGCTGGTCTTGTCGTCCCAGGAGTGGGTGCGCAGACTGCCCTCGATATAGACTTTGCTGCCTTTCTTCAGATACTCGCCGCAAATCTCGGCGGTGCGCGCCCAGGCGGTAATGTTGTGCCACTCGGTGCGATCCTGCCAGTTGCCGTCTTTGTCTTTGAATCGCTCGTTAGTGGCCAGGCTGAACTTGGCGACGGGCGTGCCCTGCGGCGTGAACTTCACTTCGGGATCTTTGCCCAGGTTGCCGATGAGAATAACTTTGTTGACGCTCTTTCCTGCCATGGGATGCTCCTTTGCAGGGGTTCACTATAGCAGAATTGGACCCGTGGAAATGGTGGGGAGTGTCACAATCTGTGCTGGAAATCCGTTCTGGGAAAGCGAGAGCTGAAAACCCGACGGTTTCAAGCGTTGCACGGGCAGGATACGTACAAAGAAATGGTCCGGGTGGCAGGAGTTGAACCTGCGTGGACATGTGCCCAAGACATGTGGGTGGCCGCTACCCTGCACCCGGATCTGATTGTCGAAACATGCGAGAGGGCTTTGCAGCCCTCTCCTGTTTAGCCCTTCACGCACACAACCTGGCGCAACGTGTGTACTACGTCGACCAGATCGCGCTGCGCTTCCATCACGGCGTCGATGGACTTGTACGCCGTCGGTGTTTCGTCGATAACGTCTGCGTCCTTGCGGCACTCGACGCCGGCCGTCGCCTTGGCGTGATCGTCAAGGGTGAAGCGGCGCTTCGCTTCCGTGCGTGACATGGCGCGTCCGGCCCCATGGCTACAGCTCATGAAGCTTTCCGGATTGCCCTTGCCGCGCACGATGTACGAACGCGCGCCCATGCTGCCGGGAATAATTCCCATGTCGCCCTCACGCGCTCGCACCGCTCCCTTACGCGTGATGAGAACGTTCTCGCCGTAATGGTGCTCCTAGGTCACGTAGTTGTGATGGCAGCTTACGACTTCCACATTGGCTTCGAACGCCGAGACTTCTCCCGAGCCCTGCACTGCCGCGATCAGGTTGCGCATCATCAGCTCACGGTTGGCGAGCGCGTAGTCCTGCGCCCAGTGCACCGCGCGGACGTAATCCTCGAAGTGCTCCGTGCCCTGCGGCATGTACGCAAGGTCCTTGTCCGGCAAGTTGATCATCCACTGGCGCATATCGTTCTTCGCCAGTTCGATGAAAAACGTGCCGAAGCGATTGCCGACGCCACGCCATCCTGAGTGCAGCGGGAACCAAACGTTCTCGTTTTCATCGAGGCAGACTTCTTCGTCAGGTGGATTCGCGTCGGTGAGGGAGTCCCTTTGCCGAGGCCTGGGATCCAGGTGGTTCACGGAACGGTTCCACAGAAATGCGCTGGTAACACACATCCAGCACGGTCAGGTATTCTGTACCGCCCGGCAATTGCAGGACTACGCTGTCACCCGCTGCCGACTTCATCAACGCGCGCCCCAGAGGTGACACCCAACTGATGTGGTTGCGGTTGAGATCGATTTCGTCTGTGCCCACGATGCTCACCACTCGCTCCACTCCCGCGGCATTGGCATAGCGCACGGTCGCTCCGAAGAATGCCTTCGTCGCCGCCTGCCCCGCTCTCGGAGCTTCCGGGTCCACCACTTCCGCGGCTTCGATTCGCTTCGTGAGAAAGCGAATCCGCCCATCGATCTGCCGCAGCCGCCGCTTGCCGTACTGATAGTCGGCGTTTTCACTGCGATCGCCGTTGCTGGCAGCCCACGCCACCACCTCCGTCACGGCCGGGCGTTCCCTGGTGAGCAGAAACCGGTGCTCATCTTTGAGGCGCTCAAGCCCGCTCGGCGTGATGTAGTTCTTGACTGGCGCCGTGGGCTCGTCGGGTCGTGGTTTTCTCGTAAACCCTTTTCGCATCTCGTAGTCTTTCCAGGGCGAATCCAGTGGGTGCCCCCAATGAACGTGGATGAACGCCGATAGAAAACACTGTAGGTCATCCGCGCTCATCGTGGGATGCGTCAGCGTCCGCTCCGCAAGAAGTAGACTTGGTTGGTCCAGTCCATTCCCCCGGCCTCGTCAGCGAGCGAAACTAGAGCACGGACTAGCCCTCCAATGTCCGCCGGCGAGATTGTCTTTTCATCGACAAATATCACACCACCATGGGATCGCTCTTCCTCTGCCCAGAGCTTTAACAATGGAGGAATCGTCCTGCGATCATACGTGACCAGGGTCAAGCGTTGCTTCGCTGTTTCCAACAGGCAAACCGAATCTTCCTTTCCAAGGAAGTTTCCACTCTCCCACTGCACCATGGAGTAGATCACTACCGATCGATTCCGACGTTGAACGCCATTCATCACGTCTGGGGAGATGTGCTCATCTAGAAGAAGCTTGAGCATCAGCCCCGCTTGGTCTGTCTGGAGGCAAAGTCGACCGCTTGGGGAAGCATGCGCTTTAGGCTGTCGAAGTCAGTGGAATCGTTCTCTGCTATCGCGTCGTTCACCTCTCCGGGGAATGCCTCCGAATAGTAAAGGGCAGCTCGAACTCTCGCTTCAGCCCATTTCAGATGCTTGGCCACGTCCTTGACATTTCCCTTGTAACTTCGAAGAAGCAACATGACCTCCCATATCGCCAGGGTGCTGCCTTGGATATAGGCTTGCCTGCCTGCCGGTGAATCTCGAAAATCCAGGAAGGCAAATTCCGACCGCCTTAAGCCCTCTTCCACCAGCCGCGCGCTGGCATCGCTCGCCGTCCAGCCGTGCCGACGCGCGATGCGCTTCAGACGTTTTCCGCTCTCCACTGGCAGGCGCATACTGAGCACCATCGTACGCGATTGCTTCATCGATCCTCCGGGTGTAACTGTTGTAAGCATTGTAGCACTTCATGAAGCATTTGGGACAGGCCAGAGAGCTTCCCAGCTTCCTGGCAAATGGAAATTAGTGAACGTCCCGTCTGTCCACGGTTTTCTGTCCTGGTGAGCAGAAACCGGTGCTCGTCTTTGAGACGCTGCAGCCCGCTCCGCGTTATGTAGTTCTTGCCTGGCGTCGCGGGCTCGTCCCTTTGTGGTTTTCTCGTAAACCCTTTTCGCATTTGGTAGTCTTTCCAGGGCGAATCCAGTGGTGCGCCAATGGACGCGGATGCTCATCTGCTGATTCTCGCTCTCAGTTTCGTCCCCTGATACTGACGGAAAATAAATATTTCCTGGAGTCAGTCTGATCTGTCAGGAATGCGCCCGGTCTGTACCAAACTCGGGTTACCCCCCTCCCCCTATTTTGGCCTCAATTGCACGAATCGCCAGTAAACATGCGGGTTGCGGGCGCGTTACTTTCTCGCCAACTTGTAAAAGATCCTTAAGGATCAGCAACTTGCGGGCAAAATCTTGAGAGCAAAGGACTTAACGCTGGACTTAAAGCTGACCCTGGGGCAGTCTCCAGCGCTACCGCCTTCGATATGTTCTGCCGATTCTGTTTTGGACGCAAGGTCAGATGTCACAAGGGGGCTGTGGAAAAGCTAGGGAGCATGGAGGTGTCGTTGCTGCAAACTTCGGGAAGTGTTCTTACGTGGGGTGAACACAAACAGTGCCAGCCCTCGTCTATCGCCGCATTTGCCCCGCCCCCCGCATTTGCCCCGTGCTAAACTTCCTGCCGCATGGTTTTTACCTGTCCGAAGTGTAGCAACCATCACACGATTGTCGGCAGATGGAATTTTCGTGAACACCTCCGCCGTGTTCACAGTATGGGGAAAGCGGCTGCAACCGACCTTCGCGACAAGATGATGCAGGCTGACCGGTCGCGGCGCAACAAGATGCGTCAACTAAAAGTTCGGTCCTCGAAAACCGCGTTGCTAACTCTGACGCGGAGCCACCAGTGGACGGACAAGATGGTTTACATTCTGGCGGCCAATAAATCCCACAAGTACAGGAATGGGCGGTCACGAATCCTTTACATAGGCACAACGAAGAAAGGGGCCAACAGGCCCGCCGCCTCAGCAGTGTATAAAGCGAGTGAGGCTTTCTACCAGTTGCGCGGCGTTAGAACAATTGATGTCCACATCGTGACGTGTGCCCCACGCAAAGCGATGCAAACATGGCGGCGACTTGAATCGGCCCTGCTGGACGTTTTTCGGAATAAGTATTTTGAGTTGCCGAAGTACAATAAAGTTAGACCTACCACGAAGGAAGGGTTATTCAGCCCCAACGTACTTGACAAAATCATAAGCAAATTTGGGGTTGAATAGGCCGCGAAGGCTGGGAAGTAGGAATTATGCCCCAATTCTGACTACTCTGCTCGTAGCCAGAATTTCCTCGGAACAAAGCGCCCTTTCCTCGGCTGGGGAAGAGCAGCGGTACCCGGAAGCCTTTCGGCACATCATGCAATGCAGTTGGTCTTCGTACGCGACAAGAATCGTCTGGTCTGCGATTGCAATTTGCTTTTGGCAATGCGTGCACTGAAAAAATACTGTTGCCATCTAGGTACACCCCGTTGAGTCTACTGCAGCGCGAAGCCGATTTTGGTCTTGGGATTTTGTGCCGAAAAGTAAATCAGTATAGCGTCGATTTTGGCACGGAACTCTTTGCCATCAATATTACCTACCTCGCTGTGGGCTATCCGCCATTCTCCAACGTCCACCCCTGCCTGCTGCAATTCATCAAGGGCGCGACCGTACTGGCGATAGAATCCTTCCTCGTGGACATATCCATTGCCAAGGTTGTCGCGCACAGCTTTTAGGTTGGCATACGCCCGCATAATCGGGTCGCCAGTCTTGACCGCGCTACTGCTCATACTAGCAATTTTACTCCGATTCGTCGCTTTCAGGGGGAAATATGGGGGAAATATGGGGACATCCATGATAAGTAAAAGTCAAGAGGAGACGGAGGTCTCCTGGCGCTTGGAAGAGTGAGCTCTCGAAGCGAGTGTGGAACGATTAAGTTAACGAACGTCGTGCGATCCTTTGTAGCGGCCAAAGCAGCGGCCAAAGGGGCAGCTTGGCCAGACATCCATTTGCGGGAAACGGGCGCGAGCCCGGTCCACGAAGTATGAGTTAGGGTTGACCGGCCGGCCTCGATACAGACGGTAAGGAGCATCGGGAGTCGCAACTCCTCTGCCCAGTCCCCGAGATAGCGAGGAACGGCCGGTGGATCGCCGCTGCGTTCAAAGTTTTTCCTTCTTAGGCAGCCTTTTGTATGGGCACTCCCAGCGGGGCGCGCACCTGGAATGCCTGGCCGCTTTTGTCGACGGCCAGCAGATAGGCGACGAGCTTGCGCGCCACTGCGAGCGTCGCACGGTTGGGGTGTCCGCGTTCCAGTTCGCGGGCATGCAGCGCGGCCAGTTGCGGATTCCATCGCGGGGCCAGTTTGGCCGCTTCGATGAGCCTATCTCTTAGAGAAACTGCCGAGATCATCTTGGCGGAATGGAGAGTTATTAATGGTAATCCAAAAAAAAGGAACAATATGTAGTACTGAAGGTGGAGTACGTAAATGTTATTACATTCCGGTATTTGGTCCTCCAGTACTGGAGCCCTCCAGTGTTGAGTCGGAGGTGAGGGATGGAGAACACTACGCTAGACTTTTTGCAGATGCGTCAGTCGTGCAGAGTCTGCACCGAGCAACACGGTGCATATCAGACAGTGGAACACGTGCAGAACTGGAGAGGGGAATCGCTTCTGCGGTAAAAGCGATGGAGAAGCGCGGTGCAGCGCAAAAAGTCGAGATCACGCTAGGCGACTAGTTCGGCAAGCAACTGGACGACGAACTCATTATGACGCGGTCGCTCGCGTAGCATTTCCAGCTGCGGCACATGCGGCCATCTTTGCGTTTTTTTGCAAGGGTGAGTGGCGATGCTGCCGGCGCAACTCTTGTCCGTTCTACACCGCCCGTTGTGTATGCCGTCGTCGTACCCGCCCCTTCGACTTCGCTCAGGGCACGCTCCTCGCAAAGTGCGATAAGGACGGGGTACCTGGTCTCTTGAGCTTTACTTCTTGGGCCGCGACTCCGGCGGCACAAGGCCTGCGAGGCGGTAGTACACAACGAGCTGGCCGTAGTGTTCACCGCTGTGTTCGATAAGGCCGTAGGCTATGTCGAGAACACGCGCTTTCTGGTCAGGGAAATAAACAACCTCCGTCGTCAGGCCTTTTTCGCCTTTCGACTGGATGGCGGCTGCGCCATCGGCGAAGGATTTCTTGACGAACGCAACGATGTCGGCCTTGGACTTGTATTGGTCGCGCTTGGGATCTTCTGCTGCCTGAGGCTCCTTCCCCATGACGGGATTGGTGAAGAAGTAGTTCGATCCTGCCGCATGCAGCAACTGCTCTGCGAAGCTGCGTTGCGCCGGCGTGGGCTTGAAGTCGTATTTGTCCTCAGGAAAATCCTCGGCCATCGCCGTCAGCTTGCGGCCAACCTCGTTCCAGGAATCCAGCACGACTTTCAATTCGGGGTCGGCAGGTTTGACGGCTGCATCGTTTTTCATCGCATCATTCTTCATCGCGTCTTTCTTCATCCCATCCTGGGCATGGGCGGGAAATGCGAATGCCAGCAGGACGACAGCGAGTAACGTTATTTTTTTCATTTCTTTCTCCACGATTGAGTTTCGCAAATCAAAACTTCAACCTCTTATTTCGCCTCCGCCAGCTCTGCAACAACGGCCGCAATTTTATCGAGTGTCTCAACCCAGCCCTCGAATTGACCGCTCTCTTTTGCGCTCTCCATAGGGTCATTTCCAATCAAGGTGAGCTTAGTCTGGCCGTTCCCGAGATCCTCAAAAATAACCACGTCGCGCGCATCGTCTATGGCCTCATGTTCTATTCCATACTCCTCAGGCTCAACCTTGTTTCCCTTCGAGTCGGAAAAGTACATGGAGTAAACGATCTTCTCGTGCAGAACAATCTCGTGGTATTCCCCAGCATTCCAGCCCTCCTGCCCATCCGGTGTTCTCATGCAGTAGAGAAATTTTCCTCCTACGCGAAAATCGATCTCGCAAGCGGGGCAGCTAAAGCCTTTCGGCCCCCACCACTGCATAATGTATTTCGGGTCGGTCCACGCCTTCCAAACCAATACGCGTGGGGCATCAAAAACTCTAGTAATAACCATCCGCTCAGTCTCGTTCACCGTGCTTTTTGTCATCTCTTACCTCCTCTTTCTTCATTTGATTTACAACTACATCCAGCTTGTCGAAACTCTCTTCCCAGAATCGGCGATAGCTAATCGCCCANNCCACGCTTCGTCTTGATCACAATCCGCGCCCGCACCAGGTAGGCAATGTGTTTTGAAATCATCTGCTGCGAGAGTGCAAACGGCTCCGTCAATCCATGCACGGAGGCAGGCCCATGGGAGAGTCGTTCGATCATTGCCCGCCGTGTCGGATCAGACAAAGCCGCAAACGTTGTACCTAATCTATCCACAACCGTATGGTAGTGGATTATCTGTCAATGTCAAGTGTGAATTTTGGGCGGCGGCCCATCCTTGCATTGCATCATTCGCACGGAGAAGCGCCCCAGCCTTGCGTTTATTGCAAGAGCCTGCCCGGAGATTGTCGAAGGGGTGGGCGGCGATGCTGCCGGCGCAACTTTTGTCCGTTCTACACTACCCGTTGTGTTTGCCGTCGTCGCACCCGCGCTTGCAAAGAACGCGAGAGCGGGGCACCCGACAATCGGGATTTAACGCCAACCACCGGAGAGTCATACATCTTTGGGAGGATGTTCGACCGTGCCAAACTCCTTGCGTATATCTTCGAAAAGTCCAAGCCCACCTTCAGCGGCAAAAAAGTCGATGTACTCGTCATGACTGAAGAATGCGTTCAGGTAGTCTGCCTGAGTCAAGATGTATCCGCCCCAGCCGTTCAACATAGCAATTTGCAGAAAGGATGTTAAGTCTTCCGATTCGTGGCCGAGAAACAGATGGCCGAGCGCTTCATGAAGCAGACGAAGGTCGCCGTAACTTTGCCGCAGCTTGTAATACAGATGCCAGTTCTCGCTGCTCCCCCAAACGCCCCACTCCGTAAGCCAGACCAATGCCGGATCGCGGTACATCAGTGAGCCTGCGACCCAATGGGCAAGATGCAAAATGCGGCCCGGCGAAGTCGGATAGTGAACGTGCGCTCTGTGGATCTCCGGAATGCAGTCGGGCTTTACTCGCTTTCGACCCTGAAGCCAATCCTCGCATTCATCTTTCGTGTAGAAGCGCATGCGATTGATTCTAAATCAGTATGGCTGGATCATTGACGAAAACGGGCGCTTAGCATTCGCTGGCAAGTTTCTGTCCACGCTACACTGGAAGAGGCACGGTGCCGCGAGTTGCTCCTCAAAATGATCTCTTTCTCAAACATCAATAAACAGTATGGCAAGCAGTTACTCTTCGTGGATGCTTCGTTTCAGTTGAATCCCGGCGAAAAAGTTGGGCTGGTCGGTCCCAATGGGTCGGGCAAGACAACGCTCTTCCGTATGGTGGTCGGCGAGGAAACTCCCGACGAGGGCGCGGTCTCTGTCCCCAAGAAGCTGACGATCGGCTACTTTCGCCAGGACGTCGAGGAAATGCAGGGCCGTTCGGTCCTGGATGAAGCGATCGCAGGCAGCGGACGCGTCGGCGATCTGCACCACGAACTCGAAGCCTTGCAGCGGGAAATGTCTGACCCCGACAAGGCGGATGACATGGACCGCATCCTTGAGCGCTTCGGTCACGTTCAGGAGGAGTATGAGCATTTAGGCGGTTACGCGCTCGAATCGCAAGCCCGCGAAGTGCTCCACGGCCTCGGGTTCAAAGACGATCAGATTGACGGCGACGTGGGCGCTCTCTCCGGCGGATGGAAAATGCGGGTTGCGCTGGCGCGGGTCCTGCTCGGAATGCCGGATGTATTGCTGATGGACGAACCGACGAACCATCTCGACATCGAATCCATCATCTGGCTGGAACAGTTTCTCAAGTCTTTTCCTGGCGCGCTGCTCATGACCTCGCACGACCGCGAGTTCATGAATCGTCTGGTCTCAAAGATTGCAGAGATCGATGGCGGCGAAATCATCACCTACTCGGGTGACTACGACTTCTACGAGCGCGAAAGGGCGGTGCGAGAGAGCAATCAGCAGGCAGCATTTGCCCGGCAGCAGTCCATGCTTGCCAAGGAACAACGCTTCATCGATCGTTTCAGGACACACGCCGCAAAAGCGGCCCAGGTGCAGAGCCGAATTAAGGCCTTGGACAAGATCGAGAAGATCGAGTTGCCAAAGAAACGCACGGTCGTGAAGTTTGACTTTCGCGTCCCTCCGCGATCCGGCGAACAGGTGGCCGTCCTTGAGAATCTGCACAAGAGTTACGGCCCGCGCGTGATTTACGAAGGCTTCAATCTCACCATCCGCCGCGGAGAACGCTGGGCCGTGATGGGAAGAAACGGCGCTGGTAAGACGACGCTTCTTAAAATGATCGCCGGCGCCAGCGCTCCAGACGCGGGAAGCGTGCGGCTCGGCGCCAGCCTGTATATGGGCTACTTCGCGCAACAGTCTTTGGATGTTCTCAATTCCGATCTCACCGTCACCGAACAGCTGCAACAAGATTTCCCCCAGGACAGTATCGGCGCGTTGCGGAACCTGGCCGGAGCATTCCAGTTCTCCGGCGACGACGTGGATAAGAAGATCCGCGCCCTCTCCGGCGGAGAAAAGTCGCGGCTGGCCATAGCGCGCATGCTCTACAACCCGCCGAACTTCCTGGTGCTCGACGAACCTACCAATCACCTGGATCTTGCGACCAAGGAGATGCTGGTGGACGCCCTGAAGGATTTCGAAGGCACCATGATCTTCGTATCGCATGACCGCATGTTCCTTCGCGGTCTGGGCTCACGTGTGCTGGAACTGGGCGGCGAGAGCGGCACGGACCGCCATCCCGCTGTTTATCCTGGGTCGTACGTTGAGTACGTGCAGAAGCTTGGACATGAGGCGCCTGGGATCTATTCGTAGGGCTTCGTGCAACGGGATACGTCCCGTCTGTCCCAGTATTTTCCCAGGAGATTCCCTCTTTGTGGTTGGGTAAACAGCGGGAAGGATGGTAATCTGACAGATACGCTAATGAGCGCCAAGCCCAAGGTTATTGATCTTTTCTGTGGTGCTGGCGGCTTTACGTTAGCCAGTTGGCAGGCCGGGTTCGAGTGCGTTGCTGGTTTTGATGCAAGCGAAGTGCTGTCAAGCCGATTTTTAGACAACTTCCCCAAATCAACATTCATAAAGTGCGACCTGCAATCCGCAGAGGTCAGCGAAGTCTTGAGATCCGCTGGACTGAAAACGCAAGAGATAGACGGCATAGTCGGCGGCCCGCCCTGTCAAGGTTTTAGCTGGATCGGAAGACGACAATCCGATGATCCCCGAAATGCTCTAATCCATCACTTCTTCCGTCTCGTTAGCGGCATCAAGCCAAGATTTTTCGTAATGGAGAATGTGCCGGGAATCCTACACAAACCTTTCTCAGTTCGCCTCAAGCGTGAACTTGTTCGCATGTCTGATTGCTACTCCATATTGGGGCCCTTGCTTCTGGATTCGGCAGATTTTGGCGCGGCGACTCGTAGGCAGCGGGTATTGATAATCGGGATTGATTCGCGATACGTCGATCCCATTGCCAAGGACGACCTCGCCCAGCGTTTCGTTCCAACGAAATCGACCGTTAGGGATGCCCTACACGACCTACCGGGGCCTGTGCTGATGAACGAGAAGAACAGCGACGGATGGGCTGGATACGGTCGTGACCCGTTTGCCGATGAAAAAGGTTTGTTTGCACGCAAAGCGCGTACCGCTCCGCCAGCGTATTTAGGATCGCAAGTGGCGCGTGAGTTTTTGGCAAAAGGCTTGGTGTCGGGTTTTCAATACACGGAACACACGCAGGAAGTTGTGAAGCGCTTCGACTCGGTTCCAGCCGGGGGCACAGACTCGATCAGTAGATTCCCTCGTCTCGACTGGAATGAACAGTGTCCAACGCTGCGTGCAGGGACGGGCCCTGAAAATGGATCGTTTCAGTCTGTTCGACCGATTCATCCGACCTGTAATCGCGTTATCACGGTTCGTGAAGCAGCCCGGTTGCAAGGCTTTCCCGATTGGTTCCAATTTCATCCGACGAAATGGCACAGCTTCCGCATGATCGGCAACAGCGTAAACCCGCAAATGGCGACCGAAGTCCTCAGCGCCATTCGAACACGTCTCTAAGAAGTTCTATGGATGGAACTCGCCGTACATCGGATAGTCTTGATAAAACTTCCTGTAGGCTTCGATTTCGCTAGGCTTGAGTTCAAAAGGCAAGTCTTCCGGTTTGGGCGCGACAGCGCACGGCATTCGCTTGTCCAATTCTAGTTTCTCTTTGAAGGTCAATTGAGGAACCTGAATCTCAAACTGTCCGTGTTGTGCGACGAATTCAAAGGAAGATCGAAGCGAAAGTCCTTTCAATATTTTCTCGTCGTTGGCATCGACAATCATTCCCCCATAGGTGACCATTCTCGATCCGTCAGAATAGGCAAAGTTGAACAGGGGAAAGAAGTCCAAGCCCGTCGCCGTGTTCAACACGCTGCTCTTCATGAAATTGAACATCGTCTCGCCCGGCAGTGCGGGAAATTGGTTCTTGCTTAACCGCTGATCGGCATCCGTAGGAATATAAGTGGCGTTGACTAATCCTTTGAGCACTGTCATCGGATCAACTATCGCGTCGTTTTCCGTAACATTTAACTGTGCCGCTTCCGCGTTCACGGATACCATCACTATATTGCCTGTCGTGCTTTTGACGATAATCTCATTCAGGTCATCGAACATATACGACCGGAGCACATCATCGTAATCCAACCACGCAATTGTCCGGTTCTCCCAAGACAACTGCCTAAGCACCGACGTACTCATCCCGATCTTGACCTCGACACATGAATACGGCGCATTGAACGAGACTCGTTTCGCTCGGCTGTGCTCTTTTTCAATTGTGACAAGTTTGTTGATTCCGATGCTCTTGTGCATCAATATGAAATCGACAAACCACATCGAGCCAAGTCCCAGATACCGATAGTCTCGCCAATCAAAGCGAGCATTCTTCCCAATTGCATTGAGAATTCGAGCGATCAGTTTGCGCTCGACGTTTTTGTTGGGACGCAAAGAATAGTTGATGGCCTCAAATGACCGCATCCAGACTCCTCATTCAACTTCTTTTTCTTTGACATAGTCGAACGTTCGGATGCCCACAGCTCTCGGCGACGCGTTGCGCATCCCCAGTGCCTTCGCGACTGCTTCAACGTCTGCGGTGGGTTTGTTGTAGCAAATCCGGGTCATTCCACCCGTTGCAATGATCGGAAGTTTCATCGTGTCTCGACGCGCAACCTGAAGAACAGATTTTGTAGGCGCTGCTCTCTCGATTTCGCGGGCTTTCTTGAGTTCGACTTTCCTCTTGTTCGTGTACTCGATGAATTTCGCTGATGCTTCCTTCATCATGAGCAACGCAGTTTTGTAGATGGTGCTGCTGGGGTCAACATCTCGCTTGGTTGTCTTCCAAGGAAGCAAGTCAGGACTGTGGGAGTCGAACCTAGCGACGCCCAAAAAACCGTAATATTGGGGATGCCACATACCGACGCCCGGAGTTCCCCACCCGGACAAGGCTGTCTTGTCTGCGGTAACAACAACGCGATCATTGCAGACAACGTACCAGCCGTAGACATCCATGTCAGGGAGATTAGCATCGGAAGACTCATCCTCCGGCGGAGGCGTTGCCAACCCCGCACTAATCTCTATGTTCACGTCGCCTATCTTCTTCGTGATTTTCATTGGCGCAATCAGTTCACTCTCACGGAATGAAGGCATGATCGGTTTAGCCTTCTTATCATTCACACGAATCTCCAAGCCTTGCTGAAGAATGAAGGCGTAGTCGCGCTCGACAGTATGGTTCATGTCAATGGCGAATGCAGGGGTTTCGAAATCGCGTTTGATGCCGGGATAAAGTTTGTGGATTGTGATTGTCGTTCCAGCGGCCACGTCCGTTCCAGACCGTTTGACATCGGTTAGGTCAAAGTCCCAATCCGTTTCCGGTTCACGGTCACGCCACTTGTCCACGTCGATGTCCAGCGAAAAAGACTCTTGCCCGGTAGATGTAACGAGATTGATGCCTTTGCCCATTTTGAACATGGCACGTTTCATCCCAATGCCATAGAGACCAATCGACTGACCGGAATCCTCAATTACGTCATCAGGTCGCCCAAATCGGAAGGCGTATTCCTGGGCGATCTTAATCGGAATTCCACCACAGTTGTCGGAAATGGAAAACGACCGCTCGGCAAACTTAATCTTTACGTCAAAGCCCGTATAGCGCGACGCATTGCCGTTGCCATTGGAAACACCATGCTTAAGGCGGTTGATTCCATCAACGCTGTTGTCGAGCAGGTCCAACATGCAGTCGGTCAGGGAAATATCCCTCGTAATCATTCTGATAAAAAATCCCTTGGAGGGGTTCCCAGCAGCCTTGAGTTTTGCTGGCATAATTGACATTGTCCCTTCAACGAGGATGAAGTTGCCCGCGTAAAGTAATACAGGGATGCACCGCGTAATTCAAGTGCGAGAGGATATGACAGACTACCTAACTCCCGAACAACGAAGCATGGCAATGTCACGAGTGAAGAGCAAAGACACGAGTTTGGAACGACTCGTGAGGTCGGAACTGCACAAGCAAGGTTACCGTTTCAGAAAGAATGTACCGACCTTACCAGGCAAGCCGGACATCGTTTTTGTCAGTGCTCGGGTTGTGGTTTTCGTCGATGGCGACTTTTGGCACGGCTACCACTTCCAGTGTTGGGGATTCAAGCTAAAACCGTATTGGCGGGAAAAAATAGAAACGAACAGATCGCGCGACTTAAGAAACTTATGCAAGCTGCGCAGACGCGGTTGGAAAGTTCTCCGGGTTTGGGGTCATGAGATAAAAAAGGACGTACATGCTGTCGTCCAAAAGATCGCTACCCTCGTTGCACAACAAAAAGCCCTGGCGGGAAACCGAGGGGGCACCCGCTGAAATTCGCCACCTTCAACATAAACAACATCAATAAGCGGCTCGACAACCTCTTGGCTTGGTTAGCGAAAGCTGAACCGGACGTGGTGAGCCTCCAAGAGCTCAAGGCAGAGCAGGACGCCTTTCCCGTGGATGCCCTTCGGACTCTGGGGTACGAAGCGGTCTGGCAAGGGGAGCGTTCCTGGAACGGCGTGGCCATTCTCGCGCGAAACCAGGTTCCCGTGCTGACTCGCACCAGCTTGCCGGGAAATCCCGAGGGTCGTAACAATGAAGACCATCAAGCTCGCTACATTGAAGCGGCGGTTCAGGGAGTCCTGATCACTTCCATCTACCTTCCCAATGGGAATCCGCAGCCTGGACCGAAATTTAATTACAAGTTGGCCTGGTTTGAGCGCCTCATTGCCCACGCCGCCGAACTCATGGCGAGCGGCGCACCCGTGGTGCTGGCCGGTGACTACAATGTCGTGCCGACACCGCAGGATATCTATCCGACTCGATCGTTGGATAACAACGCGTTAATCCAACCCGAGAGCCGGCAGGCCTTTGCGCGTTTGCTGGCTCAAGGCTGGACCGACGCCATGCGGAAGCTACATCCGGACGGGCCGCTCTGGACATTCTGGGATTACAAATTTGAACGGTGGCAGAAGGACAAAGGCATGCGACTCGATCACTTTCTGCTCTCACCGAATTTGTCGGACCGGTTGGTCGACGGCGGCGTTGACCGATGGGCGCGTGGGCAGCAAAACGCAAGCGACCACGCCCCAACATGGATCATCCTTGATCTCTAGAGCAGAGTCGAGGTTCCGGCCATGGTTTTGGTCTGACCGAGTCTGCCACTCAGCAGATCCCTATTCAATAAAAAGGGGAACTGCGTGGCAGTTCCCCTATTGCCCGTAACCTTATGATTGCGTTGGTTGCGGGGGGTGGATTTGAACCACCGACCTTTGGGTTATGAGCTAAACGATCAACAGCTAAGTTGTTGTTGATAATATTGCTCTTCTCTGCCCGCATCCTCCAAAATCTCCCGAATTACCCCTACTTTTGTGTCCAAGTTGTGTCCAACTTTAATCCGCGCCGACGTTCGCCAAATCGTTAGAGCGGATCACTGGAGGAGACAAACCTGGAACTTCAGAATTTTCACGGCAACTTATTAATCAGTTCCGGTGTCTCGGAAGTCTGCGCGACGGGGACGACATCCGCGTCGGTAGAGCCGATTAAGCAACCGGTGCCGCGGTTAGCCGAGCTTCTGCGACCACACCCTGCTTTCGATCAAATTGGTTGGCAAGACATCGAGGATCTAAATCGTGTGGCCCAGCGTGATTCCCAATTGGTTCTTGAGCCTCTCCGGATCACCAAACAGGGGATCATTCTTTCGGGCGTCGGCGAATGGCAACTCGCTGTCTTCGAACGAAAACCATATGTTTACTGCATCGAGTACGATCTCGATAACAATCAGGCTCTTCAATTCATTCTTGAGCGTTCCGGAACGCAGAAAGGGCTCAATGATTTTGTGCGCATTCGCCTGGCTCTGACGCTCGAAGACTATCTTCGTGCCAAGGGTCGCGAAAACATGAGTGCGGGTGGCAAACATAAAGGTTTGACAAATTCGCCAAGCCTTAAATGCGGCAATTTGAGCGATCTCTCGAATATGCACCTAACATGCACCTCTCGGGTGCCGACAGACCGCGGGTGATGTGATCGATTCGAAGGGAAACGTGAGGTAAACGATTATGACTGCGGGCTTTAAGACATCTGGCGGAGAGGGAGGGATTCGAACCCTCGGTACAGGTGTTAGCCCGTACA
>PLDC01000011.1 GCA_003134995.1 Acidobacteriaceae bacterium | reverse complement strand
CCGCAGCATCCAAACCACAAGGAGTATGCGACGATGGGACCCGGCGATATGAACGATCCAGTCGCCCGCGTTCTCAGTTTTCCAAAATTGAATATGCGGCGAAGGTAGCAGGCTCCGCAACCGCCTGCGATTTCCACAGGCACGTTGTGACATCTGACCTTGCGCACAAAATTAAATCGCGCGATCATGGTCGAGGACGTGACGCCGGGAAAAGATTTACCCTTCCCGTTGTTAAGTACTTTGTTGTCTATATTTTAGTGCCTAAGTCCTTTAGGCCCTAGATTTTGCCGGGCAAAACATGTCTAACTCGATGATTCCAGATATCGAGGGGGGTGGGGAGGGGGTACCCAGTGGTACAAACCGGGCGGATCGCCGACAAAGCAGACCCGGGACATTCCTGACACTATCGTAGATTTTCGAAGGCCTGTAGAAGAACGACATGCCTTGGGAAGCGATCAGTGTCATGGACGAGAGAGCGCGGTTTACCTTTGAGTAGAACATCAGCACACGATGAGTGAGCTCTGCGAGAGCTACGGGGTTCCGCGGGAAACCGGCTGCGTGTGGCTGCGGCGGTAACGGGAGCGAGGGCTGGAAGCGCTGGTGGAACTAAACCGGGCGGCGGAGAAGTTGCTCGTTACGGCCTAGGATCTTAAGACCCGACGATAACCGCGGCTAAGAATCCTCGATCAGCGGTTCGACATCAAAAGATTTCCTGATTGGAGATCCTCTGATGTCCATTCGACCGGTAAAGCAGCTGATTAAATCGAAACCTACGCTGGAAGGCGCGGGCGTGCATTTGCGGCGTGCATTTGGCTTTGGCAACACGAAGGAGACGGATCCGTTCCTTCTGCTCGACGATTTTCGCAACGATGTTCCCGAAGATTATCTCGCGGGCTTTCCGTGGCATCCGCACCGCGGGATCGAAACCATCACGTACGTTCTGGCAGGAACGGTAGAGCATGGCGACAGCATGGGAAACCACGGCGCCATTGCCGCCGGCGATGTGCAGTGGATGACGGCGGGCAGCGGCATCATTCATCAGGAGATGCCGAAGGGCGATCAATCGGGGCGCATGCACGGATTTCAGTTGTGGGCGAATCTTCCGGCATCGTTGAAAATGACGCCGCCGCGTTACCAGGAAGTGAAGGCGCTCGACATCCCCGAGATAAAAGATGACGACGGCACGCACGTGCGCGTGGTGTGCGGAACTTTCTGGGGCAAGAAAGGCCCGGTGGATGGAATCGCGGCCGATCCAATTTATCTCGACGTGTCGGTCGCACCGGGCAAAACGAAAACTTTGCCGGTGGAAACATCTCGTCACGCTTTTGCTTATGTCTTCGGCGGCGCGGGAAAGTTCTGCAACGCATCAGGCCCGCTCGCGGTGCCAACCGAGTCCGTGAAGTGGCTCGACACCACGCCGCCGGTGGAAGCCGATAACCGCTCACTCATACTCTTCGATCGAGGCGATGAAGTAACGGTGCGAGCCGGTGATGATGGAATACGGTTTCTGCTGTGCTCCGGAAAACCTCTGCAGGAGCCAGTTGCGTGGTACGGACCAATAGTGATGAACACGCAGGAGCAACTTCGCCAAGCGTTCCAGGAGCTTGAGCAAGGGAAATTTCTGAAGAAGGCTTGAGTCGAGATGGTGGTCCGGCGCGCTCTTCGCGCTTACCCTTGCGTTCGGCGCCTTACGTAGGCGAGACGAATCAGGGTTCGCTCGGAGAATGGCACATAGAGAAGTGCAGCGCTAGCGGCGAAGGCCGCGCCCAGCCCGATCTTGTGCGTCAGCAGGAATGGAGCAACGGCCCACAACTGATCGAGGGCGAGAATAAACGGAAACATCTGCTGGAACTTTTCGCCGAGGCGCTGGTAATCGAATCCCACCGCCGAGAGTAGATAACAGCGCAGCGGAATTCCCGCACCTGCGGTCACCATTACCGCTGCGACCAGCGCGGTCGCGCCCCATCCTGGCAAGAAGGAATCTGCGACGGACAAGATCGCGTGCAGACGGAAGAGTGCTACTACGTAGAAGATCAGGTACATGAGTTGAATCAGGGCGAACAGTCCGCGCGTTAGTCCGCGGTGCGGAATGGGGACTTGGAGCTCGGGATGCATTGCGTTGGGAGAATCTTTCTCGGAGCTCGGTGCCACTTGGCTGCGCTCGGCTGCACGGCCCGCACTGTGCTGCATCGGTGCGATAAAACGATATCCGCGGCGCGCTAGCGTCTCGATGTAGCGCGGGCTGGATGCCGAATCGCCGAGAGTCTCGCGCAGCTTGTTCACGGCGGTGTTCAGGCTGTGGTCGAAATCCACGAAAGTGTCGGCGGGCCACAACTTCTGGCGCAACTCTTCGCGCGTGACCAGTTCGCCGGAACGCTCGAGCAACAGGGCCAGGACCTGGAACGGCTGCTCCTGCAGGCGAAGCTTCGCGCCGTTCTTGCGTAGCTCGCCTGCGTTCAGGTCGAGTTCGAAGACTCCAAACCGCGCTACTCTGTTGGATTTTCCTTCGAAAGGTGGCATGAGATGGCCGACGACGCGTAGTGTAGCACCAAGCGCCGGCGCGCCCGCATACACCAGAATGAGCGACTCCATATTTGGTTGAGGGCAGTTCTGTGCGGCGTACAATAAAGTCGTGGCTGCTCATCGCCAAAGCGATTCTCACAAGCACGCGCGGCACGCGATTTATGCGACGGAAACTTCCGGCCTGCTCCTAATCGCCCTTCTGCTGCTCGCGATCACCCTCACACGCTACTGGCACGTGATTCATTGGAGCGTTCGCTGACGGTGGCTTCGGCGCAGCCTGAACCACTGCTGGTGGTCGTGCTCGGCCCCACGGCCAGCGGGAAGACTGCGCTTTCACTTTCACTTGCTGAGCGCTTTCGCGGCGAGATCGTGAACTGCGATTCGGTCGCGATGTACCGCGAGTTTGACCTGGGAACCGCGAAGCCGAATGCGGCCGACCGAGCGCGAGCGCCGCATCATCTGCTTGATTGCGTCGCGCCCACCGGCAACATCACGGCCGGCGAGTACGCTCGAATGGCGCGGCAAGTGCTCGATGAGATTCAGGCGCGCGGACACTTGCCTATCGTTGTCGGGGGAACTGGACTCTACCTGCGCGCTCTGCTCGAAGGACTTTTTTCTGGTCCACAGCGGTCTGAAGAATTGCGCGAGCGCTTGCGTGAGCGAGTTGAGCAGCGCGGATCGAGTTATCTTCATCGCATTCTGCGGAGGCTCGATCGCGCGGCTGCTGAGAAGATTCATGCCAACGACACGCCTAAGCTTATCCGCGCCATTGAAGTTTGCGTCGCGTCGCGGCAGAAGATGACGGAACTTTGGGAACGCGGGCGCGATCCGTTGCGCGGCTTTCGCATTTTGCGGATTGGGCTTGAGCCTGATCGGCAGGCTCTGTATGACCGAATCAATAGGCGCGCGCAACAGATGTTTGATGGTGGGTTGATCGAAGAGACTGAGCGATTGCTGAAGAAGTACGGTTCAGCCGCGGGTCCGCTGTCTTCGCTCGGCTACAAGCAGGCTGGGCAATTTTTGCGTGGAGAGCTTACGCGCGAACAGGCGCTGCACGCGGCTCAACAAGCGCACCGCAATTACGCCAAGCGGCAGACGACCTGGTTCCGGCGCGAACCGGATGTCCACTGGCTGCGCGGGTTTGGCGACGATAAGCAGATCCAGAGTCAAACCGGAGCGCTGGTATTAGGTCTTGAGTCCGTCTAAGTTTGCGAGCGTGTCGGGCGGCGCTCAGACTGTTGCGAGACAGCTGTCGTCGTCAACCAGGGAGCTTTGCTCCAAGGCTTCCTGCTCTAGTACGGCAGAGATTTCCCTGGGCCCACGCACGACCTCGACTTTTACCCGAATCCTCAGAAGCCTGATGATAAGTGCCACCAGGATACAGATCCAGGCGAGTGGCGACCATGCGAGAACATGCCACAGTGATGCACTCTCAATCTGCTTGTGGGCCTTCAAAAGTCTATCCCGCACCTCTGGCGAACGGGTCTCAACATCCGCCATCCAAGCCTCCATGCGGTTGGTGCGCGGAAGGTCCCCGAGTAGCGCAAGCGCCCAAACTCGAGTGAACGTTAGTCTGTGAGCGAAGCGAATCAGCCCGTTCGACAAGTCTCTCAACGTCGTATAGGCGGGATCATCAAACCTGATGGCCCCTGAAGCCGCGTAGTCAAAGAGGTCGTCACGCACTCCGAAAAGACGCTGCCGGTAAGCGTCTATTCTGTGCTCGTGCCAGCAGAAAAAATACAAAAACCACAGGGCGAACAGGCCAATCACGAGATGAGAACCATTCACTATTGCGCTCATATCCTGTCCTCCGGGTTTGTGGTGCCCCTGGTCGTTAGATGGCTTGAGGTTCGATTGGGGTCCACGAGCTTTTCAAGCTTGTAGTTACGCTGCGTGAAGCGCTCCGTCGTCTGCCGGCGAAGCCTACGCTCTCTCAATCCGTACCCCCATGCCTCCAGCTCCAAACAAATACGAGAGCGCCTCGCTAATTTTGAAATCTCCAATGACTTTGATGCCAATGTCCGCAAAAGTGTAATGTCCCGCAAGCGATTTAGTCGAAAGATAAAAGAAAGCCGCAATAGCTACGAGGGAGAACCACATTATAGCATATTGCATAGTCGAAACGATGCCGTCGATACGGCGAAGCCGAACTGAACTTTCCAATTCGGCCTTACTCGGTCGTCGCTGAGGTGGCGTTGCCAACTTGCAGAATACTAAGGCCATTAAGGGCCCGGCGCAACACAAAACAAGTTCCCAATCTGGCACAAGAACACCGATAGTTATGAGTTATGACGGCTATGAGCTACGACGGTCCCCTACGGCTCGCCCAAGGCCAATCCTAAGGGCCTAAGACTTAGCACCTAACACATGCCCTTCTGCTATCGTTTCTGCATGCGTCACATACTCGCTCTCTTACTATTTTTCGCGTCCTTCACAACAGCCTTCGCCAAGGATAAAGACAAATACCAGCGCCCTGGTCCCATTCATTTAACGCCGGCTGGCGAGAAATGGGCTGAGAAGACTCTGCGCAAGCTCACCGTCGAAGAGAAAGTCGGACAGGTGTTCATGATCTGGTGCCGCGCCAGTTTTCTGAACGTGGAGAATCCTGAATACCTGCAATGGCGCGACGCCATGCAGAAATATCATGTGGGGTCGTTCGCCATGACCGTGCATGTGGATGGTCCGTATCTTCTTCGCAGCGAACCGTACGAAGCTGCCGAGCTGCTCAATCGACTGCAGGGCGAGTCGAAGTTGCCATTGCTGTTCGCGGCCGATTTTGAACGCGGCGTTCCAATGCGGTTGATGGGAGCGACTGTCTTTCCGCACGCCATGGCTTTCGGAGGAGATGGCAAGATCGAAGACGCCGAAGCGTTCGGCCGCATCACCGCTGAAGAATCGCGGGCGATCGGCATTCACTGGAATTTTTTTCCTGATGCTGACGTGAATTCGAACCCCGCCAATCCCATCATCAACACGCGCTCGTTCGGAGAAGATCCCAAACAAGTCGGCGATCTGGTCGCGGCCTACATCAAAGGCGCGCATGAAGGCGGGATGCTGACTACGGCGAAACATTTTCCCGGTCACGGAGATACGGCTACCGATTCGCATCTCGGCGTCGCCCGCGTTACCGTGGACAGCGCTCACCTTGATTCGATTGAACTGCCACCGTTTCGGCAAGCCATTGCTGCCGGGGTCGATTCGGTTATGGTGGCGCACGTGACTGTGCCCGCGCTTGATTCAGACCCGAACCACGTGGCCACGATTTCGCCGACGATCGTTACTGATTTGCTGGAAAAACAGCTTGGCTTTAAAGGGATCATCGTCACCGACGCGCTTGATATGGCTGGGCTCACGCACCTGTTCGCGAACAATATTGGGCGCGCTGCGGTCGAGGCTTTCAAGGCTGGGAACGACATGTTGATCATCCCCGCCGACTTTCCGGCTTCGTATAATGCGATGGTTCGGGCGGTTCAGTCGGGTGAGATCTCGCGCGAACGGCTTGACCGGTCAGTGCTTAAGATCTTGAAGGCAAAGGCTTCTCTCGGCTTGCAGGACGCCCGCCTGGTGGATGTGAACGCGCTCGCCAACGTGGTCGCCAGGCCCGCGAATCTGGCTTTCGGGCAGCAGGTGGCCGATTCTGCGATTACGCTGGTGCGCGACAATGGCAAGGTTCTGCCGCTCAAAGCTTCACCAAAGAATGCGGGAACCGCGAAGGGTGCACTTCCGTATACCACAATAGAGGAGACGCGCGATCAGGTGGTCGCGGTGCTTTTCTCCGACGATGTGAGGACGGACGCGGGGCGCGCTTTCGCGCGGGAATTTCGCGGACGAATCCCGGATGCGCACCTGATTTATGTGGACCCGCGAATCGCCGCTGGCATGAGCGATGAAGTGCTGAAGGCGGTGGCCGAAGCTAAGACCGTGGTGGCCGCTGTTTATGTGGTGCCGACGGCGGGCAAGGTGGGGAACTCGGTAGCGATGGCGGATGCGACTGGAGCGCTGCTGCAACAGATGTTGGATCGCGGCGCGGAAAAGACTGCGGTCGTCGCCATGGGCAACCCGTATCTTGCGGCGGCGTTTCCGGCGATAGAGAATTACATGTGTACGTTTTCGAATGCTTCGGTTTCGGAGACGGCGGCGGTGAAGGCGCTGTTTGGGGAAATTGCGATTCGCGGGCATCTGCCTGTGAGCATTCCGAATGTGGCGCAGCGAGGCGCTGGGATTGAGCGCGCGGCGCAGGTCGCGAGTGGAGGGTCTCAACATGAACAGAAATAATTTCGCGGCATTTGGCACAGTTGCGGCTGGCCTCGTCGCGCTGCTGCTCCTGCCGGCGTGCAGCGTAAATGTGAAAAAAGAGGGCAACGGGCAAGACAAGCAGGTGGACGTCAAGACGCTTTTCGGAGGCGTTCACGTCAGCAAGCAGGCTGATATTTCCGATATCGGCCTGGCGGTTTACCCCGGCGCTCACTTGAAGGAGAAAGATTCTGACGGCAGCGACAAGAGCGCCAATGTAAATATCTCCGGCTTCGGATACGGAATTAAGGTCGTGGCGCTCGAGTATGAATCCGACGATGCTCCGGACAAGGTGCTCTCGTTCTATAAAGATCAGTTGAGGAAGTACGGCCACGTGCTCGAATGCCACACCTCGCATCTGAACCTGGACATGAAAAAGGGACACCGGGCCATGCACGATTCGAACGAGTTGACTTGTGATGGCGAGCACGGCAGCAACGTGGAACTGAAGGCCGGGCGGGAAGATGATCAGCACATTGTGGAAGTCGAACCGGAAGGTAAGGGATCTAGCTTTTCGCTGGTTTTCGTGCGACTGCATGGCAAGGATGCCGATATTTAGTGGAGGGAAGTTATGTTTCGACGGTTCTCGCGTTCAATTTTCGTAGTGGCATTTGGCGTCGTTCTGGCAATAGGTGTCTGCTCTGCACAAGATCAGAAATCAGACAGCGATCAGAATAAGCATCTTGATATCCAAAGCTCGGCGGGCGATTTGCACCTGGGCAACGATGGCGACGCGCGCAAGGCTGGATTGCCGCTCTATCCTGGAGCGCGTCCGCGCCGCGACAAGGACGACAGCGATCCCGTGAACCTGGGGCTACTCACCGAGGCTTTCGGCTTCAAAATTGTGGTCGCGAAATATGAATCGGATGACGCGGCGGATAAAGTCATCGCCTACTATCGCGACAAGCTAAAAAAATACGGGAGGGTTCTGGAATGCCACACGCGCGAACACGGCGGCGATACCCACGCTGACATCGACGACAAGGATTCTGACTCTCGAAAGAAAGAGTTGAAATGTGATGGCGATAATACTGGCCCGGTTACTGAACTGAAAGTCGGGCGGGAGGATAACCAGCACGTAGTCGCCATCGAACCGCGCGACGGCCACGCTGGGTCAACATTTGCGTTGGTCTATGTTTACACGCGGGGCAAGCAGGGGGATATTTGAGGGTAAGTAACTTCTACGCGCCTGCGCTCTGGCCCTGGAACTTTACCTCTACTAGCTTGCGGTCTTCGTCCGACACCTGGAACATGGCGCGCGGTTTCAGGCTCATGAAGCTGGCCACGAAGACTTCGGGGATTTGTCCGATGCGCGTGTTATAGGTGTTGACGTCGTCGTTGAAGAACTCGCGGCGGTCGGCGATGCGCTCTTCGAGTTCGCTGATGCGCGTTTGCAGCTTCAGAAAGTTTTCGTTGGCCTTGAGCTGGGGATAATTTTCCGCGACGGCGAACAGTCCGCGCAGCGCGCCCGTCATCATTAAATCAGCCGTGGCCTTTTGCCCGATGCTGGCCGCGTTCATGGAGGCCGCGCGCGCCTGCGTCACCTCCAGCAGCGTCTGCTGCTCGTGCTGCATGTATCCCTTCACAGTTTCGACCAAGTTGGGGATCTCGTCGTGACGTTGCTTGAGCAGCACGTCAATGTTCGCCCACGCGCGATCATTGTCGTTGCGCAGGCGCACCAGCTCGTTGTAAAGGATGACGGTGTAGACGAGCACTCCCACTGCGAACAGCAGCAGCGCCGCCCCTTGAATCACGCCTCCGTCCATAGATCTTGTGCCCTCGCTCGCAGACGATGGATCAAGTGGAACAGGAGAGGCAGTGGGCACGCAAGTAACCGACGGGCAAGCACTATGCCCTCGAGGCCAAGGAAAAAAGGGCTGAGCCGACGGCTCAGCCCCTTGAATGGTGCGCCAGACGCATTCCGTTACGGCTTGTGATGGGTCAGATCGCAGCTGTGCTTGACTTCGTCCAGGTTCAGGCCCTCGGGCGAGAACTCGGCGATCTCGAAACCAGACTTGGTCCTGACTTCCACATTGAAGACCTGGGCTCCGATCATGCCGCGAACCGTTCCTTTATCCATGGAAAGAATGTTGCCGCGCATTAGGTTCCAGCCCTTGTGGTCATGGCTTCCGTCGATGCGCACCATAACCCACGCCTTCGGCGCGTACCAACCGTAGGGATACGGCCCGTAAGCGTAGGGATACGGGTAAGGTGCAAATCCGTAACCGGGATAGCCAGGGTAGCGGCCCTTGCCCAGCGCGGCGCCGGGATTGAAATCGGCGAATTTATATTTGCCATTGGTGCAGGAGAGTTCGACGCGCGGCTTGTAGTCGGGATCTCCCTTGAGGTAGTTGTTCGCCAGCAGTTCGAAGCGGACCTGCTTCGCGCCGGTCATCTTGTCTTCCGACTGAAACTCCATCCAGTTGCCGCCGGCGCTGACGCCGTCATTCTCTCCCTGATTAGGGCTCATGGCGCCCTGTTGGGCGAACGCCGACATGGCCATTAAGATCAATCCTGCCAGCGTGCTCACAGCCCAGAAGCGACGATTTTTGTTATGAAACATACTCATGATTCGCACGGTCTCCTCCCAAACGAGAACATCCTTACATGATTGAACCCGGAAAGCAGCAAAGAGTTGCATGGGTTCTCGTTACTAAAGAATGAGGCATGAAAGATTGCCTCGGTCAGGGAGTGAGGCCCTCAGGACGGGGATTGTAAATAAATGTCAAAATGTGGTCTGCGGAAGCGAGGATGTTCTCTTTTTGTTCCCCGGCGAAAAGTCCGCTGAAAGCCCGATTGCTAGAGAGCTTTTCAGTGTCCCTGAATCTTTAGATCAATGTAGACCTGCGTCCGATCGTCGAACTGGCTGACCGACTTGGTATCGCTCTTCTTGCCGTTGTACTGAGCGTAGACCTCGTAATCCACCGTGGAAAGGCCAGGGAAGCGATACGTGCCCTCCTGGCTGACGATATAGGTCTTCACGGCGTGGGTGCGGGTATTGGTGAGGTATACGATCGCGCCGACTACGGGATTATCCTGCTGATCGAGGACCTTGCCGTAGAGAAGACGGCCCTTGGGTTTGTCTTTGTTGTCGGGAAGAGCGAGAGCCACGGAAATCGCGAGCAGGAGCGCACCGGCGATGAGGGCAGCCTTCTTGACAGCCGCAGCAGGAGCGATGCGGGTCTTATTTCTCTTTCTGCACAATATGGTGAACTCGATCTGATTCACTCAGGCTCCTCGGCTCAAACTTTACTGGCTTATTTTATCGGGTCAGGTGCAAGCCAATATCCACCCGCTCGTCATACTCTACGTGGACTGGCACCTGTTCCGCCAGATGCAAGGGCTGGCCGTCCGTTGTTTTCACACCCTTTAGATCGGCCCAGACTACATAGTCAGCCTTGCCGGCAGGGACGCGCTGGGCGAATTCCCCTTCGTGATTGGAATAGACTTCCCACTTCGCCTTCTTATCCGGCAATCGGCGAATCTTAACGGTTACGCCATAGACGGAGCGATTGTCGGGACCCCAGACCGTGCCGAAGATAAGGGCATAGGGATCGGTCGGTTTCAGCTTCTGGGTCGCGGGAGTTGCGCTGGCCAGCGGCAAGACGTGCACAGCTAAGGCAGCGAAAAAGAAAACGAGCAGCAGGCAGAGAGAATACAAGCGAGCAGGCAAGACGGCGTGCCGAAGCCTAGGAGTCGTCACCGTCTTCGGTCTCCACTTCTTCTTCCTCTTCCACGTAGCCGGCCTCGATCGCCTTCAACTCGAGCGGACTGGTGGTGACCACTTCGAAATCCGTGCCGCACTCGGGGCAAGAGACAATCTCGCCTTCGTCGACTTCTTCTTCTTCCACATCCAGATCGGTTTCGCATTCAGGACAAAGAACCATGATTCCTCCGCATCGCATTCGGTGCCACTTCGATGCCAATATCGATGCCGTAATAGATTCCCTTGATAATATTTAGATTCTCCCCCGCCGCAGGTCAAGGGGGCGAGGCTGTAAAGGGCAAACTTTTTATTCGACCGTAACCGGCTTGGCCCTTGACATTTCTTATGCGGGAGCCTACATGATTTCGCCTCTTAAGAAAAGCCCGCGGATCGCGGGCGTCGGGCCGGGACTGGGCGGTTAGCGGCGCACTACTCTGAAACTTTCTAGGGATGATGTCATCTTTGCAGTGAGAGCCCGTCGATGCCGAAGGGCATCCGGGTCTGCCAAACGTGCTCTTGCCCGAACGCTGAGTTTGGGTATCTACTGCTAAATAGAGTGTGCTAAGAGGAGCGTGTAACCTTGCGCAGTCGTGGTCGCGAGATGACGTTGAGCTTTCCGCCGTTTACGCCGGCGGTGATCTGGCTGCTGGGCATCAACACAGCCATCTTTCTCTTGCTGTTGGCCTTCGGCACGCCGGCGGTGAAGGATTGGGTCGAGCTGCATCTCGGGCTGGTTCCCGCCCTAACCGTCTTCCACTTCTGGATCTGGCAGATTGTCACTTACAGCTTTATTCACTTCGCGTTCTGGCATTGGTTTGGAAACATGCTTGGCATTTGGATGTTTGGCGCAAGCTTCGAAAGCTCATGGGGCATGCGTCGCTTTCTGGAGTTGTTCTTCGCCGGCGTAATCGGGGCTGCGCTCACCACGATAATTTTCGCGTTCGCGCACATCCTGAGCACTCCCGCAACGGTAACCTACGGCGCCTCGGGCGGCGTTTTTGCCATCCTCATGGCGTTCGGCATGGTCTTCGGCGAGAACGAAATCATGATGATACCGTTTCCGTTTCTGATCAAGGCCAAGTATTTCGTGCTCATCCTCATCGTTGTGACCGTAGCATTCGCCATAGGAGACCGAGGCGGAGTTGCCTACATGGCCCATCTGGGCGGGCTGTTGTTTGGATACTTGTACGTAAAGTTTTCGCCGGCTCGGGGAATGTCGGGAAAGTTTTCGCTTTCGGAGTGGTGGTACGGATTGAATAATTCCTACTACCGCTGGAAGAGGCGGCGGGCGGCGAAGAAGTTTGAAGTCTACATGCGCAAGCATGACCGCGATGTCCATTTCGATGAGCACGGAAATTACGTCCCGCCCGATGACGATCCTCGCAAGGGAAATGGCGGGTCGAAGTCAGGTTGGGTGAATTAGATCTGCTCGCTGCGGATTTGCACGGGTTAACTGCAACTAGGCTGGAAGAAAAAGCAGGTCCCTCCGCTCCGCTCGCTTTCGCTCGCTCCGGTCGGGACGACAGAGTGTTGCGACCCCGTTCAAATCGCGAAGAACGACTGAAGCTCTGACTGCACTTTCGCGGATAATTCCTCTCGACCCGCCTTGCCTTTGAGTCCTAAATCGTGACCAGCGCCTTCAATGGGAACGAGCTTGGTCTTCGCGGGAATCAGCTTTATGGCTTGTTCGATTTCGCCGATCGAGGCGAAGGGATCGCGCGTGCCTTGCACAAAAAGCGATGGGGTATGCAGATGGAAAAAATGCTGGGTGCGGAGCTGTTCGGGTTTGCGCGGAGGATGCAGAGGATAGGAAAGCAGCAACAGGCCCGCAATTTCTCGCGGAGCATCTTCAGGCGTCTCGGCGCAGAGCATGCTGGCTTGCCTTCCGCCGTAGGAGTGGCCGCCGAGAAAGATGCGGCTCGGGCCCAGATTCTCGATGGCGGCGGCTGCATTCTTCAATCCGGCGCGATCGCGTTTGGCATCGCCCGGCCCCGGCGGACCGTAGGGCCGATCCTGCCGAAAGGGCAGATCGATGCGCAGCACGACGAAGCCAGCCTCGGAAAAAGTTTGCGCCAACGCAATCAGCAGAGGAGCCTGGCAGTTCGATCCAGCGCCGTGGGCCAGCACGAGGCCACCGCCATTGGGATTGGCTGGACGGTGCAGAAGGCCGCGTACGAATGGGTCTGCTGAGACATCCGTGAAGACTTGCGGACTGGAATCGGTGGACATGGATAGTGCTGTCTTCTCGAATTCTTAACGGGCATTCCCGGGTCGGCCTCGCTGCGCTCGGCCGGACCGCCGAGGCGGCTGTCCCCACATGTTCAAGTTAGCAAACTCACACACCTACTTCTTCCAGCTTCTCATAAACTTTCAGGATTTGAATTTCATTGCCCAGACGTGCCCAGCAGCGAAGCAGTTCGGGATCTTCCAGCGCGGCGCTGCGGGCCTGCTCGGAGTTCCAGTAGCGAAGGAGCACATAGTGAGAATCGCCATCGCGGTAAAGAAGATCGCGCCCGTATCCGTTCTGCGAGACAATGGCGTTCAGTTCGCGAATGGTCGCGAGTGCAGCGGCCTCCATGCCGGGCACAGGCTCCCAGATCGCGAGGGACAGGAATTCCTGGGACATATTCCGTGATTATAGCTTCTTGCGTGCCGGAGTGCGTTTGCTCGCGGATTGCGTGACCGCGCCCGCCTCTTCCGCGGTGACTACATGAAGGCGCATAAAGTTGGTGGAACCGGAAGCCTGGCGCGTGCCTGCGACCACTCCCAGAACGTCTCCGGCTTTGAGCAGTCCGCGGCTCAGCAACTCATATTCAGCCACGTCGACCATGCTGTCGCTGGAAAGTTTCTGACCGCACTTCATGGGATGCGCGCCCCAGTAAAGATTGGTGCGCTGCGCCACAATGGAATTGTGCGTGAAGGCGTAGATGGCGGCTTGCGGGCGATATTTGGAAATCATGCGCGCGGTGTTGCCGGTCTCGGTGAAAACCGCGATGGCGCCCATGGGCAGGTCTTCGGCGGCGTGCGCGATCGATTCGCAAATGGTTTCGGCGACGGAGAGGCCGTGCCGGTCGCGGCGGCGGCGAGGCAGGGTGAACTCGCCCATATTGCTTTCGGCTTCGATGACGATGCGCGACATCATAGCGACCGCCTCGCGCGGATAGTGGCCGCTGGCGGTTTCCGCAGAAAGCATCACCGAATCGCTTCCATCGAAAATCGCATTGGCCACGTCGCTGGCCTCGGCGCGCGTGGGGCGCGGATTTTCGACCATCGATTCGAGCATTTGCGTCGCGGTGATTACCGGCTTGCGCCACACTGCGGCACGGCGGATCACGTGCTTTTGAATCACGGGAACTTTTTCCGGCGCCATCTCGACGCCGAGATCGCCACGAGCGACCATCACTCCATCGGAGGCTTCGAGGATTTCTTCGAGATGGTCGATGGCCTGGGGTTTTTCGAGTTTCGCAATCAAAGGAGTGTCGCTGCCGTAGCCGGTGACGATTTGCTTGACCATGTTTACATCGGCCGCGGAGCGCACGAAGGAGAGCGCAACTGCATCCACTCCGTGTTTGAGGCCGAACTCGAGATCCTTGCGATCTTTTTCCGTCAGCGCGGGGATGGACAACGCGGTACCGGGCAAGTTGATGCCCTGATGTTCGCCGAGCATCCCGCCATTTAAAACATCGCAGACCACATCCTTGCCGCGCACGGTGCGCACGCACAATTCGATAAGACCATCGCGCAGAAGAATGCGAGCGCCGGGGATGACTTCATGGGCGAGATCGGGGAAGGTTGTAGAAATGCGCGTGGGCGTTCCGACTATGTCACGCGGGGTGATGATCACGCTGGAGCCGCTTTTCAATTCGATGGGCTGGTGGTCGTTCAGGCGTCCAGTGCGGATCTTGGGGCCTTGCAGATCCTGCAGGATGCAGACGGTGCGGTCTTCTTTTTCAGCGGCGCGGCGCAGGCGTTCGATGTTGCGGGCGTGATCTTCGTGCGTGCCATGAGAAAAGTTCAGCCGTGCCACGTCCATACCGAGACGAAGCAGGTCGCGCATGGCGGCCTCGGAGTGGCAGGCCGGGCCGATGGTGCAGATGATTTTGGCGCGGCGCGGGCCGGTCTTTGCAGAGAGCGCGACGGAGGAAGGAACAGCCTCCGCGCTGGGAAAGTTGTCCGTCGCGAGATCAGGTTTGCGTGGGTTCATCGTTTGGGAGAGTAGCGTCTTTCTTATCGGAATATTTATTGTAATTGCTTAGGACTTCTTAAGCTGCGCGAATGGCAGCGAACGATGCAATCGTATCCATTTGGAATTTCGGTTAAGAAAAGCTAAGCATTGGTGCTGAATATAAGATCGGCAGATTGCTGAATTTCCTGAGCCTATTTCTCGCGGAGTGTTTCCAGTTTGGAGGAACTGACGGCGATCAGTTCTTTCCCCAGCATGGCCCGCGGGAAGAGCATGGCGTTGAATTCCGCGCCCACGAGGATCACGAGAGAGACCATGTACATCCAGACCAGCAGTGCAATGGCGGCGCCGAGCGATCCGTAAATAATGCTGTAGTCGGCATAGTGCTTCAGATAGAAACCGAACAGCAGTGTGGTCGAGAACCACATGGCCGTGGCGAGGGTCGCACCCGGGACCACGCTGTGCCAGGGCTGGGTGCGCGGGACCGCGTGGTGGTAGATGAGCGCAATCACTGCGATGCTGGTAAGCGTGGCGATCACCCAGCGGATGACAGTCCACATCAGCAGGATGTATGGGCTGAATTCGCGCGCGGTATAGAAAAGAATGTCGGTTTCAATTTTGCTGCCGAAGGCCACCAGCAAAGTGGCGAAGGTCATGGGAAGAAGGGCGAAGATGACGAGCAGGAATGAGATCAGCCGCTCGTGAACCAGTCCCCAGATTTTGGGCAGCTCGTAACAGCGGCGAAAGCCTTCCATCCACGAAATCATTACGCCGGAAGCGGTCCACAGGGTCAACAGTGAAGTTGTGATGAGCAGGCCCACCGGGCGCTGCGCAGCTCCCCGCAAGAAATTCATCGCCGTTGTAGTTCCGGCGGGAAGAATGCGGGAAAGCGCGTAAGTAATCTCGCGCATGTAAGGCGCGCCCTTGCGCCAGGTCGCGAGCACCGAGCCCACCACCAGCAGCGCTGGGAAAAAAGTAAGGATCGAAGAATACGCGCTGGCTTTGGCGATGGAAAAGGCATCGTGCTGGAAGGCACGCCAAACGGCCAGCCGCAAAAGGCGCAGAAAGCGAAGCATCGCTGGCCCTAGCTTAGGACGGGAAGGCGCGGGTTGCAACGAGGGAAGCGGGCCAGGTTCCTCGATGGGCACGATCTTTGGGTTTGCGTGCATGAGTAAAGCTATTGCTGTCATCTTGAGCGGAGTAGCCGTTCACGAAGCGAACGGCTACGGAGTCGAAAAATCCCTGCGCTCAAACGCTGCTCTCGGCCGCATGATGAGAATTCCCTGCCGTGTATAGAACAGTACCAGCCTATAGGGATCCTTCGACTTCGCGGGTGCTTCGCTTCGCGAAGCACCCGCTACGCTCAGGATGACAAATCAACACACGCTTCTCGATTGCAGTTTCGGCTTACTCCGCCGCCAGTTCCTCGGTTTCGCCCTCGTGGCGCATCATCTCAAGAGCGCGCTCGGCTTCTTCGTATGCCGCCGAGACTTCCGCCTGTACCTTGGCCGCGGCCTCTTCCATTTCAGGCGAGAGGCGCACGTTGCGGTAGTACTCCATGCCGGTTCCGGCAGGGATCAGGCGGCCGACGATCACGTTCTCCTTGAGGCCGCGCAGGTAATCGACCCGGCCGTTAATCGAGGCCTCAGTGAGCACGCGCGTGGTCTCCTGGAACGACGCCGCCGAAATGAACGAGTCAGTCGCAAGCGACGCTTTGGTGATACCCAAAAGCAGCGGGCGCCCAGTCGCGGGCCTGCCGCCTTCTTTGATCACGCGCTCGTTCTCTTCGCGGAAGTGGAACTTGTCGAGCTTGTCTTCCAGAAGGAACGTGGTGTCGCCCACATCCTCAACCTGCACCCAGCGCATCATCTGGCGGACAATCACTTCGATGTGCTTGTCGCTGATGTTGACGCCCTGGAGCCGGTAGACTTCCTGGATCTCGTTCACCAGGTAGGACTGCAGCTCTTTTTCGCCGAGCACAGCAAGGATGTCGTGCGGATTGAGCGGGCCATCCATCAGCGGTTCACCCGCCTTGACGCGCTCGCCTTCCTGCACATTGATGTGAACGCCGCGCGGCACCGAGTACTCTTTTTCAGTGCCGTTGTCGGCCTGCACATACAGTTTGCGCTGGCCTTTCGAGACTTCGCCGAACTTGACCGTGCCGTCGATTTCGCTGATGACCGCGGTTTCGTGCGGCTTGCGCGCTTCGAACAACTCGACCACACGCGGCAGACCACCAGTGATGTCTTTCGTTTTGGTGGTCTCGCGCGGGATCTTCGCGAGCACATCGCCCGGGGAAACCGCGTCGCCATCCTGCACCATAAGGTGAGAACGCGAAGGCATGAGGTAGCGCTTGCTGGTCTTACCTTTGACCACGATGGCCGGCTGCCGCTTCTCGTCGGGCGAATCGCCAACGACGTGCCGCGACAATCCAGTAACCTCGTCTACCTCTTCATGTAAAGTCACGCCTTCCTGCAAGTCCTTGAATTGCGCCGTGCCGCCGATTTCGGTGAGGATGGCAAACGTATAAGGATCCCACTCCACCATCACCTTGCCTTGCTGCACCGGGTCGCCGTCATTGACCTTGAGCTTCGCGCCGTAAATTACGGAGTAGCGCTCACGCTCGCGGTTCTTCTCGTCCACGATTGCAATCGAGCCCTGGCGGTTCATCACCACCAGATCGCCCGACTTCGACTTGACCGTTTGCAACCCGATGAAGCGCACCGTGCCGTTGTTCTTGGCATCGAGACGCGACTGTTCGGAAACCCGCGATGCCGTACCACCGATGTGGAAGGTACGCATCGTAAGCTGCGTTCCAGGCTCTCCGATCGACTGTGCCGCGATCACGCCCGTGGCTTCGCCGAGTTCGACCAGGCGGCCAGAGGCCAGGTTACGGCCGTAGCACATAACGCAGACACCGCGCTTCGATTCGCAGGTGAGCACCGAGCGGATCTTCACCCGCTCGATTCCAGCTGCCTGAATCGATACCGCGAGTTCTTCGGTAATTTCGTGGTTGATGTCGACGATCACGTTGCCGTCGTAGTCTTTGATCTTCTCAAGCGATACGCGGCCCACAATGCGGTCGCGCAACGGCTCGATAATCTCGCCGGCTTCGACGATACCCTGGACGTAAATGCCATCCACGGTGCCGCAATCGTATTCGCTGATGATGACGTCCTGCGCCACGTCGACGAGACGCCGCGTGAGGTACCCGGAATCGGCCGTCTTGAGCGCCGTATCGGCCAATCCCTTGCGGGCGCCGTGGGTCGAGACGAAGTATTCCAGCACCGTCAGCCCTTCGCGGAAGTTCGCCGTGATGGGAGACTCGATAATTTCGCCGGAAGGCTTGGCCATCAGTCCGCGCATGCCGGAGAGCTGGCGAATCTGCTGTTTCGATCCGCGAGCGCCAGAATCGGCCATGACGTAAATCGGATTGATGAAGCCTTCTTTATCGGCGCGCTGCATCTGTCCGAACATCTCGTCGGCAACTTTTTCCGTGATGCCGGACCAGATTTCGATGACCTTGTTGTAGCGTTCGCCGTTGGTGATTGCGCCGTCGAGGTATTGCTGTTGCACAGCAACGACCTGCCGCTCGGCATCCTTGACCAGTGTCTTCTTGCTGTCAGGGATGACCATGTCGTCGATGCCGATGGAAAGGCCGGCTTTGGTTGCGTACTTGAAGCCGAAGTCCTTCACTTCATCGAGCATCTTGACCGTGGTCTCTAGTCCGAAGCGCAGGTAGCCGTAATTCACGAGAGCGCCAATGCCCTTTTTCTTGAGCAAGCCGTTGATGAAGGGCATGCCTTCGGGCAAGTGGTCGTTCAGGATGGCGCGGCCTACAGTCGTGTTGACGAAGGTTCGCTCCACATGAATCGGCTCGGTGTGAATGATGTCCTGATCGTCGTAAGCGGTGGTCAGGTCGATCAGTTCGCCGGTGTAGCGCAGGCGGATGGGCGTGAGCGTTTCCACTTCGCCCGCTTCCAGCGCCATCAAAACTTCTTCGATGTTGGCGAAGACGCGGCCTTCACCCTTCGCTCCGGGCTTGCCTTTGGTCAGGTAATAAAGACCGAGAACCATGTCCTGCGTAGGAACGGTAATCGGCTGTCCTGACGCGGGCGAAAGAATGTTGTGCGAGGCCAGCATCAACACGCTGGCTTCGACCTGCGCTTCCGGAGACAGCGGAATGTGCACCGCCATCTGATCGCCGTCGAAATCGGCGTTGAACGCCGTGCAGACCAGCGGATGAATCCGGATCGCCTTGCCTTCGACCAGCACCGGCTCAAACGCCTGAATGCCCAGGCGATGCAGCGTAGGAGCGCGGTTCAGCAGCACCGGGTGATCCTTGATGACTTCTTCAAGGATGTCCCACACGATGGGCTCTTGCTGCTCAACCATTTCTTTCGCTTGCTTAATGGTGGTGACGTTGCCGGTCTGTTCGAGCCGGTGATAGATGAACGGCTTGAAAAGTTCGAGTGCCATCTTCTTGGGCAGTCCGCACTGGTGCAACTTGAGTTCGGGACCGACCACGATGACGGAGCGTCCAGAGTAGTCGACGCGCTTGCCAAGCAGATTCTGGCGGAAGCGGCCTTGCTTGCCCTTGAGCGTGTCGGAGAGCGACTTCAGCGGACGATTGTTTGCGCCGCGCAGCACGCGGCCACGGCGTCCGTTGTCGAACAGCGCATCGACAGCTTCCTGCAGCATGCGCTTTTCGTTTCTCACGATGACTTCAGGCGCGTGCAGATCCATCAGCTTCTTCAACCGGTTGTTGCGGTTGATGACGCGTCGGTAAAGATCGTTCAAATCGGAGGTCGCGAAGCGGCCGCCATCGAGTGGAACCAGCGGGCGGAGCTCCGGCGGAATGACCGGGATGACGTCGAGAATCATCCAGTGCGGCTTGTTGCCGCTGCGGCGGAAGGCCTCAACCACTTTCAGGCGCTTCGTGTACTTGAGCCGCTTCTGCAGCGAGCTCTCGTTCTTCATCTTCTCGCGCAGCTCAATCGACAAACCATCGGTGTCGATGCGCTTGAGCAGTTCCTTGATCGCCTCGGCGCCCATCATGGCCTTAAAGCCGGCGGGACGGTATTGCTGATCGAGTTCGCGGAACTTCGCTTCGTCCTTGATGACTTCGCGCTCTTTCACCGGAGCGTCGCCGGGCTCGACCACCACGTAGGCCTCGAAGTACAGAACGGATTCGAGGTCGCGCAGGGAAATATCGAGCAGGTGACCGATGCGGCTGGGCAGGCCCTTGAAGAACCACACATGCGAGCAGGGCGAAGCCAGCTCGATGTGTCCCAGGCGTTCGCGGCGAACTTTTGACAGCGTAACTTCCACGCCGCATTTGTCGCAGATCACGCCGCGATGCTTCATGCGCTTGTACTTGCCGCAGAGGCATTCCCAGTCGGTTACAGGGCCGAAGATGCGGGCGCAAAACAGGCCGTCGCGCTCCGGCTTGAAGGTGCGGTAGTTGATGGTCTCAGGCTTGGTGACTTCGCCATGGGACCAGCTCCGGATTTTTTCCGGAGACGCCAGACTGATGCGGATGGCATCGAAATCCGCAATGGTGTTTTGCATTTCGAACGGGCTCGAACGAAACAAGGTGTTCCTCCGCTTTCCTCGGCAGTGTCGTTGCCGCTTACGGCCCTCGCTACTAGTTCTCAGTTCCCAGTTGTCAGCAAAACCGGGATCGAACCTTGCCGGTCATGCGGCATTGAGAGCGAATGCCGCAGTGGCAGTAATTCAAAAAAACTCTTCATTCATTCGCGGCTCCCGATCCCATTCTCAGCCGCAACTGAGAACTGAGAACCGGGAACCGGGAACCGGGAACTGGTTTCATCAGTCTGCCGCCGCGCTGGCCGTGGGTTTCTTTTCCCCGGCCTTGATCAGCTCCACGTCGAGACAGAGCGATTGCAATTCGCGGATCAACACGTTGAACGATTCCGGCACGCCCGGCTCCATGGCAGCTTCGCCCTTGACGATGGCCTCGTAAATCTTGGTGCGGCCGTATACGTCGTCGGACTTCGCCGTCAGCAACTCCTGGAGAATGAATGCCGCGCCGTAAGCTTCGAGCGCCCACACTTCCATTTCTCCGAAGCGCTGTCCGCCGAACTGCGCCTTGCCACCCAAAGGTTGCTGCGTGATAAGTGAATAAGGTCCGATGGAACGCGCGTGAATCTTGTCGTCGACCAGGTGCGAGAGCTTCAGCATGTAGATGTAGCCCACGCAAACCGGCTGCTCGAACTGATCTCCGGTCATGCCGTCGTGCAAAATGGTCTTGCCTGAAGTAGGCAGGCCCGCATGCTCGAGCAGCGCCTTGATCTCGCCTTCTTTCGCGCCGTCGAACACGGGCGAACCCATGTAGACGCCGCGCGCCAGCGTAGGAGCCAGAGCTTCGAGTTCTTCGTCGCCCATTTCGCCGATGGTGTCGGCAAGCTTCGAGTCCTTGAAGAGCGCCTTCAACTCGCGGCGGATGGCCTCCGTGCGCGTGTTTTCCTTGAGCAACTTGCCGATTTTTTCGCCCAAGGTGTAGCCCGCCCATCCCAGGTGGGTTTCTAAAATCTGGCCCACGTTCATACGGCTGGGTACGCCCAGGGGATTCAGCACAATCTCGACCGGCGTTCCGTCCTCGAGGTATGGCATATCCTCTTCCGGCAGGATGCGTGCGATGACGCCCTTGTTGCCGTGACGGCCGGCCATCTTGTCGCCGACGCTCAGCTTGCGCTTCATCGCGATGTAGACCTTGACCAGCTTGATCACGCCCGGCGGCAGTTCGTCGCCCTTGGTGAGCTTTTCCTTCTTCTCGTTGACGATTTTCTTGAGCACATCGATCTGGCGCGAGGTCATTTCCTCGATCTCGTCGATCTGCTCATTCACCCGCGGATCCTTGTCGGCATATTTAATGCGCTTCAAGTTTCGCGTGGAGATGCGCTCGATCGCGTCGCGGTCAAGGACGTTGCCCTTGGTCAACAGACGTTTATTGGTGCGCTCGTCGTGCAAGTCGGCCTGCACTTCCTTGCCGCCGAGAATGTTCTCCAGACGCTTGAGCCGCTCGTCGGTAAGAATCCGGATCTCGTCGGAAAGGTTCTTCTCGAGTTTGCCAATCTGCGTCGCTTCGATCGACTTCGCCCGCTCGTCTTTCTCCTGGCCCTTGCGGGAGAAAATCTTCACGTCGACGATGACGCCCTCAATGCCCGGCGGGCAGTAGAGCGATGCGTCGCGCACATCGCCGGCCTTCTCGCCGAAAATCGCGCGCAGCAACTTCTCTTCCGGCGTGAGTTGAGTTTCGCCTTTCGGCGTAACCTTGCCCACCAGGATGTCGCCCTGCCGGATGCTGGCCCCGATGCGGATCACGCCCGCTTCGTCCAGATTGCGCAACATGGACTCGCTGACGTTGGGAATGTCGCGCGTAACTTCCTCCGGACCGAGCTTGGTGTCGCGCGCCTCGATCTCGTACTCCTCGATGTGCAGCGAAGTGTAGTAATCGTCCTTCACCATTTTTTCGGAGACGAGAATCGCGTCCTCAAAGTTGTAACCGCGCCAGGGCATGAAGGCCACGAGCACGTTGCGTCCCAGAGCCAGTTCGCCGTGATCCGTGCAAGGACCGTCGGCGATCACCTCGCCCTTGAGCACGCGCTGTCCCTTTTTCACGATCGGCTTCTGGTTGATACAAGTGTTCTGGTTCGAGCGCTTGAACTTGGTGAGCTGGTAAATGTCGCTGCCCACCTCACGCGAAAGCTGCGTCGGATGGTGTTCGCCTTCGACGCGCACGATGATGCGGTCGGAATCGACCGAATCAATAATGCCGTTGCGGCGAGCGAGAACCACTGCGCCAGAGTCGCGCGCGGTCACGCCTTCCATTCCAGTACCGACGATCGGCGCTTGCGCGCGGAGCAGCGGCACGGACTGGCGTTGCATGTTCGCACCCATCAGCGCTCGGTTCGCGTCGTCGTGCTCGAGGAACGGCACGAGCGATGCGGCAACCGACACCAACTGCTTCGGGCTAACGTCGACGTAGTCAACTTCGTCGCGGCTTACCAGCACAAAGTTGCCGGCCTTGCGGGCGTTGACCAGTTCGGCCACAATGCGGCCCTTGTCGTCAAGCTCCACATTGGCCTGCGCGATAGTGTGCCGGTCTTCTTCCCATGCGGAAAGATAGAACGAGAACGGATCCACCTGCGCCGGCTTCTTGCGCTTCTCTTTCAAGTCGTTGTTAATCTTCTCGATCTCATGCTTCTCCATGTGATCGCCGACCTTGTAGTCGCTGTCGCCCGTGTTAACCACGGTGACGTAATCGATCACGCGGCCGCCCTTGATCTTGCGATACGGCGACTCGATGAAGCCGTAATCGTTGATACGCGCGTAGCAGCTCAACGACGAGATCAGTCCAATGTTCGGACCTTCCGGCGTCTCAATCGGGCAGATGCGTCCGTAGTGCGTGGGATGTACGTCGCGCACTTCGAACCCCGCGCGTTCACGCGATAAACCGCCCGGCCCAAGCGCCGAGAGACGCCGCTTGTGCGTGATCTCGGAGAGCGGGTTGGTCTGATCCATGAACTGCGAAAGCTGCGACGACCCGAAGAATTCGCGGATCGCAGCCATCACCGGCTTCGCGTTGACCAGGTCATGCGGCATCGCTGTCGACATTTCCTGGTACACGGACATCTTTTCTTTAATCGCCCGTTCCATGCGGACCAGGCCGATGCGGAACTGGTTCTCCATCAACTCGCCGACCGCGCGCACACGCCGGTTGCCGAGGTGATCGATGTCGTCGACCGACCCGATATTCTTGCGCAGCTTCAGCAGGTAACCGATGGTGCCGTAGAAATCGTCGGGATCGAGCGTCCGCTTGTCGAGGCTAGTCGCATCCTGGTTCTCGAACAGCTTGATGTTGAACTTCAACCGGCCGACTTTCGAGAAATCGTACTTGCGCGGGTCGAAGAACATGCCGTGGAACAGCGCGGTCGCTGTGTCGAGCGTCGGCGGATCGCCGGGACGCAGCTTGCGGTAGATCTCGATCAGCGCTTCCTGCGGAGTCTTCACCGAATCGCGCTTCAGGGTCTGGCTGATCACCGTGCCTACGTCGTCGCGCTCGGGGAAAAACAGGCTCATCTCGGTCACGCCGGAGTCGAGAATCTTCGAAACCTTGTCGGCCGTGACTTCGCTGTTGGCTTCGAGCAGCACTTCGCCGGTGGTCGTGTCGACCACGTCGGCGGCCGCCCATGCGCCCTCGAGATCGGTTACATCAACTTCGATCTCAGAGATCTTCGCCTTCTGAATTTCTTTCAGAGTCGCAGCGTTCAGCTTGCGGCCGGAGTGAGCAATTTCATCCCCGGACTTGTTCTTGATGCTGTGCGCCAGCTTCATGCCCAGCAGGTTCGTGGGCTTCTCGCTCGCAGGGTCAAGCGTCCAGTAAAGCTTTTTGTCTTTAATCGCAATGCGGTCGACGGTGTAGAACGAGCGCAGAATATCTTCGCCCGATCGCAGGCCCAGGGCACGCAGGAAGATCGTTCCCAGGAATTTGCGCTTGCGGTCGATGCGGACATAGAGCACATTCTTCTGGTCGTATTCGAACTCGACCCACGACCCACGGTAGGGAATAATCTTGCCGAGGAAGTAGGTGCGATTATTCGCGGTCTCGAAGAACACGCCAGGCGAGCGGTGCAACTGGCTGACAATGACTCGTTCTGTGCCGTTAATAATAAAAGTGCCGTTCTGCGTCATCAGCGGCACATCGCCAAAGAACACTTCCTGCTCTTTAATATCGCGGATCGAACGGTTGCCGGTCTCGGCGTCCTTGTCAAAGATCGTGAGGCGCATCGTGACCTTGAGCGGCGCAGAATAAGTCATGCCACGCTCTTCGCACTCGGCCACGTCGTACTTCAACTGCAGTCCGACCGGGTCGCCGCACTTGTTGCAGAAATCCGGCGTGTTGGCGTTGTAGGTGCCGCACTTTTGGCATAGCACATCGCCCGGATGGAACGGGTCCGTGATGACGGTATTGCCGCAATTCTTGCAAGTGGTGCGCAGATGGTGTAGTCCCTTCAGGTGACCGCACTTGCACTCCCAGTTACCAATGGCGTAATCCACAAACTCAAGTTGTGATACGTTGCGGAAGTCGGTAATCGGAAAGACGGACTGGAACACTGCCTGCAATCCGCCGTCTTCGCGTTCGCTGGGCAGCTTGTCCATCTGCAGAAAGCGGTCGTAGGAGCGCTTCTGCACCTCAATGAGGTTCGGAATCTGGATGGTTGCTGGAATTTTCGAAAAATCAAAACGTTTACGGAAGGCGTTATTCTTCATCGTCAAGAAACTCCCAATGTCAGGCGCAGCCGAGCGCTGCGATTACCCGCGGAATGTGGGGCGCACATCGCGCCGCGCTGCTTAGCTGCTGTTGCGAACCTGTTGAAGCCTAGAAAAGTGATGCGCGGAAAACACGACGAAGCGTCTGCGGGGACAGTCGTTCCCGCAGACGCCGTGCAAGGCGTTTCGCCAATCTGAATTTGTTATCTTTCGCGCCAGTTCTCTTCGGCCGTTTCCGTTCCGCCTGCCCACGGAACAGTGCCCAAGCTTCCCTGCGGGTCTCGCCCGCGATTGAGTGAGGCCAGGGGAAGCGGTGTTAGGTTAGATGCTAACACTACTTCCCACGCTTCACAACCAGAACGTAAATATTTTGTAGCGCCGCCGTCCCGGCGGCTGTCACGGCGGCGTCTCGCCGCCATGAGCGAGGGCGGGACGCCCCCGCGACAGCCAGCCAGAGGCTGGCGCTACGATAAAGCTATTTCACTTCGACGACGGCGCCAGCCTCAGTGAACTTCTTCTTAATGGTCTCGGCCTCGTCCTTGGAAACGCCTTCCTTGATGTTCTTGGGCGCTCCATCGACCAGCTCCTTGGCTTCCTTCAAGCCCAGGCTGGTGACTTCCCGAACGGCCTTGATTACATTGATCTTATTGGCGCCAACTTCCTTGAGGAGCACGGTGAATTCCGTCTTCTCCTCAGCCGGAGCCGCGGCCGCCGCAGCGCCGCCGCCCGCCGCCATCACTGGAGCCGCGGCTGCCGCCGAGACGCCCAGGCGCGCTTCCAGTTTTTTCACCAGTTGCGCCGCATCCAGCAGCGACAACCCTACGATTGAATCCTCTATCTGTTGCAGGTCTGCCATGTTAGTTTCTCCACTCTTCGAGTTATGAATTTGCTTGCTTTCGTCATCGTCGGCCGGGTTTCCAGTGCGGCAAGCTCATTTCCAGTCGCCAGACAACGCCTGGAGCAGAACCGCGCAACCCCTGACCTCGGATGACCAAATCTCTTTAGCACTGCCGACCGCCGAGACTCTTAAGCCTGCGCTTCCGCAGGGGCCTCGGTCGCAGGAACTTCGGCTGCAGGGCCGCCGCCAGCGAACTTGCCCTTCTCTACGCCTTGCAAGATAACCACAGCGATGTCGCGTCCAACGGCGTTCATCACCGTAACCAGTCGTTGCGCCGGAGAATTGATCAGGAACAGCAGCTTGGCGTAAATCTCTTCCTTCGACGGCATGCTGGCCAGCGCCTCGATCTCTTTGATCGAAATCACACGGCCCTCGACCACGCCCACTTTGAAGGTGAACTCGGGCGTGTCTTTGGCGTACTTGGTGAGCGCCTTGGCCATCGCCACGGGGTCACCCGTGGTGTAAGCGATCGAGGTCACGCCAGTCAGGTTTTTCAACCCTTCCTCGATCTTCGTGCCCTTGCCGGCAAGCTCGGCCAGCGTGTTCTTCACCACTTGATATTTCGCGCCCGCACCGCGCAGGGCCTTGCGCAGCTCGTAATCCTGGGCCACGGTCATCTTGCTGTAGGTCGCCACGACGGCATTCGAAACATTCTTCAGTTCCGAGCTCAGCTTCTCAACCTGCTCTTTTTTTCTCGCTTTAGTAACTGGCATTTCCTTCTTCCTCGATTCACAAGGTAGCGCCGCCGTCCCGGCGGCTGTCGTGGCGGCGTCTCGCCGCTACACGCCGTTGCGATTTACGCTTTAGCCGCAGTCTCAATCGGAGCCGTATCCAGCAAAATCCCCGGCCCCATGGTCGAACTCAACGTGCAGCCCTTGATGTACTTTCCCTTGGCCACCGACGGCTTGGCCTTGATCACGCTGGTGATCAGCACCGTAGCGTTCTCAATAAGCTTGTCGGGCGGGAACGAAATCTTGCCCACGGGCACATGCACAAGCGCCGTCTTGTCGGTGCGGAATTCAACCTTGCCGGCCTTCACTTCCTGCACTGCCTTGGCCACATCCATCGTGACCGTTCCCGTCTTCGGATTCGGCATCAAGCCCTTCGGACCAAGAATCTTTCCCAGCCGTCCGACAGATTTCATCACGTCAGGCGTGGCAATCAGCGCGTCGAAATCGGTCCAGTTTTCTTTGGTGATCTTCTCGACCATTTCTTCGCCGCCGAAGTAGTCGGCCCCCGCAGCCTCGGCCTCTTTGATTTTATCGCCCGAAGCGATGACCAAAACCTTCTTCGACTTGCCTAGGCCATGCGGCAGCACGACTGTACCGCGCACCATCTGGTCGGCGTGCTTGGGATCGACCCCCAACCGCAAGGTGATCTCGACCGTCTCGTCAAACTTCGCAAACTTGACCTTCTGCAGCAACGGAACCGCATCCTGCAATGTGTAAGGCCGCTGCTCGACTGCGGCATGCGCCTTCGCGATATTCTTTCCTTCTTTTTTCATCGTCTCTTCCTCGTCTCCCACCGCTGGTCATTGCTTCGATCAGCCGTGGTGCATTTGACTATTAGCTCATCGGGCGATTAAGCGATCGGGCGATTTTTTCAATCACGCAATCACTCCATCTCCCAATCACCCAATGACTTCAATTCCCATCGACCGCGCGGTCCCACGAACGCTCTTGATCGCGGTCTCAACCGACGCGGCGTTCAAGTCCGGCATCTTCTGCTTCGCGATCTCTTCCACCTGCTTCAACGTCACCTTGCCCACCTTATCTTTATTAGGAGTGCCCGATCCCTTGGCGATGCCAGCGGCACGTTTGAGCAGAATCGAAGCCGGAGGCGTCTTGGTGATGAAGGTGAACGAGCGGTCGCTATAGACCGAGACCACGACCGGGATGATCAATCCCTCCATCTCTTTTTGGTTCGTGCGCGCGTTGAACTGCTTGCAGAACTCCATGATATTGATCTGCGCCTGCCCAAGCGCCGGACCCACCGGCGGCGCCGGAGTCGCCTTGCCCGCCGCAATCTGCAACTTTACGAAACCTGTAACTTTCTTTGCCATAATTTCTCTTCAAGCGAATGTTCCCGCTTATGATCTCCTAAAATGAATTCAACCCAGCAGAAAGAGCCAGCATAATCGTTGGCGTAAGCCTCTTCTGCACCGGATCGGCGGCCAGCCCAAGGCCCTCAATGCTGTGAGCGCCAAGCACTTCCATCTCGCCCGGCTCCGCCATCACCACCATGTCCGGTGCGGAATACCCGGCACTGGCGATGTAGATCGCGGTCATATCACGCTCCATCACTCTTCCATCGATAGTACGAAAAGACATTCGGCGACTCGGGTTCAATCCCAGGCCTTCCAGTCGCGAGCGGGAAATCCAGCTGAACGCCGCCCCGGTATCGACTAACGCCTCAATCTCCTGAGCGCTCTCAGGGCGGGTCGGATTCCAGACTTTAAACTTTGTCGTGAATGTGCCCATATCGATCGCCCTGTGACGCTACGCCACCTTCTCCACCTGGTTAAACTCCAGCTCCACCGGGGTCGAGCGGCCGAAAATCGTCACCATGACTTTCAGAGTTTCGCGATCCTCATTTACTTCGTCCACAATGCCCTGGAAGGTCGCGAACGGCCCTTCCGAAATGCGCACGGTTTCGTTCTTCTCGAACTTGACCTTGAGCTTGGGCTTCTCGCGGCTGTCCGCGACTTTGTAGACGATGTGCTGCACTTCTTCGTCGGAAAGCGGCGTGGGCTGCTGCCCGGTGCCCACAAACCCAGTCACGCGCGGCGTGGATTTCACTACGTGCCAAACGTGATCGTCCATGTCCATTTCTACCAGCACGTAGCCGGGATAGAACATGCGCTCGGACGTATACTTTTTGCCGCCGCGCACCTCAGTGACCGACTCAGTCGGGATCAGCACCTTGCCAATCTTCTCCTGAAGGCCAAACGCCATGACGCGCGACTCCAGCGACTCTTTCACCTTGCGCTCGAACCCTGAATACGAGTGGATGATGTACCACTTCATGTTGGGGTTGCGAGGCGGCTCGCTGGTGGCGGCAACGCCCTCCGCGCCGGACGGCTGTTCTCCGCCCGCGTCAGCTTCGTTCTTTTCTTCGTCCTGCATGATCAAGTTAAACTCCGGCCTGCTCTTCTTCTAACGCTCGGTGTCTTCGAAGCTCAGTGGCTCCCAAAATAGCTGTACAAAAACGTGACGCCCCTCTGGATCACATTATCGATGATGAAAAAATAAACGCCGAAAATGAACACCGTGACCACCACCACCGCGGTGGTGCCGCGCACTTCCTTCCACGACGGCGCAGTGACCTTGCGCATTTCGGAGCGTACGTCGTTGTAAAACGACTTGGTCCGCTCCGGCCAGACCTTGATCCGGTCGAGAAAACTCTCGCCGGCGGTTGCGATCGACGTTGTCATCTTCTTTGTCTCCACTGCCATACTGCTCCTGTCCTGACCGTTTCCGAGCATCCTTCCAAAATCTGGCAGGGGCGGAGGGATTCGAACCCCCAAGTTCGGTTTTGGAGACCGACAGTTTAACCGTTGAGCTTACGCCCCTGTAACATTGAGTGATTGAGTGATCGGGTCATTGAGCGATTGAAAACCATTCAATTCGGGTTTTTCAATCACACAATCGCAAAATCGCCCACTCGCTCAATTATTTCACTTCTTTGTGCGGCGTGTGCTTGCGGCAACGGTTGCAGAACTTCTTGAATTCCAGCCGTTCCGTCGTCGTCTTCCGGTTCTTGGTGGTCGAATAATTCCGCTCTTTGCAATCACCGCACTGTAACGTAACAATCTCTCGGGGCATCTCAAAACTCCCGCTGTCAGCTCTCAGCTGTCAGCTTTCAGTTAAATCTGTCATCCTGAGGCGACGTTTCTGTCGCCGAAGGACCTCTGCAACTCGCTTGCGCAACGGCCGCTCTCAGCCGTCAGGTTTTACTGACGGCTGTCAGCTGATGGCTGTCCTTACTGAATAATCTCCGAAATTGTTCCGGCGCCTACCGTGTGGCCGCCTTCGCGGATGGCGAAGCGCAAGCCCTTCTCCATGGCTACCGGCGTGATCAGTTCAATTACCAGGCTGACGTTGTCGCCGGGCATCACCATTTCGGTGCCAGCGGGTAGTTCTGCAACTCCCGTGACGTCGGTCGTTCGCAGATAGAATTGCGGACGGTATCCTTTGAAGAACGGCGTATGTCTCCCACCTTCTTCTTTGGTCAGGATGTAGACTTCGGCCTTGAACTTGGTGTGCGGCGTGATCGATCCGGTCTTCGCGAGCACCATGCCGCGCTCGACATCTTCTTTCGCGATGCCGCGCAGCAAGAGGCCGGCGTTGTCGCCCGCCAGACCTTCATCGAGCTGCTTCTTGAACATTTCGACGCCCGTCACAACCGTTTTGCGCGTGTCGCGGAAGCCGACGATTTCCACTTCTTCGCCGACCTTCACCTTGCCGCGCTCGATACGTCCGGTGACGACCGTGCCGCGGCCCTGAATCGAAAAAATATCTTCGATCGGCATCAGGAACGGCTTGTCGAGTTCGCGCGCCGGCTGTGGAATATATTTATCCACCGCCGCCATCAGTTCGTCGACCTGCGCTTCCGCCTTGGCTTCTCCATTCAGCGCGCCCAATGCCGAAACCCGCACCACCGGAACATCGTCGCCGGGGAACTTGTAGCTCTTCAGCAACTCGCGCACTTCGAGCTCGACGAGTTCGAGCAACTCGGGATCGTCGACGGCGTCAACCTTATTCAACGCCACGACCAGATACGGAACGCCGACCTGGCGTGCGAGCAGCACGTGCTCGCGCGTCTGCGGCATGGGGCCGTCGGTTGCGGCAACCACCAGAATGCCGCCATCCATCTGCGCCGCCCCCGTGATCATGTTCTTGATGTAGTCGGCGTGGCCCGGGCAATCGACGTGCGCGTAGTGCCGGTTCGCCGTCTCATACTCCACGTGCGCCGTCGCGATGGTAATGCCGCGCGCTTTTTCTTCCGGAGCGTTGTCGATCGAGTCGAAGGATCGGAACGTGTTCTTCGGATTGTGCTTCGACAAAACCTTGGTGATAGCCGCCGTCAGCGTGGTCTTGCCATGATCGATGTGACCGATTGTTCCAACGTTGCAGTGCGGCTTGTTGCGATCAAATTTCTCTTTCGCCATAACAGCTCTTAGCTCCTAGCCTAAAAATCTTGTCATCCTGAGGCGCGTCTTTCGCGCCGAAGGACCTGTGCAACTTCTTGACGGCTGCACCTCGCCGCCTAGTAGTACTGATACAACTTCTTGAACTTGTGCCGCAGCGCTGTGTCCACCGTTTCCAGCTTCGACAGATAAAACTCGCGCATCTGCGCCTGATCGGAAAGGGGCAACTCCTGATACAGCTGCCACGCACTTAACCCTGAATCCGCCGCCGCTCCACTCCCGGCACCTTCCAGTAAGCGGGCCGAAAGCACCGAGTCAAACTCCCGGACGCGAATTCCTTTGCGATCCATCTGCTTCAGGAACCGCTCCGCCTTCTCGGGCAGGAACGCCTGCTCGACCGCCGCTTGCAGCTTCGCAAATTCCTGCTTCTTCTCAATCTTGATCGTCGCTTGCTCGAAGCCTTCTCTCATCGCACCTCAACCAAAACTCTGGAGCGGGAGACGGGAATCGAACCCGCGACCAACAGCTTGGAAGGCTGTGACTCTACCACTGAGTTACTCCCGCTAAACCCAGCTGTCAGCTATCAGCCGTCAGCTCTCAGCTAACCACAGCGGCTAAAGCCGCTTTCCATTCCCAACCCAACGGCACGGCTAAAGCCATGCCCTTTCACGAATCCTTCAACCTTGGCACTTCCAAACTCTGGAGCCGATGACCAGGATTGAACTGGTGACCTCTCCCTTACCAAGGGAGTGCTCTACCAACTGAGCTACATCGGCCTGAAACCAGCTGTCCGCCGTCACAATCAAAAAGCGTCAGCTCTCAGCCAAACCTTCTCACTCCGAATCGCTTTCGCCGTCCGGATGAATCACTTCCTTGCGTCGCACCCACGTCTTGAACGCGAACAGCGCCAGAATCAGCAGCGTCAGCAACCGGATCCGCGAATCAGTCAGCGTGGTAAAAGCCAGCACACCCAAAACCAGGTACGCAATCAACGCCATCGCCAAGCGACTCATAATTCCCGCCGCAGTCGAAACTGCCACTACATAGTCTGGTGCACAGGGAAGGATTCGAACCTTCGTACCTCGCTAGGAGGGACAGATTTACAGTCTGTTGGCTTTAACCACTCACCCACCTGTGCAAAACCGCCGGGCGATGCAGCCGTTGCGCTTCATCCAGCAGGACATTGTGCGAATCCGCGAACCGAAAGCAGCACACTTCTACTGCCGGACCGCCAAACTAGATTTCGCAAACTTCGCTAATCGGCTTTTCGCAAATCAGCTTTTCGCAAATCAGGGAAGACCAAGACTCGCGCTCTACGAATGCGCCGCGCGAAGATTACTGCACGCCGGAGCAGTTCCGAATGAAGTGCGTTGGAAAAACCTGTTGCGCCACCTAAAGAGTTCCGCTGCCCGCCTGAATTTCGTATTCTGATCTTCGTATACTGGAGCTGGCGAAGGGATTTGAACCCCCGACCCCCTGATTACAAATCAGGTGCTCTACCGACTGAGCTACGCCAGCGTACGGGGACAAGTGTCTTCATAGACACAAGTATACCCTTGATCCCTTCCAGATGTCCGGGACAATTTACTAAGCTATCACAAGCGACAAATTTCGCGCAACCCGGATACGCGGTTAAGCAATTATCTATCTCACCGCAAGGATTCGGTGTCTAATCGTTCGAGGTAGGCGAGCCATGCGATCCTTCACACTCCCGTTTCTGTTTGGCTTGGTTGGCTATTCGTTAGCTCAGTCCCCAACCCCTGTCGAGCATGCCGTTGTCCTTCAGGTTTCGGTCGACTCCTCCCAACACGAATTTCACATCGGCGAAAAGATACTCTTGAGGCTGTCCTATAGCAGCGCCGCTAAGGACCTCTATCAGATCGACAGGGCCCAGTATGACCGCAGCGGCAGGATGGAATATGAGCATTTCGATCTGTCGCCCGCCGACGGCGTGGTCGATCCGCTAGAGGGTCGTCTAGGCGGGCCCGGCGGGGGCTTGACGGAGTTCAGCTTTCTTAGCCCGGAACCCTGGACGATTGTTCTCAATCTTAATGAGTGGGTGCGCTTCACACGGGCCGGCGTCTATCGCTTGACGGTTGTGAGCAGCCGGGTTGGCGTTAAGAATCCCTCAAGCCAGCTCGGCTCTTCGTCCATCGCTGTGCAGTCGAACGAGGTAACGCTGCGAATCGTCCCCGCTACGAGATCCTGGCAAGACATGACCTTGCGTACTGCGGTCGCAATTCTTGATAAGGCACCCGCCGACAAGGAGCAGGACCAGGAAGCTGGCATGATGGAGCGTACAAAGGCTCTTGAAACCGTCCGCTTTCTTGGAACTGCCGATGCCGCGAAGGAACTGGCAAAGCGCCTGCGCGGCGAGTCTTCGGGAGGGCTCGACTATATTTGCATGCTCGGGCTGATCGCTTCTCCTGAGCGTGAGGCGGTCAAGAACGCTCTTGAGCATGAGCTAGCTGACCCCGACCATCCGATCTCCGACGCGTTTATGTCGGCATTGAGGAGGGTAAATGAAGTCCCCGCAGATCAGGATTGGCGGGAGGAGCAGGGCAAGGCGGTCGAACAATTAATAGCCGCGCTCCCAGCTAAACGGGGAAAAGCTCTGACGGTCAGTCTCAGCACAGCTTTGAACGAAGCGTGGAACAGCGGCGGGATTCCGAAACCTACCACAGACAGGCTAGTCCATCAGATTGTTTCAATGTTCGATCAACTTGCTCCGGACACCCAGACTTTCCTGTTGACTGATCGTTGGAACAAGATTGCCGGACCGGAACTGGTTCCGCTTCTCCGTCATGTCGCTGAGGCTTACCGAGACTTCCCAGAAATGCGTGAAACGAGTGCGTACCAGTCACTCCAACTTAGCGCTAGCGCTCTTCAGCACTGGTATGAATTGGATCCCGCCGGCGCAACCCCTGCGATCATTCGCGAGATCACGCGTCCACGTCCTCGATTTGGCGCGAGAGTTTTGGGAATTTTGCCGGACAAGACGCTGCCGGAGGTCGATTTTGCTCTTGCCGAAAATTTGACGACAAGCAGTGACTACGGAGGCCTTTCCAATATCGCCTCATTGATCGCTCGCTACTCCTCTGACGCGATCCTTCCGCAAGTCACCGCCAAGTTAGATCCGTCTCTCGGGAAGTTAGCCTGTGCCATTCAGGATCCGCTGCTGGCGTATGTGCTGCGTGTGGATCCTATAGGGGCGCGGGTGCGCATTGAAGATGCTGTCGCGGCGCGGGGCAAGGATTTTACGGCCTGTAATCACGGGTTGTTTCAAGAGATTTCCGAAATTCACTACGACCCCGTCCTGGAGGAAATCGGTATTCGAAGCCTCGACGACCCCGACCCACAGGTTGCTGAGACTGCAGCTACGATGCTGGGAAGATACGGCTCGCCCGCTGCAGAACCCGCACTTTTGCGGCGCTTCAAGGAATGGGCTGTGATGTGGGCGGGCCAGGAATCGGAACTGAATCTCCCGCTCGCGGAGAACGCGGGGGATCGCCCCTATCAACTGGGATTGGGCCAGAACCTGGCGCAGGCGTTGGCTACTGGAAAGGCGTGGCTGTCAGACGAGCGTGCCTTGAAACAGCTCGCGCAAGTGACAAGCGTCAAACGGGTGCGCGATCAATTAGATGGATACTTGAAAATCTGGCGGAGCCGCCCACTCGCCATCTCGGCGGCCGACTATGAGCCGACCGGCCTGGACTTACGGGTTGCGCAATACGAGTTTCACTCGTTAGACGATCTCGAAGAGAAGCTGAGTCAGTTTCAACCGGGCACAGAATTCATTCTTGTGACGCCTCCGCCGGAGTCTTCAGGAGACGGCCGTCACTTGGCCGAACTCCGAAAATTTTTGAGCAGCCATGGATTGATTATTGCCGGCGAGAAGATGGCAGACTAGCGCTCGCGAGGCGCTATAATGCCGCCAACCCATGGCCCTCACCTCTGGCACGAAACTCGGTCCCTACGAAATCATTTCTCCGCTCGGCGCCGGTGGCATGGGCGAGGTTTATCGCGCCAAAGACACGCGCCTCGATCGCACCGTCGCCATCAAAGTTCTGCCGTCACATCTTTCCTCGAATCCGGAATTGAAACAGCGCATGGAGCGCGAGGCCAAAGCCATTTCCGCGCTTCAGCATGCCAATATCTGCACGCTGCACGACATCGGCAGCCAGGACGGCACCGACTTCCTGGTCATGGAGTATCTCGAAGGCCAGACTCTCGCCGACCGCCTGGCCAAAGGCGCGCTGCCCATCGATCAATCCCTGAAGATTGCAATCGAAATCGCGCAAGCACTCGAGAAGGCACATCAGCAAGGCATCATCCATCGCGATCTGAAGCCGGCGAACATTATGCTGACCAAAGCCGGCGCAAAGCTGATGGACTTCGGTCTGGCCAAGCCCGGTCTGTCGAAACCAGGGTTGTCGATTACCTCGCAAGGCATGGGCGCATTCACTCCCTCTACGCCGACCATGAATCTCGCGTCGCTCACCGCGGCGGTGTCGCCGCTCACGCAGAAGGGTTCGATTGTCGGAACATTTCAATACATGGCGCCCGAACTTCTACAAGGCGGCGAAGCCGACGCCCGCAGCGACCTCTTCAGCTTCGGCTGCGTTCTCTACGAAATGGTCACCGGCCGCCGCGCCTTCGAAGGCAAATCGCAACTCAGCGTATTCACTTCCATTCTGGAAAAAGATCCGGAGCCCATCACCGTCAGCCAGCCACTCGCTCCGCCCGCGCTCGATCGCGTGGTCCGCGCATGCCTCGCCAAAGATCCTGCGGACCGCCTGCAATCCGCGCACGATCTCGCAATGGATCTGCGCTGGGTCGTCGAGTCGATGAGCGACCCGACCACGAAAGATTCGACAAAGTCATTGCCGCTAACTCGAGCATGGACTGCCGGGTTGGCCGTTCTCCTACTCGCGTTCATCGCACTCGCCGCATTCGCCGGATACCGCTGGGCAAAATCTTCCGAAACGCCGTTGTCGCTTCACGCCGAAATCCCTCCGCCAGATAAATTTTCTCTCGACGCAACCGGCGATGCCGGCGGCATGCCGGTGATTTCTCCGCAAGGAGATAAGATCGCTTTCGTCGCTCATTCTGGCGAAACCAAACTGCTGTGGGTCCGCTCGCTCAGCAGCGACACGGCGCAACCGCTTCAAGGCACCGCGGGCGCTGCGCATCCTTTCTGGTCGCCCGACGGACTCTTCATCGGCTTCTTTGCCGGCGGCAAGGTGATGAAAATTTCCGCCAATGGCGGCCCGGCCGCTACCATAGGTGATGCGTCCAACTCCCGCGGCGGAAGCTGGAGCACCAACAACGTGATTGTGTTCGCCCCGGATTTTACGGGAGCACTGGTGAAAGTGAGCGCGCAGGGGGGCACCGCGGAGCCCGCGACCATACTCGATAGAACAAAGCACACTACCCAACGCTGGCCCTGGTTTCTGCCCGATGGCAAACATTTTCTTTTTCTTGCCACCAGCCATACCGGAGGCGATCCCAAACAAAACGGAATCTACTTCGGTTCCGTCGACAGCAAAGAAACGCACTTCGTGCTGGCCACAGATTCCGCGGCGCAGTACGCATCCGGCTATCTTCTCTACCGTCTCAACACGGCGTTAGTAGCGCAGCCCTTCGATCCCAGCAACGGTACCCTGTCTGGTTCGCCCACTCCAGTAGTGACCTACCTTCGCGACGACGTTGGCGTGTGGCGCAGTATTTTCTCTGTCTCCCAGAACGGATTGATGGTGTACCAACTGGGCAGCACTGACTCCGCCAAGAGTCATCTCGTGATGTTCGACCGTTCGGGCAAGACGCTCGCCGACTACGACCCGCAAGAGAATAACGCCACCAATGCGCGCGGGTTGTTAGGAGTACGCGATGTGCGGCTCTCGCCCGATAACAAGCGAGTGGCCTTTGCCAGTGGCAACGGCATTTGGACGGTCGACCTTGATCGCAAGACCAAGACGCGCATCACCTTCGACGAGCAAGTGGTACAGGAACCTGCCTGGTCTCTCGATGGGAAATCGCTGATCTTCACGGCGCTGGTCACCGGGGGCGGCGGCAACGTCGAAATCCGATCCAAGTCCGCGGACGGCAGCGGCGCTGAGAAGAAACTCATCGAGCAAAGCAACAACTACCACATGCCAGGCTGGTCGCCCGATGGAAAATATCTCACCTATCTGTGGGGCGACGGCGAGAAAATGGTTTCCCTTTGGATAAAGCCTGTCGATGGAGATGGCAAAGCCGTAACGGCTGTGCAGCCGCCTTCCGCGCAATCGAATCTCTCCGCTTATCGAGTTTCTCCCGACAGTCGATGGGTGGCCTACGCCTCCGACGAATCCGGCCAGCAGGACATTTACATCACCAGCTTTCCCGACGGGAAGGGCAAATGGAGAGTGTCGACCAATAGCGGTGCCTATCCCGCGTGGAGCGCGAACGGGAGAGAACTGTTCTTCAAGGACCTTACGGACAATATCTTCGTCTGCACAGTGACCCCAAAGGGATCCGAGGTAGAAGTCGGCGCGCCCCAGCGCTTGTTCCACGCCGCTTCGCCCGGCCTCGGTATCGCGTTCGACGCCTCCTCCGATGGCAAGCGCTTGCTGGTGAACCACTCCGAAGACGAAGGCCCGGTCCCGCTGCAATTGGTGACGAACTGGCCTGCGGAGTTAAGGAAGTAAACCGGAAGCCAGAGAGTCTGCGTCGCAAAGATCGTTTTTCCGCGCAGATCGCAAAACTATCACAACCGCGATAATTGGATTGCTTCCGTCACTTCCCTGATTTCAATCCGAAAATGCGGAGTTGCTTGTTGCTGGCGACGTAGACCTTGCCGTTGGCAATCATGGGGACCTGATTGAAGCCCGAACCCCAATTCGGCCACGAACCAGCGAGACCAATGAAGAGCGTGCTCATAATGCTCCCACCGGCTTCTGGGTTCAGCGCATAGAGCGTGGGAATCGGATTCGTCCTGCTCGTTGGGCGGGCCAGCGCCCAGATGATGGGGTTAGACGTGCCATTCGACGATATGCTGGTAAAAAAACCTTTCCTCTGTCCCGTGCTGAGCGGCGCGCGGCTCACAGCGGCTAACCTCACGCTGGGCGATGTGACTACCTTCCACACCTCTGCCGTTTCAAGGCCGCTGGATACCACGCGTCCCAAACCATCACTCGGATCGACGAAATACGACTCTCCGCACCAGCAACCACCGATTTGATAAGTTCCTAGAACGTTGTTCGTGGTCGGTGAGTACCCTCCAAGATCGTCCTCATTCATAAAGAACATGCTGCCGTTCTTGCCCGCAGCCACGGCCAGGTGAGGGATCGTACCCGGTTGATCGGGAAGAATCATTACTCCACCCGAACCGAAATCCGTGTCGGTCTCATCAAGGCTGGCCTGATCATCAGGAGTGAACAAGTCCACTACTGTGCTTAAGTCCGAGGACAGCTTCACGACGCTTTCCTGAACGTTGGTGATGCCATCATAGGTGGTTCCGGAAAAGTCGGAATTTGCAGTCACGAAGACGACATTGCCGGAATCGTCTGCCGCCAGGCCATAGCCCGACATCCAGATCGAAGAGAGAAAATAACTGTCGGCGTCACTGGCCTGGGTATCGAGCAACTCGCTGTTCACCAGCGGAGCTAAAGTAGTCGCGCTCCAACCGAGGACCCATCCGCGTGTAGCGCCGGCCGAATAATCGCAGAAGCTGCCGAATCCCGCGTAAACGTTGCCGTTGGCCTCCAGCAGAGACGGACGCTGGCGCTGGTAGGTCGCGTTGAAAGAGTAACTGCTTCCATCCGTGAGAGGGTGCGTCGCGGCCACAACCTCGGGGGGAATTTTGTCTATCAGGCTACCCAGGTCAAGCGCGTGCAGCGTGTAAGTCGGACCGTCGCTGGCTTGCGTGTAGGCCATCACGTAGATGTTGTTGGTGCTGAGATCGATCACCGGAGTCGAGGTGATGCCCACGTTGGGTCCGTTATTCGTGCAGCCGAGCGGGGTGCCAACTGGGGTTCCCAAATGGTTGCGCAGCAGCAGCGTGCCGGCATTGGCGTCGATGGCATAAACCGTATCATTGGCGGTCACAATATAGACCACGTCATGCGTGCCCTGGTGACTGCCTGCGGTGACGTTCACGTTCGGGACCAGGAGAGGTTCGGCATCCACTTGATCGTCTACCACCACCGTGGCTAGCATGCCGAATTGAGCGGCATTCACGTTCAATGGCGTAAGCGTGGTCTCCCCAGAATTCCAGCCGGTTCGGTAATTATCGTTGTGATAAGTGAGAACGGAGGTTTGCCCCACAGCCACGGAGGCACACACGGTCACGGTGATCATGAGGCTAATCGTCGCTGTCATCGAGGCAAACGACAAATTTCTGCTTCGCATCACGGATTCTCCTGCACAAACCAGCAAGACGTCGAGAGTGACTGCGGATACATGGCCCGAGGTGTTTTCCGGGCGAGGAGCATCATGCCCTCGGTTATGGCCGCCGTCAAGATGCAGAATTTTGCAACCCGGCAATGCAGGGCGAGCGAGTGCCCAGCAGGAAGGCGGCCTTTGCAACAACTATTTGCCGATAGTTTATAGAACAGTCGGCCACTCTCAAGAGAGTCTGTCCTCGAATTGCGACTCTGACACGTGCACCCCACAGTGTTATCATTTCTTCCCTGACCGCATTCCATGCGAATTAGGCGCACCTTTCCCATCGTCCTGCTGTTCGTAGTGATCGTCGCGGCGGTGACCCTCGCCGTCCAACTGCGCAAGCACGCCCCGCCGGAGCCCGCGCGCCTGTTGCCCGGAGCGGATGCTTTTTTCTATCTCAACCTCGGCGCAGTGCGCAGGGCAAACTCGGGCAAGGACCTGCCCTCCGTCAGCCACGCTCCCGAGTACGAGCAGTTCATCCGCGACACCGGCTTTGAGTTCGAGCGCGATCTCGATAAAGCCGCCTTCGCCATTCACTACCCGGGCAAGTGGCCTGGAGGCGGAACCGGCGGCTCGGCGCCGGAAGTGCGATTCTCCGAAGTGCTCGAGGGAAAATTTCAAGGCGAGCGCCTTACCGCTTATTTGCGGCAGCTCTCAAAGTCGGTCGAGAACTATAACTCGGTCGAGATTTTCACGATTCTTCTCGAAGGCAGGCAGTTGCGTGTCGCGGTGCTGAGCCCCGATTCGGTAGCTGCGTCCAATCATGACGACCCTGCCGTGATTCAGGGAATGATCGACCGCTCGCGGCGCCTGGCTTCTCCATTCGGAGGGCCTGCGCTTTTACGCCAATACTATAAGCACGTTCAGTTGGCCAGTCTGGTTTGGGCGGTGGCGCGCATCGATCCTGCGGCACCCGAAGCTGGCGGGTTGAGCGTGGTATTCAATAAGCCGGCAACGCTCGTCATTTCGGGAAGCGCTCTCAACCCGCTTCATCCCATGGCGCAGGCGGTTCACCTTCGCGCCGAAGCCTTCACGCAATCTCCCGATGACGCGCGCGCCGTCGCCGACAAGGTCAACGTCTTCATCGCCATGACTCACGCCGCCGAGACTTCCGTAGGAACCCACGGCAACGATGCCGATGTGAAAGCGCTCTTCGACAGCCTTCAGATCAAGCAGGAGGGCGACCACGTCGTGCTGACCGCAGCCGTGCCGTCCGGATTCTTGCACAAGGCCCTTGCCGAAGGCTCGCCTGAACCCGCGCCGACACTGCCGCCCACAAAATGAATCCGCGGCGGACTCAGTGCTACTTCACAACAAAATAATAGACGCTGGAGTTATCGCTACCTGCCGCTATCGCCGTCCCATCGGCTGAGATCTGCATGGGCCAGCTCATGTTGCTTGTCTGGAGGCTGCCCAGAGTATTGCCAGCTGCGCCAAACAAGTAAAAGTCGCCCGGCGTCTGATCGGGATAGCCATCCGCCACCGTCACATACTTGCCGGCCGTATCAAGCGACGTGCTGTTCGGATTCCGCTTAGTCGGCTTGGCCCAAACCTGCTTTCCTGACGTCCCCAGATTGGAGAACAGGAAAATCTTGCCCGCAGTGCCCACATTGCCGCCTGCTGAAACCATAGAGCCGTCATCGCAGACAGCGACCGTACGGCAGCTCTTACAACCGGTCAGAGGCGCCGTCCACGCTGGCCCCTTGGTGCTTCCGAAGCTTGCAGTTTGGAAGCAGTAAACACTTGAGCCGCTTGCAGCCGCGGCAAAGGTTGAGCCATTGGCGGACATGGCAACCCAGTGAATCGTGGTGTCCTTAAGCTGCCAGGAAACGGGAGTGCCGAAACCCCCTGCATTATTCTTGACGAGGATGACCGCGCCGAGAAACGTCCCCGCGACTATCCACTGCCCACTCGCCGACATGGCAACCGCGACTACACTGTCGCCGGCAGCACACGGCAGTTTTTGCGGCGCTCCCCAAGTCGACCCGCTCCGGGAAAACAAGTACGTTTCGTCCGCCCCCGCAACCAGGTAAGACCCGTCACTGGAGAACGCGACCATGTTTACCCTGACTTTGGTGTTATAGGTGGAAACTCGCGCCCCGGAAGCGACATTGTAGATATAAACAAAACCCTGCCCAGGCGCCGACAAGCCGGCAGCGGCCGCCCATGTTCCATCGCGCGATACTGCAACCCAGTACACGCCTTCAGTCGCTGGGAATTTATCTTGCCAAAGCGATTTACCCGCCGCATTCCAGGCGAAGGTGCCTACAGTGATCGGTGATACGTCGGCATTACTGTGCTTTGCTCCCGCTGCGTAGGGGAAATAGAAGGTGCCTGCAACCACCGTGCTGCCGTTCTGCGAGATCGCGACGGAATTTATGTATTCTTGCGGCGTCGAGATCGGCGTAGCTGTCCAACTTGCTTGCAGGGCCCCAGTGCTGGTTTTGCTTTTTGTTGTTTTCTTCTTCGAGGTGCTGGGCATAGACTTTCTCCTTTTTCATTGCGCCAGCATTGTATTCCTGCATAGACTCAATTGCGCGCAGGATCTTTCGCTGTTCCAAAAACCGGACAAACCCAGGCGCGGCCTCTCTGCTGGCTGAGGTAAGCCGGGGAACTCAAAGAGCGAAACTAATTCCCGTTTCGAGCGTCTTATCTGACATAAGGTAAAAGCGATACAGGTACAATTAAGCAGGCATGTCGACCCTTCCACTTCCGCTAGCCGCATTCTTTGCCGGCCTGATTTCATTCCTATCGCCCTGCGTGCTGCCGCTGGTTCCGGGCTATCTTTCGCTGATTTCCGGAGCCGGCCTGGAGGAACTGAAAGCGCCGCAAGCTCACCTCATGCAGCGGGTGATGGTGAACTCCATCGGATTCATTCTTGGCTTCAGCGTTGTTTTTATCGCACTCGGGGCGGCTGCGACTGAAATTGGCCAGGTGCTCGGAATGTATAAACACACCCTGGCCCGAGTTGCAGGCGTCGTCATCATTCTCTTCGGATTGCATCTGACCGGCATCTTCAAGATCAAAGCGCTCTATACGGACGCTCGCCTGCACAGCGTGAAAGGCAGCAGCACACCGCTCGGCGCATTCGTAATCGGTTTCGCCTTCGCCTTCGGCTGGACTCCGTGTCTGGGGCCGATCCTGACGGCAATCCTCACCATCGCCGGGGAACAAGATACGCTGGTGAAGGGCATCCTGCTGCTCGCGGTTTATTCGCTGGGGCTGGCCGTGCCGTTTCTACTGACATCGCTCTTGATGGAAAGATTTCTGAAGTTTTACAGCCGCTTCCGCTCGCACATGCACGCGCTGGAAGTGGCTAGCGGAGCCTTGCTGATCGGCCTCGGAATCTTGCTCGTGATCGGCCGCTTCACTTTGATTTCGAATTGGCTTTCGTTCCTGAACCGCTTTGCCTTATAGGATTGGTAAGTCTCGCGAAACAGATCGCGCATGGAGAATTCCGTGAAACGCAGTCCTTTAGCTCTAGTAGTCGTGGCGTTCGTGGTTGCGCTGATGCTGTACTTTGGCTATCATCAGGCGCGCCGCAACGCCTCCACAACGCCCCGTATAACGCAATCAACAATCGCGCCCGATTTCTCTCTAGAATCGCTCGACGGCAAGACCACGCACCTCTCCGACTTTCGAGGCAAAGCAGTGCTGCTCAACTTTTGGGCGACGTGGTGCGGTCCCTGCAAAATCGAAATGCCTTGGTTCGTCGACCTGCAGAATCAATACCGCGCACAAGGGTTCCAAATCGTCGGCGTCGCCATGGATGACGGCAGCAAAGAAGACATCGCCAAGTTCGCCAAGGATATGGGCGTGAACTATCCCATCCTCATCGGAAAAGATTCGGTGGGCGACGCGTACGGCGGCGTTCCCGCTTTGCCGCAAAGTTTTCTGATCACGCGCGACGGCAAAATCGTAGACAAAATCATCGGCCTAAGGGGCAAGGCCGAGATCGAGGACTCAATCAAGAAAGCGCTCAACACCCGGCCTGCCGCGAGCCAGGCATCCGCTTCAGAAAAGAGTTCGGTTGCGCAATGATGATTGACCGAAAGAATCGCCAGCAGCAAAAACTTCGCGGCGACGCGTCGCTGAGCGTTCTGCTTGCGTTCGTTCTTCTAGCAGCCAGTCTCTCGTCCGCACAAACATTGGGCAAAGCCCCCACCCTTGAGGTGGCAGCCATCCCACTGGTCACGGCGCAGCGTGCCCAAGCGACAATGGTGAACCTGAATTTTCGCGTCCCGCCTGGCTATCACATCAACTCCAACGCGCCCAAGTCGGAGTTCCTCATCGCCACCGCCCTGAAGATGGACCTGCCCACCGACATCATCCTGGGAAAGATCGAATATCCCGCGGGCGAAGACAGAAGTTTTCCCTTCTCGCCCGACGAAAAGCTGAGCGTCTACAGCGGAGACTTCACCATCGCCGTAGCGGTACATCCGCTGCACTCAGTCGTCCCGGGAAAATACGGAATGCGCGGAGTTCTCCGCTATCAGGCCTGCGACAACGCCGCCTGCTACCCTCCGAAAAACTTGCCCGTAAATTTTGAAGTGAAAGTAGTGAAAGAACCACCCGCTGCGGGCAACCATCGCAACCCCGCACAAAGCCCGAACGTGCATTAACTAGATCGGGCTTCACTGAAACGGTTTACCCTGTGAAACCCCGTGACCTCTGTGGTTAAAGCCGTTGACTTGGATCTTCGCACTCTAATCCGTACGCGGCGAGGCGCTGGCCAGCACAAGAACCGTTCCCCCAAACAGCAGCGTGTCAAAGAAGTAATTGATTCCCTCAATCTGAACGGCCACGCTCGGGTCCATCAGCGAAGCAATCAGGATCGGCCCATAAACAAACAAGACCAGCAGAACAATCCAAGTCCCGAGATAAGTCGCCGCCATCCGCGTCTTCTTGTTCAGCAAAATAAAAACTCCGGCAATCAGAAGAAGTGCCCCCGTCACGTAGGCGATACCCGCGTGCCCCGGAATCCACGGCGGCATGAATTTTTCCAGCGGAACTCCGGGCACATTAGCCGGGTGCAGAAAATGTTCGACTCCGTAAAGCAAGCAGGCCATCCCGATCAACACGCGACCGACAGTTATGAGCTTGCTTCCCCATTGTCCGCGGCCTTGCTCGCGCATGGCGCTTCCCGCAAGAATCCAAGCTCCGCCCCCGAACGAGCTTTCGCGGAGGATCAACGTCCATCCGAACCGATCGTTGGGAGTCGCGACAACTCCGGGGATGATCAACATCGCCACAAAAGAAAACATCGCGATCCCGAACAACAGGCCGGACCACTGCACCTGGATTTTTGTGGCAATACTCAAAGACGCCGCGACCAGCGCAAAGCCGAAGAAATAAGCCCAAAACAAATGCCACGGAATATACTTGGGCACCATGGGCATAAGGTCTTTGGCGGCTGAGAGATGCAGCGCACCGAACACGGCCAAGGGCGTGGCGTAACACAAATTGCTCAACGCGACGATCTTGTCGAGACCGCGGGCCTTCGCCAAATCGGTCCTCGCCGCCCACAGCGCGATGAGAAAAATCAGGATGCCGGCGCTGCACATCGAAGCCGGCGTGCGAGAGATCGCTAAAAATATGGCGAGAATAGTTATGTGCATGGGGTACCAGACGTAAGCCGGCGTGCTCCGTTAGCACACGCTTTTCGGAATCAATAAAGTGCCTCAGATTGTATAACGAGTTTCGAAATGGGACGGCGCCCAAATTTACCCGACGCGCAGCCTTGTTTGCCAAGCACCTGCGCCTACTCTGGTTGCTGGCCCGTGGTGTAATTGGTAGCACATCAGCCTGTCCTGCTCGAAGGTGCGGGTTCGAATCCCGCCGGGTCCACAGCATTCCCTGGTTGGTAGGGGAATTCTGAATGAGGAGTTCCCGGACAGGCGGACTCCTCAAGTAACCTTGACTTACAGTTTAAGACTTCGGATAATTGCCTTGAACTGGACAGGCTGATGTGCTTACCCCGAGTTGAATCCCGCTCGGGGTTTTACTTTTTGTAGCGCTCAACGACACCTTAACTCTTGCCCTTTTTCCCCGCTCGAGCCCAAGCATCCTTCAAAGCCACAGTGCGATTGAACACAAGCTTGCCCTGCGCTGAATCCGGATCGACGCAAAAATATCCTAACCGCTCAAACTGATAGCGGCCGCCCACAGCGGCATTGGCCAAAGACGGCTCCAACCTCGCATTCGCGATCACTTCCAGCGACAGCGGATTCAGATTCGCCGTAAAGTCCTCGCCCTCCGCGACCTCATTTGGATTTTCTTTTGTGAACAGGTTCTCGTAAATCCGCACCTCGGCATCAATCGCAGTCGCCGCTGACACCCAGTGAATCGTCGACTTCACCTTGCGGCCATCAGGCGCATTCCCGCCGCGCGTCGCCGGATCATAAGTGCAGTGCACCTCAATCACTTCCCCCTCGTCATTCTTCACCACACTCTTGCAGGTGATGAAATATCCATAGCGCAAGCGAACCTCGCGGCCCGGAGAAAGCCGGAAATATCCCTTCGGCGGTTCTTCGCGAAAATCATCCTGCTCAATATAAAGCGCGCGCGAGAATGGCACCTTCCGCGTGCCCGCGCTTGCGTCCTCAGGATTATTCACCGCATCCATCTGCTCCGTCTGATTCTCCGGATAGTTGTCGATCACAACTTTCAGCGGACGCAGCACCGCCATCACCCTCGCCGCGCGCCTGTTCAAGTCTTCGCGGACAAAATGTTCGAGCATGGCCAGCTCGATCGATCCCGTAGTCTTCGACACGCCAATCGACGCAATAAAATTTCGAATCGCCTCCGGCGTATACCCTCGCCGCCGAATGCCGCCAAGCGTAGGCATGCGCGGATCATCCCACCCGCTCACGCGCTTTTCCTGCACCAGTTGCAGCAGTTTGCGCTTGCTCAACAGCGTGTAGGTGAGGTTCAGTCGGTCAAACTCGATCTGCCGCGACGGGAAAATCCCCAACTGCTGAATGAACCAGTTATAAAGCGGGCGATGATCTTCAAACTCAAGCGTGCACAGAGAATGCGTCACGCGCTCGATCGAATCCGATTCCCCATGCGCGTAGTCGTACATCGGATAAATGCACCACTTGTTGCCAGTGCGATGATGCTCGGCGTGCAGAATGCGGTACATCACAGGGTCGCGCAAGTTCAGGTTTGGTGAAGTCATATCGATCTTCGCGCGCAGAACCCGCGACCCATCGGGAAATTCCCCGGCCCGCATGCGCTCAAACAAGTTCAGATTCTCTTCGACTGACCGGTTGCGATAGGGACTGTCTTTGCCCGGCTCAGTCAGCGTTCCGCGATGCTTGCGAATTTCCTCCGCTGTCAGGTCGTCGACGTAAGCCTTGCCATCCTTGATAAGTTTGATCGCCCATTCGTAGAGCTGATCGAAATAATCCGAAGCGTAAAACAGCCCGTCCCACTGAAAGCCGAGCCAATTCACGTCGGCCTTGATCGATTCGACGTATTCGGTTTCTTCCTTCTCAGGATTCGTGTCATCAAAGCGCAGATTCGTATGCCCGCCAAATTCGTCGGCCAATCCGAAGTCGATACAGATTGCCTTGGCGTGTCCAATGTGCAAGTGGCCGTTAGGCTCGGGAGGGAAACGGGTCTGCACGCGGCCGTCGTGCTTGTTGGCCTTCACGTCTTCCAGAATGATGTCGCGAATAAAGTTCGACGGAGCGGGCGAGGGCGAGGCAGCCACAGCTTTTTCTCCAGCTTCAGTAGGGGGATGAGAAGAATTCACCTGATGATCTTATCGCAAGATCAAGCGCCTGGACGCTATCTCGCCGCGGCGCGCACTACGAACCGTACCTTTTCCTTTCGCTGAAGGTATTGGACAATATCGAAAAGGTTGCGAGCTTGCGGATTCCCCGTTGGACCGAGCATACGCATCAGGCTCTTGGGCGAGTGATGCGTTCCTCCGGCCAAATCGTTAAAGCCCACGGTGGCATGAATGTAATCGCGCAGCACGGTCTTTCCCGTTTCCACATCTCCGGCAATGAAGCTTTCGACCGCTTCGCGCAACAGCTCTTTACGAAATGCGGGATCGCGCCGAGCTCGCGCCTGAATCGTTTCTTTAAAATCTCGAGTGAGAGCCACTATCGAATCTCCTGGTTTTTCCTTTGCTTATAGTCCTGCCACCGGCTAAGCGCGCCCGCGATGTCCTTCTGCTGCCGCTTCTTCGTTCCACCACCGAGTAACAGGACTATGCGTTCGCCGTCCTTGCCGAAATACATCCGATAACCCGGACCGAAGTCGATCCTGTACTCATAAAGACCGCCGCCCACGCCCTTTACGCTGGAATAGTTCCCCTGTGACAACCGTGCTAGCGCGATGGAAACCTTGGCAGCCGCCGGCGCGTTGAGGCGGTCGAACCACCCGGCACAAGGGCTGCGACCGTCCGGCTGAAGGTATTCCAGAACCTCAACAATCTTTAATGGTAACATAAATGTTACCTTCTCGACTTCAAAATATTAAGATCGCTGAACTTCCGCCGAAAGGCTTCGGTCGAGATGGTGGCGTCGACAGCCCGCTACCCGCCCATCGTCAGCACCACCCGGAACCGCGCCCTCCCGCTGATCATCTGGTCGTAAGCCTCGGCAACTTTCTCCAGCGGATAGCGCTCGATCATGGGCCTCACACCGCTCAGGGAACTGAATTGCAAAGTTTCCTCGGAGTCTTTCGCCGTGCCCGAGGGCCAACCCTGCAAGGCCTTGCGTCCGCCGATCAATTGCAGCGGGGTCACCGTCAGCGACTCGAAGCCCGCTCCCACGATCAGCAGCTTTCCATTTCCAGCTAGTCCATCGACCAGAGCTGAGATCGACTTCGAATCAGGAGCGGTCGCGAGAATCACGCGCGCTCCTCCCAGCTTTTGCAGCGCTTCGGCAGGCGCGCCAGCGCTAGTATCAACGTATTCATGCGCACCCAACTTCTGCGCCAGTGCCTCTTTATCTTTGCCGCGGCCAATGGCGACAGTGCGAAAACCCATCTGCCGGGCGTACTGAATCCCGAGATGGCCCAACCCTCCGATCCCTTGCACCGCGACCGTGTCGCCGCCGCGTGCGCCCGAGTTGCGCAGTGAATTGAACACCGTAATGCCCGCGCAGAGCAGCGGCGCGGCTTCATCCGCAGGCAGGTCATCCGGCATCGCGGCCACCGCTTCCGCAGGCGCCACCATGTATTCGGCGTAGCCTCCGTCGAAGCTGATGCCGGTAATTTTCGCGAACTGGCATAGGACGAAGTCGCCGCGCCGGCAGGGATCGCACTGGAAGCAGTGCCCGCCGTGCCATCCCACTCCCACTCGTTGACCGGGTTTCCACAGCGTAACGTCGGCGCCGACCGCGTCGACGCGCCCAGCAATCTCATGGCCCGGCACTCGCGGATACTGAATTCCCGGCCAAAGCCCCTCTTTGACCAGCCCGTCGCTGTGGCAGATGCCGCAGGCTTCCACCCTGATGCGCACCTGTCCGCGTGCGGGCTCTGGCTTGGGGCGCTCGACGATTTCGAAATTACCTCCGGGCTTGCTAACTTGTACGGCTTTCATGCGAATTCCTTTCTATGCGACTTGTATGAAGGTTGTGATGAAGAGCTTGCGGAGACTTTCAGATTTTTCTAAACAAGCCTGTGTTTGAATAGATAGAAGTTAGACCAACTGAGATGCAACAAAATCGGCGGCAGAACCTCAAGTTACGTTTGCTTGAAAGGACCCATCTTCTACAATCAACTTAACCGGACAGGTTGACGCCCCGAACTGGAAACGGTTTGGGCTTTTGTTTGCAGACGTCACACAGGATTCGCTACACAATCTTCTGCAGAGCGTCCTCGATTCGCTTAAGCGTAATCTCCCGCCCAATTACTTCCAGCGTCTCAAACAGCGGTGGAGCATTCTTCCGCCCGCACACCGCAACTCGAATCGGTTGAAACATTTGTCCCGCCTTCACTCCGAGTTCCAGCGCGGCGGCGCGCAGAGCCTGATCCAACGGATCGTGTTTGAACTCGATACCCGCCAGCACTTCTCGGGCTCGCGCGAGGACCTTCGCTGCCATGGCCATGTCTCCCTTTTGCGGGATCAGTTCGGCCGGATCGTAAGGCGGCAATTGATCGACAAAAATAAAATCAGCCGCCGTGAGCACTTCGCTCAACAGCTTGATGCGCTCGCGGATTAAAGGCGTGATCCGCAGCATCTTTTCCGGCGTGACGTTGAATCCCGCTCCACGCACGATGGGCAACAGCCGCGTGCTCAAATCCTCCACAGGCAAACCGCGAATATGCTCAGCATTAAGCCACACAGCTTTCGGATCGAACGCTTCCTCCGGTGTCGCAGCCGGCTCTTTGAAGTTCACTACGGCATTCGAACGATTGATCCCTTCAAGAGAAAACACCTCTTTCAACTCCTCCAAAGACATGTTCTCGCGATCGTTCTTCGGAGACCACCCCAGCAGGCAAAGAAAATTGATGAAAGCTGCCGAAAGAAATCCGGCATCGCGGTAAGTTGTAACGCTGACTACAGAACCGTGACGGCGCTTGGAAAGTTTCGTGCCATCGGGCGCGACCAGCAGCGGCAGATGCGCGAACTGCGGCGGCGCAAAGCCGGCGGCCTCAAAGATCAGCACATGCTTGAAGGTGTTCGTAAGATGATCCTGCCCGCGAATGATGTGCGAGATGCGCAAGTCAGCGTCGTCAGCGCACGAAGCCAGATGATAAGTCGGCATCCCATCGGATCGAAGTAGAGCAAAGTCTTCGATGTCGGCTCCAGCCTTCACCGGCTCACCGTAAACCGCATCGTTGAATCGCACCAACTGCCCACTTTCGCGCGGCACCCGAAAGCGAAGCGCAAACGGCTCTCCCGCCGCGGCACGCCGGTCACTCTCCTCGCGCGAAACTTCGCGCGCACCCGGATTAAACAGCCACGTTCCCTGCGCCCCGGATTTTTCCGCATCACCGGTATGCGCCGGAGTGAAGTCGCGGTAAGCCAGCCCTTTCTCAAAAATCGCCCACGCGGTCTTGCGGTGCAACTCGATGCGCTCGGATTGTTTGTACTCTTCGTCCCACGACAAATTCAGCCACTTCAATCCTTTAAAAATAGAATCCACCGAAGATTGGCTGTTGCGCTCAACGTCAGTGTCATCCAGCCGAAGAATCATCGTCCCGCCATTGTGGCGAGCATAAAGCCAGTTAAAAATAAAAGTCCGGGCGCTACCCACATGCAGAAAGCCGGTAGGCGACGGCGCGAACCGCACTCGCGGCCCAGGTCCAAGGGATGTTAAAGGCTGAGATTCAGGCATAAATGGCGAAAGTTCGATGGTATGGTGCCGAGCACGCATCGTCAACCGAGCCAGCAAGTTGCTCGAGAAACTTGATTCAGAAAGCCCGTATTGCTTAAGTAATTGATTTCAGGTAACTAGAGTCAGGACAGTGTACTTAAATCCTGTTGTGCTCACACCCTTGCATGTGAAAACATTAATAATCGGCCTCTCCCAAGGTGCTGGCTAGATCCTCGTGGGAAGCCTTCCTGGCCTCATGAATTCTATCGCCACCAGTATCGTCATCATTCCGGGCGTGGTCGCCCTGCTGCTCTGCCTGCTGTTCACCTACCTTTACCAGCAGAGCCGTCAAGCCTACTTCCGCGCCTGGCAGATCGCCTGGGCCTGCTATTCCATTCACTACGCGCTCGACGCATTCCGCTATTACTATCCGCCGGCGCCGATAGCATTTTTCTTCAGTTCTTTATTTTCGGTAGCGATGGGCGTGAGCATCTTCGTTTCCACCCGCCTCACGCGCGGATCTTTCCGTGTCCGCTGGTATGACTGGATTCTCGCTTTAGTTGGAACGGCCGCGGCCTGCGTCGATCTGTTTAATCACCTGGGCCACCCGACTTTATCAGGACAGCGTCCCCTTAGCCTCGGAGTTTTTTTTCTCAGCGCCGTCCTGCTCTATTGTTCAGCAGCGTTCTACTTGCACGCCCACCGCAAAGGCTCAGTCGCCTTCCAGTTGCTGGCGTTTTCTCTCGCGTTCTGGGCAGTGTTGCTGGGTTCCATTCAATCGAATAATCCCTGGATGGAAATGTTTGGCAGCGTCGGCCACGTCCTCGGCCCGGTGCCGCAAATGCTGCTCGGCATCGCCATGGTGATGGTCCTCTTTGAGAACGAGCGCAACGCCGTGCAGGAAAACACGCTCGCACTCTCCACCCTGGGAGTCGATCCGCGCCGCCTGCTCTCCGCCGACGATCTGCTCCCCAGCATGCAGTCGGCCCTCGACCGGCTGGCAGGAGCCCTGTCCGCGCGCCAAGCCGTCATTTACATTTCAGAACGCTGGCGCAGCCTGTTGCCCTCGGTCGAGCGCGGCTTCTCCCCGGAATTCATCAACCTCCTCACCCGGACCGGAGCGGGTGAGTACGTCTGCGAATTAGCCTACCGGCAAGGCGGCCTGTTCACCGTGCATGACGTCGCTCATATGACGGAACCGCTGCCCATAGGCTCAGCCGGATCATTCGTCGATTTCAAGAAGGTCCTCTCCGATGCCGGGATACGAAACCTCACTGCCGTCAGCCTGCAAACCCGCGAGCACGCCTTCGGAGTGATTTTGTTCCCTCACGCACAGCGCAAGGCCTTCGGCGCATCGGGCCCGCGCTTGATGGTGGGCCTCGCCCTGCAACTCGGACTCACACTCGACAACTACCTGATCGCCCACGACGCCCACCGCCGCACCCAAGAATATGAATTGCTCACCGAAATCGGCCAGGCCATCAGCTCGCGGCTCGATCAGGATGAAGTCCTGCGCACCATCCACTCCGAGCTAGGGCAGATTTTCAACACCAGCGATTTCTACATAGCTTTTCAAGAGGGAGACGAAATCCGCTTCGAACTCGAAGTGGAAAACGACCACACACTGCCCAAGCGTTCCCGCAAACTCGAGAATGCCTTCACCGAATATGTAATCCGAACCGGGCAGCCACTGCTCATACGCTCCGACCTCGAAAAAACGCGAGCGCGATTAGGCGTAACGTACCGTCCTGAGCGTCCAGCCAAGTGCATTTGTGCAGCGCCGATTCTTCTGAGCAACAAGTCGGCTGGCGTTATGGTCGCCATGAGCACCGAACGGGAATTTGTGTTCGAGCAGCGCGACCTCGATGTTCTCGTAACCGCCGCTGGCCAGGCATCGGTCGCCGTAGAAAATGCGCGCCTCTTCGCCGACGAACAACGGCGCTCACGCCAGCTCGCATTTCTCAACAACATCTCGCGCACAGCCATTTCCAGCGACGATCCCGTGCACATGCTGGGACAAATTGTCGGAGAGATCCAAAAGAATTTCAGCTTCGATCATATCGGCATCGGCCTGCTCGATTACGGAACGAAGGAGATCGAAATCAAAGCCGAGGCCGGAGCGACAGCTCACGCCATGGGCAAGCGTATTCCGCTCGGCATCGGAATTCTTGGCCGCGTCGCCCGCACCGGCGAGCGCGCCCTGGTGCAGAATGGCCTTGAAGGCCAGATGGGCGCGATTCTGCCCGAGTCCCGCTCCGTGCTTTGCATTCCCATCACGTACGGCGAAACTCTGCTCGGCGCGCTGAACATCGAAAGCCGCAGCGAGAGCGCTTTCTCGCCGCAGGATGTCCTCATTCTCAACACCCTCGCCGACTTGCTCGCGACAGCTCTGCACAACGCTTTCGTCTTCCAGAAACTGCAGCAGCAATCCATCACCGACGGCCTCACCGGAATCAAGACGCGCCGTTTCTTCTGGGAAGCGCTCTCGGCCGAATGGAAGCGCGCCTCGCGCTCCGGACGCCCGTTCTCCGTCGTGCTGATCGACCTCGACAAGTTCAAAGAAGTAAATGACACCATGGGCCACTTCGAAGGTGACCTGGTGCTAGCTCGTGTAGGCAGGCTGCTCGAACAGAAGTCTCGGCAGTCGAACGTAGTCGCGCGCTACGGCGGAGACGAGTTCATCATCCTCATGCCCGAAACCGGACCCGAGCAGGCGCAGGTGCTAGCCGAGCGCCTGCGCCAATGGATCGTTACCGACCCCATGCTGAGCGAGCACCACATCACCGGCAGCTTCGGCGTAGCTAGCTTCCCCACGCACGGCTTCTCCATCGAAGACATCATCCGCGTAGCCGACGCGGGCATGTACGTTTCAAAGCGTTCCGGCGGCAATCTCGTCTCGGCTGCGGAAGAGTTTGCTGCCGGCGAAGAATTCGCCGCGCAACGCCAGCAGATTTCCTCCTACATCGAAGGATTTCTCCAGCGCGAGCACAACGGCCCCGAGCATCTTGAAGAACTGGGTCAGATGCTGGTGAAACTCTGCGGCGGCGAAGAGGACTGCAACGTCCCGCTGCTGAAGGAAGCAATTGAAGTTTTAAGCCGCGCCGCCGAATCTCGCGAGCTACACACCTCAGGCCACGGAGACCTGGTGGCGCGCTACACAGAAATTCTCGCGCGCGCCCTCCGCCTGCCTCCCGAGGAAACGTCCGATCTGGTCTACGCGGCGCGCATCCACGACGTCGGAAAGATATTCGTCCCCGAACGCATTCTAAACAAGCCCGGCCCGCTCACCGACGACGAATTCTTCCTAGTAAGAATGCACGCGCGCGTCGGAGCCGAGATCGCCGGCATCCTCCCGCACAGCGCAATGATGCGCCAGGCCATCGAGCATCACCACCAGCGCTTCGACGGCACCGGCTATCCCGACGGTGCCAAAGGAGAGCAGATCCCCCTATGGTCGCGCATCATCGCCCTGGCCGACGCCTACGCCAACATGCTCACCGAGCACTCCATCGCCGCCGCCCGCACGCCCGAGCAAGCGCTGGACGAACTATCCAAAATGAGCGGCACCGGCTTCGACGGAATGATAGTGCGTCTGCTCCTGCGCGAACTGAAATCTGAACGCGCATCCACCGCCAAAGACAGCTTCTAATTCGTTCGTAGGAACTAGATCGAGGGCGCGCAGAGGTTGAGCTTCATCAGGACTTCGGAACTAGATCCCGGCGCAATTGCCGGGGAAACGGTTGATCTCTTAAACGAGCAAAGAGTGGTAGCGATTTCCAACAGTGAGCCGAGATATTCCATGAATTGGCGCAAGGTACTGCCCTTCGCGATCGCAGCACCTTTATCCTTCGTCTTGGCCTTTATCTGTGAGAGCCTTTCTTTAAGACGCTTCATACCGCCTACACCCGGGCTTATGGCATGGTCGCTGTTCTACCCGAACGGATCTTTCGACATGGACTTTAGCTTCATAGTCGTCTCCTTGCTCGTTGATACCGCTTGTTGGCTTGCGGTTCTCGGGGGCGCCTATGTGCTCGACCGCAGGCTTCGCCAAGGGAAAGGAAGCCAAACTTAGCTTATGCATCTCATCGAGTAAATGCTGGGCTGCTGAGTACACGAAAATGCGCCTCGTAACTGCGGTTTCGCTATTTCTATTGCTTGCAGGATCGTCGGCCGACGCGCAAAGCGGAACCGATGCCTCTTCGACCGCGTCGCCTCAGATCCCCATTCCTTCTTCGCCGTTGAATGGTAACTGGAACATCGCGGGCAACCGGCAAAAGAATCAGTTTCCGCTTCTCTCCATGTTCCTTCAGACGAACGGTACGCAGATTATCGCCAGTGGCGACTATCAGGCAGTTTGCCCCAACTCTCCGCGAGATGGCTCGGGCGGCATTGGCGGAGGTCTGCACGGCGAGATCGCCCCCGATGGGACCTTTACACTGAAGAATAGTCCCCGAGCCACGATCCAAGTGGAAATCAGCGGCCACGTTCCCGCCGAGGGCGCGACTACCTGGAGCGGCGAATATACTCTGACGGGCGACCTTTCCTCAAAGTGCCCCACCTATCGGCAGACAAATACTTTTACCGCTACTCCGCTCGCACCACTCAATGCCACCTTTTCCGGTTCGCTGACGATGAAGTATTTTGAGCCGCCTTCTCCGGCCTACACAGGCCCGCAGACGTATGAGGCGAAATTTCGCATCACCGCCACGCAGGGTGCCGTCGTATCCCAAAGGCTAAACACCGGTGATGTTCACTTCCACCTTCCGCTCACCGGGACGATTCAAGTCAAGGGCTCTCCATGCTTCTCGCGCGGAGTCGCCGATCCCCTGACATACAGCACACACGGATCAGTCCTAAGTCGATACAGCTCAATCAGCGGAGATTCCGTCAATATGTGGTTCGCAATGAACGACGAATCTCAATTGCACATAGTTGCAGTCTTCACCGATCCAAGCGAGTCGGCCCTTTTGATGACGAACGCCTTAGTCATCGGCGGAAAATGCGATCACCAGAGCTTCCGTGGCACGCTCAACGCAGAGAAATGATCAAGCCCTAGACCAAGCCATCGTCGCGCGGAAGCAGAATCTTAACCTTGAGCGGGGAACCTGAACCGCTCGCGCGGTGTCTCCACATAGGAACAGTTCGCAGTTAACGAGGGATACAAATCCTGCCGATGCTCGCAATCCGTGTCATATCGTGGCAAACGGACGACCTGGATTGGAATGTCTTTTACTTATGGAATCGCCTGGACTGGATTTTGCGCATCGACATCTTAGTCCTTGCGGCAATGCTTGCTTACGTTGCTGTCGTTTTCGGTCGCGATTCCTATCGCTATCGTGAAGCCCCCCGTGAGCCCGCCGCTTACGCGCGCGCACTGATCGTTGATCTGAACAGAAGTGTGCGAATTCTCCGGTCGATTCCGACCACCGCGCCATACCTCGGACTTGCAGGTGCTTGCTTGCGGCATCCTCGATTCATTCAGGGGTATCGGCATGCAAAAGGGGGCGGCGATGGCGATGATTGTCACGAACTTGTCCCATTCGCTCCTAACCACTATGGGCGGCCTGCTCGTGGCGCTGGCGGCGGCAGGCTCATCCAACTACGTGCTGTGGCTCACAGGCAAGCTCCAACTGAAGGCCGATCCAGGCTGGGACAGCCAGGCTGGGAACCCGACCAGAAGATCCCGCATCTTCCCCAAATACCCGCTAAGACGACAATTCTCGAAGCTGCCCCCGTTTGCACTGCTAGCGGCGCCCGGTCTCGCGGCCGTCATGGTGGCATTTATGAGTTTTTCAACTTTTCGCAGCCCAGTGGGATTGGACGTCCGCCTACTCAAGCTGGGAGATAACAAGATCAGAGGCGCACTGGTCCAGCCATCTCTAATTGCGCTCTCAGCTATGGGCGCCGATCAGGAACCAGAAATCTATTTGAACTCGAAGAAGACCACTTGGGATAACTTGGGCATCTCGGTCTGCACCAATCCGGAGGCTCAGTCGCAGTCCAAGGCGTATGTCGAGTCAGATAAGAACGTACGCTGGGCGGACGTGGTAACCGCGATCGACAGTGTGAAGCCGCACTGCGACTATGTGGTGCTGCTAACAACCGCACCCGAGGTAGGTTCGAGTCATGGGCATCGAACCAGCAGGTCAACGAAGTAGCGGCAGTCGAGCGCGCAGCGAGCGCCCGCAGCCTCATAGTTTTCCACAGCCCCCTTGTGACATCTGACCTTGCGCCACAATCCAAATCAGCCCATCATGGTCGAGGCAGTGACGGTTGAAAGCACCCAGAGTGCCCGTCCCTAAGCCCTTTGTTCTCAAGATTTTGATATCTAAGTTCTTTGAAAACTATATTTTGCGAGATCCGTTTTCCGAAACCCGCGCTGGGCAAGGCTTTCAGAGGTATCGCAAGAAAAAAATTCATCCGGAATCTGCCTCAAGAGCCAATTCGGCCCAGATGGGCGAGTAACGTCTAAACTTTATTTCGCTCAGAAATCCACAGAAAAAAAGCCGGTGCGACCCCACATCGCGCCAGCGCTCATGAAAAGATTTCGTGCGCAAGGCCGGGCAAGTTCGCCGTCAGCAATTGCGCACCTTTACGATGCCACATGGCCGCGCAGGGATTGCGACTACAGAAGAGTTTTCGAGCGCCTTACAGGAAAGACTTCAGAGGGCTGCCTGCTCATAAGCATGAGCCAGCCTCAGCACCAGATCCTCCCGCCAGTGTGGCCCGGCGATCTGCAACCCGATAGGCAAGCCGCCTTTAGTAAAGCCGCAGGGCACTGAGACGGCAGGCAGTCCCCAAACATTGAACGGCCGCGTGTTGCGCAGCAACGCCAACTCCGCCGGACGAAGCGCAGCCGGATTCTTTTTCAGGTCGGCGATCGCCGGTGCGGGAATAGGCATCGTGGGCGTGATGAGCAGATCCACGTCGGCAAACATTTCGTGAGCCCGCCGTCGTTCCCCATCGAGTTGGCGGCGCCGCTGAATGTAATCCGCCGCCGAAATGTTCGCGCCCGACTGAATGCGCCGCAAAGTTTCTGGTTGATAAAGCTCAGGCGTCCGAGCAACATGCTCGGCGTGATAAGCATATGACTCGGCGGCTTGCACAGTGCGGTCCGAAGACACTTCGACTTGCACATCTCGAACGCAAGCCACCAGCGTTTCGATCACGGCCAAAGCCTTCTCCACCGCAAAACGCACCTCGCCATCAAGGTCATCATAAAAATGCGCCCGCGGAATCCCAACCTTCAAAGCTTTAGTCTCGTCGCCGAGTTCAGAAGAGCGACCAGAAACGTAATCGGAGACCGGAACATCCGCGCTGCAAACGTCTAGAGCATCGTATCCAGCAATAGCCTGCAGCACAACAGCCGCATCGCTAACCGTCGCAGCCAGCGGACCAACATGATCCAGCGACCACGAAAGCGGAATCACACCCCGCGCAGACACGCGCCCATAGGTCGGCTTGATCCCGACGCACCCGCAAAGCGCAGCCGGTTCGCGAATGGAACCCGCAGTATCCGTTCCAATCGCCGCATAGCAAAGCCCCGCGGCAACGGCCGCCGCCGAACCTCCAGAAGATCCGCCAGCGATATGCTCCGTGTTCCGCGGATTGTGAACATCGCCAAAGAAGCTGACCAGCGAACTCCCGCCATAAGCAAACTCATGCAGATTGTTCTTACCCAAAATTACCGCACCAGCAAGCCGCAATCGCCGCACGACTTCAGCATCTTCGGCCGGAATGCGGTGCTCGAAAAGCGCGCTGGCAGCGGTCGTGCGCGTGCCCGCAGTATCGATCAAATCTTTGATCGCAATCGGTATCCCATGCAGCGGACCGCGCCATTTCCCCCGCGAGATTTCGATCTCCGCGGCCCGCGCCTCCGCCAGTGCAGAGTCAGCGGTCACAGTGATGAAGGCATTCAACGCGGGGTTGAGTTTCTCAATGCGATCCAGGCAAGCGCGAGTCACTTCGACCGGAGACACTTCCTTCCGCCGCAAACGCGGGGCAAGCGCAACAATAGTTTCCAAAGTGGGCATGGGCAATGACGGCCTTCATTGTAGTTGACGGCCACGTTTTACCCCGTGAACCTCTGTGTCCCCTGTGTTGAAGATTTTGCTCTCCCAGAAAAAGCAACCACCTGCCCAGGCCTATAATCAAAACCGCTGTCTGCATCCCGGAGGCAACAATGGCGGAAATGACGATTGCCCCAGTCGCAACCCACGGTTTCTTTGTCGACGGCCGATGGATGGACGACGGGGACATCGTCGAAATCCGCGCGCCCTTTGATGGCACCGTAATCGCGCGAGTCACACAGGCTCGCCGCGAGCATGCTGAAGCCGCAATCGCCGCCTCGGTAAAGGCTTTCGGAACTACACGCCGCCTGCCTGCCTTCGAACGCCAGCGCGTTTTGCGGCGCGTTGCTCAGTCGATCGTCGAGCGTCGCGAAGAATTCGCCCGTACCCTGGCGCAGGAAGCCGGCAAGCCCATCAAGCTTGCGCGCACTGAAGTGGACCGCGCCACATTTGCTTTCAACGTTGCCGCCGAAGAAGCCACGCGCATTTACGGCGAGTATCTCCCGCTCGATTGGCAGGAGTCCACCGCCGGACGCTGGGGCATCGTGAAGCGATTCCCGCTCGGTCCCATCGCTGGCATCACGCCCTTCAACTTTCCGCTGAACCTGGTCGTCCACAAAGTAGCGCCGGCAATCGCTGCGGGTTGCCCGATTGTGCTGAAACCTGCGCCGCAAACTCCGTTGTGCTCACTGTTGCTGGCAGAGTGCGTGCAGCAGGCTGGCTGGCCCGATGGCGGATTCAACGTGCTCCCGCTTTCAAACGATGACGCCAGTCTTCTCGTCACCGATGAGCGCATCAAGCTGATCAGCTTCACCGGCAGCGTGCCCGTAGGTTGGGACATCAAACGCCGCGCCGGAAAAAAGAAGGTCGTGCTCGAACTGGGCGGCAACGCCGGAGTGATTGTGCACAGCGACGCCGATCTCAACTATGCCGCCGAGCGCTGTGTTGCTGGCGGCTTCGCCTACGCCGGACAGACCTGCATCTCTGTGCAGCGCATTCTGGTCGAACAATCGGTCTACGGTAAATTCACCGACTTGCTTGTTGAAGGCGTGAAGAAACTGAAAACGGGCGATCCCATGGAGGAATCGACCGATGTCGGCCCGCTGATTCGCGAGAGCGATGCCGTTCGCGTCATTCACTGGGTGGAGGAAGCGGTGCATTCCGGAGCGCGCCTGCTCTGCGGCGGTGGACGCCACGGGTCCGTGGTCGATCCCATGGTATTGACGGGCACAAGGCCTGACATGAAAGTGAATTGCCAGGAAATCTTCGGTCCCGTCGTCACCGTCGAGCCGTATCAGACTTTTGACGAAGCCCTGCGCCGCATCAACAACTCCAACTACGGCCTGCAGGCCGGTCTGTTCACTCGCGATGTGAAACTTCTCTTCCAGGCGTACGACGAACTGGAAGTCGGCGGACTGATCGCGGGCGATGTCCCTTCGTTCCGCATCGACCAGATGCCCTACGGCGGCGTCAAAGACTCCGGCCTTGGCCGCGAAGGCTTGCGCTACGCGATCGAGGAAATGACCGAGCCGAAGTTGTTGGTGATGAATCTGCGCTGAAACGATGTCCCACATTGTGTCGCAAGTTTCATTTTGGAATTTTTTCTTTCTCAGACGTGAAATTGCGCGACAACTGCCCGCAAAATATTTATAATTTGCTGTTTCATAGATGGTGCAGGGAAAATCTTTGGGTGTTTTCTTTGCGCTCCAACACAAGTACTCGGCAACATAGCTGGGATTGAGTGCGTCTGATCGCACTCCCTAAGCTCGTACGCAAGCATGCCGCAAATCTTTCATCGCAGCACGAACACTTTGTCGCGCGCCACCATCTTTGGCGCGGTGTTCGTCGTTGCTGTGCTCGGCTGGGCGGCGTTGGAAGTGCAGCGTTCGCCCTACGTTACCTACGCCGGAGTGCGCAAGCCACAACCCGTACCCTTCAGCCACCAGCATCACGTTGCCGGACTCGGCATCGACTGCCGCTACTGCCACACCACAGTCGAAACTTCGAGCTTCGCTGGCATTCCTCCTACCAAGACCTGCATGAACTGCCACTCGCAGATCTGGACCAACGCCCAACTGCTCGAGCCAGTCCGCGCCAGCTACCGCACCGGACAGTCGCTGCAATGGACGCGGGTGAACCAACTTCCTGACTTCGTTTATTTCAACCACAGCATTCACATCAATAAAGGAGTGGGATGCAACACCTGCCACGGCCCAGTCGACCAGATGCCGCTGATGTACCAGCAGGAGTCGTTGCAGATGGAATGGTGCCTGGATTGCCATCGCGCTCCGGAAAAGAATCTGCGTCCGCGCGAGCAGGTATTCAATATGCGTTACCAGCAGCCTACAGGCTTGAATCCCGTCAAGGTAGATGGGCAGAGGTACGACGATCAGTTCGACCTGGGCACAGCGTTGGTAAAGAAGTACAGCGTTCGCAGCGTGAAAGACATTACCAGTTGCAACACGTGTCACCGGTAGAGATGAGCTTATGAAAATTGTCATCCTGAGCGGAGAAATTGCTTCGCAAAGCGAAGCAATTTCGGAGTCGAAGGACCCCTGCAATGCGGGCAGTTCTACTGCCGCTGCAGGGAGTTCTCACTCGCGCTCGGACAGCATCGTGAGAATGCCTTGCAGCGTCTTTGCCGCTGCCGGCAGTACAGGGGTCCTTCGACTGCGCGGGACTTCGCTTCGCGAACTCTCGCTCCGCTCAGGATGACAGAGGTTGTGGCACAGAGTTTGTGATGATGACAGAGTTTGTGATGTGGAACCGATGAAGATGGAAGAACAAAACGGCGGTGCGAAGAAAGAAGATGTTTGCCCTTCGAAGAAGGGACAGCTCGACCTCGCTTCCGTGCGCGCCGAGATTGAAAACGCAGAGTCGAAGGTGAGCGGCCCGGAGTACTGGCGCAGCCTCGAAGAACTTGCCGGCAGCCCCGCGTTCCAGGAAGCGCTGCACCGCGAATTTCCCAAAGGCGCGTCAGAGTGGGTCGATTCCGTCTCGCGCCGCGGCTTCTTGAAAGTGATGGGCGCGTCCATGGCGCTGGCCGGCATGACCGGATGCGTGCGCCTGCCGCTCGAACCCATCGTCCCCTACGTGCGCCAGCCTGAGGACGTGATCCCCGGCCGCCCGCAGTTCTACGCCACGGCGATGACGCTCGGCGGATACGCCAACCCGCTGCTGGTCGAGAGCCATCTCGGGCGTCCCACAAAGATCGAAGGCAACGACCGGCATCCCGCGTCGCTCGGCGGCACAGACATTTTTGCGCAAGCGTCGATTCTCGGCCTCTACGATCCCGACCGCTCGCAAAGCGTGGTGTCGATGGGCGATCAGCAATCCTGGCAAGCGCTTCTGAACGCGCTTCACGGACCTCTTACCGCGCAGAAGGCGCTGCAGGGCGCGGGCATTCGCATCCTCACGCCGACTATCTCTTCGCCCACGCTCGCCGACCAACTGCGCAACTTCCTGAAGATTTATCCGCAGGCCAAGTGGCATGTGTATGAGCCGGTCAATCGCGATAATGTGCTCGAAGGCGCGAAGCTGGCCTTCGGCCAGCCGGTCGAGACACGCTACGATTTCGAAAAGGCCGACGTAATCGTCTCGCTCGACGCCGACTTCCTGTATGCGGGTTTTCCGGGAAACGTCCGCTACATCCGCGACTTCGCCAAACGCCGCAATCCCGACGGCAACATGAACCGGCTGTATGTGATCGAGAGCACGCCGACGACTACGGGGGCGAAAGCGGATCATCGGCTGCCGTTGCCCGCTAGCATGATTCAGCATTTCGGGCGGCTCATGCCTGCGACACTGCTGAAGGACAGCAGGCCGTATGATGACCTTGGAGGTGCGTTCAGCGAAAGGCAGAAACAGTTCGCACTTTTGGCCGTCAGCGAGCTCTTCGCGCATGGCGGCTCAGGCATTTTAGTCGTCGGAGATCATCAACCGCCCGCAGTTCACGCCTTGGCACACGAGATTAACTCCAGATGCGGAAACTCCATCTGCGGCAACGTCGGCAAGACCGTCTTCTATACCGATCCAGTCGATGCGAATCCGATCAACCAGACTGAATCGCTTAAAGACCTCGTCGCCGATATGCGAGGCGGCAAAGTCGATCTGCTTGTCATTCTCGGTGGCAACCCGGCTTATGACGCGCCTGCCGATCTCGAGTTCGCCGACGTTCTGAAGAACGGCAAGGTTCCGACGCGCGCTCACCTCGGCCTGTATCAGAACGAAACCGCGGAGCTTTGTCAGTGGCACATTAATCAAGCGCATGAACTCGAAGCGTGGGGCGATGCTCGCGCCTACGACGGAACTGTCAGCATCATCCAACCTTTGATTGCGCCACTCTATGGCGGAAAGAGTGCATTGGAGTTTGTAGCTTTGCTTTCGGGTCAAGCCGATGCAACCGGATACGATTTGACTCGCGCCTACTGGCAGAAGCAACATGCCGGGGCCGACTTCGAACAGTTCTGGCGCAAATCTCTGCACGACGGCTGGGTCGAAGGAACGAACTTCGCTCCCAAATCGGTTACCGCGAAATCCGCAACCCCTAGCTTGGAAGTTAAGACTGAACGGAATGCCATCGAGCTCAACATCCGCCGCGATCCCACCGTCTACGACGGACAATTCTCCAACAACGGCTGGCTGCAGGAGCTTCCCAAGCCAATGACCAAGCTGGTCTGGGACAATGCCATCCTCATCGGCCCCAAGATGGCCGAGCGGCTTCAGATCAAAGTAGAAGACGTTGTCGAACTGGAATTGAACGGCAAGAAAGTCACCGGCCCGGTTTGGATTCAAGCCGGCCATCCTGACAACTCGGTCACGGTGACGTTAGGCTACGGACGCAAGCGCGCCGGCCGCGTCGGCACTGCGGTTGGTTTCGATGCTTACGCGTTGCGCACGAGCGATGCGCCTTGGTTCGCCACCGGCCTGCAAATCCGCAAGACCGGAGAAAATTACAAGCTTGCATCCACGCAGGGCTACCAGAGCATGGACACGCCCGATGGCGGCCATCGTCCGCTGGTCCGCGAAACCACGCTTGAGGAATATCAAAAGCAGCCGAACTTCGCCACCGAAGAAGAACCAGAGCCGGCGCCGGGGCTCACGCTGTACAAGCCTTATCCCTATAAAGAAGAAGACTACGCGTGGGGCATGGCGATTGACCTGAACTCCTGCGTGGGCTGCAACAACTGCATGATCGCCTGCCAGTCGGAGAACAACATTGCCGTCGTCGGCAAGGAGCAGGCCGTCATCGGCCGCCACATGCACTGGATTCGCGTCGACGCCTACTACCAGGGCGACCGCGACAATCCTAAGGCGTTCTTTCAGCCTGTGCCTTGCCAGCAATGCGAGAACGCTCCGTGCGAAGTGGTTTGCCCCGTGGGTGCGACCAACCATTCGAGCGAAGGCCTGAACGATATGGTTTACAACCGCTGCGTGGGCACGCGGTACTGCTCGAACAACTGTCCTTATAAGGTGCGGCGGTTCAACTTCCTGCTGTTTCAGGATTGGGAGACGCCGCAGTACAAGATGATGCGCAATCCCGACGTCAGCGTGCGCAGCCGCGGCGTGATGGAGAAGTGCACCTACTGCGTGCAGCGCATCAACGAACACAAGATCGACGCCGAAACCGCATCGGTGCGCGAAGGCAAACAGATCAAAGTCGGCGACGAGTTGCAGACCGCGTGCCAGCAGTCGTGCCCGGCGGGCGCAATCATCTTCGGCAACCTGAACGACCCAGATAGCAAGGTTTCGAAGTTGAAAGCGCAGTCGCGGAATTACAGTTTGCTCGGCGAGTTGAATACGCGTCCGCGGACGACGTATCTGGCGGAAGTCGGCAATCCGAATCCGGAGTTAAAGGGATAAAGACCTTTAAACACGGGGGACACGGGGTATCACAGGGTAGTGCGACCGCCTTCGAGGTGTGAGGATCGGGAAGGGCACGACTTCAGTCGTGCCGTAAGGAACTGATTTGATTTCGGGCTTCAGCCCCTGAGAGAAAGCTAGCGTAAGCGCATGGACGAGCAATCCAAAATGACGGCGAACGCGCAAGAGACGCCGGTGATGGAGCCCGGCTATACCTTCGGCACGGTCACGGAGAAGATCAGCGCGATTGTGCTCACGCGTCCCGCCTCGAACGGATGGTTCGTCGGCTTCGGCATCGCGTTTCTGATGACGATGATGATGCTCTATGCCATCGGGTATCTATTTCTGAAAGGCGTCGGCATCTGGGGCGTCACCATCCCCATCGGCTGGGGCTTCGCCATCATCAATTTCGTCTGGTGGATCGGCATTGGCCACGCCGGCACGCTGATCTCCGCGATTCTTCTTTTGCTGCGGCAGTCGTGGCGCAATTCGATCAACCGCTTCGCCGAAGCGATGACGCTGTTCGCCGTGGCCTGCGCCGGAATTTTCCCGGGCATCCACGTCGGGCGTCCGTGGCTTGCCTACTGGCTGTTTCCTTATCCCAGCACCATGGGCGTGTGGCCGCAATTCCGCAGCCCGCTCATGTGGGACGTTTTCGCCGTCTCGACTTACGCTACCATCTCGGCGCTGTTCTGGTTCATCGGCCTGGTTCCGGATATGGCTACGCTGCGCGATCGCGCTACGCATCCTGCGGCGAGAATTATTTACGGCATGCTCTCGCTGGGCTGGCGCGGATCGGCGCGCCACTGGCATCGCTACGAAACTGCCTACTTGCTCTTGGCGGGATTAGCCACGCCTCTCGTGCTCTCCGTACACACCGTTGTGAGCTTCGACTTCGCCGTCGGCATCGTGCCGGGATGGCATACCACCATCTTCCCTCCATACTTCGTTGCCGGCGCAATCTATTCCGGATTCGCGATGGTCTTGATGCTCGCGATTCCCATCCGCAAGATCTATAACCTGGAAGATTTCATCACCGAACTCCATTTACAAAATGCCGCGAAAGTCATGCTCGCCACAGGATTGATCGTTGCCTACGGCTATGGCATCGAGGCGTTCATGGGCTGGTACAGCGGCGACCGCTATGACGCGTTCACACTCTGGAATCGCCTCCACGGGCCCTACGCGATTCCTTACTGGTCGCTGCTGGTTTGCAACATCTTCATCCCGCAAGTGCTTTGGATTCGCAAGCTGCGCTCCAACCCGGTCGCGCTGTTTTTCGTTTCGTTAGTGATTCTGGTGGGCATGTGGCTGGAGCGCTTCATCATCGTGGTGGTCAGCCTTAGTCGCGACTTCCTCACTTCATCGTGGGGAATGTATTACCCCACGCGCTGGGATTGGATGACCTACGTCGGGACCATCGGCATGTTCCTCGCGGCCATTTTCCTGTTCGTACGCCTGCTGCCCATGATTTCCATCTTTGAAATGCGCACTCTGCTGCCGGAAGCGGAGGTCAAAGAATAAGGATGAAGCGCGAACGTATGTACGGAATCATGGCGGAGTTCGATTCGGCGCAGGCCTTGATCGATGCGGCCAAGCGCACGCATGAGGCCGGATACAACAAGATCGACGCCTACAGCCCGTTTCCCATCGAAGGCCTGGCCGAAGAAATTGGATTTCATCGCGACGAAGTTCCGCTCGTCGTGCTCATCGGCGGAATTGTCGGCGGCCTCACCGGATACCTCATGCAGTACTGGATGTCGGCCGTCGATTATCCGCTGAACATTGGGGGCAAGCCCTATCATTCCTGGCCGGCATTCATTGTGATCACGTTCGAGATGACAATTCTTTTTGCCGGCATCTCCGCGGTCTTTGGCATGCTCGCCCTCAACGGCTTGCCCATGCCCTATCATCCCGTGTTCAACGTTCCGCGTTTCTCGTCGGCATCGAAAGACCGTTTCTTTCTGATCGTGTTTTCTTCCGATCCAAAGTACGACGCAGCCGGCACGCGAAGCTTCCTGCAAGGCCTGCAACCCCGCTCTATTTCGGAGGTGCCGAGCTAGATGCTGCGCCTCCGCAAAATGTCGGCCCGCACAACCAAAGTGGGGTGCCCCACTTCTCGCTTCTTTTGCGAGAAGTGGGAACGCGCGCGTAGGCGCCTTGGGAGTTTTGTAACTCTGCTCGTCGCGATATCGCTGCTCTCCGCTTGCCGTCTCGACATGCACGTGCAGCCGCGGCAGAATCCGCTTTCGCGCAGCGACTTTTTCACCGACCGGCGCTCCGAGCGCCCGCCAGTCGAAGGCACCGTAGCCCGCGGACAATTGCATGAAGACACTTATTTCTACACTGGGAAGAACGGCAACAATCCCGGCGCTTACATGCCTTTCCCGGTAACGAAGGAGGTACTCGAGCGCGGCCGCGAGCGCTACAACATTTATTGCTCTCCGTGTCATTCGCTGGTTGGTGATGGCAACGGCTTCGTGCCGTCGAGAGGCTTCGCGCGCAAGCCGCCGTCTTATCACATCCCGCGGCTGCAGAAAGCCCCACTCGGCTATTTCTACGACGTGATCACCAACGGCTTCGGCATCATGCCCGACTACGCATCGCAGATTCCTCCAGACGATCGCTGGAGAATCGTGGCATACATTCGCGCGCTGCAGCTGAGTCAGAACGCAACCCGGGCTGATGTCCCGGCCGGACAAGACGTGCCATCGCCGCCGCCGCAATTCCGCGGCCAGCCCGGCTCCGGCGCTACGCTTCCCGTGATCGATGCCGCAACCAGTTCGCAATCCGAAGTTCCGAAAGAAGTTCCGAAAGAAGAAAAGAAATGAGCGCCGTGGCGAAAATAAATCTCGATCTAACGGCGCCCGAAGTCGTAAAGAAAATTTCGCAGCGCTCGCTCGTGATCGGCGGCGTCTTCGCTGTGATCGCCGTAGTCCTGGCGTTCATCCATCCGGACGAGTTCTATCGCGCGTACCTGCTCGGCTTCATGTGCTGGCTCGGCGTCGCCCTCGGTTCTATGGCGATCCTCATGATTCGCCATCTCACCGGAGGTGGTTGGGGTACCGTTATCCGCCGCATCTTGGGCGCAGCCATGCGCACGCTGCCCCTCCTATTTGCGCTTTTCATCCCTATGTTCTTTGGAATCCACAGGCTCTACATCTGGGCGCAGCCGCTCGGCAATATTGAAGACAAGCATCTCCGCGAACACCTCGTACAAATCACGCAGACTTACCTGACGGTGAACGGCTTCATCATCCGCGCCATATTTTATTTCGCGGTCTGGAATGTTCTCTCGTTCCTGCTATCGAAATGGTCGATGCAGACTGATAGTCCCAATGCCCCCGATAACAGCGGACGTTTCAAGGCAGTCAGCGGCCCCGGCCTCATCCTCTACGGATTCACCATTTCTTTCGCCGCCATCGACTGGATTATGTCGCTCGATCCCAGCTGGATCTCGACCATTTTCGGACTGATCATCCTCATCGGCGAAGTGCTGTCGGCGATGTGCTTCGCGGTGGTCGTCGAGCGCATTCTCTTCGACTACAAGCCCATGTCTGAAATGTTGAAGCCCGATTTCGTCCACGACCACGGCAAGTGGATGCTGGCTTTCATCATGGTCTGGGCGTATTTCAATTTCTCGCAGTGGCTGATCATCTGGGCCGGGAACCTGCCCGCGGAAATCACTTTTTACATGAGGCGATTGAACGGCGGCTGGGGTTACATCGGCATGATCCTGGTGCTGTTCCATTTCGTAATTCCTTTCGCCATGCTGCTTTCGCGCCCCTTCAAGCGCAACATTCGCAAGCTAGTCTGGGTCGCGGTCTTGCTTTTGTTCATGGGCTATCTCGACTTGCTATGGATCATCGAGCCAACGTTCTCAAAGACTCTCGCCATAACTGTGGCCGATGTTGTGGTGCCGATCGCCATCGGCGGTATCTGGCTTTGGTATTTTTTCCGCAACCTGGCTTCGCTGCCGCTTCTGCCGGCCTATGACACCGATGCCCATGAAGTTTTGCAGCCGGCACATGATGCGCACGCGTAACTGATATCTAGAATTTAGAAATGACCGACGAAATCAAACACGAGACCCCGGCAGGGCACGGCGGCTACGAGCGCCAGGATCTGCAGACCTCCAGCATTCTTTATTTCCTGCTGACGATTCTCGTCGGCACAGCGATCTGTATGGGCGTTCTCAGAGGGATCTTCGTATATCTCGACCACCGCGAAAAGGCGTCGCAGCCTCCGGTGAACCCTCTGATAACAAATGTTCCCTCCGACACGCGCCACATCGCTCCCGGATACCCGCAGAGCGCTTTCCCTAACCCCAAACTGGAGGAAGACGAGCGCGGTCAACTCAACGGAATCATCATCAACGAAGACAACGAACTCTACAGCTACGGATGGGTCGACGAAAAAGCCGGCACGGTGCATATCCCCATCGATCGCGCCATGGAATTGCTCGTGGAGCGAGGGCTGCCCGTGCGCCCTCAGGCAGCGGCCGGCGATGACGCAAACAAGAAGGATGAAAAGAAGTGATCCACAGGCAGAACAATTCGATCTCCGCCAAGAGCACGTTGCTCGCATTCGTACTGCTGGCAACTTCTGCCTGGGGACAGATGAACAACGGCGTAATGTCTCCTCCAGCGAACACGCGGCCTCCGAGATTGGAGAACGTCGGCATCGAACAACATCTCGACGCGCAGGTGCCGCCCGATCTTATCTTCCGCGACGACGCCGGCAAGACCGTTAAGCTCGGAGATTACTTCGGCCGCAAGCCGCTCATTCTCAACCTCGTTTACTACAACTGCACCATGTTGTGCGGCGAGGCTCTGGCCGGGCTCTCGAGCGCCATGCGCCTGGTGAAGTTTGACGTGGGCAATGAATTCGACGTGATCACCGTGAGTTTCGATCCGCGCGAGACTCCAGAAATGGCTGCGGCTAAGAAGAAGGACTACGTCGGGCGCTACGGCCGCGCCAATGCCGCCGCTGGCTGGCATTTTCTCACCGGCCAGCCGGACTCGATCAACGCGCTCACCAAAGTTGTCGGCTTCCAGTATCAGTACGACGCAAAGAGCAATCAGTATGCGCATGCCACGGCCATCATGGTGCTCACGCCGCAAGGCCGCATCTCGCGCTACTTCTACGGCGTGGATTTTCCGCCGAAAGATTTGCGCATGGGACTGGTGGAGGCTTCGCAGGGCAAGATCGGCAACGCGGTCGATGCAGTGCTGCTCTATTGCTATCACTATGATCCTGAGACTGGAAAATATGGCGCGATGGTCGCGAACATTCTGCGGCTCGCCGCGGCAGTGACGATTCTGATCATGGGAATTTTTCTTTTCATACTGTGGCGGCTCGATCTTTCCGTGCCGAGGCGAACATTACCAAGCGGAGCGAGGACAAGATAAGGCGGCGAAATGGCGAACGACCAAGGCCCAACGACTAACGACCAACGACGGACATGCTGAATAATTTTCCATTATGGCCGGTGCAGGCTTCCACGATCGCGCGCAGCGTGGACGCCCTCTACATTTTTCTGCTCATCGTCACCGGGATGATGACGCTGCTGATCTTCATCTGCCTCGTCTACTTCGCCGCGCGCTTCCGCTACCGCCCAGGCGTTCCCGCCGTCCAGATCGACGGCTCTCACGCTCTCGAAATCACATGGAGCACAATCCCCTTCCTCATTTTCATGGTCATCTTCGCCTGGGGCGCTCTGGTCTACTTCAAAGAACGCACTCCGCCCGCCGACGCCACCGAAGTGTATGTCGTCGCGAAGCAATGGATGTGGAAGATCGAACACGCCGAAGGCCAGCGCGAGATCAACCAACTGCACGTCCCCGTCGGACGCGACGTCAAAATGATCATGACCTCGCAGGATGTGATCCACAGCTTCTACATCCCCGCCTTCCGCATCAAGCAGGACGTGCTGCCCGGCCGCTATACCGTCGAGTGGTTCCGCGCCACCAAGCCCGGCACTTACCATCTTTTCTGCGCGGAGTATTGCGGCACACAGCACTCCGGTATGGTCGGCGACATCGTGGTCATGGAACCGGCTCAGTACGAAACCTGGATGAACGGTGGTTCGACCGGCCCACTCTCCGCGACGGGCGAAAAGATTTTCGCTGAACTCGGCTGCTCGACGTGTCACCGAACGGATATTCAGGGACGCGGCCCCAACCTGCACGGAGTCTTCGGCAAGCCGGTTCAACTTGAGGATGGCCGCACCGTCACCGCCGACGAGAACTATCTCCGCGAGTGCATTCTCGATCCGGGGGCGAAACGACTAAAGGGATTCCAGCCCATCATGCCGACGTTCCAGGGGTTGGTCACCGAAGAGCAGGTAAATGCGCTGGTCGCCTACATCAAGTCGATCGCCGCAGCCAAGGGTGAGGCCGCCAAAGCCAGCGCCAGCGCGGCCGCGCCTCCAGCGCAAGAAAATGCGCAAACAAATGCCCTAGCAAATGGAAGTCAGGTGCAATAAGTATGCCGAACCCGATCCCTCAACCCGCGATGCCTCAACCTGCGATCGCTCCACCCGTTGAACGCGAGAACTACCTGAACGCAAAGTACGGAGTGTGGTCCTGGCTGCTCACCACTGACCACAAACGCATCGCGCTTCTGTATCTCCTGTCGATCACGTTCTTCTTTTTCATCGGAGGCTTTTTCGCGCTGCTGATCCGCCTCGAGTTGCTCACGCCCGCGGGCGACCTGGTGCAGGCCGATACTTATAACAAGCTCTTCACCATGCATGGCATGGTCATGGTTTTCTTTTTCCTGATTCCTTCCATCCCCGCCGTGCTCGGCAACTTTCTCGTGCCCATGATGATCGGCGCGAAAGATCTCGCGTTCCCCCGCATCAACCTGCTGAGCTGGTATCTCTACATCATCGGCGGCGTGATGATGTTGCACTGCATGCTGACCGGCGGCGTCGACACCGGTTGGACTTTCTACGCTCCCTTCAGCACCAACTTCACCAACACAAAAATCGTTGAAGCCGGACTTGCAATCTTCGTCGCCGGATTCTCTTCCATCCTCACCGGCCTGAATTTCGTCGTCACCATTCATCGCATGCGCGCCCCAGGAATGACCTGGTCGCGCCTGCCTTTGTTCATTTGGGCTCACTACGCCACCAGCATTATTCAACTTCTCGGCACTCCGGTCGTCGCCGTCACCATCGTGCTGGTCGCAGCCGAACGCGCTCTGCATCTCGGCATCTTCGATCCTAAACTCGGCGGCGATCCGCTCCTCTTCCAGCATTTGTTCTGGTTCTATTCGCATCCCGCCGTCTACATCATGATTCTGCCGTCGATGGGCGTGGTCACCGAGATCATCGCCTGCTTCTCGCGCAAGCGCATCTTCGGCTACAGCTTTGTGGCGTTCTCGTCGATCGCGATCGCCGTCTTCGGCTTCCTGGTCTGGGCGCATCACATGTTCGTAGCCGGAATGTCGGTCTACGCTGCCCTGGTCTTTTCTTTGTTGAGCTACGCCGTCGCCGTTCCCTCAGCCATCAAAGTTTTTAACTGGACGGCTACTCTCTACAAAGGTTCGATCCATTACGACGCACCCATGCTCTACGCCTTTGGTTTCCTCGGACTTTTCACCATCGGCGGCCTCACCGGATTATTCCTCTCGGCTCTGGGCATCAACGTCCACGTCACAGACACTTACTTCGTCGTCGCCCACTTTCACTACATCATGGTCGGAGGCGCCGTCATGGGCTACCTCGGAGGAATGCATTTCTGGTGGCCCAAGATTTCCGGCAAGCTTTATCCCGAAGGCTGGGCGCGCCTCGCCGCGCTAATTGTTTTCATCGGATTCAATCTCACTTTCTTCCCGCAATTCCTGCTCGGCTACATGGGCATGCCGCGGCGTTATTACGATTACAGCCACATGCCCGAGTTCCAGATTTTGAATGTGCTGTCGACCGCCGGCGCGACGGTCCTCGGCGTCGGCTATCTGTTGCCCATGGTTTATTTCTTGTGGTCGATGCGCTATGGCAAGCCAGCGCCCGACAATCCGTGGAATGCCGCCGGACTCGAATGGAAAACGCCGTCGCCTCCGCCGACTTTCAACTTCGACGAAGAGCCAGTCGTAACCTGGGAAGCCTACAACTACGACGAACTGGATTCACCGGACAAAGGCGCGCCTCACAAAGAGGAGGTTCCCGTTGCCCGATAGCACCGTAATCGGCCTTCACCACGAAGACGAGCACCATCCGGAACTCCTGCACCACTTCGCCGACGCGCAGCAGCAGCGCGATTCCGCCAGCCTGGGCATGTGGGTCTTCCTCGCAACCGAAGTCATGTTCTTCGGCGGCCTGTTCTGCGCCTATCTGGTGTACCGCCATTGGTATTTTCCGGATTTCGCCGCCGCCAGCAAGTCGATCGACGCCACCCTCGGCGCCACCAACACCGCCGTCCTCATCTGCAGCAGTTTGACCGTCGTTCTCGCCGTCTGGGCCGCGCAAACTGCTCGCCGCACACTGCTAATCGTGAGCCTCATCCTCACCATGCTCCTGGGCATGGCCTTCCTCGGCATCAAAGGCATCGAGTACCGCGAAAAATTCGTTGAGCACCACGTCCCCGGCGCATCGTTCAGCTTCGATAAGGTGCAAGTCCCCGGACATCCGGATCAATACGCCAATCCGCACCACGCGCAAATATTCTTTTCTCTCTACTTTGTAATGACAGGCCTGCACGCGCTCCACATGATCATCGGCCTGGGGATTTTTCTCTGGCTCTTAATCATGGCCTGGAAGGGCCGCTTCACTCCTGAGTGGCACACGCCAGTCGAAATCGGCGGCCTCTACTGGCACTTCGTCGATATCGTCTGGATTTACCTGTTCCCCTTGCTCTACCTGATCGACCGGCATCCGTAACGTTTTATCTCTGAGGCTCTTTATGTCAGAACATTCAAATTCCGCCCACGCCAAATCGCCGCTGAAAATGTATTTCAGCATCTGGGCCGCGCTCCTCATCTGCACCTATATCACTTATAAAGCCGCCTTCATCGAGCTCGGCTCCTTCAACGCCGCCGTCGCTCTCGGCATTGCCACCCTCAAAGCCACCCTGGTCGCTCTCTTCTTCATGCATGTCTGGCACGCCAGCGAGAAACTGACCAAGCTCGTCGTCATCGCCGCTCTCTTCTTCCTGCTCCTGCTGCTCGGGCTAACCATGACCGACTACGCCACCAGACCCTGGAGCTAGAGTAGCGCCGCCGTTCCGGCAACTTTCAGGCGGGCGTCTTCGCCCGCCGCGCCGGTATGGCAAAGCAACCTTCATCGCTCCCCGCTTCGCGCTGGCAATCCCTCTCCGTTTCCCGCTCAATCTGCGCTATACTCGCGCGAACATATTTAAGTGCTAACGAGGTGACCTATGGCGTTCTGCAATTCGTGCGGTACCAGCATCGATCCCGGAACCCGGTTCTGTAGCAAATGCGGAGCAGCCGTGCTCACTTCGGCGCCGGCCCCGGCGGTTACACCCGCGACCCCTGCTCGCTCTGCGACTCCAGTTGCTTCCGCTTCCGCGCCAGCACCAACTTCGGGCGGAGGCGGCGCTCTCAAGGCCATTCTCATCGTGGTCGGTGTCATCATCCTGGTCGGAATTCTCGGCATAGCTTCGCTCGGATTCTTCGCCTGGCGCGTCGCTCGTCACACGCACGTTCGCCAGAACGGCGAGAACGTGAAAGTGGAGACTCCCTTCGGAACCGTCGAGTCCTCCAACGATCCGCAGGCGGCCGCTCACGATCTGGGAGTCGATCCCTATCCCGGGGCGCAGGCCATGAAGGAAGGCTCGGCCTCAGCCTCCTTCGGCGGCGTTCGCACTGTATCGCTGCACTTTGAAACCACCGATTCGGCCGACAAAGTTTGCAGCTTCTACAAGCCCAAGTTTCCGAATGCGATGGTGATGAGCACCCAGTCGGATCAGTGCACCATTATCTCCAACGACAAAAATAATATGGTCACCATCACTGCCAAAGAGGAAAACGGCAAGACACAGATCGTGGTCGCCAATGTGAAGAAGGCTGACGCGGCAAGTTCGCCCTCGAATTGAAATTCCGAGGCTGCACCGCATGCCCAATCCCTTCACCGAACTTGCGCAAGCCTCGAAGTCCGCTCAAGTAAATTCCGCCGGACTGGCCGAGGCTTTGCGTGCGAAGCTCCGCGACCGCTCTCGATACGGCTCTCGAGAAAATGTCCGCTTCGACCGCAGCACGCGCGCACTCTACTCGACCGACGGCAGCAACTACCGCCAAGTCCCGATCGGCGTGGTATTTCCGCGCGACGCCGAAGATGTCATGGCCACGGTCGCGCTCTGCCGCGAATTCGGAGCGCCGCTTCTCTGCCGCGGCGGCGGCACCTCGCTCGCCGGCCAATGTTGCAACGTCGCTGTCATCCTCGACTTTTCCAGATACATGGCGAGGATTCTCGAAATCGATCCTGCCCGCCGCATCGCCCGCGTGCAACCTGGAGTCGTGCTCGACACCTTGCGCGCCGCCGCCGAAAAACACCACCTCACCTTCGCGCCCGATCCCGCCACGCACGATCGCTGTACTCTCGGCGGCATGATCGGTAACAACTCCTGCGGCGTTCATTCCGTAATGGCTGGCAAAACTGATGACAACATCGAGGCGCTCGAAGTCCTCACCTACGATGGCGTCCGCATGAAAGTAGGCGCCACGTCGAGCGCCGAACTTGAAAACATCTGCGCAGCCGGCGGACGCCGCGCCGAAATCTACACAAAACTGAAATCCATCGCAGCCGCCTACGGCGATCAAGTCCGCCAGCGCTTTCCCAAAATTCCGCGCCGCGTCTCCGGCTACAACCTGAACCACCTCTTGCCTGAGAATGGATTCAACGTCGCCCGAGCGCTGGTCGGCTCTGAAGGTACGTGCGTCACCATTCTCGAAGCCACAGTCCGCCTTGTCGAAAGCCCACCCGAGCGCGTGCTCCTGGTCGTCGGCTATCCCGACATCTATCAGTGCGCCGACCACGTTCCCGAAGTCATGGAGCACAAGCCCATCGGCCTCGAAGGTTTCGACGATCTTCTCGTCGGCTACACGCGGGCAAAAGGTATCAACTCCGAAGGTCTCGTGCTCTTGCCCGAAGGCGCCGGATGGCTCATGGTCGAGTTCGGCGCTGACACAGCGCCGGAAGCCGAGTCGCAAGCTCGCGCTCTGATGCAGTCGCTAAGCCTCAGTGCGAATCCTCCCAACATGCGTCTCTACACCAACAAGCAGCACGCCAAGCGCGTTTGGGAAGTCCGGGAATCGGCTCTGGGCGCCACTTCGCACGTGCCCGGCGAGCCGCTCAACTGGGAAGGCTGGGAAGACGCCGCCGTCGCTCCCGAAAAACTCGGCGGCTACCTGCGCGACTTGCGCAAAATGTTTGCCGCCTACGGCTACAAGGGCTCGCTCTACGGGCACTTCGGCCACGGCTGCGTGCACACTCGCATCAACTTCGATCTGCAATCGAAAGACGGCATCGCGAAATTCCGCAAGTTTATGGAAGAGGCCGCCGACCTCGTAGTCAGCTATGGCGGCTCCATCTCGGGTGAGCACGGCGACGGTCAGGCGCGCGCAGAGTTGCTTCCGAAAATGTTTGGCCCTGAACTCATTCAGGCTTTCCGTGAGTTCAAGTCCGTATGGGATCCCGAATGGAAGATGAATCCCGGCAAGCTGATTGGTTTACCGGGAAAGCCGCCCTACAAGCTCGATGAAAATCTCCGCCTCGGCGCAACGTATTCTCCGTGGGAACCGAAAACTAATTTTCAATTCACCGACGATCACGGCAGCCTGGCGCAGGCGACGCTGCGTTGCGTCGGCGTCGGTAAGTGCCGACGCGAAGAAGGCGGCGTGATGTGCCCCAGTTGGCGCGTCACGCACGAAGAAGAACACTCGACGCGCGGCCGCGCCCACCTGCTCTGGGAGATGACCCAAGGTGAAGGTCGAAGCGATGAAATGATCCGCGACGGATGGCGCAGCGAAGAAGTAAAAAACTCGCTTGACCTCTGCCTCGCCTGCAAAGGATGCAAAAGCGATTGCCCCGTCGGCGTCGACGTAGCCACCTATAAATCCGAATTTCTTTCCCACTACTACGAAGGTCGCGTTCGCCCGCTCAGCGCCTATGCCTTCGGCAACATCGATCTGTGGGCGCGCGTAGCAGCGCACGCGCCCGGCCTGATTAACCTAACGACGCAACTCCCATTCCTGCGCGACCTCTCCAAGCTCGTCGCCGGAATCCCGCAGCAGCGCTCCATACCAGCCTTCGCTCCAGAAACTTTCAAAGCGTGGTTTGAACGCACGCGAGCAAGAAGGTTCGTATCAGGGTATCGCTTTAGCGATACCGCAGGCTCTTCGCAATCGACCGCCCCTTCAGGGGCTGCGCCTTGCGTTCTTCTCTGGCCCGACACCTTCAACAATTATTTCCATCCCAACACGGCCAAAGCCACCGTCGAAGTCCTCGAAGCCGCAGGCTTCCGTGTCATCGTGCCTAAAGCCAATCTCTGCTGCGGACGCCCGCTCTACGACCACGGCATGCTGGACCGCGCGCAATCTCTTCTGCTTCAGATCCTCGACGAACTCTCGCCCGAAATCGAAGCCGGTATTCCGATAGTCGGACTCGAACCCAGTTGCGTAGCCGTCTTCCGTGACGAGCTAGTAAATCTTTTTCCGCACGATGAACGCGCGCAAGCTCTCTCGCGCCAGACGTTCCTGCTAAGCGAATTCCTTGAAACCAAAGCAAAGAATCTTCCGCTGCCCCAACTCAACCGCAAAGCACTCCTCCACGGCCACTGCCATCACAAATCGCTAATGAAGATGACAGCCGAAGAGGCGGTCCTGCGCCGCTTAGGCGTGGACTTCCAAAGCCCCGCACCCGGCTGCTGCGGCATGGCCGGCTCCTTCGGCTTCGAACGCGACAAGTACGACATCTCGATCGCCATCGGAGAATTAGAACTCCTCCCCGCAGTTCGCCAAGCACCGCCAGACTGGCTCATCATCGCCGACGGCTTCAGTTGCCGCGAACAAATCGCCCAATGTTCGCCGCGCCACGCCCTGCACCTCGCCGAAGTACTTCAGATAGCACTGAACGGCGAAGCCGTGCCAGACTCTCGCCCACACCCCGAGTCAGCCCGCACCAGCCAGCGCGAAGCCGAAGTCTTCCAGTCCATGAAGCGCGCGGGCTTGGGATTAGCGGCCATCGCAGCGGGCGGGGCGCTATTATGGGGACTTTCTAGGAGAAAATAATTACAGATTAGTCGCGGTTCAATCGCGCAGGAACATGCGCAGCCGGTCGGAAGTCCATGTGGCTACACCGCAGCCGAAGAAATCGGTGTCTTCTGTCCAGATAGGACACCGAAGCGCGAGCGCACAGGCTAGTATGGGCCAATCTTCTGGGTCCCGCCGCGCCAGCCGTTCTCGCGCTTCTTTTTCGAACTCGCCATACACCTCGTCGCCAATCAATTCCACCAAACGGCCCAGAGATCGCAAAAGGATGAGCGCTTTCTCGGGATCGCCCCCGTGCTTGACCACAAGAGCCGTCAAGTGCTCTTCGGCTTCGGCGAATGCGGATTCGGGAACAAAGAACAAAACGTCTTCCGCGTGCGTCTCGATCACTTCGCGTGCGCGCTTCCCGAGAACGGCACGCACGAGGATGTTGGCGTCAACCACCAGCGCTTTGCTTGGCATTTCGCTTTTTCTCGCGGGCAGACCGGCGTATCCGTCTGTACTCCTCCATCAGTTCCTCTTCCTTTGCTCCCCACGACGCGATCATCTCATCCAGATCTTTAGCGGCGGCGCGCATGGCGTCCAGCTCCGCAGTCCGGCTGCGCTTCTGCGCAGGAATATAAAAGCCGAGCGTTTCACCATGACGAGTGATCGCCAAGGGCTGATCGGACTCAAGATAGCCCGCTAGTTTTTCGCGGAATTCACGGATGCCAATTCTAACCGTACTCATAATTGTGTACTCAATGTACACATATTATCATTCCCCTCCCCCGGATGCCCGTTAATTCCCTTTGTGTCGATATCCAGACAAACCATTGCAAATCAATTACTTACCAGCCTCCTGCCCATCCTTACAATTTTCTGGGACAATAGTAGAGAATGAACGCACAGCGCTTAAGCCTTGTAAGCGCGGGGCATTTTCGTTTCATCGCAGCACATAGCGCCTCCGCACTGATCGAAATAAACGTGATCGAAACTGAACGTTATGGAAACTGAAAAGAACACGCTTCTGGAGCCATCGCCGCAGCCAGCAATGGGCAAGGTCCCCGCCGAAGCCCTGCCCACCCTGGTAGCAGTCAAGACCCAGGACGCGCCACTCTGCGGCTCAGTCCTGGTCCTGATCCAGTTCGACGTCTGCGAAGAAATTCGCCTCGACCAACTCCGCCAAATTTTCGGCGCCCGCACCGCCGACGCCAGCTTCCGGCATCTCGCTCCCGGCTACGTCCGCTACCAGCGCCCGCCAGTCGAAGAAGCCCTCGAGCCGCTGATTCTTGAAAGTGGCGAGCGACTCCAAGGCGACATCAGGTATTTCGATTACGGCGTAGTCAGCGTGATCTTCGAGCTCCCGTTCTCCGGCGACTGGGACAAGCTGGTCCAACTCTCTAGCCGCTGGGTTTGGGACACCAACTTCGAAAGCCTCGCCACCCGCATCGTCAAAGAAAAACTAGAGCGAGCCGCTCCAGCCCTGGTCAAGCCTTACACCGCAGAGTGGCTGAAGGAAGACTATTTCATCTTCCACCTGCGTGAGATTGCCGGCTCGCCCTCAGCCACCGATCTATTAGCATCTCGCGGCGACGTAATCTCGCAAGTAGTGCGCGGAGAAAATCAGCCGCTCTCCGACGGCGAGCGTCAGGAGATCCTTCAATCCCGCATCTCGTACTACCCTAACGACCTCGCCGTCATCGGATGGAACGCCGCCTTCATCTACGACACTCCCCTTGGCGCCGAGACCGCCATCCAGCTCCTGCAGTACGCCAACTCGCAGCTCTTAGAGTTCCGCCACTACGACGAACTCCTAACCATACAACTCGAAGGCGTCTATGACTTCCTCGATCGCGGAGGCCACGGCTTCTGGTTCCGCTGGCGCACCGCCCGCGCCGCCTCAAAACTTCACACCGTCCTGCTCGACGTAAGCGAACTCACCGAGCGCGCCGACAACGCCATCAAATTCCTCAGCGACATGTTCTCCGCCCGCCTCTATAAGCTAGCCGCGCAAAAAGTCGGTGTCCCCGACTACAAAGACCTCGTCCAACAAAAACTGCAAACCTCTGAAGAGCTCTACCGCTTCATGGTCGACGAATTCAACCAAAGCCGAGCCTTCGTCCTGGAATTAATGGTCGTGATAATCCTGATCATCGAACTAATCTATTTCTTCCGCGGCAAACCCATCTAGGATTTTGTCTTGAAGGGCGCCGGTTAATCAGTCTTGTCATTCCGGCTTGTCATTCCGGCTTGTCATTCCGAGGAGCGAAGCGACGAGGAACCCGCTGTCCGCCTGCGCCGCCACCCATGCTGCTCAGAGCTCCGCACCCATCGAACAGCAATCGTCACGATCCCGGCTCAAGGCTCCGGGGCCCCATCCTTCCACCCCGACAAAAAATACACGCCGCATCCAACCAATAAAAGCACGCATCCCAGTCCGCAAACTCCGGCCCACCCAAAACGATGCCATAGCACCGACCCGGCATACGATCCCACGGCTCCCGCACTGAAATAGCAAACCATGTAAACCATGTTCATGCGGCTTCGAGCCTCAGGCTGCAGGCCATAGATTCGTGTCTGATTCGATACATGCCCGCTCTGCACGCCGATATCGAGCAACGCCACGCCCGCAATCAGCCCGCTCATGTGCTTTCCAACAAAATAAAGAACAACAAAAGAAAAAAGCGTCACAATCAGCGAGATAAGAATATTCCGCCTCGCCCCATAACGATCCGCCATGCGTCCGATAAAAGGTGCGAAAACCGCGCCCACAGCCCCCACCAGCCCGAACAGTCCCGCCACTGCGCTTCCATAGTGATACGGCGGAGTCTCCAGAAAAAACACCAACGTCGTCCAGAACGCATTGAACGCACAAAAAAATATCGCGCCCAACGTAGCCGCCTCTCTGAGCACCGGCTCATTCCGGATCAGCACCACCGTCGAACGCATCAAACTCGGCCACGAGAGTTTGAGTTCCGGCTTGCTCACCGGCAAACCTGTGCGGATCAACACCGCAAGCAACAGCATCAGCGCCGAAGCCAGCCAATAAATCGCGCGCCATCCCACCCACGCGCCCAAAAGTCCGCTGAAGGTTCGCGCCAGCAGGATCCCTAACAATAATCCGCCAAGGATCGCGCCCACCGTCGCTCCCCGCCGCGCCGCAGACGCGAGGTGGGTCGCGAAAGGCACAATCACATGCACCGTAGCCGTCGTAATCCCTATGCCAAAGCTGGCCAGCGCCAGCCACACAAAATTCTGCGCGCTCGCCATCAGCGCCAGGCACAGGCTCTCCGCCAGCAGCAGGCTAACAATCAGCCGGCGTCGCTCCTTCGTGTCGCCCAGCGGAACAAAAAATAGCATTCCCAACGCCGCGCCGAACTGCGTCAGCATCGCAACAATTCCCACCTGCGGCACCGAAATGCGAAACGCCGTCGCAATCGTCGATAGCAGTGGCTGGATGTAATAAATGTTCGCGACAATCGCGCCCACGCTAAAGGCCATCAGCCAAACGTGGGCCGGCCGTATCTCCGCCGCCTCGCGCGCTCTCGAATCGCCCTTCTCCGGCGGATCGTTATGAACACGACTGTCTACACTTATCTCAGTCACAAGATTAAGATGAGATTCGATCAAATAGAATTCAGTAATTCAGGAGCTTCGTTGTGTCCGATCTGATCATCGCGTCGCAGGAGTTGAGAACCGCATGCAAGGTCTGAAGCACAAACGAGTCCTGATCACCGGAGGCGCCAGCGGCATAGGCGCAGCCACAGCCGTCAGATTCCTGGACGAAGGCTCCCAAGTCTGCATCCTCGACCGCGACGCAAAAGCCTGCGACGCAACCCGCCACCAGTTCCCAAAAATCTCCGAAGCTATACTCGCCGACGTAACCAACCGCCCTCAGGTCGAAGCCGCCTTCGCCCAAGCCATCCGCGCCATGGGAGCAGTCGATGTCCTGATCAACAACGCCGGCATCAGCATCCGCCACAACTTCCTCGACATCACTCCCGAAGACTGGGACAAAATAATCGCCGTCAACCTCACCGGAGTCTTCCACGTAGCTCAAACCGCCGCCCGCCACATGGTCGAGAACTACACCGCCGAGCGCGGCGCCGGAGTCATTCTCCAAACCGCCTCCACCAACGGCATCATGGGCTATCCCCACTACGCCGATTACAACGCGACGAAAGCCGGAGTAATCGAGCTGACCAAATCCATGGCCCTCGAACTAGCCCCCAAAGTCCGTGTCTGCGCTATAGCTCCCGGCTATGTACTAACTCCCATGCAGCGAGCCGAATACACCGACGCGATGTTAGAAGAAGTAAACCGAAAGATCCCGCTAGGCCGCCACGCCAAGCCCGAAGAAATAGCAGCCCTGTTCGCCTTCCTCGCCTCCGACGACGCGGCCTACGCCACCGGCCACGTCTACACCCTGGACGGCGGCGAAACCACCGGCGGCCTAGCCAGCCGCTAAAGGGAATCAAAGAAGAAGGCACAATAAAAATAGGGATGTCATTCCGAACCGGGCGAAGAGCCCGGTGAGGAACCTGCTGTCCCCGTGGGCGGCAACGACACTTGTGGGACGGACACCCCTGTCCGTCGCCTTTGACTTTAGATTTTGACTTTGACTCTGACTATCGCACCCGCGTACCCACCATCCGCAACCTCTCCACAATCCGCGCACTCAACTGGTCGGTCGCATCCCTCCACTCATCCCCCGAAGGCACCACAGTCCTGGCTCCCCGCCGCACGTGCTTCCTGGTCAGCAGCCACCAGTTTTCCATGTACCGCTCATACTTATGTCCCTTGCGATGCGGCGAAAGCACCACGTTGCTCAACCCCGCCAGCGTCCGCGCCGGAAAGATATACCACAAATCCAAAGGCAAAACGTAGACGGCAAAGTAGTCAATGTCCTCCGCCGTGTACAGTCGCCCACACATATTCAACTGGCACACATAGCTGCTACCCGTCCACAGCTCCGTGGATTTCACCTGTATCCTCAGGAACCGCCCCAAGTGCTCCACGATCACATCGTAGCGAGCCGAATCCCCAAAAGGCTTCGCCACCGTAAAACCCAACCCCGCAGCCACCGTCATAAACAACAACTCCACCCACTCGCCCCGCTGCTTGAAATTCGCAAACACTCTCTTACCGTGCCGCCTCATAGGCTTCTCCCAATACGCAACGTCATGTTGTTCATCTAATTAGTCATTGTCATCCCGACCGGAGCTACTCCTTCCCGAAGGGAAGGAGTAGCGGGTGGAGGGACCTGCTGTTCCTGCTGCCAAGTCGCCCTGAAATCGCCCAGAAACACAAAAGGCGCAGCCCGTGGGCTACGCCTTCTTGTCGATTTCTCGACTCTATAATTATATTATATCATCCCGCTATAGGGTAAACCGTCACATTTCCCAACTTTATATTTCCTTTCCGTGCCGTCACATAGCCAGAATCGTTTACTATTTAGCTATTGACAGGATTTGGCTACGGTTTTCCATAGACTAAGCTCAGCCGCAAGCGGCAAAAGAATACAGCCCCCGCCGATGAACCCTGTCATCCTGAGCGAAGGAACTGCCTCGCGAAGCGGAGCAGTTCCGAAGTCGAAGGACCCCCGCACCGCCAACGCCTACGTGCCGCCTCAGGGAATTCTCTTCGCGCAGCCGGCGGCATTACGACAATAGCTCGTGCGCCGGACTAAGCCTGTGACATGCGAACATCCCCACTCAAGCCAAAACCGAGCATGAGTGAGCCCTGCCCCCTGCGGTATAGTCGCTTTATGGGTTCTGCTTGGGAGGGCGAATTGGGTCGGAGCTAGGGGCCCGTCTTCGTTTTTTTCTTCTGGCCGCCAAAACTCCCAACGAGATCCGCCTTTACCCTTTGAACTAGTTCGGGACCCTTCGCGACTTTGTCGTCACCGCCTAGAGCCTTGTAGAGAAGCAAAACCTTTCCGTAACAATCATGGAGGACTTCGTCCGTAAGCAGATCGATGTTCAGGCCAGCGATCGACTTCCGATTCGGCCTTACCGACCTCAGCGCCGCGCAAACGGAATACAGAGCGACGTAGAAGAGCAGATTCAGTTTCTCGCCGCGCGCCAGGTCCAGCCCATCGAGATACGAGTCGGTAGTGTCCTAATAGTGCGTTGCTGGGCGGCAATAGCCGCACAAACGTGAGCCCACCCCCCCGAGCTTTCGTGAAGAAACTTTGAATCCAAATTGGAACCTTCGGTACCGGGCAAGCCATCTAACAGAACAGGTATAATTTGAGTTGAAACACCTAAGATTCTCTGTTTTCGTGGGATGAAAACGGGGGTCGGATGTGATAGACTTTTGCACACTGAGTAGCTCGGGATTTTGGTTCCCGAAATGTGAAAAGGCCAGTTAGTAGCTGGCCCTCTCAGTGAAGCATAACTTGTAGGTGGCTCGGTCGCGTCTCGTCGGGATGTGTGTATCCTACCCGAGTTTACGTTCCCCTGTCAAACGACTTTACGACTTTTATGATTTCTCAGGTGCCAGCAAGATCGGCTCCCGAGAATGTCCTTGGAGAGCCCGTAGTACACGGCCTCTCTCTGGGCAATCTCAAACGTGAAAGGAGTCTTCATGGAAAACAACCCAGAAGCTCTTGTCCCTGTTTCGGCAGTTCCCTTGGAGAATGGTCTGTTTTTTCATTCCAAGGTGATCGGCCTCGACCATTTCCTCGTGCCCGAGTATCAGGCACGTCGTGATGGGTTCATGCTGGTTCCCGCCAGCAAGAATTAACAATCCAACCCTGTTGTACTTTGGGAGAGCGCCTGTATGGGCTCTCCTCTTTTTGTCTGGCTTAAGCAATTATGTTGCCAAAGTGGACTGTGTCGATGATTTGGCAATCTCATGGCGTAAATGATTGAAAAATCAATCATAGTAGCCAGAACTATTCAGGTTGTCAACAGTATAGTACAAGTTAACATTGACAACAAGTTGCACATCAGTGTCGTATTTCGTCATAAATGCAAACATCGGCACTATTAAACAACGCTTGATTATCATCAAAACACTTGAATATTGATGACGTAATCAACGCCGAGGATGCATCGTAGTAATGTTTGCTAGGCAAACAACTCTCCAACAGTCCAAACGTGGTCGGCAACCCCGGCCTCCATTGCAGGCGTCACTCTGATACTCGTATGAACGCGGCAGAAGTTATAGTAAGCGAAGTGAAGAGCAACAGCCGGGTGCCCCATTTCTCGCGTTCTTTGCGAGAAGTGGGGATTCGACTCGGAGTCGCGCCTTACCGCGCCGGCATTACAACCTTGGCGCTTTTCCAGAAGTTTTCATCCGTGGCACGCGCGTCAGGGTCAGCCAAAATCCCGCTGCGGATGCGAGCCGCGCTCATGCGGCGCAACTTGACCCAGTCAGCACCACTGCCGTTTGTGCGCTCCGACTTCTTCGTCGACGCGTTAGTTCTCAATCCTGTCTTTCCCGCCATAAATCCTCAATGTTCCGTCTTCCCATCCAGCAAATTCAGCGCATGAGGCACTAACTCCAGCACAGCCTCCAAAGACTCCACCGCGCCGCCAGGACTCCCCGGCAAATTCAGAATCAAAGTTTTCTCCCGCACGCCGCAGACCCCCCGGCTCAAAGCGGCAAACGGAGCTTTCTTTGCGCCCTCAAGCCGCATGCGCTCACCCACGCCGTCAATCAGTCGATCGCAAATCGCCTCCGTCGCCTCCGGAGTCACATCGCGCGGCGCAATGCCCGTCCCGCCCGTGGTCACGATGAAGCGCACTTCCAGCGCCAGATGCACCAGCGCATTCTGAATCTGCATGGAATCGTCCTGCACGATTCGCGTGTGCACAATCTCAAAGCCGGACTTCTTCAATATCTCAACCACCGCCGGCCCAGAAATATCTGCGCGTTCCCCGCGCGAGCAGGAATCGCTGACCGTGACCACTGCGGCCGTGAAAACCACCAAGCCCTCAGTTGTCGAGGAGGACATCATCTTCTTCCTCTCCCGTCCCGCCGCCGGAACTGCCGCCACTACTCGGCGTGCTCACGCCAGCATCAGCATTGCCGCCAGCGCCAGATGCACTATCAACGCTGTCCTCAGGAATATCTCCACCAGCATCGCGTTGCGATTCGTCAAGCAATCGCAAACCCTCCATCAGCAGGCCCTGCGTATTCAGCTTGGTGGTTTCCTGATCGGTCTTGCCTTCGAAGTTCAATTCAAAATTGCCGCCAGTCCAGCGCAGCACTTTGAAGACAGCCTCATCTCCCACCAGTGATCCGTAAGTAGCGTGCTTAACCTGGCCCTCGGCAAAAAACACTTCGCACTTCTCTCCGGCATTGTTCAGCTTGAGCTGGCAACTCTTGCGCCCCATCTCCAGCGACTGCATCAGGTCAATCACATTCATCTGCGAAAGATTTCCGCGCACCACGCCGTCGGAAGGCGCAGTCTTCGCCATCTTCTCGAGAGCAATGCGGTCAACAGTACGCTTGATCCGTCGCGTAGCTTCCTTCAGAAAAAAAGGTTTGGCAATGTAGTCGTCCGCCGCATCCTGCGGAGATAGACGCTCATCAATATCCGCCCGGCTGGCCAACAGGATCGCCGAAAAATTAGCCGTAGCCGGCCGCGACTTCAGCTTCTCCACCAGCTGCCGCCCATCCATCCCCGGCATCCGGTAATCGCAAACCACCAGCTCCGGAGGATCATCGACCGCCTTCAGCAAAGCATCCGCCGCATCACCAGCAGCCATAACCCGCGCAAACGGCGCCAAAGCATGCTCCAGCATCCCCAACACCATCGGGTTGTCGTCCACAAGAAGGAGTTTTACTTCGTTTGCCATGTAATTCGTGTGGATACAGGTTACTTCTTTTTGCGCCGGTACTCTCCGCTCTTGCCGCCGGTCTTGCGTTGCAGCACGATGTCGCGAATCTCGATTCCTTTGTCGAGAGCCTTGGTCATATCGTAAATCGTCAGGGCGGAGATTGCTGCGGCTACCAGGGCTTCCATTTCTACGCCGGTTTCGGCGGTGGTGCTCACTTTGGTGGTGATTGCGATGCCATTTTCGCATACGCTCATGTCGACATCAACGTGCGACAGCGGCAGGGCGTGGCACATCGGGATCAACTCCGCTGTGCGCTTGGCGGCCATGATTCCAGCGAGACGCGCTACTTCGAGCGGATCGCCTTTGGGATTTTTCGGCAGTGCTTGCAGCACGGAATTCGGCATGAGCACGAAGGCGCTGGCTTCGGCTTCGCGCCGCGTGGGGACTTTGCTCGAGACATTCACCATGCGAGCGTGGCCGGCATCGTCGTAGTGGGAGAGTTTTTTCGCCATGCGGAAGTTCTATCTTACATGGGAGAGCAGTGGTGGTGGTCAGTGGTCAGTGGTCAGTGGTCAGTCAGCTCAACATAGAGTTAGCTCAGCATGACTGCTACCCATTCGCCGGCTGGGATATGGCCGCGATCTGGGGGGACTACTATGTAGCAATTGGCGCGGGATCGGGCTGCGATGTCGCCTGAACCTTGCCAGGGCACGGGTTCGGCGTATGAGTCTGCGTACTTGCCGGAAAGAATTGCGGGGAGAAATCTCGTCAATCCTGTCTTGACGCGAATGTCGGATTTCAGACGGGCATGCGGGAAGGTGAGCTGGCGCGGGGACATTCCTGACAGCGCCTCTAACATTGGTCTGGCAAATAGTTCGAACGTGACCATGGTTGAGACTGGGTTGCCGGGTAGGCCGAAGAAATATTTGTGTGCGTTCAAAAGAGCGGCTGGAGCTAAAGCCCCGCAGGCAAGAGTGCCCGCGCCACGCTTGACTCGGCCGAATACTACCGGCCTTCCTGGTTGGATTTTTGCTCCGGTGAAGAAGAACTCGGCTTGCAGTTCTGCCAGGACCTGCTCCACCAAATCGTAGCGACCCATGGAGACGCCGCCGGTCATGATGAGCAAGTCTGATTGCAATCCTTCTTCGATTAATTCGCGCAGGCGGCGCGGTTCGTCGGGAGCGATGGGCAACAGCACGGGTTCGCCTCCGGCTTTCTGGATCTGTGCCGCGAGCGAATAGGTGTTGGAATTATGAATCTGCGTGGGGCCGGGTTCGGCATCGACCTCGACGATCTCATCGCCTGTGGTGAGCACGGCCACGCGGGGACGAACGAACACTTTCAGCTGCGATTTGCCGACTGATGCCGCGAGTGCGATCACCGACTCGTTGAGCCGCGCGCCTCGGTCGAGCAGAAGGCTGCCGCGTTTCGCCTCGGCTCCCTGTGCGACGATATTTTCTTCCGGAACAACGCCCTTTGTTATTGTTATTTCGACTGCGTCTGTTTGTTGCGATGTGTATTCGACCATCACGACTGCGTCGGCGCCTTGCGGCACCGGTGCGCCCGTCATGATGGAATATGCTTCGCCGCGATTCAGTGGCGATGGAATTTGACTGGGCCCAGCTTTGATTTCTCCGATCACTTTCAACCTGGCCGGTAGCGTTGCCAGATCGGCGGCGCGCACGGCATAGCCATCGCGCGTCGATCGCGGAAAGGGAGGGATGTCCCGGTCGGCATTGATGGGCTCGGCGAGAACGCGTCCAGCGGCGTGGAGCAAGTTTACGGTTTCGTTGGCGCCCGGATCCAGATGCGAAGCATGGTCTTCGACTACGCGTCGTGCTTCTTCGAAAGTCAGAACTTGGGACGTGGCTCGCGGTGCGCTCATGGAGAGATGATAGACCCGGCGACTAATCAGGCTGCGGAAAACTCTTTGCGCACGCAAAATACGACCACTGGGGCTAAAGCCCGCGTTGATTCGTGGGCCTTACGCGGCGCTGAAGCGCCGCTCTTCCACGGTCGCGCATGCATCTTTGAGCTTTTCCGTCACTTGCCAAACCGGTTCAATTCCTGGGCGCTTGCGCTGCGTTGAAACTGAAGCGCCGCTCTTCCACGGTGGCGCATGCATCTTTGAATTTTTTCCGCACCCTGCGGAACCGGTTCAATTTTTGGGCCGCTTACGCGGCCCGTTCGACTTCGCTCGGGGCAGGCCGCTGAAAGCGCCGCTCTCTTTCACGGTGCGGGGGCCTTTTGGTAGTGGCTCAGTTTAAGGCCCTACCGGCTTTTTTCATGTCAACTTCCTCGGCGCACGTCTGCTAAGATGTGCGCCGTGCCTGATTCTCCATCCATTCTTGGCCAAACCGTCTCGCATTATCGCGTGCTGAGCAAAATCGGCGGCGGCGGGATGGGTGTGGTCTACCAGGCCGAGGACATCCAGCTCAATCGTTTCGTCGCGCTCAAGTTTCTTCCGGATGCGCTGGCGAACGATGCGCAGGCGCTGGAGCGCTTCCGGCGCGAGGCGCGGGCTTCTTCGGCATTGAATCATCCAAACATTTGCACGATTTATGAGATTGGCGAGCACCAAGGCCGTCTCTTTCTGGTGATGGAATATCTGGAGGGCAAGACTCTCCGGGATGTGATTCTGGGCCCGCGAATTGAGTTGGAGCGGATACTTGATCTCGCGATCGAAATTGCCGACGGTCTCGATGCGGCCCATGCTAAAGGAATTGTTCATCGCGACATCAAGCCTGCGAATCTGTTCGTAACCGAGCGTGGGCACGCGAAGATTCTCGATTTTGGATTGGCGAAAACGCGCGCGACTGCGACTCCGGATGGAGCTACCGTCGCCAGTACTGACGATCCACACCTCACCAGTGCGGGCAGCACTCTGGGCACTGTGGCTTATATGTCTCCGGAGCAGACGCTGGGCAAGGAACTTGACGCCCGCACCGATGTTTTCTCTTTCGGCGCCGTGCTGTACGAGATGGCGACCCGAACGCTGCCCTTTCGTGGAGATACTACGGCCGCGGTCTTCGATTCCATCCTGCACAAGGAGCCTGCGCCACTGCAGCGCCTCAACCCCGATCTTCCGCAGGGGCTCGAACATATTATTGACAAGGCTCTGGAAAAAGATCGTGAGATCCGCTATCAGAGCGCGGCTGAGATCCGGGCAGACTTGAAACGGCTGAAGCGGGATAGCACCTCGGGCAGAGTGAGTGTCGCGGTTGAGCCCGCCGCAAAGCCTTCAGGAAGCGGACGACGCTGGCTCTGGCCGCTGGCAGCGGTGACTGGATTACTGGCGGCAGCCGCAGGTGCCTGGGCTTTGTTCCCGGTAAGTCCGCCCAAGGTCACGGGCATCACACAGATCACGCATGATGGCTTCGGCATGGGAAATATGCTGACCGATGGTGCGCGGGTCTATACCACGCAGTGGCGGCCGGAAGGGACGGTACTCGCGCAGGTTTCAGCAACGGGCGGGGAAACGTCGACGATTTCGACGCCCGTCAAGAGCATGAATATCCATGACATCTCACCCGACCACTCCCAACTGCTGGTGGGCAGCTCGATGTCGACCGGCGACAGAGTTGTGCCTTTGTGGGCGCTGCCATTGCCGGCCGGTTCACCGCGGCGACTGGGGGATGTTGAGGGCAGTTCCGGCGCCTGGTCGCGCGATGGAAGGCGCCTCGTATTCATTAAAGGAGCGGATTTGTATCTGGCGAACGCCGACGGCACAGGGGCGCATCTTTTCATCTCCGCCCCGGGTCCCGCTTATGGCGCCGCGTTCTCTCCCGATGGGAGCCGCATTCGATTTTCGGTCCATGATCAGGCCAACACAGACGCCCTGTGGGAGGTCCGCTCCGACGGGTCCAATCTGCATCAACTGCTCAAGGGCTGGCACAATCCGGCGCGGGAAAACTGGGGCCGCTGGACTCCGGATGGGCGCTACTACGTCTTCGAAAGCGGCCAAGGCCAAAGCAACGAGATTTTCGCGGTCGCGGACTCCGTCGGGCTGTTTCGCAAAGCTTCCGCTGTTCCTACGCAATTGACGACTGGCCCGACCGTATATCACGCGGGCGTGCCGAGCCTTGATGGCAAGAAGCTGTTTGTGCAGGGCATCCAGCCGCACTCCGAACTGGTACGTTACGATGCTGCCTCGAAACAATTTCTTCCTTTCCTGGGCGGCATTTCGGCCACCGACGCGGCTTTCACCCGCGATGGCAAGTGGGTGGCTTATGTTGCCACTCCCGCCGACACGCTGTGGCGCAGCCGGGTCGACGGCAGCGAGCGCTTGCAACTTAGTTTTCCACCCGTGGCGGCCGCGCTCCCCGTTTGGTCTCCGGATGGAAGCCAAATCGCTTACATTTCCGGCCAAGCAGGGAAGCCATGGAAGATTTTTCTGATTTCCGCGCAGGGAGGCGCGCCCGAGGAACTTTTAGCGGAAAACGTTGGCGAGATTGACGCTACCTGGTCGCCGGATGGCTCCCAACTTGCCTTCGGACGCATTTCCTCCAGGAACACGGCAACTGTCGATATTCAGCTCGTGGATATGAAGACACGGAAGACTTCCACCTTCCCGGGTTCCAAAGGACTTTTTTCCCCGCGCTGGTCTCCCGATGGCCGTTACCTGACTGCCACCAACGTCGAGGGCTCGCATAAGCTCATGCTCTACGATTTCAGCACGCAGAAGTGGTCGGAGTGGTTTGCGGATGCAAACGTTGACTATCCGTATTGGTCGTCGGATAGCCGCTACGTCTACTATGACAACTTTGGGATAGACAATCCCTTCTGCCTGCGGGTCAAGGTGGGAAGCCATGATCCCGAGAAGCTGTTCAGCCTTGGGCTGCGCCGCTTTTCATGGACATGGGGATCGTGGAGCGGGCAGGCGCCCGACGACTCGCGGCTTTTTGTACGGGATGTGAGCACACAAGATATTTACGCGCTGGATGTGGATTTTCCTTGAGAATTCCTGCACAAAGTTTCGTGCGGAGTCTCGTTTTCATTTGTCTAACCGGCTATCTCACCAGTTCTTGTCCTAATACGGTGGCGTTGCTGGCGTAGGAGAGGCCGGTTTCGAGGTCGACTACGCGGTCGCGAACTAGTTGCGCGATTTCTCCGTCGAAGTGTTGCATGCCTTCGGACGCGCCTGCCTTGATCGCGTCGAGCAAAGTTTTCCCTTCGCGCTCGCCTTTTTCAATGCACTCGCGTGTGCGTGCATTGGCTTTCAGGATTTCTGCGACCGGGACTCGCCCGCTGCGATCGGCCTTGGGCAAGAGCCGCTGGCAGACGATGTAGCGGAATGATTTGGCGAAACGCGCGCGCACGCTTTGCTGTTCGCCGGACGAGAACGAACTGACGATGCGGTCGACGGTTTTCGACGCGTCCATGGTGTTGAGGCTGGAAAGCACGAGATGGCCGGTCTCGGCGGCTTCGAGCACGCTCTCGATGGTTTCGCGATCGCGGAGCTCGCCGACCAGGATTACCTTGGGCGCCTGCCGAAGAGCGGAGCGCAACGCGTGCGCGAAGCTGGGCGTGTCGCTATGCAGTTCGCGCTGATGGACTGTGGAGCTTTTGTGGTTGTGCAAGAACTCGATGGGATCTTCAATCGTGATGATGTGATAGTTTCTCTCGCGATTGATGCAGTCGAGCAGCGCGGCGAGAGTGGAGGACTTTCCCGATCCGGCAGGCCCGGCCACGAGCACGATTCCATCGCGCAGGCTGGCTACGTCGGTGAGATGCGCGGGCAAGCGGAGTGAGGCGAACTCAGGAATGCCAGTGGGAATTACGCGCATCACGACCGCACAACTGCCACGCTGGATGAAAACATTGACACGAAAACGCGCGACTCCAGGCAAGCCGTAAGAAATATCGCACGAGCCCTGTTCGCGCAGGCTGGCGACTGCCTGTTTGTTCTCGCCAATCAGATCGATGGCAATGTGCCGCGTGTCATCGGGAGTGAGGGTGGCGAGCGCTGCGACCTGAACTGGAATGAGCTGGCCGTGAACCTGCACCTGCGGAGGACGCCCGGGAGAGAAGACCAGGTCGCTGATCTTGTCGGCGGCGCGCAACATAGCGCCAAGCAAAGCGGGCGTCGCTACTTTGCCGTTCCCCGAATAACCTTCCAAAGAAACTGAGATTGCGGCGTTGCCAGGGGCTGCCATTCCGTCCTCGTATGAGACTGTTCTTGATTCTTAGGGAATTGCAAAGCGCCACAGAATGGGGATGGAGGCGACCGCAGTCGCCTGATGCATACACTCTAACGCGATGTCGAGGGAAACGTAAGGACGCTTAGGACTTAGCCCTTAGTAACATTGGGGCGGTGTGGATGGAGAAAAGGGAGCGACCGTCGGGCCGCTCTCTTTTTCTTTCAAACATAGTTTTTCAACCATGCTTATGGTAATCGGCTTATTTGGTCGCCTTTTTTTTGCCGAGGCTGGTTTGTACGGGAGCGCCAATCTGGGCCAGCATGTCTTTGGCGTTCTGGGCGTTGGGACCGGTGGGCGCGAGCTCAAGGTACTTGTTGAAAGCCTCGGCCGTGCCGGGGGCCGCGACCATCTTGTCGCCTTGCAGGGTCACCTTGCCCATCATGTTGAGGCCCTTCTGATAATAAGCGTCCGCCTTAGTGGGATCGGCCGCAATGCATTTGTCGAAGGCTTCGTTGGCGGCGTCGACTTTCCCGGCATTGGTCAGCACCGCGCCGGCATTGTAGTAATAGCTTGCCGCGCCTTCGGGATTGAGCTGGGCCGCTTGCGTGTAGGCCTTCAAGGCATCATCGACCTTGCCAGCCTTGGCAGAAGCCTCGCCCAGGTTGTTGTAATAGGCAGCCAAACGTTTGTTGTCTTCCGGATCTTTCTTAGTGGCGGCATCGACGTTCTTTTGCTTGATCTCGATTGCCTTCTGATAATCGGTGACGGATTCCTGCAGTCGCTTTGTTTTTTCTGCAGGATCGGTCTGTTTGGTCGCGGACCCGCGGTAGGCGTCGGCGAGTTGCGCCCAGAGTATGTCGCGGGTCGCATCCATCTGCGTGGCTTCGGTTAAGATGCTGATCGCGCCATCGTAGTCTCCACCCTTGGCCGCGGTATTGGCAGCGACGATTTTTTCGTTCAGGGTTTTGATTGTGCCCGATTCCTTCTGCTGCTTTTCGATCTGCTCCTGCCTCTTCTTGAGTTCTTCAGGACTGATGCCCTGGCCCGCGGCGGCCTTCTCCTGTTCCTTTTTCATGTCGAAGTCGAGTGTGTCCTCGCCGAGGGCGACAGGAAAGTTGTTGGCGTGGGTCAGTTCCTTGTTGGCTTTTAGGTCGTCAGCGTTCTTATAAAGTGTGACGTTATAGGAGCCCGCGGTAAGTCCCAGGGAGAAATATTCGCCCTTCTTATTGGTCTTCAGCTGATACTTCTGGCCATTGTTCTGGTTGACGTAGATCACGATTGCGTCGGGAAAGGGATTGCCCTGAGCATCCTTGCAGACGCCCTTCACTGTTGCTGAAGCCTGGGCAAAACCCAGAGGCGCACACAGTGCCAGCATTGCCAAGACGAGAACGAACACTGCGAAATGCTTTTTCATTGCGGCCTCCCGGCGGAAAACATTTTGGTGACTGACTTCTGATTGCAGATTGAAACTCACTCTCAGGCCGTTCGCTTTCTCAACGCTCAATCAACTATCCCAAACCACACATCACAAATCGACAATCGAGGTTTCCATGTAGGGAATCGGATCCCTGGCGCCGGCTGCGGCAAAGGCCTGCAGCCGCAACACGCAGCTATCACAGACGCCGCATGCCTGATCCTGGCGGCTGTAGCATGACCAAGTTAAATCGAATGGCGCGCCTAATTCAAGGCCCAGCCGCACAATTTCGGTTTTGCGCAGGTGAATGAGCGGGGTGACGATTTCGATGGTGCCTTCTTTCGTCCCGGCTTTAATCACGCGGTTGAAGGCCTCATAGTACGCTGGGCGACAGTCGGGATAGCCGGAGCTGTCTTGTTCTACCGCGCCGATGTAGACTTTCTCGGCTCCGAGCACCTCGGCCCAACTTACCGCGGCGGCGAGAAAGTGCGCGTTGCGAAAGGGCACATACGTTACGGGAATGTCGCGGCCGATGGCATGGCCAGGGGCGTCCGCGGTGGGGACCGCAATGTTGTCGTCGGTCAGGGCAGAACCTCCGATGGCGCGAAATATTTCGTTGCGCACCAGGAGTTTGTTTTGAATTCGCAGGCGCTCGCAGACTGCCAGGAAAGATTGGCGCTCGCGGTCTTCGGTACGCTGGCCATAACTTACGTGCAATGCCGCGGCGTCGTGATCGCGGGCGGCAAGCGCCGCGCATACGCAGGAATCCATTCCTCCGCTGAGCAGAACGACGGCGCGGGGTTTATTTGGATCGGGCATCTCTTGCACGGCAATTGCTTATTGTTGATCGACCACATAACGGATTGTCATCCCGAGCAACGCGAGGGATCTTGGTTCTTGCCTGCGCCACCGGCATCGCCGCTGCGGGCAGAAGCCAAGATCCCTCGCTTCGCTCGGGATGACAATTTCATAAGCTTTTCAATCAGCAATCATCAATATCAATCAACAATTTCCTTAAACGCCTTTCAGCGCGGGATCCCAGATAAACTTGTGCAACTGCAATCCCAGGCGTGCTGGAACGTCGTCAGCGAGCATCCACTCGGCTAATTCCTGGGGATTGAGCAGGCAGTGCGAACTGTCGCGCGCACCGGTTGCGTCCTTGCGAAACGCCGGGGAGAATAGTACCGCATTTACTCGCTCGGCTAAACGATGCTGCGAGGTAAAGGCGCGCGCGAATTCATAGTCTGCGCGCCCGCTCAGCACGAACTTGACTTCATCTTCCTTGGTCAGCGTTTCAAGATTCTCCGTATGAAACGTGTCGCCCTCGCCCGAATCCGGACACTTCACATCCACGATCTTGATGACTCCCGCCGGAACCCGCTCCAGTGGCCGTTCTCCGCTGGTTTCGAGCAGGACTCGATAGCCGCCGTCAAGCAACTGCCGCATCAACGGGACCAACTCTCGCTCCTGCAGCATCGGCTCGCCGCCGGTAATCTCGACCAAGCCTCCGTTCGGACTCAGCCGCATCACCTCGTCGCGCACGGCTTCTGCATCCATCTTGCGGCCGCCCTGAAATGTGTACTCGCTGTCACACCAGGAGCAGCGCAAGTTGCATCCTGTCAGGCGAACGAAGACGCAGGGCAGACCAGCGTAGGTCGATTCACCTTGGAGCGATTTGTAGATTTCAGTAATCTGCATTGAAACCAGCTGCCAGCCGCCAGCTTCCAGCTGCCAGTTCTATGACTCTGCCTGTTTCGAAACTGACGCCAGCAAGGTCCATCGATTTCTGCCAAGCCACCAAATCTTTATAGGATCGTCCCATCTTGATCCCTCCCCGGCAGCGAAAGACTGGCAACTGGCAACGGGCGGCTGGCAGCTGTTTATTCGCTGTACTTTGCCGTCGTGGTATCCGTTTCAAATACCGTTACATCTTTCACCCGCACTCGGCCATTGGTCACGCCCTTCAGCCGCGTGTTCGATTCGTCATAAAAATATTTGGCCAGGTTTTCCGCCGAGGGATTGATCACCGTAAATGGCTCAATCTCATTGATCATCTGGTGGTCGAGCCGCTCGATGACGTGCCTCATCACCTCGCGCAGGTCTTTAAAATCGAGCAACAGGCCGGCTTTATCCAACTCGGCTCCAGCCAGCGTCACCCGGATCTTGTAGTTATGCCCGTGCGGATTTTCGCACTTGCCCTTGTAGTTGCGCAGGTAATGGCCCGCCGCAAACGTGTCGTCAACCGTTACTTCAAACATGCGCCCCTCAGCGGCACGGGCGTGAATACAGGCCGAACCGCGCTTCCTCGTGAAACATCTATTGTAACGCGGCGTGGCCGGGATGCGGCTTGACTATGCTTTGCCACTAACGATAGCTTGCCTATTCACGTTTTCGTTAACCAGGGAGAACCCATGCCGCGTCGCAATCTGTCATTTTTGATTCTCGTCACCGTTGCGTTCACCGTTAATCTCGCCGCGCAGGGCAAGGCCGATGCGCCTGAGTTCGATGTCAAGGAACACTATACGAAATACGAATACCGAATCCCGATGCGCGACGGCGTGCATCTGTTTACGTCCATTTATGTTCCGAAAGATACGTCCCGCGCCTACCCGTTTCTGATCAATCGAACCCCTTACAGCGTGGGCCCGTATGGCGTCGACCTGTACCGCAAACAACTTGGGCCGTCGCCTGACTTCGACAAGGCGGGATACATTTTCGTCAACCAGGATGTGCGCGGACGTTATATGTCGGAAGGAACGTTCGTCGAAATGCGGCCGCACATCGACAACAAAAAGTCGAAGCAAGATGTCGATGATTCCAGCGATCTCTACGACACCATTGAATGGCTGCTCAAGAACGTGCCCAACAACAACGGCAACGCCGGCATCTGGGGAATTTCCTATCCCGGATTTTTCACGTCGGCGAGCATCATTGACTCGCATCCCGCGCTGAAGGCGGCTTCGCCGCAGGCTCCCATGACCGATCTTTTCATGGGCGACGACGCCTACCACGGCGGCGCGTTCATGCTCGACGCGAATTTCGATTTTTATGCCTTCTTCAAGCCGCAGGAAAATCCCCAGCTGCCGCCCAAGAATCAGGCGCAATTCGATTTCGGCACCAAAGACGGCTACGATTTCTATCTCAACGTCGGCCCTATCGCCAATCTCAGCAAGCTTCTTGAAGGCAAGAGTCAACTGCTTGACGACCAGATGCGCCACGACACGTACGATGATTACTGGAAGGCGCGCAATCTGGCGCCGCACATGAAAAACATTCACTGCGCGGTGTTGACAGTTGGGGGATGGTTCGACGCCGAAGATCTGCAAGGCCCGTTCAGCACCTTCCACGCCATTGATAAAAATAATTCCGGAATCTTCAACGCGCTCGTCGTCGGCCCGTGGGTGCACGGCGGCTGGGCCCGCTTGGATGGCGATCATCTGGGCCGGGTTGAGTTCGCGGCCAATACAGGCGAATACTACCGCAAGAACATTCTGTTCCCGTTCTTTGAGCAATATCTTAAAGGCAAGAGTGATGCGAAACTTCCGAAAGCCTATGTTTTCGAGACTGGCACAAATGTGTGGCGGCAGTATTCCGCGTGGCCTCCTAAAGATACCCAAGCGAAAACCCTTTACTTCCGCGCTGGTGGCGGACTTTCGTTCGATCCACCTGCCGGCGACGCGCCTGCGTTCGATGAATATGTAAGCGATCCGGCGAAGCCCGTGCCTTTCGTGAGCTACCAATCTCTCGACGTGCCGCAGGAATATATGGTCTCAGACCAGCGCTTCGCCAGCAGCCGCACGGATGTTCTGGTTTATGAAACGCCGGTATTGCAGGAAGATGTGACGATCGCCGGCCCGGTTTCGCCGCGACTTTTCGTTTCGACCTCGGGAACTGATTCCGACTGGGTTGTGAAACTGATCGACGTGTATCCCACCGACTACCCTGACAGCAAGCTTGACGAAACTAAGAGAGAAGATAGAAGCAAGCGAACTGACGTGCCTCCGCCGTCGTTCACGATGGGTGGGTACGAGCAACTCGTGCGCGGCGAACCGTTCCGCGGAAAGTTTCGCCACAGCTTCGAAAAGCCCGAGCCTTTCGCGCCCGGCAAGGTCGAGCAAGTCGATTTCACTATGCCGGACGTTAACCATACCTTCCGCCGCGGCCACCGCATCATGGTGCAGATCCAGAGTTCATGGTTCCCGCTCACCGACCGCAATCCGCAAACCTTCCTCAACATTCCTGACGCGAAGCTTTCTGACTTCGTGAAAGCCACTGAGCGTGTGTATCACTCAAAGGCCGAGGCTTCGGGAATTGTCGTGGGCGTGCTGGCGAGTGCGGGAGTCGCCGAAGAGCGCAAGTAGGTTTTCGAACGGTATCGGGGGATTCGAAGAGTGGAGTGGGTGTATGTGTGAAACCGCGGTGGGCCCTATCTAGGGGAGTTCGATTCCCCGCCTATCCATCCACAACCCGAGCTTCCAGGTGGCAAGTCCCACGGCCGCAAACGCCAGGGATAGGATCGAAAGAATAAAAGAAACCAGAAAAAACTCCATATTGAATCCCGGATTTACATGCGCTCCGCGAGGATTGTCCTCATCGTACAGCGTGACGACCTTGTGTCCAGGTGCTGCTTTCGCGTCGGCCTCGGCACCGGCACAATCCCCGGAAAATATGTGGCCGCCAGTTTCCGTCGTGAAGTTCTTGCCCCGAACCGAATATTGAACGGAGTAAACCGCACTGCAAGTTGTCTGATCGTCGATACTGGAACGCTCTACTCGGGCACTTAACACCACGCCCTCGGCTCGCGGCCAACGCTCAAGCATCCATGCCTTCCAGGCGAAAGCCCCGACTCCGATCAACAGCATTCCCGCCGCAATAAGCAAGAAACCCTTCCCCAGCGGCACGCCCCATTCTCGAGCTCTTTCTGGAAAAATCCGCATAGACTCTCCTCATTAACCGACTCCGAAGAACTCCTCCACCACTCGCATGTCCGTAGTCTTCTTGTAATTCGGCAGGCTCTCGACAAAGACGCGGCCGTACTGTTTTTTCAGGATTCGATTATCGAGCAGCACCAGCAGTCCGCGGTCGTGAAGCGAGCGGATCAGGCGTCCAAAGCCTTGTTTCAGCGTGATCACCGCCGATGGCACCTGATACTGAAAAAACGCGTTGCCGCCGTCGGCGTCGATCGCCTTCACCCTCGCGGCAACGACCGGATCGCTCGGCACGGCGAACGGCAGGCGATCGATGATGACACAACTCAACTGATCGCCCTGCACGTCCACGCCTTGCCAAAACGACGAAGTAGCAAACAGCACGGCGTTCGGCGTCAGCCGGAACTCCTCAAGCAGCGCGCTCTTCGGCGCGTCGCCCTGCCTCAGCATGGGAAACTCGATTTGCCCCAGCAGCCGCTGGTAGACGTCGTTCATCTGCGCGTAGCTTGTGAAGAGCACGAACGCGCGCCCTCGAGTTATCTCCAGCAGCTTGCGAATGCGCTCCGCCGCCAGCGCCGTGAACTGCGGCGTGCGAGCGTCGGGCAGATCGGGCGGCACATAAAACAATGCCTGGCTTTCGTAGTCGAAGTGCGAAGGCAGCACCGACTCGCGCGCATGCTCGAGGCCTAGACGCTGGCGGATGTATTCGAAGCCGCCGCCGACAGCGAGCGTCGCTGAGGTCAGCACAGCGCACTCCAGCTTCGACCACAGGCATTCGCGCAGGATCGGACCGACGTCGATCGGCGTGGCCTGAAGAAAAACGTTTTGGCGGCCGCCACGAAAGCCTTGAGACGTTTCCCCGGGTTTCTCTGCGCCCCGTTGTCTCTGCTGCGAATTGAATCTTCCGCCGCGCCGCTCGATCCAAAACACCGTGTTGCTATCGTCGGACTCCATGGCGAAGCCAAGCTGCACCTGGAGTTCTTGTGCTCGCCGCATAAAATTGAAAATCTCTTCCGGCTTCTGCGGCAAAGCTTCCAGTTCCCCGGCCAGCCGCATCAACGACTGATTGAGCGCAAGAAACTCATCTCCATTTTCTTCCAGGAACTCGCGCCGCGTGTCGAACGCGAAGCGCCCATCCCCTGGCGGCAACAGCGAGAAAAAGAATTGCGACTTCTCCCGCAGGCTTCCCAACGCTCCCGAAAGCGAGGCCGAAAGCATCCGGTTATGTTGCAACGACGCCTCGACATCCCGCGCCAGATCCTCCACGCGCAGGTTGCTCACCGAGATTCCAAAATAATTTCCTGCCACATCTTCCAGTTCATGGGCTTCATCGAAAATCACCGCGGCCGCTTCCGGCAGAATCCCGGCATCGGGCGCGCCATCGGCCTGCAACTTGATGGCAAGATCGGCGAAAAACAGATGATGGTTCACGATAATAATGTCGCTCTCCATCCCGCGCCGGCGCATCTCGGTGATGAAGCACCGCTCAAACTCGCTGCACTTCTGCCCAATACATGCGTCGGAACGCGCGTCCAGCTTGGGCCAGAGCGCGCTGGTTTCAGGTAGCTCGGCCAGTTCTGCGCGGTCTCCGGTCGCAGTTGTTTTTTCCCACGCGGCGATGTCGCGATATTGCTCGATCTCCTCCAGTCCGCTAAGCACAGGCTGATTGGTCAGGTCGTAAAGCTTCTTGCGGCACAAATAATTATTGCGGCCCTTCATGTAACAAACCGAGAGCCGCCGGTTCGAGTTGTCATCGCCGGAAGCCGGATCTCCAAACAGCGCCTGCTCGAGAAATGGAATATCTTTATAGAAGAGTTGTTCCTGCAGATTCTTCGTCCCAGTCGAGATGATCACGCGCTTGCCCGAACGAATCACCGGCATCAGATACGCCAGCGTTTTCCCCGTGCCGGTGCCGGCTTCCACAATCAGATGCCGTTTCTCTTCGAGCGCCTGCTCCACGGCCTGCGCCATCTGCAACTGCCCGCGGCGAAATTCGTACGCGGGATGCGTACGCGCCAACACTCCGCCGGGCGCGAAGAATTGGTGAAGGGTGGCGTCTTTACCTTTAGGCGCGGGACGACTCGGCGTTGCCGCAGATACGGGTTGAGAACTTAAAGCCACGGGAGTCTCTATAATACGAGTTCCGGGCAATTCGCATCGAACTGGCGCTGTCATCGCGAGCGATGCGAGGGATCTTGGTATTTGCCTGGCGCGGCAGATGGAATGGTGCCGACAGAAACCAAGGTCCCTCAATTCGTTCGGGATGACAAGCACCATGTGCGAACGGCCGCGCTCCACAAAAGACACATTTTGACTCAGCCCACTTACAACTCGACCAGCACTCTCGCCACCACCGCCGCCGGAGTTCCCACGCTCGCCATCGTGGGCCGGCCCAACGTCGGCAAGTCCACGCTGTTCAATCGCATCGTAGGCTCGCGCCGCGCTATCGTCGGCGACGAACCCGGCATCACCCGCGACCGCCTCTATGGAGACGCCGAGTGGCGCGGCCGCCACATTCGCATCATCGACACCGGCGGAATTATTCCCGAGGACAAAGATTTCATTCCGTCTGAAATCTTTCGCCAGGCGCGCGTCGCATTCGATGAAGCCGCTGCCATCGTGATGGTCGTGGACGGCCGGTCGAATGTCGCCGCGCCTGATCTCGAGCTCGTGCGTCTGTTGCGCAAGACGAATCGACCTCTCTTCCTCGCAGTTAACAAAGCTGACACCGAAAAGCAGGCGCACATCGTGGACGAGTTCCATCGTCTCGGAATTAACCAGATGTTCCCCATCTCCGCCGAACACGGCCGCGGGATCGACGATCTGCTGGATGCCGTGTTTGAAGTCCTGCCGCCGCCGGAACCTGTCGATGAAGACGGCGATGAATCGCCAACGACCAACGACCAAGGGCCAACGACCAATGACGATTCTCCCGTCTACGAGACCAAAGTCGCCATCATCGGCCATCCCAACGTCGGCAAGTCCACACTGCTGAATCGACTCACGGCTTCCGACCGCGCTATCGTTTCGCCCATCCCTGGAACCACGCGCGACGCCGTCGACGAAATTGTTGAACACGATGGCCGCCGCTTCCGCTTCATCGACACCGCCGGAATTCGCCGCAAAGGCAAGACGCACTTAATGGCGGAGAAACTTTCCGTCGTGATGGCTCGCAAGCATCTCGAAGGCGCCGACATCGCGCTGCTCGTGATCGACGCCACCGAAGGCGTCAGCCAGCTCGACGCTGCCATTGCAGGCTACGCCCACGAGAGTGGACGCTCGATGATCATCGTCGTGAACAAATGGGATCTCGTCACCAGCGGCGAGCTGAAAGCGGGCCGTCCGTCGAAGGCCATGCGCATGCGCGAAAGCAAACGCCCCGGCGACCGAGATGTCTACGAAGAGCGCCTGCGCGACGATCTCAAGTTCCTGAACTACGCGCCCATCGTTTTCGTTTCTGCCCACACCGGCAAGGGGACGGAGAGAATTTTTCCGTTGCTCGAACAGGTTGCCGTCGAGCGCCGCAAACGCATCTCCACATCAGCGATGAACCGCTTCATCGAGACGGTCGATTTCGAGCGTGCCTCCGTCCCCATGCGCTCGCGCGTGAAAATTCTCTACATGACGCAGGCCTCAGTCGCCCCACCAACATTCGTGCTCTTCACCAACCGCGCCGTAAAGCTGCACTTCTCGTATCAGCGCTTTTTGGAGAATCAGATTCGGAAGGCTTTCGGATTCTTGGGCACACCGATTTGGATCAAGAATAGAGCGAGGAATTAGAACGTTGGTCGTGTGCGGACGAGACTAAGGTCCGTGCGTTAGAGGCCGACGTTGATCGACAAGGAATGCAACTCGTTTGATTCCTGCCGATCGCACTCCATCCAGTACTTCTTTAACGTTGAAATAAAAAGCGCGCCTATCGGCTCGGATGTAAACTCTCGGCTCAACGGCATGGTCGCGCAGGCGATCTAGAATCTTCGAGGGCAACTGCCTGGGAGAAATTCTGTCACTTCCGAAATAGACGACGCCGTCCCGCATAACAGCAATCACCATCGCGTCTTCCCGTTCTGCGCCGGACATCGAGACTGCGTGCGAAACGCGCGGCAAGTCAGGTCCATAGCCATGATGAGGCTGAGGAACGATCATCATTACGACCAACAGAACAAACCCCACCGCTGCAAGCGCCGACGCATCAATGTTGCAAAATAACTTCATAGATTTTGTGTTACTTGGGAGCATCTATGGCGAAACGCGCGACGATAGCGCACCGCTCACTCCCCCGCAACGTCCCGATCCATAGTCAACAGCCCCACGCGCTGCACGCCCGCGTGATGCGCCACATCAATCACGTCGGCAACATATTGAAAGTCGACATCCGCATCGCCGCGGACGAAAACGACTTTCTCCGCGCGCTTCAAATAGATCTCCGCGAGCCGTTGCTCCAGATCTTCCCAGCGCACCTCATCGTGATTGATCTTCACGGTCGGCGGCTGGTCTTCATCCGCCGACAACACTTGAATAACGACCGCCTGTGGCTGCGAAACGTCTTGCTTCTGTTTCTGGTCCGGCTGCGGAATCTGCGCCGTCTCTCCTTCTTCCTTGTCCATCGACACCACTACCATGAACACAATGATCAGCGTCAGCAACACATCAATCAGCGGCGTGACGTTAATCTCGGGACCGCGCGCACCTTTGCCTGCCATTGAAAAAGACATGGGAAAACTCCTCGGCTTTTCTTTGGCACGCGCGTGTCTACAACATCAGACACCTGGGTCGTGGTGAGAGTTCCCGCAATGCAAGCAAACAGCAGATTCCTCGCTTCGCTCGGAATGACAACTTCTTGCTAATTGGCGACGAGCTATCCGATCGGCGAAGGCGCAGGCGGCAATGGCGGAGGCTCGTACGGAGGAACCGCACCAGCAATTTGAGGCGCCGCCGGTGCCGGCGGCGGGGGATAAAGCACAACGCTCAACGCGGGATAACGCGCCGCAAAAAAGTAAATAGAGTACGCGGGAAAGAACACAATTACAGGGACGGCAATCAGGGCCATCACAAAAAGAAAAATCGCCAGCACAACGCACCCGGCCACCACCGCCAGGGTGATAGTGCCCACGGTCCAGCCCAGCCCTGCCGCTTTCCCGCCCAGCACGGCGGCCACCGCCACTCCCGCGACCGGAATCAAAATGACCAGAGCAAGAATAAATCCGACAATGCCCATGACGATCGACGCCACAATTGCCAGCACGATCTTCATTCCAACATAGCCCGCATAGCTGCCCTTCTCGGCTTTCATCATCGCCCAAAGCCGGCTCCAGGCTTCCATCGCGCCGATATCTTCCAGCGCCATTTGCGGCACAACAAAATCTTTGGTCAGCACAAAAATTACCGACATCGCGATCAAGAAGATCACAAGCGCGAAAAACAGTGCGATACCGCCCAGCACGAGCGGAACCATATGCTGCGCAGGATCGTTAAACCATCCCGCCGCGAGAGCGACGCCCGCTGGAATTCCAACCAGCACGACCAAACCGCCAAGCAGCGCCAGCATGTAAACCAACTTCCACAGAAAATAGCGAAACCCCGGCGCCTGCCGCCGGCTCCATCCCGCGCGGATGCGGCATTCCTTGGCCAGCACGCTGTCGAACAAAATGAAACGCATCACGCTGCCTATGTACATCAGCAAAATCCCGAGTACGAACGCAGCGACCACCAGCACCGCAATCAATCCGGCGACCATCACCGGGTCAATCCCCCCAAAGTCCGGGGAACCGAAACCTGGAGCGATAAAATGCTCCGTGCCCGGACGCCGCGGAAGGTTGAGGCTCGAGAGGTTGGGTATTTTAAATCCGCCGGAGCTAAGTTCTCCGGCCAGCAATCCCACTAACGCGAGCCGCCACCATTGGCCGAGCCGAAAGGGCTGAAAAAGTTGCCGCTTGGTATGTTCAAAGGCTGGATGAATCGCGTCGACGGCGGAAAATCGCAAGGGTACACCTCTGCACGGTGGAATGGGGACGAAGGTACTGCAAACCGCGTAGCGGGTCAAATGAATTTTGCAAGTGAGCGCCAGCAAATTGACGTCGGCTCCCACTCCCTCGGCAGGTAATTACTGACACGGAGCTATATGGAACAGGTGAGCAAGATATCGCTCGAAAAAAGTGGAGATAGGTAACGTGACTCCGCGCTCTCGCGGCCGTTCTCGCGCCCTCGGCGATTCAGGGCTTAACAGCCGCAAGCGCCGTCCCGGCCAGCCACGCGTCAAATTCTTTCAGCGCCAGCTCACACTGCAACCGGTGCCGCTCTTTCCGGTCGCGAATTTTCTTTTCCGGAGCCGGCAGAAGATCGAACGTGATGTTCGCCGGCTGGAAAGTTTTCGCGTCGGCATGAGTCACATAATGGGTGAGCGAACCAAACGCAGAAGCCCGTGGCGGAGGCGCAATCTCATCGCCAAGCGCCAGCGCCGCCGCATGCATCCCCGCCATCAGTCCAGTGGCAATCGATTCCACGTAACCTTCCACGCCGCAAATCTGCCCCGCAAACAAAATCCGCGGATGCGCCTTCATCTGCAGCGTCTCCCGCAACAACGCCGGCGAATTGATATAGGTGTTGCGATGAATCTGCCCGAAGCGCAGGAACCGCGCGTTCTCCAACCCAGGAATTAGTCGCAACACTCGCGCCTGCTCGCCAAACTTCAAATGATTCTGAAATCCCACCAGGTTGTAGGAATCCGCCCGCAAATTCTCCTGCCGCAACTGCACCACCGCATATGGCATTCGTCCCGTACGCGGATCTTTCAACCCCACCGGCTTCATCGGACCAAAGCGCAGCGTATCGCGCCCGCGCCGCGCGATTTCTTCAATCGGCAGGCAGCTTTCGAAGTAATTCAACTTCTCCCAATCGCGCTCTTCCACCGACTGCGCCGCCAACAGCGCGTCATAGAACCGGCCGTAATCGTCCGCCGTCATCGGACAATTAATGTAATCCGCCGACCCTTTGTCATACCGCGCCGCCATGTACACGCGCGACATGTCAATCGAATCCGCCTCCACAATCGGGCTGATCGAATCATAAAAATACAAATGTGGATTCGCCGTTGAGGGATCAGCGCTAAGCCGCGCAATCTCCCCCGCCAGCGCTTCCGAAGTCAAAGGCCCAGTCGCGATAACGGTAATCTCCCCATCCGACTCATCAACGAAACTCACTTCTTCGCGCCGCACCGTAATCGCTGGCTCGCGCGAAATCGCCTCCGTCACCTTCGCCGCAAAAGCCACTCGATCCACCGCCAGCGCATGCCCCGCCGGAACCGCACACTCCCGCGCAATCTGCAACAGCAGCGAGCCCGCTCTCCGCATTTCTTCCTTCAACAACCACGGCGCGGTATTTTCGCTATCGGACTTCAGCGAATTCGAGCACACCAGCTCCGCGAAATCCGCCGTCTGATGCGCCGGCGTCGATCGCACGGGCCGCATCTCAAACAGTTCCACCTCCACGCCGTGCCGCGCGCACTGCCACGCCGCTTCCGCTCCGGCAAGCCCCGCTCCGATAATCTTGACCTTAGGTTTCATGATGCGACACTAGTCCATAACCTCGCTCATCATTTCAGTGCAGAATCGGAGTGGCATCCGTCGCGACGCACACCCAACGCCCGCCCTTTTCCACCCAGGTATCGATAAACCGCTCGCGCCGCGAGTATGCTTTTCCGCCCTCGACTCCCTTCGCGCGAAATATTCCCGTAGCGATCGCCGTATTTCCAAACACGTGCACAGAGAATGATTCGGGCGCGACCTGTTGCTCCTGCCCGGCTTGCGGATGAGACGACTTCACGCCGGCAAGAAATTCAACTTTGGTTTGCACCGAGCCGTCGTCGTTCACCAGCACGATGGCGTTGTCGAGCAGCGCATCCAGCGCCTTCGCGTCGCCCGATTTGTACGCCTGATTCCATGCGCCCTCCATGGCGATAATTTTTGACTGAGTAGCGGAATCCGACGCATCTTGCGCCGGCGCAGACAACGCCGTTGCACACAACAAGGCAATCAAGATACCGGCACACTTCATTTTGCGTCTCCTCCAACCGATTTGTCGCTGGTGGTTCGTTTTCTTCCAGCGAGGCAGAATTAAATTTCGGACAACTCACATCCCGGGATCACAGTGCCCTCTCCGCCAACCTTCGCAGCGCATCGTCCGTTAACAGGACCGGCCGCCACTCGTCGCGGAACTCGACTCCCAACGATTTGTACAATTCAATCGCGCGCTCATTCCAATCGAGCACTTCCCATCGCATCGCGCAGCAATTCTCCTGCAAGGCGATCCGCGCCACCGCAGCCAGCAACGCCATTCCAATACCTTTCCCGCGAAACTCGGGACGCACAAAAATGTCTTCCAGATAAAGCCCGGGCCCAACCCACGTCGAGTAATAGCCAAAGAAAAGAGCATACCCCGCAGTCTGCCCGCTCCACTCCGCAATCAGCGCGCGAAACTTCGGTTTCGCTCCAAACCCATCCCGCAGCAAGGTCGCTTCTTCAATCACGCACAGCTCCAACTGACGCTCAAACTCCGCCAGTTCGCGGATCAATGTGCGCAACAGCGCCACATCATTCACCGTCGCAGGACGAATCAGAAGCATCAGCAGGAAGGATACATCAGTTGGAATATCTATATCCGCCGGCGTCGCGGGTGCCGACTCTCATCCAAGCCTTATTTCTCGCGGATCAGCGTTGACTGGCTGGCGACGCACATCCAACTGTCCCCCCGGCGGATCCAAGTGTCGATGAAGCGCCCATTATGCAGATATTCCTTGCCGCTGATGATGCCCTTTTCGTGAAACACGCCAACTACCATCGCGCTCTGCCCGAAAAACTGCACCCGCATCGATTCGCTCACGATGTGGTCGAAGCGGCGCTCCGGCGCGCTCACACTGGCCAGGTATTGCGCCTTGTTCATCTCGGTGCCTTCGTTGTTGATGTAGATCAACCCTTCCGCCAGCAGCCGATCGAGCGCCTTCAGGTCTTTCTGCCGCGTCGCCTGGTTCCAGGCATTCTCCAGTGCCAAGACCCTGTCCTGCTGTGCGTCCTGCGAAACAGCCTTTTGCGCATTTCCCGCCATCCATGCCAGCAGCAGCAACGCCCACAACGCAGTCTTCATTCGCCGTCCCCCTTCGCGGCCAATCACTTCGGCAACGGCGAAGCTCCTGCCGCGACCAGCATCCACCTGCCTTGCTTGTTCACCCAGGTATCAATGAAGCGCCACGCCTTCGGGGAGGCCTTCCCATCTTTCACGGCCAACTCGTGATAAGTCCCAACAACAACGGCGGCGCTTCCAAAGAAATGCACTGCCGTGGCCGCGGCCACGATCTGCCGCGGATGTGAGCCCGCCAACGGCACCCTTGCCAGGCATTCCCCCTTCGTCGCTAACCTGCCGTCTTCGATAAACACCAGGGCATTATCGAAAATCTGCTCCAGCGCGCCAGTGTCGTTGCGCGATTCCGCATCGGACCATGCCTGCTCCTGAGCCAGAACGGCTGTTGTAGCGCCGCCTTTGCCGCCTTCCTGTGCCCGAACCCGAAGCAATCCCGCGCAGACGAGGATCAGCAACCAGCCTGTCGTTCTCATAAGACTCGCTTCCTTCGCCGGGAATCGCACGCAAGGCCAATCACCGTGCGCGGGGCCTTAGTCGCCGGCAAAACTTACCATGGTCGTAACTGAGACCCATTGGCCATTCTTGTAAATCCACGTATCCACAAAACGCTCCCTCCGGGTATAGGGCTTTCCGTGCTCCACGCCCTTTGTCCGAAAAATCCCGCTCACGATTGCGGTATCGCCGTGCAGATGTACGAGCATCGATTCCGTCAGAATCTGTAGTGCGGTATATGTCCTCACGTCCGCCAGGACTTCCGCTTTGCTCAGCACCTTGCCTTCGGACGTGACGCAGACGAATCCGTCGTCCAGAATCGCGGCCAGTGCTTTTGGATCCTTGATCGTGTAGGCCTGGGCCCACACATGCTCCATGGCAACAATTTTCGATTCCGCGTCGGCATCGAAACCGGCCTGCGCGTAGCCTGCCGATGTCCCTGCCCAAGCCAATAGCGAAATCAAAATCAGCGTCCTCACTCCACACACACCCCTTACCCAGTACTATCGGCCAGGGGCGTTTTCTTCTTGAGCGCTTGCTCTCGCTCCTCTGCACGAAACCACCCAATCTGCGATGATGAACACGAACAAGCTCACCATCTCGGAGGATTCAATGGCACGCATCAGTCTGATCAGCGCGGAAAACGCAAGTCCCGAAGTGAAAGAGATTTACGAGAAGACGCTTCGCGGCAAGCCCGGCAACGTCCAGAAGGCGCTTGCTCACCGCCCCGAGATGCTCAAGAATTTTCTAACCTTCTACTCCAGCGTGGGCCGCTCCCTCGATCGCAAGCTTTACGAACTCATTTACCTCTGCGTCTCTTTGATCAACGAATGTCACTACTGCTCACAGCACCACGTCGCATCGTCGAAGCGGGCCGGCCTGGCCGCCGAAGATTGGACCGCGCTCAAGGCAGGAAACTATTCGCGCTACACCGAGAAAGAGCGCGCAGCGCTGGATTACATCGAAAAGCTGACCCGAGCCCCGCATCAAATTAAAGAAGCGGACTTCGACGAACTGAAGAAACATTTCTCCGAGCCGGAGATCGTCGACATCCACATGCTAGCCGGCCTCGCCAACCTAACCAACCGCGTAACCGACCCGCTGGGGCTGGAACTGGAATTCCCCGAAGAAAAAATCTAGGAATTGAGCGATTGAGTGATCGGGCCATTGTGCGTTTGGCCCCGGATTTTCAATCGCCCAATCGCAAAATCGCCCAATGACTCAATTCTTCAGAGGATTTCCCGCACATCTCCCACACGCTTCGTCACCCGCTCCCGATCCAGATATTCCAGCAGCGGAATTGCATACTTGCGGGTCACGCCTGTCATCTCCTTGAATTTCGCGACATCAATCTTCGCCGACTTCGCTTTGTAGGTCGTCATCTGCCGCCGTAACTCCTCCAGCGCGTTGCGATGAAAAACCAATTCGTCGGAAACTTTGATGAGAACTTTCTCGCGCAGCAGCAAAGTCACAAGCTTCTGCGCCCGCACCTTATCGACCTTGAGGCCCGCAATCACTTCCTGCAGCGCAGGCACCTTCAACCCAGCCGAGGCGAATGCGTCCTCGATCTTCTTTTTCGACTCGGACTCTTCATCTTTCATCGCCACGCCGCGTCCGGGCAGCCGCATCAGCTCTCCAGCGACTTCGAGTTTCTTTTCACGCACCAGCATTGCGGCCACCGTTTCGAACACTTGCGGAACTGCATCCACCTGCGTCCGCAACTCCTCCTTGCTGATTCCACCGACAAGAGGATTGTTCTTATGAAAATCAGCAACGGTGCTCACGATGTGCACCTTCAAGGCTTCAAGCGCAGGCCCATGCAGGAGCAACTCTCCGGCACGCACCACTTCGCCCGCACGAAGAGCCTGGGCCAGTCGCGTTTCGATTACGTTCTTCGTCCAACCAGTCACGGCAATTAGTCGAGAGATCGAGATTCCCTTGTGACGCCTGCGCGCAATCCGAGCTTGCAAAATCGACTCGGCATCGCCGCCGGCCAGCGCCTTCAAGAAATCGGCATAGCCCGACATGCGCTGAATTGGCGCAGCGTCGAGTACAACTCCTCCACCAATCGTCACCACCGGAGAAAATTGCCGGATGATAAATCGGTCCCCGGGCAGAAGCAGCGCGGCTTCCGGCAGTTTCAGCCGCGCAAACGCCTCCTCGCCGGGAGCGATCTGTTTCGCTTCGTGCAGCACAACCTCAGCCACAGCTTCCATCGCGTACGAATGAAAATGCACCCGCGCGCGGTTCTTCAAAGGCCGCGGCGCCGAAGACAACAAGCGCAATCGCACATCAGCGCGCCGCGTAACCTCGAACGTTGCCGGAGGCGTCAAAGTCATGCCGCGCGACAAGTCTTCCGTGCTCGCGCCCGCAATGTTCAACGCAGTCCTCTGGCCCGCGACCGCCGACTCCGCGGATTGCCCATGCACCTGCACGCCGCGCACGCGCACACGACGCCCCGTCGGAAAAACTTCCATTTCATCTTCGCGGCGAATCGTCCCCGCCACCAGCGTGCCAGTCACCACCGTGCCAAAACCCTTCATGGTAAAAACGCGATCGATCGGCAGCCGCGCAATCGCGCGCGAATCCCTCGGCTGCACTTCGGCCGCTGCTGCAACAATCGCCCGCTTCAACTCTTCCAATCCCGCACCGGTCAAGGAGCTCACAGCGACAATCGAATTTGAGTCGTTCAAGGATTTTGGGTCGTTCAAGGACTTTGGGTTATCTAAAGATGTCCCGCGCAGAAATTCTTCTACTTCGAGCCGCACCACCTCGAGCGTCTCCGCATCCACCGCATCGGATTTCGTCAGCACCGTAATTCCGCGCTGCACTCCGAGCAGTTGCAGAATGTCAAAATGTTCCCGTGTCTGCGGCATGATGGCTTCATCCGCTGCAATCACCAGCAGCACCAGGTCGATGCCGCCCACGCCAGCCAGCATGTTGCGCACGAAACGCTCGTGCCCGGGAACATCGACAAAGCCCAGCCGCAGTATCTCGCCATTCTTTGCTGGGTCATTCTTTGCCCCGTCATTCTTTGCCGCCTCACCCCCGGCAGGCAGATCCATGTGCGCGAAACCGAGGTCAATGGTGATGCCCCGCCGCTTCTCTTCATCGAGGCGATCGGCATCGATCCCGGTCAGCGCCTTCACCAGCGCCGTCTTCCCGTGGTCAATGTGCCCCGCCGTTCCTACGATGATCGATTTCATCTGGCTGGCATCTTACCGGAAACGACAAACGGAGTGGCGGACGCCTCGTCCGCCCGGCCTGCGCGAAGCGCGGCCGTGGCGCACCCCGGACGAATGCGTCCGGGGGCTCCATGAGCGTGCTTCAATCTTTTCAATAGCTTCTGGATAAGTTCAACAAGTTACAAACTATTTCAACGACTTACAAAGAATTTCGCATTAGAGGCGATTTAAGCCCCACGAAATTCTCGGACGACCTTGGACGCCACCCAAGCAATCCGAAGCGCACAGGAGCCAATTCTGTGCGTTCCAGAGGCATCCTGCATGTGAGCCAGGCCGAGCAAATCGGCTTGCCATCCACAGCCCGGACCTGTTTTCAACAACTTGCAAATCGCGCGATGAAAACAAAGGGGGTCGCGCCCTCACTCGCGCATTTGAATTGCCATTGAGCAATAGCTACTAGATAAGTCGTTGAAAACACTCGTCTGCAGGCCGCCGGTCACCTGCCGTTTGCGAAAAACGGAGACTTCGAGCGTATTTGCCAACGGCCAACGGCGAACGACCAACGACTTGCTACAATAGAACTTCCCCATGACCACCTCCATGACCCCTGCCTTTTCTGCCGAGATCATCCGGCAGCACGGCCTCACTTCCGGCGAATACGAAAAGATTAAACAGCTTCTTGGCGACCGCGAACCTACGCTCACCGAACTCGGCATCTTCAGCGTGATGTGGAGCGAGCACTGTTCCTATAAATCTTCGCGCGTGCATCTGAAGCGTCTGCCCACGCGCAGCAAGCGCGTGCTGCAAGGTCCCGGAGAGAATGCCGGCATCATCGACATCGGCGATGGTTGGGCCTGCGCCTTCAAGATCGAGTCGCACAATCATCCAAGCTTCATCGAGCCGTTTCAAGGAGCAACGACAGGCGTTGGCGGAATTCTGCGCGACATCTTCACCATGGGCGCAAGGCCAGTGGCAGTGATGGACTCGCTAAGGTTCGGCCCGATTACAAGCGCTACTACGAAACATGGAGCCCCGGACGCATTCGTCCGGGGGCAAGAGGGAAATGGGGACGTGCGGACGAATGCGTCCGCGGCTACACAGGCCGACATTCATCGCAACCACTCCATCCTCGAAGGCGTGGTCGGCGGCGTCGCGTCCTACGGCAATTGTTTCGGCGTGCCCAACCTGGGCGGCGAGACCAAATTCGAGCCGTGTTACTCCGGCAACCCGTTAGTGAATGCATTCGCTATGGGACTGGTTCGCAAAGACGAAATCTTTTACGCGCGCGCCGCCGGCGAAGGCAATCCGGTAATTTACGTCGGCGCAAAGACCGGGCGCGACGGCATTCACGGCGCAACCATGGCCAGCGAAGAATTCAGTGAAGCTTCGGAGGCGAAGCGGCCGAACGTGCAGGTCGGCGATCCGTTTCTTGAGAAGTTGCTGCTCGAAGCTTGCCTCGAAGCAATGCAGACGGGAGCAATCGTCGGCATCCAAGATATGGGCGCGGCTGGGCTCACGTGCTCAACCTGCGAGATGGGCGCGCGCGGCGGCGTTGGCGTCGAGATCGAACTCGATCGCGTTCCGCAGCGCGAAACTGGCATGAGCGCATACGAAATCATGCTCAGCGAGTCGCAGGAGCGCATGCTGCTGGTCGCCGAGAAAGGCCGCGAGCACGAAGTCTTCCGCGTCTTTGAAAAGTGGGGACTCGATGCAGTCGAAGTTGGCACAGTCACCGCCGGCAATAAATTGCGCGTGCTTCACCACGGCGAAGTCGTAGCCGAGATTTCGAATCAGGCGCTCACCGACGACGCGCCTGTGTACAAACGTCCGCTGGCGCGCTGGGAACCGCCAGTACCGCGCGAAATGCCAGAGCACGTTAGGTTCAGCAGCGACAACGACTTCACCGAAAGTCTCAAGCAACTTCTCGCCAGCCCCAACATCTGCGGCAAGCGCTGGGTTTGGCAGCAATACGATCACATGGTGCAGACCAACACTGTCGAAGCGCCGGGCGCGGGCGATGCGGGCGTGATTCGCATCAAGAATCCGAATGCTGACTCGCCGCAGCGCGGCCTTGCGATGGCGCTCGATGGCAATGGACGCTGGTGCTATCTCGATTCGCGGTTGGGCGCGATGCATGCGGTTGCAGAAGCCGCGCGAAAAGTCGCTTGTTCGGGAGCGACTCCTGTGGGCGCAACGAATTGCCTCAACTTCGGCAATCCCGAGAAGCCGCACATCATGTGGCAGTTCTCGCAGACCATCGATGGCATCACGAAAGCGTGCGAGGAACTTGAGATTCCCATCACCGGCGGCAACGTCAGTTTTTACAACGAGACGCTGGGCGAAGGAATTTATCCCACGCCGGTGCTGGGCGTGGTGGGAATGCTCGACGATGTCAGCAAAGCTGTGAAGATGTATTTCGCCGCGCCCGGACGCACGATCGTGCTATTGCGCGCCGGCGAAGCAGCCGATATTACCGATGTAGAAAGTGAGTTCGGATCCTCGGAATACGCCAAAGAAATTCTGGGAGCGCTGTGGGGATATCCTCCGGAACTCGATTTAGAAAAGGAAGCCGCGCTGCAGAAAGCAGTCATCGAATTGATTCAGCAGGGCTTGGTGGATTCGGTGCATGACTGCTCAGATGGCGGATTGGCGGTCGCGCTGCCGGAGAAGGCATTCGCGAAGGGCGTAGGTGCGCGCGTGAATCTTGCGTTGAATGGACTTCCTGCGGAATTCGCGCTGTTTGGCGAAGATGCGAGCCGCATCATGCTCTCTTGCGACCCGGCTAACGTTTCGCGAATCCAACAGATAGCGGAAGAGCACGGAATCGGCGCGGATGTTTTGGGAGAGACGATTCCGGAGCGGCTGGAAATTTCTTTGGATGGGCATGTGGTTGTTTCGGCGGCGGTCGCGGATTTGCATCAGGCTTACGAGTCTGCGCTGGAATCTAGTTTGCGGACTGATACGGAGTTGGTGAGCGCTGATTAAAAGCTTGGATCGCGGAGTTTGCGGAGAACTGCCGCGGAGTTCGCAGAGAAAGCTAAGTGCTAAAGGCTAATTGCTAAATGCTGATTTCCGACAAATTTCACGACGAGTGCGGGGTGGTGGCGATCTTCGCGCATCCTGAGGCGGAGAAGCTGGCTTACTTGGGATTGCACGCTCTCCAGCATCGCGGGCAGGAGTCGGCGGGGATTGTCACCTCCGATGGCCTGACTTCGCGCGTGCACAAGGCGATGGGACTGGTCGCCGACATCTTTACAGAAGAAGTGCTCTCGAAGATTCGGGGTACGCTGGCCATCGGGCACACGCGCTACTCGACTGCCGGCGACTCAGCGCTATTGAATGCTCAGCCGATTCTTGTGCAGTCGAATAAAGGTTCGATCGCAGTCGCGCACAACGGCAACCTGATCAATGCGCAGGAAGTTCGCGGCCGCCTGGAGCGCCAGGGATCGATCTTTCAGACGAACAGCGATACCGAAGTGATCGTGCATCTGATTGCGCTTTCGCGGGAACATACTTTGCCCGAAGCGATTGCCGACGCGCTGCGGCGCGTGGAAGGCGCGTTTTCTCTGGTGGTGATGAGTCCCGACCGCGTTATCGCGGCACGCGATCCACGCGGCTTCCGTCCTCTCGCCATGGGGCGCATTCCGGCGCTCGAAGGCCAGAAGCGCGACACCATCGTCTTCGCCTCTGAAACTTGCGCCTTCGACCTGATCGGCGCAACTTACGAGCGCGATGTGAAGCCTGGCGAACTGATCGTCGTTGGGCCGGAAGGCATCAGTTCGCGTTTTTATTCGACGGCCGCGCCGCAATCAAGTTGCATCTTCGAGCACGTTTATTTTTCGCGCCCTGACAGCGTGGTATTCGGCCGCGCAGTGCAGGCTAGCCGCGAGGAGCTAGGTAGGCAGTTGGCGCGCGAAGCGCCGGTGGAGGCCGACCTCGTGGTCCCTGTGCCAGATTCTGGAGTGACCGCCGCCGTTGGCTTCGCGGCCGAGAGCGGCATTCCGTTTCGCTTTGGCCTAATTCGCAATCACTATGTGGGCCGCACGTTTATCGAGCCCAGCCAGAGCGTGCGCGATTTCGGAGTCAAGCTCAAGTTGAATCCGGTGCGTTCGCTGCTCGAAGGCAAGCGCGTGGTGCTGATCGACGATTCGATCGTGCGCGGCACCACCAGCCGCAAGATCGTGCGCATGATTCGCAGCGCGGGCGCAAAAGAAGTGCACATGCGCATCTCGTGCCCGCCCACGATTTCTCCGTGCTACTACGGGGTCGATACGCCTTCGAAGAATCAACTGATTGCCGCGAATAAATCCGTCGACGAGATTCGCGAATACATTCGCGCCGATTCGCTTGCCTATCTCTCACTCGAGGGACTCAAGAAAGCTTGCGGCGAGGGTGAGAAAACTTCTTATTGCTCGGCTTGCTACACGGGCAAGTATCCTACGAGCATTGTGGACGTGGAAGAGATTCTGCCGGCCAGCGTCCAGCCTTAAGGCTCCGTTGGCACGAAAGTTCTGCGATCAAACCCAAGGGAAACGTTTCTGCTCGTGGAGTGGCGGACGCCCTCGTCCGCCCGGCGGCGATAATTTCGGTGGGTAGAGTTTGGGTGCTGCTCCCCGGACGAGGGCGTCCGGGGCTCCAGTCCTGGTTATAGGGACTTTCTTGCTTGCACTACACGCGGAATCGATTGAAGATCGGGCCTGATCGAAACTTCGTTCCAATCGCGCAATAAACTTCTTACTTCCTCAGCAATTGTTCCGCTGATTTCCATGACCAGCCAGCCGCCAGCTTTGAGTGCGGCATGGGCTTGCAGAATCATGCGCTCGATCACTTCAACTCCTTTGGGCCCGGCAAAGACAGCGTTGCGCGGCTCGAATTTGCGGACTTCGAGTTGAACATCGTCTGCTTCCGATTCGCCCACGTACGGCGGATTGGAGACGATGAAATCGAAGGAGTTGTTTTCAAAGCCCGCAAGCAAGTCACCTTCGCGAAATTGAATGCGGCTTTCGAGTTGATTGCGGACGGCGTTGATGCGGGCGATTTCGAGCGCGGCGGCGGAAATGTCCGTGGCGTAGATTTCCGCGTCTTTCAATTCTTTCGCGAGAGCCAGCGCAATGCAGCCGGAACCTGTGCCTACATCTAGAATTCGGCTCCCGGCTTCTGGCTTCTGGCTTCCGGGAGCCGAACGCCGGAAGCCGGACGCCGACTCTCGCAGTTCCAGCACCGCTTCGATCACATGTTCTGTCTCCGGACGTGGAATCAGCACCGCTGGCGTGACGATAAGATCCATGCCCCAAAATTCCTGATGGCCCGTAATGTACTGCGCGGGCACTCCGCGGGAACGCTCGGCGAGGGCATGGTCGTAGCGAACGATTTCATCCTGAGTGAGTACGCGCTCTGGGTGGGCAAAAAAATAGGCGCGGTCGCAATCGAGGGTGAAGGTCAACAGTAACTCCGCGTTCATTCGCGGCGAAGGAACGTTGGCGGCAGTCAGGCGCGCGACCGCTCCGGCTAGAGCGTCTTTGAGTTGCAGTGGCACCTCATCATTTCAACACATGGCCGGCGCAGCCGAGGTGAAGATCCGCACGGCGTGCAGATTAAGCGGCCGCCGCGTGCGGGTTGAGGCGCGCGAATTCAGCGTTCAGCACGGTGGCGAATGCCACCCAGGCGGCATAGGGAATGAATGCATTGGCGGCCGCTCGGTCTACTTTTCGCGCCGCAGTAATGTAAGACAAGATGGTTCCCTCGAGCGCGATGATGTCGGCCAGCGCGAGCCCCGGACGATGTTCGCCAAAGAATAGCTTCGACCATTTGGCATTGGCCGCGAGTTGCGACATCCATAGGCGCAGTGCGGTGTTGCGCTGGCGCGACGGAGCGGCGCTCCAGACGCGGTATCCCGACCATGCCATCAAGGCGTAGAGTGTGGTCCAGACCACGGGAAAAACCTGATCCGGTGGAGTGAACTTGGGCTTGTTGAGCGAGCGGTACCAGGAACTGCGGGCTCCGCTGCGGCTGTATCGGGCGCCGTACCAGGCGGCACCGGCAGTTGCCAGGCCGAAGCCTGCGAGGGCAAGTAATGAGCGCGTAGATTTCATAGGGCGGGGCGGCATGATGAAGTTCGGTGCCGGATTCGCGCGCGGGGTTGTTTCTCGCGTGGACGAACCTCGTATTCGCCCGTAAAATTTTCGCCCGTCAATGAGAACGGCCTTAGGACGTACGCGCGATTTCGTAACCTAAGTAGATCATCTGGCCGATGTGGTGCTGCATGTGGGCGGCGCAAACGATTACGATATCGAGGCGCGTTTTGGAATCGGAGCCGACAGCCGAATATTCCGACGACAAATCTTCCGGCGACTGCGCTCGGATGGTTCCGAGAACCATCTGCAAAACGTCGTCGAAATTTTTTAGGGCCTCATCTTTCGATGGAGGATTTGGATCGTGGAATTCGCGCGGGCGATCACGCACGTAGCCAGTCTCCGCAATCTGTGCACCGATGTAGTAATTCAGATTACCGGTTAGGTGCAGGACGAGGTGACCGAAACTGTTTCCGAACGGAAAAGGTTTTGACCAGAATTGGGCATTTGTCAGGGGCGCGGCGAGCTCGCGGATTCTGGCTGCGTTGGCTGTGTAACGATCGGTGAGACAGTCGATGAGGATCGAGCGAACGTTCGACATCGGATTCCGGCCTTGAAACAAAATTAGAATTTGTCGCCAACAGTATAATGAACGAAGTAAGCCCAGGATAGTGGGAGGGCATGAAAACGACCCGGTACTTTCGCGAGCAAGTATTGCGCAAGAGACCTTACATCCGGGAAGAGTGGTGCGAGAGGATTCTGGCCAACCCCATTGCCCGCGCAGTGCAACCGGACGGGCGAATCAGGTGGTGGGGAACGGTGCCAGAGTTCGGAAATCGCGCGCTGCGGGTCGTCACCTTGGCGGATGGTGAGACAGTGCACAATGCCTTCCCCGACCGGGATTTCGAGGCATCGTCGTGACGGATAGCTTATGAAACTGAACTATGACGGCGAAACTGACTCGCTGTACATCGACCTGAACTCGCGCCCTAGTGCCGACTCCAGAGAGATTCAAGACGGCGTGGTCATCGATGTGGATGCGAAGGGAAAGATCGTTGGAATTGACATCCAACACGCGTCCGAAATCCTGGACTTAGCCACACTCGAGACGGATTCTCTTCCTGCGGTTACCTTGCGACCAAGAACCTCGTCCCGGTAGGCCGCTCTTTCTTTTTATACTGCCGTTGTAGCTTCCTGCTTTAATTTTTCTGCCTGATAATGCGTGGTAAGCGCCTCAATGAGCGGTTGGAGCTTGCCGTCCATCACTTGTTCGAGCTGATGGATGGTAAATCCGATGCGGTGGTCGGTGAGGCGGTTTTGCGGGAAGTTGTAGGTTCGGATTTTCTCGCTCCGGTCGCCGGAGCCGACCATGGCTTTGCGCTCTTTAGCCAGAGCCGATTGCTGCTTCTCCATTTCGATCTCGTAGAGCCGCGAGCGCAGCACACGCATGCCTTTCTCACGGTTCTTGATCTGCGACTTTTCGTCCTGACAACTGACGACCGTGTTCGTCGGAATATGCGTGATACGCACGGCAGAGTACGTCGTATTCACCGACTGCCCGCCCGGACCGGAAGAGCAGAACGTATCAATGCGCAGATCTTTGGCTTCGATCTTGATGTCGACATCTTCGGCCTCGGGCAGCACTGCGACGGTGACTGCCGAGGTGTGGACGCGCCCCTGCTGCTCGGTGGCGGGAACGCGCTGCACGCGATGCGTACCGCTTTCATACTTGAGCTGGGAAAAGACGCGTTTCCCTTCGATGATGGCGATGACTTCTTTCAGGCCTCCCGCCGACGAATCCGAGGAAGAGAGGATTTCGACCTTCCAGCGCTGGTTTTCGGCGTAACGCGTGTACATGCGGAAGATTTCGGCGGCGAACAGAGTGGCTTCGTCTCCGCCGGTGCCGGCGCGAATTTCGAGGATGATATTTTTCTCGTCATTCGGATCTTTCGGCAGCAGCAGGACTTTCAATTCTTCTTCGACGGTAGAGACGCGCGGCTCCAGCTTCGCGAGTTCTTCCTGAGCGTAGGCGCGCATGTCAGGATCTTTTTCGTCGGCGAGCATGGCCTTGCTCTCGGCGATGCCGCGGGTGAGATCTTTGTACTCGCGATACTTCTCGACGATGGGCGCGATTTCAGCGTGGGCCTTGGCGGTCTTCTGGTATCGCGCCGAATCGTTGACGATATCCGGCGAAGCGAGAGCGTTGGTGAGCTCTTCGTAGCGGGCTTCGGTTTGGTCTAGTCTCTCAAACATGGAAATCGTCGTTGGCCGTTCGTCGTTCGTCGTTGGCCCTTCGCTTCATGCAGCTTTCTCGCTCATCGAGTTGATCAGTCCGCTCAGGGCACGGCCACTCCCTCGGCTAACGTCAGCAGGCGTCGCGCTTCTTCCTGACGGACATATTGTAATTCCTCAGAGATCAACAATTGGGCTTGAAGTTCCAAAAGTGATCCCCGCGCGCGCAACAAGAAAGGGACGAATTCTTTGTCGGAGCGGTGACCCTTGCCTTCTGCGATATTGCTGGGCACAGATACCGCTGCACGGCGAATCTGCTGAGTTAATCCGTACAGCTCATGCTTCGGGAAGACCAATGTGCTCTTGTAGATCTCCGCTGTCAGTTTCATCGCTTCTTGCCAGACTCTCAAATCCCGAAAAGATGATGCAGCCATGTGACACCTCCGGGATGTACGCTATGGGATCGCCTGCCAAGATGTATGTGACGGATGACCAACGAAGAGGGCCAACGACCAATGACGGCTCCTATGCAATCACCAGCTCGCCGCCCTGCTCTTTTTCCAGAACCATGGCGTGATCGAGGGCGGTGATGGCACATTGAGCCATTTCGTCCGACGGAGGCTGCGTGGTGATGCGCTGCAGCCACAGGCCGGGAGCTGTCATCAGGGCAAAGAGCGAGCCGCGATGCTTGGCGGCGAAGCGGATGATTTCGTAGGACACGCCGGCGATCAGCGGCAGCAGCGCAATGCGCGATGCGAAACGCGCCCAGAATGTGGTGAATGGAACCAGCATGTAGAAGCCGATCGAGATCAGCATCACGGTCATCAAGAAGCTGGTGCCGCAGCGCGGATGGAACGTGGAATACTTTTGCACCGCTGCGGTTTCGAGCGGGTCTCCGTTCTCGAAGGCGAATACGGTTTTGTGCTCGGCGCCGTGATACTGGTACACGCGGCGAATGTCGGGGAATAGCGAGACTCCCCAGATGAACAGCAGGAACAGGATCAGGCGTACCGCGCCGTCAACCAAGTTGAAGGCGATCTGGCCGCCCAGCGCGGGATTCGCCTTCTTGAGTTCGGTGGCCGCGAGCAGCGGCAGGTATTTGTACATGAAGATGAAGAAGGCCAGCGAGATGATTACGTTGACTGCGGCCAGCCATCCGCTGATGGTGGCGGCTTTTTCGCGGGATTGCGATTTGGAGGAGTTTGTAGCTTCCACCTCGCTTCGCCCGTTCGGCAAGCTCAGGGCAAGCTTCGGCGGGACGACCGAGGCGGCCGTCTCCACATGGCCCTTGCTCACATCGGCGTCTTTATCACTTTGCATTACGTCTTCGATTGCGACGTTGGCCGAGAAGCGTAGCGCGCGGTAGCCTAGCGACATCGCGTAGCCGAGTGTCATCACTCCGCGGACGATAGGCCATGCCATCCATTTATGTTTTTCCGAAGGACGCGCGAGCGGTTCGCTCATGGTGACGACTTCGCCCGAAGGTTTGCGGCAGGCGATTGCCCAGGCGTGCGGCGAACGCATCATCACGCCTTCAAGCACGGCTTGCCCGCCGACCAGGGTTTCTTCGCCACTTTCAAGCGCGGGCAAAAGCTGCACGGCCACCAGGAAACGCACGAAATTTCGCAGAGAATGCACAGTAGTTGGATGCTCCAGGCGCGGAAACGCACCAACTACTAGGTTACCACAGGGGCAGCGGCGTTCCTGCACTGGCTGGGGCGAGCCAAGCTGCAGCGATTGCAGGATTTATCCGGAGATTGACCCAGCGAAAGCGCTCCAAACGGCTGATCCGGTAAGTTTCGGCATCCGATCACTTTCGTTTATTCTCGGGGAAAGTGCATTGAACAACATGCGAACGCTTGCCGAAACTTGCGAGGCCATCGCCGCCACGACCAAGAAGCTGCGGAAGACCGCCCTCGTTGCCGACTATTTGAAGTCGTGCATGATCGACGAGGCCGCCATCTCCGCCGTTTTTCTTTCCGGCAAAGCGTTTCCTGCGTGGGAAGAAACTACGCTGCAAGTGGGCGGGGCGCTTTTGTCGCGCGTCGTAGCCGATCTTTCTGCGAAAGATGAAGCCGCGCTTACGGCGGCGTATCGCAAGCATGGCGACCTTGGAGCGGTCGCCGGAGAGTTGCTGCCGGAAAAATCCGGGCAAGGTTTAGGCGTTCTTGAGGTGGGCAAAGTTTTTCGTGAGATCGCGGCGACACGCGGTCCGGCTGCGAAGTCGGCGCTGGTCCGCGATTTGCTGGCGCGGGCGACGCCTCTCGAAGCCAAATACATTGTGAAAATCATGACCGGCGATCTGCGAATTGGACTGAAAGAAAGCCTGGTGGAAGAGGCCATTGCTCAGGCTTACAGCGGCGGGCGAGCGGGTTCGCTGAAAGACGTCCAGCGCGCGAACATGCTGCTCGGGGATATTGGCGAGACGCTCCGGCTGGCAGTCGGGGGCAAGCTGACCGAGGCGAAGATGCGATTGTTCCATCCCTTTGGCTTCATGCTGGCGAGTCCAATCGAATCGCCCGAAGAAGGGTTAAGTTATTTTTCCGACGCCGCCGTGGAAGACAAATACGATGGCATTCGCGCGCAGGCGCATGTCGCTGGCGGTGAAGTGAAATTCTTTTCGCGCACGCGGGACGAGATCACCGAATCTTTTCCAGAGTTACCAGATGCGCTGCGCGGATTGCGCGAAGATGCGATTCTCGATGGCGAGATTGCTGCGTGGGAGCAGCCGGGGCGGGCGCGTCCGTTCAGCGTGCTGCAGCAACGGCTGGGACGGAAGAAAGTCAGTGATCGCATGCTGCGCGAGGTTCCTGTTGCTTACCTGGTGTTCGATGTTCTTTACGCGGGTGGGGAGTTGATGATTGATCGTCCGCTGCGGGAGCGGGCGCGGATTTTGGATGAGCTGCTGGCGGGGGAAAACCTTTACCACGGAGTACACGGGGGAACACGGGGTAAAGCTGGATCGCAGGGGAAACTGACATTTGAAACTGAGCCGGAACTTTCTGCAGCTCGCATCGTCCGCGCGCCAGTTTTCCGCGCGGCTTCGCCTGAGGAACTTGAAGAACTTTTCGCGGCCGCGCAGGCTCGGGGCAATGAAGGCTTGATGATCAAAGACCTTGAGTCTTCTTACTCGCCGGGGAAGCGCGGCAAGGCTTGGCTGAAGATGAAACGCGAACTGGCCACGCTTGATGTGGTCGTGACGGCGGTCGAGTACGGTCACGGCAAGCGTGTCGGCGTGCTCAGTGACTATACGTTTGCCGTGTGGGATACCGATACGAATAAAGACAGGCTGGTCAATATCGGCAAAGCATATTCAGGATTGACCGACGTCGAGATCGCCGAAATGACGAAGTGGTTTCTCGATCACACGATTGAGGATCAAGGCTTCCGCCGCACCGTCGAGCCGAAGATTGTGCTGGAAGTCGCATTCAACAACATGATGCTCTCGGACCGTCACGACAGCGGCTACGCGCTGCGCTTCCCGAGAATCGTACGGCTGCGTCCGGATAAGACGGCAGAAGAGGCGGACACGATTGAGCGGGTGCGGGAGATTTACGAGCGGCAAGACCACTGAGCTAGCGGCTGTGGTGATGATGCTCTTCGCTCTCACCCACCGGAATCACGCATCCATGCGCCACTTCACATTCCACATGCTCGAACTGAATCGTCGTGTGGTCGATGCGGAAGTCATGGTGCAGGCACTCTTTCACGTCGCGCAGGATGCGCTCGCTGACTGAGGGCGGAATATCGGCAATCGCGATGTGGCAGGAGAGCGCGCGAGTTTCGGAGCCGATGCTCCAGCAGTGCAGGTCGTGGACGTCGTTGACGCCCTCGATCGACCGGATCGCGGTCGCAACGAGTTCGAGCTTTACTCCGCGCGGCGTGCCTTCGAGCAGAATGTTCAGCGTCTCGCGCACAATGCCGAATCCTGACCAGAGAATCAACGCTCCAATTCCAAATGAAAGCGCGGAATCGATCCAATAATCGCCCGTGGCCAGAATCGCCCAGCCTCCTGCAATAACGGCGGCGGTTGAAAGTGTGTCGCCCACTTCATGCATCAGCGCGCTGCGAATGTTCACGTCGTGTCCAGCCCCGCCGCTGGAGCGGTAGAGCAGCAGCGCGATCACTCCGTTCATCACTACGCCCGTAGCGGCGACCCACATCATCACCGTCGCCTGAACGTGCTCGGGATGCTGCAGGCGGCGAAACGCCTCGTAGAAGATGAAGAATGCAACCGCAACCAGCGACACGGCGTTGACCAGCGCGGCCAGCACTCCCGCGCGATGGTAGCCGTAGGTCTTGGTAGAACTGGCGGGACGCGACTGCAAATACACTGCGACCAGAGACAGCGCTAACGCGAGAAAGTCCGAGAGATTGTGTCCAGCTTCAGAGAGCAGCGCCAGCGAATGAGCACGAATACCGGCAACCACCAGCAGCACGATGTAGGCAAGTGTCACGCCCAGCGAGATTTTAAGCACACGCTTGGGACTGCCTGCGCCATGAACGTGCACGTGCATTCTCTAAGTGTAAGGGCGGCGGCAGCAGGCTTCAAGAGCAGGGGTCAGGGGTTAGGGGTCAGGGGTCAGCAAAACAACTGGCTTCGGCTGGTCATTGAACGCTGACAAACGCTGACCACTGATACCACTAATACCACTGGCCCCTGATTACTGACCCCTGACTACTGTTCTTTAGCGCCGGATATTCTGCATGTAGCGCTCGTTGTAGGCCGTGGTTGTACTCTGAACGAATTCTAGAATGCGGTGCATCTTTTCGCGCGAGTCGCGGCTCATCTCCTTGAACTGCACTGCCACGCCCGATCCAGGATGAATTCTGGCAACCGTTCCTTCCGCGCTCAGAGCGCCCGCGGCATTCGGCCCGGTGTTATCCAGAGAAAAGACCAGCTTGATGTCAGATCCCGGAGTCAGAATTACGCTGGTCTCGACATAGCAACCGCCCAGGCTGATGTCGATCAGATTACCGAAGATCGGTCCGCCGCCCGCCTGAGGATGCAGTTCGATGGTGAGCCGGCAGTTCATGCGCGCATGCAGCCGCTGATCTTTGCGCGAGGGCTGTTTTTCTTTCTCGATGTACATACGGCGGTCGGCTTGGGCAAGAAGCTGCTCGGCGTCGCTGCCGTCCTCGGGAGACGCGGCGATGCCTACGCTCAGAGAAAGAATTTCTTCTCCGCAAACATCGAACCCCGCCTGCCGCGCCAGAGGACGCAACTGCTCCACCCTCTTGGCCGCATCGCCCGCAGCCAGGCCGGCAGCAATCACCACAAATTCATCTCCGCCCATGCGCGCAACGTAGTCGTACTCGCGGCAGCTATCTTTCAGCGCCTGGGCAAACAGTCGCAAGACGCGATTCCCTTCCAGGTGCCCGAAGCGGTCGTTGATCTTCTTGAATCCGTTCATGTCGCAGACCATCAGGGTGAGCGAAAGATTATCGCGCTTGCAGCGGGCCAGTTCGCGGTCGAGCTGCAGAAACAGCGACCGGGCATTCGGCAGGCCGGTAAGGTAATCGGTGGTGGCAGAGTTTTCCGCCTGCTGAAACTTCAGAGCGTTTTCAATGGCGAGGGCCATCTTGCCGCTCACCGCCAGAAGAATGCGCAAATGATCGGATGTGAATGCATCTTTCTCGGCGCGGTAGAGCGCGAGAACTCCGATCACACCGGAAACACCTTCGAGAGGCAAGGCCAGCGCCGATCGCAACGTGCTGAATTTATCGGGATCGTTCAGATAGCCCGGCTCGACCGAAGGGTTTCCGTTCACAATGGGCTTCTTATTCTGCGCCACCCATCCCGAAAGCCCGTCACCAAAGGGAATTCGCAACGACGAGAACAGGCGATAGTTGTCGCCATTCACATATTCGGGGAACAAAATGCCGTCGCGCAGAATGTAAATCGCGATGGCGTCATAGGGAACCATCGGTCGCAGTTTCACGGAGAAGACAGAAAGCGTTTCACCCAGGCTCAACGACGCTCCGAGATCCTGACTCAACTCGAACAGTGACTGAGCTTCCTGACGCGCCGCCGCAATCGACGACAGAAAAGTCGCTTCGCGCCCGGGCGCATCCGAGACTCTCGAATTCTCAAATCCCGCATCTGGCGACGGACCGCGTGTTACTTTCAGTTCTGCCGGCAGCGCGGGCGTTGCCACCGACTGCGCCACGGCCAGGTTTTCGAGACTGCGGTAACGCTTCTGCAGAACCTCCACCACCTTCGGATCAAATGCTTTGCCCGACTCTCCCACTAAGTTCTTCATTACTTCATCGAGCGGCATCGCGCGGCGGTATTGCCGGTCTGAAGCCAACGCATCGAGGTAGTCGACGGCGGAGAGAATGCGCGCCCCGATGGGAATCTCCGCGCCTTTCAATCCGTAGGGATAACCCGATCCATCCCATTTTTCATGGTGCGCGCGCACGATCGGCACCACCGGATACGGGAAGCGGACTCGTTCCAGAATTTCCGCTCCCACCACGGTGTGAATCTTCATCTTCTCGAACTCTTCCGGCGTGAGCCGGCCAGGTTTCGCGATGATGTGTTCGGGCACTGCGAGCTTGCCGATGTCGTGCAACAGCGCGGCCGCATGCAGGGCCTCGAGGTCACTTCCCTTCATGCCCAATTCTTTCGCTACCTCGATGGCATAAATGCGAACTCGCTGCAAGTGATCGTGCGTCGTCTGGTCTTTTGCCTCAATGGCCAGCGCCAAAGCCTCGATGGTTCTCAGATGCAGATCAGCCATCTCTTCGACATGCCGCTTCTCGTCCTCAAGTTTCCCGAGATACAAACGATAGGAACGGTAGATGAGGTAAATCGCGGGAACGAACAACAGTGAAGTTTCCCAGTTGAATGCGTGGTTGAACCAGGCAATCGCGCCTGCAATGCCGGCTCCGAGCAGGTAATAAGGGAAAGACCAGAAATAACAATCGACCAGAATGCGGCGAAGCGGTTTGCCTTCGCTGAACGAAATCACAATCGCGATGGAACCCGCGTTAACAATGAAATAAACCGAGGCTGCCAGGCAAAGAATCAGAGGGCGGTTTACGATCAGCTCGTTCACAAGAAAGCTGTGATACACCAGGTAAGCCGCGGCGGTCGAAAGCGAGCCCGCGCAAACGTTGAACGTCAACTGAATCGCTCCGGGGCGTTTCGCGGACCAACACTGCGCCAGCATTGAGATTGCGCCCAGCGTAATCGCTTCTGAGTAGCTCAGCTCCGCAACGCCCACCAGGATAAACAGGAAGTTCACCGAGAGCGTGCCCGTGATGCCGGGCAGAGTCACGCGCAGCCGCGACGCCAAAATTGCGATGCCCAGGTAGCAGATGAACTCCGCGATGTTCTTGCTCTCCTGGTGGATCGCGCCCCGTAACAGCGACGCCATACCAGCGGCAATCACCAAGGCGACAAACACCTTGGCGCCCGAAGACAAGCCCTTCCACGACTGCGCGCTAGTGGACATATATCCGCAAACAGAAGAATTACGCCACGCTGACCTGGGCCCAGCGCGCGAACTCCCGCTGTATAAGGATAGCCAGCTAACAGCTTTAGTAACAATGATTTGTAAGGCTTGCCGGAAACTTCAGTAATGCCTCACATTACTGATTTCGATACAACTTTTTGAGTACTTCCCGTGTCAGCGGATGGCGACCACAAACCTGGACTAGCCGCTGCTCTCGGTGATCTTGCTCCTACTCAGCTGTGACCAATGTCACAGCCGCGTGGCTTCGCGTCACCGACAATAAGCCTTTACGACCAAACACTTTGGCAGGCATGGGGAAACATGTTCAAAATTCTGCACGCTGAATTTCTGGCACCGGGCATCAAGCGGTTCGTGATCGAGGCGCCACGCATTGCACGCAAGCAGAAGCCGGGCAGTTCGTAATCCTTAGGTTAAACGAACAGGGCGAACGCATTCCGATTACGATTGAACACTCCGATGCCGAGCGCGGCACGATCGGCATTGTCGTTCAGTCCGCCGGTAAGACCACCAATCTTCTCAATTCGTTGAACACCGGCGACAGCATTCTGGATGTGGTGGGTCCGCTGGGGAAACCATCAGAGATAGAAAACTTTGGGACTGTGGTGGTGATGGGCGGCGGGGTGGGCACGGCAATGGCATATCCCACGGCGGCGGCGCTGAAGCGGGCCGGGAATCGCGTGATCTCCATCGTCGGGGCGCGCAACAAGGAACTGGTAATTCTGGAGCGTGAACTGCGCGAGGTCAGCGATGCACTGATGATCACGACAGATGACGGCACCTATGCCGACAAAGGCTTCGTCACCGACAAGCTGCGGCAGTTAATCGAGAATGGCACGCGCATTGACTTGGTTCTTGCCATTGGCCCCATCCCAATGATGCGAGCGGTGGCGGAGATGACGCGGAAAGAGCGCATCCGCACCGTCGTCAGCCTCAATCCGATCATGATTGATGGTACCGGCATGTGCGGCGGCTGCCGCGTGCTGGTCGACGGAAAGAGCGAATTCGCCTGCGTGGACGGTCCTGAGTTCGACGGGCACCGCGTGGATTTCTCCGTGCTGGTGCAGCGCAATTCGATGTACCGGGCGGCGGAGCAGAAGTCGATGCAGGAATTTCAGCGCGAGAAGTTACTACTCGATGCCGTGCCTGCCCAGGAAAGAACTACATGCGCCCTGCATGGAGGTGGCCGGTGACCCAGCCAACGAAGTCTTCTTTGTTAAATGTTCTGCCGCTCAAACAGCGGATGAAAATTCCCCGGCAACACATGCTGGAGCAATGTGCGGAAGAACGCGCCCATAATTTCACCGAGGTTAACCTGGGCTACTCCGAAGAACTGGCACAGCAGGAAGCTTTGCGCTGCCTGGAATGCGCCAAGCCAGCCTGCACCAATGACTGTCCTGTCGGCGTTAAAGTGAAAGACTTCGTCGCGCTGATTGTCGCCGGCGACTACCTGGGCGCGGCGGCCAAGATTCGCGAGGACAACGTATTGCCTGCTATTACTGGCCGCGTCTGCCCGCAGGAAGATCACTGTGAAGGCGGATGTCTGATGGGAAAGAAAGTTCAACCGCTCGGCATCGGATATCTAGAGCGTTTCGTTGCCGACTACGAGCAACGCCACCTCGATATCAGCAATCTGCCCAAGGCCGCACCGACTGGCAAGAAAGTTGCCATCGTGGGCAGCGGGCCTTCTGGCCTGACCGCTGCGGGCGATCTCGTGCAGAAGGGACATCAAGTTCACGTGTTCGAGGCGCTGCACACTCCGGGCGGAGTTTTGGTCTATGGCATTCCGGAGTTTCGCCTACCCAAGCAAATCATCCGCGAGCAGATCGATTACATGCGCGCCATGGGCGTGGAGTTCGAAACCAACGTAGTCGTGGGACGCACCGTCACCATCGACGAACTGATGAACGAGGAAGGTTATGACGCGGTGTTCATCGGCACCGCGCGGGACTGCCGCAGTTCATGGGCATTCCCGGCGAACATCTGAACGGAGTCTACTCCGCGAACGAATTCTTGACCCGCATCAACCTCATGCATGCCTACGAGTTCCCGAAGTACGATGCGCCCATCGTGGATTTCCGCGGCAAGAATGTGGCTGTGATCGGTGGTGGAAACACTGCGCTGGATTCGATCCGATCGGCGTTGCGACTGGGCGCGGGAAAGGCGTTCGTTCTCTACCGCCGTAGCGAGGCCGAGATGCCGGCGCGCAAAGAAGAAGTGAAACACGCGCAGCAGGAAGGAATCGAATTTCAAGTGCTCACGGCACCGATAGAGTTTCTCGACGACGGCAAGGGATGGCTGGCCGGCGCGCGCTGTCAGAAGATGGCGCTCGGCGAACCCGATGCTTCCGGTAGACGTCGTCCAGTTCCGATTGAAGGCTCCGAATACGAAATTCCTCTGTCCGTCGCGGTCATCGTGATCGGGACGAGTGCGAATCCGATTGTGCAGAGCACCACGCCCGGTCTGAATACGAATAAGCGCAACTACATTCAGGCGGACGCCGCAACGCAGCGCACCTCGCGGAAAGGCGTTTTTGCCGGCGGCGACATCGTCACCGGGAGTGCGACCGTGATCCTGGCCATGGGCGCTGGACGGCGCGCCGCAAAGTCGATTAACGACTATCTCACCTCCGGCGAGTGGTAACAGCTTGGTGTAATCTGCCACGCTCGCGTCAAATCCTCGCTGAAACCAATTCCCCGTCCAGTATCACAATGCCACCACTATTTCTTCCGCCCCTTCGAGGCATGTCTCACTTTAGTCTTCTTTTTTTTGTTCCACCCGTGGAAACGCGAGAGATCACCCGCATTCCATGCTTGGCGCAATCCAGGGGCACTTAGATCCCAGTCGGGGCGGATTTCACGCGTCACGGCGCGCAGATCGCTCCAAAGATCGCTGATCGATGGACGTCCCCAGAACCAGTAGCCGTTGTAGATGCTGTGAATCACAAGGCCTGGCTTGAGCACGAGCGTATACGGGATCATCGGATTGTGCTCGGGGTCTGTATATTCCGCGATGTCGAGATCCTTCTGAACCTTTCGCTTGGGGTCGGAAAGGAATGGCCACTGGGCTCCGACCGACGCGCGAAATTCCTGAAGTGTGTGGTGATCGTCGGTGGCGATCGTGGCGATCTGGGTGTATGCCACCGCGATCTTCGGGTAGAACGCGGCGATCTCCAAATGCTGCTGATGCTCCTTTGGGCAATAGTGGCCGCGCGCCAGCGTAAGGATCAGCGGATCATCGCCCTGTATCTCACTGAGCTTTTGCAATTTGTCCGTGTGATCGGGCAGTTCGTAGTCGGGGAAAATTCCTCCGGGCACAATATCAGAACGCATGATTGAACTCCTCCTGTTTCCTCACAAATCTTCTTAGAGATCCAGCGTGACACCCGCGGTTCGCTGGGAACAGCATACGAGCATTTAGCGGGAAAAGTTCATCATCTCGCGGCAGCGGCGCGCGATCTGTTGCTCTTCCTGTGTCGAGACAACTTGAATCTTGTCTGGAGTCAACCCAAGAGAATCGAGTCCGTCGGTTGCCGCAGATCGAATGTGGCTGCCGTGCTCTCCGATTCCGCCGGTGAAAACAAGCAGGTCAACGCCGCCGAGCAGCGCCATGTAGGCGCCGATTGTTTTTCGTACTGCAACGGCAAAGATGTCCAGCGCAAGCCGGGCGTTTGGGTCTCCAGCTTGCACATGTTCTTCCAGCGTTTTCACATCGCTCTCGCCGGATGAGAGCGCGAAAAGGCCGCATTGATGATTGAGCAGATTCTCCAGGCTGTCGGCATCGAGCTTCTCATTACGCAACAAATAGACGATGACGCCGGGGTCGAGATCTCCAGAGCGCGTCCCCATCGGAATGCCGCCAGTAGGCGTGAGACCCATCGTGGTATCGATCGACATCCCGTTATGGAGCGCACACAGGCTCGATCCGTTGCCCAGGTGCGCGAAGATGGCTCGCTCGGGGAGCTTTGCGCCGAAGTGATGCACCAGCGATTCGTAAGAAATTCCATGGAAACCATAACGGCGAATGCCTTCGTCGGAATAGCGCTGCGGAAGCGGAAAATGCGAAGCTACCTCCGGGATCGTCTGGTGAAAAGCATCGTCGAAGCAGGCGAATTGTGCAGCCGCAGGAAAAATTGATTGAGCGGCTGCGATCAGCGACAGAGCCTGAGGAATATGCAAAGGCGCAAAGTGTGTTGCCGAACGCAGTTGATCGAGAACCTGCGGGGTAATGATTTGGTGTGTGCGGAGATTGGGGCCGCCATGCACTACGCGATGACCCACGGCGACCGGTGCGTCGTCACTGTGTTCTCGTATTGCCCCAGCCAGAGTATTGAGCGCATCGCTCTGCGACTCGTGAACGCAGTCGCGCTCCACGAGCGGTTTTCCATCCGAGGAAAGAATGCGCAGGGATCCACTGTCACGTCCAATGCCATCGGCGCTGCCAGTCAGCAGAGGCTCTTCATCCGTCACCCCAAGGTCCGTCACACTGCGCCGGTAGATGCCGAATTTCAGTGAAGACGAGCCACTGTTGAGCGCCAGGATGGGTCCGTCGTGCTCCCGTAACTGGTTCGCCATGCCTTTCGTTTTTCTTGCCATCGCTATCCGGGCCACTTCCACTTTCGAATTTCTTCTTTGTCGATGCCTTCGGTGTGAGCGTAGTGAATGCTCTCGATGATCTGGCCCTTCAGCCATTCCTTGACGTGCGCGCCGACGGAGCGCAGACGCGGGACACGATCGATGACGTCAATCGCCAGATTAAAGCGGTCGATCTGATTCAGAATCGCGAGTTCGAGCGGTGTGTTGATGCTGCCCTTTTCCTTGTATCCGCGCACATGGAAGTTGTCGTGATTCTTGCGCCGGTAACTTAGCTTGTGAATGAGCGAAGGATAGGAATGGAAGTTGAAGATGACCGGCTTGTCGGCGGTGAAGAGCGAATCGAAATCGCGATCCGAGAGTCCATGCGGATGCTCAGTCGCCGGCATGAGGCGGAAAAGATCCACAACGTTGACGAATCGTATCTTCAAATCGGCGAAGTGTGCTTTCAAGATTGCGACCGCCGCCAGCGACTCCATCGTCGGGATGTCGCCGGCACAGGCCATCACTATGTCAGGCTCTTCACCGTCGTCGCTCGACGCCCAGTCCCAGATGCCAATGCCCTTGGTGCAATGCGTGACCGCATCTTCCATGTTGAGGTACTGCAAATGCTCCTGCTTATCCGCGACGATTACGTTGACGTAATCGCGCGACCGAAGGCAGTGGTCCGTCACGCTGAGCAGGCAGTTCGCGTCCGGCGGTAAATAAATTCGCACGACATCGGGACTCTTGTTGGTGACTACGTCAAGAAATCCGGGGTCTTGATGCGTGAAGCCGTTGTGATCCTGCCGCCACACCAGAGAAGTAATGAGGAGGTTGATCGACGGCACAGGCGCCCGCCAATCGAGTTCTTTCTTGGATTTCTCCAGCCATTTGGCGTGCTGGTTGAACATGGAATCAATGACGTGAATGAAAGCTTCATAACTTGAAAAGAGGCCGTGGCGGCCCGTCAGAACGTAGCCTTCAAACCATCCTTGCAGCGTGTGCTCGCTCAACATTTCCATCACGCGCCCGGCGATATCGAGTTCGCCACCGTCGGCGTCATCCGGCCTGAATTCGGCCAACCAGGTTTTCTTCGAGGCGGCATAGATGGCTGTGAGCCTGTTGGACGCAGTCTCATCGGGTCCAAACACACGGAAGGAACTCATGTTACGGCGCATTACCTCGGCGAGAAAGTGCGCGAGCACATCGGTGGGCTGCGCGTAAATTCCACCCGGCGCTTTGACTTCGACCGCGTAGTCGCGAAAGTCTGGCAGTTCGAGTTCTCTTCGCAGCACTCCGCCGTTGGCGTGCGGATTGGCGGAGATGCGCCGTGGACCTAAAGGCGCAAGCTCCTGCAGTTCGGGAACGAGCGTACCGTTGGCGTCGAATAATTCTTCGGGCTTGTAACTGCGCAACCAGTCTTCGACAAGCGTCAGATCTTTCTTATTCGTCGCTGGGTCGGACACGGGAATCTGATGCGCCCGCCACGATCCCTCGACTTTGTGGCCGTTCACAACTTTCGGTCCAGTCCATCCCTTGGGAGAGCGAAGTACGATCATGGGCCAGCGCGGCCGCGTAGCATCGCCGGTGGAGCGGGCGCGCTGCTGAATCGAGCGAATTTCCAGAACGCATTGCTCGAGGGTCGAAGCCATTTGCTGATGCATGGCAAGCGGGTCGTCGCCCTCGACGAAATAAGGTTTGTGCCCGTATCCGATCAGAAGCGCTTCCAATTCTTCATGCGGGATGCGCGCCAGGATCGTGGGATTCGCGATCTTGTAGCCGTTGAGATGCAGCACGGGCAGCACAGCTCCATCGCGAATGGGATTCAGGAATTTATTCGAGTGCCAGGCTGTTGCAAGCGGACCGGTCTCGGCTTCGCCGTCTCCTACCGCGACAGCAACGATGAGATCAGGATTGTCGAATGCCGCTCCGTACGCATGCGAGATGGAATAGCCCAGTTCGCCGCCTTCGTGAATCGAGCCGGGTGTTTCCGGCGTACAGTGCGAGCCGATCCCGCCGGGAAACGAAAACTGCTGAAAGAACTTGAGCAGGCCAGCTTCATCGCGACTCTTATCGGGATAAATCTCGGAGTAGTAGCCTTCAAGGTAGCAGTTGGCCAAAGTTGCCGGCGCGCCGTGGCCCGGGCCCGCGATGTACATCACATTCAGGTCGTATTTCTTAATCAGACGGTTCAGGTGAATCCAGATCAAAGACTGTCCTGGATCTGATCCCCAATGGCCAAGCAGCCGATTCTTGATGTGCTCCGGCTTCAAGGGCTCGCGCAGCAGAGGATTCGCGCGAAGATAGATCATTCCAGCCGCTAAATAATTGCAGGCATGCCAGTAAGCGTCGATCTTTCTCAACTCATCAGCGCTGAGCGGCGTCAGGATTTCAGCCGAAACCTCAGTTGCGCCAGCCATTCGGTTCTCCGGAAACTCCAATTCGCCATCTTTGAGGATGACCTGCTTAAAGCATAAACCTGTGATGCTACGGGATTATGAAAAGACTTAGGAATTCGGATTGGCACACCACTTTGTCGCCACACCGATCGCAAAAAGTGTCAGCCGATACCATCGTCCAATAGATTCTTCACCACGGTTCGTGCTAAATAGCGGATGATGCGGAACTGGGAACGCGCGTCGCCTTCCGCAAGCGTTCAGTCGAAAAGTGAACTGTGCGACCAATCGCGGCTTTCTACATCCAACTGTTCTTTAAGGCTTGTCTTCCAACTTGGAGGTGAATTATGAACGCAATCGTCGTCCACCAATATGGTGGTCCAGAAGTACTCAAGTTCGAGCAATACCCTGACCCGGTTCCGGGACCCGGCGAAGTGCTGGTGCGCGTCGCCGCCAGCAGCGTGAATCCCATCGACTACAAACGGCGCGCTGGGTTAACGAAAGATTTTTATCCCATGCACTTCCCAAGCCTCATAGGGGTCGACATCGCGGGGACCGTAGCGAAAGTTGAATCTCGGGTAGAGGACTTTTCGGTTGGCGACCAGGTGTTCGCGATGGCGGATAACACTTACGCCGAGCTTTGCGTCGTAAAAGCTGCGGCTCTGGCGAAAGTTCCCAAGGGGCTCGATTTGATCCAGGCGGCCGCGCTGCCGCTGGTCACGGTGACCGGCAACCAACTCATGGCCGCTACGGAGATCAAAGCAGGCCAGACGGTTTTGGTCGTAGGTGCTGTAGGAAGTGTCGGGCGTTCAGCGGCATTCACCGCGAAGCAACGCGGGGCGACTGTAATCGCGGGTGTTCTAAAGAAGCAGATGCAGACAGACGACGCGAAGACCGTGGGCGCGGACCAGGTGGTCGCAACCGACGACGACACCGAGATTGCGAATCTTCCGCCGCTCGATGCAGTGGCTGATACGGTCGGCGGAAAACTCGCCGAGAAGCTGATCGCCAGGGTCAAGCCGGGAGGAGTGTATGCATCTGTTGTCGAGGCGCCGCAGAACGCCGCGACATATCCATCTGTGAAGGTAACGCACGTGTTCTCGCATTTCGACAGGAAAACACTCGAGTTCATGGCCGAAGCTGTACGAGATGGCAAGCTGATAATCCCGATCAGCCAGAAGCTGCCACTCAGCGAAGCGGCCGAGGCCCAGGCAGCGGCAGAAAAGGGCAGCAGCGGTAAAATTTTGCTGGTAGCGTGAACTCGTCGCTTCACATAAAACATCGAGAGGAAAATCGAAAATGAAAAAAGATCGTCCCGGAATTAATCCCGCTTCGAAGCCAAGCGGCGACGGATGTGTCGAATGCCTGGCGTCACCGAAAAGTTGGTGGTTTCATCTCCGCCGCTGTGCGGAGTGTGGGCACATCGGATGCTGTGACAGTTCTCCGAGCCAGCATGCGTCCAAGCACGCGGCAGCCACAGGTCATCAGATCATCGCCAGCTTTGAGCCGGGCGAGGATTGGTTCTACGATTACGAGAAGAAGGGAATGGTCAGGGGCGGGGAGTTGCCTCCGCCGCATTCTCATCCCGCCAGTCAGCCCGTACCTGGACCCGCAGGCAGGGTGCCGGCCAACTGGGAATCGTTGCTGAATTAGTTCTGTTTTCTGGACCATACGACAATTGAAAGAAAGGATGGCAAAGAAATGCCGGAAGCAACTTGGAAATCCCACGAGAAACACGGAACGTTGACCACGCAGAGTGACCTTCCCGACAGCGTCTACGCGTTTCCGAAGCAGCGTAAAGAACCAATGACCGACGCACAACATGTGCGCAACGCCGTTGCGCGGTTCGATCAAGTCATCGACGTCTCCGATGCCGACCGCGCTTTGGCTTTCGCAAACATCGAGAAGGCCGCAGGCTATTTCGGCGTCAACCTTGCGGAAACGTCCTGGCACGACTTGGGCGTTCATCCCCAAAAGAATAGGGGAGCGGCCGCCGCCAAAGGCGCTGCGACGCGCGAACGCCGTGCACAGAGCTGAGAATCGGCTCGTCAGAGAGTCCTCTCTAACCCAATGTTCAGAGGGCCCGCGGGCCAACCCGTATCACCGCCAAGGTTGCATCGTCGGTTTGGCGTCCCTGGCAGAAGTCATCCATGGTGCTGAAGATTGAATTAACGAGATCTCCAGCGCCTTGAATGCATTGCGCTCCGCTAGCCGCTGCTTTCACTAAGCCTTCAACTCCCCATTCCTGACCGTCCTGATTTTCCGCTTCAATAAGTCCATCAGTAAAGGCGATTAGCAAATGACCGGTTTCGAGTCTTACGGTGCCCTCCCGATACTCCGAATCTGCGAACAATCCCACCGGGGCGCCGCCTGTCTCCAGCCAGTGCGTTGAACCGTCCTGCCGAATGACGATCGGCGGATTATGTCCGGCATTCACATACCGCAGAGTGCAGGTCGAGCCGTCGAACACTCCGTAGAACAACGTCGCATACCGGCCTTCGGCGAACGAAACGCACGTCTGCCCATTCACTACCTTCAGTAGAGCGGCCAAGTCATCTCCCGTAAACAATGCCGCCGTTCTGAGGGAGGATTGCACGTTGGCGATCATGAGCGCACCGGCCAGGCCCTTGCCCGACGCGTCTCCAACGACCAAGCCTAGGCCGTCCTGTTTCAGGGGGATGAAATTGTAGCAATCGCCGCCGAGTGCCCGGACCTGACGACAGCGGGCGCTATAGTCTAACGAAGCGCTAGCCGTATGCGGCGCCTGCATAAACGCCTCTTGCACATTGCAGGCCAGCACCCAGTCCTGGCTAACGTCCACTACCATTTCATCGGTTTTCACTTTCTCGCCTCCACTGCGATGTCGGTTCTGCCGTTCCTAAATCTACATCGGGCGGCGATTTTTGCCCCATGAAATGTTTCTAAAGAAAATGTAGAGAATGGCTGGACAGCTCCGACTACAGGATGAAAGCGCAGATCGCAGGCGCGGCAACAAACAAGGAGACAAAAAATGACAACCCTAACCCCATACCTGCTGTTCGAAGGCAATTGCCGGCAAGCAATGGAGTTTTACAAATCGTGCTTCGGCGGAGAGCTGATTCTGACTGCGGTGAAAGACACTCCCGAGAAAAATCGAATTCCAGCCTCCCAACACGACAAAATTCTGAATGCCCGGCTGACAGCTAGCGGCGCGGATATTTCGGCATCGGACTGGCTGCGGCCTGATCGCACGCCGGTTCGTGGCAACACGGCTTGTCTCTTTCTCAGCGGAGGCACAACTCAGGAATTAAAGTCTCTATTCGAAAAACTTTCCCAGGGAGGCGAGGTCACAGATCCTCTGAGCCAGCAATTCTTTGGCATGTACGGAGCACTCAACGACCAGTTCGGCGTCCGATGGATGTTTCATACCCAGGCGAAGTAGAAGGAAAATAAAACCAGCACAGGAGCAGAAAGCATGAAATACATTTTGCTGATGTCAGGAACGAATGCCGGCGTTGAGGGATATCGCGCCCGGCCGAAACAAAATATTCAGGCGCACATGGCAGTTCTGCATCGCATCAACCAAGATCTAACCGAGTCCGGAGAATTTGTCGCCACCCAAGGTTTAGCCCAACCGAAAGAAGCCAAGGTCGTGCGCGGCGAAAAGGACGGCGTCCCCGTCACCGACGGCATCTTCCCCGAATCGAAGGAATTTCTGCTGGGCTACTGGATCGTCGACGTTCCGAACGCCGAGCGCGCGTACGCCATCGCGGGACGGATCTCCTCCGCATCTGGAAACATGCCGATTGAGGTGCGGCAGTTCGCAACCTATGAAGCCAAATCTTGATTGACGAATGTCGAGAACGGAGTGCTGGCTACGACTTCCACCTGAAGGCACCGGAAGTGGGCGCCTAATAAAATAAAGGAGCGAGATGATGAAATACATTTTGATGATGAACACAATGAAGAGTGGGCACGGCGTGCCAGAATGGCCGCGGAAGGATCTTCAGGCACATATTGCCTTCATGATAGCTGCCAATAAAGAACTGCATGAGCGTGGGGAACTAGTGTCGGCGGAAGGTCTGTCGTTTCCTGATCAGGCGAAGCAGGTGCGGGCTGGCAAAGACGGCCGGCCCGTGACAGACGGCGTGTTTCCGGAGTCCAAAGAATTTCTGGCCGGCTTCTGGATCATCGATGTCGACAGTTCACAGCGAGCCTATGAGATTGCCGCGAAGATGTCGGCCGCGCCCGGCCCCGGCGGTGCGCCGTTGAACATGCCGATTGAAGTACGCCCGATTATGAGCGGACCGCCGCCGGAAATGCTCTAACGGAGTGCCGATGACCGGAGTGCCGATGACGAAGACGTGGGATGCGACGTCCGAGCACTTGTTGCGCGAACTTGCGCCGCAGGTGCTCGGCGCCGTCGCGCGCCGCTTCCGCGATTTTTCCGCGGCCGAAGATGCGGTGCAGGAAGCGATGATCGCCGCTTTCAGCCAATGGCCGCAGCAGGGAGTTCCCGAAAATCCTCGAGGCTGGCTGATTCAGGTGGCGTGCCGCCGCATGACGGACCAGGCGCGCAGCGAAATTGCCCGCCGCGAACGAGAAACGGCAGTCGCCGCTGAAAAAGAAATCGTGGCATCGCCTCTCGAGATCGAGGCCGACATGGATCCCGACGACACTCTGATTTTGTTGTTCATGTGCTGCCATCCCTCGCTCACTCCGTCCTCGGCAATCGCGCTGACGTTGCGGGCGGTTGGCGGTTTGACCACGGCTGAAATCGCCAACGCCTTTCTGGTGCCGGAAGCCACGATGGCGCAGCGAATCAGCCGCGCGAAGCAAACCATCAAAACTTCAGGCACGCCGTTCCGTCTTCCCCACCGGCACGAGCGCGCTGAACAGCTGCCCGCAGTTCTGCACACCCTCTACCTCATCTTCAACGAGGGATACACCAGCAGCATCGGTTCGCATCTGCAACGATTCGACCTGTCACGGGAAGCGATTCGCCTGATGCGTAACGCGAGAACGCTAATTCCCGACAATGCCGAGGTCGCAGGTCTTCTCGCGCTCATGCTGCTAACCGACGCTCGGCGTGCAGCTCGCACCGGGCCCGACGAAGAACTCATCCCCCTGGATAAACAAGATCGAAGTTTGTGGGATCGCGTGGAGATTTCCGAAGGCACTGGGCTTCTCACCTCCGCGCTGGCGAAAGGGGCGGTCGGACTGTATCAACTTCAGGCAGCAATCGCCGCCGTTCACGACGAGGCCAGGCGTGCCGAGGACACAGACTGGCCACAGATTCTCGCTCTCTACGAGTTATTGAAACGAGTCTCTCCTGGTCCAATGGTCACTCTGAATCACGCAATCGCAGCCGCCATGGTGCATGGCCCAGCCGAGGGACTGCAACTGCTGACGGCGCTCGACACCGACCCGCGCCTCGCCACTCACTATCGTCTCGCCGCGGTTCGTGCCCACCTGCTGGAACAAACGGGAGATCACGAAGCTGCCATCAAACACTACCGAATCGCAGCCGCCGCAACGACGAGCATTCCGGAACGAAATTATCTCATGACGCAAGCAGCGCGCCTAGCCGGCGATTAAGCCCCAATTCGTTAGTAATTCGGAACCCATCCAGAAACAGGCTTCGAAAAGATCCATCGGCCTGCAAGTTGTTGTGGAGATTGGTGGCGGCGCGTGGACTCGAACCACGGACCTACGGATTATGAGACCGTCGCTCTAGCCACCTGAGCTACGCCGCCACATTTTAGCAACTGCTTGAAAGGAATCCCGACATAGGTACCGCACCCTGACCACCGCGCGGCTACGTTTGCGAAACTCGGGATGGTTTACATCCGTCAGAACGTTACTTGAGATTGTAAACGGTGAGTCGGAGTAGCTGCAACGTCGTCGCGTCGTTGGTAGGCAAATACCATTTGGCAAGTAATGTTCGTCGAGTGCTGTTCGCACAAGCGTAAATCTTCAGTAAATATTCACATGCGACACCACGCGGCTGATCGCGCCATTCGGACTCGGACTATCCGGCTTCAGCCCCAGCCGCAGCGAACAGAACAATCCCACCAACTGGGCCAGCATCACGTCGATCGGTGCGCGGTATTCGTCGCCGAGCTCCTGCGAATGTTCCCGCAAACTTCCCGGCGCATCCAACGAAAGAACATGATCCGCGGTCGAGTCGAGCCGCTCGGTGGATTCCGGCGTCACCACGACGCGCACCCTCCCAAGTCGCTTCCTGTGCACTTCCTCCAGCAAATCGAGTTCATAACTCCGCCGCCGCCGATCCTGCGAAAGAAAGCTCACGAAGAGCGTATTTCCGTCCAGCGCTGACATCGGTCCGTGCCGCAGGCCCAGAGCGGATTCCGACATTGCCTGGATATTACCCGCCGTCAGTTCCAGCACCTTCAGCGCGGATTCCCTCGCCACTGCCCGCAGTACTCCCGAACCTACAAAACATGCCTTCGTGAAATCTTCCTGCGCAATCGTTGCGGCACTTTCCTGCGCACATTCCAGGAAGCGTTCTCCCGCGCTCCGCAACAAAGAAAATTGCTCATCGTAATCAGCGGGAGTAAACGTGTGCGCAATGCAGTGTCCGGCGACGACCATATTTGTGAAAGAACTCGTCATCGCCAACCCGCGGTCATTGGCGGAGTCGTCGAGAGCCAGCACGAAAGCGCGGTCAGGAGCCTTTTCACAAACCGCAGCCATCTGGCCGGACGCGTTACAAGTCACCAGCAGGTGCCGCACGTTAGGATGTTTCTCGAGTGCGGCATCGAGGACGGCCAATCCCTCGGAACTCTCACCCGAACGCGAAAACGAAATCCAGAGATAGGGCCGGTCCCGAAAAACAAGGTCGTCGAAGTTCGTCAGCAGATCGGTGCTTGGAACGGCCCACACCTCGCATCCCCACAACCTGCGCAGCAAGGGAGCGAGAGCCTGGCCCACATAATCGGATGTCCCTGCACCCACAAGAAATACGGTTGGACGAGGCAACGGCTCCGCGCCCTTCTCCGCCTCGACAGCGATCCGCGACTGCAGCAAGAACTGCGTCAGCTCAGGCCGCCGCTCTGCGCAAATCGAATAAGTCGTTTGCCACGAGGCGGGCTGACGCCGAATTTCCCGCGGAGTGTAGCGCGTACCCCGCGCGTCTTTTTCCGCGTCGCTAGCGCCAAGTAGGGCCTGAAGTCCATCGATTACGCGCCCCTGAACCAATCTCACTCCTTCCTAACGCGCATCCTACTGCAATATACTGGTGAGCCATCGCGAAATATATAGAAATGTTTAGCAACAAATATAGCAACAAAACGAAACCGCATCAAACATCCGAAATTAGCAGTTGTGCCTTAAGGATCACCTGCAATAGTCATGTGGGAACAGCCGCCTCGGCTGTCCCACCGAGCCAAGCGAGGCGGACTCTGAGCAGAAAGCCAGCAGGCTAAGCATGCGGAATGAAAAAATGCAGCAGCAACGAGCGCGCGCAGTCGCCGTAATCGGCGAACTGAACGTAGACCTGATCGCCAGCGGACTAACCTCCGCCCCAGTCCTGGGCCAAGAAGTCCTAGCCGAAGATTTCCAGACAGTCCTAGGCAGCGCCTCCGCAATCTTCGCCTGTGGAGCAGCCCGCCTGGGCCATCCCGTAAGCTTCTTCAGCAAAGTAGGAGACGACGACTACGGAAGTTTCTGCCTGAATGCCCTTCAAAAGGCCGGCATCTCCACGAAGAATGTGTCCACCGTTCCCACGTCAAAAACAGGCGTAACCATTTCGCTAAGCACGCGCAAAGATCGCGCCCTCGTAACAGTCCTCGGAGCAATCTCCGAGCTGCGCCAAAAAGATCTCGATCTGCGAGCCCTGCGCGGACACAGCCACCTGCACATGACTTCCTTCTTTCTGCAAACAGCTCTGCGCCCGGCCTTCCCGCAAATTCTGCGCCGGGCCAGAAAGCTGGGCCTAACCACGTCGTTCGATCCCAACTCAGACCCCATGTCATCGTGGGGCCCCGACGTTTGGCGCGTGGTCGATGAAGCCACCATTCTTTTTATCAATCAGGATGAAGCGCTTCATCTCACGAGGAAGAAAAATGTCCGCGAAGCGCTCCAGCAGTTAGCCGAAAGAGCGCCCTGCGTAGTAGTCAAGCTAGGCCCCCGCGGAGCCATCGCCGCGGCCGACGGCCAGGTAGTCTCCGCGCCGCCGTTCAAGGTTCGCCCCGTAGACACAACCGGCGCCGGAGACTCCTTCGCGGCAGGCTTCGTCCACGCCTTCCTCTGCGGCCGCAATCTCCACGGATGCCTGGTCGAAGGCAACGCCTGCGGCGCCCTATCCACGCAACAGGTAGGAGGCACAGCCGGCCAGCCCGACTTGAAGAGTCTAGAGAAATTCCTGCGACGCAAGGGCGTCACGCAATCGTGACCGCAACTCCGGACTTTTTCAGCGCGCTCAAAGCCGCCTTGGGAATGTTCGAGTCGGTGATCACATGATGCAGAGAAGAAGTAGGAGCGATCAACGAAAGGCTGCGCTTCCCAAATTTACTGGAATCGCAAACCGCGACGGTCGTCTTCGAGATCTCGATCATCGCGCGGTTCACCTTCGACTCCAAGAGGTTAGGAGTGCTAAGCCCATACTGCACATCGAATCCATCGACTCCCAGAAACAGAATGTCGGCATGCAATTTGTGCAGCGTCTCTTCGGCGATGGGACCGACCAGAGAAAACGAGTTCTTTCTAAGACTGCCGCCGGTAAGAATCACTTCCAGCGCGGATCCAGAAAGTTCAGCGGCGATGTTCACCGCGTTGGTAATGATGGTGGTGTGCTGATGGTTGCGCAGGGCGCGCGCGATGGCGGTGGTCGTAGTGCCGGAATCGAGAATGACGACTTGCCCTTCCGTCACCATGCGCGCGGCAGCGGCGGCGATCTGCAACTTCTCCTTGCGATGCAGCTTTTCCTTTTCTCGCAGCGTGGGATCTTCGAGAGCTCCGTCGCTCGCTGGCAGCGCTCCCCCATGAGTGCGATGAACGCGGCCTTTGACATGCAGAATCTCCAGGTCTTTGCGGATCGTGACCTGCGAAGTATGGAACTGCCTGGCGAGATCGATGACCAGCACGCGCCCGTCGCGATGCAGTAGCTCGAGGATCGCTCTTTGCCGTTCTTCGCTTAGCATTCGTTCATCCTCGCTTACGCGGGCCGAGCCTCGACGAGCAGATGTTGATGGAACTCCGCGGCAATTGTAGCCTTTGGGCCGCGTACGCTTCCGAGATCTTTGTCATTCACATAATCGACGACGCGATAGGCGCGGTCCTCAAGTCCGCGCAACTCAATCGGCCCGCTCCACGTGCGGGCAAAGAACGCATAGTAAAGTTCGCCGCCTTTGCGGATAACATGCGCCTCCGGACGATCGAACCCAATGTCGTAAAGATCTCCCAAATACTCGCCTCGCGACAGCATCTTGTCTTTGTAAATCGTCAGCCACTTCTCAAAGACCTTCTCGCGCTGTGGCGTGAGGTCAAACTTGTCGTGTCTCGTGACCAGATTCGGCAGCACGAATTGCGTTCCAACAACTCCGCCCACGCCAACAGTCGATGCGAAATCAGTCGCCCCGTCGCTCAACTCAACGTGATCGCCAAAGTAGGGAATGTTATCTCCCATCAGCGCCTTCAACGTCTTTCCTTTGGAACGAACCTGAAACGAACTTTCCGGATCGGACGCGACCGACATATTGAACTGCGGCATCGTGAAGAACGAGTAGCCGGTGCCGCACGGACAGAACTCCACCATCGCATCCGGCTTCACGCTGCGCGCAGTTTCGTAAAGCTCCTTGAAGAAATCAGGCAGCGCCTCAACCGAATCCTCCGGACGCTTGTGATAATGCGCGGGATTGTAGCAAGGCGGAACGGCGTTCATGTGCTGGCCATCAAGTTTCAGCCCGTCGTATCCCCACTCGCCGAGGATCTTCCGCACGAGCGCCTTGTGATATTCCACAACGTCTTTATCAGCCGGGCAAAGATAAAACGAATTCCACCACGAGATCTTCCGCCGTGATCCATCGCGATTCAACAGAAGAAAGTCAGGATGATTCTTGAGCACCTGCGAAGCCGCGACCGCGCTCAGCGGCGACCACCACAACTGCGCTTTGAATCCCTCATCATGCACGCGATCTACAAGCGCTTTCATGTCCGCGTCGCCATGCGGAAACTTCTTGGCGTCGAGATTCCAATCGCCGTAGTTATTCTGCCAGCCATCGTCCAGCGTGACCCACGAGAATCCCATCTTCTTGACCGTCGGCAGCGTGTCGTAAACCTGTTTCAGTTTTACCGAGCGGCCATAGCCCCACGCACACCAGATCGGGCCGTAGGCGCTGTCGGGCGCAGAAGCCATTTGAAATCCCTGCCGCGCCATCAGGCGGCGATATTCGGCGAGCGTGCGAAAGTAGTCCCCCTGATGCACCGACACAAAAGTGCGAAGAGTATGGAAAGTCTCACCCGGATCCAGGTTTCGCTTGTGCGTGCCATGGACCGCCACATGAGCATGACTCGCGTCGGGCATGGAAACTGGGAGTGAGATAAGCCGCGGCCCAGGCTCAAGGTGGCCGACCGCGAGTCCAAGGTCTTTGCGCCACACATCGATCACGGGAGTACCACCGCCATAGTCGCTGGCATTCATACCGAGAAAATTGTTCTGACTGAATCCGGCGCGCAACGGAAGCACCCAATCCGGCCGCTTCTCGTATGAGCCGCTCTGGTAAGACCAGAAAGCTGGTCCGTGCGCGGCCCCCACAGCGCTCAGCGAATATTTATGGTTGGCCCAGCTGCGAATTGCAATTGGAGCTGCACCTTCATTCGTATACGCAACCTCAAAGATGGCGAAGGAGGGAAACTCAGAATAAATCGTGACCGACACATCCTTGCGCAAGTCGCCGGACTTGCCAGTCAAGGACAGTCGCTCGCCCGCACCGAACGCGTCGGTAACATGTTCGTGGTGGCTCGCAGTAAGGGCAAAGTCGCTCCATGTGCGAACTCCGGTCAGCGTTTCCGATGCAGAAAACGGAGCCAGAATTTTCGGCTCTGGGCCCATCAAGGCAACTACGCGGCCGCGCATCCTACGGTCGAACTCAATCCGCAAAACCGAACTTTCGATCTCAAGATCAGGGGAACCGTCGGGCGTGGCGGAACTAGAATTGTCGGCAAGACCGTTCTGCGCTGAGCACCAGCGAGGTAGGGCTAGGCCGAGCAACGCACAGCAGGTTTGAGCCAAAGCTTGCCGGCGCGTGATCATGGGTTCCCACACCTCGCTCTTATGATATCTCTCGTCATATCCCACATCGCGGAGCTGCTGCCGCGATTGCGAAATATTGCGAATTAATTCGTTTTACTTTCTAATTGCAGGCGTTGTCAAGAATTCGATTGCGCGAGCACTTCCGAGTTCATAATGTGCGCATCAACCTATCCGCAACAAACTGTCGCGAGTTTGAGGGACGACTCTTGAAGAAACGAGATTCAAACCCGGAGATTCTGCGCCGAAGTTCCAGCGCCGAGTTGCAAAATATTGTGAAGAGCAATCGCGCCTCGGGTAAGGGCGGAGTCTACGCGGTCTGCTCCGCGCATCCCTGGGTCATCGATGCGGTGATCCATCAGGCCCTCGAAGACGATTCCCTGCTTCTTGTCGAGTCTACTTCCAGCCAGGTAAATCAACTCGGCGGTTACACGGGGCAGACGCCATCCCAGTTCGCAGATTTTGTTCATTCCGCGGCGCGGCGCATCGGGCTCCCAAAAGATCGAATATTGCTGGGCGGGGATCATCTCGGTCCATTTCCGTGGAGAGCCGAGGCATCGGGTCGCGCTTTGAAAAAGGCTGTCGACCTAGTCCGAGCCTGTGTGCTCGCCGGATACGGAAAAATCCATCTGGATGCGAGCATGGCATGCGTTGGTGATGGAAAAATCGTCCCCGAAAACATCGTCGCGGAGCGGGCAGCCATGCTTTGCGAGGCTGCTGAGCAAGCACTGAAGGATTTGCCGCGCAGCGCGGCCGCTCCTCTGTATGTCATCGGAACCGAGGTGCCAGTCCCGGGCGGCGAGTTGGCTGCCGGCGAACCTCCCGTCATAACTACGGTCGACAACCTCAATGAGACTCTGCAAATTTTTCGGCGCGCTTTTGAACACAAAGACTTATCGGCGGCCTGGCAACGTGTGATTGGCATCGTCGTGCAGCCCGGAGTTGAGTTTGGAAACGACTTTGTAATTGACTTCGATCCCGAGCGGGCGCAATCACTCTCAGCAGCATTGCCACGCAGCCCTGCGCTCGTTTATGAGGCGCACTCAACGGATTACCAATCTCCTGCCGCTCTCGCGCAAATGGTCGAAGGTCACTTCGCTATTCTGAAAGTGGGCCCGTGGTTAACCTTCGCGTTTCGCGAGGCTGTCTTCGCCTTGAGCGCGATCGAAAGAGAACTGCTTGGCGGGAGCAAAAGCAGTAAGCTATCGCGCGTTCGGGAAGCTCTCGATCAGGCTATGCGGCGGCAACCTATTGACTGGCGCTCCTACTATGCCGGGAATAAAAACCACTTACGCCTCGCGCGGGCCTACAGTTACAGCGACCGCTGCCGCTACTACTGGCACGAACCCGCTGTGCAAGCGGAGATCGAACGCCTGCTCAGCAACCTCGAAACGCACACATTTCCCCTGACACTCGTCAGCCAGTTCCTACCCCGAGAATACGTTGCGATTCGAGCGGGACAGATCGAGCAGACCGGAAAGGCGATCATTCGATACCACATTCAGCTGGTGCTGCGAACTTACGCGGCGGCATGTGGGATGAAGAAGTAGGCAAATCACTTTCAAGATGCTTCCGATCTGAATATCCCAGTTGACAAAGGCCATGAAACGCAAGTAAAAGTAATCGTTCGTAATATTTCACAGCAGCCTCGCGGCTTTCATTCAGCTCAGGAGACTTGTCCTATGCCCATTCCTTTCTATACTCGACAAATTTTTGGGGCCGTTGTACTCGTTGCAGCCATGAGCATTGCAGCGCCACTGTGGGCGCAGAAAGATGCTGGCGCCATTGTGGGTGTGGTGCGCGATTCTTCCGGCGCAGTGGTCGCCGATGCCAAGGTTACTGTGACGGATATTGATCACGGCACTCAGCTAACGCTCTCCACAAATCACGAAGGAGAGTACGTTGCCGGCCCGCTCAAGATTGGCCATTACACCGTTACCGTCGAGAGGCAAGGATTCAAGAAGGCCATTGCTGGCCCGGTGGAACTGAACATTCAGGATCGCGTGAGCGTGGACCTGAAGCTGGAACCCGGCAAGGCAACGGAGACCGTGACCGTCAACGCCGAGGGTACTCAACTCGAAACCGAAACCTCCGACCTCGGGCAGGTGGTGGACAGCCGCCGCATCAACGCGCTTCCGTTGAATGGACGCAACTATGCGCAACTCGCTCTACTGGGCGCGGGCGTCGCCGCCGCCGAGCCGGGTTCGCGCGTCGAAACTTCTTACGGGTTCAGTTCGAACGGCGCTCGCTCTCTGCAAAATAACTTTCTGCTCGACGGCATCGATAACAACGCGAATCTTGGCGACGTGCTCAACGGCGCGGCTTACGTGGTGCAGCCCGCAGTGGATGCCATCGCCGAGTTCAAGGTCGAAACCAATTCCTACAGCGCGGAATTCGGCCGCGGCAACGGCGCGATCATGAACGCCGTCATCAAGTCTGGCAGCAACCAGTTCCACGGCGATCTCTGGGAGTTTTTGCGCAACGACAAATTCGACGCCATCAATGCCTTTGACCTCTTCGGCCAGCAGCCCTATAAGCAAAACCAGTTCGGCTTTACGCTGGGAGGCCCCGTCGTCAAAAACAAACTGTTTTTCTTCGGGGATTACGAAGGCCTTCGCATTCGTCAGGCACTGCCTCAACTCTCCACGGTTCCTACGCCCGCCGAAGTCAGCGGAGATTTTTCTTCGTTTCTTCAACTCAGTAGCCCAATCCCGGGCATAGTCGACTGCAGCGGGAATCCGACTTATCAGGGAGAGATATTTAATCCACTTCTGGCGCAGACTAACTCGGCAAACGGCGGCGCGGGTTGCAGTTCTCCCATCGGCACTACCTCCGCTGGGGGACCGACGAACATCTTCCAGGGTAACAGCGGCACAAATACGGCAATCGATCCGCTGGCACAGGAGCTGGCAAATTTATTTCCCGCGCCCAACGTTAACGTTAGTACTTTTCTTGCCGCGGGCAATTACCTCTCTGATCCTGAACGCAGCGAGACGGAAAACAAGTTCGACATTCGCATCGACCAGACCATCAGCGCCAAAGATAATTTTTTCGCCCGCTTCAGTTACGGCAACGACAGTAACTTTCTTCCTTCGCCATTCAGCAACGTGCTCGACGGCGGTAGTTTTCAAGATGGCACCAGCAACAACACAGCGGAGGGCCTGGCCGCCAGTGAGATCCATACATTTCGCAATAATCTGATCAACGAATTCCGCTTCGGTCTCAATCACCTGAGTTCGCATCGCTACAACCTGTATTCCAACCAAAACGTTTCGGCACAGCTCGCCATTCCTTTCCCCGGAGTTCCGTTCGAGGCGGGCCAGAACATCGGCGGCCTGCCTTATCTTAGTTTTGGGGATGGCACCGCAGCCATTGGCGCGTCGGAATACTTGCCGGCTATCGAGCACCAGCACAGCTACGTTTTTACCGACAATCTGAGCTGGGTTCACGGACGCCACGCCGCGAAGTTCGGCGGCGAACTTCGGTTCGAGCAATTCACCATCCTCGAACCGGCCGCCGCGCGCGGCGCAATGGACTTCGGCGGCAACTTCCTTATCAACGACAATCTCGCGGCTCCCGGCACCGGCGGCGAGGCCTTCGCCAGTTTCATGCAGGGAATTAGCGATGGCGGGTCGATCACCAGTGTGACCCCGAATATTATTTACAACCGGCAGATTTACGCGATCTATGCGCTCGACGATTTCAAAGCAACTTCGCGCCTCACATTGAACCTCGGCCTGCGCTACGAACTCTTCACCACGATCAAAGAGGCCAACAATCACCAAGCCACGTTCAATTTCAACACGCTCTCGCTGATTGCTCCGCATGGGCAAACTACGCCTCTGACGCCCACGCTCGGCACCGAACTTGCCATTCAGGACACTGGCACTTCTGGAATCATCAGTCCTGATCTCAATAATTTCGCGCCGCGCGTCGGACTGGCCTACCAAATCTCGGGCAAGCTCGTTTTCCGCGGCGGTTATGGCATTTTTTATGGCGGGCAGGAAAACGGCCCGTTCTCGAATCCCAGTCCCGGCTTCAATCCTCCGTTCTTGTCTTCAGAGGCGTTCAACACTCCTTGCACCGCGCCAACCGCAAATTCATCGCAGACAGATTGCTCAATCTCAGCCACGAATAACGGAGGCCTGCCGCTTAACGTTTTGTCGCAGGGCTTTCCCTCGCAATCGCTCAGCGACCCGAACTCGCCTGAGCTCTACTCGCTCGACCCGCGTCTGGTCACGCCCTACACTCAGCAGTGGCATCTCGGTTTCGAATATCAGCTTCCCTCCGACACTGTTCTTGAAATTTCTTACGGTGGGTCGCGCGGACTGAAGCTCTTCGCGTTCTACAACGGCAATCAAGCCGTTCCCGTCGTTGGTACCGACTCGCTTCCAACGGCACCGCGGCGTCCCGCGCAGAATAATAATTGGCCCGGAGCTGCCGGACCATGCGATCTGAATCCTGCGAATAACTATGCGGACGCGAGCAATTGCAATCCTGCGCTCGATGTCGCCATCGACACTTTCCGTTCGAATACGTTTTCGAATTACGATTCATTGCAGGCTCGGCTTGAGAAGCGTTACTCGCACGGGCTCCAGTACGAACTTGCTTATACCTGGGCGCACGCGCTCGACAACGCGTCCAGCGCCAGCCTGGGCTCGGTGAACAACGGAGATTTCCAGGACCAGCGATTTCCCCAGGCGAACTACGGCAATTCCGACTTCGATGTTCGCCAGCGCCTCGTATTCAGTTACGTCTACGACTTGCCATTCGGTCGCGGACGCAGGTTCGCCGCAGGCGCAACCGGCGCTGTGAATCAGATTATTGGCAACTGGCAAATCTCAGGCGTCGCTTCGGCCGCCACCGGCAATTACTACACCGCCACGGATATTAACGACGTCTCCGGCGGAGATTGCGGCGGCACCGTGGGCTACTATTGCTCGCGCCCTAATTTGGTTGGCAATCCTAACGCCAAGCCGTGTGCCCCAGGAACGCTCTTCAACACCTGCGCTTTTGCCGACAACACGAACCTCGGAACCTTTGGCAACGCCGGACGCAACATCATCGAAGGTCCGGGATACAAGACCTGGGACACTGCTGTGATGAAGCAATTCCCCATCAGCGAACAGAAGAAATTCGAATTCCGCGCGGAATTCTTCAACATTCTCAATCATGTAAATTATTTGTTCGGACAGTTCGGCGCGATCAGCGCGGAGCCCACTCCACTGGAGCTTGGCCAGCCCGGCTTCGGCTTCCCGCTGGCAGCGCGCCCGCCTCGTCAGATTCAGTTCGCATTGAAGTTTTATTTCTGACATATTTGTCGGCCGGGATTTCTTTAGGCCTTATGATGTCAATCGACCATGAAATCGATTGCCATCATCCCCGCCCGCGTGGCATCCACCCGCCTGCCGCGCAAAATGTTGCGCGAAATCGCGGGCAAGCCACTGGTCGGCTGGGTGTATGAAGCTGTACGCTTGTCGCCGCTTCTCTCCGACGTAATCATCGCCACCGATTCTGAAGAAATACAGATGGTTTGCCGCAGCCACGGCTGGAACGCGCGCATGACTTCATCCACTCACCGCAGCGGCACTGAGCGCGTCCACGAAATCTCGAACTCAATCGCCGGAGATGTCTACGTGAACGTGCAAGGCGACGAACCACTCGTCCGTCCCGAACAAATTGCCACGCTGCTCGATGTGATGAAGGATCCCGCAATCCAGGTGGGAACCGTGAAAACTCCCTGCCCGCGGGAAGAAATCGGCAATCCTAATGCGGTTAAAGTCGTGACTGCGCCTGACGGACGCGCTCTTTATTTTTCTCGCGCCACAATTCCTTTTGATCGCGATAAAACCGAACCGCGCTACTTCAAGCATCTAGGCCTCTACGCCTACCGCAAGCCAGCGCTCGACTTTTTTGTGAGCCAACCGGAATCGACGCTCGAGAAAAGTGAGCGCTTAGAACAACTGCGTTTTCTGGCAAATGGAATCGCAATCTACGTGGGCGAAACGCCGTACGACTCGGTGGGCGTAGATACAGAAGAAGATCTACAACGTGCGGCGAAAATCTTGGGGAATCGTTGACATTCAAGTTTGCTGGGTACTAGGTACCAGGTACTCGAGGCCGCTTCTAAGCTTGCCCTTGCGCCCGCCGCCAGGCCTCTGCCGCGGCAACCCGCTTCGAAATCGCGGGATGCGAGTGGAACAACACCTCAATCCACTTCGACGGCGTCCGCTCGGCCAGATTCTGCTGCGCCAACTTGTTCATGGACGAGATGAACGGCTCCACGCTGGTAATCGATTCAAAAGCATAGCGATCAGCCTGCCGCTCGTTGAAACGCGAGTAGGCGTTGAGCGCGGGCATAAGCAGCAGCGAAAGCGCAGTCGCGGTTAGCGCCAGCAAAGGCAGGTTCGCGAAATCGGAAAGCTCCTCGAACACGTGCCGGTCGACCGCGTAATGCAGCACAAAGTTAGCTACCCAAAAACCAAGCAGCGTAATTCCGGCTTGCACAAAAATGCTTTTCAAAATGTGCCGGTGAACATGATGGCCGAGTTCATGGGCCAGCACCGCCTCGATCTCTTCCGGAGCATAATTATCCAGCAGCGTGTCGGCCAGAATGATCCGCCGCGTGTTGCCGAGTCCCGTAAGAGCCGCGTTTGCCTTCTTGCTCTTTTCCGAAAGCTTCCAACGATAAACTCCGCGCACGCGCGTGCCTGCATGTTCGCTGAGCAATACCAGCCGCCGCCGCAGGTCTTCATTCTCCAGCGGCTCGAACTTGTAGAAGATCGGGAACAGCACAACCGGAGCCAGCTGCGCCAGCAAAATGAAAAGCCCCATGAACAGCGCCCATGTAATCACCCACCAATGCTGCGGAGATTGGCGAATCATGAAATACAGCAACTCCACTACGATTCCCCCCAGCACCAATCCCAGTAAAAAACCTTTAGCTTCATCCCAAAGCCACGACCGAAGTTTTTGCGTCGAGAGCTGGAACTTTCGCTCCAGCCGGAAACCGTAGTAGTCAAGTCCGAAGCCCAGCACCTTGCTGATCAGAAGCAGAAAGAACAGATAGAGGAACACGGCCAGCGTGTAGTTCTGGAACCCACGCCGCAACGCAAGATCACGCAACCATCCCGTCCAGCCCGTGACCAGCAGAACCACCAAAAAAGCGGAACCCACGACAAAATCGGCTAACCCGAGCCAGCGGTGAATCCGGTTGTAACGGCGCGCCTCAGGCGAATCGGGGGCCGAGCTCGTGTTTTCGGCGAAGGCCATGCGTACTTAGAAGTATCGCATTATAGCCGCGTCAAATGTGGAGTTTTGGCGGCACCGGTAATAGCCTTTTGCCATTCCGACCGGAGCCGGCCCTGAGCGAAGCCGAAGGGAACTTGCTTTTGGCCCGCGCAGCGCCGCTCTTAGCCCCTGACGAATTTCTCCGCAGCCGTCAGGATTTCTTCCACCAACTCCGGCGACGCAGCCTCCGAGTACAGGCGCAACAGCGGTTCCGTTCCCGAGGCGCGGAACAGGATCCACGCTTCCGCCCCGTTGCCGTTCGTCGGCGCATCAAGAAAGAACTTGATGCCGTCGAGATCTTCTTTCTTCAGCACGCGATAGCGCCCGAGGCTCTGCGTGCTTTCTGCGCGCGCCCGCTGGATCGCGCTCTGCTTGATCTCTTCCGCAATGTGCAGGTCGCGCCTGCCGTAATAATGAGGTCCGAACTCGCGCTGCAGATCCGCAACAAGTTGGCCCAGCGGCTTGCCTTCCTCGGCCATAACGTTGGCCAGCAGCAGGCAATTCAAAATTCCATCCCGCTCCGGAAGAAAACGCGAATAGCCAATGCCGCCAGATTCTTCGCCGCCGATCAGGATGTCATGTTCCATCATCATATCGGCGGTGTACTTGAATCCGATCGGCGTTTCGTAAAGCTTGCGCCCATACTTGGCGGCAATGCGGTCGAGCATGCGCGTCGTGTTAAAAGCGCGCACCACGTCTCCCGACCATTTCTTGTGCACAAGAAGCCAGTGGAGCAGCACACAGAATATTTTGTGCGAATCCACAAAGCTGCCATCCTCGGCGACCGCGCCGATGCGGTCGGCGTCGCCGTCAGTAGCGAGGCCCGCATCGCACTTCTCTTTCACAACAGTTTCCTGCAGCAGAGCGATGTGCGGTTGGATCGGCTCAGGATTGATACCAGGAAAAAGAGGATTGACTTCCTGCCGGATCGCAACGAACGGAACGCCGCGCTCCTGAAAGATTCCGGCAAGAACTCCTCTGCCAGAACCATACATCGAGTCGACGGCAAACTTGAACTTGGTCTTGCCGATGAGATCCATGTCGGCGAATCGGCAGACCGCGGCGACATAAGGCGTCTTCAGGTCAGCTTCTTCGATCGCCGCTTTCGCTCCCTGCGGCATCGCCCCGGCGCTCATCTCCTCTTCAATCTTTTTCATGATCGCGGGCGTGGCCGACCCGCCAAATTTCCCTTTGAACTTCACTCCATTCCAGTTCCACGGATTATGGCTGGATGTAATCATCACTCCACCCGCTGCCCCATTGTCTTTCACTGCGTAGGAAACGGCCGGGGTCGGCGTGTAATCATTGGCCAGCTTCACCGGAATACCAGCAGCGGCAATTACCTCAGCAGCAATCTGTGCCGCGCGCCCCGAAACGAAACGCGTGTCATAGCCGACGAACACACCGCGCTGCGCGTCTTCGTATTTCAATACATAAGAAGCGATTGCGCCCGCGACGCGACGCACGTTCTCAAACGTAAAGTCATCGGCAATAATTCCGCGCCAGCCGTCGGTTCCGAATTTGATTTCCTGAGCCATTGGAAAGTCGTCGTTAGCCGCTGGTCGTTAGTCGTTCGCCGAAAAGCTCACTGTGGCGGGCCGGCCGACGACTATCGACCAACGACCAACGACTTATGTCAGCCTATGCAGCTTCTTCTGATCCAAATGCTTCACCACTTTACCAACGTCCTGCGCGTGCTGCCGAGTCGTGATCAGCAAAGCGTCCGGCGTTTCAACCACTACCAGATCGCTCACTCCTACAACGGCAACAAATTTGCCCGGTGCATGCACATAATTGCCATGCGCGTTCAGCACGAATACTCCCTCACCATTAATAAGATTGCCCTCAGCCGGACTGCTCTTCGCCGTGTGATGTTCGTGCAGCGCGGTCCATGATCCCAGATCGTTCCAGCCGAAGTCCGCGGGCAGGCAGAAAATATTTCCAGCGTGTTCGCCCTTCGCCGAACGCGGTTCCAGCACCGCATAGTCGACGCTGATATTTTCACACTTTGGATACAGCCTGCGAAAAGTGCCAGCAAACTTGCGTGTGCCGAAGCTCGCGGCAATCTCTTCCAGAATGGGTGCGGTTTTTGGAAGATGCTCGCGCAACGCATTGGACAGCGTGCGGGCGCTCCACAAAAACATCCCGCTGTTCCAGAAATAATTCCCCGCAGCCACAAAGGCCGCAGCCGTCTCAGCGTCTGGCTTCTCGGTAAATCGGCGCACGCGCAAAGCGTCTCCGCCGAATCCGCTGCCCGCCTCAATGTAACCGTACCCGGTCTCCGCTCGATTCGGCCGGATGCCGAGCACTACAATATTCTCACCCCCAGCCGCGATCTCCGCTCCGCGTTCAATCGTCGAGCGATAAGTTTTCTCATCGGCGATCACATGGTCGGAAGGAAACATTCCAATCACCGCGTCGGGCTGTTCGCGCCACAGAAGAAACGCGGCAAGACCGATTGCCGGCGCAGTATTGCGTCCCAGCGGTTCGGCCAGCACCTGCGCCTTCGGCAACTTAGGAAGCTGCTTCAAAATCGCAGGACGCAGATCATCGTTGGTGATGATCCAAAAAGATTTCGCCGAAGCCAGCGGTAGCAATCGTCCGACGGTCTGCTGGATCATCGTCTGCTTGCCATCGAGCGCCAGCAACTGCTTCGCGCGTTTTTTCCGGCTCAACGGCCAGAAGCGCGTGCCCCGCCCGCCAGCAAGAATCACGGGATAGAAATTTGAATTCTTAGCCAAAGTTTTTCGATTCCACTCGCTCACATTCGCGTTTCCGGCTCCCGCAATTCCTCACCCGGAACCCGCGCTATCAAAAACTCCAAAGTCCACTGCGGCCGTACAGTAAATTTCTCTACCGACGCCGGCACGACCACCGCATCGCCCTTGGCAAACGTTACAGACTCAGCCCCCGCAGCTTCGACCACTCCGCATCCCTCAACGGCGACCAGAATCTGCGCTGAACTCTTGCCCGTCTCATCGCGCGTGTTCAATTCCTGCGCGTCCTTCATCTCAAACATATCCACCACAAAATAAGGAGCAGCCACCAGCGGAGCCCGCCGATTGCTGCTTCCCGCCACTTGCGCAGGAGCTGGCCTCAACACTTTTCCCGAAGCACCGTTCAACCTCACCGCGGCGAGTCCCTCTTTCAAATGCAACTCCCGCGGCCGTCCATAATCATACAAACGATACGTCGTATCAGACTGCTGTTGTGTCTCCACAATCACCGACCCGGGCCCCAGCGTGTGCACCGTGCCGCCGCAAACATAAATCATGTCGCCGGTAAAAACGTTCAGCCAGTTCAGCACTTCCTCAGCCCGCTTCTCGTGGATCGCCTGTTCCAACTGCGCCACGCTCACGCCCGGTTTCAATCCTAAAGCAATTTGCGCGCCCGCCTTAGCATGCGCCACATACCAGCATTCCGTCTTACCCCAAGGCTGCCCCACACGGCGCGCCTGCTCATCATCAGGATGAACCTGCACCGAAAGTTTCTCATGCGGAAAAAGAAACTTCAGCAGCAAAGGAAATCGCTTCGCGTCGCGCGCAGCGTCTCCTACAAGCTCCCGCTGATATTTCCCGCTCACCTGCGTCAGCGTCTGCCCGGCCAGCGGACCGTTCGCCACTTTGCAATCGTCCCCAGTAAGCCAAGCCTCGCCAATCTTTTCCTCAAATTGACGATTCGGATAAATCGGCGACAAATCAAGCGTGCCCCAAGGCCGCGGATCAAACCCCGGAAGCATCAATAGTGGATACAGATTGCCCATAGTAACTGCCGTCTGGATGTTAGGACTCAGGTCTTAGGCCTTAAACCGGACAGCAACGGAAATGCTAAGGTACGAACCTATGACCTAACACACCTGACACCTAAGACCTGCCCAACAAAAAAGGCCGCTCGCGAACGGACGGCCTCAGCCGAACCTAATCATCAACCGGAAATCCCAGCGCAGGAATCGTAGCCTACAGCGCGCCAAAAAACTTCCGCATGCGCTCCAGCCCGCGATCCAACTCCGCCTTCGAAGTCGCGTAAGAAACGCGGATGTGATCGCCCGTACCAAATCCCTCCCCCGGCACGGTGGCCACATGCGCTTCGCGAAGCAGACGTCCCGCCACGTCAGCCGCGGACTTCACGCCCCCACGTCCCAGAAACGCCGAGATGTTCGGGTAAGCATAGAACGCGCCCTCCGGCAAAGTGCAGGTCATGCCCGGAATCGAACGCAATCCCTTCACCACGTGATCGCGAAGCTCAATATATTCCAGCCGCATTTTATCGACGCACTCCTGCGGCCCCTTCAACGCCGCCACCGCCGCCTTCTGCACAATCGATGTCGGATTCGACGTCGACTGACTCTGCAGTTTCGACATCGCACTCACCACCGCAGCCGGACCCAGCGCATATCCCAACCGCCATCCCGTCATCGCATAAGTTTTCGAAAGCGACCCCAGCACGACCACGCGTTCTTTGAACTCGCGCAACGATCCCACGGAAAAATTCCTGCTCGTGTAATTCAGGTAGACGTAGCATTCATCAGAGAGCACCCAGATTCCGCGCTCGTGCGCCAGCCGCACGACTTCCGTAAGATCCTTCGCGCTCATCACCGCGCCCGAAGGATTCGATGGCGAATTCAAAATGATCACTTTCGTCCGCGGAGTAATCAGCGCAGCAACCATCTCCGCCGTAACCCGGAAGCCCTGCGACTCGTCCGAGTGCAACAGCACGCACTCGCCGCCCGCATAGCGAACAATGTCTTTGAACGAAACCCAGTAAGGCACCGGCAGAATCACTTCGTCGCCATGATCCACCAGCACCTGAATCGCGTTGAACAAAGCATGCTTGCCGCCGGTCGAGGCGATCGCTTCTTCGCGCCGGTAATCGGAATCGAAGTCGACGGCATGACGGTGCACAATCGCGTCGCGCAACTCCGCCGTGCCCGGCACAGCCGTATACTTCGTAAAGTTGCCCTGGATGGCCGCAATCGCCGCATCCTTTATATGCTGCGGCGTTGCGAAATGCGGCTCGCCCGCGCCGAAATCCACCACGTCGATACCCTGCGCGCGCAGCTTGTCCGCCTCAGCCACCACCGCCATCGTGGCTGAGGGCTCAATGCGGTTAATCCGGTCGGTAAGTTTCAGCGCTTCCGTGGTCGCAGTGGTCATGCTCTTTTTTTCCTTTTCTTTTCCCGCCCAGCCGCAATCTGCGGACTGATTTCCTCCGGCTCATCGTGGAACTTGTAGGCCGGATCCAGTTTCTCGCGCAGCCGCTGCTCCACGATTTCCGGCACCAGTCCCTTTACCGGACCGCCCGCCTGCGCCACCTCGCGCACCAGCCGCGAACTCACATACGAGTACTTATCCGCCGGCATCATGAACACGGTCTCCAGCGTCGGCTCGAGCTTGCGGTTCATCAGTGCCATCTGCAATTCATATTCATAATCGCTGATCGCCCGAATGCCCCGCAAAATGCAAATCGCTTCCATGGATTTCGCGTACTGCACCATCAGCCCATCAAACGTATCGATGCGCACATTCTCCAGATGCCCCGTCAGCGACCGCAACATTTCCAACCGCTCCGCCACGCTGAACATCGGGCTCTTCTCCGAGTTGCGCAGGATCGCCACCACCAACTTCTCGAAAATCTTGGCGCCTCGCTCCATCAGGTCGAGGTGACCGTTGGTTGGCGGATCGAACGACCCAGGATAAATCGCAAGTCCTCTGTTCAATAGTCCTCACAGCACAGGCGGGGCTGAATACAAGATTCTAAGCGGGCGGGAGCATGAATGGCAATCATGAGTTGATCGAACGGGCAGTCACCACACAATCAAGCTCCATCCGCAAACAGAGCCAAGGGAACCTATGATTTTCGGATATGATTTTTTCGGCGCCACAGGGTTCCCGCGACAGCATCAACGAAAACGCGGGAAACTGAAACTGGGGTGAAGATTCATGTTCCATTTCCATCAATTCCAAACTCGCATGATGCTCGCATTCTTCCTGCTCGCGGCAATCTGGGCACCGCTGTCGTCCGCGCAGCAGGACGCCGCGCTTCACCCCAAATACAACGTGCACTTTTTCCCGTTGCAGGTCGAAAACCAGGATCTCCGCATCGCCTTCCGTGACGTGCAACCCACGGCCACTTCCAACGGAAAGACCGTGCTCCTGCTGCACGGAAAGAATTTCTCCGGATTTTACTGGGAACCCACTATCGAGTTTCTCGCGCAGCAAGGCTATCGCGTGATTGCCCCTGACCAGTTGGGCTTCGGCGCTTCGTCCCGCCCCGACATTCATTACAGCTTTCACCAGATGGCAAACAATACTAAAGCGCTGCTCGATTATCTCGGCATCCAGCGGGTTTACGTGATCGCGCATTCGATGGGCGGGATGCTGGGCGTGCGCTTCGCGCTGCTGTTCCCCGAGACTGTCGAGAAGCTAGTCTTGGAAAATCCGCTGGGCCTCGAAGACTACCGCAAACTCGTCCCTTACCTTCCACTGCAACAGCAGTATGAGGCGGAGTTGAGTCAGACCTACGAGAAGATGCGCGATTACCAAAAGACCTATTATCCGGGAGCATGGAAGCCGGAATACGAAATCTACGTGCGCGATCAAGCCAGCGTTCTCGGCACGGGCGAATATCCGCGCGATGCGTGGTCTTCGGCGCTCACCTACGCGATGATCTACGAACAGCCCGTAGTTTACGAACTCGCCGACATCAGCCGCCCAACGCTGCTGATCATCGGGCAAGCCGATCGCACGGTCGTCGGCAAAACTCGCTTGCCATCCAACTTGCAATCCGTCGCAGGACAATTCCCCGAACTCGGCCGCAAAGCTCATGCCGCCATCAAGGGCTCAACCTTGGTCGAGGTTCCGGATTGCGGCCACATACCGCACATCCAAAAACCTGAGCAGTTTCGCAGCGCGGTGCTGGCGTTCTTCGCCGCCGCACCTTCACCGCGCTGATTCGCAAAACCCACAATCGCAACCACCCGACAACTCTACTCCCCTGTTTCTCATCTTAAGAACGCACTACATGTGCTAAGGAGTGTCCAATGAGCATGGAAGACGTGTGGCTCGAAACCATTCACGAGTCGGAACGCAGAGCCGGGAAAAAGTACGACGGCGTCTCAGTCAGTGAAGATGGTGAAGATAAAGTAACGGCAATGGACACCAAAAAGCGTCCGGCCGCGAACAAAGATTCTCTGACGAAAGAGCATCGAGGACAGAAAAAAAAGCGGGCGGCCTGAGTACGCAAAGTCTTCGCACTCAAATTACCCATCAGGATTAATAACTCGGTGGCCCGCTCAAGCCTGCTTTTGGCTTGAGTGGGAATATGAACGCTCTACAGGTTTTCCTCAGAGTCGCAGTCGATCACTCTCGCACATACGCCAGATTATCGAACCGTACGCCCTCTCCATTTTTCAACTCGAAGGTGACGCTCGAACTAAGCTCTCGCCATTCCGTTCGCACGCGCCGCAATTGTCCGGGCTTAACAATAAACGAGATCTCGCGAGTCTCTGGAGAACGAAAAGTGACTGTCGCCTCCGACGCTCCGCCGTTGTAGACATCGACGCCCACGAAGATGCGAGGCCAGTAAAAACGAAACTCCGCAGTCGTGGCCTCGGGGTCGACAAAAGCAAGGTTGAAGGTTCCGAACGCGCCCTCCGGCACATTGATTCGCCACTGACCCGTACCCCAGTCGATCGCACCGGATGGATACTGGCCCTTCAACACCGTTCCTGCTGAAATGTGCGGATCGTCAAACGACACATACTGTGGAGGAGCGTTTCCACCTTTGCCTTGAATATCGATATCCCGCGCGTCGTCGTGCCGGATGCGCAGCACGCGTGTCGAATCGTCGAACGTGAAACCCGCTCGATCGGGGTCCTTTCCGCGATCGTTGCTACCGCTGTTCTTGCGACGGGCGAGCTGCTTCCCGTCCGCCGTAACGAATTCAGGCACGAAATCCAGTCGAAGCACATCCCACGACTGCGGATCGAAGGTCGAATAAGTGACAGAACCTTTGCCATAGCGAATCTTCGTAATCACGGAACTCGATCCGAGCAAATGCGATTCATCTGCCGGTGCCCACTCCGGCACCGCCCAGAAAGCGTCCATCATTCTTCGCGGACCGTCCGCAAATTCGTCGGTAAACCACCACTGGTTTGAAAACGGAGCATGAGCACCTCGCGAAAGCCCCTGAAAATAAGTAACCCAATTGTACGAGCGAAACGCGGCATCTCTGTAGGTGACGTCGTCCGTCTTCGCAAAGTAAAAAGCCTCGACCGCAGCCAGCCGCGAGGTGTGGCTATCGCAACATTGATTCGGCGCATTGCAGCAGAAGTGCACGCCATCCCCTTGCTCGGTCGTAACCGTCGCCCCATGCACAATGTACTTAGGCCATTTCGGAGTCGTCTTCACCCACTCAATGAGTTGCCGCGCATGTTCGCGCCATTGCAAATCTTTTTCCGGATGCAACAGAATATAGCGCGCAAACTCGAGAGGAATGACCTGGTTCATATTGTCCATGCTCGGAGTCGTATCTTCGAAGTAGCCAACCCAAACATTGTTGGCCAAAGGATATTTCTGAAACCACTCCCAGCAAGCGGCCCGCACGCGCACATACCCCGCAACATCGCCCTGCCCCAGACGAATAAGCTCATCGAACAGCATGATGGGCTCGATCACGTTTGCCGAATACGGTCCCATCGCCTTCCCTTCGGCTTTTCCGTCGCGTGCCGTCAGGCGCACCGGCCACGGCGAATGATCCGCATCCCCTGCCTTGTAATTCTTCACCAGCGCATCGGCGCAGTGAATCGCAGCCCGCAAATATTTGGTGTTGCCCGTCACCTCATAGAGCCGGAGGTAGCCATACCCATCCTCACCAACCACATGCGGCTCAATGTAATCTTCGCCAAGCTGGCTCCATCCGGTATAACGTTTCGCGCCGGGATTCGCCGACGCGTACGGCACCAGCGCCCATGCATAGCTCTCCGGCGTGAGTCCGTTTTCCAGTTCGTAATCGACAAAGCTCTCGAGGAATGTAACAGTCCGGTCGTCGCCAGTGTAGGGATAAAGACGTTCGACAAAACCCTGCATCATGGCGCGCAGGTAGCCAGTAGAGTTCGCCCAATGCTCGTCGGGCGCCAGTTCAAACGTAGCGCGGTCAAAATCGAAACAGCAATAGAAATAAGGTAGTCGCTGGCGATTGTACTGATCCCACAGGATCGTCCACTGCGTGAGAAAGTGCGACGAATACGAATAGCCAATATTCTCCGGCATCGGCCAGGGCAGCAATTTTCCCTGCGCATCCAAATTCACGGGACGACCCGCGATGCTTGGTTCATCCACAACCGAAGTAACCGGAAACGGTTTCTGCTGCGCGGCCAGCATCGAACCGAAAAACAGCACACCCAAAACAACCGCAATCGCGGGAACCCAAGCGATTAACTCCGCCGCCGCGACTTCATGCAAACCACGTATCGTGCCAGAAGTACGGTCCATGCGTCGCCGCAATTATAGCCCGAGCAGCATTTGCCTTTGACCGTGATCTCACCCACGCCGCAATCGGCGCGCGATCCCTCATTGCAGGCGCGCGCGCAGTTGCTGAAGCTTGGCAGTGAATTCCTGCTTCTGTTCCTCGATCCGCTTCGGATTCGGAATCAAGCCCTGAATCTCCGGCGGCGCCTGATTGATCGCATTCGTCACGCTTGTCAGATTGGATTCGTCCTTAAGAAACGCACCGTACGCTGAAATGATACGGCTCAGCGCCGCGGAGGCTCGCGAGTCCGAAGCATAGCGTGGCTCGAGCGATTCCAGGTCTCGTTTAGCGGCCGCTGGCCAGTCAAGACCGTTACCCATTGCCGAGACCGCGCCCTGCAACCGGGACCGCTGCCCCGCAGAAAGCGTCCCCATCCGAAGCGCATCGCTCGCGGCCATGAAGTGAGTGACAAGAAGATCTTTCGCCACAAGAGTTGGAAAGAGCGACCCGCCATTGGCCACATCTTGTGAAAATCGCATTCCCGCGGCGAGCGCGTCAATCGCTCCATCTCGATTGCCACTGTGATACAGGTGCATCACGTACAGGATATTCAATCGCCCCAGCACCAATGCCTTTCTCGCATAATCGACGGGAACGTTTTCTCCCAGCCCGTAATCCAATCCCCAATCGCAGTTCGGCAGCAAGGTACCGCGAGCCATGATTTCAAGTGCCGGAGTGTTCTTCTGAATCAAATCGTTGTAGCGTGAAATGTCGAACGGCCCCATTTTGTCGAGCACGGTCTCGAGTTCCTTCGCCTCCTGGTCCGTGATTGCAGCGTCCTGCAGTTGGGAGAATGCCGCCCAGTAGCGCAGTGCCGCGTTATCGGCCAGCGGCGCGCGCTGGCCGACTGCCGTTCCAATCACGAGCAGCAGCATTACCGCCGTCGATGCCATCCCACTGATTCGTTTCATAATTTAATTTTCTCCTTGCCAAGCACAGCGAATGCACTTTGCTTTTTCTTTGAAGGGGTCGAACCGTTTGGTCGAAGCGCCAACTCGTTCATAAGTGCCTTGTACGACGGAGCTTTCGCCAGCAGCGCATTGGCGTCGCGCATAGTAAGTGGTGGCGTTGGCGCCGGCCACTGCAGCGAGCTAGAACGCAGCGAGCTAGAACGAAGCGAGCCAGAACGATCGGAGTCAACGGCCATCGGGTGATGGAAAATCCGGAGGCTTGCTATTCCGATGATCACCATCGCCAGCGCGCCAGCAACTCCGATCGCGAGGACGAAACGACGGCGCGGCACTGGCCTGCGCTCACTTACAAGCAAGGCGTCCGGCATCAGCGGACGAAATTTCTTCAAATAGATTTCAAATCGTTCATCATCTGGCGGCACAGGAATTCTCCTTGGGCAGCATTAAATCTCGTAACTTGCCGAGTGCATACCGGTATCGCGAGGCGGCCGTATTTGAACTGACTCCCAACAGATCGCCAATTTGCGAAAATGTAAGCTCGCCCCACAAGTGCAGGACAACTACCTCTCTCTGGTCGTCCGGAAGCGCGGCGAGTGCGCGCCGCAAGTTTTGCTCCGCCGCATAGTCCTGCTCTGGAGGAGCAAACCATGCCGCATCATCAAGCCGCGTATTGCGCTCCAGGCGTCTGCGCTCGTTGAGAATGGCGTTGCGCACGCAGCCGAACAGGTAAGCTTTCTTATCGCTGGCTCGCCGAAGCTTCCCATTCTCAAGCAGCGTCAGGAATACGTGATGGACTGCGTCCTGGGCTCGCGCCCGTTCGCCCGTGATGGCCAATGCAAATAACAGGAGCGCGGAGCCGTGCTGGCGATACAGCAACTCAATCTCGGCAACGCTCTCGTGCGCTTGGTCCATGCGGGGCCTCAATAGCAGGGTCTCAATAGTAAGACACGCGAGTCCGCAGCATTTGTCTAATTACAGGCGAAGTAGATAGGGTGCCCCAGTTCTCGCGTCCGTGACGAGAACTGGGACCCACGAACGCCAGCAGAAAACGCGATCGATGAGCGCTATGCCGATGTTTCGCCAACTCACAATTTGCGGCCGCACCCTTTCCCGTTCGCAGATCAGCGAACTCGATTCTGACCTGATTACGCCCCTCGACTAAAGATACGAAGTGTAGGATAACTTCGTGCAGGAGGCGGTTTATGCAGCAGCACACAACTAGAGTCAATCCTTCGGAAGAGACGATCAAGATTGGTCCACTAGGGATCCGGTTCGTCGTTACTGGCGAAGATTCGCAGGACAGCGTATCCGTGTTCGAGGTCCGCGTGCCAGCGGGGCAGAAGTTGGCCGCCCCGGCGCACAAGAATGACGCCTATGAGGAGATTCTTTATGGTATCCAAGGTGTGCTGACCTGGACGGTTGATGACACGCCAATCGAGGTTGGTCCGGGGCAGGCCCTGTGTATCCCGCGAGGCGCGGTGCACCGCTTCGATAATTTCGGTAACGAGGACGTCAAACAGCTCGCCGTTATATCTCCAGCGATCATGGGTCCCGCGTTTTTCCGAGAAGCTGCAGAAGTAATCAGCGCCTCCGCAGGAGGTCCGCCCGACCGCCAGAAGATGATGGATGTATTTCGGAGACACGGTATGACGGTCGCGGCGTCTCCGTTGACACCGAGCAGTACCTAGACCCACAGTTCAATGAGCGTTATGGCGATTTTGCGACAGTTGAAGTCTCGGTCAATCCACCTGCCTCATTGTGCTGAGGGCCTTAGGCACGGCTAAAGTGTCTCGGGATGGGCGGTGCAGCGGTTGGCGGACGTTCGTCCGAGCAGCGTAGAACTCGTACTCAGCGCCTCTCAACAATTCCCCTACCAAGTCGTGCTGTTCAGTAACCTCGCAAAAAATAAGAGGCCGAGATTGAAATACCTTTCGCGCCCCTGTCAAAACCGCATACTCCAAGCCTTCGACATCTATTTTTAGAACCTGAGGCGCTGGAAAATAGTTGAGCATCCAATCCAGCGTAACGGTAATGATCGTCTGCGCAAGGCCGCTGCCACTCAGCGAATTAGAGGATTTTCCGTGATCAGAAAGATAGAGCTTGGAAACTCCCTCACGGTCCGACACAGCCGCAGGAAGCACAGTCACAGGCAATTTGTTGAGCGAGGCAGAGCGATGCATTAGATTGGCTAACCAAAGGTCGGCTTCGACAGCAACAACTTGCGCACCGAGCGAAGCCGCAGCGAAGGAGAACAATCCGACGTTTGCTCCTATATCCCACACGTTCATTTTGGGGCGAACTAGCTCACGAACCATTGAAAGCAGGAATGGATCGACTTTTGAAATGTCGCGTCGCCAATATCCAAGGGCAGAGTCGGGCGACACGAATATTGGAGCACTTGAAAATTCTCGCGGAAGCCGCCGTTTTAGCACGACGCTACGACTCAGGGTTTTCAAGATTCGAATCAAGGTGATGAAGTATAACAAGCGGCCAACTGTAGCAAACAGGCCATCCCACTCAAACCCTCAGTGCGTGGGACAAAGAGCGGGAAGTCGGGCGTTCAGGCTCTTCTCGGGCCCGTCTCGAAAAATGCCGATCCTGGCTAGAGACAACAGCAAGGATCAGTTCGTAGATTCTAGCCCGTGGTCGCACCACCATCTACACGCACAACCACAGCCGTCACTTCGCCGCCGGCGGCACATACTCCTTCGGCGCAGCCGAACCTTCGCCAAAAAAATACTGCTCCATCTGCTTCACAATCACTTCCTGATCCTCACGCCGCGCCGGGTTCAGCCGGTACTCGTTCAGCAGCATCTTGCAATGCTCGCCCCAAGCCCTCCAGGCTTCCTGCGAAACATTGTCATAAACCTTGCGCCCCAGGTCATTGTCAAACGGAGGCTCGTCCAGCCCAGGCATCTCTCTCTTAAACTTCACGCAAAACACAGTGTGCGCCATACACGTCCTTCAATCAGAGGTTGATCAACATTTAAGAGTACTACAGGAAACCGCGGCACGATAAGGGCGCCGGCCACATCGTAATTGCGCATCTGGAATTCGCCGTTGCGCAGTGAGAATCCGCCGTAGTAAAGCGGGAATCCGTTTTCGTGCAGCCGCAATTCGCTTTGAAAGGGCGCGGCTTCAGCCGCGCCGCAAACGCATCAAAATCACCCGGCTTTAGCCGCTGAGGGAGAAATTCAAACAGCACCACAACGAATGACAGCGACCCAGCAAGAATCGAGGCCGGAGGCCCGAGGCCCGAAGCCGGAAGCCGGTTTATCGGTCGTGACCTGCCAGGATCTTCGCAATCTGCTCAGCATCCGATCCCCGATCGCCAGCAGCCCCCTCCGCTTTGCCTTTGATCCCGATGTAAACCCCGTTGTAAGGCTCATCGCCAATATTCTCGACTGTATGCTTGTGCGCCGGGAACCACCGCGCCTCCCCGGCCTTGGCATAAACCTCCGTGACCTTGCCGTTCTGGTCCGTGAACCGCAGGTGTCCACCAGTCACGCTAACCGAAACGCCAGCAGGATGGTCATGCATTTCTGATTTCTCGTGAGGACCATAGTGCACATCGACCACTTGCACCCGATCGTTTTCAAAGTGCAGTTTGTAATGCTTGGGTTCCACCTTGGTAGGGTCTTGTGCCGCGGCAAAATTCGCCACCAAGCACACAATCACAACTGCGGGGAAGAGTCTGAACAATTAAGTAGCCTCCGAAGTAACGGCGTTACAGGACTGAAAAGACGCTACCCTCGCCGCAGAAACCCTGTCAATAAAGCGAAGCCGGGACGCCTCAAAGTGGTTAATCATGAAGCTGCAACGGAGCTTCGGCTATCGGGCCTCAACTTGGGCGGCGCTGAATCGAATCTAGCGCTCCAGTATCCTCTTCCGCGCCCCCAAAAATGGGCAAGCGTGACCTAGAACGAAATCTAGACAAGAACCAAATCACCAACCTCCAACAAGAATCACGAGCGGGATCTTGATAAACAAAATCCCGCAAACGCAATTCTAAAGTCAGCGCCAAAGGCGGGGCCCGAAGCCCAAAACCGGAAACCGGAAGCCGGAAGCCGGAATTCCGAAGCCTACTTCTTCTGATCCTTATCCTTATCCTTATCCTGAATCGAAAGCAGCTCCACTTCAAAAATCAGAGTCGCCCCAGGNNAAGAGTTGCCACTTCGAGCCGACAGGCATCAACTGCAGCGCCTCGGTCCATCCCTTGATCACGCCACCCACAGGAAACGTCGCAGGCTGCCCGCGCTTGTAAGAGCTGTCAAACTCCTTGCCGTCGATCAGCGTCCCGCGATAATTGCACACCACTGAATCGCTCGCCGTGGGCTTGGGTCCGGTTCCTTCTTTTTCAATCTTGTATTGCAGTCCGCTGGGAAGAGTGATTACGCCAGGCTTCCCTTTGTTGGCAGCCAGAAAATCCTGGCCTACCTTCTTGTTCGCTTCTCCGGATTGTTGCATCTTCTCCTGGTGTTGCTGTTGCATTTCTTTCTGCACCGCGGTGATCGCGGCTTGCGCCTCTTCGTCCGTCAGCGCAGTCTTGCCGCCGGCCAGCCCATCTCTCAATCCGCGCGCGAAGATCGCGGAGCTTACCGGAACCGACTGCTTGCGCAAATTCGCGCCCATCTTCATACCAAGCGCATAGCTGAACTTTTCTTTTTGCGTGGTGAGGGCCAGAGGAGCCGCGGTTTTCGCCGCAGTAGCCGGCTTCTTGGCCGCAGGCGTCGCAGCCTTAGCCGGACTAGTCGAACTTTGCGCGGGAGTGGAACTCGCAGGCGCAGAAGCAGCAGGTGAACTCGTGGCTGGAGTGTTTTGCGCCAGGACATTCCCCGGCGCCATCCCAGCCGCCAATAGGACAGCGACGGTCAATGATTTATGCATACCATCATTGTCCCACACAGCCCCGCCATCGGCCCATCCCCATAGCGGATAACCGCGAGAAAGCGAAACAATTTCAGCGCCGCTCCTCACGTCAAATTCCGGGGTGGGGCCGCCAGGATTCGAACCTGGGACCAATGGATTATGAGTCCACGCAGGCCCACCTCCAAGCTGCCTATCCATTGTGGTTTTCAAGCCTTTGCAATTTCGCGGTAGTGCATTCGAAGTCGTTCGGTTGCGACCTGTAGCGAAGCATCGGGCAGACTTCGGGCAGGCGATCTATTTCTTTTTTGGCTGCTTTTCGCGCGGGCGCCTCTTTAGCAGGTCGGCCGTGCGAATGGGTAAGTTTGCTAAACCGTTGTACGGGCTAACACCTGTACCGAGAGTTCGAATCCTTTCCGCTCCGCCACGCAGTCTGAACTGCAGAGAATTCCTGCCTCCATTGCCCGCAAGATACGCGAAACATGCCCGTATTTCGCGATTTTTCCTCGACAAACCGGACTGCAGAGAACGGACTGCCCACCAGTGAACGCGGTCAATGAGCTGGCTTTTCTCTGTAGGGCACATGGACAGTCCGGTTTCACGGAGGCCAGCAGGCGAATGCGATGCGAGGCGTGGATTCGGGCATAGAGAGTTGACTTCCGTAGCCCGTTTCTGGATGGCCTCGGGTTGGCTGACCATCCGGGAGTGATCGAGCGGTCACTCGAATCGAAATGCCGAGTGCGGTCAATTTACCGAGTTGTGCCACTGATTCATACGCCTTCCCCTTGGGGTGCTAAACTTACCGTCGATTTTGCATCTCGTTTCAGAGAGAGAAGCGTGAGCGATATGGCACCCAAGTCAACTCCGCACAACGCGGGCGCGAGCGCCAGTTCGGATCCTAAGGGCGCCTTCGACGCAGAGGCTACTCCCATGGAATCTCTTGCGCCCGACGTAGGTTCGATTGGGCCCTATCGCCTGATCCGGAAATTGGGAGAAGGTGGGATGGGAGAGGTTTGGCTGGCGGAACAGTCCGCTCCCGTCAAACGGCACGTTGCGCTGAAGATCATCAAAGCGGGCCGCTATGACAAGTCCGCATTGATACGCTTCGATCTGGAGCGCCAGGCACTGGCCATGATGGATCACCCCGCCATCGCCAAGGTTTTCGACGCCGGTTCCACGGCCGAAGGCCAACCGTACTTCGCCATGGAGTATGTGCAGGGCCTGCCCATTACCGAATATTGCGACGAGAAGCGGCTCTCTCCTGGCGAGCGCCTGCTGCTTTTCACAAAAGTATGTGAAGGCGTGCAGCACGCGCATCAGAAAGCAATTATCCATCGCGACCTGAAGCCCACCAACATCCTGGTAGTTGAAGTGGATGGCAAGCCTGTGCCACGCATTATTGACTTCGGACTGGCCAAAGCGATCTCGCAGCAATCGCAGGGCGGGACACTGGTGACGCGTGCCGGAGGACTGGTCGGCACTCCGGGATACATGAGCCCGGAGCAGATGGATCCAATGGCGGTTGATGTAGATACCCGAAGCGACGTGTATTCGCTGGGAGTGGTGCTCTACGAACTTCTCACCGGGGTGTTAGCCCTGGATGCGACGCAGTGGGAGAGCAAACCCTTTCATGAAGTTCTGCGGCAGGTGCACGAAGAGGAGCCGACGAGTCCGAGCACAAGGCTCAGCAATGATCCAGCCGCTGTGGCCATCGCAGAAAAACGTAGTTCGGACCCCAAACAACTGGCGAGCATGCTGCGCGGCGACCTGGACTGGATCACCTTGAAAGCTCTGGAGAGAGACCGCGCCCGCAGATATGGCACGCCTGCGGAACTGGCGGCCGATCTCGGACGCTATCTGCGCAACGAACCTGTCATTGCGCGGCCCGCAAGCCTGGCTTACCGAAGCAAGAAATATGTTCAGCGCCATAAATTCGGAGTCATGGCGGCTACCGCTGCGGTGTTGTTGCTGATTGCGTTCGGAGTAATGCAGGCGATCGCGTTGCGCCGGATTACGCGGGAGCGCGACCGCGCCGACCGCGTTACGAAGTTCATGACCGGCATGTTCAAAGTATCGAACCCCAGCGAGGCGCGTGGCAACGCAGTCACGGCGCGCGAAATTCTGGATAAGTCCTCGAAAGATATCGACACTGGGCTGCGCAAAGATCCGGAGCTGCAGGCCCAATTGATGGAAACCATGGCGCAGACGTATGCCGGGCTGGGCTTGTATGGCCGCGCGCAAGATCTGGCAGAACACGCTCGGGCAATTCAAAGCTCACTCTTCGGAGAACGAAACCGGGAAACACTGGCGAGCGAAAGTTATCTGGCCCAGCTCCTTCGTGCCCAAGGGCATTTGCCAGAGGCGGAAAAGTTGTTGCAAAACACAATAGCCGCCCAGCGTCAGGTTCTCGGCCCCAATGATCCTGACACTTTGGCGTCTATGGATCGCCTCGGTTATGTTTATGCCAATGAGGCACGTCACGCCGATGCTGAAAACCTGTTCCGCCAGACATTGAACGCAGAGCGCAAAGTACTTGGCCCCGACGATCCTCAGACGCTGAGCACGTTGAACGAACTGGCGGAAGTTCTTACCGCTCAGGGACGGTATGCGGAGGCAGATCAGATTTATGGCGAACTGATCGCAGCGCAGAAGCGAACTCTGGGGCCGGATCATCCCGCGACCCTGCTTTCGATGTCCCACGCGGCTGAAAATCTTGAGGAGGAAGGGCGCTTCCCCGAAGCTGAAAAGCTGTATTCCGAAGTGATCGCAGGCCAGCGCCGCGTGCTCGGGCCGGAACATCCCCAAACCCTCAGAGCAATGATGATGCTTGCAGTCACCATGATGAAGGAAGGCAATTACGACGCCGCCGACAAGCTCCAGAGCCAGATTATTGAGATCAAGACGCGGGTGCTGGGCCCAACCCATACCTCCACATTGCAAAGCATGGAAATGGAAGCGCTGGGCCTCAGCCGCGAGGGACATTACGCGGACTCGGAGAAAATTTTTCGCGACGTGATCGAGACAGCGGGAAAGACGAATCAGCCGGCCACAGTGGCCGAAGCCTGGTACAACTTTGCCTGCGCTGAGGCGACGAGAGGCCGACCGGACGAAGCCTTCACTGACCTGAACCATGCCATCGAGAACGGCCTCATCTCGCCGGGAGAACTTTCAGCTGATCCTGAATTGAAGTCTATTCACGGTGACCCGCGATTCGACGCTCTGGTCGCGAAGGCACGCGAAACCAGCAGCGCGAGGAAAAAGTAGGAAGCAAGAGGCGCTCCTTCCATAGTCCCGGCTGACCCTGGCGCTGGTTTCGTTCCGAGGATTGCGGCTGGGACCCATCCAGATTCGTACCGGTAGGGCCGGGTCAGGCCGGTAGAGTTCGGAGCCGCGCCGGTGCCAAAAAGCCTTATGATTATGCTTGATACCTAGATTTGGACGGCACATTGCTGCAGTTTGCCGTTTGACGGCCATTCTTGGGGCAAGTAGGATTCTTTATCCGTGATCAACCAGACCTTCTCGCACTACCGCGTTGTTGAAAAACTCGGTGGAGGAGGGATGGGTGTGGTCTACAAGGCTGAGGACATTTCTTTAGGCCGATTTGTTGCCCTCAAGTTCCTTCCTGACGATGTTTCTCGAGATGCCCAAGCCTTGGAGCGCTTCGACCGTGAGGCGCGAGCAGCGTCTGCCCTAAACCATCCCAACATCTGCACAATTTATGAAATTGGGGAGCACGCCGGCAAACGCTTCATCGCCATGGAATTTCTTGATGGCTTGACGCTGAAACACCGCATCGGTGGCCGTCCGGTGGATATTGAAACTGCGCTCTCGATCGCAATCGAAATCGCCGATGCGCTCGATGCAACACACTCGCAAGGCATCATTCACCGCGATATCAAACCGGGAAACATTTTCATTACCAAGCGCGGCCACGCGAAGGTTCTGGATTTCGGTCTCGCCAAAGTGACTGCCGCTAGTATTTCCTCAACCGGCTTGGCAAGCGCCAGAACCCTGAGTCAGATCGATGAGGAGTACCTCACCAGCCCCGGGTCAGCGCTCGGAACGGTTGCGTATATGTCTCCGGAACAGGCCCGTGCGCGGGAATTAGACGCACGCACCGATTTGTTTTCTTTTGGCGCGGTGCTCTACGAGATGACCACTGGCGCTTTGCCGTTTCGCGGCGAAAGCTCCGCGGTGATCTTCAGCGCGATTCTTGAACATGACCCTGTTCCGGCTGTGCGTTTTAATCCAGACCTTCCGATCAGCATACAGGCGATCATCGAAAAGGCTCTGGAGAAAGATCGAGACCTCCGCTACCAGAGCGCAGCCGAGATGCTGGCCGATTTGAAGCGGGTGAAGCGGGAAATTGAAACCCACCCGCGCGCTACCTGGAATGACACCGCCTCAAGATCGGCGCGCTCGGATCCTGCGATCAGCACCCCGAGCGATCCGTTTGTTCGGCCAATCAGCGACTCTCGGCACATTATTCAAGAATCCATCACTCCAATCGGTACTCAAACTGCGCGGCCAGCTTCCAGCAGTAAACATGGGGCCGAATCTATGTTGCCGCCGCAAACGGGGAGTGGGACAACTCGAGTCGAAACCGCTTCAGGAACTACGGCTGCTCCTCTTCCGGCCTCACGCCTTTTTCGGTGGCTGCCAGCCGCCGTAGCAATCGCTGTAATCGTCGCAGCACTCTTCGCGGGCGGGTATTACATGGCATCGCACAGATCGCATCAACTCACCGCTGACACCGCCGGACCACGCACGCTAGCCGTTCTTCCATTTCGTAATCTTCGCGAAGATCCGCAAACTGATTTTCTTGGCTTCTCTCTGGCCGACGCGGTGATTACGAAGCTTGCCTACATCAGTGCACTGACCGTACGCCCATCGTCTTCCGTCGAACGCTACCGTAATCAAACTATCGATCCGCAAGAGGTAGCGGCCGACCTCAATGTCGGGATTCTGCTCACAGGCAGCTTCATCAAGGATGGCGATGACTTGAGAATCACGACACAACTAATTGACGTTAAGCCCGACAAGATCCTGTGGCAGGATTCCTTTGACACCAAATTCGACAAACTGCTTACAGTGCAAGACCTTGTTTCCCAGCAGATTATTCAGGGATTGCAACTGACGCTTTCGCCGGCTGAAGCGAAAAAGCTTGAGCCACAGGCGCCAATCAATCCTAAGGCTTACGAATATTATCTGCATGGGGTCGATCTCTATTCTTTGAACGACTTTTTGGCCGCGATCACGATGCTGGAGAAGTCTACGTCGATCGAGCCTGGCTATGCGCCAGCATGGGCGTATCTGGGCCGTGCCTATGCGACCAATGCATCGCTGCAGTTCGGCGGACACGAGAATTACGGCAGGGCACGGGCGTCATTTGAAAAAGCAATTGCGCTCGATCCTGCTCTCGTCGCTCCGCGGGTTTACATGGCAAACCTTCTTACTGATACCGGAAGCGTCGAACAATCTGTTCCTCTTCTCAGAGAGGCCATACAAAACAGCCCAAACAATGCCGAGGCGCATTGGGAGTTAGGTTACGCCTATCGCTTCGGAGGCATGGTGCCGCAAGCAGTCACGGAATCGGAACTAGCGCGGAGACTTGATCCGCAGGTGAAGATCAACAGCTCGGCGATGAACGCTTATCTCTATCTCGGTGAGTACGACAAATTCCTGCAGAGCCTGCCCGTGAACGACTCCCCGTATATCTTGTTCTATCGCGGATTTGCAGAATATTATGCAGGGAGATTGCAAGATGCTGCAACAGACTTTAATCGCGCTTTCGAGCAGGATCCGTCTCTGATGCAGGCAGCGATTGGCCAGGCATTTAGCTACGCAATAAATAACGATAATACCGCTGGTCTTGCCCTGTTGCACCAGACAGAAGAGAAAATCGAGAGGCTTGGAGTGAGCGACGCCGAAGGAATCTACAAAGTGGCGCAAGCTTATGCTGTGCTCGGCGACAGAGCTTCGTCACTGCGAATGCTGCGGCGCAGTGTTGAAGGCGGTTTCTTCTGTTATCCCTATTTCGAATCTGATCCGCTGCTCAACAATCTGCGCAGAGAACGCGAGTTTGCCGAAATCATGGCGCAAGCGCGCGAAAGACACGAACAGTTCAAAGCGAAATTCTTCTGAGAGGACTTTGTCTTGAACTCCCAATCATGGGACAAATGAAATCTCGCTTACTCCCCAGAAGTCGGCTTGTGGGAAGTGGGCTATAACGGCCGAGGAAGTGCGAGCAAGGAAAGTCGAAGACTTTAGAAATCCCTGCCTCAAGTAATTCCTTCCACCGGAGAAAGTTTCGATCTCGTGACTGCCCGCTAGGCAAGCAGTCACACGCAAACCGATCCAGGAGCTTCGAAGTGACCAATCTGAGCCACAGGATCGCCAAGGATTCGCCTTCGAACTCCTTCCAGAACCCCACCGGTTAGCGACGACTGCTCGGCTAGCAGGCAGTCACGGAGAATTCTTCAGCTCTTGATTCCGTGTAACTTACGCAAACGTCGGCTCTTGCAGGTTTCAGACCTGTACCGGGGGTTCGAATCCTTCTCCCTCCGCCACGCAGTCTGAACTGCAGAGAACTTCCGCTGCTTGTGCGCCGAAATACGCGAACAATGCCCGAATTTCGCGATTATTCCCAGACAAACCGGACTGCGGAGAACGGACTGCTCAGTGTCGAATGCTGAACTGTACTGGCTTTTCTCCCGAAGGCACGCGCGCAGTCCGGTTTCCAGCACGACGTTAGGCGAATGCAATGCGATCAGAAGTTGATGATTCGCCTACAGCGACTTGACTTCGTCGGTAAGCTCGAATACCGACTGCGACGCTTCCCAAAATTCCTGGCGCCGCTACTGTTGCAACTCTGGTTCAGCTTTTTGATTTCGTCCAAGCCCGTTGCACAACAACAATTTGATCCTTCGCTGAAACGATCCAGCCCGCTTGTCCACCATTCAGTAAGACAGTCTTCCGAGGAGATTCGTATGAGATTACTCCGTTGTTTAGAACAAGATTTAAAGGCGCTCTATCGTGGCTCATGCCTACCGGTTCAGGCTACCCTGGTGCTGGCGCTGGTTCTGTTGGGTTTGGTGGCAATCAGCATCGTCGGTCCAAACACAAACCGCTCAAGCGTTCGGGCCCAAGGACCATCGTCAGATTCAAATCAGGTAAATCCTTGCTCGACGCCTTCGATCTTCCCAAAGACTGGTCCAGTCCGCCCCCGCGCGGCTGTGGCGCCCAATAGTGTCGCTGCATCTGCGGCCAAAGCGCCTGCGCGTTCCCCTCTCTATTTTCAAAGAATCTATCAAAACTTTCTTAGCGCACCGGCTCCAGACAAAGTTTACGATGACGGCGGTATCCCAGCCACAGTTCCCGAAACCGAATACGATCCCGATTCTGCGGGCTGCACAGCCTCTTACCAGCCCGATGGGCCAGCGGCGACTGCGGGCAATGCCTTTTTCCAATCGCTGGGAACAAATGGACGCGCCTGCATCACCTGCCACCAACCGCCCAACGGCATGAGCGTGAGCGTGCAAAATATCAACGACCGCCTCAACGCGCCGAACGGAGAACATGATCCTATATTCGCCCCGGTCGACGGCTCCGACTGTCCGGACTTAGTGCCCGCGGCGAACACATCTGGCGCACCTCTGGGAGGACGAACAGGACGTGGAAGCGATTTCAAGAAGGCTCACCATTTGCTGCTCTCGAAAGGCCTTTTCAGAATCTTTCTCGGTGTGCCCGAGAACGCCGACTACACGATTTCGGTAGTAAGTGATCCCTACGGGTGCAATACAACTGCTCCGTATGATCAGAGTTCCACCGGAGGCCAGGAAGTTTCGATCTATCGGCGCCCACTGATTTCCGGGAATCTCACATTCGTTACAACCACACGCGACGCAACTCTTGCCGCCACGGGCCAGCCCAACGCGGCCGCTACCGATCCAGTTACCGGCCAGCCACTTTGCATTCAAGGTGGAGGAGAGTCGGTGTGCACCGATCCGCTGACTAATCGGCCGATTGGGGGCAACATCATGTGGGACGGTCGCGAGCCCGACCTGAACCAGCAGGCGATTGATGCCACCTTGGGCCACGCTCAAGCCACGAACCCGCCGACGCAAGCCCAGGTAAATCAAATCGTAAGTTTTGAAAACGGTATCTACAACGCCCAGATTCGCGAGCAGCAAGCTTCATTGGCCCTCGCTCTCAACAGCGCCGGCGGAATGGGTGGGCCGAAATATCTCTATGGCTATACCCCTTACGCCGGCCAACCGTCGCCGACAGTGGGAGGAGTCGGTGCATCGGTTGCTTTTCCGCCGACGGCAACATTTACGCCGACTTTCTTCTTGTATAACGCGTGGCAGACTCGGACTGACGCGCTCTCTGCTTCTATCTACCGTGGTCAGCAAATCTTTAACGGCATGCCGCTCCCAGATGGAACAAGCCGGGCGTTCACGGTCAGCAATGTCGCGGGACTGAACAATATCGCGACTAGCCCAGGGAATACGCTAGGTCCACTTAAGGGTGGATGTGCCATTTGTCACAACCAGACTTCAGCGGGCGCCGACTCTTTTCCGGCAGCCCAGCATGACATCGGTATCGGAGGAGACAGCTCCGCTTTTGGTGGCACCTCGCCCACCACTGACCTACCGATCTTTAAGGTCGCCTGCAAGAGCGGTTCGACAACTCCATTTCATGGGACGACGGTCACAACGAACGATCCCGGACTGGCACTGATCACCGGTAAGTGTGCTGATGTCGGTCGCTTTACTGTCCCGCAACTGCGGGCCTTAGCATCACACCCTCCGTATTTTAGTGACGGGTCCGCCGCGGCTTTGCTTGACGTCGTGAATTTCTATAACAACCGATTCAACATCAACCTCTCAGCCCAAGACAAGCAAGACCTAGTTAATTTCCTCAATTCGCTGTAGAAGAGGTTTCAAATATTCTCCGCCCACTCTTGCGCACGCCGCAGGGCTTCTCTATCTCGATTACGAGTACGTCCGCGAACATTGGGAGCCGTTAGTTACAATGAACCGCGCCGCCTATCGCGTGCGCTCGCCTTTTGCCGACCAGAGCGTCTGGAATCACGCCATGCCTGATCTCATATTCCACGATCTTCGCCGGTCCGGTGTTCGGAACCCGCGCCGACTCGGAGTGCAGGAAAGTGTGGTGATGAAGATCAGCGGCCACAAGACGCGCTCCGTCTTTGAACGTTACAACATCATCGACGAAGCCGATATTACGGAAGCAGCACGGAAGCTGAACGAGAAGCAAAACTCACTCGGGCAGAGTTCGGGCATAGTTGCAGCTGAAATGGTGAAGACAGCAACGACACTCTCGCTTGTGCCACTGCCTAACTAATTAGTGCTCAGTGGTTTGAATGGTGGGCCCGCCAGGATTCGAACCTGGGACCAATGGATTATGAGTCCACGGCTCTAACCGCTGAGCTACGGGCCCTTTTCGGGTTTATTGGCATTTTACAGCAGTAACGTTTACATCGGCTGATGGAGTCGATTGGAAGTCTGGCTGCGATGCTAGACTGTTTGTCGTTTTGCTTTTTTCTGGGGAGTTCTCTTGGCTATTGATCCTGTGTTGGTGGTTCATGGTGGGGCCTGGGCTATGCCTGATTCCATGGTCGAGGCTCATCTGTTGGGAGTGCGGAATGCTTTGGCTGCGGGATGGCGGGTGCTTGTTGGTGGCGGCGCGGCTTTGAATGCTATTGAGGAAGCTGTTGTGGTGATGGAGGACGACGAGACTTTTGATGCGGGGCGCGGGAGTTTTTTGAATCGCGACGGGCGCGTGCAGTTGGATGCTCTGATTATGGACGGGGCTACTTTGCGGGCTGGCGGCGTGGGGTGCGTGGAGCGGGTGCGGAATCCGGTGCGGGCGGCGCGGAAGATTTTGAGTGAGAGTCCGCATGTTTATTTTGTGGGGGAGGGGGCGGAGCGATTTGCGGCGGAGCATGGCGTGGAGTTGTGTGCGAACGACAAGTTGATTATTCCGCGAGAGGTGGAACGGTTGCGCGAGTATCAGGCGAAAACCCCCACTTCTCGCGCAGAAGGCGCGCGAGAAATGGGGCACCCGACTGCGCCGGGGAGCGAAATGTTTGCTCCGGAGATTTCGCATGACACTGTGGGCGCGGTGGCGCTTGACCGTGACGGCAACATTGCTGCTGCTACTTCTACTGGCGGGACTTTGAATAAGGCTCCGGGGCGGTTGGGGGATTCGTCTTTGATTGGGTGCGGATGTTATGCGGATAATTCCAGTGCTGCTGTCTCTACTACCGGATGGGGCGAACCGATTATGAAACTGGTTTTGGCCAAGTGGACTGCGGACCGGGTGATGGCGGGAAATCTTCCGGAGTGGGCGGCGCAGGAAGCTATCAATTATCTGAAGCAGCGATTGAATGGGCATGGCGGAATTATTGTGCTGACTGCGCTCGGGCAATTTGGGATTGCGCATAATACTCCGCGGATGGCTTGGGCTTGTAAGACGGTGAAGAAGGAAGAGGCTGGGGTTGAGCGGGGTGGGGCGTTAGGCTAAGGGCCGGGCAGAGGCAGTGAGATGCCATGAGCAAAATTATTAGAACGGTGTGGGACATCGAGCCCCACACTGCAAAGAAACACGAGATTTTGCGCCGCTACTTCCAAGCGTGGTTGCCGATTTTAGGCCGCTACAATTCACGGTTGCTGTACATTGACGCGTTTGCCGGTCCGGGAGAGTACAGCAAGGGCGAGGATGGCTCTCCCCTAGTAATACTCAAGGCTGCCCGGGATCATGTGCTGAGGCCCTCCTGTGAGTTGGTGTGCCTATTCATCGAAAGCGATGATGATCGTTACGCACACTTGGTAGGAGTGTTGGAGCGCACGAAGCCCACTCTGCCGAGCAATATCAAGTTTCGACCAATCCTCGGCAAGTTCAATGGCCAACTCGGAGAGATTTTTACGCAACTGGATGAGCAGGCGGAGCGTCGAGGCCCCACGCTGGCATTTGTCGACCCGTTTGGATTTTCCCAAACGCCTTTCACAACGATTGCTCGGCTCTTGGGGTATCCGAAGTCTGAAGTTTTAGTTAACTTCATGTACGGAGAGATCAACAGGTTTCTCTCCAACCCTGAGTTTGCGGCGCACTTCGATGCTCTGTTCGGAACTCCCAAATGGCGCAATATTCAGGAGATCATTGCGCCTATCAATCGGTTCTATGCGATTCACGATTTGTACCGCGATCAGCTAAGGACGGCTGCTAGGTACGTGCATGCCTTCTTGATGTTGAACAAAAACAACGCCCCTGATTATTTCCTCTTCTTTGGTACGAACAGCCTAAAAGGAACAGAGGCCATGCTGGAAACTATGTGGAAGGCTGCCCCGAGCGGGGAATTTCAGTTCTCGGACTTCAACGAGTCCAAGAAGCAGATTCCACTCTTTGCGGAGGCACCTGACTACGACTTGCTGCGCCAGATTCTTATTCAGAAATTTGGCCGCGTGCAAATTGAGTTTGAGGTTTTGTGCGATTGGGTGATCGAGTACGTGGGCTTTCTTCGCCCACACGTGAGGCACGTGATAGCCGGGATGGAGAAAGACGCTCTGGTTGGCGTCACAAATCCAAAGCCAAATCGCAGACCGGGCACGTATCCGGAAGGAACAGACTTAAAGTTCCGCTAGGTTCCGAGCGTTGCAGTGAGCGACAAGCGCGGCATTTGGTCGTAGGTGCGCCCGTTCAATTCTCGCCCGTTCTTTGCTTTCCTGACGCCGCCCCATTGCTTAAAAAAAAACGGAACGCCTTTTTCTCTGCACTGCTTCTTGATGGAAAGCACCCACTCTTTGCGCATAGGTCTCGCACCCGGCCCGCTCTCTCCGCCAACGATGACCCAATGGATGCCTGAGAGGTTAAGGAGTCCCACATCCTCCAGGAGCGGTTCAACGGAGAGGAAACGCACAGCGGCATTTGCGTTGCGCAATTCATCTATCCGAGGCACCCCATATTCTTGATCTTCAACGCTCACGCCCCACCATATATGCGAAGAGTGTGCTGCGAATTGCAGTTTGGTGTTGATGAGGCTGCGCATCCTCTCCGACCGCTTGGTAAGAACCTGGAACGTGTGCCACTTCGCGGAGTGCATAACTGCCGCAACCTTCACGATGTACTCATCCGGCACTCCGGCTTGGAAGAGGTCGCTCATCGAATTGACAAAAATCAAACGTGGTGTTTTCCACTTCAGCGGCTCTTCTAATTTCTCAGGTACGAGGCGCAAATCGAATCCCTGCTCGTATGGATGGCCGGGTACGCCTCTGAACCTCTCTGCAAAAACCTCTGCGTAGCAATGTTTGCAGCCCGGGCTAATTTTGGTGCAGCCCCGGACGGGATTCCATGTCGCATCGGTCCATTCGATTTTTGATTTGTCCGACATTTCGCCTTTTATTCGCCTAGCAGAGAATACGGCACTTTCAGTAGGATCGCACAAAACCCAGTGCGAGATGTTGCCTCCTCAGATGCTATGGGTCGTGCGGCGTGATTCTCCTACGGGACGCGCCCGGTTTGCGAAACGCGATGGCAAAAGGGGGCGGGTGGCCCGTACTTCTCTCTCGTTGGCATCACGGGAGAAGTGGGTGCCCCGTCCCTTCGGCTTCGCTCTCCAGAAGCTTAACGCGTAAGTCGTTTAGCTTCTGTCAGTACTGACGGTCTGAAAGACCGTCCTTTGCTCAGGGCAGGCTCTTGCGTTCTTTGCAAGGGCGGGAGTTCGAAATGCCTGCGCAATTGGGTCGATCATGCCACGCGACTCCGAAACGAGATTTCCGTCCAGCCTTCATTCACGCTCATCGGCCCGGCTTCGTCCAGGAAATAAAACGATAACTGCTCCATCGCCATTCCTCGGGGGCTCCGACCAATCCCCGCTTCACCGGATTGCGATGCATATACCTGAGCTTCTCCGCGCGCTTCTTCGTCGTCCAGACGTTGAAATCATTAGGAGCGCGCCTGCCAGAATGCGCGCTTCGGCTCGTCCGCAAACAGAGTGCGTTGGCGCGGGTTCCTCCGTTTGCGCTTGGGTAACAAAGCGCGAGCCGTGCGCGGCTTCAACACTTGCATCACGGCCTTTCAAATCTAATTTGTAGTAAGGCCGGGGCTAAAGCCCTGTTCGATTTCGGGGGCTTTACGCGGCGCTGAAGCGCCGCTCTTCCACGGTGCTGCGTGATGCGCGATTCGACTGCAAGGGCCTGCGCTGCGGGTGTTCGTGGTTCCCACTTCTCGCGACGGACGCGGGAAATGGGGTACCCACTTTTGTTGTGCTGCTTGGAAAGTGCTGCGCTCAAAGCCACGGGGGTGGGTTGAACGGGGCCGCCATTAGGAGGCTCCCTGGGGCGGCGGGCGAGGACGCCCGCCGGACAGCCGCCGGGACGGCGGCGCTACTTGACCCTTAGCAGGTGCGGGATTCTAGTCTTTTTAGGATTCGGCTGGTTAGGGTGGACATTGCCGTGCGACGGTCGTCTTTGGATGGCTTGGTGGACTTTTTTGGTTGGGGGTGGGGCTTGGTTAGTTGGGTCCAGTTTTCCATGTAGGGTTCGTATTTGTGTCCTTTTAGGTGTGGGGTTAGGGCTATGGTGCGCTTGCCGGTCAGGGCTTTGACTGGGAAGATGTACCAGGTGTCGGCGGGCAGGACGTAGATGGCGTAGAAGTCGATTTCTTTGGCGGTGTAGGGGCGCTCGCCGTAGGCGTAGAGCTGGCAGAGGTAACAGGTGCCGAGCCACATCTCGGTGGATTTGACCTGGATGCGGTGGAAGATGCCTTCGTGTTCGGTGGCGACGTCGTAGCGGCCGGATTCTCCCCAGGGCTTGGCCACGTTGAAGCCTAGTCCGGCGGCGACGGTCATGAAGAGGAGTTCGACCCACTCGCCGCGGCGGCTGAAATTTTCGAAAAGCTTTTTGCCTAGCCTCATATTCCCTCCTAAACCAATTCTTGTGACGTGTTCTTCTGACGATTCTGTTAAAACGGGTCCCGTGTAAAACACAAAAGGCGCAGCCGGTGGGCTACGCCTTTCTTTTGCTCGAGTTTTTTCCTCTCGGAATTTCATTATAGCATATCGCTATAGGCTAAATTGCACAGTATTCAGGGCAAATGGGAATTTATATTTCCTTTGTTTGCCGCAGATAGGGGGATTGGGGGAATTTGGCTATTGACAGGGGTTGGGATCTTGGCTTCACAAGCAAAAAGCAGAGATTTTGCTGCTGCTGGGGGACACAGCAGGTTCCTCCGTTTCGCCGTCCCCTTCGGCTTCGCTCAGGGTCCGGCTTCAGTCGGAATGACAAAACGTTTTGGTCGGTGGCGGCGGCTGACGCTACGATTGAGCACGCGCTCTGTGAGATGTCGCGCAGAGTACGCGAAGGACGGGCAGTCACACTGGGGCTAAAGGGTGTGCGTGAGAACTGATCTTCCGCCCCTACGGGGCTTGCTCACTTCCCACATTTTGCCCACGGCTTGCGCCGTGGGCTGCATTCTGGCGCCGCTTCGCGGCTGAACCGCGGAATTTCATTCCACCGCGAGAGCGCGAACCTAGTTCTCACGCACACTCTGAATCCCTGTTTGGCTTTGGGCTTTACGCGGCGCTGAAGCGGCCGCTCTTCCACGGTGCTGCTTGATGCACGGTCAGTGTCAAAGGCCTTCGCTGACATATCTGCTGAGCGCACAAGTTTTCCGTTAAGCGAAGGAATCGCTGTATATTTTGGTCTCCTCCCCAAACAACAAAACAGCCTGACTCTGACTGTGGGCCCCGATCGAAATCGATTCTATTACGAGACAACTTATGACTTGCTGGGCTCTCACGCCTGTCCGCAAACTGACTACGATTTTTGCTGCGGGCTTGTTCTTGTTCGCTGCGGCATCTATGTCCGCGCAAACCTTTAACGTGATTTACAACTTTACCGGCGGCACGGATGGCGGCGATCCGGTTGGCGGGCTGGCGATTGACCCGGCCGGAAATCTTTACGGATCGGCCTTCACCGGTGGCGCTGGGTACGGCACTACTTACGAACTCTCACCCAGCGGTTCGGGCTGGACGTTTAACACGCTTTATAGCTTTCTGGGGTTTCCGGCAAACGATGGAGCTGGTCCGACGGGAGTTTATCTCGCTGCAAATGGCACGTTGATCGGTGAGACACAAGCTGGAGGCAAGAGCTGCCGCGGCCTTCCCCAATACGATGGATGCGGCACGGTATACGAACTGACTCCGTCGCCGCGAACCGAACGCGTGCTCTATCGCTTTACCGGCGGACTGGATGGCATAGCGCCTTATGGCTTGCAACCGGTTGCGCAGCATGGCGGCGATTTCTACAGCACAACCTTTCAAGGCGGCGCCTATGGCAGCTGCATTTACGGCTACGCCTGCGGCACGTCGTTTAAGTTGACGCCGACTTCAGGAGGCGGACCGTGGACGGAGACGGTGACGTGGGATTTTGGTTCCGGCAGCGACGGCGCGGAACCCGCGTCGGGTGTGATCTTCGATGCCGCGGGCAACATGTACGGAACTGCGCTCGCCGGAGGTACGAGCAGCGGTTGCATTACGCAGGGATATTCTGGTTGCGGCGTTGTGTATGAGTTGAGCCCCTCGGGCTCTGGCTGGACTGAAACCATTATTTATGACTTCAGGGGAGGCGCAGACGGTGGCGCGCCGTATTCCGGACTGCTCATGGACAGAGCGGGAAATTTGTTTGGCGCTACCGCATATGCGGGATCGGGCGGCGGTGGAACCATCTATGAACTTTCTCCGGCGAGTGGAGGCGGGTGGACGTTTCATCTCCTCTATTCTTTTGCCGGCTCGGGAGCCGGGCCCAACGGTCAATGCATCTCTTGCCCCGGCTCATACGCGCCGCTGATCACGGATGGTGACGGAAATCTATACGGCACGACATACAATAACGGCGCGTTCGGACTCGGGATGGCTTTTGAGTTGGCGAAATCCAGCGGTGTATGGACGTTCCACGATCTGCACGATTTCACCGGAGGAGCCGATGGTTCCAATATCTGGCCCGGCCTCGTGCGCGATAGCAGCGGCAATCTTTATGGCGCAGCTACGGATGGTGGAGCGAACGGCTTCGGAGTCTTGTATGAGATAACTCCGTAGGAGCCGGGCGCGAGTTATAACGAGTTGGTTATCGGTTAATCGACCGTAGCTTCCGCCGTTGTAAGTTCGGAAGCTGCGGCTTTTTCTTTTACCTTCGCGCTTAGTAATAAGAATTACCGACAAAACTACGATCACGCTTGCCGTGGCGATAAATCGATCCACGCGCCCTCTCGCTACTGGCGGCATCGCGCGTGAATCCGCTCCTGTGCAGACATTTCCGACTCCCGCCCCTTCGGCTCCGCTCAGGGCAGGCTCTTGCAAAGAACGCAAGGACGGGCCACCCTCATTGTTTCTGATGCCAGCCACCCAAAAGCCTGAGCCACCCGCCAACCAGCAGGTTCCTCCGCTTCGCCGTCGCTGTCGCTCCGGCTTCGGTCGGAATGACAGAAGCTTGGGGGCTTTGCGGCACGACTGAAAGTCGTGCCCTTCCCGGTCAATTTTTGGTCACGCCAAGGAGTCCCACCCGCCTTTGAATGTTCAGAACTCCAACCGCGCTTGAAAGGCGATCATGCGCGGAGTGCTGTCGCCGCCTAAACCCACGCCTAGCAGGCCGGTCGGCGGAGACGTTGTGGAAGTCAACGCGCCGAATCCGGTTTGGGTGGAGGGATTTCCAGGAATTCCCGCCTGCACCACGCTGGGAAGCGCGAAATTCGGATGATTGAAGACATTGAAGAACTGAGATTCAAAACGCAGCTTTATGTGCTCGGTTAAAGGGAACCATTTTGTCAGGTAGAAGTCGCTCCAGAGAAAATCCGGACCGCGCAGCGAGTTGCGGCCTAGATTTCCGAATTGGCAGTTCTGCGGGCTGTCGCCGCCGTAGCACTGCCCGGTGCTGGGATCAACGGTGGATACGAACGCGTTGGGATTAAGCCGCTGCAGTGTTCCCGGCTGGGTTACGCCTGGAATCGGATGATGATTATAGAGCGGGACGCCGGGAACGACGCTGGCGAACTCAGGTCCGCTGCCCTGGACAATTCCTTCTTGCTGCCCGGTAATTGAATTGACAGACGAATAGGGCGTGCTCAAGACCGAGAACGGCACACCGCTGTGCCAAAACACGGTTCCAGAAATCTGCCAGCCGTTCAGCGCGTAGCCCAGAGAATGATCGCGAACTTTTACCGGCAACTGATACACGTATTGCCCGTTGAGATTGTGCCGGATGTCGTAGTCGCAGGGACCGTAGTCGCGGGCTAGTTCTCCCGGCAGAGGCGAAAGAATTCCTCCAGCGGAGAATTGCAGAAAGCCGCCGTTTGAAACTGTATCCATGCAACGGCTGAAGGTGTAGTTGAGTTGCCCTTGCAGGCCGTGGCTGAGACGTTTCATGGCAGTGAGTTGAAGGCCGTTGTAGTGACTGTTCGCGCCGGTGGAGAACTGCGTGACTGCGCCGAAGCGTGGGTCGGCCGGCTGCAGGTAGGGGAACGGCGCGAAACATCCCTGGCACACAGTTTGATAGCCGTTGACCTGGGTTGAATAGGGCTGGTTCACGGCGCGCGTGCCGACGTATCGCGCCTGCAAGCTGGCTGTCGATCCGAGTTGATGTTCGATTCCCAGGCTCCACTCCATGAAATACGGTGCATGGAGTTTGCCGTCTGGTACTGCCGTCATCTCCACCGGGGGAAGACAGGTTGCGGGATTGGCCTGTGGAGATGCGCATGAGAGCTGGCCCTGGGAAAATCCTGAGGTAAAAATCTGATTTGCGGCGACGGTTGCGTCGACTGCGCTGTTGGTTGCATTGGGTGCGATTGCTGTGCCGCCTACCGTGCCGAGAAGTCCCCCTTGAAAGGTTTTGTCGTAGGGAGGATTTGTGCCGATCAGATCGGAAACGCTGCCGGGCAAGATGTCACTGAAGATCCCGAAGCCGGTGCGGAGTACGGATTTCGGCTCGAATTGCCACGCAATCGCCGTTCTCGGCTGCAGGATCGCCATTGGTGTAGACGAAAACAGATTGCCTAGATGTGTTTGGATCGCGGTGCTCAGCGGTTGATTGACGTTGTGCGAGATGGAACTGAAAGAGCCGGTGAGACGGGCGACCTGATCATGCGGATTCAGCGGATTGGAGTTGAAGGTGTCGCGCAGGCCGAAGGTCCAAGTTAGCTTGCGAGTCACTTTCCAGGTGTCTTGCGCGTAGAGATCGAGATTGAGAAAGTTGAAGGGCTCGTTTGAGTTCGAAGGGAATGTTTGCGAAGCGGTGTTGGCTACTCCATCGATAAACTGCTGTAAGTTCGCGTAGGTGACGGTGGGAACCGTGCCTTCTCCGAAGTCGTAGTCGTTCAGGCGGAGGATACGGGTGTTGGTTCCGAAGCGTAGTTCGTGGGCGCCATGACTCCAGGCGAGGTTGTCGTTGATGAAGAACCGCGAGGCGCGGCGGCCTTGAACCCAAGTGTTATCGAGTCCTCCGATGGGCGTGAACGGGTTGGCACCAGTGCCTTGCAATACGAGGGGGAAAGCGGCAAGCGTCTTCTGAAAGTTGGCTGGCCCGAACAGGCTTTCATACCAGGAGAATGCGGGATTGAAGTAGTTCACCAGATTTTGTGAGAAAACGTGGGTGTGCCCTGCCGCGAACGAATAGAGAGGCTGCGGTGAAAATGCGTCGAACAACGGGTTGATCGGATCCGTCCACGCGGCTTGCAGCCCGGTATCCGACTGAAAGCGAAACCAAGTCGTATCCTTCTGGTTGATATTGTAGTCGACGCGCGCCGTCTGCACCTGCTCGTGGTCGTCACTGGAGTGCGAAACACTTTGCCGGTTGGCGCAACCGTTTCCCGCGGCGAGCGGACAGCCGAGAATCGCTGTGGGCGTGCCGCTGGTGCTGGTATAGAGGGAGAACATCTGTTGATAGAACGGGACCTGCTGCGTCGGGAGTTGCTGTAAGACATACTGTTGGAATGGCGCACTGGGAACAATGGTCGGGGTGACGATGGGCAGCGCGATGCGCACCCACTCGCTGTCAAAGAAGAAAAATAGCTTGTTGTGCAGAATCGGTCCGCCCACGCTGCCGCCGAAGTGATTCACGGTTGATCCGGGCTTGTGATTCCCTGGCGTCGCATTGGTGAAGTAGTCCGCTGCATTGAGCAGCGCGCCATTCCACAATTCGTAGAGATTTCCGTGAAACTGATTGGTGCCGGATTTGGTTACGTAGTCGACCTGGGACGCTCCATAGCGGCCTTGGTCTACGGAATAGGAAAGGGTGTTGACGGTCACTTCTGAAATCGAATTCAGTCCAAGAACGAGGTTGGTGGAAAGGCCGCTGTTGAGATTGGTGAGCGGGTCGTTGGTTTCGAGGCCGTCAACGATGTAGCCGTTGGAAAGGGCGGGCAGGCCGTTGAATTCCACGTTGCCGTACCCATTGGAGCCGCCGACGAAATCGTTGCTGCTGCCGGCCGTGTTGATTTGTGCACCGGGAGAAAACTGTAAAGGGTAGGTTAGGTCACCGCCGGGATTGGGGAGGTTCTCCAGCGTTGTCGCACTCAAGGTGGTAGAAGTATTGGCGTTTTCGGGGTTGATGAGTGGAGCCTCGCTGTTTACCTCGACCACCTCATTGGATCGGGCGATCTTGAGCGTGAAATCCGCATTTTGCTTCTGGCCAAGACCCGCGATGACATTATTATTCTGCTGCGGTTCGAAGCCGGGAGCCTCTACTTTGACCAAGTAAGCGCCGGGTTTTAGTTGTGGGAAGTTGAAGCGGCCTGCGACATCGGTTGTGGCGCTGCGCTTTAGGCCGGTTTCGTGATTGGTGATCGTCACCGTGGCGCCCGGAACGACGGCGCTAGTCGCATCCTTTACTTCGCCAACGATGGCGCTCGTGGTCTCGCCTTGCGCCAGTGCTTCGACCGGGTGCAGGCAGGCCGCGATTAACGCAAGAAAAGCGAAGTTAACTGCCCGCGTCATGAATTCCTCAGCATTTGCCCGCACGCAACGATGTTTTCTGCTTCAATCTATTAACCAGAGATTATTCTCCTTAGTTAATCATGGTTAACACAAATAGGCAAGGACAGCCCCCAGTGACCGGCGACAATTCAAACACGACGCCGCAATCGTAGAAGGCAGTGCCGCCGTTGGCGGTGGTGCCGTAGAGATTTCCGCTGGCGTCGAAGACTAGACCTGACGGGTTGGAGCCGTCCGTTCCGTTGTTGCTGAAGTCATGCAGAATTTTTTCCGTATACGAGCCGCTCTTCTGGTGTACCAGCTCAAATACCACACCGCAGGCCCCGCCGCCGCAATTTGTGCCAGTTCCTCCGGCCTCGGTTGTGCCGTAAATATTTCCCTTGGCGTCGAGGATTACGCCGGTGGTGGCACTCTGTCCGTCCGTGCCGTTGTTGCTAAAGCTGTGCAGGATTGTCTCGGTCCAGGCGCCGCCTTTTTGCGGCGACAGCTCGAACACTGTGCCAACGTCGTCAGAACCTCCCGACATGGTTGTGCCATAAAGATTGCCGTTCTTGTCGAAGATCAGGTTTCCCCAGGGGCCGCGTCCGTCAATGCCGTTGTTGATGAAGTTGTGCAGCACCTTCTCGGTCCATCCCCCTCCCGCATTCGGCATGAGTTCGAAAACTGTGCCTTGCCCGTGAAGCCCACCCGCGTTGGTGGCGCCGTAGAGGTTTCCCGCCTTGTCAAAGATCACGCTTGAGAACGGCTGCGTAGCGTCTTTGACGTTGCTGCCGAAACTGTGCAGGACCGTTGCGGTTTGTGCGCCCGCGCATACAGCTATCAGTAAGGTGGCGGCAGCAAGAATCACCGGGATCACGATCGAGCGGAAAGAAAGGCTCTTATTTCGCATTGGAGTTCCTCCTGAGTATTGAAGCGGGCGACCGGGCCGACTCGTTCGCCTGGCAACCAAGGCACGAATCCTTTGCTTAAATAAAGCGAAACGCGAGAAGTGCTCTCGCTCGGGGAGGAGAAAGAATCGTAGTCCCGGCCATTTTGGGCCGTCAAGATGAAAGATTTTGCAGTGTCCGGACGATGAATGGGGGCTGGCCGACGTAGAAGTCGATTTCTTTGGCGGTGTAGGGGGCGCTCGCCGTAGGCGTAGAGCTGGCAGAGGTAACAGGTGCCGAGCCACATCTCGGTGGATTTAACCTGGATGCGGTGGAAGATGCCTTCGTGTTCGGTGGCTACGTCGTAGCGGCCGGATTCTCCTCAGGGCTTGGCCACGTTGAAGCCTAGTCCGGCGGCTACGGTCATGAAGAGGAGTTCGACCCACTCGCCGCGGCGGCTGAAATTGTCGAAAAGCTTTTTGCCTTGCCTCATAGTTCTCCTAAACTATTCTTCTGACGTATTGTTCTGACGATTCTGTTAAAACGGATCTCGCTAGAAACACAAAAGGCGCAGCCGGTGGGCTGCGCCTTTCTTTGCTCGAGTTTTTTCCTCTCGAACTTTCATTATAGCATATTGCTATAGGTAAAATTGCACAGTATTCAGGGCAAACGGGAATTTATATTAACAATTATGTCTTTGACCTAGGTTGGCGTGAAATTCACCCGTCACACTACTCGGTTATATTGAATGACCCGCATTTGCTAGACTCGAACTGGAGGCAACTTGTGAGCGAACAAGCCCAGAACGAGAGGATCGGCGGACTCATGCGGCAAAAGCATGAAGCCGAAGTTGGCTATGCGAACGTTGACGCTACCATAAAGGACGTGGGGCGTCGCCTTGAAAAATTAGGAGCCGTGCTAAAGGGCACGGTTGCGGGCGGGGAATATTACGATCTACTTAATCCTCTTGAGCAGACGGGCGTTGATGTTTCCAAAATCAAAGCGTTGCTAGAGGAAAGGAACAAGCTGGCGGTGACCATTGGAAATTGTAAGGAAGAGATAACAAAGTTGGGTGGCTAGACCGTGAAGGCAATCGCGGTAGACAAGCAGAAGTTTGATGACCTACTCAAGCGGATGCTTGAGACGCCGCCATTACCCCGAACGAATGTGGTCACGCCCCGTAGCAAGAAGAGAAAGCGCGGGCGGCGCTAAGGCTTTTGGCTCTGTAGCTTTTTCTTAGAGGCGGCGCGGCGCTTATCCTGGGCCGCCTTGAAAACCGGATCAATAGATTCGGCATAGGTGTTAGCCTTTGCAGCCCGCTCCATGTCAAATGGCGGCTCTGGGTAGAAAAAGCCGAGTTCTTCGAGCATGTTTGCCCACATGACCTCAGGCTTTTCGGGTTTTGGTTTTTCTGTCATTTTTTAAGTGATTCCGCCCGTTGGCGCAAAGACGCCGATAGACCGCGTAAAGAATTTCAAGGTTCGGTGCTTGTCTTCTAGTTCCAAGGTGTAAGCGGCCATAGAAAGCGGGATTTCCGGCGTGCGGTTAGAAAGCACAAGTGAGATGTCTAGACCAAGTGGTGCGCCTTCCCTTGTAAATTCTCGGCGGAAGGTAATTGCATATTTTACGTTTGAAACAAAAGCGGAATCAGCATTTGTTACGCGCCCTGTGCCCTGTTCATTCATTTTATGACCACCTTAAGCAAGATTCCTACGAGTAAACCAATAAAGCATGAGTGCCCTCGCTGTCATCAAGAACTTACCTTGCGTGAAGCCGTAAAGGTGTTACGCGATGAGTGCAGTTACAAGCAGTGGGCATTCGTTGTCCACCCCAACGGTAGCAGAACGCTCATGGAAGTAGGTACGATATTTCCGTGTGCAGGGGAAATAGTGGAACCCTAAAACTCCCGTGTCAATTTCTTGTACGCCAACGGAGGCCGATGTGTCATGTCGCCGAGCAGACCCGCAAACATTTCCTTCTGCTGGCCTCGGCGGTTGTAGCGATAGCAAAACTCCTGCAAGTAGTTGTTTAGATGATCCTTGCTGAGTCTGTGATAGCTTCCGATCAGGCCGCGTTTGAACAGAGAAAATACGCCCTCTACCGTCTGGCTTGATGTCCAGCCTTTTGTTTCCAGCTCATCCCGATGGATGACCTCAAGATGCTTTTCCTTCGGCAAAAGGTGGGTGTAGACGCTAGCGGCATCCGTCACAATCTGCGTCACATTCGGACTCAAGTGATTGTCTAGGACGGGCTTAATAAAAGCCGCCCGCGCCTTGTCGATAACCTCAAGATGAATGCGCCCATAGCGTTCTGCAAGGCCGAGCACCGGAACCTTGTTATCCCTTCCGGCCTTGACACCTTTACGGCGGATACGTCCGCCCAAATACACTTCATCAATCTCTACTACTTGGCCCTCATTTCCTAAAGGACAGATAGTTTTTTCCTCCATAGCCCGCCGGATTCGATGGCACAGGTGCCAAGCCGTTTTGTATTGCACACCGATGTGCCGGGCAACTTGGTTTGCGGAGATACCCTTTTTCGCTTCGCACATAAGCGCCATTGCCATGAACCACTTTTGTAGGGGCAGGTGGGAATCATGGAAAAGCGTTCCGGTTGTGGCGCTGAAATGTAGGCCGCATTCCGCGCATTCAAACAGCCGTGCAATCTTTTTCGTTTTGCCCTTTGTTGTAATGCGGTAGACCTTATCGTTATTGCAGGCTAGGCAGCGAACGCCGTCCGGCCACCGGGCTTGCGTGAGGTACGCTAGCGCATCATCTTGAGTCTTGAAAGTCTGAGTGATCTTAAGCAGATTCATGATGCTTAAATCTTAGCAAAAAGGCCGTCCTAAGTCAAAGACATAATTGTTTTTATATTTCCTTTGTTTGCCGCAGATAGGGGGATTGGGGGAATTTGGCTATTGACATGGTTCGGCAATTGCCCCACTCGAGCCGAAAGCGGGCCTCTGGTCCAGTTGGTGAGTGCCGCGCGTTCCATCGTACGCGGCCGGCCGGCTGTCGTTCTTCCCACTTCTCGCAAAGGACGCGAGAAGTGGGGCATCCCATTTTCTAAGTTGCCCTTCCAGGCCAGCCTCCACTTCTGGTTCTCAAAACGTGCTTTCACTGGAGCTTGATAATTCCTCGGCTTGCGCGTAAAAAAGCTGGTAACTCATGAGACGAGTCATGTTGTGTGCGGGATTTCTATTGGTGGCTGCGGGGTTGCTGGTCGCCGACTCCAACCTGCGCATTACCGATGTTGGCCTGCATGGTTATTCCGGAACGATTTCTGCCGTCCGCGTGATTGTGCGCAATCCTTCGTCGCAGCGGCAGATTATTCACCTGCGCGTGGTTGCCAGCGGAGAGAGTGGGTCCCGCGGCTCCGCAACAACCGACGTTGAGCTTGGCGGCGGGGAAGAGCGCGAACTGGAGTTGCCGCTCCTGCTAACGCTCTTCGGAAAAACGACGATTACCGCGGTCGCGAACGTTGCGGCCGTGGTTTTGGGTCAGGACAAATACGAAGCATCGTTACGGCAAACCAATTTGATCGCCATGATGTGCGCGAGCGATAGCGCCTGCAACACAGCGCAGTCGCAAATACAGTTCAGCGGGACGATTGAGGAACGGGCCGACAAGAACCGCCAGATCGTGTTCGAGATGGTGAACGACCCGCGGGATCATTGGTGGGCTTATTCCCCGGCCAGAGCTATTGTGGTGGCGAGGCCGACTGCTGAGCTGTCGGCAGCGCAGCGGGATGCGCTGGAAGGATTTGTGCGCGGCGGCGGACGACTGGTGCTGGTGGAAGATGAGATTAAGGATCCGACGTTTCTTTCCGATTACCGCCAGGGACCGGCGTCGGCCACCGGTGAACGCGTGGGCAAAGGCACGCTGCTTCGGGTTTCCGGACTTAGCGGGGAGGAACTCGGCAATGCTTTCACGGGGAGGAATCTGCACGATGTTCTCAACCAGAATTTCACGTGGAACCCGAACCAGACAGCTTGGCTGAGCCGACGCTTCGCGACAGCGTTCGATTTCCCGCGGCTGGGCTGGGTGCTGATCTGGCTGACGGTTTACACAGCCATGATCGGCGTGGTGAACTTCGCGGTGCTGCGGCGCTTGTGCCGTTTGGGATTCGGCTGGATCAGCGTGTGCGGGCTGGCGCTGCTGTTTGCCGCCGGCTTCTATTTTTCCAGCGCGAGCCGGCGCCCGAAGAATTTTCGTCTGGATAATCTGGCGACGTATTACCTTGACTCGCGAAGTGGGCTCGCGACGGCCGACTACAGCCTTCGCATCTCCTCCCCTGATCGGCGGGATGTACTGGTTTCGGTTGCGGATGCCTCCGTGTTCACCTCTTCGAATTTCGCAGACGCAGAGCCGAACGGCGACATCTGGTCCGAAATGAACCGGCAAGGAATTCAGGAGCGTCAAACGTACGATGTCCATCTGGGCCCGCCGAGCCAGGTTGAATTGCCGATGCTGAAATGGGCGTTCGAGGACCTGAATCTGCAGGGTTCACATCAATTTCCCGGGACCGTGCATTTCGTAGCGCCCCACCGCCTGCGCAACGATACCGGGCAGGGATTCGATGAGGCCGTGTACCTGGATTACACCGCGAATGCTCTGTACGCATTGCCAGCGCTGGCGCCCGGGGATGAAATTTCCTTGGATACGATCACGCCGAAAACGATTTATTCGAAGAACGGAGTCGCGCAGATGTCGAATCCTTCCGGCATCGATCCCCAGAAACAAACGTTGCAGGATGTGGCGCTCACTGTGGGCTTGCCGTTTGCCAGTTGGGGGCGGATGTTTGCAGGGCTTAGCAAAGGCCCAGCGCTGCCGGTCGAGGTAAATATTCCGCATCAGAGTAACGTTCACTCGCTCGTTGTTGTTGTGCTGGAGCAGCCATGATCGATGTCGAACAACTGCGTAAGAGCTTCAACGGCAAGTGCGCTCTCGACGGATTCACGCTGCATGTTGGAGCCGGAGATCTGTTTGGACTGGTCGGACCGAACGGCGCTGGAAAAACCACGCTGATGAAGGTGCTTTCGACGCTGTTGCCCGTAGACAGCGGTACTGCCCAGGTCGGCGGCGTGAATGTGAGCGCGAAGGCGCGCGAGGTAAAACGGCTGATCGGCTACCTGCCCGATCAGCCGGGAGTTTACCAGGATATGAGTGTGCGTGAATTCCTGGAGTTTTTCGCGGATGCGTTCCAGCTTACGGGTGCGCGCCATCGGGCTGCGGTGGACCGCGCCCTCGAGCGATCAGGACTGGCGGAACGCAGCGAAGACTCTGTGGAGCAACTCTCGTTTGGCATGAAGCAGCGGCTGGTTCTGGCTAAAACACTTTTGCACGATCCCAAGGTGCTGTTGCTGGATGAGCCGGCCACGGGGCTTGATCCGTTGGCTCGCATCGAACTGCGCGAACAATTAAAGCAGTTGCATGCGGAGGGTATCACGATTCTGATCTCCTCGCATATTTTGAGCGACCTGGAGGACATCTGCACACAGATCGCGTTGATTGGGGCGGGGCGCAATGCGACCGATGCCGAAGGGCATTCAGTTTTGCAATTACGCGCGGCGCAAACTCCGGTGCGGATCTATGAGATCGAAGTGATTGGTGACAGCGCTGCCGCAGTCGCAATTGTGAACTCAGCCGCCGGCGCGCGTGTGCTGGATTCCAGCATGGGCCGCATGGTGGCGGAGGTCACTGGCGCTGACGAGCAGGCTGCTTCGCTGCTGCGGGCGCTGGTGGTGGGCGGCGTCAACGTGCTGCGCTTCGACCACCGCGCGCTTGATCTGGAGGAACGGTACAAGACAGTTTTCCGGGAGAAGAACGCATGAACCCGATGATCCGGAAGGAATTGCGGCAACGAATGAGGGAGCGGCGGGGCTGGCTGCTGCCTTCGCTCTATCTGGTCGTGCTGGGCGCGGTGGTGACATTCGCCTATTTTTTGACGACGGATCGCGGCACAACAACCGGCATTCAGGGATCAGCAGTAGGCGTGGCCCTGTTTTTGACACTGTCGTACGCGCAACTGGCGCTGTTGCTGCTGCTGGCGCCGATCTTCAGCGCGGGCTCGATCACGATTGAGAAGGAGCAGCGAACGCTGGCCGGCTTGTTGACTTCGTTGCTGACTTCCGGGCAAATCTGGTGGGGGAAGTTTGTATCTTCGCTGCTGTTTGTGCTGTTGCTGCTGGTTACGAGCCTGCCTGTGCTGAGCATGGCCTTTGCGTTTGGCGGCGTCGGGCCGTGGGAAATCTTCAGCGCCACTCTGACTACTGTAATTATCCTGGCCTGCATGAGCGCGATCGGCCTTTATTGCTCGTCGGCGTTCCAGCGCAGCGTGCATGCGACCGCCGTGAGCTATGCCACCGTGGTTGCAATTACCGTGGTGACGGCCATTATTTTCTTTGTGCGGCTGGCAATCTATGAATCAGCGAATCGTGGCCAGGGAGGTGCGACTGGGAATATTTGGTACAGTATCCCGCTGAATATTCGCGCGCCAATGTATGTGAATCCGTTTTTCTTTCTGACCGCGTCCTTCGCTCCGCTCAAGCAGTTGTATCCGGCATGGTTTACGTGCGCGTGCTTGTTTATTGGGATTGGCGCGCTGGCCGTGGCGTTGACCTTGCGAAATCTCCGGCGCAGAGGGGACTTTTAGAGGATGCCAGCTCGCGATTACAAGATATATCTGGACAGAATGGGCCACTACCGTATGGTGGAATGCGAATGAAGGAGAATCCAATGTACGTGCTGGCCCGTGTGTTGCGGTTTCACATTCTTAGACTTGGAGTTGAAGTTCTTACGATGCTTGCAGTGATGGCGGGTGCTCGCGCGTTTGCGCAGCAGGAGATTGTGCTGACGAATGTTACGGTCATCGATGGCACGGGAAGTCCCGCCCATCGCGACAGAACTGTCGCGATCCAAGGAGACCGGATTCTTGCGATTGGCGGTGGGCATCAGCGCGCGCCGGCGTCCGCGAAGGTGATTGATCTGCATGGGCAAACGATCATGCCTTTGATCATCAACGCGCATGGGCACCTTGGGCTCACGAAGGGCACTACGCAATCGGCGGCGAACCAGACCGAGGAAAATTTTCGGCATCAGTTGTTGCGATATGAGGAATACGGCGTGGGAGCTGTGCTCTCGATGGGCACGGACGGAAAACGCTTCGCCGAGATTCGCGAGGAGTCGCGGAGCGGCGCGCTGCCCGGCGCTGATGTGTACACGGCGGGGATGGGGATTGGCGCGAAGAATGGAGTGCCTCCGGTCGGGATGGGTTTTACGGAGGTGTTGCGTCCGGAGACTGCGGCCGAAGCTCGCAGCGCGGTTGCGCAGCAGGCGGCGCAGAAGCCTGACTTCATTAAGATTTGGGTGGATGATTTTTGGGGACAGTATCCGAAGATGCCGCCTGAAATTTATGGCGCGATCATTGACGAGGCGCACAAGCACGGACTTCGAGTGGCTGCGCATGTATACCATCTGGAGGATGCTCGCTTGTTGGTCGCGGATGGAGTGGATGTGCTGGCGCACAGCGTTCGAGATGGCGACGTGGATGACGCTTTGATTGCGGAGATGAAGAAGCGGCATGTGGCGTATATTCCGACGCTCTCGCTGGATGATTTCGCTTTTGCGTATGCAGGTTCGCCGAACTGGGTTGGCGATCCGTTTTTCGTTGCGGCATTAGACCCGGGAGTGTTGGAGATGATTACCAGCGCCGAGTACAAGGCGAAGGTGCAGGCGAATAAGGTGACGGCGCAGGAGCAAGCTGCGTTGCCGCAGGCGATGCACAACCTGAAGAAGATTTACGATGCGGGCATTCTGGTTGCGTTGGGCACGGATTCGGGTGCGACTCCGATTCGAACGCAGGGATTTGCCGAACATATGGAATTGACGCTGATGGTGCAGGCGGGTCTCACGCCTCTTCAGGCGATCTCGGTTGCTACTTCAAACGCTGCTGCGTTGTTGCACATTGCAGATCAGTGCGGAACGATTGCCGCGGGCAAGAAGGCGAACTTCATTGTGTTGGAAAAAGATCCCTCGCAGGATATTCACAACACGCAGAGCATTCGCGCCGTTTGGAAGGATGGGAAGAAGGTTAGCGATGGGCCGCTACCAGCAATCATTCACTAACTGCGATTCAAGCACGACGAATTGTGCTGGATAACCCGCACCGATCGGGTTTATGGAAACCAAAGCGACAGCACGTCCCGCGTCGTCCTGCAAGGACTCAACCCTCTCGCAAGGTAGCATGCCCTGGTGGGGGTAGGTCGAGTCACTCCAGAGATCCTCAGTCGTCACCACCGGGATTTTCTCAAGGACGATGTGACGGGCGCCATTTGCATCGGTGAAATCGCAATGAACGAAGCCCGGAAAGGATTCATCGGCAAAGCCAATGATGTCAACACGAAGGCATGTCATACCGGGAATCTTATACTTAAGTTTGTTGTAAATCGCCATGGCGCTCATCGACCCACGACTCCGTCTTTGCTCCCAGAGAGTCGCGCAGTTTTGGAGAGCGACCGTTGCCCTCTTCGTGTAGCGGGGTTCCTTACTCTGACGCTAGCCTTGCACAAAGATGACGCTGGCATCGTCGCGCAGTCCGGAACCGTGGGCGAAGGAGCGCACGTCTTGGAGTAGGCCTTCGGCGGAGGCGTCTCTCTGCAAGAAATGTTCTTGAAGACGCGCTAATCCATATTCTTCGTCGGTTTGATTCTCGGCTTCGGTGATGCCGTCGCTGTAAAACACCAGGCGAGAACCTTCGCGAAGTTCTACTTCCACTTCCGAGAAATCGCCTAGTCCCAATCCCAAGGGGATTCCGCGCTCCACATCGAGGAACCTGGCTGATGTGCCGGTGATCAGGAGCGGCCGCAGGTGGCCGGCGTTGGCAAAGGTGAGAGTGCGCTTCACGGGATCGAGCACGGCGTAGACCATGGTTACGAAGCGGCCGGCGGGAAAGTCCTCGACCAGAAGGCGATTCAACTTGGTGAGCACTTCAGCTGGAGTGCATGCGGCGGCGACCAGCGATCGCAACATGCCGCGCGTGGCCGACATGAGCAGAGCAGCGGCGGTTCCCTTGCCGGAAACGTCGGCGAGGACTAGACCCCAGCTGCCTTTGTCCATGGGAATGAAGTCGTACCAGTCGCCGCCCACGGCGCCCGCGGGAATGGAAAGTCCGGAGACGGTGAAACCGGGAATGCAGGGAGAAGTTTTGGGAAGAAGCGCTTGCTGAATGACGCGGGCCTCGCGAGCCTCGCTGGTCATTTCCTCTCGTTGCCGGTGCTCCTGTTGGAAGCGGCGAGCATTGTGAACGGCCACGGCCACATCGCTGCACAAGGCCTGCAACAGCCGCAACTGGCACGGGGTGAAGGCATCGAGTTCGTTGTGGGAGGCGGTGAATACGCCCACCAGTTGGCCTTCCACGTGAAGCGGAATTGCGACCTCGGAGAGCGTGGATTCTTCACAGCCGATGTAATACGGGTCCTGGCGCACGTCCGGCGCGTAGTGCATCTGGCCGGTGGACGCGGCGTAGCCAACCATGCCTTTGCCGATCCTGAGGATATGGCCGGCGCCGCAAACTTCACAGCCCGCGCAGCCATGGGCGCACACGAGCGACAGTTCGCCGCGCTCTTCGTTGTGCAGATAGATGTCAGAATCTAAACATCCGAAAGAACGGGCAATGTCGTTCACTACCTTGTCGACGAGTTGGTCGAGGTCAAGAATGGAGCTGATTTTCTGAGCGGCTTTTTGTACTTTGAGAATGTCTTCGACCTGATCGAGATTCAGCGGGCGCGGGCTCGAGGAGAGCGGTGCGGTAAGGTTTGGACTGGCTGCCATGGGTCTACTCCGAACACAATGACTTACTAAGTGAAGATGATAGGTTTGAGGGTTGGGACTCTTTTTTGTAGGAGGTTTTGCGGGCCGCTTTTTGCGTCCGATTCTGGGAGAGTAAATTTCTGCGCTCCAAAAGGAAATCTCCACTTCTCGCAAAGGACGCGAGAAATGGGGCACCCCGTCCTCATCGCCCATCCAACAACCTAGAGGATATACCGCGACAAATCCTGATCCTTCACGATGTCGGTGAGCATTTTGCGGACGAAATCGGCGTCGATGATTACGTGCTCGCCTTTTCTTTCGGGGGCGTCGAAACTCAGTTCGTCGAGCACGCGCTCCATTATGGTGTGAAGGCGGCGCGCGCCGATATTTTCCGTACTCTCATTCACGCGAAATGCAAAGTGCGCGACCTCTTGCAAGGCCTCGGGAGTGAACTCGAGCTTCACTCCTTCGGTCTCAAGCAACGCCGTATATTGCTTCACCAAAGAAGACTTGGGCTCGGTGAGAATGCGCACAAAGTCTTCCATGGTCAGCGACTGCAACTCTACGCGGATGGGAAACCGGCCTTGCAATTCCGGGATCAGATCGCTGGGCTTCGAAACGTGGAAGGCTCCGGCGGCAATGAACAAAATATGATCGGTGCGCACGATGCCGTAGCGTGTGTTCACCGTGGTGCCTTCGACGATGGGCAGAATGTCGCGCTGCACACCTTCGCGAGAAACATCGGGACCATGGCCGCCTTCGCGGCCTGCGATCTTGTCGATCTCATCCAGGAAGACAATTCCGGAATTCTCGACGCGGTCGATTGCCATGCGAGTGACCTGGTCCATGTCGATGAGGCGCTGCTCTTCTTCCTGAATTAAATATTCGAAAGCTTCGTTCACCTTCATCTTGCGCTTCTTGGTGCGGGCCCCGAAGATGTTCGGCAGCATGTCCTTGATGTTGATATCCATTTCTTCAACACCCTGGTTGGTCATAATTTCAAAAGAGGGGAAGTTGCGCTCGCGGACGTCGATCTCAACCTGGCGTTCGTCGAGCTTGCCTTCACGCAATTGCTGGCGCAATTTTTCGCGGGTGCGCGAAGAAGACTCTGCCAAGGCGGTGCTGCTGTCGATCACAACTCCGCCGGCAGTGGTGGTCTCGCCCGCGCGCGGCGGAGGCGATGGCGGCAATAAAATATCGAGCAGCCGCTCTTCGGCGTTTAACTCGGCCTTGTCCGAAACGTCTTCCAACTTTTCTTCGCGAACATTGTCGATGGCAATCTCCACTAAATCGCGCACCATCGATTCCACGTCGCGGCCGACGTAGCCAACCTCGGTGAACTTGGACGCTTCCACCTTCAAGAAGGGAGAGTTCGCTAGCTTCGCCAAGCGGCGCGCAATCTCCGTTTTGCCGACGCCTGTGGGGCCGATCATAATTATGTTTTTGGGAATGATTTCTTCGGCGAGCTCTGGGGTGAGCTTCTGGCGGCGCATGCGGTTGCGCAGCGCGATGGCGACGGCGCGCTTCGCGTCCTTCTGGCCGATCACGTGTTTGTCGAGTTCGACGACGATCTCGCGTGGAGTGAGTTCGTCGAGTGCGAGTTGTTCTTCTTCAACGCTACTGGGTAGATAGATGGCCATAAGTCAGTTCTCAGTTCTCGGTTCTCAGTTCTCAGTCGGGCAGCAAAGGGTCTTGCTGAGAACTGAGAACTGGGAACTGAGAACTGGCTTCACAGTTCTTCAATCGTTACCTGATCATTGGTATAGATGCACATTTTGCCGGCAATCTTCATGGCTTCTTCGGCGATCTGGCGGGCAGTTAGTTGCGTGAGCCTGGAGAGCGCCTCGGCTGCGGCTTGCGCGTAGGGGCCGCCGCTGCCTATGGCGGCTACTCCGCCGTCGGGCTCGATTACGTCGCCTTGTCCGCTTAACAGAAACGTTTGTTCTTTGTCGCAGACCAGCAGCAAGGCTTCGAGATGGCGCAGGTATTTATCGGTGCGCCAATCTTTCGCGAGTTCTACTGCGCCGCGGCCGAGGTTGCCGTGATATTGCTCGAGTTTCGATTCGAAACGGCTGAAAAGAGTGAAGGCGTCGGCGGTCGATCCGGCGAATCCGGCGAGAATCTTGTCGTTGTAAAGCCGGCGAATCTTTTTTGCCGTATGTTTAATGACGGACTCGCCGAGCGTAACCTGGCCGTCGCCGGCCAGCACGACGCTGCCGTTGCGGCGGATGGACAGAACTGTTGTGGAACGGATCAGTCGCTTCGTTGGCATGGGCGCAATTTTTAATTATAGCAGCGGGACGGAGTGGTTCGTGCGGAGCTGATGCACTTCAAAATCTTTAACACAGAGGACACAGAGGTTCACGGGGTAAAACCCTTAGTGACGGAGCTCCAGCATCTTTATGATTCGCGATAGTGAAGCGACGGATCGTCCATAATTTTTTTCAGGTGCGGGCCTTCGAGCGCGCCGGTATCGATGTCGACGTGCCAGTCTTCGGTGAAGAGCGGAGACTGATTGAGATCGTAGTAGGCGACGTGAAGGGCGGGGCCGTTGAAGGAGAAGTTGGCGAATCCGTTGAAGCCGACGTTGATATTTTTTTCGTCGCTGGGGTAGCGGCGATTGTCATAGGCGAGCCAGCGGCAGTCGTCAATGTCTGGAGCGTGGCCGCGCTCGACGGGCATTCCGCCGTGGCCGATGCAGCGTCCGTGGGCCTCGACGCCCTGGTTGACGCTGAACTTGTCGTAGACGGTGAACTTGTGCTCGTGGCCCCAGAACCAAAGAACGGGGCGATGAATAATTTTCGCCAACTGCCGCGAGGGAATTTGATACCAGGATTCAAAGCAAGAGTGCGGTCCGTGATGAGAGAGCAGAATCAATCCGCGCTTGTCGCCCTCAGGATTCACCGAGGACTGCAGCCAGTCGAGCAGCGGTTGGGGAATATTGCACTTGGGCTTGAACCATGTGCCTTTGCGAAGCCATTTGAGCCGCTTGACGCCCGGAACTTTTGTCCAATCAAACTTGGTTGAGTTGTATGCGGTGTCGAGCGCTATGATGCGCCAGTGTTTATTTTCCAGGCAAAAAAAGCTGGCCCACTGTCCCGCGCCCCATTCGCTACCGCGCTGTTTCGGGCCCATGCGCGGGAGAACCACTCTCCAGTAGCCGTTTCCTTCGGCATACATTTCGTGATTGCCGTTGAGGGCGAAGCTGCCTTTGGCGCCCATGGGCCACTTTACGGGCTGATAGGGACTGGTCTGCTCGCCGAGAACATTTTCGCGGACTTCGTTGCTGTCGCCGACGTAGTAGACGTCTCCCAGGTGAATGGTGAAATCGGGCTCGGCCTTTTCGATGGCGGCGCCGACTTGTCTGGCTTCGTCGGTGCCTGTGCCCCAATCGCCGGCGATGCTGATTTTGACGCGGTCGTCGAGGGCGTAGATTCCGGTACCTCGTTCGGAGGCCGTGTAATCTCTGAACGCATGCTTTTTATGAAACCAATATTTTGCAATCTTGGGGATCCATTTAATAAGGTTGCTGGGAAGGAAAGCGGAGATAGGATTGTAGGCAGTGGTTGAATATCCGGAGCCGGCAGCATGGAAATTTGCCGCGGTTTGACCGTAAAGGAAGCTGGTAAAGTTTCCCAGGTCTTTGCCGGAGGGCTTGTCTGCGGCTGCATTCGATTGCGCCTGAGCGGTATTTTTGGACTTGCCGGACATTTTATTTTTGCGCTTCATGATTCTTACTATTCCATATGCGAGAGAATCCTCACGCAGGCAGTTCTAGCTTGGAAAGAAGTTCATCTTCAGGATCAGGGCCACCATCATTGCCAGCGCGCCCAGTAGTGCGTTGTACTCGCGATGCTTCGAATACAACTCGAAAGAGAATGTTGACGGAACTTGTTGCTCCTTGTTTGCGTGCGGTGTGAGGCGCGGCAACATTCTCGGCACGCGGCGGGCATACTGGTCAAAGTCAGGAAATTTCGCGCGCAGAAACTTTTCTTCATCGCAGATCACGGGAAGATAGATGGCGAAGAACATCGCGACCAGCGCCAGGCCCACCCACCAACTCCGCGCGGCAGCGCAGAATCCCAAGCCCATGAGCAATGATCCCAGATAAAGCGGGTTGCGCGTGTAAGCATAAGGGCCGGAAGTGGCGAGCGCCTCGTTCTTGCGAACATGGCCTGAGGCCAGGGCCCGAATCAGAAGGCCCGGAATAATCAGAATCGTTCCCAGCATCAACGATCGCGAAGAAGGGTGCGCCAACCAGAAATAAAGGACGGCAAAAAGAAATCCCAGCGGGACGCGAATGCGACGCGCGATTTGTGACCACTTAGCCATGGGAAGTCTTCTTGATTTGGGCGTCATTGCTTCGAGGTCGTTCTTCGGAAGTTTCGTTTAACAGATTGCTTGCCGCTGCCAGCACTGCGTCGGAGTCGATCGTCAACAATCCCTCATCGGCTGCCGAGCGGCGTGCATGCGAGGTACTGCTCTCCGGACTGCGGAGCACGATGCTGCGCGTGCCATAAGGGCCGTTACGAGCCGGATCCGTGGGCCCGAAGATTGCGACTACCGGAACGCGTAATGCTGCCGCCAGATGCAGCGGGCCAGTGTCACCGCCGATAAAAAGCTGGGCGCGTCGGGATAGGGCAATCAATTCCGAAATGGTGCAAGTCATCGTTTTGGCGATTCCTCCACTGGCACCTTCCGCGGAGCGTACTAACTCCTCTTCGCCCGGACCAAAATTGAGAATCGATTGCACACCTTGCTCGGCGAGATTGCGCGCGACTTCACCGTATCGCTCCGCCGGCCATCGCTTCGCGCCCCAACCTGCTCCGGGATTCAGGATGGCAAATTTGCTGACGCCATGTTCCGCAAGCCGCTGCCCAATGCGAGCTTCGGCCTGCGGGTCGCGGGGAAAATCGCAAGAAATATCCGGAGGCGTCGATGTCGCTCGGCGCTGACTCACAGCCTGCGCCACAGAAAGATTCTGTTCGACGACGTGCCGGCCGCGCGCAATCACTTTTCGCGCGTACCACAAGCTCGCGGGAGACTCTCGCGGCTCGGCCGCGCCATACACCACACGCGCCTTGGAGAGCCGCGCCAACAGCGCCGAACGGATCGCTCCCTGCAAATCTACAGTCACGTCGTAGCGCGCATCCCGTACGTCGTTCCAGACTGTCGCCGCGCGCTGCAAGGTAGAGATTGAAAATGGGGAACGTCCCCAAGCTTTCAGATTGACTGTGTGGACTTCGTCCACGAGCGGGCGCAGGGCAGACCGCGGGCCGCGACGTGACGCTCCCGGCGCGCACAACAGTTCGGCCCAGCGCTCTTCAATCAGCCAGCCGATGTGGGCTCGCGGAAATGCATCTCGCAGCGCGTGCACGGCAGGCAGCGTGTGGATTACGTCTCCCATGGCGCTAAGCCGCACGATCAGCATGCGCTCGATCTTTTTTTTGGCAGCAATATCGAGACTTGCGGACTCGAAACTCACGGCCGCCTCGGTGCGAGCCGCGAGCGAATAATCTCGCTGGTGGAATGATCCTTGGGATCTCCCACGATCGCAACCCGCCCGCCATATTCGGCAACCGCATCGCGTTCGGGCACGGATTCGGCCGTGTAGTCGGTTCCCTTGGCCTGAATATCCGGGCGGATCTCGCGAATCAAAGCGCGGACATCGAGTTCAGGAAAAATGACGACGGCGTCTACGTCGGCCAGCGCCGCAATAATTTCGGCGCGCTCTTCGGCAGGCATGACCGGACGTCCTTCGCCCTTGAGCGTGCGAACGGATTCATCGGAATTGATGGCCACCACGAGCTTGCCGCCCAACTGCTTCGCACCATGCAGATAGCGAACGTGACCCACGTGGAGAAGATCGAAATTGCCATTACCGAGGATGATGCGTTCTCCGGCGCTGCGCCACTGCTCGACGCGCTGGCGGAGTTGCTCGCGATCCAGAATTTTGCCGTTCTCCATTTTAGTTTTATGCGGCGGCGCTAGCGCGCTTTTAATCAATGAGGTCGAGTCGCAGGCGGAGCTTGCTCGATCGCGCGCAACAGTTCCTCGCGAGAAACTGTGGCGGTGCCGCGCTTCATGACTACGATTCCACCTGCGTAGTTCGCCAGTTGCGCCGCTTCTTCCGTCGTCGCTCCGGCGGCCAGAGCCGCGCTGAATGCGGCAATTACAGTGTCGCCCGCTCCGGTCACATCGGTCACTTCGTCGGAACCAAAAATCGGAATATCGACTGGCGCATGGTTCTGATCGAAAGCCACCATGCCGTCGCGGCCACGAGTGATGAGAAGCGACTGCAGCTTCATACGATCCATAACCTGCTTGCCGGCCTGAGTCAGTTTTTGCCAGTCTTGCCCGATGCGCATGCCGAGCACCGCTTCCACTTCCGGTTCGTTTGGAGTGGCCGCGGTGGCGCCAGAATACTCCAGCAGGCGGTAGCGCGAATCGAGGATCAAAGGCACAAGCACAACTCTTCTGCGTCCGGCTTGCCGCAACGCGCTAACAATCGCTGGAGTGGCCGATCCGTAGCCGTAGTCGGAAACCAGCAGGGCATCCGAGGCGCGCAGGTATTCTCGCGCCGCCAGAAAAAGTTCACGGGTCAAATGCTGGTTGGGAGGATTCTCCGGCTCGCGATCAACACGCACCACCTGCTGCCGCGAATTGTGCGACATGCCTGCAAGAATGCGCGTCTTGGTAACCGTGGTGTAACTCTTGTCTTTGAGCACGCCGCTGACCGGAATGCGTTTGTGGCGGAAGAATTTCAGCAGCATTCGCCCCGGTTCGTCATCGCCGATGGCGCCAACCGGAAGCACGTTTACTCCCAGGTCGGCCAGATTGTTCACCGCGTTGGCGCCGCCACCCGGCACCACGGTGCGTTCGCGATGCTTAAGAATCAGCACTGGAGCCTCGCGCGACACGCGCGAGATTTCTCCAAACACGAACTCGTCGGCGACAAGATCGCCAAGCACGGTGATCGTGATCTTGGGGAAGGCTTCGACAATCTTCCGCAGCCGCTCGACTTCTTTGAAATGTTTTGTCATCAGCTTCGCGCCAAGCGCCGTTAGGGGCATTCTCTCACGAGCCGCCTCGCCGTTCGTTGATCACGCGCAATATGGTATCCACGGCGTTAGCTGCGTCGGCGAGTTCCATCTTGACCGGGATCACGGCGAGCGGCGTGAGAGCATCTAGATAGCCCCCGAGGTTCACGGCATCTTTTTCGGTGGTGACGAAGCCGCCGGCCTCACTTCTCTGCCGAAGATCGAGCAAGTCGCGAACATCTTTTTCCGTGTAGGCGTGATGATCGCGGTAGAACGCTTCGGCCGCGGGATCGATTCCCGCGGCCCGCAACTGCAGCAGAAAATTCTGCGGCCGCGCAATCCCGCAGAAAACGATGGGACGCGCCGGGACGGGCTGCGCCAGATTCTGCGTAACAATCCCGCGCCGCACGCGCCAAACCGTTTTGCCTGCCACCGGAAATGATTCTGGCGAAGCGCCGCTCGTGAGCACCACGGCATCCGCACGCTGCAACGAACGCAAAGGCTCACGCAGCCTTCCCGCCGGAAGCAAACGATCGCGGGCATCGTCCGGCGTTACCAGCACGATGTCGAAATCGCGAGCTAACCCGCGATGCTGAAAACCATCATCCAGCAAATGAAGCTGAGCACCGAAGCGCGACTCCGCGAACCGCCCCGCTTCGTAGCGATCTTCGCCGACGACGACTGGCGACTGCAATCGTCGAGCGATTAGCAAAGGCTCATCGCCGAAATCTCGCGGCAGTCCGCCCGGATCGACCAGCAGGACTCCGCGAGTCTTGCGTCCGTAGCCGCGCGAAAGCACATCGAATGGAATTCCGCGCGCCTTCAACAGCTCGCCCAGAAGAATTACGAATGGAGTTTTCCCCGAGCCTCCCGTCGAAATATTTCCCACGCTGATGACGGAACCTTGCAGCGCGTGAGCGCGCAATACTTTCCAATCGTAGAGTGCATTGCGTGTGCGAACCACCCCGCCGTAAATGGCCGACAATGGATTGGGGTTCATGGCCGCGCCAGCAACTCCTCGAGCGAGTCGGCCGTGCGTGCCGTGGCTCCGACTTGCGAGCGCATCGTCTCGGCGGCGCGCTGCCCCAGCGCAATTCGCTCCGCATCATTCGCCAGCAACTCCAGCAACACCAGGGGCAATTCTGCTGGACCGACGATCCGTAGAGCGTTCCGGCTCTGAAATAAGCTCACCATGTCACGAAAATTCTCAGTGTGATTTCCGACGAGGATCGCGACGCCATGCTGCGCGGGTTCAATGATGTTGTGCCCGCCGTGTGGCACGAGGCTTCCGCCAACAAAGGCAACGGCGGCGAGAGCGTAGAGCGCCGATAATTCTCCGATCGTATCGAGCAGAAAAACTTTGCCAGCTAAAGATTCGCCATTCCATTCCGAGCGCTTGAAGAAAGCAATCGACATCTGTTGGAGCAACATGGCAACGGCGGCAAAGCGCTCTGGACGCCGCGGCGCAAGAATCATCACCGCCCGCGGATGCTGCACCAGCACATTCTCAAACGCCTTCAGCAGCAGCGACTCTTCTCCATCCATAGTGCTGCCGCAGACAAGCACCGGGCCGGCGGCGCTCGCGGCGATCGATTTCCGCAAACTCTCCATAATCGCACCCGGGGTGGCCACCGGAATGTCGAACTTTAGATTTCCTGAGACTCGAACACGCTCCGGCTTTGCGCCGATATCCCGCAGCCGAGCGGCATCCTCGGGGGTCTGCGCCAGAAACAAGTCCACATTGGCCAGCAGTCTTCGAAGTAATTTGCTGAAACGCCGATACCCCGGCCATGACCGGTCGGAGATGCGGGCATTCACCACGGCGACGCGCGCCCCGCTGGCATGCGCCAGCCGCAGAAAGTTAGGCCAGAACTCGGTCTCGGCAATCACCACCAACTGCGGCCGCAGCGCCTGCAAATAAGGACGGATGGCAAATGCAAAATCCATAGGGAAGTAAAACACGTTCCCCTCGCCGAAGCGCTCGCGCGCCAGCGCCTGGCCTGTATCCGTAGTAGTTGAAATGAAAACTCGGCGCTGCGGAAAGCGTCGCTTCAACTCCTCAACCAAACCGGCGACTGCCAGCACCTCTCCCACCGAAACTGCGTGAATCCAAATCGCTGGCCGTTTCTCCGGCAACTGAAGCCGCGACGGCACACGCCCCAGCCTCTCTTCCAGGCCTTTGCGGTATTTGCCATGACGCGCCATCTGGAAGAGCCAGTAAGGCAGGCTCACCAGCATCGCAATCGCCAGCGCAACACTGTAGAGAAAGCTATAGAGAGAAGAGATCAAGTCCAGCCATTCTAAACAAAACTCCGGCTTTGGAAGCTGTGTCGTGGGATTCCCGGTTTGGGAGGAACGGCGGTCCCGTATGCATAATTTGTTAGAGCGATCACATCTTGCACGGCAGCAGAGAGGTACAGTTAGCGTGGGGTTCTTTCTGTGCCGACTGGTCCAGCGTCTTCGCGACGAATGTTTTCCGGGCAGGCTACGCGGGCGGTGCTTCGCGTCCTGGACTGGCTGGCCGAACTAACTTTGCCAGCAGTGAAACTCGCTGTGCATTATAAGACCGGGCGACGCGGAGAAGAGGCGGCTTACTTTCATCTTCGCCGGCTCGGCTACACCATGGTGGCGCGAAACTTCCGCACGCCGCGCTGCCGCGGAGAGATCGACCTGATTGGATGGGATGCCGACATTCTTTGCTTCGTCGAGGTGAAGACTCGAACCACGCGCGATGTGAAGCCCGGAGAAGCCGCTGTGGACCGGCACAAGCGGCGGCAGATCGCAGCGGTCGTCAGAGAATATTTGCGGCGATTTCCACCTTCGTGCCAGTGGCGGTTCGACGTGGTGAGCGTATACTACCCCGAGTCCAAAGCCGGCCAGCCGCAGATTGAAGTGTTTCGAAACTCCTCGCTGACGGCGTAAAATGAAAGATTCGACTGTCTTAATTTTGGCTATCCTACTCGAGAGGTATCGGTTGTGCCTGAGCTGAGAAAAGATCCTATTGTTGGGCGCTGGGTGATTATTTCCACGGATCGCGCGAAGCGTCCCACGGATTTCGCGCGCGAAAATGTGAAGCTGAAGGGGGGATTTTGCCCTTTTTGCTATGGGAACGAAGGCAAGACGCCGCCGGAGATTCAGGCTTACCGCCCAGGTTCGAATGGCGGGCCAGCTTCACAGCGCGACACGCCGGGTTGGACTGTACGCGTGGTGCCCAATAAATTTCCGGCTCTAGGGATTGAAGGCACGCTGAGCCGGCAGGCGGAAGGCATGTTCGACCGCATGAATGGCATTGGGGCGCACGAAGTGATCGTCGAGACTCCCGACCACAATGCCAGCCTGGCGACGCTGCCTCCCAAGCGGATTGAAGACGTGCTGTGGACCTTTCGCGACCGCATTCTCGATCTGAAAAAAGACCGGCGCTTCAAGTACATCCTGCTCTTCAAGAATCATGGTGAGGCGGCGGGCGCGTCGCTCGAACATGCGCACTCGCAATTGATTGCGCTGCCGATTCTGCCGATCAATGTGGTACAGGAACTGGAGGGCTCGAAGCAGTATTTCCTATATAAAGAGCGCTGCGTGTTCTGCGACATCATCGCGCAGGAACTTGAAAACGGCAGCCGCGTAGTGGCTGAAAACGAAAACTTCGTGACCATCGCGCCCTACGCTCCGCGCTTTCCCTTCGAGACCTGGATTCTGCCCAAACAGCACGAGTCGGCGTTCGAAAATTCATCGTCGCACATGTTTGAGAACCTGGCCAAGGCGCTGAAGACTTTGCTGATCAAGGCCGACCGGGTGCTCGATAATCCTCCGTACAATCTGGTCGTGCATACTTCGCCGGCGCAGGACCCCACCAACGATCACTATCACTGGCACATTGAGTTCATGCCGAAACTGACGAAGACCGCAGGATTCGAGTGGGGCACTGGCTTCTACATCAATCCCACGCCGCCCGAAGAGGCAGCAAAGTTTCTGCGCGAGGCCAGCGTGGAAGATCCCGTGCCGGCGACGGTTGGATAGCTCGAAGCAGGCCGAAGAATCCGGACGAATGCGTCCGGTGCCACGCGAAATCATTTACGATCAGGAAAAGAGGGCACGGCGAGGGAGCCGTGCCCTTTTTAGTGAGAGAGAGGTTGATGGCAAAGGATAAATTTGGGGAAGAGCCCTCGCCAGCAACGGCTTAAGAACCAGCATAAGCCCGGGCTGCGCGGCGAAATGTCACGAGAATGTAAAAAGTCCGGCACTAACGGACGTGGGCGAGCGCAACTGTTCGCTGAGCCTAGCCCACCGTGCGGTCCTGAAATTCTTCATGCCATGCCATCTGGATCGCTTCAAGCTTGCCTTCGTTCGACGCACCGGGGTCGCCTTTGAAGTCAGGCAACTCGGTGACGTAGCGGTGCAGGTCGGTGAAGCGCACGGTCAGCGGATCGAGTTCGGGATGGGTTTCGGAGAGCAGGATGCCGATGTCTTCGGCGTCATCCCAAGTGAGAGATTTAGGCATGTGAAGCTCCTTGGAAGCAGCGCCTAACGCTGAGCAATCAGCAGTTAGCAATTAGCATTCAGCCCTTCAAGGATCGTGCCGATATCAGCGACTGCCAAAGGGGCTGAGTGCTGAATGCTAAGTGCTGATTGCTTGCCTTAGTGGTGTTCTTCCGAAATGTAATTCCGATTCCAGGCCGGGATCTCGACTACTACTTTACCCGGCTTCGTGATCTGCACCTGGCAACCGAGACGCGAGTTTAACTGCAAGTCGGCGGCCATGTCCAGACGGTCGGCCTCGTCGTCCTCCATCGGAGAAAGATTCTCGGCGCCTTCCTTGATCCATACATGGCAAGTGGTGCAGGCGCAATTGCCGCCGCAGGCGTGGTCGAGCGTGATGTGATTGTTCAACGCGACGTCGAGAATCGACTCTTCTTTGCCGTGATCCTGATATGGAAGCTTGCCGTGCTCGAACTGCACGGTCTTGCCTTCGGGCAGAAAGGTAACCTGCACGGTATTTGGGCCAATCGTCGTGTCGCCGATTTTGTCTTCGCCGGGAGCTTCTTCAGTGATGGTTCCGACGGATTGTGTTTTTTCTTCTGGCATTCTTCACTCCGGGTAATCCAGCAATTGGTATCTATTGGCCAACTGCTAATTGCTAAATGCTTCTACTCGAACTCCGCTTTGGCCATGGGATGCGGAGCCGTTGGCCCTTCGCCCATGTCGGCTTCGTCCATGGTTTTGCCTTTTAACGCGGTGGAAACGGCGCTGTCCATCATCAATTCGGCCAGGCGCGTTGTGCCTTGATTGAGCGCGTCAATGGCTTTGCGAATGGCCTGGTAATCGTCCTCGGCTTTCACCGCGATCAAAGCCTTTTCCATCTTCGCAATCTTTTTCTTTTCGTCAGTCGTGAGATGACCCCAGGCCGGACTTTTCTTGCCCTTGTCGAGTGCAGCCAAAATAGTGTCAGCTTCATTGCGCGCTTCGATGACCTGGCGCTGCCGGAAATCTTCTTCCGCGCTGTCGAACGAGTCGAGGATCATACTCTCGACCTGTTCATCGGTGAGGCCGTAGCTGGGCTGAACCTGAATCTCCGCCTCTTTACCGCTGCGCTGTTCGCGCGCGGAGACGTGCAGAATTCCATTCGCGTCGATGAGAAATTTCACCTCGATGCGCGCCATTCCCGCAGCCATCGGCGGAATCCCTTTTAGATCGAAGCGGGCCAGCGAACGGCAATCTTTGGCGAGTTCGCGCTCGCCTTGCAGCACATGAATCGCGACATTGGCCTGCCCGTCAACCTGCGTGGTGTAAAACTGCGTGGCCGACGCCGGGATGGGGGAGTTGCGCAGAATGATCTTATCGGTAACGCCTCCCGCGACTTCGATGCCGAGCGACAGCGGCGTGACATCGAGCAGCAGCATGTTCTCAGTGGCCTCGGAGCCGCCGCCGAGAATATTGGCTTGAACGGCCGCTCCCAGGGCTACAACTTCGTCAGGATTCAGATCGGTGTGCGGCTCGCGGTGGAACAATTCCTTCACGAGGGCGCGAACTTTAGGAATGCGCGTGGACCCGCCGACCAGGACAACCTCGTCAATCTGTTCAGGCTTGAGTCCGGCATCTTTCAGGGCCTGTTTGCACGGACCGATCGTACGATCGATGATCGGTTGAATAAGTTGTTCGAACTGTTCTCGCGTGATCTCGCGCAAGTAGCGCTTTCCGCCGGGAAGTTCAACGTCGAGCTTCACCGAAAGCTGCGAAGAAAGCGCGATCTTGGCCTCGATCACAGCATTTCGAATGGCTTGCACAGCCTCGCCGCTGCGGCGCAGGTCGATGCCGAGATCGCCTAGAGTGTCGTCTAGGGCAATCGTAATCAGCAGGTTATCGATGTCGTCTCCGCCGAGATGCGTATCGCCGTTGGTGGAGATGACTTCGAAGATNNCCGCCGAGATCGTAGACGGCGACGATTCCGTTTTGCTTTTTGTCGAGGCCGTAGGCGAGCGAGGCTGCAGTCGGTTCGTTCACCAGACGGAGAACTTCGAGGCCGGCGATGCGCCCGGCATCTTTTGTAGCCTGGCGTTGCGCGTCGTTGAAATACGCGGGCACAGTGATGACAGCCTTGGTGACCTGCGCTCCGAAGAAGCGCTCGGCGTTGCGCTTGAGCTGACGAAGAATGAGCGCGGAGATTTCCGGCGGAGTAAAAGTTTTATCCCCCAGCTTGATTCGGATCACTTCGCCGGGCTGCAGATCTTCCGCAAGACGAAATGGAAAAAACTTCAATTCGTCCTGAATGTCGTCAACCCCGCGTCCCATAAGGCGTTTTATCGAATAGACGGCGCGTTCCGGCGTCTCGGTGAGATGTTTGCGCGCTGCATTGCCGATGACCGGCTGATCGTTCTCGTCAAGCGCCACGACCGAAGGAACAAGATTCGATCCATCGTCTCCGGGAATGACGACAGGGCTCTCCCCTTGCATGAAGGCCACGAGAGAATTCGTGGTGCCCAGGTCGATGCCGACGATGCGATCAGTTGCCATTGTGCGATTTAGCCATTGAGCGATTGAGTGATTGGGCGATTAATGCGCGCTTTCAATCGCGCAATGGCCCGATCACTCAATGACTCAATTCTCCAGCACTTCGCTCACATCCCGCACCAGATTCCGGATGTAGTTGCGGCGGTTCAGCACGTCCACCATTTTGTCGCGCAAGTACTTGCGCTCTTCTTCCGAAACGGGCTGACCGTTCTGTTCTCGCTGGATCATTCCATCCCACATCTTCCAGTGTCCCTGAAGTTCGTGCAGGAGCGCGTCGCGCTTCCCTTCGAGTTCGAGTTTCTGGCGGCCGATTTCTTCGATCAGCGCTGGATCGTCCTCGCCTATTTTCTTCTGCATGCGAAGTTCTTCGAGTTGGACATTCAACTCGAAGACTTCCTCCAGCAAATCCGGAGGAACGATCTGTTTCTTGGCTTCCCCGCTGGAACGCGCCTGCTCAGTGGCCGTTTTCGATTGCTCTTCGAGTTCGACGCCCTCGAGTTTCACCAGATACTGCGTGCGCTTGATCGGATCTTTCAAAATGCGATGAGCGTCGTTGAGCAGTGAACTTTGCTGCAGGCTCCACTCCTGCTCCTGAGTGCCGGCCTGCGAGTTGAGATCTGGATGCAGCTTGCGGCTCAACTGGTAAAAATCCTTTTCCAGGGCAGCGGCGTCGAGATTCAATTTGCGCGGCAGTCCGAAGAAGGCGAAATAGTCCACCGGTGCTGGGGGCTGAACCTTGCCGCAGGCCTCGCAGAAGTGCACAGCGCGCATGGTTCCGCACGACCAGCAGGATTGCGTTTCCTGAGGTGCGGGCTTCGCTCCGATCATGGTGAGAGGTTGTGCCATCACATTCTGATCCTAAAAACTTAACCGCCGAGTTCGCAGAGAACGCGTAGAACCAAGGAACAACCCCGGTTCATTCTCGGCGCACTCGGCGTCCTTGGCGGTTGACTTCCTTCGCTCAGGCCGAGAACGAAGTCCCACAGCCGCACGACTTCGTGGCCTGGGGATTCACGAAGACGAATCCCTGCTGCATCAGCGTCTCCTGATAATCCAGAATCATGCCGTGCAGATAAATGAACGACTTCGGGTCGACGAATACTCGGACATCGCCGTACTGAAAGATGCGGTCGCGTTCTCGCGGCTGCGTGTCGAAGCGAATGTTGTAGCTTAGACCGGAACAGCCGCCGCCCTGCACGCCCAGGCGCAGTCCGCCCTGCTCAGGCGAGATGCCTTCCTTGGCCATGGCGCTGCGCACCTTGACCAGAGCTTTGTCGGTGACCTGAATGCTCTTGGCCGGCGCGGTTTGCGGTAATTGCCCGGGTTGTTCGGTTACGGTTGTCATAATTAAGCTGTGAGCTACGAGCCTTAAGCTGTGAGCGAGCGAATTTAGAGCAGCTTCATCCAGCATGCTCGGGACTCGATGCTCGCGGCTCGAAGCTTTATCTCGCTTCGACTGCTACCGGCTTCGTGGCTTCCTGCTTCTTCTTCCAGTCGCCGATCGCGGCGCGGATGGCGTCCTCAGCCAGCACCGAACAATGGATCTTCACCGGAGGAAGCGACAGCTCCTTCACGATATCCATGTTCTTGATGGTGAGGGCTTCGTCCACTGTCTTGCCCTTCACCCACTCGGTGGCGAGCGATGACGACGCGATCGCGGAGCCGCAGCCAAACGTCTTGAACTTGGCTTCTTCAATGACGTTGGTCTCGCGGTTCACCTTGATCTGCAGCTTCATGACGTCGCCGCACTCGGGTGCGCCGACTAGGCCAGTGCCCACGTCGGCACTGCTCTTATCCATGGAGCCGACGTTACGCGGATTGTTGTAATGATCGATTACTTTATCGCTGTATGACATGTGCTCTCCTGAGTCGTTCTAAAATCTGTGCCGTCCCTACGGGACTTGTTCGATTGTTCATCACGCATCCCGGCACTTCCGTGCCGGGCTTTCACATGCCGCCACTACGCGGCTGAACTCCAGGCCAATCGGTACTAGGTACTCGCAACTCTTAGTGCGCATCTCCAGCCCATTTCACATCCGCCAGATTGATGCCTTCCTTCGCCATTTCGTACAGCGGAGAAAGTTCGCGCAGCCGCTCGACGGTTTCAATCACGCGATCGGCCACGTAATCAACTTCGGCCGCGGTGTTGAATCGGCCAATGCCGAAGCGGATCGAACTGTGCGCCAGGTCATCCCCGGTTCCGAGAGCCTTCAACACATAAGATGGCTCAAGCGTCGCGGAGGTGCACGCCGAACCGCTCGACACCGCGATGTCGTTGATGCCCATTAGCAGCGATTCGCCTTCCACATAAGCAAAGCTGATGTTCAGGTTCCCGGGCAGCCGGTGCTCCATCGTGCCGTTGATGTAGGTTTCATCCAGGCGGCTCATAATGCGATCGCGCAAGCGGTCGCGCAGGCTAGCCAACTGAACTGCCTCGCGAGACATTTCTTCCGATGCGATAGCGCACGCCTTGCCTAAGCCAACGATGCCGGCGACGTTGAGCGTGCCGGAGCGCATGCCGCGCTCGTGGCCGCCGCCATCAATGATCGCGGAAATCTGTACTCGCGGATTCTTCCGGCGAACATACAACGCGCCAACGCCCTTGGGACCATACATTTTGTGTCCCGAGATCGACATCAGGTCGATAAACTGTTTGTTCACATCGATCGGAATCTTTCCCACAGCCTGCGTAGCATCGGTATGAAAGATGATGCCGCGCTCGCGGCACATCTTGCCGATTTCAGCGAGAGGCTGCACCACGCCGATCTCGTTATTCGCGGCCATGATCGTGACCAGGATCGTCTTGTCATCCATGGCGCGCTTCAGGTCTTCAAGGTTGACCAGGCCATCTTTCTGCACCGGCAGGTAAGTGACGCGGTAGCCATACTTCTCAAGACGCTTGCAGGTATCGAGCACAGCCTTGTGCTCGGTGACCGCTGTGATAATGTGGTTGCCCTTTTCGCGGTACATCTCGGCCACGCCCTTGATGGCGAGGTTGTCGCTCTCGGTCGCGCCTGAGGTGAAAATAATTTCCTTCGTGGTCGCGCCGATCAGCTTGGCGATGCGCTCGCGAGCCGTTTCCACGCCTTCTTCACCCGCCCAGCCGAACGAGTGATTGCGGCTGGCGGCGTTGCCAAATTTCTCCATGAAATAGGGCAGCATCTCCTCCAGCACCCGCGGATCCATGGGCGTGGTGGCGTGGTTATCCATATAAATAGGCAGCTTCACTCCCTGAGGAGCGGCGTGCTGCGTTACCGAAAGTTGCTGGGGGATCTTTACATCCGTGCTCATAATTGCTTCTACCTCAGTTAAGTTTTCTAAACGATCGTTACCAACTCGACCGGCTTTGCAGCCGAACTCACGGCTGTCTCCGGCTCTTCTCGCATGTGTGAGATCTTGATGCGCTTCAACACGGCTTCGATGCTGTCATTCACCTTTCGCAACGGCTCGCGAATGTTGCACCGGTTGCTCTGCCCGCACTCCCCGCGAACGGTGACACAAGATGTAATGAACAGCGGCCCGTCGATGGCCTGAATCACTTCGAAGGCAGAAATCGTATGCGCCGCGCGCGCCAACCGGTAACCACCGTTCGTCCCATGCTGCGATTGCAACAAACCCGCCTTAGCCAGTCTCTGCAAAATCTTGGCCAACGCCTCCGGAGGAATGCCGAAAGAATCCGCTACATCCTTCGCGCTCGCACTGCCAGTCCCCTCGTGAGCATGGTCGGCCAAGTGTTTCATGGCCATCAGTGCGTAGTCCGCTTTTTTGGTTAACTTGAGCATCTTAACTAGTCAAGTATTGGTTCCCAGAAGATGTGGCGAGAAATCCGACCTTTTCTGTCGTAATTCATTCTATGTCCATGACCCCGGATTACGCAAGTGCTTGCAGCTAGCTGCGGAACGTGGCATTGAATGGTAACTATCAGCGATTGAGTGGTTTAGCCTTGGCGATTCTTTTGGTCGGATTTCGCCGATCTCCAGTGTTATGGCTGGGTCGATTGAAAGCAAGTGAAGAAATTTACCCAGCTGCAACGTCGAAGCACTTGACAAGTGGCAAAGCAGGGCTAGAATTACCGGGAAATTCCCGCGAATCCGTTCCTCCGCGTATTCGACGAGGGTATCGTTTCCGTATTTATGACCTCGAAGCCGTTTCCGCAGCCTCAAAACGCCGCCCAACAACCCTGCAAACATCCGCGCGTGCAAATCGTGAGCCGCGACGAAGACGCTGAATTCGTGGAGTGTCTCGAGTGCCGTGAAGTTTTCGAATCCAGCGAACTCAAGGACATGAGCATCGAGGAACGCACCAAGAGCGAACCCGAAGAGTTGTAAAGCGCAAGTCCCGGCCCCATCCACTAAAGTAACCACGCTTGCTCGATTCAAGCTTGTTTCCGGCGGAAATGCCCTGATAGTCTGCAGGCCGGGGGCGTGCATTCCCGCACGTGCAATTCTCATGTCTGCTGTAGCGCTGGTAGTCGACGACTCCATGCTCATCCGCTATACCGTCTGCCGATTTCTGGAAGAACGCGGATTCGCGGTGGAGTCAGCCACCAACGGCGTGGAAGCGTTGCAGATTCTCGAGCGCGCACGTCCTGATCTCATTGTCACCGACATGCAAATGCCGAAAATGTCAGGCAGCGAACTGATCACGGCCCTGAAGCAGAACGCGGCGACTGCGAACATTCCAATCATTATTGTTGCGGGCCGCGCCAGCGGCTTCGACGAAAAAGAAAAGCGCGCCAACTTCGCCATCTATAAAGATATCGACATCCAGTGCCAGTTAGAAAAAGCGCTCGATACAGTGATGGGCAAAAGATTCGGTGTGGGGAAATAGGCTTTTAGCAGCTAGTAGTTGGCAATTGACTTAATTCTCCAGAGCGCGGGCTAGCGCAAAACAAGTCCCGCCTCAGCAGAGAAATCCATCGCCGCAAAATCCTTCGCAAGAAATTTAGGATAAGCGGCAGCTGCAATCATGGCCGCATTATCCGTCGAAAGCGGACGCGATGGAAAATATACCGGCAAACCCTCCTGGGCGCCGTCCCTCTCGAATGTGCGCCGCAGTTCACTGTTCGCCGCCACTCCACCGGTAACAAAAAGTGTAGCCACGTCATAAGCGCGCGCCGCAGTCAGAGTCTTGCCGACCAGATCCTCCACAATCGCCCTCTGAAACGAAGCGACAAGGTCGAGAGTCCGCTTGTCGCAATTCGCCAGATAGTGTTCAAGCTTCGGCTTGGCAATGCTGGCCAAAGTCTGCCGGCGCATCTCAATCGACCGCTGCATATCGTGAACCTCGACGTAGCGCAACACGGCAGTCTTGATGCCGCTATAGGAAAAATCAAATCGCGGACGATCGCTCTCAACCTCGCTCTCTCCGCCGTTTTCCTTGCGATGATTATCGAGCCGGTGAACCCGCCGATCGCGGTGCTTAATCTGCGCTGGAGGAAACTTTACCGCCGTAGCGTCGCCATGCGGAGCGAGCCGGTCGACAATCGGCCCACCCGGATAGCCCAGGCCAACCAGCTTCGCGACTTTGTCGAACGCCTCGCCGGCCGCGTCGTCGCGCGTGTGCCCGATGTTCTCATACGTCCATCCCTGGCCTTTCCGCGCCGCGAGATACAGATGCGTATGTCCTCCCGACACAACCAGGGCAAGCACGGGAAATTGCTGCTCGTAATTTCCCTTCTGCCGTTCCTCGAGCAGAACTGCATGAATATGCCCTTCGAGGTGGTTCACCGCAATCAGCGGCTTGTCAAGCGCGAAGGCCAGCGCCTTGGCATAGCTGATGCCGACCAGCAACGCTCCAGCAAGTCCAGGCCCCTGCGTCACTGCGATCGCATCCACGGATTTGTAATCCTGATTAGCTTCAACCAGCGCCTGCCGCACCACCGGAACAATTGCCCGCAGGTGCTCGCGCGACGCCAACTCAGGCACGACGCCTCCATAAGGCTGATGCGTTGCGATCTGCGAAGCCACTATGTTCGAAACGACCTGCTCACCCGACCGCACCACGGCCGCCGCAGTTTCGTCGCACGAACTTTCAATGCCGAGGATGTAAGCGTCAGACATGAAACATAGTTTCCAGTTTCTAGCTCCCACTTGCAAGTTCTCTTCGCGAACTCCGCGCGCCGTTCTCCGTGATCTCCGCGCTAAAGCCCGTCTCTGAAATCAGGACGAATCCTGTGCAGCGAGTCAGAGTTATGATGAAGGCGTGCCGGATTTCCCGGTGCAGCTTCATGTCCAAAGATCTTGCCACCGGGATCATCCAAACCTTGCGCCAGCGGGGCTTCCAAGCCTACCTGGTGGGCGGATGCGTCCGTGATCTCCTGCTGCAGCGCGAACCCGCAGATTATGACATCGCAACCAGCGCAACTCCTGCGCAAGTGATGGGGATCTTTCCTGACACCTACGCGGTAGGAGCGCAATTTGGTGTAGTCCTGGTCCCGCTTTACCCCGTGGACCGAGCCTGCCCTGAGCGAAGCCGAAGGGTGGACCCCGTGGTCGAGCCTTCAGCCGGAGATCTGCAAAACGCGAAGGGAAGCACCATAGAAGTGGCGACTTTCCGCAGCGATTACGGCTACTCCGATGGCCGCCGTCCCGATGAAGTGCGCTTCAGCCAGCATCCGCAAGAAGACGTGGCCCGCCGCGACTTCACCATCAACGGCATGATGCTCGATCCCGTGGGCGGCGAAGTGCTCGACTTCGTCGGCGGACGCGAGGACCTCGAGGCCGGCATCATCCGCGCCATCGGCGATCCAGCCCAGCGTTTCGCAGAAGACAAGTTGCGAATGCTGCGGGCAGTACGCTTCGCGGCGCGCTTTGAATTCGAAATCGAAGCAAACACCTATGCCGCGATCGAGCGCGCAGCGCATGAAATCAATATCGTCTCCCGCGAGCGCGTGCGCGACGAACTCACCAAGATTCTCACAGAAGGTCATGGCCGCCGAGCTTTTCTCCTGCTGGATCAAACCGGACTACTCAAGGAAATATTGCCCGAGATTTCAGCCATGAAGGGCGTTCAACAGCCGCCTGAATTTCATCCCGAGGGCGATGTATTTTCGCACACACTGCTGCTGCTCGAGAATTTGCCAAACCCCTGCCCGCCGACGCTGGCCTGGGGTGCGCTGCTGCACGACGTAGGCAAGCCCGCGACCTTCCGCGTGGCGCCCGATCGCATCCGTTTCGATAATCACGTCGACGTCGGAGTAAAGATCGCGGAAGAGATTTGCGAGCGTCTGCGGTTTTCCAATCACGACACGGCTCAGATCCTTGCTCTCGTCGACAATCACATGCGCTTCAGCCACGCCACGCGCATGAACCAGTCGACGCTGAAGAAATTTCTCCGCATGCCCGCCTTCGACGAGCATCTCGCTCTGCACCGCGCCGACAGCCTGGCCAGCCATCGCAATTTTAGTACGTACGAGTTTGTTCAGACTAAGCTTGCCGAAATTCCTCCGGAAAAAATTCGGCCGAAGCCTCTAGTGACGGGCGACAATCTCATTGCCGCCGGATATGTACCCGGTCCAAAGTTTCGCGAGATACTCGATGCCGTAGAAGACGCTCAACTAGACGGACGCTTGCTTTCGCACGAAACCGCGCTTGAGTTTGTGAAGCGCGAGTTCCCGATCTGAGCGCACGGTTGATGCCCCTTGTGCGTTCGACTGGGATGCTAAAATCGGAATCGCGGTTGAGCGGCCACTGGCAGTCGTCAGCTCGAAGCAGGAGTTAATTTTGGAGCAGGCCGGCGCAGGACTCGAAAAAATTGTGATGGGCTCTTTGCGGCGTGTGCCGCAAGGCGAAGCCCCTGCGCTCGCGTGGCCCTTGGTTTGCGGCTCAGTCGTCGCCGATCGCACGCGAGTGTTGGAGTTCGCCGACGGTGTGCTTCGCGTTGAGGTTTCAGATGCGGGATGGAAGCGCGAGATGCAGGGCCTCGCTCCGCGATACGTCGCCCAACTCAATCGCTACTCCGGCCAAAAAGTGGAGAGGATCGAGTTTGTGATTCGGCAAGTCTGAAACTGGCCCTTTGTTTTTCGACGACGTTTCAGGAGCCACTCGCACAACATGAAAATCACAGAAAAAGACGTCACCTACGTAGCCGACCTGGCTAACCTGGAGCTTTCCGCCGAAGAGCGCGTGCATATGGTTCGTGACCTGAATTCGATTCTCGGCTACATCGACAGGCTCAACGAACTCGATACGTCGAATGTCGAACCGATGGCGCAAGTGTCAGATCGCTACGGCGTCGACGAATCCAAACAAGGCAGCGAAAGATTTGCCTACGCAACTCGCGAAGATATCTCTGAAGGACTGCGTAAGTCATTGCCGCAACAAGTGGCGCTGGAAAACGCGCCCGACTCGGACGGAACATTCTTTCGCGTGCCGAAAGTGATCGAAAGATAGGCCCGCCTTGAACAGAGCATGCATCATCGCATTTTGTTTACTGTGTGTCGCCTCATCCAATGCTCAGTCAACGGCTCACAGGCCACTCCCGTTTGACCTATCGAAACTTGGCATGGTGATCGACAGGGAGCAAAAATGCAATGACACTGGGAACCGGCTGCAGGATTTCCCGTCGCCAGTAATGGATCAAATCATCGCGGCGGGCCCGAAGGCCGTGCCGGTTTTGATACGAATGATTGCCGACAGACGAACGGCAAATACGAGAGAACCGCTTATTTGCTATTGGCCGGGCATGGCAATCGGCGATATCGCATTTTGCCTGCTCACCGATTTATTTACAGACACGAGCCGTAAGACGATGGTGCCGGGTGCAGATTGGAACGCGCTCCTGGGACCAAGTAACAACGTTGCGGCCTGGGAACAACTGCATGCCTTTATCAAAAAGCACGGAAGCGCCAGCCTGCAAGCTAGATGGCGAGCAGTTTGGGATGAATACAGAGGCAAAGTCCTGTGGGATTCGAAAGAAAGGTGCTTCAAGCTGAAGGCCAGTTAAGTGATCCCAGATTCACTCACCATTGACTCGGTTCGCTCATCCATTCAGGAACGCACCACGACCGCGCTCGCTCTCGCTGAGGCGCACTACGCGCGCATACAGAAAGAAGATGGAGAAATCGGAGCGTACCTTACGCTTTGCAAAGAACGCGCGCTGGAGCAAGCCGACCGCATCGACCGCATGGCCGCCGAAGGCAAGCCCTTGCCGCCGCTCGCCGGCGTTCCAGTAGCAATCAAAGATGTAATGTCCACGTGCGGAGTGCGCACGACTGCCGGATCAAAGAGTCTCGCTCACTACATTCCGCCCTACGACTGCACCGCGGTCGCCCACATGGAGGCTGCAGGAGCCGTAGTTCTCGGCAAGACGAACTGCGACGAGTTTGCCATGGGCTCATCGAATGAGAACTCCGCGTTCAAACCTGTGCGAAATCCGCGCGATCTGAGCCGCGTTCCCGGAGGATCCTCTGGCGGTTCCGCAGCGGCGGTCGCTGCAGATATGGCCGTCGTCGCATTGGGCTCCGACACGGGAGGATCGATTCGCCAGCCGGCGTCGTTCTGCGGCGTCGTGGGATTGATGCCTACTTATGGCCGAGTTTCGCGTTACGGTCTGATTGCGTTCGCGTCTTCGCTCGATCACATAGGACCGCTGACTAGGACTGTAAAAGATGCGGCGATTGTGTTGCGTACGATTGCCGGGCGAGACCCCGTGGATTCAACTTCCGCCGATGTGCCCGTGCCCGATTATGTCGCCGAGTTGAAGAAGCCTATACGCGGATTAAAACTGGGCATTGCCAAAGAATATTTCAGCGACGGGCTCGACGATGAAGTCCGCCATTCCGTTGAGTCCGCGATCGACAAGGTGAAAAGTTTGGGTTGTGAGCTGGCGCCAGTCTCGCTGCCGCACACGCCCTATTCGATTCCAACTTATTATTTGATTGCAACTGCGGAAGCGTCTTCGAATCTCGCTCGCTACGATGGCGTGCGCTACAGCTATCGTGCGCCGGGCGTGAAGTCGCTCTCAGAAATGTACCGGCGCAGCCGCGATGAGGGTTTCGGCGCAGAAGTGAAGCGCCGCATCATGCTCGGCACTTACGCGCTGAGCGCGGGTTATTACGACGCATATTATTTGAAGGCGCAGAAAGTTCGTACGCTGCTCACTCGCGATTTCGAAGAAGCCTTCCGCAAGGTGGATGCGATCGTGACTCCGACAAGTCCGACCGCCGCATTCCGGTTGGGCGAGAAGTCGAACGATCCGCTGGCCATGTATCTGGCCGACATCTACACAGTGACGGCCGATTTAGCGGGAATTCCGGGCATTTCGATTCCGTGCGGCGAAACGAAAGAAAAGTTGCCGATTGGTTTGCAGATTCTTGGGAAGCACTTCGACGAGTCGACGATTCTGCGCGTGGCGAATGCGTATGAGAAAGCCGCTTAGACTGGCTCGTAGTAACGTTCTCCGGCGCAAGAGCGGCAGAGAATTTTTTCTTCCGTGCGAACTTCTCTGCGGAAGTTGATTCCTTCGCCGCACGCTTCACAAACCACACGATCGCCTTTGTATCCAGGAAATTCTTCAGGAGGTAAATCGACCTTCACCCACTGAAAAGTGAACAGGTCGTCATCCGTGATCTCGCGGTAGGCGAGCATCTGCTGCTGGTTCTTGTCAGCAATCTCAGGATGCATCTGCCGCGCCAGCGCTTTGGAAGATTCTTTGGCTGCGATGCGGATCGCGTGGCCGCTGCTGACGTGAACAAACGTTGCTGCAACTTTTCCCCAATCGCGAAACTTCAGGGCGCGCTTGCCCAAACGACAGCCCGTAACAACTGCGACAGCATCAGTCGCACAGCGGTCGATTTCCACAAAGGTGACGAGCCGCTTGCGGTCTTTCCCGTGCGGATCGTCGATGCCGAGTTTTATCAAGCCCAGCATCGCCAAGCGCACACCCAGAACTTGCCCCGCGCAGAGATGTCCGTGAGCCTGCTCGGCATCGCGAAGATATTCGTCGAAGGATTTCATAAGGGCTGTCAGCTTTCAGCTGTCAGCTTAACACCGATAAAAACTACTTTCTGTGCCAGCGCACGCCGTCCTTGGTATTTTCGATCACGATGCCAGCATTGGAGAGTTCCGCGCGCACAGCGTCAGACATTTTGAAGTTGCGGCTACGGCGAGCGGCTTCCATTTCAGCAATTTTATTTTCGATGTCTGCGTCAGAGAGTTGGCCGGATTGCACTGCTTCCCGCAGTTCCGCGCTGATGTCTTTCTCGCGGCCCTCGGTTGGCGCCCAGTCAAACACCTGCTTCATCTTCGACCCATCGTCGTCGTTAAGCACGGCGAAAATCTCATCGAACTTTTCCACCGCGGCGAGCAGCGGCGAAGTGTCATCTTTTTTGATTTGCCCCGAATCGAGCGCAGAATTGGCGCTGCGCACCATTTCGAAGATGCCCGCCTGCGCCTGTGCAGTGTTCAGATCGTCGTCGAGCGACGCGCGCATGCGTTCGATGGTTTCACTCGCAAGAGTTCGCATCTCTGGGTTTGAGCCAGGCGGAAAATTCCCGGCAGTCAATCGCTGGCGGAAGTTACGCAGGCGTTCCACCGACACTGCGGCTTGCTTCAATCCATCGAAAGTAAAGTTGAGCTGGTTTCTGTAGGGGACGGACGCAAGCAGATAGCGAATCGATGACGGCTTATGCCCCTTCAACACCAGATCGCGCAGCGTGTAAAAGTTCCCCAGGCTCTTCGACATCTTTTCCCCTTCTACCAGCAGAAAGCGAACGTGGAACCAGAAACGCGCAAACGTTTTCCCTGTGAGCGACTCGGATTGTGCAATCTCGTTTTCGTGATGCGGAAAGACAAGGTCTTCCCCGCCAGCGTGCAGATCGAAGCTCTCGCCAAGTTGCTGCATCGACATCACCGAGCACTCCAAGTGCCAGCCGGGACGTCCCGGGCCAATCGATGTATCCCAAGAAGCCTCACCCGGTTTCGGCGCCTTCCACAGCGCAAAGTCGCGCGCGCTGTCTTTGTCGTACTCGTCAACGTCCACGCGCGCTCCGTCGAGCATCCCGCTGAAATCTCTCTTCGAGAGCTTGCCGTACTGCGGAAACTTTGCGATGCTGAAATAATACGATCCATCGTCGGTGCGGTACGCGATTCCCTTCTCCACCAACTTGGCCACGAAATCCGCCATCTGCGAAATATGTTCGGTCGCGCGCACGAGCTTTGGCTGCTCAATGTCAATCATGGCTGCATCTTCGAGAAAAGCTTTCTCGTATTTCGAGGTGTACTGCTGAACGTTCACTCCGTCGCGCGCTGCATTGCGGATGATTTTGTCGTCGACGTCGGTGATGTTCATGACTAAACGAACGGTGTAACCCGACTGCCGCAGGAATCGCTGCAGCATGTCGACCGCGACAAACGTTCTGAAGTTACCGATGTGCCCGTAATCGTAGACGGTTGGGCCGCAGGCATACATGCGAACTTCCTTGTCGCGCAGCGTGCGGAACTCTTCGACCTGCGAGGACATGGTGTTGTAAATGCGTAAGGCCATAGTGATTGTGGCGCCAGCAGACGAACCAATGATTCGACGAGCCAACGATTCGGCGAACCAATGATTCTAGGTGTACAGAAGAAATAGGGTCAACTAGCGTGGCGGCCGGTTGTGGCATGCTCTGGCAAAGCGTGCATGTGCGAACGCAGCCGCTGTTGCACTAGAAAAACATAATGCAGCGCGGAAACTATCGTAAAGGCGAAGGTTGCGCGCAAAAAGACGGTGCGCGTAATCAAGATCCAGCGCGTGGGACGAATGGATGACAGCAGCACGAAGAACACAGCGGCAATTTGTGAAAACGTATTTGCTTTTCCAAAGATGCTGGGGCGAAAGTCGCGCAACCCGGCGATGGCAAACAGCACCGCACTTGCGGCCAGAATGGAAATATCGCGGCTGAAGACGAGGACGGTAAACTTCCACGGAATTTTGTGGAGGATGGAAAGCACGAGAAACATCGTGCTCAGCAAGAGCTTGTCTGCAATGGGATCGAGATATTGGCCCAGTAGAGTTTGCTGGTGCAACTTGCGAGCCAGCAATCCATCGAGCCCGTCGCTGAATCCGGCAACCACGAAAAGTACGAGCGCCCAGAAATAGCGGCCTTCCACTAATTCGATCACGATGAACGGAACGAAAACCATCCGCAGCAGCGTGAGTTGGTTGGGCGCGGTGAATACTTGCGACATCTTCACGCTGCGTCACCCGCGGAATTTTTAGTTCCGGCAGAGCGCAGCACTCCGGCGGGATCGAGGGCAGTCTTGGCCGAGAAGCGCTGCGAAAGTGAAGGCAGGTTTCCGTCGGGAAGATCGAGTTCGATACGCTCAATCCGGTGCATGGGAAAAAAGACGACTGCGGGAGTGAACGACTCGCCGTCTTTCACCATTACCACCAGATCTTCAAAGGATGCCATCTCGACACCGGACAGGCTGAGGCCTTCGGGAGCCAGAGCGAGAATCATGCCCCAGAATTTATCCCGGGGATTGCCGAGCGTCACGATTACCATAGCTCCAGTCAGGAATGGAGCGCGGGCGGGCGCTGTTGCAGAAGGACTAACGTCATCTCGCTCAGAATCTTTCGGCATGGAATGACATAACGATTGTCGCCGCCGCAGGCTGAACTTGCAACTGGCAATCGCGGCCCCTCGACCTCAGAGTTGAGGATTGCCGATCGCGGACGCCAAATCACGCATGAACTCCGCGGCCCGCGCGCCATCCACGACGCGATGGTCGCTCGAAAGCGTCAGAGTGATCATGGGACGGATGGCGGGATGGCCGTCGAGCGGCACGACCCGGTCGGCGATCGTTCCGACCGCCAGAATCGCAGCTTGGGGCGGGATGATGATCGCGGTAAAGGCATCGACTCCGTACATACCAAGATTGCTGATGGTGAAAGTGCCGTTGGCAATATCGGCGGGGCGCAGCTTGCCAGTGCGGGCTCGCTCGGTTAGATCTCGCCGCTGAATCGCGATCTCGCCCAGTTCGATTTTATCGGCATTGCGAACTACGGGAGCGACTACGCCGTCTTCGACTGCCATCGCGAGCCCGACGTTGATTTCGGCACTTTCGCGGACGCCGTTGCTGGTCCAGCTTGCGTTAATACGCGGATGCTTCTGGAGAACGCGCGCGACGAGCGACACTAGAAGATCGGTGTGGGTGAGTTTCGCTTGATGCGATCGTTCAATGGCGAGGCCGAGCTTTTGCCGCGCTTCGTTTAGAGCGCCTGCATCGACTTCGCGAACGACGAAGAAATGCGGGACAGTCGTCCAGCTCTGCGTGGTGCGCTCGGCCATCAGCCTCGAGATGGGGCTGCCGGTGCCAACTTCAGCGGGCGGTGCCGCGGGCTTGGACTCTGCGGCGGCGAGAATGTCGGACGCGAGAATTTCTCCGCCGGGACCCGATCCGCGCACACCGGCGAAATTGACTCCGCGTTCGCTGGCGAGACGCCGCGCCTTTGGGGAACTTTTAATCGCGCTTGCTGCTTGAGTGGAGGTCGTTGAAGCTGGAGGTCGATTTGATGGCGCTGCGTTTGACATGGCTGACGCTGTGGTGGCCGTGGAAGTTTTTCTTCCTGACTCGACAGTGACTTCTTCCGCTGGAGGAACTTCTCCGGGACGTACGATCCACGCGATGGTTCGACCCACGGGCACTTCGGTCCCAGCATGGACCTTGATGCCAGCGAGAACGCCGTCGCCGGGAGATTCGATCTCCATCACGGCTTTGTCGGTTTCGATTTCGAGAAGCGGCTCGCCCTTAGCGACGGACTCGCCTTCTTTTTTTAGCCACGAAATAAGCTTGCCCGTTTCCTGCGCCATTTCGAGCGCGGGCATCACGACGCTGATTGCCATAATTGTTCGCCGAGTTTGCTTGCCGTAGTTATTCGCGCACTCTTAGTCGCCAACGCCCACTCGCTCTTGGCGCGCGCTGGCTTCGATCATCTCGCGCACGCGTTTGGTGGGCTTCGATTCGGTTTCGCGGATTGCGGGCAGCGGACCATCCACCGTGAAATAGTGGCGGCCCGCCACCAGAAGTTCTTCGGCGGGAAAGCGCGTGATGATTTCGTGTCCGGTTTCGGTAACCACAATTTCTTCTTCGATGCGAGCGGCGCTCCATCCATCGGTCGAGGGCCAAAACGTTTCGAGCGCGAAGACCATACCCGGCTTGATTTCGCAAGAATGATCGAGCGAGACCAGACGGCTGATCACGGGCTTCTCCCAGATCGCGAGACCGATGCCGTGTCCGTATTGCAACGCGAAAGCTGCTTCTTCGTTGGGGAAACCGAACTCTTGCGCCTTCGGCCACACGGCGGCAATCTCTGCGGTGGTGCGACCGGGGCGCACGAGTTCAATCGCCGCGTCGAGATATTCGCGGCAGCGCTTGTACGCATCGTTCATCGCGTGCGAAGCGTAGCCGATGGTGAAGCACCGGTAATAGCAGGTGCGATAGCCCATGTAGGAATGAAGAATGTCGTAATAGACGGGGTCGCCGGGGCGGAGCACGCGGTCGGAGAAAACATGGGGATGCGGATTGCAGCGCTCGCCTGAAATTGCGTTCACCGCTTCGACATATTCGGAGCCGAGATCGTAGAGGACTTTGCTCACTAGTCCCACGGCTTGGTTTTCGCTCATGCCCGGCTTCATGGCGCGATAGAGTTCGTCGTAGGCGGCATCGACCATCATGGCGGAAGTATTCAGCAACGTGATCTCATCGCACGTTTTGATCACCCGCGCTTCTGACATGAGCGCCTGGCCGTCGACGACTTTGATTCCTTCTTTTTGCAATGCAAAAAGAACCGGCAATTCGATGATGTCGATGCCCACCGGCTCTTTGTGCAGCCCTCGCATCTCGAGTTCGATGCGAATCTTTTTCGCTACATCTTCGGCGCGCCCCATCTCGGGAGTCATGGCGCCGCGCAGTACTGAGATTCCGGCGCGTGAGCGCTCTCCGAGCCACGGACAATGCAGTTGATGATGTTTCGCGGCCGATCCGAAATCCCACAAGATGGGTTCGTCATTTTGCGGAAGCAGCGTGAAGCGGTTCGCCTTGTCCTGCGCCCACGTGCCGATGTGAGTCGCGGTCAGATAGCGGACGTTGTTCATGTCGAAGCACAACAGCGCTCCCATCTCGGATTTCTTCAGAAGATCCTTGGCGCGATCCAGACGCTCGCGGCGCAGGCGATCGAAGTCAACGCGGTTTTCCCAATCCACCGCCATCGTTCCATATGTAGGCAGAGCCATAGATTCTCCTTAACTCGCATGAAGCCGGCGAGACGCCGGCGCTACACTTCGCATTCAGCCGGCAAGCGCGGCGCTACTTTCCGCACATTGTACGGGCGGCCTCAAACACGGTTTGTTCGGTGGGCACGGTCGCGTCTTCCAAAGGCGGCGAGAACGGAATTGGAACATGCATCGCGCCCATGCGTTTTACCGGTGCGTCCAGATCGTAGAATGCGCCGGTCGCGACCACAGACGCAAGTTCCGCGGTGACGCCGTAGCGTTCGTAACCTTCATCGAGAACGATCACCCGCGAAGTTTTTTTCGCAGAGTCAATCAGAGTTTTTTCGTCGAGCGGCCACATGGTGCGCGGGTCGACGACTTCGGCGCTGATTCCAATTTCTTCCAGCAACGCAGCCGCGCCCAATGCTACCTGCACCATGCTGCTGGTTGCGATCAGAGTGATGTCTTCACCGACGCGTTTCACATCTGCTACGCCGAGCGGGACGGTGTAATCCTCCGCCGGCACCGGACCTTTCAGTTTGTACATCATCTTGTCTTCGAAGAAGACAACGGGATTCTCGTCACGAATCGCCGCCTTGAGCAATCCCTTGGCGTCATATGGCGTCGATGGAAGAACCACCTTCAGACCGGGAACATGGCAGAACCAGGCGTGCAGTGATTGCGAATGTTGGGCGGCGGAACGGCGTGTCGCTCCCATGGTCGTGCGCATCACCATTGGCACCCTCCACTTTCCGCCGGACATGTAATGAACCTTCGCGGCCTGATTCACCATTTGATCCATGGTTAAAGTCACGAAGTCGCCAAACATAATGTCGACCACTGGACGCATTCCGGTCATCGCGGCACCGACGGCGAGCCCGGTGAAACCGGCTTCGGAAATCGGAGTGTCGAGCACTCGCTCTTTGCCGAATTCTTCGAGCAGGCCAGCGAGAACTTTAAAAGGAGTTCCGGCTTCGGCGACATCCTCGCCAAGAATGAAGACGGTGGAATCGCGGCGCATTTCTTCCGCCAGCGCTTCGCGAATTGCCTGCGCGAATGTAATTTCACGATCGGCTGGCGCGCGAGTAGTGTCAGGCATACACGTCCTCGCCCACTTCATCGACGGCGGGGTACGGTGTTGCCACGGCAAAGTCGACAGCTTTCTTCATCTCTGCTTCGAGGTCAGAGTGCACTCGATCTAACGACGCCGCGTCGGCAAGCTTTTGCTCTGCCAGCCACTTGCCGAAATTCGCGATTGGATCCCGCTCCGTTTTCCAGATTTGTTCTTCCTGCTTGGGGCGATAATATTCACGGTTGATGTCACCGACGTGATGTCCGTGGTAGCGATACGTATTACAAACCAGAAACCCGGGGCCATCGCCGCGACGGGCGCGATCTACCAGGCGCTGCGCGACGGCATACACTGCGCGCACATCCTGTCCATCGACGCTGGCAGCTTCCAGGCCGAACGCTGTTGCCCGCGCGAGAATATCCCCTGCAGTGGTTTCGGAGTAATGCGTATATTCCGAGTAGAGGTTGTTCTCGCAGACATAAATCACAGGCAGCTTGAACAACTGCGCAAGGTTCATCACTTCGTAGAGAACGCCCTGGCCGAGCGCGCCTTCTCCGAAAAAACATACAGCCACGCGGCCATTCTGCAGCGAGCGCGCTGAAAATGCTGCCCCGGTGGCGATGCCAGCGCTGCCGCACACGATTGCATTCGCGCCCAGGTTGCCGGTAGCCGGGTCTGCAATGTGCATGGAACCGCCTTTGCCTTTGCAGTATCCTGCCTTTTTGCCCAGCAGTTCGGCGAACATATGATCGGGGGAGGCGCCTTTCGCCAAGCAATGTCCGTGGCCGCGATGCGTGCTGGTAATGTAATCGGTTTGCTCGAGCGCTTCGCATACTCCTACTGCGACCGCTTCTTCGCCGATGTAGAGATGCGCCAGGCCCGGCATTAATGCGCGCGTGTAAAGTTCGTTGACCTGCGCTTCGAATTGGCGGATGGCGACCATCCGCCGGTACATGTGGAGAAGCAGATCGGTCTTTTCTGAAATTTCGTTGGGCTGAGCGGCGGTGGTCATTTTTGTACTCCTGACATCCGCGCCAATACGTCGAACACGACGGCGAAGTCCTGCTTTTCCCAACCCATGCCGCGGGCCGCCGTGAGGAATTCATTGCTGATTGCAGTGGTAGGAAGCGGAACATTCAGCTTGCGGCCTAGCTCCATCGCCAGCAGCATGTCCTTCTGCATCATATTGACGTCGAACCAGGCTTCTTCCGGTTGCTGCAGAACGAAGGGACCGCGGTACACGATCATGGGCGAAGCGATGGCGCTGTTCACCATCACATCAACGGCAACTTCGCGCGCGATCCCGCTCTTCTCCGCAAGTAACACTCCTTCGCAAAACGCCATCATCTGAACTGCCAACTGCAGATTCACTGCGATCTTCATCGACAGCGCTACACCGTTGTCGCCGACATGCGTTACCTTTGGACCGATATCGAGCAGTAGAGGCTTCAATCGCTCGAAAGTCTCCTTGCGACCGCCGACCATCACCGAGAGCTTGCCTTGCTGCAGCGTGATGACGCTCCCTGAAACCGGGGCGTCGATCATGTCGGCGCCCTTCTCGCGAACCTTCGCGGCGAGCGCGCGGCTCACTTCAGGGCTCACGGTGCTCATATCGATGTGGAACTTGCCGGCAGTCAGCCCCGCGAGCAAACCTTCCGGACCTTCCGTGACCGCTGCGAGAGCTGCGGCGTTCGTGACCATCGTAAAAGTCACATCTGAAGCGGCCGCGACGGCCTTCGGAGAATCGGCAAACTTCATGCCTTTGTCGATCAACCATTGCGCCTTCGAGCGCGTGCGATTGTATCCGGTGACGGTGTGGCCTTTTTCGAGAAGGCGCGCGACCATGTTGCCGCCCATCACGCCGAGACCGATGAATCCAAGTTTGGCCATGCAACAATTCCTTTTCGCTTATTCTTGCGTCTTACTTTCTCCCCAACGACGACGAATCCTCCAGCACCTGCTGGAGATGAGCGCGCATCGCTTCCCGCGCAGCCTCGGGATTGCCCTGCTCCACGGCTGCCAGGATTCGCTTGTGATGAAACTGTCCGCGCTCCGGTCCTCCGTCTACGTTGAAGATCCGGCTGCGCTGCTCGCGCAACAGACCAACGATGGAATCGAGCAGCGAGAGAATCAGAGGATTTCCCGCCGCTTCGGCGAGCGCTAAATGGAAATCGAGGTCCGCTTCCACGTAGGCATCGGGGTCACGCAGGCTGCGATCCATCTCCTCGACGGCTTCCCGCATGGTGCTCAGCAATTGTTCCTCGATTCGAGCGGCTGCGAGGGCGGCAATCTCAGGCTCCAGTACCAACCGCAACTCTGCCAGGTTCGCCGATCCTTCCAGCGGATTGATGCGAATCATCAGATCCAGCGACTGGCGAATCGAATGCGACGTTCCATTCGTCACAAACGTGCCGCGGCCAGAATAGGCTTCCACCAAACCTTTTTCACGCAAAGTCTTCACCGCCTCGCGCACCGCGGTGCGGCTGACGCCAAAGCTATGAGCCAGGTCGCGCTCGGCCGGTAGTTGGTCGCCGGGCTTGAGTTGGCCTTTCAGAATAGCGTCTTCCACCTGTTGCACAATCTGTTCGTACAGGCGAGAAGTCTTTACCGCCCGGTACATTGGTTTTGCCGCTAGAAGATCCAACGACTGATTTGCCATTCGCCCCCCCACTCACTCAGGCCCGAACAATTCGTAAATAGTTGTCTTGGTCTAACAATTGGTCCAACAACAATGCTGCGCAGACGGCCGCCTACTGGATCGAAACCGTCTTGATGTTCATAAACTCGCGTATGCCTTGCGCGGCCAGTTCGCGCCCGTGTCCTGAGTACTTTACGCCACCGAAAGGCAGGCGCGCATCGGAAGCCACCATCTTGTTCACGAAGACCATGCCGGCATCGAGTTCGTTGATGAACCTTTCAGTTTCCGCGGGATCGTTGGTCCAAGCGCTTGCGCCCAGACCGAAGCGGACGTCATTGGCGATCTGAATGGCCTGATCGATGTCCTTCACGCGAAAGATCGAGGCCACCGGTCCAAAGAATTCTTCGCTGTACGCCGGCGAATCTTTCGGAATGTCAGTAAGAACAGTCGGCGCATAGAAGCTGCCGGGAAGGTTGAGTGGATGGCCGCCCGTCAATACGCGCGCACCTGCAGCCACAGATTTTTTCACGGCCTCATCGAGGGAAGAAACGGCACTCGCGCTGGCCAGCGGACCGAGTTGTGTGCCCTCCTGGAATGGATCGCCTACGCGCAAATCCTGCATGCGCTTGACGAACTTACGCTCGAATTCGGGCGCGATTTTTTCGGCCACGATGAAGCGCTTGGCCGCAATGCATGATTGGCCGTTATTCTGAATTCGCGCGTCGACCGCCGTTGTGATTGCCGCTTCAAGATCTGCGCTCGGCATCACAATGAAAGGATCGCTGCCGCCCAATTCGAGCACAACTTTCTTGATTCTTTTCGCGGCGGAAATTCCAACCTGAATTCCGGCGTCTTCACTGCCAGTTAAAGTCGCAGCCATCACGCGCGAATCATTCAGAATTCCATCGATCGGGCCCGAGCCGATCAGCAGCGTCTGAAACACGCCTTCGGCAAAACCAGCGCGCCTGACAATCTCTTCAATCTTCAACGCGCATTGCGGAACATTCGATGCATGCTTCAGCAGCCCGACGTTACCAGCCATTAATGCCGGCGCAACAAAACGGAACACCTGCCAGAAGGGGAAGTTCCATGGCATGATCGCGAGAATGGGGCCGATCGGCAAATAGCGAATGAGGCTGCGCTTCGCTCCGGTCTCCACTGTTTCATCAGCCAGAAATCTTTCAGCATTCTCGGCGTAGTAGCGGCAACCGGTGGCGCATTTGAGCGCCTCGGCGACTGCGGCCTTCAGAGGCTTGCCCATTTCGAGCGTCATCAAGCGGGCGCATTCGTCTTTTTCTTTTTCCAGAATCTCGGCCGCTCGCATCATCTTAGAGGCGCGATCCGCGAACGAAGTCCTGCGATGATCCCGAAACGCGGACGACGCCAACTGCAGCTTCTGCTCAATTTGAGCTGCGGTCAGAGGCTCGAACGTCTTCAGGACTTCTCCATTTGCAGGATTCGTGGTCGCAATCGCCATATGCGGGATTCTTCCCTTAGTCGGTAACGGCTGGCCTGATCATGAAGATCAGGCCAGCGGTCCCTTGGGGGAGGGACGGTCTTGTGGTCGGACCAGAATACTACTTGACTGGTAGGCCACGTCAAGGATATATCTTCAAATCGCAACTTGGTTCGCAGAATCCTACCTTGTCGCTTATTTAGGTCCGGGCCAAGAAACTGTTGTGTTCCCGATTGGAGGCAGCAATGCGTTCTCCGTTGAGCGGCATTCGGGCTGTAGGGATCGTGTGCGTCGCGCTTGCCATTTCGCTCCCCGTGTTTTCGCAAACCACAATGGGCCGCATTCTCGGAAGGGTCAGCGATCAATCCGGCGCTGCTGTGGCTGGGGCTGTGGTAGCGATCACCGATGTGCAGCGCGGCACTACTCGGACTGTAGCCACTGATGCCTCAGGAGACTATGCCGCGCCGGATCTGCAACCTGGGGTTTATAAAGTCCACGCCCAAGCAAAGGGCTTCAAGGTCGTGGAGCGCGTGAATATCGCCGTGGAAGTCGCTGAAGACCTACGCATCGACATTTCGCTTCCGGCTGGACAAGTTTCTGAGACGGTGGTGGTCGAGGCTCAAGTGCCGCTGATTAACAGCACGACCTCCACGCTGGGGGGCACGCTGAGCAATGAAGAAATCAACGATCTGCCTTTGAACGGCCGCAACTATGAAAACTTGCTGCAACTTCGTCCGGGAGTGATGCGCTATCCCGGTGGCGGATTCTCGACAACCAGCACCAACGGATTGCGCGCGGAAGATAATGCCTACTTCGTCGAGGGCTTGTTCAACAGCGAGCCGTTTTCTGGACAAGGCATCATTAATGGCGCGGGCATCGCGGGAGACTCGGCGACCATCTTGCCGATCGATGCCATTCAGGAATTCAACGTTCAGGAAAATCCTACCGCCGAGTACGGATGGAAGCCGGGCGCGGTCATTAATGTTGGATTGAAATCGGGAACGAACTCGATCCATGGCACGGCGTTTGCTTTCGGCCGCGATGGCGCGATGGATGCGCGCAATTATTTCAACGCCCCTCCCGCGGCGAAAACTTCTCGAACCTTGGAACAGTTCGGCGGAAGTTTCGGCGGAGCGCTCATTAAAGATAAAGCGTTTTTCTTTGGCGCGTATGAAGGACAACGGTACGACGTGGGAAACACCTATAGCGTTACCACGCCATCGATGCAGTCTTTGTTGCTACCAGCGGGGTCAACTCCGAATTGTACGGCTCCCGCGCTTATTGCTGCCGGAGATGACTGCAACGGCAGTATTCCGAATGCGATTGCCGATTTGCTGGCCAACGGATACACCGTCGCGACGGCTGGCCCTTGCGCTGGCCCCTGCATCAGCCCGGCCAGCCAATTAATTTCGGGCTGCACAGTTTCAGCCGGTGGGGTGGTGACGTGCAACGGCTCGGGCTTTCCCACGAACAACACGCAAGGTATCGACGTGGTTCAAGGGTTTCCTAACAATGTCGGCGCCGACAACGTCATCGCCAAGGTCGATTACAACCTGAATCAACGGAACAGCATTAGCGGCATGTACTTTTTCGGTAATAACTCTGGGACGGTTGAAGATTTTCCGGAGCTGCAATCGAAGTGGCGTTCCGATATCCACACCCGCGCTCAGGTGGTTGGAGGGAACTGGGTTTTTACACCCAATGCAGCCTGGGTCGACGAGGCCAGGGTCGGCTACAACCGTCTCTACCAACCCACGCTACCCGGCGACCTAGGCACAGCCGCGTCAGGCTATGGTCTCGACACGGGCGTGAGCGGTCCTTTCACCGGCGGCTTGCCGCGCATTGGCTTTGCTGGAGCTTTCGTTCCCGGTCTGGGCGCTTTCAAGTGGCCTAAATTCCAGGGGCCCGACTCGATCACGCAATTCATCGATCACGTTTCTTATACGCGCGGAACGCACGCGTTTAAGTTCGGCGGAGAACTTCATCACAACGATGTTGGCGGCGGCGCGTTCGGCAACGCAAGAGGCAGCATCACGTTTCTCGGCGGAGTAGCTTTAGCCAACTCCACACCCCTGGAAGATTTTTTTGCCGGCGATCCCTTCAAAGCGTCCGTGCAAGTTGGCGACCCCAGGAGGCAGATTCATAACTGGGCTTACGGATTATTCGCGCAAGACGACTGGCGCGCGACCAAGAATCTGACGATCAATTACGGGCTGCGTTATGAATTCAGCTCGGTCATCAAGGAAGCGCACAACCTGCTCGGCAATTTCGATCCTAATTCGACTACCGGATTAATTCAGGAGGGTGTGGGCGGGGTGAACAGCGTCTACAATCCCGATCACAAGAACTTCGCTCCACGCTTTGGCTTTGCCTGGGACATAACCGGAAAAGGCACCACGGTGATACGCGGCGGCGGTGGTTTGGTATATGAAACCATCAATTGGGAAGCGATGCTCGCCTTCAACAACGCTTTCGGCCTGGGCAATGTTCCGACGCAGGGCATACTCCCCGGCGGCACGATCACGTCAGGCAATCTGGCGATCCCTCCTGCTATGCCGCAATGGGATAGCGGCATCCCTCTTTACGGAGCCAACGTCAGCACCAGCCAGCTCAACTGCACAGGGAACCCCTGCCCCATCATGAGCGTGGACCGGAACTTAACCACTCCTTATATCTGGAACTGGACGCTCAGTTTGCAGCACGCATTCACTTCGAATCTTTCGCTGGAAATCGCCTATGTGGGCAATCATGGATCGAACCTGACGGGTATTCGAGACATCAATCAGCCGCCCGTGGGCTCGGGCTGGCCGGCGGCGGCTATTGCTGCGTGTATCGCCTCAGGCTACACCGACCCCGTCAACTGCGCGCCCGACAGCACTGGTGGCGAAGAGGCGAACCGAACATACGCGACGAAGTTTCCCTACCTGAGCAACATCTTCCAGATGGCAAACGTCTATCGATCGAACTATGACGGATTACAGATCACTCTGAATTCGCGCAACTATCACGGCCTGAGCGTGGTCGCTGGTTACACCTTCGCGCATGCACTCGACGATGTCAGCGCAAACTGGGATTTTGGCTACGGAGCAGGCCTACCGGAGGATTCTAATAACGTTGGTCGAGAGTACGGCAATAGCGACTTTGACATGCGCCAGCGTTTCACGCTCTCGCTTACGTATGCGATACCAGGGCGCAAAGGCATGTGGCAGAGCATGGAAGGCTGGGAGATCAACTCAATCGTGACCCTGCAGAGCCCGCAGTTTTGGGGCCCGATCGATCTTGGAACGGACGCCGCTGGAACCGGCCCGCTGCCGGTAAGTCCACCCGCTAACGCTCCCATCCGCTGGAGTTTTTTCGGAAAGACTACGGACTTTAAATCGGGGCCTACGGCCATACCGTTCTTCCCCGGCGCATCGAACCCGACCTGCGCAGCTCAGGCCTTGGCCGTCGACGGCGGATCCGCTGGAGCTTCAACGGCGTCTCTGAACCTGTTTGGCTGCTATGCCCAAGGCAGTTCCATCATGATTCCGCCGCCGCTTGGACAGTTAGGCAACATGTCGCGCAACATCTTCCCGGACTCCGGTTTCAAAGACTTCGATTTTTCGATTGCGAAGAACTGGCATCTCGGCGAAAAAGTTCGCGCTCAGTTCCGCGCTGAGTTTTTCAACATTCTCAATCATCCGAACTTCGCAAATCCTTACGGCGGGCAGAACGGGTTCGGCTTGAACGATCCCTCTGTCCAACCGTTCGGATGCGGCTGCGCCACGCCTGACGTTGCTGCGGCTAACCCGATTATTGGGTCCGGCGGCAGCCGCTCGGTGCAGTTGGGCCTCAAGTTCACGTTCTAGTTGTGAGGTCGGTTTGAGGGGGCAAAAAAGGCCGGACGCAATTCCGTCCGGCCTTTTTTTGTAGGTCGGCTCGCAATAAGCGAGCCGAATAGGAATGGGGCCAAGTTATGAAAAAACAAAATCATTTTCTTCTGACGGTTTTCCTATTACTGCTTCTCGCATTCATCTGTGTTTCCGCTTTTGCTCAAACCGCTTCCAGCCAGACCGAAGAACGCCGCGAGCGCAACATCGACGAGATCAAAGCCGAAGCGATTCACCGCGCCGAGGTGGGACAGTATCCGCTCATCGGCCTTGACGCCGGCGACGTCAAGGAAGCGTTCAACTCCATCCACACTCGCGATAAAGACGAGTGGGCGGCCGCGTTCATGGGAGTTGCCGACCGTTACATGAACGAAGCGAAATCGCTGGAGAAATCTGATCCCACCAAAGCGAACGCCGATTACATCCGCGCCTGGCGGCTTTATTCCTTCGGCCGCTGGCCTATTCCGGCGTCTCCCGGCAAGCAGCGCTCGTACGAAAAAGCCATTGAGGCCTTCCTCGCACACGCGCGCTTTTGGGATCCGCCGCTCGAAATCGTGAGAATTCCCTTCGAGGGAAAAGAAATTATCGGCTACCTGCGCCTGCCGAAAAATGCGAATGGACCGGTGCCGCTCGTTCTCGCTGTGAATGGTCTGGATAGCCGCAAAGAAGATTTATCCGAAAGCTTCAGCGCGATTCTGCCCTTCGGCATTGGTTTTCTCGCGGTCGACGGCCCGGGCACTGGACAGAACCCGATCAAGGTCAGCGAAAATGCCGAGCGCGTTCTGTCGCGCGTGCTTGACTACATTGCGACCCGGCCCGAGATCGACAAAAACCGGGTAGCGATGCATGGAGTAAGCTGGGGCGCGTATTGGGCCACAAAGATGGCGATCATCGAGCGCGCGCGGCTGCGCGGCGCGAGCGCCCAGTCGCCGCCAACCGATCGATTCTTTCAGAAGGATTTTCTGATGAATTCATTGATCGGCAACCGCGAATATCTTTTCGATCAGGTCCCGGCGCTGATGGCGATTTTCGACAACGTGAAAACCGTCGATGAAATGGCCGAAGTGCTGCCGAAGATGTCGCTCGTCAAGCAAGGACTACTAGGCAAGCCCATGTCGCCTATGCTTATTCTTGCCGGAGTGCGCGACACCCAGGTTCCGATCGATGACATCTATCTGCTTCTTAGTAAAGGCGACGTGCCTAAGACCGCGTGGGTCAATCCTCAGGGCGGTCATCTCGGGCGCCAAGTTGGAGTCTGGCCCGATCCGCGCATCTTCAAAGAAGTAATTATTCCGTGGCTGGTGCGCGTGCTTGAACCTGAGCCTGCGAAATAGTTCTCGCTAGAGTTCTCATTAGAGTTCTCAACAGAGTTCTCAACAACGACAGACCGCCAACCATGGAATCGCTCGCACCGGCACAAGCCGAGTCCGTCAATCCCCCACCGGCATCCGGCAGAACGCCGTTCTATCGGGAACTCTGGGTGCAAGTGATGGTTGCGATTGTTCTGGCAATCGTTCTCGGCTATGTCGACCCCGCCCGCGCGATCGCCGTGAAGCCGCTGGGCGACGCATTCATCCGCGTGATCTCGATGATCATCACCCTGATCATCTTCTGTACCGTGGTCACGGGCATCGCCGGCATGGAGAACCTGAAAAAAGTTGGCCGCGTCGGCGGCATCGCGCTGCTGTACTTCGAAGTTGTCTCGACCATCGCTCTGCTGATCGGACTTGTTGTCGGCAACGTCGTGCGCCCGGGCGCTGGCTTCAACGTAAACGCGGCCACGCTCGATGCCAAGGCCGTAGCGGATTACGCAGGTCAGGCAAAAGCGCAAAGCGTCACTGATTTTCTGATGCACATCATCCCGACGACGGTGTTCGACGCCTTCGCCAAAGGAGATATTCTCGAAGTAGTTTTCGTTTCCCTTCTGTTCGGCTTTGCGCTGTCGGTCTCTGGAGCGCGTGCCAAACCGCTCGTCGGACTCATCGACTCGCTCACGAACGTCGTATTCGGCGTGACGAAGATCCTGATGAAATTCGCTCCCATCGGAGCTTTCGGCGCCATGGCTTATACCGTCGGCAAGTTCGGTCTGGCTTCTCTCGGACCTCTCGCCAGGCTGATCGGGACTTTCTGGCTTACCTCAGTGCTCTTCGTAATAATCGTGCTGGGAGCTGTCGCCTGGGCCGCGAGCTTCAACATTTTTCGTTTCCTGGCATACATCAAGGAAGAGATCCTGCTGGTGTTGGCTGTGAGTTCTTCGGAGATCGCAATTCCCAATCTCATGGCCAAGCTTGAGAAACTCGGTTGCTCCAAATCTCTGGTTGGGCTGGTTGTTCCCACAGGCTTTACCTTTAACACTGACGGAACAAGTTTGTACATGACCATGGCCGCTCTATTCGTTGCGCAGGCCACCAACACGCATCTCACTCTCACGCAGCAACTCACCATTCTCGCGGTCGCAGTTCTCACCTCGAAGGGAGCCAGCGGCGTGCAGGGCGCATCGTTCATTGCGCTCGTAGCCACTCTTTCTGTAATCCCAAGCATACCGGTTGCAGGCATGGCGCTAATTCTCGGAATCGACCGCTTCATGAGCATGTTCAGAGCTACGGTCAACGTGATTGGGAACGGGGTAGCAACGCTGGTCTTGGCGCGATGGGAGGGAGAATTGACGGGTGAAGCGCTGAGGCAAGCACTGGCCAAACCGGTATAGCCCTCTTTCGATTCGTTACGCAAAGCTCGAGGAAGATTAGTAGAATCGAGTAGGCGTGGAAGGCCGCCCAGCGGCCGACCGCGCCAAGTGAAGAGGCAAAGAAGGAGAACGAAAATGCCTGTCGTGCGAGCCTGCCAAAGCTGCGGCCAGAAAAATCGAATTCCCGCGAATCACCTTGCTGAAACGGGCCGTTGCGGCGCATGCAAGGCTGCGCTGCCGCCGGCGAACGAACCGCTGGAAGTCGATGCCGAGCTGTTCGATGAAATCACGCAGAACGCACGCGTCCCCGTGCTCGTGGATTTCTGGGCGTCGTGGTGTGGTCCCTGCAAGATGGCCGCACCGGAAGTTGCCCGCACCGCGGCGAACACGGCCGGCCGCGCCGTCGTGATCAAAGTCGACACCGAGCGCTACCCGCAACTGGCGGCCCGCTACAACGTTCGCGGCATTCCAAACTTCGCCGTCTTTAACGGCGGACGGCTGGTAACGCAGCAGGCCGGACTGGTCGACCACACGCAAATGGAAACCTGGCTGCAATCCGCCAGCTCTTCTTCAGCGGCGTAATCAAAGTTTGGTAAACTAATGAAACGGTTCTTGTAGGCGCGTAGCTCAGTTGGTTAGAGCGCTACCTTGACACGCTTGGAACCGACGGAGAATCAACGACTTACAGAGACTTTTCGAGCAGTTTCAGAGCATTTAGATAGCTGGGGAACGCTTATTGGCCCCAGATTGGCCCCATAAAATTGCCACGCGAGCGGTTCGGCGATCGTTACCGCGAAAGCATAAAAACTGGAATCCAAGAACGCAGTCCTTTAGCTAGATGAGCACATGTGGGCCAAGTCAGGTTGTCAAACGCACCGCGATACCCAAGCACCTAAGCAGCGGTAGAGTGCCATCTTCACACTTTTCCCCGATCCAATACATTCAACAACTTAACGAGGCTACCGGGGACTGCCAAGTACCTGATAGTACGTGGTAGCCAAGATGAGAACGGGGGGCCACAACGGGGGCTGAATAGTCTGTGCTTGTCCCCTGGGATTCGGACTCGCACGGGTAGATTTTCAAATGGGTCTCGCGGCCGGCGACTTTCGAAGTATTGAAAGTCTGCCAGACCAGTAATTGCTTTCTTACTGCTCATTCGCGGCTCGACCGCGTAGTCCGATGATTCGTTCCCCAAAAGACAGCTTTTTGGGAAACATTGTCTCAAGAGGCGCAACAGTTCTCAACCTCCGACCCCCTGGTCCCGAACCAGATTCTAGCGCTTGGTGAAAGTTATTGATTTCTGTAGATCGCAAGTGATTGGTGTTGAATGAGTTGCGGCCTCGTCCCAGTTCCTCGTTGATCTCTGTTGAGCTTTGATGCTTTGACCGTTACAAAATCGTCTACATTCGAGGAATATCGCTAGTCCGATTAGGCGAGATTCTTGAACGGGACACTCCTTTGCTCGCAGCGGAACCGCATGCGTCCATCGGTTAGAGGGATTTCAGGAACGTCTGAATCTGGTTCTTCTCAATGGGGGTCAGATGGTCGTAGCATTGGCGGACTTTGGTTGCTTCTCCGCCGTGGCGGGCGATGGCTGCTTCGGTGCCGGGGGAGTCTCCATCGTGCATGAGGCCGTGGCGGAATCGGAGACCCCATAGCGGTGCGGTGCGGAACTTGTTTGCGGTGGATTGGTCCAGGTATTCCGGCTTGGCAGCTTGGGGGATGCCGTCTCCTGTACCGACATCGTGCAACAGGAAGTCGCTGTAAGGATGAATGACCGCATTGCCAAGGAACTTGGGGACCTTGTACGTGCCGCCGTTGATGCGCGTCCCTGGCGGCAGAGTCTTGTAGGTCGGAACGTGACAAACCGCACAGCCGATCTGCTCGAAGAGCTTCTCTCCTGCCTGCGCGTCGGAGGTTGCAAATAGGAAGGCATCGCGGGTTGGCGGACTGGTGTGGCGGACTTCATATGCCAGGCGTTCCAGTTCGGTCTTGTGTGTCTTGGCGTCAGGAGTGTCGAAGGGTGTGGGGTTGTCGCTGGCCGGGTGCGTGGGATATTCCTCCGGGTAGAGGCGGTTGCGCATCCCGAGTTCGTTGCGTAAGGAATCAGCGCACGAGGATATCAAACTGCTGTGCTGGCTCTTCCAGCCGTAGCGGCCGGCCCGCATTTTAGATGAGGATGCGCCTGCTTCGAGCGCCGGAGCACTGACAACTGCGCCTGCGATCCCCAGGCTGGCTTGACGTTGTTGTCGTTGGGTGTTCTGCTCAATGTCGCGACTGGCAATGGCCTCAATGTACCCATCGCCGAGCAGGCTAAGGGAGACACGCTCGCCTATGATCTGTTTTGCCGAGCCGGCGCTTTGCTCAGATTCTCCGTTCCGATGATGAATTCCACCCTCAGAAGCCGGCACGAACATTCCCTCAGACGACGTTCCAATCCTCTGCACTGTCATCAAGCTACCGCCAAACCTGGTTGGCAGATTGTGGCAACGTTCGCACGTTGCGGCGTTGTGTGGGTAAGCGTCTGCTTGACTAACCCCCACGACCTTTAGCGCTAGAAGAAACAGGTAAACGATCATGACGCGGAACAGAGCGAACGGCAAAGGCCCCCTTGGGTTCTTATCTCGGCGAAAGTACCGCGCTAACTATGCGACTCGCCCATCAACGATTCATTACGTACTGATGAAGCAGCAACCGTATCTCGTCCTCATCGAGGCTCTCTGAAAACAGGTCCATGCCATTGAAGTCCGGCCACATGCGAAACCCGAGTCTCAGGATCGAAAGAACTCCTCGAATTGTTTCTGGGGAGTCCGGTTTGAAGTAGTAGTGAGCAAGCCGACCAAACATCTCGGATTTCATAATGTAGCCTTCCACTTCCACGACGGGACTGCGGAACCAATCGACAGCGACAGAGTCTATTAGGGTAAGAGGGGATTCGAATATTAAATTCCCAGCATCTCCAGGAAGTCGTTTTCGGTTGACCGGTGCTAACAGCATATAAGGGGTGCCGAGCGGACTGATCGTTTTCTCCAACACGGCAACTTCATCGAAGAACTGACGCTCGACGGCCTTCACATGCAGATAGAGATTTAGGTCCCGCCCAAGCAAGGCGCTGATTATGTGGGAAAATTCTGCGGTAAAAGTGCTAGGGTCGGGTGGCCCGGGTGGCGTGGGCCACCCGACCACCCGCTGGACAGGACACAGCGAATAGATGTGACAATCCCCCAAGGCCGTTACATTCGAAAACATCCGGTCATACCGACCAAATTGGAAGAAACCTCCCAGTGTTTTGGCCCCAAACCATGACATGTTCAAAACCGACTGGGTGATTTCTCTGAGTTCAAATTGTTCCATCACGGGCGAATTCCTCTTAATTATGGGCACGGTCTCTTATTGCCTGGAGGCTTGGGCCCAGGTTTTCCTCCCTTCGGCCACCACCATTGGTCTGGATACCAAGGCGATGATTTTCCGAAACCTACGTCCCAGTGTGGAGGGCCGTGTGCAGGATCATCGTGCCAATGCCACCAATCACTGTCCGGATCCTTCCAAGTATCAGGCTTGCCATTCGGTGCGGGCAACCAGCCGGCTGGTGGGTTCAAAGGATCCGGGAAAGCACCAGGATTAGAAGGGTTAAATTGAATAACATAATCTAAGGCACTCCCGGCTGCATATCCGATCACACCCCCAATCGAAGTACCAGCCGCAAGCTCCGCTGGAGTTGCCAAGACATTGAGTCCCCCGGTACCTACATCTACAACTAACGACCCACCAGCAGTAAGCGCGAGCCCGGCGGTCGCACCGGCGGCTGCCCATGATTGTGCGTACTGCAATCCGGAAGGATCGACGTTGTCTGCTGGATCATTCTGCACATACTGGTAGAAGTTGAGACTGCCTCCCTTGGCCCCGATGGGATCTTCACTGACAAACCGATGCAGGGTCGGCGAGTAGTACCGTGCGCGATAATAATACAGCCCATTCCCATCGTTTTCGCGTCCCGTGTATTCAAATACATTGGCGCTGCTGCCGCCCCCGGTATTTGTCGTGTTGCCGTACGGATCATAGCCATATTGGGTTGCGAAGTTTCCGGATGAATTCGTCAGCGCAAGCACGCTGCCTAAAACATCCGTGATCGGACTGTATGTTCCTGTCGAATCCGTGCGGGTGAAGAACTCGTCCATGCCGCCAAGAATCCGATTCGCGACCGGCGTCGTTCCGGAAAGCTCCTGTCCCGCGTTCCAACCTTCATACAGCAAACTATTCCCCGCGGCGTTGAGAATCCGCCGTCCATATGAATCATATTGAAAGCTGAGGCTTCCGCGGCTAACGAGTTGATTGCGCGCGTTCCATGTGTAGGCCGCTGCGCCGTCATTCAGAATATTTCCGTTGGCATCGGAGCTGATCGTCGTTCCGTTCCAGTTCGTTAGTTCATTGGCTACGTCGTAAGTCGCCAAAGTCATCGCCTGTGGGAAGCCCGTTGCAGCGAGACTTCCACCGACCTGAGTGCGGCGGCCAACAGCATCGTATTGGTAACCGAGAGTGCCCACCGAGGTCGTCCCTAACAGATAGCTCATGCTGTTGATGCGCGAGTCATTATCGTAGCCGTAGGTCAGCACGATACCGTTGGGCAAAGTCAACGAAGTTCGTCGGTTGGCATTGTCATAACCGATGAGCGTGCTTGTGCTTCCCTGCGCGACTTTGTAAAGTCGGCTTGCATTATCGAAATAGTAATTAACAGTCGGCTGGCCAGACACGGTCGCCGTTTGCAGCCGACTGTCGTTGTCGTATTGGTACGCAACGCTGCCCTGAGGGGTCGTTTCTGAGGTCAGCCGGTCAAGGCCATCGAAAACCGGCGTGATCGTCCCGGAGCTGGAGTCGACGATTTTTGTCAGCCGATTGCCGCCGTCATAGGTGTAGTTAACGGTGCTCTCGTAGGTTGGTCCGGGCAATGTTCCGTAACCGGCGAAAGTGCGGCGGTTGATTCCATCGTACTGATACGTAGCGACTTTGCCGCGGCGATCGGTAAAGCTCGTGAGATTGTTGAGTTGGTCGAAAACGTAGGCTTCCTGCCGCATCAGAGGATCGGTGCGGGTCTGGAGATGATCGAAGTTGTCGTAGGTGTAGACCGTCTTGTTGTTAGTTCCTTGCTGTCGGGCATCCTGAACGGTCTGCAAGTTCCCATCGAGGTCATAGGTGAGGGTGCCGATTCCCTGCAAGGGGTCCGTGATCTGAATGAGCTGATTAAGGTTGTTGTATTGATACTTTGTTAGGTGTCCGAGGGAATCGGTTCGCTGGGTCAGGCGCCCTATGGTGTCAACGAACATCGTTGTTGTGTTTAACAAAGGATGGCTCATCAGATCTTCCGGATAGTACGACCGGTCGAAGATTGACCGTGCAAGTCTCGAGATCTCAGTCCTGACGTAGGCCAAACGGTCGCTGGTTACGGCAATACCATATTCCGAATATTCTGCATAGCATCTCCATTCCCAAGCCAGATCCAAGAGGCGCTCCTCTCGCGTCTGAAGCACGCGCCCAACGCGACTACACCAAACTAAAGGATCTACGCCGAGGGCCAAACCGTGTCCGAGGCGATCGCCTTCTTCGAGCCGAAGATACGATATGGCTTCATCAAGCCGCCGCAGTCCGGTGAGAAGATGCACAAAGTCTTCGCCTGCGTGCGTGCTGAGACGCGGCGGTGGTATGCCAAGTTCCCCACGGTTCTTGAGGTGACTGGCTGCTTGTTGGCCGGCTTCTCGAACCCAGCGGATTAGGGGCGCCATAACCCAGATTGGGACGCCAGCTTCGTCTGTACAGAGATCGATACCGCGGAAAGTACGTAAGGTACGTGGGTGCTTCTGGAAAATACTTACGAGCGCTTGAGCGTGGCGCCGCTGCTTAGAATAGAAGCGTGCGAACCGGCATCCAGTAGGATTGCCCGCATCTTTGAGGGGCTTCCCACTGTGTTCTCGGACAGTCCCAGGGTAGGAGTGGTCCAAACCGTACGCGTTCAAGCCGCCACTTTCCCAGCCTCCACCGCGCTTGCGGGAAAAGTGAAAAAGAACTCCCACCTCAAGTCTGCTAGTTTGGCTCTTGTCTTCACTGCAATGAGGACGCAGCGAACCAAATCCCGAGTCGTGGATGGGGAAAATCGCTTCCTCCACTTGGCGAACCTTCTTGAGGCAAGCAGATACGCCGTCTTCAGTCCCGAGACGAACTTCGAGTGAATGTAATCCAGCGTCCTTACCACAGATGCGCGCCGCCGTACTTGCCAGCAAGCCGTCGGAGATGCCTTTTCGTAGCGGCTTGATCCGTGGGAAAAAACGCACAAACCATTGCAATCCGGGCGTTAGAGGTCTTTGGACCACGTGGCGATAGAGTAGACAACGGACTCGTATCACCTGCCAGAATAAGTTGGCGAAATCGCTGTCGTGTTCTTTGGTTTGTTCGATGTGTCGTAAAGCTGCCGCGACAAATAAGGTTTCAGGGCTGCTGCCCTCGGCCGGGTGCCATCCGACAATTCGCGCCAATGGGTCGTTCGCAAAGACGTCTTGTCGGCTGCTAGGGTTGTAGAGTGTTCGCAATGCATGTTTTTCGGTCTGACGAATCGCGCATTAGGTTTGGCGCGTAGATCAGCCGACGGTAGAGCGCGCGGGTCTGCGCGTAGCGTCTGGCTAGACGCTCTTTGGATTGCACGTCCAGGCTGGGTGGATGCGATTCAAACCATTTTCCGCGCCTCAGTTCAGAGAGCAAAGTGACGAGACGGCCGCCTTCGATGAGATCAAGTTGTCGGGCTGGGTAGCCATATGCGAATTTCAGAAGGTCACTTACTGACGAAGTAGACGGTGGGCCGGAAAAAAGCCACTGAGATAAGAGGAGTCGAACAACGGCAACATGTACAAGCCAAGTGCCAAGATAAAGCCCATGTTCAAAGCAACCTCCGACACTCTCGAAATCACAGTAAGCGGTCTCATTAGTCGTTAGAGTGCGCATCAGATTCGCCCAGGCGAGGGAGAAGTCAAGGGCGGCTCTCAGATGGAGGTGTGTCTCGGCGAACCGTCTGTCGCGCAGCATCTGTTGAACGATCGGGTTAAGAGGAAAGGGATCCGCGTCAGGATCAGGGAGGCCTCTTGCCGTCCGAAGAAGATCGGGAGGCAAAGCCCGGCACATCCAACTCCAGCGGAGACGAGATTCAGGTCCCGCCGGTCGAGAGGAGTCCGTGGCTGAATTAGTCAGTTCGACTGGCCGTCCACGCGTATCGAGATAGCCTTCAGCCAGTCGCCGTAGATACTTTGACAGGGATACAGGATCACAGCTCAGTTGCTCAGAACTAGCGCTGTGGAACCAGAGTTTGTCGCGGACGGTTGTCGCCTCGTCTAGCGGGAAGGAGGGAAGCGCACTCAGAACATCTCTTTCTGCCGCCCGCCAGAGATGCTCCTTGTCATTTCGGCTGATTAGGGGATCAAGAGAGGTTGTTCCTAAACAAAAGCTAGCTTCCGAGGCGAGCGGAAATGCTGCCAGCTCGGCTTCCAAGTGTTCGAATGGGATCGCAGCTAGACGCGGAGCACTCACGGCCGTGATGCCTTAGATCCCTTGTTTGCGGTTGTTGCGTCGGGCACAACCTTTCTTAGTTCATCAATCTTTCTTTTCCATCCGTCATTGTGTGCAGTGACCGTGCGATCTTTCTTGAAGCTTGCAATTTGCTTCAGTTCAAAGCGATCGGCGCCTGCGTCTGCGAAGCTATCATAGTGATCATTAATGACTACCCAACCGGCGATCTCCCAGAGGCGTATGTATTCACTAATCGGAGGTTGCTCTTCGGATTCAACGCTCTGTTTATCATCCAGCCATTCGAGCCCGCTATTCCAGAGGCACAGGAATCGATCACAATGTTGAAATGTCTCGAAGTCCGGCATTGGGAAGTGTTCGATTGTTGATTCCTTTCGGCAGACGGCCCATCCCAAAATGTTGTTTGGAAGATCGATCTGAATGTCATTCGCCGGTTGCGACAACTTCAATGTCCTGCACAGACGCATGACAAGATTTCCGGTGACGCTATAGGTATTCCATCGCCACGCGAGATCATGTAACAGAATGATCCACGCCGTCGGGCGCGGAGGCAGATTGTTGAAAGGGCTTTGTTCCTCACGGTCACTATTATCCTCTAGCACGATCCGCAGTAGAATATTGTTCGTACCGCCCTCATTGGCATCTTGATTCTTGGCTGCTCGTGAACATGTCGAGGCAGAGCTACTAGCTGATTCATCATTGACAGTCAAATTCCAGGAACGCTGTTTTCGAACCCATAGTCGACCTGGTATTGGTTTCCGCCAGGGCCAAGGATCTGGTTGCAAGCACAGACGATCTAGTTTGAAGTGGATGTCTTCGAGAAAATAATGTCGTGTTGGCAAGACCGCCTCAAGGACCTTCTGCTCATCTTCGTTGAAGAAATTCTGCTCATCTCTCACAAGGTTCACGATGTCCTTGACGCATGAGAGCAGCGGGGGAGCATCTTCATCGCCGATTTTGTAGACCTCGTGCGCAACGTTTTGTTTTCTTCTCACCTCGCGGAGCGCTGACCCGAGATCCATCATCTCCCGTGGGGTTGCATCGAGAATCTGGAGGGCACTATATGCGCCACGGGCCTTCATCCGCATCTGGCTTACGAGGCTGTCTTTCTTGGATGCTTGCGCTGTAGGGTGTCCGATTGCTCCGTGTTCCCTCTGGTCTTTCTCCTCCGAGCTAAAAGGAGGCGAAATCAGAAACTGGAGAAGAGTTTCAGTTGTGCTGTTTTTGTGAACCGGATGATCTAGCGCTACCTGTTCCAGCAAATCTCCGAGTGTCTCAGTTGTGCCACTATCGGGACTACCGACATCAATGTCCAGAGCTTCATACCAATCCATCGGTTCAATCGTCGCTCGCTGTCCCGGAGGAAGTAGCTTGCGCAAATAGCGCGCGCGCAGCTCTCTGGCACGAGTGAGGGCTTGGCTCAAACGTTCTGACTTGTCAGGGAAAAGTTGGGTTCCAGCCACCGCCGTCCAATCCGCAAGAGATTTCTCTATGAACAGAGCCTCAACCGTAGTAATGTCGCCCATTACTAAGAAGAAAAGCCGCGGTATCGAAATCATCCTCAACAGGCGTAGCAATTGGAGAGAGGCGTTAGGTTTGAGATAAAAGTCATCGACGGGAAGAACGAAGAGGGTTTCTTTTCGACATCCTCCGCATTGTTTGTTTGCGAGCTTTCCGAGTGCATTTCTGAGACGCTCGTTTACGCCGAGTCGCACACGCTGTGTTCGCATTACTTCCTCTGAGTATGTGTCAGGATCGAGAGCACCAGCGCGGGCCTTTAGATTCCCCTCCCAAGCTATCCCTATGTCCGTCGCGAGTGCCTCCAATTCCTTTAGGGCCTCTTCACATCCCGACGTGAGGGCAGAGTTTGAAAAACCGGAGTTTGTTTCATCAAGTGCTCTGAAAAGTCGTACGAGCACTGCGGCAAGAAGGTTCTCCCCTTCGTCTCCGGCTACTTCTAGATCCAACGGCTCGAGCAAGCGAACCGATCTGCGTAGATTACTGAGATCAGCGACGTAACCCTTGCTATACTCCTCCGCTACATTGTCGGATTTGCTGAGCATTGCGCTCAACGTGAGATACAGCGTCGTCTTACCTGAGCCGGGCTCGCCAGAAACGAAGAAGATTCCGCTGGCGCGCTTCTTATCGATGGGAGGATCGCCTTCGAGTTGGTCGCTTCCCTTTACACTATCGGCAGCCGCCTTCAGTACGTCTATGATGCGGTTCAGTACTTCCTTCGCTCTCTTTTGGTGGTGCCAATACGGAATGGGACGGCCCTCGGGTCGCAGAACACTGCCAGTCATCAGCCGACCTCCCTGTTGTTGTTGAGCATCGCGACCTCTCAAGATCGGATCACCTAAAAAAGGCCTATTGAGTATACTCCGGTAGAGAGTTTTTCTTCTCGGGGCGCCACTGTCAACTTTACTCGTGATTTGCAGACGTGTCGTCAACTGCTAGAGTAGTTGAACCCAGAGAGTTCGGGCATGATCCATCTGCGAACGGACTTGTTGCGGAGAAAGTGGGTGCAACGGGTACAGAAGAGCTTGAGAACGCAAGGCTATTACTACGAGCCTGACTTCTGCAGCGATACGATCGAACCAAATCCAGTCTTAATTGCGGCTAGACTGCTGGGCGATATATATGTGCCACCCCACACCAGCAACTGCTCGCCTGTTATGCTCACGCATCCGTCACGTTCCGCCCCACAGTGGCGGCCGTTCGATAGGCAGACAGCGATTGGATGGCATAATGATTTTTCAACCCGTGTGGGCAGACCTGAGCTGAGTCTATCTTGGATTCGACGAGGAGATCCGACAGGGTCACAGGGGGGATCGTGGCGGCTCGCGTCAGCCTCTGCAGTGATAGCAAGCATTGGCGCGAGCAAAGAAGGCAATCGCCTCATCGCGAACCTTTCGAAGCAAGCGGAACCGTTCGGCTATCGGGATGCGGGTGGTTGGCGTGCGTTCCGAGTGGTTCTTAAGAGTGGACAATCAAGTCGATTGGGACTGCGCTTCTATAGAAGAGCTCTTGAAGATGGCGCATGGCTTCGATTCGGCCGGATACCGGATCATACGAGCGAGATCGTGGCGCGAATTGAGGAGGCCGCTGATACGGTCGGCGAAATGCTGTGTGCAAATACAGGCGCACTCCTTGTGGTCGATAATAGGTTCAGCCTCCATGATCGGACAGAGCAACAGGTCACTGTTCGAGCAAATCTCCGCAGGCAGGCATGGCTCTGTTTTGTTAAGAAATTACATCAGCCCCTGAGATCAAGCGGGCCTCGGGAATGGAATCTGCGCTAAGGCCGCTTCGCTAACAGGAATGCACTGACAGAGCGACATAACAACTCGCCGCGCCAAGAATCAAGCACTTCGATATCTTCGAAACCTACCGTCGCTGCTTCGGCCGCCACTTGGCGCGCGTCAGCAGCACCTAACAGATGCTCTTCGAATACGAGTTCGTTGGAACTCTTGCAACCGTAAACGTACTGAGCCCGCAACTCATTCGAATGCTCCGGAACTTGCTCAAATCGATAGAGGAACAAGACGTCGTTAGGCTGGCCTTCGGGCCCCGGCTCGCGATCTTCGTTGAGCACTCCGGTTGCATTCGGAGCATGAACAATCTGCAGAACGAGGTGTCCATTCGGACGCAACGCTTGGAAGAACCGATCCAGCGTCTTCTTCCCGTCCGCTAAAGAACGTACGTAATTGAACGACCAACTCAGAGAGACAATAGCATCGTAGCTTGCGAATTCAGCCAACTCTTCCATTTGCGCGATACGCACGCGCTCAGCTCCAAGTCGCCCCGATGCGATTGAGACCATTTCTGCAGATGCATCGATCCCAGTGACTTCAAACCCGGCAGCTAGGGCTTTCTCGAGGAAGACGCCCGTGCCGCAACCCACATCGAGAACGCGGCACGGCGGAGATGGAAGCCGTGACAATACAAAGGCGTGATCGTGTTGATAGTGTAGAGGCGGGGTGTGCCAATCATATCGATTGGCGGAGCTACTGAACAAGGCGTAGGTCATAAAATCATCCCAGGACGTCGAGTCGCGTGAGGCTATGAACAGTTCGTTCGAATACAGCACGGGCCAACCTGGAGTCACCTATTGGCTCACGCAGCCGAGCTTTAGGGGCGGCCTGGCTCAGAGGTTGGAGGCAGTGTAGAATCCGGGTCTTCATCTTCTCCGAGCGAATGCTTTTCGGGACAATTTTGCCGAGCGCCTTCACCAACTCTCCAACGGTCGCATCTCGAACCCAATCAAAGAAAGAGGCCGTCCCAAGAGGGATCGCCTGCGCGTGAAGGCGGAGACCAGTGGCGGAGCATAGTGGGCACACGATGTGGCGACTCGTGGCACGAATCCGCGTAACCCACTCACTCGCCTTGCTTCTGTCTACCTCATATAGAATTGCCCCGAAGAGGCCATTCCAACGCAGCCACGAGCCCACGTCTTCTGGGTCAGATTGAGTGTTCTTCAGGAAGCTACCTGGCCCTGGACGTTGCCAATAGCCATGCAACAGGATTGCGCGCTCGTCGGGTTCGAGCTGCGCGAAAGCCCGTCCGGCTGGCCAGAGTCCCTCTGCGGTCATTCTCTTTAGAAAAGGCAATAGGACACTTCTGCGGATGCCGCGCAGAACGCCAAGGGCCTCCGGTCGGAAGAACTTCTCACTGCCGGGATCCACTTTTGTTGTTGCCACCACGAGTCCTTCGTCAAAAACCGGCACATATCCGCTACCCATGCAGCTGGGGCACCGTCCCGCAACGTGCGAGCGACAAAGATTCGCTGAGTTCGCGGCGAGAGGAGCAACCACAGGGACATTCAGCGCGAGATGGCGCTTTTGAATGGTCATGAGCACCCCGTGAGATTTCTCCCACAATTCGACATATCCTCCGCCGATTCCCAAAGCATCTTGTATACAACGACGCCGCTCATCCAAAGCGTTACCCTTCGGTTGAAACCGTTTCCCGGTAGCGCGGATGTTACCAAGTTTTTCGGTGTTGCGGAGAGCAGCGGTGGGCTCAAGTCCCATGTGTGCGAGTCGCCGTTGGGCCGCGTCGAAAACCGTAATCGGAAGCCTTTTCCCCCAAACTCGGAGTTCTTCGATCAATGGGTGGATTCGTAATTCCGCCTCCGGACGTTCAGACCAACGCCGAGCCATGTGATCCGGTTTTTCAACAACGTCGTCAGGCTCGTCCAGCAGCAAACGACCGAGCTCAACATCCAACCCGCCAATCTCATACGGCCGCGCTGTTGCTGCTTCGGGATCAAACATGACAGCCAATCCTTCGAAATCCACAGGATCAAGATCTTCTGCGGCTACTTCCTCTCCTAGCAACCGCCTGAGCCAATGTCGTCCGCTCCGTGCCGCCGTCTCAGAATTCACTGGACGATGCGTTAGGTTCGGAGAGCGTCTCTTAGCCTTGCCAGTGCGAGATATATGCGGAGTATCCTCATTGCTCAGCACGCGGCCCGTCGGTGTATCACGCTGAGCAATCGTTTCGGGCGGGCCTTGGCCAACAACGCGTCCGCCATGAGGCCCGCCACCAGGACCGAAATCGATTACCCAATCACTCGCCCGAATCAGGTCGAGATTGTGTTCCACGAGGACGATGGTATTTCGCCCTTGAGATACAACGCGATCCAGTACTTGCAATAGTTGTGCGACATCATGAGGGTGAAGTCCAGCCGAAGGCTCATCCAGTACGAGGAACAATCCATCCGGATGCTCCCTGCCCAAAACGCGCGCCACGCGAAGGCGCTGGTGTTCACCGCCGCTCAAGCGATCGATTCTTCGACCAAGGGTAAGATAACCAAGGTCCAGGGCGACCAATTGATCCAGTAACGATTTCCATCCAGTCGCGCCACTAAATGGATGATCGAGCAGTTCGGCAATCGGTAGTTCGAGAAGGTCTGCGATGCTAAGTCCTTCGACGCGCACACTTAACGCTTCTTCTCCGAAACGGCGGCCGCCACAATGGGGGCATAAAACCCATTTCTCACCGTCCTCAACCTCTCCCAAGCCAAAACACGTTTGGCAACGACCAGAGCCCGCGTTCCAGCCGAAGTCTGTTGCCGTCAGCCCCCCCCGACGTGCTTCTGCTGAGTTCGCGAAAATCGTTCGCAGATCATCAGCTACTTTCAATAGCGTCGCAACCGTACTGCGCCGCTGGGCAGTCGGCGCGCGGGGTTCCAATGCCAGAACCGCGTGAATACTCTCGATGCCTTCGATGTGCTCCCAAGTTCCATCAGTCCATGTGAAGCCTTCAGCCTCAACGCGTCCTGGAAGGGCATCGGCCAGCGCCGGCACAAGGATTCCTCGTATAAAGGTGGATTTACCTGAGCCAGACACTCCGGTAACGCAGACGAGACGCCCGAGGGGTATGCGACACGTGATGTCGGAAAGCGTGTGAAGCCGCGCGCCCGTTATTGTCAAAGATGGATCGCGCTTGGTTACGGCGATCCGTGTTCGCTCGATGCGTGGATATGAGTCCGAAGTAAGAACACTTTGGGGCGGTCCATTCTTAGTAACGAGCCCTCCCTGCTGACCCGCTCCTGGGCCTAGCTCCAATACGTGGTCAGCAACAGAAGCTAGTGAGAGGCGATGCTCATTGAGAATGAGTGTGTGCCGAGTCTTCAGTTCAACCAAGGCGCTCGCGAGGCGTGCTATGTCTTCTTCGTGAAGACCGCGTGCGGGTTCATCGAGTAATAGAGCCAATCCCTGACCTTGGGCGCGAAGGAGTGACGCCAGCCGTGAGCGACGGCTTTCCCCTTCACTCAATGTTGTCATGCCACGATCACCAGAAAGGTGACCAAGACCAGCCGATATGAAGGCTTCGGCAGCAACGTGGAGGTTCGGTCTGAGGGACGCCGCCTCGTCGGGGAGACCACGATCTAGCTGTCCTGCGGGTTCAGCCAACTGCCGCAGTTCCTGAAATGTCAATTTGAGCAGTGACGACACATTCCAACGGCCCAGTCGCAGCGCACGCGCGGCTCGAGACCAGCGCGTTCCGTTGCACTCGGTACACGGACCTTCCGTGGCCATTGCAGCGAGAGCACGTGCCGAGGAACTAGAGCCCTCTGCACGTCTGAGGATAGCCGCGGTAAAACCGGGAAAGGGACGTGGCACACTTACCTTGCGTTTTGTTCGACGGTCGATGTCGGCTATTGGCTCGCCTGCAGAGCCACAAAGAACTAGGCGACGCGCGTCCTCACTTAGGCGTTTCCAGGGTATGTCGGGTGAAAAACCTCGCAACCCGCGCAACCCCTCAATGGTCTCGTGCTGGATGTTGACATAGCGGTAGTTCTTTTCGGTCCAGAGCGACAAAGCTCCATCGTGCAGACTGCGCTCGGGGTGAATGATCAGCAAATCCGCACTGATCGTACGAACCCGACCGAGTCCCAGGCAAGCTGGGCAGGCGCCACCACGCGGATTCGACGGCGAGTTAAAAGATAACAAGGCGTCACTGGGAGGAGAAAACGGGAATCGCAGGTCTGGATGAAGCCAGTGCTGTGAACTGTCGAGCAACACGCCGCGGTCGCCGTGTAACTCCCTGGGTAAGTTCGACCCCTGGTGAAACTCGACGATGACGTCGCCGCCGATTTCAAAGGCGAGTCGAAGCAAATCCCGCAACTCTTCGTCTGCGCAGGGCACTTCTGTACGACCAATTTCGGCTTCAATTAAATGTTTGACACTTTCCGAGAGAGGGCGAAACTGTTCCAGGTTTACTTCACGGCCGGTTTCGCGACGGGAAGCTGCATCAGTTTCGCTACGGACGATGGCGCGAGTCAAACCGTGGCCACGTAGCAGGTCGACAGCGCGTATCCCATTGGTTCGTTCCCAGCGAGCTACCACGGTCCATACTGAGATCGAGCCACTATAGTGATTCTTAATCCACGCTCCGTAAGTGGCAGTCGATGGCGGTGGAACGAACTTCCCGACTTCTTCTGCCCATGGCCTCGAATACCGACGAAAGTACATGCGCAATAGGGCGAGCAGCCCACTGGAAGTTGCAACTGTTGTTCGTCGGGAGGCGCGGAACCCTCCCTGACTGAAATGCACGCATGCGGGAAGCGGGCCTATGAAGGCCGGCACATCTTGGTCTTCAATATGGGGCTGACGCACGCCGAGGAAACGGTCCATTCGCGCGTTCGCCTCAGTCGCGAGAGTATCAGCCAAAAGCGAACTCTTGCCTGAGCCGGAAACCCCGACCACCATGGTAATCTGGCCCAGAGGAAAGGCGACATCTACACTGCGAAGATTGTTAGTACGCGCCCCGATAATCTCGATTTCATTTCTCATGAGCCTTTCAGTTCCTTGCTTGCATGAAGAATGAAGATGCTTCGGGCAAGAAAATCCGTCGGAAACTTCTTGAATACAACAGAACACTCACCACGATAGTGCAGCGTACGATGATTGGAAAGAAGCAAGATATCTCCTGAATCCAGTATGAATGGTTCCGAAACGGACAAAGCTGCGCTCGCAATAGAGGCGATCTGTTCCTGCAGCGCCGGCAGGGGACCTCCTGAGCGCCGTGCAGCGGCTCGTAGCGTTTCGGGATGGTAACGAATGGCACCGTTCTCAATGATGCATCCATCCCAAGTTGATACTGAGCGGTCATTTAACATCGTGACCTTATCTTGGGTGAGAAAACGAAGCATGCTTTTATCATCGCATTTATCGAAGAAAGCAACCAGGTCGGTTAAACGGGCTACCCGATTGGCTCCAAAGTGCGGTGATCCTGGATCAGAATCGAGGCATTGCATCGCAGTGATAGCCGGCGGCTGAGATTCAGTGTTTAGATCTGTATGAAATTCCCCCTCGCGAATCGTGTGTGACAGGTCGGTTGTCCAGGGCGACATTTTGAAATGTTTGATAATTTGTCCGCCTCGATACGTACGAAACATTGCTCCAATCGTTAGTGTGGCAACCAGTAGAGTTGCACCGTCGGCGCTTACCGGGAGGCCTTTGACAACTACGTGATCTCGGGATGCTAATGCGGTCCGCATTTCGCCGGAAAACCTGCGCCATTCACACGATGCCAGGAGTGGCAACGATCCGATATCATCTGTGCGGATGATTCGCTCGAGGGATTCCAATGCATCGTTGGAGGAGCAAATTGATCGGATGGATGCGGCAATCTCAGATGATGCCACAACCACGGGGGGACGGTATCCGTTCACGGAAGCTTCACAAAGCGGAAGAGCAACTTGTGACGATAGTGGTGCTCAAGAAGCTCGACCACTGAAGAGTAGGTAAACTTGGCGAGGTCAGGGTCGTAGATGACCCAACCATCGCGTCGCAACGGACGAAGCGATGCGTGCAAGCCGGCGTTTATGCCTGCGCGCAGAATATCAAATGGGCTACGATCGACGACCACTTTCCCTTCAGTTCGAAGTTGAGCGCTCCATCGCGGCCAGATCGGATTCTCCGTGTGGCATCCCGAAACTACGAAAGCCGTCCCGTGAGTGCTTAGCGTGCGCGAGACTTGCCCAAATAGTCCGGAAAGATCGTCGACCAGATGAAGGACTTCATGACAGGTCACGAGGTCGAGACTGCTCGGCGGGATTGTGTTCCAGCGCTCCGGAGGTAGCACTGCTACAGAAGAGGCGAGCTTGTGTAGTCGGAACAGCGCACGCTCTCGTAAGAGTGTTTCGGGCTCAATGCCGATCAATTTCTTCGGATGCAGCAAGGCAGCGAGGCGAACGAGTAGACCACCATCGTGACATCCAATGTCGAGAATGCTGTTGGCCTGTCCACGTACCTCCGCCTGCACTTGCTCAAGCAGGCTCAGCCAGAAAATCTGATTTACCTGCTCAAGGGGAGCCTCATGTTCGCGGGCTTGCAACGTAAGCATAAGAGCCAAGGTCCGGCAGCAAAAAGCTAGGGGCAGCGCTGGGGCGAGCAGCCTCGCGCCTGCGTCTCGCCTCCGCAGGGGTCGATTCCAAAGTGATGAATGAAGAGAGTCCTGCTATCGTTGAACGCGGTCTCCAAGTCTGCGCGATCATCCGGCCCACGCATCCCGAAATAAGGGAAGTGGTGAAGGAAATGACCGAACAGAAAGTCGCAGTCCCGCGCGTATGCACGAGTATCAAGAATGTGAGCATGCCAGAATTCGTCGATCGGACCTGTCGGGCAAACTTTTCGATCTCGATAAACAATATTAAGGGCTAAAAAACGGCGATATAGCTCTTCGACTTCTTCCTGATACTCCGGCGACCAGCCTTTCTCCACACCGAGCTTATTTTTCAGCATCGTGAAATCGAGCTTTCCGACCCGTTCGAGCGCGGCAAATACGTCTGAGCCCACCTCAGTGAGACTTTGGCATTCGTTCCAGCTCAACGGTCTGGCGACATTGAAGTTGCTCACCTTTGAGGCCTCCTGGTTTTGCGCTCGAATCAGGGATTGCTAGCGACAACAAATGCTACCACATGTGCCCCTCGTTATCTCAAATCGCTTTCGGAACACCTGTCGGCCTCTCAATCCTGTTTCCGGTGCCGTTTGGTCTGCCGATCCGTGCTGCTTAGCCGCGCGCTCGGGCCTGCGCTCCGACATTACGAGCTACCACATCTCATCTGGCTGATGCCGAAGCAATATCGAATAGGATGCGTTGCATTGTTAGAACTTGCAGGGGAAGTGCGCTTCCAATCGACCAACCTTGTCGCTTGAACGGCCACATGAGTGCTGTTCACGGCGAGTAGCGTTGCGACCCGAGGAACGACTGGTCGCAGACCTGTCTCATTCCCCCAAGGGGCTGCTGTTAGGGGCCGAGGACTCTCCCTCAGTTCGTCTTCTTCGCGGCGTGCGAAATCGGCTGTTTAGGTTGTTGTCTTACAGAGTTAGATGTGCCAGCGATTATCTGGAAATTTCTGTTGCTGGTCAGCGTACCGGCGGGAGTGGTTACCTGCACTAGTCCCGTCACAGCGCCAACCGGGATAACTGCGGTCAAATAGGTATCACTCAGGACTTTGAAACTCGTAGCGGCTACGCCTTTGAATGTGACAGCGGTTGTACCGGTTAGACCTTGGCCAAGAATTTGTGCGGTCCCGGTCACCCCGCCAGTTGGCCGCACAAAGGTTACGAATGGGCTTAGCGCCATGTTTAGACTAAAAACGCTCCCCGCGTTGCCGGCACCGCCCTCTTGCGCAGTGCCGTAGAACTGCCCGGTGGTGTCTTGCGTGAGCCCGCCTTGGGGATAGGTTCCGACCGACGAGACGAAGCTATACAACATCGAACAGCTTCCTGTCGTCGTTATCTTAAACAACGTACCCATATTCTCCGAACCGCCATACACGGTGCTGCCATACAGGTTACCGTCGGTTCCTTGCACGAGGCCCGAGGCCGGAGTGGCGCCGTCCGAGGAACCTCCCTGGAAACTGTGAAGAATCGAAACTGCGCCTCTTGTGGTCATTTTGAAGACGGTTCCGAGGGCACTGGTACCCCCAGACGAAGTGGTTCCGTAGAAGTTGCCGTCCGACGCTTGCACAAGGCCCGCAATTGGACCTGCGCCGCGAGCCCCGCAAGGGAAGCTGTAAGAGAACAGGATTGTCCCCGACCTCGTCATTTTAAAAATAGTTCCGCAGCTGTTCGTGCCACCCGAGTATGTGGACCCGTAGAGGTTTCCGTCAGTCCCTTGAATTAGAGCGTCCTGTATACTTTGGCCGTCGGTCCCGTCGAATTGATAAACCGTGCTAAAGTTTCCGGCAGGAGTGTATTTATACACCGTCGAATTGGGCGAACCGATCGTCGTGCCGTAGAAGTTGCCGTCGGAAGCCTGTATCGGTGGGGCTTCAGGGAAGCCGCCGTCGCTTCCTCCTTCGAAATCATGCAGCACGGTGAAAACCCCCGCCGGCGTAATTCTAAATAGGATGCCATTGTTTATACTTCCCCCGAAAGTTGTGGTTCCGTAGAAATTGCCATCGCTGCCGAGCGTCAAGCCCGCGCCAGGCGCACTACCTTGTTGAGTAGTGCCGCTAAACGAGTACAAATTGATTAATGCGCCATTCGCTTGAAGCCTAAATACTGAGCCAAAGTCTAGCGTCGTCCCGAGCGTCGTTCCATAAAGATTCCCATCGCGGCCTTGTGTCAGAGTAACGTATAGCGGATAAGCGGAAAGGCCATTGCTCTCGAAGCTGCGAACCACCGCGACGGTTTGCGCCTCCGCGTCCAGGGTGGTGGCTAGTAATGCGAATCCGACTAGGGCTGCAGAAGCGAATTTCGACAACCGGACTGCCACTTCGAGCAGACCCCGGTTCTGATGGTATGTTTTCATGGGATTGATCTTTTTTCGATTTACAAAACGTTCCACAGGCGGAATATTACTCTGGTCGATATTCCCCGTAAAGATGAAAGAAACTGCATACATACGGTTCCCCTCAATGCGGCCCATGAGCAGATGAGATTGTAGCAGCGTAGGCGCATCCTCCCGTCCCCGAAATCGGCGCCGGAACGTTGTAAGTTGTGTTACAACCAGACGATATACCAGCCGCGTTGAAGAAATTGATTTGAGCGTTCAAGCTGAGGTCGGTTCCGAAGCTATCGCTCGTAGGACTGCCGGTAACGGCGCAGGTACTTCCGGAAATCACGCAATAGTAAGGGTCAAACGCAAGTAGGGCGTCTTCGTTATAAAGTTCAAGAATTGAGGCATGGTTGGAGGTGGCAAACGGGTATACCTGCCCGAGGTTCCCTGTGATGCCCGTCCCAGACGTTCCGTGAAGGCACTTGTTCGTGCCAGTGGGGGCGTATCCATTCGGGTTTGAGCAATCAATCTGTTGCAGCTCAAGTGGCACTGTGGTGGAGGTTGACCCGCCAGACCAATACTGTGTAAACATGCACCCCCAATTGTTGCTGGTTGTGGGCGCGCCCGTCCCGCCGGGGCACGTCCCGAAGGGGGTGTCGTCCGCGATTTGCAAGCCTTGACTTCCAAACCCGTTATAAAGGCCCGTCGCGTTTGAATAAGATACCGCTGTCATCGCTTCCTGTGTGGCATAATTAGCATTTGGGTGTTGGGAATCGCCGGAATTTATCGAATACATGATCTGCATCTGCGGTTGCGCTGCGGTAACAGTGGAGTTGACGGCGGCGTACCAAGCCTCCCAAGTTCCTTGGCCGTACAGAGGGTTCGTTCCCGGAAACGAAGGTGGATTCATTCCATACAGCGGCCCTACCGTCGTACACAAGGGTATCGCCTCTCCCCCGCGGGCAACTCCAGGCCGGATGTAGGCGATTTGACTGACATTCGTATAGTGGTTGAAATGATAGATCGCGGCTGTCAAGAATGCTTCCCAGGCGGCCTTATAAGGGAGTTCGTATGGCACTGGCCAAGAATCAACGGCCCTGACAAGGTTTGTCGATGTCGTGCCCGTGCCAGAAGCCGAGCCCGCGCCGGATAGTGCGTAGCAGAAATTAGGGGTCGGCGATGTACCAGAGCACGTGCTTCCGGTGTAAACCGCCGCGCCATATTGTCCCTCAACATTCAGAGCCGCTGCGAGTCCGGTAAAGCCGCCGACCCAAATCGTGTCCCCCAGAGTTGGCGTTGGCTGACCGCTGCTCCAACCGCTGACGTTTACGTAGCCTGCGCCATTGCCCTGGAACAAAGCTCCAGTAGGGCTCAGGGTTCCCGAGTATCCTCCGCATCCACTGGCATTGATTGTGTTAACCACGTCCTGGTACAGATAACTCGGGCTGGCCGCCGTAATCCAGAAGTTTTCGGTTACATAAGCTGGCGTAATGCTGTTTGTCGGTGAATCTCCTATTCCGAAGAGCTCGAAATTAACTTTTTTATAAACTCCGCCGAACTGGCAGAACCACTGGGACGAGCTATTCGGGGACTGATCGCTACAACCGCTCCCGTCTATGGCCGACCAATTATCGTAGGTGTGAAACCAGCCTATGGCGTAGGGGTCGGGCTGGCACTTGTCGGGCAGCATAGAGGACGTGCAGTCCATCTGTGTGGGAGGGTTAATTTCTACTACGTTCCAAGGCACCTCCAATGTTACGCCGTCGATGCTTGGCTGTGTCATAACGTAGGACGTGAAATGCGCATTGTTAGGGATGCTGCTTTGTGGAGGAAAAACCACATAGACGTGGGTGTAGGTCGTGGTTGTCGGATTTATTAGTACGTCTCCATATATCTGTGTCTTGGCGTTGCCATAGAGTACCGTCTGGGCCGCAACCGGCAAGCAAAACGCTACAAATGCGAGAAAGGCGCGCAAACTCCCTCCTATTTTTCGGCACGGTTATCGAGCACGTGCGTGACCTGAAACCCGTTTACTGATTCACGAATTCAATCTCGGCGTTATGAATCGTCAGACCAGGACTCGCATTAGTACTGATTCCGAACGATATAATTAAATTGGCAGCGGTAGTATTAACCGAGGTGTAGGTACCTAAAGTATCGGTTACCGCACTCGCAGTAATCAGGCCGGTATTTGCTTTGCTTATGATGTCAACGCTACCGAACGCTGTTGAGCTTGAGCCGACGGTGCGGAACGTAATTAGAAACTCAAGCTTGAAAGGTATCGAATTTCCGTTTCCGGTCGTAGAGATCGTATAGGAAAACACCTTTGTGTCTGAGGTGTTCCCGCCAGTACCAACGTGGATAAACACTGGCGAAGTTCCTTGTGTCGTCCCTCCGCTGCTCGCACCAAACATTACGCAACGGATGGTCGTACCCGCTTGAATCCGGCTTGCCGAGAGCGCAGGAGTCTGGACGACTATTGCTTCGGATGTGATTGGTCCAACATCCGAAGTAATTACTGCCTGTCCTATTTTATCGGCATTGGAGCCAAACGACGCCGATCCTGATGTGCTAAGCGTACCTACAGAAATGTTCGGCGTCCCACTAAGGCCGCCAGCAGTTCCAGTGGTATTCTGATTCAACGTTGGGAAAGTTGATCCAAGACTAAACCCACTAGCAGTAATAGTAGTGCCGTCAGGCAGTTTGACCGTGCCTGTAAATGTCGGGGAAGCCAAAGGCGCCTTGGCATTCAACTGTGTCTGAATGCTGCTTGTCGCATCGACGTATCCCATCGTAGTAGGCGTGACGCCGTCCACAGTCTTGTTGCTAAGACTTTGCGTTCCGGCCAGATTCGCTAATGTGTCCGTTGCTGCCGGAATGCTCACTATCACCGTACCAAGAGCCCCAGCGACCGGCTCCACCGTAATTGTCCCGCTGGTAGCGTTGCCCATTGTGAGCGACCCTAGCGTGCCGCTTGCACCCAGCGTCGGAGCAGACGTGCAGGACGGAGTTGCCCCACCCATAACTTGTCCCGCTCCACAAGTAAGTGAAAGGGTATTTGTTGAAAGCGACAGAGGAGGATTGAAGGTCGCTGTCAGATCACTAATAGCGGGCTGTGCAGTTCCGAAAACTCCCGAGGAAGCCGTATAGGAGGTGAACCATTGATGTGCGGTTGAGGGCGTGTTCAGTGGCGCGAGGACCCAACTGGGACTTCCGCTGGAATTTTCCGTTAACATCGCAGTGCCGGAGGCGTTGCCCAACGTGCAGCTTTCCGCCGCAACACCTGTGGCTCCGACCAGCGCGCCGCCGTAAGGAACTCCGCCTAGGCTCGTACATGCCCACGTAGCTAGAATGTGCGCAGCCGTATCGAAGTTGTAGTTGATGATCTTGGCGCGCCCTGTGGAGGTGTCGGCCCAGATGGAGACTTGGTTTGTGGTTGTACTACTTATCGAGCTTCCGTTGTTCATCAGTATGCCATTGCCCGTCGAGCCTGTGTTAACTGTTACTTGAGCTACCAAAATGCTGCCCACGCCAAGGTGGAGGAACACCAGCGCCAAGAAGAACCGCGCTAGTGTTATGCCAATGCGATCAATGGCAGACTTTGTCATCACGATTCTCCTAGCTTTAGCAGTAATGTTGCTGTCTGCGCTTACCCGCGGCGGAGTTCCGCAGCAATGCACTAATTAGGGAAGGGGTTAGATCTGTTCGTACTATTAAATTGATCGGACGATACATTCAGTGACACCAATTGTCAATAACGAGTCGGCAGTTGTATTTACTATCAAGGTGCATTCTTGCGCAGGAGAAGTCTCGATCACCTTTACTTTACCTACTTTAGTCGGTATGTGCCTCGCACCGACCCCGTATTATGAGATGCATTTTCACGGGCTCTGTCTCTAGCGCGCTTTCGGGTGAAGAGTTCAGACAGGTCCTTATATTTCGCACCTCCTTTTGGCTAGTTTTGAGCTTTCAAAGAGAATTCCTTTCAAGAGGCAAAATCCGCGAAATCGGCTATCGATTCAAAAAGGACTTCGTGGGGACCAAGCTGCGGGGCACGTGGCACCATTTTAAAGATTCTTATCCCAAGCTGGGAGTCGATTACTCTCTTTGGGTCGCGCATTCCGCCGAATATGAAACGAGATCCGCTCCCGCCTTTCGGAAATACAGGGTCCAGAATGTTCTGAGGACGCTCCACGCCTTGGGTCTTAGCCCTGCTGGTGATGCACCGATCACATATATTCTGTATCCAGCAAGAGGCACTATCAAGTCGTTGGCCTTCACCTGTTCGATCATTTTCTCGGGCCCAGCCGGCAAGAGGGCTGGCATGTTGAAGTTGGCCGATTCGTTCATCATGTCGGAGAAGATCCAGATCGTCTTTGAGACCGTATTCGAAGTGCTCATTGATCCTGATTCGAGCAACGCCTTGAGTTGCCACAAGCCCCCGATAATGTCGGTTCCGGCCGCAGTCGGTGTGAGTCCTGCGGACTTGGCCTCGAAATTCGCCGCGAGTTGACGACGGGCGTGATCGAGGTCGTCCGTAAATACACCCTGTGCATCAGGCGTCCAGCCTTTCACCAGACTGCGCACGCTACCGAACGATTCTGTCGTGATGACCGAGACCCAGACGCGGGAGTTTGGAGGTTCCGTGAGGAGAAGCTTCTTTACCCAGAAGAGATACTCACGAAAAAGCTCATCGTTACCGCCGCTCTTGCCAATTGAACCGCTCACGTCGATCAGAATGCCTTCGTGGTGGTTGATTGTCTGCGCGAGGACATGAGATGAGGCCAGCGACAGCACAATGAGCACAAAGGGAAGAGCCTGATGATACGGAACGCACTTCTTTCGCTGAACATGCTTGGCTCGCAAGATCCCCGCCATGCAGCGCTTTTTGGCAATTTCGATGGACGACAGAAGTTCGATGGACCGCTGTTCGAGTGATCTAAGGTTCTTGGCCGTCCTCTTCATCTCTTGCCAGGAAACAAAATCGTGATTGGTTCGAATTTTCACGAACAGTCCGACGAGAATACCCAGAATGAAATCTGCCGCGAGCATGATCTTCACCATCGCGCTCCCCAACAAACCTCGGACCCTCTGTTCAGCGGACTCATCCGTGCGCAATGGCTCTGCCGAATCGTCCTCAGCAACGTTGTCGTCCACGAAAGATTTCGCAGAGGCTAAAGTCGCCAGTTTTTCTACCATCGTGCCCCGAGCTTGCGCCATTTGGAACAGCCCCCAGAAGCAAAGGGCGCAGGCGGCGAGGGCGATGATTCCTTCCGCCGCTTTGTGATGGACGAGTATTTTTTCGTACGCTTGATAGCCAGACGAGGTGGCAATGCCGGTGAGGGTCGCACCGAGGAGCAGACTAACCGGTAAGCCGGAGCCAAAAAGGTAGAAGGTCATCGTGTGGCCTCCCCCCGAAGCAACCGCTGCCACGAGAATCATGACAATGAGAATGCACGCTGTGATTGCAAGGCCCAGCATCTTTGCGTCGCTCACGGGTTCATGGCGGTCATAGAGGTGTGAGAAAAGCGCATGTGCCCTCGCCTTACTTTGCTGGATAGCTGAGGAGAGATGTGAAAGTTCCTCGCTTATGCGACTGCCAGATTTCCAGCCGCTATGACCACCCACAGGAAGCATAGTCCTATTCCAAGAACCACAGTCAGGATTCTGGCTTTTCGGTTCTGCCTAAACAATCCGCTGAATGCAGCCATTGCGGCGAGAAAGGCCATCCAGCCAGCGAACCGGGAAATCGCCATTTGTGCCCGGAAGTCAAGTGCCGCTGGCCTCGGCAGAGAGGCGAAGTACACCAAGCCGATAAGCGAAACTCCAGCGCAGCTGTAGGTCGATATCTTAGAAACTTGATCTCGTAGCATCAAACCTCAGTTTATTAGAAAAGAGACGTCACTCCAAGATAAAGGGCACGCAGCGGAAAAAGAGCCTCCGAGCATAATAAATGGCCGTTGGTTTGGGTCCAGGGTACATTTCCAAGACAAAGACTCAGCTGCACGTCGCAGGCCGCGTCAGGCCCTGGAGGATCATCTCCCCGAGAGCCGCCCTTCCTGCCGTTCATTCGCGCATCTGAGTAACAGTAATCATGCGCCCGGTAGCAAGCGTCCTGATTGTCTATAGGGGGTAGCAAATTAGAATCGTTCGGCAGCTTCTCGAGTGGCTCTGTCTGCCCACCGGACCAGCCAGGCCCTCCCCAATTACCGTAGTACTGAAACCCGCCGTTTGGCAATGGTTGACTGGAGCATATTCCGGGAATTCCAGCGTTTCCGCTTGGGTCGCTAAAATCAGTTGGACTATCAAATGTGTAGTCGTAGAGGTTTATGCCACCAGCAAAACCCGTAGGATCTTCACTCAGGAAACGGCCAAACTCTGGGTTGTAATATCTAGCGCGGTAGAACTATAGCCCGTTCCCGTCATTCTCGCGCCCGGTGTACTGGAACACGTTGGTGCTTGTCCCGCCATAACTAGTAGTGCTACCGAACGGATCGTAGTTGTATTGCGTAGTGATGTTGCCAGAAGCATTCGTGAGCGCAAGGACACTCCCGTGAATATCCGTAACTGGGCTGTACGATCCCGTAGAATCCATCCGATCGAAGAATTCGTCGATACCTCCGAGAATTCTGTTGGCGGTGGGCATGGTTCCGGAAAGCTCCTGTCCAGCGTTCCAGCCTTCGTACAATAAGCTGTTCCCGGCAGCGTTGAGAATCCTCCGTCCGTAGGAGTCGTATTCAAAATTCGTCGTTCCACGGCTGATGAGTTGATTACGGCCATTCCACGTATAAGCTGCTTTCTCCAGGACTGCTTCAGTACTGTGGCTTGTGTTGACTGTTAGAGGACAGCATGTTTGACCGGGTGGAGTTACGAGCTGATCCCGAGATCCCTTTTACGGACTGTCTCGAAACTCTCTACCCAAACCTTAGGCGGAGATCGTCACCGACGGAAAAC
>PLDC01000012.1 GCA_003134995.1 Acidobacteriaceae bacterium | reverse complement strand
AAGTGGATAATTCCGCAGAATTCGCTTGACAGGGTGCAGCGTCGTTAGAGACGGAATGACAAACTTTATTAGACGAACAGGTTAGCTACGCCAGATTAGTTGTTGGGTGTCGAGTGAGGAGAACATCACTGGTTCGTGGTGAACGCTGGTGGCGTGGCGATTGATGGCGGTTGCTGCCTGGGTGCGAAGGTTGCCGTTGTGGAGGTCGAAGTCGAGAGTGCTGACGTGGTGGGCGCAACGGGTGCAGGTGAACTTCATGCCTCCCTTGATGCGGGTGATGGTGTAGTGTCGTTTCACAATTTTGAGTCTAGTCTTTTTGTGGTGGAGTGATAGGCACGGGGGTTGGGCGGCGAAGGTAATGCGGGGTGAGAGAATTCTTAATGTGAGGATGGGGTCTGGAGCGCTGCAGGCAGGATAGGGATGCGAGGCGAACGCGCGAATTATTGCGTCGCAAAAAACGCGACGCGTCGCGCGGCTCGCCCAGGTCCTTCGGCGGGCAAAGAGCGCCCGCCTCAGGATGACAACGTGTAGGGCGCCGTCACTGATTTAGGCGGTTGTATTTTTTTAGGGCTTCGCGGAGGCGGTCATGGGGTAGGGCAATTACTTCGTGGTCGTTGATGCCTTTCATGGTTTCGGCGGCTACCATGGCGTTTACTACGGCTTCTTCTGTGGCCTGGACTGTGGCTAAGAAGATTGGATCTAGGGAATCGTTGGGGAGCATGGTTAGCTGGTGCAGGCCCTTCGGGCTTACTGCGCCGGGGTTGGCGCTGGAGAAGGCTAAGAAAATGTCGCCGGAGCCGTCGCCGGAGTAGCTGCCGTCGCGGCCGAGGCCTAGCGAGATTTTTTTGGCTACGCGTTTTAGTTGTGTGGGGATTAGAGGGGCGTCGGTGGCTACTATTACGATGATGGAGCCTACATCTTCTTTCCAGACGGTGTGCTCGGGGATTTCGCGGCCTACGTTGACGCCGGCTATGCGGAGCTGGTCGCGGGAGCCGTAGTTGCATTGGACCAGGACGCCGACGGTATAGCCTCCGGCTTTAGCGTCGAGGACGCGGGAGGCGGTGCCGATGCCGCCTTTGAATTCGTTGCAGATCATTCCTGTTCCGCCGCCTACGTTGCCTTCTTCGACTGGGCCGGAGTGAGCTGTGTCTAGCGCGTGCCACGCATCTTCGGGGTGGACGTGGAATCCGTTGATGTCGTTGAGATAGCCATCCCAAGTTTCGGCTACTACGGGGAGCGACCACCAGTAGCCTTCCATGTCAGGTTCGCCGTGCTTGACCTTCCAGGCGATTACGGCGTCGCGGACTACTCCAACGCTGTGCGTGTTCGTGATCATGACGGGGCCGTTGAGGAAGCCGGAGTCGTCGACCCAAGTGGTGCCGGTCATTTCTCCGTTGCCGTTTAGGGTGAACCAGGCGGCGAAGACGGCGTCATTACTGGACTTGCCGCGGGGATGGATGGCGGTGACGCCGGTGCGGACCGGGCCTTTGCCGACTATTAATTTGCCTTCGCCCGAGATTAGCGTAGTGTGGCCTACTTCGATGCCTCTTACGTCGGTGATGGCGTTGTTGGGGCCGGGGGTGCCGTCGAAGGGAACCCCTAGATCTCGAGCTCGGGGTTTGGCTTGGGCTGGAGCTAGGGCGCATGCGAGGAGTAGCAGGATGGTTTCCTGTAATCGGCGTTTCGGCATGGGGCCTCTGGAGTACGGACGAAGTATACGAGTTGGGGCTGCTTCTTTGGTTACGGTTGCGATATGCCAAATCTTTACCACAGAGGGTCACGGGGGTTTCACAGAGGGGCACAGGGTAGGGCATCCGGCTAGGGCTGCGATTGATTTTGAAAATCATGCGGCGACAACGCGGGGGAGGGAAGAGGCATCCGAATGTGTGCTTTTTAGTTTGCTGGCTTTGTGAGGTGCCGCCTCGCTGTCTAAACATGGGCACCGCTGGAAAAAATCGGTTCAGTGAGAGGAGTACAATCGCGTGAAGAAAAAAGGATTTTTCGGGGGCGACATGGATAGCTGGAAGAAGGCTTTGGTGGCGGGTGCGGTTGGTGCGGCGACTGTGTTGTTTTTGAAGAAGAAGTATCCGGCGGGAGTGTTGGCTACGGGGGTGGGGTTGGCGGTGCTGGCGTCGGAGTATCCGGAGAAGTTTGAGAGCGTGCGGAAGGCACTGCCGGATTATTTTGATCGTGGCATGCGGGTGATGGAAATGGCGGGGCGCGCGGGGAAGCGGATTACGGATGTGGCGGGGCAGTCGGCTTACGAAGTTTGGGATGAGATTGGTGGGTAGGGCTGCCGGCAGCGTGGCGCCGCACGCGGACAGCAGGTTCCTCACCGGGCCTTCGGCCCGGTGAGGAATGACACACTTTATTTATCCAAGTGAGAATCCGGCCTACTCGATGCCTAGTTGTTTTTTGGCTTCGGGGCTTAGGCGTTCGGGGGTCCAGGGTGGGGTCCAAACTATGTTTACGGCGGCGTTGCGGATGCCGGGTAGTTGCTCGAGGCGGGATTTTACCTGGGCGCTGATGTTGACGTGTTCGGGGCAGCCTTGGGCGGTCAGGGTCATGTCGATGGAGACGTCCTGCTTGGGTTGGTCTGGGGTTTCGGGTTCGACAGGCGCGAAGTTCACTTTGTAGATCAGGCCTAGATCTACTATGTTGACGGGGATCTCTGGATCGTAGCAACTTTTTAGCGCGCTGATTACTTCTTCTTCGGTTACTGGGGGCATCTTTTCTAGTTTACATTAGGGCGGGTTTCTTGCGGCATCCTAAAATCTTTACCACAGAGGACACGGGGGTTTCACAGAGGTTCACAGGGTAAAACACTTTCATGATTGGTGAAGAGGCTAAGAAGAGGATTCAGATTGCTTTGGCTTTGGCCGTGGTGGTGGCTGGGGTGCGGGCTGGGTACATCTTGTATCAGCGGCATTTGGATTATGTTGCGGCGCAGAAGCAGTTGCAGGCTCGGAATGCCGGGTATTCGAATGCGGATTATTATGTCGTGCCTAAGAAACTGTATCCGTTTGATTTGAAGTCGGCGAAGCAGTTGACGGTGCAGCCGGTTTGGGTGAAAGAGGGATACCGGTATACGTATTATCCGTATGACGCGGCGCGGAAGCGGACGGACTTTGCGCATGAGGCCGGGCTACTGTTGCCGATCAAGCGGGTGGAGATTAAGGATGTGGAGGCGGAGATGGGGCCTGGTCCGGGGAATCGGCGCCAGGTGATGGCGGTGTTTGAGCAAGATGGGAAGAGCTTTGCGGTGCCGATTGGGTTTGAGAATGATGGGCAGTACAAGATTTATTCGGATGAGATGTTTTTTGTGGAAGATCCACATGAGTTGTATAAGCATTGGCCGGCGGATGTTTGGCAGGCGGTGGACGCGCATGAAGTGAAGCCGGGGATGAATGAGTTGCAGGCGGATTTTGCGGTGGGGATGGGAACTCTGGATACAGGGAGTTCGTCGGAGGAGAGGATTTTGCATTATGCGAATGGAGGGAAGCCGCTGGTGGTGACTTTTCGGGGTGGGAAGGCGGCTGAGGTTAAGGCTGGTGGGTAGGGAGTCAGACCCCGCGGCAGGCGTTTACGGTGCACAAGACCATTCAACCACAGAGCCACAGAGTCACAGAGAAACCGAAAAGCTTAGAGTCAACTTCTTTAACACGGAGGTCACGGGGTATCACGGGGTAAATCCCCTGGACCTCCAAAGAACGGGTGGGATCGGACATCCTCCGGGTACTTACCTTTTATTTCTGGTTGAGGACTTCGTAATCGGTGCTTACCAGGCCGCTTTTGTAGTGGCGGGTTGCCAGGTGGCGGAGATGGATGTCTTTGGGTAGGGCTCCGAAGAGAGGGATTCCTTCTCCGATTAGGACTGGGACTCGGGTTACGGTTAGGCGTTGGATCAGGCCGGCGCGCAGGAAGTTTTGGATGGTGATTCCGCCGTCGATGTAGAGATGCTTGGCGCCGGTGGCGGCTAGTTTCTTGACTATCTCTTCTGGAGAGCCGGAGAGTTGTTCGACTTTTCCTTGGGCGGCTGTTAGGTCGATTGGCTTCGTGCTTAGGACTACTACGCGCTTTTCGGCGTAGGGCCATGGGGTCATGGTTAGGACGGTCTCGAAGGTTTTGCGGCCGATTACGATTGTGTCGACTGCGGCTATGAATTCGGTGTAGCCGTGTGGTTCGCCTCCGTTTTCGGGGAGGAAGTCTAGAGCGCCGTTGGGGCGGGCGATGAAGCCGTCGAGGCTGGTGCCGATGAAGACGGAGGCTTTCATGGGGTTGCTCGGGGGCTGAAGCCCTCGTCAGTTTGCGAACTTACGCGGCGCTAAAGCGCCGCTCTTCCACGTTATTTCCACATTTCCATTACTTCTACGTTTCTGTTATTTCCACATTTACTTCACTCCGGCCAGGGCTTTTGAGACTTCGTCTATGTCGGGGACTACTGGGATGTCGTAGTTTTTGTGCCAGGCTAGATTGCCGTTGCGGTCGATGATGGAGATGGCGCGGCCGGTGATGCCTTTGTCTTCGAGGAAGACGCCGTATTTCGCGGCTACTGCGCCGCGGGGTTGGAAATCGGCTAGCAGCGGATAGTGGATGCCCATTTTTTCGGCGTAGGCTTTGTGCGACCAGACGCTGTCGACGCTGATGCCCAGCACTTGCGCGTCTAGGTCGTCGAATTGCTTTTTGTCGTTGACCATGCAGGCGTGCTCTTCGGTACAGACGGGGCTCCAGTCGAGCGGGTAGAAGACCAGCACTACGGGCTTCTTGCCTTTGTAGTCGCTAAGCTTTATTTCTTTTTGGTCTTGATCTTTGAGGGTGAATTCGGGGGCTGGTTGGCCGATGGATGGGGGCATGATTTCCTTTCGTGATGTTGGCGGATGATTTCTGATTCCATCATAAACGAGTTCGATGAATTGGGGCGACGCGCGGAAGGAACCAGGGCGCAATGAAAACGCCTGGCGAGGTCCATGCTGGTTTATGAGTGCGAGCGATCCTTCGACTACACACGCGCTTGCGCGAAGCGCGCAAGCGCGTGTTCCGCTCAGGATGACAGGAACTGAAACTTTACTTCACTACGGGGGAGGTGGCGTCGGCGGGTTTTTCTTCGTCGGCGTGGATTTTGCCGTCGTCTTCGGCGTAGAAAGAGCGGTGCTGGGCGTCTAGTTGTTTGGGAGTCATGACGAGGATGAAGCTGTCTTTTTTGCCTTTGAAGCCGGCGGTGTAGTCGCCGCGATTGGGATCGACCATGCGCTTGGTGAAGGAGCCGGAGTGAACGAGTTCGGTTAGGGTTGTGGCGTAATGGCCGTACTGTTTATTGAACTGGCGCTGGGCGCGGAGAACTACGCGCATGTAGCCCAGGGCCGCGGCTTCGGAATCAGAGCGGGCGGGGTCGCCGGCGAATTTTGGCTTGTACTCCGGGGCCGCGGTTTGAGCGGAGATGGCGGGAATGACTGAGGATAGTATGAGGCTGGCCAGGACGAGACTGGCTAGAGCGATTAAAAATCGAAAGGATTTTCTCATGCTTGATTTTCTCCGCGGTGGCCCGGCGCGAACTATCGGTCAGTGGTCAGTGGTCAGTGGTCAGTAAAAGCGAAACCACTGAAACCATTCCCGGTTTTACCAGCCACTGATCACTGACCACTGGACACTGACTTTGCCCGCCAAATCCTGCTGTGACGTGGGCTTTCCGTCCGCTTTTTCATGTTACTCCCGTAATTCATCTTCGGTCACCTTCTCTTTGCAGAGCGGGCAAATGCCGTTATGCTCTAGGTACCACAATTCGCCCCACAGGGATACTTATGAAAGCAGCAGTAGCGAGAAAACCGATCATTAAAATTGCCGTGGTGGAGAGCGATCCGCTGAGGTTTGTGGGATTTCGCGCCTTGTTCGACACGGAGCCTGAGTTTGAACTAATCTCCGCCGGCCTGCCAGAGATTTCCACGCTGCAGGGCGTCGACTTGATCCTGCTGGGAAATCGCTCGGGGCAGAATCTGTTTGATGTGATGGCCAGCCTGAAGGCGACGCGACCGGATCTGCGCATTATTGTGACTGGGTCGGGCGTGGACGAAGAGACGATTCTGAAGGCGATTGCTTCTGGGGCCAAGGGGTATGTGGATGAGGCGGCTTCGCCGGCAGAGTTTGCGCAGGCGATTCGCATTGTGAGCCAGGGATCGGTGTGGGCTCCGCGACGAGTGCTTTCGATGTTTATTGAGCGGGTGTCGTCGTCGCCGGGACGGATATTTCCGGCGGGGCGCGTGACGTTTACCGATCGCGAAAAAGAAGTGCTGGAGATGCTGGTGGCGGGACGGTCGAATAAAGAGATTGGCGCGCAGTTGGGCATTGAGGAGCGCACGGTGAAGGCGCACGTGGCGAAATTGATGCGCAAGGTGGGCGTGCAGAATAGGATTGCGCTGTCGGTGCATGCGATTACGCATTCGCTGGTGGCGGCGAAGTAGTAAGGCAGGCCTTAGGTCTTAGGTTTTAGGTTCTGCCTAAGACCTAATACCTAAGATCCAAGACCTGATCTCAGTAACTTTGGGACACTGACCTTCGTAATTTGCGGGAAAAGCTAGTAGGCGGCATACTCGGTTCACCTACCACAGAACCTGGGAGACGGGGTTGGGAGTAGCGATTAGGGTCACTACTTTCAGCCCCGATTTTTTTGTCTCACGGCCCAGCGCTGAAATCAACTACGACGACATCTACCTCGATGTCCCGCGAATAACGAACCCAGACAGACCGAAGTCATCGTTTGCGTAGTAACCAGTGATTGTGCCGTGGTTGTTGATTGAGCCCGGGACTACGGCAAGGAACGGTCCCGACGGCGCGATCTCAGCGAGTTTGCCGGAAGGCTCCCGCCGAAAACCGTGTTCATACCCGACGCTGTCTCTCCAGAATCCCACGAGTACGCCGCCGTCGTTGATGCCAGTGACCTGCGTGGAAACGGCGCCGGGGTAGACAACGTCGGTCACGTGCCCTGCGGCGCTGCGCAGAAACCCCGTGAGAATCGGGTTGCCATTAATTGGGCAGTGGTCTAAGCAGTAATATCCGGCCACCTGACCGCTTAGGTTGATGGCGACTGGATATGTGCTGGCGGATCTGACAGTAGCCGCATTGAAGTTGGTAAACTTGCCGAATTGATCGCGTATGAAGCCCCTCTGTGTCCCGGTATTTTTGTCGGTGTAATTTCCCACCAATGTTCCGTTGTCATTGATTGCGACTGCCACGGTCCCCTCCCATGGGGCAAGCAACGCATCCGGATCGTCGACCAGCGTGAAGCTGCCATCGGCATTTCGTAGGAAGCCGTGGTTCCCCTGCGCAGAATCTTGATACATTCCGGCAACTACTCCATTGTTGTTCATAGCGTTAACAAATGTAGCGGTATCCGCCAACACGGCAAACTCCATAAACTCACCGTTGGCATCCCTCAACACGCCGACGAATTCATAGGGGGTGGAATTTTCTGCCCCGTAGCCTGATATTTGTCCCGATTCGTTGATCGCTACGAAGCGAAAGTCGTTGAGGTCCGTTGGGGAAAACTCGGTGATCGCCCCGTTGGGGTCACGAATGAACCCACCCTCCGAGGCTTTGTCCGCGCCCTCATAATATCCCGCGATGGTGCCGCTGAGATTGATGCCCGCGGGGTAGGTGCCCCCATCTCCGTCGCCCACCCCAGCTACGGTGAACGAAATGAAAGAGGAGTTTTGCCCCGCCAGTGATGGGATACAAAATAGGATCGCGGCGGCGGTGGTAATGAGCTTGGGCCGAAAGACAAATTGAGAGAAATTCATGAGAGGGTCCTCCCAGCAGTGAACGGTAAGCCGAGGTGGAACCGCGGTCAAGATGAAGGAATTTGCATACCGGAAACACCTAGCCACCCGCCGCGTGCGTATGGCCACTCACATCCGAATTAAAACAGCGGAGACGGGGGTGGGAGTGGCGATTAGGGTCACCGCTTTCAGCCCCGATTTTTTTGTCTGCAGGTTCCTCGCTTCTTGAATTTCCATCCTTTGCGGTTGACGTCCCCGATACAACGCTCGCCACTTCATTTACAATCCAAATACCAGATTCCAGGAAATTCTTGTGGCGAGGAACCATGAAAAAGTTTTTACTGTTGACCCTAGTTGTGTCTCTCTGTTCGTTCTCCTTGGCGGCGGATGACCAGCCGAAAGAATCGAAGGCAGCGGATCGCGTGCAGGCGGCGGCCGATGTGCTGAATGAAATTCAGGGTGCGCCGGATGCGGGAATTCCGCAGGAAGTGTTGGGCTCGGCGGAATGCGTGGCGGTGGTGCCGTCGATGTTGAAGGGCGGATTTATTGTGGGCGGGAAGTATGGGCGCGGGCTGGCGAGTTGTCGCACGCCGAAAGGATGGAGCGCTCCGGCATTTTTCACCGTGACTGGCGGCAGCTTTGGATTTCAGATTGGCGGGCAGGCGGTCGATCTCGTGATGCTGATCATGAATAAGGATGGAATGAAGCACTTGCTGACGAGCGAGTTCGCGCTGGGCGCGGATGCTTCGGTGGCGGCCGGGCCGGTGGGTCGTCACGCCGAAGGAAATACGGATTGGAAGATGCGGGCCGAGGTGCTGACTTATTCGCGGGCGCGCGGGCTGTTCGCCGGGATTACGTTGAACGGCGCCGTGATCAAGCAGGATAAGGACAGCACGCGGGAGTTTTACGGGCGCATGGTTCCGTTTAAGACGTCGCTGACGGGAGAGATTGAACCGTCGCCGGCGGCGAATTCGTTTTTGACTACTTTGGCGAAGTGGGCGCAGGAAGCGGCTAAGTAGGGCGGGCTTCGGGTTTCCGGCTTCCGGCCGAACTGCTTTTCGGAACGACAAGCCTCAAAGGAGCGAAAAAGCCAAATGCCACTTCGCTGGCAACTCGATGCTATCGAATTGCTGGCAGGCATCGTGATCTTTCTGGTTGTGTGGGCTGTTCGCTACTGGAAAATGGGGTCTAACAAAACCAAGAAGTGAATGGCGTTTTCCCGTTTTCCGGAGGCGTCAAAATCCATCGGTCGCTAATGTTTGCAAATAATTTTTGACGGTGGTACCGTCACGCTTCCTAATGCGGCAGCGACTTGAGTACGCGGCAGCCTGGCCGTTCATCAAAGTCATGGGTATTTTGCCGCGACCGCTGGCGCGGACGATCGGCATTGGCCTGGCTTGGGTTATCTATCTTCTGCACGTTCGATTGCGGCAGGTTGGCATGCGCAATCTTGCCATGGCGTTTCCGGAAAAAACTGAGGGCGAGCGGGCGCGGATTCTGCGCGGGGAATTCACTTCGCTGGGGCGTCAACTGGCGGAGGTCTGCCACTTTCCTGAGTACACGCTGGAGAATGTCGGCGACGTTGTTGTGTTTGATGGCTTCGAAAATTTCGAGCGCGCGCAGGCTTGTGGCAAGGGCGTGCTTTTGTTTGCCGGGCATTTTGGAGGATGGGAGCTTTCGTCTTTTGTGTTGTCGATGCGCGGGCATTGGATGTACGTACTTATGCGCGGCATGGACAACCAGTATCTTGGGGAACTCATTCTTCGCTACCGGACGATGCATGGTAATAAGGCCGTCGATAAAGATGATTTTGTGCGCGGGTTGCTTTCGGCGATGAAGGGGGGGGAAGTGGTGGGTCTGTTGATGGATACGAACATGACTCCGCCGCAGGGAATTTTTGTGGATTTCTTTGGGATTCCGGCGTGCACGGCTGCTGGGCCAGCGCGCATTGCTTTGCGCACCGACGCGGCCGTGGTGCCTACGTTTACGATTTGGGATGCGGCGCTGGGAAAATATCGGCTGCGGTTTGATCCGGCGGTGGAGCTGGTGCGCACGGGCGACCTGGAGGCCGACATCAAGGCCAACACGCAGAAATTTACCTCGGTGATTGAAGAGTATGTGAGGAAGTATCCGGAGCAGTGGTTGTGGGTGCACCGGCGGTGGAAGACGCGGCCTCCGGGGGATGCTCCGCTGTATTAGGAACGGCTTCGGCTTCCGGCTTCCGGTCGCGATGCGCCGAAAGCCGCGTCAGTTGTCGGGTTTTGAGCTTTCTGCGTGTATAATTTGGGGACTTTGCGGCTCGTCGCGTTATTTATTCCTGCGCTATGACGCGAGGAAAATCTTCGCCATTGTTAGCGCCGCTACTCAGGAGATCAAGTGCACTCGATAAAAATCAGGTTCGTTGGTTTTTGTGATCGGACAGTTATTGTGCGCGCGGGAATGTTTCTTTTCGTCCTCATGGCAATGGCATTTTCGGGCGAAGCGGCTTTTGGTCAGACTGGGTACACGGGAATTTTTGGGGGCGGTCCGTTTTACAAGAATGCGTCGGCCAACATTACTGAGATTGAGAACTCCGGATTCTCGGAAGCCATTGTGTGGAGCGTCGAGGTCAGCACCACGGGCGACTTGAATTTCAATGGCGAGTTTCCGTTGACCTCCGGCGGCGTGTATGTCGGCAACGAATACTATCCTGATTTTCCGGGGGACATGGCTCAGCTGAAGCTTGGGACGGTGAAGCGGGTGACGTTCAGCGTCGGCTCGTCCAATTACGGAGACTGGGAGAACATCACGAACCTGGTGAATGCGCAGGGGACGGGGCCGACGAGCATTTTGTATCAGGATTTTCAGGCGCTGAAAGCGGCGATACCGGCGCTCGATGCCATCGATTTCGACGATGAGAATAGTTTTAATTCTCCTACCACAATTTCGTTTGGCGTGATGCTGGGGAATTTGGGCTATCACGTGATGCCCGACGCGTTTGACCAGAGCAGTTATTGGACGAACGTGGTTTCGCAGATCAACACTCAACTTCCGGGCACCTCCGATGGAGTTCATCTGCAGGCTTATGCGGGCGGCGCGGGAAATAATCCGTGCTCGGGATGGAATTTTGGGGCGGTGCCGGTGTTCCCTGGGCTGTGGGATCAGGACGACACGCCGAGCCAGGTGCAGACTACGATGACCGGCTGGCACAACCAGTGCGGCATTATCGGCGGATTCATGTGGCTCTACGACGATTTCGTAGGCACCGGCCTTGCGGCACAATACGCCAGCGCGATCAACACGGCAGTGGGCGCGCCCGGATTTACGCTTGCTGGACCGACGAGCGTGTTCGTAAATCAGAGTTCAACTGCGAGTGCCGCGATCACGATTACGGATGTAAATGGATTCAGCGGCGCCGTGACTCTGACTGTGTCGGGTCTGCCCAAAGGCGTTACGGCTTCGGTGCAGGGCACGGGGAGTAAGCAAACAGTTGTGTTCAAGGCCAGTGCTTCTGCTACCACTGGATTCGCTACGGTCACCATCACCGGTACTTCGGGCACTACAACGGAGACCCTTAGTCTCAGCCTGGCGGTAAGCGCCGCCGTGGGCACGAAGGGAACTGGCACTGAGGTGAATCTAACTTCGGAGTTCAATCTTTACGGTATCTACACCGACGGTTCGACTTATTCGACGGGAGGGTTGGATGGTGGAGGGTATTCGTACTCGGCGAAGCTGCTAAGCACGTCGCGGGTGTTTAACGGAACGCTCTTTACGTTTGGTCCTGCCAACGAACTGGATGCGGTTGGTTGCAGCGGACAAACGGTTACGCTGACCTCAGGCAAGTATTCCGCGCTGATGTTGTTGGCGACGGGGATCGAGGGGAATCAGGCGTCCGAGACTCTTACTGTTAAGTACACCGATGGGACGAGTACGAAATTTACTCAGAGTTTCAGCGACTGGTACACTCCGCAGAAATATACTGGCGAGTCTGAAGGCGTGGCCATGGCTTACAGGAATTTCGACAATGGAACCAAGGATGAGCGAACGTTTAATTTGTATGCCTATTCGTTCGCGTTGAATCCGGCGAAAACTGTGAAGAGCGTTACTTTACCGAGCGATTCGCATGTGGCTGTGCTGGCGGCCACGCTGGCGCCGGTGAAGGGGTCGGAATAGTTACTGACATTTTTCTTGACGTGGTGCATCGTCCGCATCCTTTCGCAGAGAACGCGAAAGGATGGGCCACACTCGAACCTACGGAACGACCCTGAACAGCGTCCCACAGCCGTATGGTGGGCTGCAGCTTAGATCTCCGCCCTCCGAAGTATTGCTGAAGAGGTTGCCCTTCGCATCCATGACCAAGCCCGAGTCGGGAAGCTTCCCGTCTGCCAGGCCGCTAAAGCTGTGCAAGATGCTCTCCGTGCCATTCGCAGTTAACTCGAACACGGTGCCCAGGTTGAATGCGCCCCCATACTCCGTCGTGCTATAGAAATTGCCCTTGGCGTCCTGCACCAAACCCAATGTCGGATTTGCTCCGTCCTTTCCCTTGAATGTGTGCAACACTCTCTCAGCCCCGGCCGGCGTCACCTCGAAAACGACGCCGCAGCCTGCGTAAAACGGAATATTGTTGCAGCTTAGGTCGCCACCAAAATTGGTCGTGCTATAGAGATTACCCTTGGCATCCATCAGAAAACTGGCGTTCGGGATGGCCCCGTCCGCTCCGCCCTGGAAGGTGTACAAAATGGTCTCGTTCCCGCTGGTGTCCAGCTTGAATATCACCCCGCAGCCACCGAAAGGTGAGCAAGCCGATAGGTTGCCGCCGGTAATCGTCGCACCGTAGAGGTTTCCTTCCGAATCCATTGTGAGGAACCCGTTTGGTTCACCACCGTCGGTCCCATCTTGGAAGGTATACAAGACTGTCTCGTCCCCTCTGGCGTCCACCTTGTACACCACTCCACAACCAAGGCTACCGAAGGGGCAGGTTTGGCTGCCACCAAAGAAGGTTATGCCATAAAGATTGCCCGCATTGTCGATTACCAACCCTTCCGGCTCCCCACCATCGGTCCCGCCGGTGAAGCTGTAAAGAGCCGTCTCCGTACCGGTGGTATCCAGCTTGAATACCACCCCGCAACCAGCCGTACCGTAAATGGAGATGCAGCTTAGATCTCCGCCACTATAGGTAGTGCCGTAGAGGTTGCCCTGCGTATCCCGTACCACTCCTGCGCTGGGGGTCGCCCCATCCGTTCCCCCAGTGAAACTGTAGAGCACCGTTTCCTGCCCTTTGCGGTTGAACTTGAACACCGTCCCGTATCCGTACGTGCCTCCAGAGTATGTGGTTCCATAGAGGGTTCCATTCACGTCCAGCAGGTTCGCTTGAGCAGGTACCGACCCGTCCGGAGTGCCCGTGAAGGTGTACAGAACGCTGAAAGATTGTGCTTGGACAGGCTTAGCAAATCCCGCCAGCGCCAACACCGCCGCCAAAGCCAACGCGCCGGCAAGAGCGAGATCTACGATCTTCTTCAAATGAACAAAACTGGTAAGACGCATGCGCCTGGGTGATGGCAATTCGCATTGCATGATGGGTACCGTCCTTTTTCGCTGGAGCGTAGGGTCGCGCGGGGATGGCGGAGGCGAAGCAAGGGGATTCTCCTCCGCCCGCACATTGTTGTCAAGAATGCAAACCCTTGCACAACCGGAGGAGGAGCCGCCGTTTGGAGGGTCCTTCGGAGCGATAACAGCGATAACAAGGTAAAGCAGGCCATCAGACCTGCGGCGAAAAGCGCCAAAGGGCCTTAGCTCCTGAGCGCCGGGAATCTTAAGGTCCGGCTTTCACCACCGTAATCCGACTAGCATCCACCGTGATTGCGCGCTGAATTTCCATCTCGATGGAAGTGCCAACTTCGAGCTTCACATCGTCTCCGCGTTTGAGAAGAGCCCACGCGATGCCTGCTGCCGCACCGGCACCGGCGCCTACTCGCGCTCCATTCAAGCCGCCGGTGGCTAAACCTCCGGCGGTCGCGCCGCCTATCGTGCCGTACGTGCCGCCTTTGGCTGCGTCTTCAATCTTTTTGCCGGTATCTTTATCCTGCTGAATGGTTCCTTCGGAATCCGTCACGGATTTGTTGCCCGACCCCGGCGTGTTCTCGACCGACCCGGGCAGCATCACGGTGTATCCGCTGGGATAAATCATCGAAGTAAAATGCATCAGGATCTCGGCGCGGCCGCGGCCGTGCCCGGCGCGCTCGACGTGCGAAATTGTTCCCTGAATAAACGCTCCAGCCGGAACCACTACGCGGTTGTTCAGGACAAACGGGAACGCCGTCTCAGCATAAACCGCATCGCCCTCGCGCGCGTTCTTAGTGGAGATCGCTTGCTTTAGCGACAAAGGAATCTTTGTCCCCGCCGGAATTGTAAGCGCATTAGGATCGGCAGCCGGAACTGGGGCGGGATTGGGCGTCGCAGCAGTTGTGGGAGTTGAGGACGGCGCGGGATTCGGATCAGTTGAGGCCGCAGGCGCGGAAGCCGGCGTCGCACTCTGCGGCTTCTGCGTGTCGGCTGTTTGAGCCAACGCCATTCCAGAAATCAAAAGAACCGTTAATAATCCACGCATCTTACACCTCCGCAGCACGCTGCCAGCATCACGATCAGCCTGAGATTATCACTTTTACCGCTAGGATGCGGAGTTTCGGGGGCGGGTTATCTTCGCCGGTGTGCAGCAATCTGCACACTGATCAAAGACATTACTTCGAAAAAAATGGGCGGAGGGGATGGCGCTGCAGAATTTCGTTCACTTCTTTCGCCCCAGCGGTGTCAGATTCTTCGACGCGGCGGGAGACGGCAAATGCGTATTTGCGGTTGCGTCCGAGTTCGCCCGGAGCAATCGCCGCACCGCTGATGAAAAAGTCGCCATGCTCCACCGATTCCCACTGCGCCAACGTGAAAATCATAATCGGAATATCTTGCCGCGGCTTTTCCTTCGTCCAATCCGGAGGCCGGATGTTAATGATCGGCCCGTGCTCGACCATGCCCTTTTGCGCGTCGCTGGCTTCCCACTGAGCCGTGACAATCGTGTAGCCCTTCCACTCATTCGGAAGCGAGAATGTAAATCCGTACTTCATATTGCGGTATACGAGCGCGTCTGTTGAAGATTCCGCCGCCGGATTCTGTTTGGCTTGCTCGTTGGCGGGACTTGAGATCGTTTGCTGCGCACCGGCGAACACCGGCGATAGAACAGCACATGTCATCAGTAACGCAACAATCGGGATACTAACCTTCATTGTTTTTCTTGCTCCCTTTATTCCGATGCAAATCATTTATAGATCAAATACTTTTGCCGAACTAACTGGAACTTCTCCAGATCTTCCTGCCAATCCAACGCAATGCGGCGTGGATCTCGATCCGCGACCAGTCCATCCCAAGCCGCCTGATTCACCAGCAAGTCGGCCATGCGCTCCATTTTAAAATCGGCCGGATACAATTTGTTTAGCGCGGCAGCCAATTCCAGCCCCAACTCCGGAGTATCGAGCGCGTTGCGCTCGGCAAGAACAATGTTCACGCCCTCGCACTTCAAGCCACTATAAACCGCAGCGGCAGGTGTAAACGTGATCGGCACAAACCGCACTCCGGCTATGCCGCGTGAATTTAAATAAGCGGCGAGTTCCTTATTCTTAACCCAGGGCGCGCCTATCACTTCAAACGGAGTATCGGTGCCGCGCCCCACTGAAATGTTTGTGCCTTCGATCAGAGCCACGCCCGGATACAACGCAGCCTCTGTCAGGCTCCGCAAGTTCGGTGACGGATTCACCCACGTTAAGCCGGTGGAATCGAACCAGTCTCCGCGCTGCCATCCTTCCATCGGAACGATGGTTAGCTTAGCGTTGATATTACGCTCGGCGTTAAACATCTTCGCGAGTTCGCCTAAAGTCATGCCATGGCGCACCGGGACCGTCCAGTAATTCGTAAATGTTTGATGCCCGGCATCGGCCACCGGACCTTGCACGAACGCGCCTGTAATCGGGTCAGGACGGTCCAGCACAATCACTTCGACGCCAGCGGTCGCGGCTGCCTCGAGGAAATATCCCAAAGTAGTTTCGTAAGTATAAAATCGCACGCCGGCATCCTGAATATCGAAAACGACGGCATCCAGAGTTTTCATCACATCTGGGGAAGGGTGCCGTGCGGCATCTGTCGCGCCGTAGACGCTGTAGACGGGAACGCCCGTGGATGCATCTTTCGAATTATGAATGTCGGTTGTGTCGAGCGAGCCGGTCACCCCATGCTCGGGACTGAAGATCGCCTCCAGCGTTACTCCGGCAGCCCCGGCCAGGACATCGATCGTCCGCCGCCCATCCGAATCCACTCCGGTCTGATTTGTCACAAGGCCGATCCTCTTCTTGTCCTTGCTGTTCTTGCGTCCTGCGATTTGCAGGACATCGAATCCATGCTCCTCTAAGACATCAATTCCATTCTTCACGCTGCCGTTGCGCACGCTCATGCGCCGGGCCGCGCTCTGCGCCTCGTTATAGCCGGTGATGCTCGCCCAGCGCAAAGCCTCTTTCTCGCTGATAGTCAGAGGCAAGGCAGCGGCCACCGCCGTGGCTACTTTCGATCGCAGGGCGATTGCATTTCCTTTACCTCGCGGGTGCACAGCATTCGTTAGCAGGATGATGTAGCTCTTCGTGGTTGGATCGATCCACATCGATGTTCCCGTAAACCCGGTGTGCCCATACGACCCGACGGGCAAGAGATCCCCGCGATTGGAAGAAAACGGAGAATCAATGTCCCAGCCAAACCCGCGCAGCACGGGCGCCGACGGAGGCTGCTCCGGCCGCGTCATCTTCTCGACAGACAGCGCCGAAAGAATTCCATCACCGCCGTTCAGCAAAGCCTGAGCGAACTTGGCCAGATCGTCTCCAGTGGAAAATAGCCCCGCTTGCCCGGCCACGCCGCCCATGCGGCGCGCTGTAGGATCATGCACCACTCCGCGCAGCATGCGCTCATTTTCGTCATACTGTGTCGGCGCAATCTTTTCTATCCAGCCAGCCCGCTGAGCCAATGGAGGCACGTAGCGAGTCCGCATCATCTTCAGCGGCACAAAAATATGGCGCGTGGCGTATTCATCCACGGTCTCGCCCGATACACGCTCCACCAGCGCGCCCAACATAATAAAATTAATGTCGCTATAGGAAAATCTCGAGCCCGGCGGATCGACCGGCGTCTCTGCAAACGCCATGCGATATGCCGTCTCTTTTCCTTCCCAAGGCGTTTTCAGGTCCAGATCCGGCGGCAGCCCCGAGTAGTGAGTCAAAAGTTGCCGGATCGTGATGTCCTGTTTTCCATTCTGCGCAAACTCCGGCAAATACTTCGCCACCGGATCGTTCAGCCTGATCTCACCCCGCTCCACCAGTTGCATCACCGCCGTGGTGGTGACGATCACCTTGGTGAGAGATGCCACATCAAACACAGTATCCAGAGTCATTACTTCGCGCCGAGGCTCCAAAGCCCGCGACCCGTAAGCCTTGCGGCAGATTACATCTCCGTCATGACCGATGAGCAGAACAGCGCCAGGGATGCTGCCGTCAGAAATCGCATTCTGAATAACGGTATCGACGGCTGACAACGCAACTGCATTTGTGGGGACAGCTGCGCTGCCTTCAGCAATCTGGCTTTGCGCAGGCCGAGGAATTGCCGCAGTCAAAAGGCAGAAAAGCAACAGGCGGCCGAACAGCGAATTTGTCTGAAGAGAAAGGATGCTTTGACTCTACACAACCCCAGCGGCATGACTCAAGAAACTCAAGTAAGGGGGTGCCCGTTATGCCATATCATGGACTTCTGGATGACCACGCCGAATCTGTCATCGATGCTAACCGGGGATGCCGAGCGCCAAGACCAAGTCTTCAGCCAAGCCTTCTCCATGCTGCGAGAGGCCATAGGCCAACAAGCCTTCCCCGCAGCCTCGGTGGCGGTCACGCATCGCGGACGCCTAATCGGCCTTAAATCTTTTGGCCAGTTCCCCTACGAACGAGATTCTCCCTCTGTTAACCAAACTACGCTGTTCGATCTGGCTTCGCTGACAAAGGTAGTGGCTACAACGCCGATGGCCATGCTGCTTTACGAACGCGGACTTTTGGATCTGGAGGCGCCGGTCGCTGCGATAGTCCCTGAATTTATTCGCGACGCCGAACAAGACCCGCGCCGGCACGATGTGACCTTGCGCATGTTGCTCTCGCATTCTTCCGGACTGCCTGCCTACGAAAAGCTATACCTCAAATGCCACACTCGCGATGAGTTGCTTCACGCCGCCATCACCATGCCCCTGGCCTCAGATCCCGCAACCAGAGCGGTCTACAGCGACATTGGATTTATCATCCTCGGGATCGCCCTCGAGCGGCTTGCCGACGAACCTCTTGACCGTTTCTGCCTGTGCGAAATCTTCGCTCCGCTGGGCATGACCAGCACAACGTTCAATCCACCAGTCGAAATCCGTGCGCAGATTCCCCCCACGGCTCGCGACCAGACCTTCCGTAATAAAATCATCCAGGGCGAAGTCCAGGATGAAAATGCTTACATCCTCGGCGGAGTAGGTCCGCAGGCTGGACTCTTCTCGACCGCAGAAGACCTGGCAAAACTCGCCCATGCCATGCTCAACGAAGGCCGTCCTATTTTTCGCCCCGAAACCGTTAGCCTCTTCACCTGCCGCGAATCCGCGCCTTCAGGCACATCTCGAGCTCTTGGCTGGGATACTCCCTCCAGCCCATCGCAATCCGGCAAATATTTTTCGCCGAACTCTTTCGGTCACCTCGGCTACACCGGGACTTCTCTCTGGATCGATCCCACTCGTGAACTCTCGATCACTCTGCTCACCAACCGCACCTGGCCTGACTGTTTGAATCAAGCGATCAAACAGGTCCGCCCCAAATTCCATGATGCTGTCGTCGAAGCTCTGGAAGGTCCAGACTCCAACTAAGGCAGCATGTTGCCGATGCGGCGAATCTGCGCGCCAACGCCTTTTAGTTTTTCTTCGATTTTTTCGTAGCCGCGGTCGATGTGGTAGACGCGGTCGATGATGGTCTCGCCGTCGGCAACCAACGCGGCCAGCACCAGTGATGCGCTGGCGCGCAGGTCAGAGGCCAGCACGGCGGCCGCACTGAGCGGAGTTTTGCCGCGAACTACGGCGCGGCGGCCTTCGATTTTTATGTTCGCGCCCATGCGCACTAATTCCTGCGCGTGCATGAACCGGTTCTCAAAAATATTCTCCGTCACAATCGAAGTGCCTTCGGCCTGTGTCGCGAGAGCCATGAACTGCGCCTGCATATCGGTCGGAAAGCCGGGATATTCTTCGGTGCTGATATCGCAGGCGGCGAAGGGATTGTCTCCCATCACGCGCACGCTGGTCGCCGTGGATTTAGTCTTCACTCCGGTTTCTTTCAGCTTGCTCAGGATGGCGACAAGGTGCGTTGGATCGCAGCCGGCGATATTGAGATCGCCGCCGGTGAGCGCGCCGGCGATGAGGAACGTGCCCGCTTCGATGCGGTCGGGGATGATGCGATGCTTCGCGCCTTTCAGTTTGGCGACGCCTTTAATGCGGATGGTCGCCGTGCCCGCGCCTTGAATCTTGGCTCCCATCTTATTCAAAAGTGCAGCGAGGTCGGCGACCTCGGGTTCGCGCGCCGCATTCTGCAGAATTGTTTCGCCATCGGCGAGCGTCGCCGCCATCAGCAGATCTTCTGTGCCGGTGACGGTAATTTTGTCGAAGGCGATTTCTGCTCCGCGCAGGCGCGTGGCCGTTGCTTCTACGTAGCCGTGGTCTTGAGTTATTTTCGCGCCAAGCAATTCCAGGCCCTTGATGTGCAGATCAATGGGACGCTGGCCAATGGCACATCCGCCGGGCAGCGACACGCGAGCGCGGCCGCAGCGTGCAACCAACGGCCCCAGAACCAGCGTGGAGGCGCGCATAGTTTTTACTAATTCGTAAGAGGCTTCTGGGCTCGCCAGATTCTGGCAATGAATCGTGGTGCGGTGGTGGGCGCGTCCGTAGCCGAGTTCGACTTCGGCTCCCATGGCGGCCAGCAGGTTGCGCGTGGTTTGGATGTCGCGCACTTGCGGAATGTTTTCGAGGATCACCGGCTCGTCGGTGAGAAGAGCGGCGGCCATGCAGGGAAGCGCCGCGTTTTTTGCTCCGCTGACACGCACGGTGCCAAGCAAAGGTTCGCCGCCGCGGATTACTAATTTATCCATTGAATTAGAAGTTCGGGGTAACGAGTTATTTTAGCGGGGAATTGGAGTGGGTGTGGTAATCGAGTGGGCACGGGCTTCCGTTTCTTCGAAGAAGTTGGACCGTTGCAGGGTGCGGGAGAAAACACTTACACCCTAATCGTCCAATTCTCGATGGACAAACCGCTAGCCCGTCGAAACTCTTTGGTGTTATTCGTAATCAGAGTCAGGCCGAGACTGCGCGCGTGGGCCGCGATCAGCAGATCGTTCGCTCCAATCATGGCTCCACGCGACTTGAGGTCCGCGCGAATCTTGGCGTAGTGCGAAGATGCCTTATCAGGAAAATCGAGAACCTCAAGGTAGCGCAGAAAAGCGTCAAGCGCAGCTTCATCCTGCCGCCTCTTCGGAGACACTTCGACCCCGAACAACAGTTCCGACTTTGTGATTACGGAAATGCATACATCGTCGACGGGAACCTTGGCGAGTCTTTTCACCACCGCATCCGGCGAACGCCGCATGATGTAGGAGCATGTGTCGGTGTCGAGCATGTAGCGCGGCATCAGCGCTCGCGCTCTTGTGGAGGCAGGTCTTCGACGCCTTCCATGAACGAGGATGAAGCCACTGGGCCTTCGGCCAGATAGGCCGACCAGTCCGACGGACGCGGCGATAAGACAACCTCGCTGCCTTCTTTTCGGATGAATACTTCGTGAGTATCGAACTGAAAGTCCTTGGGCAGGCGCACGGCCTGGCTCCGATTATTCATGAAGATTTTTGCTTTGCGTTGCATGTTCATTCTTGGCGGGAGAAAAAACCCCTCTGGCATATACAGCAGTATATGCCAGATTTCCGAAGCCCGTCCAGCATATTCGAGCAACATTTACCGGGGTTTCGCGTCTGCAATCGCTTTGCGGACGTTCCCTTTGGCTTTCTTTAATGCGGCCATCGCTTCGGCACGGCCCACGCCCGCCGCCAGCATCACGAGCGCCACAGGAGTCCGATTGCCCGAGACTTTCAGGGCACCGCGCGCCGACTCGTGATCCGCTCCCGTCGCTTGTTCCAATATGCCGACGGCGCGCTGCATCAGCTTTTCGTTCTTCGGAACCACGTTGACCATCAGGTTGCCATACACATAGCCCAGGCGAGTCATCGCTGCGGTCGAGATCATGTTGAGAACCATTTTGTGTGCGGTGCCAGCTTTCATTCGCGACGACCCGGCAAGCACCTCAGGCCCAACCTGCGTGACGATCGCGAAATGAGCGGCACGTTCGAGGGGGGAGTTCGTATTGCAGGTCACAGCGATGGTGCGCGCTCCGCGCCGCCGAGCTTCGGCAATAGCGGCCACGGTAAACGGAGTGCGTCCGCTCGAAGCAATTCCCACGACCACATCGCGCTTGCCGGGCCTGCGCTTCGACATTTCTTTGCGCCCCGCGGTCGAATCATCTTCGCTGATCTCTGAGGCCGAGGCCAGAGCTTTCGCCCCTCCCGCGATGATGAAGTGGACGCGATCAACATTGAAGGTAGGCAAGACTTCCACGGCGTCAAGCGCGGCGATGCGACCGCTGGTTCCAGCCCCTACATAGATCAGGCGTCCGCTGCGGCGAAGCGCGGCACTGACTTCATCAATGGCCCGCGCAATCTGCGGCAACGCGCGCCTCACGGCCAGCGCAACGGTTGCATCTTCAGCGTTGATAAGTTGTGCGATCTCAAGCGAAGATTTGCGATCAAGGTCAGCGGCAGCGTGGTTGGCCTGCTCGGTGCCCAACACGCTGAGGGTGGATGGTCTGCGTTTCAAGTTGGAGCCTTTCATGCTCGTGGCACAAGAAAAGAGAGTGCGCCATCCGCGCGTCCTCTGTCTAGTCCCGGGACATGGAGGAGCAACAGCGCCCTGGAATCCGGCGCACGCGCAAAATCGAGCCATCCATCGCTCCAGGGTTTAGCTGATAGCTGAAAGCCCGCAGCCGATGTGTTGTATACTTCCGGTCTCCCCTAAGTAGAAGCTCTGACTTCCAGCTGCAAGGTTTTCTAACTCGAGACTTTCAACCCTTTCATGAGGCGCCTCGTGACACGCACAACTCTTTCACTGGCAAAGACCCTGCTCAATACAATTCTTGCCGTTTTTGTATTATTGACCGCAGCCGCTTCCGCACAAACCTTCACAGTAATCCAAAACTTCAACGGTACCGACGGCGCGGCTCCCGAAGACACCCTGACCCAGGGCGTCGACGGAAACTTCTACGCCAGCGCCACCGACGGTGGCACGCAAGAGTTGGCCAACGGCACCGCCTTCAAGATGTCGCCATCGGGCGCAATCACCACCTTGTATAGCTTCTGCGATGACGATACCTGCACTGATGGCTGCAACCCCAGCGCGGGATTGTTGCAGGCCACAAACACCGGCATCTATGGAACCACGCGCGGCTGCGGCCTCTACGGTGGAGGTACGATTTACAAGGTCGGCCCCGCTCCGGGCATGACCACCATATATAACTTCTGCGCACTTACTAACTGCGACGACGGAAGTTTTCCCAACAGCCTGATTCAGGGCAGTGATGGAAATTTTTATGCCACCACGCTCGGCGGCGGCACTCACTCTGCTCCCAGCCAGGGCGGCACTGTCTATAAAATGACTCCGGCGGGCGTGCTCACCACGCTTTACAATTTCCGTTCTCAACCGAACTGTGCCGATGGTGACCAGCCAGGTGCGCTCGTCCAAGCCACCGACGGCAACTTTTACGGCCTCACCACCATCGGCGGATCTCTGGGCGCAGGCTCGTTTTTCAAAATCACCTCTCACGGCGTCTTCACTTCGCTCTACGGTTTTTGTGCCTTGGGCAATTGCGCTGACGGCCGAGAGCCGGGCGGCATCATTCAAGCGGCCGATGGAGACTTTTACGGCACCAGCGCAATCGGCGGCAACCTGAATTGCAAAGAGGTAGGCTGCGGCGTGATTTTCAAAATCACTTCCGCCGGCGTGCTGACTTCGCTTTACATCTTTTGCAATACCACCGGCTGCCCTGACGGTGCCGGCCCCGCAGGAATGGTTCAAGGCACGGACGGAAACTTCTACGGCGTCACCGGCGCCGGCGGCTCGCACAACGCTGGTACCATCTTCCAGATGACCCCGGCAGGTGTGTTGACCACGCTGCACAACTTCACTGTGGCCGAGGGCCTGACCCCAGTAGGATTGATGCAGGCCACCAACGGCAATTTCTACGGCACCGCAATGTTCGAGGGCCTCTATGGTGACGGCACAATCTACCGCCTGAGCATGGGATTACCCGCATTCGCGAAAACCGTGCCCACGCTCGGCCGCGTCGGCTCCTCAATCCTGATTCTCGGCAACAATCTCATCGGCACCACCAGAGTCAAATTCAACGGCACGGCAGCGGCGTTCACAGTCATCTCCGCCTCCGCCATCCGCACCACGGTTCCAACCGGAGCCACCACCGGCAGCGTTCAGGTGACCACTCCCACCGGAACGCTCACCAGCAACGTAGTTTTCACAGTCAACTAGAGCGAGTTGACCCGCCGAAAGTGCCCCGTCCAAGCTTCACTGGACGGGGCTCCTGATTCTCGCAAGCCCTAAGGAAAAAGTAAATCGTCCCCTCGCCGTCTGCGCCGCCAAGCCCCGTTGAGCCATATAACTTTTTTCTTGACAATCCCCAGTTACAAGAGGAAAGTTAATCCGCTAAGTCGCGACTCGACCACCCTGTCCATTCAGTTGGTCGAAGCTACTCGCGGCTGGGACGAACGAACCCAGGTTTTCACAGGTCACTTACCCCAGGGAAATTAATTACGTACTCGAACGAAGGAGCAGACGCCTTTTTTCGGTGTTCCTTTCGGCATCAATCGGGGAGTTTCATGGGATCTGGATATGGGACCGCTGGATTTAGTGAACCTCACTCCATTGATGGCCCGCACGAGCGGCCGAGCCGAAATCAAGATCGGACTCATCGATGGCCCCGTAGCCCTCGACCGCTCCGATCTCGCCGTTCATAACATTCACCAGGTCCCAGGCAAACAATCCGGGGCGTGTTCCACCGCAAGCAGCCTGGCGTGCATGCACGGAACATTCGTCGCCGGAATGCTGCTGGCAAAACGGGGCTCCGCGGCGCCAGCGATTTGTCCAGGCTGCACTTTGTTAGTGCGCCCCATATTTGCCGAGAGTTCGTCGGCCAACGGGGATATGCCAAGCGCGAAGCCGGAAGAATTGGCGACGGCAATCGTCGAAACGATTGCGGCCGGAGCTCGAGTTATCAATCTAAGCGCCGCCGTCTCCCAACCATCGGCCAACGGCGAGCGCGAACTGGAAGAAGCTTTAAATCATGCTGCACGCCGCAACGTTATCGTCGTGGTTGCGGCAGGAAATCAGGGAAGCGTGGGCAGTTCAGTTCTTACTCGTCATCCGTGGTCAATTCCGGTCGCCGCATGCGATCTGCAAGCACGAATGATGGCGGCGTCCAACTTAGGTAGCTCCATAGGAAGGCATGGCCTGACGGCACCGGGCGAAAACATCACAAGTCTCGCGACCAATGGCAAGCCGCAAACATTCGGAGGAACTAGCGCCGCGGTGCCCTTTGTGGTGGGAACAATTGCTCTGCTCTGGTCGGAGTTTTCCACCGCAAGCGCAGCGCAAATTAAGTTAGCCGTCACGCAAGCGGGCGCCGAGCGTCGTAAGGCAATCGCGCCACCCTTGCTGAACGCCTGGTCTGCATTCGAAGCAATGAGTTCTGCCTTGAGAACGCAGTAATGAAGAAGAAAGCAACAGCGAAGCCGGTAGCGACAGGGGCCCCAAATAGCCAGCCTCATCGCGTGCGGCTGCCGGGCTTTCTAATCGAAGACGAAATCGGACTCGGCGATGCCATCAAGCGCGCGACCTACGCTATGGGCATCAAGCCGTGCGGCGGCTGCGAAAGACGAGCCGCCACGCTGAATCGTTGGATGACTTTCACGCGATGATTTAGGAAAGAGAAAACTTCTGAAGGAGCACCACAATGGAACAACCAGTCCTTGAAATTCAAGAACAACCAGCCAACACCGGCGTCGACAATCCGGCAGCAAGAAGCGGATCGACCAGCCCCACTAACTCTTCGGTATCGCCCCAAGCGTGCTCGTCCTGCGGATCGGCCCCAGCCGCGAACGGCGCAACCGCCGCTCCAACTTCCTGGGTCTATGCCCTCGGTCGAATCGAGGCGCGTTTTCCCAGCATCTCCGTAGAAAAGGAGTTCGCCCAGGCCACCGGCCGCGAAAAGACTGCCGGCCTCACCGACCGCCAGGCTCTCTACGCTGTGCTTTCCAAACCCGAAATCCGTTACCTGGTCAGGCAGCTCTGTTGGGTGCTGACAGTCGAGGGCCTCGAAACCTATATTCTCGTCCCGCGCGATTCTGCTGACCTTAGTCTGCTCGTAGAGGCCCTGCGCCCGAACCCTCAACCTTGGGACCTCGACATTGTTATCGGGTCTCTAGGGCCCATCGCTCCGCCGCAACGGTGCAACGGCTTGATGGTCCCCATCGTCGTATTCGACCAGATTTATTCTTTCGACCGCGAAACGCTGATCAAATCAATTCACAAGCCGGAGAAGATCTCGGCCAAGGAATTCTCTCCCGCCGCCGAGGAACTTTTCGACCGCATCATGCAGATGACCGATAACGCCGGCGCCATGGATGAGAACCGCGCCCTGAACTATCTAGCAGTCCGCTACCAAGCCATCTACGCGAAGGCCGCCGAAGAGTTCGCGCTGAATTCTTCGCTAACCGGCGTGCACGTCCACGGATCGCCGCTAAGCGGCACCCGCAGAATCCTCGACGTGATTTTCTCCTACACCAATCGCAACACCGATGTCGTCGACAAATTCTTTGTCCGCGTCGACGTCACCGACGAATTTCCGTTCCTGGTGACAAAACTGTCACCTTACTACGACCGCGGAATTTGACGACTTTCAAATTAAGAGAGGAGATTACAAAATGAACATGCCAGGATTTACCGCTGAATCCGCAACGTACAATCGGGCCGCGTTTTCCCACGCGAACCCGCCGGAGAGGAATCGTACATCCGCCGGCACCGTCACTATGGCAGGGTACTACTACTGCGGCCAGTGCCCCCTTGGTAAAAAAGAGTGTCCGAATCCCGACGGCTTCGGGTGCAACGTTTGCGTGCCCCTGGGCAGCCTCTGCCCTGTGAATTAAACGGCCGGGTGCCCCATTTCTCGCGTCATTTGCGAGAAGTGGGGTCTATTGCCAGCGAGAGTCCGCTCGCTGCGGTTTTGAATTTCATGTCCTCAAACCAAGGAGACTAAAAATGAAGACACCAGGATTTACCGCTGAAGCCGCAATCTATAACCGGCCGGCGTGTCTCCATCTGCCCGCGGTGGGAGCGGACCGCACACCCGGCGGCGCCGTAGCTATGGCGTTGAATTGCCCCGAGGACTGCTACTGCCTTTGCCCGCAGGCACCAGCTACAACTGGCGGCGTGGGAGGAGGTCTCAAGATCCCAGTACAAATCCCAGTAAAATGAACACTCCGAGATTTACGGGTGGATGTGACTGGCGAATTTCCGTTTCTGGCCACGAAGGCGCCACCCTATTGTGACAAATCTGATGATTTCAGACGAGAGGAGATACAAATGAACACGCCAGGATTTACCGCCGAAGCCGCACTGGGCAAGAGGAAGGAAAACTACGCTCTGAACCTGGGGCATGCAACGGAAAACGGGAGGGTCGTGCCCCAGTTTTGCTTTGGAAACACCTGCTGCACGTGTTTCGATGAGGGCGGGTTTAGCGGGTGCTTCTGCCACCGGCGGCCTGTGCTTTCTGTGGGCTTTGGCAGCCCAGTTGAGCGCTGAACCTGAGGATATTTGCCGGCGAAACGGTGCGGATTTCCGCGGCGCACCGGGTGCCCCATCCTTTCAAGTTCTCGGTCGGGTTCCCCATTTCTCGCGTCCTTTTGTCTTGGGACTCGACAGTCCTTTGCGAGAAGTGGGGTCTTCAATCCCGCAGCCAAGCCGCTGTTTAACTATGACCGCGAAACCCGATGATTGCAGCAGAGAGGAGACGGAAATGGACACGCCTGGATTCACCGCCGAGGTTTCGCTCGGCAAGCAGGGCCACGACTACGCTTTCACGTCGGGATCCAGCCGAAGTTGGCGTTCAGCGTCGATGGGAAACGACGGGGAGCAGCGCCAGGTTCTCCCCCAAATCCTGGTACCGGACCCTCGAGGACCAGTATGCACACCGAACTGCTGCTACCTGGACATCTACGACTGTGATTTGAGGTGCATAGTTCACCAAGGAAGCGTAACGAGTTGCTGTTCTTTGGATCACACAGACTTTGTCTGCGTCGGAAGGATATAGGGAACCGAGGGAAATGCAGGGACAGACGGGACGTTCACCACTTCCACAATCCGCGAACCTCTCGCCGCCTACTGGAAGCTGAAGCCAAAAAATGCAGGGCCGCCCGAAGGTGGCCCGTTGGTTTTAGCCGAAGCCCGACAGCCGAAGCCCGACCTAGTCTCCAGCCACCGGCTCCGCCACTTCCGGCTTCGGAGCGGGAGCGATTCCGCCATTCCCCTTCAAAGCGCCCAGCGGAATGAATCCGTTCTCGGCGACCGCCGGCTTCTCCTTCAACACAACTTCGCGGTAAAGCGAAGCCATGCGCGCGTTGTACGCCTCATCATTCTTCTGCGGCCCACGATGTCCCGCAACCGGAGTAGCCGAATGATCGACGGACAAAATATTCAGTTCGGCGGCGGCTTTCTGCTTCGCATCCCGCGCCCGCGTTTTTTCTTCCCGCGCGTTCTTCGCGATGCCCAGGTTGTCGAGATCGTGCTGCAGTTCGGTGGTGACCAGATCGTCGCGCAGCAGCAGTCCGTGAGTCTCGTCGTCCATCTGCACTTTCTTTCCGCCCGCAAAAATCTCGTGCCGCCCATGCTCTTCATACCACTTGGTAAGCGTGGCCGTCATGTGCATCTTCTCGATAATGTTCCGCCAGCCCACGCCAGTGTTGTAAGCGCAGAACGAGATCTCGCCTTCCTGCGTAGCGTAAGGAATAATGCACTGCTCGGTTCTGCGGAAGTCATAGTTAAACAGATCCTGGAACCACATTCCCGCGATAAACAGGAAGTTCCAGCGATCGCTCGTACGACGCTTCATGACATCTTCGACCGTCCGGTCCGGACCAACCTTGCCATAATCTTTTCCGGTGATGTGATAATTCTTGTCGAACTTCTTCAGCAGGTCCATCAGCTTGAAATGAGTCGGCGACTGAAACGGATCGTAGTTCTTCATCAAACAGAGCGCCATGCCCAGCCCGGTCAAAAATTTCCCGCGCGAAGCATCGTTGACCTTGGCGATATCCTTCGCCAACTGATCGCCGTGCAAAAACGCCGTAACCGGAACCGCTTCCTTGGTTTCCTTGTCGATCATCACCGCCATGCCAGTTCCACAATTAGGATGACAGCCGCAAGAAAGTTGGCCCCAGTCGTTTTTGACGTCGTTGACGTGCATTAGGTCGGCCCAGTCGCTGAAGGTTCCCATGAAGCTGATGGGGAACCAGTCGCGGCTTGGTTCGCCTAGGCCGGTTTGATTTTTTACGTCGTGGGCTAGATGGCTCAGCGTGTAACGCTGGGCTTGGCGGCGGTCGTCGGTTACGGCTTCGTCGCGGCCGGTGAAGCTTACTGGTTGGAATGACAAGAAGCTGATGGTCTTGGGATTATCCAGCGCGAACTTGATGATGCGTCCTACTTGTTCGTTGTTGATACCGTTTACGATGGTTACTACCGGGACGATTTCTACTCCGGCTTTGTGCAGGTTTTCGATTGCTTTTAATTTCACGTCGAACAAGTTACCAACCATGCGGTGCGCGTTGGCGGCGTTGCCGATTCCGTCGAATTGCAGATACGCATAGCGCATGCCGGCTTCTACTGCCTGCTGGCAGAATTCAAAACTTTTTGCGAATTCGATTCCGTTTGTTGCAGCTTGCACGGAGTTGTATCCGACTTTTCTGGCGTAGCGAACTGCGTCCAGGAAGTACGGGCTCAGCGTTGGTTCGCCGCCGGAGAACTGCACGCTCATCTGACGACGCGGCTTGATGGTGATCGCGTTGTCGAGCATAGTTTTGATTTCTTCCCATTGCAGTTCGTGGACGAAGCCTACCTGGTTCGCGTCCATGAAGCAGGGATCGCACATCATGTTGCAGCGGTTGGTCAGATCGATGGTCAGCACGGAGCCGCGTCCGTACTTCACGGTCGACGAGCCGTGATGATGGAGCTTCTCGTCGTTGTGGGCGGCGATGTCGCGTCCGGGGAACACATCTTCCAGGTGCTTGGAGAATTCGGTGTCGATCGACATCACGTCTTCGAAGTGGCCGTGCTTCGGGCAATCTTTCACCATCAGAATCTTGCCGTCGCGCTCGATGATGGTGGCCTTGATCTCTCCGACTTTTTCGTTCATCAGAACTTCGTGCGGAAGTTTGCCGTCGAGAATCTGCTGACGAATTTCAGGCACACACTTCGGGCACAGAGAATCGGTGGAGCGGGGCCAGCCCAGCGGCGGCTTCGACTTTTCGTAGGACTTGAGCAGAGGCTTGTCGGACCATTTCGGGGTGGGCGACGCGTTGGGCTTGATACGGTTCAAGCGGTCGAAAACTACCCACGCGCCTTTGGAGGCGACGACTACTGCTTTTTCTACGTACTTGATCGGCTTTCGCATGCGTTAGAGGCTCCTAAAATCGGGCTTCGGCCTTCGGGCCTTGGCTTCTTTGCTGCAGGTTTTCGGTCTCGGGCGTCTGGTCTTGGGAACAACTCGGCTGAAGTTTGCCTTGGTTCACCTGAAGATCCTAACCCACAAAACCCTTCGCCTGTGGCTCTCCCGGGGAATTGAACCTGTTTAGTACAGCTCTGGTTTGTACACTTTTCCCTGGGTGTTTGTCTGGTACTGATGTTATTGGAGGGTAAGGAGATGCGCACCTTTATCCCAATGAATGGGGGAAAAACGGGGTTTAGCGGTTGATTGGGGGATTGGGCGGGGGTAAGTTGTTGAAAGGAAACGGGGGTTTGCGGCAGGTCGTAACAGGCAGACGCGAATTTCGGTTGAATAAACATTCCTTCTGGGTTATATTCTATAGATGGAATGGTCGGTCGAGTTTACCGACGAATTCGAAGTGTGGTGGGACTCGCTGAGGATAGAGGAGCAGGAAGACGTTCGAGCGAGCATCAAGGTTTTGCAACAGCGGGGGCCGAGCTTGGGACGTCCTCATGTGGATTCGGTGGCACAGTCGCGGTATCCGAATATGAAGGAGTTGCGAACACAGCATGCAGGACGGCCTTACCGTACGTTGTTTGCGTTTGATCCGCGGCGGGTTGCCATTCTGCTAATCGGCGGGGACAAAACGGGAAACAATCGCTGGTATGACGAGTTTGTGCCTCTGGCGGACAAGATTTATGCCGAGCACTTGAAAGAGATTGCGGAAGAAGGAAATCGGTAGCGGGGGGAGAGAAGATGGCCAGGAACTTTCGGGAGTTGGAAGCCAAGATGTCGCCGGAGTCGCGGGCGCGCTCCGATGCCAAGGCGCAAAAGATGATCGCAGAGATGGCGCTGGACGAACTGCGCGAGGCGCGGGAGATGACGCAGGTGCATCTGGCTAAGATCCTAGGAGTGAATCAGGCGGCGGTGTCGAAGCTGGAGCGGCGCGCGGATATGTATGTGAGCACGCTGCAGAGCTTTGTGAAGGCAATGGGCGGAGAGTTGAAGATCACGGCGCGGTTCCCGGAAGGGACTGTGGAGATCAATCAGTTTGAGGATGTGAAGAAGGCGGCGGGGGAGTGAGGAACACTTCTATGCACGCTTAAAAGCCCCACTTCTCGCAAGGGACGCGAGAAATGGGGCACGCAGATGTGGGCTCTCGCCCTTAGTTCGAGCCAGACGCAGTCCCGGACTTGGTCGTTCCCGACGAATTGAACAGTGACGTCAGGTTGTAAGTGATGCCGAACTGCAGGCCCCAAGTCGGGTGCGTGATCAGCTCTGTCCGGTTCGAGTAAGTGAATGCAAGCGGATAGGTGAGGTTCTTTCCCGTTCCGAATCCGAGTCGTATCTGACCAAGATGAATAACGCCCCGCTGAGCATAGACGGTTTTAGTTGAGGTGGGCAGGCCCGTAAAGTCAGTAAGTGCAGGCCCAGTCAGAATCGCCGGGCTGGTCTGATCCTGATAAGAGTAAGCAGCCGCGGCGGTGGCCGAACCAAGGAAGCTCCCCAAGGTGCTGTTCTTGCCGAAAGGCGAGAATACATAGGCAATCTCGGCGCCCGCCTGAATGTCCTTCAGGTGGGTCCCTGACGGCACCGAGTTGGGTGGCTCAGAGTTGTACACGTCCGCGGTCCCGGTCAACGTAATAGACCAGGGCTGAGCGTTCGCCTGGGCTAAGGCCTTTGCGCTTGTGCTGGACTGATTTCCGGTGGTCGCGGGCTTTTTGGGATCCGGTTGATCTAGCTTGCCTGCCTGATTCTGAGCGAAGGCCCGAATCGCGGTCTGCGCCTGCGTTAGCTTTTCTGTTTTCGGGTCGGTCGGCGAAGGGGGCGCGGGCGTGCTCTTACCGAACTGCCAGTTAGCTGTAGCCTTGAAAGAAGAGTAGCTGGGCTTACTTTGAGGTGTGTTTAGGTCATATTCCAGCGCGAGTTCAGGTGTTGCGGAACTCGCCTGCACCGCCGCAAAGTCTTCGTAGGTTTTGGCCTCGAGAATTGAGGCATAAAACCCCTGAAACGCCTTCAGTGCCGGGCGGCAGGAATCGTCTTTGAGCATTCCCTTTTGCAGGTCCTGATATTCCGACTCGATGGCGCCCTGAACGTCCGCCGCCTGCGTGATCGATGGACTTGGCACCGCAGCGCTACCGACCTTAGCGGTGAGGCGCGTCCTAGCGCCATCTTTCCAGTCGTTGTAGGCTTTGCAAGTGTCCAGGGCTTTATTCGCCTTCCATGCTTCTTTTATTTCCGCGCCGAAATACTTCACCGCGGCAGATTGAGTTGCTGAGGTGGCGCCGGGCTTACCCGTCGAGGTCGATTGGCTGGTCAAAGACTTCACGCCGGCCTTGTCGCGCGAGCGCAGGAAGGAATACTGCGCAGTCAAGCCCGCGAAGCTAGGGCCACTGTTTCCCTGAGAGTTCACCGTTACTTGCTGAGAAGTGGAAGTCGAGCTTGTATTCGCAGCCATACCGCTCATACTCGGCGTCCCGCTTGACGTGTTGGCGGTTATTTTGAAAGTAAGCGGCGCTAGGTCTCGAAGCAGGGCCGGAGAGATGCACGGGCTGGCCTGACCATTCAGAATGCACTCGTACTCTACTCCGGTCAGCGCAAGGTTCGTAAGCATGGTTCCCGGAGACCATTGAACCGTTGAAGAACTTGTCCCGCGCGTCACGTTGGCTCCCCCGAATTCTTCCACCAGCGATGTGGGCCCCGCGGGCTTGGAAACCGCGTTCGTAGAGCCGGACGACGAAAGGTTCGATCCCTGCTGTTGCCCGGGACTGAGACTTTCAAATCCGTCAATGAGCGATGTGCGCACTGGTGCGATCGCCTGGTTTGCGGAGGGATTTGAGAGACTCGCCTGAAAAAAGCAGGTGGGGTCGTTGGTAATTTGAATGATGGGGTCGTTCGGCGTAATGGCCACAACAAGGAGAGTGGGATCCTTCAGAACCTGAATTGCAACATCGTTGCAATAGTTGGTCGGCTTTTCCTTGGCAGCGGACACCTCACAGAGTAGGAGCGCTCCGGCAACAACGAATAAACGTAGAAAGCAGACATCCGTGATCATTATGGCACCACCGCGATCTTTACCGTCGCCAGCTCATCAGGGTCGATAATCGCAAGAAGTCGCTGCGCAGTGGGGCAGTCCTCGACTATCAGGATGGTAGGAAGAGGCTTAGTGCCGCCCACGATTTTTGCTCCAAGAGTCCACGATCCTGCGGCAATCGAGTCCGGAATTACAAAGCTCTTGCCATCGGTCGAGATGGTAAGGTTAGTCGCAGCTCCAGAATTGTCTAAGAGTTGCGCTAACGCGACCGTCACGCCGACGGGCGGATTCTGAAGTTTACAGGTGACGGGCAGGGCGGTCTTCTTAATGTTCAGCGTAGACGTAAACTTGCATTCAGCCACGTAGGTCTCCTTTTTCGGTTTCGGCTGCTTGTTTCCGCCCTCGGGAGCAGTGCCCCGCTTCTTGGCGGCCCTGCTGCGCTTTGCTTTGGTTCTTTTTTTCTTTGTAGGCACGAATCAAGTCCTCCCGCGGAAGAATCGTTCTTTCAGTCGGGTCGGCGGGATCGCGTCTAAAAGGCCGACCCGCACATAACCCGTAGTGTCAGCAAGGGGTGTGCACGTACAGAACAGGCTTCGCCGGGGTCACTTCAGGAGCAGATTTGCTGAATACAGGAGGGCCGCACTGTCCGTCTGCAATTCTGTATCCCCAAGTGCGCGGGAGAGTAGCAAGGATTGGGAATGCGTGGAATGATTTATTTTTTTGTTACGAAATGCGAACTTGGAGTTGTGATTTCTTTCGAATTGGCCGATTTCTTGGGTACGAAGTAGTGTGGGCGTTGCAATTACATGTCTGCTCTTGCCTGCAGAAATTACGAAATCCGAACATGGTTCGGCCTTGGGATTTGTGGCGCTTTAAAAGGAAAAGGCAAAGGCAGCGGACAGGAGTGTCCGCTCCACACGGGCTCTGGTGGAAATCCCTTACTTGGCTTGTGCCGCTTCTGGCGGGTATGGGGTCCCCTCGGCTTCGCTCGGGGCAGGCTCTTCGACTGCTTCGCTCTCAGGATGACAGGGCTTGCTGATGACCGAGCTTATTGGGGGTCTGGCCAGTCGGGTTCTGTTTCTGGGACGTAGCCTGCGGGGTAGTTTTCGTCTATGCAGGCTTGGATGGTTATGGTTGGGGGATTCGGGCGTGGGGGATCTAGCAGGTGCCAGGCTTCGCGGTATTTTTCGAGGCGCATCATTTTAGCTTTGCGGTGAGGATAGAAGCGGAGCATGGGCTGCGGGGTGCAGACTTCTACCGGGATGATGTACCAGATGTCTAGCGGGACGACGTGCGCGGCGATGAAGTCGCAGTCACGCTTGGTGTAGACGGCGCGGCCTTTGCCTATGGTGTAGGTGGCGCGGGTTTCGTAGGCTCCGGCGCGGAGGCACTCGGTGCATTTGACCTGGATGCGGTTGAGTTGGACTACCGGCCGGGGGCGATTGTCGAGGATGAAGTCGTAGCGCTCGCTGTCGCCGAAGGGCTTGGAGATGGCGAACTGGTAGCGGTCACTGCGGTAGAGGAAGGCGATTTCGGAATGCTCTCCGGTGCGCTTTGGGTTACGGGGGACGCGGCTGCCGGGCTGGCTGGACTTTCTGGATTTCTTTCTGTTGCGGCGATTGGACATTGGAACTCCTGAGATATTGGGAGGAGGTTGGGTTAGGGTTGGCCGTTTCGGAGGGTATATCCCTAGGCTTTATTTTAACATTGAGAGTCAAGCTGGGAGATTCGGGCGCTGGGTGCGTAGCGCTGTTACGCAGCGGCTAAAGCCGAAATCTTTCTACTGGCCGTTTCGGCACACCTGAAGGCGTGCCCTGATACGAAGCGATAAATCGGAATGAGGTTGGTCAGGATTTTAGGTTGGTCAAATTTAGGCTGCATCGCGCCGGCTGCGATTTCTCCACCACCACAGGATCGCGGCTAGCACCACCACAATCGCGACTACTAAATCGAAGCGCTTGAGATCGTGGACGAGGCGGTTCCAGTGTCCGCCAAATAAATATCCAGCGCTGGAAATGGCTGCGACCCAGAGCGCTGCACCGAGGAAGTTGAAGAGAGCGAACTTGCGCCAGGGCATGCGGAGCGCTCCGGCGAGCAGGGAGGCTAGCACTCTCATGCCAAAAATAAATCGAGCTAGAAAAACGGTGGCCGGTCCGTAACGAGCGAAAAGGCGCTCGCCTCGGGCCATGTTCTCGGGGCGGATGCCGAAGGCATTCTGGTAACGTTCGATCAGCGGACGCCCGCCGTGGCGGCCTAGAGCAAAGCCGAGTTCTCCGCCCAAGGTAGTCGCGAGCGTGGCGACCACAATCAGCCAGGGGAGTTTTAATTCGTGTTCGGTATATGCGAGGAAGCTGGCCAGCAACAGCACGGTCTCGCCCGGCAAAGGCAGGCCCGCGCTCTCGAGCAACAACAAGGCGGCCACGGCCCAGTATCCGTAGTGCACGACGGTGGCGCGCAGCAAGTCGATGATGTGATGAGTCATTTAAAGATTGGCTAGATGGGAAGCGTCTAGCTGGTTAGGAATTCGATTAACTCCCGGTTGAATTCGTCGGGACATTCTTCGTAGGGCAGGTGTCCGACGCCGGGAAAAATAATTACTTCGGAATTTGGAAAATGTTTCGCAAGCGGCGCCGCCGATGATGCGTACACTGCGGAATCTTTGCTGCCCCACATCAGGAGCGTGGGAATTTTCGCCAACTTTGGCAGAGTCGTTTGCAGTTCGCGGAGATCGGCGGTCCAGGTGCTGGCGATGCTTAGCGCGTGCTCGAATAAACCGGGCTTTGAGAGCGGCGCCCTGTAACCCTCCAACGCTTCGGAAGGGATTTTGCTGCGATCGCCGTACAGGCGTGAGTGCCAATAAGGATAGGAAAAAGGAGTACGCAGAATTACATGGCGGAACAAAGCCGAACCAAAGGGGCTGCCGAAAAATGGAGCTAGCCGCCGACCGTGCGTCGAATAAGGATTTACTGGCGCTACGAGCACCAGTCGGCGGAGATGAAGTCTCGCGCTGGCGTTGAGGCATTCGTCGGCTGCCATCATTGCTACCGCGCCGCCGCGCGATGTTCCGAGGAGGTCGAATGAAGAGATCCCTAGGCGCTCGATGAAACTTAGCAGACGCTTGGCTGTGCCGCGCGTCGAATGATCGAGACCAGTGGGACGATCGGAGAAGCCTGCGCCCATGAGGTCGGGTGCATAAACCGTGGTGTAGGGCGCCAAGGCGGGCATGGTGTAGCGCCAGGAAAAAGAATAGCCGAGCAAGCCGTGCAGCAGAATCAGCGGTGGTTGCGGTGTTTCGCTTCTCGTTTGGAGAGCGCCGATTCTCGCTTCTTTCGCGAGAAATCCTGTCCTGAGCTTGTCGAAGGATGGGTCTGTCGGCTGCGTGCGCAAGTACCGCATGCGGGCTCCATCCAACTCCATCCAGCACTCTTCAATGCCCGCGCCCGGAGCCGGAATGTAAGATGCGGAAGCGGGCGCTGGAGAAACTTCCGAACTGGACTCGACTACCGGCAAAATTTCTAACTCCAATTCTTGTTAACCGCAGACAACTCTTTGCTCATAACCGGATTCTATCTAAGTGAATAACGCCTCTGTTCGCTTCGCTAGGGGAGCTTCGGCTCCCCGTTTTTTAGCAGTGGTCGGTGGTCAGCAAGACCAAATCTTGTCGCTCACAATTCCCGACTCTTTGCCTCCAAGAACTACTAAGCCCAGCACTGGTTTTACGAGCCACTGATCACTGACTATCACTGACCACTGCCTTTCAGGCCGCTGCTTTTCTCTTTTTCTTGAGCAGTTTCTTCAAGACGCGGATTCCTTTGTCGACGTGCTTTTCTTCCAGAAGGAATGGAGGCAGAAAACGGACTACGGTATCGTGCGTCGAATTAAATAGAACGCCCTCGGCCAAGGCCTCGTCTACGATGGGGCGCGCGGGAATTTCCAGATTGATCCCTTGAATAAATCCACGCCCTCGCACTTCCTTGGCAACGGCACTCTTTTCTACAATCGTTTTCAATTCCTGCTGCAGATACGCGCCAACTTTATTCACGTTATCGAGTAGCTTTTCATCTTCCACGATTGCCAGAAATTCCAGAGCCACGCGGCACGCTAATGGACCACCTCCAAAGGTAGTGCCGTGCTGTCCGGGAGAAATTGCGTTGGCAAATTCTTCTTTGGCGATGAACGCACCCAGCGGCAGGCCGGCGGCGATCGGTTTCGCAATTGCCACGATATCGGGAGTGACTCCAAAACTTTGGAATGCGAACATGGTTCCGGTACGCCCCAGGCCGCACTGAATCTCGTCGAAGATCAGCGCTGCCTTGTGACGATCTGCTACTGCGCGGCACTCACGCAGAAACTCCACCGAACATTCATAGATTCCGCCTTCACCAAAAATCGGCTCCAGCACAATCGCGCAAGTGGAATCGTTCACTGCTGCTCGCAAACCTTCGATGTCGTTCTGCGCAACAAAAGTTACCTCTTCTAACATCGGCTCGAATCCCTTGCGATGCTTCTCTTGGCCGGTCAGCGATAGCGCTCCAAATGTTCGGCCGTGATACGAGCCCTCGAGCGCCACCAATCGCGACTTTGATTCGCCCCCGGCTCGATGACCAGCCAGACGCGCCAGTTTGATCGAACCTTCAATCGCCTCAGTCCCGCTATTCTGAAAAAACGCGCGGAACTTTTCTCCGGAAGAGCCGTCTCCGGAAGAGCCGCTGGCGAGAGTGCACAGCTTCTCGGCCAGCGCTCCCTGATACTCGTGGTAATAAAGATTGGAGACGTGAATCAAGCGTCCAGCCTGCTCGCGAATCGTCTTCACGATTCGAGGATGCGCGTGTCCCAGCGCATTCACGCCCAAGCCAGAAACAAAATCGAGATAGCGCCGGTCGTCGAGGTCGTAAAGAAACACGCCCTTGCCGCGCGTCAATACGATTGGATATCGATTGTAAGTTCCAAGCAAATACCGCCGCTCCAACTCCGCAATCTGCTCAAATGTTTTCATAGGAAGATTAGATTCTACAGGAAGACGAATGGTGAAATGCGCGGACGAAATGCGGAAGGCGTGGCTCAGTTTGAATTACGAATCTCCCTTGGCACGCGGCTGCGTAGCGTGAGATCCTTCGCTCCGCCTGAAGAACGGCTACGCTCAGGATGACGCCGTTAGCCGAGCGAGATGCCATCGGAAATTAAAACTGAGTCGCTACCAAGGCGTGGACTGATCAACTTTCTACTAGCTTCTGGCGGTGGCGGAGTAGCTGAAAGGGTAGCTCTGGGCGTTGATTTCGCGGCGGAGGTCTTCGAAGATATCGTCGGGCATCTTGAGGAAAACCTGCACGACCTCGGGATCGAACTGGCGGCCGGACCACGCCTGGATTTCAGTGCGAGCTTGCGTGAGAGTTCTCGCGGGACGATAGGGACGGTCGGAGATGATAGCGTCAAGCGTGTCGGCGACGGAGAAGATGCGCGCGCCTAATGGAATCTCTGTTCCCTTGAGAGCGCGAGGATAGCCGGAGCCATCGAAGTGCTCCTGGTGCGAGTACACGATGTCGCAGGCTTCGACCAGGAACGGAATTTTCTTGAGCATCTGGTAGCCGTGATAGCAATGCTCCTTCATGATGGCGCGTTCGGTGTCGTCGAGCTTTCCGGGTTTGCGAAGAATGTTGTCGGGGATCGCCATCTTGCCGATGTCGTGAAGAAAAGCGCCGCGGGCGATAACGAGAATCTGTTCGCGGGGCACGCCCATGGCACGCGCAATCGCAATGGTGAATGCGGTGACGCGGCGGGAGTGGCCTTCGGTTTCGGCATCTTTCAAGTCGAGCGCGTCGCCCAGAGCTTGCAGCGTGATGTCGTAGGAGCGCTCGAGATCAACATTGGCGAGCTTAAGCTCGTTGGTGCGGGCTTCGACTAGGGACTCCAAATTCATTTGGTAGTTGCGGTTTTCGGCTTTGAGGCGGCGATGTTCGAGAGCCCGGCCAACGGTGTTGAGCAACTGTTCACGCTCAAATGGCTTGAGAAGATAGTCGTGCGCGCCGTTGCGGATGGCGGCCAGCGCAACGGAAATGTCGTGAACGGCCGTGACCATCACGACCGGCATGTCGGGAAATCTTTCCTTGGTGCGCTCGAGCAGGCCGATGCCATCGAGATCGGCCATCATGAGATCCGAGAGCATGAGTTCAAATACTTCGCCGGAGTTCAGCAGGGCAAGAGCTTCCATGCCGGAACTGGCCTGCTTCCAGCTATAGCCGGCGGCAGCCAGAATGGCGCAGACGATTTCGCGGATGGCTTCTTCGTCGTCGACTACGAGAATTCGGTCGGGCATGGTTGTCTTCGTGATAGCGGTTTCAGAATGACTGCTCTGGATACTATCGGCGATTTTACGCCTGATGTTAGGTTCCGAAAGTAACCACTCAGGTCCGGAAAGCGCATCGATAACGGGGCAGAGCGTGATATTCAGAAGCAGGGCACTGTTACGCCTGGATAAGGTAGCGAGCCAAACGCGCGATTAATGCGTCGCAAAAAACGCGACGCTTCGCGCGGCTCGCCCAGATTCCTCACTGCGCGAAGAACGCTTGTTCGGAATGACAACGCGAAAATGAACGAATCTCTCTGGTCTTTTTGGAATACCGCACAGCCTGCGCTTGCCGGACTTAAAGCCGGCGAGTGGGTGGTGCTTTGCGTGCTGGGAGCGTCGTTGCTGGTGCTGTCGGCGCTGCGGGAGCGTTACCTATTTGTTTGGACTGCAGGATGGGCTCTGTTGGCGGGTTCGCGACTGGTGGGCCTGCACGGGGCTGGGATGCGGATTCCGGCGCGGTATGGTCCGGCAGTGGAGCAGGCGACGTTTGTGGTTGCGATCGGGTTGTTGGCGGGCGCGGTGTTGGTGTACATCCGGATGCGGGATTTGCTGGCGCCGCTGGCTGCGATTACCGTAATCGTCGCGGGATTTGCCGTGGCGCGCGTGCTGCAGTGGCCGGATTCGCTGCCCTTGCGAGTGGCGCTTGAAGTTTCGTATCGAATCATTTTGTTGACTGCGGCCGTGGCTCTGCTACGGGCGCGACGTGGACGTTGGGAGTTGGGAGCGTGGTTGCTGGCAGCATGTCTGCTGGCCCAGCATTTGAGTTGGTTGCCGTTCACGAGCGAAATTCCTTCCAAGATTTTTGTTACGGCAGATGTCTTGCTGGGACTGAGCATGCTGCTGATTGTTTTCGGGGAAGCGCGCGCGCGTGGCCGGAGATTGAAAGTGCTGCGAGCGTTGACCGAGAGTATTGTGCTGGCTCAACAGCAGGGCGGCATGATGGAAGATGCGCTGGGAGAATTGCGGAGGCTGACGCGGAGCAAAGCTGCGTGGTTCCGCTTGATTGAGGGCGGAAACCTGGTGGCCACGCATGCGGTGGGAGTCTCGCAGGACTTTTTGCGAGAGGCGAGTTGTGCCGACTTGAGTGAGAGTGTGTCGCGGATGCTGGAGCGCGGCAAGCCAGTCACAGCGTGGAGAAATCTAGCTGGTTCAGAAGATTCGGAACTGCTGAAAGCGGAAAAGCTGCGTTATGTAGTGATGGTTCCGGTGCTCGGGAAAAAGTCGCCGATTGGATTGCTGGTCTTGGGAAGTTCTGGCACAAGAAAGCTGACGGGCGAGGAACTTGAGTTTCTGGAAACTTACGGCCGGCAGTTGGGAATCGCGATCGAGAATTTCCGTTTGCTGGAGCAGGCCCTACGCTCGCAACGGCAATGGCGAAATACGTTTGATTCAGTGCATGACATTATCCTGGCGCACGATGCGGATTTCCGCATCATCAAGGCCAATCAGACTTTGCTGGAGCAAATCGAGTTAGCATCGGCAGATGTGATCGGCAGCACCTGCGAATCAGTATTGCCGCACCGGCTGGGCGAGTGGACGGGATGCCCTTACTGCGCGCGGGGAGGCGAGGAAATCAGCGAAGGGGCGGATCCTTGCTTCGGGGGATTTTCTGTGGTCTCCACTTCTTCTTATGCGGAGCAGGGAAGCAAGCAGAAGGGGACGATCCACATTGTTCGCGATATTACGGAGCGGCGGTCGGCGGAAGAAAAATACCGGCTGCTGTTCGAGCAAGTGCAAGAAGGCGTGTATGTGGCCACGCCCGGCGGACGATTGCTCGATTGCAACGACGCGTTTGTGCATCTGCTGGGATATGAGAAGCGGGAAGAATTGCTGCCGCTGAATCTGGACGAAGATATTCGAGTGGATGCGGGGCAGCGGGAGGCTTTCCGCAGGGAGATTGACCAGCAAAATTATGTGCGCAACTTTGAAGTGACGATGCGGCGCAAGAATGGAACACTGCTGCTGGCGGCCGAGAGCAGCTTTGCCACGCGGGATGCGGCGGGAAAGATCGAACGCTTTCAAGGCTTCGTTCTGGATGTCACGGAGAAGCGGCGCGCGGAAGATGAGATGCGCCGGCGTAATCGCGAACTGAATGCGCTGAATGCGATGGCAGTGGTTGCGACGCAGTCATTCGATCTGGATGAAATTCTGAATCTGACGTTGCGGCAGGTGGTGTCGTTGTTCGGGGCGGAGAGTGGAGCGGTGTACCTTTCGGATTCGGATGCTCCGACGTACCGGAGGCGAGCGGCCTGGGGACCGCGCAGCCGCGACAAGTCTCGTCCGGCCGAGATCAGTTTCGCGGAAGGATTTGGCGATCTGGTGATGCGGTCGCGCGCTGAGGTGATTACGGCGGAATATCTGCCGCATCTGAAGGGAGCCGTCGCGGAATTTATCCGGTCTGACAGCGACGGTGCTTGGATCTGGGTGCTGTTCTGGGGCAAGGATAGTCCGATCGGCATGATGGGGTTGCGCAGCCAGGCGGAATATGAATATTCGAGTGGAGAAGAGAATTTGATGGTGGCGATCAGCCGGCAACTGGCCACCACAATTGAAAAAGTTCGGTTGTATGAAGAAACCTGCAAGGCCTACGAAGATTTGCGGCGCACGCAAGAGCAACTGTTGCAGAGCGAGAAGATGTCTGCCGTGGGGCAGTTGATTGCGGGCGTGGCCCATGAGTTGAACAATCCGCTGACCGCGATTCTGGGCTATGCACAGTTGCTGGAAAGCGAAGGGTTGAACGAGCGCGCGCAAGATTATGTGGGCAAGATGTTTAAGCAGGCGCAGCGCACCCACCGCGTGGTGCAGAATTTGCTTTCGTTCGCGCGGCAGAGAAAGCCGGAGCGGTCTGAGGTGGACATTCGAAAAGTATTGGAAGAGACGCTGGCTCTGCGCGACTACGATCTGAAGATCAACAAGATCGTCGTGGAAAAAGATCTGGGGGCGGAGGCGGCGATGGTGGTGGCCGACCCGCACCAATTAGAGCAAGTGTTTTTGAACATCATCAACAATGCGGTGGACGCCGTGCTGGAAGCGGGACGGCCGGGGAAGTTGAAGATTCGGGTTTATTGCGAGAAGGGCGTGGTGTGCACGCAATTTGCTGACGATGGCCCGGGCATCAAAGACCCCAAGAGAATTTTCGATCCGTTCTACACTACGAAAAATGTTGGCAAGGGAACCGGGCTGGGGCTGAGTATCTGCTACGGCATTGTGAAGGAACACGGCGGCGATATCACCGCGCACAATGCTGCTGAGGGCGGAGCAGTGATTGAAGTGCGGTTGCCGATGGCTGTGGCGCAAGGTGCGGCTGCGGAGGCGGCGCCGGTTGTTCCGGCAAAGCGTGAAGGCGCGATTCAAGGGCGCGTGCTGCTGGTTGAGGAAGAAGAAGCAGTACTGGAGTTCGAGCGCGACGTACTGATTGGCGCAGGAGCCAACGTGGTGACGGCTACGCGCAGCGAAGATGTGAAGACGCGGTTGCTCTCTGAGCCGTTCGATGCCGTGATCATGAGCGGCAAGATGCCGGCCGACTGGAACGCGAAGGAGGCTTACGCGTGGCTTAAGGAACATTGCCCTGACATGGCAGGGCACGTGCTGTTTACGTTCTCTCATGGCGTGGCGCAAGGGGATGAGCGGGCGTTCCTGCAAGAGAACAATGTGCCTTTCCTGGTGAAACCTTTCGAAGTGGCGGAACTGATTTCGCAGGCGAGACGGTTACTGCAAAAGGCGCATGCTGCTGCGGCTGCGGCGGGTTAAGAATTTTCCATTTCTTAAATTCATTCGGCATTGTCTTCCCGAGCGCAGCGAGGGATCTTGGTTCTTGCCGGCGACAGCAGTGTTGCCTCCGCAGGCGAACACCAGGATCCCTCGCTTCGCTCGGGATGACAAGTTTTAATGTCGCTAGGGATGACATTTTTTATTAATTTCATCACAGCTGTGCGCGCAGGCTCTTCACCAATTGGCGAAGGGCTTTTTCATTGCGGCGATACCAGCGCCATTGTCCCTGCTTGACGGCCTCGACCAATCCTGCTTTGGTGAGGATGGTCATGTGGTGAGAGATGGTTGGTTGGGAGAGACGCACGCGTTCTTCGATGTCGCCGGCGCAGAGGCCGTTTTTTCCTGCGACGAGGGCGCTGGTGGAAACTGCTCGTTGTTTGAGAGCTGCGAGGATGCGGCGGCGCGTGGGATCGGCGATGGCATGGAGTGAGTGGTCGAGAGTGGGCGAGATGGTCATGGGATTACGAATAGCGGTTAAATCGATGGTTGTCAATATGTACGGCAAAAGCAAGAAGCAGGTTCCCTTCGGCTCAGCTCAGGGCAGGCTCTCACCGGGCTTGGCGCCCGGTTCGGAATGACAAGATCTCATGAGGATTGCTGGAAATTACAATCAGGCACGCTGGCGCGTGGCTCGCAGCCATTCGATGCGCGAGAATTCTAGATACCTTACGTCGCTCTCGGGCACGGAACAGTTGGATTGGTTCAGGTGCGTAGCCAACGTGCCGCCGCGGATCCAGTAGCCGGTTTCGTCCTGCTTGAGGATGGTTGAGTCGAGCGGGTCCATGCCGTGCAGCTTGAAGATGACACGGCGGTTGAACAAGGGGTCAAGCTTCATAGAGCGTTTCGCTTTTTTGACTGACTACTTTTTCAGGATCGGGCTGTATCCGTCATTGATGAGCCGGGAGCGCATGCCTTCTGCATCTTTAATGTCGGTGAAGGGACCGACCTGCACGCGGAAGAGCTTGTCGGTGGCGGAGTTGGCGGCTACGAACGCGGGATATTGTTTTTTCTTAAGGGCTGCGACCAGCGCTTCGGCGTCATCCTGTTTGCTGACGGCGGCGACCTGCACGAAATATCCGACAGTGGGAACCGGAGTCATAGGGTCGGGTGCGGCGGCCGTTTGCGAGGTCTGCGATTGCGTAGCAGGGGTTGATGTAGCGGGCGCTTGTGCGGCGGTAGCAGGAGCAGCGGATTCGGTGTTCGCTGTGGCGGGAGTCAGTTGGGCATTGGCGTCCTTCTGCTCGACCGCTTTGTAAAAAGTCATTGGTGGTGCGGGTTGCGTGGATGCTGAGCCGGCGGGCTTGGGGCCGGTGGTGGTCGCGGGCAGCGGAGTTGTACCGGCGCTTACGAGCGCGGCGTCTGACTTGCGGCCCAGCGTGTAGCCTAGCGCGAAAAATACGGCGCAAATTATGACCAGGCCGAAGAAGAGGCCTAGAAGTTTCGTGGTTCCTAACGTGATTTCAGTGTCTTGTGAATCCAACGGTGTACCTCGGGGGCTAAAGCCCACATCGATCGTGACGATTTACGCGGCGCTAAAGCGCCGCTCTTCCACATGTCGAACCGCGCTAAAGCGCCGCTCTTCCGCGTGACTCAGCGCCGACTCGTCCTGCTCCACTCAGAATTTTCATGCCGCGGCTTTGTCGTCGCCTTTGCTCAGCAGTTTCTGCAGGCCTGAGAAAAAGTCGACGGGGACGGGAAAGATCACCGTGGTATTTTTCTCGACGCCGATTTCGGTCAAGGTTTGCAGATAGCGAAGCTGTACGCTGACCGGTTCGGTGGCCAGGAGATGGGCCGCGTCTACTAGGCGTTGCGCGGCCGAGAACTCGCCTTCCGCATGAATAATCTTCGAGCGCTTTTCGCGCTCAGCTTCGGCCTGCTTGGCCATGGCGCGCAGCATCGATTCCGGCATATCGACTTGCTTCACTTCGACGTTCGTCACCTTCACGCCCCAGGGTGAAGTGTGCTGGTCGAGAATGCTTTGCAGGCGCAGGTTAATTTTTTCGCGGTGCGCGAGCAGTTCGTCGAGTTCCTGTTCGCCGAGCACGGAGCGCAGCGTGGTCTGAGCAAACTGCGATGTCTGATAGACGTAGTTGGAAACTTCAACCACTGCCTTATTCGGATCGATCACGCGCAGAAAGATGACGGCATTCACTTTGAGCGTGACGTTGTCGCGGGTGATGATGTCTTGCGGAGGAACTTCGAGCGCTTCCTGGCGCAGCGAGACTCGCACCAGACGGTCCATTGGAGCAAGAACCAAGATAACTCCAGGTCCCTTCGCTCTCGGGTACAAGTGGCCGAACCGAAAAATCACGCCACGCTCGTACTCGGCCAAGATCTTGATGGAGCTTAAGAAATACAGAGCGACGATGATAGCGGCAATGCCGAAGAATCCGAGCCCAAAGACTTCCATTCTTACCTCCGCGCCTGGAGTGAACAACACTCCTACTGCGGATTGTAGCCCAGAGAACAACCAAGGGCAGGGAATTCGGCTGCAGCTGGTTGCTTGTGCTGGTGCGTGGGTTCATCTAGGGGCGGCTAGAATGGGCGCGGGTTGGGACGATGCGAGCGGCTCGACCTGAAGCAGGAGCCCGTCGACCCTGCGAACGATTACGGACTGACCGGCGGATAAGTCCGAGGATGAAACGGCGTCCCAGAGCTCGCCGTGAACGAATATCTTTCCGCGCGGGGAAAGCGCGGTTTGGGCGATGCCGGTTTCGCCCACCAGTCCTTCTCTACCGGTTACAACCTTGTTTCGCCTAGCTTTGATAGCCAGAGTCATGAGGAATGCGGTGATCAATCCGAGTGGAATGCTGACGGCGAGCGCAGTCAGCAGGTGTACGCGCATTTCCGGGATGGGCGAATCGACGAGAAGCAATCCTCCAAGAGTGAGCAGCGCGATGCCGCCGACCGTGAGGACGCCGTGGCTGGCAAACTTGGCTTCGGCGCCGAAGAGTGCGAATGCGGCGAGAATCAGGCCCAGCGCGGCAAAGCGCGTGGGCAAAAGATTCAGGGCGAAGGCCGCGATCAGGATGAATACTACGCCGACGGTTCCGGGAACGACTGCGCCGGGATGATTGAACTCCGCATAAAGTGCGAGCGCGCCGATGGCGAGCAGGATGAAAGCGAGGTTCGGATCCATCAGGTAGTTGAGAATTTGTTCTTTGATGGTCATGCCGAAGGGTGCGATCGGCTGGCCTGAAAGTTTGAGGGTAACTTCCTGGCCGTTGAAGCGCTTGAAACTTTTGCCATCCATCTGGCGGAAGAGATCTTCTTCGCTGGAAGCGATGTAGTCGATCAAATGCTGCGCGAGGGCTTCCTGGTCGGTGAACGACTTGGATTCGCGGACGGCGCTCTCGGCGAGTTCAACATTGCGGCCGCGGCGAGAAACGACGGAACGCATGAGGGCCGCGGCATCATTTTCGATTTTCTGCTTCATCTCATCGTCGGTCTTGACTTGATTTGGGCCGAAGAGCAGCACGGGATGCGCCGCTCCGGCATTGGTTCCCGGAGCCATGGCCGCAACATCGGCTGCTTCCAGAATAAAGATTCCGGCCGAGCCGGCGCGGCTGCCGCTGGGCGCGACATAGAGAATGACGGGAACTTGCGAACCTGTAATCTTCTCGATTATGTGGCGCGTTGATTCAACCAAGCCGCCGGGAGTATTGATCTCGATCAATACAGCTTGATCGTTGCGGCGCTGAGCTTCGTCGATGGCGCGGGCGATGTATTCCTCGGTTATGGGCTGAATGGTGTCGTTGACGACGATCTTGAGAACTTCGGCGCAGGAGATCGAGCTGAGAACGAGAGTTGCAACCAGGCTGAGAAGAATTCGCGAGAGTGAAACGCTTTTCATTGGTCGCCTACCGCTTGCAACAATATTTTTACTCTTATTTGTGACTGACGGCGGACATTTCTTCTGTCTCGCCAACGCCGGGATTTCCGCGGGGTGCGGCATTCCAGCCGGGAAGACTGGTGCTGCCGGTGATGAGGCGCGCGCCGCGCTCGTAGGTGAAATACGACCATGCCCATTGGATGAAAACGAGCACGCGGTTTTGGAATCCGATCAGAAAAAGAATGTGGATGAAGAGCCAGGCTAGCCATGCGAGGAATCCGGAGATGTGAATCTTGCCGAATTGTGCGATTGCGGCGGAGCGGCCTATCGTGGCTAGGCTGCCTTTGTCGTGGTAGTGGAATCGAGAGTTGAGGTCAAAACCCCCGCCCCCTCGCACAGAACGCGAGAAGGACGGGGCACCCGATTCGATTTCTCTTTTAACCAGTTTAGCTACGAAGGTGCCCTCTTGCATTGCTACCGGCGCTACGCCCGGTAACAGTTTGCCGGATGCGTCGTTTAGTGCAGCCAGATCTCCGATGACGAAAACTTCGGGGTGGTTCGGCAGGCTGAGATCTGGATTGACGAGCACGCGTCCTGCGCGGTCGACTGGGACGCCTAGCTTTTTTCCCAGCGGTGACGCGGCTACGCCTGCGGCCCAGAGGATCACGGCCGCGTTCATCTTCATTTGTATTTGTTTTGTTTCGCCGGGGCTTGTTCCACCTACGGTGCTGCGCATGGAAATTACGCCGGGCTCGATCCCTGTGACCGTGGTTGAAGTGAGCACTTCGACTCCGAGGCGATTTAGTTGGTGCAGCGCGCTGCGCGAAAGGTCCTCGGGATATGCGGGGAGCACATGCGGGCCGCCTTCGATAAGGTGAATGCGGCTGCGGCTGGGATCGATGGTGCGGAAATCGTGGGCGAGGGCGTGGCGGCAGATTTCTGCTAGGGTTCCGGCGAGTTCGACCCCGGTAGGGCCGGCGCCGACTACCGCGAAGTTCAACGGGTCGTTTTCGCTGTTACTGCCATTGCCTTCCGCGGCGGCCCGGCGTTCGGCGAGTTCGAAGGCGAGAAGAACGCGGCGGCGGATTTCGAGCGCGTCCTCGATGGTCTTGAGGCCGGGGGCGAGAGCTTGCCATTCGTCGTGGCCGAAGTAGGCGTGGCTGGCGCCGGCGGCGACGATGAGAGAGTCGTAGGGAATCTCCTGAACTGCTTGCTGCGCATGGCTTGGTGCATCGCTCTGCGAATCATTTTGGACAGCGGTTTGCACTACGCGGCGTTCGAGGTCGAAGCCGGTGACTTCAGCCAGCAGCACTTCGATATTTTTGTGACGGTGCAGGATCGAACGAATTGGGGCGGCGATTTCTCCGGGTGAAAGACCGGCAGTTGCCACCTGGTAGAGCAATGGCTGAAAGGTGTGATGATTTTTTCGATCGATGACGGTGATACTTACGGGCGCGCTGGCCAGCGCCTGGGCCGCGGTCAGGCCACCGAACCCCGATCCCACGATTACGACGCGATGTGCGGTTTGATCTGAGATGTTGGCGTTCATTTTTTAACGATCTTTTTCTTGACGAACCGTTTTCTTGCCTGTCGTTTTCTTGCCGATCAGGCTTCTCCTCTATAAGATTCAGCGCGATGGCAATTGGGTCCATAAGATCGGCGGAATCGAATCCGGCTGCCGTGCGGGGGCTGTTGCCGTCGATCGCCGATTTGTTGTTTGTGGCGTTGCTGGCGCTGCTGGCTTTCACCGGCTTGTCCGTTCGGTTGCTGGGCGATGCCGGAATCGGCTGGCACATTCGCACCGGGCAATTGATTTTGGCGTCGCATGAGATTCCGCGGGTTGATCCGTTTTCATCGATGGCCGGGCAGCCCTGGTTTGCCTGGGAGTGGCTTTATGACGTGGTCGTCGGTTGGCTGGATCGCGCGGCCGGGTTGAACGGAGTGGTGCTGCTCACGGCTTTGATTATTGCGGGGTTGTTCGCCTGGACTTTTCGGCTGATGCTGCGACGGGGCACTAATGTTTTGGTTGCGCTAGTGCTGGTGCTGCTAGCGGTTTCGGCGGCGATGATTCATTTTCAGGCGCGTCCGCATGTGGTGAGCTGGTTGTTCACAGTGGCTTGGTTCTGGGTTCTGGAGTCCGGCGAGAAAAACCGTGCGGGCGCTCATTCCGATTCTTTGTCTTCTGCTTCTGCTTCTTCGCGATCGTGGCCGCTCTGGGCTTTGCCGCTGCTGATGGTGGTTTGGGTGAATGTGCATGGCGGATTTCTGATTGGATTTGTCCTACTCGGGATTTACTGGGTCGATGCCGTATGGCAGTGGTTCAGTCAGAAGGAGGATCGGTTCGAGAGTGCTCTCCAGAAAATCCGGATGGGGCGGCGCGTTCGCAATCTGACTATCGCCGGCATTTTGAGCGCGGTGGCAACGTTGGTGAATCCTTATGGTTTTAAGTTGCACATTCACATTTATCAATATCTTACGAATAGTTTTCTGATGGACCACATTGACGAGTTTCAGTCTCCGAATTTTCATTATGTGGCGCAGAAGTGTTTTGCGGGATTGTTGCTGCTGACGATGGTGGCGTTCGCGGCGAAGAGACGCAAGGTCTCGGCTAGCGATGGCCTGCTGGTGTTGTTCGCGGTGTACGCGGGGCTTTACGCATCACGAAACATTCCTGTCTCGTCGCTGCTGTTGATTCTGGTGATTGGGCCTTGGTTGTCGGATGGGATGGAGAGGCTTGCTGAAAGGGTCGCGTTCCGGCGCGGATTAGCCTTTACTCCGTTCCTTCAGCGAATGAAGGCGGTTGAGATAGGACTGCGGGGGCATCTTTGGCCGGCAGCGGTGATCGTGATGACCTGCTGGATCGCAGCGCATGGCGGCAAGATGGGCATTGAACAGTTGATGGACGCTCACTTTGACGCGAAGCGATTTCCGGCACGCGCGGTGGATTATCTCGAGAAGAACGGCATCGCCGGGCCAACGCTTAGTCCTGACTATTGGGGCGGGTATTTGATTTACCGGCTTTATCCGCGGGCGCGAGTGGTAGTTGATGATCGGCACGATTTTTATGGCGGAGAATTCTTAAAGTCTTACTTGAAGATGGTTCATGTCGAGCCGGGATGGGAGGATTTCCTTCGGCAGCACCCAGCAGGCTGCGTCGTCGTTCCCAAGGAATCCGCTTTGGCGAACATTCTTGCCGAAACCGCCGACTGGCGGCGAACCTACGCGGATGAAGCGGCGGTCGTGTTTGTACCTGTCTCGCGCTGAGGAAAAAAGAAGCATCCCCGAAGCGCCCCTGTCATGCGGCTGAAGTTGCAAAACTGTTCACATTGACAGGGCGGTAATTCCACGATATGTTCAGCGGCGCGGGGCCTACTACCGTGCATCGTTGGCACCCCAGAATGTCCTGCCATTCGGGGTAGCAAATCTTGCAGTAATTCTTCACTAAAGGACAATCCTGATGAATTGCATTCTCCCTGTTTCTCGCAATCTCGATTCTCGAAGTCTCGATTTTCGCAATCTCGATTCTCGCAGTCTGCGGTCTTGGTTTGCCTGCCTTGTAGTCCTGGGCTTCTGCATGACGGCGGTTGCCGTCCACGCCCAGGATGCTCCAACGGTCACGTTAACAAAGATCAGTGCCGACCCTTTCACGGTTGCTCCCGGACAGCACGCCACGGAAGTTGAGCCGCACGTGCTGGCTAACGGTTTGACCCAGGTGGCTGCCTTCCAGACGGGACGCATTGACCCGGGCGGCGCGACCGCGATTGGCTGGGCAACTTCTTCGAACGGCGGCACGAGTTGGACCCACGGATTTCTTCCCGGCCTTACGGTTGGAAACGGCAACGGGCCTTACAGCGCAGCCAGCGATCCCGCGGTGGCTTACGACGCCAAGCACGCCGTGTGGATGATCGCGACCTTGCCCATCTCAGACACCGCCGAGACTCCGGCTGTGGTGGTGAACCGGTCGACGGACGGCGGCTTTACGTGGAACGATCCAGTAAGCGTTGGCCCTAACGTGGTGAGTTCCGACAAGAATTGGATCGTTTGCGATAGCACATCGACCAGTCCGTATTACGGCAATTGTTATGTGGAATGGGACAATCCCGATCTTGGGGATCAGGTCATGATGAGCACCTCGACTGACGGGGGCTTGACCTGGTCGACGGGCATCAAGGCTGGGGGCGGCTTCTTCGGCATTGGCGGGCAGCCTCTGGTGCAGCCGAACGGCACCGTGATCGTGCCGATCGAAACCAGTGGGATTTCCTCCTACACCTCGACGAACGGAGGCACAAGCTGGAACGCTCCAGTGAGCGTCGCCAACATTCAATACCACACCGATGAGGGCGGAATTCGCAGCGGACCGCTGCCTTCGGCGGCGATCGACGGTGCAGGCACGGTCTACGTGGTGTGGGAGGATTGCCGCTTCCGCACGAGTTGCTCGACTAACGACCTGGTTTACAGCACATCGAGCGACGGCAGCACGTGGTCGGCGGTAGCGCGCGTTCCAATTGACCCGACAACCAGCACGGTCGATCATTTCATTCCGGGGATCGGTATTGATCCCACGACCTCCGGCGCAACCGCGCACGTTGCGATTCATTACTACTATTACTCGAAGAGCTCATGCACCAAGTCGACTTGCCAGCTTTATGTGGGATACGTTTCGTCCCACAATGGCGGCTCGACCTGGAACGCTCCTACCAAGCTAGCCGGACCGATGCAGCTGGGATGGTTGCCCAACTCGCAGAACGGCCTGATGGTGGGCGATTACATTGCCACGGTGTTCAGCAGCGGCGTGCCGCATGGAGTATTCGCGATAGCCGGAACGAAGTCGGGGACAAAGTTCAACGAGGCGATGTACACGGCGCAGGGACTGACCGTGCCTGAGACGGGGCCGCAGTTTTCTTCGGCGAAAGACAAGCCGCTGCATAACCTCTCCGATCCAATTGAGAAGGAGCGTCCTGAGAAGGGCATAGTGCCGCCTTCGAAGCGCGCTGCTAAAAAGAGCGCGAAATAGATCGTCTGAGTTCTTCTGAACTATTTAGCCGCCGATGCTGAATCGGCGGCTTTTTTGTTTTATCCGTTTCAGTCCGGGTGTCATCTATGCCATCGAATTTGTAACTCCTGCTAAACTTTCTCCGTGCCGCGCCTCACTCACCTTGAATGCACTCGCTGCGGCGAGCATTATCCCGCCGACCGTCCTCAAACCGTTTGCCCGAACGATGGTGGCATTCTCTATGCTCGCTACGAGCTGGCGAGCATTAAGAAAATATTTTCGCCGGCATCGCTGCTGCCGCTTGCTCCGACCATGTGGCGCTATGACGCGGTGCTGCCCGAAGCCGCGCCAGTTTCGCTCGGTGAGGGTTTCACTCCCATGCTGCCGAGCCGCGAGTATCCCAATGTCTTTATCAAAGATGAGGGGCTGAATCCAACGGGATCTTTCAAAGCTCGCGGGCTTTCCGCTGCGGTCACGATGGCCCGGCATTTTGGACTGAAGAAACTTGCCATCCCTTCCGCAGGAAATGCCGCTGGCGCCCTTGCCGCCTACGCTGCTGCCGCGAAAATCGAGGCGCACATCTTCATGCCGAAAGATGTGCCCATGGCGAACCGCATCGAGTGCGACTATTACGGAGCGCATGTGACTCTGGTCGATGGGCTGATCTCCGATTGCGCGCGCCGAGTCGCTGAGTTGAAGGCTTCGGAGTCCTGGAAAGAAGATGGATGGTTCGATGTTTCGACGACCAAAGAGCCTTACCGCGTCGAGGGCAAGAAGACCATGGGCTATGAAGTTGCCGAACAGCTTGGATGGAAACTTCCGCAGGGGATTATTTATCCGACGGGCGGCGGGGTCGGACTGCTTGGTATGTGGAAGGCCTTCGATGAGATGGAGGAACTGGGATTCATCGGCCCCGAGAGGCCGAATATGGTTTGTGTGCAATCTGCGGGATGCGCGCCGATTGCTAAAGCATGGGATGAAGGTAAGCAGGCTGCCGAAATGTGGCCGCACGCATCGACTCTGGCCTCTGGTCTGCGAGTGCCGAAACCTTACGGCGATTATCTGATTCTCGACATCCTGAAGAAAAGCGGAGGCGTTGCGATCGCTGTTTCAGACGCGGAGATTCTCGCTGCCACTCGGCACTGGGCGAAGGTGGAAGGCATCTTCGCGGCACCCGAAGGCGCTGCTTCGCTGGTCGCTTATCAGAAGTTGCTGGCCAGCGGATTCTTCACGGCCGACGACAACGTAGTGCTTTTCAACACCGGCTCGGGACTGAAATATCTGGACGTGCTCGATACGAAGGACATTGCTAAGGCGCCGACGGCCCGCGCTATCGCTGGAATTATTGGGCCGTATTAGAAGATAGCGTCGGCGCTTTCTTTGGGCGATTCAACGTCAGAGACTGGGAGGAAAGGCGATCATGGCATTCCTGCTAGCTTTTCTGCTTGGTTGCGTGGATGGGTTACGCTGCATGACAGCCCCGGCGGTTGTGTGCTGGGCGGCGCATCTCGGCTGGTTGCATTTCGCGGGAACGAAGTTTGCCTTCATTGATCATCCGTCCACGCTAATCGTGTTTACATTGCTGGCGATTGTTGAGTTGATCGTGGACAAGCTGCCGAACACTCCGGCGCGTACAGCACCGGTGGGCCTGATGGCGCGGATTGTCCTCGGAGGGGCAAGTGGTATGGCCCTTGGAATGGGGGCTGGAATATCAGTGTCTTTAGCAGGGGTGATCGCCTCGGTCGGTGCAGTGGTTGGGGCGTTTGCCGGATATAACATTCGTCACGCAGTTGTGTTGAAGGCGCATGTGCCAGCCCTGGTTGCGGCGATTGCCGAAGACGCCGTTGCAATCGCAGGCGGATTGCTCATCGTCTCGCACATTAGCTAGTGGCACACAAGAACGCCTTTACTTGCTGCTAGTCGCGGCAACCATCGCCGCCTTTGATGCTTCCGCGAATCTTCTCTGGAGCATTCGAGACAAGGGATATCCCAGCCTAGCCAGCGTCTTGTGTGGCCGCGAAAATGCGAGGATGATGTACCACACGTTATCTTCGGACCGGTCCCACTCGACTGTGAATCGTTCTTCGCCGCTCTCCGCATGTTCCGCCAACGTGCCACAGGCAAAGCCGTAGCGACAAACAGGGCCGTCCTCATCGACCACGTACACGATACGAGCGGCATTCAAGGAATGGAATCCGAAGTGCCGGACCAAAACCGCAACCGTTGCACCGACTTCGATCGGCGTGGCCGGCGAGTAAAGACGGACCCACGGGATATTGAATATTTGCCATTCACGGACCGCCTCTGTGGCTCGACGCCAGGTGCCCTCGCCCCTGCCGAGGAAAACACGATTGCGATCTACGTTGCACCCACTCGGCACGTTAATGTTGGAAGCACCAACCTCGGCATAGGAAAAGGGAGAATCCTGCTGCTGAGAAATAAATCTCCGAAGATCCTCTTCCGATGGTTCTTTCAGGCAAAACAAGAAATCCTCCGCATGCAATTTTTGGCGTGACGAGGATGTTAGGTCGCTGCGTCCCTTGCGGTCAATCACAGCCGAATCGTCGGCTACTCGGGGGATGGCATGGACGGACATTGATAAATCCTGAAGCTCATCCGGCTTTCCAAGAAAAGACAGTTTCGGAAGCGTAGTAAAATTCTAGCCACATCTCTAACATGACAACTACGACAGCTTCCGACCGTACAATTTCGCTCGACTCGATTCTGGCGGCCCGCCAGCGCGTTTATCAGGCAGCGGTGCGGACGCCGCTGGTTCGGTTGTATTACGACGATGCGCCCGCCGAGGTTTATCTCAAGCTCGAATCGTTTCAGCCGATCGGTTCGTTCAAACTGCGTGGAGCTTATAACGCGATCTCACTGCTGAGTCCGGAAGACCGCGCGAAAGGCGTATGGACGGTCAGTGCTGGCAATGCTGCGCAGGGCGTGGCTCTCGCCGCTCGGATTCTTAAAACACGCTGCGATGTTTTGGTGATGGATACGGCTCCGCAGGCGAAGCTCGACGCCATCAGGCGGTTGGGCGCGGGCATTCGGCAGGCGTCGATGGATGAATGTTGGACCGCGGTGATCGACCGGAAGCATCCTGCGTTTCAGGGAGTCTTTGTTCATCCCTTCGACGATGACAACTTTATCGCCGGCAATGCCACGTGCGGTCTGGAAATTCTGGAGGATTTGCCGGACGTCGCTGCGATCGTAGCGGGCTTCGGCGGCGGAGGCCTTAGTTGCGGAATCGCATCGGCGGTAGCCGCACTGAAACCGGAGGTGAAAGTCTTCGGTGCTGAACCAGAAACCGCGGCGCCGCTTCACCTATCATTTATCAAAGGTTCAGCGCAGAAATTTCCCGACTGGAAAACAAGTTTTGTGGACGGCTGCGGCGGCAAGTCAGTGTTGCCGAGCATGTGGACTCTGGCCAGCCGTCTGCTGACAGGCTCAATCGTGACCTCGCTCGAAGAAACCCGCAAAGCAATGACGATTGTTGCGGCGCGGAATCACCTGGTCTGTGAGGGCGCTGCCGCGTGCGCCGTCGCCGCCGGACTTAGCGGCAAAGCTGGAAGCGGCAAGATTGTGTGCGTCGTGAGCGGCGGGAACATTGATCTTGGCAAGTTTGCGGAGTTGGTTTCAACCCCGGCCTGAACGCTCGCGTAACAGACAGAATTAGCTGATTTGCTCGACCAGCATCTCTGTGCCGGCCTTGTCGTAGAACGTCATTGTCACAACGAGAAGAGATTATCTTTCAAGTCTTGTTCAGCCTTTGTGATGTTCTCGGGCCGGCCGAGATCGCGCCAATAATATTCATCGGCGCGGAAGGCGAGGATCTTCTCGCCCTGGGCAGCGAGGCGCACATAGGAGTTGATAATCGAAAACGAACCGTCTTCCGTCATCATGTCAAGCAGGCGAGGTGAAATCACGTGGATGCCGGAAAACGCCAGCATCTGCACCCGCTCAGCAGGTCGAACGACTTCAGGCTTTTGATCGCCGCCCGCGCGCCGCCCACACATCTGACCCTGACCGTCGAACAGAAGATAGCGGGAGGTTTCTCGTTCCTGCACTGCGAGCGTAGCGAGCGCCCGATTTTCGCTGTGATACCGTACCATCCGCTTCAAATCAATCGTGCTGATCACGTCGACATTATGCAGAATGAACGGTTCCTCCACTGGGCTTGCGTCATTGAGGAAGAACCAGGCAGCTCTTTTCAATCCGCCGCCAGTGTCGAGCAAGGCTTCTTCGCGCGAGACTTCGATGTACATGCCGAAGTTGTTGTTTGCTTTCAGATACTCGACGACCATGTCGGCATAGTGATGGACATTGATGATTACCTCGCCGACTCCAAACTTGTGCAAGCGGGAAAGCGTGATCTCGAGCAGCGTTCTTCCGCCTACTTCCACCAAAGCTTTCGGACGATTGTCCGTCAGCGGACGCAGGCGCGTGCCCAGTCCGGCAGCCAGAATCATGGCCTTCATTGTGCCGCAGTCTCCAGTTCGCGATGCTGCACCAGGACCTCTACTCCAGTTCGCCCGCGTAACTTTTTCGCTAATTGCTCCGCTAAATAAACGCTGCGATGCTGCCCGCCGGTGCAGCCGAATGAAACCATCAGGTTCTTAAATCCGCGCCGCCGATATTCGCTCACGCTCGCATCCACCAGCGACATCACGCTGGCCAGGAACTGGTGCACACTCTCCTGCTGATTCAGATAGTCGATCACGGGTGCGTCTCTTCCAGTGAGCGGCTTGAACCGCTCTTCACGTCCGGGATTTGGCAGGCTGCGGCCGTCAAAGACAAAGCCGCCGCCGTGACCGCTTTCATCTTTCGGGAGGCCACGGTGAAATGAAAAACTCGTGATCCGCACCGTCAGGTTCTCCGCTTCAGAGGCCAGGCCCTGAAGCTTCTCCGATGCCAGCATGCTGTTGAATGCTTCCATCAGCGTCGGCAGCGCGATCGGCAACTTCACGTTGTGCAGAAGCCACCGCAAGTTTTTCAGCGCGTAAGGCACGCTCTGCAGAAAATGGGCCTTGCGCTCGTAAAATCCGCGAAAGCCATAAGCTCCCAACGCCTGCAGAATGCGCACGTAAACATAGCTATAGTAGTGGTGCAGGAAAGTTTCGCGGCTCAGTTCAACGAAGCCGCCAACCTTCTCGATATAAAGATCGAGCAACTGCTGGCGCAGTTCCGGCGGCAGATCAGCCTTCGCGTCATACAAAAGCGAAGCGATGTCGTATTGGAGGGCGCCCTTGCGGCCGCCTTGATAATCGACGAAGAACGGCTGCCCGTTTTTTAGCAAAATGTTTCTGGACTGGAAATCGCGATAGAGGAAATAGTCGCAGTTGGCGGTCAGAAGAAAATTAGTCAGGCTGTCGAAATCGTCTTCCAGAGCTTGTTCATTAAATGGGATTCCGGCTAGCCTGAGAAAATAATATTTGAAATAGTTCAGGTCCCAGGAAATGGACTGGCGATCGAAGCTTGCACGCGGATAGCAGACTTTGTAATTTAAATCGCGTCCGGCTTCGATCTGAAACCTCGGCAACTCGGCCACGACCTTGCGATAAGCATCCACCACTTGCGGCGCGATGTTCTCGCCGCTGCGATTCGTTGAGAGAAACTCAAAAAGCGTCGTGTCCCCCAGGTCTTCTTCGAGGTAGGCTCCCCGGCTTAAGTCTTCGCCGTAAATCTCAGGCACGGGCAGGCCGTGGCGGCGAAAGTGGCGGGAGAATTCCAGGAACGCGGCGTTCTCTTCGCGTACGTTATACAGAATTCCAATCGCGCTTTGTTGCGGGTTGGAAAGGCGAATGATGTTGCGTCCTGAGCCGCCGAGCTTGCCCTGGAGCGGCTTTATGTTTGTAGCCGGCGTGTGGAAGTGTTGCTCAAAAAGTTCTTGAAGAACGTCCATAAGTGGAAAACATTCCCGCGTAACGGGTGAAACGAGTCGAAAGTTAAAGATAACATCGACGCTCGATCCTCGCCCGACGGGCTGACTGATCGCAACCACTTGATAACCGTGGGCGCGATGCCTATGCTGAAGAAAGTATGACAGAGCGCCTTTACTACCAAGACTCGTTTCTCTATAACTTCGACGCTGAGGTCCGTGAGGTGGTCGAAACCCCGCGTCCCGCGGTCGTTCTCGACCGCACGGCTTTCTATCCGACCAGCGGGGGGCAGATTCACGATACGGGATGGTTGGTTCTTGGAAATGAAAAACATCGCGTCACCGAAATAGTCGACGCCGAGGACGGCCGCGTCGTTCATTATCTGGAAACTCCGCTGAAGGATGTGCAGCCGGGAACGCGCGTGCGCGGCGAAATCGACGCTTCGTGCCGGCGCGATCACATGCAGCAGCACTCGGCCCAGCACGTGCTCTCTGCTGCCTTCGTGCGGCTTTTCAATATGCCCACAGTTTCGTTCCACATGGCCGACGATTACTGCTCCCTCGATTTGCAGATCGGCGATCTCGACACGCCTGCGCTGAGCAAGGAGCAGGTGGAATCGGCGGAACGATTAGCGAATGAAATTGTGCTGGAGAACCGGGCGGTCGATATCCGGTTTGTCACTCGCGACGAGGCGGCGAACCTAGGCTTGCGCAAGCTTCCTCCCACGGAGCGCGACGAACTGCGCCTGATCGACATCCGCGACTTTGACCTGACTGCCTGCGGTGGCACGCATGTGAACGGCACTGGGCAGATTGGCGGCATCCTGCTGCGCAAGACTGAAAAAGTTCGGCAGGGATACCGCGTGGAATTTGTTGCCGGGCAGCGCGCCGTCGCGACCGCGCGCCGCGATTTCAGCACTCTGAGTGAAACTGCTGCGCTATTTTCCTCCCACATCTACGATGTGCCGCAGCAGGCCCGCAGGTCTTTGGACGAAATCAGGTCGCAGCGCAAGGAACTCGAGCAATCGTTGGAAGAATTGGCCGCAGCCCAAGCCGCGACTCTGCTGACGGAAACTCCCGAGAACGACGGTCGAAGGGTCGTGGTACGCACTTTTTCCGGACGCGATCTTAACTTCCTCAAACTGCTGGCCCAAAAGCTGACGCGACAGTCTGCTGTAATCGCGCTACTTGCTTCCGAGTCGCCGCAGCCTGCGCTCGTTTTCGCGCAATCTCCCGGCCAGCCCCATGACATGGGTAAGCTCCTGAAAGAAACGCTGGGAAAGCTTGGAGGACGCGGCGGCGGCAGCAAAGATCTTGCCCAAGGCGGGGCTCCGACGGCCCAAGGCCTGGACGCGGCCCTCGCTGCCGCCGCTCAGTCGCTTAGCCGCTAGGGTTTCGGCAGCTTCCTGCTATTTCTTTTTTCGGGGGTACGGAGTTGCGCTTGTGCCTTGCGTCCCTTTGGTCGTTCCTGGCGACTCGACGTTGGCGCAGCAGCGGAGGTTCTCGCGAGGGATGACCCTGTGGCCTGTTCGACTGCACGTAGCTCGTTTTGGAAGTCGGCCCGCTTTGCCATTCTGGTTGAGCGCTTACCCATGCGGTCCATCATGTCACAGGTCGCGGGCCTTTACCACGGGCGGGCATCGTGCGCCGTACAAAAAACAAAAGCCCCCACTGGACCAAAGTCCAATGAAGGCGCCACCAACTAACTTCCGAAAGTCTTACGCGATGCGACTGCGACGGCCGCCTTTTTCCCACCAGACTGCGGGATCTTCGGGCCGGTTGAGCATCTGCGATAGCTCTTTCTTGATTTCCACCAGGCGGTTGGCGCGCATTTCTACCGCCGACTGATCGATCTGGCTATCTGTGGTTTTGACTGCAGAGCGGGCGTTCATGTTCCGTAAATCCGTGATTTCCTGACGAAGGCTGGTGAGGTGTTCCAAGATATAGGGCATGTCTTTTATGATACCGCATAATTCTCGACCTGCCGCTTTATTAATCGCGTATTTGGGCCTAATTCCCATTTGAAGCCGTTCTCCCGAGGCTTGAGCGCATCCAACCTCCGGTTCCGGGCATCGAACAGGCGCCGAAGTTTTTGGATTGAGACAATCAAGCGAGGAGAACATTAGTTTATGGCCAAGAAAGACCGCAACGGAAAAGAAACTACTACCGAGCGAGGGGGCCTGAGCGCCCAGCCGCGCCTTCACCAGAGTGCTCCTGAGATTCAAGCGTATGGCACGGTTTCGCACATGCTGCCGCTCGACCTTGAAGAGCCGGTTCGCCTGGAAATGACCGAACAACTCAACTTATTGCTGGCCGACACCATGACCCTGCGCGATCTTTATAAGAAGTCGCATTGGCAGGTTGCGGGACCAACTTTTTATCAGCTACATCTGCTGTTCGATAAACATTACGGAGAACAATCGGAGATCGTCGATACGATCGCCGAGCGGATACAACTTCTGGGCGGAGTCTCGATTGCGATGGCTGCGGATGTGGCCGAGACTACGCGCATTCAGCGTCCGCCGAGGGGCAGGGAAGAAGTTCCAGTGCAGATTTCGCGGCTGCTGGATGCGCACCAGATTATTGTCAGCCATTGCAGGGAATTAGCGGAACGTGCGGACAAACTGGGCGACGCCGGCACTAACGATCTTGTCGTCAGCGATGTGCTGCGGGCCAATGAATTGCAAATCTGGTTCCTCAGCGAGCACCTGGTGGATGTGCCGTTGGTGCATGCTGAGCAGCCGCGGTTGCGTACGGCTGGGTAAATTGCCAAAGCACACGAGCAGGCTCGCCCGAGCCTGCTCGTCTTGTTTGTGCACTACTGCTTTAGTGCAATGCTGCTGGCGCATTACTTCGTTGTCACCGGCAAAACAGATAGATAATATTGAACTCCACGGCAAGTACCTCACAATCATGCAAGCTTCGATCGAGCAAATCCTCTCCAGCTATGACGATCGCGCGCCGCTGTCGCGGGCTGCAACGATTCCGGCCGCGTGGTACACCGATCCCCGCATCGCCGAACTGGAGCGCCTGAGCGTGTTCGGCAAGACTTGGCAACTAGTCGCTCGCACCGATCAGGTTCGGTCGGCGGGGGAGTTTGTTCGGGCTACCGTGGCCGGGGAACCTATCGTTGTAGTGCGCGGCAACGACGGCATTCTGCGCGGCTTTTACAATGTTTGCCGCCACCACGCGGCTGCAGTCGTAACCGAGCCTTGCGGCCAAGCTGCGCTGTTGCATTGTCCTTATCACGGATGGAACTACGGACTTGATGGTTCCCTGAAAGGGATGCCTGAGTTCGAGGGAGTGGAGAACTTTGACCGCGCACAGAACGGCCTGGTTCCGGTTCGCGTTGAAGCCTGGGAGTGCTTCGTCTTCGTCAATCTCGACGAACAGGCGGAGCCGCTTGCTGATTTTCTCGGCGGCCTTGTGGAGCGCGTGGCGCCTCTTGGCGTCAGCAAACTACATTACTTCGACCGCCGCACCTACAACATCAATTGCAACTGGAAAGTCTTTGTCGATAACTATCTCGATGGCGGCTACCATGTTCCACATCTGCACAAGGGACTGAATTCTGTTCTCGATTACAAGCAATACACGATCGAGAATGAAGATCGTTACTGCCTGCAATCGAGCCCCATGGTTGCATCCGCCGAGGACGCCGCGACCGGAGCTGCGCGCAAGGGAGACCGCGCCTGGTATTTCTGGCAGCATCCCAACCTGATGATCAACTGCTACGCGGGATATATGGATACAAATCTCGTGATCCCCGTCGACGTCGACCATTGCAGCGTGATCTTCGATTTTTATTTTGCGGACATCAGCGAAGCGAGCCGGAAATATAACGAGGAGTCGGTAAACGTTGGCAATCGCGTGCAGGAGGAAGATCTCGGTATCTGCGAAGACGTGCAGCGCGGGTTGAAATCGCGGGCTTACCGCGCTGGACGCCTTTCTGTGCGTCGCGAGGCCGGCGAACAGTTATTTCACCGCCTGCTCGCTGCCGATCTGAAGCGTGGCTTGGAGCAGTCATCGGTGGCTGCCGATTAGGCAAAGAAAAACTCACTCCTGTGCGTCGTGTTCGCGCCGCATTGCTCGAAGATCGATTCCCAAATGCTCGGCCTTCTTATATAGATGGCTTCGCTCAAGGCCCAGGGATTTCGCGGCGAGACTTACGTTCGAATGGCTGCGCTTCAACTCCGCCAGAATGACTTCACGCTCGAACGCGTCCACACGCTCGGCCAGCGCTCCTGACGAGAACGCAGAAGAGGCCGCAACGGCGGCGCTCCCGCCTTTCGGCAGCGCGGTCTCCACGGTCTCGATATCGACCTTACCATTGGTTGCCAGCAGCATCAGCCGTTCGACCATGTTGCGCAGCTCTCGCACATTTCCTGGCCAAGCCTGTGATTGCAAGGCCGTCATCGCATCTGGAGTGAACGGAACTGGCTTCCATCCGTTCTGCGCGCTGACTTGTTTGGAAAAATGTACGACGAGCGCCGGAATATCTTCGCGCCGCTCGCGCAATGGCGGCAGCACGAGCGGAAAAACGTAAATGCGGTGAAATAGGTCCTGGCGGAATTTATCTTCGCGCACGCGCGCTTCCAGGTCGCGATGCGTCGCCACCACCACGCGCACATTTACACCTACCGGTTTATCGCCGCCGATGCGCTCGACTTCTCCTTCTTCGAGCACGCGCAGCAGCTTGGCCTGCATGGCGAGGGGCATATCGCCAATCTCATCCAGAAAAATAGTGCCATGGTCGGCCTGCTCGAACTTGCCAATGTGGCGCCCAGCCGCGCCGGTGAACGATCCTTTCTCGTGACCGAAAAGTTCCGACTCGATCAGTTCCGCCGGAACGGCCGCGCAATTTAACGTAACGAACGCTCCTGCTGCGCGGGCGCTGCGCTCGTGAATGGTTCGCGCCACCAGTTCTTTCCCAGTGCCCGTTTCTCCCAGGATGCAAACTCGCGTTTCACTGGCCGCCACGCGATCCACTTGCGCCATGACACGCTGCATGGCTGCGCCTTGCCAAATGATTTCGTGTTTGCCCAGCCGCTGTTTCAGCTGCCGGTTTTCGCTTTCCAGTCGCCGCAGCTTCAGCGCGTTCTCTACCGTCAGCAAAAGTTTTTCCGTGGAGATTGGTTTCTCCAAAAAGTCCAGCGCGCCCAGTCGTGTTGCCCGCACTGCCGTTTCGATATCAGCCTGCCCTGACATCATCACAACCGGCGCCGTGACTCCCTGCGACTTCAATTCCTCGAGCAGCGCCAGACCGCCTTTGACGGGCATCACTATGTCGGAGAGGATCACGTCGAAGTTCTGCGCCTTCGCGAGTTCGAGTGCCTTGGCCGCGTTGTCGCACACTGTGGCCTCGTGCCCGGCTAGGCGGAACGCCCGCGCCAGCGATGCGAGCGTGTTCGCTTCATCGTCTACTATCAGCAGGTGTGCTTTCGTCGGCAAACATCCTCCACTTTCTGAAGCCCTTACGCGTTGCGCGCCGAGTTTCTCGGCAACTCGATCACAAAGTTTGTGCCGCGTCCCGGCTCACTCTGCACTCGGACTCTTCCCCCATGATCGCTAACTATGGACTGAACGATAGCCAGCCCGAGTCCGGTTCCATGCTGCTTGCTCGTGTAGTAAGGAGTAAAAATTCGCTCACATTCTTCCGGCGTCAACCCTGAACCTGTATCCGCAACTTCGATTAGCACCTTGCCGTCTTCATCCCGGGTGCGCAAGGTCAGCGTGCCGCCTTGCGGCATTGCGTCCATGGCATTCAGAACAAGATTTGAAATTGCCCGGTGCAGCAACTCGGCATCTGCCGACACCGGTGCCAAGTGCGGATCCAGTTGCAAGTCACAATTGATCTTCGCACGTCCAGGTGCTTCGAGTTGTGCCTGAAAAAGCTGCACCACTCCTCGAACCACTTCATTCACCTGCACACGCTGCAACTGCGGTTGTGGCATCTTGGAGAACTCACTGAATCGGCCGATAACCCCTTTCAGATTTGCGATCTCCGCCAACAGCGTTCGCGAACTTTCGCGAAATACTTCGTCGAACTGCTCCGGAGTCTGCTGCCGCGCCCGCACGAGATTCTCGACCGTAAGCTGCAGCGGAAACAGCGGATTCTTCAATTCGTGCGCCAGTCGCCGCGCTAACTCGCGCCAGGCCGCAACCCGCTCGGTCTGCAGCAGCCGTTCTCTTTGCCCCAGCAACTCAGTGGTCATTCGATTAAAGGAGTCGGCCAATTGCCCCAGCTCATCGTCACCCAATACATCGACTCGGACGTTCCAATTTCCGGCAGCAACTTCCTGTGCGGCGTGCGCCAACTGCTCGACAGGGCGTGTCACTCTTGCCGCGGCCCAACTGCTCAGGAGAATTGCCAGGAAAATTCCGCTGCCTCCCACAAGCAACGCCGCCGAGCGAATGTGACGCTTCAACTCGACATAAGTTCGACGCGAATTGCCGATCAGCAGAATAGCCAGCAGCGGACGATGTTTCTCCGCGCCCGCCCCCAGCAGCGGGACCGCATGAAACACTTCATCCTCGACCTGATCGTCCGACCAGTGCACTACTTCAGTCATCTCCTGGCCATACTTTCGGACTGCATCGATCAGGGGCTGCAGCTTCTCGGGTGACCGTGCTTTGTCAGAAGGTGTCGTGGAAGGATCAGTCAGTAAACTTCCCGCAAAATGATCACCGCGATTCTCGTATAGCAATGCCCGCATGCCCGCCGGCATATCCAGCCCGGCAAGAAAAGTTTTATCCAGACGGCGTCCGCCGATTACATAGAGAGGACGTTCTCCGACACGCGTCGCACGCACGGCAAACAATCCCAGTGCCGTTTGATCCTGCAGTTCCTCCTGTTTCAAAAATGCTCCGCGGTCAACCTCGGCAGGGAAGCTGCCAACTGCGTCGTCGGAATAGCCAAACTTGGCCGGCCACTGCGCCGAAGAAATGATTGTCCCTTCGCTTTCCACAAACTCGAGAAAGTCGAGATGATTATTCTCGGCGGTCGTTTTCGCCAGCTCGAAATACGGACCGGAATCCGCTTGCGGCCGGTTCAACTTCAATGCCATGCGGCTGGCTTCTTCCGACGTCGCAATCGCCTCTACCCGCCGCGCTACGTCTTCGCCCTGCCGGTTGAACTCGCGCCGAAACTGCGTCACCAGCGCCGCCGTTCTTTCGTCCTCGCTTCGATCGAAGGCGCGACGCGTCACTTCCGAGACCAGCAATGCCACCGCCGCCACTGACAGAAACACAGTCAGCGCGAACACGACCAGCAGTTTGCGGCGAAACGTCATCGCATTTCTTTTCCCGACCGGACTTGGCTCTGAACTATGCCAGGGAATCGTCTGCATGATATCTCACCCGAAGTTTCGCCGGTAAATGAAAGGCGCGGCTTTTCAGCCGCGCCGCACCACTAGTGGATAAATGAAACGTTGGCCACCATACACCGTTATCTTCGCTGTTCCGGCTGCTTGCCCTGGCTAGCCAAATCCATGCCTCGCAAAACATCGTTAGCGAAGAAGAATTTTCCATCCGCCGGAACCATCATGATCTGCAGCTTGTCCGACAGCCGTTCTGCCACGATTTTATTAATCAGCAGAGGATTGTCTCTCAAAATCGCCGCCTCGCTGTGCAGTCGTTCCGCGTCGGCGACGGCGGTGACGCGGATGCGATCCGCCTCGGCATCCGCCAGCAATCTGCGACGTTCGCCTTCGGCTTTGCTGTCCATCACTTTGGCCTGCGCCTCCGCATCGGCCAGCAGTTTCCTGCGTTCGCCTTCAGCCTTGCTGTCGATCTCTTTGGCCTGTGCTTCCGCCTCAGCGTTCTGGATGGTCGCTTCTTTCCGCGCCTGCGCCTCGAGCCGGCTCTGCTCGATCTGCTTCTGCTTTAGCGGTAAGGTGTATTGCATCGCGTCCGCCTCGCCTTTTGCCTGCAGCACGCGCACTTGAGCCTGGCCCTCGGCCTGTTTCACTTGCTGCACTTTTGCGGCTTCGGCCTCCAGTTCGGCAATTCGCACTTCCTTGCCTTTCAACTCCGTCTCTACGCCCATGCGATCGTTTTCCTGCTCTTTCAGCAGTAGGGCCTCAAGTCCTTTTGCGTATTCCGGCGGCAGTTGGATATCTCGCAGCATCACCTCTTTGACCACGATTCCATCGGCCGCCAGCTTCTGGGTAATCAGCCCCGCGGCCCGTTGCCGCACTTCTTCGCGCTTCGCAGAAAACACATCGCGCACCGTATAGTTGGGAACAATCTCGCGCCACACGCTAGCCACCGTAGGCGGAACGATTTCCTCTTCCACAGGACGCGGCAGATTTCCCTGAATGTAATCCAGTTTCTTCGCATCGAGCCGGTATCGCACAGTGATCGCGAGCCCCAACGTCAGACCCTCTTTGGCCTGCACATCGAGAAGTTGCGGCTTCTTGGGAAGACCGGTCGCAGTAGGCTTTCGATCTTCAGAACCGCCGGTAGTGAAGACTTGATCCCGCGTATCGAAAAGCGCTACGTCTTCTATCAGAGGCATCACCAGATGCGCTCCCGGGTACAGCGTTCCCGGCTCCGTTCCGCTCATCTGGCTCACGCGCACGCCGGCGGTGCCGCTTGGCACCACCACAATGCTGAACGCTATCAGCAGCGGTCCCCAAGCCAGCATCACAAGCGCCAGCGAAGTCCGCCAGCGAATCGCGACGGGCACGGCCTGGGCTGCGCCTCCCGGGGTTTCCAGCGCCCGCCGGTACAACATTTCGCGATACAAATCGTAGGTGAGAATGCATATGGCCGCGATCATCATCGACAGGCCGCCGGTAATCAGCAAATACCTCAGTGCCAGCATCGTAGTTCTCCTTTGCGCCTCAGTTCTTCTGCCCGGTTTTCAGCGGTGCCGTCTGCCGTACATTCATCCGGACGGGTTGCCGTGAAAAGAACAGCCGGAACACCTGACCGAAAATTAGTTCCTCCGCCAGCAATGCCACCGCCACCGAAAAAATCAGGCCCGCCACCACCGCCATGAACGTGATTAGCATTTGCATAATGTCCTCCCCAAGAAAAACTTCGATAGAAACCCGAAACCCAAGAGTTACTCGGCGATCTCCGCGGCTGTTCTCAGCGATCTCCGCGATAGTGCTTTGTCCTCATCCAACTACTGCCCACTCGTTTCAGCTGCCACGTCTGCCGTTGCCACTTGCACTCCGCCGAAGACCTCCGCAATCTCATCGTCGCGTTCGCCGCGAATCGATACCGCATCGCCCACCCTCAGCATCGCGAACAGCCGTTCCACGTCCCGATTCCTCAGCCGGATGCATCCATGCGACGCAGCCCGCCCAATCGAACCTGGCGCATTCGTCCCATGAATTCCGTATCCCTTCAGGTTCAGCCCGATCCATCGCGTGCCCACAGGGCTGTGCTCGCTCGCTGCCATCACCGTGCCTGCGTGGTAATAAGCGGGATTTGAAACTCGATTCACAATCTCAAACTCCCCGGTCGGGCTCGGACTCACCTCGGCGCCCACGGCCACCGGAAAGTACGCCAACACATTCCCGTCCTCCATCACCGCCAGCCTCCGGTCAGGAATGCTGACCAGCACGATCCGGCGCGCGCGCTGCCCCGCAGATTCTTTCGGGGCATTTTGCGACGAGGAATTCTGGGCAAGGCAGGAACCTGACATCGCCAATACAAGCACCGCAATTAGCCGTCGCGTCATCTGCCTGCTCGTTGTTATTTTGCTTGCTGGTTTCATCGCTCGCCTCCCGCGCATACCTATAGGGCAGGGCGAACACCAAACCTCGCGCGATTGAATCCAAATGAGTTAGCTGGAATTTTGCGGACCGCAGACTGGCCCTGCAGAGCACACCGTGTCAGCCGCGACACAAAGGGCGCGCATCCAGTTCAGTTGTTCGAGGGAAGACGGGGCGCAACGGACCTGCCGCCACAGGTTGGGAAAAGGGAGGTGGGGGGAGGGCCATCTTTTCCAGGATTTGAGGCGCCCGGCCCCTGCCGTCTGGGGTAACGGCTCTGTGGGGTTCTGTGGGTTGGAGCCGGGCGATCTTTAACTAATAATGCTCTAGTTCAATGGGGACATTCTGCCATGAGAGAACTCTCATTTCCGTGACCGCCGTCACTGTTCCGCGTGACCATTATCATAAATACAACTCGATGTTGTCTTGCTCTCGCATGTGCCGCTTGGCCGCGCCGCACACGGACTTGTGATCTCCGTCACCGACGCATACTCACTACGCACATATGCTGACTCCATCGAAACAAAAGATCGAACTTCATCTGGGAGATTTTCATATGGCTTACGTAATCACCGATTCCTGCATCAAAGATTCCGTCTGCGTTGATGTTTGCCCCACCGACTGCATTCATCCCAAGCAGGACGAGCCGGGCTTCGAGACGGCGACCCAATTCTTCGTCGATCCGGCCGAGTGCATTGACTGCGGCGCCTGCGTCCCAGCGTGCACTTCGGATTCAATTCTCGCGGTCGACGATGTTCCTGAGGACAAGAAGCGCTTTATCGAAGCTAACGCAGCCTATTTCAATTAAGCTTGCGCCTCTGGGCGCGCAAACCGGCGCAAGGTCTGGACTTACGAGTTCGGCTGTTGCGCCGGTTCTCATTTCACCGCGGAGACATAGAGGCGCGGAGAACCCCCCCGACACTTTTTCCTGATTCTTCTCGTTTCGTCCGCTGGTTTCTCAGTGTCTCCGTGCCTCCGTGGCGAAAGCTTTCGCCATTTGACTTCCCATTCCCGCACCGCTATTGTTGCCCGCATGAACGTAGTCAAAGCGACCCGCCAGTTCGAAGCATGGCTGGCGAAACGTACTCCGGTTGACCAGAAAGACCTTCGCCTGAAGCACGCCAACATGAAGGCTGACGTCTTCATGTTCCTCCGCGCCACTTATTATCGCTGGGCGCAAATCTGGCCTGAAGTCTGTCCTGAGCTGGCGCGCGCCCCGCATGTGCTTGCCGTGGGCGATCTTCACGTAGAAAATTTCGGAACCTGGCGCGACATCGAAGGCCGCCTGATCTGGGGCGTCAATGACTTCGACGAAGCGTGGCCCATGGCCTACACCATCGATCTGGTGCGTCTTGCAGTCAGCGCGCATTTAGCTGTCGAGGCCGGTCGTCTTCCACTTAAGCGAGAAGACATCTGCGGCACGATGCTAGAGGGCTACTGCGAAGCCATGCAGGAGAAAGGCTGCCCCTACGTCCTCGGAGAAAAACATGAGTGGCTGCGCAGAATCGCCGAAGGCGAACTCAGAGATCCGGTGCGCTTCTGGCAGAAGATTGACGCACTCCCTACTTTGAAAACTGAATGTCCAGTCAGCGCCATCGATGCTCTGCAGCACCTCATGCCCGCACCGGGCATTCCGTTTCGTCTCACTCACCGCACGGCCGGACTCGGTAGTCTTGGCCACTCGCGCTACGTAGCCATTGCCGATTGGCACGGTGGACGCATCGCCCGCGAAGCCAAGGCACTGGTTCCGTCTTCCTCGCACTGGGCTCAGACTCTTGATTCAAAGAAGAACGATGGTCCCACCGAAATTCTGTATCAGACCATCATCAACCGCGCCGTTCGGTGCCCAGATCCCTTCGTTCAACTGCGCGGACGCTGGATCGTGCGCCGTCTCGGTCCGCACTGCTCCCGCATCGAACTGGCATCGCTGCGCGCGCCCGATACCGAACTCCGTCTGCTGCACGCCATGGGTTGGGAAACCGCGAACATTCACCTCGGATCGCTGCCCGCCCGCAAACTCGTCCTCCGCCATCTCGCAAAACAGAAGCCCAGGTGGCTGCACCACGCCGCCGAAGCCATGCTCGATCCGGTTCGCTCTGATTGGGAAGTGTGGAAGAAGAAGGGCTTCGTTTGAAGGGCAGTGGTCGGTGATCAGTGGTCAGTGGCCAGTAAAACCCCTACGCTCTTGCTGACCGTTGACCACTGACCACTAGCCACTGACCACTGTTTTTATTCCATCGCCATCAACTGATCGAAAGGCGTTCGCAGTAAGAAGAATTCATTGATCGGACGGTCGTCCACCAGCGTAGACGTAGCTGGTGAGAGCGCAATCACGGCGTCGGAAGAAGACTCGTGAGAAAGAATCAGACTTAGTTGATCTTCCGCGGAGGCCGCCGGTCCCCATTCGATCATGTCGGAGGCTGATCGCGCCGGCATGCGTTCCACTAATTCTGCTGCGGTTCGCTTTGGAATGGGACGATCGCTTGCCAGGAAATGCCAGCCCCATCCTTGAATCCCAGGAAACACGCGCACGTAAGCAAAAGAATTCTTGATTGCTTTCGCCGCCGCCGCTTGCGTGGACGCATCAGCCTCGGGCAGCCATTGCTGCAGGATTCCGCCCGGCACCAACCGCTGCTTGGCAACCGCATAAAATTCCTGCGAATAAAGCAAGCTCGAGCCAGCCGTCTGCACGGGCGGCGGAGGGTCGACGAGAATTGCATCGTACTTGGCGGGCATTCGTTCGAGAAACCGCCGGCCATCGTCGATCACCACATGCGCCAATGGAGATTGAGTCACTTCGTCCGCATCCGCGTGATAGTAGCTGAAGAGTTTCGGCACGCTCGGCACCAGTTCGACGGCCGTGGTCGAAACATCCCATGTCAGCGCCGAGCGGAACGTGGTTCCCATGCCAAAACAAATAATCAGCACATCATGGGGTGTGTGATCCAGCGAGGACAGCGTGAGATGCGCCATCATCTTGGTGATGGGATTCAGCTTGGTCATCCCCATGCCATTCACCAGCAGTCGCCGGTCCATGCCTTCCCCCTCCGCAATTACGGTTGCGGTGGAATCGCGCAGAACTCTTCGAACCGGAAACTGAGTTTCAAAGTCCTTACTCGCCAGCAGCACACCGAGCGCCGCGAGGAGAATAGCGTAAGCTGCCGCCCGGCTGAATTTCTGCACGCTCGCCCCGCGCCCGGTAAAGGCCATGGCAAACCACGGCAGTGCCAGCAACAGCACTGACCAGCGCTCGCCCACCAGCGGCAGCAACAAAAATCCGCAGACCAGCGGACCCACGATGCACCCCACTACGTTGACCGCATAAGCTCGGCCCGCGCGATCTGGATCGCCTCCCGACCATCGGTCCACCAGCATGGGCGTGAGGAAGCCGATCATTCCGGCAAATGGCATCACGCCTATGAACACTCGCGCCACGAGATGTATTGGGACGCGCACGTCCGCAGTCAGAAGTGGTAGCACTGCCAGCAGAGACAGAGATATCCATGTCAGCCGGCTTTCGTGCTTTCGCGTGCGGCTCCAATAGCGATAAATCTGTGATCCTGTATACGTGGCCAGCAAATATGCCACCAGAATCATTCCAAACGAATAGACCACTGGCCCGATGTAAGGAGTGAACAGTCGAATCCAGATCAACTCCATCCCCATCGTGGCCAGTCCAGTGGTGAACAGAAGAATCAGTACACCTCGATTGCTCTCGATGGCGCCCGCGGTCGCCGGAGACGCACTCGAAGAAGATGAGTTAGAAGTACGAGGCGGGGCCGTACGAGACACCAACGACACCACAAAAGCCGAAACCGCGATCAGCGCATTCAAAGCCGCGCCTATCAGCAGCGTGTGATGAAAGCCGTAAGGCTCGATAAGCAGCAACGGCAGAAATGAACCCAGCACCGCACCCAGCACATTTGCCAGATAAAGAAAACTGAAGGACCGCTGATCGCCCTGCTGCCGTTTGCGGATTGCGAACATCGCCACAGGAATTGTTCCGCCCATGCAGGCGCAAAACGGAATCATCGTCGCCCCCAGCCATAGCCCCGCGATCACGTAGTACGCGACCGACGAGACTGCCGCGCGATCCGCCAGACTCTCGAGCAAACGATGTCCCCAGACCAGTTCCGCCGGAACCACCAAAGCTGACAACCCGATCATCAGTTCCAGCAGCCCATACAGTCGCAGGGGAGGGAACTTGATGTGATCGCCACACCTGCGCACCAGCGCGCCCGCTAGCCACGACCCCAACCCAAGGCCAGCCATGAATACCGACAAAACGATCGAGGTCAGCGCCGTGGTCACTCCAAACTGCGCCATCGCCAGCCGCAGCCAGATGAGTTCGCACAGGACGCTGCAGAATCCCGAGACGAAGAAAAACCAGAAGAACCACCCCATTCTTGATCGCCCTCCCGAATGTGGACCTTTAAATGTAATTCATCTTGCCAATTTAGCCTCATCTACGGATTCAACCCGATTGATTTCTCCGCCTAAGCCAGACAGTCTAGAACTACTCTCCGTGCCGGAATTGGCCTTATGCTGTGCACCGCATAACGCTAATAATGCGGAGTCCGCTGTTA
>PLDC01000029.1 GCA_003134995.1 Acidobacteriaceae bacterium | reverse complement strand
TGGTGTGCTCGGAAGCAGCCGCAGACGAATCGTTGGCCGCCATACGGGCGCGCATAAGGTTAGGAATGGCGATAGCTGCGATGATCAGGATGATGGCAACCACGATCAGCAGCTCAATCAGTGAGAAACCCTTCTGTTGTTTCCGCATCTCTTTATTTCCCCTTGTCTTTGAATTCGATTTCATGCTGGTCATGGTGATGATTTTGTGCCCAGTCGGGATTGATATTGGCACCTGCAAGACCAAACCCCTGGTTACGTCGGTTCGGGTCTGAGTTCCGGCTACTCCGCTTGTTTTCAGTACGAGGGCAAACTATGGTTCCGACCCGAAGTTTTCTCCACGCCGCTGGTGGCAGAATGTGTCGTCGAGCTTTGACACTTCCTGTCACTCGGGGGTCTGGAGACATCTCTGATTCGTGGCATTTGACGGGCAGCGCGGGAAATCCGGCATCTTCAAAAAACCGCTAAGCCTTGTGCTCCCAGCATCTTTTAGGTGAGAATCTTCATCATAGGGAATGGTTAGCCATTTCCGGAGACTCTCCTTAATGCTGATTCGCCTTCGGCGCGTCCCGAGCGTCCTGTCGAGTTCCCTTACCCTGCTGCTATTGGCTTTGGTCGCGATCCCGTCGCGGGCTGCCGAGAAGACGCACCTGCGCGTGGACGATTACCAGATCGAGGTTGAACTCACGCCTCATCTGCATCAGATTTCGGCGCGGGCGAAGGTAAAGTTCACCGCGCTTCAGGATATCAGCGTCGCCGTCTTCGAGCTGCACAACAACCTGCGCGTTACCCGGGTTCTGGACGACCAGAACCAGCCGCTCTCCGCCGAGCGCGTCACGCAGGATTCGACCATCCGCGTACCGTTGCCTGCAGGACTTGCCAGGGACGCCTCCACAACACTCACCTTCGAATACGAAGGCCAGCTCGAAACCGCCGACGACAGCCCGGTTCCCGGCCTTAAGCTGGCCTATGTTGGCGACGACACGAGCTATCTGCTGTATGCCGGGCGCTGGTTCCCAGTGAGTGGTTACGGAATGAACCGCTTTACTTCGACCATCAGCGTGACTGTTCCTTCGCACATGCTTGTGATTGGAAGTGGAAAGGCCACGACTTCCGATAATCCGCCTTCGAAAAAACCCAACACCAACGGCCTCCCTACCAAGACATTTACGTTCGCCTATACGAAGCCGAGTTTCCCCGGCACCATCGTCGTGGGCAGCTTCAAGGAATACAAGAGCGACGAAGCCGGAATGGACCTGCACGTTTATTTCAAGCCGACCCATCAGGCGCTGGCTCCCGAATACACGACCACCGCGGTGCAGGAATTTACTTACTTCATCACGCTGTACGGAACTCCGCTATCGCAAAAGCTAAACGTGGTGGAGCTGCCGGGCGACACGGTTCCCTACGCCTGGGGTCCAGAGATAGCCGGCATCGCCAGCCCTTCGATTACTGAGAAAACTAATTACCGGCTGTTGGCCAATGCGATCGCGCATCAATGGTGGGGTGCTTCGGTTAGTCCGGCTACAAAAGATGATTGGTGGCTGGTCGATGGATTTTCCCGCTATTCCGAAGCCATGTATGTGGAAAGCGCGGCGGGCGCAGCCGGCCTTGAGGAAGCAGTAAAAGACATGTCGGTGGGCGCGCTGGCCTACGATACCGTTCCGCTCTCGAGTGTCAGCAAGCTCGACTCTTTCTCCACCGAATTTCAGTCGCTCGTCACCGACAAAGGCGCGATGATCTTGCACATGCTGCGCTGGGTGCTGGGCCAGGAAAAGTATCTCAAGGCCATGCGCGAGTTTGCCGAGACTTACGCCGGCAAATCGGCCACCATGGACGACTTCAAAGCCATTGCCGAGAAATATTACGGCGATCAACTCACATGGTTCTTTTCCCAATGGCTCGATTCCACCGGCGCTCCGGAATTTAAGGTGAAGTACTCGGTCTATCGTCTGGGCGGGGCCGCGTCGAAAGACGCGAAGAGCCCGGGCTTCCGCGTGACGGGTGAGATCTCTCAGGATCTCGATCTTTTCCGCATGCCCGTCGATCTGCGCATTGACACCGACGGCAAAACAGAAGACAAGAGGCTTGATGTAGTCGGCACCAGCTCACCGTTCGCCATCGAAACCTTCGGACGGCCGCGGCGCATCGTCGTTGATCCCGACCATCACGTACTCACCAATAATTCCGACGTGAAGCTGCGTTCTTCGATTCTGCGCGGTATGGCGCTGCAGCAGCAGGGCGACCTGTCGGGAGCGCTCGGCGAGTTCAATAAAGCGCTTGACCAGAACAAGAACAGCTCCCTGGCTCACTACCGCATCGCGGAAATTTTCTTCCTGCAGAGGAACTATCAGGCTGCGGCGAACTCTTATCGATCTTCCATCAACGGCAACGGCGAACCGCGCTGGACGGAGGTTTGGAGCCATATCCAGCTCGGCAAGATCTTCGACGTTACCGGTCAGCGCGAGCGCGCCATCAATGAGTACCGGCAGGCCATTCAGACCAACGACGACACGTTCGCCGCTCTCGAAGAAGCGCGCAAGTATCTGGCCAAGGCCTACGAGCGGCCCAAGAACAAAGAATAGAGGTTGAGGCGGACGAGATCGGTCAGCCGATTTTTGAACCGGCTACTAGAGCTTTGGATTTCTTCTCCCGCGTCCGGTCGAATTCCAGAATCTCACACGGCGGGACCTCGCGGGAATGAACGTCGATGATAGAGGCCGCGGAAAGGCGCGTGTCGCGGGACTGGCGGCGGATGTGCGGAGTGAGTACTCGCTCAGAGCCATAAGCTTCGGCAAAATCGACCTGCACTTTCTGCAGCGAATCTTTTTGGAGGGTGCTCAGTCGTAGTCGATTCTGTTGCGGGGTATCGGCCAGCGCAGCGTCGTTTACGACTCCGATCCTGCCGGGCATTTGCTGAATGCGGGCTACTGCCCGGTTGATCACGCGCGCGAACTCTGCCCCGTCAGCATTTTCACGCCCCTGGCGCAATCTCCTCTGCGCTTCCTCGGCAGAAAACCAAGTGCGGTCTCGCTTCGACTCCTGCGGCGGACTGAGGCGCAACACCTCGCAGAGAAAAGCACTGACGGCAACTCGCTTCCCGCTAGATCTCGAAGTACGATCCTTCCCCTCGATCGGCCTGCGGCGATAGCTCGCGAACGAACCTTCTTCGATGCGGCCATGAACTCCCGCTTCCTCGAACGCTTCCAACGCCGCAGCCTGCGCATGCGTGAGCCCTGGTTCCGCGCTGCCCTTGGGAAAAGTCCAGCGGCCGGCGCCGCGGGTGCGAACCAGCAGGAACTCGATCGTAGTGTCCCGCATCCGGTAGCAAACCGCGGCCACCTGTTCGCATTCGCTCAATTTGCGGAGTTGCGACAATCGAACGAACCTGTCCGACGACCGGCGCGTGTGAGTCGTGGAACGGACGCCAACCAACTGCAAATTCCGAGCATTCCCGCTATTGTTACTCATCGCATCAGAGTGCATGATTGCATCCGCTTCTGCCTAGATCACAACTTGGTTCTCGACTGGCGAAAGTTTGTCATGGCGATCATGAGAGTCTCGCCCGTATCTTTCTACATACTTGCATCTCACTGGCCGCGAAGACAGTATTTACTTTCATCATCCGCAATCCGCCGCCAGGAGAAGCTCTTGGAGAACATGCATTGCCTTCGCTGCAATCGCGAACTCGAACCGGGGCATAAATCCGTTGCGCTGTATATGTTCGCTCAGACGGTGGGAATAAGGCCGCGGCAGAAGTCGGCGGCGCATCGCATCTCTTTCTGTCCGCAATGCGCAGTCTCGCTCGCTATGGGACCGCCGCCCGAGGGGGCGCTCAACATGGCCGCCTGGGATATGATTCGCGACCTCGTCGGTTCAGACCCAGCGTTGAACCAGGCTGCATGGGAGAGTCTGAGTGGCGTCTTAGGATTGCTGCCGGCGACCGGCACCGACGGCCCGCAACCCTCAGCACGCGCCGCTGGATATTTCGAATTCTGACGGCTCAGAACAAGCCATTCCGCCGCGCCAGTCTGCAAACCGCACGCACCCCCCAATAAATCCCGCAGATAACTTTTTCGCCTTCCGGTCGTCTAAAGAAGCAATCAAGGTAGTGGAACTTTGCAGGATGCGGGCGCGTACTAAAGAGTAGATAGTTAGGCGGGATTGAGACCCCTCGCCTGAACGTCGCCCGGGACCCCCACGCAGCCTCCCCGGAAGCGTGGGGGTGTACTTCATGCGAATACTTCTCGACATCATACGGCAATCGCTCTCCACGCTGTGGGCGCACAAGCTGCGCTCCTTCCTCACCATGTTTGGAATCGCCTGGGGCGTGGGCTCGCTGCTGCTTCTTGTGGGGTTGGGGGAAGGCTTTCGCAGCGGCCAGGAAAAACAGCTCGCTACGCTGGGACAAAACATAATGTTCATGTTTCCCGGACGCATCCCGGCGGTCGAGGGCAGCACGCAATCCGGGCTGACTTATTACTTCACCTATGCCGACTATTCCGCCGTTCGCCAGCAGGCGAAGTTCGTGGGCGCGGTGTCTCCGGTGCTGAATCGCGAAGACATTCGCGCCGTCAGCGACTACGGCTCCACCAACGGCCAGGTCTTCGGCGTGGCTACCGATTACAACCAGATTCGCAATGTGCCCATCCGTCCCGGCCGCTGGTTCAACGACGAAGACAACACCGAGCGCCGCCGCGTGGCCGTCGTGGGATGGGAGATGCTGAAGAACATGTTCCCCGGACGCCCCGCCGTCGGTTCCACGATTCTTCTGAATGGAATCAGTTTTGACGTGATCGGCGTGGTCGATAAAGTTGGACGCGACGGCAATAATGGCACCAACTCGCGCATCTTCATTCCCATCGAAACTATGCGCAACTTGTTTCGCCTGACCAAGGCAAATTCCGAGGATGCCATTTCTTTTATCAACTACACGCCCATCCGCAAAGACCTGCACACCGAGGCGAAGAACGAGATTCACCAGATCATCGCTGCACGCCACGGCTTCGACCCTAAACTGGAAGACGCGTTTGAAGACTGGGACACCATCGAAAATATGCAGCGCGTGAGCAAGATTTTCGACGCGATGGATTGGTTTCTAGGCGTGGTCGGCGTCGTGACTCTGGGACTTGGTGCGATCGGTATCGTCAACATCATGCTGGTCTCGGTAAGCGAACGCACCAAGGAAATCGGCTTGCGCAAGGCACTGGGCGCAACCCACAAGAATATTCTTACGCAATTTTTTGTAGAGGGAGCTTTTCTGACTGCCTTCAGCGGCGGGATTGGATTGGCTCTGGCTACGGGCTTTGTCACGCTGCTGGCGATGTTGCCAGCGCCAGAGGGTTTCGATACGCCGCGAATCATTCCGGCGTCGGCGCTGGCGGCAATCGGATCGCTGGCCATCGCTGGAATTTCCGCCGGCCTTTATCCCGCACGGAAAGCTGCACTGATGGAGCCGGTGGAAGCGTTGCGGCAAGAGTAAGGAGCCACTCATGACGATGCCACCTAATTACGATGCCACTATCCAACCACGATTGTCATCCCGAGCAACGCGAGGGATCCTGGTGTTTGCCGACGCCAGACGAGTTGGCGGCGCAAGCAAGAACCAGGATTCCTCGCTTCGCTCGGGATGACAAGAGTTGATTCGTTGTAAAAGCTAGGAGCTAGAAGCTAGGAGCTAGTAAATAAATGATCGTCGATCTCGCCAACCAGGCCTACAACGCGCTCCGGCACAACCGCCGTCGCAGCGTGCTGACCATGCTCGGCATGGCCTGGGGAATCGCCACCGTCGTGCTTTTGCTGGCCTACGGATCTGGTTTCGAGCGCGGCCTTTGGGTGGCGTTCCGCTCGTTCGGCACGAATCTGGTTTTCATCTTCCCGGGCCGCACTGAATTGCAGGCGGGAGGCACCAAAGCGGGCACTCCGGTCAGGTTGACCACCGACGATCTCGACTACATCCGCGACGAAGTGCCGTTGCTCAAGCACGTTTCTCCCGAGGTCGCCAAACAGACGCTCGTGGCGTATGGCACGCGCAGCGCCACCTACGGCGTTAGCGGAGTTTACGCCTCCTATGGACGGATGCGCCGTCTGGATGCCGAAGAAGGCACTTTCTTCAGCGAGTCTGACGACTTTACTCACACTCGCGTCGCCATCATCGGCTCAGACGTACGGAAAAAGCTTTTCTCGGGCCAGAATGCTCTCGGCGAAACTATTCGCCTCGACGGCATTTCCTACCAGGTCATCGGAATGATGAGGCATCAGGTGCAGAACGGCGACGACAACATCAACGGCCACGTCTATATTCCGTTCAGTGCGATGAGCGACCTCGTCAATCCTTATTACCTGAATTCCATCGTGATGGAATACGAGGGAGACCACGACAAGGTCGTAACGGCGGTGCGGAACTCGATGGGCTTCCACCACAACTTCGATCCCAAGGATCGCCGCGCGATATTCGTCTTCGACGTTTTTGCGGACTTGCTCGATCTGCAAGTGATCAGCACCGGAATCAAAATCCTGCTCGGCTTTATCGGCCTGCTGACTCTGGGTATCGGCGGCGTGGGTCTGATGAACATTATGCTGGTTTCGGTGTCGCAGCGCACGCGCGAGATTGGCGTGGAAAAGGCTTTGGGCGCGCATCGCTGGCACATCCTGTTCCAGTTTCTGACCGAAGCTCTGGTGATCACCGCTCTGGGCGGCCTTTTGGGGGTGTTGCTAGCGTATTTCGTTTCCTGGAGCGTAGGTTCGCTCACGTTGTGGAGCGCCTTTGAAGAAAACGCCAGCGAAGGCGATATTCACTTATACATCGACTTCGCGACGCTGATCTGGTCGACGAGCATTCTCAGCTTCGTCGGCATCATCAGCGGCATGCTGCCTGCAATCAAGGCTGCGCGGTTGAACCCGATCGAGGCGCTACGGTATGAGTAGCGCCGACGTCCCGCCGGCTGTCGCGGGGGCGTCCGCCCTCACCAAGCGCAAGCGACTTCCGGTAGAGCTCCCACTCAGTAGTGGTACCGCGCCTGCAGAAAATCGATCCGCCGTTCGCTTACGCGATATACCAGACGGTGTTCCTGCGTGATCCTGCGCGACCAGCAACCCGCCAGGAGGTACTTCAATGGCTCAGGCTTCCCGATGCCGGCAAACGGATCGCGCAGAACAACTTCGATCAGATCGAAGGCGCGAAGGGCAACTTTGCGATCTGTTTCTACCCAATAGCGCAGGTCTTGGCGAAACTCAGTATGAAAGATGGCTTCGCGTTCAACGCTGCGCAGCAAGTCCCATCTCCCGGCGGAGTTTTTCGAGTGGTTCCGGCCTGCCCTTTCTACCTATCGCCCGACGCATCGCGGTGAGCAAACGCTGCGCATTCTTGGGTGACCGCAAAAGGTGTGCCGTCTCGATCAGCCCGGCCAATTCATCGGCCGGAACCATGGCGACTTTCCTTTCTCCCTTGCGCACGACGATCACGATTTCACGGTCATCGGCCACACGATCAAGGACAGAAGCGAGACTCTGGCGCAGGTTGGTGTATGTAGTTTCTGTCATATTTTGTCTCTATCTACATTGTACAGGATTACTGTACGTACTCCCAGGTTTTGTTGGCAATCATTTTTTCGATTTGTTACGAAATCGGGCAAGGCGCGGACTCGGCTAAAGATACTGCAAACTCGAGGCTGCACCAGGCTCACCTCGCTTAGGCGATACAATCTCCTTTGTGCCTGAAACCGCTGCCGCGCGCCTCGACCGGGTTCTCGCTCAACTCCGACTCTACGAGCATCCGCTGCTGAATTTCTCGGCACGCTCCAAAGGTGAAGGCGTCGAGCTGATCATTCAGTTCAAAGACTCTTCTATTCCCATGCACACTTATTATCTCGAAATGCATCCTCGCGACCTCGACCATCCGCAGTTTGAATGGAGCTTCCAGCGCCAACTCTATGACGCATTACACGACTACTTCGTCGAAATGTTTATCCGCACCCCGCAGGACCGCGCTGACAGGCGGGAGCAAGGTCTGTAAAGAAGAGTAATCTCGACAGAAGCAGCGTGTTTCGCAACAACTCTGGTTTTCGTTTGGAGTTATATTCGTCAGGCGACGCGGATTAAGGCTCTGTGAGGTTCTCACTCTCGGGAAGTCCGCTCCAATCTTGATTTAAGAAGGACAAAGTCATGAGGATATTCGAATCGTCCACGCTCCATATGACATTAGCCGTGATCCTGACCACAGGGCTATCCCTCTGGGCGCAGCAAGTTGGTCAGAGTCCGCTGCCCCCTGCACCACTGCCATCACAGCTTCTGGCTGGCAAGAAGGTCTTCATTTCGAATGTGCCAGGAGCATTATTTCTCTCTCCGCGCAACGCCGAAGACGATCCCTACCGCCCATACAACCAGTTTTACGCCTCGCTAAAGAGCTGGGGATATTACGAGTTGGTCCCCGCCCCTGCGGACGCCGATTTGATTTTTGAAATAAACTTAGCTGACCGGCCAACGCTGGGAAACGCCATGGTGCAAAGTAGTGTTCGGTTGGCGTATCTTGATTTGACTGTGCGCGATCCCAAGACGCAAGCCGTCCTCTGGTGGTTCGCTGAGCGTGTGCAGGGAGCAAATCGGCCGGCCACCGGCGAGAAGAACTATAACGACGCGATGACGAATCTAGTGAATGATGTGAAAAAAGCGATCGGCCAATACTCTGCTGGACCCGCTAATGCGAAGAAATAGGCAACCGCATTTCCTCCCAAGTTCGACTTGAATCGCCGAGCGATGCCAACTCTGCGCCAGAAGATCGAGCAGGAAATCCGCGAGCGCGGCCCCATTCCTTTTTCCCGTTACATGGAACTCTGCCTTTACGATCTTGAGCATGGCTATTACTCGCGAAACGCAGAACAATTGGGCAAGGCTGGCGACTTCTACACCTCGAGCGATGTACACAAAGTCTTCGGCCGCCTTCTGGCGCGTCAGTTCGAGGAAATGTGGCGCGCACTGGGCTCATCAGAGCACATCGACCTGATCGAATTCGGCCCCGGCCGTGGCTTGTTCGCACAGGATGTTCTGGACTGGTCTGAAAAGAAGTTTCCGGATTTCTTCTACGCGCTTCGGTATGTTCTGGTAGAAAGTTCGCCCGCCCTGCGCGCGCGACTCAACGAGACTCTTGCGGATCGTATCAAATCGGGGAAAGCCGTGTGCGTCAAGAGCACCGAGATCCTCAGCGCAGAACAGATCGGGAAGGGCACGACTTCAGTCGTGCCGAACAGAAGCCAAAAACAGGGGGCTTTAGCTCCCGAGGTTCCCACTATCGTCTTCGCCAACGAATTCTTCGACGCCTTCCCGGTGGAAGTTCTGAGCACGAAAGGATCCCTTCGCATTGATGCGCGCGATGGCCGCTTCGTTGAAACCTGGGCGCAGGCTTCGCCGGAGGAACTGGAATTCCTCGACCGCTATTCCGTTCATCCCGAAGCCCTCGAACGCATCGAAGCGCATCTCGCTGCGAAACAATTCATGGATCGGATTGCCGCCAACATCCCGCGCGGATTCTTCATCGCCATCGATTACGGCTACACGCGCGAAGAGCAACTTGCCGGGCGCCATCGCGGAACACTGAAGGCTATTCGCCAGCATTCCATCAGCGCCGACCCTTACGAGGCTCCCGGTGAGCAGGACATCACTGCCGACGTAAACTTCACCGCACTCGCAGCAGCCACGGAGAGGCAAGGCATGCAGGCACACAAGCTTGTCACGCAATCCCAATTCCTGATGGGCATCGGCGAAGCCAATCAGTTTGCCGATGCCTTCGAAGAATGCCGCTTGCCGCAAGAACGGGCGAAGGTCGCGCTGCAACTCAAGCATCTGGTAACACCCGCAGGCATGGGCGAGAGCTTTCAGGTGCTGATTGCGAGCAAGGGAGTTGGGCAGGAGAAGGTTTCAGAGTTAGCGGGTCTAAGCTTTGGACGAGATCCAACCAGAGAATGAGACGAGAGCTTATGGCAGATTCCTTGTCATTCCGAACCCGGCGCCAAGCCGGGTGAGGAACCGGGTTTTCCTGCTGCCGCAGCCGCCTCCGGATATTCATAAACGCCGCGCCCGGACTTCCGCCCCAAGCGTCCGGCCTTCACATACTGCACCAGCAGCGGCGCGGGACGGTATTTCTCTCCCAGAGATTTGTGCAGATACTCCAGGATATTCAGTCGCGTGTCGAGTCCCACCAGATCGACCAGTTCAAAGGGTCCCATGGGATGGTTGAGCCCGAGCTTCAAAGCCTTATCAATATCCGCCGCGGAGGCAATGCCTTCCTGCAGCATGTAGAACGCTTCATTGCCGATCATCGCGTTGATGCGGCTGGTGATGAAGCCTGGGGCTTCTTTGATCACAACCACTTCTTTCCGCATCCGGTTGCCTACTTCAACGGCGGTCGCGAGCGTGTCGTCGTCGGTCTCCAAAGCTCGAACGACTTCGAGCAGCTTCATCTTATGCACGGGATTGAAGAAGTGCATACCCACGCATTTTTTCGCGCGGTAAGTCACGCTGGAAATTTCCGTGATGCTGAGCGAAGACGTGTTCGACGCCAGAATCGTGGTCGGACGGCAGATCTTGTCGAGAAGAGTGAAAATCTCAATCTTCGACTCCATCTCCTCGGGAACGGCCTCAATCGCCAGATCGGCCTCGCGCGCGGCTTCGTCCACCGAGCCTGCGTATTCCAAGCGGCCAAAAGCTGCGTCGGCATCGGGCGCGGTGACTTTGCCTAACTCAACCGCCTTGTCGAGATTCGCGCGGATTTCGCTTTCGGCGCGCCGCAGCGCCCCAGGCAGCAGATCTTCGAGAATGGTGCGGTAGCCGCCGATCGCCGCGGCATGGGCAATGCCGCGCCCCATAATGCCGGCGCCGATCACGGCAACGGTTTTCACCTGCGCCACTACTGCGCCGCCTTCTCGAGGTCGCCAATGGCAGCATTGATGGCTACGCCGGCCGCACGCAGAGACTCTGCGAGGCGCAAACGTTCCTCGGTGCTCATGTTGGGAATATAGATACAAATGCGGCGCAACGTGGTGGTTATGTCTTCCACGTAATTCATCGCGCGAATCAGTTCTCCGGATACTGGCATGAATGCTCCTATGGATTTATCAGCTTTTTCGGCTGACTCTGCCGGTCGCTCGCGTGTTCACGGTCAACTAAAATATGGCGAGCCGACCTTCTATTCTGGACGTGTCTGCGAATTTAGTAAAGGCACCGGTACGCCACGCCGCTCTGCGCTACTCACGGTCCAACACTCGAGCGCAGGTTTATTAACGACGTGTTAACCGGGACCGCATATAATCTCCATATATTCTTTTAATGGGCCCTCCGAGTGCAGCGCGAATCTAAGTCTTATGGCAGATAAGCCCCTAAAACGCTACATTTTCGCAAGCGACTTCGATCAGACGCTCACCTTTAACGACTCCGGCTACGTGCTGGCTGAACTGGTCGGCATTCCCACCGCGGAGTTCGAACGCAAAGCCAAAGGCATGGCAAAGATTAACCTGGTGCAGCAGGGTGCGGAGCTCGCCTACCTGCTGCTTCACGACCCGGAGTTCAAAGCTAAGGTGCGGAAGGAACATCTTTACGAGGTGGGCAAGCGCATCCGGCTTAAAGGGGATATCAAACTTCTTTACCAGATCCTCGAAAAAGGCATGGACGGATTTGCTTTCGATTTTTACGTTCTGTCGGCCGCGCCCGTCGAGGTAATTCACTCCGCGCTCGAAGGCATCGTGCCGCAGGATCACATTTACGGCACTGAGTTCCGCTACAAACCTTCGGGCGAAATCGATTCGATTATTCGCGCGACAGCGGGCTACGGCAAGGTCGCGGTGCTCAACCAGTTGCTCGCCGAGCACGTCACCGGTCCCGATCACGTAATTTATTCGGGAGACGGCAGCTCCGATATTCACGTGATGTTGCAACTCAACGCGCGGGACGGCCTGACCATTGCGGTTTCGGAGTCGCCCCATATTTCGCAAATTGCGAAGCGCACTGTGCTCAGCACCAGCGCTCTGGCGGTGCTGGCGCCCATTCTCGAAGAAATTGCCGGATGGCAGCATGCCCGCATTCGCAACTTCTTCGAAGCCAACGGCATGCTCATTCAGGAGTGGGAGCGCGTTCGCACCGACTGGCTGACGGTGCGTCCCGCGATCCCCGAGGATTCAGAGCCTATGAGTGTGGCGTGAGGGCAACTGCTTCGAGCGGGGTTTCTTCTTCTCAATTCCATGCTTCGCAATAAAAACCTGATTCCGCTCTCTCATCAGCACCAGCGCGCGCTGGCTCTATGCGTGCGCATCGATCGCGCCCAGCCGATTCGCGTCACGGATCTCGAATCCTGGTTGGCAGAAATCGAACAGCTTTTCGAACAGGAAATCAGAATCCATTTCGCTGCGGAAGAGCAGGTGCTGTTCCCAACGGCGAGCAGGTTCGCCGAATTAATTCCGCTGGTGGAAGAACTAATCAGCGATCATGCGTCGCTGCGCGATTCTTTCGGCAGGGCGAAAGCGCGCGCCATTTCCACCGAGAGCCTGCTCATCTTCGCCGGACAGCTCTCAACCCACATTCGCAAAGAAGAACGCCAACTCTTTGAAATCCTGCAGCAGTTGATGAGTGAGAAGGATCTGGCAGAGCTAGGAACTAGATTGGAAGACGCTCTTAAAGGCGCAGCACAATCTTGCGCTTTGCCGAACGAGAGAACGAAGCTCCAGCCAAGAAGATAGAGCCAAAAACGACCGCTAACCCTGACCCCTTATCCCTGAGCCCTAATCCCTGCTCTTAAGTTTCCAGCCGGTAGCGCGTCTCGGCCAGCGTAAAAAGTTTGCGCCAGAGCAGGCGGTTCACCATTACCACGGTCGCGGCCATCATGATGGTCGCAGCCAGTAACAGATGAAAATCGCCGCTGTCCGTGGCTTGCTGAATGGTTGCACCCAACCCCGTTGTCGTGTAAGTCTGCCCCTTGAAATGAAAGTACTCGGCCACGATGCTGGCATTCCACGCCCCGCCCGAAGCCGTCACCATTCCGGTTACAAGGTAAGGAAAAATTCCCGGCAGGATCAGTCTCTTCCAGCGCTCGACGCCCTGCACGCGGAAGATGGAGCAACATTCCTTCAAATCGGTCGGTATCGCCATCGCGCCCGCGATTACATTGAACAGCACATACCACTGCGTGCCGAGAAGCAGTACAACGATCGACGCGATCCCCATGCCTCCGCCCAAACGGATGAGCACCAGCAAAATCACAGGCAGCAACGCCGTCGCGGGCACAGAAGCCGCAATCTGCGCCAGCGGTTGTGCGATGCGGGCCAGTTTAGGATTGAGGCCAATCGCAACTCCCGCGGGAATTGTCCAGAGAGCGGCGAGCAGTAGCGCAAGATTCACGCGCAAAAAAGTCGCGCCCAGGCCACGAGCTGTCTCACGCAATTCAACCTGCCCTAGGCCGCTGAGAATCATTACGACGCGCACCACGCCGTAGCCAATGCCAGCCAAAGCGAGCACCGCGAGAGTCCGCACTATCCATTCCCGCCATGCAGGCGCGGTTTGCTCTGAACTTTCTTCCGTGTGCTTCCGCGCAAAATACAAAAGCAAACGTTCCCCCAAGGGGCGCAGCGTTTTTTGCCGAATCTTTGCCAGACCGCTGGAATGCCGCACCAGATTAAGCACCCAGGATCGCGGAGCGTCGGTACTTTCCACCTGCTCAACTTTGAACTTCTCCGCCCACGCAATCACCGGCCGCCAAATAAACTGATCCAGCAGAACGATCAGCAGAACCATCGTGGCAACGCCCCAGAACATCGACGCCGTATCGCCCGCGCTGGCTGCGGTTTGCAGATAGGATCCCAGGCCGGGCAGCCGGAAATCACGCTGTCCCAGCACGAACATTTCACACACCATCAGCGCGAACCACCCTCCGGCCACCGACATCATCGAGTTCCACACCAGGCCGATGGCCGAAGACGGCAACTCCAGTTGAGTGAAGCGCTGCCACGAACTGAAGCGGTAGACCGTTGCAGCCTCGCGCATCTCGTTTGGAATTCCCTTCAGCGACGCGTAGAAACTGAAGGTCATATTCCACACCTGGCTGGTGAAGATCAGAAGGATGGTACCCATCTCCAAGCCAAGTTGCCGGCCGGGAAAAAGCGCCACCATCGCCAGCATCACGGGAGGAAGAAAGCTGAGCACAGGAATCGACTGCAGCACATCGAGCAGTGGAACCATGAAGCGTTCGGCGCGCGCGTTATACGCCGCCACGTAGCCGTACACCAGCGCGAATAACAGACTTAGCGCGTAAGCAATGGTGATGCGCAGCAGTGAGTAGCCCGCGTAGGCCGGCAGCGCCCACACGCTGCGCGAAATCTCTACCGTCGGCGTGAAGGGACCAAACCAGGAGCGGCCAACGCTCGCCACGCCGTAAAAGATCGCAATCCCCGCGGCGAACATGATCACATCGGGCAGATGCGAGCTTTCGATACTCGGCAGTTGCGACCACAGGCGGTACGGCGAGAATCCCCGCAGCGTGATGCTCTTCTTCATGCGACTGCTTTCCCTTTAACTGAAACTTTTGATTAGATTTTCGGCGCGGGAGTTGATTCTTGCTTTTCATCGGGGCGAGGCACCGCAGCCACAGGCGCCGCTTCCGCAGCTGGCTCATTTTGCGCCACCTCTGTTTGCACCAGCCGCCCGCTCTCGCGGTCGTAATCGAAGATCTCCGCATAGCGTCCCCAGTTCATGGCGGTCTCGAACTGGCGCTGCACTTCATCCTCGGAAAAATGCTCGTCGAGAACGTCACGAAAGAATTCTTCGTTGATCGAGTGATCCGATTTCCGCCTCAGAATGCTGTCGATTTGTTTCAGGATGGTGACGTGTTCGAGCGCCGCCTTCCGGAACAAAACTTTTCGGGCTTGAATATCGGCATCAGCGAACTCCGCTCCCTGCTTCGAAAGCTGCACATCGCCTTCCTTCAACCAGGCGAAACCCAACAGCTGGCAAGCTTCCAGGATGGGTAGAAGGTCTTCAACGTCCATAACTAAATCTTCGGCGAGCCGAAAAAGATCTTCGCGTCCGCCGCGATCATGCAGCAATTCGACCAGCCCCGCGACTCCGCCCACGCGCGCGTGCGGCAGAATCTGGTACCGGCTCGACTTCACCGGAGCTTGCCCTTTTTTCAAGCCTCCCGGCGGAACTACGATTTCTCCCGTGCTCTCCGGGTCGGGCAACGTATGTTCCACGTCCGGCTCGGTCATGATTTTGTAGATGTAATCCACCAGTTCGACAAAACGCGCAGACTTGCGGTCGCGGGGATGCGAGAGCCGCACGTTGAAATCGGAGCGGATACGCGCCGGGTTTCTGCCCAGCACCACGATGCGGTCTGCCAGGATCACCGCTTCTTCAATGTTGTGCGTGACGATGAAGATGGCATTGGCCGGCATTTTTTTGTTGAGCCACAGTTCCAGCAGTTCGCCGCGCAGGTTTTCCGCCGTGAGCACGTCGAGCGCAGAGAACGGCTCGTCCATGAAAAGAACTTCTGGCTCGACCACGAGCGCGCGCGCAAAGCCCACGCGCTGCTTCATGCCACCAGAGAGTTCCTTCGGATAAGCTGTCTCGAAGCCGTCGAGTCCCACTGTATCCAGCATGCGCAGCGCGCGCTTGCGACGCTCAACCGCCGCAACGCCCCGCGCTTCGAGCGGCGCCTCAACGTTCTCCAATACCGTGAGCCAGGGAAACAGCGCAAAGCTCTGGAAGACGATTGCCACGTTCGGCGATTCAGAACCCAGCGGCTTGCCGTGCCAAAAGATCGCGCCCGAGGTAGGCAGCGAAAGACCGCTCAGAATGCGCAACAGAGTAGATTTGCCACAGCCCGAGGCACCCAGCAGAGCGATGATCTTTCCCGGTTCGATGGTGAAGTCGGTGAGCCCCACCACCTGAATGCGCGTCCCGTCCGGCTGGGGATACGACTTCTCAATCGCCCGCGCTTCGATAATGGGTTCGCTCGCCAAAAAAGTCCCCGTAAGTTCTATACACGATTCGAAGCAAGGCGCAAAGCTGATTTGTCATCCTGAGCAAGCGTTCTTTGCGCAGCGAAGGATCTGGGCGAGCCGCGCGACGCGTCGCGTTCTTTGCGACGCAATAATCGCGCGTTCGGCTCGCTTCCTTTTACACTCTATTCACAATCGGAGGGGCGGGTCTCAAGCCGCGAAGTCTTCATCCGGCAGGATTGAACAAGGTTGCGGCAGCCGGTCCGTAAGTTCGGCGAGATGGGCAAGCTTGGCAGCTAATTCAGCGGTAAATTGCCCCGGAGCCAGCCGCCAGCACCAGTTCCCGCCATGCAGGCTCGGAGTATTCATGCGAGCCTCACTGCCCAGGCCGAGCACATCCTGGAGCGGGATCAAGGCAAACTCGGCCGCTGATGTCTGCGCCGCCCGGATGAACGCCCAGTGAATTCCATCTTCGCAGCAGCCCAGATACGCTTCCGCGTTAAGGCGCTCGTGCTTGGCGCATCCCGAGCTAAACCAGCCGACCGTCGTGTCATTGTCGTGCGTCCCCGTGTAGATAACTTTGCCGGCAGCGCGGTGCGGCAAATACATGTGCGCGCCCTCATCGCCGAAACCAAACTGTAGCACCGCCATCCCGGGAATCTGCAAACGCTCACGCAAAGCGTTCACCTCCGGCGTAATGTAGCCGAGATCTTCCGCGAAGAATGGCAAGCCGCCCAGAGCCTCACGAAGTTTGTGAAACAAGTCGTCGCGCGGACCATCCACCCATCGCCCGTTGATCGCCGTGGGATCGGCAGCGGGAATCTCCCAGAACTGATCGAATCCGCGGAAATGATCGAGCCGGATGTAGTCGCAGTTGCGCGTCGCCCAGCGCAAACGCTGCACCCACCACTCATAGCCCTCAGCCTTCATTACATCCCAGCGATAGAGCGGGTTGCCCCAGCGCTGCCCGGTCTTGCTGAAGAAATCGGGAGGCACGCCGGAGACGACGTCAGGTTCGAGATTGTCGTTCAACTGGAACAGTTCGCGATGCATCCACACATCGGCGCTGTCATAGTTCACGAAGATGGCGACATCGCCCACAATGCGAATCGAGCGCTCGGAACAATACTGCCGCAACGCCTGCCACTGCTCGTAGAAAGCAAACTGCAAGGCGCTGCGAATTTTCAGATCAACGTCCAAATCTTTGCGGGCCCGCTCCAGCGCCTTAGGATCACGATGCGCCAATTCTGCCGGCCATTCATTCCAGCTCACCAGTTTCTGCTGGGCGCGCAGAGCATCGAACAGAACGAAATCATCCAGCCACCATGCGTTCTCCGAACAGAACTGCTCGAATCGATGCAGCGCTCCGTCTGAAGCTGAACTAATAAAACTGCGCCCCGCCTCAAACAACAGCGGCATCTTCGCCGCGAAGACTTGGCCGTATTCAACCGCACTAGAGTCAGAAGCGACGGTTGAGGAACTTCGAGCAGGCGCTGAAATTTTGGCTGCATCGATCCAGCCATGGCTGGCGAGCCTTTCAAGGCTAATCAGCAGCGGATTGCCGGCAAACGCCGAGATGGAAGAATAAGGCGAATTGCCGTAGCCCAACGGTCCCAACGGCAGAACCTGCCACAATCCTTGGCGAGCTGAGGCGAGAGAGTCGACGAATTGATAAGCGGCTGGACCAAAATCACCGATGCCGCCGCGCGAAGGCAGCGACGTGGGATGCAACAAAATACCTGCGGAGCGCGGAAAGGACATGCAAGGTTCGAGTCCCAAATTCTGCTTTGCCTAAAACAAAGCCGTCATCCTAAAACACGTCGTCCTAAAAACACCCTTGTCATCCCGAGCGAAGCGAGGGATCTTGGTTCTTGCCTGCGCCACCAGTGCGGTCGACGCGGGCAAACCCCAAGATCCCTCGCTTCGCTCGGGATGACAATGCGCAGCGGCACGGCGAGTGCCGGAAACCGGAAGCCGCGAAACTATCCTAGACTCCAGATTCGGTTTGCGGGTGCGTCAAGGCCTTCATTTCTTCCTGATTGACCTTGATCTTGCCGGACTTCTCCATCTGATCGCGCACGTTGTTCACAAACAGCCCGAAGAGTTGCTGCTTCTGGCTCTGCAGTAACTGCTCGCGAATCTCGTCGCGCTTAGCGGCGAAGTCGGCATCCGTAGGAGATTGCACTTCGAGCACCGAGAGCACCACCCCGTTGCCTCCGCTGTTGATCGGCCCGCTGATATCGCCCGGCTTCATGGTAAAGGCAACTGAGGCCTGTCCGCTCATCGCGCCGAGGTCGGGAACCTGGCCATCGGGCAACACAAAGTCACTGGTCTTCATGGCAGCGCCCAGTTCCTTCGCCGCCTTCTTCAAGTCATGTTCGCTCTTGGCGCGGTCGGAAAGTTCCTGAGTCTTCTGCGTCAACAGAACGCTCGCTCGCTCATTCTTGAATTCCGTTTCCACGCGCGCGCGAATCTCGTCGAACGTTGGCGTCGACGCAGGCTTTATCGCAAGCAGTTGAAACACCGCGAAGCCCTGTGATGTCGAAGCCATCTCCGGCGCCGACTTTTCCGATGCCGTGAACACCGCGTCCATCAACTGCTGCGCTGGCCCCAATCCCGGCAAGATGTCTCTGCGTCCAAAGAAGTCTGAAGTCACTACCGAGGCGCCCTTCGCCGCTGCCGCCGCATCCACTCCCTGCGTCTTTGCCTGCGCGAGCAAGTCGTCGGCCTGCTTCTGCGCGATGTCCTGCGCCTTCTGCTGCTTCACGAGCGGCTCGATCTCGGCTTTCACCTCTGCGAGCGTCTTCATGTGCGCATCCTGCTTGTCGTCGACGCGAATAATGTGGAAGCCGTAGCTGCTCTTCACCAGGTCGCTCATCTGCCCCTTGGGCAAAGAAAATGCAGCCTTCTCAAACTCCGGAACCGTACGCCCCTTGCCAATCCATCCCAAGGATCCGCCTTGCTTTGCACTGCCCGGATCTTCTGAATTTTTCTTGGCCAGCTCTTCAAAGTTTGCTCCAGCCTTGAGTTGCTTGAGCAAATCTTCCGCACGCTTTTGCGCTTCGGCCGCGCCTTTTTCATCCACCTTGCCGTCAGCCCCGGCAAGCGGCGTCTTAATCAGAATGTGGCTCACCTTCACCTGCTCGGCCACACGATACTGCTCGCGATGCGCGTTGTAGTAAGCCTGCAAATCGTCCTGCGTAACCTGCACGCCGCTCTGAATTTTCGCGGTGTCGAGCACCGCATACTTAATCTTGCGCTTCTCAGGGATCGAGTTCGCGTAGGTCTTCTGGTGGCTGTCGTAATAAGCCTTGAGTTCCTCGTTCGTGGGATGAAGCCCCTTCTTAATGTCATCCTCTTTCAGGACGGCATAATCGAACTTAACCTTCATATTCTCTTTGTTGAACTCCTGCCGGATGGCCGCATCGCCCACCGACGCAGTGTTGGTGATCATTGCCTGCAACTTGCCGATCAGAATTTCCTTGCGCACGTTCTCTTCGAACAACGCAGAAGTAAGGTTGTGCTGCTGCAGCAACCCTTCGTACTCGGCCTGGCCTATGAAGGTTCCTCCCGGAAAGAAGACCGTGGCATAGTGCCCGTGCTGCAGTTCGTCCTTCACTTCCTCCGGCGTAGCTTTCAATCCCAAATGCTGGGCTTCGATCAGCAACGCTTCCCGGCCAATCAATTGATCGGCCGCCCGCTGAATACTGTTCTGGATCAGAAAAGGCATCAGCATCGCCGCGTTCTTGCCATATTGCTGCGCCTGCTGCTCCGCCATATCGCGCGCCGTTGCGCGGACCTGCTCGACGGAAATCTTTTCTCCGCTTACATTGGCTACAATGCCAGCGCCGGGCGCGCCCGTAAAATCATTGCCCAATCCGCCAGGGATTAGGGTAATCGCCATAGCCGCGCAAATGATCAGCAGCAGCCCGCTGAGCACAATTTTCTTGAACGGTCCTTCAGTTTGCAGAAATCGAATCATTGTTTTATCACTCCGGAGGTGTGCAGCAGAATCCTTAATTATAAACTAGCAGTGTCATCCTGAGCGGAGGTTGTGCGTCGCGAGAGCGAAGCACAACCGCAGTCGAAGGACCCCCCGCCTACTTCCACTAGGGCGAACCTCGCAGGGAGTTCTCACAGTTCTCTTGTACGCTGACCGGCCTGATAACAACCCGGGCCCAAAGTTTTCCACAGCTTTTTTCTTTCCATTGTGACATCTGACCTTTCCTTCCACAGGGGCCCTCTGTTTAACTCGAAAATGCAAAGCTTGGATGTTACGCCATGCGATCCTAGGATAAGCGCAGGGCCCCCGCAAACCTTCCCATGCGAGCAAGGTACAGTGGGACATCTAATCAGGGCGACCAGGTTAGCTACCCCGAATAGCTCGGGGCTGCCGCCCGGTGTTGGTGGTGATCACTACCATTGAATTTTTGGGGTAAAGATCAGAAAGAAAACGACTTAGCAATTGTTGAATCCGGCAATGGCAGTTTCAAACCCTCAATCGCAGCAACTGATGAGGTAACGAGTGGGAGGCAAGATCTTAAATCGCTAAATCACCAAATCGCGCAATCGCCCAATACTTTAGATGTGTTGGGACACCGACAAAATATTCCCGTCGAAATCCTTGAACCACGCCACCTTGTCTCCGGTAGGCGCGGTCCAGATCCCGAGCGCATCTTGCTCGAAGAATCCGAACCTCTCGAACTGCACGCCTTTCGCCTGCAGCGCCGCCACAATCTTCTCGATATCCGTGACCTGCCATCCCAAAATCGTAAAGGGAGCGGGCGCAAACTGCGGAGCCCTCGCCACCCGCACCATGATTCCATTCGCATCGAGCACCAGCGCGAATCCGTCATCCTTCACGAAGCGCAGGCCCAGCACGCCTTCATAAAAAGCTCTGGCCTTTTCCGTATCCTTGGTCGGAACAAAAGCCACGATATCGATCGAACCAAGCATGCACATCTCCTCGTTAAGAAAATTCTCAAGCCTCGGGTCTTAAATTACGAAATTACCAAATTACAAAATTACAAAATGGGGCTCTACTCTTCCGGCGGCACATCGAAATTCACCAAATCGCTCTGGAACCCTCTGGTTTTCCACGCGCCGTACGCGATTCCCACCACCATCCAAACCGCGCCGAGTATTTTAGCCTTCGGGCTCAAGCTGATCCAAAGCAGAAAACAGATGATGAACCCCAAGACAGGCGGAATCAATTGTCCCGCAGTACGATCAGCACCTCGAATGTAGTAGTGCGTGAGCGCCGCGAGATTCACGCCCATGAACGCGATCAACGCGCCGAAGTTGAGCAGGTTCGCTCCGTCGTCGTAGCTGATAAGAAACGCTCCCAGCAGCGCAATCCCACCGACGAACATCACATTGTTAGCTGGAATGTGCGTTCTCGGATGAATAGCTCCAAAGAATTTCTTCGGAATCGCGCCGCTGCGTCCCATGCCGTAAAGCAGGCGCGCCGCGCCCAGTTGCGACCCCATGCCGGAACCGACGGTCGCAATCAGCAGCGTGATGCTGATCGCCTTCGTCATGAGAAGGCCGCCTGCAATGCCAGCAACATGGCTGAACACGTTCTCCTCTCCGAATTCCGAGAACACGCCGAAGTCCCTGCCGAAATGCGCATAGCTCAACAACTGCGCGCCATAGACCTCAGCCGCGGCCAGAAATCCCGTAATCACGCAGACCAGCACGGTCGCCAGGAAAATGTTGCGCCTTGGGTTATCCACTTCTTCCGACAAGGTCGAGATGCCGTCGAATCCGATATAGGTGAGCACCGCGACCGAGGTTCCATGAAACACGCGGCTGATCGTAAAAGTCTGCGGATTGTAAAACGGCCGCAGAAAATACGCTTCCGGATACTGCGGCAGATGAAAGATGTAGCGCACGGTGTACCAGAAGAAGGCCAGAATCACCGCGCCCATAATCGCGCACAGAGTCTTATTGATGCGGGCGGAAGTCTGCACCCCGCGCAGGTTCAGCGCCGTAAACAGCGCAGCAAAAATCAGCGGCCACATCAGCCCGGGATAAGGAATCTGATATCGCGTGCCGGCGAGCAGGTCGGCCATCGCCTTCGCGCACCAGATCGTGCAGATCAATGGATTGAGAATGTAATCCATGGTCATGCTCCATCCGGTGACGTAACCAAGAGAAGGATGCAGCTCGCGCCCTACATACGTATAAGCCGAACCAGCGCTCGGATAGACGCGCGCCATTCGCCCGTAACTCATCGCAGTAAAAACCATGGCAACCATCGCGATCAAAATCGACGTGACGACGTGCCCTTGCCCGGCATTACTGAAAACTCCATAGGCGGGCATGGGCGCGGTGGGCTGAATGACGATGATGCCGTAAAGGATGAGATCCCAAAGCGTGAGCGTGCGGCGAAGCCGGGGCGCGGACACAGAGACAGCCGGGATGGTTTCCATGAGTCCGCCTATTGGATTATGCGGAGGTCGAAAATGTCAATATTAAAACGTTTCTGTACGAGCGTCGTCCTTTGGAAGCGCATTCCGCTCCGACCTGTGCATTTGTTGTATGATATCGTAATACGCTGTATTATGAGAGATTATGCAGAAACAAACCATCAGCTTCCGCCTCGAATCCGACAAAGTATCCGCCTTGGACGCGCTGGCCGGTTCCCTCGACCGCGACCGCACCTATCTTCTTGCCGAAGCCGTGCAGGCCTATCTAGAAACGCAGCAATGGCAGCTTGAACAGATTCGCGCCGGGATCGCCGAGGCCGATGCAGGTCAAGTCATTGATCATCGGAAAGTGAAAGCCACGGCGGCCCGCTGGCGGCGCCGGAAGTGATAGTCGTTTGGACTCGCAGGGGCTCGCGCCATTTGCGCGCCGCCTTTGACTATTGGTCTCGTGAAAGCTCTCCTGACGCGGCCGACGCCAAGCTCGAGCGCATCTTCTCCGCTGTCGAAATATTCGAGCGGTTTCCCCAAGCAGGACGACCAGGGCGCATTCCCGGCACTCGGGAACTCGTAATTACTCCCACGCCCTTCCTCGTCGCATATCGTGTCCGGCGCAGCAAGATAGAAACACTCTCACTGCTGCATGGCGCCAGAAAATGGCCGGACGCTCTTTAGAAAATTTCCAGCCATTTCGCCGAACTACTTCGAGGTCCCGTAGTCGAACCAATACCCACGCGGTTCGTTCCCCGACATGTGTCGCGTGTTGTATTCGAGAAGATAGTTGAGGTGCGCGTCGTCGAGCGGGAACGACTTGCCCGGGGCGTAAGGATAGTCGCCCATCTTAAGAAACGGCAGGGGCGCGACGAAGTTGCCTTCGGCGGCGTAGAAGTCCATGTCTTTCTCATAGCCATCGGCCGCGAACAAATAATCGCGCACCCAGCCTTGCGGCAGCGCAGGCAATTGCGACGGATCAAAGTCGAGGCGAACCTCGTCGCCCGAGCCGAAGACGACCAACTGATCGTCCAGCGCGGTCAGCAGCGGCAAAACATCGCCGTAGCGTGTGTAGGTTCCCACCGGGCGCGTGTACGGCCCGGTCGCACTCACTTTTCCATAGATGTAATTCACGTTGCCCGGCGGCGTGCCTTCGATCTTCAGCGGGAATCCGTGGAAACCCAGATCGGCGCGCACGAGCGGAACGGACGCCACGCAAAAGTAGCGCCGGCATCCTGCCGGCTGTCCCGAGGGCGTCTCGCCCTCGGCGCGGCGGGCGAGACGCCCGCCGGACTGCCGCCGAGACGGCGGCGCTACGTCTTGCTCCGTACGGTCAATCAGAATGCTGTCCCAATAAACCTGCAGATTGGTAGTAATGCGAATCTTCTGTGTTCCGCGCGGCAGCTTGCCCGTGAGATCGGCGGTCATGGTGCGCGGCCCGCCGGCAGGAAAACCCATGTCGTCAATGACGCGCGTCCACCTGCCATCCACGCTCTGCGCTTCCACATAAGGAGAGATCGCCAGCACGCCCGCCTGCGACGCGGCATACATACTGTTCGCCGAAAAGTATTCGACCTCGCCATGAAGCAGCAGCCACAACGGGCCGCCGCGATAAGGCTCGCCCAGATCGAGGACGAGGCTGTGCGGCTGCGCAAAGCCCTGAAATTGCGTCAACGCAAAGTCGCCGAAGTAGCGATGCGCAAGAAGCTCAGGCAGCACATTGTGACCGTGTTCGTCCCATGCGCCCGCAGGAGGATGCGCATTTTTGCTCTCGCTCACGACGACTTTGAACTCGGGATATGGCGGGTTCGACGCGAAATACTCGTTGGAATAAACCTCGAGCCCATCCGGATGATCGACCGCCAGCACGCGCACCTGATCGAGGTAAACAGCTTCCTCCAGCGGTTCCATGAAGCGGAAGCTGAGCTTGCCATCTTTCTCGCGAATGGCATTGCGATCGATCTTGATGTACTCAACCGGCCGTGGAACGTCGCGCTGGCCGGGACCAATCCAGTGCCCGACCACGCCCGCGCCGAGCATGTCGGCAACAAATTCGTAGCGCTCGCCATTCCATACAAACAGCGTGGGGCACGAACTGCCGCGGCGGTCGATCTCGGTGATGTTCTGCTGCTTGTCGCCCGCAACGTTGATTTCATCTTGCAACACACCCGTAGGCCACAGCATGCGAACGACGTCAGCCTCTTTCGCATCGCCAAGGCCGACGACGATGTCAGTGGAATTCTGTCCCAGGTATCCGTTCGAACCGGCGATCTCAAACTTCTGCCGGTTCCCTCCCGCAAACACTTCAACCTTGGTGCCGATGGCGCTCTTGTTGTCGTTCAGTCCCTTGAGTGAAAGCCGCAGCCAGTGATTCTGATTGCCGCCCTCATTGCGCAACAGCACGGCAGGGCCGTGATTCTGCGTGATCAGCAGATCGGTCGCGCCGTCGTTGTCGTAGTCCCCGGTGATGATGGCCCGCGGCTCTTTGAGCTGAATCTTGTCGAGGCCAACGTCCGCGGTGACATCTTTGAACCCATCAGCCCCAAGATTGCGGAACAACCGCACCTCGCCCTTGCCTTCTTTTGTTTCGCCGACGGCAACCAGGTCGACCCAGCCGTCGTTGTCGTAGTCGAAGGCAGCAACGCCAAAGGCGCGAACCCAGTTGGTTTCGGGAAGCTTCACTTGGTCGAATTTCTTGCCCCCGTCGTTGCGCCAAAGGCTAATAGCCGGAACGCCAAAATAAGTGAAGGCAACATCCATCCAGCCGTCGTGGTTGAAATCCAGAACAGAGACACCAACTGTAGAAACCTCTTTGGCGTCTTGAGTTCCCACGAGAGCAAATGGATGCACTGCTAAGAACGGCCCTTCACGCCGGTTCTGGAAAATCGTTCCACCGTCTTGATCGGGTACAAGCAGGTCCACTGCTCTATCGTTGTTGTAGTCGGTGCCAATTGCTCCAAATGCCGAGACTGTGTTTGCAATACCGATGTCGACAACTGTAAAAGATCCATCACCGTTATTCCGCCAAACAGTACCGGCACCTTTGCAGATGCCAACGCACTCGGTCATTCCGCTCGCGCCGTAAAGGTCTAGGTCGCCGTCGTGATCATAGTCAATAAATGTAAGACCATTGATGCCGATACTCTTAGTTCCGGCGGCTGCAGCCACGTCTTTGAATGTTCCGTTTTTTTCATTGTGAAGGAGCAGCATTCGTTCAACGTCGCTAACGGCCAGGTCAGGGAAACCATCGTTGTCATAATCTCCAACGGTGCAACTGTATGCGTGAACGTTCGGATCCAGCCCGGCTTGTTTCGTTACATCTTCGAATTTGCCGTTGCCCAAGTTGTGATACAGGGTCATACCTCCTTGTGAACCGTTGTCTGGCAGAAAAAGATCAGACCTGCCGTCGGCATCGTAGTCAATAAAACATGCGCCGCTTCCTGGGCCTTGATCCTCTACGTCGCCTGTAACGGACTGCGGTTTCGAAACGAGTCCAGACTCCTTCGTCACATCTACGAACCGCACCTTGATCTGCGCGGGCGCTTTCAACACTGCTGACGGCGATTCGACTGCTCGCGAGTACTGTCCTTGCTCGCCGTAGGCGAGGCTCATAGGCGCGCCGATTTTTTTCTCTGTTATGTATTGGAATTTCTTCAGGTGCTCGCGCGCGTGATCGAGATCCGCGGATTGCTGGTAGGCGCGCGACAATCCGAACTCAGCGGAAGCGTGCAGCGGATTTAGCTGCAGTGCATGCTGAAAAGCTTTGATAGCTTGTGGGAACTGTTTGGCTTGCACATACGACGCACCCAGAAAATACCAGGCATCGGCATCGTTCGCATCAAGTTCGATCACGCGATGAAAAGCGTCGATCGCCGCTTGCGCGTCCCCGGTGTTCTTTGCGAGCAAGCCAGCGTTGTACCACGCATACGGACTCTTCGGATCCTGCTTGAGCGCGGCTTCCAGCGCGGTTTTGGCTTCGTCGATCTTCTGCAAATTCAGGAAGGCGATGCTCTCATTCAGGCGCGCGATCGTCAACTTGGAATCGAGTTCCGCCGCCTGCTGAAAAGCCTTGAGTCCTTTTTCGAAAAGCTGCTGGTTCATGTACGCGGCGCCAAGATTGTTCAAGCGCGCGGCCTCGGCAGGATTCGCCTTCGGCTGAGTTTGCGGCGCGGTCGCGAACAGGCCAAACGTGGCCAGGAGTATTCCTGCCAGAGCTGCTGAAATTCGGGGAGTCATTTGATTCAGAGATTTAAACACAGAGGACACGGGGGAACACAGGGTAAATCATTGCTTGGCGGATTTCAGTGACGCACCGTATGCCCGGGCGTTGACGATTCCCTTTCCCTCTTCAACGCTTACGGTTTGTGATGCATTCACATTCGCGAGCTTGTCGACCTGGCCGCTTGGCCATTGAATCTCAATAGTGTCTGCTTTTGTTTCCGCACCCAAGCCGAAGGTGAGAACGAGTTCGCTCTGCGACAGGTAGCTCGATCCGGAGCGCAGCATCTTCCACTGTTTATCTTTACCGTTGTTCCCCGAGGTCACGCGAACTACCGCGCCGATGCCATCGCGGTTCGACTTTGTTCCCACCAGTTTGAGCCGCAGGCTGTGATTGCTTCCGCCCTCGTTGTGAAATAAGTACGCGGGGCCGGCATTGGTGGTGACGAGCACATCGAGAAAGCCGTCGTTATCGATATCGGCGTAAGCCGCGCCCCGCGCCACTCTTGGCGCGGCGAATGCCTGGCCCATTTGCGCCGTCACTTCCTGAAACTTGCCTCCGCCAAGGTTGTGAAAAAGATGGGCAGGCTCGGCATAGCTCACGCGCTTTTGGACGTGCTCGATCTGATCTTCGATGTGGCCGTCGGCGACGAAAATATCGGGCCAGCCGTCGTTGTCGTAATCGAAAAAGAAACAGCCGAATCCGAGCGTGACCAGCGTGGCGCGTCCTACTTCGGATTGCGGCGCCTCGTCCACGAACAAGCCGTTGCCCTCGTTGTGATAGAGCGAGACCATCTGATTGGCAAAGTTGCTGATGATCACGCTGGGCTGCCCGCTACGATCATAGTCGGCAGCGTCGACCCCCATGCCGGCGCGCGCAATTCCGTCTTCGCTGAATGCGATACCAGAAGTTACACCGCGCTCCTCAAACGTACCGTCCTTTTTGTTCAAGTAGAGTTTGTTGGGCTGGGTATCGTTTGCGATCAGGATGTCGGGCCAGCCGTCCGCGTTGTAATCGAGAATCGCGACGCCGAGACTTTTCGATGTTGGATCCGCGAGCCCGGCCTTCTGCGTCGCGTCTTCAAACTTGCCTCCGCCCAGGTTGTGCCACAGGCGCACTGCCGTTCCTTTGTACGACTCCGGCGTGCAATACGATTTGTGCGCACCATCGAGCGTGCAATAAAGATCGCCCGGTTCGCTCCACTGCACATAGTTTGCGACGACGAGGTCGAGTTTACCGTCGTGATCGTAGTCCACCCAGGCGGCGCTGGTCGAAAACTCATTCGGGCCCCACATGCCCGCGGCCTTGGTGACTTCCGTAAACGTGCCGTTGCCGTTGTTGTGGAAAAGATGACTCTGGCCTAACGCCGTGATGAAAATATCGTCGAAGCCGTCGTTGTCGTAGTCTGCAATCGCCGCGCCCAGTCCGAACATGGGCACGGCCAACCCAGCCTTGCGAGTTACGTCAGTAAAGGTTCCGTCATGATTGTTGTGGTATAGCTTTGGAGTTGTCGGTCCGGCGTGATTGTGACCGGGCCAGTCTTCGCCATTGACCAAAAGAATGTCGGGATATCCATCATTATCGTAATCGATGAAAGCGCCACCGGGGCCCATCGTCTCCGGCAACCACTTTTTTCCGAAGGCGCCGTTGTTGTGAGTGAAATGAATTCCTGCTTGCGTGGTGATGTCGCGGAAGTGAACCTGCTGGGCTGAGGCTGGGATCGCGAACACGAGAATCCACCACGGAGACACTGAGCCAAGGAGAAAACTTACAAGGAGCTTCATCTTGATCCACCGGTCGCGGAGGCGCTGGACGCCATGCGGGCCTTGCCCGACTGGACAGTCGAAGCGGCTGTCCCTACGTGATTGGTGGCTCGGACGGTCGCAGTATGATTTGACATCAGCCCCGGCAGCGGCACCGACACATGCTCGTGAATCGACTGCCTTTCATTGTTGTCTTCCGGATGCGCCTGGCGATACGGTCCGGTAATCGCCTGCGAAGATTCATCGGCTTTGAATCGCAGGTACCGCGCCTGGTGTTCTTTCGCCAGCTTTTCATTTCCCAGTCCGCTGTAACATAGCATCAAGTTATAGTGCGCCGGCAGATCTTCGGGGTCGATGGCGAATACAGATTGCAGAACATTCACCGCGTCCGCATACTTGCGTTGCAGGAAAAGAACGCGCCCCAGGTCGTTGAGCGCAACGCGGTCGCGCGGATACTGTGCGAGGACAATGCGCAAGCGCGCGGCAGCACCATCATAGTTGCCGTCAGCACGCAGCACGCGAGCATAGAAAAAGTTGGCCCGCGCAAGATTCGGAGAAAGAGTCAATGCTTTTTCGAGCACGGTGCGCGCGCGCTCCATATCGCCTTCCTGCACGGCACAGCGGCCAATATTCACCCATCCGTCAGGATTATTCGGATCGGCCTCGATCACTTTTTGGAATGCAGCCGCCGCAGCCTTGAGATCGCCTTGGAGGAACAGGCCGATACCGTAATCGTTCCAGCGCTGCCATTCTTCTTTTTTCACAATGGTCTTCGGCCCAGGCGCAGGCGCGTTGTGAGCGATTACCGGCAACGTCACTTCATTCTCGGCTACAGTCTCGATGGGCAGGTCAGGAATTTTTTCCTGCTTCGCCGAAACGCCGCTCAGCGATGCCGTGAACACAGTCGTGCGGTCGTCGAAGTCAGGCGAAACTGTGCCCTTCGATGCCGGGTCGGGCTGTCCGGCAAAAGCTTCTTGCGTGCCATACCAAGAGAACTTGCGATAGCACAGGCGCGCGTGCAGTGTGATCTTGTCGCCGGCGTTTTCAGGGATCGACATGCGGTAATGCACCGTGTCGGCCGCGCCCGGCGGAATCAGCCGAACATACACCACCGCGCGCGTCGCCCAAGCGTTGCGCTTGTTGATGGGATTGCCATGGGCATCGATCTGCAACGAGCGATAGAAGTGCGCGCCCTTTTCGACCGGACCCTTGCCACCGTCCTCGGCCATGCCACTCCAGAAGATGGTCTGGCCTTTGTCGTCAGTGCCCTTCAGTTCGAGCCACGTGTCGTAAGCGTCGACAGTGCCGCCGGGGAAAAAGTGTCCAACCTTCTTTGTTCGTACGACGACATCCACGCGCACGGTATCGCCGCGTCGCAATGCTGGATGCACGCGGTTCAGCGGAGCCGTAATCGGTGCAACTTCCCCACCCGCGTTAGCAGTAATTTTGGTTTCGGCTTCCTCGCCCACCCCGAACGTTGTTGCCAGATCCGATTGACCGGTGGCACCCGACTTCACCAAGGCCTGTGCTGGAGATACAGCAAAAATATCCACCGTAAGTGCGCCGCTCTTTAAGAATCCTTCGGTCAGTTTCAACTGCGCCGCATCTTCATTCGCCGTCGGCACAGCAGTATTCGCACCGGGGAAGCGATGCGAGTGCACGACTCCGTTGATGTTGCCCGCATCTTGCGAAGACTCTGCCGGCATGTGGCAATCGGCGCACTGCTGCGGCTTGGGCGGGTAGTAAAACGAGCGCGCGCCTTGGCCGGAAACTCCACTGGCCTGCCAGTTGTCGTACTCGTTGAAGCCACGGAACCAGCGGTAATGATTCACCGGAACGTCGAGATGAACTTTGTGACAGGTCGAGCAAAACTCCGCCGTCTGCGTTTTCATGAACGGCTTGAGAAAAACGCGGCGGTGCGGCTCGGGGTTCAGCCGGATCAGGAAATCATGCAACGCGCGAGCAACGGGATTTTTGTCGGCGGCCAATTCATGCAGCTTGGGATACTCCAAATAAAAGTCGGCCTGTCCCATCGTGCTTTTCACGTCGGCAATGGAATGGCACATCATGCAGCCCAGGCCTGCCTGCGATTCGGGGCGATGCACGATCTGTTTGATCGGCGTATCCATCAAGCCGCTGTAGAGCACGGCCGGATCGTGGCATCCGCCGCACCATTTCGACGGCTTGGTGCCAACCGTATCTTGCATGTACTCGATCGACTTGCGATACCACTGATTGTTGAACGAAGAAAAATGGTGCGCCGAACTGAACCACTGGTTGTAGATATCTTCGTGACAACGTTTGCAGGAGTCGGACTCCATGAAGAACTTGCTGGGAATCTTTTGCTTGCCGTAAACCTGCGCGGAGCTGGGGAAGAACGAGCCTTCGGGGCCATCGCCTTCGCCGTTCATGTTGTCGGGAGGCATGATGGGATTCTGAATGCGGCCGCGCGTCTGCCAACTTTCGCGCATGTAGCGCGCGCCGCAGCCGACTCCGGCGAGCACGGCCAGGCAGATTGCTACGCGGAGGATGGTTGCTCCGGCGTTCGCGGCTAACCATCCACGTTCACCGAGTTTGTTTGCGATCAGAAGTCCAACGCCGAGAAGCGAAATCAAAATGTGGAAATAAAGCCACTTCCACTCGGTGCGCGGCGTGCCGGTCTTGATCAGAATAATTCCCAACACCGCTCCTGCCGCGACGAGCAACCAGCCCGCCCGCGCCAGAAAGTTTCCGCTGCGAAGCCTGCGAACGAGTGCGGGGACGAGCAAGATCGCAGTAACCACGCCGCCCAGCGCGTGCAACAGCACCACACCGGCATAGAAAAGGTTTGGCTGCGGGAACGTGTAGAGGTACGCGGCGGAGATGACGAGAAACGGCAGAAGCCAAGACAAAGCTCTACCGACTAAATCCTTGGATGATGTGTTCGCTTTCATTGGAAACGGTTAGGCGCTTGCGAAATCAGATCTCAGTCCCCCAGCGACCGAAATCGTGTGCGAACCAAGTTACTCAGACGAGGGAGCGGTGGGAATAATGCAAACATACTATTCTTTGAATTTTCGCAAGGCGCGGTCGAGCATTCGCTTCTCGTCCACGGACAGGGCACGGTGTTCGCCTTTCGCCAGATTGCCTAATTGCAGTGGTCCGACGGCCACGCGGATCAAGCGCAATACTTCGACGCCCATGGCCTCCGTCATGCGGCGGATCTGGCGATTCTTGCCTTCGTCGAGAATAAGCTCGAGCCAACAGTTCTTCTGGCCCGCGCGCAGGCAGCGTGCGCGTTTGGCGCGCAAGACCTCGCCTTGCGCTTGCACTCCTCGCATCAAGGCCTGGACGAAGTGCTCATCTGCAACAGCTCCTACTTGCACGTGGTAAGTCTTATCCAAGTGCGTTTCCGGCGCCGCGATACGCGCGCCCCATTCTGAATCGTTGGTCAGCAAGAGCAATCCCTCGCTGGCCTTGTCGAGACGGCCGACTGGCGCCACCCATGGCGGGGATTTTTCTCTCTTCTCATTTGACAATGCGTACACCGTCTCGCGGCCTTTTTCATCCGCAGCAGTTGTCACCACGCCGCGAGGCTTGTTCATCATGACGTAGATTCTGCTTTGCGCCTCGATTGCTTTGCCGTCGACAGCAATCCGATCACGATGATCGGAAACTGGCGTCTCGGGGTCGTACCGGATTTTTCCGTTCAAGCTGACACGCCCGCCGCGAATTAGTTCTGCAGCGCGGGACCGCGAACAGTATCCAGCCTTCGACAAAGCACGGGCCAGGCCGATGTGCCGGATTTGTCGCGGCTTTGCTTCTCTCGATTTCCTCACCCGTTCATGCTAAATGAGAATTCGGGCCTCAAGCTTCGTGTAGGATGTTGATCGTTGCGACTGACCTGCTAAAGGAGTGTTTATGGCCCAGCAACATCCTCCGCGTTTTTTGAAGATTGTGGACGACGCCAAGAAGCGAGTGCGCGAAACTAACGTCGAGGAAGTGAAGAAGAAGATGGATCACGGATCGAAGTTCACCCTGGTGGACGTGCGCGAAGAGAGCGAATTCGCTAAAGATCATCTGCCGAGCGCGATACACCTTGGCAAAGGCATCATTGAGCGCGACATCGAAGCCCGCGTGCCTGATCTCAATGCGGAGATTGTGCTTTACTGCGGAGGCGGATTCCGCTCGGCGCTGGCCGCCGACAATCTGCAGAAGATGGGCTACACGAATGTGATTTCGATGGACGGCGGCATTCGCGACTGGCGAGAGAAGGGATATCCGCTAACGAGGGGATGAACGCAGTTCTCGGTTCTCAGTTCTCGGTTCTCGGTTCTCAGTTCTCAGTTCTCAGTTCTCAGAAAGTCTTTGTCATTCCGACCCCCGAGCGAAAGCGAGGGGCGGAGGAATCTTGGTTTTGTTGGGCCAAGTTCTCAGTTTCCAGCAGCACTCAGTTCTCGGTACTAGGTACTGGGTACTAGCTACTTCTTCAACCATGAACGCTCGCATCTTCTTCTGGTCGCTCACGTCGGCGCTTGCCGGATTTCTTTTCGGCTTCGACACTGTCGTCATTTCCGGCGCAGAAAAAACCATTCAGATGCTTTGGGGACTGAGCCCCGGACTGCATGGCATTGCCATGGCTTCGGCACTTTACGGCACCGTGGTTGGTTCCCTGCTCGGCGGCTGGCCGGCTGATCGGTTTGGACGCAAGGCTACGCTGCTCTGGATCGGCATTCTTTACCTGATCGGAGCAGTGGGTTCGGCTTTGGCGCCCAACGTTACTGTTTTCATTGCTGCACGCGTTATCGGCGGGTTGGGCATCGGCATTTCGACGGTGGTTGCTCCAATGTATATTTCCGAGATTGCGCCGCCGAAGTATCGCGGGCGGCTCGCCGGAATGTTTCAGTTCAATATTGTCTTCGGCATCCTGATCGCATTCGTCTCGAATGCGCTTCTGGCGGGCGTCGGCGACAACGCTTGGCGTTGGATGCTGGGTGTCGCCGCGTTTCCGTCGCTGCTCTATGCTGTGTTCTGCTTTGGGCTTCCGGAGAGTCCACGGTGGCTGCTGAGCGGGAAAGGCGATCGCGAAGCTGGGCTGCAAGTGCTTCAACGAATTGAACCCGGGGCTTCCCAAGCCGACGTAGCAGCCGAGGCTGATTCGATTATCGCCGCGTCATCGGAGCAGGCGTCGTCGGGACATTTCTGGACTGCGCGTCTGCGCAAGCCGATCATGCTTGCCATTCTGGTTGCGTTCTTCAATCAAATGTCGGGCATCAATGCGATTTTGTATTTTGCGCCGCGCATCTTTGAACTTACAGGCCTCGGCGCGAAGGCCGCGCTCTTGCAATCGATCGGCATTGGCCTTACCAATCTTGTTTTCACTTTTGTCGGCCTTTGGCTGATTGACCGGCTTGGCCGACGAACGCTTCTTTACATCGGATCGTTCGGCTACATCGCCTCGCTCGGTCTTGTTGCGTGGGCCTTCTTTACCGGGCATTACTCAATCGTGCCGGTGTGCATTTTCGCGTTCATCGCTGCTCACGCGGTTGGCCAGGGCGCGGTGATCTGGGTTCTGATTTCCGAAATATTTCCCAATCGTCATCGTGCAGAAGGTCAGACGCTCGGCAGCTTCACGCACTGGATCTTCGCTGCCCTGCTCACAACTTTCTTTCCGGCCATGGTCACCCGGTTCCCGACCGGTTACGTTTTCTTGTTCTTTACCGGCATGATGGTTCTGCAACTGATTTGGGTGAAGACCATGGTTCCGGAAACGAAGGGCGTGCCGCTGGAGGAGATTCAGAAACAACTGGGGATTGTGTAGGAGTGGCCGGCGAGTTCTCCGTGAGTGCTGACGCCTGGTTTCGTAAACTAATCTTTGAACCGTCCATTTGTTAGGTGTAAGCTGCTGACGTGAAATTAATTAACCCTATAAAACAGACAGTCTGGGTGTGCCTGCTGGTCTGTGTCGCTTGCCGCAGCGGAGCATCAAGCCAGGCAGCAAGCGATTGGATCACGGGTCGCGACGCTCTTCAAAGCATGATCACGACTGCTAACCAGTGGTCTCCAGACGCGAACGCGATCCGACTGTTTTCGGGCATGTGCCAGAAGCCTCCGCGTGACGGAGTCTGCAATGAATGGCGAGCAGTCGTCATTTCCGTCGCCAAGAAGAAAAGCGCTGGTTTCTATTGGCGGGGAGGCGCTGTCACACAAGGCGAACTGTCGGACTACGAACCGCAAGGCAAGCAGACCGCTATTGATCCTTCAAGGATTAAGGCGGATAGCGATGCTGCCTTTCGCGTGTCTGAAGAACATGGTGGAAGATCATTACTGGAGAAGAATCCAGACACGGAGATTCGGTACGCGATGATGTGGGATAAGGGTGTGAAGCAGTTAATCTGGCTCGTGTTTTACGACGTCAAAGGCACGGACATTTCCAGTGCTAAACTCCACGTCGCCGCAAATGCAGAGACAGGTGACTTCCTTCAATGAGTGGAAGGTTCAAGGTTCCAACTATTGATAAATCGCGGTCTCGCTCATTTCTCCAGGAGCAATGGCCGCGAAGCCTAAGGATTCAGCGTGGCGACAGTGGCGGGAGTGCCACTTTCTGCTGAACTCCCGCGCCTTCGACTACGGTGTAAATAAAATCGGCGGGTATGTCTCGCAGGATTTCTGTTTCTCCGTTCGGCCAGCGAATGCTTACTTCAGTCATCTTGTCGTTCGCCGCCAAACCGAAATGCAGGCGCAAATCATTCTGCGAGAGGTAGCTGGCGCCGCCACGCACTTCGCTGAACTGCACCAGCGTGCCGGCTTTCACGGTGACTCGCGCGCCAATCGCGGCTTTGTTGCTTTTCGTTCCTACCAGTTTGAACAGCACGCGGTGATTTGTGCTTACGGTGCGATTTAGCAAAAGTGATGGCGGTTCGCCTACATTCAGCACCACGATGTCGACGTTGCCGTCGTTGTTGATGTCTCCAAACGCCGCACCCCGCCTCGATTGCGCAGGCATGTTCGCTAGCACTGAAGAAACATCGTCGAAGGTTCCGTCGCGGTGGTTGCGGAAGAGCAGCATCGGCTGCCGGTAGGGCGTGCCGCCGGGAATCGAATCCACTTGCGGGTAGACGTGGCCGTTCGCGATGAACAGATCGAGCCAGCCGTCATTATCCATATCGAAGAAGGCCGTGCCCCAACCCACCAAAGGATAGGTCGGCTTCATCAACTTGGCTCGCACGCTCACATCGGCGAAGTTGTCTTTGCCCAGGTTGTGATAGAGGGTCGAGCCTTGCTCCACAAAATTTGTGACGATCATCGACAGGCGGCCTTCGTGAAGATAGTCGCCCCAGTCCACTCCCATCGAGCCCTGCTCCATGCCGTCGCCGCTCAGCGCAACGCCATCGAGCAATCCGACATCCTCAAAGGTTCCGTCATGCTTGTTGCGGTACAGAAAATTCGGCCCGGCATCGTTCGCCACATAAAGATCGGGCCAGCCATCGTTGTCGTAATCTCCCCAGGTCGCGCCCAGGCCGTAATAATGATGCGGATCGTCGACGCCAGCCTTCTTCGAAACTTCCTCGAAGGTGCCATCGCCTTTGTTGTGAAACAGCAGATCCGATTCGCCGGGCATTCCCCACGGACCGCACTGCACCAGCATGCCCTTGAAGCGGCAGAAGCGCGGATCGTTGCCGAACTGCGGCAGGTTGTCGATATCGACGTGAACGTAGCGCGAGACAAAAAGATCGACGCGGCCGTCGCGGTCGTAGTCGGCCCATGCCGCTCCGGTGCTGAATCCGCCAGCGCCTACGCCGGCCTTCTCGGTTACATCTTCAAACTTGCAGTTGCCCAGATTGTGATATAGCGCGTTACCGCCGAAGCCGGTGACGTAGATATCCTGCAAGCCGTCGTTGTCGTAATCGGCCACGGCGACGCCCATGCCCCAGCCCTTGTGAGTGAGCCCCGCGGCGGTGGTGATGTCGGTGAAGTGGATTTCGTTATTCTTAAGATCAGTATTCTTCGGGTCGCTATCCTGATGGTAAAGCGTGATCATCAAGTCTCCGCCCGCGCGGTAACGCTGCACCGTGGAGCCGTTGACGGTGATGATGTCGAGCTTGCCATCGTTGTCGCAATCGATCAGTCCCACGCCGCCGCTCATCGATTCGACGATGTACTTTTTGTCGGGAGAAGAAATATGCGGTACGGTCAGACCGGCCTTCTGCGCGACGTCTTCGAACCGCGGCAGGGATTGCGATTTTTCTTTCGGCGAACTCGCCGGAGCTTTGGGTGGGGCAATCTGTGCCAGAAGGATCGCCGTTAGGCTTAATCCAAAACAGACAGAAAGAAGCCACTTGGGAAGCGAGGGTCGCATAAGAAAGGCGATTATACGGCGGATCGTGATGCCTTGAGTCGCGCTCAGCGGCTAAAGCCCTGATTCTCTTGGGGATCGAGACGGCACGGCTGAAGCCGTGCCCTGATACAAATCTATGGCGGCCGGACGGCTGACCCTAACTGTTGCGTGAGGAAGACGCGCCCCTTTCACATCAAGAGCGACTTTGGGGCAAAACAAAACGCCCCAGACTCGATTTGAGTCACGGAGCGTATGTTGATCAGCCCTCCCCCAAGTGCTGCTCAAGAAGAAGACTATCCGATGACCCCAAAGTCGTATATGGCTCGACCGTGCCATATGGCGGCACGAACGGGTGGTGCCTTCTTAAACAACCTAAGCCGTTTACCTTATTGGCATAGGCATTATGCGATCATTACGCGATAACCGGAATGTTGGCAACGCCGGCGGTGCCGAATACGCGGCGGTAGCGCTCGATTTCGGCAGGCGGGCCGAGTGCTTTCGCATAATTATCGGAGAGCTTCACCGCCGGCCGGCCTTCGACGCTCGACACTTTGCTGATCAGGCTGATGGGATCGAAGCCGCCGTTGCCGCTGGGATCGCATCCGCGAAAATCGTTGGTGAGCAGCGTACCCCATCCTGCGCTGAAACGAATGCGCCGGTGAGGCGTCCACTTGCGCCGATCATTAAAATCGGCTGCGCTACGGAAATCGTTGACCGTAATTCCACTGGCTAGAGTTCCGCCGAAATAAGCGTGCAGGCCGAGAATCTCGTCGATGTCGAGCGCGTCGGAGGCGATGATGAGTTTGTCTTGCGGCTCGCGGCCGCGCGCGCGCAGCCACGCGATGTATTCATCTCCGGCTATATAAGGATCCTTGCTGTCGATGCGCTGGCCGGTCCAATCGGCGGCCCAGTCTGGCGCGCCTTCGAGAAATTGTGTGGTGCCAAACGTATCGGGCAGCATGATGCGCAGCGCGCCTTCGTACGTTTGCTGCCACATCTCGAGCACGCGATATTGAGAAGCCTTGAGCGCTTCGTCGTCATTCTGGGGAGCTAGCGCGGCGAGCACCATGGGAATCTCATGCGCGTTAGTTCCGATCGCCTCCAGGTCGTGCTTGTGCGCGAGGAATGCATTCGAGGTTCCGGTGAAACCGCTGCCCAGATTCGTCGCCATCGCCTCGACTACATATTCCTGCCAGAGAAAACTGTGACGGCGGCGGGTTCCAAAGTCGGCCACGCTGAGATGAGGAACGCCGCGCAGGCGCTCGATCTTGTCCCACAGTTTGGTCTTCGCCTTGGCATAGAGGATGTCGAGGCCGAACTCGCTCAGCTTTTTTAGATTCGCGCGGGTGCGCAGTTCGTTGATGATGGAGAGCGAATAGAGCTCCCACATCGTGGTATCGGTCCAGAGGCCGTCGAAGGATAAATGAAAGCGGCCGTCTTTCACGGACAGTTCGTAGTCGGACAACCGGAAGTCTCGTTCCAGCCATTCCAGAAATGCTGGCTCAAAGATTCCGCGGCGCCCGTAGAACGTGTTGCCGGCCAGCCAGACGAGTTCAGATCTGCGAAAGCGCACGTTGCGCGCGTGATCGAGTTGCTCGATGAGTTCTTCGTGCGCGAAGGTGTCTACGGGGCCGGTGGAAGAGCGGTTGTAAAGTGTGAATTGCACCCTGGTCTTTGGGAAATGCTTCCAGATAAACTGCAGCATCAGCAGTTTGTAGAAGTCCGTGTCGAGCAGAGATCGCGTGACCGGGTCGAGTTCCCAGTTGTGGTTGTGCGCCCGCTCCGCGAAGTTGACGATCATTCATTAATATCCTCATATGGCTTGGCTGCAAAAGCAAATCGGCAGGGGAAGTCTCGGTTTTCTCTGCGGCCGTTCTCCGCGGAAGTTCTCCGTGAACTCCGCGATTCGAGGTTTGCGACTGAGCGAGTGTCTATAAATCTTAAACGCGGAGATCGCTGAGAACTTCCGCGGAGGATGCGGAGTTATACAGAGGTAGTTGGTCTTAAATGAAGCGAAACTCCAGGTCGCTCTCGAAGAAACCGGCGAGACCTTGGGCTTCGCGCTCGATCCCCGCTCGCTCTACTTTGGACAATTTACCGAACGGCTCGATCTCTACAGCAGCGAGCCGCTTGCCTTGAGGTTTGTAGGACCACACACCGGCGACTGCGCCATCGATCAGCACAACCGGCGAGATCCAGCCTTGGTTGCGGTAGACGCGCTTGTAGTGCTTCGCGCTCAGCAGGTGATCTTTTTCGCGATGAGCCAGCAGATAGGAATCGAAATTCGGCAACAGACGAATCGAGCCTTTCACCGCAGGGCTCCTGTTTAGTGCTGCGACGTCTTCGCGAAGTAAGAGACAGTTTTTCTTTTCGCCGGGAATCTCTGCCAACTCAGACTCGAGTAACGCACGCAGCGATTTCACCTCTTGCATGGGGATGCCCGCCCAGTGGGAGAAGTCATGCAGAGTCGCCGGACCGTAGGCGCGCAAATATTTCCGGAGGAGAGCGCACTGCGCTTCCGTCGCCGACATCAGCTTAAGCTTCAGCTTCGGCAGCCAATGGTCTGTGCGGATGAAAACGATTGCGTTTCCTTCGCCCCGGCCGTAACAGATCAGCCCCTCCGCGATCGGAAGTCGAACCAGGCTCCAGGAGTTCTCCATCCAGAAACGCACTGCCTTGCTGGCTTTGGGACGAATGGCAGCGGCGATGGCAGGCCTGCTAAGTGGCCCCGCAGAAAGAGTCTCCATGATCAGTGGGATGATTGCTGCGCTCTCATCGCGAGTAATGCCGCATCTATCCATCACGCGCATCGCCTGCGCGAAGCGGCTTGGTCTGAGCGCGGCAATGTAGAGCGGGAATTCGTCGGTCGGGATGAGATGGAGGGTCTGCCGCATCAGTGAAGTCTTTAATAAGGTGCGAGACTTCCACAGTGCGTCTTCTATTCCAGCGCGCGTGAGCGCATGATTGCGCGTCCAAAGCTGAAGACGCGCCGGCCCCATGACCTGCGCCTGCACGCCGCACATATCGCGACAGATGGTGACCGCGTCGGCGGGAGGCTCATCCAGCAAATGATGCCGCCGCAGCCGGAAGCTGGAGATCTGATCGACTCGGTTTCGCAGTGGTCTCTTCGGCATTTACGAGCCTGCTCTCGCCTAGCAGCAGCCCATTTTCACTTCACCCTTAGCGGTCAGTGGAGGACCGAAGGCCTCAACCGGCGCCGGTGCCCCGTTCGCGACGGCAATCCAACGCCGCACTGCATCGAACACCACGAGAATTACGCCCAGAATAAAGATGGACATAAGCACTGAATCCAGATAGCCGGTAAACACCTGACCGGGCTTCGAGGTCAACGGCCAGAAAATATTCTTGATCGACAACACTCCCGCGGTAAGCGTAGTCACGCCCACGAAGCACATCGGAACCGCCGTGATCCATGCATACTTCTGCTTGCCCATGTTAATCAAGAAGGTCGTCGTCACCGCGAGCGCTATCGTCGCGAGCAACTGATTTCCGGTTCCAAACAACGGCCACAGCGTGGAAATATTTCCCGTGTAGATCAGAAATCCCCAGCCCAGGACCACAAAGAAACTGGTGATCAGATTCCCGGGCAACCACGCGCTGTTGCCGAACGGCTTGTGCACTTTGCCCATCAGTTCCTGCAAAACGTAGCGAGCCACGCGGGTTCCCGTATCCACCGTCGTCAGAATGAAAAGCGCTTCAAACATGATGGCGTAGTGATACCAGTAGCCCATCAGGCGATCCATGCCGGGCAGGCCGCGAAAAATTTGCGCCATGCCGACTGCCAACGAGACCGCACCTCCCGTGCGTCCCGCGAGTTTCTCTCCGACTTCGCGCGAGAACATATCCAGATTCACCGTGCTCAAGCCCAGATGGCTGAAGACCGCCGGCGTTGTGTTGATGGCAAAGTAGTCGCCGGGATACATGGAACAGGCCGCAATCAGCGCCAGCACACCCACCAGGGATTCGGCAATCATGGCGCCGTATCCGATGAAGCGAGCGTCGGTTTCTTTATCCAGCATCTTGGGCGTGGTACCTGACGAGACCAGAGAGTGGAAGCCTGAGATCGCGCCGCAGGCAATAGTCACGAAGAGAAATGGAAACAGAGTTCCTTTGATGATCGGCCCGCCCCCATGAACGAACGACGTGAAATTCGGGAATTGAATGTTGGGATGAACCACGAATACGCCGATAATCAGCACGGCGATCGTGCCCAGCTTAACGTAGGTCGAGAGATAGTCGCGCGGTTCCAGAACCAGCCAGACCGGAAGAACGGATGCGACCAAACCATAAATCCCCATGAGGAACGTGATCTGATGAGGCGTAAAAGTGAGCGCCCCGGCGAATCCGCTCTGCGCGATCCAATGTCCGCCAATCACGCTGCCGATCAAGAGCACGACTCCAAAAATACTGGGCCCGGTGACCGTTATCTTTCCCGCGTGGCTCTTGAACATCCACCATCCCATGACGACGGCGATGGGGATCGTCATGCCGATGGTGAAGACTCCCCACGGACTATTGGAAAGCGCGTTGACCACTACGATGCCAAGCCCGGCCAGCGTCACCAGCAGAATAAAGAGCACCGCGATCATCGCCACCAGGCCAGCAAACGGACTGATTTCGGTGCGGGCAATATCTGCCAGCGAACGTCCGCGATGGCGCACGGAAGCAACCAGCACAGTAAAATCCTGCACGCACCCGGCCAGTACGGCGCCGATTAATATCCAGAGAAAACCGGGGGCAAATCCAAACTGTGCCGCCAGAGTCGGCCCCACTAGCGGGCCCGCGCCCGCGATCGCCGCGAAGTGGTGTCCAAAGAGCACCCATCTTGGCGACGCAACGTAATTGTGACCATCGGGATAAGCGTGCGCCGGAGTCGTGCGGCGATCGTCTAGCGCGAGCGCCTTCGCGGCAATGAACGCACTGTAATAACGGTAGGCAAGGGCATACACGCACAGCGCGCCCAGCAAAACCGGGAAGGTGTTCATGAGTCTCTCCAACCGGGCAGTAGCCGCCAATTCTGACCAAGCCAATCGCACGCATCGTACACCAGTCGTGGAATTCCGCACAACGGCTTGCGCGGCAGAAAATTCACGCTACAATGTCGGGCACAGACCGCTGGCGTACCGAAAGGATCGAGTATGCACATGCCCGATGAGAAACACGCGGCAGTTCAGGAGCAAGGACTCGTCCGTTTCGGCCTCGGTCTCGCGCGCTGGAGCGAGCGATGGTTCCCCGATCCGCTGGTTTTCGCGCTGCTGGGAGTCGTGGTCGTCTTCATCGTGGGGCTTTTGCTTCATCAAAGTCCCGCCAAGCTGGCCATCCAGGGCGGAAAGAACTTCTGGGCTCTGGTCCCATTCACCATGCAGATGGTGATGATCATCGTTGGGGGCTATGTCGTTGCCTCGACGCCGATCGTCTATCGTGCCATCCGCGCGCTGGCTGGAATTCCTAAAACGCCGCGGGGAGCGGTCGCGATGGTCGCATTGTTTTCCATGCTGACGTCGCTGATCTCCTGGGGATTGAGCCTGATTTTCAGCGGACTGTTCGTTCGCGAGCTGGCTCATCGCGTCAAAGGGATGGACTATCGAGCCGCCGGTGCCGCAGCCTATCTCGGTCTGGGAGCAGTGTGGGCGATGGGGCTGTCGTCTTCGGCTGCTATGATGATGGCGACCAAGTCTGCCATTCCGCCGACATTGTTCAGCATCAGCGGCCTGATCCCACTCACCCAAACTCTCTTCTTGTGGCCAAGCATTCTGATGACGGCGATCCTCATCACGCTCTCAGTGCTGATTGCATATCTTTCCACGCCGTCGCCGGAGAATGCCAAGACGGCCGAATCTTACGGCATCGTATACGAGCCCATTCGCTCGAGTCTGGAGGATCGGAGCAAGCCTGGCGAGTGGCTGGAGTACAGTCCGGCGCTGACGGTGCTAGTCGCGGCGCTGCTGTGCTATTACCTGGTAGATGTTTTTCGCACGTCGCCGCAAGGCGCACTGGCCGCGCTCGACCTGAATAATTACAACCTCATCTTCATCACGGTTGGACTCCTGTTGCACTGGCGTCCTAAGCGCTTCATGCGTGCCGTCGCCGAATGCATTCCTGCTACGGGCGGCGTGATCATCCAGTTTCCGTTTTATGCTGTGATCTTTGGAATGATCGTTGGAACAGGGATCGCAGATGCGTTAGCGCACCTCTTCGCCTCGGTGAGCACGCATGGGACTTATCCATTGCTGGTGGCAATGTATTCGGCGGTGCTGGGCGTTTTCATTCCATCTGGCGGCAGCAAGTGGGTCATCGAAGCGCCATATGTGTTGCAGGCTGCGAACTTGCACCAAGTGCATCTTGGCTGGGTCGTGCAAATTTACAACGCGTCGGAAGCGCTGCCCAATCTGGTGAATCCCTTCTGGATGCTGCCTCTGCTCGGCATTTTGAGATTGAAGGCGCGCGACATCGTGGGATACGGAGTGCTGCAGTTGATGGTTCACATCCCGGTCGTGTTCTTTCTGTGCTGGCTGTTCGCGCGGTATGTTCCGTATCTTCCGCCGGTGAAGTAAGTCGACAATCATGGCACCGCTTCAGTTATTCCTGAAAGAGGCTAGCGATTAAATCAGCTAAAGCTGAATATTTCTAACTGGCGATTTATTTTGGTTTGGCGAGCGCCGTCTTGGAAGGTGCAATCTGAACTTCTACGGCTTGAGCCTTGTTTGACTTCGACAGATCCACTGAGACCACGCCCAGATTCCCGTTGGCATCGCGCATTTGAATTGTTCGAGTAGCCTGCGTTCCAGTCGCACCCGCGCGCACGGTATCGATGTTTACTGTGGTCACCTGTAGGCCGGCGGCGGGAGCGCCGGGGTCAGGCTTCTCCACCACTTCGGTGGTTTGTTGATTGCCGGCACCTGAGCGCTGGGTGGTGGTGACTCGCTGAACCAGGTGCAGATCGCCATCCCGCCCCGCTCCTGGAACGTCGACTGAATAAGTTTCCTCGGAACTGCGCTTCTGTCCCGAGGCATCTTCAGATTCCTTCGCGACAGTGTGCGTGGTTTCTTTTAGCTGGCCTTCGCCGTCCGGGCGCGAGACTCGCTCTTCTTTGCTGTGATTCTTACCCTCGTCCTTGACCGTGGATTGCCGCGTCTCACCGACCTGCCAGCCGCCGGTGCCATCGGAGAGCAGAGTTGTTTTTTGAATCTCCACTGTATCGCCGTTGCGTTTCTGGCGTTCCAGCGTCTGTGTGGCCGGAGACAATCCTCCGTTGATGTCAGGCAGCATCACCGTGGTTTTTGTCTCTTCTACGTTCGAACTGATCTTGTGGGTCTCCTGAACTTCGCGCTGCACCACTTGGGGATTTCCATTCGCGTCTGGATTCGAGGTGGTGCGCACTACCTTCGAGTCGCCGCCCGGAAGACTGTGCTTTTCTTCCGCAGTGACTTGAAACAAGGTTTTCGCTCCGCTGCTATCGCGCACGAACGTGCGAGTTGTGGTCTTCGTGGTCGTCGAGTTGACGTGCACTGTCTCGGTTTCGATGTCCTGATAAGGTTGGAAGTTCCCGTCAGGTCCGCGCGTTTGCAGCGACCGCACGTCGAGCGTACGATCCCCGTTCTGCGTATGACTTTCGAATGTCCGGGTGGGATTTCCGGCGTCTGAATTAATGTCTGTCGTGGCCGTCCAGGATTTGTTCGAATCACTGTTCGGAGAATTCGACGTCTGCGCCCCTGCGCATGAGAAGCAAAGGCACACCCCAGCCAGCAAAAGCAGCGGCTTGCGCCAGCGGCGAGCACACGGCCCATCCCTCATTTCATTCTGTCCGGAGAACTTGTTAGTAGGCCGCATCCGTGCAATTCCTCTTTCTGCATTACACGTCCGCAATTGTGTCACGCTCCGACCCTACTCTCAATACTGTTCTTTATCGAGGCCAGGGTCAGGCCAAAACGCGGATTCGGCGAATTTTTCGCCGGTCGCGCCTTACTCGAATTGGAGCATTACAATCTCGGGATTCGATCCCAGCCGCAGCGGCGGTCCCCAGGTTCCTGCTCCGCTCGAAGTGAACACTTGCATCTTTCCGATCCGGCTCAAGCCATAAACGAACTGCCGGTAAATCCGACGCGCCATCCAACTCCACGGTAAGAACTGCCCAAGGTGAGTATGCCCGGAGAGCTGCAGTGAAACGCCCGCAGCCTCAGCGATCTCAGGATGGTCAGGCGCATGCACCAACAGAATACTTGCGCGGTCGCGGTCCAACCCGATCGCATGCAGCACCGACGCAAGCTGGCCATTCCTCGTTGCGTTGCGGTAGGGGACGCCAATAATCTGCAAGCCGTCCACTTCAACCTTTTCGTTGGTAAGCACGCGCACTCCGGCGGCCGCGATGGCATTCAGATATTTGCTGTCGTCTCCAAACTGCTCATGATTTCCCGCGACAAAATATACGCCCTGTGGCGCCACAAGTTTATTCAACGGTTCTGCGGCTCGCCGCTCGTCGATGGCCGTGCCGTCATACAAATCGCCAGCAAGAAAAACCGCGTCCGGCTCTTCTCTTAAAACCTTTGCCACCAAGCGCCGCAGAAAACTGCCATTGCGCACGTGCCCAAGGTGAACATCGCTGATCAGGGCCGCAGTTCGCCCGCGCCACGCTGCCGGCAAGTTCGCAAGCCGCACCGTGGTTCGCGTGATCCGCGTCCAGCCTGCGTTGAAAACTCCGTAGACTCCCGCGATTGCCGCAACACCGAACAGCAATTCCACGGTCCTATGGAAGTTGATGTTGAGCCCCGCCAGCTGCGCGACTCCGAAGATAATCCAGGAAAAAACTGCCGCGATGACAAGAAAGCTTCCCACACCTATCCAAACTGCAGCAGCCCTGTAAAACGCGCGTAGAACGGCATTCGTATATCGAAAAGCCATTAGTGAAGCGGCAACAAAGCTTACTGACAAGCAACCCAAAACAACTCTGATCCAGAATGTTCCGCGGACTTCGCCCCCTGCAGAAGAAAAGGTCCAAGTCTTATAGAGGAAGTAATGGATCAGGAAAAGAACGGACTGAAACACTGTGATGAAGCCGATTAATTCTCTTCGTACTCGCATGCTGCATTAGATTCACTAAACCGCCATTCGGATTGTTATTTGCCTTTGCCGGTCAGGCTTAGCGTACTAGAGCCCGCAGAGGTGTTGTCGGTGATGGTCAGCGTGGAATTGAGCGAACCACTCACCGTGGGAGTAAAGGTAACGGTGGCAACGCAGATGGAACCCGCAGCCAAAGTGCTGGGGCTGCGCGGGCAATTATCCGACTCGGTGTAGTACTGAGTGTTGCTGCCTGTGAGCGCGATTTTACTGATGGTCAACGACACGGCACTCGTATTTGTGACCGTATCGCTGAGTGAGACCGTGGTGTTGAGAGCCACGCTGCCGAAAGCGAGGCTAGCCGGGGTGAAGCTGACGGTGGGGTACTTGCCGGTGCCTTTGAGGCTAAGTGTGTTGGTGCCCGCAGAGGTATTGTCAGTGATGGTGAGCGTGGAATCCAGCGCGCCGGTGATCGTGGGCGTAAATGTGATGGTGGCAACACAGGTGGCGCCAGCGGCGAGCGTTTTGGGACTACGCGGACAATTATCCGATTCCTTGTAGTACTTGGTGTTGCTGCCGGTGAGCGCAATTTTCGTGATGGTCAATGCGACTGAACCGATGTTCGTGACGGTGTCGGTCAGAGCGCTGCTGGAGTTCACCGCCACGCTGCCGAAGGTCAGCAAATCTGGGGTGAAACTGACTCTGGGCTGGGCGCCAAAGCCGCTCAATGCAACGGCCTGCAACCCTGAGTCAGCGTTGTCGCTGATCGTCAATGTAGAGGTGTCGAAGATGGTATTGGTTGGAGTAAAGGTTACATTGAACGTACAGGTGCCATTGGGAAGCACGGTCGACCCGCAGTTGTTGGTCTGAGTAAACATGGCGCTGTCGGCGCCCGAGATGGCGATGCTATTGATGGTCAGATTGCCGGTTCCGTTGTTGGTGAGGGTGAGCTGCATAGTGCTGGAACTGTTCTCCAGGACATCCCCGAAGACAAGGTTGGTCGTGGAGAGCAATACGCTGGGTATTGCAGTGCCCACTCCGGAAAGGTTCACGACTTGAGGACTGTTCACGTCACCATCCACAACGCTGAGAGTGCCGGTGAAACCTGTACCCCCACTGGGCGTGAAGGTGACGGAAATGGTGCAGTTCTTGCCGGCCTTCAGCGAGTGGCCCGAGGCCGGGCAGGTGTTCGCGGAAATCGCGAACTGGGTCGCATCGATGGTATAGCTGGTGAACTTCACTGACCTGGTTCCATCATTTGTAATAGTAACGGTGAGGGCTGAACTGGTAGTGCCGACCGACGTTGCAGGAAAACCCAGGCTGACTGTGGAATACAAAAGTGACGAGCCGGGCACGACCAACTGCACGGTGATGGTCCGGGTGAGATTGCCGCTGTTGGCGATCACGGTGATGCTGTAGGTGCCGGCAGGAGTTGTGCCATCGGTGGAAGTGATGGTAAGAACCGAAGTCCCCGAGCCGCCGGTAATGGGATTCAGACTGAATGTAGCCGTGAGTCCTTTAACCTCGGTGATGCCGTCGATGGAGAGATTCACGGTTCCGGAAAAGCCCGCGAGGGAAGTCACGGTAAGGTTGTAGACAGCTGTGCTCGTGGGATCGACGGTAACAGAGTTGTTGTCGACCGTGAGCCAATAGTCGGCGGCGGGCGGGGTCACCGAGTTGCACGTAGCGAAAGGATCTCCGGATGGAGCGCTGAAGGTCGAGCCAATCAGGTCCTGCGATGTGTCGGCCTGCCAGGTTGCGAAATCGGTCATGGTGCCAACGGCGGGGACAGGAACGGCGAAAGGCGTGGTTGTGTTGCTGGAATTCCACCAGTCGTTATTATTGGAAATCAGCGTAGTCTGGAAATCCGTCCAGTCCGAACCGTTCAAAGAAAAGTCGCTGAACACCTCTTGTCCAATGCCAACGCCTTCGATGGTGTTGCCGGTATTCGTGTAATTGCCAGTGATCAGGTTGTAGGCCTTGCCGGTCTGCCAATCGGTAATCTGGATTCCGCCCGCCTGCCCGGTTACCGCCAGCTGCGATGAATAGTTGTTGTACAGATAGCTATTGGTTACAGAGACTCCCGGCGAGACCGCTTTGAAATCGCTGTCATAGCCGGAATTGCGAAGAACCAGCCCGCCTCCTGAGAGAGTCGAGACCTGGTTGCAAACATAACTTTCCGACAGGCTGATCGGTCCTTCATTGGTTTCGATCACAACGCCACTCAGCAGGTTGTCGGCGGAGATAAGGCCTGTGACGGTAATATTCCGGTTATCGGTGTCCCAGTGAATGCCGTAGGCCTGGTTCCATGCGATCGTGTCGTTGGTGAGAGTGTCTCCGTGCGCCAGCCACACGTGCTGGCCGGCCACATTGCATCCGTAGTAGCCAGCTTGCGCGCCGCGCCAATTGTTTTCCTCCACAACGTTGCTGATCCACTGGTTGCTGAGGGTCTGAGAACTCTGAAAGCCGCTGTCCCCGTTATAATTCGATACGCTGTTCTCCACCGTGATGTTGCTGGCCGGATTGTTGATGGCCAGGCCCTGGCCGTTGTTCCACTGGAAGGTATCGGAATCGAATGTGATGAAGCTACTGGAGCCGTTAATCTGCACTGCCGCACTGGAACGGCAGGAGTTGGCGTACTGAAATATGATGCCGTCGAAGACCAGGTTGGAAACTCCGTAGATGGCTAGCAGAGATGATTTCGTTGGAATGTCGACGGTGGCAGTTGCCATGTCGGTACCGGAAGGCGGCCACACATAGATCGTCGAAGTGGTGTTGTCCACGTAAAACATTCCGGGATACAACATCTGGGTCAACGATAAAACCTGCGTCAGCACAGCGCCGTTCACGGTCACCATTTCCTGATGCAGCATGATGTCTTGCTGCAAGTATTGCGTGCAGCCTGTGACTTGAGCGCAGAGCGGGTAGTCGTTGGTCCAGGAATGCGTGAAGATGCTGCTATTGCCGGAGTACGCGGTCCAGCCGGTGTAGAGGGTGCCGCCGCTCCAGATGACTTGGCCAGAAGCGCCGGAAGCCGGCTGAAATGTGATCAGCGCGCTTGTGGCTCCCTTTTCGGAGTTCATGCTGACAGACTCGCGATAGGTGCCGGCCTCGAGATTCACCGTCGTGGCTTCGTTATTCAGATTGTTGGCTTGCGCGACAGTCCAAGCGTGGCCGATGTGCTGGAAAGGCGCAGACTCGGTGCCGGCGTAGGAATCGGAACCGGTAGTGGGGTTGACCCAATAGGACGCGGGTCCCTCAGCCTTGCTGAGCGGGGGAGAAAGTGTTACGGCCAATAAAAACAGGGTGATACACAGGCGATGGTTCTTCATCGCTGCAACTTCGCTCCTTTGGTTCGGACAACAACAGGTTGGGGGGAAACCGGACCAACTAAGCCTTCACTGCAAGGCCCGCATCACTGGGAAAAAATCACTGAAAAATTGTCACCTCCGCGCTCCAGAGTTCAGACTAGAGTCCAGACTGAATTCAGTCCGGCATAGTAGTTTCTGTTGAGGGCGGATTATTACGGCTCAAATCGATTTAGTCAAGATGAAGAAATTTGCACTATTGCCGATGTTGCTACCGCCCGAAACGGCTGCCAGTAGCGGGGTACAGATCGCCGCCGGATTTGCCCCTTAATCCGAAAAAAGCCATTGGGAACCACCGGGAAGCGCCAAGCCGCATTCGAAAACAGAGGGATTTCGACCCGAAGTTGCGAAAATTGCGGCCGCGGTACAGAGCCTGTCGGCGTCCGAACGCCTAGCCTTTGCGCAGGATCACTTGGCGACGAGGCGGGATCTTAGCTGAAATGGGCGCGAATACCGTACGGACCGCAATTTCTTCAACGCACAGGCGATGTGCGCAAGTCGATCGCTTTTAGCGCCAAGCCGCGGGCGACCGACGTAAACTCGTTTCCGCCGCGAATTCGGTTTTCTCCAAATCGCGCTTCAAAAATGCTCCTGACGGCGGGGACGAACGAAGAGCCGCCAGTCAGAAAGACCATATCAACATCACGCGGACGAACACCGGAAGAACTGAGAAGGCCATCGATGCATCCGCCGATCTGTCCAAGCTCTTCCGAGATCCATTCCTCGAACGATCGCCGTTCCACTGCCGCCTTCAAGTCCACAAACCCGTCCGAAAATTCGAATGTGGCCGCCGTATGATTCGATAAATCGCATTTCACTTTTTGCACGGCGCGATGCAGGTGGAATCCCAGGTCTTCTTTTATGAAGTGAATGAGCGCCCCGATTTTTTCTGGTTCAAGCGCCTGCGCGTGAACACCTTTCAGCATGTTCAGCACATCTCTGCCTCGCAACAGAGAGAGATGATGCCATCGCTCCAATTTTATGTAAACCCAGTTCGGAACCGGCAGGATCTTGCCCAGCGACCGCAGTTGCGATCCAGCACCCAGAGCCGGCGAAACCAGGTGCCTGACGATCTTCGCATCGAACGAATCGCCCGCAATGCCAACTCCCGCGTTGCCGACAATGTCGCTCGCGACTCTGCCTCTTCGGCGCACGGTAGGGCCGACGTGAGCTAGTGAGAAGTCACTCGTGCCTCCGCCGAAATCGCCAATGAGGATGAGTTCGTCATGGTCCAGCGTGGACTCGTAATAGTGAGCGGCCGCTACCGGCTCCATCTCAAACTCCACCGACTCATAGCCAGCCGACTCAAAAGCCAACCGTAGCCGCTCCTCCGCATAGCGGTCATCATCCTGATTCTCTGCGCCGACGAAATGAACCGGTCTTCCGACTACCGCTGATCTGATTTTGATCCCGAACTGACGCTCCGCCTTTTTCCGTAGGTCCCTGAGAATTTTCGCGATTAAATCTTCAAGTGTGTAACGCCGGCCGAAAACCTCTGTGCCGTGAAGGGTGCGACTACTCAGAAACGATTTGAGCGATTGAATCAGGCGACCCTTCACGTCGGCGGAAAGGTAGTGCTCAATACCTTCCGGGCCCGTCCACGATTTAAGGACATTCACGCCTTCTTCCTTCACCTGCTCGAGATACAACAGCGACCGATACGCGTCAGTCGCGGCTCCCAAATAAGGGAACTTGGCAAGCTGAATCTCGTCGGAGCAACCGGCAAAGGCGATTGAACTGTTGGTAGTCCCAAAATCGATGCCAATCGCGCCTTTGCTCGCTAGTGAGGTTTGTGAATGCATAACAATTCGGCGGTAGGAATACTGCCCTCGGCATTGCGCAAAACAGGGTGACCCTTATATCGGAGACGAATCCTTGACCAATACAGTGTAAACGCGGGCGAAGTGAAGCCCCGAACGACAAACTGATTGGGAGTGGTGAGCGCGGTAGGAATCGAACCTACAACCTACTGATTAAGAGTCAGTTGCTCTGCCAATTGAGCTACGCGCCCACGGGGGGATTTCGCCTTGCGGGACAATTTGTGATTGTAACATCTCTTGGTACCTGGCATCTTTCCTGAGTCGAGACAGTGGAAGCGCATTCGGGAAAATGCAGAAGGCAGCGACCGTTGATTTGAAGTGTTCACAGCGCAGCTATGGCGGGCTTGGTGATCGCGGCCACCGTTGGGGTGAGTTCACGGCACGGATTTGTTTACGGTGATCGACCCTTCGCGCGCTTGCGCGGGGGCGGCCACACTAGACGAAATTTTTCTATGAGCGCTGGCGGACTTCTGCGGCCAGTCCGGTGCTTTCGCTGGTCACGGGGCGGCGCGGCGGCAGGAAGTCTGGTCCCGTCTTCATGGTGGGGCGCTTCTCGACGGTGCCGATTACGGGAGCATCGTCCATGCCATCAGCGTAGGCCATGGAAACGAACCTCTGCTCGGAACACATGCGATCAACCATGCGCTGTTGGCCATTGCTGAGCACGGCGTGCGGAAGGATCGGGAAGTTACGGAACATCCAGAGAAAATACACACGTTGAAGAAATGATGGCATTAGATAGCGCGGTCCAATAGGAGTTTGCACTTGCACCACGCCGTCCGACAATTTCTCAATCCACATACGAGGCCCGCCTGATTACTGAGTTTGGCCAGAGCAATTCCAGGGCCGCCATTATTGCACCAAGGTCGGTACCAGGGGAAGGTTTTTTTCACAGATTTCCGATATTTCTGTCGGAGGCGGGCAATTCTTGCCTTGGGGTGGGCACATTTGGTTAAGCTTCGGGGCCCGGGACCATCGTGGGGGGCTGATCACCAGCTGGCAGTTAGCAGTTGGCAGTTAGCGGTTGGCTTTCAACCATTGGCCAGCCCTAATGTGAGTGGCCGAATGCCGCAGCTTACGCGGGAATCTCCGGAATGATGTCCATGCGCTTGATCTCGGCTGCGACTCCGAATTGCTTGTCGGGGCCCTGCTCCACGCGCAGGACGCGGGCATGGCAGCATACCCAGCACTTCTCTCCGGAGGTCAGTTCTGGCGGCAGAATGAGGACTAATTCGACTTCAGAGCCTTCGGCCATGCGGGCGTCGGTATAAAGGAATACGCCATTCGTGCTGACATCGCGAGTCTGAGCGGTCAGCTCGGCATTCGCCGCGGTGCTGCGAACGCGCACCGGAAGCTTAGCGGCGACTCTGGCGCTAGAACGGCGATCGATATTAGAGATCATTAAACTTTTGAAGCGGCTTCGGGCTTCCGGCTTCTGGCTTCTGGCTTCTGGCGTTCGACAGTATAGACCAATTTAGGAGGATGCGTTGCCTCCAAAAGCTTTTAACTGCGAAGCGCGCTAAAAAGGCCGCGAAGTGCGCTAAGAAAACCGGACTGCAGGGTTGCCTTTACATTTCTGGGCGGCGCAGGCGGGCGGCTGGGACTACCAGGGCCTGCTCCATGGTGGGAACGTTGGTGCCTCGCAGCCGGCCTTCGGCCTGGGCCAGCTTGTCGGACTGATTGGTCTGGTAGTAGGCCTGCACCAGCAGTTCCAGGGTGAAGGGATTGTCCTGGTCTTCTTCCAGATAGGAGATGGCTTCGCCTAACTTCTTCTCGTCGAAGTTCTTCTGATCTGGACTGGCGTGACTTTCTTTCGCCTGGTCCATGAGCAAGGTTCCGGCGGCGCCGTTGTAGGAACTCTGGATGACGCGGTTGCGGCTTCCGGCTGCCATGGCTTCGAGCTGCTTCAGAGATTTGTCCGCCAAGGCTGGGTCGCCGGCATGCGCGGCGCGCACGGTCCGGTTGCGCAGAATACGGGAAAGCTCTTCGTCTTTATCGGCTTTCGAAATCGCAGTGCCGTGTTGAAGCGACTCCTCCGCATCCTCAATATATTTCAACGCCACTTTATCGTCGGTCTGATATTCGGCGAGATGACGGTAGGCTTGCGCTTCCTGCAGGTCCTGATCTCCGGCGTGGGCCATCTGCGCAATTTCCCGGAAGGTATTGTCGGCTTCGGCGAAGTTGCCGTCGCGCACCCAGGTCATTGCTTTCTGCATGCTGTAGGCGAGCCGGTCGGCCTCGTTGTGAGCCTGGCGGATGGCCTTGTCGTACTCAATCCGTGCCTGCTCCTGATTGCCCATTAGAGCGTAGGTGTCTCCCAGGCCAACCTGAGAGGTGACAAAATCGGGATCAATCTTCAACGCAGCGCGGTAATGCTGCAGCGATCCCTCAAAGTTGCCCGCCATGCGCAGCAGTTCGCCGTAGGAGTCATGTGGATTGGGCTCATTGGGCAATAGCGCGACGTAACGATCCATGGCGGCAAAGGCTTTGGCGAATTCCCGGTTGCGGGCGGCCACGTAGGCCAGGTCGTTCAGCGCGGCGGGGAACTTCTTATCGATGGCCAGCGCTTTCTCCAGAATTTTCTGCGCCTGATCGTCGGCATTTTCCAGCAACAGCCAGTTGCCGGCGAGATAAATCAGGTGCTTGTCGTGGGGATACATTTCGAGCATGTCGTTCATGGCGGAGATGCCGCCAATGAAGTCGCCTTCCTGCACTTTAGAGATCCAGGTAATCATCAACTGCTCGCCAAGTGTGGTTTTGGGTGCGAGGGCCTTGGCTCTTTCGCGGGCCGCGGTTACTTCCATGGGATTGCTGCCGTTGAAGGCGATCCATGCCCAGGCTACGGCCAGATTCGGATCGGCCTTGACGGCGGCGCGCCAGTCATCATTGCAGCGCTCAAGGTAAAGGTTCTCGTAGTCGGCCATGCCTTTCTGGTAGAGAGCGCGAGCTTCCGGCGATGAAGTTGTTACCGGCAGCGAGACGGTATCAGCTTGCTTGAGGTGGTGGGCACGAGCAACGACGGGCGCAGAAAGACACACGCCCACGATGACGCTGATGAGGACATAGCAGATGGAGCGACGCATCAAGATCTCCGGGACAGATGCTTTGGGGGGAGATTATGAGAGCAGCGTAACATCGCTGGAATGCGGTTACCTAGTGACGGAAGTCACGTGGCGGCTGCTGCCAGAGAAAAACAAAAGCCCCTGCCGCGAGCGGCAGGGGCTTTGACTGAGAGCCGAGCTAGAAGGTGATCTTGGCCGCGAGTTGGATGCCGCGCGGTCCACCGCCTCCGAGGAACGGGTTGCCGATACCCACGTCGCCGGTGGCGGTAATGGGATAACCGCCTTGGCCGGTTTCAAGGGTGTTTGCATTATTCAAGGCGAAGCCGTTCACTGCCGGGTCGGCAATGAACGCCGGCAGGAACGGATTGGCAAAGTTCGGATGGTTCAGAATGTTGAAGAAGTCGGCACGCAGCTGAAGCTTCATACGCTCACTGATGGCCGTATCTTTGTAGATTGCGATGTCCCACTGCTTAAATGTTGGTCCGTGCAGGGAGTCGCGTCCCTCATTGCCGAAGTGCCGCGTGCCCGGCACGCAGTCTGTGTTTACGCCATTCGCAGCGCCGCCGTCCGTAGCTGCGCTAACGCTGCACGGTATGGCAAACGAACTCAGATCGACGAAGTCGGCAGGGTTGCGGGGATGGTAAGTGATTGGCCCGACGACGTCCGGTCGGTCATCGCCTTCGCCGCTGCCGCTGTAATCATCCTCGAAGTTGTAGTTCATCTGGAAAGGCTGGCCGCTTTGCAGCGTGACTGTACTGTCGAAGCCCCATCCATTCTTGAGGCGCTGCATGCTGCCGCCCATGTTTGGCACCTTGTAGTCAATCAGCCAAGTGAAGCGCTGGGGCACGTTAAAGTTAGAAGGACCATACTCCAGTCCCGGGCGGGTGCTGTCGTTGGGCTGGGCGGCATTCGGTTCGAAATCCTCCCCATCGCTGGAATTATCGAGCGACTTCGACCAAACATAATTCGTGATCGAGGTGAGCCCATGCCATCCGGTAAGGCGAAGGCTTGCCTGTAGCGAATTGTAGTTCGACTGGCCGGAGGAATTCTCCTGCATGATGTAGAACGAGCCATAGGGATTGTCCGCGTAGTTTCGCGGCACGCTGTAGCTGCCTGTGATCGCGCCGGTCGTAGCACACGTTGCGATTCCACTGGGACAGTCGGAAGCCGTTATCTGCGCCTGGCTGGGCTGGCTCACGTCAAAGAATCTCCATAGCCGGTGGCCTTGCGAGCCAACGTAGCCAAGCTGGATCATGGCGCGGTTGCTGATCTGCCGCTGGATATTCAGGTTGTAGTTCTCCATGTAGGGCATCTTGATGTTGCGGACGAATCCGAACGAGTCACATTCAAAATTGCAAGCGGTTTCGTCGCCGAACAGCGGCTCACCAGCAGCGATCGTTCCAGTGACGCCAGCCGAATAAATCGGGCTGGGCCCGATTGGATTGTAGGCCGGGCCGGGGTCGAAGTAGGGAGGATACGGAAGGTGGCCAAGGGCCATATCCTGCGAGAAGGCATCGTAGAACATGCCCCAACCGGCGCGAACCACGGTCTTGCCATTACCGGCTAGGTCCCAGGCGACGCTCACGCGAGGGGCAAAGTCTTTTCGGTCAGGGTTGTAGAGACTGCTCAAGCCGGGCTGACCGACCTGCGTGAGCGTGAACGTGTCTCCGACTGGATCAAGGTTCGTAATGTTGCTCAGCAAGTTGTTCTTTTCTCCGATAACTCCGAAGAAGTCATAGCGGAGGCCATAGTTCAGGGTCACGTGTGGTGTGATGCGGAAGCTATCCTGAACGAAAAAGCCATAGCTGTTCTCGAAGGTGTGGCGGATAGTGTTGCCCGCATACTGGAAGCCGCCATCGACTGTGCCCGAGAGGAAGTCCGCAATATTATCAAATTCCAACTTTCCGCGGAAATATTTATCGAAGTATTGTTGAATGCTGGTGCGGTAGAAGTCAGCGCCAAACTTGATGTTGTGCTTGTTCACTTTCCAGGAGAAATTATCGAGGGCCTGATTGTTGGTATCGAAACGGTGACGGGGATCGCTGGAACTGGCACCCAACTGAGCAAAACCGCTCACGGCGATGATCGGGAGGCCTTCACCAGCCAAACCTCCGGTGGTGCCCAAACCGATCGAATCGGGCGAGAGACTTGCATCTTGCGGGAAAAATCCCTCTGCGAAACGGTTCCATCCGTAGCGCAGTTCGTTCACCTTGTTCGCTCCGATGGTGCGCACGTAAGAGAGCGACACCAACTGCACGCGGGTTGGGGTGTAAGTATTAAAGCCGGGCAACTCGCCGCCGCTTGCGGTCAGAGCCAGAGGAAAGGACTGGACGCTGTCCCCGAAGAAATAGCGCCCCGTCACGATGTTGTTCGTGTTGAAGTTCTCGTCAATCTTGGCGATGAAGCTTGTGAGTCGATTGAAGGAAGGCGAAACAACGGAAGCGCTGTTGCCTCCTAGATTTGGAGCGGGCCAAGGGTTCCGGGCAATGAGCGCCGCGATGACAGGGTTTGAAGCGTCACTTGGACTAAGGCCGCCGTTGGGAGCGCTGCCCGATGGAACCGTGGCTAACGTTACTACCCCGACGGGTTCCTGCTGGCCTTCGTAGTCTGCGAAGAAGAATGTCTTGTCCTTTACAATCGGCCCGCCGATTGAGGCGCCGTACTGATTATTGTGAAAAGGGGCCTTGGGGTTTGAAACCGTCTGACCCGTCGCGGGATTAATAACAGTGACGGGATTGAAGTAGTTTCGGGCATCCAGCGCGTCGTTGCGGAAATATTCGCCAGCGGTTCCGTGCCACTGGTTGGTGCCGCTCTTAGTAACGATGTTGACGACCCCTCCTGCGTTCCTGCCATATTCCGGCGAGAAGTTGGAAATCACATTCAGATCCGCAATGGCGTCGATGGGCAGGATTGCCGAAGGAGTTCCGAACACACCCGCTTCGTTGATGGCGGGGTCGTTGCGGTAGCCGTCGTTCATGTCGGTACCGTCGAGCAGATAGTTGTTGGAGCGTCCGCGTGCTCCGTTCATGGTGAATTCACCGTAAGAGCCCGGAGAGTCTGAAATCTGGTCGGGTGAGCCGGCCACGCCCGGATTCAGGAAGATCAACTTGGTGTAGTCGCGTCCGTTGACTGGCAGATCTTTCACGGTTTCCTGGGTAAGCACGCCGCCAAGATCGTCGCTGGTGGTTTCGACTTGGGGCAAAAGGTCGCCGGAGACCTCGACTCTGGTCGAGACTTGGCCTGTCTTCATGGCGGCATCGACACGGCGCTCGGTGGATACGTCGACGATCACGCCTGTGGTCACGGAGGTCTGGAAGCCGGGCAGGGTGATGGTGACCGTATAGGTGCCGATCGGCAGTTCTGGCAGGGCGTAGCTTCCGTCAGCGCTGGTCTCGGTGGTGCGCTCCAAACCCGTACCTGCGTTCTTTACGGTGACCTTGACGCCGGGAAGGACCGCGCCGGAGGGGTCGGTTACCGTACCGAGGATGGTGCCGCGGAAAGTCTGTGCGGAGAGGCTGACTGCGGCCAGAAGCACAAACACTAGTAGTATGCGCGCTTTCATGAAAGCTCCTTAAGATATCGATGGGTTTGAGGGAGTGACTGCTGATGCGGCCGGCCAGGCTCTTCAGGCCTTTTTTATCCGGGGCCCTGCAATTCCTTGCATACTAACAAGATGCAACGCCCAACCGCACAGGACACACTATCGAAACCCTATCCCAAGAGTCAACCACTGAGTTTCGATGGAAGCAATAGATTTTACGAATACGGTAACTCGTAGGTAACGTGACTGAAGAGGGATGGAGTGAGGCAAAGTGGCGGCAGCGAACACCAAGATCCCTCGCTTCGCTCGGGATGACAAGCTATAACAAATCCAGGTTTAGAAGGTGATGCTGACGCCGCCGCGGACGGCGCGGGCGGACTGGACCAGATAGACGGTCTGGCCGTCCTGTCCCATGACTGGCACATAGCCTTGAGCCAGAAGGTTGCGCACGTCGATGATCGCTTCCATGTGGGAAGGCAGGAAGCCCATGGTGGGAATCGGCTGGCGGACGAAGACATTCAGGAACGGATCGCTTTGGCCCGGGGAGGCGTTGAACATGTCCACCGGAGTGAGGGCCTCGCCGTTGACCCAGCGATAGGAGGCGATCCAGCGGGTGTGAGTGTAAGGCACCGTGCCGCTGAGCTTGCCGGCCAGTGCGTGACGGCTTTGGGTGGTGATCCACTGCGAAGCGTCTTGCAGTTCGACATCCGGCCGGGAAAGATCGAGGACGTCGCCGCAGGCATAATCCAACGTCGCGGTGAGATCCGAAGAAAGCTTGCGCTCGAGCACAACCCGCAGTCCACGCTCGCGCAGGGTATCGCCAGCGTATGTGAACGTGCCCGAGTAGACGTCAGGCAGCAGGAAGCCCCCAGCGGCTGTGACCTCGCCGGTTCCGATCAACGCAGTATTTCCGACGTGGTCGCTGTAGACCGCGACTTGGAGGTTGGTCTTGCCGATGCGCCGCGAGAGGCTGAGTTCCTGGTGGTGGGCGCGCTCCAGGCGAGTGGCAAAGTTAACCATGCTGACCCGAGGATCGGCTTCGCTCAGGTCCGCAGGCGAAGAATCGAAGCCCTTCTCGTCCCGTGTATTGGGCAACGATGTGGTGTAGTCGTATTCCACGAGAGTGTTGGGAGAGGCGTGAAGATCAACGGAGCCGTAAGGCCGGAAGGCGTTGACGTGCCCAAAAAATTGGATGGTCTGCAGTTCGCTGCCGAACCTTAGTTCGAGCACGTCGTCGATGGCGAAATCATCCGCAGTGTTGAGTGCTAGAGCCTGCAAAGCCGCATAGTGCAGGCTGGGATCAGAGGGCGCGAAACGGCGCATAGTCAGCGCAACCGAGGGCCCGGAGCCATCGAGCAGACGGTGCGAATACTTGGCACGCAGGACGGCAGACGGAAGAAGATTATCTCCGTAGCCGACATATCCGCTTACCCCAACGCGATCGGCTGAGAAAACCGAGCGCTCCACCGAGAAAGCCGTGCTCATGTCCGATCCGCTGCCATAGCCGCTTGCGGTTGAACCGGCCAGGAACGAAACGGTGGCCTTCAGATCGTGCTGCGGCTGTTCCATGCTCGCCGCAGGGTCGTCAAACACACGGAGAACAGGACGGTTCGCCACCGAACGCAGCGTCCACTTCCAGTCGTCATCGTCGGCGGTGCCGCGCAGAGGACCGACGCGTGCTGCATTCAGCAGGGTTGTGAGAGTGATGTTCAGGCGAATGCTGGTGCCGGGCTGCAAGCCAACTTTTTCATGCTCGACGGAGAGGAAGGAAGGAGCTGAGACCTTGACGAAATAGAGCCCCGGCAGCAGGCTTGGCACGGAGAAGAATCCTGCGACATCGGTAAACACGACCAGGTTGCGCGCGCCTGAGCCGGCAATTTCAACCACCGCGCCCATCTGGGGAGTGCCCGAGATGTTGCGCACGTATCCCGAAATGGCACCCGTTCGCTCTCCAGCCCACGCCGGAAGCGCCAGCGCCAGAATCACCGCCCACGAACCGAGATGGCGAAGCTTCACTCCAACCCCCGGAGAATCAAGTAGCCGATTACTCTACAGCAAAAGTCGCTGAAGGATCAATCGTCTGCTTGGAGATGTTGTCGTTCACTTTAATATCGATTCGATATACGCCGGGCTGCAGGTTGGCTGCGGCAATCGACTTCTGCAGCGTAACCTGTTCGCCTATGTTGCCCATCGTATCAGTGGATTCCGTCTTCTGAACCACCGCTTTGTTGGTTGCGATGTTAACGATATCGTACTCAAACGTTGCGGACGGCTTGTGCGTCTTGTCGTCAACGCCCAGATTATAGACCTGAATCCAGAAGTTCACTTTCTGGTCGCGACTCCGCTTGAAGAGAGCGGGCTTGCCGTCGGCTGGAGCCACGCGCGGACGAACTTTATTCAGGCCAATTACGAACTGGCCTGTGCTTACGTCCTTGGTCGGCACCGGCTCCATCACATCGGCCACAATCAGCGAAGAAGTCGACAGCTTGTCATCGGAGTACTCAGGAACCACAATTCCGCGGCTCCAAACACCCTTGCGATCACCGTTCACGTCTTTCACTGCGATATCAACTTTGTAGCGTCCAGGACGCAGCGGCAGCGCCTTCCAGTACACTGCCGAATTCTCCGCGGTGCGAGGCAACAGCTCTGCGGGCACATCAACCTGTACCGGTTCTTCCTGAGTCTGAATAATGCGCCCGGTCAAATTGGTCACCCGCATGAAGATATTCACGGTGCCGCGCTGCACTCCATCTTTGTTAGCAAAAGTGATGTCGCGATATTTCAACTGGATGGTGATCGGAACCAGCACCGTATCTCCGGTGACCTTCACAAAGTCGGTGCGGACATCGAAGGGCATGAGGTTGGTGATTACCTTGGTGGTGACGAGTTCTTCCAGGTCCTTGTATTTAACCGTAGGCGGCGCCACCAGCTTGGCGAATTGCTCCAACCGGTCGAATTGTTTGGCGGTTTGGTTGGAGCTGTTCGGGCCAGTTGGCAGTTGTTCCAGGCCTCCATTGAAGCGGCTTGATTTTTGAGCCATGCCCATCCCCTCGTAGAGAGAGAGACCGGCGTTGGGCGTCATTTTGAGGGCGTCCTTCTCCGACCGGTCCATGGTCATGTGGTAGTCGTTGCACATGCAGGAGTCGACGAATTCGATGATGATTTCCTGGCCAATGCCTTCAAGATAGCGGTAGCGCCAATCTTCGAAGGGGAACGTGGAAGTCTCGCCACCGCCTTCGTCCATGGGACGCTCATAGGTGCCACCAGAAGGATGAGAATCGACTTCGTCGGCAGCACCGTACATAATGTAAATACGGCCGCGGTCGGTTTTCCAGCCCGGGATTCCCGCCGCAAAATGCTCGTTGGCGTAGGCGATGCGGCGATAGTGTTCTTCCTTGTATTCGTTCTCTTCGGTGTCAGGAGTGGGATCGCGGCGCTGCCAGAATGCTTCGATAAAGTTGTCGCGTTCTTCGTCGTTCGATAGTTGCTTGAAAGCGGCTCGTTCTTGGTCGGTGATAATCCAGACAACGTCTTCGTTCAGCCACTTTTTGTAGACCCGGCTGAGTTCGACCTTCAGAGCTTTCCCCTGCTGTTTTTTCTGCTTGTCGGAGGGCGGGCGCTTGAGCGGATCACCCTGATTGGCGGGTTGCGCCTGAGAATCAGTCGTGGCTGCTGGCGTGTTTGATGCGGGCGCGGGGGTTGCTGACTGGCTGGAAGGAGCCGGTTTGTCACTCTGGGCTCCCGCCGGGACCGCAAAGCCTGCGGCCACCGCCAAGACTAAAATAGACGAAAGATATCGTAAAGCAACCCGAACCATGAGAGGGACTCCTGCCAAGGCGAACTTCTGTCGCTTTATTCTAGGCCCTAAATTGGGCGAAAGCAAGGCTAAGTCACATCAAAAGAATAGATTGAAGACCCGAGACAATCCATTTGATTGGAAGCGGCGAGAGCACTGAGGAGTTGCCCGGTGGACCATCGAATATTTTCAAACCGGAGTAAGGTCAAGTTATAATTTTAGCTCGCTGTAATCTTGCATTCGACGAGGCAGTGGTACTCTCCGGATTACCCGAGGTCCTGACGGCCCATTCGAATTGGAACTTTCCGGCCTGCAGGATCGTATCCCTTGAATGTGGACTCGTCACACTGCGGATCAGTAGGTGTCAGCGAGGTATCTTTGGGATAGCCGCCTGAAATCGGGGCCAATCGTGTTCCGATGAGAGCAGATGCCTGGATGGTGACGGGAAGATGAAACTCTGGAAAAAAATTGCGATTGGCGTTGGCGCGGTAGTCGTGTTGGCCGCCATCGTCGGCTCCACGGTCTATCAGAGCGGCAAGAATGTGGTCACGGTGCAGACCGGGAAGGTGCAGCGCGAGGATTTGTCGTCGGTGGTGAGCGCCTCGGGCGAAATCAAGCCTAAGACCTACGTCAACATCGGCGCCAATGCTTATGGAAAGATCACCCACCTGTACGTAAAGGAAGGGGATCACGTAAAGAAGGGTCAATTGCTGGCGCAACTGGAAAACGTGCAGTCCTCGGCGGATGTGAGCGCGAACCAGGCGTCGGTGCAAGCGGCTGAGACGGATGCGATTGCGGCAGATGCAGCGCTCAAGACGTCTGACGCCGATCTGCAGCGCGCGCAAGCTGACTACGCCCGCAACAAGCTGGATTGGGATCGCGCGCAAAATCTCTTCAAGGATGGGTTAATCGCGAAATCTGATTTCGACAGCCGGCAGAATGCATGGGCAACGGCGGATTCCGGGCTGGCGCAGGCCAAGGCGCGAATCGCACAGGCCAAAGCTCAGAAAGATTCCGCCGATAAGCACGTCTCGCAGGCGCGAGCGAATCTCACGCGGGTTGCCGATGTGCTGCAGAAAACTACCTACGACGCTCCTTACGACGGAGTTGTTACGAACTTGCCCGTGCGGGAAGGCGAGTCAGTGGTGATCGGGATTCAGAATGCGCTGGGGAGCACATTGCTTACGCTGGCCGACATGTCGGTCATCACCGCCGAGGTGAAAGTGGATGAGACTGACATTGTGAACGTCCGGGTGGGTCAGCCAGCCGAAGTGACGATCGACGCTATTCCCAAAAAGGTCTTTCACGGCACGGTTTCCGAAATCGGAGACAATGCGATCGTGCGCTCCACCGGAGTTGCCACTTCTCAGCAGGCTTCCACCAGCGAAGAAGCCAAAGACTTCAAAGTAGTGGTGACGTTGAGCGATCCGCCGGAGGATCTGCGTCCGGGACTCTCAACCACCGCCAAGATTACGACCGCTTCCCGAAATGGCGTTCTGACCATTCCGATTCAGGCTCTGTCGATGCGCACGAAGGCCCAATTGGCGCAGGAGAAAGCTACCCCTGGCTCCGTGCATGCTGCCGCGCCAGTGTCGAAAGATGCATCTAAAGGCAAGGACAGGGATAAAGATGAGAAAGAGGATGTGCCTGGTGTCTTCGTCATTCGCAACAAGAAGGCGGAGTTCGTGCCTGTGACCACCGGCGTCGCCGGGAGCAGCGATATGGAAGTCCTGAGTGGCCTGAAAGAGGGCGATGAGGTCATCACCGGCAGCTACAAGGTTTTGCGCACGCTGCGTTCAGGGAGCGGCGTGAAAGTTGATAACTCGGCTCCCAAGAAGGAAGACGAGACTTAACCTTCGCGGGGTTCGTCCGTCCAAGGGAAAGCGGGTCTCGATGTGGAACGAAGGTTGGTAGACGCGTCTTAACAGTGGTCTGGAACGGTAGTCTTGAATAGCAACGGAGCTCTCGGATTCGAATTCAAGCTCGGAGAACCCAGTGGCACCGGAGCAGGAGAAAAAAATGGCAACCGCAGAAGTAATCAGCATGCCTTCCCCCGTGATAGCAGCGCCGCCCGAGTCGTGCATGATCGCGGCGGTGGATCTGTGGAAGACCTATGACATGGGGTCGGAGCAGCAGGTGCATGCCTTGCGCGGAGTAAACCTCCGCATTGAGCGCGGAGAGTATGTTGCCATCATGGGACCCTCCGGTTCCGGCAAGTCAACGCTGATGAATCTGATCGGCTGCCTCGACACGCCCACCAAAGGCGAATACTGGCTCAATGGCCACTTGGTCAGCGAACTGGATGATGATGAACTGGCACGCATCCGCAACAAGGAAATCGGCTTCGTGTTTCAGACCTTCAACCTGCTGGCCCGCGCCACGGCTCTGCATAATGTGGAACTGCCGCTGATCTATGCTGGAGTTCCGACTGCGCAGCGCATCGAGCGCGCCCAGGGCGCGTTGAAATCTGTCGGCATGGAATCGCGCATGACGCACAAACCCAATGAGCTTTCCGGCGGCCAGCGCCAACGCGTCGCCGTGGCACGGGCGCTGGTGAATCGGCCTTCCATTATTTTGGCAGACGAACCTACCGGCAACCTCGATTCAGCAACCGGAAACGAGATCATGGCATTGTTTGACCGGCTGCACAGCGAGGGAAATACGATTGTGCTGGTCACGCACGAGCATGATATTGCCGAGTACGCTCACCGCATCGTGAATATCAAGGACGGAGTGGTCGAGCGCGACGAGCGCAAGAGCAAGTAAGACAACAGCGCCTTCCCTGTTCATCCTAATGATCTGTCGTCCCGAGCGAAGCAAGGGATCTCGGTGTTTGCCTGCGGCGGCAGTAAGGGCAGCGCAGGCAGGAACCAAGATCCCTCGCGTTGCTCGGGATGACAATCGGAGCCGGGATGACAGCGCGTAGGCAGGATGGCAGGTAGATCTGAGCCGGGATGACGGCTTGCATCGGAATATTCCGGGCCACTAGCTCCAGCCGGCGATTGATTTTTGCGACGCTGGTACCGTGCCAGGCATGGTCAAGTCTTCGACGCTCCTGAGAGTTGCCACCACGACCTGATCGCGCCCACGGCGTTTGGCCTCATAGAGGGCAGCATCGGCCGCCGCCATCAACTCCTTGGGCGACAGGCCGTGCTCCGGAAACACTGCCACGCCAACTGAGACCGTAAGCATGCCCATTGACCTGCCCTGGTGCATGACGGTCAGTTCCTTCATTTTTAAGCGCAGTCGTTCGGCTCGCGCACACGCGGCATCCAGGCTCGCGGTGGGAAGGATGACGACAAATTCCTCGCCACCGAAGCGGCAAACGAAATCCTCCGCTCGAATGCCTCTCGCGAGGGAGACTCCGGTTTCGCGCAATACAGCATCCCCGGCATCGTGGCCGTAGGTATCGTTGAAGTTCTTGAAATGGTCGAGATCGATCATCAGAACGCCGAGAGAATGCGCCCCTCGCGCCGCGCGGCGAACCTCGCGTTCCAACAACTCTTCCAGATAGCGACGGTTATAAAGGCCGGTCAAAGCATCCCGCACCGATTGGGTTCGCAGGGCTTCGCGTAGCCGTATGTTGGCGATGGATAATCCAACCTGCGCTGCGAAAGTGGTCTTGAATGAGAGTTCCGATGTGTTCAGTTGCGGCGTCTCATCGGTGGCCTGAAGGTGCAGGATGCCCAGCGTTTCACCCTGCGCCAGGATCGGAATGCACAAGTACGCGTTCTTCACGCCCGCTGCATGGGCGCAGGGCGCGCTCGAATCGCCCGCCGACACCATATGCGGATGCCCCGTGCGCAGGGCCCAGCAGTCGACAGGCTCAAACTCCCTTAGAGGCACCTGGCAGCCGGTCCACGAGCCGATCACCTCGGCCAGGCTCCGCGAAGCATTCAGCAGCGCCATCGCCCCTCGGGCGGTGGGAAATATCTTAGGCGCAAATCCGAGGGCGGTCGCGAATACTTCATCCAAACTCACGCAACTCTGCAGCAGTTCGCCCATCTTCGCCAGCAGAGTGGCGCGCTCCGAGCGTTTTCTCAGTTCTTCCATCATTACTTCGTTGTGCTTATCGAATTCCCTGCGGGCGGAATCTTTCTCAAGAATTTCCTGCTGCAGCCGGGTATTGGTGTCGGCCAATTGCATGGTCCGTTCCAGAATCTGCTCTTCAAGAACCTGCTGATTTTTCTTCTGCTCTTCGATGTCGGTGCAGGTACCGAACCATTTGATAATCTCTCCTCCAGCATCGCGGATAGGATTTCCCCGGCATAGGAACCAGCGATAGGTTTCGTTTCTCCCGCGCAGACGGTACTCCACGTCGTAAGGTTGCCCGGTACGCTGGGCGTTTTCCCATTTCTGCGCGCACAAGCCCAAATCATCGGGATGAACCACCACCGTCCACCCCGTGCCCCGGCTTTGCTCCAGCGTCAATCCGGTGTAATCGAACCACTTCTGGTTGAAGTAGTCGTCTGTCCCATTGGGGTCGGCGGTCCAGATAATCTCAGGAACCGCTTCCGCCATGGTCTGAAAATACAGCTCGCGTTCCCGGGAGGTGTTGAGATTGCTTTTCTGCAGGATTCCCATCCCCCACGCCGCCGGCCCAGCGCTCGGCCAGAGCACCCGCAGCCAGGCGTGCCTCGGGCTGGTGCGTCCCGCCAGGTGCAACGCCAAATATGCGGCAACCCCTGCCAGCGCAATGGAGAGCGCCACCAGCCGGTAATCGTAGCTGCCACTTAGTATGGTCATGGTAAGCATCTGCGGCCGACAACCCTCCAGTTCAACTTCTTACGATTCGTGGCGGGCCAGCCAGGGGCGCAATGGTGAAGGCCACACTCGCGCAGAGTCCCTACACTGCATAATCGGCAGAATTGACCGTTTTCATGTTAGGAAGCGTTAATCTTCAGCCGTTGATTTAGAGCCAGGGCGAAACTGATGCGGCAAAGCGAAAAGCCTCTCGGCTGAGAGGCTTTTGCGAATCAATATTCAGGATCGCGTTCGCCGACTATGGCGTGGTCGGCGTGGGTCGCGATGCGGTAGTGTCCAGAGGCGTGCCTGCAACGAAAAACTTGTGATCGTAGAGATTCCGGTACATCAGTCCGGCAATCTCAGCCGCCTTGGGTCCAAACGTGGGCCGGCCACCTTGCAGGAAAATCACAACCACAATGCGTCCGCTGCTGGTATTGGCATAGGAGGCGAACCAGCCGAAGCGAGTGCCAGCATGGGAGCAAGTCCCGGTCTTGCCCAGAATCGACTCCTCGCTGAAGTTGAGCCCGAGGCGGCGCGCCGTGCCGTATTGCACCGCGCCTGCCATGCCGTCGGAAATTTCCGGGATTAGCGGTGCGATATCGAGCTGCCGCTTGATGCGCGGCTGAAAATTCGTGATCTCTTCCGGCGTCGTTGGGTGTTGCAGGTAATAGAGCGTGCCCCCGTTGGCGATTGCTGAAACCATCGCGCCCAACTGCAACGGCGTCATCGAAATGCCTTCGCCGAAGGAACACATCTTGCCCACGCCACCAAGAGTCTGCGGAATCACTTCTTCAGGATAAGTCCCTAACTCTTCGCCCGGAATATCGTAGCCAGCCAGTTCGCCTAGGCCATACTGATGAGCATAATAAGCAACTTTTTCAAATCCCAGCTTGCGTCCCAGCGCCTCGAAGTATGCGTTGTTGGAGTGCGCCAGAGCCTCGGTAAGATTCATGCGGCTGCGTCCGCCGAGTGGAACTTCAGTTTCTTTTGAAACCACGCCTTCGTTCAGCGCCGCCAGCGCCACGGAGAGCTTGATGGTTGAGCAAGGCTGCGCTCCGCTTGAGAGCGCCAGCTTCTGATTCACCATGGCGAGCACGCGTCCGCTGGTCGGCTCAATCGCAACTACTGTGCCGTTCATATTTCCCAGGGCATCAATGGCCGCCTGGCGAACGACCGGGTCTTCGCCGTCGGTGATGTCGCCGCCGGTGAGTCCCTCAGCGAATGAACTCATGAAAAAGCGTTCGCGATATCGGTGTTGCGACGAACTGGCCGAGGTCCGCCTCAAGGTAGTCTTGTTGGTGATTGTGCTGTGGACAGTAGCACTGTGGGCAGCAGTGCTGTGGACAGTCGTGCTGCGGACGCCCGTGCTGTGCGCGGTGGTGCTTCGCGCAGCAGTGCTGCGGCTGGCCGCAAGATGATGCATGCGCCGCCGCGTGCGCTGGCTTTCGCTTACTTTTGTAGATTTCGATTTCTGAGGATTCAACGTGTGCGGGTTGACGTGCGCGGCCCACATTCCAGGCGCAAAGAACAATCCTCCCACAATCACTAGCAGACGAAGAGAGCGCGGTCCCAACTTGGACATCTTGTGAGTTCCCAACTTGTTTGTTCCCTGCTTGGCCGGATTTCCTAACTACTTCGATGCAAGAAGCCTGCCAGTGGCCAGCTCTGGCCGGCGATCTCGCCCATGTTCGCGATATTACGGGACTTATAGCGTTTGAGGCAATAACAAAGTTTTTCTTGAAGCAAACGCCAATTTTGATCTAACCCATTACGGAACAAGTACTTAAACGGGAATTACTTTCGGCCCAGAGCCTCCAGTAACCGTTACCTAGTTACTGAAAAGATACGGCGCACTGGCGCAAATGTTTTCCACTTTGAAGCAGTGGTCAGTGTTCAGTGATCAGTGGTCAGCAAAATTAGATCAAGGTTACCCACACGGTTTCACTGGCCACTGACCACTGATCACTGACCACTGCCTTTACATCACTTCGCCGCGCTTGCGCATAAATGCGGGAACGTCCAAGTCATCCTGCTCGAAGTTCGCGACCATGGCGGTTCGCATGGTGTCGAGCGAGATCACTTCAGCCCCTGAATGAGCCATTGCCGCAGTGGACGATTCTGCCATCCTCGGCTCTTCCATCATTCTGTCCGGCGTCGCATCATGATAGGGCTCGGCAAATGCCGCCGGCGCCGGGCCCACGGGATCGGGAAAATCCGTATCAGCGAAGCCCATCGCATCCTCGTGCGACGCCGAGAATGAGTGATGGACTTCGATCGGCCGCTGATGTGCCCGATCGAAGCCTGCCCGGCTCACTTCCCGGAAGCCGGTGGCAATCACCGTGATCTTTACCGAGTCTTTCATCTTCTCGTCCATGACCGCGCCGAAAATAATGTTGGCGTCCTCATGGGCCGCGCTCTGGATGATCATGCAGGCTTGCTGCACTTCGGCCAGCTTCAGCGAGGTCGAGCCGGTGATGTTGATCAGAATGCCGCGCGCTCCATCGATCGCGCCGGCTTCGAGCAGCGGAGACGCAATCGCCCGCTGCGCCGCCTCCGTCGTGCGATTCGCGCCCGTCGCCGTCGCCGTGCCCATGACGGCGTAACCCATGCGCGCCATGATTGTTTTCACGTCGGCAAAGTCGCGGTTGATGATGCCGGGAATCGTAATGATGTCGGAAATTCCCTGTACGCCCTGGCGCAGAATGTCGTCGGCGATGCGGAACGACTCGAAAAATCCCGCGTTCTCGGCGACGGCAAGCAACTTTTCATTGGGGATGACGATCGTCGTGTCCACCGATTCCATCAGCTCGGCAATGCCTTTTTCTGCCTGCGTCATGCGCCGCTTGCCTTCAAACGAAAACGGCTTTGTGACCACGGCCACGGTGAGCGCTCCCATCTCGCAGGCCAGCGATGCAATAATCGGAGCCGCACCCGTGCCCGTGCCGCCGCCAAGGCCCGTCGTAACGAAGACCATGTCGGCGCCCTCGAGCGCTTCGATAATTTTGTCGGAGTCTTCGAGCGCGGCCTTGCGTCCGACTTCCGGATTCGCGCCCGCACCCAGCCCGTTGGTGAGCTTCACGCCGAGTTGCAGCTTCACCGGCGCGCGCGACAAGCGCAGCGCCTGCAAGTCGGTGTTGGCGACAATGAACTCAATGCCCTCCACGCCGGCATCGATCATGCGGTTGACTGCGTTGCCGCCCCCGCCGCCCACGCCGATCACCTTGATCTTGGCATCGTTGAGAGGCTCTTCGTTGAAGCTGATGCGAATGCTCGAATCGTTTGTCATAATTCTCCACCTTGGTATAAATTTCGTGTCCGCTGTGTGCCGCTTGTACAGAACTGGTCAGTGGCTAGTGGTCAGTCGCTAGTGGTCAGTGGCCAGTAGAACCTGGGCCCGCGCTCTTGGTTTTGACTTTTGCTGACCACTGACCACTGATCACTGACCACTGCTTCATCCCACTAACATCGCCTTCAATCTCGATCCCCACCGATCGCCTTGAAACCCGCGCGCTACTCGCGCTCTTTGCCCGTAATGCGCCATGCCAAGCACGGTCGCATACTCCGGCTCAGCCAAAGTCGCGGGCATCCTGGCCAGAGGCGTCGGCCATGACAACCGCACTGGACGCCGCAGCACCGACTCGGCCACATCGAAAATTCCCGGCAGTCGCGAACCTCCACCGCTGAGCACAATGCCCGCTAAACATGCATCGAACATGCCGCTCTGACGAAGAGTCTCGCGCATCATTTCGAACAGCTCTCGCGCGCGCGGCTCGAGAATTTCCGCCACCAATCGTTGCGGCAGCAAACGCGAAGGCCGGTCGCCCACAGATGGAACTTCCACTTCGTTCCCTTCGGGAATCAACGTGACGATCGCGTTTCCGTGAGCCTTCTTGATTTTTTCTGCTTCCGCCAGCGGCGTGCACATGCCTACCGACAAGTCGCTGGTAAAGTGGTCGCCGCCTACGGGAATCACTCCCGTGAAAGCGACCGCGCCCAGCAAAAATACAACCAGCTCCGTCGATCCCGCGCCGATGTCAGCGAGGCAAACTCCCATTTCGCGTTCGTCGGCACGCAACACGGAATCAGCCCCTGCCAGCGGTTCGAAGACAGTATCATCCACGTGGACGCCGGCCCGGTTCACGGCGGTTATCACGTTTTGCGCCGCGCTCGTCGCCGCCGTCACCAGATGCACGCGCACCTCAAGCCGCGCCGCCATCATGCCCAGCGGATCGTGCACGCCAGCCTGATCGTCGAGAATAAATTCCTGCGGCAGCAGGTGCAGAACTTCGCGATCCGCCGGCAGCGGAATTGCCCGCGCCCGATCCACTGCCTGCTTGATCTCGTCTCGGCCAATCTCCCGCGGACGCGTGCCCAGGCTGATGCCACCATGGCTATTCACTCCACGAATATGCGCTCCCCCGATGCCCACAATGGCATGCTCCACCGCCGCACCCGCCACATCTTCGGCTGCTTCTACTGCCTTCTGAATGGCCGCGACTGCCTTGTCCAGTTCTACGATCACGCCTTTGCGCGAGCCGCGCGATGGTGCTACTCCGTGCCCGCGGTAGCGCAGCCCGCCGTCGCCAACCTCTACCATGAGCGCGCAAGTCTTCGCGCTGCCCACGTCAATCGCTGTCAAGAAATTTCCCTGCTGATTCGCCATTAGCTATGAGTCCCCAATGAATTCCCTACGCCGTTATAAAATCGAATTTTCACTGGCTCGGCCCCTGAGCCGCCTGAGTTTTGGCGACCGCCGCACTCGGCTTCGAACCCGCGCTTCCGGCGTAAGACTTCTTCGCCACGACGGATTTCACCGGCCTCGCTGGTTGCGCCGCCTTCTTCGCGCCAGCGGCAGCTTTCCCCTTAGCCGCGGTTTTCTTGACTTTAGGTTTAGTGGCCGCTGCTTTCTTCGTAACGGCGCCCGCCTTCGGATCAAGTTTTTTCTCCGTCAATTCAAACGCCGGCTTGGGCAACGTACGGTCATGCGGCGGCAAACGAGTGACCAGCGCTGCCGGCTTCACTCCGGCCGCTGCCGCGGCCTTCGCCGCGACCGGAGTCAACGCAGTAGTCTTCACGGTTCGCTGCAATTCCGGATTCACGATGATCTGGTTTTCGTAGCGCAGATCCACCGACTCCAGCTTTTGAAATTGCTGCCGCCAGCCCTGAGCGTGGGTCACATAGATTTTGTAGCGGCGCAAATAATCCGATGATCCGAGATGCACGAGAACGTCTCCCGCAGCGTCATTCACTCGCACTTTCACATCTTCCAGATCGGAAAGATCCACTTCGCTGAGATCCTGCGAATAGCGCCCGCCGCTCGAATCCAGTTCGCGCACCATCTCGGCATAAGTTTTCATCCGCGGAGCCCGCGTCGAAAGCGGCTCGCCCGCATTCATTCCCAGAATCACCGGAAAGGAATATTTATGTTTCGGCGTCAGTTCCATCAGCGTTCCACCGGCGTCGATCAACGACATGCGCGGTCCGACTCGCGCGAACGCGACCGGCGTGCGCTCATGAATTTCGACCTTGAGACGGTTGGGAACGAAGCGCATCACGCTGGCCGATTCCACCCACGGAATCTGCTCCAGTTGCGCCTTCTGCTGCGCCAGCGGAATGAAAAAGATGTTGCGCCCGATGTCGGAGCCCATCACTTCCATGATCTGCGACTTGCTCACGTTCTGCATGCCCGTGACTTCAATGTTGTCGCTCGATTCCACGCGGAAGCGCCACGAGTGCTCGCCGTAGTGATACAGCCATGCGGCGCCTAAGCCCGCAATGCAGATCGCGCCGGCCGCCACGGCAGCCCACAGCAAATTGTTCGCGGTTTTTTTCGGAAGAGTACTTCGGCGAGCGGAGACCCGCTTTTGCCCGCGTAAAAAGGGAGATTCCTCATCCGCATCCAGATCGAGCAGACGCGCGTCGTCAATATCCTCGCGCGCGTCGCCTTCGCGCAAATGCGCAGCGCTGGGTGGGTACAACTCCTCCTGCAAGATGGTGGGGCTCGATTTCCGCGCCATCAGTAGGTTCAGTTGTCGTAGAGGAATCGCTGAGCTTTCAAACTATAACTTTTTTTCGCGGCGAGAGATAGACAAAATGTTGGTTCTTTTGCACAGGCTGCACCAGATTCGTAAGAACCAGGGTTCGTAAGAATTAAGTTCGTAAGAACGGGTCACTCTTGTAAATGCATCCGCCGCAGCAATTCCTGATATCGAGGTTCCGAGCGTAGGTTCGCCCAAGCCGGGTCGACCTTCAGATAGAGGAGCGCGACTCTGCCGTTCGTGCGATTACATCGTTCCAGCGCATCCAGAGCTGCCGCATTTCTGCCAAGTAAAGCATTATTCGCGGCCAATTCGCACACGCCTGCCCCGCTGGCCGACCCGCGTTTAGCCTGTGCATCCGCAACGGCCTGGTACCCGCCCTGATCGTAGAGTTGCTGCAGATGCCGGGCCACTTCCGGCAGCCCCGCAAGGCGGGAGTTCTGAATGCCCACTTTGACGGCCAGGTCGCGTTGGCCGGTCTGATCGTAGTATTTTCCCAGATAAAAGAGCGCAGGCGGGAAGTTGGGGTGCGCGGCCAAAACTTTCTGGTAGGTTTCGCGCGCTGCGTCGTAACGGCCAGCGAGATAATAAGCGAATCCAGTGTCAGTGCTGATAATCGCTGAGAGCGGATCCAGTTCGTGGGCGCTCTGCAGCTCCGCAATCGCTTCCTCATGCCGTCCTTCCGGACCCAGCAGCAGATTGCCGTACCAATGGTGGGCCTGCGCGGAATTAGGATCCAGATGAAGCGCCTGATGGAACTCGCGCTCGGCCCCCGCCCAATCCCAATCCAGCAGAATCTTTGTGACGGCCAGCGACGTGTGCGCCTCGGCCAGCGTGTCGTCGAGCTGCAAAGCTTTCTCGGCAGTTGCCTTGGCCTCAGTCATCCCCGTCGGGCTTCCGTTGAAACCAAGCAGCGTCTGGCAGTCGGCCAGGGTGGCGTAAGCCAGGGCGAAGTTAGGATCCTTAGCGATTGCCTGGCTTAAGTACCCAACCGCCTTTTCATATCCCTCCACATTTCTCTGGCTCCAGGCGTAGCGGCCCCGCAGGTAAAGGTCGTAGGCCTCTGGGTCCACGCTACGCCCACGCCGCAGGCGGCCACTTTCCTCAGCCGTCAGGTTCAGCTTTACTTCGTTTGTAATCGCCTCGGCGACGCGTGCCTGCAGCGCGAGCACATCTTTGAGGTCGCCATCGTAGGCTTGCGCCCAGACGTGGCGATCGGTGGCCGTCCGGATCAACTGGGCCGTGATCCTCACCCGGTCGCCCGACCGCAACACCGATCCTTCTACCACTGCGTCTACTCCAAGTTCGTGTCCAATTTGCGGCAGTGGTGTGTGCGCGCCCTTGTATTGCATGATTGAAGTCCGGGAGACGACCTTCAATTCAGGAATCTGCGCCAGATCGGTGATCAGTTCGTCGGTCATACCGTCGACGAAGTACTCCTGGCTGCCATCGTTGGAGAAATTCTGCAACGGCAGCACCGCGACCGAGCGGATTGGACTCAACACAGCACTGGAGTCTCTGCCGTTAAACAATCTCGCGCTAGCTTTGGCGGCGCGCGAACCCTGCCGGAAAGTCCAAGCTACTAGCAACAACGCGAAAGCAGACAGCACCCAGACCCACCTCCATCGTGGGGAAGGTGCAGGTGAACCTTGAACCGGAGCGTTTTTTGCCGGAATCAGAACCGGTTCCGGGATGCTCGCGGAAACTTCTGTGACCCGAGCCTCGCCGCGCACTGGCGCAATCCAGCGATAGCCACGGCGCTCCACAGTCTCAATGAAAATTGGATTGTCAGCTGAGTCGTCCAGCGCATCCCGCAGCCGATTGATGGCGCTGCTGATGCCGTGATCGAAATCGACGAAGACGTCATCCGGCCAAAGCGCCTTGCGGAATTCCTCGCGGCTGAGAACTTCGCCGGCGCGGCTGAGCAGCAGCTTCAGGGCGCGGAAGGGCAACTCCTGAATCTTTACCTTGATCCCATTCCTCCGCAGCTCGCCCGAGCGCAGATCGGCCTCGAATATCCCGAAGCGAACCACGTCGTCTTGAGCGGCAGTCGGATGCATTTCGCTCGCCTGGCCGAGAGAGGGTAGCCAGTTTACCACGCGAGAAACCGCCGCAGCCCCCCACCTTCGGGCGGGTTCATCCCCCGTTGGTGGCAGTTTTTTCGCGTGAGATGTTCTCCTATCGATCTGCTAATAAACCATTTAGCGCGTGAACTACATGGGCGCGCGGCGTGAGCCGCAGAGCATTGACGCCTACCCCGCTTTCAGACAAAGTGACCCCCGTGCTCGGAGTCACATCGTCGCAGTCTGCAAATAGCGCCGCCACGCCGAGCCCGATCCCAGACAACTCGAGAACTTGTAATCCCAGGAGACTTCAATGAAGAACTTTCGGCAGCAAAAAGCAATTCGCGTGGTGGCGACACTCGCGCTCATACTGGCCCTCGCCGGCATTGCAGTTCCGGCCCAGGCTCAAACCTTTACCTCGCTGCACACGTTCGGAGGGGGACAAGGCGACCCACCGGACGGCAGCTACCCCAATGGGCTGGTGCAGGGTACCAACGGATATTTGTACGGGACCACGGCGTTCGGCGGGAACGGCGACGGCGGCGGCGGCGACTACTACGGCACAGTGTTCAAAATCAGCACCAGCGGGACGGAAACGATCCTGGATAACTTTAACACTGCCTCAGCGCCCTGCTGCGGAAACAACGCGGCGCTGGCGCTGGCCACCAACGGGGATTTCTACGGGACATTGTTCCTAAACGCGGACACGGAGGTCTACAAAGTCACTCCCAGCGGCACTCTCACTGGCGTCGGTGACTCCGGCCTTTGTAACACAGCGGACCCACCGGTCTGCGGCCAGAGCCCCGAAGCGACGCTGGTGCAGGCCAGCAACGGGGACCTCTATGGGACAACGCAGACAGACGGAGCATACGGCCAAGGCGTGATTTTTAAGATGACCCTGGGAGGTGCGTTTACCATTCTGCACTCGTTTTGCGAAACCGAGAACTCGGAAAGTGACTGCCTGGATGGAAACGGGCCTTATACGGCACTGGTTCAAGGCACGAACGGAGATCTCTACGGCGCCACGCATAATGGCGGGGCTAACGGCGCCGGCACGATTTTTCAAATTACTGAGGCAGGTAAGTTTTCGACGCTTTACACCTTTTGCAACGTCTCAGGTTGCCCCGACGGCGCTCATCCCTACGCGGCGCTGGTTCAGGGTGCCGACGGGAACCTCTATGGGGCAACCGGCACCGACGGGACCGGCGCCTTTGGCGGCGGAGGCACCTTTTTCACCATCACCCCGAGCGGCAAGCTGACCACGCTTTACAGCTTTTGCAACCTAACAGGCTGCGCTGACGGCAACTATCCCATGGCGCTAATGCTGGCCACCGACGGGAACTTCTATGGCATGACGGCAGCCGGTGGGGCCAACGATTTGGGCTCGATCTTCCGGATGACCCCCAGCGGTTCATTGACCACGGAGCACAGCTTCGACGGCACCGACGGCATCGTCACATCAGACTTTCCACCCGGGCCGTGGCTCATCCAGGATACCAGCGGAACGTTCTACGGGGTGACTCCAGAAGGCGGGGCGAATTACCAAACCTGCGCCACCTGCAACGGTACGGTCTTCAGCTTGTCCGTGGGTCTCGGCCCGTTCGTGGAAACCCTACCGACCTCCGGCAAAGTCGCGTCGGCAGTGAAGATTCTGGGAAACAATCTGACGGGCGCGACCAAGGTTACCTTTAACGGCAAGACGGCTACGTTCAAAGTCGCCTCGAGCACCGAAATCACCACCACAGTGCCCACCGGCGCCACCACCGGCGTAGTCAAGGTGACGACGTCCACAGGCACCACGCTCACCAGCAACGTCGCCTTCCAGGTGCCGTAGTCAGGTGCTGCCACCGACGTTGGCCGCACAAAAAAAGGCGGGCGCGGCAAGTTTCGCCGCGCCCGCTTTTCCAGGAGGAGAAAGCCTAAACCGGGCCATTACCCGGCAGATCAACATGCACCACCGGAGCCGGAATGTGAATCACTGGCAACTTCGGAATTTCGATGCGCGGAACGCTCACCCGCACTCGCGGACAAATCACAACCGGACCACTCACCGAATCAAACGCAATCGGAGCCATTCGCACAACTCGCGCCTCGATCCGAGCCCGAGTGACCTCAGCCCGCGCCAAAGCCACTTCTCGCCGGGCTGAAATATCTTCGAAGTGCGCCATCGTGGTGTGCACCTGAGCGAACTTGGACTGGAACCGCGCCATCGCAGCAGCCAAGCGGCAGGAGGCGGTCTCGTCCCGCGCAGCCACCAGGTTTGCCGTTCCCATGAATCCGTCAATCTGCTCCGAAGCCAAATCCGCCACGGCCTCGGACTTTTCAGCCAGTTGATCGGCAATGCGGTGCGCCCAAACTGCGCCGCCGTCATGATAAAAGCCATTCAACCCCAACGCCAGCACTCCGGCGGTCAGCCATGCCCATGCCTGTGTAGTTTTCATTCCCGAATCTCCATCTGGCAGATTGGACGAATCCCGGCCCAATCCGTTAGCAATGGAAGATACGCAACGGACGAGAAGTTAGTTTCGCCGTGTCAGGGTAGCGCCGCCGTCCCGGCGGCCGTTCGGCGGGCGTCCTCGCCCGCCGCGCCGGGAAGCAAGGTGCTGTGGGAACCTGGAACTGTAGAATGCTCTCGATGAGAAAAGTAATCGTGTTCACGGCTATGGGCGCCGTCGCACTGGTTTCGGTGTGGCTCATTGGCTCCAGGGTGGCGCAGTCGAGGCGTGACTTTGCCTATCAAAAGGCTCTTTCCCAATTTCAGCGTGACCTGCCTCTTGGGACGCCTAAAGGTGACGTCAAGAAATACCTCGACTCGCGTGATGTACGGTATTTTGCGGACAAGCGTGGTGGAAGTCGAATAGAGGCGTATGAAGTCACGATCGGCCAAGATCCTGATAGTGTCGTATGTGAGCGTTGGGATGTTTACATAGCACTGGAGTTCAGTTCGGACGACGTTCTAAAGCAGGTTCGCATCAGGAGAACAGGGACGTGCCTATAAGCCGAACACCCGCTGCCTAAATGCGGCCGTACCGGTGAGACGCCGTCGCTCACTGTCCCACTCTCATTCCAGCCGTCTTCGCGACAACAGGGCAGCAGTCCCCCACTGCGCCTCGGCCTCTATCGGCCTGGACTGATTTCCGCGCCTACAAATCCGAAGATCAGTTCCCTGCTCCGACGGCTCGCTCCCTCAGTTTCTCCAGAATCAGCGGCCCCAACTGCGAAACACTGCCCGCGCCCAATGTCAGAATCATGTCCCCGTCAGTCGCTGCAGCAGCAACCGAACTTGCCGCGTCCGCGAACGAACTCACATACTCAGCGCTGTGTCCGCCTTTCTCGCGAATCGCGTGCGCCAACGCTTCCCCGCTGGTCCCTTCGATCGGCTTCTCGCTCGCTGCATAGATGTCGAGCACAAATAATGAATCCGCGTCCCCGAATGCCTTCGCGAAATCATCAATCAGATCGCGCGTGCGGGTGTACCGGTGCGGCTGAAAAACCACATGAACTTTCCGAAAGCCGCACTGCCTCGCCGCCGCCAGCGTTGCCTTAATCTCCGTCGGATGATGTCCATAATCGTCAATCACGCTTACACCCGCCACTAGACCGCGCAATTGAAACCGCCGGTCCACTCCGCGAAACTGATCCAGCCCCGCGCGGATTGCGTCGACAGCAACGTCAAGCCCCACCCCGACCGCGATCGCCGCCGTCGCATTCAGAATGTTATGCAATCCCGGCACGTGCAACGTGAACTCGCCTAAATCCTTCTCCCGATATCTCACGCGAAAGCGGCTCAACGGCTTGCCATCGCTCTGCGCATTAGGCCGCGCTGAATTTTCCACTTTGATCAGGAAATCCGACCCGCGCTTCGTCCCATAAGTCACCGTGCGCCGCTGCGCTTGCGGCAGCAACCGCCGCAGCATGGCGTCGTCATTGCACACCACGACCATGCCATAGAACGGAACGCGATCCATGAACTCGAGAAACGTCTTCTTCACGTCGCGCATGTTGCGGTAGCAATCCATATGCTCGCGGTCGATGTTGGTCACGACAGAAAGAATTGGAGACAATTTCAGAAAAGACCGGTCGCTCTCATCGGCCTCGGCGACAAGATATTGCGACTTCCCCAGCCGCGCGTTCGAGCCCATCGCATCCACGCGCCCGCCGACCACCACGGTAGGATCAAGCCCGCCTCCAGCCAGCACCGCCGCCACCATCGAGGTCGTGGTCGTCTTGCCATGCATCCCGGCGATCGCGATGCCGTATTTCAACCGCATCAACTCGGCAAGCATCTCGGCCCGCTGAATCACCGGCACATGCAACCGGTGCGCCTCGATCACCTCGGGATTCTCCGTCGCGATCGCCGAACTCGTCACCACCACTTCGGCTCCAGCAATATTTTCCGCGCGATGCCCTTCAAGAACAGTCGCGCCTAAACCCACCAGCCGCTGCGTGACCGCAGAACTCTTTAGATCCGATCCCGAAACGCGATAGCCGAGATTCAGCAACACCTCGGCAATCCCGCTCATGCCGATCCCGCCAATGCCCACGAAATGTATCTGCTGAATCTTGGCAAACATAAATTTAGGATTAGGGGCGAGGGGCGAACAAATCGAACTTGGTTGCTTGCCCCTGTTCCCTAACCCCTAGTCCCTGCTCTCTTCAATTCCTGCCACACGCGCCGCAAGCCTCGCGATATCCCTCGCTGCATTCGGATGCGCCAACTCCCGCGCCGCCTCACTCATCGCTTGCAACCGCCGCGCGTCGCAAAGCAATGCCGCAATCGTCTCGGCCAGCCAGACTCCCTCCAGCTTAGACTCTTCCACCACCACGGCCGCTCCAACGCGCGCCAGCGCCTCTGCGTTCACCCGCTGATGATCATCCGCCGCTCGTGGAAACGGCACAAAGATCGCCGGCTTTCCCGCCGCGGTAATTTCCGCAACCGTGCTCGCCCCCGATCGGCACACTACCAGATCAGCCTGCGCAAACGCCGCCGGCATGTCTTCAATGAACTTGAAAACCTGCGCCGACTCGCCCGTCGTGCCCGAGAAAGACGCGTATGCCGCCAGCGCGTCATTATAGTCACGCTCGCCCGTCTGATGAATGATGCGAATCCCCGGAGCCTGCCGCTGCAACTCCGGCAAACAGCGGATCATCGCCTCGTTGATGGCATGCGCCCCCTGGCTCCCGCCAAACACCAGCAGGGTGGGAACGCCGCCGTGCTTTACCGGAATTTCAAAAAACGCCTGCCGCACCGGCACACCGGTCACTTCCGCATGACGAAAATACTTCGCCGTCTCTTCAAAGTGCACGGCTGCTCCCGACACGAACCGCGCCACCACTCGATTCGCAAATCCCGGAACAACATTCGGCTCAAACGCCAGCGTCGGAATATGCTTCATCACCGCAGCCAGCATCGCCGGACCGGAGGCATAACCGCCCACGCCAATCACTACGTCCGGCGCAAACTGATTCAACATGCGGCCTGCATCCCAGACCGCCCGAGGCAGGTCGAAGGCCGTCTTGGCACGTATCAACAGGCTGACATTCTTCAGCGCCCCCACCCGCACGAGTTGCAGCGGATACCCCGCCGCCGGCACAAGACGGTTCTCGATCCCGCGCGCCGTCCCGATGAACAGCACCTCGGCTCCATAGCTTTTCTTGAGTTCGTTGGCGATGGCCAGCGCCGGGATCACATGCCCACCCGTCCCGCCGCCCGCCAGAATGGCCCGCATGCAGTGACTATAAATGATTGAGCGATTGAGTGATCGCGCCATTGAGTGATTGAACTAATCGCCAATGGCTCAATCACTCAATCGCTCAATGACTCAATCTCTTTACTCCGCCTGCTTTGTAATATTCAGCAGCACGCCCACACACGCCAGCGTCACGAATATCGACGACCCTCCATACGAGACCAGCGGCAGCGGAATTCCCTTGGTGGGCATCATCCCCAGTACCACGCTTATATTGATGAAAGCCTGCAACACCACCATGCTCGTAATCCCCACCGCGAGGTAGCGCCCGAAAATATCTTCCGTCCGCCAAGACACTCGCATGCCGCGCCACAGAAAGATCGCAAAAAGCGTCACCACAAACAGCGCGCCCAGCAATCCGAGCTCTTCTGCAGTCACCGCAAAAATAAAATCGGTATGCGGCTCCGGCAGATAAAACAATTTCTGCTTGCCTTCCATCAGGCCGGTGCCGGTGATGCCGCCGGTGCCCACAGCAATCAGCGACTGAATAATGTGGAAGCCAGTCTTCTGCCGGTCGGCATATGGATTCAGAAACGCCAGAATCCTGTCGCGCCGCCAGCTCACATGAAAGATCAGAAAATAGAGCGGCACCAGCGACGCTCCAAATGCATAGGCAAAATACCGGAGCCGCATGCCTGCTACATACAGAATGCAGGCCGCAATCCCCGCGCAGGCAATGGCTGTGCCAAGATCAGGCTGCAGGACAATCAGCCCCAGCAGCACCAGGACGGGCGCGGCCGCAGGCGCCAGAGTGTTGCGCCAGTCGTCCATGGCTTTCGTGCGCGCTTCGAGAAAGTATGCGAGGAAGAGAATCAGTACTGGCTTAGCCAGCTCCGAAGGCTGAAAAGAAAGCGCGCCTACGCGGAACCAGCGATGCGTATTGTGCGAGCGATCAAGAAAGAAGACGGAAATCAACAAGAGTGTTGTGATGCCCAGGAATGAAAATACCAGCGCCGGATGCTTGTAGCGCCGGTAATCCACCCGCATAGCGACCACCATCGCCGCCAGGCCAGCCGCCGCCCAGACCAACTGCTTCAACAAAAACGCGTAGGGAGACCCAAACCGCTCCCGCGCCATCACCGCCGACGCCGAAAACACCATCACCAGTCCCACAAATACCAACAGCATGGTCACGGTGAATAGCCAGCGATCGACACTTACACGCTTTGCCATGGGAAATTCATTTCACCACGGAGTCGCGGAGACGACGAGAACGAATTGCTGATTGTTGATTTTGATTGTTGCTTGTCTTGGTTCGTGCGGGAAATGATACCGCCGAACCCAGTTTTGTCATCCTGAGCGGAACAAGAGCTTGCGCTGAGCGCAAGCTCTTGTGTAGTCGAAGGATCCCTAGCAAGTTTGCACGGCCGTGGGCCTCAAAGGGAATTTTCTAGGCTGCCGTAGTCAGACTTTCACCCCAGCCCGCGCACAATCTCCTTAAACACCTGCCCGCGCTGCTCATAATTCTTGAACTGATCGAAGCTGGCACAAGCCGGAGCCAGCAAAACAACATCACCCGCAACCGCAGCAGCATTCGCTTTACGAAGAGCATTCTCTAAGGTCTCGGCGGGCACAACTTCAGCACCTTTTATCTGCGACTCGATTTTCGCCGCCGCCGCGCCGATCGTGTACACGCGCTTCACCCGCTGGCGCAGCAGGTCGTTGAGCACAGAGTAATCGCTGCCCTTATCCTTGCCGCCGAGAATCAGGTGGATGTTCGCGGGAAACGACTCCAGTGCCTTGATGGTCGCATCCACGTTCGTCGCTTTCGAGTCGTTGTAATAATCCACACCGCGAATCGTTGCCACAAACTCCAGCCGGTGCTCGACCGCCTTGAAGTCGCGCACCGCTTTACGGATATTCTCTGGCACGCATCCCATCAGCGCTCCCGCGCACACCGCTGCCAGCACGTTCTCGAGATTGTGCGCGCCCTTCAGCGGAATTTCGGAAACCTGCATAATGTCGCGCTGCTGATTCCCATCACGAAACAGGATTTTGCCCTCGCGCACCCAAGCACCCTGCTTCACTTCTTTCTGGCGGCTGAACCAGAACACCTGCGCCATCGTCCGCGCCGCCATCGCCACGCAAGTCGGATCGTCTTCATTGAGCACGGCAAAATCATCGCCGCGCTGATTTTCAAACATGCGCGCCTTGGCGTTTGCGTAGACTTCAAACGTCCGGTGCCGGTCGAGATGATCGGGCGTGACGTTCAACACCACCGCGACCTTCGGACGAAAAGTCTGAATGGTTTCGAGCTGAAAACTAGAAACCTCCAGCACGATCACGGTCTCCGGTTTAGCCCGCTCTGCCAGCGAAATCGCTGGAGTACCAATGTTCCCGCCGACGAGTGCGGAAAGTCCGCCCGCCGTTAGAATCTCGCCGGTGAGCGTGGTCGTTGTAGTCTTTCCGTTCGATCCCGTGATGGCGACAATCGGTCCCGGCAGAAACTGCGCCGCCAGTTCGATCTCTCCGATGACCCCCTCACCCAAGGCGCGGGCCTGCACCAGCATCGGCGCATCCACCGGAACCCCTGGGCTCACCACAATCAGATCCTGCCCGCGAAACGTACGCTCACCGTGCCCGCCGGTCTCGACCGTAATCCCGTGATCGAGCAGTGCGGGAATCTCATTGCGCAGCTCATCCCCGCTCTTGGTGTCGGAAACAGTCACCTTTGCTCCGTGCGCCTTCAAGAACAGTGCCGACGCCACCCCGGACTTGCCGAGCCCCACCACCAGCACGCGTTTATCTTTAAGTTCCATTAAAATTCATTTCACCACAGAGTCACAGGGACACAGAGAAACCCAATTATTGTTTGGTCTTCTCTGTGACTCTGTGGTGAATCGTTCTTAGCGCAGCTTCAAAGTCGTCAGCGCGAACAACGCAAACACCAGCGACGCGATCCAGAACCTCACGATAATTTTCGACTCCGACCATCCCATCAGCTCGAAATGATGATGGATCGGCGCCATCTTAAAAATTCGCTTCTTCCGCAGCTTAAACGATCCGACCTGCAGAATCACCGACAGCGCTTCGATTACAAACACTCCTCCAATAAATGGCAGCAGCAATTCCTGTTTAATGATAACCGCCACGGTACCGATTGCCCCGCCCAGCGCCAGCGATCCCACGTCGCCCATAAACACCTCGGCGGGATGCGCGTTGTACCACAAGAATCCAATTGACGACCCGACCATCGCCCCGCAAAAGATCGTCAACTCGCCCACCTGCGGCATCTTCGGAATCTCCAGGTAGGTCGCAAACGTCGCGTGCCCGCTCACATAAGTGAGCACCGTCAGCGCGCCCGCCGCAATGACGGTGCAGCCGATGGCCAGCCCGTCCAATCCGTCAGTAAGATTTACCGCGTTGCTAGACCCCACAATAACCAGCGCCACGAATGCGATGAATGGCAGAAACGCCAGCGGCCAGAGATGAGGAAACCGTTCCAGATTCTGCACCACTAGGTCGGGATGAAACTGCTTAATGAACGGCACGATCAGTTTGGTCGAGTACATTCCATAGGTCTGCATGGCGATCAGCATCACGGCGATCACGATGCTGGCTGCGATCTGCAATCCCAGCTTCGCCCGGCCTGTCAGGCCCAGATTCCGCCGATGCACCACCTTGGTGTAATCGTCGGTAAATCCAATCGCCGCAAACGCACACGTGGCAAATACCGCAATCCACACAAAGCGATTGCTAAGATCGGCCCAGAGCAGAGTGGGCACTACAATTGCGATGGCGATCAGCAAACCGCCCATGGTCGGCGTTCCAGCTTTTTTCTGATGAGCCTTCGGACCTTCTTCGCGAATGTATTGTCCAATCTGAAATTCCCGCAGCCGGTTAATGACCAGCGGCCCCACGATCATGGCGGTAAAGAGTGCGGTAAGGCTGGCAAACGCGGTGCGGAACGTTAGATAACGGAAGATGCGGAACGGCGGAAAATAATGCTGGAGCTTCAGGAACAACAGCCAGTAGAGCAATCAGCCTCCGTACGTCCCAAGAATCCGGCTACTTATATTTATTCAACAACGGCCACGGATTTTCACAGATTCACACGCATAAAAACAATGCGCTTGAAACATCCGTGCAAATGCGTGGCAAGAAATCACAGTTCCCGCCGTGCCTTCCACACTTCCAACGCTTTCTCCAACTTAACGCCACGCGAAGCCTTCATCAGAACGGCGTCCCCGTCTCGCGCTTCGCGCGCCAGCCACTCACCGGCTTCTTCCGGCGTAGCCGCGAACTCGGCACGCATACCCGCCAGCCGCGCCGCTTCCACCATCGCCTCTGCCGGACCGTGCACGCCCAACAACACATCAATCTTTTTCTCCGCGATATGCTGTCCTACCTGCCGGTGCAAGTCTTCGCCCGCCGGACCAAGCTCCAACATCGCGCCCGCCACGACAATGCGGCGCTGCGCCGGCATTGCCGCCAATGCATCCACCATCGCACTCAGCGCTTTCGGATTGCAATTGTAGCAATCGTTGATCACGGTGATGTTACCCAGTCGTAGTACCTCTCCGCGTTTATCCGCCGGAGCCAAATTAGCCAGCGCCCCAACCGCCTCCGAAGGCTTCAATCCGCGCTCGAGCCCGACCGCGACAGCCGCCAGCGCATTCAAAATATTGTGTTCCCCCACCAGCCGCAATGTCGCATGCTCGCGAACACTTCCGATCACCACATCGAACTCCGACCCCGCGGCTCCGCGATTCCGAACACTCTCCGCTCGCACATCGGCCGTCGCCCGCGTTCCGTACATCACGACCTTGCCTTTAAAGTCGCGCCCGAACTGCGAGACGTATTCATCGTCGGCATTCAGCACCGCGGTTCCACCCGCCGGCAGCGATTCGACCAGCTCATATTTCGCTCGAGCAATCCCAGCTACCGAATCAAAGAACTCCAAGTGCACCGGAGCGACGTTGGTGACGACGCCGATCTCCGGCTGCGCAATCTTCGCCAGCGCGCGGATTTCTCCCGCGTGCGACATTCCCATCTCGATCACGGCCACGTCATGCTCCGGCTCCAACTTCAGGAGCATCAGCGGCAAACCAAAATGATTATTGAAGTTCCCTTCGGATTTCAGCACCCGAAATCGCGCACTCAACACATGCGCAATCGCTTCTTTCGTGGTCGTCTTTCCCATCGAGCCCGTTACGCCGATCAGCGGCTTGCCCCACAGCTTGCGCACTGCCATGGCCAGAGTCTGCAGCGCGACGAGCGTATTTTCGACAGCCAGCAAACGCGCTTGCTCGCGATACCGTCGCAATTGATCTCTGCGCACGACCGCCGTTACGGCTCCGCGCTCCAGCGCCGACTCCACAAAATCATGTCCGTCCAGCCGCTCGCCTTTCACCGCAAAGAAAAGCTGGCCTGGACCCACCGTTCGCGAGTCGATCGAGTAACCCTGCGCCACGTCTTCCGGCGCGAACTGGCCGGCGGCGGAAACGAACTCGGCAATCCTGGAGAGCGTGAGTTTCATCCCTTCGCTCCCGCTGAAACGGGTTCGCACTCAAAGCCGACCGCTCGCAGCCCTTCGCGCGCTACTGCCAAATCATCAAACGGAGCCGCGCCCTCGCGCGTCACCTGCACCTTCTCGTGTCCTTTTCCAGCCAAGAGCACAATGTCTCCCGGCCGTGCCTCGCCGATAGCCAAAGAAATAGCCTTCCGCCGGTCAGGCTCCACGCTGTACTTCACGCCAGTTTTTTGCAGACCCACCACGGCATCGTTAATAATCGCCAGCGGATCTTCGCTGCGAGGATTATCCGAAGTTAGCACCACGAAATCGCTGCCTCGCCCCGCGGCTTCGCCCATCATTGGACGTTTCTTCCGGTCGCGATCCCCGCCGCATCCAAACACCGTTAACACTCTTCCCTTCGAGCCCGAAACTAACTCGCGCGCTAAGGCTGTCAGGTTTCGCAAAGCATCGTCGGTGTGCGCATAGTCGACCACGACCGTAAATGGTTGACCGCAGTCCACGCGCTCAAATCTTCCTGGGACGCATGCGAGTTTGTCTATGCCCGCGGCAATTGCCGCAGCGGGACAGCCACGTGCAAATGCTGCTCCCGCTGCTGCCAGGATGTTGTACACATTCACGCGGCCGATCAGCGGCGAGAACACCGGAATCTTCCCTTCCGGCGTCACCAGATCGAAGCGCGTGCCCCGCGTGGTTATCTCCACCTTTTCACCATACAGGTCGCCGCGCTGCCATCCATATTTCAGAACGACAGAACTGCGCTTCCGGCTGAACTCCGCCAGCTTCGCGCCCGCTTCATCATCTATGTTCGTCACCACGGCGCGAGGCGCATCCGTGCCGCAACCCTCGAAGAGGATCCGCTTGGCCGCGAAGTATTCTTCCATTGTCTTGTGATAATCGAGATGATCGCGCGTCAGATTCGTGAACACGGCCACATCAAAGGGCACGCCAAACACGCGCTCCTGCGCCAAAGCGTGGGAGGAAACCTCCATTACCGCATCGGTCGCCCCGTTTCCCAGAGCCTCGCTGAAGATGCGATTCAGTTCCAAAGCTTCTGGCGTGGTGTGCGGCGCCGGCAAAACTTTTCCGGCCACGTGATATTCGATCGTCCCGATCAGCGCGCTCTTGCGGCCTGCCGCAGTTAGAATCGATTCCAGCAGAAAAGCAGTAGTGCTCTTCCCGTTCGTCCCGGTAATTCCTGTGATCGCGATGCGCTCTGCCGGCTTTTTGTAAAAGTTCGCGCTAACGCGCGCCAGCGCCCGCCGCCCATTCGGGACGACTGCCCACGCCACAGCTGGACGCGGCTTCTCCGCCGTCGAATCCGTCACAACCGCCACTGCTCCCGCCGATATCGCCTGATCGATAAACTGGTTGCCGTCACTCGATTCGCCGCGCATAGCCACGAACAAGCACCCCGGCTTCACGCGACGCGAGTCGTATTCGACACTGGTCACCGCCGGGTCCCCGCTCTGCGCGAGGACTTCCGCTCCATCCAGCACCTGTTGGAAGGTCATTGCTAAGAATTATATGGTACGGGCACTGCGCGGTAGGGATTGCTGAGTGTTGATAAACAAATGAGATGCACGCACAAAAAGTTTTTAATCAACCATCGTCAATCAAAATCACCAATGAAGTTACTAACGGCACGTTCCCCACTCATCAGCTCGGCGCTAAATTAGTTTCATGTCCTCTGGAACCACTCACATCAAATTTCGCTGCGGCCAGTGCGAGATGATTGAAGATCAGTGCGAGTGCGATAAGTTTTGCGTTCTCTGCCAGTCGCAACTCGATATCCGCATCTGCAAAGACGGGCTCATGTACTGCGTACCCTGCCGTACGGCCTGCGACTACAAAACCTCCGACGGCGATCCCAGAGGGTTTTAAGCAGTATCAACAAACCACAGCCACTTTAAATCACGACCGCTTCCCGATACTCCCCAAACACCCTTCGCATCGCATCTGAAATCTCGCCCACAGTGGCGTAAGCCTCAACCGCCGCCAGGATTCGGGGCATAACGTTCTCGGCTGATCGCGCAGCCGTCTCTACCGATGCCAACGCAGTCTTCCACGCAGCCGAATCCCGCCGGGACCGCAACGCGCGCACCCGCTCAATCTGCTTCGGCTCCAGCGCCGGATCGATCTTCTGGGTCGGAATCGGTTTCTCTTCGTCGATGCCAAACCGGTTTACCCCAACCACCACCGCATCCCCGCGATCCACTGCCTGCTGATACTCATACGCCGCGTTTTGAATTTCTTGCTGCACAAACCCGCGCTCGATCGCCTTCAGCATGCCGCCCATCACTTCAATCTTTCCCAAATACTCCGCCGCGCGCTTCTCGATTTCATTGGTCAAAGCCTCGATGTAATAAGAACCCGCCAGCGGGTCGACAGTCTGCGGCGCTCCCGACTCATACGCAATCACCTGCTGCGTTCGCAGAGCAATGCGCGCCGCAGCTTCCGTCGGCAGCGCTAAAGCCTCATCGTAAGAATTCGTGTGCAGCGATTGCGTTCCGCCGAGCACCGCCGCCAGCCCCTGAATCGCCGTCCGTACAATATTGTTTTCCGGCTGCTGCGCCGTCAGTGTCGACCCCGCCGTCTGCGTATGAAACCGCAGCATCCACGACTTCGGATTCTTCGCCTTAAAATGCTCCCGCATAATGCGCGCCCACATTCGCCGCGCCGCGCGGTATTTCGCAACTTCTTCCAGAAAATTGCTGTGCGCGTTAAAGAAGAATGACAACCTCGGCGCGAACTTATCGACATCCATCCCGGCTTTGATCGCCGCTTCCACATACGCCATGCCGTTGCCCAGCGTGAAAGCCACTTCCTGCACCGCCGTCGATCCCGCCTCACGCATGTGGTAGCCGGAAATCGAAATCGTATTCCAATCGGGCACGTTATCCTTCGCCCAGGCAAACATGTCGGTAATCACATGCATCGCCTGCTGCGGCGGATAAATATAAGTCCCGCGCGCGATGTACTCTTTCAGCACATCGTTCTGCACCGTCCCAGAAAGTTTGCGGATGTCCGCGCCCTGGCGCCGCGCTACCGCCACGTATAACGCCAGCAGAATCGATGCCGTTGCATTGATGGTCATCGATGTAGAAATTTTCGTCAGCTCGATGCCCGCAAACAGCCGCTCCATATCTTCGATGGAGTCAATTGCCACTCCCACTTTGCCTACTTCACCTGCAGCCAGCGCGTGGTCCGAATCCATCCCGATCTGCGTGGGCAAATCGAACGCCACGGAAAGCCCGGTGGTCCCATTCGCCAGGAGATATTTGTAGCGCTTGTTCGACTCCTCGGCGTCACCCATGCCCGCATACTGCCGCATGGTCCAGAGCCGCCCTCGGTACATCGTCGCTTGCACGCCCCGCGTAAACGGGTACTCGCCGGGATATCCAACCTCGCTCTCATAGTCGGATCCCTTGAGATCCGCCGGCCCGTAGAGCGCCTTCACCGTAATATGCGATTCAGTCTCGACTTCCGCCGCCACACTGTGATCCGCTACCTTAGCTGCATCTGCCATAATCACCACTCTTTCCGAAAAAGCTTGTCATTCCGCCGCGCGCAGCGCAGAGGAACCTGCTGTCGATTGCAGCGCCGCCAAGCCCGCCATCACCGGCGCCCTTTCGGCTTCACCCTCACGAACGAACTAATCCCAAACCACGCAAATGTAACCGTGAAGCAAATTGCAACCACCATGCCTCTGGCCCCTGCGCGCCCTGCCTGATATTTCGAATATTCTTTCACCGACTCAATCCCTCCGGCGCCCGCCATCGCCAGGAAGACAAGCCCCGTAACCTCGAGCCATAACTGGTGAGCCGCCCGTCCAAAAGCCCGGCCCGTGGTCGCGACAGCGCCGGTCACGGCCCGCGCCGTCCGGCTGCGCTTGACCTGTTGCCCCGCAACCCGCGCCACCACCCCTAACTTTCGTACAGTAGAAACCTTGCTCACAGTTAGATTTTAACAGCCTCCCGCTTTACAAAGGCGCTACAATGACGCAAACCTGCGCGCGCGCGAAACGGTTTGCCAGCCGCAGGCATCTAAGGTAGCAGTGCAAGGTTCCGAGCAGTCGGCGATCGGGGGAGACGTGGACCAACAACTCAAGCAGCTCATGAAGGAACTCGGAGAGGCCATCAACGAATCTCTTTCGGACTCCGAACAGATCGCCGAAGTCGTCTCCCGCATTAAAGAGGGCGGCTACGATATATTCCTCGTCCTCGAAGCCACTATTGGCGTCAGCAAGCAGGGTGAAAAGTCCTCTGACAAGACTTCCCTTGTCACCACACTCTCTACCAACCCCGAATTCAAAATCAACGATCAGGATATGAAGTTCCTGAAGTCCTTGCGCATCAAGATTGAAGAAGAAAAAGAAAAGTAAAGATGCGGTCAGGGTCCCATGTGCGCGGAGTCTACCCTGGACATTGTCATTCTGAATCGCGCTGAAAGCGCGGTGAGGAACCTGCTTTTCTGTCGCCGCGAAGTGCAGCCCGGGGTGAATTGCCATTAGCCGAAACTTCCTTAACGGCTAGGGGTTTGGAACGACCATGCGGCGACGAGTTTTCGCTCCCAAGCCTGCTTCATTCGTACTAGGGATTCTCTTCGCCTGCTCGCTGGCCTCCGCTACCGCCCGGGCCGGCCCATTCGTCGTCGGCAACAACAGCCACGTTGTGGTCATGGAATACGAAGCCTGGTTCGGTCCAAACGCCATCACCTTTCAGGGCACCGCGGCCATGCCGCTGCTCCAGTCTGCCGACATGCAACCCGTGGGCGGAGGCTATGACAGCGCCGACCCTCACGTCATCCGCCAGCACGTCGCGTGGATGGAATACATGGGCATCGACGCCGCCATCAGCGACCTTACCAACAACGTAAGCTGCATCTTCAATACCCCTTGGTTCGCCGAAAAATATCTCCCGTATTGCACTTCCGGTTTCCGCTCGTCCATGCAAACCATCCGCGACAATACCGGCAATCTTTACCCGGCGTGGACGAAGCTCGGCACCAACCTCAAGCTCATCCCGTTACTCGGTGGCGGTGACGAGACAGAATTGTATAAAGACCTCGACGGCAAGACCGCATTCGAAAAGGAAGTCGATTATTTTGGCGCGCTCATGCAGCAATATCCCGACCGCCAGGTGATCTACGAAGGCAAGCCGCTGATGCTGATCTTCCTGGGCGCGGCGCAGGACCCATCCCGCAGCGACAATCCGCTGTGGCTTCAAATCACAAAATTCCTGACCAGCCATCCTGAGATCGGCGAGAAATATACTTTTAGAATGATGGCGGGATATCTCGATAGCCAGCCCTATCTCTGGCTCAATCCAGGCAAGGCCGACGGGCCGGAGGAGATTAATCCTGGATATGATTTTTGGAGTTGGGTCGACCGCCTGAAAACATCCTGCGCGCAGCCGTACTGCCCGTACTATCCGACCTTCAACCAAATCAGCAGTGACGGCTCACGCGTGGAGAACATGACCGCTTCGATCGCCACCGCCGGGGCGTACGGCTGGGGATGCCCGAACTCAAATGCGCTTCCCTACTGTCCCGATGATGCCTTGCGCTTCGGAACCAATGGATCGTACGAGACTTTCAGTTCTTTCATGACGTACGCGAATGAGCTCGAACCCATCTTTCTCATGGTCCATCAGTTCAACGAGTTCGTTCCTCCCGACGAAGGCTTCGACGCCAACACCGACGACGACATCGAACCGGCAAACCTGTGGGGCTTCGGCGCGCTCGACGCAGTAAAGCAGCAGATTGCAATCTATCGCGGAGGGCAAGAATAATTGTGTGGAGACAGCCGCCTCGGCTGTCACGGCAGGAGCGAGGCCCCGTCGGATCGAGAGCAGAACCAGTTTCAAGTTTCCGTTGGCTCAACTTAATCCTCATTTCGCCTAACGAGGCCGCGATCGAGAAACGTGGCGTACTTCAGCCGCGTGAGGGATCTCTCCATCGATACCACGGCGGGAGATCCTTCGTTCCGCCTGAAAAACGGCTGTACTCAGGATGACGCCGACTATAAGCTGAAAAGAAAACTTCCAACACAAGACCCATCTTGCGCAAACACACGGCAACGTTCCGGCCTGTGCTACCATCTACTGTTTCTCTGGAGTGAATCGATGTCCATGAAAGACACTCTCGGAGTGCTGCTTGCCGGAGGCGCTGGCGAGCGGCTTTATCCGCTCACACGCGACCGCGCCAAGCCTGCCGTCACTTTCGGCGGAATGTATCGCATCATCGACATCACTTTATCGAATTGCCTCAACTCTGACCTGCGCCGCGTCTACATTCTCACGCAATACAAAGCGCTCTCGCTCAATCGCCACATCCGCGAAGGCTGGAACATTCTGGGACGCGAAGTCGGCGAGTTCATCGAAGTCCTTCCGCCCATGAAGCGGGTCAGCGATCAGTGGTATCAGGGCACCGCCGACGCTGTGTATCAGAACATTTATTCGATCGGCTCTGAGCAGCCCAAGCACGTCCTCATTCTTTCCGGCGATCACATTTACAAAATGGATTACGGCAAGATGATGAAGCAGCACCAGGATTCCGCCGCCGACATCACTCTCGCCACGATCCAGATCGATCTCGACGAGACGACGCGCTTCGGCGTGGTCGACGTGGACAAAGACGGCCGCATCAATGGCTTTGAAGAGAAGCCGAAGGAAACCAAGCTGCGCTCTCCGTGGAACCCGCAAAAGGTTGCGGGATCGATGGGCGTCTATCTATTCAACGCCGACGTGCTCATTCCGATCCTGCTGAAAGACGCCGAAGATCAGTCCTCCAGCCACGACTTCGGCAAAGACATTTTGCCCAAGATGGTCGACGACTATCGCGTCTTCGCCTACGACTTCATCGACGAAAATAAAAAAGAGGCGCTCTACTGGCGCGATGTAGGCACGCTCGAAGCCTACTACGAAGCCAATATGGATATCGTCTCGGTCTCGCCCATCTTCAACCTTTACGATCACGATTGGCCGATCCGCACACACCAGCGCCAGTACCCTCCGGCGAAATTTGTCTTCGCGGAAAAAGACCGCATGGGCAGCGCTCTCGACTCCATTGTGTCGAACGGCTGCATCGTTTCGGGAGGCATGGTCAAGAACTCCATTCTCTCGCCCGATGTGCGCGTGAACTCTTATTCTGAAGTCGATCAGAGCATCCTGTTCTCGCACGTTGCCGTAGGCCGCCATTGCCGCGTACGGCGCTGCATTATCGACCGCAATGTCCACCTGCCCGAAGGCACGACGATCGGCTATGACACCGAAGCTGACCGCTCGCGCTACTTCGTCACCGATAGCGGTATCACCGTCGTCACCCGCGACTATTCGCTCTTCGAGAATCCAGTCACGGTCGACTACTTCACCTCAGAATAATTTTCAAGAACTACGGTTTCAACGCCGGCTTTTTACGGACAACTCCGCATTGCCCTAGCGGCGACCATTTCATAAATTAGTTATGGAAACCTGCGTTCCCTGACCTTGCGGATTCCTCGGCATGACCGCCCCAGCCGGACTTCTTCTCACTTGGAGATACCACATGAAGTACTTCGGGTCCGCCTGCCTGGCTTTGCTGCTGGCCTCGACCGCCATGGCGCAGAGTCAATTCGTCTACACCAACAACAACGAGAGCACCGGTGAGCCTAACGAGCCGCCGAATACCGTTTCAGCATTTGCGGTGGGCACAAATGGCGCCTTGACAGCAGTCGCAGGCTCTCCTTACAAAACTGGAGGTACGGGCGGCGGAAACAGTATCGATCCCGAAGAGATCGCCATTGCATCCGCGCACAATGCTAGCTTTCTGTACGCTGCAAACGACGGCAGCGGCACGATCAGCGCATTCAAAATCAATTCGACGACCGGTGCTCTCACCCACGTTCAAGGATCGCCGTTCCTTGCCGATGGCGCTCCCGGCGGCGACTATGCGCTAGCCACGAGCCCGGACAATAAGTTTCTCTTTGCCACTTGCGACTGCACAACCAATATTCACGTCTATGCAATCGGCAACGCAGGCGCGCTGAGTGAAGTCGAGGGATCTCCTTTTCAAACGGGCGCCAATTCGGACGGATTGAAGGTTTCTTCGAATAGTCAATTCCTCGTGGTTGCCGAAGGCTCGCTCACTGCCGTGGGCGTCTACAGCATCAGTTCGACTGGAACGCTCGCCGCCGTCTCTGGCTCGCCGTTCACCTCGAGCGCCACCCCATTCAACGTTGCCGTCAACTGCGCGGGAAATTTGGTTTTCGTAACGGATAACGGATCGTATAACGGATCGTATGCGGCCATCGATGTGTTTTCCATGTCGAGTGCCGGCAACCTGTCGCTGGTATCGGGAGGCCCGTTCTTCAATGGCACGACCGAAACCAGTGGCGGCGAGGTGCTGAGTCCGAACGGCAAATACCTGTTCGTCACCGATACTTTCTCAAGCGATGTTTCAACGCTCGCAGTCGGCTCTGATGGAGCGCTGACTCAGGTTGCGGGTTCGCCCTTCACCACGTCAGGCTGGACTGGCGGCGTCGCCGTGACGCACTCCGGAACGTATTTATACTCGGCGTTCTTCACCTCTGGCCAAGTCGACGGCCGCTCGATCGACTCGACCGGCGCGCTCTCCTCGGTTCCCGGAACACCATTCAGCACCGGACAATCCCAGGAAGGCGTGCTGACTGTAGCTACCTTCCCGCCGCCGACGTGTTCGGCACAATAAGGGAAACGCTAGACGCACTAAACACAACAAACTATTTGGTCATCTGGGCACCCGACGCAAGTCGGGTGCTCACATTCGTCTGCGGTTGACTCTTGCAGATGGCCTCCACTTTGGCATGTCACGTCCGCTAATCCCCACTGCTACAATGCCCTGTTTCCTATAAGTTGCGGATGCGGCTTCGAACCTGCGAACTTGCGGGAGCCCATCCGCGTACTGTCTTGTAGGGCTTGGGGTTCTTGCCGTCTCAATCTTCCTCCAGCTCTACGGCGCAGCTTGAATCCGCGCCCTTTCAAAGCAGAGTCGTAAAGTAAGATCGCTAAGCTTTCCGGGGAGCTTCGGTTTGGAAGACGTTCAGGTAGTTGCGATGCTGGTGCGCCGCTGTGTAGCCGGCGATGCCGCTGCCTGGGAAGAAATCGTCCAGACCTACAACCGGCGTATCTATAACATCTGCTATCGCTTTGCAGGGTCGGCCGACGACGCCGAAGACCTTGCCCAGGAAGTTTTTATCAAGATGTATCGCACCCTCGCAAGCTATGACAGCTCAAAAGGAGCCTTCGTTACCTGGGTCACTACCATTACCCGCAACCTGCTGGTCGACCATTTCCGCAAGACCAAGCAGGACCGGATTACCGACTCGCTCGACGCTGCAACGTCGGCGCACGAAGATGCACTACCCCTGAGTGAGCAGATTCAGGACCAATCTGCCCCGCCCGACGCCCGCGTGCGCAGCCGCGAGGTGGGAGAAACCGTTCATGCCGCCCTCGCCAGGCTATCTCCAGAGCTTCGTGAGGCAGTGATTCTAAGGGATTTACAAGATCTTGACTATCGTGAAATCGCAACCGTTTTGAAGGTGCCGGAGGGAACTGTGAAATCTCGAATAAATCGGGGCCGGGCGGAACTTGCGCGGCTACTTCAACGTACCTATAGGCAGGTGATGTGATGCCAGACAAAACCAGCAACGGAGTGCAGTGTCACGAGTTTGACACCCTGCTCAGCGACGCGCTTGATGGCGTGCTGACCGGCGTTCAGCTCGACGCCTTCCACGCTCACACTCGGACTTGCTCCGTGTGCGGGCCGCTGTTCGCCGAAGTGCAGGCGGGCCGCAACTGGCTGAAGGATCTCACGGAGGTGGAGCCTCCTGCCAGTCTGGTCACGAATATTCTGGCATCCACAACGGGCGTTGACACCCAACGCCTGCGGGTAAACGTATCTGCCTCGCAGGGCGCTTCTTCTTTCAGCCCTTCGTGGTGGGAGCGTGCGCAAGCCCACATCTCGGGGGCAATACAGCCTATCTGGGGCACAGTGCGGCAGCCGCGCTTTGCCATGTCGTTTGGCATGGCGTTCTTCTCGCTGTCGGTGGCTTTGAGCGTACTCGGCGTGAAACCCGCCGACCTGCGCTCGATCAGCCTGCGTCCGGCTGCGATACGGCACACGTACTACAATACGCAAGCCCGCGTCGTCCGCTATTACGAAAATATCCGGTTCGTCTACGAGGTGGAATCGCGTGTGCGCGAACTCAAGCGCAACGTCGTGCCCGCCGAAGCCGCGCCGGCAGGAGAAAAGAAAGACCACAAGAACGACACAACACAACAGCCCGAGCAGAAGCAGGATCGCAATTACAGCCAGAACGACACCCATCTCATTCTGGCGTGCGCTCCGCTGGGTCCATCTGTCTTTGATTCGCTGAATCATGATCCGTTGAATCAGGATTCGTTGAATCTTGATCAGCGAGATCAAGATCCCTTAAATCAGGATCTGCCTGTAGTGTCGGTGACCACGTACAGGAGGTTCGTATGAACTGCGCCACGCACCCGGATACGGCCGCGGTGGCTTTCTGCCGCACTTGCGGCAAGCCGCTCTGCGGCACCTGCACCCGCGACGTCCGCGGAGTGATTTACTGCGAGCCTTGTCTCGCAGCGCGTCTCGAAGGCACCGCCCCGGTAGCGGGGTTCGTGCCTCCGCAAGCTGTTTATCAACCCCTGGTAGTGCCCGCATCCGGCCCGCGGCCCACTGGCTCCGGGCCTAATCCGGTTCTTGCCGGGCTGCTTTCGTTGTTCCCCGGCGTCGGGGCGGTCTATTCGGGCCAGTACGCAAAAGGGCTCACGCATTTCGTTATCTTCGCCGTGCTCTGCGCAATAGCGGACTCAACGTCTGGCGCAGCAAACACAGTATTTGTCCTCGGCGCGATGTTCTTCTTCGTTTACCAATTGATCGACGCCGTGCGGTCGGCTAAAGCTATCCAGGCCGGGGAGCCGTCTCCCGATCCTTTTGGTCTGGCCCAGACGTTCGGTGGGGACGCGAGGTTCGACACCTCGAAGGTGCCCATTGGCGCCGTGATCCTGATCGGCCTAGGAGTGCTCTTTCTGCTGCACACGATGGGGATCATGGAATATGGCTTCGGGCGCTTCTGGCCGCTGATGATCGTTGCCCTTGGCGGCTGGATGTTCTACCGCCAGTATGAGCGTTCCCGACGAATATGCACCTGCGGACGCTGCAGCACGCGCTGGCTGATGGGCCCGGCAATGGTACTGACAACGGGCGTACTGTTGCTGTTGCAGAGCCTGGACATACGAAATGCCGGACTGGATCACACCTGGCCCGCATGGATTCTAGTGGTTGGTATCGTAAAGATGATTCAGAGCAGCGCGTCGTCGGCGGGACACGTCGGCCCGCTGCCTGGGGCGCCGCCAGCAGTCTCGCCACCGGCTACGCCGCCACCCTCCAATCCATCTCCGTCGAATCAACCACCAGCGTCTTCTTCCGGGGAGGTGCGCAATGTCTAGTCCAATGCAAAACCCGGTTCCACCCGCTGTTCAACCGCCGGTTGTTCAGTATGCCCCGCCGCGCCATCGCCGCCGCTCGTTTGCCGGACCAGTTGTGCTGATCATTCTCGGCATCGTTTTCCTGCTGGGCAACCTGCACATGCTGTCGTGGATGCGGCTGGGAACTTTGTTCGCCCACTACTGGCCCGCACTGCTGATTCTATGGGGCGTGATCAAGTTGGTCGAGTATCAGCAGGCGCAGCGCGATGGTGTGCCCGCGCGCGGCATCGGCGTTGGCGGATTCTTTCTCGTCATCCTCATCGTCGTCTTTGGACTCATGGCCACCCAGGCTTCGCGTTTCAACTGGGGCGAGATCCGCGACAACATGAATATCGACGACAGCGACCTGGATAACCTCTTCGGCCAGACCTACAACTTCGACGACCACCTCGAACAGGACGTTCCAGCCAACGCCACCAGCTTGCGCATCAACGACGATCACGGCGCGGTCCGGATCAGCGCAGCCAACGACAACAAGATCACTGTGGTCGTGCGCAAGCGCGTCGGCGCGGAAAGCCAGAATGACGCCGACAAATACAACAAGCAGGCGGTACCCGCGATCACCTCTCTCGGCAATGTGATCATTCTCGACGCTCACACGCAAGCTTCCGGTGACCACTCCGTGCAAAGCGATCTCGATATTTCCATCCCACGCAAAATGGAAGTGCACATCACTTCGCGGCGCGGAGATGTTTCGGTAATCGGCCGCGACGCTGAAGTCGAGATCAACAGTCAGCACGGCGACGTTTCCGTGGAAGACGTCATCGGCAACGTGAAACTGCATCTGGAAAAAAGTTCCGCCAAGGTCGAACAGATCACGGGAGACGTCCACATCGACGGCCGCCTCAACGAAGTCTCTGTCGCCGACGTCAAAGGTTCGGCGCAGTTCGACGGCGAATTCCAGGAGAGCGTCAAACTCGGCCACATCACCAAGAACGTCGCCTTCAAGTCTTCCCGCACCGAGATGGAATTCTCGCGCATCGATGGCGACCTCAATCTCGATTCCGACGATCTTCGCGCCGATCAGTTATTCGGTCCCGTGCGGCTGACCACACGTTCCAAGGAAATCCGCCTGGAAGACGTTTCCGGCGACGTGCGTCTGCAGGATGAACACGGCGGCATTGAACTGTCGATGCGCTCGCTCGGCAACGTGCAGATCGACAGCCGCAACGGCGACATCCACCTCAGCGTGCCCGACAAGGCCGGATTCCACGTCGACGCGCGCACCCGCGACGGAGAAATCCAGTCAGACTTCCCGGAAATAAAAATTGACAGCAATGAGCACGAGGCCAAGGCCAGTGGCACGGTCGGCAACGGCGCATCTCATGTCGTGCTCAACAACGAGCACGACGGCATCGAGATTCGCAAGGCATCCACCAGAGCCTCCGTGGCGCCGCCCACGCCTCCGGCAACTCCAGCAAATCCGGCAAAGCCGCCCAGGTCCTTGCCGCCGCCCAAGGTGAAAGTCGAGCCCACGGAGAACTGAGCCGCTACCCGCTTGCGGAAAGCCGTTTGCGCAAGAAACCGATTGCTTGGTGTATACTGCAGCTATACACTGTACGGGTGATACTCAGCTTCCGGCATAAAGGGCTCAAGAAATTCGCTGAGACCGGTTCGAAGTCGGGGATTCAGCCAAAGCATGCCGAGAGACTGAGGCGGCTGTTGACCGCGCTTGACGTGGCTAGCCGACCCGAAGATTTGAATGCCGCCGGCAGTGGGCTACATCCGTTAAAGGGGAGTCTGCAAGGCCATTGGGGGGTGACGGTGAGTGGCAACTGGCGGATGACATTCGCCTTTGAAGGAGAGGATGCGGTTCTGGTCGACTACCAGGATTATCACTGAATGCATATCACTGAACGCTTATCACTGAACGGAGGAGCATGATCTTCAATCCAGCACACCCCGGCGAGGTCTTGCGCGATTATCTTGGCGAGATGACCGTCAGTGAAGCGGCGAGTCGCTTGGGCGTAACGAGGGCGCATCTTTCGCGAATTCTCAACGGCCATGCGGGCGTCACCGCATCCATGTCTCTGCGCCTGTCGGCTGCCTTGGGGACTTCTGCTGACTTCTGGCTTAAGATGCAGTTGCAGCGCGACCTCTGGCTGGCTAAGAAGAGGCGCATGCCGAAGGTGCGTCCGTTCCCACGTATCGCCGCCCAGAGGGCCTCGGCAGTGCACGGGCAGCCCACAGACACGCGCGCCTAAAGGTCTATCAATCCAGTCCTCGTAATCCCTCTTCAGTCTGTTGTATATCGCGCACATGTCCCATTGGGGGGCGGTTCAGCTTTGCCTTCCACCCCACCATCTGCGAAACTTGCTTCATCTCCACCGCAACTGAGAACTGAGAACCGGAAACTGAGAACTGGCAATGGGCCGCATTCACGTACTCCCCGAACATGTCGCCAACAAGATCGCCGCCGGCGAGGTTGTGGAGCGTCCTGCTTCCGTCGTGAAAGAACTGCTCGAGAACGCACTGGACGCGGGCGCGACGCGCATCAAGATCAGCGTCGAAGCAGGTGGCAAGAAACTAATCCAGATCACCGACAACGGATGCGGCATGGTGCGCGACGACGCGATGCTGGCCTTCGAGCGCCACGCAACCTCGAAAATCAAAGATGCCGAAGACCTGCTAAGCGTGGCCACACTGGGCTTTCGCGGCGAAGCGCTGCCCTCGATCGCATCCGTGTCGCGCCTGCGGTTAGAAACGCGCGATGCCGGTGCCGCAGCCGGAACCATCCTCGAAATCAACGGCGGCAAAATAGCGCGAGTCGAGGAAGCTGGCCTGCCCGAAGGAACGTCGATCACGGTTCGCGATCTCTTCTTCAATACGCCGGCGCGCAAGAAGTTCTTAAAAGCAGAATCGACCGAACTCTCGCACATCGCTTCGCTGGTCACGCACTACGCGCTGGCGCATCCTGAAAAGCATTTCGAATTGCATTCCGCGACCAACGCCATGCTGGTCGCCCCGCCGGTCGCGGGATACAGCGAGCGCGTCTATCAAGTCTTCGGCAAAGAAACACTCGACCAGTTGATTGCCGTGGCCGCCGAGCAAGCGCTTGAGCACGTCGGCTTGCCTCAGCCTCCGCCGTGGCGGCGTGTAGAGAAAGATGAAAGTGACGATGAGGCCGCACCCGCCGATCCCGGCAAGATGCGCCTGCATGGCTTCGTTTCGAAGCCTGAGATCCAGAAGCTGAATCGCAATTCGATTTATGTCTTCGTGAACGGCCGCCTGATTCGCGACCGCCTCATCCAGCACGGATTGACCGAAGCCTATCGCAACATCATTCCGCCTTCTGTCTATCCCGTGGTGTTGTTGTTCCTGGAATTGCCGCCGGGTGAGGTCGATGTCAACGTTCATCCCTCGAAAACAGAAGTTCGCTTCCGGCAACCGACCTTGATGCACGACTTCGTCCGCGATACCGTGCGGGCTGCGTTGATGAAGGCTCGCCCCGCGCCGCAGTTCACCACCGAGATTCGCGCCCACGCCACGGCCAGCTCCGGCCTCACGCCGGGGGCAAGAGAATGGGAGCCGCCATCCGATCTGGCGACAGCATCTGGAGCGCCGGCACGCGCGCTGTACGATCCGGCAGGCGGCGCAGGCTTCGCTCTGCAAGCGCCGTCTCTGCCGGCCTTGTCGGCACGCTTTCAGTTCGAAGGCGGAATCGCTGTCGAGGCTAATGCTGCGATTCCCGTGGCGCGCGGATTGGATAGCTTCGCCGAAGCAATTCCAGAGACGATTCCAGACAACGGCTGCGCCCCCGCGCTTGATGTTTCAGAGAACGCAAGCGAAGAAGACTCGACACTGGCCGCGCTCTCCACGCTTCGACCATTAGGACAAATCCGCAATTCATTCATCCTCGCAGTGAATGAAGATGGACTATGGATCGTTGACCAGCACGTGGCCCACGAGCGCGTGCTCTTCGAACGCATCCTAAAGCAGCGCGCAGCGCAGAAAGTCGAAAGCCAGCGCCTGCTCATGCCGATTGTTCTTGAGTTGTCTCCAGCGCAGCAAGCCATCTTTGCCGAGATCGCCGACGAACTGCAGCACAATGGATTCGAAGCTGAGCCCTTCGGCGCGCGCAGTGTCGCAGTGAAGGTCGCTCCGGCGGGTGTCGATGCGGCTGCCGTCGAGCACATGCTCCACGAACTGCTCGATCAAATCTCGCGCGAGGAGCAGTCTCTGAACCTGGAAAAGATTCGCGGCCGCATTGCCGCTTCCATCGCCTGCCACGCCGCCATCAAGGTCAACATGCCGCTCGAACAAAATAAAATGGACTGGCTTCTCGCCGAACTCGCGAAAACCGACCACCCAATGTCGTGCCCGCATGGCAGACCGGTCGTCCTGCGGTATTCTGTAAAGGACATTCAGAAGGCGTTCAAGAGAATCTAGCTCTCAGCTCTCAGCTTTCAGCTCTCAGCAAAAACAACATCGAACGAGGGCTTGGCTGAAAGCTGAGAGCTGATAGCTGACAGCTGCTTATGACCGAACAAGACCTACATCAACTTCGTCGCGAGAAGTGGAGGCTCGATGGCAAGCCCATCCGCACCATTGAAGAGGCGCGCGCCTTTGTCGAGGCCGTCGGATTCTGCCTGATGTACCCCGTGCGGCCGACCATGCCGGTGCCCACGTTCATTGGAGCATTCGTCGGCTCCGACAATCGCCTGCCCACTTGGCAGCATGCTTACTCCGACCCTCGCGCGTTGGCAGCGACCGAACTCATGGTGCGACTGCTGCGCGAGCGCGCGGCATTCGAGGCCAATCTGTTTGACGAGAACAATGCGTTCCTGGTCGCGGCTTCGGCGTTTCCATATTTCTATGCGCTGGTGGGCGAGCGCAATCCCAAGCTCGCGCCGCGGCAGGGACCGCGTTCTCCTTACTCGCCGCTGGCTTGCGATGCGTATGAGTTGATCGATCGCGACGGCCCCATCTCGAAACAGAAGTTGCAGGAGGCGCTGGGCGGCAGCGTCTCGCTGGCGGCGCTCGACAAGGCGCTGGGCGAGTTGTCAATGAAGCTGCGAATCACGCGCGTCGATTACAAAACCACCGAAGGCTCGTTCTGGGACGTGCTCTACCGCTGGGCACCGGACGCCGTTCGCGAGGGCGTGGGACTGTCGGTGCAGCAGGCACTCTCGGCGTTGCTCTCGAAATACATGGACTGCGTGATCGCCGCCGAGCCAGTCGAGCTTGAAACCTTCTTCGGAAACTTCGTAGCGCGCTCTCGCGTGAAAGAGGCTATGAACGCGCTGCTCGCAGCACGTGAGTTCAGTTTCACCCACGTCAGCGGAAAGTCGATGCTGCACATCACGCCGGAGAAGGAGCCAGCCGCGCCCAGAGTCATCCAACCTCCGCGTGCCTTTCCGCGCCCGCGTTCCTCATCCGGTCCGTCCGCACGTCCACGTACGTTCTCACGCCCGAAGCCGAGGAGCGGAGGAGCCCGTTGAGTTTGCGGGATGCCATCGAGAGAGATGGTTTCGCTAGCATTCCCAGGTTCCTTTCACTTACAGAAGTCGATCATCTCTTAGAAGCAATCGCTGCGTGCAATGCTCGACGCAGCCGAGCTGGCTTACGCCATGCTCTGAGTTTGAGTCCGATTTCAAATCTTGCGCGACGACCGACCGTCATGGATCTCGCGCGTTCTGTGCTTGGCCCAGAAGCGTTTCCCTTTCGCGCGACACTCTTTGACAAGTCACCCGAATCCAACTGGCTCGTCGTTTGGCATCAGGATACCGCGCTGCCCCTCCGCGAGCGCCACGAAGTAGGCGGCTGGGGGCCATGGTCAACAAAAGAAGGCATCGCTTATGCTCATGCGCCCGTAAGCGCTCTGTCTCAGGTTCTCGCATTACGAATCCATCTTGACGACTCGACCGAGTTGAACGGTCCATTGCGAGTGCTTCCGACCACTCACACGCTGGGAGTGTTGGAGGATGAACAAGTCCACGAACTGGCCACCCAAATGGTTCCGGTCGAGTGTCTGGTTCCGTCGGGCGGCATCCTGGCGATGAGACCGCTGCTTATCCACTCCTCCTCCAAGTCGCGCTCAGAGGCCGACCGGCGCGTTCTCCACATCGAATATGCGGCCTCGCCGTCCATTGCTTCGCCTCTGGATTTAGCTGTCACCTAGACCGAGCGCCTGTCGCGGTTCTCCGTGTACAATCGTTTGCTCCTCCAATGAACGACGACTTGCAGCGCAAACTGATTATCGCCATTGACGGCCCGGCTGGCGCGGGCAAGAGCACGATTGCTTCGCGGCTGGCGCGCAAGCTTGGCTACGTTAACCTGGAGAGCGGCGCCATGTACCGGGCGCTGGCGCTGAAGGCTATCGATCGCGACCTCTCGCTCGACGACGAAGCTGCGCTGGTGAAGCTGGCGCAGGAATCGCGCATTCAGCTTGAGCCCACGCTCGGAGGGAACCGCACGCTGCTCGATGGACGCGATGTTTCAGAGCGCATCCGCGAGCGTGATGTGACCGAAGCTGCGTCGCGGGTGTCGGTGCATCCCGGCGTGCGGGCGTGGATGGTGGCGCGGCAGCGCGAAATGGGCGCGGGCGGGGGCGTGGTGATGGAAGGCCGCGACATCGGCACGAAAGTTTTTCCCGACGCCGATTTGAAAATCTTTCTCGACGCTGACCCGGTGGTGCGCGAGCAGCGCCGCATGGAGCAGCAGAGGATCAAGGGCGAAGTCGCTGCCAGCGTGGCTGCCGATCTGCGCGAGCGCGATCATCGTGATCGCACGCGGGCTGCTTCTCCGTTGCAGGCTGCGGGGGATGCGGTGGTGATCGACTCGAGCCAGTTGAGTGAAGAGGAAGTGCTGGGGCGCGTGGAAGAGTTGGCTCGGGAGAAGTTGGGCGCTTCTGCGCGGCGATGATCTGTTGCGCCGGGCCATTTTTCTTTCTCCCTTTGGAGGCTGTTCCTCTTCCCACCTTCAACTTGGACTTGTGGGGCTGTTACGAAATGCGTGCCGTCCGCTGAAGCGGACTCTGTTTATTCGGCCTTCGCTTTCCCGGCACTGCCGTGCCGGGCTTTCACGTGCCGTCGCTTCGCGACTCGAGCATGGATTGTTCTAGCTCGCGAATCGCGATAGAGTTTTGTAACAGACTCTTACAGCCTCCGGCTGCATGCTTGCGCCGCTTCGCGGCTGATCGCGCGGCTCAATGCTTCGGCTCAAAAAATAGTTGGAGCCTGCTACGGGTCTGCGGTCGTTGATGGCTCTAAATCCGGATGAAAAATTTTACGCATCGAATCCCCTAAAATCCTTTGAATGAGCAGCTTGCGGACGTCGATCTACATTTAATCCGGCTAAAATATTGAATCTAAATAATTTAGCTGTAAAATACTGGATCGATTGGACTTAGGTGGTCCTATTCAGTTGTCAAAGAGCGAGTAGAGATTTGGGTTCATTATCGGATGAATTCAGATTGCGGCGCAAGGTCAGATGTCACAATGGGGCTGTGGATATCTTGGCTAGTTTGTGCGGGCCTTGCGCGGAGGCGAGGGTCTATCGGTAGCGCACCCGCGCTGATTCGCTCTCCTTGGAGACGACCTCACTGATCTTGTCCCTGGTGCACGGTTCCTCATCACCGATCGACCAAATTAACTGGTAGAGCAATTCCACCGTGACGGGCTGCAGCGACGTGTTCAACGACTGCGACGAACAACTCGCCGATGCGGGCAGATGACCCGCCAGGGCGTGTGAGGGCGACAATTGGAACCTATTGCGCCCAAGCACAAACGGCAGACCCGAAACGTTGGTCAGCCTCGCCTCTATTCGCAGGTCACAGGTCACGGAATTGGCTGACATAAAGAAGGCAGCTACGCTGAGTATTCTCAAGATTGGACTGGTCACCCACCAGAACGGATAGACTACCGTTTCCAGGGCGCCCGGCTGGGGTGCGGTCCCAAGGAAACGACCATAGGTCGTCGATTTCAATGGCTCAATGTAGTGAATAGTGCCAAACTCGCCGATATTCAGATACTTCGAACTTTCGTCGCTCCTAGATAGCAGAGCCCCCGTCGGGTGACGCAACGTCGTGTTCTGCCTGAAGCCGATCGAGTGCTGCATCTGGAAATTCCTCAAGAATTCGAAAATTCCCTCGCGAGGAACAAGTATCTCTGTCGGATAGCGGGGGCCGATCTTCAGTTCTAGTAAGGACATGTCCTTGTTCAGGCCGATCTTCTCTGCGAGTTGACCCGACTCCTCGTAGAATTCGCTCCACCTCCCCAAGACATCCCGGCGGCGCAATAGCAAACGTTCTACGAGGGCCATATCGGCCAATGACGTCGGGTTCGCCGAATCACCGGTCCGAACATATACCTGGGTACTATTCTCGATCGCGTGCGGCGCTTTCGGACGCTCGTTGACCTGGATGACAAGAAATGCTTTTCCAGAAGCCCGAGAGGGCACTATGTTCTGGAGAACTGCTGCCTCAGGGGAAATACCATCTCTGCAAATGTTCTCGACGGTTAGACGCGGCTCCCGGTCACCGAACTCGATGCCATCGAAAGGTTCCTTGGGAACACCGTCGATGGCGTTGATTCCTACGATCAAGATCCCACCGTATGAATTCGCGAAGGAGGAAACGACGCGGGGAATCTTCCTTTTCACGTTGGGGTCGAACGTTGATTTGTATTCAACGCGCAGACCCTCGCGAAATCGCGCGCAGAACTCCTCGACGTCTTCGCAGGTGAGATCCGCGATCTGCTTGGAAAATAACATGTGTACCCTCGCGTGCTCAGCCCCGGAGAATGTCCGTTTTCCCTAAGTACTCGGTGATCTCCAGTCGGCGCTTCCCTGCCCTCAGGAAGTACCGTTCGCCGTCGCGGACCACCACCGTCGTGATCCTGTGGCCCGGCCTAGGCTGATACGCTGGCCAAAGCTGCGCCACAAGATCTCCCGGTAACACAAAGTCGAGGACTTTACCAGCGTCGCTCTGACAAAGCAGAACGAGATGATCGAACCGCTCCGGAAGTTCGACCTTCCAGGAGTTGGCCTTAACCTCCCTCGAAGCCGGCAATCCGACCCTACGGCCGACCTTGTTAAGATAAGTTCTGCCATGTTCCCGCTTAAGCTCCAGCGATTTAGGCAGCTTCTCCAGCCAGTTCCTTCTAAAGGTCTCGCCGAACTTCAACACGTCGATACCCAGATCCCTCAACTGCTTGTAGCTAACTGGGGTGGGGGCGTCAACCATCAAGTCCACAGCCCGCGCGGTTTTGGGAAACGGGATTACTTCGCGCAAGCTTTCGGCTCCGGCTAGGATCATCACTATGCGGTCTAGGCCTAACGCTATGCCACCGTGTGGGGGCGTGCCGTATTCTAGCGCTTCCAGGAAGAATCCGAAGCGCTCTCGCGCTTCTTCTTCGGTCATGCCCAAGGCGCGGAAGATTCGGCTTTGCACGTCCTGGCGGTGAATACGGATCGAGCCCGAGCCTAGCTCGGTGCCGTTGAGCACCACGTCATACGCGAGTGCCCGCACTGCGCTTAGCGGCGATAGCGGGTCGTGCAGAGCTTCCACGCCCGACTCTAGTTTTGCCATGTCTTCTTCATGCGGCGAGGTGAATGGGTGATGTGCTGCGTTCCAGGTTTTTTCGCCCTCATCCCACTCGAACATGGGGAAGTTTGTTACCCAGAGGAAGCGGAAGTCTTTGGCGGCGTCGCCAGTCTTTTTGAAAATGCCATGGCGCTCGGCATACTTCTGCGCCAACGCTAGACGCAACGTTCCTGCTGAGGCGTAGATCGCCAGTTCTTGCGGCGTTACTTTTTTATTCGTCGCGGCCGCCGTGTGAGCCTGCGACGAAGCAGCCTGCCATGCCCCGGCCTGAGCCGACCCGGCTACCAGAACTATCAGATCGCCATCTTCCATGCCGGTCTTCTTCGCGATCGCCGCCGCGGCTTCGGGAAATTTGTTGCCGATGCGTTTGAAATCTTCGAAGATCTTGGCTCCGCCTTTGGCGTGGAACATCGGCTTGATGTCGTCGCGTTCTTTGCGCGAAAGCTCCCCTACTTTTGGCGTGCGAATCGCCACTACCGGCAAGCTCGCATTGATTGCGAGTTCCTGCAGATTCTCCGCGGCAAAGCATTCGCGCACGTCGGTGAATGCGGGCAGGCGCAGGTCGGGCTTATCGATTCCGTACAGGCGGATCGCTTCGTCATAATCCATGCGAGGAAACGGCGTATTGATGGCGAATCCGGCGGCGGCGAACGCTGCCGTGAGAAATCCTTCGACGACCTCCCAGACTCGCTCCGGCTGCGGATATGTCATCTCCAAGTCGATCTGGGTGAATTCCGGCTGGCGGTCGGCGCGCAGGTCCTCGTCGCGGAAGCAGCGCACGATCTGAAAATATTTGTCGAAGCCGGAGATCATCAGGATCTGCTTGAACATCTGCGGCGACTGAGGCAGCGCGTAGAAAGTCCCCGGCTGAACGCGGCTTGGTACAAGATAGTCGCGCGCGCCTTCGGGCGTGGAGCGCGTCATGAACGGCGTTTCGATCTCGAAGAATCCCTGGGCCGATAGATAATCGCGGATCGCTTTCGCCACTTTGTGCCGCAGTTCGATGTTGAATTGCATCACATCGCGGCGCAGATCGATGTAGCGATATTTCAGCCGCGTCTCTTCGTTGGTTAGAGCTGTGTCGGATGGCAGGAACGGCGGCAGCTTGGACTCGTTGAGAATTCGCAGTTCTTCAGCGACGAGTTCGACTTCGCCGGTTGCAATGTTTTTGTTGACCGTACTGGCGTCGCGCAGCTTCACCGTGCCGGTCACGGCGATTACGTATTCGTTGCGCAAAGCCTCAGTCTTTTCGTGAATCGCGGCGTCACGCTCGGCGTTGATGACGACCTGGGTTATGCCGGTGCGGTCGCGCAGGTCGACAAAAATCAGGCTGCCGAGGTCGCGCCGCTTGTTGACCCATCCCATGAGGGTGGCCTTTTTGCCGGCGTCGGAGGGGCGCAGGGCACCGCACATATGCGTTCGTCGTAAGTCGCCTAGAAAATCTAGCAAGTTGTGTCCTTACTGTTAGGAATGCGGCAGCGTGCCGGATGAGAGATTATAAATGGTGAGGGACGCTCTCAGCTTTCAGCTGTCAGCTGTCAGCTCTCAGTTCTCAGTTCTCAGCGGTTAGAGTTGGCACACTGAGGCTCATGTTGGCTGAGTGCTGATTGCTGATTGCCGAAATCCTACTTCTTCGTTGCTTTGCCTTCCATTACTGTGGACCATTTGGTTCCGTCCTGCGACATGTCGAATGCGTAGGTGTAGGAGCTGCCGGAGGTCATCTGGATGGTGAAGCGGCCTTTCACGGTTGAGCCGTTCATGTTCTCGTCGTTGGTCCAGGTCCAGGTTTCGCCGTCGAGTTTGCCTCTGGAGTCGACGAATTCGCCGTCGCTCTCGAACTCGCGAAAGGTATAGGCCTTGTCTTCGGCGGAGTATCCCATCACTGATAAACCCGTGCCGCTGCCCATCGTGCCTTTGTAATCGGAGTGGCAAACGAGATAAAAGCCGCCCTCCATCCAGTCGCATTTGTTGTTCTCGATCATGGTTCCGCCGGCGCCCGCGGCTCCCGCTTTCATGTTGCCGTTCAGGGTCCAGGTGCCGACGAAGTTGTCGAGCTTCTTCAGTTCTGGACCCGGCTTTGTTTGTGCGATCGCAGCGCCTGCGAAGATCAATGCGGCCAAAATTATTCTTGCTGGTTTCATGCTCGTCTCCTTATATATAGGAAATCTATTCTCCGGATATTCCCGGGAGGCCGTCAATGCTGCGGCGATTTTTCTGCTCGCGGTAAGCTTTTAATCCGTCAGGGCCGCGATGGCTTGCCCAGGCGTGGAGTTGGGTTCGCTCACCTTCGTATTTGAATTGAGGGACGCCGTAGCCGCAAGAGTCGGTGACGCGCGTGAGTTCGACGACGATGATGGAGCGCGCGTTCTCGTGGTCGGGGAAGGATTCGGCGAGCGTTGCGAACTGCGGCTCGTGCGGCTCAATCACTCGGCCGTGGCCATACAGGCGAAAAATATTTGGCGGGCCCTGAAATGCGCAGAACATTAGAACGATTCTGCCATTCTCTTTCAGATGCGCGATGGTCTCGACTCCGCTGCCGTTGAAATCGACGTAGGCGACTTTCGTCGGCGCTAGAATGCGAAACGTGTCGAGACCCTTGGGCGAGAGGTTGACGTGGCCTGCGGCATCGAGCGGGGCTGACGCGACGAAGAACACGTGCTGCGCCTCGATGAATTGGCGGGCAGCATCGTCGATTTCAGAACGAATCTTTCCCATGGCTAGGCTTGTATCTTCTTTGCCAGCTCCGCACGCGGAACTGAAACTTGCTCGCCTGTTGCGAGATTTTTCAGCGAAAATACATCGGCCTTCACTTCGTTTTCGCCCACGATCAGAATATATTTTGCTCCGGCTTTGGTTGCGGCCTCAAATGATTTCTTGAGCCGGAAGTTTTCGTCTCCGAGGTCGACGATCAGATCGTGGCGGCGGAGTTCGCGGGCCAGTCGGGCTGTTTCGGCGTTCATGCCTGCGCCCAGCGGAGCAATATATACATTTGGCTTCTTCATCACGCTCTCGGCTGATTCCTGAAGCGACATCACGAGGCGATCTTCGCCGATGGCAAAGCCAATGCCGGGAGCTGGCGGACCGCCCAGAGCTTCTGAGAGCCCGTCATAACGGCCGCCGCCGAGGATCGCATTCTGCGCTCCGAGCGCTCCGTGCGTGAATTCGAATGCGGTGCGCGTGTAGTAATCGAGACCGCGCACTAGACGGTCGTTCAACGTGAACGGGACGCCTACTTTGGTTAGGATTTCCTGGACTGCCTCAAAGTGCCTGAGGCTGTCGTTGTCGAGAAACTGGCTGATACGCGGGAGCGTCTCGATCAGTGGCTGGTCCGCCGGCACTTTGCAGTCGAACACGCGGAGGGGATTCGTTACCGCGCGGCGCTGGCAGTCTGAACACATCTGACCAAGGACCGGAACCAGCGAAGCACGGAGCGCCGCGTTAAACCGCGCGCGATCGGCTGCGCTTCCCACAGAATTCAACTCCAATGTCCAACCCGTAATGCCCAGCCGGTCGAGCAATGTGGCAAGCATCTCCAAGACTTCCGCGTCCCTAGCTGGAGACTCGCTTCCCGCCGAGGGAGGCCCAATCACCTCAGCGCCAATCTGGAAAAACTGCCGGTACCGGCCCTTCTGCGGCCGCTCCCGCCGAAACTGCGGCCCGATGTAGAAGAGCTTGTTAAGCCCGCGCTTTTCGAGGTCGTGTTGGATGTACGCGCGGACGACACCGGCGGTATTCTCAGGACGAAGGGTCAGGGATTGGACACGCCTTCGAGACTCCTCCTCCTTGGCGCTCGCGTGCTCTCGTACGCGGTCAAAAGTTGGCCCCGGGATGAAAGCGTCGCCGGAGTCGAGCGGGCCGCGGTCATTCCAGGTGAACATCTCTTTGCTGACGATGTCGGTTTCTTCGCCGACCCCCCGCGCGAATAATTCCGTCGCCTCGAAGATCGGCGTGCGAATTTCCTGGAAGTTGTAGGCGCGGAAGACGTCGCGCACCGCCGACTCGACAAAATTCCATAGCGCCGTTTCCGGCGGCAGAAGGTCTCGCGTTCCTCGGACGGCTTTAATCATGTTGGTCGTTCGTCGTTCGTCGTTCGTCTGGCCAAAAGCAATTAGCAGTTGGCAATTGGCATCGGGCCCAAAGTCGCCTGCGAAGATTAGCAACGGCGCGTGTTGGCTAAATGCTAGTTGCCAATTGCTGCTTGCTAGGTACTAGGTACTCGGTGCTCACCGTTCCCGCAAATACTCCTCTACATAACCAAGATAATTCTGGGCGTAGCGCATGATTGATTCATGGTCTTTCTCATCCAGCTTTCGGCGGAACTTGCCTGGAGAGCCCATCCATAGCGAGCCTTGCTCTACTACTGTGCGCTCTGGTATTAGAGTGCCGGCGGCGATAATCGATCCTGCGCCGATTTTCGCGCCGTTTAGAATAATCGAACCCATGCCGATGAGGCAGCGGTCTTCGATCGTGCATCCGTGCAACGTTACTGAATGCCCGACCGTTACATACTCGCCGAGGGTTACGCCGTATTGATTCTTCATGCCGTGGAGGACGCTGCAATCTTGCACGTTGGAGTGGGCGCCGATGCGGATTGCGTAGACGTCGCCGCGCAGGACGGCGTTCATCCAGACTGACGCGTGCTCGCCGAGGACTACATCACCGAGAATCTGCGCGGAGTCATCCACGTAACAACTCGCCGGAATCACCGGTTTCATGCCTTTAAAGGATCGAATCATCTTCTATTACGCCTCATCTGGAACACGGTGAGCGGCTCCGGTGAACACTGAACATAGCATGGGCGGGCACCTTCGCGTAAAGCAGAATTCCCACTCTGGCACAGGTGCCGATAAGAAACTTGCGATGTCACAGCATTCTGCGCTTCACGCGTGCTATACAAGAACTGGTTTCCCTTGGTTCCGCGGAAGAGTTTCCGTTCTGCGCCCTTCCTAGAGAGCGCATCCCGGCACTCTTCCGCAGAACTTTTCCCGTCAGGCTTCCGGTAAAGCTTACGGGAATTATCCCTTCGAGTCTCATCCGAACGACAGATGGGACTCCTATGCCACGCGCCGCGCTCGTTGTTGTTTGCGCTTTACTAGCACTCCCGCTCGCCCGGGCCCAGGACTCCGGCACCGGCGCCATTCGGGGCACTGTTGTCGACTTGAATGATCTGCGCATTCCTGGCGCGACCATTGCGGTCGTCAGCATCGCGACTGGAGTTCGCTACTCTGCGACGTCGGACGCTGAGGGGCGCTTCTCGATCGATCTGCTGCCGCCGGGCGACTACACGGCTCGTGTGGTTGCCGCGGGTATGTCGCCACAAGTTACTCCTCAGTTGCATGTCGACGTGGGGGCTGCAGCGGAACTGGCGTTCCATCTTACGATCGCCGGCCCGCAGGAAAAAGTCACAGTCTCAGGCGCGCCGGCTCTGGTCGAGACGCAACCTGTTGGCGTGTCCAGTTTGGTCGATGAACGGGCCATTGCCGATCTTCCGCTGAATGGACGCCGCTTCTCGGATCTGATGCTGCTCTCGCCCGGGGCGACGCAAGACCCGCGCGGCCTGACTTCTTCCACGAATGGCGATCTCTCTTTCGGCGGAGTACGCGGGTTCCAGAACAGCTTTCTGGTCGATGGCGGTGATTTCAACAACGCATTTTTCGCGCAGGCGCGCGGACTTTATCGTGCTCCTTACCAGTTCTCGAATGAAGTTGTGCAGGAGTTCCGCGTCTCTTCGAATTCTTCGAGCGCTGAGCTTGGGCGCGCTGGTGGCGCGGTCATTAATGTCGTTACGAAGTCCGGGTCTAATCACTGGCATGGCACTGGGATGTATTACATTCGCGATAGCGGATTTGGCGCTGCCGACGCCTTTCTGGATTTCAAGCCGCACAGCCGGCAGCAGCAGGGCGGGGGCACAGTCGGCGGTCCCATTAAGAAGAATAAGATTTTCTTTTTTGCCGGATTCGATCAGCACTACTTCCATGTTCCCGATGTAGTCGAATTTCTCAACGGCACGATGCAGGTGGTGCCGCAAGCCGGCACAGGGCCGTACTCTCCGGGCGATTATGAGGCCAGCGATCAGGCCCTGGTGTTCGCCGCCGCCGCGCAACTCAACACTTTGGCCGGATCTTTTCCGGCCGCGCAGATCGGCAACGCTACTTATGCCAAGGTCGATATCAATCTCACGCCGCGCAACCAACTGGCGCTGCGTTACAACTCGTCGCGCTACTGGGGATCGAACAACGTCTTCCTCGACCCCGCCAGTCCGGTCACCTACGATTCCATTTCTGATAACGGGACAGAAGATGTGTCGACCGACACAGGTTCGGCAGTGTTGATCTCAGGCCTGACTCCGCGGCTCATCAGCCATCTGCGGGCGCAGTTCTCGCGCGATCTGCGCCAGTCTTATACCAACACGAACGACACTCTGATCAAAGTCACCGATATTATCGACGGGATCGGACGCTCCGACCTGCTGCCCCGCGCCACGCGCGAACACCGCGCCCAGCTTGCCGAAACGCTCAGCTTCGATACCAGCCACCATTCTTTGAAGTTCGGCGCTGACACGCTCATAACATGGGATTACGATTTCTTTCCCAGCCAGCAAAGCGGCGAATATATCTTCGATCCCATCAAGGTGGATCCGTTTACGTTTGAACCTATGGAAGCGGGACTGCCACTGACTCCGCTTCGCGCGTACGCGCACGCCGTGCCGAAATATTATCTGCAGAGCTTCGGGCCATCATCGTCGAATCCGAACAGCAATGACTATGCGGCTTTCGCGCAGGATACGATACGCATGACCCAACACCTGGCCATCAATCTGGGGGTTCGCTGGGATCTGCAAACTTTTACTACTGCGGGATTGCTCTCGAACCCTCTTTTTCCGCCTTCGGGCAAAGTTCCTTTCAAGCCCAACAACTATGCGCCGCGCGTCGGGCTGGCCTACTCTATCGGCAAGGAGCGCCCGCTGGTCATCCGCGCGGGTTATGGGATCTTCTACGTGCGAATTCCGCAGATCTACAACTCCGCCATCGCTACGGATAATGGGATCACTGACGCTCAACTCTTTCTCGACAATTCCAACTATTACGACCACCAGGTTTTTCCCACGTATCCCAACCCGATGGTAAGTTGTCCGGTTGTTTCGGCATCGTGCATGCTTCCCGCGGGATTCACGCAGGGCATTACGAACGATGTTTCCGCCTTTGCGCCCAACTTCGTGACCCCGCGCGTGCAGCAGACGAGCCTTACGCTCGAACGTGAAGTTGCCGGTAAGACAACGGTCGCGGTCTCTTATCTTTACGTGCACGGCGAGCATCTGATCCGCGCGCTGGATGTGAATTTGCCGCAGCCGGTCGCGCTGAACTATCCGCTATTCGATTCCACCGGCTCCATTTTTCAGGGCGGATACTACACGGTCGATTCCTTTGCGACCTGGCAATACACGCAATCGCTGACCTGCCCGTTTCCGCCGTGCATCAATCCACTCGGCAGGCCCATTGCGCAACTCGGCGCCATTGACGAATTCCAAAGCGCGGCCTCGAGCGTTTATAACGGCGCAACGCTCTCGATTAACCGCCGGATGCCGCGCGGAACCTATCTGCGACTCTCTTACACCTACGCCCACGCCATCGACGATGGCCAGGACGCCCTTGTCGCCGGGGAACCTGCAACCGTGCAGAATGCCTACCAGCCCAACGCCGAGCGCGGGCCCAGCGTCACCGACCAGCGCCAGCGGTTCGTGGGGGCTTTTTCGGTTGAACCACATCCCTTTCATCGCGAACACCCGGTTCTCGGCCACATGTTCAACGAATGGAAAATTTCGAGCATCGTCACGGCTGGCAGCGGACGGCCTGTCAACGCTACCGTCTCCGGCGATCCCAACCAGGACGGCAATTACGACAACGACCGCCTGCCCGGCTACAGCCGCAATGCTTTTACCGGACCCGACTATGCGTCTACGGACCTACGCTTGGTGCGCAAAATCCGGATTCGCCAAAGCGATCGCCTCGAGTTCACGGTTGACTCCTTCAACCTGTTCAACCACGACAACCAGCGCGTCGAAATTACTTCTGATGGCCTTACTGCCGAAGCAACCACATTCGTGCCGTACACTGTTTATGTCAATCAAGTGCCTACTCCGGCCTACTACCAGCAGCCGCAAAATTTCCTGAAGCCAAATGCCGCCTTTGCGCCGCGGCAGATTCAGTTGGGGCTGAAACTTATCTTCTGACGGCTTTCGGTTCGGGCTCGCTTCGCTCGCTGGGCAGCCGAGGCGGCTGCCCCCGCACGAGTATTTTTGTCCCACGCAGAAAAAGCGAGTTCCTTACCCAGCTCTCGCCGAGTTCGGAACGACAATCGGACAGAGCGAAATTATTGAAATATCTATTATGGGATGTCTGTTGCGGCGGGGAGAAAAAAGCAAGCCGACCCACTGTGCCGTGTGACGGGCCGAGAATGAACCGTCAGGTAGACGTTGGGAACCCGCCGAGACCCTTTAGGCATCTCCGCATGGCGGAGCGTTGCACACCGGATCCTAGTTCGAGTCGAGTCCCCGTTCATTCAGCATTGGTTCAAAAATCGGTTACCGCCATCACCAACCCCGCAGGCCGGCTTTCACTTGTGATGCTAGGAGAATTGCCGGTGAATTAGCAATAGGGAGACCGTAAATAGTTGGCAGAACACTTGCAACGAAAGTAATCAAGCTATAGCGTTCCAGACTTGCAATCTGGTCCCAGCACGTGGGGGGCGGCCGCCTCGGCCGTCCGAACGTCGCTCCCAAACGGATTCATTTCTCTGTCCCGACCGCCCAGTAGCTGCCGCGAGCCAGCACGATCTTGTCAGCGGGATCGCGCAGCTGCACTCGAAGACGGTGCAAACCCGCATGCGGACCCTTCGGCTCAAAGCTCAATAAATAACGACTGTGCACGTGATTGGTGAAATCGATCATGCGCGCCTCGAAGCCTTTTCCGGTTGCGAACAATTCGTACTCGCCCCCGGTCATGGAAGCCACGGCCTTCGGCGTATTTTTCTTTATAGCCTCGGCGGCCATGAATAACGGCGCCAGCAAATCCGGTGACGGATGCATCTCGTTAGTGTTGTTTCCGCGCATCGTATCCAGCACATTGGACCGCGACGGCGAAAATGCCAGCGCATAGACCGCCGTATTGCTCTGCCCGATCGCAACCACCACATCCTCCACTTTGGCCTCGTGGCTGCCGTGGTCGCGCGTCTCGCTGATCAACAGCAGTACGCGCTGGCGTTCTTTGGGAACCTTCTCCAACAGCTTCACCGAATAATCCACGGCATCCACAATCGCGGCTCCGCCGTCGCCAGGCTGCAATTCCCGCAGCGTTCCGGCAATTCGTTCGGAGTTGCCCGTGAAATTCTGAACCAGCTCGACGTGGCTGTCGAACTCTACAATCGCTACTTTTCCCAATCCCGCTTCCAGCATGGGATCGAGCATGGCACCTAACCCGCGCATCCGCGGAAATTCATAGTTCGCCCGGCGACCACGCTGAATCGCTACCACCAGCGAAACCGGCGATCCTTCCGCGGCCTCATCCAGATGCACGACTTGCTCGACGCCATCGTCTTCAACAAGAAAATCCTTGGCTTCGAGCCCGTACACAACGTCGCCCTTCGCGCTTTTGACCAGCGCGGGGATTACTACTACATTCGATTGGCTGTGGAAGGTTGTGTCCTGGGAGGAAGCGCCACTGAATGGCAGCGCGAACAAAAGAAGTAGAAATATGCAGGCCCGTTTCAGTTTGCACTGAGCCCAGCCCAAGGGATTACCCCGCCTTGCGCTCTTCGTCCAACACTTCATCCAGTGCATCTGCTAATAGATGCGCGCGCTTCTGGTAATCGGTTGCCCCGCTCTCCTGCTTCCGCTTTAATAGATGATATTCGTCGGCAATATTCAGGGCTGCCAGCACCGCGAGCCGCACCGTATCAATCGTGTTCGTAGCCTCGGCCACGGCGCGCATCTTCGCGTCCACGTACTCGGCCAGCTTCAAAATATATTCCGGATCGGAGCCTCGCAGGTTGTAAGCCTGATCGAAAATCTCCACCCGCACACTGCCGTTCTGCGCGTCCTTCAATGTCGAATCTTTAGCAGCCGTAGCCATAAGTAATCCATTTAGTGATTGGGATTGAATGATTGGGCGATTGAAACGCCAATACCATGCTGGATCTTAAATCGCCAAATCGCCCAATTTTCTCTAACTCGCTCGCTCCTCCGCAATCGAGTCAATCTGTTCGAGCATCTTCTCCACGCGCCCGCGAATTTCTTCGCGCTCTTTCCGGAGTTGCACCGCCTCGCGCCGCAAGGCAACCAACTCTTCATCGCGCTCTTCCAGTTGCTGACGCACGCGCTGTGTATCGCGTTCCGCCGCAACCTGCGCCTGTCGCGCCGCTTTGTACATCTCGATAGTGCGGTAAATTTTCCCTTCCAGCGCCTGAAAATCGTCCGCCGGAACCTTCTCCGTTACCTGCTCCACCGCGTCCAACGCCATGATTGCACTTTTCCTGAAAAGATTTCAAACTTCCAGGCAGTATACTCCACTACCCTGTGGATCGAGCATGGCTAACTCATGCCACGTGGCCTTCGCACCACACAATTCGCTATAATCTTCCGCATGAAACCGACAATCCTCCCCACGCTAGCCACAGCTGTCGCTCTGATCATTTTTTCGCTTCCAAGCGCAGCCAAAACCAATGTCGAACTCAAAGATGCCCAGGGCAAGAATATAGGCACCATCATGCTGTGGGAGCAAGGATCAGGCGTCGGCCTCCAGTTGCATCTGCATGATCTGCCGCCGGGCGAGCACGCCATCCACTTTCATCAGACCCCGAAGTGCGATGGCCCGGATTTTAAATCCGCCGGTCCGCACTTTAATCCTGACGGGAAAAAGCACGGCTTGGAGAATCCCGAAGGCCATCACGCCGGCGACATGCTGAACTTCACGGTGGACGCAAAAGGCAACGCCGACGCGAAGCTGGAGGATAAAGACGTAAACCTCAGCAGTGATGCGCATTCGCTCTTCAGCAACGGCGGCACGGCGATCATAATCCACGCGAAGGCCGATGACATGAAAACTGATCCCTCAGGAAACTCTGGCGACCGCATCGCTTGCGGTGTAGTTACGAAGTAGGACCCGGATAAATTTGTCATTCCGAGCTTAGCGAGGAACCTGCTGTTCGCCGGCAGCAGTTCTGCGCAATGGTAGAGCAATGGCGAAATCAGCGCGCCAGCTTGGCCAATTTCTCCGCCGCTGCGTCCAAGGTTTCCAACTTCTTGCAGAACGCAAACCGCACTTGCCGCGCGCCATCGCGCGGATCGCGATAGAAACTCGACCCCGGCACCGAGGCAACGCCAATGTCCTTCACTAAATATTTCGTGAACGAAACGTCGTCGTCGAATCCAAACGCAGAGATATCTGTCATCACGTAGTAGGCGCCGCGGGGGCGAAAACACTTGAACCCCGCGCCCTCGAGCGCCGGGATCAAATGGTCGCGCCGCACGCGATATCCCTCCGCAAGCTTCGCGTAATATTCCGCCGGCAAACTCAACGCCGCAGCGCCCGCTTCCTGCAACGGCGCCGGAGCACCCACCGTCAAAAAATCGTGCACCTTGCGGATCGCATTCGTAATTTTCTCCGGCGCAACCGCCCATCCCACGCGCCATCCCGTCACACTGTAGGTCTTCGACATTCCGTTGATCGTTACCGTCCGCTCGCGCATTCCATCGAGCGACGCCATTGAGATATGTTCGGTCCCGTCAAACAAAATGTGCTCGTAAATCTCGTCAGTAATCGCGAGCACATCGAACTCCACGCATAGGTCGCGAATCAATTCCAGTTCCGGGCGCGTGAAGACCTTGCCGGTAGGGTTATTCGGGGTGTTGAGAATAATTGCCTTCGTGTGCTGGTCGAATGCGGCCCGCAATTCTTGTTCGTCGAAGGCCCACTCGCCCGCGCCGCTCGTCGGGGGACGCAACTTCACAAACCGCGGCCGCGCCCCGCTCAATACAGAATCCGGGCCGTAGTTTTCATAAAACGGTTCGAAGATCACTACCTCATCGCCCGCGTTGCAGACCGCCAGCAAGGTCGAGATCATCGCCTCGGTCGAGCCACAGCAGACGGTGACTTCTTTTTCTGGATCAACTGTAATTCCCTGCCAGACGCCCATCTGCCGCGCAATCGCGTTGCGTAAATTCTTCGCGCCCCAGGTAATCGCATACTGATTTACATCGCTGTCGATCGCCGCCCGCGCCGCCTGCTTGATCTCCGCTGGAGCCGCGAAATCCGGGAACCCTTGCGCCAGATTCACCGCGCCATAAAGCATGGCCTGCCGGGTCATCTCCCGGATGACCGACTCGGTAAATTGCGAAACCTTGTCGCTAAGGAATTGTTTCTTTTGATTGGAGAGAGAGATTACGTCCGCCATAGGTGGCAGATTAGCACAGGAAGGAAAATGGGTTCACCCTTTTGGAGCGATGGATTTTAGGTGGCGCAGCGCTTCCAGCGCTGCGATTAGGTCTCGGCTTGAGGTCGGAGCTTCAGCCCCTGAGGTACGCGCTCTACGCCCGCCGGGGTAGCTGCGGTTTAGTATGCAGAAGCACCACCACCCACCCGCTGCACTCCCTTGACCCTTTTCAGCGCACCAATTATCTTCTCACACCAGTCCACAATCTGGACGTCGTCGCGCAAAGTCTCCTCGGGGGATTGTAGCTTTGCCCGCAGCAGAATGGAATAATGTCCCGGTTCGATCGACCCTCCACGAAAAATCTCTACGGGTTTAAATTCAACTATCTCGCGAATATCGAGCTCCGCCACCGCCCGCCCCATCGCCTCAAACTCCACTTTATCTGGAAACACGAACGAAAAGTCGCGCTCCACCGCGGGATATGCCGACAACGGCCTGAACCGAACTTGTCGCAAGCCGACACTGTGCAGTCTGTCCAGGTCGATTTCAGCTACGAACACCTCTTGCCGTAAGCCGCGCAGCACCTGCTTGCGCAAGGGCGATGCCACTGCGCCCGCGCCCGTTTCGCGGAGGATAGCGCCCGCCTTTATTTCCTCCCACGTGACCTTCGCTACCTCGGGGTGAATCTGCCCAAACCAAGCTACCGGCCTGTCATCAATCAGCGCCCGCGCTGATCGTCCCGGATGAAAATATTCCGTTGTCTCCCGATCAAACCTCAACTCACGATACGCGAACCCTGCCAGCAGATTCTCCACGTCGCCCTTGAAGCAGCGAAACGCCTCCGCCGTCGCGGCATGCTCATCCTTGCTTACATCCAGCACCTCGCCGACGGGCAGCGATCCCTTTACCGCTGCCAGCGTCGCGCCCAGACACATGCGTCGTGGCTCAACAGGGTTCCCTCCCAACTGTTCGTAAATCCTCCCCATCTCGAACAGGCGAACATTTTGGGTTCCGTTGTTCAGGTTGCGCTCCAACATTTCCAGCATGCCCGGCACCATGGATGTCCGCATCAGACGTGCTTCCCCACTGAGCGGATTCTCCAACTCCAGCACCGAGGCGGAAGAAAACAACTCCGCGTCCGCATGGGAAATAAATGTAAGCGAAACCGCTTCGTTGTAACCCAACGCCAAAGCCCGCGTGCGCAAAGTGGCGTCCACAGCCGCATGCGGCAACTCCACCACCGCGCCGCTGAAGGCCGGCAACGTATTCCCGAATTTGTCGTAGCCGTGCAGTCGCGCGATTTCTTCGATCACATCGATCTCGCGCTCCACATCCAATCGCCAGCTGGGAATTTGTACGCGAAACTGCGCGTCTCCCTGTCCTTCGGGGATCAGCGTAAAGCCGAGCTTTTTCAGAATGCGAAAAATCTCTCCCGTCTCCAAACTTCCACCTAGAATGCGATGCACCTCCGAAACCCGCAGCACCACTGGAGCCAGGTCGATCTGTCGCGACACCACATCGATAACGTCGCCAACCAATTCTCCGCCGCCCGATTCCAGAATCAGCGCCGCTACCAGATCACAAGACAGCACCGTCGATTCAAAATCCGCGCCGCGCTCAAATCGGTGCGACGCGTCGGTGTGAATGCCATGGCGCCGGGAAGTCTTGCGCACCGTTACCGGATCCCACCATGCCGACTCGATCAAAATATTCCGCGTCTTGCCGGTGATCATGGTGTCGAAACCGCCCATCACTCCGGCGAGGCCCACAGCGCGCTTCGCATCAGCGACTACCAGATCGTCAGATGTAAGCGTGCGTTCGACACCGTCAAGCGTTTTCAGCTTCTCGCCGTTCTTAGCTTTACGAATGATGAGTTTGCCGCCTTCGAGAAGGTCCATGTCGAAAACGTGCGTAGGCTTTCCCATCTCCCAGAGCACATAGTTGGTGGCATCAACGGCGTTGCTGATGGGACGCTGGTCAAGCAGTCGCAAGCGGTGCGCGATTTTTTCGGAGGACGGTTTAACTTTGGTGCCGCGAATCACCCGCGCAGAAAACCGAGGACAAAGCTGCGGCTCTTCAACCGTGATCGGGAAGGCCGCATTGTGCGAAGATTTTGCTGACGGCTGAGAACTGACAGCTGACAGGTGCTTCAGCGGCAAATCATAGATCGCAGCCGCCTCGCGCGCGACCCCGTAATGATTCATCGCGTCGGGACGGTTCGTTCCAATCTCCATCTCGAAGACAGTATCAGCGCCCGAGCCGCTGATTCCTTCGACGGCGATCCCGACGCCAGTCAAATCCTCAGCCAGGCGCCGGTTATCGACGGTGAGATCGACGAAGTCACGAATCCATTGTGCAGAAAGTTTCATGAATCAGCTTTTGGCTCTTAGCTTTTAGCCTCTAGCTAAAGGCCAGGAGCTAATGGCTAAGGGCTTTTACGCAAATTGCTGCAAGAACCTCACATCTCCATTGAAGAACAACTGCAGATCATCCACACCATATTTCAGCAAGGCGATCCGGTCCGCGCCCATGCCAAAGGCAAAACCAGAAACCTTTCGCGGATCATAGCCGTTATCTTTTACAAACTCGAATACATTCGGGTCAACCATGCCGCAGCCGAGAATCTCGATCCACCCTGTCTGCTTGCACGGACGGCACGGCGCGTTGTCGGTGCCGCGCTTGCCGCTGCCGCCACAGATGAAGCACGAAACAAACATCTCCGCGCTAGGCTCAGTGAACGGGAAGAACGAGGGACGGAAACTGGTCTTCACGCTCGATCCAAAAAATTCCTTCATGGCATGATCGAGCGTGCCCTTCAAGTCTCCGAACGTAATGTTCGTATCGACGGCGAGCCCCTCAATCTGATGAAACATTGGTGAGTGGCTCGCGTCGGGAGGATCGTTGCGATGCACCGTGCCGGGAATCACAATGCGGATCGGCGGACGCATCTTCTCCATGGTGCGAATCTGGACTGGAGACGTATGCGTGCGGAGCAGCAACCGCTCGCGCTGCGGCTTCGCCTGCTGACCGGCGATGAATAAAGTATCCTGCGTATCGCGTGCTGGATGGTTCGGCGGAAAATTCAACGCCTCAAAGTTGTAATAATCAGTCTCGACCACAGGCCCATCGGCGACGGAGTAACCCAGCTTCTGGAAGACGCGAACCATCTCATTCGTGGTCTTGATGACGGGATGCTCCGCGCCAATGGGGCGGCGCACGCCTGGAAGAGAAATATCGACTCGCTCCGCCGGAGCAGATACGCTCTCATCGCCGCCAACGCGCGCTCCCTCGACCAGTTCCTGAATCCGCGCCTTCACCTCGTTCACGCGGATTCCGGCTTCCCGCTTCGCGTCCTTGGGTGCGCCTTTCAGCCACAGATCATTGATCTGCGTCAGGACGCCGTTCTTGCGTCCGATCCACCGGTCGCGAAACGCTTTCAGTTCTGCTTCGTTGCGCACGGCCGCGGCGTCGTCTGCGCACGCACGGATGCACTTGGCAGCAGCATTCTCGAGCGCTGCCGCCGAGTAGTTCGTCAGTTTGGGAACGGTGTAGGACATGTACCTTGAGGTAAGAAAAAGTTGTCTTCCCGAGCGAAGCGAGGGATCTTGGTTCTTCTTCGCACAAGCACGAACCAAGATTCCTCGCGCTCTCTCCGCGCGTTGCGCGTCTGCGAGCGGCTCGGAATGACAAAGGAATTTCGGTCTGACAGCCAGAGCCCGAAAGCCGGAGATCGCTCCTACGCCAGCGCGCCCTTGGCCTGCTCAACCAGAGTCTTGAATGCAGGCGCATCTTTGACGGCAATGTCTGCGAGAATCTTGCGGTCCAGTTCCACTCCAGCCACTTTCAACCCGTGGATAAACTGGTTATAGCTTAAGCCGTTCAGCTTCGCGGCTGCGCCGATACGCACGATCCATAGCGAGCGGTACTGCCGCTTGCGCTGCTTCCTGCCGCTGTATGCGAATTTGAGGCCGCGCTCTACGGCCTCTTTTGCGGAGCGGTAGAGTTTCGATTTAGTGAGGAAATAACCGCTGGCGCGGTCTAATATTTTCTTGCGCTTGGCGCGGCGTTTGGTTCCGCGTTTTACACGTGGCATTGTCTTTCTCCTTTTTGCTTTCGATTACTGGCGGCTGGAGGTAAGGTATAGAGCCGTGACCTCTTCACGCGCCTGACACCATTGTCGATTGGGCGATTGAGCCATTGGGCGATTGAAAAACCCAGAGGCGCGACTCGCGATTTTCAATCGCTGAATCGCCAAATCGCACAATCGACAATGCCTCTTACTGATATGGAATCATCCGCAACACTTTGCGGAGATCGCCGTGGCTTACGAGCGTTCCCTTGCCCAATTTGCGTTTGCGCTTCTTGTCTTTTGAGGTCAAGATGTGGCGCAGGTGCGAGTGTCCGCGCTTCACCTTGCCGGTGGCAGTCTTCTTGAAGCGCTTGGCTGCGCCTTTGTGGGTTTTTAGTTTCGGCATAGTTCCTCGGAGTCAGCTGCCGGCCGCCAGTTGCCAGCCGTCAGTTAGTTTCTTACAGTTTCAAATTGCTCTGGAATTCGTAGATCAATCAGGCGACGTGTTAAGTCTGCGAAACCGGATTCGGAGCCTCTGCGGCCGCTGCTGCGACTGCTGGCTGCTTCTCTGTCTCAGGTACGGATTCCGTCGCCGGCTTTTCTGAAGTTGGCTTTTCTTTTTCCTGTGCCAGCTTTCTCTCCTGCTTCGCCTTTTGCCTGGCTTCGCGTTCTCTTTCTTTTTCGCGCTCGGCCGCCGTTTTCTTCGGTGCCAGAATGGCGTGCAGCGTGTTGCCTTCCTGCCGCGGCCGAAACTCCACGATGCTATGCGGTTCGACGTCTTTGATCAACCGCTCCAGTATCTGCCGGCCTAAGCCGGTGCGCGTCATTTCACGACCGCGGAAGAAGATGGTCGCCTTTACCTTGTCTCCTCCGTCGAGAAAGCGCAGCACGTGATTCTTTTTGGTCTCGTAATCATGGTCGTCCACATTGATGCGGAACTTGACCTCCTTTACGGTGATCGTCTTCTGGTGCTTCTTGGCCTCGCGCTCTTTCTTTTCCTGCTGGTAAAGAAATTTCCCGTAGTCCATGATGCGGCACACGGGAGGCTGCGCGGTGGGAGAAATCTCGACCAGGTCCAGATTCTTGCTGCGGGCCAACTTGAGCGCTTCGAAGGGAGGCATGATGCCAATCTGCCCACCCTCATCATCAATTACGCGAATTTCGCGGGCTCGAATACGGTCATTGGTTCGGATAAAACGTTTGTCGATACGGTCCTCCGCGCACTAAGCGACTGGGAATAGGAAATTATAACATGGGGATTGGGAGGGGACTGTGAAAGAGGGCTGTCGCAATGATAGTTTCGCGTACTACAGTCCGCCTTTCCGCATACCCAGAAAGACCGCACTGGACGAGAATATTGCCGAACTTCCCTCTCATGTGTGCCGAATTGATCGGTAATCCGCGAGCGCTCGTGACATCTTACTCATATGTATAAAAACAAGCCCAAGCCAGAAACATATCAGGCGATACTTGCTCGAATCAAAAAGGAAATGGATGAACCGCGTATGGCTGAATCCGCGCGGGCAGAAGAGGTGAACCGGACCACGCGACAGAAACTGGAAAAACTTTCGTGATCAACCGCGAACAGAGCTTCGCATCAGAATGCCATGATAGTCGACACACCATTCGATACGTATTCGCCCGCGGGTTACCATTTTCGCGAGCCGTCTGAACCTTCGCCGCCTCCCATTAAGGAACCACTGAACCCTCCCGAGAATCCGGACGCTCCAGTGCGCGAGCCAGATCCAGACGAGCCCGGCCAGATCTAATTCTGTTTGTTCGGCGTCGTGAATTTCTGAAACGCAGATTGGTCCTGCGGAAGCGAGTCTAAGACTCGCACCAACTCGGCCGTTTGCCGGAGTCTGGCGGGATCACGACCGGCTTGAGCAAGCTGTGCCAATTGGCGCGACATTAGGCGCACTGCGAGAGCTTGGGGCACGTAGATCACGCCCGCTGGTGGCGACACTTCCCAACTTGCCTGGTCGCGGCGAGACAGAGGCCATTGCTGCCGTTCTGAGCCTTTGCGCGCTTGCGCCTTGCCGTCGACGAAGAAAAGCACTTCGTCGATCTGAACTTCAACCCAGCCCGCGTTCCCATCGATGTGAACCTTGCCGGCTGTGAAATGGTCGAAGACAATCACAGGCTCAGTCGATCGGAAGAGGTCGCCCACGCAGGTTTTCTTCTGAGTCCGCGCACGACTGCAGGAATGCGGCGTCTACTTGATCGGGCTTCGGGTGAATGGAATGCACGACCGGGACGCGCGCGACTGCGGCGGTCGCGGGTTTGCTCGCCGCGATCCGAGTCGTAGCAAGCATGCCACGCGAAGCCTCTTGCGAAGCCTCAGGCTCTGAAGCTTCAGCCGGCTCATCCTGTTCCGCGCTACTCAAAGTCAAGTTCGCGGAGCGGAGTGAAGCCGTGCCGGTTGCACCTGCTTTAACGTAGCGAAAGAAACGCGGCCGCCCGCGACGCTTCCAATATGGCGAGTCATACGATTCCACTCCGGGGCCGGCTTGCAGAAGGCTGAAAAAAGAATGCTGAACGGGATTGACCACAATCCCCGCATGTCCGCGCCAGACGGCCAAATCGCCGGGCTGAGGATTTGTTACTCTTCGAAATTCGTCGATGCCCTTATATAAATCTCTCGACGGCGTGTAGCCATAGGAGAAACCGGCGCGCTCATAGAGTCCATGAACGAAGTGAGAGCAATCGGAAGAGAAAGCGCCGTTATGGCGAGAATCCAGTGCGACACTCAGAATCGCCAATCCCTCATCCAAGGTCAGCGGGCGAAGGCCAGCGGCCTCACGTTGCAACTCAGACTCTTCGCGCGTCGCGCTATAAACTCCTGTCTGCTGCGCCATTACGGTCGTAATCGCCGCGCAGAAGAGAAGTAACAACAAGGCGCATTTGGCGCGAAGCTGCATAGTCCGTATATAACTTGCGCTTACCACGCAGCACAGGTGCCAGCGGTGTCACCGTGTTCCGCGAAAAGTGCCCGGAACTGAGATGCACCTTGGAGTGCAGGAGGTTTGTTTTGCGCGCAACTTTTGCGACTGGCCTGAAAGCCACGCTGCTCGGGCATTTTCGCTCGTTACGTTGTGCTTCTACTGCACCACCAGTCGGGTAAAGGGAAATACGTAGGCCTCGAGGGTCACAAGGATTCCCACCAGAGCGGCAAGAGCAATACTATGGAAGAACACGTAACGCAGGATGTCGCCTTCGTGTCCGTACCACTCCGTTGCGGTGCTGGCGACAACGATGCTCTGCGCATCAATCATCTTGCCCATGACGCCGCCCGCGCTATTCGCCGCGCCCATCAGGACTGGGGAAAGCCCGATTTGCTGTGCCGAGATTTTCTGCAAGCTCCCGAACAGCACATTGGATGAGGTATCCGAGCCAGTCAGCGCCACACCCAGCCATCCCAGCAAAGTTCCGAAGAATGGATACATCACTCCGGTGCGCGCGAACGCCAGGCCCATGGTCGCGTCCACGCCAGAGTAACGCGTGAGAATGCCCAGCGAGAGCATGGCAGCGATGGTCATCAGCGAGAACCGCACGTGCCACACGGTCTGCCACCACATCACAACGATTCTTGGAAGCGAGAGCCCCATGATGAAGCCCGAGATGATCGCCGCGAACAATATCCCAGAGCCAGTCGCCGAGACCCAATTGAGACCGAATACCGCAGCCTCAGGTGTGGGTTTCGCCACCACCGGCGGCATGCGTTGAGACAGTTTGTTGAGACCGGTCACGGGAAACTGCGGGTTCGTAATTTTGCTCGGCGGAGTCGACCACGTGCTCATTGAAGGGAACACTTTCTCCGGAGTGTTCATGATCTTCTTGCCCGTAGTCGTCCCCCAGCAGAAAACGCAAATGCTGAGCACCAGCCATGGCAGCCACGCGCGAATAACTTCGCCGCGACTGTAACCGTGGTGACCGCGAGCGGCGCGCTGCTCGCCTTTCTCGGGTCCTTCGTGTCCCCAGATCGTTTTCGGTTGCCACATTTTCAGGAAAAGTATCAGGCATACCATCGAGACGATGGCCGCAATGATGTCGGTGAGCCAGGGACCGTGAAAGTTCGAAACCAGAAACTGCGGAATGGCGAAAGTGACGCCGGCAACCGCAACCGCGGGCCAGATCTCCTTCATTCCTTTGTATCCGGCGTACGCCCAGACCAGCCAGAACGGCACCAGCACCGAGAAAAATGGCAGAATGCGGCCAATCTGCGCGCCCAGAGTGAACTCCGAAAAGCCGGTAACTGCGGCCAGCGCAATGATAGGCGTGCCCAGCGCGCCATAAGCCACCGGCGCGGTATTGGCGATGAGAGATAATCCCGAAGCCTGCAGCGGCTTAAACCCGAGGCCAATCAGAATCGCCGCAGTCACTGCTACGGGGGTTCCGAACCCCGATGCACCTTCAAAGAAAGCTCCAAACGAAAACGCGATCAGCAGAAGTTGCAACCGCGTATCCTGCGTGATCCCCGTCATGCTTTCCTGCAGGATCTTGAAGCGTCCCGTCTCGAGCGTCATGCGGTAGAGAAAGATGACGTTCAGGACGATCCAGCCGATCGGGAACAGTCCGTAGCATGCGCCGTAAATCGCCGTGATGCTGGCCATCTTTGCCGGCATATGAAAAATTCCGACAGCGATCAGCAAGGCCGTCACCAAGCCTAAGACTGCGGAATAGTGCGCCTTCATGTGAAGGAACGCGAGCGTGCCGAGAAGCACGACAATCGGCATGGCGGCGAAGATCGTGGAAATCCACCAGTGCCCAACGGGATCGTAACCTTGCGCCCACGGCGTGGCAGGCGACACACCGGACCAAGCCAACACGATGAGCGCGACCAGAACCAGCGCCATCAGAATAACGGGGATCGGACTTCCGGCTTCGGGCTTCGAAGCCGCACCTGGCGTGGAAGGTCGAGTTGCAACCGGCATAAGTACCTCGTGCAAACGGTCGGCGAAAGCTTATAGCGAAGCCGATTTTTCAGCTACCGACTTTCTGCGGCCCGGATTTTATCACAGCCGCGATCAATTGCCGGCTGGTCCTGCGCGAGGGTAGTCGGCCGGTCCGAATTCGTTGAGAAGGGGCGCAGCGTCGGGTGCGTAAACGTTTTGTGCTAGCATCCGTGGCACCTCTGAAAGGAGAATCCAAATGAGTGGCCCCCAAAGGTTGGTCTCATTTGTGTTGGCGTGCGCTTCGAGCGTAATCGTGGCTGGCGCTCAGTCTCAGACAACGCGTAGCCCGGAAGTGAAAAAGCTGGCAGTAATGGTCGGCAGGTTCACAGTCGAAGACGAAGTGAAAGCTGGGGCAATGGGGCCGAACTCGCCAGCGATGCAATACACCGGCACCGACGATTGCAGATGGACAGCAAGCGGCTACGCCGTGATCTGCGAGACGACACTTCATAGACCTGGAAAGAAATACTCGGATACTTCCTTCGTATACTACGATCCGACTTCCAAGACATACCGATACCACGCAGTCGACAGCTCAGGCGGAATAGAAGACAAGACTGGTACGGTGAACGGCGACGTATGGACATGGCTTGGAGAGAGCGTTTTTGCCGGGAAGGCGTACCACACGCGGTACATTATGAAGTTTGTTTCGGCGGACTCCTACGAATACACCGACGAGTCGGGCGAAAGCGAGAGTTCCATGAAGGTGTTCGTGAGCGGAAAAGAGACTCGCGTCGCGGCCACCAAGCCCGCGAAATCGAAATCGGCGCAATGACAAGGGTTGAGTTATTAGTTCCGAGCGAACGGGCAACTGGAACTTAATGTCGAGTGACGCTAACAATAGAGCGCCAAACCTTCAGTGCTCGTGACGGCGACTTATCGCCTATTTAAGAAGATCGCCCACCGAGCGGGGAGATTCAATAACCTCAGGCGTCGACGCCTTGACCGCGTTCGTTCGCTATGGCACACTCTATATGCACATATGTCAGGCACACAAAGAGCACACATTCTGATTCCCGGCGATCTGCTGCGGGAGATCGACGATTTAGTCGGTCCTCGTGGGCGTAGCGCTTTCCTGCTGGAGACGGCACGGCAGGAAGTGCAACGCCGCAAGCTCCTGCGCGTTCTTGAGAGTGAGCAACCCGCCTGGAAAACGGATGATCACCCTGAACTTAAAGGGGGAACGGTCGCGTATGTGCAGCAACTACGGCGGCAGAGCGAGAGGCACGATGTGGCCGAAACCCGCAATCGCCTACGCCGCCAGAAACTGCTCTCCGTGCGAGACCGTTCGACAAAACCAAATCCAAAGTGAGTTTTCTGCATGCAGATGTTGCTGGATACATCCGTGCTGATCGACGCCCTGCGATTGCGCCGGGGTCGGCGGCAGTGGCTGGCTGAACTGGTCCGTGGCGGACACACCATTGCAACCTCGGCGCTCAATATTGCCGAGGTCTACGCCGGCATGCGGCCACAGGAAGAAGCGCGGACCAAGGCCTTCCTTAACGCACTTCCTTGCTATGAAATCACGGCCAGCGTAGCCGAGATAGCGGGCAAGCTCAAAAAGGAATGGCAGCAGAAAGGCCGAACTCTTACGCTCGCCGACACGATCATCGCAGCAGTGGCGCTACAGCAGAAGTGTGCGCTGGCCACCGATAACCGCAAGGATTTTCCCATGCGAGAGTTGCAGTTGTGTGAGTTGCCGGAGGAGCAACAAGGTTAACCGAGAAAAAACTTTGCGATTTCTTTGGCCAGGTCGAACAGCGCTTCCCCCACCCCATCAAGCATTCCGGAGTAAATCATTAGAGAGAAGACTGTTGCGATCACCACCAAGATACAGGCGTAGATGACACGCTTGGGAGTACTGGCCTGATCCATAGTCGAACCTCCGCCCCGCTATGATCGGGGAGGGACTAATCGATTCGCCTGATGCTGCCAAAGAGTTCGGCCCAAGAAAAGCTCAACCAAAAAGGCTGCAATCGCACTTTCCGCAAGAGTATACACCCGATCGGGGGGATGCGACTTTTTCTTATACCCGGGTGTCCGCGTTCTGCACGGGTCGAAGGATCCCGGCCGAAACGGACTGATCGCGCGCTAAGCCGTAGCCTCGGTCGTCGTCTGCTTCCGATCGATTCCGTGCCCCGGCGCATGGCAAAGCGGTAATCGAGATGCCATCTTCCCCACAAACGCTCCGTTGTCGACTTCGTCGATATGAGTCGTGATCCACCGATTCGAGGCGTGGTGTCCTCTTACATACAGCTTTTGATAATTTTCCGTGAGAGCCTCGGTGAATTCGCCATCGCGGCCGCTGGGAGTTACGTTGAGTGTGATCGCCTGCAACTCTTTGTCGACGAACGATCGCATGAACGCAAGCTTCTTCTCGGCCGCAAGATCGCGCAGAATGCGATTGCGTTCGCGCGCGACCTGCACCGGGACTTGATCGGGCATCGCGGCGGCCGGCGTGCCCGGACGAGCGGAATAAGTGAAGACATGCAGATAAGTGAAAGGCAAATCTTCGATGAGGCGGCGAGTGGCTTCGAATTCAGCGTCGGTTTCGCCCGGGAATCCGGCCATGACGTCTGCGCCAATGGCAGCGGTGGGCATGGCAGCGCGAATCTTTTCAATCTTCTCGCGATAGTGCCACGGCCGGTACTTGCGATGCATGCGCCGCAGCACCGCGTCACTGCCGGATTGCAGCGGCACGTGCGCGTGTTTGGCAATGCGCGATGAAGACGCGACAAGCTCGATAAGTTCGTCCGACCAATCCATGGGCTCGACAGAAGAGATGCGAAGCTTTTCGAGGCTTGTCTCCGACAGGATCGCCCGCACCAGTTCTTCGAAATTCAGCGCGCGGTTTTCGCTGAGAGCTGAAAGCTGAGAGCTGAGAGCTAAATCCCGTCCCCATCTGCCTAAGTTGATCCCGCTGATCACAACCTCGCGGTAGCCCGCGGCCACCAGCGCGTTCACCTCGCGAATAATTTGCGGCAGCGGTAATGACCGGCTCTGGCCGCGCACGCTTGGGATCACGCAGAAAGAGCAGCGGTTGTCGCATCCGTCCTGGACTTTGAGGTTAGGGCGGGTGCGGTCGCTCTCGTGATTCGCGGATTCGAACACGGGCGCTGCCAGCAGCTCCGTGTGGGCGAATATGTCGGAGACGAAGAACGGTCGTTGATCGTTCGTCGTTGGTCGTTCGCGCATCACAGAAAGTGACGTGAGGGGCACAAACCCTTGGCTCGGTGGAGCGACTTGATCCAGCACAATTTCTGCGAGCTGATGTTTGTGCGAGTTGCCGATCACGCAACTTACACCGGGCAGCGCAGAAATTTCCTCGGGCGCGCGCTGCGCATAGCACCCAGTAACAATAATCTTCGCCAGCGGATTCTGCCGCTGCACCCGGCGAATGGCCGCCCGCGCATCCTGATCCGCCGAATTAGTGACCGTACAAGTATTGAAAATTATGAGGTCGGCTTGGGCTGCGGAGGCCGCGCTTAGGCCGCGGGATTCGAACTGGCGTTCGAGGACGGCGCCGTCGGCTTGGGTGGCGCGGCATCCGAAGTTTTGTACGTGGAAGGTGGTCACGGCACTATCGTAGCGCATCGCGCGGTCTCTCGGTTACTGAGACCGCGCTCGCCGCACAGGCTACCGCTGTTGCCGAAGACTCCATCGCCTTCGGCAACAGAAAAGTTTCCCGACAATCAGGCGGAGGCGGCGGTCCTTTTGTGCGTGAAGCATTCACGGCAGAAGATAGGCCGGTTTTGTGTGGGGCGAAAGGGGACGGTGGTCTCCTTGCCGCACTGAGAACAAGTGGCGCGAGTCTCGACACGCGTATAGTGGCGCCCATCGCGCGGAGGAGGAGCGGCAGTGAGGACTGCCACACGTTTAGACTTGCAGGTTTTACAGCGCTTAGGTTCGTTCTTGAACCGTTTGTCGTGGAAAAACAGTTGTTCCCCGGCGGTAAAGACGAATTCGACACCGCAGTCGATGCAGGTCAGTACCTTGTCCTGAAATTCCATTGAGGATGGCTCCCTTGTGCCCGTGGTCCGCTCCCCACACGCGGGGAGGCGGTGGCGCAAAGCAAACACAGGTTATGTACATCCCCCCTCAAACTGCCCCTGGACTCGGCCCGCCACGCACCTGGAACGGCGCGTGGATACAGCTACTCCCACAGAATGCCGACTAAATGAATGATGAGTATTTGAAATCGTCCCTGCTGCAACTCTCTCTGGTGGGGGCCAGATGGAGCAGGGTCACCCCGGGAAGGGGCGACCCTTTAATGCCTAGTCTTGCTCCTTGCGAACTTTCTTGCGCGCACGCTTGCGAGCGAGTGCGGCCTTTACGCGTTTCTTTTCACCCGGTTTCAGGTAAAAGGAGTGGCGTTTCACTTCTTTGATAATGTCTTCCTGCTGCACTTTCCGTTTGAAGCGCCGCAGGGCATTCTCGAGGGATTCTCCCTCTTGAAGCCGAATTTCCGCCAAACAGACACACCCCCAAACCCGTCCGGTGGGACCAAGTAGTTATGACAAGGATTGGGCCGGAAGTCAAGTAGAACAATGATGTCCCAATCAGGACGTCGCTAGAAGAAAGGCCGGATGATGCAGCAAACGCCTTATGAAAAGCGTGATCTAGTTGAGCTTGAGACGAAGGGTTTGGGCTAGCTTTCTTTGGTGGAGGTCGAAAGTGTAGAGGCTGTCCGCGCCCAATTCCAGGGCGGCTGCCACGTGTAAGAGATCGGCTGTGCGAGTTCCTAGTTTAGCGGTTTGGCGGGACAACTGGTGAGCCCGTCCGAGAATAGCGTCTGTTAATTCGCGAATCTGAAAGATCCCATCGCGCAAATCTTTTTCGAACTCGCTCAAGGAAGAGTGGGCTTGCGAAGGCGAAACTTCTTTGCGAAAAACTCTCAATCCCATTGCATTGACGACTTCTAGTTCTCCGAAAGTAGTCACAAAGCGGTCCGCGGGAAGAGCTTGCATGATGTGGGCGGCGGCGGCCGAGTTGGCATCCGGGCTGTAGAGTGACACGATAAAGCTGGGGTCGGCGTAAACCTTCAATAGCGGCTCCGATCGGCGGCGATCAGTTCAGCGCCGCTGACGGGCAGCATTTTATTGCCGTAAATCGTGCGTAAGCGCGCGAGGAAGTCGGGGACTGGTCTGGCGGCCTCCGCGCCGTCTGGGACCAAGCGGGCGATTACGCGCCTGCGCTTGGTAATTTGGATCTCTTCTCCTTGCTGCAGCAGACGCTCGATCTTCTTGAAGGCATAGCGCAGGTCGCGGACCGAGGCCTTTTTCATGTGATACATTTTAGCATCACAAATGAGAACTGTAAAATAATGCGGCCAACGTGAGCCAAGAGTTCCCTGCTAGACTGACTTCAGTATCAAATTCCCAAGTTCCTGCATCCAACATAACTGTGCATCCACAATTAGTGCATTTCGGGCGGTTTTTCCTGCCGACTTATGGCTTCCTGGTTGCTTTGGGAGTGCTGATCGGACTTTGGATTAGTGTGCGCAATTCCGAGCGTCTGGGAATTGACGGCGAGAAGGCATGGAACCTGGGCATCCTGGTGGTGCTGTGCGGCATTGTCGGGGCGAAGGTGCTCTATGTGATTAACGAGTGGAGCAGTTATGCCGCGCATCCTTCGGAAATTTTCAGCATTGCCACGCTGCAGGCTGGAGGAGTTTTTTCCGGCGGATTGATTGCCGCGTTTCTGGCGGCGTGGTGGTATGTGCGCAGGCATCATCTGCCGGCGCTTCGAACCTGCGATGCGTTTGCGCCGGGGCTGGCGCTGGGTCACGCCATTGGACGCGTCGGCTGCTTTATGGCGGGATGCTGCTATGGGAAAGAGACACATCATTTCTGGGGCGTGGTGTTTCATAACCCGGTGGCGAATCAGATTACCGGGACTCCGTTGAACGTGCCGCTGGAGCCGACGCAGTTGTTCGAGTCTGCAGTCGAACTGGCAAACTTCTTCTTCCTGATGTGGCTTTTGAAGCACAGGAAATTCGATGGGCAGGTGTTTGGCGCGTTCCTGTTCATCTATGGCGTGGCGCGATTTTTTCTGGAATATTTGCGGGACGATCCGGGGCGCGGATCGGTGTTTGGCGGGGCGATGACCGGGACGCAGTTGATCGCCATTGGCCTGGTCATCGGCGGCGGGCTGATCTGGTGGTTGCGGCCCGGGGCGAAGAATGTGACGGCGCACCCGCTGGAAGCGACGCGGTAGCGCGCGCTTACTTTTGCGGATTAGTTCCTATCTTGATTTCAAATAATTTTGGCCATAGCTTCCCGGTAACAAAGAGCCGGTCACTGATGGAGTCGTAGGCGATGCCGTTCAGAACGGCATCGGGGCTCGCCAGTGTGCGCTTGTCGATGAGGCCGCTCAAATCGATCCGTCCGAGAATTTTCCCGGTGCGCGGAGAGATGCGGACAATTTCATCCGTCTCCCAGATGTTGGCGTAAATTTCCCCGTGCAGGTATTCGAGTTCGTTCAGCTTTTCGACGGGATGGCCGCCTTCGTCAAAAACGAGGAGGCGCCTGGTTTCTTTGAATGATCTGGGATCGAGAAAGCGCAGGTAAGAAGTTCCATCGCTCAAGATCAGTTGGGTTTCATCGTGAGTCAGGCCCCAGCCTTCGCCCTCGTATTGGAAAGTTCGAAGCACAGAAAAGCTGAAGCGGTCATAGACAAAGCCCGTGTGCTCTTTCCAAGTGAGCTGAATCAGTGTGCTGCCCCAATCGGTGAGGCCTTCGCCAAAGTAGTTGGCAGGCAAATCATATTTCTGCAGAACTTTTCCGGTAGCAAAATCCAGCATACGCAGTGATGACTTGCCTTTGAGGCCCGTGCTCTCGTAGAGGTGACCGTCCACGAAAATCAATCCTTGCGTGAAGGCTTGAGAGTCGTGCGCATAGGTGTGGACTACCTCGTAGCCATCGGCGTGGCGCGAGGTGAGCGGATTTGCTAGCGTTGAAGCCGCAACCGCAAGGAGAAACAGAACGAGAAATCGCGTGCGCCGAAACATGACCGGCCAGCTTAAGCTATTTGGATTATTGGGTAAACTCGACGACTGCCGACTATTTTGTGCAAGATCACCTGGGAACGTTAACGACACAGCTTGTAGTATCCTCCAGCGAATGGCGGAATCGTTTCCTATCCTTATTTCCGTTGCGGCTGAACACGCCGGCAAGCGGCTGGACCAGTTCCTTGCAGTGCGACTCGAGTCTGTGAGCCGGGCGCGAGTACAGGAGATGATTGCGGAGGGCCTTGTGCTGGTAAACGATGCGGCCTCGAAGGCTTCGTTGAAGTTGCGCGGCGGGGAGCGCATCCGCGTGATGGGCGAGGCGCAGCGAACTCCTCTGAAGGCGATGGCAGAGGAGATCCCACTCGACGTTGTTTATGAAGACGATGATCTTGCGGTGATCAACAAGCCGGCAGGAATGATGGTGCACGCGGGCGCGGGAGCGACGGACGATGCGCGTAATCGGGGAACACTGGTGAATGCGCTGCTGCATCATCTGAAGAATCTATCTGGCGTGGGCGGGGAGTTGCGGCCGGGGATTGTACATCGTCTGGACAAAGAAACCAGCGGGTTGATTGTGGTAGCAAAAAGCGATGAAGCGCATCGCAAGCTGGGCGCGCAGTTTGCCGCGCGGGAAGTGAAGAAGAAATATGTGGCGTTGGCGCATGGCTGGGTTAAGAAAGATTCGGGAACGCTGGCGCAGAGCATCAGCCGCGACCGGGTTCGGCGCACGCGTATGACTACGCGGCACGAGGGCGGGCGGACTGCGGTGACGCACTATCGCGTTGTGCGGCGGTTGGACACTAAGTTTGGCAAGTTCACATTGCTGGATGTGAAGATCGATACGGGGCGGACGCACCAGATTCGAGTGCATGCGGCGGCGATGGGTCATCCAGTGGTGGGAGATACGATGTACGGGGCGCCGCGGCAGGCGCGCGGGAAAAATGCGGTGATTGGACTGGCGCGGAATTTTCTGCATGCCGCGGAGCTGGAGTTCCGGCATCCGCGTACCGGCGAGATTGTTGGGCTGAAGAGCGCGTTGCCGCCCGAGTTGCTGGAGTTCTTGGGCAAGCTGGAATTAGTAGAAAAAGAACCTTAACCCGCACTTCTCGTAGGGCAAGCCGCCGAGACGAAGACTGCTGATCCGAGCGGTTGCGGATATAATGAATATCAAATGAGGGGCATTCTGGCGAGAAACGTCTTCAAACTCTCGGCTTCGCGGTGGGCGGCAGTTTTGATGCTGATAGTAGGACTGCGTCCGGCCGGGGTTTCGCAATCCGCGACTGCGCCGGTTCCAGCTACTCCGGCGGGGACGCAGAACGCGGGCGATCAGAATTCTGCCGGCCAGAAATCCGGAGGAAATTCCGGAGAGTCAAACTCGGCGGGGCAAGGCGCTAACAGCAGCGATATCCCTCGCATCCGAGTCGGCATTAACGAAGTGAACGTGGTGTTCACGGTGACCGACAAGCACGGAAAGCGCGTGACCGATTTGAAACAGGCGGACTTCCGCTTCGTAGATGACAACAAGCCGGCGGCTGAGATCCGAAGCTTTCACGCAGAAACGAATTTGCCTCTGCAGGTGGGTTTGCTGATCGATGCCAGCAATTCGGTGCGTGACCGGTTCAAGTTTGAACAGGAATCGGCGATTGAATTCTTAAACCAGACTGTGCGCAAGGGCTACGACCAGGCGATGGTCGTCGGGTTTGACGCGACGCCGGAAGTGACGCAGGATTTCACGGACGACACGGAGAAGTTGGGAAAAGGCGTGCGCATGCTGAGGCCGGGTGGTGGAACGGCGCTGTACGATGCGCTTTACGGCTCCTGCCGCGACAAATTGCTCAAGCAACCGCAGTCGGGACCAACGCGACGCGCGATCATCCTGCTCAGCGATGGGGAAGATAATTTGAGCCATGTGACGCGCGAGGAAGCGATCGAGATGGCGCAGCGGGCGAACGCGATCGTATACACGATCAGTACCAACGTTAGCGGAACTAAAGGGTCTGGCGACAAGATTCTAGAGCGCATCGCGGACGCGACCGGTGGGCGGGCGTTTTTTCCATTCCAGATTCGCGATGTGGCCAACGCCTTTACCGAGATCCAGGACGAACTGCGCAGCCAGTATGATGTGTCGTATAAGCCGGCGGACTTGAAGGCCGACGGGCATTTCCGCACGATTGAGATCGTAGCGCTCGACCGCAAGAACTTCCGCGTGAGATCGAGGCGCGGATATTACGCACCGGCGCAGTAGACGGCTCTCGGCTTCCAGCTCCCGGGCTTCGGCTGGATACGGGACCCGTCAGTAAATTCGTTCTTGTCACGGCCCACACATATGCCGGGATATTCTGGGACGCCACTTCCGAAAAAATTGGGGATTAAGGCGGGCTTTCGCGCGCGGTTGGCGAATGCCCCAAAAGAAGTGCTGGCGGAATTGCGCGACGCGCTGGCGGAGTGTGATCTGGCGAAGAAGTACGACGCGCTGGATTTTGTGATGATTTTTACCAGGTCTCGCGGGGAGTTAACCAGAGATTTCCCGAGGATGGCGCAGTCGCTGACGCCGGCTGGGATGCTGTGGGTGAGTTGGCCGAAGAAGAGTTCAGGAGTCGCGACGGATCCGAACGAAAACGTTGTGCGCGAGATTGGGCTCGACGCCGGACTGGTGGATGTGAAGGTGTGCGCGGTGACGGACGTGTGGTCTGGGCTGAAGTTTGTGCGGCGGGTTAAAGATCGAAGAAAAATGGATCCGCCCTCAATGCTGGCGGCCGGTTAGCCAAGAACGTTGAGGGCGTATCACCTCCGTAAAATCGTGGCTTAAAAAACTAGCTGAGACTCGTATTCCGCACCAGATGCCCCGCAAAAAAAAGAACTGACACCAGCAGGAGCAAATGAATCATCATGCTGGCTACGTGCAGCATCAGGAAACTCCCCGCCCACGTAATGAGCAGCATCAGGGAGATCACGAGAAAAGTTCCAGCCCTCATTTTCTGCCTCTGGAACGAGCTGCGAGCACGAGGCCTGCGCAGCGATCCAAAACAATCCTTCTCCTTTATAGTGTGAGCGGCAGCGGTGGCGTATCGGCAGAAAGCTGTAATTCCCTAACGGCGGTGTAGTACGCGGCAGAGCGAAAACTAGGAGCCGGGCATGGTGCGTGTGGGATTGATTGGATTTGGGTTGGCGGGGCAGGCATTTCATGCGCCCGTGATCAGGGCTGTGCCGGGCCTGGAACTGGCGGGCATCGTGGAGCGCAGCGGTACGCGGGCGCGGGAAAAATATCCTGAAATGCGAGTTGTTCGCACCATCGAGGAGTTGCTGGCGGATAAGGAAATCCAGTTGTGCGTGGTCGCGACTCCGAACGATTCGCACTTCGAACTGGCACGAGCGTGCCTGCTAGCGGGGCGGGATGTGGTAGTGGACAAACCTTTCGCGCCGACGCTGAGGGAATCCGAGGAACTGGTGCGGCTGGCGGCCGACCGCGGGCGATTGATCACGGTGTATGTGGAACGGCGCTGGGATGGTGATTTCGGCACGGTGAAAAAAATTGTGCAGTCAGGCCGTCTGCGAACTGCCGTGGAGTACGAGTGCCGGTTTGATCGGTTTCGCCTCGAGCCGAAGGCGAATGCGTGGCGGGAACGCGCGGATCAACCTGGAGCTGGCGTTCTGTTCGATCTGGGGCCGCATGTAATTGACCAGGCGCTGGTGTTGTTTGGAGAACCGCGGGCAATTACAGCATCGGCTTTCTGCGAGCGCGAAACATCGCAGGTAGATGACTCGTTCGATGTTTGCCTTGAGTATCCGCACCTGCGAGCGATGGTGCGCGCGCGCATCGTTGCGTTTACGCCGGGGCCGCATTTCCTGATTCACGGTACGAAGGGATCGTTTGTGAAGTATGGGATGGATCCGCAGGAAGCATTATTGCGCGGGGACGATTTTCCGCAGGGGAAGGATTGGGGTGAGGGTTGGGGCGAAGAAGCGGAAAGTCAGTGGGGAACGTTAAGTGTAGTGGGCGAGCCGAGTGTAAAGGTAAAGACCGAGCGTGGAGATTATCGCGGGTTCTATGCGAACGTGCGGGACGCGATCGAGAAAAACGCGGCGCTTGAGGTTACTCCGAAGCAGGCGTTGCAGACGATGCGGGCACTCATGCTGGCGCACAAGAGCAGCCGGGAGCGGAGAACGGTGGCATGGAGCGAACCAGTCGACTAAAAGCGGCAGGACTTTTCAGACCGGCGGTATCCAAATCTGATCAACTGCCAAAGCAGGAAATTGGTGGTGTGATAACGCTCAAAAGCGGGTCAACTCTCCCTCTTTCTTGCCCGCTATTGTGACAAAGCGAATCACGCCCTGAGCGTCTTCGAAAACGAGGCCGGTGTTTTCGCCGTTAACGACTGCCGCTACGAGGTGACCATACGATTTCGGGATTCCGCCTTGAGTTGGAGCTTTGTCGTAGCGGGCCAGTTCTCCTTCCATCATTCCGGTCATGCTGACGAAGCGAATCACGCCTTGGGGGTCTTCAAAGATCAGGCCGGTGCCGATCTTGTCGGCGATTGCTGCGGCTACGCGTCCGTAGGACTTCGGGACGCTGCCCTGGGTTGGCGCTTCAACTGGCTGGTTCGGCACGCCGGCGTATTGCGCGGGCGCTCCGGCATGTGCAACCGCGGCGGTTCGATTTCCAAACAGATAACCGGCAAACGCCAACAGAACTCCGCTTAGGACGAGCAAAATTCTTTTCCGCATCTTGAAACCTTCTTTCTTTGCAGTCGGCGGCAAGGACCCCTAAGGCAGGACTTGAATCTTATGCATCATTCCGAGGTCCTCGTGCAGCAGGATGTGGCAGTGAAACACAAATGTGCCGGCAATGGTGGGGTCGCGGAAATCCATCCGCACCTTCACGCTGGGATACGGGCCTTTCCCTGACCAGTAAGGGATCTCGATGGTGTCGCGCAAATCTTGATTCGCCACCGGCTGTCCGTTGACTTCAAGCATCATGAAGTGAAGCTGGTGAATGTGAAATGCGTGAGTCTCAAGCGCGCGGTTCTCGATGGTCCAATCTTCCACGGCACCCACGTGCGTCGTGATCATGGGCTTCTCGTTGGGATCAAAAACTTTTTGCTTTTGTCCATCGACGGTGACATAAAACTGTATCGGACCGTTGGTGCCGGCGAATTCTTCGGAGAAGTAGAGGTTGCGCTGCGTGGTTGGTGTCGCATCTTTGAGGCCTGCGAACTTCAGGTGATCCATTGAAGTTTGAGGCAGAGAAGTTTGCGAGGTCGAAGTTTTCGGAGACGGTGCCGGAGTAGTGATCGAGGCAACGTTGGCCGTCGACTTCGCAGAGGCATCGCTAAGCTGGATCACTCCGAGCGGCTGCGCAGTATCGGGATTGCCGGTGGGTCCGGTGGGATAATCCAAGACCGTAAATATTGCGTAGGAGTTTGGCGGCGGAGCCTGCACGATGAATTCGGCGCGTCCCGCGGGCGGCAACAGAATTGTTTCCACAGATCGAGGCGCGGCCAGAGGATATCCATCGAGCGCGATCAATTGCAGTTTTTGCGGCACGTTTTCAAACCAAACCTGCAGAGGCATGAAATCCTGTAGAGTCGCGTTCGCCACCCGCCAGAACTGCTTCTCGCCTTGCTTCATTTGAATAATAGGTTCAGGCCCTTCGAAGGGTGCGGTCGGCTCGAAGTTTACCGTAAGTTCGTAGGGGCCAGGCACCCACGGAACCAAAAACTGCTGACGAATCACGAAGACGCGCTCTGAGAGGCCTGTCACCTCGGGGCGATATTTTTCCATGCCCTCGACAATCAGCGCGCCGGCCGCGCCTCCATTCACCTGAAACTCGGTGAACCCATGCACGTGGGGATGGTACCAATACAGGCCCGGCGGCTCATTCGCCGGAATCTGGATGTCATATTGGAAGCCGGGCGTGCCGGGTTGGATCAGTGTGGTGAGCACATCATCCGAATGGCAGGTCGGCGAAACATTCAAGCCATGGAAGTGAACGTTGGTCGATTGCAAGGTCGCGGGGCCGCCATCGCCGCAGGTAGCGCCTGCCGGGGCGGACATGTCCATCGCGCTGCGGCTTTGCGCGCCCGGATTCGAAAGGTCGTCCGTAATGTTGAGAAGCAGATGATCGCCCTGATTCAGCCGCAACGTTGGAGCTTCCGCCGTGTTTGCGCCTTGCTGGTACTTGTAGCAAAAGTGAGTGTAGCCGGCGGAATCGATGGAGTGGCCGAGCGCGAGGCTGGCGTTGAGAACGCCGTTTTGTGAATAGAGGCTTAGGGCATCTTGAACCACGGTGGCGGATTGCGGGCGCGGCGGACACTGTGCCGGTGCATGTATGAAAGAAAATCCGCAGACCGCGATACCCAGCAAGCATCGGAACCCAGTGCGCATCTCGAAAATCCTGCACATTCTTTCGAAACTCCTGAACATTCTTTCTAAATGCCTCAGTTTCACGACAATCTGCATCAGAAACCTCGCGGCGGAAAAGCGCCGATCGACAGCAATCCTGGACTGTTAGGATCGGCAACCGGCGAACTCGACAACTCGGACAACGCGCAAGTCCCGGCGGAGGAAGTCACTTGCAGCATGGCGATGCCAGAAGTCGAACCATACTCTGCCACGTACAAGACTTCGCCAGTGCCCGTAGTAGTCTCCAGGCCCAACCCCGCAAGGTACGACCACGAACTCACATAGTTCTTGAGCTTGCCCGAGGTACAACCGCTCGACAGCGTGCCCGTGTTGGCATTGAAAAACGCGGCGCTGATTCTATCCCCTTGCGTGTTGCTGATGTAGAGCAGCGTCTCATCGGGACTGAGCATAATGTTACTGGAGTTGATCGAACCGCCCAGATCGTAGTAGACCGTCTTGGTCAACTTGACGGATGAAATGTCCGAGACTTCGATCGACGTCGTCATGGAAGTATCGCCAAAGATTGCGTAATGCCCGTCCTGCGTAATGTCGATGCCGTTGGGATACGTAGCACCCTGCGACTTGAGATAGCCGGTAGAGTTCTGTTTATCGCCGTTCGATACCGGAGTGCCCGAAGAGATGTTGAAGCTCTCGATCGAGCCATCGTTATAAGTGGCGATCAGAATATTCCCGTGGATTGCCATCGCGCTGACGATACCGCCTTGCAGTCCGGAGACGGAAGTATCGTTCACAAATGTTAGAGAGCAGCCGGGTTGAACCTGGAAAGTTCCTATCGTGCTGAAGTCGCTGAAGCCGGCATAAAGGTATTGCGCATTCGTGGCCAAGCCAACGCCGTTGGTGATGCCCGTGTCAGTGGTGGAACCATAAGCGCTGCCGCCCACGGCTTGAGTGATGACGTTGATTCCGACGATCTCGCCGGTGAAAGCGTTGGAGGCATAGACGCACTCCTGGCTCTCGTCGTCGAGCGCGACGACCCGGTTCGCCGAAAAATAACCACCGGCGATGCCGGAGAAGCCAGTCTGAACTTGTTGCTGCAGAGTCAGCACACCGTTCGCCCCCACGGTGTAGAACGTCACGCTATTCGAGGAGAGCGCGTCGTCATTGGTAACGACATAGTGCGGGCCGCTGGCCCCGGCGGCAAATCCAGTGGCAACGCCAAGGCAGACCAAGACGGCCGCTCCGCGCCAAAACCAGCGTCTGATCGAGATCTTCATCGTTCCTCAAATGTACAGGCGGCGCTCAGTCTGGTCGAGAAACGCTGCGCTGTCAAGATGAAGAAAGTACTCGTGTCAACTCAGCAGAGCACCGCGCCGTCGCGAACTCTTAACTGGACTCGCTGGCTGCAGCGAGAACGCCGTGGTTCCGCGCATCACTTTCTGGTACGCGGCTTGAAACTGCTGCATTTCGTCATGGGTGCCGACTGTGATCCGCACCCATGTGGGCATGATGGGCCAGATGCGTCCGATGAAAACATTCTGGTTGGCCATGGCGTCGATCACTTCCTTGCCGGGGCGTTTGGTTTCGAGCAGGAAGCAGTTCGATTCGGATGGCGTGTAGGAGTAGCCATTGCTGGCAAGCCACTGAAGGGTCTCCTGCCGAATGCTGGCATTGATGCGCTTGCGTTCCGGGATCAGGCCCGGATCTTTCAAGCTGGCTGAGGCGGCTACCACTGCGGTGACGGGCATGAAGTTCCAGCCCGAGAGATTCGTAATTTTTTCCATCAGGTCTGGGCGGGCGATGGCGAATCCGCAGCGCAGGCCGGCCATGCCGTAGGTTTTCGAGAAGGTGCGGAGCACGATTACATCCTTGCCGGCCTTGACCAAATCGATCGCGGATGGCGCATCCGAAAAATGGATGTAGGCCTCGTCGACCATCACGACGGAACCCTTTGGTTTATTTTCTACGAGATACTCGATGTCGGAGTGCGGCGTGAGCGTGCCCGATGGGTTATTGGGATTGCAAATGTAAAAGAGCCCAGCGTCGGGAGCAGCAGCGATCATGGCCTTGACATCATGCGCGTAAGTCTTGGTGAGCGGGACTTTGACTACGCGCGCCCCGGCCACCTTGGCTGCAAACATACCAGCTTCAAAACCGGGATCGGCCGTGACATAGCTTTTCTGCGGCGAAATGAAGGCCACGACCCCGAAGCGTAGCGCAGGGCTTGAACCCGGAAAGATCTGGACGTAATCGGGGCCGAGGCCTTCGAGTTGGGCGAAGGTGTTGACTAGGTCTTCGGTGAGATGGTCGAGATAGCGTCCGCCTTGCGGAATGATCGCGGAGATCGCTTCACGCGCGGCTTGGCTGGGGCCGAGCGGATTTTCGTTGGAGTCGATCATGACTCCGTCTTTGGAACCGGGCCGGCGAGCCGCGGAGGCGAGCATGGGCTCGCTGACGGCTTGAAAAGCTGCTGCAGCGGCTGAGAGCTGCAGAAATGAGCGGCGGGAAAAAGGCGAGGGATTTCGAGGCGCCATAGCGAACCTCCAGCTAATACGCACACATCACGGGACCGGGCTTACAAGCGTCGTCACCCGGTGACTACTCCGTCAGATTGTAAATGAGACCGTATGGATCTTTGACGTAAACCCTGGGAACTTCCGGTTCGTCCTTAATTATTTTGCAGCCCTTCTTCGTCAGATTTGCTCTGGCTTTTTTAACGCTCTTGACGGTGACTTCAAGAACCGGCCCGAGGGCCGGACCCGGCTCAATAAATAAATTAATATGCTCTCCGTGAAGGCCGATCATTTTCGAGTTTTTATCGGTAATCGTGAAACCGAGTTCCTTCACATAAAAATTCGCCGCTTTCATCCGGTCTTCGGCCTGAATCAAAATGTCCGTACCAAATGTGTTTGCCATAAGCTTCTTCGAACCCTATATCGCTATTGAGGCAACGGTTCGCGCGCCGTTGCATAGTATCCCGCGCGACATTGGATTTTGTAGTTTTCTTTGGATTTAATTTCCAGTTTGCGGTAGGTCCCGTCGAGCTTGGGATTTGTGGAAGTGTAGCCGAGGTTGTACTGGCTGCGGAGTTCGGCAGCAATCTGGTCGAAGGCCTCTTTCAATTTGTCGAACTTGTTGCCGACGTTGATGACGCGGCCCCCAGTGGCCTCGGTGAGCTTGCGCATTTCGCTCTCCCCCGAGTAGCCGCCCAGTCCATAGGAACCATAAAAGCCACGGTCGGCGCAGAGCAGGACGTAGACGATGGCATCGGCTTTCAGCGCGGCTTCGATGGCATCTTTAATTTTGAGCTGACTGCCTTCATCCTCGCCATCGGTGAGCAGAATCATTGCCTTCCGGCCAACTTCTTTCGCCAGCATGTCGTGGGCGGAGAGATAAACGGCGTCGTAAAGCACGGTGCCTGCCTGGCGTGTCGTGGGAACGGGACCGCCTCCCATGCCGGAAACGCCGGTGTTGATCTTCACTTTGTTCATGGCCGCTCGCAGGCGGCTAACGTCGCGAGTGAAATCCTGTATCAGGGAGGCGTCGACGTTGAAGTCAATGACGTAGGCCTCGTCCTTGTCGGTGAGAATCTGGCGGAGAAACGCGCCGCCGACCTCTTTTTCCATATCAAGCACATTGCGCTGGCTGCCCGAGGAATCAATGAGGATACCGAGAGTAAGCGGCAGGTTCGATTCGGCGGCGAAATATTTGATGGTCTGCTGCTTGCCGTCTTCGAGCACCGTAAAATCGTCTTTGGTAAGGTTCGGCATCAGGGTGCCGTGCTTGTCTTTGACGTTGAAAAAGAGTCCGACTACGTTCACGCTGACTTTCAGGGTCTCGGCGGGCGTTTGGTCTTCCTCGGGCTTCTGCGCGTCGCCGGGCTTCTGGGCCGGAGGCGCTTCCGTCGGTTGTCCCTTGGGGATGGAAGGAATCTGAGCCAGGGCGAATGGAGCGGCATCCGACAAAGTTGCCAGGAAGATTAGAATAGATACGATGGCCAGTGCTGCGGAGAACGTTGGATAACGATAAGCGGAAAATTTGAACATGCCAGCAATCCCTCGAAGGACTTTTGTTAGTCTAATCCCTAGAGTTGGATGCACCAAATGGCCGGTTCAGGCATCCCATGAAAAAGAAGATGCTGTGTTTTCGAAACTCTGGTCGGGAACGAACGCCGACGGGCCTGAGGCAAAGTAGAGAATGGATCGCGTAAAGATCGGATGGTGTTTGTGAACATCGAAACCGCGGCGGATAACAGGAAACGGAAACAACAGAAGCAATGGAGCGCTGTAAGTTGGCTTGCGGCAGCGCTGGTCGTGGCGTTCGTCTGCAACGGCGTTCCCACGATTGCTGGGCAGTCTTCCACGAGTTCGCAGTCGAGTACTCAGACGCAATCACAGCAGAGTATTCCGGACGCGCCGTCAACGGTGCAACCGCCGTCAGAGCAACCTGCGCCTGCACCATCGCCGATTCCGAAGCCGGAAGAAAAGAAGACAGTCGAGAGAGATCCGTGGACGAATCAGCCGATTAATAAGCCTGCGACAAATCCAACTGACGACGGATCGGACCAACCAGCGTCCACACCGCCGCCGATGGCGCCGGTGAAGACGGTTCCAGCTGGCACTACTGCAAAACCGAACGCGCAAGATCAGCTCACCACCTTCGTGGTTCATCCCACTTTTGTGCAAGTTCCGGTTACCGTGAAAAACAAGGACGGCCGTCTGGTGGATGGACTGCTGTCCACTGACTTCAAGGTGATCGAGAATGGCGTGGAGCAGAAGCTGAGCTATTTCACCGCCGATCCCATGGCTCTTTCGGTGGCAATCGTGCTCGATACGGGTATGTCGGATTCCGACGTCCAGAAGATCAACCGAACCTTCGCCTCGCTGGTTGCCGCATTCGCACCGTACGATGAAGTCGCGGTCTACACCTACAGCAGCACGGTGAGTCAAGTCACCGACTTCACGGGAGCGGCGAAGAGGCTGAACGCGGTATTGACTCAGATGAAGACGGAACGCGGAAACTACGACGGTCCACCGGTTCTCGGAGGACCCATGGCGGGCGGGCCGATTATCAACGGCGTTCCTGTGGGAAGTCCAACCGAGCCCGTGTACACCCCGTCAAGAGAATCGCACGTGCTGAACGACGCCATTCTGCAGGCTGCGCTGGACCTCGGCAAACGCGACCGCAAAAGGCGCAAGATAATTTTCGTGATCAGCGATGGCCGGGACCAAGGCAGCAAGGCAAGCTATAAAGACGTGATGCGCGTTCTGTTGTCGAAGGAGATCCAAGTGCGAGCCGTGGCGGTGGGAAACACGGCACTGCCGATTTACGGAAAGCTGGAACGGCTGCACATACCCGACCAGGGACACGGCGATCTCCTCCCCAAGTACGCGTCGGCTACTGGAGGGATGCCGGTTTACACCGAGCTTACGACTAACGCAATCGAAGAAGTTTACTCCCGCGCGATGAGCGAGGCGCGCAACCAGTACCTGCTGGGCTACACGCCGACCCGGCCCAAGGTCCCGACCGCATCGAACTACCGCAACATCGACGTGCGTGTACTCCGGCCGGGGCTGAAGGTGTACGCGAAGGATGGGTATTATGCGGCGCCGCCGGCGCGGTAAGCGCCCCCAGAAGGCAGGGGTCACCTGAGTAACCTGCCTTCCATCCGGCGCCTGTGATATAAAAACCCCAAGCCCCCAAAGGGATATTTTTGCGCGGAAGCGCCCGCAAGGGTGTGCGGTCCGCACGATTGAGGAAGGTTCTTGAGTTTCATCAACTTCGCAGCCCGCGAGATCAATTGCAAGATCGTGTACTACGGCGCCGGATTAGGCGGCAAAACCACGAACCTGCAGATCATCTATCAGAAGACCGCGGAACAGCAGAAGGGCAAGATGATCTCGCTTGCCACCGAAACTGAGCGCACCTTGTTCTTCGATTTCCTCCCGCTCGATCTCGGCAACGTGCGCGGTTTCAAGACTCGAATCCATCTTTATACTGTCCCCGGGCAGGTTTTCTACGATGCCAGCCGCAAGCTGATTCTGCGCGGCGTCGATGGCATCGTCTTCGTCGCCGACTCGCAGGAGCAGCGCATGGATGCCAACGTGGAAGCTCTCGAAAACCTCATGTCGAACCTGAAAGAGCACGGCTACGACTTCAACAAGATTCCCTACGTGCTGCAACTCAACAAGCGCGACCTGCCCAATATTTTGTCCCCGGACGACCTCAACAAAGAGCTGCGCAAGAAAAACGAAGCGGTGATCGAGGCAGTAGCGTTCCAGGGCGTCGGCGTATTCGAGACCTTGAAGGAAATCGCCAAACAGGTTTTGACAGAACTAAAGGCCGGCGGGTAGGGGCTTCAGCCTCAATAGACCTACTGCATCGGCTCCCCAAAGCCAGTTCCCGGCGATTCCTGCTTACGTGCGACGTAATCGCATATCAGAACAGTTAAATCGTCGTCTTGCGAGGCGGACCAGCGCTGCACTGCGGAGACGATCTGATCCGAAGCCACGGCGGGAGCAAGTTCAGCCGTCTGCCGCAACACCGCAGCCAAAGCATCTTGCCCAAAGAAATCTCCCGCGGCGTTAGCGGCCTCCACAACGCCGTCAGTGTAAAGAAGAAAACGGTCGCCCGGTTCCAATTGACGTGTGCCGTTGGTGTACGTCGCATAATCGAAAGCCGCGAGGATCAATCCATTCTCGGAAATCTCTATCACTTCTCCGCGCCGCAGCAAAAGCATTGGTGGATGCCCTGCCGCAGAATATCGAAGCGTCCCCGCAATCGAATCGAGGTGAACATAAGCCGCAGTGACAAATTGATTCTGCGTGTTGCCACAGAGAGCGGCGTTCATCCCGGCCAGCAAGCGGGCAGGGTCGGCGGCATTGGCGCGCTGCGAAGTCGCCGCAAGCTTCACCATTGATGCGATGAGCGCCGCGGGCACGCCGTGGCCGGAGACGTCGGCAATGAGGAGCCCGGCGCGATTATCATCGGCAACGATAAAGTCGTAGAAGTCTCCCGCCACCGAAGTCATTGGCACATAGCGTGCGGCAACGCGGAAGTTCGTGAAATTCGGGAATTCTCCGGGCAGAATCGATAACTGAATCCGGCGTGCTACTTCAAGTTCCTTTTGAATCTCTCTGAGCTGCAGGTCGCGCTGCAAAGTCTGTCGCGCGGCAACATATCCCAGGGCGGTGAGAAACGCGACGAAGCCAATCGGTTCGATATCGGGCAAACGAATTCCGAGGATGCTCCGGAAGTTCTCCCAGAAAATGAAGGCCGCAAAAATTAACAGGCCGCGGCGTATGACTACGGCATCCCGATCGGCCGATCTCCTGCCCATGGATATCAAAACCAGCGTGGTTAGCGCGGCGATAATCAAGACAGCATTGATCGTGTAAAAGATGTTTTGCCGCCCCACCGCGATCGTCCCCAACGCCAGCAGAGCCAGAATCCCTTCCATCACGTAAGTGGCGCTTCGCATCTTGCGGTGCAAAAAGCCGGCCGCATCGAGAAAAAGAATGGCCGGAATGGGCACTACGAAATCGATTGCCGAAGCAAATCTCGCGTAGAACGGCCACTCCTGCATTGTTAGAAGCAAAAGCTGTGACTGCATCCACATGCGCAAGCCGTAGAGCCCAGCCAACAGCCCCAAGTAAATCAGCAAACGGTCATACTTACGCCGGAGCACGGAAAACACCGCCGCGACCACCCCCACGGCCATGATGATGGCGCCGAAAAGAAGACTGGGAGCGTCGTGGCGAAACGCCTGCAAAACCTGGTCCGCGGTCAACTCGGGAACGGGAGCGTACATGAGACTGGATGCTAAACCATTTTCGTTCGTCGGGGGACTCGGCGGACTACTTCACGACTTACTTGCACAAAGCCCTCGGGCGTGCGTCCAATCGTCTAGAATGGCAACGTCATTCGCCTCGTGCGTCGATTGACACATAACGATGAAGAAAAATATCTTGAGAGCGGCCATCGAGATGGGTTTCATCCTCTTCCTCTTTTATGCCAATCTTCTGATGGGCGAATTTGAGCGGTCGGGCTTAGGCCAGAAAAGAGGAATAGGCCCGGCATTGGAGGATATTTTTACCGCTGCCAACTTTGGAATTGCCGCAATAGCCGCTGTCATCGGCTATACACTTTTTGAATTTCTCAGAAAGAAGTTCTAAGGTTCAAGTAAAGCTGATCTATCACGGCAGAGCAAACAGCACGTAAGGGAAACAAAATGCCCGACTGGAAAACGAACGGCCTGCGCATCATCCGAGGTGGCGATCTCGACTCCAACACCCCTCAAACCCCCGGCATGACCCGCGCTGAGGCCATCTCGCATGCGAAAGTCGGCGCACAGAAACTCTGGGCGGGAACCGTAGTCGTGCATCCCAATGCCAAGACTGGCCCGCATCATCACGGCGAACTCGAAACTGTGATCTATGTGGTACGCGGCCGCGCGCGCTTTCGCTGGGGAAATAATCTCGAGTTCGTCGATGAAGCTGGTCCGGGTGACTTCGTCTACGTTCCTCCCTATGTCCCTCATCAAGAACTGAACGCGCGCAAAGACGAGCCAGTGGAAGCGGTAATCGTGCGCAGCGGTCAGGAACCCGTCGTTGTCAATTTGAATATCCCAAGTCCGGAAGACGCGCCCGACGCGCCACAAGACGATCCCTTCCATTCCGCTCCAGGGAAACGCTGAGGAGCGCAGAAGCCTGTTCCCTGCCCCACAGTTGTCTGTCCGACTACGGACTTCGATGTATTCCTTGATGCATTCCTTTTGAGTAGGTTATTTAGAAATCACGAGCTGCCGCCCTCGTGGATGTCTTAGCTCAGACGCCACTCCAACGCAACGAGCGGCGCAACTACTTTTCGAGGAGCCGGGAATGATTTGCGCCATGTGTTGAACGCGAAGAAGCTGGAAGCCATACGAGCCAACTTCACGGCCCAGTGCAAGCTGCTGGTAAATTTCAATTCGCTCGGGACATAACGTTCCTCCACAACCGTGTGATCTATGAATCGTCCCAGCATCCACCAACTCCGCGACGAACTTGAGCAGCTTATGCGCGAGCATATCGACACCATGCAGAAACAGACGTTTGTGGGGCTCAGTGCCGAAGAGTTTCGGCGCGAGCAGGAGCGCGTGGAACGGATCCGCGAAGTGTCTGCCGATTTTCTGGAAGCTCTAAAGAACATTTCATCGTAGCGACCTCCCTCCCGTGTTTGCCCGGCCGCCATCAGAGGAAACTGATGCCCCATCCGATAATATGCCTTGACACGCATATGCCTGTATGAGTATATACAGAGAGTGGAATCCGTATTCGAAATCATTGCGGAACCGAACCGCCGCGCAATACTTAGCTTGCTGGTCTCTTCGCAACAGTCAGTTGGGGAGATCGAGCGCCAGCTCCGCATGTCCCAGCCGACCGTTTCTAAGCACCTGCGCGTGCTGCGCGATGCCGGGTTCGTGGAGTCGGCGGTGGACGCACAGCGGCGGCTCTACCGTCTGAAGCCTGAACCACTTCAGGAACTCGATGCATGGCTCGCTCCGTTTCGCCGTCTCTGGTCCGCTCATGTCGATGCTCTTGAACGGCATCTTGACCGCATGGGTAAGACGAGCCCGGATCAATCAAACCCTAGGAAGAAAAAACTAAGGAAGATGACGCGGCCCAAACCGCGAAAGTGAAAAAGGAGAAACGAAATGAAAATCAAAGTGACCAGCGTATATGTGGACGACCAAGCGAAGGCTTTGCGCTTCTACACAGACATATTAGGTTTTACCAAGAAAGCCGATTTCAGTCAGGGTCCGTTTCGCTGGCTGACCGTCGCCTCGCCCGAGGAACCGGAAGGCACGGAGTTGCAACTGGCGCTGAACAGCAACCCCGCGGCCAAAGCATACCAGCAGGCGATCTTCCAGCAGCACCAACCGGCTTCTAATTTCTTTACCGATGACATTAAGGCCGACTATGAGCGGATTAAGGCCGCCGGCGGCGAGTTCACGATGCCGCCCACTGATGTGACCGGTGCGACCATCGCGATGTTGAACGACACCTGCGGCAACCTGATTCAGCTTACACAGTTGGCAAAGTATTAAGGACGGCGCTTCGTCGGGAAAGAAGACAGAGAAGTATGACTGATCGCGCACTCTACACACCGGGTCCCGCCAGCGGGGCTCGGATCCAAAAGGATGGAGAGAAGTGGACGCTCGTTCTCGTAAGAGAACTGCGCCACCCGCCGGAAAAAGTCTGGCAGGCGCTCACAGACCCAAACCACTTGCGCCAGTGGGCTCCCTTTGAAGCGGATGGAAGTCTGGCTGTGGCCGGAACCACCGTGAAGCTCACGACGGTAGCAGCGCCTACGCCACACGTTACCGAAGCGACGGTCACGCGAGCCGACGCTCCAAGTTCGCTTGAGTACAACTGGGGCGACCACGAGATGCGTTGGGAACTCAAACCATCGGGCGGCGGGACGCGTCTGACGCTTTGGACCAACATCGGTCGCCGCTTCATCGCAATGGGCGCGGCGGGTTGGCACATTTGTTTCGATGTGCTGGATCACGTTCTCAGTGGAACTCCCCTCGGCCGCATCGTTGGGGCTGAAGCGATGAAGTTCGGCTGGCAGCGGCTGAACGCGGAGTACGCCAAGCAGTTCGGTATCGAAACGCCCAACAGTCCGCCTCAAGCGGCGGAAAAGTCATGAATTGAGGCGATACCGCCGATAAATTTAAGGAGAAGTCAGTCATGAAAGATTCAACCATACGTTCAATTCTTCGCTGGATTCACATCGTGGTTGCAATTCCGATACTCGGTTATATCTATAGTCCGTTTGAAAAACTTCCAGGCTACGCACCTGCAACTCGGTGTGTTTTCCTTCCTGTAATGATCGTTTCGGGCTTGTGGATGTGGAAAGGGCACGTCGTTCGCCGACTTATTTCGAAGAACTCGGCGAAAGGCGCTGGTTCTTACTCGAACGTATGACCTCGAGGTCACGTGCCGTTCGCGAACTGGGCCGCCGTTGTCTGCGGGAGACTAATTCAGGACGCCCTGGCCATTCCGCTGGCTCCCTGACAACCGGGAAGCACATCGTGCGCATCTGATCTTTGCCGACAACGACATTTTATGCATCGAAAGTGAACATGTGAGCTGTGTATCTGCGGGGGTGCTTTTACTGCTATTTCCTGTGGCGATATTTGCGCAGCTTGCCGTGCAAACGCCCCAGCCTGTTTATGAGGGGCAAACCGTGAGCGCCATCGATCTTATTGGTAATCCTCATCGTGACGTGGATGTTCTCAGGCCTTTGGTCGAGCAGAAAGCTGGCGAGCCCTATTCACAGTCCAAGGTAGAAGCAAGCATTGCCGCGCTTGAGCGCACTGGGCAATTTCCGAGCGTTCAAGTAAATGTTGTCCCGGATTCGGCCGGCCTGCGGCTGAACTTTCTGCTGGAACCTGCCTACTACCTTGGCATAGTGAATTTCCCGGGGGCTGCGAAAATATTCTCGTATACGCAGCTTCTCCAGGTTGCCGATCTTCACGAAGAAGATCCCTATGACAAGAGCCGGGTTTCGATCTCGGAGAAAAACTTGGCCGATTTCGTTCGGCGCAACGGATACTTCCAGGCCGCGGTTCATTCCAGTTCTGAGATCGACGATGCCCACCAGTTGGCGAGTCTCACGTTTTCCGTAAATCTCGGAAAGCAAGCGAAGATAGCCACCATAGCCCTACAGGGGACGAAAGCGGCGGAGACTTCACAACTGCTTCATGTCGTGCGCACTCTTCGTGCCCGGCTGACGGGAGCGCTGCTCAAACCTGGGAAAGCCTACACTCCAGAACGCATCAAGGCCGCAACATCATTAATCAAGCGGACCTTAGCACAGCAGCACCGGCTGGCCAGCAGCGTTCAGGAAAATCCGCCGCAATACAATTCCGAGACGAATCGCGTAGACGTTTCCTTCAAAGTGGAAGTGGGACCGCTCGTCATCGTGCGAGTAACTGGAGCCCGGCTCTCAACGTTCAGATTTTTGTCGGAACGCCAGATTAACAAATTGATCCCCATCTATTCCGAAGGAACCATAGATCGCGATCTGGTACAGGAAGGTGAGCAAAACCTTATCGATTATTTCCAGAAAAAAGGCTACACCGACGCGCAGGTCAAGACCACATACGAAAACCAGCCGGAAAAGATTCTGCTGGTCTACGAAATTGACAAAGGTACGAAGCATAAAGTCGACCGCATTACTTTTCAAGGAAATCAACACGTTCCAGAGCGAGATCTTCTGGCCGCGGTGGTCGTCAAGAAATCTCATTTGTGGTCTCACGGGAGCGCGAGTCAGAAACTGGCGAAGACTAGCGCGGAGAACCTAGAGGCGCTGTATCGCGATCGTGGTTATGAAGAGGTCAAGGTTACGCCGCAGATCATAGAGCAACAGTCCACGATCAGCGTTGTGTTCAATTTTCAAGAGGGCGCTCAAACGCTGGTGCAGAACGTTGAAGTCGTTGGCAACAACAACGTCCCCCGCGAGCAATTGGCCGCACCGGCGGGGTTGGAACTTCGTTCCGGAGCGCCGTTCTCGCCCCGAAAGCTGGCCGACGATCGAAATCGGATTTCTGCGGCTTACCTCAATCGTGGCTATCTCAACGCGGAAGTAAAAGCAGCTGTGAAGCGTGGCGCGCAAGACCCTCACCGCGTAGATGTCACCTACAACGTTACCGAGCACCAGATGGTTCGCGTCAAAGATGTGATTTACCTCGGTCAACAGCACACCAGGCTGTCTTTAATTCAGAAGGCGGCAAAGCTCCCAAGCGAAACGCCAATCAAACGAGGGGACTTGCTGCAGGCGGAGAGCCGTCTGTATGACCTTAATATTTTTGACTGGTCCAGTGTTGGGCCGGTAAAACCCATCACCGATCAAACTGAGGAATCGGTTGTGGTGAAGAACCATGAAGCCAAGCGCAACGAAGTCGTCTACGGATTTGGCTTCGAGGTTTCTCATCGCGGTGGAAACGTTCCCTCCGGAACCGTCGCTGTGCCCGGCGGACCAGTCGTGGGAATCGGGAGCAATCAAATCGCTCCCAGCCAGTCCACTTTTGCCAGCCCGCTCGGATCCGTCGTGTTCAACCGGCGCAACATGAGAGGATTGGCGGAAACCTGGAGCGCCTCGCTTGTGCTTTCGCGGCTTGACCAGCGCTTGCTGACCACCTACGCGCAGCCTCATTTCATCGGTTCGCAGTGGAGTTCGCTCTCCAGTTTTTCGCTGGAACGCACCAGCGAGAACCCGCTTTTTGCTGCCAGCTTGGGAGATCTTTCCTTCCAGCTTGAACGGCTGCTGAACCGCAAGAACAATACTCGCCTGCAGTTTCGCTATGACTTCAACAAAACCGTGTTATCGCATTTACTCGTGCCCGAACTCGTTTTGCCCCAGGATTTGAACGTTCACTTGTCCACGGTTTCTGGGGCGCTGCTGCGCGACACCCGTGATAAGCCTCTGGATGCACACCGCGGCACGTTGGGCGCCCTGAACCTGGGCATCACGCCGACGGATCTCGGTTCCAGTGCAAATTTTGCCAAGCTTACCGGACAGTACGCCATTTACAAGCAAGTTCATTCTGTGGTCTTTGCCAACAGCATGCGGCTGGGTTTGGCAAAATCATTCGACGGCAGTTTTGTTCCGACGAGTCAACTATATTTTTCCGGTGGCGGCTCTTCCCTTCGGGGGTTTCCAATTGATCAAGCCGGTCCACAGCGCATCGTTCCCTTCTGCGATGTTCTCGCGCAGCAGACTGGATGTGTGAACGTCACTGTTCCCTTGGGAGGGCGCGAACTGTTTATCCTGAATTCGGAAGTTCGATTTCCACTTAAGATCACCAAAGTCCTCGGCGGCGTGATCTTCTACGACGGCGGAAACGTTTACAGCGCCATCAGTTTGCCGAACTTCGTCAACAACTACAGCAACACGGTTGGCTTAGGCCTGCGCTACTCAACCCCTATTGGCCCAGTTCGCATCGATGTGGGCCGCAACCTGAATCCGGTTTCTGGAATCAACGCCACACAGTATTACATCACCCTGGGGCAGGCTTTTTAGAGCTAGCTTTTTTAGGAGTAATTTAATGAGCGGGACCAAGCACTGGAGAAAAATCGTCGGCTGGACTCTGGCAAGCATGATTGCTCTGATCGTCATCGGAGCTGTGGCCGGATATTTCTATCTCAGAAGCAGTGGCTTTCAGGAATTCGCGATGCGCAAGATCATCGCTCAAGCGGACGAATCGACCGGCGGCCGTACTCAGATCAGAGCCTTCGATTTCAAGCTATCAACCCTGACCGCACATTTGTACGGCATAGTCATTCGAGGCACAGAGTCGCCAGACTCGCCCCCACTCTTAGCGGTAGACAAGCTCACGGTCGGACTGAAGATCAAATCAATCATTCACCGGCAAATCAGCCTCAGCGATTTGCTGATCGAACATCCCGTAATGCATCTTCAGGTCGACCGCGCTGGCAACAGCAACATTCCGCAATCGCCGACGCAGAACTCCAGCAGTCATACCAGCGTTTTCGAACTCGCGGTTGGGCATGTTGGGCTGAGCCGCGGAGAGATTGACTATAACGACAAAAAAACTCCTCTGGATGCGGACCTTTACAATTTGACGACCGACGTCAGTTTCGAGACGCTGGCGACGCGCTATCGCGGTTCCATCTCCTACGACAGCGGCCGACTCCGTTACGACAAGTACGCGCCCTTGTCTCACAGTTTCAAGGCGAATTTCACAGCCACCCCTTCATCTTTCAAACTTGATTCAGCCGTCGTTACGGTCGCTTCCTCGACGATCAAGCTCACCGCAGAACTGAACAACTTCAGCGCGCCGCAAGTGCAGGGAAATTACGACATTCTGGTGCATTCGCACGATGTGTCTGAGTTGTTGCCCGCTGTCAACCCATCAGGCGATATCGCAACGAAGGGAACGTTCCATTATCAAGAGGCAAGCGATCAACCATTCCTCAGAAGCATTCAGATCGATGGAGAGTTGGGCTCAGATGTTTTGGCGGCCACGATTTCGAATGGACGGCTCGAGGTTCGCCACCTTCGTGGGCAGTATCGAATCGCCAACAGCTCGGTGCATGCAAGTGGGATTGAAGCGGAGACACTTGGCGGCCGCATTATCGCAAGTCTGGATGTGTATCACCTTGACGGCACTCCCACATCTCATTTGCGCGCCAACCTGCGCGGCATCTCACTGAGTGCAGCGCAGCGCATGTTGCACAATCCAGAGCTTGCCCCAGTTGCCCTTGCAGGAACGATCGAGGGCACAACCGAAGCCACCTGGGCTGGTGCCGTAACCAACGCTCATGCCCGCGTGGACTTGGTATTGCGCAGCCCGCAAAGAACAAATGCCAATTCGTCAGCGAGAACTTTCCCACTCGATGGCGCAATTCATGCGACCTACGACGGTCCGACAGACACGCTGACAGTCCATCAAACCTCTCTTCACATTCCTTCCGCCAGCCTTACAGCCGAAGGCCAAGTCAGTAAACATTCTCGACTCGACCTTCAGGCCAATAGCAGCGACCTCCATCAACTTGTCGATCTAATCTCGGCCATTCATCCGATGCCGGGATTGCCCTTGATTGCGGGCTCCGCGAACCTGAATGCCACGGTGCAAGGGTCGATGCAGCAGCCGCAGATTTCAGCGCGGCTGAGCGCGCGGAATCTTCAAGTGCAGGGCAGCGATTGGAAGAGCGCTGACTTTTCACTGCAGGCTGATTCCTCGCGAATCGCCGTATCGAACGGGACTCTGACGAATGTACATCGCGGACAGGCTTCTTTCGATGCGACGGTGGGACTGCGCAACTGGTCGTATCTCTCTTCAAGTCCTATCGAGGCGCATTTGTCCGTAAAGCAAATGCAGGTTGCTGACCTCCAGCATCTGGCGAATGTGCAATATCCCGTCAGCGGAGAATTATCCGCGAAGCTGACGTTGCACGGATCCCAGGACAATCCTAGCGGGTCGGGTTCGCTCGATATTTCGAACGCGCGCGCTTATGACGAGCCGCTTAAGGCGCTCACGCTGTCCTTTCACGGCGACAAGGGTTCGATCGTTTCTGACTTTCATATCAGTGCTGACGCAGGTTCTTTAGACGCCGACGTTAGCTATGCACCGGCGAAAAAAGCGTACACGGCACGCTTCAGCGCCCCAGCAATCGTTCTCCAAAAGTTGAGGGCGGTGCAGCAAAAGAATTTGGGGATACAAGGAACCGTTACCCTCTCCGCAAACGGGCAGGGCACTTTTGATGATCCCCAACTCACAGCTAGCATTCAGCTGCCCAAGCTGCAGGTTCAACAGAAGTCGATTGTCGGGGTCAAAGCTGATATTCAAGTAGCGAACAAACAGGCTGATCTTTCAATCGATTCGCAGGTTGCTCAAGCATCGGTTCATGCGCGCGGCCACGTTGCGCTATCTGGTGATTATGAGGCAAATGCATCAATCGACACCAGCGCGCTTCCGCTGGAAGTTTTGCTCGCAACCTTCTCGAATAGCGTCCCCGTGGGATTTTCTGGCCAAACGGAATTCCATGCCACTCTGAAGGGGCCATTGAAAGACAAGAATCAGTTGGAGGCGCACATCGTCATCCCGACGCTGACCGCCAGCTACCAATCGCTGCAGATCGGCGCTGCAAGCCCGATTCGTGCGGATTATTCCCACTCTATAATTACGCTTCAGCCTGCCGAGATTCGCGGGACTGGCACTTCGCTTCGCGTGCAGGGCACCATCCCAATCGATGGCAAGAGCGCGCCCACCCTCACCGCTCAAGGGTCGATCGACGCTCACACCTTCAAGATCTTTGCCCCCGACTTGCGAAGCTCAGGAACCATTGCGCTCGACGTTCACGCCAGTGGATCTGCGGCGAGCCCACAGATTGCCGGCCAGGTGCGCCTGCAAGACATCGCGCTCGCAACGGACGCCGCCCCGCTCGGCATCGACAAGTTGAACGGCACTCTGAATCTGGACAACGAGCACGTTCAGATTTCCACTCTGACAGGCCAAGTCGGCGGCGGACAGATTTCGGTTGGCGGCTCGATCACTTATCGACCCACACAGCAATTCAACATCGCGTTCACGGCAAACTCGGTTCGCCTGCGTTATCCCAACGGTCTGCGATCTGTTCTGGAGGGAAATCTTGACTGGGCGGGGACGATGAACGCATCCACGTTGCAGGGCCGCGTGCTAGTGAGTGCGCTGTCTTTCACCCCGGAATTCGATCTCTCCACATTTGGCGATCAGTTCAGCAGTAACGCGGCCACTCCCGCAGTTCCCGGCTTCGCCGACACCATCAACTTGCAAGTTGCACTTCAGTCGAAAGAAAATCTCAGCGCAACCAGTTCGCAGATCAGCCTAGAAGGAAGCGCCGCGCTGCATGTGACCGGCACTGCGGCGAATCCAGTAGTTACAGGCAGGACCGATCTGACCGCGGGAGAACTGTTTTATCGCAATGTTCGTTACCAGTTGCAGCGCGGCATCATTACCATGGCAGATCCGAACGAAACCAAGCCCATTCTTGATGTTTCGGTGACGACCACCGTCGAGCAATATAATTTGACGCTGAATCTGCGCGGTCCATTCGACACGCTGACCACGTCTTATTCGTCGGATCCTCCGCTCGCCACGGCCGACGTCATCAATCTGATTGCCCGCGGCAAGACCAGTTCTGAATTAGCCGCATCGAGTCAGAGCACCGATTCGATGATCGCCTCTCAAGCCGTCAGCCAAGTCAGCGGCAGCCTGCAAAAGCTGGCGGGGATTTCCAGCCTACAGATCGATCCATCGTTCGGCGGGAGTAATCAGAATGCGTCCACTCGCGTAGCGGTGCAGCAACGCGTGACCAGGAACTTTCTGTTCACCTTTTCTACCGACCTCTCGCAACCTGGCGAAGAGATCGTCCAGGGCGACTACCAAATCAACAAACGTTGGTCAGTCAGCGTCGCCCGCGATCAAGTGGGAGGAGTTTCGGTGGATGGCCGCTTCCACACAAAGTTCTGAACTCGACGACGCGAACGGAATCAAAGACCTGAATCAAAGATTTGAAAAGAGCAAGATTTGAAACGAAATAAGAGTTGGAATGAACCTCAGCGACGGCGATTCACGCAGCCGCTTTGTCATCGTCGGGCGGCGGCGGTTCTCCCCTCTGTTGCAGGGATCCCTTCACACTTTCTCTTGCCAGTTCCGCATTGAGTTCGGCGCCTACAAGCAACGCGAATGAATTCCAGTAAAACCACGTCATGAATGCGATGAAGCCCCCAAGTGTCCCGTAGGTACCGCTGAAATTCGCGATGTGGCGAAAGTAAAAACCCAATAAGTAGGATAAGCCAATCCAGCAAACAACAGAGAGAACTGCTCCTGGCAATGTCGCCATGAAACGCTGTTTGATGTTCGGCGCGAGAAAATAGATCAACTCCGTTGCCAGCAAGGCGACAGCGATGGCCGTCACCCAATGAAATACCGGCCATAGCAACACGAAGTGCGGAGAAAGCGGCATTCGGGCAGCGAGCCATTCGCCGAAACGCGGCCCTAAAATCATGACTATCAGCCCCATGAGCAGCAGGCACCCGGTAGTGGCCGCCAATCCGAGAGCGAGAAGCCGCGTCTTCCAGAAAGGACGAGGATCTTTCACGTCATAGGCAACGTCAAGCGCTTCGATCATTCCATCAAAGGCGCTGGAAGCGATCCAGAGCGTCCCGAGCGTACCCACCGAAAGCCATATGTGGTGATTCGTGCTTAGGACGTCAAGCAACACAGCTTGCACCATGGGTGCTGTTTGAGCAGGAATCAGGGTAAATACCAGCGCGAAAATGCGTGTGTACAGGCTGGGGAATGGAAGCGATGCAACGGCCGCAAAAAATAGAATCAGCGCGGGGAATACTGACAAAACAAGGTAATAGGAAAGTGCCGCCGCCATTTGAAGCGTTCGATTCTCCACTATATCGTCATAAGTGGACTTAAGAGCGCGCTTTAGTCCTGTCCATGTCACGCCGTCTTAGATGCAAAGCTGCGAGAAGCGTTCTAGCGAGTTTTTGACCGTGACGGTCTATGCAGTGATGGGCTGGTATGATCCCCAAGATGGGGCGGCGCGGAAAATTTATTACGTTTGAAGGGTTGGACGGCACCGGCAAGAGCACGCAAATGCGGAAGCTGGCGGCGGTGCTACGGGCGGCTGGGCATAAGGTCGTGGAGACGCGAGAGCCCGGAGGGACGCCTACAGGCGAGAAGATTCGGCGCGTGTTGCTCGACTCGTCGACGGAAGGTCTTGCCCCGCTGGCGGAGATGGCTTTGATGTTCGCGTCGCGAGCGCAGCATATTGAGGAAGTGATCGTGCCGGCGCTGGAGCGTGGGCAGATAGTGCTTTGCGATCGCTTCACGGATTCGACTGAGGCTTATCAAGGCAGCGGGCGCAAGTTGGGCAGCGCCGTGGTGATTGAGCTGCATCGTTTGTTGTGTGGAGGGTTGCAGCCGGATTTGACGATCCTGCTGGAATCGGATCCGGCGATGAGTTTGGGGCGGGCGCGGAGAAGAAATCAAGCTGCGGCGCACAGGGCGAATCTTTCAAAGGCGGGTCTCTCAAAGTCGGGTTCAGGTTCGAACAAGAGCGCGGGGAAACATCCTGACGAAAACCGGTTTGAGCAGCAGAATCGGGCGTTTTTTGTGCGGGTGCGCGAAGGTTATCGGGCGATTGCGGCGCGTGAGCCGCAGCGCGTGGCGGCGGTGGATGCCAGCGGGAGTCCGGGGCAGACGCATCGGAGGATTGTGGAGGTTCTCGGTCGGAGGATGCGGTTGGCCCCGAGGAATGCATGATCCACCACGGAGACACGGAGTCACGGAGAAATACTTCCTTGGATTTGTTTTCTCTGTGACTCCGTGTCTCCGTGGTAGATTTTTTGTTTGGATAAGCAATGGGATTTTCTGATTTTCACGGGAATGCCGAAACTGTTCATCGCTTGCGCGATATGCTGGCGCGCGGGCGGTTTCCGCATGCGGTGATTCTTGCGGGGGCGCGCGGGGCGGGCAAGTATACGCTGGCGCTTATGCTGGCGCAGGCTTTGAATTGTTTGGCCCCTACAGAAACGGACGGGCTGCCTGATTTTTGCGGGCAGTGCGCGAATTGCCGGCGCATTGCGCTGGCTGCCGATCTCGATGCGCGGTTTGCCGAGGCGGTGGAGGCGCGCGAAGGGCTGCGCGAGGCGGATAAGAAAGATACGCGGCTGTTTGTGCAGACTCATCCCGATGTGCTGGTGATTCCTCCGGATCCTCCGCAGATGATGATCAAAGTGGATCAGGTGCGGCGGGTGATTGAGACGATTTATTACCGACCGGCGGAGGCGCGTGAGCGGGTTTATATCTTTACTGATTCTGCGTTCATGAAAGAAGCGGCGAATTCTTTGTTGAAGGTTCTGGAAGAGCCTCCGGAGTTCGCTACGATATTTTTGCTTTCAGAGAATCCGGGCGAGTTGCTGCCTACGATCCGTTCGCGGTCGATGGTATTTCACCTGGGGGCTGTGCCAGTGGAGGACGTGGAGCGATATTTGGCGGAGCAACGTCCGGAATGGAAGGCACCGCAGCGGGCGCTGGTTGCGCGGTTGAGCGAAGGCGCGTTGGGGCGGGCTCGTGGCTTCGATGTGGAGAGTTACATTGCGGCGCGGGCTGACGCGATGGCCATTCTCAACTCGGCGCTGCTCGGAGGCGAGCACACTGCGCTGTTCAAGATCACTGAGAGCTATCGGGCCGGAGCTGAGGGACGGGAAAAGACGGAACAACTTCTCCGCACGCTGTATTCGCTGCTGCGCGATCTGATGTTTCTTGGATCGGGGGCAAGTGCAATGCTTCACAACACAGACATTCAGAGCCAGCTCGCGAAGATGGCTGAGGCTGCAGACTTCGAGTGGATCGCGGCAGCTTCGGACCGGCTGGCCGACGTGGAACGCGGAATGCGGCGGAACCTGCTGCGCTCGTTGTCGCTGGATGGATTGAGTTTGGCTTTGGAGAAGGCCTAAAGGATTTTCGGCTTTACGTTATAGTAAATTTGCTATATATTATCGAGGTGTGGCTTGGATAGGCCCAACCCTCAGGTACTGCGGCCCATTGTGTGGCTCGGAGATTCAAAAAAGAACCTTCGAGACTTTCCAGAGGGCGCCCAAAAAGGTGCTGGGCGATGAGCTTCAGCTCATGCAGTTTGGTGGAATGCCGAGGGACGCCAAGCCCTTTCGGGGTGTCGGTAGCGGAGTGGTTGAGATTGCCCTTCGATACGCGTCCGATGCTTACCGCGTCGTGCTGACGCTGCAGATTGGTAGGCGGATCTATGTTTTGCACATCTTTCAGAAGAAATCGAAGAAAGGCATTGAAACCCCGAAGCGAGATGTTGACCTGATCAAGAAGCGATACACGGAAGCACAGGAACTAGCGCGTGAATACGACAAAGCGAAAGCGAATTGAGTTCGAAGAAGGCTCCGGCAACGTCTTCGCGGATCTCGGTCTCAAGGAGGCCGATCAGCTTCTCGCGCGGGCGCAGATCGGATATCACGTCTTCAAAATTCTGAAGGACGGGAAGCTGAAACGGCGCGAAATCGCCGACGTATTGGGCATTGCACAGCCTGATGTCTCGCATCTGATGAACGGGCACTTCAGCCGGTTCACGACCGACAAACTGCTGAATTTTCTGAGGCGGCTTGATCGAAAGGTGACGATCGAGGTCAGCCGTCGTCACAGAGGTGAACCCTTCCAGGAAGTGACTTTCGCCCCTTAGGGCTTTCGCCAAATTCATAGCTTGGTTGGTGAAATACATGACGCGTAGCAGATGTTTCAGCGACTCAATTGCGCGCACGCTTGGCGCTTGCCTATTGGCTAGGCCGTCGGAACTGGTTCGCTGCTATTCAGGTCAGCCGCAGAAAACAGCAGGTTCCTCACCGGGCTTTCGGCCTGATGCGGGGATGACATCCCAAGTAATCCCATTTTTTCAGTAAGTTACCGAGATTACTCTAGTGGTTCTACAGCCTTCAGATAGATTGCTGCCGCTATCTGGCAGGCCTATAATCGTTTTACTCTGGTAGGAATTCTCCCTCAGGTTCCGGGTAGCGAGATGCGAGGGTGAAGTCTGTCTTGATCGATTTCCCTTTGTCTTCGCCACGAGGATTGCCCGGTAATGCGAAAGCGCCTGCAAATCGCACTGATGGCCAGCACTTTAGCCGCGACCTCTTTTTCTCTCACGCCGCTCCGCGCCGACGATGGGGACGGATCTTCCGATAAAGCTACTGCACCCAAGATCGTTCCCACCAAGATCACAACCAGCGATGAGCATGGCCGGAAAATCTACGTGAATGACTCTGTGGCGGCGAGTCCGGCCCGACGCGCGGAAACATCGGAAGCGCCGCGGCGCAACCTAAAGTATTGGAGTTCGAAGGAGAACCGTTGGAAGCCGGTGCCTGCGCCCAATGCAGCAGTGATGCGAGCTGCAAAGTCGGCGGCGGCTGAGGTTGACCAGTACATGGGACACGAGTCCAGCCAATCGGCCAATGCCAAGATCGTCACGGCAAACTTCCGCGGGCCGCTGGCTACGTCTGGCGACATTGACGCCGCGATCGAGCAGGCGGCGGCGCGGCATAATGTGGACCCCAACCTGGTACGGGCGGTAGTGAAGGTAGAATCGAACTTCAATCCCAACGCGGTTTCGCGAAAGGGCGCGATGGGGCTGATGCAACTGATGCCCGCTACGGCCCGGCAGTTGAAGGTGAAAAACCCGTTTGACCCGGAACAAAATGTGGACGCCGGGGTTCGACATTTGAAGCAGCTTCTGGAAAGCTATGGCGGCGACGTCAGGCTGACCCTGGCTGCTTATAACGCAGGAGCGGGAGCGGTGGCGCGCAGTTCGGGCGTGCCGCGCTACGCCGAAACGCAGAATTACGTCCGGAGGATCACCAATTTATATTACGGAGGGTCCGTTTTTGAGTCGGGCGCTTCGCATGAACCGGTGACGGTTCAGCGGGATGCGCGGGGAGTGCTCTACATCAGCAACACGGATTAGCGTTTCGGGCGCGGGTTTTAATTTAAGCTCTTTAAAGATTCGTGCTGCGGGGTATCCGCGAATCGACTAGCGAGGACGACCGGCGGCCGCCTGCGGGCCGACGCAACGGGATTCAAATCGGGTAGATTATCTTGAAGAGCTTATCGCGCCAGCGTGGTCTGAGGAGAGCGTTGCTGGTGCTTGCCGGGTTTGCCGCGCTTGTACCGGCTGCTCTGGCGACGCGTGCGCCTGCACATCATAACGACGCTTGGGCACGCCAGCATTTCGCCGCCGCGGAGCGGATGCGCGAGGCGCTGAATGGCCGTCCTCTGGCGGCTCGAGCGCGGGTCAACTATCAACGCGTGTTGGATGCCTATCGGTCGGTTTACATGGGAGCGCCCGCTTCCGCAAAAGCCGAGCCCAGCGTGGTCGCGGTCGCCGAGACGCTAGTAGAAATGGGACGGCGTTTCAACGATGACAAAATCCTGAACGAAGCGATCAACCAGTACAAGTTTCTGCGCCGCGAATATTCCGGCAGCAAGTACCGGTTCGATGGGCTGTTCACCATCGGCGAGATTTACAAAGAAGATCTCAAGAACCCCGACGCAGCGCGCGCTACCTTCCAGGAATTTCTCCGACGCTATCCCAACAATCGACTGGCTGACGAGGCGCGGCAGGCCATTGCCGAAATCGACGTCGCGCAAGTGAACCGGGAAGCGAAAGCTGAGAAAGCGCGACGTGCGGCGGAAAAGAAACAGCAGGCAAAGAAAGAGCAGGGAAAGAACGGCGGCAATAAGAATGCGAAAGTTGCCGGGGTTGAGCCTGGTTCTCATGCGCAGGTTGCTTCTGTACCGTCCGTGAAAGACGACCCTGAGCCGCTATCTGCGGGATTGCCGAGGGTAACGGGCATCCGGCACTGGTCGACTCCTGAGTACACGCGGGTTGCCATTGATGTGGAAGGCAAGGTGAAGTTCGCTTCCCGGCGGGTCGATAATCCGTCGCGCATCCTGTTCGATCTGCGCGGTACGAAGCTGGCCTCTACGCTGGTAGGCAAGACCTTCGACGGGGATGATGCTTTCTTGAAGAAGGTTCACGTGACGCAGTTGGCGCGGGGCGGTACGCAGGTGGCGCTGGAGGTCGACGACCTTTCCGATTACGACGCGTTTTTGCTGCCTGATCCCTACCGGCTGATTATTGATATTCATGGCAAGGATAATCCGGGCAAAGATGTTGAGGGCAACACTGCGCGGGGAAAGACACTCGAGCAAAAGGATGCGGGGGAGAACACTGCGGCCGAGGTCGCCGACGGCGGGTCTTTGCCTGACGGCGGTGGCTCCCAAGATGACGCGACTGCACGCGCTTTAGAACCTAGCGTCGGGATCAAGAAGACGCAGACTTCCGTGGTCAAGAAAATCGTGGAGGCCGATGACGATACTAGCGCATCTTCGGCTGAGTTGGCGAGGCGAAATGGTCGAGCGGCAAAGAAGCGAGCGGCGGCCGGGCGGAAAGCTGCGGTTGCGACGACCCAGGCAGATAGCGCTGAGGACGACGCCGAGGCTTCGGCTTCGGATGCGAATCTCGCCCGATCCTCCGAACTAGGCATTCATGCGGCGCGGCCTACTGCTGGCGGGGACCGCTCTCTGATTCGCGCGCTGGGATTGAAGATTGGCAAGATTGTGATTGATCCCGGACACGGCGGGCACGATACCGGGACGATTGGTCCGAACGGATTGGAAGAAAAAGATCTCGTCCTCGATGTGAGCCGGCGTTTAGGCAAGCTGCTGGAAACCCGGCTCGGAGCGGAAGTGGTTTACACGCGCAAGACCGACACATTCATTCCGCTGGAGACACGAACTGCGATTGCGAATCAGGCGCGTGCGGATTTGTTTGTCTCCGTTCATGCGAACTCGAGCCACGATGCCGACGCCCGCGGAGTTGAGACTTACTATCTGAATTTCACTTCTTCGCCGGAGGCGCTGGATGTGGCGGCGCGGGAGAACGCGGTTTCGGCGAAATCGATTTATGAGTTGCGTGATCTGGTGAAGAAGATCGCGCTCAAGGAAAAAATCGAGGAATCGCGCGAGTTTGCCGGCGATGTGCAGGAAGCGCTGCACAGCGGGCTGGCGGCGAAGAGTCCGGCGATTCGCGACCGGGGAGTGAAGAAGGCTCCATTCATTGTTCTGATCGGCGCGAACATGCCGTCGATTCTTGCCGAGATTTCTTTTGTCAGCAATCCCACCGACGAGCACCATCTGGAGACCGCCGAATACCGCCAACGCATCGCCGAGTCGCTCTACCGCGGCATCGCCAAGTACGCCAACGGGCTCAGCGGCGTTAAGGTGGCCAGCAAGATGGATAAGGGCGCGGGCCAGTAGGGCTGGCAAGAGCCGTTGCCACTCTTGCTCCCTTTCTGGTTTTAGCTTATCTTGAAGCGCATGGAAGTACATCTCAGCCCGGAACAGCAAGCGCAGCTTGCGCAGATCGCCAGTAAAGCCGGAACCGCCCCCGAACGGTTGGTGACGAATGTTGTTGCGCGCTATCTCAACGAGGAAGCCCGCTTCCTCGAGGCTATAGAAAAAGGAATATCCGCAGCCGATCGGGGCGAGTTTATCAGCGAAGAACAAATGGACGCCCGCCTTGAAGCGATGTTCAAGGCCTGAATGCGCATTCGTTGGACCGTACCTGCCGCCGACGATTTGGAAAATATCAAAAACTATCTGCAGCGGCACTATCCGCATTTCGCAGAACCTACTGTGCGGACGATTTACGAGCGTATCCGTTCGCTCAAAAGCACTCCCTACCGCGGCAGACCTGGTCACCGTGGCGGCACGAGAGAATTGCCGCTTGCGCCGCTTCCATATGTTGTCGTGTATTCACTGACTTCCGAGGCCGTTGAGATCCTGCACATCCATCACGGTGCACAAGACTGGCGTTGAGAGTCCGGTTCTAGCGGCTCAGTTTAATCCAAGCGGCTTTGGTTTAGAGATCTGTCTTCGCCGCCCCGGAACTTTTTCCTCTCCTCTGTGGTCTAATTACACAAGGGGATTCTGTGCCCGGCGGTCCATCCATGCGTTCATTGAAGTGTCTTCTTCTATTGATCACCGTTGCCGGCGGCCTCGGCTTCGCCGCCAATCCTGCCGCAGTTTCTGCGGCACCGCCGATCCTGCCAAAGCAGTTTGCCGGATGGCAGATTGAGGGCGCCACTCAGGCCAGCAAAGATGTGGCGACCGCAGATCCTACCAATGCCGCGTTGTTGAAGGAATACGGGTTCACGGATTTCGAGGCAGCCACCTATAAGAGTGACGACGGCCGCACGCTGAAAATTCGCGCTGCGCGATTCACCGACGCAAGCGGTGCTTTCGGCGCCTACAGCTTCTATCTGCAGCCAGAGATGGCGCGGGAGGAAATCGGCGACCAGGGAGCATCGCTGAATCAACGTGTCCTGTTCTACCGCGGTCACATCGTGGTGGAGGCTGTGTTCAGCCAGTTGACGCCGATGTCGCCCGCAGGACTGCGCGAGTTGGCGGGCCTGTTGCCACGCCCCAGCGGAAACGCGGGCAACCTGCCTCCGATCTTGGCTTTCATGCCGCACCACGGCTATCAGGCGAATACAGAAAAATACGCCGAGGGACCGCTGGCTCTGGGAGCGATTGCGTCTCCGCTTCCCGCGGATCTGGTCGATTTCGGCGCGAACCCTGAAGTGGTTCTGGGACAATACTCCACTCCCAGTGGAGCAACCACGCTGATGCTGATCGAGTATCCGACGCCGGCATTGGCTGCCGAACATTTACGGCGCATCGATGCCGCGCACAACGCGGCGAAGCCCGAGGCTGGGGTTTCTTCGGTCGAGAATATCGGACCATTCTTCGATAAGCGCACGGGGCCGATCGTTGCGATTGCGGCCGGCACGCTTTCGCAAAGCGACGCACAGACGCTTTTGGGCGCGGTGAATTACGAGGCGAGCGTCACCTGGAACGAGAACACCTACTTCGACAAAAAGAACAACATCGCTAATCTGCTGGTAAACATTATTTTGCTGTGCATTCTCGTGGGCGCGATCTCGCTGGCCGCGGGACTCGCCTTCGGCGGCGCCCGAGTCCTCTTGCGGCGCTATTTTCCGGGCCGGGTTTTCGGCCGTTCCGACCAAACCGAGTTCATTTCCCTCCACCTGGGCGAACCGGCCGCGCGCGGGTCTGCGATGCGCCCAGGGGGGCCCGCCGACACCTCAAAGCAGTCCTAAGTGCCTTAGAAGTATTGCCTTAGGCGACTTTCGACGCGCTCCCGTCTCAAATTGAAACAATTCGGCGGAATGTTGATTATTTATGTAAGTTATTGAAACTAAAGACATTTATTTACCAAAAAACGCTTGACACCCCCCTTTTTCGGCTCATAAGATTTTATACAAGAAAGTTTTAACGGGATAATTTGCCTCCGTTGGAACTATTCTCCCTTGAAAAGAAGAGGTCGCCCTGTTGCCGGGCGGCCTTTTCGTTTGTGCCACGATAACTTTCGCGGCTAAAAGCAATTCGACTAAACTCTTGCGCGCGATTTTACGTATCATCTTTTGGGAATCGTGTTCGGCGGCGATTTTGGCAGCGAGATTCCGATCAGGAATCCATGCCGGAGGAAATCAATGTTCTGCGATGGATGTGGGGCAGCGGTGCAAGCGGGTCAGGGATTTTGCAGCCGGTGCGGCAAACAGATCGTTGGGCCGCTGGCGGTTATTCAGCAGCGTCCCGGGCGCGTGCAATCGCATCTTCATTTACTCGGGATTCTTTGGCTGGCCATGTCTGCACTCAACACCCTCGGCGGCGTGATCTTGTTCATTCTTGCCAACACGTTGTTCGCTCATATGCATGAGATCGCTCCCGAGGCGCCTGTCGGCTTTCTGCGTCCGCTGCTGAGCGCGGTCGGTATTTTCATCCTGGCGAAGGCGCTCTGCGGATTCATTGCCGGATGGGGATTGATGCAGCGCGAGCCTTGGGCACGAGTGATCGCGCTGGTGTTGGGCTTCATCGCGCTATTCAACGTGCCCTTCGGCACGGCCCTCGGAATCTACACGTTGTGGGTGCTGCTGCCGGCACAGTCGCAAAGCGAATACGAGGCACTGTCCGCACCCCGCGCTGCGTGATTGGAATTGCGGTGAGCGATTTCTTTTCTGCGGAATGGCTGATCATGGACTATCTGCGGTTGCTGCGGCGGCGATTTGATAAACTGGATTGGTCAAATCAGCAGGCCGACGTAGCTCAGTTGGTAGAGCAGCCGATTCGTAATCGGCAGGTCAGCGGTTCAAGTCCGCTCGTCGGCTCCATTGTCTTAATCCTTAGCTCCAGCCTTCGCCAATCTGCGCACTGCCGTGAGAGATCGTCTAATCACTGCCGGCTGATGTTTAACAAGCTGTTATGCGCCAGATCCACTCCAAAGACTTGCCTGGCCGTGACTTCAACTGACGAGAAACCGACCTTGCCCTCAAAAAAATAGGCCGGCGGATTTCCCTGACAGTTGCCGATGTTCAGCAACATAAATTTGCTATGCGGATTGTACACACCGGTTATCGCGCACGAGGCCGAGTTACTTCCTTCGGCATCAAACGTCAACGTACCTGTCAGCCGGTCAGGACTGCTGTCCTCGGCAATCTGCAGAGCGACTTTTATGACAGCGTTCGCATCGTGATTGGTGTATTCGCCGTGCCATTTCCCCGAGAGGCTTGGACCAGGGGCGGTAGCCGGCGCGGTCGCAGCAGCAGGGGAAGCCCCGCTCGCATCTTCTTTCTTGGGCTCGGTCGCGTTTGGATCCTGAGGCTGCGCTTGAGATTGCGGCGCAGCAGCATTGTTCGGGGTTGACTCTAGAGCTGAGGGTTTGTTTGGAGCTGTCGTCGTAATCCTTGAACCCGAGGAACTGCTGGGGCCGCCGTTCATTGCGGGCTTGCGCAGCAGGAACCAGTACGCGAGTCCGCCAAAGACGAGGCCAAGTACGGCCACGCAAATCAACAAAACACCTTTGTTATTCCCTTTGCTGCCCCGAGGAGTTGCTACGAGACCGGGCTCGATCCCGTGGCGTTCCACCGGCGGTAGCGGCGCGGGGGCCGGAGGCGCTTGATACACGGGAGGCGCTTGATACGCTTGCGCCGCCGGCTCGACTCCCGTGAGAATCTGAGTTTCAGCTCGCGGGCTCGTTGCCGATAGTGGCGGCGTCTGCGACGACACCGGTGAAGGGGCTGGCGGAGCGATTGGCGAGACCGGTGCGTTCTCGACCACCGTATCAGCCAGCGCGTCAGACGGCGCGGGTGTCGCGTCAGGGCTTGCAGCGGCCGCCGGGACAGGCTTCCCACACAAATTGCAGAACTTTACGCCCGGCTTTAATGTCGCGCCGCACCCGGTACAAAACATGTCGTCCTCCAACGGAGTCTGAATTTCTCTTCGCCCTGAAACGGCAACATTGTACGCTATCTCTTGCCGGGTTCCACCACGTGGTAACCATCTTCATTTCAATGTTCAAGCCCTGCGGAGAATCCCCGCAACCTGTGGAATGAGCCGCCAATAGGCTTGAGCGTACCAGACATGCTATCGGCTTAATCAATTTCTTGTTGTACGCTTGGCGAAAGAAGTAGTACGGAGTCGTGCAGTTTTCGCAGACTCTCTGTGCGGGTTCGATCATTCTTATGGCTGAACAGGATCGGAACATAAACGAAAAGATCGCCGGCGAGAGCCTACGACCGGCGAAGAAACAATATCAAGACCCCGCATTTCGTCATGAGCGCGTTTTCGAAACTATGGCACTGTCCTGCGGCAAGGTGCAGGACACTAGTTTCCAGTGCAGGATCAGTAGGAAAAACTCGTAGCCCTATGCCACTCACGTCACACACGCCAGAACTTTGCGAAGACCCCAGACTTACGCTTGCGGCCCAAATGCTCAACAGTCACGGCGTGGTCCGGCTGGAGCTGCGTGGGACCAGCATGCTCCCATCCCTGTGGCCAGGCGACTTGCTCACGATCCAGCGCGTGGCGCACGACGAAGTCGTTGCCGGAGACATCGTGTTAGTCATGCGCGACAACCGCTTTTTTGTTCATCGCTTGATCGAAAAGCGACAAGTTGGAGGTTGTTGTTCGTGGATTACGCGAGGTGACGCGATGCCTCAGAACGATCCGCCCGCAGCCGCGTCTGAACTGCTAGGCCGGGTTACCCTAATTCGCCGCGGCATGCGAAGTTTCGTTCCGACCCGACATGTATCGCTGTTCAATTTGGCATTGTCGGGAGCGCTCAGCCGGTGGGACCACTTCCGCAGTTTCGCATTGCGCATGCATGCTACTCGCATGAAAGCATGTGCCACACACCCATGACGCCTACTCTCACCGCCGCCGAGAAAGCGACCGTCTCCATCGAGATCGGCGGAATGGCAATCGCTCTTCGGACAGACGATGCCGCATTTCAGAGGCTGATCGAAAATCGCTATGCAGGTTTTATTGGGAGTTCGCCCAGTTCGCATTCCGAATTCGACATTGATCTGTACGAACAATCCGAACCAACCTCCGCCGATGAAGACCTTGAGGTAAGGACTAAAGCAGGCGAATGGCTGCTGAGGCGGGGCGACTTTCGCGCGCGCTGGAATCCGAAGACCGGCTACGGTCACGTTCGCCAATCGTGCAGCCCTTATGCCATTGATTGCGTCTTGCGCATCGTTCACAGTCTCATCCTGGCGCGTGAAGGTGGCTTTCTGGTTCACGCCGCAAGCGCCATTCGCAACGGAAAAGCTTTTATATTTTCCGGAGTTTCGGGCGCGGGCAAGACGACAATTTCACGGCTCGCACCGCCGGATGCGACGCTGCTCACCGACGAAATTTCCTACGTGCGCCGCGAAGGCAATCGCTACATGGCCTGCGGAACGCCGTTTGCGGGAGAGTTGGCGCGGGTTGGCGAGAACTGCTCCGCTCCGCTGAGCGCACTTTTTTTTCTTGAGAAAGGTCCGCAGAACAGAATCGAGCCGATCGGTCCAACTGAAGCGATCCAGCGGCTGATGCGGAATATTTTGTTTTTCGCCGACGATACCGAACTGGTGAAACTGGTTTTTCAGTCGGCATGCGAGTTTGCAACTTTGGTTCCCATGCACCGCTTGGTATTCGTCCCGGACCAGCGAGTGTGGGACATAATACGTTAGCCCAGTACCGAGTACCTAGTACCGAGTTGCGGATAGAGCGTCAGGACCAGGAGAAATCACGATGGCGGAAAAATACATTGCGCGGAGTAAGGCGATTGCCGCCCGCATGATCGGCGGCGAAACGATGGTCATGTCGGCTCTCGATTCAACATTTTTCACGCTGAATGAAGTTGCTTCCACAATCTGGCAGGCAGCCGACGGTCGTACGCCGCTCTCGGAAATCGTCACGGGCAAAGTTTGCCAGGAATTCGACGTCGACCGCGAACGAGCGCAGCGCGCCGCCGACCGCTTCGTCGAAGAGCTTTCGCAACATGGCATTCTTCTCGTGTCGGATCAGCCGCTAATCGATTCATCCCTGGAGAGCCGGTGAGCCTGATCGCCGAGATGAGTCAGAAGGCGCTGAAACTGGGCCTGCCGATCAGCGTTCACCTCGACATTACTTACCGCTGCAACGAGCGTTGCGTTCATTGCTATCTCGATCACGACGATCATGGCGAGATGACGACCGCGGAAATCATCGACGTGCTCGCACAGCTCGCCGATGCCGGAGTCTTCTTCCTCTCGATTAGCGGCGGTGAAGTTCTGATGCGCCGGGATTTTTTCGACATCGTCGAGCGGGCACGGCAACTGCTTTTCAACGTCAAGGTGAAGACCAACGGCGTCATGATTCGCGAGAAGGAAGCTGCGAGACTTCGCCAGCTCGGCGTCGAGCAGATACAGATCAGCGTCTACTCGCATCGGCCGGAAGTTCACGATGCCATCACGAAGCTGCCGGGATCGCTGAAGAAGACTCTCCGCGCAATTCGATTCCTGAAGTCGCAGGGGTTGAAGGTCAGCATCGCCAATGTACTTATGGCTGGAAACTTCTCCGACCAGGCGGGCGTAATCGCGCTTGCGAAAGAGTTAGGAGTTCACTACACGCTCGACCCTACCATCACACCAAAAATGGATGGAGACAGATCCATCCTTGCCCTGCAAATTCCGGGCTCCGAGCTCAAGCAGGTTTTCAATAACGCGGAACTGGTCGGCAACGTGGAAGAATTCTGCGCGCCGCCGCCCGCGCCCGACGAAGACGTGATGGATGGTTACCCGTGCAGCGCCGGCCACACCGCCTGCTACATTTCTCCGTACGGCGATGTGTTTCCGTGTGTGCAGTTCCCTCTTCCCAGCGGCAACGTGCGACGGCAGAAATTCCTCGACATCTGGCATCATTCAACTCAGTTAAAGGAAGTTCGCTCGATTCGCGCCCGAGATCTTCCGACCTGCTCGACTTGCGCTCATGTGGGAACATGCACGCGCTGCCCTGGCCTGGCTTACATGGAAGGCAGCATGCGCGGGCCGTCCACGGCCGATTGCGAGAAGTCGTTCCAGAGAACAGGCATCCCCTCGGCGAATATGTTGAAGCGGGCGCGGACTGATTCCGCGGGTCCGCTGATTCAAATTCAACTTCCCATGAACTCAGCGCAGGACGGCCCGTTTCCAGTAGAGACAGGTTCACCTGAAGCATTGGTTGGGATAAGCGCGCACGCTTGATAGGCGCCGGCCGAAGCCAGCCGGTAAAGAATGTTAGGTTACGAAAGTAAGCACCTACATTCCAAAAATGCGCGAAAATAAGAATGGCTTAATGCCGGGAGTCTTCAGGAGAAACACGATGCGAGGGCATGCATTCCGTTGGTGCTTTGTGGCGGCTGGGACACTATTGTTGGGACTTCCACTTTCCGGGCAGACACAGATCGAGAGAACCGCGGCAGATGACGCGAGCCTCGAACAAACGCACGTGGGATATCTGCAGGACTGGAGTTCGCAGCACCTGCTGATGCTGGGCGTGCAAGCCGAAGATGTTCTGACCGCCGGAAAGCCTGATCCCCGTAGTGTTTACAGCATGATGCAACGGCAAGCCGCCGTGGACCGTCTCCGCCGCAGAGAGCCTGGAGAGCCCGAGACCAAACACCCAATGAAGATCGACTGGGCCGTTTCGCTCGAGAAAGGATACGTGCCGCAGAACCAATTTCCGGCGAAATATCAGTTCAGCATCACGAAGGACAATTGCAACGCCGACTACATTGTGTTCGGGCTCACGGTAACTGGAGGCACGCAGGCCAACTTGGTCGGCATCAACAACCTGTATACGAGCGGCACTCTCGACTGCAATAGTGGCGCGCCCTGGGTGGCGTTCGCCTACAACACGGTGACGCAAGCGGGAGGCGGAGGTGGACAGATCAAAACCTCTCCGGAAATCTCGGAAGACGGAACCAAGGTGGCCTTCGTAGAGAGCACGAACAACGGATCGTACTTCCACGTTCTCGTGCTGCCGAATCCGATTCCGGCTCCGCCAACGCAAGATGGCACGGTGTTGAGTCCGCAGACGCCGACTTCATGCACCAAGCCGACCACTCCGGGTTGCATGACGACCCTCACCATCCAAACCAGCGCGACCGATTCCATTTCCTCGCCCTGGGTCGACTACAACACCGATACGGCCTACGTAGGGGCCGACAATGGATTGCTTTATAAGATCACCCCGGTATTCGGCGGCGGCGCGCCGGCGCTGGTCACCACCGGAGGATGGCCGGTTACGGTGTCGACTCAGACCGACGCGGTACTGACCGCTCCGGTTGTCGACGATAGGGCAGGATTGATTTTTGTTGGAGACGGCGAGGGCTATCTATACTCGGTCAGCCTGAGCAGTCCCGGTGGCACTTACGCGGCGCAGGTCGAGGTGGGCTGGGCGACGCACGGGGCCGGAACTGGAATCGTGGATCCGCCGATCGCGGTCGCCGATCCCGCAAATCCCGGCACTGACCAGGTATTCGCCTTTACCGGATGCAGTGTTGTGCTGGGCATCGGCGGCGCTGTCAGCCAGCTTCCGGCAACCTTCACAAGTTCCTCCACGCTCACAACCAGCAATACCGTGGACTTGGGATCGGCCAGCGGAGACGGAGACTGCACCGGAAAAAACGTACACTCGGGAACGTTTGATAATGCGTTCTGGTTGAATGGGTCGGCATCGGGGCACATGATTGCGTGCGGGTTTGTAAACAGTGGGGGCACACCAGCGCCTGCTGAGATGTACATGTTCCCCTTTACTGCCGGTGTGCTCAATAACGGCACCGCGCCCACTTCCAGCTTTCAGGTGAACAACACAAAAGGGGACGAGTGTTCGCCTCTGACCGAGTTCTTCGATGGCACGGCGGATCGCTTATTCTTCGGCGTGGGATTGACTGATGGATTTCTCGAGAGTTCGACGATTACAACGTCGTTAGCTGCACCCGTCTGTACCGGCGCACCGACCTCTACTTGCGTAACGACTCCGAAAGCTCTCGGAGGCACCAGCGGGATCGTGATCGACAATCAGGTGTCGAATGGCGGGGACAATATTTACTTCTCGACACTGGCGGTTGGAGATGTCAGCGGCCAAAAGTGCCCGTCTGGCGTGGCCGGCGGATCGGCAAATCCGTATTGCGCGGTGAAGCTGACCCAATCGGCATTGCAGTAAAGCGTCGGTCCGAATCGAGCCGGCCATCGTAAAGTTGTGCAAAGATTGCCGGAATCCTGTTTCTTGCGCAACCCTGTGCGCGAAACTCCATTCATACATAGCTAGAGAGATTTTCTCAAATTAAAGGAGTTTTCCCCCATGTTGAAGCAATACATGCTCGTGCTTGTCGCGAGCGGCTTGATCGCGATTGCAGCACCTTTCGCGACGGCGCAAAGTAGCCCCACCCCCAACGATCAGCCATCCCCCTCCGCGCAGAATGATGGTGGACGGCATCACGGCCCGCCAGATCCTGCCGAGCGGACTCGTGAACTGACCGAACATCTCAAACTGACCTCTGATCAGCAAACTAAAGTGCGGGAAGCGCTTGACTCCGAACACTCACAGATGGAGAACCTGCACCAGGACACTTCTCTTTCGCAGCAGGATCGCCGCAGCAAGATGATGGAGATTCGCAAGAATACTGACGACCAGATTCGCGGCCTCCTTGACTCGGACCAACAGCAAAAATGGGACAAGATGCAAGCCAATCGTGAGCATTGGATGCAAAACCATCACGGAGGCCCGCCCAACTCTGGCCAGCAGAATCCACCACCACAACAGTAGCGTCTAGAAAATGAAAGCCAGTCGCTTGTCATGGTAGCGCCGGCATCTTTGCCGGCGCTACTGGGGCAGTGGCCGCCAAGTTAAAATGTTGCCTTCCCATCCACGTACTTTTCAGTGCCCTGCCTTTCTGCTACTGTTTTGAGTCCGTTGGCCGCTGGTTCGATTACCATGTGACGAGTGTCACAGTGGAAGCGCCCTCGGTTCAGTAGTATTCCCCGGTGGAAAGGATAACCGCGTGATTGTCGGAGTTCCGAAGGAAAGCTATCCGGGCGAGCGGCGCGTTGCGCTTGTTCCCGCGGTCATTCCCATTCTCGCCAAGGCCGGCCTCGATGTGGTTGTGGAATCAGGCGCTGGCGAGAGAGCGGGCTATCCTGATTCGGTTTATGTCGAGAAGGGCGGAAAGATTCTTTCCGATCGAGCCGCTGTGTTCGCGGCCGCTGACATTATTGTGCAGGTGCTTTGCTATGGGTCGAATGACGTTACCGGCAAGGCTGACCTTCCCCTGCTTCGTCGCGATCAGTTGCTGATTGGGTTTCTGCGGCCTTTCGGTTCTGCTGAAATAATTCAGCAGATTGCAGCGGCCGGTGTGACTTCGTTTTCCGTTGAACTGGTGCCGCGCACAACCCGCGCACAAAGCATGGATGCACTTTCCTCCATGGGGACGATCTGCGGCTACAAAGCGGTGCTCATCGCTGCTGAAACATCCATCAGAATCTTCCCCATGATGACGACGGCCGCGGGCACCATCACACCGGCTCGTGTATTCGTCATCGGCGCCGGAGTGGCGGGACTGCAAGCCATCTCTACAGCGCGCAGGCTGGGCGCCGTGGCGTCCGCGTATGACATGCGGGCTGCCTCGAAAGAGCAGGTGCAGAGCCTTGGCGGCCGCTTCGTCGAATTGCCGATCGAGGCCAAAGACGCGCAGGATGCCCGCGGTTACGGCACCGCTCAGGATGAGAATTTCTACGCGCGGCAGCGCGAACTGCTCACTCGCGTGGTTGCAGAGAGCGATGTAGTCATCACTGCCGCTGTGATTCCCGGCAAGAAATCGCCAGTGCTGATCACCGCAGACATGGTGAAAGGGATGGCGCCCGGCTCAGTGATCGTCGATCTCGCCTCCGAGCGTGGCGGGAATTGCGAACTCACTCACGTGGGAGAAACCGTTGTGGAACACGGCGTCTCGATTATCGGCGCCATCAATCTGGCCAGCAGCGTCCCCTACCATGCCAGCCAGATGTATGCCCGCAACGTCGCCACGTTTCTTGCCTACATGGTGAAAGACGGCAAGCTGCAACTTAATCTGCAAGACGAGATTATCCGCGAGACGATGGTCACGAGTGGCGGAGAAGTTGTAAATACAAGGGTGCGGGAGTTTTTCAAGCTGCCGGCGCTAGTAACGGCAGGATAATTTTCACGCGTGATTTTTGCTGAGAACTGAGAACCGAGAACTGATTGGAGATCCCAATGGGCGACAACCTGATCGATTCGCTATTCATTTTTATGCTGGCCTGCTTCATTGGCTTTGAAGTCATCCGCCACGTTTCGCCCCTGCTGCACACACCGCTGATGTCGCTTACGAATGCGCTCGACGCCATTGCCGTCATCGGAGCGATCGTGATGGTGGGCGAGCGCAAGAGCACGTTCGCGACCGTGCTGGGCACAATCGCCATTGTCGCTGCCACCAGCAATGTGGTCGGTGGATTCTTTATTACTGACCGCATGCTGAAGATGTTCAAGAGCAGCCGTCCGAACAAGTAAGTCGCGAAAATCAGATCGCGCAAGACATTAACAAGCGTCATTGAGTAAACCATGAACCAGTTCGCCGGAAGCCAGTACGTGATTGAAGCGATCTATCTGATCGCCAGCGCCCTGTTTATTTTCTCGCTGAAGTGGATGAGTTCGCCGAAAACCGCTCGCCATGGAATTTGGGCGGGTGAAATTGGAATGCTGCTGGCCATCGCTGGCACGTTGCTGCACCACGGCATCATCGACTACAAGTGGATTGCCGTCGGCCTGGTGCTGGGCAGCGGCATCGGCATTCCGCTCGGCATGGTGCAGATGACCGCGGTGCCGCAGCGGACTGCGCTCAGCCATGCCTTCGGCGCTTTATGCGTCACACTGGTCGGTACGGCGGAGTTTTATCTGCGCACTCCGAACGTTCCGAGATTCATGATGTCAGTGCTCTCAATGGAAGTGATTCTCGGAGGGCTGACATTTACCGGAAGTCTGATGGCCGCGGGCAAGCTGCAAGAAATCCTCCCGCAGCGGCCTATCACTTATAAAGGACAGAACCTCGTCAACTTTCTACTGTTCGGCGTCGCTGTAGTCAGCGCGGTCTATCTGGTGCTGCACCCGGAAGCAAGTTATCTGTTCCCGCTGATCTTGGGCATTTCGGTCGTCTTCGGCGTTCTGCTCGTGATCCCCATCGGCGGTGCCGATATGCCGACTGTTATCTCGCTGCTGAACGGCTACGCTGGACTGTCCGCAGCCGCCATGGGTTTCGTCCTGCAAAATAAGCTGCTGATCATCGCCGGCGCACTCGACGGATCTTCTGGATTAATTCTCTCGGTCATCATGTCGAAGGCGATGAACCGGTCGTTCACTAACGTACTATTCGGAGCCTTCGGCCAAGTGCAGGCCGCGGCTTCCGGCGGAGCCGAAGCCAAACCTGTGCACAGCGCCACGGCCGAAGAATCGGCCGCGATTTTGTCGGCCGCGAATAAAGTAGTAATCGTCCCCGGTTACGGAATGGCGGTGGCGCAGGCGCAGCATAAAGTGCGCGAACTCTATGACATCCTCACCAAAAAAGGAATCGACGTTCGCTTCGCCATTCATCCCGTCGCAGGACGCATGCCCGGCCACATGAATGTTCTGCTGGCCGAGGCCGACATCCCTTACGATCGTCTCATCGAGATGGATGAGATCAACGGCGACTTCCCGCAAACCGACGTGGCCCTGGTGATCGGAGCGAACGACGTCACCAACCCCGCCGCGCGCAGCGACCAATCCAGCCCCATCTTCGGCATGCCGATTCTTGATGTCGATAAGGCTCACACGGTAATGGTGATCAAGCGCGGCATGAGTCCTGGTTTTGCGGGAATCGACAATCCTCTCTACTACCTCGACAACACGCTGATGCTCTTCGGCGACGCCAAGCAGTTTGTGGGCGCGATTGTCAGGGAGTTGAGCGGGGGACACTAATGCTAGGACGATATCATGCTATGTGATATCATGATATCGTGGCTTAGGGCAACAATCATGGCTCAGCTTGTTGTGCGGAATATCGAAAACGGGGTAAAAGCGCGCCTGCAACGCCGCGCCAAGCGCAATGGCCGCAGCATGGAAGAAGAAGTCCGCGATATCCTCCGCGCTGCGGTGCATAAGGAAGAAAACTCTCCCGCAGGCGGACTAGGTACGGAACTTGCGAAACTCTTCCCCAAGGGCGGTCCAGATTTCAAGATTGAAGAATTACACTTCGAGATTAAGCCTCCTATCTTTGAGGAATGATCATTCTCGATAGCAACGTAGTCTCCGAACTGATGCGCCCCAGACCGGAGGAAAGAGTAATCGCGTGGCTTGACCGCCAAGCCCGATCTTCGATCTGGACGACTTCAGTCACCGTGTTGGAAATACGCTTCGGACTGCAAATCATGCCCAGCGGGAAACGGCGCGATGTTTACGCGCAAGGATTCGAGACTCTCTTAGAGGAGATTGACCACCGGATCGCCTCCTTCGATGTTGAATCCGCAGAACACGCAAGCGCCTTGATGGCTTCTCGAAAAGTGCAAGGCCGTCCACGCGAAGATCGCGACACGATGATTGCGGGAATCGTTCTGGCCCGTCGTGCCGCGTTGGCGACGCGCAACATTTCGCACTTTGATGATCTTTCAGCGACTCTTGTCGATCCGTGGGACGCAAGCGCATGAAGCGGCCGTCGCAGAAGATCGACGCGCTGCTACGGATTGAGACTTAGCGCCTTCTGCGCTCCGCCGTTGGCACTGACAAGATTGCCATGGTCTAGTTGGTCCGCCAGGTCGTTCACGTCGTTCGCTATTAACCTCATCATCTGAATGCTGTTTAGGTCGATAATGTGTCTCTGCAGCCGGGAGATATCGAGCCCGTACGGCTTGGCTCGTCGCATAACGGATTCGATGGGACTACCGAACCGCTTCAGGAAGTCCATGATGGCTTGCTGGTTGTAGCTATTTGACTCTTCCATGGTTTGTCGCATGAGGTCTGGCTGGCCACCGACAATAATAACGGGTACACCTCTGAGCCGGTTGCCTTGGAAGTCGAGCACATCGCCCGCCAGCGCGTGAAAATCCTCGCTCATCGATTTTGGCGATTTGCGGCGGGATATTGTTGCCGATTTTGCTGGAGTGCTTTCCGCAGCCTGGGCTCGTTTTTTCCAATCGTTCATCTCTCGGATAAGGTCTTGAACTTCTCTAGCCAGCCGCGAGTTCGCGGATACGAGAGACCGCTGATTGTCGTACGCCGCTCGTTTTACCAGCCGCATATCCAAAAACGCATATAAGAGTGCACCCGCGGCCAATAAAACAATGGCGATCTTTCCTTTCCAATGCCCAGTTACGCGCGGAGTTCTACCCCCACCGCCCACTAGAGTCAGTTTTGCCATCTTTCGATTACCTCCACTTCGCTTGGAATATAAACCCGAACACTGTAAAATCAATATTCGAAAGGACGTGGTTGCGGTTCGGCATATTCCGCCCTTCGCATCATGAGTCCTGTTCTACAGTTCCCCGCAGTATTCCGACGAAGCTTCCCTGAAGAAGCGAAGAAGAGAAATCAGAAATCATGCTTTCAGTCAGCAATGTTTCCATGCGCTACGGCGCCAAAATTCTGTTTGATGAAGTCTCCGTGGCGTTTACGGCGGGCAAGCGCTACGGCCTCACCGGACCCAACGGCTCGGGCAAATCTACGTTTATGAAGCTGCTGAGCGGTGAACTCGAGCCGCAAAAAGGAACGGTCGTCCGTCCGCGCAAGCTCGGAGTGTTGAGCCAGGATCAGTTTGCCTTCGACGCCTACACCGCGATTGACACGGTCATCATGGGCAACAAACGCCTGTGGGCAGCGATGCAGGAGCGCGACGGAATTTATGCCAAGCACGACATGACGGACGAAGACGGCATGAAGCTGGGTGAACTTGAAGGGATCGTTGGCGAAGAAGACGGTTACACCGCCGAAAGCGACGCGGCGATCTTGCTCGATGGCCTGGATATTCCCGAAGAAGTGCATTCGCGTAAGATGAGCGAACTGCAGGGCGGGCAGAAAGTTCGCGTGCTGCTGGCGCAGGCGTTGTTCGGGCATCCGCAGGCGTTGCTGCTCGATGAGCCTACGAACAACCTCGACTTGGATTCGATCCACTGGCTGCAGGGATTTCTGAATGTCTACGACGGCGTCGTTATCGCGATATCGCACGATCGCCATTTTCTCAACAGCATCTGCACGCACATTGCCGACATCGATTACGAGACCATCATCACCTACACGGGATCGTACGACGAAATGGTTCTTGCCAAAACCCAGGTGAGGTCGCAGGTTGAATCGCAGAACGCGCAGCGAGAAAAAAAGATTGCGCAGTTGAACGAATTCATCGCGCGCTTCTCCGCCGGCACGCGGTCAAGCCAGGTGCAGTCGCGGCGCAAAGAAGTGGAGCGGTTGCAGGTGACCGAACTGGCAAAGTCGAACATTGCGCGGCCTTACATTAAGTTCGAGCAGAAGCGGCCTTCGGGCAAGCACCTTCTGGAAATCGAGCATCTGAGCAAAGCCTACGGGGACAAGACTGTCATTCGCGACTTCACCGCCAGCATTACGCGCGGCGAAAGAATCGCACTGATGGGCCGCAACGGAGCTGGCAAGACTACGCTTGTGAATTCCCTGCTGGCAAATTCTCCGACCACACCCGAAGCTGAGTTGCGCAAGACCAGCGGCTACGATGGGCCTTTCGTCGATTCCGGAAAAGTGATCTGGGGACACGAAGCGTCGATTGGATATTTCGCCCAGGACCATCGCAGCCTGATCGAAGGCGGAACCACGGTGCTGGAATGGCTGCACCAGTGGAACCCGGCAGCGGTCGGCGAGGAAATTCGCGGCCTGCTTGGGCAAATGCTTTTCCAACGCGATGAAGCGACGAAATCCACCAACGTTCTTTCCGGCGGCGAAGCAGCCCGGCTGCTCTTCTGCAAGCTGATGCTGCAGAAGCCGAACGTGCTCGTGCTCGATGAGCCCACGAACCACCTCGATCTTGAAGCCATCAATGCGCTGAACATTTCCTTGCAGCGCTATCAAGGGACTGTCTTCCTGGTGAGCCACGATCACGATTTGATCGACGAAGTCGCAACCCGCATCTGGCACTTCGAAAGCGATCACAAACTCACCGACTTCAAAGGCACGTACGAGGAGTATCAGGCAGCAGTGGTAGTGTAGGCGAAACCCAAGATTCCTCGCTTCGCTCGGAATGACAAATCCGGCGGCCATGGAATGTCCTAAAAACTTTGTCATTCCGAGCAAAGCGAGGAATCTTGGTTTGCACCATTTCCGTTGCATGTAAATCAACCAGGTTCTCCACAGATTTCCACAGCCGTTTGCAGTTGCGTTTTCCACCGCAAGTTCTGGATAATGTCTTCGGGGACGTACTTGCGCGGCCCCACGCGCAAGACATCTATTCGTTGTGTACAGTCGAGCCGATTTACTTAGAATACTGCACCTCACGCCGCGCCAGTTGGCGAACTGGGAGCGAGCAGGGCTGATTGCGGCCTGTCCGGCTTATTCTTTTTCCGACCTTCTCAAGATCAAGAAAGTTCGCGACCTGTGCGCCATGCGCGTGCGGCCCGCCGTGATCAGGCAATCGCTCGAAGCCATGCAGAAGCAGGCGTCGGGCATGGGCAATCCTCTGCTCGATGCCGGAGCTTCATCGACTAACAATCGCCGCGTCGCGTTCCGTCACGAAGGCCGTCTGCTGGAGCCGATCGCGGGACAGTTCGTGATGGACTTCACGTCAAGAGAAAAAGTCGTCACCAGCACGCCGATTCCTACGCCTGAGCCGGGGTCGCAAGAGAACGAAGCTGCCATGTGGTTTGCGCGCGGCATTGCGCTCGAAGAAGATCCGGCCACGCAGACCGAAGCGCTGGCTGCATATCAGAAAGTACTCGAGTTTCAATCGGAGCACGCGGCCGCGCACATCAACCTGGGAACCTTGCACTACAATCGCCAGGATTTCACTCTGGCGGAGAAACACTATCGTGCTGCGCTGCAGGCCGATCCTCGCTATGCGCTGGCCTATTTCGATCTGGGCAACGTTCTCGACGAGACTGGACGCGTGCAAGAGGCGATCCAGACCTACAAGATGGCGATCCAACTCGCCCCCACCTACGCCGACGCGCATTACAACCTCGCGCTCGCCTACGAAAAAACCCGCGAGCCGCGCAAGGCGCTGAAGCACTGGCAAGCTTATGTGAAGCTTGATACGACGGGCCCGTGGTCAGTGCACGCGCGCAATCAGATCCAGCGCATTCTGCAGGCGGACACGCTAAAGCTGGTACATTCGCGCCGCGGCTGAAGACTTCTATCCTGTGAACCCCTGTGTCCTCTGTGTTTAAGGTTTTCAAAACACAGCCTTCACGCTCCACTCTGCTAGAATTTGATGTTTGCCATTCGATGCTGAAGGTATTCATATGCCCGAGACCACGCTGCAAGCCGCCGTTCCAACGCCGCTGACCACGCTCACCGAAGACGAAATCCTCTTCCGCGACAACATCCGCCAGTTTGCCGACGAAAGAATCCGTCCGCACGTTAAAGAGATGGACGAGAAAGGGATCTTCAACAAAGATCTCATCCAAGAATTCTTCCAGCTTGGAATCATGGGCATCGAAATCCCAGAGCAATACGGCGGAAGCGGCGCCAAGTTCTTCGAAGCGATTCTTGCAGTCGAGGAATTGTCACGCGTCGATGCATCCGCGGGCGTAGTGGTCGATGTACAAAACACGCTGGTCAACAATGCGCTCTTGCGCTGGGGCAATGCTGAGCAGAAGAAGCGCTACCTGCCGAAGATGGCGACAGACACGTGCGGCGCCTACGCGTTGAGCGAAGCTGGCTCCGGCTCCGATGCCTTTGCACTGCAAACCCGCGCCGAACTCAAGGGCAGCGACTACGTTCTTAACGGCCGCAAACTGTGGATCACCAACGGCAAAGAAGCCGGACTCTTCGTCCTGTTCGCCACTCTCGACTCCGCTGCAGGATACAAAGGCATCACCGCATTCCTCATCGAAAAAGATTTCCCGGGATTCAGTGTCGGCAAGAAGGAAGACAAGCTCGGCATTCGCGCCTCTTCCACCTGCGAACTGATTCTCGAAGATTGCAAGGTCTCTAAAGAAAACGTGATTGGCGAGCCGGGCAAAGGCTACAAGATCGCAATCGAAACTCTGAACGAAGGCCGCATCGGCATCGGCGCGCAGATGCTAGGCGTGGCGCGCGGGGCCTGGGAATTCGCCGCCAAGTACGCCGTCGAGCGCAAGCAGTTCGGCAAGGCAATCGCAGAGTTTCAAGGAATCCAATTCCAGATCGCGCAAATGGCAACCGAGATCGAAGCCGCCCGCCTCATGGTCTACAACGCGGCCCGCATGAAAGATGCCGGCGCGAACTTCGTCAAAGAAGCTGCGATGACCAAGCTGTTCGCCTCGCAGGTGGCCGAGCGCGTGACCTCGCTCGCTATCGAAATCTACGGCGGCTACGGCTTCACCAAAGATTATCCCGTCGAGAAATACTGGCGCGACGCCAAGATCGGCAAGATCTACGAGGGCACGTCGAACATGCAACTGGCTACCATCGCCAAACTCTTGCTGGGTGGCAAATAGGAACATGAAAACATCGCTTGAAATCGCGCTTGCATGCATTGCGCTCATGCCGCTTCTGGCCGTGGCGCAGGAGACTGCTGTTAAGCCTCATGCATTTCAAGCCGTTCCCGAACTTCCTTATCGTGTCATGCCGAACTTCTTCAAGTTTCCGAAGGGGACGGTTGCCGGCGAAGCCTCTGGAGTCGCGGTAAATTCCAAGGGGCACATATTTCTCTTTCAACGAACCAAACCCATGCTCGCGGAATACGACGCGAAGGGCAATTTCATTCAAAGTATTGGCGACGGACTTTTCTCTCACCCTCACGGCTTGCGCATCGACGCGGACGACAATCTTTGGACGACCGATGACGGCAGCCACCTCGTGCTCAAGCTCGATCCCACGGGAAATGTTCTGCTCGTCTTGGGACGAATCAACACCGGTGCCGAGGCCAACTGGCTGTTCAACAAGCCCGCCGATGTAGCGTTCGCCAAGAATGGCGACATCTACGTCGCGGATGGCTATGGCAATTCACGAATCGTGAAGTTCGACCGCAACGGTAACTACCTCAAGGCCTGGGGAAAATACGGAACTGGCCCCGGCGAATTTAATCTGCCTCACACGGTTGCCGTCGACAACCAAGGCCGAGTGTACGTTGGTGACCGCGAAAACCAGCGCATCCAGATCTTTGATTCAGAAGGCAAATTCATCCAGCAATGGACTGATATTGGCTATCCCTACGGCCTGTGGATTACTCCGGACCAACACGTTTGGATGGTCGATGGTGGGTACGACCGGATCATTGAACTCGATCAGAACGGCAAAATCCTCGGCGCCTTTGGCGAACCTGGCCACATGCCCGGCCAAATGGCATGGGGCCACTTCATGGCGATGGGAGCAGATCAAACGATCTACGTCGCGGACGTACTGAATTGGCGATTCCAAGTGTTCAGCCGCACCGCGCCTACTGGAAGCATGACCAAGTACATTCCATCCGTAAGAATGTTCTGGGACTCAGTGCCGAGTGTCGGATGGGTCTCGCACCAGACGGCGATTCCCTTCAAGTAGCCCTCTGAAGACGAAAGTTCCATCCGTCCCAGCAACGCTTCCCTGCTCAATATGTGCATTGAGTTGCACTTGCGTCCCGCAAGCCACGCCTCCCATATCCCGCTAACCCAAGTAAATTCAGTATCTTCCCGCCACGCCCACTATTGGCTGACAAGCTGCAATCCTCTAATCTGCCGGCGCAGTTCTGGCCAAGGCTGGGGTGCCACTTGACGACTGAGTTTGGTTACACATCAGTGATGCCGATCGCGGTTACAACGAAGAAGCGGAGCCTTTTGCCTCTGCTCACAGTTCTGTTCGTGCTCTCCTACGGATTGATGACCCTGCTCATCGTCGAGCAAGGCTCGGTCATCCAATCGCAACGCAATCTAATCAAGGTTCTAAGCCGTGACAGCTCCGCTCTGTGGTCTGAGAGAGGCAAGGCCATAGGCGATCAGCAGACGGCACAATCAGAAGCGAAGACGCGCACGCAAACTCAGGCTCCGACGACCCAAGCTCCGACGACCCAGGCTCCGACGACCCAGGAGCATTCAGCGCAGACCCCGTCAACCCAGAATCGGTCAACCCAAACTCCGTCAACCCAGGTAGCACCGCAACACCGTTCGCAAAGCCGGATCGGCAAGACTGCCAAGCCCGGGCGCCAGCTCCCTCCCGAGCCCGCCTCGGACTTGGTAGACCGGCGTCGGTCTTTGAATTCGATTTAGTGCGCAGCTAAGTAAAAAGAAAGCAGTAAACGAAGTAAGGAACCCGTCTCCCAGGGCGAGTTCGGAAAATTTGGCGACCATGAAGGTTCTGACCCTAGCCTTGATGTTGAGTCTGACCGCTGCAAAGCCAGCTCAGCCTGTGCGCCATCCATCGGGACATGTGGAGCAGCACTCCAAGGGCGGACGCTGGTATTTTGCCGCCAGCGGCCACGCGGTCTACTGTTACGGACCGGTGATGACCCTGCCGCAGGCCAACGGCGATCTACAAAAAGTCGCAACCCTCTGCCGCGACGGCCAGACCGTCGTGCCGCTCAAAGATTAATCATCTTCCCAACAAGTCTTATTCACCGCCGAGCACGCCGAGTGCGCCGAGAAAGCAAGAGATAGAAATCTCGGCGAGCTCCGCGTTCTCGGCGGTGAAACGTTTGGTCGTTGCTGTACCTCCCTCCGCTGTAGACTGGAGTCATGCCGGAACTCCCCGAAGTAGAAACCATTGCCCGCGGATTAGCACGCCGCGTCTCCGGCGATGTGATCGAATCCATCTGGCTGGGACGCAAGCCGGAACCGCTAAAATCTTCAGCGCGCGAAATCGCCGCAACGCTTGAGCACAGCCGAATCGCGACCGTGCGGCGCATGGGCAAGCACATCGTGTTTGACCTCGAACAAAAACAAAAGAAGACACCACCCACGCAAGCGCAGTGGATCGTTCACCTGGGCATGACCGGACGCCTGCAGGTCTGCGAACCGCAAGCCGATATTCTCAAGCACACGCACGCGATTCTGAAGTTGGCCTCAGGCATGGAACTGCGCTTTGTCGATCCCCGCCGCTTCGGACGGCTCAGCGTCGCCCGCGCCGGCGACTTCGACGCCGGCGGCATTGAGCCGCTGGAAGCCGATCTCGACCGTTTCGTAGCGTTAATTCGTGGCCGCAAGACTCCCATCAAAAGTGCGCTGCTCAATCAAAAGCTGCTGCGCGGCGTAGGCAACATTTATGCCGACGAATCTTTGTTCCGTGCCGGAATTCGCCCGCGCCGCCGCGCCTCCACCATCACTCGCGACCAACTATCCAAGCTGCTAGTGTCAGTGAAAGAAGTTCTGCAGGAGGCAATTGCGCTCGGCGGCTCGTCTATCTCAGACTACGTTGACGCCGACGGCGAAGCTGGCTTCTTTCAACTGCAACACCGCGTCTATGGCCGCGAAGGCGAGCCCTGCCTAGTCTGCAAAACGCCCATCAAGCGCATAGTAATCGCCGGCCGCAGCAGCCACTACTGCCCGAAGTGCCAGAAGTAAGCTCCTCCCACGTGTCATCCTGAGTGGAGCGGGGCTTCGCAAAGCGAAGCACCGCGGAGTCGAAGGACCCCTCACCTGCTCGCGCACCGGCGGCCTCGCAAGGCGTTTCCATCACAGAGGCGGATATCGATTAACCGTGCTCTAATCAACAATCAGCACCCTCCCGCGCACTTCTGATAATCTTCTCCTCAATGCCTGATTTCTCCATCGGAGTCGACCTCGGAGGCACCAACCTTCGCATTGCCGCCGTGAGCGCAGAAGGACAGCTTCTCGAAAAAGTCACCCTCGGGACCAAAGTCATTCTCGGCCGCGACCAGGTCATCAACGAAATGTGCGACGCCATCCAGCGTCTCTCCGCTAAATACAAAGCAACGGGAAGACTTCTTGGCGCAGGCATCGGCATCCCCGGCATCATCGACATGCAAACCGGAATGCTGCGCAAGTCGGCGAATCTTCCTGGCTGGGAAGAATATCCGGTGCGCGCCGAGATCGAGCGCCGCCTAGGTGCCCCGGTCGTCCTCGAAAATGACGCCAACGTAGCCGCACTCGGCGAACAGTGGCTAGGCGCTGCCCGAGGCGTTCCGAACGTTGCGGCGGTCACGCTCGGCACCGGAATCGGCGGAGGCATCGTTCTCGCCGGAAAGATTTGGCACGGTATGAACGGCATGGCAGGAGAGTTCGGCCACGTCACTGTCGAGCCTGAAGGCCGTCCCTGCGGCTGCGGTAATCACGGATGCGCCGAGCAGTACGCTTCCGCGACCGCGATTATGCGCATGGCCCGCGAAGCGATCGCCAGCGGCGAAGCCCCATCGCTGGCTCAAGCCGCATCGTCTGACCCTGAATTCGGCGCGAGGTCCATCTACAACCTCGCGATCCAAGGAGACGAGCACGCCCGCCGCATCTTCCGCAGCTTCGGCCGCTACCTTGGCATACTTCTAGCCGGCCTGATCAACGTCTTGAATCTAGATATGTTCGTAATCGGCGGAGGCGTTTCGAGCGCGTGGGATGCTTTCGCTCCCAACATGTTCGAGGAACTGCGCGAACGTTCGCTAGTCTACGCGGCCACGGCTCCCACCGATCCGCTGAGCAGCGATGCTCGAGGAAAAGAAGGCGCAGCGGCCCAAACCGAAAGCCGCACCGAACGAAAAACCATCATCACCCGCGCCCTGCTGGGCAGCGATGCAGGACTGTACGGAGCCGCGAGGGTCGCGGTATCCGCCGGATAGAACTCCTCCACGTTATCGACGCGCCTGATAGCCCCCATAAGAAATATGAATTGGACTCACTGGAAGCCTGCCTTTATCTTCTGCGATACGCTTGAATCCGATTCGTAGGCCACCAACACTGATGGAGGAGTCCGCCCACGGTCATTCGCGCTGTGTGAGTAATTCGTTCGTGTCGGCATGCGCTGCTGCCGGTGCCGTCGACGCCCACCCCTCTAAGAATTGCCCACCCTTCATAAACAGGAGCAACCAGAAATGATAAAACCACCGCACAGCCGCTCCCTGCGTGCGTCATTCTTGTCGGCCTGCGCCGTCATTCTTCTAGCCTCAGGATTGTTGACCGCGCTCTCCACACGATGCTTTGCCGACGATGCGCCCAAGCCCGATCCCTCCGGCACAGCCACCGGTGACAAGACCAATGCAGTGGACGCCGCCGGCAATTCTTTCGTGGTCACCGAGCCCACAGACAAAACCGCTCCAGACTACGCCGCAAACAAGAAAGCATTCGACGACTATCAAGCCCAGGTGGCGAAAGAACCGCTAGCTGTAAAGCTCGCCGACAGCGTAGGCCACGTCCGCGTAGCGACAAATTTCGCCTGGACCCTGAATACCGGCTACCTAGTCCTCTTCATGCAGGCAGGTTTCGCCCTGCTCACCTGCGGGTTAGTGCGCAAGAAAAATGCCGCCCACTTGATGATGCTGAATTTCGCGGCCTACGTTTTCGCCTTCCTCGCTTACTACGCCGTGGGATACGCATTCCAGTTCGGAGCCGTCGCCATCAACGCCGCGCCCGTCAACCTCGGCGGCACTCCCACACTCAATCATTTTCTGATCGGCAGCGGCCAGTGGGGCTTCGTCGGCGGCAAAGGATTTTTTCTAGTCGGCCCAGCCTACGACAGCGCCAGCAACTGTTTAACTTTATTCGAAGTCGTGTTCATGGAAACCGCCGGCTACATCATCGTCGGCGCCGTCTGCGAGCGCATTACCTTCTGGGCATTTCTGCTCTGTGAACTTTTCATCGGCGCAATCCTCTATCCCATCTCCGGCTGCTGGACCTGGGGCGGAGGCTGGCTCTCGCAAGTCGGCTCCACGCTAAACCTCGGCCACGGCTATGTGGACTTCGCCGGATCCACCGTAGTGCACGCCGTCGGCGGCTTCTGCGCGATGGCGCTAGCAATTATCTTGGGTCCGCGTCTCGGCAAATACGGCCCCGGAGGAAAGATTCGCGTCTTCCCTGCCCATAACATTGTCTATGTCGTCTCCGGCACGTTCATTCTGCTCTTCGGGTGGATGGGCTTTAACCCCGGCTCCACTCTCGGAGCCACCGACCTTCGCATCTCCGTAGTCGCCGTGAATACAAATCTCGCCGCCGTCGCAGGCTCCGCCGCAGCGATGCTTCTATGGTATTGGCTCTTCGGCAAACCCGACATTACCATGGCCTGCAACGGAATGCTGGCGGGATTAGTCGCGATCACAGCCCCCTGCGCCTTCGTGTCTCCCACGGCGTCTGTAGTCATCGGCCTGCTCGCAGGGATTGTGGTCTGCTTCGGCGTTCTCTTCAACGAACGAGTTCTCAAGATCGACGATCCGTGCGGCGCGATTTCCGTTCACGGCTATTGCGGATGGCTGGGCGCAGTCAGCGTCGGCATCTTCGCCGACGGCGTCTACGGCGCCGGGTGGAACGGCGTGGGCGCAACCAGTTACTTGGGCCATGCGGGCCAAGGCGTGACCGGCTTAATCCATGGCGACACACGCCAGTTCTTGTGTCAACTCATGGGAGCGACTCTCTACGCAGCCTGGGCTTTCGGCGCAACTTACGCAGTCTTCTGGTGCGTCAATAAAGTGAAGAGCATGCGCGTTGCCCCGGAGGTCGAAGAAGAAGGTCTCGACGTTCCCGAGTTTGGAATGCCGGGATATCCGGAAGACGCAGTCGTTCCAGCAGGGTATTAACCCTCGATACTTAAAACGAGAGTCAGCACCCTAACCGGGTCAAGAGGCAAAACTTCGCAACCTAAATCGCAGTAATTCGAAGGCTACACGGCTGACGTGATCGCTGGGGTGGCTTGCGATCCTCTGGATCCCGACCCTGCAATCGTCCGTGCCGCCTGGAGAAACGCGTGATTCTGCTCCGGCGTGCCGATCATCACGCGAATGCAACTAGGCGCACCCCACGACCGCAGTGGACGCACGGCCACTCCTTCATCCTGCAGACGGGCAGCGACGGCTGCAGCATCCTCGCCTAGATCGCAGAACAAAAAATTAGCAGAAGTTGGGACCACGCGATAACCGAGCGCCGACAAACCCTGCGCAAGAACCCGCGACTGCAGAATATTATTCTCCACCACGCGCTGAATGTGCTCGGAGTCGCTGATGGCCTCGAGCGCAGCAGCCTGCGCGACCGACGACACCGAAAACGTGTTGCGCATGCGAGCGCAGTATCCCAGCAATTCCGCGGGACCCAGACCGTAGCCCACGCGCAACGCGGCAAGTCCATGCGCCTTCGAAAATGTTCGCAGCACAACCACGCTCGCACCCTGGCGGAGATACTCCAGCGAGTTCGGGTACGCCACTCGCCGCAGCGCCGCGAAGCCCAGCGCGAACTCGTAGTAAGCCTCATCCAGAACCACAACCACATGGCCGGGAACCTGCGCCAGAAACCGCCCCACCACAGTCGCGTCCAGCATAGTGCCCGTGGGATTGTTGGGGTTGGGCAGAAACACAATGCGCGTATTCGGGTCGATGGCGGCAAGAATCGCGTCGAGATCAAAGCTGTCTTCGCCGGCACGCATGGGCGCTTCGACCAAACGCCCGCCCGCCGCTTGCACCGCCATCGAATACACAATGAATGAGCGCTCGCTCGTCACCGCATTCAGTCCCGGCGCAAGCAGCGTCTGGCAGAGCAAACTCAGCATCCCGGTTGAGCCCGCGGTGACCAGCACCTGCTCCACCGGCACTCCATGATGCGTGGCTAAACCCTGTCGCAACTGGCTGCAATCGTCGTCAGGATAAAAGTTCGCCGCGCTCAGCACTGCCCGCATGGCATCTACAACGCGCGGCGAAGGACCAAAAGGATTTTCATTGGAATCCAGCTTGATGAGGCGTGACCGGCGCTCCAGCGCCGCCGGCGTCGTGCTGGGAGCATTCATTGTGCCCAGGTTACGGGCGGGCTTGGAAACTATATCGAAGAAGCGGCTCATGATTGCCGCTCATCATGCCACGGAAGGCTTCGTTCCCGCCACCGGTTTGTTGCAGGCGGTGCGCAGGCGGTCGACTTCCTGCAAGGTCAGCGTGCGAAACTCCCCAGGCGGAACATCGAGCGTCAGCGGCCCGTAGCGCACGCGCTTGATCTTCTCCACGTGATGCCCGACCTTCTCAAACATGCGTCGAATCTCGCGATTGCGGCCTTCGATCAAAGTCACTTCGTACCACGGATTGTTCGCTTCTTTAATCAGTCGAATGCCCGCCGGCGCAGTCCGCACCCGCCGGCCGCCCTCAGTCTCAATCGAAACTCCGCCGCGCAATTTCTCCAGCGCCTCATTGCTCGGAGCCCCCGCAACTTTCACCACATAAGTCTTCGGCACATTCGAAGCCGCTTTCATCAACTTGTTCGCCAGCGCGCCATCGTTAGTCAAGAGCAGCAGCCCCTCGCTGGCATAATCGAGCCGTCCCACAGGATACACGCGCTTCTTCACTCCCCGAATCAATTGCATCACCGTCGGCCGCTTCTCCGGATCGCTCACAGTAGTGACGTAACCTTTGGGTTTATTCAGCAGCAGGTAAACGTGATTTTGCGCGCCTTGCAGCAGCTTGCCATCCACACGAATGTGATCGGTATCGGGATCCGCCTTCGTCCCCAATTCCGTCACCACAGTCCCATTCACTTTAACGTGGCCCGCGCTGATCAGTTCTTCGGCTTTGCGGCGGGAAGCAACTCCAGCAGCGGCAATAATTTTTTGTAGGCGTTCAGCAGGCATGTGTGGATGCTTCCAATCCGAGAAATTGAGGTGTTGATAAGTACGCTCAACTCGAACGCTCGATTTGTAGGCTCGACTCGCGCGTCCGACTCGTACGGTCTGATTCGTATCAGGGCATGGCTCCAGCCATGCCGCAACTTCCGCAAAGATGATTGCGCCTTTAGGCGCTGGATTTCAAATCAGAACTCTCCGCGATTTCCACCTGAGTAGAATCGTGCTGTTCCGGCTGCGCCGCATCTTCCGCAGGAATCAACTCACTCTGAAACGACTCCGCCACCAGCTTCTCGAACTCTTCCATGCTGGGCAGCTCGTTGACGTCCTTCAATCCAAACCGCATCAGGAATTCCTTCGTCGTCTTGTAAAGAATCGGACGCCCAATCACTTGCTTGCGCCCCGCGGTAGTAATCAGTTTGCGTTCGAGCAAAGTTGCAATCACACCACCCGAATCCACCCCGCGAATCTCGCTGATCTCTGGCACCGTGGCCGGTTGCTTATAAGCAATCACAGCCAGCGTTTCTAAAGCCGGGAGCGAGAGTCGCACCGGCGGCTTCAAACTCTTAGCAAAACTCCGCACCATCTCGTGCTGCTCAGGCTTGGTCGACATGCGATATCCGCCAGCCACCTGCCGAATCTCAATGCCATGGTCAGGGCCACCGTAGTCAGCAACCAATTCCTCCAGCGTTGCCCGCACGCGCGACTTCACCTCAGCCTCATCCGCCGCGCCGTCGGCAATCACAGACGCTTTCACGAGCTGAAATATCTGCTCAAAAGTAATCGGCGTCTCCGCCGCATAAATAATCGCTTCGAGTTGAGCTTTCAAACTCATAAGAAAATTCAGGGAATAGGGAATAGGGGTCAGAAAAACTCTGCGGCTTTGTTCAACGAATCCCTAACCCCTACCCCCTGACCCCTGCTTTTTCATCTCCAATCATCCCTCACAGCCGCCTGCTCCGCCATGACGGCATCGAACCCAATATGCTTGCGCACGGCAATCTCGCCAAACATCTGATCCTGCCGAACCTGAATCGCCTGCAGCCGTACCATTTCGAGCAATGCGAGAAACATGCAGACCAGAGCGTGCCGCGAAGGCACGCGCATGAGAAGTTGTTTCAAACGGATCGGCCGTGATTCGAGCGCCAGCATCCGCCGAAGATAGTCAATCATCTGGCCAACCGTGACCGTCTCTTCATCCACATTGATCACGGGCCGCGTGCGCACCCGCTCTAGAATTTGCTGGAACGTCTTCACCAGGTCGATCACATCCGCCGCAATCTCAGGTTCGGTGCCTTCGGCATCCATGAATTCTTTCAGAGCCGGATTCGTCAACACCGCGTCTTCGATCTGCTGCTTCTGCAAAAGCATCTGTGCCGCGGACTTGAACTTTTCGTGCTCCAAGAGCCGGTTCACCAGCTCCGTGCGCGGATCTTCCAACTCCTCCGCCTTCGCCGAAGGATCACGCGGCAACAGCATCTTCGACTTGATGTGAATCAGAACCGCAGCCATATAAATAAAATCGGCCGCAACATTCACATCCAGCTCGCGAATCTTTTCCACGTAAGCGAGATACTGTTCCGTGATGCGGGCGATTGGAATGTCGTAAATATCGATGTCTTGCTTGCGAATCAGATCGAGCAGCAAATCCAGCGGGCCTTCATAAACATCCGTGACCGAAACCGCAAACGGAGAATCGCTCTCTTCTTTTTTTTCGGATCGTGCTGAAGCCGCAGGTCGATTCGCCACTAGCACCGGCGCAAGCGGCTCAGGCGCGCCGTCCGTCGCAACAATTCTGTTGTGCATGCTACTTGGCATCGTTCACCACCGGTGGCTCATATGCAAGCGACATTCCCATTGCGTCACGCACCCCGTCCATCGTCTTTGCGGCAACCTGGCGCGCCCGTTCGCTGCCAGCCTCAAGAATATCCCAAGCCAGCCGCGGATTCTCCTCGAATTTCTTGCGCCGCTCCTGCATGGGACTCAACAGTTGCACCAGCGCATCCGCCGCCCAACTCTTGCACTCGATGCACCCGATCCCCGCCGATCGGCAGCCGACATTCACTTTCTCCATCGTATCGCTGGAGCTGAAAATCTTGTGCAGGTCGCCCACTGGGCAAACATCCGGATTTCCGGGATCGGACCGCCTCACCCGCGCCGGATCGGTCACCATCGTCTTCAACTTCTGCCGCACCACCGGCTCCGGGTCCGTCAGCAAGATCGCATTCCCATACGACTTCGACATCTTGCGGCCATCCGTGCCCGGCAACTTCGGCGCGCGCGTGAGCAATGATTGCGGCTCCGGGAAAACATCTCCGCGCTTTCCGTAGAATCCATTGAACCTCCGGGCAATTTCCCGCGTAAGCTCGATGTGCGCTACCTGATCCTCGCCCACCGGAACCACGTCCGCCTTGTACATCAGAATATCCGCCGCCTGCAGCACGGGATAGCCCAGAAATCCATACGTTCCCAGATCTTTATCCTTGATGTTTTCCCGCTGCTCTTTGTAAGTCGGAACCCGCTCCAGCCAGCCCAGCGGCGTGATCATCGAAAGCAGCAAATGCAATTCCGCGTGCGCCGGAACATGCGACTGGATGAAGATCACGGCCTTCTCCGGATCAAGCCCTGCCGCCAGCCAATCCAGCGCGACTTCCAACGAATTTCGTTTCACCTGCGAAGTGTCGGCGTAATCGGTCGTGAGCGCATGCCAATCAACCACGCAGAAAAAACATTCATACTCATCCTGCATGCGCACCCAGTTGTCGAGCGCGCCCACGTAGTTGCCCAGATGTAGCTTCCCGGTCGAGCGCATGCCGCTAAGCACGCGCTTCCGCAAGTTGGTCGAAGGTGTCATCCGTTTTTCAAGAGTCGCGACAAGGCACAACGAAGCGCAGCGCCCAAATTAACAGGTTGCAGCATCATGCGAGGGTAATGTCGATACTACCACGCAGGCCGCGGATTTCGAGACCGAGGCCGTCAGACGACCGGCTGGGTCAGTCGGAAGACTTCTTTGCAAAAGCCCGCCAGGCCGATCCGACGATAAGGGAGGAGACGATTACGATTGCTGCATCTGCCAATAATCCCACCCACACTATCCCAGCACCGCCCCCCTCTCCACCTTCCTGATACAACGTGAACGGTATTCCGTAAGGGAAAAAGCAGTCATAGCAGGTCTTCGGTCGCAGAAAATTGTGGACGTTAGCCGCAACCAATACGAGGGCCACGCCGAAAAAAACGATTGCGTACCTACTCGATTTGCTCATAGCACCGACCGCAACGCCCCATCATGCGACACCCTACACGGCGCTCCGAAGATCTGACTCGCAGTCCTCCGCCCTCGATGCATTATAATTCGCCCTCCGCAGATCGACGTCGTCTCCATGTCAGCACTAGCCCGCAAACTCCGCCTCACCGACTACTTCACCCTCGCATGGGGAACCATGGTCGGCGTCGGCTGGCTCGTGGTCATGGACGATTGGCTGCTACGCGGTGGCACGCTCGGCGCGCTGCTAGGCTTCGCCATCGGCGGCGCGCTTCTGTTCCCCATCGGCTGGGTTTACGGCAGGCTGGTGGCCGCCATGCTTGACGCCGCGGGCGAAATCGCTTACACTGCCGCTGCCTTCTCGCGACCCGTCAGCTTCTCCACCGGATGGATGATGATGCTCGCCTACTTCATCGTCTGCCCGTGGGAAGCCGTAGCAGTCGGCCGCATCGCCGGCTACATCATCCCGTCGCTCGATTCGCTCGAGATCTACCGCATCGCCGGGCGGCCAGTCTACCTTCCGCACCTCATCGTCGGACTCGCTCTCACAGCGCTCCTCACCACGCTCAACTACCGCGGCATCCGGCTCAGCGCAACTTTCCAGAACTGGACATCCTTCGGTACGCTCGCGCTGTTCGTAGTCTTCGTCGCGCTCGGCGTAAGCAAAGGTTCGCCGCGCAACTTCCCTCCGCTCTTCACGCATGCGCCGCTGGTTTCGTTCCTGCTCATGCTTCAAGTCGTCCCATACTTCATGACCGGATTCGAATCAGTAAGCAAAGCCGCGGAAGAATCCACTTCCGAATTTCGCAACCAGGGATTTCTCCAAGCCATCTGGATGGCCGTCCTCATCGGCATTCTTTTCTACACAATCATCATCGCGGCAGTTGCATTCGTCGCCCCATGGCACGAATTAACCGGCGAGAAGTTCATGACCGCGGTAGCCTTCCAGCGCGCGGTAGGTTCGCGGTGGATAGTCAACATAATCCTAGCGGCAGCGTTACTGTCGCTTTTCAAATGCTTCAACGGAAATTTCGTAGCCGCTAGCCGATTGCTGTTCGCCTTGGGACGCCGCGGCCTGGTCGATCCCCGCGCTGGCCGCATCCACCCCGAACATCAAACGCCGTCAACCGCAGTTCTCTACATCGGGATCGCCACCGCAGCGTGTATGCTGCTCGGAGACGCGATCCTGGTGCCGATCACCGAAGTCGGCTCGGTCGCTTGCGCAATCGGATGGGCCGCGACCTGCGCCGCATACATTAATATGGGACGCGCTGGAACGTTGCCCGGCCAGTTAGATCTGTCGGCAATCGAATGGTCGATTGCAGGCTTTGGGCTACTCGTAGCGATTGCGATGCTACTGATGAAAATCGTTCCAGCAATCCCCGGCCATTTCACGATGTACGAATGGCTGGCGCTCGCGATCTGGATTGCGCTGGGAGCAATCTCGCACCGGCGACGCCTCGCAAGAAACGTGGAAGGGTAAATCGTGGAAGAGCGGCGCTTCAGCGCCGCGTAAAGTATAAAAAACAATCCGGGCTTTAAGCCCCCGTGGTCGCACTCCGAGTCTTCAGCCTTTTGGAATTCGAGAGCAAATTTATGAACGTCATCAAACTAAACTTCGCACTCGCGATCTCACTTCTCGCAGCCGCGCCATTCATCGCTGCTCAAACGACGACCGCGGCCTACGATCTCGTAATCACCAACGGCCACATTATCGACGGCACAGGCTCTCCCTGGTATTCCGGCGACGTCGGCATCCGCGACGGAAGAGTAGCCGCCATCGGCAACCTCACCACCGCGCCCCGCAAGCGCACTATCGACGCAGCCGGCAAAGTAGTTGCGCCCGGCTTCATCGATATGCTCGGCCAGTCCGAACTCTCCATTTTGGTCGAACCGCGCCTGCCTTCGAAAATCTTTCAAGGGATCACCACCGAAATCACCGGCGAAGGCGGCTCCATCGCGCCGCTCAACGATGCCATCATCCAAACTGATCACGAAGGCTACGAGCATTACAAAATCACTCCCGATTGGCGAACCTTCCGCCAGTATTTCGCGCGCCTCGAAAAGCAGGGCACAGGCATCAACCTGGCAAGCTATGTCGGCGCAACCCAAGTCCGCCGCATGGTCCTAGGCGAAGACAACAAGCAGCCCACACCGGAGCAACTCGATCAAATGAAGGCGCTCGTGCGCGAGGCCATGAAAGACGGCACCGTCGGAGTTTCAACCGCGCTCGAATACGCTCCCGCTCCCTACGCAAAAACTGAAGAACTGATCGCTCTCGCCGCCGAGGGCGGAAAATTCGGCGGCATTTATTCCACCCACATGCGCAACGAAAGCGACTCCGTGCTCGAAGCCATTGACGAAGCCCTGCGCATCGGCCGCGAGGCCCACGTTCCCGTTGAGATCTGGCACATCAAAGTCGCCGGCAAAAATAATTGGGGACGCATGCCCGAAGTCGTCGCGAAAATCACAGCCGCCCGCGCCGCCGGCGCCGACATCACCGCCGACACCTACGCTTACACCGCATGGTTCAACGATTTCTCCGCGTTCGTTCCGTCGTGGGCCCACGATGGCGGAACGCCAAAGCTAGTCGAGCGCCTCAAAGACCCTGCCACTCGCGAGCGCATCCGCAAAGACATGCTCACGCCATCAAAAGACTGGGACAACGAATGGCAGGAAATCCCCGGCCCCGACGCCATCATGATCGGCATAGTGCAAAATCCGAAGATGCTCCCCCTTCAAGGCAAGCGCCTCTCCGAGATCGCGAAACTTTGGAACAAAGATCCAATCGACACCCTCTTCGATTTCCTAATCGACGATCCTTATGCCGGCGTGGCCGTCTTCGGAATGTCGCAGCCCGATGTCACGCTAGCGCTGCAGCAGCCCTGGGTCTCCATCGACAACGATTCCTCCGGAACTTCGCCCGAAGGCATTCTCGGCCAGGAGCATCCTCACCCGCGCGCCTACGGAACTTTCCCGCGCATCCTGCGCAAGTATGTTCGCGAAGATAAAGTCTTGACGCTCGAAGACGCAATCCGCAAAATGTCAGCGCTCCCGGCACAGCGCCTGCGCCTCACCGATCGCGGCGTGCTCAAGGCAGGCATGTGGGCCGATATCGTAATCTTCGACCCCGCAACCGTCCACGACCTAGCCACCTTCGACAATCCCAACCAACTCTCCGAAGGAATGGACTACGTGCTCGTGAACGGAGTGCCTGTGATCGACCACGGAAAGATGACGGGAGCTTTGCCAGGAAAAGTTCTGCGCGGCGCAGGATACGTTCCCTAGTCGGATCGAAGCCGAGAAGAACTCCGGGAGGAGGCTAGGGAAGGGCACGACTTCAGTCGTGCCCTTTAGCGCAAGAATGAAAAGGAGCTTCAGCCCCTGAGGTCGCTCTAGCCGAACCCTACGGCTTCAACTCCGCCTGCGTCTCAGGCGTCGAACTCACCACCACAAGCGGCTCCGCCAAAGTGCCCGTGATGCTGTAAGCAACCGCACTCGCATGTGCCGATTTCACATCCGCACTCCGCGCAAGTTTGAAATCCAGCACCTGCCCCAGCGAAGCAGTCCCGCCAATCTCAAACGCTTCCGTAGGAGAAACCAATTTCCCTTTTTCAACCTCGATCTTCGCGCCAGTCAGCCGCGCGCGCCCCTGCCAGCGCGCGATGCGCAAAGGTCCTTCATCACCAGCGAGCGAAATATGAGACAACTCTCCGTCTCGCAGATCGAACTGCAACCCGCCTTCAGCCGATTCCCAGAATGCCCCAGACTCCGCGCCCGACGCCGTGATCCGGTAGGTTCCGCCAGCCGTTCCAGAAATCCACGGATCATGCATCGCATCCGCCAACTGCTGCAACGAAATGCCGGTCAAAGTTCCGCTTCCCACATAAGCCGGAGACTCCCCAGTAAAATCCGCCTGCCAATCGCCGCGATGTTTTCCCCCCAGCAAATCCGCGCGCAAATCAGAAATCTTCAGCTTCCCGCGTTCCAGGTCAAGCGCCGCCGAAACCCGATTCGCAACCAGATCGTGAATCAGCAATCGCCCGGCATTCACCTTGCCCGAAGCCCGCAGGTTTTGCAGAAAAGTCGGCGCAGTCGGCTCGACGGAAGTAAGCACCTGATACCAGCGGCGCTGGCTCGGCTGCGAACTCAGCCACTCAGCCAACTCGCTCAGATTCATCTCTTCAACATTCAAATCGAAACGGACCAGGCACGCTCCCGGCGTTCCGCAACCACGCGGAAAAGCCATAGACCCAGTCCAGTGCGCGTCGGCGGCCTGCGCGCTCAACCTTCTCACGCGCACTTCATCCGGCAACAGTTCCAATTCCGCAGAAGAAATTTCAACCGGCTCACTCACTCCCCGCACCGGAGCGCGAACATTGTGCAGTTGCGCCGTTCCAGTTACCTCCGGCGGAGAAAAGCCCGTTGCGTTTCCCGTTACGCTTTCCGCCCACGATCCAGCGACCTGCAACTCTATCTCTGCCACTCCCTCCACACCCGCCTTCACCGCCGGAAGCCCCGCCAGATTGGCCAATCGCAAAATGTGCGAGACTTCCCCTTCTCCGCGAATCGCGAACCCGTATCCTGACCGCGTCACCCAGCCTCGCGCCTGCGCCGCCAAAGGCCGTCCCAGAGCCACAGCAAAAGGTCCGCACTCAAGACGCAACTCGTTCGTCAACGACAAATTCTCGGCATCGAACCGGTGAACCGACCTTCCCTTCGATGAAACATGAGCTCCAGTTCGCTCCGAACTCAACACCAACGGCACGTTTCCCGGAGCGAATTCCACTTTGTTGCTCGTCGATTGCAAGCGAAGATCAACAATCTCACCGCGTCCTCGAAACTCGGCTCTTCGCAGCGCCGTCCCATCTTCTCGCACTGTGAAGTTGCCTTGCACGCTTCCGGAAGAAACAAGATCCGCCGGCAAATCCTTCTTCGCACGTCGAGCCAGTTGTCCCACCGCACGGACCGGAACACTCTCAACGTTCAACGACAAATCCACCTCGTGCACTTCCGGCAGCCCCGCATCGCCGCGCAGTGTAATCATGCCGTCGCCCACCGGCGCAGTACAGAAAATCTCATGCATCACACGTTCCGCAGAGCTATACCTCGCATCGCAATGCGCCCTCAACCGCAGCCCCTCACTGCTCGGAATGTCATAGCGATGAAAGTCCTGAATGGACGTATCGGTCGCAACCCGCAGAGCTGCGGGAATGCCGCTCAGCGTAGCGTTCAGCTGAACTTCTCCGCGCCAGCCTTTATCGTCTCCTGATACCAACTTGGTCAGTTGCCCCAGTTGCGCCCGGTCCCACTCCATGCTGAACTGCAGCGGAGTTTCGCGCAGGCTCCCCGCCCGCTGCCATGTCCCATTCATCCTCAGCAAGCCAGTGTCGGTCAGATTCATGTCGGTGCGCAGCGGTTCTGCTTTCAGCCGCACTCCCCATGTGTTCTCCGATTCCTGCCACAGCGCGAAGTCCGCGTTCAGCAGCGCGTACGGTTTTTTCTCCTGCCCCGCTTTGAAATTAATGCGCCCCGCACTTGCTTCAATGTATGGAAAACCCGGGCGTGCTTCAGATTTCGATTTCCCTGTCGGCGCCAGCGGATTTCGCTCGCTTCGCTCTAGCAGTGCTTCCAGGTTCCAGCGCCCGTCAGCACGCCGCACGAGATTCAAACTAGGCTCAGTCAACTCCAGGCGCGCAATGTCCAACCGTCCCCGCAACAGCGAAGTGATCCGCACCACGGCCGCAACTTCCGGCGCGCGCAGCATGGGCTCCGCGCCAAATTCTGGATCTTCGTAGATGATCAGATTGTCGAGATCGAAACCAGGTCGCGGCAGAAAACGAAGATGGACCGAACCAATCTCAACCGGACGCGCCACAGCGAGGCTGATCGAGTTCGCAATGCGCGCCTTCAGCCGCGACACACCCGGACGCACCAGAAACAATGCCAGCAGAATTACTACTGCCGCAGTCGCAACCCACCGCTTGGAGGAAAAATTCTTCACTGCACCCTTTTCAGCGTTCGCCCCCAGCGTGTCTCGTCAAAGAAGTGCAGCACAGTATGCGCCAGAAAACCAATCCTGTCGCCGAAGCCAGTCTTCGTATATTGATCAGCAGGCGTCTCGAATGACCAGTAAATAAACATGGGCCGTCCGATTATATTTTCCTGCGGGATGAATCCCCAGTAGCGGCTATCCAGGCTGACGCCCCGGTGATCGCCCATCGCGAAGTAATGCCCCGGAGGGACCACCAGGTCGCCATTCTGAATGTAAGACGGCAACTCTGTCTCCCACCTCGGAGAAATATTCGGATCCTCCGGAGCCACGGCAGGAAAACTGTTGCGATAGCGATCGTTCGGCTCGTCCTTGTCATGATCGATGTACGGCTCGTCCAGCTTTTCGCCGTTTCGATAAACGACGCCATTAATCAGGTGAATGCGGTCGCCCGGCAAACCCATGATGCGTTTCACCACGTACGTACCCAGATAAGCCGCATCCGGATGCAGAAACACCACAATGTCGCCGTGCCGCACCTCGCGATAAGGCAACAGAGGTCCCGTCCACAAAGTCTTCGGCGCAAACTGAATCCGGTTCACAAAAACGTGGTCGCCGATCAGCAGCGTTTCCTCCATCGAACTCGAAGGAATCTCAAACGCCTGTACGACGAATGTGATGATGAAGAGTCCCGTCACCAGCACCGCGGCCAGCGAGGCCAGAAACTCCACTGTAGTCTCGCTCGGTTTTTCGTCGACCTCAGCCTTCGCGTTGTCTTTCGCCTTGCCGTCTTTCTTAGCCACTATCTACCCATCCAATCTCGTTGATCAGGTCCTAAAGAGAATCGGACTGCAGTTTCAAATTACCAAATTACTAAATTACCCAATTACCAAATCTGTTTCACCTAACCAGGCGCAACGTACGGTTCCAGCGCGTGATCTGAAAGATATGCGTAATCGCATAAGCAAAATGATACAGCTTATCGCCCATGGACGAGGGCGCAGTAACATCCGGCTCGGTTTCTTTCACCGACCAGTAAATCAGGAGCGGCCGCCCAATAATATTGGCTTGCGGCACAAACCCCCAATATCGACTGTCGTAGCTGTCGTCCCGATTGTCTCCCATCACAAAATAGTGTCCTTCGGGAACGATCAACTGGCCATCTTCGACCAGCTTTCGCAATTGCAGCCACCACTCCGGAGTTTCGCCCGGTGAAACATCCAGCCGGGGAAAATTATCGCGAAACAAATCATTCGAAGGTCGGATGAAGCGCGCGTAAGGCTCCTTCAATGCCACGCCGTTCACAAAAACTTGTTTATTGATCAGCCGCACCCGGTCTCCGGGAACACCAACCACGCGCTTCACAAAATGCTGCGCCGGGTTTACCGGATAATGAAAAACGACGATGTCTCCGCGCCGCACACGCCGGTAAGGCATGAAGTAATCGGCGACGCTGCCGCCCCCGTAGCACAGCTTATTCACCAGCAGGTAATCGCCTACCAGCAGCGTATTCTCCATGGATGGAGAAGGAATCTGAAACGCTTGTACGATGAATGTGATCACAAACACCGCGATCACCACCGTCCCCATCAGCGACTGCAACGAACTGCTCACATCTGTTCCCGCTGAAACCGGTTTCTTTTGGACAGGCGAAACATTACCGCCAGCGGGCTGCGCTACTGTGGGCGGTTCTACTGCGGACTGCTCCTCGGGCAAAGGCTCGCCTGGAGTGCGCGCATCGGAAGAAGGCTCGTCCGCAGCAGCGCTCGCCGGAGTATGTTCATCCGGGGAACCCCCGTCCGCTAAATGTACTGCTGGAGAATTCATTTACTTCGCGCCTGCTTCGTTCCTGCGGGCTCCGTCCGCGAAGCCAGATAAGCCAGCAACTGCCGCGCCGCATCCTGCTCCGCCGTCTTCTTCGTAGAACCCTGCGCTCGTCCCACAAACTCCGCTCGGCCTTCACCGTTCTTCCCGTTAAGACGCACTTCCACCGTAAACGTTTTCCTGTGCTCCGGCCCCGCTTCCTCGACCAGCACATATGACGGCTGCGCCATACCCAATCCCTGCAAAGTTTCCTGCAGAGCCGATTTGAAATCGTTCATGGGAAGCGCGCCGCCCTCGCGTTCCATGCGCTCCAGCTCGGGCGCCAGAATCTCCCGCAAAATAAATTCGCGAGCAGGCTCCATTCCCCCGTCCAGGTAGATCGCCGCCAGAATCGCTTCCAAAGCATCCACCAGCAAAGCCGTCTTGCCGCGCCCTCCGCTTTTCTCCTCGCCCCGTCCCAACCGGAGATACTCTCCCAACTCCAATTGCTGCGCCACCCGAATCAGATGCCGCTCACTCACAACATGCGCGCGCAGTTTCGAAAGCTCCCCTTCGCGAAACTGCGGAAACCGCTGAAACAATTCTTCGCTGGTAACGAGAGCCAGAATCGCATCACCCAGAAATTCCAGCTGCTCGTTGTCATTGACTCGGTGCTTGCTCTCACCCGCCTGCTGCGACTCTTGCTCGCGCGCCTGCGAACTGTGAGTAAGGGCCTGCTCAATCACCGCACGGCGGCGAAACTGGTAGCCCAACGCCGCCTCCAGCCCAGTGATTTCCCGTTCTCTCATGATGGAGATGCAAAAATACTATCGGCCGTTCTGCATAAATTTTTGCTCGGGAAGGGCTCGTCTTCAGCCGCTCCGCCGAGCTAGAAAAATTAACAACCTTCAGAGGCTGCGGGGAAACTAAAAAAACATGCAGTCCCGTGGCACGCAACTCATGGCACGCAACTCGTGGCATGCAGCGCCGTGGAAGAGCGGCGCTTCAGCGCCGCGTAAAGCTCCTGAAATCAATCAGGGCTTTAGCCCCGGTGGTCCGGCCCCGCATTGGTAACGCATTTTTCCGCAATCAGCTCCGTCTACTACTTCGCCGGAGGCGCCCCGCTCCCGGTCAACTGCGTCAACCGATCCTTCTCTTTCCGCGCCGCGTCCCCAGCAGGCGTGCCTTCTTTTGTCGAATCCACCGCCTGGTTTGCGTACTTCAGCGCCTCCGGATATTTATTCTGCATATCCAGCGCCACCGATAGCCGGAACACCGCAATCGGATCCACCTGCTGCGGATAAGCCTCAATCGACTTCTTCAAATTCGTCTCCGCATCTCCCCACGCCTTCGCGTTGTAATCCAGCGTTCCTGAAATTTCGTAAGCCTCAGAGCGTATGAAGCTCTTGTACGCGGTCAACTGCTCCGGCGCGTAACCCGCGCTCGGAACATCCGTATCCACCGTAACCAGCGCGCGCTGCGCATCTTTTCTAGCCTCCGCCAGGCGGTCAGCCTTGTCCAGGTCAGTATCCCGCGTGCGCTCCGCCAGAACTTGCGCGGCGATAATCAGAGCCTCCGGGTCATCCGCGTCATAGCCCAAAACTTTTTGCGACATTTCCATCATCTTGTCGAGATTGTTGGCCTGCTGGTACCCGTGCATCACCGACTTGTAAATCAGCACGCGCAACTCGCTGTCCGGAAACTTCACGGCAAAATCGTTCGCCGCCTTCTCCTGCGCCGCCGGATCCGTCAACGCATTCGCCGCATTGAACGCGGCATATTCCTCTTGCGTCTTAGCCATCGGCCGGCGCTTCCCTGCCGGCGCCGCCGCCTGCCCAGCCGGAGCACTCTGCGCCGCGCCCTTGTCGCCGCTCTGCGCGTTGCTCTGAGCATTCTGCGATAATCCCCACGTAGATATCATCAGCACCGCACCAACAATCGCCGCAAGCCTCATGCGTTCTCCTTAAAAAATTTAGCAATTGGGAAATTTAGTAATTGCGTAATTAAACGGATTTTAGTTCTTCAATTACCAAATTACTAAATTGCCAACTTACCCAATGTCCTCACTGCGCCTTAGCCGGAGGCTCATAAGCCTGCTCCAGCCCGCGCTCCGCCGCCGCCCGAACCTCCGGCAACTTTCCGCCAGCATCCAATGCCGCGCGATATTCCTGCAGCGCCGCCTCGCGCTCTTCCTTCATATCCAGAATCCGCCCCAGATACACGTGCGACCATCCCACCACCGTAGGATCCTGCGAAGCCTCAATCGCCTTCTTAAAACTATCCTGCGCTCCATCCCGATTCTTATTCGCCACCGCCACTTCCGCCAAAATAAACAGCGCCCGCCCCTGATCTCCAATCTTCTTATCCAAAGCCTGCTGTGCCAACTCCTGCGCTCCCTTCGGATCGCCCGCCGCCAGCCGTTTCTCCGCCGTCACCAGCATCCTCCGCTCCTCCGGACGCGACAACCTTACCAGCTCCGGCGTAGCCGCACTGGCGAACTGCACCTCCGCCGCCGCTTTCTCCTCTTTCTTTACGTCGATATTCTCCAGAAAGTCGCCGTACACTCCCTTAATGTTCACCGGATCTTTTTCAAACGCCACAATATCGTCGTAAAACGTCCGCGTAAGAATGTAACCCTGCTTCACCGTGTCATCCACCGCCTGAGTCCGCAACGCCTCCGCCGTCTGTTTATTTCCCGACGTCCGAATCTCAATCGCCCGTATCAGGCATTCCGTAACCAGCAGCGAGATATCCGTCTTAAAACTCTCTTCCAGCGGCGCGCGCTTCACCGATTGCAAGAGCGGCTCCAGCCGCTTGATCGACGAGTAATGCTTCGACGCCAGCGGATCAAACTCATAATGCAGAAACGTATGCCGGATCTGATCCATCTTCAAACCCGAGCTGGACGCGCCTCCCAACCCCGCCGGAGCCGGAAACACGATCACGTAATAATCCGCCCCATAATTCCGCGCATCCGTCTGATTCGGAGACCCCATAAAATCCAGATACACCGTAAACCGCCGTCCCAGATATTGCGACGAAGGCTGCTTCAAATAAATCTCAGTATCGAACACCATCTTAGCCAGCGGCTCATGATACCGCCGCATCGCCGCCGCATAATCACTACGATGCCGCTCCCAGATCGAGTGCAGCCTCGCGCTCTCGTAAAACCGCTCCAGCAGCGCCCCAAACCCCGTAATCTGAAACGCATCCGGAGGCAGATCATCCTCCTTCACCCGCGGCGCAAAGTGCGGAGGCCCATCCATATACAAAGCCAAAGAAATATACTGCGACAAATTTCGATTCGGATCGTTCGACGCCTTATGCCCCTGATAGAACTCGCACAAAGCCGTCCGCGCCTCCTCGGCCGCTTCCGAGTCCCGCAAATTCCTCTGCACCTCAGCCCGCACATTGCTCCGCGTAGCGTCCGAAATAGTCACATCCTGATCGTACCCGCAAGCATTCAAAGCCGTAAGCACAGAAAAAAGCGTCTCGCTGCTGTCCAGCGAAATCATCGACTGATTCTGCGGCACCGGATTCTTAGGCACCTGCGGCGAAGGCACCTTCGCAGGCGCAACCGGCTCCTTAGGCAAATCCGCCGGATCCCCCGATTCCTCCTTATTAGCATCCTTAGAAGAAGACTGCCCCGCTTGGGATTGGCTCTGAGTAGAAGGATTCTGCGGAGCCTGACCCTGCGCACCCGGAGCCTGAGCAACCGCAGCCGGCGCAGCCGGATTCGGCGAAGCCTGGTCCTGCCCCACGCAAAGCACCGCCAATAGCCCGAACAAGGCCGCAAACAACGAACCTAGCCGCAGTCGCCTCAGGAAACCCTCCACAGGATTAATGGTCTGCCAAGCGGAAACCACTCTCAAGTGTAAGGAATGCGAGGCAGAGGGTCAAACCGGGAATGAAGGCGGCGTGCGCCGAACAGCCTGCCGCCTTTACTACTGCTGGAGATACACTCCGTAGCCGGTAGCGTCTAACTGAAACACAAAGTCCAACAGGCCGTCCGAGTTAAAATCGCCCGTCCCGATACCCTCTTCACCACTTTGGCGCGGAGGGCCGGGTAGCTTGACCTGCGATCTGGGCTGAAACGTCCCGTCGCCATTTCCCAGCAGGATTTCCAGAAAACCCTGGTCAAAGGCGGAGACAAGCAGGTCGGTATGCCCATCGGAATTAAAATCACCTACCGCAAAGCTGAACCCGTAATCAGGCGAACTCACGTCGTAATAGGTTGGCTTCTGGAACGTACCATCCCCATTGCCTATCTGTACCCCGATGCTGGTCGCCGTACAAAAGGCAATGTCCAAATTGCCATCTCCATTGAAATCGGTTACCAGAACGTTTGGCCCAAAACCGCACCCTGCGCTAGGCGTTGCTATGGTTACCGGAGTCTTAAAAGTGCCATCGCCGTTGCCAAAGGCTATGGTGATCGGATTGACGAATGTGGAAGCTCGCTGTTGCTGTATCAGCAGATCCAGAATGCCGTCGCCGTTGAAATCAGCGAGCAGAGTTTCTCCTCCCAGGTCGTTCGGATACGTCACTGACTCCGCGAAGCTGCCGTCCCCGTTGCCTAAGAAGATCGCCAATGCAGGTGGCCCCTGCGCCACTAGGTCTAAACTGCCGTCGCGGTTCAGGTCGCCCGCAACTACAACACCGATGGAACCGGCCTCACCGCTCTCCCTATACTGCCAACCGGGGACGAACGTGCCTTTACCGTCGCCGAAGTTCACTGCCATTCCGAATACGGAGTTGTTTCGGCTGCCCCAACCAGCAGCGTAGGCCAAATCCACATTACCGTCACCGTTGAAGTCGCCGTAGGCCATGCTGTCGTCCCCAAATGGCGACAGGGCGGAATAAGTCATGTTTGAGACGAAATTGAAAGTTCCATCGCCGTTGCCGAGTTCCAAACGAATCGTACCGGAGCCCGTTGCGAGGTCCAGTATGCCGTCATTGGTGAAGTCAGCTATAAGGAGAACGTGGTCTTCGGTGCCCCCGAGTAAATTCCGGGTCGGCTCACCGGGAACGATCGTCGCAGTAGGGTCATGCACTTCCACAAGGCTCCAACTCGCGCTGGAAAGCCCTCCACCGGGCGGCGGATTCGTCACTGTAATGTAGCCCGCGGTGTTACTAACAATGTCGCTAGCGAGAATCGTGGCGTCCACTTCGTGGCCTGAAATATAGGTCGTGGCCCTTGGCAGGCGGTTCCAATTCACCACCGCACCCGGGACAAAGTTTGCGCCATAAACTTTCAGTGTGAAATCTGCGCCGCCCGGCGCTACCGCCTGCGGATGCGGCGGCCCTACAACCTGCGGCACCGGATTATTCTGGCCAAAAGCACCGACCAGCAGGCTGGCTGTTAATGCTGTCAATGCGACAATCGACTTGAGAATGCGGCAAATAAAGTTGAACAAACCATACCGCTGGCTATTCACAACTACCTCCGAGGGTTCGGCCCGAAGGTAAGGTCCTACCCTCCGGATGGAAAACACCGCCCATCATAATCCCGCATCGCCCGCCTGCGGAATCGTGAAAGAAATTGCGCGCTCACCCCAGACTGCGGGATCTAAACTCACAAAGATTTCCACAGCCCCATTGTGACATCTGACCTTGCGCCGCACATCGAACTTGCGCAATCATGATGGAGGCCGTGACAGTCGGGCAAACGCCCAGCCGTCCCGCCATTAAGTCCTTTGCTGTCTATATTTTAGTATCTAAGTTCTTTAGGCCCTAGATTTTGCGGGCCAAAACATGTCTAACTCGATGATTCCAGATATCGAGGGGGGTGGGGAGGGGTACCCAAAGGGTGGGTACAGACCGGGAGCATCCCTGACGAAACAGATCGATCAGATACCCCGATGTAAATAAATCGCGCAATAAATATTAGCGCCCAAAACAAAACGCCCCAGACTCGTTAGAGTCGTGGGACGTAAGTTGATCAGCCCTCCCCCAAGTGCTGCTCAATTAGGAGACTAAACCGAGCCCGCAGTTTGGTAAATGGCTCATCGGGGCTATTACCATCCACGAAGGTAACCGGCAGCCGATGACTATCAGGGTTCAATTTTTTGGCGCTGGAAAGAATGAAAGAAAGAAAGAGAGCGAAGAGGAACTCCGTGCGAACTTTGCGCTCGCGCTAAGCGCCTGGAAGCTCTATAGGCGAGTCAAACTCGAACACGTCCTGCTCAACCGGACTGCTCCACACCGGAGCGAACGACTGACGATGCAGCGGCGTCGGACCGTATTTCTCTAAAGCAGCCAAATGTTGTGGCGTGCTGTAACCCTTATGCGATGCCAGGCCGTATTCGGGAAAGACCGCATCCCATTCGCACATCATGCGGTCGCGCTCAACTTTGGCCAGAATCGAAGCCGCCGCAATCGACGCAGAAAGCGCGTCGCCATGAATAATGGCTTTCTGCGGCACTTCGCAGTCAAGCCGCACAGCGTCGATCAAGAGATGATCGGCGGCAGGCGCAAGCCGCATAACAGCTTCGCGCATAGCCAGTCGCGAAGCCTGGTAGATGTTGATCTGGTCAATGCGCGCCGCATCAACGGCCGCAACCGCCCAGGCAACAGCATGTTCGCGAATGCGCGGAGCAAGCAGTTCGCGCCGTTCCGGCAACAGCAGCTTGGAATCGCGCAGTCCGCGAACGCGATACCCGCGCTCAAGTATCACAGCCGCTGCCACCACGGGCCCGAACAGCGATCCGCGGCCAACTTCATCCACGCCGGCGACCAGCACAGCGCCGCTCGCCCAGGCGTTTTTTTCGTAACGCAGCGTGCAGCGCAGCTTTTTCAGCAAGCGCAGTTTCGCTGCCGACGGAGAGAGTTCGAACTTGGGCGAAACCTTCGCAGTGCTCGACATTGAAATCGAAAGTGTGTTCGACCATCTTTACCTGCAAGAAGCCACTTCCGCAAGCGAGAAAAATCCACAGCCAGAATTCACCACGCTCGCATAAGCCTTTCAGGCTCATCGTTTGCCGCAAAGTAACGACGCTCGGTAACCATTACTCCGATTACGAACGTACATTGTCCGTTAGGACATGTACTGCTATGTTGACGTTGGTAAGAAGCAGTTTCATGAGGAGCAGTTGTGATCGCTGAAGAAATGCAGCCCCAGCAAAGTGCGTCGACGGCAGATGTCAGACCGCAAATTGCCGGACGAATCGAGAAGTTAATCCATCTCGCGCTTCCGGTTCGCCTGATTCACATGCAGAACGGTGAACGCGGCGGAATGGAATTTGCGTGTACCTACGACATTCATCCGCGCGGCGCGCGGCTGCGTAGCGCGCGCGATGTGCAGGTAGGAGATTTGATCACCATCGAACGCGGACGCAGCAAATCGTTGTGCCGCGTAGTTTGGACTGCCGATCCAGACTCGGCGCTGCAAGGGCAGTTCACGGTGGAATGTATTGAGGGCAACAAGACTCCGTGGGAACAAGAGCTGCGGCAAATGGAGGAGCAATATCTTCCGGTCAGCGCATCTGGACCGAATCGAACTCGCCCGACGAATGGCTCTCGCAAAGGCGAACAGAACCGGCGAAGAGGACCGCGGTTTCAGGTAGAAGGTGAGGCAGATCTGGCAGAAATCGGCGGACGTTCGCGCGGCGAAGGCCGTTTGGAACAGCTTTCCGAACACGGCTGCCTCATCAGTGGCAGCGAGGCGCTGGCGGCTGGAACTGGCTTACGGCTGATTTTGAATATGTGCGATGTCAGCATCGCGCTGCGCGGGCATGTGAGATACACCGCGGGAAGCGCGATGGGCGTGGAGTTTCAGGAGATTCGGCAAGGCGATCGTCCTCTGCTCGATTATGTTCTGACGCGCTTGAAAAAACCGCGCAGCGAAGACTTTGCCGATCTCGAAGTGATCACCGAACATATTGTTTAGCGATCGTGAACCAGAGATTGCTTGAGCCGCATCGCACCGGGCAATCCGAGCACGCGCGCGATGCAACAATTGGTTCCAGCGACAAGCACCGACAATAATGCTTAGCTCGGCCGCTCGACGTCGCGCAGGCGAGCCGCTTTGCCCTTGAGTCCGCGCAGATAATACAGCTTGGCGCGGCGAACTTTGGATGATCGCAGGAGATCGACTTTGTCGATCACTTTGGAGTGGATGGGAAAAATGCGCTCTACGCCCTGTCCAAAGCTGATCTTGCGCACGGTGAAGCTGGCCTGCGGGCCGTTGTCGCGCTTGATGACCACGCCTTCAAATGCCTGCAAGCGCTCCTTGTCGCCTTCTTTGATCTTTACGTGAACGCGAACGGTGTCGCCCGGGTGAAAGGCGGGAATGTCAGTGCGCTGAGTTTTTGCCAGCAGTCTTTCGATGATTAAGTTCGACATGATTTTTAGTCCTTCTGAATTCTGAAATCCTGATCTCGTGTTTTGTGAAACCTGTTTCGTGAAATCCGATTGTGAAACTCAGCTGCGATTTTTAATCGCAGCTAGAAATTTATTATCTTCCTCGCTCAGCGTCGCGCCCTCGAGTAAATCCGGACGGTTGCGGAACGTCTTCTCCAGCGCGCGCTGGCGTCGCCACTTGCGAATCTCTTCGTGGTTACCGGACATCAACGCTTCCGGCACTGCCATCCCGCGAAACTCTGCGGGCCGCGTGTAGTGCGGATAATCGAGCAATCCATTCGACCCGCAGGTCGAATCCGCACCGCTCGTGCTTTTCGCCTTCGCCTCAATCGTGAAAGATTCTTGTTGGGTTGATGCTTCGTTCCCAACCGCACCCGGAAGCAAGCGCATGACAGCTTCTACGATTACTCCGGCTGCAATCTCGCCGCCACTCAAAACATAGTCGCCGATAGAAATTTCCCGGTCGGCGAGAAAGTCTGCCACGCGTTCGTCGACTCCTTCATACCGCCCACAGACTAAAACGATGCGGTCGAGCAATGCCAACTCCGCTGCAACTTTCTGCGTAAACCTTTGTCCCTGCGCCGAGAGCAGGATTACCGACTGCTTCTCGCGTCCTGCGACGCGATCTTCCCGCGACGCGAGGCCCATCGATTCCAAACATTCAAACAGCGGTTCCGGCTTCAGCACCATGCCTTCGCCGCCGCCGAATGGCCGGTCGTCCACGGTGCGGTGACGATCGTGAGTAAAAGCCCGCAGATCGTGGACTTGAATTTCCGCCAGCCCCAATTCCTGAGCGCGGCGGGTGATGCCGTAATCGATCGGTCCGCGAAAGAAGTCCGGAAAAATCGTTACTAGGTCGGCCTTCATCGCGGAATTCAGTTCTCAGTTCTCAGAGAAGCTTTGCTTCGGATCATTTCTTGTCAACGCTTTTTCTTTCTTTCCGGTTTTGCCTGCTCTTGTTTCTCTTCTTCCGTTATCGGGGCGTTTACTTCTAGCAGGCCTTCGGGCAACTTCATTCTTAGCTGCTTTGCTTTCACGTCTGCGCTTTCTAGATACGCTTCGGCGAATGGAATTTCTACTCGCCTCGCTCCATCCCACACAATTAACAGCGGCGCTTCGCCTGCTCCGAACTTAATATCTTCGATACGGCCGATCTCGCGGTTGTGGTCGAATACCGTACAACCCACCAGATCGCTAACGTAATTCCAGCCCGGCTCTAGTTCTGAACGCTGGATGCTTGGCACTTGTAGTTCGCATCCTACCAGTGCTTCCGCGTCGGAGATCGAATCTACTCCGGCGAACTTGAGCACCAGAAGACCTTTGTGCGGCCAGAGATCTTCTACTTTCAGATCGCGCCAGCGACTCGATTCCTTCGGCAGCGCCAGCAATTTCATTCCTACAGCGAACCGGCCGGGCACATCGCTGAGAATCTCGCTCGCAACTTCGCCGCGGCGGCCCTGCGTTTTCACCACGCGGGCCAAGGTAATGAAATCGCCGCTTGTTTCAGGATCGCGAATGGTCCGTTTCTCCCGGCATTTCTTCGCGAAGGGAGGCGCATCTCCCTCGGGGGCTGAAGCCCAAATCCTAGTGCCCCGACAGCGGCGCGGCTTAATGCCGCGCCCTTTCAAAACAATTCCCACATGGCGGCGGTGCGACTAACGCCGATCGCGTTCAAACCATTTCTGCCGCTTCTAGTCGATGACGTCCAGCGTGTAACGCTTGCGCGCCCGCACTCCGGCGGCGCTTAGAAGCGTGCGCAGGGCTCGGACGTTGCGACCCTGCCGCCCTATCACTTTGCCTACGTCTCCTTCGGCAACTTCGAGTTCGATTACGTCGTCATCGAGATGCTCGACGAAAACCTGGTCGGGCTCATCTACGATCCACTTTGCAATCTGCTCGATGAGCAAACTTACGTTAGGAGAAGTTTCAGGCATGGGATTGGTTACGCGACGGAAGCAACCGATGCGGCCGCGGGCTTGGAATAAAGCTTGCCCACGCGGTCTGACATCTGGGCGCCCTTCGAAACCCAGTAGTCCACGCGTTCGCGCTTGAAGTCGACGCTGGCGGGATTGGTGCGGGGATTGTAGGTCCCGACAACTTCCACCGGCCGGCCATTGCGCGCGCGCGCCTTCTCAATCACCACGATGCGATAGTGCGGTTGTTTACGCGCACCCATGCGCGACAGTCGAATCATTAACACAGATATATCCTTGTTCCGGAAGAGTCCGGCGAGGTCGAGACAAACACTTATTATGCCGGAGGTTAGCGGGAATGGCAAGGGCGGAACGAGATATCGGCTCGTTGTTGGAGTTCCTCTCAAAATACAAAACCCCTTCAGCCCGGGGCCGCTAACCTGCCCAGTTACAAAATGATTATCGGCAGCCAAGCCGCTGAAGATCACCCAAAATCGCACTGAAATAGTGTACACTGTAACAGTATGAGGAATATCACCCTAAGCGCGGAAGAGACCTTAATCGAGCAGGCGCGGCTGGTGGCGCGAGCGCAGCACAAGACCCTGAACGCGGCTTTTCGCGAGTGGCTGGAGCAGTACGCCGCGCAGGCAGGGGGCGGAGCTGCGGTGGATGCGCTGATGCGTCGAATGCGGCATGTGCGCTCCTCCGGCCCTTACACACGGGAAGAAATGAATGAGCGCTAGATTCTTCCTCGACACCAATGTCTTTGTTTATGCTTTCGACACTAATGCTCCCTCGAAGGCAAAGAAGGCGGGAGATCTGATCCGCCGAGCCGCCGACACTGGTGAAGGAATTGTCAGCTATCAGGTCGTTCAAGAATTTTTCAGTGTAGCGTTCCGCCGTTTTGCTCAGCCGATGACTGTGGCCGAGGCGGAGCAATATCTCACGACTGTGCTGCGTCCTCTGCTGGCCGTGCATTCTTCGCCCGCGATCTATTTCGAGGCCCTGCGGATACGAGAGAGGCATCGGATTTCGTGGTACGACTCGCTCATCGTAGCGGCGGCTATGGAGGGCCGATGCGAAAAGCTCTATAGCGAAGACCTCCAGCCCGGACGAAAACTTGAGGGCATCGAGATCGAAAACCCGTTCGTCTAGCCGAACATTTCAAGCGCCTGGTCTTTAAGCTCGCGGCCTATCCCGTATCTTTCCCCGCCCTGCTAGACTCAAATGTTTCGGAGGCACACTTTGCAGGCAGTCTATATTCTCTCCGCGGTGCGTACGCCGATTGGGAAGTTTGGCGGATCGTTGGCTTCGTTGACGGCGGCTGACATGGGCGTGGTGGCCGCCAGGGCTTCGATCGAGCGCGCTGCAATTCAGCCTGCGCAGGTCGAGGAAACTATTTTCGGCAACGCGCGGCAGGCTGGCGGCGGGCCGAACGTGGCGCGGCAGATTTCGATTGGCAGCGGCGTGCCGCAGGAATCGCCGGCGTTCACAGTGAACAAAGCGTGCGCCTCTGGGATGAAGTCGATCGCGCTGGCTTATCAGGCGATCCTGCTCGGCGACGCTAGCTGCATTCTGGCGGGCGGCACCGAATCCATGTCGCGGGTTCCTTATTATCTGGAGGCGCGCTGGGGATACCGACTGGGCAATCAGGATTTGGTCGATGGCATGTATCGCGATGGATTCTTCTGTCCGATGGCGAAGATGGTGATGGGCGAAACCGCCGAAGTGCTGGCCGAGCATTACAAGATTTCGCGCGAGGAGCAGGATGAGTATGCGCTGATGTCGCAAACCCGCGCCGGACGGGCGATTGCGGCTGGACGGTTTGATGCCGAGCTTGCTCCGGTCACGATTGAAGGCAAGAAAGGCACGACTACGTTCAGCCGCGATGAACATCCGTTTGCCGAGGCGAGCATGGAGAAGCTGGGCAAACTGGCTCCTGTGTTTTCGAAAACTGGGACAATCACCGCCGGTAATTCTTCCGGAATCACCGATGGCGCCGCTGCGGTTGTTGTTGCGAGCGAACATTTCGTTAAGACGAATAACTTGAAGCCGCTGGCGCGAATCTCGGCTGTGACATCGGCGGGAGTCGATCCGCGCACGATGGGGATTGGTCCCGTGCCGGCATTGAGAAAGCTGGAAGAGAAGCACAACCTGAGATTGCACGAATTTGGATTGATGGAATTGAACGAGGCTTTCGCTGCGCAGGTGCTCGCGTGCGACCGCGAACTGAATTTCAATCGTGACCGGCTCAACGTGAACGGCGGAGCGATCGCGATTGGGCATCCGATTGGCTGCACTGGGACGCGCATCACGGTGACGTTGCTGCACGAGATGTTGAAGCGGAATACGCGGCGCGGCGTGGCCACTCTCTGCGTGAGCGGTGGACTGGGGATGGCGCTGGCGCTGGAGAGTGTAGTTTGAGCGGCTTCACTGGGATGTGCGCGCAACTTCTGTTATGCTTCCATCGCTTTTGATCGCGGTGGCCGACAGGTATCTGGGCCGCGCGGCAATATCCCAAGGAGATCCATGCTTCGATTGGTCACTCGCATTTCCTGTTTTCTTGCTTTGATGTTGGCTGCCAGTTTTGTGCTGGCGCAAGCCGAGTTTTCTGCCGAAGTGGTCGACACACAGAAACAGGGCGCGTCCAATCAGGCGAAGATTTACTTCGCCAAGGATAAGGTCCGCATCGAGTCGCAGGGCAAAGGCTCGCAGGGCGGAGGCGCAATTATCGTGAATTATGCAACGCAGACGTCGGTTATCCTGATGCCGCAACAACATATGTATATGGAGACGGCGGCGAAGACTTCCAATCAGAAGGTGGGATTTGGCAGCGCTTTGTTTGCGACCGGGGATGTCGAGAATGCGTGCGGCGACTGGCAAAAAACGCAGAATCAGGGCGGCAGCTGCCACAAGGTAGGCGCCGATACGGTGAACGGCCGCAGCACGGTGAAATACGAGGCCACGAATTCGAGCGGGGATGTGAGCCACTTCTGGCTCGACCCGAAGCTGCGCTTTCCGGTGAAGTGGGAGGGCAAGAGCAACAGCGGAGAATTGCACAACATTCAGGAAGGCGCGCAGCCAGCGAGCCTGTTTGAGATCCCGACCGGCTTTACGAAGATGGACCTGGGCAGCATGATGCAGCAGCAACGCTGAATTTTAGCGCGGGTGATCTGACTGCTCATCTGAAAAGGTCAGCTCTGGAATCGAGTTGCCGCGTTGACTCGCGCGAAACGCGGTCACTATACTTTTCATAGGCGCTCGATTTCAGGAGATGGAATGCCTCTTTCTGCGGTGATCGTGGACGACGAGCAACTTGCCCGCGATGAACTCGCCTATCTGCTTAAGAGCATTGGCGACGTCAACGTGGTCGCGCAGGGCAAGAACGGTATTGAAGCCGTCAACCTGATCAAAGAGCATGCGCCCGATCTCGTCTTTCTTGACGTGCAAATGCCGGGGCTCGACGGCTTCGGCGTGATCAAGAAGCTTCTCGATAAGAAGATTCCACTGCCGAAGATTGTTTTCGCCACCGCGTTCGACCAGTATGCGGTGAAGGCGTTCGAAGTGAACGCGGTGGATTACCTGCTGAAACCTTTCGATAAGAAACGCGTGGCGCTGTCGGTGCAGAAGGCACGCGCGCAGCAGGAATCGGAGGAGTTGCCGGCGGAGAAAATCGACACGCTGGTGCGCATGCTGCAGGCGCCTAAACCTCAGACCTCGAAGATTCTGCTGAAGGCGCTGGGGCGGATGTTCTTGGTTGATCAACGGGAGATTTGTTACGCCTCGATTGAGGACGGCGTAATCACGGTGGTGACGGCTGGACCTACGGGCATGGAGGGGCATTCGAACTGCCGCACTTTGGAAGAATTACTGGCCAGCCTCGATCCCGGATTGTTCTGGCGCGCTCACCGGTCCTATCTGGTGAACATCAATCGCATTCGCGAGGTTGTGCCCTGGTTCAAGAGTTCCTATCAGCTGCGCATGGACGATAAGAAGCAGACCGAAATTCCGGTGAGCCGTGCGCAGACGAAGAGGCTGCGCGAACTTTTTGGGCTGTGAGTACCTAGTACCTAGTACCGAGTACCGAGAAAATCATTCTGCTCCCGCTTTGCTGCCGGTATCTCAAGACTAGGTACTTAGGTACTTAGGTACTTAGGTACTAGGTACTGCATTTCCGAGGGCGGGTCCATTCTGGAATCCCGCCCTCGACGGCGGGGGAGGAACTACACTGTTAGCGCTTCCAGGCCGCTGCGGCTGCGGATTATCAGGTTCGCTCCATCCAGGCGGATCAAGCGTTTTTTCTTTAGCTCGCTGAGCAGCCGCGTCACAGTTTCGCGTGAGGAACCGATCCGCTGCGCCATTTCTTCGTGAGTCATGACGGAACGCAAGTGCACTTCTCCGGAGGTCGGAACCACTGAGGTGGAGCACGACGACAACAACAGCCTCGCCAGCTTTCCTGACGACGAGCGGGCCAGCACAAGATCATGGATGTCGCGATACGCAGCCTGGAACTCACGGCTGAGCGACATGGCTGTATGGGCGCCTACTTCGGTCTCGTTCTGCAGGAGAGCCATGAAGTCCTGCCGGCCGATGTAATTCAACTGGCAATGTACGGCGGTTTCGGCGGTCGTTTCGTAGTTCGTGCCGGAGATGGCAGCGCTCAATCCGATCACCTCTCCAGCCTCGGCTTGTTTCAGAATCAGAACCTTCCCTTCTTTTGAAGTCGTGTAGAGCTTCACTTTTCCGGAACAGACTATGTACACGCCGCGCGGCGTCTGGCCTTCCACGAACAACAGAGCGCCGGCAGGCATAATGGTGTGGTGGCTGACTGCATCGACTGCTCGCAGAACGGCCGGGGAAAAGCGGCAGAAGAAGCCTTCACGGCTCGCTTTGCAGGCCATGCAGCTTTCGATGATTTCGAGCCCGTAGGGCGTCTTCATATTTGCCTCCATGATTGAACTGTCGAGGTCTTCCTCGACAGCGGGAATCTGTTCCGGGGGTGGTGCTTGCACCAGTTGCAAACGTTCCAGCAAGGCTCGCGCGTGGGCTCGCGAGCCAACGTTGGAACCGCGCGCGGCAGAAATCACTTCCCATGCCGCGCTGGGGTCGGAACTCTGCTCCCACTCCAATTGGCAGGCGAATAAGTAAAGAGGATCGATTTCGTCTGGGTTGGCGTCGCTCAGAAGTTGATCGCGCCGCTGTATGGGCACTGCCGCGAGCTCAGGGAGAATCGGCGGCCGGGCGCTCGTGAAGGCGCGGTTCCTGCCGCGCCAATTGTCAGCCCTGGAATTCTCCGAAGGCTGGGCTAAAGTTCTGACTGTCGCGGGCAACAGGCGCACTAGGTTGGCCGGCTGGTAGTTCCTGGCTACTAACAAGCTTCACTCCTGACCCGGACGGAGTCGGTGGTAGAGAGGGTGCAACTCGTCCGTCTGAATCGGGAAGACTGCCCCAGCGTCGTCCCGATGAAGGAATGCCGTGCACTTATCGTTCCAGAATGGATTTCTCGCTAGAACGCTCTAAGTTATAGAAGGAAAAGCTCACACTGCCAGAATGAGAAGATTCACGATGAGCCCCATGCCGACCCTTCGGCAATTTACGACTCACTCGGCACTTAGGGGTTTAGCTGTATTGACAAACGTTCTATTGTGGTCTTCGGTTTGTGTAGTCTCTGCGCGTAATTCCCAGCCGCTGCATCTTTGACTGCAGGGTGGTGCGCTTCATGCCCAGCCGGCGCGCCGCTCCAGTGGGACCGGAGACCATTCCAGCAGTTGCTCGCAGGACGCGAATGATAAGTTCGCGCTCGGTTCCTTCCAGCGAGTCTTCCGCAAAGCTGGAGATCTCTGCTTGAAGATCAGCCAGCGGCGCTAGCAGGGCCGTTCCGTCGGAGAGAATAACCGATCGCTCAATGAAGTTTTCCAGTTCGCGGACGTTGCCTGGCCAATGCCAATTGACCAGAGCGCTCATGATGTCACTCGAAATGCTCTCGATGCCGCGGCTCATTTGGTGAGAAAATTTTTGAACGAAATACCGTACGAGCAGCGGAATATCCTCGCGCCGCTCGCGCAATGACGGCATGCGAATGGGAAAGACATTCAAGCGGTAGAACAGGTCGCTGCGAAACTCTTTCTCGGCCACGCTTCGCGCCAAATCCCGGTTGGTGGCCGAGATCAGGCGCAGATCGACTTTGATCGTCCGCGTGCCTCCGAGTCTTTCGAACTCGTGATCTTGCAGGACGCGAAGCAGTTTGGGTTGCAGTTCGAGGGGGATTTCGCCGATCTCATCGAGGAAGAGAGTTCCTTTATCAGCCAGTTCAAGGCGGCCGACTTTCTGGGTGACAGCGCCGGTAAATGCGCCCTTCTCGTGTCCAAATAACTCGCTTTCCAGCAGACCCGTTGGAATTGCCGCGCAATGCAGGGTGATGAAGCTTCTGTCCCTGCGGTTGCTGTTGCGATGGATCGAGTGGGCGATAAGCCCTTTGCCGGTGCCGGTTTCTCCCAGGATCATAACTGTCGCATCGCTGGCGGCAACGATCGCGACCTCATTCAGCGCGTGCCGGAGAATTGGACTCTCGCCGATGATCTCCTCAAAATGAGCTTGAGGATGGGTCCCACCTTCGAGATGGCATTTGTCCTGGTCCAGTCTGTTCCGCAGCAGTTCGATTTCGCGCGCAATCCGCGCGTTCTCTAAAGCGATCGCCATTTGAGCGGCGACCTGATTCAAAAGCACCAGATCGTCAGTCTTAAATGCGTCTGGCCTGGTGCTGCCGAGCACTAGAACGCCTAGAGGTCCTGTTGGCCGGAGCAACGGAACGCAACAAAGCGACTGCATGCCCTCGGCCAGCAAGTAGTCGGCTGAACCAGCGGAGTAGCCTTGCATCTCGCTCTTGGTGAAAATCTGAGGCTCACGATCCAGAAGGGCTTTGCCTCGTGGATCCCCTACCGGATTGATTTCGCCGGGAGGCGCAGGCCCTTTGCGAAGCGGAAAATCGATCGCCTGCCGGACCAACTGCCCGCTCTTTTCGTCATGGATTGCGAGGGCCGCATACTCCTGGCGGAGAATTCGACGTAAATAGGCCGAGATTTGCGGGAAGGCCTGCTGCACATCAGATTTTGCGATCAGCAGGCGGCCGACTTCCATCATGACGTGTTGCCGCTTCTTCTCCAACCGCAAGGTCTCGGAAACGTCGCGAAGCGACTCCTGCAATCTTTTTAATTCGGTAATCTCGACGACAACCGCGCCGATCTGCGTCACTTCGCCGGCCGCATTCTTGAGGGGGATGCAATGCGCGATCCAATGGCCGGGCTCTGTGCGAGTGGGAAGCATGAAGCTTATCTCGAGATTCAAGACCGGCTGCCGGGTCTCGAAGATCTTCTTCAGCTGGGGCTCAACCAGTTCGGCAATATCTCCCAATATCTCTCGCACGCTTTTTCCCAGGTGCGCGTCTGCCGAAAGGCCATTCATCTCCGCCAGCGTCTGGTTGATCGCGAGATAGCGGAAGCCGGCATCGAGGATGCACAAGCCCACCCTCGACGCGCTGAAGTAAGCGCCCAATAACTCTTCTGATTCAAGGAAAGCTTGCGCCGAGTCTCGGCGTCGAGAGACTACATCCGCCATCTGCAGCAGCGCGGAATATGGCTGCACATCGAATTCAGAGCGTGGCGCGCTCGAAGGGACCACTGTACTGACTGCTCCTGACGGCCCGCTCCCCCTCAAAAGCGCACCGCACAACTGGCCAGAGTGACATTCGCATTATAAGCACATATTTGAACTCGACAACTGTATTTCTTGGCAACCTCGTTTTTGCGAACAAGCCTTCCCAAAACGGGAGTAGCCCAAGCGCCTAGTTGCGAACCAGTTGGCGCACAAAGGGAATATAATTTTCTCGTGGCACGAGGCTGGGAGAGCAAATCCGTTGAGCTTCAGCAAGACGATGCCAGGTCGGCCGCCGGAAACGATAAGCCTCGGCTGACGCTTCAACAAAAGGAAATCGAATCCCGCAAAGAAGGATTGAAGCTCTCGCGCAGCCGGATGATGGAGCAGATCCACTCCACGGAAAATCCGCGCTATCGAAAAGTTCTGGAGCAAGCTCTGGCGATGATCGAGCAGCAAATCACTGAACTGGGTTGAACGTGAAAGTGGCTGGGTGCCGAATCTGGGCGCTTCGGCGCTCCATCGTTCCTGCCGTATAATGCATTTATCCCCATGAAAGCTTACGTTTACGTTTCGCTCAAGAAAAGCGTTCTTGATCCTCAAGGCAAGACCATCCACGGTGCGCTGAAGAAGATGGGGTACAAGGGACTGGATGAGGTCCGCCAGGGAAAGTACTTCGAACTTACGCTGGATGGCGGGTTAAGCCGCGAAGAAGCGCAAACCGAAGTTGAGCGTATTGCGCGCGAAGTGCTGACCAACCCGGTGATTGAAGAGTTTCGCTTCTCCCTCGCAGACTGAATTTCTGGAGTTTCCCGCATGTGTGGCATTGTCGGATATGTAGGCAAGAAGGAAGTTGTCCCGATCATTATTGAGGGGCTGAGGCGGCTCGAATACCGCGGTTATGACTCGGCGGGAATTGCCGTGGCCGGCAACGGGGAGAAGCTGCAAGTTCGCCGCGCGGAAGGCAAGCTGCGCAATCTGGAAGAGGTGATTCGCCTTAAGCCGCTGCATGGCACTTACGGGATTGGCCACACGCGTTGGGCTACTCACGGGCGACCCACGGAAGAAAATGCTCATCCACATCGCGACTGCACCGGAAAAATCGTCGTCGTGCACAACGGCATTGTCGAGAATTATCTCAGCCTGAAGAAAAAGCTGATCGAAGAGGGCCACAAGTTTTCGACTGAGACCGATACGGAAGTGATTGCTCACCTGATCGAGAAACATTTGTTCAAGACTGGCAACGGGAATCGTCCCACGCTCGAAGAAGCGGTTCGCAAGACTGTGAAAGAACTCACTGGAGTGTTCGCCTTAGCCGTTATTTCCGTCGATGAGCCCAATAAAATCGTGGCTGCGCGCAACGGACCGCCGTTGGTAGTTGGCCTGGGCAACGAAGAATACTTTGTTGCCTCCGATGTGCCGGCGATTCTCTATCACACGCGCGACATTTTTTTTCTTGCCGATGGCGATCTCGCAGTGGTCACTCCCGCGGGCGTGCAACTCACCGACTTCGACGGCAAACCGATCGATCGCCAGGTGCAGCACGTGACCTGGGATCCGATCATGGCGGAAAAGGGCGGCTTCAAGCATTTCATGCTCAAGGAGATTTACGAGCAGCCGCGCGCTGTCCGCGACACGACTTTGGGGCGGGTTTCGCTCGACACCGGAAGAATCTTCCTCGATGAAATGCAAATCACCGATGCGGAGTTTCGCGCCGCGAAAAAAATCAACATCGTGGCCTGCGGGACAAGTTGGCATGCCGGACAAGCCGGCAAGTTCATGATCGAGAGCTTCGGCCGCGTCCCGGTCGAAGTGGATTACGCTAGCGAGTGGCGCTATCGCGACCCGATTGTCGGCCCGGATACGATCACTCTGGTGATTTCGCAGTCCGGCGAAACCGCTGACACCATCGCCGCCCAGCGCGAGGCCAAAGCGAAAGGTTCGCACACGCTCGCCATCTGCAACGTGGTCGGCTCCATGATCACGCGCGAAGCCGCTGGAACGATTTACACACACGCCGGCCCTGAGATCGGCGTGGCCTCGACCAAGGCATTCACCTGCCAGCTGGTCGCGCTGTATTTGTTTGCTTTGTATCTTGCGCAGGTTCGCGGCGCTATGACCTCGGAGCAGATCCGTACGGCGGCCGAAGAACTCACACTCATCCCGGGCAAGCTCGAAAATATTCTCACGCACGACGAGGCGTGTGAAGATCTGGCAAAACGATTCCAGCGCGCCCAGGATTTTCTCTTTCTCGGGCGCGGCATCCACTATCCCATCGCGCTCGAAGGCGCGTTAAAGCTCAAAGAAATCTCCTACATCCACGCCGAGGGATATCCGGCGGGCGAAATGAAGCACGGTCCTAACGCCCTGATTGACGAAAATCTTCCTGTGGTAATCGTCGCCACCCGGGATGCGAACAATCCCGACTCGATGGTGCGCTATGAAAAAACGATGTCGAACTTGAAGGAAGTAAAAGCGCGCTCCGGTGTCGTGATCGCACTCGCCACCGAAGGCGACGAAGAGATTAAAGAATCAGCCGACCACGTTCTATATGTGCCAGCGGCGCCGGAAGAACTATCGTCAATTCTCGAAATCGTTCCGCTGCAGTTGCTGGCCTACCACATCGCGGTGCGAAGAGGATGCGATGTGGATCAGCCAAGGAATTTGGCGAAGTCGGTCACTGTGGAGTAGGTGAAGTTAGCCTTGTAAGTCCCCCGCAGGTTCAATATCCGTATGGCAAAAATCATCACCCTTGAATAGCAGCGGCTCGTCCATCTCCTTTGCCAGCGCGTAAGCAAAGCAATCCCCCAGGTTGAGCCCGGCTTTGTGCCTGCCCTTGCCGAAATCGCGATAGGCCTGGCGGGCGATGCGCGCCTGATTTAACGTTACCGGCTCGAGAGAGACTTCGACATCGCGCAGCAGGTTATCGAGTCGCCGGCTCAATACAGGATTTCGGCTGCCATCGACGACAACGCCTGCCTCGACATAGCTCACCGCCGACATGCGGCAATTCCGCGATCGACTCAAGACCGCGCCAATCGCATGTGCATCTTCCTCGTCCTTCAGGATCGCGATGATGACGGACGTGTCGACGATCACTTGGGTAAACCCTTTTCGTCATACAACAAGTCGCCATGATCCATCGACTTGTACGGTTCCTTCCACAAAGGAGCGCACTCGCGCCCAATTTGCAGCAACCGCTCGGCCAAGTTGCCTTTCTTCTTGGTCGCACGCACCCGCTCCAGCCGCTCTCGGACTGCCTTGTCCACCGCCGCAGTCATGCTCTCTCCAGTTATCTTCGCCAGTTGCCGAACCAACTGGTGCGTCTCTTCGTTCTTGATGTTCAGGCTCATTCTACCCTTCTACCTTTTACTTCCACCATTCTACCATACAGCCCAACGCTTACGCGAGGCGTAGAGCACCACTTAAACAGCCCATGGGCGCGTACAGAAAAAGGCCCGGATCGACGATCCGGGCCCTTCATTTGTTAAGCTCACCGCCCTGACTAGCTGATGGTGAGGGTAAACGTGGCGGTTTGGGTAACGCTTCCGCCCACGCCCGTGATGGTGATGGTGTAAGTTCCAGCTTTGGCGGTCGCAGACACATTCACTTGCATGGCTGCGGTTCCAGAGCCGCCCGCGATCGAACCAGGCTTGAAGGCAACCTTCACGCCGGTTGGTTCGCCCGTTGCGCTCAGAGCAATCGACGAGTCAAAGCCGCCCGAAGGAGTGGCAGTGATCTTGACGTTGCCGTGGCCGCCGGGTGCGATGGTGGCCTTCTTCGGCGTTGCGGCGAGGGTGAAGCTACCCGCCGACACTGGCGCCAGCACATCGATCAGCGCCGCTTGCGGGCTGCCGATGCCGCTCGTCAAATCGTAGCCGACGGTTGCTCCGAGAGTGTTGCCTCCAGTCAGGATGTCATGGAAGTCACTGTTATAACTGGAGCTCGAGTAGGCTGCGTAGAGTGCCGGGTTGACAAAGCCGAGAACGGGTTGTCCGTTCGACACGGCCTGTTCATTGGCGAGAGCCAGGAAGCCGGCCCACATGGGCGTCGCAAAGCTGGTTCCACCGTACTCATTGGCTAGGCAGGCAGTTTGGTCGGCGCAAGTATAGAAGGTGAAATTCGCGTTGGCCGAAACATCAGGGCCGTTGCGAAGGGTTTGCGAGCACTTGGCGCAGCCAGCAGCCGCGGTTACCTGCCAAGAGGGGATGGTAAATCCATTCTTGGTGATTCCGCCGCCACCGTCAGACCAGCCGGTCTCTGAACTCCAGGGACCGCCAGCGCTGGAAGTTTCTAAGTCCGTTCCGCCGACTGACGTGATGTAAACGTCATCGGCCGGCCAAACGAACTCAGCATGAGCCCAGTTACCGTCGTCGCCAGAGGCAGCGAAGAAGTTCTGGCCTTGTGCCGCCATCTCGGTGAAATACGGATCGTCGGTGGTGTTATCAGCCGGCTTCCACGCCCACGAGCAGCTCAACTGGGCTTGCAAAGGGTTCGCGGTAACCATGCCGTTCAGGATGCCGGGATCGTCGAGGGTTTGTCCCGACAAGCCGCCGGTTCCAATCCACATCGTCAGACCAGTCAAATTCGGTGCCATGCCCATTGCCTGGGTCATGTCCAAGGTCTGTTCCGTGTCGTCGCAGGATGGTTCCTTGCAAAGCGTGCTCTGGGTGTCGACGGACGTGAGTGTTACTGGTACGTTTTGGGTTTGGCCTGCGTTGGTGTAGTAGGTGGTCAGGTCAACCAGATCGGTGCCGATGAACTCGAACAAGCCGACGTACTGGCCGGCGCCTGTGAGTGCCGTGCCGCCGTAGTATGCTGCGCGCATGTCGCTGCCGCAGAAAGACGCGGACGGGCAGGAACCGGTGATTGCGTCAGAGATCACGCCCTCTGGTTGTGCTGCGTGCGCGGTGGCGCGGGTGACCATGGGTTTCGGGGTTGAATATGTATCCATGCTGCCGACTGCCCAAAGGCGAACCGGCATATCGAGCGAGGGCTCACGGTCCGGACCAAAGAAGGTACGAGCCTCGGTGGGGTGTTGATAGACGTTCATCTTCACATTCAACGCCTTCTCAATCGTCTCTACCGTGCCACGAACCCGAAGGTTCATGCGGTTGCGTGAAGTGGATAGAATCTTGAACCCGTTCGCTTTCGCGAAGGCCTTCACGGTTTCGTAGTCATCGCTGCTCGGACCGTACTTCGCCGTGAACTGGTCGACGGTCAGGAACTGGCGGTAGACGGGACTGCTCGGATCGTAGACATCTTTCAGGAACTGCTGCAGCTCTTCCGGGTTGCGCTGTTGGAGAATAAAGGTGATGTCCATCGTTTGGTTTGCGGGGAGGTGACCTACCATCGGTACCTTGCCGGTGACGACTTCATCGCGTGTATGACGTGTCACAGGGGACTGAGGCTGGGCCTGGGAAGCAATTGTCGCGCCGGACACGATCGCGGCAATTGCGAGCATAAATACAAGTTTTCGAATCACGAGTTCTCCTTTGGGATTGGCGGATTTCCGTTTTTAAGTTTCGCAGGGGAGGTTAACGGGAATTCCGATTCGAACTTTTCTGGCTCGGGAATAGTACTACGTTTTTCCTGCTCTGGATAGCAGGATTTTGTTAAATCTTTTCCCGAGCCGGAAACTGCTCAGGCCAGTGTGCAAATTCTTGCGAATCCCGCGTCCGGCGGCCCAAATGCCTTGTCCGCTGAGGCACCGATTTTTACCGCGTAACAACGCGTCCCAGTCCATTTTTTTACCGAAAAGAGCACATCAGAATAGCTTCAGATTTTCGAAGAACCGGCCGCTTTTTGCACAGCACCAAAATCCTTCGCGTTCGAAATTGCCGTTCTCAGCCGCAACAAAATCCCCGCCAAAGCCGCAAGAACCGTCCACCAAACCACAAACGCGGCTTGCGCCACCCACGCCGGTGCCGTTCCGACCCTTCGCAGCAGAAATGGCAGAAAGTTCCAGGTCGTGATGTGGACATAGTCCCATGCATCCCAGTGCATGGCCTCGGTGTCCAGCCCCCACGCATCCACCTTTCCCAGCGCAAACGCAGCGATATTCTTGAAGCGCAGCACGACCACAAACGTAGGATGCCCCAGCGTCTCCATCTGATAAATCTCCAGCGGCAACCAGAACGCCAGCGAAGCCAGTTGAATCATTAGGCTGGCCGCGACTAACACGATGCCCCCGTGCCATATCCACGCCCTCAGATTCTCGCGATAGCGCAACAGCAGCGGCACAGCCAGCAGCACCGCCAGTTCCACCGAAGTCGAGACATAGCGATCGCCCCAGGCGAAATCCCCGGCCCAGTAGGTATAGCGGGCATAAAAGCAAATGTAGCCGAGCAGCAGCAGAGACGAAGCCACGACATACGCGCGAATTTCAGGCGAGAACCGCTTCCACAGCACTACCGTCAGCAGAATCGCCAGCACCAGCAAAGGATCGAAAAGAAAAATCGACTTCTCCGGCTTGAACAGCGGACCCAGAAAGCCCTCGTGAAAAGGCGTGCTCCAGGGAAGATTCGCCGGCAGCGTCGGATGCAGTAACCGCTGTTGCTTGGCATACAGCGACGCATAAGTATTAGTGAACGATCCAAAACGGTAGAACTGGTAAAGCCGGTCCACGAGAAAGAAAAACGTATACATCGGAACGGCAACCTTGCAGTAAGCCACAAATCGCCGCCACAGTTCCATACCTCGAATTCCTTCAAACCAAAGCACGAGCAGCAAAAAAAAACCTGCCGCCATCAGATCGAGGCCGGTGGTGATCCGCGTAAGCAGATTCAGCCCAAGGGCTGCGCAGCCGATGAATAGCGCTCGTACGCTTCCTGTTCGCAGCCACTCATACTGGAAAGAAAATCCAACAAGAGTGAGCAGCAGGATGTAATTGTTCTCCATCAGGTTCTGCGTGTAATGCAGATGGGTCGTGCAGAACATCAATGCAAGCACTCCGAGCACGGCTTCGCGCACGCTAAATCGCAACTGGCGAAGCAGGCGAAAGCCCACCACCGCCGTCAGCACATTCACCAGAATGCTGGTGCTGTAGCTGACCACAATGCTGCGCACGCCTGGGTCGTCTCCATAACCTGAAAAGATTTCCCAGCGCGCGATCCACGTGCCCGCCACGTCGGCAGGCAGCATCAGCAGAGACTGCCCAATGCCGTACCAGCTGTAGAGTCGGCCTCCGCGGCCGGGCAGCCCGAACTCGTTAGGAAACACCTGCGGCTCTGAGGTCCAGAGCCAGTGCGTAGTCTGCAGCCGGGTCGTGGTGTCAGAAGTCCCCAACTCGCCCGATTGCACCACGAATGCGAGCAACCCCGCGATCAGACACAAAAGGATAAGGGGATCGCGCAGCCATCGTCCGAAGCGGGAAGTCATCGCTCGGATGGTAATACATCGGGTGTCAGGCCTTAGGAATTCTGAGAACTGGGACACTTCTCGTCCCACGCGGTAAACTGTAACCGGAAAATTCATGCCCCCTTGCTCATCCTGTGGTACTGACGTTCCGGCAACTGGACGCTTCTGCTCCGCCTGCGGCGCCCCCTCCGGCATTGGCGATGACGCGGCGACGCTCGACTACTCAGCCACGGCAGCTTCACCATTGCCGCCGCGCTCCGCTTCCAAGTCTTCGTCGCGTCCCAGCAGTTCCGCCGAATACCAGAGTGAAGGCCGTTTTCTTCCCGGCCGCCTGATCGCTAGCCGTTATCGCATCATCGCCCTGCTCGGAAGAGGGGGCATGGGTGAGGTCTACCGCGCGGACGACCTCACGCTCGGCCAACCCGTGGCGCTCAAATTTCTTCCCGACGAAGCCGCACGCGATCAAGGATTGCTCGAGCGCTTCAAGAATGAAGTGCGGATTGCGCGCCGCGTGTCGCATCCCAACGTGTGCCGCGTCTACGACGTAGGTGACTTCGAGGGTCACACCTTCTTCACCATGGAGTATGTCGATGGCGAAGACCTGGCTTCGCTGCTGCGCCGCATCGGCCGCCTACCCGAAGACAAAGCGCTCGACATCGCGCGCCAACTCTGTGCCGGACTGGCCGCAGCTCACGCCAAGGGAGTTCTACACCGTGACTTGAAACCCGCGAACATCATGCTCGATGGGCGCGGACAAGTTGTGGTCACAGACTTTGGCCTGGCTGGAATCGCCGATCAAATTCAAGGCAACGACGTGCGCAGCGGAACTCCGGCCTACATGGCGCCCGAGCAACTGGCAGGCAAAGAAGTCAGCACGCGTAGCGACATTTTTTCTTTAGGGCTCGTGTTGTACGAAGTCTTCACCGGCAAGCGCGCCTTCTCTGCAAAACCGGGCGAGCCAGCTGGTGCCGACAGAACAGGTTCTGAAAGAACTCCCAGCAGGCCGTCGTCAGTAGTCAAAGATCTCAATCCGGTGGTGGAGCGCGTTATCCTCCGCTGCCTTGAGCAGGAGCCATCGGCTCGTCCCGCAAACGTTTTCAGCGTGGCCGCAGCTCTGCCCGGCGGAGATCCGCTCGCCGCCGCGCTCGCAGCTGGCGAAACGCCGTCTCCGCAGTTGGTAGCGGCATCGGGCGAAACCGCTGGATTGCGTCCACGAGCAGCGGTGATATGTCTGGCGGCGGTGCTCCTGGGCTTGGCGACCGTGACTTATCTCTCCATTCACTACAGCGCTTTGGAGAAGATGGGCCTGGAGCAGACTCCCGAAGTTCTGACGCAGAAGTCCCATGAAATTATCGCGCGCCTGGGCTACGGCGGACGTCCCGCCGACAGCGCCTTTGGCCTCAATTACGACGGCGATTTTCAGGACTATGTAGAGAAAAATGACAAGCCGCCAAACTGGGACGCGGTGTTAGCCGCGCGCCCTTCCCTGTTGCAATATTGGTACCGGCAAAGTCCCGATACATTGACGGCGTGGAGCTTCCGCGACAATTCGTTGACGCCCGGGGTCGTCACCAAGACCGATCCGCCGGCTGTGCTCTCGGGCATGATCAATCTGATGCTTGATCCGCAGGGGCGATTAACGTACTTCCAGGCAATTCCTCCGCAAAAACAGGCGCAACAGAAGGACGATGAGAAACAAGCCAATACAACGGCCATACCGTTGGACTGGAATATTCTCTTCACGGCAGCTGGTCTGGATTCGTCCAAGCTACAGCCCGCACAGCCCGCATGGAATTCGCTCGCTGCCTCTAACGCGCGCATGGCGTGGACTGGGAACTGGCCTGGCACAACGCGTCCGTTGCGCGTCGAAGCAGCATCATTTGAAGGCAAGCCCGTTTTCTTCGCCCTCATCGGCGAGTGGACCAAGCCCGAGCGGATGAAAAGCACTGAGAAGAAATCCGTGGGCGAGCGGGCGCAGGGAATTATCAGTCTCATCGTGTTTTTTTCTTTGCTGGCGGGATCTGTTTTTCTCGCGCGAAGAAATTACCTTCAGGGTCGAGGAGACCGTGCAGGTGCGCTCCGCCTGGCCGTCGTAATGTTTCTGCTCGAGATGGGCTTATGGTTGTGCCGCTGCCACTTCGCGACCATCAACGATACTTTCGGACTCTTCGCAATCGCAGTCAGCACCGCACTGTTTACAGCGGGCTTGACTTGGACACTTTATCTGGCAGTCGAACCGTGGGTGCGTCGGCACTGGCCGAAAACCATTATTTCCTGGAGTCGGTTGCTGTCGGGGCAAGCGCGCGATCCGCTGGTGGGCCGCGACATTCTTTTCGGCGTGGCTCTAGGAGTAGTGTGGATTCTTGTCTTCCAGATTCGCTACATTCCCATGATGCACATGGGAGCCGCGCCGGCACTCTTCTCGACCGATGCGTTGATGGGAGGACGCACCGCTCTGGGCGCATGGTTGTTCCAATGGCCGCAATCGATTCAAACCACGCTGATTTTTTTCTTTCTCTTGTTTGGACTGAAGGTTTTGTTGCGCAAGGAGTGGATCGCTGGCATTGCCCTGGTCGCGATCTTTGCGCTGCCACGCGGGCTGAGCAGTACGTATATGGCGGTCGAGATACCGGCGCAAATTCTGGTTTACGCCATCGCTGTGCTGATCGTTCTGCGCTTCGGGTTTGTGCCTCTGGCTTGCGCTGTATTCACGATCAACCTGATGGCAAACGTGCCTTTTTCCGCCGACTTCTCCGCGTGGTATATGCCTGCGTCGGTTCTGGCATTGCTCAGCGTCATAGCCCTCGCAGGCTGGGGCTTTTATCATTCGCTCGGCGGCGAGACCATTTGGCGGCCGGAAATCGAGTAGCGGTTTTCTGTTTATAATTCCCCTTCAGCCTGCTGCTTTGTAAAGAGGACTTATGACGGAATCGAAAGACAATTTTGGTTCGCCCGTTCCCGTGTTTCGCGTTAAGGATGTTAGCGCCAGCGTCGCCTACTACGTCGACTCACTTGGCTTCAAGTTGCAGTGGCGTGCGAACGACGGTTTCGCCTGCGTCGCGCGCGGTGAATGCCACATTTTCCTCACCGACGATAATCAGAGCCAGGCGCGCATGTGGATCTGGATCGGCGTACCGGATGTCCGGGCGTTGCACTCGCAGTACGTGACCTCGGGAGCGAAGATTCGAAATCCTCCTAACAATTTTCTGTGGGCGCTGGAGATGCAGATCGAAGACCTCGACGGCAACGTCCTGCGCATTGGCTCCGATCCAGAAGAGGATAAGCCGCTCGGCGTATTCCGTGATGCCGACGGCGTTGGCTGGCGGCATCTTGGCAACGACAAGTACGAGCGCATCGAGTGACGAAAATTAGTTGGTTTCGGTCGGGATCGTTTTTTGTACGTCCGGGTGTGCCCGTCTACTTCTCTACGCCGACTGCCTCGCCGTTCAGGTCAGAGTTGAGTTCGTTGAGCAGCTTCGTGTTGTTGATTAGCGCCTGACGCAGGATTTCTGCTTGCTGTTTCGCTGTTTCCCAATCTTGTTTTTCGACGGCCTCAGTGAGTCCCGGCAATTCCAGGTGTGCGTAGGTGTAACGCGCGCCGTAAAGGATGTGCTTGAACCACGGCCGACCCGGGATGCCATCGGGATTGAGCCAATTGCGTTCCACCTGCATGGCGCCGTGATTGATCTTCGCGGCTAGTTTTGCATCGATTGTGCCCGAGGCCAGCGCACGGCTCACAGACTCATCCAACTTCTTGCCTGCAGCTTCGAAACCGTCGATGGCGTCGAGCACTGGTTTGAGATCCAGTTGACTCAGATCATTTCTGGCCGCCATGCCTTTCGATAACTCATTTACGAAATCGCGGATGTTGCTGGCGTAGCTGGCGAAGTCGAAGGGCAGCAGGTCGGCGTTGGCCAGGCGCAGTGCGAGCACTCCCCACAACTGCGACATCAGGGTGTGATAGCGGTAGCCGGGATCGCCGAAGTGGTTCATCCAGAAAAAATCGTCGTAGGCGGAATGATAGACGCCATAAGGGCCTTCGAAGCCCAGGCCAAGCACAGGCATGCCTACGAAGTTTAGAAACACAGTGTGGTCAGAGCCACTGCCGATGCGCGTATCGGCCAGATTCAAATCAGTAACTTCTTCCGAGTGTTTGGCTTCGCGCCGCTCCCGCGCGGTCGACTCCCTCCACGCGTCGTAGAGAGCTTTGCCGGAAGGATCTTTTAGCGTACGGCTGGTTTCAATCAGCATGGGCGCTAACGATGCGACGGCCTGTCCATGAAAGTTCGGGCCGGAAGTGGCTTCATCAACGTTGATGTAGGCTACGGCTTTTTTGCGCAGTTCGTCGGCGAACTGTTCTCCCCATTCGGTCGAACCCGTCAGGCCGACTTCTTCTCCGTCCCAACTGCAGACCATGATCGTCCGCCGCGGACGCATGCCTTGCTTGGCCAGCTTTCCTAGAGCGCGTGTCAACTCCATCATCGAAGCAGTGCCGCTGCTGGGATCGACCCCGCCGAACACCCAGGCATCGCGGTGATTGCCGAGGACAATCCATTCATCGGGCAACTCGGCGCCACGAATACGGCCTTCTACCACGTAATAAGGTTGCGTGGAATTGTCCATCTCGATTTTCACGTGCACGCGCACGCGATTGCCGCCGAGATGATATTTAATCGGCAACCCGCCTTGCCAATCGTCTGGAGCCACAGGTCCGTCCATATTGGTGAGCAGCGGCTTGGCATCGTGCCACGAGAGCGGCAGCGCCATGATCTTCGGAATCGAAACTGCTTCTTCGACCGGAATGCGCTTGGCGCCGGGTACCGACGCCCACCCCGGAGTCAGCGGATCGCCGGGCACCATGAAATCGTAAGTGATGGCGCCGCGCTGGATGTGATACTCGGAACCCCAAGGGCCATTGGGATCGACTTTGCCTTTCTTGTATCCATCTTCTGCGGGGTCGCTGTAGATGAGAATCGCGGCCGCGCCTTCGCGCTGCGCAGTGAGCGCTTTGAATCCGCGATAGCTGTAGGGATTCGAGTAGCGCACCAGCACGACTTTGCCTTTTACGTCAATGCCTTGCTGGCGAAGGAGTTCATAGTCTTCAGGATTGCCGCTGTGAGCATAGACGAGCGGAGCAGTGACCTCGCCTGAGGCGGACATGCCGCTCCACGCCGAGCTTATGTTTTTATTCTTCAGGTCGGCATCGCCGGGGATCGGCAGCTCGCGGAGCGAGGCGCGGTAATGCACGGGCGCCACCATTTCCAAAAAGGTGCTTCGTGGATTGCTCCCGTAAACGTCGTAGCGCCGAATGACAACGTCTTCAAGACCTTCGGTGCGCCACTGGTCGGCGATGTAGCGGGCTAGTTCGTTATTCCGCGGAGAGCCGGCAACGTGAGGTTCGGCGGTAAAAACGTGATGCTGCCGGCGCTCTTCGTCAGGGGAAGGAATGGCCTTGTACTTATTCTCAATCTCGGTTTCGCGAGCCGCGGAAGACGGAGTAAAGCCGAGGATGGAAATAGGGGTTTGAGCCTGCGCTTGAATAAAAGGCGTTGAACGCAATGCGACAGTCAGAGAAAACAGGCTGATGAAAAACAGCATACACCGAGCAAATCTCATGATCGGCATTCCTCGCTGCTTTTAGTTGAACTCTATTTCGCTTTGTAGATCTCCGACAGCAAGTCCGGCTTCGATTCATCGCGTACCAGGTGGGCGTAGCGCTCGCCTCCGTGGTAATCGAGTTTGTAGGTTTTGTAGTATTCGGTGTTTTCTACCAGCAGTTCGAGGGGCGCGGTGGTGTCTTTGCCGGCTCTTAGCGCGTCGCGCAGCCCTTCGGGCGAGTACTGGCGGCCGTTTACTGCGATCAACTTCATGCCTGGGCCAATTCCCGCTAGGGCTGCCGGCATGCCTTCGATCGTGTCGGTGATGGTGCCGTCGTCACGTAGATCGATGCCAATCGAATACGCTACGTCGACGAAATGGGAGCCGCCATCGCCGCGGTCCATGTCGGAGGGCGTTTCGTTGTAGACGAGTTTCCATCCGCTACCCTCGATGCCGCCTAGCGGCGCGCCGGGGCCGTGATTGGTGAGGCGCTCGGTCCAGAAGCCGCGCCAGTCGTAGGGCACGACCTGGTTGAGCGCGTTGACTACATCGTCGAACGTGTACGTTTTCAGCATGGGACCCGTGCTGGGCGCGCCGTGGAAGAGCTTGCAAAAATCATCCAGCGTTTTCTTGCCTTTGCTTTGCTGGCGGATGGTGACGTCAACCCACAGCCAGTTCAGCGTGTCTTCTTCGTAGAAGTCGACGCCGCGACGCCAGGATTCCCACGCATGCGGAGCGAAATAAAGCTGCGCGGCTGCATCGGCAGTGTCCTGCAAGTTGCGCCAGGTGCGTCCCGGAGTGTGGTCGAGGGCAGCGGCGGTTAAAGCTAGGTCGTCGCGCTCCTGTTCTGGGGTGTGCAGGCCGCTGCGGGCGGTGAGCACCGTACCTAGATAATTCGTCAAGCCCTCGTAGACCCAGAGCAGATCGTCCTGCATCGGCTGTTGGTAATCGGGAGTGGCTAGATCGAACGGACGGCGATACTTTCCGTTCCACGAATGTACGTACTCGTGCGGAAGCAGGCCGGCTGCGGCTTTGCGCTCGCCATCATCCACTAAGCCTCGCTCTGCGATGCGGCTGTCGTCGGACTCGTGGTGCTCGAGTCCGAAGTGCGCGACGTGATCGCTCAAGCTGAGCAGGAAGTGGTAGTCGCGATAGTGATGCGCGCCAAAAAGTTTGTTGGCCTGTCCGACCAGATTCTTATAGTGATCCCACACTTCTTGCGGGGCCGCGAGCGCGGCGGCGCTGTCAGCGGCAATATCCATCTCGGTGAGCGGATCGTCGGCCAGCTTCACAACCTTGAGAAATTCGCCGGTGATTACAGGCGAATCGACCAGCGTGGTGAGGGAAGCGGGCTGAAACGTGATCTGCGTCTCGCCATTGTTGACGCCGGTCGACACGATGGGCAGCGGCGTTCCATATTTCCAATTCGCGGGAAGTTTCAACGTGGCAACATAGGTGAGATCATCGGACTTCCATCCCTTGGGATAGAGCAGGACCTGATTCCAACTGATGACCGCCATTTTGTCAGTGGCGGACGAGCCTGCGGAAAAGCCGGCCTCAAAGGTCGCGGGAGAAAGAAAATCGAGTTCCGCATTTATTTCGCTCACGCCGGTTGGGACGTCGACGTTGATCGTGAAGCCGTCGAGCAGATCGCGGCGCCACGTCAGTGTTTTTCCGGCGGCGCTGAATTTTAATCCGGCTAAATCGATCACCGGGCCGTCGGGCGCGTGCTCGCCGGGAATCCACTTTGGGTAATAAAGAGTGAGGACGCCCGCGGTGGCAGGAATCTTTAACTTGGCGTGGAAAATTTTACGGGGAGCGGAAGTGGCGTCCACAAAAATGGTTACGGTGGGTGGCGTGGCCGACCAGCTTGGAAGGGAGATGAAAAATAGGAAAAAGAAAAGACTGACCACTCTCAAGATTCTTGAGAGTTTCATTGTATGAGCCCCCATGTCGACGAACTGAATCCACAGCGCCTTGCAGACCTTAGACTATAGCAGCCAGCGAGAGAAGCGCACCAGCGCGGGTGATATCAGACGCCAATACGGCGTCTGTTTCCCCCTCGACCCTCCGATTAACACCGCCTTTTCTCAGAAGGCTCTTAGGATCGCTGGTCGGCCCTGTTCTGAATTCCAAATCTGCCGATGGATAGATGGGAGTCTCGCTGGCGCAAGATCGATACGACCTCAGGATCGTGTTCGACGAACTTGGATTCCGGAAAAGTAGGAAGGCTGTAGAACGATGACCAAGATCCTGCTGGTAGAGGACAGCAAGTTTCTGCGGCTGGCGACGGAGCGGGCGCTGGCTCGCGCGGGCTATGAGATCAGCAGCGCGAGTGACGGTGAGGAAGCCTTGCGCATCGCGCACGAGAAATTGCCCGATTTGATTTTGCTGGATATGTTGTTACCGAAGATGAGCGGTCCGGATGTGCTCAAGGCACTGAAGCAAGACGCTTTGACCAAGGCAATTCCGGTCGTGGTGATGACCGGCATGTCGCAGAAAAATGCCGCACGCCTGCAGCAGGATGGAGCTGCCGGGTTCCTGGAAAAGTCCGCGCTCGAGTTGGACAAAGGATCGGAGAAATTATTGACGGCGGTGAGGGAAATTCTCAAAAAGCTTTCTGAAAGTTCCCAGAGCGCGACGGCATAGCTCCGCAACTTTACTTCTTTAATCCCACTGTGAAGTTCGTCACCACGGTGACCGATTGGCTGACCTGTTGCTCAACCCGGTCGAGAAGAAATTTCTTGCCGTCGGGCGCAACGTCATAGAAAACCTGCGGAGCGGACCAATTGGTGATCAACTTCTGAGACGCGCCGAATTGCAGTGCTCCGCCCGCATTCGTTACCGGGACCGCGAAAAGATTGTAAGTGAGGTCCATATAGTAGAGTTCTTTGCCGTCCTTGCTCCACCGCGGATATTGTCCGCCGTTAGCCGAGACCTGCCACTTGCCCTGGCCGCCGCCAAAGGGCGTCACGTAAACTTCCAACCTGCCCGATTCGGCTGATTGGTAGGCGAGCCAACGGCCGTCGGGAGAAAGTTTTCCACCCGCACCCCGCTCCACTAACAGCGATGGCTTGTGGTCTCCCTCCAGCGGCAAGGCAAATATCTGCCGTGAAGGGCCACCCGCGACGGGCAGCGAATACATCAGATACTTCCCGTCGCGCGACCAATCGTGGAGTCCGGGCTGCTGCTCCACGTTGAGCAAACATTCTTCCGCGCCGCTGCCGTCGGAGGGCTTGCGGCAAATGGCAAAGTGGCCGTTCTGAGCGGAGGAGTATGCGATCCATTTGCCGTCGGGCGACCAGAGCGGCGAAACATTCCCAACCGGCCCGAAGGTGACTCTGGTGCGCACCCCACGCGTCAGATCGAGCACCCAGATATCGGTCTGACCGGCGTTCATCTGAAGAGCGACGCGGTCGCCTTGCGGCGAAAGGACCGCGCTCTGCAAGTCAGGGAGCTTGTCGGCAATGGTGCTCATCTTCCCGCTGCGATCCATCCAGACTAATTCCAGGTCGCCAGAAGCGCCGCTGCCGAAAACCAGCAGGCCATCGCTCGAGGCCGAGGCGTCCATGTGCCAGGTGCTGGAGTCATTCATCACGCCCTTGGCCACGTTCTGGGGTTCGCCACTCGCCGTTCCGGTGGAAGGATTGAAAGGCTGCGCCATTATTTGGTCGCCACGCCCAAATAAAATAAAACCGCTGGCGTAAACGGCATTGGTCTGAGAGCGGAACAACGGACGATTTTCCCGGCCATCGAGCGATGCGTAGTAGACCATGTTGTTCCCCGCCTTGGAAGCATCGTGGTGAAGCGCGATATAGAGGAAATGCTTGCCGTCGGGCAGAAAAAATGGCCAGCGATGCGAAGTTTGCAGACCGAGGTCAAGCTTCGTAATCGCAACTGGAGTTCCGCCGCTGGCGCTCACTCGCATGAGCGGCGCCGTGGGAGCCGGCGAGAACAGCATCACTCCATCCGCTCCCCACGCGCCGCCGCGACCGAGCGGCGCGTCACAAATCATCTGCGTCGAGCCGCCTTCCAGGTCGACCGTTTTGAGTTTGCCGTCGGCAAAGAATCCGACGGAACGGCTGTCGGGCGACCAGAAGGGAAAAGTCGCGCCGTCGGTGCCACGCAGTTCACGAGCTTCCAACATGCTCGTGGGACGGACCCAGAGCGCAGTCTTGCCGTCATTGCCCGTGGCCGCAAAAGCGACAAAGTTGCCATCGGGCGAAAGCACGGGCGGACCGGCAGAATCGCCGGTCAGATCGAATGTGGTCTTCTCCGGAGGATCGATGACGGCGCGAATCGAGCGCGCAGATTGAGCCGGATGGTAAAAGAACAACGCAGCCGCCGCAGTCAAAATAATCGCAGCGAGCAGAGCCGCGATCCAACCAATACGCTCACGGCTGCGAGACGGCGCGGCCGTAGCCGGCGCGGCGATGGGAGACGACTTGTCAGCGGCAATCCACCGCAGCTCCAGCTTAATGTCGTGCGCCGTCTGATAGCGCTCTTCGGGATTTTTCTGCAGGCAGGTTGTTACCACATGGTCGAAGGCTGGCGGCGTTTGCGGCTTGACTGTGCTGATCGGTGCCGGATCACTTTCCAGAATTGACGATGCCAGAGAGATTTGACTCTTTCCCGAGAACGGCCGCTTCCCTGCCGTCATTTCATAAAGCACAGCGCCGAATGCAAAAATGTCAGAGCGCGCGTCCGCTTCTTTTCCTTCGATCTGCTCCGGCGACATGTATTGAATCGTGCCGATGATGCTGCCCGCCGTGGTGAGCGGAGTGAGTGGACTCGGCCCGCTCATCGTGGCCGCTGCAGTAAAAGAAGGTGGCGCTGTTCCTGATCCTGCCCCGGATCCCGAACCCGCCTGCATGCCCAGCGGCTTCGCCAAACCAAAGTCCATCAGCTTCGCGCCGCCCTGGGTCAGCATGATGTTCCCTGGCTTCAGATCGCGGTGCACAATGCCGTTGCGATGCGCGACGGCCAGCGCTTCGGCCACGGCAATCCCAACTTTCAGGATTTCATTCAGCGGCATCGCGCCTTTGCGTAATCTCTCCGCCAGAGTTTCACCTTCGAGAAACTCCATCACCAGATAATCGGTGCCGCTCTGCGAGCCGATGTCATAAAGCTGGCAGATGTGCGGATGGTTCAGCGAAGAAATGGCGCGGCCTTCGCGATCCATGCGCTGCTTCAGTTCAGGAGATGAAGAGAGATGAGAAGCCAGAACTTTGACCGCGACCGTGCGATCAAGGCGCGTGTCGAGCGCGCGGTAAACTTCTCCCATGCCGCCTGCGCCGAGCAGAGACTGGATTTCGTAAGGGCCGAGTTTCGTGCCAGAAGTAAGAGCCATTCAGGTGGCGCAATTATAGCGTGGTTGGCGTCACCCGAGTGTGCGGCTAGCTTTCGTAACCTTTGGATTGAGTACCTCTGACCGATAACGCTGGCGAGGAGGGCTTCGGCCGCACATCGGTGCCGAACATTGCAAATAAATGACTTATAAGCGGGAACTCGGAACGCCTCGGCGGAGTCTATGCTGGATGAGGGAGTGTATCGCAAGGCGGGTGCCGCCCCCAGCGATTTTTCGGTTCGGGATGAGGTGGAAGATCCTATAATTGTTGTTGCATCACAAGTTGGATTCGCGGTCACCGCGGGAGTGGCAACCTTGGCAGATCTGGCAAGCGCGATCGGAGCACGGGCAGAGGAAGCGGCGATTGTCGCGGACCTGAAGGCCGGCTCGGAAGCGGCTTATGCGTGGCTGATTGGCGAATTCCAGCGTCCGGTGTACGGGCTGGTCTATCGCATGTTGAGCGATCCTGCCGACGCCGCCGACGTGACGCAGGATGTGTTCCTGAAAGTGTTTCGCGGGATGAAGAGCTTCCATGGCGAGTCCAGCCTGAAGACCTGGATCTACCGCATCGCATTGCATGAAGCGGCGAACCGCAAGCGATGGTGGTTCCGGCACAAGGCACAGGAGACTTCGATCGAGCCGGCGGAATCGGATGGAATGGCGAACGGCGATTTTATGCAAAACGCCGCCATGCAGAATGCGCTGACCGATCACCACGATTCCCCGTTCGATAGCGTTGCGCATCGCGAAGTGCAGCAGCGTGTAGATGCCGAACTGCGGCAAGTGCCTGACCCTTACCGCACGACGCTGATTCTGCGCGATCTGGAAGACATGTCGTATGAAGAGATTGCGGAAGTGCTGCAGATTTCGCTGGGAACAGTGAAATCCAGATTAACCCGCGGACGCCAGGCCTTGAAAGAGCGCCTGGCTCCCTATGTCCGCGAAGTGAGTGTTGAGCTGGGGCTGACTGCGCCAGAGGAACGAGTACAAGAACAGCAAGCGCGGTCATCGGTTTCTCAAGGAGTTTGTGGAGGGGGTAGAAGGGTAGAGGTGCTGCCATGAAGTATGCGGGCATGAAGTCCGTTTTTACGAAGGGCATAACGATGAAGTGCGCGCAGGCGCGAGCAGTGTTGTCGCCTTATCTTGACGGCGCGGTCTCGGGCACCGAGATGCGCGCCTTGCAGGAGCATCTTGAGCAGTGCGCGCGTTGCATGCAGGAATACACGTTGCTGCGTCAGACGCAGCAATTGTTGGTGAGCGTGGGGCGTCCGCAGATGCCGGCGGATCTTGACCTGAAATTGCGATTGGCGATTTCACGCGAAGCGGCCGAGACGCGGCGTCCGCGGTTTGAAGGCCTGCGCATGCGCGTGGAGAATACCCTGAACGCATTCATGGTTCCTGCGACTGCGGGTCTTGTGTGCGCGCTGCTGATCTTCGGATTAGTGACCGCGATCCTGGCGATGCCCGGCGAGGTGCAGGCTAACAATCAGGATGTGCCGACCGTGTTGACTACGGGACCGGAACTGCAGCAGAGCGTCTTCGGCACGACTTTGACCGGGATGAACACGGACTCGCTGGTGATTGAAGCTTACGTAGACAAAAACGGCCGAGTGCAGGATTACAAGATCCTCTCCGATCCCGGAGAATCGCAGGAATTGCTGCCGCAGGTGAAACGGATGCTGATCTTCACTACGTTCCGTCCCGCGATGTCAATGGGTCGGCCAATCTCATCGCGCGCTGTGCTCTCGTTCTCGCGAATCAGCGTGCGCGGGTAGAAGCGAGTCACTGTTTCTGAGTTTCTAGTTCCACGGATTGAGAATCGTTCTTAGCAGCGGAAAATGCGAGATGTTACGGGTAATCAGGGTTAGTTGATTGATTTCCGCTGTTGCCGCCAGAAAAGCATCCATCACTCCGATCGGACGTCCGGCGGCTTCGCTCCATGATACAGTTCTGCCCCAAGCCTCAGCCACGTCGGCGTCGACGGGCAGGATTCGGTTTTCAAATCGCAAAGGCAACTCGTGTCGAAGCCACTGCTCGAGCCGGTTCCGGCGGCGTCCTGCGGCCATGCGTTCCACTCCGTAGCGGAGTTCCGCTAGCGAGACCACGCTGATGAAAATGCGATCTTCATCGGCCGATTCCATCCATGCAATGAGGCCAGGATTTGGCCGCGGCTTCACCCACTCTGAAACCGCATTCGTGTCGAGGAGAAAGTTCACAGGCTAACTTTTCGGGGGCGCTGTTTGAGCCGATGGATCTTCAGCCCCGATCCGCGCAACGGCGATGCGGCAAAGAATTCCGCCAGGTTTCCGACACGCCGCGTTTTTCGTTGCCATTCCTCCGCTCCAACCACGATGGCAGCGGTGCGGCCTTTGCGAGTGATGGTCTGCGGCCCCTCCGACATTGCGCGCTCGATGATTTCACTGAATTTTGCCTTGGCTTCTGCCACGGTCCAAACTTGTGCACCCATAACGCTTCTCCTAACAGTCAGTGGGTCATTGTGGTCATTATAGTCATAATCCAGAACGACCTGCAATGACTTGCGGCCGAACAACCGAAGCAACCGGCTCTATCCGCGGACCATCCTTCGCGCTACAATGTGACTGCCACTGAATGGCTGCAGCTTCCGGCACGTTTCCCGTTACTTGGAAAGGCTAAAGATTATGAAGAACCGCATGTTCACGACTCTGCTCGTCTTCGCAGCGTTTGTGCTTGCCGCGTTCGCGCAGCAAAGCAGTTCGAATTCTGGCGCGCCGCCGGCGGCGACCGGTCCGGGAGGGTCGAAGGCTGCATCCAGCCAGCCTGCTTCCAGCCAACCTGCGACGAATCATGATTTCTGGGATGGCGAGGAGCCTAGCTTGGGGTCGCTTCTCATGCATCCGTTTGCCACCAAAGAGTACGTGCGGCGGCATGTTCAGCCCGTTCGCGACCGGATCAACGAGCTTAATCAGATAACCGCGGAAAACAGCAAGATGATCCGCGACGTGGATTCCCGCGCCCAGCAAGGTATTCAGCTGGCTTCGGCGAAGACCAGCATGGCCGATGAACATGCTTCCGACGCTGCCAACAAAGCTCAGATGGCGCAGCAGACTGCGAGTTCTCTTAACACTCGCCTTTCGACCGAGGAGAGCGTGGTTGGAAACATCGATCAGTACAAGTCTGGCGCGCAGACTGAGATTCGTTTTCGTCCGGGGCAGACCGTGTTGAGCAAGCAGGCCAAGGATGCGCTCGATGAGATGGCTGGTCCGTTGAAGAATCAGCGTGGCTACATCATCGAAGTGCAGGGATTCTCTTCGGGCCAAGGCCAGGCTGCCATCACCAACTCGCGCAAGATGGCGGATTCGGTGGTCCGTTACCTCGTGCTCAACTACGACATTCCAGCCTACCGCATCTACGTGATCGGCATGGGCAACGCCGCCCCCGAGGGCGCTAAGGGTACGCGCGTCGAAGTCAGCCTGCTCAAGAACGACCTCGCGAAGTCGCAGTGAAGTATCGAAGCACTCACTGCTTACCCAACAGCAGAAAGATTAGCGCGTGCGGAAAGAATCGGTTTTTCATGCGTCAAACCCGCAGGATCATTACCTCGGTAGCTTTTATAAGGGCTGCGGCGGTCTGTCCCCGCTTCAGTTGCATTTCTCTGGCAGAGCGTGCCGTGATGATCGAGGTAATTTGCTGACCACCAATTGAAACCCTGACTTCCGCCATCAAGCCGCTAATCTGCACGGACTCAATCCGTCCCACTAGCTGATTACGACCGCTTACGCGCCGGACCTCTTCCTTGCGTTGCTGCTCGGTCTTGCCGCGGGTTCTGAAAAGCAATCTGTCGACTTCGCTCTGCGGGATACGATGATGACCTCCCGCAGTCTGATTGCTTCGAATCTTCTTCTTGTAAATCCATTGCTTAATCGTTGGAAAGCTGACCCCCAGTTGCAAAGCTGCATCTCGAAGTGCCAGTAGTCCCTCAGTATTCCGTTCGGATTTGCGGCTCTTTTGCATCGAAACGCAATCGTAGCGAGAACGTGGTTCCGGGTCAAATTAGTCCCATCCGCACGAGTATAACCGCGACCCTCATTGTAAAACGGACTGAACGGTATACTTCTGGACACAAGAATCGTATGTCATGTACACTTGCGCGTTCCGTTTGAACCTTACTGATTTTCCGAGGTCGAAATGCGCAAGACTTGCCTGTTTATCGCAGCGATTGGCTTTTTCCTTTCCTCATCCTTGGCCTTTGCTCAGAAAACTCCCGACCCCTGCGCGAGCGGCCACGAGTTCGCCACCACCGATTGCACGCTGACCTGGCACGGAATCACGGTCTACGGTGCGTATGACGTTGGCGTCGGCTGGGTCAGCCATGGATTACCGGAGAACGGCTACAACTATGAAGGGGAATCGCTGGTGAACCGAAACGGCTATCAACATCGATTCCTCGTCGCACCGAACAACCTGTCGCAGACGGGTTTCGGCGTCAGGGGCAAGGTACAGTTTCTGCCGGGCTGGTCCGTTGTGTTCAACGGTTCCACTGGCATCAATCCGCAGTCCGGCCTGCTTGCCAACGCCTCACAAACCGACATCATCAACAACGGCCTTCCCAGGAGCAGCTATTCAATAGCGACCGACGGCGCGCGCGCGGGCCAACCGTTCAATGACCAGTACTACGGCGGTATATCGTCCGCGCACTTCGGTGAGCTGACCTTCGGTCGTCAGCGCTCTCTCGGCACCGATGCGATGCTGCTTTACGATCCGGCCAACGGCGCCTACGCCTTTTCCTACATTGGGTATAACGGTACGATGGCCGGCGGCGGCGACACTGAGAATAGCCGTTGGGACGACGCCGTGAAGTATCGCATCGCGTATGGCCCGGTCCATTTCGGCGCGATGTATAAATTCGCCGATGGCTCCGGCGGCTGTTACTCGGCCGCCGCCTCGTGGACCGCCACCACGTGTACGCCGGAATCGGCACATAACAATGGGTACGGATTCGACCTCGGCGGAGACATCGGCCGAGATCAGGACAAGTTTTCTGCTGACATCGTCTACCAACATTACAACCAGGCGATCAGCGTGTTAAACCCCTTGCTCGGACCTTCGAGTCTGGCTGGGGCAGGGCAATATCAATCGACCACGGACAGCATTAATACAAATCCCATCAACGGGGGGCCGGGAATGGGGCCCAATCTAATCGACACGAACAATACCCTATATGGCATTGTGACTGACAACAATGCAATTATGTTCGCCGCCAAATATGTCCGCGACCCGTGGAAATTTTTTGTAGGCTACGAATACATCTGGCAAAACAACCCGGCGGACCCGTTGGGAGTTGGAGCCTCGGACCAGGGCGGTTACTCCCTGAGCGGGGTGGAAGACAACAATCTTGATTCCGAAAAATTGCTGAACATCTGGTGGACGGGAGTGAAGTACACCTACCGCACCAAGACCGACTTCACTTTCGCGTGGTATCAACAGCGGCAGAACGACTTCCGGGTTCCGCAGACCTGCTCGGCCTCAGCCGGGTTCCGCGCTTCCTGCGCGGGCACCCTCAATGAAGGGTCGTTTTATGTGGATCACCACTTCACAAAGCGTTTCGACGGTTTTATCGGACTTGCGTATTCCTGGGTGAGCGGAGGTCTGGCCATCGCCATTCCTCATGGTCCCGGCGTCCCTTATAACTACAACAATAACTGCGCTCCGACGATCGGCGGTCGTTTCACCTTCTGAGTGAATTCCTGATCGAAAATAAATGGCGGGTGCCGGAATGTCCCCGGTCTGTTTTGTCAGGGACGTTCCCGGCTCCTTACTTCTCCCCGCACCGATCGCGGCTTCCAAGGGAAACAAGAAGCGAGAATGCTATTACTTCGCTTGCAGTTGCTGCAGATCGGCCAGCACTTCGTCGCTGTGGCCTTGCGGGCTCACCTTCAGATAAACCTTCCTGATCACACCAGACGGATCGATCAGGAACGTATTGCGTGCGGCCAGTGTCATTCCGTTGTATTCCATGATCGAACCGTACTGTTGGACGACCTCATGATCGGGATCGGCGAGTAATTTAAAGTTCAATCCTTCTTTCGTGCAGAAACCCTTGTGCGAATCGACATTGTCGACGCTGACGCCGAGAATCACCGCGTTCTTCTGCGTGTACTTGTCGATGTCACGCTGAAAGTTGTGCGCTTCAATCGTGCAGCCGGAAGTGAAATCCTTGGGATAGAAATAAAGCACAACCCACTTCCCTTTATATTGATCGAGAGAAACCTGTGTGCCTTCCTGACTGGGCAACGAGAAAGCCGGGGCTTGCGCGCCCGCGGCGGGAGGCTGAGGCTGATCGGCAGCAATGGCAGAGAGTGAAGCAAACAGCAAAATCGCGAGAAGCAGGGAGAAAATTTTCATAACGCTCCTTTGATGATCACTTAGGGTCACACTAAGGATAAACGATCCGGCCTCGCGGCGCTTGTCATGAGATTGTCAATTCTTTCCGTCATCCGAAACGGAGCTGTCGGCCGGTCAGGTCTTCTGGATGACACCGAGAACGCAGGTTACCATTGTGGGTTACTTAGGTGAAAGCAATGGCCCGAACTGGCCATTTACCAATACGCGGCTTAAGTTTAGTCTCCTAATTGAGCAGCACTTGGGGGAGGGCTGATCGACATACGTCCCACGACTCGAATGAGTCTGGGGCGTTTTGTTTTGCGCGCGAGAATGGGCCGAAAATTCTTGACGGGGCGGCCTGGAGCAATCAGAACAGCTCGACATTCACTCCACGTGCTGAAACCGAGGAGCAAGCGGCGGCGAGGCGAGCATCACGGGTAAGAAGCGTGGCGCCGAGCTTTTCTGTAAGGGCAACGTAGGCCGCGTCGTAAGCCGCCAGTTGATACCGAAGCCTCTGGATGCGCGGCAGGAAGATGAAGTGCGGATAACGAATGATCCGAAGGTCTATTAAATCCTGAATCGCCTGATCGGCGCGTTGGGGAAAGATCACATCTTGCTGCTCCAACCGCCGCAGAACACGGGCGACCTCCAGATCCAGAAGGTGCGGAGCGTGAAGTGATTCTCTGCGCGAGTAAATTCGCTTTTCGATTTGCTTTCCCACAGCGGTCTGCAGGAGCCAGTCAATCGCCGCAGACGCATCCAGAACGATCACCGGGCTTCGCGCTCTTCGCGCACGAGGCGCGCGGTATCGAGTGAGAGTGTCACGGCTTTGCGATTGTGTAAACGATCGCGCAATTCCGCCAGAGTCGGCCGCTCGGCGATCTCTTTAATTTCTGTAAGCAGATAGTCCGAGAGCGACATGCCTGCGATGGCGGCGCGGGCCTTCAGGCTGCGATGCAGGGAGTCAGGCACGTTACGGAGCTGGATCATCTTTGACATGTTCCCAACATACTTTCATGTGGCGAACATGTCAATCATCCTCGGCATATCGGACCTACGAGACGCTCTTCTTTCTACTTTTTGTTCGATCCGCTTTTGCGTTTCCCGCGAGGCGGAATGTAGTGAAATCGAATCAGGTATATGTTGTTGCCTTTCCCGTGCTTGGCAACCTTGAGCAGGTCGAGGACGCCAAGAAAGCCGGATTCCCGCGCCAGTTCGGGAGTGATATCCGGAAACCCGATTGGCGTGACCGATTCGATTTCGATCTCGCCGTCTCCCATGCGATAGCGGCGGCCTTCCGTGACATGGGGCCTTGTCCAAATCCTGACGCTGCAAGTGATGTCGCCGCGAATTACCCCATCGCGAAGACGCTTTGCGAAGACCATAGACTTCTCTGAACACTGCGAGCTGCGATTATACCCGGGCATTTTCGACGAGGCCGAGTTGGCGCGCTGGATTCACGCGCCCGATGCGCGGCTGGGTTGGGACGATCCGTAGGAAATCAAATTCCCCGCCCTGTCTCGCATGAAAAGGCGAGACAAGGACGGGGTAGCCTGGAGCAAATTGGGCCGAAGGCATGGCCGTTGCGCACGCGGCGTGTAGAATGCGTGGGTCTTGGGGTGAAATCTAGAAACTACGGTAAGCAAGGAGAAGTGAATGAAGCGATCTCTTTTTGTGTTTGCAATGGCAGTGACGATCATCGGTGCGTGGTCACTGGGACGGGTTCAGGGACAGAAAAGCGAGGATAAGGTAATTTTTGCTTCCTCCGCTAAAGCCGACTACAAGCCACGCGCCAAAGGCGTATCGGCGGCGGCGATCTGGGGCGATGCCGATCAGGGCGCACACGCGACCTTCGGCAAGTTCGATCCCGGACAGGACAACGGTATGCACTCACATACGAATGACACGTGGATCGTGGTTATCAAGGGGGCATATCTTTACAAAGACGACGCCGGCGAAAAGCGTGTCGGTGCGGGAGATTTTATACGCGTCCCGGGCGGGCATAAACACTGGAGCGGCGGCGATAAAAAAGAGGGCGCGCTGTTCTATGAGGAGGGGTCGGGCGAGTTCGATTTGATTCCTGCGAAGTAGAAGTCATGAGTTAAATGATCAGGCCCACTTCTCGCGAGGCTAGCGGGAAGTGGGGCCCGGGCATCCGCGTCGTACTTTATTCTTCCGACTTTTCGGACATATCCTCGGGCCAACGCCTGGCACCGTGCAGCACCCGCAGGATCCGGAGAGTGTTCCCCGTGATGCGGTAAGCGACGATATAGGGCGTGCGGCTAATAACTAGTTTCGCGCGTGCCCTCAATGCGGCCGGGGCGTCCGCTCTCCGGGAACCGCGCTAAGGTTTCGACCTGCTCACGAATGCGTTCGTCTACGGCAATGGCGGCCTTCGGGCTGTCAGCCTCGATGTAATCGAAGATCGCATCGCGGTCGGTCTGGGCGTAGGCGGACCATTCCAGCCGGAGGCGTTTCCGCATGAATGATTATCGCGCTTTGCGCATCGCGACCGCTCTTCTTTTTGCGAAATGTGCTTCGACCTTTTTGTGCGGGATGGCGGGGCGTGGATCGCTCAACGCTTCTTGTACCTTGGCGCGGAACCAAGCGTCATGGGCGGCAGCGTCGGCAGTCAGTTCGAATGGGAGCGCGCCTTCCTTGGCGGTTCGCGTCAATAGAATGCGCACCGCTTCGGAGACGGTGATCCCCAATTCTTCGAGAACTTCCGCGGCACGCTCTTTTACAGCGGGATCGATGCGGGTTTGGACTAAGGCGTTTGCGGTCATGGAAGGCTCCTGCCCCATTGTACTTCATTTGAATTACATTCTTGAATTTTGTCATCCCTGGGCGGAGTTGGCGGTCGCGAAGCGAGCGACAACGCAGTCGAAGGACCCCTGCCGAGCCGGGACTGCCGACGCCGTCTCAGGGAGTTCTCCCGAAGCAGTCGAGAGCACTGGTGGAAACTCCCTGCGGGGTCGGCATCACTGCACGCGGGTAAGGGATCCTTCGACTGCGCGGCTGCTTCGCGAAGCGCGAAGCAGCCACTCCGCTCAGGATGACAGAACTGACGTAGTTGCTAGCAAGCGGAGCAGCGCTTCCTCGACGCTGCTGGAGCCGGTGGATTGTAGTTGCTTTCGGATTCTGACCTCCAACGATGCGTCGCGGATTTCGATGGTCATGGTTGGCTCCTTGGGTTTGCGGGGATGCAGAATTGCTGCTTCAGGCCGGCGCATACCGTTTGATCGACAGACCCCGTGATTGCTCGCGCGTTTTTGCCACGTCATAGGCGAGCTGCATGCGGAGAAGGTGATCCATGTCGGGGCCGAAGGCTTTTTCGATGCGCAGGGCCATTTCCGGTGTCAGCGCGGCCTTGCCGTGCACAAGGTCGGAGAGCGTAGCGCGGCGCACTTGCAAAATCTCCGCCGCCTTCGACACGGTGAGGCCAAGAGCTTCGATCACTTCGGTTCTTATCAGGTCGCCGGGATGCGGCGGGTTCTTCATGGGCATTCTGGCCTCTCAGTGATAGTCGATCAGGTCAATGTCGCGGGCAGCGCCCTGCGCCGTCTAGAGTTGCGTCACGGTAACTCCAGAAATCCTCTGGAAGTGGCGCAGATTGCCGGTTGCCACGGCGTAGCCCAGTTCCAATGCCGTCACACCGATCAACAGATCGGCAAGCGGAAGGCGAATCCCTTTGGATTGGCTCGCGCCGTCGATCTGGCCCACGCGCAGGGCAATCGTTGTGGTCACCGGATAAATCGGCAGGGCCACAATCAGTTCCTGAATGAACTGCTCGCGCTTCAATTTTCTTTCTCGCGTATCGGCGCGGGCCATTCCATGGGCCAGTTCCAGCAGAGTGATAACGGAGAGCGCAATCTCAGTGTCTCCCGTCTTGCGAACCATGGCGGAGAGCATCTGGCGTGCGTTCTGCCCCTGCCGCTCGGCGGCGATGAGGACGCTCGAATCGAGGATTACTCCCATGTGGGTGGTGAGAGCGGCTCGCGATGGCTCTCGATCGCCGCTTCTACATCTTTGGCGAAGTCAGCGTCCATAACCGCAGTCGAGTCTTCGGGGAGCAGCGCGATGCACTCGGAAATCGTTCGGCGCGACGGGACTGGCGCGTGAATCACCGCCACCGGTAGCGTGCCGTTCTCGATAACCACCTCCGCACCGGCGCGCACACGGGCCAAGAGTCCAGCGAAATCGCTGGCGGCGTCCGCCTCTGAAATGTGGATCACGTGGTCAGCCATGAAGTGATTATATCGTGCTGGTCAACGCGGGAGGGTTAGGTTTCGAGCATGCGGAGCAGGACTTCCTCGACGCTGCTGGAGCCGGTGGCTTGGAGTTGCTTTCGGATTCTGGCCTCCAAGGATGCGTCGCGGATTTCGATGGTCATGATTGGCTCCTGGGGTGTAGGGTACGGGAAAGAGTGGGTGCATCGACAAAATCTCCGGAGGAATTGATGAGATCGGGGGGCCCACTTCTCGCAAAAGAAGGAAGCAGTGGGGCACGCGGCTTCGACGCAGTTATGTTGGATCGCAGACGCAACGAAACCCAAGCCATTTCGGGCCTTTTTCATGCTCCTGGCTGCTTGGAGTCCATCTCGCAGTTGCCCGACAGAAGCTTACATAGGTCAGATAGGCTCCGCCCCGCATGACATAGGACTCATCGTCCCATCGATCAGAGGTCATTTCCCACACGTTGCCTGCCATGTCGTGAACGCCATAGGGGCTGACCGATGCCGGAAATGCGCCCACTTCCGATGTACTCTCAAGACCCGCCTCGAAGCAATTGCACATGGTACGAATAGGCTCGCTCCCCCACGGATAAAGTCTCCCGTCCACGCCTCGCGCCGCCTTCTCCCATTCGCGCTCGCCTGGCAGTCTTTTGCCGCACCACTCCGCGTAGGCTTGTGCATCCCGCCACATAATTCCGACTACGGGCTTTTTATCTGCACCCCAGATGCTTGAATCGAGTAGTCGGGGCTTCCTGGGATAGTCTGTCTCATTGATGAATTTACGATATTGCTTGTTCGTCACAAGATATTTGTCGATGTAGAAACTGGGTAGTTGGATCACGTCTTGCTGTAGTTCTGAGTAGCTTTGTCGGAATATTTCCGCACGCTTCTTGCCCCCTGCAAGCCGCTCTAGCTGAGAATCCGTGATGCCATAGACAAAAGAGCCCGAGGGCACAAGTATCATTTCCGCACCGTCCTTTCCAATTCTCGTCGGTTCCATATTCAACGTCTTAAGCTAGCACGATTGACTTGACCACCTGAACTTGCCCTTCCGCGTAGAGGGCCGCTGTTTTCGTGCTCCCTCCGTCCCCGGTTACCCGTATTTCCAGTTCGTCCCTCCGTTTCAGGGACTCCGAGAACATTACCTCTCCCTGGTCGCCGGTCTGCTTGGTGTCTACGAGTCGGCCATTCTTAACGAGCTTGACTTCAACTCCTTCCCAAGGCTGCAACGTGTCGCCAACCGACTTCGATATCCGGACACGGAAGGTGAGCTTGCTTTCGTAGAGGGAGTGGTGCAGGCAGGCGAAGAGGAGCAAAACGAGGAACACCAGCAGCCCGAAAAAACCTAGACTGTCAACTTTTCCGGCGGCCGCCGTCGCGGAGAACGCAACTCCCACCACGAGCAGGACTAGCGCACACACGCTATAGAAGGATGTGACCTCTTTGATTATCTGCGGCCACGTTTTTTCCGGACTACTGCGCGGCATAGCCTAACTCGATCCTGTCGGCGGTCGAGAGCCCGAGGCTTCGACCCCCAAGGGTCTGCGGAAGATTACATCGGATTCTGGCGTTAATCAATGCAAAAGAGGTGTAGAAAGTCGAGAAGATCCCGGGGCCCGTGGAATCCCATGCTTCGCAGAGAGCACGAAGCAAGGGCCACCCGCGGTCAGAAGTTATGGTCTAGGGGCCTGATTCGCTCCTCCGCGGCTTTCTTCAGCTCTCCCATTGCTTTCATCACGGGCGCCGCTGCCTCGGCGGCGAGCCTATTATTCCAAAGGACGAAGAGTCTCATTGAACTTTCGTATCGCGCAAGGTTCTCATTTCGCATCTGGAAGATGACGGGCATGCACCTTTGCATATCCTGACAGAACGCGCGGGCAGTTTCTCTGTAGCCGATTTCCTCGTCAGCGACGCCGGAGGCAAATGGAATTGCGAAAGCCTCTAAGGCGTTAAGATAGTTCACAACAATTTCCCCCGTGTTCGGAAACTGCTCATCGAGCGCCTTGAGGTCGAACCGGTTGCTCGCGATTTCTCCATCCTGTATCACAAACAGAAGCCGATCTGGTGGTTTAGGATCCGACAAAAAAGTCCACTTCGCCCGAGTGTATTCTTGCAACATTCTGAACCGGAGTGGCAAGGCTATCTCCGCGAAGTAGCGACACTGGTCGGACGCGAACTTAACCGACTCGCGCTTTGCGTTCGTCTTAGCGATTTCCTTCGTGATCTTGAGTTGCTCTAGACCGAGCTTGATCTGCCTCAGGCCGAGGAATGCGAAGACGGCGATCACTATACCCGAGGCAAAGTACGACAACTCCAGAATAGCGCGGGTAGTGGCGAGCCAACCCATGGCGGCTACGAGTGTAGCATCCAGGATGGGACAGCAGAGGGCGAATCCCGTTCTGGCAGCCGTTCGGTCCGGCCGATCCGCGCAACTTCGCGCCTCCCCACAGCATCTAAACCTTGACAACATTCCACTCAGGTCTTAGCATGGACCTGTTGGCAATCATAAATGCATTGATTACAAAGCACTTATTTGCATCAGGCAAAGAAGTAAAGGAAGATTACAGGAGACGATTATGGCGAAGATTATTGGAATTGACCTTGGAACGACCAATTCTTGCGTGGCGGTGATGGAGGGCGGCGAGCCTAAAGTTATCCCTAATGAAGAAGGAGGGCGGACTACGCCTTCCGTGGTTGGGTTTACCAAGACTGGGGAGCGGTTGGTGGGGCAGGTCGCGAAGCGGCAGGCGATTACCAATCCGGAGAACACCGTGTTTTCGATCAAGCGCTTTATGGGACGGCGCTTTGACGAGGTGCAGGAAGAGATCAAGATGGTCCCGTATAAGGTCGTGAAGTCGGGCGACAACGTGGCGGTTTTGGCGCAGGGCAAGGAGTACACGCCTCCGCAGATTTCGGCGCTGATTTTGCAGAAGCTGAAGAAGGCGGCGGAAGACTACCTCGGCGAGAAAGTTACCGAGGCGGTGATTACCGTTCCGGCGTACTTTAACGACGCGCAGCGGCAGGCCACGAAAGATGCCGGGCAGATTGCCGGGCTTGAGGTGAAGCGCATTATCAATGAGCCTACGGCGGCGGCTTTGGCTTACGGGCTCGACAAGACTAAAGACGAGATGATCGCCGTGTACGACTTTGGCGGCGGAACTTTTGACATTTCAATTCTGGAAGTGGGCGAAGGCGTCATCGAGGTCAAGGCTACGAATGGCGACACGCACCTCGGCGGCGACAACATCGATCAGCGGCTGGTGGATTGGCTGATTGATGAGTTCAAGAAAGATGAAGGGCTCGATCTGCGCGGCAAAGGCAACGAGATGGCTTTGCAGCGGCTGCGTGACGCGGCCGAGCGGGCGAAGATTGAGCTTTCCACCACGATGGAGACTGAGATCAACCTGCCGTTTATCACGGCGGATGCGAATGGTCCGAAGCACCTGGTGAAGAAGCTGACGCGGGCGAAGCTTGAGTCGATGGTGGAAGACATCATCCAGAAGTCGGTTGGGCCTTGCAAGCAGTGCATGAAAGATGCGGGCGTGGATGCCAGCAAGATCAACGAAGTGGTGCTGGTCGGCGGGCAGACTCGTATGCCTCGCATTCAGGCGCTGGTGAAGGAGTTGTTTGGCAAGGAAGGGCACAAGGGAGTGAATCCTGATGAAGTCGTGGCGATTGGTGCGGCGATTCAGGGTGGCGTGCTTGGCGGCGAAGTCAAAGACCTTCTGCTGCTGGATGTGACTCCGCTGTCTTTGTCGATTGAGACTTTGGGCGGCGTGGCTACTCCGATGATTCCGCGGAATACTACGATTCCTACGAAGAAGACGGAGACATTCTCGACTGCTGCGGATAATCAGACCTCGGTTGAGGTGCATGTGCTGCAGGGTGAGCGTCCGATGGCGGCGCAGAACCGGACTCTGGGCAAGTTCCACTTGACCGGAATTCCGACGGCTCCGCGGGGCGTGCCGCAGATTGAAGTGACGTTCGACATTGACGCCAACGGCATCCTGAACGTGACTGCGAAAGATACGGCCACCCAGAAGGATCAGAAGATTACGATTACGTCGTCTTCTGGATTGTCGAAGGAAGAAGTCGAACGCATGGCCAAGGAAGCGGATGCGCATGCGGCTGAGGACAAGTCGCAGCGCGATGCGATCGAGGCTAAGAATCAGCTCGACAGCATGCTCTACAACGTCGAGAAAATGCTCAAAGAGAACGGGGATAAGATCTCGGGCTCAGAGCGTGGAGATGTTGAGAATGCTGTGGCCGATGCCAAGAAGGCGCTGGAATCGAACGACAAGGCGCAGATGGACAAGGCTCGCGAGAACCTGACTAAGGCTTCGCACAAGCTGGCCGAAGAGATGTATAAGGCGGCGCAGGCGAAGGGTGGTCCGGCGGGCGGACCGGGTGGGGCTGCTCCGACGGACGGAGCTGGAGCGGGCGCGAATGGCGGCGGTCAGAAGAAAGACGAAGGCGTGATCGACGCTGAGTACGTGGACGTGGAGGATAAGAAGTAAGCTGTCGGCTATCAGCTTTCAGCTTGATTTGGGTGGCGCGGGCTTTTTGCCCGCGTCATCCGTTTGTGGGGCAATCAGAAAGCGGGGGGGCAATGGATTTCCAGGTGCATGAGCAGACATATTTTCTTAACCTTGCCGAGGATGAAAATCGGTGGGAAGTTATGGTGGAGACTCCGACTGGGGCGCGCGAGGTGCCGGTTTATGTGGACGCGCCGAAGATGCGACCCATTGTCGTGTTACAAGAAGAGAAGCAGAGGATGCCGAATTAATAGGGATCCTTCGACTGCGTTTCCGTCCGCTTCGCGGACGGAAACTTCGCTCAGGATGACAGACTGTTCTAATGGCCACTACACCAAAAAAAGATTATTACAAGATTCTTGGGGTGAAGAAGTCCGCGTCGGCGGATGAGATTCGCAAGGCGTTTCGCAAGCTGGCGCGGAAGTACCATCCTGACGTGAATCCTGGGGACAAGTCTGCGGAGGAGAAGTTCAAGGCGCTCTCTGAGGCGAATGACGTTCTCAGCGATCCTAAGAAGCGCAAGATCTACGATCAGATCGGGTTTTATTCTGACAACATTGATCCGGCTACGGCTGAGGCTTATGCGCGCGGCGGAGGCCAGGGCGGATTTGCCGGAGGTTCGTCCGGAGGATTTCCCGGCGGCGGCGCGGGACAAGCAGGCGGCCAGGGTGTTCCCTTTGATTTCAGTGGGTTCGACTTTTCGGATCTCGCCGACAGCGCGGGTCGGAGTCGGCGCAGTGGCGGCAGCGGCGGATTTCGCGATATTTTTTCAGGCATTTTCGGTGGTGGGCGCGGCGGCGCGGCGGTTGAGACTGAGACCGAAGCGGGCACTGACCTTGAATATCAGGTGAATGTGCCGTTCTGGACGGCGATCCGCGGCGGCGTGATGCGGCTGAATATTACGCGGCAGGACGTCTGCCCGACTTGCCACGGGCAGGGCTATATCGAGGCTCCCGGCAAATGTACCGAGTGCGATGGAACCGGTCAGGTTACGCAGACTGGCGGGCGGATGAAGTTCAATGTGGCGTGCCCGAGCTGCCAGGGAACGGGCAAGAATATTTCTACGTGCCCCACTTGTCACGGCGAGGGCACGGTCAGCCGCACCGAACCGCTCGAGGTTCGCATCAAGGCTGGGACGCGCGATGGGCAGCGCATCCGGTTGGCCGGCAAGGGCAACGCCGGGGCGCATGGCGGAGCGGCCGGGGATTTGTACGTGATTATCCGGATCGGCGAGCATCCGGTTTTCCGGCGCGATGGAGACGACATTTATCTTAGTGTCCCAGTTACGGTCGCGGAGGCGGCGCTGGGAGCCAAGATCGAGGTGCCGACTATCGATGGGCGAGCGCTGCTGAAGATTCCTCCGGGGACGCAGTCGGGACAGAAGCTGCGGCTGCGCGAAAAGGGTGTACCCTCGGCTACGAAGGAGGGCGTGCGCGGCGATGAGATTGTGGAGATCACATTGGCCGTGCCCATGCCTCGTGACGAGCGCACTAAAGAGTTGCTGAAGGAACTGGCCAAGCTTAACCCGGAGGATCCTCGGGAAGAGCTTTGGAAGAAGGTCTAGCTTCAGGTTTCCGAATCTGGAACTAACAGCAACAATTACCACGGAGAGCACGGGGTTTCACGGGGTAAACCTTTCAATTTGTGTTAGACCGTTCTTATAGCTGCGCGCGTTTCCTGCCTTAAAGCGGTTCGGGTTAACGAGGTTTCTGGCGCGGTCGTGTCGTCCGCGATGCATGTCCACGCGGTGCTCGGGCCTGGATTGCTGGAAAGTGCGTATCAAGCCTGCCTCGCTCATGAACTCAGAAAGCGTGGATTCGCGGTCGCCTGTCAAGTTGGACTGCCCGTGGTGTTCGACGGGGAAAAGATTGAGCTTGGATATCGGATTGACTTGGTCGTTGAGAACGTGGTTATCGTTGAAGTGAAGAGCGTGGAGGCGATCCATCCGGTGCACCAAGCACAGATCTTGTCCTACATGCGATTGAGCGGGATAGGAGTCGGGCTTCTTATTAATTTCAATGTGAAGAGCCTGCGCAACGGAATCAAGCGCATGGTTGATGGCGACACTTGGGAAAAGTAGGGGTTTACCCCGTGTAACTCCGTGCTCCCCGTGGTTAAGGTTTGTCTTGCTTCCTAAAAAGTGAAGGGCCCGAGAGCCGGGCCCTTCCTTTATTTCTTCGAGGTCGGATCGTCCGACGGGTTGATGTAGTTGAACTTGACCGGCGACATGCCGTGGATCTGGACCACCGTTTCTCCAGAAGCGGCGGCATAGTGATGCATGCTTGGGTCGAGATAAGCGAAGCTGCCTGCGCCGAAGCTCATCATCTTGGTGGCGTCGAACTGATCTCCCATACCGACCTTGAGGGTGCCGGATATTACGGTGACGTTTTCGCGGGCGGGATGATAGTGAGGAGCGATTTTGTAGCCGTCCGGCAATTTGAGCCTGATGGTGAAATCACCGGAATCAGCCATCGGGTTCCCTTCCAGAACGGCCAGTTGCGCACCGGGTTGCATAAACGGCGGAGCGGGGCCGTATTTCACTTGATCGGCAGTGAAAGCATTTTGGGTGAGCGCAGGAACAGCAATGACGACTACAAGCGCGACAGCAAAAACAACTAGGAACGGTTGTTTCATTGGTCCGCCTCCAAGTGCGGTGGCGGCATCATAAATCGGCGGTAGAGCCGGCGGCAACAACGCTTTGCCGAAGATATAATTTCAGCCGAGCCATTCACCTGAAGTCGTTACCTCCGTCGCTGGCCTCTCTGACAAAACTTTTCAGAAAAATCTCAACATTTTTCTTGCATCTGTGGAAAATTCCCGTAATCTCTAACGTGCGAACTAACTCCAGCGCGATTTCTGGAATCTAAACAAACCAGAAAACTCGAGCATGCTTTACCAGGAACGACCAGCCGCTGCGGAGTAGCTGAGAGTGAGTCGCTTGAGGAGGAAGACATAGAAATTGGCAACAGTTAGCGCCCCGCGTCAACAACTCGAAAATCCCCAGCCTCTCGCCGCCGTACCCAACCGGAACCTGAACGCCCCGAACCCGATCGGTCCCAACCCGATTGCCCCCAACCCGATTGCCCCAAAGAAATTCGTCCGCCTCACGTTGTGGCCTCTGGTCGCCGCCACCTTCTTTATGGTGTCAGGCGGAACCTACGGCACGGAAGACATTGTTCACGGAGCCGGCTACGGACGTGCGATTCTGATTCTGCTGCTCACTCCGCTGCTCTGGAGCCTGCCTACGGCTTTTATGATCGGCGAGCTTTCGAGCGCGCTGCCTTATGAAGGCGGCTACTACGCATGGGTGCGCCGCGCCATGGGAAATTTCTGGGGATTCCAGGAAGCCTGGCTCTCGCTGGTCGCGTCGATCTTCGATATGGCGATTTATCCCACGCTGTTCGTGGCTTACCTGACCCGCATGTTCCCGTGGTTCCAGCAGGGAAATCGCGGATGGTGGGTTGCGCTGGCGGTGGTGATTGCTTGCGCGGTGTTGAACATTGCGGGCGTGAAAGTGGTTTCGCTCACGTCGCTGTGGCTGTTCTTCGCGCTTTCGGCGCCGTTTGTCGCGATCGTTCTGATTGCTCCGTTTAAGATTGGCGCTCTGGCGAACGCCGTCACCAAGCCCACCACTTCGAGCGTCGATATTCTGGGTGGGCTGCTGATCTGCATGTGGAACTACATGGGATGGGATAATGCCTCGACCATCGCGACGGAAGTCGAGAAGCCGCAGCGGACGTATCCGCGCGCGATGCTGGTTGCGGTTTGCATCGTGGCTGTCAGCTACGTGCTGCCGTTTGCCGCCATGTGGATGACGGGGTTAACTTCCACCGCGTGGGAGACTGGCTCGTGGGCTGACATCGCAGGATTGCTGGGCGGACCGCTGCTCCGCATCGGCGTGGTGCTGGGAGGAATCATCAGCGCCTTTGGCATGTTCAACGCGCTGGTGATGAGCTACTCGCGGCTGCCACTGGCCATGGCGCAAGATGGCATGCTGCCTGGAATCTTCGCCAAGCTGCAGAAGAAGTCGCGCGCGCCCTGGGTTGCGATTATCGCGCTGGCCACGTGCTGGGCGATGTGCCTCGGACTGGGTTTTGCCCGGTTGGTGACACTCGACATTCTTCTGTATGGCTTCAGCTTGCTGCTGGAGTTCGTCGCGTTAGCGGTGCTGCGCTTCCGCGAACCGGAGTTGGTGCGTCCATTCCGCGTTCCCGGGGGATTGTTCGGGGCGATTGCGATTGGCATCCCGCCGATGCTGCTGCTGGCGTTTTCCATCATCCGCAGCGAGCATGAGCAGGTTTGGAACATGAGTTCGTTTGCCTTCGGCATGATTCTGATCGCGGCGGGCTTTGTGGCTTACGGCATTAATCACCTGCTGAAGCCGCATGGATGGGCCGCCTCCACGGAAAAACCTCAACCGGCGGCGTGAGTCGGCCCGGCATCTTCAAAAAAAGAGGGCCGAATATTCCGGCCCTCTTTATTGTTTAGACATTTTTCCGAAATGCATTTTTCCGCACTATTTCCTAACTATTTCCGAACTATGCAGCAGCTCTGGCCTCGTCTCGCAGGCTCTTTACCTTGTCATGCGCTCTTTGAACGCTAGCCGCCTGCCGGCGAACAATCTGCGCGATGTTTTCCGGTAAATCGCCAGCGACTGCCTTCTCGTAGCTTTCCTTGGCATTATCCTCTCCGGCCTCAACCGACTCGAGGATCGTCTTATCTCCGCCGCCAAGGCTGACTTTGGTATCGATCCAGGCGCGGCGAAGGCTCCCGGAGACCGAGCTGGAAACTTTCTTGTCGGGCTTGCCCAACCGTATCAGCTCCGATTCCAGTTCACCTGCAAAGCGAGCCCGCTCCAGACTTTGCTCGTTAAAAAAGGTCTTCAGGTCAGAGCGCTTTGCGTGAACTGCTGCATCCTGGTAGCCCTTTTGACCGTCTTTGCACGTCTCAATAAGATTTTCGACCACACTGATAGCATTATTTTCGTCCATAAATAAATACCTCCGCAAGTTGGATGCTTTGCTACTGAAAAGAGTTCGGCGTGAATTCTGCCGGGGTGAAATTAGGAAGAAAACCCGTCCTGCTCTAAAATCGACCGGAGGAGACCTATGACTAAACGGAAATCGAAGGGCGCCTACATGATTTCCGCCGTAGCCGAGATGTATGGAATTCATCCGCAGACGCTGCGCCTTTACGAGCGCGAGGGGTTGCTGAAGCCATCGCGCACCGAAGGCAACACGCGCCTTTACACCGACGAAGATTTACAGCGGCTGGAGTTCATCCTGTCACTGGCGCGCGATCTGGGTGTGAACATCAGCGGCATGGCGATCATCCTGCAAATGCGGGAGCGCATGGAGGAGATGCAGCGCCAGATTCACGAGTTCGTGCAGTATATCCAGGAGGAAGTGCTGACGCGCGCGAATGCGGCGGCCGATCCGGCGAAGGGCGCGATCGTGCCGGTGAGAAGGGCGATGGTGATACCGTCGGTGCAGCCGGGGAAGAAGCGGTAGTCGTTTTCAGTGTCATCTTAAGGGAACCGCGGTAGAGGGAACGGCGTCTAAGGAAATGCTGTCATCCCGATCACTGCGAGGGATCTTGGTGTTTGCGCGCGGCGGCAGTATTGATGCGTCAGGCAGGAACCAAGGTCCCTCGCTGCGCTCGGGATGACAGGCGCGTTGAAACCAGGCACGAACTGTCATCGGAAGCGTAGCCCCATGCTCCCCTTCAAGCTGATCTACAGCGACGGCTACTACTTGCCCATCGGCGAGCATGTCTTCCCTGCTGAAAAATTCCGGCGCATCCGCGACCGACTCCTAGCGGAGGGCGTCGCCGAAGCGGGCGACTTTCTCGACCCTAAACCGGCTACCGATCAGGACATTCTGCTGGTTCATACCCAGGAGTATGTGCACAAGCTGAAGACCGGCACGCTCAGTCCGCGCGAAGAACGGGAGCTTGAAATTCCTTTTTCGCCTCAACTTGTGGCGTCATTCTGGCTGGCGGCCGGAGGATCGATCCTGGCCGGGCGGCAGGCGTTAAGCGACGGCGTCAGCATTAACATTGGCGGCGGATTTCATCACGCCTTTCCCGACCACGGAGAGGGATTTTGCATGATTCACGATGTGGCTGTCGCCATCCGCCGGCTGCAGCGTGATGGCAAGATTCGCAACGCAATGACCGTGGATTGCGATGTGCACCAGGGTAACGGCACAGCGGCGATTTTTGCGGGAACGCGGACTGGAGGCGAGCCGTTGCCTTCAGCGGGGCCGTCGATGCCGGGGTCGCCTCTGCGGACTGGCGTGCTTCCGGGCAAAATGCGCGGAGCGCACACCGGCGAGGTCTTCACCATTTCGCTGCATCAGCACAATAATTATCCGCTGTGGAAGCCGCATTCCTCGATCGACGTCGATCTGCCCGATGGCATTGGCGACGACGACTACCTCGCGTGGCTCGACAACACTCTGAGTTCTGGGCTGCGGCGATTCGAGCCTGATCTGCTGTGCTATGTGGCTGGCGCCGACCCTTACCGTGAAGATCAACTGGGCGGGCTTTCGTTGACGATCGACGGATTGAAGCGACGCGATGAGCTTGTCTTTCGCGTGGCGCGCGCGCGCAATCTTCCTGTGATGGTGACCTACGCCGGCGGCTACGCGCAGAACGTGGAAGACACCGTGACCATCCACAGCAATACGGTGATTGCGGCGAAGGAAGTGTTCGGCGTAACGAAGTAGGCGCGTGAAAAGTTATACTCGATGGAATGATTGTCACGCCCTCGAACCTTTCGCACAGCGAACTGTATGGCATCCTGCTCAACTCGGTGGCGCCGCGGCCGATAGCGTGGGTCTCGACGATCAGCTTATCGGGAGAGCCGAACCTTGCGCCGTTTTCGTTCTTCAATTGCGTGTGCGTCGACCCGCCGTTACTGGCCTTTGCGCCCGGACTTCGGCAGCCCAAGGCGAAAGCTGGCCGTGGAGAAGGCGTCCGTGGAGAACCTAAAGACACTTTGCGAAACATTCGTGACACTGGAGAATTTGTGGTCAACGTCGTCACTTACGAATTGGCCGAGGCGATGAACTTAACCAGCGGTGAATATGATCCGTCGGTGAACGAATTCGAATTGGCGAAGGTTACTCCGCAGGCGTCGACGATTGTTCGTCCGCCGAGGGTAGCTGAGTCTCCGGTCAGCTTTGAGTGCAAGCTGCATCAGATTCTCGATTTCTCGCCTGCGCCGACCAGCAGCAGCCTCGTGATCGGCGCGATCGTCTCGATTCACATCAGTGACGCACATCTCAAAGATGGCAAGCTGGACCGGAATTCGCTGGATATGATCGGACGCATGGGCGGAATTCAATACACGCGGACGACGCAGCGATTCGAGATGGTGCGGCCTAAGGTCGGGTAGGCCGAGATTGATGATAGGATCGCATCCCGCGTGGTGCGAGCGCGCGGTCGTGCCCCCTGCCGGCGGCTACACGCGCATCCTTGGGACGCCGTGACCATCCTCTGAAACACGGTAATTTAGCGAAGGCCCATCGCGGGAACGCACTGCTATAATTTCCTCCGTGCGAGTCTCGGATCTCATAGCGCTGATGGATAAAGAGGTCGTGCCCGGAGAAGCTAAAGTTCACCTCGCGAGCTGGAACGGAGAAGAGAATCCCTTCGATGTATACCTTGCGGGCAGGTTCGACGACTGGCAGTCGTGGCAAGTAAAGAGAAATTTTGGGCGCCCATTCGTGGTGTCTCTGATCGATATGCCCGCCACTCGCCAGTGGCTGTACGTCGGCGTCTACAACTGTGACGGATGCGAGTGGCACGAAGATTTCAAGATGTACCATTACCGCTTGCAGGCGCGCGCATCTTGCTCGGAATTTAGCGGACGACTGGTCATCGACTTCGAACGGCCCGGAAGGCAGTCTTACCTCAACTTGGATAACTGGGTCAATGATCTCACTGTGTGCCAGATCACGCGCGAACGCATTAGCATTGGGGAGTTCCCTGGCTTCAAAGCAGTAAACCTCACAAAGCTGCAGCTCGACGTGGTCGTGAGGAACAGCTACGAGTCCTGGCGAACAGCTCTGTCCAACGTCTCCGGCGTATACCTCGTCTCAGATCAGAAATCTGGGAAGCTCTATGTCGGCAGCGCATTCGGTGAGGGAGGAATCTGGCAGAGATGGTGTCAGTATTCGGCGTGTGGTCACGCTGGTAATGTGGAACTAAGGCGGATCCTCGAAAGTGAAGGCGGTCTTGAGCGGTCAAACTCTTTCCGATTTTCCATTCTTGAGATCGCGGACGTCCACGCTACCAAGGAGGAGACCCTTGGGCGCGAGTCCCATTGGAAAAACGCCCTACTCACACGCGAGCATGGGCTGAACGCGAACTAAGCTCTGGCGATTGCTACGACGTTAAGAGCTCGCCTACCCGACTGCTAGAATGTTCCTATCCCTATGTTCGAGAATCTTCAGGAAAAACTGCAACGTGCGTTTAAGTCGCTTCGCGGCCAGGCCCGGCTGAGTGAAGAGAACATTGCTGAGGCGCTGCGCGAAATCCGCCTCGCATTGCTTGAAGCCGACGTCAACTTCAAAGTTGTCAAGGAGTTGATCGACCGCATCCAGGCCAAGGCCGTAGGTCAGGAAGTGCTGACTGCGCTTTCGCCGGGCGAGCAGGTCATCAAGATTGTGCGCGATGAACTGGTCGAGACTCTGGGCAAAGACACGGCGCGCATGAAGTTCGCATCGCAACCGCCTACGGTCGTGCTCATGGCCGGACTGCAAGGCTCCGGCAAGACCACGACTTCGGGCAAGCTGGCGCACTGGTTCAAGGCGGGCGGGCATCGGCCACTGCTGGTTTCTGTGGACGTGTACCGTCCCGCAGCGCGCGAGCAGTTGAAGGTTGTGGCGCAGGCCGTCAAGGCTCAGATCTACGAAGGTGAAGTGGGCGAGGCGAACACAGCAACCGTCGAGCGGTTAGTAAAGGAAGCACGCCGTGAGGCCATCGTTTCCGGCTGCGATGTGCTGATCGTGGACACCGCCGGCCGACTGCACATCGATGACGAACTGATGAACGAGATGCAGTCGCTGAAAAAGCTGCTGAATCCGTCGGAGATTCTGTTTGTCGCCGACGCCATGACCGGACAAGACGCGGTGCGCTCCGCCGATGAGTTTCACAAAAAGCTGTCGCTCACCGGCGTCGTACTCACCAAGATGGATGGCGACGCACGCGGTGGTGCGGCGCTTTCCATTCGCCAGGTTACGGGACAGCCGATCAAGTTTATCGGCGTGGGTGAGAAGTATGACGCGCTGGAGCCGTTTCATCCCGACCGCATCGTGTCGCGCATTCTCGGCATGGGCGACATTCTTTCGCTGATCGAGCGCGCCGAGTCGCAGATCGACAAGAAAAAAGCCGAGGAGATGGCCACCAAGGCCCTCACCGGCGCCGGCTTCTCGCTGGAAGATTTTCGCGATCAGTTGCGGCAAGTAAAGAAGATGGGCTCGATGAAGAGTCTGATCGGAATGCTGCCTTCGATCGGTCCGTTCTCCGGCCTGCAAAAAGCCGCCGACAACGTTGACGAAAAACAGATCAACCGCGTCGAGGCCATCATCAACTCGATGACCATGCACGAACGCAATCATCACGAAGTAATTAACGGCAGCCGCCGCAAACGTATCTCTCGCGGCTCCGGTACGACCGTGCAGGAAGTGAACAACCTGCTCCGCCAATACGCGCAGATGAAAAAGATGTTCAAGCAAATGGGCAAGCCCAGCTTCGCGCGAAGAATGGCTGGGATGAAGTTGCCGGGAATGTAGAAGCGGGCTCCGGCTTTCGGGCTCCGGCCCCGCGATATCGAAGAACTGTGCAGATTTCTTCATCTTGACGCCCACGTTTTTCGCTGATACAGTTTCGACCGACCGCGGTTCTTGCTTCTCCCCCTCAGCATTTCCTGTTAAACCGGAGGTTCACCCGTGAGATTCACTTCCTCAGTTCTCGCTTCTTTTCTGCTCTTGACCGTGTGCAACGCCTCGGAGAATCCCAAGAGCACCACGCCCAGCCACGCCCACTCGGGCGCTAACTCAGTGCAGCAACTCATCGAACTCACGCCTCCGGACGGAGTGCAGGACGGGTACTTTGGTGAATCCGTTGCCATCAGTTCCGACGGAAACACGGTTGCCGTGGAATCGTTCAATAACGCCGCCGGAGGTGGTGCGATCTACGTTTACGAAAAGCCCGCCACCGGCTGGCAGAACGCAACTCTCAGCGCAGAACTTACAGTGACCGGTGCGCAATGGCTTTACCCGCCGGTAGTGATGAGCCCCGACGGCTCCACCATCGTGGCGTCCGGCTACGTCAAGAACCAGCTATATGCCCAAGTGTATGTTTTCCTGAAGCCGGCGGACGGTTGGGTCAACATGACGCAAACCGCGATCTTGCATGCGACGCATGGAGGCGCTTCGAACTTCGGCTACGCCATCGCGACGGACGGAGACGATATTCTGGTGGGATCATTGGGCTGCTCCGGCAATGGGGATTTCAGTTCCGGCGAAGCGTATTTGTTCGTAAAGCCGGCGGGTGGGTGGACCGACATGACCCAGACGGGGCTGCTGGAAGAAACAGATCCAATCGGTTGCGACCGCTACGGAGACGCCGTGGCCATACAGGGTGACACTGCCGTTGTGGGGCGTTCGGGTGGGGGAATGACGCCGCCTGTCGCTCCGGGTGCGTTGTACGTTTTCACCAAGCCGGCGGGCGGATGGGGAACCATGTCGGAGACGGCGAAGCTGACGGGACACACCAATGGCCTTACCGACTATCTGGGTGCCACAGTGGCCCTGAGCGGCGGCACAATCCTGGCGCCACTCACCCTCCCCAGTTCTACCACCACTGGAGCGTACATTTACACCGAGCCTGCGGGTGGTTGGGTGAACGGTACTCAGACGGCTACCTTGACCAACACGAACAAGGGCGTCACGTCGATAGGCAACGGGAGTGCGCTGGATGGCTCGACGGCCGCGGTGATTGCCGAATATCAGGATGGCACTTCGTTTGCTCTGACGCTGTATGACGAGCCCGCCGGGGGCTGGCAGAATGCCTCCACGCCAAATGTCACGGTGTTTCCCTCCGATGAGGCCGCGGGCGACTACTTCGGGACTCACGCAGTATCGATTAGCGGGGGCACCATCGTGATCGGCGCGCAGGGCGCAACGAGGAATGGCATCGCGAGAGAAGGTGCCGCTTACATCTTTCAGCAGAACTAGCAGGTTGAACGATTGGCTTAAGCGCGGCCGGATCTCAGGCCGCGCGTTTTCTTTTCCACGATCCTTTTCGCAGACGCGCAAGGGAAAGGTGAGAAGATGGATTGAAGACGCATATCGCATGAAGTGGAGATCTCTGGAGGAACGCGGCGAGGATACGGATAGGAGACCGCTGCGCGAGATTTTTGCCGAGCGCAAAGAACTGATTACGAAGTACGTTCCGGTGGAGACCCAGGCTGTTCACGCGCGAGCGATTGCTGAATTAAAGAAGCAACGCTTAGCCGCGAATATTCTCGCCGTCGGCTCGAAGATTCCCGAATTCCAGCTTCAAGATCACGACGGGAAGCACATTTCATCCGCCGACTTGCTCGCCAGAGGTCGGCTCGTGCTCTGCTTCATCCGCGGGCGCTGGTGCCCGTTCTGCGTTGCTCAGATGGAAGCGATGAATCTCGTCGTGCCAGCGATCGAACAGGCAGGCGGAACGCTCGTGGCCATTTCTCCTCAGACCGTGCAGCAATCTTTCTTCATGCGCGACCAGCACAAGCTGCGCTTTCCGCTGCTCTCTGATGCAGGAAACAAAGTTGCTCGTCAGTTCGGACTCACCTATCGTGTACCTGATGAGCAGAAAGCTATTTATCAGCGTGCGTTCGTGAACCTGCCCTTTGTGAACGGGGACGACAGTTGGGAGCTGCCGATTCCGGCGACCTACGTCATTGATCGCGATGGGGCCGTACTCTTTGCTTCCGCGAATGAGGATTACACGGAGCGAGTCGAGCCGGAGGAAATCGTACGCTTCCTGCACGCGGCCCGCGGGGACTGAATCCCAGTTTTCTTTTCGGCGTTCGCACGGCACGACTGAAGTCTTGCCCTTCCCGATCTTGCCACTTGCACTGCGCCGACGCTGTCCGAATCCTCAGCTTTCGGTACACTTGAAAGATGTTCGGATTCCAAAACTGGCAGCTGGCAGCTGGCAACCGGCAACTGTTCTTATGAACTACATCTACGGCATCAACGCCGTCACCGAGGCGCTCAAGGCTCGCGGGCGCGCTTTTCAGTGGGTGGGCATGGCGAAGGAGCGGCACGACATCCGCCTGCAGAGGATGATCGAAGACTGCCGACGCCTTGGTGTGCCCGTGAAATTTTTGACGCGCACGGAACTCGATCAGATGGCCGGAAGGGCCGCGCACCAGGGCGTGGTCGCCGTTACGTCGGCCAAACAATACAGCGATCTCGATGATGTGGTCGGCGCTAAACGCGGACGGTATTCCCTCGTGATCGTGCTCGACGGCGTTGAAGATCCGCACAACTTAGGCGCGCTGATGCGAACGGCTGACGCCGCGGGCGCCGACGGAGTAGTGATTCCAGAGCGCCGCGCCGCCCCCGTCACCGGCACGGTAACAAAAACTTCTGCAGGCGCCAGCGAATACCTGCCCATCGCAAGAGTCACCAACATCGCCCGCACGGTCGAAGATTTGAAAGAGCGCAACATCTGGACTGTTGGTCTGGACGAACGCGGCCCACAAACCTACGACGCCCTCGACTACAACATGGACTGCGCACTGGTTCTGGGCGCTGAGGGCAAAGGACTGCACGACCTGGTGAAGAAGAAATGCGACTTTCTGGTTTCGATTCCGATGCTTGGAAAAGTTCCTTCGCTGAATGTGTCGGTCGCGGGCGCGGTGGTGATGTATGAAATCGTGCGGCAGCGGCGCACGAAAGAGAGCGCGCTGAACAAAGAGGCGTCTTCGGGTGCGAAATGAAGTTGCACAGGTTGTATGTTTCCGTGCTCTGCATTTTCTTCGCTTTCGCCGCAAATGGTTTTGCTCTCGACCGCGAAGCTTTCACTTTTACCAGCTACGATCTGAATGTTCGCGTCGAGCCCCGGCAGCAACGGTTGGCTGTTCGCGGCAAGATCATGCTGCGGAATGATTCTTCTGCGTCGCAGAAGATTGCCGTGCTGCAGATTTCTTCGTCGCTGAACTGGCTTTCCATTAAGGCTGGCGGCAAGCCACTGCAGTTCGCTTCGCAACCATACGACTCCGATATCGATCACACCGGCGCGCTTTCGGAAGCTGTGATTACTTTGCCCGCAGCAGTACCGCACAATGGCGCTCTCGAATTGGAAGTCGCCTACGAAGGTGTGATCGTGCTCGATGCGACGCGACTCACGCGGATTGGAACGCCAGACAGCATCGCGAATAGCACCGACTGGGACCAGATCAGCACGGCATTCACCGCGGTGCGCGGAGCTGGATATGTGACTTGGTATCCGATAGACGCCGAGGATGCGAGCCTTGCAGATGGAAGCCTGGCGGAGGTCTTGGGCCGGTGGAAAGAAAGAGCGCGTGCATCTTCGCTGCACTTGCAGATCGAATTACAGAATGATGCTGAGGAACCCCCGGAGCTTCTAGTGAATGCGACCGCATGTGCAAGTACACATCAACTGGAGCATCAGTTCGTGGCGGATTGCACGCAACGGTCCGTAGGGGCGACCGTGCCGACCTTCGTTATTGCAAATTACGAACTTATAGATCGTGCGGACATAGCGGTCCATTTCATTCATGGCCACGGCGCGGCGGCCACAAATTACGCCGACGCAGCGGAGAAGGTAGTCCCGTTGGTGACCGAATGGTTCGGACCGCTTCGAGGCAAGGCTGAAACAGCTGACCTTGCCGATCCGAATGCTGCGCCGTTTGAGAGCGGGCCTTTGTTGTTGACGGCGCTCACCGGCACCGATCCAAAGCTGGCGGGGCTTACGGCCGCTCACCAGTTAACCCACGCGGCTTTTTCGTCGCCACGGCCATGGATCGACGAGGGCTTGGCTCACTTCGCGCAGGCACTCTATCTCGAACATCAGAGTGGACGCCAGGCTGCGCTCGATTACATGGCATTGCATACCTCTGCTCTTAATGTTTTCGAGAAGGAAAAGCAGACGACGGCGCCTCGATCGGAAGATGAGGCAATCCATTCTTTGATCAACACTCACGACGAGGAACTTTACCGCAGCAAAGCGATGTGTGTGTGGTGGATGTTGCGCGAGATGATCGGCGATCCGACGCTGAAAAAGGCACTCGCGTCTTACCATGCGGATCAGGACAACGAGCCTTCTTACATGCAACGCTTGATTCAGGCGCAGACACAGCGCGATCTGGAGTGGTTCTTCGACGACTGGGTTAATCGCGACCGCGGCCTGCCTGATTTCAAAGTGGCATCCGCGTTCTCGCGCAAAACTTCGCCGGATAATTACATGCTCACTATCACGGTGGAGAATTTAGGAGCGGCAGGAGCGGAGGTTCCAGTCACGGTGAAGTTTGTGGGCGGAGTGATCGTAAAACAGCTGGTGATACGCGGCAAAAGGAACGCTGTGATTCGCGTCGAAGTTCCGAATCAGCCAGAAGAAATCGTGGTGAACGACGGCAGCGTGCCTGAAAGCGATATGACGAACAATGTGTTTAAGATCGACCCTGCTGATGATGCGAAGTAGTTACCGGTTGCTCATTACAGCTCCAATTACTCGATTGAGAAAACAGCGTACACCGTAGCGTCGCTTTTGACTTTTTCTGGAAATAATTTCAACTTGGCTTCTGATCCGCTGGATTGACAATCGCGGAAACGGTGTTTAGCGTGATCCCTCTCCACATTTTCGCCGTCGGAGCGCGGTTGCTCGCATACACTAGCTCGCCCAGCTTTGCTCCGAGTCCCTTAGCCATTTGCTCGGCGATGTTTCTGGCCTTGAGGAGCGCGGCGCCTCCCGCCTTCGCCTGCAGCGCCACGGGATCGGCCACGTTCCACTCCACATCGTCAACTTCATTCGCTCCAGCGCTCACGCAGAGATCGACGATGGTTTGAGCTTGCGAGGCAGGCACCGTGACATGCCACGATTGCCGCGCCTGAAATCGACGCTCTTTCTTCATGTCCTCAGTCCACTTTTCTTCGGCCTCTGAGCGTCCCAAGTTCAACTTGTCCGTTTCAATGTTTGCCTCAGGTACTTTCGCAGCAAGCATCGCCTTTGCAATCTGTTCCGCGACGCGCACATTCTCGCGAAATGCAAGATCCTGACTAGGGCCGTAGTCGTGATACCCGATCACAAGGACAGCCACTTCGGCATCCGCGGTAACCGACTCGTCGGCGGTAACAGCGATGGTTTTATTTTGGCGATTTATCTGAATGTCCTGGGCCGACGCGATCGTTACCCAAGAAAACAGAACAAGCACAAACATTTTTCTATCCATGACCACCTCCTTAAGAAACTCTGCACCGTGCTCGAAACCTCTACAAGAAAAATCAACGATGGAATCCGGTAAACATCGCCAGCGCTTCCAACTTAGCCGCCGCCGCGCCGGAGTCGATCGACTGTGTCGCCAGCGGGATTCCATCCGCCAAGCGATCGGCGCATCCCGCTGCTACGAGCGCCGCTGCGGAGTTCAGCACTACTACATCGCGGCGTGGGGATTTCTTTCCACTGAGAACTTCGCGAATAATCGCTGCGTTTTCAGACGCATCCCCGCCAGAGATGTCGGCAAGCGTAGCCCGCTTCATGCCAAACTCTTCGGGATCAACTTCATAAGTCCGCACCGACCCCTCGCGAGCTTCGGCAATGCGAGTCGGCCCGGTGACAGTGATCTCGTCGAGCCCATCAAGGCCGTGAACCACGAGCGCGCGATGCAAACCCAGCATGCTTAGCGCTTCGGCGAGTTTTTCCACCATGTCGATCGCGTACACGCCTACGACCTGTCCCGAAGCGTGCGCCGGATTCGTAAGTGGACCGAGCAGATTGAACATGGTTCGCAAGCGCAGTTCACGCCGCACCTTCTGCACCTGCTTCATCGACAAGTGCAAATCGGGCGCGAATAAAAAACAGATTCCGACTTCGCGCAGGCACTGCGCCGCTCGCGCCGGAGTGAGCTGAATGTTCACGCCCAGCGCCTCCATCACGTCCGCCGAACCGCATTTCGAGCTGATGCTGCGATTGCCATGCTTGGCTACACGTACTCCCGCACCGGCAGTCACGAATGCAGTGGCGGTTGAAATATTGAACGTGCCGCTCGCGTCGCCGCCGGTGCCGCTGGTGTCGACGAGAGATTCTGCCAGCGCGTCGCGGCCTGTGCCGCTCAGATCGAGTGCGCCGGGTGCGACTGCACCAGCTTGAGAAATTGAAATAGGCAAAGGCGTCGCCACCGCGCGTATTGCCTCGGCGAATCCCACAATCTCTTCGACTGTTTCGCCTTTCATGCGCAGAGCCGTGAGCAGCGCCGCAATCTGCGCGTCAGTACAGTTGCCCGCGAGAACTTCCGCCATCACCTCGCACGCTTCCGCGCGCGTGAGCGACTGCCCGTGATTGGCGATGCGATGGAGAGCGTCGATGATCATACGTGTGTGTACAGAATGTGTCGACCAAAACGCCAGAGTCCATTGTACCGATAGGTAATTATCAAGCCCGAAGCCTGTTTTAAGCCGACAAAACTTTACTCGAACTGACGAACTCTTTACTACCCTTTCGAAAGATAGATCGTCCAACGAGTGTTAGGTGCAGCTGATGTCGGGGCTCGAAACTTGAGGGGAAGATCATGAGAATCGCTTTCATCGCACTACTTCTTGCGACATCGGCGTTTGCCCAAGCGCCATCTGGTGGCGCGACATCGGCCTGCGGTCCCAAGGATGCCAGTTTCGATGTGAAACTGGACAAAACCCAACACGCGCTGCTGCAGTCCGATCCGGGGAAGGGGCTGGTTTACTTCATCCAGGAAAAGGGCGCCGCCTCCGAGATCGGGTTGGACGGAGCATGGGTGGGCGCAAACAAGAGTGGCTCCTATTTCGCCGTGTCCGTAGAGCCGGGAGAGCATCATGTCTGTGCTGACGTGCGCACGCCTACGGGCATCCCGGGGGTTCCCGTGGGGTTCTTGCATTTTACGGCGGAGGCAGGAAAGGTTTATTACTTCGACGCGCGAGTCGTTTACGGAAACGACTCGTACTTGTTTCTTGGCGCGGTTGACAGCGACCAGGCCAAATATCTGATTGCCTCTTATTCGCTGAGCGTGTCGACGCCGTCAACGCCAAAGAAGTAAGGGAGCAGCGGTTTCTACACGGTCACCTCCCGTTAGGATTTCTGCCCGCGACCCACCCGGTTTGCTCAAATCCGCTGCCCTTCTATAAGATTAAAGGTTTGCTGCCCTCAGTCGATAGCTGCAAGCAGGTTCCTCCCAAAGCATAACTGACGAGCGATTATGAAAATCCACGAGTATCAGGGAAAAGGGATTCTTAAGAAGTACGGCGTGACTGTGCCGCGCGGGACGATGGCGATGTCGCGCGAAGACGCCGAAGCCGCTGCCAGAGAATTGTTCAGTTCCGGCGCGACCGGAGTTGTGGTCAAGGCTCAGATACACGCAGGCGGGCGCGGAAAGGGTGGAGGAGTGAAGATCGCCAAGTCCGTCAGCGAAGCGGGGGACATCGCCGAAAAGATGCTGGGCATGCGGTTGATCACGCATCAGACCGGTCCCGAAGGCCGCATCGTACGGCGATTGTTGATCGAAGAAACCTTGCCCATCGAAAAAGAATTGTATCTGGGAATTCTGGTCGACCGCGCGGAAGCCAAACCTGTTTTCATGGCCTCAGCTGCGGGCGGAATGGAGATCGAGCAGGTCGCCGCGGAAAATCCCGACGCTATTCTCAAGCAACATATCGATCCCGGCATGGGCCTTGAGGCGTTTCAGGCCCGCAAGATGGCTTTCAAGCTTGGACTCAACGCCAAACAGATTAATCCTGCGGTGCAGTTTCTTTCGAACCTCTACAAAGCATTCCTCGATACGGACGCGTCGCTGCTCGAGATCAATCCCTTCATCACCACCACGGACGGCCGCTTGTTCGCGCTCGATGCCAAGCTGACCTTCGACGACAACGCGCTCTTCCGCCATCCTGATATTCGCGAACTTCGCGACATTACTGAGGAAGATCCGCTCGAGGTCGAGGCTTCGAAGTACAGCCTGAACTACATCAAGCTCGACGGCAGCGTGGGTTGCATGGTGAACGGCGCTGGGCTCGCGATGGCTACGATGGATATCATCAAATACGCTGGCGGCATGCCTGCGAACTTTCTCGACGTAGGCGGCGGAGCTAATGCCGAGCAAGTTGCCCACGCATTCGAAATTCTGCTCAGCGACAAAAGTGTGAAAGCAGTCCTGATCAACATTTTTGGCGGCATTCTGCGCGTGGATACTTTGGCCACAGGCGTGGTCGAAGCGGCGAAGAAAACTAACATCAAGCTCCCCATTGTCCTGCGCCTCGAAGGCACGAACGTGGACGAGGGCAAGAAGATCCTCATGGAATCTGGCTTCAACTTCGTCGTAGCCGAGACCATGAAAGATGCGGCAGACAAAGTAGTGGCTGCAGCGCGCGGAGTGTAGGAGAAGTATGGTGTCGTCCGCGCGCTGTCATCCCGAGCGCAGCGAGGGACTTTGGGGTTTGCCTGAAGCGGCACCAAACGCGGCGTAAGCAAAAACCAAGATCCCTCGCTCCGCTCGGGAAGACAGAGAAATCGGGATGACAAAGAAGTCGAGTGACAAGAGTTAGGCAAGAGGAATTATTTTTATGGCAATCCTGGTTAACAAGAAGACGCGCTTAATCGTACAGGGTCTGACCGGACGCGAAGGCACATTCCACGCCAAAGCCTGCGCAGCTTATGGAACGCAAGTTGTCGGTGGAGTGACGCCGGGCAAAGGCGGCACCACGCACGAAGGCTGGCCGATTTTCAACACTGTCAACGAAGCCGTCGAGAAGACCGGCGCGGATGCAACCGTAATTTTTGTTCCTCCGCCGTTCGCCGCCGACGCGATCATGGAAGCGGCCGATGCCGAACTCGACCTCATCGTTTGCATCACGGAAGGCATCCCCACGCTCGACATGGTTAAGGCCTGGGAATTTCTACAGAACCGGCGCTCACGGCTGATTGGGCCAAATTGTCCTGGCATCATCTCACCCGGCAAATGCAAAATCGGAATTATGCCGGGGTCGATTCATAAAGAAGGATCGATCGGCATTGTCTCCCGCTCGGGCACGCTGACTTACGAAGCGGTGCATCAACTCACGCAGCGCGGCATTGGGCAGTCGACTGCCATCGGCATCGGCGGCGATCCGATTATCGGAACCAACTTTCTAGACGCACTCGATCTTTTCAATCGCGACCCTGAAACCGAAGCTGTGATCATGATTGGCGAAATCGGAGGCGATGCCGAGGAGACCGCGGCGGAATTTGTGAAGACTCACATGAAAAAGCCGGTGGTCGGCTTTATTGCCGGACAGACCGCGCCGCCGGGACGCCGCATGGGCCATGCCGGCGCGATCATCTCCGGCGGTAAGGGAACGGCTGCTGAGAAGATCAAGACCATGGAAGCGGCTGGCATTCGAGTGGCAAAATCTCCCGCGGACATTGGGGAGACTCTCGTGGCCGCGCTGGGAGTCAAAGTCTAGTTTGCCTTCAAACTTCTGTTTCGCAAAACGAGTTGTCATCCCGAGCGAAGCGAGGGACCTTGGTTCTTGCCTGCGCCAGCGATATTGCCGCCTCAGGCCAACACCCAGATCCCTCGCTTCGCTCGGGATGACAGTCCGCAGTAAGATTCGATACAGTTGAATCGTGCCAGATGAAAGCGTTAGCCAACGACCAAGGACGAACGACCAACGACCGATATGAAAACTCTGCAACGCACTCTTACCATCGTGAAACCTGACGCCGTCGCCAAGAACGCAGTCGGCGACATCATTGAACAATTCGAGAAGAATGGCTTCCGCATTCTCGCCATGAAGATGCTGGAAATCTCCAAGCATCAGGCAGAACAGTTTTATGCTGTTCACGCGAGCCGCCCCTTCTATGGTTCGCTCACCGATTTTATGTCGAGCGGACCTGTTGTGGCTTTGGCGTTGGAAAAAGAGGACGCCATTGCCGGCCTGAGAAAGCTGATGGGTGCCACCAATCCAGCCAATGCAGAGGAAGGCACAATCCGCAAGAAGTGGGCGTCGAGCATCGAGCACAATGCCATTCACGGCTCCGATGCCGAAGATACGGCGCGCTTCGAATTAAGTTTCTTCTTTGCCGGATACGAACTGGCGAAGTAGTCGTGGAGCCGTCGGCGCGGCGGGCCAGTGTGCATGCGGAATGCAACTACCGGCGGGACGCAGGCGCTACACGAAACTATCCCAACGGCTCGAACAGATTGCCTTCCACGCGGTCCGCAACCTTGGGCAGGTCTTTGCGCGCATATTGCAAGAAGTGCGTACTCGCGCGGTGGGCTTCGAGCGCGGCATCGTCCTTGTACTGTTCGTAGATAAAGAAGCGCCGCGGCTCGGTTTTATGCCGGTGTACCTGATACATGACGCAGCCGGCCTCCTTGCGTGATTCTTCCGTCAGCTTCGCAAAAATTGGGGGGACATCGCCATCGTGCCCTGCCTTCGCCATCCACGTCACCGCCAAGACCACCATCGTGCGCTCCTTACCTGATTTAGTAAGTAGTGTTAGGGAAGGGCTAATCAGAAGTCAAGACAAGACTTACCGGGCTGCCACCATCTTCATCTCGTTTGCGAATTCGTCCAAGAAGATTATCTGATCGCGGTCCGGACCGGTCGAGATCATCCCGATCTTCGCTCCGGTTTCTTTCTCCACGAAGTCTAGGTATTCGCGAGCCTGCTTCGGCAACTGGTCGAAGTTCGTGATGCCTTGCGTGGAAGTTTTCCATCCCGGCATCTTGTGATAAACGCATTCGATCTTTTCGTATCCGCTGGCTTGCGCGGGAATTTCTATCGTTCCCTTGCCATCGATCTTGTAGCCCACGCACACCGGAATCTCCGGAAGTTCGTCGAGCACATCCAGCTTGGTCACAACGAGCCAGGAGATTCCATTAATCATGCCAGCGTAGCGCAGCAGAGGCAGGTCGAGCCAACCCGTGCGCCGCGGACGTCCCGTAACCGCGCCAAACTCATTGCCGCGTTTGCGAAGTTGCTCGCCTAACTCGCCTTTGTCCTCACTGGGAAACGGACCTTCGCCGACACGCGTGCAGTAAGCCTTGGTCAGTCCAATCACGGAATCGATTGCGTTCGGAGCAACACCCGTGCCAGTCGCCGCGCCTCCCGAGGTCGCGCTGGAAGAAGTTACAAATGGATAAGTGCCGTGGTCGATGTCGAGCATGGTGCCCTGCGCGCCTTCGAATAGGATCGCCTCACCCGCGGCCAACGCCTCGTTGAGCAGCAACGCAGTGTCACACACAAACGGCGCAATCTTCTCGGCGGCCGCGGCGTATTCCGTATACATTTTGTCGGCGTCAAGCGGCTCGGAATTGAAGAGCGCGTGCGCAATCATGTTCTTTTCGCGCACCGCATTCTCGATGTGCTTTCTCAACAACTGCAAATCGAGCAGGTCCGCAATGCGAAGCCCGCGGCGTCCCATCTTGTCTTCGTACGCAGGACCGATGCCGCGCGAAGTAGTGCCAATCTTCACGCGCCCCGGAGCATTCTCCGCCGCCAGCTCGATCATGCGATGGTAGGGCAGAATCACCTGGGCGCGGTTCGACACAAACAGATTTCCCTCAACTCGCAGGCCCGCGTCGCGCAGCGCTCCCACTTCCTTAAGAAATGCCATGGGATCGAGAACCACGCCGTTGCCAATCACGCTGCGGCAGGCCGTCCGCAACACTCCGCAGGGCACAAGCTGCAGGACGAACTTCTTGCCGCCGATGATGACGGTGTGGCCGGCATTGTGGCCGCCGGCATAGCGGGCTACAACGGAGAAATTCTCCGACAACACGTCGACAATCTTGCCCTTGCCTTCGTCGCCCCATTGCGCGCCGACGATAACCGCGGTCTTGCCTCGTTTCAAAGCCAACTCCCTCACAGAGATTTGCAGGCGCAGAATGAAAGACGTGCTGCGCGTACGTACGAACACCCTGGGGTCGCACACGCCTTGCCGCGGGAAACTCGAAAGGCTTACTTGGGATGAAGGCGGAGAAGATGTGTACGAAGTATCTTATCGCGCCCACGCAGAGGATAGCAACGCGTAGTGCCGCGTGCTGAGCGAGCCTGTCAGGTAAGATGTGACTTCATGCCCAAGTTCGAAAAACATATTTTCGTATGCGGCAACCAGCGCCCTCCAGGAAATCCGCGCGGATGCTGCGACCCCACCGGCCAGGCGAAGCTGCAAAAACTATTCAAACAGAAGCTTGCGGAGCGCGGCCTCAAAAGCAAAGTGCGAGCCAACCAGTCCGGCTGTCTCGATCAGTGCGAACATGGCCCGAATATCGTGGTTTATCCCGAGGCGGTCTGGTATGGGCACGTCACCGAGGCCGATGTCGACGAAATCATCGAGTCGCACATTGCAGGCGGCAAGCCAGTCGAGCGCCTGATGCTAGCCGAGGATTGCCTCAATACGGCAACGTGCGAACATCGGGGGAGCAGTGGTCAGTGATCAGTGGTCGGTGGTCAGAAGGATCAAAAACTCGAATCGGATATTGAACGGATGGCGCCGAGGAGGGTTAACTGGCCACTGACCACTAGCCACTGACCACTGCTTTTCTGGTAGGCGCGGCAGGACTTGAACCTGCAACCACCGGATTAGAAATCCGGTGCTCTATCCAATTGAGCTACGCGCCCGCGGTGATTTATGACCACCCTGTCGTCCGAGGGCCGATCGAGTCTCGGTGGCCGCGCCTCGGAGATATTTCATTCTGCCACAATCTGCGGCCGAAGTCGCTGCTGTCCTTGGTCCAATGCAGTGTCTGGCCAAACTGCCAGTATTGGCGCGGCTTTCGGGCGCATCCGCATTGTTTGGACTCATTATCCGTGTTACACTCGCCGCGCTTTGGAATTCAAAAAAGGAGTTCCGGCCGAGGGCCCAGGGAGATCCATTCATGCAGCGCAAGAAACTTTCCAGCGGGTTGAGAGCAAAATTGACGATCTTTTCTCTCACGTTGTTCGTGATGTGCGCGTACGTGTCTGCCCAGGAAACCGTTCTGCTGAACTTCAGCTACAACAACGGGGACGAGCCCATCGCTGGCCTGATCATGGACGCTGCGGGAAATCTTTATGGAACGACGTTCTACGGCGGCGCTTACGGCAACGGTACGATCTTCGAACTGACGCCGCACGCCGGCGTCTGGGCTGAAACCGTTCTGTATAGCTTCACGGGCGCCAGCTCCGCAGGATTTTGGCCCAACTCGCGTCTGGTCTTCGATGCCTCGGGAAATCTTTACGGGACGACATTCTTTGGCGGTCAGTTCCAAGTGGGCACGGTTTTTGAATTGAGCCCGGCTGCGGGCGGCAGCTGGACGGAGACAACAATCCACGACTTTAATCCCAAGAACCTGGATGGATCGTATCCTCACGCGGGCCTGATCGTCGATGCTTCCGGCAATCTCTACGGAACGGCAGCCGGTGGCGGCCACGATGGCGACGGGATAGTCTTCGAGTTGAGCCCGTCCGCGGGCGGAGACTTCACCGAGAAGATCCTGCGCAGCTTCAGCGGCAGCAGCGGCGGCGATGGAGCCAATCCTTATTCCAGCTTGGTCTTTGATGCCTCGGGGAATCTCTACGGCACAACCGCATACGGCGGCACGTCCGCGGCATGCAATGGCGGTTGCGGCACCGTCTTCGAATTAATCCCTACCAAGGCCGGCAACTGGATGGAGAAGACGCTCAGCTTCCGCAACACCGACGGAGCTAATCCTTACGGCGGCCTCATCCTCGATGCATCGGGCAATCTTTATGGTGCAACCAGCCAGGGCGCTTCCGGCAATTTCGGCGCGATCTTCGAACTAACACCGGCGGGCAACGGATGGACGGAGAGTATTCTTCATACCTTCAGCCCACACTTGGGAGACGGGATGAATCCTCAGGCTCCGCTCATCTTCGATGCTGCCGGAAATCTTTACGGAACCACAGAGTCAGGCGGAGCGTCTGGTGGAGGGACAGCTTACGAATTGACGCCGACCGGCGAAGGCGACTGGACCAAAAAAATTCTAGACAGTTTTAGCTCCGCGGGCGGAGCGGCGCACAGTCCTGCGCCCGGTGTCACAATCGACAGCTTCGGTAATCTATACGGCGCGGCGATTAGTGGCGGCGACAACTTCTCTTCATGCTATGGCGGTTGCGGAGCTGTTTTCGAGATCGCACCATAGGCATGGGGTTCAGGCTCCGATCTTCGTCGTTTCGTAATATTTTCCGTTGACTTCGCTGCCCATGACTGCGAAGTCGCACTTCGACGTCTCCAGCGGATCGGTCTTGAATACAAAATCGATCGAGGGCACGCGGATCGCGGCCTCAAGCTGTGCGTTCGCCTTGAGGCCTTCGAATCGATACTGCCGCGCCGCATCTTCGTATCTCACCGGCTCATCGGCCGCGGTGAAGACGAGCTTGAAATCCAGGAATGCCGGAGTCGTTTCCGCATCCATCGCCGGCCAACGTGGCTGATCGATGATGGGAACATTCGCCATCTGAAGCGTGGCCGTTTTGCCATCGGCACTGAACGTGAGGCCCTGCGACGGCACAGGCGTAACCCAATACAGGCCCTCGGGTGAAATCGGTGAATGAAAATCGTGAATCTGGTTCGCAGGGACCGCCGGTCCCTTGAACACCGTAAGTCAGGTGTGCGCGAAGACAGCTTTGTGCGCCTGGCGCGCCGCCCAATACTCGCCCGCCATGTAACTATAGTCGGTGGTGGGAGTGCCCCAGGCGAGGCGATTGCCCTTGTTATCCGTGCCCATGCCATGGAAGCCATTGCACCGCGCCAGCTTTCCTTTGAAGTGATAGATGCTGGAGAGTTCGACATCCGGCATCGCAGCCTGATTGTGATTACCGTTCTTGTCGAGCCATGGAATCGGATACGGACACGTGCCGCCATTCGACGGCTCGTGATTCTGAGGGATGGGAGGAGCGCAAGCTTGCGCTTCCGATTGAGCAAGCAGCGTACCGCGCAGAGAAACCGCCGCTGCGGAAGTGATCCCAAGTTTCAGCCAACGCCGGCGGTCCAACTCCAAGCGCGATACGTGATCACGCGCCATATCATCTCCTTGATTTCTTACTGCGCAGATTTCAGTATTTACCTTCCCTGATAGCTTGGGTAGCACTATTCCGAAGCTTTCGCTGCCAAACTTTCAACCACGGCAATATTCTGCAGCAAGTCGGCCGGCAGGTTGTGCCGCTCCTGCAAATAGGCAGCGCTGTTGTAACTGATCCAGACCTTGCCTTGAGCATCCTCTGAAACAAGAATCTTCAGCGGAAGATCAATAGCGATACTGGGCGCAGCCAGCATCAGCGGCGTGCCGGCCTTGGGGCTGCCGAAGATCAGCAGCTTAGTGGGTGGCATTTTCATTCCAACCTTTGCCGCTTCTCCGCTGTGATCGACCAGGGCGAAGAGAGTGACTCCTTTTGCTTGCAGAATGTTCTTCAGCTTTTCCACCGTTTCTTCCACTGAATGATTGCTGGGTTTGCCGATGATTCCGTTACCTTGATTCGTCATAGATATCTCCCCGGATTCTCTCACTGTGAACTGATACGACCTCAGGCCGACACGAAGCAGGCCACCGTCGTCAGCATCGACGCTCGCTTTCTGAAGAGCCTGCGATGCTGCTTCTTCGATCAGCGCGGCAACCTCTTTTGGCCTTGAGACGTAGACCGCATGGCTGGCGCCTGGGACTTCAGCTTTGTGGCTATTGGCTCGCGTGGCATACCAGCGCTCGAGGTCTGGGCTGATGGCTCTGTCGCTTCCGGCTATCAGCGCCCAGCTTGGCTTGCTCCTCCACGCGGCGGTGGTGATGACGGCCTTGAAACTGTTGGCTGCGTTCATCACCTGCGATCGCGCCATGAAAGCGGCCTGGTCAGCGGACACGTCAGCCGCGAAGTATTCATGAAACTGCGCCGGGTCAAGGTAGGTGAAGCCGTCTGCGGTCTTCTTGATCACAGTAGACTTGCTGAGGTCACTGGGAAAGCGCTTTCCGTCGTCGGCTTCGTTCTCTCCAGCATCCGGCATGTGAGCGGCGATGTATACCAAGCCGGCGACCGACGGATCGGTCCCCGCTTCGGTGATCACTGCGCCTCCATAGCTGTGTGCGACGAGAATGCATGGCCCATCCTGTTGAGCAAGGACGCGTTTCGTGGCAGCGACATCTTCCTGAAAGGACGTCTCCGGCTCTTGCACAATGCTGACGTTGAAGCCATCTTTGGCAAGAATGTCGTAAACGCCCTTCCATCCGGAGCCGTCTGCCCATGCGCCGTGTACCAGAACAATATTCCGAATGCGATGCTGCTCTGTCTGTGCAGATGCGGTCTGCGCTGAAAGCGCGCTGCCGACCAGCAACAGCAATAATACGATCCAGCGGCACTGGGAAATTGCTCGCACTGCTCGCATAAGCCTTAATGAATCACTCATTTCGTTGCTCCATTTCACAAATCGTCCTGCATTTCCGCGCGGCCGCGATCCTGCTGAATGTCGGCCAACTGATCGCAGCGACACTTCTGCCTCGGCTGCCATCACTCAGCAACGGGCGGACGTTGACTGGCAAGCGGTGTTAGCGGCTCTTGCGCAGGGCGCGTCCTCTGGGGCCGCCGCTCACGTCTGGTACTTCCACGCCGAGGGCAGTCGCTAAATCGATTTGATGATCCTGCTCCTGCACGAGGATCTGGCGAATCTGTTCTGCCATTGCGTATTCCTCAAGCGCCTCACATTGCCGGACGCGATCGCGGTAATTGCGAATGGTTTCATTTTCATTATCCAGATCGAAGCGGAGCATTTCTTTCGCATCCTTGGATGTGCGAACCGGCTTCGGCGTGACCGTCGGCATCTTGCCGAGGTAATCGATCTGCCGCGAGAGGGTCAGAGCGTGATCAAGTTCCTGTTTAGCGTGGATTTCGAGCTGGTCGGCGATGTCCATATATTCGGCGCCGCTGAGCACCTGCGAATAGACTACGTAGGCGATGATTGCCTGATACTCGCGGGAAAGATCTTCGTTCAACAGCTCTGCGAGGCGGTCGCGTGTAATTTCGATTTCGTTTGCGTTGGATTTGTTTTCGGCCATCTTGTTCCTCCTGTGAAGTGAGAGACAGATTAATTTGGATACATCTGGAATGTCCATAGGTAGATGCCAAAAGGTATCATTCGGTGTCACTTGAATTTCGTCCCTCCATCTCGCCTGGCCTACATCGACTGGATGCGTGGACTGGCCTGCGTTTTGATGTTCCAGACGCATTGCTATGACTCCTGGCTCAACCCCAGCGCGCGCCAGAGCAAGTTTTTCATGTATTCGCAACTGGGAGGAACCTTCCCTGCTCCCCTGTTTTTGTTTCTGGCGGGTATTTCATTCGCCCTGGTAACGGAGAAATTGTGGACGAAGAATCTGCCGCCCGCACAGATAGCTCGAACAACCATCCGCCGCGGTGCCGAGATTTTCGCTTTTGGCCTGCTTTTTCGACTGCAGGAATATCTGATCGCCTGGGGGTGGGCGCCGCTCAGCGACCTGCTGCGCGTGGATGTGCTCAACACCATCGGCCTCTCGATGATGCTGATGGGCATTCTCTGTTGGCTTGTGCTCGCGATTCGCCGCGCCGAGCAGACAACGCTCGCGCTCGTTCTTGCCTCAGCAGGAACAGCCGTGCTGATTTCTCTGCTCACGCCGCCGCTATGGACGACCTGGCGCCCGGAATGGCTGCCGTGGCCGCTGGAATCCTACATCAACGGCGTACACAATCTCGGCACACCGCAGGCGTGGCTATTTCCGATTTTCCCCTGGACCGCATTCGCGTTCGCCGGCCTGGCTACCGGATTTATTTTGCAAAGCGAATGGGCGCGCAAGCGCGAAGCTCTGATTTTCTTGCTGGCGGGCACGGTGGGTTTAGTATTCATCGCAACCTCACGCTGGTTCGACGCCCGGCCGCACCAGCTTTACGCAGTCTACGACTATTGGCACACGAGCCCAGACTTCTTTTTCATCCGGCTGGGGATGCTTCTCGTAATCCTAACAGCGAGTTATGCCTGGTGCCGCTGGGTTATCGGACAACTGCCCGCCGGATCGTGGAGCTTTAGCCCGCTCATTCAGTTAGGCCAGGCGTCCCTGCTCGTCTACTGGGTACATCTCCAATTCGTGTACGGACGTTTATCCATTCTGCCTAAACACATTCAAAGCATTCGAACCGCATCGTTAGGATTGTTAGCAATCTTTCTCGCCATGCTGCTCCTCGCATTCTTGCGAACGCGAATGAAGGGCCGTGGGACTGAGATGCTGGCTTGGATGCGGCGTCCAGCGAGCGCAAGTTGATTATGTGGCGCGGGCACTCCTGCCCGCGAAATCTAACCAGGAAGACAATCTCACCGGAACTGCTTCGCGAACTCCACAACTTCACGCTCCGCCCAACGGCCATCGTAAGCCGCATCGCCGCCTCGTTCGCCGATGAAAGCACAGTGGCCGCCGTCTTCAGTTTCGAAATAAGTGATGTTCGGATTGGAAAGCAGCGCCTGCCGCGTCTCCGGCAAAATTCGAACGAAAGGATCGTTCGCAGCGTGAATCACCAGCGTTGGCCGCGCGATTCGCCCAATGACGCTGGCGGCGGCTGACCGTGCATAGTAATCGTCGGCGCCGGTGAAATCGCAATAGTGAGCGGTTATGCGGTCATCAAAGTCCCGCAATGTCTTAATTCCGCGCAGGCGCGCAGCATCAAAGTTCTCGGGAAACAGCCGCGCCTTGCGGCGAAGCCGCTGGAACAATTGCAACAAAAAATAATATTCGTAGATTCGATTGCGCGGCTCATGAAGGGCGTCGGCACCAGCCGCCAGATTAATCGCCGGACAGACTGCCGCCACTCCCCGAAACTGCGCGGGACCGTCGTCTCCCCACTCTCCGGCGAGCTTCAGAACCAGATTGCCGCCCATGGAAAAACCAATCAACACAAAGCCAGGAATTCCGTCGCGCTCGACCAGATTGCGCGCGACCGCAGCAACGTCCGCCGATCGGCCTGAGTTGTAGAGCGTGGGCGCGCTATGGTCCATGCCACCGCAGTTGCGCTGGTTCATGCGCACCACGTTCATGCCCGCGGCTAGCCCGTTCCGCGCGATTCCCAGCATGTATTGTGATTCGCTCGATCCCTCGAGTCCATGCACCACGATCAGCGTCAGCGCGCGCCGGTCTTTCTGCCAATGACAATGGCACAGCACGGGAACGCCGGGTTCTACTTCGACCAAACGTTCCTCTGCGGCTGCCAGATCGATTCGCCGCGGAAGAAAAAAAGCCCCGAGCGTCTGCACATGCCCGCCCCGCAGCCAACGACGCGGACGAAAGACGGACGGCACGAATGCCGCCGGCTTCGCCGTCACTCCGCGTTCGAACTCAGTTCGTGAACTGGAAGGGGTCAGGCGTCACCACGCTGCTTCGTGAAATAAACTTTCCGAGTAGTTTGCGAAGTTCCCACAAATTGATTCTAATAGGATCAGACAGACCCGAGGGAGTGATCGTCATGCCGATTTTTGAATACATCTGCCAGGAATGCCAGCACGAGTTTGAAAGTCTGGTCTTCGGTCGCGATAAGGCCAAGTGCCCGCAGTGTCAAAGCCAGAAGTTAAGTCCGCAGCTTAGCGTCTTTGCCATGTCGTCGAAAGGCATGTCGAGCGGCACAAAATCCGCTCCCGCGGGCTCATGCGGATCTTGTGGCGATCCTCGCGGACCGGGCGCGTGCTCGCTCGGCGACCTCGACTAGCGCCTCCCCGCCATTCGCAAAACTGCTCTCAATCTCAATCCACCAAACTTTCGGCACACTTGCGCCTGTGACTGAGGTTACCTATGTTTCGCCATGCCTCCCGCCTACGATGCTCTGACCCCCACTCGAACCCAAGGAGCATCAGATGGATCGGCGCCGTCAGTCGCGCGTTTTCGTGGATCTTCCCGTCCAGATTTGGGGCATGGACGCTCATTCCCGCCCCTTCACCCAACCCGCCAGCCTGCGCACCATCAGCGGCCGTGGCGCAACCCTGCAGTGCGTAGACGCTCAACTGAAGCCGGGAGACACAGTAGATGTTCTGTACCTCGGCACCAAGGCGCAATTTCGCATCGTGTGGTGCGGCAAGCCTGGAACCGAAATGGCCGGCGAAGTTGGAGTGGAGAATCTTTCCGTCGACACCAATCTTTGGGATGTAGATCCGCTGCGTTGTGCGGCGGCGGCGGGGCAGAGCTAGATTCTAATGGCCGCAGGAGCGGAAGTCGAACCTAAGCGTGACTAGCCCGGTTTTTTCGTCTAGGTCCAACGCTGGGCGATCGCTGCATCCACAACTGGGGAGCACGGAGCCACGCTCCCGTTTCAGGGATAACTCCACAAGTCTTTCGTTATAAATCTGACCCGGTTTCAACAAAAAGTCCTGCAACGATTGTAGCCGAGCACTTTCGTTCAACCCCAGAATGTTTATATCATTCACAATAAATTGCTGGCCCTCGACCATGTCGATATCGAGGTAAACCAGCTTCTTCGCTTCGTCAAACCTTGTTTCCGGGACGGACCTAAAGCTGGCATAGCCAAGTTCTCCATAAATCTTGCGCAGATTGTCCAAACCAACCGCAACCGTCTCCTTGCTGAAGACGTCGCCCTCTTTGATCGGAAAAACACCGAGCAAAGCTGCGACGTTTGCAATCGCCCTGTTGTGCTGGAATGCGATGCCGCCCAGCCTATATTGCGGTCCCTCATCCACGTGAACGCTAAGAGCGACGCGCCGTCCAGCGGGATTGCTACTCAGCGTTGTCGCATAACCATTGGTACGAGCTTTGAGGTAGCCATGGTTCTGCCAGCCAACCGTCGCAGTCTCCAGCGCTTCGTCGGTTGCCCACTCAGGGTGATCGATGGAGTCTGCGTAGGTTCTCTCTTTGATCGATGCCGCAATTTCGTCTTGGTCTGAAACCGGCATTCGAAGGAAACCTGAAAAGGTCACTCCGACGACCGACATTTCAGAATCAGAAGGCTGCTTGCCATGAGAGGCGGATGGCGAACAGGGCTTCGCGGCTTCGGCTTCAGGAGCCGCATCCTGCGCCTGAACTCGCATGTTGTCCGATAACAGGCACGCGATGGTGAAGATGACGACTTGCGCCGGTCGAAAGCGCATGCCGGGATTATAAACCCGAAGTGGATTTGGAGAATGGAAGAAGCGGGGAGGGCCGGGGGGAGGGCCGAAACCCGCTCTGCGCGGGCCATTTGAAGTATGCAGCGAGACCGGTGCAAAGGCAAGAACAAAGCGGAGTAACGGCCAGAATTCCCTCGAAAACCTGCAGAATCTTTCATACTTGCTGCATTCCATCGTGAAAACCTTGCAAGTTTTGTCATCCTTTCGTGCTTCAGTCGTATTTTCCTTCCTGAAACCTGGTTTGCCGAAAAGCGGTAAACTCACCAGAGATGATGCAGGTAAAGATTCTGGGTTCAGCCGCCGGAGGCGCGTTTCCGCAGTGGAACTGCGACTGCGCCAATTGCCGCGCCGTTAGAGCGGGCACGTTCCACGGCAAGCCGCGCACGCAGACGCAAGTTGCAATTACCGAGGACGGTCGCTCCTGGTTTCTGCTGGGAGCATCTCCGGACCTGCGAACGCAGATCGAATTCACGCCGGAATTGCACCCCCGTGAGGGATTGCGCCAGTCGCCGATCGCGGGCGTGGTATTGGGTAACGCCGATGTCGATCACGTTCTTGGACTTCTTCTGTTGCGCGAACTTCAGCCGCTTCGCATCTACGCCACAGCTTCCGTCCGCAGCATTCTAGTTAAAGACAATTCTATGTTCGGCATGCTGCAGCGCGTGGCGAACCAGGCAAAGTGGATCGATTTCGGATTAGAGCTTCCCTTCCCGCTTCTCAATTCCCGAGACGAAGACTCCGGCATGCGCTGCAGTGCGCTTTCTTTGGGGACGCACTATCCGGCTTACGTCACGGCGGAGCGGCAGTCTCAACTCGCGCTCGGCGAAGCTTCCCTGGGATTCATTGTTACTGCGCCTTCGGGCCCACGATTCGCATATATGCCCGCCGTTCCTCATCTCGACGACCGCCTTCTCGATCAGCTCGATGCTTGCGACGTTTTGCTCTTCGATGGCACCTTCTGGAGCGATGACGAATTGATTCGCGTTCAGGGCGGAGGCCAAACAGCCCAACAGATGGGCCACATCCCGGTAGAAAAAACACTCGTTAGGTTGGCGGGAGTACGCCATCCGCGTAAAATATTTCTACACATCAACAACACCAACCCCATGCTCGACGAGGCAAGTCCCGAACATCGCGCAGTGCGGGACGCGGGCTGGGAGATCGCGGAGGATGGATGGCAGTTCACCCTGTAGAGAATGAAACCGCAGCGCCGGCACCGCTGCTATCGCTCGAAGAATTGCGCGCGCAATTACAAGCGACGGGCGAAGAGCGCTACCATCACAAGCACCCGTTTCATTTGTTGATGCACGACGGCAAGCTCACCCGCGGTCAACTGCAGGCCTGGGCGCTGAATCGTTATTACTATCAATCGATCATTCCAATCAAAGACTCGATCATCCTCTCGCGCGGGCCCGACCCGGTCTTTCGGCGAGCGTGGCGCAAGCGCATTGTCGACCACGATGGCGACGCGACCAGTGAAGGAGGCATCAAACGCTGGGTAAAATTGGCCGAAGCCACGGGACTTGATCCGCAATCGGTGCGTGCCGGCAAAGGCATTCTTCCGGCAACCCGCTTCGCGGTCAACGAATATCTGAACATCGTTCGCAACCGTACTCTGCTCGAGGCAGTCGCGTCCTCGTTGACCGAATTGTTTTCCACGAAGCTGATCACTTTGCGCGTGGAAAAATTGCGCGAGCACTATCCCTGGCTCTCAGGAGGTCTGGATTATTTCGAAGCCAGACTCTATCAGGCGCCCGAAGATTCGCAGTTCGCCGTGAACTATGTCTACGACAATGCGAAGACGCGGGCCGAGCAAGAACTCGCGATCCAAGCCCTGCGCGACAAGTGCGACATCCTGTGGGCCCAGCTCGACGCCCTGTACTTCGCCTACGTGCAACCGGGCTGGCCGCCACCCGGCGCATTTCGTATCGAGGGCGTTTAGCATGATGCAAGAAAACCTGTCATTCCGAGCGCAGGGGGGCGGACGGCTTTTTCAATCCCCATTTCAAACTTTGTCATTCCCAGCGGAGCATTGCGATTGGCTTCATCAATCGCAATGCGGAGTCGAGGAACCTGCTTTCGCGTGCAGCGCACGACACTTGGAGGGCCAGCTCTAGCATGCCCCCTCCCGAAGACAACAGCCAGCCGCGCCTGGCAACCGGTTGCCGCTGGGGTCCCGAACAGAAGACCGGCACCGAAGAAGTCCGCGTAATCCTTTTTCCCGAAGGCGCTATCAAGCTGCAAGGCACAGGCCGCCAAGTCTTGGAGCGCTGCGACGGCCAGCGCACTTTCAGCCAAATCATCCAGGAATTGCAGGCCCAGTTCGCCGACGCTGACCCGGCAAAGATTCGCACCGACATCAGCCAGTTCCTAGAACAGTTGCGCCACAAGCGGATCGTGGATTATTAGCCCACTCCGTCGGCAGCATAACTTTTACGGAATCTGAACTTCGACATAGCTGCCTGGGTAGCCGCATTCACTTCCGCCGCAATTCTTGCGACGTGCAATCGAACAATCGGCCACTGCGGAGTGCTCAAGACGATAACGGCTATCTTGCGGCCAGCGAGATTCTGCTGGTATCGAATATTCTTGTCTGCAGTAAGAAAAACTTCGAACCCGGCCTGCTCCGCCTGTGCCAGCAAGTCGCCGTTGGAAAGCCTCTCCCATCCTCGGCCCCTTGCTCTGACGACAGCGTGGCCGATCAAATACGGAAGCAGTGGGGCTGGTACGCCATGGTCAAAGAGAATGAGCATCTCGGGAGGACGCGCTGACCGACTGCGCGGGAACCGGTGCAGCAAGGCTGCGAGCGGCGAACTGCAAGACCTCGATCACCCGCTCCTTTGAGATGTCAAACCACTCAGTAATCTCATCTACAGTCGCACCAGCTTCGAGGTTCTCAAACACGGTGGATACGGGCAGGCGGGTGTCGCGAAACACCCATGCACCGCTTACTCTTCCCGGCACGCTTTCAACAGCGGGGCATTGGGACCAATCGAGAGTTGCCATGTTCGACCCCCTCTTAATCTTAAACCTCTTACCATGGTTTCACGACAGCGTTACGCAAAGAAAAACCCTATGCCAGTTGCTCCCAGCTCACATCGAGTACCGCGCCCAGTTTCTTCCAAGTACTAACAGACCCGGCCTTGCGCTTGGTTTCAAGCGCCGCAATCAATGCGCGCGAGACCTTGGCCCTCCTCGCAAGACGCTCCTGCGTAAGCTTTCGGTGCTCCCGCCAAATTCGGAGCGCGGGCTCTCCCTTCAGTCTGCGCTCGGTTATCTCCAGCGGTATGAGTTCGTCTTCGCCATTCTCAAGACGCGCTCTTGCAGCATCGTACGCCCTTACGTCGGCAAGCATTTCCGCGTCCTCCATCAGCTTCTCCAGATGCTTCACCGGGATCACGGCGAATTCCTTGCCCCTGCGGGTTATGGTTTCGACACGCATCAATAAATTCCTCCCCTCGTTCCTAGTTCCAGAGCCCACAACTCAAGACGGTCGTCGTGCAATTCGTAAATCACACGCCAGTTGCCAATTCTCAGCCGGTAGCCCTCACGTCCTTGAAGCTTGGTAACGTTCCTGTGCCTGCCGTAGGGATCGGCGGCAACTTCTTTGATCTTCGCTACGATCCGCCTCTGCCAGTTTACCGGGAGCCGGGAAAGCGCACTGGCAAACGATTTTGTGGTGACGACGGTGTACACTCGCTAATTGTTACTTAAAGTAACAATGCCGGTCAAGCATATAATAAAATCTTAGTTTTTCAGGGTTCTTCGCCCACATCGCCGATGATTCCCAACCCGCTAGCCCTAATCGCCGAAGTAACGCACCGCTGCCCGCTGCACTGCGTCTATTGCTCGAATCCGCTCGAATTGGCCGCAGTCAGTTCGGAGCTTTCCACCGCAGAATGGATCGACGTCTTCCAGCAGTCAGGCAAGTTGGGGATGCTGCACGCGCACTTTACCGGAGGCGAACCGCTCGCGCGTCCGGACCTAACCGAACTCATCGCGGGCGCGCGCGCAGCGGGCCTCTACACAAATCTGATCACCTCAGGAATTGGTCTCGCCGAGTCGCGTCTGCAAACGCTGGTCGAGGCCGGGCTCGATCACATCCAGATCAGCTTTCAGGATTCTCGCGAAGACGCTGCGAACTGGATCGCGGGCGCGAAAGCACATGCGCACAAGATTGAACTATCGCGCATCATCCGCCGCCACAAGATCGCATTCACTGTAAATCTTGTCGTGCACCGGCAGAACATCGATCACCTTGAGGAGATGATCGCCTTCATCGAACAGCTCGCGCCCGAGCGCATGGAGATCGCCCACACCCAGTATTACGGCTGGGCATTGAAGAACCGCGCCGCATTACTGCCCACACGAGTGCAACTCGAAAAGGCTACAGAGACAGTTGCCGCCGCTGACAAACGCCTCGCCGCACGCATCCGTATCGATTTCGTAGTCCCTGATTACTATGCGCGCTTTCCCAAGGCCTGCATGGGCGGATGGGGACGTAGATTGATGCTCATCAATCCCGCAGGCAAGGTGCTTCCCTGCCACGCCGCGGAAGTGATTCCAGGACTCGAATTCGAAAACGTCCGTGAGAGGACGCTCGATTTCATCTGGCAGCAGTCTTCCTCATTCCAGCGTTTTCGCGGAGAAGAATGGATGCCGGAACCTTGCCGCAGTTGCGACCAGCGGACCCAGGATTTCGGCGGTTGCCGCTGCCAGGCTCTGCTGCTCACCGGCAACGCAGAGGCTACCGATCCAGCCTGCTCGCTCGCTCCCGCGCACCACATCGTCGAAGCCGCGCTCGCCGAAGCGAATTGCGGCGACGCGGTTTCGCAGCCCGTTTCCGCCACGTCATTCGTGCAGTTGCAGCAGCGCGCCGAAAGTCTCTGGAGTTACCGGATTAATCCCGAGTAATCGACCGGCAAAAAAAACCTTTAACACAGGGAACACAGAGGCTCACAGGGCAAATCCTGAACCTCGTCCTACCAGCGGAATCCGATTGTTATGGGACGATAGTCGGTTTGTATGTTGTTGCGCGATCCGTGCATCAGGCGGAACTCGGCGTAAATCTCGACGCCGCTCGGCATCTTGCGCGTTACGCCTGCGCCAATGTTGTATCCGAATTCGTTCACGGTAGAGTTGGTAAAGTCGCCGCTCAGGGGAATGTTGTAATTCGAGTTCTGGCACGCGCCCCACCAGTTCCAGAACGAACTGCACGGCGAACCAGGAATTGTAGTATCGCTGCTCAGGCTTCCAGTGCGATGGATGAAGGCCGGACCAAACAGAACGTATCCGCCGTATTCCTTGGTCACGGGAATGTTGATGATGGGATCCAGCGTGACAGAGTAAGCATGGGTCGAGGCTCCGGTGGCTTCCGCGAATTCTAGCGTGGAGTCGCGCAGCGGCATGTTTGCAAAATCAAAGTCCATGCGCAGCCCTAAGTATTTGTTCCCGTTGCGAGCCACTCCTACCGATCCTACAAAGCCTCCCTGGCGCACCCACGTGCGCGTCGTGCCGCTATTAAGATTGGCGCCGGCGCCGACGTTGTAGCTCCAATTCTTGTAGTCGTGGATGCGTTGGCGCCGTGAAACGGAATCCAGGTCTGCAGGCTCCTGACTCGTGTCGGGCTTCTGGGCTGCGTCAGCGGGAGCGGCGGGTTGTTGCGCCGGCGTGGCTGGCGTTGTCGCCGGAGCCTGTCCCGCGGGCGCGGTCTGAGCGAATCCCCGTCCCTGCGCTCCCATCACAATTGTCAGAACCAGCAGCGCAGTCGCAGTCACGAACTTTCCTGTCATCCATTCTCCTCCCATAACTGGGCGTGGTGGCGGACCGTAGCGCTCGGCATGAAGAGGCGAGAGGCGCAATGCATCAACGTTCAGTTGACCAGGGTTCCGCTTGTGATTCCTCGCAAGAAGGCATTTCCTTGGTTGCGGCGGGATCGCATTATCTTATCAACTTTGATGCCGACTGTGCGCGGCATGCCGCCCGCCAGAATTACGCGACGCGCGCATCACTTGCGATAGCGCTGGGTTAACTGCAGGTAGCGAGGGTCCGAGCGCACCGAGGAGAAGTACGGGCTAGTATCGAGGGCGGCAAAATCGTTAAATCCCACCTCGAATGCTTTTTGCAGCGTGGCGAGAGTTTTCTCTTTATCGCCGCGAGCGGCATAGGCCGCACTGAGCCAGAAATAGTTGATACCGACTGGGCGCAGCCCCTTCAGCATGGCCGTCAGAGCTTTGTCGTAGTCCCCTTGCGCCAGATAAGTTTGGCCAAGCCCCAGTTGCGCTACGGTGTTGCCTGTGTCTAATTGCTGCGCCTGCTCGAATGCGGCAATCGCCTCCGGATAGCGCTGCTGCAGCAAAAGGGCACGACCAAGATGATAATACGTTTGGTAACGCGCGGGCCGCAGACGCAGAGATTCCCGTGCGGCTTTCTCCGCGGCGACTGCCTCCGGAGGCTGTTCATACGCCAGCGTCCATGAAAGCAAATCCCAGGCATAGGCATTAGCCGGATTCAATTCCGTAGCGCTGCGGAACTCTCGCGTAGCAGTCGCGTAGTCATACTTATCGGCGCTCACCATCCCCAGAGCCATATGCGTCTCAGAGAGTTGCGACTCGATCGCCAGGGCACGCTGAGCGAATTGCTCAGCGCGCTGCAGATGAGACGGACTCGCATCGATATTGCGATAGAACTGACCTTCAATCCATGACAGTCCGGCGAGGGCTGGAGCGTAATTCGGGTCGGCCTGGAGGGCAGTCTCAAAATTTCGCCGCGCAGCTTCCAACTTATCGGCCTGGTCGCCGAACTGGAGCAAATCTTCCCCTCGCAAGTACGCGTCGTATGCTTGAGGATTTTGCGTGTAACGATGCTGAATGGCCTGCTGCTCCTGGGGAGTGAGCTTGAGGTTGAGCGACTCTGCGATTTTCAGCGCAGTTTGCTCCTGCAGGGAAAATACGTCCTTCATTTCTCCGACGAAGTCATCTGCCCACACCTGAAATCCGCTGGTTGCGTCGATCAAATGGACATTGACCCGCACCTGATCACCCGCCTTCCGCACACTGCCCTCGAGCAAGTAGCGCACGCCGAGAATCTTGCCCATCTCCGCGGCGGTCTTGTCAGTTGGCTTCAGTGCGGCGACCGAAGAATGCGAAGCCACGTCGATTCCCTGAATCTTCGACAACTTGGTGGTGATTTCGTCAGTCATTCCATCACTGAAATAATTGCTGTCAGGCTCCGCGCTCAGGTTCTGCAGCGGAAGAACAGCAACAGATGGTTTGCCCGCCACGATGCCAGACTGCGACGAGGAATGTCTCTGATACCATGCGACTCCGCCAATGACGAGCAGCAAAACCAGCACCGCCGCGCCTGCGAACATGATTCCGCGCTTTGATCGTGGACGCGCCGCAGCCTGCATTTCCGCGGAAGAGATTCGTCCCGAGTCGGTGCCCCGCTGAATGCGCTTCAAGTCCGTGCGCATTTCGGCGGCAGACTGGTACCGCATCTCCCGCTCCTTTTCCAGCGACTTCTCGAGAACTCGATCGAACTCGGCGGGCAGCCTCGGATTCAATCGCAGAGCCGAAGCCGGAGCCCGGTTCATGATTCCATCAAAGATCACGCCGGTGCTCTCACCGCTGAAAGGCAACGCTCCCGTCGCCATCTCATACAAGACGACGCCGAACGAAAATAAGTCCGTGCGGGCGTCTAACTCTTTAGCTCGCACCTGCTCCGGCGACATGTAAGCGATCGTGCCGAGAGTGGAACCGGGACTGGTGAGATGTTGCTCATTGACTGCGGCAGTCATCGTGTTCGCGGAAGCAATCTGGCTGGAAGAACTTTGTGGCTGCTCCACCTTCGCCAGCCCGAAGTCGAGAATCTTGGCGTGCCCGCGTTCGGTGACAAAGATGTTGGCGGGCTTGATATCGCGATGAACAATCCCTTTGGAGTGCGCGGCGTCCAGCCCGTCGGCAATCTCAATCGCCAGGGACAGGATGGTTTCATTCTCTAACGGCTTTCCCGAGATAAGATGTTTGAGCGTCTCGCCATCCAGAAACTCCATGGCAATGAACGACTGCTCACCGTGCTTGCCGATCTCGTAGATGGTGCAAATATTGGGATGGTTGAGAGCGGACGCTGCTCGAGCCTCGCGGCGAAAGCGTTCCAGCGCCTGCGGATCTTTCGAGAGTTCATCGGGCAGGAATTTCAGGGCGACGAAGCGGCCAAGCTCGGTGTCCTCAGCCTTGTAGACCACCCCCATACCGCCGCCACCGAGTTTTTCGACGATGCGGTAGTGCGAGATGGTTTGGTTGATCATTTTTGGCCGATCATTCGGGAGACACCAAAGTTTTCGGACGCTTCATCTTACGGAGGCGGCATGAACGAGTCAATGAATGACGCACTGATGCCAGCCAGTCAGGTATCCTGGCTCATCGGTGGTTCTTTCCGTGAAGCACCCCAAGGCACGATTTACTTTTTCTGACCAGTAAGTTCGCTCACTACCTTGCCGCTTTCATCGAGAAATTGCAGGACTGACCTCCCATCCGACTGAACCTCCAGCGACACGCGGACTTTGCCGCTACCATCGCGCAGACTCAAACCAACGGATCCGTCCGGAGCGCGCCCCACCACCATCCGTTTCACATCGTGCCGATGACTGGCAAAAAATTCCTGCCATGCATTATCCTGCTTGTCCTCGGGCAGCTTCTCGATCCGCTCCTCCGCCTTCCTCTTCTCCTCGACCGGGTAGTCTCCCTGATCGGCGATGGTGATTCGCGAAAATTTATCTTTTCCCTCCTGACCCGCATCGAGAGCGAAGACTTGGTTCTCCTCGTATTGGTCAAGACTCAAATGTCCATGATTTTCTATGGTGCCGTCAGGAAGTTGGCTCGCTCCCCAAATCAGGCCGCCCTGTTCGGTGCCCTCCTCACTCATGAAAAGCATTCCAGCAGCTTCCCGTCGATCCGGCCGGGGCGACTCTTTCTTATGAATCCAACCGCCAGGAAAATCGGCACGGTTCGAGATGGTGAGCCCGCACCGTTCCGTCGGGCTCGACGATGTTGATGCGACGAGCTGTGATAATGCCAAAGTGCGGACTTCGCATCATGGCGAATCCGCACAGGATGGTCACGGCAAACACCAGCGTCAGAACGCCGGAGTAGATGGCAAGGAAGCGAGAACTGGACAAAGCTTTCATGGAAACCCTCCTGGGAAAGGCGCAGAGGCCTTGAATAGATTACGTTGAATTCACCATAGAGTTTCGTACAGGAAACTGCGTCCAGGATCATGTCCCTTCCTGGCTGCTTCGGCTTCGCGAAGGCGCAGGTCCCCCACGTATGATAAAAAAGACTTTCACCTCGAGAATAACCTTTGCCTAAGACTCCGCCAGAGGAAGCATTGAATGCCAATCCCGCGGCCACTTCACGGGATCACACGGTCGCGCGCCGCGTAGCTTTGGTGGGCCTCGGAAACGTGGGCCGCGCGGTAGCGAAAATTCTCTGCGAGCGCAACGACGGTTTGCTGCGCCTGACACACATCTGCAATCGCAACTTCGAGCAAAAGAAGCAACGCTGGGCTGCCGAGCTATCGATACCGAGTGACGTAATCTGGACTGACGATCTTCATAAGATTCTTGTCTCCGACGCCGACATCGTAGTCGAACTAATCGGAGGACTGACGCCAGCCGAAGAACTGGTGCGGGGCGCGCTGAACGGCGGCATGTCAGTGGTGACGGCCAACAAGCAACTCATCGCTCGCCACGGACCGGACCTGCTTGCCCTCGCCAGCGCAACCGGCTGCCAGCTTGAATACGGAGCATCAGTCGCCGGCGGCGTCCCTGTTCTGCCCGCGTTACGCACCGGGCTTTGCGGAGATCGACTGCATGGCATTGCCGGCATCCTGAACGGCACTTGCAATTACATTCTCAGCCGTATCGAAACTGCTCGCATTCCTTTCAGCGAAGCTCTCGAAGAGGCACAGGCTCGCGGCTATGCCGAAGCTGACGCCAGCGAAGACCTCGACGGCGGCGACGCCCGCGCCAAGCTTTCCATTCTTGCGCTGGCCGGACTGCAGGTTCGCGTCGCGCCCGAAGACATTCGTGCTCGCACGATTCGTCCGGTGGATGCAGTCGACTTCGATTACGCCGCTGAACTCGGCTGCACCATCCGCCAAATCTCGCGCGCCGATTTGAAAGCAGACACATTGTTCGCCGAGGTTGGACCGAGCCTGGTTCCCACCGACTCGCCATTTGGCCGCGTGCAGAGAAACCTGAATCTGGTTTTGACCTCGGGAAAATACGGCGGCGACATGGCATTCCTCGGGGCAGGCGCAGGAGGCGATCCCACAGCGGTTGCGGTGGTGTCAGACTTGATGGCTGTCGCGGAAAGCTTCGCCGCCGGCCCGCGTCCGCGGCGTGCGCTGCAGTTCGCATCGCCAGAAGTAAGCTGTGACTTTGAGACGCCGTGGTATCTGCGCCTGGTAGTAAAAGATCAGCCGGGGATTATTGCAGGGTTAGCATCGATTCTCTCAACTCACAAACTGAACATCGATGCCGTCCTGCAAAAGCCGGGATTCGACAAAGGCAATCTGCCGTTCGTGATCACACTCGAACCCTGCCGCGATTCCCAATTGCACCCGGCTCTGCAAGAAATGTCCGCCCTGCCCTTCGCGCTAAGGCCGACCCTCGCGCTGCCCATCCTGCGCTGACATTTTGTTGTCCGCTGATATTCGGTCATCCGCCTCAGATTTTGTCATCCGTTCACATTTTGTCATCCCGAGCGAAGCGAGGGATCTTGGTGTCTGCTTGCGGCGGCGATACTAGTCGCGCAAGCCTAAACCAAGATCCCTCGCTACGCTCGGGACGACAATTTGTTCGGACTGCCAGAAACCACTTACTTCCAGAACGGATTCTTCAACCCCGCCGGCTTAAGCGCGCTGTCAATCTTCGTTTCCGCTCCGGTATCATCTGAGATTTTTTCGTCGGTCAGACGAGACGAAGGCGCTTGCAGCTGTTCTTCACCGTAGGAAGGTGTAGGGGAATAGGGATATTCGGATTTCATCTAGGGAGACCTCCACAAGTTTATTATCTAGGTTCATTGAAACACTTTAAGCGCGATCCCAAGGCTGCAAATTCTCGATGCAAGCTATCGAAAAATCAGCAGGTGACATCACTGACATTTGGCCCCAGCTTCTGGCGTATTTCGAGCGCCAAGGCAAAACTGCTACGATGTTCCGACGAAAAAAGTCCTCAGAAACCATAAACTCATCCTCAAGGATCTCTTTTCATGAAATACCGCAAGCTCGGACGAACCGGATTCAACGTTAGCGACGTCGCCTATGGACTCTGGGGTATGAGCGGATGGAGCGGCTCCGACGACCAGCAGTCGCTCGATTCTCTGCAACTCGCCGTCGACTCGGACTGCAACTTTTTCGACAGCGCGTGGGCGTACGGCGACGGCAAAAGCGACGGACTGCTCGGCGAAACCATGGCGCGCAACTCCGGCAAGCGGCTCTATGCCGCGTCGAAGATTCCTCCCGCCAACGGCAAGTGGCCCGCGCTCTCGGAATACAAATATCGTGACGTGTTTTCGACGGAGCACGTGCTCAAGTATGCCGACCTGATCCGCAAGAAACTTCGCGTAGACTCAATCGACCTACTGCAGTTTCATGTCTGGGATGACAGTTGGACCGACGATTCGGAGTTTCGCTCGACAGTGGAAAAGTTAAAAGACGGCGGCTGGATTCGCAGCTTCGGCCTCAGCCTGAACCGCTGGGAACCGGACAATGGCATCAAGGCACTGCACACCGGCCTGGTCGATGTCGTGCAGGTGATTTACAACATCTTCGATCAAGCGCCCGAGGACAATCTTTTTCCGCTCTGCCAGGAACTCAACGTGGGCGTGATCGCGCGCGTGCCGCTCGACGAAGGCAGCCTCGGAGGCAAGATGACGCTCGAAACCCGTTTTCCGAAAAGCGATTGGCGCTCGGGATATTTTGGTCCAGAGAATCTTGCGAACACGATTGAGCGTGTAGACAAGCTCAAGAAGATTCTGCCCGCAGGCATGACACTGCCCGAAATGTCGCTGCGCTTTATTCTCTCTCATCCCGCGGTGAGCACGACAATCGTGGGCATGCGCAGCCCGGAGCACGTACGCCAGAACGTCGCCGCGAGTGACGCCGGCCCGCTCGATTCAGCTTTGCTCGCCGAATTGAAAAAACATCGCTGGGACCGCACGCCACAGAAATGGTCGGATTGACGTCGTTGTCAGGCTGGGTATGAGTTTCCTCTGGGTCACCAAGGTGTTCCATGTAGAGAGCAAACGAATTGGGGGGAGAGCGAGCTATTCGCGTCGCAAAACGATCGCGGTCGCATCATCGCTGAGCGTGCCGCCACTGGCGAACTCTTGCACCTCGGTCAACACCGACTGGGCTGATACAACTGGTTTCTGCAAGGATTTCACAAGGCGCGAAGTTCCATATTCCTCGCCTCCACCGTTCGCCGCCTCTACCGCACCATCCGTGTACGTCAGCACGCGGTCGCCAGTCTGTAAGGTCAACCCGATCTGAGTACTCTGAGTTCATAAGCCCCAAAGGAAGGCCTTTTTCCGTTTTGAGTTCTGTAGTGCTGGTCTGATCCCGGACGAAGATAGGATAGGGATGGCCTCCGTTAGCGACCCTCACTGTCGCGCGTTTAGTATCGAGGATCAAATAGACCAAGGTGACAAATCGGCCCTCAGGAAGGTCCTTCAGTAGTGCCTGGTTCAAGCGCATAAGGACCTGCGAGGGGGACTCCAATCCCTCCGCCGCCATGCGAAACAGACTGCGCGTCGCTGACATGAGCAATGCCGCCGCCATCCCTTTGCCGCAAACGTCACCTAGCGCGATTCCCCAGAAGCCATCGCCGAGATCCACATAGTCATACCAGTCGCCGCCCACGGCGTTCAATTGCAGACAGAAACCGTCAATCGCATAGCCGGAAATCGCCGGTTCATGTTGTGGCAGGAGTGCTCGCTGGATTTGCCTGGCCTCGGCCTGCTCACGGAGAGCCTTTTCCTTCTCCAAGCGCTCTTGCCCGAAGAGGCGGGCATTTTCAATGGCGATGGCGATGTTATCCGATAATGCGCACAACAAGTCGATTTGTTCAGGAGAAAATGCGTCAACTGCTGAACTCTGTGCATTGAATAAGCCGATCAGTTTTCCACGGCTGATAAGCGGAATGTCCACTTCGGAAAGTGTCGTGGACTCACTGACTACGTAATAAGGATCCTTCCTCACGTCAGGCGCGTAGTGCATCCTTGCGGTCGCCGCCACGTGCCCCACCATCCCCTCACCGCCGATCTTAAATCGATAGCCTTTGAGATGAACATTACTAAAGCCGCGCAGAGCAATTATCTCCAGATCGTTTCTAGCGTCATCCCGCAGCAGCACTGCCGTCCGGTTACACCCAAAAGCCTCAGCAACGCGGCCCACGATCTCGTCCAGCAATTTCTCCAAATCGAGTATGGAGTTCACCTTCTTCGCTGTGTCCTGCAATAACAGAAGCTCACGCACTCGGCGTTCCAGAACCTGATTTGTCGTCCCGCTACTCATGACGTAGGAATGATAACGCAGTTCCCCGATATCAGTGCGGAAGAGACTCCGGTTGTCTTCTGTCACCCATGCAAAGTATTGGATTGCGGTCAGATACTTGTCCCGTCCTTTCACCTTGGCGAGTCACGGGCGGATGACGGGCAAGCCGGAAGCTGTCAAGAATGCAAGCCCACTGTCTCGCCCTACGACCTCTGGTAGTAGCCGCTCTCCGCAGTCTAGTCTGCTTAGTCTCCAAACAAACCAATCCCAGGCCCCAACTGCCCGCAACCATGAAAAATAAATCGCGCCAGACCGCATTCGTCATAACGCTATTCGCACTCCTGCTCTCGGCGGCTTCCCACGCGCAGAATTCGCGCGGGTCGCTGCGCGGCACCGTGCAGGATGCGACTGGCGCCCGCATCGCCTCCGCCAAAATCGTTGCGCAATTATTCGGCTCGTCAGTGCAGCGCACTGCCTCGAGCGAGGATCGCGGCGAGTTTCGTCTCGATGACCTTTCCCCCGGCAACTACCGCATCACCATCAGTGCCGCGGGCTTCGCTCCGGCGCAAGCCGATGTTGCAATCGCCGTCACGACCGTACGCGATATTTCGGTCACGATGAAACCTGCGGCAGCCTCGGCGACCGTCAATGTACAGGGCAATTCTTCTTCGATCACAACCGAAGTAATCGACACATCCAGCGCAGTGCGCGGAGGCGTTGTAGGCAGCCATGACCTTGAAACTCTGCCGCTTCCCGCGCGAAGCTTCGCCAACATTGCCTACCTCGTGCCAGGAACCGAACCGGTCGAGCCTTCCGACCCCACCAAGGCGCGCATCACCGCAGTCTCGACCGGCGGGAGCTCCGGCTTGAACAACGAGCTTTCAGTCGACGGCGCGGAAAACTCCGACGACTGGATCGGCGGCTTCCTGCAAAACTTTTCGCCCGATGGCATTCAAGAATTCGCCGTGCGCACCTCGAACGAAGACGCCGACACCGGTTGGACCACCGCCGGCTCCGTCGTAATCACTACCAAGCGCGGCACCAACGAATGGCATGGCAGCGGAGCTTTCTTCGACCGCCAAGCTGCGCTAAATGCGCGCTTTCCCATTGAGAACCCGGCGCCGAATCCGAAGCAGCCGTTCTCCCGCCAGAACTATGTTGGAACTTTCGGCGGCCCGGTCGCGCGAGACAAAGTGTGGTTCTTCACCTCTTTCGAAAATGTCCAAGAGAATGCCAGCATCGCCTACAGCCCGGCCAGCACTACACAATTCGATGCGCTCGCGCAATTGGCGTCCGAGGGATTGATCACTGGCATTCCTTTCATCCCCGTGCCCGCGACGGTTCCAATTCCCTTTCGCGATTACATCAGTTCGCTGCGCCTCGACTTTGCGCAGTCGTCGAAATCGACCTGGTTTCTGCGCGCATCGTCAGACAGCTACCTCACTCACAACGCTCTGGTGCAGCAAGCCACGTTGCCGTCGACCGGCCTGACCACGCACAACAACTACTGGAACCTCGCGCTCAGCAACGCTTACACGTTCAGCTCAACCTGGCTGGGCAATCTAGTTCTCGATGCCAGCCTCTTGCATCTCACGCAGACTCGTAATTCGGATCTCGGCTTCGCCATACAATTTCCCTTCAGCGTGACGGCGCTCACCGTCTCTGGCTTTGAGACCTTCGGCGACAATCAGTTCGCCACTCCGATCACTCTCTTCCCAGACCTGCGCAATCAGGATAAATATCAATTCCGCTACGACCTGAGCCACGTTATGCGGGACCATGCGTTCAAGTTCGGCATCGACTTCATTCACGAACCGGTGTTGAGTGGCGCATTCGCCGCGACTGCCGAGCAGTTCACCACGTATCCCTCGAATCCCGATTGCTACATCAATCCGCCCGGCCCCGATTGCGGCGGAATCACGACTGCGCTGCCGTTTTATTACACACCTCCCAATGCGCAGTGCAATCCGCCCCCGGATCCAAGCACCGGAATTAGCTGCACCTTTACTCCCGCCGGCGATGGCAGCTTTTCGCAGAACGTGCAGCGTCTCGCGTTTTACGCCGAGGACTCTTGGCGCGTTTCACGCCAACTCACGGTCAACTACGGCTTGCGTTATCAGACGACATGGGGATTGTTCATCGGTTCAGGCCGCAGCGAAGCCGAGAATGCCGCATACGTGACGCTACAAGCATTGCAGATTCCGACTGTACCTAGCGTCCCCAGTGACTATCGCAAGCAAATCGCGCCTCGCCTCGGCATAGCTTACTCCCCCGGCAACAGCGGGAAGACCGTGATCCGCGCCGGTTTCGGCCTCTACTACGATGATCTCGCGCAGAATGGATGGGCCACTGCTTTTCAAGGCGTTAACAACTCAAACTTCACAACAGGAACGTGCAGCCTTACAGGAGGCCCCGGCACTTATGCGCTCGCCGGCACGGGCTGCCTCGCGGGCGGTGCAGCCGTCACGGGCAACCTGATCGGCTCGCCTTACAAAACGCCTTACGCGATTCATACGACTGGCGGCATGCAACACGCCTTCAACCAACATTGGCTTGCGAGCGCCGATTACGTGCACGAGCAGGGCAATCACGGTTACCGCAGCTTCCCTTATACCAGCGGCCTCAACCTGTTCACTCCGCTCATTTCTGCAGCCGACCCAGACTATGCTGCTGATCAAACAAATGTGGTACCTAATGTCAATGTGTTTGAAGCTGACAATCGCTCCAGCTACAACGGGCTGATGCTGCATCTGCAGGGCAACATGCGCCGCTTCAATCTGGTTGCGAACTACAACTTCTCCAAAGCGCAGACCTGGGGATGCCTGCTGGGCGAACTGTTTGACTATGTGGATGGCGTCTGCCCCAACCAACCGAACCAACCGAATCCAGGATTCTTGAACGCCTTCGGACCAGGCGACTACGGCCCATCCGGCGAAGACGTTCGCCATCGCCTCGTGCTGGCCGGCACCCTGCATCTCCCCGGCGGCTTCGAAGTGAGCACCATCAATCAGCTCGAAAGCGCCCGCCCCATCACGATCACGAATGCCAACAACACCGACCGCATCTATGTAAATGGAAACTACACCAGCCTCGATATCTTCCGTGGACGGCCCTACATTCAGTCAGACATGCGCATCACGCGCCCTTTCAAAATCAACGAACGCTGGCAGGTCGACCCGTTCATCGAGTTCTTCAACCTTTTCAACCGCAATAATCCGGGCGCGAACTTCGCGGTGAATGTGGCGCAGCTTCCGGTTCCGCAGAACCAGATGACGCCGAATTCACAAGGCATCACTAACGTCACCAGTATCTGTACAGTCGCGGATTGCTCCCAAACCGCGCCCATCACCAGCCTCAAGCAGCTTGAAATACCCGAAGGCGCACTGGGAGATTTCTTCGGCCCCGGCACAACGGTTGGCATTCCATTTGCCGCGCAGTTAGGCTTGCGCGTGACGTTTTAGAGGCACTGACAGAATATCCCGTCAGTCGAAGTCAATTTTCTCGAACCCCAAACCCTGCAGCAGAGTGCTGATCGTCGACGTCGCATTCTGCTGGGCATTTTTTAAAATACCGTCGCTCAACGCGGCCTCTTGCAACTGACGTTCCGCTTCCTGGCGCACTTGCGTTTCAAGGTTTGGGTCGGTAGATGCGAGTAGGCCAGTTTGCCGTGAATAAACCCGCGTCTTCGCGCTGTCGAGTCGAGTGCTGAACACTTGCGAAGCAGGCAAATGCAAGCGAATCTGCCTGCCATCCACCCTGACATCGCCCGGCTTCAGATTCGAGAAATCGATTCCGGCGACAACTTCACCGTGCACCATCATCAAGAGCCGGTCGCCCGCCAGAAAATCCGGGAAGATGGGGTTCTCCTTCGCGCCGGTCACCAACTTGTCCATGGTGTAAACCACGGTCTCCAGCCGCTGCAATCGTTGAATACGATCGACCACGGTGGGCTGGCTTACATCGATGCTGAGGGCTCTGCCCGTCACAGCCGACCATATATGGCTCAACAGTGTTCGCCCTGAATCTCGCGACAGCATCAACCATCCCATCGAGCCGACGCACAGCACTCCCAGCAACAACCCGATGATGAGTGCAAAAAAGAAAATTACCTTAGAGGATCGAGCAGGTGATGAACCGGAATCCGGAGGCATGCTGGAAGATTATCACCAGGCGAGCGGCAGGTCAGGACAACGACTTCAGGATAAACATTTCAGAACAACGATCAGAGAAACGACGAGAGCGCACTATGACAACACGCGATACCTACCGCACCAGCCACTCGGTCGCGGCGTGCACCCGAATCAGCAGTTCGGTGTAAGTCACGACCAGTGTCACCATCACGGCAGCAACAGCGAACAGCGGATATCCCAAAGAATATTTCTTGGCCGTACTATGCCGGGGTTCCGTCCACGCGATCAACCGCTCCACCCGCGCATTCACCGACTCCGCCGGACTGTTCACCAAAGCCGTCGTCAACTCCGCAGGCGCTTCCAGCGGAGCCAGTCGCGACAACTTGATCACCGCCGCAGCCAGATCCAGCGCTTCCGACGCGCTTGAAACCGCGGCATCGTCGGCAGCCATTTCAGTGGCTTCGCGCCACGCACTCTCCAGTTCCGCCATGCCGGGAAATACCACCAACCGCAGAATCAGCTTTCTGAAATTGTCGCGGCGACGCACGTGCACCACTTCATGACGCAGCGCGCTCAGCAACTCCCGCTCGGTCAGCACGAACTCCGCTGCCCGGGACAACCAGACGCGCGGACGCAAAATACCGGCTGCGGTGAGTGGAGGCACACCCCCCGAAACTCGCAGCACCGGGATTGAATCCGTGGAATCATCGCGGCCGGCTCCAATTTTTCGCGCGACTCTTCGCACACCGATTTCTCGCGCATTGATGTCTCGGCCATTGATTTCCCGAGCATCGATCTCCTGCGCCTCAACCGACCACCGCGCAACCGTTCGCGAAGCCCGCACCAACGCCGCCGCCGCTTTCCACATCCCCGTCAGCACTGTCGCCATCCCGCACAGGCCCAGAACGGCCGGCAAAACCCCGATAGGTTCATTCACAGCACGAGGTTCGAGCAGCAAGAACGAAGGCACAGCCAGCGCGAGGGTCACGCCAGTTGCCACCAGCAAAGGCATCGTGCGCAGGATGAAAAGCAAATCCGCGCATCGCCGCGCCGAGTGCCGCTGCGCGCCCAGCCGCACGTTCCGCCACAGGCCACAAACCGCGAGCGAAAGCGCGCTGTATAGCAGAATGAAGATGGAGAAAGAAACCGCGATCCCGCGCAGCGCGAACATCACTCTTTCTCCTTGTGGCCTGGATTGCTCTGGCTGAGCTCGCGCCGTTTTCGATCCACCAGCTTGCGTAAGTCGTCGAGCAATTGCTCATCGCGTTCGCCCAGTATCTCCACCAGAAACGAAAGCGGCAGAGACGAAGCCGGACTCGCGTCCAGCAGTTGGCGAAAAGCCTGGCCCGCCACTTCGCGATGCATTTCTTGGCGACTGAATCGTGGTGCGTAACGGAACGCCCTGCCCTCTTCCAACCGCGTCAGCAATCCCTTCTTGAATAACCGGTCGAGCGTGGTCATCACCGTAGTGTAGGCCAGATCCTGGCACCCGCCTTCGACCAGTTCGCGAACGGTAGCGCTGCCCTTCGCCCACAACCCGTCAAGCATGCGCTGCTCGAGCGGCCCAAGCTGCTGCGTAGAGCTTCGAAATGGATGGAAAATCCGCTTCATTCTTACTCCAAGCGACTCAGCATTCTACCGTGGAGCGGAACAGAGCGCCAGCCGATTATTTTCGCGCGAGTTTCGTTGACCGGACTTTGCCTTCCTGGGCGTCCGCGGGAATATTCTTGTTGAACACATTATCTATCGGTGTTCTCATGCGAGCGACAGAGAAATCAAGAATCTGGAGGACGAGTGTGAGCAACACAAATAATCTGGCACCGACCCAGGGGCCTACGCGGCGGCAGGCAATCGTTGGTGTAGCAATCGCATTTGGCGGACTAGCGGTGGTCTCTACGAAGTCATGGGCTCGAGCTGAAGATGAAATCTCGCGCACGGCGGAATCCATTCACCAGGAGCCGATCATCAAAGCGAGCCGAAGTCGCGTCTACGAGGCTCTTACCGAGGCCAAACAGTTCGACAAGATCGTACTGCTCAGTGGAGTCATGCAAACCATGCACGTGGCAGACAAGCCCGCGGAGATAAGTCGCGAGGTGGGAGGCCCATTCTCGCTTTTCGGCGGATATATCACGGGACGACACGTAGAACTCGTGCCGAACGAGCGAATTGTGCAGGCGTGGCGAGCGGGCGCATGGCCGGCGGGCATTTATTCAATTGCCAGGTTCGATCTCGTCGAGCAAGGCTCCGGGACCAGGATCGTCTTTGACCATACGGGCTTCCCTGAGGGCGCGGCGGAAAGCCTGGCGTCAGGCTGGAAAGCCCACTATTGGGAGCCAATGCAAAAGCTACTCGCTTAGAGAGAGCGCGCGCGCTGCCTGTACCGTTGGCTCGTTAGAGCTTCACGCCGGGGACTCATGCGGGTCTGCCTTCACGCCGCGCCCTCCCGGCTTTTCTGCGTCACATCTTCAATCGCCAGCAAAATGAACGGATGCCCCGGTTGCAGTTCTACCCGGCGGGCGTTGAGCAGCATCTGGCGCGATCCAAGATGAGGAAATTCGTGGCTCATCTCGAAATCGTCCACGCGGGAATTCCGCGGAACAATCTCCTCCAGCAGGTCGCGCAGCTTTGGGATATTCCACTGTCCGTTGCCCAGTTCATAAATCGGACGCCCTTCCGTTTCTTCCGAAGTCACTTCGAAAGCCCGGTAGAACGCCGGATTCGCTCCTGTCACCTGCAGCCCCGCATTCAATACCAGGATCGCCTCCCGCGCGCTCTCAACAATCGTGTCCGCGTATTCGCGCGTTTGGTCTAACGTGCGCTTCAGGACGTCGACATCCTGCAAAGTGATCACTGCCCCCTCGATCCGATTGTCCCAGGTCGTATACGGACGCACATGCAGCAACTGCCACCCGCCTTCGTTGGTTCGCACCTGCCGCTCCCGCGGAGCACCGCATCGAATCGCTTCGCGAACCAGCCCTTCCAAATCCTCCATATCAAGGTTGGGACGGATCTCACCCAGCCGCCGCCCAATATCCCCGGGCAGCAGATTGAGCAGTTTCTGCGCGAGCGGAGTGAAGCGGCGAATGCGCAAGTCGTTACTCACCATCACCACCGGAACATCGACGTGGCCCAGCAGATTCAGCAGATCGTTGTTAGCTGAGCCCAACTCCGCATTTCGATTCTGCATTTCTTCGTTGAGGGTCGTGAGTTCCTCATTCGTCGATTGCAACTCCTCCTTGGCCGTCTCCAGTTCTTCATTCGTGCTCTGCAATTCTTCGTTGGCCGACAAGGCCTCCTCATGGGCCGACCGGAACTCTTCCGCAATGGTTTCATGCTCCTGAATGAGCGACCGCAATTGCTCCCGCAACTGATTCGTCTCGCGCTTCAGAAGGTCGATCTCCCCCGTCGTGGGCCGGGCGACCTTCACCGTCTTGCCGCCTTTGCCCGCGCCCTCCAGAGCCGGCTCGCCGACCGCATCCTGAAACACAACGATGTAAAAGCGCTCTTGCGCCAAGGGTACGCGCAACGGCACTACGTCGAAGTCCACCGCTCGCGTCCCGCCTTCGGACTGAATCTCAACGCCTTGCTTCCGCACCGTTGCATTGGTTTTCCTGGCCGTGTTCAGCGCCGCCCGCAAGTCGACCAGCAGTCCTTCCCGCGCCATTTTTGCCACGCTGAAGCTCGGTTGCCCGGCCGGCGGCTCCAGGTATGCCCCGGTCTTCCCTTGGAACTGCATGATTTCCATTTGATCGTTTACCACAATGCTGGCGGGAACAAACCGGCTCACCAGCAACCGCTGCGCCTCTCGTTCCACAACCAGAGGGGTAGTCTGCAGTCCTCGGGCCCGCTTCGCCGCCCCCAAGCCAGAAGGATAATCCGCGCTCGAGAAATAGGTCGTCAGACGCCGTGAGTTCTTCCTCTTTTGGTAGATCTTGTCCTTCTTGGCGACCTGCCCGAAGTGGTCGGCAAATCCTCCCAGATTTTCCGACGCTCCCAGCATCAGATAGCCGCTCGGCTTCAGGGCGTAATGCAGTGTTGGGATGGCCCGCCGCTGCAGAACCGGTCCCAAATAGATCAGCAGGTTGCGGCAGCTCACAAGGTCCATGTTCGAAAAAGGCGGATCTTTCACCAGGTTCTGCTTGGCAAAGATGCACATGTCCCGGATGGACCGATTGATCTGAAATCCCCCATCCAGCCGGACAAAGAATCGCTTCAAGCGTTCGGCAGAAATTTTCGCCACGGCCGCTTCGGTGTACACGCCGGTGCGGGCGCGGTCGAGCGCCGTGTCGCTGATGTCAGTGGCAAAGATCTGGATCGCAGTCGTGGCCTGCGAAATGTTCCGGCTATGCACCCACATGTATTCCAGCAGCGTGATCGCGATCGAGTACGCTTCTTCGCCAGTCGAGCAGCCCGCCACCCAGACTCGTAGGGATTATCCGGCTTTCGGCCCTCAAACAATTTCGGATAAACATGCTTGCGCAGCGCCACAAACGCTTCCGGCT
>PLDC01000009.1 GCA_003134995.1 Acidobacteriaceae bacterium | reverse complement strand
GCGGAAATTCTGGTGGCGGGCAACGCCGTGTTCGGGCATGGCGATCCAAAGAAGAACACGGTGGAGTTGCTGAGGGCGGCCACGGAAGCGGCGGCGCTGAAAGTTTAGCAATTGGCAGTTAGCAATTAGCAGTTGGAATTCGTTTTCGAGGTATTCATGTCACGTCGACTTTCATTCCTTATCGCGCTTTGCATGCTGCTGATGATTACGGCGGCTTGCAGCAACAAGAAGTCTACCAATCCGCTGGCCAATATTGGGTCGAAGCAGCCTGACAAGGTTTTGTTCGACAAGGCTATGGACGCGATGAAGCACAACCGCTTCGACGTGGCGCGCATGACGCTGCAGACATTAATCAATACTTATCCGGACTCGGAGTTCATTGCGCGCGCGAAGTTGGCGGTGGGCGATTCTTGGTACGCGGAGGGCGGAACGGCGTCGCTGGCGCAGGCCGAGCAGGAGTATCGGGATTTCGAGACATTCTTCCCGAACATGCCGGAGGCGGCTGAGGCACAGTTGAAGATCGCGAATATTCAATACCAGCAGATGGAGAAATCGGATCGCGATTATACGCACGCCAAGCGGGCGGAGGATGAGTACCGGAACCTGATCATGCAGTATCCGGACAATCCGAAACTGGTGAAGGAAGGGAAGGCGCGCCTGCTGGAAGTGCAGGAAGTGTTGGGTGACCGGGAGTTCAACATTGGAAAGTTTTACTATTACCGGCTGTCGTATCAGGCGTCGGAAGCGCGGTTGAAGTCGCTGGTGGATAAGTATCCGCTCTACAGCCGAGCGGATGAGGCGCTGTTTCTGCTGGGGCAGAACTACGAAGCGCAGCTGGCGATCGTGCGCGCGAAGCCGGTGTGCACGGGATTTAATACTCCGGCGGGCTGCGTAGGCAGTGAGACGCAAAAGTCGAAGTATATGGAGGACTTGACCAAAAATTCCGCGGCGGCGTATTCGCAGATTATTACGCGGTATCCGGCGATGGAGCGCGAGCCAGACGCGAGGAAGCGGCTCGAGGCGCTGCATCAGCCGATCCCGCACCCGACCAAGGCAGCGCTGGCGCAGAACAAAGCGGAAGAACAAAGCCGGCACGACGCGAATACGCTCGACCGGCTTGCAGGTGTGGTGAAGAAGGGGCCGGATTTTTCTCAAGCCGCGAAGGTCGGTGACCCCACATTGACAGACCCGACGCCGGTTGCGCCGAGTCAATTAGCCCAAGAGGAAATGCGGAAGGTGCTGGGACCGCCTGCCAACGAACACGGCCTGGCGGCCGAGATCGTAGGAAAGGATGCACAGCCTGCGGCCAACGAGGCGGCTCCGCGCTCGGATGCGCCGCCGGCCAGCGGCCAGCCTTTTGCGCGGGTAAACACGCCGGCAGATCCCAATGAACTGAAGCCTGCGGCGCCGGATCCGAATGAATTGAAACCTGCTGGGCCGGCTGATCCAAACGAGTTGAAGCCGACGGCGAACAATCAGAATGATGCAGCCTTGCCGCCGCCAGTGCAGCTGAATGAAATTCAGCAGGGACCGGCTGCGGGCGACGCGGCTGCTAGTTCTAGTTCTGCCGACCTGGCCAGCGACAAGGATGTTTCGAGCAGCAAGAAGAAGAAAAAGAAGGGACTGAAGAAGATCATTTCGTTCTGAGGCCGCAGAGACGCGACGAGTTTCTTTTCTTCGGGTTGTGCGGATGAAGGTTCTTCAGTTGGGCTGCTTCGGCTGCATTATCGGCGAGCGGTAGGTTAAGTCCAAGTCCTTTTCTATCTGCTTTGCCTGGGCGGGATTCTCTGCCTTCATGGCTTCGAGAATCGGATCGAGGAAGCGGTTGTATTTCTGCAATCCCTCGATGTCACGGTTCGTGAGTATCTTTTGCACCGCCTGCGTGGTTGCAGGAGTGACGAGTTCGAGGCGGCCCACGAAAACGCGCACGGTCTGCGCCGGGGCCGGACTGATGCTCAGTGGAAGAATCGTGTTCAGAAACTTTCCCGGCACGATGTAAAACAACCGGCTACCTTCTTCAAACCACGATTGCCGCCAGGTTTCGATCATGGCGTGAGCTTCGTCCGGATAGAGACCTTGACTGGTTAAAATGTCTTGAAGATCGCGGCTTAACGACTCGAAGGTCGCGGTCAGTTCGGGAGGGTCGAGTTTCATCTGGCTCGGTAGCGCGCCTCCTAAACGATATCCAAGTTTGTCTCCGCGGCGCTCGAATAGAATCACGCTGGGGATTTCTTCTGGGTCGAGGTTTCTTATCTGGATCTGTCCTTGCGGCGAAACCATCGCTGAAATCGGCGGGGAAGACGCGGAGACGCCGCGATAGAAGAGAAATTTTTCCTGCTGATCTTTTTTCTGTGGCTCGGCGGCGGGCGTCCTTACGACGAGGGGCGTGGCTGAAGTTTCCCGGGCGGCGTAGTACTGGTTCGGTTCGTCGTCACCTGGTTGATTTCCGTGCGGGAAGCTGGCAGCAAGATTCGGCGATACGGTTACCGAGTTCCACTCGATGCTGCCGCTGCGGCGGCTGTGAAAGAGAGCATCCGGCGCAATAAATTTCGCGGGGTCAGGCTCGACGTGGCTGGCTCGCGGATACCACTCCGTGATTACTCCCTTGGAAAACTTCACCTTCACCGATACCGTGGTTTCGTGTGGCGAGTAGAAATATAGGACGGGAGTTTCCATGCGCACCCGGCCGCGCAAGCCAGCTTTGAATTGGGCGCCGTTAAGATGTTCCACGAAACTGGGAAGGTCCGCCGATCCGCGCAGGGTCGACCATTTCATGGCCAAGCCGTCTCTGCCCGCGATGGAGGTGAATGTGCCCCACTCATGGACGGTAAGATCAGGATTGGCGCGCGGACTCTGCGCTCCGAAGTCGGTAGTGAAAACGAGGCAAAGAGCTAAGAGGCTCAGGACGCGAGAGCGAATAGCGGGTGCGGGCATAGTCAGCCCTCCGTGCGCGAGGCTAATTGTAACTCTTCTCTTGGACGGTGGCTCCGGCGAAAAGGTTAGACGGGTCCCCGGTTTGTTCGAGTCTGCAGCTATGAAACGACGGCCGACCTGCGCGCCCCGCCGACTGGTGGACGCGGTAGGTGCTGACCGCTGGTAACCGGGTAACATCCCGTAAGATCATTGACTTACGCCAACGGTCGGGTTACCTTCGCGTTATCTCCCCGCATCAGAGGAATTTTCTTTGGCCCGAAAAATACTGCTTGCCGACGACAGCGTGACCGCCCAGAATATGGGGCGCAAGATTCTCGCGGATGCGGGCTATGAAGTCATTGCGGTCAACAATGGCTCGGCGGCGCTGAAGAAGATCGCCGAACTGAAACCCGACCTGGTCATCCTGGATGTTTACATGCCCGGCTACAGCGGGCTGGAAGTGTGCCAGCGGCTGAAGGAATCGCCGGAATCGGCGCGGATTCCGGTGTTGCTGAGTGTGGGCAAACTGGAGCCTTTCAAGCCGGAAGAAGCGCAACGGGTGCGCGCCGACGCTTATATCGTCAAGCCATTTGAGGCCAGCGAGTTGCTGAGCGCTTTGTCGAAGCTGGAAGATAAAGTGGTGCCGCGGGCTGAGCCCTCGAAGCCGGGACGGTTTGCGCGGGCGATGGCGGCGGCGGAAGAAGCTGGCCGCAGCAGCCGCAAAGAAACGTCCGGGGAGCAGAACGGCTGGAACAGCCGGATCGGGTTTCCGCACGAGAAGACTCAGCCCGAGGAAAAAGTTGCCGACGAGTCTACGATTTATAACCCCATGAATCGGGATCTCCGCACGGTGGTGGAAACCGCCGCGGAGAAGGCTGCGGAGCACAAAGAAGAGAAGTATCAGCCGGCTGCTGAGGCGGGCGAGACCAGCGTGGATGTGGCAGCATTGGCGTCTGCAGGTTTGCCGAAGGATGTGACGCCGGAGGAAGTTGCGGCGATTACCGCGGCGGCAGCGCAGATCCACATGGCGGGGGCTGGCGTTAAGGGTGAGGATCAAGTTCGTGAAAGCAAGTCCTCCGATGCCCCTTCGACCCCAGTCGAAGAAAATATTGTGCCTCCGGTAGTCGAAGAAGCGGCGACGGAAGTATCGCAATCTGGCGAGCCCGTTGTGGCCGGGGTTGAACCGCACTTCGACAGTGAGAAATCGGAGGAAACACAGGATCAGCCGGTGACGATGGCGGTGGCCACAGCTGAATCTGTGTCCGCTGCGAGTGCGGACGGAACGCGATGGATGGCAGTGCCGGTGGCATTGGGAGGCGAAGAGGCAACGATCTCGCTGGAAGAGGAAATGCAGAAAGCGTATGCGGCGTACGCGGCGTATGTGTCCGAGGTGCCGGATTCTTCTAGTGTCGCGGTTGCGCAGGAAGTGGAAGTAGCCGCCACGGAGAATTCTTACTCGCCACAAGTTGCCACTCCAGTCGTTATTGCTCCAGAGATTGAGGCTGGGCCTGCCGAAAATTCATCTTCAGCGGAGATAGCAACATTCGAAGCGGATGCCGAGGTAGCGCCAGCCGCCGAGTCCGTGGAAGCCGTTGCGATTCCCGCTCCAGTACTGGAGTTAGCGGGTTCTGGCGAGCAGACGGCAGTTGCCGAGCCTGCCAGTGCGATTGAGGAGGAAATGCAGGTGTCACAGCCGCAAGAACTGCAGCCCGCGATTGCAGCGGAATCTACTATGGCAGAAACGGCAGTTGCGGGCGGCGAGTCTGCGGCCATCGTTCGCGGGGATGAACTTTCTGCCGATGAACCTGCAGCGGAATACAAACAAGATTCCGACACGGTTAAAAGCACTGCAGCGGCGTGGGCGAGTTGGCGTCAAATCCGCGATACTCACAAGGACGGCGAGGCGACACCGGCCCAGTCGAAGGAATTCGAAGTGTCCGAACCGGTCCCTGCGGAGGCGGCCCGCGCAGCGGCTGCCGGCGCCGAGCAGATTATGCAGGAAGCCGCGGCTCCGTCGAACGGCGAACCCGTCGACGTAGCCAGCATTGTAGAGAGCGTGCTGGCCAATCTTCGTCCCAAGCTGATGGAAGAGATCTCGCGGAAAATGGCGGAGAAGAAGTAGGGCCGCTATCAGCCTTCAGCTTTTTCTCGCTCGTCTGGTGGTTGCACGCCAGACTGTCTGGCGCGACTGCCCGGCCCTTCGTGCAGAATAAACGATCTTCTAACCCTTCAATCCGCTTGTCTGATCGGCCCGCTCTCGCTAGGATAAATCCACGATGCCCGAGAGAGCAGCCAGCAGCACGTTTCCCCTCGACAAGGTGATAATTGGCGATTCGACCAAGGCCCTTAGCGATCTCCCGTCCAACTCAATCCACCTGATTCTGAGTGATATCCCGTATGGAATCGGGGCAGAAGATTGGGACGTCTTGCATGACAACACGAATTCGGCATTTTTGGGCTCAAGCCCGGCCCAAGAAAAGGCTGGCGCTATTTTTCGTAAGCGCGGCAAGCCAATAAACGGGTGGTCGGAGGCGGACCGCGCCATACCGCGTCAGTATTATGACTGGTGCTCGGTCTGGGCTTCGGAATGGCTTCGGGTTTTGATGCCCGGGGGGACGGCATTTATATTCGCGGGCCGCCGGTACTCCCACAGGTGCGTCTGTGCCTTGGAGGACGTAGGGTTTTCATTTAAGGACATGCTTGGTTGGGTTCGCGACAGAGCGCCGCACAGGGCGCAGCGCGTAAGCGTGGTCTATGATCGTCGGGGTGATCGTGCCGCGTCGGACGAATGGCGAGGCTGGAGAGTTGGCAATCTTCGCCCGTCGTTCGAGCCAATCCTCTGGTTCACGAAGCCATACAAGATTGGTACAACCATCGCCGACAATGCCCTTAGCTACGGTATCGGACCGTTCAATGAGGAGGAGTTTCTTCGTTATGTCCGTCGGCCCGACAACTTGCTTGATTGCGGGTTCGTGCCGGGCGAGGCGGGCTTGCATCCTACGCAAAAGCCCGTGCAGCTCATGCAGGCGCTGATAACCCTTACGACCAAACCACGTCACATTGTGCTGGATCCGTTTGCGGGAAGCGGCACGACCGCGGTGGCGGCGCAGAACCTAGGCCGCCACTTCATCGCGTATGAAACGAACCCCGATTACGTGGCTGTTAGTCGCAAGCGGCTCGAAAATAAGCCGCTTCCGTTTACGGGATAGAGAGTATTCCATTGTCCGCCACTAGACGGATCACTGATTCGCGTCCATCAATGTTCCTATCCTTGATCAGACGAGTGATTGCATCCTCCCGCGTCATTTTCATTATTTCCTCCCGCTCCTTCGCCAATATCGTCAACGCTTCCTCTCGCAATATCCCAATGGCTTCGATAGTTGCCAGCTTCTCGGTTGCCCATAGCTCAGCGATTGAACGGTGAAAGCCAAGCATGGCCAGGTTGACCGTGCCCCAATAAGCGGTCGAATCCTTTGTGGGGTTCAGGGCCTCGGCGCATTTCAAGACGGCAAGCAGGAGACGTTGAGCGGCGATGGTGCCCAATTGATCGCAGAAGCCCACGAGCACCGAAAGGTGAGAATAGGTGAATATGCAAACGTTTCTTGCCTCTGCCTGCTGGTAAATCTGGCTGCTCCTTGCGGGGAGTTGGTAAATAGGACAGACGACCAAGGCGTGGAGCTTTCCGCGTTTCCAGCCATGCATCGCCTCGACCTTAAAGTCTTTTTGATTCTTGGCTGTCCTACTTAGCCTGAACGCCTTGGCATCCGCGACAAGGCTATAGTCGGGTCCAACGGCCTCCACGTCGGCTGCGTCAGCTCTCTCTACAATGACGATGCTTGTAAGTCCGACATACCGAAAAACGGTAGCGAGGAGCGCATCCGTGTACTTCGAATAGAGCTTCTCTTCGCTCGAATCATGCCGATAGTGTTCTGGGATAGATCCGCATAAAGCTAGGTGATCGATGAGGGCGGCGACCCCATCGCGTTTGATTTCAGCCGCTAGCTCTGCTTCTATTCGTGAGATGTCTTCGCCGAATCGGCCGCTGATCTTAACGATCTCCTCTATCCAATAGGCTCTGCGCGCGATAGCGGCTTTAGAGATGACTAGAGGTCCCGGCATTGCACGGCATGTCATCACGCCACAGCACTTCGTCTTTAACTCGGCGTTGACATTCTCGTTTACGTTCCGGTATCTTTAAGACTTTGGGAAGTCTCGCGGTTGCCCGCCTGATGGTCTGGCGTCCTCGCCGGAGAATCAACGAGCGGTCTTCTTTGTAATATTCAATCGCGTTTCGCATTTTTTCATTCTGGGAGAGTTCCGATGTCAACCTATTTCCCGTCACCGGGGGAAATTGTGCGCAAGTGGTACGTCGTGGATGCGGATGGGCAGACGCTTGGGCGTTTGGCCTCGCAAGTGGCGCGTATCTTGATGGGCAAGGAAAATCCGCAGTACACGCCGTTTCTCGATACTGGCGACCACGTGATCGTGGTCAATGCCGAGAAAATTCGAACCACCGGCGTGAAGTCGGAGCAGAAGCAGTATCACCACTACACCGGCTATCCGGGTGGTCTGCGAACCGAGGATTACCGCAAGCGTTTGGCGCGCAAGCCGGAAAAGATTATTGAAGATGCGGTGCGGCGCATGCTGCCGAAGAACAAACTGTCGGCGCACATGCTGTCGAAGCTGAATGTCTACAAAGGCGACAAGCATCCGCACGAAGCGCAGAAGCCGCAGGATTTGAAGTTGGAAGTAAGGGCATACGGCAGCGGCAGTTAAGATTGAGATCCTTCGCTCCGCCTGAAAAGCGGCTGCGCTCAGGATGACAAAATTTTAGGGATAGATAAAGCTCGCTTCGGCGGATTCAAGCTAGAAGCTAAGAGCTTAGGAGCTAAGAGCTAGCATGGCAGAATTAGTTCAGTATTACGGAACGGGACGGCGGAAGCGGGCGATTGCGCGAGTTTATCTGCGTCCGGGCAGCGGCGATTTCAAGGTCAACGGGCGCGAGTTCGAGGAGTATTTCGTGACGCCGGCACAGCGCTCGGCGGCAAAGGCGCCCTTGGCTCTGACCGACTCGGCAGCGGGCTTCAACATTGTTGCCAGCGTTCTCGGCGGCGGAGTGCGCGGTCAGGCCGACGCGGTGAAGCTCGGCGTTGCGCGTGCACTGATGCAGTTCAATGCGGAGCTGCGCGGCAAGCTGAAATCCGAGGGCATGGTTACAAGGGACTCGCGCGGCAAGGAACGGAAGAAGTACGGGCAGAAGGGCGCGCGTAAGCGGTTCCAGTTCAGCAAGCGGTAAAGGCGATGTGGTAAGCAAAACCGGGATTCCTCCGCCCCTCGCGTTCGCTCGGGGGTCGGAATGACAAAGTTTTTTCTTGGTTTGGCTAGAAGCTAAGAGCTAGAAGCTAAGAGCTGTTTTAGGTGTTCAATTCTTCCTGTGCCTCGCGGCGCGGGGCAGGGAATGGCAATCGGAGAGAATTTGCCGATTGCCAGTTGCTGGCATCCAGTGGGTTTTTACTGGGAGCCGGCAACTGGCGGCTGGCAACTGATTTTCCGATGCAGACTAAATAAGGAGGTTCTTTGGCTACCATCACCATGAAGGAGTTGCTCGAAGCGGGTGTTCACTTCGGGCATCAGACGAAGCGCTGGAATCCTAAGATGAAGGAATACATCTTCGGAGAGCGCAACGGAATTTACATCATCGATTTGCAGAAGACGCTGAAGATGTTCAAAGAGGCGTCGAAGTTTGTGCAGGAGCTGGCGGCCGACGGCAAGATCGTTCTGTTCGTCGGAACCAAGCGTCAGGCGCAGGACGCCATCGCCGAAGAGGCGACCAAGTGCGGCGGCTTCTACATCAACCAGCGCTGGCTGGGCGGACTGCTCACCAACTGGGTTACGGTGCAGAAGTCGGTGAAGCGGCTGAAAGAACTCGACGAGATGGCCACGGATGGCCGCTACGAGTTGCTGCCGAAGAAAGAAGTCATCAAGCTCGAACGCGAGCGCAAGCACCTGCAGGCGAACCTGGCGGGCATCAAGAATATGAGCCGGTTGCCCGATGCTGTGTTTGTCATCGATTCGAACAAAGAACAGATTGCGGTGCGCGAGGCACGCAAGCTTGGCATTCCAGTGGTCGCGGTGGTCGATACGAATTGCGATCCGAGTGAAGTGGATTATGTGATTCCGGGCAACGACGATGCGCTGCGGGCGATTCGGCTGTTTACTTCGAAGATTTCGGAATCGATTGCCGAGGGCGCGCAGTTGATGACCGACAAGCAGGTCGCAGACATGACCGCCGCCTCAGAACAAGCGCAGGCCCGGGAAATGCAGCAAGCGGAAGATGCCGCGGCCGCGCTCGAACTTCGTGCCCAGGAAGCTGCTGCTGCCTCTGATCTGGCGGACATTGGCGAAAACATCAGCATGGAAGAAGTGCTGGGGCCGGGCACGCTGAAAAAGCCCGTGGCCAACGAGGAAGCCGACATCGTCCCGAAGGTGGAGAGCCAGACGGTTTAGCAGTACCGAGTCGCGAGTACCTCGTACCTCGTAAAAAACCGGGCACGTGAATATCAGACCCGCGCAGGTCATGCTTAGAAAATTCCCGGCGCGGGTCAAAGTTTGTAGGGAACAGTCGTTGGTCCTTGGTCGTTCGCCCTCGGCCTGACTTCCAGGCCAACGACCAACGACGAAAGACCTAAGGACTACTTAATGAGCACTACTATGGCAAATATTTCTGCAGCACAAGTGAAAGATCTCCGGGAAAAAACCGGGGCTCCAATGATGGATTGCAAGCAGGCTCTGACTGAAGCCAAGGGCGACATGGAGCAGGCGGTCGTGATCCTGCGCAAGAAGGGCGTTTCAGTTGCGGCCAAGAAGGCGACACGTGTGACCAGCGAAGGCTCGGTGACCAGCTACATTCACGCCGGCGGCAAGATCGGCGTGCTCGTTGAAGTAAACTGCGAGAGCGATTTCGTGGCGCGCACCGACGACTTCAAAGAGTTGGCGCACGATATCGCCATGCACATCGCGGCCAGCGATCCGAAGTACGTTCGCAAAGAAGACGTGACGGAGGCAGACTTCGCGCGTGAGAAAGACATCTTCCTGGATCAAGCGGTGAAGAGCGGCAAGCCGCAGAATATCGCGGAGAAGATGGTTGCGGGCAAGATGGAAAAATTCTACGAAGAAGTCTGCCTGCTCGAGCAGCCCTTCATCAAGGACCAGACCATCTCGATCGCGCAACTCATCGCGGCGAAGATCGGCAAGCTGGGCGAAAACATCAGCGTGCGGCGCTTCGCGCGCTTCAAGGTGGGCGATGTGGGTGCGACAGTCGCAACCACGAAACCTACGGAACAGAAAGCTGAGTAATTTTCCGGGCGCCTTCGGGCGCCTTTTTTTGTGCTTGCGGCGAGGGCGGGACGCCCTCGCGACAGCCGGCGGGACCCTTCGGTTACACTCAGGGCATGCGCCGGCGCTACGTTTGGCGCTACTATGCCCCCTGCCTTCAAACGCGTTCTGCTTAAGATTTCCGGAGAAGCCCTTGCCGCCAATCAGGGCTTCGGCGTGGATACGGCGCGCATCCATGAAGTTGCGGCGGAACTGGCTGATGTCCACAATCTGGGAGTGCAACTCGCGATCGTCGTGGGCGGCGGCAATTTCTTTCGCGGCGTAGCTGACCAGGCTCGCGACATGGACCGCGTTTCCGCCGATCACATGGGCATGCTGGCCACGGTGATTAACGCGCTGGCCCTGCAGGACGCGCTTGAGAAGCAAAACGTCTACACTCGCGTGCAGTCGGCGATTGAGATGAAGCAGGTTGCGGAGCCGTTCATCCGGCGGCGCGCCATCCGGCATCTCGAAAAAGGCCGCGTCGTCATCTTCGCCGGCGGCACGGGCAATCCCTACTTCTCGACCGACACTGCGGCGTCTCTGCGCGCCATGGAGATCAAGGCCGAAGCGATTCTCAAGGCCACAAAAGTCGATGGCATCTACGACGCCGACCCGATGAAGGTGAAGGACGCCAAGAAGTTCACCGATATTACTTATATGGATGTCCTGCGGCTGGGACTCAAAGTGATGGATTCCACCGCCATCAGCTTGTGTAAAGACAACAACCTGCCCATTATCGTCTTCAACCTGAACCAGCACGGGAACATCCGGCGTGTTCTCAGCGGAGAAAAGATTGGATCGCGGGTGAGCGCATAGAGGTTTTAGCCACGGATTTACACGGATTCCCACGGATCAGAAATTCCACATCCGTTCGATCCGTGAAAATCCGTGGCAAATTTTATTTTGGGTTTATAATTCAGCGTTTTGATTCTTGAATTCTTACGGAGCTGACTGAAATGGCTCAAGCCACCATGGCCGCGATTCCGGGCCTGAAAGAAACTTACGTACAACTGAAGACGCGCATGGAAAAGGCCGTCGAAGATTTCCGCAAGGCGATGGCGGCCACGCGGACCGGGCGCGCCTCAGTGCACATGCTCGACAGCGTGAGTGTCGACTACTACGGCTCGCAGATGCCGCTGAATCAAATTGCCCAAGTGCATGCGCCGGAGCCGCAAATGATTACGGTGCAGCCGTTTGATCCGTCGCAGATCGGCGCGATTGAGAAGGCGATTCGCTCGGCAGAACTGGGTTTGAATCCCATGAACGACGGCAAGATGGTCCGCGTGCCTGTGCCGGCGCTCACGCAAGAGCGCCGCCAGGATATGGTGAAGCATCTCCACAAGGTGCTTGAAGAGCATCGCACTGCGGTTCGCAATATTCGCCGCGACGGCAACGACGCCATCAAGAAGGCGATGAAGGATAAAAAGATTAACGAAGATGACGAGAAACGGTCGCTCGAAGAAATCCAGAAGCTCACCGACGACGAAATCAAGAAGATGGAAGAGATGAGCAAAGGCAAAGAAAAAGAAGTGCTGGAGTTGAAGTAGTCGCGAATTGCTTTAGCGCCACGCTTACACTAAGGTACATGCCCCACTAATCGCGCTGCTTGGCGCGGCTTCTAAACCTCTGATTCCAAGCAAGATAGCCGCATTCCCATTCCGGTGGTACATAGAGTAACCACGTCCGCAGGTTACGCGACATCTCCAAGGTAAGCGTGTTTTCATGAGGGTGGATCAAGTCGCGTTCCCCGACAAAGTTCACACCAAATCTTTCGCTTAGGAGTTTGTCATGAAAAAATTTCTTGGGATTGCATTAGCGGTCGCGCTCTCCATGCTGGGTGCGAGTTGCGGCGGAGCGTCGAGTTCCTCTCCGGCGTTGTCTTCTCAGTCGCCGGCCGTCTTCGTGACCGGCGAAGATGCGCCCCTGGCGTCGGTAGTCGGCTTTGAAGTCACCATTACTTCGATCACTCTGAACGGCAACAACGGTTCGCCACAGGTGCTGTCGACGCCGACCACAGTCGATTTTGCCCGTCTGTTGGGATTGCGGGCTCCGCTTTCCTTCAACACTGTTCCTGCTGACACGTATGCCAGCGCAACTTTTGCGATATCCGATCCGGTCATTGAATACGTCGACATGACCGCGAACCCTCCGGCGCTGACCACGCTGAACGGAACCTTCAGCCCCACGACCGGTTCGCCCACGCAGACCACGGTCACGGTTAATTTTCCGACCGCCAAGATTGTTACCAACAGCGGCCTGGCTGGCCTTCGCATGGAGTTTGACATTAGGCAATCGGTTGCCGTCGATGGCAATGGCCAGATCACAGGCGTGGTCAATCCAACCATTAACGCCAACATGGTTACGTCGGCCGATCCGACCGGCAAGGTCACCGATCTCACCGGCGGACTGGTTTCGGTAAACGCGAGCGGCAATTCGTTTGTCATTCAGGGACCGTATGGCCGCCAGTTGACCATCGATGTGAACAACAGCACTCAGTTCAACAGTGGATGGAGCATCAACAATCTTGCGACTCCGTCATTCATCGGAGTCCGCGGATTCTTCCAGGGCGATGGCACTCTGCTGGCGACGGATGTCGAAGTGATCAGCACGACCAAGTCGTTCCTCTCCGGCCGCGTGTTGGCGGTGAACCCAACCTCTGGGCCGGTGCAGCAGATCACGATGTGGGTGGGTGAAACCAGCGCCGACACGGTCACCGATGTCGATTCCATCCAGACCATCAATGTCAGTGCGGTGACTCAGTATGACATCTGCTTCTTCGATAATCTGTTCACTAACGCGCTGTTCAATGACTCATCGGTCATCGTGGGCCAGCGCATCTTCGTCGGCGGAAGCTTTTCCAGCAACGTCTTCACTCCGCAGATGATCTCGCTGCGCTTCCAGGGTGTCTCTGGCATGCTGGCATCGGGCAGCGTGAACATCGTCAACGGTAACGACGGCAGCTTCGAGATGCAGAACAACGGGCTGATCGGCTACTCGCTGGGCGGCGGGCCGCTCACGGTGGATACGGGCAACGCTACCCTGTTCGTGAACACGACCGGCTTGAGCGCCCTGCAATCCAGCGGACAGATCCCACTGGTAACGGGCGGCCTGTTCTTCCTGAACCCGATCACCAGTACTCCGCTGATGGCGGGTGCCGCGGTGGTGGAAGTTCCGCAGGCGCAACCGGAGTAGAGCATAACTGCTGTCGAATAAACCCAACGGGCGGCCTTACGTGCCGCCCGTTTTCTTTTTCCCGCTTCCGATATTCTCGCGAATAGCACTTTATAATCGAACGAGTCATGAAACAGGTCGTCCATGCCGCGTGTCCGCACGATTGCCCTGATGCTTGCGGCGTTCTGATCACCGTGGAAGATGGCCGTGCCACGAAGATTCAGGGCGATCCAGGGCATCCGGTGACGCGGGGATTCTTGTGCGGGAAAGTGGCGAAGTATCTGGATCGCGTTTATTCGCCGGATCGGGTGCTCTATCCGATGCGGAGGATTGCGCCGAAGGGAGTAGCAGAAAAGCAACGGAGGTTCGCTCCTGGACAGCCGGGGGCGGCTGTCCCCACACAAGCAGCGCAAGTTTGGCAGCGCATTAGCTGGGATGAAGCTTTGGACGAGATTGCCTCGCGCTTTCGCTCGATCATTGCCGAGTTCGGTAGCGAAGCGATTCTGCCTTATTCGTATGGCGGAACGTTGGGCGCGCTGAATGGCGCTTCCATGGACCGCAGATTTTTCGGTCGACTCGGCACTTCGCAACTGGAGCGCGCGATTTGTTCCGCGGCGGGCGAGGCCGGATTAATCTCAGTGCTCGGCGTGAAGCTCGGCACCGAGCCTGAGCAGTTTGTCCATTCGCGTTACATCATTGCGTGGGCTTCGAACATTCACGGAAATAATGTTCACCTGTGGCCGTTCATCGAGGAAGCGCGGCGCAACGGCGCGAAGCTGGTGGTAATCGATCCCTATCGCACGCGCACTGCGGCGTGCGCCGACTGGTATCTTCCAATCAATCCGGGCACCGATGGCGCGCTGGCGCTCGCCATGATGCACGTGATCATCGGCGAAGGTTTGCATGATGCCGATTACGTGGCGGAGTTCACTCTGGGCTTCGAAGAGTTGCGTGAGAAAGTAAAATCCTATTCACCGGAGCGTGTGGCGCAATGGACGGGGATTGCGGCGGAAGATATTCGCAAGCTGGCGCTGGAATATGCCACGGTGAGGCCGTCGGTAATTCGTCTGAATTATGGTGTGCAGCGGTCCGATGGCGGTGGGATGGCTACGCGAGCCATCGTGATGCTGCCTTGCATCATCGGATCTTGGAAAGAAGTCGGCGGCGGACTGCAGATGTCGACCAGCGGTTCGTTTGGATTGAACAAAGATGCATTGACGCGGCCCGACCTCAAGCCAGAAGGGCTCGACCACGTGCCACGCACTGTGAACATGGTCGAACTGGGCAAGGCGCTGAATACTTTGAATGATCCTCCAGTGAAGGCCTTATTCGTTTACAACTCAAATCCTGCGGCGGTTTGTCCCAATCACAATGAAGTGGTGCGCGGGCTGAAGCGCGCGGATTTATTTACCGTTGTCCACGAACAATTTTTCACCGACACAACCGACTATGCCGACATTGTTTTGCCGGCGACAACATTCTTCGAGCACAAAGATTTGCAGGCAGCCTATGGCCACTACTACCTGCAGGTGTCAGATCAGGCGATTGAGCCGTTAGGAGAGTGCCGCGCAAACGTGGAAGTGTTCCGCGTGCTAGCCGAGCGTATGGGATTCAACGACGAGTGCTTCAACGAGAGCGTCGACGAAATGATCGATGGCGCGCTGGCCTCAAGCAATCCTTGGTTGAAGGGCATCAGCCGCGAGCGGTTGGAGCGGGAAGGTCAGGTGCGGCTTAACTTCAGTTGCCAGCCGCCAGTTGCCGGTTACCAGTCAGAAACACCAGAACCATTTCTTCCGTTCGCGCACGGCAACTTCCGTACACCTTCGGGCAAGGCTGAACTGTACAGCGAAGCGATCAAGGCGCAGGGGCTTGATCCCGTGGTGGAGTTCACGCCTCCGGCGGAATCGCGGCATGGAGTCGAGAAGAAAACTTTCCCCCTGGAACTTCTGGCGCGCAAGGCCGATAACTTTCTGAACTCAACTTTTTCCAATCTGCCTTCGGTACAGACGATGGAAGAGACGAATCTTCTCGAGATGCACTCCGCCGATGCCCGGCGGCGCGGTATTGCCAACGGAGACACAGTCCGGGTCTACAACCATCGCGGAGAAATCTTGTTGAAGGCGCGAGTCGACGGCGCGGTTCAGCCCGGAGTAGTTTCGGCGACGCTGAATTGGGCCAAGCTCGCTCCGGGATTTCGGAATATTAATGTGCTTACCTCAGAAAAACTTTCCGATCTGGGCAACTCCGCCACGTTTTATTCCGTCTTGGTGGAGGTAGAGTCAGTGAAGTCTTCTTCATGAGCCACCGGCAAGAGTGGCGGCTTGGACGCTTTCTATTTTTCTACCGTATAATGATCGTTTTCCCACATCCCAGAGGCTGAGGTCGTAGCGATTCATTTTTGCTCTCATGCAGATAGTGCTGTGCCCGGGCGCAGCAACCGTTCTTCCGGCGCTGTTCAGCCTTCATCTTCTTCATCCGCAAGGTTTTGCCGGAGAATGAAATGGCTTGGGTGGGCGCTCGGAATGTTGCTCGTTGTGCTTTCCGCCTCCGCGAGCTGGGCGCAGACCGATGTGATCTCCGAGATCAACATCCAGGGAAACCGCAGAATTCCCGCCGAGACGGTGAAGGCGCGCATCTTCACCCATCCTGGGGACATTTACGATCCCGCCGCGCTGGAGCGCGATTTCAATTCGCTTTGGAACACCGGCTACTTCGAGGACATCAAGTTCAGCCGCGAGCAAACTCCGAAGGGATGGCGGCTGATTATCCAGGTGAAGGAAAAGCCGACGATCCGCGAGATCAACTACGTAGGCCTGAGTTCGGTTTCCACCAGCGACGTATTAGACCGCTTCAAAGAAGCGAAGGTCGGATTGTCGGTAGAGAATCAATACGATCCGACGAAAGTGAAAAAAGCAGAAGTAGCAATCAAAGGCTTACTCGCCGAACATGGGCGGCAGTTTGCCACGATCCGGACGGAGATACGGCAGATCCCTCCGGCGGCGATCGGCGTGACATTTGTGATCAAAGAGGGCCCCAAGGTTAAGGTGGGCAAGATCACGTTTACGGGAAACAAGAACGTCAAGACGCGGGTTCTGCGCTACGCCATGAAGAACCTGCGGCCCATCGGCGTTCCGCATTCCATTTTCCTGGAAAACGTCTTCGCTCGCACTTACGACGCCACCAAGCTCGAAGAAGATGTGGAACGCGTCCGCAATGAATACCAGAATCGCGGCTATTTCAAGGCGAATATTGCCGAGCCCAAAACTGAGATTCATGACACTGGGCACACCGGCATTCACGTCCCGCTGTTGCAAGGTGGATCAGGCAAATCTGTCGATATCACCATGCCCATTGATGAGGGCGAGCGCTACACGCTGGGTGGAATTACGTTCAAGAACAATAAGGCCGTACAGAACGTGAAGGCGCTGCGATCCATCTTCCCCATTAAAGACGGAGATGTCTTCAGCAAAGAGAAAGTCGGCAAGGGCCTGGAGAACCTGCACAAGGCTTATGGAGAGTTGGGCTACATCAACTTCACTCCAGTGCCGGAGACCCGGTTTGACGATGAGAAAAAACTGATCTATCTCGATATCGATGTCGATGAAGGCAAGCAGTTCTATGTGCGTCGCATCGAGTTCGTGGGGAACACCACGACCCGCGACAAAGTGATCCGCCGCGAAATCGCCCTGGAAGAAGGAGGCATCTACAACTCGAAACTGTGGGAGTTGAGTTTGCTGCGCTTGAACCAACTGGGATATTTCGATCAGTTGAAGCCGGACGATCCGAATGTCACAACTCGACAACTGGATGAGAAAAACGGGCTGGTCGATCTAACGCTGAAGGTCCACGAGAAAGGCAAGAACAGCATTGGACTGAATGGCGGCGTCAGCGGACTGGAAGGCGCATTTGTGGGCATCAATTATGCCACCAATAACTTCCTCGGCCTGGGCGAGACGCTTCAGGTGCAGGCCAGCATCGGCAACCTGGCAAAGAGCATTCGCTTCGGCTTCACTCAGCCCTACATGTTTGACCGGCCATTGCAGTTCGGCTTCAACGTGTACTACACAAAGACGAAGTACGATCAGGCGCGGCAACTCTCCATTTTCAGGGGGGAGAACCTGAACCTGCCCAATACGGTATTGCAGAACCTCCAGAATTACACGCAAGCAAGCGCCGGGTTTACCACGTCACTGAGCTATCCGTTGCGCGCGCGCAACAAGCGCCGCTTCAATCGACTCGGAGTTACTTATTCTTTCGACCGGTCCTCGCTGGCGGCGCTCAGTTCGGCGTCGAAGAATTTATTCGAGTTCTTGGCTTTCCGCGGAATCTCCGGGCCCAATGCGCTGGAAGGAATTATCACCAGCAAGATCTTTCCAAACTTCTCTTTCAATACCATCAACAGTCCCATCTCGCCGCACAGCGGGCACCAGTTCACGCTGGGCGCCGAACTCGCCGGGTTGGGAGGGACGATTCGGTCAGTCCGTCCGATCGTTCAATATAAGCGCTTCATTCCGATGCAGAGGGGGCGCAACGCGATCGGCTTCAATATGCAGGGGTCTTTCATCACTGGTTACGGCGGCCTAGTTGCGCCTCCGTTCCAGCGCGCTTACATGGGCGGCGAAAACGATCTGCGCGGTTTCGATATCCGTTCTGTTTCCCCAGTCGCATTCCTGCCGAGCGTGGGATCGATCCCTCTGACCAATCGCGACGGAACGCCCGTACTCAAGAACGCGCAGAACCCCCTGCAAGGCCCCGTGACTATTCCGATTCCAGTGGATCAGATCGTTTTCCCGGGCGGCGATTTAAGCTTCTTCACGAACATGGAGTATCGCATCACGATCGTTGGGCCGGTGGCGGTGGCTCCTTTCGTCGACGCGGGCATCGACCCCATTCTTCGCAAGTCACAGTTGCAGATTGCGCAGGTTCAATACGATGGCGTGATCGGCCAGGCCTTTGGATGTCCGCAGTTGTTGCAGACGGGAACCACGAATACTTGTACGATCGGCAGCGTGTTGAACCCGCCGCCGGGGCAAGATCTGCAGGTTCTGGGCTCGACGAACTGGCGTCCGAGAATGTCGACGGGGCTTGAACTTCAGGTGTTCCTGCCGGTGGTCAATGCGCCCTTCCGAATTTACTGGGCGTATAACCCGCTGCGGCTCGATAACCCCGCGATGCCGCCGATTCCAATTACACCGGGCATGTTCCCGCAGGTTTGCGGCCCCTCAGGCTGCCACTTAACGCAAGCGGGAGATTACACGTTCAACCTGGCGAGGAACGCTTACTCGCCGAGCTTCTTGCTGCGGGAGCCGCGCAAGACATTCCGCTTCACGGTGGCGACGACTTTCTAAGCCAGCGGCTGTTTTGAAGACAGATGTTCTAACGAAGATTCGCGGCAGCAGGTTTGACGGCGTCTGAGGATGCTCTCTATAATCGTTGTGATCCACGGGCATAAGCGAGTTGAGCAGGTGGACGACACGTCGCAACCCCGGCGTGTAGCGCTGGCAGTCCAGTGTGCCTTGTCTTAGCGAAGAATGTCTGACGGCCGTTGCCAGAACGCGGTCCAATAATTCCGGCCCAGAGTTGCCTGAAAAGGTAGTCTGAGTTCATTCCCGGAAAAATCTACGGAACTATGTTCCAAGGAGTTTAAGAGATCCAATGACAAGCAAGTTTCTGCGATCTGTCCTGGCTATTGCGGTGTTCTCGATGATTTCCGCATGGGCCCAAACCGGTGGCGCTGCCACTCCCTCTAGCCCATCTGCTGCCGCTGCAAGTCCGGCAGCTTCCCCAACCACGACTGGCCCTGGCACCAAGGTTGGGACGATCAACGTAGAAGCTGCCGTCTTCGGTTCTAACGAAGGCCGCCGCGACGCCGATGCTTTGACCAAGAAACTTGAACCCAAACAGAACGAACTCAAAGCTCAGAAAGAAGAGCTTGATGGTCTGCAGAAACAGCTAGACACGCAGGGCGACAAGCTGAACGAAGACGCCAAGGCCACTCTGCTCAAGCAGATCGAAACCAAGAAGAAGTCTTTCGAGCGCGCCTACCAGGATTTTCAAGAGGACGGGCAGAATCAAGGAAAAGAAATCTTCGCCCGCATCCTGCAGAAGATGGCTCCAACGATCGTGAAGTACGCGCAGGACAATGCGTTCCAACTGATTGTGGACACGTCGAACAATTGGCCACAGAGCCAGGTTCTCTGGTCTGGTGAGGGCGTGGACATCACCAAGGCGATCGTGGAAGCATACAACACGTCGTCGGGTGTGGCCGCCCCTGCTCCAACTGGCGCTCCAGCCAAGGTGCCTGCGAAGCCCGCGGCTCCGAAGCCTGCAGCTCCGTCAACCACACCACCCAAATAACTTTTTCGCGACACCGCATGTGTCGGAAAAGTTCCTAAAAGGCCGCGCTAGACGCGGCCTTTTTTATTTGTTTTCAGGGCGTCCAATCGTGACGGCCCTGGTGTCCTTATCAGCAACCCACTCCACGAGGAGGACACTATGTTTAGCGAGACCAGATTCACCGACGGTATGTTCGCCAGCACGATCAATTCATCGTGGGACGAGCGTTCGCGTCGCGGATTGACCACTCTGACATCCTTCGGCCTGCAGGCCCTTGCATGCGCGGTGTTGCTGGTTTTGCCGCTGCTTCGCCCCATGGGATTGCCTTCGTTGCGCCCACTGTCTACGCCGGTCACGCTGGGTCAGCCTCTGGCGGAAGCTCCAACGGTCAGAACGCACACGAGTGCAAATGCGGCTGCTACAAACGCTCCCGCGGTCTTCATATTCAGAGCGCCCGCGCGAATTCCGACCAGCATTCCCACTTCCGGTGATGATGGCCCACCGCAGGTCGGGCCATCTGGTCCGGGTACCGGAGCTTTGGGACCGGGCAGTCCGGAGGGACTGTTGAGCGTGTTGGGAACGGGTGCGCGTACGGTTCTGCCGCCTCACCCCGTGGCAGTGACTCCGCCAGTCCGCATCTCGCACATGGACGAAGGAGACTTAGTTCACAAGGTCCTGCCTGTGTATCCCTCGCTAGCTCGAACGGCGCGCATTCAGGGGCAAGTCGTGCTGCAAGCGCTGATCAGCAAGCAAGGCGTCATCGAGAACCTTAAAGTTCTGTCGGGACATCCGATGCTAGCGCCGGCGGCAAAAGAAGCCGTGCGGCAATGGCGTTACCGGCCTTACGTTTTGAACCATGAGCCCGTTGAGGTGGAGACGCAGATCACCGTGAACTTCTCGCTGGCGGGGAATTGAAATAAACGACGGGAAACTGCCGTGGGAGTAGCCCAAGCGTAACCTGAGAGCGCGAGTTACTCCCGCTATAATCGAGCGCAGTGGCGACAACTGTAGAAATTCTGAGCCGCGTGGCTACCCGCCCTACCTGGGCGGAAGTTTCTCTCACTACGTTGCGGCAAAACTTCCGCTCGGTTGTGAAACATGCAGGTGCGGGAGTGACGGTGTGCGCTGTCGTGAAAGCTGACGCTTACGGCCACGGCGCGGTGGAATGCTCGCGCGCTTTACAGGCGGAGGGCGCGAAGTGGCTCGGCGTTACATCGCTGGATGAGGCGATCCCGCTGCGCGAGGCCGGCATTGAATCGCGGATTTTGTTGATGACGGGTTTCTGGCGCGGCGAGGAAAACGAAATCGTCCGCTCGCGGCTCACTCCCACCGTGTGGGAACCCTGGCACATCGAGTCTCTGGAGACTGCCGCGGCGCTCGGAGCGGCGCGGCACGCAGTGCATTTGAAAGTGGATACCGGGATGGGCCGGCTTGGTGTATCGCTGGATCAACTTCCCGCGGTGCTGAACGCTCTCGCCGCGGCTCCTCATCTGGTTCTCGAAGGGCTTTCAACTCACCTAGCGTCTTCAGAAATTATGGATGCTCCTTCGGTGGCCGAGCAGGAGCGCCGTTTTGAAGAGGCGCTGCGCATGGTGCGCGCGGCCGGCTTCGATCCGAGTTTGATTCACATGGCCAACACCAGCGCCCTGATTTCGCGGCGCGAGACCTGGAACAACATGGTGCGTCCGGGCATTGCGGTCTACGGATATTATTTGCCATTCCAGCGCGCGGGCCGGGAAGTGAGCGGAGGAACGCTGCGCCTTCCGGTAAAGCCGGTGCTGACCTGGAAGACGCGCATCCTGTCGATGCGAGATTTCGCCGCCAACCAGCCTCTAGGTTACGGCGGAACTTATGTGACCAAGGCGCCGGCGCACGTCGCCGTGCTGCCCGTGGGATATGCCGACGGATACAACCGGCAACTTTCGAATCGCGGTCGCGTGATCGTCCGCGACCACTACGCCCCGATCGTGGGCAGCATTTCGATGGACCTCACGCTCGTAGATGTTACAGGCATTCCGGAAATTGCAGTTGGCGACGAGGTGATCCTGCTCGGAACTCGTGACGGGCTGAGCGTCGATGCGCTTGAACATGCGCGCCTGGCGAGCAGTTCGCCGTATGAGATTCTCTGCAACATCTCGAAGCGCGTTCCGCGGAAATACGGGAACTAGATTTTCTGCGCTCAGGAGCTGAAGCTCTTAACCCGAAGCTGCGATGAATCTGCCCCGAGATTTGGCTTGGGAACCCGCTCGGACCTCAGGCTTAATCAAGACTAAAAATATTCAGATAAATCGAGCTAAAATATCTGGAATCAACAAGTTACGCGCCTTTGATCCGGCCTAGATCCAGTTAAAATATTGAAAACAAATGACTTGCCCGCAAAATACTCTATTCAAAGGACTTAGGTGCGCCTAGCCTCGCTAAACCGCTTGGAATCAGCGGCCTGATTGCAAAATATTGAATCCGCGGGAGTTATCTCGTTGCTATTCAATTGTCAAAGAGCAAATGCGTAAAGAATATGATTGCAGGAGACAGAATCGAAGTCAAGCGAATTCCGAGCAGTGGCTCAGCTTGAGTTCTGAATCTCGCGATCCGTCATTCCGAAGGGCCCGCGTTTTCGCCGGCGGGCCGAGGGATCTCCTGTGGCACACAGCGTCATAGCGTGAGATCCTTCGCTCCGCCTGAAGAACGGCTAAGCTCAGGATGACGCCATCTACGAGAGACGGCACCATCCCCGAAAGCTCCAAATTCGGCTTACGTCCACCCCTGTGGATTTCTTTTCTTCTCTTATTCACATTTGATTCATAACCTAGTAACCCCGCAGCGGCTACCTTGGGACCGTGGGTTTATGTGCGGCTTCCTCGGGGAGGGAAGTCGTGGGTCCAGCAGGGCGCCGAGCGTCAACCTGGAGTACTGAATCATCCTCATTTACCAATGCAAAGTAACGTGGTAGAGTTCTGCGCTAAAACTTGAGTGAGTACGGATACTGGAAGCAGTTGATGCCGAAGACCCTCCCCATTGCGCTTTTATGTCTGTGCTTTGTTGCGTCGGCGCAACCTGCGCATGCCGCTGAGGACCTTTGCCCACGCCCTTCGCCGGGCAGCACTGTCACCGGTCCGACTGATCTGCGAAGCCGCAACGGAGTGCTGAAGGTGGAATTGACCGCCCACAATGCGAAGCAAAGCGACGGCACGACTCGCTACTGCTTCGTCGATGAGAACGGATCAGAGTCACCGACCCTTCGCGTAAGTCCCGGCGATCTTGTCATCCTGACGCTGAAAAATGATTTGACCGTGCTTACCTCCGGCGCAGCGATGGCCCATCGACACGCGCACGAGGATGCGGCGAAGAATGGCAATTCGTGCACCAGCGAACTGATGACGCGAGGATCCACGAATCTTCATTTCCATGGTTTGACGATTCCTCCACTCTGCCACCAAGATGACGTCCTCCACACGTCGATTCAGCCGGGCGATGCGCCATTCGAATATCGTTTCCGCATTCCAGAGAACGAGCCTCCGGGGCTCTATTGGTACCATCCGCACATTCATGGTTTTACGAAAGAGCAGGTGCTCGGCGGCGCATCGGGCGCCATCATCGTCGAGGGAATCGAGCGGGCTGACAAGGCGGTTGCGGGATTGCCGGAAAGAGTTTTGATTATTCGCGATCAGGATTTGCTGAATCCGAATGCGCCGCCTTCGAAGTCAGAACCAATTGTTCCGAAGATGCTCTTTGATCGCGATGGAGATGCAGCCAACACCGGCACGGGGTTCGGCAAGCCGGCGAAGGATCTGTCGATTAATTTCGTGCCGGTACCCTATCCGGATTACCGGCCGGCTGTTATCGAAATGAAGCCGGAGGAGCAGCAACTGTGGCGCGTCGTGAATGCGTCGGGAATCACATACCTCAACCTGCAAGTCCTGTTCGATCGTACTCCGCAGAAACTTGGCCTCGTTGCCATGGACGGAGTGCCGTTAAACGCGAACGGTCTGCCGGCAGATTTTGTGGACTGGCAAACGCATCTCGGAGTGCCGCCGGGGGCACGCGTGGAATTCATCGTGAAGGGGCCACCAGCGGGCATTTCGGGACTTCTGGTCACGAAGACGGTCGACACAGGCGCTGGTGGCGAGAACGACCCTAATCGCACGATCGCTACGATCACGGCTTCCAACGATGCGCCGGAGCCGCCCTCCAAACTTGCGGCATCGCCGCAACCGCTTCCGCCTTCGCAGATGCCGTGGCTGGGAAGCGTGGCTCCAGTGCGGACGCGAAGGTTGTACTTTTCTGAGAAGTTGCTCGACCCGAATGATCCCAACAGCGCGACGGAATTTTACCTTACGGTTGAAGGCCAGGCACCGGTGCAGTTCGATCCGAAATCAGGAATTCCAAACATCATCGCGAAGCAGGGCACGGTCGAAGATTGGATCATCGAAAACCGCTCCAGCGAACTGCATACGTTCCATATTCATCAGCTGCATTTCATGCTGATCGATTTCCACGGCAAGCCCGCGAATGAACCGTTCCTTCGCGATACCGTCAACGTTCCCTACTACAACGGCAGAGCGTTGGAATATCCCAGCGTCCGGTTGCGGATGGACTTTCGCGATCCGAATACAGTTGGCGATTTTCTGTACCATTGCCATCTTTTAGAACACGAGGATGGAGGAATGATGGGATTGATTCGCGTAGAGCCATGAGCGGTAAGCGCAGGGTTCAAAGCGAATTAGTTCCGACACAAAAACTTTTCTACCGCATTACTTGCACATCAACGCTTCCACTCTAGCCAGGTTCAGTTGTTTTGCCGGAAGAGTTTTTAACGTTGGTGTCCCCTTAACCAGCAACTCAACCCCACGAGGAGAAAAGAAAATGACTGTTACATCACTCGGATCGAAAGGCGTGCATTTCTTGCGCAATGGACTGGCATGGCTTGCCATGTTCCAGCTGGCAATCGGCGTTCCCTTCGCCAGCGCAGCTGATCAACCCAAACACGCAGCGGATGCGGCGACCACCACGCCGATCAAGCATGTCATCGTGATCATTGGAGAAAACCGTAGCTTCGATCACGTCTTCGCCACTTACCCTCCAAAAAAGGGAGAGACTATCAATAACCTTCTCTCAGAAGGCATCGTCAAGTTGGACGCCAACAAGAACGCGGTTGCCGGGCCCAACTTTTCACAAGCTCAACAGTTTGCCGCCACGGATACCGACACCTTCCTGCTAGATCCGCCGACGCAGGAATTTCCCCGCAACATTCTGCCTGCGCCGCTAGTGGGAGGCCCGAAAGGTGAGAATGGCTATTTCACCGGTCCCGCATCTTGCCCGGCATTTCCAAACCTCACTCCACTTCAGTGCGCTGAAATTACGGAGAACGGTCTGCCCGCCGGCCATTACTATGCTCTGACCAGCGGCGGCTCCGGACTCTCCAAGTACACTCCCGATACGCGTATCACCAACGTTACGACGCTGCCAGCCGGACCGTTTCAGTTGACCAACGGCAGCACGCTTACCGACGACTCTTACGCAGCGAGCCCTGTCCATCGTTTCTACCAGATGTGGCAACAGATGAATTGCGGCTTGGGTCACGCTACCAGCAGCAATCCGTCTGGTTGCAATTCCCAGCTGTTCTCCTGGGTTGAAGTGACGGTAGGGGCAGGCACCAATGGCGCAACGCAGCCACCGCTCTGCTCTTCTGATGGCAATACGCTTCCCTGCTTCACCACCAATTACTTGCCCAGCGTCCCTGACGCGCAAACCACGGGTGAAGGATCAACCTCCCTTGGTTTTTACAATATGCAGAAGGGTGATGCTCACTACTTTAAGAACCTGGCGGATGAATACACGATCAGCGACAACTTCCACCAGTCCGTTATTGGAGGCACCGGGCCCAATCACATCATGTTCGGTCACGCCGACGCGATCTGGTTCAGTGATACCAGTGGCAACGCCGCGGAGCCACCGGAGAACCAACTGGTATTCACCGATCCCTATGACGGAGCCGCGAATCCGGACGAGGGAACTGTCAGCGAAGTTGAGAATCCGAATCCGGCTTCCGGCACTAACAACTGGTATACCGAAGATGGCTACGGCAACAGCTACAACTCCGGCTACCCGCCACCTTATTACACCAACCCGGCTTCGGGCGGCGGATCGTACAGCAATTGCTCCGACACCACGCAGCCCGGCGTCGGTCCGGTCGTGACTTACCTCAACTCTCTCGGTATCGACCCGCGTTGTCAGACGGGCCACTACTACATCCTGAACAATTACAACCCGGGATGGTTCGGCAACGGCAACAATGCCTATATTGACCAGAATCCCTCCAACACGCCATTTACGGTTCCGCCGTCTTCGACGCCCAGCATCGGCGACGACCTCAACAGCCACAACATTTCGTGGACGTACTTCGGCGACCAGTGGAACAACTACGTCAACGATCCGTACCAGTTGAATTACGGAACCAACGGCCCGAACGCCGATGAATACTGCAACATCTGCAACCCGTTCCAGTACGACACGTCCATCATGTCGAACCCGGCTCAGTTGGCAGAGCACATTCAGGATTCCATCAACCTGTACGCGGACATTGCAACGGGAACGCTGCCTGCAGTTTCGATCGTGAAGCCGAGCGGATACGTTGATGGCCATCCGGCATCGTCGAAGCTCGATCTGTTCGAGCAATTCACGAAAAAAATCGTGGACCTGGTTCAGGCTTCGCCGTACTGGAACGATACCGCGATCTTCATCACGTTCGACGAAGGCGGCGGATACTACGATTCAGGCTATATTCAGCCCGTCGACTTCTTCGGCGACGGAACTCGCATCCCGCTGCTCGTGGTCTCTAAATACTCCACGGGTGGGCACGTCAATCACGATTATGCCGACCATGTCTCGATCGACAAGTTCATCGAGAGGAACTGGAGCATCGGTACGATCACTTCTCGCAGCCGTGATAATTTCCCGAACCCAGTCACGACCGCGGGCAATCCTTACGTCCCAACCAACGGACCAGCACTTAGCGATTTGTTTGGGGCATTCACGTTCTAACTGGCGCGGATGCAAGCTGCCTGGATTGATTAAGGCGGATTGGTTCAGGCGCCGGTCAAATTGATAGCCGATCAGGAATAAATCCCTGATCGGCTTTTTTAGTTCAAGGTGGATCGTCAGTTCAGACTCTAATTGTTGGGAATCTAAGGCGTCACTTCAAACGCGACTCCACTGCTATAGCTCCCACCATTAAAAGTTGTCCCGTACAGATTGCCAGCGGCATCAGCCACTAATCCTCCAGTCGGGCCGCAACCGTCGTCTCCGCCGGTAAAAGAGTAGAGCACGGTCTCGTTTAATGCCTGCTTGTTTTGCGCAACCTCGAAAACGACGCCATTGCCATTCGGATACAAGCCGCACGCGCCATTCACGATGCCGCCTTGCTGCGTTACTCCGTATTGCAGCTCTCCATGCAGCAATACGGGCGCCATGGGCTGCGCTCCGTTGGTAAGGTCGAAAGCGCTTGCGGTCAATTGCCATCCGCTGGCGGTTTGCGCCAGTTCGTACACGCTCCCGTAAGGTCCAGCGCCTCCGCCACTGATTGTTGTTCCGTAGATTCGACTTCCGCGCACCGTTACCCCAGCCTCTGGCAGATTTCCGTCGGAGCAGTCATAGTTTGAACAAAAATTGTGAATGATGACCTCGTTCCACGTTCCATCCGACGCGGCAGTTAATTCAAAGATCGTACCGGGAGCCCCAGAGCCAAGAAAAGTGTGACCTCCATTTACGGTCGTGCCGAACAGGTTACCGCTGCCGTCAAAGACCAACGCGCTCGCCGGATTCGCACCATCATCCGGATTGCCCTCAAAAGAGTGCAGGACATTTTCGCTCCACTGTTCGGTACGCACCAATTCGAACACGACCCCACACCCATAGGTGCAGTCGCCCGCGCCTCCGTTGTAGGTTGTACCGTAAAGATTTCCTTCGCTATCCAGAATCAGCGCATTATCGGGCGTTCCTCCGTCGGTACCGCCGGTGAAAGTATGCAGCAGCCTTTCCGTCCATCCTGTTTCCGAAGGAACCAATTCGAAGGCCACACCGCATCCTGCCGAGCAGGTGCCGCTGCTAAACATTCCCCCCTGCTGCGTGGTCCCGTAAAGATTTCCCTTCGCGTCGAGAACGACGCCGCCGAAGGGACCGCCTCCATCAGCAATACCGGTGAAGCTGTAAAGAACTTTCTCCGTCCAGTCGCCGTTCGCCGACGGGCTCAACTCGAAAACAGTTCCGCCACCGTGGGCCCCGCCGCCAACCGTGGTGCCATACAGATTCCCTGCCGCATCCATGACCAGCCCGCCGCCGGGCAGGGCCGCATCCGAGGCGCCATTTGTTCCGAATGTGTAGATCACTCTGAATGTGGATGCGTAGGCGCTGGCTGCGATGGCTAGGACGATTCCCAAGCTTAGAACGGGAGCAAATCGCAAAGTGCGGCTCATGGGTACTCCTTCGGAGACGTCGATCGAGGGGAGTCCGACCTGTTTTGGATGACAACCCGATGTGCAGGGTTGGGTCCCTTTCCGGGAGTCGTGAAGCGTTCGTCTATCCAAATGGCTATCCAACGGTCGAATCCTGCGCGCATGCTCCCTCATCCTTTATCCTTAGTATCGACATTATTTCTATGAGTCCAAAATCCAAAACTGCCAATGGTGGCGGCGGTGCCTCGCTCGTCGACGCTGCCCCTCAGACTGACGTCAACCCTGAGCGCGAACGTGTCTTTAATGCATTCCGCCAATGGGGATATCTTGAGGGCGATCTCGATCCACTGGGCTTTCTCCGTCCGCGCATCGCTCCCGAGCTACAAATCGAAGGCGAGTACGCTCGCGAAGCTCGCGCGATCTACTCGTCGACCATCGGCGTCGAAATCAATCACATCTATGCTCCCGAACGCCGCCGCTGGATTTATGAGCGGATGGAGTCGCCGTCTCAGGGTTTCGAGGTCACAGAA
>PLDC01000013.1 GCA_003134995.1 Acidobacteriaceae bacterium | reverse complement strand
ACCTTGTCAGGCTGCTTCGACCCAATATTGGCCAGCGGATTGGTAGACTTCTTGTTGCTGCAAGCCGCCGTAATCATCAGCAGCATGCAAAGCGCGATAAGGAATGAAAGTCGACGTGACATGAATACCTCGAAAACGAATTCCAACTGCTAATTGCTAACTGCCAATTGCTAAACTTTCAGCGCCGCCGCTTCCGTGGCCGCCCTCAGCAACTCCACCGTGTTCTTCTTTGGATCGCCATGCCCGAACACGGCGTTGCCCGCCACCAGAATTTCCGCGCCCGCCCGCACTACGTCGCCCACCGTGTCGAGCCCCACGCCCCCATCTACTTCGATGCGGTAAGTCAGGCCGCGTTGGCTGCGTATCTCAGCTAATTGCCGCATCTTGTGCAGCGTCGACGGAATAAACTTCTGCCCGCCAAAACCCGGATTCACCGACATCACCAGCACATACTCCACAACATCAAGCACCTCGGCCAGCGCCTCCACCGGCGTCGCCGGATTAATCACCACACCCGCCATACAATCCTGGCTCTTGATGAGGTGCAGGGTGCGGTTCAAATGCCGGCAAGCTTCCTGATGCACCGAGATCCAGTCCGCGCCCGCTTCCGCAAACGCCGGAATAAATTCATCCGGATTCTCAATCATCAAGTGGCAATCCAGCGGCAAGTCCGTCACCTTGCGCAGCGACTTCACCACCGGCGGCCCAATCGTAAGATTAGGCACGAAATGCCCATCCATAATATCCACATGGATGACATTCGCTCCGCCTTCGCAAGCCGCGCGCACCTGCTCGCCCAGACGGGCAAAGTCCGCCGAAAGAATCGAAGGTGCCAGCTCAATCAATGGTGGTCTCTAAGAACGCGAGCGAACGAAACAAGCAGCGTCTCAAAATTCTAACACGCAAAGCACAAGCAAATGGCGTGTAGAACCACAAATGGGAGCCCCATTTCTCGCGTCTTTCGCGAGAAGTGGGAACCACGAACCTCAAAAGTTAGGGGGTCACTCCTTAACCACACCGTCCGGAGCAGTCTTCGTAGAACTCTTATCCAGATCCTTCATCTCCTGCTCCATGCGTTTTTTCCAGTCACTCAGATATTTGCTGATGATCGGCAGCGCCGCCTGCATCCCCTCCTGCGTCACCTCGGGCAACTCTTGCAGCACCTTCTGCCCCACCGGCGAAGAATAAAACGCATTCATCGCCTGGATGTCGCTTCGAGTGAAGTGCTTCTGATAAGAAGGAATCATCGCCTGTATAATTTCGTCCGCCGGCATGCCCTTGATCAGGTCGTCCATCGACTTCTTCATGCGCGCCTGAAAATTCGTAGGAATTTCGCCCTTATCCTGCTGCACCTGGTCGTACAAAACCTTCTGTATCGACTGCGTCTGTATCTCCATCATCTCCTCGAACATATCGTGGGAGCGCATCGTGTGCAGGTAACCGACCACATCCTCTTTCGTAGCCGGATCGCTATCCGAAGTCTGTGCGAAAACAGGCGCAGAAAGCGCGAAACAGAACGCAAAACAAACTGCGAGACCAACCGCGGCCATCCGGACGATTCGACGCATCAGACCCTCCCAGTGCTCCAAGCAGGTTATCCCATCACCCAACCGTAATCAATTCGTCAGCAAGTGAGGAGCGGACACTCCTGCCCGCTGCCTTTGACTTTGCTTCTCGACCTAGAATTGAAAGAGCAAACCATGGGCACAGCGCAGCCCCCACTCCGTTTGACGACTACCACCCTTATGTTGGATATTGAGACGGAATGGACGTAGAACGCACCATTAACGAGATCGAGCAGTTGCGGGAAATGTTCGAAGCCCCGGACATCCGACCGCTAACCGCGAGCGACATCTCCGCTGCAAATCGGCGCCACGACGAACAACTGGCGCATAGCCCCTGGTTTCAACTCTGGCAACGCTACGGCCTCTGCTGCAGAACCGAATCCCCAACAGTCCGCTCAGGCGCAAATGCGGGTCCAGCAAATGCGGGACCAGACACAACGTTCCCCGCAGCTCCTTGAAATCAGCACAGGCCGCCAACAGGCGGGATTGCCCGGGTTCTGATGTCGCTGGCATCACCAACAAAGTGGATGCCCCGTTCATGCGTGCCTCGCAAAGACGGCAGGCGGAATGCAAAGCGGGTTTGAACCGGCCCTATGGTTTCCTTCCTTCCTGTTCGGTTTTCGTAACAGCCGCAAATTTCCATTTCGCAGATGTGAAACTCGTGAAACAATCCGCGCGTTATAACCACAGGAAGATAAATTAATCGTGAGGACGCATGCCAACTCTTCAACGCGCTCTCGTGTCCGCTCTCGCGACGGTTTTCGCCGTTTCTGCCGCCTACGCTGAAAAGCCCTCTCCTAAGCCGCAAGAAGTCTTTGCCTCTTACTGGACCTCCGAGCCAGGTTGGGATACCGAGCTCCAACTGAAAAACAACTTAGCTTCTGGACCGCTAACCGTGACGCCTTTCCTGCGTGTCGCCTCGGGCGAAGAGATCGCACTTGATCCGGTGACGGTTCCGTCGAACGTATCAGTCTCGGTGTGGGTGAACGAACAACTGCTCAAGCACTCACCTGCTGTGCTCAATGTGCCCGACTCGTACGGCTCGGTCGTGTTTCGCTTCACCTCCCTAAGCGCCATGAATCTGTACGCCACTGCCGTTCCCCTCCTTCATGGGGAGCCAATCGCGTTCCCTGTCTCCGCTCATCCGGCATCGCAGTCGCTCAGGGGAAACGGGCCCGGCAGTCTGGAAGGAATCTGGTGGCAGCCCCGCGCTGGCCTGAACGATTTGCTGGTGATCAGCAACAGCTCAGAGAAGAAAATTAGCGGAACCTTGTCGCTGTTCAATGCCAGCGGTAATCGGTGGAACGAAGTGCTGATTCTTGCTCCGCGTCAGACCCTACGCATGGCCACCAGCGATCTCCTGCAGAAGGCTGGCCTTAGCGGAACCTACGGAGGCGTCAGCTTTCAGGTCTCGTCGTCGGCCTCCGCGGTTGATGGCGTCCACTTCATCTATAGCGAAGAGGCAAAGTTTTCTGCATCCCTCGAAATGCTTAGGCGAGACCCCAGCTTGACTCTACGGCAACGCGCAGGGAAGGACGCAAAGCAATGGACGATGCAGGCCCCGATGCTGGCATTGCGCACGCCTGACCCGGCTGTCGGATTACCAACCGGAACTTTCATGCAGCCGACCATCTTCGTGCGCAACACCACGGCCAAATACATCGCCGCCAGCATCACACTGAACTGGCGCGGCCCTTCGGGCAAAGGAGAGGCAAAGCTAACAGAACTACGGCTGGCTCCTTTTGCCACGCAGCAATTGCAGATCGGAGCGATGCAAAAAGACCTGGGCGTCCCCGATAGCGCGCACTGGGCGCTCGTCTCCTTGACGGCCGACGCTCTGCCCGACGATCTGGTAGCTATAGCGTCCAGCCGCGACAGCAGTGGGCGTTATGGCACCGAGTCGCGATTCACCGGCGCCCTGGGCGACCATTTCGCTGGCGGCGAATGGCAAGTCGATGCCGACCACAATGAAATCGCAGCCATTACCAATACCGGCACAAAGCCGGCCGACGCCTTGCTCACGCTGCATTATGATAATGGCGAGAAGAAGTACGAGATGCAGCAGACCATTCAACCAGGCGATCAGATGTGGGTCAATTTCGCGCAACTCATCCGTAACCGCGTGCCTGACCGCAAGGGCAATATACTGCCCGTCGGCGTTGACTCGGCGACTTACGACCTGCGGGATCTGACTCCCGGTAGCCATAGCCTGATGGCGACGGGAATGGCGGTCGACGGCATGTTGGGACTGCGGGTCCACCATAATTACCCGGAGTGCTGCCCCTCCGAAGATCTTGGCTGGGTTCCGGATGACTTCGACCTGTCGATCGACGACACCGGCCTCGGCGAGGTCTGGGCGATGGATTCGTGCACCGGTGCCTACGGGAACATTTCAGGCGAGTTCGACGACTGGGGGAGCGACGACTCCGCCATCGCGACCGTATCCAACTCAGGCAAGGTCACGGGAGTGGCGGCGGGCACGACCACCGCCACAGCCAGCGGCGATGTCATGGTAGACGGCTGCATATTCGAGCCGGTGCAGGAGTACGCCCCCGTCGCGGTCGGACCGTATCAGGTGGAACCCATCAACACCGCATCGCAGGGCCCGGCGGACTGCAGCATAAAAGGGCAGGCCGGATGGGTTCGGAATGTGACAAATCAAGTGCAGTACGTTGATGGTTCGCCATATGCGGTCTCCGGCCTCACGGCCGCAGACCAAATTACTACCACCACTCCCAACCAGCTTGGGATATCGGGGGCGCAGGTAGGAAGTTATCCGACCACGGGGGATGGTAGCTTTCCCGACACGTATTACGTTTGTTCGGCGTCCTGCCCAGGCAGTGGGAAAACTGGCGCTCTCCAGAACTGGACGGTCAGCGGAATCCCGCTTCCTCACGTCAACGCGATTACGTACCAATGCACGTCGATCTTGATTGATGGATACTAAANNATGTTGCGCCCCATCTGTGGTGGCAAGTGGCCAGGCGGAAGAACATAGTGTTGCTGGAGTTGTTACCGGGATCGATGGCTCTGAGGCGCCAAGGGCCTGCGTCTCCGCACGACCGGTTGGGCCTAGCGCAGGCAACATGGGCTGCACAGAGGCCGACGAGCACGGCGCATTCACGATGAGACTTCGGCCAGGGGAATACATCATGCGGGCAAAGGACGAGGCCGAAGGGTACCCCGACCCTAACTTCCTCCTGTCCACGGACCCTAGCGCAAAGTTTCCCCGGGTCGTTATCGGGCAGTCAGACGTCTCAGGTGTGCGCGTCGTTCTCGGGGCGAGGGGCGGCGTGCTGGAAGGTAGGGTTCGGGACAAGGCGACGGGGCTTCCCATCGTCGGGGCGAAGGTCACGATCTCCGACGCCCGAGCCCCCGCGGCCTACGTTGAGGTGTTTTCTAACAAGGATGGAGCCTTTCAATTCACCGTCCCAGCCAGACCCGTGATCGTATCGGCTGCGGCAACGAGCTACGAGAAAGGCAGGCCCGAAGAGGTCGCGCTTTCAGGGGGGCGGCATGTAAGTATCGAGATCAACCTCGGGGCGAGATGAAGCCGCCAAGGGGGACGCTTTCTGGCTTCGACCCGCCATTTCGATCTTCTGACGACTTAGGCGGGCGGCCCGGGCCTTCAACCTCGCCGTCATTTAACGGGGCGGGTGCCCCGTCCTTGCGTTTCCTTGCAAGGGCGGGCGACGATGCTGCCTGTACCATGGGTTTGTTATGCCCTGCGGCCTGGTTTCCCTACTGAGAACATCCCGTAACTTCATATAATCAGCACTCGCCGCCGCCAACCGCTAGCAGCGCCGCGGTCGAATCGGCGTACCTTATAAAGTACGTCGCATGCCTGTCAAGTCTACTAAAGTAGACATCCGACGTCCTCGAAAGTAGACATTCCCTCCACAGCCTATCCTCTTGAATCCATTGGCTCGCCAAAAAGCCCGCACGAAGAATCAACAACTTACGGCAAAAGTTTTTCCCAATTTAAAATGTTCCAGCTGGAACATTCAGCACAAAATCGAAACCGAAACGCTTGTACATACAACTGCAAACCGCCAGTATGTTCCAGCTGGAACATACTCGCACTATGTTCCAGCTGGAGCATTTTGTACATACAACGTGCCAGCCCCTATCGGCCGGGTAGCCCGTGATACCCTCGTCGAACGTGCCCGCCGTGCCCCACTTCGCATCCGCTGCCTACGCGCTCGCCTCAGTCCTCGCCTGGGGCACCAGCGATTTCCTTGGAGGCTACGCCACCCGCCGCGCCAACGCCTTCCTGTTCGCAGTCGTCTTTAATCTCGGAGGCCTGGCGCTCGCCGCGGGCGTGGCCGCAGCTATCCACGCGCCTTTCCCTTCGACGCACACGATCGCGTGGGTTCTTGCTGGTGGCATGTTCGGCGGCGCAGCCGTAGCCATTTTTTTTCGCGCGCTCTCGCAAGGAAGAATGGGCGTGACCGCGCCGATCGCCGCTGTGCTGGGCGCAGCGATCCCAACTTTGTTTTCCATCTTCACCGAAGGCTTGCCCGGCAAGCTTCCCATCGTTGGTTTCGTCGTCGCCTCACTGGGCCTGTGGCTCATCACGCGCACTCAGCCTGGCGAAGCCGCAGACGGAGGCAGGCCCGCAGGCATTGGCCTCGCTGTGCTCGCGGGCGTCGGCTTCGCCTGTTTCTACTTGTGCATTCGGCAAGCTGGCGACGCCTCAGTGTTTTGGATCGCAGCGCTCAGCAGAACCGGCGGCCTGATCGTCACTGGCGTGGTCGTCTTGGTGGGCGGAAACTTTCACGACATCACTTCCGCTGGCGTGCGCTGGGCTGTGCTCACCGGCTGCATCGATTCGCTCGGCACAATTCTCTTCGTGCGCGCCAGCCAGACCGGGCGCCTCGATGAAGCAGTCGTGATCTCCTCACTCTATCCCGCGGTCACGGTGCTGCTAGCGCGCTTGTTTCTAAAAGAACACTTCTCGCGCTGGAGGTTCGTGGGGCTGCTGGCCGCGCTGGCTGCCGTGCCCATGATTGCGGCTCAATAGGCCCGATTCATTCTCTATTCTAGAATTGAGAATACAAGCCATGGCGCTGATTGAAGCTCGAAAGCTGACCAAGATTTATTCGCAGGGCGAATCTGTTTTTGGCGCGAAGCCTCGCGGCGGAAATGAAGTGCGCGCTGTTGATGATGTCTCGCTTGATATTCATGCGGGCGAGACTCTCGGCCTGGTGGGCGAATCAGGGTCGGGCAAGAGCACGCTGGGGCGTTTGATCCTGCGCCTCATCGAACCTACTTCGGGCAGCGTTCGCTTCGAAGGGCGCGACCTGCTGGCTGCTCGCGGCGGCGAGATGCGCCGGTTGCGGCGCGATATGCAGATCATTTTTCAGGATCCATTTGCCTCGCTCGATCCGCGCTTCCGCGTCGAAGAGATCATCGCCGAACCGCTTGTCATTCATGGATCACATGGAGATCAAAGCGCGAGTGGGATTCGATTGCGCGTGCGCGAACTCCTCGGCGCTGTCGGCCTTGATGAATCGATCCTTCGGCGTTTTCCTCATGAGTTTAGCGGAGGGCAGCGGCAGCGCATTGGGATTGCGCGCGCACTGGCGCTGCATCCCAAGTTTATTGTGGCGGACGAACCGGTCTCGGCTCTCGACGTGAGCGTGGGCGCGCAGATTGTGAATCTGCTGGCGCAACTGCAGCGCGACTTTGGACTGACTTATCTTTTCATCTCGCACTCCATGCCGGTTGTGCGCTATCTCTCGACGCGCATTGCCGTGATGCATCGCGGCAAGATTGTGGAGGTCGGCACCGCTGAGCAGATTACGGAGCGGCCGGCGCATGCTTACACGCGCAGCTTGTTGGAAGCCACACCACAGCTAGCCCTCTGACGCTGAGAAGAACTGCCTCGCTTCGCTCGGCGGACGGGCGAAGGCGCCCGTCCCTACGAGAACATTGGCCGCCCGCAATATTTTCCCTGACAGAACCATGCCTTGACATCTGTTTATATTTCTGCAATTATCGAAATATGAAGATGCGCCTGGCGAAGCCGTCTGTTGAGCAGGTGGTCAAATACGCCGAAATGTTCTCTGCCATGGGGACGGAAGCTCGGCTGCGGATCATGCAGTTGTTGCTGTCGGCGCATCCTGAAGGTTTGGTTGTGGGGGAGATTCAGGAAGAGCTGGATATTCCTAACTCCACGCTATCGCATCATCTTGACAAACTCAAAGCGGAAGAACTGGTCGATGTGCAACGGGAGAGCACATTTCTGCGCTACACGGCGAATACTGACGCACTGCAAGAGTTGCTTAAGTTTCTGTATGCCGAGTGCTGCACGCGGAATAAAGCGGTCAAGCCTGAACAGATCGTTCGCATCTGCAAATAGGAGGGATCATGAGCGCCACTGACATAAAGGAAGTCGTGAAAGAAAAATATGGGCAAGCCGCTCTGCGTGTGAAGGCTGGCGGAAGTTCCTGTTGCGGAGCGACGGCGAGCAGCGGATGCTGCGATCCGATCACGTCCAATCTTTACGACTCGTTGCAGGCAGAGCAGATTCCGGAAGAAGCGCTGCTGGCTTCGCTGGGCTGCGGAAATCCGACTGCACTGGCGCAATTGAATCCGGGCGAAGTTGTTTTGGACCTTGGTTCCGGAGGAGGGATCGATGTGTTGCTCTCGGCGAAGCGCGTCGGACCTTCGGGCAAAGCTTACGGCCTGGACATGACCGACGAGATGCTGGCGCTGGCGAACGAAAACAAGCGCAAGGCAGGAGTTGAGAATGTTGAATTCTTGAAGGGCGAGATTGAGCACATTCCGCTGCCGGACGATTCTGTCGACGTCGTCATTTCAAATTGCGTGATCAACCTTTCATCGGATAAAGACAAAGTGATGCGGGAGGCGCTGCGCGTACTGAAGCCGGGCGGGCGTTTTGCGGTTTCGGATGTGGTGACTCGCGGCGAGATACCTGTTGAGATTCGCCAGAGCGTGTTGCTCTGGGTGGGCTGCGTTGCCGGCGCGCTGGAAGAAAATGAATACCGCGGCAAGCTTACGGCTGCGGGCTTCGAGAAAATTGAGATTGAACCAACGAGGATTTATCGAATTGAGGATGCCCGCGAGTTTCTATCCGGCCAAAACATCGACGTGGATGCGATTGCGCCGCTGGTGGATGGCAAGTTTATGAGCGCATTCGTGCGGGCTGTGAAACCACTGCGAAAAGAAAGTTGCTGCGGGCCAACCTGCTGCCATTGAGGGAACAGGATGCAAGAACACTACAGCGTCTTGTTCTTATGCACGGGAAACTCGGCACGGTCGATCATGGCCGAGGCGATCATGAATTTTAGAGGGCACCCGACCTTTACCGCTTACAGCGCTGGGAGCCATCCTTCAGGGGCGGTTCGACCGGAAGCTATCGTGGAACTGGAGAGGGCTGGCCTGCCGACGCAAAGCCTGCGCAGCAAGAGTTGGGATGAGTTTGCGAAACCGGAAGCGCCGAAGCTCGATTTTGTTTTCACGGTTTGTGACAACGCTGCGAAAGAAGTCTGTCCTTTTTGGCCGGGCGGGCCTTTGACGGCGCACTGGGGAGTTCCCGACCCGGCTGCGGCTCGCGGCAATGCGGAGGAAATTCAAGACGCATACCGTTCGGCTTTCGTGACCCTGGAGCGACGAATTGATTTATTTCTCAGTCTGCCTCTCGCGACGATCGACGAACTGGCGATCAAACGAGAGGTCGAGAAGATTGGCCACAAATGAAATTCAATCTGCGCGCCAGACTTACGGCTGAGTTTTTAGGCACTGCGTTTCTGGTTGCGGCCGTGGTTGGCTCCGGAATTATGGGTGAGCGGCTGGCGGGCGGTAATGTCGCCATCGCTTTGCTGGCGAATACGATTGCGACGGGCGCGGCGCTGGTGGCTCTGATTCTTACGTTCGGACCGATCTCTGGCGCGCACTTGAATCCCGCTGTGACGCTTGCCGACGCATTGGAGCACGGCATCGCGTGGTCCGATGCAGCGGCTTATGTGCTGGTGCAATGCGTGGGAGGAGTTGCCGGAGCTATCTTTGCGCATTTGATGTTCGGGCTTCGTTGGTATTCTCTGTCGACACATTCGCGGCATGGGTGGGCGCTGGTTTTTAGCGAATTTGTGGCGACGTTCGGACTTGTGGCAGTGATCTGGGGATGCTCTCGGACGCGGCCAGGAGCGGTGCCGTTCGCGGTTGCGAGCTACATCACGGGAGCGTACTGGTTCACTGCGTCAACTTCGTTCGCGAACCCAGCGGTGACGATTGCGCGATCATTGTCTGATACGTTTGCGGGGATTCGTCCGATTGATGTGCCGCTGTTTATTGGAGCGCAGGTTGCTGGGGCTGTGTGTGCTACGGTGCTGTTTCGTTGGCTGGCGCCGCGGTTGAAAGCACAAGCTTCACAGCCAGTCCGGGCTGGCGTGAGTGATTGTTGAGGCTGGTGGGCGGCGCTGTTCGCGCCTCGCGCGTCGGTAGAAAAACATTGATTTAGTTCCGAGCAGCACATCGCGCTGGTGAATGGTTCGAGGCGTTAGAGTGCGACGGGGCATCACCTCTGGCTCTTAAAGCCTCGATTCATTTGAGTGGCTTTACGCGGCGCTGAAGCGCCGCTCTTCCACGGTGCCGCACGCACTTGTGAGTTTTCTATAGCCCTCGGCGCTTGTGAATTTTTCTGCACTCCTCAACTTTATGCCCTTCCCGTTCCACTTATCCTGGGCCACTTAGTCGATTGCTTTTCTTCCGGCGGCATTCGGCTTGTATCCGGGCTGGCTCCCGGCTAGAATTCCTTCGCATCCACTTAGGAGGCAATATGGCCGCTTCTCCGCTCCCGCCAACGCCCGCGTCTGTGCCCGCTTCGGAGTCTGCTCCGCTTTCTGAGGGGGCGCGCATTGTTGATACTTTTATCGCGCCCTCGAAAACTTTTACCGATTTGCGGCGCAACGCTAGCTGGTGGGGGCCTTGGCTGCTGATCTCCATCTTTGCCTTGATCTTTGTCTACTCGATCGATCGGCAAATCGGATTCGAGCAGGTCAGCAAGAACGCCGTGGCGCAGTCCGCGCGGGCCGATCAGTTCGACAAGCTTCCACCCGACCAGCAAGAGAAGCAACTTCGGTTCACCAGCACTCTCATTCGTTACCTGTCGTATGGAACGCCGGTGACGATCCTGATCTTCTTTGCTATTGCCGCGGTGGTGCTGTGGGTGACTTTCAGGTTTGCTACGGGGGCCGACGTTGCTTTTAAGACGGCATATGCGATCGTTTTCTATGCCAGCCTGCCCGGCATCATAGGTTCAATATTGGGCACGATCTCGCTCTACGCGGGGGTGAATCCCGAAGGCTTCGATGTCAACAATCCGGTCGCTACCAATCTTGCCCATGTCCTCGACAAGGCGACGACGGGCAAGTTTATTTATTCCCTGGCGTCTGCGCTGGATCTGCTCTCGATATGGACGATTGTGCTGATGGGCATTGGATTCTCCAGCACCAGCAAGGTGAAGCGCGGCACGGCGATTGCGGTGGTTGCCGGATGGTATTTGTTCTGGAAGCTTGCCGCCGCGGGACTCGCTTCCATGTCGTAGCTGGAATTCCGCTAACCTCGGCAAGACATCGAAGTCTAATAAGGTTGTTCAGGAGATATCCAATGAAGCACATGACAGCCGCATTTTTGTTCGCCGTCTTCGTTTGTGCCATCCCTGGTTCAGGGAGCGCACAGATGAGTCAACCTTCCGCCGCTGCTCCGCAAGCTGCGGCACCGGTAAAGAATCCGGTAACAAGCGTGCTGCGGATAATTCTGCCGCGCCAGCAAAAGAACATTCTCGCTGCCATCGACGCCATGCCCGCCGACAAGTTCAGTTACAAGCCGACTCCCGATCAGATCAGTTTCGCTCACCTGGTCGTCCACATCACGGAATCGAATAACGCAATGTGCGCCAAGGTCGCCGATATCCCCGCGCCGAAAGTCGATGAACTCAAAGAGACTGATTCCAAAGACAAGCTGCTCGCAGCCGCCACCGCCTCTTTCGATTTCTGCACCTCAGCTCTGGCCAATGTCGACGACTCCAAGCTGGGAGAAAATGTGGACTTCGGACGCGTGCAGGGACCGCGAGCCATGGGAGTGTTTTTTCTGGCGGGAGGGTGGTCCGATCATTACGGAGCGGCCGCGATGTATTTGCGGTTGAATGGAATTGTGCCGCCGACGGCGCAGGGGAAGCCCAGCCATTAGCAATTGGCAGTTAGCACTGACCCGGCATCGAGCCGAGTGGTCAAAAGCTAATGGCTAATGGCTACCTGCTACTTGATTTGCACCAGCTCGCTGGCGTGTGCCGCGACTGGGGTTGGCGGGGTGGGATGTTGCGGGGCGCGCCAGTTGTCGAAGATTGAGACTTGATGGACGCATGAGACCGTGCAATTCGGGGCGCAACCTTTTTCGGTGAGGTATTCCCTGCGCATATCGTCGCGGGTGTAGGTGGCTAGCGGAACTCCGGGGTAGCCGCGCTGTTGTGAACAGTAGTGCACCAATCCGTCTTCGCAGATGTAGAGATAGCGCGCGCCCGCGCGGCATCGCCATTCGTTGGGCAGGCCTTGGGCGATGTTGTCCTGGAAGGCGTTGATGCGGGTGAAACTGCTCTTCTCCCACGATTTCATTTCGTCGTAGATGCGGCGCTCCTCGCCGGTGAGCGGCTTCACTTGTCCACTGCCGTCGTGAATGATGCCGACGGTCGAGCTGAAACCTAGCTCGACGGCACGCTTGCCGATGGTGAGGGCGTCGTGCGGATTGGAAACGCCGCCGCCTACTACGGAATTTATATTCACGTGAAACTCGGCGTGCTCGGCCAGCCATTGCAGCTTCTTGTCGAGAACTTTCAAACTCTTCTTGGAAACTTCATCGGGATTCACGTTGTCGATGGAGATCTGCAGCCACTCGAGGCCGGCGCGATTGAGGCGCTTGATTCTTTCCGGCACCAGAAAATATCCGTTGGTGATTAATCCGGCGATCATGCCGTTGGAGCGGATGCGGCCGATCACGTCATCGAGATCGGGATGCAGCAGCGGCTCGCCGCCGGAAATTGTGACTACCGCCGTGCCGAGAGCGCCTAGCTTGTCGATGCGGCGGAACATTTCTTCCGTGGCGACGGGCTTCGAGAAATCGTCGAACTCGTTGCAGTAGGTGCAGGCCAGGTTGCAACGGCGAACTGGAATGATGTGCGCGAGCAGCGGATGATCGGTGGAGGCTAGGGCGCGCGCGGCCATGGAAGCTCCGCGCAGGTTGCGGTGTAGAGCTTTGGCGCGGCGGCGCAGGGTTGTGATAGTCGACGGCATTGGTTGAATACTCTTATTACAGCATGGATGCGGGATAAATGCAGGGTTCGCAACAGCGTTCGGCAAATTATGAAGGGCGAATGGCGCAAATTGTGGGATACGTGAATGCTGCTAATTCACTTGAAAAATCGCCGAATGGAGATCATAATTGCCCGCCGAGGAGGAATTCAGTATGTTTAAAGCTTGGGGTATCTCTCTCGTCCTCGCGTTACTCGCTCTGAATACCAGTGACAAGTCGCAGCAGGATTGGGCCCTGAATGCAACCACCATCGAAGCCTGCAGTTGCCCGATGTTCTGCCAATGCTATTTCAATCCGAAACCTGCCGCCCACCACGAGCACGGCACGGCAGCCCACTATTGCCTTTTTAACAACGCCTACAAGGTGAATCATGGCCATTACGGCGCGACAAACCTGGACGGCGCGAAGTTCTGGATCACCGGCGACCTGGGCGGTGATTTTTCGAAGGGACAAATGGACTGGGCGCTGGTTACGTTTGACAAGGCCACAACCAAGGAACAGCAGGAGGCGCTCGGCACCATCATTCCCCACGTCTTCCCTGTGAAGTGGAACTCGCTTCAGACTACGGTGGCGAACATTGACACCTGGGAATACACAAAGGATGAAGCGCATGCCACGATCGACGGCGGCAAGACCGCAGAGGTAAAGCTGCACCGCTTTCCCGGAAACACCGACGAGCCAGTTGTAATCAAGAATCTCAAGTATTGGGGCACGCCCCGGAACGACGGCTTCATCATGATGCCGAATGAGGTTGAGACTTACAAAACCGGGTCTAAACCGTTCGAGTACAAGGGAACCAACGGGTTCATGATTACGATCGATATGGCATCGAGCGACTTAAAACAATAAAACTTGCCAGATGGTCGCAAAGGCCTGGCCGGAGAATCGCGGGATTCTCCGGCTTTTTGTTTTCTAGCCATTCACCCGTTCGTGCCCTGCTTCGCACAGCAAGGCGAGCGCTCGGCTTATGTGCTCCGGTGGGATGAAAACGTAATCTGTGTCGAAGGTGGAGATGGCTAAGATTGGGATGCCGTTGTTGGAGAGCGGCTCGATGAAGGAAAGCAGCACTCCGGTTTGGGAGAAGGGGAAGGGGCCTTCTAGTTTGAGGCAGATCCAGCGCGGGCCGGGATCAACATCTTTTGGAATGTTTTCGGCGGGGCAGACGATGGAGAGTTCTTCTGGGGTGCGGGTGATTGAGGTGAACTCGCCGTTTGTGGCCCAGGCTGGGATCGGTGCGTCTGGAGATTGGCGCAGTATGGCGTAGTAATCCCGGAGCTGGCGGAACTTGAGCATAGATGCAAAGAACTTATCAGCTTATTACATCATCGTCGCGGATAGAATTCGCGGACAAGAGTGCCGGCACCAGACCATCTCTCGCTGCGCTCGCTGGACTGCCGAGGCGGCTGTCCCTACATAATAAAAATTCAGCTTTCGACTGCCTTGCGTAGCGCGGCTCTTGCCAGCAGGCGCGTTGAGTCTAACATTGGCAGCGGGGATTGCTCTTGCGTTAGCACCAGCGGAATTTCGGTGCAGCCTAAGACTACCGCGTCACAGCCTTCATCTTTCATTGTGCGGATGACTTCGGTGAGATAGGCCTGTGTTTGTGGCAGGAACACGCCTTGCACTAATTCGTCGAAGATGATGCGGTGAATGCGTCCGCGCTGCTCGGCCCGCGGGATGCGATGATCGATGCCCGCGGCTTTCAGTTTTTCTGCGTAGACCGGGCCCTCCATCAACGCGCGCGTGCCCAGAACTCCGAGGCGTTTGTAGCCGTGGCGCTTGGCTTCGTTCGCGACCTCGATGGCGATGTGCAGCCAGGGGCGCGGCGAACGGTGCTCGACCAAGTCGAAAGCCTGATGCACGGTGTTGACGGGAGCGATGAGAAAGTCTGCGCCAGCTTTGGCCAGCTTATCCGCGGAAGAGAGCATGAGTTCGGCCACGCCTGCCCAGTCGTTGGCCTCGATGCACTTCACGTAGTCGGCGAAGTTGTGGCCGTGCATGGAGACTTCAGGGTGAGCATGCGGGCCGAGCAGTTCCGCGCCCTCGAGGCAGATGGTGCGATAGCAGAGTGCGGCGCCTTCCGCGCTGCAAGCGACGATGCCGATGTGTCGAGGCACAGCTCACTGGCTCCCGTGCATGGTGTAGACCTGCTTCAGCAGCGCGCCAGGGCGGGGCGAGCCACAGAGTTCAACTGGCTGCGCGGTGAGGTAACTGGGGTCCAAGTCGCGTGCTCCGGTCAACTCGTTTACGGAACACAACCTTTACTCCTTCGCGCCAGCGCTCGTCAATCCCCACGAACTCCCATTCGATTTCAGGGGAAAGGTAGCGCAACAATGTATCCGTAGCCGGATGCACATGCAACGCCGGAGCCACCAGAAATAGCAGAGGCTTCTCGGCGGACAACTCACGGCCTTCGAAATATCCAAAGCGCTGAAATTCACCGCGCGCATGATGCCACTCCACGCGCGACCAGTAATCCAAGCCTTGCAGCGGCAGGTGGATGTCTTCGTCAGCCTTCAGTTCCACCACCGCCAACCGGCCCGCATGCGTCGCCGTGAGCACGTCGAGCATGGCGCGGTCGCTGGCGGAAAAAGCCGGAATCTGTGAATACTGGCACGACGGTTCGAGTCGCCCATCGACCACGCTCACATCGCCCACCACCAGCGACTCGAGCCATCTCTCGGGCCGAAGCCGCCACAGCGGATGGTGGCGCGGTCCATAGGGATGGCGCGTGTCGCGCAGACAGTTGGCAAGCTCAGTGAATTCGGCTTCGTTACGTTCCTCGAGAACGCGCTCCTCCGCGCCCACGCCGAATACGATTTCCTCCGAGCTGCGAAACGATCCAAGAGCGCATCCCAGCCGCGCCCGCGCAAACTCCAGGCCACGCCAGCGAAAAGCAATCTCCGCCCCTGACAGGACGCCGACTTCGCAGTTCGGCAGAACCTTCTGAATTCTCGAAACCGAATCTTTGAAGCGCTCGCGCGCCGCATCATCGTCCGCGGCATGCACCAGCCGCGTTGCCACATTGCCACGATCGCCGCAGTCGATTTCCACCAGCGCGTCGTCTCGTTCTTCCAGCTCAAAGAGCGACCACTTGGCGGCATCGCGGTTCAAGTTCGCCATTCGCTCCTGTACCAGCGCGGATGTCCCTGCTGGAACAAACATCTTCAGCCCTTCCACCAGCACGTTCGCCGCCTGAGACTGCCGGCACACATCGAGCCACAAAATTCCGAAGGTGAGAGCCGCATCGATAGAAGATTGCGTTTCGCGCGCATTCACCCCGAGTACCGCAAAGGCTGAGCGCCCCTGCTTTACCAGCCCTCGCGTATAGACCGGCCCAAAGGATTTTTCCAGATCCGTACCGGTCGTCAGTCTCATGATCTTGAAATCAGGAAAGTGACGTTCCAGCGTTCGGCGCAGCTTTTGTTCGTACGCAACGCGAGCCGCACGTCGAGCTGTAGGGGAGCGGCGGTCGCGTTCGCGGCAAATTTCCAACTTCGAGGGGCGCGCTTGCCCCAGTTTCTGAACCGCCAGGCGCAAAGTGCCGTTCTTGACTTCCGCATCAAGCACACGCCGCACGGCGTTTCGCTCGGCCGACCACATGTGCAGAAGGCACCGGTTGTACTCACCAGAAATCGAATACTTGGATTGCGACAGATCGAAAGCGAGAGTGCCGTTTTCCAGCACCACCGCGCCCGCGGCTTCGCTGAGAAAATCCTGCACGGTTCGAGTTAAGGCCTGCGGCGTCACGGTCGGCATGAAAATCTCCCACAGGATTATGTGGTCACGGCCCCGACGATGTCTGTGACATGTGACCATAGTCACAGTTCGTTCGCGGATGTTTCGCACATCCCCTTCTTGCTCCCTGTGGGATAATGAACAAATCTGCCCAACTGAGTCTGCTCTACCGCGGCGGCATCTAATCCCTATGAGTAAAAGCTTGAATCATCAGCCTGTTCTGGATAAAGACAAGCAGCGCTTCTTCTTCGACCACTACGGCGTAACCGAAAACGACCTCGAGCATTACCTCGCGGCCGCTCTTTCCGCCGGAGGCGATTATGCCGACCTTTATTTTGAGTATCTGTCTTCTACCTCGCTGATGGTGGATGAGTCGATGGTGAAGTCGGCATCGCAGGGCATTTCAGCCGGATGCGGCGTGCGCGTGGTTTCAGGCGAGCGCACCGGCTACGCCTATACCGACGATCTTTCTGCCAGCCGCATTCTGCACGCGGCGCGCACCGCGGCATTGATCGCCAGCGCCCCGGCGAAAACTCCCGTGGCTGGCTTCCGGCAGACGGCGGCGCGCAGCTTGTATCCCGTGACGTTGCCCTCGGTCGATGCCGAAATCACGGCTAAGGTTGAGTTGGTGATGCGTGCCGATAAAGCGGCGCGTGCGTATGACCCGCGCATTCAGGAAGTCCGCGCGAGCTACTCTGACGAACTGCGAAATATTCTTGTCGTGGCTTCTGATGGAACGTTCGCTGAAGATTCCCAGCCGCTCGCACGCATGAACGTTTCTTGTATCGCCAAGACTGAAAACAATTCGGCTCGTGGCGGTTCCGGCGGCGGTGGTCGCGTCGCCCTCGACTTCTTCTTCGGAGACAAAGGTCCTGAGTTCTTTGCGAAAGAAGCAGCTCGGCAAGCGATTCTGCAACTCGATGCCCGCGAAGCTCCCGCCGGTGATATGGAAGTGGTTCTCGGTCCGGGATGGCCCGGCGTGCTGTTGCACGAAGCAGTTGGTCACGGACTCGAAGCCGACTTCAATCGTAAAAAGACTTCTGCTTTCGCCGGCCTGATCGGCAAGCGCGTAGCGAGTGAAGGCTGCACCGTCATCGATAATGGAACTATGCCGTGGCGGCGCGGGTCGTTGAATGTCGATGATGAGGGCAATTCCACCCAGGAAACCGTGCTGATTGAGAAGGGAATTCTGAAAGGTTACCTAAGCGATAAGCTTTCGGCCCGTCTCATGGGAATGGCCAACACCGGCAACGGACGCCGCGAGAGCTACGAACACATCCCCATGCCGCGCATGACCAACACCTACATGCTAGCGGGCCAGGACGATCCCGAAGATATTATCCGCTCGGTGAAGCATGGCATCTACGCCGTAAACTTCGGCGGAGGCCAGGTCGACATTACCAACGGCAAGTTCGTTTTCGGCGCGAGCGAGGCGTACATGATCGAAGACGGCCAGATCACCGCGCCCATCAAAGGCGCAACGCTGATCGGCAACGGACCCGATGTTCTGACGCGAGTCTCGATGGTGGGTAACGATTTGAAGCTGGACGAAGGCGTCGGCACCTGCGGCAAAGATGGGCAAGCCGTGCCGGTAGGCGTGGGCATTCCGACTATTAAGATCGATCGGCTAACTGTTGGCGGGACTGCGAAGAAGGATCCCGGCGGGTTTATGCAGTAAGGCTTCGCCACGGTCTTAGGATTGGACTTCCCCGCTAAACCGCTGTGGCGGGGAAGTCCCCAACGCTACGCTAACTGATTCTTGAAACGTCCTTCTAGGTACCATCGTCGCACTTCAGAGTAGAGCGACGTGTACACCTGCGGATCACGGCCGACCTGGTGCGGATCGCCTCCGGCGCGATCACTCGCCTGCATGACGAGTCGTACCAAGTGAGCCCCGTGCTCATCGAAGTACTCGAAAGGATCAGCGTACCACCTCAGCTTCCCGTTCTTCCCTCGCTCCATTAGAGCTCTGAAACTAGAGATCATCGGGATCGCAAAGCCCTTTTCAACAGGAATGTCGCCCTCAACCGGCTTCTCTTCCAGGAAGTAATAGGTCGCCAGCGCCGACCGATTCCGCCTTCGCTTTTGCATCTCCACGCGGGCTCCGATTCTCCCCCGCTTTCCAGATTCGTCTTCCGCGTTGTAGGCGTCCTTCCATTTAAGCCGGATGTAGTCGTACAGCCGGATAACATCCCGGCAAATGGGCTCCATTTCCTTGAAATTGGGTTGCCTGTTGGGATCGTGCCCGTTCCCATCCTCAACGAAGTTCTGAAGGCATTTCCCCGCATTTTTGTAAGCTTCGTTGACGGAGGAACTCGTGGATTCATAAAGGGAGGGGTTGATTGCACACATAACCTGAATGAGGTCGAGAATCCCAACGGGCTCGGGGTCGTTCTCGGCCACCTTTATGTACTTGCAGTAATCCTCGCCCAGCGCGTCTAAGAACCATTTGAACTTGTCCCGATACGAGGCTAGCGTCCACGGCTTCAGCTGGGCGCTAAAATTTCTCGCCTCAGCAATGTCTGCAAGATCATTCTCAATCTTGGACAAGACTTCCACGTGAACATATTGATTGCCTAGCTTGTCTTCCAACCCAGCCGCGCGCATCGAGCTGACGGTGTGCGTGATCGCATAGCTTGTATGCCCTCCGTCGATGATGCCATATTGTTCCTCGTTTGGGATCTGCAGTCTCAGAGTCTGCTCTTTGTTATCGAACTCCGCCTTTCTAACCGACAGCGTGATTCCGCGATTCAAGAGGTGGAACCGCCCGTCACCAGTGGCGAGAGAAGCGGATATTTTCTTGACAACAGGCCCCTTCTCCTTCGGAACCCGCGGATCGGGGCCCAGCGGTACGTTGTCTGGCCAGTCAAGCACGCGAATTAATGAATGGAGGATGCGAAAGTTTCGTCTGTTGGGATCTTCAAAGGAGCGGATCTGCTCCTGCGTGGTGGGAATGCTTAGTACCATTATGCTTTCCTCTTTCTGCTTGGAGGCTGCTGGCCCCTCAAGAGAGCTCGAATTCCAGCCAAGAGGCCAATGCCCCGTTGGTGGTAAGGACACTGTATTCGAATCTCAATCGACGCGCAAGGAGAAAAAGGATCTGACGAGGCCTACTGGATCGGCCCGCCGCCACCCCCTGCTCCTGCAACGCGCCCACCGCCTTCTTATCAAACGAAAACAAATGTCTCCGCGCCGAGCCACATTCCTTCGTAGGCGACGACGACCTTCACTTCTCATCCATCTTAACCAGGCCTGCCCAACCGTCGGCCGCCGCCTCGTTGATCTCTTCGATCATGGCCACCTTCTTCGTCTTGCCGGCGAGCATGCCAAAGAAGTCACCGATGTCGCCGGTCCGCGTAGTGTCCGTCTTGGAAGCGGACTTGCGTGAGGCCGCTCGAAGACGCTGTGTTCCCTTTTTCCCTTTGCCGCCGCTCATGTGAAAGACCGCCGTTTATTAGATAATAGAAGTTTAAGCGCACGCTGGAGCGTCAAGGAGCAGAGAAAAGTTAATTCTCTCTTTTCTCTGTGCCTCCGTGCCTCTGTGGTGAAAGGTGTTATGTCCTCAACTCAAGTAGAAGCTCCGAGCCCGAAAGCAAGCAGCGATCTCAAATCACTCGCCCAGGATATCGTCCGCCGTGCCATGACCGGTGGCGCAACCGCAGCCGAATGTGTAGTCCGCGAAGGCGATGAATTCTCCACGCTGGTGCGCCTCGGCCAGGTCGAAACCCTCAAGGAATCCGGTTCGCGTTCCATTGGCGTGCGGGTCTTCAACGGCCAGCGCGCCGCCAGCACTTACTCGAGCGATTTCTCGCGCGAGAGTCTTGACCGCATGGTGAAGTCCGCTCTGGAACTTTCGAAGATCACCTCCGAAGATCCCTTCGGCGGGATCCCCGAAGCTTCGCAACTCGGCTCGCTCACCGGCGATCTGGATCTCTATCACGAAGACGTTTATTCACTGCCCGGTCCCGATCGCATCGATTACGCGCGCCGTGCCGAAAAAGCTGCACTCGATTTCGACCCGCGCATCAAGAATTCTGAAGGCGGATCGTTTGACGCCGCTACTGGCCACAAAATCCTGGCCAACTCGCATGGCTTCGTTGGCGAGTTCCGCCGGTCTTATTGCTCGGTCTCCGCCGTTCCCATTGCGCAAACCGAAAATGGAGCGATGCAGCGCGACTATTGGTTCTCGGTTGCGCGCATGCTCTCGAAACTCGAATCACCCGAGCATGTCGGCAAGGTTGCGGCCGAACGCACGCTGCGCCGCCTCGGTGCGCGTAAAGCCAAGACCGCGCAAGTGCCCATCATCTTCGATCCCATGGTTGCCACATCGATCCTCGAACACATCTTCGAAGGCATCAACGGCGACTCGGTGTATCGCGGAGCTTCGTTTCTAGCCGGCAAGTTGGGACAGAAAATCGCCGGCGACAACGTCACCATCATCGACGACGGCACCATCCCCGGCGGCTTCGGCACCAGTCCGTTCGATGGCGAAGGCGTGCCCACGCGGCGCACGGTGGTCATCGAGAATGGCGTGCTGAGTTCTTACCTGATGAATACTTACACCGCGAAAAAGCTAGGATTGAAGACGACCGGGAACGCGTCCCGCGGACTCGCTGGCACACCCGGCATCGGCCCCGGCAACTACTTTCTGCAAGCGGGAACCCGAACGCCGAAGCAGTTGATTTCTGAGATCAAAGAAGGACTCTACGTCACCGAGTTCCTCGGCCATGGCGCGAACCTGGTGACGGGCGATTACTCTCGCGGCGCTTCGGGCTTGTGGATTTCCGGCGGAGAATTTGCTTACCCTGTCGAAGAAATCACCGTCGCCGGGAACCTGAAGGAAATCTTTTTCAATATCTCCGAAATCGCGAACGATCTCGAGTTCCGCGGATCAGTCGCCTCGCCAACGCTGCGCATTGACGGCCTAACGGTCGGCGGCGAATAATCGCGACGAAGATAGACGGAACATGAAATTTGCCAGGATCGTATTTTTCATCGCCGGCATCTGGGGCGTGTTGATTCTCACGCCTCTCTATTTCATCTTCGACACGATCGGCCGCAACGATCCGCCGCCGATCACCCATCCCGCGTTTTACTACGGCTTCGCCGGCGTTGGTCTCGCCTTTCAGATCGTATTCTTCGTAATCGCCACAGACCCAATTCGCCTCCGGCCGATAATGATTCCGTCAGTACTCGAGAAGTTTGGCTACGGCGCTACTCTGGTCGTGCTCTATCTTCAACGGCGGCTCCACCCGCAGGATCTGGCGCTTGGCGGCGTCGATGTATTGTTCGGCCTGCTGTTCCTGGCGGCGTTCTTCAAGACCGCAAATAATAAGTCGGGAGTCTGAAGTAAGGCCGTCCGCGTTGACGGGGTGAGGTAGAATGGAGCTGTCTTTGAGCGAAAACAGGGGGAACTTATGGCTAGTCGTGGGAAAGTAACTTTGGTAGAAAGCGCGCTCGTGCTGGCCTTGATGGGGATTCTCGCTGGGGCGCTCGGCGGTTTCGTCCTCGGTGTCGCGACTAGTCCCAAGTCTGCCTCTACCGCCGCCCACTAGCTCGATCCTTCCTCAAACCCTCCGCGTTCGTATGCGATACTGAACGTATGCAGTCCCCGCTTCAGTCGCCCACCGCGGCCACAGACCCCAAATCAGTGAAGGTGAACTTAACCACCGGCACGGGTATGGATATCGAATGGGCGGACGGTCACATTTCGCACTACGATTTCGTGTTCCTCCGCGATGCCTGCCCTTGCGCGATGTGCAATGAAGAGCGTGGCAAATCTGGACGCAAGCCTGGCGAACCACCCAAACTTGCGCCCGGCGCGTTGCCCATGTTTAAAGCCGCGGCGAGACCAGTTTCTGCCGAAGGCATGGGCAAGTACGCCATCCGTTTTAAGTGGAACGACGATCACGACCTCGGCATTTACTCGTGGAAATTTCTGCGCGAAGTTTGCCCTTGTGAGGAATGCAGGCTTGCCCCGACGCAAACTTCGGAGTAGGGCCTAACCCCGCTAATGCAAGAGCGAACCTTCAGCAGAACCGCGCAGCGAGTGGCAGTCCGACGGGCTGCCCACCAACTTCTCGACTTGCCTCGCGTGTTCGACGACCCTTTTGCATTGCGCATCATCGGTTCAGAAGCCGCAGAAGAACTTCGGTCCAATCCAAAAGAGCACCATGCTTTCTCTCGCGCATTCCGCGCCTTCATGGCGGCGCGCAGCCGTTACGCCGAAGACGAGCTAGCCCGTGCCGTGGGGCACGGGGTGATGCAATATGTTGTCCTCGGCGCGGGGCTCGATACTTTTGCCTACCGCAACCCTCACGCGGAACTCCGAGTTTTCGAAGTGGACCATCCCGCAACGCAGGCATGGAAGCGCGAACAATTAGAGAGCGCAGGCATTGCTATCCCGCCATCTTTGACCTTCGTCCCAATCGACTTCGAGCGAGAAACCCTGGCTGATGGATTTGCGCACTCGGGATTCAACGCAAAAGCCGCGGCGTTTTTCTCGTGGCTGGGCGTGACTCCTTATCTAACGCGCGATGCGTGCATGGCCACTCTAAGTTTCATCGCCAAGATGCCTGCAGGCAGCGGAGTAGTGTTTGATTTTGCAGTCGACCCTGTGCTGCTGAACGCGGGGCAGAGACAGGCGCTCGATGCTCTGTCGGCACGTGTGGCCAGATATGGCGAGCCGTTCCAACTATTCTTCAATCCTGAAAAATTACAGGACGAACTGAAGGCGATGGGATTTCACCGTACCGATTTTCTCCAAGGCAAGGAACTCAACGAGCGCTACTTCAAAGACCGTAAAGATGGACTGCTCGTGCGCGGCAGCATTGGACATCTGATGGGCGCGTGGGTGTGATTTCTTCCGGACAAACGAAGGCCCCGATTGCTCGGGGCCAATTGAATCTGGGCATTACAGCACCCTGCGACAGTTTCAGTATAGGTTACCCAGTGCTGCAGTCAAGTTACTTTTGTAGGGAAGCTATCCCTGCGTTCGCTCCCCACAGAACCCGCCTCCCAAGAAACGGGAAGGTGGACCCGACGGGACTCGAACCCGCATCTGCCACCGTCGCAGGGTGCTGTGTTGCCGTTACACCACGGGCCCTGACAACGAGTCTATTCCCGATTCGTAGGAATGATCATAGCCTTAGGTGAAATACTAATCTGTGCGTTCCGAAAAGGGACAAACTCTGAACAATCGCAAATTCCGAATCCCCTGTAAAATTGATCCATCACCTCCGGAGCCACTTCCGCATTGTCTTTTCTCGATCAACTTAACCCGCAGCAGCGCGAGGCCGTCGAAACCACCGAGGGCCCAGTGCTCATCCTCGCCGGCGCGGGCAGCGGCAAGACGCGCGTCATCACCTACCGCATTGCCTATCTGATCGAACACATGGGCGTGATGCCGGAATCCATTCTGGCGATGACCTTCACCAACAAAGCCGCCGCCGAAATGGGCGAGCGCGTCGAAAAACTTGTGGGCGGGCTCAGCATCGCCAAGCCGGTCATCTCGACGTTTCATTCTTTCTGCGTGCGAGTTCTTCGCCGCGATATCGAAGCCTTGCAAATTCCCTCGGCCACGCCCGGCAAACCGCCAATCGGCCACACCAAGAAATTCGTCATCTACGACGAGAGCGACATGCAATCCGTCGTCAAAAGCATCATGAAACGCCTCGGCCTCGACGACAAGCAACTCACGCCGCGCATCGTGCTGTCGCGCATCTCGTGGGCGAAGAATCACATGCTTGATCCGCAGGAGCTTTACCTTCAATCCGCCGATCCCAAGACAGAAAAGATCGCGCACCTGTTCGAGGAATACCGCAAGGAGTTGCGCAAAGCCAACGCGCTGGATTTCGACGACCTGCTTCTTGAGGCCACACGACTGCTCAAAACTGCCGCGCCGGTGCGTGAGTATTACAATCGCCGATTTCAATATCTGCTGATCGACGAATATCAGGATACGAACCGTCCGCAATACGAACTCATGCGCATGCTCGCTGGAACGCGCCATAACGTTTGCGCGGTCGGCGATGAAGATCAGTCGATTTACTCCTGGCGCGGCGCCGATATCCGAAACATTCTCGAATTCGAAAAAGATTTTCCCGAAGCCAAGATCATTCGCCTCGAACAGAATTACCGGTCCACGCAAAATATTTTGCAGGCGGCATCGACGGTCGTGGCAAATAACGTCCGCCGCAAGGGCAAGAATCTTTGGACGTCACGCCAGGGCGGCACCAAGCTCGGGTACTACGAGGCCCCCGACGGAGAAAACGAGGCGCTTTTCGCCGCCGATCACATCGCAAAATATCTGCGCGAGGCCGGTCGTGCTGAAAACTCGGGCGGCGAAACTCCGCGCGCTGCCGTGCTCTACCGCACGAATTCCCAGTCGCGCCTGTTTGAAGAAGCCATGCGCCGCTACGGACTGAAATATAAAGTCGTCGGCGGATTTTCCTTCTACGAACGCTCCGAGATCAAAGACATGATCTCTTATCTGAAAGTCATCCAAAACCCGGACGACTCGATCTCGCTCCTTCGCGTCATCAACACTCCGACGCGCGGCATCGGCAAAGGCACCATCGATACTCTCGAGCGGCTCGCGCTAGAGACAGGATTGTCTCTGTGGGGCGCATTGGGCGAAGCGATTCGCCGCCAACTTCTGCCGCAGCGGGCGCTAGCGGCGCTGAAGAGCTTTCAACAGTTGGTCAGGGATGCGCAGGCGATGTTAGCGGGAACTTTTGCGGAGCACCTCACAGAAGAAAGCGCAGAGGCAAGTGGGACGAGGGCCTCTTCGCCCGAGTTTGCAGAAGAGCCAGAATCTGTCGATTCCATCTCGGCGAACTCCAGTGATGACGACGCAGCAGCATTCGATCCCTCCGAGTTCGAAAACACGGCCTTCGATTTCGGCGGAGCGTACGGTGTGAACGACGAAGCAAGCATTGCCAGCGAAGGCGCAGCCAACAAACCGCCAGCGGTATTCGAGAATGAAAGCGCACTTGCCGCCGCCGATGCGGAAACTGCAAGTCCGTTCCCCGCTCCTACGGTGAGCACCGCCGACCTACTCAAATTCCTGATCGACCGAACCGGCTACATCAAGCTGCTCGAAGCTGAAGACACTCCAGAAGCCTTCGCCCGCATCGAAAACCTGCGCGAGTTGGTCAACGCCGCCGCCGATTCGCGCGACCGCGGCGAAACGCTCGACCAGTTCCTCGATCACGCCGCGCTCATCGCCGACGCCGACGACTACGACGAGCGCTCTCAGATCACGCTCATGAGCCTGCACGCCGCCAAAGGCCTGGAGTTCCCGCTGGTCTTTCTCAGCGGCCTCGAAGAAGGATTGTTCCCGCACTCGCGCACCATGCTCCAGCCGGACGACGTGGAAGAAGAACGCCGTCTCTGCTATGTCGGCATGACCCGCGCCATGGATCAACTCGTCCTCACTCGCGCCGTCTACCGCCGCAGGTACGGAACAGACCAGCCTGAAGCCAGCGTCCCTTCGAGATTTCTGGAAGAAGTCCCAATCCAGTTGATCGAAGAACTAGGGGGACGCCGCAACTCTCGCACGGGGACGGACTACGGGAGAACAGGCCATGTAGGAACGGCCCTCGGCCGTCAAGCAGGGCGCAGTTCCGCGGCCTACGATGCGGCAGATGTCCACTACTCCTACGAAGATGAGGACCAGAGCGCAAGCTGGCGCAATGGGGGTCAACCCAGCCGACAAAAACCAACGGCCCCAGCCAAACCCTACAACTCCATCGAGAACATCGCCGAGTTTTTCGCGAGCCGTGGCAAGAAGTTCACCGTCCCAAAAACGCCGGTAGAAGAACCCACTGGCAAGCGCGGATTCCGCCCCGGCCAGAAGGTCCGTCATCCTAAATACGGTGAAGGCACGGTCTACCAGCGAGAAGGAGAAGGCGAAGAAGCCAAGATTACGGTACAATTCCCTCGCTTCGGATTGAAGAAGCTGGTGGAGAAGTATGCGCAACTAGAGCGGGCGTAGTAGATTGGAGAATTGGGAATTGAGTGAGCGGGGAGTTTCCCGTGATCTTTAATTACGCAATTACCCAATTTAACGATTATCTAATTCAAAAGGAATTCATGGCAAACACAGCATCGCTGACCAAAGAAGAACGCAAGAAATCAAAACGCGCCTCGCGTAAAAAGACCAAGGCGGAAAAGCCGAAGAAGCCCCGCGACTACGCCCGCGGATCGAAGAAGCGCAAGGTGAAAAAGCTGGCGCGTGGCCAGTCGAAACGGTAAAGGCAGCAATTGGCAATAAGCGCTTGGCATTTGGCCGGGAAAGTTCTTAATTACCTGATAGGAACCAGACCGGCTAAATGCTGAGTGCTAACGGCTAAAGGCTTGTTTTCAGGAGACAACTACCTCTTGTCCCAATCACCTCCGGGCCCCACCGCCACGGCGCGCACCGCGACCGTCCGAACCAGCGACAACCAGCTTTTCTGCTGCAAGTCGATCGACAAGCTGATTGCGGACTCGGAAGAACCTGAGCGTCGGCTCAAGAAGACCTTGGGCCCCATTTCGCTCACAGCGCTCGGCATCGGTGCGGTGATCGGCTCGGGAATTTTCACCGTCATCGGTACGGCGATCGCTGGGCAGAAGTTCGATACTTCTTCCATTCTCAACGCGCCGCTGCTCGACTACCTCATCCGCCACACTGCAACCCAAGGCAGGCCCGGCGCGGGGCCCGCCCTAGCGCTATCACTGATGCTGGTGGCGATCGTCTGTGGATTCACTGCGCTCTGCTACGCCGAACTAGCGTCGATGATCCCCATCGCAGGCAGCGCTTATACCTACACCTACGCGACGATGGGAGAGTTAATCGCGTGGATTATCGGATGGGACTTGATTCTTGAATACGCCGTTAGCAACATGGCGGTGAGTGTCGGGTTCGCGGCTCATCTGGTCGGAGCATTCGATTGGTTCGGCTGGCATCCTGCCCTGCGCTGGATTTCGCCAGCGTATTTGCCGGGCGGCCTCACTGATCTAAAGGGAAATGTCCTTTATGCTCCGGGTCTCCACTTCGGCTTCGATGTTCCTGCGTTCCTGATCGTGATGATTCTTACTGTCGTCTTGGTGCGCGGCATTCGCGAATCCACCGAAGCCAATAACACCATGGTGATCCTCAAGATCGCTGCCATCCTTGCCTTCGTCATCGCCGGAGCGCACTTCGTCAACCCCACCAACTGGCACCCGTTTGCGCCGCAAGGATGGTCGGGCATTCTCACCGGCGGCTCGATTATCTTCTTCACCTACATTGGTTTCGATTCCGTCTCTACCGCCGCCGAAGAGGCCAAGAATCCCCAGCGCGACTTACCTATCGGCATCATAGCCACGCTCGTTGTTTGCACTGTGCTCTACATTGCGGTCGCGGTGGTTCTCACAGGTCTCGTGCCTTGGGCATCCTTACTTGACGACGCAGCCCCCGTTGCCAACAGTTTAAAGTTGCTGGTAGCCCGCACCGGTTCAAACACCTTGCGCTGGGTGGAGCTCGGCGTTCTCTTCGGCGCGATGATGGGGATGATCTCGTCGCTGCTGGTGTTTCAACTCGGACAGGCGCGCGTCTGGTTCTCCATGTCTCGCGACGGCCTGCTGCCCAAACTTTTCGGCCGTGTCCATCCGAAATTTCGCACGCCCTCCACCGCGACGTGGATCGCCGGCTTCGTCGTCGGCATTCCAGCCGGCATTCTCGATATAGGCACGCTCTCCGATCTTTCAAACATCGGCACACTCTTTGCCTTCGCCCTGGTTTCCATCGGAGTGATCATCCTGCGTTATCGTGACCCCGGTCGGCATCGCGGATTCCGCGCCCCAGGCGGCATAGCTGCTCCCGTGTTGAGTGTGCTCTTTTGCGTTCTCTTGATGTCCGGTCTGCCCATCCTGACCTGGCTTCGTTTTTTTGCCTGGCTCGCCATCGGACTGACAATCTACTTTTTCTACAGCCGTCACCGCAGCGAGTTCGCGAAGAAGTAGCTATCAGCCGTCAGCAAAAGCACTCTGTCATCCTGAGCGAAGCAGACCGGTGAGCGAAGCGAATCGGTCTGCGCAGTCGAAGGACCCCTTTCAGTTATTCGGCACCAAAGCCTCGTCAGGGATTTTCCATTTCGGCCTCGCTCTTCTTAGTGCAGCCGAATTGCCGCTCCTCGCAAATCTTCCCCTAAGACTCTACAATCAAGACGTGACGCCCTCCGCCTCCGATCGGCCGCCGAGCAGTTTCCTGCGACTCCTGCCCAAGGCTGAGTTGCATCTGCATCTCGAAGGCGCAATCGAGCCGGCCACGCTGTTCGAGATTCGCCAGCGCCGCGGCGAACGTCCCACCCAGGCCGAGGTCGAAGCGCTCTACCGCTACCAAGATTTTCAGGGATTTCTTCTCTCATTCAAGAACATTACCGAGCACCTGCGCACGCCAGAAGATTACGAACTCGTCACCTACCGCCTGATGCAGCGACTCAAAGAAGAAAATGTGCTGCACGCCGAGGTCTACGTCTCGGTCGGAGTCTGCCTCTGGCGCAAGCAGGATTTCGCCGCCATCTTTGAAGGACTGGATCGCGGACGCGCCCGAGGCGCTCGCGACTTCGGCATTTCGTTGCTTTGGATCTTCGACGCGGTTCGCCAATTAGGTGCGGAAGCAGCGCAGAAAGTTTTCGAGCTTGCTGTCCGCTATCATGATCGCGAAGTCGTCGGCATCGGCATCGGAGGCGACGAACAGAAAGCGCCGCCCGAACTTTTCCGCGACGCTTACGCCTGGTCCGCCGATCACGGCATGCGGCTGACCGCCCACGCTGGCGAAACCGGTCCGCCTGAATCCGTCTGGGGAGCGCTCAATCTTCGAGTCGAACGCGTCGGCCACGGCCTGACCGCCTTCCACGATCCCGATCTGGTCGAAGAACTCGCGCAGCGTCAGGTTCCGGTCGAAATTTGTCTCACTAGCAACTTCCGCACCGGCCTCTGCCCCAACCTCAACGATCATCCCGTTAAAAACTATTTCGACCACGGAATAATGATCACACTTAACACCGACGATCCGGCTATGTTCGGAACCACGCTAGCGCGCGAGTACCAGTTAGCCCAGCAGACTTTCGGATTCACCGACGAGCACCTGCGTGAACTAGCCCGCAACTCCTTCGAAGCATCATTCCTGCCAGCAGAGAAAAAGCTGGAATTCCTAAACCTGTTCGATGCCGCCGCCGCAAGGTAATTTTAAAATCCCCCTGCTTGCGTCTGACAATCACGTCACGTCGCGTTTTCCGCAAACGTCCCGAGATCAGGTATAAACCTTACTCTGCGCTACGCTTTGCCGTCCTTTCCCAGCCTGGAATTCCATTTTCGTAACAGATTTCAAAAAGTCTAGATAACCTGCCCGCTTGTGAGTTACTATGCCTCCCATTCTGGCCTGTAGTACGGCTTGACAGCCGAAACAAACGTTAATCAAAGAAAGAGGGTAAGAAAATGAGAAGAAATACCTCCCCACTGCTCACGCAGACCGCGTTCGTCTGCGTGATCGTGTTTTTGTTGTTTACCATCCCAGGACAGGCCCAACCGCAGCCCCTATTGACGCGTCATGTGCGCGACGCAGTTACCAACGGACAGGCGCAGCTCATTGGGAAACTCCCGGCAACCCAAACCCTGCGCTTCGATATAGTTCTACCGCTGAGTGATCGCGCAGGATTGCAGAATTTCGTGCAGGAAGTTCAGGATCCTACAAGCCCCTTCTATCACAAGTTCCTTACCCCGCAGGAATTCACAGCGAGGTTTGGCCCCAGCCAGCAAGATTGGGACGCCTTGGTTGCTTTCGCCAAAGCCAGCGGCTTTGAAATCGTCGGCGGAGACATCAAAGGCAGAGATTTAAGACTGACCGGCACCGTGGCGAACGTTGAGAAGGCCTTCCATGTAAGCATGGGCCTTTATCAAGACCTCACGGAAAGCCGCACCTTCTTCGCGATTGACCGCGAGCCCACCGTGGATCTTCCCTTCCAGCTTTGGCACATCACCGGGTTGGACAATGATTCCAAGCCGCATCCTCTTTACGTAAAGAAGAGCGACTACGCCAAAGCGCATGGACTCGATCCCGACAAGGTCGTGTCTCATGCCACGACCGGCTCCGGCCCCTCGGCCTCTTTCTTAGGCAGCGACATGCGCGCGGCCTACTACGAAGGAACGGCGCTCACCGGCACTGGCCAGATGATCGGCCTGTTCGAATTTCTGGGCACCGATTTGGCCGACTTGAACACGTATTACAGCAACGTAGGTCAAACTAAACCTTACACTCCAACTCTCATCTCAACCGGCGGATATAGCACGAGCTGCACCGAGAGCGGCGGATGCGATGACACCGAGCAGACCCTCGACATGACGCAGGCGATGGGCATGGCCCCAGGCACCACGATGCTCTATATGTACGTTTGCGGTAATGCATCGACGATCAGCGACACGGACTGCATCAGCGCGATGGTTTCGGATACGGATGCTCCCTTGTCAAAGCAGATCAGCTGCTCGTGGGGCTGGACACCTGCCGACCCCAGCACTCTGGACCCATACTTTGAGCAGATGGCGTCGCAAGGCCAGAACTTCTTCGCCGCGTCTGGCGACAGTTCGGCCTGGTCTTCGTCGAATGAAGCCTGGCCGGCGGACGATGCGAATATCGTCTCGGTCGGCGGCACAGACTTAACCACCACCAAGGCAGCTGGCCCCTGGGCATCGGAAACCGCCTGGGCAGACAGCGGCGGCGGAGTTTCCCCAGACAGTATCGCAATCCCCTCGTGGCAAACGCCCGTGGATGGGTGCTCCGGTTGTTCGAAGACCCTCCGAAACGGCCCGGACGTTTCCGCCAACGCGAACTTCACCTTCTACGTTTGCGCTGACCAAACCACTTGCACGGCGAACGAGTACGGCGGGACCAGCTTTGCGGCGCCCATGTGGGCCGGCTACCTTGCTCTGGCGAATCAACAGGCTGCATCCAACGGCGAGTCGATCGGATTCATCAATCCGATCATTTACCCGGCCGCTGAAGGATCCGGCTATGGCACCGACTTCCACGACATAACCAGCGGAAGCTGCGGCAAGTATTCGGCAGCCACGGGCTTCGATCTCTGCACCGGCTGGGGCAGTCCGAATACGACCGGGATCATCAACCTGTTGGCTGGCTCTGCGACGCCGAGCTTCACGCTCTCCGATTCGCCGAGCAGTCTGACGATTACGCAAGGCAGCAGCGGCACCAGCACCATCACGGTGCACGACGTGAACGGATTCAGCGGCAGCGTAACGCTGGCTGCATCCGGTCTGCCGAGCGGTGTAACTGCAGCGTTTGGCACCAACCCCACAACAGGGACGAGCGTTCTAACCCTGACGGCGAGCGCCACAGCCACCACTGGAACGTCCACAGTCACGATTACCGGAACCTCCGGCAGCCTGACCGCAACCACAACGCTGGCTCTCACGGTCAATTCTTCGGCGACGCCGAACTTCAGCGTAAGCGCCTCGCCCACGTCAGTGACCGTAACTCAGGGCACGAGCGGAACCAGCACCATCACCGTCACAAGCACGGGTGGTTTCAATTCCGCAACCACCTTGAGCGCATCCGGCCTGCCTTCGGGCGTGACTGCGGCGTTCTCTACAAACCCTGTGACTCCTCCGGCGAACGGCAGCGCGACGTCAACTCTGACGCTGACCGCATCCGCAAGCGCAACGGTTGGCACGGCGACGGTGACAATCACCGGAACCTCAGGCTCAACCAGTCACAGCACCACAATCACTCTGACGGTGAATGCTTCTTCGGGAACGAAGAACTTCACGATGTCACTGGTGCCTTCTTCTTTCACTATCGATGACAGCGGCAGCAAATCCACCACTCTCACTGTCGCCAGCGTGAATGGATTTAATTCTGCAGTCACGTTGAGCGTGAACGAGTTCCCCAGCGGCGTATCGGCGACGGCCTCGGCCAACCCCGTGACGCCTCCGGCCAACGGCAGCGTAAACGTAACCATCACGTGGAGCGCTACCAGACGCGCGCCGACCGGAACCACAACCATCGAGCTGATCGGAACTTCCGGATCTCTCACTAACGAGATACCCGTCACCATAACAGTGGCACCTTGAAGAGCTGAGTAGTTTGGTGAAGCAATCGAGCCGGTCCGAAAGGGCCGGCTTGATTTTCTTGTGGAGCAGTTTTTCGTGGCGCCGCCGTCTCGGCGGCTCTTCTCTATCCCCGCCAGATCTATCCCTTCCAGGCTCCGAGCAGTCGGCGTACGTCGACTAACTGACCGAGATGGTAGGCGTTGTGATCGGCGAGTAGCAAAGCCTCGCGCAGAATGGTCTGGCCATCGCCCCATGGAATGCGCGCGTACAGATCATTCTTTGGATTCGCAACCAGATCCTGCATAGCTTTCAGGTCCTTGCGGAATTGTTGAATGCTCTTGTTCCACGCAGCGGCACCCGGCGGAGCTTGCTTCTGCGGCCAGTATCCCTCAGGCCATTTGGGAGACGTGTACTTTGCGTTGCGGCTGAATTCAAGAATGTCCCACTGCGCCAAGCGAAGGTGTTCAAGCAGCATCCATGCGGTGTGCGGGAGCCCGTTCGGCTTTGCGCCCCGCAATTCTTCTGGCATGTTCTTCACGACGTCATCAAACCTGGCGTGAGCACCCCCGCCATTGAGAAGGTAGAGCACGTGTTCGCGAAGTTGTTTGCTGTTTGGATCTTTGATTTTCGTTGCGCCTTTCGTCATTGCGATTTCCCTTCTTGCTCAGCTTCTTTCGTCTCAGTTGGGAACTCCATAATTCCCTCCCGAACCTTTGCCTGTTCGAGTAAATCCTCTTCCGGCCTTTCGCCTCTCAGAACACGCGCAATCCCACGCACGATGCGGCGCATCGGAAGCACACCTTTGTCATCCTCGAGGAATATTTCGCCCGTGCGCCGGCCGCGATAGTACCAGCGCCTGAGAATTGCCAGGTGCTCCATGGTTTCGAGCGCGGGACAGGCTTTCGCTGGGGGGAACGAATCGAGAACGGCCAGCACACGCGATTCCATGGATTGTGATTTCATGTGCTCGGCAGGTTGGATGCAAAACGCAACCGGTCCGAAAATCGCCCCGCTGTCGATGCGGAAGAAAGTGACAGAGTCCGGAAGATGGCTGGGTTGAATGATGAGCGCCGAAAGGCGATCGAGGCGACGGACGATTTCCGGAAACTGGCCCAGGATTGGCTTCAGTTTTTCCAGGCGAACGTGAATCGCGGCAGCGTCTTCGAATGCAAGACTGGCCGAGGCGGCGTCCCGTTGTGCGGAAAATTCGCGAGACAGAGATTCGCCACCGGAATCGAAGTAAGCCTGCACGCGGTTTACTTCGGCAGAATATTCATCGTCCGTGCAGCCCTTGAAACAAGGCGCAAGGCACATCTTCATCTCGGAATAGATGCAGCCGGGAAACTGCGGGTCGGGATGCAGGTCGTCGACACAGCGGCGTATTTTGAAGAAGTCGAGCGAATCGTTCATGAACTTCTCGGCGGCAGTGCGCGACTGGAATGGCCCGTAGTAAAGGTTGTGGCCCTTAAGGCGCCCCACTCGCGTGGTGATGGAAGCACGGGGAAATTGGTTTTCGAGATGCAGCTTGATCAGCGGCGCGAAGCGAAAGCGCATGCGATTGCCGTAGGTCTTGGGAAACGTTTCGCGCAAAACCTTATAGAGCAGGAAGCCGGATTCGAAGTCGGAACCGGTCGGCGCGTACTCGATCGAGCGGACGCGATCGCGCAGATTCAGTTTCTTAGTACGTTCTTCGACCGGCCCCAACAAGCGTTGCAGACGGCGGCGAAGGTTGGCAGTCTTGCTGACGTAAGGCTCGGCTTGCGCGTCCTCTCCGCGAAGCAGAAATACCGCCGGAGCCGCAGGGATGGCGGCGAAGATTTCCGCATCGCGTTCAGCAGCGAATTCTACCCGCTCGGTCAGCACAAAGCCATTTTAGTGCGGATTTAGCAAGGAGAACTTGTTTTGCCACGGATTAACACAGATTCTCACGGATAAATCAGATCCTAGGAGAAACATTCGAGCAGGGAGTCCTCTTGACCTGTGAAAATTCGTGCAGATCCGTGGCCATGGTCTTGGATCGTCTGACCGGGCAGGCAAACTCACAACCCTCCATGGAAGCGCCCGAACGAGTGTGCAAGCATGAACGACATGATCAGAATGCCCGCACCGAGGATGAGCACATGCCGGGTCTCGCGCAGATTGAAGTTGCCGACTCGACAGACGAGCAGGTAGCCGATGGCAAGGTTGAACAGGCCCCATGCGACATTCACCATCGCTGAGGACAAACCTTCCCCGGGCGGCGATGCGAAGGGACTCTGGAAGGCGTGACCGGAAATTCCATTGCCGAGATGGGGTAAGGCGTTCGCCAGAAAAGCTCCGCCGAAGAAGTACGCGACATAGTGGTACCAGCGCATGATTGATCCCTTCTAGTAAGAAAAGCAGATAGTAGCAGGCGCTCAAGATTCCTTGCCAGCAAACACGCGATGGCAGCTCACCGGAAGCTGGCGCTGCGGAACTTCTGGCGGAAGTCTTCACCCTCCATCTTGATAACCCGGCACATTTCGTGCAGGCGCGAGCGCATGCGTTCCCCGATGCGGTCGCCGAGGGTTTCTGCACGCGTGGCAGCTCGGACGGCAGAACCGGAACCATTGGCGCCGGCTGCAGGCTGATCTTCAAAGTTCGTTGTAATGATTGTGGTGCGGTTATTGTTGTAGCGGGTATTGAGGATCAGACTCACCGTGTCCCAAACCCATTCCGTAGGTTTCACCGCGCCCAATTCGTCGAGAACCAGAACATCGGTTTCAAAGACCGGACGAAGAACATCCAGTTCGGTGGTTTGAACTGCGGCATTATATGAATTTTGAATCTCTTTCAAGAGCTCGCGATAATCGTAGAACAAGCAGGCAATGCCTTTGTTGAGAATCAACTCCTTGATGATCGCAACTGCCAGGTGAGTCTTCCCCGTGCCGATCTTGCCGATAACCAGAAGGCCTGTCCCGGCGCGAGGATCGTACTCCTGCGCGAATTTCGCGGCCGAGACATAGGCAAAGGCCAACGAGGGGTGCGCTCCGGGAAAATCCGTCGTGTAGCTGGCGAGTTCACAATGCTCATATCTCTTTGGAATTCTCGCAGCTGATAGCAGGGTTCCGGCTCGCGCTCGCAACTGGCAATCGCAACGGGTGACTCGGCGGTCTTTATTGGAACTCGCATTCGTACTCGTATTCGTATTCTTGTGCGAGCCGGGATTGGCGGGAAGCGTCTTCCATCCTGTCCCTTCGCATAGCGGACAAACTTCTGCTGCTGTCTTGATCAACTTCAACCTTCTTCTTTGATCCTTGAGAGTGTCTTATCTGACTTTGCACCAGCACGCCAGCTTCCTGCAAGTGCGAAACGAGGGCGGCCTGTGCACAAGCTGTGAAGGCGTCACCGGTGCTGTGGAGAAAGGAGGAAAAACACTGGTCAGTGGTCAGTGACAGTCAGTGGCTGGTGGTCAGCGAAGAACATACTTCGCCCGCAGCCGGCGTCTCCAGCCGCATTCCGGTAGGGGGGAGTGCAAAACAGGCTTCCGGCGCGGATTTTCACAGTTGACATTCTCCGCAGAGAGAGGAGAATACGTCCCGTCAGGTTTCCCAACTCAGCCGCGAGCTTTTGTTATCCCAGTGCGGCTGTGTATGCAAGTGAAAGAGACCTGCGAGGAGAGACAAATGAATAAAGCCGATCTAGTCGATAAGATCGCAGGCGCTTGTGAGATCAGCAAAGCGCAAGCTACAACTGCGATTGACACCGCCGTGAGCAGCATTACTGGCGCATTGCGAAAAGGGGATCGCGTAGCTCTGATAGGTTTCGGCACTTTCTCGGTATCGCAGAGAAAGGCCCGTAACGGGCGCAATCCGCAAACCGGCGCCACTATCAAGATTGCCGCCCGCAAGGTCGCGAAGTTTACCCCTGGGGCCGAACTGAAGAAAACCGTCAACAAGAAATAGCGAACAGATAGTAGGGGATCTCTTCGAAACGGCAGGGGGTCGGCCCTGCCGTTTTCGTTGTCTGAAGAACAGTACCGAGTACCTAGTACCCAGTAGCGAGTGCCGAGTCCTGATCGTTGACTTCGGGGGTACCGCGCGGCTACTTGGTACTAGGTACTCGATACTAGGTACTGACATGATTGCTCACCTACGCGGAAAATTGCTGGCCAAGCATCCCAATCAAGTTGTGGTTGAGACTGGCGGCGTCGGCTACGAAGTGAATATCAGCGTCCCGACCTTTTCCGAATTACCTTCCGCTGGTTCCGAGGTCGCGCTGCACATCCACACGCATGTGCGCGAGGATGTGATTGCGCTTTACGGATTTCTGCGTCCCGCTGAAAAGCAACTGTTCGAAAAGCTCATGACCGTGAGCGGCATCGGGGCTAAGCTGGCCATCACCATTCTGAGCGGGATGGCGGCGGATGAACTTTCCGGCGCGATCCGCGGCAATGACCTGGCGCGCCTCACGAAAATTCCGGGCATAGGCAAGAAGACCGCCGAGCGCATGGTATTGGAGCTGCGAGACAAGTTGCCCCCGGCGACAGGAATCTCGACCCCAACCGCGCCCGCGATGAGCGCTATAGAAGAAGATGTTCTCTCGGCGCTGATGAACCTAGGCTACCAGCGCCCTTTGGCCGAGAAGGCGCTGGCAAGCGCGGTCAAGAATGGTTTGGGCAAAGAAAAAAGCGGATCATTCGATTCGCTGTTCCGGGAGGCACTGGCGTCCCTCTCAAAGTAGTTGCAGAATCCGGCCTTCTGTGCAATTATTTGCACCTCGGCAGAGTAACCCCAGTAACTCTGGCCAACTCCAAAGTAATCATTCTAAACGCTTTAGTAGCACTGAGGGGCCATTCCGCTTGGCCCTGCCCTTGCGTTAGTACTGGTACAGGTGGCCAATGCCGATATACACAAAAGTCATGCGGAAAACTTGGAGCTCGATTCTGGACCCTCGGACAGCACTTTTGCTGGGCGTTCTGGGCTTGTGTCAACCGGCGCTCTGCCAGGAAGTTTCGGCCGCGCTGCTTCAACCCGCGGCGATGCAACCCGCTGCATTCACGCCGACTCCCGCAATCACCACGGTGCAACCTGCGACGCTGCCAGAAGCTCCCAGCCATCGATTCTGGGATCGCGAAAACACTTTTCTTTTTGCCACTACTGCCGCCTTCAACGCGGCTGACTTCGTCGTAACGCGCGACAACCTGCGCGGCGGCGGACAGGAGCTGAACCCTGTAACTCGAGTCTTCACCGGCAGTACTCCTATGCTTGCAATGAACTTCGCTGGTGAGACGGCGGGCGTGGTCGCTCTCAGTTATTTCTTCCACAAGACCGGCCATCACAAACTGGAACGCTTCGTATCCTTGACGAACATCGGTTCCTCGGCCGGGGCCGTAACGTTTGACCTCATCCATCGATAAATAGTTATCGCGGCGGCAGAAGCGTAAGGGTCAACGGCGGCAAAGGCAGCCCCTCAACCTCCACGGTCCAAACATCGCCCCATTCCGTGGAATGTCCGCCTGTCAGGGTTCCAGAGCTGACGATCTCCCCCGCGCTCAACGGCTCGTTTGGGAACCTCCGGCCGATGGCGGTGCCCATCTCCGCAAGGCACAAGGCAGGACTCTTCAACGAGTTTTTGCCGGATCCTTCTTCTACGAATTCTCCGCCCTTCAAAATCCGCACCTTAAGTTGCGGAAGGGCAGTCACCAGACCTGGGATCAGATCACGCTGAATTTGCATTCGCTCGCCAACCACGAGCGCCGCATGAAATCCGAAAGACGCTACGAAATCACTGGCTTCGAACTTCCATTCGGGAAAAGGGCAATCGATGATTTCAAATCCAATCGCCAGCCAATCCACAGATGCGAGGGCGGCTGCGGCATCAGAACCTTCCATCACTGGCTGTTTCAAGCCGAAGACAATCTCTGGTTCGATCTTCAGCGAACGCGGATGTGCCAGCGTGAGCGATGCAGAGTTGCCTTCGCTGTAATGCACGGTGTCGTCATACATGTGGGCCCATAGCAAGGTTTCGAGTTTCAGCACCCGCCACATGGCCTTATTGGCAAAACCAACCTTGCGGCCAACAGATCGATGTCCTTCCGCTTCGCGCAACCGCCTCAGTGTGGCTTCAACCTCATAAGCCATTTTGAGGTCGAAACCGGGACGCGCGGAGGGAATAACAGAAACCATCTGGCCCGTCCCATACGCAGACAAAAGTTCACTCGCCAAACTTTCGACTTTATCAAGTGGCATAAATATCGTTCGACCAGTTAGATCGTGAGCATCTTACACCATAAATTTTCGGTCCTGACGCAAACAAAACCCTACAAGCTTCGGACGTTCCAACTCTGACAATGGTTGCTGGTCAAAAGACCTGGTTCAGTGGAAAAGAAGGTTACTTACCATAGTTATCTTCACTTCTCGTATTCATGGAATAGATTTGAATTCAACTAATGTGCCTATTGGGGGGGTAATGCTCGCAACTGCAGGACGTACGAAGTCCAAGCGATCGAGGAATGTCTCGACGTTTTTGATCTTGGGGTTATTCGTTCTTGCCCTCCGCAGTGTTCCTGCCAACGCCCAAAATGCAGTTGTGCTTGTGGGATCGGGATCGAGCGTCCCTGCACCGCTTTACAATCGTTGGACGCAGGAGTACGCCAAGCATAACGCCGGCATTCAAATGCGATACCTGACGGTCGGCACAACCGAAGGAATCAAGCAGATGTCTCATGGCGCGGGTGATTTTGGCGCCGGGGAAGCTCAGCTCACAGACAAAGAACGGAAAGAGGGTGGGCTGGTCGAATTGCCGGTGGTGCTTGTCGGAATCGTTCCCATCTACAACCTGCCTGACGTCCACCAAGAGCTACGGCTTTCTGGCGAAGTGCTGGCTGGAATTTTTCTCGGCGATCTGAAGGTTTGGAACGCGCCGCAAATTGCGAAGCTCAATCCCGGGATGGATTTGCCGAATCTTCCAATACAAGTGGTGAACCGCCCCGCAGGCAAAGGGTCCAACTACGTATTCACTGAGTTTCTTTCCAAGGCCAGTTCAAAGTTTCGCGCGGAAGTTGGAACCACGCCTTCGCCCAAGTGGCCCGTAGGAACGGCTGCCGAACGAAGTTCCGATATGGCTGAAAAGGTGAAAAGCAGCACAGGTTCCATCGGCTATGTCGAATATCAATATGCGGTGAAAAATAGCATTCCCCAGGCTGCGGTGCTGAATCCCGCCGGAAAGTTCGTCAAGGCTTCCGACAGAAGCATTGCTGCGGCGTGCGAGGCGACCGAAGCCCCACGGTGGAATAGCTTTTCCGCTTCACTAACCAACGCACCCGGGGCTGATTCTTTTCCTATCACCAGTTTCACCTGGATCTATCTGCGAAGTGCACCGTCGGATTCCGCTCGTGCGATCGCCCTGGGCAATCTGCTTGACTGGGTATACTCGGACGGTCAGCAATTTGCTGTGCAGGAAGGCTATGCCGAACTGCCCGCAGCCTTGCTCGCCTCGGTGCGAAAGAGGGCTAAAGATCTGCAGTAGGTGTGGTTCTCAGTTCTCAGTTCTCAGTTCTCAGTTCTCAGTTCTCGGCTCTCGGTTCTGCAACCTAGCCTCACGCCACATCTGCGCTTTTTGGAGATACGCTGCATTCTCTTCAACTCCGATTTGCTCTATAATTTCTCGGCATTCCCGTCATAGAAAAAATAGGAAAGTTGAAGGAGAGCCTTCAATGAAGCAGAATCGCAGGAATTTCATGAAAACTACAGGAGCGGTTTGCGCCCTGGCAACAACGAGCCGACTCCCGGCACTTGCAGAAACCAAGCCTGGCGCGCCTCAGGCCCGCGGCATGGCGCGCGGACTCACCGTGCTGAACATCTCGCAGAAGTCTGGCCAGGGGACCGAATACCGTCTAGGCGTAAAGACCGAAAAAGGGATACTGGATGTGAGCGAAGCTGCGAAGATCCTGCACATGCATGCCCCGGCGACTATCGACGACCTGCTTCAGAATGAAGACGGGCCCAGCCTGAATGCGCTGGTGGAAGCGGCGCTCAAGTCGGCGGCGGCGCGAAAAGCGTTCCTCAAGGAAGAGTCGATTCAATACGGCCCCGTGGTGACGCGACCCGAAAAAATTATCTGCGTGGGCTTGAACTATCGTCAGCACGCCATTGAGATTGGCTCCCCAATTCCGAAGCAGCCGGTGCTGTTCAACAAATTCAACACCACACTCAATCATCACAACGGCACGATAAAGCTCCCCGTAGATTTCGCCCAGAAGTTCGACTATGAGGCCGAGATGGTAGTGGTGATCGGACGCGAAGCGAAAGCCGTAAGCGAGGCGGACGCGCTCTCCTACGTTGCCGGCTATGCCACCGGTAACGACTTCACTGCGCGCGACCTGCAACTCGAAACCGGCGGGCAGTGGATGGTGGGCAAAACTCCGGATCAGTTCGCGCCGATCGGCCCATATCTGGTGACCGCTGACCAGATTGATCCCGACAATTTGAAGGTCGAGTGCCGCGTCAACGGCGAGACACGCCAGTCCTCGAACACAAACGACTTTATCTTCAGCACACGGAAGATGATCAGCTACATTTCCCGGGTCATCACGTTGAAGCCCGGTGACATCATTTTCACCGGTACGCCGCAGGGAGTGATTCAGGGCAAGCCTAAAGAGCAGCAGGTTTGGCTCAAGCCGGGTGACAAGATCGCTTGCAGCCTGGAAAAGCTGGGCGAATTGAAATTCGAGCTAGTGTAAATTGCGGTTGACCAGAATCACATCTCACTTCTTAGGCTCATCTACATTGCAGCCTTCTTCGACGGTCGCTGGGTTAGGCATGTCAAACTGAATCACGACCGGCGCCCCCCCAGCGTCCTCAGCAGTTATTTCAACGGTGTGTGCGCGAAGCATTTTTTTCACCGCATCTACTGGAATAGAGGCAGAAGTAGGAACCGGGGCTGAGGTTTTATCCGTTCCCGGCGACCACTTTTCCATTTCTTCCTTAGCACCGTCTAAGCGGTATTGGATTGAAACCTTCGGGTAGTACGACGTTCCATGAATTTCTTCGGGCTCAACGTAGTGAATCTTCAGGGGACTACCGACCACAAGATTCCCCCCGACGAACCTGCTCTTGTGCCGGTAAGATTCCTTGCCGGGGACGCAATCCAGCGCGAGAGTAGGACCATTCGCGACATCACCCTGTGGCGATTTCACGAACTTTCCGGCCAGGGTGAAGCGTGTGAAATCAGTTCCAGCCGCGGCATCTGTCTTTTGCGATTGCTGCCACGCCGCGGGCTGTTGCGCCATGGCTATGAATCCGAATGATGTGAACGCGAGGGGGACGAGTAGAGCCAGCGAGCTTGCTTTCATCGGACTGTGTCCTTAGTCTTCGGCAGAATTCGCACAATAAGGCGTGCGATTGTTTCGAGAAAATCCGCGTTCGCGGCAGAGTTTCATACTAGCCGAGCGCCCGGCGAACGGCAAACTCGCAAAGAGGCTCTCGATAAACAGCCCACCGCGGCTATAGTAAGCTCTGCTTGAACTGTCAGTCTGAAGGCTAGTACGATTCCCCGCGGTCACGGAGAGAACAGATGCGAAGGATGCAAAATTGGATGCTATGTTCATGCGTTGCTCTAGTGCTGCCCTGCGTCGCGTTTGCCCAACAACCCGCGGCAGCGGACAAAGCCTCCACAAGCCCGCCATCACAAAGCGCGCCATCGCAAAATTCAACGGCTCAACCCAAGCTGGTTGACTTGCTGGAAGCGAAGGTGAGGGCCGCGTGGGATGCGTTCAAGAAAAAAGATAAAAACGCCTACGCGGAATTTCTCACCGATGACTTTCAGGCGGTGGAATCCGATGGCGACGGCGAGCGAGCCAAGCTTCATGTTCTTGGCGAAGTCGAACATTGCATGTTTACCGATTACACGCTTCAGATGTTCCAGGTTCAGCCGCTCGGGCCGGACTATGCTTTCGTGACCTACGAGAGTAGTATGCAGTTCCCACGAACCTCGACCCTCCATTTCAGAAGAGTTTTCATCGGCGAACTTTGGACTCAGCATGACGGTAAATGGAAAATGATGCGCTATCAGGAAACGCAGGTCCGCTAGTTAGCCCCACGAGAAGCAGAAGCCCGAATTCACGAATGCGAACTCGGGCTCCCGATTGGAAATAAAATCCCGCATGTCATTTACTGCGCGGCGTACACACCCACGCAACCGTCAGCGGCGATCGTTTCGCAGTTCTGGCCCCCCGAGGGCAGTGGCACGAAGATGTGATTGTTCTTCGGGTCTGCCGCGACGCTGTGGGCATTGCCATTCGTGGGAACGTTCTGCAGCCACTCTCTGGTCCCGGCATTGATAACTCCGAGAACTGGCCCGCTGGGCATGTCCCTGGCTCCCAGATAGTAGTTGTTGTCTCCGGGGTTATACCAAGTCTCGTCCACGAACCCAACATTGTTAATCGTAGCGAGAACCTGGCCGGTGGTGCCGTTAATAATCACGGTGTTCGGCGAGAACGCGCGCCCGTCATGGTCAGCGCAAGCCACCATGACGTCCGTGCCAGGCCCGAGATTCAAGCCGGTAGGCATGCAGTTGTATATCGGAAAACTGTTGGTGATTGTCGGCACATATTGAGTAGCACCGCCGACAGTGATGGGGGTGAGAGGATTGATGACGTCGATACTTCCGACAGTGATGTCGGTAGTCGCATTTCCGTTGGTCAAAAGGAACGAGTTTGTAGCGGGATAATAGATCATCCCACCCAGCCCTGCCGGCGCAAAGGCTCCGAAGCAGTCTGTGAACGACGTAGCTGTGGGGCAGTAAATACCGTTCGTGGGGGTGCCGGGGGCCGAGTTCCGCAGCATGGGCCCGTGATGGCAAGAAACGGCGGGGTTAAAGCCAGCTGCGTCGCCTGATGCGCCCGAAGGAACAGGGGGGCCAGGGTTGCCAGGCGTACCGTAGAACTGGAGAGAAGGATCGGGGCAGGCGAAACCATTGTTCTCATCCACTAACACCGTGTTGTCCGTTGGGAGGGCATTGTCGTAGTAAATCTGGCCAAGAATGCACGAAGCGTAGTTCGCGGTGAAGGTTGTGCCGGTGCCCCCAGGACTGAACGGAGGCTGAGAGCCGGCGGTTGTGAATGGCGCGTAAGGCAGGCAATGCGCCAGTTGGTCGATCTGCGCGGGAGTTGCTCCGGCCGGCGCGTTCGCGCCTCGCGTCACCACCCCCGTGACGTCAATGATGCTGACGAAGGGAAGTCCCGGGTCGCCGTTGATGATCGAAACCAGATAACGCGAGGAACCGTCTTGCGGGAAAGTTACAACGCTGCCGGTAGTCGCGATTTCATCGCCGCGCAGGTCGCCGCAACTCGGATCAGAGAAGGCTCTTCCATTAGCAGACGCCATGCACCCGGTGACGCCGGTGGGACCGTCATAGTCGGGAGACGTGCCGGTGGGTATGACAGCGGTCAACAGGGGTCCTGACGCATAGCCGCTCGAGATCATTGGTAGCAGGTCAAAAACGAACATGGCCGAACTGCCATTTCCAGCGAACAGGAAATTTCCATCGCCCGAGACTTCCAAGCCGTTTGGACCCGAAAGCGGGTTGAGATTATTGGAGCGCGAAGCACAGCATTGGCCGCCAACAAATCCACCGAAATGGCCGTTAGGACCGAAGAAACCCGGAAGGCGGAAAGTATTGGTCTTGCATCCAAACCGCGTGTAGTTGCCCTGCGCGGTGGTGATGGGAGGAATAGTCTCTCCGGTCGTGCCATCCACCCAGCAACTGCTGGCATTATTGCCCGCCTCGGCAATGGAATTGTCGCCGCCAATGGCCCACAGAGCGATGTCGCTGGTGGTGCTGAACACGGGAACGTCGAGGCCAATGCGGTCCGACACGTAGTACAGGCGGTTGACCGGATCGACCCAGCTAATGTCAAAAATATTGAACGGGCCGCCGGGCTCGCCGTTGGGGTTGTGTTCGGGCACGTACATCACATCAATCAATCCGATGGTCCCGTTCTTATCCGTGCCGCAGACGGGACAGCCAGCGGGACTGCCGCCGCAACTGTTCAGGATGAGAGTCGCTCCAAAGAGCGCGACGAGCGCCAGCAGTGAAAATAATTTCGGTTTCATCGAATTTCCTCCGTCGATCTGAAGCATGCCGAACCGCCTGTTCAAGAGCAATTGGTCTTGGGTCTGTAGCGCCTGGATAGTCATCCCAAGCGCTCGAGGCCCGGATCAAAACCGAAACTATCAAAACCGAAACTGAAGACCTTCAAGAAACACAAAGTAATTGCGGGGCAGAATGCCCTGCACACTTGGATCCTTGAGCTGATTCAAGTTGAAATCTGACTTCACAAGAACCCAGTAATTGAGGTACCAGTTGAAGCCCACAGTGAGTTGATCGGTATGGTCGCTCCACGATGGGACGATTCCCGGCGTAATCGGGCAGGCCGGCACCGTCGTGGCATCGCAAGTTGCGCCGTTCGCTCTCCCTTCCAGCCAGGAATAGCGGGCCTTGACAGCCCACGCACCCCAGCCTGGGGCTCCAGACTCTCCCGGAGAATTGGGACCGATCACTGGGTGCCTTACGCGAGGGATGGCGTTCTCCGGTTCGCGCTCGCCGGTCAGCAAGTATGTTGCTGAAACGTAGGCGCCGTTGCCCAAAACGCCGGGAATGGTGTTGAAGCCGACGCCTCCGGGCGCTAATGAGCCGATATCGCTGCGCTTCTGCAAGAGGTGAGCGTATTCTCCGCGAATGCCCAAGGGGCCGCTCATCCACGCGAAGAATCCGTTATAGCGCTCAACTCCGCCGTTGATCTTGAACTGCGGAAAGAACGTGTAGGTGCTGTCGTTCATGAGGCCGCTGAAGCTAAGTTCATTGGCCAAACCTTTAGATCGACTATGCTCGAACGAACCACCAAAAGACAGCCCCTTGATCTCGTTGCTCTTGGTATTTTTCCAGGGCGTAAAGCGCACTCTGCCAACCACTTCAGGCTCATTGGTAGTTCCCGATGTCAGCAATCCCTGTCCGTTGAAAAGGCCGACCCAATACTCCGCAGCGCCGTGTGCCAAATCTCCATGAACATCGATTCCGGGAGCGCGGAAAGCTCCTCCGGCATCCGGGTAGAGCACGGAAATGATGGAGCGGTTATAAAACTCGACCGAGGTATCGGCTGTTCCAACTTCCATAGAGAACGGCACTTTGTACTGGCCAGCCATGATCTTGAAGGCGCTCCAAGGCTTGAAATCCATGTAAGCGTCGCGGATGGTAAGCGCGGAAGCCGTCTCGAACAGGAATGCGTAGTCGAGTTGTTTTCCGTAGTTGCCTTGCACACCGAAGCGCGCCCGCGTGATGGCAAAGGTGTCAGGAGGCGCGCCGTCGCCGTTGTAGAAAGTGTATTGCCCATCCAGGTATCCGACGGGCATAAGCGTGAAGTTGCCATCGGAGCTCTTCAGGAAAAAGTGCTCACCGTTCCAACCGGCGGTGATCGGAGGGGCAGTGTTAGCCTTGTCCTGCAATGCGCTAACTTCCGTCGCCAGAGCTTCGACTTCCGCCACGGTAGCGGGAGCGGCCGGCGAGACGTCGGGAGCGGGGTTCGCGACTGCGTTGACCAGAGCGAGGTGTGGAGCGCCGCTTTGGGTCTGCGCGCTCGCCTCGATGAGCCGCCGCATCTGCGCCTTCAACTCCGCGACCTCATGACGCAACTCGTTGACTTCTTCCTCGGTGGCGCTCGCACCCCTCGAGGCGCTCACGGAGGTTGACCCATCGTTCTTGCTCGCGGGTTCCGTGCCTTGAGCGTGGGCGAACCAACCTGACGCCATAAAACCGACCAGCAGCAGGAAAACCGTTCTTAGCGAGCGCATTGTGTCTTCTCCGGAATAATCTGCATAGCGGGCCTTCCCTCAAGGCACACGAACGAGCAGCCCGCGCGCTACCCTGTCCGTTCGGGCGACGAAACTTCTAAATCTGCGAATGAATTTGGGTGAGGTCTGGAAAGCGGACCAGTTACCTCGACCGGGCGGGTGTACCACATAAAAATGCATACTGTCAAGAAATTTTTCTGATGCACGTCACTACGCGTTCGATACCTATAGCATTTTCGGGGCGGCGGGACAGGTGGCAATTTAGGTGCATGGGAACGGCCGCGGCAGGAGACTCCCTCTTCAAATTCCTGATAGATTGTTTCCTCGTTTGCACCGCCGCTGCGTGCGGGTTCTTCTCGGGAGTTTGTCGCTGATGCGTATGGATTTGCACTTCGGCCAAGCCATCTTCCTGCTCATCGCGGCTGGAATCGCCGGCGCCTTGAACGCAGTGGCGGGCGGCGGGAGTTTCATCTCTTTCCCAGCGCTGCTTTTTATTCGGATCCCCGCCGTGGCCGCCAATGCGACGAACACGGTCGCGCTCTGGCCGGGGTTGGCGGCCAGCACGCTCGCTTATTTGAAACGGCTGAACGCACCGCTTCGGGTATTAGTCCCGTTATTGGTGACGAGCATTGCCGGAGGTTGGGCCGGTGCGCTGCTGCTGCTGAAGACTCCGCAGCACACTTTTTTGCGGCTCGTCCCGTGGTTGCTGCTGGGTGGCACTTTGCTGTTCGCCTTCGGCAATTCGATCCGCTCGTTCGCTGGCAAGACTGCGGTCGTCGATGATCTGCGAAAAATATCGTGGCAGGCGATCGTGGTAAGTTCCGTCGCAGAACTACTACTCTCTGTCTATGGTGGATACTTTGGCGCCGGGATCGGTTTTGTGACGCTCGCCATGCTATCGATGCTTGGGATGCGTGACATCCATGCCATGGGCGCGATCAGGACGCTTCTGGCTGTCGCAATTAATGCTGCGGCCGTGATCACCTTCATCGTGGCCGGAGCAGTATTGTGGCCGCAGTGTGCCGTGATGGTCGCAGGTTCCCTGGTTGGGGGATGGTTCGGCGCCCGCTACGCGCAAAAGGCCGAGCCCGGAAAGATGCGAGCCGTCGTGATTGGCGTGGGCCTCCTTATGAGCGCGTATTTTTTTGTCACGGTTCACTAGCAACTGTGCGCTTGATCACGACATGTTCTACGGCGGGGAAGCTATAATCGCCGTGCGGAGAATCGCGCGAACGCCCGGACGCCGCGCCAAAGGCATGAACGAATGACACTGAAGTCAGTTCAGACTCTGCTCGAGGTTCTGCATTTCGCCGATAGCAACACGGCAATTGTTGTTCCCGAGCTCGGAATCCGCATCACCTACGACTCGCTTCGCAAGCAGGTTTTCGACATGGCGAACGCCTTGGCCTCGCTGGGCATTCGCCGCGGCGACGCGGTGGCGATCGCCCTGCCGAATGGTTTGCCTGCGATTGTGACTTTTCTGGCGGCCTCCATCGCTGGTACCGCGGCCCCATTAAACCCCGCGTATCCCTACGAAGAATTTCTTTTCTTCCTCGGCGACACCGGCGCTCGCATTTTGCTGTGCCCTCCGGCCGGAGCGGAATTCGTGCGCAGCGCCGCCGCAGACCGCAAGATTCCAGCCTTCTCAGTGCAGATGACCGAACAGGGCGTTGTGCACATCGAAGGCGCGCCCACGGGAATTTCTGCGACCGAGCCGACAGCCGACGACGTTGCGCTGATCCTGCACACCAGCGGAAGCACTGGCCGTCCCAAGCGCGTGCCGCTGCGGCATTTCAACCTGGCCGTGTCCTCCGCGAACATCGCGAACACATACGCGCTTTCGGAAAAAGATGTTTCTTTGTGCATCATGCCGCTCTTTCACATTCATGGCCTGATCGGCTCAACCATGGCCACTTTGCTGACAGGCGGAACGGTGGTGGTTCCCACAAAATTCAATGCGCTTTCTTTCTGGCGGACGGTGCGTGAACACAACGTGACATGGTATTCGGGCGTGCCCACGATGCACCAACTTTTGCTCGCACGGGCCCAGCACAATCCGGCGGAGGCCAAGTCTCTGCGCTTTGTTCGTTCCTGCAGCGCGCCGATGTCTGCGGAACTCATTCGCAAAATTGAGGAAACTTTCGGAGTGCCCTTCGTCGAAGCCTATGGAATGACTGAAGCGGCCCACCAGATGACCTCAAATCCATTGCCGCCGCGGCATCGCAAGGCGGGCTCGGTCGGCGTTGGCACCGGCCTTCTACTCAGCATCATGGACAAAGCAGGCAATCACCTCGGCATAGACAAGCGCGGGGAAGTCGCCATTCAAGGCGCAAATGTATTTCGCGGTTATGAAAACAATCCCGATGCTAACGCTCGCGCATTCGTGAATGGATGGTTTCGCACCGGCGACGAAGGATACCTCGATGCCGATTGCTATTTGCATTTGACCGGACGGATGAAAGACATCATCATCCGCGGCGGCGAGAACATCGCTCCTCACGAAATCGACGAGATCCTGAGGAAACATCCGGCGGTCGCGGCAGCGGTTACATTCGGCTACGCGCACCCCACGCTGGGCGAAGAAGTGGCTGCGGCCGTGGTCTTGCATGAGCGTAACGGCGCCACCGATTCCGAACTCATCAAGCACTGCCGCGAATGGCTTGCGGAGTTCAAGGTTCCGAAAAAAATCTACGTCGTGGAAAGCATACCCACCACGGCAACCGGAAAAATCCGCCGGCGCGCTGTCGCTGCCGCGCTTATGGATAACCAGGGATGAAATTTTTGATCGCGGGTGCGGGAGCAATTGGAGCTTACATCGGTGCGCGTATGGCGCAAGCTGGATTCGATGTCACGCTTTTCGCGCGCGGGCCGCACCTCCGCGCCATGCAGGATCATGGTGTGCAGGTGAAGAGTGCAGAAGGCGATTTCGTGGCGCGCCCGGTAGTCGTCGGTTCGCTCGAAGAAGTTGGGCCGGTAGACTTTGTCTTCCTCGGAGTGAAGGCGCACGGCTTGCCCCAACTCGCGCCTCAGTTAAGACCCGTGTTAGGTCCGGAGACCACAGTCGTCAGCACTCAGAATGGAATTCCCTGGTGGTACTTTCAGAATTTTGACGGCGAATGGAAGGGATTACGTTTGGAGCGAGTCGATCCCGCGGGCGTGATTGCATCGGCCATTGAAGCGCAACGCGTGCTTGGATCGATCGTTTATTTTTCGACCGAGATTACGGCGCCCGGAGTGATTCAACACATCGAGGGCAATCGCATTTCACTCGGCGAACCGGACGGAAGCCGTTCCGACCGCTGCCGCAGCATAGCGGAAGCGCTCGTCGTGTCCGGCTTGCGCGCTCCCATTACTGCTCGCATTCGCCACGAGATTTGGGTAAAGGTGCTGGGCAACGCTTCCTTAAATCCGGTCAGTGCATTAACTCGCGCCACGCTGGTTCAGATGGTGCGCGATCCGGGAGTTTGTGCGCTGATCAAAAACATCATGCAGGAAGTGGAAGGCGTGTCCCACAAGTTAGGCATGGAGTTGCCGGTGACCATCGATCAGCGAATTGCCGGCGCGGAAAAAGTTGGAGAACACAAAACCTCAATGCTGCAGGATCTCGAAGCCGGACGGCCGATCGAATTGGAAGCTCTGGTAGGCGCCGTCGTGGAGTTGGGGGAGTGCGTCGGCTTGACCATGCCCTACACAAGAACTGTGTATAGTTGCACGAAGCTGTTGGCGGAGCGTGCGTCGCAGCGAAAAGCGTGAGAGCGGCACGAGAGACACGCGCTTTCACGAGTTGGCCGGCATTCAGAGCCGCTTCCTCACTGCCACACAAAATATTTGCGAGAGGCTTGACAGCGGGGGTATACTTCTCTCGCTGGTCCACTTATCGGACCACTTGGAGTTCACATTGATAGGTGCGGTCAAATCGGACTTTGACGTAATCCGCAGGAACAAAGTCTACGAGGAAGTCGCGCAGCAGATCGAACGCCTGATCCTGAAAAAGCTGCGCCCCGGCGACAAACTGCCCTCGGAGCGGGAACTGGCCGAGATGCTGCACGTGAGCCGCAGCTCCATTCGAGATGCGATTCGTGGCCTTGAGTTGATGGGTCTCGTCGAGCCTCGCCAGGGAGCAGGCACAATCGTTCGCGAAGTTTCCTCCGAGTTGGTGACCAATCCTTTTGCCAGCGCGCTGAAGCGGCGCCGCGAACTGGTAAGCGAACTTCTGGATTTTAGAAAGATGCTCGAACCGCCGCTAGCCGCGCGCGCCGCTAAGAACGCCTCTGCCGACGAGATTTCTGAGATGGAAGACATTCTGCGGCGGCAGGAACAGAAGCAGATGAAGGGCGAAGCTGCCGTCGCCGAAGATGCCGAATTTCACTATAGCGTCGCGCTCGCTTCCGGCAACAGTGTTGTGCTGAAGGTGCTTGACATTCTCATGGATCTGCTGCGCGACACCCGCGAACGCTCTTTGCAAGTGGACGGGCGCGCGCAGAAGTCGCTCGCTGGCCACCGGCGCATCATGGCTGCGATCAAGCGCCACGATGCCGAGGCTGCAAAAGCAGCGATGCGGCGACATATTGAAGACGTTGAAGAGATCGTGCTTGATAAGTTTTGAAGTGCCACGAATGCGTCCCGCATAGATCAACTTAGATCGATCAACGTAGATCAAATGGAGAAGCAGAACACGGTGACGCTCGTCGATGCATTCGCCCGCCAAAAGCAGGTTGCTGGTCACGCCATGACGGAAACCACTCCAACGCCTTCCAGCGCAATGCTCACGCTCCGCGTGGCTGAGTCGCGCGTCGAAGATGTGGGTCACGCCATCGCGCGGCTGGCGCCGGCCGATCTGCGGCGACTCGGTGCCCGGGCTGGCGACGTACTGAAAATCACCGGCGGAACGCTGGGCGTCGCGCGAGTCGATGTTTCTGACGAACAACACGAAGGCATGATTCAGATCGACGGCACGATCCGCAGCAACTGCAGTGCCGGATTACAGGAACAAGTGACGGTAGCGCTGATCGAGCGTGAGCAGGCCGTCGCCGTGCGCCTCGCCCCGCTGTGGATAGGAGCCGCGCCCGCGACTATCGCACCCGACCGCATGCTCGAAGATCTTTTGGATGTGCCGGTCATTGCGGGCTCGGTCGTGCGTGTTCCAACGTTTGCTAAAGCGGTGAACTTCCAGGTCGTGCGCACGATTCCGTCGGGTCCTGTAGTGATCGGGCCGCGTACCGACATTCGCGTTGTCGAAGGCGAGCAAACGGCGGCACGCGCGCCGTCAGTTTCCTACGAAGACATCGGTGGGCTGGAGCGTGAAGTCGCAAGAGTGCGGGAAATGGTCGAACTGCCGCTGAAGCATTCGCGCATCTTCGAGCGCCTGGGAATTCTCGCGCCCAAGGGCGTGCTGTTGTACGGGCCGCCGGGCACAGGCAAGACCCTGCTGGCTCGCGCCGTCGCGGCCGAAAGCCGTGTGCACTTCATTCACCTCAACGGCCCTGAGATCATGCGCAAGTTTTACGGAGAGAGTGAAGCTAAACTCCGCGAGGTGTTCGAGGAAGCGGCACGGCACGCCCCCGCGATTCTCTTCATCGACGAGATCGATGCCGTCGCCCCCAAGCGCACCGATGTGGCGGGCGAAGTAGAGAAGCGTGTCGTGGCTCAGCTTCTCAGTTTGATGGATGGTTTTGTCGCTCGCGGCCAGGTCATCGTAATCGGCGCGACAAATATTCCCGAAGTTTTGGATCCGGCGCTACGCCGTCCGGGCCGCTTCGATCGCGAAATAGAAATCGGCGTTCCCAACACGCAAGCCCGGCTGCAAATTCTAAGAATCCACACGCGGGCCATGCCGCTGGCGCCCGACGTCGACCTCTATGAGATCGCAGAGCATACTCACGGATTCGTCGGAGCCGATCTCGAGGCGCTCGGCCAGGAAGTTGGCATGATTGCGTTGCGCGGCTTTCTCTCAGCCGTTCCGTTCGCAGCAGACGGCGCTGCCTCTGCTGATCTCGCGTCGCTTCAGGTCACGCGCGAAGATTTTCTCGCCGGCTTAAAAGAAGTCGAGCCCAGCGCGACCCGCGAATTTTTTATCGAGAAGAGCAGTTCGACGTTCGCATCCATCGGGGGTCTCAACCAGGTGAAGCGCTTGCTCGACGGCGTAATCGAGCACTCGCACATGCACGATGAGATTTACGAGCAGGTTGGCCTCGCTCCGCCCCGCGGCATCTTGTTCGCCGGCCCTTCGGGCACCGGAAAGACGGCGATGGCGCGCGCTCTCTCCGGTGAAAAACAAGTTCCGCTCATCGCTATCGACGGTCCGCAACTGTATTCGAAGTGGTTGGGCGAATCCGAACGAGCGCTGCGTGAAGTTTTCAAGAAGGCGAGACGGACCGCGCCCTGCATCCTGTTCTTCGACACGATTGACGCGATCGCTCCGAAGTTCGGCTCCGATCAATTCGGCAGTGATATATATCAAAGAATTCTCAGCCAGCTTCTGCGTGAGATCGACAACTTGCGCGATGTCAAAGGCGTGATCCTGCTGGCGGCGACCAATCGTGCCGAGCGCATCGACCCAGCGCTGTTGCGAAGCGGGCGCTTCGACTATATACTCCCGTTCGCCAAGCCCAGCGCGGAAGAGCGCGCGACAATCATGCGGCTTTGTTGCCGCCGTGTACCGCTCGCGCCCGATGTCGATTTCGAAGAATTCGCCGTCCGAATGGATGGCTGCACGGGCGCCGACATCGAAAGCCTGTGCAAGAAGGCGACGCTCTCTGCAATCGTAGAATTTCAGAATGGCCGCCGTCGCGCGCCCTTCACGGTTTTGCGAAACGATTTCCTGGCGGTTCTCGATCCAGAGCATTGTGATCACGAGCAATTGAAATCAGCGAGCGCTTTGGCCGATAAGACTGCGGCTTTGTGCCCAGATGGATCTGACTAAGTAAAGTTCTAAGCAACTTTGTAACGACGAGGTTTGATTATGGCTTACACGGAACTCACAGTTTGGACGCGCGGCATCATCATGGACAAAGAAGGCCGCGACATCGTCAATTCCATTTCCGCGTCCGCCCGCATCGAGGGCAAGTACGCGCAGGCGATGGAAAACTACGTTGATAATCCCGACCGCACGAACGCTCCCACGCGCAAATATTGCCGCGTGAGCGATCAGATCCTCGAGAACGAACTGACTTACGAAAACGACCACCCCAACATCGTCGTTCTCGTCGAAGGCACCATGGTCAAGGGTTGGGATTACATGCGCGGCATGCCTCCGGGCGGAACGCTGGTGATCAACACGCATTACACGCCCGATTACATGATTCGCTTCGTGCCCGGCGCGGAGCGGCTTGCGCAACTTGTCTGCGTCGATGCCGCGCATTTAGCCGATCACAAATGGCTCTACTACCGACTGGGCGAACTTGGTCTCGACCGTCTTTCGACCGAAGGCGCCGCCGAGCGCAACAAATCGATTGCGCCCGATATCGCTGCTCCGCTCATCGCCGCGGTCGTCAAGACTACGGGCATCGTGAAGGTGGAAACCATCGAGCCCATGATCGCGAACAAGACCGCATTTCATATGGCACTCGAACACTTACAGATCATGCCGCTGAATCCAGTGGCCGTTTAGGAAGGATTACATGTCGACAAAAAACACACACATCCCCGATTGGCTTAAAGTCCCATTCGCCGGGATCACTCCAGCACCCTCGCAGGAAAAAGGCCAAGACCTGTTCCCAACCGGCAACTGGCGCGCCATCCGGCCGGTGTATCGCGACAAGCTTCCACCCTGCAACAACGCTTGCGGAACCAACGAAAAAATTCAGGGCTATCTCGACTTGGTGAAGCGCGGCAAATATCTGGACGCCTACGCGCTCATCAAGGAAGACATGCCGTTCCCTTCGGTCACGGGCCGCGTGTGTTACCACCCGTGCGAGCAGGCTTGCAATCGCGGGAAGTACGATGAGGCGATTTCGATTCGCGCAGTCGAGCGCTTTCTCGGCGATCTGGGACAAGCGCTCACCAACGATGTCGTCAAAGCCGGAAAATCGAACGGCAAGAAAGTCGCGGTCGTTGGTTCGGGTCCCGCCGGACACAGCGCCGCGTATCAACTCGCGCGGCTCGGCTATGCAGTGACGATCCTGGAGAAATCTCCGAAGGCCGGCGGTCTCAATCGCGGCGGCATTCCCGACTGGGTTCTTCCTCAAGACGTTCTCGATCGCGAGATCGAGCGCCTCGAACAACTTGGCATCACAATCAAGACCAACGTAGAAGTCGGCAAGGACGTTACCTGGGACGACCTGAAAAAGAATTACGACGCCTGCGTGCTGGCCGTTGGACTCACCGAACCGAACAGCGTGAAAGCCGAAGGCGAAAATAAAACCGGCGTCCTTTACGGACTTCCCTTCCTGCGCGATATCGGCATGGGAACGTCCAAGGTAAAGATCGGCGCTCGCGTCGCCGTGATCGGCGGAGGAAACACTGCTATCGATTGCGCCCGCGAAGCGCTGCGCCAAGGCGCGGTTGAAGTAACGATGATCACGGTGGAAGGCAACCCTCAAGAGTTGCCGTGTGTCCCCGAAGACCTGCACGACATGATGGAAGAGGGCGTGGAACTGCTGCACGGCCTGGCCGTCACCGCGGTAATTGGTGAAGGCAAGGTTGAGGCTCTGCAACTGCATCCGGCGAAATTTTCTGGAGCAATCAATGCTTCGCCGATCACAGTCGATCGGCAGGCTCCCGCTCAGCGCTTCGCCGTTGATAACGTGATTATCGCTGTCGGTCAGCATTCGTCGCTCGCATGGTTGCCCGCTGAATTCAAGACCGAGCGCGGCACCATCAAGATCGACAAGTTCGGACGCCTCGGCGACACGAACTTTTTTGCCGCAGGCGACATCGTGCAACTCGGTGCAGGTCAGCCGTTGATGGTCGTCAACGCAGTCGGCGATGGCAAGCGCGTCGCCTTCAATCTGGATAAGGTGATGCGCGGTGAAAAGCTGCAGACCCGCACCATCCCCGTCGACGTCATCTTCGATTTGAATCGCATGAACATGACGTACTTCCCGCACTTCCCGCGCGTGCAGCAGGAACTTCTGCCGCCAACCAGCCGACGCAAGACGCAGGACGAAGTGATCCAGGCATTTTCGGAAGAGCAGGCAGTCGAGGAGGCCGGACGCTGTTTCAGTTGCGGCACCTGTAATGCCTGCGACAACTGTTATCTCGTTTGTCCCGAGCCGTGCATCGCGCGCCCAGAGCGGTCGAACGGCCTTTACAAGATTCTCGTCGACTACTGTAAGGGTTGCCGCGTATGCATCGAAGAGTGTCCAACTGGCTGCCTTGAAGGCGTGCCCGAGCTGGACTTCGATACTGGCGTAGTTCGAATGGATACCGCGTTCGCGATCTCGCCGGGATTGCATGGACGGCAGGCGCAAGAACTGATGAACCTCGGAGACCGGCCCGCAAAGAACATTTAAAATCGGAGTGAATATGGCAACGGCTACAGCAGGAAAAAAGAAAACAGTTCGAATCAACGGCTGCGTCGCCGCGGCGCAGGCCGCAAAATATGCCGACGTCGATGTGATTGCGGCATACCCCATTCGGCCTTACACGGCGACGATGATGGCCCTTGCGCAGATGGTTGCGAACGGCGAACTCGATGCCGAATATATTGTCGCCGACAGCGAGCACTCGCAGTTGAGCATCTCGCATGGAGCTTCGTCGAGCGGCGCGCGCGTCTTCACCGGCAGCTCGGGAGTCGGCGTGCAGTTCGCCTACGAACTTTATTCGCCGATCTCCGGCAGCCGCATGCCGGTGCAGATGATGATCGCCGACCGCACGCTCGATCCTCCGGGCGACTTCGGCTCCGAGCACACCGACGCGCTCTCGACGCGCGACATGGGATGGATCATGGGTTGGTCCTGCGATGCGCAGGAAGCGTTCGATAACCACATCATCGCTTACCGCATCGGCGAAGACCCGCGCGTGCTTCTGCCCCAGATGGTTTGTCAGGATGGTTTCTTCGTCTCGCACATCACGGGTGACGTTGAATTGCCCGACCAGGGCCAGGTGAACGAATTCCTGCCGCCGTACAAGCATCCGTACCCGCTCGATCCGCGGCACCCTGTGTCGCACGGCCCGCAGATCATGCCCGAGCAGGGTCCGCCGCTGCAGCTCGAGCGTGCGCGCGCCATGGAAGAGTCCATGGCCGTGATTGAGCAGGCGCACGAAGAGTTCGCGCAGATCTTCGGCCGGAGATACGATCCGTGGATCGAAGAGTTCATGACCGATGACGCCGAAGTGGTTTTTTTCCTGCAAGGCGCCCATGCAGTGACAGCGCGGTTCGCAATTCAGCACATGCGCGACCGCGGCTTGAAAGTCGGCTTGGTACGGCTGCGAACCATCAGGCCGTATCCGACCGAGCGCGTGCGCGAAGTTCTCAGCAAGTTCAAAGTAGTCGGCGTGATCGAGACCAACATGGGCCTCGGCAGCGTCAGCAGCGGTGGCGTGCTGTATGGCGAGGTCACCGCCGCTCTCTATGAAAGCCAGCAGCGGCCGCTCGTGATGTCATTCATGGCTGGCATGGGCGGTGAGGCCATCGTGTTGAAAGAATTTTATTGGATGACGGAAAAAATGCTGGATGCGCAGCGGCGTGGGAAGATCGAAAAGCGCACCCACTGGGTTGGGTTCGAAGAATAAGAGTTCAGGGTCTTAGGCCCGCGATTGGAGAATTCATATGGCAACCATAGAAGTTGAACGGCAGCTGCTGCCGATTCTCGGCAGCCCGAACCAGGGAGCGCGTTTCTTTAACCCTGAACTACCGTCGAGCGAGCCGTTTGTCCCCGGTCACCGCACTTGTGCGGGTTGCGGCCCGTCCATCCAATACCGGATGACGAGCAAAGCCGCCGGCGACAACACCATCCTCGTCGGACCGACCGGCTGCATGTATGTCGCGAACAGTTCGTACTTGTGCACGCCTTACAACGTGCCGTGGGCGCACACGCAGATCGGAAGCGCCGGCAGCTTTACAGCGGGCGTGGCGGCGGCGTATGAAGCCATGATCCGCAAGGGCAAGTGGAAGGGCAAGTTCCCAAATATTATTTGTGAGGCCGGCGACGGCAGCGCGTCCGATATCGGCCTCGCGTCGATTTCCGGCGCGCTCTATCGCAATCACGATTGCCTGATTATCTGCTACGACAACGAGCAATACGCAAACACCGGCATCCAGGCGTCGTCGCGCACGCCCTATGGCGGCATGACAACCTTTTCGCCTCCCGGCCCGCTAGTTCCAGAAGGCAAAAAACTGTTCCCCAAAGATCTCGCGCGCATGATGGCGGCTGGCCATCCGCACTGTTACGTGGCGACCGCGAGCGTGGGCTATCCCATCGACTTGATGAACAAAGTTCGCAAGGGACTCAATCACAAAGGCGCCGCGTACCTGATGGTCTACACGCCCTGCCAGAAGGGCTTCGTCTACGAGACGCCGCGCTCGATCGATCTCGGCCGACTGGTCGTCGAATGCGGGCTCTATCCTATGTGGGAGTGGAATCCTGAGAAGCGCGCTTTCGATTACAGCTTCCGTCCCGCGAGCATGCGCCCGGTATCCGAGTACCTGAAGTTGCAAGGACGCTTCGGCCATCTTCACGCCGAGCACATCGCCACCTTGCAGAAATTCGCCAACGAGCAATGGCGCATGATGGGAGTCGAACTGCCCGAGGCATTGATCCACGCCGCGGATGCGAAAAACCTTGTCAACATGGCCTCGGCAGCAGAAGCCACGGCCGTAGCGGAGACCGTATGATCAAGGAAACGACCACTACTAATCCTGGTGACCCGGAAGTCGAGCCCGAAGGACAGGAAAGTTACATAGTCACTGAGGGCAAGAAGCGCGGCGCCACGCGCGACGTGCGGCCGGAAGCGGCTTACGATCGCTTTTACACTGTGCTGCGCGTGCACCCGGGGGACGCGATTCTCACCAACAACTGGCACACCAACGAAGTGCTAGATCACGCGCGCAACAACTTCGAAGGCTTCACATTTGCCATGCGCACGCTGGAGGCTTGGGGTGCGATGATCGAGAACGATCAACGCGCTTACTACACTGCCGGCGGGCGCATATGGGTCATGGATCTGGAACCGTGCGCGGCCAAGAAGCCTCGACTGCCCGGCACCGGGCCCGGCAAGAAGTAGCCCGCGATTGCGCCGCATCCTGCTCATCGACGACACGCCGGAGATCGCCGAGCTACTCACCTTTTCGCTGAGCGATCTCGGCTATGCGGTGCTCTCGGCGGGATACAGCACGGCAGTCAACGAGTTGATTCAGGAGCAGCGCGCCGACGCGCTCGTGCTCGACTGCTCCGCCTTCGAGATGAGCGAGGCGCTCTTCGACAGCGTGCGCAGCCATCCCAGTCACGCCGAACTTCCGGTCGTAATCATCAGCGACACTCCGGAAAAAGCGGATGTCAGCTTGCGTTCCAGAAAAGCGCAAAAAGTGTTGCTGGTTCCAAAACCATTCACCGGGACTCAGGTTGCAAGAGCGCTGGCGCAGTTGCTGGAATAAATATGCCGTTGTGGAGCATGGACGAGTGGCAGTTCGTTGAGCGCGAGGTCGTCACCGACCCCAAAGGCCGCCATTGGACTGTGGCTTTAATGGATGTGCTGGGACAAGAAGGCGATCCCGACATGCCGAACAAGTTGCTCGAACTGCAGTATTCCTCCGGCCGTTATTTCACACTCGTCTATTCTGAAAGCGGCGCGCTTCAAAGGGAGCGCGGTTACGCCTCGCTGCCCGAAGCCACGAACGCCTACGGCAACCTGCTCGTGGCCGTGATTGATGGAAGCCTCGATCCCTCACAGCCAGTTTTCCGCCAGGATCTGGAAGATTAACGGAGCGAAAGATCACCGCCCCGGATCCAAATCCCTCATAACAACATTCAGCACCTGCCCGGTTGTTCGGGCGTCGCGCTCAGAAATCTCCACGCTCGAATCCGCGTCAGCCTCATCGCGATAAGCCCGCGCCACAGCCGGCAGGCGCGCGCATCCACCACGAATCAATCCCGCGCGCTCCGCAACGGTAAGCCGTGTCTCAAACGACCAATCGGCAATCTTGTCTGCTGGCGCTCCTGAATCGATCAGCGCGCTCAGTCCCTTGTGCTCCAGCGCATCAGTCACTATAGCTTCGAGGATTCCGCACGAAGTGCGCATCGCCAGGTCATACTCTCCGTGCTCGAGCGCGCGACGGCTATCGATGAAAGCCTGCTCGACCACCGGCCGCAGTTCGACGTTGTGAACGAATTCAAACCGGCGCGGAGGCGGCTGCGCCGAAGATGCAGAAATGACGGCTCCTTCTCCCGTCTGAGTGAGCGAGGCAACAGCCTGCTCAAGCACGCCAAGCAGCCGCGTGACGATCTCGGCAGGCGCCGCGCCTTCGGCCGCATTCCCGTCGACTGAACGCATCAGAAACCCCTGGCTGAACGAACGCGCAAGCCAATGCGCTTTGCTGCCTCCAGATAGTTGATTGATCGTCACCCCGCAATCTTCCTGCCAGGCGCGAGTCTCCGCAATGATCGAGGGGTTCGAGGGGTCGACCGCCAATTTGTCCTGAAGCTGACGCCCGCGGCTGATCAAACCTCCGAGGCGGGTGAGGTAAGTCTCGATCTGAGCCCGAAGGCTGTCATCCATAAAATAGCGTCCCCTAACTCTTCCCGCTAATGTCCGCGCTCAAGCGGCCGGATGCGGCTCTCCACAAGGGTTTTCTGGCCATTGACAGCCCGAAATAAGCGTGTTAAATTCCGTATCCGACAAGTGGTTCGATGAGTGGACCAGTATACAGGACACCTTTATCGAACCAAAGATTCTCGAGTTCACGCCCGCATGGGTGCAGTCGTACGACTATGCCGGACCCTGTAGTTCCGGCAGTAGCGCTCCACGTTAAACGCGCCGTCACGGAGATCCAAAGAATGGCTGCATCCACGGCAACTCCAGAGTCTCTGATCCATCCCTCCCGAATTCCGAACCGCTGGATCCAGTTAGTCGCAGGCATCTTCGCCATGATGGCGGTCGCCAACCTGCAATATGCCTGGACCGTCTTTACCAAACCCATTCAATCCCACCTGCATGCCACGCTGGTCGATGTGCAATGGACGATCACGCTGTTCATCGCGCTTGAGACCTGGCTCGTACCATTCGAAGGCTATCTGGTCGACCGCGTCGGGCCGCGCCTGATGCTCGGCGTGGGCGCGATCGCCGTGGGCTTAGGCTGGATAGGCTCTGGCCAGTCTGAGACTCTCGGCGGCTTGTACTTCTGGTATGGATTAGCTGGCGTGGGCGCCGGAATGGTTTATGGCGGAACGATCGGCAACGCCTTGAAGTGGTTCCCGGATTATCGCGGCTTGTGCGTCGGACTGACTGCGGGCGCCTATGGCGTTGGAACGGCTCTGACGATTATTCCAATTTCCAACATGCTGAAAGCTTCTGGCTACCAGCACACGTTCATCTTTTGGGGAGCTATCCAAGGCGTTGTTGTTTTAGCCGCAGCCTTATTCCTCGCTAAGCCACCAGCGGGATGGACACCACCGGGATGGAAAGAGAAAGAAGCGAAAATCAAATCCAAGTTAACGGTATCGGCCATCGACCTGACGCCATGGGAGATGCTCTGCCAACCCTCGTTTTACGTCGTTTACTTGATGATGACGATGCTGGCCTTCGGCGGCATCGTGGTGACTGTGCAGCTCAGCCCCATGGCGGTGTCTTACCACGTCGATAAAATTATCGTGGCGTTTGGCATGAGTGCGCTCGTGCTTGCCATTGAGCTTGACCGCATCTTAAACGGTCTGACTCGGCCGTTCTGGGGATGGATCTCCGATCATATCGGCCGCGAGAACGCGTTATTCATCTCATTCATTTTGGAAGCGATTGCCGTGTTCGCTCTTCTGCAGCTGATCAGCCGCCCGATCTGGTTCATTGCGCTCTCCGGCCTGTGTTTCTTTGCCTGGGGCAATATCTACTCGTTGTTCCCTTCGATCACCGCCGACCTCTACGGGAGAAAATGGGCCACCACCAATTACGGCATCGTTTACACAGCGAAGGGCTTGGCCACGCTGTTCGCGGCTCCCGGTGCCGCCTGGCTGTTTGAAAGGACCGGCTCCTGGACCAAAGTCTTCTGGGCGATGATTGCCTGCGACTTGGTTGCTGCGTTCATGGCATTGCTGTGGCTGAAGCCGCTGGCAGCACGCATCGTCAAGGATTCCGAGCGTCCAACACCGGGGGTGGAAAACCCGATCACGCCCGTCATCAAAGCGCGGGGCGTGGCGTAGCGCGGCACAGCACCTTCTGATAGATTGCAATCTGATCGATTGGCGCGGCTTCCTCCGATGTGCGGGGTGGCGATGCTCCGCAGCGATCACGTTGAGTCCATGAAGAGGCTGTGCCAATGAGTCCCACAGAGTTTCCGGATCCAGGTTTTCCGAATTCAGGGTTTCCGAGTTCAGGACCGGGCGCGGGTATCAATTCTCAAATCGCGACCAATCGCGCTCACGCCATGGTCCTGCGCAATAGCCGCATCCTGATCGGCCTCACCCTGTTCGGCAGCATGGTTGCCGCGACCTTCGCCGTTCTCATGTTCTTCGGCGTGATTTCGCAGATTATTCCGCTCAGCGCTCTCAGTGTTGCGAGAGGATTTGCCGCCCTCCAATGGGCTCTAGCCGCCTTGTCTATGGGTCTCATGTGCCCGTGGCTGTGGAAGCTGGGCCGCAAAATGGCGGACTACCGGGTGAAGCTCGATAGCCGCGGCGCGGACTTCAACCTCGGCACAAAGAAGCAGCCTTCAAACCTGTTTCTAACCTGGGACCAGATCGCCGCAATCAAGCACAAACGCGTGGGCAACGCGCAACAGTACTGGGTTCTGGGAACAGACGGAAGCGAAGCCCGATTCTCGTCTTACACATTTTTCCGCCCGAAAAAAGTCGCGCGCCTAATCGCCGCCCGCGCCGGGCAAGCCATTCAGGAAGCCTGATCCATCGCGCGAATTTATTTTCCGATGCAGAATTTACTGAAGATCAGATTGAGGATGTCGTCCGTCGTGGTGGCCCCGGTGACGGCATCAAGCGGCCGCAGCGCGTTGTAGAGATCGAGCAGCAGCATCTCGTGCGGGACTTTGGCCGCAACGGCTCCAGTAGCGGTATCGAGCGCGGCCAGCGAGTCTTTCACCAGACCCTGATGGCGGACGTTCGTAAGAAACCCAGCTTCGGCTTGCGCCCCAGTTTCGCCGCCAATGTGACGTAAAATCTCGCGGCGCAGTTCAGCAATGCCCTCGCCTGTAAGAGCAGAAGCGAGAACCACCGGAACTATGGACTGATCACTGACCGCTGACCACGGAGCACTGCCTTCAAGGTCGCACTTGTTTCCAACCACGATGCTCGGGCGTCCCGCGGTGTGCCGCGTAAGCTCTTCATCCTCCGCCGTCGCTGGCTGTGACGCGTCGAGCACGATCAAGACTAAGTCGGCATCCGCCAATGCTTCCATGGATTTGCGAATGCCGATCGCTTCCGCTTCGTCCAGCGCCTGCCGGATTCCCGCCGTGTCGACGAGCCGGATCGGAATGCCGCCAATGGCGACGGTTTCGCTGACCAGATCGCGAGTGGTGCCAGGAGTCGCAGTAACGATGGCGCGCTCGCGTTCGACTAGGCGATTGAACAGGCTTGACTTGCCAACATTCGGCCGCCCGACGATGGCCAGCGTCAGCCCCTCCTGCACGATCTTGCCGTAAGCGAACGAAGCGGCAAGCTGTTCGAGCGGCTCGCGCACCGCTGCGATGCGTTCAACAATGGCCGCATCGGGCAGCACGGAAACATCGTCTTCTGCAAAGTCAATGCCTGCCTCAAGCACGGCGATCAGCTCCACCAGCTTCTGTTTCACCGGCTGCAAGCGCCGCGACAGAGCTCCTTCGAGCTGCTGCGCCGCGATCTTCGCCTGGTAAAGCGTTTGCGAGTCGATCAAGTCGCGAACCGCTTCCGCCTGCGTAAGATCGATGCGGCCGTTGAGAAAGGCGCGCATAGTGAACTCTCCGGGCTCAGCCAGTCGAGCCCCCGCGGCCACGCACATTTCGACAATATGCCGCAGCACCACTGGAGACCCGTGCGCAGAGATTTCCACGATGTCGTCAGTGGTATAGGAATGTGGCTTGGCAAAATAAGTGACCACAACCTCGTCAATGCGCTGACTCACGTCACAGGTGGGACTTGGAGGGTGCCCCATCCTAACCGCGGTTTTTGCGGTTAGGGTGGGGGCTTTGACTTCCTCAGTATCCGTCGTCGCCCTCCGTTCCGGCTCGATCAATTCCCCAAACACAGCACGTCCCGGCTCAAGCTCGTGCCTCAGCCGCAGCATCGGCTCCGCGGTCTCACGCGCCCGCGCTCCAGCAAGCCGCACTACTCCTATCCCGCCGCGCCCCGGTGGCGTCGCAATAGCAACAATCGTATCGTCAAGGTTCACCGGGCGATTGTAGCGGTTAAACTGGAAGAACAACCAGCGGCCGAAGGCTGAAGTACGCACGAGGCCCGAACATATCGAACCAGAGGAATAAACAATTGTCAGTCGCCGACGAACTTCTTTTAGCCAACCAGCAATTTGTAAAAAACTTTAACCTTGGAGACCTGGCTGTCCAGCCGAAGCGGCGCCTAGCGGTCCTGGCCTGCATGGATTCCAGAATCCTGTTCGAGCGCTGCCTGGGATTAAAACCCGGCGACGCCCACATGATCCGCAACGCCGGCGGCATTGCCACCGAAGACGCGATCCGCTCGCTGATTGTCTCCCATCACCTGCTCGACACGCAGGAGTTCATCATCGTCAACCACACCGACTGCGGCCTGCTGCGCGTGAAGGAATACGAACTACGCGCGCACCTCACCAGTAAAATGAATGCAATCGCCAGCGAGCCCGCGCACTTCTATGCCTTCGATGATCTAGAGGCGAACCTGCGCGAGCAGGTAAGAAAAGTGAAATCACACCCGTGGATTCCCCAGCACATCCCGGTGCGTGGATTCATTTACGACGTGAAGACCGGAGCGCTCAGGGAAGTGGAACCGACGTAACTGGCACTAGGCGGCAGAAGCCAGCACAATGGTCATCACGTTGGATATTGAGGATGCGCCTCTTCTGGAAAGTCGTGATGGTCACCTTGGCGCTAGCCTATGCGGCTTTTTTCCTTGTTAGCTTTTCTATGTACTGGTGGCCCGATATGCCAACCAGGCCCAGTCCAGCCGAGGGGCGGGTTTATGCCCTCAACAACCATGGCTATTACACCTACATGAACGGATGGGAACACCGCCTGAATGTGACAATCTGGGTGGCGCTCCCGTTCCTGTTTGCTGGCCTTGCTCTGATTATGCACTTCGTCGACCCCTTCGACGTAAAGCGTAAGCGCCGTTATGGCTCACCTCCTCCGGGCTTTCGCTAACTTCGGCTGCGCTTAACCAGAAGAGTTACCGCAAGTAGCGATATTTAGAAATCGCGGCTAGCGCGCCACGACTTTCTCAATCTCCGCCTTAAGCTGGTCATAAGGCAACGCCCCGGGATGATACATGGCCACCTTGCCCGTTCGATCAACCAGCACAAGCGTAGGCGTAGTCGAAGCCCCGTAAACATCAAAGTTGTATTTGCTGATAGGAACCGGCATATCGAGCAGCCCGCCATAGAAGCGATGGCGCACCGCGTCAATGTAGGCAAGTTCGTCGTTAGGCGCAGCGTTCTCAATCTGCGCGGTGTAGCCGTAGAGCCGGGTGGGGCCAAGCACGGTCAATCCCTTAGCTGCGTACTCTGTCCGCAGTTGCGTGATGATGGGCGCCTCCGCTTTACAGTCTCCACACCAGTGCGCCCAGAAAAAAAGCAGCACGGGCGAGCCCTTAAGCTCGGCCAACACGGGCGGCTTCGAGCCAAGAAACTGCTCGCCGCCCTTGAGCGCGGGCGCCACCTTGCCTTCGAAAGACAGCAGGTTCAGATTCTTCTGCAATCGAGCGCGGATCGAAGTCGTGCCATAAGTCTTCAACGCCGCCTGCAGAACGGCGACGGCCTCGGTACGCTTTCCGCGAGCCGCCAACACCTGGGACTCAACTTCGATCGCCGCACCCAGGGCAAGCGGCAAGTGAGTTTCAGCATCGAGCGGGCGCTGCTTTAATTGTTCCAGCGCAAGCACCTTGGTCTGTTTCGCGTACGCCGCCGCGTGATCGTAGTCGCGAGCGCTGAGGGCGGCGCGCCCCATCCACGAGTAGGCCTCGACATACTCAGGCGTAACGCCATTCTTGCCGCGGTAAGAACTCAGTTGCGCCTCAGCGGCAGAAAAGTTATTCTGCGCCAGCGTCGTGCGCACGTCTTCAACGATCCCCGCCCAAGCCGGAATCGCAACCACAATGAAAATCAGCAGCTTTCGAAAATCCATGTCTAGATGATGTATCTTTTCCCGTCTAACTGGCAAATCCAAGGGACGCTCTGCACGCGGCCACCATCCCCTAAATGATTGATCTATAACGCACTTATATCTGTACGTAAAGAAATGTTGTAGCTTTTTTAGGGCAATTCTCTTAAAATTTATTTGCGTTTGACTTTAGAATTCTTTCGCAGTACCCAGTTTCTCCGCTAACCAGCGCGTGACCTGCCTGCAGAAGAAGCCTTCCAAAGTTTCAGCGCTACATCAACAAAAAGGAACAAAGCATCACCATGGAAACAGGAACAGTGAAGTGGTTTAACGACGCCAAGGGCTACGGTTTCATCAGCCGCCAGAACGGTGAGGATGTATTCGTGCATTTCTCCGCCATTCAGGCCAGCGGATTTCGCAGCCTCCAGGAAGGTCAGCAAGTGCAGTTTGACGTGGTCAAAGGCCCCAAGGGCTGGCAGGCCGAGAACGTGAAGGGTGCATAAACCACTTCGCAGCTAACAATTCGAATTAAGGCGGCCAGCGATGGCCGCCTTTTTTATTGAGAGATTGGGCGATTGGGTCATTGAGCGATTGAAAATCACAGCGGCGTCGAAATCCGATTTCCAATCACTCAATGGCCCGATCACTCAATCGCTCAATTCTTCGCGTCCCTCATCAGCACGACATCGGAATCGGTATGCCCCTGCACCAGCGCCAGCCGGCTGCCATCGAAGGACCAGTGGAAGTCGTAGATGTGTTCCGACTTGAATGAGGTAAGCTGCTTTCCCGGCGAACCATCCAGAGGTTGTTGCCACAGGTTCTCGACGCCTTTCTCACGGAAGACGTAAACCAGCGCCTTGCCGTCGGGCGTGTACCGAATCAGCTCGAACGTAGTCTTGTCGCACTTGAGCAACGTGCGAACTTTACCCGTGTCGGCTTCGACCACCGCCAGTTTTTCCTCATGACCATTCGCGTGATCGATGGTCGCAAATGCAAGCGTGCTGCCGTCGGGAGAAATGTCGAATTGACGGGCGGGCAAGTCGGAGACCTGTTGCGACGCCCCGCCATCAATGGGAACCCGCATCACATGTCCGGTCGTGAGATCGAGGTAATAAACCCATCGCCCATCCGGAGAACACACCGGATACGCGGCGAGCTTCCCATTCGAAAGTTGCTTGAGGTTTCCACCGCTGGCATCGGCGCGCCAGATGTTCCGGCTGCCGTTGGCCGCGCGGGTGTGGTGATCGAAGACGAGATAGCGGCCGTCCGAGCATGCCGAGGGATCGCCGCTGGTCGAGTCTGGCTCAGTCGGGAACACGCCCTTGGCCCCCGAATCCGGATTGATCCAACTCAAAGTGCCGTCTTTGTCGTAGACCAACCGGCCATCGTGTGTCCAGGTGAAGTTAGTTGTGGGGTTTGCCGGACCAATGGGCCGTGCCTCGACCGCGTCCAGCGTGGCTGACATCATCGAGAGGTTCCAATGGTCTTCTTGAAGCACGGTGGCCAGCACCTGGCCGTTTGAGCCCACGCTCAGGGAGGAATAGCTGTTGGTATCGCGCGTAACCGGACTCAGCTTTCCTTCCGGGTAGGAGGCGAAGACGATTTGTGGTCGTGTGAAATTCGAAGCAGAACCAACATCCAGAAGCAGCAGGCCGTGGCCATCCGGCATCCAGGCAGGCGAGAGGACATAGTCGGCGGAACTCAGGAACAAATGTTGCTGCCCGGCTTTTACGTCCACCGCCGTCAATCCGCCCACAGCATCGCTGGGCTGAGATACGACACACAGAATCGTCTCGCCGTCGGGTGACCATGCGGGATCGGAAAGTCCCTGGCTGTTCGGACCGCTGGCGAGCACGGTCTCTTGGCCATTATCGACGGAGCGCACGATCAGCCGGAACTTGCCTGGATCGGGATTGCCGTAGCGCAGGAAGGCCAACTTCCGGCCGTCCGGGGAAAACGTGACGCTGGAATCCACGTCCTCGGCCAATTTCTCCGGTGTGCCGCCCAGCAGCGGCACGCGATACAGGAACTTCAGGGCGGGCGTTCCCGGATCGCTGCGCACAAAATACAGATAATTGCCGTCAGGCGAGAAGCTCAGAGCGCTTTGCGCGTACCAGACGTCGGCCGGAGGCTGCACTTGCGTCATGCTGTTGGTGGGAACATTGCGCAGCCACAGGCTGGCCAGACCGTTGTCGCTCTTGGCTCTCACCAGGCTCAGGATGTACTTGCCGTCGGGCGAGATCACCGCGTATACCGCATCGCCGGTTTCGGTCACCTTGGTGACCGAGAAATTCTCGAAGGGGCGCGCGTGCTTGCCCGAAATCAGCGAGTAAACGCCGTAGCCGGCGGCCAGCAGTACGACCAGGCCAACCAGCGCGAACAAGCCAGTCCCCAGCTTGTGGCGGCCTGCGGCGGCAACGACCGCGGAGGTTTGATTGGAACTGTGCGAAGCCCCGGACGCAACTGAAACTGTGGCCGGAGCGGAAGTCGTCGCGCTCGCGCCGCTTTCCGAAATTCCCGCCGCCGAAGGGGTAACTTTTCGGCCCGACTCTATATCCCGCTTCAACCGCTTCAGATCGCCGCGAAGATCGGCAGCCGATTGGTAGCGCAGGTCGCGGTCTTTTTCCAGAGCCTTCCCGATAATCTCATCGAGCTTCGGCGGCAGCGCTGAATTCAACTGCATCGCCGGAATCGGATCAAGTTCTAGAATGGCGTGGAACACAACAGCAGAAGTGGCGCCGGTAAACGGAAAGCGTCCAGTCGCCATTTGATAGATCACCACGCCAAGAGAAAATAAGTCGGTGCGCGTGTCGAGTTCCTCCCCGCGCGCCTGCTCCGGAGACATATACGCAATCGTGCCCACGGTCGATCCCGGACTCGTGAGATTTAGCGGCGCCGGTGAATCCTGCGTCGCTCCGATGGTTGTCATCTCCATCTCACGACGCGCCAGCTTGGCCAGACCGAAGTCCAGCACCTTCACCTGCCCACGCTGCGTAATGAAAATATTTGCGGGCTTGATGTCGCGATGAATGATTCCCTTGGCATGCGCAGCGTCGAGCGCATCCGCCAACTGGATAACCCAATCAAGCAAGCGATCCAGCGGCATCGCGCCGGCACCGAGCCGCCGGTCCAGCGTCTCGCCCTCGAGCAACTCCATCGCGATGAACGACTGCTGAACGCTGTTCTGTTGGCCCACGTTTTCAAGCTGCACCTTCTCGACCGCATAAATAGTGCAGATATTAGGATGGTTCAGCGCCGAGGCAGTGCGCGCCTCCAGAAGAAAACGGTCGAGAGCATTCTGGTCGCTAGAAAGCTGCGGCGGCAAAAACTTCAGCGCCACCTTGCGCCCCAGATCCAGATCCAGCGCCTCGTACACGATCCCCATCCCGCCGCTGCCAAGCTGGCCGGTAATGCGGTAATGCGAGATGGTCTGCCCAATCATAGAAATTTTAAACGCGGAAATTCATCTTAGGAGGGTTGAGAACACCAGTCAAACGAAGGTGGGAGGAACAAGAGGGATTTCGAGAGAATGCTCTCGGACCCCGCTCCTTTGCATCCGTTCAAAGCGAATCCGAGATCGGGCACGGATCGGCTGGGAACGCTCGGTCAGTGCCTGCAGCCTGGGAGGTCGCCAGATGAATCGTGCACGAAGCAATTCCTATCACCGGTCCAACCTGCTTTGTCTGCACAAGGACGACGAGACGTTTCCCTTCGAGGGCCGTGCCCACTCCACGCAAATTGGAACCGGCCCCTCGCAGGTAAAAGGGAAGACTGAAATGATTTCCAACCACAGCTTTTGTTCGAAACGAGCTGCCAACGATTCCGAAGCTGCGCGGGCCGCTCAACTGCCCCTGCTGACCTACGCTGCCGTCAACGGCTCGCACCTCGGAGGACACCGGATCGACAAGCGCTGCAATGACGTTTACGTAATGGGAAATTTCTGGGCAATCCCGAAGAGTAAAGCCTACAGAACGCGATTGGAGCCTAACTCCTGCAAACTGAAGTGGGGTAACGTTTGCCTCTTTGATCGCCTCCGCAATAGCGCCTTCAATTTGCCGATTGCTGCTCCCTTTGGCCACCACGGCTCCGTTGACCACAACCTGTGCTGCGCCGAGGCTGTCCTTCATAAATATTTCCTGGTAGCCCCGCTGGCGCTCTGAAAATAATTCGGAGGCATAGTGAAAGTTTGGATCAGCCTCCTCCATGAGGTCCGCGTTTTCCCTCATCACAATCACCTGCGCGGCAGAAACTGGCTGCTCGCGCTCAATATGGGCGAGCTCGGCATCGACAGCCGAACATGTGGGGCATTCCGCTGAAGGGAAAAACTCGATCAGCACAGGTACCCTCGCGGCCAGGGGTGCTAGTTGAGTTTCTTGCTGAAACACTGGCTGAGCCGCCTCAACCCCGCCCAAGTGTGCGGCAGGGACCAGGCAACAACCGATTGCGACAATTGTCACAATGGCAATTGAAAGCTGGAAGCTGGCGGTCGATTTGGAAAACTGCATCTCGCCCACCTCTGCTCTCGAACGGTGACCACCGCCGGATGGCTAACAATAATACTCTAACGATTGACGAGCAGGCCGCTTTTCGCCTACGCCCGCCCATCCGCAGAATTACGCGACGATGCACCATCATAAGGCCGCGAGCTGCGCGACACGCTGGGTTCACTTTCCCAATAAACTTCTGCTACCATAAACGCGAAGTGAGGTGTCCCATGCCGCAATATGTAATCGAGCGCGAAATTCCAGGCGCAGGTAAATTATCCGATGCGGAATTGCAGGCAGTTGCCAGAAAGTCGGTAAGCGTATTGAAAGACATGGGACCGGAAATCAAGTGGCTCCACTCCTACGTCACCGGCGATAAAGTCTATTGTGTGTACCTGGCGCCGGACGAAGAAACAGTTCGCGAACACGCCCGCCGCGGAGGCTTTCCGGCAAATCGCATCTCGGCCGTGCGCAGCCTCATGGACCCGGACACCGCAAACTAATCCAAGGTTCTAAGTTTTAATCCCAGCGTCGCCGGCCAGCGCCTCGCGTACAGCCTGTTCAACCGGCATCGACCATCCTTCCATCCAAGCCGTCAGCCCCGCGGCATGTCCCAGGCTTCGCCGCGCAAATTCCAAAGCCTTCTCCAGCCGGGGCTGCTCGTTAGGAGTGAGCGGCGCGCCCAGCCGTTGGCGCAGCGCAGCAGCGGCCCCCGCCAGATGCAACGATTCTTCGGCATGCGATTGCGCAGCCGCACTTACCGCAAGACATTCCAGCGCCCGTGCAATTCCGCGCTTGTGCCCCAGTTGCTGGAACATCTCAATGCTCTGCCCATAAAGCCGCCGCGCTTCAACAAGATTCCCCTGATCGGAACTTAGGCCTGCCAAGTCGGCAAGCGCGCCGGCCATTCCCCATCCATCCCGCAGTTGCCGAAACGCGGCCAGACTCTGCTCGCAAAATGAGCGCGCCGCCGTAAAGTCCGCTTTCTCGCGAGCCACATCTCCAAGGCAGTTCAGCGTCCACGCAACGCCGGCCTCATCTCCGGCCTGCCTGAACATCGTCACGCACTCGTCGTACAGCAGGAAGGCGCGCGCATATTCTCCCTGCGACTTCATCATGCTGGCCAGATTGCTCAGCGCGCGCGCAGTGCCGGCAGAATCGCCGAGACCCTTCCAGATCTCCACACATCGCTCGAAGAGCGAGGATGCTTCGCCGAGTTCACCATTGTCGCGAGCATTCACTCCCAAAGCGTTGAGCGCTACCGCAACCCCGCGGTTATCGTTCAGATCGAGAGAGTACCGCAGACTCTCTCTAAACATTTGTGGCGCCATGACGTAATCGCCCTGCTCGCTGGCCAGCACGCCCCCCGCGAATACCAGGCGCGCGCGCAGTTTCGGACGCGCCGCTGCCCCTTCCAGCCTGAGCAGCCGCGCAATGGCATCCCGGCCCTCCGAGAGATACTCTCGCGCTTCCCAAAATCCAAACAAAGCCGCGCCCAGGCGCAAACCCCACTCGGCATTACCGGTTTTGATCAGATAATCCAAAGCCATCCGGAAGTTGTCATGCTCCACCTCGAAACGGTCGAGCCATTCCGGATGCGCCGCCGTCTCCTGAGATCCCTCTTCGGCAAGCACAAGGTAATAAGCGGCGTGCGCCCGGCGACTAACAGATTCGTCTTCGCTTCCGGCGAGGCGTTCGCGAGCATACTCCCGGATGGTCGAGAGCATAAAGAATCGCGCCTCTTGATCGGCCTGCTCCGCCTGCTGCACTATACTTTGCTGTACCATACTTTGCTGCACCAGACTCTTATCCACCATCGAGGCCATCGCATCGAGTATGTCGAGGCCCAGATCGCCCTTGGCGTCGCACACCGCTTCCACAGCTTCCAGCGTGCACCCGCCGGCAAACACAGAGAGCCTCCGGAAAAGAGTTTGCTCCGCGGCATTGAGCAGGCCGTGACTCCAGTCCACGGTGCTGCGCAGAGTTTGCTGCCGGCTTGGCAGATCGCGCGCTCCGCCCGTCAACAGGCTCAAAGAACTTTCCAACCGCGCCAACATCGCTGCGGGAGAAAGCAACTTAATCCGCGCCGCAGCCAGTTCAATCGCAAGAGGCAGCCCATCAAGGCGCGCGCAGATCGCTGCGACCGCAGGCGCGTTTTCTTTGGTCAGCGCAAAATCGTGCTTCACCGCCTGCGCGCGTGCCACAAACAACGCGATCGCCGGAAGGCGCGAAAGTATTTCCATCGGCAGAATCGACTTAGGATCAGCCAGCCCGAGCGGCGGCACGGGAAATTCGTGTTCGCCATAAACATGCAGCGGAGCCTGGCTCGTAACCACAGCTTTGAGCTTCACACCGGCGGTTAGCAATTGCGCCACAAACGGCGCTGCCGCAACCAGGTGCTCGAAGTTGTCGAGCAGAAGAAGCATCGGCTGGCTCAGCACGCCAACGTACTCCTTCAAACTTTCCTGCAGCGACTGGTTGCCGGTCTCGCCCACGCCCGCCGCTTGCGCAATCGCGGAAGCAACCAATCCAGGTTCGCCCACCGCGGACAGCGGCACAAAACAAACCCCACCCGGAAACTGTCCAGCCAATTCGCCCGCCACATGCAGCGCGAGCCGCGTCTTCCCAATGCCGCCCGGACCAGTAAGCGTCACCAGCCGCACATCTTCGCGGCTCAGCAGCTGACCGAGCGCAACCGCTTCTGCTTCCCGCCCAATGAATGCAGTCCGCGGCACAGGCAAATTGTTAGGGCGCGGCTCCAACTCTCGCGCAGGAGCCTCGGCCAGCCGGTCCCGCACCGCAGCCAAATCGCGAGCCAAATCCCTCGTCGACCCATAGCGCTGCTTCGGATCTTTCGCCAAACAGCGCTCGACGATCCAGATGAACGGAGCCGGCGCCTGCGGCATTCGCGCGCCCAGCCGCTCTATGTCATCGCGCAAAATTGCAGCCATCGTCTCCGCGTGAGTCTTCCTCCGGAACGCGGGCGACCCCGTAACCATCTCGTACAGCACCGACCCGAAAGAAAACTGATCGGAATGAAAATCAATCTCGCTGCCCATCGCCTGCTCCGGCGACATATAGCCGACCGTGCCCATCACAGTTCCCTGCTCGCTGATCGCGGTCGTCGAATCCGAACTGGCCGCAGCTTCCGCCTTCAGAAGTTTCGCCAGCCCGAAGTCCAGCACCTTCGCCGTTCCGTCGGCCGACACCATCAGGTTCTCCGGCTTCAGGTCGCGATGAATCACGCCAATTTCGTGCGCTTTGGCTAGACCGTCGGCAATCTGCGCCGCGATCGCGACCGACTTGCGAAATGGAATCGGCCCGGATGCAAGCATCGCCCGCACCGTTTCTCCTTTCACCAACTCCATCGCGATGTAGCGCGTGTCGTTGAATTGCCCGAGTTCATAAATCGTGACGATGTTCGGATGATTCAGCGAGGAGGCCGACCGCGCTTCCCGTTCAAAACGCGATAAGGCTTCAGGATGAGAGCACAGGGCCAGCGAAAGCACCTTGATGGCAAGCTCACGGTCGAGACGGGGATCTCTAGCGCGATAAACTTCTCCCATGCCGCCCGCGCCGAGTAACTCGATAATTTGGTACGACCCCACGTTCGTGCCCGAGGCAAGGGCACTCGGCGGCGCGAATTTCAGAACCTCAGGCGCGGCCGCATGCAGAAACTGGCTTCCGGCCTCCTCGTGAGAAGCAATCAAAGATTCCACTTCGCGGCGCAGATCGGCATCCGCCCCACACACTGAGTCGAGATACGGCGGTCGCTCCTGAGGCGTGCGCCGCAGCGCTTGTTCCAGAATTTCCTTGGTTTGTTCCCAGCGTTCCGAACTCATGTCATGGGTCTCCGGGAATCGGTCTCCGGGAAATCTCCCGATGCAGCCAGGCACGGGCGGCGGTCCAGTCGCGCTGCACGGTCGCGGTGGCAATCCCCATCACCTCAGAAATTTCCTGCAACGAAAGGCCGGCAAAGAAACGCAACTCGACTATGCGGCTCTGCCGCGGATCGACCTCAGCAAGCGCGTTGAGGGCATCATCGATTGCGACCACATCCACATCTTTGCGCTGGGGCAGGACCACGGCATCGTCCAGGGTAAGCATGCAGGCGCCGCTGCCCCGTTTGGAGGCCCGGTGGCGGCGAGCGTAGTCCACCAGGATCTGCCGCATGAGTTGGGCTGCAATGGCAAAAAAATGGGTGCGGCTTTCCCACTGCGGCAGCGTCTGCCCGACCAGCCGAAAATAAGCCTCATGCACTAGCGCTGTGCTCTGCAGGGTATGGTCGGGACGCTCCTTGCGCAGTTCGCAGTGGGCCAGGCGATGCAGTTCTTTGTAAACCACCGGCACCAGGGCATCGAGCGCGGCTCGGTCGCCACCCCGCCAGCCTTGCAAAAGCTTGGTAATTCCGTCGGTGGACGTCTGCCCCAAGAAGAAGCCTCAAAGAGAAAAAGACAAGCGGTTGCGCGCTAGCGTAGCGGTGCCCGCAGCGAAAGTCAACCTGAGGTCGCTCAGACCCTGGTCCTGGCAAGCGATTCTGCGTCGAGAAAGAATTTTTTCAATCCATGATCAGATTTGCTCCGTCATTGCGCTGTTAGAGATAGAGCACAAGAAGTTCCCATCGGGAGCAGTCTTCAATTTGCGCTCAGAATAAAGGAGAATGAAATGAAAACCAAAGTGTTCTTCCCGGCGTATGTGGTGTTCGTTGCCGCGGCACTCTCGTCCTTTGCCTTGGCGCAGCATGAAATGCAACCAGACTCTACCAGCCCGCCCCCTCTTGTTCAGCTCGTTCGCACCGCCACGCAGCAGTACATCGACGTCAATGCCGCCAGCAAGGCCGGCTACGCGCCTTTCCTCGGCTGCGTAACCGGTTCGGACCATGGGGCCATGGGCGTGCACTATGTCAATGGCGCTTTGCTCGACGGTGTGCTCGACGTCTCGACCCCGCAAGCCCTGATCTACGAGCCTTCCAACGGCGCCATGCGACTGGTGGGCGTCGAGTACATAATCTTTTCAGACGCCTGGCTGGCCGCTCATAACAACACCCCTCCAGTACTGGACGGCCAGGTCTTCCAATTCGTTGACAGCCCTAACCGCTTCAACATTCCCGCGTTCTTTGAACTGCACGTCTGGGCCTGGAGGACAAATCCTCAGGGCGCCTACGTGGACTGGAACAATCACGTCACCTGCGCAGGTGAGTAGATTGCCCAGGAAGACCCCGACTCAAGCGGGGTCTTTCTGTAACCCCGGCTCAATGACAAATGCAAGGAGAATCCCATGACGAATTCGAAAGTACCAGGAAGTAAAGTTTTGGTTACAGCGCTGTTCGTAGGCCTCTTGTCAATCGTTTCTTTACATGCACAAGCCGGCGTTTCCGCATACGAGGGAAGGTTCACAGTGGTACAACCGATTCAATGGAACACAACCGTCCTTCAGCCTGGAGACTATGTGATTACCATCCCGACTGCGGGTTCCATCGTCATGGCTTCTGTCAGAACGGCATCGGGTAGCCCGGTCGTATTTCTGATGAACTGCGGCCAGAACGACACCACCAACCGTAGGAACACGCTGCTGCTCAAAGAAAAAGATGGTCGCATGCAGGTGTATTCCCTCGTGCTCGCAGATCTGGGGAAGGTCTTAATTTACAACCCGGCCTTGGCGCGGCAAGCTCTTTTGGAGTCACAAGGCCGCCAGACGCTGCCGCTGGTATTGGCTAAGAGGTAGGTATACGTCGAAGCGACAATAGGGGAGGCTGCGCCGCGAAAAGACGTTGGCGTTCGCCTCCTCATTTGCCTGCGGGATGGGACCGACCGCGACCGGGAAGATGGGTTCATGAACTCAGATTCGGGAGGCACAGAGCGCTTTCCACATCATGCCGGGTGGGTCGAAGAAGAAAGATGAGATTCCAAATCAAATTTGCAAGAACTAGGAAACAAGGGAAACCACCATGCCAAAATTTGTGATCGAAAGAGACATACCCGAAGCTGGAAGCCTGTCGCCAGGGCAACTACACGCAATATCCCAGAAATCCCGCGGAATTCTGCGAGAGATGGGTCCTGAAATTCAGTGGGTTGAGAGTTTTGTCACGGACAATAGAGTCTACTGCGTGTACATGGCGCCCGATGAAGAAGCGGTTCGTAAGCACGCCCAGCAGGCCGGTTTCCCCGCTAACCGAATCTCGCAAGTTCGGTCGGTAATCGATCCGACAACTGCCGATTAGCCTTCGCGCGCTTATAATACCTCAGCTTTCGGGAGGCATTCGTGGATATTCGATCATTGCAGCGCCCATTGAAAGACCGTTACCGCCAGGATCCGTCAAGTTCGATCATCACGTTAACGGCGCGCGGAACCCAGACCGATGCGCCGATCTCGTGCTCTGTGGACTTGGGCCGCGCGATCTATAAGGCGGAAGCGCACAAAGGAGTCGGAGGCGCGGGCACGGGCGCATGCTCCGGAGATTTGCTGTTAGGCGCACTAGCAGCCTGCGCGCAGATCACCTGCCAGATGGTAGCGGCCGCCATGGGAATCCCAACAGAAGGCATTGACGTAACAGTAGAGGGCGATCTGGATCTGCAGGGAACGCTAGGAATATCCAAAGAGGCGCCCGTAGGATTTCAGAAAATCCGAGTCAATTTCGAAATCCGCGCACCGCAAGCAACTGCAGAACAGTTAAGTGCGCTCAAGATAAAAACCGAGCAGTACTGCGTAGTAATGCAAACCCTGCAGCGTCCTCCGCAGATTGAAAATAACTGGAAGTAGTTGTCAGGGGCTAGGGGATAGGGATTAGGGGCCAGGGATCAGGGAATGTCTGAGCAGTCCCCTAATCCCTATCCCCTTAACCCTGGTCCTGCTCTGCCGCGCTCACAGAATCGAAGAAGCGGAAAAACTGTTCGACATGCGTAACCTTGAGCGCATTGTGAATGCGCTCACTCACGCCCACCAGCGCGAGGCTTCGTCCGCTATTTTGGCGCGTGACGTAGGCTCCGACCAGCGCTCCGATGCCCGCTGAATCCACATAAGGAACGTTGCTGAAATCAATAATCAGCGAACGCGAAGTGTC
>PLDC01000002.1 GCA_003134995.1 Acidobacteriaceae bacterium | reverse complement strand
CATTGCAGCCCCGGAGAATCCCAGAAGCGCTGCATTTTATAGGTCACAGTGGGCCAGGTTGAGCCATTCGTATCCGACTCCGAGAATCCGAAGAAAGTTGCTGGGAGCAGAGGTCCGTTGACCGTTAGTGTGAAAGATTGCGAGGTCGTGAGCTGCGGCGAAGAGGAATCCGACGCCTTCACGGTGAAAGTGAATTGCCCAGCCTGAGTGGTAGTCCCCGAGAGCGATCCACTCGATTGCAATGCGATTCCTGTTGGCGGCGTGCCGGAAGTAAGAGTCCAAGTATAAGGAGGTGTGCCTCCGGTGGCGGTCAATAGATTCGAGTATGCAGTTCCGGCGGTTGCCCCCGACACGGATGTGGTGGTTATGCTGAGTGGAGGCGGCGTTATTGTTACAGACGCCGTTGCGGACTTGGTTGGATCCGCGGCGCTGGTCGCGGTCACGGTTGCTGTTGTATTACCGCTCACCGTCGGCGCTTGATAGAAACCCGAGCTCGAAATCGTTCCCGAGGACGCGGACCAGGTAACGGCCGCATTTGATGCGTTGCTGACCAGAGCGCTAAATTGCAAGGTTCCGGCAGACAGCAGGGTAGCCGTGGCTGGCGAAATGGTCACCACCACAGGGGCTTGCGAGACAGTGATCTGGAAAGATTGGGTGCCCGATTGCGATTCCCGGTCCTCAGCTGAAATTGTAAAGGTGAAGGTTCCGACCTTGCTCGGGGTTCCAGAGATGACTCCGGGCCCGCTTAGAAGGATGCCTGGGGGCAATTGTCCCGAGGCGACCGCGAAATGATAAGGAGCCGTCCCACCGCTTGCGGTGAATGTCGCGCTATAGGTCACGCCCGTTGTTGCGACAGGCAGCTTTGCGGAAATCACGAGGCTGTGGACGGGAGAGTCAGTTGTTAGCATGGCCATCAGATGGGTTTGTGGGTTGCGGGTCAGCTGAGCGAACGAAGTCGAACACACACCTAGGATCGTCAGCAGCCCGAGAATCAGTGTCTTGAGTTTCATTGTGTTTTCCTTTCGCGAATTGCTCGGGATCGACTCCAGAACCTAGGGTTCGTGGTTGCTGTTTCAGTCTTTCTGTCAGCCTGCGTCCTCATTGAATCCGCTTACAGGTGCGAGACTACGCAGGGGGTCATGGTGGGGTGTCATCGTTGCGTCGTGACCTCGTCAAAAGGAAGTGGGAATGTCGCGGGTGTGTCGGGGGCCTGTAAACAATCATGCAGGTGGCGTCGCAGTGCTTGCGAAGAGGAGACAAAAATGAACCAGCAATGATGAGGCTTCCCGCAGCGGCTTGGACTCAGTGACAAGATTCTTCGGACGGAAGTTACTTCTATCGGAGCACTTTGGGGAAGTTCTCCAGCAAAAACCAGCAACGGGTGAGCGAGGCGTTGGTATGTGACATGATCAAGTGCCCCCAATGCGGCAATTGAAGGGCTGTCGATATGGTTCGACCTATCACTGCAACCAATGCGGACACAAGTGGAAAGACATCCGTCGTTGGACAGAGGATTCTGACATTCCACGGTGTTGGCCGGATGGCGAGCCTCTAATTTGGGACGAGGGCCGACGGCTGTGGGTCGACCCGCTCAGTGGCGACACCTACGCTCCCGGCGGGGGGAGATCTTTCGCATGAGTAAGTCTCGAAAATCTGTGCAGTAGAATTGAAAGTGCGGTGCTATGTGCGCCGCAAGAACATAGCACCCAAACGGAGACAATCGGAGCCTCGCTCTTGAATTTCGAGGTTCGATGCTAGTCCAGTTGGAGATATGAGGAGGAGCACTCGAAGTCACGGCATTGCAAGATTCAAAGCGTAGATACGGCCGAACTTGCCCTGGTCGAAAGGCGCAACGTGATTTTCTCCCACAGCCCGAAGAATACCAGGCCGATCGCAATTCATATTGACACCTCGAAAAAGCGGTGAAGAGCAACTAATCGACCGCTGCCGATCGCGGCACGAGCATCATGATCGCGAGGGTAATGCTCGCACAGCGGTCGGAGCATCTGAGGAATCGCATCCACTGTTTGTTGTAGTTGTCGCTCCGATTTCTTAACTTCCTCAAACGCGTTCGTTAGTACTATTTGGGACCGCTCGCGTTCGATGGCAATTCCGGCGATGCTGCTGGCGTATTGAATTAGCTCAATGTCAGACGGTTCCGGATACCGCACCTCCCGGTAATACATTCCAAAAGTGCCCAACACCCGGGAATCGTGCGAGATGATCGGACTCGACCAAGCTGCCCGCAAACCAGCCGATGCGGCCGCATCTCTAAAATTCGTCCAGTTCGGGTCAGAAAGGATGTCGGAAGTAAAGACCGGCTGCCGCAGGAACGCGGCTCTTCCGCATGATCCAATGGTGGAACCGATGACCATTCCGTCGGTCGCGGCTCGGTATGCCTCGGGCAAATTCGGGGCGGCTGTGTATCGCAGATGAAGGCCATCATCTTCGAGGAGGAAGATTGAGCACAACATGCCTGGACTTTGGCCTTCAATCAGGCGAGCGACGGTCGTAAGAACATCGCCCAGGGGGCGCCGATGAGGATCAGCTTTAAGGAATCGGGGATGCTCTCACGCATGAGGGTCTGGTGAAGGCCCGGTGAGGCGGGAGATTCTTGACCTGGAATCTTTGCGAGCAGGCTTGGGTCGGCCATACGTATATGTCAGCGCGGCGAATGAACAAAGTATCGCACATCAGGCAGGGCCCGTAACTACTCGATAGCGGCTCGATGGCTGCGAATCGGCGGCATGATGAACAGCAAGCCAATAGCCCCGGTCCTGACCTGTGATCCATCGAAAACATGCTCACTACCCCACTGGCTGATCGCTGGCATCGGTGTTCACTCGGCAAGCTATTGCAGCTTCGCGTACTCGGCTTTGGCTCGCTCAGGATCGGGATGTCGGTGGTCGGCGTTTTCGCAAGGTGCGAGCCTACGTCGCGGCTGCCGATGCCCGCTCGGCTGGCTGCTTTGACGGAGCCAGCGCGACCAGCACTACACCGACGATTGCGAACAGAACCACTCCCGCGAGTTCCCGGCGCTCGATCACATTCCGGTATTCCTGCGCGGCCATTACCCCAGCATGCGCAAGATTTGCCCATCCACCGAAGGCGATCAGGCTGCGGTTCGCTGCTGGGTCACGCACCGCCAGCAGCAAGAAAATTCCGAGTGTGACATAGATGCTCATTATCATTGGCACCGCAGGTTCTCGCGAGAAGAACATCGTTAGCGGAATAACTCCTGCTGTAAACAACAATCCCACCACAACCAACACAGCCTTCAACGCCCGTTCTCGAACCATGCTGACCTCCTTATCGTCATCGCAATCCGTATGGTGGCGCGAGCAACTGTTGCAGCTTTGCGTACTCGGCTTTCGCTTGCTTCAGAGCCAGAATCAGACAGGCTTGCGGCGATTCCGAGATGGCGAACGGCGTGCCGCGTCGGCGGTCACGAACTTGTGAGCCATGCCCAGCAAGTCGCGCAGGACATCGGGCGTGACGCGGGACAGGCGAACCAACACCGCGTAACCGAGATAGTGGTCGGTCACGTAGTAAACATCGGGAGCGGCTGCGAGCAGTTCGGCGCGGTCGTCGAATCCGACGCGAACCACAAGCGAACCCGGCTCAGCCGAACGATGAGAAGGCACGCACGCCATGAGTTTTCCGCGAACCTTGAGCGCGGGTGACCCGTAGGCTGTGCTCTCCTCTACGCCGGGCAACGCCAAGCCGATCTCCCGTACACTATCGAAGTTAATTGTGCTCGCATGTTTCTTCGGGCTATTGATCTGTTTCGGTGATTTTCCATCCGCTCTTGATCGGGGGGGCGACCTTCGTGCGCCCGGAATCTTACCGATCCTAGCATCCCCAGCCAGCACAAGGTCGCATGCCCGCAGCGCCGTTGATTCAAAGTCAGGCGCATCGACTGGTAGGAGTTGCCAACCCGTTACCTGTTTACCCAACACTTGAATCGACCGCATGCTTGGGAACTCGCGCCGCAAGCTCTGGTGGTGTTCTTGGGTAGTGGCGAGCCATACTCCGTTATCTGCAATGCTTTCAGGTTTGTCCCGTAGGATCAACACGATTTTGTCTTTTACATAGATTGCAAGGCAGCCAAACATCGGACGCGTGTACGGCGATAGTGTGGAAATCGCATCAAGCACGAATGCGTGTGGAATAGGCTTGCGCTGCTTGGGCACCAAGCTAGCATCCAGACCTTCTGGAGAGATGCGTTTTCTCTTAGTCATACCCGCCCAACCTCCAGCCTCGCCCGCACGACTGGTGGAAGTTTACACCGAAGAAACGGACCCGAAACAAGAGAGCGCTATTGCAGCTTCGCATACTCCGCTTTGGCTTGTTTCAGGATGGGGATGTCGGGGTCGTGGTCTTTCCAGAGCGCGAGGAAGACCATCCTCCGATTACTTCCTGTTAGCCGACCTTCCGGGGGTTGACGGTCATGCCTCAACTATTCCGACCTATTGCCTTTTGCCTTCGGTTTTGCCGTGCTGAGTGCCAGATGGACGGCTTGGCCCAAACTAGGCGAGCCCGATCTGCTTCGCCCGTAGAGCGGGGTCCACGAAGACGAACTCTTCGAGGAGCAGGTCAGGGAGCGCAATTGCCTGTTTGGGGTGTGGAACAGGGAATTTACTTGAACTTGCATTGAAAGCAAAATACGCGCCTAACCCGCTTAGGTCGCGCTGCCAGGTTGGCCATTCTTAGAGTCGATACGATGCTCAAGCCTGTGCGGGAAAACCGAACTGGGCCCGTTGCTCCACCCAACTGAGCGGCAAGCGGCGACGAGTCAGTTTCTTGAGGGTAACCTTTGCGGACGATATTGGACTGGAAGTGCCTTCGACTGATCTCGCGAGTTGGCAGAGACGACGATGGCTTTTGTCGCTCAGCGGACCAAATTCTTGCTCTTGCATGCGATATGCCAGGAATGGGACCATAAGCTCTTTTCGCATTCGGAGCGGCGGATCCTGTTTAAAGAACTCCCGCCAAAGCCCCTCCAGAGCCTCTTTCTGTAAACGTGGTAACGACGCTATTTGATCGGTAATCGACAAATTGGGCACGGCGCCTCCTTCTACGGCAGTAACATTGCCGCTCCCTTTTCCCACGAAATCAAGCAAATTCGCTACTTCAGGATGGGTTAACCATGTGTTTAATGAGAGACCGGATTCGATTGCACAACACCAAAACTGGAGAGCGCGAAACCCGGGAACATTCAACAAGTGTTTATTTATGACCGGCGCCGAGCCCAAAACGGAATGGCTTCCAGGTAGCGACGCGCTCGACGCAAAAGGGTTTCGTCAAGACCGCGGTGCGGAGGTTCAAGACGACTGGCCTCTGCATCGGCCTCCCTATCCCCTTGAAACGAGCCTTCCCGGAGTCTTCGCGGTTGGCGACATCCGGTCTGAGAGCGTGAAGCGTGTCGCCTCGGCCGTTGGTGAAGGATCGATGGTTGTTCAATTTGTGGACAAAGTGTTAGCTGAATAGATCCTTGTCCGCGATTCGCAACTCCTAATTCTTCCTCTTACGCGGCGCGCGGCGCAGTGACTGTGTCCTCGTTGCGTCCTTCGGGGTCATGCCAGCCGCCCACATCGTCAGCCAGACGGACTGCCGCATGAGGTCCCCATGAGCCTGGTTCGTATTCCTCCAGGGTTGTTGTATTCCCGAGAATGGGGTCGACAATGGCCCACGCAGCTTCCACCGCGTCTTCGCGAACGAACAGCATGGCATCGCCTTGCATTGCATCTCCAAGAAGACGCTCATATGCATCAACTTCGTCCGCAGTATGGTCCTCTAGCACTGAGAGTTGCGCGGGCTTGGAGACGAGTTCTTCGCCGGGGCGTTTAACGCAGGCGCTGAGGCTAATCGAAATCTCACCCGGACCGAGACGAAAGCGGAAATCATTGGTCGATTCGCCAGCCAAACTGTCGAGCGGAGGTTTTCTAAGTTTGACCAGCACCTCGGTGGTCGTAACCGGGAGGCACTTTCCAGTACGAATCAGAAATGGCACGCCGGACCAGCGCCAGGACTGAATTTCCAGGCGCAGTGCCGCGAACGTTTCCACTGTGGAATCCGGTGGAACTCCTTTTTCGGCCTTGTAGCCCTTAAACTGCCCTCGAACCAGGTTTTTGGGGTCCAGCGGTGGAATCGAGCGGAATACCTTAACCTGCTCATCCCGAATGGCGTCGCAATGTAATCCAGTTGGCGCTTCCATCGCCAGAAAAGCTACAACCTGGAGCATATGGTTTTCGACTACGTCGCGGATCGCCCCGGTATCGTCGTAGAACTTCCCCCGGCCCTCGATCCCGAACTTTTCAGCCATTGTGATCTGCACACTCTCGACGTAATTCCGATTCCAGATCGGCTCCAGGAAGCTGTTGGCGAAGCGAAAGAACAAAAGATTGAGAACGGCCTCTTTGCCAAGGTAGTGGTCGATACGAAAGATTCTGGATTCCGGAAGCACAGCATGAAGAGCGGCATTTAACTCCTGCGCCGAGGCGAGATCGTGCCCGAAGGGTTTCTCGATAATCACTCGAGCATTTTTCATGCAGTTCGACTTTGCGAGAGACTCGACGACACTCATAAAAAGACTTGGCGGAATCGCCAGATAGTGCGCTGGGCGGCTCGCCGAGCCGAGTGTTTTCTTCAACAGCTCGAAGGTCTCGGGTTTTTCATAATCCCCGCCGACATAGCGAAGCAAGTTCAACAGCTTGGCCAAGACTTCTTGATCGATGTCCCCCCCTTTCTGCTGGATACTGTCGCGCACGCGTTCTTTGAGATGCTCGTCGGTCCGCGCGGCCCTGGCAATTCCAATCACCGGTACATCCAGGTGACCATGCCGGACCATATGATAAAGAGCGGGAAAGATTTTCTTATGGGCTAAGTCTCCCATTGCTCCGAACAGAACCAGAGCATCGGCTGGCATTGTCTCTTCTGTATTCTTTCCTGTCGCGCATCCTTGTCTGAGATCCGACATGAATTCCTCCTCGGTCCTTTATGGACAGACTCGCGTTGTTCAAACTTGGCTGCCCAACATTCGATCCAGATTAACTGCGGTGCGAGACGGCAAGGCCGCAAAGAAAACTGGCAATCGTGAAGATGGCGATGCACAAGAGAAAAAAGCGCTTGCGGCCGATAACGCTGGAGGCCCATGCGCCCATGGGTAGAACGATGGCGTTCGATACCAGATAGCTGGTAAGAACCCAGGTTCCATCGTCGGTACTAACACCCAGGTTGCCGGAGATGTGAGGCAATGCGACGTTTGCTACGGAGGTGTCGAGGACCTCCATAAAAGCCGCAAGCGCCACCGTTCCCGCAATCACCCAGGGATTGACCCTCGGCTTCCATTGTCGCTCCGCAGAGCCAGGCGCCATAAGTTAGTCCGGATTCGGCAGTGGTACACGTGAAACCACCAGTGTAGGCCCAGAGCGGAATGCAAAACTGAGCATTAGGGAACAGCGTTGAATGGTTTCCCGATAGGACAATGGGAAACTGCGCAAGAAATATGCTGACCTTAGTTGTCGAGTAGGATTGGCTTGCCGCTTCGTGCCGAGTCCGAGGTTAGGTGCTCTACTCAGCGCACGCGAAACAATCGTGTCGATGGCTTGTCGGTCGGGACGGCATTAGGCAGGGAAGCGAGCCTAAAGCCCCCGATTTCAGGTCTTCAATTCGGGATGGCCACGTGGCGCTTGCCGAGCGACGTTCGAAGTGATCCCTTCGGCACAGTATGTCCGACGGGATTGAGCGAATCTAGACCGAAGGAGCGGTCGTTTCTCACGCGGCCCTTTCCTTAATCCGCCGTCCACGGGATTGCCCATCATGCAAAGTCCGTAAGACGGACTCAGCAGGCCCACGACTTAAGACGAGCGATAGAGGTTCTCGATATATGGCTGCTCAACTTGCTACAGTTTACGTCCTCGTCCACGAAGGAACAATCAGTTCCAGAAAAGATTTGCTCTCGCTGCTGGAGCGGATTACAAAAAGTGGAAGGCCGATGCTGATAATCGCAGAGGAAATCACCGGAGAGGCGCTTGCCGCTCTCGTTGTGAAAAAGCTGAGTGGCCATCTGCAAGTTGCCGCCGTTAGGGCGCCGGGCCTCGGCGATCAGCGCAAAAGTATGTTGCATGACATCGGCCTTTTCACCGGTGGCAAAACCATTACCGAAGGCCTCGAGATCCAACTGAGTGACATGCAGATTTCCGATCTCGGTCAGGCCCGGAGGATCACCGTGGACAAGAGCCATACCTGCATCATCACGTTAGAGAGCAGAGATCCGCTGCAACGGACGCCCATGAGTCTCGCGGCCGCTGCTGGCGTTTCACCCGAGTTCGATTCTTGACGTTGGATAAAACATTTCCAACGAACAACTAGTGTGCTGTCCCAGAGATACTTGCTAGAAGGTGTCCCTACACCAAACGTCAAAAATCGTACGATAAGGAATTTGGATCACTTGTTTGAGGCTGCGACAGGTCGTAGAGGCCCGAAAGCACCCTGCAATTGGAGGCGCACGCAATGGCGGCAACGAAGTGGACGGTCCAGCAGATCCCCTCGCAGACGGGCAAGACGGCACTGGTGACTGGCGCGAACAGCGGGATTGGCTACCAGGCGGCGCTGGAGTTGGCGCGGCATGGAGCGCACGTGCTTCTGGCATGCCGGAATGCGGCGAAGGGGCTGGCTGCGCTGGAGCGTCTGAAGCGTGAAGCACCGGGGGCGGCTGCTGAGCTGGTGGAAGTGGATATGGCTTCGCTGGCGTCGATACGCAGCTTTGCGACTGCATTTGCGGGGCGCGGAATTCCGCTCGATCTGCTGATCAATAACGCTGGTGTGATGGCGTTGCCGAAGCGCGAAGTTACGGTCGATGGGTTTGAGCGGCAGTTCGGGACGAATCATTTGGGGCATTTCGCGCTTACGGGGTTGTTGTTGCCGCAGCTATTGGCTGCGCCGGAGCCGAGGGTGGTTACGGTGGCATCGCTGGCACATCGGAATGGGAAGATCGATTTTGATAATTTACAGAGCGAGCGCGACTATAAGCCGTTGGGGGCCTATGGCGCGTCGAAGCTGGCGAATATTTTGTTTGCGAAGGAGTTGGACCGGAGAGCGAGGGCGGCGCATAGCAAGTTGATTAGTTTGGCGGTGCATCCGGGGATTTCTATGACCAACATCATGGTGAATGGACCTGGTACGAAGAACCTTCAGGCGATTGTGTTGAGGATCCTCGCACCGATTATTATTCAGCCGGATGATGCGGGAGCGCTGCCCACGCTGTACGCGGCGACGTCGCCGGATGCGAAGGGCGGGGAGTATATCGGGCCGGACGGCTTTCAGGAGTTCAAGGGATCGCCGGTGGTGGTGCAGCCGCGGGCGAATGGGCTGGATGAGGCGGTGGGGAAGCGGTTGTGGACGGTGTCGGAGGAGTTGACGGGCGTGGTGTATCCGGCACTGGGTTAGGTTGGCGGATGGTTGATGGGTTCGTGGCGGGAGGCGGGCTTGTGGCCCGGACCTAATTCCGGACTCTAAAAGCGGAATCCAAAAGGAAACACGAGTGCAGCGGGCCTCTCCCTCGCAGGTGACACCATTCGTTCTTGCGGCCCCGGAAATGAGCACAAATGCAGACGGAAATGGCACGAACCGAAGACCTATCAGTGATCGATGCGAGCAAAAACACACCTCGAACCGAACCGCTGCTCTATCCCTTACGATTTGAGCCGATTTATCAATATCGACCATGGGGCGGCCGGCGCTTAGCCGACTTACTAACCGAGCCCCTGCCAAGCGGACCTATCGGAGAAGCATGGCTGCTCAGCGACCGCGATGACCACGCAAGCCAGGTAGCCGAGGGTCCGCTCAAAGGCCAAACGATCGGTCAATTGCTGAAGCAGTTTCCGGAACAAATGCTAGGAAAGCTGGCCCATCGCTTTCAGCGATTTCCTCTGCTGAAGTTCCTCGATGCGCAGGAAATGCTGTCCGTACAAGTGCATCCAACGAAGGCGAATACGAATCTGTTGCCCGCGGGTGAGACCGCAAAGTCCGAAGCCTGGGTTGTGTTAGAGGCCGGCGCACAAAGCCGCATCTATGCAGGATTGAAAGCTGGAACGACTGCCGCCGATGTGCGGCGGGCGCTTGCGAACGGGACGGTGGCGGAGCTACTCGCAGGCTTCACTCCGAAGCCTGGCGACGGTGTCTTCATACAGGCTGGGACAGTCCATTCTCTGGGCGGCGACGTTGTGGTGTTCGAGATTCAGCAGAACAGCGACGTTACATTTCGCCTTTACGATTGGGGCCACGTGGACGCGAAGACAGGCGAACTGCGAGAACTACAAGTCGATCAGGCGATGGACTGCATTGACTTTGCGGAGGGGCCAGTCGGCAGGGTAGCGCCTGTGCTGGAGTCCGCGACACCCGTGAAGCGCGAGCAGCTTTTTGATTGTGAATACTTCCGGTTATGGCGCGTCGCCGGTGTATCACCGTTTTCCGTTGGCGCAACGGCTTTGCCGCGGGTGCTGGTGTGTATCGAAGGCGGGGGTGAGATTGAACAGGGATACGCCACTTATGCGGTTGGAAAAGGTGACGTTCTATTCCTACCTGCGGTGGTCGGACTTTGTACTCTTTGGCCCCGCGGTGCAGTCAACCTGTTGGAAATTGCGCTGCCGGAATAGTCTACAACCGGTAAATGGCAGTCCGATTCATCCGAGCCGCAGCTTTCATCAAAGATCGCATATTAAAAATTGCAAGAATTCATCATCGAGGCATAGTGAAAAAGCTCATTGTGTTTGATCTCGACGGGACGCTCGCCGGAAGCAAGTCGCCTCTTGATTCTGAGATGGCGGGACTGCTGCATGATCTTCTCTTGATCGTCAGAGTAGCGGTAATCTCCGGAGGCGATTGGCCGCAGTTCGAAGAACAACTGCTCTCCAACCTTCCTCATGACAAAACCTTGGCAAATCTGTCTCTGCTTCCAACCTGTGGAACAAAGTTCTACCGATACGACTCAGAAGTTTGGACAAAGATTTATTCGGAAGACCTTACGGCGGAGGAACGAGACAAGATTCTGAGTGCTCTCAAGAAGGCGATCAGCAGCCCGGACTTCAAGACCGACAAATTGTGGGGCGAACAAATCGAAGATCGCGGAAGCCAGATCACATTTTCGGCCTTGGGTCAGCAGGCGCCGCTAGAGGAGAAAGACAAATGGGACCCCGATATCAGCAGGCGGAAGAAGATCAAAGCCGTTCTTGACGGTTTGATCCCTGAGTTCTCTATCCGGATCGGGGGCTCGACATCGATCGATATCACCAAACCTGGCATCGATAAAGCCTATGGCATCCGGAAACTCCGCGACCTGTTGAGCGTTTCATTGAAAGAAATGATTTACATCGGCGATGCCTTGTATGTCGGAGGGAATGACTATCCCGCCAAAGAAGTAGGGGTAGATTGCATTCCGGTTAAGGATCCTAACGAGACGAAGCGAGTGATTCAAACAATCATCGCGTGTCTGGCAGTCAGCGATCAGGCAGCATGAGTCTAGGAAAAACATGAGTGGATTTGAATTGCAGCGCCTCGCAATGTTGATGGAGCCGCAACCGGGCAATCCCCAGGAGGTCGAAGGCGTCCTGAATCCGGCGGCCGCTCGTGGCCCGGACGGCGAGCTGTACCTCTTTCCGCGGCTGGTTGCGCGTGGGAACTACTCGCGCATCGGCATTGCCCGAGTGCGGTTCAATGCAGCGGGAGACCCGGAAGGCGTCGAGCGTCTCGGCATCGCTCTGGAGCCCGAAACCGACTATGAGTGCGGGATCGACGGCCGCGGAGGCTGCGAAGACCCTCGTGTCACGTACGTCGAACCGCTGCAGCGCTACCTCATGACATATACAGCGCGCACGCCGCGCGGGCCGCGCATTGCCGCGGCATGCTCGACGGATCTTTTTCACTGGAAGCGGCTCGGGCTTGTCCCTTTTGCTCCGTTTCAGGGCTTGGATCTCAGCACCGTTGACGACAAGGATGCCTGCCCATTCCCCGCTGCCATTCCGAATCCCTCCGGGCAACCGGAGTTGGCGCTGCTTCACCGGCCGCTATTTCCTGGAACCGCTCCCGAGGAAAAGGCACGCCACGCCGCCTCCCACGAGGTGGATCTTGATCGCGAAAGCATCTGGATTTCATACCGCCCGATTTCCTTGGAAGCTTTCCAACCGAGTCTCGTCGACCAGTTTTCTCATCATCGGCTGGCGACTCCCGTATCGCCTTGGGAATGCCTCAAAATCGGCTGCGGCACTCCGCCGATCCTGACTCGGCACGGCTGGCTGGTTGTTTACCACGGCGTTAGCGAAATTGGGCAGCCCAGCAATGGTGTGCATCGTCTGTGTTACGCGGCCGGAGTGATGGTGCTCTCGAAAGAGCGGCCGCAAGTGATCCGTTACCGCTCGTCTGAACCTGTATTATCGCCGACGTTGCCGCAGGAACGCGACGGGACTGTAGCCAACGTGGTGTTTCCCACCGGCATCGACCGGCGCGACGACATCGGCTTACCGGACCGCTTCGATGTCTATTACGGGATGGCTGACTACCGAATCGGCGTGGCTCGCCTCGACCTCCCTGATTTTTTGCCGCCGGTAGAACTCGTTGCCCCACTTGCCGGCCCCCGGTAATTAACGCCCGGTTCCCCATGTTAACAATTCACTAAGTGTTTTTTTAGGCCGCCATTCCTGGCTGTTCTTACGAAAGGACGTCGGGTCCGTATCTATGAGTCCAACCAGCACTTCCGCCACGATTCTGCCACCCACTGGCCCAAGGCGATGACCGCCTGTACAAGCGTCGGCTTCGCGGAGAATGTAATACCAGAGAGGAGTCTCAGCATGCCAGCCCGTGGAAGTGATGCCAACCTGTTCCGCGGTAAGTGGCGTCGCTCCGATGTGACGGGCTACGGCCTCGCCAGACGGTAGGCCCACACCTTGTCCGCGCTGCAGATCACGGACAGCAAGTGAATGGTAATCTTCGATCTCGCACTCACCGGTGACGGCTACCGGCAACTGAATGAGTGCGCGCACGAGCTTCCCATCCATTTTCTTGGACCGCTGCGCCGGTGGAGCACCAGGCGCGTCGAAGAACAGTGTCCAGTCGATCGCGTGCTCACGCGGTCCGGCGCGGAATCCCAGGAGATCAGGAAAAAGTGGAACGGGATCGGTCTGTGAGTTCAATCGGTAGCGATGGCGGATCTGAGAGTGGCCGTACCGATAGGCCGCGTCGGCAAATTCCAGCGGTATAAATCCACTGTGCCCAGGGCGAAACCAGTGCGGGCCTTCTCGAAGCACCTGATCTGCAAGCGTCCGCCCGACGAGTGTCGGCAGAAACTCGTTGAGGATGAGCCACTGATAGTGCCATCGTAACTGCCGGGCTGCTTCGTCGAACACGCGGTCGTTCACTATTCCGGTCAGGCGCGCTTCATCGACAAATGCGTTGTGAGCCTTGAGCATGGCGAGATGCAACTGTGATATCAGCATGTGCGAATCATTGCGCGGGTCGCCGATAATCGCGATGCCCTCTGCGTTTCGTTGCAGGTCTGCTCCGTCCAACCCAAGGAGGAACTTTGCTGGATCGTCGCGCTGGTAGAGGAATGGATTGCCAGTCGGTCCGTCCCCGTAGAGGCTTTCAAGATTGAGCTGCGGGCTGCGCGCATTGTGCAACCCCGCGGTATCGGTATGGCTTTGCAAAATGGACCGGTCAGCCGTAATGTTGTGAGCCACAAATTGGCCGAAAATGGGCCAACCGGCGGCGGTTTCACCCAGGGAATCAGGGGTATCTTCGACATCTCCGCAATCGCAGATACCGCCTGCACGACCAAGCGCGTGCAGGAATTGCTCATCGGCCTCAAACGATGGCAGCTCGGGAAACATCCGACCGTAAGCTGTGGGGCCAAGAGGTGCATCGATTGCCACCTTTGCTCGCGTCGGTGACAGGCAGTGATTTCGAACCGAAGTGGCGGGTTGATTCATGAATTCATCTATTCTAACGTCGCCTTGCCGACTCGTCTCCTGAGTTTCTCAACGCCAAATAGAAGATCACTTCGCTGCGTGAACTGTGAAACCCACAGATCATCAACAGTTGTGCCAGCTGCTTGATTGCTAAGCGTTGCGCGCGCGCAAATCGACGTTGCGGCACAGAACACGGTGAGTGGTCTGTTTTGCTCAGCCCGGCACCTGTACTGGCGAACATACTACGCATTCGTGGGATGAAGAGTCTGCCACCAGAAGGCGACGGAATGACAAGCGGGCGATCGAGCGAAGCACTCGGGTCAATAAAATGGAGTCATAGAGACAGGAAGGTTCGCATGCGCATTTTGACGTTAGCCGTGCTTATCGCCGGCTTCGCTACTCTGATCGCGGTCCCGGCGGGATTACAGGCTCGGGAGCCGGCAAAGAATATAGTCATCACTCCCTATATCACGTCACCGCTGGAGGGCGATCCGTCGCGCGTGGTGCGTCTGACAACAGTCTTGGTCCCGGCCGGCGACGCAACCCCATTCCATCGCCATCCCGGCGATCAGTGGGAAATGGTGCAGGAAGGCGAGATTACCTACACGGTCAAGGGCGAAGAGCCGAAGGTCTTGAAGGCCGGCGATGTGGTCTACATTCCGCGTGGCACCGTTCACCGCAACCAGAACCTCAGCGGCCAGCCTGTCCGCACCGTTGAACTGATGATCGTCGATAAAGACAAACCACACACTGAACCTGTCAACTGAGCGGCGGCGTTCAGAACCGCTGGTGCGCGCGACGCCTGAGTGTCGCTCGAACGCCGGCCACGGTGCTAGATGTAATCACGACAAATCGACTGAGTAATTTCAACTTCAACACTGATACAGGAGGATTCCATGAGCTACTCAATTATAGGTGCCGGCAAAGTCGGCCAGGCGATCGCCAGAGCGTTCGCCCGTAAGGGAATCGAAGTCGCAATAGCAAGCAGGCGATCGCCTGAAGCGCTTGCGCCGGTCGCAAAGGCGATCGGGCCCACGATCATCCCCAAATCATTGCAAGACGCAGTTAAAGCCGAAATCGTCCTTTTGGCTGTTCCCTTCGGAACGCAGAAAGACGTCGCGAAGGCCGGCAAGAGCTGGCAGGGCAAGATCGTGATTGACGTAACAAACGCCTACGGTGTCGCTCCGGAAGAACTGGGCAACCTTCCTTCCTCCGTTGTGATATCCCAGGCCTTTCCCGGCGCAAGACTTGTAAAGGCCTTCAACAGTCTACCGGCGGAGACCTTGGCCGAAGACCCGAACGTCAAGGGCGGTCGGCGCGTTGTATTCCTATCAAGTGACGACGAAAGCGCTGCGAGCGAAGTGGCGGCCTTGATTGAACAACTCGACTTCGCCCCGGTCCAACTTGGGAAGCTGGCAGAGGGAGGCTTGCTGGTGCAAGCGCGAGGAAAATCCTGGGCTCAGCTGATTTTTCAGGATTTCGTCAAGTTCAAGTAAAGCAGTTCGCGGCGGTCGGCTTCGTCGATTACCCACTGAAAAGGAGAGCATCATGCCCACGACCGATTCCTTTTGGCCTAACGGTGCCCGTCTCGCGGTCAGCTTCTCGCTCATGTTTGAAGGGGGCGGTCAGCCGATCTCCGGCGCGCCCGGCTTCTTCGAAGAGCCAATGCAAAAGGGTTTGCCCGATCTGGCTACCAACGGCGTCTTCCAGTACGGCGTGTACGAGGGCATCCCCCGAATCCTCGACCTGATGGACAAGCACGAGGTCAAGCTCACTTCCTTCATGATCGGCGAAGCCGTCGACAAAGCGCCCGATCTCGCGCGGGAGATTGTAAGCCGCGGCCATGAAGCCGCGGCTCACGGACGCTCCTGGCAGAACAGCTATCTCCTCGATCCTGTCGCCGAGAGGCGCTTCATCGTTGACGGCGTCGAGAGCATCCAAAAGGCGACTGGGGAGACGCCAGTTGGCTGGAACGCCTACTTCGTTCGCAACTCCCCACACACGCTCGACATCCTCCAGAGTCTCGGCTTCAAGTACCACATCGATGAGCCGAGCGCCGACCAACCGTTCATCGTCAAGCTGAAGGGCGGAGACTTTGTGACCGTTCCCTACACCCTGCACATGAACGACATAGCTTCGTACACCTTCGTGGGTTGGAACCCGGCTGCTTACGAACAAGCGCTCAAGGATGAATTCGATCAACTCTACGAGGAGGGCGCGCACCGCCGCCGGATGATGGTGTTGGGACTACACGACCGCATTTCAGGTCATGCCAACCGCGTTCGTGTCCTCGACCGCTTTCTCACTTACGCGCGCTCCAAGCCCGGCGTCTGGTTCGCCCGCAAAGACGAGATCGCGGCTTGGGCGCTAGAGCATCGCGAATTCACGCCAGTCTATGAGCGTGGCGCGCCTACTGTCACCGGCCTGCCTGGCTCTGCGGCCTACGGAAGGCTACCGACGCACGCGAAGAATTCACGGAGTTTCAATAAAGAAGAGGTCACAAATAATGTATGACCACGTAATTTGGCCTAAGCAATATGACCCGAAGACCTCGGCGATCTACGCACTCAACGACATCGACGTGAACGCGCCACCTGAAGTGGTGTGGAAGCTGCTTGTCGACGCCGAGAATTGGTCGAGCTACTTTCCTCCCGAAGATCAGGTCAAGATTCTGTCCGGTGAGCCGGAACTGGCGCTCGGAACAAAATGGACCCGGATAACTGTTGGCATTCCTACGAGACTTATCGTGACGGAGTACGTGCCCATACGCAGGCTCGCGTGGTCGACAACTGTCGACGGCGACGAGACCGGTTCGAGCGCCTATCACGGCTGGGTCATCACTCCCACGGACCATGGTTGTCATGTGCTATCTGAGGAGACGCAGCAAGGCCCCTTCTTCCTCGAGGAGGTCGGGCGCAAGAATCCCGGCGTGCTCTACCGCTATCACCAGGAATGGATCGAAAGCCTTGCGCGCGCGGCTGCGGCTGAAGTCGTTTAACTTTACAACGGGTTAACTAAGTTGCGCCTCGATCAAAACGAGGCGTGCGGAGGAACATCATGGTCACATTTCTTGAAGATCACGGTACGGCCCCCTGGTCCGTACTCCATCCATTCAGCACGGAAGATCAGGCTGCGATGGCTGCCATGCGCGCTATCGCCGAACCCAACAAAGGAAGGCTTCAGGGAACAGCGGCCCGTTCTCCGTTTGATGCCGTCATGGAGGGCGTCACGGCGCCTGCCGGGGTTGTCTACGAAGCTGACCATGTTGGCGGCATTCCAGGGTGGTGGTGCCGACCCGAAGATGCGCGGCCCCACCACACCGTGATGCATATTCATGGTGGCTGGTTCAACTGGGGCTCGGCACAGGCGTTTCGCCATCTGGCAGGCCACATCGCTGCTCAGACTCGGGCGGCGGTGTTCGTGCCAGACTACCAACTTGCGCCGGAACATCCGTTTCCTGCCGCCGCTGAAGATATCCGGGCCTGCTACATTGGTTTGACCGAGCGAGGCCTCTCAAAAATTGCTATCACTGGTGATTCGGCTGGTGGCACCCTGGCGCTTGGGTTGCTCGCGCATCTCGCGGCGAACAGTGACGGTGCCAGCAAAGCTCTCGTGGGCGGAGTGGCACTCTCACCCGTGACGGATCTGTCCCTTTCTGGAGAAAGCTGGGCGACGCGCGCTGTTGCTGACCCCTACTTTACCAAGCCGCAAGCGACCGAGTTGGTGCGCTCCTATCTCCACGGTCATGACCCGGCAGACCCGCTCGCCTCGCCGCTCCATGCCGACCTGGAGGGATTAGCCCCGATCCGCGTGCATGTCGGCGACGACGAGGCGCTGCTTGATGATTCCGTCCGCTTTGTTCAGCACGCGATCGCGGCAGGAGTCGATGCTCGCCTCGATGTGTGGGAAGGGATGGTCCATGGATTCCTTGGGGGCGTGGGACGCCTCGCAGCTTCCAACGAGGCTCTTCAACTCATCGGTGAGTTTCTGAGCAACCGATTCGCCGAGTAAGCAATGCAACGGTAGGCTTTCCGACGCGAGACTCGCAATCATCAGTTGCTCGAGATTGTGACTTTCTTCAACGCTTGAGATGCCCAGATTTCGGAGTATCGCGCACCCTGTACAGAAATGCACAGTGCCGGGGAGCAGCGAGTGCTCTACTCAAAATCGCGGAATGTACGGTTCTATAGGCCTGGTCGCACCAAGCAGTTTATAAATCTATCGGAGGAACCATGAACAGATTTGAAGGGAAAGTCGTCATCGTGACGGGGGCCGGATCTGGTATTGGCGCAGCCACAGCGCGCCGCTTTCTACAGGAAGGCGCGTACGTCGTTGTCAACGGACGGCGTGAGCACAAGTTGCACGAAACCATCGCAGGCTTTGATGCAGCAAAGTCACTTGTTCATCCCGGAGATGTGTCTGACGAGGCCTACGTAAAGCGCCTTGTCGAAGACACGGTCAATAAGTTTGGGAAGCTGGATGTGTTGGTCAACAACGCGGCGATGGCAATCTTTGGCCCCTTCGCGCAGACCACCACACAGGACTGGAGGAAGGTCATGGGGACTGACCTCGACAGTGTGTACTTTGCGTCCCGAGAGGCATTGCCTCATCTCTTGAAAACGAAGGGTTCCATCGTCAATCTCTCCTCCGCGTCGGGTCTGGGCGGAGATTGGGGGTTGAGTGCTTATAACGCGGCGAAGGGCGCCGTGACGAACTTCACGCGCGCCTTGGCGCTCGAGTACGGCTCGCGCGGCGTGCGCATCAACGCCGTGGCCCCGAGTTTCACCTCGACGGAGGCCACTGCCGATCTCGAGAAAAATGAAGCAGTAACGGCCGCTTTTCGTGACCGACTCCCGATCGGTAGGGCTGCCACACCGGACGATATCGCGGGTGTAATTGCCTTTCTCGCCAGTGAGGACGCCGTCTTTATCAATGGAGTGATTCTTCCGGTCGACGGTGGTCTCCATGCGTCCAACGGGCAACCGAACTTCCTCGCGCTCCTCGGACAAGGCTGACGCCAAACAGGAATACTCATAGGAGGAAATCATGATTCACAGTTCGGCGTTAAATCAGTTGTTCAACGAAGCAAGAACCTACAACGAATGGAGCGATAAACCCGTTGATGAGCGGATGGTGCGCGATCTTTACGATCTTGTGAAATGGGGCCCAACGTCGGCCAATTCCAGTCCCGCTCGATCGCTCCGCGTTGCGCGCGCGCAAATCAACTTTGCAGCACAGAACACGTGAGTGGTCTGTTTTGCTCAGCCCGGCACCTGCACTGGCGAACATACTACGCGTTCGTGGGATGAAGAGTCTGCAACCAGAAGGCGACGGAATCTCTCGACCGCTTTCCGCGCACGAGCGGGACAGCAATGGCTCGCAAGAAATTGCGGAAGGCGATTTCTTGAAGACGAACACAGGAGATTACAGGATGAAGATTCTAGTGATAGGCGGGACTGGCAACGTTGGTGGAGCAGTCGTGAAGGAGCTGCAGAACCGCAATGCAGACATTCGCTTGCTTGTACGTAAGGAAGGCGATGGATCGCCGAAGGGGGTTGAGGTTGCGATCGGCGATTTGCTTGATCCCGTCTCCGTGCAGAAAGCGTTGCGCGGAGTGGATAAGCTCTACTTGCTGAACGCTGTGGCTCCAGATGAATTAACGCAGGGTCTCATCGCCTACGATCTGGCCAAGCGGCTCAAGCTGAAACATATCGTCTATCACTCGGTCTTTCGCGTGGAACACTTCAAGGATGTTCCACACTTTGCCTCGAAACTGGCTATCGAAAACGCTTTACGGGAGTTCGATGTACCGTTCACGATTATCCGGCCAAATTACTTTTGTCAGAACGACGCAACGTTAAAAGATCCACTCACGAAGGCCAGCATCTACCCCGTGCCGCTGGGCGACGTGGGGGTCTCGGCTGTGGACATTCGGGATATTGCAGAGGCAACGGCAATCGTTCTGACTTCGGACGGCCACACCGGTAAGACTTATAACCTTAACGGTCCAGAGGCTCTGAGTGGCCCTAGAGCGGCATCGATCTGGAGCAAATTGCTCGGCAAAGAGATTCGTTACGGCGGCGACGACATGGATGCGTTCGAGGAGCAGATGCGCAAAAGAGCCCCTGCTTGGTCAGCCTTCGACATCCGCATGATGTTTGAAGGATATCTCGAACGTGGGTTTGTTGCAGAAGATGGAGATATTGAGACGTTGACGAAGTTGCTTGGGCATGGTCCTCGCCGATATGAAGATTTCGCTAAAGAAACCGCGCTGCACTGGCAGGAGCAGGAGGCGGTAGCAAAACCGGCTGCATGAAGGGAAACAACTCCAGATAAAAGACTCAACGAGATGGTGGTACAGGGCCTGCTGTCCATCCGGGAAGCCATTCAATTCACGAAAGGAGCAACAGAGTGAGGAATTCAATGAATAGTATGCGAGCCGTGAGAGTAATATCTCGGTCCCTCTGCATCGTGTTATTGCTGTTGACCTGCTGCGCGCTCTACGCGCAGAACCTCTCCGCGCAGAAGCAGGACCATCGTATCCGGAATATCGTTCTGGTTCACGGCGCCTGGGCGGATGGTTCTGGCTGGAAAGGCGTTTATGACATTCTGGTCAAGGCTGGCTACAACGTTAGCATCGTCCAAGAACCGGAGACTTCCTTTAAAGAAGATGTGGCCGCCACGAAAAGAATCCTTGCTCAACAAGATGGACCGTGCATTCTTGTTGCTCACAGCTATGGGGGAGCCGTCATTACTGAAGCCGGGACGGATCCGTCGGTTGTCGGTTTGGTATACATCGCAGCCCACATGCCAGACGCCGGGGAGAATGAGGCTGACGACGGAAGGCGCTTCCCAAGTGACCTCACCAAGTCTGGTGCGATAAAGAAGACCGCAGACGGCTTCACCTACCTCGATCCGGCCCAGTTTCATGAGTACTTCGCAGCTGACCTGCCTGCTGAGCAGGCCGCTTTCATGGCGCGATCGCAGGTACTGAACTTGGCTGAGAACTTTAAAGCGGTCATTACCACGGCTGCGTGGAGGAGCAAACCGAGTTGGATGTTGGTAGCGGGGGCAGACAGAACCATCAATCCTGACCTCGAACGGTGGTATGCCACACGAGCCAATAGCCAAAAGGTCGAAGTCGTAGGCGCTAGCCATTCTGTCTATGTTTCGCACCCAAAGGAGGTTGCAGCTCTGATCGAAGAAGCCGCGTCGCACGCCCGGTAAGGATGCGGAGGAGATGCATGTCGAAAGTCTGGCCTGGTGGCGAGATTAAGCACTGAAAGCTCTTTATGGATTCCTGGCAGTCGCCGGGAGACTGACAACCTAACAGGAACTTCAACCCAATATGAGGAGCAATGCATGTCTGATTCAAAGAACGACTACATGATGAAGGGGCAGTTCACCGCGGAAAACAGCGTGCTCGTCCTGGTCGATTATCAGGTCGGGACGATGCAACTGATTCGGACCTCGAGTTCCGACGTTTGTCTGCGCAACGCTGTCACGCTGGCTACCGCCGCCAAAACGTTGGACATGCCGGTCGTGCTTACCTCTAGCCAGGAAGACAGGATCCAAGGGCCTATCTCGCCGGCATTGCAGCAGGTTCTTCCCGACGCATACAAAGCTCGCGTGAAGCGCCAGGGCATCGTGAACGCGTGGGGCGATCCCAATTTCAGAGGGGCAATCGCAAAGACTGGCCGGAAGAACATCATCATGGGCGGCGTGACGACCGACATCTGCCTCGTCTTCCCAAGCATAAGTGCCGTGCAGGAAGGATACAAAGTACTCGCAGTGATGGACGCAGGCGGATCGTCGTACGAAGTCCAGGAAGAAATGGCTCAACGACGCATGATCCACGGCGGCGTGGTGCTGACGACCACTAACACGATGGTGGCGGAGCTGGTGCAGAACTGGGCAACTCCGGCAGGCATGCAACTGATTCAGTTACTCCTTGGTTCGGCGCCGATGATGCAGCAGGCCAGCTAAATTCGTTCTGGAGGGTTCCATGAGCGCCGATTCAAACGTGCGAGAGATTGCAAATTTCCGGAGTAAGACGGCCGTCGTCAACGGCGTCCGTCTTCACTACCGGATAGGCGGCAACCCTGATGGTATGCCCGTGTTGTTGTGGCACGGCTTCCTCGGTACTGGCTATTCCTGGCATAAGGTCATGCCTTTGCTTGCCGAGGCTGGTTTTTCAATCCTCGTGCCTGACATGCGCGGGTACGGGGACTCCGACAAGCCAGCCGGTGATGAAGGATACGATTCCCGCGCCCTCGCTCACGAATTCCGGGCCCTCGTTCGGCAGATCAAATTCGGCGCCAGTCAACCGCTGCTCTTGGCTGCTCATGATATGGGCGCGCCTCCGGCTCTTCTTTGGGCGGCCGACCATCCGGAAGAGGTTGCGGGTCTTCTTTACATGGAAGTGCCGGTCATGCTGGCGGAGGTGCTCACAAAGATCATTAGTTACACGCCGGAGGCGATGAAAAAGGGATCGATGTGGTGGTGGGTTCTCCCGCTTGCACCTGATGTAGTCGAGAGGTTGATCGTCGGACACGAGCGGAAATTTCTGACTTGGTTCTACGAGGGCGCTACGGCTTATCCGGCTTCCATCGAGCCCGCAACAATTGACGAGTACCTCCGTACCTTCTCGGGTGTTGAAGGCGTTCTGGGGGCGCACGGCGTATACCGCGCGGCCTTCACAACAATGGATCAGACTTGTCCCCTCACCATAAATAAGGTGCAGGTTCCGGTGATCGCGCTCGGAGGCGAAAAGTCTCTTGGGGACAAAGTTCAGCAGATGGTGGCTATGGTCGCCGACTCGGTGGAAGGCTACACGCTTGCCGACTGTGGGCATTTCATCCGGAGGAGCAACCGGAGCAGGTCGTGACTTACATCAGGAGGTTGGCCGAGAAGGCGGACCGACGAGGAATTTCCGACCGCTGTGCCACACTCAAGCCGCTGGTGGCATAGGGCGGCATTTCCTACGGCAGAGCTATGGCCGCGGTTGGGCCATTCGGTGGCCCTAAGCACTCGCAACATCTCAACCAAAGGAGCATCACAAATGTTCGAGAAGTCTCCCGAGTACCCGCCCCTTCCACCCGACGACCCCAAGCGCAACCTCACCGTTGCCCAGCCCGAGATAGATCAGAGTCTGCCGCACATTGGCGTCGTGGGCGACACCTACACCATCACGGTTTCCGGCGACCAGACCAACGGACGCTTTTGCGTCATCGACATGTACGTTCCGCCCGGCGGTGGCCCGGGGCCGCATCGCCATGACTTCGAGGAAACATTCATCCTGCTTGAGGGAGAGGTGGAGGCCACATTTCGTGGAAAGAAATTGATTGTCAAGGCTGGCGACACGATCAACATCCCTGCGAACGCTCCGCACCAATTCCATAACGGTTCTTCAAGCGCAGCGCGGCTACTCTGTATATGTTCGCCGGCCGGCCAAGAAAAGTTCTTCATGGAACTCGGCGTGAAGGTTGCAACGAGAACTACGGCGCCACCTAAACTCAGCCCTGACGAACAAGCTGCCTTCATCAAGAAGGCAAAGGAAATCACGCCTCGCTATCGGACGGAACTGCTGAAGGAAGCTTGATCAACACAATTGTTGACGAAATAACGCGCAACTAAGATCAGGATTCTTTCCCACGGACGGAACGCGGGGAATATCAATCCGATTAATCGAAGGCAACTCATGTCTCTTCCAGAAAAGCTAAAGATCGCGGACCGCGCTGGCAGCGCGAACCGCCCGGACTTCTGTAGAGTGCTTGAACAGGAATTGAAGCCTTTGTACCTGCTTGCATTTTTACTGACGGCGAATCACAGAACAGCCGAACAATGCTTCGCCGCGACGGTCGAGCAAGCTTTCAACGAACCAGCGGTCCGGAAGGATTGGGTGCGCTTCCACATCAAGCGTAGCCTAATCAGGAATGCGATTGCTGTATTGTCTCCTGCGTCAGCGGCCAGCAACGAAAAACGGGACCCTTGGAGCAGGGGCCGACACAAAGCAGTGGGAAGCGATGAAATCGGCGCTGTGACTCGCCTCCCACCGCTGGAACGCTTCGTTTTTGTCATGTCGGTTTTGGAACGGTACTCCGATGGGAAGTGCTCTCTTCTGCTCGTTTGCAGCACCAGGAACGTGGCCGAAGCTCGCATGCGAGCCTTGCGTAGACTTTCGGGGCCAGTCGCGCTTTTTCCGCGGGATGAGTCACGCGCACCGCGTCTGGTGGAAATGCCAGCGTGAGATCCGTTAACGGTCACGAATAAGGAAAAGGGATCGTCGGCATGGGAAAACAAGTTGACCTTAACGATATCCCAATCTTCGTGGCAGTCGCTCGGGCGGGCACACTGAATGCAGCTGCGAAAGAGCTGCACGTACCTACATCGACGGTAAGCCGCGCACTCACACGGCTAGAAGAGAGGATCGGGCTGATGCTGATCCAGCGAAGCCCCAAAGGGCTGCTCATGACGGACGCTGGCCGGGGGTATCTACCTGCATGTAAACGTGGGTTGCGAACCTTGCGAGACGGCGGCGAAGCCTTACGCATGCAAAATGATGATCCGAGGGGGTTGATCAGAATATCGTGCCCCCTTTCGCTAGCACGCGATGTACTCGCTCCCGTGTTGTTGCATTTCATCAAGGAGCATCCCAAGCTGCGGATTGAGATTGAGCCGTGTTCTTCGGGCTGGGACCGGGAACCACGGGAAGATGTCGATGTCTTCTTTAAGTTGAGAACGCCCAAGGACTCCTCGAAGCGAGTTCGTTTTTACCCGGGAACAGCGCGCGGCATATTTGCAAGTCCTGAATACCTCTCAGAGTTCGGAACTCCGAATGGCCCCATGCAATTGGCTACACACCGTTGCATTGGCTCGGGCCTCTGGAAGCTCACCAAGGGGTCAAACACGGTAGTTCCTGAGATTGAATTTCATGTCGTCGCGAGTGATCCTGGAATTCATCTGACGTTGGCCATGAAGGGCGCGGGAATAGCTGTCTTGCCAGTATGGATGGCGATGCGACCGGAGGTTGGCGACCAGCTCTGCCCGGTGCTCCCTGACTGGAAGCCGGCACCGATTAGCGTCTGCGTTCTTTCTTCGGGACCGACGAAGCTGAATCCGAAAGTAAGATTCTTTTTCGCTTTTCTTGACAGGTATTTCGGCACAGAGTTGGATCCCAGACTGGGCAAGAACAGGACAAAGGATCTGTTCACCGACTTGCATTTACCGGTCACCGCGGGTCCATGAGCCCCACTGTGGAGGTATTTTTGCTCTTTTCCACTCTACTCAAGGAGTCCTGATGGCGAATCTCTCCGTAATCCGGTCAGTAGTGGTCCTACTTGCGATCTTCGTAACAGGTCTGCTCGCAGGTGTGATGTTGGGAGTTGCCATGGAACAACAGACCGCCCAGAAACTACCCGAAGCTGCATGGACACTCCGACAGCAAAATGACGATGCTCTGTTTCGGAAGGTGATGCCCTTCACCTTCATCGCGATGATGCTTCTTCTTGTCGCATCGATCTTCCTCCTTCACGGTCGTTCCAGGATGGTGATGGTCGCAGCGACAGTCGCCGCGCTAGCGGTGATCATCGTGACCGCCGGGTGGGAAGTCCCCATCAATAACGAAATTGTAAAGTGGACTCCCGGAAATGCGCCTGCCGACTGGACAAGCATCCGAGACAAGTGGCTTCACAATCACTGGTTACGCACCTGGATCGGCGTACTGGCATTTGGCTGTGCGCTTCTCAGCACCGCGATGGGCAATATATGGACACCATAAGGGTGGAAGGCGGAGAGTCAGCGATGTCGATGTTGAGAGACTTTTTCACATTTATTGGAAAAGTCAGCTGTTTTGGAGTCAAGGCGTTGGTGGGTGCATTTCAGCCTCCGCTTGAATGGGAGTTCTTCCTCGGTCAGATTGAGGAGATTGGCTGGCGCTCTCTCCCGCTCATATTAGCCGCAGGTTTCGCTCTCGGTGTTGTGATGTCGATGCATACCCGGGGCACGCTGGTGCAGTTCGGCGCGGAAGCCATGATTCCAACCTTGCAGTCTGCTGCGTTTTTCAATGAACTGGGGCCGTTGGTCACCGCACTGCTGGTGGCGGGAAGAGTAGGCGCAGCCATTGGCGCTGGTTTAACCAATATGCGTGTGACCGAGCAGATCGACGCCATCGAGTCTTTGTCGGTGGACTCCTTCAAAATGCTTGTGGTGACCCGGATCGTCGCCTGCATTTTCGTTTTGCCGCTGTTGACTGTATTCATGGACTTCGCCAGCTTGGCCGGAGGATTTTTCTCGGAGCACGCTACTTCTCACATCTCTCTGCAACTCTATATGACCAGCGCTTTCAAGACCGTGGAATGGGCTAACTTTATTCCGCCTACCCTTAAGACCTCGGTTTTCGGACTCATCATCGGTACCGTGTCGGGTTATTTCGGATACACCACCAACGAAGGATCCCAGGGAGTGCAGCGGGCTGCCACGAACAGCGTGGTCCTATCCTCCCTTCTGATCATCGTGGTGGATGTCATCCTGGTGAAGGTCATCTTCTTTTTCTTTCCCGGGCAAGCCATATGAGCGATCCCCCGGCGATTGAGTTCCAGCACGTATCGAAGACCTTCGGAAATAGAAAGGTCCTGGTCGACGTATCGTTCAAGCTCGGTAAAGGTGAGGCGCTTTGCATCCTTGGGCGCAGCGGCACGGGCAAAACCGTCACTCTCAAGTTAATGGATGGCCTGCTCAAGCCAGACAGCGGAAAAGTTTGCATCGAGTCGGAAGACATCGCTCAAGTTGGCGAGAAAGATCTCTCTCGTGTTCGGCGCCACATCGGCTTTCTCTTTCAAAGCGGTGCCCTGTTCGACTCGTTCACGGTCGGAGAGAATCTTGCTTTGCCGCTCCACCGCCTGGATAAGACGAAGTCTTCAGCCGAGATCCAGCAAGCCATAGAGGAAACGCTCAAGCGTGTTGGCCTCGATCACGACAAAGACAAAATGCCGGCCGAGCTCTCGGGAGGCATGAGCAAGCGGGCGGGTCTGGCACGGGCTCTGGTTCTGAATCCAACGCTGCTACTAGCCGACGAGCCCACCAGCGGGCTTGATCAGATCACCGCTTCAGAGATAGACAACCTTCTGATCAAAGTGAAGAAAGATCTTCACACGACGCTCGTCATCGTCACCCATGATGTGCGGAGCGCGCGGAGAGTTGCCGACCACATCGCCATACTCGACCAGGGGCGCCTGGTCGGCTTTGGCACAGCTTCTGAATTAGAGAAGAGCGACAACGAAGTCGTGCGACAACTTGTCTCGGAGTCTTGTATATGAAAATCAATTATGCGGCCATCGGCGTATTCGTTCTGTCTGCTGTGGTGCTGTTCAGTGTCGGCCTGTTCCTGATCGGGAACAGCCATGAGGCCTTTAGCCGTCATGTGGATTTCTTCACTGAACTGACCAACACGAATGGAATCTCGCCAGGGTCTAAGGTAAAAGTCTCCGGTTTTAGCGCGGGCCAAGTCAGCGCAATTCAGATACCGGATCGTCCATCTGGCAAATTCAGGTTGAAGCTGCATGTCGATGACAAACTTCATAAGCTCGTTCGCGAGGATTCGTTCGTAACGGTGGAATCCGATGGCCTTGTCGGAGACAAGTTCTTGCTGATCCATGATGGCACGGACCAGGCTCAGCAGGCACCGCGCGGAGCGACGCTGCGCGGCCAGGAACCGATCGAACTCTCCGCCGTGATTGCGAAGATGACGGGCGTCATGGATCAGGCCAATGTCACCATTGGAGATATAAGGACGAAAGCCGATGGCACGCTCGATGCAATTAGCGCAACGGTCAACAACGCGAACGGAATCGTGGACGGCATCCGGAGTGGAAAAGGCACTGTAGGTATGCTGCTCACTGACCAGCAAACATCGAACTCAGTAAAAGCAGCGGTGGGGAATGCGCAGCAGGCCACCGCCAATTTGGATCAGGTATTCGTTCAGGCGAAGCAGGTAATGACAGACTTCCAGTCGCGAGACCTTTCCCAGAAAGCCGAGGACACCCTGAACAACGCAAAGGACGCCTCCCGGAATCTCGATCAAACCTCCCGGCAACTGAATGTAGCCTTGAACGAGGCACTGGGTCCTGACCGCGCCGGTGATAACGCCGCGGAGAATATCAGGGAATCCCTGGCGAATGTAAATCTCGCAACCGCCAACATGGCGGAAGACACCGAGGCCCTCAAACACGAGTTTTTCTTCCGAGGATTTTTCAAAAAGAGAGGCTTTTATAGTCTGCAAGAGCTGACTCCCGATCAATATCGCAGCAACTCTTACTTCGAAAGCCAAAGAAGCCAACGCGCCTGGCTCAATGCGACGGATGCGTTCGCGACGGATGCCAAGGGCAATGAAGTTCTTTCCCCCGCAGGCGAGCAGCAAATCGATCAACTCATCGGCACCATCAAGAATTCGGTCATCGATCAACCGATCATCGTTGAAGGCTATTCGAATCAGGCTTTGGCTGCCGATGAAATGGTTGCATCGAGATCTCGTTCGATACTGGTCGCGCACTACCTTGAGGAGCACTTCCATCTCAGCGCCAGGAACATTGGACTGATGCCGCTGAATGCTACCGCGCCCGCCTCTTCCGGCAAAAGCTCTTGGGACGGGGCTTGCGTTGTCCTGCTCGCTAAAGTGAAATGAACTTAAATTCCGGAAGATGATGTTAGGGAGCCTGCAGCCGTACGAATTGTTTGGTTGTGCGGAGTTACACGTGTAGCGGAAGCCCATCCTGGAGCAGAATTCCCATTGCGTCTGCGCCCTGTTGCTTCTATGCAATCCGAATCGATGAGTGGGCGTCAGCAACGAAATGAAACTGCGGAACGGTTGCGAATATCTCGAATCACAATGAGTAAGCGCTCAGAGCGGCATTCGGCGACCGACGCACGATGCCATCAGGCAGAAATCTTCGCCAGTACACTTGATCATCCTGCGCCAATTTGATCGGATGAGTCTATATCGAAGCCTGCCTCAGGTAAGGAAAAAGTCGCTATTCCGGAGATGGAGCGCAGGAGCGGCCCAGCCCCCCGGTCACCCTCGAGCGCCATCAACTGCGGAAACAATTCGATAGAAATGATGGCTGGTACTCCGATGGTGTCGGAATAAGCGGCGGCGAGTGATGAGAAAATATTCGTTGTGGTCGAGTGGCTGATCCCGCTCAAATAGGAAGTTGGCCATATCTGGCTGGAGAAATTGCATGCTACTGCCGGTGGTTCCATGAAGAAGAAGCACTGCGTTGTTTCTCTCGGAATTGAGCTGACCCAGGGTGCGACAATGAAGCTTCACATAGCGCCGCTCTCCATTGGCAAAGGAGAACTCGGGCATGTGCATCTCGTGCGCTTTTGCTAGTTGCTTCCAGGCTGTCATAGTGGACTCACTTACTTAATAGAACGACAGGCTTTCAATTCCAGCACCGGCATGTACGGTCTTCAGAGCCTTGGCCTCGCGCAAATCAACAACAGAGATCGTGCCATCGCCCTGATTGGCAACAAGAACAGTATTGCCGTCGGGATGAAACGCCATGTCCATCGGCCCCTTGCCGAGTTGAATGCTCTTCTGGTCGCTGAGGTCTGCGTTCAGGATCGTCCCAAGCGGCTCTTCGTGGCTCGTGACTACGATGAATTTCCCGTTGGGACTGTACCTTACGATCTGAGCTGCCTTCTGATGATGCTTGAGACTCACAGTAGTTGTGAGTGTGTCGGTTTCGGTGTCGATGACAAACAGGATCGGTTTCTTCCCGTCTACTGCTAAGACGGTCTCCCCATCCGGAGACATGCCCAAGCCGTCCAACTCGCTCGGCAGGGAGAGCTTCTTAATACGTTTTCGAGATTGCAAGTCGATAATGGCAAGGAACGCGTCCTCTTCGGTCTCGGCGTACAGCTTTGAACCGTCTGGCAGAATCTCAATTCTGTGCCCCTTATCCGACCCCACCTCCAACACGTGATCAATCCCGCCTGTCTGCGGGTTCATCGCGAGAACCACCCCGCTGTTTTCACAGATGCAGTAAAGTTGTCCAAGAGAGCCCCACCGCATTCCGTGCGGAGCCTCATACGGCGACACGTCGAAGTTAGCTATATGCTCTTTGTGGGTCAAATCTATGACAGCGATGAGATGGCCCGGATCTGGATTGTCGCCGTGGATGCCATTCCCATAGATTGGAACGAATGCCTTTGTGTGGTCCTCCGATATCAATAACTCATGCACCTTCGGTTCAAAACCTGCAATTGTCTTTGTGATGCAGTAGGTCACAGGATCGAGGAACAGCACCTCATTCCCTACCTTGTCTATCGCGACTAACCCAGCGGTTCCCGAGGTAAAGTTTCGTTCTGAATACTCGTGCATCCTTTCCTCCTCACACTCGATTCGGTGGCCCCGTAACTGACGCTCGTCTGATCATGCGCCAAAGTATTATTCCGCTAGCTGATCAGCCTCCTTCTTGGACGCGCCCATGCGTCCGCTCGAAAGAATGCCAGATCGAGCCGACTGAGCCATGGTCGGTTGAAGGTAGAATATTACTGTTCGGATTTAGGCTGGCGAGAGCGGAATTCTGCGGTCCCGGGTTGCTACTCCAAACGTCTCTTTGAGCATGCGCTGTGTTCCGAGCACTGGGTTTGATCATTTTCTCCTCAGCGTGCGACCTGTCCGCAACATGCGTTGATTCGTCCTTGCCCTTGCGAAATAGCATGATGATTCTCTAGACTCACCCGACGCTTCCGACTCACCATCCGACGTCCTCTGGGACGCTGAAACAATCGGTTCTCTGTGGTTTCCTCATAGGGAAGATGATCGGGACGCCACAGTATCTCCATAAGACCACCCCACGGTGTTTTGAAGTACCGAATCTGTTCTCCCTTTTTCGCGTCACCCGCACTCTCGATCGGACCGTGCAGAAGCTCCGCACCGTAGCCCGCCAGAGACGCGGCTGCCGCTTGAATATCCTCTACGAAGAAGGCAATGTGTGTGGCCCCAAAATCAACATTGCTGGGCAAATGTTTCTCTTGTTGCTCCGCTTCAAAAGCCTGCAGCTCAATATTCAGGTTTGGTCCGAGCCGCAACATTGCGAGGATGACACTCTTGATTGGGACCCCGGTCGGCGTCTTGTGAAATGGACCGACACGCCAGAGCAACTGCGCGCCGAGGGCTTCCTCAAAGAATTCAACAGCCGCATCTAGGTCCGGCACGACCATGCCAACATGGTCAACATGTTTGGCAGACTGAATACCTTGGGTCACAGGACGATTCGACCAAGGACCCTTCTGATTAAAAAGTCGGTTCTCCGTCTTCTGTTCGTAGGGTAGATGATCGGGACGCCATAGAATCTCCATGAAGGCTCCCCATGGCGTCTTGAAGTACCAAATCTTCTCTCCCTTTTTTTCCTCTCCGGCGCCTTCGAGCGGTCCCTGCAGTAGTTCGGCTCCATGTTTTCTCAGCGACTCCGCTGCGGCAAGGATGTCGTCCACGAAGAACGCGATGTGTCCGGCCCCCATGTCAATGTTGCTGGGCATCTTCCGTTGTTGCTGGTCCGCATCAAACTCCAGCAGTTCAATATTGAGGCTTGGACCGAGCCTGAGCATGGCAATCTGGACGCTATTGATTGGAACGCCCGTGGCTGTTTCGTGAAACGGTCCTACACGCCAGAGAAGCAGGCCACCCAGAGCGTCCTCGAAGAAGCGAATGGCTTCGTCCAGATTCGGTACTGTCATTCCAACATGATCGACGTGCCTTGCGGATACGATTCCTTGATTCGACATCATGTAAGTCCTTTACTTCCATTGCGAACGAACGATTGGCGCAACCCACAGGAAGAACTCTTCTCCCAGCACCATGCCAAGCAGTCCGAGTAGGGCGACGACGGGAGGAGCTGGGCTCTTTACGCGCAGCGCTGCATAGAGCAGCCCAACGGCGCACCCCACCACAAACGAAAAGAAGAAGGGTTTCATAGCGCAGGGTCCTCCACGTGTTTGATGAACTCGAGAAGCCGGTGGGCCAGAACGTCGGGCTGCTCTTCCATCACATAGTGCCCACAGTCTTCGATGACACCACCAGAGACATTCGCGGCCAAAGACTCCATGGACAGTCTCAGGTTGTCGCCTTGCGCTCCACTCCCGCCGATGGCGAGCACCGGCATCTGAAGCTTGTGCTTGCTGAACTCCACATTCTGTGACGCGCTTTGAGCCGTGGCTCGGTAATATGCAAATCCCTGGCTCATGCCACCGGGCTTCGAATAGCACGCAACATAGCGTTCGCGGTTCTCGGTGGGGATCTTTTCCAACTGCACCGCTTTGTTGCGAAAGAACCAATCGATAAATTCGCGTTCCCGGTCTTTGGTCAGAAGCTCCGGGAGTTCGGGAATCAAATTGAAGGAAAGCTGCCAGAGCTTCAGATTGACCTCATAAGGTAGTGGGAAATTTTGCGGTTGAAACAGGCCAGGCAAGGCCGAGTCGAGCAGAGTCAGACTCTTCACGCGATCCGGAAACTGCGCTGCCCAGGCATAGGCGATCCATGCGCCAACATCGTGTCCGACAAGATGAAAACCTTCCTTTGTGCGGGAACGCAAAGATGTCTCGAGGGTCCTACTGATCGCGCCCGTATCGTATCCTGCTTCGGACGGTGTCGAATCCCCGAGTCCTGGTGGGTCCACGGCAATGACGCTGTGATTCTTCGCCAGTAAAGGAAAGACTTCGCTATAGGCCTCTGCCGTTTCGGGCCAGCCCGGAACCAAGACCACTGTTGCCCCTTGTCCCCCGGTGAGAGCATGAATGCCGAGATCCAATGTTTCTGAAAGCCATTTCTTCATGAGTGTTCTCCTGTACTGGCAATCGCTAGATGGTGGATGACTCTCGATCACTTACCGACGATCCACTGCACTCGCAGAACGATCTTGTTTCCTTCGGGGCGATTCTCCGCGCCGAACTCGTGATACCCATTCGCATACAGCAGGCACCGTCCCAAATCCCAAACAGCCCCTGGGCCGATCGCGCCGACTTGTTCTGGAGAATTTGGCAGACTAACTCCGTCAATCTTTGGATCCGTCACCTGTTTCAGGTAGTACCCATTGGCCCCGATCCAAACGCCATGAGGAAATCTGTAACCTGCCGTTGCATTGAAATGAATTGCCTGTCCCGCTTGCGTCGATCGAGCGGCAGTTGCGAAAGGAGGTGCGTTGTTCGTTCCATTCCAGAGGTAATGAACTCGCCAGCTCGTCTCGAACCTCTTGGTCGGAAATAACGTTACCGCATAATAAGGATGGACCGTAAACGCATTGCTGCCAAGACTGACCGCTACGTCGCGGCGGTATTCTCCGACGGGTAGCTCGAAGTCCAAAACAAATCGCTGCACAATTCCAACCAGGCCGACTTTTCGCTGTTTCCATTGCATGATCAACGGTGAGACCGTGAGATTGCCCCAGCCGCCGACGTCTCCATTCGGCCCCGCGTTCACGTGCGCGGCAACCGCAACCACTTCGACTCCATACCATCCCGCAAGCAGGCGACCCTTGCTCAGCCAGGCGATGTGCGTCAAACCGCTCACAGCATTGATGCCGGGTGCATTAGCGACACTTCCTCCGGTACCGTTTGCGACTTTGCCGTCGTGACTAACATCGCCGATCTCTTCAATCAGCAAGCCCGGTCCCCCCACTGCATCGAGAAAGCTCGTATCGCCAAGGTTCACTGTCGGTTCTGACGGATGCATCGGACCTTGGGCTTGGCCTTGTTCACTCGCCAAGCAACAGAGAAGCAGCAGCCCTGCAAAAGGAACTGGAATCACCGAGAGTGCACGTCTGGAAAAAGGTCTCAGGAGGTTTTGCATTGCAACCATGATAGGACTGCACGCGCAATCAAATCCGGCTGTTCAGGGAACAAGGCGTGACTAGCATCGGTAATTACACGAGTTGTGATTCGCGAACCAAACTGGTCTCTGAACTCCCGCCAGTACGAGTAAGGCTTAAAGGGGTCACTCTCGGCAATGATCTCCAGCACTGGCCCTTTGCCCGCAGACCAGAAGTCGTGAGTGTTGATCTTTGCGACGCTTGCCATCTGCATGTGGAGCGTTTCGGGATACCATCCCTCAAGCCAGATTCGCGCGTCACTTGGGGGAGCGAAGAACGCGAAAGTAAGTGCGCTGAGGCGCACACTCTCTGGTTCGCTCAGGTTGCCGGCGATGCCGGGAGTGTTTCCAACCGCGTCTGGAAATTTGCTTGCTTGAGTGGCGGCTAGGATAACTCCATTGACCGAGTCAGGATGACTACACGCCAGTGCCTTCGCGACGAAATTCCCATAGGCGTGTCCCAGGATAGTAGCCTTACCGCCTGCCAATTCATGGATCGCGGCGGCAACATCGTCCACCTGGTCCTGCATGCTGACATCTGTCATCGGGCCTGTTGATTTCCCAATGCCCCGTGGCTGAGGCCGAAGAACAGAAAACCCGCTCCGCGCGATTGCGGCTGCGAACCGATCATAATCTTCGCCGCCGTCGCGACCGTAGGAAGGGAGCACCACCAACGCCGGGCCGGAACCGTCAATGTACGTCTCAATTCTTGCCTTGCCATTGTCCACGAATGCAGATTTTCTCGTGATCACGTAAGCACCTTTCTCGCGTCCAATTTCATGCTTCGCAGCCGTTGGCATCTTAGGGAAGGTGGAGCCGCCCGACCAAGACACCCTTCATCAAGATGTGTCCATTCATCCCTTTCAGCAAGTCCGCTTGCGTCGCGTCCTGTCCTAGCTTCAGCTTTGTATCGAGAGCAAACAGTTCAAAAGTGTAGTGATGGTAGGGACCGGCCGCTTTCGCCGCCATTCCCATATAGCCGATCTTTTTGGCTTGATTAAGTGCCTGGACTGATCTATCAGGCAGCTGCGCTAGTCCTTGCCTGGACCAGCGGAGTACGGCTCAGTTGACGAGAAGTTGCCGCTCCATCCGGTGACCGGGTTGCCGGGACGTGGTCTGTTGTCGGACGCGATTGATGCCGACTGAGCAACTCCCGTTGCGGGAGCCAAGTTTGCGACAACGGCTGTAGCAACGATTGCAATGAGTAGATAGTGCGACGACTGCTCTCGGTTCATAGAAGACCTCGGTGCACTCTTCAACTAAGAATGTAAGTCTCCGCCGCAGAGCAGGGTTACGTTGAGCAAAACAGCTCACTTGCCTGTTCGATAGCCGCAAACCTGATTTGCGTAGGTGCAAGGCTCCGGAGCCGCAGTATGAGCACCTGGTGGTGCACAGCCGGCATCGGAAAGATACCGGTTCCGCGCAACCCCACGATCAACTAACAGATTGTTCGAACCGTCAAAAAAGGAGCAGCATGACCATCCCCTTCGATATTACCTTGCATCAAGTGAATGTTTTGGCTTCAACCATGGCCTACCGTGAAGCGGGCGATCCGCAAGCACCAGCGGCGCTTTTCTTGCACGGGAATCCAACCTCGTCTTATATATATCGAAATATTCTTCCGCTGGTTGCACCGGTCGCGCATTGCATCGCGCCTGACCTTATCGGGTTCGGCCAATCGGGAAAACCCGACATCGAGTATCGCTTCGAAGATCATGTGCGGTACCTCGATGCTTTCCTCGACCAAGCCGGCATCTCTTCAGCATTCGTGATCGCGCAGGACTGGGGAACGGGACTTGCCTTCCATTTGGCCGCCCGCAGGCCAGAATTCATCCGCGGACTTGCATTCATGGAGTTCATTCGCCCCATTCCTAGCTGGGACGATCTTCCAGCGAAAGGAGCCGAGATCTTCAAGAAATTCAGAACGCCCGGGGTGGGCGAAGAGATGATTCTCGAGAAGAATATGTTCGTCGAGCAGATGCTGCCTGCGGCGACGGTCCGCAAGCTGACGGATGAGGAGATGTCAGTGTACAGAGCGCCATTTCCTACGCCCCAATCGCGACGGCCGACATTGCTCTTCCCGCGTGAACTGCCCATCGCCGGGGAACCGGCAGATGTATATTCCACGATGGAGGAAGCACACCGCGCGTTAGCCGAATCGACCTATCCAAAACTGCTTTTCGTGGGAGATCCGGGCTCTTTCGTCTCTCCGGCATTCGGCAGGAGCTTTGCGAAGGGTCTTACGAACTGCAGACTCGTCCAACTTTCCTCCGGCATTCATTATCTGCAGGAGGATCATCCCGACCTCATCGGCTCTCAGGTCAAGGAATGGCTGGTTGACTTGGGTGTCGGCCGAGAGAAGCCCAGTCAACCTCGCAAGAAGTAGGTAACGTTTTCCACGACATATCCAGGCGCAATTGCTGAGCTGATCGTTCACTTACGCTAGGAAGTTGCGGTCTTCGTTGCGGTCTGGTTACAAAAATCCGATCAATGTTGTTCTTGCAGTGACGTCACATACGCCGTTCCTGCTTCCTCGTCGAGAAGAAACTCGTCCATCATTTCGTCTCCTCCCAGATATCACGAACGCCGACAGGTGCAAGCGCTTCGCGGTCCACTCGAATCCGCCTGAAGAGCTTGAGTACCGTATTGTCCAATCCCCCGACTTTTCGACGCTCTCGTCCTAGAAGACACATGCGATAATGCGACGAGATCCAGGAGCGCGGTCCTGCTCAACCCAGAGGAGAGGCCTTGGTCCCAATCTTGTCGGTGACCTCCAGCGGCACTCGGCAGCCATTTAAAAAGAGGCTCAGAAGATTGAACCAGGAGATCATCAGCACGAGCTTACGAGTGATCACCTCCCCGTTGCGATTCAGGAGATCTTGGAGGGTCGAGTCGGTCAAGGTACCTGAAGTGGAAAGCTCATCCGTCGCCTTGCATATTAGAACGTATTCTTCCTTAACCCCGGTCACCGGTCCATCGCTAGCTGCAGCTTCGACCTCCAGTTGCGACAGTCCGTTGTTCAGGGACATGGGTACGTTGGCCTGCCATTCGTAGGGGGAGTTCAGCACTTTGGCTGCGCGCAGTATGATCATCTGCCGAAGCTTGGGATCCACCCCAGCTACTCCGAAGACCGCTTTCACGAGCCCGATGAGGGCATCGAACATATCTTCAGTTCCGGCCATCATCTTGAGGACGTTGAGTGCCTGAGCTGGATCATAAGTGGAACCGACAACGGCTCGGATCTTTTCGTCGGAAGGCAGCGGTATAGCGACTCTTGCGTTGTAGGAAGGCGGTGGTGTCATAATTTCTCCTTGGGTCGTGGACATGGCTGCTGGATCGGCACGAAACGGCAACCCTAGCTTTTTTGCGGCAGCACCCAAAGTGCCGGCCGCCGGCGCTCAAACGTGCCGGGGCAGAGGTCTTCCGCAGCGCCTCGGCTCAGCCGGGTAGTGGACTACTGTGAATTTTGGTCGCGCTCCAAGGCGCGAATCTCTTGGCGAATCTGGACAATTCGCTTTTTGAACTCGATCGCCAACTGCCCTAAATCAGTCCTGTCTTCCAACTCCGGCCCGTGCTTTTCTAGAAAAGCCAATTCGTCTTTAAGGATGGGCAGCCTCATCATAAGATCATCTCGCATCCTCTACCGTCGCCGGGAACGAATGCTGCGGACCTAAACTGTACTCGGGAATGAACGCAGACACTCTCGCCCGCACCGCAACCTCTCCGACAATGTGCTGGTAGGCCCGCGCCGAAACGCCGGTTACGGTACCTTTTGTTGATTCAACCATCGAGCGCATTTCTGCCATTGCGATGCGGTCCAAATAGGTTTGGAGGGTGATGCGTGATCATAATCGCTCCCCTCCAGCTTCGCCTTTTCGATGTTGGTTAGATGGCTGAGGTTAGCTGAACGTCGTCGCGCTGCCGCAACACCGCTTTGCCTCTCGAAGGATTCCCACGATTCGAATCGGCAGATTACTTCACTCACCATGACAGTATCTCCGCACTGCGGGCACAGAAATGGCGTGCACCATGGCTGAGCCGCAAATCGCGGGAAGATGAGGAACCGCATACCCACTCCGTCTCCGGGCAGCCATGATAGGGACCTAACGTTTTGTCGTTACTAATCCACGCGGACCAAGAGACCAGAAAGTCCACGGTGCTAGTGACGAAACCCAGCATCAATGCAGCGTCCTGAAAGTCTTCCTCTAGGATTAGGAGGAAACAAAACTGGCCAAATCAGACGATCGAGCGTGGCAATATTGACGTGGAGAGCAGCCCATTTTCCTCTTGAAGTCGAAGCAGAACGCGCTCTCGGATTTGTAGCCGAGAGAAAGCGAGATGACTGAGACAGAATCGTGGGAGTTCATGAGTCGGTCGTCTGCGAGGAGCATCCGCCATCGAGTCAGGTACTCTATGTCGGTAACTCCAACGTTCTCCTTGAAGCGCAACGCGAATGCTGATCGCGACATTCAGGCGTATTCGTCCAGTTCCCGCACGGTCCAGCGATAGCCAGGTTTCTTGTGCATTGCCGTCATTGCTGCACTCAACTGCCGATCGGAGAGCGCGAAGAGCCAGCCGACTTTTTCCGTACCTTTCTAGGTCACCTAGAGTCGTAGCAACTCGATCAGCATCGTCTGCGGAGGTTCGGCCGGTGGAGTTGATGCGAAACTGGGATTGCTGATGCTGCCAAACTTGGAATCTCCACGTTCATTCATGGAGACGACTGGTCACGATCTCAGCGTTGAATGATGTGCCGCTGAGACGGCTTGTGCGGAGCACCACCTCGCAGTGGGGCAACTGCGAGCGACCAAACCGTTTGAGCAGCTTTTGGAAAGAGGGTTCCGACGTGATGAAGTCGGCGGCTGCGGCAGTTCCGTCGGAATCACTTCCCGTCAGGAGCAAGACGTCTCCGGTATTGCCCGGGTTACGTATGTAGGCGAGGACGGCGATCCCGTAAGTCAAGTTTGAGGCGACAAATGGTTGAAAGGTCGTCTGCTCGCCGGGCAGAGGATGATGATTGAAAACGAAGTTCTGAGATGTCTTTGTGTCGTACTCCAAGGTGAAGTCGAGCTGACCGTCAAAGAACCCCGCCCAAGGATTCGATTTCTTACCGCCGACGATGACGAGATTATTCCGCTTCATCATATCGGGTGGGTAGTTTCTTGGAATCGTGACATGAAAGTGCTGAGCCAAGCCAGGTAGCATGAGCATCTGTCTCGCAGCCATAACGCTACCAAATGTCACCAGATTGTGCTGCAGGATCTCCCGGACGTCAGCCTTTCGATCAGAACTGGCGAATGAAGTATCGACGTCGTCTTTATAGCTGCTGTCCATATAATCAGGCAGGGAGACGGGACGTCGAAGCATGTCCTCCATGAGACTGACGCTCTCGTCGGGGAGAACGAGATCCGTCTGCGCGTTAGGGTCACGGTCGTGCGTAAAGCCACGCCAAAACTGCATCACAAGCGCACGGTCGCCCGATTCCACTGCCGAGGTCCGAGCACGGTAAAGCGCTCCGGTCATTACCAGGCACAAACAAGAAAGCGTCACCGAAAGCCACATCCAACCACGCCCGGATTTTGAAGGAGCTACTGACATCGCAGTTTGGGGCTCCCGGTCGATATGCACGGCTTGCTCTTCCTCCGCCGTGTCCACGATCCGAGGCGTGAAAACAGGCGTGTAGCCGCCGCGCGGTATTTGGAAAATGATGGATTCCCCGATCCCCTCGTTTGCGAAGTAGTGGTCGATGCGTTTGCGCAGCTCGGTCGCGTTTACGCGAACGATACCGTCGGCTCCTCGATCGTATTCGGGTGAACGGCCAAAGACGTTTACCCCGATATCCTGCTCGTGAACCTCCGGCGAGCCTTCGATCAGGGATGTCCGCCCCACGAACAACAAGAACTCTCTCAACCGGAGAGCCCGGCGAAACTGCGCCGACGCGGCGACGCGCCCAATGAGCTCGCGCTTCTGCGCATATGTGAGCTCGCCGAGTCCTGCGGGAAGTGCGTCGAGTTTCATGTGAAACCCTCCGAGTTTGGCACTCTCTACGAACCAGCTGCAAAGTTATCGTGGCGCACGGGGGAACTGCATTCTCCCAAAACGCCGCCCCCGCCCCATCAACTGCAGTCTTAAGTAGTTGCCCTGCAATGGTTTGAAAAGATCTAACTGTTAAGAAAACTCCCATTGCAGTGAATTAACTACGCACTTCTGTCCTCTGGCATTGAGTATTCATTAGATGCGCCGCAATGTCCAGTACCGCACATAGCGGAACAGAGAGACTTGTCTCGCGCCTATCGCAAATGCCTTTTGATTCATATGCGTTTATGCCCAGATCGGAGCCTCGATGCCTGAAATCCGGCAGGAAAGGCAATTTCAAATGCTCAGATACGATGCCAATGACGTTGTGATGTTTGTCAATGCTGCTGAGGCCGGCACTTTGAGTGGTGCCGCGAAGGAACTCGGAGTTCCCACTTCCACAGTTAGCCGCTCCCTAACTCGTCTTGAACAAAGTCTTCAAATGCTGCTGATCAATCGCAGCTCCAAGGGATTCGTGTTGACCGATGCAGGGGTTGATTACCTTGAATCTTGTAGACACGCTTTGCGGGCGCTCAGCAACGGTAACGAACAGCTGGACAGACATCGCCTTAACCCCACAGGGGTGATCAGAATTGCTTGTCCCGGAACGATGATTCGGCATCTGTTGACACCGGTGATAGGAAAGCTGGTTAGCGAATTCCCCAACCTGAAGATCGATCTTGAGGAGTACGCTCCGACACATGTTCCGTTGCCGCGTCTAGACGTCGACATTATCTTTATGGTTTCGCCCCCTAACGATTCCTCACAAATGATCCGCTCTTACCCGAGCGCGAAGGGAGGGTTGTTTGCAAGCGAAGAGTATCTGCGCGAGTGCGGGAATCCGAAAAGCCCGCTTGAATTAGTGAATCATCGCTGCATAGGAACCGGCAGATGGGAACTGACGAACGATCAAACCACGATGATTCCTCCTGTGGTTTTTCACGTCACCACGTGTGATCCTGTTGTTTCTAGACAATTAGCCATTGATGGTATTGGAATCGTGGTCCTTCCGCTCTGGATGGCGAAAGCTCCAGCGTTGTGTGATGTTCTCGTCCAAGTTCTACCAGGTTGGGCTCCTTCTCCTATACCCCTCGTCGCTTTGTACTGCAGCCCGAATGCTCTGACGCCAAAGGTCAAGAAGGTCTTGGATTTCTTGAATGAGTACATCGGAACGGACAAGGATCCGAGGCTCGACCGCACAAAGGCCTCCGAATGTTTTATCAGCTCGAGATTGCAAGCTCAGGGTTGGTCTTTTCTTGATTGCTCTAATCGTAACCCTGCTCGTTGAGGCTCCCATCACCAGGCAAGTCAAGGTGTGGACGGTTTACGCGTTACAACGAAATTGGCTTTCCCGCGTCCCATCTTCAGTGTCTGCCCCTGAGCGTAACTGAAAAAGAAGGGCTAAATTGAAGCTCTCACGCAGGTCCTTCGTCCAACGTGCATCGAGTGCTGTATGCGGCTCGTTGCTGCAACCTTGCGCATACGCAAATCAGGTTTGCGTCGCTGAACAGGCGAGAGTGTTCTGTTTTGCTCAGTCAGGCATCTGCTCCGCCCAGCATACTTCCGTCCATAGATGACGAATGTTCGCCCAGTCCGAGTAATGCCATTACCGCCATCCATGAAGCTCGTCATCGATTTCAAACAGGTCCCTGTACGCGATCATCTTCCTCGTGAGTCCGCGACAGACGCCTGCATGGGTCTATAGTGGTCACGGCCACGGAGCGGCAATGGAAGCCGAGGGTCAATCCCTGGGTGATTGCGGGAACGGTGGCGCTTGCGGCTTTTATGGAGGTCCTCGACACCTCCGTAGCAAACGTCGCATTGCCTCACATCTCCGGCAACCTGGGCGTTAGTACCGACGATGGAACCTGGGTTCTTACCAGCTATCTGGTATCGAACGCCATCGTTCTACCCATGGGCGCCTGGGCATCCAGCGTTATCGGCCGCAAGCGTTTTTTTCTGTTATGCATCGCCGTGTTCACGATCGCCAGTTTCCTTTGTGGCCTTGCCGTCTCGCTTCCCATGCTCCTTATTAGTCGTGTGATTCAAGGGGCTGGAGGGGGCGGGCTTCAGCCCATGGCACAAGCCATCATGGCGGATTCATTCGATGCGAAGAAGCGGGGGCAGGCTTTTGCGCTTTATGGCTTGGTTGCCGTACTTGCGCCATCCATTGGCCCAATGCTGGGTGGCTGGATCACCGACAATTATTCCTGGAGATGGATTTTTTACTTCAACATCCCGGTAGGAATTCTTGCCTCCTTCCTGGTCATGCGCTTCGTTGAAGATCCGCCCTGGATCAAAGCCGATCGTGGCAATCTCAAGAATCTTGACTATGTCGGGTTCGGCCTGCTCACAGTTGCCATGGGAGGCATGCAGATCATGCTCGATAAAGGGGAAGAGGACGGCTGGCTCGCCTCGAACTTTATTCGGACGTTTGCCGGCATGTTTGTTTTCGGCATGATCGGACTTATCTGGCGCGAGTGGAAGGCCAAGGACCCACTCATCAACGTCCGCCTGTTTAAGTTCAAGAATTTCGCCATTTGCGCGCTGCTCATGCTGGTAACTGGCGGAATTCTCAACGCCGCTACGGTACTCCAGCCGCAGTTCTCCCAGGCCCTGCTCGGGTATACGGCGACAGTTGCGGGAGAGGCACTCACGGGTGGCGGCATTGCGCTGTTGGTCCTCATGCCGTTGGCGGGATGGGGTACCGGCAGGTTCGCTGCGCGTAATCTCATCGCCGGCGGCTTCGCGGGCTTCGCCGTCGCATTTTATTACGCCTCCACCCACACCACCCTGGGTATGGGTTTCGCCTTTTCGTCATGGCTGCGCATTCTTCAAATGGCTCCGATTCCGTTCTGCTTTGTCGCAATCACCACCGCGGCCTACATCGGCCTACCTAAGGAGGCCACCGACCAAGTCGCAGGCATCATCAACTTCACCCGCAATGTCGGCGGAAGCGTCCTTATTGCAGTTAGCGGGGCGCTGGTCACGAATCGATCGCTGTTTCATCAAGCCCGTCTAGCGGACCACATGCAGTCCGGAAATCCAGTGTTTGCGAACCGGCTTTCTGCCCTGACAAACGCTTATGGGGGCGTCAGCGGCGTCGCAGGAGCTGACGCCATGGCACGCGGCGAGATTTATCGACAAATGAATCAACAGGCATCGGTGATGGGATACCAGGATATCTATCGAATGCTTTGCTGGTTGTCGGTCGGAATGATCGTTTGCGCTTTTCTGTTGAGCAAGAACAAACCGGGCGAGGGAGCGCCCGTTGAATCAGGTTGAGGCAGCCCGACGCGCGACGGTAAGGGAGATCACACTTGAAATTGCCATTGATAAATATGTTCCGAGTCCAAGTCGCTTTAGTGGGGAGTCACGTTCCACAAGGGCGAGCTTACGCTTCAAGGAAGAGAGGAATGGACCGTCTCTACGCCATTCACCTCATGCCTTTCGGCATCCTGGCCACTGCCTTGGTCGTGCTTTGCGGCGCGAGCCTGGCCCAGCAAAGCGACTCATCTTCGCTTCCGAGGGCCGATCAGTTGCCTCCGTCCGGCAGGGCGCAGAGTGGCAGCACTGTTCAAGCGGAGCAGTCTTCCAGCGGAAACGGCGGCAGTTCCAGCGTCAACACGGTCAACAGCACCATACAAGTCTCGGGCTCTTACCAGGGCAGCATTCCTGATCCGAATGCACCGCAAGGTCCGCTTACCCTGAACATTGCGGATGCAATCCTCCGCGGCCTTCGCTTCAACCTGGGCGCCGTTAGTGCGAACGCGTCGGTGAGACAGTTGCGTGGAGAGCGGCTGGCAGCGCTCAGCAAGATGCTGCCGAACATCTACGGGACGGTGGCTGAGGACGGGGCCAAGATCGATCTCGCGACCCAAGGGCTCACTCCCGGCACGTTCGGCAGCAGTATTCCACTGCCAACCGCCGTAGGTCCCTTCCACTATTACAGCGCGCTTGCCAATCTCAGCGAGGACCTCAGCATGACTTCGCTGTACAACCTGCGTCAATCACAAGCTTCGGCAGATGCGGCGCAGATGAGCGCCCATGATGCGCGAGAACTCATCATTTTAGCGGTCAGCGGAACTTACCTTCGAGTCCTGGCGAGCAAAGCAAATGTCCTGTCGCAGGAAGCACAGGTCAAGCAGGCGTCAGCGACCTTTAAGCAATCCGAGCACCAGTACCAGGCCGGAACGAAAGCGTCCATCGACCGGAATAAGAGTTTTGTGGAATATCACACCGAGCAACAGAGGCTCACATCGTTGCGCGGGGATTTGCTGAAACAGACCATGCAACTGGCGAGACTTATCGGTCTACCTGTCGGCCAAGTATTTACCTTGAGTGAAGACCTGCCCGCTCAGGTGCCTGAGGCCGTCTCGCTCGAACAGGCGCTGAAACTTGCATTCGAGGAGCGCTCCGATCTTAAGGCTGCCCGGCTGCAGTTGAAGGCCGCAAGCGAAGCCCACAGAGCCTCGAAGGCGGAGTATCTCCCGTCGCTTGAGGTCAAGGGCGACTACGGGATCGAGGGGATAAACCCGAACAAGGGAGTTTCTGTTTTTCAGGCCGCAGCCACGGTCACCATCCCGATCTTTCAAAGCGGCCGCGTGAAAGCGGATGTCGAACAGGCCGATGCCGCGCTCAGCCAGCGACAGGCGGAATATGCCGATGAAAAAGGTGTGGTCGAACTTGATGTACGACAAGCCTACGTCGATTTGCAGGTAGCGACCGAACAGATCGCGGTCGCGATAGAGAATCGCAAAGTGGCTGCCGAAATTCTCACCCAGTCGCTCGACCGATTCGCCGCCGGGGTTACGAATTCAGTGGAAGTCGTGCAATCGCAAGAGACCGTCGCCTCGGCAGAGCGGGACTATGTCAGCACTCTCTTCTCTCTCAATCTGGCTCGGATCAGCCTTGCCAGAGCGACCGGACAAGCCGAACAGTTCATCCCGAACATGCTGAAAGGAAATTGACCATGCCTACCACGACTGACGAAGAAGAGAAAGATCAGAAGCCGCAAGAGCTCGATCAGCAGAAGGGCGAGAAAGCAAAGAAGCAGCAGTCGCCCGGCGACCAGGGAAACAAATCGCAAGGCAATGGTCACAACGACGGGGGCCGGAGGGAAGGCGATCAGGACAAAGATCAGGACAAGAAGGGCGATTCCGCAGAGAAGGACGACGACAAGAAAAAAGAAGAGCAGAAGCCGGTTGATCCCGCCACCAAACGGCGACGAATCATTATCGGGATCGCTGTCGGGGTCGTTGTGCTGGTGGCTGGGATCGCGTGGTGGCTCTACTCCCGCACCTACGAGTCGACGGATGACGCGCAAATCAACGGGCACCTCAACGCGATCGCTTCACGCGTGGCCGGGACGGTGAAGGCGGTCTACGTTGAAAATGATCAGCCGGTGAAAGCAGGCCAACCCCTGGTCGATCTGGATCCGAGCGACTACCAGGTCTTGGTGGAGCAGGCCCGTGCGAACTATGAACAAGCCATCGCTCAGGCGGCTGCAGAAAGTCCGAACGTCCCCATCACGGTGACTTCCAACCGAGCCACGGTGGATACGGACGTGCAGCAAGTTGTCAATGCGGAGGCGGCAATCGCCAGCGCACAACGCGACTACGACAGCAATTCCGCAAAGCTGCGTCAAGCTGAGGCGAACAACCGGAAGGCCCAGTCCGATCTGGTGCGCTACAAGAAATTGGTTGACCAGGGAGAAATCTCTTTATCCGACTATGACCAATACGTTTCGAATGCAGGTGGGGATGAGGCGGCAGTCGAGGCGAGCCGATACGCGGCCGCGTCTTCGGAACAGATCGTCGAGGAGAAAAAAACGATACTGCGCCAGCAGCAGACCAAACATTCCGAGGACAAGGCCAATTTACCCCGTCAGCTCGCGGCTCACAAGGCAACCGTCGATTCCCGCAAAGCCAGCGTGGACTCGGCGAAAGCGCAGCTGGATACGGCTCTGCTCAACCTGAGCTACTGCCACATCGTGGCTCCGGTGGACGGCATCGCGAGTCAGCGCAGTGCGGAAATCGGAGGCAGAGTTTCGCAAGGGCAGCAGCTCATCGTGGTGGTTCAGATTGACAATGTCTGGACGACCGCGAACTTTAAGGAGACACAACTCCGAAAAATGCACGTGGGCCAGCACGTGACCATCGAGGTGGACTCACTCGATGAGTCGTTCGATGGCGAGGTGGAGTTTATGCCAGCCGCTACTGGAGATCGATCCAGCCTGTTCCCGCCCGAGAATGCAACCGGCAACTACGTCAAGATCGTACAACGGCTACCTGTGCGGATACGCTTCAACCCGAATCAGCGCGACCTGGATAAGTTGCGACCCGGCATGTCCGTCGAGCCCAAGGTTCATCTTGATTGAAGATACCCCTGACTTACACAGCGAGTTCCCTCACCCCAGACGTGTGGTGTCGAGAGGGGCGACTTGATGTTCAAGTGGGAACTGCATGAGGCGGTGCTCCGTTCCCACGACCGGCGCTTCGCGGCATCTAGTGTTTGAAAGAGACATTTTGGAGATATGGGAATTATGAAACGAGCCTGGAGACAGTTCTCGGTTGCGGCAGTGGTCATCGTTTGCACAGCTGGAGTTTCTCTTGCCCAGACGTCTGAAGACGCGCTGGAAAAGGGGTTTGAAAACCCGCCCAGCACTGCGCGACCGCGCGTGTGGTGGCACTGGATGAATGGGAACATTACGCGAGAAGGCATCAAACTCGATCTTGAGTGGATGCATCGGACCGGGATTGCGGGGTTCCAGAACTTCGACGCAGCACTGCAAACACCGCAGGTTGTCGAGAAGCGCCTGGTCTATATGACCCCACAATGGAAGGACGCCTTCAAGTACGCGATCGGCCTCGGGGACCAATTAGGAATGGAAATGGCGATTGCAGGTTCTCCCGGTTGGAGCGAAACGGGTGGACCCTGGGTGACACCAGCTCAAGGAATGAAGAAGTACGTCTGGTCCGAAACGATCTTGGATGGCGGAAAGCCATTCGTGGGCAAGATTGCTCACCCTCCCAGCACCACTGGAGTTTTCCAGAATCTTGGCGTTCACGAACAGGTTGGACCACCGGGGCCACACTTGCCGGAGCTATATTCGGATGCCGTGGTCGTAGCGTTCCGGCTTCCTTCTGGCTCATCTGGGCTAGCAACAGAGCAGGCCAAAATCACTTCCAGCGGCGAGGGACTGGAACTGGACCCGGCAATGCTGAGTGATGGAGATCTGGAGAAAACCACCAAAGTGCCCTTCCCGACTCCTGGGTCGGATTCCTGGATTCAGTTCGAATACCCTACGCCGCATACGATTCGCGCGGTAACGTTTGTGACAAAGGAGCCGGGATTCATCCAGGAATTCGTCAGCGGGATTCCCGAGAAGACCCTCGATGCCAGCGACGACGGGCAAAGGTTCCACAGGGTAGCCAGCCTGAGCGGAGGCAGAGCGCCTGAACACACCATCTCATTCGATCCGGTAACAGCCAAGTACTTCCGAATTATGTTCAAGCACAACCCACCACCACCCCCTCCGGCTTGGGCCGAGGGGATCGATTTTTCGTCGTTCGGTCTGCCGCCCACTGTTCCGACCTCATACGAAGTTGCTGAGTTGGTTCTGCATTCTGATCCGCGGGTGAATCACTTTGAAGAGAAAGCAGCCTTCGTTCCCGAGCCCGATCTCTATGGGTATTCGCCGCGAAAGTGAATGCGCTCGGCCACTTGTGAGGGATCGTCCGACCACTTCGGCTTGATGCCGTGACGTTGAAGGAACGAACAGTACTTCATACCTTTAAACCCCAGCAGGATAGCAGCGAATAGGATCGTGTCCCGCTTGCCTGGGGTCGCCCTCTTTTTCTTCCTGCTGGCTCCAGTTGGCAGACTTCCGAACTTGGCGAGGATGGTCTTCATAGTCTCATCTAAACTCGTTAGCCTTGTGCCTATTTCGACTGATGAAACCGATTTCTCGGAGCCGTCGACGCCCACTTCAGCAGAATCGCATTGTCGCCTGCGGTATTGTCCGATTGTCAGTGCAAACAGCGACGTATCGTCGAGGGGGCCACGAATCAGGTTCGCCGCATTATCTCTGACCTTCTGCTCCAACACTCGAACAACAACATCGCCGTGCCGTTTGTGCATGGCGATGATTTCCTGGGCAGCTTCACTGCGTTTCGCCTCATAGCGAACAGCGCGACTCAGTTCCGCGTTAAAAATCCCTGCTAACTCAGTCTCGGAACGCAGGTGCAACTCAATGCCATGTCGCGTATAGTCCGTCGCGATGGCCCGCTCCAGAGGGCTCTTGCGAGGCCCTATGAACACATCGGAAACATAATCCTTCTCAGAGTCGTAAGCCAAGAGACCTGCTGCCGTAGTCGCGAACCGTCGGTCGGTACATTGGCTGCATCGACCGCAATGCCGCTGATTCTTGGTCTTGAACATCGAGTGCGAACATGAGCAGGTATGACCAATTAGGTGGGCAGCTTGATGTGTCGCTATGCTCTGCACCACCTCAGTCTTTGTTTTGAGCAGATAGGGGTTATCGACTATGAAATCGCGCTCTGTTACCGCAGCAGAGAGGGAAGATAATAGATGAAGAGTCACTGGATGAGTGGTGCGGGAGGCCCGCACGCGGAGAACTTCCTCAGCAATAGGCAGGTTCAAACTCACGACTCCATTCTCATAGAACCGCACCCCGCCTGCCTGAACGGACTGCGCGACAAGCGTGCCTAGCGCCGAGTATAGGAATGAACGAGTCCGCTGAGTCGGCTCTCGCCCCAGTCGCTCCGCCTTGTTGATCCACACCGGAATGTGGGCTAGTTGATTGGGAAACTGCCTCTGCAACTCCGCGAAGAGCCTTTTCTGGCGGGAATCCAACGTTGTCACGGGGCGATGACTAACCAACATTACCCTGTCGCCGCTGGCCGCTGCTTCTACCGCCCCGGCTAGAGAATCCAGGCCGCCTGAAAACATGATCACACGTTCGGGACGATTGAACGGCCATTCTTCCAAGTCGCCGAATTGAAAGTACGGCTGTTGATCGGCGCGGTCACGCTCCAATGGCAGAAATGTAAAGGAGTATTTATCGTTCGAAAGAAAGCCGAGAACCTCTACCAGCAGATTTTGGACCTTCGTTGCACCCCAAAAGGCGGGCTCTCGCACCGGGATGACAAATGCAAAGTCTCGACTCCAGGGCTCCGTGCTCTGATCGTCGGTCCACTTTTTCCCTCTGAGCGTGGCGCAATCGGCACTGAAGACATAGGATGCAATTTCGAGAAAATCGATCAACCGGGGAGAAAGATCATGGCGGAAAACCTTGGCTACATTCTCGAAGCGAATGTATACGTTCGCATCGCTTCCAATGGCGTCGAGTTCTACACGGTGCCTTCCCTTCGCGACAGGGTCACTGCCGGCGACGTTTGCCCCACTGCATACAAAGAGTCGAGGCTCGATCACAAGGTCGCTTTCTGCTGCTCAAGTTCGCTGCGCAGCTTTTTCAAAGCGACGGCTAGAAATCCCGACGTATTTTCAAGATCGATTCCTTTCTGGTACTCCGTCTTCGAGTACCAGTCACCGCAGAAATCTCGCACGATCCGAGCGCTCTGATCGCAGTGGGACCGAAGGGCATCGTTAAATTCAGCGATGGCCCCCAAATCCGGCAGGCGTGCGCTGCCGAGAGCTGCTGCGGTGACTCGGCTCAGGTAGAAGTTGAGGAATCGCGCGACAAACCGTCCAAAGAAGCGTTGCCCCAATTCCCCGAACCCTTTCTTGGTTGAAAGGGAACGCACAGCATTTTGCAGCTCGGCGCCGCTACCCCTAAACAGGCTGACCGTCCGCGTTCCTGCGAGGCTGGTTATCGCCTCACCGGCGGCTTGCTGAGCGATCTCGCTTAGGTCAGTTGCGCGGGATGGATTCGAGCGAATGTGGCGGTCGATAGCATCCTGCACTTCGGCAGTGAAATCGAAAACATTGCTGTCACTCGTCAGATGAATGCCGTGCTTGCTCAGCGCTGCTTCCCAATCGGATGAGCGTGATGCAAGTGCGACTTGGGTTAAGAGGTAAAACGTGTAGCGGACGCCGGGGTCATCGACCGCCCTGTCCAAGCCTGTCTGGGCTGCGTCTAACGTTCGCGCTGCAATCGCAGCAACGTGGACTGCGGCATTTGCGACATCGCCCGTCGGACCCGCCCCAGCAATTTGCTCGACCAGTTCATTCCACTTGCGCGTTTTTGGAACTTGGCCCAGCCGCGTGTGACCCATGACAATACTCCGCTATTTTCAGGGCTCAGCTTGCAACAGCAAAGGATGCTACATCGGAACAGGAACGAAAGGAAGCTGTTTGGCCCGACCTTAGTCCGGCCAGCGCACTCGCGCAACTCGCGTCCCGCGAGTAAAACTTTTCCCGCCTCCAGGCGTGATTACTACAAGGCGATTCGATAGTTTCCACTCGCGGCTTCCAAACACCGCATTGAGTGTGGCCCCCCACGCGGTCATGATTCCACCAATTCAATGAGGCGAATCCAAGTGGAACCCGGTGGCATGAACACGGCAGCACGAGTGCCAGGAGAGTTCGGTGATAGGCCCAACCAACCTCTCTCGACTTCTTTTTCCGAGCCTGAAAGGCAATCTGACGACGATCCTGGCCAGCCCTTAACCTATCGCCTCAGCGAACTCCGCCAGCATCCCAGCTTCTCGCGCCTTCGTTTCACCGTTCCAGCGTCCAAGTTGTCCGCTCTCGCTGAACAAGGCGAACTGGCGTTTCGAGAGCCGCTCCTGGTTACGCGAGAGCGGGTTGTCATTGACGGCTACGCGCGATGGGAACTGGCTCGCCTGACTGGGCGACCGACGCTCTCATGTGTCGAATACGAGTTAACAGACGAGGAAAGCCTTCGTTGGCTACTCCAAAAGCATCGTCGGTCCAACGGCATGAACGATTTTTGCCGGATACTCCTGGCGCTGGAACTTGAGCCTTGCTTCAAGGAAAAGGCCCTATCGAATCAACGGCTCGGCGGTCAGATGAAGGGTTCGTCAAATTTGACAGAAGATGCAATCGTAGATGTCCGAAAAGAGATTGCCGCTGCCGCAGGCGTCTCCGTGGGCAACGTGACCAAGGTCAAGCGGCTATTACGAACCGGCCAGCCGGAACTGCTGGAAACATTACGCGACGGCGAGGTGTCGATCCATCGGGCGTGGAAATGGACCACTGAATCACCGGATCGGCAGATCGAGTCCCTGAGGACCTATCGCAACAAGAAAGGTGTCAGCAAGGCCATACGCGATCTGATCTCACGGCACGGGCGACACAACCTGACGACTTCCCCAGACCTAACGAGCCTGGTCAGGCGTTTGTCCGCACTTAGTTCAGGTGAATTCAATTCGGTAAGCGTCTCTGTGATACCAGTCCACGGCAAGACAATCTTTGTAACTGAAGAGCTAATGCGAACTCTCACGTCTTACCGGGAGTCGATACCCGTATGGCCCTCAAGCAACCGCTGAAGGACATCTTGATCGCAACTCGCCCTCACTGGGATCGTCCCGAGATCCGCCCAGCCGTGCGCGAGAACTTCTCCAAACTGATCGACTGCCGTACCCCCGCATTGGGAGCCGAAGTGTTTGCGTCAGAAACCGAAGAGAAGCTCGTCTACCATACCTGCAAATCGCGGTCCTGCCCGAGCTGTGGGCAGCGAGCTACGCTGCTTTGGCAGCGAAACCAGTGGAGCGCTCTTCCCGACATTCCCTATACTGGCATCGGCTTCACGATGCCGAACGTGTTGTGGCCCATCTTCCGACGCAATCGGCATCTCCTGCACGACTTGCCCGCGCTGGCTGCAGCGGTTATCCAACAATGGGTCAAGACCACATACGGCGTCCGCGTTCTCATTCTTGTGGTGCCGCATACGTTCGGACGGCACCTGAATTTCAACGTTCATCTGCACATCATGGTTTCGGCCGGAGGTCTGCGAGAATCGGATGGCCGCTGGATTGCGCCGCTACACTTCGACAGGCGCACGCTCATGCCTATATGACGCTACGCCGTCATAACCTATCTTCGAGCTACTCTGAAGAAGGGCTTGCTGACTTCGGAGGCGAGCACCGAAGACATACGAATAATGCTGCGGACGCAATACGAACGGTGGTGGAACGTCTACGTTGATCCCATCCGGTCGAAATGGCACTTTCTACGATATGTAGCGCGGTACGTTCGACGACCGCCCATCGCCCAGCATCGATTCACCAAGATCACGGATCGAGAGGTTGAGTTTTTGACGAAGGATCTGAAGGAAAGGGAGGTAGTGACAACCCGCTACTTGATTGAAGACTTCGTAGACGCGCTGGCCGCTCACGTGCCAGACCGTTACCGACACGCGATGCGTCGGTTCGGGCTGCTCGCCTCCCGCACACAGCACTCGACATCGGCTGCCCTGTTTCTGCGCCTGGGACAGACGAAACGCCCACGTCCACATCGGTTGAGTTGGCGGAATGCGCTACTCAAGTATTTCGGAGTAGATCCGCTCGTCGATAGCCGCGGCCGATCCATGCATTGGGTTCGGCGCGCCTGAAGCCAGTGACAAGTTAGCGTTTCGCTCGGAGTCCGTTCCTCCTCAAGTTCGATGCCCTCAGCAATTCTGAACTTTCGCAGAATCACTCCAGATAAAACCTCGGAACTGTCGTAGCCGAAACGGATTTTTGTTTTTCCTATAGATCGAGAAGTACGGGCCACCCGCCAATCGTCCACGACCGAAGGTTCGCGCGGAACGTCTTCTTATCGCAGCGTCCGATTTGGATCCTCCGCTACCAGCACGCGTGTTTTCGTGCCGAACATTCCATAGTCAGTGAACAGCCCACGGCACCAGCGGGTGCTCTTCCTGTCCTCCGACTGTGCCACGAGGGTGACTGGAACCAAGTGCTGGGCTCCGTCCTTTTCCACCCAGCCATAGGTCACCAGCGCCCGGTAGCGGTAGGACGGACCCGTGAGGTCCATGGTCAGTGAAATTCTCAAAATTACCCCGGAGGTGTCTGTCCAGACTTCGCCGTGGCAGTCGTAGAATTTATTCGGGTGCCGGAAGAAACTGAGGCCAATGAACTCCAGGAGTCCAACATAGCCGAACGAGCACACCCTATCCTCGGCTCTCGCGGCATACTGGAATACGTGGATGGTTCGACCGGACGCAACGGCGTCGGGCGCCTGGCGGAGGGCCACGCCGTAAAACCTCCCTACCATCTGCGGAAGCTGTGACCACTCGGCTCCCGGATTCACGAAGTCGGCCACAGGCGGGAACGGGATTTCGTCATAGAACTTTTTTCCGCTTGGGCGATGCCAGCGCTGGTTCCCATCCAGGACAAGCGTCTCGTAGGCATCGGCGGTTTCTGCCTCGCGGTTGTCGCGTCCCCAGGCAAAAGTCTGCGTGGCGATGAAGTTCGTCATGGAGTCGGCGAGTCGCTGCGCCGCTAACCGCAACCGTAACACGTCCGCAGAATTTGTTGGGTGCGCGTCTCCGGCTGGCAGGTCGTAGGGAGGGTAGAGATCGGCTGCGACCGGGGAGACGAAAACCTGTTTGGGAAACAGAACCTCCTGCAGATAGGGTTGAGCCCGCCCCACAAAGTCCGCAAGCTGCCCTGCGGGCACGGCTAACGCCACGCCATCCTCGCCGATGGCATTGAAGATGCCGACGATTTTCCCGCTGCCGTTGACCACGATCCCGCCGCTGGCGCCGGGACGCACCCGGCCGTCCTTGCAGCGGTAGGACAATAACCCTTGCGGGTTCTTGCCCAGGAAGGTGCCCCGCCAGTGGACTAAGCCTCGCTTCGGGTTCCAGCCGAGCGGATAACCGTAGATGTCCGCTTCCTCGCCCTCCGCCAAATCCTCGGTGTCGAAGCCGGCGCCGTGGAGTCCCTTGAGAGGACGCCGCATCTCGTAGATGGCGAGGTCGTGGGCCATCGTATATTTCATCGAACCGGGCACGGGGAACCCCGGAATCCTGATCCGCTCCGCTCCCGCCTCCTCCGGGCTGGTATCAAGGTAACGGTGTATGGAGGGGACGCCCTTAATGAAGACGCTCGTGCCCATCTCCCGGGCGACGTGGTAGTTGGTTCCCACGAAGCGGCATTCCGGGTCCAGGCAGAAACCGGTGCCGAACCTGATGGAGAGTGGGGCGAGATACCGGATGTCGGGGCCGAAATGGGTGATGGGAAAGACCACGCGCTCGGGAACGAACGCTTGAGCGGAACAGGCGGCGGTGAGGAGGAGAACGAGAAGCCAGCGCATAGCGGGATCGTCGTACGGAAGGCTTCGAAACGTGCGTGATATCCGTCACATCCACGAAGATTGTGGCTGTGGATTTCCCTTTGCGGGAAAGGTCCGCGATGGGCGAATGAGCTTCGGTTCCATAATGAGGACGCGCTTATTCCGAAAAATGCGCTTTCCCGATTAGGGGCTTGCCGCGCTCCGCGCCGCGTGCGATAGTCGCGTTGGGTTTCCCTTCAATTCCCTCCGAGCGGAAAGGAATCGACAAATGCAACCTGAAATTTCGCTCGGGGTCGCTCTGCGTCTCGGGAGCGTCGCCGTTCCAACCCCTCACAGCAGTCACATCGAACGTTGTGGCGTCGGCATGGTCTATGCCGTGCTGGGCGTCCGATCAGTGGACTGCAACACCATCAACCTGCTCTATCCCGCAAAGGTCGACAAAATCTGGCCCTGCCCGTGGTGCGACGAAGGCGAACTCGTGGGCGCATCGGTGGTGCGCCATCCGTTCATCCTCCACTACCTTACCGGCGAAATCGCCCTCGAAGATCTGGCCCAATGGCTTGATTTTCTGTTTGCCGGCGCGGAGCCGAGCTGGGCGGAAACCCAGACGCGAATACAAGCGATGCCCAACCGGACGCGCGTCGAAGAGGAGGCGGAGCTGGCGGTGCAGTCATGACGCTTAAACAGATAGACGCCGCCTTAGCAGAGCTTCTGCGCTTGGGCTTGGTCGAGAAGGTGCGCGATGTCGAAGGCGTCGAACGCTTCTCTCCCTGTGGATACGGTCAATCATCACGGCGAGATCGCGGTCGCGTTGCGACGCCGGTAGAGCCGACGGGCCGCTGAATGTGCGAGTTAGCGTACCCTGTTCAAAGTTTCTTCCAGTCGGTCAAGGACACCAGTTCGTCCAGGATTTCCTGCAACCTCTGGAGCCGACGTTCGTGATCTCCTGCTGAGCCCGGAAGCTTCCTACCAGTGCCCATGTACTGCCGATTTGCTTCGCTGATTTGGGCTATTTCCTCCCGCAACTTGGCGATGCGTTCTTTGACGGGATTCTGCATGGCGATAGGCTAGCAGAGAAGCAGCGGAACACGGCGCTAGACGCACGCAAGCCGGGAGCCCTACAGATCGGTAGAAGTAAATAGCTCCATCGGGCCAGATCGCATCACCCTTCAGACCATTCCGCGACCAGCGGAGGAGCCGTAAAGTATGGAGGCTGGCGGCTGGGCACTGAAGGAGGCGGTGACAAAGCGCAAAGGTTCACCTCTCGACGCTCTGCCGCCAGTCCAAACCTCAGGCTTTTCGCTTCACAGGTTTCGTTGAGCCGCTTCATGGAAACGGAATTGGGACTCTAGCGAACTTAGCCATGTCTGAAGAGCAACTCCAGAGCGCTTTTCGATGTATAAGAAGCGCAGACCCATCACAAAGGAGTCGCTCCAAACTACATCCGCTTTGCGTGAAAAGCCTGTGGTTCGAACACTTGGAATCTCGAACTCCACTGTAACGACTCCTTTGATTCGCAGTGGATCACGGGGATTGCTTTTGTGCCTCCGGGCACATCGTCACAGTCGATCACAAGTCCATCTTTTGTGCCCCTGCGGTACCAATCTTCTTCATTGCCGGTCTCCTTTATCTCTTGTGCTTCGAGCACGTCCAAAAAACTGGGGCGAACAGCATCCCGTTGAAGACCGACCTTCTCATCCCATCTGATCACATCAACCGTCGTTCGGATTTCGTAACGCAAATCAAAGTAGTAAACAGCGAGCAAAGAAAACCGTGGGATGCTGCATGGCAAAGGAGTAGCTGTCATGCGGTCGCAGGCACAGAGGCGTAGCCGCGAATACTACCGCGAATCCTACTTTATTCTCCCCACCAAAAAGCAACCAACGGTGAGGCTCCTGAGAACTCTGTTGATGACCGGGGTACTGACGCTGATTGCGATCTTAGCCATGGTCATCATCGCACTCTCGCTGGGCATGTGGTGGGACAGTCTTGGCACGGGCTGGAAATAGAACAGTCCGCAGGCGTTGAACCTTGCGGGCTGTCCGGTGGATGTCACTCATCGACCCCATTCCGAGCGCCCGATTGCGTCACGCGCCGTCAATAGGCAGACGAATGCGAGCGGAAATCGGTTTTCGCCTGAGCGAGATCGTGGCAGCGACGACAAGCAACGGTATCGCCGGCATACAGAATCGCCGCTCGGCGCCCGCATTCCTTTGTGGGGCAACGAAGCCACGCCCGCCGACCGCCGTAGTTGCAGCGTGTCCACTCAAACTTCGCCGTGACGCATCCTCCTCCATCTAGGCGGTAGAAAATTACTCATTCGTGGATCGGGTCTAGGTACCTAACTATGGGCACATCGACCTTCCAGTCACCAGCGGTAAAAGCCTGGGAGAACGGTACAAGAAGCCCGCGGCGCTGCCATTCTCGAATGTCGAACTGCTGATAATCGGACGTGATTTTCTTGCTGTTCGAGCGTCTCCCACTACCCCATCCGCCCATCGCGTAATCTCCCTTCCCCGCCGAAAGTTGATTTTATCGCCATATTGAGACGACGGCACTCGCTAACTCGACCGGAGCAAAGACAGTCACTCTTATCACCCATGTTGTGCTCTATGGGCCAGTTTCGAATCGCTTATCTATCCGGTCGGAACCAGCGCCCCGCTTGGCGTTTGGGCATCGCACGATTCCTTTTGGAAGGATTCTCAGCGCGAAGGCGCTTTTTCCGAAATCATTAGGGAGTCACGGCCAGTCACGGCCCAAAACCTTCCAATCCGTCCATCGCCTTCCACGGTCGTCTAATGCCACTTCCGCCCATGTTTGCTCGCTTTCCTTCGTCTGCTGTCCAATCCTCGGTCAGTAGGTTTGAAGACAATAACGACACTAGAAACGTTTTTGACTAAAAACGTCATTTAACCTACTTGTGCTCAACCATTCTATTTATTAGAGAAATGTCACCGACCGAAACTCCCAGGCCCAAGACCATCATCGTCACAAAGCAGGAGGCGGAAGAATCGATCGGCACAGAGCGCTCAATCCCATACCAGTTAAGCGGTTGAGACATGTTGGGAGTACTGGGAATGAGGTCAAAACAACAACGTACACCCGCTGAGTTTTCAGAACCGGAAGTGCATGGCACCAGACATTGACCGCATGTGATCTGCCCTTGCCGTCTGGCCTTCCCTAGATTCGCATGAGACACTTAACCTACTTGTGCTCAAGTTTTGTAGGCCGGATTCCGCTGAGAGGCTAGGCGAGTGCCGGTTCATCATTCTTTCACCACATCCACGGCATGGTGCTCTGCTTGCCGTCCTTGACCCACCACAGCCGCATCCTCTTCGGCAGAACCATTCTATTTATTAGAGAAATGTCACCGACCGAAACTCCCAGGCCCAAGACCATCATCGTCACAAAGCAGGAGGCGGAAGAATCGATCGGCACAGAGCGCTCAATCCCATACCAGTTAAGCGGTTGAGACATGTTGGGAGTCCTGGGAATGAGGTCAAAACAACAACGTACACCCGCTGAGTTTTCAGAACCGGAAGTGCATGGCACCAGACATTGACCGCATGTGATCTGCCCTTGCCGTCTGGCCTTCCCTAGATTCGCATGAGGGGTAAACTACATGCGTAAAACAGGGAATTTGAGAGCAGCGAAAGTCTGTCGCGCTGATGAAAGCTTTATCACGAATTCTTTCGTGCTCTTACTCTTGGTCTGCCTGACTGGCCTGAGCACTGCATGCGGCACCTCTTCGCACAACGCCACTAGCACTTCGAGCACAACTACCGCGACCAACTCATCTGGGCCGCTGCTGATCTCGATCCAGCCCGGACCCGCCTCAGTTGGAACTCCGTATATTGCAGCGAGTGTGGTGAGTGGAGGAACCGCTCCCTATACCTTCAGCCTGTCCTCCGGTAGTCTCCCACCGAGTCTTTCCCTAAATTCGGCAACCGGTTCCATCACGGGGACCCCATCGGTCGCGGGTACCTACAACTTCGTGCTCTGGGTATCAGAGCAAACGCATTCGGGATCGAGTTCCGTGCAAATCGTCGTTTCCGCCAGCGCTCCTACCGTAACACTCTCTATTTCGCCCACCGGCACTTCGATCACTTCACTGGGAGTGCTGCAGTTCACCGCCTTGATAAGCGGGACGGCAAATACGAGCGTGACCTGGTCCGCCAACGTCGGAACGATTTCCAGCAACGGAGCTTTTGTCGCGCCCAAGGTCACGAGCAGCACCGTCGCCACCATCACCGCCGCAAGTGCCGCGAATCCCCTCGTGCACGCAGCCGCATCCGTAACCGTGACCCCTGCCGTTGCATTGGCAATCGCGGTCTCGGCGCTGCCCGATGGCAGTGTCAGCACGCAATATTCCGCTTCGATCTCCGCAACCGGCGGTGTCCCACCTTATCAGTGGAGTGTCGGCAGCGGGAGTTTGCCTTCCGGAATCGAGTTGCAAGCCTCCACGGGCGCCATTTCCGGGCTGACCGCGCTTGCCGGTTCGTATCCCTTCACGCCCACGGTGACCGACTCTTCGGGGCAGAGTGTCTCGCTCGCTTTCAATCTCACAATTTCGGCATTACCTCAACAGGTTCTCAACATTGACAATCTTTACTGTCCTTCCACCAGCGGTGTGCCTACCTGGGATGCAGCGGATGGTCCTGCGACACTTCCGCTCTATTGTTTGCAGACCGCGGTTGCAAATACGCCAGCAACAGGAAGCGTGGTCAACGTCACCACGGCAGCGCAACTCACTTCCGCGCTTGCTGCGGCAACCTGCGGCCAGAAGATCACTTTGCAGGCAGGAAATTCCTTCGTGGGACACTTCACCTATCCCTCCTTGTCGTGCCCTGCAAACAACTGGCTTTGGATTCAGAGTTCGGCGGTTGCAAGCCTTCCAAGCGAAGGTGCGCGATACTCAACCACCTACAAGGGTTCTGGCGGCGTTGCGCAAACCGTTTTCGTACCCCAGTTCGGACCCTGCTATGCCGGCATCACCTCGCAGTTGGGCCGCCCGCCGTTGAAATGCCCCAGTACACCGGGCACGTATACAGCGCAGTTAATATCTCCCGACAGCAGCCCGGTGATCACCATCCATGCGAACACCAGTAACATTCGCACCATGGGGCTGGAGATCACGCGCACGCCGGGAAAGGGAGTGAATTCGTCGCTGGTAGCCTTGGGCAATCAAGGAACTGGAATCTCCGGCATTTACTTTGACCGTGTGTGGGCGCATGGAGATGAAAACGAAGATGAAACCGGACGTTTCCTGAGCGTCAGCGGCATCAGCAACTTTGCGATGGTAGACAGCTATTGCAACAACTTCTACTTTATCTCCGTCATCGGCACAGCCACGGATTCCAAGTGCATCGGCGGCGCCGCAAACACGATCAGTTCCACGCCGGAAACAGGATTTAAGATCGTCAACAACTTCATTGAAGCCTCAGGCGAGAATATTATTATGGGCGGTGCCGCATCGAACACCGTTCCGGGAGACTTTGAGATTCGGGCTAACCTGTTCTTCAAGCCCCTGCAATGGAACCCCTCTGAGCCGAGCTACAATGGCGGCATCTCCGGGCATCCCCTCATTGTCAAGAATCTGACGGAGTTCAAAAATGGCCAGCGCATACTCTACGAAGGCAATCAACTCATTAACTCCTGGGGCGGATTCAGCCAGATCGGGCACGCTTTACTGTTGACTCCAGCAAACCAAAACTACGTCTCAGGTTCGGGTGGACTCTGCCCAGTCTGTCTCGACCAAAACATTACTGCCCGCTACAACACCTTCAACACCATCGGCTCCGGCATGGAACTGGACGAGCAAGCCACAAATGGCGCCCTACCGACTGGTGGGAATCATTATTCGATTCACGATCTGGTCATGGATAACATCAACTATCCGACTTGCTACGGCTGCTCCGATGGCGCCACAGTCACGCTTTACAATGACCTCCTGGTTACTCCCTCGCAAGCGCTGAATACCATCACGGTCAACCACGTCACGTTCGTCTACCCACCCACTACGGCGTTCAAAGTGGTTTCCGCACTCGGGTTGAGCAGTCCGACCGGCCTATCTGCCATAAACAACATCGTCTGGACCAACAACGTAATGCAGACCTGGGTAGAAGGCACGAGCAACAGTTTCAGTGGGACCGGGAATTGCGCCAACAAGCAGTCCGAAGGCGCGGGCATGATTAATGCCTGCTGGATTTCGAACACCTTTGACGGGAACGTTTTTGTTAACAGCGGTTCGATCGTGTGGCCTGTGGGCAACATTGTTTCGATTTCGTCCTACGCATCTTTGTTCACGAACTACAGCAATGGCGACGGCGGGAATTATGTGATTGCCCCCGGAAGCGCGGCAAAAGGATCGGCAACGGACGGACTTGATCCGGGGGCAGACATCGCAGCAATTCAATCCGTTCTGGCTGGGAATCCGGCGCCATAGATCGCCCACCCGTTGCCTTGGCACGGCTCTCCGCATGCTCCCGAAAAACTGAGCGCAGCCCGGAAGACCGTGCCGGTCGAATGGTACAGTGAGGCAAGAGGTAGGCAAATCTGGCTTTGCACACAAACGGCATCCTGCACAAAAACGTTCCCCGCTGCACAAAAAGTGGACTATGTGGCTGCGAATTTCCCCCCGGCGGATGAATACCACCGCGCCAGATCGACGGCTTCTGTGTGGGTCGGCACCAATTGAGTCAGCAGTTTACGCAAATGCCGAAACACAGGTCTGACCACGGTCCAACTAGCCAACCAAAAAGCCATGCGCACAAGCGAGTCATTTGAGATCAACATAAGGACGTAGGCTAAGAAGCAACTGCTTGCCAATTGCTGAATCTCCGGGCCGTGATGTTGGATGTCTTCTTGGAACTCTTCAAACGTGGGTGTGCCGCCTATCGTATCCTTGGCGCTTTCTGCTGTCCGTAGCATGTCGCCTAGCTTCATCAATCCGGGATTACGGATGGCTATATTTAACATCCGCATCAGCCCCTCATAGCCCACTGATGTGGTGCTTATGCGACCCTCCACGGCCAAGAGTTGGAGTTGGTCACGCAATGCGTGAAACCGAAATGCTTGCTCTTTTGCCTTGAGCTTAGGAACCCTGTGCTGCAATGTCAGCAACATCACAGCGAAGCCCGCAGCGAGGATAGAAAGAGCGAATATCGTCATTGCCATACTAGCCTCCTGCCCCCTTCTCTTCGGATTTGTCTCCGAGTTGCTTTACCCCGCTTTTCAGGTCTTGGATCGTCGGTGCGGAGGTAGACGATGGTTGTGGACCGATAATGTGAGTTAGAAGTCGCTCCTGCACATCTGCCAACCGTTTGATTTCCGCGTCGTAGATCACGGAGTTTCGTTCTAACAGTCGATTGATCCACCAAGCCTGCGCCAAGATCATTACCAGGAATAGTCCAACCAAAGGGCCGTACTTTTGCAAAAGCATGACCCATTGCTCCCATTGCATTTGTCCTCCGAACACACGTATTCACCTGAGCAGGCGCTCTGTCTAGCAGCAATAGGGGGCTATAGAAAGTAAACGCGCTTTTGAGTACCGTCAACATAATTATTTTCTGCTAGTTACCAGTTCTACAAGACACCGGAGTAACAACATTCGATTACCGTCAACAAAAAAGGGTGCATTTCGGGAGCCTTTTTCCGACCTTATCCACTGGACTTGAGCGTTTTGCACAGCTTCTCCACAGACTGGCTGCGGTTACCCTATTGCCAGTCGCAGTCTTCTGGTACACTGGGCCCAAGTGGAGGGCTAAAATGAGAGACATACGCCAAGACCTGCGAGAACGCAGAGATTCTGTCAGGACCAAGAGAGCCGCTATGTTGGCCGGGGCAGAAAGGCTGGCAACCCAAGAGCAGATATTGGACAAGCTAATCGAAGACGAAGACGCGATGTGGGAGAAATTTAATCCGCCGCTCTTCGAGAAGAGCGAGCCGCAGGGAACGGTGCTCTCAAAGGTGCTATTGGAGACGCTGAAGTCAAAAGGTGGAGCGGCATGGCTGGATGAACTAAAGGTGTCGGCTGTCGAGCGCGGCGTGCCGTTTGGCGAAAAGCAACCGGGGAGGGTGATCCATTTTGCCATGCTGGGCATGGCACAGCACAATCTAGTTGCGCGCGAAGAGAACGGGAGGTGGAAGTTGGTAGAGCAAGCCGTGAATTGACGGCTGGTTCTATTGCACTGCAAGTGGGGAGTCAAACGTTTGGACACGTCCTCCCCACTCGCAGCCTTTAACGGAGAGATGGCAGAGTGGTTTAATGCGCTGGTCTGCAAAACCAGCGATCGCAACGAGTCCACAAGACGTAGAAGCGATCCGAGGGTTCGAATCCCTCTCTCTCCGCCATTCTGTTCCGCTAAACCTTTTGAAAGATCGGAGCTACCGCGCCTTGAGTTTGTATTTACGCGGCTTATTCCAGTACGGCGACTTGCAGGAAGGGCACACTCCCGGCTCGCCGACCGTGCTTTTTCGCGGCTCCCATTCATGGAAGCAACGATTGCATTTATAACCTTTTTTCTTGAGTGTAACCAGTGCCATGGTCCTAATATACCGGATAATAATATATTGTCAAGGTGCGTTTTATGCTTGACTAATATATACCTATCTAGTAATATATTTCTCAGGTAAGCGAGGGCAGCATGGACCTGAGAGAGCAGCGCGGAATGGAACTGGCGGCAACCCGAACGATTAGCCAAAGGGCTGGAATATGGATTGTGCCGTCGCAAGCTGGCAAGGGAACGTACCGCGTGCACTTGATGCCGAAGATTGCATCCTGCACTTGTCCCGATTTTGAAACCCGCGGGATGAACTGCAAGCACATTTTTGCGGCCCGCTTTGTGATGAAACGCGAACAAAATGCCGATGGCAGCGTGACCGTTACCAAGAGTGTCACGCTTACCGAACAGCGGACCACCTACCCGCAAGCGTGGAGCGCCTACAACGAAGCGCAGACAAACGAACAAGACAGGTTCCAGTCCTTGCTGCACGATTTGTGCTCTGGCCTTGTGTCCGCTCCCGCTAAGAATGGCCGTCCGCGCTTGCCCCTGTCGGATGCGGCTTTCAATATCGTATTCAAGGTCTACAGCACAGTTTCGCAGCGTCGTTTTATGTCCGACCTGAGAGAATCCCACAGGCGCGGATACATCCCCAAAGTGCCGCACTTTAACAGCATCTCGAATTACCTTGAGAATCCCGACTTGACTTCGATCTTGCAGGGCTTCATTACCCAAACCAGTTTGCCCCTCAAGGCTGTAGAGACTGACTTCGCCGTAGACTCCAGCGGTTTCACCACCTGCCGTTTTACTCGCTGGTTTGACCACAAGTATGGGCAGGTTCGGGAGCAGCACGACTGGGTAAAGGCTCACCTGATGGTCGGCACCAAGACGAACATTGTCACCGCCGTAGAGATTCACGGACGGCACACGAACGATTCGCCCGTGCTCCCCTCTCTGGTTAGCAGCACGGCTCACAACTTTCAGATTGCGGAAGTTTCCGCAGACAAGGGATACGCGAGTAGGGCGAACGCGGAAGCGATTACAGCCGTGGGAGCCACGCCCTTCATTTCCTTTGCTTCGCATCATCGGGGAACTGGCGGGGGAACATGGGAGAAGATGTATCACTACTTCCAATTCAGGCGCGATGAGTTCTTGCAGCACTATCACAAGCGCAGTAACGTTGAATCCGCATTCTCCATGATGAAACGTAAGTTTGGAGACGGGCTTCGCAGCAAGACTGACGTTGCGATGGTCAACGAAACGCTTTGTAAAATTCTCTGTCATAACCTTGTGGTGCTCATTCACGAAATGTGCGAACTCGGCATTGACCCTGTGTTCTGGCCTCACCAAAATGCTTAATACTGCTTCACGCACTTGGGAGAAAGATCAACATCCCCCTGAAATAGCCCGCAAAAACTCACGGGCACTTCTGTAATAATTCCGACGAATCGAATCTCCCCGACGATATAGATTCCTGGACCCCTTCGTGCTCCAAGAACTTTATCCGTAGGTGAAAATGGCGTGTTGAACGTAGCGGCTAAGGCTGGACTGACCAATAGGTCTGACACCATCGTGCCGTATTCAGTGGTTCCTTCTAAGACGGTGGCGCGATGTGGCATTCGAGTGGGGCCGTTCTTAAATGTATTCCAGATAGAATCCTCTTGTTTTTCTCTCTCCGTCATGTCGAAGGGCACATCATCAACTGGAATTAGTCGGTAGAACACCACTACGTTTGCATCGTGCCCATCGTTACGATAAGTAAGTCTCACCGACAGCGGGACGTTTGCGAAGATGTGTTCTGGCTGCATTTCCAATACCCGAATTTTTGGTTTAGGCCAGAACGTGTATCCTATCCATCCAGTAAAGGCCAAGAGCAGCAACATCGGAGAAGCCAATCTTGCTACTCGCTTTTTGCGATGTTCAGGTGTAAACCATCCCGTAAAAAACATCACAGGGTAAGTGCTGGAAAGCAAAAATACCGCGAGCAGCGCAACCATGCCCAGCGGGGTTTTCTCGATGATGACTAAAGCTGCGGCCATTGCGATTGTCAAACAAGCCAACACCAATGCACGGTGCGCCCAAAGTTCTGCTGTGTAACCTTTCCTTTTCTTGTCCATTTCTCGAACCTCACTTTGATCTGGGGCGGACTGTGACATAGCGCGCGGATGCCGCTTCCAGTAGCGCGGACTGTGCCCTTCCGGGTTCGGCATCGCAGACCTCTCCGCAGAGCCGTCCTTTTGGCCCAATGAAGGATAGTCTTTTCAGGGATCGAAACAAGGGGTTTAGGCTCCTGCACAAGAACCCCCTTGGCTGCACAGTAACTTACCCTTGGGAGGGGCTTCTTGTGCAAAGCCGGCAAATCTGGGTGACTGGAGCGGTAAGAGCCCCCATCTCAAACGTGGTAAACTGTAGCCCGACACGCCGGAGAGGTGGCAGAGTAGCCGAATGCGGCGGTTTGTCACACCGCCACAAGCCGCATGTCGTTGAACGGTAAAGCCTCAGCGGAAGCGGAGCACAAATGGAGAACAGTTGTTACGTGCCAGTGTCATTACGGATTCCGATGCAATCGATGCGCTCGAAGATTCTGGATAGTTGCTACAAGCGAAGGGCTGTTCACACTTGCTCACCAGGACTGAATGGTCCATACCTGTTCCGGGGCGCAAGCTCCGATAGTATTTTCCCGTAAAAGGAACAGCACATATGCCTGGGATGAACCTCATCAAAGCGGCGGATCTGGAAGCGTGGTCACGTTCGCTTACTGCAAGAACGAATCTCCCCGGTTTGGTCCGCATTTCCTATCCGTTTCTCCTGCCCGAGCTTGCAGTCCTACCGCACTGTTTTGTGTGAGATGAAGGAGTTAATTGGGCCAAACTAACGGCCCAGAACCGGTAGAGTGGGACGTGCAGGGTCCTAGATGGAGAGCCTCTACAAAAATTCGCTCCTTAATAGTACCCTCGCGCCTCCCGCATCGCTCCGCGGGGCTTTTTTAACTTTAGGTGCGAAATTGCCCAACTATGCATTTTGGGATTCTACCGTGGAGGTGAACTCTCCGCCAACCGATTATGCCGAACCAGCTTGATTGCCGCACCCTCCCGACTTTTCTGCGTCACATCTTCAATCGCCAGCAAAATGACCGGATGCCCTGGCTGCAGTTCTACGCGGCGGGCGTTGAGCAGCATCTGGCGCGATCCGAGATGAGGAAATTCATGGCTCATCTTGAAATCGTCCACGCGGGAATTCCGCGGGACGATTTCCTCCAGCAGTTCGCGCAGCCTTGGGATGTTCCACTGCCCGTTGCCCAGATCATAAATCAGACGACTCTCCGTTTCTTCCCGGTTCACTTCGAAAGCCCGGTAAAACGCGGGATTCGCAGCCGTGACCTTCAGTTGGGTATCCAACACCAGGATCGGTTCCCGCGCGCTCTCCACAATCGTATCCGCATAATCACGCGTCTGATCCAGAGTGCGCTTGAGGGCGTCAACATCCTGCAAGCTGATCACTGCCCCTTCGATCCGATTGTCCCAGGTCTTGTAGGGACGCACGTGCAGCGTTTGCCACCCTCCTTCATTGGTGCGCACCTGCCGCTCCTGCGCAGCGGCGCTGCGGATGGCTTCACGGGCCAGCGTTTCCAAATCGTCGACGTCGATGTTCGGCCGGATCTCGCCCAGCCGCCGCCCAACATCTCCGGGCAACAGGTTGAACAGTTTTTGCGCGAGCGGAGTGAAGCGGCGAATACGCACATCGTTGCTTACCATGACCACTGGAATGTTGACGTGGCCCAGCAGATTCAGCAGATCGTTGTTGGCCGAGCCCAGCTCCGCGTTGCGGTTTTGCGTTTCTTCATTGAGCGTGGTCAATTCTTCGTTCGTGGATTGCAGTTCTTCCTTGGCTGTCTCCAGTTCCTCGTTGGTGCTCTGCAATTCCTCATTGGCCGATAAGACCTCTTCATGCGCGGATTTGAATTCCTCGGTTGTGCTTTCGTGTTCTTCGATGAGCGAGCGCAACTGCTCCCGCAACTGGGTCGTCTCGCGTTTCAGCACTCGCATCTCCGGCGCAGGGGTGCGCACCACTTTTAGCGTCTTGCTCCCGTCGCCCCGGTCCTCAAGGACCGCCGGCTTGCGCACCACATCCTGAAACACAACCACATAAAAGCGCTCCTTCGCGGTAGGTCCTCGCAATGGCACCACTTCCAGGTTGATCTCCAGCGTTCCCGCTTCCGATCGAACCTGGACACCCTCCTTGCGCGCCGTGTCGTTGGTTTTCTTGGACGTGTCCAGGGCCGCGCGCAAATCCACCAGCAAGCCTTCACGCGCCATTTTTGCCACGCTGAAGCTGGGTTGCCCGGCCGGCGGCTCCAGGTAGGCGCCGGTCTTGCCCTGAAATTGCACAATCTCCATTTGATCGTTCACTACAATGCTGGCGGGAACGAACCGGTTCACCAGCAGATGCTCCACTTCCCGCTCCACGGAAAAAGCGGGCAGCAGGCCCCGCGCGAGCTTCGCGTCTCCCGCCCGGATCGGCAAATAATCGTCATTCGCGAAGTAAGTCGTCAGCCGCGCCGTGGTCTTTCTCTTCTGGTAGATTTTGTCTTTCTTGTCGAGCATTCCGAAGTGGTCGGCAAATCCGGCCAGATTTTCCGACGCTCCCAGCATCAGGTAGCCGCCGGGCTTTAGCGCATAGTGCAACGAGGGGATGACCCGCCGTTGCAAAACCGGCCCTAAATAGATCAGCAAATTGCGGCAGCTCACAAGGTCCAAATTCGAGAACGGCGGATCTTTCACCAGGTTCTGCTTGGCGAAGATGCACATGTCGCGCACCGACTTGTTGATCTGGAATCCCCCATCCAGCCGGACAAAGAATCGCTTCAAGCGTTCGGCAGAAATTTTCGCCACGGCCGCTTCGGTGTACACGCCGGTGCGGGCGCGGTCGAGCGCCGTGTCGCTGATGTCAGTGGCGAAAATTTGAATCGCCGTCGCAGCCTCCGAAATGTTCCGGCTGTGCACCCACAGGTATTCCAGCAGCGTGATCGCAATGGAGTACGCCTCCTCGCCGGTGGAGCAGCCGGCCACCCAAACCCGTATCGGCTTATCCGGCTTGCGGCCCTCAAACAATTTCGGATAAACACGCTTGCGAAGCGCCACAAACGCTTCCGGCTCCCGGAAAAATCCGGTGACGTGAATCAGCAAGTCGCGGTAAAGCTCGTCCAGTTCTTCGGGCTTCCTTCCAATGAAGCGTAGGTAGTCCTTCAGCGTCTCCGCCTTGTGCACCGCCATGCGCCGCCGTATGCGCCGGTACAGCGTGGTGGGCTTGTAGTTGGTAAAGTCCACTCCGCTCGATTGCCGCAGCAGACTGAACAGAGCGTTGAGGTCGCTGCCCACCATGCCTTCAACCGTTTCCATCGTCGGTGACATAACCCGGGCCACGTAGGGACGCTGGCTGATTCCGCCCAACTCTCGCGCAATATCCTTGGGCGGCAAAATAAAGTCGATGCACCCTGCGTTCACCGCATTGCGCGGCATGCTGTCGTACTTCGCCGACCCCTCGTCCTGCGCAAACGTGATGCCTCCCGCCGCTTTGATGGCCACGCATCCTTCGGTCCCGTCCGATGCCGTTCCCGACAGGATCACGCCGATCGCCTGTTGCCCGGCACTTTCCGCCAGCGAACGAAAAAAATCATTGATGGGCATGTGCTGACCGTGCGTGACCACGCGCGAACCCAGCTGCAGCATTCCATTCTTGATGCTTAGGCTCGTGTTGGCAGGAATCACGTAGGCGTGGTCGGGTGCATTCGGGGGCGTCTTCGTATTCGCAATAGGTCGATGCAAAAAATCAAACACCTGATGAGTGGACCTCGACTAATTTGCTCCAGAAGAAGAAACGGAACAGGCAGCGCAACCGTTTCATTTATTGGATCGTTATGACTCGGCAACGTCATCAGCAGTTGCCCAAACTCTTGAAACAGCGGGCGAATGGTCAATACACATACTCTTCATTCTCTCCCCCAACGGTGTGAGCACGCAGGTCTTCTCCGAAAACAATCCGGGCAGTTCAGCATTTTGGGAGATCATTTCTCGATCAATCGTTCTCACGCGGCTAGTTCAATAGGGAAACCCGAGTAGTCGTGGGATTGGTATTGGTATTGGTATTGGTGTTGGTATTGGTGTTGGTATTGGCTTGTGATGGTCCGGTCAGTCGAGCAGACGTTGCTCTGCTTTTCTAAACCTCGTATAGACGCAGTAACCCGACAGCGCATCCATCGCCATACGCTTTCTATAGCACTTCGATGGCCAGTGATGTTCTTGAGGCGGGAACTCGGGCGTTCATCGCTGCCTAACACAACCTCGCGATCAAAACTTACCTGGAGTGTGGCATCATACGTTTCGGCCATTAGTTGTAATGTTTTCTGTGCCTTCGCCATGGGTTCGCGGACTTCGGCACCTCGGTCCCTCAGCCCGTGGCAGTGAACAATGCGCAGATTTCATTTTCGCGATCGCCAGCATCGATGACAACAGTAGCAATCGAAACTCGTTCTCAACTGATCACGTTTGGCAGATAGTTCTAAGAAATAATATTCGACACAAACCGATTCGGTCCCGGTGATTCTCCGCTGAGACTGGTATCCATCAACTAAACCTGCCAAATATATGGTTGTCGTGTATTTTGATTGTTATTGGCCGTTTGTCCTTGGGAGATGCCGTGTGTGGCGTTGGCAATCGATGCTGTGTTTCCGCAGGCCCAATGTGACATCACTAACAGACTGATTTACAAGTCAGCCCTAAGGTTCAGTTATCTGGCCTCCACGATCCGTGCGAAATTCTACCAAGAGCCACAACTCGTAGTGCAGTTTGGGTGATTGAAGTGGGCAACCTGAGGACCGGAGAGTGTTGCCCAGATCGCGACTCCCGAAGATGCACTGTTCAAGAATGGGCTTCATGTATCTTCTTCCGGAGTCCATCGAAGCGTCGCCCGCGAAAATCCGCACCATCGCCCACCAAACCAGCCGAACCCAACTGCGTTCAGTTGGCGCTTGTCGATACTCCAAACCACGTACCATTGAAGCACACGTACAAAGCCGTTGATGCACTGGAAGCGGTGGTGTTGGTATCGAAATCTCCGGTATTGCAAGCAATTGTCGGAGCGCCCGGGCCAGAGTGCCATGTTGCTCCGTTCTGGGTCAATTGCGAATCGCTTGTGTAAGCGAGATCACCGCCGACGAACTGATCCATCGCTGAGCCAGCGGGAGCGTTTTCCCCAACGAGGCCGGGATAACCAGAGGTGATTGAAGAATCTGTTCCCGTTATAATCGTAACTCCGTTCTGATTGCAGGCGAGAGACGTCGCAGACACTTGCAGCCTGATGACGTCGCCGGGGCTAAATCCGGGTCCGGTGCTCGGGGAGCCGATTGCCACAGGTGATCCGTTTGTCATCTTAAGCAAATAACTTACCTGCAAGTTGCCGATACAGACATAGCCAGTTTCCCCTGAGTTCGACATTCGCACGCCCGGTCCCATCCCGTTGCTGGCATTTGTTGGAAAGACTCGCACAACGGCATCTTGATTAGCATTGAAAGTCAAGCCGGAACCGACGTAGGCACTCATTGCCCATGAATCGTTGGTTAAAATCCAGGTTGCTTGGTCGTTAAGAATGCTCCAGATCCCATCGGTTGTCGTCCAATTAGGACCAAGGCCTCCGTTTGGACGGATAAACGGATCCGCAACTTGCGTGCCCGACGCGGAAAACGGTCCACAACCGCCACCAAGACAAGAGCCATTGAGGTTCAGGTTACCGGTCACCGTAATACCGTTATTGGCCGCTACCGGAACCTGAAACGTCTTTCCGGATTTTGTCAGCCGTTCGCCCCAACTGACATTATCTCCGTCGTTGCCAATGTAGTTCGAGATAGCCACCGGCGCGCCGAACGACAGTTGGATGTTGCTGACAGCAGGGTTTGCCGGCTGATCGTAGCCGATGTAGGTGTCATTCGGGTCCCAAGATGGTCTGCCACTCGGCGTTGCCAGGGTTTTGGCAGGGTTTGAATCCCCTAAGGTGACGACATGCGTTGCAAAAACGTTGCTATTGACAGGCATTTCGAAAATCATCCGTCCTTTTAGTCCTGAAGGAGTGATTAAAGGGCCAGATAATTGCAGCACCGTCGCAGTCAAACCTGGGGACGATGCATTTCCTTCCGCACACTGTATCCAAATCGAAGAGGGCGGCCCTGAAATATTGCAGACTCCGGCGGACACGGAAGGTGCATAGCTCCCCGCTGAGTTAACGATCCCAGCACCCACGTTTAAATTGTTTGTAGAGTAAGAAGTAGGAACACCACCTCCCGTGTTCTCAAAATCGAAAGCTTGAGTCAGAATGATAGAACCGGGCCACATTTTCTGAGAAGGCCAATATGGAGTATTGGTCGCAACGGTATACGAAGAAGGCTGAGATGCTGCGTTGTCGGTAAAACTGCAAACCTTGTTAGCGCAGCTGGTGGCGGGTATGCCAGTTGCTATAGCGAATGCTCCTGTTCCGAATGGTGCCGCCGTAGCGCCTGTAGGGCCTGTGGTCCGAAGCAAGTCATAGGTTACGACACCCGTGTTGCCGATTTGGTTCCAGACGACTGGAATGTTTCCGACTCCGGCCGTGTTCGCGAGACCTGCTGAGTAAACCGGCGAAGTACCCATGATGCTGCTGTGGACAACTATTGAATAGGTGTCCTGGATTGTGCCTGTACTTGCAAACACCGGGAGTTGGCCGGCTGGGCCGACGATCGCATTCCCATTGGCATACCCCCCCTCCACGATCAGTCCCGCCATCCCGGTTCCCAGCGGATTTAGGCAATTCCCGATCTCTTCGTAAACAGTGTCGAGTTGTACGCTCGGGTTGTCGCTATAGGTTGCACGAGCCCGGATGCCGAACTGCGGATATGCCTGCACTATAGTATTTGTGACACGAAGGGTGTTCCCATTTTGGTTATCAATTCCATTTGCAGCGCAATTTAGAGAGAGGTTGGAATTCTGTACCCAAAGCACGCCTGAATTGTTCGCTCCACCAGGGCCTACGATCGCCGTCGAACAAAAACTCATGTCACAACGGCTCCAATTTCCGATAGTGGTGGCTCCCGTAATTTGCGCCGCCTGATCGTTATCGACTTGAATCAAAAAACCGAAACTGGCCCCTGTGATAGGGCTAGTACTAGTCGAAAGCTCGGATATTTCTGAAGCGTTGGCATTGTCCTCCAGCGCAGGCCAGGTTCCAGATGGAATTCCAGCAACTATCTGTAAGCCACTAACGACGATCTTTTGGAACAAGTTTGAATTTGCGGGGTCTCCCAAAAAAATGCAGGTATCCTGCATCGCACAGACAATAGATCCTGCTGAATCTGAAATCGTGATACCCGTGGCGCGCACAGATAATCGAGCATGAAATACATGAGCCCCAGGGTCGATCTGAACGTTCCGGGCTATTTGACCACCTGATGACGAAAGAACCGCGTCAATGATGGCTTCCTGTATCCCGTCAGTGGCACTGCCGATCAGGTAGCCAGCCGCGTGGTTGTACTTCGCGATGAACTGGATCGTCCCACTCGTGGCTCTCGAAACGCAGGAACCTCCCGTTATCAGAACGGCTTCAGGCGTGCCGGTTTTTGAAATGTACAGGTAATGCCATAGGTCGGTTCCGTTCAATCCCTTAGGACATGGCGATAGTTTGATGGTGTTAGGACCTGCCTTGATATTGGCTGACGCTGGAGTTTCGGACCACGAATATCCCTCGGTGTTAACAATGGGAGGTCCGTATCCGCCGCTCGCCCCTGTTCCTGTCCCCGTACCGTTTTGGATTGCGGAAATCGCTTGCGCTACCGCTGAGGGCGGGAGAACCTGTCCAGGCGCGAAATTAATAGTTCCATCCGAATTTATGGACAGCCCGGTCGGTGTCGGAGTTGATAAATTCTGTGCAAAAAATAATGCCAATCGCGCTGTCGGGCCTCCAGAACCTGACAATGCTGGTTGCGAAATCCAGCGGAACGTTTGTTCAGTAAACGTGCCTGTCGACGGTTGGAGAATTGAAGAAATGAAATCAATCGGAGACGAGTCCAGAAAGTTGCTGCGACCTGGCTCTGCGACGGTGGCAGGCAACCGAATACCTCCTGCGAGGTATTGCAATCCCTGAAACGTATTTTCAGAGTTCAACTTGGCAAACGCCGTGTCTGGCAGTCCCCGCAGAAGGTCTGCATCGAGCCCTGGAATGAATGCAACCGGTTGCCCAGCGTTCAAGGAGCCCAAGCTACTGGCCGCCGGAGAAGTTACGAACAGAGAATTGCTGTTCTTGCCTAGTAGCGCGGCTAACTGCTGAACCGTAACAAATTCATTTGGACCCTTTCCGCCGAATTTGTCCGCTTCTTCGGCCCTGAAAGCATATGGGACTGTTGTGATCGGGACTCTCGGCCCCTCGATTCCATCGTTGGGTGTTACTCCGATCCATTGAGTCTGTGCCGAAGTGAAGAGCTGAATTGGAATTCCACCTTCAACGCTGTTTGAGCCCAAGTAAGCGTCGTAGTGCCCCTGAGAATCCAGAAGTACACTCTCAGTCTCGGTCCACACCGCAACACTTGCGTTTTGCGTTTCGTAAAGGGAAAAGGTTAGGGTCCGAGGGACCGCAAGGGAATTACCATCGAGTCCTCTAATGGTGCCGCTGAACTTAACGATTGTGGGGATGGAGGTAACACTTGGAGCAGCGGTATCGACTTGCCCTGACATGAGGTGTGCGGCGCACAAAACAGCGATCAGACTTAACGATTTGCAGACCATTGGATCTCCTCTGATGGAGCAAAAACTGGTATTCCGGGAACTCACTCAACTTCGATCATTCGTCGGCTCGGAAGAGAGACAAAGGAGGCCCTTATGCGAACTGACTCCGTGCCCCCCTTTGTTCTAGCTTTCTGTTCATGACCCTACCTCAGGTTTCAAACGGAAGTCTGTGACGAATGAACATCGAGCCTGTGGAAAAGTAGGATACGAAAGAGCACTAAACGAAAGTAGACCTTCCTTTCTTGGGACGCAGAAACGCTCGTGTGAGCAGACTCTCGTAGGAAGGCTGACTAACAGCGGTGCAACGCACGAGGCGACGCGACGCATTCATCAAGAGTCTAAGAGGAAGGGATAGTCGAAGAGCCTACTCGCAATCGCTTGGTCCTATTGGTCGAGATATTACGATCAGATTTGAAGAGGCCGAGTTACGAGGACTTTTTTGATCATGCTCTCACAACACCCGAAGCCGACATTTTCAACTCCGGCAAATACCCGACTCGGAGAAAATGATGCAGTGCCCTAGGAATATCCAACTGCCTTCGGCTCAGTTTGTGCAGTACGTGCGTGAGAGTTCTCCTGTCACCTCCGTACCACTCGGGCGGCATCTGGAAAGCAAATTCCCAAATTGGATTTTGGTTCACTTGGAATACTTTTCGAATCCAGGGCTCGATTTGGTCCCATCTCTTCACTCTTGCCGCGACGGCTTGCGCAGCCGGGAGGGACTCATGCGTCGAATCGAGGAACCGCGACCAATCCCCGCCTGCGAAGCCGCCCGCGTCGCCAGCTAAGGCGCAAGCGAGTTGGCCGACGGCGCCGCTACAATCGTGCCACTGTCTCGGCGATAGATTCAGCGTCCAAGTGTTCAAGATCAGCGTGCCGACCATATTTCGCCTCGGCAAGCGGGCGGACGACGACGGTTCTACTTGAGTGGACGTTGCGGAATCGCAGAGATTTTGACACCGAAAGCCGACACACAATTCCGGAGCCCGTTTCGGTCCCCGGTGGGCACGTCCCGGCCTCGCATCTTCGCTGTGCATCCGTAACTTTCCCTCGACCGACACGACGGCTATTTCCGGCACGTTCAAACCGATCAGCTTTGCGAGTCGATTTCATAGGGCCTCGGTTGCCGGTATTGTCTCGTCATCACGCCCGGTTGGAACCGTTATTACATATCGGTGCCCGTCGCCACCTTCTACACAGTGGTATCCCCACGCGGTGCCCACTTGGCCAACATATCGCTGCGCCTCAACCGTTCTCATAGAACCAAGCCGATAAGCTTCCGGATGTTTGGCAGTTGCGTACCGCTTCTTCTCCAGCTCCCAACATTGATAAACGATTAATGATTCAATGAGACGCGATTCCAGACTGACCGGCAGGTGACGGTATACATCTCTTAGTCGGTCTCTCAGCCGGAGGGCATGTCTAGCGGAGGTCGTCGCAATCTCCTCATTCGGCAATTGAATGCCACCACACGGAATCCAATCGCACCATTCAGAGAACTCCGCTTTTGCCAAGTATGGCTCGACGCTCGCAGGAAACATAAATTAAACCCCTCCGGCGAAATCCAAGAGCTACGACGACACCCTGATAGTGATACGGGTTCTTTCCCCTTCTATTCGTTGACGAATCCGAGCGCAAGCCCCATCTTGGGAAATGGCTTGTTTCGAGATGCCGCCTTCCAGAATGGGAAGAGTTAAATGGAGGGCCGGAGCGATGGGATGCCATCTCGCACGCAAAGATAAATCGGTCGCCTCCGGCAACCTGCCGGGGCGTAGATTCCCACGTAGAGCTAATTGGGAGGGAAATGAATCTGCTCTTGTTTTGAAAATCCGTCGTCGCCAAGCAGTTCTGCTAAATGCTTCACGCGCTCACTGTATACCGGATCATCGAATAAGTCGGCGAAGAGAATCGACAATTCCATGCGTATCTTCGGCCAAGGAGCGTAATCAACATCTTGAGACGCCATTTCACTGTCAGTCATTTTTCGCCCCAGAATCTGCCGATTGGACCACGCTAGGCAGTGGCCCTTCTACGGCAATTCGGTGCCACTCCTGCTCTGCTTGCAAGTGGTTAAGGAATATACCGCGACCATATCAGGTATCTGGGTGGTCGTCTGTGACACATGAACCTTTGGCCTGTGGAAATCTTTAGTAAAAACAGACTGGCATCTTCCCACCTCTATAGCATGGAAACAATTTGCACGGGACGTTGGTAGGGCGAAGGTCATTATGCGCCAAGCGCGGTTTCCCCCTCCACTGTCGCTCAGTGCAGCGGCACCAAACGGGCTTTTACGCTAAACATCTCGTAGTCCGTGAACAGCCCCCGGCACCAGTACGTTTTCGTGTGCTCGGCTTGGGTTGTAATGGTGACCGGGACAAGGTACTTTGTCCCGTCCTTCTCCAGCCAGCCATAAGTCATCACTCCCCACCAGCGGTACCACGGTCCCGAAAGGTCAAGGGCTTCCGAAATCCGCAAGATGATCCCCGACTCGTCCATCCAGACTTCACCGTGGCAGTCATAGAATTTCATCGTGCTCCGCTGGAAGAAGCCGTAGCTCATGACCGACCGGAACAAGCACACCCTGTCCTCGACGTTCGCGGCGAACTGGAACACGTGGACGGTTCGACCGCTCACGACGGCATCCGGCGCTTCGTGGATTTTCAAGTTAAGCTCCGTCCCGACCATTCGAGGAAGCTCAGACCACTCAGAGCCTGGCACTATGGAACCGTTCAGCGGCGGGAAAGGGACGATGTCATAGAAATTCTTATTGCCTTGGCGACGCCAGCGCTGCCAGCCGTCCACGATGAGCGTATCGTATGCGTCCGTCACCTCCGGCTCGCGGTTGTCACGACCCCAAGCGAATGTCTGGGTCGCGGTGAAGTTACGCATCGAGTCGGCGAGATGCTGCGCCGTGCGCCGCAGCTTGACTACCTCGGGCGGCTCCATGGGGCGCTGCGAAAGACCCTCGGCGTGGGGCCAGACGTAGGGAGGGTATAAGTCTGCGGCGACCGGAGACACGAACACGGTCTTCGGAAAAAGGGTCGCTTGCAGGTAGGGCTGCGCCCTCGTGACAAAATCTGAAAGCTCATTGACAGGCACTGCCAGCGCGATGAGGTCTTTGCCCTCGCCGAAGCCGTTCAAGATACCGACGATCTTTCTTGTCTTGCTGTCAACCACAATACCGCCGCTAGCCCCTCCACGCACGCGACCTTCCTCGTAGCTGAAAGCCAGCAGACCTTGGTGGGTCTTGCCTATGAACTTGCCGTGCCAGCATACTAGCCCACGCTTCGGGTTCCAGTTGAACGGGTAGGCGTAGATGTCCACTTCGGGGCTGTTCTCCAAATCGTCGGCGTCGAAACCGATGCCATGGAAGTTCTTGAGTGGACGCCGCATTTCATAAATGGCAAGATCATGGGCTGGGGTGAACTTCAGCGAATCGCCCCCAGCAAGGTTTACATTTTGTGCCCCTGCGTCGTTCGGGTCTGAATCGAGGTAGCGGTGTGCGGAGACGACCCCCTTGATTCGTACGGACCTGCCGATGATCTTAGCGACGTGGTAGTTGGTTCCTACGAAGCGGCAGTCCGGGTCTAGGCAAAACCCGGTGCCGAACTTCATGGAGAAAGGGGCAAGATGCTTGATGTCGGGCTTGAAATCCGTAATAGGAAAGACGACGTGCCCGGGTAAAAGCTCTTGAGCGGACGCCGGAAAGGTAACGGCCACCAAGATGAGTACAAGCAGCAGCATTCGAGCATGGAATCTATTGCAAGAACGCGGGAAGGCTTGCGAGCTGGGATTGAGGTCTTGCCGGCTGAATGCGGAGCCCGCCTCCAGGTTGATTAAAACAAAATAAGTTTTCAAGGCCATGTCGATCTCTCTCTGGAACTATCGGCACGGCCTGTTTCTCCTCGATCAAAATTAGTGAGACTTCACGAAAACGAGGGTTTTGGGATAATCGGACTCGGTTTATCAGGAGTGTCTAATTCTTGCGACACTAGCGTTTATCAAATGAACTTAACGCGCTGGCGAAGTCCAGATTTGACAGAAAACGCAGATCGGTTGGGCCACATTACGTTGTGTTAAGCGCCCTACGGCGGTGGAGGGGATTTGGGCAACCGCTTGAAGACCGACATCAGTTTGATTTCCAATAGTTTGATTTGGTCGATTTCAACGGCGGGAAAACTCGATCTTTCCTTCCGCTTCCGTAGGAACGCCATCGCAGGTGGCAGGGCGATACCGCCAAGTGCGAACAGTCCGCAGCACGTTGCGGTCGCCCGCGGGTCCGGCGCTCTGCAGAATCAGAGGGCTACGCACCCGCCCATCAGCGCCAATGATGAAGGTGACCTTGATTTTCATTCCTGTTCCGGCCGGGAACAGGAAAGGATCAGGCGTGGTCAAAGCTTCCGGTTGCTGAGTGTCTTCGCAGCGCAAGGGCGCATTCGCGTGCGGGATGTCGCTAAACTCGGTAGCGCGCCGGAGAAGTTTCCAGACCTGATGTTCGCGCCCGTCCAAGGCGGCTTGGCGCAACCGTCGAGATGGATCATGCAAAGAAACGTTGCTGGTGGCGGGAATTGCAAACATCAGAACCCACGGCCAGATGCGACGAACCATTCAGAACAGTCTCCGGCAGCGCCCGTCGGTCGCGTACTCTTTGTCTATCGGCAGGCCGAGCAGATAAACGAGTCGGTTCACTCCAGCACTTTCGTTCCGACAAACCGAATCCAGGAAGCGGCATAATTCTTTGACACCTTGGAGGTTCCGTGCCGAAAGCTAGCTCGTCTCAGCCCCATTCTATTTTTCAGCTTTGGCTGCAAATAGGTGTAGTCGCTCTAATACTCCTAGACGCGCCCTTGATCTTACGGAAGTTCTTTTTTCGCTTCGAATGGCAGTGGTTTTGTTTCGGAATGTATTGGCTGATTAGTCGCATCAAAGCGTTCCGTGGCATGTCGCATCACGCATTCCAGGCAAACCGGGAGATGTTACGTTTGTCCTCTCCAAAAGTCCGCGAGCGAAGTCTTCGATGGTTTCGGGACTGGGGGCGATCGTACATTTCCGCCTTTGAGAAATCTGAACGACATTCGAGAAGGAATCTTCCAACTGGTGGAGCATCTCACAGCGCCCACGCTTAGAAAGCAGCCGATTTCGTATCTCGGTCAACAGAGCCCCCAGCATCCGCAAGTCAGAATCAGGATCGATCAGGCGGACTCTAGTCTTCCAGTCCGTGGCAATGCTCATTGCACAGATTCCCTTTTCTAGGTTGCTAGGATCGATGACAATTGCAGCTATCGGAACGCCCTCATCGACGGTCACGTTAGGTGCATAGCGCAAGAGACAATACTCCACGGCTTTCAGTTTGGCCATAATGCTCCCTCTGCAAGATTAGTATCCGCTATCTTCGGTTGTGGAATACATCCTTTAGCGTATTCGCTGATTGTTGGGGCACCACTTTCCCATTTTGGGAAACGCGATTGAGAATTTAGATCTGTGCCTTGGGTCTATCAGTATTCGCTTCCACCCTTAAAGCAAGGACCATTTCGGAATCTGTTCAACGTTTTCCACAGGTTCAATGTGACATCTGTCACAGACCGTCGATCCGAAATCAACCTAATGTAGAGTCTCTGGCCGACACGTCCACTCCCGAATTCCCGCGGGATCCTGCGAAGCTCCGGTACTTCGCCGCCTGAGAAATGCCGTAACAACAAGGCGTTGATCGTTTCTTGGGGGGAGTACCGGGTGAGCATATCCGCAGTGCAACATATCAGAAGAATGCGTGGAGGGTCACAAGGGCAGCTTATGCGCTGCTCCGACGGGAACCTATATGTTGTGAAGTTTCAGAACAACCCGCAGCACTCGCGAGTATTAGTGAACGAATTGCTGGCGACACGCCTCGCTGAACAGGCGGGATTGCCAGTGCCCGTCAGCGCGATATTGGAAGTCAGCGAGTGGCTAGTGGAGCACACACCCGAGATGCACATCCAACTGCAGCACAATACGATCCCGTGCCAGGCGGGGCTGCAGTTCGGCTCGCGATGTGTTGCGAACCCGTTAGAGGGACAAGTGTTTGATTATCTCCCTGTCAAGATGCTGGGGCGTCTGCGCAACATCGAGACCTTCGCCGGGATACTCGTACTGGACAAGTGGACGGGCAACACCGACGGCCGGCAGGCAACCTTTTGGAGGAAACTGCGGGAGCGGAAGTATTCTGTTACTTTTATCGACCAAGGAAACTGCTTCAACGCCGAGAAGTGGTCGTTCCCGGACTGTCCGCTACAAGGAGTGCACGCGGATGACGAAGTATATGCAGCGGTGCGAGGGTGGGAATCGTTTGAGCCGTGGCTCTCGCGGATCGAAAAAATGGAAGAGGATTTCGTGTGGTCCTTGGCAGCTGAGATTCCTCCGGAGTGGTATGGCGGGGCGTGGGATGAGTTGGAGCGCATGATACTCACGTTAATTGAGCGAAGGGGGATGGTGCGGGAGTTGATTGAGGCCTTTCGGGTTTCGCCGCGCATGCCGTTTCCAGAATGGCATGACAAGATCCGGCGTTCAAGTTGTTTTCCTCAATCAGAAATCGCCTGAGGGAGCAGGCGCTTTTCCTTTCGAAACGTCGACGATCTTCGCTCAAAAACTGTTCAACACAGGCGACATGCTTGGAGAATCTGATTACGACGCTTGAGCATCTACTTGGCGATTCGGGGTTTGGCGCATTGACGATGGCCTTCTACGCCGGGCGACTGGTGCTGGAGCCCGCGATGCAGAACCCGACCATCGTTGTAATCACGGACCGCAACGATCTCGACGACCAATTGTTCGGCACGTTCGCGCGCTGTAGCGAATTACTCCGGCAAAATCCCGAGCAAGCGGTGGACCGAGAGGATCTCAGAGAGCGGCTTACAGTTTCCACCGGGCACGTCATCTTCACCACGATCCAGAAGTTCATGCCTCCTGACGAAACTCGAGGCGGGGTGCTCTCTGATCGTAGGAACATCGTCGTGATAGCGGATGAAGCGCACCGCAGCCAATACGACTTCGTCGATGGCTTCGCCCGCCACATGCGCGAAGCGCTGCCCCATGCATCGTTCATCGGATTCACGGGAACTCCGATTGAGAAGGCCGACGCCAACACACGCGCGGTGTTTGGCGATTACATCAGCGTCTACGACATTCAGCGCGCCGTGGAAGACAAGGCGACGGTGCCGATCTACTATGAAAGCCGTCTGGCCAAACTCGGCTTAGAGGACAACGAAAAGCCGAAGATCGATCCCGACTTCGAGGAAGCGACAGAAGGCGAAGAAGTTGAGCGCCGGGAGAAATTGCGAACGAAATGGGCGGCGCAGGAGGCAATCGTTGGCGCAGAGAAAAGGCTGCGAACGATTGCCAAAGACCTGGTACACCACTTTGAGCGGCGGTTAGAGGCGATGGACGGCAAGGCGATGATCGGGTGCATGAGCCGCCGTATCTGCGTTGACCTCTACGAGGAAATCGCAAAGCTGCGCCCCGATTGGAGCAATGAAAACGACGACGCCGGTGTGATGAAAGTTGTGATGACCGGGGCCGCGACGGATGGGCCGGAGTGGCAGCAACACATCCGCGACAAGCGGCGACGCGAAGCCCTTGGGAAGCGATTCAAGAACGCGAAAGACCCGTTTAAGGTGGTGATCGTCAGGGATATGTGGCTGACCGGATTTGATGTGCCGTCTCTGCACACCATGTACGTAGACAAGCCGATGAAGGGTCACGGCCTGATGCAGGCCATCGCCCGCGTAAACCGCGTCTTCAAAGATAAGCCCGGCGGTTTGGTGGTGGACTATCTCGGTATCGCCCAGGAATTAAAGCTGGCGCTCGGCACATACACAGAGAGCGGGGGCAAAGGACGCACGGCGCTGCCGCAGGAAGAAGCGGTTGCGGTGATGATTGAGAAATACGAAGTTTGTCGCGGCCTCTTTCACGGTTTCGATTGGTCGGCTTGGGTAAGCGGCTCGCCAGCCGCCAAGCTAGGGCTGCTGCCAAACGCTCAAGAGCACATCCTGAAGCAGACGGACGGAAAGAATCGCCTGCTGAAGGCCGTCGCTGATTTGTCAAAAGGTTTTGCTCTTGCTGTTCCGCACGACGAAGCGATCCGAATACGCGATGACGTTGGGTTCTTTCAGGCAGTCCGCGGAGTGTTCTGACTAAGTCAGTTACTCAGCAGCATCGTCCTGAACAGGATCTCGACAACGCGATTCGGCAGATTGTTTCTAGGGCTGTCTCGTCCGGCGAAGTGGTGGACATCTTTACGGCCGCTGGTCTCAGGAAACCCGACATTTCGATCTTGTCTGATGAATTCCTGGCGGAAGTGAAGCAGCTTCCCCAGAAAAACCTTGCGGTGGAAATGCTTCGCAAGTTGCTGACGGATGAGATCAAGACGCGCTCTCGCCGCAACGTTGTGAAGTCGCGCTTGTTCTCTGAGCTGCTGGCCGAGTCCATACGGAAGTACCAGAACCGGGCAATCCAATCCGCTCAGGTCATTGAGGAACTGATCGGCCTTGCAAAGCAAATGCGTGAGGAGTCCGAAAAAGGCGAAGCGCTCGGTCTTACTGAGGACGAGGTTGCATTCTACGATGCACTGGAAGTCAACGATAGCGCCGCCAAGGTTCTGGGCGACGAAACACTAAAAACTATCGCTCGGGAGCTGGTGGATACGGTTCGCCGGAACACAACGATTGATTGGACGGTTCGTGAGAATGTTCGCGCCCACCTCCGCGTTCTTGTGAAACGCATCCTGCGGAAATATGGCTACCCGCCAGACAAGCAAGAGAAAGACGGTGACAGTCCTGGAGCAAGCCGAAATGCTTTCCGCGAACTGGGCAAACTCATGGCGGATCTCGCCAAGCCACCCGACAGGTGCTGTATACCATTTTGTGTACCGCAGCAACCGCGAATTGCTGTTAGAGAGTGTGATGCGCCTTTCTTGAGCAAAAGCAAAGCCCGCTGATTTAGCGGGCTTTGGCGGATGATAGCTGGTAGCGCTACCGGGAATCGAACCCGGGTTTGAAGATTGAGAATCTTCCGTCCTAACCCCTAGACGATAGCGCCATCTGGAGAGCTTCGATTATAGCAAAGCTGCCGCTGGCGATTTGTTCCGGAAATTTGGTTTCCACAGCTTTCGGGGCGGTATAATAAAGCTACTCCGCACCCGAAAACCTAGTCGTTTCCCTAAATATTGCGGGGCGAAGTGTAGGTGGTTCACTGAACCGCCCAATTCATTCCTAAAATCCAGGTATTTAAAAGGAGTTTCCGAATATGGCTAAAGCAAAATCGACTTCAGGCAGCAAGTCCACCCCAAAGACAAACACGCCGAATGCGCAGGCCCATGTGACCACGGCCAGCACGACCGCTGTGCCGGCACCTGTTGCGCAGACCCCGGTTGCGCCGGCGCCGATTGCACAGGCGGCCGATCTGAAAGAAAAAGCGCAGGCAGTTGCGCCCGCCGCCGCACCCGCGCCAAGTAAGCCGGAAACTAAAATTGCCGCCGAACCCCGGAAGAAGTTGGAAGTGGTGAAGACGGAGCCCCGTCGGGTGGTTCCGATCAACGTGGAAGAAGAGATTCGGCGTCGCGCCTACGAACTCTATCAGCAGCGCGGAGCGAAGCCCGGCCACGAACGCGAAGACTGGCTGGCTGCGGAACGTGAAGTCAAGCAGCGCTACCAGCAGCAACAGAGCGCCTAAAGGCTCCCGAGCCTATCGTTATTAATGCTGTCGCGGCAACGGCGGCCGAATCTGGCCGCCGTCTCTCGCGGGAGTGTGCAAAACGCTTCGCGGTTGCCACGCGAGGAGGTTTCTGAAAAAATAGGCTGGGGTTCTGTCACATGGCGGTATTGGGTAGTTTTGCGCTGATGCTCGCGTTGGCGTTGAGCGCTTACACGTTCATTGCCGGCATCCTTGCGCTCGTTGAGGGAGAAGGTTCGGAGCGGATCGGCGAAACGGCCCGGCGCGCCGGCATCGCCACCTTCGGCGGCGTTCTTCTGGCTTCGGTCGTCCTCGTCGTCTGCGCCTTCCAAAATAATTTTTCTATCGCCTACATTTTTCACCATAGCAACCGCGATCTTCCCGGACCTTATAAGTTTGCCGTGCTGTGGTCTGGGCAGGAAGGTTCGCTGCTGTTCTGGTCGTTGCTGCTCGCCGCCTACGGATTCGTCCTGCGGCTGCGCTACAAGACCGATCCGCGGCTTTTCGCCTACGCTTCCGTGGTTCTCGCCGGCGTGCAGATCTTCTTTCTGCTGTTGCTGAATTTCGCGGCCAATCCATTCGGCATTCTCGAAGGCCCGCTCCGGCCCGATGGCAGTGGATTGAATCCGCTCTTGCAATATCCCGAGATGGTGATTCATCCGCCCATGCTTTATCTCGGTTACGTCGGGTTCACTGTGCCGTTCGCGTTCGCGCTGGGCGCGCTGATCATGAAGTATCCCGGCGAAAAGTGGATTCACATTACCCGCCGCTGGACCATGGTCACCTGGGCGTTTCTTACCTGCGGAGTTTTTCTCGGCGCGCACTGGGCCTACTCCGTGCTCGGCTGGGGCGGCTACTGGGGATGGGACCCCGTCGAGAACGCTTCGCTCATGCCATGGCTCACGGGCACCGCGTTTTTGCATTCGGTCATGATGCAAGAAAAACGCGGCATGTTGAAGATGTGGAATATGTGGCTGGTCTTCGCCACATTCTGGCTGGCGATTCTCGGGACGTTCCTGACGCGCAGCGGAATCATCAGCTCGGTGCACGCCTTCGCACAGTCTTCGATCGGCGACTGGTTCGCCTGGTTTCTCTGCATCACGCTGGCCGTATTCTTGTTTTTCTTCTTCAAGAATAAATCTCACCTGAAGAGCGAGCACAAGCTCGAGTCGTTGGTGTCGCGCGAGTCGAGCTTTCTGTTCAACAATTTGCTTTTCGTTCTGCTCTGCTTCACCGTGCTGTGGGGAACTTGGTTTCCAAAGATCTCCGAACTTGTGCAAGGCAATAAAGTCACGGTGGGCGCGCCGTTTTACAACCGCGTCGCCATTCCTGTAGCTCTGCTGCTTCTGATCCTCACTGCCCTGGGACCACTTCTGGCTTGGCGCAAGACTTCGCTCGAAAGCCTGAAGCGCAACTTCATGTGGCCGATGATCGGCGCCATTGCTGTCGCGGTTTTTCTGATGATCACACCGCAGCGTTGGGGATCGCCTTTCGGTCTCAAGCCCTGGCAGGACATTTCTTACTTCTATTCGCTAATGGCAATTGCGCTTTCTGTGCTCGTGACCCTCACTGTCGCCAGCGAGTTCTACCGCGGCGGCCGCGTGATCTCGCGACATACCGGCCAAGGCATGTTCGCCTCAATGGTGCAGCTCACGCATCGCAACACGCGTCGCTACGGCGGATACATCGTCCACTTCGGCGTGGTGGTAGTCATCATTGGATTCGCCGGCGCCGCCTTCAATGTCGACAAAGAGCAGGCGATGGCCAACGGCGACAAGATGAACATCGGCCCCTACACGCTGGTCTGCCGCTCCTACACGCAGGACGACAGTCCCAACAAGGCCAGTGAATGGGCCATTCTCGACGTATACCGGGGTGACAAGAAGATCGACACCATGACGCCGGTGCGTGAATTCTATAAAGCCAGCCAGCAGGCCTCAACCAAGCCTGATATTCGATCGGGCCTCAATGAAGATCTCTACCTGGTTTTCGAAGGCCAGAACGAGAAGGGTGAGCCGATTATCAAAGCCCACCTGAATGCGCTGGTGATGTGGATCTGGATGGGCGTCTGGATCATGCTGATCGGAACCGTTCTAGCCCTGATTCCAAACGCGCCCGCGCCGGTGCGAGTGCCAGCGCCAGCGCGGCTCGAAACTGCTCCCGCGGTAACAGGAGACTGATGTCCCGCTTCTCATTTTCGAACTGGGGTGCCCCACGTCTCGCCGATTTTGCGAGACGTGGGACTGCACGCCGCAAGCACCTGCACATCGTGATCCTCTGCGCCGCCGTCTTCGCGCTCGTCGGCGCCGGCGACCCCGCCACGCGCTTCAACGAAATCGGGCATCAGATGATGTGCATCTGCGGCTGCAACCAGATTCTTCTGGAATGCAATCACGTCGGCTGCCCTGCCTCCGACGGCATGCGCAACGAACTTCAAGCCGCAGTCACGCGCGGAGACAGCGACAGCCTGGTCGAGCAATCCTTCGTACAGAAATACGGGCCAACGGTTCTCGCGGCTCCCACCGCCAAGGGTTTCGACCGCGTCGCCTATATCATTCCCTTCGCCGCGCTGTTCTTCGGCTTCGGCTTGATGGTGCTGGTAATTCGCGCCTGGAAGAATCGTCCCGCGCCCGCGCTCGCTGACGGCCTGCACCCAGTTCACGGCGCCGAACTTGATCAGTTCCGCGATCAGGCTCGCAAGGAGACTGACCTGTGAACGACTCGCTTTTCCTGTGCGCTCTGCTCACCATCGCAACCCTCGTTTATGTTTTCTACCTGCCCGGAAGGCTTTTTCTCGGTCCGGAGAAAACCCGCGCCAGTTATCTGCGCGAACGTAAAGATGCCGTTTACGAGAACCTGCGCGATCTCAACTTCGAATACAAAGCGGGCAAGGTACCGGACGCCGACTACGCATCGCTGAAGTCCTCTTTGCAGGACGAAGCCGCCACCCTCCTGGCCGAGATCGCCCGCCTGGAAAATCCCGCGACACAAAAAGGAACGCGATCTTGAAAGAAATTCGTCCCACTGTCATCCTGAGCGGAGTGGAAGCTTCGCGAAGCGAAGTTTCCACGCAGTCGAAGGACCCCTACCGTGCCGGCACCAACCTGCGCCCTCGCAAGGAGTTCTCTCTTTACTCTCGGTTGGCTTTTCCTCCAGCTTACGGAAAAGCCCTCGCAGCCATCCTCCTGCTCAGCTCCCTCGCCGCCGCTCAAACTCTCACCGGCACAGTCAAGAACTCCACCACCGGCAAGCCCTCAGCCGGAGACGACGTAGTTCTGCTCAAACTCGGCGAGGGCATGGACGAAGCCGGCCGCACCCAGACCGACGCCAAAGGCAAGTTCAGTTTCAAACTCGACGACGACAAATCGCCGCACCTCGTGCGCACCATCCATCAAGGCGTTACGTACCATCGCATGGCGCCCCCCGGAACCACCTCCGTGGAGCTCGAGGTTTTTGACGCCGCGAAAAAGATTGCCGGCATCGATTTGGTCGCAGACATCGTCCGCCTTCAGGCGGAACAGGGACGCCTCGAGATCGTGCGCGAGTTCTTCGTGCAGAATAAATCCAAGCCTCCGCGCACCCAGATGAACGACCGCAACCTTGAGTTCTACATTCCCGAGGGAGCGACGATCATTCCAGATTCAGCCAGCGCCACCACCGAAGGCGGCAATCCGCTGAAGTCCGCTCCGGTGCCGCAAAGCGAGAAAAATCGCTATTCGTTCATCTTCCCTTTGCGGCCGGGACAGACACGCTTCGAAGTAGCCTACGAGCTTCCTTACACGGGAAGCGCCAACTTGGATCCCAAGTCGCTGTATCCCACGGAGCACTTCGTCGTGATGATGCCGAAGGCGATGCAGTTCACCGCCGCCAACGATTCCGCAGGATTCAAATCGACGCCGTATCCGCAGGAACCTGACGCGGTCGTTCAGGTAGTTTCGAATACCGCACAAGGTGAGAACTTGGCCTTCAAAATTTCCGGCGTAGGCATGCTTCAAGGCTCACAGGAAGCCGACTCCGCGAAAGGTGAAGCAGGCGACAAGACCAGCCGGCCCGGCGGAGGACTCGGCCCGCCCATCGACGCTCCCGACCCTTTGCAAAAATATCGCTGGTACATTCTCGGAGGCATCGCTGCGGCTTTGATTGTCGGCGGCATTTTCGTGGCAGTGCGGCAACAGTCCGCCAACCGCAAGCTGGCGCGACAAAAACCTGCTTCGCCCATGGGAACGCCCGTGCATTTCGATGACGATGAATACGGGCCCGCGCCCACGCTTGGAACTCCAAACGTTCGGCCAGCGGCGGCAGCACGTCCCGCGTCCATGCTTCTCGATGCCCTGAAAGAAGAACTCTTCCAGCTGGAAGTCGAACGCAGGCAAGGCCAGATCTCGCAGTCGGAATACGAGAGCGCGAAATCCGCTCTCGATCAAACCCTCGATCGCGCGCTGAAACGCGAAGCGCAAAAAGCGTAACCGTGTGGAGCGGGCACTCTTGTCCGCTGCCTTTGACGTTGACTCCGACTCCGTCCTCGAAGTTGCTGGTTCTCGGTCGAGCCGTTCTACCTCGCAGCCGGTGCGAAATCCGCGACTCCGACTTTAATGACCGTCCCGCGCTTGCGAGGAGCGGCCTCAGGCTTGGCTTCCGCCTGAGTCTCCGGTTTGGCCTCGGCTTTATTTCCAGCCTCCGCAACCGCTGCCGGCTCCTCAGTCCAAATCCCGTAAACACGACCGCCGAATGCGGCGATTCCCGAATAGTCGCCAAAGAAAACCCCGCCCGCCTCAAACGGTTCGGTGGTCCACGCATAGTTTTTAAAAGATCGTCCGCCATCGGTTGAGCGCGCCAGCGTCACCGTCTGCTTTCGATTCTTCGGATCTCCGCGCCGGTCATAAAAAACCACATTAGCCGAGCCATCCACCGGATCGACCGCGAGCCACTGAAAAAATTGCTCCGCGCCATTGTGCACCGCATCATCATTCACCCGCACGGGCTCACTCCATTTTTTCCCGCCGTCGGTCGAGGTCGCGCAGAAAATATCGAGATCGCCGTTGCGATAATCGCTCCAGGTCACATAGAGCCGGCCGCTTCGCAGATCGACTCCAATCTGCGGAAAGCCGTTGGCGCGTTCGAGCGTATCGATCGCAAACATAATGGGAGCGGTGCGCAGAATGCCACGCGCGCGCGAAAATGTTTTCCCGCCATCGCGCGAAGTCGTAAACATTACGTCGTTGTCCTGGCTCCAAACCGCGTACAGGCGGCCATCCCGGCCAACCGCACCGGAAAATCCCTCGGCAGCCCCGTTGTCATCGCGCGGCAGCCCGGGATGCCGATCCACCTCCACCGGCTTCGACCACGTTTCCCCATCGTCGGTCGACCGCGATACCAGCACCTCCGACCCAGTCAGCGTCCACCGCGTCCAACCGATGTATAGATTTCCAGCATACGGACTCTTGCCCGCTGCCGAAGTGCCAACTCCCGCGGCTCCGATCGACGAAGCGTTATCCGCGACGATGTAAGGTTTATCTTCAAACGGAATTCCCGGATCGCTGGCAAACTCGCTGACCGTGATTTGCTTCGCCTCCCACGTCTTGCCGCCATCGAGCGAGCGCCGCACAAAGATGCCGTCGCGGGTTGCGCCATGCCCCCAGTAGTTGAAAGTTCCAAGCTTGTCGAACGCGATGTAGCAAATAAATGCATGGCCCTGATTATCGAAGGTCGTAGACACATCGCCCGACGTGCGATAGTTCGCCGAGGCAACGCCTTCCGCCGCGTGCCAGGTGTGCCCTGCATCCTGAGAGTAAGAGGCGTGAGCGTTATCCTGAAAAACCGCAACCACCTGCTGCGGATTATTCGGATTGACTGCAATCGCCGGCTCGGTAAAGCGGCCCACTACCGGCGTCAGCGAAAATATTTCCGCGCCCGGAGCCTTAGGCAAAGTTTGGCCGCACAGCGGCGCGCAAAGGCTGATGAGCAAAGTCAAGCCAGCCAGGAATCGTGATCGTAGTGGGCAGGACATTTCCAGGAAGCATCTCCAATTCTTGATTGTTCGATGTGTGAAGTGGTTTGACGCGTGAAGATTGTCCCACATCCGTCGGCCTTAGGATTCAGAATGACCGGTGATATTGTGACATCCGACCTTGCGTGCCGCGTTCGGTTGGCCGATCATTGTCAGGCAGAGGCCTTGCGACGGGATGCGGTAATTGTGCGCAGGTATGCGCAGTGGAACGGTAACTATCTTGTTTTCAAGATTTTGCCCGTAAGTTGTTGATTCCAATATATTATTTCGCAATTTCCCGCTAACCTGCTGATTCCAATATACCGGGGGAGAGGGGGGTACCTCCGCAACCCGGTTTTTCCCGCAACGGGCTGAACTGCATCGACCCGCCAGCCGTATCATCCAATAGCTGAGATTCAATTATGGGAAACACTTTCAAGACTGCGCTGCTGCTCACCTCGCTCACGTTGCTGCTCATGTTTATCGGCCAACACTTTGGCGGCGAGAGTGGGATGATGCTGGCGCTCGTCTTTGCCATCGTGATGAACTTCGGCGCCTACTTCTTCTCCGATAAGATCGCGCTCGCTACCTACCGCGCGCAGCCGGTGACGCGCGAGCAACTGCCGCGCGCCTATGAGATTGTTGAACGGCTCACGCAGAAGATCGGCTTGCCCATGCCGAAGATTTACGTGATCCCAACCGAATCGCCGAATGCCTTTGCCACGGGACGCAACCCGAAGCACGCCTCGGTGGCCGTAACCCACGGGATTCTGGGCCTGCTCAACGACGAAGAACTGGAAGGCGTGCTGGCGCATGAACTCGGGCACGTCGGCAACCGCGACATCCTCATCAGCTCAGTCGCAGCAACCATTGCGGGCGCAATCACCATGCTGGCCCGCTTTGGCATGTTCTTCGGAGGCAGCCGCGACCGCCGCGACGGCGGCATAGGCGGCTTGTTGATGCTGATTCTAGCCCCCATCGCCGCTGCCATGATTCAGATGGCCGTATCGCGCTCGCGCGAATATCAGGCAGACGCAACCGGCGCGCATTACACCGGCAATCCGTATGCGCTGGCCAGCGCGCTGCAAAAACTCGACGCCTACTCGCGTCGCGTGCCCATGCAGGCCAGTCCATCGACGGCGCATTTGTTCATCATCCAGCCCCTGCTTGGGATGAACTTCGGCAATTTATTCTCCACGCATCCTCCAACCGCCAAGCGAATCGAGCGGCTCACTGGGCGCCCGGCAGAGTTTACCCAGTAGGCTTTAAGCTTTTCAGCNNAGCTTTTCAGCTTTTCAGCCTTTCAGCCTTTCAGCTTTTCAGCTTTTCAGCTTTCAGCTTTCAGCTTTCAGCTCTTAGCTCTTAGCTATCAGCTCTCAGCTGAGAGCCTGGTGCAAGATTGATTCTTGGCTGCGTTCTGAATTCGTGCTGCTTAAGGCTAGGTTTGGCTGATAGCGGACGGCTGATAGCTGACAGCTGGTTCTATGACATCCGTAACTCCGCCGCATCTCCACGAGAGAGTAAAATCCATCCAATGTCGCCTGAGACTGCCATCGCTGTATCTCACAAGGCCGCTGATTTAGAAAAAGCGCTGCGCCGCGTGATTCGCGGCAAAGACGATGTCGTGCGCCTCGCGCTGGTCAGCATCTTTGCCCGCGGACACCTGCTCATTGAAGGCGTTCCTGGAGTCGGCAAGACCACGCTGGGACAAGCCCTCGCCCGCGCCGTCGATTGCACCTTTCAGCGCGTGCAGTTCACCAGCGACATGCTGCCTTCCGACGTGCTCGGGATCTCGGTTTACTCGGCGCTGGAGCAGGAGTTTGAGTTCAAACGCGGCCCAGTGTTTACCAACGTGCTGCTGGCCGACGAGATTAACCGGACGACGCCGAAGACGCAGTCGGCGCTGCTCGAAGCCATGAACGAAGGCCAGGTCACGGTCGATGCGCACTCTTACCAACTGCCGCAACCGTTTCTGGTGATTGCCACGCAGAATCCGGTGGAGCATCATGGAACTTATCCTCTGCCCGAATCGCAACTTGATCGCTTCTTGATGCGGGTGCGCATGGGCTATCCCGAAGCCGCAGCCGAGCGCGAGATTCTGCGTTCGGAGGCGGGCGCGGCGCACTTGCATAATCTTCATCCGGTACTCACCGCGGCAGACGTGCTCGAAATGCAGGAGGCCGTCAAGCTGATTCGCGTGGATGAATCGCTGGTGACCTACGCGCTCGAAATTGTTAAGCGTACGCGCGAGTCGGAATATTTGTCGTTGGGAGTTTCGCCGCGCGGCGCGCAGGCGCTGTATCGCGCGGCGCAGGCAATGGCATTTCTCGATGCCCGCAGCTTCTGCACTCCGCAGGATTTCAAAACGCTGGCCGTGCCGGTTTTTGCGCATCGCGTGGTCGTCAATGGCGGCTACGCCTCGACTCTGAAAAAGTCCGAACAGGCCGATCAGGTGCTGCGCGAGATTGTGGAGAATGTGGCAGTTCCTGTATGAACCGGCTTCCGGCTCTCAGCTTCCGGCTTCCGGAAAACAACCGTCGGAACGAGAAATAGAAGCCGGAAGCCGGAGGCCGGAAGCCGAATTACCACCCCAAGGTATTGGATAACTAGAAAGTTACTCGCAATCCACAGGGTAGGCGCGTATGCTTCTTGGCATGTGTGTCACCGTTTCGATGCTGGCGAGCGGGAGCCGGGGAAATTGTGCGCTTGTGGCGAGCACGCGCACGAAGATTCTGGTCGATGCCGGGATTTCGTGCCGCGAGACTTTCAAGCGCCTGAAGTCGCTTGGCGAGGATCCGCAATCGCTTTCGGCGATTCTGATTACTCATGAACATTCCGATCACGTTTACGGCCTGGCAACGCTGGCCAAGAAGCTGCGCATCCCAATCTTTATGACCGTGGCGACGCACGCGGCCTGGGCGCGGGCCATGCGCACGGTGAATGGCGAGCGGCCGCAACTGGAGAAATTCGAGCGCTTCGAGTCCGGGCATCGCTTTCAGGTGGGCGATATTGAGGTGAAACCCTTCACCATCCCGCACGACGCGGCCGATCCCGTGGGTTTTACTTTTCGCGTGGAAGGCACCAAGGTGAGTGTGGCTACCGATCTCGGGTACCTGCCCGTAAATGTGCGCGACCACTTGCGCGGGTCTGACATCCTGATCATGGAGTCGAATCACGATGTGGAGATGCTGCGCGGCGGGTCTTATCCGTGGTCAGTGAAGCAGCGGGTCGCAAGCAATGTGGGGCACCTGTCGAATGAGAAACTCGCGGATTTCTTCACCGGGGACTATGATAATAGTGCAGCCTTTGTAGTGCTGGCGCATCTGTCTACAGAGAACAATCATCCGGAAATCGCCCGGCGGGGCGCGGAGCGAGCGCTGGCGGAGCGGGGCGGCCTGTTTCAGAACCGGGTGCTGGTGGCCACGCAGTCGGAGGTTTTGCCGCCGATCCAGCTGTAGAAAAGCAGGGGATAGGGCTTAGGGGATAGATCTCAGGAAAACCTAAGACGTGGAACCTAGCACCCGAGCCCCAGCTTCAGTTGTGGAAAAGCGGGTGTTAGGTCTTAGGTGATAGGTCTTCGGAAAATCCTAAGACCTAGAACCTAACACCTGAGACCCAGCTTTCATTATGAGTCAGCAGTGCATCGATCCAATTGTAGGCAAGATTCTGGCGGGCTGGAGATACGACATTTCCGGTCTGGCGCCGGAGATGCGTGGCGACTACGAGAGCCATTTTGTCGAGTGCGAACACTGCCGCAAACGCCAGAAAATACACCGGATCATTGACGTTGGACTGATTGCGCTGGCGTCGATTTCGGGCGGCGTGTTTCTGCTGGCCTTTGGAGTGATCAGGCACTTTGGTCCGCGGCACGCGCTCTGGCTGGAGATTGCGGCGCTGGCGGGCTTTGCGTTATCGGCGCTGATCTGGCTGGTCGTAGCGGTGGCCACGCCCGCGCCGGTCACGGTGCTCGATGCCGCTAAACAAGGCGCGCGCCGCGTACATGACCGGCTGCCGCAGGAGATTCGGGAACGCCTGCCGGAAGAACTGCGCGTGAAGATTACCGGAACCTAGCGCGGGAAGCTTCCCCAAAAAATCTTTACCACAGAGGGCACGGGGGTACACCGGGTAAAGCCTCTCGATAATCCGATTACCACTCCTCCTCTCGAAGAAGCATCGCATGCTGCAACATCGGTTAGTCTTTTTTCAGTGAGACCTTTCAGGACCAGAGCCGCCTGGCATTCGATCAGCGCCTTTTTCATTGTGTTGACAACGCTGCCCTCCCAGTTAGCGGCGCAGTCCGCCTCCATGAGCGGGATGAGTATGCCCATGGAAGCGCACGAAACTTCGCAGTTGCCTTCGCCGCACGCCGGCTCTGGCACGGGCTGGCAGCCGGCGTCGGTTCCGGAGCCGGAGTGGATGTGGATGCGCGGCGGATGGGAAGTGATGGCGCACGGCGTGATTTTTGCCGACTACAACCAGCAAGTCGGGCCGCGCGGCGAGGGCAAAGCTGAGTCGGTGAATTGGGGCATGCTGATGGAGCAGCATAAGCTTTGCCGAGGAACGATTCTTTTGCGGCAGATGTTTTCTGCGGAGTCACTGACCTCGCCGCATCCGGGATTTCCGGAGCTGTTTCAGACCGGAGAGACTTACCATGGAGAGCCGCTCGTCGACCACCAGCATCCGCACAATGTTTTTGCGGAACTTTCGGCGCTTTACCTGCTGCCGCTTTCGAAAACAGTTTCGTGGGAATTGTATGGCGGACCAGCGGCGGAGCCTGCGCTTGGCCCGGTTACTTACATTCATCGCGCGTCTGCCGCGGAGCTGCCGCTGGCGCCGCTCAGCCATCATTTGCAGGATTCGACGCACACCAGCTTCGGCGTGGTCACGACGGGATTTGTGATCGACTGGTTCAAGCTGGAAGGCTCGGCCTTTAACGGACATGAACCGAACGAAGAACGCTGGAGCATTCAGCCGGCGGCGCTCGAATCGTGGTCGGCGCGCGCGAGCGTTGCTCCCAATCGAAACTGGACCGCGCAATACAGCATCGGGCACCTCGACCATCCCGAGGCGCTGGAGCTCTGGAATCAATGGCGAGAGACAGCTTCTGTGGAATATAACCGTGCGCTGGCGGCGGGCAATTGGGCGACATCACTCGTGTGGGGACGCGTGCACGAGATCGGTACGGACATCCACCTCAATGGATATTTGCTCGAATCCACGCTGAACTTTCGGCGGCGCGATTATTTGTTTACGCGCATGGAACTCGTGGACAAAAACGAATTGTTTCCGCCGGCCGAGCTACCTTCCTACCGCATTGGCGCCTACACTTTCGGCGGCACTCGCGATCTGGTGCAGAATCGAGCTTGGCAATTGGGATTGGGCGCCGATCTGACGGTGTATTCAAAGCCTGCGGCGCTGGATGCGGCTTATGGCAACTATCCCGTATCGTTTCAGATTTTTCTGCGGATGCGGCCAGGATTGGGCGGCGAAGAACATCGTCACTAGCTGGAGAAGACTATTGCCTAGCTGGATTCTGTCCGAAAGATTTCGTGCCCACTTTCCGTCAACTGGGGCAGAATGTCCGTGATGAGGGCGACTGTCAGAACCCTGCGTTTGGTGCAGTGGGCGATGCTTGCCAGCATCGTGCTCTATGGCGTTGTGGGCGAGATTGCGGGCTCAAGCGCCGGAAGCGCGAACGCTTCCCTGAGCTATATTTTCACGACTGCGGGCGTGGCGATGGTGGGCGTGATCTTCGTGGTGAGGCGCACTTTAGTCTTTCGATCGGCGGAGAGGCTGGCGGTTCGTCCCGACGATTCTGTCACCTTGAGCCATTGGCGGACTGGGTACCTTGCCACCTATGCATTGTGTGAGGGCCTTGCGCTTTTCGGATTGATCCTGCGTTTTCTGGGTTGCAGTTTTCGGCAGTGCCTGCCGTTTTACATTGGCGGATTCGTGCTGCTTTTCTTCTTTGGACCGCGCGAGCCTGGTTCGAATGAGTCTGGGCCGCAAGAGCCGGTCAGCTCTTGATGTGGCAACTGGCCATGCCGCGCTTCTCCAGATATTGCTGGTGATAGTCCTCGGCGGGATAGAACGTGACCGCGGGGACGATCTGCGTGGCAATTGGTTTGGAGTAGCGATGCGCTTTTTCGAGCGCTTCTTTCGAGGCTTGCGCCTCGGCCTGCTGTTGCGGCGTGTGGTAGAAGATGGCGGAGCGGTATTGCGTGCCCCAGTCCGGACCCTGGCGGTTGAGCTGCGTGGGGTCGTGGTTCTCCCAGAAGACTTTCAGCAGGTCGGCGTAGCGAATCTTCGCGGGATCGAATTCCACTTCGACCGCTTCGGCGTGGCCGGTGCGATCGGTGCAAACTTCCTTGTAGGTGGGATTATCCGTGTTCCCGCCGATGTAGCCCACGCGCGTTGAGGTCACGCCCGGCAATGCCCGGAATGTGGCTTCTACTCCCCAGAAACATCCTGCTGCAAATGTGGCTTTCTCCATTTTTTGATTGCTCCTTGATTGGGCGCCGCCGACTTGGGCTGACTTTTATTAGATGACAAACTCGGCAGAAAGTCACGTCCGAGCGCAAGAGCGTCCCGCTGCGCTGGACTGGACAGCCAAGGCGGCTGTTCCCACATACAGGCATGTGGCCTGATCGGGCAATTGACCTGGCGGGCGGTTTCGCGATAAAGTTCGTCCAACGTTGTCGCAGTCCGTAGTCCCAGGAGAAGTCTGTGGTGGTAGGATCCAGCCGCGCCCGAAGTGTGCAGAGGTTTGCCATCTGCTTGCTCATCGCGCTCGCGACCGCGCAGGCAGCGCTGGCCATTCCGAATTTCATTCCGCAGCAGCGCGTCGGCTATACCACGGGGGATCAGTGGGAGCCGGCGATGGCCGCGGATGGCCGCGGCCACATCTATATTCTCTTTCCACAATATGGCGCGATCGGTGACTGCCCGGCCTGCACTGCGCCTACGATGGCGTTGATCGTTAGCAATGACAACGGACTGACGTGGCAAGCTCCGCATGCGCTGGTGACTTCTTCGACGGGGCAGTTCGATCCGCAGATTGTGGTTGACCCGGTGGACCGTCAGACGGTCTACGCTTCGTGGCTGCAGAACAACAAGCGCGATGTGATGGTGGCGCGATCGCAGGATTTTGGCGCGAGCTGGTACCTCGCAATCGCAGAGCACGCAGAGAATAATGAAGATGCCGACAAGCCTGTCTTGGCCGTGCATGGCGCGGATGTTTACGTGGGATTCAATCATGAGCAGGAGTTCGTGGTTGCGGCATCGCATGATTATGCGCAGAACTTTTCTTCGACGACGGTGAATCCTGGTGCTGAGCCGGGATGGTCGCTGGCCGGGGGCGCGACGGTGGATGCGACTGGCGACATCTATTTTGCGTGGACGGCGTATGCGCGACGAAACCTCAGCACGCGGCCGGTGAGCGTTTATGTGAGCCGGTCGGCGGATGCGGGACGGAACTGGAGCACGGCCCTGCTGGACGTTTCGAGCGCGCCGCCGGGATGCGCGGCCCAAGGTTGCGACGAGGAGTTTCTGGGGGCGCAGATTGCGCTGGCGTCCGATGCGGCGGGAACGATTTACGCGCTGTGGAACGCGGGCGGCGCGCACGGTGGACCGGAGCGCATATTCTTTTCTTCTTCGACTACAGGTGGAGCGAGTTGGTCCGCCAAGGCAGATGTATCGACAGCCGACAATTTAGTGGAACACTGTTTTCCGGCGATCACGGCGGGCGCGGCGGGCGACGTGCGCATTGCGTGGATGGACACGCGCAACGCTCGTCCTTACTCTGAACTATGGAATGTTTTCCAGCGCAGTTCGAGCAACGGCGGCGCTACATGGTCGGCTGAGGCGCAACTTTCCGGCGGGGCGCGAAACTTCGATCGGACTTACGATTACGTTCGGCCCGATGGCTTCCGCTTCCCTTTCGGCGACTATTTCTCAATTGCCATCGATAACCTCGGGAACACGCACGCGGTATGGGGCGAGGGGCGGAACTTCAAGTCTCCGGGGTCGATCTGGTATAGTCGCGGGCGGTAGTTGCTCAGTTCTCAGTTCTCAGTTCTCAGTTCTCAGTTCTCAGAGAATTAGATTCCACATCCAGTTAAGTTACGCTGAGAAAAAACTACTCTAGAATCATGCCGCCGGTTAGGTTGGCCAGTTTCGTGATGCCGCGATCCTGGCACCAGCGGTGCAGTTCGTCCACGATTTTTTCGGTGGCGCAGGGATCCCAGTAACTGGCGGTGCCGATCTGCACGGCGGTTGCGCCTGCCAGCATAAATTCGGCGACATCGGCCGCGGTTGAAATTCCTCCCATGCCGATGACCGGAATATTGACGGCGTGCGCAGCGTCGTAGACCATACGCAGGGCGATGGGCTTGATGGCTGGGCCGGAGAGTCCGGCAGTGACATTGGCGATGCGGGGCTTGCGCGTGTCGGCGTCGATGGCCATGGCTACAAAAGTATTGATCAGCGAGATGGCGTCGGCTCCCGCTTCCTGCGCTACGTGGGCCATCTGCGCGATGCTGGTCACGTTGGGAGAGAGCTTGACGATCAGTGGCCGGCGGGCAGCGCGTTTGGCCGCAGTCACCACTTCGTCGAGCGAACGCGGATCGCTGCCGAATTGCAGACCACCTTCGGTAGTGTTGGGGCAGGACACATTGAGTTCGTAGGCGGCAATGCCTTCACCGTCGTTGAGAAGTTCGATGGTTCGTTCGTAGTCATCGCGGGTGTAGCCGAAGACGTTGGCGAACACAACGATGTTTTTGATTTGCTGAAGTTTGGGTAGCTTCTCTGCGAGAAACGCCGACGCTCCGATGTTCTGCAGGCCGATGGCGTTGAGCATGCCTGCCGCGGTTTCCCACAGGCGCGGCGGAGGGTTGCCGATCATGGGCTCGCGCGAGAGACCTTTGACGACGAATCCACCGAGCTTGTCGAGGTGAACTACATCTTCGAACTCGACGCCGTAGCCGAAAGTTCCGCTGGCTGCGATGATGGGATTTTTGAGTTGAATGCCGGCGAAGGTTACGCTGAGATCCAAGGAAGATTTGCCGCCGTTTTCGGAGGGCGAGGTCAATGCGCTCCTCCGTTGGTCGATCCCGCTGAGTCTTCTGCGTGATGTGGAGGGGCGAGCGCCTCAGTGAGGACGCGGCCGATGGCGTGTGTCGGAGCGTTGATGCCGAGCAGCGATGCAAATGTGACAGCGAGATCCACCGGTTCGGCATGCGTGCGATACGTCCCCGGATGAAATGGCAGTCCGTAGAAAGCCAAGGGGACGTGCGTGTCGTAGGTGTAGGGCGATGCGTGGTCTGTGCCCTTCGACGAGCCTACGGTGTAGATCTCGGGGATACCCAGCACATACCAGCCGCCTTCCGGCGAATAGCTGTTCAGGAACTTTTTGCCGAGAGCATTTGCAGGAACTTCGCCTTCGGCAAGTTGCGACTTTGTGTAGTAGTCGCGCAATCCGGCTTGCTTCATCGCCTCACCTACGGCAGTTTCGGCGTCGTGCTCTTTGGTGTGGGCGCCGAAGGCAGACTGATCAAGCCAGGCTACCGGATAGTCGAGCTTGATGTAGCTCGCTGAATGGCCTGGGGAAAACTTTGACGCCAGAGCCGCATTGATCTGGGCTTCCAGTTTGCCCGCTTCGAGATTCGCGGCAGGAATGCGCAGTTTCTTCGCGGCATCAGGCAACGCGGAAATTCCGTGGTCGGCAGAGAGTGCGATCCATATGTTCGCGAGTCCAATACGATGGCCGAGAAAGTTGAAGAAGTCGGCGAGTTCGTGATCGAGCGCGAGGGCCATGGCGGCCATTTCGGGAGAATCGGGCCCGACTTGGTGCCCGAGAATATCGTTCGCAGAAAGACTGATGGCTAGCAGATCGGTAGCCGGCCCTGTGCCGAGATTCTCGTAAACCACCAGCTCCTTGGCGAATTCGAATTCGTATTCGTTGGCGAACGGCGTGGAACCGATTACTTCGTAGAAGCCCGCATCGCTGCCGTCTTTGCTTTTGCGATGCGCGGTCGAGCGTAAGACTTCTCCGTTGGTCTCCCAATTGCGATCCCAGTATTTTGCCGCTCGATCGCTGGAGTTGAAATCCTGCGCCCAGCGTGGCAGGTCGGGGCGATAGTAAGTAGACGTAATCCACGCGCCGTTTTTCGGCTCGATCCAGTACGCGGCGTCGGCTGAGAAGCCTCCGGGCAGGACGGCGGCCCGGTCTTTCAACGACAGGCTAAAGACTCGCGCCTGGCCTTGGGTTGCGAGTTTGAGCTCGTCGCCGAGAGTATCGGCGAGCAGGTTGTGCGGAGAGGCGCCGGCTTTTTTCCCTGAAGTCTCTCCGGCAATGCCCACGAGCTTGGTGTCGTCGTCTTCTACTGACGTGACCATTTTCTTTTTCTGCGGATCCCACCACTCGTTGGCGATGATTCCATGGCCGTTGCTGTAGGCGCCGGTGAAAAGCGTGGCATGTCCGGGAGCGGTGCGGGTGTTGGCATAGTCGTAGTTGCAGTCGGTGAAGTTTGCGCCGTGGTCGAGGAAAAGACGGAATCCGCCTTCGCCGAATTGGTCGCGGTAGCGTTCCAGATAGTCGCCGCGAAACTGGTCGATGACAATTACCACGATCAGTTTGGGATGGGCGTTGTAAGCCGAGGCGAAGCTCGCCGGGATCGAACCTCGAATGAGAATGGCGACGAGGCCCAGCGAAAGAAACCGGCGGATAGCAATGGAGCGGGGGAAGAATCTCATCGCGAGGTTAGTTTACACATGCGGAGGGCTGGGCGAAAGCGGCTGGATTCGACACAGCACCCGGGACTGTGTAAGATTCCCCCGTTCCAGAGGTGAAGCATGAAAACGATTGCCACCATAAACTTCAAGGGTGGTGTCGGCAAGACAACCGCCACCTGGGCACTCGGTCACGTCGCGGCGCTGACTCCCAACACCTGCAGCCTAGTCTTCGATCTAGACGCACAGATGTCACTAACGCAGGCTATCGCGTTGAACGAGGACGGCAGTCCGTTCAAGAACTTCTCCGACTGGCAGGACAGGTCTCTGAAGAGGAAGAAGACGATTTTCAACGCCCTTGACGAGTTCACGGGCCATGGGAACTTCAACTTCGCGGCGAATTATGACTTCATCTACAAAATCTCCGACCGCTACCACTTTGTGCCGTCCGTTGAGGATCTTTACTGGACTGAACTCGAACTGTTTGACCGCGAGAAGGTCAAGCATTTCATCCAGCGATTGCTGGAGAAGATCCAGAACTCCTCCGCCGTGCCTGTGTATGACCACATACTCTTCGACTGTCCCCCGTCCTTCAGTCTGCTGAGTTACTCGGTGCTGTCGTGTTGTAAACTTGTACTGATTCCGATAAACCCCGACTTCTTCGCCGCGAAGGGACTGTCGTTGCTTCTCAGCAGCCTCCGAATGAGGATCGAACCTTTTCCAGTGCCGAAGATCGGTGTCTTTATGAATCGAGCCAAGAAGCCCGGCGGATCTTCGCTAAAGAGGTACAGCAACGAAACGCAACGATATCTTGACGACGCTAGGGACGTGCTAAATCGCGAGTCGAGCGCAAGGGGACTAACGGTTAAGCTTTTTGACACGGCTATTTTTGATCGGGTTGGCATGAAGCGCGCAATTCAAGAAGGCTTACCCGGAGACTTCAGGACTCAGTTTCAGAGTCTGTGGAAAGAGATTCAAGCGTTCATTTGAGGGCCCAAATGTCGGAACAGGAAATCATTCAGGAACTCAGGGTTCTAAGCCAGAAGGTGGACCGCCTCTCGTCTTTTCTGGAATCAATGCGTGCCGACCGGCAATCGAAGAAGCCTCCAAGAGCGTCGAAGCCGAAGCCCGCCCCACTCACTCCAGAGGAGGTGCTGCAGCACCAGGCGAGATTCGGAGAACTTTATGAACAGTGGCTCTCTGGGGACGAACTGGGGGTTCAGGGTCGCCTGGATAAGATTGAGGTGGAGGACCTGCGTCGCCTTGCCGACGCAAACAATCTAAATGTGACGTCCAAGATGTCAAAGGACCGGGTACTCCAGCTCATCGGAGCCCGATTTCGGGAAAAGAAACAACTTCATCAGGTGCGTGCGCCCATGGCACAAAGCGGTTAAATTCCGCTCCGGCGGAGCGGTTCCTGCTCCTCGACTGCTGCCGCAATCGCCGGCATGTTGGCGGCGAGGACGACATCCCTTCTGGCGTGCATTCTCCCACTGGTTTCCGATAAAGTAGTTAGTTCCCATGCTTGATCTGAATTTTGTTCGCGACAATCTGCCCCAAATAGAGGAAATGCTGCGCCAACGCGGCGCGGACCCGGCTGCCGTTCTCGGAAACTTTCGTGAGTTGGACTCGCAGCTCAGGAATGCTACGCTTGAAGCTGAGAGCTCCAGAGCGCGGAAAAGGGTGCTAGCGGAGGAGTTCCAGCACCTTAAGGCCGAGGAGAAGCGGCTAAGAGCAGCAGGCCTTGGGCTGTTGGCGAGCGACGAGGCACGCGAGAAGAATCTATCTGAACAAGATCTGATCAAGCAGTCCCAACCGCGGTTGGACGCTGCCGTTGAGGATTTAAGTGCCCGGCGACTGCGGATTCTCGCCAGCATTCCCAACGTGCCGCATTCGAGCGTGCCGGTGGGCCATAGCGCCGAAGACAATGTTGAAGTCCGGCGATGGGGCGCGCCGCCGAAGTTCGACTTCGCTCCCAAGCCGCACTGGGAACTGGGAGCGGACCTGGGCGTGCTCGATCTGGAGCGCGCGGTTAAGCTTACTGGTGCGCGGTTTGCCGTTTACTGGGATCTCGGCGCGAAGCTCGAGCGCGCGCTGGCGAACTTCATGCTCGATCTGCACACGCGCGAGCATGGATACACCGAAGTTCTGCCTCCGTACCTCGTCAATTCCGAGTCGATGTATGGTACGGGACAATTGCCCAAGTTCGCCGCCGACCTTTTTCGCGTACCTCATGGAGAAAAAGATCTCTGGCTGATTCCGACGGCCGAGGTTCCGGTCACGAATCTTTATCGTGACGAAATACTTGACGCTGCGCGGTTGCCGATCTCACTCACGGCGTACACCCCGTGCTTTCGCAGCGAAGCGGGATCTTATGGGAAAGACGTGCGCGGCATCATCCGGCAGCACCAGTTTCAAAAGGTGGAGATGGTGAAGTTTACGCGGCCAGAGAATTCTTATGAAGAACATGAGAAGCTGACGCGGAACGCGGAGACGGTCCTGCAAAAATTAGGGCTGCACTATCGCACGGTGACATTGTGCACTGGCGACATGGGCCCGTCTTCGGCGAAGACTTATGACATTGAAGTGTGGCTACCGGGTCAGCAGTTGTTTCGCGAGATTTCTTCGTGCTCAAATTTCGAGTCGTATCAAGCGCGGCGGGCGAACATTCGCTACAGGCCGGAAGGCAAGAATAAACCGGAGTTCGTGCACACGCTGAACGGAAGCGGGTTGGCAGTGGGCCGGACCTGGGTGGCGATTGTGGAGAACTACCAGCAAGCCGATGGCAGCGTGATTATTCCTGAGGCATTGCAGCCTTATATTGGGGCGGAGCGGATTACGAAAAGAATCTTTTGAGTGCAAGGTTTCAAGGTCTCATAGTTTCAAGGTTTCAAGGTTTCAAAAACACCTTATCCCGCATTCGAAACTCTGAAACCTTGAAACGTTGAAACCTTGAATTGCGGAGACTAGACTTGCAAAGTGTGGAAATCAGCACGACGGCTGCGGGCGCGCCTTCCCTACCGATGAACGGCGTCTGGCGCACAATTCGGAGCTACATCCTGTGGCAGCATGAGCGTGGCACGCTGCACTACGACATCATGGTCACGCTGATTCTCATCTTTATCTTCTTTTCGCCGCGGGTAATCAACTTCAACGATAAACCTGTGCCTCGCGAACCGCATCTGACTGACGTTGTGGTTACGCGGGATGCGCAGGGCGGACTGGTTTACCAGATTTCGGCCAGCGCGATTACGTCGGGGGACGACGCCACGGTCAGAAATCAGTTGATGGGGATTATCAAGCCGATTTCTGGCGATGTGTCGATCGTGAGCTACGAAGTGTTGGGCAAAGGACACACACAGACTTATAGAGTGCTGGTGAAGAGATAGTAGGAAAATGGAATTTTTCAGCCGCATTCTTGGGACCGTGCTGTTCGGAAGTTTGTTGTGCCCCCTTGCACATCTTCCGACTCCCGAGCCTTGTACGCTAGAGTGCGTCCTCAAGAAAATGGATACTGCTGCGGCCAGCTTCCGCACTGCCCAGGCCGACTTCGAATGGGATCAGTATCAGAAGGTAGTGGACGAAACCGACGTTCAGAAGGGCACGGTTTATTACCGGCGGGTGGGCGACGCAATCGAAATGATGGCGGAGATTAAGCAACCCGAGCCGACATTCGTGCTGTATAAAGAGGGCAAGCTTCAGGTCTACCACCCTAAGATCGAGCAGGTCATGCAGTTCTCGGCGGGCAGCAATCGGAACGAGATGGAAAGCTATCTGGTGCTGGGCTTCGGGGGCAGTGGAGAGGATCTGAAAAAGACTTACGACGTTACGTATTTGGGCGACGAAAAAATCGATAACATCGGAACCGCGAAACTGCAACTTGTTCCGAAGAGCGAAAAAGTACGCAACTATTTTTCGAAAGTTATCCTATGGATCGATGCGAGCCGCGGCATCTCGGTGCAACAGAAATTTATGCAAGGCGAGGACGATTATCGCGTGGCGAAGTATTTTGCAATCCGGGTACCGGCAAAGGTCGGCAACGATGTGTTTCAATTGAAGACCTCGAAGAAGACGCAGTTTGTCTCGCCTCGGGGTTAAGTAATTGATTCTAAAGAGTAAGAATGTGTGCTGAAAAATCAATGCCGAGCGCTATACTGCCTTAGGATTTCGTAGGCGTTCGTGTTTGCGAGTTTATTTTTGCGAGTCTTTTTTTTTGAGTTCATCCATGGCCAAGGTTTTTACCATTCCCGTCCCGCCCAAGTTGGGTCGTACCATAAAAAGAGAGCGTACGTCCGATCCCCGATATGTCGATGGACAGCGCCTGCTGGTAGATGCCATGAAGTATCTGGCTCAGAGCGACCCGGTTGTGAACCGACCGGCGATCGAACTCATTTCCGAGCACGTACGCACCCGCTTCCGCATGAGCGATTCGCCGCTCGCGTAAGACTACCGATCAGTGCCTGCTCCGAATCGTCCCTGAGAAGCAGAATCTTGGCGACCCTGCCGGATCCAGGGATTTGTCTCAACAACCTCCGTTGCCGACTCCGTACCGCTCAAAATAAAAGGGGGGCGGTGTATCGCCCCCAGGATCGAAACTCTTGCACGATCAGAAAACATAACGCAGCATGAACTCCATTACGCGTGCATTGGAAAGCGTTGAACTAAAGTTGCCAAAGCTCGTGCTGCTGGAAAGAGAGTTGTTGCTATTCAACTGCATTGTTCCCACGTCGAAACGCGCCGAGTTTGTCAGGTTGTACATCGACCAACTGAACTTAACTAACTGGCTCTCGTTAATGGGCCAGCTCTTGGTCAAGCTCGTATCGATGTTGAATGTGCCGGGACCGCGTAATCCGTTGCGCATGCCTTGTTCGCCAGGGTACGCCGGGCGGAAAAGATTGATGGCCGCGTTCGTGTTTGTGTAGTCCGTGATTCCGGGATCCTGGAAGACATTAGGACCCGTGCCGCCGGCGGCTTGGTCTACGATAAAGCTGCCAGTCTTGGGGCGTGCACTGCTCAGGGGCACGGCCTGACTCTCAAGTTGGAAGTTGGTAGCCCATTCTGGACTGAATAAAGAAAAAGGGTACCCGCTGGACCAGCGCCAAAGGCCTGAAACCGTCCAACCGCCGAAAAATGCATTTGCGAATCGTCCCATGCCCGCAGCAAAATGTTGCCCTCGGCCAAAAGGCAGTTGGTAGACCCAGTTCGCGTTCACGATGTGAGTAGTGTCGAAGTCGGAGGCGGCACGATTCTGTCCTGGGAACCAGGAGTTAATGATCTGACTACCCAAACCAAATCCCTCAAACTCGTTGATTCGTTCGGCGTTGGAGCCGACGTCTATCGACTTTGAGTAGGTGTAGTTCAAGTCGAACTGCAAGCCATGCGCTTGATGCCGCAAGCTGAACTGGCCAGCGTTGTACGAACTGTTGCCGGTGCTCCGCCAGGCAAACAACGAGGAAAACTGCGGTGAGTAGTAGTCATTGCCGTTGGTTAATTGTCCATTGATGGTGGCGCAGGCCGGGAAGCAGCCCGGGCCTCCATTCGCGTAAGGCTCGTCCGCAACTTCGAGAGCTGTGGTTTCGTTGCCGTTATAGCAGTCGAACAAGTCATACATGGCCTGAGTAGCTGTTACGGTTGTGATGCCAGTGGAGTTGGGGGCACAGCCGTAAATCTGGGTCGCCGCAGAACCTGACGCTGTGGGAAAAAGATTCTCCCAGTAACTGCCGACCAGAGCGGGAGTGATCTGCGAGATATCGGTGGCATTGGGGCCCCCAGTCTTGTATTGCCTAGCCAATGCTTGCGCGGCTTGGAAATAGGTCTGGCCTCCGGCCGTATCTTTTAGATTTACGGGTTCCGCCAGGTCCACTTCCTGCAGCAGTCGATGGGCGAAGCGACCAACATACGAAGCTTCGAACACGAAGTTCGAGGGCAACTCGCGAGTGATCGAAAAATCGATGACGTGAGAATAGGGCGTCTTGAGCTTGTCATCCAAACCCCAAGTGATGGCAAATCCTCCATCGCCAAGCTGATCGGGAGGAGATACCGGGAATGGACCTGTTGGCGGCGGCTCAACAATCGGCCCCAGGGCGCTAGTGGTTGGGATCGTGTGCAAGCCCGAGAACCTGGGGGCTGAGTCCGGAGTTTGAACGCCTGCGGCATTGCTGATAGCCGTAGTAAGACCGAACGACCCGTTGCGGTCGAAAGTATTGGTGATGCCTTCGCCGAAGTGGTCAAAGTATATGCCGTAGCCCGCCCGAATCGAGGTTTTTCCTGCGCCGCCCCACAACTTCCTGCCTAGGCCGCTATCCGCCTTGGGCGAGTATGCAAAGGCGATGCGAGGGGCAAAATCCTTGTAGTCGTACCCCCAATACGGCTGTTTGCCATTGGCCTGGCCGGAGAGGCCAAAACCGACCTCCGGCTCGTAGGGCTGGCCTTGCGCAGCGGCGATACCGCGCTGGGAGAACCAGTCGTGCAGGCTGACGGTCGGTGAGACCTGCGTGCCGGTGGTTTCATAAGGGGGCTGGAGAATGGAATAACGCAGTCCGTAGGTGAAGGTAAAATTCGGCTTCATTCTCCACTGGTCTTGTATGTAGAACTCGTATTCGTGATCGCGGAAATGGCGGGGGACCATTTGGCCTTCGGGAATTACGTTCAGAGTCTTATTGAGCTCATAGTTTGAGCCGACTTGCGGGATCATTCCGACGAGCGCGGCCGTAGCGAAGTCATAATTGGAACTGTAGCCGGGATCGACTGCGGGATAACCGAAGGCAAAGGGATCCAGGCTTTGGCCTGTGTTCGAGATGCCGGAATCGAACAACCAGTAAACGTTGGTCTGCGCGGTGAAAAAATTCTGGGCGTTGGATTCGCGCAAGTTATCGACCTGGCGATAGTTCACGCCAACCTGCAAGCTGTGATTACCCAATATTTTTGTGAGGTCATCGACAATATTTTTCACCGGCACATGGGTATTGATGGTGGGCGTATTGGCATTAATATCGTCCATGCCGCGGAAGTTAACGAAGTGCTGAGTCTGCAAGCCTTGGATGTTGATGAGTTGGCTGATGTAACCGAAGCGAAAATTGTTGATCAGTGTGCTGCTGAGCGTGGCCGTATACCCCGCGGTGAATCCTTTATTGTTGTCGTGCTCCGTCTGCGCTTCTGGCTGTCCGGGAAATTCCTCGCCTCCGTCACTGGTGATCGATGTGCTGATGTTGCGTTCCGCCGTGCGGTCGTTGTTCATGATGCCACGCAGAAACAGGCGATGATTTCCGTCTTTGGTGAGGTTGTAATCAATCTTCGCCACGTAGGCGTTTTGGCTTGCTGGCAATGGCGACGGAAAGGTGTAACCAACGTAGTTGAAGCCGTCCCCCACTGTGGTTGTGTTGGACTTTGGATACTGGAGGAACAGAGCATTGGGATTCGGATTGGACGACAGGTTCGCCAGCAATGGGTTTGGCCCCGGACCTAGCGGGCAGGTGTCGGGGGTCTCGGTCGAACAGTTCGGATCCATGCCCGCGATCTGGTTGGCATTCAACGTCGCGACGAGGGTGCCTCCGACTTGCTGGACGTTGGGGTTGAGGAGGTTGCAGTCGGCAGCGTCATTTACCGTATCGCATGGATAGCTGATGGAACCGGCCTTCATCGCCTCGCTGGGAACAACGCGCGTGACCTGCAGGTCCTCCCGCTTGCGCTGGCCTTCGTAGGCGACAAAGAAAAAGAGGCGGTCCTTAATGATGGGCCCACCCACGTTCGCTCCGAAGGTATTGCGCAACAAGAACGGCGCAGTATTCGACTCGCCCTCGTTGATCTGGGCCGCTTTGTTGAACCAGTCGTTGGCCGCGGTGAAATTGGGGCGGTTGTACTCGTAAAGTGAGCCGTGAATGTGATTGGTTCCACTCTTCGTCACCAAAGACACTTGTCCGCCGGAGGAGCGTCCCGAATCCGCATCGGAGTTGCTGGTGGTGACCTTAAGCTCTTCCAATGAGTCGAGCGGCGCGCGGATTGCCCCCGAAAAGGCTGTGCCCAGAAGCTGATCATTGTCATCAACGCCATCGAGGGTGATGTTAGTCTGGTCGCTGCGTGCGCCATTCACGGAACCGGCACGGCTGTCGGATGCGCCGGCGATATGGGGGCTGTTACCAGTGAAGACGACTCCTGTCTGCAGACTGAGAATTCCGCCAGGATCGCGCCCTTCGAAGGGAAGGTCGGCAATCTGTTCGGCCCCGAAAGCGTGGCCGAGCGTGGCGTCCTGGGTGTTGACCATGGGAGCCGTACCGCTGACTTCCACCACCACAGTTCCACCCGTAACTTGCATCGTGACGTTCAGCGTGGCGGGAGTCGCCACCTGGAGTTCCACTCCGCTTTGTTTCAAGGTAGAGAAGCCGGCGGCTTCGACGGCGAGTTCATACTTCGCAGGCGGCAACTCGACGAATTGGTAATTTCCCTGACCGTCACTCTTGGTCGTGCGTGTGAATCCGTTAGCCGGATTGTTGAGGGTTACGGTCGCATGCGGCAACACGGCGCCCTTGGAATCGTAGACCGTACCGCGCAAGGATGTCGTTGCTGTTTGCGCCACCAGCAGAGTGCTGAAGGCAAGAAGAAATCCAAACCAGAACGTAACTACACGTGCACCACGACGCATAGAGCCCCCTTTACCCCAGGCAGGGCTTACATTAGGAAACGTGTTGCCCGGAACCAGCGGTTGAGACCCTGGGGAACCTGATGGGGCGCTATTGTGCAACTAGTGGACCACAATATTCAAGTTTAATTTTTCAATGCGTTCGGCGGGATAAAACGTTTGAATACTCCATTTCACATACGGCCTTCTGGATTTGGAAGGCTGTTTATGCGGGTTTTCGATAGCTGCGATTCGATTTACCGATTCGATTTACCGATCGGAGAGAACAGCGATGCCGCCAGCACCACCACCACGGGATAGCATTCCAGCGTGTAGCGTGGCTCCGGGTTCTCGATGCTTCCGAGGAACAGGGACCGCAGCAGAACGAATAAAAGGAATAATCCAATGCCGGCAACTTCGCGCGATCGCAGCAGCCCTGCAGCGGCGGCCAGGACATAGGCGAGGTTGATAATTCCGAAGGCGATACTCACTGTCAGCCACACAACTTCATCATTGAACTCCCACCAGCGGGGATCAGAGGGCAGCAGCTCGATTCGCGGACGCAGCCACATGTCAGCGATGCGCAAAGTTGGAAGCCAGACGTAGTAGCGCAAAGGGGCGGAGCGGATTCGTGTCGCGGCAAGCGCCGCGAAACGCGAGTCAAGATCTCCGAGGATGTCATGATCCCGGTTGTACTCGGCGAAGAGTTGCTCAGTCTGTCGGCGCTGCTCGGGCGAATCGAAGGCGCGATCCGGCAGTTGGGCGAGATCGATTGTCTCCTCGGGAAGTTTCCAATAGATTTCCTGCACGGAGGTGTATTCGGCCATCCAAGTCTTCGTCCAGCGGTTGAATCCCGGCACTACGTTCTCATCGGCGTCGTTGGCGTAGCGAGGCGCGAGCGGCTGGAAGCGGTGCATAGTGTGGAGGTTGCGCAGGGTCCATGGGACCAGAGGAGCGAAGGTTGCAACGGTCAGAATTATTCCCGCGCGAAACACAGGACTGAGCCGCTGCGGACAGGCAGGGCGTGATGTCCGCCTCGCAAAGATGCGCCGCAGCAAAAGAAAAAACAAATATCCGCCAATGGCAGCGAACAGAATGCCGCCATCCGGCCGTAAAAGAATGCAGGCGCCGATGGAAAGGCCACATGTGAGCCATGTTCGCCATGCCGAAAGCGGCTCAATTTCTTTGCGAAAAAAATCCGATCCGCACACCGCTAGATCCAACGCTAACGCTGTGAAGAAAATCTCCAGCGTCTCGGTGAGAGCCGCTCCTGCGTAATTCGCCAGGAAGGGACAGAGAGCGGCAAGAAGAAACGCTGCCTTCGAAGCGCGCTCGGAGAACATTCTGCGCGCGATATCCGCGACGATGAAGCAGGTGCCGAGATCGAACAGAACCTGAATCAGCAGAACCGCGCGGAAATTGTTCGGTCCGAAGATGGCGAAGACCGCTGCCAGAAATCCCGGATAACCCGGCAGGCGTGAGAATGTCGGCATAATCTGGCCGGAGTTCGAAATGCCGTAGATCCCGTGCTGTAGCCAGTTCCGGGCGATATCGGCATAAAGCCGCGAATCATCCACTACGGCTGGAAAGCGAAACACGAAGAGCAGCCGCAGCGCCAGCGCCGCCAGACTCGCCACTAGAAAGAAACGAACATTCTTCCGCACCAGTTCGAGCACGCTAAAATATAGCGCGTTTGGCGCCATCTTCGAAGATCATCTTGGGGAAGTCATCTTGAGTAATCTTTAATCTGGGAAAGTGCATCTTACTGAGTAAGGATGTTTACCCTGTCCCGCCGAGAATTGACCGTCTGCCGCGCGCAGCATACGATAAGCGATTAGCCATCCATGGCCGAACCCGTCTTTTACGATCCGCAACGTGCCCGCTGGAAGCGCCTGAGACGCTTCGTCGACGCGCTGGTGCTGGCGATAACCGCGCTCATTATTTTCTTTGGATACACCACGCTGCGGGATGACCACCTGCCGGAATTACTTTTCTCGCCGCAGAAGCGCGCTTTTAAGGCCCTGAAGGAAAGTGAAAAAGAAAAGGCGAAGGAGCGCCAGAAGAAGCTAGCTAATCGATCGCACCGCAAATCGAAGCTGCCTGCTTCAGAGGTCAAGCTAAATCAGGAAGAAGGCATCCGCGCGGCCTTCTACGTGCCCTGGGATGCCGCCAGTTTCTCGTCCCTCCGCGACTTTGCCCGGCAGATCGATCTGCTCTATCCCGACTGGCTGCACGTGCTCACTCCCGATGGCCGCCTGCAGGCAGTCGATGACCAGACCAACAAATTCTTCGACGTGGTTCAAAACAACCGCGTGCGCTCCGTCGACGACCGCGTGATGCCTTTCATCAAGACGGAAAGCCCCGCCATGGAAGTTTTTCCCATGGTGAACAACTTTGACGGCACCGAGTGGGTGGGCGGAATCACGGATTTTCTGAACAATCCTGATGCACGCGCGGCCTTTCGCCGGCAGGTAGGAATGTTTCTCGGCTCCGATCGTTTCCGTGGATTGATGGTTGATTTTGAAGCTTTCCCAAGTGTCGGGCAACCGGGTTATGTTGCACTTCTCAACGAACTTTCTTCGGACCTGCACGCCCGCGGGATGAAGCTTTACGTCAGCGTACCGGCGCACAACCAAGAATTCGACTACGCCGCGATCTCGAAACCGGCGGACGGCGTAGTGGTCATGAACTACGACGAACATTATCCCGGCGCTGCTCCGGGGCCGGTCGCTTCGCAGGATTGGTTCGTCGACAACCTCAAGTTCGCTGTGAAAGTAATTCCCAAGGAAAAACTTATCTGCGCCATCGCCAACTACGGCTATGACTGGGTGCAGAAACCGAAGAAGGGCGCGCTGCCTGCTGGCGCGAAGGACCATAGCGTATCGGTGCAGGAGGCGTGGCTTGAAGCGCGCGACTCGGATGTAGACGTGACGTTCGACGACGATGCGCTGAATCCGCATTTCAGCTATCTCGACGAGGCCAGCCTGCGCCATGACGTCTGGTTTCTCGACGCAGTTACGGCGCTGAACCATATGCGCTCGGCGCAGTCGCTCGGCATTCAGACTTTCGCTCTGTGGAAACTGGGCGGAGAAGATCGAACAATATGGAAGGTGTGGGACATTCCCGGTGACCCCACCTCAGAGGCGAAACTGCGCAGCGTGCCGCCAGGTCAAGATGTGGATATGGAAGGCCAGGGCGAGATCCTGCGCATTGAAGACAAGCCCACTCCCGGCATTCGCGACCTCACGATCGATGCCAACACCAAGCTGATCACCGACGAAGTCTTTCAGTCTCTGCCCGAACCGTACCGTGTGGCGCGCTACGGCTACAGCCCCAACAAAGTCGCGATCACGTTTGATGATGGGCCCGACCCGGAGTGGACGCCCAAGATTCTCGACGTGCTCAAAGAGGAGCACGCGACGGCAACATTTTTTCTGATTGGAATTCAGACCGACAAGTTCCCCGGCCTAGCCCAACGCATTTACCGCGAAGGTAACACCATTGGCAACCACACCTTCACGCATCCGGATGTGAGCAATATTTCTTCGACGCAGTTTAAGGTGGAATTGAATCTCACGGAACGGCTTTTCGCCAGCCTGGATGGAGTTCGGGTTACGCTGCTGCGGCCGCCCTACGCCATCGACGAGGAGCCTGATACCGCCGACCAGGTGCGACCGCTCGAATTCGCACAAGATCTTGGCTACATCACTGTCGGCAACCGGATTGACCCCAACGACTGGAACGACAAACCGCGCCGACGCACCGCTGAGGAGATCACTAAATCGGTGATGGACCACCTGCCGCCCTGTAATGGAAATGATCTGCGGTGCGGGAACATCATTCTGCTGCATGACGGTGGCGGCGATCGTGAGGAAACCGTGCGTGCGCTGCCCATGATCATCAAGGGCATTCGAGCCCGGGGCCTTGAAATTGCTCCGGTTTATGAACTGTTTGGCAAGAGCAGGGCCGATGTAATGGCGCCATTGACGACCCGTGAATTGTGGGCCGCGCGACTCGATCGGCTAGGCTTCTGGCTGTTCGAGGCCGGCATCATTGCGATTACCTGGATTTTCTTCCTGGGAGATCTTCTGATGACCGGTCGCTTGCTATTTATCGGTGCGGCTGCAATCTACGACCGTCTGCAAGAGAAGATCTTCGGACGGCCTGCTGAGGTCGCTTCGTACAAACCGAAAGTCGCGGTGCTCATCCCCGCCTACAACGAAGAGAAAGTAATTGCGCGCACGATAAGCGCCGCGTTGAACTCGAACTATCCCAACCTGCGCGTGATTGTGATCGACGACGGCTCCCGCGACCGCACTCTCGAAGTCGCGCGCGCCGCCTTCGCCCGCGAAGAAGCTGCCGGAAGAGTCATCATTCTCACCAAGCCGAACTCCGGCAAGGCGGATGCTCTCAACTATGGAATTGAGCATATTGAAGACGCCGAACTTTTCGTCGGCATTGATGCCGATACCATCATTGCCAGTGACGCAATCTCGCGCCTGGTGCCGCATTTCATCAATCCCAAAGTCGGAGCGATCGCAGGTAATGCCAAGGTCGGGAACCGCGTGAATCTATGGACGCGCTGGCAGGCTCTTGAATACATCACCAGCCAGAATTTTGAGCGCCGCGCATTGGATGTTCTCGGCGCGGTCAGCGTGGTGCCGGGCGCGATTGGAGCATGGCGCGTCTCCGCTGTGCGCGAAGCTGGCGGCTACCAGGTCGATACTGTCGCCGAGGACGCCGACCTCACGATGGCTCTATTGCGCCGCGGTTACCGCGTGGAATATGAAGACATGGCGTTGGCCTATACGGAGGCTCCGACGAATGCCAACGGGTTGATGCGCCAGCGTTTTCGCTGGTCCTTCGGCATTCTGCAGGCGGTGTACAAGCATAGCGGAGTGATTGCGCGAAAAGGTGCGCTGGGCTTCGTCGCGCTGCCGAACATTGTGATCTTCCAGATTCTGCTGCCGCTGGTGTCTCCGCTCATCGACATCATGTTTGTCGTCGGAACTATTTGGTACTTCGTCCAAAAACGCTTTCACCCCGATTCCACCGATCCCGCGAGCTTTCATAAGCTGGTGGCATTCTTCTTTGCATTTCTGGTAATCGATTTCCTGGCATCGACGCTGGCCTTTGCGCTCGAACGGCGACGGCCTGACGATAAAGAAGACGTGTGGCTGCTAAGCCAGGTCTGGCTGCAACGCTTTGCCTACCGCCAGTTGTTTTCAGTTGTCTTGTTCAAGACGCTGAAGCGTGCGCTGGAAGGACGCAAGTTTGCTTGGGATAAGTTGGAGCGCACCGCCGCGGTGAAGTACGTTCCGTCGGAGCATCGGGATTCGGTGAATGTACCTTAGGAAGTACGAGCTGGCTGCCCTTTTGCCAACTGCTCGAACCAATCGAGAGCCAGGACGATCGCCAGGAATGGGATCAGCCAAACTACGCGGCTCTGAAGGCGATCCTCAACCATCGATAAAGTGCCCGTGACCAGCGCGTTGGCAACCACCGTGGAAACTATCACTATACCGAGGCCGATCAGCCGGACTAGCCGGTTGCGCCATATGCGAGGCATGAAAACCGTGATTATGACGAGCGAGACAACCACCGCCCAGTTTTGCACTGAGGTGAAGAACTCGAGGGGCAGATCGTCTTTCGCCTGTCGGCCCTGCAGATACTGAGACCGTTCGCGGGGCAGCACACTCGCGAATTCCTCCGACATCCAATCACTCGGGCCAAAGAGATAAAAACCAAAAATCCGCAGTTGCTGACCAAAGTTTGAGAGCGACTTCGATAGCTGCGCCCCGGGATATGCACGAAGCGTCGCTAGAACGAAGGGCATCTCTTCCTGCCGCAGCCGCGTTGTGGTTGCGTCGTCGGCGTTCGCCCACAGGCCTTTCTCGCCCCAGAGAAACACGTCAGGATCCTGCGGCAATTCCTGCAGATGATCGCAGAGAACAAATTTCGCGTCCGGACAATGCTGCTGCAGATACCAGAGTCCGGTGCCGTCCGCAATTACGCGGGCCATCAGAAATGGAGGCCGCTCGCCATTCAGCGAAGGTTCGCCGTACAGATATGCGTGCAGTGCCAACTGTGAGACGGCAGCAAACAGAACAATCATCGCCACCTGGCTGACCGCTCTCCAACGGCCGCGCATCCACTCGAAACGCACAATAAGCAGCAAGACCAGCAGAATGCAAAGCCCCGCACCTAGGATCAAGTGCGAGGCATGAGACACGATTCCCCACCAGGCGATCGGGATCAAAGTCAGGCGCTCAGCGCGGGACAGCGTCTCTCGGGCGAACACAAGCAGGTAGATGCAGAGGTACAACAGTGGACCAAGAATGTCGGGCATGATCAGGCTGACGAACCAATCCATACTTGTAAGCAGGCTGAGCAACGCGACTAGAACAAGATAATAAAAAATGGTTCGCCGCGGCAGGAGTGACCGCACGACCAGCCAGATGACATACGACGTGAGCAGCGCCTGAAAAAAAACAATTGGCCATCCGGTAACGTTCCAATGCAGGGGCAGGATGCCGAGGCTATAGAAGAAAGACCGCATGCCGTAGTATTCCGATAATCGATGTAGAAACACGGCGCGAGCCACGAGGCGTCCATCGCCAAGGTAGGTGATCGAATCGGGATAAAGCAGCGGATAGCGATTGAAGAGCGCGGGCCACGCCATGAGCAGCGCTCCCATGAATATCGCTGCGCCGCGGCGGCCTAAAGATTCGCTGTTCTCGTTGTCGGCAGTTCGGCTCGCGATATCTGGCCGGCGCGTCTGAGGAAATCGCATGGCCCAGTTTCCTTTGTGCCACAGCCGATTCAGAGCGGAGTTAATTATGGGAACGGCGAGCAGCGTCCGCTAAGCGGGGACTTTTCCTTCGGCCACTTCCAGCCGCGTCTCTGCTTTGTGCAACGCGTCCAGTGACCGCTCCACATCGACATTGGTGTCGCCGCTGGTAAGTCGTTGTTCCGCACGCTCTTTAGCTTTGCGCGCGCGTTCCACATCGATCTCGGAAGGGCGCTCGGCAGTCTCGGCGAGAATCGTTACTCTATCCGGCAGCACTTCCGCAAAACCCCATGCAACGGCGAGACGTTGCTCTTCAGCGCCGGCGCGGAACGTGATTTGGCCGACCGCCAACTCCGTGATCAGCGGCGCGTGCCCCGGCAGAACTCCCAGATACCCGTTCTTGCCGGGAATCTGAATTTCCTCCGCCGCCGTGTCGACAACTTTCTTTTCCGGCGTGACAATCTCGAGTTTGAAAGTATCTGCCATTGGTCGTTGGTCGTTGGTCGTTGGCACATTTGCCGCCAGCCGATGGCCAACGACGAACGACCGACGACCAACGACGGTTTCTACGCTGCCGCCTTCATCTTCTCCGCGGCTTCCAGCACTTCTTCAATCGGGCCCTTCATGTAAAACGCCTGCTCGGGAATGTCGTCGTACTTTCCGTCGACAATCGCCTTGAAACCTTTCACGGTGTCGGCAATTTTTACGTAACGTCCCGGGGCGCCGGTGAATTGCTCGGCCACGTGGAACGGCTGCGAGAGGAACTTCTGGATCTTTCGCGCCCGCGCCACGGTAAGCTTTTGATCTTCGCTCAACTCGTCGATACCAAGAATCGCGATGATGTCCTGCAGGTCCTTGTAAGTCTGCAGCGTCTTCTTCACGCGTTGCGCCACCTCGTAATGCTCCTGGCCAACGATGCGCGCATCGAGAATGCGCGAGGTCGAAGCCAGCGGATCGACCGCGGGATAAATTCCAATCTCGGTCAGTGCGCGCGAAAGCACGGTGGTCGCGTCAAGGTGAGCAAACGTTGTCGCCGGCGCCGGATCCGTCAAGTCATCGGCGGGCACATAAATAGCCTGCACCGATGTGACCGAGCCTTTCTTCGTCGACGTAATGCGCTCTTGCAGTTCGCCCATCTCCGTCGCCAGGTTCGGCTGATAACCTACTGCGCTGGGCATGCGGCCGAGCAGCGCCGACACTTCCGAACCCGCTTGCGTAAAGCGGAAAATATTGTCGATGAAGAGCAGAGTGTCCGCGCCCTCGGCATCGCGGAAATATTCCGCGACGGTCAGACCGGTCAAAGCTACGCGCAAGCGCGCTCCGGGCGGCTCCGTCATCTGCCCGTAGATCAACGCAGCTTTCGAGTGCGCCGGATCGCCCGGCTTGATCACGCCGGACTCCGTCATCTCCAGCCACAAATCGTTGCCTTCGCGCGTGCGCTCGCCGACGCCAGCGAACACCGAGAAGCCGCCGTGGTTCTTGGCGACATTGTTGATAAGTTCCATGATGACGACGGTCTTGCCCACGCCCGCGCCACCAAACAAGCCGATCTTGCCGCCCTTCAAGAACGGTTGGATGAGATCGATGACTTTAACGCCGGTCTCAAACATCTCCGCGGTCGTGGCCTGTTCATCGAACGCCGGAGCAAGGCGATGAATCGGCATGCGCTCCGTGTACTCGACCGGGCCGAGTTGATCCACGGGCTCGCCGATCACATTCATCACGCGCCCCAGCGTTCCGCGGCCCACCGGCACGGAGATCGGTCCGCCCTGGTCAATGGCTTTCATGCCGCGCACCATGCCTTCGGTGGCTTCCATGGCGATGCAACGCACGCGGCCCTCGCCTAGATGCTGTTGCACTTCAAGAATTACATTGACGGGATTGGGGACGGTGAAGCCGTCGCTCACAACTCTGACCGCTTCATAAATAGGCGGCAGGTTGCCCTCGGGAAACTGCACATCCACCGCCGGCCCCGCAATTTGAACTACGTGTCCGATATTTTCTGCCATAAATTCAGCTTCCAGCTGCTAGCTCCTAGCTTGATAAAGCATTCGGCCCTCAAGGCTCATAATAGCGCCCAGCAACAACCCATACTGGCTCAATGCTAAGTGCTGACTGCTGAGTGCTCATTACATTGCCGCTGCGCCGCTTACAATCTCGATAATCTCTTTCGTGATCTTTGCCTGCCGCGCGCGGTTCATCACCAGCGTCAGCGAATCGATCATATCCGTGGCGTTGCTGGTTGCCGAATCCATTGCAGTCATGCGCGCGGCATGCTCGGCGGCCACCGACTCCAGGAGCGCGCGAAAAATTTGGATGGCCACATACTTCGGCAACAAATCTCGAAACAGTTCCTCGGGCGGTTGCTCGTAGATGTAATCCACGTCGGCCGTTGCGAACTGCTCCGCGATCTTGTCCGCCGGAGATTCGGAACTTCGCAGCCCCACTCCCGCGCTGATCGCCGCTTCTTTAGCTTTGCTCTTTTCTTCCTGCGTCATCTCCTCAGACTGGCGAACCGCCGGCGCGCCAATCTGTTCGATGGGAAGAATCTGTTCAACGATCAGCCGCTGCGCAATCACCGACTTGAATTCGTTGAAGACCACATAGACCGAGTCAATCTCTTCGCGCTCATAACGCTCGATCACACTCTCCGCCAGGCGTCGTACCTGCGTGAAGTCGAACTTGCCGAGCACTCCAACGTGTTCTCCCGTAAGTTCTATTGCCCCCGCACGTTCTCCGGCAGAGGGCTGGGTTTCGAGCGACTCTTCCGTCTCGGCCAGACTGCGCGTCTGCATCGCAGCGACGGGATAACGCCGGCGCAAAAAGTCGCGGCCCTTGCGGCCGATCGCTTCGATGTCGACGTTTTTCCCCTGTTTGGATTCGAGGAAGCGGCCAGCAGCTTTGGTAATATTCGCACTGAATGCGCCCGCCAGCCCCTTATCACCCGTGACGACGATCAGAAGAATGTTTTTCTCTGGACGCTGTGCCAGCAAAGGATGCTTCGGCTCGCCAGTTTCCGGATCGTAAATCTCGGCCCGCGCCACCAGCGACTTCAGCACATTCGTCAACATCAGCGCATACGGACGCGCCGACAAAGCACGGTCCTGCGCGCGGCGCAACTTCGCCGCCGATACCACCTTCATGGCCTTGGTGATCTGCCGCGTGTTCACCACGCTGCGGATCCGGCGCCGAATGTCGAGAATGTTTGGCATTTGAAACCAGCTATTAGCCGTTAGCTCTTAGCCTTTAGCTTAAGTCATGTTGCTTCTTGCGATCACTCCCCGCTTCAAGCTAAGAGCTAAAGGCTAAAGGCTGAGAGCTCACTTCGCTACTGTCTCCCTGCTTGCAACAAACTGCTGCTTCGCTTGCTTGATCACGTCTGTCAACTGCGCTTTCAATTGGTCGTCGAGAATCTTTTTCTCCATGATCGTGCGCAGCAAGCCCGCGTTCGTCGCGTCTACGTACTCGTAAAGCTCTGCCTCGAAGTCGCGGACCTGATTCACCGGAAGATCGTCGAGGAATCCTCCCGTGCCCGCGAAGATGATCAGAATTTGTTTTGAAAACGGCAGCGGTGAAAATTGGTTCTGTTTCAACAACTCAACCAGCCGCTGACCGCGATTGAGTTGTGCCTGCGTAGCTTTGTCGAGGTCGCTGCCAAACTGCGCAAAGGCCGCCAGTTCGCGGTATTGCGCCAGTTCCAGCTTCAGCGTTCCCGCGACTTGCCGCATGGCTTTGATCTGTGCGCTGCCGCCCACGCGACTCACAGACAGACCTACGTTCACCGCGGGACGCACGCCCTGGTTGAACAAATCCGTTTCCAGATAAATCTGGCCGTCCGTAATCGAAATCACATTCGTCGGGATGTATGCGGAAACGTCGCCGGCTTGCGTCTCGATAATCGGCAAAGCGGTCAGCGATCCTGCGCCGTTCTTGTCGCTCAACTTCGCCGAGCGTTCCAGGAGCCGCGAGTGAAGATAGAACACGTCTCCCGGATACGCCTCGCGCCCCGGCGGCCGACGCAGCAGCAAAGAAATCTCGCGATAGGACGCCGCGTGCTTCGATAGATCGTCGTAGATCACCAACGCATGACGTTTGGTATCGCGAAAATATTCGCCGATGGCTGTCGCCGCGTACGGAGAAATGTACTGCATAGGCGCGGGTTCCGAGGCAGAAGCGGCGACGACGATGGTGTATTCCATCGCTCCGGCGTCTTCGAGAATCTTCACCACCTGCGCAATCGACGAGCGCTTCTGCCCAATCGCGTTATAAATGCAAACCAGGTCGTTGCCCTGGCTGTTGATGATGGTGTCGAGCGCGACCGCGGTCTTGCCCGTCTGCCGGTCGCCAATGATCAACTCGCGCTGGCCGCGGCCGATCGGAATCATGCTGTCGATGGCCTTCAATCCGGTGGCCATGGGCTCGCGCACGGGCTGCCGGTCAATGACGCCCGGCGCAATTCGCTCCAGCGCGATGAACTTATCGGTGGCGATAGGACCTTTGTCGTCGATGGGCCGGCCGAGGGAGTCGACCACGCGTCCGATCATGGCATCGCCCACCGGCACGCTCATGATGCGCCCGGTGCGCTTCACTTCGTCGCCTTCTTTTAACCCGGTGTATTCGCCGAGAATTACAACGCCCACCTGGTCTTCTTCCAGGTTCATGGCGATTCCGGCCACGCCGTGTGGAAAGGAAAGAAGTTCGCCGGCCATGACCTTATCGAGTCCATACACGCGCGCGATTCCATCACCCAGCGTGATGATCGTGCCAGTCTCGTCCACGGAGATCTTCGATTCGTAGTTCTCGATCTGCTCGCGGATCAGTTTCGTTATTTCGTCTGCCTTGATTTGTGCCATAGATTCAACTCTTAGCGTTTAGCTGTTAGCTCTTAGCTTCTCTGCCTTTCTTCGCGGACTTCGCGGCCGTTCTTTGCGACCTTCGCGGTTAAAGACTTTTGCCCACGCTCAAAACTCGACCCGATCGAGTCTCCAGCTAAGAGCTAAAGGCTAAGAGCTAATAGCTTCCCTCAATCTTTCCAACTGCCCCTTCACGGAACCGTCGTAAATCGTGCTTCCCACGCGGACCACCGCGCCTCCGAGAAGCGATTCATCCTGCCCATACCGTGCCCGGACTTTTTTCCCAGTCAACTTCCCGACTTGCGCCTCGAATTCGCGCTTCTCAGCATCACCCAATGGGCGGGCACTGGTGATGTCAGCCTCGGCGAAGCCCAGCCGCGCGTCGAGTTCTTTCTCGAGTTGCACGATGATGGGTTCCAAAAAATGAACGCGTCGGTGATCGATCAAGACGGCGACTAAATTCTTTACCTGCTTTGAAATCCCGTCACGCTCGGCAATTACATCGAGCAACTGCCGCTTTTGCTCCGCCAGAACCGCGGGGTTTTCCCACACCCTCCGCAGATCAGAACTCTCATCAAGCAATTGTGCAATCGTGCGCAACTCCGCAATCGAACGATCAGCGTTCAGATGCGCACCGAGAACCACATCCGCGAAAGCCCGGGCATACGTGTTGGCTACGGACGCCATGCTTAGTTCCCAGCCTTTCCCGGCCCTGAACCTTCAGACACACCTAACTCCCCGGCAAAATTCCGCACCAGCGCTTGATCGGTCGCAGCATCCACGCGAATCTGCTTCTGGGCCAGCGCCACAGCCAGATCGGCAGCATAAGCGGTCAGGTCGCGCCGCGCTGCTTTGGCAGCAGCTGCAATTTCCAGCTGCGCCGATTCCACCATCTTCCGTGCATCTGCTTGAGCAGCGGCTTGAATGCGCGCTTCCTCCGCCGCGCCATCTTTTTCCGCGGCATCGCGCATCATGCCAATCTCGACGTCCAGCTTCATCAGGCGCGATTCAATTTCTGCCAGCCTCCGCCGCGCTTCCTCGCTGGCCTTCTGCGCCTCCTGCATCGCCTTCTGGATCGCCGCTGTGCGAGCACTGAACATTCCCGGTAAGTACTTTCGACTCGCCCAGAAAATCACCGCCGCGATCACGATGAAATTCGACAACACGCACAACCAATAAGCGTGCTGCAGGCTCATCCCCGTCCACTTCGCAATCATTTGTACCGACGCAGACTGCTTAAACTCAGCCGTCTCGTCCGCTTCTTCGCCCGCAGCTTCGCGCGTCTCGTGCGCCAGTTGCCGGCCAATCCCGGGTTGATGCCTCGGCTCATGCTTTGCTCCCTGCTTCTGCGGAGCCGCGGTTCCCTCTTGCGCGCGCAGCAATCCCGGCGTCGCGACGAAACTGACAATCAGCAGCGCCAGCAAACCGCCTAGAACAATCTTCTTCGGGGAACTCATCATCTTGGAAATCGAAATCATCTCGCTCGAAATCACCTTGCTCAAACTCTTCCCTTCGGAATCGTGCATTGCGTCAGCGTCCCGCTCCAGCCGGCTCGAGCACGCGCCGTATGATCTCGGCGGCTAGCGCCTGCGCCTCACCCTGCAACCCGGACTGCGCTGCCTCGCGATCTTTCTCGATGTCAGCCCTCGCGGCCTGCACCTTCTCTTGAGCCTTCTTGCGAGCGTCATTCAAGGCAGCGGTACGGGCATCCAGCGCAGCCTTACGCCAAGCCTCCTGCGCGCGGAACACCGTCGCCCGCGCCTCGCGCAGCCGCTGCTCGTATTCGGAGGTGCGCGCCTCCGCCGCCGCAAAGTCGGCCCGCGACTTCTCGACCGCACCTTCCGTCTTGCTGCGCCGTTCCGCAAGCACGCGCGCCAAAGGCTTGTGAACGATCACGGCATAGAGCAAATAAAGGAGCGCCAGCAGAATTACCGTGGGCACAGACCCGAGCAGTAATTCGCCTAGCTGTCGTAAAGTTTCATCCATTGAGTGCTGCTGTACAGGAAAATGAGGGCTATGAAAACTGTTAAGTCTAACGTCCGCACCAGTTTATGTCAACGCACAGAGCGCGATTTTCACAGGATTGTTAACAACGCAACTGTGTTTCAAAATGGGCAGAATCCGCCCGCCGCGCCGCGTTCGAAGTCCCATGCAGAAATCTGCAAACAGCCCTTGACTTCCCGCTAAAGAGGATTAGCATTGAACTATCACCTCCGATCCAATTCAGGATCGAATGGGCCGATAGCCAAGGAATGTCACCGCTTCTTGGTTGCCGGCCCATTTAAATTCTGCGCTCTGATCGACTCGTCTGACCTTCGTAACGCCTTAGCCGGTTTTCCAACCTCTCGCAGACACTTTTCGTGCTCTAATCCAATTTCTGCACCTGAATGAGTTTTGGGGGAGATTTTTCTTGAACCGTGCATTGGTGATGCTGCTCGGCCTAATCGCTCTGATAGTGGGCTGGGTAGCCTACACAAGATCGTCGACACAACCCGCCAGTGCATCCGCCTCGCTCGCGCCCCAGATCGAAGGCAGCAAGATCTACTTTGTCCCAATCGCAGATTTCCCTGCGAAGCAAATTCAGCCGCTGGTTCAGTATTACCGTGAACAATATAACCTCGAAATCGCCGTCCTAAACAGCATCCCTGTGGATCCCGCGACAAGAGACGAATCCCGCGGGCAACTGATGGCAGAGAACCTGGTTGCCAGCGTGCGAAGAGACGTTCCCGAATACGCCACCGACCCGAAAGCAATTCTGATCGGCTTCACTTCCGAGGACATCTACCCGACCTCGCAGCACTGGCGGTTCGCATTCGGCTGGAGAACAGCAAACGCGCGCGCAGCCGTCGTCTCGACTGCCCGCATGAGCCTTCCCTATACCGGTGAGTCCTTGGGCGTGAATGTGCCGGAGACACGCCTACGCAAGATGGTCACGAAAGATATCGGCATCCTCTACTACGGACTGCCCCAGAGCCAGAACCGAAAGAGCGTGCTCTACAACTCGATCCTGGGCATTGAAGAACTCGACCAGGTCGGCGACCACTTCTGATCGCGGGTTCGCCACAAGCGAAGGGATCGGACGCGCAACTAGTCCGCTATCCACTGCCTAACCTTGCGCACCACCGATTCAGGCGCCTCGACCTCCAGCACCACTGCGCCATCCTTATATGCCCGCGAATAAATCCGCGCCTTGGCTTCAAGCATCGCCAGTGTCTTCCCTTCCTTCTGCGGCACGCGCAGATGCACGCGGCTGACCGGGTCTTCTTCAATCATCGAATCAATGCGCGCCAGCAATCGATCCAGTCCAGTGCCTTCGGCCGCGGAAACATACACCGTCTTTGCATCGGGCGCGGCACCGGTGACGAGCCCCGCGGCTACCTCCACATCCAGCAGATCCACTTTATTCATTACGCGCAGCCGCGGCTTTTTCTCCGCTTCCAATTCTTTCAGGACGATCTCCACCTGCGCGTCCTGCTCCGCCGAGAGCCTGCTGCTCGCATCCGATACATGCAGAATCAGCGAGGCCCGCTGCACCTCTTCCAGAGTGGCGCGAAATGATTCGACCAGCGTGTGCGGCAGATTGCGAATGAATCCCACTGTGTCCGACATCAGAATCTTGCGCTTCGAAGGCAGCACCACCGCGCGAATCGTCGGATCGAGTGTTGCAAACATGCGCGGCGAAGCGAGCACTGCGGCCCGTGTCAGTGCATTGAATAGCGTTGACTTGCCCGCATTCGTATATCCCACCAGCGCCACGGTCGCCACCGGAGCCGATTCCCGCCGCTGGCGCTGCTGCGCCCGCGTGCGCCGAACATTTTCCAGTTGCTGCTCAACATGACGCACGCGACGGGCAATTTTTCGCCGATCGGTTTCCAGCTGCGTTTCACCGGGACCGCGCGTGCCAATGCCGCCGCCGAGTTGCGACATCTCAACGCCGCGCCCCGCCAGCCGCGGCATCAGGTAATGCAACTGCGCCAGTTCCACCTGCAACTGGCCTTCCCGCGTGCGCGCGTGCCGCGCAAAAATGTCGAGAATGAGTTGCGTGCGGTCGATCACGCGCCGCTGAACAATTTTTTCAATGTTGCGCTGTTGCGAAGCAGTGAGGTCGTGATCGAATAGAAGAAGGTCGGCATTCACCGACGCGGCCGCGCCGGCAATTTCCTCGAGCTTGCCTCCGCCGATCAGAGTTGCAGGATCAGGCCGGTCGCGCCGCTGCAGAATTTCGCCGACAACTTTCGCGCCAGCGCTTTCCGCAAGTGTGCTCAGCTCCGCCAGCGATTCCTCGGCATCGAACTCTGGAATGCTGGGTTTATTAGTAGGTTTGTTGCTGGGCTTTCCCGAAGCAGAAAAATTACCACTCGGTGGCGCAGCCGAAGCCGCATCGCGCGCCGCCTGGGCCTGTGCGGTGACCGTCCCCTTCGCGCTGCGGCCGCGCGTGCGCACATCAATCCCTACCAGAAACGCGCGCTCCTGCAAGTCTCTTTTATCTTTGTCGTTGCCCGCTGACTGCGCGCCAAAAGTCACACGTCCGTCTGCGGACGCGCGGTCGCGGGTCTTCTTGGGATGAGAACTGCGCAAGCCGAAAAAGCCTTACCCTTCGGTGCCTGAAGCGCTAGCCGCCGATGCCGATACCGGCGCAGGTGACGATGATGGCACCGACGTCGACGTTGACGCCGCCACGGGCACAGCCGCAACCTTGGCCTCCGTATGCGCCAGGTGCGCGCCATGGGACACGGTTCGCCCCATCACCACGGTCGAGATGGCGTGCTTGAAGATCAATTGCTCCTGTCCGTTGGCCTCCAGCACCACAGAATACTTGTCAAAGGAACGAATCCGGCCCGTCAATTTCACTCCGCTCAGCAGGTAAATGGTGATGCTTAACCGCTCCTTGCGGGCCGTGTTCAGGAAGGAATCCTGGATGTTCTGCGCCGGCTTGCCACTTTCCATAGCCGATCTCCTTAGGTTCTGTACTTGAAACACACATCTCGCCCCTTCCGCAGTATCAGGGCAAGCTCAATGCAACAGCATGTTCCTCGCGGACTTTCCGCCTCGAGGAAACACGGGGGGACAACCTGCCTCCTCGCCGTCTAGTTCAGACGTCGCCGCCCGGCAGGTAGCTGTGAGTACGATACGGTTTCCCACCACTCTTTTCAACCCGTAACTTGCGATTAGTTGCCTTTTCTTAAACAGCGTAAAGGTTTCGTTCCGTCAGGCTTCTTACCCGTTGTGTACAATCCCGGCGTGGGCCTTTCGCCCATTGGTGAAATTCTTAGGAGGCATCATGGCAAGCGCCGCTCTCGCAACTTGGCTGACTCACGAAATCAACGCTCTACAAATTAACGCTCCACAAATCAACTTTCCGTCGGATATTAAAACCAACATCGAGATGCTGCTGCGCTGGATCCACTTTCTCGCCGGCATCACCTGGATCGGCCTGCTCTATTTCTTCAACCTGGTCAACGTCCCGCTCATGAAAGAACTCGACGCCGCCACCAAAGGCAAAGTCATGCCCGCACTCATGACGCGCGCCCTGATGTGGTTCCGGATGTCGGCGGCGCTCACGGTGCTCGCCGGAATTGCCTACTGGGAATTCATCGTCGGTGCCGATGTCCACAACGCCCAAAGCCTGGGATTGAATCCCTCCCACGGCCTTGTGATGGGCAGCTTCTTCCTGATCTGGACAATCGTCTGGGGCATTCTCTACGCCATCCTGATCCCCGGCAAAGGAATCTTCGACAACGGCGCATTCGTAGGCGTGGTCTACGCAGTGGTGGTAGCGGGCGCAGCGTGGCTCTTCCTGAGCCTGAACACCCACGGCTGGGAGAGTAACCGCCTGCTAGCCATCGGCATCGGCGGCGGTATCGGCTGGGTCATGCTGCTGAACGTCTGGGGAGTTATCTGGCGAATCCAGAAACGCCTGATTCAATGGACCCGCGACAACGCCACCAACGGCACCCCCATGCCCGACAAAGCCAAAGCCATGGCGAGACAAGCCTTCCTGGTAAGCCGCGCCAATGCCTACCTGTCAATAGTAATGCTGTTCTTCATGGGCGCCGCCAGCCACTACCCCATCTTCGGCAAGTAATCGACGCGCCTCAAATAAACAAAAAAATAAGGGAGCCGGAATTCCGGCTCCCTTAAGGGTTTATGCAGCTCGCTTAGAAGGTGAACTTCGCCGACAGGCGGATATTGCGCGTCGCCTGCCACACGTTCGGCAAACCGTACTGTGAGTTCTGTATCAGTCCGTACTGATTGGCGACCGCCTGCGGGTTGTACCCTGTCTCGACTTCCTTGTAGAAGGGAGCTCCGGTGAAGATCTGGCCATCGAATAAGGTGGCGTTGAGCCAATCCGAGTCGAGGCCTCCCCAGTATGAAACCACAGAGTGCTGGTTGAGCAAGTTGGTTAGCGTGCCCGAAATGGTGAGTTCCTCGCGGTCATTGTTATGGTTGACTTTGAACGCGTGCTGCGCGTTCAAGTCGGTCTGGATAAACCACGGAGTCCGGCGCGCATAAGGGTTGCCGAATGTTACTGCCCCTGTTGACGGGTCAGTAGTAGCATTGACCCAGTTGCCGTGGCCCCAGATATACGTACCTTCGATTGTCTCCCCGCCATATCCAATATTAGCCCATGAACTCATCGGGCTACCCTGATAGGCAACCTGGAAGATGCCGATGGTTGTCTTGCCAAGCTTCGACGGCAAGGTGTAGTAAACATTTCCCTTGAAGGCATTGGGGCGGTCGGTTGGCAACGGCCCGGCGTTCGACTTGCCGGTGTAGCTGAAGTAGTAGATCGGCTCGTCGAACGCACGCGTGGTGTTGGGCGAGTCGCGTCCGGTGATGCCTCCGTCGATCTGGTCGGTGGTGGTCAGGCCGGTGTAGTTGCCCCACAGCCGGCTCCACGTGTAGCTGAACATTCCGGCCCAACCTTTAGAGGTCGCCTTGGTTAAGCGCAGCTCCACTCCGTCATAGTTACGGATAGCCTTCGGGTTGTCCGGGCAGCCCCCATTCAGACAGATGCCTGTCGGATCGAAGCCATTATTTGGATCAAACGCAGGAACTCCAACGCCGAAATCAGAGCCCAGTCCCCTTAGATAGCTGGCATAGCCGTCGAGGGTCTTGTTCACTCCTTCACCGGGGTTCACGATGTTGTAATACTCGAAGCAGCAAGGAGCCGACAGTGAAGCGTCTTCGATGACGTGGTCGAGACGACGGCGGTCATACCGCGCTTCGAATGCCCAGTCTTTGTTGATCTGATAATCCCCGCCGACAACGGCCTCATGCTGGCGGTAAGGCTTCAGATTCGGCATGACCGGCTCTTCGGGACGGAGGTTGACGTTTTCGATTAACTGGACGCCGGTACCAGCGTCAGTAAAGGCCTGCGGCACTACGCCACCGGCGAAGTTTGCCCCTGAGCTATCCGATCCTGAGGGGCAGGAACGGTCTACGCCGCCGGGAATGAACTGGAAGGTTGCGTCAGAATAATTGAACGTTCCGCCGGAATCCGGGCCGATCGGATACACGCACTGATTCCATAACTGCGCGCCAAAGGAACTCTGAGCGAGCAACAGTTTCATGACGTCGTTGACCACGCCATAGCTGCCAAAGAGTTTCACCTTGCCGCTCCGCGATCCCCAGGCAGCTCCCAGCCGTGGCTCGATTTTGTCACCCCACCCGAAATTGATGGCTTTGATTCCCGGAATTCCGACTCCCGCGGGAACCGGCAGGCTTTCTTTCTCCACACGGACGCCGAGATTTAAAGTTAGACCATGCCCCACTGTCCAGGAATCCTGGGCGAACAGGGCATGGTTGTTATCGATGGCGGGTGCAAATCCTCCAGAGCTGTTCTTCAGGATGGTGGCAAAGTCGCTGCTGATGGCAAGGCCGTATTGGCCGGCGCAAATGCCCCACGGATCCGTGTCAAGCAGGGCACACTGGCTAGCGCCGTAGGCCGTAGCCGGCGAATAGTTGTAGCCCGGGATATTTATCGTCTCCACTTGGGGGACATTACCGTGCTGACTGATAATGTTCCATAAACGGTTGTATTGATAACCGAACTTGAAGTTATGAGTTCCCGCCCAGCCGGCCTTAAAATAGGCGAAATCCTCGTTAAACTGATAGTGCTTGCTCGCATTGACGTCGGTGAAGGCTTGGTCGTACGCATTGGTGAATGCGTTCGGCAGTTGCAGCGTGCTTGGCATGGGGTTGCCCAGGTTATCCGTCGACCCCCCGTATCCAATAACAAAGAGGGCATTACCGCTGGTGGGCCAGCCGAAGTCGTGATAATTGGTAAAGAAATATCCGAAGCGCGTAGTAGAAACCAGCTTCGGCGTAAGGGTGATGTCAGCGCCAAAGTTATAGGTGGAGTTGGGCTGGGAAAAGCCGATGCCGTTCGAGTACGCTTGGATCGGGGTATTGATCGACGTGTTCAGGTAGTTATCTGCAAATTGACTGGCGATCGGATCGCGTCCCGGCAGGTGGGCACCCGTCTCACGCTGGTACTGATACAGCCAGGAGCCAAAAACCCGGACCTTCTGACTGAGCACGGCATCAATCCGGGCCGTACTGTAGAACTGGCTGATGTTCTCATTAAAGTTCTGTTCGCCCAGCGATGAGTTCCCTGGGAAGACAGCGGGCGTGAAGTTTACCGATCTTCCAATGGACTGGAGCAAAGGCGCAAAGCCAAGGAAGAACCAAATGCGGTCCTTCAGGATAGGCCCGCCGATGGTGCCGCCGGGCTGAATATAGTGAAATGCGTCCCTCTGCGGTACGTAGGTCTGCGGACTGTTCTCGCCGGTGACGGGGTTTGGAGTCGCATCGTTGGGGTCGTAACGCAGGGTAGGGTTCTCAGAACCGTCCATGCCGGCGGCCTCATACGAGCTGAAGATTGAACCATGGTAGGCGTTGCTGCCCTTCTTCATGACCACGTTGACCACACCGCCCAAAGCGCCGCCGTTTTCGGCCTCAATACCCGAAGTCTTAACCTGTACTTCCTGGATGAAATCGAAGGGCACCTGGGCCTGGGAAGCGCCGCCGGAAACGTTCTCCGTGTCTTGGCCCTCCACCAGGTACGAACTCTCTGAGTCCGCCGAGCCGCCGATCATGTACCCGTTAGCGAAGCCATTGCTGCTGCTGCCGGGAATAGCGCCGCCGGTTCCGCCCATCGCCAGCGAATCGCCGGCCAAAGGTTCATTTCGGGCCATGGGCGCGTATTGAATGACCGACTGGAAGCTGTACCCGTGAGGGACGTTATTGAGCTCGTCTTGCGTGACGTTGGTCTGGTTTGTGTTTGTGGTGACGTCCACCATCGGCGCCTCACCGGTCACTTCCACCACAGTGCCCGCTGCGCCCACTGAGAGAGTCAGATCAAGAGTGGGAAGGTGGCCAATCTCAATCGCGATGCCCTCGCGCTTCAACTCGGAGAATCCCGACGCCTTCACGGTGACGGTATAGGAGCCCGGCGCGAGGTTGGCGAAGCGATAGTATCCACTGCTGTCGGTCGTAAGGTTCTTTTTTCCCAACTGCGCAACGCCAGTCAGTTCGACGTTGGCATTGGAAACCACGGCACCGCTGGGGTCTTTTACGGTTCCTTGCAATCCGCCGGTGGTCTCTTGCGCGAACACATTTGCGATCAGCAGCAGCATAGAGAACAGACAAACGGTAAACATCCCAAACTTCGTTGAAACACGACTCATAGTGTTGTCTCCGATTAATGAACGATTTCTTGAACTTTTTTTACTTTGTTTCTTGCTGGGCCTTGCGTTGAATCTGCCAGAACCACAACCTTACTTTGTTCCCGCGAGCGCCTTAGAATCACTGTCGATTAGCCTTCAGAGTTCTTGGCGCGAGACCTGATGAACGAAAGTACCTAGCAACTGGGACACCAAAACAGCAGAGGATAACAGTCAATGTTTTCAACGGATTGTAGACGGCGACTGCGCCTCCACTCTTTGAATTGGAAGATCAGCGAGGGGATTTATATGATTTTGCGTAGATAACGGCTCGCAGCCTGATCCTGCATTCCTTCGCAACTCTAAGGTCAGCTCCCACAGATGAGGGCCGCCCTCGCAGCGGACGGTGCCCTCGCCACACGGGACATCCGCGCCCGAGGAGACGCCCCGAAAACAAACGCCGCGGCCGACATGAGAATGTCGGCCGCGGCGTCTTTGTAAGTTTCTAAGTTAGAACTCGATCCGCAGCGATACCTGCAGCACACGCGCCGAACTGGCCGCGTTGTTGATGCCGGTGCCCTGTGTGGCTGAGATAACTCCGAACTGAACCGAGCTATCCGTAATATCCGTGCTCGGCAAGGCGAAGTTGGGATGGTTGAAGACATTGAAGGCGTCCGTGCGGAACCTGATCCTTATGCCTTCCGTGACCGGAAAATCCTTGCCCAGCCCCATGTCAAAGTCAAAATAACCGGGGCCGCGCAGATTGTTGCGGGCACCGATGTTGAAGCCTACGGGACCGGTAAAGTCCGCATTGGCCTGGACCGGGTTCGCGTAGGCAAAGAGGGGCTGGCCCTGACCACCGTTCAGCCGTGTCTTAAGGTCCGACTGGGGCCCGACCAGAATGGCCGGCGCATCGTTCGCGTATCCAGCCACAAACGCGTTGGAAGCCGCAAAGTAAGCGTTGCCGGTGTGATAGTTGGGCAGGCCGCTAAAGCTCCAGCCCCCGATAACCTCGTTCAGCCAGCGCGGTGCGGAAGACGCAAAAGTCTTTCCCCGGCCGAACGGCAGCTCGTAGATGAAGTTGCCGTTGAAATACTGCGTGACATCAAAATCGGAGTTGCCACGGCACTCCCGCGGCCGCAGCACATCGCAGATAAATCCGTAGCCACCAAAAGCCGCCGCATTCGCAATCAAAGAAACGTTATCGATCGAATGGGACCAGGTGTAATTCAGATCGAATTGCAAACCGAAGCCCACATTCTTGTGCAGCGTGGTGAGCAACCCGTTGTAACTCGAGGCTCCCTTATTGGTATAAAACGTGTTTTCGGAGAACTGGGCGCCCATGCCAACATTCGGCGGCAGACCCCCAAGGCCATAAAGCGGAAGTGACGCGAGAATCTGTGTCGTATCCGCGAAATCGCCTCGTTGCGCAAGTGTGGTAATACCCTCGGAAACCAGCTGCGTGTTGGATGCGTAGCCAAGTCCGGTGCCGGTACCCGCTGCCATCACATTTTCATACCAAGGCTGGATTGTAACGCTCTGGGGCGCTACGCCAGCCCGCAGTTGTGTTGTGACGTTCGCGAATGCCTGCGACATCAACTGCCCCGACACAGGATCCCGAAAATCGATCAACTGGTTGGCGTCGGCCTGCGCCAGCAACCGCCTGCCCTGGCGGCCGACGTAGCTCATCCGCAATATGAACCCTCCAGGAATCTCCTTCTGAACCCCCACGTTGAACTGCATCGAATAGGGCGTTTTGAGTTTTGGATCAACGATTTCGTTGAACGCCTGACCGTTCCCCAAGCCAAAGGGAAATGCGGCTGACCCTGTGCCAGCGACAAAGGGCAAAAACGGAGACGTTATCGTCGGGGCCACGGGCGTCGCCGGCGGATTGGTGAAACCCGTAAATCTCGTATCCGTCATCAACGAAGTGATCGGGTCGCCCGAGGTTCCGAACGGCACAGTCGCACTCGACTGGAAAAGATAATCGAACTGTGACTGCTGGTACTGCACTGCATTGATTACGGTTTGGTCGAATACGATGCCAGCGCCCGCATTGAAAACGGTTTTGGGATTAGGGCTGTACGCAAAGGCAAGCCTCGGCCCAAAGTTTCTATAGTCCGGCTGGAAATAACCGGGAGCGTGATTGGCCTTCCCGCCCAGCGAATAAGCGATTAACGGAACGGCCAGATTGCCCGATTGGCTGGCCGCACTCTGGGCCACGCGAGCGCCGAAGTAGGAGTCGAACTGAGCGCTCTCGATCGACTCAATCCCATGCACTTCGTAAGGCACGCTGAAATTTGACCAGCGAAGCCCGTAGGTCATGGTCAGCTTTGGCAATACCTTAAACGTATCCGCAAAATAAAGTTCCGTCTCGTAGTACTTATAAGTTCGAGTTTGGCCGGAACCCTGGGGGAAAGCGTTGCCTTGAGCGTTGTAGTTGAAGGTACTGCTGATCGCCGTGTAAGGGGCGAGCGCGAGGGCGAATGCGCTGTCGTATAACGGCGTGGCATTCGGGTTGCATTGACTGGGGTCCGCGTAGGTGGGGCAAATATCGGCGGGGCGCAAAGGATCGGGCGACACAGACGTGCTCAGATCAGGAGTATTTCCACCCAACCCGATCGTCGGACTGTTGTAGTTGAGAATCGTATAGCCGCTGGGTTTCGGCCACTTGAAGACTCCGCCGAATTGGAGGTCATGCTTTCCCTTTTCCCAGTTGAAGTCATCCCGAATCAAAGGAATCGGATAGGTTCGGCCTTGTGCGTTGATGGCGCTGTCGTAAGGGCTGGAGAGAATTGCTCCGCCTGTGCCGTTTCCGCCGAAGGTGCCGAATTGCGTTGCACCGGTCGGATTGTAAATATTCGGGAAGTTGTAGTTCTCGAAGGTTTCGCCGTAATAAACCTGGTTGACTTTGTTATTGCTGAGGTTCCAGATGAAACTCACAACCCATGCGTAGCTCTGATCGAGAAATGGAGAGGTTTCCGGATCACCGGGGAACCGGATCGCCGATTCCGTTCCGTTGGTTCGAGTGAAGCTGCCGCGCCCAAAGAACTTCATCCTGTCGTTCAGGTTGTAATCCACTCTCTGTACATAATCGTTTTCCGCGTAAGGGAACGGAGCGTTGAAACGGTAGCCTGCAGTGTTGACCAGATCTCCGTATGCACCGGAGAGATCATTGGCATGCGGATAGCGGCTGCCGATGACTGCGAGCAACGCTGAATTGAAGCCAACCCCTTGGGGATCGAACGCCGCCACCTGCGCTGAAGTCAATGGCGTAACGACGCCCGAACTGTTGATGTAATTAAGAATGCCATTCCTGAAAGAGTCCAGGGGAACGGTGCGCTCGACGAGGTTGGAGAGCGTGTCACGCCGTCCGTTGTAGTCGAAAAAGAAAAACAGCTTGTCTTTCTTGATCGGCCCACCAAAATTGCCGCCAAACTGGTTGCGGATGAGAGGAGGCGTCGGGACACCGGCATTGTCATTGAACCAGTCGTTGGCTTCAAGGTCGGTATCGCGATGGTACTCCACGATTGCGCCATGAAACGTGTTGGTGCCGCCGCGCGTTACAAGTTCATATTGCCCACCACCGCCGCCGTTGGAACTGGAAAGAAAGCCAGCGGCAACGCCGCGGAACTCCTGCACGGAATCGACAGGAGCATTCCCCACAATGGCGCCAAACTGGCCCGTAGCCATGTCGTTTACGTCGAGACCATCCAGGGTTACGCGATCCTGATCAGTTCGCGCGCCGGTTGCGGCACCATCTAGAGTAACTCCGGGTTGCATGACGAAGAGCGCCGAGGGACTGCTTCGATCCTCAACCGGCAACTCCTGCAGAAACTGAACTTGAAAGTTGTTTCCAACGGTCGCATCGGTCGTATCGAGAGTCACTGTCTGGTTGGCCGCCGAAACTTCCACTCGCTCGCTTCCGCCTCCGATGGTGAGCTGAGCATTCTGGACACGAGTGGCATCCACGTTGAGGTAAAGACCGGAAAGGACAGTGGCTTTGAAGCCCGCACGCGTGAATTCGATTGTATAGCCGGGCCCCGGCTTGACCTGATTCAGCGTGTAAGATCCCTCGGCGTTGGTAACGGTCTTGTAAGTCGCGCCTGTTTGGGGATTCTGCAGATGCACATCGGCCCCCGAGACCACGGCACCGCTCGGGTCGGTCACCACGCCGGTAATCGAGGCCGCGTCTTGTGCGGCCAGAAAAGCTGGAGCCAATAGAAGCAGGGCTAGAACCAGGCACGCAATCGAACTTCGTTTCACAGCGGGACGAAAGGCGGATTCCATTGGACTGCCTCCTGAGTTAGCCGGGATCTCCGGGAAAGGCCCGCAGCTTTTAACCTTCTTCAAATCGTTGTTGTTTGAAATCGCTGACGCCGATGACCCAAATGGCCCGGACGAAAATGCCCGAACGGATTGGCGTTAGCGAGAGAGTAAAGCAGATCACGTTCCAAAACAGTTTGGACGTAAAAGCCTTTTTATCAGTCACATAAGGACAGAAAAACAGTTCGCCTCCCGAAATAGAGATAAGTTTACGGAGGCAATATATGAAAATTGGTACGAACGGCGCTGTCAAACTCGCATTCTTGCAACGCTTCTTCCGCGGTATCAAGTCGCGGTTAGTCCTCGGCCTCAACCAAAAGCTGGAAAGCGGAACGTTCCTAAGCGTGAGTTTGTAGCTAGCGTCGTCCACATCGTGCCCGCGTTCAGTTGCGTTGCATGCCCCTGCTACAATCTCCTTTTCGGTGAACACTATTCCCACTAAGGCCGAATCTGTGAAGCCGCATGCGCCGCCCGCACACTCGGGCGCCGTGGCGCCGCCTGACGCTGTGCCCATGCTCGACCTGCAGCGGCAATATGACCAGGTTGGCGCCGAGGTTTTGGCGGCGGTTGGCCGGGTTTGCGCTTCGCAGCACTACATTTTGGGTTCTGAGGTGGAGGCCTTCGAGCGCGAGCTTGCCGATTTCTGTGGCGCTCGCGATGCTGTAGGCTGCTCTTCCGGCACGGACGCTTTGTGGCTGGCGCTGGTTGCCGCCGGAGTGCAACCCGGCGACCGCGTTCTCACCACTCCTTTCAGTTTCTTCGCTTCGGCCAGCGCCATTGTGCGCGCCGGAGCGCGTCCGTTCTTTGCCGACATCGATCCGCACACATTTAATCTCGATCCCATGCGCGTCGAGTCTTTTCTGCGGGCCGCGCGGCGTGACAAAATGCGCGCGCTGCTTCCGGTTCATCTTTATGGCCAGTGCGCCGACATGGATGCATTCCAGCGACTGGCCGAGGAATTCCACTTGTCCTTGGTCGAGGATGCCGCGCAAGCCATTGGAGCGCGCTGGGCCGATGAATCGGGAAAAGTCCGAAATGCGGGATCCGTGGGCGTGGCGGCAGCGTTCAGTTTCTATCCCACCAAAAATCTCAGCGCCTACGGCGATGCCGGCCTGGTCACCACGAACGACGCTGAGATCGCGGCGCACATGCGCCGACTGCGTAATCACGGCAGTCCGCAGCGCTACGTTCATGAAGAGTTTGGATGGAATTGCCGCCTCGACGCCATCCAGGCCGCGATCTTGCGCGTGAAGCTGAAGTATGTCGAAGGATGGAACGAAGCCCGGCGCGAGCGCGCCATGCGCTACGATCGACTGTTCAGGGAGAGCGGCCTGGCAGCTTCGCAATCGACAACCAGCAATCGACAATCGGCAATTCCGGATTCAGCAATCCCTGACGACTTCCCCGTCCATCTGCCTCATACCGCGGCGGCCGCTCATCATGTTTTTCATCAATACGTGGTCCGCGCCTACCGCCGGGACGAGCTGCGCGAGTTTCTCGCCGCACGCAAGATCGGCACCGAGGTTTACTATCCGATCCCGTTGCACTTGCAGCCTTGTTTCGTCTATCTCGGATACCGCGAAGGCGACTTCCCTGAAGCGGAGCGCGCCGCAAAAGAAGTGCTGGCCTTGCCTATGTTTCCAGAACTAACGGAAGACGAGCAGCGCCGCGTAGTCGAAAGCATTGCGGACTTTTATTGCTAAGCTTTATTGCTAGCCCGTACTGCGAACCAGCGCGCATGCAGCCTTGTCTAACCAGGCAGCATCGTAACTTTCGTGGCAGCGGTTATTGGCCGCCTCAGATTCCACATGCAGGAGATGAATGCAATGAAAAACTTCCCCAAGGCTTCAAGGTTGTCCCTGGCAATCTTTGTTGCCTGCCCGTTCTTCGCTCTCGCGGTAAAAGCGCAGACCTCCGCACCGGATGCAGGACGCAAGCCCGTCGTGGTGGTTGAATTGTTCACGTCCGAAGGCTGCTCCTCGTGTCCGCCAGCCGATGCGCTGTTGCAGAAACTGGAAACGCAACAACCGTTGCCGGACGTGGAGATCGTCGCGATCGAGGAGCACGTGGATTATTGGAATCACGATGGCTGGGTCGATCCATTTTCTTCTCCTGAGTGGACGCAGCGGCAGGCCACTTACACCGCCCTCACTAAAAAAGATGTATACACGCCAGAACTCGTGGTCGATGGGCAAAGCCAGTTCATCGGAAGCGATGAGCGCCAAGCCGGACTTGAGATCGAGAAAGCGGCGCACGGACCGAAGACTGTGGTTGCGATCACTTCTGGAAAGCCGGAGGGAAAAAATTCGCAGCACTTCAACGTCTCAGTAGGAAAGCTTGCAGGGAACAAGGATGGCGATGTCGCCGAGGTCTGGCTGGCCGTCACCGAAGATGGACTGCACTCCGCGGTGAGCCAAGGCGAGAACAAGGGACACGAACTGCATCACGTGGCCACGCTGCGGACACTGCGCAAGATCGGGGTAGCGGATGCGAACGGCGCATCGGCATTCACCGGGGACGCGGTGGTGAAACTGAATTCCCATTGGGCTGCTGAAAATGTGCACGTGACGGTTTTCTTGCAGGAGAAAAAGAGCCGCGAGATTCTGGGCGCGGCCTCGACGAAAATCAAAGGCTAGTCGAATCAGGCCTAGTGTCGGCGCTTCTTCCTGGCCGGCCGGTTGGCCGATTTAGAAGAAGCCGGCTTCGCCGCAGTCTTCTCCTCGCCGGGAGCCAGCACGCGGCGCACAATCGGAGTATTCAGCTTGTACTTGCGCTCGCTAACGTTGCCGGCATCATCTTTCACGCGCAGGATGAAAACCGGCAGCGTGCCTTCCTTGTCGAAATTCTCTGTGGTCACCGTTACCGGCAGCACGCCGTTCAGCCCATGTTCGCGGTAGGCGGTTTCGTAGCGATGCTTTCGCACGTTCCAAGTGAAGACGCGAACCTGATCGTAATCGTGAGGCAAGCCATCGTGCGGTTCGGTGATGGCGCAGAGATACTGCGAAACTTTCTTGTCGGCTCCCTCTTTGGCTGAGTCCTGCACCTGATTCAGCACGAAGAAGGCAACGAAGCGCTGGCCTTCGGCATACTGCGCAATATCGAGCGGCACGTCGGGATCGACCATGCGCGCCAGCACCCAGCCCACGCGGTTCTGCGCGTCCCGCACCAGCCACCAGTCTTCGAGCGCCGGACCTGCGGCCGCTTTGCCGCCTGAATTTTTTGCGCCAGATTTAGCGGGTGCCATGCTCGCGCCGGGCTTCTCCGCCGTGCCGCGCTTCAACACAGAAACTTTCGCGCCAGCGGAAAGCTGGTACAGATGCTCGGTCTCACGCCCGGGTGTGAGGTGCAAGTTCGTGTCGTTGCGCAGAACGCCGGGAGCCTGCACAGGATCGTTCAAGTTCTCTCGCGTGAGCTTTTCGAGGCCATCATAGGTTGCCTGATCGACCAGGTAACGTTGCTCGAGCCAGCCTTCAACGCCGCTCGCGGTGCGCACGCGGGAAAACCGCTTTTCGTGTTCCAGCACCTCGACCCGGTCGCCGTTTTTCACCGTGCCGACGCGCGTGTACATGGTGGAAAGCTGATCGCGCAGCGTAGCCTGCACCGCCGAGACATAATTCACTTCGAGCACGTGGTGGCCCTTGCGATTACAAGCAGAAATGCCGAGCAGGAAAGCAATGGCCAGCGTGAGCGCTGCAGCAAGCCGGCTGAGTTGTAATGGAAAGAGTTGTTTCACGATTCGTGGCGCGCCAGATCAACTATAACGCGTTGCGGTGATACCTTGTTGGAGCAATCTATTCGGCTTTGTGAGTGTAGTGGCGAATGTTTTCCCAAAGCATGACCGGCGCAGGCAATCAGGAGGTGCCACGATCGCGATTGCGCGGCAGCGGTTCGAGGCCGATGCGACGAAGAAATGAGCCGGAGTAAACTGGTGTTGCGACTGAACGTCTGTCCTGGACTTAACCTTCATTTTGCGGTTCCGCGTCGGGAACTACAGACAGCGGCTGCGTTTCAGATCTAAGCCCCTTCCTCAGTCGCAGGAAGGCGATCGCCCCGAGGGGCGAGAAGATTCGCAGCATCCAAGGCCCGTAAGCCGTGCAAGAGATCGTCCCGGGCGGTATCCGAAAAGCGAATGGTGTAAAGGACCACTCTCCCGTGGTCCAGTTCACGGTAAGCTGCCCAACGCCAACCAGTATTGCAACCAGCCAAACCCACTTCTTCATCCCTATCTTCGTGCGAACACACAAGACAAAGGCATACAAAGTAAGACCCGCAACCCACAACCCGAGGAAAAGGCCCGCGTACTGAGAGAAACCCTTGTCATCGAGTGTGAACTCGTTTATCGCCTCGATTGGCTCTGAAGTCGGATTGACGCTGAATCCAGTGATAGTTTTGAGACCGTCTTTTGTCCGGATTGCGACCTGAGCGAGGAGCCAGCTCCGCGCGAATTCATACTCCACGGTGATGGTGGTGGTGCGGGAATCACGGCCGCGGACGGTTCTCGCTTCGACAGTTTTCACTGAAACCGGCTTACTGGGGAAAAAGTGTGACATTTCTACCAGGTGCTCGTGCGTGTCACCATTCTTAATGCCTGGGTCAAGGGTATTTTCGATCTCGTCGTAGCGATCCTGGAAAAGCAGGTCAACCGTGCGCCGCGCAAGAGCTTCGTCGTCTTGTGGTGTATATCTTTTCAGGAAGCTGGTGCGATCGTATCCTAGGTGCTTCAGCAAACTGTCTCGACTGCATCCAACGGTCGCCAGACACAAGAGGACCGCGCAGCAGCTCGGAGCCCAGCCGCGCCCGCTTAAATGATTCCTCTGGACCATTCTTCTCCGGTCGAAGCGGAAAAACCAATTATCTCGCAGTGTCGAAACTTTGTCTCCGAAATCGGGCGTGGTTCAGATCGCGGGCGAAAACAGGCGTTTGCAGGTCGCGATCAGCCGTGCCCTTCTCCTACACCTGACATCGCGCGCGCGATTCGGTTACCATAAAGACAGAACGAGTTGTGACTACAGACGAATGAAAAACCTACTCAAGAATCAGTTCCCTATTTTGGCGCTGCTGGCTTTGATCTTAGCGGCTGGCTGGTGCGTGGCTGTGGATCAGGCTTCCGCGGTGAATGAAGTGTTGCGTCCACCAAAAGGTGCGCCCGCGGCCATTGTGGTCTTCGAAGATTTGCAGTGCCCGCAATGCCGGCGCGTTGCGCCCATTCTCGAGCAGGCCTCGAAGACCTACAAGATTCCGCTGGTGCGGCACGACTTTCCGCTGCCCATGCACAACTGGTCGTATGACGCGGCCGTGATGGCGCGCTACTTCGACGCAACTTCGAAATCGCTGGGCAACGAGTTTCGCGATTACATTTTCTCGAACCAGTTTGAAATTAATCCGCAGAACCTGCGGAGCTATGCCGAAAAGTTTTCTTCTACGCACAAAGTCGATTTCCCCTTCGTAGTCGATCCGCAGGGCAAGTTCGCCGCCGAAGTGAATGCGGATCGCGACCTGGGCAAGGCCATCAACCTCAATCACACGCCCACGGTGTACGTGGTCAGCAACCGGCATCCGGAGAAGCCCTTTGTCGAAGTAGATGCTCGACAGATTGACAGCCAGTTGTACACGCTGATTGACGCGATGATGAAGTAGCAGAGTTCAGTTCTCGGTTCTCAGTTCTCAGTCCTCAGAGTCTGGCTTCCAACTTTTGTTCGCTCTCGCGACTGGCCAAGTTGTTGACAATTGGTGGAAGTGATTGATTCTTCATGAGGGTGCTTAGGCGACGGCCGGCGATCGCGAGTGATTGAGGTTTCGCTCCCGGCTAAGTTGTTGATTATTGGTGTAAGTCATTGATTCTTCGTAGGACGCACATCTTTCAGCTGAAAAACGCCTTCAAAACCCCGCGTAGAATGGCCCGCCTTTGCGTTGTAGACCCCCTGGAGCGCGTTCGAAGGTTTGGGACAGGGGTAAAGCTCGTCCAAAGTTTTCGAGGGGCTAGAATCTCCTCTACTGATAAAATTATCTTCTAGCTAATGCTGAAATTGGCGCTTGAACGAAGAATCAACAACTTACGAGCGCCTTACGAAGAATCAACAAGTTACAGGCTTCGCACGAGTCGGCCCTAGTACCTGACCTTGATGCGCACATCCCGCAACGATGAGCGCTCGGCAAATTAGCGCGTACGACTACTGTAGGGTTGAAACTAATCTGGCCAGCAGCAGACCAGACAAAACGATCGCGGCAATGCTGTTGACCCGAACCGCGCGGTAGCTCGCCGCCCAGGGGAACAACAAAACTTCAAAGAACGGCCTGAATTTCTCTGGCCACATCAGTCCAGCCAGTCCGAACGCCAGACATGATTGGATAACGAAGCACAACTCCAAAACATTCATCGCTGTGATCCCAAATGCAAGTATGCGCCTCTATTGAAGCGCGCTTCAGATTTTTAGGGGAGATTACGAAGGTACCCGAAGGCGCGAGCGCGAGCAAGAAGAATCTCTGGCGCGAACTCACCTCTCAACTATTAGTCACCGAATCCTATGCCGATGGCGCGGGCCGCACGCACCAACTCCCCCTGCGGATCGACCGACTTCAGATGTCCGATGGCGTGAGCCACATCGACCGAAATGATGGAGTCGCCGTGCAGCGCGACCATCATGCCGAAACCTCCAGCGGCGATCAGATCGACGGCGGCTACGCCAAAGCGCGTCGCCAGAATGCGATCGAAGGGCGAAGGCGTGCCTCCGCGCTGAATGTGGCCGAGCACGCTGACCCGCACCTCTTTGCCCGACCCATGGCCGATGGCATTGCCGATCAGGTTGCCGATAGAGCCGGCGCGGCGATTCTCCTTCATCGACGGCGGAAGCTTCACACCTTCGGCCACCACTACGATGGTGAAATGCTTGCCCATTTTTTCGCGCTCGGCGATGAGCCGGCAGACGTGCTCGACGGTAAAGGGGATCTCCGGGATGAGGATGACGTGAGCGCCGCCGGCGATTCCGGCTTCGAGCGCGATCCAGCCGCAATCGCGGCCCATCACTTCGACCACCATCACGCGATGGTGCGACGCGGCGGTTGTGTGAATCTTGTCGATGGCGTCGGTCACGGTGTGCAGCGCGGTGTCGAAGCCGAACGTAACCTGAGTGGCGGAAAGATCGTTGTCGATGGTCTTGGGCACGCCGACAATCTTCATTCCCCTTAGAAAAAGTTCGTGGCCGATCTTCTGCGAGCCATCGCCGCCAATGGTGATGATGGCGTCGATGCCGAGCTTGGCGGCGTTGGCGATCACCTCTCCGGAAATATCGCGGGAGACTTCCTTGCCGTTCTCGATGCTTCTGTAGTGAAAGGGATCGCCGCGGTTGGTGGTGCCGAGAATGGTTCCGCCACGCGGCAGAATGCCGGAAATCTCTTTGATCGTGAGTTCGAAAGATTTTTCCGGCCAGATGAGGCCGTCGAAGCCATCGGGGATGCCGATGACCTTCCATCCGTACTTAAGGATGGCAGCTTTGGTGGCGGCGCGAATGACCGCGTTGAGGCCGGGAGCGTCTCCGCCTCCGGTGGCGATACCGATGCAGCGAATGTCAGACATAGGATAGAAAATCGTCGTTCGTCGTTGGTCCCTTCGCAAGGCTCAGGGCAAGCTAAAAACAGTCGTTGGTCAAACCTGAATTGGATCGACCGTCTCTACGATAATACTTTGAGTTTGGAAGATGGCAACTTACGAGTGGGCGTGGGTGGGGATTGCGATTAGACTTCACTGCGATGGCCGATGCGCACTACTAGAATTCTTATAGAATTCTTACGGTTGAGTGCTGAATCTCCCAAATGATGCGGTAATCGTTAATTCTATAACGCCACAGGGGACCAAGCGATCCAGTCAATGCTTTGCCGAGAGTTCGAGGGTCATCGTGCTTCGCGACGCGGTTGTCCAGGAAGTCTAAAATGCGACGGGCTATCGGTTTGTCCAGCTTCTTAAGTTGATTCCTGGCGGACTTCGAGTAATCAATCGTCCAGGCCAAGGTCGCTTCTCACTTGGGTGCTGGAGTAAATCTCTTCTTTGCCCTGACGGACGCGCTCAAGTACATCGGCCGCGAGGTAATAGTCCTCCAGATCATCAATCCCGTTCTCGATCATCTGCCGCAGGTAGAAAGCTTTAGTGCGCCCGGTTTGGGCTGCGAGGAAGTCGAGGCGCTGTTCAGCTTTCTCGGAAAGTCGTATGGAGGTAGCCATATGGATACATCGAATACGTGCATTCAGTGTATCACGTCCAGAAGCGACTATAAGACCAGCTCGAGTTGAGAGGCGTCAGCGAAAGCGCGGAAATCCTGGTCTCGGGTTAGAAGAGGAATATTTCGGTCGAGGCAGGTCTGGGCGATTAGTGCATCGCCGAGGCGAGCCTTGCGGCGCTCGGACAGGACCTTCGCACGCAGGAGGCCGGCGCGATGCCAGTATCCCTCCTGCAATTCGATCATCGGTATATTTAAAAGTCCTCGCGCGACGGAGGGAGCTAACGACGCATCGCTAAAGAGTTCGGTGAAAACCGCAGGAATCATCAAGGATTGGTGGTCTGCCAGGGCTTGGTCGAGTATTTCAGTGTCGTGGCCGGGTGCGCCTTCAAGAAACGCGATCCATGTGCTGCTATCGGCTGCAATCATTGGAATGTTGGCGACCGTCTTTACTCGCGGTCATCTTTCAGTTCTTGCCACGTCCGGCTGAATCGGACTTTGCCTCGCATCTTGCGGAGATCATCATAAGCCTGTGACGCCGCCAGCAATTGCAGTCCGGTGCGGACGGTCTGGGTAATGCCTGCTCCGCTGGCCTTTTGCGCCCTCTGCAGCAACTCATTCGGGATTTCGACGGTAATCTTTCGCGCTGTTGCCATGATGAAGAATTATACCATACTCGATACCAGTGTCCTATATGGCCTTCTCGGTGGCGCTGGAAACGGAAACCTTTAAACTTCGATTCAGCTAGCTTAAGCTAGCCTGATGCAATCTCGATCATCGAGCGAAGTTGGGGCGTTCGAGGCGAAAAACACGCTCGGGACTTTGCTGGATCGCGTAGAACGCGGTGAGGAAATCGTGATCACGAGGCATGGCAAGCCTGTCGCCCGGCTCGTGCCCAACACTGAATTGCCCGATCAGGATCGAGTGCGAGCGGCATTCGGGCGCCTGCGCGAACGAGCTCGGCAGTTGGCCAGGGAAAATCCGGGGCAGCCTGCTTTCGACTGGGAAGAGATGAAGAAGTGGCGGGACGAAGGGCGACCGTGAATCTTTGCAACCGGAGGCTGGTTTTCGAAGTCTCGGGGTTGCGGGCATGAGCCTGATTCTGGATAGTTCCGTTGCACTCGCCTGGGTCTATGCCAATGAAACCACCGACGCGATTCTGCGTCTTGTCGATGAGATAAGGATCAATGGCGCTTGGGTGCCGGGGCTATGGCGGTGGGAGATCGCGAATGTTCTGCAGCTCAATGTCAGGCGCGGACGCCACTCCGAAGATTTTCGCGATGGCGCGTTGGACACCCTTGCGCTGCTGCCCGTGAAGGTGGATGCAGAAGCCGACCGCCAAGCCTGGAGCGCCACTCTACTTCTCTCCGAGCGGCACGGGCTTACGGTTTACGACGCCGCTTACCTGGAGATCGCTTCCCGCCGGAAAATTCCGTTGGCTACGCTGGACCGGCAACTGCGGACTGCCGCCGCGAGCGAGGGAATTCAGTTGCTGGGGGAGTGATAGGGATAGTTCGGCTTCATCTCACGAATGCCTGAATAGACAAAGTCAAAAGCCCCACTTCTCGCAAACGACGCGAGAAGCGGGGCACCCAGATTTCGAGATGCTGCGGCGCTACTCGGGCGTGACGGTCAGCGTTGCATAGACGGTGGCAGTGCCGGTATAGCCAGTATATGTAACTACCAGATAGTATATCGTTTGCGTCGTGAGATTCGACGACGCCGTGCAGCTCTGGATGGGGTCTCCGCTTGAGTCGGTTGAGGCAATACAGCTGACGACGCCGTCTTGGGCCACGGTCCCGAGTGGGTTCTCCGGGGTAAGCGTGACGAGGGCAGAAATATTCTGAGACCCGGACTGCGTCGTCCCCGTGATCGTGAAGTTCGCCGTGTCGGTGCCATTGGCGGTAATACCCGAAGTGGCCGGCGTTATGATCATGGAAGTGACGACTTCGGCTGCGGTAGCCGTGGTTGTGGCGGTAACGGAGCCTGATGCTGCAGTAATGGTTGTCGTTCCTGCTGAAAGTCCCGTCAACAGGCCGCCCGTAGTGAGAGATGCGACGGTCGGATCGGAACTGGACCAACAGACCGTGTTCCCGGTGCAACTTGTGCCCGCAGTGAGGTTCCCCGTGCTGCCATCGTTGTACGTGGCCGCCGCTACCAGCTGCACGGAGACCGCATTAGGACCAAAGGCTACCGTCGGATTGGGCGGATCAATCGTGATGCTTGAGACGGTTGGGTTCTGAAAAAAGCCGGTGCAGCTTACTGCCAGGGCCAGGGTTGCGAGCACGGCGAAGGCGCCGGCCAGTCGGAGTTTGCTTTTTTTTGCGGACGACATAGTGATCTAAGACTCCTTGGGCGCGCTTGCCCGGCTTGCAACCTGTCTGGACCTGCCCTACACCATTTGCCGACGCGCGGGAGCTTTCATCCAGCCACGTCTTTCGATGCAATCAGAATACGATCTTCGCGCAGCCACCGTTGTAAAAAATTGTAGCAGAGAAAATTCCGGGCCGAGCGCGCTCCCGCACTTTCGTGTGGACGCGGAACCAGCACGGCTAACGCCTCTCTCTCGATAGGAACGTCTGGGAATCCGGGAACTTGCAGGGAAAAGTATCAGTCATGCCGTTGAAAAGCGGACCCCGCAGCGGCTGAAGCCGCGATCGACTTGAGGCATTTGCGGCGTGGCTGAAGCCACGCCCTTTCAAAACGTATCCACATTGACCACTACCGAAAAAAGGCCAGTGCTGGAATCAGCACTGACCTTGTCTCAGCTTCCGAGTTTTATCCGCGACGCACGGACGACCTCATTTCTCTTTCTTCGTCGGCGGAGGAGCGGTCTGCCTTTGCGGCTTCGGCGCGGCAGCTGGCCTCGGGGCCGGTGCCGGCTTTGCCGAAGCGATATGCGTTGGCGCAGTATGCGTCGGCGCAGTGTGGCTTGCTGGCTTCGGCGCGCTCTCATGCGGAGTGCTTGTCCTGGGCGCAGCGGAGTGGGTTGCCTTCGGCGCACTCTCCCTGGGAGCGCTCTCTTTCGGTGCAGACGTATGCATAGCCTTCGGTGCGCTCTCGTGCGACGCGCTCGTTTTCGGCGCGGCAGTGTGGGTTGCGCGGGGCGTGCTCTCATGCGACGCGCTCGTCTTAGGCGCTGCAGTGTGAGTCGCCTTCGGTGTGCTCTCATGCGAAGTGCTCGTCCTCGCCGTCGTCGTATGACTCGTTTTCGGCGTGCTTGCCCGCGGCGTGCTTGCCTTGGACGAAGCCGTGTGGCTCGTTCTCGGAGCGCTCTCATGGGCGGTGCTCGTCTTCGGCGCAGTCGTGTGGGCCGTCTTCGGTGCGCTCTCTCTCGGAGTGCTTGCCCTCGATGTTGCGGGTGACGTTGCGTGCGTGGTGGTCTTCGCACGCGGTTCGGTCGACGGATGAGACTTCGCGGTAGTCGATGGAGTTTTCGTCCGCGATGCGCTTGCTGGACGACTGCTCCGTGTTGCGCCTGCTGTGCGTGAAGACGCATGAGTCCTGCCGGTGGCGCGCGCTTCCTTAGATGACATAGCAGGAGCGTGATAGGGCGCTCCGGCAGACTTGGCGCGGACTACGCCGGCTCCACTGAATTCGCCGGGACGCGCGGTCGCCGCTACAGCGGGCGCTCCGTGATTGCGCGATGCGGCCATCTCAGGATTGCGGCTCGCTTCGCGTGCGTGCGAAACCTGCGAGGCTGAAGGAGGCGTGTGCCGTTCGCGGCCATAAGCCTCTTGCTCCGCCGTGGGACGCGCCGACACTCCGCCGGTGCCGCCGTTGAAGGCTACGTGCGATTCGTTATTCACGATCACTTCGCGATTTACGTACACGTTGGTGATCGAAGTTGAGTTCACATTCATTACGGCCGTGTTGTAGAAGAACGCTCCGCCGCGCCACTCGCCGCCGAAGAAGCCTTCGCCGCCGTAACCGAAGCCGTAATTAATCCCTCCGTAGAAGCCGATCTGCGGCCCCCAGTAACCTTCATTCCAGGCAAAGGCGCCTTCGTTCCATCCCCAGTAGCCGGGAGTCCACAACAGGCCTGCTTCAGGAGCTTCGACCCAGGTGCCGGGCACCCAGTAGTAGCCGGCATCGTCGCTCCATCCCCAGTAGCCGGGGGTGAATAGAAAACCGGCGCCAGGACACAGTGGTTGCTCGTAAACCGGCAATGCGGGCGGACCGACGCGCACCGAGACTCCGATGCCGATCTGCGCAGAAGATGTGGAAGAGAGAGCTGCGGGAATAGCCAGCAGCAGAAGCGCGAATGCAAACAAACGCACAACAGGGTGAGTTTTCATTATGTTTTCCTTATGTTTTCCTTTGCCCGGCGCGCTGACCCGAGAATTCAAGCGCCATGACCGGGCCGATTTCGTTGACGAAGTGGTGTCTATGTAAACCCGGCAGGTTGGAGTATGTTGCTCGGCGAAAAGTTGGTTGGAAATATGCGCGCTGAGGAAAAATCAGTACTGCGTTCGCATTAGGGCGAATCCCGCAGAGGGCTTGAAGAGAGCTCTAGAAACTTTCAGCGGAAGCAGGGGTTACCCGAGAACTGAGAACTGAGAACGGCTAATTCGTTCTCTTCGACCGGGTAATACGTTCATCAATGGGCTTGCGGCCGGCGAATCCTTCTTCTGTGCTGTGCCAGTGAGTGATGGAGGTTTCGCCCATCCGCCAGCACAGGAGCACGACGCTGCCTTCGACTTCGCAGGGAAAATCGAGCAGGCCGACGTCAATGTCTTTGACCTGCACGCCGATGGAGTCGATTTCGGCGAGAGCGTCTTTGGCGCGCTGCTCGGCCTTGGTGCGCTCAGCCTTGCGGCGGGCGACGGCGACCACGTCAACGTGCGTTCCACCGTTCAGAAAAATGCGGTGACTGAGCGACTGCATCTCGCCTTCAAAATCTTCCATGATCTTCTTGCCGCCGATAGCGGCGCGCAGCAGCGATTCGAGGACGGGAAGAAGAGACTGAGCTTCGTCGAGAGTGAAAGTGCGGTCGGACATACTTTCATTCTACTGCACGAAGCCCGCTGAAGGGGAATCGTTGCGAATCAATTACGGCGCCCAATTACGGCGCGCTGCCGTTTCCGACCGGAGGCTTGACGAGTGTACGCAAATCAGCGGTGAGCCGGTAGATGGCCTGCTCGAAATTCCTATCACTCTCGCCCTGGCCCAGACCAAACGCGCTATGGACACAGAAGCCCCAGAGCAGCGCATTGGATTTCGCATCTCGAATTGTCAGGTAAAACAACGGAGTGAGCGAGAAACCTCCGGCGCCGCCACCACCACCGCCTTCCGAGACGCTCTGGCGCACCTCAAGCAGCAAATCCGCTTCCGCCGGCGAAGCGACGATCTCAAATCGGCCCCAGCTTTTCACGGCAGCGTAAAACTCGCTATACGCACGATCCGAAGTTCCGCTGAAGCGCGGTTCATTAGTCGCCATCTCATCTCCGCCGGCGTTGGCGATGAAGACTTTTTTGGCTGCGAGAATTTGCGGGGGAATTGGCGCCGGCGGAACCGGCACTGGCTTGCCCTGAGCCATTGAAAAAGAAATCTGCAATGCTGAAATGAAGAAGCAAAGGACTACAGTTCGGAAGCCGCGGATCATAGTTCCCCTCCATGAGGCTTGTCGCCCTCAACTAGGTTGCGAGCGAAAATATTCGTCAGTATTACAGACGTTTTGTTCGCCTGTTTGCCGTGAATTTTTGTCAAGGAAAGGTAAATGTTTGTGAGCGATTTCGATTTATCGTGGGCGTAGCAAGAGATCGATGCGCTCGAAAGTTTTCAGGCGGCGAGGCTGTGGCCATCGGCCGCAGTAGTCGACTGGACAGACCTGCCAACGACCAACGACGCTTTTCTATTTCTTAACCATTTCGATATCGAGCGTGATCGTGATGTCGTCGCCGATCATGCCGGGGGCGCCGGATACTCCGAATTCCATGCGGTTGATCTTTGTGGTCGCCGAAGCACCCATGCGCTGGTTGCCCCACGGATCTTTGATCGGCGCGGATGGTCCATCGACATCGAGCACGACCTCTTTGGTGACGCCGTGAATAGTGAGATCGCCGATGATTTTCAGCTTGCCGGCTCCAGCGGCTTCGACCCTCTTCGACTGAAAGGTAATGGTGGGATACTTCTTCACGTCGAGGTAGTTCGGGCTGCGCAGGTCGTTGTCGCGCGCGTCGACGCGAGTATCGACGGAAGCGGCATCGATGGTGGCTTGCAGCGAAGACTTGCCGGGATTGGCAGCGTTGTACTGCACGGTGCCGCTCACTTTAGTGAACGCTCCACGCACGGTCGAAACCCCAAGATGGCGGACGGAAAACTGCGCCGACGAATGCGGCGGATCAAGCTGCCAGGTTTCTTGCGCAACAGCGGACAGAGTAACGAACAGAGCTACTGCGAAAATGGAGGCAATGCGGGGGATGCGGTTCATGAGTTGAAAATCTCCTGCAGTCGATTCGACGCCTGCTTAAGTTTAACAAATTGCGCGCTGATGCTCGGGGAGTTGCACCTTCCACAACTCCGATGCATCAAAAATTATGCGAAGGGTTCTATGGATACTATTCCTGCCAATGATGCGACCGAGTGCGCGTGGTGTGGTCGCCGGATTCGAGAAGGAAGCGCGATTTCTGTGGGATCGTATGGCATCTGTGTGACCTGTCTCGGCGACCGGTTCGGCCATCCGATTGAGAATGTCTCCACGCTAAGCGATGCTGAGGCCGATCAACTCCCGTTCGGTTTTACCCGGCTGGATTCGGAGGGTCGAGTGATTGCCTATAACACTCAGGAATCGGCGCTCTCCGGCTTGCCGCGCGAAGGCGTGCTGGGAAAGAACTTTTTTCGGACGATCGCGCCATGCACTTGCGTGGATGAGTTCGAAGGCACGTTGCAGACGATGATGGCGAGCGGTCAGGCGCAACGCAGGCAAATCGAGTTTCTATTCAAATTCAAACATCGAACCACCATGGTGGAGATTGCCATGTCTACCGATCCCCGCCGCGGCTATGCCACTCTGCTCGTTCGGAAAGCGGCCTCAGAAGAAATCGCAGTGTGATCGACCAACGCCCGCCCCGGAAAAATTCTCGCGCCAAGTTAGATTTGTCATTCCGAGGCGCTCGCAGACGCGCAACGCGCGGAGAGAGCGACTGAGGAACCTGCTTCATCGCGTCCGGCCATTTGAGGGATCAGGCGACGTAGCCGAGTTCACATCGACGTGGAGTTGCTGCGCGAGCGGAATTCCTGGCACGTAACACTCGCCGTCGCGACTGTAGCCGGAGCAGTGCGCGGCCACATCTTTCTCCTTCGGCGACTGCGCGAACTGCCAGACTTCAGCAAACGAAACTCCGCTCTGGGCGGGGCTTGGCGGATGCGCGGGAAAACTGCAGCCGGGTGCGGGCGGGCACGCGTCATTGATCGCCCAATAGACAATTTTTCGTCCCGCGGCATTTTTACGAATATCCTCGGCAGTGACTACATTCTGATCATCTGGCGAAGGGATGCCGGAACAGTAAATGCCGGCGCGGAAACCGGCAGCGATGACGGCGTCGACCCAGGCGTAGATGTAGGCCTTCTGCGCGGGCAGCATGCGTCCACCTTGCTCCTGGTCGAGGAAGATGATAGTGCCTACGGGAAAGCCTTCGCGGTGCGCAGCCGCGAGAGCCTCGACTGCGTCGCCGCGGCCCAAGCGAGTGGCGTGGGCAGTTGATTTTAGCTGAGCAAATTCGCGTCCATTGAAAAGGACAAGGAATCCGAAGCCAGCGGATTCGACGGCGGCGCGATGGCCGGTCCAGGTGTTGGTGCGTTCGCCGGGAGGATTGTTGAGCCAGTAGCCGGTGTAGGCGAAAGTTTCGTGCAGGGCCTTCAGGTTGGCGTCGCCGGGGTAGTCGTTGCGGTCGAAGCCCAGGTAGTTCTGAGCGAATGATGATGTGGAAGAAAAAAAGAATGCCAGCGCGAGGACGATAAGTGGGGATTTCACAATCTCTATCTTAGACGAGCGAACCGCAGCGGATGAAGCCGGTTCCATCCACGCATTATCCCCCGATATGCACCATCGTCCTCGACGCCGGCACAAAATCTGCTTCGCCGATGTGGTGGCGTTCTTCTTTTTTCTGGATCACGCCGCGGATGAAACCTTCTAACTCTTCATCGCTGGCGCCGCGTTGCATTTGGGCGTGGAGGTCGTGGTCCCAGACCGAGAACAGGCAGGTGCGGATTTTGCCGTCGCTGGTGATGCGGATGCGGCTGCAGTGTCCACAGAAAGGATGCGAGACCGGGGCGATGATGCCGATTTCGCCGACGCCGTCGTCGAAGCGGTAGCGGCGCGCGGTTTCCGAACGCGCATGCGGGATTTCGACCAGCGGGCGGTACTCGGCCATGCGCGCCAGAATTTCGTCGAGCGTGACCACTGTGTTCGGCGCCCAGGTGCGGCCTTCTTCGAGCGGCATGAATTCGATGAAGCGCACGGTCACGCCTTCTTCGCGCGCGAACATGCCGAACGGGATGATCTGATCTTCGTTGAAGCCGCGCATCAGCACGCAGTTCACCTTCAGCGGCCACAGCCCGGCGCGGCGTGCGGCGCGAATGCCGGCGAGCACGTGATCGTATCCGTTAGGCACGCGCGTGATGCGGGCGAAGCGGTCGGGATCGACGGCGTCCATCGAGACGGTGACGCGGGTCAGGCCCGCGTCTTTCAACGGCTGCGCCAGATCGGCGAGCAGATGGCCGTTGGTAGTGAGCGCAATGTCGAGCGGGTCGCCGACTATGGAGGGGCGGACGCCCTCGTCCGCCCGCACGCCTAGCGGGCGACCCCAGACGGGGACGTCCGGGGCTCCATAACCTGCGGGCTGCAATTTCGCGAGATCGCGAACGAAATCTACAACTCCCTTTCGCAACAGCGGCTCACCGCCGGTGAGACGAACCTTCGTAATTCCCATGCCGACCAGCACACGCGCCATGCGCAGGTAGTCTTCAAAGGGCAAATCTCCATACAACGCGCCCTCATTCCCCGTCCGGCAGTAGACACACTTGTAATTGCAGCGGTCGGTGATGGAGATCCGCAGGTCGGTGATGGGGCGGCCGAATTTGTCAGTGAGAAGCAAGCTTTTAGCCATTAGCCTTTAGCTCTTAGCTCGACTTCGTCCGGCTTCTGCACTTGGGTTCAGCCAAGAGCTAAAAGCTAACGGCTAAAAGCTGATTGGGAAAAGACACGCAGGCGGGAGCATCCCAGCAGGCGCTTCCTTTCCAATGCGCTCTTCGCAGAACGCGGGAGGCGCCGGCGTTTCCACCAGCACCCTCGGATTAGTTTTCTTCGCGAACTTTGCGGGGTTCTTGGCGAACTTTGCGGTCAAAAGCTTTTAACCGCGAAGATCGCTAAGAAAGTCCGCGAAGGGCGCAAAGAAAACCATCCCTCGCCGCTGCGGCCTGGGTATGCCCGAAGGCCGAGGCGGTCGGAAACTCGCTTCATTATAGAGCCTGGAGACGAGAAAAGGTTTCAAGGCTTCGTCGCCTCGATGGCGTTACGGATCGCAGCCTCGGCCAGCGGCGCCATAATCTTATAGCCTGCGGCGTTGGGATGCAGGCCATCGTCAGCCAGTTCACGCTTGAGCAAGCCTTTGTCATCGACCATAGCGCTGAAATAATCAAGATAGACGCAGCCGTTCGCCGCGCAGTAATTCTTCAGCCAGCGATTCAGTTCCAGGATTTTTGCCGGCGAACGCTGGGCAAACAAATTCTGCGACTGCGGCGTGTAGTTGTGCACGGGCATTACCGACGAGAGCACAACGCGGACATTGTTAGCGCGGGCGATTTCCGCCATGGACGCGTAGTTCGCCTCGATATCTTCCAGGCGCATGGGTCCAGTGTTGCCCGCGATATCGTTAGTGCCGGCGAGAATGACCACTACTTTGGGATGAAGATCGACGACATCCTGCCGGAAGCGGAGCAGCATTTGCGGCGTGGTCTGGCCTCCGATGCCGCGATTGATGTAAGGCTTGGGAAAACTTTCGTCGAGATGCCAGATGTCGGTGATGGAGTCTCCGAAGAAGACAACGCGGTTCTCGCCGGGCGCGGGCGGCTTGAGCGCAGCGTCAGCGTCGCGATAGCGGGCTAGCTCGCCGAAATCGTCGCGCAGCGTGGCGGCTTTTGAATCGCGATATTTCTGTAGGGCTTGCTCCGGGGTAGTGGTTTGTTGCTGAGCAAGTGCGGTGAGTAGGAACAGAAATGGAACAGCAGAAATCGCTATGCGACGTCGCATGGCGGAAATGCTACCACGGGGTTGGTCGTCCGGATGCTTTCTGGGGATGCTTTCTGAAGGGTGCTTCCTTTCACCCCTGTCGTACCGGGGCGCATGAGGCGGGTGTAAAATGGCGGCTATGGAAGTACACTTTAGATCCGAGACCGAGTTCTGCACGCAGGAGTTCTCCGCAAAAAGAGGTCGGTCATGAGCACCGCCAAACATGATGCTGAGTTGCTCCTGAATAAGCTGCCTGACAATTGTTCCGTCGAGGATATCCAATACCACCTGTACGTTCTCGACAAGGTCCGGCGCGGGTTGGAAGATGCTCGCGTCAACGGAACTTTGTCTCAGGAAGAAGTCGAAGCTCGCCTTGGCAAATGGCTTACCGAGTAGTCTGGTCCCGCCGCGCCTCGGAGGATATGGCGGCCATCGCTGACTATATTGCCGCCGACTCTCCCACCTACGCCGGTATTGTTGTGAAGAAGATCGTGAATCAAACCAGGGCGCTGTCACGTTTTCCTCGGTCCGGCCGCAAAGTTCCCGAATTCGACAGTGAGGAAATCCGCGAACTCTTGGTATATAGCTACCGGGTCATCTATCGATTGGAAGAGCCGGAAGTAGTGATTGCGGCTGTGATCCACGGCAAGCGCATGTTGTAAAGAAGGTAGAACTCTCAGCAGGGCACGCTCAACGCCACCTCACATCCCATCGTAATTCGGCCCGCCGCCGCCTTCTGGCGGAACCCAGGTGATGATCTGATACGGGTCGGCGATGTCGCAGGTTTTGCAGTGGACGCAGTTCGATGGGTTCAGGCTTATGCGTTTGCCGTTCGGCTGAGTCGCGTCGTCGAGCATTTCGTAAACGTTCGCGGGACAAAAATTCTGGCAAGGGCTACCGAATTCTTTTACGCACCGTGTATTGCAAACATCGGTGTTGTCGATGACGAGGTGCGACGGCTGATCTTCTTCGTGCTTCGTACCCGAGTGATACAGATCGGTGAGCTTGTCGAACGTAAGCTTGCCATCGCCTTTCGCGGGACCGAGCAGGTGAGCCTCGGCGCCTCCGTCGGCAGGAAGTTCAGCGAGCTTGCGCATGTGTTCGTATCCGGCTTTTGCAGGATAGCGGTTGCGCAGGCCGCGGCCGCCAGTGACCATCTGCAGCGCGGTGTGGAACATGCCGGCGTAGAATCCGTGTTCAAAACCCTGGTGCATGTTGCGCACTTTCCAGAGCTCTTCTTTGATCCAGCTGGATTCGACTTTTTTCTGAAACTCGCAGAGCACCGCGGCCGACGAATCATCTTTCTTCAGCGCTTCGAAAGCCGTCTCGGCAGCGAGCATGCCGCTCTTGATCGCGAGATGAATGCCCTTGAGTCGCGCAGAGTTCAGGAAGCCGGCGGAGTCTCCGAGAATCATCCAGCCATTACCGCTAACCGGCGGAATCGCCCACCAGCCGCCGTACGGCATGGACTTCGCTCCGTAGCGAATCATTTTGCCGCCCTCAAGCAGCTTTGCTACCAGCGGATGTTTCTTGAATTCCTGCAACACGCGCTGCGGGTCGAGGCGCGGATCTGGATAATCGAGTCCGGTAACGAACCCGAGCGAGACGACATTGTCTTTACCGCCGTAAATCCACGCGCCTCCGTATTCTTTCGTGGTGAGCGGCCAGCCCATCGTGTAGATGACTTCGCCCGGCGCGATGCGGCCGGAGGGAACTTCCCAGAGTTCTTTCACGCCGACGCCGTAAGTTTGCGGGTTGGCATTTTTCGCGAGATCGAATTTGTTTACGAGTTGCTTGGTCAAAGATCCGCGCGGGCCTTCGGCGAGAATGACGATCTTGGCGTTCAGGTCGTAACCCGGTTCGAAGTTGGATTTCTGGTGACCCTCTTTGTCGACACCTTTGTCGTCGGTGCGGACGCCTGTCACGCGGTCGCCGTCGAATAAGAGTTCCGACCCAGCGAATCCGGTGAAGATGGTGATGCCGGTTTCTTCCACCTTGCCGCCCAGCCACTTCACGAAACGGTTGAGCGAAATGACGTGGTTGCCGTGATCGCGCAGCGGCGGCGGCGTGATCGGGAACTTGAACTTGCTCTTCTCCGTCAGAAAATAAACTGCTTCCTTCGTGACTTCGGCATCGAGCGGAGCTTCTTTCTCGAATCCGGGAAGCAATTCGCGCATGGAGCGCGGATCAAGCAGCGCGCCGGAGAGGCAGTGCTGGCCGATCTCCCGCGCTTTCTCGAGCACGTAAATATTTTCTTTGCTGAGCTGCGAGTCAGGATGCGCCGCGTTGTGCGCGTCGATCAATTGCGAGAGGCGCAGCGCGCAGGCCATGCCAGCAGGCCCACCGCCGACGATAACTACATCGGCCGGCATCTGCGGGCGCTCGACACCTTCGATCGGTTTGCGGAAGATCAAGCTCATATCTCAAGCGTAGTGAGGAAACGAACAAACGGCAGACGACCGGACAACTTGGAAACCAAAACATTGTCGGCCGTCACAAACTCGCAATCGTTCTCGATCGCCAAGGCGCAATAAAGCATATCGTAGACCGGGTGTTGAAGCCTGATAGCCAAATCCAAGGCCCGACTGGCGAGTGGATTCGATGGTCGTAAGTTCAGGGGCAGGGTAATGAAGTCGCGGAAGATCGACACGGCCTCTTCGGAACGCAAGAGCTTCAGCAGCGCGACTTGTTTCCACAGGGCGTTAGCCACTTCGAGTAGGAGAACCTCGGGTGCCAGCAGCTCAATCCGGCCCGTGAGGAACGCTTCGAAGAGAGCGTCGGCACCCTGGTTCTGTTCTTCCGTCAAGAACCATTTCAGCGCGACGCTGGCGTCGATAACGTAGGTCAACGCTTTAGCGTTCCCGATCCTGCCGAATCAATTCGGCGCTATTGGGCAGAATGCCCACACGGCGCCGGATCTTTTCACGACGGCGGCGGATTCTTTCCAGAAGCGCCCGGCTGCGTTCGGAGAGTACCGCCTTCCCCGTTTTGCCCTTTACAGCCTGCTTGGTGGTTCCACTCATGTTCGCATTCTAACTCTGTCTGCCTTAGTCTGCAGTAGCCTGCAATCAATTCCTATTGAGCCCCATTTCTTGGCTCTTTAGCTTCTTCTTCCAGCGGGATTCCATCGCCAAGACATCCTCTGCTGTCGCCGCACTTCCGGCGACCTCGAGAACGGAGACGTGGTAGTCACTGTACTCGCGGCTCTTGAGGGCGATATTGCCTCCGTGGTCATTTGTAACGTATTGGCGCCATCGGCTCCAGAATCCTTCAGCACCGGATGCTTTGCCCACATACTGCTCCTTCGTCCGAGGACAGGTCAGCAAATACACTCCGGCGGCCTCCTTCAGGACCGAAATCCACGTTGCCGGCAATGCCTCGATTTTCGATAGTGGCTCGATGAAGTTTAGAAGTCCAGGGAATTCAGGTTCCTTGAACTCCGGGCGCAGCTCGCTGAGGGCCTTGTTCTGTTTGTCTGCACGTTGAATCCAAGATCGTGTCCCGTCCCCCCAGTCGACGAAAAGCTTTCCTTGCAAGTCGATAAAGCGCTGATCGAGCCGCAAGTCATACTGATCGCAGCTACCAGCCAAATCAACTCCCTCTTTGTGCGGTTTGGGAATATCGACCGCCAGGGGCCCGGTATGCGTCGCGGCATAGATCCCAACGAACATTGTGCCGCCGTCAGGGGTGCCTACGAACGAAGCCCAGAACGATGCTCGGGAAAGCCTTGACCTGTTCTCGAAGCTCTGGCACATCTGATAAGTCTCGAAACCACCTGGGCTGTCTCGCCACAGCTCATAGGGTGTCCGCCCGCGTGCTGCCGACTTGTCCTTGTGACGAAGCAGAACGACGGTCGCTGGCGAGATTCCGAACTGCCCCAACAACGAGTTGAAGTAGATAGGCATAATCGCCTTCAAAGACTCCACCATGCGTCGTAAATAGCCTCGCACGGCGACTTCTTGGCCCGACTTACACTTGGCCAACCGAAACCGTCATCGTCTCGCGCGTAGCGTTCTTCCCGAGTGCCGAATTCAAGGCCACTTGGCGGTTCGCCTCCAGAAGCTGCTCGACTGCATCGCGCAAATTTTCGCGAGCCTCTTCCAGAGTGTCGCCCTCGGAGATCGCCCCCGGAAGTTCTTCCGCATAGGCGACGAAGCCGCCGCCTTCGGACGGAGGGACTTCCTCGAACACAGCAGTCAAGATCATATTCATAAGAACATTCTACGATTCCGGGCCGTCAGCCGGGTACAGGGTGGCTTCATCGCGATAGGCCTCGATGTCCTGCAGGTCGATCACGGGCGATACGATATCGCCGACAATCTCGGCGGTGCCTATCATGTCCCCTACGAAACAGCGGCGTTGTTCGGCCTCGGATGAACCTAACTCCGCCGGCTTTCGAGGATCGCTTTGCGCTTTGACCTCGTCAATCGAAGACTTCTGCATAAGCTACATTCTAAACTAGGCGAGGCGGCCATCGATTACGCTACTTTGCTAACTCCGCCTTTACCTTCTTCACTTCCTCCGTAAGCGGCGGCACAATATCGAACAGATTGCCGATAATCGCGTAATCGGCAATTTCAAAGATCGGTGCCTCGGAGTCTTTGTTTACGGCGATGATCGTCCGTGAGCCTTTCATGCCGACGATGTGCTGAATCGCGCCGCTGATGCCGAGCGCCAGATAAACCTTGGGCGCGACTGTCTGGCCTGAAGATCCGATCTGGCGGTCCATCGGCAGCCAGCCGTTGTCGCAGATTGGACGCGAGGCGGCTAGGTCGGCGCCAAGTGCATCGGCAAGTTGTTTGGCAATCTCGATGTTCTTTTGCTCTTTGATCCCGCGGCCGACCGCGACAATCACTTCGGCCTGCGTTAGATCGACAGCCTGCTTCGCTTCCTTGAATGCTTCCTGCGGCTTGTTTCGAATGACGCCGTCGGCAATGTCGGCCGCTACGGTTTCAATTGGAGCCGGACTCGCGCCGTCTTCGGCCTTGTCGCCACGAAACGCTCCGTTCTGAAAAGTTGCAAACCATGGAGCATCGGAATTAAAACTGACGTCGGCGGCGAGTTTTCCCTGAAACATCTGACGAGTAAAAACCAGCTTGCCGTTTTCATGCTTGAAGCCGATGCAGTCACTGATGACGGCGCGTCCCATGGCAGTCGCGAGCTTGGGGACGAAGTCGCGCACCTGATAGGTGTGCGGCATGAGCACGAGCTTAGGCTGCTTCGCAGTGAGGAGTTGCTTCAACGCGGCGGCGAAGGCGTCAGGCGTGTAAGGTTCGAGCTTCGGAGACTCGACCGCATAGACTTTGCCGACCTTCTTTGCTGCGACCTCGGCAGCGAAGGTCGATGCTGTGCCTCCGACGACGGCGGCTTCGAGCGTCCAACCGGTAGCGGCTGCTATTGCCTGTCCGGCGGTGATGGTCTCCCATGAGACGCGGTTGAGTTTGCCTTCGCGTTGTTCGACGACTACTAAGATGGTATCGGGCATGAGGCAGCTTCTAGCTCCTAGCTTCTAGCTGAAATAAAAACAGCAGGCGCCCTTCGACTTCGCTCAGGGCAGGCTGCCGGCGTTACAGCACGCGCAGTTCGTTGCGCAGTTTGTCTACCAGCTTTTTTGCGATCTCTACTGGCGAGCCTTCTATGTGTTCAGTCTTCTTTGTTTTCTGCGGCACGTAGAGGCGCTCGATCTTCTGCAGGTTCTCGCCAATTGCCGACTGCACCTCCGCCAGCGCTACCTTGCGGATGGGCTTATTCTTCGCCTGCTTGATGCCGATCAGCGTGGCGTAGCGCAGCTTGTTGATGCCGGATTGAATCGTGAGCACGGCGGGCAGCGGCATGTCGACGAACTGAAAAAATCCCGCTTCGAGTTCGCGCTTCACGCGGATGCCGGTGTCGTTCTTCTCAATCTGCATAATGATCGTGGCGTGCGGCCAGCCCAAAAGTTCGGCAAGGATGACGCCTGTCTGCGCGTAACCGTAGTCGTCAGATTGCAGGCCAGTAAAGATCAGATCGAACTGTTCATCTTTGATCGCGGCGGCGAAGGCCTTCGCAGTGTTGAAAGCATCGAGTCCCACGAAAGCATTGTCTTCAAGATGAATCGCGCGATCGGCGCCCTTGGCCAGGGCTTCGCGCAGCACTTGCTGGGCACGCGCCGGGCCGGAGGTGATGACCACCACTTCTCCCTTATGTTTTTCTCTTTGCCGCAGCGCCTCTTCGAGCGCGAAGGCGTCCGGCTCGTTCACTTCATACGACACGTCTTCGCGGATCCACGCCGCGGTTTCGTTGAGCTTGAGCGGTGCATCCTTCTGTGGCACCTGCTTCATGCAAACCAGAATTTTCAAAAACGTCACTCCTTACCGGCAGGCTCTGAGACCAAAAGCCAAACCGGTAAGTATAAATGACGCGGTTGCGGAACGGGTGAGGAAGATAAGAGAAGAACGATAAGAGAACCAATCGAAGCACGATGCACACGGAGTGCGTCCATCCCAGCGTTTTCATTCGCGGACCGTTGTGCCTTCGTGGTTCTACTTCTTGAATTCGAAGGGCTGCACCAGAACCCACACGGTTTCGTCGCGCTTGTTATAAAACAGCGTGACCGTCACGTCGCAGGGGCTCTCCTTGAACGCAAAGTGAAAGCGGAACGTGCACTGTAATTCCCCGGCGTCAATCCCCTTCTGGAATCGTCCGTAAAATTCCTTTATGTCCGTGCAAGGCGCGATTTGCTTGAAAAAATTCTTCCCCACAACCCGCTGCCGGGCAAGCCCCGAAAGATCCGCTTCGTAGGCGTTATATCGCAGCACCGTGCCTGCGGCATCGAGTTGGATGACCCCATAAGCCAGCGAGTCCAGTTCTTGCTCGCTGATGGAGTCAACCTTCTGAAAGAAAAAGGAAGGAGCTGTTGCGGAACTTGAGGACATAAATTCTCTTCGGGCGATGAAGGTCTGCGTGGTGAATCCCCTCATCTTCACGCAACGAGAGCCCCAGCTGGAAGCGGAATCGGCGGGAAGGATCAACGCTTCGACAAGCGATTCCCGTTTTGAGGTTTGTACGCAAACGGGAAGGCCTGAAGATCAGAGTGCCGCAATTACTCCGTAAACACCACCGACTGCACTCCCGAAATCTCAAACCGCTTGCGGCACCGCATGTTCTTGCAGGCCATCAGGTCGTCTTTGCGGAGCATGTAGGATCGTGCTTTGGCGAAGCGGGCGCGGTCACGCTCGTCGGCGCGCCCGGCAAGCTGGCGCTTCTTGGTGCGCACCACCCAGGTGACTTCGTACTCAGCGGGCTGGTGGCAATGCGGACAGTTTAATGTTGCCGGTTTCTTCTGCGTGCTCTCGTCGAAAAAATCGCGTTCTTCCATGAAGCAAGATTATTACATGTTCGATACCGTACATGCTATGGCAAGATGCTATGGCAACATGAATGTCGGAGTAGGCAGGAAAATGGCACGCAAGAAAAAAGCAAAACGGTTCCACACGGTGCAGGCCGTAAAAGAGTTGGCGCGGGAGCGTCTTGGCGCGCCTCCGACCGGGAAAATAGTTCCTCACAAAAACAAGAAAACGGAAAAGCACAAGCCCACGCTGGGTAAGCTGTTGAGCGAAGGCGAGTGACCTAAGGCTAGTTGAAGGCCGCGCTCACAACCCGGTCTGCCTGCAGTAACACTGTGCAAACGGTTCCCGTGCTGCTATCGCAGTTCGTCCACGCGACCGAGGTCGAGGGACTGACGGGTGCGGCGGTTAGCTCCACTGTGGTACCGGTTGTGAATTGTGCTGCACAGACCGTTCCGCATGTAATACCGGCAGGAGCACTCGTGACAGTGCCGGTTCCAGTCGTAATCGTCACCGACAGATTGCTGAGCGCGCCGCTTTGCGGGCAACCGAGGCTAGCCGGCCCGTCCACTGTGATAAAAGCGGAGTTGCTGGTGATTTGATTGGGGCTGTCGTAATACGTGGCATAAACATTGGCCGTTCCGCAGCCGAGACTTGGGCTTACCACCCCGCCACTGGTAACTGTGGCGACTTGCGGTGTATCAGAAACCCAAGTCACGAGAGTCGTGATGTCCTTGGTTTCCGGCGGGTGGGCGTAGGTTCCGGAGGCCGTGAAGTTTACGAAAAGGCTGGTATCGACTGCTCCGAACGTCGCTCCCGTAGGCGCAATCGAAATCGAAGTCAGATGCTGGTTGAACCCGCAACTGGACAGGCTCAAGAAAAAGGTCGCGGCGGCAATCAGTGCAAGGACGCTGAACCACTTCCGGCTCATCACGACTCCTGAATGAAACAACCCGGCTGAAGACTCGCACAGCGGGGGAAGAGTAAATTTAGTCAAAGGTGGGGCAAAAAGCAACTGCTAACAGCTCGAGGTAGTGCGCCACTGAGGCACTACCCAGCTCGATCAAGAACGTCTCCTCACCCTTTCACCGCCTCGGCGACAAACTCGACAAACGTGCGAATGTCCGCCTCCGTAGTGTCGAACGAGCACATCCAGCGCACGATCGACTCCTCTTCGATCCACACATAAAAAAAGTACCGCTTCATAATCTTCTCAATCGCATGTCGCGGAATCTGCACGAAAACTCCGTTGGCTTCGACCTTCCACACAACTTTGACCGCGGGAATGTGGCTCACTGCCCTTTCCAGCACGCGAGCCATGCGGTTGGAGTGTTCAGCGTTGCGCCGCCACAGATCGCCGGTGAGCAAAGCCTCGAATTGCGCCGAGACAAAGCGCATCTTCGAGGCCAGTTGCATGCTCTGCTTGCGCAGGTAGAGCAAGTCCTGCCCCTGTTCAGGATGGAAGAACACCACGGCTTCGCCGCCCAGGATTCCATTCTTGGTGCCTCCGAAAGATAGCGCGTCCACGCCGAGATCGCGCGACGCCGCGCGGAGTGTTTGACCGAGCGAGGCCGCAGCGTTTGCAATTCGCGCGCCATCCATGTGTAGAAACATGTCATGCTCGTGGGCGAAACGAGCGAGCGCCTGAACCTCTTCCGGTTGGTAAACCGTACCCATCTCGGTGCACTGCGTAATGGAAATGACGCGCGGCTGCGAATGATGTTGGTCGCCGATCCCGTGATAAGCCTGCCGAACCGATTCCAGCGTAATCTTTCCATCCCGATGCGGCAGCGGAATCAGTTTGCACCCGGTGTGCTTCTCGGGCGCGCCGCATTCATCGGTATAGATGTGCGCGTAGTCGCTGCACAGCACCGACTGAAACGACCGCGTCAGGGCCTGCAGGCTCAGAACATTCGCGCCCGTTCCGTTGAAGGTGAAAAAAACTGCGATGTCCGATCCAAAATGCTCTTCGAACTTCTGGATCGCCGAACGGGTGTAATCATCGTTGCCGTAGGCGATCACATGGCCTTGGTTGGCGCGGCCAATCGCTTCCAGAACCTCGGGATGCACGCCGGCATTGTTGTCGCTGGCAAAGCCGCGGGCAGGCTGGGCGGGAGTCTTCATCCGCAACAATGTAGCAGAAGCGAGAGTATCTAAGGACAAAGTCCGCGGTTCTAACGTGGGTCACCTTTCGCTTCGGCTTCCTCTTTGCGCTTCACCATTTCTTCCCCGGAGGCCAGCAATTATTTTGCGTCCAAATGGCGCTCCCAGCAATCTTCTATCGGAAGGCTGATACCGGGATTGTGCACTCGTCTAATTTGGCGGCGCAGTCGGCTGGGGCCGGGTAGGTTTCTCGCCTTTCATCAAATGGTTAAATGGTAAATTCATGTCCGTGAATCCTCGCAATCTTCTAATTCGGAGTCTTCTACTCGTAGCACTTGCTGCCAGCGCAAGCACGTTAGCCTGCTCGGGCAAGGCCTCGCCGAATGCTCAGGCGGGTGGGCCGCATGCAATGCCGGTGAAAGTGCAGGAAGCCCGCGCCACAGCAGTAGACGACGCCAGCGAATACGTAGCCACACTGAAGTCGCGCGATTCGGCCGTCATCATGCCGCAAGTCGAGGGGCAGATCACCAAAATCCTGGTGCACTCCGGCGAGTCCGTTAACTCCGGTGCGCCGCTGATGGAGATCGATCCGCTCAAGCAGCAAGCCACGGTGAACAGCCAGGAAAGTTCGCGCGCCGCACAGGAAGCGAGCTTGAGCTACGCCAAACAGCAGTTCCAGCGCACCCAATCACTCTATGCGGCGGGCGTGGTGAGCCGGCAGGAACTCGACCAGGTGAAGTCCGCCATGGACAACGCGCAAGCGCAACTCGACTCGCTGGGAGCGCAGGTCCGTGAACAGGAAGTGCAACTTCATTACTACAGGGTGGTGGCGCCCTGGGCCGGCATTGTTGGAGATGTTCCGGTGCGCGTCGGCGATCGCGTCGCTGTCACCACGCAGTTAACGACCGTCGATAAACCCGGCAGCCTCGAAGTCTATCTCTATGTGCCGATTGAACGCTCCGCGCAGCTCAAGATGAATCTGCCGGTGCAGATATTGGATAGCGAAGGCAAGGTGCTGGCCGATAGCCGCGTCGACTTCATCTCACCGCAGGTGGATACCACAACACAGACCGTGCTGGTGAAGGCGCGCATCGCCAACAGCAATGACGCGTTGCGGCAGTCGCAGTTTATCCACGCGCGCATCGTGTGGGGCACGCACCAGAACCCGCAGGTTCCGATCCTAGCGGTATCAAGGCTCGGAGGACAGTATTTCGCCTTCGTCGCTGAACCGCAGAATGGCGGATCGTACGTAGCCCGCCAGAAACCGCTCAAGGTCGGGCAGACGGTAGGCAACGATTACGAAGTTCAGGATGGCCTCAAGCCCGGCGATAAAGTAATCATTTCCGGAACGCAGTTCCTGCTGGATGGCGCGCCCGTGATTCCGCAAAGCTGAGAGAGGCGGGCTGCGGCTTTCGGGCTCCGGGCTCTCGCTCTTAGGTTGTGAGATTCAAACAATAAGCAGTTGGCGATTAGCAATTAGCCGGGAAGGTGTCGTCGAGCCAAAAGAACCTGTCAGACCGGCTGAATGCTGAGTGCTAATTGCTGAGTGCTAATTGCTAACTGCTAATTGCTACTCGCGTTGCCGAAGCCCGAAAGCCAAAGCCCGAAGCCCGATCTTCTATGTTCGTTGAATTCTTTATCCGCCGCCCGGTGTTCGCGTCAGTCTGCGCCCTGCTGATTATTCTGGCGGGCGCGGCCGTCATTCCCACGCTGCCCATCTCTCAGTTTCCAAATCTGGCTCCGCCGCAAGTAGGCGTCACCAGCTTCTATACCGGCGCCAGCGCGCAGACAGTCGAGAGCGCGGTCACCATTCCGCTCGAGCAGCAGATCAACGGCGCTGAGGGAATGAAGTACATCACCTCGACCAGCGGCAACGACGGTTCGAGCACCATTACCGCCACGTTCGATCTGAATCGCGACCCCGACCTCGCGACGGTCGACATTCAAAACCGCGTCAACACCGCACAAGGTCGCCTGCCCGCCGCTGTAAAAAATGTTGGCATAACCACGGCAAAAACTTCGCAGAACTTCGTCTTCGGCGCCGCCATCCAGGCCGACGCTAATACGTACTCCACGCTATTCCTCAGCAACTACCTCGATGTGTACGTCAAAGATTCGCTCAAACGTATTCCGGGCGTCGCCGACGTCATCATCTTCGGCGAGCGCAAATATTCCATGCGCCTCTGGCTCGATCCCGGGCGCCTCGCCGGTCGCGCTCTCACTGCGCCCGACGTGGTCAGCGCGCTCTCGGAGCAGAACGTGGAAATCGCTGCCGGCCAGGTCGGCCAGCAACCCGCCCCTGAGGGACAGCAGTACCAGATCAGCGTTCGCGCCGTCGGACGCTTGAGCGAGCCCAGCCAATTCGAAAACATCATCCTCAAGACCAATAGCGATGGAACGCTCGTCCGCCTGAAGGATGTGGGACGAGCCGAGTTGGGCGCGGAAGACTACGGCACCGATCTGCAATTCGATGGCAAGGATGCAATCGGCATGGCCGTTACGCAGCTTTCCACCGCGAATGCGCTCGATGTTCACCGGCGCGCGCTGGCAGAACTCGAGCGGCTTTCGAAAAGCTTCCCTCCCGGAATGCACTACAAGGTCGCCTTCGATACCACGGACGCAGTCAGCGAATCCATTCGCGACGTGGTCTACACCGTAGGCTCGGCGATTCTGCTGGTCATCCTTGTGATCTTCATCTTTCTCGGCGACTGGAGGACGACGATGATTCACTTCATCGCCACTCCGGTTTCTCTCATCGGCACCTTCATCTTTATTAAGTTGCTTGGCTTCTCCATCAACACTCTGACGTTGTTCGGTATCACGCTGGCCACAGGTTTGGTGGTCGACGATGCGATCGTCGTGATTGAAAACATTGAGCGCCACATCGCCGAGGGCGAACACGATTCCCACAAAGCCGCAGCGGCCGCGACCGCCGAGATTACCAGCGCCGTCATCGCAACTTCGCTGGTGCTGGTCGCGGTGTTTGTCCCGGTTGCATTCTTTCCCGGAACAACCGGCATTCTGTTTCGCCAGTTTGCGCTGACCATCGCATTCTCCATCGCAATTTCCGCATTCAACGCGCTTACCTTGGCTCCGGTGCTGGCGGCAATTTTTCTGAGCGGTCCCCACCGGCAAAAATGGTGGTGGTTGCAAAAGTTTGACGACGGCGTGACTGTCATGACCGGTTGGTACCGTCGCCTGTTGGGTTTCCTGCTGAAATACAGGCTGGCGATGATGGTCGTATTCGTCGCCGGTCTGGGACTTACTTACCTTGTCTTCAAAAGCGTGCCGACGGGCTTCGTCCCCGATGAAGACCAGGGCTATTTCATCATCGTGATGCAGGCGCCCTCGGGAGCGTCGCTCGAATACACGAAGGGGATTGGTAGGCAGGTGGCGGGTATGCTGAGCGATGTCACGGAAGCCGAGGGAACGTTTTCGATTGCGGGCTTTGGATTTTCCGGCAGTACCTCGAACCAGGGACTCATCTTCGTTCCGCTGAAGCCCTACTCCGAGCGCAAAGGCGATCAGCACACGGCGACAGCCATTGTGAACCGAGTTCGTCCCAGACTGTTTGGCATTTCGGGCGCGATCGTGTTTGCCACGCTTCCGCCCGCCATTCAGGGTCTCGGACAATTTGGCGGCTTTCAATTCGTCATACAGGATCAGGCTGCGCACCGGCTCGATGAACTCGCTAGCACTACGCAAAGCATCATCCGCCAGGGCTTCGCGCGCAAAGATCTGGTCGGACTTTATAGTTCGTTCACGGCGAACGATCCGCAATATCTTGTAACCATCGATCGTGAGAAGGCGAAGAGCCTGCATGTTCCGTTATCGCAGATCACTGACACGCTCAGCGTCTACATGGGTTCTTCCTACGTAAATGACTTCGATTTCAACAACCGCTCCTATCGCGTTTACGTGCAGGCCGACAAGCAATTCCGTGCCAACGCGCAGGACATGAAGCAGTTCTATGTGCGCTCCGATAGCGGCGCGATGGTGCCACTCGACAATCTGATCAGCGTCACGCAGACCACAACGCCGCAGGTGATCAGCCACTACAATCTGTTCCGCTCCGCGGAAATCGATGGCTCGGCTGCCCCCGGCAATAGTTCCGGGCAGGCGATCGCCGCGATGGACGAGTTGGCCAAGAAGATGCCGCAAGGATTCACCTACAGTTGGACTGGACTGTCGCTTGAAGAATTGCAGTCGGGTGCAACCACGGCAATCCTCTTTGGATTAGGCGTAGTGGTCGTGTACCTCACGCTCTCTGCGCAGTATGAAAGCTTCGTGTTGCCGTTCATTGTGTTGCTCGCCGTGCCCATGGCTCTGCTTGGAGCACTGGGAGCGCAATGGTTACGTGGATTGCAGAACGACGTTTTCTGCCAGGTGGGACTCGTCATGCTGGTTGGGCTGTCGAGCAAGAACGCGATTCTGATCGTCGAGTTCGCCGAGCAACTGCGAGGACGCGGAGTCCCTCTAGTTGAATCAGCCATACAGGCAGCCGCGATTCGCCTGCGTCCGATTCTCATGACTTCGCTGGCGTTCATTCTCGGCGTCGTGCCTCTGGTCATCGCCACCGGCGCGGGTGAAAACGGACGTCACTCCGTGGGCACAACTGTCTTCGGCGGCATGATCATGTCCACATTCCTGAATCTGTTCTTCATCCCAGTGCTATATCTGATTATCGAAGGCTGGCGGGAACACGGGAAGGCTCCGGTAAAGAGAGCTTAAGAGCCGGCATTACTCTTACTTCGAAATGCGTCTGGATTTGCGTGCAGAGTTACGCCCGGCTTGCTTCTTTGCCTTCTTCTGGCGCGCCTTGCGCCGCAGCTTGGCCATCCATTCTCGCGAATACATAGTCCCGCGGCACTTCGGCGAACCGCAGTGGCAGGGCGCAGGATCGTCATCGTCGTAAAGGTTGTAATCCCAGAGCAGTTCTTCGCCGGCGGCAATCTCGCGTAGCGCAAAGATCCACGCCCGGCCTTTGACTTCATCGATCTCACAGTTGGGATCGCAGGAGTGATTGAAGTACGCTGCGATCCCCTCGCCGTCGATTACGGTCTTGCCGTCTTCTAATCCATAAAGGTAGGTGCGGGGCGCTTCATCGTAAAGCCGGTCGGCTTCCTCCGGCGTGATGCGCGGACCGTCATACTCGACAAGACGCGTTCCTTTGCGAACCGCCGTTGTAGTGAAAACTCCAACCGAATGAATTTTAGAAGGACGAACGACGAGAGGCATGCACTAATTTCGCACGACTGAGACGTTTCGCGGAAGACGAAAGGATAAAAAAGTTTGCGGAGAAGCTGGCCGCTACAAATCTTTGCCCTCGTTGCCTGATCGAGAGACTAAGACGATGTGTGTTCGGCGATCAGCGTGTCGAGCTTTGCCAACAGCGCGCCATTGCCTTGCCGCGGATAGTCCGCCAACCTTTCTCTAAAGACCGGCAGGTTGTAGAGGAAAGACTCGACGCGCTCTTTATTCAAGTCTTCCCAATAGGCGCCGTATCCCATTTTCTGCAGCCAGTAGGCATTGAAGATCTGTTCGAACTGGTGGTCCACGGGGACTGCGAGGTAGGGCTTTGCGAGATGCAGGGCTTCCGTCACCAGCGAGAATCCGGAGTTCGCCACGATCGCTTTGGCGCTGGTGAGGTCGCGCATAAATCCATCGAGTGACGGCTTCTTATAAACGATGTTGCCTTCCGTTCCATCGCGGCCGAAGCCGTAGGCGATAAAGCGTTTCGCGCACTGCGCTCAATGTCTTCGCCAGCGCTGGCGCCGGTGCGGTTACGTAGACCAGTACGTGTTCGCCCTGCGTCGGGGTCGCTTCGAGAATCTCCTGGCGCAGCAGCGGGGGAAACAGAAACGTGTTTCGCTTCTTCACGGGCGCAGTGAAGAATGAAATGACGAGGTAAGCGTCGGCGTGCGGAGTCATCAGCCGCGTTACAAGCTTCGCCGCCGCGGCATCGCGCTGGTATTGCCGCGGATAGGATACCGCAGCATTTGTAAGGCAATGCTGGTTATCGATTGAGATGACGGGCAGCCCCATTCTGTGGCCGACGTGGCAACTCAGAGGCTCGAAGTCGGTGATGACGAGGTCGATCTTCCAGGTCGACATCAAGTGCCTGAGTTGGTGCACACTCTTCGCGGCCTCGCGCATCGTCAACAGATTGTTGGCCAGCGTGCGTTTGTAGCGCACGCGATTGTTCACATAGGCGATGCGGAAGCCGAAAACTTCGGTGACTTCAAACTGATCGCTGAGGTTGCGCATTCCGCGATCGAACGAAGCTACGTGGAGCGTGTGACCTTGCTTGCGCAGATGAGTGAGGACTTCCTTCGCGCGAGTGGAGTGGCCGGCGCCTTCGCCGTTGACTCCGTAGAGAATGTTGGCCATGGGTCGAAGCAGTATAAAGCAGGAGGGTCAGCGGAAAGACGGACCGCTTCGCAACGCAACCCTCGGCTCAAAATATAGTTGGCTCGGGCTTGTGGTGTCTGTGCCTTTGGCATCGAGATCCGGGTGTAAAAAATTTCGGATCGAATCCGCTTAATTCCTTTGAATCAGCTACTTACGGACCTTTGATCTGCTTCTGGTCCGGCTAAAATCCTGATTCTAAAGAACTTGACTGCAAAATCCTGGATCGATTGGACTTAGCCAGGCTTTTTCGATTGTCAAAGAGCGTGTGGGTATTTGGCTTGATTATCGGACTAAGTCGGATTGCGGCGCAAGGTTAGATGTCACACGGTCGCTGTTCATATATTGGTTGGTCTCGTGCAGTTGGGGCAGCATCGGCGGGGACCTAGCATTAGCGAGTTCGGTTTCCGGGTAGTCGACCGACGGTTTAGGGGAATCGATTTTTGGGGTTGTGAGCGCTGTCGCGATTCATCGCCAATCATGAGGAAGGTTGCGCGGCAGCGATGCGTTCCAGAATCTCGGACAGCCTTGCCGATTCGATGTCGGAGACATCCACGCCGTAGACCTCGTTGATTTTGGCAATCAGCACTCGATTGTCGTCTGAGGCGTGAAAGTCCCATAGGCTCGATTTGTCGGAAATCCAAGCCCAATCGAGGTTCAGCACGCGGCGGACGAAATCTTTGGTTAGCTCAGGATGAGCGTCGACGCGCTCCCGCGAAGCAAACTCGATGGGCACGTGTGTCCCGGGTCGAGGGAGCGCCCTGCGTTCGTCCGCTCTCCTGGCATTTTCGGCAGCAAACCTCTTTTGCAATTCCTCCAGCGTCTCCCCCTTCGTATTACCGCCGCCACTGATAACCCACCAGTTCACTATCGAGGCCGAGTATCGGTGCTGTTTCAAACGTGTACCGACATAGGCCGGATCAATAGCGTGCTCACGCATAGAGATTGGGTAGTCGGAAAGCGTCCAGTCTCGCTTCAATAGCGACATGGACCACTTCCACCCAGCATGAATCTGGTTCCGTAGCCCGACTATCGAAGCGAGTGCCATGATTGAGGAGACTGAGAAAAACTGCCCCAACATTTTACCCGGAAGCGCAGGTCGTCAACTGCTGAAATCAACTGCTGAGGACAGGCGATTATCGCTCATTTAGGTGGTGAAATCACGACGTCCTCCAGTCGACTCCTCTGGCGGACTTTACGCCCCCGCTGCATTAGCTGAAGCGGACATGCTGGACAATCTGCTGCCGGTGATTGTTGGTACTAGCTGGATCTGCACGAGGCGCGCGGGCGAAGCTTGCTCTTTTTTCGCCAGCAGATTCTTTGAGGGGATTCCGGTGCGGGCGAAGGATTTCTCGCAGTCGGCGGTGGAGGGGCCGCGCATATTGCCTTCGAGGTACGCTAGGCCGGGGCAGCGAGTGCAGGTGGAACCGTGCGCGCACTGCGAGCAACTTGAAAGATCGCGCAGGCGAATCGAGCGGACCTCTTTCAATTGCTCGGAGTTGCGCCAGATGTCGATGAAGCGCTGCTGGCGCACGTTGCCGCACGACAGGGGAAACTGCACGCAGGGATAAAACTCTCCGTAGGGAGAAACGTAGCAGGCGGTGTGGCCGGCGCTGCAGGGCAACGACTCCATGCTGTCTTCATCGGGCGCGGGCGGCGGGGCGCAGAATTCTTCGGCGTTGCCGACGAGCGTCTCGTCGCGGAACAGAGTGCGCAGCGCCGGTTCTCCTGCGTTCAGGTCGAGAATTGCGCGGTCGCCATCCATCATCGGAGTGATCGTTGGGTCGAGTGTGTATTCGGCATCGATTTCGTGCGCCAGTGATCGGACGTCCTGATAATCCTGCATGTTCTGGTTCATCAGGACGTTGGCTACAATCACCTTCAAACCCTGCGCCTTCAGAAAGCGAATTGCCTTGATCGAGCGCCGCAACGACCCTGGAACTTTGGTGATCGCGTCATGCACCTCAGGCTTGTGCGAATAAATGCTGACTTGAATCGACTCGACGCCGAGATCACGCAGACGGGCAGCCTGCGCTTCGCGAATCAGCACGGCGTTGGTCTTGAGCTTGATGCAGAAGGTGAGGTCGCGCGCATACTCCAGGATTTCGAAGAAATCCTTACGCAGAAAAATTTCGCCGCCGCTTAACGTGAGGATGAAAACACCTGCCTCGGCCATTTCCTTGAGCAGGTGCTTAATCTCGACCGTGGTCATCTCGCCGTGATCGTGGTGATCGAGGTAGCAGTGAATGCACTGCTCGTTGCAGCGGTAGGTGAGATCGAGTTGCACGCTGAAAGGCACGCCGAGTTCGAGCGCGCGGTTGCTCATCTCCTGCATTAAGGCACTCATCGTTTTAGCGACCTCGGCTGCGACTCGGGTTGAGACTCGGGTTGTTGCGACGAGTGAACTGACGCGACCGGCTTGGGGATTGGCTGGTCTGAGATCTGCAGGATGCCGTGCTTGGCGAGGTCTTCGGCGAGCGATTCGGCGTCACGCAGGGCTTCTTCGGGCTGTACCTGGAATTCTGTGCAGATGCGGTGCTCGACGATCTGGTCGAGTGGTGTGGCGCCGTCGGCGGCCTGCCAGAGAATGGTTGCGGTCGGGTTCAGAGTGAAGAGCGTCGATCCCTGGCCTGACATTACCAGCATTTCTTGGCCTAACATGCGGGCGGCGATTCGAGGGCTGCGCGCTATGTAGATTTTCTTATTCATTGTCATCCGATCATCTTTATCCGATCAGTTCCCAAACGCGCGCGTCCGGCACAAAGGTGAGCCGGTAAACCGGAACGCGAGAGACGAAGTCGCACGCCGCTTGGAACGCACTATGAACCATTTCCGAATCTTCAGCGAAGAAAAGCATGTTGGCCAGAAGTTCGCGTCCCGCGTCGGACGTGGTTACCGGGTCGATGCGATTCTCGGGACCCTGCGCCAGCAAATACAACGCGGCTACCGGCGCTGAGGTATTCTCGCCGAGCTTCGCCAGTTCTCCGGTGAAGGGCGTGCCGAACGCGACGTAAGACTCGCCGTTTGCGGAGTCATGTATTTTGCGGACGTACGAGATTTCATCGGTAAGAAGAGTCGCGTCGGGCGGGGCCAGGCGCGAGATCGTCGTCTTCCCTGCTCCCGAGACGCCGGCGAAGAGAAATGCTTTACCGTTGCGAATCGCGCTGGCGGAGTGCAAAAGAAATCCTCCGCGCTTCGCGAGCACGAGCGTATGGGTGATGCGCAGAACGGCGTCGATGGAATAGGGGTTTGCCGACTGGCGGATACAGCCGCGCCGCGATGCGGGGTCCAATTCGGCGCGGAAATCGCCGCGCTGCATGAACCAGCGGCCTGAGCGATAGGCTACGCTTAAGTCCGCGTCGGGATCGGCGAACGCAGGCGGCACAAGCTCGACATCGAAATCGAATTCGGCTCTGGCATCCGCGCCGGTTTCCGCGGTGACGAAGCCGGCGTAGCGTTCTTCGAGCATCGCGAGAAAATCTGCATCGGCGGTATTCACGCGGACGGCGACGCCACCGATCGCGATCACCACGCTGCCGCGCTCGACTTGTGTGGCTAAACCTATCATGCTAACCCTTGGCACGCTAACCCTGGCATTGCAGAACTGATTCCCTTGTTTCGGATTTCGCTGAGATTGGAATCGTGCGATGCAGATAGACGAGAGCGCGCGCTGCAATAAAAGATCGCCGCACTACTTTTGTTGTGAGTTTCGCAGCCACACTTGACTTCGAGCGCATCGCGACGCACCTTCCATCCCGAATGACGTAGTTGACACGCCCGAGCAACTCACTCTCTTTCACGGGCGGATCGGGCATGGGCATCGCATCGCCCTGGGTTATCCAATCGGGACTTCCGGAGTTTTCTTCGCGGGAAACGATGCGATGGGCACACAGCCTGCCATTCCTTCTGACAAGCACGACCTCTCCGACCTTGACTTGATCTGCGCTGACGCGCTCGACCACCAGCGTGTCACTCGGCCAAATGGCCGGCAGCATGCTCCAACCTGTGGCTGAAAAACGAAGACTGCCGAATGAGCGCAGAACTTCGCATGCGAGTTCGCACTTCAATCGGTGAGCATCGGCCGCAATAGGACCCAACAAGCTCATGACACCTTCAGACTGGTACATGAGCCCTGCGTTGGAGAAATCTTGCCGCACGTCAGCGCCGAGATCACGAAGACCTGCTCGTAGCGGAAGCCCGGTTTCTCGTACGGTTTTTTCTCGATTGCCGCTGGACGCGGCTCTTCTCCAGATGATTGATTGATTGCCATAATGGTCGTCCCTCACTAGCTAAGGCCGATTGCGATTCCGCAAGGCGCATCCGGACTTTCGTCTGCTATAGGAACCACATCATACACCCCTTGGATTTCAGGAAATGCCGAAAATTTATGTGCGCGGGGGAGATTTCCACAGACATTTCCACTTCGCAGACGGCCGGGCAGTCAGCGTCGTAGCGAAGATCCCTTCGACTTCGCTCAGAGCTTGCCCTGAGCTTGTCGAAGGGATGACACCATCGATGGTTGAAAATATTGGCACTGAGTTAAGCTATCTCTATGGACGATCACGAGTTGGGCGGGTCGGGTTCGGGGAGCGGGGCGCTGGTTCCGGGAAATTACGGGAGGCTCGTCCTGCTGATGCCGGGGAGCCGCAGAGAGGAATTCACGTTATCGAAGTCTCGCGTGACCGTCGGCCGTTCTTCGATTGCTGACATTGTGGTGCGCGACCCGAAAGTTTCTCGCAGGCATGCCTTGATTGAGTGCAATGCGGAAGGCTGCACTGTGATCGATGCCGGCTCACCGAACGGAACCTGGATTAACGGTGTGCGCGTTGAGCGGCGACTGCTGAGGCCCGGTGACACGGTCGCGATGGGCGGCGTGACCGCGGTCTTTGAAACTGGCGTGTCTGAATCCGATGATCAGCGGACGCGGATCGATTCTGACGCCGACATGGACGTTGCACTCTCTCAGGTTTCGCTGAAAATGGAAGTTCAGGAAACCGATACGGCGCGGCTGGCGGTGCACGTAGCTGACAAGACCTGGGAGGTCGCGCTCGACCGCGAGACGCTGGCGATTGGGCGCTCTCCGGATAACGATCTTGTGCTCGACCGGCCGGGGGTTTCGCGCCGCCACGCGCGCATTGAGCGCCGCGGCGAAGGCTTCTTGATTCAGGATTTGAATAGCGGCAACGGCACGCTCGTCGGCGGCGTGAAGATCGATAAACATTTGCTGGCGGATGGCGACGCGATTCGCATCGGCGATGCGCGTTTGATTTATAAGGCGGTGTTCTCCGGCGAGGATTTGACCATCGTTGATCAAGCGCAGAAGCCAGCGCGGCGGCCGGTCGTGGTCATTCCCGGCCTTGGAGGTTCCAAGCTTTGGCGTGGCAGCCAGTTGGTTTGGCCTAATCTTCGCCACCTGCTGGCGCACGTGGAAGAGTTGGCCATGTCGAACGAGCTTGAACCGCGCGGGCTGTTGGATGAAGTGGTCATCATCCCGAACTTCATTAAGCTGCAGCAATATGGCGCGCTGAGCGATTATCTGGTGGAAGAGTTGGGATATGAGCGTGGCCGCGACCTGCTGGAGTTTGCTTATGATTCGCGGCAGGACGCGCGCGTGACGGCGCGCAAGCTGGGCGCGGCAATTGAGGGATGGAAGGTTACGGCTCCGATTACGATTCTTGCGCACAGCCTAGGGTGCCTGGTGAGCCGCTATTATGTTGAGCGGCTCGGCGGCGCAAAGAAAGTTGGCAGGCTCGTGCTTATGGGTGGTCCGCATGCCGGCGCGCCGGAAACTCTGGTGACGATGATGGAAGGCATGAACATCACTCCGCTGGGATTGCTCGACCGCAAGTTTCGCGAGGCGATGGCAACGTGGCCGTCGACTTATCAGTTGTTGCCGAATTATCCGAGCGTGTTCACTGCGGCCGGAACCGATTTGGATGTGCTGGCGAACAATAACTGGCTGCCGGAACCGAGTCGCGGACTTCTGGCTGCGGCCCGCGAGTTCCGCGCCGAACTCGGTACTCGATCGAGCGTGCCTACGGTTTGCATCTTCGGGTACGGACTGAAAACGGCTACGCGGATTCGCATCGAATGCGACCCGCTCGGACTATGCCGCAGGGTCGGCGCCGTCTACGAAATGGCCGGCGATGGCACCGTGCCGGAATCGAGCGCGTGTATGGAAGGTACGGAGATTCATCCCGTGCGCCAGCATCACGGCGTTATGTTTGTGGATAACGATGTGAAGAAGCGGTTGAAACTGGAACTGACGCGCGATCTCGGTGTGAGGGTGTGAGCAGTGGATGGGTGTGGGCTACCTTCATTGCAACGGAGGAAGAAAGAGCGGCGTAGATGAAGGCATTCGCCAAATGCGCTCTGGTAATCGCTTGTTCCTTAGTCACAGGAGGCATTCTCTTCGTAAGCAGCTTCGTGGCGATTGACTTTGTGTGGACGCATTTAGTAGTCCCAAATCCCAAAGACATTGGACTCGGCGATGGGGTAATGGTTGTAGGCGGAGGGCTCATAATCGGCTGCGTCTTGGGGATTTCTGGGATAGTTTTCGTGCTCTACAAATTTTGGCCACGGAGAATTTCAAAGTAGCCCACCGCCCGAGAATGCCTTATTTGAGGAAGATGATTTCGCATGCTGTCAGAGCCGATGACCATCGAACGGTTTGAAGGCGCGAACCGCGAACGCGTGCTACGCTTGACCGGGCCGCTGACGGCGGCGACGGCGCAACCGTTTCAGAATGCTGTGCGCTCGGAAAATGCGGGAACGATTATTCTCGATCTGAGCCTCGTTCCTTATATGGATTCGGTCGGACTGGGATCTCTCGTTGGAATTTATGTGAGTTCGCAGAAATCCGGTAAGCGGATGGCCTTGAGCGGAGTGACTCCACGTGTGCGGCAGTTGTTTGAGATTACAAAGCTGGAGCCGTTCTTTCTGGCTTTTCCTACGCTGAAGGATGCTGTCGAAGGCTTGACCAACGCCGGCAGCGCGTGAAACTGCCGATGTATTCGGCTGGGACATTGTGCATAAATTTTCTTGCATAATTCAGCGCACAAACGGCCAAGGATCAATGGGCCGGCCAGCGGAAGCGGTAGGCGCGGTAGCTGTCGTAGCCCTTAGGTAGAGTAGCGTCGAAGATCAAGTGGCCATTGGCGTCGAATTCCGAGAAGCGTCCCGGCTCACCCCATCCCACGAACGTATTGCCGTTGTCCAGCGGTTGGGCGCTGCCTTGCGAGAGCACTGAAAGGTGATCGGGGTGATCAAGGGAGCGGATCAGCGTGGCAGTCTTCGCCGAAGGATCCAGTTTCAACCAGATGATGCGCGACGCGGGCATGACCGGCTTGGGATTCACTTCGTTGTCGAATATGCGCAGCGTATTGGGCCCTGCAAACACAGGGTCGTGCTGAAAAGAGAAAGCGGCACCCGGCCCGAAGCGGTAGTCGCTCTTCTTGCCTCCGAGGCGCCAGATCACCGCGCCGGTGTGCCGGTCGAGCTTGTAGATGGTTGAAGTGTGGCGCGCCGAGAGCAGCAAGTTGCCGTCGTCATCGAGCGCGATGCCGTTGATGTGGATGTAGTCCCAGGCCGCGGTCGACGAATCTGGCAGTGGCCAGTAACTCTCGTCCAACCCAACCTTGCCCAGGCTGCGCCATTCGAAAATCACTTTGCCGGTTGCCACGTCGATTTCCTGGATCGACCCCTCCCACACCGGTGCGTTCTTCGATCCACCAACCGATGACAGGTCGGCCGTCACAACGTCGTAGATGGTGATGAGCGCCGTACCTTGCGGCGTAAGCAAGAATTCATGAGCATCCGCGTTGAGTCCGTTGCCGGCCTTCACGGTGGCGATAACGTGATACGTGTCGTCGGCGATGTAGCTCACCGATGTGGCCCCAGCAAGTTTCCCGAAGTTGCTCTGCTGCGCCCACGTAAGAACGGGCTTACCAAGATAAGACTGAACGCGGAAGTCCGCCGCAACCTGACCGTTGGTCACAGGCGAGAACCAAATGACATGGCCACTGCTGTCCACGATTTCAGGGCCGACGGGCCCGGGCTGAGGGCCGCCGCCAATGCCCGCGCCTTTGGGCGCGATAAAGATAAGCCCATCGGCTTGGCCAGGACTGTTCTGGAGAACGGTGACCTTCGGCGCGCTGTCAGCGGCGGCCTTCGGTTCGTCTGACGCGTAGCCTGCAAGAGCGATGAACAGAAACGCCGCAACGGCCAGCGCACGTGTCGTCAGTGGATGCCTTATGTCTAGTAAGTCCATAGGCTATGCAGTATACCCTGAAAGTTGGATTGGAGGGGTCATTCTTAGAAGCTCGGCACAGCGCAGCTTCTGTCAGTCCCTTGGCCCGAACCGCACTCGATAAAGCGCTTGTTACAAATTCAGAACAAAAATCTCTTTTTCTACCGACCAAGGCAGGATGGTGGTAAAAGCGATGGGCCCAGTTGATGGGAGTCATCCGTCTAAGTCAGCTGGGGCGGTGGGCATCGGGAGCTACTGTGAAAACTCCATTGCATCTCCGGATTCCGGTTCTGTGGGCGACCGGAGATTCTTCTGCCGGTTCCTTTTTCGGCGAAAGCGGCACGGGATCGAGCGTGACCACGAAAGTACCCAGGTATTTCTGGCTTTTGACAATAAGCGCAGGCTTTATTTTGCTGGTGATTCTCGTCTGGGCAGAACAGAGCCAGAACTGGCTGGCGGCCCAAGCCAGTCTTAGAACGCTGCTACTGCTGTTAGCTCTAACGCTTTGGCGCTGGTGGCGGGATAGAAATACAGCCGCCGAACTTTCGATCGCGGCCGACACGTACTGCAAGGCTCTCAAAAGGCTGCTGTTGTTGGTCATGGTCGGCATCCTGGCTATCATTTCAATGGCAACCCGGTACGAGTACTGGGGCCAAGGCATTGTGGCGAGAGCAATCGGCTACGGGACTCTGGTCGCGGGAGCCGCTTTTATCTCCGGAGTGCTCTTGGGTTATCTATTCGGTCTTCACCCGACCGACAATTCTCAAAAGTCACCCGGTCAACCGTCGAACGTGACTCCCCCGACGAACCTGGTGGAGATTGCGGACTGGCTTACAAAAGTAATTCTAGGAGCCGGCCTGGTTCAACTAGCCAGCCTGCGCCATCTGACTTGGAACCTCGCGGGCACGATGGCGGAGGGAGTTGTAAAAGGCACGGCGGAGCCCGCTAACCCTGCAATTGCCCTGGCCATCATGGCATTTTTTTCCGCCTGCGGCCTCCTCTACGGCTATCTGTGGACGCGATATGAAGACGCAGTGACCGCCGATGGGGCGGGCGATGCCTCGGCTATGGAACTGGTGAATCGGTGGCTGAACGCGCGCCCAGCGCAAGATGATCAGGCGCGCTCGATCATGATGGACGCCGTCAAGACCGCTTCCCCAGTGGCGAGGATGCGGATTTTCCTCCAGGCGGAGCAATATCGCAAGTCGTCCACAGAAGATGTCAACCAGCGCTCGCTTCCCCTTCTCCAGGCGCTGGTCGATGCGGATTCACAAGGAATCTTTCATCGGAACAGGGGTCAGTACGCGCTTGCTCTCATCGGAAAAAGCAAAGATCCTACCACCCCCGGTGACGACTGGAAGAGCGCCATCAATCTCTTAAACAATGCCATTCGGATTCGGGATTTATCGAGAGAATCGGGATGGCACGAGTACGAATTTGCTCGCGCAGTTTGTCGCATCAAGCTCGATCCCAATTTCACAAACGATCCCCCGCGCGCGTCGGATGCAGCCACAGCCCAATGTATTCGAGCTGACCTGGATCAGTCCAAGGATGTTCCGGATGCGACCAGAATTCTCATTGACAAAGATCAGGTCTTGGCCAAGTGGGAGAACCTGAACAAGTAACCGCATAGGAAATTGCGGCACGCTGGGCTCTGTTGGATTTGTTACGAATCGCGAACGCGCGGATGGCAACAGCTTCGGCGAATTTTGATTATATTCACGGAAGTGATCGGACATTAGGTTGTCGAAAAATGGCGGAAGCGAGTGGGGGTCGAACCCACCGGCGACAGGAAAACCTGCCGCCCGCCGGTTTTGAAGACCGGGGCGATCACCGGATCGCATGCGCTTCCGTGAAGCAGAAACTTCCCAGAAACTTCTGTGCTTACTGCGCCGGCGCTGCAGTCTTGGCTGGGTCGGCCGCGACGGGAGCAGCGAGAGCGTCTGCGACTGGCTTCGGAAGCTTGTCGGCATTCGCCACCAGCAGGCTTATCTGCCACATCTGCGTTTCCGACAATGTGGAGCGGAAGCCCGGCATGCCCGTGAGGCGAATGCCATTCGCCACCTTCCAGTAACTCTCTCCCGGCTCGTCGTCGGTGACGCCTTTGCCTTCCGTCAACTCCGGAGGATGCGGATACATTCCCTTGGCGATCGACGTTTTCTTCTGCCCCGGCAGTCCGTGGCAAACCGCGCAATGCTCGCGGTAAAGCGTGGCACCGGCCGCGAGGTTGGGTTCGTCGGGCTGAATCGGAACGGTCTTCGGCATATCGCGTTCGACTCTCGCATTCAGAGCCGCCTGTGCCAACTTTTTTTCAAACGGCATGGGTGGCTCCGAAGTTCCCACCGGAGCCCGCCCCGTCGCGAAATAAAAGTAAACGCCGAGCGCGATCGCCGCAACGCCCACAATCATCCCTAAGACCAGCGCAGCGAACACTCGCATGAACGAAACTCCCCCTAATGTGAACGTCGACTTTACCGATGCCACAGTTACTTTGGCTGCGGCACAATTCTCAAATACGGCTTGGGTGACTTCCATCCCCCAGGATATTTCTGCTGCGCTTCATCGTTCGACACCGAAGGCAGAATGATCACGTCATCGCCCTGCTTCCAGTTCACCGGCGTAGCCACTTTGTGCTTCGCCGTGAGCTGCATCGAATCGAGCACGCGCAGCACCTCGTCAAAGTTCCGCCCAGTGCTCATCGGATAGCTGAGCTGCAGTTTGATCTTCTTGTCGGGCCCCACCACAAACACTGTGCGCACAGTCGCGTTGTCCGCAGCCGTGCGGCCCTCGGAAGTGGTCCCACTTTCAGCAGGCAACATGCCATACAGCTTCGCAATCTTTAACTCGGGGTCGCCGATCATCGGATAGTTCACCTTGTGCCCCTGCGTCTCTTCAATGTCCGCAGCCCACTTGCCGTGGCTGCTCACCGGGTCCACGCTCAGACCAATAATTTTCGTGTTGCGCTTGGCGAATTCCGGCTGCAAGCCCGCCATGTAGCCGAGTTCTGTGGTGCACACCGGAGTGAAATCTTTGGGGTGGGAAAATAAAATAGCCCAGCCATCGCCGATCCATTCATGAAAATGAATCGGGCCCTGCGTAGTTTCAGCCGTGAAATCAGGCGCGGTGTCGTTGATGCGGGGGATTCTGCCTGTGGTCTCGCTCACAGTTGCGGTGCTCATATTTTTCTCCTTGTGAATTCGATTGCTCGAAGCGGCAAAACTTGGCCAGCCGGAGTGCTCAACGCAGATGAACTTCGCGTGGAAACGAAACCCACCCGCGCCGCCGGGTGGGTTGGAAGAAATTTGGTTTGCTCCCTACCCACATGGCGGTGAACACATGCAACAACACGCGGCATTGTCGGGGCAAAACACCAAGTTAGGATAGAAGCCCGGATAAGCCCTGTCAACCGCGAGGCCGTTGCTTTACCTGTGTGATCCCGTGGCCTCTGTGGTTGAAGATTTTTGCCGACGCTGCCAACGAAATTCTGCATCGGCGAAGCCGAGACCCGCATCCTTAATCCTTCGAGAACATTGTTATTCCAACTCTCCGCGGGAACAAATTTTATGAGCCAACCAACCCGCCATCTGGCAATGACCCAGTGGGATGTCTTCTCCGCCCGTCCGCTCGAGGGCAATTCGCTGGCAGTGTTTTCCGACGGACGCGGCCTGACCGACGCCGAAATGCAATCCATTGCGAAAGAGATGAATCTCTCCGAAACCACATTCATTCTTCCTCGCGACCCCGCCATCGAGCGCGAGCAAGGCATCCGAGTCCGCATCTTCACCGTGCAGGAAGAACTGCCGTTCGCGGGACATCCCACGCTGGGCACGGCTTTTGCCCTGCGCAGCCGGGGTGAAGAAACAAAGAACGGCAAGAAAGAAGTCGTGCTCGAGTTGAACGTCGGCAAAGTTCCAGTGAGCTTCGAAGACTCAAACGGACAACCCGCATTCGGCGAGATGACGCAGATCAATCCCACCTTCGTCATGCAGCACGGTCGCGAAGCCGTAGCCCGCGCAACTGGATTGCGCCCCGAAGATTTCGACGACTCCCTGCCCATCGAAACCATCTCGACCGGAATCGCGCACACTGTAACTCCGCTGAAATCGCTGGCGGTGATTCAGAATCTCAAGATCGACCTGAACCGCGCCGCCGAATATCTTTCCAAGACCGCGGGAAGGTTTTTTTATTTCGTCACCCGCGAGACTGTCGATCGCGAAGCGCGCCTGCATGCCCGCATGCTCTTCTACAACGGAGAAGACCCGGCCACCGGATCCGCCGCGGGCTGCACCGCCGCATGGATGGTGGCGCACGGCGTGGCCAAGCCCGACGAGCGCGTCCTCATCGAACAAGGCATCGAGATGAAACGGCCGAGCCGAATTTTTGTTCGCGCGTCTTTCGATAGCAAGAGCGCAGATAGCAAGAGCAGCGCTGGCAAGAGCGCCGATGGCAAGAGCACCGATAACCGCGTAGTCAACGTGCGCGTCGGCGGCAACTCGGTTGAAATCATGCGCGGTGAAGTCTACCTCTAACGTGCCATCTCGAAGCCAAGCAGAATCGCGGCTTCTGCCACCATCGAAAAAAGTCAATAGCCAAACTCTGCCATTTGCTTCGACGCTACTTTACAGAGCGTGCGCTTACCGATAGGATTCATTTCGCTCTTCCATTCTTCACGAACAGAGAAAAATTCCGCAGAGTCGGCAACTGGCCAGCCGGCAACCAGCGGATTTCCAGGCGGTGAATGAAACCAAAACGCACGATCCTTTGTGTTGACGACAACGAACAATCTCTTTCCTATCGCAAAATCATGCTTGAGACCCGCGGCTACCGCGTGGCCAGCTACTCCCGCGGCGAAGAAGCCCTCGACCGATTCAAGCAGGGCGGCGTCGATCTCGTGGTCACGGATATGGCCATGCCCGGCCTCGATGGCCCGCAACTGATCGCCGCCATCAAAAAACTTTCGCCGCAGACTCCGGCGATTCTCATCTCCAGCAAGGTCCGCGTCTACGATCATGAATCACAAGCAGACGTATTCCTGGCCCGCGGAATGTACGCACCCGCGGACTTGCTGGAACGAATCCGCCTCCTGCTGGTCCGAAAGCGTGGCCCAAAAAAAATACAAGACCGCCATCACTTCTCACCCCGCCAAGGCGTAGCCTGAAATATCTCACCGCGGAGTACTCCGAGCACGCCGATAAAACTCTTGATCTTTTTTCGTAGTTCTCGTTTTCATAGTTCTCGTTTTAGTAGTTCTCGGCGCACTCTGCATGCTCGGCGGTGAATGTGCTTTCCATCGTGTAAACTCAACTAAAGCATGCCAGCATTCATCGAAGCGATTGATCTACACAAAACCTATCGCGTGGGAAAAATCGACGTCCCCGCGCTTCGCGGCATCTCCTTCGCTATACAAAAAGGAGAATTTGTCACCGTAGTCGGCCCCTCCGGCAGCGGCAAGTCCACGCTCTTCTACATGCTCGGCGGACTGACCCGCGCCGATTCCGGCAAAGTAATCCTTGATGGCGACGACTTCGCCGCACTCTCCGACGCCGAGCGCACCAACATGCGCAAGCGCAAAATCGGATTCGTATTTCAAAAATTCAACCTGCTGCCCACGCTCGACGCCCGTTCCAACATCGCCATCGCGCAGGAAATCTCCGGCACCAACGGCCGCGATCCCGCTTTCTTCGCGCGCATCTGCGATCTACTGGGATTAACCAAGCGCCTCAACCATCGCCCCAACGAACTTTCCGGCGGCGAGCAGCAGCGCGTAGCCCTGGCTCGCGCCCTCGTCAATCAGCCCGCCATCGTCCTCGCCGACGAACCCACCGGCAATCTCGACACGGAAAACTCCAACATCGTTCTGAAAATGCTGCGCCAGTCAAATCAGGAATTAGGCCAGACGGTTCTGATGATCACGCACAATCCCGAAGCCGCCGCCTACGGAGACCGCATCATCCACATGCGCGACGGCCGCATCGTCAAGCCCGAAGACGACCCGCAGTGGTCGGTGCATTAAGAAATGAGAAGGATTAGTCTCCCGATTCCACCCGGGATCCGCATCAGGCCTGGTCTATGGGATTCGTATCAGGGTATGCCTTCAGGCATACCGCCAAGGCTCCCGATTGATAGCGCATTCGGGCGCGGCTAACCTGGATATCGTCAGTCGTTATCCGGAGGCCCCTGCGGCCGCTTCGGATCCAGAAACACTTCCTTCTTCACCGGAGCTGCAATGCTCTCAAACGTTCGCGGAGGTTTGCTGAACTGGAAAAATTCTCCCAGATCATCATTCGCGTATGAATCCGCATAATCTCCCGGAGGAATCACTCCCAAATTAAAAATCTCCTCCGTGAACTTCAGCATCGCCCCAAAGTCCAGGCCCATCGTATTGCTCACCGTTCCCGCCGGAGTGTATGCCGACACAACCATCAACGGCACGCGGAACCCGTAGACATACGAAGCAGCATTCACCGGAGCCTTCGACGACAATGCCGGAGGTACCACGTGCTCGTACCACCCGCCCCAATCGTCCCACGTGATCAAGATGACGGTATTGTTCCAGTACGTTTCTCCATCTTTGCACTTCGGCTGGGTGCCCACGGCATTCACGATGGAAGATACCCAGGAGGGTCCAGAGCCGTCCGTTCCTGTGGGATGGTCCGACTCCAGCGAACTCGGAATCACCCAGCTCACATTGGCAAGTTTGCAATCGCTGATATCCGTCAGAACATCGGCCGGCTTGATGTCGACGTATCCGTTCGTCGAGCCTTTGGTCCAGTACGGCCCAGTGCATTTTCCGTCCTTAACCGTGCAGATCGCCTCCATCGAGTTGGGCGCGGTCAACAAAGACGTGTTGCCCGGGTTGTAATAGGTCCACGTGATTTTCGGGGTGGCAGCGGCGAACACGTCAACCATCGTCGAGTGATTGAAGCAGGGGAAGATGCTGGTTTTCTCGTCCTGCGTGGCCGGATTGACCAGGGCTATGATGGTGCCTGCGACCGACGGGCACCCATTGATGCTGTATCGCGTCGGCTCATTTTCCGCGACAAACCAGCCCGGCTCTACTCCATTCCCCGGCTGCGAGGTGCCGCCGAACATGAACTGATGCGCCGGAAAGCTCGGCCCCTGGTTGGTCTGGAACATGTAGTTGGCATAACCATACTGTGAGGCAATCTGGAAATACGGCGCTACCTGCGAATACTCCACATAGGCGTATGTGGGATAGGTAGGCCCCGGGCACCCCGTGGCTCCCTTTGCGCAAGTGACCGTAACATTATTAAATCCGTCCATCGCGCACGACGAGCTTGGGTCAGTAATCACCGGAGCGTCGCACGCCTTGCCCCACGACGTGTGGGAGTGGCTGGGGTCGTAGTCATCTGCGTCGATGCTGCCCGTGCTCCCCACCGTCGTCGCCAGCGGGATAGGCACGGCGTTCACCGTGAACACCGACTTCTTCCCATTCGTCATCGTGTACGCCTGGCCGGTAGTCGAAACCACCAGCCCCGGCAAATAATATTGATTGCTCGGTGAATTGCTGCCCAACAAATTATCGACGGTCCGGTTTTCCTGATAAACGATAATCACGTGCTTAATCGGATTCGGATAACTAATCTGCGCCGAAGCCCCCGTCGCCAAGAACCCGCCCACAATCACCAGCACAATGCTAAAAAATTTCCGCACAGTAATCCCTCCGTAACCGCGCCAACCGTTGCCCCAACCCCACCCCTCATTTATAATCATCTCGCTGAGCGGGAGTAACTCAGTGGTAGAGTGCGACCTTGCCAAGGTCGAAGTCGCGGGTTCAAATCCCGTCTCCCGCTCCATTTTTTTCTCACGCCATAACGTGCAACGTGGAAGAGCGGCGCTTCAGCGCCGCGTAAAAGTCCAAGCGGGACGCGGGCTTTAGCCCCCGTGGCCGCATTTCCACTCGCCTCGCTACTTCCCTCCCAACAACCCAAACGCCACCACGCTGTCCGTCGTTCCCACGTAAACCTTCCCGTTAGTAATGGTAGGCACGCCGAAATGCGAAGCCGATCCAAAATTATCCCGCCCATTCGCCGCTTGACTGGAGTTGTAAAGCTCAGTAGCCAGGCTCGAAGCTTCGTAAGCATGCAGCACAGAAGTACTCGTATGCTCGATCGCCCAAACAATTCCGTTCTTGGTTCCGTTGGCCGAGATGCTCGGAATCGTCCCCGGATAAGTAAAACTCTCCGACGTCGCCGAAACCGCCGCCGTCGAAAGCCTGGCCTTCGAGAACGTGTACTGTTTCATCGTGCCCGATTGCGGACCAAAGTAGACGCTGCCGTTAAAGTAGGCCGGCATCGCCCACATCCCCGCCCCCAGAGCGCCTTTAAGTTCCTGATAGAGCGCTTTGTTGGTGCTCGCGTTGAACTTTCCCATGTTCATTTCATTCGCCAGGTAGATGTTCCCATCTTTACCCGCGCCCACCGCGAGATGCCGCGTCACGCCGTGCACATCTACCTGCGCCGGCAGCAACAACACTCCTCCAGACCCAAGATCCTCATCCGAATCCGACTCCGAGACCGTGTTGTACATACTGAAATAATCAGCCACCGCCAGCCCGCTCGTCGTGGAAATCTTCAAGAATGCGTTCCCGAAATCTCCTGACGAAGGAAAGCCCGACGAGTTCAAAGTCGTGTCGAATGTGCCATTAGCGTCCAGGACAAAGATGTTGTGCCCGTCCGACGCCATCGCGGCCCCAGCCTGCCAGATCGAACCCTCGCTACCGTTCGGCGTCAAATCCAGCACCGTGGTCTGCGCCAGCGTGCTCTCGTTGTATCCCATGATCCAGCCCGTATACGGCTGGATGTCGCAGTGCGAGGTCCATCCCAGATAGATCACCCCATTCAGCAACAGCAGCCCCGCGCGCTCCGCATACTGCTTGGCATCGAACGTGACAAATCCGCCCGAACTCCCGTCGCCCGTGCCCGGATACTGCCCCGACACCGTAACCGGACCACCAAACTCCTCCGCCCCGGTCGTCAAATCGAGTGCATGCAGCCGCTGATAGTAATTCCCCGACGCATCCTTGCTCATCGCCACCACATAAATCGTTCCGTGCGGACCGCTGCTGCGATCAATCACTGGAGTCGATGTGATTCCAATCGTCGGCCCAATTTGCCCGCACCCACGCGTATCGGAAGCCGTCTCTCCTACAAGCAGCGCCGTAACTTTCCACAACTGCGCTCCCGTATCCGCATCGAACGCATACACGCTGTCGTTCTCGGTGGCCGTGTAAATCACATTGTGCGACACTCCGGAAATCGTCAGTGCCGAAACATACAGCGGTTGCGCATCCACCGTGCTGTCCACGCTCATCGTAAACAGCAGCCCAAAGCCCGTGGAATTCACGTTGCTGGTAGTCAGAATCGTCTCCTTCAAATTCTGCCCAGTCCGCGAAAGATCGTTATGATAAGTGGTCACATCGGTAGCGAGCGCAGAAGCCACGCCCATCGCAATCAACAAACCAACCAAAGAAACGTGAGATGAGATTCGTCGCATAGTTCCAACCTCCTGGCGTAAGTGAGACTCGTATAAAGGGTACGCCTTAAGGCGTGCCGCAAGCGTGTATCAATACCAACGCGCCTCCAGGCGCTGCCCTCCACTGACGTCGAAGATCGAACGTGGTTCGTATCAGGGCACGGCTTCAGCCGTGCCGAAAGCATTCAATCAATACAACGCGCCTTTAGGCGCCGCCCTCCGCTGACGTCGAAGATCGAACGTGGAAGAGGCGCTTCAGCGCCGCGTCAGCCCCAAATCAAAACGGGCTTCAGCCCCCGTGGACGCCTCACTCACTAACCCTGAAACCTTTGCGAAAGGGTGGCATTGCGAACTCTCCACAGCCCGCTCAGTTACTAATCGTGAAACTCTTGTTGCTCGTCAGCTTGCCCTTCGGCGTGGTTACGACGACAGGTCCCGTGGTCGCGCCCGAGGGCACGGTCGCCGTGATTTCTGTGCTCGATACCAGCTTGAATGCCGCTGCTGCGCCGTTGAACGTAACGCTGGACGCGCCAGTCATATTCGTCCCCAGGATAATCACCGACGATCCCGCCGCACCGGAAGCGGTAACGGTCTCAACGAACGCACCGAGCCCCACCGAAACCTTGAACGCGGTGCCGTGGCTGGAAATTCCACCCCGCTGGGCGACGCCGTAGAAATTGCCGTCAGTGGCCTGAACAAGCGCCTCGGGGTACTCACCATCGGTGCAGTGTTCGCCGCCTTTGGTGCAGAAGTTGTGAAGCGTCGTCAACACCCCCGCCGACGTGAGTTTGAAAAGCGTGCCGTAATAAGAGGCTCCGCCGTCGTACGTTGCACCGTAGAAGTTCCCGTCTGTGGCTTGAAGAATGCCCGCCGGCGAGTATCCGTCGGCGCAGTTCGTTAAGGCACAGAAGCTATAAAGTGAAGTGAAGACGCCTGCGGTTGTGATCTCAAATACAGTGCCGTAATTTGGGGAACCGGACTTTGTGTTTGCGCCGCCGTAGATGGTGACCCCGTAGAGGTTTCCGTCGGTCGCTTGAATCAGGCTTCCTCTGGGGTAGTAGCCATCCGCGCAGTTGGTTTGTCCGCAGAAATTGTAGAGAGTTGTGAGCGTGCCCTCGGAAGTGATCTTGAAGATCGTGCCGCAGCCGCCTTCGTCGGTGCAGTTGGCTCCGGAGCCACCGTAACCCGTCGTGCCGTAAAAGTTCCCATCGCTCGCCTGTATCAACCCGCCGTACGGCGTATTGCCCTCGGTTGAAGCGAAGCTGTGCAGCGTGGTTAGCGTTCCACCGCTTGTGACGGAAAAGACCGTGCCCAAGTTGTTCGCGCCACCGCCTGGCGTGACTCCATAAAAGTTGCCATCGCCGCCTTGAATCACGGGAGAAAAAGGATCGTCGCCATCGTCGCACGCCACTAACGAGCAAAAACTGTAGATAGTGTTCAACCCGCTTTGAGGATTCAATTGCAAGACGGTGCCTCCGGGATACCGACTCGACGACCGATATGCGCCGTCGCCACCCTCGTAGGTTGTGCCGTAGAAGTTGCCATCGCTGGCCAGCACCAGCCCGGCGTAAGGCTGGTGGCCGGTGCAGTCGTTCTCCGTGCATGCGTAATCGAAGGTGGAGAACGTCCCCCCGAGCGTCATTTTGAAAGCGAAGCCATTCGAGGGCCACGGGCCGTTCTGCGTCGTGCCGTAGAGGTCACCATCGGTTCCCTGGGCAAGAGGTGCGTTCGGATATTCGCCGTTGCCGTTGCCAAAATCGGCAAGCTTGGTGAAGTTCGCGAGAGCCGGGACACTGTCGTGTCCGTTGAACGTGTGAGTGCCTGCGACTGAAGTTTGCGCCAAGCTCGCGCCGACCAGCACGACCGCCGCCAAAAACGTTACCACCACAAAAAATCGGGAAAGCCGCATGACAATCTCCTTAGGAGCTCACGGCCCAGGGCGTGAGACACGTTGACGCTGAACTTATTCACAAAAAAAAGCCTGCACCTCGCGCGAAAATCGCACAAATGTGCAGGCCCAAAATCATTCGATTCCCGTTAGCGTCCAGCTTTCAATAGCCCTTACTAAACCCTAACCCCTGATCCCTAACCCCTGCTCTTCTCATCGCTGAACCACAAAAACCTTCCGGCTCTTCACCACTCCCGATCCGGTAGTCACTTCGATATAACCGGTGCTGGCTCCGGTAGGAACCGTAGCGCTCAAGTGCGTATCCGACTTCACCGTGAAGTCCGCAGGCAGCCCGTTGAACGTAACCTTGCTCGCCCCGGTCAAGTGTTGGCCAAGAATCAAAACGCTCGCGCCCTCTTTCCCGCTGAACAGCGGAGAGTTCACAAACGCCGGCAGGCCCATGTTCAGGCTATAAATCGTTCCCTCATTGTCGGTGCCGCCAAACTCCGTAACGCCATACAGAGTTCCGTTCGTATCCTGCACCGGCGGCGACAGCGGAGACATCTGCATCAGGTTCGAGCTGTTATTGAAGCTGTAAAGATCCGTGTAAGTTCCGCCGACGGTCGTGTTGAACAGAATGCCGTCGTCGTATTTTCCGCCCTCAGCCGCAGAGCCGTAATAGTTTCCATCCGTAGCCAGCAACAATCCCGCACCCGGATATTCTCCGTCTCCGAACAACGCGCCAAAGCTGTGCAGTATGGTCGCATTCATCGAAGTGGTGAGTTGATAAATCGTTCCCTTGCCATTCGTGCCGCCATCCTGCGTGGTGCTATAAAAATTTCCATTCGACGCCTGCACCAGCGGACCAATCGGAAACGCCCCACCCGCTCCGCACGGAAAATCGAAAGTGCTCTGCAAAACTCCAGCCGTCGAGATCTTCACCACCGTCCCGCACTCATACAACCCACCCAGCGAAGCCGGAATATACAAATACCCATCCGTCCCCTGCGTAGGCGGCGCAATCGGATAGTTCCCTGTGGTGGAGGTGAAAGTATAAATAGTCGAGTAAGCGCCAGAACTCGTGGTGATTTTGTAAACCAACCCATCCTGCCCCTTGCCGCCGCTGGCCGTCCCGTAAAAATTCCCATCCGTCCCCTCGATCGGCGGCCCGTACGGGAAGCTGCCGTCGAAAACGGCGCTGAAGCTGTGCAGCACTGTGATCACGCCGGCAGTGGTGATCTTGAACACGACTCCCTGCGAACTGGTGCCGCCCTGCTGCGTGGTGCCGTAGAAATTTCCGTCGGTGCCGAGCGTGAGTCCGCCCGAAGGGTTTTCGCCGTCGGACGCGCCGCCCACGAAGCTGTGCAGCAGCGTAAACGTGCCCGAGGTAGTGAGCTCAAAAAACGTGCCCATGCCCTTGCTGCCGCCGTTGTACGTTGTGCCGTAAAGCTCGCCGTTGGTGCCCTGCACCAGCGTCACGTACCACGGATTCGCTCCGCTGGTCTTGCCGCCCACAAAGTTGTACAACGTTGTGACGGTTTGCGCGCCCGCCATCGATCCTGCCAACAACACAACTGCTGCGGCCAAAATGATTCCCTTGACGTTGGAATTCACACGTCGCGCCGGACGATGCACGGCAATTACTTCCGCAGGAATGCTTCTTCGCATGACGTAACCTCTGGGATTTGGAATCGTTTCTCTGAGGGAGGGTCAGAGAAAACGGCTTGGAGGCCAAGAGTACCCCACCTTGTCAACCCCCGCAAGATGAAGAATTTTGCATACTTTTCGGCGCAGGATGGCTCTAGACACAGGCCTAGCGATCCCCCATCATTTTGTCATTCGGAGAAAAGCCCTCGTCATTCCGTGCGAAGCTCTTGTCACTCCGAAAAAAGCCCTTGTCATTCCGAGCAAAGCGAGGAACCTGCTGTCCCCGTCGTCTACCACGAATCGCGCGTCCGCCTCGCATCCTTAATCGGTTGGACTTTTCCTCGACGAACCGCTAACTTATTTCCTAGGGGCGCGGTACCCAAGTGGTAAGGGAGAGGTCTGCAAAACCTTTATGCGTCGGTTCGATTCCGACCCGCGCCTCCAAATAACTTCCGAATCCCCAAAAAGTTCGTCACTCCCCAAATCCTGCCATTCCCCGAACTCTCGCCACTCCCTAAAATTTTGTCATTCCGAGCAAAGCGAGGAATCCCGGTCTCCGCTTGCACCCGCACCGCCTCCTCCCACTCCGGATCCACACAAGCCTGAATCGTCAACCCAGTCTCCTTCAGCAAATGCCACGCCTCGCGATAAGCCCCATACTTCTGCTTCAGACTCTCCGGAGTAAAGTGAATCGACAAATTCGTCCGCCCCATCACTTCATACGGAATGATGTACCACTCATCAATCGGAATCAGCAGAATCGCAAAAAAATCCACCGTCCCCGGCTCATACTTCTTCCGCTGCGGCCCCATCACATTCAAGCTGTACCCGCCATTCCTCCGCGTGTAAATCGTGGACTTAACCTGCACCCGCAACACCTCCGCCCCATTCTCCACGCCCACGTCATATCGCCCCGAATCCCCAAACAGCCGCAACACCTTCATCCCAAACCCAACCACCAGCATCATGAAATAAAGCTCCGCCCACTCCCCCCGCTCCTTGCACCCCTTCAACAACCCGCCAGCCTCTTCTCCTTCGGAGAAAAAATACGACATGCGGGTGCCCCACGTCTCGCTTCTTTTGCGAGACGTGGGATTCCGAAACGATCGTTCTTCTCCGAGCCAAAGCTGACATCACGACATCGGACGCCACGCTCTTCTGATTCGAAAGATGAAATTGTCATTCCGAGCGAAGCGAGGAATCTGCTGTCCCCGCGCCCACCTCCGGCCAGTCCTCGTCTATGCAGGCCTGGATTGTGAGTCCCGTCTCTTTAAGCAAATGCCACGCCTCAAAGTACTCCCCATACTTCTGCCGGGTGCTTCGCGGGCTAAAGTGAAGACTGCGGGTTGCACTGACTACTTCGGCCGGGATGATGTACCAAACATCGGCAGGGATAAGCAGGATCGCGAAAAAATCCACGGTCCCGGGCGGGTACTTCTGCCGCTCCGGAATCGGTGCCCATCAAGTTCAAACTGTATTCATCCTCTCGCTCCATATAGGCAATGGACTTCACTTGCACTCGCAGCACTCTTATTTGGTTTTCTACTCCGACGTCGTATTTCCCGGACTCGCCAAAGGGCTTTGAGACTTTCATTGCTTGTCCCGCCGTCATCATCATGAAATAGAGTTCCGTCCATTCCCCGCGTGCCTTGCAATCTTTCAGCTTCCCACCTGCCAACCGATCAGCCTTCCGCCTCATCGCTTAACTCCTCCTTGGTTTTCTGGACAAAAAAAGACGAAGCTCTCCCGAGCCTCGCATGTTGTTAGATTTTCCAGACCGATTCCCAACCCACGGATAAGTGTTGCAATACTTGCCGCCCAAGTCACGGTCATCCGTCACATGGATTTAACTTTATCCTGTGGAAAACTCCGGAATGCAGAGTGGAGGAACGGCCCTTGCAGCACCGTGGAAGAGCGGCGCTTCAGCGCCGCGTCCAGCCCTAGAGAGACCCGGCTTTAGCCGCTGGGGATGCTTTTCTTGAACTGCGGGGGAATACGACCACGGAGGCTGAAGCCCGCGAGTTTTGCGGCGATCCGACGCGGCCCTGAAAGGGCCGCTCTTCCACGGTCGCGCCAGCGGCGGATGCCCCACGCAAGGACTGATTAGCGCGTCAAGCGCTCTTTGGGAAACCGGGCTTCAGCCCCTGTGGCACGTCATCCACCCGGAACTCCGAGCTCGCCGACGAAAACGCGTACGCCCCCGCCTCTCGCACCAACCGCGCCCGAACAGGATTCAATCGGATGTACTCGCAATGCCTCTCATAATCTTCCGCGTCCCGAATCCGATGATTCGTAAAACTCTCCTGCCACACCTTGATCTTCTCCAGCTTCCGAAGCCGATACGAATATCCACCCTTGATAAACTGCACAGCCCGCTCCACAGAAATTTCAGGCGCAGGCGTGAGTAATAAGTGAACATGGTCGGGCATAACCACAAACTCGTGCAGCAGAAACCTCGCCTGATCGCGATACCCAAACAAAACCTCGATCAGAAGCCGCGCGCGCGAGTCGACGCTAAAACTTGGCAAGCGCTGCCACGTAACCGTTGTGATGAAAAATGTGCGTTGCGAATCCATGCTTCGGATCGTAGAAGCGTGGGAATAAAAACGAGTGTGACATCGGTCACACTCAGAAGAAGTTGCTTCCAAATCGGGAATGAGGCGACGAAGGACGACCACAGGGGCTAAAGCCCGCGATTTTTTGCGCAACCCGACGCGGCCCTCGAAGGGCCGCTCTTCCACGGTCGCGCCAGCGACTCTGCCGCACCGTAGGATCACTCTGTCTCGGCTCCGAGATAGCCGAAAAGAACCATCACCGAACTCGTGCTGTGACGTGGAAGAGCGGCGCTTCAGCGCCGCGTAAAGCGCCAAAAGAAGCAACCGGGCTTCAGCCCCAGTGGATGTTTCGTCCCGCCAGCCGCGCGCGTACGCAGGCACCCCATAAACTCTTGTCATTCCGAATCGGGCTGAAAGCCCGGCGAGGAACCCGCTGTCAGCCGACGCCACCACGACGGGAAGGGAGCGACCTCAGTCGCCCCGCAAGCCTCAAAACCGACGCATGCACCACCGTGGAAGAGCGGCGCTTTCAGCGCCGCGTTAAGCGCCCCAAAGAATCCGGGCTTCAGCCCCAGTGGACGTTTTTAGAATTTGGCAGCGCCACGACCGGGAAGGGCACGACTTCAGTCGTGCCGCAAGCGTTCCCACTACCGCGTCTTCGCCGGGAGCTCCTTTAGCCTCTTAGACCCTGAGCCAAGCACGTCTGGGATGTTCACCTTCAGGTTGAGGGTGTCGCCGATGTATTGCCGCGCACGAAAATCGACGGGGAACAGATACATGTAGTCCGCCGTAAGGTCGCGCATCAGACGCAACGCGAACGGATTCTTTTTCAGCTCCCCTGTGATGCGCTCGAGTTCCGCCTTCGGGAACCGCCCAAAGTGATCGAGCTTGATAGCGTAGTCGATGATCTTAACCGGAAGGGGCGCGCCCGCCCGATCAAGTGTCTCCCGGTAGGTTTCTTCGAGTTCCTCGAGGCCAACGGCCTGCGAGATGCGCTTGACGATTCCAAAGGCAACGTCCCGCGTCAGCGAAAGCAGCACCTTGTCCGTCTCGCTGGCGAGATCTTCGGGGTCTTCCAATATTCGCTTTTCCTGAATGACCCTAGCGATGAAGATCCGGAGCCCGTCGATGTTATTCTCAGCGGAAAGAAGAATCGCCCGAAGGGTCCGCAACCCGAGCTGGTAGCTTGCTAAGGCTAGGTCGACCTTCAGATCGGCCCTCAAAGCGCCCGGAAAGTTTCGCAGAATCTGCCCAAGAATCCGCAGGTTCTTGAGGGCAATGTGAACCTTGATTACTTCCGCCAACCCGTCCTCATACTTAATGGCCTCCGCCTGCTTCTCCTCTACGGTGTGAATCTCCTCCTCGGCTTCATCCTTTCGACGAAGAGCCTCCTCGCGGTTCCGCTCTACATTTGTTCCGGGCAAGACTAAGCTCCGCCCGTCAGCGCCGAGTCTGTTCACAAATTCAACGTGCGAGCTAAGGTCGCAGGGATGATGTCCGCGGTAAATTCGACTGGCATTCGCGAGAAGGTGCTCAATTAGCGCGCGGTCTTTCGTCAAATAAACATAAAAAATGATAATGTTGGCGTAGTCCTCGAAATAGACCTTGTCGGCTATATCATGAAGCTGCGCCCGAAGGTCTCCCTCCCCCGTTAGGTTGGCGATGTTGTCCTGGAAGTATTTCGCCACAAAATAGCAGTAGATGTATTTGTACTTGAACCGTACCGACCCGTTCGCCCTGCTCAAAATGTGCGCCTTCACTAGCTGATCGATCAGGTCGTTTAACCCCAAGTTGATCTTGTACTGTTCGTAATAGCCTGCGTGAATGGCCTCAAGATCTGCACCTTCAAGCTCCCTTTTTTTCGCATGGAACGAATAGTAGGCAATGCGGGAGATGTAGGTATATTTCGTGCCAAGCTCAACCGCCTTCTTGCTAACGGAAGCCAGGGCCGCCGTTATCAGTGCCTCGTACATTTGGCCATACGAGCCAGCCGAGCTGCTCGATCCGCGCCCGGCTGCGTACGACTGCAATATCGCGAGAATAATTACCGGATAGGAGGGTAGAAGATTCTTCCCCAGAAGCGTGTTGACCGTAGTCTCAACCGCCGATATCGAGTGCGCCAGGTCCGCTTCTGTCTCGCTGTAATCTGAGCCCAGCGAGTACCACTTTCGGATCAGTTCATTTCTACGGAGGTGGCCAAGCTCGCGGATTTCACATATCTCATAGTCGCGGAATGGCTTCTCTCCTCCGCCAGCTAACTGGTCAAGCGCAAATACCTCGTCGGAGAAGCACAGGACATTTCCGAAGCACTTTTCAGCCTGATCGAGTAAAAGGCGTTGGCCCCGCTCACCATATTTCAGCTTGTGCCAATCGTCGACAATCAAGATCTTGCGGATGGGATCCAGCTGATCGTACCGTTCAACTACATCGCCCGAGTATTGATCGCCTAACGCCCGCCCCACGGCTCGCTTCAGCGCCGCCTCCGCACTCTTTCCGTGGATGTCCTCGCCATTCAGCAGAACGGGAACTAGCCCGCGGTGCCGCCGAAGATCGAGGTACAGCGTGTGAGCCAGGCAGGACCTTCCGGAGTCGTCCGGTCCGCTGATGATCACGCGTTTGGAGCTTGCAGCAAATTCCGCCACATTGCGCCCGAGAACGACTTTAAACTCCGGGCCAGACTTGACGATCTTCTTCAGCGATTTCCTGACGAGGTCTGGATAAACAAACAAATCGTCAAGTGAGAGATCCGGCTTGCTAGGATGAACGAATCCAGTGCCGGGATCGCTCAGAAACTTCAAGAAAGGCGCGGAAATTCGGAACGCCCCGCGTGCGCGGTTGTGCTCGAATTCGGACCACTCGCCTCCTCGCTCGCACGAATACCTTTGCCCGCTCCAACGGAACGGCAAAATCCTCATCCCTTGCTCAGTATCCAGTTCCAGCACATTGAAGCCGCTGTTGCCGGGACTCTTGGAGTCCTGGAGGACTGCTCCTTCGACGTACTGCGCACCCGCCCCGTCGGGCCTGGTCTTCTTGTAAACGGAGCTAACGTGCTCGTGGCCAGTCAGAACGACGTCTGAAGAGGCGTCGACATAGTCGCGAAGCAGCCGTGCGTGACTAGCCTCCAGCCAGTTATCCCGATGGTGCAGAAGCGCGACCCTCAGACTCGCGCCGTCTTCCTCTGCGCCGGCGTCGGCGGAGAGTGAACGCGGGGGAAAAAGCAGAGTTCCCTCATGTTCCACCTTGCGTGACATCCAAGCGGTGTTATAGCAATCAAACGTGATCGCAAAGGGTCCCATCTTCAATCGTGTCTGGTATCTGAGACGGTCCGCCTTAGGAATCTCGTCGTTCCCATTGAACCGAGCCTCAAAGGAGAAAAAATTGTCTTGGACCTCGGCAATCTTACGAACGATCTCACCAGCGGGATCTAGAGTCGCGATCTTTTCCGCAAGCCCGTCGATCAGGGCAGACCTCACCTCGCCGTCGGACCCGAAATTGCAATCGTGGTTACCGGGAATAAAAACAAACACCACTTCAATGTCGGGATATGTCCTGCGAACCGCCTCCCTGAGCTTGGCGAAGAACTCAAGTGCAATCTCATACTCCTTGGGATCCCCGGAATAGGCCACATCGCCCGTAACTGCGAAAGCCGCCCCTTGGACCTGCTGAAGAGTAGGCTGGATCGCCGCAACGATCTTGTCCAGGCGAGAAATTAAGACATTTGAGTTAACTTGAAAGTGAATGTCGCTCAGCTGCAAAACTGCAATACGCACAACCAACCTCCAATGCTCGGCTGCCAGGGGATGAAGTACTCCTCCGGAAACAAATAATCCTCACCGATTTCATCAACCACTCGAACCAGACCGTGTTTCGCCCCGGCCTTATCCGGAATGAGACGATAAATCTTGCGCACCTCTAAAGAGGCCGCGTAGCCTTTATTCGAGATGCAAACAGCGAACTGGGCATCGCATTTCATGAACACCCGCTCGTGCTCCCGCAACTCCCGCAGCGATAGCACGAACCATTCCGCGTCATGATGCTGCCGCAGAAGCTACAGCTGGGGGCGTCGCCTAGGTCGATGATTCCGGCTAGGGCGTCGGCGGCGTGGACGGAACCCGTCGTTGGTCGTTGGTCGTTGGTCGTTGGCCTAGAGCCCATCACTCCGTTTATGTCGCCGATCTCTGACGGCTGAGAGCTGATCGCTGACAGCTTCGGCCGGAAGCTTTCGAATAGCATCTGCTGCTGGCCGGTTAGGAAGCGGAGTTGGAGCCAGCGGAAGATGTAGTCCATGATCGACTTGGCGTAGCCGATGTCGGCGTTGCCGCTCCAGCCGCTGGGTTCGAAGCGGGTGTGCGCGAATTTTTCGCAGAACAGTTTCAACGGCACGCCGTGTTGCAGGGCGATGGAAACTGCGAGCGCGAAGCTATCCATCAGGCCGCTGACCGTGGAACCTTCTTTGGCCATGGTTACGAAGAGTTCGCCGGGGTCTCCGTTGGGATAGAGGCCGACGGTGACGTAGCCCTCGTGATCTCCGACTTTGAATTTGTGCGTGATCGAGGCGCGCTCCTCTTGCAGCTTGTGCCGCACGGCACGCGGAGGCGCATTGAGATTGTCTTCTTCAACGTGTGGCGACGAGCCGGGGCGCGGATCGTCTTTGGAAGAATTCGCAGTCTTGGTTCCCGCGGCGGAGAGCGGCTGCGACTTCTTGCATCCGTCGCGATAAACCGCGACAGCTTTAAGTCCAAGCTTCCAGGCCTGGAGGTACGCTTCCATGATGTCTTCCACAGAAGCGTTCTCGGGAAGATTGACGGTCTTCGATATAGCTCCGGAAATAAAAGGCTGCGCAGCAGCCATCATACGAAGATGCCCCATGTAAGCGATCGAGCGCGTGCCTTTGGCAGGCTTGAACGAGCAATCGAAGATGGCTAGATGCTCGTCCTTAATATGCGGAGCGCCTTCGATGGTTCCGGTGGCGTCGATGTAGCTGACGATGGCGTTCGCCTGATCGTGATCGTAGCCCAGCTTGAACAGCGCCGTGGGCACAGTTTGATTGACGATTTTAATCATGCCCCCGCCAACGAGTTTTTTGTACTTAACCAGCGCAAGATCCGGCTCAACCCCGGTTGTATCGCAGTCCATCATGAAACCTATGGTGCCTGTTGGCGCCAACACTGTTACCTGGCTATTTCTGTAGCCGTGCTTTTCGCCGTGGGATAGGGCTTCGTCCCAGCTGGCTTTGCTGGCTTCGTAGAGTGGGGTGGGGACGTTGGTTTTGTTTATGTTGTTTACTGAGGCGCGGTGCATTCGGATTACGTCTAAGAATGGTTCGCGGTTTATGTACCAGCCGGGGCAGGCTCCGCCGGGCATGTTTGCGGCTTCGGTTATGCCTAGGCGTGTTGCTACTGTATCGGTTGCTGGGGTTAGTGGGGCGCATTGTTCGGCTATTTTTGAACTCTGGAGGTAGGCTTCGCCGCACATGATTGCGGTTACGCAGGCGGCGTAGTCGCGGCCGGCGTCACTGTCGTAGGGTAGGCCTGCGGCCATTAAGAGTGCGCCTAGATTTGCGTAGCCTAAGCCCAGCGGGCGGTAGTCGTGGGAGTTGCGCATGATGGATTCTGTGGGGTAGCCCGCGTTGTCTACCAGAATTTCTTGCGCTGTGATTAAGACATCTACTGCGTGGCGGTAGGCTTCTACGTCGAACATGCCGTTGGGGGCGAACTTGAGAAGATTCAGGCTGGCCAGATTGCAGGCAGAGTCGTCGAGGAACATGTATTCACTGCACGGGTTGCTGGCGTTGATTCTGTTTGTGTTCTTGGATGTGTGCCAGCGGTTTACGGTGGTGTCGTATTGCATGCCGGGATCGCCGCAGTGCCAGGTGGCCTCGGAAATCTTGCGCATTAATTCTTTTGCTTTGTAGGTCTTCATGACCGTGCCGTCGCCGATTGCCTTGGTGGAGAAATCGGTGTCGCGAACTACGGCGTACATGAAGTCGTCGGTGACGCGGACGGAGTTGTTTGCGTTCTGAAAGAAGATGGAAGAGTAGGCGTCGGAATCGGGGTGCGAGCCGTCGTATCCGAGAGAGACCAGCGCGTGGGCTTTGGCTTCTTCTTTCTGTTTGCACTCGATGAAGTCGACGATGTCGGGATGGTCTACGTTTAGGATTACCATCTTGGCGGCGCGGCGAGTTTTGCCTCCGGACTTAATGACTCCGGCGAAGGCGTCGAAACCTTTCATAAAGCTTAGCGGGCCGCTGGCTGTTCCGCCTCCGCTTAGGCCTTCGGTGGAGGAGCGCAGCGGGGAGAGATTCGAGCCCGTGCCTGATCCCCACTTGAAGAGCATGCCTTCGGTCTTCGCTAACGTCAGGATCGAATCCAGCGAATCTTTCACTGAGTTGATGAAGCAGGCGGAACATTGCGGCTTGCTGTAGCCGGTTACTCCGAACTCGACTTGCTGGGTTGCGGGATTCCAGTGCCAGTTTCTTGCGTCGGAGTTGGGCTCGATGCGGTCGCAGCCTACGTTGAACCAGACGGGCGAGTTGAAGGCGGCATACTGGCGGACCAGGATGTGGACCAGTTCGTCGTGGAACGTTGCGGCGTCGTCGCCGGTTTTGAAGTAGCCCTGAGCTTGTCCCCAGTCGCGGATGGTTTCGGCTACGCGGGTTACGAGTTGGCGGACTCCGGTTTCGCGGTCGGGCGTGCCTAGCTTGCCGTGCAAATATTTCGAGGCCACGATGTTGGTGGCGGTCATGGACCAGTCTTTGGGGACTTCAACGTCTTTCTGCTCGAAGATCACGTTGCCTTGGGCGTCGGTGATCTGAGCTAGACGGAGATCCCATTCGAGTTCGTCGTAGGGGGAGACGCCGGGCTTGGTGAAGAAGCGGCGGAAGGCTAGGCCGGGTTTCTTGACGTTCTTTTCGGGAGTGGCGGCGGGGGTGGTTTCAACGGTAGTGGTTTTGAGTTCGGGCATTGGTGTCTCCACTTATTAGATTCTATTTAACTTGGCCCGATTCTGGCGTTCCTTGGCGGAGGAGGCGGGTTTCGGGCGTTCCCGAACGGGAATTTGTTCGGGGGTGCAGCGGATCTTTAAGGACAGCTTTTCTTTCAAAGAGCGTTTTCTTCCGCCCCTTCGGGGCTGGTTCTTCGATAACCCACGTCCCCACGGCTTACGCCGTGGGCTGCACTCTTTCGCCGCTTCGCGGCTGGTGCGTCGCCCTTCGGCCTAGAAGCCGGAGGGTAGGGGGTGAGGACAGTGGAGGTTTTTGCTGGCTCCGTTATCCAGGTTCAGAGTATCGAGGTTCAGAGTTGGGTTGATTGGCTGCTGGCCTTCGGCATTTGGAATTCTGTTGGCTGAGTCGGACAGGGTCCGACCTGCGCGGTCTGTGGTTAGTTCCAGCGAGGACTGGAAGTCGGATGGGAGGCCTGAGGCTTGTTCGGCGGAGGTCAGCATCCATTGATTGAGGGCGGCGCAGATGTTGCGGCGTTGGGTTGCGTCTTCGATTACCACGAAGCGGAGGAAGCAGCGTCCGGAGGCGAGGCGGTCGCGCATGGGGTTGATGCGGGTGAACATGCGGTCGAGTGTGAAGGCCATGTCGTCGTCTTCGGAGAATTGGAGGACGGCTAGCATGCGGCAGGTGGCCGGAGCTGCGGCGCTGCCGGCGAACAGCAGGTTCCTCGACTGCGCAAGATCGTCCGCTTCGCTGACGATCTTGGCTCCGCTCGGAATGACAGGATTCATGGAGCCGGCGAGATCGCGCTGATCTTCGCCCGGTCTGGCCGGGTCTGAGACCCGGTTCCGCACAACCTCAGCCAAGCTTGGGCTGGCCGTCCCCACATTCTTGCTGCTGGGCCCCAAGTCCATTATTTCTTCGGCTAGGGCGAAGATGCCTGGTTTGCTGGGGACTACCAGGAGGCTGTGGGGGGAATCGCAGCGGGTCCAGCGCGACCATTGCAGGCGGCGCGGGTCCACGGGACGATCCAGGCCGTGGCGGGCTAGGGAGTCAGCCACTATGCGGGTTAGAGCTTCCATTTGTTCGGGCTCCTTGGAACCGGCTTCCGGAACCGGCTTCCGGCTTCCGGCTTGAAACCGTTTACCTGTAAAGACTTTTTTCTTTTTCTGCTTTGTCGATCACCCGGGGGAGGACCGGAGTGACGGCCACCGCACTGCTGGCTTTTGGCTTCCGGCTTCTGGACTGAAAAGCTCGGGCTTTGAGCCTTTTTTTCTTTGCTTACGGGGGCGTCGGGTCACCTCTGGCCTGACGCCTGCCTGTAAGTGCTGCTGTTTGTTTAAACCCGCCGCGTTCCCGCGCGGTGGATTAAAAAGATGCTCTGGGATTGCAAAGTTACTCCCGCTTATTGTGCCTGTCAAGAGAGAAACACCATAGGTTGTATCTCCAGCAATGACGGGCTTGGTGCGGGAGTGGTGGATTTGTTTTCCACAGAAGCAGTGGTCAGTGGTCAGTGGTCAGTGGTCGGTGGTCAGTTTCAAAACCTAGGTCAAAAACTCTTACCACGGAGGGCACGGGGTTTCGCAGTGGTCAGTGGTCAGTGGTCAGCTTTCAAAACTTAGGTCAAAAGCTCTTCACCACGGAGGGTACGGGGTTTCACGGGGTAGAGCCTTCGCTTCTTGTCCTTCGTTTCGTCATTTTTCAGAGTGAGCTGAGGCCTTGGCTGGGTTGGCGGTTGCGGTCGGGTTGGGGAGACTTACGGGTTAGGTGGAGCGGGAGCGTGGTGGTTTCGCGCTGGCGCTTGTTTTCTGGCTGCTGGAAGGTTTCATTTTGTCGATGACTTTCGTATCGCTGAGCGGGGCTTGTTTGCTGCGTCGTGTATTCCTGCGTTGCGTATTCCTGCGGCGTGTCTGCCTGAGCTGGAGTTTGGCTCGCTTGCAGGGGTACGTAGATGTCTTCGAAGATTTGGCGGGGGGCGATGCTTAGAACTCCGTCGGCGGATTCGACCAGGTAGTCGCCTTTGCGACCGGATTGGTGGCGGCCTAGGAGGTCGACGAAGGTCAGGCTGGTGCTTAGCTGTTTGGCTTTGATCAGGAAGCGGGTGCGGTAGGTGATCCAGGGGACTTTCATGCAGTTCTCAGTTCTCGGTTCTCAGTTTTTAGCTGCCAGCTTTCAGCAGTTAGCAGTTAGCGGTTGGAAATTGGCAATTTCGCAATTCGTTTTCAATTTTCAATTTTCAATTATGGCTGCGATTGTTGCTGGTTTCTTGGTTGTTTGTTTCGCATTTTTTCCCGGGCCGTTATTGTCTTGGCCGGGGTTGATTCCTTTTTTTGTTTTGGGGCGAATCAGAATGTACGGGGTAATGGGCTGGTGGTCAATTCAGTATTTTTGGTGCAGTTGAGGAAAATGTTGGGCACGGATTTTTACGGATCGGTGCGGATTGAGGAAGACGATGGAGATGTGGCTCTAAGCCGCTTGCAGGGCTATCGTTCGGGTTGCGGGGTTGCGTGAGATGGACGATTTGGCGGATGAGTTCGACTGATTGTGCACAGGGGACGCACAGGAAATGCAGAAAGGCAGCCGCCAGTTGCCAGCTTCCAGTTGCCAGTTTTCAATTCGCCGACTGCAGTCGCGGAGAAAACC
>PLDC01000014.1 GCA_003134995.1 Acidobacteriaceae bacterium | reverse complement strand
GTTGGTCGTTGGTCGTTGGCGAAATCCCCACTTCTCGCAAAGGACGCGAGAAATGGGGCACCCCATTCTTTTTCTCTCCGATGCTTTGCTTGAGAACTATATAGAGGATTGGGATCAGGAGTAGGAGGAATGCGATTTCGTAGAGCTGGGTGGGATGGCGCGGGATGCCGTCGCCGAAGTTGATGGCCCAGGGGAGATTTGTCGGGGTGCCGTAGGTGTTGTCGGAGAGTCCGGTGAGGAAGCAGCCGATGCGGCCTATCGCTATGCCTAAAGCTAAGGGGATGGCGTAGAGGTCGCCGGTGGATTGGCGGAGGCCGATGTAACGCTTGATTAGTTCGACGGAGATTAGTCCGAAGATCAGGGCGCCTACTATGGTTTTGCCTCCCATTAAGTAGGCGGGATTACGGAGATTTTGGAGCGTGAGACGCGGGTCTTCGAGCCAGAAGAGAAGTTTGGAGCCGAGCGCGGCTCCGGCGATGGCGGCGGCGATCACGGCCCAGCGGATGGGAGTGGCGAGGGGATCTCCGAAGCGGCGGCGGAGTGAGAGGTAGACGCGGAAGGCTACTGCGTAGGCGAGCGTTTCGAAGAAGATATGCGGGTGGATGACGAAGCGCCCGAAGTGGAGATAGACGGGGAAGGTTGTCGCGAGATGGAGTTGGAGTGGGATGGGGAATTATAGCTAGAGTTCGGTGTAAGCTGGAGAGATGAAGAAACAATTGGCGGACCAATCATTTCATGATCGGCGGCATCAGGAGCGGAAGCGGGCTGAGGCTGAGCGGAAGGTGCCTAAGAAGAAGGTGGTTGAGCCTGGGAAAGGCAGTAGCGAGTCCCGAGTACCTGGTACCGAGTGAGACCTCGGCGGCTGTAGTGCTATCCAATGTCAAAGTCGGCACGATGGCGCCGGCGAGACCAAGATCCCTCACTTCGTTCGGGATGACAAGACTCTTTTCTTTTCGCCGTGACAATCAGATCTGAGTCCTCGATGGTTGACTTGGCGGCTTTGTTTTCTGTAGATTCTGATTGAACTGAAAGTACTGATATGGCTGGTTTGACTGCGGTGCAGAAGCAGTACATTTTGCACTGGGGCGAGATGGGGACGCGGTGGGGGATTAACCGGACCGTGGCGCAGATTCATGCGTTGCTGTATCTGTCTCCGCGGGCTTTGCCGGCGGAGGAGATTGCGGAGACGTTGAGCGTGGCGCGGTCGAATGTCAGTACTTCGATCCGGGAGCTGGAGACCTGGGGGATTGTGCGGGCGGTGCATGTGTTAGGGGATCGGCGGGAACATTATGAGTCGATGAAAGATGTTTGGGAGATGTTCCGGTTGGTGATTGAGCAGAGGAAGCGGCGGGAGATCGATCCGACGCGGGAGTTGTTGCGGCGGTGTTTGGAGGAGTTGGATCCTAAAGAGCCGGGGGCCGAGTTTACGCGGGAACGGCTGGCGGCTATGGCCGGATTTTTTGAGGCGGTGACGGAGTTGCATGATCAGATGAAGCGGCTGCCTACTGGGACGGTGCGGAAATTGTTGCGGATGGGGGCTAAGGTTAGGAAGAAGTAGCCTCTCCGCGCAAATCAAAATCTTTAACACAGAGGACACAGGGGTTCACGGGGTAAAGCTTGCCAGGCGGCGCTTCGGGAATGCGAACTCCTATGGGAGCCTGTGGTTGTGCAGACGGGTAGGGATGCTTCGACTGCGCTCAGCATGACAGGGGAATTTCAGTTTTATCAATTAAGGTGGGTTAGCGCATGACGCAGGGTGACGCGAAAAAGATTTGGGTGACACTGGGCGGGTTGCCGCTGACGATCGAGTTGGAGTGGCCGTTTCATCGATCCACTTCCGGGGCGGATTTTTGGGTGTTGCACGGAGATATTCGGTTGGAGGGGTCGGATGGGTTGCATGCTCCGGTGGCGGTGAATTTGTCGGCTACGGTGCGGGAGGTGATGGCGTCGCTCGAGCCGAAGGATGCGGAGGCTCCGGTGATCAATGCTTTGCGCAAGGAAGTGGACCGGAAGCAGATTGAGTTTGTGAAGTCGGGGAAGTTGAAGCCTGTGTCGTTTTCCAGCCGGCATTACGACTTCAAGAGGCAGAAGTGGGTATTTGGAAAAGCTACGGATGAGGTGATTGCGGAGTTTTTGCTGCGAAAAGTTTATTGGGAGACCAGGCTGAAATCAAATTCCCCGCCCTCTCGCAAAGAACGCGAGAAGGACGGGGCACCCGCTTCTGGAATGGTTTGGGTTGCGGATCCAACTGAGGCGCAATATTTGGAGACTACTCCGGAGCATTTGGTGGACGTTGCGGCTAAGCTCGCTGGGGATGGGTTGGTGCGGATGGACGGGGAGTTCGCGGTGGCTACGGATGCGCTGATGGCGCAGGCGGAAAAGTTTGAGGGTGCTATGCGGAGCGCGGTGGAGGAGTTGGAGAAGAAGCACGCTTTTGAGCGCGGGTAGGAAGACAGTTCTCAGTTCTCGGTTTTCAGTTCTCGGTTTTCAGCGTGGCCGGTCTGCGTTTTCCCCAATCGCCCTGGTCGGGACGAGGAACACTTAAGCTGCAACTGAGTTGTGGCGCTGTTGCATCCAACAGCGGTTGGTATAGGGGCTCGCTTGATGATGGCTAGATCAAAGTCAAAGGCTTTAACACAGAGGACACTGGGGTCACAGGGTAGAGCCTGCTGTGTGTTTTTGATGGTAGTGATGGCTTGCGGGCGGGGTCTGGCGCAGGGGAATGAGCCGGGGCAGGGGTCTGGGCAGAATCCTCCGCAGAGTTCTGGGTCGGCGGGGCAGCAGCTTCCGGATGCTCCGGGGGCTGAGAAGGAAAAGAAAGACGAGACTGCGAATCCGGTGCAGGCTGTGGCCGATAAGACGAAGGAGGCCGCCGAAGCGACGAAGGACGTGGCTACTGCTGGGTTGATTAAGGCGCGGGATTGGGAGTCGGGGTGGATTACGGGAATTTATGTGGGTCCGAATCGGAAGCTGGTTACGCTGACGGCTGAACAAAGGAAAGAAATTTATCTGAAGCAGACGCTGACCACGCCGGAAGCTTACATGAAGAGGATGTTTGGGGCGTTGATCGATCAGGCGCGCGGAACTCCGTGGCAGTGGGGCGGTGGGTTCGGAGGGTATGGGAAGCGGTTTGCTTCGCGGGAAGGACAATTTGTTACGGCGAACACGGTGGCGGCTCTGGGGAACGCGAAGCTGGGATACGAAGTTCGTTATGACAAGTGCAAGTGCCAGGGGCTGTGGCCACGGACGCGGCATGCGTTCATCCGAAACTTGGTGACTTACGATCGCAGCGAGGAACATTTGCGGCCGCAGTGGGCTTTGTACGGCGGAGCGTTTGGTGGAGGAATGCTTTCGACGACTTGGAAGCCGGGATCGCATAGTGTGTTTGCCGAGGGTGGGCAGGCTGCGTTGGAGCAGGTGGGATGGGGAACGCTGCTGAATTTCTTCACGGAATTTTCGCGGGAGATTAACCGGAAGCAGGGAGTGAAGTAGTCAGCGGCGAAATTCTTTGCCACGGATTCACACGGATCGTACCTCGGTTAATTTTTCGATTTTCTGTTTGTCTCGTCCTCGAACGGGTTGGTTCTCCATCATTCTTTGTTGAGTCTGGAATTTTTGAAAATCTTGGGAGGGTGCTATGTCGGTTGGTGCTGAGTTTTTGCCCGAGTTTGATATGGAGATGGCGTCGGCGCGGCGAACTTTGGAGCGGATTCCGGAGGATAAGCTGGCCTGGAAGCCGCATGAGAAGTCGATGATGCTGGGGCGGCTGGCGGGACATATTGCGGAGCTGCCGGGCCTGGGGATCACCGTGATGAAAGAGGATTTGATGGACTTTGGCAACCGTCCGGCGGGGGAAGCTCCGCGCAAGCCTTTGGTGGCGGAGTCGCAGAAGCATGTGCTGGAAATGTTTGATAAGAACGTGGCGGCGCTGCGGGCGGCGATTGCGAGTGCCAGCGATGAGCGACTGGCCGGCAACTGGAAGCTGTTGATCGGGGAACGAAAACTCTTTGATGGGACGCGGATGGGCGCTTTGCGGCGGATGGTGATGAATCATATTATTCATCATCGGGCGCAGCTGGGAGTTTATTTGCGGCTGAATGACGTGGCGGTGCCTTCGGTTTATGGGCCTTCGGCGGATGAGGGGAAGTGAGCGGGGTTTGACGGCGTCTCCGCCATTACACTCGCGGGAATCGATGAGTGTAATGGCGATGATTCAGCGGGTCGGAAACTCCGCAGACTGCTGTGGCGGAGTTTTACTGGCGAGAAAGTTGCTTCACGCGCGATGCACTAGCCAAACAACTACTAAAATCACAATGATTGTTCCTACCACACCCATACCTAACATAGTCCCTCCTTATCTGACACGATCGGCATCAAGTTTAGCCAGACACTGATCATGAACTAGATTCCGGCTTTGGTCTGATCACAATTGGACACTCGACAGCTGGCAGTCACACGTTGCAAACGCCGGAATAGGGCCATGGAACTGGGTTGCGGGGAGAATGCCTTGCGAAGCCGGGGATGGCGCTCAGATGCTTGGGGTCCTTCGACTGCATGGCTGGTTCGCTTTGCGAACCTAGCTACTTCGCTCAGGATGGCAATCCGAAATAATTGCCGGTTGCGCTCTACTGCAAATCCACTTTCATGTTTAGGTTGTGGGCGACGAAGGACCAGGTATCGGCGGTTTCGTCGATTAGCTTGGTGATGGATTTTCCTGCGCCGTGGCCGGCCTTCACTTCGATGCGAATCAGGATTGGGGCTGGTCCGGCTTGATCGGCTTGCATGGTGGCGGCGAATTTGAAGCTGTGGCCGGGGACTACTCGGTCGTCGTGATCGGAAGTTGCGATTAACGTGGGCGGATATTTTGTTCCGGGCTTCAGGTTGTGCAGCGGCGAGTAGGCGTAGAGAGCTTTGAAATCTTCGGCGTTGTCGGAGGAGCCGTAGTCGCTGGTCCAGGCCCAGCCTATGGTGAATTTGTGGAAGCGCAGCATGTCCATTACGCCGACTTCGGGGAGCGCTACGCCGAAGAGATCGGGACGTTGAGTCACGCATGCGCCGATTAGCAGCCCTCCGTTGCTGCCGCCGCGAATGGCTAACTTTGGCGTTGAAGTGTATTTGTTGTCGATGAGCCATTGAGCGGCGGCTATGAAGTCGTCGAATACGTTTTGCTTTTTCAGTTTCATTCCTGCCTGGTGCCACTCTTCGCCGTACTCGCCGCCGCCGCGCAGGTTGGGCTGGGCGTAGATGCCTCCCATTTCAAGCCACACTACATTCGGCACCGAGAAGAACGGCGTTAGAGAGATATCGAATCCGCCGTAGGCGTAGAGCAGCGTGGGATTCTCGCCGTCGAGTTTGATTCCTTTTTTGTACGTCAGGAACATGGGGACGCGGGTGCCGTCTTTGCTGTGATAGAAGACCTGTTTAGTTTCGTAACGGTTCGGATCGAAATCGACTTTGGGCAGGCGGAAGACTGTGCTCTTGCCGGCCTGCGGATCATATCGGTAAACCGTGGCCGGCGATGTGAAGCTGGTGAAGGCGTAGAAAGTTTCTTTGTCGTGTCGCTTGCCTCCGAAGCCCGCAGCGGTGCCGATTCCGGGCAAGTCGACGTTGCGCACGAATGCTCCGGTGAGTTCGTGGACGCGGACTTCAGTGCGGGCGTCTTTCAGGTATCCCAGGAAAAATGAATTGTTAACGGCATGAGCGAACTCGAGTGTGTCCGGGCCCTGGGCTACGAGCGTCTTCCAGTTGGCGCGCTCGGGATGGCGAGTATCAATGGCGATCAAGCGTCCGCGCGGGGCGTCGAGATCGGTCTGAAACCAGAATACGGGACCGTCATTGTCGATGAAATCGTATTTGGCGTCGAAGTCGTCGAGCAACTTTACTACGGGAGAATCCGGCTGGGTGAGATCTTTGTAGTAGAGGCGATTCTTGGGCGCAGTGCCTTCCCAGACGCTAACGATCAGATAGTGGCCATCATCGGTAACGTCGCCGGCAAAACCCATTTCTTTATTGTCAGGACGCTCGTAAATTAGCTTGTCTTCGGATTGGGCGGTGCCCAGGCGGTGATAGTAGAGCTTCTGAAAATAATTGGTGTCGCGCATGGCTGCGCCTTTGGGCTCATCGTAGCGGCTGTAGAAAAATCCCTTGTTGTCTTTGGTCCAGGATGCGCCGGAGAACTTTACCCACTTGAGGTCGTCGGCGAGATCTTTGCCGGTGTCGATGTCGCGCACGTGCCAATCGGTCCAGTCGGAACCGGAGGCGGCGAGGCCGTAGGCCATCAGCTTGCCGTCGTCAGAAATGGCTTCGCCCGCCAGCGCAACTGTGCCATCAGTCGAGAGCGTGTTGGGATCGAGCAGGATTCGCGGCTCCGCGTTCAGGGATTCGGCTACTAAGAGGACGTTCTGCTGTTGCAGTCCGGTGTTGTGCTGGAAAAAATAGCGGCCGCCGTATTGGCTGGGAGTGGTGAAGCGCTCGTAATTCCAGAGCTTGGTGAGCCGATCGCGGATCGACTGGCGATAAGGGATTTGCTCAAGGTAGCCGAAGGTGATTTTATTTTCGGCTTCAACCCAGGAATGAGTTTCGGCGGAGTCGGTGTCTTCAAGCCAGCGGTAGGGGTCGGCGACCTTGGTGCCGTGGTAGTCATCGACCTGGTCGCTGCGGCGGGCTTGCGGGTAAGTGAGGGACGAGGTTTGCGCGGCGGAGAATGTGGTTAGCATCGGAAGTAGTATCGCGAACAGAATGATTGCCAGGCGAAGTGAGTGCATGCGTGCCTCTGGGATGGATCGGTGGAAGATCTATTTTGCCTGAGATTGGACGGGGATGTACAGGTTTGGTTGAGGCGGCGCGGGAACGTTGGGGAATTTCAATCTGACATGCTTGCCATCTTGCCGGACCGCTAGTCGCCAGTGTCACACGGGTCTTTATCCTGCAACATTCTGCGAAGCTGAGCGGTTCTCTCTTTCGTCATTGCCGTGACGACTATCGCGTAGCACATGGGATAGATGCTGCCGTACTCCCGTTGTTTATCTTCTGCCGGGTACAGTGCCTGAAGTTGTGCGTCTCTGAACGCAACCCAGGCGCGTTGTGCGTCACGCAACTTCTTCGTCGCGTTTTCGTCAGTTTTATTTTTCGCCAATAGCTGTTGATAGACATGGTTTAGTTCGGCATCGGCTGCAGCGGAGTCTTCGTCTGCGCAGTGGTTCATCTCTGGCTGCGCGATCGCGGTTTTCCAGCATGGGTTTTGTTTTGATTGGGCGAGCGCAGATGTGCAGATGGTTAGCAAGAATGCCGTGATTACGAGGCGGTTCATAACCGCATTGTCGCTGCGGAAACTTGCTCCTGTCTACAAGTTCTCACTTACGGTTAGGCCGCCGGACGCGAGTGGAGTGCAGAGGTCCTTCGCGTGGTGGCTCCCGGCAGCGCCGGAGCACGTGGGGCTCAGGATGACGGGTCTGTAGCGCTGACTATGGGAGGGTTCGGCGTGCTGGTTTTGTTGTGGCGGATTTGTAGTCTGCTGGATAGAGGATCACGCAGCGGTTGAAGCCTTCTCCGTCGCTTTCTGTGCGGAGGTCGGTTTGGTCGCGCAGGGCTAGGTGCAAGATGCGGCGCTCGCGCGACGACATGGGAGCGAAGTGAAAAGGCGTTCCGGTCTGGCGAACTTTTTCGGCGGCTACCGTGGCGGCCATGCGAAGTTCCTGCATGCGGATGGAGCGCTGATTCTTGCAATCGAAGGAAATTTTTTCGTGATCGCCGTGGGGCAGGCGCAGGATTTCGAAGGCCAGCAGTTCGAGCGCGCGCAATAATTCGGCGCCGCGATCGAGAAGCAAAGTCGAATCCGGACCGGAGAAATCGACAAAGATTTCAGGTTTCTCCCAATCGCTTTGCGCGGGAGGGTCAATGACGATGCGGTACTTGAGGTGAAGACCTCCGTTGGTGACCACGGATTGGAGGAATTCGTTGATGCGGTTGGCGGCGGCTAGTTTGTCCATAGGGCGCTCTTAGCTATTAGCTCTTAGCCTTTAGCTTGAAACTTCAAAACCTTTCACCACAGAGGGCACCCTTCGACTTCGCTCAGGGCAGGCTCCGGTTCACGGGGTAACCCTTCAATTTGAAATCAAATCTTATCGCACTGCCGGACGCGCGCTTCACGCTAAGAGCTAAAGGCTAAGAGCTAATAGCTCAATCACTTGTCTTTCTTCCTGGCGCGCTTCTCTATTATTTCGCGCATTTCGCGGCCCAGCTTGGTGCGGTTCATGATGGCTTGCTGCGCCATCGAAATCAAGTTGCTTTCCGCGTAGTACAAATTCAATCCTGCCTGAAGATTGAAGAAGATGAAGCCCATCATCAGCGGCATCATCCACTGCAGCATTTTCTGCTGCTGGGCGTCCATGCCGGCTTGCGGAGTCATGCGCTGCATGGCAAACATGCTGACGACCATGAGTATCGGCAGCAGGTTCCACGGATCTTTCGCGGAAAGGTCGGTGATCCAGAGCCAGTGCGCGTGGCGAAGATCGAGCGCTACGCCCAACATGCGGTAGTAAGCGATCAGGAACGGGAACTGAATCAGCATGGGCAGGCAGCCACCGGCGGGGTTCACTCCCTCGGTCTTGTAAACGGCGGCAATCTCTTCCTGCATTTTTGCTTTGCGCGGATCTTTGAGGCTGTACTTCTTATATCGCTCCTGGATGTTCTTGATCTGTGGCGCGACGCGCTGCATCTTGAGCATCGACTTCATCTGCGTGATGCGCAGCGGCAGCAGCGCGATGCTGATGATGAGCGTTTGCAGGACGATGGCCCATCCCCAGTTGGGAACGATGTGCTTGTAGGTCCACTTGAGCCAGAGGAAAAGTGGTCGCGACAGAATGCCCCACCAGCCGAAGTTGACGACTCCGCGAAGATCGGGGCTGTCGTTCTTGATGGTTGGGACCGGGACCGCATCGAGCGCAGCGAGTTCTTTCGGGCCGACATACATGCGCTCAGTGGTTCGGCCGCGAAGGCTGCCGACGGCTGCGCCGAGGATATCGACGTTCGCAGTGTCTTTCGAACTCGCGCCCACGGGACTGAAGCCGGGCTTCTGCGAAATCTCCAGCGGATTGCGCAAGGTGACCATGGCGGCGGTGGCTGGGTCGTCGGGAATAAACAGGGCAGTGAAATATTGATCACCAGTGCCGGCCCACTCGAACGGTCCTTTTATAGTGTTGCCGCTGCTGATGGCCTTGAAGGAAAGGCGCGCAACATAGCTTGTGAAGAAGATATAGCCGCTGCGTTCGGTGGAGGCATCGTTGTGATAGTCGATGCCGGCTGCGGCGTAGGCCGCGGGCGTGTTTTCGTCACCGAAGCCGGAGGGCCATGCGGGCGCGGCAAAAACTTCCGCGCCTTTGTAGGTCACGGAGGTTTCTACTTTCAACACGTAGGTCTGGTCGAAGCTGAACGACTTGTGGACTACGAGATCCTGATCGGCGTACTCGAAAGTGATCTGAGCCGGGGCGGACAGATTGCCTTCTTTGGAAGATACGTAGAGCGCTGAGTTGAGGCGGGCGCGCAGAGTTTCGTCGTAGGTCCAGAGCGAGAGCGGGTAGCCGAATTTTTGTGCGGCTGCCGGACTGACTAGATCGAGCGGGCCGTTCTGGGCGTCATTGTTGAACTTCTTGAGGATCCAAGATTTAACCTGGGCGCCGTGATTGGTGAAGGTGACTTTGTAGAGATCGTTCTCGATTACGATTTCAGTTTCAGTGGACGCTTGCTTCGTGACCGTGTTGGTGGCAGCGGGCGCGGCCGACGGCGTTGGAACGGAAACTGCGGCTGCCGGTTGCGCGGGCACAGGCTGGGTTTGCTGCTGGGCCGGCGCCGGCGGTTGGGGAAAGAATTTTTTCAGCAGCGGCTGGAAAATGATAAGGACTACAAAGGTTAGAACGAAGACGAGCATCAGCCGGCGGTCGGCGCCTGGTTCTTGTTGCGGATTTTTAAATTCGGCCAAAGTGTTATTCAGTGCCTCGGGGGCTAAAAGCCCTAATCTAGATGCCAGTCCTGGACGCAGGCCTGAAGGCCTGCTCTGCCCTTTGCGCCGGCTTTACTACCGGGTCGTAGCCGGAGCGGGCCAAGGGATGACAGCGGAGGATGCGGGTGAAGGCCATCCATCCGCCGCGCAGTGCGCCGTAGCGCTCGACGGCCTCCATGGCATATTCGGAACAGGTCGGCACGAAGCGGCAGGCTGGCGGAAACAGGGGCGAGATCGCCCACTTGTAAGCCCGCAGCAATTGCAGCGTGACGAATTTGGCAATGTCGTTCAAGAGCGGCTTTCCGGCGGAGCCTGCCCTGAGCGAAGTCGAAGGGGCTTCGGGCTTCCGGCAATTCTGTTCGTTGCTTCTGGCGCTTTCTCTGACAAAGTCCGCGACAGCTTTTGTTCGATTACTGCGAAGGCGCGCGTGACTTCGTTCCTTACTGCGGCGAAGTCGATAGTCAGCAACGATTTCTTTGGGTTGATGACGACGTCGGCCGCAATCGCTTCAGCCGGCAGCGTCATTCGAACCGCTTCGCGCAGGCGGCGCTTCATACGATTGCGCTGAACCGCACCGCCGAGCGCGCGGCCCACGGTGAATCCAACGCGCAGGCCGGTTGGCGCAGGCGCTAACGTTCGCGGACTGGCTTCCGTCTGCGTGGTCGTCTCCGGCCGCGGCCAATAGAAAACGGTCATGGACGCGGAAAAATGCCGGCGTCCCTGCTTGTAGACACGCTCGAAATCCGCGTGGCGCAGAAGTCGCGCGGCGCGCGGGAATCGGGCTGTTTTCTCTGGCGGCATGGCAAAGTGGTGCCGGGCGATTTCCGGCCGAGCTTTTTCCGGCCGAGCTTCCATGTGGCGATTCCGCAGCGCGACGTAAGCCACCGTGCCCTCGTGCAGCGGCGGGCGGCTGAAGGTCTCGACTGTGGAAGTGAGCGGCACTAGAAAAGCTACTCGCGGAAGCCAGGTTTTACGGAAACCCGCTTCCGTCCCTTGGCGCGGCGGCGGGAAATCACCTTTTTGCCGCCCTGGGTCTTCATGCGCGTGCGAAAACCATGCTTCTTGACTCGCTTGCGCCGGTTGGGTTGGAATGTACGCTTGGGCATGAAAGATAGCTGCTCCTGATTCCGTCGACAGTGTTAGGGCAAACGTTGAGTATAAATGACGGAGCGGTTCGAGGGCAAAGGGGCGGCTTGGGACGGAGAAGCTCAATTCGAATTTTTGGCTGTAGACTGGGTCATCCTGAGTGCAGCCGTTTTTCAGGCGGAACGAAGGATTTCCCACATGTACGCACTCTGAACTAATTCTCCCTATGACGGCGTCATCCCGAAACGCGGCGCACTTCAGCCGCGTGAGGGATCTCTCGCGAGTGCGTATAATCTTCAGAGCGAGGGTGCCGTATGGCCAAACAGCGAGGGTATCCCGACCAGCGAGGCCTATGGGCAGAGAGCGACTCCATTGCTGAACAATTTGTGCCGAGCGAAAGTTACAAGGCTCAGCAGAAGGCGATGGCTCAAACATTATTGGCGGCAGGTTTGACCCCTGAACAGGTTGCCGCCATCTTATTCGTTCCGGAAGATTCGCTTTCAGCCGGCGAGCGAAAAGATGAAACCGCTGGCGGCGATTCGTCGCAAGAAAATCTGTGAGCCGGAATTTCGCACCAGGCTCGTTGCCCCCAAGCCACTCTGAATTTTTGCCGGCATAAAATCCAATTACAACCGTAAGACTTGCGGATGTGACGTTTCAGTTCCAGCGAAACCTTCGCCGCAAGATTGCACCGCGCCGGTTGCAGTTACATTGTTGACACTTGACAGGCGCGCCGCTTCGAGGTGCGAATCGTGTTCGCGAAAAATCTCTCGCGAAGATTTTCGTTTGACGAAAAAAAATTTGTGCTAGTATGCGGCACTGTTGGTTTTCAGAAATCTCATTCAACCATGACAACCGCGCACGACACACGAGGCGCATTCCGCATTACACTAAGGGTTCCAAGAGTTCCATCAGCAGGTCAGTAAAACGGCAGTTTTAAACAGGCGCCCTCAGCCAGCCGCCGGGACGCCGCGGCGGGTATTTCATAATTTATGTCAGCTCAAGGCACAACGCTCTCCCCTAATCCGTGGACGCGCATCCTGGATGCGCTGGAAAAAAAGATCAACCGGCATTCCTACGATACCTGGTTAAAGCCGACGCGCTACAGCCACGCCAGCGGCGGAATTTTATTTGTACGGGTTCCGACGGCGGAGTTCCGGCACGCGGGCGACAAGTACGCCGACCTCATCCAGGAAGCGATCGACAACCTGGGACTGGAGTTCAACGACGTGAAGTTCGTGACGCCCGAGGACGATCCAGCGGCGACCGCGGTGCGCCACAACGGCGGGCTCTCGCCGGTTCCGTCGACAGCGCCGCCGAATCCTTCGCAGGCGCGGTTTGACTGGGATGGCGCTGCGCAACTGAATCCGCGCTACACGTTCGACGCGTTCGTGATCGGCAGCGGAAACCAATTTGCGCATGCGGCGTGCCAGGCCGTGGCCGAGCGTCCTTCGAAAGCCTACAACCCGCTGTTCTTGTATGGCGGCGTCGGCATGGGCAAGACGCACTTGATGCAGGCCATCGGGCACGAGGTGAAGCGGCGGCAGCCGCAGGCCGCCATCTGCTACGTATCGAGCGAGAAGTTCACCAATGACATGATCAACTCGCTGCGCTACGACAAGATGACGTCGTTCCGCGACCGGTTCCGGGGCGTGGACGTGCTGCTGATCGATGACATCCAGTTCCTGACAGGCAAGGAGCGGACGCAGGAAGAATTCTTCCACACCTTCAACGCGCTGCACGACACGATGAAGCAGATCGTGATTGCCAGCGACCGTTCGCCGAAAGAACTTGCGGAGATTGAAGACCGGCTGCGCAGCCGCTTCGAGTGGGGACTGATTGCTGACATCCAGCCGCCTGATCTCGAGACGAAAGTCGCGATCCTGCAAAAGAAAGCCGAGCAGGAAAAAGTTACGCTGCCTACGGATGTCGCGCTGTACGTGGCGCAGAACATCCGGTCGAACGTGCGTGAGTTGGAAGGTGCGCTGATCCGGTTGGTGGCGCACTCTTCTTTGATTGGTGCGGAGATCACGCTGCCTTACGCGCAACAGGTGCTGAAGAATTTTATCGATTCGCAGGCGCGCAAGGTAACGATTGAGTCCATCCAGAAAATGGTGGCCGAACAATTTGGTCTGCGGCTGATGGAGATTAAAGCAAAAGATAATTCGCGCGCCATTGTTTACCCGCGGCAGATTGCGATGTATCTGGCGAAACATATGACCGAGGCTTCGCTGCCGGAAATCGGCCGGCAGTTCGGCGGCAAGCACCATACAACCGTGCTGCACTCGGTGGAGAAGATTGAAGAGGCTCGCAAGAACGACAAAGATTTGAACAGGTTGCTCAATAAGTTGACCGAGCAATTAGGCGGATAGGCGCGGAGTTTCCGGCGTTTTGCACCGCGCGGCGCAGTCTTCCTTTTCCGAGGCTGTGAATGAGATGTGGAAACTGTGCAACGGCCGGCGGAAATGGCAGAAACGGAAATCTTGTTGTAGGGCATCCGGCAAGTTGGGGACCGATTTCTCACACGAAGGGCTCCTCCCCAAAGTGGTGACAATAGGCCGCTTGCCAAAGTTTTCCACTTCTCCGACCTGCCTACGGTTACTACTGGTTTTATAGGTTTTGCATTTGATATAAGGGAAGTAATAAAAGTAGCGCGCGGCAGGGGAGACAAAGTCTATGCCGGTGGAAGCGGCGGTTGCGGTGGAGACGATGGAGATCACCGTAAGCAAAGTTGAGTTGTTGCGGGAGTTGACGGCCACACAAGGCGTGGTCGAGCGCAAGACCACGATTCCCATTCTTTCCAATTATTTATTCGAGGCTGGCGACGGCGAGTTGCGGCTTACGGCGACAGATCTCGACCTCAGCCTGCGAACTTCGTGCAGTGCCAAGGTGAAGAAAGAAGGCTCGTGCACGATTCCCGCGCGCAAGCTGCATGACTACGTGAAGTTGCTGCCGGATGCCGACATCACCATCAAGCTGCTCGAAAATCATTGGGTCAGCATTCGCTGCGGCCGCTCGAATACGAAAATGGTCGGGATGGCGAAATCGAATTTCCCAAGCCTACCTGTGTTTCCGACCGCGGGCGTAGTAAAGATTCCGGGCAAGGTTTTGCGTGGATTGATTGGGCGAACTTATTTTGCGATATCGAGTGAAGAGTCGCGCTACACGCTGAATGGCGCGCTGATGCTGCTGAAGCCGGAGTCGATCACGATGGTCGCGACCGACGGCCATCGGCTGGCACACTGCGAGCGGAGCGGCGAAAAATTCGAAGGCGTCTCCGGCGAGCTGAAAACTCTCGTGCCGAAGAAATGCATGGACGAATTGAAGTCCCTGCTCGATTCGACCGACGCCGAGACCGTCGAATTTGCGAAAGATGAGTCGACGCTCTTCTTCCGCATCGGATCGCGCCTGCTCACTTCGCGCCAGCTTACCGGACAATTCCCGAACTTCGAAGCCGTGCTGCCGAAAGACAACAGCAAGAGCATCACGCTGAACAATTCCGACTTCAACTCGGCAATCCAGCGCGTGGCGCAGTTCGCCGACGAGCGCTCGCGCGCCGTGCGGCTGAAGCTCGAAAAAGGTGAGGTAAAGATTTCGGCGTCGTCGACCGAAGCGGGCGAGTCTGAGGATTCGATTGAGGCTCCGTATGACGGCGAGACGATGACCATCGGCTTCAATGCGGTCTACCTGGTCGACTTCCTGAAAGCCGCCGGAACCAGCGACGTGCGCCTCGAGTTGAAGGATTCGCAATCAGCAGGGCAGTTGCGCCCGGCCGAAGGCGACGACTACAAGTACCGGTACATCGTGATGCCAATGCGCATCTGAGCGCTGCGCGGGTCACCGGCTGCTAAATTTCATTTCTCCGACAGGCCTAAGTCTCAACCAGCCTTCACCTGCGCTGCTCCCTGTCATACATTGGCGGCCAATCTTTTTTGGAGGTACTTATGCTCGACGGCTTCAAGAAATTCATTCTGCGCGGCAACGTAGTCGATATGGCCGTGGGCGTGGTGATTGGCGCCGCGTTTGGCGGCGTGGTCACCGAGATGACGAAGGCTTTTCTCACGCCCTTGATCGCGCTCATCGTGGGCAAGCCGGATTATTCCAAACTGAAATTTTACGTTCACGGAACGGAATTCCCCATCGGCGAATTCATTAACGCCTTAGTGTCGTTCGTTCTGATTGCAGCCGCGGTTTATTTCTTCGTGGTCGTGCCGGTAAACCTTCTGGTCGCGCGCATGCACCGGGCCGACAAACCGCCTGATCCAACGACCAAGAAGTGTCCCGAATGTCTAAGCGAGATTCCCCTCGACGCGCGGCGCTGCGCGCACTGCACGCAGCCGGTAATGGGACGCGCGGCGTGAGGTCGAGCGCCGGTCCATTCGGGTAACATGGCGATATGAAGTTCCGCGGGATTTTCTGTATTTGCCTTTGGAGCACTCTTGCCGGCGTGCTGGCCGTCCAAGCCCTTTCCGTGCAGTCGCCAGCACAGTCTTCCGCGCCGCCCTCTCCATCTTCATCTTCATCTTCAACATCGAAGCCGCTCCAAAAATCCGCATCAACCGCGAATGCGAAGCTGGATCCCGGCAAGGTGACCGCTGGAGTCTACCGGAACCGCACGTTAGGATTCGCGTGCAAGATTCCCCCCGCATGGGTCTTGCGCACCGAAGAGATGAACGCGCGCGAACTCGAAGATGAGAACGCAGACGCAGGCAAAAAGGCGACGGATGCCGGGCGCGTGCTGCTGGCGGCGTTTTCGCGTCCTCCCGAGGCGCGCGGCGAAGATGTGAATGGATCGATTGTGATCGTGGCGGAGAGTGCGGCGGCGTATCCGGGGTTGAAAGATGCAGCGCAGTATTTTGGTCCGGTCACCGAAGTCGCGCTGGCGCAGGGCTTCGATGTCGACGAAGAACCGTATGAATTTGCCGTTGGAACGAAAACAGTGGTCCGAGGAGATTTTGAAAAAGATGTGGGCACACGCGTGATGATGCAATCGACGATCGTTACGCTCGCGCGGGGCTATGCCATTTCGTTTACGTTTATTGGCGGGACTGAAGATGAAGTCGAGGAGCTTGTCGCGGGCTTGAGCTTTCAGCCCACGGCTCCAAAGAAGTAAAATGCCATCGCACGAGCTCGGATACTTCTACCGGGACCCCGAGAAGGAAGGAAGCCTTTCATGAAAATAGCGGAAGCGCTGGCTTTGCGCTCAGATCTGCAAAAGCGCTTGGAGCAACTGAAACAGAGACTGGTTAAGAACGCGCGCATCCAGGACGGCGATGTTCCGGCGGAGAATCCGATCGAACTGCAATCCGAGCTGGAGGAAGTGGCTCAACAGTTGATCTCGATGATTCAACGGATCAATCGCACAAACGCAGCCACCCGGTTCGACACCCAAACTCTAGCGGACGCCCTGGCCGAACGCGATGTACTGAAAATGCGCTACAACGCTTACCGCGAACTGGCGAATGCCGCTTCGACCGCGCAGGGCCGCACTACACGTTCCGAGATAAAGTTCATTAGTACCGTAAGCGTCGCGGCCACCCAGCGAAAGGCAGATGACCTCGCAAGGGAGTATCGGGAACTCGACACGCGTATTCAGGAAGCCGATTGGTTGACTGTGTTGCAGAATTAATTTATCTGGCTGGACGAGAAGGTAGTTGGCGTATCGGGAAGCGAGCACAACCCTACGGCGGGGAAATGCCGATCTGGTAGTGCGTGGGCAGCACTAGTCGGTTCGACTCCGAACCGCACAGCGTATGCTCCGTACTGCGCACAAATGCACGGCGCATCGTTACCGTGTACTACCGCGTGCTGATCTCGAAGCGTCGGCGAGGGTGGGGAAGGGGCACTCGTCCAGCCACAGACCCGGCGGAGCCGTGCGCGCTCTTAGTCCAGCGGCTCCGGCTCCAGCGCAATGTTAGTTTCGCCCGCAGCTTTCTTCTGCGCGTATTTCTTCATCCAGGCTTCCCAGCTTTTTCCCGCAGCGGTGTCGCGTCCAGTAAAAGCGAGCGCGGCAATGTCGGCGTAAGAAACGCTGATTTTCTCGTTCGAGTCTTTCGGATAGAGCCGAACGAGAGACTCTTTCAAATTCGCCGCCGTGCGGCGGTCGAAGAGATAGCCCTCGATCTTCGATCCGTCTTTGCGGGAGATCGTGACGTCGCCGCGATAGTCGAAAGCTTTTTCGAGCGCGACGCGGATTTCTTCGTCGCTGGCGAGCTGCGGAATCCAGCCTTCAAGTTGTTCGTGGGCCGTGCCGGGAGCGACTTCCAGCGCGTCAGGATTAACGTGGGGTACGGCTTGCGCAGCGGAGTGGTCGATGTGGCCGGACTCTTTGCCTGTCATAGAAGAAAAATGTGGGAACAGCCGCCCCGGTTGTTAGGCTCGAGTCCCCTGCAAAGTCGACTCGCTAGTCGGCGCGATCTGCACCAGCGGATGCACCGGAGCCTGATGTTCCTCCAGCAACCGCAGCGCTTCTTCATCGCGGTAGCTGCCAAACAGAGTCGCTTTTACGGTAGCCAGGAATCCGCCCAGCGAGCTGAATGTGGCATTCACCGCCGAAGCTTCATACCCACTGTGCACCATGCAATTCGCGCACGCGGGATTGCCGGATTCCGTGCCGTAGTTGCTCCAATTCGTGGTCGAGAGCAGTTCAGCGAAAGTTTCGGCGTAACCATCCTGCAGCAGGTAGCAGGGCTTCTGCCATCCGAAAATATTGTAAGTGGGCATGCCCCACGGCGTGCACGGATAGGTGCGCTTGCCCATCAGAAATTCCAAGAAGAGCGGCGAGAGATTGAACTTCCAGCTCTTCTTGCGGTTCGACAGGATCGCGCGGAACATGCGCCGGGTGCGGGCGCGCCCAAGAAAATGTTTTTGGTCGGGAGCTTTATCGTACGAGTAGCCAGGGGAGAGCATCATGCCCTCAAGCCCCAGCTCCATCATGTCGTCGAAAAACGCGCGAACAGACTTCGGATCGGCGCCGTCAAATAGCGTGGTGTTGGTTGTCACGCGGAAGCCGCGCCCCAGCGCTTCTTTGATCGCGTCGACGGCAATATCGTATCCGCCTTCGCGGCAGACGGCCAGGTCATGCTCGTCGCGCTGCCCATCGAGGTGAACGCTGAATGTCAAATACTTGCTCGGCTTGAAGAGATGAATTTTCTCCTTCAGCAGCAAAGCGTTCGTACATAGGTAAATATATTTCTTCCGCGCAACCAGGCCTTCCACAATCTCAGCGATTTGCGGATGCATAAGCGGCTCGCCGCCCGGGATCGACACCATGGGCGCGCCGCATTCATCCACCGCGCGAAAACACTCTTCCGGCGAAAGATCTTTCTTAAGGATGTGGGCCGGATACTGAATCTTGCCGCATCCCGCGCAAGCCAGGTTGCAGCGGAACAGCGGCTCAAGCATCAGCACGAGCGGATACTGCTTGCGCCCAGCAAGCTTCTGCCGCAGGACGTAAGACGTAACAGTCCACATCTGTGAAACGGGAACAGCCATTATCGGTCGGAACCCCTGTGCCTCTATCTTATCAGGGCAAGGTAGTTAGATGTGGAGAAGCGCCCGGAGGTGCCGGAAATTGAAACCCGAAGGGTTAATCACGTAGGGGCCGGGTGCCCCATCCTTAACGTCGCGCTCTTTGCGACGTTAGGATGGGGATTTTGACTTGGCTGCAGAACCTTCCTCGGTCAGCATCGGTTGGCCTGGCGCACCTTTGATTTCTTAATGCTGCCATTCAGTTGAGGTTGCCGCACCCTTTGCGTTTTTCGAAGGGTGCGCATTCCAGTTGCCGACCATCTTTCGGCTTCCCGTAAAAGAGGCGCGCCGGGGAATTTGCGTCAAGAAATAAACGGAACCCCCTCCAAAAAGCCAAAGCCCCGAGTAGCGCTCGGGGCCTTGAGATACATAGACGACGTTCGCCAAACACATACCATCATAAACGCAGTGCTTGGGTTGTCAAGAAGCTTTGGTATCGAGTGACCCGAGGAGGGCAAGGGATAGATTTGATTTTGAATTGAAGGTTTACCCTGTGAAACCCCGTGCCCCCTGTGGTGAAAGGTTTTGAAGCTTCAAAGATTTCGGGTTTCTCCCAATCGCTTTGCGCGGGAGGGTCGATGACCATGCGGTACTTGAGGTGAAGACCTCCGTTGGCAACTACGGATTGGAGGAATTCGTTGTTTGAGGAACTGGACCGAATCGGGAGAACAAAGAAGGGTATCTCGCGCGAGTTCACACTCGATAGAACAGCACTCTGCCCGCCGGCTCCAACTGCAGCATCAAATCGAAATCGCTAAGACTCCGCGTCAGTAGCGTGCAGCCGTGCCGTCTCGCCGTTACAAATAACAGCGCATCATTCATCAGGCGCCGCCGCTGAACTTTGTCGAAGCTCTGCAGCCGCGCCAAAATGCCGCAGAGAATGCTGGCCTCGCGCCAGACGACAACGTCGGGAACGATTGTCCGTTGAGCGGGTCGTTGATCGATGACAGAGGCAATTCTGTTAATGATCGAGCGCGTCCTCGGATTCTGAGGTTCAAGCAAACCGACAGCGGAAATCAATTCCGCTTCTGTAACCGGCGAATGCCACGCCTCGACTGCTCGCAACATGAGCTGACCCGTCACCGGAAACTGGTCTCGAAGAACATCGATGTAAACGGTTGTGTCGTACAACAACTTTGCGGGCTTTATCTTCATTGTTTCAAGAAAGTTCAGCTCCGAGTCGGGTCGCCGCTGAAGAGGCCGAGTGCGTTTCTCTAGCCTGTAACGCCGAATGCTTCGCCACAGCTCAGAACTCAAGATCGACCTCGGGATCGATCGTACCTCGCTGTGAAAGCAGCCAATCGGCGTAGTCATCCCCCACCGCGATATTGGCGAGCGCGATCTCGATCAAGTCCGTATCCGACTTGATGCCGGTTCGCTTCTTGGCCTGAGAGACAAGCGCCTCGGGCATCCGGCCGCGAACAACTTGCGTGCGGCCGCCATCAAGCAAACCCTCACGCTCCGCCATGACCAGGACTTCCTTAAACTTGCTCTGGCGGAAAGAGGAACGTCTTGAAAGCTCCCGATTCGCAGGACGAACGATGTTAGCCATAGAGGACTCCGTAGCACAGATGTATTGTAATTGTAGCACAAGCAACGCTGCGAAAAAGGGAGCGGAAAATGCGCTCGAGATGTGAAAATCCACCAGTCCCAAAATGATGCTAACTGCCACGATTCCGGCCCCGTCAGCCCTCGGAAAATCCACCCATTCGTGGTATAATTTCTCTAGTCGCCAAACGAACCTAAGTATAAGACATTTCAACAACTTGAAGTCGATTCGTGGGCGCACTCCTGAGTTGGGTTAGGGCAAATTTTCTAACACATATTTCAAGATATAACCGGGCTCAGTTCTGAGAGAAAATCGGGGCATGTCCCGCGGAGCGGAATGGCCACCAAAGAGATTAATACTCCCATCGTCGAAACCAAAACAAAAAACGGAGTTGTAACCCCGATCACCAGCGGAAACGGCGGCGGCAACAGCGACTACAACGCCGACTCGATCAAAGTGCTCGGCGGCATGGAAGCCGTGCGCAAGCGCCCCGCGATGTACATTGGTTCGACCGGCGATCTCGGCTTGCACCATCTCGTTTATGAAGTAGTCGACAACTCCGTTGACGAAGCTCTCGCCGGCTTCGCGACCAAGATCGAAGCAACCATCCACATCGACAATAGCGTCACTGTTGTGGATGATGGGCGCGGGATTCCTGTGGATGACATGGTCATCGACGGGGAGAAAGTTTCCGCGGCGCAGGTGGTGATGACTACGCTGCATGCCGGCGGGAAATTTGATTCGTCCACTTACAAAGTTTCGGGCGGGCTGCATGGCGTGGGCGTTTCTTGCGTGAACGCGCTGAGCGAGGAACTCGATCTCGAAATCTGGCGCGACGGTGCGACCTGGGAACAGACTTACTCCAAGGGCGAACCTACCAGCAAGATGAAGAAGGTGGGCGCCGCGAAGCGGCGTGGGACCAAGGTTCACTTCCTTCCTGATCGAAGCATCTTCACCGCGACGGAATACAACTACGACACGTTGGCCCAGCGACTGCGCGAACTCGCGTTCCTGAACAAGGGACTGCTGATCACTCTCACCGACGAGCGCTCGACCGATGCGAAGACCGGCGAGGCCAAGCACACCGACTTCAAGTACAACGGCGGTATCGCGGAATTTATTAAGCATTTGAATCGCGGCAAGCAGGTGTTGCACGAAAAGCCGATCTACATGGAGGACGACCGCAACAACGTTCACATGGAAATCGGCCTGCAATACAACGACGGGTATTCAGAGTCAGTCTTCAGCTTCGCCAACAACATCAACACCGTTGACGGCGGCACGCATCTTTCCGGTTTCCGCATGGCGCTCACGCGCACGATTAATTATGCCGGGCAGCAGATGGGCCTGTTCAAAGACGTAAAAGAAAACCTCACCGGCGACGATGTGCGCGAAGGCCTGGTAGCGGTAATCAGCGTGAAACTGCCGCAGCCGCAATTCGAAGGTCAAACCAAAGGCAAACTGAATTCCGACATCGCCGGGGTCGTCCAAGCTTTTATTAATGAGCGGTTGGGAGCGTTTTTCGAGCAGAACTCGCCGGTCGCTAAGAAGATTATTAACAAGGCTGTGGATGCGGCGCGGGCTCGCGAAGCGGCGCGGAAGGCGCGGGATTTGACGCGGCGAAAGGGCGCGCTCGATTCTGGCGGGCTGCCGGGGAAGTTGGCGGATTGTTCGGAGCGCGACCCGAACCGGTGCGAATTGTTTTTGGTTGAGGGCGAGTCGGCAGGCGGGACAGCGAAGCAGGGGCGTGACCGGCGCTTTCAGGCGATTCTGCCGTTGAAAGGAAAAATTCTCAACGTCGAAAAAGCGCGCTATGACAAGATGCTGGCGCACGAAGAAATCCGCGCGATGATCACCGCGCTCGGTACCGGCATTGCTAAAGATGATTTCGATCCTACGAAAGTGCGGTACGGCAAAATTATTCTGATGACCGATGCCGACGTGGACGGGTCGCACATCCGCACGCTGCTGCTGACGTTTTTCTTCCGGCACATGCAGGAGTTGATCAAGCGCGGCAACGTTTTTATTGCGCAACCGCCGCTGTACTCGATTAAGAAGGGCAAGTCGATGCAGTACATCAAAGACGACGATGCCTTCGACAAAGTCATGCTGAAACGCGCTGCGGACGGGCTGATCGTGCGTTATGGCGAGGGCGCGGCCAAGCTGGAGGGCGCGAACCTGACTCGCTTTATGAGCGTGCTGAAGGAATATCTGAACTTCTTCGACAAGGTGAACAAGCGGCTGCGCGATGAGAGCGTCGCCGAATTGCTGCCGCGGCTGGATTTTTCGAAGCACGCGGACTTCGAGGGGGACAAGAAAAATCCGCCGAAGAAGATCGAGCGGCTGGAACGCGAATTGAAGAAGCTGCAGAAAGACAGAAAGTTCAAGAGTGTGGAAGCCGTCTTCGACGAAGAGCACAACTTGTGGGAGTTGCGCTTCGTGAGCTCGCAGGGGTCGGAACACAAGATCAATTGGGAGCTGGCTTCGAGCGCGGAGTATCGGCAGTTGCTTTCGAAGTTCAAACAGATTGAACCCTACCTGGAACCGCCGTTTGTGGTTGAGGCTGTGGTGAAGGGCGCAGCGGCTGCCGCTGAGGAAGAGGCGGAAGACGAGAACGCGGAGTCGGAGGCGGGCGAGTCCGATGGAAAGTCAGGCAAGAAATCCGCTAAGGCTGCGACTGGATCTGGTTCTGGTTCAAAGACTCGCGCTGTGATCGAGCCGGTCGAGAAGGCTACGGCTCGCGAGCTGTTTGAGTATGTGAAAAAAGAAGGCAGCCGCGGTTACGATGTGCAGCGGTATAAAGGCCTGGGTGAGATGACGGCTCCGCAGCTGTGGGAGACTACCATGGACCCGGAGCGGCGTACCTTGCTTTCGGTGAAACTGGAAGACATTGCCGAGTGCGAGACCATCTTCACGACGCTGATGGGCGAGGATGTGGAGGCGCGGCGGAAGTTCATTGAAGAGAATGCGCTGGATGTGAAAAATTTGGATATCTAGCTTGCCGCCGCCATCAGTTATTTGGCGATTTGGCCGTTTTTAATTGACTTCCGTATCTCGTATCGTTACGCTATACGGAGTGATCAAGAGCTTCCGCCACCGCGGCTTGGAGAAGTTCTTCGAGGTGGGATCGAAGGCCGGCATCCAACCGAAGCATGCCGGCAAACTCGGCTTGCAGATGTTCGCGCTCAACAATGCCAAGCGGCCGGAAGATATGAATGCTCCGGGTTGGAGGCTCCATCGCCTCGCTGGCCAACTCAAAGATCACTGGGCGATCAGCGTCAGCGGGAATTGGCGACTGACCTTCAAATTTGAAGGCGAGGATGCAATCCTCGTGGACTATCAGGATTATCACTAGGCCGGGTCATTTTTGAGTCGATGTTACCGCCGAAGCAGGAGCGTAGGAAATGCATAATCCGCCGCACCCAGGTTTGGTTCTTCGCGAATACCTTGGAAATGTTTCCGTGGCCAAGGCGGCGGCACACTTGCGAATCACGCGCGTAACTCTTTCGCGGGTGCTCAATGGCAAGGCAGGTATTTCGGCATCCATGGCGATTCGCCTCGCTGCCGCCTTGGGTACGTCCCCGGAGTTGTGGATGGGCATGCAGTCTCAGTACGACTTGTGGAAGGCGCGCAAGGCGAAACAGCCGTCAGTCCGCAGGTTGGCCAGTGTTGCCGACATCTCGGAGGGAGACCCGGCAGCGGAAGGCCGAGTCTAGCTGTCGCAGTCTGGGAATCGCCAATGTGCGCACGCTGAAGAATTTGGATATTTAATTCGTTTGCCACGGATTTGCGCGGATTCTAGCGGATTAAGGCGACATTAGGGCGGCCATTGGCCGCCTTTCTTATTGGAGTTTTGGAGGCCTCTGAAGAGACAAATCTGTGGCAAGGCGCGCTTGGGCGTACGTTCTTTTCTTGAGGGAACGGATATGACGAGCATTGCTGGGTCACTCAATAGAAGCAGCACGGGATGGATTACCTGGGCCGGAATGGCGGCGGTGATTGTGGCGGCGATTGTGATCCCTAATCTCCAGCGAAGCAGGATGGCTGCGAACCACAGCTACGAAGCTGGTTTGCCGACGGCTGTGCGATATCAATCGGCGGGCCAGGACGAGATCCGCCTCAACGAGCCGGTGTTGGTTTCCGCTGCTCTGATCGAGCCCGCGGCGAAGGCTGGGGCGGCGACGGATCGCAAGATGGTGCGCAACAGTTCGATGGGCCTGGTGGTGCAAAAGCCCGCGGAAACCGCCGAGAAAATCCGTGCGCTTGCCGAAGGCATGGGCGGGTTTCTGGTGAGTTCAGAGGTGAGCGGTGGGCAGGATGCGGCCAGCGGTTCGCTGATTGTGCGGGTACCTTCGGCGCGCTTTGAAGAGGCGTGCGCGGAGATTCGCAAGCTCGGATTAAGGGTGGAGAGCCAGAAAGTGGAGGCGCAGGATGTTACGCGGCAGTATGTGGACGAGGATGCCAATCTGCGCAATCTGCGGGCTGAAGAGGTGCAGTATCTGGCGATTCTGAAGCAGGCGCACACGGTGAAGGACACGCTTGAGGTCAGCGAAAAATTGAGCGAGGTGCGCGGGCAGATTGAGCAGAGGCAGGCGGAGTTTGATGCGCTGTCGAAGCAGATTGAGACTGTGGTGATTTCTATTTCATTGCGGACGGAGGCCGAGGCGCGGGTGTTTGGGCTGCGGTGGCGTCCGTTGTATCAGTTGAAGCTGGCATTGCGCGAGGGGCTTGAGGCAGTAGCGGGTTACGGCGCGGCCATGGCATCGATTGTCTTCTATCTGCCGGCGGTGCTGCTGTGGATGGGCACGATTTTGTTGGGCGCGGCGGCGGGGTGGAAGGCGCTGCAGTGGGCTGGACGGGTTTTCTTTAGCTGGCCGAAACAGTCCGCTGTGCAGAATGGGTGAGAGTTAGGTTATCCGACATCGGCTGCTCGGATCGCCAAGGGTCGGTTCTGTCGAAATCTTGTCAATAGGCAGAAGTTGCGTGAATCGGGCTAAGGTGAAGGAAACAATCCAAATATAAAGGCTTTAATAGCGCAGACTCATCAAACTGTGCTAAGGTGGCCGATGACAGGGCAGCGGGGGAAGTCGGGAGTAGTGCGCCCCAAGGCGGGGGTGTACGATGACCGCTTTAGGAGGTCGCATGCCAACCCACAAAGTTAATCTTGACGCGCTAATCAAGCGCGAAGATTTTGAGAGCGGACCCGCCAAAAGCGCGACGGGCAAGGCACCAATTTTTAGAGTCGAAGATTTAACACGCGACAGCCTCTATTTCAGTGTGCTCAGAAAACCAGACTTTCAAAGGCCGACCAACAATTGGACTCCGGATATGATCGTCGATTTAATAAAGAGTTGGCTTGATGAGCAACTAGTCCCGGCTTTGATTATTTGGCACTCAAGGGAAAGCGGGAAAATCTTCATCATAGACGGGGCGCATAGGCTAAGCGCTCTTATTGCATGGGTCAATGACGACTACGGTAACGGGCCGATTTCTAAGGAATTGTGCGAGGATATAACCAAAGCACAAGAAAAATTCCATGATCAAACTAAATTCAAAATGGAGCAAGAGGTTGGCAGTTACGGAGACTTATGTCGGTTAGGCAGGCAAGAAGGTACGGATATTAAAATTCGCCGGGGAAGGGCGATAACTACCCTACAACCATTCATACAGAAGGTCGAGGGAGATGCCGAAACTGCTGAAAATTCATTTCTTAAAATCAACTCGAATCCTGCAATGATTGATCCTACAGACCTCGACATTATCCGGGCGCGAAAAAAACCAAATGCCATAGCAACTCGCGCCCTAATGCGTGCCGGGAGTGACTATTACGCAAAACTGGCGAAGGCGTCGGAGATCGATGCTTTGGCTAAAGAGATTCACGCATTTTGTTCGGCCAAATCGCGGAAATAACTTCTAAAAGTTCAGACGTTCCTAGAGCTGGCCAATCTTATTCGAGTGATGCCTTCAAAATGGTCTTAGATATGATTAATATTTTCAACGGTATCACTCCTGCAATGTGGCAAAAACAGAAGAGGCGAGGAAAAGCTAGGCAGCAGACGGCAGAATTGGAAAATGATGCAGACGGATCGGCCACTCTGCGGTTATTGGAAAAGGTCAAAGACGTAGCAACTCTAGTAAGCGATAACGGGACGCACAATCCAGGTTCGATTGGATTGGATCAGGCGGTTTATTCCTATGGAGTGACTGGTAAATTTCACACAGGCGCATTCATCGCCTCTCTTCGATTTGCCAAGGAACTAGAGGCTCAAAACAAGCTAAAAAACTTTACAAAAGTGCGTGCGGACTTCGAGGAATTTTTGGTTAAGCATAAAGTATTTATTAATCAATTGGCGCATAGCAAAGGCAGCCGCACGAGACCTGTTGAGGCGATGTTGCAGATGCATCGGATAATCCTAGAATGCTTGGAGTCGGGGACAAGAACCGCTAGGAAAATTGTCAGGAAACTCAAAGCGCATGAGCAATTAAAAGATTTGAAAGATGTGACGAATATTCCTAGCACTGAAAACAGGAGGAAGCGCTTCTCGAAGGAGGCAGAGCAAGCCAAAGTTGTACTGACGATCCTTGAAACGAGGGAGCGGTGTCCTGAATGTGGCGCTAGGCTTCCACCTAGTTGCCGATCCAAGGATCACAGGACTAGAAGTGCTGACGGTGGAAAAGGGACGCTTGCGAATTTAGCCTATACCCATGCGTACTGTAATACGGGCAAGAAAATTCCGGACGCTACGAAGACCGCATGAAAGGTTCAAATGAAACATTCCGCAGAGTACAACAAGTTTACGAATCTGGTAGACCGCTTGCTTACGGTGCCTCACGAAGAAATACAGAGGCGCGAAGCGGAGTATCGAAAACAGGTAGACGCGAATCCCCACAGGCGCGGCCCTAAACGCGGCTCAAAGCGAAAGAGAAAAACGGCTACGCCGTAGTGCAGTTCATTTCTTGTGAACTCGCGTTAGTTCAACTCCCGGAGATGGGCCGGAAGGATCGAACGTTACAACGTACTTGTCAAAAAATCCATCCCTCCCTAGCAGGCAAGCAATCGGGAGTTCGTCGGAGAAATAACCGTGTATTTTGAAATTGTCCGCACCAACCATTAGCCTAATGTCGTGGCCGTAGGTATTCATTTTAACGGCCTTCACTACGCCACCGCTAACCTTGAGAATTCCAGTGGTTATGTCCTTTATTCCGACTGCCCTCGCGATGTCACCGTGGAAAAGGCAATCAAAAGAGCCGGAATCAATGATCGCTTCAAACTGGGGTGTCAGCAACGAGCTGCGCGCTACTTGGATAGGCAGAATTGGAAGCCAATCGAATTCGCCATTCTGGAGCGGAACTTGTTTGTAGGAATACTTCAACTGATAGGCGACAAGGCTCGCGACAGCCATTCGTCCGGAGTTCTCGTAAGGACGTAATTTTGCGCGCCAGAATTTTTCGCAATGGCATCGGCTTCCATGAATGTACTGCCAATTGCGACGATCTCCGTTTCATCTTCCGACAGCGCAACCCAGGAATCTTTCGGTGCGTTGCGGAGAAGTTCCACACGGCGACTGGCGGATTGTCGTGAGAGTGGCATATCTAGTGTGGTAGATGCCATGAATTCTCCTCTCGTTGCGGGACTGTGAAAAATTACCAAAGTACAGGGGACAGCGTTTATATGACAAACTGCCCAAAAAGGCAACGAAATTTTGTCCCTTGGTTTTAGGTGTATGCGGATGCTGCTTTAGTTTCAAGTACCTACAAGGAGTCTCGCATGCAAATAAAATGGTCACTTCCATCGGTTCCATTCTGGGACGAGACCATTGGAGTTTTTTATGCTGGTTGACGCTTCCGACCACGAGGCAACCGAAACCTAGAAAGGGACTTCCGGTTTTTTGTCCTCCTTCGCCGTCAGTTCTGCATACGTCAGCCGCTTGCCAACGATCTGCTCACACAACAGGCTGAAACGATCTCCATCATTTACCGGATTGTCCTTCGTCGCGCGATTATTGAATCTGAAAGCCTGTTCGTCTACGTAGCGGAACAGGTGAAACGGTTCGACAGCTACATACGTTCCGCCGAGTCCTCTCTTGAGTAAACTCCAGAAGTTTTCCATACCTTGAGTGTGAACCTGCCCATCTACGTACTTCTCAAGGTGATTGACGAACTGATGCTCGTACTCTGCGGCGAGTCCGAGATAGGCCGGGAATTCATCGGTCATAATCGCAGAACCACGCTCAACAAAATCCCGCACGGCACCATGCACGGCGGGATACTTACGATCTCCGATGACTCGCGCCTTAACCTTGCCGCCACGCTCAAGTGCGCCAATGACCACAGTCTTGCCGTGTCCGCCTTGCATTCCAACTCCATCACTGAGACGGCGGCGCTTCGCCTTGTGCATGTTCCGCGCCTTGCCGCCGATGTAGGTTTCGTCAATTTCAACTGTGCCGCCGAGCTTGCCGCCAGATTCCTTGTCCTGCATCCCCAAGCGAATGCGATGTACCATGAACCAAGCAGCCTTTTGCGAGACTCCCAGAGAGCGGTGAATCTCCCACGAACTAACGCCGTTCTTGCAGTTCGCAACCTTCCACATCACAGGCAACCACTTCTCAAGACCGAGCGGCGAATCCTCAAGCACAGTCCCGGTCTTGATGCTGAATTGCGCCTTCGGGTGCCGCGTCTTGCACTGCCACAGGCGGCGAGACGGCACAAAGCTAACGTCCTTGCGTCCGCACGTCGGACAGGTAACGCCATTCCGCCAGCGCCGCAGGGCCAGATAGTCAATGCAGTTATCAGGGCTTTGGAAGTAGACGATTGCGTCTGCTAAGGTCTTTGGTTCCTGTGTCATACGTACTTTATAGCATAGGTGGGTTGATGAGTAAAGGATATTCATGCCAATATAAAGTTGGGTTTGGTGGCGGGTTTACCCCTCGCAAAATGCTATTCTGAATATATAGGGTAAAGTTTTTGGAAAAGGCGCGGCCTATGGGTCGCGCCTTTTCTATTGGGTTACGCGTGTCTTTCGGCAATTCCACGAAAAATTAGGGCGGTTATAAGCGAGCGCCTCAGGGGCTAAAAGCCCGCGTCGATTTGGCGGGTGACGCGGCGCTGAAGCGCCGCTCTTCCACGTTACTGCCGGCTTCCGTGGAGCTGTGCTTTACAGGGCGCGCGCCTTGCACGGTATAGAACACGACGGTTGCGGTTCGGGGAAAAAGGGGAAATCATTAATGAAACCTTGGGAGCGGTTTGGGAGCCTTAAGGAGCGCGGGGAGTGGGTTGAATTGCGATTCATGGCGGAGGCTGCGGGGCGGTTGTTCGCGGTGTGCAAGCCCTGGGGGGACTGTAGAGCTTACGATGTGGGAATCGAACATGGGTCCAACTTCTTGCGTGTGCAGGTGAAATCGGCAACGTGCCGGAAGGGTTGTGGCTACTGGTGCGGATTCACGCCGCATTGGGGCAAGAAGCAAGACTATAGTTTGAAACAGATTGATCTGTTTGCCGCTTACGTAATTCCGGTGGATGTGTGGTACCTGATTCCGGCGTCGGTAATGTTAGGCGCCCGGCGTCGAAAAGGGACGATGCTTTATCCTGTCGTGCTGCCGGTGAGGAAAAACAGTTTCCGGTACGAGTGCTACCGGGAAGCGTGGAGGATGCTGACCAAGAGCCGGAGTGAGTTGGCTCGGTATGGACGGTAATTTGAGGAGAATGCGTGTCGGTGACTCTCTTGGCTCGGAGTTGGATGCGGGAATGGGAAGCAGGTTCCTCCGCTACGCCGTCCCCTTCGGCTTCGCTCAGGGTCCGGCTCCGGTCGGAATGACAAGCGTTTTTTGTCGCTGTCGCTCCAGCTTTGCCCGGAATGACAAAGGTTTTTTCGCTGTCGCTCCTGCTCGGGTTGAATGGCAAGGGTTTTTTGTCGCCGTCGCTCCTGCTCGGGTTGAATGACAAGGGCTTTCTTGCGTGGGCGGCGTTGGCCGCGAGGATGGGAAAGCAGGCTCCTGCAGGTTCTTACTTCAGGCCTTCTACCAGATACAGATCCGCGAGCATTCTGTGGTAGCCGAAGACGCAGGTTCTGGCGTCGGGCGTCATGTAGATGGGGCCGATGTTTTCTACTCCGGCGGGGTCGGAGGGCATTAATTCTTTCCACAAGGTGCGCTGGCCGGTTTTGATGTCCAGGCGGTAGACGCGGGCGGGAAGTTCGCCGGGTTGGTAGATGTAGAGAGTGTTGCCGTCGGCGCTCCAAGTGATGGGCTGCTCGCCCTGGTTGATGCCGGCGATGAGCTGGGGGTCGCCGCCTGCTACGGGATAGAGATATCCCTTCTGGTCGGGGCCGATGGCGGCAATCTGCTGCGAGTCGGGCGAGAGGGCGAATGCGGTGCCATTGACGCCTTCCTGCGAGATGACCTGGCTTTTGCCTGTGGCCAGCTCGTAGACGTAGAAGCGAACGCCTTTGTTCGGCTCGTCGGCGGAGAACAGAATGCGTTTTCCGTCGGGGAACCAGTGAGCCCAACTGTGGTTGACGTTATCTTTGGTGAGGTCTCTGGGTTCGCCTGCGCCGGTGGGCAGCAACCTGAACTGCGAGGGCGATTCCTGAGTTTGCGCGATCGCCCATTTGCCATCCGGTGACAACGCTACTGCGCCGCCTTCGCCTAGAAGGACTGCGGGCGAGCCATCGGTTTTGCGAATGTAGACCGCGTAGGTGAGGCCGCCGGATTTGGAGTAGGCGAGCGCGCCGCCGCCGCCTTCTTCATCAAACAATAAAGTTTTGCCGTCGGCGGAGAGATCGGAGGGATAGGTGTAATCGAGCCAGGAAAGTTCGCGCTGCTTGGAATCGTTGTCGACGAGGCCGAGCAATTCGCGGCGCCAAGTGGCGCGGACCAGGAGAACGCGTCCGTCTTTGGCGATGTCGAGCAGCATGAGCGCACCGGGCAGGCGGGCCACGATGCGCTGCTTGCCATCGAGCGAGGTGGCGTAAAGAGTGCGGTCGGTGCCGGACTTGCTGGCGGTGAACCAGATTTCTTTTCCGTCGGGAGACCAGGCCAGGCCCTGAATGGTGAACCACTGCGTGGAAAGCATCTTCTTATTGCCGGCGAGATCGACGACGGCGAGCGAGCCGCTGTCGTCGCCTTGCAGGGGATGGTCGGCGAAGGCGACGTAGTCTCCTTTGGGGGAAACGCGGGGATGGCCGATCCAGCCGCCGGTCTGGTAGAGGGGCTTGCCGACGGGGAGTTCGAGGCGATTGCGGCCGCCCATGTCGCGAACCACTGCCAAGCTGGTGCCGTCGGGAGCCCAGTCGGCCCACTGCACCTGCTCGAGCACTTCACGCGGGGCGCCACCGGAAAGCGGTGCGCGGGCCAGGGTGCCCATGCTTACCCAGGCTCCAATGGCTTTGCTGTTCAGCAATACAGCCATCTCGGAGGTGGGAGAGATCGACATGAGCTGGGTGCGGCTGAGGCCCATGGAGCGGGACTCGGGAGCCTCGGGACGCGCGGTGAAAACGTCGACGGGATTTCCCTGCCAGGCAGCGCTGTACAGAATCGTTTGGCCGTCAGGGGCGAAACGCGCGGCACGAATGCTACCGCGGCGAAAAGTGAGCTGACGGTAAATGGGAGGGTCGGCGGGCGCAGCAGCGAAAAATTTCTTGCCGGCGAACACGCCCACTCCCGCGGCGAACAGCAGGCCAAGGGCGAAGATCAGTGCGGCGGAGGACTTCTTGCGCTGCACTGGCGTCGCTGCGGCTATGGTTGCGGAAGACGAACGCTGCTCGGCCGCTTCGTCTGCTGCTTCTCTTTCTCTGACGACTGAAGTGCGCGAAGAATCGGTAGAGCGTTTCAGGCGCTTCAGGTCGGCGCGCAGTTCGGCGGCCGTCTGGCAGCGCATGTCCGGATCTTTTTCGAGGGCCTTGGCGATGATTTCATCCAGCTTCGAAGGAATCTCCGGAACGAGGCGGGTGGCGGCGGTGGGCTGACGATTGAGAATAGCGTCTGTGATCACGGCGCTCGTCTCTCCGCGGAAGGGGAGAACGCCGGTGGCCATTTCATAGAGCACTACGCCGAAGGAGAAAAGGTCGGTGCGGGCGTCGAGTTCCTTGCCGCGCAACTGTTCGGGCGACATGTAGGCCATGGTGCCGACAGCGGTTCCTGGGCTGGTGAGGTCGAGGCTGGCAGCGTCGGCCATGGTTTGTGAGTCGCCGCTGGTCGAGCGCGGGGGGCGGGCGATTTTTGCCAAGCCGAAATCCAGAATCTTGGCGGTGCCGCGGTCGGTGATGAAGATGTTGGCGGGCTTGATGTCACGGTGGACGATCCCCTTGCTGTGCGCAGCTTCGAGCGCGTCGGCGACTTCGATGCCGAGGGTGAGCAGGCGGTCGAGTTCCATCGGCTTGCCTTGAATCAGGTGCTTCAGGGTCTGGCCGCTCAGGCACTCCATTACGAGGAAGAGCTGGCCATCGTGCTGGCCGATTTCATGCACAGTGCAGATGTTGGGATGGTTCAACGAAGATGCTGCGCGGGCTTCGCGGCGAAAGCGCTCCAGGGCCTGGGGATCTTCGGAAGCGGAATCGGGAAGAAACTTGAGGGCTACGAAACGGCCGAGTTGAGTGTCTTCCGCTTTGTAAACCACGCCCATGCCGCCGCCGCCGAGCAGTTCCGTGACGCGGTAGTGGGAGACGGTTTGGCCGATCATGTCGTGACGATACCGATGGGGCGCGGGCCTCGGGTCAACGGCGGAACCGGAAGCGTAGCCATCTTAGGCGAACAGGGAGAGTTCGTCAATGCGGAGTTGAACGCAACTCGAGATACTCGACCGACTGGCGCGCTTTTTGGGGCATGCGGCGTTGGACGCGAAAAAGAAAAGCAGGTTTCTCCACTACGCCATCCCCTTCGGCTTCGCTCAGGGTCCGGCTCCGGTCGAAATGACAAAGCTTTTTAACGCTGGCGCTCTGCTCGGGTCGAAATGATGACGTCTGGGTGCCTGACTCCAAAAGAAAAACCCCTCGCTTGCGCGAAGGGTTTTTTGGGGGAGGGACTTTGAGCGAGGCGTGCCCTTGGTCCCAGGTGATTTGACTAATTATTTCGGCTGTTGTGGCGCGTCCATTGAGTTTGGTGCTGACGAGTTGCTGGAGAGCTGCTCCAGGTCGTTCTTCAGCAGGCTGATTTCTACTCGTCCGCCGCTGATGTGCTTGGTCTCTGCGCCTTCAACCGGGGCGTTGCCCATGCCGACGATGTAGATGCGGTAGACGGGAATCTCGTGGTTGAGGACCAGGTAGCGCGCCACGGACTCGGCCATCTTCTGCGAGCTTTGGATTGCGATCTGGCCTTTGCCGGACGAGAAGCCCTGCACTTCGATGATGTAGCCGCGCTGGCCTTGTACGCTGGTCGCCATTTCATCGAGTGCGTCCTTGGCGTTCTTGCTCAGCACGGTCTGGCCCGGACGGAAACGGATTTCGGTTTGGTTCGAGGCCTTGTATTGATCGATGTTGCCTACGACCGTTTCGACGGTCTGGATGCGGGTGCTGGCCTGCTGCGCGCTCTGCTGCGCCATGGTGGCCTTGTTGCCGGCGTCGATGGCGTGCTGGTCGGCTTCAGCGGCCTTGTTTGAGGCTAGCTGGATTCCGGCTTGGGCGCGCGCGTCTGTGTCTTTGATATTTCTGCTGTTGGAGGCGGTCAAGTCGTCCAACTCATTGACGCGGTCGCGAATGGGATCGGTCTGCCGCTTGACGTAGTTCTTGCGGGCGAACGGATTCACGCGTCCCCAGAAGCCTTCGCGGCTGGGTGGTTGCAGAGGCTGCTTGCCGGTTGCATTGTCGGCGGACTGTGTCGACTGCTGCATAGCTGGCGTGGATTGATCTTGAGTCGATGAAGACGAAGTTTGCGCCATAGCCGGAAGCGCGAGCAATGCGGCCAGTGGCAGAGTAACTAGAATGCGGCGGTTCATGATAAGTTCCTCCAAGTTGGGGGAGCGTTTGGGGGCTCCACTCCAGCACGCCGTAACGGGCGTGTTGCGTGATTTTTAATTGCGTCCCCTAAACAGCCGAAGCAATGCGGTGGCCGCTTTGCCGGTGTGCGCTGACGCAACGCATACCTGAAAACTTCAGGCACCCAAATCTCTGCTGGCACCTGCCCTTTGTATTACATGTGGGATGCCAAACCTGCTCCGCAGGTTGACGGGCTAAGTGCTTGATATGTAAGAGATTATACTCGCGGTATGGGCGGTGGGGATAACTGGAAGGGTTCCGGGAGGGTAATTTTGGGAAACCTGATATAAAAACTGCTGTATGGAGATCGGAAACCTGAGTTGTGCCACTTCATGACCTCGAAGACCTTTACCACGGAGTGCACGGGGTATCACGGGGTAAATCTGGGGCTTTGACGCTGTTTTTCGCCTTTAATCCCTGATGATTACGACTCCTTGCCGCAATGCTTTTCGTATTGCTCGATGATGAAATGGTCGGTCATACCTGCTATGTAATCGCAGACTACTCTGGGTAGAGATTCCTGCTGGGCTTTCTCCTGGTAGTAATGCGGCAGGGCGGATGGTCGCTCCATCCAGAAGACGAATAGTTCTGAGATGATGCGCTCGGCGTCGTCTTTTTCTTCAGAGAGCGACGCGCTGTAATAAAGATTCTCGTAGAGGAAGTCTTTGATCTGCTTGCGTTCTGCTTCTGCTGCGGGGCTGAAGGCGGCTACGCGCTCTTCGTGTCGGCGGACATCTTCTAACGTTTCGATGCTCGATTGTTTTAACCGCGTCTGAGTATTCGTGATCAGGTCGCCGGTTAGGCGGTTGAAAACTTTTTTCAGAGTTTCGTTGAATTTTAATTTTTCGGGGGCGTTCGGATACGTCTGTTCGACTTCGCGGAAGAATTGCTCGAAGACGGGCACGCCGGCGCGAATTTGCTCTAGCGTGAGGAGATGGGCTTCGTAGCCGTCGTCGAGGTCGGCGGTGTTGTAGCCGATTTCGTCGGTGAGGTCGATGAGCTGGGCTTCTAGCGGAGGGCGTTGGTCGAGAAGATACTCCGCGAGTTCCGGATGTTTCGCGGCATCGTAATCGCGCGAGTGCTTGATGATGCCTTCGCGCACTTCGAAGGTTAGATTCAGGCCGCGAAAGGCGGCGTAGCGCTGCTCGAAATCTTCGACGATGCGCAGGGCATGCAGGTTGTGGTCGAAGAAGAGGCCGTGGGCGCGCATGGCGGCATCAAGGGCCTTTTCGCCGGCGTGGCCGAATGGAGGATGGCCGAGATCATGCACCAGCGCGAGCGCTTCGGCGAGATCCACGTTGAGGGAGAGCGCTCCGGCGACGGTGCGCGTGATCTGCGCTACTTCGATGGTGTGAGTGAGGCGGTTGCGGAAGTGGTCGGAATAGCGGCGCGTGAAAACCTGAGTCTTATCCTCGAGCCGGCGAAAGGCGCGAGCGTGGATGACGCGGTCGCGATCACGCTGAAAATCGTTGCGGTAGGGATGAGGCGGTTCAGGGAAACGGCGTCCGCGGGAGTGTTCTGCATGCACCGCGTAGCCGGCCAGCATGGTGGAAGTTTAGCATTGTTGACTGCCAAGGAGTGAGTCACGGCACAGTGTGATGCCGGCCCGCTCGAAACTCAGGCCAGGTAAAGTCTCTCAAGCTCGCATTGAAGAACGGTAGGATCGAATGTAATTTTAAAGTTGTCGAAAAATCCCCTCATCCCAAGCAGCCCGGCGATAGGCAGATCAAGCGAAAAAGCGGCGCAGAGCGCGATAATCCCTCCCGGCGCGTAGAGAGATATGTTGTGAAGGTAGACTGTCGTCGGCCCTGCAATGCCGTTGGTGGTTTCCGGCTCTCCCTTGATGACATCCAGTCCGATGGCTTTACCAAGTTGCGCGTGAAACACACAACGAGTAGCCCCGGAATCTATGATGGCCTCAAATCTTTTGGATCGTGGCGAGTTCTTCGCGGGAAGCGCTATATTGACCGGTATTGCGGCGAAGTATCCGACCTCGCCCCTTGTGTCGGGGAACTTCTTGTAAGGGATCCTTATGCTCACATTGAAAACGGAGCCCAACTCTTCGGCGTCTTGATTAAAATGGGATCGGATACACCGGCTTTTTCGCTCTTCGCCACGACTTCTTCATAAGTGGAACCTACGGCGATGAGGGCACTTTCATCCTCAGAAAGCGCAATCCAGCTATCGGGTGGAGCGCTGCGGAGAGCGCTCAAACGCGGTTCTGTGCTTGAGGCTGTGCTCACCGCTTTGTGCCTAGACGTCATAAACAAATGGTACTCCGGGAGTCAGAGCGGGGCAAATAGGCCGCCCCTACTGATTTCCCGATCCTTCTTTAGCCAGCCGTACTTTGGCGGCGTCGAGTTTTTTCTGCGTGGCCGCGTAGAGATCGGTGTCTAGCTCGGATCCGATGGTCTTGTTCCACTCTTCGACTGCGCGCTCCCAGTGGGCTGCGGCCAGCTTCAGTCGGCCAGTCTTCTGGTAGAGATCGCCGAGGTGATCCTGCACGGTTGGGTCGGAACCCATACGCAAAGATGCCTTGTTCAGCGTTTCTTCGGCGAGGTCGTACTTGCCGAGTTTGTAATATGCCCAGCCTAGCGAATCCAGATAGGCGCCGTTGGTGGGCTCCAGGCTCACGGCCGTCTTGATGTAGTTCAGCGACTCTTCTAGTCGGACGTCGCGGTCGGCATTCATATAGCCGAGATAGTTGAGGGTCGCGGCGCTCTGCGGATTCGCAGCCAGTATTTTCTTGAACTCGGCCTCGGCCTGATCGTATTTCTTCTCGCGCTCAAAAGTTGAACCACGCAGGAAGTAAACGTACTCCTTATCGTCGGCTTTCGTGGAAAGCTGTTCGGCTTTGTTGAGAGCTTCTTCGGCGTCGCTCCAGCGCTTCAGCCGCGTGTACATAATGGAGAGGCGCAGGTAAACGTCGCGGTCTTCCGGCTTGCCTTTGAGCATGGAACGCACATCGGCGAGTGGCTTTTCGGGATCGCCGGTGTCGGCGAGTTGAGCGTCCAGCACCATGCGCAGTTCGTGGTCGTTCGGCAGCTTTTGCACTGCTTCTTCGGCGGCTGCCGTGGCTTCAGGCCACTGCTTGGCTTCGCGGTAGGTATCGATTATGTCCTGATAACCAGTGCGCGCGTTGTCGTCGCCGAGCGGAATCATCTTGCGGAAAGCTTCCACCGCAGCGGGATAATTTTCCTGGTCGCGATAGACCATGCCGAGGCGCTCGATGAAGATGGCGCGATTATTGCGATCGCCCTGGGAGTAGCTGCTCTCGGGCTTCTCGGTTTTCTTCAGCAGGTCCTGCAGAATCTTTGCGGCTTCGTCGTAGCGAGCCTGGGCCTCATACACGACTGCGACGTTGTAGGGAATTTCCACCGAATCGGGAACCATGGCTTCAGCCTTCTTCAGGCTGTCGAGCGCTTCATCGTATTTTCCCTGGCGGCGGTAGATCTCGGAGATGCGGAGATACGTCTGCGCATCTTCAGGATTGGCGTCGGCGATTACCTTGAACTGATCGAGCGCGGCGTCGACCTGGCCATCGTTCAAAAGATTTTCCGCGAGGCCGCGAATCGCGTCGAGATTGTCGCGGTCCAACTGGATCGCGTGCTTGTAGGCGTCGATTGCGTTTTTGTACTCTTTGCGCTGTTCGTAAGTGGCGCCCAGCGCGGCGTACAGCTTGGCCGAGCGCCCGGTGTCGGGCACGGCGCTCAGAACTTGTAGCGCCTTTGTGGTGTCGCCTTCGTCGCTGTAAAGCAGAGAAAGCGTGGTGATGGCTTCTTCCGAATCGGGGTCGAGCTTTACCGCGATCTTTAGTTCCGCTTCCGCCTTGATTAAATCATTGTTCAGGCGATAGAGGCGGCCGAGCAGAAGGTGGTCGTCCACGCTGTCGGGCTCGATCTTCACAATCTGTTCGTACTGCTCGATGGCGAGCTTGAGCACGTTATCGGAACCGTTGCCGCCGCCCGGCATATCGCCGAGCGACCGCAGATAAATCCGGCCCAGCAGCTTGTGCGCTTCCAGATTGTTAGGGTCGCGCTTGAGAATGTCTTGCGCCTGCAAGACGGCGTCGCGGATGCGTCCCGTCTTCACGTAGAGCTCGGCAAGACCGGAGGTCAGGAACTCAGACGACGGATCGGCCTCGATGGCCAGCCGGTATTCTTCCATGGCTTTGGTCGCCAACTCGCTGCGACCGTAAACCGCAACCTGCTCCTCATACATGTGCGCCAGCGTGTAGTGGTAGTAGGCGACGGCGCGGTCTACTTTGCGAGCGGAAGACGGAGATTTGTCGCGACCTTCTTTCGACTCTGCCGGCTTCGCCCCGCCGGGTGAGGCAGGAGCGTTTTGCGCGGCCGCGGCCGCGGCCGCCGCGAAAATAGAGAACACTAAAACGGCGCGAAAAATTCGATTCATGCTCGACCTTACTCAGCTGGAATTAGTTCCATCGGACATTCGCTCTATAAACTGCTCTATTAGAACGTCTCGTTTAGAGCTTCATGCACTTCCCGGAAGCATAATTCTTGGATGCAAAACCGCCGGGGGTGGGGTGCTTTAATTCTAACCCGGCAAGGAGCAGATTGGGAAAAACACTTCGCTGCACGCGAGCCGCGCGGCAGCCCGGAAGTACAGCGACCGAGGGGACTTGATTGCGTGGAACGTCAAGATTAGTGAAGCGAAATTAGTCTCGTCCCGACAAATTTGTACCGCGGGACAAGAAAGCATTTAACCGCAAAGAGCGCGAAGGTATCGCAAAGGTCGCAAAGAAAAACTCGCGCTATTTCCCGTTTTTTCTTCGCGTTCTTTGCGCGGCTTTGGCGCTCTTTGCGGTTAAAGGCTTGATTTTTGACTTCGCCATTTAGTGCCGGAAGTGGCGCACGCCAGTGAACAGCATTGCGAGTCCCAGGCGATCGGCGGCTGCAATCACTTCGGGGTCGCGCTGCGAGCCTCCGGGCTGAATGATCGCGGTCGCTCCTGCCTTCGCGATTTCTTCAACGCCATCGGGAAACGGGAAGAAGGCATCGGAAGCGGCGACCGTTCCCTGCAGAGGCAGTTGCGCTTTCATCGCGCCGATTTTCGCGGAATCGACGCGGCTCATCTGTCCCGCGCCCACGCCGACGGTCTGCCCATCGCGCGCGTAGACGATCGCGTTCGACTTAACATGCTTGCAAACCTTCCATGCAAACAGCAGCGCACGCATTTCTTCGGACGTAGGGGCACGCTGGCTGACGACTTTGAGGTCGACGTCTTGTAACGGACGCACGTCGTTGTCTTGCAAAAGAATTCCGCCGGAGACGTTCTTCAGAATCCACTTCTGCGGCGCGGCTTTCACTTCGACTAGGCGAAGATTCTTCTTGCTTGCAAAGCGGGCTTTGGCGGCATCGTCGAAACTGGGCGCTGCGATTACTTCGAGAAAGAGTTTGTGCATTTCTTCCGCGGCTTCGCCGTCGATGGGACGATTCACGCCAATGACCCCGCCGAACGCTGAGACCGGATCGCATTCGAGCGCGCGTTTGTACGCTTCGGCCAGAGTCTTGCCAGTGGCCGCCCCGGCGGGATTGGTGTGCTTGACGATGGCGCAAAAGGGATCGTTCATTTGGGAATCATCGATTCCGGAATCATTGAATTCCTGCGCCAGGTCCCACGCGGCTTGCAGGTCGACGATGTTGTTATAAGAAAGTTCTTTTCCCTGAAGTTGGCGCGCATTCGCGACACCCACGCCTGAGCCGTCCGAGTACATCGCGGCCTTCTGGTGCGGGTTCTCGCCGTAGCGCAGGTCGAGCGTTTTCTGGAACGACAGGCGCAAGGTGTGCGGAAAGATTGCTGCGGAGCTTCGCTCCGCCGGACGGGCGAGGGCGCCCGTCCTCACAGGGTCCGAGGCGATGTCGGGGATTGCTTCCAGCGTCGATGCGATTGCGGAATCGTAAGCCGCAGTGGTGGCGAATGCCCTCTGCGCCAGCCGCCACTTGGTTTCGAGCGAGAGCGCTCCGCTCGAGCGAACGAGCTCATCGGCGATTGCCGGATAGTCCGCCGGAGAAGTAACGACGGCAACATCGTGAAAATTCTTGGCGGCCGAGCGGATCATCGATGGTCCGCCGATATCGATATTCTCGATCAGCTCTTCGAACGCCACCCCAGGCTTGGCGGCAGTTTTTTCAAAGGCGTAAAGATTCACCACCACCATGTCGATCGGCTGAATGCCATGCTCGGCGACAGCGGCAACGTGCACCGAATTTTCGCGCCGATGCAGAATGCCGCCGTGAACCTTAGGATGCAGCGTCTTCACGCGCCCATCGAGCATTTCAGGAAAGCCGGTGAGTTCGGAAATGTCTTTGACGGCGATGCCGGAATCGCGCAGTAGCTTGGCCGTACCTCCGGTTGAGACGAGTTCGATGCCGAGGCCGGAGAGTTGGCGCGCGAAATCGACGAGTCCGGTTTTGTCGGTGACGCTCAGAATGGCGCGCTGGATGCGGGAACTGCTGCGGGACATGATCGGCCTCGGGTATGAAAGATGAGTGCGGAGCGACCGAAGATTCTATCAGCAATCTTGCTTAATTCGGGCTCCGCGCTCGCGTGGCAGCGACAGCTTTGGAGGCGATAATCCCCAACACTTCCTGGTCCACATCAGCGAGCTTCTTAATGTAAAGGCAGCCCTTGCCGGTGGTGCACTTGCCGAGCTTTGCGAGCGGCGCCTTGGAGTCGCTGGATGCGTTCATGCCATACAGAACATGTGCGGCCTTACGCGGCGAAAAACCGATCAATGGCATATCGCCCTCACGCCCGCTCTCGTATTTGTAGTGGTGGCTGCCGAAGCCAATAATCGATGGCCCCCACATCTTCGGCTTCTCCCCAGCCGCACTTTGCATTAACTTGACGAGGGCCTTCGCGTCTGCACGCTTGGCTGGGTCCGTGAGGGCATTGATAAATCCCGCTACGCTTACTTTTGTGGGCTTGGTTTTGTTGTCCGCCATTGTTTCGCCTTTCGTCTTTTCACGGTTAACCTACCGTGGATGATAGCCTACGGCGGAAAGCAGCGGTAACGCTGAGGATGGCGCGCTGGATGCGGGAACTGTTGCGGGACATGATTGGCCTCGGATATGAAGTATGAGTGCGGAGCGACCGAAGATTCTATCAGCAATGAGCAGTCGTTTTTTTTAGCGTGCTCGATCAGGGCTGAGTCCCAAGTTGGGAAAATGGCGTCTTTTTTAAATAGAGGCCCTTGACAATCGCATTCCCTTGTGCAAACGTTGCGGTGTTCGGTCGTTTCTCCCTCCCCTTTGTTCCATTCTCCTCCGTCCGACTGAATGCTTCGACGGGCCGAGTTCCACAAATCTCAAAATAACTGGAGGTTCGTCATGTTGCGCATCCGCGTCTCGACAATCGTTTTGTCCATCTGTTTTGCAAGCCTGGCATGGGGCCAGCAATCCGACGGCATTGCCATCAACAACTGGAGCGAGTTCACTCGCACCAACATGCACCGCTGGAACACGTACGAAAAAACGCTCAGCGTGCAGAATGTTCCGAACTTGACACTGAAGTGGAGCTACTCCCCCGGAGTACCGGTGTTCTCCTCGCCCGCCGAGCTGAATAACGTGGTCTACGCCGGCGCGTACGACGGCAATATGTACGCGTGGAACGCCACCACCGGCGCCAAGCTGTGGAGCTACTTCACCGAAGTCGGCAGCTGGATATACTCGTCGCCCGCCGTGGCGAACGGCGTGGTTTATTTCAGCTCGGTGTATCCCGGCGTACCCGGCGTGATCTATGCGGTCAACGCCAGCACCGGCACCCTGCTGTGGAGCTACCCCACGATCAACGGCTCGTATGCCACGCCGACAGTGGCCGACGGTGTGGTGTACTGCGGCGATTATAGCGGTACCCTGTACGCGCTGAACGCGACGACCGGAGCACTTCTGTGGACCTATGACACAGGCACGCAGATCTGGGGCGCACCCGCCGTGGTGGACGGAGTAGTCTATTTGGGATCCGAGAACAACAGCGTGTATGCGCTGAATGCCACCACCGGCGCCAAAATATGGAGTTTCGCCACCGGCGCCTTTATCGAGGCTACGCCCGCGGTCGCGAATGGAGTGGTTTACATCGGTTCCGACGATAACAAGTTCTACGCGCTGAAAGCCTCGACCGGAACGCTTCTGTGGAGCTACACCACGGGCGGCCAGATTGCAGGCTCGGCGGCCGTCGCCGGCGGCGTTGTTTATGTCGGCTCCTACGACGGGTACGTGTACGCCTTCGAGGCCAGTACCCACGCTCTTCTATGGAAATATCTCACCATCGGCAACGTCGCCTCATCGCCAGCCGTCGCCAATGGTGTGGTGTATATCACGACCCAGAGCACCAGCATCTCGAGCGACAACTCGTTGTATGCGCTCAACGCCAGCACAGGCGCCCTGCTGTGGAGCTATCCCATTTCCGGCACACTCGGGGGTGGCTCGCCAGCCGTAGCCAAGGGCATGGTTTATTTCCCGATAGGTGACATCTACAGCTTCACCGGGTCACTCTTAGCTTTCGGGCTGGACTGAACGATGAGACCAAAGAACGGCTTTTAGGCGCCGGCCTCACCCGAGGCCGGCGCTTTCACAGGAAGTATGTAAATCGAAAGCCGCACAGATCTACGCCTTCGCCTTCAACTTAACTTGCCCTCCGGCAAGCTCGACGGAGAACTCCACATCCTGATTCAGCGGTCGCTGGCCACGTCGCCTAGGGCGCAGGGCTCCTGCTGCGGTGAATCCTACGCACTATCAATTGCCAGACAACGACCACACCGACTCCAATGAGACACGCGAGCCAGCCTTGATTCCGATGCGGGATCCGCGTGTAAGGAAGTAAGAACATCGGGAGCATCATCGCGGCGACTAACAGCGCCGCAGTCGCAAGCAAACGAAGACCGCTAAGCCAGGGACTGGACTTGTCCCCGCTTGCGTGGTGGCCTGAACCGATTCCGATCACGAAGATGAGATAGACAAAGGTAAAAAAAGCAACGAGCGGGACGAGTATGCTGCCGCCTCCTGCTACTGATGGAAGGCGGATCGGTCGGGAGACCAGAATGATCAGTAGGACGAGACCGAGAACAATCGCGAGTCCGGTGAAAATCAGGTGGACGCCGTCATGAGGTGGTCGAGGGCGGTTTCCAAGTTCTTCCCGCGATGCCTGGCGCCCCGCTTCCCAGATTCTAATTAGCGCAAGCGTGGCCAGCTGTGCTAGAAAAACAGCGCCGAATTCATCGGGAACAGTCACGGGTTGGCCTAAGCTTTCGCCTTAGCCTTCAACTTAACCTGCCCCCCAGCAAGCTCGACGGAGAACTCTACATCCTGGCAGCCGTACTGCTTGCGGATCTCGTCGGTCTTCTTCTGCACGAAGGTAGAAAACGAATCCAGGTTGCCGGAGACTTTTTCTCCAGCTTTCTTTTTGGCCGCGACCAGCGTGTTAAACAAGCGCTCTACCTGTTCGCGCCCAACTTTGTCCGCGGCGCTGTGCAAAGTAACCGGCTGCGAGCTCACCGGAGCTTCGGCCGCTGCCGTGGCGGCGCCGGCAGTGGCAGCATGACTTAACCCGTAAACCGGATTGTGCTGCGGTTTGTGCTCTTCCACGTCAGGACGCACGCCCTGCACGGCAAGCAGCGCATCCTGCGGCCGGCGATAGCCTTCCTCGCGGATGCGCGACTTCTTGCGCCACAGGTCGCTGTAGATGGCGTAACGCTGCGCCATTTCGTTGTAGCGGAAGCGCTGCGAGAAGCTCATGCGTCCGCCGTCGGAAAACTTGCGCAGCAGCGATAGCACCTTCCACTCCACGTCCGTGGGAGGCCGCTTGGTCGGATTGCTGAAGTAGACTTCGTACTCGATTTTCAGCCGCCGCAGCTGAGTCTCAAGCACAACCAGTTCTTCGTCAGTGGTCACTCGGGAGTCTCCAAGTGAACAGTGTAGTGAGAAGCGGCGGCGGGGGCGAGGTACCCAGTGGGCACCGAGGGACATGGTACGAAAGTACTCAGCCTTTAGCTCTTAGCCTTTAGCTCTTAGCTTGAATCCTACGGAGGATAGCGCTGGCGACGACGCCAAGGGCCGCTGCAGCTTGGGTCATAAACGGAGAGGGGCTAGCATATCAACTATAAGCGAAGGTTTGAGCTAAAGGCTAAGAGCTAACGGCTAAAAGCTACTTACTCGAATTCGACGCCATCTTCTTCACCATCGCCAGCACCAGCTTCCGGTCGCTGTCATTCAGGTTGGTGGCGTAGCGGCGGACCTGGCTCAGGAAGCGGACTTCGTCGTCGGAGAGTTGCGGCAATCCCTTCGAGCCGTTGCTGTGTCCCGACTCGGAGAAGAATTGCGACAGCGCAATCTCCATCGCTCCGGCAATTTTCGACAAGGTATCGAGCGACGGGATGGTATGCCCGTTCTCTACGCGCGAAAGGTAGCAGCGCAGCAGGCCGGTGCGCTTCTCGATGTCGCCCTGGGACATACCTTTCTGCAGCCGGTAGTCCCGAATGGTTTGTCCGATATTGATCTGAGGGAGCATTGCAGGATGCGACATATTAACCACGGCGGCATTTTCTTGCAAGTGGAAATTAGTGCTATGACAAAACCAGTGCAATTCTAGAGTCACCCGGGCGATCCGCCACTGATCCTTACACAGTGTGCAAGAAATGATCACTCGGGCGGACGACGTCGGCCCGAGTTATTTTTTCAAGTTGTCCGCCAAAAAGTTTACGGTGCGCGTCCAGGCGTCGGCCGCGTCGGCCGCGCGGTAGCCCGGTTCGCTTTTGTTGTTGGGATTTTCGAAGGCGTGGCCGGCATCGTCGTAAATCTTGATGTCAATCTTCTTTCCCATGCCCTGCAGAGTCTCGGCGAACTTCCTCACATCGTTGGCCGGGATGCCCTGATCCAGAGCGCCGAATAATCCAAGGATGGGAGCATTAATTTTCTTGAGCGCATCGGGGTCGGTGGCGAGATGGCCGTAGTTGATCACATCGGCCGCGAGCGTCGGCTCCTGCAGAGCCGCGTCGAGCGCGTAGCCGCCGCCCATGCACCATCCGATTGCGCCGATGCGGTTCTGCTTCACGTTCGGTTGATCTGCGAGGAATTTGAAAGCCGCGTGCAGGTCGCGCTTGGCGCGGTCTTCCGGAACTCCGCGCATCAATTGGTGAGCCTCGTCTGGCGTGGTCGCTACTTTGCCGCGATATAAATCAATCGCCAGAGCCGCATAGCCTTGGTCGGCCAGCTTCGACGCTTGATCTTTGACCCAGTCGTTAAGACCCCACCACTCGTGGATCACAATCACGGCGGGAAATGGTCCCTTGCCGGCAGGCTTGTAGAGCAGAGCTTGCACGGTCTCATCGCCGCTTTGGTAGGAAACCGTTTTGCTGTCGGCGGCGAACGATAACGATGCAAAAATGAACATCGCGACAAGAATCAACGTTAGACTCTTCTTCATGGTTTTAGACCTCTCAGTATTCACAATTCCAACTCCATATACAACGCACCCGCAATAGGGTTTGCGCAGTACGGGGGAATTTCCTTGAACCCCAGCTTGCCATACATCGCGACCGCATCTTTCATCACGGGCTCGACGGTATCGAGGCGCATGCGTCGATAGCCGATCTGGCGCGCGTCGGAAATAATACGCTCGGCCAGCGCGCGTCCCACGCCCTTGCCACGAAACTGCGGACGCAGGTACAGCCGCTTCATCTCGCAGATGCCGGCTTCCAGCTTGTGAATCGCAACACATCCAGCGAGTTGACCTTCGCATTCCGCAAGAAGTAACCGGCCCTCCGGCGGAGCATAGTCGCCCGGCAGTCCAGCAAGTTCCTTGTCGAAATTCTGAAAACACAGGCTGAAGCCGAGCGACTGCGCGTACTCGAGAAACAGTTCGCGTGCCTGCGCAATCTGCGCGGGCGATTCAGCCTGAAAAAACGACAAGCTTTTCACCGCCGAGGACGCAGAGAACGCCGAGGGAACCTCAAGTTTTGATTCCTTGGACGAATCCAGCTTCATATTTTCTCCGCGTGCTCTGCGTGCTCGGCGGTAAAAACTCCTACCCCATCAGCATCCCGCCGTTAACATTCAGCACGTGGCCGGTAATGTAGGAAGCCTCATCCGAAGCAAGAAAAGCCACAGCGCTGGCCACATCGGCGGGCGAACCAACGCGACCGAGCGGAATCTGTTTGGCGGCGTTCTGCTTGAACTCGTCGCCAAGCACTTCTGTCATGGCGGTTTCGATGAAGCCCGGAGCGACCGCGTTGCAAGTAATGTTGCGCGATCCCAGCTCGCGCGCAATCGCCATGGTCAATCCGATCAACCCGGCCTTCGATGCCGAGTAGTTCGCCTGCCCAGCCTGCCCCATCTGGCCGAAAACGCTCGCGATATTAATGATGCGCCCCCAGCGCTGTTTGATCATGAGCATCGAAACCGCCTGAATACAAAGATAAGCGGAGGTGAGATTCGTTTGCAGCACCGCGTCCCAGTCAGCCCGCTTCATGCGCATGACGAGCTGGTCGCGAGTGATACCAGCGTTGTTAACCAGGATGTCGATCTTGCCAAACTGCGCGCCGGCAGCCTTGATCGTCGCCTTGACCTGCTCTTCGTCGGTGACGTCGAGAGCAAAGGCCGCAGCCTTACCGCCTGCGGCGGCGATTTCATTCACCAGTTCGTTCAGCTTCTCCTGATTACGCGCGGCGACGGCAACGGCCGCGCCTTCTGTGGCGAGCTTCAGCGCGCAGGCTCGTCCAATACCTTGCGACGCGCCGGTCACGAACGCCACACGTCCTGAAAGCGACATGAGTTCTCCAGAGTTTGCTTCAAGTCCAGATTAAAAAACTGTACGTCGGAACGTGAGATTATACGCGCCGCTGACTCTATTCGGCGCGCCGCAACGGCCAGATCAGAACCTCAAGCCGGCGTGCGAACTGCAGAAGTGGCGCAGTGGCGGTCAGCGAAATCCCGGCAGCCGATGCGACAGTGTTGGTTTCGAACTCAGCTTCCGCATCCTGCAGGGGCCACGGCGCGTGATGAATTTCTCCGCGATACACGGGGCCTTCGTGAACCGTATAGAGGCAGTACCGTTCTGTGAGCCAGTTTTCAATCGACCCCTTCTCGCGCACGCGCTCTTCAGCGACGGCCCGGTACTGTCCACGAAATTCCGCACCGCCCTGGAAACGGCGAGAGGAGTAACGAATACTTCCGCCGACTTCCTTCGAAGACATTGCCGCATGAAAATAAGGCAAGTGGTAGAACCTGCGTGCAGCCCAGACCGCCGAAAGATTACCGGCGTCAAGACTGAAAAAGTAGACGCCCGCCTTGCCGCCGTGGGTCACGTATGTGCGCACGTTCAGCTCTGGAAAGCGAGAGAGACCTGGCAGCGCCGGCATTCCGCGCCCGCGAATACCGCTCATGCGAAATGGAATCACTCCCGCCCAGCATTGGCCATCGAAAGTATCGAGCGCCAGTTGTGCAGGAACAAGGGGCCGCATCGCGGCCAGCGGCACCGGCCAGTGAGCAAAAAGCAAATCGTGCCAGGTCTGTGTCATCACCCACGGGCCCGCAGGCAACGGCCACGGACGGTGCTCGACGACCTTGAGCAGAGGACGCACCTGACAGTCTAGACCCGGTCTCCGCATTTCGCATTGCGGATTGTTTCCCCGCCGATTAACATGCAAACACTCCCATGCCTACAACTGTGACGAATGAAGTGATCACCATGCCCGAGCCTTCCAACCAGAAACCATCGCCTGCCGATTCGACTTCAGCTGGTCCGGGACACAGATCGCCGCAGCGAGCTTCAGCCACGGAGAATCCCGCGCCCGTTGAAAAGCAGCCCGAAGCTCCGTCCACCGAAGTCTTCGCCGTCTACGGCGTTGAGCCGGAGATCCAGGCCTACGCCATGGCCAAGTATTCGCGCTCATCGCTCTCGATGAAGGAATCGCTGCGCGAGATCAGTTCGCAGAAAGCCGAGAAATTTCTCAACACGTTTTATTTCCAGTACGGCCATCGCTCGATCGCTGATCTCGCGCACATTGCGCTCGCAGTCGAGCGGCTCTCGATTCTAGCCGCCATCGAACTCGCCGACGAGCAGCGCTGGGATGGCCAGGAGCGCTCCACCCGCTACCAGGATTTTAAAAAGAGCGGCTACTACATCCCGGACTTCGGCTCCACTAGCCCAGCCAACAACGAAGCCCGCCAGCTCTACTGCGACACGCTCGATTTTCTCTTCGCCGAATATCAGGCGCTCTCGGCGCACATGACGCAGCACCTGATCAACATCACTCCCAAGCCCGCCGAGATGAAGCAGGAGACCTACGAGCGCACGCTGAAAGCTCGCGCCTTCGACATCACGCGCTACCTGCTCCCGCTGGCCACGAATACGTCGTTGGGCGAGATCGTCAACGCCCGCACGCTGGAAACTCAGGTCGCGCACCTGCTCTCGCACACGCACAAAGAGGTACGAGTCCTAGGCGAGTCGCTAAAGAAGGCAGCAACGTCGGCCGCCTACAACGTGAACGCCGAATCGCTGAAGAAATTGGTGGACGATATTCGAGCCGTGAATCCCGAACTAGGCGCGCGCGCCGAACAGGAGTTGCTCCACGAAGTTCGAGTAGCGCCCACGCTGGTGAAGTACGCCGACCCGAATCCGTACGAAATGGAAACCCGCCGCGAACTGCGCCAGGCTGCGACCGAATTAATGAAGAGCGAGTCGGTCGCGCCGTCGAAGGCAATCGTCGACCTGCTCGACGAAGAACCGCTCGAAGTCGAAATCGCAACCACTTTACTCTACGAGCACTGCCACCATTCTTATCGCCAGGTCCGCCAGGCGCTGCAGGTTTCCGGCGAGCGCTATCGCCGCGAGATCATTGACCTCGGCCTGCGCCATCGCGGCAAGCACGACGAAATGCTGCGCGGCTTCCGCGCCGGCCAGCAGTTCCGCTTCGACATCCTCATGGATACCGGCGGCTTCCGCGACATGCACCGTCACCGCCGCTGCATCCAGGTCATGCAGCCCTTCACCACGCAGCACGGCCACGAAATGCTGCTCGACGTCGAAGACGCCGGCATGCGCCTCCGCTACGATGCCGCCATGCGCCGCGTGCAAGCGGCAATAGAAAAGCTGGCCGCCCGCAACGCGCCCGAAGCCGAAGAGAATTCGCAGTACGCAATCCCGCTCGCCTATCGCAAGCGCGCCCTCTTCAAAATGGATTTCGCCGAGGTCGTCTACATCTCCGAACTCCGCACCACGCCAGCCGGCCACGTCTCCTACCGCAACGTGGCCTATGCAATGTATGAGGCCGTGGCGCGCAAGTATCCCGCACTCGCCAAATATTTCCGCGTGCACGATGTGACGGCGCCGGTGGATTTGCTGCAGCGGTAGGTTAAGCTTCTATGCGCTGGGTTATCGCACTGCTCGTAGTCCTCGCCGTCTGGATGTCCCTCATGCTTTATGTGTCCAGACCGTTACCAGACGGCAAACTCTTCGCAGGATTCTTTCTCGTGATTGGTATCACGAATGTATTCTTTTGTAAGACAACCGGACGGGAGTTCTTCGCCAGAACACAGGCCAGTCGGCCGTCCGTTGCCCGCTTCTGGGCGCGCGCTGGGGAGAAGGGATCTCAGGTTCTGTTCCTCGGAATCGGGATCATTTTTGCCGTAGCCGGATGCGCCGCGATAATTGTGGGATCCGCATGAAAGACGCCGAGGTACCGTCGATTGTTTGCCCATTTCGGAACGATTTCCACTGTTTATTATCAAGATTCGCCTTTTATTCGCTTCGATCTGTATGTATAATCCGCCCAGACGCAATAAAAGCATTCTAAGGAGCACACTCCCATGGCGGATGAACGCGGCAAGGCAATCGAGTTAGCTTTCGCGCAGATCGAAAAGCAGTTCGGCAAAGGCTCGATCATGCGCCTGGGCTCGAAGGAAGCGATCGTCCCCATCTCGGTGATTTCGACCGGCTCCATCTCCTTCGACGCCGCGCTGGGCGTTGGTGGCTTTCCCCGCGGACGTGTGATTGAAGTTTTCGGCCCGGAATCCTCCGGCAAGACCACCATTACGCTTCAAGTGATTGCCGAGGCGCAGAAAGCGGGCGGCATGGCGGCCTTCGTCGACGCCGAGCACGCGCTCGATCCCGGCTATGCGAAAAAGTTGGGCGTCGACGTCGACAACCTGCTGGTCTCGCAACCGGACTACGGCGAGCAGGCGCTCGAGATCACCGAAGCCCTAGTACGCTCAAACGCCATTGACGTGCTGGTAGTAGATTCCGTAGCAGCGCTCGTGCCCAAGGCCGAACTCGACGGCGAAATGGGAGACAGCCACATGGGCCTTCAGGCCCGCCTGATGTCGCAAGCCCTGCGCAAGCTGACGGGAACGGTTTCCAAGTCGCGAACCTGCCTGATCTTTATTAATCAAATTCGAGAAAAAATCGGCGTGATGTTCGGCAACCCGGAAACGACCACCGGCGGAAAAGCTTTGAAATTTTATTCTTCAGTACGAATCGATATTCGCCGCATCGCCGCGATTAAAGACGGAGATGTAGTCACCGGGTCGCGCACCCGAACCAAGATCGTGAAGAATAAAGTAGCAGCCCCGTTCCGCGAAGCCGAGTTCGACATCCTCTACGGAGAAGGCATTTCGCGCGAAGGCGACCTGCTCGACGTCGCCGTCAACAACAACCTCCTCGAAAAATCAGGCTCGTGGTTCAGCTACAAAGGCGAGCGCATCGGCCAGGGCCGCGAAAACGCCCGTCAGTTCCTCAAAGACAACAAGGACACCATGGCCAAGCTCGACGCCGAAGTGCGCAAAGCGCTGGGCCTGGTCGCAACGCCGCCAGCGCATCCAGCAGCAACTCCGGCGCAGACTCCGCCACAAAGCGCAAGAGTCACAACCATGCCAAGCGCGCCACCGGAAACAGCTAGAGCGCCAATAGCGGCAAAGCGCTAAAATAGCCGGAGTGAAGCGGCACAACTCGTGTGGACGCGGGCGCCTCGCCCGCGAGCTTTTGGCGATGCTGCATGCACAAGGGGTTCGCTAGCTTCCGCCAAGTGAAATCATGGCAGCGACGCACACTCACTCCCAACCCGGCGTGGCCATCGAGCCCACGCTAGTCCCGATCCCCGAAGGCTGGTTTCTAATGGGATCTCAAAACGGTCAGGAGTGCGAATGGCCCATCCATCGCGTCTGGATCGAATCTTTCCTCCTAGCTGCAACACAAGTCACCAACGCCGAATACTCGCTCTTCCTTCGCGACACGAACTCCGACCCTCCCTCATTCTGGCAAGACCCAAACTTCAATCAGCCCCAGCAACCGGTCACCGGAGTCTCCTGGTTCGACGCAGACCGTTACTGCCAGTGGCTAGCCGATCAAACCTGCCGCCCCTGCCGCCTCCCCACCGAAGCTGAATGGGAGCGCGCCGCCCGCGCCGATCGAGAGCAAACCGATTTCCCCTGGGGCAACGATGCTCCGCAATCCCTCCCCGACTACGCCACTCGCTGGCAAACCGGACCCGAGCCCGTGGCCCAATACGCGCCCAACAATTTCGGCCTCTATAATATGTGCGACAACGTCCACGAGTGGTGCAGCGACTGGTACGATCCCAACTATTACGCCGTCTCGCCCGAGCAAAATCCGCGCGGCCCCGAACTCCGCGCAGGACTGAGCCACCGCAAAGCCTCTCGCGGCGGATCATGGCGCCATCACATAAAAGTCTCCCGCTGCTCCGCCCGCTCCAGCATCCCTCCCGACTTCCACTACGCCGACTACGGCTTCCGCGTCGCGTGCGCAGCTTAGCGCACGTGTAGCGCCGGCGTCCCGCCGGCTGTCGCGAGAGCCTGCCCTGAGCTTGCCGAAGTGGCGTCTCGCCCTCGCTCTGTATAATTTGTCGTCCCGATTTAATAACTTGTCATTCAAGCCTTTGATGTTGTCATTCCGAGCCGGGCGAAGCCCGGTGAGGAACCTGCTGTTCGCTGGCAGTAACTCCGAACCGAGGTCAAGCACGAATGTTCAGCGACAATCTTCTCAACTCCAAGCGCATCCTCATCACAGGCGGCGGCACAGGCCTTGGCAAAGCCATGGCCAACCGCTTCCTCCAGCTAGGCGCGACAGTCTACATCTGCGGACGCCGCGAAGAAGTCCTGCAAAAAACCACCGCCGAACTTTCCGCTACAACGCAAGGTCCAATCCACGCACTCCCCTGCGACGTCCGCAATCTCGAAGCAGTCGAGACCATGATCGACGCGATCTGGAAATCCGGCCCGCTAGATGTCCTGGTCAACAACGCCGCCGGAAATTTCATCGCCCGCACCGAAGAACTTTCCCCGCGCGCCTTCGAATCTGTAATCGGCATCGTGCTCCTCGGCACGCTCCACGCCACCATGGCCTGCGGACGCCGCTGGCTCAAAGCCAACCACCCCGGCACGGTGCTAAGCATCTCCGCTACGTACGCGCCAGTAGGCTCGGCTTATGTGGTTCCATCCGCCGTCTCGAAAGCTGGAGTAGAAGCCCTCACCCGCAGCCTCGCCGTCGAGTGGGGCAATCGCGGAATCCGCATGAATGCAATAGCGCCCGGCCCCATTCCCACGCAAGGCGCGTTCTCGCGCGTTCTCCCGCGTCCCGAACTAGAAGTTTTAGCGCTCGACCGCAACCCCATGCACCGCTTCGGCACAAAAGAAGAATTAGCAAATCTAGCCGCGTTCCTGATCAGCGACGGCTCGTCCTACATCAACGGAGAAGTAATTCGCATGGACGGCGGAGAATTCCTCCAAGGCGCCGGCGAATTCAGCAACCTGGGCCGCGCCCTGACCGACAAAGACTGGGAATCCCTGAAACCCCGCAAGAAGAGTTGATTGCGTGGAGCAGTGGCTGTGTGGAGCGGGCACTCCTGCCCGCTGCTTTTGACTTTGCGGCACTAACGTACTTGGCAGAATAGACGGAAGGGCTTAGGCTGGAGCAGTGAGATGGATTCACATCAGGGAAGCCGATATTAACCAGCGTTATCGTCAGGTCTTCGAGGAGTTGGGCGTTGAGATTGTCCGAGCCTACTTCACGCAGGACATTGGGGTGCCGGTTTATGAAGACGATAAAGGACGGTTGACGGTTGGGAATTTGCGCGAATTTATGAAGCCTTGGCTCAGGGAGCAATACGATATACAGGAACGGCGAGAAAGCTGGAACCTCGCGATGGAAGTTTCCATTACCCTCTTCGTCGCTCTGGAACTAGGGCTATCGTTTTATAGTTTGTGGCACGGCTGTCGCTAGTCACGACTTCTTGGGCCGCTTCACTTCCGTTTGCCTCTTCTCCCGCGCTTCCCGTTTAAGAAGTTCTTCCTTGGAGACCGTGAGCACCTGGCGCACAGCATTGTCAAATCTCTGAAACTCCGTCTTGCCCGGGAACATCGGGCGGCGGTAGAGGTTTCATGCGCTGATTATACCTAATCGACGGCAACTGCAATTCGTGTGCACATAAATCAGTGCAATCACTTCTGTGTCAAGTGCCTTTCATGATTCTTTTTATTCTGTGCTAAACTATTGAGTGGGAAGGCATTTAGGAACCCTTGTTTACACTGGCTTCCACAGCTTTTGCACAGACGCTCGTGCTATTTTTCTCTTGGTACAAATTCCGATCCCCGCTCAGTTCAAGAGATGCAAGGATATTAACGTTGGCCAAGCTAAACATCCCTGAGCGCTACCGCAGTTCGTTGTCCTCGATTCGCTCATTATCCGAGCAGGACGTGCAAGAAATCCGGTCCATCCTTGACCAAGTTGCGCCCGCACAAAGTCAACGGTCTGACAGCGATATAGAAATCTCGACTGATCCAAGGGCGACGTTGACTGCCGTTACAACAACTGCTTCTCGCGCTCACATTACCAATTTCAAACAGATATTGGAAGTGCTTGTCACGCTCTACGAGATTAAATCGCAAAGAGACACTACGACGGTTGAGGAATTTGTAGATGCTGTGTGTGACGCAATGGAGGGTCTTGATTCGGAAGTGCGATTGCCTCACGAACAGAGAGCCGACTTTGCGGGGAAACTCCTAACACTGCTTAACGCTGAAGTGTTTGCGCTCGTTGCGAAGACGCACGATCTAGCAACGGAGGATGAGCGCACGTTTTGTCACGCTCGCATTCTGACCGACTTGCGCCCAGTGTTTGGCCCGAACATCGAAGAAGGACCGAAGGCGATGCTCGCCATGCACACTTTGAAACTTGCCTACCATGAGCAAGACAGCCAGAAACATCGCAGTTTCTATGTTTCCTTGGGCGCAGAGGATTTGCAAGCCCTAAAGAAAATTATCCAACGGGCGGAAGATAAAGCGAAAACTCTGAACGCTGCTGTTAATAACATTCGCCTCTTTGGAATTCCGAGGGAAAAAGAATAAATCATGCCAGACGCGCTCTGTCCAACCATTATACGGGCCGAAGAGATCGACTTAATGGGATGGTGCCCCACCCCCAAACCGTACTGGGGCGGGGAACCGCTCAGCAGATTGCTTGTCGAAATGTTGGAGCAAAATCGGTCTGCCGCGGAGGTGTGCCTTGCGGACGACTGCAATGTCGAGGCGGCGCCTGCGGTAGAAGAAAACAAGAAAACTCTTGAGCAACGATTCCATGAAGAGGCAGAGAAATGGGGCAGAGAGACCGCCCACATGTCGTCTCCGCTCCAGAAAATGATGCACCCCAGCTATCAGGCTATTCTTGGAATGAGCGCAGAAAGTTCCAAGAACAAGCGAGATATTATTCGCTTCATGTTGCACGACCTGAAAGACAGCCACAGGGAATGGTCATTGGCTCTTAGTTACCTGACGCAGCACAATCCAATCAACCCCAAAGACTATGGGCGAACAGACAAGATAACTGCTGCATGGATAAGATGGGGTGAGGTTGAAGGACGACTGTAAGGATGATCGTATTCCGAAGTGCAGCCGAAGCCCGCACTATGTTGTATCCGGAATTTACTCATCTCCCAAACGCTAAGTGGTCAATCAAGAGTCCGCAGGATAACGGCTACCAGTGCATCGCTTGGGCCGCCTGCCGAACGGATCGCAAGTGGTGGCCGTGGGATCATCCAACATTTTACTAGCCGCCTGGATTCCAGAAGTATCCTGTGTTCACCCCGGTTCCTGTGGTGGATTTTATGGATATGTTTCAGAGAAGGTTTGGTTATCAAGCGTGCAACGATTCTGGTTTTGAGCTTGGCTATCAGAAGATTGCTATCTATGCGGATGCGGTCGGCGTTACACACATGGCAAGGCAGCGATTCTTTGGTGGCGGATGGTTAAGCAAGTTGGGTGACAACGAAGACATAGCTCACGAAAAACCGGAACACGTTCACTGCGTCACCTATGGAAGCGTTGCACAGTACATGAAGCGAAATTGGTGGACAGCAGCGAGAACATTCTGCTTATTCCGCTGCATCTGGGAAGCATTCAAATTTATACTCTATCGTGTTGTTGTGCGGTGGGATCTGACTTGACAAAGAAGGCGGGCTAATGTGTCGCCCGCCTCCCGCGTTTCAATCGATGTGAGTTATTCCTAAAACGGTTCTTGTGCGTCAGTCTTTCCAGTCAGTTCCTTGTAGAGCCCGGTGCAACTTGATCTAGCACGGCCGCGCTCATTTCTGAACAGGTCGGCCTCCCTCGGAGTCCAATCCCTCTCCCCCGCATCCAACCTAACAATGGAGGTCACTATGTACGTAGTTCTAGGAGCAAGCGGCAACACCGGACACATCGTGGCGCAGAATCTTCTAGCCCGCCAGCAAAAGGTTCGCGTCGTCGGCAGAAACGCAACTCACTTACAGTCTCACGCGGCGCAGGGTGCTGAGATTTTTGTCGGCGACCTCACCGATGCAGCCGCCATCACCAAAGCCTTCAACCACGCTGACGCAGCCTACGTAATGATTCCGCCCAACCCCGCCAGCACCGACCCTCTCGGTTACGAGGAGCGTGTCAGCGACGCCATCGCGGCCGCCGTAAAAAACACAGGCATCAAAAATATCGTTTCTCTCAGCAGCATCGGGGCCGATAAAGCCCACGGAACCGGCCCCGTCGTCGGCCTCCACAACCTCGAGCAAAAACTCAACCACATCGATACCGCGAACGTACTCCATCTGCGTGCCGGATATTTTATGGAAAATACTCTAGGCCAGGTTGGAGCCATTCGCGCTGCCGGCGCAGCGATCGGGCCCATTCGCCCCGATCTCAAACTCACCATGATCGCCTCTCGCGACATCGGAGCGGCAGCCGCCGACGCACTCGTGAGCCTGGCTTTCCGCGGCAAGCAGACTCGCGAACTGCTGGGTGAACGCGATCTCGATTACAACGAAGTCGCCACCATCATCGGCAAGGCGATCGGCAAACCCGATCTCAAGTACGTCAATCCGCCCGACGACCAGATTCGAGTCGCCATGGTTCAAATGGGAATGTCCGACCAGTTCGTCGGCCTGCTTCTAGAAATGTGCGGCTCACTCAACTCGGGATACATGCGGGCACTCGAACCACGCACCTCCCGCAACACCACGCCAACATCCTACGAAAACTTCGTGGCCGAGTCCTTCGTCCCGGCCTATCAACAACAGTCCGCAGCCTGACTGCGGACGCTCTTGTCCGCCGATTCGATTTCGGTGTTGATTTCAGATCATCGGAAAAGGCCGCACTGATTCCAAGCGTAGCCTGAATTTTCTCGCCGCATGAGCGGCGGCAAAAAAACAAATGCGGTACCGACCAGCCATCGGTACCGCATCGTTCGTGGATCCCTCGTCTTGCCTTCCCGCCGCTTAGGAGCGGCGAGATGACGGTACCGGTCCGACAGCGCTCGCAAAAAATTACGAGTGCCACATTTACCGGCACTGGCGGCAGAAGCGTGATTCAGAGAATCACTTCTCTGCAACCTCTGCGGCTAGCCAACGGCCCAGTTCGCCCAAAGAGCGCACTGTGGAGGAGGCCGCAATGCCCGGGCATCGGCACGCACTCGCGCGCGTTTCCGAATTTCCCCTGGCAATTCACCCTCGAGAATTGCCAGTCTGCCACCGGCGTCACCGCAATCATCAATCGGCAAGCTTTGAGAATTGCCACGTATTCGCTGAACCCACTGTGTTCCTGAATGCCGCGGCCCGCAACAGAAAAACTATTCTCCGTTGTGCAGAAGCTGTGGACGACGAGACTTCCTTGTGGAAGCTTGAGGAAAACGGTGGACGAAATCCCAAACGGAACTAACGAAGCACTCGGCGCTTGTATTGAAAACGGCGCGGCTTCAGGCCGCGCCGTAAAACGTAGAGAAATCAACCGCGCTTCAGCCTCCGAGGGAGCCGTCAGTCAGCAACGATGTTTCTGCTCCGGCTTCAGCCCATTCCGTCGGAAATTCCTCCGCGCATCCCTGGATATCATCAACGTGTCCCGGCTCGGCGTCCGCGTCTCGAAGGAGCAGATGCCACGCCTCGCGATACTTCTCGTACTTCGACCTTCCCGACTGCGGGAAGAGCGTTAGCTTTGTTAAGCCCTCAACTTTTTCCGCAGGAATGATGTACCAGGCGTCTTCGAAAATAACGTAAGCCGCGAGGAAATCAAACGAGCCCGGCGGATACGGCTGGTGGCCACTTACGCTACAGACGTAACCCTCCTCCACTTCGAACGTGGTGGATTTCACTTGCACCGCCTTAAAATGTCCCGGCCATCCCACAACAAAGTCATAGCTCCTCGAATCTCCCCAAGGCCTGCTCACCGGCAGGTCATGGTCGGTCGCGCGCACCATGAAATGCATCTCAGCCCACTCGCCGCGGAGTTTCTTGTCTGGGATTTTCAGCTTCCGCTTGTTCCGCTTCTTCATCTACCCACCTCAGAACGAAAAAGGCGGCATTCGTGGAAAAACTCGCGAACGCCGCCTCATCTATTTATTGAATAGCTATTTGCAAACGAAGGCAAGAAAATTATAAGAAAAAAGCGGGAACGATCCCAAAATGGGAATCAGGGATGAGGAACCGCGAGATGAGAAAGGGGATCGGAAAGAGCGCGACGAGGATCGGGAAGGGCACGACGTTCAGTCGTGCCGTTGCGCTGCTGCAAGAGGGTCGCGCTTTAGCGCCTGAGGTATGCCTTCCTTCGAATCGCCACAACCTTCGACTCGCTCGACGCATGTCGCGATAAACTAAATAGAGCCGTTCATTAAGCCGAAGGAGCGTCAATGCCAATGCACAATCCTTCCCATCCGGGTCTGGTTCTTCGCGAATATCTGGGAGACCTGGCCGTGACCACCGCAGCAGCCCATCTGCGGACTACACGCGTGACGCTATCGCGCGTGCTGAACGGCAAGGCCGGAATCTCCGCCGCCATGGCCATCCGCCTGTCGGCCGCCCTGGGCACTACGCCAGAGCTGTGGATGAACATGCAGTCGCAGTACGACCTGTGGCGGGCGCGGCAGGGACGGCAACCGGCGGTGCCGAGATTTCCACATGTTGCATCCACCACACGACCAATCGTGACTTGCTAACGGCGCGAACCCGTAATAATATTACGGGTATTACGACCATGGAATTAGTCCATCAAACGGAACTCGGGCAACTCTTTAAGGGAGACTGCCTAGAAGTTCTACAATCGCTAAGGACCGGTTCTGTCCACACTTTCTTCGCTGACCCTCCCTTCAACCTGAACAAGAAATATGGCCGCTCAGGGTCTAACGATCTTCCAGAAGAGAAGTACCTTGAATGGAGCAAGGCGTGGTTAAAGGAAGCCACCAGGGTGTTGGCCCCCGGGGGGAGCCTCTTCGTGTACAACCTCCCGAAGATAAGGCTCACAGCCGACCGATACCAAACCGACTATCGCCGAGCCACTATGGCATGCTGTACTACGTCAAAGGCCAGACGCCCCGCGTCTTCGATTCGCGATGCCGTGCGCATTCCCATTCAGGCGTGCCGACACTGCGGCAAAGACGTAACGTACCAGACTACTGAGCGCCTGTAGTAGCTCCTAAGAACACGGCTCACGTCGCGTCGTTTTCGGGGCTGACCTCGCAGGAGGCGAAGGCGTAGATCTCGGGCGAACCCGACGCGTTGATGTCTAGCCCGAATAGTCCATCGCGCTTTTCGGGATCATCCTCGCGGTGCGCCCTGGCGGCGGCAATTCGCTTCCTTTCGCTCCTGAAGGGCCCTTCAAGTCGAGGTTCGATGTCACCCTCAACAACGACAAGCCAGCGCTTCATTATTTCCTCCTCCGGTAATGGATTTCTCACACGGTGGTTTGCCTGCAACGTTGATGCCACTCGAACACGTTTGCATATTCGAGGAAACTGCACAGCTCGGCTAGCCCGCTCTTTTTAAACGTTGGGCGAAACAACTGCCGCGAGAACAAATCGCGCCGTCTGTCGTTGGACACTATCGAAAACCGCGAGACCTTCGGGTCGGTCAGGAGAATATCGTTGAAACGCAGGAGCCCCGAGTAAACGGGGGTGGAGTGTTCGACCTCGTAGAGGCCCTCTATTTTGTTACCGCCGCTTGCCACCCACATTACGTCAATCTCCGTCAAAATGGCCCGGACTCGCTCGAAGCCCGCCGGCGGCGACGGCCGGAGTGGGAATCGCGCCGTCAGAGACCAGTCGAGTCTGCCGACGTCGCTCTCCGGCACACAGACGTCGTAGCCCTTCGAGTGTCCGATGCCGGCCAGGAGCGTCTGTACCTGTGAGTGCGACAACGCTCGGGCTTGACGTAATCGGCCGGGGTCCATCGCGCCTTCAAGGGCCCCTAATCCGACGTATCCCTCGACGTTGAAGCGCCCCTGTCGGGCAACATAAAGCTGCAGCCCACCGTCCTTATAAAGCTGAACCTTGTACTGTCCATCCTTTGCCGTTTCAGCGTTGTGGAAAACCTCCTCGAAGTCCGCGTAGGGGAGGAAAAGGGGAGGCGAGCCGTCGTCAAGCAGGAAGCACAGGTACGCATTGTGCCCTTCAAGCTGTCGAAGGTCGACCTCGCGGAGCCCAAAAAACGTCCGTCCGCCGGGGTAAAGTTTTGAATAGCGAAAGTAGACCCGCGCCGCTTCATCCCCGACCACGAACAGCGATTCGCTGCCCTTTATTTTTCGTATCTCCCCAAAGCGCTTTCGCAGCAGCTCGATTACTTGCGATTTGTAAGGGTTCGCCATTCGTTCAGACCGTCACCGAGGGATTCGAAAGCCCGCGCTTTCCGGCTTCCACGACATCGCTAATATCGCGCGCACAATGGCGCCGTGAGACTCTGCCCACTCCGAGCCCTCCGCGATGCGTCCCCTGTCTATAAGAGTGAAGGTGCCGTTCAGCTTCATCGGCTATCCGCCTGCGAAAATGTGAAGAGAGAAGCTACAGCCAATCCCAGGGCACGCGCCAACGACTCAAGGTTCTCAAACGAGGGTGAATTACGGCCGCGTTCAATTAGACTGAGGAAGTCCACAGAGATCTCAGCTCGTTCTGCCAGTTGCTCTTGAGTCAGGCCTCGCGCCTCGCGGAGCGCGCGGACACGGCGGCCGAATTTGGTCCGAAGGTCGGGTTCTGCTTTCTTTGGCAAACGACCTATTTTGGGCCGTAGTCTCATTACGGGTACACCGAATGAGATTACGGGTTACTTGTTGATTATCAAAAGGGTGGAGGGATGAGTCAAAGTAGATTAAGTTTGCGGTAGAGTACGATGTGCGGGAAGACGACGGCTCGGGATAAGGGTTATCCGCCGATGAAGCACGAGGACAGGATCGTAAGAGACCCGCAGATTTGCGGCGGCGAGCCGGCTCTCCGGGGCACTCGGGTTGCGCTTCGTACAGTGCTGGCCAGCTTGGCCGTTGGCGATCCTATCGAGGCGATCCTCGCTGATTTTCCAGCCCTGAAGGCTGAGGATGTTCAGGCCGCGATTGCCTTCGCGGCCGCCTCTGCAGAAGAGGACCTGCCAGTTCCTGCGATTCCGCAGATCCGATGAGGATTCCAGCTCGGCGATTCTGCGAAAAGCAAAAGCCCCGAAGATCACTCGGGGCCTATCGCTCCAGAGCCTAGAGCCCGTCAGGGTTCGGAAAGCTGTCCTTTCAAGAGTCCTGCCAGATATTTGGCCAACTCGGTAACATCGTATTGGCCTTTTTCGTAGGCGCGGTCTGCCGCTTGCAGTCCGGCAATATAAGGGGCTCGGTCCTCACGAATTCGCTCAGGGACAGTTTTCTTCCCGCCCAGGATTCGCCCTTGTTTTAGGCAGATCAGGTAATAGCAAGCTGCTCTCGCCGTTCTGCCGTTGCCCTCTACAAACGGGTGTATCCAGTTGAGATTCCACAAGGCAAACGCTGCAAGGGTCGTCGGATGATCGACGATAGTCCAATTTTCATGAATGAGTGAAAAGAACGCATCCATGAGCTTGGGCACATCGTGGAAATGCGGTGGCAAGTGGTTCCCAACTCTGATAGGTCCCTCGCGGTAGCGCCCACCCAGCTGGCAGATGTTCGAAACCGCTGCGTAGTTCAGTGCCCACAGCGTGTATTTATCGAATGCCTCGATGCCCTTTTTCAGGCCAATTTCGATGCAATTTGATAACAGGTCATATTGCCGGAGGAGGTTTTGCTCCTGAATTTTCGTGTATAGGGCAGGGTCGTCTTTTTCTCTGACAGACATCGGAAGAGGTGTAAAAAGCTGCGGCGTTACGGCAGCAGCTTGATATTCTCTGACGCTATTCTGACGCTATCTTTCGTGATGCGGCCTTCCGAGCCAAATGGCGCATTGCCGAATGCGAAGCTGATTCGTTGCTGCCGCAGCTCGTCCTCAGTTACCGCTTTCGCCTTGGAATCTTCCAACACTTTTGTGAGTTCTGGATCAACTTCGACATCGCGAAGGAATTGTTTGCGGTCGGCCATTTTTCTGTCCTCCCTTTGCGGAGGATTCATCATACGCTTTCCGTTCGCCTTATTTTGGCACTGCTTTTCCACAGAGGTTTATAGTTTTGGTGAGGGCCGGGCCAGGCCGCTAGTCCCGAACTCCATCCATAAACGCCCGCAGCTTGCGCGACCTCGATGGGTGCCGCAGCTTGCGCAGTGCCTTGGCTTCGATCTGGCGGATGCGTTCGCGGGTTACGGCGAACGACTGGCCGACCTCTTCGAGCGTGTGCTCGCTGCCATCTTCGAGGCCGAAGCGCATCTTGATTACTTTTTCTTCGCGCGGGGTTAGCGTGCGCAGGACCTGGCCGGTCTGGTCCTTGAGGTTGACGTTGATCACGGCTTCGGCCGGAGAGACTACGGCGCGATCTTCGATGAAGTCGCCTAGATGCGAATCTTCTTCTTCGCCGATTGGAGTTTCGAGCGAGATCGGCTCCTGTGCGATCTTTAATACCTTGCGCACTTTCGCTACGGGAATGTCCATGCGCTTGGCGATTTCTTCGCTGGTGGGTTCGCGTCCCAGTTCCTGCACCAGCTGCCGCGAGGTGCGGATCAGCTTGTTGATGGTCTCGATCATGTGGACCGGGATGCGAATCGTACGCGCTTGATCAGCAATTGCACGAGTAATCGCCTGCCGAATCCACCACGTGGCATATGTGGAAAATTTGTAGCCGCGGCGGTATTCGAACTTGTCGACGGCTTTCATTAGGCCGATGTTGCCTTCCTGAATTAAATCGAGGAACTGCAGGCCGCGGTTGGTGTACTTTTTCGCGATCGAAACCACAAGGCGCAGGTTGGCCTCAATCAGTTCGCGCTTGGCCTGCTCCGCATCCATGTCTCCCTGGATGATTTCGCGCTGCGTGCGCTTGATCTCCTGGAAAAGGAGTCCGGCTTCGACTTCGAGCTTTTCGATTTCGCCGCGGACGGCGCGCGCCTGCCGGCGGTATTCTTTCTTCTGATCTTCGCTGCGCGTGGCGTCGGCCTTGCGCTCGAGGTTGCCAGCCTGGCGGTCGAGCGAACGCATGCTGTCGACCGTCTTGTTGACGCGGTCGATGAGGCGCTTGCGCTCGGCATTGGTGAATCCCAGCTTGCGCACCGCGATGGAGACCTTCACGATGGCGCGCGCGAAGTTTTTGCGGGCGCGGCGATGGTCCTTGGGACGCTTCTTCAGCGACACGGCCGCGTATTTTTCCTGCACCACGGCGACCTTCTTGTACAGCTTCGCCATGTTGTCGATCTTGCCGGTGAATTCGTTCAGACGGGCGTCAAGGATTTCCTGCGTAATCTCCTCTTCGTCGAAGGTGACGACTTCCTTGATGGAGCGCACACCTTTCTTAAGGTCTTCGCCCATCGCCAGCAATTCGTGGATGACGATCGGAGAGCGGGAGAGCGCTTTGAGCACGCGAATCTGGCCACGCTCGATCCTCTTAGCGATTTCCACTTCGCCTTCGCGCGTGAGGAGGGGCACGGTTCCCATCTCGCGCAAATACATGCGAACGGGGTCGTTGGTTTTTTCGAGCGCGCCGGGAGTGAGGTCGAGCTCAACGTCGTCACTCTCTTCGCCTTCTTCAAACTTTTTATCGAGCGCGGCGGAAGGCAGCTTGGGGCCTTCGAGCACATCAATGCCCTGCGTCCCGATCGTTGTAAGCAGGTCGTCGAGGTCGTCGGGGCTCACCACATCCTGAGGGATGAGTTCGTTTACCTGGTCGTAGGTTAAATACCCTTTTTCCTTGCCGGCATCGACCAGCTTTTTTATGTCGTCGTACTTGTCTTCGAGAGCCAAAAGGTGTTCCTCAAATTCGTCAATTCGCTCGCGCGGAGCGTGTGATGCAGTTTGAAAGGTGGGAAACTTGGGGTAGCGCGGAGTTGTGCGCCTAGCACAAACTTATAGACTTTAACATATAAGTGCTGCTCCGTCTATCAGTTGCCCCTTGAATTTCCCACCGCCCGCCGCTATCTGTAACTGCCCTAAATACTTAGATGATTTTAAGGTCCATTTTGTTTCACGCTGTTTTCTGGTTTCCGGGACCGGGCCGCAAGCCGTCTTCGGCGAGGCTGGGATCCCGCAAGGCGCGGCTTAGGCGGTCCTTTTCCAGAAGCAGTTCGTTCCTCAATACCTTATCGTCACTCAGTCCGGGCTTGGTTAGTTCGCGCTGCACCTGCTCGAGGCGGCGCCGCAGGTGAATGCGGCGGAGAGCGCGAACGGCGCCCTCTAAGCGCTCGGGACTGAGTTCTTCCTCCTCTTTCAGCAGGATGGAAGCCAGCATGCGGCGCTCGGTCTGGGAGCAAGGCACTTCCATTACATCGGCAATTTCGGCGGCGGCGTTGAGCAGGGCTTCGACGAGGGATTCGGTGGCCAGACCGCGATGCAGGCCTTCGCTCTGGAACGCGTACTGGGCTTGACGCGCTGGGTCAAATTCTTCTTCAGCGCCATCGCGGGCGGAGAGATGCTCAGCGTCAGGATTCATCTGCCGTGCCGAGGCCAGAGCGCGGATCAGGATTCGCTCGGCGTCGGTGGCTTGCGCTTCCGGTGCGGATTTTAGCGTTGCGGCCGAACGGTTTGCCGCGACGTGCCGCAGCTCTTGCCGCAATACAGCCGAATCAATTCCCAACTTCTGCGCGATTTCCTGGGCTAGCTCGTCACGAACAATGCGGCTGGGGATGCGCTGAATGTGCGGCAAGAGATAGAGCACGGCTTTCTGTTTGCCTTCGGGGCTGCGCACCGGAAAGTTACTGCGAGCTCGATCGATCAGGTAGTCGAAGTATTTCTGCGAGCCTCGCAGGGCCTCGCCATAGGCGTCTTTGCCTTTGCGGCGAATGAAGAGATCGGGATCGAAACCCTGCTCGAGCGTTAACACTTTAATCTGAAACTCTTCTTCGACCAGCAGGCCGAGCGTGCGTTCCGTGGCCTTGGCACCAGCAGTGTCCGGATCGAAGTTGACGACTACGTTCTTGCTGAAGCGTCCGAGCAGCTTCGCCTGCACCTCGGTGAATGCCGTGCCTGAGCTGGCGATCACGTTGTGCAACCCGGCGGCGTAGACGGAAATGCAATCCATCTGGCCTTCGACGAGGATGGCGTAATCGAGTTTGCGAATGGCTTCTTTCGCTTTGTCGAGGTTGAAGAGAACGCGACCCTTGGAATAGATGCCCGTCTCTGGAGAATTCAAATACTTTGGACCGGACTTCTCGTCGGTGGCGAGGGTTCGTCCGGTGAAGGCGATGATTTTTCCGGCGTCGTTGGTGATGGGGAACATTACGCGGTTGCGGAATTTGGAGTAAACCGTCGTTGGTCCCTTCGCCCCGCTCAGGGCAGGCTCAAAACGGTCGTTGGTCGTTGGCGGGCTGCTCTCGCTTTCGGCGGCATCGCTCTGGTTTGGCTGACGGCTGATGGCTGATGGCTGACGGCTTTCTTCCTGCTTCCACGAGAACAGTCCGCTCTCGCGCAAAACCTCTTCGCTGAATTCCCCGGCTAAGCGGTCGCGCAGTTGGAAACCGGAATCTGGGGCGAAGCCGATGCGGAAGTGGGCAATGGTCTCTGCATCCAAACCGCGGCCGGTTAGATACTCGCGCGCTCGCGCTCCTTCGGGACGCTTCAGGCAATCCTGGAAAAAAACGGCGGCGCGTTCCTGGGCGTCGAGCAACTGCGCGCGCAGCTTGGCGTCACGAGCTTCCGCTGGACTTGAATACGTGGCCTTGGGAAGCGGGATGCCCAGCTTTTGCGCCACCAGCCGGACACTCTCAGGGAAGGTGATGTTCTCGATCTTCTGGACGAAGCTGAAGACGTCTCCAGAGACGCCGCAGCCGAAGCAGTGATAGAACTGCCGCGTGGCGTGCACCGAAAACGACGGAGTCTTCTCGCCATGAAAGGGACAAAGCCCCGAATAGTTCTGCGCCCCAGCCTTTTTCAGCTTGATGTAGTCGCCGATGACGCGGACGATATCCGCCTGCTGCTTTACCGTCTCTTTAAACTCGCCCGACTCAATCATGAGGGGAAACACACTGCTCCGTATGGATTGTGGCAGATAGACCGACGATGGAACTGTGCCCGAGCCCTTTTGCTGTGGAGAAGCTGTGGAATTTCGCGGTTATCCGTTGAACCCCTAGGAAAAACTGGAACCAGCAGTCTTGTCAACCAGATTTGGAGGAGAGATCGTCTAAGAAGACGGCTAAAAGACGATCCCTCCCAGCTCAAATCATTCCTACTGCGGCTTTCCGCCGTACCCGATGTACGCCCCGCTGGCCACTTGGTACGAGCCGACAATCTCACCCTGATCGTCAATGCCAGTGGTCGTCGTGATGAGGGCTCCTGGCACATCGACGTTGGTGAAGACGCCACTCACGTAAGTGAAACCGTGCGTTTTGTTCGATCCGTCGAGGTAGGTGCCGACCACTTCGCCCGAGCTGTTAATGCCCTCGGCTTCGGCAGAGACGGCTCCCGGCGGGTCAATCGTGGTGTAGACTCCGGCGCTCAGTATGTAGGCATGCAACTGCGATCCGGAGTTGTAGGCACCCACGACCACGCCGAATGTATTAATGGCCAACGCGCTGGTGGTGGTTGCACCCGGATAATTGATCGCCGTGAATGTACCGCCGCTGTCCATGAATCCATGGTCGCCCACGTCCCATGGACATGCCGTTTCGCTGAGGCAGTAGGTGCCTACAATTACGCCGGCGTTATTGATCCCGTTGGCGGTCGTCGAGGAGGCACCCGGGTAGTCGATCTGGTTAAAGATGGGTCCGCCAAATTCGACGCCTTGGAACTCATATCCGTGTTCGCCTACCAGTTCCGCACACGGATCGGACGCCGTACAAAATCCGCCGACTACATCGCCCGAAGCATTGATTCCCGTGGCGTAGCTGGTCGCCGCCCCGGAAGGCTGTAGCAGCAGAAAATTGAACGGACCCTGTCCCTGGATAAAACCGATAAAGTCGTTGGTGTCGCCGAAACTATCGGTGACACAACAGAAATCGCCCACGATGCCGCGGGTCGGGTTAATGCCGTGCGGATAAATCGGCAACGAGATGATGGAAAAGGTAAACGAGTTGGTATGTGGAGACCCGGCAACCATTGGAACTACCAGGCAAATCACTACGATCGCAACCTTAAGTGAACGCATATTCGACTCCTCTCAATTTTTCGACTAGCGAACAGATACGTACCGATGTGAACTAAGGATGGACGCGCGGGCTTCTACCCGCGTGCTTCCCCTGGCTCGCCCGAACGCGAACTTGTTGATTCCATGGAATAGTGCAGAGGAAACGCGGATCGTTACAAAACTTCCAAGCCTTTTTCATGCTGGAGCGAAGGAGGACCGTCGGGAGGACGGCCCTCCGCAGTCGAAGCACCCTACCTCAATTCTGGAAAAACTAGGGGTAGGGGTTGAGGAGGGATGGGAAAATGTCGGAGTACTGAGACAAAGCTAAACCCGTAACTCCACCACCGTAGCGCCGCCGCCGCCTTCATTCTGCGGAGGTTCGGCTACTGACTCGACGTGTGGATGCTGCTGCAACGCTTGCCGCAAAGCTTTGCGGAGGATGCCCATGCCGCTGCCGTGGACCACGCGGACGCGTGGCAGGCCGGCCAAGAATGCGTGATCGACAAACTTTTCTACGGCGCGCGTCGCGTCGTCTACGTTGTAGCCGATCACGTTGATTTCTGATGGCGCGTTTTGGCCTTCGTTCTCGTTATTCAGCGACACGGAGATTCCGCGCGCTCGGGCCGCTTTTAAAGGAGAATCTGCCGACCTCGCGCTGGCGAACACTTCGGCAATATCGTCGCGCGCGATCTTCATCTTCATCGCGCCCATGGATACTTCGAAGTGAGAGTCGTCCAGGTTGCGCAGGATGGTTGCAGCGCGTCCGGTTGATTTCAGCTTGACTGAGTCGCCTACGGCCACGTGCTTTACTACCTGCGGCTGAGCGTGGGGGTCGCCTTCATCGGCTCCGCTGGCGTGAGCCACTACGGTGGAATCGAACTGCTCTCGGAATTCGCGGCGCAATTTTGCGATCTTTCTTTCGGCTTCTTTTGAAACTTTCTGTGCGGCTGCTTTTTCCTGGACGGCATTCACCGCCTCGCGGGCGTGGTATTCAAAATCGCGCAGCACGCTCTCGAGTTTTTTCTCCATCTCACGGATTTTTGCCTGCTGTTCTTTTTTGCCTTCCGAGGCGAGGCGGGTTTTCTCTTGCTCTATTTCTTGCTCTCGTGTTTTCAGATGGAGGCGCTCGCTTTCCATCTCGCGCAGGCCGGCGTGAAGTTTGTCGAGAAATTCGCCTACGTCGCGGGCTTGCGTGCCCAGGCGCGAGCGGGCCGCATCGATGATCGCGGGATTCAATCCCAGCCGCTGCGCGATATTGATTCCCGCCGATGCGCCTGGAACTCCCATCTTCAATTCATACGTGGGCTGCAATGTGATTTCGTTAAAGCCTACCGACGCGTTGATCACACCCGGAGTATTCGCGCCGTAGACCTTCAAAGAAGTGTGATGAGTGGAGATCACCGTCATGCAGCTGATGCGGCTAAAGTATCCGGCAATCGCGACCGCCAATGCAGCACCTTCTTCGGGATCGGTCGCCGAACCCAGTTCATCGAGCAGGACGAGCGAGTCGGCGGTCGCGGCTCGAGAAATGAAATCAATGTTCGTAACGTGCGCCGAAAAAGTTGAGAGATTCTGTTCGATGGATTGATAGTCGCCGATATCGGCGAGAACGGCATCGAACACTGGCATCTCGGCGCGGTCGGCCGGAACCGGGATTCCTGACTGAGCCATCAGCGCCAGCAGCCCGACGGTTTTGAGCGTCACCGTTTTGCCGCCGGTGTTAGGGCCGGTGATCACTAGCTGACGGCGGGCACCTTCTAGCTCCACTGTGATTGGGATTATTGCGAGATTTTTTTGCTTTAGATTTCGTTCGAGAAGTGGGTGGCGGGCGTTTTGCAGAATCAGGCTCGCTTTCCCCTCGGCTTCGCTCGGGGCTTCGGCGTCCAGAGCAGGTTTGCGGCCGTCCCCAAATGGTTCTTGTTTGTCCCCGGTGATTTGTACGGCCACGCAGTTGTAGTCTTCGGCGAAGCGGGCTTTGGCGAATTGCAGTTCCAACTCGCTCAGCACGTCGACTGAGGCGAGGATCGCTGCCGCCTGCTCGCCGATGCGGCGCGTCATCTCGAGAAGGATGCGATGTATCTCGGCCAGTTCTTCATCGAGCAGGCGCACGAGTTCATTGTTCTGGTCGATGGTTTCGAGCGGCTCGACGAAGACGGTTTGGCCGCTCGAACTCGCTCCGTGAACAACGCCTTGCACGCGGCGTTTCTGCTCAATCTTTACCGGGATGACGAAACGCTCACCGCGGATGGTGATCAGTTCATCCTGTACCGCGCCACCCTCGGCCAGACGGCGCAAGTATCCGCGCAGGGATTCCTGAATTACGCGACGCTGCCTTTCAATGTCGCGGCGAATGCGCGCCAGTTCGGGAGATGCGCGGTCATCCAGGGTTCCATCGGGCTCGATCTTATTTCGAAAATGCCGAAGGAACTCGGAGAAGTCGGGCACGCCCTCGGAAAGAGTGAGCGTTCGTTGCCAGCCGCTCTTCATGTTCGCCGGCGGATGGAACGCGATCTCGCGCCACTCGGCGGCGCGGTCTACGATCAGCAGGACATCGCGAATCTCGGTGGTTTCGAGTACTGCGCCTGCGATCCGGGATTTTGTTACGAGCGTTGTGACATCGAGCAAGCCAGAAAAATCGAAGTGGCCACCTGCGCGGCGAAATTCTCGAACCTCCGCGGTCATCTCTTGCTGCTCGGCGATCCAGGAGGATTCGGTGGAAGGAGCAAGCGCTGAGATCCGCGACTGGCCTAGCGGCGAGGATGCGTATCCGCGGAGAAGGTCGCGGAGAGCGTGGAACTCGAGCACGCGCGCGGAGTTGTGGAGGAGCGGTTGAGACATTGGAATTAATGTTACAGGACCGGAGCCGCGGAACGGGCTGGCAATAGAGTTGGTGCTTTTACGACTGGGCCGCCGCCAGCGCCTGGGATGCGGCTGGACTCGCCACGGGCAGGTGAAGCACGAAAACCGCGCCGCCTTCAGGTTTGTTCTGGCACGTGATCTGTCCCTGATGATCTTGCACGACGCCGTAGACGGCGCTCAGACCGAGGCCAGTACCCTTGCCGATCGGCTTGGTCGTGTAGAACGGATCGAAGACGCGATGCGGTTCTTTTATGCCGGGCCCGCTGTCGGAAAACTGCACGATAATTTCTTCGTTCTCATTGCGCGCGCTCACCTGAAGCAGACCTCCGCCAGCTTCTTCGAGTGCGTCCAACGCATTTTCGACGATCTGGGCGAAGGCCTGGAACAACTGGTGGCCGTTGCCCAAAACCGTGGGCAAGTGCGGTTTGATCGAAATCTCGATTCGGATTTTCTGATCGTGATGCTGCAGCCCGCGCATTTGCACGCTGCGCTGCAGAAGCATGGATAGATCGACCATCGTCTTTTCGCCCGAGCCTTGCTGCGCAAAGCTCAGCAGGTTCGCAACCAGCTCGCGCGTGCGCTGAGACTGGTTCACAATCTTGCGCACCAGTGCATCCTGATTGCCGGTCAAGCGCTCCTTCGACCACAGCTTTTCGGAATACTCCATGACGGCGGTGAGAGGATGGTCGATCTCATGTGCTGCGCCGGCAACGAGCTGGCCGAGTGAAGCCAGTTTTTCTCGCTGCACCAGGTGACTCTGCAAGCGTTGCTCATTCTCGAAGCTGCGCCGCGAATCCTCGAGCAAGTGGATCAGCGCTTGATCCTGAAGATACTGGCGCATGAACACGAACACGCCCAGCACGAGCATTGCCGCGAGTGTGGTGAAGAGGCGGAATGTCCGGGCCAGAGCGGGAGAGTGGTCCCAGCGGAAGGCCCAGAGGCCGAGCACCGGCAGCGAAAGGATCGCCAGCATGGCAAGGCGCAATGCCATGGCACCCCATGTGTCCGTATCTCGATCTCTACTTTCATTCTTGCCTTCGGTAGGCGCGGATTCGGGCTGCGATGCGCGCGCGTTGAGCGCAGTCGCTAACATCCAAGTCGCTGCGGCCATCAGCGGAATGTCATAGAGACTTCCGGTGTAGTACGATCCGTTGGCGAGACCCAGGTTCACGGCCTGCGACTCCAGCGCATAGAGCGCGCTCGCCGCCATCAGATTCAGGTAGACCTTCTTCCACGCGGTGGATGCGCCATGAGAGGCGATTCCCAGTGCCACGACCAGGACGCCGCTCTCGACCAGGTAGAGTGGGCCGAAGTTGCGGTCGTACTCCGCCACATTTAACGAGATGTACTGCGACGGGAACACGACGAATGCGTACAGGAATACCCACCAGACCACTAGCAGGAGAAAATCTAGCGCGCCGACGTGGAACTTCTGCCCGCCTTGATGGCGATGCGGGCGCAATCCGACCGCCGCGATCATAGGAACCAGGTGGAGAAAAAGAAACACATCCATGATCGAAGGGTCGGGAAAGTTTATGTGGCGCAAAACCTCGCAATAGACCCAAGCTGCTTGATTGCAGGCCCAGAGAATGCATCCCGATCCCATGAGCGCCCAAAAGCGCCGGTTCGCACCGTGCGAAGACCATGCATTCGCCAGCATAACGCCGCCCGTCGAGAGCGTTAGCAGCAGATATCCGAAATCAAAAATTGTAGTCAGGGCCGGGCCGCGCGGCACCGTCAGCGACACCACGGCGAACGCGAGCGTAATGCCGCCCGCGAGTGCAAACCCACGATGTCGTTTGAACAGACTCATCCGCCTCTCATTTTATGGAAAAAAGCGGAGATTCTCGCGCTGGCTTAGCTTCGAACTGATTACTTTGGTCACACGGGAATTGGGTCTTGCGTGGTAGTATTCGGCAGTTTTGGTTAGAGACGAGGTCTCGTCCCAAGACCTGACACCTATGACGTAGGACACGTCCTCGCGGCGTGGCCCTGCTAGAATTAAAAGTTAGAAGGCGCTAAATTCTTGCCAGGTGGTTCTCATGGCCTTTCCCGTTACCCGTCTTCGCCGTCTTCGCCGCACCGCGCAGCTTCGCGATCTTGTGCGCGAAAACCGACTCACTCCCGAGGCCTTCGTCTATCCCATGTTCGTTTGCCCTGGCGAAGGTATACGCAAGGAGATTCGATCGATGCCGGGCGTGTTTAATCTCTCGGTGGATGAAGCGGTGAAAGAAGCTCGGGACGTTTATTCCCTCGGCGTGCCCGCTGTAATCCTTTTCGGACTACCAGATAAAAAGGATGAGGTCGCCACCGGCGCCTGGGCCGACGATGGCATTGTGCAGCAGGCTGCCCGCGCCATGAAACGCGAAGTCCCGGACTTGATTCTAATGGGTGACGTTTGCCTCTGCGAATACATGTCGCATGGCCATTGCGGCATCGTGAAATCTTCATCGGCGCCTATGTCGCTGGGAGCGGCCGCCAGAGACACGGCCACTGAGACGCCCAGGGTAGCGGTGAAGCCAGCGAAGAATGAGGATGAGAAAGTAAAAGTTATCGACGAGCTGGCATCAATGGTGGCCAGCGCGGTTGAATCCAGATTTGAAATCGACAACGACGGCAGCCTGGAACTACTGGCCCGCACTTCGGTTTCTCTAACTCGCGCTGGCATCGACATCATCGCCCCGTCCGACATGATGGATGGCCGCGTTGCCGCCATACGCCGTGCTCTCGACGAAGCCAACTTCATCAACACGCCGATACTTTCCTACGCGGCCAAGTTTGCCTCGGGATTCTACGGGCCATTCCGCGAAGCCGCCGACTCGGCCCCGCAATTCGGCGACCGCCGCTCGTATCAAATGGATGGAGCCAACCTGCGCGAAGCCATGCGCGAAATCGAGCTCGACATTGACGAAGGCGCCGACATGATCATGGTGAAACCCGCCATGCCTTATCTCGACGTCATTGCCGCAGCGCGGCTGCGCTTCGATCTGCCGCTGGCCGCCTATCAGGTTTCCGGCGAATACGCCATGATCGAGGCCGCCGCCCGCAACGGCTGGATCGAACGTGATCGCGTCATGATGGAATCCCTTCAGAGTATCCATCGCGCAGGAGCCAGCATTATCCTGACCTATTACGCCAAAGATGCCGCCAAGCTACTGGCTTAGAATGCGTCTTATATGCAGGGAAGCGGCAAGCTTTCGAATCGCCTGCCGCCGTCCCAAGCAACCTATTCACATTACTACTAAAGAGTGTGCGTGATGTTCAACTCATTCACGTAGACACTAGGGCTAAGGTTCTCGTTCGAAGTCCCATCAAGTTGTACTAAGGCCGCGAAGTCGCCATTGTTGCCAGCCGACCCAGGAGTGTCGTAGGTCGGAGTGTAGTTCAAAGTGTAAGTCGTTCCGTCGAATTGTAACGACGTGTAGGTCACGTAGCCATTTCCGTGGCTGTCGTCATTACGTATAAAATTCCAGACGATGTGATGCCATCCTGTAAAGGTAGGATCACCCGAATTCGGCCATGGTGTGGAAAATAGGCTCGTGGTGCAGGGTACGTTGGGCGCTCCGTTGCTGCCATCCAGATATGCCCAACCACCGTCGCCTCCGTACACGGCCCAATAACCCGGTCCGCCATTGTAGATAAACGCGCATTGAGTCGTGAATGAGGTCCACACGCTGTCGATTACGTAGTAGGCATCAAGTTCCAAAGATTGATTAGCTGCCGGGTCCGGAAGATATACGTATTCGTCGAGAATCCAGTGCGAATCCACGGTCGTCCCTGTCGTAGTGGGGCTGTACGCAATGAAAATCACATTCGAATAAGCGCCCGAAGGAACTTCCGACAAGAGAAGCGACTTTCCATTCAAGGTCGTATTGCCCGCGTCTGGTATGGTGCTCTCCGTAGGTTGGGAGATACTGATACTCTTCGGCTCGGTACTTCCACCCCCTTGTGCTCCACAGGGATTTCCTACCCATAACGCTTCCTGCGGCGGGTTGCAGTTACTTTGCGGATTCTGGATGCCAAGTTGATCGAGGTTGCATTGCACCGTGCTCGAGTCGGTGCAACTCTCTGCCACTGTAAAAGTTACGCTGGCTTCATTTAGCACCCCGCCCGAACCGCCGGCTGCGTTGACCGCAAGCACAGATAAAACATGCTTCCCGTTCGGCAAAACATAGAGGGCGTTGGGAGTGGATGTTTTCGGTACGGTACCCAGCTTGTATCCCGCCTGGCTACCGTTAGCGTCCCAGATTTCGTAGTGATCGAAAGTAGGCGGCTCGTTCGATGCATAAGCCGTAATCTGGACTGCGCTGGGATTGGTGGAGTTACTGGTGGGACTGGTAATCGTTACTGACTGCGCGGCAGCCGAAAAGCCAATCAGCAAAACTGGAAGTAGATACGCGAACCTTTTGCAGAGGAAGGCGCACAAGCGTGAAGATCTGATCGCAAACATTACATTCTCCTTTGACTTATTACGTGGAAACTGTGTTGAGTCTTGAGTATCCGACTTCCAGCTTCGGAATACTGAGCACTATTGACCCACGTGAGTTAGTGGTGCGGGCGAGATAATAAGTTCGCAGAGATGGGGATAACTAGAGAAGGCCTGAACGTGGAAAGTGTAATCTTTGGATGATACTAAGTCCGCAGATTCCCTTCTTATATGGATTGTATGTCGATGCGCTAACTAGCTCGCGCGCTGCATCGGCTTGTCAGTATTGGAAAAGTCGCCCTTGGTCTCGCCGGTCGAAGAAATATCCTGAGCGCCCGTGCTCTCCAGAATTTCTTTCGCCCGCTTGGTCCAATTGGAATCATCCGAGTGTACCGACAGAGGATGCCGCCATCCTTTACGCGTCCTTCATAGCGCTTGGCCTCGTACTCCGGAATGCCCATGCCAACCAGAGCGCCGGTGATGCCGCCGACCGCGCCGCCGACGCCGACTCAAGGCGTACGACCGCCCGAGCCGGACGGCATATTGCCTTCCGACTTGGGCTTGTGCCTTGTAGAAAAAACCTAGATGCCTTCTGTTCCAGTAGCGTTTCTGGCTTCGGACGAGAAGCGGCCACGAACCCGGTCGCCGATGTCCTGTACTTTTTCGCCGATCGAGTTGCGGATTTCCTGACCGCTCGCCGGAGCAAATAGAATGGCGGCGCCCACACCGACGCCCACTCCAGCGACGAAGGTCATGACATTGCGAAATGTGTGATCTTCGCCCTCATACAGATCTTCGGCTTGGCTGCGAAGGTCTGACATCCGGTCGCTGGCACGATCAACTGTGTCGGAAACGCGGTCGCGCACATCGCTTGCGACTTGGTTCGTTTGATCCAGAAAATACACTGCTGTCTTGAGAATCGATTGAATTAAGTTGTTCATCTTCAGCACCTCATCGTGATCGTGGAATTAAAACGTCTGAGGTTAGTTGCCGGAAACGGCGGAAATGGCTTACCGCGATGAAATTATTTTGTGGAAGATCCCTAGCGGGGGCAGCACGGGTTTTTGCCGCATATCAAGAGCTAGGCCCACTCGAGCCAACTGTGGGCCCGAGTGGGCCGCTGCCTTCGTCCGTTCTAGATCGAGCAGACCCCTCGCGGGTCTCGTCGCGGAACGATTCGCTCAATTGTCGGGGCCAGAACATACAGGAGAGCACGTCCCCACCCAGCTAAGTGACGACGGCAGGAACCAATATTTTCCCGCCGCGCCGTCATAAGAGCCCAGGAATGACGCTGTAAAAGTATACACAGCGCCAATAATGCTAGCATAGAACCCGCACGAGCCTGATCCAGATGCACTAAGTTCTGAGTCTTCACATGCGGTGTACACCTTGTAGCCTGATTCGTCCGTAGTATAGGTTAACAATACTTCTCTTCCCTGCATGTTGCTGGAGGGCAATCCCTGCGCTGAAACGTAGAAATTAACTCTTGTTTCTGTCCCATTAACGCCGGTAAAAGTAACGGTAAGGCCAGTGGGAACGTTGTATTGCGCCGAGGCAGTAAGACTGCACACCGCTAGAAGCGCAAATAGAGTGACGACAATAGATGCGGCTGATCTCATGATCTTGTCCTTTCTAATCAGGTAAATGCCCTCGTTGAATGAGGCCCCAAACTAGTCCGTTTCAGCACGTATGTCTGGTCAGAATTGCACAAATCTGATTTTGTAAGGCGCTGACAGAGGTCAAACTCCCCGTGCGCCTTGCGCGCGCCGTTCCTCGTACGATACCTTCAGGCTAGTCCTGCAGGCCAGTCCTGCTCTGAGGTCCGATGGATCATCCCTGCTACAAGTGCGGGCAAAGTATTGAAGACGGAAAGGCCTTCTGCCTGCAATGCGGCGCGCCCCAGATTCGCGTGGCCATGCCGGAAACGGTGGCGGTCGCGGCCGGGAGTGCTTCGTCGAATGGCTCGATCGATGACGTACCTGTTTTTCCGCTGGATTCGCCGATCATCTCAGAGCCCCTGAGTGCCCCCGTGATTTTCAATGGGATCGAATGGCGGCGGGCGCTTCGCGTCTGCGCGATGGCCGCCTTGATTTCCATCGTGGTGATGCTGCTGCGGCTGATGGTTCCGCCATTGGCCACGCTGGGCGCAGGATGTCTGGCGGTTATTTTTTACCAACGCCGAAACCTCGCGCGGAGAGTCGACGCGCGCTCTGGAGCGCAACTGGGCGCGGTCACCAGCCTTTTCTCTTCTGCGGTATTCGCGATATTCTCCGCCATTCTGTTCGCGGTGTTGCATGCCGGTGGCGAGATTCGCCAGCAATTGCTGGATGCCCTTCAACAGGTCGCGTCTCGTTCCAATGACCCGCAAATGCAAGCGACTCTCGAGTTTCTGAGCAAGCCAGAAGGTCTGGCTACTAAGCTAGTTCTTGGAATGGTAGGTTTTGTCTTAATCTCGGTTGCCGCAGGTGGCATCGGCGGCGCCTTGACTGGCGTCTTTTTCGGCCGCAGGAACCGGACATAAGCTGTCGCCTTCCTGACATCACAGCCGCCAAAGGCCATCTCACATTGTGGTCTGTTCCCGCGACAAAGAAGCGGCCTTGCCGCGGGCCACGCTGGCCGCGTATGATGCACGGTTTGAATTCTTACGCAATGAATAAGCCGGCACGCGGTTCACTGCTCGGTATCGAGCACCTGGAGGAAAAAGAGATCCTGGGCCTGCTGAAGCTGGCCCGGCGGATGAATCCTTTGAAAGCGCGTCCGCTGTTGCGCAACAAGCGCATCGTACTGTTGTTTTACGAGGCTTCGACGCGCACGCGTTCGTCTTTCGAGATCGCAGCCAAGTCGCTCGGCGCTATCACCACGCTGGTGCAGTCTTCGGGATCGAGCATCGAGAAGGGCGAATCGCTGCTCGACACCGGCTACACTCTGCGCGCTGTGGGCGCGGATGCGATCGTGCTGCGGCATCCGTGTGCGGGCGCGCCTCACTTGATGGCGGCGCACCTCGACATTCCCATCATCAACGCGGGCGATGGCATGCATGAGCATCCGTCGCAGGCCCTGCTCGATGCCTTCACCATTCTGAAACACAAAAAATCGTTCAAGGGATTGCAGGTAGCGATCATCGGCGATATCTATCACAGCCGCGTCGCGCGCTCGGCCTGCCATCTGCTGACGAAGTTCGGAGTGAAGATCGCCTTGTGCGGTCCGCCGGAGTTTGTGCCGGATGTTTCCACGACGCTGGCTTCTGGGCTGCGCGTCACTCGTCACATCGAAGATGCGTTGCGCGGGACGGATGTGGTCATGCTGTTGCGCCTGCAAAAGGAACGCCTTGCCGGGCAGAAGATTCACTTGCAGGATTACATTACGCGTTACCAGATGACGGCGGCGCGTCTAAAACTGGCTCGGCGCGATGCTATCGTGATGCATCCTGGGCCGATTATTCGAGGACTGGAGCTAACTGCTGAAGTGGCGGATGGACCTCAGTCCGTGATTGTCGATGAGATTCGCAATGGTGTGCCGACGCGAATGGCGATTTTGGCGCGTGCGCTGGGAAAAGCTAAATGAGCCACGGATTTTCACGGATTCACACAGATTGGGCTGAGTGCTGAATGCTGAATGCTAAAAGCCAACGACGAGAGAGCGCGAGCTTGCTGATCAAGGGCGGACATTTGATCGACCCCGCGGCGAAGATCAACGCGCCGATGGATATTTTGCTGCGCGATGGCCGCGTCGCTGAGGTTGCTTCGCCCAACAAAGTGCGTGGCGGCGCGGACGAAAAGTTCGACGCGCGCGGACTGATCGTCGCTCCGGGATTCATCGACCTGCATGTTCACCTGCGCGAGCCGGGACAAAACTATAAGGAGACGATCGCCAGTGGAACGGCTGCTGCGGCTGCTGGAGGTTTCACTTCGGTGTGCACGATGCCGAATACTTTGCCGGTGGTCGATACGGACGAATGGGTTGCGTGGTTGCGGCGTCCTGAGCGCGGCGCTGTGGTTAACGTTTTTCCCATCGCGGCTGCTACGCGCAGCTCGCGCGGTGCGTCGCTGACTGATTTTGCTGCCTTGCAGCGGGCGGGTGCTGTCGCCGTCACCGACGACGGCAAGCCGATTCTCGACGATGAGGTTATGCGTGCAGCACTGCGGCTTGGAGCTGAGCTGAATTTGCCCGTGGTGCAGCATGCTGAAGATACGCGGCTCACAGAGCATTGCTCCATGAACGAGGGCGCGACAAGCTTTCGGCTAGGGCTGCGCGGTATGCCGGCTGCTGCTGAGGCAGGCATTGTGGAGCGCGACGTCAATCTTGCGCAGCAGATTCGCGAGTCGCGCCTCCACGTGGCGCATCTTTCCACGTCCGACGCGCTGAAGGCGGTGCGACGTGGCAAGCGTGCGAAGGCTCGCGTCACTTGCGAAGTTACGCCTCACCACTTCACTTTGCTCGACGAAGATGTGGGCGAGTACAACACGAATTTCAAGATGAATCCTCCGCTGCGCTCGGCTGCTGACCGCGAAGCGATTCTGGTTGCGCTCGCCGATGGCACTGTGGACGCGATTGCCACGGACCACGCTCCGCACGCGTCACATGAAAAGCAGGTCGAGTTCGAGCGCGCTGCTTTCGGCATCACTGGGCTGGAAACTGCTTTGGCGTTGGCGATAACCAAACTTCACCGCGAGCACAAGATTCCGCTGGCTCGCATCGTGGAACTCTTCACGGCTGGTCCGGCGCGTGTTTTTGACCTGCGCGGGCGCGGGTCGCTCGAACGCGGCAACTTCGGCGATGTGACTATCTTCGATCCCAAGAAGCGCTGGACGTTTGAAGCTGCCAAGTCGCGGTCGTTGTCGCGCAACACTCCGTTTGATGGATGGCAGTTTACGGGGAAGGTGGTGGCGACGATTGTCGGCGGGAAGATCGTTTACCGGGCGGACTGATCAACTCACGATCCCCATTTTCTTGCCCACGCGTCCCAGCACTTCTAACGCCTGATCCAATTCTTCCTTTGTGTGCGTGGCCGTCATGATGGTGCGGATGCGGGCTTTGCTTTCGGGGACTGTGGGGAATGCTATGCCGGTGCCTAGGACTCCTTCTTGGAAGAGTTCGCGGGAGAAGTCCATGGTGAGTTTGCCGTCGCCGATGATGATTGGCGTGATTGGAGTTTCGCTGGCTGGCGTGGAGCGGCCCCCGATGTCGAAGCCTAGCAGGGCTAGTTCTTTTTTCCAGAAGCGCGTGTTCTCCCAGAGTTTTTCCATGCGCTCGGGTTCGTTTTCTAAAACATCGAAGGCCGCGATGCAGGTTGCCGCTACCGAGGGCGGATGCGACGTCGAAAATAAAAATGGGCGGGCGCGGTGGTAGAGAAAGTCGATCAGGTCGCGGGTGCCGCAGACGTAGCCGCCTAGCGCGCCGATGGCTTTGGATAGGGTTCCTACTTGAATATCGACGCGGCCGTGCACGTTGAAGTGGTCGATGGTGCCGCGGCCGTTGCGGCCCAGGACTCCGGAGGCGTGGGCGTCGTCGACCATCATGATTGCACCGTATTTTTCGGCGGCGTCGCAGAGGCCTGGGAGCGGGCCGATGTCTCCATCCATGGAGAAGACGCCGTCGGTGATCAGCAGCTTTTTGCCCGGTTTGTCCTCAATGCTGGCTAGCTGTTCTTCGGCGTGGGCTACATCTTTGTGACGGAAGACTAGAATCTGCGCCTTCGATAGGCGCGCGCCGTCGATGATTGAGGCGTGGTTGAGCGCGTCGGAGATGATGAAATCTTCTTTGCCCAGCACGGCTGAAACCGTGCCTGCGTTGGCCGCGAACCCTGATTGGAAAACTACGCAGGCTTCGACGTTCTTGAAGCGCGCGATCCTTTCTTCGAGCTCCATGTGGATTTTCATGGTGCCGGCGATGGTCCGCACCGCGCCCGATCCGACGCCGTATTTGCGCGTGGCTTCTAGCGCGGCCTCACGGAGCTTGGGATGCGTGGTCAGTCCGAGGTAATTGTTCGAGGCGAGGTTGATTACTTTCTTGCCGTCGAAGGTGCAGACCGGGGCCTGCTCGTCGTCCAGCACGCGCAGCTTGAAGTGCGTGCCTTTGGCTTTTAGTTCGTTGAGCTGAGTGGTTAGATAGGAGAGCGGGTTGGTGCGGGTTGCGGGGGTCATAGAACCTCGAAAACGTTAGCCACGGATTTGCACGGATCAACACGGATTCGAAACAGGTCTGTCGCTCACAGGATCAATATTTAGAACATAATTGGGTTTCCGGTCTGAATGCTGGCTTCGCAGAGAAGTTTCATGTTGTTGAAGAATTCTTTCTCGGAGTCGGCCAGGATGTCGCTGGAGTGCAGCACCGTGTTGACTTCTTTCAGCAGCTTCGGCGAATCCTTGATGGGGACCCAGTCGCCGGTGTGGGTGCCGTTGTAGAGAACCTTTTCGAGCAGTACGGGAAACCTTGGACCGGGCTTGCCTTGCAGATGACGAAGAAAGCTGCGCAGGTTTCCAACTTTTGTGATGTTGCCGAGGAAGAACGACAAAATAAATCCTTCGTGCTCGCAGGAGTCTGCGAGCCATTTATCGTGAGCCTCCCACTCTTCTTCGGTGGGATCGCCGGTCAGCAGGGGGTCGCCGGCCTCGTCGAAAGTTAGGCGGTCGGGCAGCGGGTGCGGTTTCGCCTTGCCGTCGCGAATGCAGGTGCAGCGTACAAAAGCATCTAGGGCCATAGGTCACTTCCGGCGGCGAATGTAATCCTGCATGTGCTTCTTTGGCTTTAAGCGTTCGCGGACAGGAGTGTTCGCGCCACACGAGCCGTTACGCACGGTCATTTCATGCCGTTGGGATATACCAGTATTTTACTGGCTTCGCCGGTTTTCAGGCGCTCCATTGCTTTGGAAAAATCTTTCATGGGGATGCGGTCGGTGATTACCGGATGCAGATCGAGTTTTCCTGCTTTCAATAGGGCGGTCATCTGGTACCAGGTCTGGTACATGCGGCGTCCGTTAATGCCTTGCACGGTGATGCCTTTGAAAATAATGTCTTCGGAGAAATTTACTGCGATGGGTTTCGAGGTCAGGCCGAGAAGAGAAATTCTGCCGCCGCGACGCACGATATCGAAGGCTGTTCTGATCGAGTCGGGATGCCCGGCCATTTCTAGGACTACATCCACGCCAAGGCCGCCGGTCTTTTCCATGATTACTGCGCTGGCGTTTTCTTTCGAGGGATCGATGACATAGTCGGCCTTCATCTCGCGGGCGAGTTTGCGGCGGTGTTCGTTTATTTCGATGGCGAACACGGTGGTCGCGCCTACGGCCCGCGCTACGGCAATGGCGAACAGGCCGATGGGCCCACATCCCGTGATGGCTACGGTTTTCGCGGCGATCTCGCCGGCTAGCACGGTGTGAACCGCGTTGCCGAGCGGATCGAGAATCGAAGCGTATTCCTGCGGAATGCCGGGATCGAGCTTCCAGATGTTGGATTCAGGAATGACAACGTATTCGGCGAAGGCTCCGTTGGCATCTACGCCGATGATCTTCACGTTCTGGCAGATGTGAGCCTCGCCGGTGCGGCACTGCAGGCACTTGCCGCACGCCACGTGCATCTCGGCGGAAACGAAATCTCCTTGTCTTACGCTGGTGACTTCATCGCCGAACGCGGCGACCTCTCCGCAGAACTCGTGGCCGGGGATGAGCGGAGGGTGAATTCGGTTCTGGGCCCAGCGGTCCCAGTTATAGATGTGCAGGTCGGTGCCGCAGATGGATGCGACCTTCACTTTGACGAGCACGTCGTTGCGTCCGAAGGCGGGGATTTTGACTTCGCGAATTTCGGCGCCCGGTGCGGCCTCTGGCTTAACAACCGCCAGCATCGTGGATGGCATAAACACTACCTTATGAATTCAGACTTAGACACAAAACGTATGATTCTAGCACCGCGGGAGGGTTGGCTGTTTCTAACTCAGGGGTTTGGAAGGCTTTGGAGGGAGTGTTTTGTAATCTTCCGACTTGCCGCGCGGAATGCTCAGGCTCTTCCACTTGCTGGAGCGGATGTGCTTGGCTATGAAAACAATCTGCCCGGTGTGGTAGGCGTAGTGCGCGATCTGGCGGTTGATCGCTTGCAACACCGTATGCGGCTCGCCGCGGACGGTGACTTTGCGCATGATGTCTTCCGGTTTGAGCGCCTCGATTGTGGAAAACAGGCGCGTCCAGCCCTCTTCCCACATCTTGGTGAGGTCGGCGCGCGTGGTCGTGGGGCTGAGTTCGAATTCCTGGTCGCGATAGCGGTCGGGTTTCTCTCCGTCGGTGATGAGGAAGTCGGTGAAGCGTGAACGCATGTTGCCGGCCATGTGCTTGACGATGAGTGCGATGGAATTCGACTCGGGGTCAAGGGCGAGGAACAATTCATGGTCTTTGAGTTGCGCCATTGCTCCCTCGGCCAGACGCTTGTGCCCGCGGAATTGGCGGTGGGCTTCGTCGAGATAGTGAGTCGCGAGATCTGTCATGGAAACTGCTTATGAATTCGATGCTGGGTTCGTGGGCGGGATGATTGGGTAGGGCGCGGTGAGAGTCTGGGGCTGGACCTCCAATTGCAATTCGAAGCCGCCGACCCAGCGGGCGAACAAGTTGTAGAGCAAGGCGCCGAGCAGGCCTGCAATGAAACCGATCGCACCATAAAAGATCGGCATGAGTACTGCAATGCCAACGCTAAAGAAGCCGGCCAAGGGATTCTTCTGCTGGCCAAAGGCGGATGCCATCACTCCAATCAGGAGAAGGAATGGTGCAAAGATCAGTGCCATACAGGCGTACATCATTCCCATAATCTTGGCGACAGAGAGTACTCCAACGGATTTGACGATGTGCATAGATGGATACTCTTTCTATTCGGCCGTTCCTACCGATCTTTTGTTCATCGATCTTTTGCTAATCGATCTTTTGCAGTAGCCCCGGCGCTTAATTGTGCCTTCCGCTTAACGTGTACTCCGCCACGCACGATTAATCAATCTCGAAAAAAGTTGCAGTGCCTCAACTCACGCCCCAGCCGCCGCCTCCTGGCGACTCGATCCTGATGCGCTCTCTTGTTCCCAGACGGGTGCTGAATTTACTCGGCATCTCTTCGATTGATCCGTCGTTGCGGATCACGCTGGCTTTTCCCGCCGAACCTGGCTTGCCGCCAGCCAATCCCCAGGGGCCGCGCGTGCGACGGTCGGAGAGCAGCGTGACTTCGCAATCGGTCAATACTTCAAGCTCGCGGATAATTCCGTCGCCGCCGCGCTGCTTACCCGCGCCGCCGCTGCCGGGCCTGAGCGAATAGCGCCTGACTCGCAGGGGATAGGCGTACTCCAATGCCTCGGTGGGAGTGTTCAGCGAATTCGTCATGTGCGTATGAACGCCGGAGACGCCGGGATTGGTGGGGCGCGCTCCCATGCCGCCGGCGATCGTCTCGTAGTAGGCAAAGGGCTCGCGTGTGCGCGGATCGATTCCGCCGATGGTGAGGTTATTCATGGTGCCCGCCGCCGCCGCTGGGATGCGATCTGGGATCGCTTGCGCGAGTGCGCGAAGCAGGACGTCGACAATGCGCTGTGAGGTTTCTACGTTGCCTCCTGCAACTGCGGCCGGTGGACGTGCGTTCACTATTGTGCCTTCCGGAGCGATTACTTGGATGGGCCGCATGAGGCCTGCGGTTGCGGGAACGTCTTCTGCCAAGAGACAGCGAAAAACGTAGAAGCACGCTGAGTACGTGATCGCCTCGACTGCGTTTATGCTGCCTTCGACCTGGGGGTCGCTACCCGAGAAATCTACTGTGACTACTGGCTGTACGGAGCGCGCTTTTTGCTGCTCTACCTTCAGGGTGACGGCGATCTTCACAGGGTTATCGCTGATGCCGTCGTTGTCCAGAAAATCCTCGGCAGAATACGTGCCGGGTGGAACGCGCAGCAGGAATGCGCGCATCAGTTCTTCGGAATAGGCGAGCAGTTCCTGCCCCGCGCTCTTGGCTTGGTCGATGCCGTAGCGCGCACACACTTCTTTTAGCCGCTCGGCTCCGGTGTGGCAGGCGGCTAGCTGCGCGCCCAGGTCGCCTTCACGTTCTTCGGGCGTGCGCACGTTGTTGAGAAGAAGAGCGAGTACATCGCGATCCGTTGTGCCTGCACGCACGAGGCGAACGGGAGGCATGCGAAAGCCTTCCTGATAAATCTCGCGGCATAGGCCCATCGATCCGGCGAAGGCTCCGCCCACGTCGGCGTGGTGGGCTCGCGAGGCTACATAGAAATCAGGATGGGCTGCGGCTTTTCTGCGGCGAGAATTTCTTGGTTCGGCGCTGCGAGTGTCTCCGCGGTGCACGTAAACCGGGGCTACCAGGGTGATGTCTGGAAGATGGGTTCCTCCACGGAAAGGATCATTCAGCATGACCACGTCGCCCGGCATCATTCGACATGCTGCAATCGCGGCTTGTACCGACATGGGCATCGAACCAAGATGCACCGGCATGTGGTCGCCCATGGCGATGACTTCGCCCGCTCCATCGAACACAGCGCACGAATAATCGCGCCGCTCCTTGATGTTGGGCGAAAACGCGGTACGACGCAGCGCCGCGCCCATCTCTTCGGCAATGGAGTGAAAGAGATTTTTGAAGATTTCCAGTTCGATAGGATCGCGGCGCATGAGGCGCAGTGTATCGCAGAATCGTCGTTGGCCGCGCAAACCCGTCGTTGGTCCTTCGTCGTTGGTCGTTGATCGACGTCGTTCATCGCTTTGGCTTCGAGTTTATGCATCCCAAACCTTGAGCGACTAGCACCGTTCGAGGAAGGGTGTGGCCAACGACCAACGACGAAGGACCACCGACGGGTTTGCAAGGAATTCTTACGTTCAATGCATAATTGTGTTGACACTGCATTCATACTGCCGCAATATCTTGTATTAAGAACGCTTCCTGTACTAGACGTTGGGTGGCGTTTGCGATTGGGTTCTGTAATTTGTGAAACCCTTTGCAAGGGAAAATCGTTCACGGAGGAACCTTCATGGCAACGAAGAAGAAGGCAAAAAAGAAGAAACACTAACCGTTTGCGAAACGATACTTCGCATGGGCCGAGAATTTAACCAGCCTCTCAGGAGAAGCACCTCTTGAGAGGCGTTTCCTTTTTGGAGCAGTTGGCAGTTAGCAAATAGCCATTGGCGGTTGGCAATTAGCCTCTGCGCCCGAGTGCTAATTGCCAATTGCTAACGGCTCAATTTCAAAATTCTTCATGTCGATCTCTCGAGGGTATGTCACAATTGTGGAACCACCTGGGTGCGCCGAACATGAGTGCGAAGAAGAAGAGCGCGGGCAAGAACAAGACGGATGAAATTTTCATCCCGGACAAACTCTACTTTCGCATTGGCGAAGTGGCGACGCTGTGCCGGCTTCCGGCTTATGTGTTGCGCTTTTGGGAGAGCGAGTTTACGCAACTCAAGCCGGTGAAAAGCAGCACGGGCCAGCGCATGTACCGAAGGCGCGACGTGGAAAGCGTGCTGCGGATTAAGGAACTTCTCTACGAGCAGGGATTCACGATCGTGGGCGCGCGCCAGCAACTGCGCTCTGAGGCGAAGAACGAAAAAGGGCAGGCGGCGATTCCATTTCCCGCGCAGTCCGGCGCGGAAATTCAGCACATCCGGCAGGGCTTGCGCGAGATCTTGAATCTGCTCTCCGCGCGACGCACGGGGTAGCGGGTAGCAGGTGTTGGAGCCGGGTTCTAAAACCTTTCATTCCGAAGGCTATGAGGCATGGCCTACGTCAGCAGTCTTACGCCACGCGCTCCGGCGATGCCTTTTTGATCTTGCCTTCGTTGGCGGCGTCCAGTCGGATGCGGCTTACGCGTGACGTTTCCTGAATCAGATTTTCAGTTACGCTGGCGCGATCGCCCGCCATCACCGACCCTGCGGCCAAAGCGAAACGCAAGGCGTCGGCCTGGTCCTCGAAGTACAGAATGACTTGCCCGGACATAAGAACCCCCGTGTGTGAACTACTTGCGACTGCGGCTTGGAAAGAACTGCGACGAAGGGCGGCACAACGGCCAGCCTGATAGCTGGAAACCTTAACTGGATTGTGCGGGAGAGGCGGCTTCGATCAAAGTGCTTTTCTTGGTTCAGGCGGGGCTTTGCTTCCTTATGGACTGACACGTAAGGCTTAAGACCCAAGAGATAAATGGTCGGGACGGCCAGATTTGAACTGGCGACCCCTCGCACCCCAAGCGAGTGCTCTACCAGGCTGAGCCACGTCCCGACTAGGAAGGAACCCGCTGCTTTGATTCGCGGCGGATGGGGCTTTACCAAACCAGTTTACACTACGCTGGGCGACTTGAGCTCGGGGTTGAGGCTGCGCGGAGCCGTTTGGCTTACGCGCTGAAGCGGTTGAGAGGGAGATCCTTCGCTCCGCCTGAAGAACGGCTGCGCTCAGGATGACAATGTTGCGAAAAGTCTGGCGAACCGCCGGCCCTACTTTTTGCGTTTCGATTTCTTGGAGGAGGGTTTCGTCGATGGGCGGCGCGGCGCTTCTTCGAGAACAGCGAACTGGATTTTTTTCTCTACGGGATCGATACGGTCGACCAAGACGCGAATTCTTTGTCCCAGGCTGTAGGTGTTGCGCGTGTGCTGGCCGATGATCTGGCGCGTGTTTTCGTGGAAGGTGTAGTAGTCGTCGGTTAGCGTGTTCAGCGGGACCAAGCCTTCGACGAACATATCAGTGAGTTCGACGAAGAAGCCGAACTTGGTGACGCTGGTGATGAGTCCGTCAAAGTCTTCGCCCACGCGGTCCTGCATGAACTTAACCTTCTTCCACTCCATGAGTTCGCGCTCGGCGTCGTCGGCGCGGCGCTCAGATTGGCTGGACTCTTCGGCGATCTCGTGCAGTTCTTCTAGTTTGATGGGACCGCCGAGGGGTTCGTGCGCTTCGCGATGCGCGGCGTGGTCGCGGCGCTTCGACCAAGGGGAAGGCGTGTCTGCTTCCGCGGTAGCTAAAGCCTTTTGGTCTTGCGTGGCGCTCGACGCGGAGCTGAAGCGTTCTTCCACGGCGACGGACGCAGCAGGAAATACTCCGACCGGGATCTCGCCGTCGTGAATCTCCGCCGATTTGCGCAGGACGTCTTTCAATATGCGATGCACGATCAAATCTGGATAGCGGCGGATCGGCGACGTGAAGTGGGTATAAGTCGTTGCGGCCAACGCGAAGTGACCAACATTTTCTTCTGAGTAGCGTGCTTGCTTGAGCGAGCGCAGCATCAGGTAGCTCAGGATGCGCTCTTCCGGCTTGCCGGCGATCTTCGCGGCCAGCTTCTGATACATGCGCGGCGTGATGTGAACATCTTTGGGAACTTCGATCGTGCGTGCCTGTTTGCCGGCGCCGCGTGCAGCGCGGCGGTCGCTCTTGAACTGCACACGATGAATGGGCAGCGGTCCCACGCCCAACGAATAGCCGAAGGTCGCGGCGATCACTTCGAAATCGTAAACGCGCTTGGCGTCCGGCTTCTCGTGAATTCGATACAGAGAGGCGATGCGCTTTGATTCCAGATATTGCGCGACGCATTCGTTGGCCGAGAGCATGAACTCTTCGATCAGGCGATGGGCGATGTTGCGCTCTGATCGCGTGATGCTCTTCATTAATCCGAATTCGTCGAACTCGATGACCGGCTCGGGGAGATCGAAGTCAATCGATCCGCGGCGCTGGCGCTTGCGGTTGAGAATCATCGCGAGATCGCGCATGAGTTCGAATGTAGGGACGAGTGGCGCGTAACGTTCGCGCGCTGCGGCATCGCCTTCGATTACGGCGTTGACGGCGGTGTAGGTCATTCTTTCAGCCGAGCGGATTACGCCTTCACACAACTCGTAGCCAACGATTTCGCCGCGCGGATCGATTCGCATCACGCACGACAGAACCAGCCGGTCGAGGTGCGGCCGCAGGCTGCAAATGTCGGTGGAGAGTTCGAGCGGCAGCATGGGAACGGCGCGGTCTGGAAAGTAGACGCTGGTGCCGCGCAGGCGGGCCTCCTGATCGAGTGCGGAGTCGGGCGTGACGTACTGGGCGACGTCGGCGATGTGGACCTGCAGCTCGAAATTTCCGTCGAGAAGGTAGCGGACCGTTACTGCGTCGTCGAAGTCGCGCGCGGTTTCTCCATCGATGGTGACGATGGGCAGCGCGCGGAAATCGCGGCGCTGACGAAGTTCCTCTGCCGGGATGACAGCAGGAATATTTTGCGCTTCTTCGAGCGTGGCTGCGGGAAAATGGTGCGGAAGGTGAAATTTGCGGATGGTGATTTCGACGTCGACTCCGAAGTCGTCTTGCCGGCCGAGAATCTCGATCACGCGCCCGCGCGGATTTTGCGTGGGTGTGGGCCAGTCGGTGAGTTCTACATCGACGACTACGCCTTCGAGATCGTCCCATTGCGAGTGGTGGGCGGCCTCGTCGCCGAGCACGCGGTCGACAGATTTTTTTTCTCTCTTTTTTCGATTCTCGGTGTCCTCCGCGTTCTCTGCGGTTTTGGTTTGTGGATACTCCGCGCCGGGTGGGATCGCAATGTCCATCGTGATCTTGCTGTCGATTGGCTTCACGAAATTGTGGCGAGGGCTGTAGTGAAAAATCCCGACTACCGTGGGGTGCGCGCGCACTACCGGGCGCACGATGCGGCCCTCGGCGCGGCCATCGGGACGAATCGCGGCGATGTCGACCAGCACGCGATCGCCATGCATGGCGTTGCCGATCGCGTGCGGCGGAATAAAAATATCTCCGGCGAGGCGCGTCTTGAGAGATGCACTCAGCGAACTTGCATCGGGGATGACGAAACCGAAACCGTCACGGTGCATGGTGAGGCGGCCGACGACCATATTCTTATCGTTCCTGCCGGCGGCGGGTTGCGGAAGAGCGTAGCGATCGGAATTCAGTTGAACGAGTTCGCCTGCAGCCACCAGCTTCTGCAGTTGCTCGTCGAGCTGGCTGCGGGTTTCTCCGCGCAGGCCCAGCTCGCGCACGAGCTGCTTGAATCCGGCAGACCGCTTGGGCTGGCGGGCGATGTGTTTCAGAATGGTCGAATCGGAAAGCATGGGAAACTGTCAGCTATCAGCCGTCAGCTTCAGGATACCGCACCAGCGGTGAACTTCTTTTATTTCGGCGGCGGAGGCAGCGCGGAAAGATCCAGATTGTGCATCACCAAGATTTCCCAACGCCCCGCATTCTTCGCCATCACGAAATTCAGGAGTCCCTCCCGGTCCGGCCGCGGATTGCCTTGCGCGTCGATAACGCCGGTCATTTTCCAATGAACATCGACGGCTGCAATGTCGGGACGGATAAACCGTGTCTTGACGTCGGTATATTCCTGGTGACTCTTACTGAAAATGGTGGCAAACACGGGCGCGTGGAAGTCTTCAATCTTCTGGCGGCCGCTTGCGCCGATGCCGCGCACGTTGGTGAAATCGGCGTCTTCTGCGAACACCGCAGCAAATGCCTTGGCGTCGTGATGATTCCAGGCATCCATAAATCGATCCATAACTGCACGGATGGCATGCTCGTCTGTTTCCGCACTGGTCTGTGCGGTGAAAAGTAGTGGAAACAACAAGAAGCAAATTGTCATGATCCTCATCGCGCTGCCCTCCTCGTGCAAACTACAATTTCCAAGCTGAATGTGTCTACCAGGTGTCCCCGCCGCCGCGTGGTGGCCAGGCGCCGAGCGTGCGCCGGATCATTGCGATCTGGCCGGTGTGATAGCTGTTGTGCGCGACCATCTGCCAGAGTACAGCTTCGAGCGTGCCCGCTACCTTCTTATCGCCTTCGTGCACCGTTTCGATCTGACGGTCGAGTTCCTGCTGCGACGAATTCGCCAGGTTCGCGAAATCGGCCAACAGTGTGACTAGATGCGTTCTTGTCCGGTCCCATTCTTCCGGATTCATCGAAGGTGTAATTGGAAAGCTCTCCGAGTTGTGCTCAGGATACGGAGGCCTCTTGCCGCGAATACGGCGCAGTTCGTAGTCCATCCAGTAATTCATGTGGAAGACTAGTTGAGCGATCGAGTGACGGAAGCCTTCTACGTGGCGCTCCGCTAGTTCGGCGGAAAGATCCTCAACGCAGGCGACAGGATCGGCGTGGGCACCTTTGCCGTGGAGAAGTTCAGTCAGTGCGCGGGAAGACATGGCATCGAGCTATCGACGACTCGCGGCAAAGTACTTCTCTTCCAGAATTCTGCGGTGATGCAGTTCGTGTCCGGCGATGGTGTACGCCAGCGCGCGCACGGTCACTTCATTATTGTTGGCGATGCCGCGGCGCGACCATGCGGCTTCGTCGAGATTACGCAACAGCGAGAGCGTGGCGCGGCGCACCGCGATGAAGTCTTCTACGAGGTCGGCGAGCGGGCGCTGCGCAAATGGTCCATTGCGCACGTAGTCATCCTGCTCGAAGCCTTCTACCGGAGTGGCGTCGGCGCGCGCGATGCGCAGAGCGCGGTACGCGAAGATGCGTTCAGTATCGCAGACGTGGCCGAGAACTTCCTTCGCGCTCCACTTGCCGGGAGCGTAGCGAAAGTCTCCATCTTCATCGTTGCGGCCGGAGAGCAGGAGCATGGTCTGGCGGCGCTGTTGATCGAGCGTGTCGAGAATGTCTTCGCCTTGGACTAAAGAAATGTAGCGGTCGTAGTAGGGGGCGTATTCGCCGGGTTGCGGCCGGGCGATGACGAAAGCTGGAGGAGTGACGACGGCTGAGTCGGACATAACGTGCTCCCTGCGAAGTGGATGAGATCTTTGACGAACGAGTTCGAGAAAGGTACGAGCCAAGAGCATACTCCGAGGAGCATGTGGAATTGTTGCCTGGCGAAGTTTTTTCGGGAAACCTTACACGGTGAGAAGGTCGAAATGGGAGGGACAGCAGGTTTGGTCACTGTGTCCTGACCCACACAGGAGGACGTACCAACCTAGGAAACTATGTTGAAAATAAAGGCTTTTCCACAGCGCTCATTTTGAGACAGGGGAGTACAATTCGATTTGGTCACGCAAGTGCGGCGCGTGATCCCTAATCCCAACCAGGAAAGGAACTTTTCATCCATGTGGAAGCCGACGAATCAGCCTCAGACCCCCGGGCGGCCAGCCGAACCGGAGCGTCCAACCATGTCTACCCCGAGTATGCCCGCAACCATGGCGAGTGAACCCGCCCCGGTTGGCCCGCGTCCCGCGACCTCGACGCCCACCACTAGCGCGGACCAGGCCACGATCGGCAAATCGCTGGTGATCAAGGGCGAGGTTACCGGATCGGAATCGCTCTACATCGACGGCCGGGTCGAGGGTTCGATCAGCCTGGCTGGCAACCGCGTCACGATTGGCCGGAATGGCGTCGTCGCGGCCAACATCAATGCCCGCGAGATCGTCGTGCTCGGCAAGGTGCGCGGCAACCTGACGGCCAGCGACCGCGTAGATATCCGCAGCGACGGTTCGCTCACCGGAGACGTAGTCGCGGCCCGCATCTCGATTGAAGACGGCGCCTACTTCAAGGGCGGCATCGACATCCGCAAGGGCGGCACGCCTGCCCAGACGCAGAATCAGTCCAAGCCCAATGGCAAGGATGAAAGCGTATCCGCGCCAGAGCCGGCAGCAGTGGGCGCTCGCGCGTAGGTTGTCGTAAAGCCGGTTCGCGATTTCGGTTTTCGCGCGAGACCGGCTTTCACGCGGGGAAAAGATCAGCGGCGGAGTTCGCAGTGCATGCGAATCTCCGCCGTTTTGTTTTTTGACACGACAGTCCTCATAATTTAACAAGCCAGCTTCGAGAAAGCCGAGCGACTATATTAGACTTCTAGCGTGGACGTGGAGGGCGAGTTCCATGACTCGAAAAGATCTGCAGGAGCTTTCTCGCCTGAGATTGCGGGAAGCCCAGGCCCTCTATAAAGCGCATTTCTATGACGGGTGTGTTTACCTGGCAGGGTATGCGGTGGAGCTTGGGCTTAAGGCTCGAATATGCCGCTTGCTTCGACTCGAACAATATCCACTGGCCGGAGATATCGGGAGGGCTTTTAAGGTTCATAGCCTCGATCAGCTGAAAGTACTTGCGGGGCTGACCACCGAGATCGACGTCAAGAAAAATAAAGCGCTCTTTGACAATTGGTCAAAGGCCGTCGAGTGGGATCCCGAGCAGCGTTATGACGCGCCCGGCAAATACAACGCAAATGCAGCCAAGGTTATCTTGGACAGCCTGACATCGAAACCTGACGGAGTTTTCACATGGCTCTCACGACGCTGGTAACAAACCCAACCCCTCTGGTGAAGCAGGTGGTCATGTCTCTCCAACAAATGATTGGAGAGAACCGCGACTTTTCCCTCGCTATGTTAGTGCCCTCAGAAACGGGATTGAGCGACAGATGGAACTTGGTGCTAAGTGCTCCTTGGATTGATCGCGGAGGGCTGAATGCCACAATTCCTGCGATAACGACAGTTCTCCTGAAGCACCTCACTCGGGACAATGCTCACAAGTTGGAGAGAGTGTCGGTTCTTCCAACATCCGATACCCTCGTTGCTACATTGGAGGCTTTGCAGATACCTCTTGGTGAGATTCGACTGCTTCAACATTTTCCGCGGGCCGAGGGAGCGATCGTGCTTGTGTCAGAGCGGCCAGAGGCAACCAAGGGCTATCGTTCGCAACCTTTGACAACTCGGGCATGAGTCAGCGGACCTCGAATAATGTCGGATTTCGGGCTGCGCTCCCGCCTTGATCTCCGCAAACTCGCCTTTAGGATCGATATTTTTGCCCTGCACGCGTGCTGTGTCTCGAGTTCGTTTGTTATTGACGGCTAAAACTCTGAGCAAGCTCTCGTTCGTTGACGTGCGGAGTCCTCGTCCGTAAGATGAATCGACCCGCAGAGGGCGTCTGCGCGAATCGAGCAAGAACCATCGACCCCAGATGATCGGCCAAACCATCTCCCATTACCGCATTGTTGAAAAGCTCGGCGGCGGCGGGATGGGCGTGGTTTACAAAGCGGAAGACACTCGCCTGCAGCGTTTCGTTGCCCTTAAATTCTTGCCCGACGAACTTGCGCGCGATCCTCAGGCGCTGGCCCGTTTCAAGCGCGAAGCCCAGGCCGCTTCCGCGCTGAACCATCCCAATATTTGCACCATCTACGATATCGGCGAAGAAGAAGCTGCCGCGTTCATTGCCATGGAGTATCTGGAGGGCAGGACGCTGAAGCATCGCATCGGCGGAAAGCCGCTGGATACCGACGTCTTGCTTGGCCTCGCCATCGAAATCGCAGACGCCCTGGACGCCGCGCACTCCAAGGGCATTGTGCATCGGGACATTAAGCCAGCCAATATCTTTCTCACTGAACGCGGACATGCCAAGATTTTGGATTTCGGGCTGGCGAAGGTCGGGACGCCTTCCGGTTCGTCAAGTCAAGTCGCCTCAGCCGACACGATGACTGCGGTCGAAGAACATTTGACTAGTCCTGGTTCCACGCTCGGCACTGTGTGTTACATGTCGCCGGAACAAGCGCGGGCGCGAGAACTCGACGTCCGCACCGACATTTTCTCTTTCGGCTCTGTTCTCTACGAGATGGCCACGGGGCAGTCGCCGTTTCGCGGAGAAAGCACTGCCACAATCTTCGACGCCATTCTCAACAAGGCGCCGGTTCCGGCCGTTCGCCTGAATCCCGATCTTCCGCCAAAGCTCGAAGATGTAGTTAACAAAGCGTTGGAGAAAGACCGCGAACTCCGTTACCAGCACGCCTCGGATATGCGGACGGACTTGCAGCGGCTGAAACGCGACAGCGAATCGGGCAAGTCCGTTCCGGCGGCCGCTGCTGCGGCCCCGGTGAGTTCGGCTCGTAAGTACGGCATCGCGGCAGCCGTTGTGGTACTGGCTTTGCTTGCCGCCGCCGGCGTCGTGTACTGGCGCACGAACGCCAAAGCAAGCGCCTCGCAAATCGATTCCATCGCCGTCATCCCCTTCGCCAGCTCCGGAGGCAACGCCGACACCGATCTGCTCAGCGACGGCCTCACGGCGTCGATTATCGCGAGCCTTGCACATATTCCTGACCTCAAGGTGAAATCGCGCAACTCGGTGTTTCGCTATAAAAATAAAGACGTCGACGTCCAACAAGTTGGGAAGGAACTGATCGTTGACGCGCTGCTCACCGGCCGGGTGGTGCAGCACGGAGATTCGATTCAGGTTGGCGCCGAGCTGATTAATGTGCGGGACAATACCGCACTTTGGGGCGAGCAGTACGAACGGAAAGCTTCCGACATTCTCACGTTGCAGCAGCAGATCGCCGGCGATATTGCCGACAAACTGCGCGCCAAGTTGACGGGCGCGGATAAGCAACTGGTCACGAAACAGGGCACGCAGAATCCGGAAGCCTACCAGCTCTACGTGAAGGGCCGCTTCTATTGGGATAAGCGGACGAACGCCGACATCAAAACCGCAATATCGCTGTTCAACCAGGCGCTCGAAAAAGATCCCAATTATGCCCTGGCATACTCCGGTATTGCCGACGCATACACCACGCTCAGCAGCTACGGCGGCGATCCCACCGAAACCGCGTTGAAAGGAATCGCTGCAGCCAAAAAGGCGTTGGAGCTTGACCCCACGCTTGCTCATCCGCACGCTGTTTTAGGCGGACAGATGATGGAATACAGTTGGGACTTCGCCGGGGGCGAGGCCGAGTTCAGAAAGGCGCTGGAGCTTGATCCCAGCGACGCCACTGCGCATCAGTGGCTCTCCGAGGGACTGTGTGAAATTGGCGGCCGGGCGCAGGATGCCATTGATGAAGGCACACGCGCTCATCAACTCGATCCGCTCTCGCCGATCATCGCAGCGCAAGAGGCTCAGGCTTACGCTTATGCCCGCCAATTTGATAAGGCGATTGAAATTTACAAGAAGGTCATCGCTGACAATCCATCCTTTGGCCGTGCCCATGGCGAGATGGCTAACGCGTATTGGGGGATGCGCAAGTATCCCGAGGCCATCGAGGAGTGGGATAAGGCTTCCAAGCTGGAGGGCGACAAGAATTACATGGAGTGGGCGTCAGCCATTGATGCGGGATTTCGCGCTGGTGGATGGAATGTCGCCGAGCGCAAGGGCCTCGAAGTTTGGCTCGCGCAGCGCAAACGGTCGGGTGGCTACGTTTATCCTTACCTGATTGCGCAAATGTACGCTGATTCGGGCGACAAGGACCATGCCTTCCAATGGCTCAACACCGCCTATCAGGAGCACGATACCAACACAATCGAGCTTCCGACCGATTTTGCCATGGATTCATTGCGCACCGATCCGCGCTATGCCGAACTGGTGCGCAAGATAGGACTTCCGCCAACTGCGGACGAGGCCAGACCATGACGACCAACCAGAGCATGATTGGCCAAACCATCTCGCACTATCGCATTGTTGAAAAGCTAGGTGGCGGCGGCATGGGCGTGGTTTACAAAGCTGAGGACACCCGACTGCGCCGTTTTGTCGCGCTGAAGTTTCTGCCTGATGACGTGGCGAATGACCCTCAGGCTTTGGAGCGATTTCGGCGCGAGGCTCAGGCTGCGTCGGCTCTCAATCATCCCAATATCTGCACCATCTACGACATCGGCGAAGATCGTGCTGGAGGTCGCCCGGATGAAGCGCGGCAGTACCTTGTGATGGAGTACCTCGAAGGCACAACTTTGAAATACCGCATCGAGGGCAAGCCGATTTCGGTAGAGCAGTTAGTCGACTTCGGCGTGCAGATTGCCGACGCGCTGGATGTCGCGCACACTGCGGGAATTGTTCATCGCGACATCAAGCCGGCAAACCTGTTCATCACAAAACGCGGGCAGGCGAAGGTGCTCGACTTCGGTCTGGCGAAAGTGGCGGGACCGTCCCAGACAAATTACGAGTTTGCGGGAGTGACTCTGGCGACAGCTGCGGTCGATCCTGCGAACCTTACCAGTCCGGGTAGCACGGTGGGCACGGTCACTTATATGTCGCCGGAACAGGCGCGCGGCGAAGAACTCGATGTGCGCACCGACCTGTTTTCTTTTGGCGCTGTGCTGTATGAAGCGGCGACGGGCAAGCAGCCGTTCACGGGCAATACTTCAGCTGTGATCTTTGACGCGATTCTGAATCGCGCGCCCACTGCGCCGGTGCGGCTGAATCCTAATTTGCCGGCGGAGTTGGAGCGCATCATCAACAAGGCTCTCGAGAAAGATCGCGACCTGCGCTATCAGGTGGCCTCGGAGATGCGCGCCGATTTGAAGCGGCTGAAGCGCGAGCTTGATTCCGGAAGAAGTTCTGGGGTGAGTGCGAGCACTGCGGTGACGACGCCGGCTTCAGGGTCAGCTTCGGTGACAGCAGCGCCTTCTGCTTCGGGGCAGCCGGTGGCGGCGAGTTCAGGTTCCGCGTCGGCTGCCGATTTAACTTCGGGCCTTACGCCGGGCAGTCGATCGGGATCGTCCGTTACAGTATTGCCGGCCGCAAGCCTGGCAACCTCGGGCCGCAAGTATTGGATCGCAGCCGTGACCATCTTGCTGATCGCGATTGCAGCAGGCAGCATCTGGTATTGGCGAGGCAGGTCTTCAACTTCGCAAGTCGAATCGATCGCAGTGATTCCGTTCTCGAACGTGGGCGGCAACGCGGATACTGATCTGCTCAGCGACGGCCTCACTGAATCTTTAATCGCCAGCCTCGCCCATGTGCCAGACTTGAAAGTGAAATCCCGCAACTCCGTTTTCCGTTACAAAGGCAAAGATGTAGACGTGGAAAAAGTTGGCAAGGAGTTAACCGTCGACGCGTTGCTTACCGGCAGGGTGGTGCAGCATGGGGACACGATTCAGGTGAGCGCCGACCTCACCAATGTGCAGGACAATACAGAAATCTGGGGCGCGCAATACGAACGCAAAGCCGCCGACATTATTTCGTTGCAGCAGCAGATCGCAAGCGATCTCGCAGGCAAGCTGCGCACGAAAATGAGCGGCGCGGAAAAGCAGCAGGTCAGCAAGCAGGGCACGCAGAATCCAGAGGCTTATCAGCTCTACGTGAAGGGCCGTTACTATTGGAACAAGCGCACTGGCGCCGATCTCAACACGGCAATTTCCTGCTTCAATCAGGCGATCGATAAGGATCCGAACTTCGCGCAGGCGTATATCGGGCTGGCAGATGTCTATGTGGTCATAACGGCCTATGCGGAAGGGAATCCTAAAGAGTTTTTCTCCAAGGGAGCGGCGGCTGCGGCTAAGGCACTCGACCTCGATCCCACGCTGGCCCGGGCTCATGCCGACCTGGGACTGGTGAAGTCTCAGGGCAATTGGGATTTTGCAGGGGGCGAAGTCGAGTTCAAGAAAGCCATCGAACTCGATCCCAGCGATGCCACCGCCCATCAGTGGTTTTCTCAGTCCCTGTCATTTATGGGCAGCCGCGTGCAGGAGTCCATTGCAGAAGCCAACCGCGCGCACGAACTCGATCCGCTCTCGGCCATTATCTCTTGCGCTTTGGGCGACGCTTACAGCTTCTCCCATCAGTTCGACCGCGCGATTGAACAGTATCAAAAAGTTATCGCTGAGAATCCGTCATTTAGCGCGGCGCATGTTGATCTTTCGATTGCCTACTTCGGCGCACATAAATATGAGCAAATGATCGAGGAATACAAGATCTACGCCCAGCTCGCAGGAGACAAGAGCTATGCCGAGCTGGCTCCCGCGATGGAAGCTGGCTTCCGCTCCGGAGGTTGGCCTGCTGCGGCACATAAGGCGATCGATGTTCTAATCGGACAACGAAAGGCCGGAACTAACCACTTGGCGGCTTACTCCATTGCGGATTTCTACGCCGACACCGGCGACAAAGAGCATGCCTTCGAGTGGCTCAACATTGCCTACCAGGAACACAACACCTACCTGATCTTTCTCCGCACCGACGCCACGTTTGAGACCCTCCGCTCCGATCCGCGCTACGCCGAGTTGGTGCGCAAGATTGGCTTCCCGCAATAATTCTTCAGGGCTGCGTTCCCGCACCCAAGATTTCTTTGCTTTCGCCTTCGGCGACTGCGGGATACGCTGCCGCCTTTCGCCGCCGCAGATCGTTGGGCAACTGTGAGCGCAACAACCACAATCCGAGCGCAGTCGCGGCTGCCCAGGTGACCGAGATTAGTCCCAATTGCAGCACGTCGGCGACGCGGCTCCCGCGGCCAGAAATAAACGGCGTGATGCCTCGTGCAACCTCCAGGCTTAGTACACCAGCGACGACCGCGGTCACCGCGGATTTTCCCAGTTCACCCCACCGCAAAGTTCCGAGCGAAACCAGTTTGCGATAGTGCAGAAGCACGGCCAGCGCCAGCAGATTTGCTCCGATGCCAATGTCGGAAGCGAACGCGAGGCCGACTACGCCATACCGGTGAAAGAGCAGCGAATACACCGGCAATGACGCGGCTGTGATTACGGTGACTGCAAGCATTGGAGTCAGCGTGTTGCCGGCGGCGTAGAAGGCTCGAGCATAGAGTCCTTGGGCGGACCAGAGAGCGAGTGACAGCGAGAACCAGAAAAAATAAATGGCTGTGGTTTGCGTGTCGGAAACCAAGAACTGTCCGCGGCGATAGACGAGGTCGATCAGCGGGAACGCGGCGGCCATCATCCATCCGGTGGCGAGAAACGATGCGGCGGAGACGCGATAGACGGAGTCGTTCACCGTCGTGGCGAACTCTGCCAGGCGCCTCTCGTTGAACAGGCGCGCGAAAAACGGCAGAGAGGCTTGTCCTGTTGCCTGGCCAAGCACAGCAATCGGAACGGCGAACAGTCGCTTGGCGTAGTTAAGGCGGGCGATGTCGCCCACGCCGCCGGACGCATAGTGCCGCAGGATCCAGTCGTCGGCGGTGACCAGCGAAACCCCAAGCATCAGCGGAATGGAAAGCTTCACCCACTCGCGGAATGCAGGATTCGTCACATCGAACGAGGGGCGATAGCCGGTGCCGATGCGCGCCGCGCCAATCACGCTAGCCAGAAACGGGCCAACTACGGCTCCCGCCAGCGCGCCATAGGCCAGCGCCGCAATTCCAAAATGCTTTCCTCCAATGACTCCGCCCAGAATGATGATTGTGTTGTAGAGCAGCGGCCCGAATGCCGGCAAGAGAAACAGGCGGTGTGAGAGCAGGACGGCGGAGACGACGCCTCCGACGTAAAAGAAGATCTGTGCCGGCAGCAGAATGCGCGTCAGATGGACGGTCAGGTCGACCTGCGCCGACGAGAAGCCTTGAAACATCCAGCGCACGAATTGCGGCGTGAAGATTTCAGTGAGGATGGTGCCGACGATCATCACCGCAGTCATCACTGTGATGACGACTGAAAAAGTTTTCTGCGCATCGGCATCGCGCCTCTCCGCGAGAAACCGCGTATAGATCGAAATGAATGTAATGGAGGCTGCGCCCCCGGCCACGACGTAATTCAGCCAGTCGGGCAGGGTGAAGGCGGCGACATAGGCGTCGGTCTGCGGTCCGGCGCCGAAGGCGTAAGCAATGTATGCCTCGCGCACATAGCCGATGACGCGCGACAACATGACCGCCGACATCAGCAGAAGCGTGGCCGAGTAAGCCGTGTGCTGGTGCGAGGGGCGAAACAATCGCAGGAGTCTGTTCATGGGCCGCAGATTTACGCCGGCAGCGCCTAACGTTGTTCCTCGCGCGCGGGACGTGAATTTCCTTCAAAGCCTACCAGAGCATTCTGATCACGACGGAGTTTATCGTTCGAATCGGACTGGGCTGGTTCCTCAATTGATACTGCTGCTGGCCTCTCTAGTCTCTCTTCGCCTAAGGCCGCAATTCCTTACGCACGAGGTAGTACTCGTTGATGGGACGATCATCGCTGAGAGCCGGCGTTGCGGGAGACGCCGCAACGAGCTGATCGATGGGAAGTTCGCGCTCCAAAAGGTGGGCGAACCGGGCTTCTGCATCGGGTTGCGCGTCCCACTCGACCAAATCGGTGGCTGCAGCGGCCGGAAGACGCTCGGCTAATTCTTTCGCGGTGCGAACCGGGAGCGGCCGATCGCTAGCCAGAAAATGAAATCCCCAGTTCTTTCCAAAGGCGAAAACCCGCACATAGGGGAAAGATCGGCGCAGGGCGAGGGCTACCGCTGCTACATCTTCCGGATCGCCAATCGGCAGCCACTGTTGCAAGATTCCTCCGGGACGCAGACGCTGACGGATCACCGTGTAAAAATCCTCGGAATAGAGCAGGCTGGACCCGGCGGCCTCGACCGGCGGCGGAGGATCGATTGTGATCACGTCATATTGCTGCGTGGTCCGTTCCAGATAGCGGCGCCCATCGTCGATTACAACGTGAGATAACGGCGACTTCAGAACTTCGGGAGCATCGCTGTGAAAAAAGTAAAACAATCGCGGCACACTGGGGACGAGTTCCACTGCCGTCACCGGTATTCCCCAGGAGCGTAATGAGCGAAAAGTCGTGCCGATGCCAAAGCAAATCACCAAAGCGTCTTGCGGAGGGCGATCGAGGAAAGCCAACGGAAGATGCGCCATCATCTTTGTGATCGGCGTAAGCGAAGTCATGCCGTAACCGTTGACCATCAGCAACCGGGTCATGCCAGTACCGGTTGCGATCACAGTGGCGGTCGAATCCCGCAGTATCCTGCCGCCGCCGCCGCGGTATTGTTTTTCAAAGCCCTTGCTTCCCCAAAAAAGCCCCACCACCAACGGCAACAAAAGATAGGATGCGGCGCGCGCTGTAAAGTTCGGTGTGGCCCGCCCGGGCAAGCGCACAACGCGGAGGCCAACGATCAGCCAGGGCAGTGACAGCAGTACCAGCGACCAGCGCTCGCTGATCCACGGCAGAAGCAAAAAGCCTGCCACCAGTGGACCGACGATGCACCCGACGACATTCACCGCGTAGGCTTTGCCTGCCTTGGCGGGATCGCCCCCGGCCCAGCGATCAACCAGCATGGGAGTCAGATACCCGAGCAGTCCCGTAAACGGCGCGATTCCCGCCACCAGCCGCGCCCAGCTATCGAGAGGAATGTTTGGACTAGCCGCCAGCAGCGGAAACAAAGAGCACAATGCAAGCAGAGTCCAAAGCAAGGAGCTGTCATTTAGTGACTCGGAACTCCAACTGCGGTAAATGCGCGATCCAATGAAAGTTCCGGTGAGATACACGGCGAGCGTTCCCGCGAATGCGTATACCACGGTGCCGATATAGGGCGTGAATTCGCGAACCCAGACCACTTCCATGCCCATGCTCGTCAGGCCGGTCGCGAACAATAGAGTGAGAAGATATCCTCCGCTGGGCGAGCTTGCAGCAGGCCGACAACGGCTGGCTGGCAGAACGTCTTCCGGCAATTCTCCGGGCCTTGCAATTCCTTTAAGCGGCACAGTCCGGGATACGGCTAACGCCATAACCGCAATCAGAATGTTGCAAGCGGCACCCACGCGCAACGTCCCGCGGAATCCGAGCAACTCAATCAGAATTAAGGGTAGGCCGGTTCCAACCACGGCGCCGGCCACGTTAGCCATGTACAGGAAGCTGAACGACCGCGAAGATTCCCGGGGGAACATGCGGCCGATGGCAAGCATGGCGACGGGAATCGTCGCTCCCATCAACGTGCACCAGGGAATCAACGTGAGGGCAACCCAGATGCCGGAGACTAAGTAGTATTCCGTCGAAGAAGTCGAACCCAACCGCTCGAGCATGCTGTGCCCCAGCCGAAGCTCATAGGGAACGAGGATTCCGGAGACGCCGATCAGTAATTCGATTGCGGCATAAAGGAGCAGTGGTGAGACGCCGAGCTTTTCGCTCCGCCGGCGTATCCATGAGCCGCTGGCCCACGACCCCAACCCCAGGCCAGCCATGAAAACCGACAGCACAATGGAAACCATGGCGCTGGTAACGCCGAACTGCGCCATGGACAGGCGCAGCCAGACCAGTTCGTAAAGGACACTGCAGAATCCCGAGATAAAGAAGAAGACAAAATACCAGATCACGAGCTTTCTTTCCGTTAGTGAAGTCTGAGTTGGCTAATCACTCCGCGACGCGCGCGGTTTCCAAATCCAAAATACTCTACGAACACGGCAAGCAAAACAGGTTCTGAGCGGATGAGCCTTGGTTGTAACCCTCTACTGCCGCAATCACTTACCCGTTGATATGCGCTTGAGGAGCGATTGATCTGCAGTGCATTGTGCCACGCCACGGTTTCGTAGCAAAGTGACCTTCGTGCGGATGCTGGGCAGGTGTTAGGTCCCAGGTGTCAGGTGGTAGGCCTTGGGTTTTCCCGAGACCTAGGACCTAGCACCCAAGACCTTACCAAGGAGGCAACTATGACAAGCCGTTATCTTCCAAGTGCCAGTTCTCAAACAATGGCGGAATTTTGTGAGCAGCAGGTCTTGCTGAGGCAGCCGTTCCCGGAAATGCGACGCTTGCAGGAAAGTTGGGTGGCGGGTTTCGAGAAGCGGTCGCTGATGTGGCTGGCTGCGCGCACGCCGTCGTGCGTCAGCCCCGATCATTTGACGATCTTGGGATTGGCTGCGCAGATCGGAGCAGGCACGTGCTACGCGATAGCGGCGTGGAACCGATATGCGCTGTTAGGCGTGATTTTCTTTTTGGCGCTGAACTGGTTAGGAGACTCACTCGACGGAACGCTGGCACGGGTTCGGCAACAACTGCGTCCGCGCTATGGCTTCTACGTCGACCACATGGTCGATAGCTTCGGGGCTCTCGCGTTGATGGGCGGTCTTGCCCTTTCGGGCTGCATGCATCCCTGGATCGCGATTAGCCTTCTGGTTGCGTTCCTCATGCTTTCGATTCAATCCTATCTGGCGACGCACGCACTCGGAGAGTTTCGTCTGTCATTCTGGCGCTTCGGTCCAACCGAACTGCGCATCCTGCTGGCAGTCGGCAACCTCGCCCTGCTGTGGAAGCCGCGAGTGCATTTTCTCGGCGCGTATTACCGCCTGTTCGATGTAGGAGGAACTGTGGGCCTTGCCGGGATGGCGCTGATGCTGATTTTCTTCACTGGGCAAAACACCATACGACTTTATCGCGAAGAAAGGATCGTCAGGTGAGAACTGGAGTTATTGGGCGCCGATTAACTTTGCGCTGGCTCAAGTTCAACGCGGTAGGAGCGCTCGGTATCGGAGTGCAGTTGGGCGTGTTGCTCACTTTGAAGAGCCGATTCCACCTGAGCTATCTGTTCGCAACTGCGCTCGCGGTCGAAGCGGCTGTCATACACAACTTCCTCTGGCACGAGCGCTACACTTGGGTCGACCGCGTGCAGCCGTCGTGGCGAAAGTCTCTGCCGCGGCTGCTGCGCTTCAATCTGACCGCCGGAGGAGTGTCGATCGTCGGTAATCTGGCGCTGATGAAACTAATGGTTGACTTCGGCCACGTAAACTACCTCGTTGCGAACGGTGTCGCCATCGTGCTGTGCTCTCTTGCAAATTTCCTCGTAAGCGAGCAGTGGGTGTTTGAAGAGGATGTGTCAGCCACTCACTAGCCGCGCGCAACCTGGGCTGTGAGTGATTCTCAAATCCTCAGCACCAACTTCCCGTAGTTCTTTCCCTCCTGCAGCAGCTTGTAAGCTTCTGCAGCGCGATCGAGCGGAAAAACTTGGCCGATCACCGGGGCCAGCGTGCGGTCCGCGATCCATTCGGAGAGTTGCTTCCATGCCGGTTCCATGATCTCGCGCTTTTGAGAAAGGTAGGTCAGCCACAAGCCCTGTAGGGTGGCGGACTTTGCATACAGCGCCCGCACGTCGAGTTGCGGAGGTTTGCCCGTGGCTGTGCCGTACTGGATGACGCGTCCGAAATCGCGCAGGCAGCGCAGGCTCTTCGCGGTGTGCTCGCCGCCCAGCATTTCGAATACAACGTCCACGCCTTCGCCGTGAGTCAGGCTCTTCACTACTTCTTCATAGTCGTTCTGCTTGTAGTTGATCGCGTGTTGCAGGCCGAGTTCTTGCACGCGCGCAAGCTTCTCGTCCGACGACGAGGTCCCGTACATTTCAACGCCGAGGATGCGGCCGATCTGCACCGCCGCCGTACCCACGCCTCCGGCTACTGCGTGAATAAGCACGCGGCGCGGAGCTGCGCTCCGATTGACAGCCGGCTGTTCCCACATCGGTTGAGGAGTCATCCCCGCCTGCCAGTACCCGAGATATGCGGTGAAGTAGTTCACGGGGAACGCGGCGGCTTGCTCGTCGGTCCAATGCTCGGGAACGGGCCACAGCATGTTGCTATAGGCGGCGACTTTCTCAGCGAACGCTCCCCACTGGATGTAGCCCATTACCCGCCGCCCGCTGCTTTCTTCCACGCCCGCGAATTCGCGTCCGGCAATCAGCGGCGGCGCGGGCGTTCCCGGATAGCCGCCTTGCGCGGTCATGAAGTCGGCAAAATTCAGGCCCCCGGCGGCGACTCGGACTAGAGTCTGTCCTGCCTTCAGGGTTGGTTCAGAGGTTTCTTGAATGGCAAGTGCATCCGGGCCGGAGAGGCTGGTAATCACTAAGGCTTTCATGCCAGCGAGTTTAGCAGGATGGATTCAGCCGATGCGTCGGCGTCATGAATTACAGCGCGGCAATAAAATGAAGGTGGACCCTCTGAGCTTAGATCCAGCAAAACTGAATCCCCGGCTCAGAGGAGCCACCTTCCTCGGACAGAAGCGGCGGCGCTGCGTTACAGCACAACTGAGTTACAACACAACGACGATGGCGATGCGAACTCCGGGGTGGAGCAGGTCAAACAGGAAGTACTCTCCATCGATGTAGTCGATGTAGCAGTCGTCCGTGTAAGCCCAGCCCACCGGCCATGCGTCGACCAACTGAAAGCTGTAACCGCCATACTGGAACTGCGACTGCCCCTGCATGATCACGCCTTGCGCCCTGAAATGATGGCCGTTGCCGAAGTTAGCCCTGAACTTGTCGTCAGGAATGTGTCCGCCTTTGCCAGCCGGACGCGCTCCCTGCGCCTGCTCTTGCGCTTCTGGCCGCGCAAGGTCCATCTGCTGGGCGGGATGTTCCTGGCCTTCCGGCTTCATCTGATCGCGGGACTGATCTTCGCGTTTTGGCTCCTGCTTATCCTTATCCTGTTCCGGTTTTGCGGGTTTGGCTGCGTCCTGATGAGCAGGTTTAGCTTCGTCCTGCTTGGGTTGGGGCTTGGAATCTTCTTGCCGCGCCGGTTTGTCTTCTTGCTTCTCGTCTTGCGCGTAAAGAAGGGCTGTACTTCCGACCAGAGCCGACAATATCGCTACATTCAAGAATCTTAGAGCTCGCATGTCATCCTCCGAGGCAATCCTTCTGCCTTATCCGACCGGCGGCTGCATGTTCGTTCAGCAGTCTGCTCGGATTGCTAGTCTGAGATGCCGGAGGCAGGCAAGGTAAACACAGGACGTGGCTGTAGATGCAAAGCGGAAATACCGTAGGACCGACATACCTGCCGAACACGTCTTCCCGGGCATGGGCGGACTGCTCGACTCGGAGTTTTCCCCGACGCCTATTTCCGGACGGGTATATACTCTTGGCGTAGGTTTACTGAGGTTTCCCGGCCATGCCTCTACAGGCCGGGACGGGGCGTACATTCATCCCCTAATTCTCCCACGCCCCGCATGCTGATTTGCCGATTCCCGCCCGGGGCGGCGAGGAAATGGCACCGGTGCTGCGCGCTTAAGGTTTGGCGGAGCTGCATCCGGGGGAGGTTATATGGTGGATTTAGTTCTTGTTCGTCTTCTTTTTGTCATTGTAGTGGCCGCAACTTGTTACGTGATTGCTCCCTTCGGGCGGTCTCAACCGGTGGATGCCGGGCTGGGAGCCGTAATTGGGGCGGCAATCGTTCTGTTCGAATGGAAGCTGCGCACGGTGAGCCTGAAGCGGCTGATCGGCGCCGCTATCGGCAGCATCCTCGGTATTTGCGGGGCCTACCTGTTTGCGCTGGTCATTCGCAGCAGTGTGCCCGCAGGCAGCACGCAGAGCTTTCTGCAGATCCTGGTCATGTTGTTGATGGCCTACGTGGGCTTGATTGTGGGTGCCAGCAAGGGCGACCTGCTGAACCTTGCTGCATTGGGCGGCATCTTTGGCGGTGAGAAGCAAGGCAAGAAAAGCTACAAGATTCTCGACACCAGCGTCATCATCGATGGCCGCATCGCCGACATTGCCGAAACCGGTTTTCTGGATGGCATCATCGTCACGCCGCAATTCGTGTTGCGCGAACTGCAACTCGTAGCCGACTCGGCCGACTCGCTGAAGCGCAATCGCGGCCGCCGCGGCCTCGACGTTCTGCAGCGACTGCAGAAAATGGCAACGCTGTCGATCCAGATTGTGGAAGATGACTTCCCCGCTGTGCGCGAAGTCGATCTCAAGCTGATCGAACTCGCCAAGGTCTACGAAGGTAAGATCATCACCAACGACTTCAACCTGAACAAAGTCGCGCAGTTGCAGGGCGTAGAAGTGCTTAACATTAACGAACTTGCCAACTCGCTAAAGCCCATAGTGCTTCCGGGCGAGATCATGAAGGTCTTCATCCTGAAAGAAGGCAAGGAATACAACCAGGGCGTGGCTTATCTTGACGACGGCACCATGGTTGTTGTTGACAATGCCCGGAAGATGATTGGCAAGACCATCGATGTATCGGTCACGTCGGTGTTGCAGACTACGGCTGGGAAGATGATCTTTGGCAAGTGGGATGAGCGTGCCTTCAGCCGGACCAGTGTTCCTGTCCCGGTGGCAGCCCCGGCAGTTCCATCAGCGGTGGTGCCGGCGTCAGTGGTTCCAAGCACGCTGCTTGAGACCAAGCCCCAGCCTTGAGACCAGCCGCCGACGCCCATTTCAGCCCGTCGCATTGGTCGCCCTGAACGCGAAGGCGAAGAATGCCGCTACCGCGAGGAAGGCAAACGCCACCAGATAATTCCACGCCAGCTTCTCTTTCAGAAATGTGACCGCGAATCCCATGAAGACGATGAGCGTGATGACTTCCTGAATGATCTTCAACTGGAAGCCTGAGAACTCGCCGTAGCCGAGCCGATTCGCCGGCACGGCCAGGCAATATTCGAATAGCGCAATCGCCCACGAGACCAGGATCGCCTTCCACAAAGGCCAGCTGTGGCCATATTTCAAGTGCCCGTACCAGGCGATGGTCATGAAGCAGTTCGAGAGAGTCAGCAGCAGGACGGTGCTCATGAGGATGGTGCTCCTTGAAGTGGGTTCAGAAACTGTTGGTCGCGTGTCTCCGGCATGAAGAAATAAAGAATACCAAGTGCGGCCGCTTTCCGTCTGCGATCCATTGATCCCATTTGAACTCCTGCCTCTCGCGCTCGTATACTTGCAGCCCGCGATGAAGGTCGTTGTCATAATTCCGGCGGCTGGTCTGGGAACGCGCATGGCTCCTGTGCCCGGCGGCGCCAAGGGCGATAAGAAGTCACCCTCGAAACAATTCACGGAGCTGGGCGGGACGCCAATTCTGATCCACACGCTGCGCAAGTTTGCCGCGGTCGATGCGGTGAGCGAGATTTGGATTGCTCTGCGGGAAAACGAGATTGCAGGTTTTCGCGAACGACTTGAGAGTGAAGCCAAAGATGTTCTGAACAAGAGAATCGAGTTGGTGGTGGGTGGCGAACACCGGCAACAGTCGGTGGAGAGCGCGCTGAACGCGGTTGCAGCCGCCGCTGATGACATTGTTTTAGTGCATGATGCAGTGCGTCCGTTTGTGACCGGCGAAATCATTCAGGAAGTGATCGAGGCGGCGAAGAAGTACGGAGCGGCGATTGCCGGTATGCCCGCCGTAGATACGGTGAAGCAAGTCGAGCGCACGGCTGAGGGCGCGCTGATCAAGGCGACGATCCCGCGCGCGGGCATCGTGATGGCGCAAACGCCGCAGGGCTTTCGCTACAGCGTGATCAAGAAGGCATTCGACGAAGCGTCCGCGGATGGATTCCTCGGCACCGACGAAGCTTCGCTCGTGGAACGATCAGGCCACGACGTTGCGGTCGTGATGGGGTCGCCGCGCAACATCAAGATCACTACGCCGTCGGATATGGAATTGGCGGAGTTCTACCTAAAGAGCACGGATCGGCACTAACCCGGAATGCCAACGACCAACGACCGACGACCAACGACGGGCCCATCGACTCGAATCGGCTATGGGTTTGATTCGCACGAATTCCAGCCCGGCATTCCGCTGAAGATCGGTGGCATTGCGCTCGCGCACGACAAGGGATTGGGCGGGCACTCCGATGGCGACGTGTTGCTGCATGCCATCACCGACGCTTTGCTCGGGGCTGTGGCTGCTCCTGACATTGGCGCGCTGTTTCCGCCTTCGGATCCAAAGTGGAAGGGTGCGGACTCAGTCGTCTTCTTGCGTGAGGCGTTGAAACGCGTGCGGGATGCGGGATATGGCGTGGCGAATATGGACGCGAGCCTGATTCTCGCCGCTCCTAAGATTGGTCCGCATGCGGTTGCGATTCGAACACGCGTATCGCAATTGCTCGGCGTGCAGGCCGATTGCGTGGGGCTGAAGGCGAAGACTCCGGAGGGGCTCAGTCTGGACAATGCCGCGGTTGCGCATGTGGTCGTGCTGCTGGAGAAGCTTGCGACTTCGAAGAAGACGCGGAAGAAGAAGAGGTCTTGAGTTACTTGCGCCCCGCTTCCGCAGTTTGCGTCTCTGCTTTGATCTGCGCGGCTTGGGTCTTCGCTGCTTGAATCAGTGCGCGGAAGATGGCTCGGGAGGGTTCGTCTTGATCGACCGAGCGCTCGGGGTGCCATTGCACGGCGATTACAAAGTGATCGGGAGCAGAGCCTTCGAGCGCTTCGATGATGCCATCGTCGGGGCAGCGGGCAGAGATGCACAGACCGTCGCCGATTGTGTCGGCTGATTGGTGATGCGAAGAGTTCACCGGAAGTATGAGCTTTCCGTCAGCGGCTGAAACCCCATTGCCCCCTGGATTCTTGTCGGCGCGGCTTGAGCCGTGACCTTCCCGATTGTTTCCATCCGCGGTCCCGTTCACGATTTCCGCCAGCTTCGAGTCTCTGTCGATCTCGACCGCGTGCGCTACTGCGATCTTCCCTCCGGCTTCGTGATCGACGCGCGTGCGTAACTCTTGCGGCAAGAAATCTGGGATGTGCTGAATTAGCGATCCGGCGCGGTAAACGTTGAGACTCTGCAGGCCGTAGCAGATGCCGAGGACGGGCTTGCGCAGGTTGTAGGCGTCTTCGAGCAGGAGCGCGTCGACGGCATCGCGGCGCGGGTCGGCGGCGGCCGTGTGCGGCGAGCGGGCTGCGCCGAAAGTCGCCGGGTCGACATCGGCGTTGCTGCCGGGCAGGAGCACTCCGTCGCAGCTCTCGATCATCTTCTTGACTTCGTCGGCTGATTGGTCGAGCGGGATGCGGATGGGCTCGCCTCCGGCTTGCTTTACGGCGCTTTCGTATTGCGGGATCGCGCGCTCACCGTATTCGTGATCGGTGGAGTGCGGCATGGGAATGGCGATGCGGGGCGTGTTCGTGGGCAATCAACTCATCCTTTCGATGGCGGCCAGGGTTTTCGATTGGCGGTAGTGGCGGATTTCCATGGTTAGCGCCAGCACAAAAATGATGCTGCCGGCGACTACTGCCGTTGGAAGGGCGATGAGACGGTAGGCGACGGTCATGTTGGCATCGGTGTGGCGGACAGCCGACACGATGACAGCTCCAACGATGCCGATGAGCAGGCTGACGGCGAAACAGATGAGCGTGCCGATGAAGGTGACGAGCACGACTCGCACCGGAATGGCATACCAGCGGGGCGGGTGCGGGGTCGGCATGCTTCTAGGCTACACCATCCAGGGTGATCGATCAGGTCCCAGATCTGGATGAAAAAAATTCAGGGTGCATCGAGGCTAAAATATCTGGAATCAACAAGTTACGGAGTCATGATCTGGTCTTTATCCGGCTAAAATATTGAAAACAAATAACTTGCTTGTAAAATATTACATTCAAAGGACTTAAGCCAAGCCGCCCAAGCTAAGTGCTTTGGAATCACTGCGTCGACCCGCAAAATATTGAATTCATGGAAGTTAGCTTTCTGCTATTCGGATTTCAAAGAGCCAATGCGTCAAGAGATAGGATCGCCTCTTTGAAGGATGAAGTCAAGGAGATAATCGACGGCCTAAAGCCGTTCCCTTTTCGGAACGACGCACCCAGTTAATGCTTCGCCGCCGAAGCGTGGACCAGGGCCGAGTGCATTGCACTTAAGAGGGGCTGGTTGTCACCGTTGTAGTCCTGGGAGAGTTCCCACATGAAGACGCCGCCGAGGTTGTGCTGGCTGATGGCATAGGTGACTTTCGCCTCGGTCGAGGATGGGCTGTCGTAGGTGACGAAGCCGAAGGGTGCATCGACCGGATTCAGCAGGTAGGGGGCTTGAGCAAGATCGTCGAAATTTTCGGTCCAGGCGCCGGAGGCTATGAGTTGCTCGACCTGCATGTAGGTTACGGTTGGAGCTCCGAAATTTCCGCAGTAAGCGTCGTCGGTGCAGAACGTCCAGAGGCCATCGACATTGAAGGCATAGCCATAGAAAGCTGTGCCTAGATTGATCTGCTCGGCGGGTACGTTGAACTGAGTTGTGAAGCTGATGGTCGAAGTGTTGAGGCTGCCTTCCTGGCCGGGATCGAGCGGGCTCAGGTAGAGCGGCGAGTTGTGGCCGGAGTGGTTGGTCCACGCTCCGTGAAAGTCGTAGGTCATGACGTTGTAGAAGTCGACGAGAGGAGTCATGCCGGCAAAATCGTAGACTCCGTAGGAGCCGGGGCTGGAGGAAACGGCGGCTGAAATCAGGTATTGGCCGGCGGGCAGGAGAGCGCGAAGATCCTGGATCAGCGAGGTAAATTGGCTGGCCTGGGTGCTGTCGCTGGGAACTTCGTAGTCGAAGTCGACACCGTCGTATCCGTTGGCAATGGCGAAATTGGCGATGTTCTGCGCGAACGTGGCGCGAAGCTGGGCGTCGGCGTCAATGGTGACAAAGAGGGCCGAGTTGCCGCTGATGCAGATTTCTACTTTGACTCCGGCGGCGTGGGCGCGCGAAATCAATTGGGGTTCGAGAAATCCGGGAGGGATCGACAGTGTGCCATCTGCGGCCAACGCCGGTCCGATGCTGTCGTGGACGATGTGCGTGAGCTGGCCGTAGGGGATGTTCGAAGCGTCATAGGTGGGAGTGTTCCAGCGGTCCCAATATCCGTAGTAGGCGAGGAGACGCGGGTTGGCGGCGTGGAGAGCTGGGAGGGTTGCGGCGAATAGCAGGGCTACCAGGACGGTTTTACTCGTAAGGGTCATGACGGCTGGATCCTCTGGAAGGAAGTTTAGATCTGGGCTGGGGGTGGGTCAAGGGTAAGGTCAAAGATCAGCGGCAAGAGAAGGGTCAAGATCAACGGCAAGGTCAAGGGCAGCGGACAGGAGTGTCCGCTCCACACGAGCACATCCACACGAGTAGTGTATAAAAGAGCAAGAATGTCGCAGGCAGCGCAAGCTATTACGCGGAGCCCCGCGGATGTGGTGCGGATGACGCCGGTTTCGCAGGCGGCGAATGGGGTGTGTTATGCCGTGGCGGGGGAGAACTCCGTTGGGTCGTTTGATCTGGAGCGAATGATTGCGGCGGTGCCTACGAAGATCGCTTCGGCGCTTACGCGCAAGGCTTATTATTTTGTGCCGCTGACGGTCAGCCAGGGGGATGAAATCCTGATTGCGGATCGCTACGATGTGGCGCTCAGCGACAATGCGGTTTGCCATCGCAACCTGAATCTGGGCGATTCGCAGTGCGTGTTTATCTCCACGCGGCTTACCGACGACAAGTTTTCGGTGGCGTTTGAGTTTTACATCAACGTAGGTCACGCTCTGGTGGAGATTGCCGGGCTTTCGAAAGAGTTCAGCGAACTAGCCTGGAAGCAAGTCGAGGCAGGAACGCGGGGCGAGACTTCGCTTGATGCATGGGAGGCGCGGAAGCTGGCTACGGCCAGTGGTCCGGATGCGGAGCGCTTCAAGAACGAATACTTCGAGGCTACTTTTTCCGATACGATTTCGATTTATTTGCTCTCGCTTTATCTGGATGTGGATTACTACGATTTGCGGGAGCGGGATTATCCGCTGCTGGCGCCTTCGGCTTTGGCTGAACGGTTGAGGAAAGTTGCGGAATTGTTTCCGGCGAATGCCGGGTTTGAGTTTGCAATCCTGTATAAGCGGCGAAGCTAGGCGTTCTTCGGCATCAATCGTCCGGGAAAAAAGGCAAGCCTAAGTCCCGAACTCGAAAGTTCCCAAGAGGCGAGCCCTTCGCAGCGTTAATCGAAGTGGGGTGCTGGCTCAGTAGGCTCAGGCTGGCTCGCATCAGATTTGCCGTATCCTTTTTGGTAGCCTGCGGCGAAAGATTCCCGGTCGTCTTGGGCGGACCAGCGTCCCGTGGATACGTGGGGAGCGACTCCGCGTTGGGCATCGCGTCTTCCGGAATACAGTCCATCTCGAAAGGCCGCGCTGACTTCCTGAGTAGAGGCGCTCGAGCCTTGCGGGCCCTGAGAACTGCTCCACGCCACGGCTGCGATTCCTACGCAGAGCGCCAGCGCAAATGCAATCCAATACCCACGTACGCCTGTCTCCTTAGGGGGTGCTGATGGGGCGACTACGCCGCTGTTTGAACCTAAATTGACTTTTGCTGGCGCTACACCTGTGCTCGTCATTGCTGTACCTCAATTCGTGCGAAAAATAAGAATCCTTGAAATCGCTACTTGTTTCCGATCACAAAGTTGACCGTGCTGGGCTGGTTGGCTTTGACGCTGACCGGTTTTTCCCAGGTTTTCGGCTCGGTAAAGACCGGGCGCTGCACGCTGTGCTCGGTGAGAACGTCGAAGGCCTGCTCTTTGCCAGCCAGACCCCAGCCCTCATGCCAGGCAACGATCTGATAAGTGCCGGGCGGGACGCCGCTGAAAGTGAAGCGGCCGCTCTCGTCGGTGACGGCGTAATAAGGGTGCGGGACGACCATCATTTCGGCATTCATCCAGACGTGGCCTCCGTTGCAGCGAAGGTTGACCAAGCCGGGTGCCGACATGGTGCGTGAGGTGATGCGATTGGGGAACGGGAATGGCAGGTTGTAGCTGGCGGCGCCATCCATGTGGACGGTGTGCAGAGTGGCGTCGGAACTCTGCATCGCCAGGTCCGCGTTTTGCGGGACAAGAAGAATGTGCGGGACGTAGCGGCAGTGGCGTTGGTCGAGATGGCGCTTCTGCTCGGGCAAGTCCATGGCTTTGCCGGCGGAAATGTTTTTGAGATAGACGATGGTATTGGCTACGCCGCCCTCGGGGCCGATGATGAGGCGTTCGAGGCTGACGGTCTTCTTTCCATCTGGGGCGCAGATTTGTGGATCTTTGGTGACGGGAAAATCTAGTTCGTGAGGCGCCGGCCCGGACCATTTGACGGTTCCGGAGATAGTTCCACCGTCGGTGACAGGGATGACTTTATAGGCGTCCTGCGCGGCAACGAAGGTTGCGGCCACAAGAAGCGAAAGCACTAAAGAACAGCGAGTAAGTACAGTCCGCATTACAAAAACCCCTGAAAGCCCACCGCCCGTTGCTCGCGCTTGCGAAGTCGCGGTGCAACGCGGGCTGAAATTTGAGATGAGTCTTCTTTCTCCCCGCACGCAACGGCTTACTCCCGACTTTCGGGACAGCGCTCACAGGGGTCCGCTTAGGGGCGGCAGCGCTCGTGTTTGCGGTCGTCCGATTCCAGAGGGAGGACCGTTACCGGTTCGTGGATTGGAATCTGGTTTAGATTGCGCCAATCATGCCAGGGAGTCGAGATTACCGAGGTGGTAGACCGGATGGGGGCGGGCTTTAAGGCGCGATTTTGAAGATCGTTCCGTTGTTAAAGGCTCCGCCGGAGAGGGTGGTGCCGTAGAGATTGCCCGCCGCATCCAGGATCACGCCAGAGTCAGGGCCCAGGCCGTCGGCTCCGCCGCCGAAGCTGTACAGAATGGTCTCATTGCCGGTCGCGTCAATTTTGAATACTGTTCCGTAGCCGAATGCGCCACCGGAATAGGTGGTGCCGTAGAGATTGCCGGAAGCGTCGTGTATCAGGGCTCCCTGGGGCTGGACGCCGTCGGTTGGGGCGCCGAAGCTGTGCAGCAGAGTTTCGTTTCCGGATTTATCTAACTTGTAAACCGCTCCGACGCTATATACGCCACCATTTGGCGTGCATCCGTAAAGGTCGGCTCCGTTCGCGACCAGGCCAGCGATCGGATCTATGCCATCGGGCGAACTGCCGAAGCTGTGCAGTAAGGTCTCTTTGCCGGCGCTATTCAACTTGAAAGCCGTCCCCCCGTTAAAGGCGCCACCTAAATAAGTAGTGCCGAAGAGGTTTCCGGCCGCGTCTCTGAGCAGTCCTGCGTAAGGAAGTTGTCCGTCTGTTCCGCCTGTAAAGGCGTGCAGAATGGTGAATGTCCCGCCGGTCGCTCGCAGCTTGAACACTGTGCCGCAGTTCGAGCAGGAGGCACCACCACCCCAGGCTGTGGTGCCGTAGAGGTTGCCGTTCGCATCCTCGATCACGCCGCCGCCTGGTAAAGATGCCTCCAGGGAACTGGGAAAGGCGTACAAAATGGTTTTCTTTCCGGCTGCATTCAGCTTAAACACGGTGCCGCAGCCCCCGGAGTTGCCGCAGTAGATATTGCCACCATACACGGTAGTTCCGAAGAGGTCGCCTGCCGCGTCAAGGACGAGGGCTCCTTCGGGCAAGGCTCCGTCGGCGCCACCGACGAATGTGTGTAGCAACGTCAGCGTGCCCGTCTGGTTCAGCTTAAACGCAGTGCCGCAGCCCTGCTTTTCGCTGCAGTCGAGATCGCCTGCATAACGAGCCGTGCCGTAAAGATTGCCGCCCGAGTCGCGGACCAGTCCGTTCGGCTGTGTTCCGTCCGGGCCCCCTGTGAATGAATAGAGGGTCGTGAGGGTCTGGGCTTGTGCTGGAACGCAAACTGCGGCAAACGCAAGCGAGGCGGCTAACGCGAGCTTGCAGATCGAAAGGTGAGTTTGTGGTATCGAGTTTTGTTTCATGTTTGCGTCCTTTCGACCGGGGGGAGAGAGGGTCGAGCGCGAGTGCCGACGTACGAAGGTGGCATTGTCCTCTGCGTGAAAATGGCTGTCAAGATGCAGAATCTTGCACAGGCCTCTGCGGGAGCGCGGCTCAGTATGGTCGAGCTGATGGCCCAGCTAAGATCGATCATCAAAATAGCTGCGATTGAACTTACAATCGTATCCTGTGACCATAACCGTCCGATCATTCGCGAAGATTAATCTGGGGCTGCGCATTGGCGCTCGCCGCGAGGATGGCTTTCATGAACTGCTGACGGTGTATCAGACGATTGCATTGCACGACATGATCAGGGTGAGCGTGGGGCGCGGGAGCGGGATCGAGATTCAATGCTCTGACGCGAGGGTGCCCAAGGACGGTTCGAACACCTGCTATCGCATTGTCGAAAAAACGATGCGGGCTCTGCGCGCAAACGGGCGAGTTACGGTCGAGATTGAAAAGCGGTTGCCGGTGCAAGGCGGCTTGGGTGGAGCTTCAGCGAATGCTGTGGCTGCACTGCTGGGGCTGGAACGAGCCCTGAAGAAATCTTTGGCCGCAGAAGACCGGTTGCGGATTGCTGCAGAAGTAGGCTCGGACGTTCCGCTGTTCCTGGTGGGCGGGACGGCGTTAGGCGTGGGGCGCGGGGAGCAGGTGTATCCCCTGGAGGATTTGCCGGCGACGGCGTGCGTGGTTGTAACGCCGGAGGTTGGGGTCTCGACTCCGAATGCTTTTGGCGAGTGGGATCGAAGAACGGGAGGCGCGGGAGCGGCTCTCGCCAAAAGCGGAGCGGCAAAATTGACGGTGGCAGGTGCTTCCGATAGAATGGTTGAGCTTGGCCGAGAGCTGTCGGCGTGGCTGAGCGAAAGTTACTCCGGTGCTCCTCGTCAGAAGTTCAGGAGGGGCCGGGCCGAGAATCCGCTTCTCGAGCTTGTCCGGGCCGGGATCAAGAACGACTTCGAAGAAGTCGTCTTTCCTGAGTATCCCGAGCTGAGTGAAGGTAAGAGTGCGCTGGAGCGCGCGGGCGCGAAGTATGCGTCGCTGTCGGGCTCCGGGTCGGCGCTGTACGGACTGTTCGCCTCGAAAGAGGCTGCGCGCGCGGCGGCGGAGCGACTGCGGAAGCAGGGATGGGCGGCGCAGGCGACGGTTACGTTGACGCGGCGGGAATACTGGAAAAGGATTTTCGATTAGCGGTTGGTCCGGCGAGTTTTTTGATTGTTGATTTCTGATTGTTGATTGACAATAGAGTTGGTTGAGGCGCGGGCTTCAATCAACAATCAACAATCCAAAATCAACAATAGTTTACTGGGCCGTCGACTAATGGTAGGTCAAGTGCCTTTGGAGCACTTTGTCTAGGTTCGAATCCTAGCGGCCCAGCCAAGAAATCAGCTTTTAGCTCTTAGCCTTTAGCTCTTAGCTTGCCGCTTGGAGTTGGAGGTTTGGCTAAGGGCTAAGAGCTAAAGGCTAAGAGCTGCGAAAACTATGGCCACATTAGTCACGCCGGCGGAAAAGACGGAGAAGACCGAGAAACAAGTTCCACCCATGCCCGACGAGAAGGCTGACCGCAAGCAGCGGTCGCGGGTGGATGAGAAGTTCAAGATTTTCAGCGGCACGGCGAACGAGCCGCTGGCGGATGAGGTCTGCGCGTTTCTCGGGATGCAGCGCGGGCAGGCGCAGGTGATTCGCTTCGCCGATGGCGAGGCGTATGTACAGATTCAGGAGAACGTGCGCGGTTGCGACGTGTTCGTGATGCAGCCGACTTGCCGCGCGGCTCATAAGGACGGCGGCAGAATCACGAGCGTAGATGAGCACCTGATGGAGTTGTTGCTGATGATCGATGCGCTGAAACGCGCGTCGGCGCGGCGCATCACAGCGGTGATGCCTTATTTTGGATACGCGAGGCAGGATCGGAAAGATAAGCCGCGCAGTCCGATTTCTTCGAAGCTGGTCGCGGATTTGCTTACGACTGCGGGAGCGCACCGAGCTCTGATTGTTGATTTGCACACGCCGCAGCTGCAGGGATTTTTTAATATTCCGGTGGATCATTTATTTGCTTCACCGGTGCTGGTGGATCACTTCAGGAAGCTGAACCTGCCGAATCTAACGGTGGTTTCGCCGGATGCGGGCGGCGTGGAGCGGGCGCGGTTTTTCGCCAAGAAGGTGGATGCGGCGCTGGCTATCGTCGACAAACGGCGCGTGGAAGTGAACGTGGCGGAAGTGATGCACGTGATCGGCGACGTGAAGGGGCGGACCTGTTTGATTATCGATGACTTGATCGATACGGCGGGCACGCTGGTGAAGACCGCGGCGGCCTTGATAGAGAATGGCGCGACTGAAGTGTATGCGTGTTCGTCGCATGCGGTGTTGTCGCATCCCGCTGTCGATAATATTGCGAAGTCGGTGATCCGCGAAGTGGTGGTCACCAATACGATCCCGCTGACCGAAGAGGCGCGGCGGGAGCCGAAGATTCGCGTGCTCTCGATTGCGGGATTGATTGGGCGGGCGATTCAGGCCAATCACGAAGAGACTTCGGTGAGCAAGTTGTTTATTTAGATGAAATCTTAGCAACGGCAAACAGCAGGTTCCTCACCGCGCCTTCGGCCCGGTTCGGAATGACAAGTTGTTTGGGATTGGAATCGAGATTATGGCAAGCACATTGGAACAAAACGTTTTGGAAGCGCAACCGCGAGAGGCTGGGACCAAGAACCATGCCCGGCGGGTGCGCCGCGAGGGAAAAATTCCGGCTGTAGTTTATGGGGCCAGCAAAGACGCGGTGCCGGTGAGCGTGGATCCGCGGCATGTGTTGCGCATTCTGCGTTCGGACACTGGCCACAACACTATTTTCGATCTCGCGCTCGAGGGCGGCGAGCCCACCAAAGCCATGATCGTCGACTGGCAATATGAGCCGATCAAAGGCCATCTGTTGCACATCGATCTGAAGCGCATTGCGATGGATAAGGCATTGCGGGTCAGCGTGCCGATCGTGCTTCAAGGTACACCTGAGGGCGTGAAGACCGAGGGCGGAATTCTGGAGCAGATTTTGCGCGAGGTAGAAATCGAGTGCCTGCCGGGAGATATTCCCAGCCACATCGATGTCGATGTCAGCGATCTTACTTTCGGTAAGGTGCTGCGCGTCTCGGATTTGCCGCATAACGAGAAGTTGAAGTTCCTCTCGGATGCGAATCAGCCGGTGGCCCACGTGACCTCGGTTAAGGAAGAAGTTGTGGCTACGCCGGAAGCGGTTGCGGCGGAAGCTGGCGCGGTTCCGGCCGAGCCCGAAGTCATCAAGAAGGGCAAGACGGAGACCGACGAAGAGGGCGAGGCGGCTGGCGACAAGCCCGAGAAGGGCGAGAAGAAAGCCGAGAAGAAGGAGAAGAAATAATGCTCGTGTGGGGACGGGCACTTTTGCCCGTCCGCCGAGCGCAGCGAGGCTCTTCGCTGCATAGTTTCAGGATGACAGCGTGAAACTGATCGTCGGTCTTGGCAACCCTGGCGAGGAATACGAACGCACGCCGCATAACATCGGCTTTTTGGTCGTCGATCGCATCGCCAGTGAGCGCGGAGTGGAAATCAGGAACCGGCAATGCCGGGCGCTGACGGCGCGAATACAGGTTGGGGATGAGCCGGTTCTGCTGGCGAAGCCTGAGACTTTCATGAACCTGAGCGGTTTGTCGGTTCGCGAACTTGTGGCGGAGTACGACTTGAAGCCGGAAGCGGACCTGGTCGTTGTGCAGGACGAACTGGATTTTCCGCTGGGAACGTTGCGAATTCAAACGCGGCGGAGTTCGGCGGGGCATAACGGGATTGAGTCGATCATCGGAGCGTTGGGCACGCAGGTTTTTTTGCGCATCCGGATGGGCGTGGCCCCGGAGCGGAAGGTTACAGACGGACAGAGTTATTTGCTGTCGCCGTTTCGCAAAGGCGATCTGACGGCGGTGGATGGAATGATTGAGACTGCCGTCGACGCAGTGAAGTCGATTTTGACTGAAGGTGTAGCGGCGGCGATGAACCGGTTTAACAGGAAAGAAGAAAAAGATTAGCCACGGATTTGCGCGGATTCTCACGGATCAAGATCTTTTCTTTGAGAATTTACTGATTTATCCGTGGTAATCCGTGAAGATCCGTGGCGAAGATTTGGAGACTGCAATGAATCGTACTTATGAGCTGATGTTTATTGTCCGGCCGGATATGGCGGATGAAGATCTCGAGAAGCTGATTTCGACCCTGGAAACGACCGTGACTGCGGCGCAGGGTTCGATCAAGAGCATCGATCGCATGGGCAAGCGGCGGTTGGCGTACGTGGTGCGCAAGTTCCGCGAGGGCGTTTATATCCTGCTGACGATTGAAGGCGCGGGCACGGTAGTGCATGAACTCGAGCGGCGCTTGCGCGTCACTGAGCCGGTGATCAAGTTCCTCACCGTCCGCATCGACGAGGAACAGAAGCGCCTGGACAAGATCAAGAAGCTGCGCGACGCGAAAAAGAAAGTGAGCGCGCAGCCTGCGGTCGTGGCGGAAGAAGCGCCTGCGGCAGCGGCGCCTGCGGCGGAAACTCCGGCAACGGCGTGAGAGCAGCACCCAGTACCGAGTACCTAGTACCCAGCAAACCAGGCTGGGGATGGGGGCGCGGGTTCTTACTGGGTACTGGCGACTCGGTACTAGCAGCTGATTTAGAGGAGCGTTATGACTGAAGAGACTAAAGCACCAGCGCCAGCGTCAACCGAGCGGCCGTCGCGGCCTTTCGGAGAACGTTCGGGCGGAGGAGACCGTCCGCGATTTGGCGGCGGAGGCGGCGGTGGGCGATCTGGGCCCGGCGGTCCTCCGCGTGAAGGCGGGCGCAAGTTTTTCCGGCGCAAGAAAGTTTGCAAGTTCTGCACGGAGAAAATTGCCGACATCAACTACAAGGATTACCGGCTGCTCGGGCAGTTCGTGGCCGAGAGCGGCAAGATCGTGCCGCGGCGTTTGACCGGAGTGTGCTCGCCGCATCAGCACCGGCTGGCTGCGGCCATCAAGCAGGCGCGCAATATCGCGCTGCTTCCGTTTGCCGGACGGGCATCGTAGAAAAGCAGCTTCTAGCTTCTAGCTCCTAGCTTTGTCGTGCTGGAGTTGGGCTTGGCTAGGAGCTAGAAGCTAGGAGCTATCATCATCATGGAAGTCATTCTCAAAGAAGATGTAAGCAAGCTGGGAGCGCGGGGCGATGTGGTGAAAGTTGCCGAAGGATATGGGCGCAATTTTCTTTTGCCGCACAAGCTGGCCATTGAAGCCACCGCCGGGAACAAGGCTGTCATCGTGCAGATGAAGGCTGCCTCGGTGCGCAAGTCGGCTAAGGAGAAGTCGCAGGCTGAAGAGCTGGCCAAGCAGTTTGAGGGGCTGGCGGTTTCGTTCCAGAAGCGGGCGGGCGAGCACGATCAATTGTTCGGCTCGGTCACCTCGGGCGACATTGCCGATGCCGTCGTGAAAAAGGGGATCACTCTGGACAAGAAGCAGATCCAGCTTCATGAACCGCTGAAGACTTTGGGCGAGTTCACCGTGCCGGTGAAGCTGCACAAGGACGTTACCGCGCATTTGAAAGTTGTGATTGAGAAGGAAGCGGTCGCGGAGTAAGGCGCGGAAGTTTCGGCTCGGGCGCTCGCTCGGGCTGCTTTACCTCCGCCGATGTGGCGTTAGTGCATCACGAAGCCGTAGACGATGCCCTTGCTGTCCAAATAGAATCCCGCGACGTTGCCGCTCCCGCTGACGCTGGTGGGGAAGGTTCCTCTTTCAAACATGTGACCGGCAGCTGGATCTTTGAATGACGTAAGGACACCCGCAGCTGAGTACTGCCACCCGAAGTAGGTCGAGTTACTGCTTCTGTAGATGCCGATGATGTTGCCGTTGTCCTCGATGCCGGCTATACCGTACAGGCCAGCGACCGAAAATGTCGTCATAGTCCCGGCTGCGTCGCGGAAGTATGGTTGGTAGGTCCCGCTGAGCGAGAGCTGATATGTGCCCGTGGTCTCGCCGCTGGCATTGACGCCACTCACCGAGGTGTTAACCGCGCCCGGACCGTCGAAGGTTGTAAGGTTTCCGAGCGCGTCCCTGGTGAAGCCATTGCCGCAGTAGCAGTTGATACCGGTATCGAGAGCGGTGTACGTTCCGGCGATTTCGCCATCGCCATAGAGCAGGGCATTATCCACTTGCGTGCTGCCCGAAATACCATACTCGGTGTAGTTGCCGAGAGAGTCGCGTGTAAATCCGTAAGCTGCGTCGCTGGTGTCGAAATACCCGCCTGCAATCTCCCCGGAGTCGTCTATCGAGGTCGGGGTGGTGCCAAGAGTGCCCGCTCCTGGCGCGTTTAAGGTGGTGTACTCCCCCGCCAGATTTCGTAGAAACCCATGCTGGACATTGCCGCTGTCAAAGTAAACGCCGACAATCTTGCCCGATCCGTTGATGCCCATGGCAACCGTGCCATTGCTGCCGGGCACGTCGAAGGTGGTGACAGTGCCGTCTGGCTGGAATAGGAAGCTATGGTCCACGCCCGATGCGTCACGATACCAGCCGGCGCATTGGCCGGTGTCATTTACGCCAGTGGCGTAAATAACCGTGGCACCGGCGATGCTGAAATTCGTGTACGTGGCAGCAGGCGCCGAGCTAAGGGCGACAAACAATAGACCAATAACTGCGATGGGCGTGAGGATTGCGCGCGTGGATCTCATCTAGTCCCTCCTGCGGCTGTGCGGGCTTCGATTGTATATTCCGTGACGGGGGGGGTACAAGAGTGAAAGAATTTGCGAGGTGGGCGCGGAGCAGTCGAGCTTCGCTCGATTGGACAGCCGAGGGCGGCTGTCCCCACACGCGCGTCCTTGGACTCCAGACGGGCCCCGCTGGATCCGTCTCATCCCTCCCTTTTGCCAACCTTGAGTGGTGCGGACGGAAGGCCCATGGGTTACGCGGGGCTTGCACGCCGAAAGGGGAGCGCGGAGGTTAGTCGTAGACTTCGCGACGGTGGGCTATTCGAGCGGTGCTCACGAGCCTCGGTAGCTATGACCTATTTCGCAGCGGCTTGCTAAATCGGTCGAGCTTCGATCGATTGGACAGCCGAGGGCGGCTGTCCCACATGTTTCTATGCGGTTGCCGTTTATCAATCCAAGCTATTGAGCCGCAAGCAGAAATCTCCGTTCCCAGCCTATAATTCCTGCTCACGGTTCCACTGATTCTCCGTCTATTCCTATGCAAGCCCGGGTACGGCATTGACACCGGGCTGCGAGGAACGACACGAACATGCCGGCCGATGTTTTAGCGGTGACACTTGCGGTTGGTGAACAGGCGCTTTCGAGAGCGAAGTTTCGGGCGGAGAAGGTCAGCGGTAAAGGGCAACGCGAGAACCAAATCAGTGAAAACCAGGACCCCACGCGGGGCCGCATGGCTGCTCAAGAACGCCGCATCGACGATACGATCCTCATCCGCGAGGCGCAACGCGGGGACCGCGCCGCCTTCGAGGAACTGGTGCGCCACTACGATCAGGCGGTCTTGCGGCTGGCGCTGCACCTCACCGGGACTGAGCACGACGCCCAGGATGTTTATCAGGACGCCTTCCTCAAGGCTTACAAGAACATTGGAAGTTTTCGGTTTGAATGTTCTTTCTACACCTGGATTTACCGAATCGTTACCAATCTTTGCCTCGATCACTTGCGCAAGAAGACGGTGCGCAAGGAAGATGCGCCGGTCGCGAAAGATGGTAACGGCGGGGAGTATGACCTGCTCGATCAGGTGGCGGATGGGCGGGCGGGAGCGAATCCGGAGCGCGATTTGATGCGGCGGCAGTTGGGGGCGCGGATTTCGGGAGCGCTGGAAAAACTGACTCCGCGCGAGCGCATGGTGTTTGAGTTGAGGCATTATCACGGGTTGAAGCTGCGGACCGTCGGTGAGATTTTGCACACGACGGAAGAGACTGCGAAGAATACTTTGTTTCGGGCTACACAGAAGTTGCGTGGGCAGTTGGCGGATATGCGCTGAGGTCTTAGGTCTTAGGCGCCAGGTCTTAGGCCCAAGACCTAACACCTAAGACCTGAGGCCCAAGATCTAAAGGGTGGAACGTTATGAAGTGCGAATGGGTTCGAGAAAATATCACGCTGCAGGTTTATGGCGAGTTGGCAGATGATGCGCGTCATGAGTTCGAGCAGCATGTCGCGCGTTGTGCCGATTGCGCTGCTGAACTGAAGGCGGAGCAGGAGTTCCATGCTCTGCTGTCGCAAGATCGGGCGGCGGAACCTACGCCGAACTTGGTGGCGGCTTCGCGCATGCGTTTGCAGGAAGCGCTGGAGACGGCCGAGCAGGGCGGCTTCTGGCATCGGCTGGCGTTCGATCCGGCGAACTGGCTGCGGCAGGCGCGCTTCTCGCCGGCTCTGGCGTCGGCGATTTTGATTGTTGGATTCGCCGGGGGCGTTGGAACTTCTTATAAAGTATTCGGTCACCCGGCTGGAAAGACTGACGCTGGAGCGACTCCCGCCGCTGCTGAAGCTTCGATCACCGGCATTCAATCCATTACACAGCAGGCGGGCACCAATCAGATAGACATCAAGTACAACACAGTTTCCACGCAGGAAGCGCAGGGATCGATGAATGATCAGCGCATCCAGCAACTGCTGCTGTTTGCGGCGCGGAGCAATTACAATTCTGGCGTGCGCATGGATTCGGTGGATCTGCTAACGCAGAAGCCCGATGTTTCGCAGGTGCGCGATGCGCTGATTTATGCGCTGCGTTATGACACGAATCCGGGAGTGCGGTTGAAGGCGCTCGACGGCTTGGGCGGCTTTGTGAGGAACGATGTTCGGGTACGCGATGTGGTGCTGGAAGCTTTGGTGAACGATGCGAATCCGGGCGTGCGCACGGAAGCGTTGCGGCTGATCGAGCCGGTGAAGGCCGATGGTAGCGTGCGCGGCGTGTTGATGACGCTGGCGGCCAAGGATCAAAGCCAGTACATCAAGTCGCAGGCGCGGACGATGCTGGCGCAATTGCCGGAGATTGATTGAGATGGATGGGAGTGATATGGAAGCGAGCCGGACGCGCGATTAATGTGTCGCAAAGAGCGCGACACATCGCGCGGCTCGCCCAGATTCCTCACTGCGCAAAAGGCGCTTGTTCGGAATGACGGATAGAAATTGAGGTGGTTTATTTTGAAGCGTTCGCCACAATTCGTTGGGCTGTTTTTTATGCTGGCCCTGCTTGCGCCGCTGGCCGTGGCGCAGGAAACAAAGATCTCCCGGGAAGGGACTGGCTGGAGCCAGGTCATCTCGGGATCGCTTGCGGGAGTGAAGAATCTTAAAGTCAGAGTCGATGCGGGTGCGGTGGTGGTGCATGGCGCGCAGAGATCGGGCATCGATTACGCGTTTCATATGCGCTCCAAGGAATCCTCGGAAGAAGATGCGCGGAAGCAGTTCCAAACCTACAAGGTGAGTACGTACGTGAAAGGTGATACGGCGTGGGTGGTGGGGGAGCGGCGGGGCGTGCACACGATTAAGTTAGGCGTTGGGCACGTGACCGTTGATACGGGTCCGGCATGCAAATTCGCGGGTGAGTTCGTGATTAACATTCCACGAGAAATGGAATTGGTAAAGATCGACACGGGCGGCGGCGCTGTGGAAGCGACAGGTGTCGCCGGGCGCGTGGAGATTGAGAGTGGCGGCGGCAAGTTGCGCGTGGATGACATTGGCGGCTCGGTGAACGCTGAGACCGGCGGCGATGCGATCGACGTGGGAACAGTGGGCGGCGATCTAAAGCTAGAGACCGGCGGCGGCAACATTACGATTGGATCGGTGAAAGGAAAGATCCAGGCGGAAACCGGGGGCGGCAATGTGGTTGTACTCTCCGGCGAGCAAGGAGTTGTGGTCGAGGCGGGCGCGGGAAACGTTGAGATCAAGCATTGCGTGGGAAGAGTGAAGGCGACGACGAACGGCGGCAGTATCAACCTGGGAGATATTGGTGGTCCTGCAGAAGTCGAGACCGGCGGCGGCAGTATTCGCCTGACTTCCGCGAAGGGTCGCGTGGGCGCGAACTCCAGCGCCGGCAGCATCGAACTCTACGGCGTTCCTTCGGCTCGCGTCGAGACCGGCGCGGGCGGGATCACGGTGAAGTTCATCAAGACGACGGCCGAGCGCAGCGATTCTGTGCTGGAAACATCGGCGGGCGATATTACGGTGCTGGTTGCACCTGATGTTGCCATCGCAGTCCGCGCCAGCGTGGACTTGGGCAATGGGCACCACATTACGTCTGACTTTCCTGACATTCATGTGGCCGCCGAGGGCGATCAGTACGGCCCGAGAACGCTGACTGCTGAGGGCAAGTTGAACGGAGGCGGACCTGTGCTCAAGGTTCGCACGACGACTGGAGATATTTACTTTAAGCGGGCGAATTAAAGGTAGCGAGCCAAACGTGTAATTTATTGCGTCGCAAAAGGCGCGACGCAATTGGGGGCTTACGGAGCGATAGGGCCGTGAAGATGGAGATCCTTCAGCGACGATGAGGCCGTCGCTTCAGGATGACAAAGGGCAAAAAGCGCCCGCCTCAGAATGACAACAACGCGCAGTGCATCGACATTTCAGGAGGTTGGTCATGGGTAAACGGCTTTTGACAACGATTGCTGTGCTGCCTCTGCTGCTCGGTATGGCACCGGCCGCGCAGCGATGGACGGTTGATTCATCGCAGCCCTTCGGCATTCCCATCGATGATTCCGATACGAGTTCCTATCTCGGCGTCGACATCGCGAATATCTCCACCGAGCGTTTGAACACTTTGAAGCTGAAGGAAGAACACGGCGTTGAGGTGACGATGGTGGACCAGGACGCTCCCGCGGGCAAAGCCGGAATCAAGGAGCACGACGTCATCCTCACCATGAACGGGACGGCGATCGAAAGCAAGCCGCAATTGCAGCGGATGATCCATGAGACGCCGCCGGGACGCGTGATCACGCTCGGACTGAGCCGCGACGGACAGCCGATGACCGTCAAGTTGCAACTGGCTGACCGACGCAACGAATTTGCGCTCACTGGGATGGATAAATTAAAGGACAAGGATTTCCATGTCGAGATTCCGCCGATCCCGAACATGGACTTCGATATTCCGAATATTGGTGTGGTTTACGTGCACTCGTCGATGAGAAGCGGCGTGATGGTAGAGAATCTGACGCCGCAGCTCGGAGATTTTTTTGGGGCAAAAAATGGGAGCGGGGTGCTGGTGCGATCGGTGGAAAAAGGAAGCAGCGCGGAAAAGGGCGGACTGCGCGCCGGAGATGTGATCACGCGCGTGGGTGATCAACCAGTGCATGACACCAGCGACTTCACGCATGCGTTGCATGCCCACGGCGCAGGGTCGGTGAGCGTGGGAGTGATCCGCGATAAAAAAGAACTGACTCTTACTCTTACTTTGCCCGAGCACAAGGAATCCGGCGAGATGTTGGAAGAGAGCCTGGAAGATCCCGAAGTGGATGCGGAGAGCCAAATCGATTTGAGCGAAGTGCAAAACCAGATCGCCAAACTGAGGCCCCAGATAGAATTGGCGAAGGAGCAAAGCCGGAAGGTGTCGGAAGAAGTGAGTCAGGCTCTGTGCGCACAGCAGAAAGAGATGAAGGAAAATGCCGAGAAGCTACGGCAAGAGCTAGGGCCCAAGGTTAAGGAAGAGCTCGAGAAAAGCCGCGAGAAGCTTCAGCATGAGATGGAGCAGCTTCGATTGCAGATGCGTGGCGATTCGTTCGACATCTAGAAAGCAGTGGTCAGTGTTCAGTGGTCAGTGACTAGTAGCTAGCGCAAGAGCGGCGATTTTATTGGGCAAAGATTTTACTGGCCACTGATCACTGACCACTGGCCACTGATTTTTCTCTTGCCGGATTCGCCAAACAGACCTTGTTTCTTCCTGCCTGCTTCGCGCTATAGAGGGCGGAATCCGCGGCCCTAACCAGGTCGTCGCGGGTGGCGCCGTGGCTGGGGAAGGCGGCGGCCCCGGCGCTGATCGTGACGGTGCGTGGCACACCTGGGAACTGCCAGGTCGCTACCATCTTCCGAAGCTTCTCCGCCACATTCACTGCGTGCTGCGCGTCGGTTTGTGTGAGAAGGATTCCGAACTCCTCGCCTCCGTAACGGCACACGACGTCGATCTTCCGCAATTGCTGGTGAAACAGGGATGAAACCTGGCGCAGCACTTCGTCACCCAGCACGTGCCCGAACTCATCGTTGAGCCGCTTAAACTGATCGATGTCAGCCATGATTACTGCCATGCCCGTGCCGTAGCGGCGGGCACGCTCGATCTCTTCCATGAATCGCAATTCAAAAAATCGCCGGTTGAAAATGCCGGTCAAGCCATCGAGATAGGCCAACTGTTTTACGCGATCGACATAGTGTGCGTTCTGAATCGCGGTGGCGCAGATGTCGGCGACCGATTCCAGCGACTGGAGATCGCCGTCGCGGAAGGCGTCAGGCAGGGCGCTGTCGAGCGCGAGTATCCCGAGCGTGTGTCCGAACGAGACCAGCGGAATGCATATGCGCGAAGCCGATTCGGCGAAGAACTTCGTGCTGCTGGGACCTTCGTTGAGATCCGCCTCAGTTAATGTGGTGTTGCTGGCCAACATCTTCGACCAAGGTTCAGCAGGGAAGCGGCCTCCTTGCTGAATGCGGGGCGTAAGTGTTCCGTGGTGCGCCCGCAGCACCAAGTCGTGGTCTTCGCGCAGAAAGAGCGACACGTGCGATACGCGAAAGGCATCCTGAATCAACTGGCAAACCCTGCCGAGCAAATCTTCAAGGTCGAGAACCGCGGTGGTTTGCTGCGCGATGGCGTTAATCGCCTGCAGTTGCCGGGCGCGTTGCTGTTCCAGAGAGTAGAGGCGGGCGTTCTGCAAAGCGATGGACGCCTGAGTAGAAAAAAGTGTGAGCAGGTCGATAGTTTCAGAGTCGAAATGATTCATGCGATCGCTCTGACAATCGAGCACGCCGACCACTTCATCCCGAACCATCAACGGAATGGCGAGTTCGGAAAGAGTGGACTTCGCGGAGCAGATATAGCGCGAGTCTTTGGTTACGTCGGGCGCATACACGGGCTGTTTCTTGAGCGCTGTGGCTCCCGTAATTCCTTGGCCAACCGCCCATCGAAGCTTATCCTGACCTTCGTCCCAGCCAATTTGCGAGCGGACGTACAGCTGCTGCGACTGCCGGTCGAGCAGCAGAATTGCCACGTGCCGAAGATGAAAATAATCCCGTGCAATGCCAAGAATGCGCTGCAACACCTCATCCAGGTCGAAGGTGGAGAGCACGGCCTGACCCGCATCGTACAGGACCGCGATGTTATTCATGTCTTAGGGGCTATCGTAGCGTGGCGGAAGGAATTGGCCGAGGTTCCGAAAGTAACAAAAGCTATTTTGTGAACCGTTTTGGGAATGCTCGCGTACCGCACTCTGAGGAGCGCCGCCACTGGCTTACCGGTAGTGTTCGAGGTAGAAGAGTGCTCCGAAGGCGATGACTAAAGCGGCGGTCGAAAATGCCAGCGGTCGCGCGCTTCGCCAACGCTGCTTCCAATCGGCCGTAACCAGAAACAACAGGAGCGTCGGAAGCAGCGCTACGATCGAGAGCTGAAAGATATGTGCGCCCACACCTTCATCCGGCTGCGGCGGTTGAGTGAAGCCGCCGAGGACGGCGAGCAAGGCTGTGAGCGACAGGGCAATCAGGAGTAAACCGCTCACACGGTTGATTCGCGGGCGAACAGCGTTACTTACTCCCGCGTTTGTGGTTGGCGATGGGATTTCCGCTTTGTGATTGTTCATCGCTTCTCCTCGTTTACGCGAACTTCTTGGCTCGGAGTAGTGTTGGCAGAGAGCTATTGCTCGCGTGTGAGCCGGATCCATTCTTCCATCTGATTGAGATAGTGCGTTAAGGCGCGGCGGCCAGTGGCAGTCAGCCGGTATTCTGTGCGAGGGACGCGAGCCTCAAAATATTTGAGGCAGGAGATGTATTCAGCCTCCTCGAGTTTGCGGGCGTGGACGCTGAGATTGCCGTCGGTGGTTTTTAAGATGCGTTTCAGATCGTTGAAGCTGAGGCTGGCGTTGGTCGCGAGAGCGCTTACGATTCCGAGGCGAATGCGCTCGTGAATCAGGCGATCGAGTTCGGGAAGTTGGAGCGCAGGAAGATGCTCTCGCACCGGAGCGGATTGGGCTCTGGCCTTTGTTGTTGCCTGTGTCCCCGGCTTGCGGCGCTGTGTGAGGGCTCTAGCCACCGTACCTCCGGGCAATCAGAAATCCGAAGATAATGTGGAGGCCGCCAAAGCCGGCGGCCAGAAACCAGTTCGCCCAGGCTGCTGGGGCCACTATGGCTAGAGCGCCTGTGGCCATGAAACAAAGTCCCATGACAGGGACGATCGACACGGAATAGCCGCCCCCGGAGATAATGCCAGCGCCATAGAGAAGAAGCCAGGCGGGCGCGAGCGCTGATTCAAGGCCAGCACGCTGGAAAGAAAAAGTCAGCAGAGCACCAGCGGTGAGCGGTGGAAACAGACCCAGGGCGACCTTGCGTCCGGGACCGCTGAGCAATGGGAGGCCGCGACGGTTGGCCTTCCAGCGCATAGAGAGAAAAGCGATCAGGGCCGCGACAATTGCTTCAGCCAGCCAGACCTTCAGCCATGCAGCAGAGTTGGGCTGGCGATCGGCTAGCCATGCGGCGGCAAGTGCGGTCGCACCGAGTATGACTTGTCCCCAACCAGGGATCGCAGTGAAAGAGGCGGAACGCTCCATGGTGTCGCGAATGAAGCGGAGGTCGGCGGCGGCATCGGGAGCGAGATCCGTCGTAGCACGGGCGGGCGCTGGATGTGAGGCACGCTGCAGGCGGCGAATACGGTGATGGCGAGGATCGGGCATCTAACCCATAGGCTAGCTCCGGGAAGCTCCTGTGTCAAGTACTTTGTACTGCAAAGTCCGGTGACTGAACATTGCCAATCCGCGCGGTTGCACGGCATCGCACGCCTTCATGAGTTTCTCGACAGCTCTGCTGCGCTATAATCCGGCCACGATGAACCTGACTTCTGGCTCCAGACTTGGACCCTATGAGATTGTCGCCCCTTTGGGCGCGGGCGGAATGGGCGAGGTTTTTCGCGCCCGCGACACCCGCCTGAAACGGGAAGTGGCGATCAAAGTTTTGCCCCAGGCAACTTCGCTCGATCCTGACCGGTTGCACCGCTTCGAGCAGGAAGCCCTCGCCACCGCGGCTTTGAATCACCCCAACATTCTGGCGGTTTTTGATATTGGCACCAATGAAGGCTCGCCTTACGTAGTCTCGGAATTATTGGAAGGCGAGACTTTGCGCGAGCGCCTGCGCAGCGGGTCGATCGCGTTGCGCAAGACCTTGGACTACGCCTTGCAAATCGCACATGGGCTGGCAGCGGCGCACGAAAAAGGAATCATCCATCGCGATCTGAAGCCGGAAAATTTGTTTCTCACCAAAGATGGACGCGTGAAGATTCTCGACTTCGGCTTAGCCAAGCTGACTCAGCCCGAATCAGGCGACCACACTGCGCAGGCAACCCTGACGCACGTTACAGAAGTAGGCACGGTGCTCGGTACCGCGGGATACATGTCTCCCGAGCAGGTGCGTGGCGTGGCTGTAGATGCGCGGTCTGACATCTTCAGCTTTGGCGCGATTCTCTACGAGATGATTTCAGGCAAGCGGGCGTTTCATCGAGATACGGCCGCCGATACGATGAGCGCGATTTTGAAGGAAGATCCTCCGGACTTTGCCGAGACCAATCGCAATGTTTCTCCCGCGCTCGAGCGGATTGTGCAGCACTGCCTGGAGAAAAATCCTGAGTCGCGATTTCATTCCGCCAGCGATATTGCGTTTGATCTCGAGCATCTCTCTGGAATTTCGAGCACCACCATGCGAGCGGTACCGATTTCAGGTGCGCCGCCGCGGGGCAAGCTGTTGGCTGCGCTGGCGGGTGGTGTTGCGCTTGCATTGGCGATGCTCGGCGTGGGCTGGTGGCTGGGGCGGGGCAAGGGGCTTGCGCCGCTGGCGGAGTACAAGCAAATTACCTTTCGCACCGGCGCTGTTGGAAACGCGCGTTTTGCGCCTGACGGAAGCGTGGTTTACAGCGCGTCATGGGACGGCGGAGAAGACCAGTTGTATCTCGCCCGCATCGATGACCCGGGCTCACGCGAGTTGGGACTGAAGAATGCCGAACTGCTGGCGATCTCGAAAAATGGAGAACTGGCGATCCGGCTCAACACGGTCTACATGGGAGGTTATGCGCGCAGGGGCACGCTGGCCCGAGTTCCGCTCAGTGGAGGAACGCCGCGCGAGGTGCTGGAGAGCGTGCAAGACGTGGATTGGGCGCCGGACGGAGAAAAAATGGCAGTCGTCCGTTACGTGCCGGAGAACAGCCACTGGCGCCTCGAGTATCCCATCGGCAAAGTGCTGTTCGACAGCATCAATTGGATCAGCCAGCCAAAGATTTCCTCGGACGGCAAGTGGATCGCGTTTGCGGACCACGAAAATCCCGGCGGCGACGACGAGGGCTCGGTCGCGGTGATTGGCGCTGACGGCAACGAGAAGGAAAAGAAGCTTTCTTCCGGCTGGGAATCGATCGAAGGCATTGAATGGTCGCCGGCCGGCGATGAGGTCTGGTTCGCCAGTACGAACACCGGCAGCGCCGACAACCTGCGCAGCGCAACTCTCTCCGGCAAAGTTCGTACGATCTCGAACGTACCCGGAGGCATGTGGCTGCAAGACATACGCAATGGCGCGGTTCTGACCGTGACGCACCGCGAGCGGATCGGGATTCGCGGCATGGCGCCGGGCGGAAAAGAGGAACGCGAACTGGGTTGGTTTGGCTGGTCGATCGCACGCGCTATCAGCCGCGATGGCCACAAGATTCTGTTCGAGGAAGAAGGCGAAGGCGGCGGTCCGAATTACACCGTCTATCTGCGCGATACGGATGGGTCGCCACCAGTACGCATCGGCGAGGGCAACGCCTTGGGCTTGTCTCCCGACGCCAAGTGGGCGATCACGAAGCGGGCCCAGGGAGGGCCTTTGAACCTGGTGCCCACGGGAACGGGCGAGACCAGGCCGCTTACCCACGACGAAGTAAGCTACGGCGGTGTGACCTGGTTACCTGACGGCCACCACCTGCTTGCCTCTGGCATCGAATCCGGTCACGCCGCCCGCGATTATCTCATCGACCTCAGCAATGGCGATTCCAAACCCATCACTCCGGAAGGCATCTCCGGAGTGACTCTCTCCCCTGACGGTAAAAGTACGGCGGTAATGGGATCGGATGGAAAGTGGGGAATCTGGCCGCTCGACGGCAGCGGTCTGCGTCCAGTCCCAGGGCTCGATTCCAGCTATTACGTGGCCGGCTGGTCGCCGGATGGAGGCTCCCTTTACGTGGCGTCCGGGCGGTCGGGGCAGAAGATTGCGAAGGTCTTCATGGTAAATCCTGCGACCGGGAAAATGGATCCATGGAAAAATTTTGGCGAGGCCACCGGCGCGGGAATTACGGGATCTGGCGCGCCTATTTTTTCCAGCGACGGCAGCGCGTACGCCTACGTATACGTCCAGATACTATCGGAGGCGTACGTAGTGACAGGATTGAAGTAGGAACGGGGCGATGGAACTGGGCAAGCTACTGGTCATCTTCGGAGCGATGCTGGTAGTGGCGGGGGTCGTGGTCATGCTGCTGGGGCGGATGAACCTTCCGCTGGGGCGGTTGCCCGGCGACTTTTTCTATCGTGGCAAAAATACCACCGTATATTTTCCGCTCGCGACCTCGGTGCTCGTGAGTGTGGTGCTTTCGATTGTGCTATGGGTGGTGAGCCGGTGGCGGCGGTAAGGTGCTTTTCTTTCGCTTCGCGGCCGATGTGTATCGGCATGGAGGGGAAATGATCCGCGCGATTTCGTGGACGGTGGTCGCAGTGGTGTTGAGCTTGCCGGTTCTTGGGCAAGCCCCTGCGGCTCAGCCGAGTTGGGTCGACGTGAGCAATGGCTACACGAAAAAGTTGCTGGCGGTGGAGATGAAGCATCGTCCGGAAGCCGGCTCCGATCAAGGATTGAGCGAGTACGATGCGTTGGCTTCGCAGCCCACACTCGCCGACGAAGACCAGGAACGGCGGGAGACTGAAGCCGTGCTCGCGGAATTAAAACGCGCGGTTCCGCAACAGAAAGACAAAGCGGTGGCGCAGGATTTGGAAATCGTCATCCGCAAAGTGGAACTCGGATTTCGCGAGCAGGACTTCAGGCGCACCCATGTGGTGCCCTTCCTAAATGCGAGCGGCATCGTTTTCGGAGGATTGCACTCTTTACTCGATGAGCAAACGCCCTCGGAACGCAGGCCAGGCACCGTGATTCGCATCCGCGAGTATGCAGGACTGCAGAGTGGTTACAAACCGCTGGCAGAAATTCTTAAGCAACGCGTCATGGAGCAGATGGCGAAGCCGGGAGTGGTTTATCCCGCGCGTACCGAAATTGAAACCGAGTTGGGGCGGAATTCAAATTACCTGGATGGAATCGCCGCTCTGCTGAAAAAGTATGGTTTGAAAAACTGGCAAGAACCTTTCGGCAAGCTGAAGGCGCAGCTCGTCGACTATGACGCGTGGACGAAAGCGAATGTGTTGCCCAAGGCACGAACGGATTTTCGCCTTCAGCCTGAGGAATACGCGCTCGATCTGGAGAACTACGGAGTCGACATTCCGGCCGCCGAACTGGCCGCCGTGGCCCACAAAGCTTTCATCGAAATTCAAGAAGAGATGAAGCCGATCGCGGCGCGGGTTGCGCAGGAACGCCATCTGCCGTCGAGCGATTATCGCGATGTGATCCGAGAGTTGAAGAAGCAGCAACTGGTGGGTAATGCAATTTTGCCTTTCTACGAAAAGCGGCTGCGGCAGATTGAGAAGATTATCGTCGACCAGAAAATTGTGACGTTGCCGGCCCGGCCCGCGATGATCCGCATCGGCACCGCCGCCGAGACGGCGCAGCAGCCTGCGCCACACATGCAGATTCCGCCGTTTCTGCACAATACCGGGCAGAAAGGCGTGTTCGTTTTGCCATTAAACATTCCCGCCGCGCCGGGGCAGAAAGCTGCCGAGAAATATGACGACTTCACCTACGATGCGGCCGCATGGACTCTAACTGCGCACGAGGCGCGCCCGGGGCACGAATTGCAATTCGATTCCATGCTCGAGCACGGCGTATCGCTGGCGCGCGTTCGGTTCGCGTTCAACAGCACGAACGTCGAGGGTTGGGGATTGTATTCGGAATATCTCATCGAACCTTACATGCCGCCCGAGGGACAGCTTGTTTCGCTCGACTTGCGGCTGCAGCGGGCGGCGCGCGCGTTTCTCGATCCGGAGTTGCAGGTCGGAAAGATTCAGCCCGAGGAAGCTTACCGTGTGATGGAGCAGGATGTGGTGCTGTCGCACGCGTTCGCCCAGGAAGAAGTGGAACGCTTCACCTATCGCATGCCGGGGCAGGCGAACAGCTACTTCTACGGCTACACGAAGCTGATCGCGCTGCGAAAAGACGCGGAAAAGGCGCTGGGAAACAAATTCGATCAGAAAAAGTATCACGACTTTATTCTGGCGCAAGGATTGCTGCCTCCAGATTTGTTGCGCGAGGCGGTGATGCAGGTGTTTGTGCCGGAGCAGCATTGAACTGGCCAATGAAGCAAGGCAGGTGAAAAGCTCGGCGACTCTTTTTCCTGATGCTCCCGCCATTTTGTAACTCATGTCCCTAACCGACCAACTCGGCTTCCGATTCACGCCGCCGGAGCGGCGCGTTTGGACCGTGCGCGCCCTGGTCGCGGCTGTGAAGACGCACCTGGAGCGGGAGTACACCGATGCATGGGTGGAGGGCGAGATCTCGAATTGCCGTGCACAGAGTTCCGGCCATATTTATTTCACGCTCAAGGATGCGAACGCGCAGTTGCGCGTGGTGATGTTCAGTTCGAAGGTGCGGCTGTTACGTTTTCGTCCGACGGACGGCATGCAGGTTGTCGTGCGGGGACGAGTAACAGTATATGAAGAGCGCGGCGATTTGCAGCTTGCGGCAGAGTACATCGAGCCAAAAGGCGCGGGAGGGTTGCAGGTTGCGTTCGAGCAACTGAAAGCGAAGCTGGAAGCGGAAGGACTGTTTGCGGCAGAACGAAAGAAAGCGATTCCCTCATTGCCGTCGCGAATCGGAATCGTGACTTCTCCGCAGGCGGCTGCGTTGCGTGACATCCTGAACATTTTGCAGAGGCGGCATCACTCGGCGAATGCGGTGATTTATCCCGCGCAGGTGCAGGGCGATTCTGCAGCGGCAGAGGTTGCGGCGGGAGTGCGGTATTTCAACCAAAGCCGCAGTGTCGAAGTGATCATCGTGGGCCGCGGAGGAGGCTCAGCGGAAGATCTGGCGGCATTCAACGATGAAGGGCTGGCGCGAGCCGTGGCGGCTTCGGAAATTCCAGTGATTTCGGCAGTAGGGCACGAGACCGATTTCACGATTGTGGATTTTGTGGCCGACCTGCGCGCGCCCACGCCTTCGGCTGCTGCGGAATTAGTAATTCGTTCGCGAGTGGAAATCGAGAGTCAGGCAGAAGCAGTGCGGGAGCGACTGGTGCGCGCGATGGAGCGGCGTCTGCTGGAAGCGCGGAATGCGCTGATGGAGCGCGCACAGGACGGGGCGTTCGCGCGCATGATGGATTTAATCCGGCAGCGTCAGCAGAAAGTCGATGACCTCACGTACCGGCTGGAACGAGGCGAACGGCAAAAGCTGGAATTAACGCGCCGACGCTGGGAAACGCTGGCCGCGGCGGTACGGCATTACGATTTGCGGCGCGTGCTTGCGGGAATTCGCGGAGAACTTGAGGCGGGGACTGCGGCGGTCGCGGCCGCGATGCGCAATCAGCTTTTGCAGAATAAGGTTCGGATCGAACGCATGGGCCGGGCGCTGGAGACGCTGTCTCCGCTGGCAATCCTGGATCGAGGCTACGCGTTGGTGTTCGACGCCTCGGGACAATTGGTAAAAGATGCGGGGCAAGTGAAGCCGGGCGACGAAATCAAGGCGCGGGTGGCGCGAGGCGAAATTCTGGCCACTGTGAAAAACCACGCTAGAAAAAAGAACGCTGAGAAAAAAAAGTAAATCTGCAATCAGCTATTTGTGCGACGCATGCCCCGTCGGATGCTGGCCCAGAATTACTTGCGTGCGTTCGCGCGTCATGCGAATGTGGCATCGCAGCCGCTCCGGACCACTCCTGCAGGTGTTGTCACGAAGCTGCACCCACGCGACTTGATCCGCGCCGACAATCATCCACGCGGTCGCATTCGTCGCGTGATTTGTCTGGTCGAGATAATAGGCAGCGTTCAGGTCGATATCGGCAGCGTCGGCATTCATCTGTTCGCAATCGTCCGCCGCAGGCGCATTCGAACCATTGCCGGGTACGCAGTAATCTTCGTCATGCTCCAAGAGAATCTTCTTATTGGAGTCTCCAATGAAATAACGCGTAGTTACAGGCGCTACGTCGGACTCCGCGGACCACGTGCTCAAAGCTTCGGCAAACACCGGCGGAAGCTGGCTCATCCTGAGCGATTCTTCTTTTACCTGTCGCGAAAAAACTGTAACGGTCGGCGTGGGTTCGCCATTCGTAGGATGGAAATAGAAAGCGGCCAGCGCAATACCGTCTTGTATGTCGATCCAAATGAATCCTCGACCCTTCAGGTATGGTCCGCTTCTGCTGGAAACAATTACGTATCGGCCGTCACGAATTTGAACCGGCTGCGGCGATCCGGTAAGCACTCTATCGAATGCGTCGAAGGGCGACATATCCCAGCCATAGTGGAACGTGCGGTCAGGCAGCACGCTATGCACGAACTTGCGGAACTGCTTGTCACGAATTACGTCGTTCGCCGAAGTCCCAACAAAATGATTCGCAACCGCGAGTTGCTCGGCTGGAATCGGTTTTTGAAAAATGGCCTTATCGTATTTCAAAACCGGGGCCTGCGGTTCTTGCGACTGGGACTCCTGAGGTTGCGGTTCCTGGGATTGAGGCTCCTGAACTTTCGCCTCTTGAGCGCGAGACAATAGCGCACCTGCTTGTGGGCATCCCGTAGCTTCGGCCAGCAGGCCGCTCACACCTGGCAGAAACAGCGCCACGACAATCAGAGCACGTGAGAAGCTAAGCTTACGCAGAGACGCGCGAAAGGATGGCATATAGAATCTCCTCCCAGCACCCGACCGTTGAAATTGTACCCCTGTCCCACAGATTTGCAAGATTCTCCTTATTGTCCTCAGTCCGCTATCCGCTGCATTAGAATGTAGGGTTCTGACGTTGGCAATCTGCCGGCCGGGAGATTCAGTGACGCAACTGTTGGCGCCATGGTCGAGAGTGTCGTGGTTTACGGTGCTCGACATTCTGCTGGTGGCCGTGATCATCTACGAAGTGCTGGCGATGATCCGTGGCACGCGTGCGGCGCCAATGCTCGCCGGACTGGCGGCAGTGGCCACTGCGTTCTACCTCGCGCGCATCGGTCAACTCGTTACGTTGAACTGGCTGGTCAGCCATTTATTGCCGTATGTCGTTTTCGCTTTGATCGTGGTGTTTCAATCGGAGATCCGGCACGTGTTGTCGGATGTTGGGCGCCGGGTAAGCTTTCTCCGCGGATCCTCCACCGACGGAGATGCATACGACGACATTGTGCTGGCGGCGAATCTGTTTTCACAACATCAGACCGGCGCATTGATGGTGATTGAGCGCGAGATTGGATTGCGCACCTACATCGAAAGCGGTGTCGCCATGGACGCGCGGCTCTCCTACGATCTGCTGGCCACGATCTTCCGGCCGAGCGCACCTCTGCATGATGGAGCGGTGATCATTCAGAAAAATCGCCTGGCGGCGGCCGCATGTTTCCTGCCGCTTTCGATGAATCCAGTGCTCTCCACGCAAATGGGAACAAGGCACCGCGCGGGTATTGGCATCACAGAAGAAACGGACGCAATCGCAGTAATAGTTTCGGAAGAGACGGGCGCGATCAGCATGGCCGTCGGCGGCAAAATCGAACGCGATCTCACCGTCGAACAGCTGCGCGAGCGGCTGAGCAGCGAGCTGCGGCGCTATATGTCGCCAGTAGCGTTGCCGACGGTGGGGCCGCCCACCGATGAATCGGATTCGAATCAGGAATCGCCGTTGCGGGCTGGCGTACAGATGAGTGACGAAGAGGAATCCACGCCGGAAACGGAGCGCCCGCTATGATGAAGTTCTTGCGTCGCTGGGTTCTGCACAACTTCTGGCTGAAGATTCTGTCGCTCATATTGGCAACCGGTCTATGGCTGGCAATTTCGCCGGATCAGGAACCGGCGGAAGTCGCAGTGCGGGTGCCGATCGAATTTCGAAGTGTCCCTGCGGAGCTGGAGATTAGTTCAGCAACCATACCGGAAGCGCAAATCCGCGTGCGCGGCCCCGAGCGCATGATCCGGGAACTGCGGTCGACTGACATTCATGCAGAACTTCAGTTGGCAGACGCGAAGGCTGGCGAACGCACTTTTGATTTGACTGCGCAGCAGATTCGGCTACAGCGCAGTTTGACCGTGGTGCAGGTCGTGCCGGGGCAGGTGCATCTCAGCTTCGATACGCGGCTGACGCGCGAAGTCGAGATTCATCCGCGAGTGACAGGGAAATTCGCAGATGGAGAGCATGTCGGCAAGATACTGGTGGATCCTGAGAAGATTAAGATCACCGGCCCGCAGCATCACGTTGAACTTGTGAGCGCAGCCACCACCGATCCAGTGGACGCCTCGGGTACGACGACGACAGGAACCTTCGTGACCAATGTGTATGTGGCCGATGCGCTCGTGCAAGTGGTGCAACCCACGCCGGTGCGAGTCACGGTGATCATGGAAAAGAATGCGCCCGCGGAGAGCGGACATTGAACGACCTTATCTTCGTTCTCGTTAATCTGCTGCTTTCATAGTTTTCATTTCCATTTTCTCAGTTATCATCCTCGGGCTAGGCATTTCGAAGTTCCCCCGGCGGCTTCTTTAGAAATTCGCGCAATCTATGAGCGATCAGGGCAGACAACTGTTTGGCACGGACGGAATACGCGGCGTAGCCGGCGAATTTCCTCTTACTGAAGAAAGTACATATCTCATCGGACGCGCACTGGGGCACGATTTGATGCGCGGGCAGCAGAAGGCGCAGGCTGTCATGGGTCAAGACACGCGAGAATCCAGCGCGTGGATCGCGGACCGCGTGGCGGCGGGGCTGGCCGCCGTAGGCGTGGACGTGCGCAGCGCGGGCGTGATTACGACGCCCGGAGTAGCTTATCTGGCGCGGTCGCGCGGATTTGCCGCAGGAGTGGTGATTTCGGCATCGCACAATCCCTGGACGGATAACGGTATCAAAGTTTTCTCGGGCGACGGATTCAAGCTGACGGATGCGCGCGAACTGGCGATCGAAAAAGAAATTTTCGCTTTGTTGGCGAGACCGGGAGCGGCGGACGATACCGCAATGAAAGTTGCGCGTCCGTCGTTGCCGGGAGAAGCCGGGCTGCGCAAGGCTTACATCGAGTCGTTGGCGGCCAGTGTGCCGTCGGACTTGAGCCACATGCGCGTGCTGGTCGATTGCGCCAATGGAGCGGCTACCGCCGAGGCTCCCGAATTATTTCGCAGCTTGCGAATTCCCGCGACCTTCACTCATGTCACGCCCGACGGAAAAAATATTAACGACGGATGCGGCGCGTTGCATCCTGAAACTTTGGGCAAGGCTGTCGCTGGGTCCGGCGGGCAGTTTGACCTCGGTGTAACCTTTGATGGCGATGCCGACCGGGCTCTGTTTTGCGATGGCGAGGGCCGCGTGGTGAATGGCGATGGCGTACTTCTGCTCGTAGCGCGGGATTTGCAGGCACGCGGAAAATTATCCGGATCAACCGTGGTGGCTACGACCATGTCGAACATGGGCGTGGAGATAGCGCTGAAGAAATCCGGCATTCGCATGTTGCGCGCGAATGTGGGCGATAAATATGTTCTCGAAGACATGCTGAAGACCGGCGCGACTCTGGGCGGCGAGCAATCAGGGCACATTATTTTCCGCGATGGCGATGCCACCACCGGCGACGGCCTGCTAACCGCATTGCGGGTGACGGACGTGATTGTGCGCTCTGGAAAGTCGCTCGCGGAATTGGTGAGCGACCTGAAAGTATTTCCACAGAAAATTCAAAATGTTCGGGTGCGGGAAAAGATTCCATTTGCGCAGGTCCCGGAGGTGCAGCGTGCGATAGAAGCCGCCGAGCGCGAACTCGACGGAAACGGTCGCGTCGTCGTGCGGTATTCGGGGACTGAAGCGCTGGCTCGAGTGATGGTAGAGGCGGAGTCCGAGGAAAAGATGCAGGCGCTCACCGCGGGGATCACAGCGGAGATTCTGAAGGCGTTGGGAGTGTGATTCGAGTGCCTGCAACTGGACCTATAAATTCTGCCTCCGAGGAGCGGCTCGTCCTTGCCAGAGCGGCGCTTGCGCTCCGGCTGTCCGCAACCTACAAGACGTGGAAGGTAGACGGCGACACGATAGTTGGTCCCGGCACGCTGGCAGTCAGAGTTGAGGATCAGCACCGCGTGGGCCCGAACCATTTCGACGTCGGATTCATCCTGAATCGCGAGCGCGCCGATGCGCCAGTTCTTTGGGATTGCGTTGCGGGACTCGGACGAACTGAACCTGAGGCAATCGAGCACGCTGTCGAAACTTGGGCTCGTTCTACTCTCCCGGTCATGCTCGAACTTGGCAGCCAGGATGGAACTTTTGCAAGTCATTTCGGCTACAACGATCCATTGGGCTGTTCCGGCTGGCACGTGATCCACGGGCCCTTACTAGCGTTTGGAAATGGTGTGGCGCCGACCGATCTTCAAACTTGGGCCTTAAATCATCCGCTGCTTCCAATCCTCGGACCGTTGGCTTCCAGTTTATTCGAACGCCCTCTGCTCAATGGCGTGAAAGTTCTATTTGGTTTTGGGACCGAGGACATCGCAGAAGTTCGCGTCAACGGCGTTTGCTGCGAACCCGCAACTGATCGATTGAAATCTCTGGGCTGGCCGCGAGCCCCAGAGGCTGCATTTGCTCGCTGCTACTTTCTGTTCGTGAATAAACATGAAGGATGAGGCACCGCCGACGGTTGTCGGACAGGAGTGTCTGACCCACACGATCTACTCCAGATCTCGCCAATTCGGCCCTACCCCCATCTCAACCAGCAGCGGCACCGCCAGCGCATGAACTTTTTCCATCTGTTCTCTAACCAGCGACTGCATCGTGTCTACTTCTTCCTCCGGGACTTCAAAAACCAATTCATCGTGAACCTGCAACGTCATCCTCGACTTCAGGCCGCGCTCCTGCAACGCCGCGTCGATGCGAATCATTGCCACCTTGATCAGATCCGCTGCGGTGCCTTGCAGCGGCGTGTTTACGGCAGTGCGCTCGGCGAAGCCACGCTGCGTAAAATTCTTGCTGTTGATATCAGGAATGGGGCGAACGCGTCCGTGCAAAGTTCTTACTTTCAAATCGCGCCGGGCTTCTTCCAAGGTTTTATCGATGAATGCGCGGACGCCTTTGTATCTTTCGAAATAATTGGCGATGAATAGTTTCGCCTCGGCGGGTTCAATTCCCAGATTTTGCGAAAGTCCGAAGGCCGAGAGCCCGTAAACAATGCCGAAGTTGACTACTTTGGCCTGGCGGCGGTGGTCGGCCGTAACCATTAGCGGCGGAACTCCGAATACTTGCGAGGCGGTGAGCGTGTGGATGTCGTCGCCGCGGCGGTAGGCTTCGACCAGAAGCGGATCGTGAGAGAAGTGCGCGAGCAGGCGAAGTTCGATCTGCGAATAATCGGCGGTGAGAAGAACGTGGCCGGGCTCGGCAGTGAAAGCGGCGCGAATGCCGCGCCCAAGTTCCGTGCGGATGGGAATGTTTTGCAGATTCGGATTCGTCGATGAGAGGCGTCCAGTGGCCGTTCCGGTTTGACCGAACGTGGTGTGCACGCGGCCGGTGGAGGGATTGATCAACGCCGGAAGCGTGTCGACGTAAGTGGATTTCAGCTTGGTGAGTTGGCGGTAGTCGAGGACCATGCGCGCTATGGGGTGATCCTCAGCCAGAGTTTCCAGAACGTCGACCGCGGTTGAGATGGTCCGTCCCTTGCCGTACTTCACCGGCTTCGGCAGATTCAGTTTGTTGAAGAGAACGTCGCCGAGCTGCCGCGGTGACCCCACGTTGAATGCAACGCCGGCAATCTCATGAATTTCTTTTTCTTTAACAGCAATTTCACGCTCGAGCTCCGTCGACATTTTTGCGAGCGCGCCGGTGTTAATTTTTACTCCAGCCTGCTCCATGCGAGCCAGAACGGGGACCAGCGGCAAATCGATTTCTGCGTAGAGGCCGGTCAGTCCCGCCTGCTTTACGTCGTCGCGCAAGGCGGCCGCAAGCCTTCCAGAAACGTCCGCAGCTTCTGCCAGATCGCCGCTTAGTTTGAGATTGAAACGCCGAAGAGCCACGTCGGCCAGGCGATGCGAGGAGTACGTCGGATCAAGCAGGTAAGAATAGAGCATGGAATCGTGCTGCACCCCCTGAAGCCCGATGCCGAGAGACTCAAGCGCGTGAATCGCGGATTTGTAATCGTGAACAGACTTCGGAGTGCCAGCGTCCGTCATCAAGGTCCTGAGCTTCGCAGCGGCGCCGCCGGAATCCAGCCTGACCGTAATAGCCGATCCGGCAGCAGCTGAAATCGCGACACGGCGAGCATCAGGTTTAGGCACAACCGCCGGAGACGAAGCGTCCGTTAGCGCAAGCATCCCTGACTGTGGTACCTCGTCGATGACTTCCTCTTCACTGTCCGCAAGAGGTTCTGTCTTTTCCACTTCCACCGCGATCGCTAGTGTGCCATCCGTCGCAACCGAGCTGACAACTTGTTCGACATCCGCCGCAGACTGAGCTTCACTGTAGTGAGTTTCGGTGACCTGAACTTCCGGCAGCAATTCCTTCAACAGAGAAGTAAATTCCAGTTCAGTAAAAAGCTGGCGAAGCAAATCGAGATCAGGCTCGCCCGCGCGCATGGCATCAACGTTCAACTCAACGGGGACGTTGGTATCAATCGTAGCCATGCTCTTGCTGAAGAGAATTGTGTCGCGATTGTCCTGCAGCGATTCACGGTAAGTTTTCTTTTCTACTTCGTTGGCGCGATCAAGCGCCTGCTCAACCGTGCCGAAGCGCTTGATGATTTCAACCGAGCCTTTATCGCCAATCCCAGGCGCTCCAGGAATGTTGTCGATAGAATCTCCGCGCAGGGCCATGATGTCGACAACTCGCGCAGGAGGCACGCCGAGAATTTCTTCCACCTTGGCAGCGTCGCAGATCAGATTATCCTTGGGAGGATTCAGAATCTGCACATCGTCATTAACGAGCTGCATCATGTCCTTATCGCTCGAGACCACGTAAACAGGATGCTTCGCGGCCGCAGCTTTGCGCGCCAGAGTGCCGATAACATCGTCGGCCTCGAAGCCCGCGAGTTCGAGAATGGGTATGCGATACGCCTCAAGCGCGCGGCGAATGTAAGGAATCTGCTGCGCCAGATCTTCCGGCATGGCCGCGCGATTGGCTTTGTAGCCTTTGTATTCGACTTCAGTAAAAGTCTGCGTCTTAATGTCGAACTTGCGCACCGTAGTGATCGCTTCCGCCTGCGTAGCGCGAAAAGTTTTCGCGGCAACGTCGAATACGGCAGCCAGATACGCTGGAGAAAAATCTTCCCGCAGTTTTCGCAACATATTCACGAAGACGTAGATCGCTGCCGTCGGCAGCCCCGCCTTCGTCGACATGGAGCGCTGCCGCGCCATCGCGTGATAGGCGCGGAAGATGAACGACATGGTGTCGATGAGGAAGATGCGATTGGGGTCGAAGGCTGCCGGAAGGTTCGGTTTGCTGGGTTCAAGTGCGGGATTTTTTTTTCGCGGTGGCAAGCCAGTAGTTTAACAGCCGGCGCTGAGACCCTACCCGAGGCACTGCCGCGAAATATTTCACCGCCTCGGTTTGCCGTACTCGGTGGTGTAGTGCAGTTGGATTTCGCCGCAGGTGCCCTGCTCTGCGGAGTAAACCACGCAGGAATCGAACGGGCGCGAATAGACGTGCAGGCTGACGGCGCGCTGGTTGAACTCGCGCGGATTGACGACGCGGTGAACCGGTTCGAGCGGGTCGACAGCGCAAGGCTGGGACAAGTTCATCTCAACGGTTTCAGTAGCCTTGATCGTGCATTTGCCGAGAGCAAGATCCTGATGGACGATGTGAAAATTGTCCACCAGCAATCGTCCGATAGGCACGGCCATCCAGCAGTTCTGGTCGCGATGGTTGTGCACCGAACTGGCCTGCCCAACTTCCCAACAGATAGCCATCAACTCGTACAGCGAAGTCTTGTCGATCAGATTGCGCGTGTAGTGCTGGCGATCCCAGGTGAGATAAGGCGCAAGCGACTTGGAGTCGACCGGGGTTTCCTGAAGGAATCTGCGGAGTTGCTCCGTCTGATCGAAGGCCGCCTCGGGAAATTTGCGAAGCTCGGCTACGAAATCATCGATTGGAACCTGGTTAACCGCAGTGGACATCGTCTGCTCCCGAAAAAGTATAACCCACCTGGAAAAAAATCTTCCCCGCAGCGAACATCCTTCGGCATCGTTTGGCCGCGCTCGGACGACAGCGCAAAACCAAATCATTCTATGAACATGCAGTCTCCGTAAGAATAAAAACGGTACTGCTCTAGGACGGCGTGTTCGTAGGCGCGCAAAGTATTCTCGCGTCCGGCGAACGCGCTCACCAGCATGAGCAACGTAGATTGCGGCAAATGGAAATTCGTCAGCATCGCCTTGACCACTTTGAATTCAAAACCGCGTTCGACCTTTGGATGAATAAATATGTCGGCCGAAGCCGCGCCTGCCATGATAGTTCCCGCGCCTAACCGCACAGCGTGTTCGAGAGTTCGAACCGTAGTAGTCCCGACCGCGACGATGCGCCGCGCCGAGCGCATAGCCTGATTGATGGCGGAAGCGGCCTCAGCCGAAATCGAGTAAGGCTCCGAATGGATTTGGTGATCCTCGACGCGCTCCACGCGCACGGGCTGAAAAGTTCCCAAGCCCACGTGCAAGGTAATCTCCACGGTCTCAACTCCGCGCGAGCGAATCCGATCGAGAATTTCCCGTGTGAAGTGAAGGCCGGCCGTGGGTGCCGCTACTGATCCGCGCTGCTGGGCATAAACGGTTTGATAGCGTTCGCGGTCGCGCGGAGAATCGGCACGCGCGACATAAGGCGGAAGCGGAACATGGCCAATCCGCTCAAGCACGGCGAAGAAATCGTCAACCCTCTCCAAGGTGGGATCAAAACGAATGTCGCGCTCGCCAAATTCTCGACGCGCCATCACTTGAGCTTGAAGTTCATCCCGCGCGCCGAAGAACAGCCGTTCGCCCACGCCGATCTTGCGGCCCGGCCGTACCAGGCATTCCCAATCGTTCGGTTCGGTGCAGATCTGCCGCGTGAGCAAGACCTCAATCCGCCCGTGAAGAAAATCCCGCGCGGCAGAGTTCTGAGGACTCACCGGCTGCGCGCGAGCGCCTTCGCGTCGTCCGTACAGCCGCGCCGGAAACACACGCGTGTTATTGAAGACCAGCAAATCGCCGGACCGCAATAATTCTGGGAAGTCGCGGAACAGCCGGTCAGCATGGCCTCCAGTTCGTTGCAAATGCAACATGCGGGCGCCGTCGCGCTCCGCGAGCGGTTCCTGCGCGATAAGGTCGTCTGGAAGATAGAAGTTGAAGTCGGAAACCAACACGGTGTCAGATTATAGGAGGATTCACGATGAGTGAGTCAACCGAGGATCTACCACGGGCGCGGTGAATGCTCGACCGATGGGGCAATTTATTTGTCAGTTTTTATAAAGTTTGTTGTTTGTTCAGGGTAAGGTGCGGTACTATGCGGGGGCTGTCATTTTGGCCGCTTTTCGTCACTCCCCCGAGAGAGTATTTCCATGTCCGCTGAACGCAAACACAGGGAAGACATTGTTCGCTACGGGCGCATGTTGCACGAGCGCGGCTTCGTAGCGGCGATGGACGGGAATCTTTCGGTCCGCCTGGACCGCGAGCGCATTCTGGTGACGCCTACCTGCGTGAGCAAAGGCGCTATGCGTGCCGGCGACATGGTGATCGTCGACCTGGAAGGCACGCGGGTCGCGGGACGCCGCAACGTGACCAGCGAAATCGGAATGCACCTTTTGGTTTACCGCACCCGTCCCGATATTCGGGCGATTGTGCACGCGCATCCGCCCACCGCAACCGGATTCGCCGCTGCCGGCATGGCGCTCACCGAACCTCTGGTCTGCGAAGTGGTAATGGGCCTGGGAGGCATCCCGCTAGCCCGCTACGGCACGCCAGGTACGTCGGAACTGGCCCAGACCCTCGAACCCTACGTGCCTCACTACGACGCAATTCTCATGTCGAATCACGGCGTAGTCACTTACGGCGATACCATCGAGCACGCCTACATGAAGATGGAAACCGTGGAACACTTCGCACAGATTGCGCTGGTCACCCACCTGCTGGGCCGCCAGCAGCCGTTGTCCGGCGTCGACATCGAGAAATTATTGTTGGCGCGAACAAAATATTTCGGCGGAAAAATGGCCGCCTCCATGCCCATCTCGTTAGTGCGCGAACCAGAAAAAGTCAGCTAGATCTCCAAAATACTCAAAGGGTTATGTGGGGAGAGCCGCCTCGGCTGTGCAGCCAAGCACAGCGAGGCGCAATCTGCACCCGTCCAGCGTCCGCGCTCTAATCTATTCCCCTCCCACCCGAAAGCGAAACCCCGCGCGAAAATTCACCGGCAGCGCAGGATAGCCAAGCACTTCGTTATAGCGCCGATCGAGCGCGTTATCGATATTTGCATACGCGGTAATGCGCGAGTTGATGGCATACCATCCGCCGAGATCGACGCGCACATAGCCCGCCGCATGATTTATGTTGAAGCCATCGAAATCCGAATCGGCGCGCGGTCCCACGAAACTTCCCGCCAGATTTGCGCTCCAGCGCTTTCTTGCGTAACTCAGCAAAGTCGTCGCCGAATGCTTCGGACGTAGCAACAATGGATCACCCGGAGCATATGGAAAGCTGCAAGGATTGGCCGAAGTGCACTCCGGATTTTCCAGAATCTCTGTCGAAGTGTAAGTGTAAGCAGCAGTCAGCAACAGTCTCGGACGAATCCGGCCCTGCAGTTCAATTTCGGCGCCCTGAGCAAAAGACTGTTCCAAATTAAAAAACTCGTACGCGCCCGACGCAGTTGGCACAGCCTCAATCTGATCGTGGAAAAGATTGTTGAAGTAGGTTGCGTTCAGGGCCCATCGCCCCGCAAAGAATTTCTGCTCGAACCCGGCTTCAAACGCTCGAGTGCGCTCCGGCAACAAGCCGCGATTCGACGTGTAGTCGTAAGCGATTTCGCCAAAGGCCTGATACAGCGCCGGCTCCATATACCCGACGGCATAAGAAAAACGCAGGCGCGTCCCAGAAAATAATTCCCCTCCGCGAAATGCCAACAGAGTAAGCGCAACCCGCGGCACTCCGATGTTGCCGTATGCGCTGCTGTGCACAAAACGCCCGCCCGCGATCGCCGTGAGCCTGCCCCACGTAATCTGCTGTTGCAAATAAGCATCCTGATCCAGCCGCTGCCCCGAAGCCGCAGGAGGAAAATCCATATCGCTCACCACGCCAGTCTCATTTTCAATGCGATATCCAAACGTACTGTGCGCGGCGAAATGAGCCGATGTCCGCTCCGAATAATCTCCCTGATATTCGACTCCGACGCGGTTCACATGAGTTTCGTAAGTGTCGGGAAAACTGTCATAAGTGTAAGGAGCGACACTCGGATCCGTATTCGGATTGTTGTCCGTATAACGGTAGAGATAATCGAACCCAGTCAAGCGGTGTTGCCATCCCGAAGGCTGCGACACCGTAAGCTCCACGCTGCCGAGCAAACTATTCAGATGCGCCGACTCGACAGGATCAGGCTGCAGAAGCCCCGGCGGCAACAGCGTACCCTCCGCCGAATACGGCGTGATCACCGGATCGTTGCCATTAAAATTCCACTCGCCGGGCAATCCGGTATAACTATTCGAGTGACGAAGGTGCAGCCGCAGCGCTGCATGATCTGTAAGAGCCATGCCAAGATTCGCGCCCGCCAACGAATCCGAATAAGCATCGTTGACGCCCAGCCCGCTGCTATTAAATTGATTGCCGAACAGGTTGTAGTCGAAGCCTGCGCGCACGCCAGCCAAAGATGCCTCACCGCTGGCCGTCCCAAAATTCCCTCCATCGGCGCCGAAGCGCAGCTCGGGAACGGAAGTGCTTCCCGTCCGCGTCCACACCTGCACAACGCTGGTCATCGCATCCGACCCGTACAGCGTGCTCTGCGTGCCCCGCAGAAATTCCACGCGGTCCGCCTGCGTCAGCGGCAATGTGCCGAAGTCAAACGTCTCGCCCGGATTATCCACGGCCACGCCATCGACTATGATTTTGTTGTAAGTAGATTCGCCGCCGCGCACAAACAGAGACGAGATTCCTCCGCGCTGACCCGCAGTGTTGATCACGGCCCCAGGAAGAAAGCGCACCGCATCATCCGCCGCAATCGGCTGCATGGTCTCGAGCTGTGCGTTCTCCAAAGTAGAAACGCTCGCGCCGGAATCCTCCGCAGGCAACGGAGTTCGAGTCGCTGTCACCACCACGGTTTCCGACGCAGTGGCAAGATGAAGTTGGATCGTAAAAAAATTTGCCGCGTCATGAGAACTGACCTCAATGTCCGTCGCCTGCAGCGCGAATCCCGCGGCCAGCACTCGAACCTTGTAGCTAGCGGGCGCGAAATCGCCGAAGTCGGCAACTCCCTCCGCAGAAGTACGCGCAACTCCTGCAGCAACGTCTCTCCCTTTTTCAAACAGAGAAACCTGCGCGCCGCCAACGGCAGCCGATTGAGGATCAACCACTTTGACTTTGAGATCGGCAGCGGATGCTGCCGCAAGAGCAACGAAAACCAAGAACAAGGCGCCGAGTGCGCGCATAACCATCCTCCTTTTCACGCGAAAGGGGTTAAGGTGGACGGTTCACGCCGGTCTCCTGGCTTTGCGAGTGAGGATGGTGAAACAGCAGTCAGCAATCAGCATTCAGCATTCAGTCATGCGGAATTTGCTAACGCCATCCGACTTCTTGCGGACGGCCTTCCCGGAATTTCTCCAGTGGACGCCCGCGATTTTTCTCGCTTACAGTTGCGCGGCAGCACGGGAATTGCACCCGCTTCCCTGTCTTCGCCACAAGGCAAAGACGCGCAAACCGAAGGACATTTCAAAGAACGCGAAATCGCAGTGTCAGAAATTTACTGGTTATCGACGGTCGAAGTCAACGGGTGGCCAGGAGAGCAGACGCTTCAGGTTCGGTTGTAAACAGGAAATTCCGCCGCGCCCACCTTACTCACATTCGCCTCGGCAAATACTCTCACCCGGTCAAGCGAACCCTGCAGCTCCCGTTGATAGCGCTCAATCTCTTCCTCGCGCGCGCCCGCCGGCACCGCAATAAGTTTTCCAAACCGCATCAGCACGCGCGAAAACGGCTTCGGAATAATCAGCCGGTCCCACGTATGAAGAACCCAAGCCTTCTCCACCGCAATATGAAACATAGTCAAAGCCACGCCAGACGAGCGCGCCAGCGCCACCGGCCCCGGCTTCACTTGGTAACGCGGGCCGCGCGGACCATCCAGAGTAAAAGCGACGGCCCAGCCCTGCTGCAAAGCCCGGCGCAATCCGAGCAGCGCCCGCACCGCGTTGCGGCTGCTCGATCCCTTCACCGCGACGAATCCAAACTTCCCAATGATCCGTCCCATATATTCCCCGTCGTAACTGTTGCTGCTCATCACGCGAATTCCGCAATCACGAAAAAAATAAGTCGCCGGAATAATGCAGGCGTGCCAGAAAGAAATAATCAGCGGCCGCTGCCCCACGCTTTCCTGCGCGCCCTCTTCGCGTGAAACGCAAACGCGCAACGTCGGCCCGATCAGCCGGATGAACCCATTTCCAACAAAAATAATTATCCGCAGAAGGATTCGCTGCCGAAGCGTGAAGCGCCGGGGATCGGACAAAGCTTCCACCGCGGCGGGTGTTTCGTGAGTGCCAACTTCAGTCACGAGGATATTGTAACGGGCGGTCGAGCGGCTTCAACCATACACGTCATTAGAGACCGCGGAAGAGGTCACAAGGAGACCGCGGAAAAGCCCATAAACGCATGCGGTGCCGTGGAAGAGCGGCGCTTCAGCGCCGCGAAAGCGTCTGAAATCAAGTCGGGCTTTAGCCACGGTGGCCCCGGCCCGCATTGCCAACGCGTTTTTCGCAACCTCTCTATCCGTGCAAAAAAAAAGCCGGACGCGCGAAGCGTCCGGTCAAAGTGACCCTGTCTAACCAAATCCAATCTAGGGAATCAATTCATACACCGTTCCACTATTGGCTGTTCCGCCCGAGGCCGTAGTCCCATAAAAGTTACCATTCGACCCCAGAAGCAAAGGTCCATTCGGTCCCGTGCCATTCGGCTGAACCCCAAAGTCGTAAACGACGGAATACACACCCTGCGCATTGATCTGGTAAGCGACTCCTCCGTAAATTCCGCCCGGCCCTCCCTGAATCGTTGTCCCATACAAGTTTCCCCGCGAGTCAGATGCCAACGGCGACTCAGGATAAATTCCATCATTCTGAAAATCGCCGAAGGGATGCACCACCGTCTCCTTGCCGCTCACGTCTAATTTAAAAACAGTTCCCTCCCCGTTGCCGCCCTCGAACGTAGTTCCATAAAGATCGCCGTTCGCAGCTCGAAACAGCGGAGCATCGGGAGCCTCTCCATCCGCTCCGCTGAGAAAGCTGTAGAGCAGCGTCATCTGGCCCGCTGCGCTGAACTCGAATACCGATCCGTAGTTGTAAGTTCCGCCAGACGTCGTCGTGCCGTAGAGATTGCCTGCTGCGTCAAGAATCACTCCCGCCTGCGGAAATTGGGCACCAGGCTGTCCCGGAAAGCTGTACAGAATCGTCTCGGTGCCGTTGGCGTCAATCTTATAGATGGCGCCCCAGCCGGACACGCCACCCATTTCGGTAGTGCCGTACAAATTTCCCGCCGCATCGCGAGTCAAACTTCCATACGGGGACGCGCCGTCCGATCCACCAGCAAATGCATGCAACAGTTTTTCCTGACCGTCAGGTTCGATTTCATACACAATTCCGCAACCTGCCGTGCAGTTCTGGCTCCAGATTCCGCCTGCGTTAGTAGCCCCAAATAAGCGACCCGCAGAGTCAATCACCAGTCCGCCATAAGGAGTTCGCCCGTCCTTCCCCTGTCCAAAGCTGTGCAGGACGGTTTCGTTTCCCGAGGCGTCCACTTTAAAAACGATCCCATACTTGTACGCCCCACCAGCGTAAGTGGTGCCGTAGAAGTTTCCCGCTTTATCCTGTACGACCCCTGAGAACACGGGCTCAGTTCCGCCCGATCCGCCGGGAAAACTGTAGATTACATTGTCGCTGTAGCTCTGAGCTTGAGCCGGAATGCGCACGGCCAGAATCGTGATAACGCCAATGGCAAATCCCAGTGCGTAGGGAGTCCAGCGTCTCGGGCTCGCGCACTCTGGAACAGGCAGTACTCGAAAATCTGACTTCGCGGAATGCATTTTGATGGGCACGAATTTACTCCTAGGACGAACTTTGGCCAGCGAGAGCAGGATCGCTGAGCCGCCAGAATACTGGCGGGCATGAGATGCCAAACTGAGGCAGGAGGTTTTCGCGGCTGATCAGACTGTTAGCTTTCCAGATAAGCGTCGATCCACTCTTTCACTCTGTGCCTGCGATCATCGGCGGCGTCGAAGTGGATTCCAAAAGATTTGCTCTTGCGCCACGTCACCACCCCGCGAACGCCCACGCGCGGCAGCGTCAGCAGCGAAAACGAAACGTCCACATTCGTTCCAGCGGGCATATCCTCAGCGCTCTTCAACGACATGCCGCCAGAACTGATCTCAATGCTCGAAGCGCAAAGGCGATGCCCATCGTGGCTGACCACAGTCACCTCGGTCATAATCGGGATGCGCGTGTACCTCCGGAATTCGTGCAGCACCAGCATGTGCGTAGCGCGCACCAGCTTCATCGCCGCCGGACGCTCCAGCGGTTCCTGGAACATTGCATTGATCCCATACTTCGAATAACGCATGGCCTCCTGCGCGCTCCCGCCCAAGCCATACAGCACAACCCGGCTGTTCGAAGGGGACGTACGCGCAGCTTCCATCACCGCCTCAGCGCCGGGCGCCAGCGGCAGTACGCACGCTTCAAATTTTTCCTGACGCAAGCGCTCCGCCGCGCTCGATGACACGAGCACGGTTTCAATGCCGAACTGGCGGAAACATTCGTTGAGCAGAAATCTGGAAGATTCTTTCAAGTCGACCAAAGCAACCCGAGCTGCCGTCTTCTTGGCTGGCGATGCGGGCGTTCGGGCTGGGGCAGTACCGAGGGCGTTTTCCATGTCAGAGGGTCCGGTTTGCAGTACGGAAGTTATTGTGGCGCGCCGCCGGAAAGATGGAAAGACCCTAATGGACAGGGAGCGGAGGTACAAAAGTGCCATTACCCGGCTTGCACTCACGAGCGTAAAACTAAGCCCTCCACATTAATTGGGAGCGGCAAACCGGCTGCCCACGCTGCTCAGCAGCTTCTCCGCCGCCTCAGCCGGATCCTGCGTGGCAAAGTTCTCATCTAGAATCACAACCGAAACCGCTGGATCAATTTCCTCCAGCATCTTCTGCGTAGGCTTGCCGTGTACCGCTTGAAAACGCGAAGACAACACGACCAGCTTTGCCTTCGTAGCCTTCAACAGGATTCGCGCGTCGTTGATGCTCAAAGTAGTGAGCGCATTGTAGCCGGCCCCGCACAACACTTCCCGCAGGAACGTGCACACATCGATCGATTCGAACACGCAAAGCATCCGCGGACGCGCGTCCCCGGCCTTTCCCCGCGAATAGCGCGAGCCCAAATAAGCCGCCGTGATCGCCTCTTCCACCGACTCATAAGTCTCAAATTGCGCGAGCAAGCTGGTCAGCTCCAGCATTTTGCGGATGCGCGGCTGCAGCCCGCTAAGTTTCAGATCTCCGCCCTTCAATCGCGCCGCCCGCATCAGCCGCACCAGCGCTCCCAACCCGCTGCTGTCAACGAACTCCACCTGATCCAGCTGCAGCACCACGTCGCCATATTTCTCCACCGAATCCCCAACCTGAGAATGCAACGTAAACACTTCGTTCCCCGCCACGATCCTTCCGTGGCATTGAACGATCAACACCTCCCCAACCGGACGGCTCTCCAGGCGAAGCTGCATCCCGCCTCCTTAATAGAGTAGGCGAATCTTACGTGGCAAAAATCCCCAAGTCAACGAAAGCCTTCGTCCGGTTTGATTGTCATCCTGAACAAGCGTTTTTTGCGCAGTGAAGAGCCTGTCCCGAGCCTGCCGAGGGAATCTGGGCGATCCGCGCGAGGGGTCGCGTTTTTTGCGACCCAATGAATCGCGCGTTTGGATCGCATCCCTATCGCTTTCTTTATCCGCTGCACGACCGCCGGTTCAATAAAAAAACCATTGGTCCATGAAACCCCGTCCGCCAATCGAGCAATATCTTCGTACAGCCCTCTCGCCCCGGGTTCTCAGGGTGCAAAGCTAAACCCTTCTGTAGGAATCTTTTGCAGTTGGTCCTTTGTGGAACCCGCGCCTCGCTCTTTGGCAATGTCCTTGCCTTAAGGAATCCCCATGACAACTCGAGAGAACTTGCGCGTTGATGACAACCGCTGGAGAAAGCTCTGTGAATTGGTCGCAACCGAGAACGACCCAAAGCGCCTGTCGCAGCTTCTGGATCAACTCCTCAAAGAACTTGACGCTCGCCGCGACGCCATTCGCGAACGCGACAAAGATCCCAACCAATCCCCAAACGATATCTGACATCCCGAAATCCCATAGCACTGCGCCACAACGAACGCGTGCCCACGGACTCAAACAACTCAAGCAACTAAAGTAAAGATCGAAGCTGCCGATCAACAGCTAAGAGACCGTGGGCATTTGTTACCTCCAGCGCCCACCCAAAAATGGAATATCCCATTTCCCCGTTCTTTGCCTGCGCGCACCCAAAATGGGATGCCCCATTTCTCGCGTCTTTCGCGAGAAAGGCCTGCCCTGAGCGAAGCCGAAGGGTGGGAATTTTAAATGCGAAAAGTGAAAGATTTTGACTCTGATCCGATTCCGCCAATTTCCTGTCAAGTGGCAAAAACCACACAAATCCCCTCATCCCCATGATTCTGCTCCAAATATATTTCCGGGAAACATGGCGGGTTCACCCATTGCTGCATGATATACTGGTCTTAGAGTCGAAATAAGCAACGCGGCCCCCCGGGTCGCGTTTTTTATTGCCCAGACACATCGCCAAGGAATGCAGCGACGTGGAAGAGCGGCGCTTCAGCGCCGCGTAAAGCCCCCAAAAATGAACAGCGGCTTCAGCCGCCCGAACAACCCAACAAAATACACCAAAGGAACCACCATGCCAAATCGCACACACTACATCCACCACCCCAAACTCCGCGGAGAATGGGCCGAACTCCACGTCATCCTCCGCGCCATAGAACTAGGCCTGATCCTCTCCAAGCCCTACGGAGACAACGCCCCCTACGACCTCGTTTAGCCTGCCCTGAGAGAGCGACAGCGACCGAAGGGACCACCAAGGCCACTTCCTCCGCATCCAGAGCCTGCCCTGAGAGCGACAGCGACGAATGGGTCAAATGCACCCTCCAGCGCCGCGAGAAAAACACCTACCGCTGCGTAATCGACCGCAACGGCATCCCCTACACCCCCGACCAAATCGACTTCTTCGCCATCGGAGCCTGTCCCGAGCGAAGCCGAGGGATAAATCCCCGCCCAAGTCTTCTACATAATCCCGCTAGCCGCCACCAACAACCAACCCGACATCCTCCTAACCCCCCACCGCCAAAACTCCAAATACGCAAAATACAAAGAAGCCTGGCATTTGCTGATGCCTGGCACCTACTGATGTGCGATAGATCTGAGGCACGTGTTGAGTCGGTCGGGACGGAACGACCACGGACAAAAAAACTAATATTCTTCCGATATAGCGCGGCGAATTGCTCCAGTTCGATGATATCCACCCTCCGCTCGCCAGATTCGCACTTTGACACGAAAGATTGAGGACGCGACAATTGTCCAGCCACCTCTAGCTGGGTCATCCGGCTTCCTTTCTCGCTTTTCGAAGCCTCACAAGGAAAAGAGTCATCGACCACAACGGCATCCCCTACAACCCCCGACCAAATCGAGTTTCTTCGCCGCCATCCATCCCAGCCCGATATCCTCCTCTATTGACAAACCTTCGCGCCAGTGAAAAACTTGCGGCCTATGAGGGATTGCCCGCCGCTGCAATCCAAGAATGAAATTTCAACGCGTGCGCCAGAACTCAACCTACCGCCGGGGAGCCGCCCCATGCACCGTTTCGCCAGCACCTCAGCCTGTTGTGCATCTCCATCGATCCCACTGCCCGCAACGAGCTCGCGCAAAAGCATGAAAAAGCTGCTCCTCTTGCCGGTGACACTCGCGGCCCTAATGAGTGTCCCGGCCTTCGGGCAGGGAACTTGCGCGAATTTTGTAGCTGGGGCGTGTCCGGCGAACATTCCAAGCGGGGTGACTCACTTCTATTTCATCGACTCGGTGGGCGGGTCCGACTCAAACTCTGGCGCTTCGGAATCGGCGGCATGGAAGAGCGTTCCGTATGGCGCCGCATCTGGCGCGCACAGCCCTACACCTGCCGCTGGTACGGGATTCATCTTCAAGGGCGGGGTCACGCAAGGCTCGACGAACTGGCCGGCCAACGTGCCCCACGGCGGACAGAACGGAGCGCCCAACTACATTGGCTATGACCCCGGCTGGTATTCCGGCAGCGCGTGGGCGCGGCCCATCTTTAGCGGCGGCGGCAGCGGGGGCTACAATTCCGCAACCCTCGGGATGCTGACTGACCAAGCCGACCACGCCAGCTACCTTATCTTTGACAACATTGAGATGACCGGGTTATGGTGGACCGGCACGAATAGCTGCAGTGACAGCGACCCTGTTGCTTGCACCTACCTCTCCACCTACCAGTTCTATTCTGGATCGGATACCAACTGGCAGGTAGAAAATTCTTATTTCCACAACATCACCAACTGCAACAATTCGACGGTCTGCAATGATGAAGCGGCCGACAGCGCAATCGTTTGGCTTCCCAACGACTCGGGGTCCAGCGCTTATAACAACGTCTTTGACAACCGGGACGGGTCCGCAAACTGCTGCGATGCTGTCTATGCCGCTAATATTTACCAGAATTACATCAACGGTTTTGTGGGCGCGGTCTCGAACATCGACATCCTGACAATCCACGACAACAGGATTTTGAACCCGGTCACGACGTTTATTCCGCCCCCCAATGAGCCGCATGGCAACTGCATTCATGTCTGGGGTACGAATCCCGCGTCCTTCGTCGAGTTGATCTACAACAATTGGGTCGACTGCACCAACGCGAATGCGGAAACGCTGGAAATGGAGCAGGATCGCGCCTCAATCTATATTTTCAACAACGTCTTCACCAACGATTATCAGGGCAACGGCGAGGCCGTCAGTTCTTTCAGCGGCGCGGGTTACGGCGGCACTTATACCTACTTCCAGAACACGCAAGAGTGCGGCATCGATCCCACACCGCAGGGCCTGTGCGTCGAACTCCGCAACAGCGCTACTGCCTTCGACTACAACAATTTCGGCGTAACCAACGATATGGACGGAGCCACGATTGTGGAGGAATCGGGCTGGGGAGGCAAATACACTTCCAGCCCAAACACCTCAGTTACCTGCAGCAACATCACCACCACGAATTACGGCGGTATCCAGATCTGCTTCCCAGTTTATAAAGACGGCAATGGGAACCTGAATTTCAACGAAACCTATCCGTTCGCGCCGCTTGATTCGGCTGCCGCGGGCACTGTGGGAACTGGGCCGAACCAAAGTTCACTGTGCTCCACCATCGCTGCAACTAGCGCAGCAGCAGGAGCAGCTTGCATCAGCGATACGACCCTCGGAGTCGGACTCAACTCCGCGAATCACACCGTCATTTGGCCGGCCCGAGTCCCTATCCTCCGGCCGACGGGAACCACAGCCTGGCACAACGGAGCCTATGAATTCACGAACGATGGTGCGGCCCTCTATCCCGCTTCCATCAACTTCGGCGGCGTCGCCGTCGGAAATTCCCGCACCGCACCGGTCACCCTTGCCAACGATTCCGACCAAATCATGACGATTACGCAGATCGCCGTCACGCCCACCGTCTACACCCAGAGCAACAATTGCCCGTCTTCTCTCGCCGTCGGCGCGAGTTGCACTATAACCGTCACGTTCAAGCCCAAAGAAGATGGATCCTACCCTGGCACATTGGGAGTGGAAGTCAACGGCACTTCTGCTACAGTGAAGGCGACCCTAACCGGCTCGGGCGACTGAGCGGGAGTGGAAACGCTCCAAACCGATGCACGTTGGGACAGCCGACCGCGGCTATCTCACATCGCAGATGATCGGCGGCTATCTGGCCGATTCTTGCAGTGGGTGCTAGACGTAACCAGAGTTGGAAACCCCAAAAACAATTTCTTCAATTGCTACTTGCGCTTTCTTACATTCATCTGCTATAAACAATTCACCGAGAGCAGTGGTGTGGCTAGCCGGTCGTATTGTTTGCATCTCTCGGGCTTGTCCGGCATCTAAGTTTTTAAGAGAGCAAGTAAAGAAAGCTCTCAATCGTCCCGGCCACGGGACTTCATTCGGAAAAGCAACACGGTTTCCGAAGGGTACCTTCAAAGCAAGGACCTCCAAAGGGATCTTTTCTCAATTTCTTGTCTTCCGTAATCGGCGTGCGCCGAAAGTGGCGTTTTACCCGAACGGAAGGCCATACTGTTGCGCGTGTTCGTGAGCGCCCGACCCAGACTTCCCCTTCAAAGCCTTGTCATTCCGAACGGCTTTATCGTGAGGAACCTGCTGTTCGTCGGCAGCTCTCCCGCTCCTGCCCCATTCCCGATGTGGAAATCATCTGGAAATTCTGTGGGAAGCGATCATTGACGGGATTACGCCGCGCCTGTATGTTTGTAAAGTTTCGAGGACAGTCGGTTTTGCTTCGGCAAAATCGCCTGGACTGAATTCGCACCGCTTAGGCGGATCGCGATTCGGTCTTTGACAACTAGGTTGAACGTGCCAGTCGTGAGAAACGGATTCGGGCATTAGTCCGAACGATCTCACAAGATAGACCACCATGGTCTTTTGCTCGCAAGAGTGAAAGCTGAATGGTGGCGCCATCTCGCATTGTTGAAACCAGAGCGGCTTTTGCAAGCGGCTTTGGATATGCGGCGATGGCAGTCTGCCAACTACCCGTCGGCAGACATCAGGTTTCAAACGAGAGTTTGATCCTGGCTCAGAATCAACGCTGGCGGCGTGCCTAACACATGCAAGTCGAACGAGAAAGTGGAGCAATCCATGAGTAAAGTGGCGACCGGGTGAGTAACACGTGACTAACCTACCCTCGAGTGTGGAATAACATCGGGAAACCGATGCTAATACCGCATAATATCGCAAGATCAAAGCAGCAATGCGCTTGAGGAGGGGGTCGCGGCTGATTAGCTAGTTGGCGGGGTAACGGCCCACCAAGGCGAAGATCGGTAGCCGGCCTGAGAGGGCGCACGGCCACACTGGAACTGAAACACGGT
>PLDC01000003.1 GCA_003134995.1 Acidobacteriaceae bacterium | reverse complement strand
CCTTGTGGTTTGGATGCTGCGGATGTACGTACTGTGAGGGTGCTCAACCCGGTCATGGTCGATGAGTGCTATGGCGATTGTTCGCCAGTTGAGACGATTGCCTAGCATGGCGGCTCGGATCACTTCCTGTTTGCCGAAAACCCGCTCGGAGGTTTCATGCGGGGTTGCTTTCAAGGAAAAAACGTCCACGACGCCCGCAATTCTGCGATGCGCACCATTGCAAGAGGCGATATAATGGGATAGGAACGCGGAGTTAGCGGAGGTGTGCCCATGGCTTCGCCTCGTGAATCCAAAGGTTCAACGAAAATAGCCGTCCCGGCGCCGATTGAACAGAAATCGAAACGCACGCGGAATTCTACGCGTCCGCCCCCAGTCCCCGAGAACGGCCGCAAATTCGACGCCCAGGTGTTCCTCGACACCATCGGGGAAGGCAGGAAAGCCTTGCTCTTTCCGAAAAAGCAAAGCATCTTCGCCCAAGGGGATCCCGCAGACGCAGTGTTTTATCTGCAGACCGGCAAGATAAGACTCACCGTTGTCTCTAAGGAGGGCAAGGAAGCGACGATAGGCATATTGAGTGATGGAAGTTTCTTCGGCGAAGGTTCGCTTGCGGGTCAACTTCTCCGCATGGGCACTGCAACTGCAATGACAGATTGCGCTGTTCTGAGAATTGAAAAAAGGGCCATGGTGGATACGCTTCACCGGGAAAATACGCTTTCCGATCTGTTCGTCGCATTCTTGCTGACGCGAAACATCAAGTACGAAGAGGATCTGGTTGACCAACTTTTTAATTCCAGCGAGAAAAGACTAGCCCGAGTATTGCTGTTGCTTGCTCATTTCGGGAAGGAAGGCAAGCAGGAGGCTGTGATCCCCAAGATGAGTCAGGAGACGCTAGCAGAAATGATCGGTACAACGCGGTCGCGCGTCAGTTTTTTCATGAACCGGTTCAGGAAATTGGGATTTATTGACTACGCCGGGGGTCCAGAAGGCGGGTTACAGGTTCACAGTTCACTTCTCAACATCGTTCTCCACGATTAGCGGGCCGCATCATCCCAATTGCGAGACAGCGGCTGAACGATGATCCAGGGCGGGTGCCGCGCCCATAGAATTTGATGAGGCAGGCGCACGCCCTATCCGAGCGACTCCCAAACGCGTAACATTAGGCTGAATGTTTCACGTCCAGGTGTCAGGGGAATTTTTCACGATAACGGAACGGAAATGATGCTTCCCCCACAAACGCGAGATTTGGCCAAGCGCCTTCTCGATTACCAAAATGCTGCGGGCAAGTCCTCCGAGTCGACGGAATTCGCGGCCTTTGGCGTCTGTGAGATGTTGCGCCAGCCCCTAATTACACTCGCGGGAGTTGCCGGTTTTCGCTCGCTGCTTTCTCGTGCTCTGACGCTGGCCAGGGCGGAAGCTCCCAGTCTTAACGCCGTGCGGGTCGCGGCGGATGGCTCCTTACAGGGTCTAGACGAGCTTCGGCCGCAAGTCGACGCGAACCAAGCTCGGGAGGCAGGAATAATTCTCATTACCCAGCTACTCGGGCTGCTTGTCCGAGTTGTCGGCGAAGCTACGACGTTGCAATTGGTGACATCTGAAATTCTTCCCGACTTTAAGTTCCTCTCGAAGAGCGGTGTACCTATGGGCTTTGAAGCGATCGTAAACGAAGTCGATGATCTCCAAGGCGTCAGTGCGCGTCTCGATAGACTGGCGGAACAATATCCGCCCGTCACAGAAGCGCTGAGGACTATCTCGGGGAACGTCCTAAACACGGCGACCGTATTGGCGGTGGTGGCGGCAATTAAAAGCCCCAAGCCGAACTGAGTAAAGAGTTCGCGCCTTGCACGGAAAAGGAAATCGTGAGCATTCCAGAGTCGCGACGTTTGGCCCAACGCCTTCTTACATACGAAGCCGTTGCGGGCGAGAACTCCGAGCCAGCGGAGTCTGCGGCTTTTCGCGTCTGTGCGAAGCTGCGCCAGCCCCTCATTACGCTCGCGGGAGTTGCCGGTTTTCGCTCGCTCCTTGCTCGTGCTCTGACGCTGGCCAGGGCGGAAGCTCCCAGTCTTAGCGCGGTACAGGTCGCGGCGGATGGCTCCGTAAAAGGTCTAGATGAGCTTGCGTCGCAAACTGACAAGGAACAGGCCCGGGACGGAGGAGCCATTCTCGTTGCCCAGTTAATCGGGCTGCTCCTTACTTTCATTGGCGAGGGCTTAACGTTGCGGCTGGTTCAGGATGTGTGGCCGGAGGCCGCCTTCAACGGCCGCATTTCCGAGAAGGAGAGGAAAGCTTGAGCGCACAAGATAGAGTGATCATAAAAAAACTGCCGACCGGGGTCCCGGGCCTCGACGAAATCCTGGGCGGCGGCATCCCGGAATTTTCTTTTAATATCATCGCGGGAGCCCCGGGAAGCGGCAAGACCACGTTAGCGCACCAAGTCATATTCGCCAACGCGACGCCGGAGCGCCCGGCGCTCTATTTCACCATCCTCGGCGAACCCGCCATCAAAATGCTGCGATACCAGCAACAGTACACGTTCTTTGACCAGGCCAAGTTAAACACCGCCGTCCGCTTTATCAACTTGAGCCAGGTNNGTGGACTCCTTTCGCACCGTGGTGCGGAAGGCGCAGGGCGGCACAACCGAAGTGGAGTTGCAAGCTTTCATTCAGCGCTTAGCCCTGCTCCTGACGAGTTGGCAAGCCACGACTTTTCTGGTCGGGGAATATGTCGAGGGTGAGATCCGTGACAATCCCGTGTTCACGGTCTCCGATGGCCTCTTTTGGCTTTACCAGGCTGCGGAGCGAAGTTCCATTGTGCGGAAGCTACAGATCGTGAAACTGCGCGGGCAGGCGTCCGTGCCCGGACTGCACACCTTCCGCATTACTCAAGCCGGGCTGCAAGCCTTTTCGCGTACTCTTGGGCTGGCCGGACTGGCAAGGAAGATACCCAGTACACGGCGCCTTTCCATCGGTATTCCGGAATTGGACAAGATGCTCGGCGGCGGCATTCCTGAAGGTGATAGCGTCCTGGTGGCAGGGGCTTCAGGGACAGGAAAATCAGTTTTGGCAACCCAATTCATTGCTGAGGGCATACGTCAGGGGGATCCGGGAATTGTGGTGGTCTTTGAAGAGCGGCCGCAAGAGTATGCGGAGCGGGCCAGCAGTTTTGGTCTGGATTTGAAGACGCCGCGAAAAGAGAAGAAACTCGAAATTCTGTACCTCCGTCCGCTGGACCTCTCGGTGGATGAAACCATGCACGAGATTCTCGACGCGGTCCGGAAGATTGGCGCCAAACGCCTGGTGATTGATTCGCTGGCGGGCTTTGAGATGGCGCTGGCACCCGGCTTCCGCGCGGACTTTCGCGAATCGCTCTACCGGATGATCACCGCTTTGACCGGAGTCGGGGTGACGATTCTGAGCACGGTTGAGGTGAACGAGTCTTTCACAGAGTTCCCGTTCAGTACCTACTCGATTTCCTTTCTCACCGATGACATTATCCGGCTTCGGTACGTAAACATCGACGGCCAGCTTCGCAAGATCATGATCGTAATCAAGATGCGCGGCGGCAACCATAGCAAGGATATTCGCGAATATGAAATCACCTCCAAGGGCGTGGTCATCCTGGGGGACCGCCTCACGGATTATCAAGGTCTTATCACCGGAATTCCTGAGCATTTGAACCAATCCGGCAATAATCAAGAGCGCTCACGTAAGTCGAAAGCCAAAAGCAAAAGGTGAAAAGCCTAGCCGTTCCGCACAGATCGTGCCGCTACAGCCAGCCTTTAGTGCGGGCCAATCTGGAGGCTTCTATGCGGTTGCTGGCGCCCATTTTGCTGATGGCTTCGGAGAGGTAGTTGCGGACTGTGCCTTCGGAGAGGCCTAGTTCGGCGGCGATGTCTCCGCTTTGCATGCCTTCGCCGGCGAGGCGCAAGACCTGGCGTTCGCGGTCGGTGAGGGGATCCATTTCTCCCCAGGCTTCGGTGGCGAGGTCGGGATGGATTACGCGCAAGCCTTGCTGGACGCGGCGTACGGCGTCGGCTAGTTCTTCGGCGCGCATGTCCTTGAGGAGATAGCCGAGGGCTCCGGCTTCCATGGCGCGGCGCAAGTATCCGGCGCGGGCGAAGGTGGTGAGGATGATTACGCGTGTGCCGGTGTGGCGGCGTTTTAATTCGGCGGCGGCATCGAGCCCGGTCATGAGCGGCATCTCGATGTCGGTGATTAAGACATCGGGCTTGTGAGTGCGGACAGCTTCCAGCGCTTGCTTACCATCGCGCGCCTGTGCGACGACGGAGATGTCGCCCTCGATTTCGAGCAGTGCGGCGAGCGCGCCGAGCACCATGGCTTGATCTTCGGCGATGACGACGCGGATGGTTTTGCGACCTTCCTTCGAGGTGGGATTCAACGGAGGATATCCTGGGAGTTGATCTCGGACTCGGCCGCGGATTTTGTCGGGACTTCCTTCAAGGGGACGGTGATTGCGATTCGCGTGCCGGTGCGCGTGTCGCGGGTGAGCGTGCCGCCTAGCATTTCGACGCGCTCGCGCATGCCGCGCAATCCGTTGCCTTCGCTTTGAAAGCCGCCCTGGCCGTCGTCTTCGATTTCGAGATGGCAGGAGCCATTGCGCTGCTCGAGGCGCAGGCTACAGGTGTGAGCGTGGGCGTGACGAACTACGTTGGTGACGGCCTCTTTGACGGCCATCGACAAGACGCCTTCCTGCATGGCGGGGAGTTTCATGATGTCGGCCGCATCGCAGCGCACTTCGACGCCAGCGGTTTCGAGGGTACTTTTTGCTTGCGCGAGTTCGGCCAATAATCCTTTCGAGCGGTAGCCGCGGATCGCGTCGCGCACATCGGAGAGAGCTTGGCGCGAAATTTCTTCGACTTCGCGAATCTCTTTTCCTGCGCGTTGCGGATCGCGGTCGATCAACTTTGCGGCGAGTTGCGACTTCAGCGTGATGACGGATAAGGTGTGTCCGAGTACGTCGTGCAAATCGCGGGCAATTCTTTCGCGCTCGGCGAGTTTGGCAAGGTGCTCGATTTCTTCGTTGGCTTTGCGCAATCTGCGGTTCATTCGATTGCGCTCGGCGAAGAAAGTATTTCCGGCGCCTATGATTACGGGGAAGAGGGCAGAGTAGAAGAGCGTCCAGCCGCCGATATGCAGGAGCAGCGCTTCGACGGCTCCTATCGCGCCGATGGTGATCAAGCCAGTGACTGCGGCGCCCTGAGTTTCGACACAGAAGGGCAACATCGCCGCTGCATAGATAAAGAAGGTACACGCGCCGCCGTTGATGGGTTGATAGAGAAGACCGAGTAACACCATGCCGGCGACATGCACGAGGCCGCGCGGGCTTACCAGCAGGAACAGCCCGAGGTATAGGCAGAGAAATATCACAGCGCCGAGGCCATCGAGCAGCCATATTTTCAGGCTGGCATGGTCAAAGATCGGCGAGATGAAAAAGAAGCCGAGATAAGCGACCCAGAGCAGAGGACTCCAGCCATGCTCTTTGTCTTTGAAGATCTGGTTCCACGGCTTCAGGGTGAAGGGACCGGCGGTTTCACACGTTGTATCAGGCCCTTGCATTAATGGCATAGGTCTATTTTCAACCTTTCGCTCAATTCCGGCCAGTGCGCCGTGTGGAACCGGCTCCGTACCAGACTAGAATGGCTGCGGGAATCAGCACTGTCAGCCACTGGGCTCCACCGAATAACGCCGCGATGCCGAGCATGACGAATATTGCGGTCGCGCTGGTCGATTTTCTTAAGTCTGCGCTCATAAGAACCACCGAAACAATGGGCTTTAACGTTTCTTGCTGCAGTTGAGAGTTGCCGCTCAGGGCGCTTTCGCTCTCAGCCGTAGAGCTTGCCTTTATCGCGCTGGAAGCCGATGCGGGCTATTCCAAGACAAATCAGCGTGAAGGCGAGCAATACTTCCCAATGGGTTGCAGTTGATTGTTGGAATCCTGCGCCCACGGTGCCCAGCGCTAGTTGCGATAGGTGAAAAGGAGGCAGGGCAAGGGCGATCTGCTGCATGAACTTAGGCAGGAACATGTAGGGCATCCATAGCCCGCTGCAAGCCGACATGGGCAAATAAATCAGATTGATGGCGGCCGGCGCGGAGTTTGGTCCGGTGAAGTAGCCGAGAGCGAGTCCCATAGCTGAAAAAGGAATCGAGCCGGCGACGAGCGTTGCGACGAGTTTGACTGTTTCCGTGATCGGCATTCGCACTCCGCCGAAGCTGATGCCCAGCACCATCAGCAGCAAAACTACGATGGCGCTGAAGCCCATGCTTACCAGCACCTTGGCCACGAAGTAGGCGAACGGCGGCATGGGACTGGCTCGCTTTACTTGCAACCATCCCAAGCCGCGATCGGAGGCAAGGCCGGAGGCGGTGCCGAACAGCGACGCTCCCATCACTCCGAATGTGCCGAAGGTGGCGATCATATACGTTGGAACCTGGGTGCCACTAATCGATTCCTTGGCGTTCAGCACCAGGCCAAACAGCACGTAGAACATCAATGGAAAACTGATGACCGACACTGTATACACGCGCAGGCGAAGGCTCTTGAGGAATTCATATTTGGCTTCCTTCAGATAAATGGTGAGGTTGCTGCTTGGGGAGCGCTCGCTTTGCGTGTTGGTTAGAACTGCTGCGGCTGTGCTCATTGTCGTTTCCTCGGTTGTCTTTAATTTCTGTTTTGTACTTCTCGCTCGTTGGCGCTGTATGCAAGCGGTGAATCAGTTCTGGCGATTGGCGTTCTCGTTGTTATCATGCGTGAGCGCTAGGAAGGCTTCTTCCAGACCCGCGCTGGTGACCTCGAGTGCTGAGAGTGAGTGGTCACGCGCCAACAGTGCGCGGACTACCGGCTCGGCTTCGCGGGCGTGGATCTCGACTGCCTCGCGATCTTGCTTCACGTCTGTGACGCCGGGAATTTGCAGCAAGCTCGCCAGGCTTAGCTCAGTGATGCAGCGGATACGCTTGCCGCTGGTCTGGGCTTTGATCTCCGCCGGAGTGCCTTCGGCGATGATCTCGCCTTGGTTAATTACGGCGATGCGGTCGGCGAGAGCATCGGCTTCTTCTAAATAGTGCGTGGAGAGGAGAACGGTTTTTCCGCGATCGACCAGACGGCGAATTTCTTCCCAGAGCGAGCGGCGGGCTTCCACGTCGAGTCCAACGGTGGGTTCGTCTAGGAAAAGCAGATCAGGATTGCCACAGATGGCCAGGGCAAACAGAGTGCGCTGCCGCTGTCCGCCGGAAAGATCGCCGAACTTGCGGTCGCGTAATTTCTCGAGGCCGGCGGCGGCCAGCACTTCTTCGAGAGACATGGGTTGCGGATAGTAGCTGGAGAATAGATCGATGTGCTCGCGCACGCGCAGAGTCTCCGGCACTTTGCCCACTTGCAACATGGCGCCGGTGCGCATGCGATTCTGCGGGTGGGTGGGATCTCCCGCGAACACGCGGGCTTTGCCAGAGTTGGGCTGCAGCAGTCCCAGCAACAGTTTTACTGCCGTTGTCTTGCCGGCGCCGTTCGGTCCGAGCAGGGCGACAACTTCCCCGGCATGTACCGTGAAGTTCACGTTGCGCAAGGCTCGGACTTCTCCGTAGTTCATGCTTACAGATTCCAGGCTGGCTACGACGGCGCGGGAGTTCGGATGCTGCAGACTTTGTTCTTCTTCGAGAGTTGCGATCATAAGAGCCTCTTTAGCTGTTTGCCTTCGCCGGACGGCTGAACTTGCCCGGTGAATGCATCATCGCGCAGCGCCGAGTGTGGCACCAGTGCCGTTCATCATCGTGGGAGCGTGACAAATGTCATGAGGAAAAAACGCCTGCGGGAGGCTGGGAACGAGCAATCTGGAATCAGGGAAGCAACGCGAGCGAAAGGCCAAGATGGTTAGATTTTGCTAATTTCCGTGCAGCTTGTTACGAAATCCGAACAGACGGGCAATACTCAGAAGATCAGGAGCCGCTGACTCTGCGACGAAGTTCAGGCGGGAGATTCGCTTTTCCCTAGGCGGGACGCGGGTCAGACGTTGTTCGGAAATCGTAACAAACTTGGCCCGATCAAAATTTTGCATAAATTGTCACACAAAACTGCGCGTCCTGCTATGATGTCGAGCACTTGTTTATGGAGGGCGTGTCATGCTCCCGGCCGGTAAAAGCCTTCGAACCCTGCGCGAGAAATTAGGCCTGACCATGCGCGATATTGAAACATCCAGCGCGCGTATGGCGGAAAAATATCGCAACGAGGAATTTTCAATTCCCCCCAGCCGTTTGTCCGACATCGAGACAAAAAACGTTTTGCCCAGCATTTTCCGCCTGTATACGCTGGCGGTAATTTACCGCCGCGATCTGCGGGAACTGCTGACCTGGTACGGCGTTGACCTGAACAACATGGCGGCGGACTTGGGTCTTATTTCTCCGCCACGATCGCATGTGTCGGAGGCGCTCGCCGGACTGTCATCTGTGCAAATACCCATCCGCCTGGATCCTGGCTTCGATGATCAACGCACCGCCAACCTGGGCCGCATGGTGGAACAGTGGGGCCTGGTGCCGCTGGCTTACCTGGCTCAGTTCGCCCACAGTGATTTTACCTACGGCTACATCGGCCATCAGGATTTCACCATGTATCCGATTCTTCCGCCGGGCAGTTTTATTCAGGTGGATGAAGCCAAGAATAAAGTGGTGGAAGGATTGTGGCGGTCCGAGTATGAACGCCCCATTTACTTTGTGGAAACGCGCGATGGGCACACTTGCTGCTGGTGCAGCATGCGGAAGGATGACGTTGTGCTACAGCCGCATCCTTTATCGCCGGTGCCGGTGCGAATTCTGCGGCATCCGCAGGAAGCCGAGATTATCGGACAGGTGGTTGGGGTCGCAATGAAGCTGACGGAGTGGCACGCTTTTGGGACCCCTCCAGGCTCGAAAGCGCAATCAGCACTGAATTAAGGTGGCGGGCCGAGGCTGAATCTTCCGGCGAGGGAAGCAGTTCGCTGAACTGCTCGCGCATGTCCGCGACATAGGCTGCCGCAGTTTTTTTGCTATCCTGGCTCGATTCCTGCAAGTCTTCCGCGAGGGCTGAAATCGGGGTCCGCAGCACGGTTGACAGCACCTCGCTGTGAGCCGTTTTCAGCGCGCGGTTCGACGCTTCCTCGCCATGCACGAGCGCCATACCCCAGTGCAGATATCCGCCTTCGCGGCGGCGTAATGATCCCAAATAAGCCAGCTTTGCCAGCAGCCCGGAGACGGCGGCCAGGGTGGTTTCTCGAAGATCTTGCAGAGCGGATTTCAGCGACATCTTGTTACGAATTCCGAACAAACTAATAACCCGGCGTGATCTTTCAACCGGGGGCAGACCATGAAAGTATCACGGTCGCTTTTCTAAAACAAGGAGAAAACAACCGTGAAACGTACGCTACTCGTTGTTGCAGCAGCTGTTTTATTGCTTAATACACTGGTAGTTCCAACCGTGGCCCATGCTGATGGCGGAAGTAGCAATGGCGGCAACTGCTCCGGCCAGGTTGCCTGCAAGCCATAGTCGTCGTTAGGCAGTTACAAAAAACGAACGCAGCTTACGATGATGTTGCTGACGGTGACGTTCGGGGTTATAGTGCCCGAGGTCGGTCATGTTGCAACCTCATTCATTCCTCTGGCACTGCTTGTGGGTCGCGCCCTGTGTCCTGCTCGCGGCCCTCGTCCTTCTGATGAGGAGGCGCGGGCTGCATCGGGAGTTCCCAGCTTTTTTCTGCTATGCGATTTTTGAGTCCGTGGGAGTGGGAATCCTCTATGCGATAGATCTTAGTCCGGTTTCAGCTGCGACCTATTGGAGGAGTTCATTTTGTTTCCTGGCAGTTGAAACGCTCATAAAATTCGTCGTCATCGGGGAAGTTTTCACTTATCTCCTGCGTCAGTACCCATCGCTTGGCCGTCTGGCAAAATTATTGATCAGCGGCGTTGGCATCGTTCTCATATTCACTGCGACGATCATCGCCGCATACGCCACTCCAGCGGCATTCTGGTTCATCTCTGCAACCCGCATTCTGGGTCGCAGCGTGAGCGTGGTTCAGTGCGGTCTAATTCTCTTTGTCTTGCTTTTCGCCGCTCGTTTCCAGTTGAGTTGGAAGCGCCCTGTCTTCGGAATCACACTCGGTTTTGGCATCCTTGCCTCTGCCTATTTGGCCCATTGGGCTCTCATGGCGGATTGGCTCTTTGGGCAACGGAGCTATCTTCTAGACTTTGCCATAATGGTCACCTTCCTGGTTTGCGTCCTGATCTGGTTTTACTATCTCCTCGTCCCCCAGAAAAGTGTCACTACGTCTGCGGTTTTCCTGCCCGAGAACAATCTCGACATCTGGAACCGGGAATTGGAGCGTTTACTACAACAATGAATCTGGCCATTGTTCTTGTCATCGCTGCTGTACTTTCGCTGGGCATCGTTTTGTGCCTGGCTGTAACGCAAAGCCTGCAGGCTAAGAGGGGCGCGAGCTTAGCCGGTGCAATCCGCCCCATCGACATTGAGGCTTTCCGCAATCTCACCGACCCGGCGGAGGACAGCTACCTGCGGCACCGTTTGCCTGCCGCGCAGTTTCGTGCGGTTCGTCGTGAGCGCTTGCGCGCCATGGCCGCCTACGTTTATATCGTGGGAAGGAATGCCGGTGTGCTGGTGCGCGTAGGGGAAACGGCTCGGGCCACAGGTGATGCGCGCCTTGCCGAAGCGGCGCAACAACTGGTGAATGATGCGCTGTTGCTGCGCCGCAATGCTCATGTTGCGCTGGCGCGGATTTATCTGGCATTGGCGTGGCCTAACTCCGATTTCGCCGCGGTGCGGGTGGTTGAACGTTACGAGCACCTGAGCGGCGCGGCTATGCTCTTGGGACGTCTGCAGAATCCCGCAGTCCCGGTGCGGCTGACGGCATCGATCTAGCTCTGTCGATCTGCTTCATCGATCTAGCTTCGTCGATCTAGCTCTGCTTCGCTAACATGCCGACTCGCGGCGTCGCTGTGCCTCATCCGATGCCGGGGTAACTGGCGCATTACCTCCACTCATTCTTCCTTGTTTTCGTGACCCGTTCTGGTGTAAAAACCAGCGGGAACCTGCGTGCCCAGAAATCTTGCGCGTATTTTCGTGCGCGTTCTGGTTGGTCGCTGTCGGAGTTGTTTCTGCCGCCTCTTTCGGGATGGCCGATGCAAGGAGACTCTATGATCCACAACATGGTGAGCCGCAGCAAAACAATCCACACTGTGAAAACTCTCTTCGTCTTGCTGCTCGTACTGTTGCTTTCCTGCATCGCCTTCGGACAAGGCGGGGCCGCCACGGGAGATCTGCACATAACCGTTAAGGATCCGAAAGGAGATCTTGTGGCCAACGCCACCGTCAGAGTGAGCGATGTCGCCAAAGGCGTTGAGCGCACTGCGACTGGGGATGGCGCGGGCGGTTACACTGCGCGGTTGCTGCCACCTGGAACCTATAACGTAACCGTGGAAGCCGCAGGCTTTGGCAAGGCCGAGGCCAAGGATGTGAGCATTACGGTCGGCGGAGTGGTAGACCTGCCGGTTGCGCTGGCGCTCGCTAGCGGCAGAGAAGTAGTAGAAGTTACTTCTCAGGCGGAGTTGGTCGAGACCTCGCGCACTTCGACTACAGACACGATCGGGCAACGGCGCATCGACAATCTTCCGATCAACGGCCGCAACTACATCAACTTTACGCTGACGGATTCGCAGGTGGTTCGCGACAATGCGCCGAACACCGGGGCAGCGCCGACTTCCGGGTTGAACATGAGTGGGCAGCGCGCGCGCTCGAATCTGGTGAACGTGGATGGAGCCGACGCTACCGACAATTCCACGAACGGCGTACGTTCTACCGTGTCGCAGGAAGCGGTGCAGGAATTCCAGATCATTACCAACAGTTACGCGCCGGAATATGGCCGCGCTGCCGGAGGCGTCGTCAACATCATTACGCGATCGGGCTCCAACGATTTTCATGGCGACGTCTTCGGATTCCTGCGCAACCGGAATTTTCAAGCGGTGAATCCATTCAGCACGGTGCCGAATCCGGCGTACACGCGGGTGCAGGCCGGCGCTGCGTTTGGCGGCCCCATCAAGAAGGACAAGACGTACTTCTACTTCGCCTATGAAATCACACGTCGCCACGAAACCGGATTCTCTTCGATCGGACAGGGGAATTTCGGATTGGCTCCGTTCGACGCGTCTCCATTTTTTGGCGCACCGGCTGGGACTTTCGACATTCAGGTCACGCCCGCGCAGGCCGCGTACATCAGCGATCCGACGACACCGCTGGCCTTGGCTCAGCAATACGCCATTCTTGCCGGCGCGAGTTCTGGTGTAGCACTTACGGGGCAATATCCCGCATCTTTTATAGATCTCGTCGGGCTAGGAATACTGCCGACGCCGACCAGCGGCAACCCGCTGGCGCAGTTCATCACCACCTGCCAGACCACGGGCCCGATTTGCGGCGGCCTTCCGGGATCGTTCCAGACTCTTAATTCGCAGACGGGCAACTACCCGGTGTTTGAAGGGACCAGCGTTTATTCTCTGCGGCTTGATCACAACATCAACGCCAGCAACCGTCTGATGCTGCGGGCTAATGTAAGCCCTTCGACCACCACTGGAATTGAAGTCGGAGGCCAGGATCAACCGTTTGGCCAGAACGCTTACTCCCGCACATCGGAGCAAACTTTCCGCGACGTGGCCGGAACCCTGCAGGACTCGTGGACGATCGGCAACAACAAAGTGAATGAGTTCCGCTTCCAGTACGCTCGGCGTGGGCTGTCTTATTTCTATAACACGCAAACTCCGTCAGGCTCTGACCCGGCCGTCAACATTCCCGGCTACGCCTATTTCGGGCGCGAGCCGTACTCTTACATTCAGCGCACGGAGCAACGCTATCAGTTCACAGATAATTTCTCCTGGACCATTGGCCGTCACGATACCAAGTTTGGCATCGATCTCAACTACATTCCGCTCACCGCCATCTTCACTGTGAACTACGGTGGGGTCGTCGACATTGGCTCGCTATCGGCCTCCGATCTGGGCCTAGCAGGCGGCCCCGGGCTGTCTCCTGTTCAGGCCTACGGAGCCGGCATCCCCGGCGACTTTATTCAGGGCATAGGCAGCCCCAGCGATTCGTTTCACAACATTCCGATTGGCGCTTTCTGGCAGGACTCCTGGAGAGTGAGCCACAAGGTTACGCTCAACTACGGTTTGCGTTACGACATCGAAATACCGCCGTCGCTGAAACCTATCACCTCGCCGCTGGCGCGAGCTGCCTATAATCAGCTGGACCTGCAGAAGGGGATTCAGACTGCGACGCATAACTTCCAGCCTCGTTTTGGCTTGGCATTTGATCCGAAGGGCGATGGGAAGACGGTTGTGCGCGCCTCTTATGGCATCTTCTTCGATCACCCGCTGCTTGGGCTCTATTTTCTCGGAGACGCTTCCGACGGCTCGTCTAGTGGACAGCTAGCCTTTGGCCCGGGAACGCCGTGTGCTGGAGCTGGCAGTCCTGGCAACCTGAACGCGGTCGAAATTTTTCAGGGCCTGATTCCTCCGGCTGGTGGCAATGCTGCTTCGCCCTGCTCACCGACTGCGGGCCCGATTGCCGCGGGTGTGCTGAACCTGTTGAATTATTCGCCGAACCAACAACGCTTTTCTTGCGGCGGTTCCGGCACCGGCTGCGGAGTTGCTTCTACGACGCAGTCGATTTTTCTCAACCAGAATTATCTGAACCCGACGACTTTTCTTCCTCTCGCATTTCAGCCCTTCGGCTATCCGCAGTCGAAGAACTTCGTGTACGCCTACGCGCAGCAGGCCAACCTGAGCATCGAGCGCGACCTCGGCGGCGGCTTCGCGCTGAGCCTTGCCTACAATTTCAACGGGGGGCGGCATCTCAATCGTCCTATCAACGCCAATACCATTCGTGGCGACCTGATGACCGGTAATTTTGAAGCCGCATTGGCCGACGGCCAGAATTTCACCAGCCCCTTCACCGTGGTTGGCGAGTGCAATCCCGCTGGCGGACCGTTTGGCCCAGTGCCGTTTGTCGATGCTTCACTGATGAATTTTTTCCGCCCAGGCGGAATCAATCCCTCGATTGCAGGCGCCTACCTTTCCGTGGGCGATCCACTTGGTTGCGTCGCACAGGCAATCGCGCTGGTGCAATCGCTGCCCGGGTTTAACGCCAACTGCAATCCCGGCACGCTGGCCGGCTGTATCCCGTTCGGCGATATGGATGCGAATTACTCGAACGGCACGTCCAACTACAACGGCCTGACTGCGAATCTGCGCAAGCGCTTCGGCAATCATTACGAGTTTCTGGCTTCCTACACTTACTCGCATGCGATTGATGACTCGACCGATTTGCAGTCGACGCTTACTCCGCAGGACAGCTACTATCCCGGACTGGAGCGGTCAACCTCTCTTTTCGATCAGCGCAATCGCCTGGTGTTCAGCGGCGTTTATCAGACGGGTCATATGAACGGCGACTTCGCCCACCGCTTCTTGGGTGATTGGACTTTCGCTCCACTGGTCGAAGTGGCTTCGGGGCGGCCGTTCAATATTATTACCGGCAATGATGATAACTTCCAGCTGTCGTCGCTCACTGGGCGGCCCAACACAGTTGTCAATCCTGTATGCACGGCTGCCGGTTATTTGCCCGTCGCATCGAAGTTTTCGCCTACGGGGCAGTTCCAGGAACCCTGCATTCAGCCCTTCGTCTTGAGCGGAACCGTGCCCACGTTGCTGCAACTCGACGGCACGCTTGGCCGCAATGCAGGCATCGCGCCTTGGACAGTCTTCGGTGACATGCGAGTTTCCAAGCGCATCTTCTTCGGCGATCGCTACAACCTGGAATTGATCGTGGACATGTTCAACATAGCTAACAAGAATAACGTGGCCGCAGTCAGTCCGCTGTTCACCAATGCTGGGCAGGCCACGGCGGCTTATGATCCGCGGCAGTTTCAGTTCGCTTTGAAATTTTACTGGTAGGTTCGATCGGGGATCAGGGATTAGGGGATAGGGGAAAGGGATTCTGGGAAAGGATTTCCTCCTGACGCCTAGACCTTTTCTACTTGCAGGTCCGCCAGGTCTTCCAGCAACTGCTGAACGTTGAAATCATCGAGAGGGTTGCGTCTCTTGCAACGGAACTTTCGGGTTTCGTTTCGCGTAAACTCCTAGCATATCGGATCAAGACATCGTGCTCCCTCCGGCGCGGAGCGCGCCGCCGCCCGCCGTCAACACTGTGTTTCGTGGACCGAATGGGATTCGCGCTGGCTGGGGGCCAGACGTTTTTCTACGGCGTCTCCGACAGCGGACTGGCTCCGTATCACAATCTGTTCAATTCCAGCTTCAGCGGACCGCGATGGCTCACCGGCGGGACAGTCGGGCCGGAAGCCAGCATTTTCACTCCGATCACGCTGCTGATCGTTGCTGTCGCCTTTAGTTTTGTGTATCGCGAAATTCGGTATCAACCGCTCGGCATACCAAACCAATAGAGAAGGATGAGTTATAGATATTTAGCCGAAGCCCGAAAGCCGAGGCCCGAAGCCCGGTGTTACACTTTTCCTTCACCCATCCTTGGCGCTTGCCGGAGTTCGTTCCCGATGTCCCAATCTGAGGCTTCCACGCCGCGCACCCGTGTGGTTCGCGAGACTCATCGCGGTGTTTATGATCGCGAGACTGTGTATCAGATCCTCGACGAAGGTTTTTTATGTCATGTTGGTTTCGTCGCCGACGGTCACCCATTTGTTATCCCAACTTCGTACGGACGAAAAGATGCTAGCCTTTATATACACGGATCAGCCGCCAGCCGGATGCTGCGGCAGATAAAAGATGGCGTGCCTGTCTGCGTCACCGTAACGTTGCTCGACGGACTGGTGCTGGCGCGCTCTATCTTTAATCACTCCATGAATTACCGCTCGGTGATGGTGCTGGGTAAGGCGACGTTGGTGGAAGATGCCGAGGAAAAGCTTCAGGCCTTGCGTCTTCTTTCTGAGCATATTATTCGGGGACGCTGGGCCGATGCTCGCCAGCCTAACGAGCGCGAGCTTAAACAAACTTCGGTATTGAAATTGCCGATCGAAGAATTTTCAGCCAAGGTGCGACTTGGGCCGGCCATCGACGACGAAGAAGACTACGCATTTCCGACCTGGGCTGGAGTTATACCGCTGGAGATGACGGCGGGTGCGCCGATTGATGATTCACGCCTTGATCCAGCGCGAGAAGTACCGGATTACGCGAAACATTACAAAAGAAAATAACCGGCTAACCCTTTCGCAGTTGAGCGACTCCTGCGGCTGCTGTAATATTCTGCGCCATGAAGCCACTTGAAGGCCGTATCGCTCTCGTCGCCGGCGCGACCCGCGGCGCTGGACGCGGCATCGCCTGCGCACTCGGTGAAGCCGGCGCTACCGTTTATTGCACGGGCCGCAGCGTGCGCGGCAAACCCGCCACCAAGGGCCGTCGCGAGACGATCAACGAAACTGCGCAGATGGTGACTGCACGCGGCGGAAAAGGCATTGCCGTGCGCTGCGATCATACGAAGGAAAGTGACGTCAAGAAACTCGCGGGTCGCATCAAGCGCGAGCAGAAGGGCAAGCTCGACATCCTGGTCAACGACGTTTGGGGCGGCGATGCTCTCACCGAGTTCGGGAAGACTTTCTGGCAGGTCTCGATCAACCAAGGCCTCGCCATGCTGAATCAAGCCGTGCATTCGCACATCATCACAAGTCGCTACCTGGCGCCGCTTTTGATCGAGCACAGCAAGGCCAAGGGCAGCGGCCTCATCGTTGAAATTACCGATGGTGATTTTTTCGGCTACCGCGGCAACTTGTTTTACGACCTGGTAAAGATTTCTGTAATTCGGCTCGCCATGATCATGGCTTACGAGCTGCGCAAGACGACGATCACCGCTGTCGCCGTTACGCCGGGATTTCTGCGCTCCGAGGCCATGCTGGAGAATTTCGGAGTGAAGGAAGAGAACTGGCGCGATGCGGCGAAGAAAGATCCCAACTTCCTGCACTCGGAAACGCCGCTATTTGTGGGGCGAGCCATTGCGGCGCTGGCTGCTGACCCGAACGTTAAGAAAAAATCCGGGCAGGTTCTCAGCTCCTGGGATCTTTCCGATGAATACGGCTTCACCGATGCCGACGGCGGCCGTCCGCATTGGGGACGCCACTTCGCGGAAACCTACGGAGCTCCCATCAAGAAGTTCGACGCCACGCTGTACAGCCATTTCTGGGAAAGTCCGATGTCGGTGGCGTTTCCGGACTGGCCGTAAGGAACTTCCGGAAACCAGTTGACTGGAATGGTAAAGATTGGTATCTTTACTGTAAGTGACAACGGTAAAGATGAGTAACTCCAGCACAATCAGCAGCAAGGGTCAAGTGACCGTTCCGCAAGAGATTCGTAAGCGCCTCGGCTTGGAGCCAGGCGACCGCGTCGAGTTTGTGGTGGAAGAAGGTCGTACCGTGATTCGGCCAGTTCGTTCTGAAATTAACCCCTTCGAAAAGTACGTCGGAATTCTAGGGCCGTTCCCCGGAGGGGAAGAGGGAATAAAGGCTTGGATCGACGATATGCGAAGCGATAAAGACTACGAATGAGAACTGCTCTCGACACGAATATTCTTTCGCTATTTTGGTCGAGAGAACCGTGGGCGGCCATGATCGCCGATCAGTTGTCAAGGGCGCGTGCCGAGGGAGGGCTAGTAGTGAGCGCGCCAGTGTATGTGGAGCTTTCGGCTATCCCCACCGGAGATGCGCAGCGCGTTGAAAGATTGCTTGGGGAGATGGCGATCGCCATTGATTTCGACATGGGAGACGATGTCTGGCGATTGGCCGCAACCAGCTTCGCAGCTTATGCGATTCGCCGTCGTCGTTCGGGCGGAGGTTCTCCGAAGCGTCTTCCAGCGGACTTCATTATCGCGGCGCATGCATTGCTCAGAGCGGACCGATTGATGACCCGCGATGCCAGTCGCTATGGTCAAGATTTCCCCACCCTCCGTCTTTTGTGAGGTCGCTTACGGGATCAGCAGCAATTTCCCGGTCGTCTTCCGTCCTTCGAGATCGCGATGTGCCTGCTGTGCTTCCGCTAGCGGATACGTATGCTCGATGCGCAGCTTCAGCTTTCCGGCGGCAATCATGCCGAACACTGCCGCCGATCTCGCCACTAATTCTTCGCGTGTCGTGATGTAATTGCCGAGCGACGGCCTGGTCAGAAACAGCGACCCTTTCTGGGTCAGAACAATCGGATCGAACGGGGGCACTGCACCACTCGATCCGCCGAATAGAACCATTATTCCGCGCGGGCGCAGGATGTTCAATCCCTTCTCGAATGTAGTCTTGCCCACCGAGTCGTAGACCACATCCACGCCCTTGCCGCCGGTGAGTCGTTTGGTTTCGGCTTCGAAATCGGCTTGCGTGTAGAGAATCACTTCATCCGCGCCAGCCTCGCGCGCTAGCTTTGCTTTCTCGTCGGTGGAAACGGTTGCGATCACGCGCGCACCAATGTTGTGCGCCATCTGCACCAGCAGGAGCCCCACCCCGCCGGCCGCGGCATGAATCAGCGTCGTCTCGCCTTTCTTCAGCGGATGAGTATCGTTCGACAGGTAATGCGCCGTCATGCCTTGCAGCATCGCCCCTGCGGCCTGCTCCTCGGTCACTCCCTGCGGAATCGGCACCAAGCGATCGGCTGGGACGGCTGCATATTCGGCATAAGCACCCAGTTGGCTCGTCCAAGCGACACGGTCGCCCACCTTCACTGATTTCACTTCCGCGCCGACCGCACTTACCGTGCCCGCGCCTTCCTGCCCTAGAACAAATGGCAGGGGCGCTTTGTATCGTCCCTCGCGGTTGTAGACATCGATAAAGTTCACACCGGAGGCAGCCAGTTTGACCACCGCCTCATTCGGCTTCGGTTGCGGGACCGGCAACTCCACGAGTTCCATCGCTTCTGGTCCGCCGACTTGCTTGACTTGAATGGCTTTCATGGCGAGTTGGATTGTTTTTGCCCGAAAAGGATTCCAGCTTTGGATCTCAGCTCTGAGCTTTCAGCTTTCAGAAAAGCAAACTTCGTGGTGCAGATTGACAACGTTGCAGATGCGACGGGTTTGATCGAGCTGAGAGCTGAGAGCTCTGAGCTGAGAACTGAGAACTGAGAACTGTCCTCTGCTACACTGGCACGTCTTCGCAAGGAGCCCTTCGTCATGGCTGAAAAAAGACCACAGACTTTCGCCAATCACACCCGTCTGGATCCGCTGTTTCACTTCGTCGCGTTGCCGATCTTCGTTGGTGCTGTCGTGGTCGGCATCGTCCATTTCATCTGGCATCCGAGTCCGCATACGGGCGGGTTCTTCGTGCTCTCGGTGGCGGCGGCAATCACGCTCTTTAAAGCCCGCACTTACGCGCTCAAGGTGCAGGACCGNNGAGGTTGCGAGACTCGCCGAGCGGGCGCTCACAGAAAAGCTCTCCCCGGCGGATATCAAGAAGGCGATCCAGAACTGGCGGCCGGATTACTGGCGCGTCTGAGCGGCTGCTATCGGGTTTCAGATTCTTGAGGAGGGTTTTGGACATGGCCAGGCAAACGGTGTACCTCGCTGTCGATTTCACGATCAACGAGGGCAAGCGAGACGCATTCGAAGCCATTGCTCAAGAGATGGTCGCGGGCAGCCAGAAGGAGTCCGGCACCCTCGGGTATGAATGGTTTTTGAGCGCTGATGGCAAGCGGTCCCGGTTGATCGAGACCTATACGGATGCGGCCGCTGTGCTGGCGCACTTCAACGGCCCGGTGGTGCAGCAGCTGGTGCCCAAGATTCTAGGGACGGCGGGTGTCGCAAGGTTCGAAGTCTATGGCGACTCCGGCCCGAAAGTAAGGGAGATGCTCGGGGGATTCGGGGCTGAGATATTCGACTTCCAGCGTGGACTGGACCGTTGAAAATAGACCGTTGAACCAGCGGCCGATCAAGAAAGCGAAGTGACGTGCGCTTCAAACCTTTGCCCGATTTCCGCCGTCAGACTAATGAAGCCCGCCGGTAACCGTTGGGATCGATGCCAAAAGTACCCTTCGCGGCGCTCTTCCGCGTTGACCCGAGCGAGACTGCGGGGTACGATTTTTGATAGAATTCACCGGGATTTAGCGAATGGGAGCGATCTGTATCTCATAGAAAAATATGCGAGTTGCGAAACTCAAAGTGCGGATCGCGATGCTGACGGTCGGAATTCTGTGCGCTTCTGCCTGCCAGACGGCGCAAAGGCCGGCGTCCATGTTCCCCGCTGCTACCGCACCCACTTTGACATCGAGTGCGCGAGCGCCAGTTCCAGCACAGCAACAGGCACCACCCGCTGCGCCGCAGGCGACCACTCCTAAGCCGGCGCAGGTCCCGGCTGAACCCGCGGCCCAGAGCAAGGCGCCGGCTCAATCTGCACCGACTCCATCTACACCGACNNCTACACCGACTCCATCTACACCAACTCCGTCCGCACAATCTGCGGCGACGCCGAGTGCTGACCCGGTGGCCGATCTGATTGCCCATGTGGAAAGGGACTTCCAGGCGGGGATGGACGCCTACAACCTGGGCCATACCGACGTAGCCAAGCAGGATTTCGACAACGCAGTGAACGTCCTGCTCCAAAGCGATCTTGATGTCCGCTCTGACGATCGCCTGGAGAAAGAATTCGACCGGATCGTGGACCGCATCAACCAGCTCGATGTGGGCAGCATGGCGACCGACGCAGACGCGCAGAAATCCGAACCTGCGCCTATTGACGAGACCAATGGCATCACCCCGTCTGCCGATGCCAAGGTGATCGCCAAGGCTCAGGCTGAGATCAAGTCGACTCACTCCGACTTGCCTCTGATGATGACCGACCAGGTCGCCGGGTTTATCAGTTACTTCTCCAATCGTGGACGCGGCACCTTCGAGCGCGCTTTCGCCCGCTCCGGCCGCTACCACGACATGATGGTCAAGATTCTGAAGGAAGAGGGGGTCCCGCAGGATCTGATTTATCTGGCTCAGGCCGAGTCAGGCTTCCATCCTTTGGCGGTTTCTCGCGCTGGCGCTCGCGGTATCTGGCAGTTCATGGGTAGCCGCGCCCGGGGATACGGCCTGCAGCATAGCCTGTGGGTCGACGACCGCCAGGATCCCGAGAAATCGACTCGCGCCGCCGCCCACCATTTGAAAGATCTTTACGCGCAGTTCGGCGATTGGTATCTCGCCATGGCCGCTTATAACTCCGGTCCCGGAACCGTACAGGCTGCAGTCAAGCGCACCGGTTATGCCGATTTCTGGGAACTCTACCGCCGCAACGTTCTTCCCAAGGAGACGCGAAACTACGTTCCCATCATCCTGGCCGTGACCATCATGGCCAAGAACCTGTCGCAGTATGGTTTTGAAGATGTCAACATGGATTCGCCGGTCCCATTTGACTCGGTGGTCATCAACTATCCCGTGGATCTGCGCCTTGTGGCCGACTGCGTGAATTCGACTCCCGCTCAACTTCAGGAACTGAATCCCAGCCTGCTGCGGCTGACCACGCCGAAAGAAGGTACATTCGAACTTCATCTTCCGGCCGGGACCAGAGATGATTATCAGACTGCCATCTCCGCGATTCCGAAGGACATGCGGCTATGGTGGCGCTACCACAAAGTTCAGCCGGGAGAAACGCTGGCTACCATTGCCCGCACCTATCGCGTCACGGCGAATTCTATTACCGGAGAGAATCAACTCGAAGGCAATGAACTGGAGGCCGACGTCTGGCTGATTATTCCGGTGCCGCCCAGCAAATATGCGGTCAGCGATACCATGACTTACTCCCGCCGGATTACGCGCTACAAAGTCCACATGGGAGACACGGTTGAAACCGTAGCCGAGAACCTCGGCGTGCCCGCACAGATGGTCCGCCGCTGGAACGGTCTGCGGAACGGCGACAGCTTGCGTGGCAGGAAAGTGTTGGCAGTGCACTTGCCGGTTACGCCTGGGAGCGAAGGAGCTTCAACCGTTTCCAAATCGGCTGGACACACGACTTCAAGCGCGAGCAAAGGCAAGACAAAGACGGTGCAAACCGCGACGGTCAAGCCCCCGAGAGCACGAATGGAAGACGAACGGTCCTCCGAGCAGGCCAGCGTGCTTCGGCATAAAGTGAAGTCGGGAGAAACGCTCTATTCCATCGCCACTAGCTACAACACGACGGTCGCCGCTCTCAAACGTTACAACGGAGACATCGCCGTCCTACGGCCAGGGATGGTACTGATCGTGCAGCCCAGCCGATAACATCGTTCTGTTCGACACTTTCCCGACCTGGCCGCCTTCACGTGAGATTTTCCTACTCCTCGCGAAGAATCTTCTTCCATTCCGCCCCATCGTGTGATAACAGGATAGGCGGGCCGAATGTAATTACGGCTCTTGCAGCGTGCACCAAACGTCGTGCTATAATCGCCCGCCGTTCCAGCTTAAGTTTCTGGTGGTCTTTTAATTTCTCGTGCCCGGCACCCTTGCGCAGCGGTTGTTGCGCCAGGAGGCCAAAACAAGATCAGGAGGAGCAATGACGGATCCTACACTTTACGGACGTGATGACGAAGAAGAATTCGGCGACAGCGGCGCCTACAGCGAGTCGCTCGAAGAGGATTTCGAAGAGGAAGAGGAGGAGGAAGAAGAAGCTGGCGTAGCGGAACCGGCCTTAGGTGAACCGGCCGCGCCTGCTCCACCACCTCCCGCACCCAAACCTGCTGCTCCCGCCGGAGGCGGTGGCGGCGCCAAGAAGCCGCCCGCGGCAAAGAAAGCGCCGGCAAAAGCTCCCGCCAAACCGCCGGCAAAGAAGCCAGCAGCCAAGAAACCTGCAGCCAAGAAACCTGCGGCAAAACCTGCCAAGAAGAAAGCGGCAAAGGCACCGGCAAAGAAGAAAGCCGCAAAGAAGCCGGCGAAAAAAGCACCTAAGAAGGCAGCCAAGAAGAAGGCTAAGAAAGGCCGCCGCTAAGGCGAACGCTCTGACTCAAGAACCGCGGCTCACGGGCCGCGGTTTCTTTGTGCGCGTACGATTCCGAATATTTTGCCTAATGTTACCGCGGCGGCGAGCTAAACGTTGCATTGGCTGGCGGTAACAGCACCGCTATGCAGCCCGCCGAGGCCGTACAACTCAGTTCGGCCCGGCGCAATATTTTGGCGGTGCTGCCGGCTGGAAACTCTACAGCGTAATGAGCCGCCTTGATTTTTTCCGTCAGCGGCTTCAGGGATTCTTTCCCGTCCACGTACTCGACCGATTCAGTTTTTCCCGGCGCAAACACGATCGCGAACTCAGCCGTGCCTGAAAGGAGAGGCAGCTTGCCAAGCTTGGCAGTGCGCATCTGAGTTAGTTGCTCCGACGGCATCTTCGTCCACTCCCCGTTGGGCAAACGGTGTATTTCGCCAGTAGGTTTCTTGCCAGTCAGCTTCACGTAGCGGGAGAGAATTTTTTCCCGCTGCACCGTGTACGCACTGTTGTCGATCGATGGAGCGAAGGGCACTCCGAACATCGTCGCCGTGCGCGTTACTCTGGCCGTCGGCACAGATTGCGCCGCCAGCGCCAGTTCATACACCTGCACTGCTGCCTTGCTCTTGCCTTCTTTTTCGTAGATCTCTCCCAGATGCTCGCCTACTACGGCATCTTGCCCCAGCACCCACGCGGCGCGCACGAAGCTCTCGGAGCGCGCAACCTCCCCACTTTGAAAATAAACCCAGCCCAGCGTGTCCCAAAGCAGCGACAACTGGTAGGTTGACTGTGTGCCCGTATCCAGGGCGGCCACGTCATCGACAGCCCGCTTCTCGAGTAGCCCTAAAGCCTGTTCCGCATATTGCCGGGCCAACTCCAGATTCGTCTTGCTCTCAGCCAAGGTGTATGCGACATTGTTCAGCAACATGGAGTCGCCGCTCTTCGCCTCTACCGCGGCACGCATGTGAGTCACTGCTTTTTCCGGCTGTCCTGCTTTCAAGTATGCCGAACCCAGCGCAAATTGCAGATTCGAATTGTCGGGCGAGGTTTTCACCGCGCCTTCCAGCACCTCGGCCGCGTCCGCGTACTTGCCAGCCTGGCTCAGCAACTGGCCGAGGTTCGTTGCCCCATCGCGATTGTCAGGGTCAACTTTCAGCAGTTTTCGCAACTCTTCGATCGCGTCATCTTTTTGCCCAGTGAAGTTAGCGTATGCGGCCGCGACAAGATAGGACCGCGCCTCGTCCGGTGTGATTTCCTCTTCCTTGCGGAACGCCGCGAACCCGTCGCTGAAATTGCCTTGTGCCACAAACGCAAGGCCAAGATTCAGATGCGCTCCCCTATATTTCGGATCGCGCACGATGACCTTCTCGAATAACTTCTGAGCCTGCCTCCCATCGCGCCGTTGCAGCGCCCGATTTCCGTCGCGGAATATTTCGTCGACATCCTCGCTGTCTTCCTTACCCTCATCGCCCGTTTTCCCCGCCACGAGGGCGCTACTGCTCAACGGTATAAAGTTGTATTCATCATCGGCAATCGCCTTGCCGAACTTTCGGAAATCATCCCAATCGTCGAGTGCAACTTTGTCTTTCTTGATTAAGAACTGCCGTGAACTCGTCAGCACGCCATCTTCAACCACGCTCGTGCTGTGATATTCTGCGTAGGGCTTGACGAGATTCACGGGGCTGGGCGCGATCATCGAAAAGCCCGGAGGAAGCTCAACCCGCGTGCGGTAGACGATCTTTCCAATCCCGCCGAGCAGTACCGGCTCCGACGGCTTCTTCTCTCTTGAATCCTTGGTGACTTCGATACCAAGAGGCGGCATGGGCGGCGTAATTTGCTTGTGTTCCCAGTCGCCGTAGTTCTTGCGCACATAGTCATACGAAAGTTCAAAGGGCTTGTCGGTCTCTTCCGGCGGACTGACCTTTACGTTGCTGACATCTCCCGCGAAGCCGAGCCGGTAAGAAAATCCCTGTGTCGCCTCCTTCCACTGCGATTGAGCCATCTGCCGGAATGCAGCTCGCAATGACACTTCTACATCTCCGCGATACAACTGCTCAACGTGGCCAGTGAAAGTTCCGTCGGCACTCAGCTTGCCTTTGGCGGAAAATTCCTGCTGCTCAGGGAACGGAGGATTCTGCGGCGTTGTCATCAACGTGGGAGCTGCGTTTGACGGGATCACCAGCGCCTGTTTATCGCGCAGCACCGACAGCAGCAATCCGTAAGGCGCAACTTCCGGCGTCGTATCGAGCCAGATGAACTGGCCGCCGACCGGCACCACCGTAATTACGTGATTGAACTGAGCCGGCGACGGCACATCGGGATCCAGCTTCCGTTGGCCGTGGATCAGCGCGGGCCAGGCATCGTAGCCCGACGCCTTCAGCAGCGCTGCCAGCAGAGTGTGCTTGTCTTTGCAGTCGCCATAGCCGTTTCCCAGAACGTCGTCCGCGGCGTGCGGCTGATAGCGGCCAATGCCGAAGTCGAGGCCAATGTAATGAAATCGCAGCGCGACAAAGTTGTAGATGGCGCGCATCTTCTCGTCGTCAGTCGTCAGCCCTTTGGTCAACTCGGCGGCCTTCGCACGGATCTCAGGCGTTACCTCGAGCGGACCTTTCTGCAGGCTCCCGTACCAGCGTCCCACATCCTCCCAACTGGCGAAGGTCGTGACCTGCACCGAAGGGTTCGGCGGTATTCGCCGCGGAATTTCGTTTGGATCTTTTTCTTTGATCTGCAGGTTCGAATAAGCCCAGCGGTAGATGCGCCGCCCACCTTCATCCTTGATCTCGGGCTTGAACTCGGGACTCACCACCTTCACGTACTTGTCCGCCGGGACGTTGATTTCCAACTTCTCGTCCTGGATGATGGCGTCTTTCGAGAAGGAGTGCTCGTACCAGAAATGTCCGGGAACTTCTGGTTTCACCACACGAAACCGGACCAGATACTCCAGCACATCGCCCACGCCCAGGCCTTTGACCGCGACATGCTTCTCATGAACGTCGCTGTAGAGCGGAGCCGTGCGAGTTACAGCAGCGGGCATGTCCTGAACGTTGTAGTCCGGCGTCTTCACTACCGTTCCGTCCGGCTTGTGTACGCGGACGTAATCGACATCCACGACTTCATTGGCGCTGGAGTAGGTGAAGTTCAGGACGGCGAACGCCTTTACCCCGGCTTCGGCAAGCACTTTTACCTCAGCGGTGAGTTCACGATTGCCCCCGCCGTCAGCCTCGGCGGTAACCCGCGTCTGCAGTTTTTCGATGACATAGGCTTCCTTAGAATAATCTTGCGCGGGCGCAGGTTTCTCCGTCTCCTGGCATACGACGGGGATCGCGGCCCACACTGAAAGTGCAAGCGCAAGAACAATTCTCGGCTGCATTGATGTCACCACTGGTCGGAATGGAAACAACCGCGGCCCTTACTTCTTCCCATCCACCGCCGCCCTGCACTTGCCATACAACTCAAGCAAATGCGTGGCGTACTCTTCGGGCTTCGCAGCCGAACCGGTGCCCTGAAAACCTACGCCCGTCGAAGCCGTTCGGCCGTATCCCGTGGTCATCGCAATGAACTTCATCAGATCGAGCGCGATGTCTTCATTGCGCCGCGCACTTGCGTGTGAACCTTGGCCCTCATCCATGAGTCCTTCTCCTGAACCGGAAATATAAGGAATTGGCTCGTCGTCTTCCATGTCGTCGAGCATTTCGTCAAGCATGTCTTCCATGGTATTTACCGAACGCGGTGTTCACCGCGCTGCGCCAACGATGATAGCAGGATCAACGCCACGCTGCGGCACACACTCACTCAGCTAGGCAGCGGCAACTGACTTCTCGGCCAGCCGCCGCACGCGCTTGCCGAAGATCGATCCGTGGATGGCCAGCAGCGGCCCGATGACGAGGTACGTCCACCCCGCCCAGCCCGGACTCTTCAGTGCCACCAGAAACGACGCGACGCCGACCATCGCTAGGATGCCGTTCTCCTGCATCGAAAAGCGCGTTTCCAGCTCTTCGACCGCATTCAAACCCAGCTCCCGGCGCAATCTGTAGGCGTGCGCGTACATCAGGACAAAAAGCAGGAAGACGGCAGCGAATCCGGCGGCGTAGATTCGCATCAGCATCGACGCTTCGTGCCATCCCATATTCGCGGGCGCATCGCCCCCTGTGATCTCAGAAAACAGAAGCGTGAAAACAAATTTCAAGGGATACACGTAGAACAGAACCAAGAAGCAAAACTACGTTGAGGAAAACAGTGTAGGGATCTTCCAGCCCGTAGCGGCGCGAGAATCTGTAATGTGTGCGCCAGATCATTGCCAACTGGCCGAAGCACACCGCGAATGGCAAGAAGCCGCGCATATCAGCCATTAGATCCGCGTAGGTGTGCGGCACTTCGAGGGACACGACCAGCAGCGTGATGGCGAAACCAAAGATTACGTCGCAAAAGGCTTCGAGACGCGAGATCTCGCCGGCGCGCCAGCGGAAATACTTCTCCGGAGCGATCCTCGACCGGTGAGGACCACCTTCACTAGGCGGTGTTGTCGGCGGCAATATCTCCGCGGAAGAATCAGCAGCGGATGCAGCGGCATTTGTGCTCTCCGTCATGCGGATGATTCTCCACGCTCAATAGCCGGTTGGCAATTGAAAATCGATTCGCGCGGTGCGCCGCAGCCGAAACATCAGCCACAACGAAGTTGCGAGCAGCAATGGAGAAGAATAAAACCCCGGCGCCGGACGCGGAAATGTTACTGAAACCACCGTATGTCCCAGGATTGTAAACAACGTATGTCCTAACCCATTAAGGAACATCACGACGGCAAAAAACCACGCCACCGGCCGCAAGCCGGGCATCCCGCGCGCCGCTACCGGTGTCAGGCAAAATAGTAGTCCGCAGGCCAGGATCAGGACGACCAGCCATTCTCGAAACTCAAATGTGGGCATGGGAAACCAGTTCCAGCGCGAGCGCAAAATAGTCACCGTCGGGTTATACACGGCGAGAAAGCCAGTCGCGGCTTCGTCCAGAATATGCAGCGCGAAAGCCACGCACAGCGCCAACCACGCGCTGCCAAAACCCGACGCCGATAGTGCCGGTGCTTCCCTCATAGCCATCGTCTGTCCCACGAATTCTCAATCACCTGCGGTCCCTTGGCAATCGAAAATCCGCCGTGGAAGGCGCACGAATGACTATGGCTACGGTCGAAGGCAGCCTGCTGAGCGCCGTTAACGCGCTACTTCACTCATCAGCGCCATCAGGTTTCCTTCGGTGTCGCGAAAAGACGTGAGCCACAGATCGTGCGTCGGCATTTTCGCAATGAAGTGCGGTTCGTCCTCGAAATGCACACCGTCTTCTTTGAGTTTTCCGTACGCCGCATGAATGTCAGGTACGGCAAAATATAAAACCGAGCTAGGATGGTCAAACTCCGCCTTCTCCGCCCGGCTCAGCATCAGCCGCACCCCGCCGCAGTCGAAAAAAGCCAGCCCCGGCGGCGCCTTGAAAAGCAGCGTCAGCCCCAGTTTTTCCTGATAGAAAGCCGCGGCACGTTCTACATCTTTGGCGTTAATGGCTACCTGTCCCAGCCGAGTAATCCCAACTCCTGTTTCCCTGGCGCTCATGTTTCAATCTCCGGAACTAACTCATTTCGCATGGCTGACTATATCTGATGGCGGACTCTTGGTCGCCACGTTCCCCGCGCGAAACTTTTCAGGATGGTCTGGGTTGTGACACTCTAGCAAGTATCCCCCGGGCAGTTTCAATGCATCCCTCTGCGAGTAACGTGCACTTTATGGAGGCTTATGCCGTCCAAATTGCTCCACACTCCCGCGAAACTCTCTATCGTCCCAGCCATGTTCATGGCCCTGACTGCGTGCGGAACGAACCGGACGGTCGTCTGCAACCCTCCCCTCAGTTCCAGCAGCAGCGCCACCTGCGGCTGCGCCTGCCCGGTTCATCTCGGTCCTCAAGTTCTCTATGCCACCACGAGCGCCGGCCAGATTCTGGCCTTCAGCATTGATCAGAACAACTCTGGAGCCCTGACCTCGATTGGCTCCGTGCCCGGTCCCTCTGTAAGCCTCGGCCTCGCTTCCGTAAGCGGCCAGTTCCTTTACGCCTCCGACCCCCACAACTCTGAAATCGATGGTTACTCCATCAACCAGACGACTGGAGCGCTCACTGCCCTCCCGGCGTCTCCGTTCTCCACCGGAACTCTCAGTTCTCCGGGAGTTCTGGCTGCACCCCCGCAAGAATTGGGCGAGTCTCCGCAGAACAGTCTTCTGTATGCCGCCGACTCTGGCACGATCGACATGTTCACCATAAGCACAGCCGGAGTTCCTATGGCGCTTTCAGGACCTCCGAACGTTCTGGAATCTGGCTTCTCTATCGTGGTCGATCCTTCCGGCGGCTTCCTCTACGCTGCGGACGACGATCCACCGGGCGGCATCTTCGCCTTCACAACCGGTTCCACTGGAGCGCTCACAGCTGTACCCAATTCGCCGTTTACCATTCACGGGCAAACCGTTGCCAACAGCCTGCCCATCGGCATCGTCGACAACGGCACCTATGTTTACGCGGCTCTCTCGCAAACCAACCAGATTGCTGCGTTTTCCATCGTCAGCGGGACTGGCGCCCTCACAGCCGTACCGGGATCACCTTTCCCAGCGGGAACAGCTCCCACCGCGCTGATCGTAGCCGGCAACTTTCTCTACGCGATCAACTCTTCCGACGCGACCCTCTCAGGCTACAGCATCAATCCCGCCAACGGAGCGCTGACGGCGCTTTCAGGCTCTCCCTTCGCGATCGCTGGCGTCTCCCTGGCTACAGATTATTTCGGCGAGTACCTCTGGATTGCCGGATCGACGGGCATCCAGGCATTCGACATCGATTCCGCCAGCGGCGCGCTAACGGTCGTCTCCGGTTCACCTTTTCTCGCAACCGGAGCTACGCTTCTGACCTTCGTCCAACTTCCTCCAGATTAGCCTTTGTTCGTTTTTCGTAACAAGCTCAAATTCTTCGTTGCACGCACCCCTCCAATATTTTATGATTCGCCGCGCGTCTTCCCCTCACTATACGTTTGACCGGGTTTCATCCTGAGCCAGGATCCTCGTGGATCCTAAGGCCTCAGATCTAAGTCCTAACCAGAAAGGAAACGCCGCCATGTCCGTAAAGATGCTCGCCACGCCGCCCGCCGGCTCCAGAAGTAGCATCGCCGTAAAGTCTGACCCAACCCGAATCGATCCGCTCAAGCTGAAGCTGGGTAAGCACCCGCCGCGGCACGATCCGCGAACTTTGCTGTTCGCCGCTTACGCTACGGCTGCGCTGCCAGCGCCACCCGCCGCCCTTGATCTGACTCCTAAAGTGAAAGTCCCCTGGGGCATGATGGACAACGCCCAGCTCGGCGACTGCACCTGCGCCGCCGCCGGGCACCTCATGATGGAGTGGACCGCCAACGCGCAATCCAAAACCTTCACGCCGACCGACAACCAGATCGTAGCCGCCTACTCCGCGATCACCGGCTACAACCCCAAGACCGGTGCCAACGACAACGGCGCACAGGAAATCGACGTGCTCAACTACTGGCGGCAGACCGGCATCGCCGGCCACAAGATTCAGGCATTCGTCGCCCTCGAACCCTCCAACACCACGCACATCATGGACGGAACCTGGATCTTCGGCGGCTGCTACATCGGGCTCGCCCTGCCTAAGACTGCGCAAGCCCAAACCCAGAATCACCAGCCCTGGTCTGTCACGGCGGCGGGCACAACCGGCGACGGCGCACCCGGCTCTTGGGGAGGACACGCCGTCCCCGTAGTCGCATACGACTCGCGCAGCCTCACCGTCGTTACCTGGGGCGCGCTGCAAGCCATGACCTGGGGCTTCTGGGCCGCTTACTGCGACGAAGCCTACGCCATTCTCAGCCCCGACTTTCTCAAGAAAAAAAGCGGTCAGCCCGCCACGCCCGACGGTTTCAACGTTCAGCAGTTGCTGGAAGATCTTGCGGACTTGAAGTGAAAGGGGTCTTAGGGGTTAGGGTTTAGGGGCCAGGGGTTAGGGTTGGGGGTTAAGTGTTGAGTGTTAGACGAGAATCCTGANNCCCCAGGTCCCTAGCCCCTAGTCCCTAAACACCCGCCGGTCGTCCGACAGAGGAGGTCGATAACCATGGCAGCCCTAAGCATCGCCTTCGATATCATCATCGTTGGAGCGCTGGCTCTTCCGTGGGTTCTCATCGCCATCGACCTCTTCTTCTCAACCAACGTAAGCCGCGTCAGGAGCCTGATGCATTGGGTGGTCCAGCAAAAACAGCCGGCAGTCGCGGGCGTTCTCTTGTTCGCAACGACCTACGCCCTGGGTTCGGTTGTGTCTCGGATCGCGCAGGATTTCTTCGATGACGACGATCTCCACATCCATGCCCTGCACCGCCTATTCCGTGTTGGCGTGACAGAAAGCAGCATTCGGACCAACGTTTTTTGCAATGCCTTTAAAGACACGGAAACTCCAAAACCCAGCGAGCCGTCCAGCGAAAAAAGCGAACAGACCAACAAAACTAATTCAACGCGAATCGACCCCACCGCCGGGAAGCACAAGACGTTTCAGGAAAACAATCCGAAGTGCGAATACACCGGCCGATGGATTATCCGCACGCGCCACCCGTCCACCCACGATCCCATCATGGTCGACAAGACTAATCCGCAGCCGATTACCGCAGAGTGGATCAACCAGCAGGAAGATTTAGCCTCCGGCGTCTTTCTGTACCACGAAGCTGCGGTTCTAATGCTTGGAACGGATGCGAACGAAAGGCTTCGCCAATATCACGACCAGATCGTGGTGCTTCGAGGCGCCGCTTTCAATGGCATCATCATTTTCACTCTGTGCTTTTTCTGGTGGAGCGCGCAATCGCTTCCCGGCCTGGGATGGGCCGCATCGTTTTTCTACGGCCTTCTCGGACTCATTGCAGTAAGCCACCATTTCGCTGTGACTCCGATCAGCAGTCCGCCCTACATGGAGTTCACTTTATTTACTCTGATGGCGGCCGGCTGGTACGTTCTGGCGACGCGTTCGAAGGGAAAGCGAGGACGCGATAAACGTGGGCTGCGGAGCAGCCGGAAACCGCTTCCTTTCGGCTACCTCGTGTTAGCCGCGTTCATCACCGTCGCAGCTTCTTTGGGATGGTGGGCCACGCAGGTTCTGTATGACCAGCAGATTATTTATTCATACCAGGCCTTGAGCGACGCTCCAGCCAAGCCGGCCGCGCCTAAGGCACAGTAGCGAGCGTTCACTGCATGGGTGGCGGCGCCCTAATTCCCTGCGCGGCAATTGTAGCTTGACGCCCTCGCGTATCATTTTGAACATTGAAGGAGCCGCTTTCTACCTTGCCTCTGACCCGCCGACAGTTTGCGCAGTCGACCCTCGCCGCGGGCATTGCAGCCGCGCTGCCCGCCGGCCTGTTCTCCGCCTGCAGCGTATCGTCGAATGCGGCGCGGACAGCGGGTTCCGCGCCTCTTTCCAGTTCCCACGTCCAACAGTTCGATACCTCGTCCGAAATCGCTTTCCCCCGGAATTTCTTCTGGGGCGCGGCCACCGCCGCTTATCAGATCGAAGGCGCCTGGAATGAAGACGGCACGGGCGAATCAATCTGGGACCGTTTCGCGCATACTCCCGGCAAAATCAAGAACGGCGGCAACGGCGACGTCGCGTGCGACTCCTATCATCGCTGGCGCGAAGACATCGCACTCGTGCGGGCGATGAACCTGAACAGCTACCGCTTCTCAATTTCGTGGCCGCGCATTCAGCCCTCGGGCTCCGGCGCTATAAATTCCAAAGGCATCGACTACTACAGCCGCATCGTCGATGCCTTGCTGGAGGCGCGAATCCGCCCATTCGTCACCCTCTATCACTGGGATCTACCGCAAACTTTGGAAGAAGCCGGAGGCTGGCCGAGTCGCGACACCGCAGCCCGCTACGCCGACTACGTTGACATTGTGGCGCGCGCTCTCGGCGATCGCGTTTCCGATTGGATGCTCTTCAACGAGCCTTTCGCCTTCACCTATGTAGGTTATCTCGAAGGCTCTCACGCTCCGGGGCGCACCAGCATCATCGACTTCTTACGCGCGACGCATACGGTAAACCTGGCGCAGGGCGCGGGTTTCCGGGCATTGAAAGCAACTCGCCCCTCGGCGCGCGTGGGAACCGCATTCAGCATGCAGTCTTGGGAGTCGGCTACAGATTCCGAACCGGACCGCCTCGCGGCCGAGCGCGCTCACGCCATCACCAACCTGTGGTTTCTCGATCCGGCGATGAAAGGCCGCTATCCGGACGCGCTGTCGTTTCTTCCCGAAACTGCGATGAGACTCAGATCTGGCGACCTGGAAAAGATGCGGGCACCGCTCGATTTCATCGGCATCAATCCTTATCGCCGCACCATCGCCCGCGCGCCCAGCATGATCGAACGCATTTCGCAGACGCAGAAGTGGTTGTTCCCGGTAGTGATGGCGGACAGCTCGCAGGGCCCGAAGACCAGCAATGGATGGGAAGTCTGGCCGCAGGCGATGCATGACATCGTGATGCGCATCAGCCGCGAGTTCAACCACCCGCCAATCGAGATTACCGAAAGCGGCTGCGCCTACAACGACGGGCCCGGCCCGAACGGAATTATTAACGATACGGATCGTATCGAATATCACCGGCGATACCTGCAGGCGCTCGCCCGCGCCATCGCCGAAGGCGCCGACGTACGCAGCTATCACGCCTGGACTCTGCTAGACAACTTCGAATGGGCCGAGGGTTACACCCAGCGCTTCGGCCTGACCTATGTAGATTTCAAAACCCAACAGCGCACCATCAAAGAATCCGGCCGCTGGTACGCGAAAGTAGCCGCAGAGAATCGCGTAAGCCCAAGTTGAAACAAAACCACAGTGGGTGCCCCACTCTTGCGCGCTCTTTGCGCAAGAGCCTGCCCTGAGCTTGCCGAAGGGGTGGGAATCACAAATGCGTGCAGCCTTTGCGATCGACTTTGATCTTGCCTTTGATCGAGTCCGATTGTGGAAAGGGAGTTTCTACTTCGCCGGCTCCGAAAGCTTAAGCCGGTCCCGTTCCTCGGCCAGCTTCTGTTGCAACCCAGGATTCACCAGCGACACCGGCACTTCCATATCTCCAACCTTGAACTCCGTCGGATCGAACGTGGCATATCCGTCCTTCTGACCCATGTGCCCGGAGATCGTAATCCATACATCTTTCCCCCCAATCTCCGTCAGAAACTGCCCATGCACCGTATCTCCGTCATAAGTAACTTTCTGATCTTTGATGTTCGGCGCGCCTTCACCAAGGTTCGTGTCGGGAGTCAGCCCCGCCCCGCTCCCGCCGAGCATCTTGCTGATCGCCGCGCTAACAGCCTCGGAATTGATGCCCGCTCCAGCCTTTGCAGCCGGAGTCGCCGTCGCACTCTTGCCGGGTTGAGCTGCTGTGGATGCGACTGCGCCGCTGGGCTGCGCTGCCTGCGTTTGAACCTGCCGCACGGCCGGTTCAGGCTTCTCTGCCGCCTGGCTAAGCGCTTGAGAATTGGATGATTGGGCGTTGGACGATTGGGCTGCGGCTGGAGCCAGCGGCGACTGCGCCACCGGAGCGCTCTTCTTCACCAGCAGGAAAATAGCCACAAGCAAGGCCACCAGCGTTGCGATACTAATGATGCGGTCGAGCTTCATGTTGGCTCTTTAGCGGTCAGCCCAGACGGACAGGCCCGGCATCATCGTACTGCGAACGAGTGAGAGAAAGCAGAGTGCAGAAGTCACAGGAGGAGATGGTACTTCGGTCACCTAAGCAGGCTGAAAAGATCCGATCACCCCAGCTTCTTAGTCAGCAACTCATTCACTAACTGCGGATTGGCGTGGCCTTTCGACGCCTTCATCACCTGGCCGACGAAGAATCCGAGCATGGTCGTCTTGCCTGCGCGATACTGTTCGAGCTGCTTGGGATTCGCCGCCAAAATTTCATCGATGATCTTCTCCAGCGCGGAAGTGTCCGACGATTGCTGCGGGCGGCCTTCTGCTTCGTACACCTCAGGGAAATCCTGGTCGCGCTCGAAGCTGAGATCGTAAAGATCCTTGAGCATCTTGCCGGAGATGACGCCGCTCTCGACTAAGTCGGCTGAGGCCGCGACGCCTTTCATCGAGATCGGAGACTGCTCAATCGATGCGCCCCGGGCTTTGAGCCGGCCCATCAGCTCGCCCTGCACCAGGTTCGCCACGCGCTTGGGATTCTTTGCCGCCTTCGCCGCCGCTTCAAACTGATCGGCCAGCGACTTCGAAACCGTCAGCACCTGCGCGTCATACTCTGTCACTCCAAACTCACGCACGAACCGAGCGCGGCGCGCTTCCGGCAGCTCAGGCAAAGTCTTCGCGATCTCAGCCTTCCACTTCTCATCGACGACAAGCGGCGGCAGATCAGGCTCAGGAAAATAGCGGTAATCGTGTGCCTGCTCTTTCGAGCGCATGCTGTAGGTTTTACCTTCGTGCGAATTGTAGAGGCGCGTCTCCTGCACGATCTTGCCGCCGCCCTCGATCACTTCGATCTGTCGCGCGATCTCGTAGACCAGCGCCTCGCGGATGAAGCGGAACGAGTTCACATTCTTAATCTCGGCCTTCGTCCCCAACTCCTTCTGCCCGCGCGGACGCACGCTGACATTGGCATCGCAGCGCAGCGATCCCTCCTCCATGTTGCAATCGCTCACGCCGGTGTAGAGAATGATCTCCTTCAAGCGCGTCAGGTACTCGTAAGCCTCGTCCGGCGTGGCAATGTCGGGCTCGCTGACAATCTCGATCAGCGGCACGCCAGCGCGGTTGAGATCGATGGCAGTCTTCTCGTCGGAGTCGGGAAAGCCCTCGTGCAGGCTCTTGCCCGCGTCTTCTTCGAGATGCACGCGAGTAATACCGATGCGTCTAGTTCTCAGTTCTCGGTTCTCAGTTCTCAGTTTCTCACTGCCGGCGTCCGTCTTCGAAGCTTGCACTTCTATATATCCATGCTCGGCCAGCGGCTTGTCATACTGCGAAATCTGGTAGCCCTTCGGCAGGTCAGGATAGAAGTAATTCTTGCGCGCAAAGATCGAAGTCTCATGGATGCGACAATTCAGCGCCATCGCGGCCAGCGTAGCGAACTCGACCGCCTTGCGGTTCAGCACCGGCAAAGCTCCAGGCATACCCAGGCAGACTGGACAAACATTCGTGTTCGGCGCAGCGCCGAAGCGCGTGCAGCAGGAGCAGAAAATCTTCGAAGCCGTCAGCAGCTGAACGTGCACTTCGAGTCCAATGACCGGCTCATAGGTGGTGACATGGGCGACGGAAGTCGGCATCTCGGGATTATAAGGCTCGACTGAGTCGACAAGCCGATCACCCAAGTCAAAAGCCTTTAACCGCAGAGGACGCGAAGAACCGCCGCGGAGATCGCTGAGTAGACCCCACCGAGGACTCCATCCCTGCTGATTTGATCTGGATCAAAAAATTACGGATCGATCCGCGTAAAATCTCTGGAATCAGCTAGTTAGCGGCTTTCGATGTGCATTGAATCCGGCTAAAATATTGAAAGCAAAGAACTTGCCTGCAAAATATTCCATTCATAGGACTTAGCCAGCCTTGCTAGCGGCGAAAGCCCGTGGAATCAGGTGCCCGGCCCGTAAAATATTGCATTCAGGGTAGTTATCTCGTTGCTATTCTTATTTCAAAGATCGAATGCTTAGAGAGATAGGATTGCAGGTTTGAGGGTCGGAGTCAAGGGAATTCGAGACGTTGCAGGGAACTGGAGGGCCGACGCGGATTTTGATAATACCTTCAATGAAACTCAAGGGGATTAAGAGGAAGAAAGTGCGGGTTTTCGGTGAGCTGAGGCAGGCTTTATCAGACGCGCTCGATTACGAGCAGGGGAAGAAAACCGGGTTGCGCGTTAGCCAGTTGCCGCCCCCGCCGAAGCCGCTGACGCCGGGGCAAATTCGCACGATACGGCAATCGTTCAACGTGAGCCAGGCAGGCTTCGCGCGGATTATTAACGTTAGTGTTAACGCGGTGGAAAGCTGGGAGCAGGGAGTGCGGCGTCCGCGCGAGGCAACTTTGAAGCTGCTCGCGGTTGCGAGCAAACACCCCTGAGGTTCTCTTGGCCAATGATTAAGCCTGATTTTTCTGTCAGCCTGCGCGGGGATGGGCCCGCGGAAATCCACGTTTCGCAAAAGAAGCGAAACATAGGGCACCCGGCAATGCGGGACAAAAGAAGGCCCGACGTGATGGCCGGGCCGGGTGATTCCGTCATCGCTATGACGTAGGAGAAGTGTATCATTGGGGCCGATATGCCTAGTTTCAAAGAACTCCGATTCACAATTGAAGGGAAGATCGACGGCGTGGACTTTACCCCCACGACGATACCCATGTCCCGTCTTGCGGAGTACCTCCTTGATCTGGCAACGCTGCTAGGGCATAAAGAAAGCGTTCACCTCATCGGCGTGAAAGATGGTAGCGCCCAGCCAGTCATCTTCTACGATGAAGCTGAAGAGGGCAGAATTTTTCATCGCATTCACGGTGCCGCTGCTGGTACTGGCGAACCTGATGCCGTCGAAGCATACGGTCGAATCGACGCACGCTTTAAGAAGGATCAAGGAAGTGGATACATTCACGATGTACTGCGAAATACGAACGTAATCGCATTCCCTGGCGTAAAGAAGGGAGCCCCTGAAACGTATGGCCCGATCAAAGAGCGGGCCACAGTTGTCGGCAGACTTCGGCGCGTTGGGGGCAAAGGTGACACCATCCCCATTTGGTTGGAACGCGCCGACAAGAAGATGATTTATTGCGAGACAAGCGAAGCGCTTTCCAAACAATTATCCGGGTACTACCTCCAAGTCATCCGAGTACACGGAATCGCGGTCTGGTATCGCAATCCAGATCACGAGTGGGAACAAACGAGATTTGCGATCCAGTCCTTCGACCCAGATCCGCTATCCGAAGACAACATCGGTACGACAATCGATAAACTTCGCGCCGTCGAAAGCGAGTGGTCTAGTGTCAAAGATCCGCTAGAGGAGTTGCGGAGAATGCGACATGGGGAGGACGAGCCTACCCAATGATTATCTTCGATGCCAGTTTTCTGATTGTGTATCTGCATCCCAGTCCGGAACCCGCGAAAGACAGGGATAACAAACTAGTTTCCCAGTTTCGGGAGCGGGTGGATCACTTGATTGCTACTTTGAATGTAGCCGATCAAGTGATTGGAGTTCCGGCTCCGGCTCTCGCTGAGATTCTGGTCAGGGCTGGCAAAGGAAGGTTTAAGTATCTCAGCATTCTGTCTGACAGTTATCGATTCGAGATTATTCCCTTTGGGATGAAAGCCGCAATCGAGGCTGGCGAGCTAATCGCGCAAATCAAGAACGAAAACAAATCTCAGCCGTGGGCGACATGGGCAAAGGTGAAGTTCGATATTCAGATCGCCTCTATCGGGAAAGCGGAGCCAGTAACTGCGATCTATTCAGACGATACCGATATTGAATCGCTCGGGAAAAGACTCAAACTGAAAGTGATTCGCATTTGTGATCTGCCGCTTCCCCCCGCCCCAGACCCCAAGCGACAAGCTGAGGAGCAAGCAAGACGAGAAACCGGACTACTGTTCCCAGAGGCTAAGAAGGATGAAACGGAAGATGGAAAAACTAAAGATTCCGTTGGACTTCAGGCAGACAGTGCCGGCAGCACTGGAGACAAAACCGGAAGCAAAGAAGCCAAGCAAGAAGAAGCAGAGAAGCCAAAGCCCGCCGAAAAAGGCGGGCTAGGCGAGAGCGACTCTAAAACTTGATTGTGGTGGACCGGACGGGACTCGAACCCGCGACCTCCGAGATGCCTGAGCCGCTCTCGAAGAACTGAACCCGGCGCTCTGCCAACTGAGCTACCGGCCCACGCCAAGTGAGATGCAGATCAACTGCAAAAGGGCGCAAGGTTTGTCAAAGGTATATCCGGATTTTTCTTGAACCAAGTCACAGCCTGCCCGACCCAGTCCTCTACTCGCTCGGTCCCTCTCAGGTCCGGCGAGCGCCCGATTAAGCCGAATGCTTTTTCGTTCCGTGCTTTTCCGGCTGGATCAGAAATGCGGACAAGCATCCGGCGAGAAGGACGCCTACCGAGATCATTAGCGCCATCCGAATTCCGGGAATGAAGGGATGGTGGCGTTCGATGAACGAGCCGAACAGCGCGACGCCAATGACGCTGCCGGCCTGGCGCGAGGCGTTGAGCACGCCGGAGGCAACGCCAGACAGCTTGGCGCTAACGGTTCCCAGAAGCGCAGAGGTCATGGGCGGGACGGTCAACCCCACTCCCACACCCATTGCCAGCAATTGCGCGGCTAGTGCTCTGTAGGAAGTATTCTGGCCAATTCCAATGAGGGTTAGACATCCGATTGCGAGCAGCGCCTGGCCGATCAATATCGGCGCGCGCAAGCCGAGCCTTTTGGTGATCGGCCCCACTGACAGGTTGGCGAGCAACACAACCACGGTCATGGGAAGAAATGCCATTCCCGTGGCCAACGGAGTGTAATGTTTGACCTGCTGGAAGTACAGACTGAACATGAATATCAGACCGTAAAACGCGGCGTTCATCAGCAAACCGATCAGAGTTGCTGCGCTGAAGGTTCGATTCTTGAAGAGGGACAACGGCAGCATTGGACTCGGACTCTTGATCTCCACAAGCACAAACGCCGCAGCCGCGAATACGAAGAGCAGGGACGCGATCAGGACGAGTGGGTGGGTCCAGCCAACCGCGCCGCCTTCGATCATGGCCGCGGCCAAGTCAGCCAGGGCGAGCATTCCGATGAGTTGCCCGGCGAGATCCAGAGAGCGGTTGCGAGTTTGGGCGGACTCCTCCGCATAGCGCCCGGTCAGCCATATACCGACAGCGCCCAACGGGAGATTGACGAAGAAAATGCTGCGCCAGCCGATGCTCGCGATGAGACCGCCGCCCACGACCGGTCCAGCGGCAAGCGCAGCGCTGGCGCCTGCCGCCCATATTCCGATGGCCCTGGTGCGCTCGCGCTCGTCATGAAAGGCATGATTGAGCAGGGCCAGCGAGCACGGGACGAGAATGGCAGCGCCCAGCCCTTGAATGGCGCGCGCAGAAATGAGTACCGCCAGGTTTGGGGCGAAACCGCAGCCCATCGAGGCAAGCGTGAAAACAACAAAACCAACGATAAAGCAGCGCTTGACGCCGAATCGATCGCCAAGCGCGCCTGCGGTCAGAATCACTGCTGCGAAAACCAGGGTGTATGCATTGACGACCCATTGAAGTCCGGCGACTCCCGCGCCCAGCGATGATCCGATGTGGGGCAGGGCCACATTCACGATGGTGACGTCGAGTTGCACTACCACGAAGCCGAGACTCATGGCGGCCAGCGTCAGGGGTTTCGACATGCGGGTTACGGCTGTCACGGATCGGTTAGCTCTCCAGCGGAATTTCGAAGTTCATCAGCGCAGTGTGTTTGGCGTCTTTCTTGCCCGTTACGGATCCGGTGCGCGGGCCGCGCGCCTCAGAACACCTGGGTCTTCGCCACTTTGCCATTCTCGAAGTGGATCACCCACCTGTGGCCACTCTTCAGGTAAAACCAGGTTTCTTTCAGGTTGTTGGCATCGACGTCATCGACTTTTTTCTCATCAGGATCGCCGAAAGCGATCAGCACCATTTGGTAGGTCATATTCTCGACCACGGTGTGGGATTCGATGGCCTTGCGCAGTTCGGCGGGCATGCCTTTTTCTTCGAGCATCAGCTCGATGCGGCTTACGTCGAGCAATCTCGACATGAACCTCAGGATGTTTTGCGGAGCGATGTCGGAGTCCTTGAGATCTTTCTGAAACTTCAGATTGAGGCGGGAGCCTCTGGCGTGTTTGCTGCCGCGGCGTCCCTCGCCGCCTTCGAGATGGATCTCGATTTTGTCGCTGTCGATCTTAACGTTTGTGATGGTCGCCCATTCGTCGCGCTCCACACCCGCTCTCTTGGCCTTGAGCCACTTGGTCATCTCTTCCATATCGACGCCGCGACTGTCGACGTGCTTGTTCGAGGAAGGGATAAAGTACACATCCAGACCATCTTTGGACGCGGGTAGATCCACGAGAGCTTTTACATCCTTGCCGAGAAGCAGAGTGTTCAGCTGTGCCTGCGCGCCTTTCGACGTGGAGGCCTGCGCCGCGCTGAGCAACGCGGCGACAAGAGCGGGCAGAACAGCCCAAACAATCCAGCTCGTCTTGTTGTGGCTACTCATGGCTTCTCCAATGCCGGGCAGTGTGATGCGCTACGCTCTGGTCAGACCACTGATCAGTTCATCTTCTGCGGCGGATTCAGGTATTTGTCGAGCGGAAGCTCGAAGTACATCAGTTCGCCGCCCTTGGCATCGTTCACGCCGCTCACATAGATGTGCGCGCCGGCCAGGGGCGCGGTGATGCCTTCCACATCGAAGAAGAAGAATCCCGATTGCGTGGCGTGGGGTTCAACGGCCTTGGCGACGAATTGTGACGATTCGACTTCGGCCTTTTCTTTCTCGCTGATCGTGCCCTTCACTTTCTTTTGCGGAATGGGAAGTGGAATCGGATTCGTGTTGGGATGAGGATTTGTAATACGGCGATAGATGTCTTCGGGCACGGTCGGCGTCAGCTTGTCGCGATCGGCAGTGGTCAGCGTCACTTGTAGGTTTGCGATTGAGATAGGCTGGTTGCCGTTGTTGGTCACTACAAAAAAGATGGGCAGGAATCCGTGGTCGTGAAATTTCACCGAGAATATCTTCGCCTTCTCGGCGGTGTCGTAGGGATCGGCGGCGATCGCGACCTTCTCGTTGGGGTGGTCGTCATGCGCCGGATAGGTTTGCGCAGGCTTGGCTTCGGCCTTCACAAAATCCTTGGCAGCCAGGCAAAGCGTGACCGTCGTGATTGCGCATAAGACAATCAGGAAACGGGAGAGCGCGCCTTTGAACCACCACTTCGAGAAGCTTGATGTCAACACCGGCCGCATGCTTTCGATTATAGAACGGTGTGCGGTCTGATCTTAGCTCTCGCGTTGAAAGCGATAGCGCCCGGCGCGCTCCAACGCCACAGCCTCCGCTACTTTCAGAAACGCCCGGGCCGCGTGCGAGAGTCCGGCTTCTTTGCGGTAAATCAGACGTAGTTTGCGTTGCACGCGCAATTCGCGCACTGGAATTCTCACTAGTTCTCCGCGAGCCACTTCGGTTTCCACGCTGATTTCCGGCATCAGCGCCACGCCGCTTCCCAGCGCGACGAACTGCTTGATCGCCTGCAAAGTCGGCAACTCCAGATCCATGTGCAGAGGTGTCTTGTGTTTTTGAAATGTCTGCAGAACTTTCTCGCGATAGGGCGACGAAACAATGTGCGCTACGAATGACTCCGCCCCCAGTTGCCGGATGCTGACCTCGCGCGCCGAGGCCAGCGCATGCTTCGGAGGCACTACCAGCACCAGTTCATCCAGATAAGTGACGATCGAATGCAACCGCGGCTCCTCCGGCTTATAGGAGAGCACGCCAAGTTCGGCGCTGTGCTGCAGTACGTCATCCGGAATGTGGCTGCCCAGCGCCCGCTGCACGGTGATCTTGATCATGGGATGCAGACGGCGGAACTCGGCCAGCACCGGCAGCAGATAAAGCGCGGTGAACTCATTGGCCGCGATCACGAGCTTGCCCTTTTGCAGCTCGCGCAGCTCGGCCAGCGATTCGTGAGCGCCCTGGCGCAGGTTCAGCAGCTTCTCGGCATACTCATAGAGCACCTGGCCCGCGTCGGTGAGAATGCCTTCGCGCGAGGAACGGTCGAACAGTGCCTCGCCCAATTCGTCCTCAAGTTTGCGGATGGTCTGGCTCACCGCGGACTGGGTGCGGTGAAGTTTTTCGGCAGCGCGGGAGAAGCGGTGCTCACGCGCTACCGCTAGAAAGACTTCCAGTTGCGAAAGCTCCATCTCAATACCCTTATATAACTTCACTATTCATTAGCAAATCTTATCATAGAAGCTTATCTAATGATCAGTGAAGAATTATAAGTTTTGCTTCAGCCTTTCCGCACCGTACCATAGACATAGCTGTAAGGGGCATCATTTTCTTCGAAGGAAGACTCATGTCTATCGAGCAGGTCCGCATCACGATTTTCGACACCACCTTGCGCGACGGAGAACAGTCGCCTGGTTGCAGCATGAACCTGCAGGAAAAGTTGCGCGTCGCGCATCAGCTCGACCGTCTCGGCGCGGACGTGATCGAGGCCGGATTTCCCATCGCCTCGGATGGCGACTTCGCGGCGGTGAAGACGATCGCTGCAGTGATCCGCCGTCCTATCATTGCGGGACTCGCGCGCGCCTGCCGCCTTGATATCGAGCGCGCATGGGAAGCGCTGAAAGATGCGGCACGACCACGTATTCATGTCTTCCTCGCGACTTCAGACATTCACTTGAAGTACAAGCTGCGCATTACGCGCGAGGAGTGTCTCGCGCAGGCCCGCGAAGCGGTTGCGTTCGCCAAGTCGCTTTGCAATGACGTTGAATTTTCTCCCGAAGATGCCACGCGTACGGATCCTGAATTTCTGTGCCAGGTGCTCGAAGCTGTCATCGATGCGGGAGCAACCACGCTGAATATTCCCGACACTGTCGGCTACACCGTGCCTTCCGAATTCGGCGAATTGATCGCAACCATCCGCGGCCGCGTCAGGGGAATCGAGAACGTTACTATCTCCGCTCACTGCCACAACGATCTCGGCATGGCCGTCGCCAACACCATGGCTGCGATCGCCGCCGGAGCCCGCCAGGTCGAGTGCACTATCAATGGAATCGGTGAGCGTGCCGGCAATGCGTCGCTCGAAGAGATTGTCATGGCGATGCGTGTGCGCCACGATCGCTATCCGTATGAAACGGCCATTAACGCCGAGCATCTGTTCCCTGCCAGCCAGTTGCTGAGCGAAATCACCGGCGTACCCGTGCAGCCCAACAAGGCCATCATCGGACGCAACGCCTTCGCCCACGAAGCGGGCATCCATCAGGATGGCATGCTCAAGAATCCGTTGACCTATGAAATTATGACGCCGCAGTCGGTCGGCGTGCCCGATTCTAAACTCGTGCTCGGCAAGCACTCCGGCCGGCACGCACTTGCCATTCGCTGCGAACAGCTTGGCTACCAGTTCGATCGCCGGGCGCTTGATGACATCTATCGCCGCTTTGTACGGTTGGCCGACAAGATCAAGAAGGTGGAAGATCATCATCTGCTGGAATTGATCCGCGATACGCACAAGCCCGCGGCATCGGCGACTCCGCTGTTTGAGCCGCTTCCTACTGCTATCGCTGCTGCAGCCGGAGCCTCGGCCTCAGCAGCCGAACCGCCGCTGCCATTTCCCATGGCGTCGCAAACCCACACATTCGGTTTGCCGCTGCCTATCGCTGCCGATCGCAACCACGATCAGCAGCAGGAAGACTATCTCTGGGGCGTGTAGGGGATTGGGTAATTTTGTAATTTGGTAATTGAGTAATTTGAAGTCTGGCTCGGCCACAACTTACGCACGATTCGGCTAAAATTACATAATTACAAAATTCCTCAATTACCAAATCTCTTCATGCTCCTGAAACTAACTATCCTCCCCGGCGACGGCATCGGCCCCGAAGTTACGGAACAAGCCGTTTTAGTTCTGCAAGCAGTTGCCGAAGCTTTCGGACATCACCTTGAGCTCGAGCAGAAGACCATCGGCGGCGCAGCATTGGCCGCGTCGAACGATCCCCTGCCGGCCGACACAATAAAAGCCTGTCTCACATCCTCGGCAGTCCTGCTCGGCGCCGTGGGCAGCCCCGCGTTCGATCATTATCCCAACCACCTTCGTCCTGAAGCCGGATTGCTTCGTCTTCGCCGCGAACTCGGCGCCTACGCGAACCTGCGTCCCGCGATTTGTTTTCCGGCGCTCGAAGATTGCTCGCCACTGCGCGCAGATCTGGTTCGCGGCACCGACATAATGATCGTCCGCGAACTGCTCGGAGGACTTTACTTCGGAGAACCGCGTTCGATCACAGGCGATCCCGGTTCCCGCATCGCCATCAACACCATGACTTATGGCGAACCGGCGATCGAGCGCATCGCTCGTGTCGCCTTCGACCTGGCAATGAAGCGCGGGAAGAAAGTTCTGTCGGTCGACAAAGCCAACGTTCTCGAGTGTTCGCGTCTGTGGCGCGAAGTCGTTACGCGCTGCGCGAAAGATTATCCCGGCGTGCAACTTTCTCACATGTACGTGGATTCGGCCGCGATGTCGCTGGTGCAGCGTCCGAAGGATTTCGATGTGATCCTCACCGAAAACATGTTCGGCGACATTCTGTCGGACCAGGCCGGCGGAGTTGTTGGGTCGCTGGGCTTGCTCGCCTCTGCCAGCATTGGCGGCCCGGTCGGCGTGTACGAGCCCGTCCACGGTTCCGCGCCCGACATCGCGGGCAAGGGAATCGCGAATCCCCTGGGCGCAATTCTTTCCGTCGCCCTGATGTTGCGCCATTCTTTTGAATTGGAGCGCGAGGCGAGTTGCATCGAAAACGCCGTGAGTGCAGTGCTGAATGAGGGTTCTCGCACTGCCGATCTGATTAGAGTGGGAGAGACACCGAAATCAACTTCCGCCATGGGATCTCAAGTGGTTGGAGCAGTGAAGGAATTGGCGGCCGCAAAGCGAAGATCAGCCTGACTGTCAAACTCTAGGCGCAGGGTTTCCCGGCAGAGTCTTCACGGCTGGAACTGCCACCACGTCACCGCCGTCATACTTGCCGCCCAGGTCATAGCAGCGGATGCGCACCATCTCTTGAAACATGCGCGCCCCATCTATCACAGGATTGATTCTGGTCCCGCCTACGTGTCCCCAGCGCACGGGGATTTCGGCTACGCGAAATCCAAACTTGCGCGCGAGGAAAAGAATTTCCGGATCGAAGCCCCAACGCTCGATGCGCTGCAGTGGCAGAATTTTCTGAGCGGCCCGGCGGGTAAACGCTTTGAATCCGCACTGCGTATCTTTGTACTTCAAGCCCAAGATCATTCGGTTCAGCCCGTTGAAGATTCTTCCAAACAGTTGCCGATGCAGCGATTGCCGCTGCGTCTGCAAGTCGGCCTGTAGCCAGCGCGAGCCGATCGCAATGTCTGCCCCGGCCGCGAGCGCCGACAGCAACTTCGGCATCTCTTCGATAGGCGAAGACAGATCCGCATCGCTAAACACCACGATCTCGCCACGCGAGTTCAGGATTCCATTGCGCACGGCATAGCCTTTGCCGCGATTGCCGGGATTCTCGACTAACCGCAGCACGGGATCTTTCGCCGCAAACGCCCGCACCAAATCGACCGTGTTGTCGCGCGATCCGTCATTCACCACGATGACTTCGGCATTCCATCCCTGCAAACGAACGTAGGCCAGCACCTTTTCGAGAGTTGCGCCCAGCCGCTCACCTTCGTTGTAAGCCGGAATAACGATGCTGTAAGTAATGTCCGTCAATTAGGATTTCCGCGCCGCACCAGCCATCCAAAGGCCGTGAGCGAATGCTTAAGATGTCTTGAGCCTCAATCCAGTTGCCAAAAAAGGCTTTGTAATTGTACTTCGGAAGGAGCTGCCCAAGGAAACTGAGAATAAGGAAGTGAAGTCGTGCCCTTCCGGAACCGGTTTATGAGACAACTCTGAGAACCGAGAACTGCCCGTCCTCACGCGACGCTGCGTTTCTCAGCCAGCATGCCGAAAAACTCATTCACCAGTTCCGCGTCCCACAAGCCCTGGCGGGCTTCTTCGCGCATAGTGTGCGCGGCTTCATCGTGCCCCAGCGCGGGCTTGTAAGGGCGCGCGGTGCGCAGGGCATCGTAGACATCCACAACCTGCAAAACCCGCGGCAGTAGCGGGATCTCCCCCTCCCGCAAACCATCCGGATATCCTGACCCATCGGCATGCTCATGATGATGCCGGATAATCGGCAGCACCAGTCGCAACGACTTCAGCGGCTTGCAGATATTCTCTCCGGTCACCGGATGCCGCTTCATAATCTCCCACTCGGCAAGCGTCAGGTCCGTGCCTTTCTTCAGAATTGCATCCGGCACTGCGATCTTGCCCAGGTCATGCAAATATCCGCCGCGCCGCAAAGCCACAATCGAATCCGTATCCAGACCCAAATGCCGCGCCAAATCCACACCGTACGATGCCAGCCGCTCGCAGTGGCCCTCTGTATAAGGGTCGCGACTCTCCACGGCCAGCCCCAGCGTGCACAGCACTGAATCTGCGGTCTCCAGTTCGTCAGTGAATTCCTTTACCCGCAGCAGCGACTTCACCCGCGCCGTCAGTTCCTCGGCCAGCACCGGCTTATTCAGGAAGTCGTCCGCGCCGGCTTCAATGCCGCGCACCTTGTCCGAGCTGTCGCTTAATCCTGTGATCAGCACGAAAGGAATCAGCCGGGTTGCCGGATCAGCCTTCAGTTCACGGCACAACTCATAGCCTGACTTGCCGGGCATGCGTACATCCGACAAAATCAAGTCAGGAGCGTGCCGCCGCACCTCGGCTTCGGCCTGCTCCGCATTCGCCGCCGTCACCACATCGTAGCCGCGCTGCGCCAGCAACTGGCTCATCAGCCCGGCAATCGTGGGATGGTCATCCACCACCAGAATGCGTGCAGCCTGACGTCTCATGGCCAACAAGGTCATATGCTGATCCGAACCCGTTTCTCGATGGGAAGTTGCCCGGCCTTCACCGCTGACAGCCGGACGGGAATTGTGAGGAACACTCATCGCGCAGGACTTGACCCTTTAATTCTACTGCAATTCCAGAGTGGCGGTATCGTCGCACGACGCGACGATACGGGTAAATCGCACCCTTTTCGCGCGCCCTGTCCCACTTCGGAACCTGCTTCGAAATCATTCGAGATTTGTGACCTCTAACCTTGTACTCCATACCGTTCTCTGCTTAACCTCGGCCATGATCCGCATTCTGAAATCTCGGCTTGTGCTGCCGCTCCTACTACTCCTGCCAGCAATCGCCGGTGGCGTGACGAAACCTCACGTGATCACTTTCGGTAAATGGACTTCAGTCCCGTGGTCACCTAACACCGTAGCAGCTGACGACAAGCCGCTTACCTTAAAAGTTCGGCCACTCCTCGTTGACGCCCGCGTCAAAGAATTCACGCTCGGCGCAGCTCACGATGTAACCGACCGCGTGTTCGTGGTCCGCCGCGCCTTCCGTATCAACGACAGCCTTCCGCAGGAACCCGCCTCGCCTCAGCACTGGCAATGGCAGCCGGGCGGATGGCTTCTAGTCGACCGCACTACCGGCCACGTCTCGCCCCTCAATCTTCCAGAGTTCGATGCTTTCTACTCCTCCGCGAGTTGGTACCGAGATTATGCCGCCTACTGCGGCGTCTCGGATGACGGAAAAAAGATCTTTGCTGTCGTGGCGCAGATCAATCGCCGCAAGCCGATAGTGAAGTGGCTGGTAGGAGAAGTGAAAGCGGAGGCCGACACTCAGCAGATTCCCGATTCAGCCTGCAAAGTACCGGACTGGCAGCGAGCTCCTGCCCGCGTCACCTTCGAGGCGAGTCAGTCGACAAAGCGGACCTACTTGATTCGCGGCCACTCCGTCGATTTGGCGACCAGCGAGGAAGAGGACGAAGAAGCCGCGAAATAGACACCAACCGGTCTTCTCACTGGACATATCGCATTGCTAATCCATCCCTTCGGGTCTGTCCCCCCGCGTGATGTGAACCGAAGCGCGCGTCGTTTCCCAGTCGATCGTCAGCGTGCAATCCTCGGCGCCCATCTTGTCGTATTCGATGACGAGGTTCTCCACAGGCGGGTCGATCCTGGTAACGGCCATGTCTACACGGATGAGTTCGTCGCTCTCATATTTGTACGGGATACCCCACTCGCCCGTTTTCTTGTTGATGATCAGAGTCCACTTGTCGCCGTTGGGCACGGTAAACATCGTGTAGCTGCCCGCGGGTACGAGCCTGTCGTGAACTTTCACATCGGAGGTGGCGACGAAGGTTGTGGCTTCGTTGGCCCCGGTGCGCCAGACCGCGCCGAAAGGCACGAGTCCGCCGTAGATCTTGCGGCCCTTCATGCGCGGACTCGAATAGTCAGTCTTGATGGTCTTGCCTCCGCCGAGATCGCACGTGGTTGAGGCCGGGGGACTGTCTTTGGCTCCGCCCGTCTGAGCGAAACTTGCAGTAGCCAACAGGGTGAGAAATGTAGCAAGGACAATTCGTTTTTGCATTGAGTCTCCAGGTAGAAGCATTCTACGTGGTATTGGACAGTTGGCGAAAATCAGGCCGTTACACTCAAGTGCCGAGCATAACAAGGCCATGATGAGTGTTAAAGCGATGCGTCACCAGTTAACGCTGATTGGCACGTTCAGTTAAGGCCGGTGACAGTGAAGGGCCTTGTTTTGTGGGTTGATACATCGAGTAAATAGAACTCCCCTACATTCGGTGTACCGTGCCAAGCTGAATGCCACTTTTGGAAAATAGCGGTTTTGCCATCTGGAAAAACACACAAATCACTCGCAAAACCGTTTCCAGTTGTGAGCCTGTCGAGAAGCCCAGTGGCGATTTCTAGACGATAGATGTCGTAATCGAAACCATGCTTACCGTTGCTCGCAGCCATGAAGAGGATGTTCTTGCCGTCGGGAAGGTATTGAGGATTCGCAAAGATTGGGCCGCCTCCAGGTTCTCCGGGCACGTGCGGTTGAAGCGACAGAGTAGGCCTCTCGGGATGTGCGAGTGAATAAACGGCGATCCGATGCGGGCCGTCAAACCCTTCAGTCAGCAACACCATGCTCTTTCCATCGGGAGCAATGGAGGGTTGGCTGATGTGATAGAAGTTTTCATGGGTTAGTTGCCGCACGTCGCTCCCGTCAAGATGCATCGAGAAAATGTCCCATTCGTGGTAATTAGGTGGCGGATAGGATCGAGCGAAATAAATCGTCGTTCCTGTGGGGGCAAATGTCGCGTAAAGGTTAGCTGTACCGGATTCGGCAAAAGAGCGAGGACTTGAGCCGTCCACGTTCATGACTACTATCCGCTGATGCCCATCTGTTGGTACATATGAGTACGCCATCAACTTTCCGTCCGGAGAAAACGTGACTCCGCCCTCTTCGCCGCTTTCATTTTGCGTAATGCGACTTGCGCGACCTGTGTCAACGGGGATGCGGTAGATAAAGAACGACTTGTCCTTCACGAAAGTGACGGCGAGTAGCTTGCCGTCCGGTGATACGTTGATTCCGTGTATTTCGCCCTTTGAACTGGCTTTGCAGGCAAGAGACGAGAGCAAAATTAGAACGATGAAGCCGTGTGGAACAATCCTTAGCATGTGACCATTCTACTGTGCATAACGCAAGAACTCGGATAACTGTCATTATCAGGCGCTAGCACCCAAAATCCCGCTCTCGCGCGCCCGTCGAAAATGGCGGCATACTCGCTTACCCCGCCGCTTCCACAGCCGGTAAGTCTTCGGCGACTGTTTTCTCCTTCACCTTCGCGCTGGTCACCAGAATCACCGCCAGCACCACAATGACGCTCCCCATCACAATGAACCGGTCGACGCGTTCGTGCAGAATTAACCATCCCAGAAACACCGCGACCACCGGATTCACATAAGCGTAAGTCGACACTTTCGAGGTCGGCACATGCTCCAGCAGCCAGATGTAAGCGGTGTATCCGATCCACGATCCGCATACCACCAGATACAGCACAGCGCCCAACCCGCGCGGCGTCCACGTGACTCGCGAGAAATCTCCCGCCGCCACAGCAAATAAAAAGTTTGCCAAACCCGCCGCCGTCACCTGCCACGCCGTCGCGCTGAATACATCCATCCCAGACTGCCAGCGTTTCGACAGCACCGACCCCAACGCCCACAAGAACGACCCGCCAATCAGCCCCAGTGAAGCCCACAATTCGCGACGTCCCAACGCCGTTCTCGAATGCAACTCCGGCCAGAACAATACGAACAGTCCCGCAATCCCCAGCGCCAACCCCGCTTTGCCTCGCCACGAAATTCGATGATGCCCCAGCAGTAACGAGTCCAGCACCAGAAACCACAACGGCGTGATAGCGACGATCAATGCCGCCAATCCCGAGGGCACCGAAAGCTCCGCCCACGATAAAGTGAGGTTGCCGCCCATCAGCAATAAAATACCCACGACGGCCGCAAGCGCAATCTGCCGGGCCGAATACCAAATCCTGCGCCCCGTCAAAGCGCACACCACCAGCATCACCACGCCCGCAATCGAAAATCGCACCCCGCACATCAGCGCCGGAGGAATGGTTTGGACCGCGATATCGATCGCGAGATAAGTCGATCCCCAAAACAGATACACCAGGCCAAAGGCAAGCATCACGGCTAATTGGCTCGGCTTTGGCGCGCTGGACATGTAAGTGAGAAAACGGAAAGTCAAAGATATCAGACGAAGGGCTAATTAAATGACGCGGATTAAAGGCTTCTTCGCTTCGATCACATCGCCAATGTGGCGCGCCGGCACTCCAGCGCGTTGCAGTTCGGAGACAAGCTTCTGGCAATGATTCTCGGCGATCGAAATAAGAAGCCCGCCGGCAGTCTGAGGATCGAAAAGCAGAGCCTTGAGTTCATTGCTTACGCTCGCTTCGTAATTGACGACGCATTCGGCAAATTCGCGGTTGTTGTTCAATCCGCCAGGGATGCAGCCCGCGCGAATGCACTCCAAAGCTCCAGGCAGCACTGCGATATTTTTCGAAAACAATCGCAACGCGACATTGCTGGCCAGCGCCATTTCTCGGGCATGTCCGATCAGGCCAAAGCCGGTGATATCGGTCATCGCGTGAACAGGGAAGTTCCCCTGCTGAATTACTTCCGCGGCGCGCTTGTTCAGCGTAGTCATGGATTGAACTGCAGCGTCAATCCACGCGGGTTCCGCTTTCCCTTTCTTGATTGCAGTGGAAATCACGCCCGTGCCCAGCGCCTTGGTGAAGATGAGAGCATCGCCCGGCCGCGCCCCGGCGTTGGCCAGAACTTTTTTCGGATCGATGAGTCCGGTGACGGAATATCCAAACTTGGTTTCTTCATCGCGAATGCTGTGGCCGCCGATCACGGTGCATCCGGCTTCAACCATCTTCGAGAGACCTCCGGCCAGAATTCCGTGGAGAATTTCCAGATCCGCCTTTTCCGGAAAACACACCAAAGCCAGCGCGGTGAGCGGCTTTCCTCCCATCGCGTAAACATCGCTCAGCGCATTGGTCGCGGCGATCTGGCCGAAGACATACGGATCGTCAACCACCGGCGTGAAAAAATCTACCGTCTGCACCAGCGCCTGGTTGGGCGCGATTTGATACACTCCGGCGTCGTCGGCGTGGTCAAAGCCGACTAGAACATTGGGGTCGTGTTGCCGGGCTAATTTCCCAAGCACCGTGTCCAGCGCCGCCGGACTCAGCTTAGAAGCTCAACCCGCAGCTTTCACCGACTCCGTCAAACGGAATGGCTTTACATCCGACATGAAAGGCATTCTACTGGAACCCAGCGAAAGGAGGCGCCTGCCCGGTGAACGAAAAACTAAGATATATAGAGATTCAGCCAAGTTCACGTAAGGAGCTGGAGGAAACATTCGCAGGCGATGATGAGAACGCTATTTGCAACGCCATGTACAGCGCCGCGCAACACGAGCCCGATTGGCGCTGGGCCCAGGCAGAGCTAGTCAAGTTTTTGCGTCACGAGTCGCTCTTAATACGTTCGGCCGCCATTAACGCACTTGGGGAGTTGGTTTTCTTCCGCGGGCTCATCGACCTAGAAGTGGTACTGCCCGAGATTCATAAACTGCAAAATGATCCCGCCCTCGCCCCATTTGTGATGGACTACCTGGAAAGCATCAAGAGCCGTGTGACCATCCAGTAGACCGCGGCGCCGCTTTACTTGACCGCGACATCCGTGACCTGGATGTCTGGATACGCATGGTTCCACTGCGCGGAGATGCCCTCAAATGTCAGACGAAAAGTCGTGCTCTGTCCTGGCCCAAGCGGCGAGACGCTGAAGTCCACGGCTTCCGGATACGGCCCCGAAGTCTTCAGCACCTGCAGCGGAATATTTTCCCGCTGGGCGAGTTGTCCCATATCGTCTTTGAAATTTACTTCGACCACGGCGTGCGTAACCGTTTTGCCTCCCGAGTTGGTGACGGTTCCGTCGACATAGCTCACGGTGGCTCCAACAAAATTTTCCGCGGCGCTCATCTTCAGGTCAGAGAGCTTCAGGTTCGCGGCGTAGGCAGGCGGCCCCGACGCGTTCTTCGGCTGGTTGCGAAGCAGCAGCGCCAGGACCACCGCGATCACCATCACCACTACCACGGCAATAACGATAGTCCGCCGGCTGGAGTCAGATTCTTCGCCGGCGCGTGTTGGCTGAATGAGCCCGCCCATGAAGAGAATTGTAGATGGTTGAGTTTTGATTGTCGATTTACGATCTATCGAGACTCACAACGGTGCAGGCATCAGATTGTCGGCGATGCCCCTAATCCGGTAGAATAGAGGTTTGCGTAAAGGCCTCTGAAAGGAACTACAGCAGTCATGGCTCAACAGTGTGATATCTGCGGCAAAAAGCCGCAATTCGGAAACCGCATCAGCCACGCCCATAACGTTACCAAGCGGCGCTGGAACGTGAATCTACGTCCTGTGCACGCCCGCGTAGGCGCCAGCACCAAGCGTATGCGCGTCTGCACCTCTTGTCTGCGCAGCGGCAAAGTGGTCAAGGCATAGAAGCCGAGTCAAGGTCTTAAGTGATGAGCGCGACCGAGGCAGCCCTGATCCCTAGCCCCTGCCTTTCTACTGCACGCCCAGCAACTTAATATCGAAGATCAAAGTAGCATTCGGCGGAATCACGGGCGGATAACCGTCCGCGCCGTAACCAAGTCCCGGCGGAATTCGCAACTGCCGTTTGCCGCCGACTTTCATCCCAGTAACGCCCTCTTCCCATCCCTTGATGACCTCGCCATTACCGATCGTGAAATCGAACGGCGTCCCCGCATCCACCGAACTATCAAACTTCTTTCCCGTGGTGAGCCAGCCGGTATAGTGCACGCGCACCCGGCTGCCCTCTTTCGCCACTTCGCCATTGCCTACGCGCAGATCCCAATATTGCAGACCGGATTCCGTCTTCACTCCGTCTCCGGTAACTTTTGTCGGAGCGTCCGTGTTCGGAGTTGCAGAGTTCTTAGCCGCACTCTGCGCCAGAACGAACACTGCGGCCATCATGAGAACGACGACAAGCGCCGCAACATACTTCACCATGCTTCCTCCTGAAAACATATTCAATATTAAGAAGCAGAGAAACACACGCAGGTTTTCCGGTCTACCCTGTGATCCTCTGTGCTTGCCCTGAGCGGAGCCGAAGGGCCCTCTGTTTTAAAGATTTTTCTCTTATTCCAAAGCAATCACATCAATCTCCACCAGCACGTCCCGAGGCAGGCGTGCCACTTCCAC
>PLDC01000005.1 GCA_003134995.1 Acidobacteriaceae bacterium | reverse complement strand
TGGGTCTGTCAAGTGGATAATTACGAAATTTGGGCTGGCGTCTGGACGGGATGGCGATGGGTGTATGGCGAGTTTTCTCCGTTTGACCAACAAGATCCAGACTGCTGTGATACGCGTACCCCGGCTTCGCTCCTTCGTCAGAAACGCGTTTTTTGCGAAGGGCAACTTAGCCCGGAGCTGGCTAGGCCGCATAATGTATCGGACCTTCGCCCCAGATCCCCAAACATGCAAACTTTTTCACGATTGACAATCCGCAGAACGGACGTAAGATTGCTGCCTCGAAAAGCTTTCGCGCGAGAACACGGTGGAAGCTAGGAAGGATCGAGATATGATGGTCCGGCAGGCCTTCTTCCCAACCCTGGTATTCTGCGTCGCCTCTGTCATCGCCGCGCCCGCGCAGACGCTCCAACTATTGGCGAGTTTCGAAACTGACGGCTTTCCAGAAACCAACCTGGTGCAGGGCTTCAATGGGACCTCTACGGTACAACCTCGGGGGGAGGGGTCGGAGAAAACTTCGGAACTGTCTTCAAGATTACCACCGCCGGCAAGCTTACAACGCTTTATACCTTCTGTTCAAAATCCGAATGCGCTGACGGCAAAACACCTTCTGCACTGATGCTGGCCAGCAATCTGAATTTTTACGGTACCACCGCTGCCGGCGGAGCCTATGGATACGGCACGGTTTTTAAAATCACATCCGAGGGCGAACTGACGACCCTGTACAGTTTCTGCGCAAAGTCTGGCTGCCCCGATGGCCAAAATCCTTTGGCCACGTTGGTCCAAGGCACGGACGGCAATCTCTACGGAACCACGTCCGGCGGAGGCGCCATCGGCAACTACGGCACGGTGTTTAAGATCACGTTCGGCGGAAAGCTAACGACGGTTTATAGCTTTTGCGTCCTCTCTGAATGCTACGACGGCGATTATCCCGAAGGGGTCTTGATTCAGGGCTCCAACGGAAATTTCTACGGAACCACCGGTGAGGCCAGCGGTCGCGGCAACGTCTTTGAAATGACCCCCGCTGGCGTGGTCACCAGTCTTTATAACTTTTGCTCGGAACCTTACTGCGACGACGGCACCTCCCCGGTGGCTGGTGTCGTGCAGGCCGCGAACGGCGATCTCTATGGGACTGCCACTGGTGGCGGAGCTTACGGCAATGACGGCACCGTATTCGAGATCACACCCGCGAATGTGTTCACGACCCTCTATAGTTTTTGCCTCTTCAATTGCGCAAATCCCGGCGTCTATCCTAGGGGCGGATTGGGGCTGGCCACCGATGGCAATTTCTACGGCACGGTCTCTAGCGCGATCTACAAAATTACCCCAACGGGTGAGGTCACCTGGCTCTACACGTTTGGCTCGGGCGCGGGTGGTTGCTGTCCCGACGGCGATTTTCCCTACGCAGGGCTCGTGCAGCACACCAATGGCACCTTCTACGGCACCGCCCTCGAGGGCGGTGCTTACGACGAAGGCACCGTCTTTAGCCTTTCCACTGGCCTCGGTCCGTTCGTCACTCCGGTTCCGACCTATGGCAAAGTCGGCGCCACCGTCTATATTCTCGGCACCAACCTCAATGGAACTACGGCCGTCACCGTTGACGGAGTCACCGCGAAGTTCACCGTGGAATCGAGCTCCGAGATCAAAGCTACCGTGCCGACCGGCGCGACCACAGGCGTGATCTCAGTGACCACGCCCACTACGACTCTCAACAGCAATCTCGTGTTTCAAGTGCTGTAGTGAACTGTCTCGATGACTGACGAGAACAGGCCATCCACACTCAGTGAGAAATTGCTGCTGCGGCGTTCTGCGGCGGCGAGCAGACTGAGAACCCGTCGACCGCCGAATCCATTCGGAGGTGAGCTAAGACTTAGCGCCAGGCGCGCTGGCGATGCTATGTTTTGACATGCTATGCATGCATATGCAAGAATAGCATGCATGAGGAAGAACGCGGCGCCGGAAGCGACCACGGGTTCGGATGCGGTTCGTCGCCACGCCTACGAGAAATACATTTCTGCCGCGCGTCGCCGAAGAGAGAAGACCGTGGCCATTAATGTGGGGGAAGTGCACCGCGCTTTGGCGCTTAACAATCGGGTGCCGCTTGTTTGCGCGGCTCTTGGATCGAAGAAGTTTTTGACGGAGCACGGGCTTCGCATCGTTTCGAAGACTGGGCCTCCATCCGGACAGAGCACCACCGTCACATTCACATACGAGATTGTCGGCAAAAGACAAGATGACGTTGAGTTGAGTCGCCAGGAATCCTGGAATCGACTTCGGGGATCGATGAAAGATATTTTTGCCGAATATGGTGGTGGCGAGGCCTACCTGCGCGCTGAACGCGCGTCGTTCCGCGACGCAGACGACGAGAAATGAGCCGCATTTACTGGGACTCGATGCTGTTCATCTATTGGCTGGACAACAATCCTCTTTTCGCGAAGAGAGTTGCATCCATTTATTCGCGAATGCAGCAGCGAGAGGACAGGCTCCTTACTAGCGCCGTTACTTTCGGTGAAGTTTTAGCGGGCGCGTACAGGAAGGCACCCCTGTCAAAGGGCGAAGACGTTCGCACAACATTGTTAAGCGTAGTGTCAGAGGTAATCCCGTTCACTCTCGAAACTGCAGATGCTTATGCCCGGATTCGTGGGAGCACGAATATCGCTTCGCCGGATGCCATCCATCTGGCCTGCGCTGCCGTTGCCGGTACTGACTTGTTCTTAACTAACGATGAAAAGTTGATCGGCAAAGTGATACCTGGAATTCAGTTCATCGCAGGGCTGGATTCAAACATTCTTTGATGTGGACTTCGGCGCCGTCATCGCTTCCAGCTTTACTTTCACCTGAGGCCACTCGTTGTCCAGAATGCTGAAGTAGACCGAGTCGCGAACACGGCCGGTCCAGGTGAGCACGTGGCGGCGTAGTGTGCCTTCTTCTTTTGCGCCGATGCGCAGGATTGCGTTTCGCGATTTCCGATTGAGCACGTCGGTCTTCAGTTCGACACGAAAGCATTTCCAGACTTCGAAGGCGTGGCGCAGCATCAGGTATTTTGCTTCGGTATTGACGGCGGTGCGTTGCCACAGCGGCGCGATCCAGGTGGAACCGATCTCCACGCGACGATTGAGGCGATCGATGTTCATGAAGCGGGTGCTGCCGATCACGCGGCCGGCGTTCCGTTCAACGGTCGCAAACACAACCGATTCGCCGCGTTTTTGCTCATCGAAAGCCTTCTGTACGAGCCGCTCAAAGTCCCCGCGCGTTTTCAAGCGGTAAGGAATCCATTCGAAAATATCGTCGAGTGCATCTTTGGCGACATTCCAGAAATCTCCAGCATGGTCGCGGCGGAGCGGTTCGAGGCGGACGACAGAGCCCTCCAGCGTGATTGGCGTTTCGATATTCAGCGGAACTGCGACGGTGCTCATTGGCATTCCTTCCTGGGCATGCCTATTATCTTGCATCTTGCGTCTGTTTGCGGCATCTCTACTACGGCGCCGGGTTTGTAGAATGATTTGTGAAATCGGGTCTGTAGAATCAGATCTGCGGAATAAAAGGGCGTTGACTTGCGATGATCTCAGCCGTCCAATTGTGTAGAAGCAAGAACTGTACTAGCCGGCGATGTCAGGAGGGACGGCGGTGAAAGCGCAGTGTTTGCCCTTTACTCAAGTCCCGCACACGAGCCCGCTGTTCGTCGATTATCTCGCATACTCCCCGAGCGTCCAGCCTTTCTATCCGCATTCTTCAAACTTCAACGAATGGGCTAAGCCCGAGGTCTCGGCAATTCAATACGATCCGGCTCGCCGGGAGCGAGTCAGCGCGATTCTTGAGCGACAGAACAAATCCTGGGGCGCTTCGGCGCAAACTTTCGCAAACCTCAATCGGCTGCGGCAGGGAGCGGCGGCCGTTGTGACCGGGCAGCAAGTGGGATTGTTCGGCGGCCCAATGTTCACGATCTACAAGGCTCTTACGGCGGTGAAATTAGCGGAAGAGGCGACGGCGGCGGGCGTCGATTCTGTTCCTGTTTTCTGGCTGGCCACGTCGGACCATGATCTCGCCGAAGTGAATCATGTTTCGCTGCCCGGCCCTGACGGCCTTCTGCGCACGCTCACGACTTCGAGCCGCAGCGTTCCGGGCGCGCCGGTGAGCAATGTGCTTTTGGGCGATGAGATCGTGCCGATCGTGGAAGAAGCCGCATCTCTGTTGGGAGATTCTGAGGCTTCGCAATGGTTGCGCGAGTCGTATCGTCCGGGGGAGACGCTGGGCACGGCTTTTGCGCGGCTGTTTGCGCGGCTGTTCGGCCCGTGGGGCGTGATTCTGCTCGATGCATCGGATGCGGAGCTGCATCGAGTTGCCGCGCCGATTTATAGAACGGCTATTGAGCGCGCGGAGGAATTGAATGCCGCGTTACTGAATCGTGGTCAAGCGCTGGAGAAGGCTGGATATTCCCAGCAGGTGAAAGTGACGGCCTCGTCAGTGCTGCTTTTTGCAATGCGTGACGGCGCTCGGACGGCGATTCATCGCCGAGTCAGCGGGGGTGGGTCGGGAACGGCGGCGGAGTTTGTGATCGGTGGCGAACCAGGAGCGGAGAAACTTTCGTCCGTTGAGTTACTGGATCGTATCGCATCCGCTCCGGAAAATTTCAGTCCGAATGTGCTGTTGCGTCCGGTCGTGCAGGATTATCTTCTGCCTACGCTTGCCTATACCGGCGGCGCCGCGGAGGCGGCATACTTTGCGCAGGCGGGCGCTGTCTATGAAAAGATTCTGGGCCGGGTGACGCCGATCGTACCGCGTTTTTCGGCAACTCTGGTTGAGCCCAAGGTTCAGCGCTGGTTGCAGAAATATGACATCACGGTGCCAGATACATTCCAAGGGACCGAGGCTCTTGGGCAGAAGCTGGCCTCGCATAGTCTGCCGCCAGGTTTGCAGGAGGCTTTCGAGCGCGCGAACAAGTCTGTGGAAGAATCCTTTTCTGGATTAAAGGAAGCGCTGACAAAGCTCGATCCGACCCTGGTGGAAGCCTGCCAGACGGGCGCTTCAAAAGTACATTACCAGCTCGACCGGCTGCACGAGCGCGCCATGGCTGCCGAGTTACGACGCAGTGAAGTAGTGCGCCGTCACGCCGAAGCGCTCAGTCAGGCGCTCTATCCTGAAAACGCTTTGCAGGAGCGTGGTGTGGCGGGCATCTATTTCGTCGCGAAGCACGGGACCGAACTGCTGCAAAGCTTGCATGACACTCTGCGCACGGAGTGCCACGACCATCAGATTCTGGAGTTGTAGACCAGCGACATTGAGCGGCGATCCGCTCTCGTGGGCCGGCCTTTGGCGCGAGTCAGAATCAACGACAAGAGCCTTTAACCGCGAAGTCCGCTAAGAAAATCCGCGAAGGACGCGAAGAAGAGCATAGGGCTAGCGCTTTAACCAGATTTCGAGTTGTCCCAGCGATTCTATCCGCGGCAGTTCGCGATCGCGGTAGGCCCCAGCTACATCCAGTAATATCGCTTCCATTCCGGCGTTGCGGGCTCCTATGTAGTCGACCGAATACACGTCTCCAACGTACAGACTTTCGTCGGCACGCGCTTGCATGGATTTGAGCGCGGCTGCAAAAATTTCCGGGCGCGGTTTTTCAACTCCAACAATTCCTGAATCGGTGATGCTTTCGAAGCGGTCGGCAATGCCGCAACGGGAGAGCACGCGCTCGATGCCGCCATCGGCGTTGGAAATTACGGCGATGCGAAAGTTCTGGCGGATTCGGTCGAGTGCTTCGCGCGTTCCGGGGAGAATCTGATCCCAGTTCGCCGAGTTCTGCGTGTTCTCTATCAGCGCACTGCGGAGGCTGGTGTCCTCTCCTAGTTCCGCGAGGAGGTACGTGTGAAAGGTCCACCAGAAGCCGTGATCGACACTGCCACTCTGCATGCCCTGGTCGAATTCATTCTTTGTTTTGCGCTCAAGGGCTTGCCATTGTTCGATCGTGGGATGACGATCGCTTGAGATTGGAGCGAGCATCTTTGCTCTGTTGGGAAAGAGAAGAGTGTTGCCGACATCGAAGAAAATCACTCGCCGCGCTGGCATCTGTTTATTTTACTGAAGGCGACAGTGGCGGCGCGCTTGAGATTCTCTGGCTACTTCACGGCCTGAAGCCTTTAACCGCAAAGTTCGCGAAGAACGGCCGCGAAGGGCGCGAAGAAAAGCATAGGGCGGCGTGACCAGCGCGCGGAAAAATTGTAATATGCAATCACTTGGGCGGGTAAGCTTTCTTCTGTGATTTCGCCGCGCTATGGCTTTATCTTCGACAACGTTGATCTCGGGCTTCGCGCGCACCACGCGCGCCGCGCTTTCGCTACACAGCCTGTTGCGCGCTCAATCCGCGATCGCGGCTGGCCTCATATTTGCCACGCGCCATTCCAGTCGACGCGATGGCGTTTACAACATTCTTTGGGCAGTTGTCTTCGGGTTCGCCACACTGAATATTCTCAGCCTGGCGGCGAGGCGATTCGAACCGAATCGTCGCGGTCTCACGTTCGGAGAGTTACTGGCGGTGATGGTAGTTCTGATCTCGGTTTTCCTGCTGGGTTGGGAACTGCTGAGTGTGTTTCACATCTTTCCAATCAAGATTCAGCGGTGAACGGTCGCGGGAAAATCCAGGTCCGACGACTCAGCAACTCGCTGTCTTTTCGGGGGCGACCATTAAGAGCCCTTAGCCGCAAAGAGCGCGGACAATGGCCGCAAAGTTCGCGAGGACAAACCGTTTGCGGTATGATTCGCAAAATGGCAAAGACGAAAAATCCGGCCACGATTGAGGTTACTTGTCCCTGCTGCAATGCGCTGCTTAAGGTTGACACGGGCACCGCTGAGGTGATCGCTCACACTGCTGCAGTCAAGCCAAGGATGTTCGCCGACATGGAAGACGCGGCCCGCGCGATGAAGGAGCAGGATAGCCGCCGCGAATCCATCTTCCGGCAATCGGTGGAAGCGCAGAAACATGCTTCCGAGTTGCTGGAAAAGAAGTTTCAGGAGGCGGTGAAGAAGGCAAAGGAAACTCCTGACACCGGCAAGCCTATTCGCGATTTCGATCTGGATTGAGGGCAGGGCTTAGGGGATAGGGGTCAGGGACCGACACTTACTGCTAACCCCTATCCCCTGGTCCCTGACCACTGTTCCTATGCACATTCACCCATTGCTTCTTGGTCACCGGGGCGCTCGGGCCGAGAAGTCCATTCCGGAAAATACGCTGGCTTCGTTCGATCTTGCGCTGGCTCAAGGCTGCGATGGTTTTGAATTTGACGTGCGGCTTGCGGAGGACGGGCAAGCGGTTATCTGTCACGATGCGGAAATCCGCGGGCTGAAGATTGCAGAGACCTCGGGCGAAAAACTTGCCTTGCCGGTGTTGCGCGAGGTGCTCACTCGCTATCAAGAAACTGCATTCTTCGATATCGAACTGAAGGTCGCGGGCTTGGAAACGATCACGGCGGAGTTGCTGAGGAAGTTTCGTCCGGCGCGCGGCTTCGTGGTTTCTTCTTTTCTTCCCGAAGTGTTGCGCTCTATGCACGGATTCGACGCAACCATCCCACTTGGATTGATCTGTGAAACTAGGGCGCAACTCGAACATTGGCCGCAGTTGCCCGTCGAGTATGTGATTCCGCACCACGCGCTTGCTCGTCAGAGTCTTATCTCAGAGATTAAAGGCGCCGGCAAAAAGGTCTTCGTTTGGACGGTGAATCTTCCCGCCGATATGAAGCGCTTTTCGAAGTGGGGTGTGGACGGCATTATTTCTGACGACCCTAAACTCCTGGCAAACACCCTGGCATCTCCATCGCGGAAACAGATTGCTGGAACTTGAGCGTTTAGTGGGCGGATGCGGACAAACTTGTTCCACCGGCGAGCGCGGCTTTGGCTTCTTTGATCCCCGCCTGAATAGTGGGTTCCCAGTCAAGATGCGGAATTGTTGATGCAGCGGCCGACTGATAAAAGGCCAGCGCTTCCTGAAACCGGTTCAGCCGCTTTAAGCAAATCTTGGCCGCACCGAGTTGCGCCATTAACGCCTGGCGCTCGTTGGGGTGGGCTTCTGCCAGCCGTTCATACTCGTACAGGGCGCGGTCATAACTCTGCGCGTCGTCGGCAGCCTTGCATAGATCGAGCCACACTTGAGCGGGCGCGGCCTCGCCGCCTGTCTGCAGAAACTCTTCGTAATCTTTCCACGCCGCTTTCGGATTGCGCGCCTTCAGATGCAGGGCGCATGTTTTCATGTTCGCCGCATGAAAAGCCGCTGTGTCCTGCGTCTTCCAGTGGATCTGTTTGAGCAGGTTCCACGCGTCGAGGGAATCGGGTGTCGCGGCTACGTGCTTGGTCAGCGTGGCTGCGGCCGCCTCGAGTTGGCCGCGATCCATCAGGCTGCTGGCTTGCTCAATTTCCGTGTCGGCCGTCCACGCGAGCTTTTCTTCGATGGCCTTGTTGTGTTTCTGCTCCAGGTTCGTGTGCTGCAGTCCGAAGGCGGCGAGCGCGCCAAACATGAATCCGCCTACGTGTGCCCAATGCGCCACTCCGCTGGCCGAGCCGAAGAGCGATCCGTAAAACATTTCCATCAGCAGCCATAGCGGCAGCAGCCAATACGCCGCCGCCTTGAAGCGAAAAAGGCGGAACAAGAACAGCCACGCCATTTCGATCTTCATATTCGGAAAGCGCACCAGGAACGCTCCCATCAAAGCTGCTACTGCGCCGGACGCGCCCAACGTAGGCGTGATGCTGCCGGGATTCGACCAGGCATAAAATTGCAACGCGGCCGCGCCTGCCACGAGATAAAAAGCGCTGTACAGCCAGCGGCCCCAGGCATCCTCGAGCACAAATCCCGCCAGCCACAGGAACCACATATTGCCGATCAGGTGCAGCCATCCGCCGTGCAGAAAGTTGGCCGTGAGATAGCTGATGGGATTCGGCTTGGCGGGAACGAACGCGTATTTCTCGGCTATTGACGCCGATGAAACCTTCACATACTCTGCGGACTGCGCGTCCATTTCTTTTTGCAGTTGTTCCGGATCATCCATCAGCCTGACTTTAGCGTCGTACGCGTCGATGATGTCGCGATAGGGATTCTGAATCTGCGTCCACTGGGCAGGATGGCTTTGCTTGAAATTGTCGACGAGGTTCTGCGCCTCGGGCTGCAGCTTCAATTCAGGATGCAAGGCGGCAAGAATTAAAATGTGCGCTTTCGCTTGCCCCAGCGCCGGAGCTTGCTCGTCGATGGAGCTAATCGTGAACAGGAAAACCACGACGTTGATCACGATTAATCCAATCGTGATTACCGGCCAGCGCCGGGCCGTCATGTTTTCGTGTCCGATCGGAACAAGCATCTGAAATCGCCCCTGCCGAGCCAACGACTTGCAACACAAAAAGCTTTGGTTAGTTTAGGTTTATTTTTGGCGGATTCCCAGATGACAACGAGGTTGAACTAATCTTTGGTAACCGTGTGAAAAAAACTTGGCCACGGATTCGCACGGATTTTCACGGATACTTCTTCTAGATATTTGTTTTGCTGGCTTAAGGTTTTATCCGTGTGAATCCGTGCAGATCCGTGGCAAGGAATTTAGTCTGCGGCGGCTTCGAATGCGGCGGCCCGTCCCACCGGTCGGAGAAAAGCAGCACGCTCCGTTTCAAATGCTTCCAGGTTGGCTCCCATGGTCTGTTCATTCCAGCCGAGGACGGCGCCGATGCGCAACGCTGCTTCACGGCTGCATGATTCCGACCAGCACGCGCCGAGCGCCACCGGCACCCGGCGTAGCAGCACATCGCCCAAGGTGATGGCGCACTCCTTGCGATAGGCTTCGACTACCTCGGCGACCACGTGCGAAGTGTGCGGACAAATCGGCGCGCGCAATTCGGCGCTCACCAAAGCCATGCGGGCGATGTCGGCAGCGCGTTTACCGTGCCATTCCATAATTCCGCGCGCTGACTCCTCGCTGATCGCACCGATGCGGGCGATTTCAAGCACAGCGTCATCCAGCAGGGGATCGAGTGCGGGCCCAGGTCCTATCGCAATCGTATTCGGCTCTGTCGCACTCAGGCCAATCTTGCGCGCGCACTCGCGGGCCAGTGAGGCTGCAGTGGTCAGCTTGCCGCCGATCACCGAAATCATGTGCGACGCGCCATCGTCCGCGTGGTCATGCAGGATGTGACGCCGAGTGACTGCCGACGGACGATTGTCCGGCGAATAGGGCAAGGGACGGATTCCTGCAAAGGCGTGCTTCACGCTTTGCGCCGATAGCTTTGCTTTCGGAAAGAGTTGCGTTAGCGAGCGCAGCAGATAACTGATTTCCTCTGGCGATGGAACGGTTCTTGCCGGGTCGCCGTTGTCGGCAACTTCGGTTGTTCCCGCCAGGATCTGATCGTTCCAGGGAAGAATAAAAATGGGGCGTCCGTCGATGGCTTCGGTGTAAAGGGCCGTACTCGGCGAACCGGGAAACCGGGGCAGAACAATGTGTGAGCCGCGCACGCCTCCTAGCATTGGCTTGGCCATACGAATGGCAGAGCGCTGGCACACGCGGTCGGCCCACGGGCCACTGCAGTTGATCACCCAGCCGGCGTCTACGCGCGCGTCACGGCCTGTGATCTGATCGCGGAGCAGCACGCCTCGCGTTCGGCCATGCGCGACGTCAACTGCGAGCGCTTCCATGTGATTGCGGACGACTGCTCCCGCGTCGACCGCTTCCATTAACCATTCCGCAACCAGTCGCTCAGGAAATTCGCATTGCGCATCTTCGTAATTGAAAAACGACCAGCGATGGCCGGCGTCGAGAGCGCGTTCGAACCGCTTCACTTCCATCTCGCTTGCGTCTTCGCCGCGCGGTTTTCCTGCCATGCGCTGGTAGAGCCACAATCCGGTGCGCACCTTCAGGGCGCTGCGCTTGCTCGTCTCATTCAAGAGCAGCAGAAACTGCATGGGATGCACGAGGTGCGATCGCTCCCGGAGCAGAGTTTCCCGCTCGTGCAACGATTCCCGTACCAAGCTCAGTTCGCCGTGTTCGAGGTAGCGCAATCCGCCGTGAATGATGCGCGTGGAACGGCTGGTCACTCCGGAGGCAAAATCATTCTGCTCAACCAACAGCGTGTGCTTGCCAGCGCGAGCGCACTGCCGCGCCACGGCTACGCCATTAATGCCCCCGCCTATCACCACCACCTGGAAGTGCTGGTCGTTCAATGGCGCTCTTGGATTGGCTGCTAATACCATGTTTTATCAATTAGATACATGTTGTTCTTCAGGTAACGGTCGAGCCGCATCGCATGTTCGCACACACTGCGGTGTTCTAAAGTCTGCACTGCGCTTCACTGCCCGGAAAGGTCACGTTGGTACCGCCAAATAGCTGGCCCAAAGTAGGGCCATGGTACTCGAATGTCCAGAAGCAATTTTCAAAAAAACTGGCCCGGCGTGCTGCAGCCGGGCCAGCTGTTATGTTAGCGCTTGCACTACGCGATCTTGCGCTCGGACTTCTCGCTCCCGGAAGCAGCCTTGGCCGCACCCTTCGAGAATAATGCGATCATCTCCCGATTGAAAGCTGGAATGTCGTCCGGCTTGCGGCTGGTGACTATGCCGTTGCTCTCAATCACTTCTTCATCAACCCATGTGCCACCGGCGTTCTGGATGTCGGTCTTCAGCGAAGGCCAGGATGTGACTGTGCGCCCGCGTACCGCTCCGGTTTCCACCAGCATCCACGGGCCGTGGCAGATCGCGGCCACCGGTTTTCCATGGTCGATGAAGCTTTTCACAAACTTCACCGCATCCGGATTCATGCGCAACTGGTCAGGATTCATGACTCCGCCGGGCAGCAGCAGTGCGTCGTATTCTGATGGATCAGCGGACTTGAGTGGAACATCGACCGAAACCTCCTTGCCCCAATCTTTGTGATCCCAACCTTTTATCTTCTTCTCAGTGGGGGAAACAACTTGCGTGCGAGCGCCGGCCTCTTCGAGAGCCTGTTTCGGTTTTATGAGTTCAGACTGCTCGAAGCCATCGGTCGCGAGGATTGCTACAGTCTTTCCTACAAGATTATTCGGCATGATATTTTCTCCTCTATTATTCGTGCTGCAAATTGTGTTTCTGATATCAGTTCGATGCCACGTTCCGCGTGGCGGTTTTCGTGAATCGCCGAATGGTTGCATATTGCCAGTAGCATTGCCCGTACTCCGCCGGCTCATTTAGAGTGGTTGCCAATGTCTACGACCGGCGAACGTTTCGAACGCGCAGTTGCGATCATGGAGCGCCTGCGGGCTCCTGGGGGCTGCCCCTGGGATCGTGAGCAGACTTTCGATTCCATCAAGCCTTACACGCTCGAAGAGACTTATGAAGTGCTTGAGGCCATCGATAATCGCGATTGGGAGGAACTCCCCGGCGAACTTGGAGACTTGTTGCTGCAAGTTCTTTTCTACTCGGAGATGGCGAAAGAGCAGGGAAGTTTTTCAATTGATGATGTGCTCGACCGGCTCTCGCGCAAGTTGGTGGACCGGCATCCGCATGTATTTGGCGATGCGACCGCCGAGACTTCGGCGGACGTAAAGCGCAATTGGGAAGCTCTGAAAGTCGAGGAGCGCAAGAAGCGGCAAGAGCAGACGGGGGCCGCGAACACAAACGCCGACAATGCGGCAGGGAAGACCGCGCCATCGATTCTGGCTGGGATCTCTTCATCGATGCCGTCGTTGCTCGAAGCCCACAAGCTCAGTTCGCGCGCGGCGCAGATTGGTTTCGATTGGCCCGACATGGAGGGGCTGTTCGAGAAACTTGGCGAGGAGACTGCAGAGTTGCGCCAGCAGTTGCAGGAATTTCCCGCTCCCGGCCCGCGCCCCGAAGGGCGCGGCGTCGCGGGTTCCGGACGCCAGACTATTCCTGACGATTTACGCTCGCGGCTCGAAGAAGAAGTTGGCGATCTTTTCTTTGTGCTGGTGAATATGGCGCGCTACCTTGCGATCGATCCCGAATCCGCGCTGCGCAAAACCAATCGCAAGTTCCGGCGCCGCTTTCAGTGGATGGAGCAGCGGTTGCACGAACGCGGCAGCACTCCCGAAAGTGTTTCGATGCATGAACTCGAATCCCTCTGGCAGCAGGCCAAGCAGCAGGAGAAGCAAGCGTGAGCGCGGATGCTTTTGTGATTCGCAACTGTCAGGGACTTGACGAGTTGCGAGCTTGCGTCGCGTTGCAAAAAGAAATCTGGAACTTCAGCGATTCCGAGTTGATCCCGCTGCGCATGTTCGTGGTCGCCGAAAAAGTTGGCGGGCAGGTGATGGGAGCATTCGACGGCAGCGAGATGGTGGGCTTCGCGATGTCGGTGCCAGGTACGCGCTCTGGGCGAATCTATCTTCACTCCCACATGCTGGCAGTGCGCAAACAGTACCGCGATAGCGGATTGGGCCGGCGCCTGAAGCTTCTGCAGCGCGAAGACGCGCTCGCGCGCGGCATCGAACTCATCGAGTGGACTTTTGATCCGCTTGAGATCAAGAACTCGTATCTTAATATTGAAAAGCTGGGCGCGATTTCGCGGCGATACAACATTAACCAGTATGGAATTACGTCGTCGCCGTTGCAGGGCGGGCTTCCAAGCGATCGGCTGATCGCCGAGTGGTGGCTGAAATCGAGGCGTGTGGAGACTTTGCTGGCAACGGGAAAGAACCCGGCCTTCACCAAACAGACTGCGATCGAAGTGCCGGCGCAGATTTATGAATGGAAAGCGGCGCCTGAAACACGAAGCAACGCGCAGCAAGTACAGGAAGGCAATCGCGGGCAATTTCTTGAGGCGTTCGAAGGCGGACTCACTGTGCTGGGCTACGAACGCGATTCTGCAGGCAACGGCAAGTTTCTGCTGGGTGCGTGGGATGAGAACTGGTCGTATGCGACAAAGGAATGATTTCACCACAGAGACACAGAGGCATAGAGAAAAACGAATCTTCGGATTTTCTAAAGAACTGCTCTGTGCCTCTGTGTCTCTGTGGTGAACTGTTTTTCGTTTCCTATGAAGATTGAAGCCATCACGCTCCGCGAGATTCACATGCCACTCGTCCATTTTTTTGAGACGAGTTTCGGGCGTACGTCCGGTCGCCGCATCCTGCTGCTTACTGCCCACTGCGATGGGGGCGACGGCTGGGCTGAGTGCGTGGCCGGCGAAGATCCCTACTATTGCAGCGAGTGGACCGAGAGCGCGTGGCTCACCATCACTCGCTATCTCGCTCCCGCTGTGCTGGGACGCAGCCTCGAATCGGCTCGCGACTGCGGAGCGCTTTTCTCGCGGGTGCGCGGTCATCGCATGGCAAAGGCCGCGCTGGAAAATGCGCTGTGGGATGCCGAGGCTAAGCAGAAAAACGTTCCTCTCTGGAAATTATTGGGCGGCTCGCGCACTGAGATCGCTTGCGGGGTTTCTATCGGCATTCAGGATTCGGTCGAACAGTTACTTAACAAGATCGAGACCGAGTTGGCTGCGGGCTACCGCCGCATCAAAGTCAAAGTAAAACCGGGATGGGATGTGAACGTGCTCGAAAAAATCCGCGCACGCTGGGCTGATATCACGCTGAGCTGCGACGCGAACTCCGCCTATACGCTCGATCAGGTCGAACATCTGCGAAGCTTCGATCAGTTCCATTTGCTGATGATCGAGCAGCCGCTTTGGGACGACGACATTTTCTACCACGCCCGCCTGCAGAAAGAGCTGCGCACGGCGATCTGCCTCGACGAGTCGATTGTCAGCGCGCGCACCGCAGCCATTGCGCTCGAAACCGGCGCATGCCGCATCATCAATATCAAAGTTGGTCGCGTCGGCGGATTCACCGAAGCGAAGAAGATTCACGACATTTGCCACGCGCAAAAAATTCCGGTCTGGTGTGGCGGCATGCTTGAATCGGGCATTGGGCGCGCTCACAACATCGCGCTCTCCACGCTAGAGAATTTCAGCCTGCCCGGCGACGTTTCTGCTTCCAAGCGCTATTGGAAGGAAGACATCATCGATCCCGAGGTGCAGGTTTCACCGCAAGGGATGATTGTCATTAGTGAGCAGCCGGGAACGGGTTATTGCGTCAAAGAGGATCTCATCGAGAAATTGACGGTAAGGAAAGAAACGCTTCGCGCCTCTGCTGTCTAGCTGCTACGCCCGGTGATCGTCCTCCATACTTTAGCGAGCAGGCTAGGCCCATCGTCAAGGAGCGCAAAATGAGGCACGTTCGGCGCGGCCTCGGCTAAGTTGCTCGTCGATTGCGGATAATCACAGTTCGTAGACAGTACTCGATTAAGGATTAAAGGGTCGGTTCCCGCATATCGGTGGCAACCTGCTTCTTGGGCTTCTAGAACTGCAATCGCTTGTTCGAGCTCTGCCGGGTTCTCCGGCTGTTTCTTCCAGAAGCAGTGCTGAGCCTTCTCATTTGTCCAGCCGATCAGGTCAGGCGCGATGACATGGGGAATCCCGCAAGCCGGGCATTGCCCCTTCTCCACATAGAAGTCTCCGGGCACGGATTTCGGGTGAGGAGTAAATCTAGGGCCGCACGCCATGTCCGCTCCTTCTGCGATTTGCGCCGGAAATGCCTCGTCTCATTCTAGGCAAAATGGCGGTTGCGCTCAATCAGGTGCGGGTTCGGGCACTAGGGACAGCATTGGCCGAAGCCAGACTAAAGATTTCTGTGCACCTGCTCATCGACGCCCGGCAATTCATAAACTACGCCGCATAGCTCTGGACACGTGGTTGTATTGATGCCCCCATAGACTGTCGTTCCGTAAAGGTTACCGAGCGAGTCAAGCAGCAAGCCGGAAGGATTTGCACCGTCGATGGCTCCGCTGAAGCTGTGCAGAACACTCAGGGTCCTACCACCAGAACCGGGGGTAAGCTCAAAGACCACTCCGCAGGAGCAGTTTTCGTTTCCGCCGATCGCAGTCGTGCCGAACAGATTGCCGTTGCCATCGAAGATCAACGAAGAGACCGGAATACCTCCGGTACTGCCGCCGCTAAATGTGTAGACGGTGTTCTCGGTCCAAGTAGAATCGGAAGCGGGCGTTAGTTCGAAAACAGTGCCGATGCTGAGGAAGCCCCCTGCAGCCGTGGTTCCGAAGAGATTGCCATTCGAGTCAAATGTCAGCCCAGCTTCCGGGACGGCTCCGTCGGTACAGACAAAAGATTGCGGGCAGAAGTCGTGCACAATAACTTGATCCCACTGGCCGCTGGCCGTCGGAGTGAGTTCATAGATCACGCCGAACGTTGCGCTCCAAACATCGTTGTAAACGCCACCGCCGGCCGCTCCGTAAAGATTTCCGGCGGAGTCGAGGGTTACGCGTCCGACGGGATTTTCCGCGCCGTAATAGGTGAAGGACCAATCGAAAATGCGCAGAGTGCGGCTGCTCCAGCCAGTTCCGGATGGACTCAGTTCGAAGATTGTGCCGCATCCGATACCGCAGAATGGTGTGGTCTTTCCTCCGGACTGAGCCGTGATGTAGAGGTTTCCAGCGGAGTCTAACGTTAGGGCGCCTGGCGCGCTGCCGTCGGTGCCGCCAGTGAAGGTGTGCAATACCTCAAACTTCCAGCCCGCCGAGCCGTGAGTGAGGTTGAAAATGGTTCCACAGCCGTGAGGAAGTACGCATCCCTCGGCCTCGCCGCCTTGTTCCGCGACGCCGTACAGGTTGCCGGTGGCGTCGATGGCCAGGTCCGCCGGGCCCGAACCATCAGTTCCTCCGGTGAACCGGTAGAGCACTGTGGTCTGCCAGGTGCCACTCGATGTCGGCGACAGTTCAAATACAGTGCCGCAGCCGGTGCCCACGGAGTACGTGCAGCTCGAATTGGAGGCGTCTCCCGCGATGCCCGCAACGCCATATAAATTCCCCGCGGAATCGGAAACGAGTGCCCCGGGCCCGGCGCCGTCCGTGGCATGAAAAGCATGAAGCAGCTTTTCCGTCGGGGCTGCCGATGCGCTCGCGATCCAAACTGAGATAGTAAGAGCCGTAACGGCCGCCGCTCTCGATGAACGAATGAGGAATTGCCTTATGAAGCGTTGACTCGATCTGCGGCCGCTAGCCATCTGTATTTGCCTCTCAAGGTGCGGAGCTTATACACGGTCGAATCGAACGTCAAGATGAAGGAATTTGCATTGGAGAACTTTGTCTCACAAGAAATCGCACTCAGTCGATCGCGCAGATGGGGCTGTGAGATGAACTAGCGGACTGCAGCGTGTAGAACACTTGGGGACGGCTCGCTTGCCACGCTACTTCGGTTCCGTAGCCGCCGGTGCGTCTGGTTTCTGATTCCCAGCCAGCTTCGCCTGTTCCAGTTTCAACAGCTCCACTCCCTGGGCGAATGTGGTTTCGGCGGGCACACGCCGGAAGTCGCTGAACACCTCATCCGACTTGACCGCAATACTTTTGAACAGAAGAATCCTTCCGTTAAAGCTTAACGTCATCCGCGAGACATTCCATGAGCCATCGCCAACGTCGCGCTGTTCGATCAAAAAGTGGCCGCCCTTGTCGAGGTGCCCCAGAATTCCCCAGCCGAAGCTGACCTCTTTGAACAGAGTTCCGTCGATTCGCGCGAGCCTGCGCGCCGCGGCATCAATCAGAACTACTCCCTGCATGCCGGCGAGGACGTCTTCGACATGAGAAGGCGCTTCGTAGGCTGGATTCGGCCGGAACTTCAGCCGCACCATCCGTGCCCCATCTTTGCCCAAGTCCGCCGTGCCCGACTCCTCGCCGTCGAAGTCATAGAGAAAAGCATCCGGCAAAGCCTTGACGATGCGCAAGGTGCGGGCGGCGGCGTCCTGTTCCTGCGCATGCTTGCGGCGAAGTTGTTCGGGATTGCCGACCAGTCCCGCCAGGTGGCCTTCCTCGCCTTGCTGCTGTTCCGGCGTGAGCGGCTTGTCGTCGTAAGCAATGGTCATGCCGGCAATTGCGTCTCGCGTTTCCACGTAGAGCTTGGTCTGAGATCCCTGTGGGGTCTGTTTGCGGGAGCGGAACATGTGTTTGATTGAAGTGTCGTTGGCGGCTGCAATCTCATTTGCGACTGCGGCGCGCACCAGTTCGATGGGAGAGGGTGAGTCTTGAGATGAACTCGACAGCGACGCATCGGCAAGGGAATTCGCGCTCAGTTCCGCAAGATTGCCCGCGAGCAGGGACCACATTAAAACAGCGATAGCGACGCGAGCGAACTTCGCCTGTCTCGTCCTATGGGGCACACTCTTAGTGTAACAATTGGCTCGTAACCATTAACTCAGGGAATTCCGGTATGAGAACTTGCCGCGACCTCCGTGCCTTGCGTATAGTCGTTGAAGGGAGCGGTTCTTCCGGCATTGCCGCAGAAATTGAGATTCACCACCAGCCGGAGCGATCCCCGTTAAACTTGTGCGCTTGTAACGGTTAGGTGTAATTGTTCAGGTCAAATTTGCTGGAGTTGAACTTGCATAGGTTGTATCAGGAGAGCGTCCAATGAGCGCACCAACGGCGGCACCTGCCAGTGGGTTGGCACAAATCGGCAAGTCCGTCTTCGTCAAGGGCGAACTTTCAGGCAGCGAAGATCTATATGTGGACGGTCAAGTCGAAGGCAGCATCGCGCTCAAGTCCAACAGCCTGACCGTTGGCCCCAACGGACAGGTCAAAGCCAGCGTCGAAGCCAAGGGCGTGATCGTGCTGGGCAAGCTCGAGGGCAACATTCAGGCCAGCGATCGCGTCGAATTGCGTAAGTCGGCAATCGTGACTGGCGACATTTCTACCCAGCGCATCTCGATTGAAGAAGGCGCGTATTTAAAGGGTAAAGTTGATATTCATCGGGCGGATGTAAAGTAAGTTCAGGAGTTCAGAAAGCTAAGATGTCGTCAGTCTCACAGAATTTCATGAAACTTTTTCGGGGTTCATCCGGACCGGAAGCCATAGCGGAGCAGGGCTCACAGAAGTTGACGCGCCGCTCCAGCGGCCTGGGAGAGTTGTCTCGCACATGGGAGTCGGCGGAAGCACTGTGCGTGCTGGATTTGGGATCGACCTCCGCTACGAACATCCGCCACTTTACCGAACGCGGCCACAGAATTTACAGCGAAGATCTGCTCACGGCATCGACCGAGCCGGAACTTCTCACCAAGGACGAGAACGGGGTCGCCGCGCTCGACAGCCGCAAGTTCCTTGCCGATAACTTGGTTTATCCCGCCGCTCACTTCGATGTTGTTCTGTGCTGGAACCTGCCGGATTACCTGGATGAAAGCCTGGTGAAGCCGGTGGTCGGCCGTCTGTGGTCGGTTCTGAAACCCGGTGGCATGCTGCTGGCGTTTTTTCATACGCGCGATGCCGGCCCCGATTCGCCCTGTCACCGCTTCCACATTATCGGCGGTGACACTCTTGAGATGAAACGGATTGTGCTGCGCCAGGAGGCTCGGCGTCCTCCCACGGGAACGGCGCACGGCGTGACTTCTACTTCGGATGGATTCCAGTTGCAGCGCGTGTTCAACAACCGTCACATCGAAAATCTTTTTCGCGACTTTGCTTCCATCAAGTTCTTCTTGGCGCGTGACAATATCAGAGAAGTGCTGGTCGTTCGATAACCAGTTCGAGTCTTTTCAGTCTGTTTTTTCCAATCGGAGTCAGCCTCGCGACCCGTCGCAAGACGAATGTTTTCCTTGCCGGGAACTGCCGGGGGGAGCACAATGGCGGGGACGGGTAGACAAATGAATGCGCCGAGCCAAGTTGTCGGCCGGGAAAACCAGTTCCGCGTCCGCCCGAATTTCCTTGCGGGCTGCGCGACGGTCGTAGCTATCCTAATCCTTCCGAAGGTGGTCGCGGGGTCTCGCATACTGGAACAGGCGGTACTTCTCCTGGCTGGCGTGGCCATCCTGGCTGGCTGGTTTCTGCTATTGAAGGATCGCGGGCCGAGGACTGCTTGGCGAGCACTGATAACGCGGATCACGTCGGTCTATCTCGTGGCATCCCTGCCCGTTTTCCTCTTCGGGTTGTCTCCATGGAAATGGTTCGTGCGACACCCCTTGCACTCGTGGTTCTCGCTATACGCAAAGCCCTGGGTACACTGGGGATACGCTTTTGTGTTGGGGAGCGTCATTTGCTCATTCCTGGCACGCGGTCGCGCGCGAATCGCGCTCGTGACAAGCAGTGTCCTGTTGATGGTGCTTTGGGAAGCAACGGGCACCTGGGTTTTCTGAGGCGGCTGAAACTCTGCGGGCTGGTGACCGCTATGCAGTGTGCGTCTTCGCTACCGGTCCCTTCCACACGATCACCCCCATGCGGAACAGATAATTGCGCGAGATCTCAACCTGTGCTGCGGTTTGCGGCGACACGGACGCCAGTAGGCTTCGAACTTCGTCCGGAACATAGGAGCGGCGCACAGAGGTCAATCCGTCCAGCCACGCTACACGGCTGCGCATGATGGGATAGCCGGCATATGCCAAAGCCAGATGCAGCGGATGACGAATGAGGTCATTGATCAGCACCGCCCGCCGGCACACGCGCAAAGCTTCGCGCACAAACTCACCCACTTGTTCCGGCTGCAGATGGTGCACGAAAAGATTGCAACCTATAAGATCGAAGGCGTTGTCGTCGAAAGGTAAAGCCAGTGCATCCGCCACGACACCGTGATCACGCGGAAGGTGCGACCGCGCCCGATCGAGCAGGGTCACATCCAGTGTGATCCCACGCCGCGCCAGTCTTTGCCGCACTATCTCTGCAAGTTCTCCTGAGCCAGCGGCAACTTCTAACATGGAAAAATGACTGATTGCCGACGCGCGAGCCACGCGTTCCACCATTTTCTGCGTAGTAGCAACTCCACCGAACCAGCGGTTGACGCGGCCGATATCCTGCAGCGTCGCCTGCACTTCAGCGGGAGAGCAGGCGTCGGAATCGAGAATCTCGGGTGCGTCGACTCGCTGCATGGTAAGGATTTGCTGGTTACGCCGCGTTCACGAGTTCAAACTTCGGCGAGCTCTTCTTCCAGCAACTGCTTGTTATACAGGTCGCTGTAGTAGCCATTCAAGGCGAGCAGTTCGTCGTGCGTGCCGGATTCGACGATGCGTCCATCGTGCAGCACGGCGATGCGGTCAGCATTGCGCACCGTCGAGACGCGGTGGGAGATGAAAATAGTCGTGCGTCCCCGCATCACTTCGCGCAGGTGATTGAGAATTTTGTCTTCCGTATGCGTGTCGACGCTGGAGAGAGCGTCGTCGAGAATGAGCATACGCGGATTGCGAATCAGTGCCCGCGCAATTGCGGTGCGCTGCTTCTGGCCTCCGGAAAGCGTGATGCCGCGCTCGCCTACCATGGTTTGATATTGCTCGGGAAAGTTTTCTATGTCGGACGCGATGTTGGCAGCTTCGGCGGCCTCTTGAATTTCCTGATTGGTAGCCGACTCCACTCCGAGTGCGATATTGTCGCGGATGCGATCGCTGAACAGAAATGTTTCCTGCGGCACAAAGCCAATATTCTTGCGCAGCGACGCCACAGAAAATTCGCGAATGGGCCGGCCATCAATCAGAACCATGCCCGGTGCCGCATCGTAAATGCGCGGAATCAGATTGACCAGCGTGGTTTTTCCTGAGCCTGTCGGACCCACGATTGCCATGCTCGTGCCGGCAGGGATTCGCAGGTCCAAGTCGTGCAGCACAGGCTTGCCTTCGTATGAAAAATTCAAGCCGCGGAATTCGATTTCGCCTTCCACTTCCCGGTCGCGCGCCGCCGGTTCGTCTTTGATCTCAGGCTGCTCATTCATAATTTCATTCAAGCGAATCAGCGACGCCGTGCCCCGCTGAAAAATGTTGACGACCCACCCCAGTGCGATCACGGGGAAAGTAAGTTGCATCATGTAAATGTTGAAGGATGTGAACACGCCAATCTGCATCCGTCCAGCGAGAACCTCTCGTCCTCCGATCCATATCACGAGAACCATCGCCAGACCTAGCATCAGTTCGAGCGTTGGCCACAGCATGCCCATCAGCCGCACTAATTTCAAACTACGCTTGATGTACTCCTGGTTCGCGCTTTCGAACGATGCGATCTCGGCTTCCTCCTGCACATAAGCCCGGATAAGCCGAGCGCCGGAGAAGTTCTCCTGCGCCCGCGCCGAAATATCAGAGAACATGGCCTGAATGCGCTCGAAGCGCTCGTGAATACGTCGTCCAAAGTATTGAATGACCACGCTGACCACAGGCAGCGGCAGAAACGCATAGAACGTCAGCTTGGGGCTTCTGCTGACCATGAACCACAACGCCAGCGCGGTGAATACCAGCGTATTCGCCGAGTACATGACGGCCGGCCCCATCAACATTCGCACCGCGTTCAAGTCGTTCGTAACCCTTGCCATGATGTCGCCCGTGCGCATGCGCTGGTAGTAGGAGTTGGAAAGCTTTTCCAAGTGGGCGAACAGATCGTTGCGCAGGTCGAACTCAATGTCGCGCGAGATGCCGATTACAACCCATCTCGTCAGAAACAGGAAAATGCTGCGAACCGCCGCCAGAGCGAGCACCTGTAGCGCGAAAATCAACAGCTTGTGCCGATTCACGCCGCCTTCAAGACTTTGGGCGGCGTTGCCGATTACCCGCGGCAATCCTGCTTGAGCGCCATTGCTCAAAACGATGCACACGGCGCCCGCCACAAAGCCCCAGCGGTAGCGCTTGAGGTAAGGCAGCAGCGGACGCATACTCTTCGGAATCATGCAGGTTGTGTAGATGAAATTCTAGCAGGCGAGGATGCGGGAGGCAGGTTTTAGAACGCAGGTCTTGGGTGATAGGTCTTAGGAAATAGATCTTTAGTCACATAAATCCGAACACCTAAGACCTAAGACCGTTCTTTCATTACTGCTGTGGGCTGTTCGCTGCGAAGAATATCGCGGCCGAATGCGATGACGCCGAATGCCGCCAGAGCCATACTCCACGCAGCGAAGAAGATCCATCCAACATCGAAGATTACTACTTGAACCATGTCCATGGCATCGTTTCTCGGGGGAATGCCGACAGAAATGGCGCGGGGTCAGGCATTGTGCCGACCCCGCGCTACGACCAACTCGCCTAGCAAAGCGATGGAAGCTGCCGCGTACGATTACTCCTGTGCGGCGGGCGGGGCGCTCTGCATGTGCTGCTGCATGCGCGCCTCATGATTGGCTTCGATCTCTTTCAACTTGGCCTGCTGATCAGAAGTGAGCAATTGGTAGACTTCGTTGTGAATCCGCGTCTCTTGCACCTTCAGTTGCACCAGGGTTTGCGATTGCTGCGTGACTAGAGCCTGAACCTTGGCTTCGTCGTAGGTGCCTTCGGAATACTGCTTAAGCTGCTGCTGCATGGTGTGCATCTGCTGCATCAGCGGCTTCATGGTGGCATGCTCTTTCTGCATGACTTCTTTTACCTGCGCGCGCTGAGCATCGGTAAGATCCAGTTGTTTGAAAGGGAAGCCCATCATGTGGCCGTGCATTCCCCAGGCATGGCCATGCGTGGGTTGAGGCGTGGTTGCGTCCGCTGTTTGCGACTTGGCAATTGCTCCACCTAATGTCACTGCCAGCGCTGCTACGAGAAGGCGAAAACGAATCGATTTCATAAACTCTTTGACTCCCTGAAGGCCGGTTCCTCCCGGAACCTGGGCCATTTTTCGTACACTTATAAGAACACGGTTCCTGCAGAAATGTGGTAAAAAGTCAGTCAATACGAGTAAAGTTTTGTCAAAGGGGCAATCGTTTTTCCGACTATTGGGTCTGATAACTGTGGTGACAATTCTTTACTACCGCAAGCCGCGGCCTGGTGCACAATGAAAACTGCAAAGATGGAACGCATTCTTATCATCGATGATGACGTTGAACTCTGTACCCTGGTCGGCGAGTATTTGCAAGCCGAGGGATTCACGGTAGAGTCTGTGCACGACGGCGAGAGCGGATTGCAACGCGCCACCGGCGGCGAATATCTGCTCGTTGTGCTTGATGTAATGTTGCCCGGCATCAACGGTTTCGAGGTGCTGCGCCGAATCCGCGCGACCTCGCGTCTGCCGGTACTTTTGCTTACTGCGCGCGGAGAAGATGTCGACCGCATTGTTGGTTTGGAAATAGGCGCCGACGATTATTTGCCCAAGCCTTTCAATCCGCGGGAACTGGTGGCGCGCATTCGTGCTATCCTGCGCCGAACCCACAGCGATAAGTCGGTTCCGTCTACACCCGATATTGTTCGCGTAGGAGAGATAGAACTCGACCCGGCGACGCGCAGTGTCCGTCGCGACGGCCAGCCGGTCGAGCTTACCTCGGTGGAGTTTAATCTGTTGGAAGTGCTTCTGCGGGAAGCTGGCCGCGTTGTTCCGCGCGAGCGCTTAGTGAATGCCGTGCTCAGCCGCAAGTTCTCGCCGTTCGACCGCAGCATCGACATGCACGTAAGCAAGGTCCGCAAGAAACTCGGCGATACCGATGCCGACGAGCACATTAAAACGATTCGCGGCGTCGGTTACATCTTTGCGCGTCCGCGGGAAAAGGCCGCGGAAAAAGCTGGGGAAAAGGTGAAGGTATAGTAATGAAGAGCCTCTTCCTCAAGATTTTCCTATCCTTCTGGGTGGCGCAGGCGCTGTTTCTTGTAATCGCGCTACTCGTTATGCTCGCCCTCAGGCCGCAACGCAACGCCTCTTGGGAGGCGCTGCGATCCACTGCGCTGACTGAAGCCATTGAGGCCTATGAACATGGTGGGGCAAAAGAGGCGCACGAGTACCTCGAGAATCTACAGACAAAGCAGCACGTGCGTGTCTATGTGTTCGATGATCAGGGAAACGAAATTTCCGGGCGTTCGAGCACGGGATGGGCTGAGCGCGTCGCCGCAGGGCGACCCCTGCCGCAGCGTCCCGGAATGCTCTTCCCACGCCCACAAATTCTCACTGAATCAAGGGCCTCGAGCGATGGGCAACACCTCTACACCATCGCCCTGGAGTTACCGCCCGGCCCGCGCGTCTTTCTGGGACCGCCTTGGCATGTGCCGGTGCCGGGTCTGATTATCGCCGTTCTATCTTCTGGCTTAGTCTGCTATTTCCTGGCCTGGTATATGACCAAGCCCGTTGCTCGCCTGCGGGCTGCGACTCAGCAACTGGCCGCGGGCGACCTCACAGCCCGGGCCGGCGACCCAAACAGCAAAAGGCGCGACGAGATCGCCGGTTTGGTTCGCGATTTTGATTCCATGGCCGCCCGGTTGGAGACTCTGGTCAAAGCGCAATCGCGCCTGCTGAATGATATTTCTCATGAATTGCGCTCTCCGCTGGCGCGTCTGAATGTGGCTCTGGGCCTGGCTCGACAGCGCTCCGGCCCCGAAAGTGCAGCAATGCTTGAGCGCATCGAACTCGAAGCCGGTCGCCTCAACGAACTCATAGGACGCTTGCTCACCTTGGCCCGGCTCGAAGATGGGGAGCAGAGCGTGGCTTCCACGCCGGTCTTGTTGGATGAGGTTGTGCTGAACGTAACCGAAGATGCTGAGTTCGAAGCGCAGGCACGGCATTGCCACGTGCGCAGCGAGATTCCCGCTGGTATTTGGGGAGTGCGCGGCGACGTGTCTTTGCTGCACAGCGCGATCGAAAATGTGGTCCGCAATGCCATCCGTTACACGCGCGAGGGCACTACGGTTGAGATCCGTTTGGAAAAGACAAAAAGCGCCTCCACAGGCGAGGAGGCAGTAGTTAGAGTTACCGATTGCGGTTCCGGCGTCCCTGAAGAAGCGCTGCAGAAGCTGTTCCAGCCCTTTTACCGTCTCGACGATGCTCGCGGGCGGCAGACCGGCGGCGTTGGTCTGGGGCTCGCCATTACCGAGCGCGCGGTGCGTTTTCACGGCGGACGCGTTCTAGCTGTGAACCGCGCCGAAGGCGGACTGATGGTCGAGATCCACCTGCCTCTGATGCCGGAGAGCTTGACTCAAGTGTCCAGCAATCAATGGCCTGCCTCGAGTGAGGTTCCACTGACCACTGACCACTGACCACCGATCTGTGTTCGTCATTGAGCCGACCACTGCCTTCAGGCAACTCCCGGCCCTCTCTGCGGTTCCAATAGCCGGGTGACGTTTGCTCTTCCCGCGCATTCCTGATACATAAATGGATGGCAATCCACGCCCTTCAAATTAGGTTCTAGCCGGTGATCGACAGCCGGAAAATGCCTAAGCACGTTCACATGGAGATAAAGCGAAGAATGCGGATACGGCTTACCTTGATTGCAGCGGTCTTGACTCTGGTTGCGATTGCCTTCCTGATGTCGTGCAGCAGCAAATATTCATCGTCCTCGAATGGTTTGGTGATCGTGCCCACCCAGGGCACGATTGAGTCTCCGCAAAGCACGGCGGTCATGGAGACCTTCAGTCTCGATCTGACCAATGGCGGCATGTCGCAGATCAATAATGTGAACGGCCCGCCCACTCAGGGACTGCCTTCGTCCGTCATTATTAATCCCGCGGGCACGTACGCGTTTGTAATCGTCACCACGACTCCGGAATTTCCCAGCCAAACAGGCATCACTGCGTTTCCGATCGGCTCCGACGGCAAGTTGGGGACGGGAACACTTACGACGCTTAACAACATCGCTGCCACCGTTAACGGAGTTTGTGAATCGGTGCCCGTGGCCCCGGTTGCCCTGGCGATGGATTCTGCGGGTGCATTTCTCTTCGTGGCTGACAGCGCTACGAGCGACTCTTCCAGCAACGCAGTGACGGGTTCGGTTTCAGTGCTTGCAATCGGTACTGGTGGGAGCTTAACGGAAGTAAACCCCACCTCGTGCCAAAATCCCACCGTCGCGGGTTCGCCATTTCCCTTGCCAGCCGAGCCAGGTGGCAGCACCGCGAGTGCATCGGCGCTGGCTGTGACCCGCACATCGTTCCCCGTTCAGTATTCTTATTGCTCAGGGCACGCGGCTCCGACGACTGAAAATCTGTACGTAACGGATTCCGTCAACTACACGCTTCTGAATTACTCTGTGGATCCGTCGACGGGAACGCTCTCGCCGATGCCTTACTCAAGCTCCGAGCCAGGAATTCCCACGGGCAGCATTCCCTCTGGAGTGGCCGTCGATCCTTGCAACCGTTTCGTCTACGTGGCAAATGCAGGTCCCGGCAGCAATCAGAACACCGTCAGCGCCTTTACGATCTGTAGCGCGATTAATTTACTTTCGCAGCCGCCATGCCCGAACGCGGATTTCAGCTTGCACACAATCGCTTCGCCTTATCCTGCTGGCGATGTGCCCGGTCCTATGTCTGTGGATGCCTACGGCAAGTTTTTGTATGTCGTGAATAAGGGATCGAGCAATATCTCGGGGTACGAGATCAACTCAAATACCGGCGCCTTGCTGCCATTTAGCGGAGCGCCCGTGGCCGCGGGTGTGCTGCCGAACTCGATTGCGATCCGGAGCGACGACAGTTGGGTGTTCGTGGCCAACACCGGCTACCCCGGAACCGTGTCGCAGTATGCGATCAGCCTGACGAGTGGAATTCTGAGTCCGGTGGGGCCAGTTAGCGCGCTAGATTATCCTTCGGGTGTAGCGGTGAAATAGTACTGGTACCGAGTACTCGTCGAAGTCAGTTCTCCGCTCGCGCCTTATCGTGAGGGTTCGCCCGTGCCAGCCGCTGGAAAGCGAAGATGGCAAGCACCGTGAATGCGATCGCCTGCGCCAAGTGGATCCAAAACCAGTTGTCCGCCTTCGCATCCCAGACCATCCTTCTCGTGGCATCGTGCGGCCAGATTAAGGTGAAGAAGATCAGCAACCCCACGAAGTGAATCGGGATGGCTGGCAGAATCGAATTGGTCAGGTAGGCTGTGGTACCGAACGCGACCCCAACTAGAAAGTAAAATAGGAGCTTGGGCCACAGAAAACCCTGCGTAGGGCCGTGCGCCAGCGCGAACACCACAGAGGAGATCGCGACGGCAGCAGGCGCACGAAATTCCCGTTCGAGGGCGACCTGAAAGTATCCGCGAAATCCGGCTTCTTCCATGAAGGGGGCGACCAACGCCCCCATCACAATCATCAATGCGACGGTAAGCTGCGGGTAGACCGACATATCGGAGAACGTGTTGGGCGGCATCCTGCCTAATTGGAAGAGCACGATCCAGTATCCAGCAAAGGCAAACAGTGACAGGCCACCGGCAGTCCAGGCCCACAAATAAATGCCGGCAGGATTTTGGTTGGCGCGCAGGTAGCGGCGGCGTGCTTCCGAAGTGCTGCGCGGCGGCCCTTTGCCGCCAAGATATCTCCATGCCAGCCAAAGCAGAACTGCCATCGCGGGAACGGACCAGGGTATGGCGGGGGCGGTGCGAAGGTTGACGATAAGCAGGACGCTCCAGATACCGCCGGCGACAGTGGTGATCGCAAATGCCAGCAAACCGAAACCGATTAGCCTTAGAATGCGACTCGCGTTGGAATGATCCGCTTCCACCTTCGACCTCCAGGTGCAGCCTGAGACTGGGTTGCAATTTAAGCACGTTGCCGAGTCGCAGTCATCGAAAATTTGCCGAACTGGAACCTGGCGGGATGTGAACTATCTCCTTCCCGCTACTCGGCTGGCGGAAGTCGCCGGACAGCGGTAGAATGTATATACTTGACGTATATACGTAGGAGGCGGGGCATGGGCACGGCGCGCGTATTCCGATCCGGAAACAGCCAGGCGGTTCGTTTACCCAAGCAGTTTCGACTGAAGAGCGAGGAAGTTGAGATCTTCCGGCGAGGCAAGGAGATCGTCCTGCGCGAGAAAGATGGGAACATGGTTCGCGCTTTCGATCTGCTGGCTGGACTACCCGACGATGTGTCGCTTCCAAGGCAAGAGAAAGATCGTCCGCAGAAGCGCAAGGGACTTTGATGGAGCCTCGCTTCCTGCTGGACACGAACATCTGCATCTATATCCGGCAAAACAAGCCGGAGCAGGTCTTGCGTCGATTCCGCAGGCTCCAACCCGGGGAAGCAGCGCTTTCCGTGATCACATTCGGCGAACTGCTCTATGGGGCAGCCAAGAGCGCACAGCAGACAGCGGCGCTGGAACGCCTCCGGGAGCTAATCCGTTTGCTGCCTGCGCTGGCCTTGCCCGAGAGCGCAGCGGAAAAGTACGGAACGATTCGCGCCGAACTGGAGTCGAAGGGCGAGATGATCGGTAACAATGACCTTTGGATTGCCGCGCACGCGCTGGCGGCGAAGCTAACGCTCGTTACGAATAACGAAAAAGAGTTCCGGAGGGTGAGGGGATTGAAGGTCCAGAACTGGGCCGAATAGTCAGGGCTTCAGCAAGCCCTCGAGGAGCGGATGTTTGACTGGGGAAAATGGATTGGCCACCGTTACTCCATTCCACGTGAAGCCCGGCTGAAGGTCCTCGGACAAGAGCAGACGACATCCCGCAGCTGCCGCGGCGGCGAAGATTACTGCGTCCCAGATGCTCAGGCCGTGCCGCGAGGCCAAATCGGTTCCAGAGACAAGAATCGCGGGTGATGTTTCGATCAGAGGAAAAGCATCCTGCGAGCTTAGAATTGCGGTCCGCGCCCGTTCCGGTGGTCGTCCGGCTTTTCTCACCAGGACGTGAAAAAGCTCCCCCAACACCTGAACCGGCAGGAAGCAAGAACTCGTGGGTAGCCGGGCAACGATTTCAAGAGCAGTCTTCTTTCGTGCTGCGCCGTTTACCCCCTCGGCATAGGCCAGAATATTAGTATCGAGCGCAAGCCTCACGGGAGCCACCTAGTCGTAGAGTTCCTCTCGTTTCCAGCGCCCAATTTTGACCACGCGTTCAGCTCTTAAACGATTCAGCAGGGAATCACGGGCGCTGGCGGTGGCAGCGCCCTCGTCTTTAAGCGGCGCGATACGGGCCACAGCTTTGCCGTGGCTGGTCACCACGTAACTTTGTCCTTCCCGGACATCCCGCAATACCTGGGAAAACTTTCGGTTGGCGTCGGCCGCCGAAATTGCCTTCTCCATCTTCAGCCTCTAAGTAGTTATATTACCTACTTTATGAAATGCGGTCAACTTTGCTCAAGCCAAGATCGACATCAAGGATTTTGTTTGGTCGAACCCGACCAGATGTGAACTATCTAATCGCAAGCCTCACCAGGAGCGCGTTGGTTTACAATTGATTGTTTCGGGCACTCATCTTGTGCAGTCTTGGAGGATCTATGAAGCTCACCCCCGGCAAACTCGCTGGTCTCAGAAAAGTCTCGAACGAACATGGCGTGATCGCGGCCGCTGCGATGGATCAGCGCGGCTCTTTGCAGAAATCGCTGGCCAAAGAAAAAGGCGGCGAAGTCAGTGACGCCATGATGGAAGAATTCAAAACGCTGGTCACGGAAGTTCTGACGCCCCATGCCAGCGCCATCCTGCTCGACCCCGAATGGGGACTGCCGGCCTCGAAGCGCCGCGCCAAGAACGCCGGTTTACTGCTGGCCTATGAGAAGACGGGATACGACAAGACGGGCCCCGGCCGGTTGGGCGATCTGCTGGATCATTGGTCGGCGCGGCGTTTGAAAGAAGCTGGCGCGGACTGCGTGAAGATTCTGCTGTACTACTCGCCGTTCGATCCCAAGGAAACAAACGACAAAAAGCACGCGTGGGTGGAGCGCATCGGCGACGAATGCCGCGCCAATGACATCCCATATTTTCTGGAATTTGTTGGCTACGAAGAGGGTGCGGATGAAAAGGGATTGGAATACGCGAAGAAAAAGCCGCAGATCGTCACAGAGAGCATGCGCGAATTCGGCAAAGACCGCTACGGCGTGGATGTGCTGAAGGTAGAAGTGCCGGTGAACATGAAGTTCGTGGAAGGCACGAAGTCGTTCGGTGGGCAGAAAGCATATACGAAGCAAGAGGCGATCGACCTGTTCCACCAGGCCGCGAATGTCGCCACCAAGCCGTTCATTTATCTTTCGGCCGGCGTGAGCAATGCAGAGTTCAGCGAGACGCTGGAATTGGCCGGCGAGTCTAAAGTGAAGTTCAACGGAGTGCTCTGCGGTCGCGCGACTTGGAAAGACGGCATTCCGATCTACGCCAAGCAAGGTGCGGCGGCGTTCCGTTCGTGGCTCGAGACCGAAGGCGTGAAGAACATCAACAACGTGAACAGCAAACTGAAGGCCGCAACGTCATGGTTCTCGATCTACGGAGTCGAGCCGGTGCTGGCGGGCGCGTAGGTCGTGAATTAGTCTGTGTGGCGCGGGCGCTTCGCCCGCGCTTCTTAAAACCAGTAGTAACGTTCTCGGGCGGTCCGAAACTAGGAGGATCGATGCTTCCTGCTTCTCTGCTCATCTTGCTCAACTTGCTAGCCGTTTTTCCAGCCAGACCGACAGACGCAGTTCCCGACTTCCCCGATCTCACCATAAAAACTCGCCTGACCATGGATAGTCGTCACAGCCCGGTGATGACTTGGTATTTCAAGGGTTCGCGGATGCGCTCCGAGATGCGAGATTCCGACTCTGCCGGTTCTACGGCGAACACCAGCATCTTCCAATGCGATCAGGGATCGAGAATCATCCTCCACGAAATTTCGAAAACTTACTATTCCGTCCCCGCCGATGTGACACAGATTCGCCGCGCGGAGCATGAGGCCCCTGAAATCCGGCAAAGCGGAGGCGAGGTTACCGTTACCACCGCCTCAATCGATACCGGCGAACGGCGACAGGTTGGCAGTTACCAGGCTCGCCATGTCAAAACCACGATCACCGCCGAGCCGGGTCCGGACGCCGTCAGTCATGAAAGCAAAACTGAAATTGACGGATGGTACCTCGATTTGCCCAGACTGTACTGTCGAGACAACAAGACGCAAGGAATGGGCTGGGTTACCGGAGGGGCTGGCCGCATTGACCGCTTCGTATTCAAGCGGCTTGGCACAGCGCCTCGAGGTTTCGCCACCGAAGAGACCACCACAAAACGCGAGGACGGACGAGTGTTCGTTAACAAGCTCGAGATGCTGGAAATCTCCGAGAGATCTCTGGATGAATCTTTGTTTGAGATTCCGGCAGACTACTCGCCTTCACCAAAAACTGGACAGTGACGCAGCAAAAGACTCAAACCGCCCTCATCACCGGAGCCTCCGGCGGCATCGGATATGAACTGGCCAAGCTGTTTGCGCGCGATCACTATAACCTCGTGCTGGTCGCTCGCAGCGCGGACAAGCTAAGTCAAGTCGCCGCCGAACTGCAAAGCCACTTCGGAGTCACGGTGAAGGTCGTGGCGCTCGATCTCGCCGCGGGGCAGGCTCCGAAGCTGCTCTTCGACCAATTGCAGCGCGAGGGAGTTGCAATCGATATCCTCGTGAACAACGCGGGCTTTGGTGTCTTCGGCGAGTTCGCTTCAACTTCAGAAGAAGAAATTCTAGGCCAGATTCATCTCAACATCGCAGCGCTCACAGATCTGACCCGGCTGTTTCTGCCGCAGATGCTGGCCCGGCGCAGTGGCAAAATCATGAACGTGGCCTCTACCGCGGCTTTTCAGCCGGGACCGTTGATGGCCGTCTACTACGCGACCAAGGCTTACGTGCTTTCGTTCTCGCAGGCGCTCGCCAACGAAGTGGGTCGATCGGGTGTGGTCGTGAACTGTTTCTGTCCCGGAGCCACCGATACAGATTTTCAAAAGCGCGCCAACATGGAAAACTCGCGGCTGTTCAAGAAATTCCGGCCGATGACTGCGGAAGCCGTCGCGCGCGATGGCTATCGCGGCTTGATGGCTGGCCGCACCGTCGTAATCTCGGGAGTAAAAAATTGGCTGGTGGCCGAGTCGGTGCGCTTTGCTTCGCGAAAATTAGTGACAGCGCTTTCCCGCTGGGTCGCAGAGAAAGTTGAATAGCGATATTTGATCTCGCCGGAAACGCAGCCGCTACAGAAAGTAACAGCTATTGTGCCGCCTGCAATTGCGCCGTTAGCTGATTAACCGCGGAGACGTCGAAAAAATCTGACAGGTCGGCGTGACCCGCGAGCGTCTCGCGATCCTTACCTTCCACCAGAATCTTCACCTTAAGAATCCCCGGAATGTTTGCCGAGAGCGTCTGGATAAGAGACGCGACCGTAAGTTCTTCCGACAAAACGCCGGAGCGGTGGCCATCCGCGAAAGCCGCGTTAATGTCGATCACGGCCAATCCCGGGTCGACCAGGTAAACGCTGCGAATGTCGGCGCCCTGCGGCAGCGGATGCGGCGAAGACTTGTCCAGATATAGCGCGATCAGCGCCCGCAGCAATTCTTCCGCGCGTTGCTGGCGGACCGAAGGCAACGGAATCTGCGCGTCCTGCGCATGCAACACGCCAACGTCGTCATAGGCAACGAACAGAGTGACTTTCTCGGTAGGCCCGGCAGATGGCGGCACAACCGGGCGTTTGTCGCTCGATGCCGTTGGGCTGGACGCGGCCCGTCCGCGCATATTCCAGACGTAGACGCTCATGCCGAGCACGGCGATCAACAGCACTGCGACCCCGATAAGAAGTTGGCGTGGAATCATCGTATTGAGTGATTTCGTGATCGGGTCATTTTGTGACTGAAAGTCTTAAGTAAGCCGTGTAGTTAAATCGCCCAATGACCCGATCGCACAATAGCTCAATGTCATGGCGCGGCTCCGAGTTGCGCCCGAATGGCGGCGATTCCGTTCGCTACGCCGCTCGCGATCAGCTGCTGATATTCCGGCGAACTGAGTTGCGATACGTCAGTTGCGGCCGGCGCAACTTCAACCGCGATGGCCGCCGTGACAATATTATTCAGCGGGCGCAGCGGCGCTGTAAGCGTACGAACTGAAACTTGCTGCTTTCTCAGTTCCGCGGCGACGCTCGCAGCCGCCGCCTGGCTGAGAGGGATCGAAGACTGCTGAGCGGTGATCCATGAGCGGAACGGACCGCGGTCTTCCTCGCCGCCGTAAGGCAGCAGCGCGGTGTAAAGGCGAACGCCGTGTCCGTTCGACGCGGCATGCAACGCAACATAAACCGCGGCGTGCGTGGTATTGGCGAAAAAGGCCCGCTCCTCGAGCGTGAGGTTGGCGTCGGAATCGCGCAGCACTAGCGTCGAGATTCCGCGACTCTCCAGTTCCTGCCGCAGGCATCGGGCGAATGCTACGGTCACATCTTTCTCAGCGAGCGTGGAACTCAACGCTTCGCCACGGTCAGCGCCTCCGTGGCTCGCATCTACGATCGCAAAATAACGGCGTGGAACGGACGTCGATGGACTTGCTGCGACAGACTGCCCCGCGGCGGCATTTTGTCCCGAAGCCGCCGCCACGCCGCCCGCGCTGACCCCTGTCCCGCCATTTGCTGTAGCCGCAGCTTGGGATTTCGCTGGCGCGAGAGTAATGGTTCTTCCATCCACACCAAAGCTGGCCATGAGCGGCATAGTCGTGCTAACGGTGATCTCGGCAGCGCCGTTATTTTCTGAATAAGTTGCCGACGGAATCACCTTGCTTCCGAACGTAAGTGTCGAAGATGCGGGCGCAGTGACCGGTTCGTGGTTGAAAGTCATTCGAACTTTGCCGGGTTCCGCAGCCACTGTCGGATTCACCGGCCCGGTAAACTGAAACACCAGCCGCGATGGATCGTCGCGAGAAATCGTCGCGGTAAAGTGAGTCGCGACGCTGCCGATAAAGAGACGCCCAGACTCCTCATGCAAAGTTGCAGGGCCTCCTAGAAAGCGCGGCAGCAGGGAACCGAGGCACGCTACCGGCACAAGGCCGCGCCCATTTTCCATGAGAAAATTTCCCGAGAGGTCGGCGTCGCGTCCTTGCACGCGAGCATGGCTCTTGCCCACAACAAATTCTCCAAGCACAGTGTTGTAGTGCAGGTGCCACTTTGCCTGGTCGGATTTTGCGCTGACCGTGCCCAGGGGATCGAGTAACTCAAGCAATCCAATATAGTCGCGGCCTTGGTGCTGCACGATCGGCAGGGAATAGTTGGCCGCAGAAGAATAGATGGAGAGATGTTTTTCCGGCGCCGCTCCAGAAACCAGCAGAGCCACGAACAAGAGCGCCCCTACGCCAACTCCAGTTGCAGCAATCGAATGCCTACCGATCGACCATCCGCGAATTCGGTTTCTAATCGAGCGCATAGACGGTCAATCCGCTGAGCAGCTTGGGATAGAAGTCGGTGGATTTCTGCGGCATGACCTCGCCCGCGAAGGCGATGTCCCGAACTTGCGCAATGCGGCAAGGGTTCATCAGGAAAGCAATATTACCGCGAGCGCCTGGGCCGCGCACCTGCGACAAAGCCTCGCCAGCGTCGCGAACGTAAGAAATGTTCTGCTGGTTGCGGATCGATTCTTCCGACAGCCCCAGCACTCTTTCCAGCAGACACTTATGCAGTTGCACGACATCCAGCGCTTGCTGGCTGATCGACAGCCCTTCGAAGACTTCCGGAATATTAGGATTTGGATGGTGCAGCAAGAAGGCGCGGTTCGCCGTGACTGCGAGGATGGTCGTCCCGCAACGGCCCGATTCGCGCAGGATCGCCGTGGCCCGAGGCGCATCGAGATCGGAGTCGATCTCGTCCACATCGAAGAAAGCGCGCGCTGCATTGCGAAAATCGTTTTCCGAAAAGGAGTTCAGGCTATGCACCAGCCGATGCGTCGGCAGAATCACAAGACCCGGGCTGTTGATGTTGACGAACGTCATCATCACAAATTCGTAAGGCGCCGCCGCGTCGCCGCGCCCTTCTGCCGAGGAACCATCCGCCGCACGGCGCTCGTTGCGATAATTCAAAGCCGTTTCATAACGATGATGTCCGTCGGCGATGATCAGTTTCTTGTCGCGCATCGCGGCCTGAACCGCTTCAATCAATTTTGGATCGGTAATCTCCCAAACGCGATGAACCACGCCGTATTCGTCCGTAACTGAGATGTCCGGATCGTCATCGGTAGTCAGCAGCGATTCAACCTGTCCCGAATCCTCATACAGCATGAAAATCTGGCCGAAATGGGCGCGGGTAGCCCGAAGCAGGTCAAGCCGGTCGGCCTTGGGTTTGGCCAGCGTCTGCTCGTGGCGAAAGACAACGCCAGCCGCGTAGTCCTCAATGCGGCCCAGGGCGATAAAGCCTCGGCGCTCGAGTTCCGTGGTTGAACCCGGCCTGGTAAAACGCTGTGAGTATAAGTAAATGGAGGGCGCCGAATCCTCACGCAGCAGTCCCTGCTGCCGCCAGTCGCGAAAGTGCCCGGCCGCGCGCGTATATACATTGTTTGCTGGATTGTCATTTTCCCTGCGCCGGCCAAGTATGATCCGGACCAGATTATTCGGGCTGGCCGCATAATAGCGTTCCTGCAAGGCGGGAGTGATCTTGTCGTAAGGCTGGGTGACGACCTGCGACAGAGTCACTTGCAGCGGATCAAAGCGAAATGCGCGAAACGGATGGATGTCAGCCATGGAAACCTGATTGTAGCAAGGCGACGCATCTCCTGTTTTGCGTATACCAGATTCGGGACGATGCGCAGAAAGTGGGTTGTCGATTCGGGATTGTCAACCAGATTGGAAAAAATACTGCAGTCGATTGAGCAAAGCTGTGATACTATCGCGCCAATTCGAGGTGCGTATGGCCCTCTGTCTTAAGACACTAATCCGGAAGTCCGGCCCGGTTTGTTCGAGCTTGGTTCTACCCTGGAACCCAAGTTTTATCCGGCTGCGCGAAATCCTCTCCCCGCCCTTTCTTTGCATGGCATTATTCGCGCTCGCCGTGGTCTGTACCTCGCCCATGCCTGCCGTGGCGCAGGCCGACGTGAACGACGTCCACGTCACGCCTCGCGAAGCCACGCCTCACGATGCCGACAAAGCCAAGACAGAGGAAATCGCCAAAGACACCGTCGTCCCGGCGTCCCTGAATACGCACATACGCCCGCTCAAGGTCGCGGTAGATCTCGTGCTCGTTCCCGTCACCATCACTGACCCCCTCAACCGTCTGGTCACCGGCTTGGATAAAGATAACTTCCAGCTCTTCGAGGGCAGTTCGAAGGAAGAGATCAAATCTTTTTCGAGTGAGGACGCGCCCGTGTCGCTCGGCGTGATCTTCGATTCCAGCGGAAGCATGAACAGCAAGATGGATCGCGCCAAAGATGCGGTCACGGAGTTTTTCAAGAGCGCCAATCCGCAGGATGAATTCTTCATGGTCACTTTCTCGGACGAGCCCGAGATGGTCGCCGGTTTCACCAGTTCCGTCGACGAAATCACCGACAAGCTCATCTATACAATCCCGCAAAAGCGCACGGCGCTGCTGGATGCGATCTACATGGGCGTCAGCAAAATGAGGCAGGCCAAGTATCCCAAAAAGGCGCTCCTCATCATTTCCGACGGAGGCGATAATCACAGCCGCTACACCGAGAATGAGATCAAAGCTCTGGTGAAGGAAGCCGACATCATGGTCTACGCCATCGGTCTTTACGACCATTACTTCCAGAGCGAGGAAGAAAAATTGGGGCCGCAACTGCTGGGCGAGATATCAGAACTGACGGGCGGGCGCGCGTTTACCGTGGAAAATCCGAACGACCTCTCCGACGTAGCCACGAAGATCGGCATCGAACTGCGCAATCAATACGTGCTCGGGTATCGTCCAAGCAAAGGAGTGCACGACGGCAAATGGCGTAAGATAAAAGTGAAACTACTTCCGCCGAAAGGATTGCCGCCACTCCGAGTGTATGCCAGGACCGGATATTACGCGCCCGAAGAGTGATTCGCCTGCGACCTTCCTATCTTTTATGAGGTACGCGATCTGGCTCGGAGCCGCGGTCGCGCTGCTGGCGCAGCCTTTCTCAGGATACGCGGAGTGGAACCCTCCTCACCTTCAATCGGCATCTGCCCCATCGCAACCTCCGCAATCCCAATCCGGCGCGACTCCTGCAAATCCGACTCCGCAGCAACCTGACGACAACGGAACCTACGTCATCCACAAAAATGTGGATGAAGTCCTCCTTCACGCGACCGTCATCGACGACAAGCAGCACATCGTTACCAACCTCGACCAGAATGCATTCACTGTCTTCGAGGATGGCAAACCCCAGAAAATAATTTCGTTCCATAACGAAGACATTCCGGTGTCCATGGGAATCGTGATCGACAATTCCGGTTCCATGCGCGAGAAGCGTTCGAAGGTAAACGCGGCGGCGCTGAATCTGGTGCGAGCCAGCAATCCTCAAGATGAGGTCTTCGTCGTGAATTTCAACGACGAATACTATCTCGACCAGGATTTCACTAACGACCTGCTCAAGCTGAAAGAGGCACTCGAAAAAATCGACGCCCGCGGCGGAACCGCGCTTCGCGACGCGCTGGTAGCTTCGGCGGAGCACCTCAAGCAAGACGCCAAACTCGAGCGCAAAGTGTTATTCGTGGTCACCGACGGAGACGACAACGCCAGCCGCGAAAGTCTCGAAGACGCGGTGAAGCAATTGCAACAGGAAAACGGTCCATCGGTCTATGCCATCGGAATCCTTGGCGATGAAGAACATCCCAAGCGAGCCCGCCACGCGCTCGAGATCATTGCGCAACGCACCGGCGGTCTCGCGTTCTTCCCAAAAACTCTCGACGAAGTGGATGACATCAGCCGCCAGGTCGCGCACGATATCAAGAATCAGTACACCATCGGTTACAAGCCCACGAATCCCAGGGCCAGCGGCGGCTTCCGCACCATTCGCGTCGAGGCCAAGGTCAAAGGCCGCAAACTCCTGGTGCGCACCAAGAGCGGCTACTACGCCGGAGTGCAGCCAGCCGCGCCCGGCGCGAAGTAGGCGATTCGCGCGCACGTATGTCCCATCCCATCCTGCTCTACGACGGCGTCTGCGGACTCTGCAACCGCTTCGTCCAGTTCATTCTCCACCGCGATCGCAACGCAGTCTTCCGTTTTGCATCGCTGCAAAGTGCCATCGCCGCCTCCATCCTCGCCCGACATGGCGCGAACCCTAACGCTATAGACACGGTCTACGTCGTAGTCAACTACGAACTCCCCGAAGAGTATTTGCTTTCCCGCTCGGCCGCCGCAATCTTTGTCCTGAAGCAACTCCCAGGCCTCGGACGCTCCGCCGCATTCCTCCTGCAACTCATGCCAAAATTTCTGAGCGACGCAGCCTACAACGCAGTGGCCCGCAACCGCTACCGCATCTTCGGCCGCTCCGAAGTGTGCGCACTGCCCCGCGAGGAAGATCGCGCCCGCTTCCTGGATCAGCAGTAAGACGCGCCGCCGCTACTCCCACTTGCTATTGCCTTCGACGATCGTGATATATCGATCCAGCGGCAAATCCGTAAAGCGCTGGACGATCCCACTCGGCTGTGGCCACCTCACTTCCACAAAATCAAATTTTGTGCGTCCTCCGATTCCCAGCACCATCCGCGGATCATGCGCCGACAAAAAACTGCCGCCGCCAACTTTCATGCGGCTGCGCTTGAGGTCGCCAGCCTGAAAAGTGACGCGCGCGCCGATGGCATCCGGGTTGCACTTCCGTCCGACGAGGCGAACGCCCAGCCAATGATTATTCTTGCCAATATTGTTGCGCAACAAAATCGGCGCGGCATCATTATTAGAAATCACCACATCCACGCCGCCGTCATTGTTGAAATCACCAATCGCCAGACCACGCGCCGGAAACGATTTCGAAAATACCGGCCCGCTCTCACCGCTCACATCTTTGAAGGTCTTTCCCTCATTCCGGAAAAGTAACAGCGGCTCTTTGTAAGTAACCCGGTGAGAAAGTTCTTCGACCAGGTCGTCAGGGAACCCGTTGGCAACTATTAGATCCGGATTCCCGTCATTGTCGTAATCGAAAAACTTCAGCCCCCATCCGCTCATCCAGCGCGTCGACATGCCAATGCCACGCGGCATCGAGAGATCCTCGAACGTCTCATCGTGATTATTCCGATAGAGCGAAAAAATCTCCTGATCGATGTTCGCAACGAAAAGATCCATCCATCCATCTTCGTCGAAGTCCGCCGAATCCACGCCCATACCCGAGCGCGCCCGCCCATCAGCACTGTAAGCAACGTCTGCGGCGAGACCGATCTCTTCGAAGCGCCCGCCACGGTTCATGAAAAGAAAATTTGCCACCGTGTCGTTGGCGACAAAAAGATCCATCCGCCCGTCATTGTTTATATCGGTAGCCACCACTCCCCACGCTTTGCCAAGATGCGAGGAGATGCCCGTCTCTTTGCTGACATCCGAAAAAGTCCCATCCCCATTGTTATGAAAAAGCCAACTAGGCCGCGGATTAAAAATGCGCGGGATGCAATAGTGATGCGTACCGTCCGCGTCCACGCCGCAGGGCATCGTTTTGTCGAACTCCGCGAACTGGCACACAAAAAGATCAAGCCGGCCGTCGTTGTCGAAGTCGAACCAGACCGCGCTCGAACTCCATCCCGGAGCGGCGACCCCAGCTTTCTCCGTGACATCGGTAAAAGTTCCATCACCATTGTTGTGATAGAGAATGCTGCGGCCAAATTGCGTGACGAACAGATCGGGGAAGCCATCGCCGTCGTAATCGCCCACGGCGCATCCCATGCCGTAACCGCCGCCCGTCACACCGGCTCTTTCAGTCACATCGGTGAACGTGCCATCGCGGTTATTGCGATAGAGCGCGTTGCGCAGCGGCCGCGGAGGATTGTAGAAATCTGACTTGCCGCTGTTCACCAGATAGATGTCCATCCATCCGTCGTTGTCATAATCAAGGAACGCGCAGCCCGCGCCGCTGGTTTCCGGCAAATGCTTCTGAGGGGATTTCCCCGCCGTATGCACCCAACTAATGCCGCTCTTAGCGGCGGGGATTTCTTCAAACGCATAGGGTGCGGCAGAAGACGACTGTGCACGCGGAAATAGCCGCGAAGAAAAAATCTGCGGCGCAGGTATTTGAGGCAAAGCTAAAAGAGACAAACCCTGAAGAAACCGGCGGCGGGAAAAAAGTGCAGGCTCTCCCTTCAAAGGTTTGGAAAGTGCCCGCCGCCTCATACTCAGCACAATACCATGACACAAAATTACCCGGGGGCTACTGCGCCGTCTCGGCGATTTTCAGCGTTTGATTGATGCGAAGATCCTTGGTTACAACCTGTTTTCGGCCTGAAGGCCAATCGACTTCAATGCGATCGACCTTGGTAGCATCTCCCAGCCCGAAGTAAAGCGGCAGAACGCTCTGAGCCAAATATCCTGATTTGCCGTCGTTGTATTTCGTGAAAGTCCGGTTTCCCGCCTTCACTCGAACCGTGGCTCCAACCCCATTGCGATTGGACTGCGTTCCATTGAGCACAACTTTCAGCCAATGAATCTGCTTCACCTCGGTCAGGTTGCTGATCAAAACCATCGGCTCCGAGTTGAAGTCATTGGTAACAATATCGAGGTCTCCGTCATTGTCGAGATCAAACATCACCGACGAACGGGTCGACAAGGCGCCCAAAATATTGACCGTTCCAGAAGTGCGTCCCGCGCAGGCTTCCACTCCCTGCCCACCAGGAGCCTGCGCGCAGTCGATGGAAAACCAGTAAGTATGGGTGCGGTGATCCCGGCGCGGTTCAATCCCAAGAATGAACTCAGCATCCAGAAAGCCCTGTCCGCGATTATTTAGCAACATCGAATTGATTCCGTAGCGGAAGGGAAATCCCATACCCGCGGTGACGAAAACATCGTCCCAGCCATCCGCGTTTACATCCCCGACGCTGAAGCCCCACGGCCAGTAAGTCTCCAGTCCCAGGCGATCGGAGATCTCTTCAAACTTCCCCTTCCCCAGATTGTGATAAAAAGCGTTTCCGAAAATGCTCTTCTCCCCGCCCGCGACATACTTGTCCTGCGCCATGCCTCCCTGCAGAAATGCCCCCGGGTACCTCATGTCGGATTTCATCTTTTCCCGATCGGGACCGACTTCCTGGCTCATATCCGAATGCATGTCCGTGACGAACAAGTCCATCAATCCATCGTTGTCAAAATCAAAAAACTTCACGCCCATTGCTCCCCAGGGCGTTTTGGGAAAATACTCATCAGTCTTGTCGACGAACTTTTTGCCGCCTTCGTTCTCGAAGAAATGGTTGTTCCCCTGCATGTTTGGAAAGTAGAGAGACGGGTAACCATCGCCTTTCAGATCGACAATGGTCGCATCGCCGGACCAACTATTCATCTCCAGCCCTACGTCAGCGGTCACGTCCTTGAATTTCCCATGTCCCAGATTTTTGTAGAGCACGGCGTGTTCAAATCGCTCGGGATGAAGGTGGCCGGAGAAAGCATCCTGCAGCCCAACATAGGAACCGTCCGGCCACTTCTCGTCTGTGGTGTAAACTCCGACGTTGCAGATCAACAGATCGATCAACCCGTCATTGTCGTAATCAAAAAACAAAACGCCGGAAGAGTGCGCGACCACGTTGATCCCAGCTTCCGCCGTGATGTCTTTGAAGTGTCCCTGTCCGTCGTTCTTAAACAGAAACACTCCGCCGAGCACCGTCGTGATCACCAGATCCTGCGTGCCGTCATTTTCAATATCTCCAAAAGCCGCGCCCACGCTGACCTGATTAGGCAGAGCGATGCCGGCTTCAGCGGTAATATTCTTGAACTTGCCGTTGCCCAGATTCTTCCAAAGTTCATTCCCGCCGATCTGGTTCACAAACAGGATGTCGTACAGCCCATCGCCGTCGACATCGGCGACTGCCACTGCGTTGCCGTGATCGTAGTGTGTAGGTTTCCACGCCTGTAACTCATCAGCGACCGCGTGGTGGCGAAAGGTGATGCCGCTCTCCTTTAACTCGTCGGTAAAATGAAAACCATAGAAAACCTTGAATTGATTCTCTGTTGCTATCTGCGCTTCTTTGCGCAAGGCCAGCGTGTCGGCGCCGAAATCCGGTGCAGGAACTGAATATTCGCCCACCGCTGTTTCCTGTGCGAAACCGGGCGTCGCGTGCAGGAGAAAACAGGCCAAACAAAAAAGCAAATTAATGAGCAGGTGAACACGGAACCTTAATATCTGCACTTTCCAAAGCTCCTCGCTCGGTCTTAATCTAGCGCTCTCGGATGCTATTTCTCTACAAACTCGTTCGTAAATATTCCCACGTGGGCTGTTTGTTTTCTGTAAAGAGTCTGTATGTTATTGTCAAAAACTGTAAAACCCCGCGTTAGCGAGAGATACTTCATGCATTTCCGGTCAACAAACCCGTCCCTCTCGCGATCATTCCTGACAATGATTCTCGCGTTCTTGACCATTTCGGCTCTGGGACAAAACAACTTCGCTCCTCAATCGGCGTCAGATTTTGAAGCCGCAGCGAAATCGGCCACCTCGGCGCGTGAAGCAGGCCGCGCTGAAGCAATTCAAGACTATGTTCGCGCCCTGGAGCTGAATCCGAGATGGGAAGAAGGCTGGTGGTACCTGGGGACGATGTTCTACGACACAGACCGCTATTCCGAAGCGATTCCAGCGTTCCAAAAGCTGGTGGAGCTCGTACCAACTGCGGGGCCAGCTTGGGAGTTTCTCGGGCTCTGCGAATTTGAAACCAAAGATTACGCTAATGCTCTGGAGCATCTGAAAAAAGGACGAGCTCTCGGCGATGCCGACGATCCCGACACTGCGCGGGTTGCGAACTATCACCTCGCTCTGCTTCTGATTCGCACCGGCGCGTTCGATGAAGCATCTGCCCAACTCTCTGCCGCAGTCGGACACAGTGAAATGCCAGCGCAAATAAAAAATGCTCTGGCGTTGTCGATGCTTCGCGTGCCCCTCTTACCCAAAGAGATCGATCCTTCTCAAGATGCACTGATTGCCGCCGCCGGCGAGGCTGCGGCTGCGATCGCGGAGAATAATTCCGCGAAAGCGTTAGCAGCGTTTCCCTCGTTATTGAAGGATTACCCCGCGATTCCGTACTTGCACTATGCCTACGGGAAAGCACTTGCGTCCGCCGGGCGCGATGAAGAAGCCCTGAAGCAGCAACGCGAAGAGACGAACATCTCGCCCAACAGTTCGTCGCCATGGATTGAGATCAGCCAACTGGAACTGCATCTCCAACGTCCACAGGAAGCCATGCACGCGGCGGAAGAAGCAGTACAGCGAGCGCCAGAGTCCGCAGCCGCCCACAAAACATTAGCTGACACTCTGCAAGCACTCGGCAAAAAAGAAAAAGCTGCGACCGAACTTGCCCTCGCAGAAAAGCTGGCGCCAGAAAAAAACCAGCCGGAAGAAAGACTCGCCCAACTTTATTCGAATCACGCTGGCGCAAGCTCCCACGCAAATATCCAAGCAGCCGAGCGCTCTGCGAGCGATCCCGCATCGAGCAACTTCTCCGTCCTATCGAGCCGCGCGGCCACGGCCCAAGCTGCGGGCAATTCCGACCAGGCAATTCAGAACTATCAGCGCGCCTTGCAACTCCGGCCCGAATGGGATGACGGCCGCTGGAGTCTCGCCATGCTCTTATATTCCGCCGGCCACTATCCAGAAGCCATTATCGAGCTCAAGCTCTGGGTCGAGCGCCATCCCAACTTTGGACCCGCGTGGGCAGTCATGGGCCTTTGTGAATTTGAAACTAAGGATTACAAAAACGCTCTCGTCCATTTGCAACGCGGCGAGCAACTGGGACTCGGTGGAAATCCCCAAGCCGACGGCCTCGCCAGATATCACTTGGCCATGCTCGAGAATCAAATCGGCCAGTTCGACAGCGCGATGGAGACTCTAATTCCCGGAACGCGTTCCGGAAAGATCGCAAAAGAAATTCAAATCGCTCTTGGCATGGCGCTGCTCCATATGCCTGCGCTGCCCGACCAACTGGATCCGTCTCAAACCGCTCTCGCCGAGTCCGCGGGAGAAATCGCCGCGCTGCTGCAGAACAGCAAATACGATCAGGCTTTCCCAAAACTTCAGGCTCTCTTGCAGCAGCATCCCTCCGTCCCATTTCTCCACTATGCCTACGGAACGGCTCTCTCGGCGCTTTCCCAGTTCGACGACGCCGAAACCCAACTGCGCGCAGAACTTCAAATCTCTCCCCGGAGCGAACTGCCTTACATCAGCCTCGCGTCGCTTCAATTAAAACAATATCGTGCTACAGAGGCATTAGCCTCAGCTGAGCAGGCGGTGCAACTCGCCCCAGATTCAGCCGAATCGCACTACGTCCTAGGACGCGCCAACCTCGAACTCAATCACAACGAGCAGGCTGTGCACGAACTCGAACTAGCCAGCAATCTCGCTCCCGGCAGCCCCGAAGTTCACTTCAATCTGGCAAAGGCCTATGCCAAAGTCAGACAGCCCGAGAAAGCCGAACAGGAGCGCGCAATTTTTGCTCGCTTAAATTCCGCGGCCGAGCAGCGGCGAAGCCATTCCGGCAACCAAGCCTACGCAGGCTCTCACGACGCAGTCGAACTCACGCCCGCGCGCAGCGAAAAAGAAAACGCGGTCCCGCAACACCCGTAACCTGACCTTCGTTCGATGTCGAACGGTCCTCGCGACGAAAAGGCCTTATAGTCCCGCCATGCCCACCCCGCAGCCGGACGCCCTGAAACCGTGACCAAGAAACAACCTCGTTGTCCCTATTGCGTCGTCGGCCATACCTTCCACCCCATGACCGTCCTGGACAACGGGCGCATGATCTGCAAGAACTGCGGCCACATCATCTTTCCCGACGATAAAGCCTTCCGCTGTCCCTGCCCAAAATGTTTAGAAGTCGTTCTCTCGCCCCGGCTCCGCCGCCTGCGCCGCCACTAAGTGAAGCCTCGGCCCCTGCTCCCATTCCGACCTAAAAATCTTGTCAAGACCCCAAACGAGACCATTTCCCCGCAACTCATTGCCAACATTGGAGAAATAGTTTCCCGAAACATGGCGGGTTTACCCCCTCAAACCTGCTATTCTAAATATATAGAGTGAAAAAAGGCGCAGCCCTAGGGCGAGCGCCTTTTGTTTTTCCCGAGAACCGAGAACCGAGAACTGATTCTTGTCCAAACGCAACGGCCGTACCCCAAGACGCAACCAGCGTCCGGCCCAAGCTCCGCCCGCCAGCCCCAACCCCAAAACTCCCTTCGAACGCGAAGACGCCACCAAGCGCTGCGGAGAGACCACCCAACTAGCCTTCGCCCTAAAAGCCGCCCGTCTCCGCTTCGGACTCTCCCACCCCTATGGCGACAGCGAGCGCTACGACGTAATCCTCGACTGCCACCGCTGCCAACTTTTCCCCGAGCCGCCCAACGCCACCTACCTCAACGACCGAGCCCGCCCGCGCCTGATCCGCATCCAGGTCAAAGCGACAAGCCAACTCCTCAACGGCCTCTACCGCGTCAACGCCCACCGCCGCATCCACGGACGCGCCGTCCCCTACAAACTCTCCGAAATCGATTTCATCGCCGCCTACGTGATCCCCGAAGACTCCTGGTTCATCTTCCCCCTCCCCCACATCCTCGGACTAACCAGCCTCCTCCTAAGCCCCAAAACCCGCCGCAAACCCCACCCCAACAACCCCTACCGCGAAGCCTGGCACCTCCTCCGCGAACCCGACGGCCTAGAGTTCGCATGACCTAAATAGAGTTTGTCATCCCGAGAAGTTTGTCATCCCGAGCAACGCGAGGGATCTTGGTTTCTGCCTGCGCTAAATCCGCCCATGTGGGCCGGACACTCCGCCCGACGCCCTTGCCGTTGCTGTTGACTCTGATTCTGAGACGGAACTCGGTCGGACCACTGAAGCCTGCAGTACCGTGGAAGAGCGACGCTTCAGCGCCGCGTAGGACGTCCCAAGAAATCAACCCGGCTTCAGCCGCCGAGGGAACGGACCTCGCGTCGTCATCCTGAGAAAGCGGAGTCGCACGCGAAGCGGGCGACTCCCAACGAAGGGACCCATGCAACTCGCCTGCAGCGAACTGATGCAATTCGCCTGCGCCGATGAACCTGAACGCCCGAGCCCAGCGCCACCCGCCCGCCGAAACCGCGACCGACGGGGCAGCCTCAAGTCAAGATAGTGCCAACAAGCTATTCCTCGCTAAGCTCTAACCTTTGTGTGGGCTTTCCTGCCAGATGTCTCTTCTGCAGACTGCTCATCAATCGCTCATCTTCCGCGATCAGCTTCGGGCTTCGTCTTTCGCCACTTTGGATTTCAAGCAGCCTTCGCATCAAATCGGCATAGTCTTCCATGACTTCCTCCAATGGTTAGCCACGGCTGGTTAGTTGACGGAGATAGTAAGCTGCATCGCAAACGCAGACTGTTCAAAATTGCTCATTTCCGACCAAGGGATGTCATTCCGAATCGGGCCGAAGGCCCGGTGAGGAACCTGCTTGGATCTTGCGTTGTCATCCTGAGGAAGGGGAGTCGCACGCGAAGCGGGCGAGTCCCGACGAAGGACCTGTGCAACTCGCCTGCGGCGCTACGAAACAGGCTGCCCGACCTTTTCGCGCTTTTCGAAGGGTGGGCACCACGGACACCACCACCCTCTATTCGGCCTGGCTCCTCTTGGGGTGTTTATCGAGACTAACGCCCTTACGGGATATCGCATGCAGCGCGATGTAGCACTCGAAGACCGAGTGAATACGCTGCCAACGCAAAATTCCAAAGATGAAAAGCGAAATTACCGCCGCGCCTGTAGAGCAGAGTCCCCATATCCGCTCTCCGTGATAAAACTCGAGAAGCGCCGTGAGGGTGAGTACAAGACACATACTGCAGAACAGCGCCGAGTGCGCGTCCAACCGTTCAACGTCAGCCGCCCAGGCCGGAAAGTCATTTCTTATGTTTGCGAGGGCCCACGCCAATGGTCGAACCAACCCCCGGTCCCCCTCCTCCAAGCACTGGTTCATCAGTTCGGAGGTTCGGCTAAGCAGGCGCTGGTGGAATTTTTTAAACCATCTGTGCTGGACTTGCGCGGTCAGGCGGTCCAACGCCAAGCTGGTCACATGGAAGAGATAACCGGCCAGGTACGAGACTACGGTAAACGCCACAATCCCCTGGCTTCCCCCGAGATTCAGGGATGTCTCGATTCTTGTGGCGAGCGCGTGATTCTGAAGCGTCAGTAAACACACAGCCACCGCACCAGGGACGAGGACCCCAAAGAAATCGACAATGCCGATGTAATAATCACCTGGCGTGTCCGACATAACATCGATCCCAAGCGGCGGTCGCCGCGAATACGCCAGCCAGTCTACACCAACCGGCCACGCTGCTAAACACTTGATATCTAGCCCCACCCGGCGGGTGGCCCAGGCTTTTGATTTCGCTGACACAAACAAACAGAGGGTGCCCCGTCCTTTGCGCAGTTTGCAAAGGGCGGGAACCACGAACACATGCGCAACCGGGTTTGTGCAGAAGGGCAAAGGTCGTGCCGGCAGCATCACTACCCGCCCTTGCAAAAAACGCAAGGACGGGGCACCCCCTGCATAGATTGCGCACACGAACATCATCAGAAGGGCGGGCCACCCGCCCTAAAATCCCCGATGCCGTCGTCCGTGGTACCCACCCTTCGAAAATCGCGAAGGGTGGGGCAGCCTCGGCTGTTGTAGTGCAAAGATGGGCCAGCCCCCCACGGAAAGGTGAGCGAACCCACAAAGCCTTGCGCCTGTAAAGTGTCGCTTATGACACTAGCGGTTCATTTTTTTTGAGCAGCCGATATCGGATTTTTTTCGTTTTTTTAAAAAGGGCAAGGAAAGAAATAAGGGCCGTCGCGAAAGAGAGGACGTTCTTCGCGAGGTCAATCCCGCTGCTTGAGAGGTGCGCAAACATGCCATGTTCATTTGACTCCTTTTGGCCTGTGGATTTCAAGTGGTTTTAGTGCGCCACCCGCCCGCCGAAAACCGCGACGGACGGGGCGGCCTCAAGTTAAGATAGTGCGGAAGACGGAGCAGGGGAAGGTGGCCTACCCAAATGTACGTAAAATCAATAACGCTAGATTCAATTAGGGGATTCAAGAAGCTCGAATTCAATTTCCAGCGTCCGGACCATTCGTACGCCGGCTGGACGGTTTTTCTCGGCGGAAACGCGTCGGGGAAATCCACGCTGCTCCGGAGTATCGCATTGGCGGTCATTGGACCGGACGCGGGGCGCCTGCTCCTGGGTAACCCGGAGAGCTGGAGAGGGTGGATGCATGCAGATGACCGCAGGGCCGAGGTAAAGGCCACGTTGACGTGGGATCCACATTTCGACAGGTTCAAGACCAAGGGTGCATCTCCCGGGATTTTCTTTGACGCAGGCGTGCGCTTCGCACTAGAGGGAAAAGACGGGGGAGACAATGGCGACAGGCAGGGCGGCGAACTCCCCACCTTGCGCGCAGTGGAAAAGCGCATCGCTGGAACGCGCGTGTTGACGGTTATTCGCGGCCCTTGGGAGCCGAATGCGCTGGGATGGTTCTCGGCCGGCTACGGCCCGATGCGCCGATTGACTGGGAGCTCTTCTGAGTCCCTGAGGTTTAGCCTCGATCAGAGTTGCGTGAGCCGATTTGTAACGCTTTTCAGGGAAGACGCCGCCCTGAGCGAAAGCGAAGCCTGGCTAAAGACGAATCACTCGCGATGGCTAGAGAGCCAGAAGCCCGAACTCAAGGAACTCCTCGACCGCGTAACTGCGCTGCTCAGCGACAATCTGCTGCCGCAGGGGATGAGGATCAGCAAAACGACAGTGGACCACGTTTTCGTACAGGACGCGAGGAATGTGGAGCTTCCAATGAGGGACATCAGCGACGGCTGCCGCGGCATATACGCGACTGTGCTGGATCTGGTGCACGGCATGTTCAGCGTCTACGGAATTGAGGGATTATTTGGAGAGGACACTTCCGGACGACCCATCGTGAACATGCCGGGCGTTGTCCTTATTGATGAGATCGAGGCGCACCTCCATCCCGCGTGGCAGCGCGACATCCCAGAGTGGTTCAAGCTGCATTTTCCAAAGGTGCAGTTCTTCGTGACTACTCACAGCCCGCTGGTCGCGCAGGCGGCTGACCCGAACGGAGTGTTCCTATTGCCCTCTCCAGCGGACCTGAACTCCGAGCCGCGACCTCTGGAGGACGACGAAATCGAACGGTTAAGGCTGGGGAGGGCGGAAAAGACTCTGCTAGGCGTAGCCTTCGGTCTGAAATCGGTTCGCTCACGTTGGGCCAACGCGCAGATTGGGAAATACAAACGCCTGAATGCAAAAGCCAAGTCCGGGGCCTCTCTGAGCGGGGACGAAGCGACGGAACTGAAGGGATTGGAAAAACAGATGGAAATAGCGTTCGAGCCCGTGCTGTCCGACTCAACGCCTCTCGGATCGTCACTATCCGACGCCGCATCGGTCGTGTCGGCCCCGCGGGCGAATTGATGCGGACTTTGCTCGCGCGTCCAGAACTCTCGGCTGCCTTTTTGCGGCGCCTAGCCGCTAAGGCCGCCTTGATAGAAAGAGACCCCGACAAGAAGGGCGCGGCCGCGCGGATATACGCGTCTTCACGGCAAGCGCAATGGTTCAAGCCGGTTACCGACGCGTTGAAGCAAATGGCGGGGCCCGGGGAGCGCTGCATGATCTGCAGCGGAAGCGAATCGTCGCAAGTCGAGCACTTCCGACCAAAGGCTGCCTTTCCGCTGATGGCGATGGTATGGGCGAACTTCCTCTGGATCTGCGGCATCTGTAATCAAAGCAAGGGAGATCGATTCCCGCCCGACACCGAGGACGGAGAATTGTTAATCGATCCAACAAACGAAAATGTATGGGACTTCTTCTTCGTAGACCAGTTCGGCAACCTAACCGAGCGCTGGCGTCCCGACCTGAACGATATCGATCCGCGGGCGCACATAACAATCACCATTTTTTCGCTAGACCGTGATGCTCTGCAGGAGAGCCGGCAGCTGCGACTCGAAGATTTGAAGGAGAAGGCCAGAGACGCAATTAATTTGCTCGCAAGCGGACGGATCAGTGCGGCAGACCTTCGGGAACGAATAAGTCGTTGGCGTTTGCAGCCCTTCCAGCCTGACGTCACCGACTACTTCCTGCATGGGCCCGGCAGGTTGGAGGAACCCTTCGCAGAACTGCTAGATAGGGCAGGCCGGTAGGTCGCGCAAGTAAGCAGAGGATTCATCACCAGTCGCGCCCCCGCCTTTACACCACTTCCCCCGCATGATAACCTCACTACTGTCACCAAGATAAATCGAAATCAGAACAGGAGTGCGACAGGTTAGTGTTAGCCAGAGAGCAAAAGAAATCCGTGATTGACCAGTATCAGACGCACGCGACTGACACGGGGAGTCCCGAGGTTCAGATCGCCATCATCAGTGAACGCATTGGCCAGTTGACGGACCACTTCAAGACGCACCAGAAGGACCACGGCTCACGCCGCGGCCTGCTCATGCTAGTCAGTAAACGGCGTCGTTTACTCGACTACCTCAAACGATACGATTCCGAGCGCTATAAGACGGTCATTGGAAAGCTCGGCATCCGCAAGTAATTCCGGGAAAGCTGGGAAACTGGGGTGCCCCATTTCTCGCGTCTTTTGCGAGAAGTGGGATACGACGAAATATACCCTTGTGATTTTCTTCAGAGTGATCTCCGAGGAAGATCTTTCCACAACGTATCTGAGAGAACGCCGCCTTCCTCTCGAAGCCGGCCGGGCATTGAGGTTATTCTGCAACGTGCATCTTTTGAGCGCATCCCACCCCGCCAATCTCGATCCGAGATCGATTGGGTAACCATACCTGCGTCTCACTCTCGAAAATCAACCTGGAGCCGAAAGCTGACAGCTGATAGCTGAAAGCTGATAGCTGTTCTAAAGGATGAAACATGAAACCAGAAGTTAGCAGCGTTACAGTCGACCTCGCCGGCGGCAAACAACTCTCATTTGAAACCGGAAAATTAGCCAAGCAGGCTGGCGGCGCAGCCGTAGTCCGCATGGGCGATAACGTCGTGCTCTCCACCGCAACCGCCAACCCCGACCCGCGCGAAGGCATCGATTTCTTTCCCCTCACCGTGGATTACCGCGAATATACCTACGCCGGTGGACGCTTTCCCGGCGGCTTCATCAAGCGCGAAGGCCGCATGAGCGAACGCGAAGTGCTCACCAGTCGCCAGATTGATCGCCCGGTTCGGCCGATGTTTGCCGAGGGATTCAAGTGCGAGACCCAGGTCATCACCTTCGTGTTGTCGGCGGATTCCAGCAATGATCCCGACGTGCTCGGCATCAACGGCGCATCGGCGGCGCTCACTTTGTCGGACATTCCGTTTCTTGGACCGATCGGCGCAGTGCGCGTCGGCCAGATTGGCGGACAGTTCATCATCAATCCCACGTACGACGAGATGCGCGAAAGCCTGCTGAACATCATGGTCGTCGGCACAGCCGACGGCATTGTGATGATTGAATCCGGCGCGAAAGAAGTCAGCGAAGAAGTAGTCGTAGACGCGATCGAGTTCGGGCACACGGAAATCAAAAAGATCTGCGCCGCACTCAAAGACCTGCAATCGAAGGCCGGCAAGAAGAAGCGCGAAGTAACGCCTCCGGAATTCGATCAGAAATATTACGACCAGCTGAAGAAAAAAGTAGGCGCCGAAGTCTCCGACGCTCTCGACACCAAGAAGCATCCCAAGGCCGAGAGCTACGCGCTGGTCAAAGAAATAAAGAAGAAGCTGCAGGCAGATATTAAAGAAGACGACGAAGAAGCGCTGGCGAAACTGAAAACCTATTACGAGACGCTGCGCGAACGAATCTTCCGCGAAGAAGTATTAGAAAAGAAACGCCGCCCAGACGCCCGCGCCTTCGACGAAGTCCGCGACATCTGGATCGAAGCCGGCATCCTGCCCCGCACCCACGGCAGCGCCATCTTCACCCGCGGCGAAACCCAAGCCCTGGTCACCACAACGTTAGGCACCAGCGACGACATGCAGCGCCTAGAAGGCTTCGAAGGCGAAGCCAAAAAGCGCTTCATGCTGCACTACAACTTTCCGCCGTTTTCTGTGGGTGAGGTTGGATTCATGCGTGGGGCGGGGCGGCGTGAGATTGGGCATGGGGCGCTCGCTGAGCGCGCAATTTCTGGCGTGCTGCCTTCGGAGGAGGCTTGGCCTTACGCGATGCGCGTGGTCTCGGACATTCTGGAATCGAATGGGTCTTCGTCGATGGCTACCGTTTGCGGAGCTTCGCTTTCGCTGATGGATGCTGGCGTTCCGCTGAAGGCTCCGGTTGCGGGCGTGGCGATGGGATTGGTGAAGGAGGGCGAGCAGTATGCCATTCTCACCGACATTGCCGGCGCGGAAGATCATTACGGCGATATGGATTTCAAAGTTGCCGGAACGAAAGATGGAATCACCGCGCTGCAGATGGATATTAAAGTTGCCGGGATCACCTCGCAGATCATGCGCGAGGCGCTGGCGCAGGCTAAGCGCGGGCGGTTGCATATTCTCGGCAAGATGGAAGAAGTGATTTCCATCGGACGGGAGAAGATTTCTGATTTCGCTCCGCGGTTCTATACCGTGCAGATTCCGGTCGACAAGATTCGCGACCTGATTGGGCCGGGCGGAAAGATGATTCGTTCGATCGTCGAGCAGACCGGAGTGAAGATCGATGTAGAGGATTCTGGGCTCGTGAAGGTTGCGTCGAGCAATCAAGAGTCGGCGGCTAAGGCGTTGCAGATTATTGGCGATCTGACGGCTACTGCAGAAGTTGGAAAAACTTATCTCGGTAAGGTGACGCGGCTGGCGGATTTCGGCGCGTTCGTCGAGATTATTCCCGGCACCGACGGGTTGCTGCACATCAGCGAAGTGGCGGAGCATCGCATTGGCGATATTCGCGATGAGTTGAAAGAAGGCGATCAGGTGCTGGTGAAGGTGCTGGCGGTTGAGGGCAACCGGATCCGGTTATCGCGCAAGGCGATTCTGAAAGAGCAGCGCGCGAAGATGGGCGGTGCTCCACTTCCGGAGGGCGCACCCGCGGAAGGCGGCGCTCAGGCCGAGTATGTTCCCGCGGCAGTTCCTGCGGGCACGATGGTGATTGAAGGCGGCGGCGATTTTCCTGATGAAGCTGAGGCTGAGCCGAACTTTAATCGCGATGGAGCGCCGGTGGCGAGCAGTGATCGTCCTCGAGGGGATCGGCCTCCTAGTGGAGATCGTGGCGGGCGCGGCGGACGGCCGGGCGGCGGCGGGCGTGATCGTGGACGCGGCGGGCGCGGTGGTGGACGGCCTGGTGGCGGCGGGCGTGATCGTGGACGCGGCGGGCCTGGTGGGGGACGACACTAGGTTCTCTTGCCACGGATTTTCGCGGATTCAGACGGATAGAAAAAGGGCCGCGACGCGAGTCGTGGCCTTTTTATTGTGCCAAACCCCGGTCGCTCCTCTCTGCAAATGCAAAGAGGAGCTTAGCCACCTCGGCCTCCCCGTAGAATGGTTATTGGTGGAGAGCCAGGGAGTTGCCCCGCGGTGAGCCGCCGTGGACTCGCCTCCCGCAATTTTATCAACAGAAGGTGAGATGCGAACATGACAACCCTAATCTCTTGGGTCGGGGCTGATCAACGAGGACCGGCGTCGATCCGCCTTGCTGCAGACAGCAGAATATCCTGGAGCCTAAGCGGATCAGAACAGAAGAAATGGGACTTTGGGAAGAAACTTTTTGCTTCTCACAGTGGCCCTGAGATCGTTGGTTACTGCGGTGATGTCCTCTTTCCGACGCAGACGCTGAGTCAGATTTTCGAATTGATTGATTGCGGGGTCTTCTTTCCAAGCGGCGCCACTCCCGAAGAAAAGCTGCGGCTAATCATTGAAGCGCTGGAGCGGAGTTCCGCACGCTATCCACGATCCGAGACGCGAGATTTCACGCTTCTCTATGCCACGCGGACCTCAGAGGGAATGCTAGGAAGGTTCAATCTCTATCAAGTGGATTATGCGGGTGGGAAAAATGTATCCGAGAAGGAGATCCCCGTACCGGAAAAATCTGGAATTCTTGCGAGACTCGGTTCGGGATCTGGCCCGTTTGACAGGCATCTTGATCGATGGGAAAAGAGCGACGTGGGTGGAACAGTCGTGCCGTTTTCTCTTCGTTCGCCGACTTTCTGAAGTCTGGTGATGACGCGAAGAGCGGGGGTTCACCACAATTGGCAGGGCTCTTCCGCAAGGGGCCGGCCCGAGCCTTCGGCATGGTGTGGAACGGAAGCCGATTTCTGGGAGGAATGGAGCTTGGGGACACTGAGGCGAACTCAAGGATCGAATGGTATAACGAGCAATTCGAAATTTGTGACCCTCGCACGCTGCAACGTAAGCCATTAGCTCAGCCCCAACCGAGGCCGTTCCGGACATATTGACATGTCGCATTCTTACAATTCAGCGATCAAGGCCCGGGCCTTCAAGGACCAGGCGGTGGTCAATCTTCAATGCTCCCCCGACTCGCTGGAGATGATAATCACTCTTAACTCGCGGCTTCAGCAACGCTGCGGCCAGGCGTTCTGATTCATGCGGGCCACATATCAGATCGCCAGCACTGATCGCGGTCGCTTCGTTCAGAGTTTCGATAAGTTCCGGAGTCGCTCGCCTGTATTTCACGACAGGTGGGATCCTTTCTAACTCGTCAACAAAATACTGGGGCGCAATCTCCCGAAGTTTTGCGAAATGGATTCGGAGCCCTCCTCGCCTTCCCATCAGCAAAAAGCGACGGGAAGACAATGGCGCGTGCACAACGGTTCCCTCGGCGGCGATGCCTACATATTTTCGTGTCGTCGCAGCGGGTGAAACATAGATGGGAATATCGGACGTAAAAAAACAAGGCTTGTCCGCCGCAAGAACGAGCCAATCCATATCCATGAATCCGTAGGCCGAGTCTTCAACCGCCATAAACAGCATCTTCATGCTCGCTTCTTCTTTGACAACTGGTCGAATATGCCCCGCCTTCACGAGGGTCTTCAACTGACGCGCCGTTCGTTCCGCCGTCTTTCGATCTATGGATTCAGTCTCTTGCAATCGTTGCGGCAGGAAGTCTTCATCTAGGATTTCATTGGTAAACTCGTCAGCTACAACCTTCAAGAGGCGATGCATGTTCTCCCGGATTTGAGGCACGCGAGTGTATTGCACGGCAAGAAACAGCGCGATTGCTTCTCGACTGTAAAGCGAGGGAACGACCTCGCCTTCATTCAGCTTCCAGAGTGCGGCTAGACCGGGTCTCTCGATACCACGTGCGAGGATGTGTTCGACTCTGTCGTCGAATGTCCCGTCATCACGCAAGACGGAATAGAAATTCTTGCGTGTCGCGATATTTTCGGGCACCTGCCGGAACCATGAGCTGCCCCGACGCCTGCGCACGAACAAGGCATCCTCGCCGTCGGGACGAAAGCTCCGCAGAAATCCGGCGGGGACATAGTGCTGGTCTTCCGGTCTCATCTCCATAGTGTACGGAATCAGGCCATCCAGGGCCCCTTCCATCATCTGCATCCGTTGCAAGGGTTGGAACCATTTGGCGATGCTTTTCGGCACGGCTGAAGCCGTGCCCTTCCCGGTCGTGGCGAATCGTCCAGCGTTATGCGGCGCTCGCGCAGAGGCTGCTGGGGCTGAAGCCCGCTTATAATTGTTCGGAGCTTTACGCGGCGCTGAAGCGCCGCTCTTCCACGATTGTGCCGCGGCTTGTATGGCGCGGCTTCAAGCCGCGCCCCTTCAAAGCTCTGCATTTCGGCACGGCTGGAGCAGTGGGCCTGCCCGGTCAGAGTCAGAGTCAAGATCACGATCAGCAGTGGCGCTGCGGGCGAGTTGCGTGGGTCCCTTCGACAGGCTCAGGGTAGGCTGTTCGTTGGGAGTCGCCCGCTTTGCGTGCGACTCCGCTTCCTCAGGATGACAACGCAAAATCCAAGCAGGTTCCTCACCGGGCTTGGGGCCCGGTTCGGAATGACATCGTCTAGTTGATGGCGGTTCCCCCGGCGGCTTTTGTCAATGAGATTGTTCTGAATTCGTAACAAAATGTGGAATGTTGCGCGGCTGTCGATCTGGCTGGCGTATGGTTGTCGCGTGCGGTCGGGAGGCATGCTGGCTGCACGCAGTTGTAGTCGTCGGAAAAAAGATAACTGCCAAGCAACACATGGCAACCGCAGCCTAACTCATTAGGCAGCCACTGCAACATTTTCGGACGCGGTTACTCTTGCCGCTTCCTCCACTCTAAAAATCGTTGCTGATTTTGAACAGGGGATCAGGCGGCTGCCTCCCCGTTTCAATCCCCGGAAACGGAAGCTCAAAATGAAGATGAATCTCAAGCGTTGCCATTTGCAGCGTCGCAACTGGCAGAGTGTGATTGCCGTCAGTCTGGCGGTGATCACGGTTTTGGCAATGTCGCCCGCACTGGCGTTTGCCGCCAACGTCACCGTAAAAAATAATTGCAGTTACACGGTCTACCCGGGCATTTACCCAGCCAGTTATGACAATGGCGGCTGGGAAATGACTGCTGGCAGCAGCGTTAGCTTCACGCTTGCGAATGGATGGAATGGCCGCATTTGGGGTCGCATCGGCTGCAACTCCGCAAGTCCGGCGGTTTGCTATACCGGATCTTGCGGAGGCACTGGGTTGCAATGCGCCGGCACTACCGGCACGGCAGGCACGTCGCTGGCTGAATTCAATCTGGATGCCTCAGGCACCGACTACTACGACGTGAGCTATGTGGATGGATTCGACAATCCCATTGGCGTCGAAGTCTCGAACTCAAGCTGCGTTTCGCCGAACACTTGCACTTCGGCTCCGGTGAGCGACTGCCCGAGCGGCGAGCTGCAGGATAGCGGTTACGATTGCCTGAGTCCTTGCACGGAGTATGGCACTGCGCAGTATTGCTGCACCGGCGCGTATGGGAGCAGTTCCACTTGCATTACCGGGAACTGGCCGCAGCCAGAGCAGTCGTACGTCACCAACATTCACAATTACTGCCCCAAGGAGTATGCCTATGCGTACGATGACGCGAACGGTTTGCACACTTGTGCGACGGGCGCCAACTACACCATCACGTTCTGCCCGAACGGCAGCGGCGGCGGTGGCGGCATTGTAAACGGCGACACTTACACATTGACTCCGCAGAACGCCACTGGATTGCGGCTGGACGACGAGGGTGATAGCACCGCGCCCGGAAACACGATCTGGGTCTATACCTCGAACGGCACCGGCGCGCAGAACTGGGTCCTCAATGATACTGGCGTTTCGCCCGCCGGCTATTACAACATGGCGCTTGCGGGTGGTTCGAATTGCGTGACAGCTTCGGGAACTACCACCGGTTCGAAAGTGGTTCTGGATCCGTGCGCCGGCACCACGGCGCAGGCTTGGGAGGCAGTGGCATCGGGCAGCAACTACATCTTCCATCCCGCCAACAACACCGCCCTATGCCTTACTGCCAGCGGGACGTCGTCGGAATCTCTCGCTGAAGTAAACACCTGCAGCAGCGGCTCCACCAGCCAGGAGTGGGCGCTCACCGTTAACTAGTATTTTATCGTTTGTTCACGGGTCCGGGACGTAGCGTTCTGGGCCCGCTTTTGAAAAGTCATCGGATACGGGCGGTCAAATTATCTGGCCGGGAGACACTTATGCATATTTTCATTGCGGGTTTCGAGGGTTTTTCCAGGCACATGATTCGGCCTCTGCTCGCCGGAACAATGGCAGCTTGTCTGGGTATGGCAGGGGCGACAGCGCAGCAGTCAACGCAACAGCAACAGCAGCAGCAGCAGGGTGAAGACCCTGCCGCCTTGAAGAACGATATACAGCAGTTGAAGGCGCAGCAGCAACTGATCCTTGACCGGCTTGATGAGTTGAAGAAACTTTTGAACACTCGGGGTGGAAATGCGCAGCCAGCGCTGAAGGTGCCCGACACCATGGGCGTGGATGGCGAACTGTTTCGAGGTGAGGCGACAGCGCAGGTAGCCATTATCGAGTACGCGGATATCGAGTGCCCGTTCTGCCGGCACTTTGAGCGGGACATTTATCCGCGAGTGTTCGACGATTACATCAAGACGGGCAAGGCTCGACTCTATTACCGCGACATGCCTTTGCCATTTCACGAACATGCTGTGCCCGCGGCGCGCGCAGCGCATTGCGCCGGAGAACAGGGAAAATTCTGGGAGATGCACGACAGCCTGTTCACTGACAAGATCCCGGTACCGGGCCCGAACGGCAGAAGTTCTGGACTGGCCACGAGCGATATTGATGAACGCGCCGCGAAGCTGGGCCTTGATACGAACAAGCTGGATGCTTGCATCGCCAGCACGCGATTTGCCGATGTTATCAAGCACAGTTCCGATGAGGCGGCAAAGATGAACATTGAAGGTACGCCGACGTTTGTGATTGGAACCATCGACCCGAATGGAAACATCGTGAGCGTGAAGAAAACAATTGTTGGCGCTCAACCGTTCGGCGCGTTCAAAGCCGCGATCGATCAGCTGCTCACGCCAGCGACAACTGCTGTGGGTCCGGCCGCGGTTGGGCCCGCCGGCCAGAAGATAGATAGTGCTTCAGAAAAACAGCAATCACCAAAAATGTCAGAGAATGGAGGATTCCGATGAAAATAAAATCTATTGGTAGCTTTGCCGCGACCTGTGCCGCGGTTCTGATGTGTCTGGCCGGTGTCGCGTTTGCCGCAGGAAGCGGCGGAAGCGGCAACTGCAGCGGCGTTTCGAATATTACTATCGGGTCGACGACGTACACGCCGACGTGGTGCCAGGAATTTACTGGCGCGGCGGGTCCTCCGTCGACAACGGCGTGGAACTACGACCTTGGAAATAATGACGGCTGGGGAAACAACGAGGTTGAAGTTTACTGCGGACCTCCGGGATACTCGGGCAATCCGTCGCAGTGTCCTACAACATTCAGCACGTCGACCGCGCCGGTTTACATCGATGGCAGCGGGCACCTGATTATTCAGCCGCGAAATGTGGATGGAACTTGGATTTCAGCCCGCATGACTACGGAAGGAATTCAGAATTTTGAGTACGGCGTTTTCGAGGCGAGTATTCAGGCGCCGAGTACGGCGTCTCAGGGTCTGTGGCCAGCTTTTTGGACGCTGGGCAGCAACATCAATACCGTCGGCTGGCCGACTTGCGGCGAAGCCGACATCATGGAGATCTGGAGTACGCAGGTGGATAGTGGCCCGGGCACTGGAGGAAATCAGTCCACGATTCACACGGAGAAGACTGGGGGCGACGGGATCGGAGCGCGTTATACCTTTCCCAGAGGAGAAGCGAACGACACCGCCTACCACACCTACGGAATCATTTGGACGGAGAATGAAATGCAGTTCTTTGTAGATAACGCATCGTCGCCGTTCTTCACCGTTACTCCGAGCAGCCTGCCGGCGGGAGATATTTGGCCATTCAATGCCGATCTTTTCACAATCTTGAATGTGGCGATTGGTGGCACTCTCGGCGGATCGACGGGCGGCCTCAAGAATCCGCAGCCGATGAAGGTGGATTATGTTCGTTGGTATACGGCTCAGTAGAGACGGTGGCGAGCTTTACGTTATGTGTGGCGCCAATAAATTATGTGTGAGTGGCCTAAATTGAACAGATTGTGCGGAGATGTTCTGGCACACTCTCAGTTATGACTACTCAAACGATTCCGGAATATCTTGAGGAAGAACGGCAGAAAGCTGCGGATACTCAGTTGCGAACGGACGAAGAAGCTGCGCGCATCGAGCCGCTGCAGCACGGGCACCATCGCGCCTCGAAAAGCATCTCGAAACATGCTTCGAAACGCACTGCGAAACGTACTTCGAAATCTTCCAAGCAGGACTTGCCGACTCCAGTCAAAGCCGCCGCTAAGAAGAAACAGAAGAAAAAAGCTGCCGCCGCAGGTAAGAAGAAGCCGCGCGCTGCCGTAAAGAAGAAAAATAAAATCCGCAAGAGGTAGTGTCTGGCCCCAACCGCATTCAGAAATGACGCAACTAATGTTTCAACGGAGGAACTCATGAATAAGGATCAGGTCGCTGGCAAGGTTAAGCAGGCCGTGGGGAAAGTAGAGCGCAGTGTTGGTGAAGGTGTGGGCAACGAAAAGCTTGCCGACAAAGGTGTGGTCAACCAAACCAAGGGTGCGGTGCAGGAGACATGGGGCAACGCGAAGGACGCCGCGAACCAGATCCAGGAATCGCACAAGGAAGCGGCTTCCGAGAAGGCCGCCCGGAAACGGGAGAGCGTCAGCCAGTCGGTGGACGACACGAAAGAAAAGGCAAAGGTCAAGATTGAGGAGTTTAAGGAACGCCACACCGCTTGACGCTCCGGAGACGTGTCGGCCCGACGTCGAACGACGGTCTGTGCGACCGCAAGAAAGAGAAATGGCGCAGGCCGGCGTTCGATAACTGGTTGGTGTGTGATCCCGGCTGCGCCATCAGAGGAACAAACGACCACGGAGGCCGCATAGTCCCTTCACATCTTTTCCTACCGTACGTGAACCTCTACCGCCGAGGCACATTTGAGACTGTTCACAATTGCTCAGTCCTCGAAATAAGAGGGCTGGGCAGGGTGTTGTCGATTCAGCTTCAGGCATAATGGCTCTGCATGAAATCGTCAGATGATCTGCTGTTACGGCTGATCGCCATATTCAAATTTCTCAAGGCCGCATTGCTGATCGCGCTTGGCGTGGGACTGTTTCGGCTCCTTCACAGAAACGTCGGGGACGTGCTTGAGCACTGGTGTGAAGCGATGAGGCTTGACTCGGGAAGCCATTATGTCAATTTGGCCCTGGAGAAATCCGCTCATGTGAGTCCCGAACAGATCAAGAAACTTGGGTTAGGCAGTTTCATCTATGCAGGGCTATTTCTGGCTGAGGGAACGGGCTTGTGGTTGCGCAAGCGCTGGGGGGAGTGGCTCACCGTTATTATCACGAGTTCTCTGGTGCCGGTTGAGGTGTACGAAATCTACCGGCATTTCAGTTTTGTCAAAGTAGGGGTGTTGGTGCTCAATGTTGCGATCATCATATATCTGATTTATCACATGCGCAGGCAGCGCTCGACTTAAGCAACGGAATACGCTCACTCGAACGCGCTCAACTGGGAGTGAATTTGCGGGTGCGGTACGTACTTTGCTGTATGGTCCGCGAAGAGCCTTTCGTACGACGCTGATACGAGCAAGTCGGCGTGAGCGGATCGAACAGCGCTGCCGTCTCAAAATCTTGTGGAGGCTTTCATGACGAAACAAGTTCGGTCTTCCTGGTTTATTAGCGCTGTGATCCTTTTCTTGAGCGCGGGCATTGCGCTTAACGCGCAGCAAACGACGCCGCAGTCAGAGCCTACGGCTCGGCAAGCGCAATCGCCCGCGACTCCAGACCAGGCGCAGCCGAACCAGACGCCGAGCCAAACGCCCGATCAGGCGGGACATCAGGCTCCCGACTCTCAGGGTCCGGCTGCACAATCGGCGGATGTCCAGAGCTTTACAGGAACGATCATGAAATCGGGTGACAAGTATGTGCTTCAGAATGCAACCACCGGAAACAACTACGACCTCGATCATCAGGATCAATTACAGAAATACGAAAACAAGAAAGTCAGGGTGCATGGCACGCTGGATGCGAGTGGGAAGCTGATTCGTTTGCAATAAGCCGGGTGGCTAAGAAACAAAAATAAGTGAAGAAGGCCGCGACGCAAGTCCTCGCGGCTTTTTTGCGCGTATTTCTCAGGTGTAATTTCTGCTTGGCGTCAACTGGCAGAGGCTCTGCGGCTGTGCAATACTGGCAACAACTCGGACGATAACACGTGCTGGAGTTGCCGGGATGGCGAAATTGGCAGACGCAGCGGACTTAAAATCCGCAGGTCCGAAAGGACTGTGGGGGTTCGATTCCCCCTCCCGGCACCACTAAACACAATATTTATGCGGACTTCAGGAGCATTTGCTGGCTTGCTCTTGGCGCTCTCGTTTTGCGCGGCTTTCTCGCTGTGCCCAATTTTGTGCCCACCTTGGGAAGTGCAGCGGCGAAAACGCGGCCAATAGCATCAGCTTGGGGATGGATGTACCGCTGTGTTACAGCGATGGTTGAGTGTCCGGCGATCCGGGCCAGCACGAACACGTCACCCCCAGCCCGCTCTCCCAAGTTCGTCAAGGCAGTGTGGCGCAGGACATAAGGCACAAAGGCAACTACGCCGGAATTCTCTAGAGCCTTCTTATGCTGGTCTTTCGTTCCATCCTGACTGACGTGTCCACTCTTGCCAGCGCTGGGAAAGAGGAAGCCTGCGACGGGCTTACCGGCAGATTCCCACCGGGCCGAAAGGACGCCATGCACTCTAGGAGTCATGGGCAGGGTACGCTTTGCGGCTTTGGACTTGCCTTCTGCGATCTGAATAAAGCCGGAGTCGTCATCATGCAGGAGAATATGCTGCCATTCGAGGGCGAAGACCTCAGACGGGCGGAATCCCTCATCGACGATCAAGGTCGCACAATCCTTCCACGGTTGCGGACAGGCGTCTAGATACTTCGTGATCTCCGTATCAGTTAGAACCCGATCACGCTGGTGTTCGCCGGGTGCCAGAGTGATCTTCACGGGCCGTTCAAGCTTCGCCCACTCAAAAGCCAGATTGAGGGAACGGCGCAATGTTCGCAGACCACGGTTAATTCCAGAAGGCGACAACACAGCGTGTTTTCTTGCGAATTCTTGCGCTTGCTGGTCGGAAAATTCATCCAGACGCAGGCCGCCGAGATTGGACTTGGTGAGCAGGTCACACCCCTGTCGATAATAGCGCAATGTCATGGGCTTGTACTTGTGTCTAGTTTGAGCGAAGGGCAGGAAATCATTCTTGAGGAAGTCCTTCAGCAGAGGCGCGGGCTTCTTTTCTCTGATTCCTACCTCACCCTTTGCCAAAGAAGTGCGGTGTGCACTCTCCATATCGCGCGCAACTTTGTCGTTGCGCTGCTTGGTGGACTTTCGGATACTCTTCCCTTGCCACTGAAATTTGTACCAGTAGGTTTTGCCGCGTTTGTAGGTGCCCATTATTTTAAACATTTGCACAATGATATATAAATCTAAGGCTGGCAATGCGGCATTGTCAGGCCGTAAATCCGACCGATTACACATTGATTTCAGCATAAACATTGGCTTAAACAAACATTCCCGTCCTGCAAGTGTAGTGCCAACTTTATTTGTCTTGGAGGTATCCAAACGTTATCAAAGGTAAGCAAGCGTGCTAATCCGAGGACCAATAATCGATACGGAGTCCATAAGCCGCACTAGGTGATATTCTAGCCAATAACACACCTGATACTTGACCTGGCGGACCATCAGGCATGTAACGTTTGGCCATTCGGGGTGATAGATATGGATGAGCAAACGTTAAGAGCGTTTTTCCGAAGAATCTCCACGAAGCTGGCGCTTTTGCTAGGCGGCACCGTTGCTTTCAGCAATTCTTCTCCGTTAGTCGCTTCCCCGACGCTTCCGGTTCCTCCGGAAAACACCTCTCGGGTGGTCCAGCCCGGCAGCGAACATCGGTTACCATCGAAACTGGTGCTCAGAAAGACGATGAATGGATTGAAGATGATCGCGCAGCACTCGTCCCATTCTTCGCATGCGTCCCACGCCTCGCACGCGTCCCACGCCTCACACTCATCTCATTCTTCACATTCCTCGCACTCGTCCCATTCTTCGCACGTTTCCCGGGCGATATGAGTGTGCAATTCGGTCACGTCGAGTTTAACGATCAGCACACCGCCGCGACCATTGCAATCGACAAGAAGGTCTATTCAAAATCCGCCGTTCTCCGAGCGTGCTACTGGTTTGGCAGGGACCTCTACTTTCATTTGAACGAGACGGACGAGTTACTGGCAGTAACGGTTGGGCTGCGCGTGTCTTCCCCGACGCTCGACCAACCGAACGTGAGAAAAATCGACGAATGGCTGCCCGACATCTACGACGCCCTGCTCGATTCGCAACTGCGCGTAGAGATTCAAGCGGAAACTGCCGGGGTCCGGGAATTGATTATCGCAAAAGCGTTCGCCGAGTCCGGGGTATTGGAAGACCCACCGCCCGGAACGTTCGAGGACCCCGTTGCACAGAGCGGCGCGAAACCAGGGGATCTGATCAGCATCTCTACTAATAAGTCCGGTGAATAGGGGAGACAGAAGCAGTGGCGAGGTCGTTCTCACCCGTAACGGATTTCACGTCTTCCAACGGCAGCTATCGTCTCCTGCCGTTCCGGTTTCATCGCCTCAATAAGCAGACTGAAATCCTCGTCAACGAATGCGGCGAATTCCTGCTCGCGCCTCGCGGCACCGCCGAGAAAATCGTGAGACGGGCGTTGCGCCCCGCCGACGAGATATACACCACCCTCAAGGCGAAACATTTCCTCTATGATGATTACTCCTCGCCTCTACTCGATGTTCTCGCGTCAAAGTACCGGACCAAATTCGAGTTCATACATGGATCGACCAAGTTGCACATTTTCGTCGTGACGCTGCGGTGCGATCATTCCTGCCACTACTGCCAAGTGTCGCGACAGACGGTCAACAAGGGCGAATTCGACATGCCGCAGGACGTGGCCGCCGCAGCGGTCGATATGATGCTGCAATCTCCCTCCCCGCATCTCACGCTCGAACTCCAGGGAGGAGAGCCGCTCTTAGCCTTTGACACAATCAAGTACATCGTTTCAATCGCGAAGCCGGGCGCTGCCCGACTCAATAAGGAACTGGACATCGTCATCACTTCAAATTTGGCGTTCTTGACCGACGACATCCTTGACTACTGCAAGACGGAGCGGATCAAGCTTTCGACTTCGCTGGATGGACCGGAGTTCATCCACAACGCAAATCGCCCGCGACCGGAAGGAGACAGTTACCGGGTTGCCATCGACGGGATAAAGCGGGCTCGCCGTGCGTTAGGTTACGGCCAAGTCGCCGCCCTCATGACGACCACGCAGCTCTCCCTCCAGCATCCTACGGAGATCATCGATGAATACGTGCGACAGTCATTCCACACGATTTTCCTGAGGCCGATCAGCCCATACGGATTTGCGATCAAAAGCAGTCACCGGACCGGCTACCAGATGGATGCGTTCCTGGAATTCTACCGGACGGGCCTTCGGCACATTCTTGAACTGAATAAGAAGGGTTACAACCTCGTCGAGATTTACACGAAGATCCTGCTCCAGAAAATCCTTACACCTGACGGAACCGGTTATGTTGATCTCCAGTCTCCGTCCGGTGCGGGGCTGAACGTGCTCGTCTACAACTACGACGGAGACGTGCATGCGACGGACGAATCCCGGATGCTCGCCGAAATGGGAGATTACACCTTCAGGCTGGGCAACGTGCTCACGCATTCGCGGGACCAGATATTCACGGGTCCAACATTCGTGAGTCTCCTCCAGGCGGCGTGCAACCAGTCGTTGCCGGGGTGCTCAGACTGCGCCTTCCAGCCGTTCTGCGGAGCCGATCCCGTCTATCATCACGCCACGCAGCGCGACATGTTCGGCCACCGAGCAACGAGCGGCTTTTGCAAGCGGAATATGCGCGTCATCGAACACCTCATGTCACTCTTGCACGATGGAGATCGCGACGTTCAGGATATCCTGTGGGCATGGGTGACCGACCGCAATCTGGCCGAACTCCGAGCGGGGCTTCCCCAATGAGACTGCACACCGCAGGCAGCGCACGCGGCTTCCGGAAACCGATTGTGGCGCGCATCACGACGGAGCCAATTCCAGCATCCGAAAGGAAGGACGCCGCGCTGGTCTTGCCGTCGCTCGACGGACGCGCGGACGATGTTCGCGGATACGCGGCCGTCATCGTCAAACAGGAAGTCAATGGCCGACCATTCTCCGCGCCGCTCCTGCATTCGGTTCGCGATATCGACCATCTCATCTCGGGACACATTGTCGCCCTCGAACCGGCGAACGGCTTTATCCGTACCCTGTTCCGCCCCGAATCCCGCCACAACACGCTCTTTGCCACGGAGCGCTGCAACAGTAATTGTTTGATGTGTTCACAGCCTCCAGTCGACAAGGACGATATCGCCGCACTCACCGAGCGCAACCTCAAACTCATTGACCTAATTGCCCCCGCCCCTGAATACCTTTGCATAACAGGCGGAGAACCAACGCTCTTGGAAGAGCGCCTCCTGACCATCGTCGCGAAGCTACGGGACACCATGCCGGAGACATATGTCCACATGCTCACGAACGGTCGCCGTTTTGCCTGGGCTGACTTCACTTCTCGGTTCGCCGCCATTCGCCATCCGAACCTGAGCCTAGGGATTCCCCTCTATGCCGATGACGCGGCGCTGCATGATTACATCGTTCAAGCGCGGGACGCCTTCGATCAAACTGTCTTGGGTCTACACCAACTTGCGAGACACGGCGTCGAGATCGAAATTCGCGTCGTACTGCACGCGTTGACCATCCCGCGCCTAACCCACTTGGCAGAGTACATTTGCAGGAATCTAACGTTTGTCGATCATGTGGCTTTCATGGGAATGGAACACATCGGCTATGCTCCCCGGAACATGAATGAGCTGTGGATCGATCCGGTCGATTATCAAGAACAACTGGAAAGCAGCGTGGCCGTTCTTGCGAGATTCGGCATAGACGCCCGCATCTACAATCTTCAATTGTGTCTCTTGAAGCGATCGCTCTGGAAGTATTCCAAGCAATCCATCTCCGATTGGAAAAACGCCTACGCAGGGGTCTGTCACGACTGTGCCGTCAAAGAACAGTGCGGCGGTTTTTTCCACTGGAACACGAAAGTGCAGAGTCGCGGCATCCAGCCGATTGCGACATCCGCTGTCTAAAAAGGATCGGCGTTACAGACTGGCTCAGCGCTCAACGATGCTCAACCTGCGCACCCTCAGGCAAATTGATGCGATAGATTTCGTAGTTCTTCCCGCCAGACAATCGCTCTTTCTGTACGCCATCGAGAAAATCGAAAGCCGCCCGGTATCGCTCGCGGTCGGTTTTTGAACTGTGAATCGACTGCTCAATATACAGGAATGTCGCATCGGGATTTGTCCGGCGCACATCCTGCACCAGAGAGCCGTTGAGGTATGGGAACGCAATCACGTTCACCGGCTCTCGACAAAATATCTGTACCAAAAGCGGTTCGAGCGTGATCACAAACGTGTTCTTCGTACCAAGATCATCGACAAGCTCCAAAGCTGCCTCAGCGGGCTCAATTCGGACTGCAAGTTCAGTAGAAACCATATCCTCCTTCCACCGGTTCGTGAGCGCCCAACTGCTCACGGCATACGTTCCGACGAGGAGCCAGAAGATGACGCGTCCGGACCGCCGTCGAAGCCATGCCCCAAAACGCCATTTTGCGAGGACATCAGCGGAAAATGCGAACCCCAGGCCCGCGAGTATCGACCACAGTCCGGCAATATTCATTGAGTAGCGTAGCGTGTCGAATTGCGTTACATCGCCGCTCTGCAACTGGTAGTAACTCCGGACGTGGGACGCGTAGATCAAGAGATAGGCAATGAGCGCGCTCACTGCGTAGATGCCGCGTCTCTTTACTCGAATCGACGCAATCAACCCGAGCAGAACCAATATCCCGCCGCCGAGATACCAACTGACGGACGCGTACGATTTCACGAATAACGGCAACATTGTCCGCAAGACCGCCACGTTGAAGGGGAAGACCGCATATTCCACCATTTCGCTCCGGACCACGGTCACGAGCCGAAGCTGAACTACTGCAAACACGACGCAGATGCCGCCGCTCATGAGCGCCGCCAGATTTACGAGCCATCGCTTTTTTTGTGCGCGATTTTTTCTCTCAAAGTTGAACATGAAGCCCACAAGCGCAATCACGGGGACGAGGAGCACATTTTCTCTCTTCACGGCAACGGCAAGGACTGCGGTAAGCGTTAGCGCCAGCCAATTTATGAGTAGCACCCGTGGCGAGTCTGTGTCTGAGTTGAGCAAGCGGACGCAGAGAAGGAAGCACGCAACCACGAGCATGTTTGAAACGGGCTCGGCGTATGCGCCGACGCCCTGGACTGCAAATACGGGAGTGATGCCAAAAATGACGGCAGCCGCGAGCCCCGCAGTCTCCCCATCGATCAGCGTACCGGAAAGAAAGATAAGGACCACCGTCGCCAGCGATGCCATCAAGCTCAGGTGAGCGGCTATTCCAGGACTATACCCGAACACCCGCGAGGCAATCGCGATCATGAGCGGGTAGCCAAGAAAATGCCCTGAAGATGTTTCGCTGACTTTACAGGAATTCAAGTTTCCGACGACACACACCGTCGTCAAATAGCAGGAGTTGCCTGATGAACACGTTAGGGTACCGGAATTAATATCACGTGCCGACACAGAGTAGATGTAGGAATCCTCGTATTCCAGACCGAAAAACCAATGCCCATCGAAAGGGAGTCGCCACAGGAGCGTTACCAAAAGAATCAGGCCAAGCCATCGCCAGTTGTTCCGCAGAGCCACCAATAATTGAAGCTCCGTCACAAGACACAGCACAAAACTGACCAGCGCCCCTCCGAGAAGGAAATACAGCAATGTCGGCATCAGCTTCTCCCGAAGGTAGCAGGGGTTAGATACTGAGTGAGACAATCTAGCACATACGGATCAATCGACAGTTACGCTATCCCGTTTGCGTGTCGTGCAGCAGCCCATTTCATCGCTCATGCAGAGCCGTCTGACTTTTGTTTATGCTGAATCCGTTCTCACGTCGCCGGGCGAGGCCATGAACACCGTAATCTGAGTGGTATGCTATGGCGCATGGGAGACGAGAATAACAAGATCATCCCACGCGATTATGTCGTAGAGTCGATCAAGGCTGAAATCGAGATTGCGACATCTTCGCGGAGAAAACGGATTTTCGAGGCCATTGCGTTAGCTGCCCTTGGAAGCATCCCGTGGATCGGGGGTGTGATCGCAGCATCTGCTTCAGCCGCAGCTTCTTACAGAGCCGGGGAGTCGGTAGCCGAGAAAGAAGGCCTTCTTCAAGAATGGTTGCAGGAGCATCAGGAGAAGCTCCAAAGCTTACGCGCGACCCTCGAACAAATGGTCGTTAGACTTGTGGGATTCGGACAAGAGGTCGAACAGAGGATTACAAGTGATCAATACTTGACGCTGGTCCGCAAGACGTTCCGCGAATGGGACACGGCGGACACGGAAGAAAAGCGTCGGCTCCTTGTGCAGCTCATCACAAATGCTGCGGGTACAAGAATTGTTTCTGACGATATTGTGAGGCTGTTCCTGGATTGGATCGATGCTTACCACGAGGCGCACTTTGCGGTCATCCGGGAAATTCACAAGAACCAGGGACCAACTCGATATGACATCTGGGTCGCGGTGTACGGAGAGCCGGTACCCCGAGATGACTCTGCGGAGGCTGACCTCTTCAGGATGTTGATCCGCGATCTCTCTATGGGGGGTGTGATCAGGCGACCACGGGAATCGGACTACAGCGGTAGGTTCATGAAAAAAACGAGGTCTCCCAGACGGGTTGCGGCCTCCACCACAATGGAGTCGGCCTTCGAAGACACGAAACAATATGTTCTGACCGAGCTTGGTTCACAGTTCGTGCACTACACCATGACGGAACTTGTAGCGCGTCTGAATCCAGGACAGGCGGAAACCAAGAAATGAACACCGTGTCCCGCCCCCTCAAGCTCACTCCGAGCCGCAGGCTTACCACGCTTTATACCTTTTGCGCTGAATCGGGTTGCACGGACGGCTTGGTCCCGCTACCTTGCTTGAGGCTAGAGGTGGCACGTTTTATGGGACGACGGACGGGGCGAGACCAACGAGTGCGCGAATCGGAATGCGTACCATCTTCTCGGTCATTTGAACAGGCGCTCTTACACTGTTACACCACTTTTCTCTCGAACGGGGTTAGGGCAGCGGTGTTAGAAAACGTGCTCAGAATCGCTCCCGTGAAAGCCCCGCAAACACTGGCGGTCCTGATTTGCACTCAAGGCGTTAGGAATGGGTAGTTTTCTAATCCGTTGGCATCGACAGTCGCCAGGATTCCTCTCTAAGTTGTGTTCCTGGTTCATTATCACGTAGACATCTGACCTGCCATCCCAGCTCAAGCCGGAGATGGGACGCTGGATGCCCGCTCGCTATTCCATCTCGCCAAAATGGTAACCCGTCTTGCTGGAAAACCGGCTCGTGCAGATGTCCGTGCTGGTTTTTCCATATAAGTCCAAATTAGGAAAAAATCCACCTTCTTTGAGGCCCGTTGCTGCAGGAACGAAGCGATCCGGCAAGGCGCGCGGGTCCTTCTTTAGTATGCTGCCATTGCAATCGCTCTCAAACATTAACCATCCGATATCATGTGTGCCGCCCTGTACATAAGGGATGTAGAATCGCTCTTGATCACCAACGAAGCTACTCAATAGGGTGACCTGCGCCATCGTTTCTTGCTTGGCTTTGAATAGCTCTTCGATGGTGGCGCGAACGTTGCCTCCACTTGCAGTGTTCACTTCAACAAATCCTTCACCTTCGGGTTTGATCACAAGATGCATGCTGACAACTGGATCACAAAAACCAAGCCATTCATCTGTGCTGACCAGGTCGTGTGTTTCTCCTAAGGTGTGATCTTTCCCATAACAACCGGCAAAAATTTGATACTTAGGCGGTGCTGAATCCCAGTCCACAAACAACTTCAGGACGACATCTTTGCCCGACACTTCACCAGAAATTCCGCCGAAACGATATAGTTCCTCCCGTCCGACATGTCCAACGTAGGCCGTCCTCTTTGTCATCTGCGCCTTGTCCTTGTCGACCGCGTATTGCAATCCTGCGATGTGCTGTCGCATGTCACCGACATCGATCGCATTCGGTGCGGCCACTAAATAGAGCTTGCACGCATGGAGAGCTTGCGGCAAATACGGCGTCTTCTCCAGTACGGTGCAAAGGTTGTAGTAATAATTAGCGACCCATGGCGCTAGCTCGATGGCCGTCAAAAACTCCTTGGCACTGATGAGTTTATCGTCCACGGAGTTCGCATTCTTGAAGATATAGGTTCCCCGTCCGGCGGCAGCCTCCGCTTCGGGGGGAATGGCGGGGTTTGGTTCTAATTTCAGAGCAAGATCAATAATGGATCTGCGTAAGTTCTCGTTAGAGGCCTGTCCCTTAAATTGCACGAGAAGGCTATTTAGAGCCTGTAGCGGGTCAGATTGTTTGATGATCCGAGCCTGAATCAAAGCAAGGACGGACGGATTGTCTGTTCTCTGGAGCGGGGTCTTGCCGTAAGTATCTTTAGCGAAGACATCGGCACCATGGGCAATGAGGACTTCCGCCATGTCTTTGTTAGCTACCCCGAACAGTAGAGTCTCGTTATAATAATGCGTCCTGGCATTCACGTCTGCGCCCTTGGCGATCAGCAGTTCTGCTATGTTTTTGTTCCCGTTCCCGTTGTGGGTTAGTGTGTACAGCAATGTATAGCCGTTTTTATCCTTAGCATTCACGTCTGTGATCCTGGCGATCAGCAGTTCCGCCACGTCTCTGTTGCCTTGCGTAGCCGGCCGATTAGCCGCTACCATCAGTGGCGTGCCACCACCGTTACTCTCGGCATTCACGTCTGCGCCGTTTGCGATCAGTAGTTTTGTCACATCTTTGCTGTCGCCAGAAGCCGCGTAATGCAGTGGCGTCCAGCCAGCGTTGTTCTTGGCATTCACGTCTGCGCCCTTGGCGATCAGTAGTTCTGCCACTTCTTTGCTGTCGCTAGAAGCCGCGTTAGACAGTGGCGTAGTGCCATCCTTCTCCTTGGCATTGACGTCTGCGCCCTTGGCGATCAGTAGTTCCGCGGCGTCCTTATACTTGTTGTATATCGCTTTACACAAGGGTGGCATGCCATCGCTATTCTTGGCATTCACGTTTGCGCCGTTGGCGATCAGCAGTTCCGCCACGTCGATTCTTCCAGACTCAATCGCCGCAAACAACGGCGCTTCGGTTGCTCCGTTCCACAACCGCGCTTGTTTATTCACGTCTGCGCCCTTGGCGATCAGCAGTTCCGCGATATCCTTGTGGCCACCCGCAGGTGCCCCAGAAATAGCTGCCCCATACAGTGGCGTAAGTCCATTGTTATCGTTGCCATTCACGTCTGCACCCTTGGCGATCAGTAGTTCTGCCACATCTTTGTGGCCCCCCAAAGCCGCCATATACAGTGGCTTGCCCTTCACGTCTGCGCCCTTGGCGATCAGTAGTTCTGCCACTTCTTTGCTGTCGCTAGAAGCCGCGTTAGACAGTGGCGTAGTGCCATCCTTCTCCTTGGCATTCACATCTGCGCCTTTGGCGATCAGCAGTTCCGCGATTTCCTTGTTCTTCGCATTAAAGAGGGGTGTCCAACCAATTATAGTTCTGGAATTCACGTCTGCGCCCTTGGCGATTAGTAGTTCCGCGATTTCTTTGTTCTTCGCATTAAATAGGGGTGTCTCGCCATAATTATTTTGGGCATTCACGTCTGCGCCTTTGGCGATCAGCGCCTCTATTGTCGCTGTGTTTCCAGCCTGGGCCGCGGTGAACAATTGATCATTCAGCGACTGCCCCCAAGCCGTCCCAATCATCAAACTCACAAATAGGAATGTGCCCCAAGCGATCTGTTTACGCGTGGCTGCGGTCTTTGTCGTCATAGTGCTCCTTTCTATTTTTTTACCATCGTAGATGAGTCGCAGGAAGGCAAGGACTTGAGTGCCAGTACCGCATCGTTCAGTTGAGCGACATCATTCCTCAGTGTTTTCGTGCAATGGGTTAGTTCCGTCAGCTCAGTCTCGGTTAATTGTGTCAGCTTGTCGATTTGGTACTTTGCGTTCTTATATTGAATGGCATACACAGCAAGAGAGACTGTATCTAAGTCTCTGGCAAGTAATTCGAAGTCAGGATTGCGCCAGCCAGCGACGGCTAGGACTGATCGTGCGAGTTCGAGCCCGCCTTGCGAAATCGCCAAATCCTTTAAGTCTTTTGTTCTGTCATAAGCATGCTTTACGTTATCAATCCGTCCAGCAAGAATATCCGCTTCCTCTGGTGTTATCGTCTGTCCCACCTTCTGTGCAATTTGAAAAGCGGCATCGTTATGGGGCAGACCTGCGGACTTGAACATCGTAAGCAGGCGGTTGCTTAATTCTTGAGAAATTGGGGGCGCCGCAGAGACTCCTGCCTTGAGTCCGCCCACAATGCTATCTAGCGCAATATCTGTCAGAATGCCCCGAGCTTTGTCTTCGTATGACTTTCTCGCTTGTTCTCCCAAATCGGCCCATGCCTCGATTTGATCTGCCCGTTGCTCGAATCCAAAATTACGAATTATCTGCTGGTCAGTCTGCACGCGTTGTTTCAGATCAGAATATGCGGATTCTTCATTTGCTCGTTGCACACAGTTTGTCGAAACAATGGGGGGCGTTTCCTTGGCCGGCGGAGGTTGTGGCATTGCGATGGCGGCTGCAACATCATCGTTAAATTGTCTTACGTCAGCGGCGTACTGATTTATTGCATTTTGGAGTTCGGCCTTGGACGCACGGCAAGGTTGTTCCTGCGGAGAGCCTTCCGGCACCGCGGCGCAGTTGCTCTTTTGTTCAGCAACCTGGGCCTTTATTTGCTCTCTACGGTGTATCAGCGAAACCTTAGTTCCTGCGAACTGAAGGCGCAGTTGCGCTGAAAGATCCTCCGGGATGTCGGCAATCGCCGGGACTTGAGCTGCTAACGCTCCCGGCAGAAGGATTACTGCGAGCACCAGCCAAGTTCTAAAGTGACCCGACATCCTTTGACTCTCGCTCCCGTGTCGGCGAGGACTTGCAGAACAGAAGATGGCACGTCCGCTCATGTGGCCTCTATTGCGGTGACGAAGGTGTCGATTTAGAAGAGCTCGGCTTCTTAGCCGGCGTCTCTTCCTGGAAGGCAACACTGAGGTCCGTCATTTTGATTTCGATTGTTGCTTCCTGGCTGCGTACCGCAGTCTGTTCGTTCTTGATCTTGGCGGCTTCCACCGCCAGCGCGTCTTGATTTCCCGAACCGATGGACTGCTGCTGGCGGATCTCCTGGAGTTTGGAACCCAACTCCTGGTACTTCTTTTCTTGTTCCGCCTTCTGTTTTTCGAGCTTCTGGTATCCAGAATCCTTCGCGAGCGCCCTCGCAAGCGCCGCCGGGACAGGCTTATTGTCCTGCTGGCCGGCATGCCTCGGAACACTGACGACGTCAGGCGTACGGCAGCCACTTTCGTCGAACTGGCAGTTTGACAAATCTTTAGCTCTCTCCATTGACTCCGCCGCTGCAGCGTCTTTGCCTGATTTAGCCGCGCTCGAGCCCTGTTGAATCGCCGAATTTGTAATGGCGGCGTCTCGCGACACCCCGCCCAAGTTGGGCTTTGCCACATTAGAGCCGAAAGTTCCACGCGTCACTTTCAGGCCCATCGAATCCTTCGAATCCGAACCGGTAGTCACGCCACTACCACGCAACTCTGACTCGCCAGAAATCGTATTGCCTGACGAGTCGCGTAGAGTACGGGCAGCGGCATCACGGCTCTCAATGAAACTGGTTTGGTTTGCGATCTCTTCCATGCGGCGTTTATTGTCAGCGTCGATGCGTTGCTGTTTGAGTTCGGCCTCTCGGTGCCGTTGCGCTTCCGCCGCGGCCGCAGCAGCAGCCTGTGCACGTTGTGCGGCTCCTTTATCACTGTTTGAGTTTCCAACATCCCCACGTAAGGACGCACAAAGTGCGGTGTATCGGGCCGAGACAGGTTTGTCGTCACAAACGCTGGTCATCGGGGGCGTGGCTTGAGCCGAACTGGAGGAAGGACATCCAACCAAAGCAATCCATACGAGGCACACTACGCCTAGCGAGCGCATGGAATTTTCAATAATGCCCATCTTGACGACAGCCATGGCACTGATATGAAAACGGTAAGCTGTAAACATGTGGTGCCCTCCCGCCACGGTTCCGCGATCACAGCTATAGCTGATGGATTCCCATCTTAAAACAGGGTCCGTCGCACCCCAATAGCGTGTCAAGGTTACTACAAATGCGCGCCAATCACGATTGTTATCTTGAACTGGGTTCGCTCTCCAGGGCGAGTGTACAGCCCGGACCGTTCCTGGATTTCTACCAGCGATCGCTGGCCAAAGGCAATGAGCCGACCATGGTTCGTCTCACGTTGGCGCGTAAGATTGCAGCCATTACGCTAACGCTGCGGAAGAAGGGAGAAAACTTCGACCTCGAGAAACTGAAATCGCAATGCGGGCCTTCAACAACACAGGTTGGCGAGTTCTCCTGTCGCCCGACCACTGTAGTAAAACTGTAGTAGTTCCATGTTCAAAATGCGGCAGAACGGATCAGAACGGTAGGAATCGGAGTTCTTGTAAGCGGTTGAAGAATCAAGTAGAGTAGAGAATTTTCAGAACGGTTCGGAACCTACTGTAGAACTCAAAATCCGCCAGCCTTCGTCAGGTGGCTTGTCGCCACCATAATGTGCGATTCCAGTTGACTCCTAGTCAATAGAGTCGGGTATCAATTTCAGAAAGGGACACAACGATAACGTTCTCGGTCATGACGACATGTACTCGCTGGTTCCTTTGGTTTTCCTCAATTACAATTTCGCACGATCTAACCCCGTTGGCCGCAACGCTATCGAACCCGTTGATACCTACAATCCGCCGTGCGTTTTGCTCATGTTTCTCGAAAACCGCGGTGATTTCACTCCGAAGCACCGAGGTTGTCTGATGCGGTTTGGGGCGCTGGAAAAGGCCAATCAGGCCCAGCGCTACACCGACAACTGATGCCGCAAGGCCGGCTATTCCAATAATGTCCGGCGAGACGAGGCGACCCCTCGAAGGAACCTCATCCACTTGTAAGGAAAATCCGTTCGCTTTGCATGCTTTAAGCAAAGCCTCCCGCCATTCAAGTTCTTGTCTGGGGAACGTTCGAGAATCCACGATTAGAAGTCGATCCATGTTTCACTCTCCAAATAGATCACCGGTCCGACATCAAGAATCCAACCACGCGGATACCTTCACAGCCTTCTTCGTGATCTCGTCTAAAGCAATACGGACAGACAATATGATCTGAGAGAAGAAGCTGCAGGGCTATATCAAGTGTACAGGCTTCAAGATCCTTTGGAGGGGAGTACGTCGATAATGGTCCTGCGCAGTAGCGGCCGATGATGAGTGCGAATGCTGGATCTCGAGAGCTTGTGATCGATAAGTCACACGGTCGATTTTCGAGAAACGAAGAGGCGCTCCTTGCGACCTCGAAAAAGATTGTACGGCAGAGTGGACCCGTCTCTAGCGACAAGATCGCGCGCCGCAGTGCCTCACGTTCGGAAGCCCAACCCAGCGCAGCGGCGAGTCGATCCTTGAAGATCTGCCGTGCTGCTGGATCATCGTCAGGGGGTGTTAGCTTCATCTCCCGTACATAATCGCAGAGACGCGCAAAACGCCAGCCGGGATGTAGGTCCTCCCATCGTCTGGATTGTAGTGTGCCTACTGTAAGAAACGGCCAATCAGCATTCAATGCAAGTTCCGACATAGCGAGGGAAGCTAGCCACGACAAGCGGTCTCGTCTATCGAATGCCCGATCAGAGATGCGCAATGGTGACTGAGAAGGGTGATCGCTCCAGATGGTGGGAATAATCTCATCTCGATGCGGTGACGACATTCCTTTCGTATGGTACAGACAATCGAGTTCAGCGGTACGAGCTTGAAACTCGATGATTTCGTTCGCCGCCAGGATGCCCCGCACGCCAACGGTATCTATTGTGTGAACATGAGTTGTACCTTCTGGAAATGTAACGCCGTCAATATGCATAGCCGCGCACTTCTTGCTCGCAGCTACGGGTCCGTCCACAAGGCGTACCCAATTCCGAAACATGGCGGCCTCGGCTGCCATGGTCACTGGCTCTTTGCAATCTCTCAGAACCACGTCACTGGTGGGGAATTTATCCATGTAAGGCGGAGCGATAGCAAAGCCGCCGGATTTGTTTTGGAGCATGATGCATCCAAATGCGCACATTCCCGCCATGCGTAGAATAGATGTTTTCCACATGCCATATGTCGTGGAAACGTTTTGTATGAAGTGTTGCCGTTCGTGGGCAAGTCTTGAGTATAAGAGCGCATCCTCAAGGTCATCATAATCGCTACGACCGTTTAGTCTTTCGAGAACGTCTACGGGCAGTTCAAGGCTTATGAACTGCGACATGAAGGAGTAGCAGCCGCCAATGCCCACGCGATTCGCATTCTGCTGCAACACTGCGACCGGCTCCTCGAAAGCCTGAAGATCGGACTGGAAATGGCACTCTGCGTAGGGTAATAACGCATTCACATGGTACCGCCTACTATCGTAATCCACCACCCGTCCACACCTCGGCAGCCTTCGATCACGAAGCGTGTGTGTAAAGACCTGCTCGGACGCCAGGAGAAACTCGGCAGCGCGGATTTCTGCATCGGGAAAGGCATGTTTCCTGGCGGATGGTGATACCTCTGCTGTGATAAAAACGTGATAGTTCTATGTTCATAGTGGTGCAACGTCGATCAGAACGAATCAGAACGTAGTTCTGGTAAGCGGTTGACGAATCATGTAGAGTAGAGAGTTTTCCAAACCGATCAGAACACCCTATGTGATCTTCAAAACCGGGACGATGGACCACCGCTTTGGGTCGTGTGTCCCCTGGTGGGCCTTCCGATGAAGCCCAAAGCCGCTAGGTGACAAAACCAACTCCGCTTTCCGAGTTCATCCACCCTGCGATACGTCTGACTCTGCTCGCTGACGCCCAAACCGCACCCCTAAAGAACCGGCCCGATGCGCGGCCTGAAAACGGCGGTTGCGGCATCATGACACCGACGTGCTGTGGATACCAATGACGGGACGGTCGCGTGGGCCGGAGCGGGTCCTTGGGACGACGTCGATTTCTAGGAGCCCGTCACACAACTCGGGAAGATTGGCAGCTAGATCGCCAGACGGATTACTCAGAAAGAAGGAGAACCTGCTATGAAAATTCGCTGGACTTCACATCCCTCAAAACCAGAATTGAACCGCACTGAGCAACATGTTGCCCGAGAATTTGCGATCGTCGCTGTGGGCTTCGGGCAGGCAGAGTACTGCCAAAAAACGCGATGCGGGTTCGAGGGAGAATCCGCTGTAAAGATTCGTTGGATTTCACATCCAGCAAAACCGGAATTAAATGGCGCTGAGCAACTGGTTGCCCCAGAGTTTGCACCTCTTGCCTGCGGTTATGGACACGCGATGCTTTGCCAAAGACCGGGCTATGGCAGCCCAGAGTGGATTAAGGAGCGTCAAGCTTTGGACGCACGACGCCGCGTGCGACCAGACGAAGCCGCTCCTTCTGTCGATGGCGTCCGTTGGGAATTGATGTTCGGACAGACAACTGGAAGACCGATAATTCTGCGACGCAGTGGTTGTGAAACCGCGCGCTTCGAAGATGAAGGCCAGCTCGCACGATATGGAGCGCCTGTCGCAGTGATAAAGGTGTTTCTGGATGCCAAGCATGCCTCTGACCCAGCTGCGAGGGAGGCTGCGAACGAAGCCGCGCTGCAAGCACGCGTTAGGCAGGAATCCTCTGAAAAACAGGCCGAATCCTGCGTGTTGGCGCGCCTCGGAATCCGCCGGTAAAACCGCTAGGTTATAGAGAGAGGACTTTTATGCAAATTACACAAGAACGCCGCGAGCAACTCTTGGCCGGAACATCACCAATGGAGTGGTCCACTGGTAAGGCTCCCTGCTGGCCAGATGTGAGGCAATCCCTGAGTTCTCCAGACAGGAAATGGGCCGCAGACCGCATTGCGGAAGTTAGACTTTGCCTGGCAGAACATCGCGCTGTGCCTGCCCCATCATCCGATTGGGTCCGGAACGCTGAGCAACGCTGTGCTCTGCGGGATAGGGCCGCTCGGCTCGCTGCCCCTATCATCCGCAGAGTGAACTCTTCCTTCGACGAGTTGCGGCTAATCGGTCGTAAGACGGGAATGTCTTTGGAAGACATCTCCATTGCTCGCAGTATCGAGAAGACCAGCGGTGTCCCAATGATCGACACCCTTAACTGCATGAAACTGCGCTCACTCACTCGCATCATCGTTGCTGCCGAGTCAGCAGAAAAGCAGCTCGCCGCGGTCCCAGTGGCAAAGCCAGCAATTGGCCGAGTCAGTTTTTCCGACCCGGCACTGGAAGATGCGGCGCGACGACTTGATGCGGAACGCGGGTAGTAAACAGAATGGAACACAATCGCTTTTCCAGCAATATGTTGGCACGAACCGGTCAACACTCTTCCGTAAGGTCATGAGCAGTATCACGATTTGCCCTCCGATGCCCGCCCGCAATGCCTGTTTGGACCAACCTGACGCCTCGCACTTCCACCGGCAGCGCGCTGTTCATTTACCGGAGAAAACCGTAGACGGTACGTTCGCCCCCAGACTTTCTTGGGACGAACTTTCGTTCTGCCAAACTCAGCGGCGCTGTCAAAATGGGGACTCTTCTCGGAGACTTCCGACGCCCGACTGGGTGCTGAATGATAACCGCTTGAGCGCTGTCTGCATTCGTTTCTTGGAAATCCGCGCGTCGCTTCGGAAAAAGCAGCCCGGCACGAAAAAAGAAAGGCTTTTTCGCGCTTGGGAGCGGCTAAAGGCGCAGGGTGAAAAACAACTCAAGATACTCGATAAATTATGCACGGAATATGTTGCGAGTAACAACCCGCCCCGTCGCCGCGAGCTAGAGATTCAGATTCGCAATCTTGATACGACGATTCGCGTCAGCGCGCAGCCGTGGGTAATTGCTGCGGTTCTCCGGGCCTATTACCGTGAAAGGCTAAACGCATGTCAAATCGGCGAACGTTTCGGATTTTCAGCACCTCACGTGCGCCAGCTTTTGCATCGTCTAAGTTTGCTGGAAAAACGGATGAGCATGGGCGCCGACAAACGTTCGAGTCGTCTTTAATCGTGAGCCTTCCGTTTTGTCCATGCTTGTTCCCCCGAGCGTCTAAGGCACCCCTCGCAGGCAGAGTACCGCGATTCTTTGACCCCGCTGGGAACTGGCTGAAGTAAGAAAGCCGCGTCGTACAATGGAAGGCTGAGGTGAGCCACGACGGTTCGAAAGCTACTGGAACAACTCACTAAACAACCCGCCGACGCCAAGGTAGTTGTTTATTGGGAAGATGGTGCCGAGCACCAGTTTTTTGGTATCGACGATCTTGCTATGCGTAAGGGGATCGCAAAACGCGTCGAAGGAGGCGGTAAGGCAGGATTCGAGTTCACCTCAAAGGGCGAAGAGAACTGGTTATTCATCGACATCAGCCCAGAAGAATGAAATCATCAGGAGAAAGCCCAAGTGAAAATTTCGAAAAAAATTGATAACGGTACCCTTGGGCTGACTGTTTTGTTGAACAATTCACTTCTGCGGTAACTTCGGCGCATGGCACGCCTGTATGGCATCGGTAGCGTGTGGCTGCCGACCCAAATTGGGCTGGGTTATGTGCAACACTTTCAGAATTTCCTCAGGTGTCGTGGCTGTGCCGACATCCTAACTCGTACTGGCATCAGCCGCATGAGCGTTGCAGGTTTTTGTGCCCAATTTCGTGCCTACCGGCAAATCCTAGCCGTTACCAGCCGTTGCTATGAAATTCTGTTTAACCTATAGCAAGATAGCAAGTTAAAGCAATTCACTATACCCACCTCACAAATCGCGTAAGTGTTTTGTTTTAGTCACCGTGGTAACTTAAAATCCGCAGGTCCGAAAGGACTGTGGGGGTTCGATTCCCCCTCCCGGCACCAGATTGCGGCGGGCATGTATAATCCCGCTTCCAAATTCAATCCTGCCACCAGGTTCACAAGGAGATCTTCATTGCTTCCGGACGTCAGTTATCACGCAACCCGAAAGATGAGTTGGGGAGAGATTTGCTACTACGATCGGGGCAAGGGGCCTGTGGTGGTTTTGATCCACGGAATGTTTGGGGATTTTTTGGATTGGGAGCCGGTGCTTGAGCCGCTGGCCGCATCGCACCGGGTGATTGCGATGGATCTGCCAGGGTTTGGAGGATCGAGCAAACCGCGCCGGGAATATTCCGCGGAGTTTTTTGTGTCGAGCCTGCGCGAGTTTTTTCAGGGACTTCAGCTGGAGGAATTCAGTCTGGCAGGGAACTCGTTCGGGGGACAGATCGCGATGCTGTATGCGTTGCAGCATCCCGAGTCGGTTTCAAAGCTGGTGCTGGTGAATAGCGGAGGTTTCAAGAAGCATACGGCGGAAGAGAGAGCTTTGATCGAGCCGCGATTCAGCGAAACGGTCCTGGCGGGACTTACGCCGGGAATCCATGCACTTTTATTCAGCACGGTGTTCGCGAAGACGACAGAAGCCAGCGATCGCTACCTGGCAAAGCAAAACAGCAAGCTGCGACGGAGCGATTATCCAGCGTATGCCTATGCGCTGGCCAGCAGTATTCGCCTGTCGTTGACAACTTATCTCGTGGACCGACTTCCGGAAATACAATGTCCCACGCTGCTAGTCTGGGGCGAGCGCGATCAAGTTCTGCCGGTCGCGCAGGCGGAGCTGGCGCTAACTAAGCTGCATGCCGGGGAACTGCAAGCCATTCCGGGCTGCGGCCACGCGCCGCAACTTGAGTGTCCGGCGGAGTTTTTGCGTTGCGTGCAGCCGTTCTTGCCCTAGTCATCGTTCTCTTCTTCGCCCCATTTGCAAACCTAAGCATAACAATCACTTACCAGCGGCTCGAAAGTCTTGCCCACCGGCGATGCTCCAGTGAGTTGGGAATCGCGACGAGATGATTGGAGCAGTTTTTTCGATGCGCGCGATGAAGAATCTGGTTGACAGCGAGGGTCTCCCTGATATAAAAAACGAACGTTCATTTTTATTTGGTTGTATCTAGCGGATCAGCATGCCGAAACTTCGACTTCAAGCCGTGGAGCGGAACCAGAAGAAGATCGAAGATGCCGCTCTCCACGTGTTTACCCGCCTGGGTTTCCACGGCACTTCCGTGCGGGACATTGCGAAAGAAGCCAGCGTCTCCATCGGAAATCTTTACAACTACTACCACACCAAAGAAGAGATCTTCGAAAGCATCATTGAGCGCTATGAGGCGCACATGGAGAAGCTGCGGCGCAAGGCGCTGGGGCCCGTGCAGGGGGTGTTCGATCCGGCGGAGCTACAGCGCATGGCGCATGTGATCCGGGAGATTGTTTACGACAATCCCGACTACTGGCGTTTGATGTACATCGACATTACGGAGTTCGGGAACCAGCATTTTGCGGGGACATTCCGCTCGCTCGCCAAGAACATGCAGGCGCGGCTGGGGCCGCAGCTGGAAGCCTCGACTCGAACGGGCGTGTGGAACCGGGACATCGATCCGGCGCTGGCTTTCACGGCGATCTACTTGCAACTATTTACGTATTTTCTGGTGGAAAAGCTTTTTGGCGGAAAACAACATTTGGGGATGTCGGACGACCGCGCCGTCGAGCAGTTGATCAAGATGGCGACGGAGGGTTTGTGGCGCGATGGGGGAAAGACGAAGCGAGATGGGTTGAGGAGGATGGGGAAATGAAATCGCGACTGACGTCAAAATTATTTTCGTTTGGGTTTCTTGCAGTTATGGTGGCAGCGGCGTGGGCGCAGTCACCTACAACGGGTGAAATCGCTGGGCAGATAATCGATCCGCAGGGAGCAGCCGTGAGCGGGGCGAAGGTTGTGCTGAGCAGCGTTTCGGGGGCTGCGCGTGAAACCAAGAGCGACGCGAATGGACGTTATCGCTTTGCTTTGATCGAGCCTGGCGCATACGAACTGCGAGCCGAAGCGGGCAGCTTTAAGGCCACAACAGTGAGCGCTGTGCAAGTTCGCATTACCGAGACGACCACCGTGGATGTGCGGTTGACGATTGCGGGTTCGACAGAGACCGTCAACGTAAACGCGGAGCCGGAGGTGGCGCAGGAGAATGCGACCACTGGGCGCGTCATCGGAGAAACTCAGGTGAACCAGATTCCGCTGCCGACGCGGAATTATACGCAGTTGCTGGCGCTGTCTCCGGGCGCAATCAGCAGCCTTCCGAATAACGCCGAGTTGGGCCGCGGCGATGCCGACATCAACGTGAACGGCCAGCGCAGCACGAGCAATAACGTGATTCTCGATGGAACGGAGATCAATAGTCCGGGAACGAATTCAACGCCGAGCCTATCCGTGCCGGCGCCCGATGCCATCGATCAATTCATTGTGCAGACTTCGATGTATGACGCGAGCCAGGGGCGCAACAGCGGGGGCAACGTCGCTGTGGTCACCAAGTCGGGCACGAATCGCCTTCATGGCAACGTGTACGAATTCTTTCGCAACGACGCGCTGAATGCGAACGACTTTTTTCTGAACGCCGCGGGTCAGCCTCGTCCGGAACTGAAGCGCAACCAGTTTGGCTTCACCCTAGGCGGTCCCATCGTAGAAAACAAAACTTTCTTCTTCATCTCCTATCAAGGGAGCCGCGAGCGCAATGGAACTTCGCCGACCTACAGTTTAGGCTCTCCGCTGATTCCGCAGGATCTGACCGATGATCGCAGCACGACTACGCTCACAAATATGGCGTTAACCGACTATGGGGTCGCGCTAAGTCCGGTGAGCCTGGGGATCTTGCAGGCGACGCTTCCCAACGGACAGTTCGCGATCCCGAGTGCCGCAAGCCCTCTGGCTGGTTCAACGACTCCTGTAGTCAGCCCGGTCAGCGGGGTTTCGCGTTTTACGGAAGACCAATTCAACTTCAATATCGACCAGCAAATTACCGCGAAGAACAAACTGACGGGGAAATTCTTTTTCTCGAACGATCCGCAGCGACAAGCCATCTTCGGTTTTCTCGGAGCAAATCCGTTCGAGGTTCCGGGATACGGCGGCGACATCAGCTTCCACAATCGCGTGCTCGGCCTTGCCGATACACATATCTTCAACCCTCATCTGATCAATGAAGCGCGCTTCGGTTTCAGCCGGATTCGCGGCATATCCACTCCGGAAGAGCCGTTCACGAATGCGCAGTTTGGCATTACGAATCCTTTTGCGGCCCAGTATCCCGGCATGGCTACAATCTCGGTCACCGGGTTGTTCACGATTGGCTCTTCGCCGCTGGCTGACGAGAAATCCGTAACCCAGACCTGGCAGGCGCAGGACACCCTGTCGTATATCGCGGGGCGCCACTCTTTTCGCATCGGCGGACAATTCCGGCGCTATGACATCGATTTCTACTTTCACGCATTCTCGCGTGGAGAGATTCTCTTTAACGACTTCCAGGATTTTCTTGCCGGCGGTTCGCCGACGAGCGCTGACGTGTCCCTGCTGGGCGCCGGGATTCCGGATCGCGGCTTCCGCGCCAGCGATGGGAGTTGGTTCGTTCAAGATGATATTCACGCGACTTCTCACCTGACGCTTAACGCCGGAATTCGCTTCGATCATTTTGGCGGTTACAGCGAAATCCATGGACGCTTTTCCGAGTTCAATCCGGCAGCGTTCCCCCCGACTCTCGGGTGCACTGCAACGACTCCATGCGCGAATGCCTTCACGTTAGGGTCGTCCGGCCAGGAACTGAATCCCAGTAAATTCGATGTTTCTCCGCGGGTTGGTTTTTCGTGGAACCCTACCGAGAAAAACAATCTGGTGGTGCGCGGAGGATTTGGCCTCTATTACGATCGCTTCTCCGATCGCTTTGCCAATCTTCAGGTATTTACGTATCCCTACGACACGATTGGAACGGGATTGTTCACCGCGGGTTTCTTTGGGACTCCGTTTCCCGACCTCGCGGGCTATAGCTTTCCACTGCCCGCGCAAGCGCCTTCTCCAATCCCGTTACTGCTGGATGGGTTTCTACCGATTGAGCAGAATCCGATCAACGGATTCTTTCCCGCTCACAATATGTCCACGCCCTACAGTCTGGCCTATAACTTCGATGTGCAATGGTCGCCGGCGAGCACGTGGCTGGTTGACATCGGCTACGCAGGAGGCAGAGGCGACCATCTCATCAACCTTTACAACTTGAATCAAGGTACTGAGCCTTCGACCGCTCCCTACACTTTTGCCGGAGACGGCTTCTCCACCAATAAGGCTCTTTTTGGAATGGATCAAGTGCAGACGGAAGCGACCTCGGAGTACAACGCGTTGCAGGCTAGTTTGACCAAGCGCTTCGGACACGGCCTGCAATTTCTGGCTTCGTACACGTATTCTCACTCCATTGATAACAATTCTGGAGACAACATTGTCGGAGCCGAGAGTGAACTTGCGCCTCTGCCGGGCAATCAGCAGGACCTGAACACGCAGGTGGGGTCGTCAGATTTTGACCGCACGCAGCGCTTCGTTTTCAGTGGAATCTATGACCTTCCGAGGTTTTATCGCGGAGGCTCTCGGTTCGCGAAGGGTGTGGCGAACGAATGGGAGACGGCGGGCATTGTCACTTTGCAGACCGGACTGCCATATACGGTAATTTGTTCCGACGGTTCGTCGCTGAATAACCGTGCCGATCTGGTCGCGGGAGCGTCTGCCGTGACCTCTTCCGGTTCCACTGTTTCGCGTCTGAGCGACTACTTCAATCCGGCCGCCTTCGGGGCTTGCACCGAGGCCAGCAATGTCCTGCCGTTCGGGACGTCCTCGCGTAACTTCCTGCGCGGTCCGGGGCAAAAGAATGTGGACTTCAGCGTGGTAAAGTTTTTCCAGGTGACCGAGAAGTCAAGGATTGAATTTCGGGCGGAGTTCTTCAACATCTTCAACTTCGTGAACTTCGCACAGCCCAACAGCAACGCGTTTGTCGAGACGGTCGGGAACCTCGGCACGGTTACTGCGACGAACGGGTTTGGTTCCATTACGCAAACCAGCGCGGGGCCGCGCATCATTCAGTTCGCACTGAAGTACAGCTTCTAATGACAATCACACAGCGGGCGCTGTTGCAGTGGCGTCAGGATTTTGGAGTGTAATGCGACTGCAGGGAAAGACAGCGCTGATCACAGGCGGGCTTAATGGACTTGGACGTGAAACCGCTTTGCTCTTCGCCCGCGAAGGGGCACGGGTTGCGGTTTGTGATCTGCCGCCGGATGGCGGCGAGCTGGTTTCAGCGATAGAGGCGCAGCGAGCAGAGGGTTTCTACGCGAGTGCGGACGTTTCCCAGTTGCCTCAGGTTGAGGCGATGGTGGGAGCGGTGCTGCAGAAGTTTGGCGGGATCGACATCCTCATCAACAACGCAGGAATCACCCGCGACGCCACGTTGCTGAAGATGACTTCCGAGCAGTGGAGCCAGGTGATTGGAGTGAACCTCACCGGAGTTTTCAACTGTACCAAGGCCGTGGCCCCGCAAATGGTTGAGCGCGGGAAGGGAAGAATCATCAACGCTTCGTCGCTGGTTGGGATCACAGGGAATTTCGGGCAGACCAATTATGCGGCCTCGAAGGCCGGCCTTATTGGGATGACGCAAACCTGGGCGCGAGAACTGGGGCCTAAGGGGATTACGGTAAATGCGGTCGCCCCAGGATTCATCGCGACCGACATGGTAAAAAAGATGCCGGAAAAAGTTCTGCAGGCAATGCGCGAGAAAACTCCGATGCGGCGATTAGGCGAACCTCGGGATATCGCGAATGCCTACCTGTTTCTGGCCTCGGACGAAGCCGACTTCATCAATGGAGCGGTGATCAGGGTTGACGGCGGATTGACTTTATAGCGTTCATCCGCCAGCGAGAGAATTCCACCATGCCGCGATATGCCACAATTGTCGCCACCGGCAGCTACCTGCCCGAGATAGAAATTACGAACGATCTTCTGCGGGCACGATTCGCGAGTGAGCCAGAAAGAATCGACAAACTGGAAGCTGCCACGGGAATTCTGAAGCGCTGGTATGCTCCGGAGAGTTGGGCGACCTCGGACTTGGCGCTGGCCGCCGCGAGTCAGGCGTTGGAACGCGCGGGTCGCAAGCCTGAGGACGTGGACCTGATTATTCTTGGGACTGATTCGCCGGATTTCATCACGCCGGCGACCTCGGTAGTGTTGCAGCACAAATTGGGCGCGAAGAATGCGGGAACGTTTGATGTGAGTTGTGCCTGCGCTTCATTTCCTACGGGTTTGGCTGCGGCGGCGGGGTTGATTGCGACCAACGCTTCGCTTAAGACTGTTCTAGTAGTTGGCGCGTATCTGATGCACCGGTTGGCAGATCCGAATGATCCCACGATTTTCTTTTATGGCGACGGTGCCAGCGCGGCGGTTTTGGAATCGGCGGATCGCCCTGGATTCATCTCTTCGGCAATGCAGGCGGATGGTTCGTACAACCGCAACTGGGGAATTTATGCGGGGGGCACAGCCGAGCCTGCTAGCGAAGCGGCCGTTCGCGCGGGCAGAACTCGAGTTCAATTCATCGAGAGGTATCCTCCGGAAATCAACGAGCAGGGTTGGCCGAGAATTACGCGGCGTCTTGCCCGTGAGGGCGGGTTTCAGTTGAACGACGTGGATCTTTTCATTTTTACTCAAGTGCGTAAGCCGACGATTGAAAATGTAATGGCCGACCTGGGCGTTCCGTTCGAACGCACTCACACGATCATGGAAGAATGTGGGTATGCCGGATCGGCGTGTGTGGGCATGGCTCTGCACGATGCAATCGCAAAAGGGAAGCTACGATCCGCGGGGCTGATTGTGCTCGTGGGATCCGGCGTGGGGTATAACCAGGCCGGCGTCGCTTTCCGCATGCCTTGAAGCAGGTCCGGAATTTAACTTCATGATTCACGGCGATATCCTCGGCGAACGCGCGCGCCTCAGTCCCGAACGCACCGCGCTCGTTTACTTTCCCACTCAGCAGCGATTTACTTATCGTGAGCTCAATGATCGAGCGATTCGCTGCACGCGCCTTTGGCTTGATCGATGCCAACTGGTGAAAGGCGATCGAGTCGGCATTCTCGCAAAAAATCGGGTGGAGTTTCTTGACGCCTTCTTTGCAGCGGGAAAGACGGGAATTATTTTAGTTCCGTTCAATACGCGTCTTACCGTGGTCGAATTGGCCGCCATCATAAAAGACAGCGGACTCAAAGCTTTGATCTATGACGGCGAACTGTCGGAGAAGGTTCGGCAGCTCAAACGGGAATGCTCGATCGAATATCCCTCGATCGAACATTCCTCGATCGAACATTCCTCGATCAAACATTGGATTGGGCTGGATCTGGCGACTGAAGAAACAGTCTACGAAGGACAGGACTCGCGCGACCTTGACTATGCGAGTTGCGTGGCTCGGATCGAAACCTCAGACTGGGTGCCGACCTCGTGCGATCCGGAAGATGTTTTTTGCCTTCTTTACACCAGCGGCACGACAGGAAAGCCGAAGGGAGTAATGATTCCTCACCGCATGGTGACGTGGAATGGCTACAACACCGCGCTGTGCTGGCAGTTGCGTGAAGGCGACGTTAGTCCGGTGTTCACGCCTTTGTATCATGCTGGAGGCCTGGCGGCTTTTCTCGTGCCGATTTTCGTCGCCGGAGGAACCATCGTTCTGCATCGTGAATTCGATGCGCACGAAGTGTGGGAATCCATCGCAAAGCACAAATGCACTGTAGTTCTTGGCGTGCCAACTATTTTCAAGATGATGCTGGAAGCTCCCGAATCCGGCGATGCTGATTTAAGTCATGTGCGCTGGTTCATCAGCGGCGGAGCGCCACTGCCCGTCGATCTGATTGCAGCGTACGGGGCGCGGGGCGTGATTCTCAAACAGGGCTATGGCCTGACGGAAGTTGGGGTGAATTGTTTTTCTATGTCGTCCGAAGAGGCCACGCTCAAGCCGGGATCGATCGGCAAGCCGATGATGTTTACTGAGGCACGGCTTCTTGGTTCGGAGAGCGGCGACGTTGGGACGGGGGAAGTGGGCGAGTTATGTTTGCGCGGACCTCACGTGTGCAAGGGCTATTGGAATAATCCGACGGCCACGGCGGCGGCGATCGATGGCGCGGGGTGGTTTCACACTGGCGATCTGGCGCGTTGCGACGACGAGGGGTTTTTCTACATCGCTGGCCGGTCCAAGGACATGTATATCAGCGGCGGCGTGAACGTTTATCCGGCGGAGATCGAAGCTGAATTGCTGAAGTGTCCAGCCGTGCGCGATGCCGCTGTCATTGGTGTTCGTCATGTCACTTGGGGCGAAGTTGGTGTTGCGTTTGTGGTTGCGGCTGGAGGCGAGAGTTGCTCAGCTGATGAACTCATAAAGTTTCTTGCCGAGAAGCTCGCGAAATATAAGCTTCCGCGCGAGTTCGTATTTGTGGACGCTTTGCCGCGCACGGCTTATGGCAAGGTCGTGAAGGCGGAGTTGCGGGAATTGTTTGCGCGGCGCAACAAGAAGGATGTTACAGGAAGTTGATGGTCTCTGATCTTCGGGCGCTTAAGCCCGGATCATTTTAGCCGCACTTTTGACGCAGGCCTGAAGGCCCGCTCCACCCAGATTCACGCTAAAGACAAAATCCAAATTCAGAATCCGCCCGTACTGCAGGTGAGGGTCAAGAAACCCAATTCTCAAGAAGATAAGGATTAGGAAAATGAACAGAAAATTTGCAGTTGTGCTGGCCATCGTTGCCATCGCCGTAACTTCTGCTGTTGCCGGGATGAAGAATCCGGTTGTCGGCGGGCAGGAAATGTATCCCACGAAGAATATTATCCAGAACGCGGTGAACTCTGCCGATCACACTACTCTGGTGGCGGCCGTGAAGGCTGCGGGATTAGTGGACACGCTCGAAGGCCCTGGGCCGTTCACCGTATTTGCGCCTACTAACGAAGCTTTCGCCAAGCTGCCTGCCGGAACCGTGGATACGCTGTTAAAGCCGGAGAATAAAGCCACGTTGACCAAAGTTCTCACCTATCACGTTGTGTCGGGACGGTGGAGCGCCGCTGACTTGGAGAAGCAGATTAAAGCGGGTAACGGAACGGCGGAACTTACGACGGTTGAAGGCGGCAAGCTGTGGGCGTCATCGCAGGATGGCACGCACATTATGCTGAAAGACGAGAAGGGTGGAATGGCGACGGTGACCATCCCGAATGTGTTTCAGTCGAATGGCGTGATTCATGTAATCGACACAGTTGTCATGCCCAATTAATGTTTCTCGAGCGAACACAAATACAAAGGCCGCCTTCGCAGGCGGCCTTTGCGCTGACATGTTTCGGTTTGTTTTACGCCCCCGCGCCAACTGCTCTTGCCAGCGTTGGGGTGCGCAGAGCTTCCACCACGTGGCTAAAGTACAAGCGGCAAGAGCGGTGGATGCCATACATGACTGGGAAAACCACCAACGCTGCTTGCCAGCCGAAATGATGGCTTACCAGGTTCGTCATCGATGTCATCCCCGCGCTTACGACGTAGTACGGGAACGACAGTTGCGCGATGCTGAACCAGACCCGGCGAAAAGCCGAACCCTCAGCCACTTTGATGATGCCGGCTACAGGAGCGGTTTGTCCGAGGAAGAAAGCAGCGGTTGCCAGAGCCAGCATTAGCGGCTCTGAGGCCCACGCCGCTTTGCCCAGCCAGCCTGCGTTCCAGATCAGGTTAGCCATGCTGGTGGCGAATGCCATCATGCTGACGTTAAACAGCATCTGTTCCGGCTTGAACTTGCCGCTCTGCTTCGGCCAGCACTGCACCACTGTGGATGTGCAAGCGATCAGAACAGCTTCGAGCGCGCTCAGATTCACGACTGCCATCAGCAGGAACGGCAGGTTGACTGACAGGTTGCCGTCGATCCCTGGCAGTTTGACCTTCATGCGCGACGTTGCCGCCGCCAGTGCGAGTAGAGCCAGGGCATAAGTCGTATGCAGGTTGTGGCTGGCCAGGGTAGCGTACAGAGTTGTTGCTGTTGCTGCCAGAGCCATCAGTGCGATGCAGGTTTGAGTGAGCCGTGTGTTTTTCATGATCTTCTCCTTTCTATGGTTTTATTTACACACGGTTACTGTTCGTCGTCTCCGGCGTCACTAAATGCGGCGTCGGTACTCGTTGTTGCACCCCACACCACGCTTGTGGCTTGTGTTCCGGTGCCTGTGCTCGTGCCCCAAACTACGCTGAAGGCGCTCAACAGGTTGTCATTCCAGGGTAATGAAGCGCCCCAAACAACGGAAGAGCCGGTTACGTTCGTGCCCCACACTACCGAGGTTCCCCATACCACCGAAGTTCCCCAAACTACCGAGGTCGATGCCACGCCGCTGTTTCCCTCAACCAGGGAAACTGTGCCCGTGGTCGCGTTGTAAACCAGCGACGGAGACAACGCTGCGCCTACCGTGGACGGAGCGAGGTCGGTGGCGACGACCGCGTTCTGCATATCCACCAGCCCCGAACCGAGCGAAAGCATATCGTAGAAGCTGGTGAAGGTCTGCGAAAGATGAGGAACGTAAGCGGAAGACGACCCGATGGAAAACGGTTTGTAGGTAGTCTTCATCAAGCGAGCCTTCACCTGATCAGGAGTCAGCGCGCTGTTTTCCTGCAGAAGAAGGGCAACCGCTCCGGCGACGAGAGGAGTCGCCATGCTGGTGCCGCTCAACGTGAAATAGTCGTTGTTCCCGTCGTTGCCAGTTACCAGCTCCGCGGGATAGGCTGCTTCCAGAGTTGCGCCCGGAGCGGACAACGAAACGATGTCGTTCCCGGGAGCGACGACGTCAGGCTTCACCACGTGATCGTATGTGGTGGGGCCCTTGGAACTGAAGCTCGCCAGAGTCTCGGCCGCTGGAGAAGAAGATCCATTGCTCTTCATCGCGCCGACAGTGATGACGTAAGGATCGTTTCCTGGGGCGGTGATCGTTCCGTAACCGTTGCTGCCGTTGACGCTCAAGCGTCCATAGTTTCCGGCGGCTACTACCACGACGATCCCGGCCTTCCAGGCTGATTCCACCGCCTGGCAGAGAGGATCCTGCGTGTAGCTGACGAAGATTCCACGACCGAGTGACAGGTTGATCACGCGAATGTTGTAAGTCGACTTCAAGGAAATCGCCTCTTCAATCGCGGCGATCACGTTGCTGTCGGTGCCTGCGCCGTTGAGATCGAGGACGCGAAGGTCCACGAGGTTTACGGCTGGGGCAACGCCCGAGTAATTTCCGCCGGAGAGGTAGCCGTTGCCGCCGATGATTCCGGCGACGTGCGTACCGTGACCGTAGAGGTCATATTTTGCTCCGCTCGAGTTCGAAGTCGCGGTGCCAGTGAAATCCTGGCGATAAACCACGCGCGAGTGAGATTCGGTCGAGTTCTGAAGATCTTTGTGGCTATCGTTGATGCCGCTGTCGATCACGGCGACGCCAACTCCAGCTCCGTTGTAGCCAGCGGTCCAGGCTGCCGTGACGCCCGTAGCTACATCGCTCGTGTCATCCAATCCCTGCATGGGGTGGTCGACGCTTACGGAAAGAACTTCGGGGTCCGCTTCCAAGGCCGGAAGTGCATTCACCGGAATGGTGAGAGCGATGCCGTTGACCGAATGGAGCCTGTGGGTCAACTGGGCGCCGAGACGTTGCACTCGGCCTTCCTGCTCCGCTTGCGGAACCTGTTTGTATTGCACGATGACCTTCACGGTTTCATTGGCGGACGCGCCGTGATTGGCTCGTGCAGCGATTGGCGCGAGGTCGGGAGCGAACTTGCCGACCAGCTTGCCGCCCGAACTTTGGGCGAAGGCCGTCTGAGTCATAACGAGGAGCAACAGCGTGCTGAGGCGTTTGCCCCAAGCGGCGCTGTGACGCTGGCCTCGCTTTGAATTCTTAGTTTTCAGTGTCTGCGACATTGATCTCACCCTTCTGTGGCACAGAGGTCGTGCCGGACTCGGATACTCTTTGTGCACGGCCAGGGCCAATTGCCTGCTCGTAAGTGATTGTTATGATTGGAGATCGAGGCGGGTGGCGGGGAGCGTTGGGCCACTCTGTCCTGTCTTGAGGGGCGCGGGGACAGTTTGTCCCGAAGGCTCAATTACTTACGTACCCCAACGCAGGGGGGTGACGGTTACTTACTTTTTTCGCAGGCGCGTCCGGAGTTAGTGCGATTTGTGGCCGGCCATCGGGCGGAACTCGGGCAGGATTTTGCTCGGCACTTTTGAGGTTGCTGATTCAGTACATGGGCCAGTGAGTGCAGCGGCGATTTTCGCCAGCCGTTAAGATGACCGCTCATTGTGTGATCACTGGCGTCTCCCAACCTTCGTAATCACCATTGAAGGTGCCGCACAACCTAAGCAGTTCAATGACAGTCTGGTCAATCAATTGTTGCTCAATCGACTGGGTACGTGTAATGGAGATTCCAAAAGGAAATTCTCCGTCGGATTCGTGTTCCCCTGTGATTCCGTAACCAGCCCCGGTTGCGGCTTCTCGAAACAAAGCGCGCGACTGTTCCGAGCGGAACGACATCCAATGCTGGATCTCCCTGGGAACAGTCAGGACGTCGCCCCGCTTGACCAACCCATCCAACAGGTCCATGTTGGCGATGCGTTCTAGGTTTTCCATCGACGGATACAAAACGTTAAGGTATTGGTTCCACGACGAGTCTTCCCGCTCTCCCAAGTCGAACTTGTAGCCCTCAAAGCCCTTCATGGCATCCCTGACCGCATTATCGAATCCATCGCTGGTTTCCCCGTAGAAGTAAAACTCACGGCGCCCGGCGGTCGTGATCCTTCCGCTTAGGATTGCCCGGCATTCGCGAGTGAGAGAGGGGGCTAGAGCATCTTCAATTTTGTACAGTGTGGGGGCTTCCCTGCCGTCAGACAATCCATCGGGTCGCGGCGATTGGAAGTAAACCCACACCCAAAGGAGCCAAGGCTTGGAAGAAATCGGGACGGATTCTCGAAGACCCAGATTAACGAGAACGGAAGCTAGTTTTCCGTTTACGTTGCAGAGGTAGGGCTTCCAATTGTCGGTCATCTCGTTTGAACATGATAACTGACGAAATCAGGCCCCTGCACTCCTTAATGAACTAGGGCGACTCGCGAGTCATTCGGTTCGCACCTTAGGCGCCGCTCGCCTAACAACGATTTCCGAACGGTGGTTATACTTGGAATGAACGGAGAACAACATGCCTATTAACGAATTACTGCTGCCTGAATTGGATGAAGAAATCAAAAAGACTCGCACGACCCTGGAGCGGGTTCCGGCAGACAAGAAAGATTTTGCGCCTCATGCCAAGTCGATGCCTCTCGGAAAGTTGGCGCCTCACGTGGCGCAGCTTGCGGGATTTGGGCTGACGATTCTTACAACACCGGAGTTGGATTTTTCCAAGGGCAGTACTGCGCCCGTGCCGTTTGAGTCTACGGAACAGCTTGTGCGGGTTTTCGATGAGGGTGCGGCCAAAGTTCGCGCTGCTCTGCAATCCACTCCCGATGATGCGTGGAAAGAAAATTGGAAACTGAGTTTTCAGGGCAAAACGATTTTTGAGGGATCGCGCTTTTTGGCTTATCGAGAGATGTTTCTGAATCACCTGGTTCATCATCGCGCCCAGCTTGGAGTGTATTTGCGGTTGAACGATAAACCTGTGCCCGCGACTTATGGGCCTTCAGCGGATGACAAGCTGGGATTCTGACGGCGGGACTGCCTATTGTGCGGTTGCTGTTTTCGCGTGCAATGGCGCGTTTGCGTGCATGAGGCGCGGGATCGCCGCCATAAGTCGCTGCGTATATTCGTGCTGCGGGTTGGTGAAGATTTGATTTGTCGTTCCGCACTCTACGATTTCGCCCTGGTGCAGAATCGCGATGCGGTCGCAAATTCCCGCGACGGAAGCGAGGTCGTGAGAGATATAGAGAATCGCCATCCCCGTGGAGTGGTTCAGTTCGCGAAACAGCGCCAGAATTTCGGATTGTGTAATAACATCGAGCGCGCTGGTAGCTTCGTCGGCGATGAGCAGCGCAGGACGATGCATGACGGCCATGGCAATCAGCACTCGCTGCGCCTGACCCACGCTCATCTGCGAAGGATACTTGCGCAGGAATTCATCGTCAGAGGGTAGGGAAACACCTTGCAGGGAATTTCGAATCGCGTCGGCGCAATCAGCGCTCGTTCCGGATGCATGGGCGCGCCACGCTTCCTTGAACTGAGTGCGAATCTTGAGCGCCGGATTCAGAGAGGACAATGGACTCTGCAATACCAGCGCAATCGAACGTCCGCGCAGCGCGCGCAGTTGGCGTTCTGAGAGTTGCAAGAGATCGATATCTTCAAATCTGATGGTGCCTTCGGCTGGCGACCGCTTCTTATCGAGCAGCCCAAGGATCGCCATCGCCAGCGTGCTTTTGCCCGAACCGCTTTGTCCCACCAGGCCCAGTACCTCGCCGCGCTGAATTTCCAGCTGCACGCCGCGCAGAACCGGAGGCTTGCCCGCATACCGCACGGAGAAGTGCGCCGACAGCAAAATCTGGTTTTGCGAAGCGTCAGACGACATTCCTGTTCCTTAATAGGTGCTGAGCTTTAGGTTCCGCGTTGTTAGAGCGGTTGTTTTTAAGATCCGTGTGAATCCGCGTAAATCCGTGGCAAATGATTGTTCTACTTGGTACCGACGAAGAGCCGCTCTGCATTCCAGAATGTTTGCGGAGACAGAATCATTGGAGCCGCGCCTTGCACCGCCGCCGAGACTGCGGAGAGCGCGTTCTTATTGATCAGAAAAATAAACGGCTCCTGTTCGACCACAATCTCCTGCACGCGGTCGAACGCTTCTTTGCGTTTCTTAGGATCGCTCGACGATGCCTGCGCCCGCATGAGGCGGTCAATCTCCGCTTCCCATGCGGTTTCCGGAGCCTTCTGCTGCGGGTTCCACTGATGATTCTCCGAAGAACTCAGCCACACATTCATCTCACCGTTCGGATCCAAATCAACATTGGTTAGCCCGAGGATGATGGCCTCATAATCGAATGTTTGGGTCATACGCTCGATTAGGGAGGGGAAGTCTAACGTTACAACATTCACGCGGATGCCGATCTTTTGCAGGTCATCCTGGATCAGGACCGCCATGCGCTCGCGGTATTTATTGCCGGAGTTCGTGATAATCGAAAACACGACCTCGTTGCCGTCTTTGTCTTTGAGCGTGCCGTTTTCCATGCGGAAGCCTTCGTCCTGCAGGGCCTTTAACGCCGCATCGGAGCTGTAGGGCTGAGGCTTGAGCTTGCTGTTGAACCAGAATTTATTCGCAGGAGAGAACGGTCCTACGGCGGGCTGCGCGTGCCCGTGGAAAACCACGCGGCTCAAGTCTTCGCGGTTGATGGCTTCCGAGATCGCTCGGCGAAAGCTGGCTGACCGAAACCAGTTCTTCTTGTAGTTCGGAATCGGCGACTTCGCGACCTCGTTGAACCAGAGTTGCTCGCTATCGAGCGATGCTCCGGCATCGTGCACAACTTGCGGCGAAGTTGCAGCCAGCTTATCGAAATATTCGCTGTCGAGAGAGTTGATCAGGTCAAGTTCTCCGCGCTTGAAGCGCAGCAACTCCACATCGCGATTGGGTTGAATGTCGAGGTGTATTGAATCCAGGTATGGAAGTTTGCGTCCCTGCTCGTCCGTCTTCCAGTAGTTCGGATTGCGTTTCAAGAGAACGGACGATCCAGGCTTGTAGTCGGCGACCATGAACGGGCCGAGCACCGCCATTTCTTTCTTCGACGAGCGCTGGGAAAGAATCGCAACCTGATCGAACAGGCGATCGAGTCCGGCAACTTGCGCAGGAAACGTAATCACAATCTGTGACGGAGAAACCACATTGGTTTCCACGTTTCCGGTGCCTGAACGGAAAGCATCGCCGGTGGGCGAATGCAGCGCGGGGTCCATCAGTTGCTGGACGGTGTACGCAACGTCCTCCGCGGAAAAGGGCGTGCCATCGGAAAACAGAATTCCGCTACGCAAGCGGAACGAAATCTGACGTCCATCTTTTGAGACCTTCCATGAGACGGCCAATCCAGGCTCCAGGTCTTGAGTCTGGCGATTGACGCGGACCAGCACGCCTCCCGTCAAATAACGGATGGAAGCGGAGGCGTCGTCCTCCACCTTGAGCGGGTCAAAAGTCTTGGGCTCGGTGCGAAGACAGAACCTCAGTTCGCCACCGCCTTGAGCCACGGCGTGACCCAGCAGAAAGCCCAGGCAGAGCATCGCGACAGAGATCGCTGTCCCGCACGTGTTTGTCATTTGTTCGAAACCACTCTTGTGACGCCTCATGCGGCCATCTCCTCCTGCTTGGAAAGCAAAACCTGAAACGAAGTCACTACCACCACCAGCAAAATCAAAGGCACGAACTTCCACGGTTCTTCTCCGATTGAAACCAACCCTTCCAGTTCTTTCAGCAAACTTCCCCACGAAGGCATGGGCTCTGCCACGCCCAGCCCGAGGATGCCCAGGTTGGCCTCGCTCAAAATAAAAACCGGAATCGAAATCCAAAACTGCGCATAGAGCACTGGCTTCAAGTTTGGTACCACATGTACCCAGAACAATCTTTGAGCTGGAAGTCCTGCGGCCTGCGCCTGCCGCACAAAATCCGATCCGCGCAAAGATGCCGCGGTTGTGCACAAGACTCTCGCCGCCGTCGTCCAGCCCAGAAGCCCCAGCAGCATGAAGGTCACCATCACCGAGATCAAGGGAGAGACATTCAGCGGCATTAACGCCCGCGCCGTGATCAGCAGGAACAACCATGGCAAGGACAAAAACAAATCAGTGACCGCCATCGCCATCCGCGCCCAGATGCCGCCCAAATATCCCGCGAGACCTCCAATCAGCGCGGCCATCAGGGTTGAAAGCAATGCCGCGGCGGGAGCTAACAACAAAGAAATTCGCGTTCCGTAAAGCACGCGAGCAAAGCGGTCGCGCCCCATTTCGTCCGTGCCCAGCCAGTGTGCGCGCGATGGCGGCGCGTCCGTAGCTTCGCGGTACTGCTTGGCATATCCCGCAGGAGCCAACCAGTTCGCCGCCACTGACCCGCACAGCACCAGCGCCAAAATCACGCAAGCCAGCTTTTGCCAGAGACTCATACTTCCTGGCTCCGCACCACATGACCGATTACATCTGCACTGGAATTGGCCAGCAAGGTTACCAGCGTCACCAGGACCGTGATATTCACTAGCAGGGGTAGATCGCGCGCCAGAGCCGCTTGCCACGCCAGTTGTCCAATGCCGGCTAACCCGCACAAAGCTTCGACCGGAATGGCAGCTCCAACCGCCATACTTACGGAGACGCCGGCGACTGCAAGCAGTTGTGGGGTCACGACCGGCACTACGTGCCAGAAAAGAATGCGAGCCTCGCCTAATCCTTTTGCTCTGGCGGTGATGATGTGAGGTCGCGAATAAGCCTTCACCAGGAGATTTCGCGCGTAGCGATAAGTGTGCGGGAAAACAATCAGCGCAATTGCTAATGCCCCGGGCGCATTCCAGAACACGGAAAGCAACGCCAAGACTGCGGCGGGAATACAAAGAAATGTTCCGCTTGCGGCAGTTGTCAGCGTGTCAAAAACGGAAAGCCGCAGCCACGCTGCGCTCAATGCCAGCGTCAGAGTCAGTAGCCAGGCGAGCGCAAGGCCGATTGCCAGGAGTCGCAGCGTCAGCGGCGCGCGGTCGCGCAGCAACGTACGCACGGGCTGCCCCAGTGCGAGCGAAGTGCCGAGGTCACCCGTCATCGCCCGCTTCATATAAGAAAAATAAAAGCGAAACACGTTGTGGTCTTGATGCCGCGCATCGCGCAGCGCTTGCACGCTCTCCGCGCTCAAGTGAGGATCGAGTTCGCGCTCATCTGTGTCGAAGCCCGGCGCAAGCCTTACCAATGTGGCCGAGAGCAATCCTCCGAGAAGAACCGTGGCTACCAGCGCCAGCACGTGCCCGGCAATTTTCCATCGGAGGCTGCGCATTTATTCTCCCGCAGCCCCTTGCGCCAGAGCGCTCACGGCCGCGGCAGTTTGTGCATGATGGGTTTGCTTCACCGAATACATGCGCCGGTCCGCTTCGGCCAGCAACGCTTCCACGTCGTATCCATCTTCGGGACAAAACGCCGTTCCTACGCTCAACGATATGAGGTCACGTCCGCAGACGTGCCGTCCTGCCTCTACCGCTGCCTGATTCAAGCGGAGCGCCTTCTCTTCGGCGCCTTCGGCAGTGAGACCTGGCGCCATGACTACAAACTCGTCACCGCCCATGCGAGCCACGTAGTCGTAACCACGGCAAGCATCCCGCAGACGCGTGCCGAACTCGCGCAGCAACTTGTCTCCCTCCAGGTGTCCGAACGAATCGTTGATTTTCTTGAGCCCGTCAATGTCGCAGACCATGACAGCAAGAGAAGTTTTCATGCGCCGGCAGCGCGCGACTTCCTGCGCGAGATGCACAAACAGTGAGCGCGCGTTGGGCAGGCCCGTGAGGAAGTCTGTGGTCGCCGAGCTTTCGGCCTGCTGATACTTCAGCGCATTCTCTACCGAGAGCGCGACCTTCGAAGCGACCGCCAGCAGAATCCGCAAGTGGTCCGGCGTAAACGCGTCCGCAGTCGAGTGGTACATTGCAAGCACGCCCACTACGCCATTCAATCCCTGCAGTGGAACAGCCAGTGCAGAAGATAGAACCGCGTGTTTGCCCGGGTCGGGTGCGTAGCCGGCTTCAACCTGCGGATTGCCATTGATGATGGGCTTGCAGTTCTCCGCCACCCATCCGCACAAGCCTTCGCCCATGCGTATTTTCAACGAGGAGAGCACGCGAAAGTTTTCGCCGCTCACCAGTTCTGGCAGCAACCAACCATTCCGGTTCACGAATACCGCGATGGAGTCATAGGGAACCATCTTGCGCAGCCGCATCGACAGCACCGAAAGCGTCTCGCTCAGGCTCAGCGAGTTGCCCAGGTCCTGGCTCAAGTCGAACATGGCTTGCGCCTCTTGCCGCGCCGATGCAATCGACGTGAGAAAGTCGGTTTCGTTCTGTACATTGTCGGCTGACTTTTCAAATCCAGTTGCCGGAGCAAGTCCGCGTTCCACGCGCACATCTTTCGAGAACCCGCTTGGGACGAAGGCTTCCTGGTTTATTTGCGCAATACGCTCCAGGTCCACGTAGCGGCGCTCCAAAACCTCAACGATCTTTGGATCGAACCAGGTTCCCGCTTTTTCTTTCACCGTACTCATGGCTCGATCCAGCGGCATGGCGGGCCGGTATTGCCGGTCCGAGGCCAGGGCATCCAGACAATCCACGACCGTCAGAATGCGCGCCCCAATTGGAATCTCTTCGCCAACCAGACCCGCGGGATATCCCGATCCATCCCATCGCTCGTGATGGGAACGCACAATGGGAGCCACGGGATACGGGAAGGCCACGCGATCCAGTATTTCCGCGCCTACGAGCGGATGCACCTTCATTTTCTCGAACTCTTCGGGCGTCAGCTTGCCCGGCTTGTTGATGATGTGCTCCGGAACGGCAAGCTTGCCGATGTCATGCAGCAGCGCAGCAGCGCGCAGGGCTTCGATCTCGTCGGCGGAAAGGCCGATCTCTTTCGCGATTTCCACTGCGTAGGTTCGCACGCGTTGCAGATGCGTGTGCGTGGTGTGGTCTTTCGCCTCGATGGCCAGCGCGAGGGCCTCGATGGTCCGCATGTTCAACGAGGCAATCTGCTCTACGTGCCGCTTCTCAATTTCTACCCGCTCTTTTTCGGCTTCGAGCCGGCCTAGGTAAAGGCGATAGGAGCGATACACCCAATAAATCACAGGCAGCACGAGGAGCGATGTTTGCCAACCAGCGCGCTGGTTAATGATTCCTACTAACCCCACCACGGCCGCCCCGACGAGGTAATACGGGAATGACCAGAAGTAGCATTCGCTCCATATTTTGCGGATCGACTTCTGTTCGGTGAGAGAAATCACAATCGAAACAGGCAGCGTATTCGCCAGGAAGAAAACCAGTGCCGCCACCATCAGCAGAATGGGTTTATTGCTGGCCATTCTGCCGTCGAGCCAGTGGTAGCTGAGGTAGCAGAAGGCGCTCGCATTCGCCATCATTCCAAGAACGTTGAACAGGACCTTTACGGGATCAAGCCGGTTTCGCGCGTGCCATACGCTCTGCACCAGAGTTGCCGTGCAACCGATGACGAGCGTCTCGGGTAGGCTCAACTCCATTACACCGAAGAGAATGAAAAGGAAATTTACTGACATCGTGCCGTCGATGCCGGGCAGTTGCACCTTCAAGCCCGAGGCCAAAACGGCCACTGCGAGATAACAGACAAATCGAGCCACGTCTGCCGACTGCCAGTGCCAGAGCGCGAAGCACAGCACTGCCAGCCCTAGCGAGATCGCGATCCCGACAAATAGCTTTGTCCCAGTCGACATTGATTCGTTCGCGTTGCAGGGGGAGTTGGCAGAGCTTACCCGTTGCATGGAAAGGCTATTTCCGCGCACACGTCTGGCGTGCCAGTCCAATGAATCCTATTGTTCTTACAGGTTTCTAAGTAGCTTACTGAGGTAACCTCGTCGGGCATTGGCGCTTCGCCGTTTGGCGATCGACTTGAGGGATTCGTTTTAGGCCTGTGCTCTTCGACTTCTGCGGTAACCAATTACCTTCGTCATGATTCAAGGTTGCATACTTCCTGCAATGTCTGTTCTCTGTGTCAAGATCAATTCCAAACGTGCGGGATGCCGACCATAAATCTTAATTCGCAACCACTTGATTCGCAGGCTCAAGCACCGGTGGACTCCGGCCGCGCCGGAGACTCAGCCATTTCTGCTGTATCGCGTGCGACTGTTCTTGATGCCGGTGCTATCGCGGGAGTCCTCGTCTTCTCCGCCGATCTTGAAGGCAACATTACTGGCTGCAATGTAGATGCGATCAAGATTTTCGACTCTACTCTTGCGGAAATGATTGGTCGCACTCTGGCAGATCTTTTTCTCGATAAGGGCGTCGTCGCGCAGCGCGAACTGCAACAGGCGATGCTCGCCGTTGTTGCGCAAGATAATTGTTATCGAACTTCGCTCCGCTTTCAGACCAAAGCTCAGAAAGATTTCACAGCGGAGTTGACAGTCACGTTGCTTCAGGCCGGTGGTTCGGCGCCCGCAGGGATGGTCGCCATGCTCTCTGTGACCGAGGTAAAATCAAAACCCGGGGTTGTTCAAAGTAAAGCGCGAGGAACTCAGGAAGAAGAAGATGATGTGGCGCACACCGTCTCGCGTCCGCTTGAGGGCGTAAACCTGATACTGGCAAGCCCCCTGATGCACCGATTCATGCGCATGGTTGATCGCGTCGCGAGCCACAACGAAAGCGTGCTGGTCACTGGTGAAACCGGAACCGGCAAAGAACTCATAGCCCGCACGATTCACCAATCCTCGCACCGTCGCAGCCGCCCCTGGGTCGATATTAACTGCGCGGCGCTTCCCGAAAATTTAGTCGAGAGCGAATTATTCGGCTACGAAAAGGGCGCGTTCACCGGAGCCGATTCGTCTCGCGCAGGCCTGTTCGAACTCGCCGACAAAGGCACGCTTTTCCTCGATGAAATCGGCGAGCTCCAGCTCCAGACGCAGGTGAAACTCCTGCGGGTGCTCGATGGATATCCTTTTTATCGGCTAGGCGGTCACCGCAAGATCACCGTTGACGTCCGCATCGTTGCCGCTACTAATCAGGATCTCGACGCTGCTGTCACTGCAGGCCGTTTCCGCCAGGATCTTTTTCATCGCCTCGGGCAGTTTCAACTTCGCGTGCCGCCTCTGCGCGAGCGGCCGGAGGACATCGTCGCGCTCGCCGAGCACTTCCTCAAGCTCAAGAGTGCAGGCAGTTCGTTCACGCCCGATGCAGTTTCCGCGCTGCTCTCTCACGCATGGCCGGGCAACGTTCGTGAGCTGCGTAATCTCATCGCCAGGGTTGCGGTGGAGTCGAGGGATCCTGAAATCCAAAAAACGCAGATTGCAGACGCGATGTCGGGCAGCCCAATCGCCCAACGCCATTTTGCCTCTATGCCGGTGGGCAATCTTGACAGCATGGAGGAGCAGATGATCATTCGCGCTCTCGAGCGCAGTGGAGGCCATCGCAGCCAGGCTGCGGAACAACTCGGCATTTCACGCCGCACTCTGAGTCGGAAGCTGAAAGAATACAACATCAACGTGAATGCTGGCGACGGAGCCAGCGCCTTGGGATACATCAGCCTCGAGCAGCAGAAGTTTTTCCGCGCTCGCATCCAACTTGCCGTCGTGCTGAAGAATCAGCAAGGCGAGGAAGCCTCGGTCCAGGGAGTCAACCTAAGCACCGGCGGGGTGGGGATCGACGGCTTGAAAGAGCCGATGAAGTTTACAGGTCTTCTCGACGTGAGTTTTCCGCTGCCCGACAGCGGAACTACTTTCCGCGCGAAGGCTCGTATCGTCTGGTTCGGCGGCGAAGGCCGCGTTGGCCTTCGCTTCACCGTCATCGACCCCGCGCTCTTCGAGCAACTGCAACACTGGACCAACAACAAGATGAAAGATGAAGGCTGGGAATTGCCCGCCCAGCCGTAAAAGCCTTTCAGTCTCCAGAACCCTACCGATGCTTTCGCGCGGCCTCTGGCGAAGAATAACTCGCAGGAAAAATGATCTCAGCGACACGAAGAATTTGCCAACCGAAGATGAAGTTATCGCATCAGAACCCCATGCAGCTTCCCAATCTTCGCAACGTATGGCTCATTGCGTTAGCCGTGCCGCTAGTCGGCATCACCGCCTGCTCCACCAAAGACAATCCTGATGAAATCCGGAGGCAAACCGCCGAGGCTACTGAAACCATGCGTCGGGACACCAAGGCGGTTGTCGAAGGCGTTAAGGAAGGGATGCACAGCGATAAGGCCGTCGATATCAACACTGCTTCCCGAGAGGACTTGCTAAGCCTGCCCGGCATGACCGAACGCGATGCCGACCGCATCATCGCCGAGCGTCCGTTCAAGAGTGCGCACGAACTCGTAGCGCGGCGCGTCATCCCGCAATCAGAGTACGACAAAATAAGTGACCGGGTCATCGCCGGCCACTGAGCCCATCTTTACTGTGACTTAACCTGCGCTGCTGCGATATCATCAAGGGGATGTCTCCCTTGCGCCAGAACCATCCATTTCAGACCGACGACGCGCGTCTTCAGCCAATCCAAGCCAAAGTGCTGGCCCGCGAGCGTCTCACGTCAGACGACGCTCTCGCTCTCTACCGCACCGGCGATATTCTCGCCGTCGGCTGGATGGCCAACCATGTCCGCGAGCGCATGCACGGCGACAAAACATATTTCAACGTCAATCGCCATATCAATCCCACGAACGTGTGCGTAGCGGCCTGCCGTCTGTGCGCCTTTGGCCGGAAGAAAGATACGCCCGGCGCCTACACGATGGCGCTCGACAAGGCTTTTGAAACCGCAGCCTCTGGGTACAGCGAGGCCGTCACGGAATTTCACATCGTCGGTGGATTGCATCCTGACCTGCCGTTTCAGTATTTCCTGGATCTCTGTTCTGGTCTGAAGCAGCGCTTTCCGCAGGTGCATCTCAAGGCTTTCACCATGGTCGAGGTTGCGTATCTTTCGAAGCGCGCCAAGCTCTCGATTCGCGAGACGCTGGAACAACTGAAGGCCTCAGGCGTGGATTCGCTGCCCGGCGGCGGTGCCGAGATTTTCGCCGACCGTGTTCGCCACATCATTTGCGACCACAAGATCGATGGCGATCAATGGCTCGATACGGCGAGAATCGCTCATCAACTCGGATTGAAATCAAACGCCACCATGCTGTACGGCCACGTCGAAAATGACGAAGATCGCGTCGACCACCTGCTCAAGCTGCGCGCGCTGCAAGATGAAACCGGTGGCTTCCAGACTTTCATCCCGCTGGCCTTTCATCCCGACAACACCCCGCTGCAGCATCTGCCCAAGACCACCGGGATGCTCGACATCAAACAGATCGCGGTCAGCCGCCTCGTGCTCGACAACTTCCCGCATATCAAATCTTACTGGCAGATGATGACAGCGAAAATCGCGCAGATTTCTCTGCGCTTCGGCGCCGACGACATGGATGGGACTGTGATTGAAGAGAAGATTTATCACGACGCGGGCGCGACCACGCCCCAGGGCATGCGCCGGGAAGAGTTGGAACGGCTGATCCGCGCCGCTGGCCGCGAACCGATTGAACGGGATACGCTTTATCGGCCAGTCACACGGACTGAGACGTCGGTTACCGTCGCGGTATAGAGTGGTTCAGCATTCCCGTCGAGTTTAGTTCGTTCACCCTTGGGTTAAGATTCTGGGCAATCTCTTGCTCAGCCGTGTCCTTCTCGCCGTCGAAACTTTCCGCGAGTCAAAATCCCAACGCTCGGGTTATATCAGTAGGCGATGCCACTCGTCCGGAGGTGTGTCTTTGAAAAACGGGGTCGCCGTTTCCACTTGCGCCATCTGCAATAAACCTGTCTCGTTGGAGCTCGCCAAAATTGATGAGGACGGCCAGACTGTTCATGAGCAATGTTACGTGCTGAAAATCCAGCGCGAACAGGTCGCGGGCAGCCGTACGGCAGGCAATATTCGTAAACTATCTGATGCTTGGGATTGACGGCCTAGGATTGACTGCTAGACGCGGGCAAAATCGATAAAGCCATGCTGCACGTCGGTGCGAATGAGTTTGACGCGCAGCCTGTCACCAACGTCGACTCCCTGCTGGCCCTGAGCCAGCAGTCCCTCGACGCGCGGTTGCGCCACCCGGACAAACGTTCCCTTGGGAGTTGCGCCGGTGACGATGGCGTCGAAGGTGGCGCCGATGCGATTCTGCATTGCGACCGCAGCCATGCGCTTGGCCATCTCGCGCTCGACTTTTCTCGCGGCGTCTCCTCGCGCAGTGCAGTTTGTGGCGATTGTAGAAAGCTCGTCATCCGAGTAAGGATTGGGCCGGCTGGCAAGCACGGACTTAATAATTCTCTGCGTAACGATGTCAGCGAAGCGGCGGTTTGGAGCGGTGGAGTGCGTATAATCCTGCACCGCAAGGCCGAAGTGTCCGGCCTCGGGATCGCCGGGGCGTTCGAGAACGTATTCTCCGGGGCCAATCAACTTGATCACGGAAAGTGAAAGATCGGCAAAATGATCTGGATCGGCCGTACTACGCCTGACCAGAAAATCGTTGAGCGCTTTGGAATCCGCAGTCGCTGGAAGTTTCTCGCCGTACCCCGCTGCCAGTTGGACAATGCGATCCCAGCGCTCAGGTTGTTTGACGATGCGGCGCAAAGACGAAACTTTGTCGAGTAATCGCGCCACTACTCCATTGGCGGCAATCATGAAGTCCTCGATCAACTCAGTGGCATGGTTTTTTTGCTGGTTCACTACGTCGACCACCTGTGAATTCAGCACCAGAGGATAAACCTCGTCGGTTCGCAGGTCGAGCGCTCCATTTTCATAGCGCCGGCTCCTCAGCTTCTGCGCCACTTCATCCTGCAATCGGAGTTGAGATTGCAGATCGGCGGAAGCCGCCACCTTCGGCGGCGCGGCTCCTGTACCCTCCAGCCACGCTCCCACCGAGTTGTATTGCAGTTGCGCCTGGTTACGCACGAGCGCGCGATACACGTTGCTGGAAGTTACGTGGCCGCCGGCCGCCACCACAAATTCCGTCACAACGCTCAGGCAGTCCTGATGCTCCAGCAGGGAAGTTTTGCCCGTGGAAAGTTCTTCCGGCAGCATAGGGAAGTTTCGGATTCCGGTGTAGACGGTCGTGGCTTCGCGCGCGGCGTGTTGATCAATAGCGCTGTGCTTGGCGACGAAGGCGTCTACATCGGCAATGCCGATCAGAACTTTGACATCGCCGTTCGGCAATCGTTCCGCAACTTCGATCTGATCCAGATCGCGGGATGTGTCATTGTCAATCGACGACCATAACAAATTGCGCAGATCGCGCACGGTCGCTCCCGCGGCGATTACCGGAGGATTCGTGCGCAATTGTTGCAGTTGCTGTTGAACCTCCGGTGCGAAGTCCGGTTGAAAGCCGTGTTGCTGCACGACAGTTTTTGCGATGGCTTGCAGATCAATGTGAGTGGGGTTGGCCGTCACTCGGTGACCACCGCTTTCACCAGATTTCGCGGACGGTCCACGTCGTATCCCTTCTTCGTCGCCACGTGATAGGCAAAAAGTTGCAACGGGATCACCTCGACGATCGGCAGCAGAAGTTCGGGCGCAGCCGGAACGAAGAATACGTCATCGGCAACATCGGTGACTTCGTGATCGCCTTCGGTTGCAACCGCAACCAGCCGTCCACGGCGCGATTTTACTTCCTTCATCACTTCCAGCGTGCGCCGGTAGCGCAGCACCGAATCCGGATCGTGGTGGTCGCAAGTCGCCAGCACGACTACCGGAAGGTATTCGTCGACCAGCGCATTCGGGCCGTGCTTGAGTTCGCCGGCAGGATAGCCTTCTGCATGAGCATAGGAAATTTCCTTGAGCTTGAGCGCCCCCTCGCGTGCGATGGCGTAGTGGACGCCCCGTCCGAGGTATAGAAACTTTTCTGCTTGAAAATGTTTTTGAGCGAATTGTTCTGCGAGTTCGTCCCAGGCTCGAAGATTGTTCTCGATCGCATCCGGAAGACGCAGCAGTCGCTGCAGATAAGAACGCGTGACCTCCGAGGTCATGCGTCCGCGTTTTCGCGCGAGGAATAACGCCATCAGATAGAGCACGGTAACCTGCGTGGTGAAACTCTTGGTTGCAGGGACGGCGAGTTCAGGACCCGCTCCTGTGATCAACGCAGCGCTGGCTTCGCGAGGAATTGTGGCATTGGCCACATTAGAGACCGCAATCGTCTTTACCCCACGCGTCAAAGCCTCTCGCTGTGCCGCTATAGTGTCGGCTGTCTCACCGGATTGCGTGACCACCATTACGATGGGTTCGACGGCTGCGTGCGTAGAGCGATAACAATATTCGCTGGCATATTCCACATCGACGGCGACGCCCGAAAGATCCTCGATCATGATCTCGCCCGCCAGGCCGGCATGGCGGCTCGATCCACTGGCAGCAATGATCAGCTTCTCGAAGGTCAGCAAAGCACTATCGATTCCATTTAGCTCGCCCGGGAAAAGAATGTCGTTCTGCAGATGCTGTTCAACAGTCTTGGCGATGGCCTGGGGCTGTTCGTAGATCTCGCGGCGCATTGCGTGGGAGAAGCTGCTCGCCGGGCTGGAAGCGGGAATGGAATTAGTTGGACTCATGTTGGACTGCCGCGAGAGTAAATCATTTGCCGCGACCGGAGCAAACCGGACGCAGGAAACGATCCCTGCGTGGACGTTATCTCGTCGAATCCGTTATTCTCCGAGTCGGTGAGGTGTTGCTGACATGAAATCGGTTCGGCCCGGATGGCGTTATTTTACAGGTGCGTTTTGTATCGTAGGCGGTCTGCTGTTTTGCCTTCTGTCGACCGTGCCGCTCGAAGCCGCTGAGCTTTCTTCCCGCAATCTCGATTCAGGCTGGCAGTTTCGTGCCGTCGCCAACGCTGACAGATCCGACGTCAAAGAATGGCATCCCGCGCAGGTTCCAGGCGTAGTCCAAACAGATCTACTGCACAGCGGCCTGATTCCCGACCCCTTCGATCGCGACAATGAATTCCATCTGCAGTGGATCGGGCTGGCCGACTGGGAATATGAGACGACGTTCGAGGTGGATGCCGCCGCGCTCGCGCACGATCACGTCGACCTGGTATTTGACGGGCTGGATACGTTCGCTGATGTTTACCTCAACGAGCAAGCAATTCTGCACGCGGACAACATGTTTCGCCGCTGGCGAATCCCCGCGAAAGCCGCATTGAAGCCAGGTCCGAACACGCTGCGAATAGTGTTTCATTCGGCAATCGAGAAGATACTTCCCTACGTCAAGACGCTCCCCTACGTGCTGCCATCGATCTCCACTAACAATTTCCCCAACGAAGAGGGCATCGCAACCGCTCCCTACACGCGCAAAGCCCCATACAACTACGGCTGGGATTGGGGCCCGCGCTTTATGACTGAAGGCATTTGGAAGCCGGTGCGTCTCGAAACCTGGGATGCGCTGCGCATCGAGAATTTTCACATCCACCAACAAAGCATCACTGCCGACTTAGCCAACGTCGCGGCCGAAGTCGAGATCGAAGCTGGACGAGCCACTACGGTCACTCTCACATTAGCGCACGATGAAATGTCCGGACCGCAGACAGCCGACGGAACTCAGACGCTGCAACTCAATGCCGGAATCAATCACGTTTCCGTCCCCCTGCGCATCACATCGCCGAAGCTGTGGTATCCGGTAGGTTACGGTGCGCAGAGCCGGTACCGGTTTTCTGCCTCTATCCGCCTCGGCCGTGAAGTTGCAGCCCACGCAGAAACCAAGGCTGGACTGCGTTCCGTCGAATTGCGCCACGCTCCCGATCAGTGGGGGAAGAGTTTTGAGTTCGTCGTTAACGGTATTTCCGTATTCGCCAAAGGCGCGGACGTTATTCCGTTCGACAGCTTCCCCAACCGCGTGACCCCTGAAGTTCATCGCAACATTTTGCAGTCCGCTCGCGACGCGCACATGAATATGGTCCGGGAGTGGGGCGGCGGCTATTACGAGTCCGACGATTTTTACGACATCTGCGATGAACTCGGCATTATGGTGTGGCAGGAATTCATGTTTGGCGGCGACATGGTTCCCGGCGACGTCTCCTTTCAGGAGAATGTGCGGCAAGAGGCCATCGACCAGATCAAACGCCTGCGCGACCATCCCAGCATCGTCATCTGGTGCGGCAACAACGAGGTTGAAACCAGTTGGTACTACTGGGGCGATCGCCAGAAATTCAGAGAGTCGATTTCTGCCGAAGCGCGCGACCGCGTCTGGCAGGATTATGTAATTCTCTTCGCCGATATTCTCAAGAGCGCGGTCACGCAATATGCCGATCCCACGCCCTACACACCCAGTTCTCCCAGCGCGAACTTTGAGGAGGTTCCCGACAATCAGCACAACGGCGACATGCACTACTGGCAGGTCTGGCATGCGCAAGCGCCGGCTGAAGACTATACCAAACAATTTCCGCGCTTCATGTCGGAATACGGGTTTCAATCTTTCCCCGAGATGCGCACTATCCGCTCGTTTGCGAATAAGCCTGAAGATTTCGACATCCGTTCCACCGTCATGCAGGCGCATCAGAAAAATAAAGGAGGAAACGAGCGCATCCTCACGTACATGCTGCGCGAATATTGGGAGCCTAAGGATTTCGCTTCTTTCGTTTATCTCAGCCAGGTGCAACAGGCCGAGATTATCAAGATCGGCGCCGAGCACCTGCGCCGCCAGCGCCCTCGCACCATGGGATCGCTCTACTGGCAGTTGAATGACTGCTGGCCCGTAGCTTCGTGGGCCAGCATCGACTACTACGGGCGTTGGAAGGCTCTTCATTATTATGCGCGCCGCTTCTACGACGATCTGTTGATCTCGCCGTTTCTGCACGACGACAAGGTCGACGTTTACGTTGTGTCGGATAAACTCCAGCCACTCTCCGGGACGATCCGAACACGGCTGCTCGATTTTTCCGGGAACGTATTGCTCGATCAAAACAAAGACATTCAAATCCCAGCGCAATCGAATGCGATTTACTTGACTCTCGATAAGGCAGACCTGGCGGCAAAGGCCGAACTGCGCAAAAGCTTTCTGGTGTTTGACATGGAAGTCGCCGGAAAAAAAGTGTCGAGAAACGAAGTGTTCTTCGATGCGACGCACAGCCTCGATCTGCCGCCCAAGCCAAAGATTGAAACAACTTTCAGCAAAACGGGCGAAGACGTCGCGGTCACATTGCAGTCGTCACAGCTCGCGCGAAATGTCTATCTGTCTTTCGGTGACCTGAATGTGCAATTCTCCGACAATTATTTCGACCTGCTTCCAGGAGAGCCGGCCACAATTCATCTGAAATCCTCCGCGAGTCCGGACCAACTGAAAGCCGCCATGACGGTAACGTCGCTCATGGATTCTTTCGCGACAAAAGAACAGTAACGGCCCGAGGGGAACACTTAAGCGATGATCTCGTACTGCCGCGTCACTAAAACAGCGTGAGATAATGAGCCTATGCAGCGGCCCCGTAGCTCAGATGGATAGAGCAGCGGTTTCCTAAACCGTTGGTCGGCGGTTCGACTCCGCCCGGGGCCCCCACACTCACAAAATTGTTTGGTTACTATCGATTGGCTCGGGCTCGTTTCCGAGTGGCTGCACCGAATGTTGTGCTATAATAAAAATCGACGCTACTGCCACGGTTTGCTCGTGACGCGGTGATCCTTTTGGATCAGATTCATCTCCGCTTTTCCTGCCCGCCGTTTAATTCAGCGTAAATCAAAAAACAAGAGCGGCATGGGACCTCACTACACGTGTATTTATCAGGCCTCTCCAGAAAGAACAATTACGAATGACAAGCTTTACAGAAATACCGCTATCTTCTGCGCTACAGCAGAGGTTGGCGACGAATCAATTCATCACCCCTACGCCGATTCAGGCGCAGGCTATTCCTTACGCCCTTGAGGGCAAAGACGTGCTGGCTACGGCGCAGACCGGAACCGGCAAGACGCTGGCGTTTCTGATTCCAGTCATCGAGATGCTGCAGCGCGAACCCTCGCAGAAAATCCGCGTGCTGGTTTTGCTGCCCACGCGCGAACTGGCGATTCAAGTCAATGAAGAGTACGAAAAGCTGCGCGGCAAGGGACTATCAAAAGCTGCGCTGGTAATCGGAGGCGTCTCCGAGAAGACGCAGATTCAGGCAGTGCGCTCGGGATCAAGTGTGGTGATTGCAACGCCGGGGCGTTTGCAGGATTTCATTACGCGCAAACTGATTGACCTGCGCGAAGTTAAAATCCTGGTGCTCGACGAAGCCGACCGCATGCTGGACATGGGCTTTCTGCCAGCTATCCGTCGCATCCTGGCGATTTTGCCGCAACGCCGGCAGACGCTTTGCTTTTCGGCCACCATGGAGCAGTCAGTGGCAGGGTTGGTGCACGATGCTATGCGCGATCCAGTGCGTGTGGCCATCGGTTCGGTGCTGAAGCCGGTCGAAAGCGTGCGACTGCAAGCCTACGAAGTGCGCCCCGCGGAGAAACCCGATGTGCTGCGGCAATTACTTTACGCCGAGAAAGGTCAGACGCTTATCTTTGCCCGCACCAAGCGCGGTACGGAACGGCTGGCCAAAGAACTGGTGCGCGAAGGTTTCTCCGCAGCCATGACTCACGGCGACCGCTCGCAATCGCAGCGCAATGGAGCGCTCAGCGGATTTCAGCAGGGACGTTATCAAATCCTGGTGGCCACTGACGTGGCCGCTCGCGGCCTGCACATCGACGACGTCGCACATGTGATCAACTACGATCTGCCCAAGATGGCGGAGGATTTCATCCACCGAGTAGGACGGACTGGGCGTGCCGGATCACAAGGGCTGGCTACCAGCCTCGTGGCTGGCGGCGAGGTAATCGAGCTTCGGCACATCGAGCGCGCGTTGAAGTTGAAAATCGAACGCAAGCAGGTGGATTGGACGAATGCCGAGCGGTCTGAGCATGTTGTTCAAAACACGCTCGCCAGCAGAACGCTGACCAAGTTGCCTGGCGAAGTGTTCGCCTAGAGCCAACCAAAATCGCAAAGTCAGCAAAAGGGGCGCGTCCCAATGCATTTGGGTGGATCTTGTTCTGTAAATCTATTTTGACTAAACCGTTACGGCTCGGTTTTCTCCGGTTCGCGCTCGCGGGGAATGCTGGAAATATTGGAGTCGTCATCCCCCATTTGAAATAGCGCGGCTTGCTCGGCGGCGTGCCTCTGCAATTCGTCCAGGTCCAGTTCGCTGGAATCTCCGGTTGTACCCCCAGGTTCATCTTTGCGCTGGATGCGGCGTTCAGCTTTGTCGCGCTGTTTTTGCTGGCGTGTGTGTTCTTTCTGGCGTTTGGTAAAACTTGATCGACCTCGTCCTGGCATAGCAATCTCCAATCGTTTCTTGTTGATCGAACGTCCGCTCAGCGGCTAAGTTGCTGTTGATTTTGCGTGCGCTCAGGGCGCGGCTGCAAGCCTCGCCCTCTTAAAACTGTCCCGCGGTTCGAGCTACCAGCGAGGTTCGCGTGGCTGGCGCGCGTGTCCCTGATAATCGTCGCGGCTGCCGCCACCACCACCGCCGCCAAAGCGTTTGCCGCCGCCGCCACCGCGTGGGGCGTCGGTCTTCGGTTTCGCTTCGTTGATCTTGAGCGCTCGGCCGCCAAGTTCTGTTCCGTTCAATGCCGCTACTGCCTTGTCCGCTTCCGCCGCATTGGTCATTTCCACAAAACCGAAGCCGCGGGCGCGGCCGGTTTCGCGGTCGGTGACAATGCTGACGCGTTCGACCGCGCCATGCGCTTCAAACAAGCCGCGTAACTCTGGTTCAGTAGTGCTGTGAGGTAAATTGCCGACGTATAGGTTCTTCATAGGAGTTCTTCTCTTTCTGTTTCTGCTGCAACGGTTTCTACTGGGAGGGTATCTGCCGCAGAGGCTGCTACCGCATCTATTTCTAACGCCGCTACCTCTTGTGCAACTGGTTCTGTTGAGGGAGCGGGCATGGAATACTGTTCGATGGCATCAGCCCACCGCGAGAGTCTGGGCGTTTCGCGGATCGCCCGCGTCCGCGCTTCGCTAACCGCGCGAACGCTGGAAATCTTCCGGCAAGCTTCCATGATTCCCCATCGCTGCTGCGATGAGCTTAACGAATCCTGAGCGAGCAGCGCCGCAACCATCTCTTTGTGCAGCGCGTCCGCGTCCGGCTCCGCTGGCGCCATGTCAGAATGAGGAGCTGCCGAGAGATACTCGGGCCCGCCGACAAAGAATGCGATCCTCTGCGGAGGAACGGCACCGCGAAGGTCGGTGCAAAACTTGTCGCGACTGTCAATTTCTCCGGCCACGTTGATAAGTACAAGGTTGTACAAGTCAGCGCGCCACCAGCAGCGCGCCTCGATCACATCCGCGGCGCAATCCACCTCGATGCCAAGCTTGCGCATTACATCCGCTCGCAAATCGCGTTTGGTCTGCGATGTGTCCAGCAGGAGTACGCGCTTCTTTCCGGCTTGCGTGCCATCCGGCGCCGGATGGGGCAATGCGAGGTTGGGAGTCGTCATGCCACCTTCTCTTTGAGATTCGTTTGCTTCGCCGGGGCCACTAAGTTTTTCTCAGCCAGAGCCTTCAACATTTTTTCGGTGCTTTGGCGGCGGCTGATCTTCTGCCTGCGCCGGCGGTTGAATCTGGCTTTATCGCCATTGATTCCAGACATATTTTCTCTCCTGATTTATGGCTAAATGAGCCGAGAAACGGATGCTTTTAGGATTGCAGGAACTGGCTTTCAAAGGTTTTAAGATTCTAAGTTCGATACGCCGTACGCCTTTCAGAGAATTTCTCAATCGCGAAGGCGCAACGTGCTGTTAGGGTGTCTTCGAGGTCAAGAGATTCAGTATACGCTGCATTCGCAGATTTTGCTCAGGCTTGCGCGCCCCAGAAAATCGCAGAAAGTCAAAGAATTCCCGCTCAAGCACCGACGACCTTACGGTTGCCACGGGCTGACATTGGGGGATTTGGAGCCTTTGCAAAGAAGCAAGCAGAGCACCAGCGCTCCTCCGCCGGCAGTGGCGCCGATCTCGAGCCACTTTGCGTTCGACCCAGGAAGGGGCCCTGGTCCCCTCTGCGCGGCTCCGCAGGTTGCTTCGTCGCGCGTCGCCTGCTGCCCCTCATGCACGATCGCGGACGCGGGGGAGTTGCTATCCGATGTTGCTTTTTGCGGCGCTATGCTCTGCGTGATATTTACATCGTTCTTATGTGCGGCAATCTGCACCGTCCCGCTGAGGTCGGTTACGTCGTACTGCGTCCGGTCGTTCGAAATGGGTCCGATCTTGATGCAGTTCACATGCACGCTCATACCGGTGGAGGTTCCGACGGAGACGCTTCCATGTTCCAGACTAAGAGAGTTGCTCTGGAATTTCACTATCGATTCCGGCTGAATCAATATCGACGACCCTTCAGCGTCCAGATTGGCCACGGACCCGGATTTGGTCTCGAGCACATCGCCGGGAAAGATAGCGGTTGAGTCGGCGATCTCGGCGCCGTTCACCCAAACTCCGCCCTTGCTATGCAGGACAGCGCCGCCCGTGTCAGCCGCCAGTAGCGACAGCGGGCACAGGATAGCCATCGCCCAGCAAAGAGAATTGCGTAAAGCGGACACGCTCACACCCAAGAAAATTTTCACAACCTGTCTAGGAAGATCGTAGCGGCAGGGAGTCAGGTCGTCTATTAGCTCTCTGGATGCGGGTCACGCAATGATATCGTGAGGTGCTGGTTTGAGAGACGATGGTTTGAACGAAAATGGTTTTGACCAAATACGGTTTGACAAAATATGGACGCAAACGTCGCTCATAGTCCCGTGATTGAATTCCGCGACGTGGACTACGCGCTGCCCAACGGTCTGCAATTGCTGTCGGGGCTGAATCTGCAAGTACAACGCGGCGAGACGCTGGTCTTACTGGGACGCAGCGGTTCCGGGAAAACGACTTCACTAAAATTATTGAATCGGCTGCTGAATCCGAGTGGTGGCGAAGTACGGGTAAATGGCGCGCCCAACGCGGAGGGCGACGTGATTCGGCTGCGTCGAAGCATCGGCTATGTCATCCAGGATGTGGGTCTGTTCCCTCATTTCACGGTGGAGCGAAATATAGGCCTTGTGCCGCGAATAGAGGGCTGGCCCGTCGCGCGGATACATCAGCGCGTCGAGGAATTGTTGCGGATGGTTGGATTGGAGGAGCAAACGGCCTCGCGTTATCCGCATCAGCTTTCAGGCGGGCAGCGGCAGCGAGTGGGAGTGGCGCGGGCATTGGCCGCCGACCCTGCAATTCTGTTAATGGATGAGCCCTTCGGCGCGCTCGATGCGCTCACCCGCGATCAACTGCAGCGAGAGTTTCTTTCGCTGCAGAGGCGCTTGAATAAGACGGTGGTCTTCGTCACGCATGATCTGCGTGAAGCATTGCGGCTGGGTTCGCGCATTGCTCTCATGGAAGCCGGCCGGTTGGTCACGGTTCTTTCCCCGGAAGACTTTTTGCGGTCGACGGACCCGTTGGCCGCCGCTTACGTGCGGGCCTTCAGAGACGGATTAGACTCGGCAGCGAATCGAGGCGCGTCATGAACCTCATACACTTTTTCTCGCAAAATCACGAACAGGTGCTGGACCTTACGCTGGAGCATCTGTGGCTGGTGGGCGTCTCGACGCTGCTCGCGGTGCTGATCGGGATACCTTTGGGAATTCTGAGCGCGCACTGGCCGGTGTGGAACAAGCCGGTGCTGGGCACCGCAAACATTATTCAGACGATTCCGAGCCTTGCCCTGTTCGGATTTTTGCTGCCTGTGCCGTGGCTCGGCGATCACGCAGACCGCCTGGCGATTCTGGCACTGACTCTCTACGCGCTGCTACCCGTCATCCGCAACACTTACACGGGAATTCGCGGAGTCGATCCCGCCGTGGTAGAGGCTGGGCGCGGCATGGGACTGACCGGTCGGCAACTGTTATTTCAGGTCGAGTTGCCACTGGCGCTGAGCGTGATTCTCTCGGGGGTGCGAGTTGCAGTCGTTGTTTCAGTTGGACTGGCGACCATCGCTGCCGCGATCGGCGCCGGAGGATTGGGCGAATTTATTTTTCGTGGTCTTGCCATGGTTAACAATCAGCTCATCCTGGCGGGAGCGATTCCCGCGGCAGTTATGGCATTGACGGCGGACTTCTGCCTGGGATGGCTGGAGAAGCGATTGCGCCCGCGATGAAAAGTTATTGCCGAAGAAGACATTGCGTGATCCGAGTGAAGCGCTGGAGCGCAGTGTGCTTGATTCTTCTTGTTTCGGCTGCGCTGCTGTCTTCGTGTGCGTCGCCGCATCCTAAGCGCATTGTTATTGGCTCCAAGAACTTTACCGAGTCGCTGATGCTTGGCGAACTGTTGGCCCAGCAGATTGAAGCGAACACGCATTTGAAAGTAGAGCGCCGTTTTTACCTTGCGGGAACGTACATTTGCCAGCAGGCGCTGCTGGCCGGGCGTATCGACATTTATCCCGAATACACGGGGACTGCGCTGACCGCCATCCTCAAACAGAAAGTTGGCGGCGACAAGGTTGAAGTTTACCGGCGTGTGAAGAGCGAGTATGAAGCGTGGCTCGGCTTAACACTCGGCCCGCCGTTTGGTTTCAATGACACCTTTGCCATGGAGATTCGTGGAGACGATGCGCGCCGCCTGGGCGTGAAGACTCTATCGCAGGCTGCCGCATTCGCTCCGCAGTGGCGAGCGGGATTCGGCTACGAGTTTATGGAGCGTCCCGATGGCTACGCCGGACTGGCTGCGGCTTACGGCCTGCATTTTGCCGCGCCGCCCCGGGTTATGGATCTGGGCTTACTCGCTCCGGCTTTGAAGGGTCGTCAGATTGATATAGCTGCGGGCAACGCTACGGACGGGCTGATTCCGGCGCTCGATCTCTTCGTTCTCGAAGATGACCGCCATTATTTTCCTCCGTACGAGGCGGTCGCTGTGGTGCGGCAGCAAACTGAGCAACAGCACCCCGAAGTTGCGCAGGCGATTGCGGAGTTAGGCGGCAAGATTTCCGACGTGGAGATGCAGCAGTTGAACTACGCTCTGGACGGTCAGCACCGCGATGTCAAGGATGTCGCCCACGAATTCCTGCTGAGTAAGGGATTGGTTCACTAAGCGTCAGATCAACAACTCGCCGCGCAAAGTCAGCACCGCGTTTCCCTTCAAAATCACTCGTTGCGGAGTTACTTCGCACCAGAGTTCGCCGCCGCGCTCGGAGATTTGGCGTGCGTGCAGGCTGGTCTTGCCCAGGCGCTGCGCCCAATACGGCGCTAATGAGCAGTGCGTCGAGCCGGTCACGGGATCTTCCGGAATGCCGTAGCTGGGTACAAAGTAGCGCGAGACAAAGTCGGAATTCTCGCCCGGAGCCGTGATCGCGACTCCCGAGGGATGAAGTTTCTCGAGCAAGCGGAAGTCAGGCCGAATGCGTCGAATTTCTTCTTGCGAGTCGTAGACAGCGAAATAGTTGTCCTCGATCTGCACCACCTCAGCCGGAACCGCGCCCAGGCCGTCGATCAATTCGGCCGGCGGAGTGGGGCAAGCCCACGGCGCGAGGGCAGGAAAATCCATGGCGAGCAAGTCGCCTTCACGAGAAACGGCGAGCGCGCGGCTGAAACGCGTCTCGAAGCGAACGGCCTCGCGTGCTGTCTCTAGAATTTGCAAGACCACGAATGCCGAAGCCAGTGTCGCATGGCCGCACAACTTGACTTCGCAACATGGCGTGAACCAACGCAATTCGTAGCGATCACCCGCAGGTACGAAAAAAGCGGTCTCCGAAAGATTGTTTTCAGATGCGACCGCTTGCAGAAGTTGGTCATCTAACCAGTGCTTAAGAGGGCATACCGCGGCCGGATTTCCGGCGAATGGTCTGGATGTGAAGGCATCCACGTGAAATAGCGTTAGAGACATCACCCTATGGTACTCGGACCGCCCGTAGCATAGAATCTTTTGCTCTGTGACGGGATGCCGCCGGAATCGGTGGCAAGTCCGCGACCAGCAGGTTTAGGAGAGCCGCATGCCAGCCACGCAGAGCGATACCGCTATCCGCCATGAACTGATGGACCTACTCGCCGACGCACGTCAGCGGACTGACCAGTTGTTTGCCGTGGTCAAGGCCGATTCTCTGTACGACCGCCCGATTGCCGAACGTCACCGCATTGTTTTTTACATCGGGCATCTCGAGGCCTTCGACTGGAACCTTTTCCACGAACGTGTATTTGGGATCGAGAGTTTTCATGCCGAGTTCGACCGGTTGTTTGCCTTCGGCATCGATCCGGTGGGCGGCGGACTTCCCACAGATCAGCCTTCAGACTGGCCTTCGATTGCCGCAGTTCGCGACTACGTTCGAAAAATCCGGGCCGTTCTGGATGAGAAGCTTGCGGATGCTTTGAACGATTCCCAACTTCCGACCGGTGACGGATTTCCGCTGACCACTCTGCTCAACGTGGCCATCGAGCATCGCCTGATGCATGCGGAAACGCTGGCTTATATGCTGCATCAGTTGCCGCTCGATCGCAAGGTGAAGCAAGTCGAGTCGTTAAGAAGTCCCGCTCCTGTGGTGGATCACGGCAGCGTCGAAATTCCAGCAGGCGTAATCACGCTCGGTCTCTCGCGGGGCAGCGATTCGTTTGGCTGGGACAACGAGTATGAAAGTCACACCGTCAGCGTTCCCGCTTTTGCTATTGATCGCTACAAGGTGACGAACCAGCAGTACCTGGAGTTTATTAACGCATGTGGTTATGAAACCCGCGCGTTCTGGGGCGACGGAGAAAACGACGGCGACTGGAACTGGAAATCTGCGCAGGCAATTTCTCATCCGGCTTTCTGGAAGCGCGCAGGCGAACAGTGGATGTACCGCGCGATGTTCGAGGAGATCCCATTGCCGCTGGATTGGCCCGTCTACGTCAGTCAAGCGGAGGCGAAAGCTTATGCGCGCTGGGCAGGGAAGTCATTGCCAACGGAAGTCCAGTGGCAGCGCGCTGCATACGGCACCGCAAACGGCGGCGAACGCACTTACCCTTGGGGGGAACAAGCTCCGGACGCCACCTTCGGCAACTTTGATTTCGCACGCTGGAGTCCCGCTCCAGTAAATGCGTTTCCTAAAAGCTGCAGCGCTTTTGGCGTTCATGGCATCTTAGGCAATGGTTGGGAGTGGACCTCGACCGAGTTCGCTCCGTTTGCGGGGTTTGAGCCGTTCCCGTTTTACCGCGGATACTCCGCCGACTTCTTCGACGGCAAGCACTTTGTGCTGAAAGGCGCATCGCCCCGCACCGCGGCATGCATGTTGCGGCCTACGTTCCGAAACTGGTTCCAGGCGCACTATCAGTTCGCCTACACCGGATTCCGCTGCGTGAGCCGCTGATCGACAATGCTGCGGATGGTGAACGTCCGACAATGAACGTTTCACGATGAGCGTTTCAATGTGAACAAGGAGCCAGTATGCTGATTCAAACTATTACTCCGAACGCAACCTACGAATTCGCAGCGGATGTGCGTACCGGGCTTACCAAGCCGGGCCAGAAAGAACTGCTGTCGAAGTATTTGTATGACGACGTCGGTTCCGCGTTATTCGAAGTGATCAGCCGTCTTCCGCAGTACGGGCTCACGCGGGCGGATGAACGCCTGCTGCGGCGGCACGCGCATGGCATCGTCGAACGGTTGGCGACCCCGGTTTCCGTGGCCGAGCTTGGCAGTGGCAGCGGTCAAAAGACTCGCCACATTCTGGAAGCGCTTTGCCGGCGGCAGAGAACCACCTACTATCCCATCGAGATTTCCGCCTCCGCTCTGGCCATGTGCGAGCGCGAACTCAGCGACATCGAGTCCATCAGTATCCTGGGTTTCGAACGCGAATATCTCGACGGGTTGTTGGAAGTGGCTGCGCAGCGGAAGACCGACCAGCGCCTTCTTGTGCTGTTCTTAGGAAGCACGATCGGGAACTTCGATCGCTCCGCCGGCATTGAGTTTCTGGCCGAAGTTCGCCGCATTCTTCTGCCCGGAGACTGGCTTCTGCTCGGAACCGATCTGGAGAAATCGAGCGTTCAACTGCTAGCGGCCTACAACGATGAACTCGGTGTCACGGCTGCCTTCAACTTGAATTTGCTGGCTCGCATCAATCGCGAACTGGATGCCGACTTTGATCTCGCTCAGTTTGAGCACGTGGCCAAAATTAACCATGAGGCGCGCAGCGTGGAGATGCACCTGCGGTCCCTCCGACCACAAACCGTGCATATTCCCGCCGCCGATCTTCGCGTCGAGTTTCTCGAAGGCGAAACCATCTGGACCGAAAGCAGCCACAAATACTCGCCAGAAGAAGTGTTCTCTATGGCAAGCGTTGCCGGCTTCCGCTGCGAGGCGCAATGGATCGATGAGCAATGGCCATTTGCGGAGAACCTGCTGGTCGCAGAGTAGTTGGTCAATCTCGAACCTGCAGCCCGTTCCTGCTGTGTGTTTCCGCGCGTCGCAGCGAAACGCGTGAGAATTCCCATATTCTGTGAAGCAGAAGTAAAACTTTGTAAATCCCGCCGTTTTGTGCAATTCACCATGTAAATTAATAAAGGAGCATATGAAATCAATCACCAGCCGTGTTCTGGCAATCGCACTCTGCTGCGCTTGCAGCGCCAGCATCCAAGCGCCTTTCGGTTATGCGACGGCAACTGGCGTGCAGAGTCAGCAAACTGCTGGAACAGGCGCGGTGTCTAGGCGCATTGGCGCCATCAAAGCCATTAATGGAACGGCCATTACTCTCACGCCTGACTCCGGTCCGGACGTCAACGTCACGGTTCAGGAGGCTGCACGTATTGTCCGCATTCCTCCGGGCGAAAAAGATCTAAAGAACGCCACGCCCATTCAGTTGCAGGATCTTCAAGTCGGCGACCGCGTATTGGTCGGGGGAAAGACCTCTGACGATAACGCCTCGCTGCTAGCTTCGTCTGTAGTAGTGATGAAAAAGGCCGACCTCGATACTAAGCACCAGCAGGATTTGCAAGACTGGCAGAAGCGCGGAGTGGGGGGCTTGGTCGGCGCCGTGGATCCCGCCGCGGGAACTGTCACCATCTCCGTCGCCAGCTTCACGGGAAAAAAGAACATCGTCATTCATGCATCCCCGACGACTGTGATTCGCCGCTACGCGCCTGACTCCGTGAAATTTGACGACGCCAAGCCTGGCACGCTGAAGGAAATTCATTCCGGAGACCAGGTGCGAGCGCGCGGCGAACGCAGCGCCGATGGCAGCGAAGTGACCGCCGAAGAAATTGTTTCTGGATCTTTCCGCAATGTTGCCGGAACGGTCAACTCCGTCGATGCAAGTTCGTCGACACTCAGCGTTCAGGATTTATTGTCGAAAAAAACAGTGCTCATCAAAGTAACCGCAGACTCGCAACTCCGTCATCTTCCCCCTGAGATGGCTCAGAGAATTGCCGCGCGTCTGAAAAGCGCGGCTGCCGGAGGAGCAACCGCAGGAAGTGCAGTTGCTTCGGGCGGCAGAGCCAGTGCAGCGCCCGGACAAACTACAACACCCGCGCAAACTGCGAATCCGGCATCTGCTTCAGGAGCGGCTGAAGGCGGAGCGAACTGGAAAGCAGGCGGCGCTGGCGGCGGTCGCTCTGGCGGCGCTCCCGATCTGCAGCGGATGCTTAGCAGTTTGCCCGCTACGTCACTCGCTGACTTGCATAAAGGCGATGCCGTGATCCTGGTTTCGAGCGAAGGCACCGCGGGCACAGGCACCGCGATCCAACTGGTCAGCGGCGTCGAGCCCATTCTGCAAGCCGCGCCCAACGCCGGCCAGGCCATGATGCTTGCGCCTTGGAGTCTTGGCGGCCCCGCAGGCGAAGCAGGAGGACCGTAGTTTGTTCTTCGCGAAAATTCAAATACTGCACTTAGCGGTATTCGCACGGAAGTCTCACTTTGTGGAACGGAATGGTGGAATGAAAGTTCGCAGCAATCTTTATCTGGCCTTTTGTTTTGCAGTCTTCGTCTTGTTATCGCAGTGCGCGACGCTCAGCGTGTCGCAAACCGCCGCGGCCCCCGCCACTTCAGGAGCTTTGCGCGGGCAAGTGACCGACCCTTCTGGCGCGGCTATCGCGAAAGCAACCGTGATCATGACGCCTGCGGCCACTTCGTCGACTCCAATTAAAACGCAAAGCGATGGACAGGGTAATTATGAATTCAAGGCTTTGGCCCCCAGTCAGTATTCGCTGACTGTAGTTGCCGATGGATTTTCTCTGTACGAAAACGACAATGTGAACATCGCCGCGGGTCAGGCCCTGCGCCTGAACGTACCGATGAACATCCAGGTTGAGGAGCAGAAGATTAATGTCTCCGATTCGGTGCCTACGGTGGATGTGAATCCCGCGAACAACGCCGGAGCCATCATCATCTCAGGCAAGGAATTAGACGCGCTTCCCGATGATCCCGACGAATTGCTCACCGACTTGCAGGCGCTGGCCGGGCCTTCGGCTGGCCCAAACGGCGGACAACTCTATATTGACGGTTTCACCGCCGGGCAGCTTCCTCCCAAGTCGTCAATTCGCGAGATTCGCATTAATTCGAATCCGTTCTCGGCGGAATACGACAAACTCGGCTACGGCCGCATTGAGATTTTTACGAAGCCTGGCACCGACAGTTACCACGGCCAGATTCAAGTCAGCGGAAACGATTCGGCGTTCAATACGACCGATCCATTTGCCGGCGCCGAGCCAAATTATTACACTGTCCAGTTCGATGGGAGTGTTGGGGGCCCGGTCAAATGGATAAAGAACTCTTCTTTTTTCGTCAGCGCCCAGCGGCGAAATATTAACGACCTCTCGGCCATTGACGCTGAGACTCTCGATCAGAACTTCAATCCCGTGCAGTTTTTGGAGTCGATTCCGACGCCGCACCAACGCACCAATATCGGGCCACGTTTTGACTACGCAATCACCAAGAACAACACGCTAACCGTGCGTTATCAGTATTACCGCGACACGGAGACTAACGACGGCATTGGCCAAAATACCTTGCCTTCGCAGGCTTATGACACGACCACCACCGAACACACCATTCAGATCGGTGACACGCAGGTCTTTGGCGCGAAGGTGGTTAACGAAACCCGTTTCCAGTTTCTGCGGGATAACAATAGCCAGACCTCATTGGATACGAATCCGGAGGTCAGCGTATTGGGCGCATTTACCGGCGGCGGCAACGGTACTCTTACCACCGACTACCAGAATCACTACGAGCTACAGAACTACACATCGGTGATCCACGGCAATCACACGACTAAGTTTGGTGGACGCTTGCGCGCGGAGCACGAGGATAGCAACACTACCTCCGGTTACAACGGCACGTTTACATTTTCCTCCTTAAACGGAGCCACGGATACGCCCGCCAATTGCCTAACCGATCTTGGCACCAATCCCAATCCGAATCCGCCTTGCCCCATCTCGTACCAGTATGCGGCGCAACAGCTTGCCCTTACTGGCACTCCAACGCTGGCTACGCAACTCTTCATTACTGCATGCGCGGCGAACGGTACTTTCACAACCTGCAACCCGAACGCCGCAGTCACGACTTATGACGCCGGCCTCTACGTGCAGGATGATTGGAAGGTTCGGTCAAATATCACTCTCAGCTTTGGATTGCGCTACGAAGTGCAGAATGACATTCGTGATCACGTGGACCTCGCTCCGCGCTTCGGTCTCGCCTGGGGCGTCGGCGGCAGAAATGGTCCTCCCAAGGTTGTGATTCGTGGCGGGATGGGAATCTTCTACGATCGCTTCCAGGAGACGCAGATTCTTCAAGCGTATCGGTTGAACGGCGTCCTGCAGCAGGAATATGTCATTAACAATCCCACATGCTTCCCGGGAATCGATCAGCCTTTCAATCCCTCCTCGCTTGCTACGTGCGGCACGGTCAGTTCCAGTACTTCAACGGTCTACCAGATCAGTCCCTCGTTGTATGCTCCGTACACCCTGCAGTCGGCCATCAGCGTGGAGCGGCAGGTCACTAAGTCTGCGACTCTGTCGGTCACTTATCTGAATTCACGCGGCTTCGATCAACTGCTCAGCGTCAATGCCAACGCGCCGTATCCCGGCACGCCCTGCAATCCATGCGTGAAGCCGAACCCGAACGCGGGCAACATTTACCAGTACGTATCTGAAGGCGTGTTCCGGCAGAACCAGTTGATCGTGAACACGAATATTCGCGCCGGTACCAAGCTTCAGCTGTTTGGCTACTACACGCTCAACTACGCCAACAGCGATACGGCCGGCGTCACGAGTTTTGCGTCGAACTCTTACGACATCAGCCAGGACTACGGCCGGGCAGCGTTCGACATACGCCAGCGCCTGTTCTTGGGCGGCTCCATTGCAGCCCGGTATGGAATTCGTCTGAGTCCGTTTTTCGTAGCATGGTCCGGTTCGCCCTTTAACATCACGACCAGCAGCGATTTAAATGGAGACTCACAGTTTAACGACCGTCCGGCGCTTGCTCCCGGAGCCAGTTGCAGCGATCCAAATATTTATTGCACGCCGCTGGGCACGTTCAACGCCGCTCCCACGGCTGGTGAAAAGCTTGTGCCGATTAACTACGGAACCGGCCCTTCGCACGTCGCCCTGAACCTGCGGCTCAGTAAGACTTTCGGATTCGGCCCGAAGCTAAAAAGTACCGCAGGCAATCAGGGGAACCAGGGGGGCCCGGGCGGCGGAGGAGGTGGCGGCCGGGGTGGTGGAGGCGGTCCGCGTGGTCCTCTATTCGGCGGTGGTCCTTCGTTCGGTGGTCCGGGTTCTGATCGCCGTTACAATTTCACGCTGAGTGCTTCGGCACGCAATATTTTCAACAAGGTGAACCTGGGCAATCCCGGCGGAGTTCTAGGCTCGCCATTCTTCGATAAATACAACAGTCTTCAATCCGGTCCATTCTCCACGGGTGTGGCTGTTCGCCGTATTGACTTGCAGGCGAGCTTCAGTTTTTGAACAATTGCGGATGACTCGCGGCTGCTCTCAGGTCATAGGTGTTAGATCCTGGACCACAACCTCACACTTAATATCTAAGAGCTGACACCTGATCCTTTGTCTCCCTTCTCGACCACAAGACGCCAGTTTCTTAAATGGAGCGCCGCCGCTGCTACAGTCGCGCTTGCTGCAGATGGAATCTTGTTGGAGCCGAACCGTCCTCGCCTCGTGCGGCAGAGTTTTTCCCTTTCGCGCTGGCCGGAACAATTGGATGGTTTTACGATCGCGCTGCTCAGCGATTTTCATTACGACCCATACTTCTCGATCCATCCGTTGCACGCCGCTATTCCTATGGTCAACGGTCTTCGTCCCGACCTGATCGTGCTCGTCGGCGACTTTGTTTCAGCGCCGTCTTTCGGAGACGTCAGGAAAGCGGCATTCGCCGCCGAGCCATGTGCTCGCCTGCTGCGGCAGATGGCTGCTCCTCAAGGCCTTTGGGCCGTCATGGGAAACCACGATGCGGACACCGACCCCGAGCACGTCACTCGCGCGCTTCAGGCCGAGAGCATTCAGGTTCTGGCGAACCAGTCGCACGCAATCGAGCGCAACGGCACGCGCGTTTGGCTCGCCGGAGTAAATGACGTGCTCGGCGGAACCGCAGATTTGCAGGAGACCTTGCGTCACGTCCCCGCAGGCGAGGCCGTCATTCTGCTCGCACACGAACACGACTTCGCCGACGAAGCTTCACGTTTTCCTGTCGACCTGCAGCTTTCAGGGCGCTCTCACGGAGGCCAGGTGAGAATTCCGCTGCTACCTCCGCTCTATCTGCCGAGCATGGCGAAGAAATATGTTTTGGGAAGATACCAGGTCGGTCCACTCGCGCTTTACACCACCGCCGGACTGGGAACTGTGGGAGTGCCGGTGCGCTTAAATTGTCCCCCCGAAATTACACTGGTGACTCTCCGGCACTCGGCCGGGAAATAGCCGTCTAAACGGGCCACCGAGTCTGAAATATGCAACCGCGTTCACATTGAAAATCCTGTGCGTCAGACACTCCCCCTTTAACCCACTGATAGCCAAACACTTAACTCCGCATCAGCGTGGCACCAGACTTGCCGATAAGTATAAGGCGCTGTTTGTGTTGGTCTGAAGGGTTCCAAGAAAATGCTTCGTCGCGTCTGGCCATTGCTTCTGATCATAGCCGCTCCCGCCAGCAGCGCCGCATCTGTGCAGGCTCCGTCTCCGCGACTGCGGCAGGCTCCCTTGACCGAGCGTGAGCACCAGACATGGAAGACGCCGAAGCGTGCCGCCGAGTTCAGCGATGTCCCGCACGTGAGCGCTCGAGCGCGCTGCGAAGCTACGCAACCGCCGGAGGCCTTAACCACGCCCGATCCTCTGCTGGTTCCGACCGGAACAGGGCTGAAAGTCAAAGTGAGCTTCATCATCGGCGCCGACGGGCGAGTGCATAGTCCTCTGATTCTGCAAAGCGTTGGTCCCGTTGGTGACCGCAACGTACTGCGAACCGTACGCACCTGGCGCTACCGTCCCGCGACCTGCAACGGCGTGCCCACGGAGGCGGAAGGGAAGATCGAGTTTTCCCGCCGCTGAGATTCCGCCCGCTAGTGCTAACCCTTCGGCTTCATTCAGGGCAGGCTCCGCTTGAGCTAAAATGACGGCAGTAGCGCGGTCTGAATTGTGGACAGAGATAGATTTCCAAGAGACATTCGAGATCAAGACAAGAGGCAGGCCAAGCCACCCGGCTTGACTCCTGCGCAGGATGCCGAAGGTGTGCCGAGCATCGGCCCGCACAATCCTGCGTTGGGCGAGATTTATCAGCGTCTCTACCCGGAGATGCGCCGGCCGAAGCCCAACCAGGAAGCGATTGCCGCGGCTCTGCAAGCCATGCAGCGCCTCACCATGGAGGCGGATTCCGAAACCGTCTCGGAGGATGCCACGCAAGAAAGTATCGTGAATGCTTCCACTGCCTGTCGCGTTTGCGGACATCGCAATCGCGAAGGCAATAAATTCTGCGGCGCGTGCGGACTCCCGCTCGCAACCGCGTCACATTCGCCCGACTCCACACCTCAAGCTGCGGCAACATCTAACCTCGACAACGACGAAGGCACTTTGGCCCAAGCTCCGCCACTAGCGACCGAAGCCAAAGACGAGGTACATCCTGCTCCGGGCGCTCCTGCGGGCACGCACCATTATCATCATCATTACCATCACCACTATTTCCAGGGAGGAACTGGCGACGTTGCCACAGTTGCGGTGCGAGCGAACGCTCCTGAGAGTGCGCGGGAAGCGGACCGCATGAGAGTTGCTGCCGCGGCAAAAGGCGAACCAATGAGTCGCGGCGAGGCCTCAGTGCGGCGGCTTACTCAGGAATGGGTTCTGGCTTGTAATACGCGGCAACTCGATGAGTTGATCGAACTTTATGCGCCCGACGCCGTGGTATTGCGATCGAATCTGCCTCCGATTCGCGGTGCGGTGGCCGTGCGCGAGTTTTTCTATTCGGCTCTCGAAGCTGGCTTGGGAGAAGTAGCGGTCGATCCGCTTCGAGTGGATGTCTTGGGAGATCTGGCTCACGAAGTTGGACGTTACAGCGCGTTGGTTCCGGGCGCTACCGGCAAGCGCCGCGAAGAGCGCGGCAAATATCTCTGGGTCTTCGCCAAGCAGACGAGCGGGGATTGGAAGCTGGTTTCGGAATGCTGGTCGAGCGACCTGACGCTTTCCGGTGCCGAATCTGATATTCCCAAGACAATTACTTCTTCGGCGAAGATGCAGCCTCGAAGAGGCTAGGTGCCAGGTCATAGGTGTTAGGTCTTAGGCCCAACAGGGCCCTAAACCACGCTGAGCTTTTGCAAATCGCTGCGCAACTGTTCCAGGGTTTGCATCTGGATCGTTTGCATCCCTAGTTTCGCGGCGCACTCGAGGTTGAGCGCCCGGTCGTCGATGAAGCAGCACTCTTCCGGATTGATCTGCGTAATCTCGGTCGCGAGGCGATAAATGCCGCTCTCCGGTTTGCGTAGCCCAACGAAGCAGGAGCTGACGAACAACCGGAAGATTTCTCGCAGACCAAATTTCTCGATGCGGTACAGGTTCAATTCGCGAGACTCATTGTTGATCGTGCCCATGAAGTATTTTCCGGAAGCGGCCAGAGTGCGCGCGAAGGTGAGAACCTCCGGTATGGGCTCCGACAGCGAGAACATGAAATCCCGAAATTCGTCGCGGGTGAACGGACGATCGCGGTAGAACACGGTGTGATCCAAATATTCGTCCAGCGTGATCTTGCCGCGCTCAAATGATGAGACCACCATTTCGTGCCGCGCATGAAACTCATTTTCATCGAGATGAAAGCGTTCGACCGCAGCCATGCGTTGCGTGTGATCCCACGCGTTGCTGAGCAGCACCCCTCCGACGTCCCAAAAGATGGCGTGAATTTGCGACACTGATGAAATCCTCCAACCGAAATGTTACTAGCTCTCGTCATTCCGAGCCGTTCTTTCGCGCGCGGCTCCAGCATCATACAATTGCCCCAGCGCTAGGGAAAGAACAGCATTTCCGTTCCCGTGGGCCTGTTGTACACTGTGTAGCCTTGTCTCCAAGTCTGCGGAGGGAATTTTCTGGATCAGAACCAGTTGGATCAGAACCCGTCAGTGACGGATCTTTCGCCGGTTGCGGCGGCCTATGAAGGTGCCCCCGACATGACGTGGCTGAACCGCCGGCTGCGGGACTTGCTGTTGCATGCACCCTCGGCGATCGGTATCACGGCGGGTCCGGAGCATCGTTGGGCCTATGTGAACATCGCGCGGGCAAAAATGGCGGGCCGGGCCGGTCCCGAGGACTTCATCGGGAAAACCGCGCGCGAGACTTATCCGGAACTGGAAGGGCACCCATTCTTCGATGGGCTGGACAAAGTTTATAAAACTGGCGTGCCGTTCATCGGAAGAGAATTGCGCGCCCCCTTCAGGCGGGGGCCAGACGGGGCAGAAGATGAAGCATACCTTGATTGCGTTTATCAGCCGATTCGCAACGATGAAGGCAAAGTTGAGGGCCTTCTGATTCACACCGTCGAAGTGACCGGACAAGTGCTGGCGCGCCGGGAGGTTGAACAGGCCAATGCTAGCGAACGGCAGGAGCGTGCCGCGGCCGAGTTCGAGAGAAACCAGCTGCGCGAACTGTTCAAGCAGGCTCCGGCCGGAATCGCCATTCTCAACGGTCCCGAACATCGCTGGTCGTTTGTGAATTCGACATATTGCAAAATTGTGGGCCGTTCGTCCGAAGAGCTTCTGCAGCGAACCATTCGGGAAACGCTGCCCGAATTGTCCGGTCAGACTTTTTTTGAACTCCTCGATGGCGTTTACCGCAGCGGTATTCCTTATCTCGGCAGGAATGTGAAAGCGGTTATTAATCGCGGCCCAGGACGGGCGCCCGAAGACGCATATTTCGATTTCATTTATCAGGCCGTGCGCAAGCCCTCGGGAGAAATTGAAGGCTTGATGGTGCTGGCTGTGGACGTTACCGAGCAGCACAATGCCAGGAGTCTGCTGGAGTCGCGGGTTCAGCAGCGCACGCAGGAACTTAAGCAGGCGCATGAAGCGTTGCGGACTCTCTCTGGCTCGCTGATGCAGGCGCAAGATGAAGAGCGCCGGCGGGTAGCACGCGAGTTGCACGACAGTGCCGGACAGTACCTTGCCGCCGTGCAGATGAATCTCACTGCGTTAGGGAATCTGGTGGGGGCATCTCTGGGCGAGGGTGCGCAGACTCGTCTGGCGGACACCATCGATCTGGTGGATCGATGCACAGCGGAGATACGGACTCTTTCCTACCTTCTTCACCCGCCGTTGTTGGACGATGTTGGATTGGCCTCCGCCATTTCATGGTACGTTGAAGGTTTTTCGCAGCGTAGTGGAGTGGCCGTAAGCGTCGACATGCCCAAGGATTTGGCGCGTCCCTCGCCGGAAGTTGAGACTGCGCTTTTTCGCATTGTGCAGCAGAGCCTGGCCAACATTCATCGGCATTCCGAGAGCAAAGTGGCGCGCATCCGCTTGACTGTTGAAGACAGGCGGCTTGCAATTGAGATCTCGGATGAGGGAAGGGGCTTTCCGCCAGAAGTGATGTCCAAATTTCGTGCGAGTGGACAGCTTCCCGGCGTCGGCATTTCAGGCATGCGGGAGCGAATGAACGCTCTGCGCGGGACCTTCGATGTGATCTCCAGTGAGTCGGGAACTACCGTCAGGGTCAGCGTGCCGACAGGGACAGCGGCCTGACACTTCTGCCTTCAGCAACCGCTGGCTTTCTGCGACCTCACGATAGAATTCGCTTTCAAAGATTAGGAACCCCAACGCTCGTCCCTTCAGAAACGGGGAGACAAGTGCGCCGCAACCCTTACGTTATCCGAAGGTTCTAGTGTTTGTAGACCGTTGTGTCGACGTGGTAGTTGCGCCAGTCGAACCAATAATCTTTCAGCGCGGGAACGCGGTCGAGACATTTTCCTTGCGCTGGACCGGATGTGGCGCACCCTTGGAAGTTCCACTGGCTGTCGATGAGTGTGTCGAGTAGCGTCCATGTTTTGTTTTCACTTTTGTCATCAGGACTGGAATTCGTCTGCAGAAAGAATTCGGCGTCGCGGCCGTCGACGCGGCTGACGAATACACGGAAGGATTTGCCGTCGGGGCCGAGGACTAGCAGCAGCGGCGCGCCGTTCACGCGGTCAAGAACCGGAGATTGCTTGGCGAAAGTTTCCCACGGATATGCACGTGCGGCGCCGTTGATAGTAACTCCGATAACCACATCCCGCGATTTGAGTTCGGTGCCCGGAAAGCTGATGACAACCGGGAGCTTGGCTACGTCGGGCTCCCAGTTGGGATCGTATTCTTTTGTGTACTTGGCGATTGGCGACAGCACCTGTCCGGCTGGAGATTCGCTTCTCCATTCACCGAAAGTTAGTTCGTCGCTGAGTACCAGTTCGAGCGCTGCGCCTTGCAGTGGTCCATAGATGGCCTTGCCCGTGATCTGCTGCCACCATGTTCCAGTTTCTTCGTCGCGCATCAGGAAGTTCTGGTTGTTGATGCCAGCCAGGTAAAAATGCAGGGCTCTCCCGCTGACCGTCCGCGTCCACACCAGACCGGTGTGACAGAGCGTTCAATACGTTACGGCGATCGGAACGCCTGCGACTACGTCGTTGAGGATGTGATGGTAAGCCATCTGGCTGATGGGATAGGCGCGGGCGTTGTTGCCGAGACGAACAGCCAGGATCATTTCTTTGGCGTCGAGTTTGCTCTCGGATTGCGCCACGAACTGCGGGCCGGCAATGGGATGAAACATCCATTCAAAATAGTTTTGACGCGCCATAACAGCTGAAAAAGTAACGATCAGCAGAGCGAACACGATGAGTACCTTGCGCCAACGGCCGACCGTTTTCCAAAGCGCGAAGGCCAGGAAAAAGCATGCTACACCTGTGATCAGCGTGCCGAGCGGAGCGCGCTGGCGCAAGGCCATCGCAAGCAAGAGCGGGCGCGGCGCTTGGTAACGGAAGGGACGAATGATGAAAGCGGGAATAAAGAATAGGGCAACGGTGGCGAAGGCGCATGCGGAGAAAAGAATCCAAAGCCAAAGGGAAGTACGAGCTCGATCTGTTCTGTGAACAGCTTCCTGATTTGCCGAAGGTGCGCTCATTGGACGTACGATTCTAACCCGGGTTTGTCACAGAAAGAGCGCCGCGCAGCGGACTAGTATAAAAAAATGGAAACGCATCTGAATCGGTTTGCTGGCCATCAAAAGCCTATTCTTCGGCAATCCCTGGTTAGGCCTTCCCGCAGAGAACACGAGAAAAATTGTGCAACCCGCAGGCTCAGAGATGGGACAGCGGGCATATGACCCTGGTAACTTGCCGCCGGAACTCGGGTGAACCTACGATGATAGACAGGTATGACTCTCTCATCTTTATTGGTGTGCGTCGACGACGCCGCGGCGCAGACGCTGCGGAGTTCTCTGGAAGAGCTAAGGATTCAGGTCGAAATGTGCCCTGACGCGGTGCGTGCAGCCGTGCGCCTGGCGCAAGATCGCTTTGACCTTCTTATTGTTGATTGCAAAAGCAAGGCGGACGTGGTTTCCATCCTGCGTGAATGCCGTTCCTCCCGAGCGAATGAGTCGACCCTGGCTATAGTAGTGGCGGAGCAGGAAGACATCCGGGACATGTTTTCCCTCGGCGTAAACTTCGTGCTGTACAGGCCCTTGGCCTCTGACCGGGTGATGAGCAGCTTGCGGGCGGCTCAGGCAGTGCTGTACCGCGACAAGCGCGGCAAAGCCCGGGCTCCCGTGCACACTCATGCGACGATCGACTACGCCGGTGGCGAACAGGAGCGAGCTACCCTTGTAGATCTGTCGGAAGACGGGATGGCGGTAAATTTTGGGAAAAGGCTACCCCCTGCCAGCAAAGTTTATTTTCAATTTCAATTACCGGGGCAGACGGCGCGGGTGCGGCTCTCCGGCCAGGTAGTGTGGCAGGATTGGAACGGGCGTGCCGGGGTACAGTATGTGGACGTTCCTCAGACTTCACGCCGGATTCTGCACGACTGGTTGCAGAAAAACCTGGCCGATGCCACGAAGCGGGAGTTGGCGGCTGAGTCTGTGGAAGTGGAACACTCGACACGGCCGGAAAAAGATGCAAAGGTGGAAAGGCAGGTTGAAGAGAAAGAGAAGCAGAGCAAGTCGCCGGACGCGAAGAACCGGAACGAAAAAGCGATTTCTCGACTGCGAGCAGAGCCGGACAATCGTCGCGGACAAACTCGATATGCCTGCCGTCTCGGAGCGGAGGTTTATCAGCAGGGCAGTTCGGTTCGGAACTACTGTCACCTGAGCGATCTGAGCCCAGGCGGATGCTATTTGGAAATGCCCCTGGCTTTTCCGACCGGCAGTGCTGTCGAGATCACGGTGCGCACGCAGGAAATGAAGTTGCGGTTGGCAGGCAAGGTGAAGGCGTCGCATCCCGGCTACGGGATGGGCGTCTCGTTCACCCTGAATAGCAAGGATGAACGCCACGGAGTGCAGCAGTTGATTGACTTCGTCGCGGCTACGGCCGAAAGCACCAGCTAGGTTCTCAGTTCTCAGTTCTCAGACTAATTTCGCTAAAGATTCTTCTGTGCGAAAGAAAGTCAAGGTTTCGCGTTTCGCAGGGCTCAGAGGCAGAATTTTTCTAGTCGTGCAATTGACCGTAGACTGACAACATCCCTCCACATATGGTTGGCGTGGTACTGTCCACTATTGCCGCTGCGGTGCAGTTGACGTCGATCCCTCCGGGTACGCCCGGGGCGTAGCCCGGCGTGCCGCCCTGGACAAACACTAATCCGCCAGCCACAGTGGGGACGGCAAATTTCACCGCGCCAGGCCCAAGGTTTGCAGTGCCGGTCGAGCTTTTCCATAATTCGCTCAGGACTGGATCACTAGCGGGTCCTGGGATCGCATTGTAGACGAACAGCGTCGCGGGCCTGGCAGCGGCAGCTGAATTGGAGAGCGGATGCCATACGCCGAAGCCGCTGGCATCGATGGCCCACAGTAGCGCGGTTGAAGCGTCTGACCCATCCCATGAGACCACGGGGATCGGACCCGGGAAGGCAAATTTCAGAGGTAGTTTCTCGATAGCGCCTACGGTGTTGAAAGAGCCCGTGATTGAACTGGCTTGATAGACGGTGATGGGATCGTTGGCTCCGGCGACATAAAGATAATTTTCCGGATTGGCGGAGTTGCCTGCCCAGAACGCCTCGGTTCCCATAATGCCTGACGATGCAAAGATCGTATTGAGTTCGCCTTGTTCCTTTTCTGTTTTTTCGGCTGCATTCACTCCCTGAAAGCATTGAGCGATGGCACCGTTGCCGGGAGTGGCTGACTCGGTGCAGGCGGTGAGCGTGGGGTTTGAACCAGCCGTGCAATCGTAACCGCAGCCATCGAACCCGCCCATTACGTCTTGCAGCGTTGATCCGGTCTGCGTTTCGTAGCAGACTCCGTAGATAACTCCTTCTTTACCGCCCGCCACCAGTTCATTGTTCGTCCCACACAGCGGAGAAGCTGTGACCGGGGAAATAAGCGTGACCCCACCGGAGCCAAGATCATAATCGCCTGTGGGCGCTTCCAAAGTGAGCTTATTGGCGAGCGGACAGCTATCTGGACCGTAGGCTGCACACAACGTGACCGTCACCAGATCGAGATTAAGATCTGCCACGTCATTGGGAGTGTAGTAGTCAACGGCCGCGAGCCCCGAACTTGTAGTGGCGATCTTGACCACGCTTTCTCCAAAAGCTGTGCTGCCGTTCCAGGTTCCATTACCCACGGCCACGTAGATGTTTCCTGCACTATCTACGGCGGGGGCCACCCCCGACATCCAGATTCCACCTTCGTGATTTGTTGCACCGCCCTCGGTATCAAATACCCAGTCAGCGCCGACTGGAGCGAAGCTGTTCGTGCTGTAGGTATAGGTAAGTCCCGCAACGTACCCACTGTAGGGCGGAGTGTCGCAGAACGAGCCGAAGGCGACGTACAGATTGACAACCCCGGGAGCTGGACTGAACATGGCCAACCCGGGCCGCTGATTTTCATGGGTCGCGGTGACGCCGGTATGAAAAGCGCCCGACAAGTCGTAAGGAGCGCTACTGCCGTTGGTTAGTTCGGTGCCGGAATTTATGTTGATCGCGTGGAGGCGGTAGGTGTACGTCATGCTTGCCGTTTGGTGTGCGCTCACCACATACATTACCGGAGGCGTAACGGAAGTATCGATCACCGGCGTTCCAGTAATACCGCTTTGCGGCGTGAGGTTATTGCACGGTGCGCCGCTATGATTCACCGGCAGAGCGGTAAATGGAATCGCAAACTCGCCCGCCTGGTTCAGATTGAGCATCCAGCATTGCGTAAGCGAAAAGGTATATCCCGTGGTGGATAAGGTGTAGGTCCAAGTAAAGGCGTAGACGGAATTGTTCTCGGTTGCTACCAGCACAATATTCTGGGTGCCGGAGCAATTTGCGCCCATGGCTACACCGGAAAGATACAGTGGCTGAGCATAAATTAAGCCGTCAACGGCTCCGGTCGCTCCGCCGGCCGCGGGTGTGAGGAGGCCAAAGTTCGCGGCGCGTCCTGTTGGGAACAGCGATGGACTGAGCGTAGATTCCTGCGATTGCACACCATCGCGCATGTTGTCGTAGTGATACGTGGAGACGCAGGGGCCGGTGGCACAGGCTCCGGCCTGCGCCTTGGCGTTGAGCGCGGCCAGGATGGCCAACATCACAACAACGCACATCTGAAGGAGAAGACGAAAGGGGCCCATGAAGCCTCCTGTGGTAATTCTGAATTTTCTTACGGGGGAGCCAATCGGGGGAGTGGCGCTGCTAAAAAAGGAGGTAACAGCATGACGCTTCGCGCGGCGGCTGTCAAGGGCCGAAGACATAAAAGCCCGGAAGTGGCCTTAAAGTGCCGCCCGTTTCGATTATTCGCTGGAGGGCTAACACATGAGCATCTTCTCCGTCCAAAATGTCATGCGGCTTCCGATTGCGCTGTTACTGCTGGCAACTGCGCCGTTTGGCCAATCCCCGGCTCGCCAGCTTTCCCCCCAAATTCCTCAGGATGATGCGATCCGCATTCGTGAGTTTTACCGGCTCGCGGACAAAATCCAGAATCAGATCTGGCCGAATTGGGATAAAGTGCCTGCGCCCCTGATGCTGGTGACAGAAAACACCGAGTTCCTGACACATCATCCCGCGCCGCCGAAGGAATTCACGAAGGTCGACGGCGGATTCTATGAGCGTCCGCGCCAGTTCCCAACCGCGCTGTTAGCAACCTTTCCAGCATTCGGGCCGCCCTCCGTCATCGTAATCGGCGAGCCGAAAAACACGGAGAGTAAAACAAGCACGCCCTGGCTCGTCACGCTGATGCACGAGCACTTTCACCAACTGCAGAACGCGCAACTGGATTACTACAAAGGCGTCGAGAGCCTGGGATTAAGCCACGGTGACCAGAGCGGCATGTGGATGTTGAACTATGCCTTTCCTTACGAGAATCCTCAAGTTGCTGAGGGCTTCGGCCACCTTCGCGATCTTCTCTTGACTGCTGTAAGCGAAAAGGATGATGTCGCATTCGCGAAGCTGGCGAAGCAGTATGCCTCCCAGCGTCGGGAGTTTCTGGCGCAGCTTTCAGCAGACGATCACAAATACTTTAGCTTCCAGATCTGGCAGGAGGGAATCGCCCGCTATACGCAGATCATGGCGGCTGAAACCGCGGTATCGTACCAGGCGAGTGAAGAGTACAAGGCTCTGCCCGATTTTGAATCGTTCGTTGCTTATGCCGCGAGAGCGAGAAGGGAAACACTCGATGAACTCAAGCACGCCGATCTGGCAAAGGGGAAGCGCGTCGTTTTCTATTCGTTCGGCGGGACGGAAGGCCTGCTTCTCGACCGGCTCGATCCGAAGTGGAAGAGCGAGTATTTTCTGCGAATGTTTTCCACTGATTCGTATTTCGAGACGCAATAGCTGGCTATTTTGACCGGGTCGTTTCTTCCTCTACGGCTTTCTTGAAGTAATCCAAGGACATTCGGAGACCTTCCGCCAGCTGAATCTTGGGTTCCCATCCCAGCAATTGCCGGGCCTTGGTGATGTCGGGACGGCGCTGCTTGGGATCATCCTGCGGAAGAGCTTCGTAGCTGATCTTGCTCTTTGATTCGGTCACTCGTAAGACCTGCTGGGCACATTCGAGAATTGTGAACTCGTTGGGATTGCCGATGTTCACCGGAAGATGCTCCGAGGATTTCGCTAAACGCATGAAGCCATCGATTTCGTCGCTGACGTAGCAGAAGCTTCGGGTCTGGCTGCCGTCGCCATAAACGGTGAGGTCCTCGCCGCGCAGGGCCTGCTTCATGAAGTTGGGAACGACGCGTCCGTCGTTGAGTTGCATGCGGGGGCCGTAGGTGTTGAAGATGCGCACGATGCGTGTGTCGACTTTGTGATAGCGGTGATAGGCCATGGTGACGGCTTCAGTGAAGCGCTTGGCTTCGTCGTAGACGGATCGCGGGCCGATGGAATTCACATTGCCCCAATAAGTTTCTTTCTGGGGATGTTCGAGCGGATCGCCGTAGCACTCAGAGGTCGAGGAGACCAGATACTTTGCGCCGTATTTAAAGGCGACATCGAGAGCGTGAAAGGTGCCGAGTGAGCCGACTTTCAGTGTGGGAATGCCATGCAGCGTGTAATCGACTGGGCTGGCTGGGCTGGCGAAGTGAAAGACGTAATCAACGCGACCCACATCGAAGGGTTCGCAGATGTCTTTTTCTATAAACTCGAAGGCCGCGTCATTGCGGAGACGCTCTAGATTCGCGCGGCGGCCGGTGAGCAGGTTGTCGACGACGACTACGCTCCAGCCTTCGGCGAGCAGCGCATCGCAGAGATGAGATCCCAGGAAACCGGCGCCGCCGGTGACCAGTGCGCGTTGGCGGCTCATGCTCTACTGGCGCCGTTCTTGAGGGCGGCAGGCGCTCCCTCGGCATGAGCGGCCGCGCGTCCGACACTGTAATAGGTGAAGCCGTAAGCTGCCATCACATCGGGGTGATACAGGTTACGGCCATCGATCACGATGGGGTATTTGAGTTCCTGCTGAAGCCGGCGAAGATCGAGGTTGGCGAACTCTTCCCACTCGGTGAGGATGATCAGGGCATCGGCGTTATGCGCCGCTTCGTAGGCCGAGTTAGCGAACTTGATGCCGGAAGTGATGACCTCCTGCGCGCGATCCATGGCGGCAGGATCGTAGGCCGTGATCTTGCAGCCTTCCTGCAGCAATGCCTGCACGATGGCTATGGCAGGCGATTCCCGAATATCGTCGGTGCCACCCTTAAAGGCGAGACCGAGAACCCCGAGATGTTTGCCGCGGAGCGTCCAGAGGGCGCTGCGCACTTTGCGCAGGAAGCGGTCGCGCTGGTCTTCGTTGATGCGCATGACTTCGTCGAGCAGGCGGAAGTCGTAGCCACATTCGCGGGCGACGGCTCGGAATGCCATTACATCTTTGGGGAAACAGGAGCCGCCATAACCGATACCAGGATTCAGGAAGCGCGGGCCAATGCGGGTGTCAGAGCCGATGCCGTGGCAGACCTGGCTTACATCGGCACCCACGGATTCGCACACGGAAGCAACCGCGTTGATAAAGGAAATCTTCATGGCCAGAAATGCGTTGGAGGCGTGTTTGATCAGTTCCGCGCTCTTGGTGGTCGTGACAAGAATGGGCGCGGGGATGGAACTGCGATCGGGTTGCGGAATGGCCTCGGCACGCTGGTAGTATGAGCCGCTGGTGAGCGGGGCATAGATTTCGCGCAGCACGTCGGAGGCGCGTTCGGTGTCGCAGCCAACGAGGATGCGATCGGGAAATAGAAAGTCAGCGACGGCGCTACCTTCCCGCAGAAATTCAGGATTGGAGGCGACATCGAAGAACTCAGGATCGGCGCCATTGCGCAGAATAATCTTGCGAACCCAGTCACTCGTGTAAACCGGAACCGTGCTCTTTTCGACAATGACTTTGTATCCGTTGATGGCGCCGGAAATCTCGCGGGCTACCGACTCAACGTATGAAAGATCGGCATCGCCGCGATCGGTGGGCGGAGTTCCTACAGCGATGAAAATCGCCGCGCTGGCCCGCACTGCCTCCTGCAAATCGGCTGAGAATTCCAGGCGATGGCCGCGGTGACGGTTCAGCAGTTCCGGCAGAAACTTTTCGTGGATGGGGACTTGACCGTCTTTGAGATCGGCTAGCTTGCGTTCGTCATTGTCGACAAGAATGACGTCATGACCGAGGTCGGCAAAGCATGCGCCAGCCACCAACCCTACGTATCCGGAACCGACGACAGCGATCCGCATATTCAAGCTCCAGGAACTGAGAGTCTGGAAAGGGTTATGCTTTCGGACCTTTCCGAAGAAAAAGCGCTGGGCCAGCTAGAAAAAATAACTTGGAAATCATTCTAACTCTTCGCAATATTAGTTGATTTTAACATTCCCGGATGGCAATAGAGACAGAGAAACGAATCCCAATTGGCTATTTTTGCTCCTTCTTGCCGTTTTGGGACTTCTCCTCAGTCAGCGACTAAAAGAAACAGCGGGTTTGCGGCATCTGGTTCGAGGGTCGCTTTTGCACAATGTGTAAAGTGAATGCATATTGACAACCCATGGTTTTGGGGCGAAACTCCGCTACAGAAGCACACTCGCAATCTGATTGTGGTTGGCAATGCCTGATCATCCTGCGCCGGAGACGGAGTTTCCCAACTTGCAAGGAAGCGGTTCGAGCGCCGAATCCGACCTCGGCGAACTGGCCGCGTTGTTTGCTGCGCATGGCGGCGGCGATCTTTCGGCTGAAGTTTCAGCCGATCTCGCCCTCGAGATTGTGCTCAATGAAATTGTTGAGCAGGCGTGTCTGGCCACGGGTGCAACCGGCGCTGCGATTGTGCTGCTCCGGGATGGCGAGATGGTCTGCCGCGCCAGCAGCGGCGCCAATGCTCCGGAGTTGGGCGCGCCATTGGGCAGCGAATCCGGCCTGACGGCGGAATGCGTCAAGATACGGCAGGTGCAGCGTTGCGACGATGCGCAGACTGACCCGCGCGTCGATGCGGAGGCTTCTCGAAGTTTGGGAGTGCGATCAGTAATGGTCTTTCCCCTGCTGCGGAACGGAGAGATGACCGGAGTCCTAGAAATTTTTTCTTCGCGGCCCGGGGCGTTCGGCGATCGGGATGAACTTACGCTGGAAGCGCTGGCTCACCGGATAGTGAAAAACCTTGATCGAGCGAGCGAAACGGCATCGGTACCACCCAGCACTGTGACGTCCCACGCTGCAGCGAATACTGCGACTCACAATTTATCAACGGAAGCGGTCGAGCCGCCGGCAGTGGCTTTCGCGGAGGAGTCGAGCGCGGATTCCAACAGAAGCTTGGAGAAGCTGGAGAAGAAAGAACACAACGACGTTTTCCCCGAGACTGAGCAGAGTCCGCGAACCGGCTTCGACGTTGTGACCATGGCGCTGGTCGCAGCCGTGGTGGCCTGTGCGATTCTGCTAGGCACGTTGGTGGGAGTGCGCTTGGGCTGGCGAAGAGTCACGGGCGTGCGGGAGCAGGTCATCAAGTCAGCCGGCGCGGGGTTTAGTAGTCGAAGCACCGCGAATAGTAGCGCAGCGCAGGACGCGGCCGCGCCGAACAACAGCACGCGGGCGAGAGAGCCTGCAACCACGGCGCCTTCAAGCTCCGACGTAGACGAAGCTGAGAATGCGAAAAGTGCTGACAGTGGTAAAAGAAATACGGCGACACCGAACACTCCTCCAGCCGGTGCGAAAGATTCTCCGCCGCCCTCAGGGAGCCTGCTGGTTTACGAAAATGGAAAAGAGGTCTTCCGCATGCCGCCCGCGGCCGAAGGAGAAGTTGCGAAGACTTCCCATGGTTCGCCGAGTGTTCCGAGAGGTGTGCCTGGAAGTGTGCAGCGGGCTTCCGCTCTAGAACCAGCGGGAATTGTTGAGTTGCCGCCGGACGCGGCGAATGGCAGCCTGCTCCATCGGGTCGAACCGGAATATCCCGAGGAAGCTCGGCAGCAGCGGATTCAAGGAGCAGTAGTGCTGGAGGTGCGAATCGGTCGCGACGGCGCAATTCAGGATGTAAAGCTGGTCAGCGGCCAGCCCCTGCTGGCTGATGCTGCCATCGCTGCTGTGAAGCAATGGCGATTCAAGCCGCGCGTGCTGAAGGGGCAACCGGTCGAGATGCAAACCACAGTTACGCTCAACTTCAGAATGCCCGCCTAGCCTCTCCTCGGGAATTTGTCTGGGGGCGAACAGCAGAAAAGAAATCAACGAAAAGCGAAACGCCGGTGCGGATTGCGTCACATGAACTGTGAAACAACCGCACCGGCGACGTTTTTTACAGCGAATTCAGGAAGGCTAACAAGTTCGACAAGTCAGTCGAGTCCAGAGCTTGATAGTTTGCGATAACGGGAGCCGCTTCACCGCCATGCCTCAGAATCGCAGCCTTGATGGTTGTCGAACCATTATCGTGCATCAAGCCGCCGGCCTTCGTGAGCGTGTTGGATAAGCCCCACAATGGCGCGGTTCTCCACATGGTGAGCGTGGCCACGCCTGTGTTGTTGGGCTGGAAGGGAATTCCGCCGGAGTCACCCGATCCCATATTGTGGAGCAGGAAATCCGAATACGGATTGAATGTAACGTTGCTCAGAGCAGTGACTGTGCCCGTCTGTGACCCATTAGTAGTCTTCAATGTAACTTTGGGCTGAGTGGTGAAACTCTCCATGTGGCAAACACTACAGCCGATGTTATTGAACACTGTGAGCCCAGCCTCTGTCGCCGAAGTCGGAGGTTGCGGCGGTATGGGCGCCAATAGCGCCTGAAACTGGGTCATCTTGATCATGTTTACTTGTAGAACGTCCTGCGGAACGTTGGTGTCAGTGTTGCAGGAGCTTGGGAAGGGCAATCCCTGGGGTAGATGTTCATTCGGGAAGAACTGACTGGCGGTGCCGAAGAGGCTATTCGTGTTGGTGATCCCCAGCTCATTGAACTCGGCATTCGCGGTGAATTGGAACAAGGTAACGATATTGAGCTTCTGTCCGAATTTCCCAGGTCGGACGGTTCCGTTTTCATCGGGCACCATATTCGCGACGCCGCTGATGCCGTAGGGGTTTCCCGGGTTCCCGACATTTGCCAGAATCGCAGAGTCGGGGATGTTGTCGACCAATCCAAGACCAAACAGGTTGGGCGATCGAACAAGGCTTACCACGGTTGCATCGGCCGGAATTACTTCGTGGGGCAAATTTTGTGCGGTGCCTCCGCCAGACGGGGCTAAGGCTAACTCCGTGGATGTATATGTAAACGTTGTTGTCGTCGGGACGCTCACGATGGGGTAGGTGCCGTTGTAACCGGCAACACCCACGCCTAAGATCATGGCATTCTGTCCTACTTTGAAGCCGTGCGCGGCATTTGTGGTAATGGTGACGGTCGTTCCCGACTCGGTAGCTCCGCTGGAACTCGCAATATTCATGATATTGCAATTCGGAAGCGTGCCGAAAGCCGCATTTGACAGGCCGTGAATGATCGGGCCACCTTCATTCTCGGGATACGTTCCGTTGCCGTCGAGATAGTTGAAGGTGTTATCAGGATTCCATTTGCCATAACGGGTTCCGGTCAAAGGACCGGTGTCTCCTGCAGTACCGGTGAGTATGTTGACTCCGGCTCCGTGACAAGTGAAGCAACCCGGTTCCGTCGACACCGGGCCGAGGCCGCGGATAGGATCCCACTTGATGGCAAACAGGCCATAGCCGCCATTGAAGAGACCGGTCTGGTTCGATGTAAGTCCAGCGAGAGGACCGCCGAATTCACCGACAGTAGGCGGCGGAGGTGGCGGAAGAGCAGTGTTGGTGGCTGCCGCTGTGTGAAGCAGCCGCGAGGGGACGGCAAGAACGGCGAGACCTACCAGGATCAACACTGCGAGCAGGCGAACGGTACGAAAATTCATCGAAGTACTCCTTCACGTGGTCAAGTGTCCAAGTGCGAGATGGACTTCCAAGAGAAAAGAAGTCAGCATCACAAGTTTGTTGCGACCATGACGTGAACGTTGGGGGGAGGAGCGACGACTCAGCATGGGCCAGTCATGCACGACGCATTCTGCTACAGCCGTATCGAAATGCAATACACAGAACACTCTAGTTTTTCAGCGCAAAGCGCGAACTTGTCACCCAACTCGAAAAATCTAATTAGAGTTGCGATAGGGTTTGCTCCGGCCAAAGGGACCGGATGCCAGCGGGCATTTTGCTATTAAAGACTGCGCTTGTCAAGTGTGCAAAAACCTGCAATATCCGGTAAACACGGGGTGAAACCCAAATCTTGCGGCTGATTCAGCTAAGAAGAACGGCTGGCGGGGTATTAAAATTTTCTCAATGCGACAGTAATCGAGGGCTGAACAGGGCCTTTGTTCTCCAGTGAATCAACTCTATTTTATCGTCCGGAACCGGTTCGATGAAGTCTTTCTTCACTAGGGCTTTTTACCTCTTGCAGGAAGTTGCACGGCTGGTTAAACTCGCTTCACTGATGTAGATGCAAGCCACCGTATTCGGTGGTTCAGTGTTAATTCCCCCCCTAATTTGAATCGATGATCGGTAGAGTCGTCGATCCGACTTTTGCAAACCATAAGCACATCCGCGCATTTTTTTTGAAATTCCGCGAATGTGACTGAAAGGGCGGAGCTGTGAACGGAGAAGCAGGATTGATGGATGGATACCAGCCGGCGGTCGAGACCTCTGGGCTGCTAAGCCAACCGCGCTGGTACGCTGTTCGCACACGCTCGCGCCATGAAAAGCTAGTCGCGAAACAATTGCAGACTCAGGGAATTGAGTCGTTTCTTCCAGTGGTCACCCAGACCCACAACTGGAGCGACCGCCGGAAGCAAGTCGAAATGCCGTTGTTCTCCGGTTACGCCTTCCTTCGCATGATTCATTCTCCGGATGATCGCGTTCGGGTGCTGCGGACCCAGGGCGTGGTCAGTTTTGTCGGAGTCCAGGGTACTGGAACACCCATCCCCGATCATCAGATCGAATACATCAAGACTCTGGTTGCCAGCAGAATTCCTTATGAAGAGCGTCCGTTTCTCCGCGTGGGTCAGCGGGTGCGGGTTCGCGGCGGAGCTCTCGACGGCGTGCAGGGCATTCTGGTGGCGGAGAATGGTGATCGCAGCCTGGTGCTGTCAGTTGAGCCAATCCAAAGATCGTTGTATGTCCGCGTAGCTGGCTATGACGTTGAAGCCGTTTAGTGTTTCCCCTTCCAAAGTTTTTCTCCCTTGAATTTCAACCACACAGGAATTTGTTGCGAGGTCCTAAGCCCTATGAATCAATTAGAAAACAAACCAAAAATTAAGAACGACAATCCACTAACGAGAGAAGAGGTTTCTGCCGATAACCAGATTGTGGCGGATCAACCTCTGACCGACGCGCATTTTTCGCTTCGCAGCCTTCGGGCTGAGGCGGAAATCTACGCCATCAGCCGGACCCTTGAATATACCGGCTGGAACCGGCGCCGGGCAGCGCAGTTGCTGTCCATCAGCTATCGCGGAATTCTGTACAAGATTCGCCAGCACAACCTGACCCCGAGTGCGGTTCGGCAGGTGGCGCCTCTTGGGCAGACACTCAAAGTCGAGTAGCCGCGCGAGTCACAGGAACTACGGGCTCTTGATTTGGCCCGAAGAAAGTCATTATTCCCCCTGTGTCTTGTCGTGTTGCAAGAAATGCCCCCTAAGGCACACATTAAGAAACACAATTACGAGGGCGAATGAGTTACTCGAAAGATGGAGGTTTTGCAATGAAAACAATGAATACTGGACTGGCGAAGCGAGTGTTGCGGTTTACCTTAGGAACATCGATGGTTTGCGCGCTGTTTCAGATCTGCTCGGCGCAGACGCAGCCGGCTCCGACTCCCAGCAACGCGGTTGTCGCGGATGCAAGCAAGCCCGCGGACGCAAGCAAGCCTGCCGTTGACGGCCCCCAGTTCAAATCCCGCAGTCCGCGCTACCGGATCGAGCCGGGCGACACCTTTGACTTGACCTTCGATCTCAGCCCGGAGTTCAACCAGTTGGCTGTAGCAGTGCAGCCCGATGGGTTTGCCTCACTGCGGGCCGTCGGAGACGTAAAGGTTTCCGGTCAGACCGTGCCTGAGATGACAGAGACTCTGCGCGTGGCTTACGGAAAAATTTTGAACAATCCCGTCATCTCGATCACGTTGAAAGAATTCGAGAAGCCGTACTTCATCGCATCCGGCCAGGTCGCCAAGCCGGGCAAATACGAAATGCATGGCAACATGACGGTCACGCAAGCGATCGCGGTTGCGGGAGACTTTCAATCCAGCGCCAAGCATTCCCAAGTCGTGCTGTTTCGCCGCGTTGACGATCAGTGGACGGAAGCTAAGCTGATCGATGTGAAGAAGATGGAAAAGAACCGGGATTTGCGCGAAGATCCGTTTCTTCACTCCGGGGACATGCTTTTTGTTCCGAAGAATACAATGTCGAAGATCGATCGTTTGATTCCGAACATGAGTCTGGGCACGTACTTGCCGCTCACCATGCCGTAGAGCGTCAAGAAGATGGTAGGGTTTTGTCCGCGTAACTGTCCGAAAAACTTGAAGACAAAAGGCAGTATGGAGGCAATATGACTGATTCAATTTCCACGAACGGCGACGGAAACAGGTCGTACTCGTTTACCGCGAGAGACGTTGTTGCAATCGGCTTTCGCCATCAACGGGTGATGATTCTCTGCTTCTTAGGCGTCGTGCTGGGCGTTCTTCTCTCCGCCGTGTTTCTTCCCACGAAGTACCGAGCCGAAACCAAACTCTTGGTCAAGCGCGAACGCGTCGACCCCATTGTCACCCCGGAGCAAACCGCTCCCATGATGTTCAAGGACACCGTGGCAGAGGAAGAGATCAACTCCGAAGTGGAGTTGATTCAGAGCCAGGATGTTCTGCAGAAAGTCGTCACGACTTGCGGCCTCGACAAGCCGAAGCCGCTGTCGCGATTCCTGCACCCCGGCGAGACTCAACAGAACCGCACCGACCGGGCCATCTTGCAACTGCGCACAGACCTGGTGCTGGAGGTAGTCAAGAAAACCAACATCATCAGCATTGCATATGAATCGAGCAAGCCGGAACTGGCGCAGCGCGTGCTTGCCACGCTGGACGCGGCCTACCTCGACAAGCATCTCGAGGTGCACCATCCTGCCGGACAAGAGGCCTTCTTCGATGAGGAAGCGACCAAGTACAAGCAGGAAATGATGAACGTCGAGAGCCAGCTCAGCAAGTTTTCGGGCGGGCAGAACAGCGTGGCGCCGACGGTTCAGCGCGACATGGTTCTGCAGAAGTTGGCCGACTTTACCGGCTCTCTCGATACCACGCGGGCTTCCATCGCCGAAGGGAAGAAGCGCATCGGCGATCTCGAGGGACAGTACAATTCGCTCCCCTCGCGCATCACCACGCAGGCAAAGAAGGGCGACAACGCGCAAGTCCTTCAGAACCTGAAGGCGACTTTGCTTACGCTCGAGATGAAGCGCACGGAGTTGTTGACCAAGTTCCAGCCGACGTATCCGCTGGTGGTCGAGGTCGACAAGCAGATTACCGATACGCACAACGCACTGACAATGGAAGAAACATCTCCGGTGAAAGAAGAGACCACGGACCAGAATCCCACGTACGCGTGGGTGAATGGAGAACTGGCCAAGGCCAAGTCTGACCTCGCCGGACTCGAAGCTCGTGAAACCGCGTTGAATGCCATCGTAGGCGTTTACTTGTCTCAGGCGCACAAGCTCGAAGAGCAGGGAATTCTGCAAGGCGACTTGATGCGCACGCAAAAAGCGGATGAAGCGAATTATCTGCTTTACAACAAGAAGCGGGAAGAGGCGCGCATCGCCGATGCCCTCGACCGCACGCGCATTCTGAATGTGTCGATTGCCCAGAACCCGGTGATCCCCAGCTTGCCCACACGGTCGATCTGGGTATTTGCCCTCGTGGCTTGCTTGTTGGGTTCAGCCGTGAGCCTCGGAGTTGTCTTTGCTCTCGACTATGCCGACCAATCATTCCGTACGCCGACTGAGGTAATGACGGAGTTGAGAATTCCGGTGTTGGCCGCAGTTCCTTCCCACAGAGTTTCGGGTAACGGGCTGCACAAGAACGGAAACGGCAATGGGAACGGAAACGGAAACGGAAACGGCCATAGCAATGGAAACGGCCACAGCAACGGTAACGGTCATAGCAACGGCAATGGCAAAGCGCACAATGCTTTGGAAGATGTCCCCTATGAGCTGACCAGCAAAACCCGCAACCCGAACTTCCAGGAGAGGAAGCACTAAATGTTTCTGGAATTCTTCGGACTGCGGGAACAACCTTTCGGTGTGTCGCCTGACCCGAGATATCTTTATCTCGGGGCAGGCCACCGGGAAGCTCTCGCATCCCTTTATTACGGCATCGAGGCGAATCGGGGATTTCTGTCTCTGGTGGCGCGGCCGGGCATGGGCAAGACGACTTTGCTCTTCCACCTTTTGCAGAAATTTTCGCACACGGCCCGAACCGCGTTCATCTTCCAAACTCAATGCAATTCACGTGAGTTCATGCGTTTTCTGCTGGCGGAAATTGGGATTGAGAACGATGTTCAGGACTTCGTGAAGATGAACGAGGCCTTCAACCGGTGCCTGGTGCAGGAAGCGCGAGCCGGCAGGCGATTCATCGTAGTGATCGACGAAGCGCAGAATCTGGACGCATCGGTGCTCGAAACAGTCCGCTTGCTCTCCGATTTCGAAACGCCCCAGGCCAAATTGCTGCAAATTATTCTGGTCGGGCAGCCCACGCTGGCCGACAAGCTGGCGAGTCCTGCTCTCACGCAATTGCGGCAAAGGATTACATCCCTGAGCGGCCTCAATCCTCTCACCCCGCAGGAAACGTCGCGTTTCATCGCGCATCGTTTGCAGGTCGCGGGATACAAAGGCCAGGGTTTGTTCTCGCCCGAAGCTCTTGAGTTGATCGCGGAGGCCAGCGAAGGTATTCCGCGCCAGATCAACAATTACTGCTTTCACTCGCTTTCGCTTGCCTGTGCCACTCGTAGTCGTACGGTCGACGGTGAAGTGGTGCGGGAAGTAATTAAGGACCTCGATATCACGCGGTTCATGACCGAAGTCGAAGTGCCCTCAAGCATGTCGAGGCTCGCGTCGCTAACCAGTTTGAATGCGGATCCGTTGCCGCCAATGCCGCAGATGCAGGCATCCGATGAAGCGAGCGAACCGGTGTCCCAACCGACTTTATCCCCTCGCAAGCCTACAGAAGATAAATTGAGCCCTGCAGACGCGGTACAGCACATGCAGAACGTATCGCGATTATTGCGTACCTGGCGTACCGGGCTCGAACGCCCTGATTGAGATGCCAACAGTCTAGAGCACACCTTTTGGCGGGGAGTTTACCCGCGCAACCAGAAGATTTACTAAGGAGTCTATGAGCAAGAATTTTGAATTGATGCAAAACCTCGGCAAGGAACGCGAAATGTTCCAAACGGCAACAGCGCCTGCGCCTTTGCCACTGCCCATTGATCCCTTACCGGTCGCGCCTCGGAATACTGAAGTGCGGCCCCCGGCTGAGGTAAAGCCGCTCGAGTTGAAAATGGAAGCGGGGCAGCGTGATGAACTCCTCAAACTGGTGCAGCGAGTGTTCTTTGCTCCGGGAGAGGACGGTTCGCGGCTGGTCGTGATTTCGGGCACGGAGTCCGGCAACGGTTGCAGCTGGATATGTGCGCGCATGGCGGAAATCCTGGCTTCGCAGGTTTCCTCCACAGTTTGCGTAGTGGATGCGAACCTGCGCTCTCCGGGATTGCACCGCGAGTTTGGCGTGAAGAATCATTACGGGCTCTCCGATGCGCTGCAGGTTTCCGATCCTGTGCGCGGCTTTGTGACTCAGCTGTCGCGTCCGAACCTCTGGCTCCTCAGTTGCGGCGCGGAAAAGGCGGGTGCACAGACTTTGCTCGGCTCCGAGCGCATGCGCACGCTGTTGCCGGAACTACAAAGAGAGTTCGATTACGTTTTGATCGACGCTCCGCCGCTGCGGGCAGGCGATGACACAATCATGCTAGGCCGCAACGCCGAGGGAGTGGTGCTGGTTCTTCGCGCGAATGCTTCGCGGCGCGAGACCGCGCGCAAGGCGGTGCACGATCTCGAACACGCCAATGTGCGGGTTCTCGGTGCTGTACTCAATCACCGGACGTTCCCGGTTCCAGAAAAAATCTACAAAAAACTCTAAGCTCTGAAATCTTCAGACCTACATCCCAAAGACTGAACATGTTTGAGAACCTGAGAGAAGATATCAACCGGGCGATGCGCGAAACGCGCACCGACCCGAACTGGAAGCCGAGCCTCGGCAAGCGGCTCGAGGTCATGGTGCGCCACTCTACCTGGCCAGTCGTCGCTTACCGCTTTTCGCAGTGGGCACGCAGCGTGAGAATTCCAGTGGTGAAGCAACTGCTGCAGGTCTTCGGCCTGTTCTTTCGCAAGTGGGTCGAGGTTTTCACGAGCGTGCACATTGATGTGCGTGCCGATATCGGCCCGGGCTTCGTCATTCACTCGGTCTACGCGATCAACCTGGGCGCCACAAAGATTGGCAAGAATTTCACCATAGCGACAGGATGCTTGATTTCGCATGCGTGCCGCGGCATCGGCGACGACGTTTATTTCGGACCGGGAGCAAAGCTCGTAGGCGACGCGAAGATTGGCAGTAACGTAACCATTGCGGCCAACAGCCTGGTGCTCACCGACGTCCGCAGCAACATGATGGTAATGGGCGTACCTGCCCGCATCAAGTTGCCGGGCGGGCGTCCACAACGCTTCGTGAAAAAACCGGAGGCAGCTACGGCTCCGGTGGCAGAAGTCAAGGTGGCACCACTGGCGCCGCCCGAGCCCGCGCACACCGCAGCATCTGTATCGGCATAACAAAAGATTAGCTGGCGGAACGCCGGCGCTACACAAAGCTCAAGGGCATCTGGGCCAGAAAGAAAAAGGAGAGAGTAAGCCTTGGACTTTGCATGGAACGAAGAACAAGCGGCTTTTCGCAAAGAAGTGCTGCGATTTGCCAAAGAAGAGCTGAACGACGACGTCATCACGCGCGACAAGAATGAGGAGTTTTCGCAGGACTTGTGGCAGAAGTGCGCGAAGTTCGGAATTCAGGGACTTCCGATTCCGACCGAGTACGGCGGCGGCGGCGCCGACACCCTTACAACAGTTTGTGCGCTGGAAGCTTTGGGCTACGGTTGTCAGGATAACGGCCTCATCTTCTCCATCAATGCGCACATGTGGAGTTCGGAGATTCCGATCTGGTCCTTCGGAACGGAAGAGCAGAAGCGCAAATATCTTCCCGGCCTGGTGAGTGGTGGACTCGGCCTGCACGCGATGACTGAGCCTGGGTCCGGTTCGGACGCCTACAGTTTGAAAACTCGCGCCGAGCGTAAGGGCGATAAATATGTGCTGAACGGATCGAAGACCTTCAGCAGCAACGCCCCGAACGCCGACGTTACGATTGTTTTCGCGAATCTCGACTTCACGCGCGGGCCGAACGGTGTCACCGCATTTCTGGTTGACAAGGGCACGCCGGGATTTGCAGTTGGCAAGAAGCTGCACAAGATGGGATTGCGCACTTCTCCGATGGCGGAAATTTATTTGCAGGACTGCGAGATTCCGGTTTCAAATCTCCTCGGCAAAGAATTTGGCGGGCAGGCAGTCTTCACCTCCTCGATGGAGTGGGAACGCATCTGCATCCTGGCCAGCCATCTCGGGGCCATGCAGCGCATCATGGAAATTTGCGTGAAGTACGCCAAAGAACGAAAACAATTTGGCGAAGCGATTGGCAAGTTTCCGGCGATTTCGAACATGATTGCCGACATGGATGTGCGGCTCGAAACCGGGAGGCTCGCACTGTACAAAGCTGCCTGGATGAAGAGTCAGGGACGTCATCCTCTGCGTGAAGCGTCGATTGCGAAGTTGTATGTGGCCGAAGCCTGCGTGCAGAGCTGCCTCGAAGCAATCCAGATTCACGGCGGCTATGGTTACACGACGGAATATCAGCTCGAACGCGAATTGCGGGACGCCATAGCTGGAACCATCTATTCAGGAACGTCGCAGGTGCACCGGGTCATCATCGCCAACATGCTTGGACTTTAGTTTGTGTTTCTTCAGAAATGTTCTTCAGCTTATCTCCTCCGGATCATACCTTTTGTGATGTCGATCAAAATTAAATCTAAAGGGATCAGGTTCTAAGTCATGGCATACGTGTTGCAGCAATTGCTCAGCAAGAGTGCGAAGGCGTATCCGGAGAAGATTGCGGTGTGGGCTCGAGGCCGCAGCGTCACCTATCGCGAACTGGATGAGCGATCGAATCAAATGGCTCACCTCCTGCGCAAACAGGGGATTACGAAAGGCGACCGCGTCGGGCTGTTTTTTCCCAAGTGCGTGGAGTCAGTCGTGAGCATGCTGGGCGTGCTCAAAGCGGGGGGCGTTTATGTTCCTCTCGATCCGCAGGCGCCGGCAGACCGCGTGGGCTACATTATCGGCAACTGCGGCATTCGTGTGCTCATCACGAATCACGAAAAGCGTGAGGTTCTCACTCCGGAGACTTTGGAACTTCTTGAAAGCTGCATCTCGACCGATCAAGCCGAGAATGGCAAAGACGGCAAACTGATTCCCTGGTCGATGCTCGCCGAGTTTCCCGCGGATCATGCTCCAGAAGTGAGCCTGATCGAAACCGACCTCGCCTACATTCTTTACACGTCAGGCTCGACTGGCCGGCCCAAAGGCGTAATGCTGTCGCATCAGAACGCGCTGACTTTCGTCGAGTGGTGCGCGGAAGAGTTTCAAGTGCGCAGCGAAGATCGGCTTTCGAATCATGCTCCGCTGCACTTCGATCTCTCGGTCTTCGACGTTTACAACACGCTCGAAGCCGGCGCCACGGTCTACTTAATCACGGAAGAACTCGCGTTGTTCCCCACCAGCCTCGCTAACTTTATCGAGACGCAGGGCATCACGATCTGGTATTCGGTCCCGTCGGCGTTAATGCTCCTGCTTCTGCACGCACACCTGACACCCGAGAAGCTGAAGAGCGTGCGCACGATATTGTTTGCCGGAGAAGTATTTCCCATGAAGTATCTGCGGCAACTGGCGGAGATGGCGCCAGCCGCGGAACTCTACAACCTCTACGGACCGACGGAAACCAACGTCTGCACGTACTACAAAGTGGAGCGCGAGCGCCTTGCGAGCCTGGAGAAGCTACCCATCGGAATCGCCTGCGCCAACACCGACGCCTTCGCCGTAACCGATGACGGACGCCGCGCCGCACAGGGCGAGACTGGCGAGTTGTGCGTGCGCGGACCGGCCGTAACCTACGGCTACTGGGCCGATCCAGAGAAGACGCAGAAAATGTGCGTGCCCAATCGCTTCGAACAGAACTTCGAAGAGAAGATGTACCGCACCGGAGATCTGGTCACGATGGCCGAGGACGGCAACTTTTATTTCCTGGGCCGGCGCGACAGCATGATTAAGAGCCGCGGCTACCGCATCGAACTCGGCGAAATTGAGAGCGCTCTGCTGAGCCACCCGGGAGTTCGCGAGGCAGCCGTGCTCGCCGTTCCCGATGAGATTGTTGGAAACCGCATTCGTGCCGTAGTCGCGATTCACGTTCCCGATTCACTCAAGCCAATAGATTTGCAGCAGCACTGCTCCACGCGGGTTCCGAAGTACATGATCCCGGAGGTTATCGAGCTCTGCGTCGAACTTCCGAAGACATCCACAGGAAAGATTGATCGCGTGAAGTTGGCGGCGAAAGATCCGGCGAAAGAGCCGGTCAGCGTCCGCTGAAGTTGCCGCAAGAGCAGCATCGAATTTGTTGTAAACGCAGTACATTCCCAGCAATTGGAGAGTAAACATGATCGAGTCAGCAGCGGTGAAAGACCAGATTCGCGAGTACGTTATCGAAGAATTCGCGAAGACCAAGGGCATCAACCAAGTCACAGACCAGGAAGTGCTCACCAAGAACGGCATCATCGATTCGATGGGGATCTTCCGCCTGGTGGCATTCTTGGAAGAAACCTTTAACGTCCGCATCGGCGACGAAGAAATCACACACGACAACCTGGAAAGCATCGATGCCATTGAAAAGCTCGTGATTTCCAAAGCGAAAAAATAGCTGGTACACCGGCAACTTAACGGGCGGCACATAGATCGCCTAGGTTCGCGTCAGGCTGCGGCTTCGTCCCCTCCCCTCCCCCGCACCAATCTTGTAGCTATCTCCTCAGGAATCTCTCATGGGCATAAATCGTAAAGTATTTTCGAACGGCTTCAAGGTCTTTGACCTGCTGCTAATGGTGTGTGCTTTCGGGGTTTCCACTCTGCCCTTGTTCCACCGCGTGGGCAGATTTAGCTTGGCCGAGTTTTTTGAGATGCGCATAAAACTCGCCAACTTGCTGCTGTTTTGTATTTTTCTCTTAGTCTGGCATTTCCTGTTCACCGTGTTCGGCCTGTACCGGTCGATGCGTTTGTCGAGCCGGTGGGAAGAAGTGCGAGAAATCTGTGGCGCGACAACTCTTGGGACCATCGTCATCGCGGCGGCCGCTCTCACGTTTCGGATTTGGGTTGTAAGTCGAGTGTTTTTGCTTTTGTTCTGGGTGCTGACCACCAGCATGGTGATCTTGAGCCGCATGGTCATCCGAGCTGCGCTTTCCTATGCAAGAAGGCATGGACGGAACACCCGCAATCTCCTCGTGATCGGCACGAATGCGCGAGCGATGACCCTGGTGCAGCGAATCCAAGGCAAGCCCGACCTTGGCTATCGGATTCTCGGGTTTGCCGATGAGCAGTGGGACGGGTTAGACGAGTTCAAGAAGCAAGGCTACCCGCTCGTGGCCGATCTCGAAACACTGCCCGCGTACGTGCGTCGCAACGTGGTCGATGAGATTGTGCTGGCGCTGCCCATCCGGTCGTTTCACACTCTGGCTTCGCGCATCGCGTGGGTTTGCGAACAGCAAGGCATCATCGTAAGGTTCATGCCGAATATCTTCGACCTGAAGGAAGCCAAACATCGGGCGGATGAGTTCGGCGGCGACGAACAGCTAGTCAGCCACGACAGCACGATTACTGACGCTTGGGGCCTGGCCGTCAAGCGGGCAATTGACATTGTGATTTCAGCGGCGGCGATCATTTTCCTGGCGCCCGTGATGATCATCACCGCGGTGATGGTGAAATTGACCGCTCCCGGACCCATCTTCTTTATACAAAAACGTCTCGGCCGCAATAAGCGGATGTTCGACATCTTTAAGTTCCGTACCATGGTCGTGGATGCGGAGAAGCGCCTGAAAGACCTCGAAGACAAGAATGAAGCGGACGGCGCGGTATTCAAGATCAAGAACGATCCTCGCATCACGCCGCTTGGCCGCTTCCTGCGTAAGACCAGCATCGATGAGCTTCCGCAGCTCTTTAACGTATTAAAAGGCGATATGAGCCTGGTGGGTCCGCGCCCGCTGCAAGTGCGGGATTACGAATTGTTCGACACCTTCTGCGAAGACTGGCAGCGCCGCCGGTTCAGCGTTCGTCCGGGAATTACCTGCCTTTGGCAAATCATGGGCCGGAGTTCGATTCCCTTCGAAAAGTGGATGGAACTGGATCTGCAATATATTCGCACCTGGTCTTTGTGGTTGGATTTAGAAATTCTTGCTAAAACCGTCCCCGCGGTTTTGAGAGGCTCGGGAGCAGCCTGATCGCTCCCAAGGGTAGAATGCATTCAGTCAAATCTTTAAATCTTCGAGCTGACATGACACCGCAAATTGCGCGCGCACTGGGATCCCCCAGCGTTGCTGAATTGGTGGCACAGCAGGCGGTTGCGAACCCTGGCGGGATAGCTGTCTCCGCTGGTCACGAAGTTCTCTCTTACGCCGAGCTTGACCGCCGTGCGAATCGCCTGGCGAATTATCTCTGTTCGGTTGGTGTCGGCCGCGACACTGCAGTGGGCCTTTACCTCGAACGTTCGCCTGCCATGGTCGTTGCGGCTCTCGCCATTCTTAAAGCTGGCGGCGCTTATATTCCTCTTGACCCGAGTCAGCCCATCGCGCGGCTGACTTTCATGTTGCAAGATTCGGAAGCGCGCGTAGTGGTCAGCACAACGGCGCTCGCGGAGAGATTGCCAGTTGGTCCTTGGCAAGTTGTCGCGGTCGATCGCGATGCGGAAAAAATTGCGGCTCAGTCGGACGGCCAACCAGCGGTGACGGTAAAGCCGGAGGACTTGGCTTACATCATCTATACCTCCGGCTCTACTGGACAGCCCAAGGGAGTGGAGCTCGTTCACTCCGGTCTGTCGAACTTGGTGGCCTGGCATCTACGAGCCTTTCAAGTGACCTCAACCGATCGGGCTAGCGCGCTGGCTTCGTTGGGATTCGACGCTTCCGTTTGGGAACTGTGGCCGTATCTGGCTTCCGGCGCGAGCGTTCATATTCCTGAGGAGCGCGTTCGAAGCGATGCCAAAGCATTGCGCGACTGGATGATGTCACAAGGCCTCACAGTTTCCTTCGCTGCGACCGCCATGGCGGAGAGCTTGATGCAACTCGAATGGCCGAAGACGACCGCTCTGCGATTCCTGCTCACGGGAGCGGACACGCTGAAGAAATATCCTTCGTCGAGCCTGCCCTTCGTTTTGGTAAACAACTACGGCCCAACCGAAGGAACCGTCGTCAGCACTTCGGGTGTGGTTGCGGCGGATAGCTCAACAAACCAAGCGCCCTCGATTGGCCGTCCGATTGACGGAGTTGAAATTTATATTCTCGACGATCATAAGCAACCGGTCGCCGAAGGCGCCTCGGGAGAACTCTACATTGGCGGCGCTGGCCTGGCGCGCGGATACAGAAATCGTCCCGATCTAACCGCCGAGCGCTTTATTCAGAACCCGTTCAACGCGGAACGTAACGCGCGTCTCTACCGCACAGGAGATCTGGCCCGCCGCTTGCCCGACGGGCAGATCGCATTCCTCGGCCGCGTCGATGAACAAGTGAAGATTCGCGGCTACCGCGTCGAGCCCAGCGAAATCGCGACTGTTCTCGGTCAGCACTCCGCTGTTCGGACCAGCGTGGTGATTGCCAGAGAAGATGCACGAGCCGAGAAAGAGTTGGTGGCCTATTTGGTTTTAGCTCCGGGCGCGACACTGAATGCCGGAGAACTCCGCGACCACCTCAGGAAACGATTGCCCGACTACATGGTGCCAGGCGAGTTCGTTTCTATCGAGAGCGTCCCCGTAACCGCGAATGGCAAACTGGATCGCGGAGCTCTGCCTAGTTCCAGCGGAAATCGGCACAGCGAAGCCTATGTTGGGCCGCGCACCGCAGTGGAAGAAGAGCTGGTAAAGATTCTGGCTCCGTTGCTGAAGCTGGAACGAGTTGGAGTGAACGACAACTTCTTTTTGTTGGGCGGTCACTCCCTGCTCGGAACTCAGTTGATTGCCAGAATCAGCGAAACCTTTGGAGTCGATCTGACTCTTCTTAAATTATTCGATCATCCGACCGTCGCCGAGATGTCAGTCGAAATTGAAGACCTCATTCTTGCGCAGGTCGAGGGCAGCGAGTCGAAACTCGCAGGAGAACACCATCGCAGTGTCGTCTAGTATAAAAATTTCGCCAAAACCGGAAAGTCGGGACGCGGCATTGAGCCTTTATCACCTCCTCGAACCGGAGGTGTTGGCCAATCCTTATCCGCTTTTCCGCCGCCTACGCTCGGAAGATCCCGTTCATTGGGATCCCTTTCTTCACGCCTGGGTGGTCACGCGCTATCCCGATGTGCTCGAAGTGCTCTTGAACTTTTCCGCCGACCGCACGCCAACTCCCGCGCAACTTGACGAGATGGGACTTTCGTCGCTCAGCCCGATCGCGCGCGTGATGGTGAAGCAGATGCTGTTTCTGGACGCTCCCGCCCACACGCGGCTGCGCAGCCTGTCCGCCAAGGCATTCACGCCGGCGCGGGTTGAAGAACTCCGTGGGCACATCAAAGATATTGTCAACAATCTCCTCGATGGAATTCAGCCCAAGGGCGAAATGGATGTGATCGCCGACCTTGCCGAGCCGCTGCCGGCAATCGTTACTGCTGAAATGCTCGGCGTTCCGACCAGCGATCATGGGAAGTTGAAGGTGTGGTCCGCGGATTTCGCCGAGATGCTGGGAAATTTCCAGCACAATCCCGAGCGTTACCCAACCGTACTGAAAGCGGTCGCGAATTTGACCGAGTACTTCCAGAATGCCATTCACGAGCAGCGTGAGCATCCCCGCGAAGGTCTGATTCACTCGCTGATGACGGCGGAGATTGACGGCGACCGGCTATCCGATGAAGAAGTGATCGCAAACTGCATCGTCACGATGGTCGGCGGGCAGGAAACGACAACCAACTTAATCGGAAACGGTCTGCTCACTTTACTGCGCAATCCTTTCGAGTTGGAAAAGCTGCGCAACGATTCTTCGTTGATTCCATCTGCCGTCGAAGAAATGCTGCGCTATGAGAGTCCCAGCCAGCACACCGCTCGCATGTGTCCCTCAGACCGCGAGATGGGCGGCAAGCTAATACGCCAGCGCCAGGCAGTGATCGCGGTGATGGCCGCCGCTAATCGCGACCCGGAGCGCTTTCCCGACCCCGACCGCTTCGACATTTCTCGGAAAGACAATCGTCATTTGGCATTCGGCTACGCTTCTCACTACTGCTTCGGAGCGCCGCTGGCGCGCGTCGAAGGGCAAGTGGTATTCGAAGCGCTCTTGCGGCGGCTCGGTGATCTCACTCTTGTGCCGGAACCAATCGAGTGGCGCTCGAATCTGGGACTACGAGGATTGAAAGCGCTCAAAGTTAAATTCGGCGAAGCGTCCGCGGTTAAATCATCAGAGCAGCCACTACAGGTGAATTCGCCAGTTGCGCCGCCCGTTGCGCAAGGCCGCTGCCCGTTCGAGCCGCAAGAATCTCAGCAGAAAAAGGTCCAGCAAAATAGCAGCCAGGAAAGCAAGCAGGACGTAATCCGAAAATATTTGCAGTCTCGAATGTCCCACAAAGTTGAGGACGCGCCCACAATTCCGCGCAGCAATCCAGGGCCAGCGCCGCTTTCCTTCGCACAAGAGCAGATCTGGCTGCACGGGCAGTTTGCAAAGGGCCTCTACAACGAATCGGTGACAGTGTACCGCCGCGGTCCGCTCGACCTGCCCACGCTGCAACGCAGTCTGGCCGAGGTTATCCGCCGCCACGAAGCCTGGCGTACGACCTTCAAAGAGCTCGACGGACACCCGGTGCAGATCGTGCAACCGCCCTTCGAACTCGACATCGAAGCCGTGGATTTGCGCGATCTTTCATCAGATAAAAGAGAAGCCGAGGCCTTGCGTCAGGCGCGTGAGCAGTCCAGAGTGCCGTTTGATATGCAACGTGGTCCGCTCCTTCGGGCCATGCTCGTCCGGTTAGGCGAGGAAGAGTATCGTCTTTATTTTTTCCTGCACCACATTATTTTTGACGGCTTCTCGATCTATCGCGTCTTCTTGCCCGAGCTAGTGACGATCTACAACGCGTTCCTCGCAGGGAAATCTTCTCCGCTCCCTGAACTGCGCTTACAGTATTCCGATTTCGCCCACTGGCAGCGGGAATCGCTAGGCAACGATCAATTAAACGCATCCCGCGCCTACTGGTCGGCGCAGTTAGATGGCGACCTTCCAATTCTGGAGCTGCCCACCGATCATCCCCGACCGGCGACACAAAGCTTCCGCGGAGCCATGCAACGCTTCGCGTTTTCCAGAAATCTTTCCGACCGGCTGCACGACCTCGCGCAGCGCGAGAACACGAGTTTCTTCACCACTATTCTCGCGGGCTTCGCCGCCCTGCTGCGGCGCTATAGCGCGCAGCAGGATTTCGTAATAGGCACCGTCACCTCCGGCCGCAAGCGCTCGGAATTGGAAAAATTGCTTGGCTGCTTCCAGAATCCTCTGGCGTTGCGCTTGAAATTGCACGGCGACCCAAGCTTCCGCGAACTGCTGGCCCATGCCCGGGAAGTCACGCTGGGAGCGCTTTCCCACGATGACGCTCCGTTTGAGCGGCTGGTCGAAGAACTCTCAGTGCGCCGCGACACCAGCCGGAACCCATTGTTTGCGGTGATGTTCTCGCTGGTCCCGCCGACGGCAGCGTTCGAAACCGGATGGGATCTGAATCAGCTTGATCTCGAAATCGGCACTGCAAAATTCGATCTCGATCTCGAACTCGACGACCGCCCCGAAGGCCTTTTCGGCCGTTTCGTCTATAGCACCGATCTGTTTGACGCCAGCACGATGGAACGCATGGCCGGACATTTCCAGACCATGCTGGAAGCGATCGTTGATGATCCCGAGCAGAAGCTTTCGCGCCTGCCCATGCTGACCACGCCGGAGAAACATCAGCTTGCGGATTGGAACCAAACTGACGCCGAGTACCCGGGTGCACTGTGCATGCACGAGTTGGTCGAAGCGCAAGCCGCGCGAACGCCCAATGCCATTGCTGTTGAACATGCCGACCAGCGCCTGACCTATCGCGAACTCGAACAGCGTGCCAACCAGTTGGCGCATTTTCTAACCAAACGCGGAGTCGGGCCCGAATCGAGAGTTGGCATCTGTTTGCGGCGCTCTCTCGAATTGCCGGTAGCTTTGCTCGCGGTGCTGAAGGCCGGCGGAGCATGCGTGCCGCTCGATCCTGCCTATCCGAAAGAGCGCCTCACTTACATGCTCGAGGATTCGCAGACTTCGCTAGTCCTCACACAGCCCGGTCTGCTCGCGGAAGTCACCGACTTCGATGCGGAGATAATCGCGCTTGATCCTGGTTGGAATTCTTTCTTCGCCGAAAGCCGCGAAAATCCCCGCAGCGCTGTCAAGCCGGAGAATCTGGCCTACGTTATCTACACATCGGGTTCTACCGGAAAACCGCGCGGAGTGCTGCTCAGCCATCGCGGCCTGGTGAATCACAATACTGCCGCGGTGAAACTATTCGGCATCACGTCCGCGGACCGGATGGCGCAGTTTGCATCCATCTCTTTTGACATTGCGATCGAGGAAATCTTCCCGACATGGATTGCCGGGGCCGCACTCGTGATTCGCGAAGAAGACGCATCGCTCGCCGTGGGGGATTTCCTGCGCTGGGTGAGCGAGCGAAACGTTACCGCGCTCGATCTGCCCACAGCGTACTGGCATGAACTTGTCGGAGAACTTTCGGAATCGACCCTGCAATTGCCCGAGAGCCTGCGAATTGTAATCGTAGGCGGCGAGAAAGCATCGTCCGCCGCTTTGGCTGCGTGGCACAAACTCGCGGGTTCGCGCGTGCGCTGGGTCAATACTTATGGCCCTACCGAAACCAGCGTGATCGTTACCAGCTTCGAGCCGCACAACTGGGACGCAATTCCACCCATCCTTCCCATTGGCCGTCCCATCGCAAACACGAAGATTCACATCCTCGACGAACATCTCCAACCGTTGCCCGTAGGGATTCCCGGAGATCTCTTCGTATCGGGACCAGGATTGGCGCGGGGATATTTGAATCGTCCGGAAATTACGGCCGAGAAATTCATTCGCGATCCCTTCACCACCGAGCCCGATACTCGCATGTACAAAACCGGCGACCGTGCGCGTTATCTAGCGAATGGCGAGATTGAGTTTGCCGGACGCACCGACGATCAGGTCAAGATCCGTGGCTATCGCGTGGAATTAAAAGAGATCGAATCCGTGTTGGGAGCGTACCCAGGCGTCCGCGAAGTCGTTGTCGTCGCGCGGGAGAATGCCCGCGAGAACGGTCCGGGCGACAAGCATCTCGCCGCCTACGTGGTGCCCTCGCGCGAACAAGCGCCCACCGGCAGCGAACTGCGGTCACACCTGAAACAGAAACTTCCACATTACATGGTGCCTTCCGCATTCGTTCTGCTGGAAGCCATGCCGAAAACTCCAAATGGCAAAGTGGACAGGCGAGCCATGCCCGCTCCGCAGCCCGCCGATTTCACTGAGCCTAACGAATACGTCGCGCCGGCAGACGATCTCGAAAACAATCTCGTCAGGATCTGGTGCGCGGTTCTTGGCAAAGAAAAGATCGGCACTCGCGACAACTTCTTCGATCTCGGCGGACACTCTTTGCTCGCAGCCCGCCTCATGCATCGTATCGAGCAAACGCTCGGTCAGCGGCTCCCTCTAGCTGCGTTGCTGCAAGCGCCCACTGTCGAACAATTCGCGGCGCTGCTCCGGCAAGAAGGCTGGTCGGCCTCGTGGTCATCGCTGGTCGCGATTCAGCCCGAAGGTTCGCGCGTGCCATTCTTCTGCGTCCACGGAGTCGGGGGCAACGTGGTCGGCTTCCGCGATCTGGCCCGCCACATGGGACCGGACCAGCCGTTCTACGCATTGCAGCCACAAGGCCTCGATGGCAAGCGCCCCTGCATCAGCAGCGTCACCGAAATGGCCGAAAACTACATTAAAGAAATTCGCCGGGTGCAGCCCGAGGGACCGTATCGCATCGGTGGCTACTCCTTCGGCGGGCTGGTAGCTTACGAGATGGCGCAACAACTTCGCGCTCAGGATCAGGAAGTCAGCCTGCTCGCGCTTCTGGACACCTATCCCGGCAAAATGGAATCGCGCGGCTCGCAGTTGCGCAACCTTCGTAAGCTGCCGTTGAAAGCGGCTCTGACCTTCCTCGTGAAAAAAGGCAGTTTCGTCATGATGACGCTGTGCAAGCGCCTCGAACTCCAGATGCTGCCGAAGCCTCTGCGCAATGTGCGGCAAGCCTGCGCCAAAGCCGCCGGGGACTATACCGTTCAGCCTTATGCCGGCCAGGTCACTCTGTTTCGTGTGAAAGAAAAATCTGTTGGCAGCCTCAACGACCCCTACGCGATCTGGTGGCGGGTTGCCGCCGGTGGAGTCGATCTCCGCGAGATCAGCGGCGATCACCTCAGCCTGCTCAAAGAGCCGCAAGTCAGGCTGCTCGCCGAGGAACTCAGCGACGCGCTCGGCCATTCCGCGATTGCTGGCGAAGGTGCTCTCGTAGCTGCAGTCAGCTATTAAACGAATTTCTTTCTACATCCAACATCAAGACTTCATAAATCCATAAATCAGAAATAAGGCATTTTCGATAAAGAATGACTTCGCCCAATACAGAAGAATTAATAGATCCAGAAATATGCAGCGACGCCATTGCCGGCCTTGATGTCGAGCCCGCGAAACCTGTGACCGGCCGCTTCTCCGGCAAGTTCGCGCGTTGGATAACCAAGGGCGGTTTGGCCATCGTCGATCAGGGATTGATCTCCGGCTCGAATTTCCTCATCGGAATCTTGCTGGCACGCTGGCTCATGCCCGAGCAATACGGAGCCTTCGCGCTAGCGTTCTCCGTTTTCCTGCTGCTCTCTTACGTCTATCAATCGTTCTTGGCCGAGCCGCAGGCGGTCTTCAGCGGATCAGCCTATAGCGGGTCTCTTCGCGGATATTTGAAAACACTTCTCGGGATCCACTTGATCCTGACCTGCTTCGGCGTAGTTCTGCTCGGAGGCGCGGCCGCAATTGCCGCGGTCCTGGGGAAAGGAAATGGCCTGCCCGGCGCGCTCGCGGGCGTCGCGATCGCTTCGCCCTGCATTCTTTTTTTCTGGCTCATGCGCCGCTCGTTTTATATGAACATGGCGCCAGGCCGTGCCGCAGTTGGAGCGTTTATTTACTTCGTCGTTGTCACCGGAGGATTATTCGTCGCCTACAAAAAGGCCTTGATCTCTCCGTTCTCTGCGTACCTGTTAATGGCGATCGGCGCGTTGGGCACCGGTTTTTACCTGCTCTCGCAAATCAACAAAGTGCTGCCACCCGATACTGCCACTCCGCCGACGCGCCGTGAAGCATGGCGCAAGCACTGGGAGTACGGCAGGTGGGCGCTAGCAGTTTCCGTCGTGACCTGGATTCCGTATTACATGTATTACCCGCTGGTGAGCGCTTTTTCCGGAATGGCGCAGGCCGGGCAGTTGCGGGCGTTGATGAATCTTTCGCTGCCGATGGAACAGAGTTACACCGCGCTTTCCATTCTGTTTTTGCCTTACGCGGCGCGGGTCTGCCGTGAGCGGGGAATCTCCAGTGCCGGACCTCTGGTTCTGAAAATCACCATGCTCTTCGTCGCCGGCGCGGTGGCTTACTGGGCCATCCTCATCCCGCTCAAAGTCCCGGTGTTTCACCTGCTCTACGGCGGAAAGTATATGGAAGTCGCGCACTTCATTCCTTACGTTGCGCTCGGAACTACCATGTGGGCTGCGGCTTTTGGTCCCGCAATCTTATTGCGCGCCGTCGAGTCGCCCGATTCCATCTTTTATGCTCGCTGCGTCGCCAGCGCTCTTTCGCTGCTGGTTGGAGTTCCCGCCACGCGCGCCTTCGGCCTGTGGGGCGTAGTTTGCAGCATCATCATCGCAAATTTTTCCGCTTTCCTGATCTCGCTGTACATCTTGAATCGCAAGTCGAAGTCAGTTCCTGTATTGAATCCCGTTCTGCAAGGTGAGGCCTAAATAATTTATGACGACTTTAAAAGAACTTCGTTACAAAGCTTCGCGAACCAAGCTCCGCGCGCCTCAGGCGTGGTGGGAGCACCGTGGTCTGAACGACAAGGATGTATTGTTCGCATCCTTCGAGCGCTCCGGCAACACCTGGCTGCGTTTCGTTCTCATGGAAATTCTTACCACCGGCGATGCCGGATTCCTGAACGTGAATCAGGTCCTCCCGGAAATGGGCACGCATCGCGAGATGAAGCCCGTGCTGCCGAACGGCGGCCGCCTTATCAAGACTCACGAGCAGTATCGCTCTGAGTACAAGCGCGCCATCTATCTCATGCGCGACCTGCGCGACGTCATGCTCTCGAACTGGGCCCGCGACAAGGAGATGGGCTTCTCCGCATACTTCGATCACGGCAAGGGCATGGACGGCTACGTCGAATCTTTCCTGCGGGGAAAAGTCACGCGCTTCGGATCGTGGCAATCGCACGTGGATTCCTGGCTGAATTGTCCTCTCGCGAAAAACGGGAACCTGCTGGTCGTACGTTACGAAGACCTGCGCCGCGATACCGAAACGGGTCTTCTTGAGATGCTCGAGTTCCTCGGCATCAACGGCGATCGCGACCGCATCCGCCGCGCCATCGAAAACAACTCGCTGCGCAACATGCGCGAGAAAGAAGAGAAGGCCAAGAACTCGGGTGCGCCGCTGGTGAAGGGCACTCTTCTGCGCAAGCATAACGTCAATCGTGAAGATGCCCGCTTTGTTCGCACAGGTTCGGTAGGCGGCTGGCGTGAAAAACTTTCCGACTCGCAAATCGACATGGTCACCCGCTACGCCGGAGAAGCCTTGCTGCGCGCCGGTTATCCCGCCGGGCTCGCCATGCCGGTGCAGGGCGAAGAAGTCGCTGCCGAGGTTCGGGCGTAACAGAAAGCCTATGACTTTAGTACTCAAGCAAATTCTTCCGCTTCTGGCGATGATGCTGTTGCTGGTTCCTCTGGCTGCTCCGCAGACCAGGGACGCCGGCGACAACGAGACTCTGCGCCAGGCCGCCCAGAAGACTGGCTTCTGGGTGGGCACGACAATTCAAGGAAGAATGTGGAATCGCGATCCGGAGTATAAGCCTGTGCTGGGCCGCGACTTCAATGCTGCCGTCTCCATCGTTTTTCCGAACCTGACGCAGCCTGAGCGCGGACGGTTTGATTTCGATGCTATGGACGAAGCCATGCGCTTCGCCCGGCAATACAACGTGAAACTCATGGGGCACAGCCTGGTTTACAAAAATCCCAACGCGCAGCCCTGGTTGCACTTCAACGGCATAACCTGCGGCGGATGGTCGGCGAAGGATCTCGACGAGATCCTGAAAGATCACATCCAGAAAGTTGTCCGTCACGGCGGCGATACCTATTACGCCTGGGAAGTTGTGAATGAGCCAACTCAGCAGATGCACGACAGTTGCTGGGCGCGCATTCTGGGCCCCGAGCAATACATAATGAAATCCTTCCAATACGCTCGCGAAGCCAATCCGAGTGCGTTGCTTATCCTGAACGACACGTTTGGCCAGGCCGGAATCGAAAAAGACCGTGCTGATCATTTTTTTGCCGTCGTCAAGAAGCTCAAAGATGCAGGCGCTCCAATCGACGCAGTAGGAACCGAGATGCACTGGGAGATGCCGCAACTGCGGCCTTCCTATCTCGAAGAATTCAAGGACTTCCTCGAAAGCGCACGCAAGGTCGGCGTCAAAGTTCACATCACCGAGATGGACGTTTACCAGGGCTCGACAAATTCTCCCGAGGCCTTCGCCAAGCAGAAAGAAATTTTCTACAATGTGGTTCATACCTGCTTGCTCGATTCGAATTGCATCGGCTTCATGACCTGGGGCATTGCCGACCGCTACACTTGGTTGCGCACCGCGGATTGGAAAAATTTCCCTGACGCCAAGCCCGTATTATTCGACGACGATTTCAAGAAGAAGCCTGCCTACTTCGGCGTGTTGCAGGCATTAAAAGAGGGACGATGAACAGTAGTGTTATAGCTCGGACGCACGAAGATCAGACACCCGGCCATATCCTGGATCTGCGGCGGCGCAATCCCCTCTGGGTGATCGTGTTCTTTGTCCTGGTCGGGTTTTCCATCGCGGTTCTCGTGTCTCTGCTGGCCGGGTCCAGGCCCTTCGGCGTTTTGATCGCAGCCGCGGGGATTATATTCGCGATTCCAACCACAATCTTGATCTTTCAGGCATTTCCGCAGGGCTGGTCAAAAATTCAGATCCTGCGCCAGAACTGGACCTGGTGGCACCCGCTTTGGTTCTTCATCTTCTTCAGCATGTTGGTGTTCCGCATCCGCGACGTGGGCGCCGCGAAAGCGAATCCGCTCGATGCTTGGGCCATGACACGCGTTCTGCCCGAAGCATTTGTGTCGCTCGCTCTAATCATCCGGCTGCTATTGAAAAAGCCCAATTGGATGCGCGCTCTGTTCACCGGAATTCCCGGCGCCATGGCGGTGTATTGCCTGGTCTGCGTAGCCTCCACCGCATGGTCGGTGAACGCCTCGTGGACCGCCTACAAGTCACTCGAGTTCTTAGCCGACGTTTCTCTGCTCGCCGCAATCGTCGCCAGCGCGGACTCATCCCTGACCTACCAAAACCTCTTGGATTGGACGCTAACTTTCTACGGACTTTCTCTGGTTGGTGTCTGGATTAATCTTCCGATCTGGCCGGCAGAAGCCATGGATGGGGGCCGTCTCACCGGTGTGGTTCCGGTGGAAGCTTCGAACAGCGTAGGAACGTCGGGCGCGGTGTTGTGCCTGATTTCACTTTGCCGGCTCATGCCGCTGTTTGGCCGCGCCAAAAGCAAGGCCTGGTATATCCTCCTCTTTATCTTCGGCCTGATTTCCATGGTCCTGTCGCAAACCAGAAATTCTGAAGCCGCCTTCATGGTCGCCGTACTGCTCGTCGTGGTTTTCCAGAAACAGCTGCGGAAAATTGTCCTGGTCGGCATCGCCGTGTTGACTCCTTTCGTGGCCGTGTCGGTTCTGCTGAGCGAACGCATGTGGATAAAAGCCGGCGACTTGATTCTGAGCTTCGCCGAGCGCGATCAGTCCTCGGGCGCGATTGGATCTCTTAGCGGCCGCACCGCATGGTGGGCGTATGGCATGGAGCAACTGGCGCATCACCCGTTCACCGGATTAGGCGCATACGCCGCTGGCCGCTTCGCCGTCCTCGGTAAACTCGGCGTCGGCGCCGCGGCCATGATGCACAGCGACTGGATTGAAGTCGCCATCGGCACCAGCTTCTGGGGACTCATTCCCTTCGCCGGCGCACTGATCGCGGCCTGGTGGCTGCTCATCAAATGCATTCGCAGCAACGCCTTCTCGCCGGAGCAACGCCAGCTTGGGCTCGAGTGTCTCGCATTGCTTTGCATGCTTACCTTGCATTCGTTCTTCAACGATGAACTAAGCTGGCACTGTCCGCTGCTTTATTTCATGATTCTCGGCTACGCCGAATTCATACGACAACAACGCAAGGCCGAGCCCGTCTACGCGCCCAGGCCAACCCAACTTTGGCAGACGCAGACTTCCACGGTTTCTTAATTGTGGATTACGAAAAAGTTTTTGGATCGAAGCAGTAACGCAACAAAGTAAACGGTTTTACAGTCCGCAAACAAAAATTAAAACTCTTAGGGGGAGTGAACGAAATGGGGAACAAGACTCGCATTCTGGTAACTGGTGCCGGTGGTTTTATTGGTCATCATTTGGTCAAGCGCTTAAAGGCCGATGGTCACTGGGTTCGCGGCGTCGACATTAAAATGCCGGAGTATGAAAAGTCCGCAGCCGACGATTTTCAACAGCTCGATCTGCGCATCTGGGAAAACTGCCTGGAAGCCACACAGAACATCGACCAGGTCTACAACCTGGCTGCCGACATGGGCGGAATCGGTTACATCACCGCATTCCTCGCCGACATCTCGAAAAACAACATCCTGATCAACGCGCACATGCTCGAAGCCAGCAAACAGAATGACGTCAAGCGTTATCTGTTCTCGTCTTCGGCCTGCGTCTACGCGCAATCGAAGCAGAAATCCGCCGAGGTCACGCCGCTGAAAGAAGAAGACGCGTATCCGGCCGATCCCGAGCCCGGTTACGGATGGGAGAAACTTTTCGCCGAAGAACTCTGCCGCTACTACTATCACGACTACAAGTTCGAGACGCGCATCGTGCGTTTCCACAACGTTTACGGACCTCTCGGTACCTATGACGGCGGCAAAGAAAAATCTCCCGCTGCCATCTCCCGCAAAGTTGCGAAAGCTCACGACGGCGGCGAGATCGAGATCTGGGGTGACGGCGATCAGACGCGTTCCTACATGTACGTGGACGATTGCGTTGAAGGCCTCATCCGCCTGATGGCTTCGAATCATCGCGAAGCGCTCAACCTCGGCACCGACGAAATGGTGAGCATCAATCATCTCGTCGACATGATCTGCAAGATCGCCGACAAGAAGCTGACCAAGCGCCACGACATGAGCAAGCCTCAGGGAGTTCGCGGGCGCAACAGCGACAACACACTACTGCGCAAGGTCCTCGGCTGGGAGCCCAACATGCCTCTCGAAAAAGGCCTGGCCATCACCTACAAGTGGATTTCCAGCGAACTGAAGAAGAAGAAAGAAGTCGGCGAGTTGGCTGAAGTAGCCGGCGACTAACTTCTCATTCGAGCCTGACCATGTCCAATCTCATGACTGACAGTTGCGTCAATATCCTCGGCGTCAAGGTCCATGCCACCAGCATGGACCGCGCTCTCGCGACCATCGAATCGGCCGTTGCAAACGGCGACAAAGGCTATGTCTGCGTCACCGGCGTGCAGGGCGTAATGGAAGCCCAGGTCGATTCTAACCTCAAGCGCATCATCAATCACTCGGTGCTCACCACGCCAGACGGACGCCCCACCGTCTGGGTCGGTTGGCTCCGTGGATTTTTCAAGATGCGCCAGGTCACCGGTCCCGATATGATGCTGCGGATTTGCGCGCTGTCAGCGGAGAAAGGCTACACCCATTTTTTCTACGGAGGAAACGCCGGCGTCGCTGAGCAACTAAAAGACTCACTGACCAAGCGTTTCCCCGGCATGAAAGTTGTCGGCACCTACACTCCTCCATTCCGTCCTTTATATGCAGAGGAAGAAGCGGAACTGATCCGCATGGTTTCCGAAACCAAGCCGGATTTCTTCTGGGTCGGCCTGAGCACGCCAAAGCAGGAGCGCTTCATGGATCAATACATCTCGAAGCTCGACACCAAACTCATGTTCGGTGTGGGTGCGGCTTTCGACATTCATACCGGCCGCATCAAAGACGCTCCCTATTGGATGAAAGTCACGGGCGTGCAGTGGATGCACCGTATCTATCAGGACCCAGCCCGCTTGTGGAGGCGCTACCTGGTTAACAATCCCAAGTTCGTCTACCGCATCGCGCTGGAGTTGCTAGGCATTCAGAAACAGGAGATCGCGTAGAGCAGCACCGTCATCGCCGCAAGGCCTGTCATTGTTGCAAGGCTGTCATCCCGAGCGGAGCGAGGGATCTTGGTTTCGCCCGGGCTGGCAACTCTGATGGCATCGTCAAGAACAGGATCCAGTGAGTTGCCCTTAATTAACGCATGAGAGTTCTAATCGTACACGGCGCGTACCAGCAGTTCGGCGGAGAGGACTCCGTGGTGCGAGCCGAGAGGGAATTACTCGAGCGCCACGGCGACGAAGTGCTTCTCTACACTCGGCACAACGACGAGATCAAACAGTTTAGCGCCTTTGAAAAGGCAAGCTTCTTTCCTCAGACTGTCTATTCCTGGAAAAGCAGCGGCGAAATTGCAGACGTTGTCCGCAGTTTTCAGCCGGACGTGGCCTTTGTCCACAATGTTCTTCCATTGTTGTCGCCGTCGGTTTATCACAAGCTGCATGCGCTCGGAGTACCGGCGGTGCAAGTGCTGCACAACTTCCGTCCTTTTTGCCCGAATGGTTTTTATTACACGCAAGGGCAGATTTGCGAGGCGTGCCGCGGCGGCAACTATCTGAATGCAATTCGGAAGCGCTGCTACAAAGACAGTTATGCTCTGAGCGCGTTGTATGCGCTCACCCTGGGCTCGAACCGGCTCGCCGGAATGGTTGATAAAATCGCCGGATTCATCTGCCTCACCGAATTCTTCAGAATCAAGATGCAGGAAGCCGGCGTTCCAGATTCAAAGCTGTTCGTTCGTCCCAATTTTGTCTACGCGCCGCCGCTGACGCCCAACGCAAGTGGCGCCGGCAACTACGCGCTCTACATGGGCCGCTTGTCCCCGGAAAAAGGCTGCTGGACTTTAATTCATGCCTTTGAACGGATGCCGCAAGTTGCGCTGAAGATCCTCGGAACCGGGCCAGTAGAACAGGAACTCAAAGATTACGTAAGCGCCAAGGGACTCGCCAACATTCAATTCCTCGGCTTCAAAAGCGGCGACGAAAAATGGCAGTTGCTGCGAAATTCTCTTTGCCTGGTCGTTCCATCAGAGTGGTACGAGAATTTTCCCGTCACTGTGTTGGAAGCCTACATGGCTTCAAAGCCGGTGGTGGCATCGCGCATGGGCGGGTTGCCGTACATAGTCGAAGACGGAAAATCAGGCCTTCTATTCGAGTCAGGCAAGGTCGACGAACTCGTACAGAAGATTCAACAGCTGGTGAATGATCCCGCGGGCGCCGTACGCATGGGCGCGTGCGGTCGCCGTTTTAGTGAAACCAAGTATGGTCCCGAACAAGGTTACAGCAATCTTATGAAAGTGTTCTCGCAGGTACAAGCCACAGCATGAGTACCGCCGTCGACGTAAAATTCGAGCGAAGTCGAGCGCAGCTTCCTGAGCAAAGCGCAGAACCGATGGGCGCAGAGAAGGTCAACGCTGGGCCCATGAGCCCAGCTCCGCTCTTTGTTGTTGGCATGTGGCGCTCCGGAACTTCGCTCTTGTATGCACTGCTCAACCAGCACCCGCAGATCGGCCTGATGTACGAATCCGACTTTGCCTTGCTGTCGTCAATTTTTCTGCTGCCGCGCAAGAGTTCTTCGTGGATACCAAAAGTCGACTCCTGGAATGGAGCGTTAACTCGGCACAATATTGACACTGCGAGCATTCCAGAGAACGTTGTCGGTTTGCCCAACGCTTTTCGCGTTGTCGCCCAGCAGTATGCGCAAAAGAAAGGCGCAACGATTTGGGGATGCAAGTCGCCGAGCTACTACGACTGCATGAATCAGTTGGCCGACTGGTTTCCGGATGCGAAGTTCATCGTGATCTGGCGCGATCCCGCAGACGTCTGCCGCAGCATCGTACGCGCGGCGCAGAAGTCACCCTGGTTCGCGCGTCCCGGCATGGACCTCCGCGCTCTGCTCGGCTGTCACCGCATGAAGCAGGAAGCTGACCAGCTCGTGCGCCGCGGCGTTGCCATTCACCAATTGCAATACGACGACTTAGTCAGGCAACCCGTCGCCGCGCTGACCGCCATTTGCGATTTCATCGGCGTGACTTACGATCCGAAAATGAATTCTCTCGAAGGCGCAGACCGCTCGGCCATCTACAACGGTGATCATCATTCCATGGTCAAGAGCACCAAGATCGTTGCCGATCGCCAGCGCCCTGAAGTGCTCTCTCCAGAACTCAAAAGCAAAATCGAACGCTATATCGTGTTCTGGCGAAAACAATATGACGGAAGTTGGCCGGTAAACGCTGCAGTAACCGATGGCACCAAAGCTGCTTCCTGGCTCGATCGCACTCGCGACCGCATCCGGATCAGTCAATTGCGCGCGTTCGATGCCATAGTTCCCATCTTGTATTCATTGGTTCCCATCGCAGTCTGGCAGAAATATCGGGAACTGAAGGGCCGTCATCACCAGGTTGCAGTTAAGTCCAACAGGAGCAAAGCCACGTAATTCAGAGTTCCCCCTCACTGAATCATGTTAAAGCGCTAAAGGACGTCAGCTTTTCTGGCGAATCGGGATACTCAAAATGCGACAAACTATGTTGTTGACGCACACAAAACTCAAGGAGCAATTCCATCCTTTGACCGGATCCGCCAAATCACTGGCGACACTCGTTTGCGTGGTTCTCGTTCTGTCACTCTCTGGATTCGCCCAGAGCGGAACCATGAGCACGTTCGCGGGATTGAACAGCACGATCAAAGGCTCGAACGCTTCTGCCACACCAGATCCGACCATCGCCGTCGGCACACTGGAATACTGCGAGCACGTCAACAGCGAATATCAATGCTGGTATAAGAGCGGCGCAAACGCCAACGAACCCGTGAACTTTCTCGGCAGCACCAGCCCCAAGACTGATGCCGGCCCCTGGAGCCAGAACAGCAGCAACAGCGGCAACACTCCCAATTGCCCCACTGCTTTCTCTCCGAATTCTCAAATGCTCCATGACAATGTCTACAACCTGTGGATCATGGAGAAGCGAATCACATCCAAGCTCAACGGCAACAACTATATGTGCGTTGCCATCAGCAACATTGAAGACATTTCAAAGTCCACTTTCGCTTGGTTTGCTTTCGAATACAACCTGGATAACGTAATTCCGCTAAACTCCCATGGCAATTACTATTATCCGGATTATCCTCAGACAGGATTGTGGCAGGATTCCACCAGCACCACTCCTCCGTACACCGCTGCTACTGACCAGGCGATGTGGATCACATACGATCTGCAAGACCCGAACAACAGCGACAACATCATGGGAGTTCTGATCTGCGCAGTAGACTTGGCTGGCCTGCGCGCCAGCACATCCAGTCCATACACGAACAATTCTCATACTCCGGCGTGCGCGGTGGCTCATCCTCTCGTTACCTATACCCAGCGCCGCAGTTGGGTTCCGGCTAACAACTCCGACACCACGCCTCCGATTTCGAACGACGGTGAAATGTTCACCTACATGATCGAGCCGCTGGAGAACGACTCCAGTTATCTCACGGACCCGAATCACACGCAGGGCGTTGAACAGTGGACGATCAACTGGACGGCAACTCCGCCCACTCCAACTTTTGTAAACAGTTGGGACCAGCCTTCAACCCAGCCCAACGGCGATCAACTGGGCTGCTTCAACCCGCTCAATTATTACGGCACGGTTTGCGTTCCGCAGCCCTCGACGGCAACGACTGGAATCCATATCGACTCCGTCGCGGACCGCATGCAGCAGTTTTTCCACTACACTTCGAACAACGGCCAGGGAAGCATTTGGACTTCGGCTCATGCCATTCAAATTAATCCCAACTCAACTGAATTCACTCAGACCGAAGCGGATATCCGAATTCTGCAGCGCAACACAGCCTATCCCAATGCAGTCTACGTCGCCGCGGACTATCCGACTCTCGATCCAGTCGACCCCAACGTCTATGTCGTGCTGCCCAGCATCGTGCGCGACAAAGTCGGCAACCTCCAGGGCATCCTCGGAATTTCCGGCACGGGCAGCAATGAACATCCCGGCCTCGATAGCTACAATTTCATTCCCAGCAGTCTCACCGAGGGAACTTACGGATATATCGCGAGTCCTCTCACCGACGGCGATGCCGAAGATGCTGACAACTTGAACTATCGTTGGGGAGACTGGTACTCAGGAGTGCTCGATCCCAGCGATGGCTGCACGGTATGGGTCGCCGGAGAATATCTTCCCCAGAACCGCACGACAGAACCGTACTGGTACACGGAACTGGCGAAGCTTCCGCCCATGAATTCGTGCCTTGGGCCGGTAACGCTTTCCGATACGAGCTTGAACTTTGGCAATATACAAGTTGGGGTAAAGAGTCCGCCAATCGTCGTCACCGTAACTAATAACCAGACGGTCGCGCTCAACATCAGCGGAATTTCCACAGGTGGTGGCGTGTTTACGCAAACCAATACTTGCGCCCAACCGCTTGCTCCGAACGGTGGCACTTGCACGATCAGCGTTTATTTCACTCCCACTGTTACCGGCACCGCAACCGGAACGCTTACGGTGACTGACGGCGCAAGCAACAGTCCACAGACCGCTTCTCTCACTGGCATTGGCGCTTCGTCCGCGATATCGTTGAGCCCGGGCACGCTCGCCTTTGGCAACCAGGTTCTGAACATGACAAGCGCTGGGCAGGCGATTACAGTGACGAACAGCGGCTTCATTAACCTCACAGTCAACTCGGTTGTCGCCAGCGGTGGCTACTCGCAAACCAGCAATTGCAGCGGAGCCACGCTTACTCCAGGGCAGACTTGCACAATCACGGTGACGTTCGCTCCTACTGTTACCGGATCGATGGGGGGCGCGATCACGGTCAACGACACGGCTGTGGGCGCGCCGCACGTGGTTGGTTTGACTGGCAGCGGGATATTGGCGCTCTCCATGTCGAACAACCTTAACTTCGCCGCCACGAATGTCGGATCTACTTCTGTCGCGCAGACCATGACGCTTACCAACAACGAGAGCCAGAGTGTTTCGTTTACATGGGCAACCAGCGGCGACTTTTCGGCGGTGGGCAACAACTCGAGTCCGTGTAACGGGACGCTGGCCGCCAAGGCCAAGTGCACCTTCGCGGTGAGCTTCACGCCGACCACGAATGGAATCGTTAAGGGGAACTTGACCATTACTCCGACTCCTTCCGGAAACATTGTCGAAGGAGGGCTGACGGGAACAGGTCAAAATGGCACGACATCGCCGCTGACCTTTACGCCCGCAAGCCTGAGTTTTGGAAACGTTGGAATTACTACTTCGATTGCCAAGACAACGACCATTAAAAACGTGAGCGCGGCAACGATCGATATCAGCAGCGTTACGGGCAGCGGATATTTCGTGGTGACGCCGAGCGGCGCAACACCTTGCGGCGGGAACGTGCTCGCCGGCAAGTCCTGCACAGTGACGGTCACGTTCACTCCGCTGGTCACGGGAACCATTATCGGTGGCGTGACCGTGATCGATAATGCCGCGATCAGTACTCAGATCCAGGACGCCAGTGGAACTGGTTTGCTGGATATCACGCTGACTCCGACTTCGATTAACTTCGGAAGCGTGACCGTGGGATCCACAAGCGCCGTGTCAGTGATTACCGTTACTAACAATCTGCCGACAGCAGTTGCGATCAACAGCGTGGTCGCAAGCGGGGATTTCATTTCGACTTCGGGCGGCGGTATTCCGTGCGGAAGCAGCGTTCTCGCCAACAGCACTTGCACTCTCGGAGTGCAGTTCAGCCCGAGCGTGACTGGAGCAATCAGCGGCGCGCTGACCGTCAACTACGCAGCAGGCTCGTCGCCGCAAGTGGTGAGCTTGTCGGGAACGGGCAGCAGTTCCGGCAGCAGCAGCAAGAGCGATTAGGGTTCGAGGCAAGCAGACGATTGCCCGCCACTTCGGTGGCGGGTTTTTTTTGTGCTGATGATTTGCCGTCGCTTGGACCACAGCGAATGAGCCAGCTTGCGGAAACATTCCCCGCGTGTTGAGAGGGCGTTGCCGCAGGCGCTGAAGCGCGAACTTACTTGAGCGGCTTAACGGCACCCTTCGGCTCCGCTCAGGGCAAGCTAGAATTGGTGCCCTTCTCGAACCTGCTTGACCTTAAATCTGTTTGAGTAGTTCGAGCACGGGCCTTTGACTGGGCAATAGGGCCGGCTCGATTTCCGCTGCTGTCATCCATTGCGGCGAACCTTCCCAGGAATTCTTCAGTTCTCCGCTGGCTTGCACGGCGAACACCGAGATGTTGCAGGGAACGTCGGCGTCGCTGTAATACTTCAGCTTCAATTCTTTTCCAGTAACGCTCAGGCCTGTTTCTTCCAGGATCTCGCGACGCAGCGTATCCTCTGCCACTTCCCGCCAACTGGAAATTCCTCCGGGGAAGCACAGACCACGTCCATCGTTGCGATGGATCACCAGAAATTTATTCTCACGTTGAATAATGCCGATTGCGGCGCGGAGTGTGCCGAAGATCGGCAAGCTGCGGTAGAGCGTGAAACAGGTGCGCGCGAACATCCAGAATATCCGGCGCTTGATGTCATCGAGAACGGTCGGCAAGTCGCAAGTCTAGCATGCAAAGTCGGAGCTTCCGGGCGATCGATGTGCGGCATTTTTCGAGTGAACTCACTTCGAGTGCCTGTGAATTTTAGCCTCAAAAAAATAGTTTTGACACAACCTTGCCTGATCTGAGGGATGCTCCCGGTCTGCACCCCTTAGCGGTACCCCCTCCCCCCTGGTATCCTTTATCGCCAGTGTTCATGCGGGTTTGCGCGATTGCGATTGCACACTCGCGAATTCGATCTTTGTTTCCAATAGCTTACGGGTAAAATACTGTGTTCAAAGGAGTTACGGGTCAGCATCCGGGCTGCGAACGCCGAAATTGGGACTGTGCTGAATTCATCCGGCGGTCACGGCCTCGACAATCATTGCTTGTTTTAGTTTTGGGCGCAAGGTCAGATGTCACAATGGGGCTGTGGATTTCTTTTTTGATCTGGAGCCCACGCGGTACGCTTAAATCTGCCAAAACGTGATATCGCCTGGTGACGACAGTTAGCAATAAGAGCTTGTGGGTTGTTGGATAATGTGGTTGCGTGAGAGTCTTTAAGGTTATTTGCTGCCTCATCTTGGGGCCATCGTCAGGTACTGTCTCGGGATTGCTTGTCGGCGCGGCCATGCTGTCGCCCGGCGACTACAGCGCTCCGGGTGACGGTTTTATGATTCTGTTTTGGATGGCTGCAGGGTTTGCCATTTCCACGTTAGCATCTGTGATGCTGGCCCGTTGGATTTGGAAGCGCTCTGTCCCTGCCCAGAAGTGAATGTGGTCGACCGCTGCCAGTACACTCGATGACCAGCGGTCAATGCGTGGAATGTCCTGATTTCGTCATCTATCGGCAAACAGGGTCGTGGTGGCGCGGATTCCCGTCAATCCACCTGGAAGAGTGAGTTGCTCTCCAGCGTGCCGCCAGGTGTAACGACGGTTACAGTGCCGGTGGTCGCGCCAGTGGGCACGGTGGCCTCAATTTCGGTGCTGGAGACAACCGTGAACGCTGCGGGTAGTCCGTTAAAGTTGACTTTCGTCGCGCCTGTCAGATTGTCTCCCAAGATCGTTGCATTGTCTCCCGCCGTGCCCAAAGTCGATAGTATCTTCACGAACGGCTTCAGTCCCACGGACAGACTAAATACCGTTCCGCTGTCCGCAGTACCGCCATAGTAGGTCGTACCGTAAAGGGTGCCGTTCGTGGCTTGCACCAGTCCACCTTCAGGCTGATACCCATCAGTGCAATTCTTTTGCGAGCAGAAGTTGTAGAGCGTGGTGAGCTTGCCCGCGGTGGTGATTTTGAAGATGGTGCCGCAACCTCCGTTGCAGTTGGTGTTGTTCGCCCCACCCAGATAAGTTGTCCCGTACAGGTTCCCGTCGCTGGCTTGAATCAGTGTGGCGTAGGGAGTGGATCCGTCCGTGCAATTCGTTTTTGCGCAGAAGCTGTAGATCGTTTTGAACGTGCCTGCCGCCGTGATCGAAAAAACCGTACCGCCCTGGAGGTGCCCCCCGTCGGTGCTCGTGGTCCCGTAAAAGGTCCCGTTGCTGGCCTGAACCAGCCCGCCGATCGGATCGCCACCATCAGTGCCTGTGAACTTGTGCAGCGTGTTGATGGCAGCTTCCTTAACTACAAAGACGGTGCCGTCGCCCGACTCTACTTCGCCGGTGGTCCCATAGAAGTTGCCGTCCGTGCCCTGTACCGGTTTGCCGAAAGGATAGATACCGTTGCCGCCAGTGAAGGTAAGCGAATCATCCAGCTTGCCTGCGGTCGAGATTGCATAGATCACGCCATCATTGTCCGTACCGCCAATGGACGTGCCTCCGTACAAATCGCCATCTTTTGCCTGAATCGGGGTAGCCCACGGCAGGGACCCGGTCGTTGTGCCGCCGAAGTTGTAGATGGTTTTGAAGCTGCCTGTCGAGGTGATCTGAAAGACCGTACCATTGTCCGTGGTCCCGCCCAGTGTGGTTGTCCCGTAAAACTTCCCATTGCTGGCGAGTACCAGTCCTGCATAGGGTTTGGAGCCGTTCGGGCACAGCGAGCCTGTAGCGCAGAACTTGTAGAGCGTGGTCGGCTTGCTCGCAGTCGTGGCAAATTTGAAAACCGTGCCCTCGGCGGTGCCGCCTCCCACCTCTGTTGTTCCGTAGAGGTTCCCATCCGTGCCCTGAACGAGATTGTAGTAGCCGGGATTCGAGCCGTTTGAACCCTGGAAACTGAACAAGGTCTTGAACGTGGTCTGTGCCGGAGAGAGAATCGCCGTGGCGGCACAGAACACAGAGAGGATGCCGGCCATTTTCGTGAGGCTAAGTTTCCTTCGTGCCGCTGCGGAAGTCAACAGTCCGTCAGGTAAGGTCGCCGCGACCAGGGTGCTCCGCAATGTTCTGAGAATAGAGCTTTTCATTTTCATCTCCATGCATCTCTACATTCACTGGCCAAAGTTATTCCGGGGAGTGTTGCACCGGAATCGGCCTAAACTATGCCGGAATGCGCCACAACGTGGGTATGCTAGTTACCGGAGTTCTCCCCGGTAGGCAAATCAAAAAAAGCAAATTCTTGTAAGTTTTTGCCCCTAAGAACGGCTGCCATTGTCCGCGCTGTCCCTGTTCGTGTCAATCTGAAATAATTTGCATAAGGAGCGAGAGCAGTTTCTGTGGTGGATAGTTGGCGCTAAATCGCCATTTCACTCATCGAATCGTGCCAGAGCGGTTTTAGACCTACAACAGTCATCCACGCGAAGCAAAATAGACTATGAGGATCGCCAGAACTATTGCGCCGTAAATCGCGATCCCTTTCCCTGTTTTCGGAGTCCACAAATACAGTGCTATCACCAGTACGGCAACGGGGATGATCCAAAGCGTCACGCTACCCGAGAGGGTACACCAACGATGACCCAGAGGGTAGCTGTCGGAATATCGCCATTACACGCATTGGCCACGGTCAGAACGTGTAACCGCCCCGATTCCGCCGGTAACGAGCAATCCGGGCGAGCGCCGGGTTTCTAGTGGTGACTCCCGCCACCTGAATGGCCTGCACTTGCGCGAGCCGAATGTCCTCCACCGAAGAAATGTTGAACCGAGAGGCTTTGAATTACGGTTTAATTTCGAATACAACTCCCCCACCAGCGGATGCTGTGCCATATAGGTTATTGCCGCTGCCGAAAGTCATCGGTTCGGTCGGCGACTGACCATCGCCTCCATCAAATGTGTGCAGCAGGACTTCTTTCCAGGCGCCACCGGAGACCTGCGCTATCTTGAAAACGACGCCGCATCCGTACGATCCGCAATCAGCGTTGCCGCCGCCGTATTTCGTCGTGCCGTACAGATTGCCGGCGCTGTCCACAATCACGCCCGCTGATGGGGTCGCTCCGTCCGCTCCGCCGCTAAAGCTGTAAAGCACGCTCTGAGTCCAAGGACCGGAAGCCGCTGGCGACAACTTGAAGACCACTCCGCAGAGGCCATAGAAGTCGCAATTCGGATTACTCTTCCCACCCCCCAGAGTCGTTCCGTAAAGATTTCCTGCGCTGTCAAATGCGAGGTCGCTGTTGGGATAGCCGCCGTCCGCGAGGCCACTGAAAGTATAAAGAACCGATTCATCCCACGGGCCGGAATCAGTCGGCGAGAGCTTGAATACGACGCCGCATCCGGGACCGGAGGAGGTGTTGCAGCCCGTCGCCAGGTTGCCCCCGGCGTAGGTCGAACCGTACAGATTTCCAGCTGCGTCGAACGTCAGGCTGCCCCATGGTCCTCCGCCATCGCTGCCTCCCGTAAACGTGTAGAGCACGGTCATATCCCATCCTCCGGAGGAACTCGGCGACAGGCGATAAATCGTTCCACAGCCGCCTCCACCACATGTGCCGCTGCCGTCTACCGCGTTAATTCCGTAGAGGTTCCCGCTGGCATCGGCGATCAGCCCATCCGGAATGCCGCCGTTGGAATACGTGTCCATGTATTGCAGTACGGTCTCAGACCAGATGCCCGTTCCCGCGGTCAGTTGGAATACCACCCCGCATCCAGAGACGGCCCCTGAACAACTCCCGCTGTTGCCGCCATTCAGGGTCGTGCCGATTACGTCGCCTGCGGCCGTCACTACGACTCCACCCACAGGAAGAGCGCCAGTAGTCGAGGTCGAAAAGCGAAATAGCGAAGTATCGTGCCAGCCGCCGTTACCGGCGGGTGAAAGCTTGAACACAACTCCGCAGCCTTCGTACAACGCGCAGCCGAGCTTAGTGTCGCCTCCGTCCTCGGTCACGCCGTACATGTTTCCCGCAGAATCGAAGATCAGTTTCGAGCTGGGATATGTGCCGTTGCTTCCGCCCTGGCTGAAGGAAAGCAAAATCTTGTACTGCGCTTGTGCCTGCGCGTGCACCACAAGGCTGAAAGTGAAAGCAATGGCCGCCGCGAGAGAGAATAACAATACCCGGGTCTTCATTTGGTTTCTCCTTTTGGAAAAGTCTTACTGCTCGGGTGAGGAGCGCGTCTCGTGGGGGAATTTTCGCCTGCAGGAGCTCTGTCGATACGGGATGCTGCAACAGTTCTAGACTTCCCTGTTCGACAGAAATGGATCGCTCCTGTGCGTTCTAGAACACGCAGCAGACTGGAGCGGAATTATAACCCCGGAATTGCTGCCTGACAGAGAATTTTTTGGGGCGAAAATGGGTTAGGCCGGCGATAAATTCGTTTCGGCCTTCCGGGTCGTGTTTCCTGGTTGGCATCGGGCCAAAGCAAGATCAAAAGCAAGATCAACTTCAAAGGCAGCGGACAGGAGTGTCCGCTCCACACGGGCCACGTCAACTTCAAGAGTGGCGCTGCAGGCGTTAGGGGTTCCCCCTTCTCGCAAAGAACGCGAGAAGGGGGGCATCCCATTTTCGGTGGTGCTCGCTGCGGTGCCTCGCCTAGGGTTTGATTTGGTATACAACGCCACCGTCGTGGGTGCCGCCGTATTCGGTGGTGCCGTACAGATTTCCGCCGGGGCCGAAGACCACTCCACCGTAGGCGAAATTCCCGTCGGTGCCGTCGAATGAGGCTAGAAAAGTCTGGGTCCAAGCCTCGCCTGCGGGGGTTAATTCGTAAACCGCCCCGTCTCCATCGGCTCCCCCTACCTGGGTGGTGCCGTATAGATTGCCTTTGGCGTCGAAGATGAGTGCGCCATAATCGGGGCCATCACCGTTGGTGCCGTCAAAGCTAAAAAGTAGGGTATCGCTCCAGCTTCCGTCGCTACTGGGGGATAATTTGTAGACAGATCCTATCCCGTAGGCTCCACCGAAGTAGGTGGTGCCGTAAAGATTTCCGGAAGAATCGAAGACCACGGTTGCAATAGAGGGAGTCGAGTCGCTGTTGGAGCTGCCGAAACTGTGAATCAGGCTTTCGGTCCAGCCGCCGCTTCCGTTGGGGCTCAATTCGAAAATGGCTCCGTCATATGCCCCGTAAGCACCGCCAAAAGCCGTGACGCCGAAAAGTTTGCCATCGTGAAACGTAAGCACAGAATTGGGAGCCTTGCCGTCGTCGGGATATCCGGTAAAGGTGTAGATCGTCTTATAGGAAAAGGCTGCGCCGCTCTTGGCCAACTCGAACACGGTTCCGCACCCACAACCGGTGGAGCTCAGAAATGTGGTGCCGTACAGATTACCCTTGGGATCCATGGTCAAACCAGCCATGGGTTCCTGACCGTCGCCGCCGTTTCTTATGAAATTGTAGAGGATAGTTTCTTTCCAGGTTCCGCAAGATTGCGGCGAGAGTTCAAACACGGTGCCTTGATCGACGGTACCGCCGGCCGAGGTGGTGCCATACAGATTGCCGTTGCCGTCTAAGATCACGGTTGGGCTGGGGTAGTTGCCGTCTTTGTCGTTGGGGTTGAAGCTGTAAAGAATACTGTAGTTGAAGCCGCCGCTGCCATTCGGGGAGAGCTCAAAAACCGTACCGCAGCAGTCCACCACGTTGTAGGTGCCGCCGTAGGTTGTGGTGCCGTAGAGATTGCCCAAGTTGTCCGCGACCAGGGTGCCGTTGGGATTGTAACCATCGACGCCGCCGGCGCCATTGAAGCTATGCAGTATTGTTGGGGTTTGAGCAGAAGCTGGCGCCGAGGCCAGGAAAGTGGTGAGAGCGAACATCGACAGGAAGAGAATTGTCTCCAGAGTATGCTTCTTATGCGGCATCAGATTTCCTCGGTTCAAGTCGCGGGGGGCGCGTGCCGATTACCATACTCTGGCGCTTGACTGGTCCACAAGGATGAAAGAATCTGCACCACTGTGGGCTCGAAAAAAGGCAAGAGTGGCTCTGCAAAACTAATGCACGCAATCATCGCTAAAAGCTGGGACACCCGCGAGCAGAAGATGCGGAGGAGAACTTATTCCCGCTCGGTGTGTTCTAGTTATAGAGTGCAATGCATCGTCTCTTGCTAGCGGATGATTCGGAGGCGGTCCGGCTTGCCATCAAGTCTTTGCTGCAGCGCCTCGCTCCCGAGTGGGAGATTTGCGGCGAAACCCCAGAAGCCGACGAAGCCGTCCGGATGGCCGAAGAACTGAGGCCGGAGGTCATTCTCATTGATCTCTCCATTTCTGGGTCAAAGGGATTGTGGATCGCGAAAACCCTGAAGGACACGGCGCCTTTTTGCAGGTCTATTCTCATCAGCGAGCAACATCCTGCTATACTCGCGCACCTTGAGGCGGAATCCGGTTTCGTATGCCTGGCGAAAACACAACTCGCTTCGGCGCTGGTTCCGGTGCTGCGGGGCGAGAGGAATACGCCTTAGCAGGGCAAACGACATCGCGATCCTTGACATCAGCATGCCGGGAAAGAGCGGGCTCGAGGTGGCGGCTTCGGTCAGCCGCAGGCATCCGGAGTTAAAGATTTTGATTTTCACGATGCACAGCGGCAAGACGCTGCACGGCGCCGCCCGCGAGGCTGGCGCGCACGGCGTGGTGCAAAAGTCGTATGCATCTCGCGATCTCATTCGCGCCATCGAGACGTTGATCGATAGAGGCAACTTCTTTCCGAAGGATTCAGCCCCATCGTCTGATTCGCCGCTTCGGTCAAATTTCAGTTTTGTTTTCTTTCGCACGGCTGCGCTGGGATTCGCCTAACGAAGTTCAAGTTTAGGAGACGATATACTTCGTAGAGGAATCGCGGTTGAACCAGTTCGCTCTCGTCCCACCTGACCGTACAGCCGTCACAGGAGAGTCCCGCGCCACACGGACTCTCGTGCTGGCCGGTCTTGCCCACGCCTTGCACGACGGTCCGCCCGAACAACAACTTTTTGCGATAGCTCCTGCGGACCCCAATGCACCGAGCAGCGGTTCGATCTCTGGTACAACGATGATTCAGGCGACCGGGCCAGGCGTCTGCTTGTAGCGGACACGTGAGACTTGGCAGCCTCGGCAGTTGGCCAGAAATATAGGTTCTGTCAATAAGGTGGTGGCCGGGTCGGGTGCAGGTTGGCTCCCGCGGGCCGGTTCAGCGGGAGATCCATCGCTATGCAGAATCTTTCATGTTGACGGCCTCCTGCCCAGGGAGTACGATTCCGCGCAGTTAGCCCCGCTTATTTACTTCTCCCCTTTGGCGTGACAACCGGCGCATGTGCGCGCCGGCACAAATCTCTCAGGAGGATTCTCCCATGCGTTCTCGCTACGTGACATTTCTCTTTTTGTTGTCTTTGTGCGCCCTGGCGGCCAATGCCCAGAGCGCGGCATCTTCGCGCCAGCCGGGAACCTGGACCGAGCGCGCCCAGCTTACGAACGCCGGCGAGCCTGGGGGGGCCGTGGCCGTGGCTGCCAGCGGCAACACGGTGGTGGTCGGAGGCTACGTGTACGTCAAGCCCGCCGCCGGTTGGACCAGCATGACGCAAACCGCGACGCTAAGTCCCTCAGACCCCAGTTCGGCTATTTGCTTTGGCTGTTCTGTCGCGATCGATGGAAACACGATCGTGATCGGAGCCTACGAAGCGAACGAAGGATCCAACGTGAGCCAGGGAGCGGTGTACGTTTTTGTCGAGCCCGCCGGGGGATGGACCAATATGACCGAGACCGCGAAGCTGACCGCGTCGGATGGCGTGGCGTACCAGCAACTGGGCCACTCCGTTGGCGTGAGCGGCAACACCGTTGTGGCTGGAACCTATACCAGCGTCGCGGGAGCGACCAAGGCCTACGCATTTGTTGAGCCCGCCGGCGGGTGGGCAAGCGGAACCCAGACGGCGGAATTGACTGGAGGGGGAGTTGTAGCTGATTTGTTTACTGCGTGGTATGTCGCGATCGATGGTGGAACCATCGTGACGACTGGAGGGGGGCTTCCCAATCGAGCCTATCTGTTCACCGAACCGGCGGGAGGCTGGACGAACATGACCCAGACTGCCGTCCTTAACGCGAAGAATCAGGTGCGGCACATCAGCTCGGGCAACATCGCCATCAATGACAACACGGTTGCCTTTGGGGTTACTTATAGCCCGGAAGACGGAATCACGAACGCAGGAACCGCCTATGTGTTCGTGGAACCTGCGGGCGGTTGGATGGACATGAACCCGACCGCTCAACTCACCGCGAGTGATCCGACCGCCCAAGCTTGGTTCGGCGATGGCGTGGCTGTCAGCGGCAGCTCGATTGTGGTGGGAGCGCCCTTTGCGGAAGTGAATTCCAATGTCGGGCAGGGGAAGGTTTATCTGTTTACGGAGCCGGCCGGGGGATGGAGCAACATGACGCAAACCGCCGAAATGACCGCGCTCAAAGGAGAGACGCTCTCGGGGCTGGGCTCGGCCGTGGCAGTCTCGGGAGACGCGATTGTGGCGATAGCGCCCCGCTACAACGAGTTCGACGGCGCGACTTATATCTTCGAGCAATAGGGAATCCGAGCGACTGTCCCCACTGTGACCGCGATATTCCTTAACAACTTCACATTATGTGAAGTACCCTGAGGCAGTGCATATCGTTACGCGCAAGCATCTGAACGAGGCGATGGAAACCTGCCCAGATGCGGCGAACGAAATCAAGGCGTGGGTGGGCATTGTCGAGGCAGTCCGTTGGCACAACCTTGCGGAAGTTCGCCGCGTGTTTAAAGACGCCGATTCTGTGGATGACTATGCGGTGTTAAACATCAGGCAGAATCGGTACAGAATGATCACCGTGATCCACTACGCAAAGACGATGGATCAAAGGCACACTGGAGGGCACGTCTACATCCGATCGTTCTTAACGCACAAGGAGTATGACAATCGCAGTAAGTGGGACAGGAGATTTGGAACGAGATGAGCACAGCTCTCGCGAACCCGGCAAAAATGATGGCGCACGGCGCTCCGCGCGTCATACACAATGATGCGGAACTTGAGGCTTACACCGAGGCTCTGTTCCAACTAACGGCGCTGGAGCGTCCCTCTCGCCATGAGGTAGAGGCAATCGAACTGCTGACTTTGCTGGTGGAACGTTATGAGCGGCAGCGGAATCCGATTCCGGCGGCGGATCCGGCTTCAGTCGTGCGATTTCTCATCGAAAAGCAGAATCTGCGGCAGCGTGACCTGATTCCTCAATTTGGCTCGGAGAGTGCAGTGTCGATGTTCCTGGCGGGACAACGGGACCTGACTCTGGAACAAGTGCGGAAATTAAGCGCTCGCTTCAATCTTCCGGCTGATGTTTTCGTATCGAAGTCAAAGAAAAGAAATCGCTAGTAAAAAAATAGCTTCAACGCGGAGTGCGCGGAGAACATCCGCGGAGGACGCGAAGATTCGCTAGTTCAGTAAGACCGGCTGAATTCCTACTGGAACTACGCCTCCCGAGATGGTGATGGGCGAGCCGGCGATCGTCATGTTCTGATATTGCGTCCATTTTGACGAAACCGTTTGGTTGCCGGTGGTACAGGTTCCGTTGGCGCAGCTTTGCGAGGTATCCCACATGATTAGAGACTGCGTGCCGGAGCTGGAGATGGTGCAGGACCAAACCGTGCCGACGGCTGTGCAGGGATTCACCAGTGTTGCGTTCACCAGCCAGTTGTAGGTTTGCTGGTAGGCCGTTTCGGCTGATGCGGGCTCGGCCTGGGAATCGGCGTAGTACCACGCCATGCCATTGATGCCGAGCGACCAGTTGATCAGATAGAAGCGCGGCATGAACGAGGCCGCCATGTCGGGATCGGTGTACGCGTTGGTGAAGCCGGTCAACGAGTATTGCGCTTCGCCATCCCACAAAGGCTTGGCCAGTTCCGCCGGTTGCAGGATGCCGTGAATGTTGGAGACGTACCACTGCATCGCCGATTCCGGAGTGCAGGGAGTGGGCGCCGGGCAATTGTTTCCAGTTTCGTTGCCGGGCTTCATGTGGAAGTTGATGATGTCGACGGCCGTTGCAATTGCATTTGCCGGGTTGGGGCAGGGCAACGCATCTCCTGAAGGGGAATTGTTGCAATAGAGTTCATTCTGCCCGTAGGTGAGAGCTCCGCCCTTGGCATGCGCGGAAGCCATCACAATCTTCGCCGTGGGATCGATGGCGGTCGCGGTGCAGGCTGTGGCGGTGCCATTTCCGTTTTCGTGAATCACACCGCGGCCGGTGATGATGCAGTTCGCATCTTCGGTCAAGCGGGCTATCTGTGCGATGCTGCCTACCCAGAACAGCTTGGTGTCGACCTCATTCCAGATTTCCCAGTATTTAATGTGCGCATGCGTAGCTGTGTAGCCGGGACTATTGACGTGGCTTGCGATGGCGGTGATCCAGGCTTTCCAGATGGCGTTGGGGCCGCTGCCATCGCTGTTGAGATCGCTTGGCGGATCGCATTCGCCGTCGCCGCCTCCCAGACCCGTGGTGTCGCTGCAGGTTGTATCCGAGGGATTGGAACTCGCCCAGGTTGGAGTGCGAGCTAATGTATACATTCCCTCCATGGTTCCACGGGAGTATGCCAGGGCAAGATCTGAATCCAGGCTGGCGAAATTGAATACACCCGAGGCGGTGTTGAGCGAGGGCCACTGGTCTGGAGGAGAATCCCAGAAGCGCTGCATGCCGTAGCTCTCAGACGGCCAGCCGCCGCCGTTTGTATCGGACTCGGAGAATCCGAAATAACTGGCTGGCGGAAAGTTACCACTCCCCGTGGATGCGTTTGCTGTCAGGGTGAGAGATTGCGTGGCGGTTTGCTGAGGCGATGAGGAATCGGTCACTTGTACGGTAAAGGTGAATTGTCCGGTTTGGGTGGTAGTTCCGGCGAGCGATCCGGACGAGCCCACGGTGATTCCAGTGGGCAGCGTACCCGAGGCCAGACTCCAGTTGTAGGGAGCTTTGCCACCTGCGGCGCTCAACGGGCTGGCGTAGGCGGTTCCGGCGGTCGCGGGCGGCAAGGATTTAGTTGCGATGCTGAGTGGTCCTGGCGACGAAGTGCCTGCGGTTATGGTCACGGAAGCGGTTCCGGTCTTGGCGGTATCGTCTACGCTGGTCGCGGTGATGGTAACTTTTGTAGAAGATGTGACCGATGGCGCCTGATAGAGACCGCTGCTTGAAATCGTGCCCTTGGACGCGGACCAGGTTACGGAAGTGTTCGAGGTATTCAATACCAGAGCGGTGAATTGCATGGTTCCGGCGGAGGCCATGGTCGCCGTTGCGGGCGAAACGGTTACTGTTACGGCGGGAGGATTATTCGACGATGAAGCTGGACTCGCGGTGGAAACGCCGGCGCAGCCTGAAAGACAGAGAAGTGCGGCTGCCAACGTAATCAGAATTGCGCATTGCGGTAAATCGGCTCGACGCGAGCGCCAGTTGTTCTTAGCCGGGGGGATTGCGGGTTGCGACATCCAGCCACCTCTCGATTGGGGTCTCGGTGGACGCTCAACGGTTAAGCATCCATGAGGTGAACTCTATAAAGGGTGCGTTGAGGCTGACAGATGCCGAAGGGTCGTGGGCAGGCATGAGCGAAAGTACATGCGGTGGATTAGTCGGATTCCAGGAATTTTGCAGGAAGGTAACCGTTTAGAGGGCCGACAGGAGCGGCTTTCGAGCTTAAGCCCGATCATCTTCCGAACTAATCGCGGCGCTGGAGCGCTGCTCTTCCGCGGTGATGCAGGCGTTTGTGAATTCTTGCGCAACCGCTGATGCGTTTTTCCGAACTGGCTCGGGATGGCACGGCTGACGCCGTGCCTCCCGAACGCAGTTCATGCAACTCCTCCTTTATTAGTAGCTCTAGTTCAGTATCACTGGCTTGATTCCTACTGGAACAATGCCTCCTGAGATCGTGATTGGAGTGCTCGCTGTGGTCATGTCCTGGTACGTGGTCCACTCCGATGAGACGACCTGGCTGCCGGTGCTGCAGGAACCGTTGGCGCAGGTTTGCGACGTGTCCCACATAACAAGGTAGGGCTTGCCGGAGATGGAGATTCCGCAGGACCATACTGTGCCGGTGGCGGCGCAGGGTGTGGTGAGAGACGCTCCGGAGAGCCAGTTATAGGTCTGCTGATAGGAGGTTTGCGCCTCTACCGGCTCGGCCTGGGAATTGGCCGAGTACCAGGCTATTCCAGAGATGTTGAGGGTCCAGTTGATCAGATAGAAGCGCGGCATGAAAGAAGCCGCCAAATCTGTGTCAGTGAGATAGTCGCCACTGAATCCGGAGCTTGAATACTGCGCTTCACCATCCCACAAGGGTTTCAACAGATCCGCTGGTTGCAACATGCCGCGGATGTTTGCGACATACCACTGCATGGCTGATTCCACCGTGCATGGAGTCGGGGCCGGGCAATTGTTGCCGCTTTCGTTTCCCGGCTTCATGTGGAAGTTGATAATATCCACCGCCGTCGATATCGCGTTCGCGGGATTCGGGCATGGCAGTTGGTAGGTTGAAGGGGAGTCATCGCAATACAGTTCGTTCTGTCCATACTTGAGCGCCGCGCCTTTAGCGTGTGCCGAGGCCATCACGATCTGCGCCGTGGGGTCAATCGCGGTTGCCGTGCAGGGAACGGATGTTCCGTTGCCATTCTCGTGAATCACGCCGCGGCCTGTGATGATGCAATTGGCATCTTCGGTAAGCCGCGCCAATTGGGCGATGCTGCCGGCGAAGAAGGCTTTGGTATCGGGCTCGTTCCAGATTTCCCAATACATAATGTGGGCGTGGGTTGCGGTGTAGCCCGGGCTGTTGACGTGGGTCGCGATTGCAGTGATCCACGCCTTCCAGATGGCGTCGGCTCCACTGCCATCGGAGTTCAGGTCGCTTGGAGGGTCGCACTCGCCGTTGCCGTTGCCACTCCCCGTGCCTGAGTAATTGCAGGTTGTGTCGTTCGGATTGGACGTTGCCCACGGCGGAGTTCGAGCGAGCGTATACATGCCTATCTTCGCGCCTTGGGTATAGGCCAGGGCGAGATCCGTGTCGAGGTTGGTGAAGTCGAATACCCCCGAAGCGGTGTTCAGATATGGCCATTGCAACGGAGGGGAATCCCAGAAGCGCTGCATGCCAAAGTTTACGGTTGGCCAGTCGGAGCTTTCCGTATTGGACTCCGAGAATCCGAAGTAGATTGGCGCTGGGAGGGGTCCGCCGGAGTTGCCGGCGGCGACAGTCAGAGTGAGCGACTGCGACGCGGTGAGTTTCGGCGAAGAGGAATCGGTGACCTCGACGCTGATGTTGTAGGTGCCGGTCTTCGCGGCAGTTCCGGAAAGCGATCCAGAGGACTGAATGGTGATACCACTGGGCAGCGTTCCGGAAGAGAGTGACCAGGAATACGGGGTTGTGCCTCCCGTGGCGGTTAAGCTGTTCGAGTAGGCCGCGCCCGCGGTCGCGTTCGATAAGGATGTTGTTGTAACGGTGACTGGCGGCGGAGTTATGGTGACCGAAGCCGTTGCAGACTTGGTTGTGTCAGCCTGGCTCGTGGCGGTCACGGTCGCCGAGGTGTTGGAGGTGACTGTTGGCGCCTGATACAGGCCGGTGGTGGAAACCGTTCCCCGAGAAGCGGTCCAGGTAACGGCTACGTTGGGTGTGTTGCTGACCAAGGCAGTGAACTCCGTGGACATGCCGGAGGCCACGCTGGCAGTTGTGGGAGTGATGGTGACTGCCACCGCAGCATTCACGGTGAGAGTGAGAGATTTCGACGAAGTGAGTTTCGGCGACGAGGAATCTGTGACTTCGATGGTGGCGGTGAAGGAGCCGGTCTGCGAAGTAGTTCCCGAGATCGATCCGGCTGACAGCACGGTGATTCCGCTGGGCAGGGATCCGGAAGAGAGCGTCCAGGTGTAGGGGAGCTTGCCTCCGGTGGCGGACAGTGTGCTCGAGTAGGCAGTGCCGGCGGTCGCAGTTAACAAAGATTTTGTGGTGATGCTGACTGGAGGCGGAGTTACCGTTACTGCCGCCGTCGCGGATTTCGTAGTATTAGCGACGCTGGTCGCGGTCACAGTGGCAGCGGTATTCGAGGTAACGATGGGCGCCTGATAGAGGCCGGTACTGGAGATCGTCCCTAGCGAAGCTGACCAGGTTACAGCTATGTTGGATTTGTTGGTGACCGTGGCGGTGAATTGCGTGGACGCGCCAGAGGCCACGGTTGCAGTCGTGGGAGCGATGGTCAGCACGACGGCGGGTGCCTTAGCGACTGTAATCGCGAAGGGCTCTCCTATGGCTAGGTCTGAGGAGTCTTTGACGTGAATGCCGAAATTGTAAGTTCCTGTTTCGGTTGGCTGGCCGGAAATGGTTCCGGTTTTTGTGCCGAGAGACAAGCCTGCTGGAAGTTTTCCCCAGGAAATGGAGAACGTGTAAGGAGCGGTTCCGCCGCTGGCGGTTAATGTGGCGCTGAAAGTCACGCCGACTTCGCCGCCGGGAAGAGTTCCTGAAAGTTTCAGGCCTTTGTTGGATGCGTTTGCCTGAGCCTCGGCCGCGCTGGCAACAGAAGCGAAGCTGATCACTGAGAAAGCGATGAGCAGGGCAAGGAAAAATCTTGAGATGGTTAAAGAGAGTGGTTGAAAACGCTCGGATCGATCAGATGGCTGGCGATCGCGAGCCGGGGGAAATGCGTCGGACAACATTTTAAATACCTCTCGAAGGGGGATTCGAAAGGACGCTCAATGTTTTGAGAGTCCATGAGAGGACTCTATCGAGCGTGGCTAGGGATTACAGATGTCGAACGACATATGAACTGCAACAACAATTTATGAGAAGCGGCTTAAGCTTCTAGCAGCGTGGACTGGCGAAGCTGCGGGGTCGATGATCGGCGCGAGGCTGTTTTGTTTTTTCGCGCGAGAGATGGAAATAGATTGGCGGGGCGCAGGTCCGCCGCCGCTTAACGCGTAGAGCACGACTTCGACACGGCTTGAAACTCCGAGCTTGTCGAAGATTCGGAAGAGATAGTTTTTCACAGTGTGTTCCGTGAGCGTGAGGCGCTGAGCGATCTCGCGATTCGTAAGTCCCTCGGCGAGACAGCTGACAACTTCGAGTTCGCGCGCGGAGAGCAGCGCATTTCCGTTCACGTTGTTGAGCCGGATGGGAGCAGGCTCGGCGAGAGCTTGCAACAGATAATGAAGTTCGCGGCTGCTGACCCACACCTCGTCGTGATGAACGCAGAGAATACATTTCGCAAGCAACTTGAGAGGTTCCGTCCGGGAAAAAATACCGAGGGCTCCGGCGCGAAAGGCCTCGATCACGGGCGCGCGTTCGGAAGAATCCAGAAGCAGAATCACGCGTGTCGCCGGAGAAGCGGAAAGAATTTCGCGGCACAGGGCGAATCCGGCCCCGGAGTGATCTGACAGCCTTGCGCTGATCAGCGCGACGTGCGGATGCTCCTTCTTCACGCGAGCGAGAATATCGTCAGCCTTCGATTCTGAGCCGGAGACACTGAACTGGCCTTCCCGGGCTAGGGCCTCCACCAACAATTGCGTGTTCATGGAGGTGTTATCTGCAGCCAGGACGCGAATCTTTTCTTTTTCTCGCTGCGGAAAGCTGGTCAATTGAGCCATAGCGGAAAGCCCTCATGCGAATCCCAATCGGGAGCCATTCGTCTCCCAACATTTTGCTGGGAGAAGGTTTTCTTAGGGGAAAAAGACAAGGTGCAAAACCGACCAGAAGGTCGGGAAGTTTCCTACCCGATCAATTCTTGGAAACAGCGTATTCGGCGGCGCTCAGGGGGTAAATGGCCCGAATGTGCCAGTGCCGGGATAATTATCTTACGCGCCACCGTGATGACCTCAAGGTAAACGCGACCATTGGAGCGACGTTACTTTAGTATGCAAGATTCTTCACGGAGAAGATTGTCTCATTGACACGTTTTGTCGCCTGTAATACGGTAAGGTTCATTCGGCGTGTAAACACGTGCGCCAAAAGATTTTCCCCCAAAAAAATTCCTCGTAAAGCCGCCGCAAAGTAAGCGGCTGTGACCGAACCGCTTGTTGAGAACAGGTTGGAAATCCATGCGCAGAATTGACGATTCTCCTATGCAGACAAACTCAGGACTTAGTTCCCGTCAACGCCTCTCGATCTTCTTAACTGTGGCGCTGCTGATGGCGTTGTCCGCCACCTTATTGATCTCGCGGCCTGCGACCGTGGCTCATGGCCAGTCGTCGGGATGCGGCTCGAACCCGTGCCCCACCGATCCGGGACCGCGTCCATTGCCTGCTGACGCCGGCGCCTTCTATTCGGCGCTGACCACCAATCAGAACGCGATCACGACTCGTCTCACGCAGATTTTCACCGAGGTGAACTTCGTGGCGGGCGGACCGTTGGTAAAGACCGTCGGCCTTGGCCCGCGTTTCAATTCCAACTCCTGCAATAGTTGCCACGCTTACCCTGCGGTCGGCGGTTCCAGTTCTCCGACGAATCCGCTGTTCGGCATTTACCAGCTCATGGGCGCGACCAACACCATGCCCTATTTCATCACCACGAACGGGCCGACCATGGTAGCGCGCTTTCCTTACTTATCTGACGGCGTGACGCCCGATGGCAGCGTGCACCAGATGTTCACGATTTCCAACCGCACGGACGCTCCGGGTTGCACTCAGGAAGTTCAGCCGAATTTCACACAGGCGCAGTCGACGAACGACATTATCTTCCGCCAGGTAACGCCTACGTACGGCGTGGGACTGATGGAGCTGATTCCTGAAACATCCATCCTCGCCAATATGAATGCGAACCTTCCGCTGAAGGCGACGCTGGGAATTACGGGACATCCGAATCAGTCCGATGACGGCACCATCGCGCGCTTCGGCTGGAAGGCTCAGCATAAGTCGATGATTACCTTCTCCGGCGAAGCTTACACAGTGGAAGAAGGCGTGAGCGACGAAGCCTTCCCCAGCGAGAACGACGAAACTTATCCGACCTGCCTGCCGCCGTTCCCGGTCGCGCCTGGAACCAACAAAACCAAGGGCGTTCCTGACGACCGCAACGATACGGGCGAAGCTCCTAAAGTTGGAGTGAACTTCCCCGGCGATCTCGAGCGCTTCTCTCTGTTCATGCGCTTCCTGCAGCCGCCGACGCCTGTGGCGCCGACGACTTCCACCACCAACGGTCTCGCGGTGTTCAATAGCGTCGGCTGCAATCTGTGCCACAACGTTTCGTTCACCAGTTCGCCTTCATCGATCGCCGCGCTGAGCAACCAGACCGCGACGCTCTATTCGGACCTGCTGGTTCATGACATGGGACCGGGCCTGGCGGATAACGTTACGCAGGGCGCGGCCAGCGGCGATGAGTTCCGCACCGCTCCGTTGTGGGGCATTGGCCAACGTCAATTTTTCCTGCACGATGCGCGCACCAACAACATCGTGACCGCAATTGAAGATCACTACAGCCTGGGCAACGGCATTTATCCAGCCTCCGAGGCGAACGCGGTCATCACCAACTTCAACAATCTGCCCACAACGGTTGGGACTGATGGGAATACGCAGGCACAGGATCTCATCAACTTCCTGCGCTCGCTGTAAGGCTCGGCATGACGAATATTAAGGGGACTGCTATGTCATTGTGGACGAAAATGAATCGAGTGCAGGCTCAACTCAGCAAGCATAAGTGGTTGAAGAGCATTCTTCCTCTGGCCTTGTTGCTGCTGCTAGCCGCGGGCGCCACTACCTACTTGCCGAAATCTGTGAAAGGCGGGACGTGTACGCCATCGCCCTGCCCCACGGCGACGGACCCCGGTCCTCGACCGCTGCCGGCCACTGCTGGCGGCTTCCTCGGCACGCTGAGCGCCAACGAAGTGCAGATTGAGCCCAGCATCACCGCCGAATTCGACCGCGTTCACGACGTGGTCGTGACGTCTCCCACAGATGGCGGACTGGGGCCGGTGTTCAATGCCAATTCCTGCCAGACCTGCCACGCCTATCCGGCGGCTGGCGGATCGAGCCCGCCAAGCAATCCTCTGTTCAATGTTTACCAGTACAACGGCGCCAGCAACTCGATGCCGTTCTTTGAGACTTCAACCGGTCCGATCCTGGAAGCACGCTTTATCAATCAGCCGGGCACGACCATCCCTGACGGAAACGTACATCAGTTGTTCACGATTCAGGGCCGCGCCGACGCTCCGGGTTGCACGCTTGCGCAGCCGAACTTCAACCAGGCTTCGACGGAAGGCAATCTGGTGCTTCGCCAGGTGACTCCGACCTACGGAGATGGGCTGATCGAAGTGGTGCGCAACATCGCCATCATCGACAACATGAATTCGAACCTCACCGAGAAGGCATCGCTCGGGATCACAGGACATCCGAATTACAGCGGCAACGATGGCAGCATTCAGCGCTTCGGATGGAAGGCGCAGGTGCGCTCTACGCTGCTGATGTCCGCGCTGCAAATGAACGTGGAAATGGGCGTCACCAACGAGACCTACCCCACGGAGATCAACCAGACCGCGGGTTGCCTCTTCAACCCCGTACCGGAGACGGTCACCAACTTCACGCCGGGAATCCTGACGGAGATGTTCCCCGGCGATTACTCGCGCACGGAGTACTTTATTCAGTGGCTGAATCCGCCAACTCCCGGACCCTCCAGCAGCGCTACCAAGAACGGCAAGACGCAGTTCACCAACGCCGGTTGCGTTTACTGCCACACCACTTCGTTCACCACGCCCCATACGTCACGGCCGGCATTGGACAGCATCACCATCAGCCTTTACTCTGACCTGATCGTGCATCACATGGGGCCTGGGCTGGCCGATGGCCTGCCGCAGGGTGGAGCGGGTCCGGATGAATTCCGCACCTCGCCACTGTGGGGCATCGGGCAGCGCCTCTGGTTCCTGCACGATGGTCGTACCGCCAACATCGTGACCGCGATCGAAGATCACTACAGCGTGGCCAACACCAGCTACGTGCAGTCAGAAGCGAACCAGACGGTCGTCAACTTCAACAACCTGAGCAAGACGAACCAGCAGGATCTGGTCGACTTCCTGCGCTCGCTGTAAGTTCGAGAAGTTAAAGGTAACGCTGGAAACTATGGGCCGCGTTTGGTTGAGCCAAGAATTGGTTTAATTGAACGCGGCCTTTTGTGTTCGATCCGGACACCATAGTTCGGAGCCGAACCTACGCACGCATCTGACAATCGCATTCTTTGCGAAGGGAGCCGCCGCCATCCACTCTTGCGCGTCCCCAGCTAAGCAAGTCGCAACCCGTTCCAGGCAGATTCCTCAACTCCAGCAACCTCTATCGCTTAGGGGCAACTGTACATATAGTATTCAATGTACATTATTGCACATACACAATGTTCCACTGGAACATACTGGAGTTATGTTCCAACTGGAGCATTTTGTATGTACAAATGTTTCAGCCCCGGCTCACCGCCCCGCGGCGCGCCGCCTCGCCTGCTCGGCTAGCGTGGTGCGTCCTTCCGCTTCATAGAGGTCAGCCAGACCAAGCCACAGCTTGGCATCATTCGGCGCCAACTTCACAGCGTCTTCCTGAAAGCTGACAGCGCGAGCCGTGTCCCCCAGTTGATACCAGGCTTTCGCGCGGCCGGTTGCGATCATCGAATTGAAATTCGCGCCCAGAGATTCTCCTTCATCGCGAAATGGACTCGAGGCCTCGGCCTTGTCGAAGGCCACCAGAGCCTGTTCTGGCTGATGCACCTGCAAGTAGGATTGTCCGAGCAGCATCCACAGGTCGTGAGGGCGCGAGGAAGTCTCTGCCGATCGCTTGAAGATCTCAACCGCATCGGCATAGCGTTTTTCAGTCAGGTAGAACAGCCCGAGGTCAAGCCAGCTTTCATCGCGTGGTTCGATGCGCAGGCTGGTGCGAAACTCTGACTCAGCCTCTGCGGCGTGGCCTGTGTGCTCGAGCACGAGCGCGCGCGTGAGGTGCAGGTTTGCGTTGTCACTGAAAATGTTTTGCGCGCGATCCAGATAGGCGAGTGCCTCAGGGTAGCGATTGAGACTGTAGAGAAGTCCAGCGGCATTGGCGAAGGAGTTGAACAGCTCAGCTTTGTCACGCGAAGTCTTCGCTGCGTTGAGATCGCGTGAGAGATTGAAGGAGACTTTGCCGCAATCAATTTGCAGGCGATCAATGAGCGAATTGGTTTGCGGAGTGCGGCGCAGGAAGATGGCAGACACTTCGTCCATGTAGACGGGACGCCAGGTTTGGCTGCGACAGAATGCTGGGAGCTGCGGGAACAAAGTGATGCCATCGTAACGAGCCAGGGACACGATGATGGTGTTGATGTTGCGAGCGTCCGCTTCCTGCTGCCAGGCGGGCGAGTCGGGAGGTTGGGTGCTCAGGTCATAGGCGCGGAAGAAAAGTTGCGGGCCAAAGGGGATGGCGCGGCTATCAATGTAGTCGAGGTAGCCGGGCGAGAGTCTCCACGTTAAGTAGCCGCCGAGGCTGTAGGTATTGAAAATGTTTGCGGGCAAGTTTTCGCGCTGAATGAAATCGACTGCGCGTTCGGGGAACCACCACGAGAGTCCTGTGCCGAAGAGTGACAGCTGAGAGGAGCGCAGGTAGTGGCGGTTGGTGATGAGGTCGTAGGAACGAATGCCGGTTAGGATGGTGAGTGAGGTTGTGAGGAGCAGGAGGGTTGCGCTGGTCCATGCGCTCTGTGTTTTTTGTTTCGATACGAGCCGTCTCGAAATGGCCGTTGCCGTTCGGGATCGCGCTGCGACGGCTTGCCAAGCTTCATTGAGGAGCGATCCGCCCAGGACGACTACGACGCAGGCGAACAGGGCTTGCAGGCGGACGTGCTGGATGGTTAGGTATGCGGAGGCGAGAAGAATAATCGCGGCTCCGAAGTGCTTGCGCCATAGGGCTAGGCCGGCGCAGACCACAGCGACCGCCAGCAGCCACCAGAAAGAACTTTGCGGATCGCGCCAGTCCAGTGCCTGGCGGAGGCTGGCCCATGACGGGTGAATGTTTTCCCATTCGACCACCCACAGGTTGTGAAGGCTCTGGGCTTGGGCCTGTCTGCTTAGAGCTATATAGATGTTTGCTCCCCATGGATTGACCAGCGTTGCAACCGCGCTAAGGGCTAGCCATGGCCAGGCGTGCTTTAATCTCGCCCTCGCGGGTGGGCGAGTTTCTGCGAAGGGAAGGTCCAGTAATTCCAGCAGGACGTAAGCGCCGCACAGGGCTAGGCCTGCGATGAATCCTAGGTGGAGGTTGACCCAGGCGACCATGAGGATTGGGAGCAGCCATAGTGGTGAACGTCCGGTCCGATAGTGCCTCCACAATAGGCTCAGAAAAGCTGCGAACAGGATTACTGTGAACATCTCTGCCCGGGGTTGGGCGCGGTTTGCTATCAGGGGTATAGCTATGAGCGCCAGAGCGCAGGTTGAGATGGTGTCTCGACGCAGCAATAGCGCGATCGTTCCTGCGCAGGCTATCGCTCCCAGCCAGGAGAGCAGCGCGTAACCTCCGGCTAGATAGGTTAGATAGAAGGCGATGCTGGAGAGCGCGGGGTAGATCCACGGGGATCCTTGCGCGGTGTAGGAGAAAACGTCTGTGGAGAAAAGTTGATGGTGGTGGAGGATCCAGCGTCCCGTGGCTAGCTGCCAGCCCAGGTCGAAGTCTTGCAGGGTGTGCAGGCCAGCTAGCAGTGCGTAGATGAGGGCTAGTGCGGTGAGAAAAGGGGCGGCGTAGCGATGGACGTATCGGTTTTGATCGTGTGGAGGGTCGGGCTGGGGGCGCATCGCTATGGGCGAATCATAGCATTGAGCTTGTGCAAGAGCCGCGGCTCCCTCATCTTTCGGCCCTTCGGGGCTGGTTCCTGTTCCGCTTCGTACCCACGGCTTACGCCGTGGGCTGCATTCTTTCGCCGCTCCGCGGCTACATGAAGGGAGTCGGCTAGCTGGTGTAGGCCAGTTCTTTGGCACGTTGGGTGGCTTTTACTACTGCTTTGATTAGCGTTACCCGGAGCTTGCCTTCTTCTAGTTCCATGATGCCGTCGATGGTGCAGCCGGCTGGGGTCGTTACTGCGTCTTTTAGCAACGCGGGATGATCTCCTGTCTCGAGCACGACTTTGGCTGCGCCCATTGTGGTTTGCGCCGCCAGGAGTGTGGCTACGTCGCGGGGCAAGCCTACTTTTACTCCGGCTTCGGCCAGTGATTCGAGGATGATGTAGATGAATGCGGGACCGCTGGCCGAGAGGCCGGTTACGGCGTCCATGTGCTTCTCGTCCACTACTACCGTTCTTCCTACTACGTCGAACAGCAGGCAGGCTAGCGCGATTTCATCCTGAGAGACGTGGCTGCCTTTGCAGAGGCCGGTCATGCCGGCTCCGAGGGCGCAGGGCGTGTTGGGCATGGCTCGCACCACGGCAACTTTCACACCGAGGACGCTTTCGATCTGGCTGGTGGGCACGGAAGCAGCTACCGAGATTATGAGTTGGCCTGGCGTGACGCTGGGACGGATTTCTTCGAGGACTTCCTGCACGGTTTGCGGTTTGACGCAGATGAAAATAATGTCTGCACCCTGGACGGCTTTCAGGTTGTCGGTGCCGACCTCGATGCGGAGTTTTTCGGCGAGGCGGAAGGCGCGGTCGGAGTGGCGCACGGTGGCGCGGGTGAGCTCTCTTGAGAGCAAGCCTTCGCGGAGTAACGCCTGGAGGATTATGCCTCCTAGTTTTCCTGCGCCTAGGACGGCTACTTTTTTGTTCGACAAAGTGGTTGGCATGCGGACCTGCCTTTCGGGGTGAGAGTTTTATATCATTTTATTGTGTGGGGAGGGATGGAAGCTTGCAGCGCCACAGTCTTTACCACGGAGGACACGGGGTCTCACGGGGTAGTGCAGGGCAAGAACCGTTAGCCGCTGTGCTGAAGCCACGTTGAAAAAATAAAGCACTTATCGCAGCGCTGAAGTTGCGCTACCCGGAATCCAATGCGAACCTCAGGCGCTAAAGCGCGGGTCATTCTCAGCGCTTTAACGGCACTAATAAATTCGTGCCCTTTTCGAGATCTGCTCTGACTTGAGGGCTTTGTGGCGCGGCTTGAAGCCGCGCCCTTTCAAAGCTTCCCTTCCTTGCGGAAGAATGTCTTCACAGATCGTTGGCTACCGTGAGGATGAAGGTGCGGTCATCCCAGGGCGAGGTCGCGATCATGCTCTCTCCGCCGAAAATAATTAAGTCATTGTCGGCTGAGCTGTAGAAGGCGGAGGAGAAGTGGCGTTGCGGAGCGGTGCCGCTTACCTTTTCGGAAATCCACGCTGGCGTTCCTCCAATGTTGTTGGCAAAGGTGAGTATCCAGGTGTCTTCGTAATAGGCGGTCCCGGTCAGCGAATTGTTTCCGCCATACATAATCATCCGGTTGTCCTTGGAGTCGTAGACAGAAACCTGGCCGGTGCGAGCCGCTGGGGCGGTGCCGGTGGGCACGATGTGCGTCCAAACCGGAGTTCCGCCGGAGCCGTTGGCGTGCGAGAGCGTCCACACATCGGAAAGACCGACTGAGCCGGAATCGCCAGCGTAGAGTGTGAGGACGTTGTTGGTGGAGTCGTAGATGGAGCTGGCGTTCTCGCGCGCAGTGGGCGCTGTGCCTGTGGGCGAGAGCTGCGTCCATGTTGGAGTTCCGGGGCCGCCGTTGGCATTGCTGAGAACCCATACGTCGGACAAATATCCGGCGTCGCAATTCGCTCCGCCGAAGATCATTAGAGTATTGGTTGTTGGATCGTATTGATTGGTGAAGTTCATGCGAGCCGAAGGCAACGTGCCCGAGGGGCTTAACTGAACCCATGACGGGACGCCGTCGGCGGAGTTGGCATCGTCGAGCACCCAGGAATCGTTCAAGCAGGCTGTGGCGCTGGTGCCGCCGCCGAAGAGCATCATGTGATTGCCGGTGCCATCATACGCGGCGGCGTGGCCGTAACGAGCGCTGGGAGCGGTTCCTGAAGGGAACACTTGTACCCAGTGGTAGGGAGTGGTGGTAACGGTTTGGCCGGCAGCAACGATTCCGGAGACAGACCACATATCGCCGATCGCGCCGGTGGCAGTGTCTCCGCCAAAGACCACCATCTGGTCGGTCACGGTGTCGTAGATGGCGCTGGTATGGTAGCGGGGCGCGGGGCCGTCCTGAGTCCAGGTGCCGGTCGCCAATCCGTTGGCATCGGTCAGGATGTAGATGTGATCGTCGGTGAAAGTCTTCGGCAGGGAACTGTCGCCGCCGAAGATGACCATGTCACCGGAAACTGAATTGTAGATGGCTTCATGACTCTCGCGATTGGGAGCGGTGTCGGTAAAGGTCGATTGACTCCATGTGGGAGTGCCGCCGATGTTGTTGGGGTAGGTGAGAACCCATCCGTCGTTCAAAACTTTTCCGTGGTTGTTGCCACCACCGAAAATCGTCATGCGGTTGTTTACGGAATCGTAGACGGCGCTGTGGCCGACTCTCGCGGCGGGCGCGGTGCCCTTCGGAGAAAGCTGAGTCCAGGTGGGCGTGCCGGTGACGCCGTTGGCGTTGGTGAGGGTCCAGACATCGCCAAGAACGCTGGTGGCCGTGGTGCCTCCGCCGTAAACGGTCATCACATTGTTCACGGAGTCATAGATGGCGGTGGCTTGCGTACGCGCGCTGGGTGGCGTTCCGATCGGCGTGACCTCGGCCCACGAGGGCGTGGCCGTCGATCCGTCGGCGTTGCTGAGAATCCAAAGATCGTTGTAGTAGTCTCCGTTGCAATCAGTGCCGCCGAACACGATCATCTTATTTGTGTTGGGGTCGTAGACGGCGGTGTGCCCTTCACGCACAGGAGGCAAGGTTCCGGTGGGCGCTTCTTTCGTCCAGCCGGGAGCTCCGCCGACGCCGTTGAGATGAGTGATGACCCAGAGTTCGTTGATGCAAGGTCCGGGGAAGCCAGTGCCGCCGCCGAAAGTGATCATGCGATTGGTGGTCTGGTTGTAAACTGCGCTCTGCCCGAAGCGGTCGGTAGGCTGCTTTCCCGAGACCGCCACTCGGATCCACTCGAGGTTTTCCTGAGTCGCGGCGGATGACGGGATCAAGTTCTGCGCGGCCCAAACGTCGTTGAAGTCGATGTTGGTCGGCGCATGCTGGCCGGCGAACGAGAACAAAGTATTGGTCACGGGATCGTAAACACCGGAAGCCTGGCTACGCGTGCCGGGACCGTAACGGTTCCATTTTTGAGCCGACGCCGGCAGAACCAAGAGGGCGCTGAAGAGGAAGCAAACCAGACCGAGGCGAACGCAAGAAGCAAGATTAGGACGGTTCATTGACCGCTCCGAGTTGAATTAGGAGACAGCTACCGCAGCTGGGCTCCTGGATTTTTGGAAGTGTGCATGCCCGCGGGGGAGAGAAAGTGCGGAACGCAACACTGCGTTTAAGCAGAGTATGACGGAGTTCCACGCGCGTCAAGATGACAAAATTTGCATACTCTTAGGAGCGATTCACCACAGAGGCACAGAGGCACAGAGAAGAACCTTTAGGAGCTTTTTCGTCATTCCAGGCCTACCTGAGGATATTTATCTAGTAGAAAGAAATAGCGGGGAGCCGGGCGGAGACGTTCTTCTCTATCCGATAGACTCCGTGCAAAATACTTCATCTTGACAGCGCTGGCGCGTGCGGCGAAACTGATGTTTCTCGCGTTGGCATTTGTTCCCCCCCTCCCGAGCATACGTCCAAAATATTTTGGGGCTCCAAGATAGGCAGCAGTGTTGTTTGCTATCGAAAAACTCAGCAGCGGGCATCAATGTCAGTTCAACCACCTTCAAGTTCAAAAATTAGGAGAGAATTCGTGAATACCTCCCAGCAAAAAGTAACAAAGTTCTTGGGCGCGGAAACTGTTTCGCGCCGCTTCGCCAAAGTCTTAACCCTAACCCTGGCGGCGATGATCGTCGTATCGCTGGGCGCTTCGGCGGCGCTGGCTCAGGTTCCGTTTCTCTACGGGCCGTTATCGCCGGGGCAGAAGGCTCCGGGCGCAGCCACATTCACGTTGACCGTGTATGGCACGGGCTTCGCTTCTGACGCCGTTGTGGATTGGAACGGCACCGCGCTGACCACCACATTTAAGACGGCTGAGGAATTGACGGCTTCGGTTCCCGCGGCGGACGTGGCTACGGCCGGCACCGCGCTGGTGACCGTTAAGAACGGCACCGGAACGGTTTCGAACGCCCTGTACTTTGAGATCGTCAAGAACGGATTCACGGCGGCGTTTTCCAAGATCGACTATGCCACTGACGTTACGCCGAACGATGTGACCACGACGGAGTTTACCAGCTCTGGCCATCTTGATTTGGCGGCTGCTACTGGTAACAACACTGTTTCGGTTCTGTTGGGTACTGGGACTGGAACTTTTGGGACGAAGGTGCAATATGCGGTGCCGGGCAATCCGTACGCGATCATTCACGGGGATTTCAACGGCGACGGCAAACAGGATCTAGCGACTGCTGATCAGTATTCGAGTCAGGCATCGATCCTGCTGGGCAACGGCGATGGAACCTTCGGGGCGCATGAAGAATATTCGTCGGCGACTGGCGGCGCGCCGGTGGCACTCGCCACTGGGGATCTGAACGGAGACGGCAAACTTGATCTCGTGGTGGTCAACTACAAGACCAACAATGTGTCGATCCTGCTGGGCAATGGTGACGGCACATTCAAGACTCACGTGGAATACGCCACGGGCAACGGGCCGATGGGCGTAGCGGTTGGCGACCTGAACGGAGACGGCAAACTTGACCTGGTCGTCGCCAACAGCATCGACAATACGGTTTCAGTTCTGCTGGGCAACGGCGATGGCACTTTCCAGACAGCTGTTCCTTACGCGACCGCGAACACACCTACCTGCGTAGTGCTCGGCAATTTCGGCACGACTGACACACTGGACGTCGCGATCGCCACTTCGGGCGGCCTGGCTTCAGTGCTTCTGGGCAACGGAAACGGCACGCTGCAGAACAAAGTGAACTACACGATTGGGTTGGGCGCGGTCGCGATTGCGGCCGCGGACTTGACCTCCAGCGGGAAACTGTCGCTGATCACTGCGAATGAGACCGACAATACGACTTCGGTGTTGGTGAGCAACGGCAACGGAACTTTCAAGGCGCAATCTGTTTTCCCCACCAATGGCGCGCCAGTCGGATTGGCGATCGGCGATTTCAACCAAAACGGCAAGCTGGATATCGCCGCAGTAGACAATACCGGCAATTTCGTTTCTGTGCAGTTGGATAGTCTGCTGACGCTGTCTCCGACAATCAACAGTTTCGGGACCATCACTTCAGGCGACCCGAGCGCAGCCAAGACCATCACCTTGAAGAATAACGGGACGACGGCCTACACGATGGGAACCATTGCCACCGTTGGTTCTTCTCCAACCGACTTCTCGCAGACCAACACGTGCCCGACGCAGGGCACGGGTACACTTGCCGCGGGCGCATCCTGCACGTTCTCTAACGTGTTTGATCCTGCGCTTTCGGAATTCGCCGATGCTCAGGTGCAGATTACGAGTGGCGGCAGCATGATCGCGTACCAGGAGACCGGTACGGGCAACGTTCCGATCATGATGAACCCACGCACGATCACATTCTCCGGCTACCAGTTGGTTGGGACCACGAGCGCGGCCAAGACAACCACGTTCACCAATGAAAGCGGCGTGACGGTCACCTTCACCAGTCTCATCCTTTCGGGCGTAAACGAGAATCAATTTAGTCAGACCACCACCTGCAACATTCCGGGAACGCTGGCTCCCGGCGCGAGTTGCACATCCAACATCTATTTCGTCCCGACGGTGTCTGGAACAGCCAGCGTAACGGCGATTTACAACGGCGACTTCACTGTCGGACGGGCGGGTACGCTGGTCACTGCGGAGGCAACTGCGGTGAAAGTTACGCCCACGTCGATCACGTTCAAGAGCACTGCCGACGGCGCCACCAGCACTTCGGTGGTCACGTTCCAGAACGCGGGATCGGTTGCGCTCCCCATTACAAGCATCAACTTCATCAATGGCACCGAGAACTACTTCAGCCAGACCAACACTTGCAACTTCCCCAACGGCAGCGTTCCGGCAAACTCCAGTTGCACCATCACCGTGGCCTTCACGCCGGAGACTGTCGGAACCTTCACAGCGACCATGAGCATCGGCAACGGCGATCCCACGGGACCGCAACAAGTTAAGCTGACCGGTACGGGCACAGCCGCTCCGGGTAGCGCGGTTCGGGTGAAGTAGGTTAGCAGTTAGGGCACAGAGCCAGCCCGGGTTCAAAACCCTGCTGGCTCTGTGCCAATTGTTTGTGTGGACGCTCTTAATTTATTGATGGACTTATATCGAGTCTGCTGTCGCACGTTATCTCCGACTTACCAGTTTCTTAGCGGTTCCATCAGCTGTGGGGAGCAGGGGGCTTCATGAAATCTTTATCGGTTAAGTTGCCTGGGATTGTTCGCGGGCGGGGTGCAGTTGTGTCTACGGTTGTGCGCACGGCGTCAATCGGATTGTTATTGACGGCGCTGGGAGTTCTGGTCGTTCGAGTCAATTCTGGAATAACCGTGCACGCGGCGCCGGGTGACGCTGCATCGGCAATCAAGCCGGCTTTAGTGGACCAGAGCAAGATTCTGGAGAGCTACGGCCAACTGCCTCTCAGCTTCGAACCCAACGCAGGCCAGACCGATAGCAAAGTGAAATTCCTTTCGCGCGGCCCTGGGTATACCGTTTTTCTTACCGATGATGAAGCTGTGCTGGCTCTTTCGGCCGGCAATAAAAACAAACATTCGGCATCGGGTGAGAGCGCCGCTCTTCCGATGGCGGGCTTCCGCGACTTGTCAACGCCGCGTCCTGAGCCGTCACGCACGGGAGCCGTGCTTCGCATGCGCCTGGTGGGCGCTAACAAGAATGCGCAAGTGGCAGGCGCAGATCAACTGCCTGGTACGACAAATTATTTCCTCGGAAAAGATTCGCGCAATTGGCGCACGAATGTAGTGAACTATCGCAAAGTCAGCTACAGCGACGTGTATCCGGGAATCGACCTTGTCTATTACGGAAACCAGCGTCAATTGGAATACGACTTTGTGGTGGCACCGGGCAGCGATCCTGGCGCAATTGGCGTTAGTTTCACGGGCGCTTCAAAGATGCACCTCGATCGCCAGACCGGCGACTTGATCTTGAGCACAAACAAAGGCGATGTCCGCTTTCACAAGCCCGTGGCGTACCAGACCGAGAGTGAGCAAGCTTCGCCCGCGGAGCCGAAGAACTTTGTCGAATCCAGCTTCGTGCTTGATGCAAAGAACCGTGTCACCTTCCAGCTTGGAGCCTATGATCACAGCAAAGCGCTGGTGATCGACCCGACGCTCGGCTACTCGACCTATCTGGGCGGTACGGGCAACGATTATGCGACCGCGATTGCCGTGGATTCAAGCGGCAGCGCCTACGTTACGGGATACACGCAATCGACGAATTTTCCGACTACTGCAGGGTCGTTCCAACCTACCTGTGGCGGCAGCACTGCCTGCAGTACGACACACATTAATGCGTTTGTTACCAAGCTGAATTCCACTGGAACGGCGCTCGTTTATTCCACCTACCTTGGCGGAAGCACCAAGGATTACGGTTACGGCATCCAGGTGGACGGCGGCGGAGATGCGTTCATTGGAGGCACAACATTTTCTTTGGATTTTCCTGTGACTGCGGGTTCGTACCAGCCGGCTTGCGGCGGTGGCACGTGCGTGGATGGTGACGGATTTATCACCGAGTTGAATCCGACCGGCTCAGGGCTGGTTTACTCCACCTATCTGGGAGGAAAGAATACAAACGAACTGGATGCCATTGCGCTCGACAGTGCTGGAAACGCATACGTCACGGGATATACAAAGTCGACCAACTTTCCAGTTACGCCCGGAGTGTTTCAGCCTACGTGCGCCTCCTGCAAGGAAACGTTCGTTGATTCGTTTGTGACGAAGATCAATTCGAGCGGCTCGGCGCTGGTGTACTCCACGTTTCTGGGCGGCAACAACGCTGACGTTGGTTACGCCATCACGGTCGATTCCACTGACAACGCGTACGTGACGGGTTACACGTATTCCACGAATTTCCCGACGACGCCTGGCGCTTTTCAAACCACGCTGGGCGCTACGACCGGCGTCTTTGTCACCAAGATTAATCCCACGGCGTCAGAGAAGGTGTATTCGACTTATCTGAATGGCAGTGCCACCGGCACGAGCGCTTGCGCAGCCTGCGGCTCGTCGATCGCTGTGGATGCGGAGGGCAACGCCTATGTCGCCGGCTTGACCTGGGAGACTAACTTTCCTACTACTCCCGGAGCCTTTCAAGTCAATTATGCGGGCGGTTTCCACGACGCTTTCGTAACGAAGTTTAACTCCACGGGAACTGCGCTGATTTACTCGACCTACATCGGTGGAACGGGCGATGACGGGGCTACCTCTATCGTGCTGGATAGCAGTGGCACTGCGTACGTCAAGGGGAACACGTTCTCGACTAATTTTCCGACGACTCCTGGCGCTTATTCCAACACCTATACCGCGGGTACGGATTCTGAAACGTTTGTCCTCATCTTGAATCCGGCTGGGTCGGCGTTGAATTACTCGACTTATCTGGGCGGAGTTGCGGGCAGCGAATACGGCCTGGCCACGACCATGATCGCGCTGGATGATCAGGTCCCGCCGGGTATTTATATCACCGGCTATACGAACTCCACGACGTTTCCAACTACTTCGGAAGCATTTCAGACCAAGCATTCGGGCGGTTATGACGGCTATGTGACCAAGTTTGCTCCCAGCCCGAACGTTGGGCTGTCGCCCGGGCTGAATTTTGGAAACGTGAACGATGGAACCACAAGCGCTCCCATGACGATTACTGTGACTAACACCGGTAATTCGAATCTGACGGTGACGTCGGTTGGAATCAGCGGAGCCAATGGCAGCGATTTTAAGGAGACGAATACTTGTACGTCTGGCAGCGTCGCTCCGCAAGCCACCTGCGCGATTAACGTTACGTTCACCCCGTCGATTTCTGGAACTGAGAACGCAACCGTGACCGTGACCGACAACGCTCCGAATAGCCCGGAGACGACCACGCTTACCGGCGTAGGCGAAGGAAGTGGGCCGGCGGTAACCCTGTCGCCGACAAGCCTCACGTTCCCAACTCAATTGGTCGGCACGGCGAGCACTCCGCAAAACGTGACGCTCACGAACACTGGCGTGGCGGCCTTGACGATCACCAGCATCGCGACCACCGGCGATTTTTCGCAGACGAATAACTGCGGTACAAGTGTGGCTGTCAACGCGAGCTGCACCATCAGTGTTACGTTTACGCCGACCACGATTAACACTCGCACAGGTACGGTTGTGGTTACGGACAACGCGCCGGCCAGTCCGCAAACGGTAGCGCTTGCGGGTGTAGGCACTTATGTGAGTTGGACACCTGCGAGTTTGAGTTTTGGAACTGTGACGATAGGTCAGTCGAGCGCGACACAGACGATTACATTTACCAACAATGCCACGACCGCACTTACGATTAAAAGCGTCACTGTTACAGGAGCCGACAACAAGGATTACACCCAGACGGATAATTGCGGTACGAGTCTGCCCAGAAAATCCAGTTGCTCGATTATTGTGACATTCACCCCTACGGCCGCGGGACTTCGAACCGCCAACATTACGGTTTCAGATTTCCTGGGCGGCAACCAGAGCCAAAACATTCCGTTGAGTGGAACTGGGCAATAGTAGGGCAGCCGATTTGAACATTGGGATGGAGACTAGCGCAATATGCGGATTTGCAATTATTTAGCTTTCTTTCAGGCCCCCAGCAAGCACCGTTTGAACCTCTTCACTGCAGGACTGGCATTTCTGCTGCTGACCGTCGCTGCAACAGCGCAGCAGGTTACGCTTTCCACCACGAGCATGAGCTTTGCCAATACGCCGGTGGGAACCACCAGCGCCGTAAAGAAGGCAACTCTCACAAACACCGGTACAGTATTGCTAACTATTACCAGCATCACCACCACCGGACCTTTCGCTCAAACGAACACCTGCGGCACTACCGTCAAAGCGGGGAAGAACTGTACGATTTCGGTTACCTTCAGCCCAACCGTTGCGGGCGAGGCGACGGGAGTGGTCACCATCACTGACAATGCCACCAACAGTCCACAGACAATCACGCTTAGCGGCGACGGTATTACGGGCGTTTCGGTGACGCCTACAAAGTTGACCTTCCCCACGACAACGATCGGAACGACCAGCGCTCCTTTAACGTCGACGCTAGCTAACAACAATTTGACGGCACTCACGATTACCAGCATCACAATTACCGGCGCCTTTGCTCAAACCAACACTTGCGGGACTTCACTGCCTGCGACAAGCAAATGCACTATTTCGGTGACATACACCCCGACGGCAACCGGAACTCAGACTGGCGTGGTGACCATTACCGATAGTGCCAGCAACAGCCCCCAGAAAATTAATCTGACTGGAACGGGGCAGGCGTCGAGCGCCACACTTACTTCAATCAGCATTTCTCCGGGATCTGCCTTGCTGTCGGTCGGGAACACTTTGCAGTTGACCGCGACGGGATACTACAGCAACGGTACAACGCAGAACCTTACGACCACCGCGACTTGGGCCACATCGAATTCCGGCGCCGCGACCGTGAAGGCGGGATTGGTGACCGCGGTTGCTAATGGAAGCTCTTCGATCACTGCGTCTTACACTGGCGTCACGAGCGAGTTGGCTCCCCTGAACATTGGTACGGGATCTGACTACTTCATTGCTACAAACGGCAAAGACACGTGGTCGGGAACACTCGCTGCGCCGAACGCGACTAATACCGATGGACCATTTGCCTCGATCGCTCACACGCAGACCGCTGTGCAGACTCTTGTAGCTAATGCGAACGGCCGCACTACTCCCATCACGGTGCAAATTGAGGGAGGGAACTATTATCAGCAAGCGCTGACCTTCACTGCGGCTGATTCTGGCACGTCCACGCTGGGAGTGCTGTGGGAGAACTACCCGAACGAGACGCCGGTGATAAGTGGCGGAATGGTTGTGACTGGCTGGACCAATACGACCGGAAACACTTATCAGACGACGTTGCCCGAGAGCACGGTTTACTTCGAGAATTTGTTTTATAACGGCGGGCGGCGGTTGCGTCCACGCGTGGGCGGATCTACAAACGGTACCGTTGGAACTTATCTCCGAAACGTCGGCCCGATTTATCTGGCCGGTTCGCCACCGCCGGCTCCTGCGCCTAACGCGAACTGCGCCGTGTACGTGACTGGCAGTGGATGGGAATGCTTCGATCGTTTTACGTATCACGTCGGCGACGTCAGTTCTACCTGGACAAACCTGAATGCTCCCTATCCGACAGGCGATATCGAACTGCTGGATTTCGAACTGTGGAGTACGCCCAAAATGCGGATCTCCTCCATCGACAGTGTCAACCACATTGTTTACCTGACTGGTGCGACTCATCAGCAGGCGGGGGTGCATGGCTTCATTCCGAATCACCGCTACGTGGTTGAGAATGTCAAAGACCTGCTGACTCAGTCGGGGCAATGGTTTCTCGACAGGTCAGTAACTCCGTGGACACTGACCTATCTCGCGAATACCGGGGAGAATCCGCCGACTGACACCATTATTATTCCGCAGTCGACGCAGGTATTTAAAGCGACTTATTTGCAATATGTCACCTTTCAGGGACTGCAGTTCGAGCATGACAACTTCACGTCGGCCTCTGGCGGATATGTGTCGACCCAGCAGGAGCCGCTTATGACGGCGGCTTTGGGCTGCTACAACTGCCAATACGTCACTTTCAATAGCGACATCATTTCTGAAACGGCGGGCGCGGGGATTGAGTTCACGACGACTGATAACTCTTCGACTACGTCTCACAATACGTTTGAAAACGGCGCGCTCTACGACATCGGGGGATTGGGGATCCGGATCGGCCTTCTGCCTGCTTCGGCAAACACCGACTCGAACGTGCCACAGTTCACGACGGTCGAAAATACTTTGTTTGAAGGATTCAGCCGTGTTATTCCGAGCAGTCCCGCGATCGTGCAGGGCTCCGGGCACGACAACACCTACACTCACAACGATATCTACGACGGCTACCACAGCGGTATTGAGGTCTGTCTCGCGCCTACGTGCTCTCCCGGCACCAAGAATTCCACCGGCACGTTCAACAACATTGCTTCCTACAACCACGTGTTCGACTTGTATGAGGGCGTTACGGATGATGGCGGGGCTATTTACTTCGCTACCGGCGGGTCTGCATTTGTCGCGAGCGGGAATCAGATCGTGAACAATAAGATTCACGATACGAGCGACGCTTCGATTATCGACAGCGACGGCTACGGCGGCTACGGAATCAACCTCGATGGTTCAACCGGCCTGGTTACGGTAGAGAACAATCTGGTTTATCGAGTGTCGGCCATGGGCATCAACATGACTCACGGCCCGCAACTTCCAAACAAGGCCAATACGGTCACCAATAACATCTTTGCGTACGCTCGCCAGGGAATGATCGCGAATGGCAACCCTTACTTAACGGACGTGTGCCCCTCGGGCGGTCCGAACCTTATCTTCAATACTTCGAGTAATTTGTTTTACTTTGATCTCACCTCGACTGGTGGTTTCTATGTGCAGTCGGGATGCGATTACGCCTGCGGCTCTTCTCTTACCAGCTTGCATAACTGGCAGAGTAACTTGTACTGGCGGACGAATGGAACCTTCAACACTGATCCGGACGCGTTTCATTACCAGACCACTGCCAGCTCTCCGAATATCTGCGCCTCCTCCTCGAAGAGCTGGACGTTCGAAACGTTCGCTGGCTGGCAAGGGCTAGGTGAGGATCTGTCTGGGGTGTCTAACGTGAATCCAGGATTCACTAATCCGGTCTATCCTTACGACGATTACTCGTTGCCGAACGGTTCGCCGGGAGTAGGATTTGTGGTATTCGATCCGAGCGATGCGGGCCGAAACAATCCGATCATCAAACCGACTGACCCGATTGACATACCGGCGACGATGGTCACTACGTTCTACAATCCGGCAAGCTCATACTAAGCACCACGCACTGATCTGAAGTTGCTGGAACCATCATGTCTGTTGCTCCGTTTCACTGGACCGATCCAGGCACATGGCCGTGGGTGATCTACGTGTGGTTGGCGTTCATCCTGGCCGGATGGATGATTCCGGTTTGGCGTTGGCTGCGACGTAGGCGAGCATCTGCCTGGCCTGTCGTTGATGGGCGCATTGAGTCGGTCGATGTGAACAAGCCGAACTTTTCATTCACAACCAAGCGTGGGTATTGTGTCGCCGAACTCGGATACTCATATTCCTTTGCCGGGACTCTAAATTCAGGACGCTACAAGCGTGAGTTTCCGACGCAACAGGAAGCTGACGAGTTCGTGCGCGACCTGCAAGATAAGGCGGCCGCTGTCCACTACAATCCCATTAAACCTTCTAGTTCTGCATTGCTTGAACCTGACATCGAGTTTTGCTGCAGAGTCGAGCACCTGCCCGGCTGCAGATTATCACGCGGGGTTGAACTCCGTTCCCGAATGGATCAGACCCTTCCTTTGGCTCTTCGTTTGTTTTTCTGCCATCGGACTTTTCCTCAGTCTTTGGGTTCATCTCGTGTGGCACCGGGAGCTTTTTTCTGGATGTTGCACGTGGGAATCTTCGTCGTGTGGTTCCCCGCCGTTTTGGTGGCGCAAAGGCTTGTCGGGAATTTGAACCGAAGAGATTTGTGGAAGGTAGTTTTGAAGGGCTCGCCCGACTGGATGCGTTACTTGGTGGTACGCATTTTTCGTCTACGCCTTTGTGAATTTTCTGCTCTTCATGGGCAAGATTCCGAGCGGCAGCAGCGGTACGAACCCACCAGCCTCGGTCTGGCGAGGTTTCTCCGGTCATTGGATGGCGTTACATTCGGCGGCGCTCGCCATTCTATACACAGGTGTTCGTGCGGCGGATACGAGCCCGCGCTGCGGCAATGGGCATTTGGCATTGCCGAATGCGACCTACTGCCCCAAGTGCGTCAGCCTGTAATGCGAGTTCGTTAGGATCGGAGATTGCATAGCTGCAACCCCTCGACTTACCCCGTATCGATCATCCCGTTGCTACTTGGCGGTTTGGCCAGTCCCGGTGAGAGCCACCGTCTGAGGGCTGCCACCACCCCCATCTGAGATGGAAACGTCGGCCGTGCGCAGGCCGGTTGCCGTGGGTTTGAACGTGACCGTGATGTCGCAACTTGCTGAGGCCGCCACGCTCGGTTGACAGGTATTCGTTTCCGTATAGTCCGAGGCGTTCGTTCCGCCAATCGTAAGACTCTTGATCGGCAGCGCAAACTTGGCAGTGTTGGTGAAGGTTGCAACTTGCGGTGTGCTCGATTTGCCTACCGTAACCGTCCCAAAGTTCAAGGTACCGGGCGACAGGGTAACGTAGGTTCCAGTTCCAGAAAGAGCTACGGTCTGGGGACTGCCGGCGGCGTTGTCTTTCACCGACAGTGATGCTGTAGTGGTGTTGGGCTTCGTCGGCCTGAAGGTGATAGTAATTGTGCAACTTGCCCCGGCAGCCACGCTCGAGCCGCAGTTATTCGTCTGCAAGAAGCCAGCCCCGATCGAGATGCTCATGAGGGTAAGAGTCTGATTACCAATATTGCTCAGCGTAACGCTTTGAGCCGAGCTGCTGGTGCCGATCAACTGAGTGGGAAATGTCAGGCTGGTTGGAGAAAACATAACTGCAGGGCCGCTTCCGAGACCGTTGCCTGTCAAGCTACCGAGCTGAGGACTGTTGGGAGCATTGTCCGTAATCGACACATCGGCGGATTCCGCTCCGTTGATCGATGGCGTAAAGGTCACAATAATCGAGCATGTCGATTGGGGCACGACGGTAGTGCAGTTATTCGTTTCCGCGAAATCGCCGCTGTTCGGCCCTATGATGGTGACATTGCTGACAGTAAGGTTCGTATTGCCAGTGTTGGTCAGCGTCATGGTCTGAGGTGCACTGGTTGTGCCGTCGGACACATATCCAAAATTGAGGCCCGGAGAAAGTCCGACGTTCGGACTGGGAGAAAACTTACTGACAAATGCATCGTTCAGGCCTGCGTTGCTGGTTTGTAACGACCCCGCGACGACCGGAAAGTTCGTGGAGTCGGTATACCCGGTTACGTACACGTTCGGTGGATTCTGATTATCCAGCGCCAGGACGGACGTTGCTCCACCATACTCGGTGCCGGAACCGCCAAGGTAGGTGGAATACAATAACGCTGAGCCGGTTGAACTCAACTCGGCGACAAAAGCGTCGAAGCTGCCTGCATTCTTAGTCTGGAAAGCGCCGGGAGTGATTGGGAAATCAGTCGATTTCGTATTACCCCTGAGCCAGACAGCGCCCGAAGGATCCAGGCCGATGCCCGTGGCGCCATCATCGCCAGTGCCTCCAAGATAGGTGGAGAAAATGAGCGCGCTGCCAGTGGGATTTAGCTTCGTAAGAAAGGCGTCGTGCCCATTGGCACTGCTTGCGAATACGGTCTGGAAGACGCCCGGAGTGATTGGAAAATTCGACTCCGCGGTCAGCCCGCAGATGTAGGCATTTCCTGAGCTATCCACAGCAACGGCTGTGCCGCAGGCTTCGCATGGAGTTGTGGCGGAGGTCGATCCGCCGACATAGGTTGAATAGACCAATGCGGAACCAACGGAATTAATTTTGGTAACAAAAGCAGCAACGTTCGCATTTAGCTTGTTCTGAAATGCGCTGGGACTTGTGGGAAAGTCAGTCGAGTGCGTATATCCAGTCAGGTACGCATTGTTTGAGGAGTCCAACGCGATCGAGTAACCCTCATCCCCTTTACTTCCACCCAGGTAACTCGAATAAATCAATCCTGAACCAGTGGAATTGAGTTTGGTCACGAAGACTACCGTCTGAGAGCATTTGCAAGTTGTCTGAAATGCGCCAGGAGTAGTGGGGAATGTGAGAGACTGCGTATAACCGGTCAAATAAGCGTTATTCGATGCATCCAAAACAATTGCATTTCCCTGGTTCTTACCATTGCCACCTAGGTAGGTGGAATAGATTAAGCCGGAGCCGGTGGGGTTCAATTCCGTAACGAAGGCATAGCCGCTGGCGCACTTGTCAGAGCCGCAGCTGGTCTGAAACGCTCCCGGGGTTGTAGGAAAGTTTGTGGAGAAAGTCTGCCCGACGATGTAGGCATCTCCGGATGCGTCCAGAGCGATGCCGTTACCATATTCGTTGCCCGTGCCACCGAGATAGGTGGAAAACACAAGGAATGACCCGGTAGGATCGAGCTTGCTTACGAAGGCGTCCGCCGTGGAGCCGCTGCAGCCACCAGCGCAACTGGTTTGATAAGCGCCGCTGGTCGTGGGAAAGTTTGTTGAACTGGTGTAGCCGGTTACATAGGCGCTGCCTGTGCCGTCGATCGTGATGGCGGTGCCGTAGTCGTTGCTGCCGCCGCCGAGGTAGGTCGAGTAGGTCAGGGTTGGATCGATCACGAGGGACTTGCTGTGGTCGTATTGTCCCACGGCGAACCCGATGCGGTTGTTGGAATCGAGGACGTAATTGGCCGCGACGAGGCGCTTGCTGTCGGTTGCATCGTTCTGGTAGGCGACCGGCTTGTGAAATCGGACTTCTTCCTTACCGGCGCGCAGAACCAAATCGCCGGTTTGCTTGTCGATATGCAGGTTGCGTGCGCCGTTGAATTTCAGGTTGATCAGCGCGGCGTCCGCGCCGGGAGAGACTACGAAGTCATATTCCAGTTGGCCCTGATTGCCGTAATAAACCAGGTCAATTCCTTTCAAAACATCGCGGTAGTTCACCTTGGCGAAGGTTGCCGCATTGGTGGTCCACTTCGAAGGATCATTGCCGTGAAAGTAATTTGTCCGGCCGGGAAGTTCATCCATCCCCGTCACCGTTGCATTGCGGTCAGCATTCACGAGTTGCACACGCAGGATGGCGTTATTCTGGGGCGCCAGCTTCGGCGTGGGATTCAAAACTGCCTCGGCTAAGTCAGGGCCGCCGTTGTTATCTGGGGCCTCTGAGGATGAAACTCCGTTCGCCGCGCGGCTCTGCTGCAGAGAAAAGACCGCTTCAGCGGGCGTGAGGAAGAGCGTATAGCCGGCTCCGCGAGCGATGAACTTGACTTGAGCATCGGTCTGGCCATGATTGGCCTCGAAGCTCAAGGGCAGCTTGCCATAACTGTTGCGCAGGTCAGGGCGGGTAGTGGCGCCGCCCGCTGCGAGAATTAATGCGCTCGCCAAGAGCAGCACGCATACGCCGGCGACGCGCGACAATGTACTGAGGGAAAAGAGCGATGCAGAAACGTGGCTGCGAGACGAGGTCTTGCGGCAGAAACTGCTTGAACAAAAAGGCATGATGATTCCTCTAACCAGGGACTCCAACGCGTGCGTGCTCGATGAGAGCCTACGCCGGCTGGGATTCACCAGAGTTTCCGGCAGGGGGATTAAATCCTAGACAAACGAAAACGCCTGGGAGCGCTTCGCGTGCAAACTGCGTGATTATAAGATGCTTCGAAAGCCGCGTCAATGGCGGAGTTTCGGGGTTCGGTGCACAATAAAGTGCGCAAAAAACTGCATACTGATGAAATGCAGTGGTCAGTGATCAGTGGTGAGTAAAACCTGCGGTACCGATTGAGCTTTTGGTTTGACTGACCACTGACCACTGAACACTGACCACTGTTTACGGCAGTGGCGCCGTTTCCAGGAGGATCGGCTGCGCTCCAACTTGAACCGAAGAAGCGCCGTTGAGTTGGGTCACGTTTCCGGCTACATCGCGATAATCGACATACCCTGTCGCGGGAAATGCGGTTGGAGTCAGACAACTGCTGGTGGTGCAATCCTGGCCAGCATCCCAAACTGCCACGGCCGAGTAGCCGCCTGAACGTGTGAAGCCGCAGGTCCACACTGTACCTTTTGCGGTACAGGCCTGGCTCACGGTCGCGCCCTGAGTCCACTGGTTCACTTCCGCATAGGCAGTTGCGGCCGGAGTGGTCTGACCCGTGCTGTCGTCGTACAGGCTCGAGTCCGTTTTGCTATCCCACGCGAACCAGTAAACGCGACTTACGTTGTCGGATTCCTGCAGCAGCAGGTAGCGTGGTAGAAATGCGGCCTGGCGGGCCGGGTCGGTAAAGCCCTCGCTGGGGGCCTGGCTCCAGCCGCCCTCGGTGTTGAACAAGGGCTTGCCAGCGGTGATCGTTGGAAACTGGGCGAGTGTGCTACTCAAGTCCGCCATCACTATGTTGACATTCTCAGGGGTTGGGCACGGGACGGCGTTCGCGCCCACTGCAGTGGCGGTGCCGACATAACCGTGGAAGCCGATGGCGTCAGAAAAGGAACCGCCGAAGTATCCAGTCCCCGCGGGCACCTGCGTCGAAAAGTAGGTCGCCAAACTCGAGGCTACCTGGCCCAAGTTGTTACCGGCCGCCGCCCCAACCGGCGACGGGGTCACAATCTTTGCTGTGGGATCGATCGCCGTGCCGCTCGGGAATACGCTGCCATTTACCGTGCAACCGTTCGGAATGCTGGGCGGTGGGCCTTCGACTACGCAACGCGCATCCTGCTCCATGCGGACCAACTGTTGTGTCGTGGCGTACTTGGGATTCCACGACACCGAACTGTTGAATTCGTTCCAGATCTCGTAGTAGGAAAATCCGGGCGCCCCGGCATCCTTCTCAGCCTTGCTGTACTGCGCGGCTGCCGTGACCCATGCGATCCAGATTGCATTCGTACCGGAGCCATCGGAATTCAGGTCCAGCGGAGGGTCGCATTCTCCGCCGCCCTCTCTCGAGGCGTTGGAGCAAGTTGTGTCGTTAGGTTCCGATGAGGCCCAGTTAGGCGTGTAAGCAAGAGTGTAGAGCATATCTACGGGAGGGTGCGCCTGCCCTTCTGACATCCACGTATCCATGTTCTGGGGGGCGCCGGTCCAGTTAAATACGTCAGACGCGGTGTTGACCTCCGCCCAGTCCACGCCCGCAGCCCAAAGGCGCTGGCTGGCGAAAGGGAGAGGTTGCCGAGAGCCGCCGACAATGTAGTAAGGCCAGGGCGCGTTGGTGCTGTTGAGGTGCATTCCGAAGTAGTGCTCGCCGACCACCGTGTTCAAGCCAGCGCCCGTTGTCGTGGTTGAGATGGAAGGAGTGAAGATACAAGGCGCTGCATTCCCGGTGCCGCCACCACCACCACCACCGCCACCGCCGCTGACCGAGGAACTGCTGCTACCGCCGCCGCACCCTGGAGTTCCCAACAAACTTGCAAGAATCAACAACAGGAACATAAGCAGGCCGAGATGGCCCTGGGGGGATTCGTTCTTCCTCATTGTCTCCGTGATTCCTTCCTCGACGAAGGCGCGCCTAATATCCTGCCAACACAAACACGAAACTTTACACTGAGTTGCGCCCGGAAGCGCGAAAAGATCCTGTTTCTTTTTGGCATCATGCACAAGTCATTTAAGGCTTTGGGTCAAGAAACTGCTAGCGGTAAATCCATGTCTTGGCGGTGCTGACGCCTTTGGCGTCTGCTCCACCGAAGATGCGAGTGGTGCCGTCCATGAGCTTGATCGTCGCAGGATAGTAACGAGCAGTATCCAGGCTTCCGGATGCGGTGCGGAACGTGCCGCTTCTCGGCTCGTAAATCTCCACGGACGGCGCGCCGCCCACAATCAGAACGCGGCCATCCAGCAAAGCCGTGGAGTCAGGGAGTTTGGACCGCGGTTCTGTAAGCCTCCCGGTTGCAGTAAAAGTTCCAGATTGCGGATCGTAGAGTTCTGCCGACGCGAGAGGTTTTCCCTGCGCATCCGCGCCGCCGGCGATCAGAACTTTTCCATAGGTGAGAAGTGCCGCTGTATGCCCGGATCGTGCGTCATGCAAGCTGCCGACGACGGTAAATTGATTGGTCTTGGGGTCGTAGATCTCTGCGCTGGCCAGCACTGAGTGATGGCTTCCAGTTCCCCCCGTGATCAGAACGCGTCCATCGGAGAGCATGGTCGCCGTATGATTCGCGTGGGCCGCGGTCATCTTGCCGGCGACGGTCCACTTGCCATCGAGAAGATCGTAGGTTTCGGCTGAATCGAGCGACTGGGCGCCGTCATCGCCTCCGGTGACGAGAAGCTTTCCGTTGCGCAGCACGATGGCTGCAGCATGAGCGCGGCGCGCATGCATGTTTCCCCGCGTGGTGAATCTTCCAGTCTCGAAGTCGTAATCCTCACAACTCGACAACGCAACGCCGCCGCGCGTCGAACCCCCGGCGATCAGGATTTTTGCATCCCCTAGGACGGCCGCGATATGTCCTTCCCGCGGCACCGCCATTCTGCCTGCCTTGGTGAATTTCTCTGTAGTTGGATCGTAGACCTCAGTGCCGGCCAGGATCGTTCCATGTGCATTTCTGCCGCCGACGATCAACACCGTAAAGTCGGGCAGCGCGGTGGCCGTGTGGCCCGCGCGCGCAGTGGTCATCTCCCGGCCGGCGATCACGCTACCGAGCGGCAACGCCGGACGCGCGCCGGTGGGCGTTTGCGAGGGAGCGACTGAAACCGCGAGCAAGCTCGCAAGAAATAATCCAGCGCCGATTTGTGCTTTCGTTCGCAACAGAAAAGTGTACGGGAGCGCGAAGGAATGCTTCAATACATTAGCAGGTTCGTTGGATGTGTACGCAAAACCGAAGATCCCCCGATCGATGACGACTAGGAGGAGGAAAACCGACAACAGTTCGGAATAAAATTAGCCCGCGGCAGAATTCCGCCGCGGGCTAATTTTCCTGAGAAGGCTACGACCCTACGAAACCGTCAACTGCACCGTCACCGTACGAGTGATGCTGCCGTTGTTGGCGATCACAATGATCGAATAAGTTCCGGCCGCCGTGTTCGTTCCTGCAGTCACCGTTAACACAGAGGTTCCAGAGGTCTTGATCGAGTTCGGACTGAGCGTCGCCGACAGTCCTTTCACTTCGGTGATTCCGTCCAGCGTCAGTGTGACCGTCCCCGTAAAATTCAACGGAGTCAGCGCCAGGTTAAAAGTAGCCGACTTGCCCGGCTTCACCGTCAGAAGCGCGTTGTCGACGGTGATCCAGAAATCCGTGCCCACCGGACTCAAGGCGCAGGCTGTCCCGGGACTGCCCGAGGGCTGCTTGTAACTCGAACTCGAATCCTGTGTGGTTGCGCTCTTCCACGATGAGAAATCATCGTAGGTCCAATCGTTGGGTGAAGGGATGGTGTAGGGTGTGGTCGTGCTCGAAGTGTTCCACCACGTGTTGTTCTTCGACACCAGCGAGGTCTGGAAAGTTGTCCAGTCTGAATCGTTCAGATAGCCGTCGTCGAACAATAACTGCGTGCTGCTGTTTCCCTGAATCGTGTTTCCAGTGTTCGTGAAGTCCTGGGTTATCAAGTTGGTTTCCTTGCCAGTTTGCCAGTTGGTGACTTCAATGCCGCCCTTCACTCCAATCAAAATAATTTGAGATGCCGCGTTATTCATCAGGACGCTGTCTGTAAGCGAAACGCCCTCTGAGTTACGCAACACCAACCCGCCCACAACCTGCGCGCCGGTATGATTACAGATGTAGGCGGTGTTCAGCGTGATCGGCCCCTCGTCTTTCTCTACGAAGATTCCGCTCCTCAAATTGGAGGTGGCAATAATTCCACTGGTGCTGATGCTCGCATTATCAGTATCCCAGTGGAGACCGTAGGCCTCGTTATAGCTTATGGTCAGGCCGTCAATAGTGTCGTCGTGTACCTGCCATGCATGGAAGCCTGAAGTGTTGCACACGTAATAAGCGCCCTGAGCGCCACGCCAATTGTTATAGGAGGTCGTGTCCGATTGCCACAGCCCATAAAGCGTGGTGGCCTCCTGGAATCCGCTATCGCCGTTGTGCAGCGCCGAACTGTTCTCCACCGTGAAATATGTTGCCGGATTCGAGATGCTCAAGCCCTGGCCGTTGTTCCACTGAAAAATGTCAGTATCGAACTCAATATTTGAAGACTCGCCCGTCACTGCCACGGCTGCCGAAGCATGGCAGGTATTGGCGTATTGAAAAGTCAGTCCGCGGATCACGATATAAGATTTGTGATCAATCTGAAAAATCGACGACGAAGTCCCGGCCTCCACGGTTGCGGTGCCCATGTCGGTTCCGGATGCCGGCCACACGTAAAGTAGGTTGCCGGTTTCGTCCACGTAGAACGTTCCCTGCTGCATTTGCGTTATAGACATCACCTGCGTCAGCACTGTGCCATTCACAGCCACCAACTCCTGCCGCATCGTGATCTCCTGTTGGAAAGGGCAGGTCGAAAGCTGAGGACAGGTGCCCCAGTTATTAGTCCAACTCGTGGTGTAGATGCTGTGATTATCCGAATACTCAGAGAAGCCGGTGTAGACCGTAGCCCCGCTCACAATTACCGTCCCGTTTGTCGCCGCTTCGATGGTGATCGGCAGGGAAGTATCTTTGCTACTGTGGCTCATCGTGATGCTTTCGCGATACGTTCCAGCCTCGATGGTCACTTTGGTCCCAATGCTGTTGTGATTATTAGTCTCCGCCGCAGACACGCCCGCGCCAATCGTCTTAAACGGTTTCGACTCGGTGCCCGGGTTTGAATCGTTTCCCGTCGCTCCATCCACGTAAAGGGTGACTGTTTCCAGCTTCTCATTGATGGTCGCCTGTCCCATCGCGCCAGTAATAAGAAAGAACGGCAGCAACAGTGCAATCAGAGTGACGCTCGGAATCCTGAGTTGAAGAGAGCGAAGGGAGTTGAATCGAAGAGAGGCACATTTAGCAGACGACCCGATACCGCTGGCCGATGGGGGAGTGGCGCGCATTTAAAATACCTCGAATGGGGATTTCGGAATGCCGCTCGATTCGGCGGCCTCGACATGAACTTTAAATAGACCGTTGTCCTGTGACTAGGTCTCAGAAGTGCATTCTCCGCATTGGGCGCGGCTTTTCATCCAATTCCTCACCAATATGGGAAAAAATCTTCGGCGGCTCTACAAGCGCAGCCCGTCTGCCTGAAAACTCGTGCGAAGAATTAAACAAAGTGAGAGGTCGTAAGACTTAAGACTTGAGACTCAAGAGTGGAGAAAAAAGTTTAGACATCAGAGTTGCTAGCAAGATGCGACGCTCCAGGCTGCAAGAAACTGCGTCGCGCCGCTTTTCAAAACCAGCAGTATGCAAGAACTTTCATTCTTGACACGCAGCAAGACCGGGCTAGAATAGCGCCACGATCTCCTCATCCCCCCGAGGAGTAACGCTAGATCGGGTGGTTTTCCTTCAACCCTGCTGACCCAGAGAGCCGTTCAAAGGCGCGGTTGAGTTGCGAGATCGTCCGTCGGAATTACCAGGTTTCTTTTTGAAGTACCTAGGAATGTCTGTTTTTCGTGTGTGCCTGCCATCTTGAACCAAGCATGTGTGGATTCCGTCTGTCACTATGACACCCGGTTCTTCGCCTAATAAAGATGAGAGATCTGCATACAGAAGAATCTGCGCATAAGAGAAATGGATAACCAGAATACAGGAGCTACTATGCAACGCACTCTGTCGACCGCGGTTGTGGGTTTCTTGTTGAGTTTGGCAGCGGTACTACCGGCCATCGGCCAGGATGTTTCCTCCAGCCCCGGTTCGTTGAGCTTCGCCAATACCTATGTTGGCAAGGTGACCGGCTCCAAGGTACTCACGATCACGAACATACAAAAGTCAGGAGCCGCGATCATTAATACCGTCGGCTTCTCCTGCGCGGGCTACGGAATATCTTCCGGAGTCGCTCCCACTTCTCTGGCCAAGCCCGGCGACATCACGCACTACTCCATATTCTTTCAGCCGCTCGCGGCCCAGTCTTATGACTGCAACTTCGTCATCACCATGTCAGACTCGACCGTGGTGAACGTGCCCTTGACCGGAACCGGTTTGGCACCCCAGACAACGGTAAGCCTGAGTGGAACTTCGTTGTCGTTCCCCAATCAGGCAGTTGGATCGACCAGCGTCGCCCAGACTTTCACTATTACCAATACCGGCAACGCCAGCATCAATCTGAATACGATTACCATCTCACCGGCCGATTTCACCACTAACGCCATCACACTGCCTTACTCCATCGCGAAGGGCGGCAGCCTCACGGTCTCGGTCTACTACAGTCCGAGCCGAATCACATCCGAGACCGGCAACATCGACCTTACTTATAACGAGATTCCAGATAATGGCGTGAGCATTTCAGGCAACGGAGTAGCCGCAAAGTCGCTTGCGATTGCTACAAACGCGACCTTGCCCCAGGCAACCGCCTCGGCCGCATACGAAGCCACACTGACCACGAGTTCAGGAACCGGGCCATTTACCTGGAGCATGGCTAGCGGTACGACCTTGCCTTCCGGTCTGACTCTTTCGAGCGCCGGTGTAATCAGCGGCACACTTGCTTCCAGCGTTCAGGCGGGAACCTACACCTTCTCGATCCAAGTGAAGGGCTCCAAGCCCAACACCGTCAAGAAGACGTTCACCCTCGGCGTTTACGCTAACATGGGAGACAGCTGCAACAATCTCTCGTGGGATGTTGCCGGCACATCAACGCCGATTCAGGCTCTTACTGATCTCGGCACCGGAACCTACGAGGGCGAAGAAGGTGGCTTGTACCCCGACGGCGCCAACGTTTATCCCTCGGCTCAGTATGCCTACGGGTTGAGTTTGGCGCAGAGCATTGGGCCTCTCAGTTCCACTGGCCAGCCTGACCCGACCGGAAAATATGTTCTGCTCGCGCTCGGCGAATCCACCGCGCAGAACGAGTTCAACCGATTCCTTCCAATCGCCAACTCTGATCCCGAGAAGAATCCTAACTTGGTGATCGTCAATGGAGCGCAGGGCGGCGCAACGCCCAACGAGTTCGTGAGTTCCAGTTCCTATTACTGGTCCACGATCCTCAATAACTACCTCCCGCAAAACGGAGTAACTCCCGACCAGGTAGTTGCTGTTTGGATCGAAGATACGGACTCGATTAAGACCGGAACCTTCCCCACAGATATGACCACCATGCAGGCCGAGTATGAAACTCTCGCGCAAGACGTGCTCACCAACTTCCCGAACGTGAAGCTGATGTACTGGTCTTCGCGCGTCTACGGAGGCTTTTCCAATGGCCTGGTCGATCCCGACGATCCCGAGCCTTACGCGTTCGAAGCGGGCTACGCTGTGAAAAACGCTATCGGAGACCAGCTCAACGGCAACGCCAACCTTTGCGATGGTTACAACGGTTGCTCGCCCATCCTGGCCCCCTGGATGGCGTGGGGTCCGTACTACTGGGCCAACGGAATGCTGGGCAGGGCAGACGGCCTCGAGTGGGATTGCGAAGATTTCTCCGCCGACGGCACCCACCCATCCTCCACCTTCGGTCAGTTAAAGGTATCTACCCAGCTACTGCAGTTCCTAAAGACCGACGAAACCGCGACGCCCTGGTATCTCGCACCCGGCGCCGCCAATATTCGCAAGCACTAGAAAATTAAATAGTGCGATTGCCGGCCCTGTCTCTCAATTCTTTCAGGAGACAGGGCCGGCGCTTTTTGGTCGTTTTTTATTTTTGATCTCGACTTCGAGCCAAAGATCAGAACGCGTGCGCCAATTGTCTTCGTTTCGCCCCTTCACAAAAGCTAATACTCCTTTCCTATTATTGACCTCTCGCCGCGCGTCCCTATAATCGCCGAACTTTAGATTCTGTGGGATCTCGCTACACCTGCTGAATTGTTGCTGCTGTCAGGGATGTTCTTTGTCCCAAGCGTCAATTGCGATTCGTGAGGAAAAATGGGGAAATGCGTGAGCGGTATGAGGAAGCGCCTGTTCGTACTTTTGCCAATCGTCGCCGTTTTCAACCTCGTAAGCGTAAATCTAGCCGCACAGCAAATCACGGCAGGCATTCGCGGAACCGTGATCGATCCCAGCGGAGCGATTGTCCGGTCGGCATCTGTGACTGCAAAGCAGATCGAAACCGGATTGACGCGAGTGGCAGTCACCGACCATCAGGGAGAGTACGTGCTGGTCGAACTTCCGATCGGGCATTATCAATTGGAGGTTCAGGCCAAAGGTTTCCAGAGGTACTTGCGGCAAGGAATTTCTTTGGATGTCAACGAAACAGCGACGGTCAGCATTCAACTCAAGCTTGGCGCGGAGTCGCAGCAAGTTGAAGTCAGCGCGGATGCTGCACTCGTGCAAAGCACGGTCAGCAGCCTTGGGCAGACTGTGATGGAGCGCGAGATTCTCGACCTCCCGCTCGATGGACGCAACTTTTCTCAGTTGGGATTGCTTCAGCCCGGCGTCGTACCCCTGACTCCCGGACTGCTCGAAGCTGGCGGTCCGGCCCGCGAGAACCAGGCTTACGCCGTCGATGGGCAACGGCCAGAGTCGAATAATTTTCTGATCGACGGCGCAGATAACGTCAGCTCAGTCGACGGAGGCTTCGTTTTCAAGCCGCCAATTGACGCGATTGCTGAATTCAAAATTCTCAGCCATAACGCGAATGCGGAGTTCGGACGCAACACCGGCTCGACCACCAATATCGTCACTCGCTCCGGATCCAATTCATTTCATGGCGCCGCCTGGGAATTTCTGCGCAACGATGCGATGGATTCTTCCGACTACTTCACGCAGAGCGTTCAGCCTTTGAAGCAGAACCAGTTCGGCGCCACCTTCGGCGGGCCGATTGTTAAGGACAAAACTTTTTTCTTCGGATATTACGAGGGCTTCCGCAACCGGCAGGGTGAAACCGTTCCCGCGACCGTGCCCTCCGCGGACGAGAAGACGGGCAACTTCGCCGAGCTGTGCACCTCCATCGGAGCGACCATCGACCCGACCTCCGGTATGTGCAGCAACCCCGCGGGGCAATTGACGTTTTTTGGACAGCCGGTGCCATTCAACCAGATGACGCTGGTCACTCCCATCGATCCGGTCGCTGCAAATGTCTTGCCGTTTTTCCCTTCGCCAAACGTTGGAGAGAATGGATTCATCGCCACGCAAACTCTAAGCGAGAACAACAATCAATTCGGAGTGCGGCTCGATCATTACCTTACCCGCGCGGACAATCTGAATTTCCGCTACATGTATAGCAGCGGTCCAACCACCGACCCTCTTTCGCCGGTGGGCGCCAACGTCCCAGGCTTTCCGGTCGGCGAGTACGACCGCGCGCAAAACTTCGTAACGCAAGAGACGCACATCTTTTCGCCCACCACCATCGGCGTCGCGCGCTTTTCTTTTCTGCGTAATACGTTTTTACTGGATGAGCACCTAAACCATGAATCGCCTGCGGATTTTGGTTTTCAGTACGCTCCCACGCTGCCTTCAGCCGCGGGACCGCCGTTTATCCAGGTCGGCGGCTACGCTTCGGTGGGCGACCCTATTACCGGTCCGCGCAACACGTATCAAAATACATTCGATGTCTCTGGCTCTTTGAGTTGGGTGCACGGCCGCCACGAATTCAAATTTGGCGGCGGCTACCGGCGCGACCAGATCAATGCATTGCAGGGCATCGCCACCAATGGCTTTTTTGTATTCGCCGGCATCCCCTCCTATGAGGACTTCCTCTACAACGACGGTTTTGCCAATTATCTTTCGGGCAATCCAGTTGTCTTTCTGCAAGGCGGCGGAAATTTTGCCCGTGAAATTCGCGATCGAGCCCTCGACGCTTACGCCCAGGATAATTACAAGGTCACACCTCGCCTGACCTTGAACATGGGATTGCGTTGGGAACTCCCGTTTCCCTCCACCGAGAACCATAACGAGGTGAATCTCTTTGTTCCGGGAGCGCAGTCGCAAGTGATTCCCAACGCCCCGGCGGGACTACTGTATCCGGGCGATCCGGGCGTCCCTGCGGGATTGATTCCAACGCAGAAAACAGCGTTTGCTCCGCGCTTCGGCTTTGCCTGGGATCCTCGCGGCGATGCCAAGACCGTGGTGAGTGCGGCTTACGGAATTTTCTATGAGCCCTACTACACGGGCGAAGGCGGCCCACTGCAGGACCCGGTCAGCGCGCCTCCGTATCTGAAGACGCTCCAGTTAGGATTTCCCATCAACTCATTTGCCAATCCGTTTTATTCTCCAGATCCCTTCGGAGTGCCATTCCCCGAACCCATGACGTTGCTTGTGGTCTCGCGCAATCTGCATCTGCCTTACGCGCAGGATTGGAATCTGAATATTCAGCATTCCTTCGGCACGGACTGGCTACTTCAAGTCGGATATGTCGGCACCACCGGCGTGAGACTGCCGCGATTCATTGAAGGCGATCCAGCGGTCTATTATCCCGGAGTGGATACGACCAGCGCTGGCTGCTCGGTGGCAAGCCCTTGTCCAATCTCCACCGAAAATAATGTAAATAACCGGCGCCTGTATTCCGGATGCACCTTGGCGGACCCGCCGTCGAGTTGCATTTACGGTTCGGTGGGCGAGATCGCCAGCGTCGCGAACTCCAGTTATAACGCGCTGGAGGCCAGCCTGCGCAAGCGCTTCAGCCACGGCCTGTCATTTCTCGCGTCTTATACGTGGTCGCACTCGATCGACGACGTCTCTTCGTTCAACATCACGGGATCGGCCTCGCAGCCTGTAGCAGGTGAGAATGATCTGGCGCAGAATCCCTTTGATCTCGTGGCCGAGCGCGGCCCGTCCATGTTTGATGCCCGCCATCGCCTCGTGTTGAGTTACCAGTGGAGCCTTCCGTTCTTGCAGCACTCGAGTAGCTGGTACGGAAAGGTTTTTGGCAACTGGCAGTTGAACGGAATTTTCACGGCGATGAGCGGAACACCTTTCACAGTGTTTGACTCGAACGACGTTTCGCTGCAGGGGCAAGCGCCGGAGATTTCGGGATTTTCCAGCAATCGCCCCAACGTAGTGGGCAATCCAAATTCCGGACCGCGCACTGCGGCCGAATGGTTCAACGTGAAAGCGTTTCAAGCAATTACTCAGGACCCAAATTCTCCAGTCGAACAGTTTGGGGACGAAGGCCGCAACGCCGTGCTGGGTCCGCGATACGTGGACTGGGACTTCTCCGCGTTCAAGAATATTCGTCTGACAGAATCAAAAGAACTTCAATTTCGCGGAGAGTTGTTCAATGTGCTCAACCATACGAATTTCCGTCTGCCGGTGAGTGACATCGAATCGCCGACCTTCGGGCAAATCCAGTCGGATGTCAGCCCACGCGTGATCCAGGTCGCGCTGAAGTTTCTCTTTTAAATGCTGAAGCCAAGTCCATTCGTTCGCAGGCTCCTAATCCGGCTTCTACTCGGGCTGGCAATTGCCTATGCCTGTTTCGGAGCGTACATCTGGTGGGCGATGCGCCAGACTCCTGAGACCTTCGGCCGAGTGATGGCGAAAATGCCTGGCCCCGTCGTCTTCATGTTGTTCCCGTTTGAAACATTGTGGATCCACGCGCGTGCGGGAGGCCTGCATGTGGGAGATCGGGCGCCGGACTTCTCCCTGCTCAAAGTGGACAAGAGCGAGCGGGTTCAGTTCTCCCTCCTAAACCAACGACAACCGGTGGTGCTGGTATTCGGAAGCTACACCTGACCGCCGTTCCGGCGGGAGGCTCCCGCACTCAACAAGCTCTACCGGCAGTATCGCGATCGTGCCGCTTTTCTGGTCGTTTATATTACAGAGGCGCATCCCAGTGACGTTTGGCAGATGGAGAGCAACATCAAAGAGAAAGTCGTTTTTGCGAGCCCGAAAACGGAAGAAGATCGCGCGTTCATCGCCGGAACCTGCGTTCGAAAGCTCGCCCTTGAGCTTCCGGCGGTGCTTGACGAGTTCGGCAACTCGACCGAACAAGCGTATACAGGCTGGCCGGACCGCATTTACCTCATCGACACGCAAGGCCGCGTCGCCTACAAGAGCAGACCCGGACCGTTTGGCTTTAAGCCTGACCAATTGGAGGCAGCCCTCGGCCGCGTTTTACCTGCGCGAGAAAAATAAGTTGGCAGTTGCGCCTGGACGGACGAATGCGTCCGTCCCTACACGAGCCTATCTCCGCAGGATCTGTCCCTACTGATTTACTTCACGGTTTCGGTAAAGACTGCTGGCGATAGGCTGCCATAGGTCGCGTCGATGGTTACCGTGCCGGCTTGCGATCCGGTGGTGTAGGTCACGGTGACTTCGCCGATGGTGCTGGTTACGGGCGCCGAATTGCTGAATGTGCCTCCCGCTCCGTTGTCGGTGAAGTTCACGGTTAGGCCTGAGATGCCATTTCCGTATTGGTCAGTCACCGATACGATCAGAGTCTTCGGCAACTTGTTGTTGGGATTCGCGGACTGGTTGTTGCCTTGAATAATGTTCGTGAGGGCTGGGCTGGCCGGAGTGGAATTCTCCGTGATCTTCAGGCTGATGGTTCCATCCTGCGCGGTCACGGTGAGTGCCTTCGCTACCGTGGGCAGGGTGTACATGGTGCTGGTTTCACCGTTCGTGCCGGTGATGCCGGGGTTCGGATTGAACGTTCCGCCGAAGCCGTCGCTGAACGAAATCGACGTACCCGAGACCAAGTTTCCGACCGCATCCTTGGCCTTCACCACGATGGGGTTGGGCAGAGTCGTTCCGACAGTCCCAACTTGTTTGCTGCCTGAGATCGTGCTGAGCGATGCCACCGGACCAACCACGCTGGTCTCGGTGAAAATTGCAGAGGCATAGCCCGTGCTTGAGCCCGTTATCGTAACGGTCTTTGGAGTCTTCGGTAATGTATACGTGGTTGTAGCTACGCCGTTGCTACCAGTGGTTGCTGTGGGATTGCTGAAAACGCCACCCTTGCCGCCATCGCTGAAGGTTACATTCACGCCGGGAAGCACCGCGCCACTGTAAGGATTGTTCGCAGTGACCGTGAGCGCTATGGGCAGCGCCGTGCCTGCGGCGCCAGTCTGGCCGTTGCCCGCAGTGACAGCGATGTCGGGAAACAATCCATAAACCGCGAGCTGCGTTTGCGTGCCGGCATACACTTTTCCGTTCGCGACGGTTGGAGTGGCGAAATGCGTGACCGTGCCTAACGTATCGCGGCCGCCCGATGCCTGGCCGGAATTGTAGAGCTGGAACAGCGCAGTCGCGTCATAGGCGGAGAGCAGCGGAACGTTGCTGACATTTTGCACGAGCCACACAATGCCGTTGCTGGTTCCGTTGGAAGAAACTTCGGGAAGTCCGTACGTGGTCAGCTTGCTCGTCGTCTGTCCGAAGGCCGTGAGCGCGCCATTCGCCAGCGAATACGATCTTAAATAATCTCCGTGCGAGAGAAAGTACACGAGGGAGTCGGTGCCGTTGTTCCAGTACAAAGGGCTGCCATGATAGTACTCGGCGAGTGCGCCAGGAATGTATTGAGGAATCTGGGAATTGCTGGCCGTGCTGTAGCCGCCCATGCTGTCGGTATTGATCAGGTAAATGTCGCCACGCTTGCCGGCGGTGACCAGCAGATTCGGGTAAGCGCCAGTGGTTTGCGGCGGAAGAAGAGTCATGGCGCCGGAGCCCATGTCCATATCGTCGGCGGCTAGAGTGGACTGATCGAAGGGCGTGAAAGAATCCGCGACGGTGAAACCGCTGGCGCCGAGTTGCAACTGCAGCAGGCTATCGCCGAGATCGAAAATGTTGTCGCCAAAATCAAAGAGGCCGTTTGCGGTCGAAATATAAATATTGCCTGCGCCGTCTGCGGAGGGGCCGACGCCGCTTTGCCAGATCGAGCTGCCGTAGTTGTTATCGGGCTGCATGGTCATGACGGCTAATTGCTGCAGCGTGGAAGCACTGTAGGCGAACAGCCAGCCGCGAGCGTTCAAGTCGCAGCCGTTCGATCCGAATCCGATGAAGATGTTGCCATTCGATTCCAACAAAGCTGGGCGCTGGAGCTGGTTCTTGACGGTGAAGGTCAAGGTTCCGACGGTGGCGCTGATCGGAGTGGGACCTCCGAACATTTCGGCGCCGGTCGTGACATCGAGTGCGTGCAGATAGAAATAATAAGTTCCCGAGAGTGCCGTCTTCGCGACCACGTAAAGAGTTCCGCTGGTGGGGTCGATGACTGGCGTTCCCAGAATTCCAACTTCGTTCAATCCCGTAACGCCGCTACAGCCTTGCACTGCCATGGTTACAGTGGTCGCGCCAGCCGGATAGAGAAGGCTGGTTTGCCAGAGCAAAGCGCCGGTATCGGCGTCAATGGCAAACACGCTGTCATGCTCGGTGGCGACGAAAGCCACGTTGTGCGTGGCTCCGTTGACGGTCAGGGCATACATGTAAAGGGGCTGGGCCGAAACGTAGCCATCAACGCTGAAGGCGAAGAGCTTACCGAATTGATTGGAGTTTACATCCGCGGAAGTGAGCAGGGTTTCGCTGATGTTTTGTCCGTCGCGTGAGTTGTCATACTTGTTGGTGAGCACGCTCACCTGAGCGGAAGCTCGGGAAAAACACACCGTCAATGACAGCACGGACAGGATCGCGACGGCGCCGAGCGCCTTCGACAAACGATAACAATTCAACGTATCCTCCTCCAACTAACCTGCTGCGTGCAAACGCTAATTGAGGGAGAATCAGCGGCAAAAGTTGTCAATGTCCAGTCCCGTTCAATTCCAATCACTTCACTGTCTCCGTGAAGTTGACAGGCCCCAGCGTGGATGTAGTCGTGGAGATGGTTACCTTACCTGTTTTCGTTCCACAGGTGTAGGTAACCGAAGCCTCACCGTTGGTACCCGTTACCGGCTTCGTGGCGGAGAACGTTCCTCCCGCGCCGTTGTCGGTGAAGGTAACGGTTACGCCCGTGATCGGATTCTGGTACTGATCGGTTACCTTTACGACCAGCTTGTTAAGTAGCGCCTTGCTGGGCTGCCCTTGCTGGTTGTTGCCCGAGACGATCTCGAGTATTGAGGCCGGGTCGGCCACCGAGGTTTCGGTCACGTTGGCGAATGCGCTGCCGTCCGCGCCGTTTACGGCGAAGGTCTTCGCGGAGGTGGGAAGCGTGAAGGTAGTGCTCGCCTCTCCGTTGGTACCGGTAATTGCCGGATTCGGGGAGAACGTGCCTCCCAGGCCGGAGTCTGAGAACGTAATCGGAGCGCCCGACACGGCCTTCCCCGAAGCATTCTTGGCCTTGAGGACGATGGGCAGCGGCAACGTAGATCCTACTGTTCCAGATTGCTTCTGACCCGAAACCCCCGTGATGTTGGTTACCGTTGGGGTGGAAGTTTCAGTGAAGGTCGAGGGCGCATAACCGCCCGAGCCCGTGGCCGTGATGGTAATGGTTTCAACGCTCGCCGGCAGAGTGTAAGTGCTGGTTGCGGTGCCGTTGGTTCCGGTGACCGAGGTTGGCGTGCTAAAGGTTCCGCCTGCGCCGCCGTCGCTGAAGGTGACGCTCACGCCGGATTCAGGAATGCCGTTGCACGAGGCTACCGCTGAGAGCGCTAGGGGTAGCGTAGTGCTCTCCATGCCGCTCTGGTTATTGCCAGCGGTTGTGGTCATGGCGCAGGTGGCGGCCGTCTCGGTAAACGTTGCCGACGTGTAGTTGGCGCTGGTGGCGTTGATGGTGACAGTTTTCGCAGTCGACGGCAGAGTGTAAGTAGAGGATGCGATGCCGTTCGAGCCTGTCGTGGCGGTTGGGCTGCCGAAGGTCCCGCCGGCCCCGTTGTCGGTGAAGCTGACGCTGAGTCCTGAGACTGGGCTGCCGTCACTCGACGCAAGCACGGTCAGAGCAACCGGCAGAACGTAGCCAACGCTGCCTGTTTGATTGTTGCCGCCATTGGGGCTGAGCGCGAGAGTGTCAGCGATTTCCGTGAAATTTGCCGACGTATAACCCGAACTGCTGGCGGTGACGGTCACGGTTTGCGCCGTCGATGGCAGGGTGTATGTGCTCGAGGCAGTGCCGTTCGAGCCCGTAACCACGGTTGGAGTTCCGAACGTTCCTCCCGCTCCGTTATCGACGAAGGTGACGCTTACGCCCGCGACAGGAGTGCCGTTATTGGTTGCCGTAACGAGGAGCGCTGTGGGCAGGGTGGTGCCGGTGCCGCCGCTCTGGTTGTTGCCTCCGGTGGCCGCGAGGGCGAGTGTGACTCCGGTCGAAGTCGCGGTTTCGGTGAATGTTGTTGAGGTATAGCCGGAACTGCTTGCGGTGATGGTGACGGTTTGGGCTGCGGGCGGCAGAGTGTAAGTAGTGGATGCGGTTCCGTTGCTGCCCGTAACTACTGGCGATGGTGGGTTGAAGCTGCCTCCCACGCCGCCATCGCTGAAGCTCACGCTCACTCCAGAGTTCCCGACGCCAGAGTTCAGATTCGAAGCGAGGACGCTGAGAGCAGTGGGCAGAGCCGTGCCCACGTAACCACTCTGATTGTTGCCGGCGGTCGCGGTGAGACCCAACACTGGCGCCAGATACCACGGTACAGTCGTGACGTCGGTTCTCAGGAAGTGGAGCAATTGAGTCGCGACCTTCAACTGACCAAAGAAGGTTGAGGGATGCGTTCCATCGAATGAGAAATCTTCGCAATCCCAGACCAGGCCGTCGCTGCGTCCGAGCATGCCGTTCGACCAATAGTAGGGACCCCAGGACATCCACGGCGCCACTACCGGACCATCCGCCGGGTTGTAGTTCAGATTCGCATTGCCGTTGAGCTGGTCGCCGATCGCCCACTTCACTGCGTATCCGACCTCGTACGCGTAGGGTTCAGGATTATCGGGAGTAGCCAGGCCGTTGGAGTAGCCGGCATAGACTCGCGACGAGAAATAGACCATCTTCAGATTCGGAAACAAAGTGAGCATGGTCTGCATCAGCGTCTCGTACTCAGACTGCAAGCTGGTGATGTCGGTCGGGAAGGTTCCGGTGGCGATTCCGTCGGTGTCTTCCATCCAAATGACGACGACCTGATCGGCGGTCACGCTATTCTGCGGAAGATAATTTTCGAGCACCGTCGTCCAATACGCGGAAGTGGTGCTCGTAAGAGTGTTTGGCGTGGCTCCGCCCTGCGCTCCGTTGACGATTACAAGGTTCGGATTCTTTGTGGGATCGGCATTGGCGATAGGCAGGAAGCGGTTAAATTCGTTCTGCGCGGTCGATTCCCCGATCGCCATGAAAACGTACTTGCCGGTAGGGTCGGGTGCGCCAGTGGAACTGAGGGGCTGAATCGCATCCGCGAGGCCTATGCCATAAGAGTTCTGCGCGGAAGGCCGCACGTTGCTGCCATTGGGATAGAGTCCACCTTCGTACTGACCTTCAAATTCGCCGGTGCCAAGGTCGGTAATCGCGATCATCGGGGTATTCAGTACAGGGTCATTCCATGAAAGATCGTTGCAGCTTTCGCCGTTGCCATCGCCGAGATAGGCATATACGCCGACGGTCAACAGACTGGTTGCCGTCGCACCGTTGGAAGTGTCTGTAACCTGAACGGTGAAAGGGTAGCTGCCAACCGCGACTGTTGAAGCGACGGTTCCTGTGATCTCGCCGGAACTGGAAAGAGTGAGTCCCGAAGGCAGCGAAGATCCGGAGGCAACGCTCCATGTATAAGGTCCAACGCCGCCGCTGGTTGTTAGGGCGGCTTCGTAGGCATAGCCTTGCGTGGCCTGCGGCAACATGGGGTTGGTAGCGACTTTTAAGGTAGTGGCCGCAGTGCCATTGCCGGTGAGCGATACGCCATTGTCGGGAATGGCGTCATAGTCCAGATCCAACACGCCTGTTTCTGAGATAACCTGGCTCGGAGTGTAATAAACCGAAAGCGTGAGGCTGGAATTGGCTTTTATGGCGTAGGGAAAAGTGACAGTGTTGGTCGTGAAACTTGGCGGCGCGATGTTAATCGCTTCCAGATTCAAGGTTGCGCTGCCGTTGTTGGTGATCGTCACGGTTTGCGCGGCGCTCGTGGTGCCCACACTCTGGTTGGGAAAGCTCATCGAGGACACGCTCAAACTTGAGGCCGCTGTTGTCGCTAAACCCGTGCCCGTGACTGGGACGTTCAGCACGAACCCATCCAGCATGGTGAGCACAAAGTTACAACTCTCCGCGATGGCGGAGTGCGGCTGAAAGAATATCGAATAGTGGGTGAGGGTCTGCGTTTGGCCCATCTGAAAAGGTACGGTGCCGGACGCGATGCCCCAATCTCCTGAGGAGCCGGTGGTGCAGGAAAACGCAATCGTCTCGATATAGAGCGTGCCGGAGCTGGTGTTGTTGTAGATGGTCAGCGTCTTGTTGCCGCTGGCTTTTCCGACGTAGGTGTTCGCGAAGGTCCACGAACTCGGTACGGAACAGATCTCTCCCGATCCGTTGGGGCAGTTTGGGTTTTGGGCGTGAGCGGCGGTGCTGGCGATCGTGGCGAGTGCAGCCAGCAGGAGAGAATTCAAAACGACGCGCGAGATGCGGTGCATGCTCAAGGCCATAAGCCCCAACTCCTTCAAGTGACAAGTCTGACTTGTATTGCGGGGGAAAAACCTGGCCTCAGCTGAAGCCTGCTAATACGTCCTTCACTCTTGTCTGCAGAAAGTTATAGCCGCGCACTGACGTAGGAATTGATCTCGCAGTTCAACTGAATCTCCTCGAACTGCGGGGTAGTCCAAGTCATACCGTAATTGTCCCTCAGACAAATGTCGGTGTTCCGGCCGCGTAGGATAGGGGGAAATCCAGCGACTGGGGCTTGCCAGCGCCGTTGAAATCTTCCTCATTCTCCGGTGCAGGAATAGTGTTGTCAAGGGTGAAAGTTATTGCACACTGTGGAAGGTTCGGGCATTTCGGTAAAAAGTATGCAGGTATTTGCATACTCCCGGGGACGGAATCGTTGAACGAACTCAATGAGTGTTCATAAGGCTGTTGCCGCCAGCTGCTTACCTAAGTGCCTGAGGGTTCGAGAGGGAAATGCTTACGTGGAGAGAGCCGCCTCGGCTGTCCGCCGAGCGGAGCAAGGCGAGCTCATAACTCAGGCCGAACAAGCCGAGAGACGCTTTCGCGTCAGCCGTTGACCCCGCTCCCGCGCCCCTGCTACCGTCATATGTTTGCCTGCACCTCACGGAGATTCCTTATGCCTGCCATTAAATTTCGCGGAGTCGATTTCATCCAGTTCGATGCGCTACTCACCGAAGAAGAGCGCCTGGTGCGTGACACCACGCGCCAGTTCATTGAAGACAACCTTATTCCTATCATCGAAGAGTGCAACCGCGCTGGGCGCTTTCCGCGCGAACTGGTCAAGCCCATGGCGGACCTCGGTTTCTTCGGCGCGTCGCTCAAGGGCTACGGCTGCGCCGGCATGGGCAACGTCGAATACGGACTGATGACGCAGGAACTCGAGCGCGGCGACTCCGGCGTGCGCAGCTTCGTCAGCGTGCAGTCGGGACTGTGCATGTACCCGATCTACGAATTCGGCAGCGAGGAGCAGAAAGAAACATGGCTGCCGCCCATGCAGAAAGGTGAAAAGCTAGGCTGCTTCGGGCTGACGGAGCCGGGCTTCGGCTCGAACCCCGGCGGCATGAAGACGCGCGCGCGCAAAGTTGGCAACGAATACATCCTCAACGGCGAGAAGATGTGGATCACTTCCGGTACCATCGCCGACATCGCCGTGATCTGGGCGAAAGTTGAAAACGAAAACGACAAGATTCGCGGATTCCTGGTTGAAAAAGATCGACCCGGTTTCACCTCGCAGGATGTCCACGGCAAATGGTCGCTGCGCGCTTCAGTCACTTCAGGTCTGTCGCTGCAGGACGTTCACATCCCTGAGACGAACTTGTTGCCGAAAAGCGGCGGGCTGAAATCTCCGCTGATGTGTTTGAATCAGGCCCGCTACGGCATCGCTTGGGGAGCGATCGGTGCAGCCATGTCGTGTTACGACTGCGCCCTTCAGTACGCCATCCTTCGAAAGCAGTGGCGCGACCAACCCATCGCCTCGCATCAGCTAGTGCAAGACAAGCTCACTTGGATGATCAGCGAAATCACCAAAGCGCAACTGCTTGTGCTGCAAGTCGGCCGCCTGAAAGATGCAGGCAAGGCCGAGCACCAGCACATTTCGATGGCCAAGCGCAACAACGTCTGGATGGCCCTCGAATGCGCCCGCCTCTCGCGTGACATTCTAGGCGCGAACGGCGTAGCCGACGACTATCCCATCATGCGGCACATGATGAATTTAGAGTCGGTGAAGACCTACGAAGGCACGCACGATGTGCACTCGCTGATCATCGGGCAGAGCATTACCGGGATCGACGCGTTCTAAGAGCCTTGGGATGCCGGCGAAAATGCGTGCTTTAACCCCGCAAGTGTGCGGGAGGACGCGATTTTTTTCCAACCGCACGAATCTGTTCTGTTTTTGTAACACCGCAAAAATCGGCTTGCAGCGGGCGACTCCAGCGATTCGCAGCCCAAAATATTTCCGATCTTGGGTGAGACTCCGCGCACCAAGACTTTCGGAACACCAACAATCAAGCAGCTCTGTTCCAACTTCGTAACAAAAATCACTTTGTTTTTCGGATTTGTAGTCTTGTCGAGTAGTGTTGCTGGCCATTGAGGGGCGTAGGGCCTTTTCCCCAAAGGCTAAATTTATCCTGATTCTCATTGGCGGAGGTGTGTCACGTGTCTTCCACACTCCTGGAACTCGCGATCAGCATGATCTTCCTGTACCTGATGTTGAGCGCCGCATCGTCGGCAATTCAGGAAATCATCGCCAACATGTTCCGCTGGCGGGCAAAGACTCTCGAGAAAGGCATCGCAGGTTTATTTGGCAGCGCCCAGTTCAAGGATGACTTTTATAAGCTGCCAATCATTGAGAGTCTGTGCAGTCCGAACGCGCGCGGCGACCTTACGCATAGACCCTCTTATATCGCTCCAGCAACATTTGCTCTCGCCGTGTTGGACTTGGCAGCCAAGAAGGGGATCAGCCTTCCTGGCAGTCCCGCGGCAGCACCGCCGCCGGCTGCAAGTCTAAACAATCCCGTAGCTGCCGGGGGCGCAGCTGCACCGAACGCCGCACCTGCAGTCGACCCGCTCGCCAAACCGGCAGCACTTCTGAATTCGCTGCTACGGGGAGCTACCAATGTAGAGGATCAAAGAAAACGACTTGAGGGCTGGTTCAACGACTCAATGGACCGCGTCTCCGGCTGGTACAAACGCACGTCCAACGTCTGGCTGTGGATCATCGGAGGTGTGCTCTGCGTCCTGGTGAATGCCGATTCAATTTCCCTGGCCAAGGCATTCTGGAATGACCCGACCATGCGGGCAGCGACCGTCGCCGCGGCAACGGAGCATGTGAAGAATGCGCCCAAAGAAGAGCAAAAACCGGCGGCCACCAACACCTCTGCACCAGCCGCAGCGTCCGGCGGAAGCGCCAGCGCACAAACCACACCCTCTAACGACGATGCGTTCAAGCGGCTGAATGATGTTAAGCGAGAACTGGCCACGTCCGATATTCCGCTGGGCTGGTGTTGGAGCGATGACAAAGGGCAGAAGAAATGTTTCCCGATCCTCAGTAGTACGGCGCCTCAGGCCCAAGGCACGGCAGTGGCAGCCAAAGATGCGCCAGTGCCGGATTCCCGCATGATCGACAGTGCCAGCGCGAGCGGAGACCCTTTGCTGTGGTGGTTCTTGAAGCTCGTCGGTCTGACTCTAACCGTTCTGGCGATTTCCCAAGGCGCGCCGTTCTGGTTCGATCTGTTACAGAAGGCAGTGAACCTGCGGCTGGCCGGAGATCCGCCGGATGAGAAGCAGAAGAAGTAGGGCGAAGTCGAGAGCAGTTGAACTTGTTTGCTCCTTACTAAATTGGTGTTGCATTCACGGATTCTTGAACTTCAGGAGGCTCAATGTCGAGGACTACTGCCGATATCGTAGGAACCACGGGAGCGAATTTCACTTTCACGCTCAGTGCAGGCACCATCACGAACGCCGCCAAGTTTGCAGGGAACACGCAGGGACCCAGTTTCCCACTTAGCGGCGATGGCCGCGAGGTCACGATCCAAAACCTTGCCACCGGGGAAACGTGGGTGGAGCTGGATTTGGCGGGAGCCCCCGGAGACGGAATGGCGGTAATCGATGTTGGCACAGTTACATCTGGGACCGTAAACGCAGCAGCACCCAAGCATACGCTCAATGCCGGAAAAACGCCGGGTTTCGTCGAACTTTTTGGAATCTGAGGGCCTCAATGAAAATATTCGTGGCAAGCATCAGTGCGGTATTGTTTGCGTTTCCGGCAATCGCTTCCCCATCGGACAACGTGTGGACGGCAAAGGACCCACAGGCATTTTGCCGACATGACACGCGCCAAGAAATTGTGTTCTACTGCGACAGCCTCGCTGCCTTGCAAACCGCCGTTAACGCAGCGAAAGCTATTCCGGGATCCGACCTGACAAACGCGAATGTCGACTTCATTGACGCGTTGAATAAGCTCGACATCACAAGTCCGAGGGCACTCGACGACATCATAAGCGCAACAGCCTCAACCCTTGCCTTGAACAGCGCGATATCAAGTGCCCTAAAGGATGCGGGCCAATCCCGGCCCGACCAGCAGCTCAGTCCAGGCGCTACCGCCAGCGGTACGACTTCGCTAGTGTCCAAAGCGGGAAGTGCAGAACTTCTCTCGCTGGCCCTCAACACCGGTGCCGTAACGGAGTCGGTCAATGGCACGACGGCGACGCTTACCACTAACGGCGATCAGATATTCCGCCTTGTAACCGGAAACAATCCGGATTGTACCGTCACTTGCAATAACCTCGGGTGGTTTGAGAATCATGTCCTCAACCCCTTGAATCTTTCTGGTAACCTTGATTTGGCTCAGCAGAGTAGCACGACCACAGCAACGTCCGGTCAGGCAAGTGGCACCACTGCCACCTCAGTGTCCCAGGCGGCGATTCCAACAGGCGCAGGCAAGCTTTCGGGCATTACCGCGCGCTACCAGTTCCTGAACAGGTTCGATCCCCGAAGTGCTAAATTTAAGAGCGCTTGGGCCAGCCAGGTCACTTCGCTGAAGAAAAACCTAGCCGCCATCACAGCCGATACGAATGCCGTATCCGCTGTGCTCGCAAAGCATGTTCCGTTCTCCGATTCGGAAGCGGATAGGACTGATCTCGTTCAGGCGGCTGAAAGCAAAATGGTGCAAGAGGCAGACGCCGATCCAAGCGGAAAGAAGTTGGTCGTCTCCTTCGAGAGATTCTGGCAGCAGGTGATGACCAGCGATGTGATGAACGACTCCAACCTTGCTTCCGCGGTATCGAAAGCCGTGCAGGATCGTGCGATCTATCGTCAGGCATGGTTCAACGCGCTCGATCAGGCTGTCGGTAACCTGTTCACTTTCGAGTACGACTACGGCCGCCCGACGAACCAGCCGACAACTCATGATTTTAAGCTGATCTACGCCTATAACTTTCAAACTATGGGAATGCTTACCTTCAACGGTGCCGTCTCCATCTACGGCTCAATCCCCGCCGGCGCGAAATACGGGAGCTTACACTACGGCCAGGTTTCAACCGAGTATGACCGAACGCTCTCCGGCAAAGGCAAATCTACTCAGACGCAGCTGAGCATCGCTGGATATTGGCAATACCAACCACATCCTTCCATCCTAAATATTCCCGCAGGTACCGTTGCTCCGGGAACGGACATAACTCTCCCAAATGGAACGCAGGAATTCGTCGGCACAGCAGGTTCCCTGTGGGTCACTCAGGCCAAGCTCACCATCAAAGGAACCGGAGGCATCAACATTCCCATCGGTGTGAGCTGGTCGAACAAGACCGATTTACTTCAGGGCAGCAAGGTCGGCGGGCAGGTTGGGATCAGCTATAACTTTTCCTCGCTTGCTGGCCTCTTTACCGGCTCCAGCAACCAGTAAGCTAGCTAGGCCGTAGGTTTCTCCCGCGGTGGTTCCACGGCCGTAAACTCCTGCGCGAAGCGCTGGCTGTAGCTCTCCAGCAGCGACTGCACGCGCTGCTGATCGGTCGAGCGCAGAATCAATCCCGCGTGGTGATGCTTCTTGATTCGCAGAAACACTTCCGCATCGTTGTACGCAGATGTGTCGGGATCTTCCTGCCGCGCCAGCGATAGAATCACTCCCGCGTATTCCTCGCGCGTAGGAGGCAGCCGATAAGTTCCGTTTTCTCCGGCGACTTCGATGCGCGCCCACTCGCGCCATAAGTTAATGCCGGTCGCGGCCTCGACCATTTCATTGATGTAAGCGCCGCCTACGCGTGCCGCGCATTCCAGAAAATAGAACTCGCCATCAGCGTGCGCTTTTATAAATTCGGCGTGCGACACGCCTCGCAGCAATCCCAGCGCGGCGATCAGATCGCGATTGATCTCGCGCAAAGCTGCATCCTCCTCGCTTTCTCTCGGCACTGTGAATGAGGTGAACACTCCGCCGCCTTGCGCTACATTCATCGGTGGCTTGCCATACTTGCTTACGTTGGCAAACACCACTTCGTTTTCGGAAACCACGGAGTCCACATGGTAGACCTCGCCCGGAACAAACTTCTCCAGCAGGAACGACGACTGCTTATCGCCCAGTTGATCGAGCACGGGCCACAACTCTTCAGCGGCATGAATCTTCTTGATCCCGATCGCTGACGCTTCCTGTCTCGGCTTCAGCACCCACGGTCCCGGTACGCGGTTCATGTAGTACTGGATGTCGGCCTGATTAAAGACAGGAACGAAATCTGGCACGCGCATGTCGCGATCGAGCGCCCTCATGCGCATGGCCAGCTTGTCGCGGAAGTAGCGCGTGGTAGTCAGCCCCATCCCCGGAATGCGCAGATGTTCGCGCAGCGTCGCGGCGGTCTCCATGTCGAATTCGTCAAGAGCAACGATCCGGTCGATTTTCCGCGTGCGTGCCAGGTGCGTGACAGCATTCACGATGTCAGGAATCGGAAGTTCGGTCGGGATATAAAAAGTGTCATCGAGAATTTCACGCGGCCAGTCGGCGTCGCGCAGTTTCTCCGCCGTAAGCAGTAGCACGCGGCAGCCTAGGCGCTTGCACTCGCGCATGAACTCCTGTCCCTTTTCGTAGGTGGTGATACAGAGAAAGGTTAGCGGTTGCGATTCCGGCATGGGGTCATCTCTAAGCAGGTTGCAGAGAATACCACGACAGCAGCGGACTTGGCATGGAAATTTCCGACTTACTTCTCCGGTTTACTTCTCCAGATAATATTGCACCGAGGTTACGACGCGGACGGTCTTCATCAGGCTGTTGTCGGCCGTAGCGTTGTTGTCGCCCTCTTCGCCGGTGGTGCTGCCCTGATCGGCGGGAAGAATCGAGAACACGCCCTGATTCGCCTGCCGGATCGATCCGACTTTGCTGCCGGAATCGGAAGCGAAGCGCTCTGCCGCCGCGCGGGCATTTCGTGTTGCCTCCGTAATCATGTCAGGCTTAATCGAGTTCAGTCCGCTGAACTTGTAAGCCAATCCCTGCCCCGGATTACTGTTCAGCACGATGCCTTTTTGCAGGAGTTGCATAGTCTTCTGCGCCGCAGCCGCGACCTGGTCGACTCGCGGCGTTCTCACCGTGATTTGTTGTTCGACAATGTAACGTTGCGGAGCCCGGTTGCCGCCTCCATATTCATTGGCCTGCGTGTCTATCACACGCACAACGTCCAATTCGATTTCCGAGGACTTGATTCCTTGCTCGTCGAGAAACTGCAGAATGGCTGTCTTGTCGGAATCGGTCTTCGCATACACTGCCGGCAGATTATCTCCGGCCTCTTTGTAGCTTAAAGGCCAAATCACCAGATCGGACTTCACCGTTCGCTCGACGAGTCCCTTCACGCTGACATAGCGGTCGCTAAGACGCGTCGCCTTGATCTGGGCGCCGAGCAGCCAGCCTCCGACGATGATGCCGAAGGCAAGTAGCAGCCCCAGCGTCGCTAAACTGCCTTTCAGTTGGCTATTACTTTCCATCGTTGCCTCGGCTGTAGTCCAGAACTGAGATTCGGTGCCGCTAAGTATAGCTCACGAAAGTCTGGCGCAGGTTATTCAATCCATCGGCTTGAAGTGTTTTGACCGCGCCCCATCCGATTGATGTATTTCCATCTTCCGCCGATTGGGGTATAGTCTCAACCCGGCGGACAACCATTTCCTAACCATGCTCGGAGGCCCTTATGGCTACGCAAACTCGTCACGAAGGCAAGGCCCGCAGTTTCGGAGAAAACATTGAAAGCGATCTGGCATCGCGGTTCTTGCGTGTGGTCGAAGTAGCGGCGATTGCTTCAGCTCGCACCATGGGTCAGGGCGAGCGCGATCTCTCTGACCAGGTGGCCACCGAGGCCATGCGCCAGACCATGGATTCCATCCCCATGCGCGGCACCATCGTCATCGGCGAAGGCGAGCGCGACCAGGCCCCCATGCTTTACATCGGCGAAAAAGTCGGCGCCGAATTTCCCGACGGACGCGAAGTTCCCGAGGTCGACATTGCAGTCGATCCGCTCGAAGGCACGAACCTGTGCGCCACCGGCGCACCCGGATCGATCACCGTGCTCGCCGCCTCCGAGCGTGGAGGCTTGCTGCACGCTCCCGACTGTTACATGGAAAAGATCGTCGTCGGACCTTCCTGCAAAAACGCCGTCGATCTTGATGCCCCCGTGGCCGACAATCTGAAGAATATCGCGAAGAGAATGGACCGCGACGTTGAAGATCTGGTGGTGATTGTGCTCGATCGCCCGCGACACGAGAAACTGATTGCCGATATTCGCGCTGCCGGCGCTCGCATCCGGCTGATCGGCGACGGCGACCTTTCGGCTGGCATCGCAGCTGCCGTCATTGGCACAGGAGTGCACGCGGTCATGGGTTCAGGCGGCGCGCCCGAAGGTGTTATAACCGCCGCGGCCATCCGCTGCCTCAACGGCTACATGCTCGGACGCCTGGTGGTAAAGCCCGAACAGGAAGAACGCCTCGCCAAGATGGGCATCAAAGACAAGAACAAAATCTACGAAGCAGAAGATCTCGCTCCTGGCAGGCAGCTTATCTTCGCCGCGACTGGCGTTACAGAGGGAGCGCTGCTCAAGGGCGTTCGCTTCTTCGGCGAAGGAACGCGGACTTCGTCGGTGATCCTCACCCTGCTCACCGGCAAAGTGCGCTTCATCGAGAGCATCCATCTGGAAAAGGGGCCGGATGTTAAGGTGCGGTTCGCATAAGGATCCAATTGACCTGGCCAATTCAATCATCTAGAATAACCATCTAGGTGGATTGTGAAGACTATTGGACTATTTGAAGCCAAGCAAAAGTTGTCAGAACTCGTCGAGCGTGTCAGCACTGGCGAGCAGATCGGCATCACGCGGCGCGGCAAACTCGCCGCCATGATCGTCCCTGTCCGGCCCCAAAAAGGTTTGGACGAAATTTGGGCAGACATGGAAGACATTCGCAAACGCGTTGATCGTTCCAAGTTCTCCACGATCAAAGAATTGATCGAAGAGGGTCGGCGTTGAGCCGTTTCGTGCTCGATACGTCGGTCAGTCTGGCTTGGTTTCTTGATCGGCCTGTGCCGCCTCACGCGGTGCAGGTCTGGAACAGTCTCAAGCAGGGATCTCGCGCGGTAGTCCCTCCGCTCTGGCTTCTCGAGATGGCGAATGGGTTTGCCACTGCGGATCGCCGAGGTGCCCTCGCAAGATCTGACATTGATCGGTGTCTGACGGATGTCGACGCGCTGCTAGCCTCTTCAGTTGAGTACAGTACTACTGCGATTTCGTTTCGGCAAGCGTTTGCAAGCGCGAGCGGATTCCGCCTCACGGCTTAAGATGCCGTATACCTCGAGACAGCGCGGACCGAGCACCTTCCACTCGCCACGTTGGATCGAGCCCTGGCCGATGCTGCGCGAAAGGCCGGAGTCCGTCTGTTCGTTTGAGGTATCCGCTTCTAGAGGCTACTTCAGATACTCCTTCTTAACCTCCGCCGGCACTTTTGGTTCTGGTGGAAAGTCCTGCGAAGATCCTTTGAACATCGGGACGGTGTTCTCGGCGCGGCGCGTGCCGTCGTGGACCGCGATCTTGTGTGGCTTGCCGGGTTCGTAACCTTCCCACAGCGATACTCCCGCGTAGGCGCCGTCTTTGCGCAGGATGTAATAGGTCATGTCGACGAAGCGCAGCTTGGTCATGTCGTTGTTGTAGTTGCGCACGATGCGCTTGAGCGCGTCCATGCCGGCTTCTTGCGGAGACATGCCGTGGCGCAGGTTCTCTACGATTGTGTGGGCGCCTTCGACCTTGATGTTCTCTTCGCCGCTGCCGGTCGCTCCCGCTGAGCCCACGTCCTGGTCGGTGTAGCAGCCGGCGCCGATGATGGGCGAATCGCCGCAGCGGCCGGGGAGTTTGAAGCCGAGTCCGCTGGTGGTGGTGCAGCCGGAGATCTCACCTTTCTCATTCAGCGCCGAGCAGTGAATGGTTCCGGTCGGCGGGAAAAGAACTTTATGAATCGCATCGCTTCGCAACTCGGGAGCGATGCCCAACGCCGTTGCATGTTCTTCGAGACGGCGATAGCGTTCCTGCCACAGTTGTGATTGCGGCTTGTCGTCACTCGGCTTTACATCAGGCTTCGTGTCGGGAGGCTGCCAGTGCGGGTCGGCGAGGCCTGGTCCCCACCAATCTTCGTTCGAGTGATACTCCTTCCACAGCAGCCAGACTTTGCGGGAGTGGTCGGTAAGCAGGTTCTCGCGCGGGAAGCCGACGGCGACGGCGAAGCGCTCTGCGCCTTCGCCGACGAGCATGACGTGTCCGGTGTGCTCGAACACGGCCTTTGAAACCAGCGAGACATTCTTGATGTTGCGCACGCCGCCGACGGAGCCGGCGCGGCGCGTCGGTCCGTGCATGCAGCAGGCGTCGAGTTCGACCACGCCTTCTTCGTTGGGAATGCCGCCGAGGCCGACGCTGGTGTCGTTGGGATCGTCTTCCGGTCCCTTGACCACTTTGAGCGCGGCGTCGAGCGTGTCGCCGCCGCTTTTCAGGAAGGCGAACGCGTCCTCGAGATAGTTGAGGCCGTTGTGGGCGCAGATGATGATGGGTCGCTTGTAGGAGCCGGATTGTGAATCGTGTGGTTGCGCGGTTGAGGGCTCGGCTTGGGCGCGCGTTCCTACTCCGGCGGCGACTGCTCCTAACACGGATGTCTTTACGAAGTCACGGCGCGAGAATGGCATGGGTTCCTCCTGCTGGTACGAAAGCGGGAGCATATCACGCGGCTTGAGGCTTTTCACCACGGAGGCACGGAGACACAGAGAAAAACAAAATAGAATAAAAAACTCAAGACAAAGTTTCTCTGTGTCTCTGTGGTGCGGTGTTGGTTTTGCCTGTGGATTTCGACGGAAAATAATTCTTCGAAGATGCTGAGTTGAGAGGACTGTGATCGGGTCGTTGGGCGGTTCCGATTTGGGAAAACCGGGTGGACCCCCTCCCCCCCGGTATATTGGAATCATCGACTTAGCGGAAAAATGCGATTTGATCTATGGGGCTCAATCGCTTACGGGCAAAATCTTCCGCTCAAAGGACTTAGGTCCTGTGCGGCTCCCGCGCGATGTACCGCCTCCGCCTTGACCATGATGGCCTAATTTGGTTTCGGGCGCAAGGTTAGATGTCACAATGCTCCGCTTTGACTGAGAAGGCAGAATACTCGTTGACATTACTTTGAGCTTGCACGTAATATTGTGCTACACGTATTTGTGTGCTCATATGAAAACCAATGTCACACTCAAGCTGGATGCCGATCTGCTGCGCGAGGCCCGAGTATTGGCGGCGGAAGAGGACACCTCGATCAGTGCCATGCTGGCGGCACGCCTGGAACAAATCGTCCGCGAGCGCAAGGCTTTCCATCGTGCGCGCAAGCGGGCACTGGCACGGCTACGCGAAGGAATGGATCTTCGGTGGACGCCTGCTCGCTCGCGGGACGAACTTCATGAACGATAACTGGCGAGGGCGCGTACGATGGCCGACAAATATTTCGTTGACACCAACATTCTGATCTACGCCCATGACCGCTCTACGGGAATCAAGCACGAGCGGGCACGCCAGCTCGTCGAGCGCTTGTGGACGAGCGGGCAGGGCGTCTTGAGCACGCAGGTTTTGCAGGAGCTTTGCGTCAACCTGCGGCGCAAGGTTGCGCGCCCCCTTGCTGCGGACGAGATCCGCCGTCTGATCTACGACTACATGAGCTGGGAGATCGTGGTCAACGCTCCCGAGGCTGTGATCCAGGCCTTGGAGATCGAAGCGCGATACAAGACTTCTTTTTGGGATGCCCTCATTCTGCAAGCGGCAGAGCAATCAGGCGCGGCGATTTTGTACTCCGAGGACTTGGCGGCGAAGCAGAGTTACGGGACGGTTCGGGTGGTTAATCCGCTGATTGGGTAGACGGGGGGCCCGCCATTCCACAAAGGGCGTGAGGGGCTCAATCTGCGCCTCTGAGTACAGACAATTCCGTAGAATCTGCAAACAGTATCTTCGTGGGTTTCCACTGTGCCTTGATGTCCTCTAGACGTTTTCCTTGCAGTTCACGAAAGGCCATATAAAGGTTGCTGTAGTCCATAGTTCCGGATTCACGGGCCTTCAGTGGGGTTAACACTCTCACGGGAAGTTCGCCCACAGAATTTCCCAGCACATCGGACAGGGCCAGATTACCTTGGAAGGCGCGGATGTCCTTGCTTCCCGCCTTGAATGCGATGCGTGCTTCAAATCCCTTCATGCCACCGTACTCGGATTCCTTAAGACTGTACAAAGTCACTGTCACAAATTCACGCAGTGCTGCCTCTTTAGCCGCAATTTCGGCTGATAACTTCTGCACTTTTTCCTCTTCCGCTTTCTTTTTTTCTGCGTTCTGAGCGACCCATTTCCGTTGGTCCTCGATCATCTCGCCGATTGTCTTACCCGTAGGAATGCTGGGCGTGCCGCCTTGGAATATGCGTGATACATTTTGTCGCGCGATGTACCCGGACAGGAGTTGCCGCTCCTCGTCGGTCAGGTCCTTGCTGGTTGCAACCTCGCTAATGAGTTTGTCTTTGTTTTCATCGGTCACTTTTTGGCGTTTGATGTTGGCACACGATGAACAGACCAATAGAAGGGTGCAGAGCAGGAACAGATTGGAGTGTTTCACAGGTCGGGCGCCTCCCGTAGCAGGAGAAGTGTAGTGCCCGTAGTTCGAAAACGACAAGAAGATTCAGATCCTGAGGATTGCTCGCCGTTACCCGTCGAGCGTATCATAAGATTGTGTAAGTGGAGGTGTTCAAAAAATGAGTAAAGTCACAAAAGTGAGTAAAGTGAATAATGTGCCTCCCGTCGTGGTTCAGCTTGTCCCGCCAGCCAAGACCAGCGGGTATGCCTTTATCCGTGGCGACAAAGCGAATACGCTGCGCCAATTTAGGGCAATTATATACTTGCGCCACATGTGAATATTGCTTCATACTGGCGCTATGCGTATTTACCTCTTTTGTAGGGCTGTGCTTCGCCATTGGTGGGCGCTTATGAGTTGCGCCCTCTTCACTGTGCTAGGAGCCTACATATTTTATGCTGAAAAAAGCAATAAGTGGGCTTTGGGTGCGACAGGGGCGATAGCTGTACTGTGCCTTTTGATTGCGTGCTATCTGGCGTGGGCTGATGAACACAAGAAGGTACAGAAGTATCTCGATGATGGCCCTCGGTTAGGGCTGCATATCGCCAGCCAGTTCGGAATAAAGGTATGGATGGAACAGACAGATAGCAAGAATACTCCCGTGTGGTTCCGAATTGAACACTTAGGGGGAAGGATACCAACCGATGTGCGCTTCGACCCGATTCAGTCGAAAAAAGGTACATGGACACTATGTTTCGGGTCAGAGGCATACGTGAAGCCGCCAGTGCCCTTGATTTTGACCTACGAGTTGCGCGAGAAAGGGGCGAGTATAGATTCACGCATTGTTGACCATTTAGGGTGGGGTACGCTTTTACTTTCATTCGTGAAAGACACAGACCCGCAACCAGAACAGGACGAATACCCGCTCACCGTGCGATACATGGACGGCGATGCGGAACGCACCCAGATGTTTAAACTGGTGTTCGATAAGGCTAGATTTGGTTTTTTGCCGAATACAATGCACTTATGAAGCAACCTGAATATATCGAAGGGCCGAAGGCGCTAGAGAACTTTGAACGTGGCATGATGGCACTTTTCAAAGTTCCTAAGACCGCAGTCGGGAAGGCGAGAAAAAAGGGCAGGAAACTCACTGCCCCGAAGAAGAAGAAACACGGCAAGGACTAGAACGGGATGGGTGTTTCCCGCGCCCCTGTCGCTTCGTGGCGCGGCGATTGATCTTTACCTGTCAGTTCCGAATAGGTGAGACGCTTGCCGCTGATCTGGGACATGGCGAGTTGGAAGCGTTGGCCGTCATTCATGTCTTTACGGTTGTTGAATCGGAAAGTTTGTTCATCAAGGTAGCGAAAAAGATGAAACGGTTCGACCGACACATACGTGCCCGAGATGCCGCGCTTGAGGAGCGACCAGAAATTCTCAAGGCCGTTGGTGTGTACGCGGCCATCCACGTATTGCACGGCATGATCGACAACCTTGTGCGCGTAGTCGGTAGCGAGTCCTTCATAGGAAAGCAGAGCATCGGAGTAGAGAGCCGCGCCAGCTTCGACATGCTTGCGGACTTCGCCCTGCAATGCAGCCTTCTTGCGATTCGGTACGACGGTGGTGCGAATCTTTCCGCCACGCTCCAAGATGCCCATGACAGCAGTCTTGTCCTTCGTGCCCGTTCCAGTAATCCGGCGCTTGCGCTCACTCAGGTGCATGTTTCGCGCCTTGCCACCAATGAAGGATTCGTCTACTTCGACCTCGCCGCCGAGTTTGCTGCCGAAAAAATCGTCTTGGATAGCAAGCCGAAGGCGTTGCAGCATGAACCATGCCGCCTTCTGTGTGATTCCCAAAGCACGGTGAATCTCCATGCTGGAAACACCGTTCTTGCAATTGACCAGCAGCCAGAATCCAGTCATCCACTTATCGAGTCCAAGCGGCGAGTCCTCGAAAACCGTACCCAGTTTCAAGGTGAATTGCTTCTTGCAGTCGTAGCAAAACCAGATGCGGCGGGTCTTGATGAACGAGTGCTTTGCCCCATTGCAACGTGGGCAAACAACCTTCCCATCTGGCCAGCGGAGTTTCTTTGCGTACTCGAAAGCGCGGTCAGGATTAGAGAAGTAAACGATGGCTTCTTGGAGAGTGTTCGGGGTGTCCATGTATGAAAATATACCCTAAATTCACATGTGTGTCAAGGATATATTTGCCCAATTTAGGACACTGAAGCGCATGCCCGTTGCGGTGCAGCGGACGATCAAGTCCGCATGAAGTTAACCTTCGATGCCCGTTCACGGCGGGCACCATCCATTCAACCTGTGTTGCCCTCCTAGGCGCGACCTCCTGCCGCGCGCCCGAACACAATGCCGTTGGCTCGCCTCCATTTTACGGCACACCACCGTGCAGAGACGTGAACAGCGGGTTCCTCACCGGGCTTGGCGCCCGGTTCGGAGTGACAAAGAGTTGAGTGGGGACTTGCCGGCTCTTTCTGACCCGGCCTCAGAAGACTTGCAGGGCGGGGGCGTTTTTTCTGTTGTGGTGGGGCTTTACGACGATGTGCACGTCCTGATCGAGGGCGACTAGGAAGCGCAGAAGGCGCTCTGCGGAGAACTGGCGGAAGTTGCCGCGCGGGGGCTGAAGCCCGGTTGAATTCTCTGGAGCTTTACGCGGCGCTGGAAGCGCCGCTCTTCCACGACGCTGCGGGCGTTCGTGGAGGACCCTCCGAATGGAGGGACAGGGAGAGTCGAGGTCAAGAACGAAAGCAAGGGCAAGAGCAAAGTCAGAGGCAGCGGACAGGAGTGTCCGCTCCACACGGACAAAAGCAGGTTACTCACCGGGCTTGGCGCCCGGTTCGCAATGACAGAAGAGTTGCGTGGCGCCCGGTTCGCAATTGCAAAGAGTTGAGTGGCGCCCGGTTATCAATGACAGAGAGTTGCGTGGCGCTTGCCTGCTTTTCTGTAGAATGGCTTGGAAAAGTTGAATCCAGGTACGAGGAAGAATTCGTGGCGAAAACTTCTAAGGTGAAGTCTCCGCATCCATCGAGCGGCGGTGGGGGCTCGACGAAAAAACGCAGTGCTGCGTGTGAGGTTTCGACCGGTGGGCTTACAGAGGAGATGCTGGCGCGGTTTGATTCACGCGCGGCTGGCTATGACCGGGAGAATCGATTTTTCGAAGAGGATTTCGAGGAACTTCGCGCTGCGAAATATCTTGTGCTGCCGGTTCCGGAGAAATTTGGTGGGCCTGGATTGAATCTCGCCGAAGTGTGCCGCGAGCAGCGGCGGCTGGCTTACTACGCTCCGGCGACTGCGCTGGCAGTGAATATGCATCTTTATTGGGTGGGTGTGGCCGCCGATCTGTGGCGGCAGGGAGATGCGTCGCTCGAATGGATGTTGCGCGAGGCCGCCGCGGGAGAAATTTTTGCAGCCGGTCACGCGGAGAGCGGCAACGATCTTCCCGTGCTTCTTTCTACTACGAAGGCGGAACGGGTGGATGGCGGCTATCGCTTTACCGGCCGCAAACAGTTTGGAAGCCTGACTCCGGTCTGGACGCGTTTCGGCATGCATGGAATGGATACGAGCGATCCCAGCCATCCGAAGATTGTGCACGCGTTTATGCCGCGCGACAGCAGCGGGTACACCATTAAGGAAACCTGGGACGTTCTCGGCATGCGCGCTACGCGCAGCGATGACACGGTCCTCGAGAACGTTTTCATTCCGGACCGGTACGTTGCGCGGATCGTTCCGGCCGGGGGTGCTGGAATCGATGGGTATGTTCTCTCGATGTTTGCGTGGGCGCTGTTGGGGTTTGCGAATGTTTATTACGGGCTGGCCAAGCGGGCGCTGGATAAGAGCATTGCTTCTGTGAAAAGCAAGAGTTCGCTCGCGCTGACGCGGTCGATGGCTTACCATCCGGAGATTCAGCACGCGGTTGCGGAGATGGTGATTGAGTTGGAATCGATCGGGCCGCATCTTGATCGCATTGCTAAGGACTGGTCGAAGGGCGTGGATTACGGCGCCGAGTGGGCGGTGAAGATTTTCGCGGCGAAATATCGGGCGGTGGAAGCGTCGTGGCGGGTGGTGGATCTTGGGCTTGATGTGGCTGGCGGGCATGGAATTTTTCGGTCGGCGGGATACGAGCGTTTGTTACGCGATGCGCGCTTGGGAAGGATTCATCCGGCGAATGCGTTTCTTACGCATGAAGTGATTGGGAAGATTGCACTGGGGATTGGTTTGGATGAACTGCCGCGCTGGGGCTGATGCCCGTTTGAGTTTTTGGAGCTTTACGCGGCGCTGAAGTGCCGATCTTTCCACGGTTGTGCTGGCGGCACGGTTGGGATCAAAGTCAAAAGCACCGGATATGAGTCTCCGCTCTACACTTGTAGTGGCGCCTCGACTTTGGAGACCTTTGCTGCAGGCGTTCGTGGTTCCCACTTCTCGCAAAGGACGCGAGAAATGGGGCACCCCATTTTTGTGTTTGCGCGCGCTCAGCTAAATCCCAACCTCTGAGGGGATTGGAATTCAGCCGATGGCTGCGCCTCGGTAGCGGCCTACTAATCCTGGTTGGCGACCTAGAGATGGGTGCGCTGGGATCTCGGTGATGGAGCGCACGTTTTTGTTTTGTTCGGAGCGGAAGCGTAACAGCGCGGCGATGTTGCCTACTTTGTCGAACTCGGGATCATCTTTGACGTAGAACAGTTCGATGTCGTGGCGGATTACCCAGGGCAGGATGGCTTCGGAAACGTCGACGACCTCGCGAGTCTCGCGGCTACAAACTGGACAGAGGCTAACGAGGTGGGCGTCAAGGTGGCCGCAGCCGGCGCACTCGACGGCCTGAGCGTGATAGTTCTGGCCGATGAGCAGGGTTTGCACTTCGCCTAACTCGAGGGAGTTGAGGACGCGGCGCAATCCGGTGACTCCGCGGGCATGGTGGCGGGCCTGGTTGATGGTCTCGCTGACGACCTCCTGGCAGCGGTGCTGTTGCGAGTCGGCGAAAATCTTTTCGGCTTGCGAGCGAACTTCTTCATTACTCACGTGAGCTATTTCGGCATTAAAGCGGCCCAGTAGTTTTTGCTTCGCATAGGAATGCAGTTGAGCTTCGAACTGCGACCAGTGAACATCCTGGCAGCCGATGATCCACTTCTCGAACATGTTTTTTTCCAACGAGTCTTTGATGAACTGGGCGATGAACTTGAAATGATGGAGGGCGTCGTCGGCGACGCGGCGCTCGGCGTGGCCGGCATCGTAGGCTCCGAAGCCAGCGCCGCGGCCGCGGCGGGTAAGGGGATGAACGAAATCCATGCGCTCGCTGAGTTCGCCGAGGCGGAGATCGAACAGGCGCGCGCGATGGCGGTCGAGCAGTACGATGCCGAGGCGGGGAAATGCTCCGAGCAACTGGGCGAGGGGCTTTAGATGGAAACGGCGATTCACCACGAGCTGCGTGCCGGTGAGTTGCGCGGGCAGGTCGTACTCGCGCCAGAAACCTTGCGCCGAGCAGGCGAAGATGGCCTTGGCGTGCGTGCCGTTGCCGGGCGCGCGCAGTTCTTGCGAGAGGCGCAGGATGCGGTCGAGATCGGCGCGGGCTGACTCGATCTTTTCCTTATTCTGATCTTTATTCTTCTCTTTATTCGTATCTCGGCCGTTCGCGAGCCCGCCATTGCCGTTGCTTTCCAACTGGCGCAAGGCTTCGCGCGCCAGATCTTTGGTGAGGATGGCTTCTTCCTTGTGGGCTTTGTTGCGCGGGGCCGCGGGCTGAAAATAGAAACTTAGAGCGCAGCCGGGCTGATCTTCGAATTGGGCTAGTTCGTGAATCTGTTCCCGAGTAATCATTCGCGGTGATCCTTTCTTGGTCGCGGCTGTCGTTTGTTGGAAGTGGATTTACGCGGTTCCGGTGGGCGCAAGTCGTCCCTTGAATTGATGGGCGATGCTGGGCGATTTGCGCAGGTGATCGCGGGCGGCAGAGATGGAGATCGACACCGTTTCGGCCGTGGTGCCGGTGATGGCGGAGATTTCTTCGACGCCGAAACCTTCGATGGCGTGGAGGATGAAAGCTTCGCGCTGCGGCGGGCTCAGGTCGCGAAGAGCGGAGGCGATCAGGCGCATCATTTCGTCGGAGCCGACGATCTGTTCGGGCGTGGCGATGCGGCCGTCGGCGATGATGGTTTCTTCGGTGATGGCTTCGTCGGGCTGATGGAATTGCAGTTCAGGCTCATCGCTGGCCTTGACGTTTTGCTTGCGAGCGGAGTCTTCGAGGTGCACAGCGCCGCCGTTGGTGCCATCGGGGCGCGAAAGTTCATCGAGGGCGCGCGTGGCTAAGCGGTAGAGCCAGGGTTCGAGGGCGAGGCGCTCAGGTTTTTCTTTGATGCCATCCGTATCATCACCTAGAGCGGCGGCGATGGTTTCGTCGATGACTTCTTCTTTGGTGATGGAATCAGGGGCGATGAAATCGGAGGCTTCGCGAAAATAGATTTCGCGTTCGACGAAACGCTCGAGGCGGGAAAGATTCACGTTGACGTAGGAGCGAACATCGTCGGACGAAACCGTTGCCGGGAAGACTGCGGCCAGCGTCTGTTCGAAGGGCACGGAGGAATTGCGGCGGGCGGGGGTGTCTTTTTGGCGGCGCGTCCACTTGTGGCTGGAGCGCAGCAGGGCTTTGTGTTTATTGAGTTGCTGCAGCAGATCTTCGAACGCGGTTTTTACGGCGGCTGCGGCGGTTGGGGCTTTGGCCTGGACGGCCATTTGTCCGGAGGGCAGGCGCAGGTTGAGCGAGACGCTTATGCCTTCGCGCGGAGAGACCTCTTCGACCATGCCTTTGAGGTGGATGAGTTCGGGGCGAAAGACTTGCAGGCGTGTTCGCAGTTTTTCGACTTGATGTTGAAGGTCTTTCTCTACGGCGGGAGTTTTATGAAGGCGGTAACTGATGTGAACGTTCATTAGCACCTCGGGTGTTTGACGAAAGTGACGCAACCCAGTGCTTGCTAAAAAAATTGTACACCCGGCAAGAGGTCGTGAAACTGAAATTGAAGATGGATTTTTTGGGGTTGGCAGATTTGGGAATGTTGGGTCGGGCGAGAATCTTAGGACGAATTTATTTTAGGCGGTGGCCGAATTCGATAGGGAAGCGAGCCAAACGCGCGATTTTGCATTCTCGCAAGAAACGCGAGAATGATCGCGCGGCTCGCCCGGATCCTTCGGCGGGCAAAAAGCGCCCGCCTCCAGGATGACACCGCGTTTCGGACGGAAATCGATTTCGGATTGCAGTGTCGCTTATTTGCGGCTTGTTGCTGCGCCAGATATCATCCGAGAACCTTATGACCTGGACAAGAATCTGGACACGAGTTTTGGTGGTTGCATTTCTGAGTGCGGTTGCGTGCGCTCAGGCTCCTTCATCGCAAGAAGTTGACGCGGTCTATCCTGATGCGCATGCGCTTTATCTGGATATTCATGAGAATCCGGAGCTGTCTTCGCATGAAGTGCGGACTGCGGCGAAGCTGGCTGCGCGACTTCGCGGGCTTGGCTATGAAGTGACTGAGCATGTCGGTGGAACGGGAATTGTTGCCATCCTGAAAAACGGCGCGGGGCCGACCGTGATGCTGCGGACGGAACTGGACGCGCTGCCGGTGGAAGAGAAGACCGGGCTGGCTTATGCGAGCAAGGTCCACGCGAAGGATGACGCGGGGCGTGATGTTCCGGTCATGCACGCTTGCGGGCACGATTTGCATATGGCTTCGATTGTGGGCACGGCGGCGATCATGGCGCGCAGCAAGAATACGTGGCATGGGACGCTGATGTTGATCGGGCAGCCGGCGGAGGAGACGATTGCCGGCGCGAAGGGAATGATCGCCGATGGCTTGTTGACGCGCTTTCCGAAGCCTGACGTTGCTGTCGCGCTGCATGTGGGCAACTTGCTGCCGGCAGGGACGGTTGGGATTGTCCCGGGAGTTTACAACACGAATGCGGATTCGCTGCGCCTCACGATTTATGGCAAGGGCGGGCATGGAGCTGCGCCGCAGACGACGATTGATCCCATTGTGATTGCGGCGCGAACGATTCTGGCTTTGCAGACGATCACTTCGCGCGAAGTGAAGCCGGGTGAGATGGCGGTGGTTACGGTGGGCTACATTCACGCGGGCACGAAGAACAACATTATTCCGGATCAGGCTGAGCTGGGGTTGACGGTTCGGACTCGCAACGCGGAAGTCCGCAAGCAGGTGCTGGCGGCGATTGAGCGAATCACAAAGGCCGAGGCTGAGGCTGGAGGCGCGCCGCGTGCTCCTTTGCTTGATCATTACGAGAGCACCGACCTGGTTTATAACGACCCTGCGTTAGCGCAGCGAATGAAGGGAACGCTGGAAGCGGCGCTGGGCAAGGACAATGTGGTGATAGAAGATCCGATTCCGGCATCGGAGGATTTCTCTTACTTCGTGGAGCAGGGAATTCCGGGATTTTATTTCAGCCTAGGTGGAGCGGATCCGGAGAAGTTTGCTGAGGCCAAAGCTTCCGGGATCATGCTGCCCTCGAATCATTCTGCGCTGTTTGCGCCGGATGTGGATCCGGCGCTGCGGACTGGGATTGCGGCGGAGGTTGCGGTGCTGAGGGGGTTGCTGAAGTGAATGTCGGTTGTGCGACGACAGACTTCGCGAATCGAATCAGAGGTTGGATAGGGTAGATATATCTCCCAAACCGAGTAATCTGGTGTCTCCCGTTACAAGGGTTAAGCGCAGAAGTTGAGCCGTTGCGGCCAGAAAACGGTCCGCAGGATCGTTGTGAGGAAGCTTCAAGAGGCGAGATGCGAGTGCGATCTCATGCGTCAGCGGAGCTTCCCGGAGAGGACCTGTGGCTGCGGCGACCCAGGCCCCGATATCTTCGGGCAGGCTAATTCGACCTTTGGCGTTCAAGAGCAGCGCTTCCCAAGTGCTGATTGGAGAAAGCCAGAGTTCGTTCTCAGGATTCTTCAATTCGTGTGAGACTCTTTTCCCCAAGCGTTTGGTGTCATGCAGGCTCCAGAGCCAGATGTGCGTATCCAGCAGGAGTTTCAATCGCGCAGCACCTCCCACTCATCTTCGTCACTGGCCGGAGAAACAATGTCCCCCAGAATCTTCATCGTGTCCTTCATCGAGCCAATCCAGTCCCTTGGCCCCGCCAAGGGTGAGGCCGGTATTACTTCGGCAATGGGCTTTCCGAAGCGCGTCACCAAGATTGGCTTCTTCGTCTTCTGCACCTGATCGAGGAGGGAAAGACACTTGGCCTTGAATTCGGAGATGGCGACTTCTTTCATTTAATCATTAGACCATAGTCATCAAGAGTGGTCAACATCCAAAGAGGCGAGCGATTACCAGCCCGCGCTTAGCGGCGCTTTAGGGCTTCGAGTTCCTCCAGGGTTCTGGGCCAGTCTGATCCCAGGAGGCGCGACAAGCTGCGGTCGGCCAGGACTTTGCCTCCGGTTTGGCATTGCGCGCAGTAGTTAGTTTCTTTGTCGGCGTAGCGAATGCGGAGGACTTTGTCGCCGCATCTTGGACACGGTTCGCCGTAGCGGCCGTGGACTGCCATGCCTTTGCGAAAGGCGGTGACTTTTTCGGGGAAGGCGGCGTTTGCTTCGGCGCGGAGTTGGTCGATCCACAACTTTAGCGTTTGTTGGGTGGCGGCGAAAAGTTTCTCCCAATCGGGCGGCTTCAGTTTTTGCGTTTGCGTGAGTGGGGAGAGTTGCGCAGCGTGCAGGATTTCATCCGAATAAGCGTTGCCGATGCCGCTCAGTAAACGCGGATCGGTCAGCGCGCGCTTCAGGGTGTGGTTTTCGGCGGTGAGTGCGGCGCGAAAGGAATCGAGGTTGCTGGAGAAGACGTCGATGCCTCCGGCCTCGAAAGAACTGAGCGCATCTTCTCCCTGGACTACGTGCAGGGACGCGCGGCGCTTGGAACCGGCCTCGGTAAGAACCAGCGAGCCGTTAGGGAAGTCGAACGCCGCCAGGGACTGGCGTCCGGCTAGCTTTGCATTTGCCGGGCGCCAGTGCAATCGGCCTGCAATCATCAGGTGAAGGACTAGCCAAAGATCATTATCCAAGCCAAAGGCGATGCGTTTGCCGATTCTGCGCAATTCGCGGACTGTGCGATCTTCTGCGTCGGCTAGCGGTGGTTGGGCGGTTCGCACGAGGAACGCGCTTTGGAGTCTTACATGTTCTAGTGGCTGACCTATTATGCGGGGTTCTAGTGCGGTTATGTAGGCGGAGATGTCGGGCAGTTCGGGCACTGTGGTTGGATGCCTACTTGCTTTTGAATGGCACTATATTGCGGCGGAGTATCTCGCGAAATTCTGCTTGCTGCTGGCCGGTGAAGGCTCGTTTCGGAATCGGAACGTACGTTCTTGGTTGAGGAAAAACTACGAAGATGGATTTCTCCTCGCGCCAGCCGATGAAGGCCGACCATGCGACTCGGGAGTCCGCATGCCGGGATTGTATGCGAAGGCCAGAGTCCGAGGTCGCAAGAGTTATTGGATCGTGTGCGGATGGCATGCGGCGGAACTGAATTCGAGCCGAGATCCATGGCCCGGCCCCGATGTAGCCCAGGCAGAATGTAGCTGCGCCGAGCAGGAACCACTCGGTTTCTCTGAGACTGGGCCGCGGGTACCAGATCAGCAGGATTGCGTTGAAGATTAGAATCGGCGGCATCACTGCCAGACCGATCCAGCAACTCCATCGCCGCAACGCGTTTTTCATCCGCCACGCGATCATTCCGTGACGAAAGTCGTCAGCGGTAAGCTGGTAAGTGACTTCCATGGCGCATGATTATATCGCGGGATGCAACGCGACTAGCCGATTTGCGCCAGAATCGCTTCGGCTTCCGCCGCGGGCGGCATCTCCGGCGTCGATTTCGCACTAGGGCTGACAGACGCCGAAGTCCTTGGTCACCTTGGTTGCTACCAGGACGTGCGTGTGGTCGGGAGCCTTTGATTTTACTTTCCTGCCCTTTAACTTTATTCGGTCACCTGGCGTGATGCCAGCGGTGTTGCCGGCCAGTTCGTAGATCTCTTTGTCGTTTTCGTCGGCGATGGTTAAGTGGCTTCCCGCCGAGCTTATGCAGCCGGTAATCGTCCTGTCTTTTTTCGCTTCGTGCCTGACCAGAACGATGGTGACTACGACGATGGCAGCAACTACAACCACAACTCCGATGATGATGTTGTCTGCATCGGACTGTAGCTTGTCAGCGCGAGCGGGTGTGGCGAGCGCCGCACAAAGGACGACAACCAGAGCTGCACGCCCAATACTTTTCAGGATCACGATGTTCTCCGCGATGCAAACCAAATTGTGGAAGCTGGCCCCTGCCACAGATTCGCGGCAGTACTTAAAAGGAAAGTCCGGCTTGATTTGAGAAAACGAGGCCATCGTACTCGTGGCCGTCCCGGGCGTAAAGGAGTTTCTTAGGAGCTGATCTGCTCGAGAATGGCCCGTGCTTCGGCGGCGGGATCGGCGGCTTCGGTGATGGGGCGTCCGACTACGATGTGGGAGGCTCCGGCGGCGATGGCTTCGGCGGGAGTGGCTACGCGGGATTGATCGGCGTGAGCGGAGCCGGCGGGGCGCACGCCTGGGGTCACGATTGCGAAATTGTGACCGAGTTCGGCGCGGACGGCGGCGGACTCGCGGGCGGAGGTGACGATGCCTTTGCATCCATGGTCGATGGCCATGGCGGCGAGGCGCAGCACTTCTTCGCGCACGGTCCCGCGGAAGCCTACTTTTTCGAGTTCGTTTTCATCGAGGCTGGTGAGGACCGTGACGCCTAACACGATCAACGCCGGGTTATTGGACCGGGCTGCGTCTGTCGCTGCGCGGAGCATTTTGGCGCCGCCTGCGGCATGAACGGTTAACATGCTGACACCGAGCCGGGATGCTTCGTGAACGGCTGCGGCTACCGTCGTGGGAATGTCGTGATATTTTAGGTCGAGGAAGACGCGGCGGCCTGAGGCCACGAGATCCCGCACCACTTGCGGGCCTTCGGCGGTGTAGAGCTGCATGCCGACTTTGTAGGTCAGCGCCGAGTCACCCACCGCCGCGACGATCTTCTGCGCGGCGGCTGCGGTGGAAACGTCGAGAGCAACGATCAGCTTTCCACGTACGTCATTTTCGGGAAGGCTGGTCTCTCGCTGGTCAGAAGGGATGCGGTTGGGCAGAGTGGCCTGCATCCCTTGCAGTGTAGATTATCTAGCGAAGTTCCGCCACGGGATAGTTCGAGGCGACGGTTTCGTAGACTGCCCGGCGCTGAGTGCGGGGCTTAACCAAGTCCAGACGGACGCGCTGCAAGCCACGGTTTTCGAACTGCAGGGCTTGGGCTGCGCCGTAAGAAAGGTCGATAATGCGGCCGGGTACGACCGGTCCGCGGTCGTTGACCTTGACCACCACCGCTTTTCCGTTACGCAGGTTGGTAACCCGCACGTAACTACCCAAGGGTAGTGTGGGGTGAGCGGCGGTCATGTCGTACATGTCAAAGTCTTCACCGCTGGCGGTCGGCTTGCCAACGAAGTACTCGCCATACCACGAGGCTGTCCCAACTTGATACGGTTGATGTTTGCCGGTCTGGTTGCGGGCTTCGGGCTTACTTGGAACGGGGCTAGTCGGCGCGGAACTGGCCTCCGAGCTGTTTGGTCCCTGAGCCGCTCCCAGTCCGACGATCAATAAAGCGATCATCAGTCCATGAGCAATACGTCCTTGCATTCAGTTCTCCTCGCATCTCAAAAGTCATCCTAAGCTAGGCTGTTTGGTTAACGTTCTTCAAATGGTATGGGGCGGGGTGGGGCTTGTCAATCCGAAAGTTCAGTGGCCTAGGGTGACGTGCTAGTTATCGATATCTCACGTAACTTGTTGTTAAATATGAGTAATCGGTGACATGTCTATCATTACAGGGATGTTAACTGTTTATGAAATGGTAAATACTCAGCGTTCTGTAGGTCGACAGGGAATCGCATCCTCAATGGATTCAGTGACTTACAGATAAAGTGCTTGTAACTTGTTTATCGTCAGCATTTTAGGTACAAGGTTGCTTTAGGGCTGAAGAAATAATCTTTTCTAACTAGGGGGGACTTCGGCCCGTTCGGAGGAGTTTAGGCAAAAGACTATGGCCGAGAGACCACCTGTCGTATTGACCATTGCTGGTTTTGATCCGTCGTCTGGGGCGGGAGTGACGGCCGATATCAAGACCATCGCCGCCCACGGCTGCTATGGGGTCGGCTGCATTACTGCCATGACCGTGCAGTCGACGGCCGGGGTTCGGCGGGTCGAGGCGGTCCACGCAGGGCTGGTAACCCAGACTCTGGAGGAGCTGGCCGCGGACATTCCTATTGCGGCCGTGCGGATTGGAATGCTCGGGTCGGCGAAGGTGGTCCGCGCGTTGGTCGAGTTTCTGGGGTCGCGTCCTGGTAAGGCTGGGAAGTTGCCGAATGTAGTGCTGGATCCGATCCTGAGGTCGTCTTCTGGAGCGGAACTGCTGGATGCTGCTGGAACCCGGGTGCTGATCGAGAAACTGATCCCGCTGGCGGATGTGATTACTCCGAATGTGGACGAGGCCGCTGTGCTCACTGGTCTAAAGGTTACGGATCTCGACGAAATGCGGGCTGCGGCGGCCAAGCTTCATTCCATGGGTGCGAACGCCGTAGTAGTCACCGGCGGCCATTTAGAGAAGGCCATCGATTTGTTGAGCTTTATGGGTAAAGTCGGATTCGAAGAAGAGGTCTTCAAGGCGGAGCGGCAGCGGTCAAATTCTACTCACGGAACCGGTTGTGCTTTCGCAACCGCGATGGCTTGTCACCTGGCGCTAGGCCGCGGATTGGCCGAAGCTGCCTTGCTGGCTAAGACTTATGTGGCGGCGGCAATTGCGGCAGGGCATCCGTTGGGACGCGGGACCGGGCCGGTGCATCATCTCTATCGCATGAATCAGCAGAGGCGGGCCGCCGGCAACGGCGGGGAATAATCCTGACCCACCGCTGTCCTCCTCAAGTTCTAAATCGCAGGCTCTAATTCAGAGTGAGCTCATACACGATCCCGTCGTTGAAGAGCCCGCCGTAGTATGTGGTGCCATAAAGGTTCCCGTCAGGACCAAACACAACGCCCCCGTACGGAGTAATTCCATCGACCCCATTGCTCGTGAAGTTATGCAAAACGGTCTCGGTCCAGTTTCCTCCCGCCCCTGGAGACAGCTTGTACACCACGCCAGCTCCGCCGCTCCCGCCCGAACTGGTTGTCCCGTAGAGATTGCCTGCCGAGTCAAGAACAGGTGCGGAAAAAGTCGGAAAGGTTCCAGTGGCTCCGTTGCCGAAGCTATACAGGGACTGCATCCCCCAAGCGCCCGACGCAGTCTTCTTCAACCGGAAGACTGACCCCGCGTTGTAACCGCCACGTCCGAACGTGGTGCCATACACGTCGCCGCTCGCATCCAGTGTCAGGCAACACGGCGAACTCCCACTCGGAAAGGCATACATCAAGCTGGGCGACCATCCTTCTGCAGAGGGCGTGAGTTGGAAAACCGCGCCGCCCTGGTACGCGCCGCCGAACTCTGTCGCCACATAAAGATTGCCCGATGGAGTTGTAATGACCCAAAGGGGATTAGACCCGTAAGTGAGACCGCCGCCAACAAACGGTAGACTTTCTGTCCACTCTCCGCTCTCGGTGGGAGTAAGCTCGTACACCGCGCCCAGATCTGGGTGCGTCGGGCCAATTTGGGCGGTCCCATACAAATTGCCGGATGAATCGAAAGCGACGTTGCTCCAGGGAGCCCTGGCATCTCTACGCTGGAAATCGTAGAGGATATTCTGCGTCCATCCGCCCGATCCCTGCGACAACTCGTAAACACCTCCCTCGATACCCAGGAAAGTGGCAGTCGTGAAAATGTTTCCGCCTTTGAAGAAGAGCGGGCTTTCGGGGCGGCCTGCTACATCCAGAATCACGACAGGTGCTGACCATGTGCCGCCACCTGCTGGCGACATCTCGAAAATCGCTCCCGAACCGTCGCCGCCTCCGTAGCTGGTCACGCCATAGAGATTGCCCGAGCTATCGAAGGCAACGCCCTCCGACGCAGAATAGCCGACGGCATTGGGCTGAAGGCTGACTAGAATCGTTTCCGTTTGCGCGGTCGCCGGCATTGCGGACATCATGAGTGTGGTCAAAGCGGCTACGGCCGCTACGTACAATCCTCGAGGAGGATTTTTGCTTCGCATGGGTATCCCTCGTCGCTGCGATGTGGAGTTTTCACGGACTTCGGCCCTCAGTCTGTTGAGGGAAATGGTTTCTAGACGTGAGAGAAACTCTCACCCGGGGAGGAGGCAAAACTATAGTGCGGCTGGATTCTGGTGTCAAGAAGAATGGCGTTGTGGGTAGTGGCTGAATTCAGGGCCTTGAGTTTGCCGCTTCTTTACGGCATTGTCATCCTGAACGCAGCCGCTTCTCAGGCGGAGTGAAGGATCTCCCGCTCAACCGGCCCTACGCGTAAGCCAAACTCCAAGCTAATCGCCGTCATTGGGTTTTTTCAGCAGAATGCCAGCCACAAAAGCCGCGGTTGCCGCCAGCAGCCATTCGATGCGCCACATCTGGATGGCCTGAAATTCCGCCAGATTCGAGGCTCTGTAAACCAGGCTCACGCTGATCGCTCCGGCTACGCAGCCCACGCCGATCATGAACGCGATCAGAGACGCCGTGGGCAGGCCGATCCAGCGCTGAATCTCGTGGAAATGTAGATATTGCATCCAGCGGGGCAGGGACATTTTCTGCCACCCTGTTACGGCCGAACTAGACCACGAGCGGACTACTGCCAGACTTCGCGGCCACAGACCGCCTGCGGCATCCACACCGGCGGAATGCAGGGCGGGTCTCCGCAGACCGCAGGTATGGCAAAAGCGGGCGCCGATCATGAACTCGGTTCCACAGTCGTCACACGCGTCGGCCATGCCCGAGGCCGCAACGGGAACTGCGGCTGTCGCCGGTTCGGGTACGGACGGAGATCGCCAGAAGTCCTGACGCGCATCAGCATCATGAGCTGCATGAGGCATAGATTGAAGACAGGAGCGCTTATCCAGTGCAAGGCAAGCCGACAGCCAAAGAACCCTCCCGTCTAAGGTGTTTACAATTCAAATACTTGCAAGTTCCTACGCTCTTGCGCCGGAAGTGAGTGCGGGCAATTATTACTCGCAAGCCCGTAAAGATGCGCCTGTTACGTTGGTTCAGGAGCGGCGCTTCTCGATTTTTGCTGGCGTAAATGCACGCCTCACTGCGGAATGTGTCGTGAATGGTTTTGCTTCCTGAGGACGCCTTTTGGTTCGTCTCGTGCACCAGCTACTTCAGTTAGACTAACGGTAAGGATGAGACGTCCGGGATGCGCTTGGGTCTGATATTGGTGAAGCGATTCGTAGGAAAGAGCGCGCTGGTCTGTCTTGTCGTCTCGGGCCTGTGGTCGATTCTGGCTACGGGGCAGACCTCAGCTCTAGCCGGGAGCACGCCCGCCGCGTCCGGCGCTTCTGCCGTTGAACACGATCCGCTGGTCGACTCTGCCTTCGAACATTTCTACAACCTGGATTACGACCGAGCGATCCAGGAGTTTGAAAAGGTGATGGACCGTCACCCGGCGGATCCCTCCGCAGTCAACCACCTGCTGAGCACAGTACTGATGCGCGAACTCTATCGCATGGGCGCAATGAATTCCGGTGAATACGCCAACGATAGCTTCATCGGCAACGCCCATCGCGCAGCCGATCCGAAGGTGAAGGAGCGAATCAAAGCATTGGTCGATCGCGCCGAGACGCTGGAAGAAGAGCAACTCAAGGCAAATCCTAATAACGTAAATGCAATCTATGCGCGTGGCGTCACGCGGGCGCAGTTCTCGCTCTACACTGCGCTGGTTGAGCGGGCGTGGTTTTCCGCGTTGCGCAACGCAGTGGGCGCGCGCCACGATCACGAACGCGTTCTGGAACTCAACCCTAACTACGTGGATGCGAAGCTGGTGGTGGGTACGCACAACTACGTAATGGGCAGCCTGCCATGGAGCGTGAAGGTCGCGGTCGCCATGGTGGGGCTGAGCGGGACCAAGGAAAAAGGCTTCGAATATCTGCGCGAGGTCGCGAACAGCAACGGCGAGAACAGCGTTGACGCGAAAGTGGTGTTGAGCTTGTTCCTGCGCCGCGAGCATCGCTATGACGAGGCGCGCGCGCTCATGCACGATCTGGCCGCGACTTATCCGAGAAACTATTTGTTTCCGCTGGAAGAGGCGAATCTATTTCGCGCCGGTGGCCACGCAACGGAGGCGGCAGCCGCCTATCGCAAGGTGTGGCAGAGCGGCCGGGACGGCAAGTACGGAAACCTGCACTATGAAATGGCGGCGTGGGGTTTGGGCGAGTCGATGCGCAGCCAGAAAGATTACGCGGGGGCTGCGGCCGCGTATGAACTGATCAGCCAGGCTTCCGATCCAGATCCAGAGACGTTGCAGAGGGCGAATCTTGCTGCCGGCGAAATGTACGACCTGCTGCAGAAACGCGATTTGGCGATGAAGAAGTATCAGACCGTCGTTGCAGAAAACGGCAGCACTCCTTTTGCAGATAAGGCTCGCGAGCACATCAAGGAAGCCTACCGGGAGTGAGGCTGTGAAGCGCTGAGAAAGGGACGTTCTGGAACTTTCGGGCTACAATTACGTACTATTTATTGGGCGGCGGGGAGGAGTAGGTATGTACTGCAACTACTGTGGCAAAGTGATTCAGGACGACGCGGCCGTTTGTGCTTATTGCGGCATTCGCGTGGGCGCGTCGGTGGCGCGCAAGCGCCTGGTGCGGCCGCGCCAGGGGCGCAAGATCGCGGGCGTCTGCCTGGGCTTCGCCGAATATTTTGATATCGATGTGACCGCGATCCGGTTGGTGTGGCTGGTTGTGTCGTTAATGACGGGAATAGGCTTGATCTTCTATCCCATCGCGTGGATCGTGATGCCGGAAGAACCGCTGCTGCTGGCCGCGCCGATGGGAGCGCAGCGCGTCACGAACCCATAATTCATTGTCAATCGCCAATTGCTGAATGCTGAGTGCTGAATGCTGATTAAGACAACGGTCGACAATTTTCATCAAATCCCTAATGCAGCCGATTGCGCTTCAGCAAATAAAGAGCGGTGACGCGGAGATCGCTTACCGCGTACTGGGCGAAGGCTCTCCTGTATTTCTGCTGCATCCCTTTCCTGTGAATCATGAATTCTGGCTGCCTGTGGCTCAGGCTCTTAGCACGCGCTATCGCGTGATTCTGCCAGATCTGCGCGGCCACGGAGGTTCCGGAGTTGGCGAAGGACCAGCGACGATGGAGAAGCACGCTGCCGATATTGCGCGCGTGATGGACGATGTTGGGATCGGCCGCGCTCCGCTGGTTGGATGTTCCATCGGCGGATACGCTTTGTTTGAATTTTGGCGAAGGCATCGCGGGCGCGTGACTGCGCTCGGGCTTTTCAATACGAAGGCGCCAGCCGATTCCGCCGAAGCTCGCGCAGGACGCCTGCAGGCCGCGAACGACGTTGTTGAGCGCGGCACCGAACCGTTTTTCGAGAGCATGGTTCCGCGACTGCTGGGTAAGAGCACGCGCGAGCTTCGGCCCGATCTGGTGGAGGGCGCGCTGCGCATGATGCGGAAGATGTCGCCGGAAGATGTGGCGCAGGTGCAGCGCGGGATGGCGGCGCGTCCGGACTCGGTGGATATATTGAAGACAATCAATGTTCCAACGGTGCTTGTTACCGGGGACGAAGACATTCTGACCGGCTTGAACGAAGCCGAATTGATGCGCCAGCATATTTCCAGCAGCCAGTTGCGCGTGATTCCGAAGGCCGGACATTATTCGCCGTGGGAGCAACCAGAAGAAGCGGGCAAGCTGCTGCGGCAGTTTCTGGAGCGTGTTTAGAAGTGGGCGATCAATCTTCAGGTCGGGCTTGCTGGGAGTTGGACCTATGAAAAGATTTGCCGTGGTTGCATTTGGACTCTTTGCGGTTTGCGCTCACCCACAGACCGGCACGGTTGCCCGGCCCCGCATCACTGGAATCGATCACGTTGCTTTCTACACAACCGATCCGGAGGGAGTCAGGTCTCTTTACAGCGGCACACTGGGGCTAGGCTCAGTGACTCCGGTAGAATCTGGCGAGTTCGTGAGGTTCCTGGTTGGCACGCAGTGGGTCGGCTACAGTAGCGCGCCTGATCCGAAAGCAATTGATCGGATGGATCACGTCGCCTTCGCGACCGACGATGTTACGGCGCTGCGGAAATACTTGGCTGCAAACGACGTGAAAGCATCGGAAATCAAAAGACACGACGATCAGAGCTTGAGCTTTTTTGTGAGCGATCCCGAAGGGCACCGGATTGAATTTGTAAGTGGAGGCTTGCATTTGAGGGACGCCTGGCTCGATGCAGGGCCGTCTTGGGTTTCAAAGCATATGATTCATGTTGGATTTCTGGTTCGCAACCGCGATGCGGAAGATCACTTCTACCGCGACCTGCTTGGGTTTCGTTTGTATTGGCATGGAGGCATGAAACCTGACGATACTGACTGGGTTGCGATGCAGGTGCCCAACGGAACGGATTGGCTGGAATACATGCTGAACCATCCTGAGCATCCTGATTTGCGGTTGACTGGCGTGTTGAATCATATTTCGCTGGGTGTTGCTGATATGAAGAAGGCGCAAGCGATTCTCGAAGCACATGGCTGGAAGCCGCATGATAGCGAGAAGGCGCAGATGGGCAAAGACGGGAAGTGGCAGCTTAACTTGTTCGATCCCGATCTGACGCGCATTGAGTTAATGGAATTCAGGCCCGTGGAGAAGCCTTGCTGCGCGGAGTTTACAGGCCCGCATCCTTCTGAGTGATGCTGAGGACACGATCCTGCGGCGATTTGCTACAATCCTCTCGCCATGATTGATACGTTTCTAGTTGCGGATAGAACTGCGGTTAGCGCCAAGGGAGATGGCCCTACAGTGGATGTTAGCGGTGCAGCGAGCCGCGTGTTTCTGCTGACTCTGGAGATTACGAAAATTATTGAGCAGGAGTCGCTCGAGGTCATCATTCATGGCTCAGGCGACGGCGCGACTTGGGGCGTGAAGCCTGTAGTCTCGTTTCCACAGAAATTTTATTGCGGGGAGAGTCCGCTATTGCTGGATCTGACGGCGCATCCGGATGTGAAGTTTGTGCGCGCGCACTGGGAAGTGGCGCGCTGGGGGCGCGGAACGGAAACGCCGATGTTTGAGTTTGGCGTGCGGCTGAAAGAGATTCCTGCGGACGTGCTGCGCGAAGTTTCGGCAGTGGTCAGTGATCAGTGGTCAGTAAGTCTCGATTTCTTGCGGGTCTTCGCTGGCTACTTACTACTTTGTTTTTTCCATCCGCTATATTGATTCCAGATGAAAAGCGAGTCTGAAGTGGTCGTACGTCCTGCGCGCAATTTGCGCGGGAGTGTGAGTCTGCCTGGGGATAAATCCATTTCGCATCGATACGCCATGCTGGCGGCGATTGCCGACGGGCCGTCGCGTTTGAAAAATTATTCGACCGGCGCGGATTGCGCCAGCACGCTCGGCTGTCTGCGCACGTTGGGAGTAAAGTGGGAGCGCAAGGATGGCGCGGGCAACGTCCTCGAAGTACAGGGAAGTGGAGTGTCGTTGGCGGCTCCGAGCGCACCGCTCGATTGCGGGAATTCTGGATCGACGATTCGCATGCTGAGCGGCATTGTCGCGGGTCAGAAGTTTTCGAGCGAAATGGCGGGCGACGAATCGCTGTCACGGCGTCCGATGTTGCGCGTGATTACGCCGCTTACGGCGATGGGCGCGCAGATCACAGCGCAAGACGGATTTCCGCCGCTGCACATTACCGGCGCTCAGCTCAAGGGCATTCACTACCAAATGCCGGTCGCCAGCGCACAGGTGAAGACTTGCCTGCTGTTTGCAGGGTTGCTGGCCGAGGGCGAAACTCGCGTCGAAGAACCGCTGCGGACGCGGGATCATGGGGAAGTTGCGCTGCGGGCGTTTGGAGCGCAACTTGAGCGCAAGGGGAATGAAGTGCGAATTCGCGGCGGTCAGCGTTTGCGCGGAATCGAGGCGCTCGTTCCCGGAGATCTCTCTTCTGCCGCGTTTTTTCTTTGCGCTGCCGCGCTTTTTCCAGGTTCGCAATTGACTCTCACAAATCTGCTGATGAATCCGACGCGCGCTCGACTGCTCGATATCCTGATGCAGATGGGGCTGCGCATTTCTGTAACGCAACTGGAAGAGGTGCATGGCGAACTCGTGGGCACTCTCCAGGTTGAGGGCGGACGACTGAAGGGCGCGACCATCGCCGGGGCCGATACGGCTGCACTGATCGATGAGATTCCCGTGCTGGCCGCGATCGCTCCTTATACAGAGAATGGGATCGAGGTTCGCGATGCTAAGGAATTGCGCGTGAAAGAGTCGGACCGGATTGCATCGATCGCCATCAATCTTCGCGCCATGGGCGCACAAGTGGAAGAACGCGAGGACGGCCTGAAGATTCCGGGTGGACAGTCGCTGCTTGGGGCTGAACTTGAATCGTTCGGTGATCACCGCATTGCGATGGCCTTCAGCATTGCGGCCCTGCGCGCGCAGGGAGAGACGCTCATTCGCGGCAGCGAATGCGTGGCGATTTCTTATCCAGAATTCTTTTCCACGCTGGACGAATTGGTTGAACGCTGAACCTTTTGCCTCGCCGCGCACACAGATCAGTTTTTGCAGCCTGCTTACGTTACCTTCGCGCGATACCGAAGTAATCTGACGAGCGCGCGCAAGATTAGAAACAATCCAAGTGGCGGATTTTCTTATCCGAGTGGCGATTTGCCGGTTCGGCGAGACTTTCCGAAGACGCATTCAGATTGTCTGGAGGATTCCATGCGCCGCAATACACTTGTGTTCGGATTGATTCTGGCGGCTGCCACGGCCTTTGCCAAGGATCTTAAGGCATATCAGAGTGGCGAATTGTTGCAGATGGATTCGGTGAGTTGCGGCGTGCAGCAGAAAAACGGCGACAACTTGAACGTGCCGACTGAGACCGGCTCTGATCACCTGAAGACGCAGAAAGTATGCCAAGAATATGTGCTGCAAACGGACAGGACGATCTATCGAATCCGTGCCAGGGACAAGAGGCATCCAGAACTTTTGCCGGTGGGCGAGCGGGCACAATTTCGCTTCGATAAAGACAAGTTGCTGCTGCGGGCTGAGTATGCCGATAGCAAGGAGCGCGAGTACGTTGTGGTATCGACGAAGCCGCGCAGTGAAAGCACGGCTGACGCGAGCCCGATCCGGCTGAACCATCTGCAGTAGTTGCCTCCAGAGGAGCTGCGATTTTGTGGTAAAGTAGTGCCGCTTGTGAACCGGGCCCCTGAGCCCCGAGTACCTTGCCCCCCAAAGGAGCTTGCTATGTCCACCCTCCGGGAACTTGTGAAAGACCGCAAAATTTATTCGATTGATGCCGAACGGACCGTGCTGGAAGCGGCGCGCTTCATGATGGAACACAACATCGGCGCACTGCCGGTGCTGCGCAACAAAGAACTGGCCGGCATTTTTTCAGAGCGAGACATTATGAACCGCGTGGTGGCCGCGGGCCGGACGCCCGGCACCACCGCTGTATCGGAAGTGATGACCGCGAATCCACGCGCGGTGAATCTCGATGAGAGTATTGAAGAATGTCTCTTCATCATGCACGAGTTCGGCTTTCGGCATCTGCCGATCGTGGAGGGCAAGCAGTTGAAGGGATTGGTTTCGTTGCGTGACATCGTCATGCGGCAGGCTGCTGAACTCGAGCGACAGGCTCGGCGGGCGGCATCTTAAAGGCGGGCTTCGGGCTTCGGCTTTCGGGCTTTAAGAATCCGCGATTTCCGACTGTCTCTTCTTTTCTTGCTTCTGATCTTTCTTTCCGTAGGGCCGAACGCCGAAGCCCGAAGCCCGCTTCATGGTCTTTTCTGCAGCAGGAGTTCGCCTTTTTTGGGCGGTAGTTTGAAGGGGAATTCGAATATCTTGCCGTCCAGCGGGAAACGGAGGATGAAGTCTTCCTGTGTTTTCCAGTTGCCTAACCACTTCGATTTCGTGTTGAAGAAGACCCAGCCGCTTACTTCTGGATTGGCGCGATCCAAGTGTGCGGGGCGCAGACCTTTCGTTCCCAGGAACTCGATCATTTCGTTGGCCGACTTCTGGTATTCCTGCAGGCGCGCTTCGTAAACTTCTTTCTTCTCGGGATGATTCTTGACTTCACGCCGGGTCTCATCGTCGAGCGCATCGGCATCGGACTGAATCTTCTGCGTGTAATCGTCGGGGTCGAGTGACGTCTGTACGATTTTGTAATGCTTCATGAACTGCAGCGTGATGCCGTCGATGGCCGTGTCGAGGCTGGCGGCTCCACGATAGCGAATGGTCAGGAAGACTCCGAGGACGGGCCAACCACGATGGGGGATCACCTGCAGTTCGCGGGCGTCTACGGCGAGGGTTACGCCTGCGTCTCCTGACCAAAGTCCGTAGCGATATTTGCCATCGTCGCCGGCTGAAAAGGTGCACCCTGGCTGCGCTTCGTCCCAGCGCACTACGGGTGGCGGCGGCGTGTGTTTATCATTCTTTGTCTTACTAGTTGGCTTGCTGTCTGCATCCTGCCCCGGAGTGGTTTGTAGAGGCGAGGCTGCGATTGCAGAGACAATTGGCGAGAGAGCGACCGGCGAGACAAGAATTGAGAGTCCGTAAACCACGCCAGCGCGAACGAACCGCAGTCCGGGACGACGCCATGCAGTGTTCCGCAGCGACATCGAAGGGAAGTCCTGTCTCAGTTCACCACCAGCGTGACACTTGCCAGGTCGCAGGTCTGGCCGACTGGGCAACTCGTGGGGTTTCCGGGCGAGACGCCGTTTTGGTCGGTGCCCGAGAGGATGAACGTGTACGTATTTTTCGGAGTGGTATTCCCAGTCAGAGAATTTGATTTGACGTTGGTACCGCACGCCGGCATGAAGACTAAACCGCCGGCAATGCCTATGAGCAAGAGCGCGCCCAGCAGGTGTCTGCGGCGGGAGTTGGTTGCGCCCACTCCAACGAGCGCCAGCCCGGGAAGCAAAATCCACATGGCATAAAAAACTCGACGGCCGCGCAGTTCGGCGCTGGGTGATTGCGTGGTGATGGTGAGAGTAGAAGGTTGTGGAGGGCTGCCAGCCGTGACCGACACAGTGGGAGGATTGAATGAGCAATAGGGCTCCGCCTCCACGACAGGGGTTATCGAGAGGCAGGAGAGGGTGACTTCTCCGGTGTAGCTGGCAATCGGATTCACGGTGACGATGGTGGTTGCGATGCTGCCGGCGGTTACAGGGCTGGGAGTGGCGAGGGTGGGCGCGACTGAGAGCGAGTAATCCTCGGTGACATTTACTACGTTCAAAGTCAGGGTGAGGGGGATCGATGTGGTGCCGCTGGTGCCTGTGATGGAGATGGTGTACAAGCCCGCCGGAGTTGCGCCGCTGCCGGCGCCGCCGGTGGTGGTAATGGTTACGAAGGCCTGGCCCGGAGGAGTTACAGAGCCGGGGCTCACCGAGCATACTGGAGTGCCGGCGGATTGCACTGGTGTGACCGTGCAGGGAGTGGTGTCAAAGGAGACGGGACTGTCGAAGCCTCCGGTGGCGCCGACGCTGATGGTCGCAATCGAGTTCTCGCCGGGATCGACTGCCGACGGGGCGAGCGGGCTCGTTACAGTGAGAGTGAACTGCTGGCCGTACGCCGTGGACACAGAGGCTGCGGTGAGCAGAGAGAGCAACAGAGCGAAGACGAGCGGGCGCGCGAGCTGCCTGAGATTCACCATGAGGAGATTAGGACTCACTACCTTCGATTCCTCCAACGGCGCAAAAGCTGCCCGAGGCGGCGGGAAAGAATGCCGCCGGTCGTGATTGGCCAATCATGATCAGCTAAGCATGATCAGCCAAGCATGTCAGCTAAGCATGACCGGATAAGCAGTCGTCCGCCGATCGCCGTTCGCAAAAGTAATGGTATACGAACGGCTTCTTGCAGAATGCGCCACAGAGAATCTTAGACTAGAGAAGGGGATCGCGCCAACCCGTGACGGCGTGGGAGGGAAAAATTTAGGCCGCCTCTGGTGGAGGCGGCCTTGGTTTACTTGGTTCGGTGCTAGTTGACTGTTAGGGTGACTTGGGCAGTTTGCGTCGTCGCGGCCGAGTCGGTGCCCGTTCCCGTAATTGTTACGGTGTAGGTTCCCGCGGGCGTGCCCGAACTGCCACCGCCTCCGCCACCCCCGCCACTGCTGCCCCCGCAGGCCGGCATTAGGAAGAGAGAGGCCAGGACGATGCCGAGAATTAGGAAGCTGAGCATTTTCTTCTGGCTCGAACGCGTGCCGAAGCTCATCCCAACCAGCGCCATGCCCATGATCGGCAGCCACATTGCGTAGAAAACCTTTCGGGGAGCGAACGTCGAACTGGTGGCTGCGGTCGTGGTGATTGTTAGGGTGCTAGTGGCACCGGACGTTGTGGGCGTGACCGAGTCGGGGGCGAAGCTGGTGGTGCTGCATGCCGGTAGCGGCGATCCCGTGCCGGTTACGCTGCAACTCAGGTTGACCGAGGAGTTGTAGCCGTTGTAAGAGGTCAACGTGACGGTTGACGTGCTTGATCCTCCGGGCGACGATACCGTCGTCGGCTGCGTGGCTGCAAGAGTGTAAGTGGTCTGCGCATACTTTGCCACGAAGGCGTCGATGCCGCCGCCCGCAGCCGTTTGCACGGTCCCGGAGGGAGTCGTCGGGAAGTTGTTAGGGCCGGGTGGCGAAACAGGTGCCTGGGTGTTTCCAGTTACGTAGATGTAGGCGCCAGCGTTGTCTGCCGCAATGGCCCCGTAAGCGCCTTGATCGTCATCACCCGCCCCACCCAGATAGGTGGAAAAGGCGAGTTTGGAGCCGGCCGAATTGATCTCGCTCACGAATGCGTCGCTATTGACTGTGTTGTTGCCCCCATTAAGGGCAGACTGGGTGGGGTTCGCCGTCGGAAAGTTAGTGGAAGAGGTCTGGCCCGTCACGTAAGCGTTGTTGTTTCCGTCAACCGCAATGCCCGCTGCTGAGTCGAACGCAGCGCCGCCGAGGAAAGTGGAATAAACAAGAGCGCTCCCGGCCGGATTCAGCTTAGTTACGAATGCGTCGTTGTCCCCGCCGTAGGTGGTCTGGAATGCTCCGGTGGTCGTGGGGAAATTCGAAGATGCTGTCGTCCCGGTTACATAGGCGGAGTCTGCGGAGTCCACCGCGATGCCGGAGCCAGAGTCGATACTGCTTCCTCCCAGGAACGTGGAATATACGTACCCGTTTCCGTTCGGGTTGATAACAGTGACGAAAGCATTGGAATTGCCGTTAGTGCAGCTTCCGCACGCAGTTTGGAATGCCCCTTTGGTGGAGGTGAAGGCGGAACTGAAAGTTTGGCCCGCCACGTAAGCATTGTCGGTTGAGTCCAAGGCAACGGCTTCCGCCAAGTCGCCTATGTTGCCGGCGATGTCGCTGCCGCCCAGGTAGGTGGAATACACCAAGGCGGTTCCGGAAGAGTTTAGCTTCGTGACGAACCCGCTGCCGGTGCTGCCCGCCACATACGCCTGAAGAGGACTCGCAGTGGTCGGGAAATCTGTGGAGGACGTGCTTCCCACCACATAACTGTCGCCTGTGCTGTCCAGGGCGACGCCCAGAGCTTTGTCGGTGCTGTGGTGGCCCGCACTGTCTGTAGAGCCTCCAAGATAGGTGCTGTACGTGAGGGAGCCTCCGCTAGGGCTAAGTTCAAATACGAAAGCATTGCCAGAGGTGCTCTTCAGAGTGGTTTGATAAGCCCCTGGGCTTGGGACTACCGGAAAGTTGGTTGAGGTTGTGCCACCGGCAACATACGCATCGCCGGAAGAGTCCACAGCAATTGCGTTTCCGCTGTCGCCGGGATTGCCGTTGCCCCCAATGTAGGTGGAGTAGGTCAGGCTCAAGCCGTCGGCGGCGATCTTTGTGACAAAGGCCTGCGCCGTCCCAGTGAATCCGCCGGACGTGCCCGGGAAATTTTGGGATGCGGTTTGCCCGGTGATGTAAGCGTTACCGCTACTGTCGAAGGCGATTCCATATCCGTTATCGGTTCCGCTGCCGCCGAGATAGGTTGAGTATTCGACGCTGACGGAGGGATCGATTACCAGTTCGCGGTTGTGATCGTAGTTGCCGAGTTCGAAGGTGACCTGATTGTTGGCTTTGAGGACGAATTGCGCGTCGACGGGTTGGCGTGCGCCGTTTTGTTCCTGATAGGCGACCGGCTTGTGGAGTAGAACGTCGCCTGCGGCGGAAGAGACTACGAGGTTGCCGGAGTCATCCGTTTTAAGGCTTTGGGCGCCGGTGAAATGGAAGCCGATGGGCGCGGGATTGGCTCCTGCGGCGACTACGAAGTCGAATTCGACTTGACGCTGCGCGCCGTGGAAGGCCAGGTTTACGCCGGGATAAACGTCCTGGTAAGAGACGCGGGCGTAGTGCGCCACATCTTCTTGCCACTTGCTGGGGTCATTGCCGATGAAGTAATTGCTCTTGCCGGGCAGTTGTCCGCCGGCAGAAACCTTGGCCTGCGCATTGCCGCCTGCGAGTTGCATGCGGACTACGGCGGTGGAATCCTTTTGATTGTTGGTTTGCTTTGGAAGATTCTTTGCGGCCATCTGCAATCCGCGACGGATGGTGGACAATCTACTCGCGGCAGATGCGGAGTGAAGCGAGAAGACGGCATCGTTCGCGGTGAGGAATAGAGTGTAGCCGTTGCCCCGTGCCATGTACTCGACCTGAGCGTCGGTCTGTCCCTTATTCTCTTCGAAAGCCAGGGGAAGCGCGGCGAAGTTGGCCTGAACGCGGCCACGAGCGGCAGGCGTAACGGGCTGGGGCGCGCGAGTTCCGTTGGTTGACGCGGCCTTATGGCGACTGGCCGGAGAAAAGGCGAGCAATGCTAAGGCAACGATGGCTAGAACCGGGACGGTGCAGAGAGCATAGACCCATCCTCTGGGAGCAGATGGTTTTGACAAGGTGATCCTCCTAATGAACACACGCTAGTGATGACACGATGAAACCCTGGTCGGCGGAAAAGCACTCGGCCGGGGCCGTTGATCTTTTCTTAGTTGATCTTTCCTTATTAGTTCCGAGTTCTGAGTTTTTTGTTCTGAGTTCTGGCGCGAAGATTCGTTTGACCCAGAATTCGTTTTGCTTAGAAATAAACGCGCCCTTAATCCGAAGGCCTCTCGGTTTGCAATTTTCTGCAGCTTATTCGCGAGTATGGTCTGCAACCCCAAGGTTGTCAACGTAATCGAGGATAGCAATTTAGGTACTGGTTACGGCAAGCTACCAAAGTTCCCGGCGCGAACCGGGGCGGGATTGGGCCGGATTGGGAATATGGAGTAGCGGATTACTGGTCGTCCCGCAGAAGTTCGGGCGAGGGCAGGGTGCCGTTTTCTACCTGCTTCTCGCGCGCGGCGCGGTGTTCGTTGTCGATGCGTACGGAGGTTTCGAGTTCCTTCTTGCCTTCTGCTTTGCGGTTCATGTGAATCAGGATCTGGCCGCGCACGTAGTGAATGTCGGTGCGGTCAGGGTCGAGTTTGTTCGCCGAATCAATTGCGGTGAGTGCCTCCGAATACTTTCCTTCGCGCTGACAGGTCTTGGCCAGGCCCAGGTAGGAATGGATCAGCTGCGGATCTAGGCTTAGCGCCTCTCGGTAGCTCTTGTCCGCGTCGCTGTCTTGTTGCAGGAGAGAGTAGACGTCGCCGAGTTCGTCGTAGTTGAGAGCGAGATCGGGTTCTACGGCGGCGTCTTTCAGAAATTCGTCACGGGCGTGATCGTAGTCCTGCTTTTTTAAGTAAGTGAGACCGAGGTTGAAGTGAACGAAAGTCAGCGTGGGATTGGCTTCGGCGGCAGCCTGGAAATCGGCGAGAGCGAGGTCGTATTGTTCGAGATTGAGGTGGGCTTTGCCCATGAAGAGATGAAACTCGGGCGAACCCTCGCCGGCCTTGATAAGTTGGAGCGTGGCCTTGTCGTCGAGATCCTTTTTGCCGGCGCGGTGGGCGGCGATCGAGAGCACGTAGAGATAACTTAATTGGGTGGATTCCTGCGCCCAGAGTGGCTCCAGAATGTTTGCTGCATCGGCCCAGCGCTCGGCGAAAAAATAGCATAGGCCGAGCAAGTGGCGCGGTTGGAGCGCGTCCGGCTGATCGCTTACGACGGATTCAAACGGCGGAATAGCTTTAAGAAACTCACTTTGCCGGAAGTAGGCGAGGCCGATGTTCAGCCGGATTCCGGGCTCGTTCGGCATAAGGTGCTCGGCTTTGCGTAGCATCTCTAGAGCTTTTGGCCATTGCTTACGACGCATATAGACGACGCCGAGATTTGCGTAGGCAGCGCCGGATTGCGGATTCAACGCCAGCACTCGACGAAAGTCGCGCTCTGCCTCGTCCAGCAAGTTCTGCTTGAGCGCATCTTGTCCCGCTTGAAAAAGCTTAGCGGGATCGTCGGATGCTTCAGATGAGGCTACTGGCGCGGCATTTCGAGGCTTGGTTGCCGTTGCCGGCGAAGAATCTTGCAGCGGTGCTGCGGCCGCTGCGCTCCCCAGCAGCAGGCAGACGACGACTCTCGACCAGATGTGCGCGCTTGACACTCGTCTCATTCCTCTGGTGTAGTGTCCGCCAACCTCCGCAATGAATTCAAGCGCGAGGGCTCGGCGGCATTTCAAGGCAGGGCTTCGATGGTCACGATTCGCGATGTGGCGAAAGAGAGCGGGTTCTCCTCGACGACGGTGTCGATCGTTTTGAACGACGCTCCACTCGCGCGCTACATTCCGCCTGTGACCAAGAAACGCATCGAGAAGGCGGCGGAAAAGCTGGGATATCGTCCCAACCAGTTTGCCCGCTCGCTGCGCAGTAAACGGAGCCACACCGTCGGCGTGATGGTCTTCGACATGACCGATCCCTACTGCACGCTGGTGCTGCGCGGCATCGAAAACACGCTCTATCAGGCTTCCTATCTGCCGATTCTCACCGATGTACACAACGAGCGCAGCCGCTTTGAGCGTTATCTCGAGATGCTGCTCGACCGCCGCATCGAGGGTTTGGTGGTGCTCGCCAACTGGCTTTTTCTCGATCTCAATTTGCTTGCCGATCTGGAAAAGAGCAGCATCCCGACCGCGCTTATCGCGCACGAACTCAAGGGGGACTCAATGAGTTCAGTGATTGTCGACAATGAAGTTGGCGGCTACTTGGCGCTCGAACATCTGCATGCTCTGGGCCATCGCAAGATCGCGTTTATCCGTGGGCCGAAGACTTTGGCGGACAGTTCTCCGCGCTGGCGGGGAATTCGTAAATGCGCCAAGGCGTGTGGTCTTGAACTGGATGAACGTTTGGTGGTGGACTTGCCCGAGTCGCGCGATCCGCTTTCGAGTTTTGAGATGGGGCAGAGGCTCACTGAGAATTTGATCAAGCAGAGGCGCCAGTTCACGGCCTTGCTGGCTTTCGACGATGTCAGTGCATACGGCGCGATCCGCGGCTTAGCCAAGGCTGGCCTGCGAGTTTCGGACGATTGCTCGGTGATCGGCTTCGATGATGTGGCCGCTTCGTCGCTCTGCACTCCAGCGCTGACCACGGTGCGACAGCCGATGGAAGCGATGGGCGCGGATGCTGTGGGTATCGTTCTCGAGGGGATTAACTGCGTGCTCGAGAAACGCGAGGTCACGGCTCATCATCGCAAGGTCGCGCCGGAATTAGTGGTTCGGGAGTCTACGCGAAGGCTTGGTTAGGTTGCTCGGCGCGCGGCGGGAATCAAATTTTTGCATATCTGGAATTTGATCCGCGCCGCGCGCCGCGTTTTTTACTTGACACAAGATAGCCAATAAAAGCACTATTCATACGTTTTAATAAACCAAAAGTGGGCGTTGGGTTCGTTCCGAAATCTGGGCTGTTAAATAAATTGTTCGTCGTCGCGGATGTCTTGGCCGGGCATATGCTTCTGTGGGGATGCGCGAGCCGTCAGCGCATCGGGAGAAAACTTAGTCATGAAATTTCATCGTAAGCTCGTGCGAATCGCACTGTTGCTGCTGACTTGTTGCACGGCGGCGTGGGCGCAAGATACCGCCTCGATCACAGGAACTGTCACTGACTCCAGTGGAGCGGCTATCGCTAAGGCTCAGGTGACGATCAGCAACACGGAGCATGGCGTTACGCGTACCGCGCCCACGAATGAGAGTGGCGAATATTTGTTTGCGGCGCTGCCGATTGGTTCTTACGATTTGACGGTTGCGGCCGAGGGATTCAAGAAGTATCAAGCTAAAAATGTCGTTCTGCAGGTGGCAGAAAAAGCGCGAGTGAACGTGGCGCTGCAAGTGGGCACGATCAGCACCGAGGTCGTTGTGGAAGGCGCGGAAGTGGCTCAGGTTGAAACCCAATCCTCGGACCTGGGTAGCGTAGTGACTGGGAGGGAGATCACTCAACTGGAACTGAACGGACGCGATTTTACATCACTGGTGGGTCTGTCGCCGGGCGTCACCAACCAATCTGGCCAGGACGAAGGGGGAGAGGGTGCGACCACGGTGGCCTTCAGCGTTAACGGTGGGCGCACCGAGTACAACAACTTTGAACTGGATGGCGGCGACATGCTGGATAACGGGAGCAACACCACGCTCAACGTCTACCCCAGCATCGATGCGATTGCGGAGTTCAAGGTGCTGACCTCTGACTACGGCGCACAATATGGCAAGAATGGCTCGGGGACGGTCGAGATCGAGGTCAAGTCTGGCACGAATCACTTCCATGGCGACCTGTACGAGTTTGTGCGCAACGACGATTTCAACGCAACTCAATTTGGCTTGAGTTCTCCGCCGGAGTACAAGAAGAACGACTTTGGCGGAACGATCGGAGGGCCGGTTTATATTCCGGGCCACTACAACGCGAACCGGCAGAAAACGTTCTTTTTTTATTCGGAGGAATTTCGCCGCGACTTGATTCCGGCGAATTTCTTTTCGACAACTCCGGTTCCGACGATGGCAGACCGCATGGGAAACTTTTCGGATCAGTGTTCGGTTCCGGGCAACGCAGAGTGTCCGCTGGTTCCTCAGTTTATCAACGGCATTGCGCAACCCTCGGGAACGAACCCAGGGGACGTGGGACAACCATTCGTCGGCGATCAGGTGCCCATCTCGGACTCTGCGATTGCCTCCGCTCTTACCGCGATGATCCCACAGCCAAATTCCTCATCCGGAAATCTGGGCAACACCTTTGACCAATGGTATGCGTCTCCGACGCTTCCGACGCACTGGCGTCAGGAACTTTTCAAGATCGATCACAACATCACCGACAAGGTTCGCGCCAGCTTCCACTACATTCACGACTCGTGGCAACAGCAGTACCCGGTTCCGTTGTGGACCGACGGCACCAGTTTCCCCAGCATTCAGACAGGTTTCAAGAATCCCGGCGTCAGCATGGTGGCGCGGCTTACGGCTACAGTTACTCCTACGTTGCTTAACGAATTTGTCGCCAGCTATACCACCGATCACATCTCGACGACCCTGACTGGTCCATGGCAGCGGGGCACCGCGTTTGGCAATCTCGGCCTGTATGACAATGGCTTTGGTTTTAGCGCCCCTGAAGTGCCCGGCGTCGGCCTTGTCGACAGCCTGTACGATTTCGCCGAGGACCCCGGTTACGTGCCAGAAGGCCCGATCAATTCGAATCCAACGCTAGGTTTTCGCGACAATGTCACCAAGGTTGTCGGCACTCATAACCTGCAGTTCGGTTTCTCGTTTGTGGATGCCCACAAGAACGAACTGCCCCAACCGCCAACGGGGGCGAATGGCATATTGGGCTTTGCCAATGACAGTAACGGCTCGCAAAATTCCACGGGCAACGCTTACGCCGATTTGCTTCTGGGGAATATAACCAGCTTCACGCAGCAGCAACTGCAGCTGAAGATGCATAATTTCTACAAAATCTACGAGCCGTATTTTCAGGATGACTGGCATGCTACGCGTCGTCTGACGCTGAATTTGGGAATACGTTTCAGTTTCTATGGAACGTACCGCGAGCTGAACAATCTGGCTTTTAATTTCGACCCGGAGCGTTTCGTTACGGGGAACAGCGGTGTCGATACCAATGGCAATGTAACTGGATCGGCTCCAGGCAATCCACTTTTCAACGCGACCTCCACCGATCCATATAATGGCTGGGTGCAGTGCGGAGTTACGGTTGGATCGCCCAAGGGTTGCATGAACAACCACTGGCTAAACCCTGCGCCGCGCGTGGGATTTGCATTCGATCCGTTCGGCGATGGGAAGTGGGCCTTCCGCGGCGGATACGGCATCTTCTACGAACACATGAACGGCAACGAGTCGAATACCGACTTGCTGGAACCCTACGACAACAAGACTCAGACTACGACCGTCACCAATAACTCGGCGGGCAATCTATCTGGTTATCCCAGCCTAAATCCCAGCCTTCTGGGTGCGGGTGCGCCGCCGATTATTGTTGGGTCGATTCCGACCAAGGCCAAGTGGCCCTACATGCAAGAGTGGCACTTGGATGTTCAGCACGAGATCGCGAAGGGCACAGTGGCCACGCTTTCTTATGTTGGAACGGTTGGGGTTCATCTGACTCGCGCTTATGAGTTGAATCAGATTCTTCCGGCATCGCTACAACCTGGGGGAAATCCTTATAGTCCTGGGCAGGCGATTGGCGCTGGTCCGCTGGGAGTGAATCCCATTGTGCCGGGTACAACTTACGATTGCAGTTGGGGCGCGGGCAACGACCAGCCAGGCGTAAATGTTGACGCCTATGGCGTTCCGATGAACGCGACGACTTCCTACGGCACCACCGTTCCCTACACGCCCGGTGTGGCTGGCGGACCGCCGTCGGGCGCGGCCGTTAATTTGTCGGTGGCTTGCGGCAACAGCCCGAATGCATTCCGGCCGTATCTGGGATACGGCAGCATCGGGCGCAAGGACCAGACGGGTTCCTCCAATTACAACGCGCTGGAAGCTTCAGTGCGGCGCAGCATTGGCGGGCTGCAACTTAACTTCGCCTATACCTATAGCCACTCGATCGACGATACATCCTCGGCCAATGACGTTGGGTTGATCAACAGCTACGCGCTCAACACCTTTCGCGCCAGCTCCAACTTTGATCAACGGCACACCCTCACTTTTGCCTACGTTTACGATTTGCCACTGTTTAAGAATCCAGGCCTGGCGCATAGGTTGCTGGGAGGCTGGCAGTGGACGGGCATCACGCTGCTTCAGAGCGGCACCCCGTTCAGTGTGTACAACAGAGGCAACGGCGTGATTGCGCCTGCCGATAACGCGGGCGTGGGCAATCTCGATTCTCAAATCGACAATCTAGGCAGCCTGAGCGCTGGGTCCTATCCAGATCTTGTCGGCAATCCCAGAGCAGGCGTCCAGGGCGGTCCCGACTATGGTTATGGTCCTCTGCTCTACAATCCCGCGGTGTTTGTGGCGCCCACCGGCCTGACTTTCGGCGATGCCGGGAGAAACATTTTGAACAATCCCTGGCGAACGAATTTCGATATGGCATTGATCAAACACTTTGCCATCACGGAGAGCAAATACTTTGAATTCCGTGCTGAAGCGTTCAATGTGTTCAATCACACCGAATTCAGTTGGTTGGGCGGCGATGGAGGATCGGCTGGCGATAACTCCGGACAAGGAAATGCCGATAGCGTTATAGGCTGCTATGGAGGCGCCAACAACTCGGCGGGAGACCCTTCCTGCTTGCCGAGCACGACGGGCTTTCTTCGTCCAGGGGCTGCGCACGCGGCACGCATTCTTCAGTTAGCAGGAAAGTTTATTTTCTAGGGCACCGTCACCTGCTGCCTCGCCGCCACGGCTTGGAGCGCGACTTCCAAGTCGGCGATCAGATCGTCGGCGTTCTCAATTCCCACCGAGAGCCTAATCATCTGTTCGGTGACGCCCATCTTGGCGCGCTCTTCAGCTGGAACCATGGCATGCGAGGTCAGCACGGGAATCGACACCAGGGAGTCAACGCTGCCCAGGCTCGGCGCTAGCGTGAACAGGCGCATGGCCTCGGTTGCGCGCCGCGCGTCTTCGCCTGTGCCTTCGACCTCAAAGGTGACGATTCCGCCGCCGCCGCTCATCTGCTGGCGCGCCACAGTGTACTGCGGATGGCTTTTTAGAAACGGATAATGCACGCTGCGGACCTTCGCATGTTCAGACAAGAACTCCGCTACCCGCAGCGCGTTTTCATTCTGCCGCGCTACGCGCACTGCCAGCGTCTTCAGTCCGCGTATGAGCGTCCACGACGCGTGAGGATCCATGCAATTGCCCAGCGTTGTACGCGTCTGCCAGATTTTTTCTATCAACTCATGCCGTCCTGCAACCACGCCGCAAATCAGATCGGAATGCCCGGCAAGGTATTTCGTTCCTGAATGCATGACGAGATCGATGCCGAACTCCGCTGGATGCTGATTGATGGGCGTGCCAAATGTGGCGTCAATCATGCTGAGCAGATTGTGTTCCATTGCGATCGCTGCCACTTTCTTGAAATCTACTACGCGCAGAGTTGGATTGGTCGGCGACTCCAGATAGAGCAGCTTCGTGCTGGGACGAATCGCCCGCGCATGTTGCTCGTATTCTGTAGTGTCGACAAATGTGGTCTCGATTCCCAGCTTCGGCAGCCACTGCGATAGAAACTTGTTCGCGCCGCCGTAAATATCGCGCTGCGCCACAATGTGGTCTCCACTCTTGAGAAGCGCCATGATCGTTGTCGTGATCGCGCCCATGCCCGAGGCAAATGTGAGCGCAGATTCCATGCCTTCCAACACTGCAATCGTTTTCTCGGCAACCGTGTTCGTCGGATTGCCGTAGCGCGTGTAAAAGTGGTCGGTGTGGGTAGCGCGCAACTGCTCGTCATTGTCGGCGACTTCGAACGTGGAAGTCTGATAGATGGGCGTGGACATCGGACCGTTTTTCTTTTCCAGATCCGCCGCGCCGCGCACCGTCTTGGTTTCGGAGTGATGGGTGTGCCTTTTCATGAACGCCTCGTTCCTACAGACTAATTGCGCAAGCGCACTGCAGCAAGCGAAGCACTGCACACCGTTTATAATTCCGCATCCATGGATCTCGGTTTGAAAAATCGTGTCGCGCTGGTGGCCGCGTCGAGTCAAGGGATTGGCCGCGCCACCGCGGAGGCGCTTGCCGCCGAGGGCTGCCGCGTAGCCATGTGCGCGCGTAACGAAAAGACTCTGCAATCCGCCGCGGAGAAGATCAGAAAGCAATATAGCGCTGAGGTTCTTGCTCAGGCATTCGACGTCACAGACGCCAAGGCTGTCAAACAGTTTGTTGCGGAGGTGGCAGAGAAGTTCGGTGGCGTTGACATTTGTGTGACCAACGCCGGAGGCCCGCCGGCTAAGGGTTTTCTTGTCGCCACTCTCGAGGAATGGCAACGCGCGCTGGAGACGAACTTCCTCAGCACAGTCTACTTCGCGCGCGAGGTCATCCCTCATATGCAGCGGAAAAAATGGGGCCGCATCATCACGCTTACGTCGATTACAACCAAGCAACCGGTGGATGATCTTGTCTTGTCGAATGCGGTGCGGGCCGCGGTGGTCGGCTTGGTTAAGAGTTTGGCCAATGAGTTCGGAAAAGATGGAATCCTGGTGAACAATGTTGGCCCTGGTTTCACAGCCACGGACCGGCTCAAGGAACTAGCGAAGGCCAGCGCTTCTTCTTCAGGGAAAGGTGAGCAGGAGATTTTCGACGCATGGGCTGCGGACGCTCCGCTCAAGCGCCTGGGTGAGCCACGCGAAGTTGCCGAGACCATCGTCTGGCTTGCGTCGGAGCGCGCTTCCTATATAACGGGCCAGACCGTACTTGTCGACGGCGGCATGTATAAAGGCTTATAGATTTTCAGAGACAGAATGCGATTATGAAACGGCTTGTTCCATTATTGTTCTGTGTCGTGGCCGGTTTGTCATCTCTTGCCGTCGCGCAGGCACGTCCGTTTGCCGGACCGGACGTTCAGCAGATCTGCCAGCGCCTGCTTCCGCAAATTGAAAAAATCCCGGCTTTCGATCACCACGCGCATCCGGGCTTTTCCGACGATCCGGATGTCGACGCGATGGCCTCTGCTCCTGACACCAATCTTCCTGTGCGCACGCGCGACGACAATCCTGAACTGATTGCCGCAGCTAAGGCTCTCTTTGGGTATCCGTACGATGATCTCTCAGCCGAACACGCTAAGTGGCTCGTCGCGAAAAAGGCGGAACTGAAAAAGCAGTACCCCGGCACCGCCTACTTCAACATGATTCTCGATAAGATCAATACTGAGAGTTCGGTCGCGAACCGCGCGATCATGGCCGATTACCTTGACCCCAAGCGGTTCCCGTGGGTGTTCTTCGCTGATTCTTTTATGTGGCCCTTTAACAACGAGCGCGAGAGCGCGCGCAATCCTGACGAGCAAGTGTACATCCCGCTGCAGGAGAAGATGCTGCACCGCTGGATGCAGCAGGAGAACGCAACTAAGCTTCCTGCCAAGTTGAGCGAGTACTTGGATTTCATCGTCCGCGTGTTGGAAGACAATCAGAAAAAAGGTGGGATCGCCATGAAGTTTGAAGTGGCGTATTTCCGTCCTACAACGTTCTCGGATCCAACGCGTGAGCAAGCCGAAGCCATTTATAAGCAATACGCCCGTGGCGGCGTTCCCAGCGAAAAAGAATACCGAACTTTTCAGGATTACGTCTTTCGTTTTCTGGTGATTCAGGGCGGACGGCTGAACCTCCCCGTGCACATTCACACCGCGGCGGGCATCGGGAATTACTTCAACTTCAGTGAAAGCAATGTCATGAATCTGGAGAGCGTGGTGCGCGACCCGCGCTACAGGGGCACCACGTTCGTCATGATCCACGGTGGCTACCCGCTGGAGCGGGAAGCTATCTGGCTCGCGTCGATGAAGAATGTTTATCTTGATTCCTCGCTTGGCGAACTTGTGCAATATCCTTCTGCCTTTAGGGACACGCTGAAGATGTGGCTGGAAACTTTCCCCGACAAGATCACTTTCGGCACGGACGCTTTCCCGTACAATGAAGTTCTGGGCGCGGAAGAAAGCTATTGGCTGGGAGCGAAATCATCGCGAATGGCGCTGGCCGCGGCGCTGGCCGAGATGATCTCGGAGAACGAAATCAGCGAAGCTCGCGCCCTGAAACTTGCCCATGGCTACCTGCATGACAATGCCGTGAAGCTCTATGGAGGCAAGGTCCACTGAAACCAGGGGCTTCTTATAAGAAGCCGGGATCGACTTTCATGGCGAAGAAATTGAAAACTAAAGCCGCAGTTGCTGGAAAAGCAAGAGACGCGAAATCTCATTCCCGTGCTCAACGCGCCGTTACCAAACATGCGGCCAGTGAGCACGCGCCACAGCACATTCCTTGGCACACCATTCCTCTTGAAGAGCTGAACCCGCTCTTGCGGCGGCAGTTCGTTGTGGGTCAGGAAATTATGGTGGCGCGCGTGCTGCTGAAAAAAGGATGTATCGTCCCCGAGCACAGCCACCACAATGAACAACTCACTTACATTCTCGACGGGGCGCTGAAGTTCTGGATCGACGGCCGGGAAATCGTCGTCCACGCCGGCGAAGTGCTGTGCATTCCCGCGCACATGCCGCACAAAGCTGAAGCGCTCGAAGATACAGTTGACTTGGATGTGTTCAATCCTCCGCGCGCCGATTGGATCAACAAGACCGACCAATATCTGCGAGGCCAGAAATAGCAGTTCACCTCATCCATGTCTTCTTCCACTACTTCTGAGAAAAGTTCACAACCCAGCCAGACTACGTTTCGTTTTCGTTGCATCGGCTGCGGCGCGATGACCGGTTCGGCCTCGGAAGACTTTCGGTGTTCGGACTGCGGCAACCTGCTTGAGATGACTAATTCATCCTGGAATTCCAATGACCCAGTCGCGCTGAAATCGCTGTGGCGGGAACGGCGTACGTTGAATGAAGCTCTCGACTTGAGCGGAGTCTGGCGATTCCGTGAACTTTTGCCTATGCCTGAGTCCGAGGAGAACGTAGTCACTCTGCGCGAAGGCAACACTCCGCTCTACGAACTTCCGCAATCCTCGCGTGCGACCGGGATTTCACGCTTGTATGCCAAGCACCAAGGCATGAATCCCACCGGCTCCTTCAAGGACGCCGGCATGACTGTCGCCGCAACTTTTGCGCGCCAGGCCGGATACCGCTGGGTAGCCTGCGCCTCCACCGGCAATACATCCGCATCGATGGCTGCTTACGCCGCGCGCGGCGGCATGCGTAGTTTGGTTCTCGTGCCCGAAGGCAAGATTTCCTGGAGCAAATTATCACAGGCGCTCGACTACGGCGCTCTCGCCTGCCAACTCCGCACTGATTTCGACGGATGCCTCCGCCTGCTGCAAGAGTTGGTTAAGCGCGCGCCGGTCTATCAGCTGAACTCGATCAACCCGTTTCGGCTGGAAGGGCAGAAGACTCTCGCAATCGAATTGCTGGAACAACTCGATTGGCAACCTCCCGACCACATCATCGTGCCCGGCGGTAATCTCGGCAATAGTTCCGCGATTGGCAAAGCATTGCTCGAGATGCTCGAGATCGGACTAATCTCGCATTTGCCGCAGTTGTCCGTTATTCAAGCCGAGGGGGCCAACGCTCTGGTTCGCACTCTGCGAGAAGGTGGCGGCAAACGTCTGGTCAGCGTGCAGGCCGAAACTCGGGCCACGGCGATCCGCATCGGCAACCCAGCGTCGTGGGAAAAAGCTGTCAAGGTTCTTCAGGCCACGGGCGGCGCTTGTGAGCAGGTGAGCGAACTCGAAATCGTTCAAGCCAAAGCCGAAATCGGAGCCGAAGGAATTGGCTGTGAGCCGGCCTCTGCCGTCACCCTCGCCGGCTTGAAAAAATTGCTGCAGGCGGGCTTCGTAAAGCCAGAGGAGACTGTGGTCCTGGTTCTCACCGGAAACCTGCTCAAGGATCCCGACTTCACCATGGCATTTCACCGCAGCGATCTTTTTCGGGGCACCGCGGATGAGCGAGAGAGCGCCAAACTGGATCAGTTTCGCCATCCTCCGGTCGTGATTGATGCGACCTTGGAGGCCGTGGTCAAGACTTTGGAACAAGCGGAGAAATCCGACCCAACGGACTCGAATGCCTAAGAAGAAGACCAGTCGCCGCCCGGCCGCGCTGCACCTAGCTCTCCCGGCCACCTCTGCGAATCTGGGCCCGGCATTCGATGCCGCCGCGCTGGCGATGGATCTCTACATTACCGTGGATGCCCGGCCTGCTCCCAGCTTTTCCATCGCGGTGACAGGACGCGACCAGGAAATCTGCCAGCGCCTCGAAAATCATCTCATCCTTACTACTTACAGTGAGATTCTCGAAGCGCAGGGTGCGGAAGTCACTCCGCTATCACTTCGGATTAAGAACGATATCCCCATCGGCAAGGGCTGCGGTTCTTCGGCTGCGGCCCGCCTTGCCGGGATCGCCCTGGCCAATCACTTCGGCCGTTTGCGGTGGACCGATGCGCAAATCATCGGAGAAGCCTCGCGCCGAGAGCACCATCCTGATAACGCATCCGCCTGCTGGATGGGCGGTCTGACGATTGCCCGCATGTCCAGCGAAGCCGAGGCGCAAGTGGTCGGTATTCGTCCAAAAGGGAAGTGGCCGCTGCTACTTGCCATCCCCGACCAGGCCTTGTCTACCGAAGAAGCTCGGCGCGTGCTGCCCGCGCAGTATTCTCGTGCCGATATCGTGGCTAATATCCAGAGCTCGATGCTTCTGCTTGCCGCCTTTACACAGGGCCGTTACGACTTGCTGTCCGCTGCACTGGAAGATCGCATTCATCAGCCTTACCGCGCCGCACTCTGTCCGCTGCTACCATGTCTGCAAGAATTGACCGGGAAACCGGGCGTGCTCGGAGTGGCGCTCAGTGGCGCTGGGCCATCGGTCATCGTTTTCATCGACCCCCGCTCTGCTGCGCAGAAAACAAGAAAGCTCATTGCCGCCCATCTCTCGCGTAGCGGGCTTCGCGCCGAGCTGCTTCCCACCTCCATCGCACCACGCGGCGCCCGCGGCTGATTGCAGTTCTGCTAACCGTTTCGGGCACACAAAAGTGCCATTTACCGAAATAGTTAGTTCAGGATATGTTGGGCCTTCCCCCCACAACCGAAACTTTTCCATCCCCCCGGTGTTTGTTGGACCATACGGGTCGCCTCTTCGGAAGTTCAAGCTGAGTTTGTTTTGGGGATGGTAAGGATGAAGCCGAAAATGCAGCCTCAGGCCCAGCTATGGGACATCGTCCCACCACAAGTTGCGCATGGACATGTCATCTCACCTGAGGTTGAGGAGGAAATCCAACATTTCCTGCAGGCGGTCAAGTCCTATCCCTCCCGCGTAGCGAAAGAACCTGGTATCACCTTTCAGCAACACCTCAGCGGCATTGTCGCGCCTGGCCATGATAGGGCTGAAGTTGATCGACGCTATGTCCGCTCCCGCCGGCACTGATTGAATCGCGCACTCAACCTACATACTGGCTGGCGGAACGATTCCATTCATGCGCAGATACTCCACCATCTGTCCGTAGTGGTCGAAACAGTGGGCGGAGACGCTGGTCGCCAACCCTAGTCGCGTCACCGTTCCTTCTCCGAAAGGGCTCTTTATGGGCTCCACGAGATTCTTCTCGCTGATGGTCTGGACAGCCTTATGCACGTATACGAACGATGCCTTCAGGTAGTCAATGATCTGCGCTTTAGTCTTGATTGACGGCGGGCCGGATTCGTCGCCGACATCCACGGGAACCTTTTCGCCCAGAATTGCCGCTCCAAAGATGTAATTCACCGCGGCTACGTGTTTTATCTGCTCGCCGAAGGTTCGCACACCTTTGAATTCGCCACTGCTCGGGGCGAATCCGAATTTGTCCTCGGGCATCGCCTCCGCTGCGGGAACAAACTCATGCTCGACGTTCATGACGGTGCGGTCGAGCACTTGCGCAACGGATCGATGCTCGTCCTTGCTCATCTTGTCCTGTGCCCCAGCAACCGCCGCCAGAGCGAGCGCGGCAAACGCTAGTGCGCTAAGCTTTTTTCTCATCGCAATTCTCCATTTTAGATCGACACACGAAAGACAGCCTCCGTGTTCGTGGCCAGCTTCTATCTTAAAGGTTCCGCTCCATGATTTGCCGCGCCAAACGGCCATTCCCGGCCTCTCCATGCCCTAATCATGTAGATCACAAGGCCCGCCAACAATATCATGGCAGCGTAACGCACTTCCTTCTGCCAGTTCTCGCGATTGAACAGGATGAAGAGAAATCCCGCGATCGCCACCAGCGCCGGCAGCGGATACAACCACATGCGAAACGGACGCGGTAAGTCCGGCTGCCGCACTCGCAGCACAATCAAACCCACCGCCTGCACGAGAAATTGCAGCACAAGCCGAATGACCACTAACGCCGCGATCGCGTCTCTCAGCCTCAGAAAGCAGAATGCCGCCGCTACAGCTCCCAGCGCCAGCAGCGAAACATAAGGAAAGCAGTACACCGGATGGACCTTGGCGAATGCCCGGAAATAGTTCCCGTCCAATGCGGCTGCGTACGGAACGCGCGAATACCCTAGCATTAGCGAGAAGACCGAGGCAAACGCGGCCACAATTATGAGCCCCGTGACTAAGCGTGCGGCCCAAGCCCCGTAAATCCTCTGCATAAACAATGACACAACGTACAAGCCATTGTTGTTATGCCCAGCCTGCAGCATTTCCCGCCAGGGAATTACGCCGAGGATGCACAGGTTCATCATTAGGTATAGACAGGCAACGAGCAGAATGGAAAGCAGCAAGGCTCGCGGAATATTCCGCGTGGGATCTTTTATTTCATCGCCGAGGTAGCAAACATTGTAGTAGCCCCAATAGTCGTAGGTGGCTACTAAGAGTGCTCCGCCCAAGCCAGTGAAGAACTGATGCGAGAGAGTGAAGGCGCCGGGAGGAAAATCGAACGCGCGAGCTGAGTTGAAATGAGTCAGGCCGGCGAAGATGATCCATCCGATCGTGCCCATCACGCCGAGCCACAATATTGTCGAGAGTCGCGAGATCACCGTAATGCGTCGATAGAGCAGCAAGACCGTCAAGCCGCAGACGGCAATTGCCAGCGCAGTTCCGGGAGTCACAATCCAACTCACCTGAAGTGGCCCGGCGCCTGGAAGGGATAGAACCGCAGTGTGGGCTGCGTAGACCGTTTCCAAGTGAGGCCAGTAATACGCGGCGTAGCCGGCCAGCCCGATGCATCCGCTGGCAATCGAAAGCGGAGCGCTGAAGGAAATTTGCCAGATGAAGAGGAACGAAATCAGCCGTCCCCATTTTCGAGGACCATAAATCTCGCTCAAGTAGCGATACGATCCGCCCGACCCCGGAAACGCCGCGCCCAATTCTGCGGACACCAGTCCGTCGCACACTGCCAGCAGCGCGCCTGCGATCCATCCCAGCATCGCTTGCGGGCCGCCCATCGCGCCCAGCACCAGCGGCATAGTAATGAACGGCCCCACGCCGATCATGTCGATCATGTTGAGCGCGGTCGCGCTGCCGAGGCCCATGCCGCGAATCAGGCTGGGAGATCCCGAATTGTTCTGCGAAGCAGTCGACATTTCGAGGAAGGACTAACAGCGAACGACCAATGACGACGACCAACGACTAACGACCGCCCTCATGTCCCGCGCTCAACAAATTCACGTAAAGCCGCACCGCGCCCGGAACTCCCGCGGGCAATTGCCGGAAGAACGCATACCCCGTGTAAATGTAAGTTCCCTTGCCGTACTGCGCGCGCAGCAGCCCGCCCTTTTGCGCGTCTTCGCCCGGATCGTGACAGCTGAGCAGCGGCTTGAAGTGATCGTCCCATTTATCCATGAAGTAGAGTCCGCGCTCTTGCACCCAGCCATCGAAATCGTGCGCCGTGATCTCGTTTGGGTAATGAAACACGCCATCTTGCGGCGCCAGAACTTCCACTGGAGCTTCCTCCACCGAAACCCGCGCCCGGCTCAGTTCCGCAGAGTACGGAGTGAGGTGCCCATTGTTAAAATCTGCCACACCGGCATTGTATTGCACGACCAGCGTTCCGCCGGCGGCGACGTAATCGAGCAGCTTCTTGTTATTCGTGACCACATCTTTCTGCGTATCGTAGGCGCGAATCCCCAGCACAATCGTTGCGAATTGCGTAAGATTTTCGCTCGCCAGCTTCTCCGGCGGGACCAAAGTTACATTCATGCCCACCTGCTGCAGCACTGTGGGAATGTCGTCGCCCGCGCCCATGATGTAGCCGATCTTAAGATCATGCGGCGCTCTTACATCGACAATACTCACGCGCTGCACCGCCGGCTGGTAATAGTAAAAACTGCCCAGATCTTCGCGCGTCACCAGCGTGTAGCCTTCGCTGAACTTCTCGCCGTCCGCGTCGAGAAGGGCGCGAACCTTTGCTCGCCCCTCCTGCAATCCGGCGGGGAAGACCTTGAACTGGAAATCGCGCTTCTCTCCGCGCCGCGGGAACTCCACTGAGAGCTGTGTCGGATCTGACCGCCAACCCGCGGGTAGTTCAAGTCGCAACACGCCATGCGCTTCGTGACTGAGATTGCTGATTACGCCCACGGTCACTGTTGAATTCGCGCCGTTATGCGTCGAGATCACCTGCGTCCCGGGTTCCAAGGCGACCGAAAATGCAGGAACAACCGCCAGCGTACGCGCACGTTCCGCGCCGGCTTCGTCAACGTACGGCGCGACCACGATTGCGCCGATGCTATTCTTTACCGCTGCGCCGGCCGCGCTTGGCACGGAATACTCTACCAGGGCACGCATCACCGGAGGCGGAAAGGGAAGCGTCGCATACTTCTCGTCGTCGATCTGATTGAGGCTTTCTTTCTCGGGATCATCGCGATGCCAGTAGGGCCGTGTGTACGTCGCATTCTTCGGTACGCGCAGTCGAAAGACTTTGCGAAAGCCATCTCCCGGTTTGACGACGCGCTTTGTCTCGTCGGAGGTCGTCTCCCATCCCTCCGGCACCTCAAGCTTCAGACCATCAATCGAAAGATGATCTTTCGAGCCATTGCGAAAATCCACGGCCACCGAAAACTCCTGGCCTGGAGAAACCGTGGTCACAGCGTCCGCTTCTTTCGCGACTTCTTTTGAAACAGCGACCACACCCTCAAGACTTACGTTCAAAGCTTCGTTGAGTGCCGTCTCGGCCTGCTTGCGCTTCTCCTCCAGTCGCATTAGGAGATCAGCTTTCGCCGCAACACTCAGAGTACTTTTGCTGACTTCCGCGCGCACTCTGTCTAAAGCGGCCACGGCTCCCATCAAAGGCCCCGCTGCCGGGGATGCATCGTCTCCTTTCGCATCCCGGGTGGCTTCGGCAACCTTGCTGGCAATTTCGGTCAACTCCTGCCGCAACTGCGGAACCTTCGATTCTTCCGCTCCTAATCGAGCAGCCAGCCCCGGCAAACTCGTATCAATCCCGTCAAAGAAATCTTTTTCGTGCCCATCTTTATCCAGCTTTGCGGGCTCTACGGAATCCACCAGTTTATAAAACGTAAACCGGTCTCCGGGATCCACAGTCCAATTCGCCGCTCCCTGCGAGAGTTGGTGCCGCAATCCCTGCATTGCGAACTGCACATAGGACCCTCCCAGGTCCGCGTTCTTCTCGCCCGTATTCAACTTGACCGTCCAGTTCGCATCCGGACAACTCGTTGCCCCGAAGCCGCACACATTGCCGATGTAGACCTTTTTTGCCTGCCACGGAAGAAGTCCCTGCGCAATCTGCTCGGGAAACCGTCCCGGGTCCGCTGCTGCCCGGAAGGCTTCTCTCGTCAGAATGGCGGAAGCCTGGTGATGTCCGTGGCCATCGCGGTCGGTGCCCGAAAATCGCGCCGCTAACACATCAGGACGGAAAGTCCGAATCACCCGGACCATATCTGCCAGCGCGATATCGTGGCCGCCCCACTTCGCAAAAGTTTCATCCGCGCTCTTCGAGAAGCCAAAGTCGGCGACGCGCGAAAAGCGTTCTTGAACGCCGTAATACTCATCGGAAGCCAGCAGTTCTTCCGTGCGCAGCACGCCGAGCACATCCGATAAATTACTGCCGACCTTGTTCTGTCCGCCCTCGCCGCGATTCAGCGTCATCAGCAGAACGCTGGCTCCGCGCCCGCGCGATTCCAGCGTCAGCATCCCGCCATCTTCATCGTCAGGATGCGCCACGGTCTGCATCAGCCGCGCGGTCGTGCCCAGTCGCCGCAGTTCGTCGCGCAAGCCGAGGATTCCTTGATCTTGCGGAAGTTCGGGAGGAGATCCTTGATAAGGGAGTTGAGGGAAGTTCGTTACCGGGGTTTTAGAATTTTCAGAGGCGGCGACAGCAGGGGCCGGCCGCGCCGAGCTTTTTCCAGTCCAGAGTGGTGAGCCCATCAGCAGAACCGGGATTGCTAGGAACAAGACTAAGAATGAGATCCGGACCACGGAGGTTTCAGCAAAATATTGGATGAGCCGCCTTAAACGGCTCGCAAGGAGCTTGCATCCCAAGAAGTTCACCTTACAAGGATGGGGCCTACCCCGGCTCCGACGCAAATTTTTTCCTTTCTTGTCCTGTAATTAGACTCCAGGCTAAAAGAAAGGGTAAGCCCAGAGCCGAGACCGAAGGCAAACAACTGAGAACCGAGAACTGAGGGCTGGTTCTTACTGCCGCCCTTCCTTCAGCGTTGCCTGACATTTGCTGCCGGCGGTAAGCACTTCATTAAAGGCCGTATCTTTGCGCAAATCTTTTAGAAGCGGATCCTCCAGCAGGGCCGAATATGCGCAATAATTCTGCTGCACTGCGGCTTTCAGCAAACGTAAAGCGGCATCTTCTTGCCCGCAATATGCCATCAATGCCCCCACGTGATACCACGACTCCGGATCAGGTTCGGTCATCACGGAGGCCACCGCCTCGCGCACGATCCGGTCCATGTCAGCCGGCCGCTGCGCGGCCGTGCACGCCGACAGCAACTCCCGGTGGTAAGCCGAGGACTTCGCCACACTCTTCGCGCTCTCTCGCGCTTGCGCCACATTCCCCGCAGCCAGATATACATACGGCGTCACCCAGTTTGCCCACTCCGAGCCCGCGTCCAGGTGTACGAAATCCATTGCCTTGTCCGTCTTGCCCAACTCCAGAAATGCCCACGCGCACGATCGGAAATTGAAGTTCCCCGGATCCAGCGAGCGCGCCGTGTTGCACTCCTGCGTCGCCTTTTCCTGCATACCCGCATAACGCAAAACGTAACTCAGCGCGAAATGTGCATCGGCGCTCTGCGGCCGCCGCCGCACCAGATCGGTCGCCGCATCATAAGCGCGGCCTAATTCGCCGCGCTGCACTCGATTCACGATTAGATTGCTGGCCGCGAGTTCGCGGTTCGGATCCAGCGCCAGCGCCCGTTCATACGCCGCATTCGAGCGTTGGAACATCTCTTCCCCGCCATTGGAGAAGGCCGAGTCATAGTAATAGCGCAGCCCCAAAGCCTCCCACGCTGGCGCATAGCTCTGGTCTTCTCCTACCACATGTTCCAGCACTGCGATCGCATCCTTATTCGGTGCGGGATCATGCGGCAAGGCAAGAGCATGCAGGTAGAGGTCGTATGCCTCCTGACTCTTGGGGCGTGACGCGGCGCTTAACGATCCTCCCGCAACCCCCAGCGCGGGCAACAAGCCCTGCTGCATCTGAGTGGTCAGCTGGTTTTGCAGGGAGATCAAATCATTCACCGGTGCCGTGACCGTAGCTTGCCACAGCAACCGGTCGGTGGGCACATCAATCGCTTCCAGAGTTACGCTCAACTGCTCACCCTGCCGCATGAAGTGCCCGGTCAGCAGGCGGCCCACGTGCAGCTCCTGACCGACCTTGTGCGGTTCCAGGTCTAAAGCCACAAACCGCCGCGTCACCGACGAAGGCCGCACCTCGAGCGAGCGCGAGTAAGTCAATACGCTGGTCAACTCATCTGCCAGCGCGAAGCGTAGGTAATCCACGGCAAAATCGCCGTTCACATTTTGCAGGGGCAGCACCGCAATTGCATTCTGCTGCTCCAGACTTGCCACGGATCGGTGTTTCCACCAGTACGCTCCCACTGCCGCCAACACCGTGACTAGTAGCGCCAGCGTTCCCAGCAGGAGCCAGAGCTGCCACTTGCCGCCAGTATGTCCGAAGGTCTGGCTCGTGACCCGCAGCCTGGCTTGCTGAAATCCGCTCTTTACTTGCCCGGACTCGTTCTCGCGCTTCAGTTGCTGCAGATCGGCCTTCATCTGCGTGGCGCTTTGATACCGCTGCTTGCGGTCCTTCTCCATCGCCTTGCCGATGATGCCTTCCAGTTCCACCGGCACTTTCGGATTCAGTTCTCCCGGCGGGATCGGCTTGTCGTGCAATACCGCATCCAGCGTCATCAGAGAGTTCTTGCCGGAGAAAGGCTTCTTCCCGGTCGACATTTCATACATGACGACGCCGAAGGAAAACAGGTCGCTGCGGAAATCGATGTCTTCGCTGCGCGCCTGCTCCGGCGACATGTAGATCGCGGTGCCAGGGATCACGCCCACAGCCGTTAACGACTGGTCCAAGCCCGCTCCATCGCTGTCGGTGCCGACGTTATGCACCAGTTTGGCTAACCCGAAATCCAGTACCTTCACCTGTCCGGTCGGAGTCAGGAAGATATTTGCCGGCTTAATGTCCCGGTGCACGATTCCCTTGGCATGTGACGCCGCGAGGGCGTCCGCAACCTGGATGCTGATATCGAGCACCTGCTCGGTCGGCAGCGCATGTCCCGAGATGCATTGCTTCAGGCTCTCGCCCTCGAGTTTCTCCATCACGATGAAGGGATGCCCGTTGTTATCCTCAATGCCATGAATTGTGCAGATGTTGGGATGGTTCAGGAGAGACGCGGCTCTGGCTTCGCGGGTAAAACGTTCCAGCGATTTGGAATCGCCGGCGAGATTTTCAGGAATGAACTTCAGTGCAACGTGACGCCCGAGCTTGAGGTCCTCGGCTTCATACACCACTCCCATGCCACCACCGCCCAGCTTCCCCAGGATTCGATAGTGGGATACTGTCTGGCCAATCATGAGAGGACGCAGCCCCCGAACGCCGTAATGTTAGGCCCACCAGCGACTTAGGTCAACAGGCCCGTTTTGATTGTCGTAGTTCCCGAACTGAAAATCACCCTATTCTTTTGTGTCCGTGAACTGGTTCTAAGTTGCCTGACGGCGAATACTATGAAGTGAGCAACCCTGAATATCGAGGCGGTTCTGATATGGCACGCATCCCCGGGAACGACTCTCCGCAACCGCAAGAAGCGATCCGTCGCCGCGCCACTGAACTCTTCGAGCGTGGTGGAGCGGTCGAAGGCCACGACGCCGAAAACTGGTATCAGGCCGAAGCAGAAATTCTCCGCGAAGCAAACACTCACGCGATCCGCCGCGCGGTCGTCGTCAATGTCAGCGGCGTGGTTTACACCGGCGAATACGAATCAACTTCCGCCGACGGCTACATGCCCGGCGAATGGAAGCCCGGCGATCCCATCCCCGTTCGCCTCGCTGGCGACAAACTATTCCTGCGCCGGCCCAACGGCCGCGAACTCCAAACCACGGTCGTCAAAAGAATCGGCTAAAACGACTATTCTTCCGGCCACAGCCCCGCCGACGCTCCAACCCACGCCATATTCTTGTTGTGATCTACGCCCATCATCAAGCCACGACCCATGCGGATAATCGTCAGCACCGGCGTCAAATCGTCCTGCCATATGTACATGACCCGCACTTCGGCCTTCGTGGCGCCGAATGGAGTTTCGATCACCGGCTCAAAGTGCAGCCGCTCCTGCAGAATGTATTCCGACCGCTTCTCCGCCGGAATCGCTGCGATATCTTCCTTTGTCGGCGCGATCACCACCCCCAACCCAGCGAATGAATATAACGGTTTCAGCGCGTAGTTCTGCAGGTCGTCGGGAATGCTTTCAAGTCGATCGAGAAACCAAGTCTTCGGAACCGAAGGATCCCGCAGATAGGGAATCGAGAACTTGCTGATTCGGAAATACCAGTTGGGATGTCCCGCCCACTCCACGTCAAGATCGTCGCGCCAATCAAATCCAAGTTTTATGTTCTTGCGCTGCAACTCGTCCACAATCGTCCGGTTATAGATTCGCCGGATCGGCACCTGAGTTCCGTTGCGTTCGTAGTAAAGCTGCGAGCCTTGCTTCTTAATGGTTTGAATGTCGACCGTTCTAATCCCCAGCATCTTTTCCGTCAGCAGAAAGTCAGGTAAAGTTTTCTGCGTCTGCGGATTGATCTCCATCAGGATTACGTTCTCCGGATCATGTGTTCCCACAATTGCCCGCCGCAAAAGTTCGCGATAGGAAGTTTCATTGAGACCGCTCAGGAAGAAATTCAGGCCCCGATCAAGTCCGTAGACATCAATGTAACTCTGCGCCAGCGTCACCTGATACGCATAAAGAGAAGGGAAGGCCTGCAACTCGACAAGTTTTGGCTGCAAGTTGCCGTTGGCATCTCGCCCCAACCCAAAATCTACTTGCACAAACAGCGGCCGGGGAGACTCATTCGCAACTCGGAACTCCGCCGGAATTGACGCATCCGACCGCGCACGGTATTCCGGATTATCGACCAGTTGCATGATCAGTTCTTTCCCATCCTTTGCCATTCGATTCAGCAATGATTTGGGAAAGAAACAAGGAGTCTCCGAAAGCCGGAACTGCACATGAGTACCGCAAGCGTCGTCGATCCGCCGCAGGAATGTCTGATACCTTTCGGGAGTGAAGCTGTCGTTGAACTGCTTTCGCAGGGAAGCAATCATTCGTCGCGCCAAACAACCGCGTAGCGCCGGCGTCCCGCCGACAAAATCCTTGTCATTCCGAGAATGCTAAAGGTTAGTCACTCCAGGCAGCCTAAAGGCTTGTCATTCCGACCCTGAGCGCAGCGAAGGGGAGGAACCTGCTGTCCGCCCGCAGCGGCACGCCCCTACGCTTCCACCAAAAACTTTCCATCCTGCATGATCTGCTCGTCGTCCACCCAGATGTTGAACTTTCGCCCTACCACATCGATATGGGTCGACGAATCCCATTCCGCACCCGTGTGGGCACCATAGGGATTCCCAAACGCAATGTGCACGCCAGGATATTTCTCATCCTGCAGAATCTGCCCAATCACGTCTTTCAAATCAATATTCGTCCCAATGGCAAACTCGCCCACGCGGTCGCTATTCTCATCGGTATGCGTGTACTTCCAGAAGTCGTCTTCCAGTTCGCGATTGTCCGAATGCGCTTCGGTAAGCCGGTTCTTCTTCATGTGAATGATTAGCGGAGTCTCGCGCAAGCTGCCAAACTTTGCGCACAAATAATCTCCCACTACGCCGTCAATCACGAAAGTTCCATTCACCTCGCCGGGCGTAGTAAAAATCTCACCGCCTGGCAAGTTCCCCCACTTTTCCGGAGTGATAATTCCGCTGGTTTTCAACCAATGGTAATTATGATTTAGTTCAGCGGTAAGGTCCGTTCCCGCTGCAGTCTTCGCGCGCACGCGTTCCGCCTTGCGCACCATGGCCACAACCTTTGCGCTCAGCCGGTCCACTTTCTGAAAATCGGCGCGCATGCCTTCCAGCATAATCTGGCGGTTGATGTTCACCATGTGTGCGTGCCGGATCTTCCGCCGATTCACTACATCCGTCATCTGCATCCGGGTGCGCAATTCGTTGCGCTGGGCCTGCACTGCAAAAATCGAAACCCGGCTGGTTTCCAAATCCTGCAGAATCTCTGCTGGCAAATCCTTCAGCGGACGCGGCGCCAAATCCTCGAGCACCCAGGCGCGGTAGGGCGAGCCGAGTTCGTCGAGTTCATGCACGATCGCGGCAGCAATCTCGATCGTGGCCTCATCGGTGATTACACACACCTTTTCGTTGGGCTGGATCCGCAGGCAAACCTGCACCGCATTGCGCGCGCCAACCGCGTATTCCGGATCAAAAGAGATTGTGTTGTGTGATCGCGTGCCCCACCCTTGCCGCGGGGTCTGCGTCGGGGTCGTCGAAGGAGCCCTAGATTTGTCTGCAGGAATTTTCATTAGCCTACTTTTCTCACGGAAGCCGGCTCGTCATCCGCCAGGCCTGTCTCCGTCTCCTCAATGATGTAATCGACAACTTTCTTTAAATCTCCAGTCTCCTGATACACCTGCAACTGTCGGTCTGCGCCGCTGCCCGTTTCCAGCATGGTATGGATGTAGTTCAACTCTTCGCGCGAATCGAGTTCATCCACCACATCGTCGACGAATTCCAGGTATTCGTGGATTAAATCCTTGGCCGGGACTTCCGTCTGTTTTCCAAAATCGATCAGCTTGCCGCTCATCCCGTAGCGCGCCGCCCGCCACTTGTTCTCCATTAGAAGGGCACGGCGGTATAAACGGAATCCCTGATTTGCTGTATGCAGCTTATACAGTTTCGCCACCGTCGCTTGAATCAGCGCCGCCAGCGCAATGGTTTCGTCCGCTCGCATCGGAATGTCACATACCCGGAACTCGATCGTATTAAAGAACGGATGCGGCCGGATGTCCCACCATATCTTTTTCGCATTGTCGATGCAATTAGTCTTGATGAGCAGTTTGATGAAATTTTCGTATTCGCCCCAGCTAGGAAAGTAATCCGGAATGTTGGTTCGCGGAAACTTGTCGAATACCTTGCACCGGTAGGATTTCAAGCCGGTGTTCATCCCAAGCCAGAACGGCGAATTCGTCGACAATGCCAGCAGGTGCGGCAGAAAATAGCGCGCATGATTCATCATGTGGATCGCGGTCTCGCGGTCCTCGATCCCAATATGCACGTGCAACCCAAAAATCAGATTTGCCCGCGCCACCAACTGCAGATCTTCAACAATGTGCTTATAGCGGTCGTCGGGATAAATCTCCTGCACGCGCCAGTCGGCAAACGGATGCGTCGCCACCGAAGCCAGCCGCAGCCCGTTCTCCTTGGCCAGTCGCACAATATCGCGCCGCAGCATCTTCACTTCCGTTTTGGCTTCCTTGATGGTCTTGCAGACGCCCGTGCCCACCTCGACGACGGACTGATGCATCTCCGCCTTCACGCGCTCCTGCAGGATGAGCTTGCCCTTCTCGAGGATCTCCGCCTGAATATGCGACTTCAGATCCCGCGTCTCCGGATCGATGGTCTGATATTCCTCTTCAATCCCGATGCTGAAAGTAGGTTTCATGGCGTCAAGAAAAAGTCTGTCATTCCGAGCGAAGCGAGGAACCTTGGTTTCTGCCGAAAGCGCCCGTGATACGGCTGCCCCATCCTTGCGCGTTCTTTGCGCAAGGATGGGGACCACCTGCCTGAACAGTATAAATGAGTCGGGAAGCTGTATGCGTTACGACTATTCAAGCCGCTGCGGGGTCAAGCCACCGCGGCCTCGATGCTTATTACGGCGGGATTCTTCGACTTCCAGCAAGCTCTTTGCCTTCTCCAGCCAAGGTTCTAGCACAACCGCCAATCCTGCTCGACCTCCGAACGCTCATCCCGGAGGAGCGCGACCGCCTCCAGCAATCGCTGCTTTCTCATCAGTGCCGAGCTTTATTTTCGAGGCGGCGCGCATGACTTACTTCAGTCATCTGAGGATTCGCTCCTGCAACTCCTACTTGGCCGTCTTGCCCCGCTTCCGGTCGGCGACCCACGCAGGCTCGGCCTTCCGGGTCTTCTTCTCCGGCGGCCCGTTCAAAAAACCAGCCCACCGCAACTCTTGCGCTGGATTCTCTCCGCTCGTAGCCATCTTTACAGCCATCTCCGCGACGGCATTCACAATCCAGTCAAAATTTTCCTGCCCCACTGAGGTAATCTCTGCGTCTGGCGCTGGATTTAGAAAATCAATCGCGTACGGCACTCCGTCCTCCACGGCAAACTCCACCGTGTTCAAGTCGTATCCCAGCACGCGGCACAAGGTCAGAGCATCTTTCTCGATTCTGGACCGTAACGCTTCCGTGGACGGCGGAGGATTTCCCTTCACATACCGTTCATGATGCGGCGCCCGCGGATCGTACTTCATGATGTGCACTTTTTCCTGCCCCACCCCATAGCAGCGGTAATATTCCTCAAACACAACGCCGTGCTGCAGGGTCATGCACAAATCGCCGGTCTGGTTGTAGTGGTGGAAAAATTCTTCCGGCGAATGCACGTGATAAACATGCTTCCATCCGCCTCCGGAGTAAGGCTTAAGGAAAGCAGGGAAGCCGACGTAATCAAACAACTCCTGCCAGTTCAGCGGATAAATCAAGTTCCTCATCGACTTGTCGGTGGTTCCTTCCGGATGCTTGTGGTGCGGCAAAATTATCGTCGGAGGAATCGCAACGCCCAGCTTGTCCGCCAGCGCGTAATTGAAAAACTTGTCATCTGCCGACCACCAGAACGGATTGTTCACGACAATCGTCCCGTGCAGCACGGCATTCTTCAAATACGCCCGGTAGAACGGAATATCCTGCGAAATGCGGTCGATGATGACGTCATATTTTTTCGGCTCATCCATGCGGATGCCGCCAATCGAAACAAACTCCGCAGTGACATCATCCACCTTCATCGAATTAACCTTCTCGACCAAGGCCGGCGGAAACGTATTTTCCATTCCAAATAAAATTCCAATCTTCTTCACGACGCAGTCTCCATTCCTAAATTGTCATCCTGAGCGGAGTGATGGTTTCGCGAAGCGAAGCAATCACGCAGTCGAAGGACCGCTAGACTCTAGCTCCCTCGATACCGCTGCGAGGAATTCTCCCGCGAGCCAACTGTCCGTGCTGCAGAAGCCCGAAGCCCGAAAGCCGAAGCCCGAAGCCCGATCCTAAAAATACTTCCCCGCCATACTCAGCCAGAGCGGCCAGTCATGCTTCGAATTATCTCCGTAAATATCCAGCCAATGCGGCACGGCCTTGCCATTCAAAATTGCCGATAGTTTCACGTTCTGATCCAGGCACATATCCCAATCCGCCGACCCCAGCACAATCTTCATCTGCCGGTAGCGGCTCAGGAACCAGTCGTCGTTCTGATTCGGCAAATAGTCGGGCGGGCAGTTGAAGTAGCAATCGTCGTCATAATAGCCATCCAGAAATTGATGGATATCGAATGCGCCGCTCATGCTCACGCAATGCGTGACCACATCGGGATGCTTGAGCGCAAAATTTACCGCGTGATAGGCCCCAAAGCTGCATCCCGTTACCGCCAGCCGCGGCGTTTGATTCTTCCAGCGGATAAACGGCACCATCTCATGCAGAATGTAGCGTTCATACTGCAAATGCCGCAGCACTCGCACCTTGGGATGCACGCCCTTGTTGTACCAGCTCTCGGTATCAACTCCATCCGGGCAAAACACTTGAAGTTCGCCGCGCTCGATTTTCGGCGCCAACACGCCAATCATCCCGCGGTCTTCATACTCGAAAAACTTTCCCATGGAGGTCGGAAACACCAGCAGCGGCGTCCCCGCATGCCCAAAAACCAGAGCATCCATGTCCCGGTTCAGTTCCTGGCTATATCCTTTGTGATATTCGCGATTCATTGTTAGGCCGTACCTGCAGACCGAATATCTTACCTGAACCCGAGGTTGCTGGGCGCGAAAGTAAGACTTGAATGTCAGGCCGTAAAGCAATGCCACCAGTCCCGCTGAGGGTCGCGGCTAAAAGTGCAGCAGATACGCGCCACCAAACACCAGCCCTGCGAGCAACAAAAAAGTGAGCAGCAGCGCGAAAAGCAGCCCTGGCCGTATCAAAACCATGATGATCATGGGAATGAACGCTGCTTTTGCGATTTGGAATCTACTCAGTGGCAAATGCACTCCGGAGAGATTCGGCAACTCCGGCTGCCACATATGTTCCTCCGGCCACGTCGTTACCTCCAGAATTTTCTTCACGTCAGTACGCTGCAGATACACGCGTGTCTTCAAGCGTCCCACCCAATAGTCGTGCTCCCGGAAGCTCTTCTTGAAGAAACCAACAAAGGCTGACAGTCCAGACCCCGCAAGCTCCTTCTGTGCATCCGCGGTGACTGCCACAATCTTCATCTTGTCGCGCTTCTCGAGCTGCGCCGCGGCCTCGAGGGTGGCCAGTGCGCCGATGAACGCCTCGGCGGCCTCTGGACCGACCGCGTCAAGCACCCTCTTGTATTCGACGCTGTACTGTTCCCGCAGGCGGTTCAACCTGGCCTGCTCCCGGTTAGGCATGAGCAGTCCATTTAGGTCGCTTGCTGTCTTACTCAGTGAGACGACATCCAGTGCTCCGTGAGCAATCACGTCGGCCAGCTGCGAGGCACGGACATCCAGCAGCCGGATGTCCTGGTTAACTCCCTCCGCCATAATCCAGTCGTGAAACATGGCTTGGCGTGTGTACACGCGGAAGAGTTGTTTGAGTTCGTTCCAGATTGTTATCTTCTGCGCCTGCAGATTCTGTGCGGTGGATTTCACTGAATGTGGCGTGACGAAAACATAAAGTCGATCACTAGGGTCGCAGTGCGCCGCTTCACCCAGCCGAGCCTCCCGATCTGCCACGGCTGCGTCGACCAGATCCTTGGCGATCCCAAGAGGCTGATTCTGCAACACGCCACCGTCGGAGAAAGCGAAGTCTGTGGGCGACAGTCCGCTCCAATCCACGTAGGTTTTGCCCTGCACCCAGCGATGCTTGTCGGCGGGAAGGCGGTCTCCATAATCGTCTACACTGCGTTGGATTCCCTTGGGTCGGAACGCGGCTGGAAATGCTCCGGAGCCGACGGCAACGTCGCACATCTGTTCCCACTGCGCGGCGTTGGCTTGTCCATCGGCGGCAACCTCGAAAAGCTTCTGGTCGACAGAACGGGTGTAATTGAATCCGCCGTCGTCACTGCCCAGAATCGGGAGCATATAGTCGATTCCGTTGAGATTGGTAAGTGCCAGTCCAACCCGCAGTTTTTCCGGTAAGCCATCAATCTGTTCCACGGCTGCGTGTGGCCCGCTGCCGGGCTTCTTCATCGATGTGACCAGCATATCCCGGCCGATTGAGTCGATAAGGTCAGAAGAAAAAAGCGAGTGCCATTTTCGTTCGCTCCATCTCATCTTGACCAGTTGCATCAGACTGATGCGTTCCACCCACGCCTGATAAAGCGAGTTGCTGAATTCCCCCTCGAGCGAACTGGCGTCGTACATCAAGCGCTGCGACACCATCGCTGCCGTCATCCCGCCTGCAGAGGCACCGGTAAGGACGTCCACATAGATTTTGTTTTTGTCGGAACCAGCTTCATTGAACGTGCGGATGGCCCGCATCAGTTCGTATAACACACCTGCTTCGTAACTGCCCAAAGAGACAGCGCCTGCGATCGTGACCGCCAATCTTTTGGCCATAACGTCTGTTAGCCTCCACTTAGGACGGTGTAAATAAATCAAGAAGCGAGGGAAGAGCTACGAGGATACACCCCATCCGCAATATGACTGACGCAAAGCACCTGACGTTGCGCCGCCCTCTGGCCGGCGGCCTGGTTCCTACCGTGCCGGCCCCATTCCCAATCTCGATCCAAATGATATCGTGATACGAGACATGTCATGGACGCTCCCTAAATTCGTTCCGCGTTCCGCGCCTCTCATACTGCTTATCCTGACGCTCGCCGCCGCCGTCTCGTTCGCCGCGGTCAGCCATCTCGTCGTCCGCTTCAACGCTAATCAACAGGCACGCGGACGCAAGCTCTATGCGCAAGGTCTCGCCGATGCGAGCGCCGGCCGGTATGTCGACGCCATAGCCGCGTTTCGCGCCGCCCTCACGTGCGAACCCACGAACTCGCAGTATCAGCTCAGCCTGGCTCGAGCCCTGCGTGACAGCAACGATCCAAGGCTTCTCGACGAAGCCGAGTCCTATCTCATTGCACTGTGGCAGCGTGCTCCGCAGGATGCCGCCGTAAATTTAGCTCTGGCTCGCGTCGAAGCCCACCGCGGTTCCATCGAAGATGCCACTCGTTATTATCACAACGCGATGTACGGAGAGTGGAAGTCCGATCCCGACGCCAATCGCAACAAAGCCCGCATCGAACTCATCCAGTTTCTGCTCAAGCAAGGTGTGCCGGATAAAGCTGAATCGGAAATGATGGCCCTGGCAACGTCGTTGCCATCCGATGCCGCCGCGCATCTTCAGGCCGCGCAATTGTTCGAGCAGGCTCAGGACTATCCCAACGCGCTCGCCCAGTATGAAGAAGTTCTGCGCCTTAATCCCGCGAACTCCTCCGCCCTCGCCGGAGCCGGCCAGGCCGCCTATCGCACGGGAAACTACGCCACCGCCCAACGTTATCTGGAGGCTGCGGTGAAAGCAAATTCGCAGGATGGCGAGTCGCGCGAGCTGCTTGCAACGACCGATTTGATTCTCCGCGCCAATCCTTTCCAAAGCCACATTTCCGATGCTGAACGCAACCGGCGCATTACGGCCGCCCTGTCCCAGGCTGAAAAACGCCTCGCCGAGTGCGCCCAGCAAACCGGCGTGGACCTGAAAGTTCCCGCGACCGTTACTGCATCTCCACTTTCCAGCCTGGAGTCCCGTCTGACAGACATTCAGCCAAATCTAGCCCGCTTGCACTCTCCCGCAGAAACTGATCTTCCGGACACAATCATGGACGTGGTTTTCCAAACCGAGCAGCAGACTAAAGACATTTGTGGAATGCCGCAAGGCCTCGACCTCGCACTGCTGTTGATCTCCGAAAAGCGCGAGGCCGCAAGCCGATGAGCACTCCTGCAAGTCCACCGCTCGCAGCTCCGCACCCTTCGGTCGTGCGCTTCCGTATTCCCCGGCGCTTGTTTTCCACTCTCGAAGGCGCCTTCCATGAAGAAGTATTCTTTCTCATTCTCTCGGTCTTTATCGGAATTTTTTCCGGCTTGGCCGTGGTCTGCTTTCGTCTGGCGATTGACTGGATGCACCTGGCCCTGCTCGGTCCGCTCGCGCAAGCTCACAGCTGGCGGCTGATCGCCGTGCCCGCGCTCGCGGGCCTGGTCGTAGCCGCGCTCGTGTTGCATCTGTTTCCGGGGATCCGCGGCAGCGGCGTCAACCAGACCAAGGCCGCGCTCTATATCTTCAACGGCGTCATTCCGTTTCGCACGGCCGTCGGAAAATTTATCTGCGCCGCGATTGCCATCGGCTCTGGTCAATCGCTCGGGCCCGAAGATCCTTCGCTCCAGATCGGAGCCAGCATCGCCTCTGCCCTGGGACGCTGGCTGCATATCTCCCGCGAAAAACTGCGTCTCATGGCCCCAGTTGGCGCGGCCGCGGGGCTGGCGGCAGCCTTCAACGCGCCGATCTCCGCGGTCCTCTTCGTGATTGAAGAGGTGATTGGACGCTGGAGCGCCGGCATCCTTGGTTCCGTTGTCTTATCCGCTGTTTCCAGCGTCGTGATCGTGCGTTGGTTTCTCGGCAGCGAACCGCTGTTTCGCATTCCTGTCACCACTTTCAAGCGTCCTACCGAACTCATCGCCTATGCTGTTCTCGGCATTGTGGGCGGTCTCGCCTCTGTCATCTTCGCTAAGTCAATCGGCTACCTTCGTCCCCGTCTGAAAGCTCTGCCGCGCTGGACACAATATTTCCAGCCCGCATTCGCGGGACTCGTGGTCGGCCTCATTGGTTTTCTGGGATTTCCCCAAGTCATGGGCGCCGGCTACGACGCCATGGATCAGGCCATGCATGGCCAGTTCGCGTGGAAGATCCTGGCCATACTCGCCATCTTGAAGATTATTGCCACGACCATTTCTTTCGTGAGCGGAACTCCCGGCGGAATGTTCGCGCCTACTCTCTTCATTGGGGCCATGCTCGGAGGTGCCGTCGGCGACATTGAGCGCATCTTATTTCATAACCTCACCGGATCAACCGGAACCTATGTCCTGGTCGGCATGGGCGTGCTCTTTGCCGGTTTTCTTCGCGTGCCGATGACCTCTGTTTTCATGGTTCTCGAAGTCAGCGGCAATTACGAGATCATCGTCCCCGTCATCGTCGCCAACACTTTTTCTTACCTTGTATCGCGCGGCCTGCAGAGCATTCCCATCTTCGACCTGCTCACCCGGCAGGACGGACTAATTTTGCCTTCGCTCGAAGAGGAGCGCGAAGAAACCATTCTCCGCGTCGAAGACGCCATGCTCCCGGTCCCCGCAACGATCCTTAGCGCGCAAGACTACGTCGATGCCAACGCGCACCGCATCCAGGATTCCGCCGACTCTATTTTTCTGGTGCGTCTACATCCTGCCGGTTGGAGCACGATCAGCCGCGAGCAACTTCAGCGCCTGTTTCAGGAAGGTAAGGGCGAACTCACGCTCGGCTCAGTTCTTCCCCCGCAGTCAGTGCCCAGTCTTTACCCTGATCTTCCGCTCGATTCCGCGCTCCGCTATGTGAATGTTTATCCTCTCGTTCCTGTCGTCAACCGTGCTGACTCTCGTCGACTCGAGGGCGTGATCTCCCGCGACTCCGTTTTCCAGAAATACGGTGGCACGCAGACTGTCGTGGGAGTCTGAACAGTTCGCACGCGATTCCATTGAAACGCATCAATAGAAGTGATATCCATATCAGTCCGATCCGAATCGGCGGAATACATCCTGAGACAGAGCAAAATGAATCCCTCAAAACGGCTGGTTTTCTTCCTGCACTTGTTCGCGCATTTGTTTGTGATTTCAATTCTCGTGCCCTGTCTCTCGGCTGCTAACCCGGCGGTCTCAAACGCATCGAGCCAAATCACATCGAATGAGAAGCTCGTGCTTCGCGACGATTGGACGCTGCAATCTTCCGCCAAGGTCAAGGCGAAAGGCGAGGTAGTCTCTGCGGCCGCCTTCGTTCCGGAGGGATGGCACAGCGCGAGTGTTCCTACCACTGTCGTCGCGGCTTTGGTAAAAGACAAGACCCTGCCCGACCCATTCTTCGCCACGAATCTGCGCCAATTCCCCGGGGTGAAGTACCCCGTCGGCGCAAATTTCTCCGACATTGCCATGCCGCGCGATAGTCCCTATGCGGTCTCGTGGTGGTTTCGCAAGCAATTTGCGGTGCCTGCTTCCTACGCTGGAAAAACCGTCTGGCTGAACTTTCAAGGAATCAACTACGGCGCTAATGTTTGGCTCAACGGCAAGCAGATTGCGAACTCCAACGATGTGGCAGGAGCCTGGCGCACCTATGAATTGAACGTTACCGGAGCTCTGAAACCGGGCGGCGAAAACGTTCTCGCAGTGCAGGTTTTCGCCCCCACGCAAAGCGATCTCGCCATCACCTTCGTTGATTGGAATCCCGCGCCTCCGGACAAAAACATGGGCCTGTGGCGCGAAGTCTACCTCACCACCAGCGGCCCGGTTGCGCTGCGCTATGCCACGGTTGTTTCGAAGCTGAACCTTCCCGCCGCTGATTCCGCGCAGCTCACCGTCACTGCGCAATTGAAGAACGGAACCGGCAAGCAAGTGAGGGGAAAGCTTATCGGTGAAATTGAGGGCGCGAGGTTCCAGCAGGAAGTGGAACTCGCGGCGAACGAATCGAAGGACGTGACCTTCACGCCCGACAAATTCCCGCAGCTGATCCTCGCAAACCCGCGCCTTTGGTGGCCCGCGCAGATGGGCAAGCCGAATCTCTATTCACTGAACATGGCATTCGAGGTCAACGACGCAGTCAGCGACATTTCCCAAACCGAGTTCGGCATCCGCGAGGTAACTTCTGAAATAAACGCCGGCGGCGGACGCGCCTTCCATATCAATGGCAAGAGCATCCTCATCCGCGGTGGCGGTTGGACCCCCGACCTGATGCTTCGCGAAAATTCGCAGCGCCTCCACGATGAATTTCGTTACGTGCGCGATATGGGACTCAATACAGTTCGCCTCGAAGGGAAACTCGAAACCGAGGAGTTTTTCGATCTAGCCGACCATGAAGGAATTCTGGTGATGGCGGGCTGGTGCTGCTGCGATTTCTGGGAACGCTGGAACCATTGGAAGCCGCAGGATTTTTCCATCGCGCAGCAATCCCTGCGCGATCAGATCTATCGCCTGCGCAGTCATCCCAGTTTGATTGCGTGGTTGAACGGCAGTGATAATCCGCCCCCGCCCAAAGTCGAGCAAATGTATCTAGATATTGAAAAGCAGCTTCTATGGCCGAATCCCGTGGTCTCTTCGGCCACAGGCGCCGCCACGAAAGTTACAGGAAACAGTGGCGTGAAAATGACGGGACCGTACGAATACGTTGCCCCCAGCTACTGGGAGCAAGACACTCCGCAAGGCCAGACTGGCCGCAAGCAGTGCAATCCCGGAGGCTGCGGCGGCGCCTACGGCTTCAACACAGAAACCAGCATGGGACCAGCCGTCCCGCCCATAGAAAGTATTCGCGCCATGGTGGGTAAAGATCACATGTGGCCGATCGATGAAGTATGGAACTACCACGCCGGCGGCGGAGAATTCAAAACCATCCACGTCTTCAGCGATGCGCTTGCGAAACGCTACGGGAAATCCAATAGCGCGGAAGATTTCGCCGTCAAATCGCAACTGCAAACCTATGAAGGTGTGCGGGCCATGTACGAAGCCTACAGCCGCAACAAGTACCAGTCGACAGGGGTGATCCAGTGGATGCTGAACAACGCCTGGCCGTCGATGATCTGGCATCTCTACGACTATTACCTGCGCGCGGCCGGCGGCTACTTCGGCGCTAAGCGCGCCCTTGAAGCGCTGCACCCGGTCTATGGCTACGACGATAAATCCATCTGGGTGGTGAGCAGCCAGTATGCAGATAGCAAAGGCTTGAAGCTCACAACGAAGATTTACAACCTGGATATGACGGAGAAGTTTTCGCGCGAGGACACGCTCGACGCGCCCGCCGACAGCACAGCTAAAATATTCACGTTGCCCGAAATCGATGGCCTAAGCCCCACGTACTTCGTAGCTCTGCAACTCACTGACCCCACCGGCGCAATACTAGGCTCCAATTTCTACTGGCTCTCCACCAAGCCCGAAACTCTTGACTGGGCAAAGTCCACCTGGTGGATGACCCCAACCGAATCCTTCGCCGACTACACCGCGCTAGCACATCTTCCAAAGGTGAAGCTTATCGTTACCCACCGCACCGAGAACAAAGGCGAAGAATCCAGCACCCACATAACGCTGGAAAATCCAAGCAAGAGTTTGGCATTCTTCGTCCGCCTCAAGGTCACCAAAGGCGTCGAGGGCGAAGATATCCTGCCAGTCGTGTGGGAAGACAATTACATCTCTCTCCTTCCCGGCGAGAAGCGCGAAGTAACCGCTACCTATCGCACGAATGACCTGGGAACGTCTAAAGCGACTGTAGAAGTCAGCGGCTGGAACGTAGAATAGTGGCCTCAGTCGGACTGGCCCCTCGCGAAAGCAATGGGTAAGGGGGATTGCGCCGGCTGTTGTAGCGAATGCATTCGCAGTCTCGAATACGATCCCCCGGCACTCACCCGTCATGCTTACAACTCCTCGACCGGAACAACTGATTGGGGCGGGATATCAAAAGCCGACAGTTTTGAGTGGAGCGGTAGCGAGACAACAAAAGACGATCCGCCGACCGAACCTTGAATCCTCCTCCGTGCTTCAGTCCCAAAAGTATGAAATTTCTTTCACACAATTCAGGTTGCGGCGCGAGGTGTAGAGTCGTCGCCGTGTTCCGATTCCTCTACAAATTCCCCCGAAAGGGTTGCGGCGAGCACGGAAGACCTTGCGCAAACCGCCCACTCACGAAAACCGAATCACCCAGATCGATTCATGAAAGCCAAGTCACGAAATTCTGGTCACAAGACCAACGGAGGAGAAAGAAAATGATTCGAAGATTCGCTGTGTCTCTTCTGGCATTCGCTGCGTTGGCGATCAACGTGTGCCTTGCCGAATCGCTGCCACTGCTGACCCGCCATACGCGTGAGGTCACGCTGAATGGCAAGGCGCCGTTGATCGGGCGTCTTCCCGCAAACCAATCTATGCGCATCGTGCTGGTGCTCCCGCTCCGCAATCAATCGGGGCTGCAGAGCTTCTTAAAGGACGTCTACGATCCCTCCAGCGCGACTTATCACCAGTTCTTAAGCGTTGGTCAGTTCACCGAGAAATATGGTCCCGCTGCAGCCGATTATGAGAGCGTGATGCAGTGGGCGAGAGAAAACGGATTCAAGGTGGTTGCCACTTCGCGCAATCGCGTGAACCTGGATGTCGTCGGTTCGGCGGCCACGATTGAGAAGGCGTTCCATGTCAGCCTCGGCGTCTATCAGCATCCCACCGAAGCGCGTACCTTCTACGCCCCAGACCGCGAGCCAACGGTCGATCTGCCGGTGCAGTTGTGGCACGTTACGGGACTGGATAATTATTCGATCCCGAAGCCCGCGCTGGTGAAGCGCGACCCGAATACGCCAAACGTGAAGTCCAACGCCACGACGGGTTCGTGCCCCTCCGCATCGTTCTGCGGCAGCGACATGCGCGCGGCTTATTACGAAGGCCAGGTTCTTACCGGGGCCGGCCAGTCGCTCGGACTGCTCGAGTATGCCGGAACCGATTTGGCCGATCTCGACACCTATTACACGAACGCCGGGCAAGTGAATGATGTGCCTGTCACGTTGTTGTCGACAGACGGAACCAGCACCAGCTGTGTCTATCCAGCCTGCGACGACACCGAACAGACGATCGATATGACGCAGGCACTGGGCATGGCTCCCGGAATGTCGAGCCTGGTGATGTATGTCGGTTCGAGCGACGCGGCGATCTTCAATGCCATGGCGACCGCGAATCCGTTGAACTATCAGTTGAGCTCCTCATGGGTATGGTTCCCACCGGATCCGAAGATCGACGATCCCTACTTCACCGAGTTCGAAGCGCAGGGGCAGAGCTTGTTTCAAGCGGCTGGCGATAGTGGGGCTTGGACACCAGAGTCGATTGTATGGCCTGCGGACAATCAATACCTCACCGCAGTGGGCGGAACTTCTTTGACTACTCAGAGCGCTGCAGGTCCGTGGGCTTCTGAAACCGCATGGGAGGGTGGCGGCGGTGGCATCTCGCCCGACGATATAGCCATTCCGTATTGGCAGGTCAAGACGGCCGCCGGGTGTGCGGCGTGTTCGCAGACTTTACGGAACACCCCTGATGTCTCGGCAAATTCCGACTTCACCTTCTACGTGTGCGCTGACCAGCAGGCCTGCACGGCCAACGAATATGGTGGCACCAGCTTCGCTGCTCCCATGTGGGCTGGATATATTGCCCTCACGAATCAGCAATCAGTGTTCAATGGCTTGGGTCCAGTCGGTTTCATCAATCCGAAGATCTACACAATCGGGCTCGCCACCACTTACAGCCAGGACTTTCACGATATCGTGAGTGGCAGCAACGGATATTCCGCGACCATCGGCTACGACTTAGCGAGCGGTTGGGGCAGTCCGAACAAGAGCGGCCTGATCGATGGTCTGGGCGGGAAGGCCTATGCAAGCTTCCTTCTCACTTCGGCCCCCGCTTCACAAACCGCGCAGCACAACTAATACGATCTGTGCTTGTCATATATGTTGTACAATTTCGCGCACGATGGTCAGACGCATGCAGGTTTCCGAATTCCGGCTCGCAATTCGCGAGGTAGTCAACAGCGCCGAAAATGGTGATCCGACCATTCTCACTACTACGGTAGAGACGCCGCCGCCATTGTTCCCATGAGCATGTTCGAACGCTCTATGCCATCCGAAGCACCAAAGCCCGCCGTTCCGACGAAAGCGCGTAACCGGAAATCAAAAGCGTCGTAGGTCTGGGGCCCGCACGACTGGGGCTACATCGTCTCAGACGAAGCTAACCACGACAAGGACCTCATTTTCCTCAATGAAAGCTTGATAGCATGGTGTAAACACAGGCGTTAGAGGATTTTTCACTATCGTTCACATTGCGTTGCACCACCACGATGCATCCTTGTGTCCGCTGAACCGCAAGGACGGTCTTTTGGCTGACTTTGTTCGGAATTTCAGTAGATCTGGGTTTTAGCTGGTATGTTGAAAACTAGGCGAAAACAGCATCACTACTGAGCAAGGATCTGGCCGCGGCGCGTGGCCAAAACAGGATGAGTTCCATTGGGCATACCGTTTCGAATTGAGATTTGTGGCGGAATCGCCTCGGGCAAGACGACCTTGGCGAATCTTCTGAAGGGACACGCGGAGGTGGTGTTGGAAAACTTCACCGCTACGCCTTTCTGGGAGCCCTTTTACGAAACGCCAGGCCGCTACAGCTTCGAGGCTGAAGTCTCGTTCCTGCTGCAACACTATCATCAGATCAAGCGGCAAAGGTTTGACGGAAGTGAAAGCATCACCGTTTGCGACTTCTCCTATAGTCTGGATCGTGCATATTCGGCCGTTTCGCTGGAGGCGGGAGAGTTCCGTGCTTTCGAAGCAGTTTACCAACGTGTTCGTGCGGACAGCGCAGCCCCAGCGCTGTTGATCCAGCTACGCTGTTCCCCAGAAACCCAGATGCGAAGAATCGAAGCAAGAGCTCGGAGAGTGGAGTCTGGTATTAAGCTCCAGTTCTTGCACTCTCTGAACACGGCAATTGATAGGGAGATAGCGATCGCTAGCGAATTGGTGCCGACACTTTCAATAGACAGCGAAACCAATGATTTCGCCCACGATGCCGAGACGAAAGCGGCATGTCGACAACAAATCCTGAAAAAGATCTCTGTTGTGGAGTCCGGCAGGGGTGAGGAGGTGCAAGACTCAACTGACGGATAGGGTGTTCAAATAAGCTTGAAACGAGTCGGCAAAGTGGTCAGCGTGTACTTGAAAATCAAAATTCAGAGTAGCGACAAATTGAATCAGCCGGCCCGCTAGGTCGAGGACAGCGGAGAGTCGGGGGTGACCGATGAACAGCGGGGGCCTCTGACGCGATAGTTCGACTGGACGGCCTGGTCTGGCTGACGAAAAAGGGGCGAGACCATCACGACACACCCCTGCCCATGAACCTGAAGGTACACGACCAACGGCGTCTTCCAATGGCGCGATTTTCGCTTCCAGTCTCGTGCCCCCGCTTTGGCGAAAAATATCACTAACCCGCCGCTCAATGCTCTCCGCCTGTGCTCCAACCGTTTTGAGATGTTACTTTTCAATGAGTTGTAGCGTATGTCGGTCTCACAGACCGCTTGCCGAGTTGGATTTTCCAAAGGCGGACGTACTGAGACCGTCGCCTTTTTTGTTCGCCTCGACAACCTCGATTCGCCGCTGCGGGGCTGGCGGGGAGGATTGAGGGTAACGCTTCTTTCTCACCACGACCGGCCCACCTCGCTAACAACGCTGCCAGCGTGAAGCCAACAACTAAAGTCGACTACCATCCAAAACACTTCCATTTGTGCTTCTTACTCCCCCAACCCCCTCAGTCTCTACCACATCACAGCCTGTGAATACAAGGCACTCTAATGGGATCAGGGTTCGCCGCCACGGTAGT
>PLDC01000022.1 GCA_003134995.1 Acidobacteriaceae bacterium | reverse complement strand
AAGTGGATAATTCCGCAGAATTGTCTTGACTGCGAATGCCAAAGCTGAGACCCTATATCCATAGGCATCTGATCTTTGACATTTGAATAGCAAAGAGATAACTCTCATAGAAAGAATATTTTGCGAGCCAGTCGCTGATTCCAGAGTACTTAGCTGCGCCGGCGTCAGCTAAGTCCTTTGAATAGAATATCTTACGAGTAAGCTCTTTGTTTGCAATATTTTAGCCAGATCTCGGCGGACGTCATCGCCGTAAGATGCTGATTCCAGATATTTTACGCCGTTTGGCTGTTTTATTTTATACGGATCGCCGACAACGGAAGTAGCCGGCGGTGAACCGGCCTAGTCGTCCGCGCTGGCAGTCACTTCGGGGGTTGAAGTTGCAGGCGCCGACCCGATTTCCTGGTCCTTGTACTGCAGTTGATAAAGCTTAAAGTAAATCCCATGCTGAGCCAATAGCTGCTGGTGCGTTCCCATCTCGCGCACTTGCCCCTTGTGCATCACGATGATCTTGTCGGCGCGCTGCACAGTCGACAGCCGGTGCGCAATGATCAGCGACGTGCGTCCCTCGACCATGCGGTTGAGCGCATCGCGCACGCGGAATTCAGTTTCGGTATCGACGCTCGATGTGGCTTCGTCGAGAATCAGGATCTTCGGCTCGTGAGCGAGAGCGCGCGCGAACGAGATGAGCTGCTTCTGTCCGGTCGAAAGCGTCGAGCCACGCTCGCGCACTTCTTCGTCAAAGCCCTTGGGCAGCGCCCGGATGAAGTCCGTGAGGTTCACATCTTCTGCAGCCTGCTCGATGTCCGCATCCTGAATGCGCTTTGTGCCGAGCCGGATGTTTCCGCCAATCGTCCCGCTAAACAGGAACGGATCCTGCAAGACCACACCGAAGCGGCTGCGCAGATCGGAGAGATCCATCTCTTTGACATCAACGCCGTCAATCCGCACGGCGCCTTTCTGCACGTCGTAGAAGCGCAGCAGCAGTGAGATCAGCGTGGTCTTACCCGCGCCGGTATGGCCGACGATGGCAACGGTTTCGCCAGGTTCAATGGCGAAGGTTACATCGCGCAGAACCCAGTCGGGCAGTTGCTCGCTAATCGCTCCACTCTCAGGAGCGTCGCGATAGGCGAACCATACGTGATCGAACTCAATCCGGCCGGAGCCTTCAGGACGCTTCGTAACCGCCGGAGATATCACCTGCACCGGCGTATCCAGCAGCTTGAAGATGCGCTCGCTCGCGGCCATGGCCGATTGCAGGATGTTGTATTTCTCGCTGAAGTCCATGATCGGCCGGAAGAAGCGCAAAGCGTATTGAATGAAGGCAACCAGCACACCCAAGCTCGCGACCGTCGAAACTAGACGGAAGGCGATCAATGTTTTTGGGTTGAAACTCAACGCGACGCTGGTCACGGGAGTGTTGCGCATCACGTCACCGCCACCGAACCAGATGACGCAGGCGATCGCGATCGCCGAGAGAATCTCGACCACGGGATAGTAGACGGAGTAGGCCATGATCGCGTCTTTGAACGCGTCCATATGGCTGCGATTGATTTCCTCAAAGCGGGTATAAGCCTTGCGTTCGCGGTTGAAAAGCTGCAGCACCATCATCCCGCTGATGTGCTCCTGTAAGTAGGAGTTGATGCGCGCGATGGCAACGCGAATGCGGCGGTAGGAATCACGCACCCGGTCGCGGAAGATCTTCGTCGCGACAACGATGAATGGCAGCACGGCAAAGGTGATCAGCGCCAGCTTCCAGTTCATGCACAGCATCACGCCCAGGATGCCCGCCAGCACAAAGAGATCTTCGAAGATCGACACCACGCCTGAAGTGAACATCTCATTCAATGCATCCACATCGGTCGTAACGCGCGTGACCAGGCGGCCGACTGGATTCTTGTCGAAGAAGGCGACGTGCAGCCGCTGCAGATGGCGGAAGATCTGACGGCGCAGATCGAACATCACTTTCTGGCCCGTCCACTGCATGTAGTAGGTTTGCAAGAACTCCAGCAGGAAGCTCAAGACGAGCAGTCCAACATAAATGGCCGCGATCTGCGCGATGCCGGTGACGGCGTGCGGACTGAGCCAGCTCCAGATGCCGGAAGATGTCGCGGTCGCCACCGCTTTCGGCGCGAGATAGCGATCGATCGCCACCTTGGTGAGATATGGTCCGAGCACGTCGGCGAACGACTTCAGAACAATCGAGGCCAGCGCAATCGCCACCTGCCAGCGGTAGGGACGCAGGTACTTCAGCAGCCGCGCCATCAGGCGGCTGTCATACGCTTTGCCTAATACTTCTTCTTCCTGAGACATCGGTTTCGACGCGAATCGGGCAGTAAAGCCGCGCCCGCGCGGCGCTGTTAACAGGGTACCTCAATATGGATGGCCGAAGCCGGCGGCAGGATGGAAAAGGTTTGCGGGTTGCGCGGGTGGGATAATGATCTGCATGCCCCTCGGTATTTACATTTCGGTGCCATTTTGCCGCACCAAGTGCAGCTACTGCAACTTTGCATCCGACGTTTTTTCGCGGGTGGTGTTCGAACGCTATGTGGATCGCATCTGTTCCGATATCGAGAATGCACCACGAGTCGCGGCGGAGATGGGCGGGAAGATGGAGCGCGCGGTGGATTCCATTTACCTGGGCGGAGGAACGCCGACAGTGCTCGAGGCCGGGCAGTTGGAGCGGATCTTTGGTGCAGTGCGGCGCGAGTTTGAGGTGAATTCCGAAGCGGAAATTACCGTCGAGTGCGCTCCCGGCACATTGACCTCCGCCATGTTTGAGAGTTTGCTGCGCTGCGGTGTGAACCGCGTGAGTCTTGGTGTGCAGTCGTTTGTGGATCAAGAAGCAGCCGCTGTCGGCCGACTCCACAAACGCGCGACCGTACTGGACGACGTTGCTCGATTGCGGGCCGCTGGAATTACGAATATCAACATCGATCTCATCGCGGGGTTGCCGCACCAGACCGCGGAGAGTTGGGAATTTTCTTTAGCGGAGACGATCGCGAGCGCAGTGCCGCACGTCAGCGTCTACATGCTTGAAGTGGACGAGGATTCGCGGTTGGGGCGTGAGGTCATCGCAGGCGGTACGCGCTACCACGCGCACTTTGTCCCGGAGGAAGAAGCCGTGGCCGATTTTTATACGACGGCGTGCGATCGCCTACAAGAGGCGAGTATCGCGCAATACGAGATTTCCAACTTCGCGCGCGACGGTTTCGAATCCAAACACAACTTGAAGTATTGGACACGCCAGCCCTACTTCGGCTTTGGGGTGGACGCGCACTCGATGCTAGCCTCCGTTACGCCAGAAAACAATGCGGTGCGATTCGCGCCTGCGGACTCTCTCGAGCAGTACATGAAAGGGGCCGCTTTACAGCGCACGCCAGTTTCGCGCACGGCAGCGCTGGAGGAGAGTTTTTTCCTTGGGTTGCGGCTGAATCGGGGCATCAGCGTGAACGATCTCAGTTCAACTTTCGGTGAGCAGGCAATGCAAGATGCTCGCGCCGCGATTACGGAGTTTGTCAGAGACGGGCTGATGGAGCAACGCGGAGACTCGGTATGCCTGACGGCGCGCGGTCGCTTACTTTCCAACGAGGTATTCGAAAGATTTATTCTGGCGGATGAAATCGCTTTTTGATTTTCCTTGCCGCAACTCGACGTAGGATGAATTTCGGCAAACCATCCGGTCGGTTGGGATGGGGCTTCCGATGTGCAGAATCTTCAATGAAGATGAGGTTGTCCGCGCGCTCCCTTCCCACAGCCTGAGGTAACTTTCTCCCCTTCTGCGGCTATGGTCTAATCGAACGTTAAGTCGAGTCGGTGGAGGAATCTTGGATTTTCAATTAAGCGACGAGCAGCAGCAGCTCAAGAAAACCGTTCGCGAGTTCGCCGAGCGCGAGATTTTGCCCAACGTCATGAAGTGGGATGAGGCGTGCGAGTTTCCGCTAACCACGATCAAGGAACTGGGCAAGCTCGGATTGTTGGGAACCGTTTTTCCGCCCGAGTACGCGGGCGCCGGTATGGGCTATGTGGAATATGTAATCGCCATCGAAGAGTTGTCGCGCGTGGATGGATCGGTTGGCATCATTGTCGCTGCGCATACGTCGCTCTGTTCCAATCACATTTTTCTCGCCGGCGACGAGGCGCAGAAGAAGAAGTACGTCAGCAAACTGGCGACGGGCGATTTTATCGGCGCGTGGGGATTGACTGAGCCATCTTCTGGATCTGATGCGGGCAGCGCTCGCATGACCGCGAAGCGCCGCGGCAACAGCTGGGTTCTGAATGGCACGAAGACTTTCTGCACCAACGGCCACTACGCGGATGTGATGGTGGTAATTGCGGTGACCGACCGCGCCGCCAAGACGCATGGGCTGTCCGCTTTCATCGTCGACAAAGATACCAAGGGATTTCGTCCCGGCAAAAAAGAAAACAAGCTCGGCTTGCGCGCCAGCGATACCGCCGAGATGATTTTTGAAGATTGCGTGATCCCTGCGGAGAATCTGCTGGGCAAAGAGGGCGATGGCTTCATCGACGCGATGCGCGTGCTCGATGGCGGCCGCATTTCGATTGCGGCTCTTTCACTGGGCATGGCGCAAGGCGCATACGAGGCTGCGCTGAACTACTCCAAAGAGCGCAAGCAATTTGGCAAAGCGATTGGAGAGTTTCAGGCGATCCAGTGGAAGCTGGCCGACATGGCGACGGAGATTGACGCGGCCCGCCTGCTCACCATGCGCGCGGCGTCGATGAAAGACGCTGGTATGAAGACAACGCTGGAATCCTCGATGGCGAAGCTCTACGCCAGCGAAGTTGCCGTGCGATGCGCCAACGAGGGCGTGCAGATTCACGGCGGCTACGGCTTCATCAAAGACTATCCCGCCGAGAAGTATTACCGCGACGTGAAATTGTGCACGATCGGCGAAGGAACCAGCGAGATACAGCGGATGGTGATCGCCCGGCAGTTGCTGAAGGAATAGCAATTGATTAGTGCTTCAGCGGTTGACGGCGGCCGTGACGGATATGCAGGACATACACAGTTTGGTCCTTGATCGTGAAGAGGATCCGATACACATGTGGCCGTCGGCCATAAAGCAAATGACGAACCTCGAAATGGATGACCGCGTTCTCCGGAGCGAGCGGACAACGCGCCGGGAATTCTGCAAGCGACGCGATGGCATCCTGCAATGCTGAAAACCAGCGCATGCCGGTTTCTCCTGCGCGTTTGGACAGCAACCAGTCAAGAATTGCGTCTGCGTCTCGCTCAGCGGTCGCCGTTGTCTCAACGCGGAAGGTCATGCTTGCGGCTTAGATCGGCCAGAAACTCTGCGGCGGGTCTGGTGCGTCCGGCTCTCAAATCCTCGAAGCCTTGGCGGACACCGTGAACTGCCTCTGCGAAGTCTTGGCTCTCCCACTCAAGATATGCGGCCAGAGCTTCGTCGAGCGCCGTGGCAGGATCTTGGCCACGCCGTTTGGCGTACTCTTCGAGTTGCGATTTACGCTCCGGCTTCAGCGGGATCATATCCATGTTGGCCATAGTTTCTTCTCACTTATCGTAAGGGCTTCGGGGGCTAAGGTCAAAAGTTATCTTCCGTGAAACTGCCAGACTTCCGGTAGTGTGCTAATTCAAATTAGGACGCTACCAGACTTCCTGCTTTTCAAAAGGTGCTTTACACTGATCGTTTGAATCCCAATGCCCAGCTTTGGATTGACCAGCTTCGCTCCGGCGACGTGCGCACGCTGGCCCGCGCCATTTCGACGGTGGAGAATCGCGCTCCGGGATGGTCCGAGTTGCTGAAGGCTTTGTTTCCGCACAGCGGGAAGGCGCGTGTGCTCGGCTTGACTGGGCCGCCGGGGGCGGGGAAGAGCACGTTGGTTGATCAGCTTGCCCGCTTTTATCGCAAAGAGGATCGCACCGTGGGTATTATCGCGGTCGACCCCACCAGCCCTTACACGGGCGGAGCTATTCTGGGTGATCGCATTCGCATGCAGGAACATTTCTCGGACGCCGGCATTTATATTCGCAGCATGGCGACGCGCGGCTCGCTTGGCGGTCTCGCGCGCACCACGGCCGATGTGACTACCGTGCTCGACGCATCCGGCCGCGACCTCATCATGATCGAGACTGTGGGCGTGGGCCAGGATGAAGTGGATATCGTGCGGCTGGCTGACGTCACGATTTTGATTTTGGTGCCGGGCATGGGCGATGATGTGCAGACCATCAAGGCCGGCATCATGGAGATTGCTGATATCTTCGTGATCAACAAGAGCGACCGCGAAGGCGCTGAGCACGTGGAGCGCGAGATTCGTTCGCTGCAATCGCTGGCCACGCGCCACGATGGCTGGACTCCGCCGATCGTTAAGACCGTTGCCAGCCAGGGCACGGGAATCGGAGAACTGGCGGGTGCGATTGCGGACTACGAGGCTTACTTGCAGAAGGAAAATTTGGCGCTGAACCGGAGCGTGGAGAACTGGCAAGAACGCCTCGTCGAGATGCTGCGAGACGTGCTACTCGAAAAGGCGCGGGCGCAGCTCGCTGACGGCAACCTGGCACGCCTGGCGGCGGAAGTCGCAGAGCACAAGCGTGATCCCTATACGTTGATTGAAGAGATCGCAACGAAGGCAGGGAAGGGATAACTGGATAAATTTATGGCGCAAATTGATCATCTTGGGATTGCGGTGAAGTCGCTGGCGGCGGCGAAGTCGATTTATGAAAAACTGGGCCTGAGCATTTCTCCCGAGGAAACGGTGGAGCAGGAACAGGTTCGGCTGGTGATGGTTCCGGTGGGCGAGAGCCGACTGGAGTTGCTGGAGGCGACGTCGGAAACTTCAGCGATCGCGAAATTCATCGCCAAGCGCGGCGAGGGTTTGCATCACGTTTGTCTAAAAGTTTCAGATTTACCTGCGTCCGTTGCGCGTCTGAAAAAAGACGGAGTGCGACTGGTGTCGGACGAGATCAAGACTGGAGCGGGCGGGCACCAGTATGTTTTCGTGCATCCCTCGAGCACGGGCGGGGTGCTGCTGGAGCTGGTGCAGGAATAAAAGCAAGACCGGCCACGGATCTCCACGGATAAAGCAATTTCTTTGTTCTTCGATTCTTTATGCTTCTTCTCGCCATCGATACCTCCGGCAAGCAGGGCAGCATCGCGCTGGCGCGAGCCGGGGACCCAACTGCCGAAGGCGATTTCGAGATGATTGAGATTGCGCCATTGGTAGGCGGCACTTTTTCCGCGCAGCTCATTCCACAGATTTCTGAACTGCTTGCCAGAAACGGACTCATGAAGACCGCCATCGGTGCGTTCGTCGCGGCTTCCGGGCCCGGTTCGTTTACTGGCCTGCGGATCGGCCTCGCCGCGGTGAAGGCTCTGGCTGAGGTGTTGGAGAAGCCCATTGCAGCAGTATCGCTTCTGGAGGTGTGTGCTGTTACCGGTGGCGCTCAAGGCAAGATCATGGCCGCGCTCGATGCCGGCCGCGGCGATGTCTACGTCGGCGAGTACGAAATTCCAGAAACTCCCGCGCAAGCTGCGCGAGAGCAAATCCTGACTCGCAGCGAATTTCTTGCTCACGCGCAAGGATGGACGGTTGTAACTCCGGATACCGTTTTGGCCGAAGCGGCAAGCGCAGCAGGATTGTCAGTCTCAACTCTGCCCCCGATTTCTGCCGATGCGGTGGCCCGGTTGGGATGGCGCAAGATTCAGTCCGGCGAAGTTGTCACTCCTGAACAATTAGAGGCGAACTACATTCGCCGCACTGACGCTGAGATGCTCGAGAAAAGTGGGCGCTAGCGTGCTCGTCCGACGAGCCGATCCCTCTGACATTCCCGGCATGATGGCTCTGGAGCACGACAGCCCGGCGGCCGGGCATTGGTCACGGCGGCAGTATGAGGACTTGTTTATCGCGACGAGTGGTGACCGACGATCCGAACGCGTTGCCTGGGTAGCAGAGGAGGAACCCAGGGCGTCCGAAGTGCTTGCGTTCCTGGTAGCGCATAGGATCGATACGGAATGGGAGTTGGAAAACATTGTTGTGGCTGGAACGGTTCGCCGCCAAGGAGTTGGCGCGCGGTTGCTGAGCGAGTTCATTGCGCATGCACGGGCCGAACGAGGCAGTGGAATATTTCTGGAAGTACGCGAGTCGAATCAAAGCGCGCGCGCCTTCTACCGGAAGGCGGGCTTCGAAGAAACGGGTTTACGTAAGAGTTATTACTCGAACCCTCCGGAAGATGCAATCGTCTGCGGGCTGAGGCTTAGTTAGATTCCGCTTGCGTTTCAGTTCAGGTTTTCGAAGATGCCCGCAGCGCCCATGCCTCCGCCAACGCACATAGTAACCATGCCATAGCGTCCGTTGCGGCGTTTGAGTTCGCGGATGATCGTGGCCGTCAGTTTGGCTCCGGTGCATCCCAGTGGGTGTCCCAGCGCGATGGCGCCGCCGTTCGGATTCACCTTCTCGGGGTCGAGCCCAGCTTCTTGAATCACGGCGAGGGACTGCGCGGCGAACGCTTCGTTCAACTCGATCACATCGATATCCGAAAGTTTCAGCCCAGCCATCTTCAAGGCTTTTGGAATTGCGAACACGGGGCCAAGTCCCATTTCTTCAGGCTTGTATCCTGCCGTGGCGAACGAAACATAACGCGCTAGCGGCTTGATGCCGAGGGCTTTCGCGCGTTCCCCGGACATCACCACGGCTGCTGCGGCACCGTCCGACATTTGCGAAGAATTTCCCGCGGTTACTGTGCCCTTCACGTGGAAGGCGGGCTTCAGCGCGAGCAGGGCTTCGAGTGAAGTATCGGCGCGCGGGCCTTCGTCCATTTTGAAAACAATCTCCTGGCGCTTGGGCTTCGATCCATTCGGAGTGGTGAAGCTTACCGGAACAGGCACAACTTCTTCGTCGAACCTGCCAGCCTGGATCGCTGCCAGCGCCTTTTGGTGGCTGCGTAAAGAAAACTTGTCCGCCGCTTCTCGCGTAATGCCGAAGCGCTGGCCAACGCGTTCGGCGGTGAGACCCATGTTGAGGTAAGCGTCCGGATAGTGATCGACGAGCCAGGGATTCGGCGAAACCTTGTGCCCGCCCATCGGAATCATCGTCATCGATTCAGTGCCGCCGGCGACAATCGCTTCGGCGCCACCGCTCATAATGCGTTCCGCCGCCATGGCGATCGCCTGCAAGCCTGACGAGCAAAATCGGTTGATGGTGAGCGCCGAAATTTCCACCGGAAGCCCGGCTCGCAGCGACGCAATGCGCGCCACGTTCATCCCTTGCTCGGCCTCGGGCATGGCGCAGCCCAAAATGACATCTTCAATTTCTTTGGGATCGAGTTGCGGGACGCGCTCGAGCGCGCCTTTAATGGCAACGGCCGCGAGTTCATCGGGACGGGTGGCGCGGAGCGTGCCTTTGTAGGCGCGTCCCACGGGCGTGCGAACGGATGAAGCGATGATGACTTCTCGCATAATAGTTCTCGGTTCTAAATTAGACCGTGATGTATTCCGTGGTAGCGCTGGGCGCGGGAATTGGGTCACCGTGCTGGCGCATGCCTTCGAGGTGGAACTCTATTGCTTCGCGGATGAGTTCTTTCACCTCATCCAACGTTGCACCGGCCACTCCGAGCCCAGGCAGGTCAGGCGCATAGGCGCCCCAACCTTTGGCCGACTTCTCGTAGATCACCAGATATTTCATTTTAGTCCAGCCTGCTTAAGGATATTGTTCAACGTTCCGGGCGGAATGTCTACTGACGGATGTCCCGCGACAGTAACCGTCCCTGGCTTCGAGGGATGATGGTATTGTCGGTGGCTTCCCTTTGTTCGATGCAGGCGCCAACCATCTTGTTCCAAGTACTTGATTGCGTCTCGGACCTTCATTGGACTGCAACCGCTGCGTGTAAGCTACTTCGCCGGAGCGTAGAAGTAATAATCCGCGGTGTAACTGCTCTTGGTTTCGTCGCCTTTGTGGGCGGCATCACACCCCTCGGCCGGAGGCTGGCCGCCATGGGTATGAACCCTTTGGATGTCCGTGACGTTCGTCAGCAGGCCGTTTCCCGCATGAGTCACGACCTTCACCAGCAGCCATGGAATCGAACCGGGATCAAGCGCGTCCACATGGGCCGCCGCTTTCCCGGTGACTTCGCTTCCATCTTTCAGTTTCCACGTCGGCCCGGCAGAATGCTGGCCAATCACTTTGTCTTTTCGATCTTTTAGTTCAGCATCGGGACCCTTGAGAGTCCAGCTGAACTTGCCGTCAGCCGAAAACTGGCAAGTGTAGATCTGTGAACCTGTCGCGTGCGCGAGCAAGATAACTTCTTCGCCCGTAGGCGCTTGGATCGAGTCAGGCACATCGGGCGTCTCTTCTTTCGCGGGAGCATCTTTGGCTTGGGCGTTCGCGAGTGCGGTCCCAGAAGCGGCGACGACCAGCCCGATCAGAACAACTGCAGAAATAGTTAGCAGAAATCTGCGCATGAAAGCGATTGTAGCAGGCAGAAATCCAAGCCGCTTAAGGCTTTTCCCAATGAGTCGAGTTGAATTGCTTAGGATCAAACGTGCCCGGATCGAGCTTCGCATTGCATTGGATATCGGAATATTCCTCGCTGAAGACTTTCTTGTCGTCCGCGTACACTTCTACCCGCGCCGCCACCCAGCCACCTGCCATCTCGCGGTAGTCTTCAAAGCGAATCTCCTGGAACTTGCTCGCATCCGTCCGCGTCGGCTCAAACAGCCGCACGAACAATAAGCGATTCTTGTCCACCCAGAACTGCTTCGACTTCAGATCGCCCTTGTCTGCTCCGACCACATAAACCGGCTGCCCCTCCCATGTCTCTTCGTGAATCTTTTTGAGGTCATAGCCCTCGGCCTGCACGATCATGACAGTGTTCTCCGGAGCCTGCCGATACACGTCGAAACCCAAAACCAGAAGCATGTTCACCAGCGGACGGCTTCCCGCTTCCTTGCCGGCCTGCAGCACCGTCACCGTTCCATCCACCAGGAGATACCCGTTGTTCTCGCTTGGAGCTCCAATATCGATGCGCAATCTTCCCGGCGATAACAGTGCTTCGTGCCACGTATCAACTTTGGTTGTTCCATCGGCATTGTAGGTCGTGCTTTTCTGCGTGAAGGTCAAAGTTTCATACCACGACTTGGCGAAGCGGTCATGCATCGCCCGCAAGACGTCCTCGCCAGACCGCACTTCTTGGGCATGAGCCAGCGTCAAGCTGAAAAGAATGAGTAGGGGTAAACGCAGTCTTGCAGAGTTCATAGTTTCCTTCCGGATGTGGACTTCGAACTCAACGTCGTTCTGAGAATAGACGAAGACCAAGGATAAAGGTCTCGCGATGCTATTCTAAGGCTTTGCCCAATCCTGCCAGGAGAGTCCCTTGACGCGCGAAAACTCGGAGACGTTAGCGGTCACGAGCGTCAGTTGGCGCGCCAAGGCCTGGCCGGCGATCAGTGTGTCGTACGGCCCGATCATCCTGCCTGAGACTTCTAGATTGGCCCGTATCGCGCCTGCCGCGCGAGCATCACCGTCATCGAAGGGAAGAACGTTAACCCGCCCTGACAGGAACGCTTCGAGCCGGTCTGTATTGAATGCAATTCGCGCGCTATTCGCGACTCCGTACCACAATTCAAAGGTAACAATCGACGGAACATACACCACGCCGCCCGCGCGCGAAACTGCCTGAAAACGTCCTCGCACCAACGAGTCTGTGTTCTTGATGAGAGCGATACACACGTTGGTATCGAGGAGATAATCCACGATTTACTCGAATATGCGCCGCTTGGGAGTCTTCGGCTGTTTGCGGCCTTCGGGCATAAATGGTTCGGAATTAAACTCATCGAGCTTACGAAACCACTCCTTGGTGTCTTCGATGATCGGTTCCAGCAACACACCCTGACCCACGCGCCGAATGCGCACCCGGTCGCCCTCGAAACGGAATTCTCGCGGCAATCTCACTGCCTGACTGCGGCCGTTCTGGAAGAGTTTGGCGATGTTCGTCTTTGGCACGTCGGGCATCCTCGCTCTGATGAAAGTATATATCAAGAGTATATATCAATTAATGTGATGTGGTCAAAAATTGCTAATTCCTCAATGTCTTCCCGGTCTTCAGCGTGTATTGAATCCTCTCCTGAGTCTTCTTCTCGCCGCACAAGGACTTGAATCCCTCACGTTCGAGATCTAGAACGTATTGCTCGCTCACCAGCGTTCCGGGCGTGACGTTGCCGCCGCACAGAACCTCGGCGATCTTCGAGCCCAGCTTCACTTCGTAGTCGGTGATGAAGTCGCCTTGGCGCATCATGTGGACACCCATCCTAAGCGTCGCCAGAAGATTCTCGCCCGGCGCTGGGATGTCCGTGCGAGGCACCGGCGGCTCATATCCGGCGCGCGCTAATTCGAGGGCGCGGGCCTTGGCGTCGGAGAGTACGCGCTCGCGGTTCATCGTGATGCGGTCGCTGTCGTTCAGAAAGCCGAGGCCGCGAGCCTCGTGCGCAGAAGTTGCAACCTTGGCCGTGGCAATGGTTTCAAACGCGCGCTTCATCGCCTCGAGCATTTCGATGGATCCGGCGAGAGCTTCACCGGAACTCTTGCCGTGCGCGGCGGCAGCGCCATCGACGGCGCGCAGCAGCATCTCTTTGCAGCCTCCGCCGCCGGGCAACAATCCGACGCCAACTTCAACCAGCCCCGTATAGAGCTCGGCGTGAGGTTGCCGCGCGGCGGCATGCAACGAAATTTCCGTGCCGCCACCCAGGCACAATCCGAAGGCTGAGACCACAAGTGGCTTGGGCGAAAATTTAATGGCCTGCGTCATGCCCTGAAATTGCCGAATGGCGAGATCCACGTCGTCCCACTCATCTTCCTGAACGCTCATGAGCAGCAGCATCAGATTGGCGCCGACGGAGAAATTGGTCGCATCATTCGTGATAACGAATGCGTCGAAGTTGTCGCCGGGTCCGCCGGGCTTGAGCGTTTGCAAAATCAAGCTGATGATATCGGACCCCAGCGAGTTCATCTTGCTATGGAACTCAATGCATCCCACGCCATCACCTAGATCGACTAGCGACGCTCCAGAATTTTTCTTCACCACTCCGTTAGACTTCTTTGCCACAGCGACCGACCACACGCCGGCTGGAACTTCAACCGTCTTCAAGTTTCCACTTGCCAGGTCGAAGTAAGCGCGCCCTGACGAAGCCTTGGGATCGTCTGCGTACCAAGACTTCTTGCCTGAAGCCAGCAACTTCTCGACATTCGCGGCCACAGGTCTGCCCTCTTTTTTCATCCGCGCTACGGTGGCTTCGATGCCAGCGGCATCCCACAATTCGAAGGGGCCGAGTTCCCAGTTGAACCCGAGCCGCATGGCGCGATCGATTTCAACAATCGAGTCCGAGATTTCAGGCACGCGGTTGGCGGAATAACTCCACAAATCACTCAAAGCCGCCCACAGAAATGCTCCCGCCTTGTCGCCCTTCTGCGGACCACTGCCCTCTAGACCGAGCAGCATGCGAGCCCGCGCACCCGTGTCTTCGATGTTCTTTGCCATATCGAGCGCGGCAAACTTCGGCTTCTGTCGCGGATGGTATTCGAGCGTCTTCCAGTCGAGGGCCAGGCGTTCGTCTTCTTTGCCTTCGGAACTTCTTACTTTCTTGTAAAACCCTCCCTTGGTTTTGTCGCCCAGCAACTTGCGTTCGAGCATCTGCGTGAAAAAACTGGGCAGGCGCAGATCGCAGCGTTCGTCGTGAACGTTTGCGGTCATGTTGCCAACCACGTGACCCAGAATGTCCAGCCCAACCAAATCGATGGTGCGGAACGTTGCCGACTTCGGCCATCCCACGGCTTGCCCGGTGAGCGCGTCGACTTCTTCGATGGTCAGGTCCAACTCCTGCATCAGGCGCATCACGTTCAACACAGAAAATGTGCCGATGCGGTTGGCGATGAAGTTGGGTGTGTCCTTGGCCAGGACGACGCCTTTGCCCAGGCGCACGTCGCAGAAGTGAGAAATCATATCGATCGCCGCAGGATCGGCCTCCGGCGTCGGAATAATCTCCAGCAGACGCATGTAGCGCGGCGGGTTGAAAAAGTGCGTTCCAAACCAGGCCCGCCGGAAGTCATCAGAAAATCCCTCCGCGATTTTTCCTACAGGCAGGCCGCTGGTGTTGGTAGTGATGATGGTGCCGGGCTTGCGAATGGCTTCGACTTTGCGAAGCAGCGTCCGCTTGATGTCAAGATTCTCCACGACGGCTTCGATGATCCAGTCGACTTCAGCCAGCTTTTTCAAATCGTCGTCAAAGTTGCCCACGGTGACGAAGCGGGCAAGCGAAGAATCCATGAACGCGGCGGGTTTGGATTTCTTCGCGGCATCAAGGCCCGCGGCCGCGATTTTATTTCGCGCCGCAGCATTGGCTCCCGGCGGAACATCTGGTGGAACGATATCGAGCAGATAACTCGGCACGCCGGCGTTAGCAAAATGTGCGGCAATGCGCGCGCCCATGGTTCCGGCGCCAAGTATTGCGACTTTATTAATGCGTTTCATCATTAGCCTCGACAGAAATCCTTCCCGGAATCGTGAACATGAATCACCAATCAACAATCAGTAATCAGCAATCGTTCGTCCTACGGCAGTGTATCCACTGCCCAGTCGTTCCTGCCAGTGTCCACAATCACAATGCTCGCGAATCGCCGGCGCGCATGATTCTTCGAAATGCCGACAAGGACGACGGGAAACTCATAGCGCCCGCGCTTCAACAGCTTGCCCCGGCCGATTTCATAAGCAGAAGAACCCGGGTTGGAAAAAAAATTCTCAAACACATCCGCCGTAGCTTTTTCCTTTGCGTGACGCGTCAGCAGTACCAATCCGTTTTCTGCATCCCCAGACTGCCAAGCCTGAAGAAAACGATCGGCGGCGCTAAGGGCTGAGACGTAGCCAGAATCCAAGCCGGCGGAAGGCTGAGTTTTCGCAGCTGAAGGCGAAACCAGCAAGAACAAGAGCAGCGGCACGCGCAGAATCAGCGACGGAAATCGAGCAAGGAAACTTGGAGGCAAACTTTCGCAAACAGGCATGAATTCATTATGCGGGATAAGTTTCTGAGATACCGAACTCCGACATACATAATCCGAATTCTACATTCCGCTAAGGATCAGCATGTGCTCTCACATACTGCAACGCCCGCCGGGCCATTTGTTTCTCCCCCGTAAACGCGAGCAGCCTCGGAGCATCTTCCAGCCGCACCCAGCGCGCACGCGCCACTTCGATGCGCATCTCCGCAGCAATGTCGTTGATGCGGCCGGAGCGGTAGCGCATCAGGTAGAAGCTGACAATCTTAAACACCCGCTGCCCGTCGCCCCAGGTTCGGGTGTAAATATATTTGCTGTCGGCAAGCTTGGTGACTGGCTCGGCGATCACTCCCGTCTCTTCGTAAACCTCGCGAACCGCAGTTTCAATCGCCTTTTCGCCCGGATCCACCAACCCCTTGGGCAGCGACAGCACTCGGCGTTGATGCCCGCTGGAGTGCCTCGCCCGATCTGTCTTGGCTCCAACAGTCTTCGCGCTCGTCACGCTGGCCCGCCCCGCTTCGGTGGGCGGTTCAATAGCCGCCATCCACCACTCTCCCTCCCGCTTCCGGATCACCACACCGCCGGCAGATATCTCCCGCACCATGAATGTAAGGTATCAGCCCTGTTCCGGCTCGTCATCCACTGGAGTGCAGTGGAGGCGGGCTCGCGCCAGCCCACCGCAACAAAACCTTCGCCATGCAAAATCTTTCATCTTGACGCGCGCATCCGTCTGCCTCAGCATACTCGTTCATGATCGGGCTTTAGCCCTCGGTTGTAGAGAAGGTTAGCTTGCCAGCTCGCCAAAGCGTGTGTTTTCAGGAAAAGGACCGCTATGATTCGAGTCGTTCCGAGAGATTTCCTTCCGTCAGGTCATGTGCAATTTCTGAAGTTCCCTCTGATTGCGGCGATGGTCGCCGCTTTGGCCTCCGGGTCAGCCCTGCCGGCAGCCGCTCAACAAGAAACCGTTCTGCACAACTTTGTCGCGTACTCCTCCGACGGCTACTATTCCTACGCGGGTGTGGTCTTCGACGCCGCCGGCAACCTGTTCGGGACCACCCGTAGCGGAGGATTAAACTCGTCCGGCACCGTTTTCGAGCTCTTGCCTGAGGTGGGCGGCGGGTACAAGGAAAAAATCGTGCACAACTTTGCCCTTCTGGGTGGCGTTTTTCCCGAGGCCGGCTTGATCATCGATTCCTCCGGGAACCTCTATGGGACCACTGTACTTGGCGGCTCGCTCGAATGTGACCGCAATGGTTGCGGAACCGTATTCGAGTTGCTACCCGAGGCTGGCGGACAGTGGACGGAACAGGTTCTCTATACCTTCAACGGCGACGGCGCGGACGGCGTCAACCCGGTCGCAGGCCTAGCCCTCGATCAGGCGGGCAATTTGTATGGCACGACGGAGTTCGGCGGTCTTTACGGATCGGGGACGGTGTTTGAACTCTCACCACAGGCTGGAGGGAACTGGACCGAGACGATCCTTCATAACTTCCACTATGACGGCAAAACATATTTTGACGGGAGCGATCCCGTCGCCGGGGTTACATTCGACTCTTCCGGCAACCTCTACGGAACAACTTCAGGCGGGGGCACACACAACCGCGGCGCGGTATTTGAGATGGAGCCGGTCGAGGGCGGCGGCTGGGATGAAAGTGTGATTTACTCATTTGCGGAAACAGTGGGGGATGGTTTCGACCCGGCTGCTGCCGTTGTCTTGGATTCAGCCGGCAATCTCTACGGAACAACTTCCGGGGGCGGCGCGTACGGATTCGGGACAGTATTTGAGCTAACGCGTGAAACGGATTGGAGTGAGAATATACTCCACAGTTTTAATAAGGACGCGTCGGACGGAGCCGGCCCGGAAGCCGCACTCACATTCGATGCTCAGGGCAACCTGTGGGGCACGACGGTCTCAGGCGGTGCCATCATCGGTGCGATTCAACCCAAGCAACCTGAGCCGGGTACGGTATTCGAATTGACGCCGACCTCTGACGGCCAGTGGACCGAGACTTTTCTGTTCCCCCTAAAAGGTGGCTCTTTCCCCTTGAGTAACATAGTGTTCGACGCATCGGGCAATCTATACGGCACAACGAACGCCGGAGGCACCCGCGGTGGGGGCATCGTATTTGAGATCACACCCTGAAGTTAGTTTTCGTTTCCTTGAGTGAAGCCATACTCCCGTAACCACCGTAGCGGCCCAACGTAACTTCATGTAGCACCAAAGTGGACTGCACCATTTCTTGGAAAAGTGGCATCCTAGGGATGATTAGTGAGGAGTTCCGGCGAGCCGGGAACTGGGGGTTCCGGTGAAAAGTCTCGGCAAGATTATCCGGTCCGTGCAGGCTTTCGGCCGGGAATTGTCTCGCAAAGGGGTTGCGGTTGAGCCCAGATTCCCCACAATCGGCGTGGCTCTCGGCGGAGGCTTCGCGCGTGGCATGGCCCACATCGGAGTCCTCAAAATTCTCGAAGAAGAAGGAATTCCAGTTCGCCTCGTCGCGGGTACCAGCGTTGGCGCGCTGATTGGAGCGTCTTACTGCAGCGGGCTTTCCCTTGAGGATCTCGAGAAAGTTGCGCACTCCTGCCGCTTCACTACCTTCGCCCGCTGGACGGTCTCACGTTACGGCTTAGCTTCCAACGATCGCATGGTGTCGTTCCTCACCCATACATTAAAGGTGAAGACGTTCGAAGAACTCCGCATTCCCCTCGGCGTTACCGCGACCGATTTCAATAGCGGCGAAGGCATCGTCTTTCATTCCGGTTCGATCATCGATCCCGTGCGCGCCAGTTGCGCCTATCCCGGAATGTTTTTGCCGATTGAGATTCGCGGCCGCTATCTAGTGGATGGAATGCTTTCGCATCCCGTGCCCACGCGTCCACTGCGCGACATGGGCGCAGAGCGAGTGCTGGCCGTGCACTTGAAAGGCACATGGGCCAAAGGCGGAGCGCCGCGCCATTTTTTTGATGTGATCGGACAATCATTCGCCATCGCGCAGGATGCAATGGCCAGCGTATGGCGAAGCGCTGCCGATGTTGTCGTCGAGCCCGATGTGGCCGGCTTTGCCTACGACGACTTCAAGCGCGCCGGCGAACTGATCAAAGCCGGCGAATTTGCGATGAGGCAGGCGATGCCGCAAGTGCGCAAGTGGCTCGAAGCCCCGGCAGAAGCGGCAGTCCCGGCGCGAGTTCCATCGAAAATACGTCGCACAGCGCCACGCCCCGTACCCATGCCGGCGGACTGATTGAAAGACCGAAACGAAAGTGTCTCGATTCCCCGGCGCTCTACTGGTAAGACTGCACCGCAGTTGCAACTTCTGCCCGCGCATAATTTTCGAATGAAGGCGGTCGAGCCGCCGGGTAAAGGGGCACTGTGGCCTGAACGGTTGTCCCGCCGGCGCTCGACTCTATTTCGAGCCTGCCAGTCAGCTCGTTCATACGTTCGCGCATCCCCGCCAGCCCAACTCCCGATTCGGCACCTGTTTGGCGAAGCAGAGCCAGGCGCTCGGCGGAAATGCCTCGCCCGGAATCTTGTATCTTCAGGATTACCACTTCGGGCTTCTGCTGAAAGACGACTGTCACGGCGGTCGCACCCGAGTGCCGGTGCACGTTGGTGAGACATTCCTGTAGAACACGGAAAAGAGCGAGTTCAATGTTCCTCGGCAGCCGGACGCCTGTAGGGAAATCCGCGCTCACGTCGATGCCGCTTCGCTTCGCAAATCCCTCAACGTACCACTCGGCTGCGCAAGCGAAACCTACCTCATCCAAAAGCGGCGGATGCAGCAGGTAGGACATTGTGCGAATTTCCCGAATCGCCTGATCCGCCAACGCTCTTACCTGGGCGACAATGGCGCGTTCGGACGAATCCGGCTGACTGCTTGCTTCAAGAAACGAAACATTTATCTTGAGCGCGGCCAGCGTTTGTCCAGTGCTATCGTGCAGATCGCGCGCGAGCTTCCGCCTTTCTTCATCCTGCACCTTAAGCAGGCGTTGGGAAAGGATTTGAAGTTCTGCCGTGCGTTGCAAAACTAACGACTCAAGTTCGGCGTGTTCGAGTGCCATTTCTTTGGAGCGCTTTGTAAGTATCCACATATTAAAGTCCTCTGGGAGCGGCTAGACGACACTGGGGGTTTTCTTTTAGTGTTTATCCATAATGCTCCGCTTCGATTCCGAATACTGTTCAAAATTGCTCACGCCCGCGCAAGCGTGGCGGGCTGCGACGCACTGAGATGCTCGTGTGGGGACACCCGCCTCTCGGCTGTCCGTCGAGCGAAGCGAGCCGGTTTCGTTGACTTGCCCATCTCACCCACGTAAGATTCCGCAGTGATCGGACAAACCATCTCGCACTATCGAGTGATCGAAAAGCTCGGTGGTGGCGGCATGGGCGTAGTCTACAAGGCCGAAGACATCAAGCTTCGCCGCTTCGTAGCCCTGAAATTCCTGCCCGACGAAATAGCCAAAGATCCTCAGGCGCTGGCCCGTTTCCAGCGCGAAGCGCAAGCCGCCAGCGCACTGAACCACCCCAACATCTGCACCATCTATGAAATTGATGAGCACGACGGCGAAGCCTTCATCGCCATGGAGTTTCTCGATGGTTTGACCCTGAAGCATGCCATCGGATCGCAACCACTCAATACTGACACTCTGATTCCATTGGCCATCGAGATCGCCGACGCGCTCGACGCAGCCCACGCCGAAGGCATCGTTCACCGCGACATTAAGCCGGCAAACATTTTTGTCACCAAGCGCGGCCACGCCAAGATCCTCGACTTCGGACTCGCGAAAGTAATGGCGCCCGGTTCCTCCAACCAAAACGTCGGCGCCACTCAAACCATGGACGCAGCCCACCTCACCAGCCCCGGCACAATGTTAGGCACCGTCAGTTATATGTCGCCCGAGCAGGTGCGCGGCCGCGAACTTGACGCCCGCTCCGATCTGTTTTCTTTTGGTGCAGTCCTCTACGAAATGGCGACAGCCGATGTGCCCTTTCACGGAGAGAGCCCCGCGGTAATCTGCGAAGCCATCATGAATCGCGCGCCAGTCGCAGTCGTGCGACTGAATCGCGAAGTCCCTGCGAGGCTCGAGGACATCATCAACAAAGCTCTCGAGAAAGATGGCAACCTGCGCTACCAGCACGCCTCTGAAATGCGCAGCGACTTGCAACGCCTGAAGCGCGACACCGAGTCAGGACGAATGCCTCTTCCACAGGACACGGGAAGCGTGCAATTGCCCGCCGCCGCAGCTCCCAGCAGTTCGGGTCAACGTAGCGCCGTAAGTTCCGCAAGCGCCGTGGGCGCAACCGCGCCTCCTGAAAAGAAAACTTCCTACAAGACACTCATCGCGATCGTTGTCGCAGTCGCAGTGATGGGTCTCGCAGCGGTCTTCTGGTTCATCAAACAGCGCCCCGCGCCCGTCGCCAGCACATCGTCCCAGAAAACCGTCGCCGTGCTGCCTTTGCAAAACCTGGGAGCCGACAAGGATCTCGATTTCCTGCGCCTCGGCCTCGCCGATGAAATCGCCACGTCGCTCAGCTACGTCGGTTCGCTGACCATCCGTCCATTCGCGACTACCAGCAAGTTCGACTCGCCCACGCAAGACTTGCAGGAGGCCGGCCGCGCCATGCACGTCACCGACGTAGTTACTGGCCACTTTCTAAAGGAAGGCTCGCAACTGCAGATCACGCTGGAAGCAGTCGACGTCGAGAACAACCGCACGCTGTGGCGCGACACCATGACCGTAGCCGCGCCGGACATGATTGCCATGCACGGCCAGATTACGGCGAAAGTTCGTCAAGGACTCGTCCCCGCTCTAGGCGCAGGAACGAATTCCGCGGAAGCCGGCACTCGCCCTAAGAACGAAGAAGCTTACGACCTTTATCTCCGCAGCATCGCTCTGCCGCACGATCCTCTTCCCAACAAAGATGCCATTGCGATGCTAGAGCGCGCCGTCGGCCTCGACCCAACCTACGCGCCCGCGTGGCATGTCCTGGGACATCGCTATTACTACGATTCGCAATATTCGGATGGCGGCGAGACATCTTTTCAGCGCTCAAACAGCGCGCTGGAACGCGCTGTAGCACTAGACCCGAATCTCGTCGGCGCGGCCGGTCAACTCATCAACAACGGGGTCGAGCGAGGGGAACTCGTAAAAGCCTACCGCGATGCGAAGGCGCTGGTGGAGCGCCATCCCGAAAGTGCTAGCGCACACTTCACCCTGGGTTATGTCCTGCGCTACGGCGGAATGCTGGAGGAGTCCGCGCACGAGTGTAATACCGCCTTGGCTCTCGATGCCGGGGACTATGGGCTTCGGTCGTGTTCCATCACCTTCGAAGAAATTGGAAACTACTCCAGATCCCTGGACTTTCTCCAGCCCGATATGGGCTCGCAGTGGGCCACGGCTAACCTTGTGAGTCATTACATGCGCACCGGCAATTTGGCGCAGGCGCGCGAAATGTCTGAGAAACTCGGCGACGGTTTCCGCAACAGGCTCACCAAGGCATGTCTTAATCACGCGCCTTCATCAGAGGTGGAGAGCATTGCGAAACAGCAAGCGCCGGAAATTTTGGCCAATCCCGATTCTGAGAATAGGTTCACCGCCGGCGCCGTCTTTGCTTTCTGTGGGCAGAAAGACATCGCTTTGCAGTTGCTGAAGAGCGGCGTGGCGGGCAAATATTGCGCCTACACCGAGATGCAGAACGACCCTATTCTCGCCAACCTCAGAGGCACCCCGGAGTTCGCCGAAATACTCTCGGCCGCGAAAAAATGCCAGGCGGATTTTATCGCTGAGAGATCGCAAGCTGGGCAGTGAGTGTAACCTTAGCGGTCAAAACGTGAAACGCTAGTTTCGCCGTTTGACAGCCCACTGCGGAATTTTGCAATTGCGGCACAACGTATCGTGGAAAGATGTAGATCCAAATTATTATTGATGAGCTCTTCCATTTCATTTCGACCGCTTGGCCGATCTGACTTTCCTCTCCTTCAACAATGGATGTCCGCTCCCCACGTGTCTGCGTGGTGGCATGAGAGCCTCGATCTTGAGAGTGTTAACCTGAAATACGGACCAAGAGTTGATGGCATTGAGCCGACACGCGTTTTCGTGATCGAGCACACAAAACGCCCACTAGGCTGGATTCAGTGGTATCTCTGGTCGGATTATCCAGAGCATGCGCAACAACTGGGGGCCGAACCCGCGTCGGCTGGCATTGACCTGGCAATTGGGGAACTGGCGATGACGGGCTTGGGATTGGGGCCAGTTGCAATTCTGGAGTTCCTGAGGCAAATCGTCTTTGCAGAGCCTCGCGTGAACGCTGTGATCACCGATCCTGAGGAGAATAACCTCAGATCATTGCATGCCTTCAAGAAGGCAGGGTTCACTTTCGCGAACACGGTTCAACTCGCGGGCGAACACTTCCAGCGGAGAGTTGTGCGCACGGATCGCACAGGCTTGGATCGCACATAGACCTCGTGTCGAGAGTTGCAAGGCATGGTTATTCCTGCAAGCCATACTCACTGGTTGAAAATTGTTCCAGAACAGCGGCGAGATATCGGCTCTGCGGGACCGTAGGCGTATCATCCGAATAACAAAATAAAGCTGTTGAGAATGGAGTTAAGAAATGTCCCAGTCCATCGACTGGCCGCCGCCGCGTTCGGGGCAGCCTAGCCGTCGCCGCCCGCGCTTAATTTTCGTACTCGTCGTGCTTGCCATTATTTTTTTCGGTGGTCGTGCCTCGTTGTCGTATTACGTGGACCTGCTCTGGTTTAGATCGCTCGGCTACGGCGACGTCTTCTTCAAGACACTGAATCTTCGGTGGGAAGTCTTCCTAGCTTTTGCAGCAGCCACGTTGGTCATTTTGTACGGATCATTCATGGCCCTGAAGCGGGCACACCTGCCCGATCTGCCGGATGGTCATACGATTCTTATCGGCGGAAAGCCAGTGCGGCTCCCGGTCGAGCCCGTTCTGCGCACCATTGCACTCATCTTTTCGCTCGTCGTAGCGCTGGCAACGGGCGCCGCAATCAGTGGGGAGTGGGCCACGCTCGCGCTCTTTTGGCACATGCCTCCAGCTGCGAGCAACGTAGAGGATCCGATTTTCGGCAAGCCGCTGAACTTTTTTCTGTTTGCCCTGCCCGCGTGGCAACTTCTTCTCGGCTGGCTGCTCACACTGTCGGTGATCACCTGCATTCTCGCCGTTCTCTTTGTCCTTATCACTGGCGGAGCGCGCGCGATCACCGGCCGCCTCAGCCGACAAGTCACGTTGCCTTGGCGCGGCTTGTCAATCACATTTGCATTTCTTTTGGTGATCGTTGCCGCGCGCGTCTACGTGGGCCGCTTCGAGCAATTGCTCGAGGATCATACGATCTTCGGCGGCGTCACCTATACGGATGCGCACGTCACGCTCACCGGGTTGCTCGTGGTATGCGTCGCACTGCTGCTCGGGGCGGCGATCGCAATCGTCAACGCTCTGCGAGTGCCGCAGGGACGGTGGCTGATTGCCGCGATACTTCCGGCCGCGGTCTGTTACATCGCGGTTCAAGGCATTGCATGGTACGTAAGCAGCTTCGTCGTGAAACCCAATGAACTGGTTCGCGAGAGACCTTATATTGTGTTCAACACCGAAATGACGCGACAGGCCTACGGCCTAAACCGTATGATGCAGCGCGAATTTCCCGCGGAGACAACCATCGAGGCCGCGGACCCGGCTAATAATCAGGCCACGCTGCAGAATATCCGGCTGTGGGATTGGCACGCGCTGCAGGACACGCTGCGCCAGATTCAGGAAATCCGAACTTACTATGACTTCCCAGATATCGATATAGATCGATACAACATTGACGGCACAAATCGCGAGGTCATGCTCGCCGCTCGCGAACTGAACGTCGACAAACTGCCGGAGAGCAGCCGCAATTGGATCAACGAAAAACTGATCTACACTCACGGCTACGGCATCACGATGAATCCGGTGAATGGATTTACTGCTGAGGGATTGCCGAAGCTGATGTTGAGCAACATGCCCGTCCAGAGCACGGTGCAGGGATTGAACGTGACGCGGCCGGAGGTTTATTTTGGCGAGTTGACGAACACTGATGTGTATGTGAAGACGCGGCAGAAGGAATTCAATTATCCGCAGGGCGAGAGCAACAACCTCACATCGTATGAAGGCGATGGCGGAATTGTGATTGGCGGTTTCCTGCGGCGTTTGATTATTGCTCTCGATCAGGATGACCTTGCGAAGCTGCCATTCAGCGATGACGTGAACAAGGATAGCCGGCTGCTGATGCGGCGCAATATTCGCGAGCGCGTCGCGGCATTGGCACCGTTTCTGACATTCGATCCGGATGCGTATATCGTGCTCGGTGACGATGGCCGGCTTTCTTGGATCATGGATGCGTTCACGGTTTCAGACAGCTATCCTTACTCCACGCATTATCGCCTCAATGACAATTCGATCAACTACATGCGGAACAGCGTAAAAGTGGTGATCGACGCTTACAACGGCACGACCACGTTTTACGTATTCGATCCGGAAGATCCGATCATTGCGGCCTACCGAGGAATTTTCCCCAGTCTCTTTAAGGATGCGGCGCTGATGCCTGCGGGGCTTCGCAAGCATGTGCGCTACCCTGAGTTGCTGCTCAAACTGCAGGCGGAAGTATACGGGCTGTATCACATGATGGATCCGGAGGCGTTTTATAACCGTGAAGATTTGTGGACCGTTGCCACTGAAGTTGGTATGGGCGAAGGAGGTACGCAAACTACGCAGTCGATGCAGCCGAACTTTGTGCTGATGAAGTTGCCGGGCGAAACCGGCGAGGAGTTTGTTGAGATACTCCCGTTCACGCCCGCGAACCGGAATAATCTGATCGGTTGGATTGCCGGGCGCAGCGACGGAAGCGCATATGGTACGTCGGTGGTCTACAACTTTCCCAAAACCAAGCTGGTCGACGGACCACTGCAGATCGAGGCGCGGATCGATCAGAATGCGCAACTCTCTGGACAGTTGACGTTGTGGAATCAGCAGGGGTCGCATGTGCGGCGCGGCACTCTGCTGGTAATTCCCTCCGGGCGCGCGCTTTTATACGCGGAGCCAATTTACCTGCAGGCTGAGCGAAGTCCGATGCCGGAGTTGAGGTTGGTGGTGCTCGCGTTGCAGGATAAGCTCGCTTACGGACCGACCTTCGAGTCGGCGATGGCGTCGCTTTTTGGGGGAACGGTCTCGTCCTTGACGGCGTCGGCGTCGGCGAGCAACGCTGTCGAGTCGCCGCGAAATATACCCGCATCTGCCGCATCGCCTCAGCCAGCGGGGGATCTCAATGCCCTCATCGCGGAAGCTGCCAAAGACTTTGCCGACTACCAGCGCCTCACTGCGGAAGGCAAGCTCGGCGAGGCCGGACAGAAGTTGGAAGAGTTGAAGCGCGCGCTCGACAAGCTGAATGCGCGGCAAAAATAATTCGACGGCGTCGCTGCGAGTGTGCCCTGCGCGAATGTTCGATTTTGCATCCGCAATTTGCTGGGACGAAGAAGTGGGCTGCCTATATTATTGTCGAATACATGTTGCACTGTTCGGCGGTTCATCTTCGTGACTGCCCAGATAAGAAAGGACTAATAGAGTGGCTCTGATTAAGACTTCAAACCCTGCGTTGAATGTAAATAGTTTCCGCGTTGACGGGGCGGTATCTGGCGAGGCCATGACCTTGACGGGCACCGTCAATAAGACAGGGATTCTGCTGATTTGCGTGGTCGCCACTGCGGCCTGGAGTTGGAGCCGGTTCTTCCACGCGCCTGCTTCCGAGACAGTGTTGCCGATGGTGGGGATTGGGGCAATCGGAGGATTTATTTTCGCGCTGGTGACGATCTTCAAGAAAGAATGGTCTCCAGTTACGGCTCCGATTTATGCGCTGCTGGAAGGGCTGGCTCTCGGCGGAATTTCCGCGATGTTCGAGCTGCGCTATCACGGGATCGCAATTCAGGCAGTTGGCCTGACCTTTGGAACTCTGTTGGTTCTTCTGATCGCCTACCACTCGGGATTGATTCGAGTGACCGAGAAGTTCAAGCTGGGCGTGGTCGCAGCTACCGGTGGTATTGCGGTTCTCTATCTGATTGAATTCGTGCTCGGTTTTTTTGGTGTCCACTTCGCTGCCATCAACGGTTCCGGATTGCTCGGGATCGGATTCAGTGTGGTGGTTGTGATTGTCGCCGCTTTGAACCTCATCCTCGATTTCGACTTTATCGAAAGTGGCGTTGCCGCCGGCGCTCCCAAGTACATGGAATGGTACGGTGCGTTTGGCCTGATGGTCACTTTGATCTGGCTTTATCTGGAGATTTTGCGCCTGCTGGCCAAGATCAACAGCCGTAGATAACCGGCGCGGTTATTCTCGTGCAGCCACGACAGCTCACCGACATCAGTCAGAAGAACGAATCGGAAGCGGGTGGATCCGGGAAAAACTTGATCGCTCCACTATTTCTCTTCGAAGTTGCCCGTCTGCAGGGAAAGGTAGCGTTCATAGCCCACTTCTTTGATTTGGTGAAGTTGGGCTTCGAGCCAATCCACATGGTCCTCTTCATCCTTGAGCAGCTTCACCAGCAGATCTCGGCTGCCATTGTCCTTTTCCTGGGTTGCGATCTGCACAGCGGCGTTGTATTGCTTCACCGCACCGAGCTCGAGATCTAGATCACTCTCAATCATGTGGCGCACAGTTCCGCCGACGGTCAGCTTCAGAGGTTCCATGGAAGGTGTTCCATCGAGAAAAAGGATTCTCTCAATCAGCACTTCGGCGTGCTTCATTTCGTCGATAGATTGCTTCTTGATGTAGTCGGCGATTTTTTTGTATCCCCAGTTTTCACACATCTCCGCGTGCAGAAAATATTGGTTGATTGCGGTTAACTCTTCGCGCAGAGCGTCGTTCAATTCTTTTAGTACTTTTGGATTACCTTTCATCCTCGCCTCTTCCTAGCACAGCGAGTCTACTCTATTTCGAGGGCTTGCTTTACAGTCAAAGCAGGTTGGGACTAGATTTTAGTGTCGGCGAGTTTGACCTTGGAGCTGCACCTTGCAACCCTCTATTGATCGCGGTGAGCCCGCAACCTCTCTTTCGGCCAAAGCTATGGCCGATGCCATTCTTTCTTCGGACCTGCTGGAAACTCTTCCGGATGCCACCGTAGCCGTGGATCTCGATGGAACTATTGTTCAGGTCAACTCTCAGGCACAAGAGTTATTCGGCTATGAGCGCGAGGAATTGATTGGCCGTAAAGTCGAAATGCTTGTTCCCGATCGCTATCGTGGCCAGCATCATCATCATCGCGAGGAGTTCGCGGAGGCTCCGAAGACGCGGCGCATGGGAGCGGAACTGGATCTCCATGGTAGACGGCGTAATGGTTCGGAATTTCCCGTCGAAATCAGCTTGAGTCCCGTCTCCACGGGAAAAGGAGCGTTGGTGTTGAGTGCGATTCGCGACATCGGCGATCGCAAGAGAATCGAAGAAGAGCTGCGCCGGGCGAATGAAGAGCTGCATCGCAGATCGGCCGAGCAGCTTGGAGAATATCGCTCCAGGCTGGCCTTGATTATTGATTCTTCCGACGACGCGATTCTTAGCAAAGACTTGAACGGCTTTATTACGAGTTGGAATAAAGGAGCCGAGCGCATCTATGGGTACGCGCCCAAAGAGGCGATCGGAAAGCACATCTCGATGTTGACGCCGGGTGATCGTCCGGACGAAGTCCCGAAGATTCTCGAAAAAATCGCGGGAGGCGAAAGCATCGAGCATTACGAAGCGGTGCGAGTAGCCAAAGATGGGAGTCGGCTGGATGTTTCTATTTCCGTATCTCCCTTGCGCAATGCCGCCGATGAGATCACGGGAGCGTCAGTGATCGCGCGCGACATCACCGGTCAGAAACGCGCTGAGGGCCAGTTGCGGCAGGCTCAGAAGATGGAAGCGATCGGGCGGCTGGCGGGTGGAGTGGCGCACGATTTCAACAACATCCTTGGGATCATCAACGCATGTGCGGAATTCTTGCGCGACCGCATCGATTCCGCCGCCGAACCATCGATCTATATCGAGAACATCAGGAAGGCGATCGAGCGCGGCACTTCGCTGACGAAGCAGATGCTTGCCTTTAGCCGGACGTCGGCGATTCAGCCTCGCATTCTCGATCTGAATGAGCGGTTGAGGGAGATCAGCAAGCTGCTGCGCCCGCTGCTGGGAGACGATGTTGAGATTCTCATTGTGCCCAGGTCAGCCTCGGCGGTGGTCGAGGCCGACCCTGGCCAGCTCGACCAGATCGTGGTGAATCTCGCGGTGAATGCGCGTGATGCCATGCCTCGCGGAGGTAAGTTCATTCTCGAAACCAGCGCGGTAAAGCTTGATGAGACTTTTGCCGAGCAGCAGCAAGCGATGACGCCGGGAAAATACGTCATGCTTGCGGTCAGCGACACGGGCACCGGCATGGACGAAGCTACAGTATCGCGAATCTTCGAGCCTTTCTTCACCACCAAGCAGGCGGGCAAGGGAACTGGATTGGGTCTGGCCACGGTGTATGGCATCGTCAAGCAGAGCTCGGGACACATTATGGTTTACAGCGAACTTGGGCAGGGGACGACATTTAAGATCTATCTTCCCAGCGCCGAGCACAAGATCGGCATCGCAGCCAATGCCGAAGAGGAGACGGTGAGTCCGAAACGGCAGGGGACTACGATTCTGCTGGTGGAGGACGACGAGATCATGCGTGGCTTGACTCGCAAACTTCTTGAGGAGCATGGATACGCTGTAGTTGAGGCGGACGATGGGAAGACCGCGCTGGCGGCGATCGAGTCTCATCCCGGACCGATTGATTTGTTGGTGACCGATGTGGTGATGCGGCACATGAGCGGTCCGGAGTTGGCCGAGCGCCTGGCTGCATCTCACCCCACTCTGAAAGTTGTGTACATGTCAGGCTACACGGGCGAACTGATGGCGAATCGCGAAGTGTTGAAACCCGGCGTGACTCTGTTGGAAAAGCCCTTTAGCCGGACCGCCCTCTTGAACATCATCCACACGACACTGGGATGAAGGAATCGTCCCTTTAGCGACCCAAGGTCAGTGCCCTGCGACCCGCCAACTGGTGATGGGGATCACACAAGGGGGTGTGGGAAAGCACGCAGTTTGGCGCTTCCCGAAATTGAGCGGCAATTCCCCCATCCCCACCCAAATCAGTTTAAGAGATTTGGTTTGTGATACTTAGAAGTATTTTGCCGACTTTCATAAAGACCGAAAAGTAATGGTTATGGAGTTGCCCTAGTAGAGGCTGAAAGCGGAGGCACAACATGGCCACACACATCGTAGGCAACGACGTCCGGAAGCCCGCAGCCAACAAATCCTTTGGCGAACTTCCATTTGGCGATCTTCCAGCAGTTGTAGCCGACGCTTTGGAGAAAGAAGCGATTACCACGACTTACCCCACGGGCGCAGTGCTGTTCGCCGAGGGGCAGGCTCCGCGGGGAGTGTTCATCGTGCGGCGAGGGCGAGTAAAGCTCTCCATTTGTGGCAGCGACGGCAAGACGCTCATTTTGCGAATGGTCGAGGCCGGTGATCCGTTAGGAGTCGCCGCTGTAGTTTCCGGGCGCTCGTACGAAGCCACAGCCGAGACTCAGGAGCCGAGCGAGATCAGCTTCCTGCGACAATGCGATTTGCTGCGCCTGATGCGAATGAACGGCGAGCTGGCGCTGTGGGTAACGCAGCACATTAGCGCGGACTATGCTTCGACTTGCCGCGAAATCCGTGACCTCATCCTCTCTGACTCCGCCAGCGAAAAACTTGCTCGCTTGCTCATGGGATGGCTCGACCAGAACGCTGCAGCAAAAAATCCAACCCAGGTGAAGATGGCCCTCACTCATGAAGAGATCGGGCAGATGATCGGCACTTCGCGAGAGACGGTCAGCCGTCTGTTCGCGGGTTTCAAGAAGCAACGGATCATCCAGCAGAGCGGTTCGACATTGGTGATTCCCAATCGCGTCGCTCTGGCATCCCTGATCACAGCGTAGAACCCGCACGGATTGGAGACAGACGTCGACTCAGGGGTCCTCCAGGACACACCGAGAGGAATTTTCTTCCCCGAGCTGACACAATCCGCATCTAAGCTAGAAGTCGTCGAAGTGAGTGCGGAACTCCCGACGGCGCGCTATTCCACCAGCCGCACTTGCGAGATTCGGATGAATCGAGCGACTGTTCAAGTCGATCGCTCCCATTCATGTCCGCGCGAGAAGCAACGCGTTGAACGGCTCGCGTGTTCTTGCCGACAAATTTGTGGCCCGCCGCCAGGGACACGTAAACCCACTCTCGAGCCAACTTTCAGACGAGAAACTCTTCGAATCGCGCTGTGTCACAAACGGATGTGACAAGCATCACAGTGGCCGATTCCGCCCTCGCCCATAATGAGAGTCGTCTCATTGGGCAGAACTAAATCATCGTTGGATCTTGTCACAGCGAGACCCCGACATTTACAGGAGATTTTCATGGCTGCGAACGCGATCGAAACCCCCGAACTCAAACTGGTTGCGGAAAAAACGACGATGGACGGCAAGATCGCCGAGCTGCGTCGCAAGCGCGCGAAGATCGAGTTAGGTGGGGGCAAGCAGCGGATCGAAAAGCATCACGCGGCCGGCCTGCTCACGGCTCGCGAGCGCGTGGAGAAGCTCGTTGACCCGGAAAGCTTCCAGGAGATTGGTGCTTTCGCCAAGCATCGTTCCACTTACTTCGGCATGGCGGATAAAGATTTGCCCGCGGATGGAGTGGTCACAGGGTGTGCAACGGTGGATGGCCGCCTGGTTCATTTGGCCAGCCAGGACTTTACCGTGGCCGGCGGCGCGGCTGGAGAAGTGCACTGCGCCAAGATCACAGAGATGATGCAGCTTTCGCTGAAGACCGGCAGCCCGTTCGTCTTCATTAATGATTCCGGCGGGGCGCGAGTGCAGGAAGGAATCGACAGCCTGGCCGGGTACGCGACTGTTTTTTACAACAACACTTTGCTGTCGGGCTTGGTTCCGCAAATTTCGATTATCTGCGGCCCTTGCGCGGGTGGCGCGGCGTACAGCCCAGCGCTGACGGATTTCATTATTCAGACCAAGAAAGGGCGGATGTTCATCACCGGGCCCTCGGTCATCAAGCAGGTGACGGGCGAGGTGGTGACTTCCGAACAGTTGGGTGGGCCCGCGGCGCAAATGAACCGCTCGGGCGTAGTCCACCTGATCGCGGAAGACGATGCTGGAGCGTTGGATCTATGCCGTCGCCTGTTGAGTTTTTTGCCGTCGAACAATCTGGAGGAAGCCCCCCGGTTGCCTTACAACCTCCCACGAGAGAGTGACCCTGCACTCAATCATTTGGTTCCGGTAGACGCGAAAGTCGCCTATGACGTGCGTACAGTGATTTCGCGCGTGCTCGATTATCAGGACTTTTTCGAGATCCAGCCGGGTTTTGCCGCGAATGTGGTCATTGGCTTCGGCCGTATCCAGGGGCGCTCCGTCGGCATCGTGGCCAACCAGCCAAACGTGCTGGCGGGCGTTCTCGATATTGATGCGTCGGATAAAGTGGCCCGGTTCGTACGCTTCTGCAACGCTTTCAATACGCCTCTGGTTACGTTTGTGGATACGCCGGGGTTTCTGCCGGGCATCGAGCAAGAATACGGGGGCATTATTCGACACGGCGCGAAGATGCTCTTCGCCTACTCGGCTGCGACGGTCCCAAAAATAACGATCATCCTGCGCAAGGCCTACGGCGGCGCATACATCGCGATGTGCAGCAAAGAGTTGGGAGCCGATCGCGTAGTGGCTTGGCCGACAGCGGAGATCGCGGTGATGGGCGCCGAAGGCGCCGCGGAAATCGTCTTCCGCCATGAGATCGACGCCGCGGAAAACCAAGTAGAGCGCCGCAAAGAACTCATTGAGCTTTACCGCAGCACCTTTGCGAATCCATATGTGTCGGCCGGGCGGCGCCTTGTAGACGACGTGATCGAGCCTGCCGAGACCACGAAATATCTGGCGCAGGCTCTGGCCGCCGTGAGTTCGAAACGAGAACTTCGTCCACCGAAGAAGCACGGCTTGATTCCGCTTTAGGAAGCGGGTTGACATTATGTACTTGCTTACTACAGCGATCGTTATCGTCGCATGCCTGGCGGTGTTCGTGGGCTTACGGCGCACGCTCAAGCGCATGTCCGCGGAATTTCGCCTCGAGTTTCAACGGCAGGTAGATTCGCTTGCTGCAAGAGTCGCGGTTCTCGAGCACGAGGTCGATGCGCCGGCTGTTCCCGCAGCTCTATCAGCGACAGAGGCGCAGGCGGCCGATGAGATCACGCCCGAGACCTTGGCGACGATTGCAGAAACCGTCGCAGCCTTGCTCGGCAGAAAAGTGCAGATTCGCTCGGTAAAAATCCTGCCGGCACCGGACGCAATCGCGAACCCCTGGGCACAGCGCGGGCGCGCCATCGTGCAGGCTTCCCACGACTTCTCTCAGAGGAGCCGGCCGTGAAAGTGCAAATTGTAATCGGCGGAAAGGCTTATGAAGTTGAGGTCGATGTCGAAGGTGGAGAAGATCAGCTCGGAGTACCCGGCCATCTTCCGGCGGGAGCGGCGACTATTCAGTCCACGCGAGTTCCCACTGCGCCTCGACCACACTCTCCTTCAGACGTGGATGGTGATGAATCGAGAGTGTGCCGGAGTCCGGTGGCTGGAATCGTCGTGCGCGTCTGCGTGAAGGCTGGAGATGAACTGCAGTTGGATGCTTTGCTCGTGATTCTGGAAGCCATGAAGATGGAAACCAGCGTGACGGCGCCGATTGCGGGCAAGGTGAAATCTGTGAAAGTGGCGGCCGGAGAAGCGGTCAAACTCAACCAGATACTGGTCGAATTCGAATAGCGGATCGGCGCAGTTGTAAAGGACAAGCTTATGTTACTCAAACCGTTCGTGATAAATCGCTATGGCCGGATGGTATTTCCCTGCAACTTTTTTCCGGAGATGGATTTCTCCGTGTTTCAGACGCTCGCCCAGTTTAATGCCGTCATCCGGCGAGACTTCGGGGAGAAAGCTCCGACGGAAACGGAAATCGTGGGGCGCGTGCAAGCGGCGGATTACAAGAACCGCTACGAAATCTGCCGCGATATGGCGCTGAGCCTGTTCTGGACCCAACGCTACGTTCTCACCATGTATGAGAAACACCCGACGCGCTGGGCAGACTTGCCGCGTCATCGCAACGACGTCTTCCTGCCGGTTTACAAACCGCGTAACGCGGCTGGGATGTCGGCGGCCATCGAAGCCGGCTACCTTGGCCTGCCTGCATTGTGGGATGAAGAGACTGAAAACAAAAATTTCCGCATGTTGCTGGATGTATTTCGAAACAAGCAAGGGGCCGGAGGAGAATTTCGCGGCATAAAACCAACCGTCGATGAGATTTTGTCCGATCCTACAAATCTCACATATCGCCTTCTGAGTTACGATCGCGATTTTCCCGGCTATGACTACGATGACGTAATCGACAGTGTGCATCCGGTGCCCGAACTCGAAGCCCTGATGCGGCAGAGCATGATTCTTCACAACCAGTACAGGTGGGATCCGGCGACGAGCGCCAGCATCGAGGTGGGCAAGTTGCAAGACGACGACTACGTCATTGCTTATTACCCGCGCAACAGCGATGTGCTCGATTTCCTGCGGCGCGTGAAACGCAATGGACACGCGATACATCGGCCGAAGCCTTCCCGCCCAGAGACTTTGGCGTTGAGCGAGCCTGAAAAGCCGTATCCGCCGGTGATCGTGCGCGACAGCTTCGCGGTTCTGCCCAAGATCGAGGCGATTGCCGTCTACGAGGGTGAAGTAGTGTGCACGAATAAAGACCTCATCAGCAACCACGCTTACTGCTGGTCGCGTATGACTGAGGAGGATATTTCCGGAAAGACGGGAATCGAATCGCGCTGCTACAGCGAGTTGAGTCTTGAGGATATGTCTCTGCTGGCAGTGAGGGCAGCGTTGACCAAATCAGGGCGCAAGCCCTCGGAAATCGGGGCGGTGCTTTTCTGCAGTTGCACCAGCACCACGCTGATTCCATCGATTGCAACCTGGTTGTCGGGAGAGTTGGGGCTGCGCCAGACGCATAATTCCTGCGACATCGTAGCGGCGTGCGCGGGACTGTCTTACGGCCTCGCTGAGGCAGTGCGCCTGCTGCAAGAGGTAAAGCGTCCAGTCATTGTTGTGTGCGCGGAAAAGTTCTCGGACAAGATTGGGACCGTGAGAACCTCGCGGATGATCTTCGGCGACGGTGCCACGGCAATGGTGATAGGCCCTGCGCCTGCAGGCGAGGCGTCTGACATCGAAGTCTTTCAGACCTATGCCAGCGGCCCGTGGTCCGAGGTGAATTCCATCATCTGGCCGAATCCGGAGTTCGATAACAACATCACCGTGTACGGGCCTGAAGTGAAGATTCTGGCGAAGCGCTACTTGGTGCAGATGATCAAAGAACTGAAAACTCTTCCGCATCCCGACGGTGGAGCGGGCACGCTGATGGACTCGATCGATCTCGTCGTCCCGCATCAGGCGAACAAGAACATGGTTCTCGATCTGGCCACGGCGGCCGGCGTCGCCGCCGACCATCTTTATTTCAACATTGAGCGCGTGGGGAACACTTCCTCCGCGAGTATCCTCCTCGCCATTCATGACGCGGTACGCGAGGGACGAATCGACCGGCCCATGCGGGTGTTCGCGCCCGGCTTTGGTGCGGGAGCAGTGGGCGGTTACGTGGTGATGCGAGTAGATCCGGCAGTGGTGCAGTGCAACGTTCAGGAGAGGAATAAATCTATGGAAAACATTGGAAGCAACGGAAACGGCAACGGGCATAACGGAACAGGTTCACTAAAGGGCAAGGTCGCGCTGGTCACCGGCGCAGGCCGCGGCATTGGACGCGGGATTGCTCTTGAGCTCGCGCGGCGCGGCGCGAACATCGCGCTCAATTACAGGTCCGATACCACGCATGCTGAAATCACCGCTACCGACATTCGGCAACTCGGTGTGGAGTGCACTCTGGTTCAGGGGGATGTATCGGTGAAAGGTGAATCCCGCCGCATCGTGAAAGAAGTGCTGGATAAATGGCAGCGCCTCGACATTCTGGTCAACAACGCCGGCATCACGCGCGACCGCTCGATGCGTAAGATGACTGAGGACGACTGGGCAGAAGTCATCAATGTAAACTTGAACGGCACCTTCTACTGCACCAGCGCAGCGTTGCCGGCGATGATCAACCAGCGCTTTGGCCGGATCATCAACATCAGTTCAGTGGTCGGGCAGATGGGCGCTTTCGGCCAGGCCAATTATTCGGCCAGCAAAGGCGGCATCATCGCCTTCACCAAGACCCTTGCGCTGGAAATGGCGAAGTTCAATATCACCGCCAACGCGATTGCGCCTGGCTTCACCGCCACGGAGATGGTCGATGCTATCCCCGAAGAGATCGCGGCGCAGATCAAGCTGAAAATTCCATTGGGGCGGTTTGCTACCACGGAAGAGATCGCCAAGGCAGCCGGTTTTCTCGCCGCCGATGCCGATTACATCACGGGGCAAGAGTTGAACGTTAACGGTGGTTATCACATGTAAAGTCGGATTTCTTCCGACGTTGATGGAGAGGCGCGATGACATCCAAAGGTTACGACTACGATCTCGTGGTAATTGGAAGCGGTCCCGCTGGCCAGAAGGGTGCACTCTGCGCGGCCGAACTGGGCAAGAAAGTGGCGATCGTTGATCGCAAGTGGCCCTCTGGTAAGGCTGGCGTGCACAGCGGTACCATTGTGAGCAAGACTCTGCGCGAAGCGGTTCTCAACGTTCTGCGTCAGCGCACGTTTTACGGCAGCAGTGAGAGCGTCAGATATCACGTCGAAATGTTCGACCTCACGTTCCGGGTAGACGCAGCCATCAAGGCCGAAACCGAGACGATTCAATCAGACCTCGAGCGCAATCGTGTCGATACGATCGAGGGCGAGGCCGTATTCGTCGATGCTCATTCCGTTCAAGTTCAGGCAGATCACGGATCAAGGCTGGTCACTGCTGATAAGTTTCTGATCGCTGTCGGTGCCCGGCCAGTGACCGACGATCGCATTCATCAGGACGGTAAACGAATTCTTAACCCGGATCAACTCTTGTCGCTCCGCGAACTTCCCAACGATCTCATCATTGTGGGAGCCGGATTAATCGGAATCGAATATGCTTCATTGCTGGCAACGCTTGGCGTTAACGTCACTCTCGTGGATCAACACACTGAACTCTTAAGTTTCATCGACCGCGAGATCGTCGAAAATTTCTGCTCTCGCTTACGGCAACTGGGAGTGACCTTCCGCTTGGGCGAGAAGGTTGTCGCGTGTGCGGTCGATGCGAAAGAGGATTGCGTCGTCGCCGAACTTGAAAGCGGCGGAAGCATTCGTGGAGAATCTCTTCTGTATGCCGCAGGCAGGCAGGGGAATACAGATCGGCTTAACCTGGCTGCGGTGGGGCTTGGGACCATCGCGGGCGGAAAACTCGATGTCAACGAACGGTTCCGCACCGATGTGCCCAACATATTTGCCGCCGGCGATGTGATCGGCTTTCTCGCCGAGGGTTTGTATTACGGCAGTATTTCGATGGAGCAAGGCCGGCTCGCAGTCTGCAATATGTTCGGGATTCCCGCCACGAGCCAACCGCAGGTTTTTCCTTATGCCGTCTATGCCATTCCGGAGATCTCGATGGTGGGCAGGACGGAGCAGGGCCTTGCCCAGGCCAAAATTCCTTACGAAGTGGGAATTGCGCACTACAAAGCGTTAGCCAAAGGACAGATTCTCGGCGATGATCAGGGATTTCTCAAGCTGTTATTCGACCCTGAGTCTCTCGCGATTTTGGGTGTTCACATCATCGGCGAGAGCGCGGCCGAGATCATCCACATCGGGCAGGCCGCGTTGTGTTTCGGAGCGACTCTGGAATATTTCCGCGATACCGTGTTCAACTATCCCACTTTCGCTGAAGCCTACAAGGCAGCCGCACTGGACGGACTGAGAAAAGTGGGCGCGGGAACACAACGGAAGCACGCTGCAACTAATGCCGCAGTGCAGCATTTTATGAACGGCAATGTCCTTAATCGCCGGGCGTCGTGACCTGGCTCCCCGCCTAAACACCAAGGCCCAATACTGTTTTCTCGATAGCTTGAATCTTCATTTTGAGTTTCCGAAAATGCCTGCCGACGGATACCGTAACAGCACGGGTCGAGGCTGCCCTGAGCAGCCCTTTCTATCAGTGCCGTCGGAAGGGTGAAATATGAAGCAGGCGGATGCTCACATGAATAAGAAAGTTCGGCGGATTTGCCGTGATATCAACAGCCGGTCGGATGATCGGCAGCAGTTGGAGATCCTCATGATCAAACTGCAGGATGTGCTTCGCGAAGAACGCTACGACACGCGCGCAGTACAGGTCAACTCGCGGTCGGAGAATCCCTTCGACAAGATCATGGTGGGATAGTTGTCGAAGTAGCAGGAGACGGCAACTGCCGGCGAAGTAGTACGGAATACACTCCGCGCGGTGGTGTGTGAATGTGGCTGCGGCTAGCTGGTCCTGCGTGACTTCCCCTTGCGCTTGCGTTCCTTTTTCCCGGGTGCAAGCCTGGAAACCATCGATTCCAAGTCTTCAATACGCTGTTTTAGTTCGTCAACCCCGACGGGTTCTTCCTTCGTTCTCTGAGAGCTGGCCGTAGCCCCCGGCGCCGTTCCAGATCCCCAAGGTGCTCGCGGATCTTTGGATGACGGGGTCGGCTCCTGAATAAACTCGAAAGGGCTCAATGGCGGTGTGATCGCCTGGTAGGCGTTCTGGTACATATCGAGCACGGCCTTCGTATATTTCAGCGTGTTCTCCTGAGTTGCCTTGCCGTAGGCCACCACCATCTGGCGCAATATATCGAGGGGAAAAGCCGAACCCGGTTCTTTCGCGTGTTCCACGATGATCTGCGTCAGCACCAGGCGGGTCAGGTCTTCGCCCGTAGCGGCGTCTACCACCTGAACGTCGCGCCCGTCCCGCACCATCTCGGCCACTTCGTCCTGGTTGATGTATCGGCTGTGGGCGGTGTCGTAGAGACGGCGGTTTCCGTACTTCTTGATAATTATCTTTTTGCGGTTCATTGAATGGCTCTTTTTTTCCCTTGACATCTCTGACAAAGAGATTATCATGAACTCATGCTGCAGTGCAGCAATGTTCGCAGCATCATATACATTTATTTGAGAGGAGCACAACATGTCTACCGCCCATAAGTCATCTAAACACACTGCGCAAGCCGCAGAAAAGAAAGTTGAGAACTTTATCCCCCTTTACACCAAGAACGTAGAGCGCCTGGCAGGACTGCAGAAGAAGTCGCTCGAAGTCGCCGCTGAGCAGAATGCCGAATTGATTGGAGCATGGAAGCAGGCTTTTAGCTTTATCCCGGAGAACCCCGGCCTGTTCTGGTTCGACCTGGCTGGCCAGACGTTCGATCGGTTTGTTGAAATTCAGAAAGGCGCAATCGACCTGGCTGTCGAGCAGAGCGAAGCCGCTGCCGGCCTCGCCAAAGAGCACGGCGGTTCAGCTTACAAAGTGGCTGAAGGCGTAACGACGCTGTTCAAGCAGTCGGTCGAAAAGTCCGTTGCAACGCAAAAGAAAGCGATCGAGTTTTATGCGGAGCAGCAAAAGGCCGCTTTCGAAGCCGGCAAGAAGCAGTTTGGGATCGCCAACAATCCCGCAGCCGACGCGTTCCAGAGTGGCGTGGATGCTTTGATCGAGACTCACAAGACGATCCTCGACATCGCCGTGAAGCCATTCAAGAGCACCGTAGCCGCGTAAGCAATTGATATACTGCGATTTGGCAGACAGAGCCCGGCCACCGGTTTTGGCCTTTGTGTGTCGCCGGTGAATTTTAGGTCCGGGTCTGTCTCCGGTTGCGTTCGAGCCAGAGAGGGAGTTTCAAAATGAGCAATGAACAAGCGGCGAATGGAAAGCCCGCCGATCCCATGGAAGCCTTCCGCGATATGCGCGATAACTATCTCGACGCGTGGGCGAAAGCCATGGTGCAAACGGTCAATACAGATGCCTACGCCAGAACCAGCGGGACCGTGCTTGATACCTATCTCTCGGCATCGTCCCCATTTCGAGAAGCCGTGGAGAAAGCGATGTTGCGCGTGCTCGAACAATTAAGCATGCCTTCGCGCGCTGACTTCGTGGCTCTGGCCGACCGCGTTACTAACATTGAAATGCATCTCGACGACATGGATGCGAAACTTGACCGGATTGAGAAGTTGCTCACCAAGCCCGCAACGGCGGCAAGCAACAGAAATCCGAGGTCGACGGAAACCAGCCGTCAGAAAAAACAGAAAGCCAAGGGGGCGAAGTAGCAATGCCAGAAGCCGCGGTTCTCACCGACCCGTTTACCGACATGGTTGGAAAATTAACTACGTTCAACAAAGCGCTGACCACGAAAACTCCGATCGCGCAAACCCCCAAGGAATTAGTATGGGCGCTGAATAAGGCAAAACTCTATCGCTACATTCCCGTCGTGCCTAAAGAAAAGCGGCATCCGGTTCCGCTTCTGCTGGTGTTCGCGCTCATGAGCCGGCCTTACATTCTTGACCTTCGTCCCGGCCACAGCTTTGTCGAATACATGGTGAACAGCGGCTATGACTTGTATCTACTCGATTGGGGAGTCCCAGGCCCGGAAGACAAAAATTTGAAGTTTGACGACTACTGTCTCGATTACCTGCCGCGGGCCATCCGCAAAATGAAGTCGGTTTCAGGAGTGGAAGAGTTCAGCATGCTGGGCTGGTGCATTGGCGCGATCCTCAGCACAATCTATTCTTGCCTGCGGCCCGATGATGGGTTACGAAACCTGATTTTACTCACGGCCCCGCTCGACTTCTCCAACAAAGAAAATATTACCTTCGCACGCTGGACCGACGAACGCTATTTCGATATCGACAAACTGCTGGCGGCGTTTGGCAACATGCCTGGAGAGATGATCGACTACGGAGCGCGGGCGCTGAAGCCAGTAGAGAATTACATCGTCAACTATCTGAAGCTTTGGGATAACATCGAGAACCCTCAGGTCATCGAGGCCTGGCAAGCCATGAACACCTGGGTCACCGACAATATCCCGATGACGGGCGGCACATTCCGGCAGCTCATCGTCGACCTCTACCGTAACGACCGCCTCATGCGCGGGGAGATGATGATCCGCGGCGAGCGCGTGGACTTGAGCCGCTTACGCGCCAACCTGTTGACGGTGATCGCCGAGGGCGACCACATCACGCCACCCTGCCAGTCGAAAGCGATTCTGTCGAAGGTGGGCGGCAAAGACAAAGAACTCTTCAACGTTCCGGGCGGTCACATCGGAATCATGGCGGGAAGCGGCGCCAACAAGCGCACCTGGCCCAAGATTGATAGCTGGCTAGCCGGACGCTCCAAGTAGCGTCCGGTTCCGGCGCCAACACCGATAGTCGATAGTCGATAGTCGATTGTCGAAAGACGATAGACGACAGTCGCGGCGCGTTTCGCGTCAGTCCAGAGCGATTGCTCACTCCCCTCAGCTTCACAATTTAAGTATATTGCTGGTATGAAATCCCGAGTGTTCTTGCGCCTCGTGCTGGCGACGGTGGCAGTGCTGACCGTGGCCCAGAGTCGTCCCAGTACAGAACAGAAACCGCCGCTGTTCTTCCTCAAGATTGCGGCGAATGTCGCCAGCCATGTTCAGAGCCAATCTCTAATCGGCTTCCTGGTAATTTACATCGATGAGCAAACCTGGAGCGCTGCGTTGAAAGACGGCGATCTAGGTCCATTCCTAAAGCCGCAGGAGGCGAAGCCAAGTCGGAGTGCGGGGTGTTTGTTCACCACCCGCAAGGATGCTGCTGTTTGCACTTATTTTGATAACGACGTTCCGTATGGAGTCGTGGCAGTGCGCGCGGGAGCCACGGGCACGATCGATGGCAGCGACATTCTGGCTGCGTATAAGCCTGTGTCCAAGCAGATGCTAAAGAAGGGCAAAGAAGATCTCAATTTCACCGAGGGCGCTGTGACCACTGACGACGGCACCCGCGTCCCGTCCTTCCAAATCACCAAGAAGGCAAAGAACTGATTCGTCCTAGGCCTTCTTCGTAGGGACGTCGACCTCAACCTGGGTCAGGGGCTCGTGCTCGTCTAGCGAACCGGCGGGCTCGGCCGGTAGCTCGATCAGGTTCGCGCGTTGCAGGGCGCGGTAATAGGACGGACGCGCATGGCGGTAGTGATCCGCAGGAACTTTGCCGTCGAGCCACGCAGTGTCCATCGGGTAGACCAGCGGATCGAAGATCACCATGTAGGAATGCCAAATCAGAATGGCGAACGTTGCGAGAATCGCCTCGTAACAATGAACAGCGGTAGCCGCATCGGACACCCACTTGGGGAAGTGCGTCAGAGTGAAATCGTTAAACCACAGTAAGAAGCCGGAAACCGCCATCACCAGCGTTCCCCACATGAAGGCAAGATATTCGAGCTTCTCGGCATAGTTGAATTTCGCGAACGTTGGCTCGACTTTCGTGAGCCGGAGGTTGTACGCGAAGACGTGCATCAAGTCCGTTGCATCTTTGAATTGCGGAAGCATTGCCCAGACGAAAACACGGTCCCGCTTGTTCAGGGCGAGGTGAATCAGATGATAGAGCGTGGCGGCGATGAGTATAACGGCCGCAGCGCGATGCACTCCTCCGCGGAAGCCGAAGTGGTTCTCCCAAAGCAATAGCGGGCGCGACCACCAGGCATCAGGAAACTTCAAGGCAAATCCGGTGACAACCAGCGTTGGGAAGCTCAGAATCACGCCCCAGTGGGCAATGCGGAAGTTGCGATTCATGCGCGTTACTTTCGCGCCGCTGGAGTGGTGCGGCCGCGGGCGCATGAGCTTCGCGAAGAAGTCGATTATGTTGTGCAGGATCATGAATCCCAGCGTCATTGGGATTAGGATCCAGTAAGTCCAGCGGATCCACTTTACAACCGGATGAGCGGCGCCAGTGGAGGTCCGCACATGCACTGGTCCCATGAGGAATCGGGCTTCGTCCACACCTTTGTGGCATTGACCGCACGTCTTTCGCAGGTTGGCGCTGCTGACGCTCGATCGCGCGTCACTTGAAGGGAGAATGGAGTGTACTCCGTGACACGACGCGCAATTCGCGGCGGTCGTCTTTCCTTCGGTGAGGGCCAGCCCGTGAAAGCTGTCGGCATAGGAAGGAACGCGATCGGCGGGCAGATTGTATCGCAGAGCCAGTCGTTCATCGTTGTGGCAACGCCCGCAGGTGGCCATTGAAACGCGCGACGCATTCACCAGCGATTCAGGGTCTTTCGGGCGCAGGATGAGGTGTTCGCCGTGGCAATCGCTGCACACCGGGGCCGCGGAGACTCCATTCTTTGTAGCTTGTCCATGAACGCTTGCAAGATACGCCTTGGAAATTTCGGTATGGCACTGCCCGCAAGTGGCGGGTATGTTGAAGTGGTTTACTTTGGAAAGCGCATCTTGCGAGGGCAGGATTCCGTGGCTGCCGTGACAGTCCGAGCAAGTCGCTGCAGCTTCGTCTCCGCCCATCACCGCTCGTCCATGGACGCTTTGTTTGTAAAGTTCCACGGGATGCGCGAATGGAATCTTGTGGCGAGAGAGAAACTGCGGGTTGCTGTGGCAGGATGCACACGTGTCGGGCAAGTTCTTCTTGGCCACCGTCGAGGTCACATCGCCCGGGCCCTGAATCTGATGGACTGACCCGTGGCAGGAGAGGCAAGTTGGCGCGTCCGGGTCTCCCGCTGCGGCCGCTTTTCCGTGAATGCTTTGCCGGAGTTCCTTTACTTCGTCGGCATGGCACTGCGCGCACTTTGCCGGCGCCAGTTGAGCCGTGGATACTACTTCGTGATGGTCGCCATGGCAAGATTCGCAAGCTTGCTCGCCTAGCGCGCTGTGCACGCTGTTGGGCACATGAGAAGCCTCGTCGGTGTGACAAGTGGAGCATTGCACCTTCGCCACTTTGGCCGGATGCGGATAGTCCTTGATGCTCGAGTGGCACTCTTTGCAACTCAGAACGCCGTGAACACTGGCTGCATGTTTCGTGGGATCAATCGAGATGCTTTTGCCATTGCCCGCTGTCATTCCCGCTTGGCCATGGCAGGCCAGGCAGCTCTCGTCCTGCTTGAGCGGTTGTGGCGCCTTTACTTGCGCTCGGCCGTGAGCGTGTGCCGGGGTGCCGACTGAAAGAAGGACGGCCCAGAAGATTAAGGCCAGAAGGGCGAGGCCGCATCGTCCTGCTGCCGTGTGTCGTATCTTTTTCCGCAAGGCCAGACTCCCATTTCGCAACTTCATCCTTGGCAATTTTGAAGTCTTTGACGGGAAAGTTCTGTGATTCGCATCACCTGTGCGTGTTAGCTGCTGCGCGTCGAAGACGGGCGGATCGCACGCGCCTGCGTGATTTCTTAGGACGCGCTCATTTTGTAACTGAGGTTACACGTAGGGGTAGTCTGGCGGGTTCTAATTATATCTCAAAGATAACTATAAAAGCTAACAGATAGCTTATATCGGCCACAAACCAAAAGCTTTTAACCGCTAAGGCCGCTAAGGGACGGCCGCGAAGTTCGCCAAGAAGACACCGGTTCGGGTGGTAGATTGATCCGATCGAAAATTTTTTGATACGCCTGACGATAAAATATCTGGAATCAATAGGTTACGCGATTTTTATATCACCTTGAACCGGCTAAAATATTGATTCTAAATATTTTAACCGTAAAATATTCAATCTTAAGGACTTAGCTTTAGTGCCGTTCAATTAAGTCCTTTGTAATCAGCGAGCGCTGCAGAATGCCTGTGCCGCGCTTACGCCTAAAATCTTGTATCCAGAGGGCTTGCGCGCAAATTCTTGATTCGATGTCAGTTATCCGATTGCTATTCTTATGTCAAAGAGCTAATGCTTTAACTGATATTAAAGACCCTCGCGCCGATCGGAGTCAAGGGAATTCTACAAGGGACGGCGCGCGAGGTTTCATCCGCAGAGTTGCGGCGTCGTGCGCTGCAAGCGAAAAGCAGGTTCCTCGACTCCGCATTGCGATTGATGAAGCCAATCGCAATGCTCCGCTCGGAATGACAAGGGTTTTGCTTTCCGTTTTTTCTGAGGCTCACTTAATTCCCAAGTCGGTCAACACCTTGGGATTTTCCTCACCCGAAGCAAGGAGCTGGTGACACGCTGAGCAATCATTCGTAATGGTCTGGCCGTCGGCGCTGGTATGACTGCCGTCGTGACATCGGAAGCAGCCTGGCGAGTCGTTGTGCCCAAGGTTGTCAGGATGAACGCCCCAAGTCACGTTCATGTCGGGGAAGATGTTGCGAAGGTAAATCGCCGCTACCTCATCGCCCGCTTGCTGCACCAGCGTGCGCCGGGTTTGGTAAATCTGCGCGTAATTGATGCGATAGAAATTGTTAAGCTCGGCGATGATGCTCTGCTGCGCCACTTCGCGGGTAGGATAGTTAACCTTAAGAACCTCGACTGCCTTTTTTCTGATAAAGGGCAGTTCCGGGCTGATGTGACCGATTGACATTTGCTTATCCACGGCATTTTCGGGCAAGTCGAACTTGTGCGTGGGCCGGTTGTGGCAGTCCACACAATCCATCGTGCGATGTTCTCCCTTGGCTAATTGCTGCTGGGTTGGCTTCGTATCCGTCGAAATGAATTCGGTGGTCTTGCCTTGATCGTCAGTATAGTCCACGACCGGAATTGTCTGCCGCTCGGCGTCGGTGGAAATGTAGCGAATGCGCGCGTTATCAGCCAGGTGGTGCCCGTGAATGCCGACCGAACCCTGCCACGTGCGTCCACCCACTTTCAGCAATAAAACATCGGTTTGCGGAGTGTTCTTTTCGTCGTCTTTGTAGCTGGTATTCACCAGGAACTTGTCACCGGTAAAGCGCTGCGGCCAATGACACTGCTCACAAGTCTCACGCGCCGGCCGGAGATACTTTACCGGCGAAGGAATGGGGCGTGAATAGGTGTGGAAGGTTACCGCGACCACCTGGCGCAGCCCGGAGAGTTTCGAGCGGACGAACCATCCCGCTCCCGGCCCGATGTGGCATTCGACACATTCCACACGCGAGTGCGGGGAATTTTGGTAGGCCGAAAATTCCGGGGCCATTACGACGTGACAAGTCGTCCCGCAGAAACTTGCGGAATCCATGTATTGGACGCCTCGGTATGATGCGGTCCCAATGATCAAAAGATTGATCACGGTCGCCAGGCCCACCCATTCCAAGGTGCGCCGGACCACGGGCAGCCGCAGGTCGATGGAGGGAAATGCTCCGGGGAGTGTTCCGCTCCGGGCAAGGCTGCGGCGCCTGAGCCAGATACCGATGGGAATCAGCACGAGGCCGAGTACAAAAATGCCCGGCAGGATCAGAAAAATCAGAAGGCCGATATAAGGATGCGGCGGCCCCGGCAGAAACATGTCATAGAACCAGAAGGCGATGGTGGTAAGAGCCGTGCTGGTGGTAATCACAGCCCCGGTGAGTGTAACCGGATTCTGCCCCAGGAAATAAATTGGCTGCGACCACTCTCGAATGCGATCCCGCAGGTTCATTGGAAACCAGTGCTTTCTCTTCGTTCTATTTATACGCTCCGCGTTCAGGCACACAGCACCCGTCACGGCGGCTCATTCGCTGCCGTGGAGCAGTTTTGAAAGCGTGAGGCAGAACCCGAAACTATTGCTTCAGGGTGCGAATGTAGGCCACCAGCCCCTTAATCTCTTCCGGCTTTAATTTGTCCGCGTACTTCGGCATCTTGGGGGCCTTGCCGTTGGCGATGACCGCTTCGAGATCCGCATCCGATTCCTTTTGCACATCGGCACCTGAAAGATCGTGACCGGCAGCTTTTTTGCCGTCAGCGCCGTGGCACATGGCGCATTTTGATTTGTAGGTTGCTGCGGCGTCTTGCGCCTGCATCGAGAGGGGAATGCTGAGAACAACAGCGAAGGCTGTTGCGATAGTCAATACTTTGGCGTTGATGCTCTTCATTATTCAATCTCCGTTCTGAATTTCAGCAGGCTAACATTAAAAACGACATCAGCGCGCCTGAACTGAGCAATATTGAACACTCCTGAGGAAGGAACGTTCTGTGACGCGCGTCACACATGCCTGGTAATTCCCTTATACAGAACGGTGCGCGCCGTGCTCAAGTTGTTCGGATGGTCTTACTTTGGAGCCAGTTGACTCGGCTGTGTGACGGCCCTCACCCTGGGGTGTGATGCCGGTCACGGCGCGGCGTGTCAGCACGAGCCAAACTTACCGTAGTGATTAGGGGTGGGCTTATGGCAAAAGACGGTCGAAAGCTGCTGGACGTGCTGAAATTCGAACTGGAGTTTCTTGAGCAAGGGGGCTACGGGCGATTGCCGCGTGAATCCTGGCGGGCACGATTTATTTTCGAGGATTCGCCCACTTGCATGAACTTCAATTCCAAAGACCGCGAGCCCTGCGAGGAATGTCTACTGATGCAATTCGTTCCAGCGGAGGCGCGGAAAGAACAAGTCCCTTGCACTCATATTCCATTGTCTTTGAAGGGTGATACGCTCGATAATTTGTACCGCACCGGGACGCAGCAGGAAATCGAAGAAGCGCTCGGCACATGGCTACGAGCGACGATCAGCAAGGTGGAGGCGGAGCAAGTGAAGTAGGCTGCGAAGAGACGCGCAGGTTGAGCGGGCGCAGGCCTATTCAAGCTCCAACACTTCGCCTCGTCCATTATCTGGGATGGTTAGAGCCACTTTGCCTGGCGATACATCCATAGTTGCTTCGATGTTGCCGCCGTTAAGTCGCGCCCTGCGTTTGCTGGGCGACCAACCGTAGATCTCAATGCGAATCTCGCGCCACCACGCTGGGTAGGGTCCCTTGTGTTCTCCAATACGGATGCGCAGTCCGCTCGGATTTACTTCACATCCGAAATCCATTTGCAAACTGGCTCCCGTTTTATAGGCGTAGGTCTTGCCGTCGTCCAGATAGAGATGACCGGAGCATTCGTCGCCCAGATAGACTCGCAGGGTGAGCGGACCTTGCGGAATCTCGTTCGTACTTTGCGTCAAAGGCGCGATCGGAAGAATTGCACCCGCGCGAACAAAGACCGGCAAGGTTGCGATTTCTGGGTGAATCGACGTTGTGAGCGACACTAGATCGGTGGAACTGGGAGGATCATTGGGATCTCGATCTGCCTTGGGCGCAGGCTTTGGGACGACTTGCCCTGTCCAGTAGTCGTACCATTTCGCCGAAGGAAACTCGACCGTGTAGGTATCGAGCCGATCCGGATAAGGCGGCGCCGCAACGAGGATGTCGGGCCCTAGGAGAAATTCTCCGGCCGCCTCAGGGTCAACGTCGATGGGGTGATGATCGCCTGCGGCGTCGGGAAATTCAAGGAAGAGTGGCCGCTCAATCGGCATACCGGTGCGCGACGCCTCTTGCGCCAGCGTGTAGAGATAAGGCATCAGGCGATAGCGCTCTTCGATAAATCGCTTGCGAATCGCCTCAGGCTCCGCGCCTCCAACCCATGGTTCCTGGTCTCCACTGCCTTTCTCGGTGTGGTCGCGGTCGATAGGCTGGAAGGTGGCGATCTCGATCCATTTTGTGAGCAGGTCTGGCTGCGGCGTTCCTACAAAGCCGCCGACGTCGGCTCCACTCAAGGTAAAGCCGCTTAGACCGAGATTTTCAAGCATCGGCGTTGCAAGACGAAGGTGATTCCACGTGCTGCTGTTGTCGCCGGTCCACGTGGCGGCGTAGCGCTGGCCACCGGCGTAGCTGGCGCGCGTCAACACGAACGGGCGCAAATCAGGATTGAGGCGCTGCAATCCGTCGAAAGTCGCGCGGGAGTTTTGCATCCCGTACATGTTATGAATCTCAGCGTGAGGCGCAGAACGTTTTATAAATCCAGGTTCATCGATGCGATGAACGACGTTTTCGGGCATGGTTTTGGTGGGTGTCTTAAAAACTGCCGGCTCGTTCATGTCATTCCAGAAGCCGGCAACGCCCTGCTTCGAAAATTCTTGATAAAGGCCGCCCCACCACTCGCGAGTCTGCGCGCGCGTGAAGTCGGGAAAGACGCTGGGGCCCGGCCACACGTCTCCGGAGTAAATGCTGCCGTCGGGATTCTTGACGAAGTGATCTCCAGCAAGGCCGCTGTCGTAAGGCGCATAACCGTGTCCGGGATATTTTGCGATGTGCAGATCGGTGATTGCGACGACGTGAAAGTTCTCGGAAGCGAGTTCCGCGATCATCCCAGAAAAATCGGGAAACCGGTTGCGATCCACAGTGAACGGGCGGTTCCTCTCTTGATAGTCAATGTCGAGATAGATCACATCCGCGGGAATGTGATCGGTTCGAAAGCGGTTCGCAACTTCGAGCACGCGCGCTTGCGGCGTGTAGCTGTAACGCGATTGTTGAAAACCAAGCGCCCAGATGGGAGGGAGAGGCGTTGTGCCGGTAAGCCACGCGTACGTTTCCACTACTTGTTTCGGAGTTGGTCCGTAGAAAACGTAGTAGTCCAAAGGGCCGCTCACGGAGCCGAAGGAATACGTGTCAGAAGATTGCTTGCCAAAATCAAAACTGGTGCGCCAAGTGTTGTCGAGGAATACTCCAATGGCGCGGCCGGATCGAAAAGCCATGAAATACGGGATGCTCTTGTAGATCGGATCGGTCGACTCCTGAAAAGCGTATGCATCCGTATTCCACATGGTGAATGCTTGTCCGCGGCGATCGAGGGGACCGGGCTTGTCTCCCAGGCCGAAGTAGTGTTCGTCGAGTGGCATCGATTTATAAACGCGAAAACTCTTGCCATGAAACTCGGTCGGCCGAACATCTTTTTGAAGAACGGTTCCATTGCGGTCGGAGATCGTCAATGCAAAGGTTTGGCGGTTGATGGAGACGGTGAGCGCCTGAGTATGGAAACCAACCGCGTTCGGAGTGTTGTCAGGGATTACGGCAACTGTGCTTTGCCGCGCTTCCTTGAGCACAGCCCACGAGGCATCTTCTGCGAGTTCGCTGGAACGCGATACCCGAATGCGCACCACGTTATCGCGCAGCGCGACGATTTGCATGCGAGCGTCGCCGTCCCGCACGTCGATGCCATTTGGCAACGCTGAAGAAGATCTGACGCGGTTCAGTTCGATCACCGCCCCCGCTGCGGAATCGGTTTGACCTTGCAGAAGGATAGGTGCAGCGTTCAAGAAAAGAGCAAGAGTAAGCGAGAGAAAAAAGCCGGCGCAGCCTGTAGTTGCCATCATTTTTGAGAAAACGCTTAGGACTGTTTCTGCGATCGCGGAGTGATCGGGATTACTGTAGCATTCATGCGCGGCATTTCCCACATCAGCGCTGCATCGCATAGCCCATGCCCGCCAACACACCGCGCATATAGGCAAAACTGCTGATGACTCCTGGCACGGGATCGTCGGGATGAATCTCATACTCCAGATCGACGAAGCCGTTGTATTTAGTCGCGATCAGAGCTTCGAACATTTTGCGCACGGGCATCATGCCGTCGCCAACCGCGACCTGGCTCTCTTTGCTCTCGAAGTTCGTGAGGTCCTTCATGTGAACGTTGAAAAGCCTCGGACCGGCTTCGTGAATCGCCTGAACGACATCTGTGCCAGCGCGAACCGTGTGCCCAACGTCGATGCAGGAACCGATGCGCGGATCCATGTTCTTCACTGCCTTCAAGACATCCAGCGGAGAATGCCACAGCTTATCTTCGGGGCCGTGATTGTGAATCGCGACTCGGATATCGTATTCCTTTACGAACTTCTCGATGCGCGGCAAAGTTTCCGGCGTAGGATCTCCGGCAACAATCACTCTGATGCCTGCCCGCTTGCAGTATTCGAATTTAGAGCGGATGTCGGCATCTTCATCTTTGCTGAAGGAAATCGCACCGGCAGCGTGAAGCTTGATGCCGGCCGCGGCATAGTCCGCGAGAGCGGCCGCTTCTTGCTGCGGATCCATTGGAAGATGATCTTTAACGTCCTTGGCATTCAACTCTGAAACGTTGAGTTGCTTCATGAAGGCGATCAACTGTGCACGGCTGAAGTTGCGGAAAGTGTAGCTGGCAAGACCCAGACGAATCGGCGATGCGTCGTCAGTCGATGGCGGTTTAAGAGCGAGTGAGAAGATATTGCGCGGAGCAGCACACGCTGCGGTAGCCAATGCGGTTGAGCGAACAAAATCCCGGCGTGAGAAGGCGGTTCTCTTAAACATGCGGCGCCCAGCCTTTTTCGTATTCGCGCCCCCACATTTTCATTGCTTCCGCGTCGCCCTGGATTCGTCCATCTTTCGACTCGAGATGCAACTCGCGTTGAACTTCCCATGCGACGTTCGAAAGCTGCAGCATCGTGACCGAGACGTTGCCCACAGAAATGGGGGCGTTGAGTTTCTCGCCTTTGCGAATTCCCGCGATGAAGTTCGCGAAGTGCGCGTCGGTCATGGAATCGCTGCCGATCAGGTCAGCCGATGAAGCCGCATGGCCCGCCTTGACCTCGCTGGTCTTGTTGCCTTTGAGGTCGTAGATTTCATAACCGCCGCGATCGACCAGCACTGTGCCATCGGTTCCCATGATGGTCGAACCGCGATCGCGTCCGTAATACTTCATCCCTTGGCAGCTTTTTCCATCCCACGAAATCATTTTGTCTTCGTACTCGAAGCTGGTTACCAGCGTGTCGTAAAACTGCCAGTCATCTTTGAAATGATATCGGCCGCCTGACGATGTAATTCGCTGCGGATAGTCGACACCCAGCGCCCATCGGCAAACATCGACTTCATGCGTGCCGTTGTTAAGCGTTTCTCCTGTGCCGTACGGCTTGAACCAATGCCAGTTATAAGGATGCACGTTGTCTCGATACGGACGCCGCGGTGCTGGCCCCTGCCATAGATCCCAATCGAGCTGGGGCGGGACCGGAATCTCTTTGCCAAAGCCAATCGATTTTCGCGTGTTCACGTACCAGGCTTTCGCGAAGTAAGGCCTGCCGATAATTCCATTGTGAATCTTCTCGATGATCTCGATGGTGTGAGGTGAAGAGCGCTGCTGCGTGCCCATCTGCACCAGCTTTTGATATTTCTGCTGCGCCTGCACGAGCATCTCGCCCTCAGCAGGATTATGGCTGCACGGTTTTTCTACATAGACGTGCTTGCCCGCCTGCAATGCGGCGATGGCCATCGGCGCATGCCAGTGCTCGGGGGTTGCGATCGTGATCGCGTCCACATTTTTCAGTTCGAGAATCGTGCGGAAATCTTTTTCCGACACCGGAGCCTCACCCATTTCCTGCTGCGTGCGCCCGGCGAACTTCTTCAGAATGTCGCTATCCACATCGCAGACATGCGAGATCCGGGCACTGTTTCGATTTGCTTTTAGCGACGCGAGATGAGCGTAAGCACGGCCGTTCAGGCCAATTACAGCAAAGTTGAGGCGGTCATTCGAGCCAAGAATCTGACCGTAGCTCTTTGCCGTAGAACCAACGGCCATGCCCGCCGCGCTTACGGCGAGCGCGTCGAGAAATTCGCGTCGTGTAACCATTGCGACTCCTTATTTGCTTTCGCGTTTCTTCACCCGCAGGCGATGCCCGCCTTCGTCAACGTTTTCTTCAGTCCGTCCATGCTGATGCGGGTCGACGCTTCGGGCGTGCCTGCGCCGCGCCAATGGGTTTCGAGGCTCAACCCGTAGCGGAAGCCATCGCGACGCAGTGCTTGAAGTTGCCCAACCCAATCGACGATGCCTCCGCCTACCGCGGCCCACTCGTATTTATGGTCTGGCTTGTTCACGACGTCTTTGCAATGGCAGTGTCCGATGCGATCTTTCGGTAATGACTGATAGCCAGTTGGATAAGGCGTGCTGCCAATCGCCGCGGAATTGCCGGGATCCCAGTTCAGCATAAAGTTTTTGTTTGGGATCGCGCCGAGCACAGCAGCCGCTTCTTCACCTGTCGCCGTGTTGCAGGACATTTCGTTTTCGAGCAGAAGAATAATGTTGTCTTTGGCGCAGCGCTCGGCAGCCTGCTGCAGTTTGGCATTGATTGCGGCGCGATACGGCTTCTGGTCATCGAGTCGCCAGTAATCGAAACAGCGAATTCTGTCGGTGTTGAAAGATTTGCAGAGCGAGATACAGCGCTCTAGCAGCTTATCCTGCGCGCTGGCATCGAAATCGGCGTGGAACTGGTCGCGGCTTTCACTTTGTGATGAACGCGGAGCGCCGGGCCAATCTGTTTTAAACAACGGGCTTGCGATATCCGTAACCTGTAGTCTGTGCGCTTCCAGAATCTTCCGCGCATCCTCAACTTCTTTAGCGCTGAGTGCGGTTACGTTCTTGTCCCACATCGAGCGCAGTTCGATCCAGCCTAGTCCGAAATCTCCCGATACGATCTGGCACGCCTTCTCGAAATCTTGCGTGATCTCGTCGTTGATTACCGCCAGTTTGAATGGGCATGCGCTCGCGGTCATTTCCGCCTTGATGAAAGGCGTTATGGCTACGTGAAGTCCCGCCAATCCGAAGCCCGCCAGAACCGTGCGTCTGGTGAAGGCCATGCAATCTACCTCCTGCCGTCCACCCGATTCTACCGCGATGCCTCATCATCGTTAAGCTCCATCGACTCAAGCGCTCAAGATGGCGGCATCGGCTGTTGGCAGGGGCCTAGTTTTCCTGTACGCCTTGGTTAGCAAGACGCGAAACATCCAGAAGATCAGCAAGATCAGCGGCAGGAAACTCAAGAAAATCAGCACGCCTGTCTTTTGCAATACGGCGGGAAACACTTGTTGCCGTGCGAGGAATATGGACGCTGCGGCGATGAACAACGCAAAGCACATGCGCCAAAGATGCCGAGCGATGCGTTGCGCGCCAGAAATGCCAGCGCGCACGAGCATGCGAAAGTCCCCCACGGCGGCAAGCAAAGCAACGCAACCGAATATGAAATAAGGCCATGGCGGATAATCGTATTTCTGCCCCGACGGACTCAGCGCGGCTTCTATCCCCAGTGTGATCTCGATTGTGGCTATCGTGAAAACAACCAGCAGCGCGCCCCAATCAAAAATGCCGGGGGCGCCGTCTTTGCGCCGGGCGGTCATCCATGCGGTTGCCACTAGATAAAACGTGAGAGTGCCTCCGAGGATATTTCCGGGTTGTGATTTCATGATCGCCAGAAACACTCCGGTGGAAGACAGGCACAGCATGGTTATGACAAAGACATTTCCGGCGAGGCCGTGCCGGCGCGAACCCTTGCGGAGAAATACTGCGACAAATCCGGAAAGCATTCCCAGAGTGCCGGCGACAATGTGCAAAACTAATAGTGGCGATCGCATTGTTCCTCCTTTAATGCGCGTTCAACTGCAATGCGGGGTCAACTGCGCCGAATAGAGACGGCTCAATGCGCCTTGCTCTCGCAAGCGGATGGGCTGAAGCCGAAGAATTCGCGCATGCGTTGCCGGAATTGCTCGCGCTGCTCCGGCGTTCTGGGCTCACAACCCGCTCTCATCTGCATGCGGCGGCGGAAGTTGTAGCGGCCGGGGCTGCGCCAGCGCGAGCCTCCGAACAGGATTCGGCAAAGCGTTAGAAGTCCAAGCGCTTGCCAGAAAGTAATGTGGCGCCATCCGAACAGCGGAGGTAACAGCCAATTCCACAGGCGCATTACGACGTCGCCGCCGATAACTGCAAATAGCACCATTGCCATGATCGCCAGCGGAACGATGAAGAACCATTTCCTTTTCATTTTGTTTCTCCTAACTTCTTTGCGAACTTTTCGTGAATGTTCCGGAATCTTTCGAGCGGCTTAACTGATAGAACAGGGCCGTAACGGCGATGTAAAACGCGGCTACGATGACGTCGAACGCTAAACCCAACCTGCCCTGAGCCAGCAGAACGGCTCCTCCTGTCAACACGGTGATCAGATAAAAAATCCCCGTAATCGTTGACTTTGTAATCGCTGACTTTGTAATCGTCGACTTGAAGTGCGGCGACGTTTCCGCGATCCGTTCCCTTAATGCAGCGGTGGTCATACATTGCTCCTAACGTGCGTGAATCAATCAAACCCTCGCGCCGAATCAGATCGGTCCTCGATAGCGTCGCAACCGGACCGCGACAGCGAGGAATATCGCGGCGATAGCCAGGCCGATCCACAGGCCCGGCTCGCTAAAAAAATGATGGGGAATGAGTGTCGAGAAATTGTTCGTGTGGTCGTTCTCCGCCATTGTGCCTCCCGGCCCCGTCAGGCGCTCCCCTAGCAGCGTGCAGAAATGCGTTTTATTGAACGCAATCTTCTCCACTCCGCAGATCACGAACGGAGGCAAGAAAGCCCATATGAATGGAGCGCGTGGCGCCCATGCCGAGACCATCAGCAGCCAACCATAGATGGGCGCGTAGTAAAGGCCGTGAACCGTGAGAACGTGATACAGCAGCACAAGGGAAAAATGGAGGAACGACACCTCTCTCCACAGGGCGGCGATATTCACGCCACTGCCCAGCAGAACTACGCTGGTCATCACCAGCATGATGAATTGCGTTGCAATCGTGATGGTGAAACTGAGAAGCGGCAGACCGACGATGGGAACGATCAGCTTCGATAGGACGGTAGTGAGATCGGAAACCGGCAGCGATTTCCAGAAGAGAATGCTGCGATCTCGGCGCTCCCCATACAGGGCGTCAAGAGAATAGAAAATGCCCACAATAAAAGCTATCCCCATGATCAGGGAGGCTGAAAATTCGTATCGCTCCATGAGTAAATCTTGCTGTTGCGCCGGGCTCAGCAGCGGTGCGCCGATGCTTCGCCGCATAATCGCCAGGTTGATCGCGAAACCGAATAAAAAAACGGCTGCCGCTGCCAGGGGCGCGATGTAGAGCGCACGGTTCTCCCAGATTTCGCGCCGTATCGACCAGTACATCACTCGAAGTGCCGACACGGCTGCGGGTTCGGTTCCCTGCGATTGGATGGAAGACTCATTCATGGCATTCGGTTGAGTATTCATTGAGCCGCTCCTTGTGCGGCATATTGGTTGCCGACGACCGCCACGAATAAGTCCGCGATGCTGGGCGTGCGCGCCTCGCCAAGCGAGGCCAGTTGCTGGCGATCGATATTTGGATTGATCCCGCGCTCCGGCTTTAAATCGAAAATCAGAATGCTGCGTCCGAAGACCTGGCGCTCATACATCGGCTTAAGCGCGCGTGCCGCGGCGGCTCGATCAGGATTCACCGTCAACTCCACGTAGCGCGACTCGAATTCCTCCATCGTGCAATTCAGTACGATTCGGCCGCGATCCATGAACATCAAGTCGGTCAGAATGTGCTGCAACTCTTCCACCTGGTGCGTGGTCACCACGATGGTGCGGCTGCGATCGAAATAATCGTTGAGCAGGGAATCGTAAAACTGCTTGCGAAATATAATGTCGAGCCCAAGCGTAGGCTCGTCCAAAACCAGCAATCTCGCATCAATCGACATTACGAGCGCGAGATGCAGTTGCACGACCATGCCTTTCGACAACTGCCGGATCTTGCTCGTGTGCTGGATTGTGGTTTTTGCCAGGAAACTTTCCGCCTTGGCGCGATCGAATCGCGGATGCACTCCGGCCACGTAGTCGAGCGCCTGCGAAACCCGCATCCAGCGCGGCAGTACGGCGACATCGCTAATGAAACAGACATCGCGCATAAGCTGGTCACGCTCGCCCCAGGGATCGCGGCCGAGGACTCTCAATTCGCCCTGATATGGAGTGAGGCCGAGAATCGCGTTCAGGGCGGTGCTTTTGCCTGCGCCGTTAGGGCCGATGAGTCCGAGGATGCGGCCCTCTTCTACGTGCAAATCGACGCCGTCGAGTGCAATAGTTTCGCCGAAGCTCTTGCGCAGGCCGCGTGCGTCTATGACATTCATGACTTCGGTTCCTCTTTTTTCTTAGAGTTCGACGACTCCACAGAAAGGCCGGAAGAACCATTCAGCAGCTCTTCCGTTCTCAGTCCAAGCCGTTGAATGGTTGCGTGGACCCTTGGCCATTCCTCCGCAAGAAATTTCTGGCGTTCGCCTTGCAGCAGCAGATTGCGCGCGCCCACATTGATGAACATGCCTCGACCTCGTTTGCTCTCGACCAACTGCTCGTCGACCAGTTGCTGATAGCTTTTCAGAACCGTGAGCGGATTGACCCGATACTCGGCCGCGACATTGCGCACCGAAGGCAGCGGATCGCCCTCCTTGAGCAGGCCGTCGAGGATCATCGCGACTACTCGGTCGCGAATCTGTCGATAAATCGGCTGACTGTCGTTCCACTCACGGTCCATAAGGTTTTCCCGTTGCTCTCATCACCGACGCTCTTGTAGCCCGGAGATCCTTCGTCGGGCTGACGCCCTCCTCAGGATGACGCCAGCGGGCTCAGACGCCCGCAAAACGGCGTCACTTCGTGCGCTTCAGATCGAGCACTCCACCCATTGATTTGCCATCCGCCATCGCGAACTCCCATTTTTCCGTGTGATGGTCCGGATCGATGAAGGTGAACGTGACGTGTTGCATGTGTCCGTTCTGCGTGCTACCGGCGACGTCGAGAAACTCGAACTCCAGCGTCTTCCCGTCTGGCGAAATCTTGCCCACCATCCGGGGCCGGTTTCCTGCGTCACAATAATGGGTTAAGAGCAAGCGATCGGCGTCCAGATTAATCATGGTGATGGGATCCTGGGGGCCCTCCCCCTTCATCTCATGCATGATCGCATTACCCATGGAGGTGGTGCGAAGCGTGACATCCAAGCGGTGGCCTTCAAAGCTGCCCTCCCAGGTACCCGCCAGAGCTTTCAGCTTTTCAAAGGACTTTTGCGCGTCAGACTGAGTTACGGTGGCGTCCTGGGCGAAAGCGGTGGCGGCGACCAGAACGAATAGAACGAAAAGTGCGATGCGTGATTTCATTTGATGTTCTCCTCTCTGTCTGTTGCAATTCTTTCTGTTGCAATTCTTTCTGTTGCAATGCGGTTGCGGAAATTTGGCAGCGTCACTTGGTGCGCGTCAGTTCGATGTGCGCATGCACTGGCTTGTCCCCAGGCTCCATGTAGGTCCAGTCTTCGGTGTGATGATTCGCGTCAATCACGGTAAAGATCGCATGATCCATGTGCCCGTACTGGGTGCTGCCGGCGACGTCGAGAAAATCGAACTCCACTGTTTTTCCGTCTGGGGACGTCTTGCCCGTCATGCGCGGCCGATTTCCGGCATCGCAATAGTGCGTGAGAAGCAGGCGGTTGTCGTCCAGATAAAGCATGGTGATGGGATCGTCAGGTCTTCCTTCGCCCGTCATCTCATGCACGATTGCATTACCCATGGAGGTCACGCGCAGCGAGGCATGCGTGAGCTTGCCGTCCAACTCAGGATGCGCCGGCGTGGTTGTGACGTGGCCTTCCCACGAACCCGCCAGAGTCTTTAATTGGTCAAAGGATTTTTGCGCGTCAGACTGCCCAAAAGCCACACTGGACAGCGACAGCAGAACAGCGAACAACATAAAGCGATGGGATTTCATAATCATTCTCCTCGAAGGTTTTGAATCTCGATTCAGGTCTTGTCGGCTGGTCAGCATCGGAGCGATCCGGCGGACTTGAATCCTTGTCATCTACTGTTGTAGTTAACTATAACACTATGATTATGTCAAGGGTTTTCTTCATTTACTTCGTCAAGTGTGCCCGATGTATTCGGTTCTCGTATTAGAAACAACAACTTGCAAGGAGAACCCTGCCGCTTTCAGACTTGGTAAATCCGCATTGCCTCTATAATTACTTTCGATTGAACCGAAGGTGTTTGCGCCCGCAGTTGCCTATAGGATAGGGAAGCAGCACGAATAGGCCCCACGATGCAGATGGGGTGTGCTTTGGCCATGAAAGCGCAAGGTCTGTCTGAATATAAAGGTCCGAATCCAATGGAACCAGAGAGCTCGGGAGTGGAAGAAAAACACGACGAAATTCAAGAGTTGAACGTGACGGGTAGCGTGCGCGAGGTCACGCACGTTCTCGATCTGGACGATATCGCCAACCTTGCGGCTGAGGAAGGCCCGCCCGCCGAGACTCTGATGAACGTGGTCGACTTGATTGCCAAGCGATTTCAGACCGAAGTTTGTTCCGCCTATCTGCTTGAACCGGATCGCGCCAATCTGGTGCTGGCTGCAACCGTCGGCCTTCAGCGCGAGTGTATCGGCAGCCTGCGAATGGCGATCAATGAAGGATTGACCGGCCTGGTCGCTGAAGAGGTGCGTCCTGTTGCCGTGGAGTTGGCGCAAAGGCATCCGCGATTCAAGTACTTCCGCGAAGCCGGAGAAGAGACTTATCAGTCGTTCCTCGGCGTGCCTCTCATCGATCGCGGCGTTCTGCAAGGAGTTTTGGTCGTCCAGACAATCGAGCCGCGGGTTTTTCGCGAAGATGAAATTCAGATGCTGACCCAGGCAGCGGCCCAGGTCGCGCCCGTGGTAAGCGAAGCGCGCACTTTGGATCGCTTCATCGCTCCCGCGCAGGAGCGCCTGTGGGCGCTGGCTCGCAACCTCTGGTGGAGTTGGGATCACGATGCCGTCAGCCTGTTTCGCGATCTTGACCCTGTACGCTGGAGAGAGCTAAATCAGAATCCAGTTGCGCTGCTGGCGGAGTTTCCGCTGGCAAAGCTCGAAAGCCGCGCCGCCGAACTGGTGCTGCACAGCCGCATTAACTACGCCTATCGCCGCTTGCAGGAATATTTGCAGGCCGACCGCACCTGGGGCACAAGGCACGCCGGCGTCTTGCGGCCGTTGCCCGTGGCTTATTTCTCCGCGGAGTTTGGCATACACGAATCGCTCCCGGTTTATTCCGGCGGCCTCGGTGTGCTTTCGGGCGACCATATAAAGAGCGCGTCTGATCTCGCGATTCCGCTGGTGGGCATCGGCTTGTTTTACGGGCAAGGATATTTCCGCCAGCATCTGGATCTCAGCGGCTGGCAGCGCGAAGACTATCTTGAGACCGACGTCACGCAACTGCCTTTGCAGACTGCGATTGGCAAGAACGGCCGTCCGGTCATGGTGCAGATCGAAACCCGCAGCGGTCCTATTCATGCCAAAGTGTGGCGCGTGAAAGTGGGGCGCTGCGATCTGTTCCTTCTCGATTCCGATGTCGAAGGCAACGCGCCGGACGACCGCGAGCTGACCTCGCGGCTCTATGGCGGCGACGGTCGCACCCGAATCCGGCAGGAACTGTTGCTCGGCGTTGGAGGTTTCCGCGCTCTCACTGCCATGGGCATTACGCCCGGCGTTCTTCATCTCAACGAAGGACACAGTGCATTTGCTCTGCTCGAAGCCGTACGCTCTCGCATGCAGGATGAGGGGATTGCATTCGATGGCGCGATACCGCGCGTGTCGCGGGAAGTGATTTTTACCACACACACTCCTGTGCCTGCCGGTCACGACCGTTTTGATGCCGCGCTGATGGAAGAGCATCTGGGACCGCTCCGCGAAAAGCTGGGCATCTCCCAGGAAACGCTGATGGGTCTGGGGCGCGAGGTGCCGAGCAACCAGCAGGAAACATTTTGCATGACCGTTCTCGGCCTCCGGCTTTCGCGCCGCGCCAACGCCGTTTCCGCGTTGCACGGAGAAGTATCCCGCGCCATGTGGACTGGCCTTTGTCCCGGCAAGCCGGAAGATGAAGTTCCCATCGGGCACATCACCAACGGAGTTCATGTTCCGTCGTGGCTCGCTCCGCAGATGTTTCGCCTCTATGACCGCCATCTCGGCGCAAATTGGCACCAGAAGAGCAGCGAAGCCCGCACCTGGGAAGGCATTGAGAACGTTGACGACGGCGAACTCTGGGAGACGCACCTCAGCCTGAAATCGCAGCTTCTGGAATTTGTGCGTCGCCGCGCGGTAGAACAAGCCGAGCGCCGCTTCGAATCGCGAGAGGCTTTGCAGAGACTCGGCAAGGTTCTGAGTCCGGATGCACTGACTATCGGCTTTGCCCGCCGCTTCGCCACTTACAAGCGGGCCAACCTGATTTTGACTGACATCGAGAGCCTGGCTTCCATGGTGAACGATCCGAAACGGCCGGTGCAGTTTGTTTTTGCCGGCAAAGCCCACCCCAACGACGAGCCGGGAAAACGCGTCTTGCAGCAGATCGCAGAGTTGATGCGCAATACGCAATTCGGCGACAAGTTTGTCTTCGTCGAAGACTATGACATCAATGTCGGGCGACATTTAGTGCAGGGAGTGGATGTCTGGCTGAACAACCCGCGGCGTCCGCTCGAGGCGTCGGGTACGAGCGGGCAAAAAGTAGTTTTGAATGGCGGACTCAATCTTTCCGTTCTTGATGGCTGGTGGGCTGAGGCCTATGACGGTATGAACGGTTTTTCTATCGGCACGGGCAGAACGCACTCCAGCATGAGCGTCCACGACACGCGCGATGGAGAGGATTTGCACCGCACCCTCCGCGAAGAGGTGATTCCATTGTTCTACCAGCGCGATCGTGATGGCCTGCCGCGCGGCTGGATCCAACGCATGAAGCGAACCATCCGCACGCTCGGCTGGCGCTTCAATGCCGATCGCATGGTGATGGATTACACGACTAAATGCTATATTCCGGCGGCCGGTGGCACGTCGAGTGAGACCAGATTTGCCTGGTGACGTTTGCGTGATGAGATTCGCACGGCGAGCTTGCTCGATGAGAAGCGCTCCCCATCAATCGCGCGTCTCAAAATAAGCTAGCCCGTATTGTGCAGTCCGGCGGCGATTCCGTTGATGGTTCCACCCAAGGCATAATTCAAGGCAAAGTTGAGACCGTCCGTATTGTCGCCCGCGCGTTTGCGGCGCAGCAGGTCAACCTGCACCAGGCTCATCGGGTCCACGTAAGGATTACGCAAGCGAATCGACCGGAATAACACTGGGTTCGCTTCGAGCAATTCTTTTTGATCCGTTATCGAAAGCAAGGCCCGTCGCGTGCGCAGAAATTCCTCTTCCAGCAAAGCGAAGACGCGGTTGCGCACGCCAACATCTTCGACTAGCTCTGCGTAAAGTCTTGCGATCGTGAAGTCGGCTTTCGCCATAGCCAGTTCGACGTTGCGCACCAGTTCAGAAAACAGCGGAACCTCCGCCATCATCTCGCGCAGACGCGCTGTGTTTCCCGAAGCCTCTGCCATAAATTCCTCGAGCGCATAACCCACGCCAAACCATGCGGGAACGGCGTGCCGGCTCTGCATCCATCCGAACACCCACGGAATTGCGCGCAGATCTTCGAGCCGCCGGCTCGCGCCGCGCCTCGCCGGACGCGACCCGATCTGCATGTTATCCAATTCGTGAATCGGCGTGGCCTGCTCAAAATAAAGCAGCACATCCGGATTCTCGGCAATATTCTTTCGGTAGTAAGCGAACGCTTTTCGCGACATGCTTTCCATCACGTCATCCCACCGCGAAGTTTCATTCGCGAGCTGAGCGTCCGGCCGGGTCAGCGCCTCGAGCGAAGCAGCGATCATCAATTCCAGATTCCACTCCGCAAGAACCGGATCGGAATATTTCCAGTTGAGCACTTCGCCTTGCTCCGTAATTCGAATCTGGCCTGAGAAATCTCCCGCGGGCTGCGCCAGAATCGCCGCGTGCGTCGGTCCGCCTCCGCGTCCCACAGTGCCGCCGCGCCCGTGAAACAGTCGCAGGTTCACGCCGCATTCGCGTGCCGCCTGATGCAACGCGCGATGAGCTTTGTGCAATTCCCACGTGCTTGTGAGCATTCCGCCGTCTTTGTTGGAATCCGAATATCCGAGCATGGCTTCCTGCGAGCGTCCCCAGGAATCGAGCAACGGAGCATACTCCGGCGACTTCCAAATGCGCCGCATTACGTCCGCCGAAGAACGCAAAGCTTCAATCGACTCGAATAACGGGACGGGCATCACACCAGGATCATCTCCATTACCGCGAACGTGGAGTCCGCAAATCGCGGCCAGGCGAACCACATTAAAAATGTCCTGCTCGTTTTGCGTATTGCTGACGATAAATGTACGCACCGCTCCCGGAGGATAATTTTGTTTTAGCTGCGCCAGGCTCTGAAAGGTATTCATGATTTCGCGTGATGCCTCAGAAAAACCTTGAGAACCCGCCGGTCCCAAAGATGCCCCAGGACTTCCCGCAGCCGCCGTCAATTCAGCGAGGGCCTCCGAAAGAACGGACGCATGCTGGCGAATATCGAGAGTGTGAAGGTGAAATCCAAAAGTTTGCACGGCGCGCAATAACGGATCGATCGCAAGCTCAGCCAGCCGGCCTCCCTGATTTTCGCCGAGACTATCTCTGATCAATTCGATGTCGGCGGCAAATTCAGCGCAGTCTTTATAAGCGGGAAATGCCGGCGGAACTTTTCTCGAGGCCCGCAGGCGTATCTCGACTAACTCCAAAAACAAACGATAACTTTCAGCTTGGGAAATCCTCCGCACGCGCCCTGAGGACAACCGCGCTTCATACTCTTTCAGCCGTTCGCGCAATGCCGCCGATGTGCCCGCCTGCCGCGTCGAAGAACTGAGAAGGCCCGCGGCCTTCGAGATCTGACCAAGGTAGTGGTCGATGATCACATTGCGGGCCATTTGCAGAGCGTCGCGAGTGCATGCCGCGGTCACAAATGGATTGCCATCGCGATCGCCGCCAACCCACGAGCCAAAAGAAAGTACGCCAGGCAATTCCCGCTCGCCCAGTTCAAGGCCATAGACCTCCCGAAAAGAGTCGGCCATCTCGGCATAAATTTTGGGCAGAGTATCAAACAGCGTCATCGGATAGGGATCGAGGCCCATGCGAATCTCGTCGGTCACGCTGGGCTTGATGAGCCGCACTTCATCGGTCTGCCAGAGAGCGGTAATCTCGGCGCCGATCTGCCGTTCCAACTCGCCGGCATCGGCGCTCGACAGAGGCAGACGATCAAGGTCCTCGAGAAAGCGGGCAATATTTCGCCGCTTGCTGAGCACGGTTCTGCGCGCAACCTCGGTAGGGTGCGCGGTAAAGACCGGCGTGACTTCAATTTTCTTGAATGCTGCAAGCGCCTGCTGCGCGTCGACTCCCGCTGTTCTTAATCGCAGCAGCGTTCCGCGAAAAGAGCCGGGCAAAGGCACATGCTCTTCATACAGCCGCGCAGCCCGCCGGCGGCGCTTGCGATGATTGGTTTCCGCGAGATTCGTCAGCTCGAAATAAATCGCGAACGCCTTCGTGATCTTGTAGGCGTCTTCGACAGGAAGCTGGGCGATAATCGCGCGCGCCTGCGCCATCAGATCATCGTCATCTAGATTATCGTCATCCGTGTCCTGTTGCGTATTGCCAGGCTGCGGGCTGGCCGGCTCTCGATGCCGGATCAGCAATCGCCGCAGTCGCTCGACCGCGTCCAGCAGCGGTTCGCCAGACTGCTCCACCAGCACGGAGCCCAGCAGAATTCCCAGCGAACGAACGTCGCGGCGTAGAGGAAGTTCTTTGGCAGAATCCGAGGTCTCAGCGGTAAGCTCTAACAGCCGCGCCTGCTGATCGTTCGTCGCCCACAACGGCGTCTCGTCCATGAGACATGATAAAGGAGAAGAAGGATGAAACTAAGCAATCCTATCGATTGGTTCGCGCGAAATTTCCGCGAACCCTAAAGTTTGCAATTCCTAAGCCGATATGGCCATTGGATGGCAAGAACGTAGAGACGTTCCTTGTCAGATCCACCGATTTCTGAGGAGACACCTATGTCGACATCAGCCGTTTCCAGCAGCACATTGAACCAGCAAATCCAGCAGTATTTTCACACCCGGCGCAGTGCGCCGAGCGGCGCTTCCCCCAGCGGAGGTCTCAGCGTTTCAGCCTGAATCCGCAAGCCAGTCGGTGCAGTTGGCGGGAACCTCAGCCCTCCCCCGCCCGCCTACTGCACCGGCGCGTTTAACGCCGCTGCCAGTTCCAGAAAGCTTTTCGCGTTCACCGCTCGCTCTACCGCTTCTTTGTTGCTGAATAACTCGCTGGCATCCCCCAGCAAATCGTGTTGCGACTGGTTATCCCCCGTTAGAATCATGATAATCAGCCGTGCGGGCTTGCCATCACGCGCATTAAAATCAATCCCTTCCGATTTCGCCACCACCACCAGCGGCCGCGTTAATCCATTCACGCGCGCATTCGGCACCGCCAATTCATCTTCCCATCCGCTCGGCAGCACACGCTCGCGTTCCGATACGAGCCGCAGCAATCTTTCCGGAGCGTTGCTCACCGCCTCGGCTGCCACTTCACACATCTCCCGCAGCGCTCCGATCCGCGTCGTCGCCGTCAGTTTAGGCAAAAATAATTTTGCCTCCACCGTATCCCTCAACGTGAGCTTCCGCCTCCGATGGATCAAAAAGTGAATAGCCGGGGCGGATACGAGAGACGTGAACAAGGCCATAATCACCATCGCGACAAACATGTTCTCCCGGATCAATCCCGCCTGCAGCGCCAGGATCCCTAGAATAATTTCCATGGCGCCGCGTGCATTCATGGCCAGCCCCACCGCCAGCGATGACGTCTTGTCCATCCCGCCCAGGCGCGCGCCCCAGCCTGCTCCCAATAGCTTTCCGACGCAAGCGACTCCGATCACCGTTGCGGTCAATCCCAAATGAAAGTTCGAAACAAAATTGGTTCGCAATCCAATGCTGGCAAAGAAAAACGGCGCAAACACATTGGTGACGATCTGGTGAATGGCCTGCGCGGTCCGCTTGCGTAGGTGTCCCGACTCGCCCACCGCGATGCCAACCACGAACGCTCCAAACACCGCATGAATGCCGGCGTATTCAGTGAATGCCGCGCCCGCCATGGTAAGCGTGAAGATGAATCCAATCACGCCGCCCGGCCACGACGTATGCGCCTGCAACACGGGCAAAATTTTATCGATCAGCCAGCGCCCCACAGTCAGCGTAAGTCCCACAAACATCAGCACCAGAATGATGGTGTGCTTCACTCCGTCGCCAATGCTGCCGCCCGCCGGAGGATGCATCATCCCCAGCACAAACGAGAACAGAATCCATCCCACCAGATCGTCGAACATCGCCGACGAGATGATCACAGTCCCCATCTCGGTGCGCAAAAGATTGAGGTCCATCAGGATCTTCGCGATTACAGGCAGCGCCGAAATCGACAACGCCGTACCCACGAAGAGCGCAAAGATTAAGGGATTGGCGCCAGACTCCGCGCCCATGTACTGAGGAAAAACTTCTGCCGCCAGAAAGCCCGCACCGAAAGGAAAAGCCACGCCAAAAATACTCACCAGCAACGCACTCTTGCCCTGGCGGAAGATGCTGCGCAAGTCGATCTCAAGGCCGGCAGTCAGCAGAAAGAACACAACGCCCAGCGTGGTGACAGTATCGAGCACGATCGGCATCGGTCCGGTCGTTGGGAACAGCGTTTCATAAAGGTGAGGGCGGTAGTGACCGAGCACGGTCGGTCCCAGAAAAATTCCAACCGAAATTTCGCCTAGAATCGGAGGCTGGCCGATTTTCTGCATCAACTCGGCAGCCAGCTTGGCGCAGCCCAGCAGCGTGGCCAGCGCCATGAACATAGTCATCACGTCATGCGGACTTAAATGTTGCAAAGCAAACCTTTCGGGGTTGGCAGAGATTACGTCTCCGCAACCGGGAACTGAAACCGACTCGAATCGTAAACAGAGTCTAATTTGTAATACGACTTTCGAACTAGGGCAAACACTGTAAGTGCTACAAGCGCAACTCAGAAGTCACAAGTGCGCGGGTTACCCTGTGATCCCCCGTGTCCTCTGTGTTAAAGATTTTGGGTTTGAACTTTGCCGCCCTGCGTACAATCGACGTGCGTACACGCCTCACGAAGACAAATGATGGATCGCCGAGCTTTTCTAGAAACTGCTGCAATCTTAACCGCCGCAATGTTGTCCAGCCATCGCATAGCGTGGGCTGCCGAGGAACACAAAATAGAAAAACTCGGCGTGCAACTTTATACCGTGCGCGATCAGATGAAGTCCGATTTCGAGGGCACTCTGGCCAAGGTTGCCGCCATCGGCTACAAGGAAGTCGAATTCGCCGGATATTTCGATCGCTCGCCTAAAGAGGTTCGCGCCGCCATCGACCGGCATGGCCTGGTCTCGCCCGCCTGCCACGTTTCATGGGATGTCCTCGGCGAAAAGTTGCCAGCTCAAATCGAGTTCGCCAAAATCATCGGGCATAGTTACATCGTTTGTCCCTGGATCCCGGAAGAAATCCGCAAACAAGAGGACGGCTGGCATCGCGCCGCCGAAACTTTCAACCGCGCTGGAGAAGTCAGCAAGAAGGCGGGCATCCAGTTCGCCTATCACAATCACTGGTTCGAGTTCCTGCCAAACGAAAACTCACTAAAAGGAAAACTGCCGTACGATTTTCTCCTGGAAACCTGCGACGCAAACCTGGTCAAGATGGAACTCGACCTCTGCTGGATCGTCGTCGGCGGCGGCGATCCGCTCCAATACTTCGATCGCTATCCCGGGCGCTTTCCGCTGGTGCATATCAAGGATGTGAAAAAGATGCCAAAAGTTTCCGCGTCCGGAGGCCAGAACTTCGGCGACTCGATGAAGGACATGACGGAAGTGGGCAGCGGCATCATCGACTGGAAGAAAATCTTCGCGCAGTCTGAGAGGGCAGGGATCAAGCATTACATCGTCGAATACGACAAACCAGCAGCTCCGTTCGAAAGCATCAAGACCAGTTACGAATACCTGCGGCAGTTGCGCTGGTGATATGCCGTGCGCTGAGTTCAGCCCGCGATGTGGATAGATTTCCGAAGGCACGAGCTAAGTTGTTGAAAGTTGGTGTAGGTCGTTGATCTTCGCCGCAAGTTGTTGACGCTAGGTAGAAGTCGTTGAAAACTATGAGCTATTGTGGAGAGGTTGCGAGGTGCGAGCTGACTGCGCGCGAAATTGAAGTCTCGGCCGCGCGTAAAACGATCAGCAGGGATAGTTTGCAGCGCCGTACGGCGATGTTTGCAGGGCAGAGGATGTTTTTCCCCGTCCGCCAACTCGGAGGGGCTTAAATCAACTCTGGAGAGAAATCGGCGATCCCTTCGAGCTATAACCGACAGGTTAATTCTATGGAATATAGTAGAAAGTCTCCCTGCGATCGCAGTGAGAGATAATTGCTTTCATGGAGACGGGTTTTCAATGTGCGGGGTGCGGCGAATGGAATTCTACCGCCGTGGACGAATCCGCCGGGCGCCGACAGACTTACGTCGAGGACTGCCAGGTCTGCTGCAAGCCGAATGTGTTGCGCGTCGAGTACGATGCGTCTTCGCAGGGGTTCATCATTGCATCTGCGCTCGAGTGAACTGGATCGCATTCTATCAGCGACCTTCGCGGGGGTTCTCCGCGATATTCCGCGCTTAAAGTTTGTGCTTCGTCCGCATCAAATCAAAACCTTGCAACGCGGAGGCCGCGAAGAACGCCTCGCGGAGAGCGCTGAGTGTGTCTGCGATTCATTCTTCTGGAGATTCGCGTTATAGTTAGCTGCTCGACGAACGATCGCGAACGCGTACTTGGAAAGGAATAAGCGATGGCAACCAGCTATGCAGGTGGTGGGCGGATGGTAGCGCACAACATGGTGACGACGCAGTTCGAACTGGATGGTTTTCGCGTGACGCGCACGCTCGGAGTAGTGCGCGGTATCGTAGTGCGCTCGCGCTCGATCTTCGGCACGATTGGCGCGGGATTGCAGACGCTGGTTGGCGGCAACATCACGTTGCTCACGAACCTGTGCGAGAAGACTCGCGGGGAGGCCTTCGATCTGATTCTGCAGCACGCCGCCGAACTGGGCGGTAACGCCGTGGTGGGCGCACGCTATGACGCAACCGAAGTGATGCAGGGCGTCACCGAAGTGCTTGCCTACGGCACGGCCGTTTTCGTTGAGCCGGTGAAATAGCAGATAGATAAATAAAAACCGCAGAGGACGCGGAGTACGCCGAGCGAAAATGGGGAAGTCCCACGGAACGAGTGCGTTATTCGTACTCCGGTGCTTACGCTTCAGAATTCTCCGCGTCCTTGGCGTCCTCTGCGGTTTTCATTTGCGGCTTCTCTAGTCCTTGTAGAGCCAGCCCGCCACCAACGCGGCTAGAATCGCGCCGAACCACATTTCGATCATCCAGCCAAACGGCAGGGCGCGGTCGACCGCGGACCAAGTTTCTTGCGCGAAATTATTTGGAAACCCAGCGAAGAAGCCCGAGAGAAAACCTATCTTGAGTGCGGTGCCGGGACCAGGGCCCAGACCTGCACGAGCCCAAGCGTAAAGATGCGAAACCGCGATCGCCAAAATAAATACAAGCACGATCCATTGAACGATGAACATGGGATAGCGCGGCGTCTTCAGAAAGAGTCCAGCATTCTGCGCCGCCAGATAGCGCGCGTCGGTCACGACGAAACGGTTTACCGCAAAACTCCACGCATTCCAGACCACGCCTCCGGCCAAACCGCCGAGCCAAATTCTGCTTCGGTTCAGATGCATAAGCGCCTCCGTGACTGTTTGCTGATTTGAACGGGAGAAGTGTACACCCGTTTTTCGGGAGGGCAAATAACAAGCAGGGTGCGGGACGGATGCTATTGTGATTTGTTCACAGCCGTACTACTTCGAACACCTTCGGCAAACAGCTTGGGAAGCATTTTTTGACGGTGAGCGAAGGTCTGGCTAATTCGCCGATGGACAAAGAGAGTATTGGCGAGCGCGCCTAATGGGCCAAATCCAACTTCGTATTCAATGACATCGCGCACGAGCGTGCCGTGGAAACCATTGCGATCGTCCTCTGAAAATTCGTGACGATGATGCCATCGTTTGAATGGACCTTTCTGCTGCACGTCGGCGAAGTGATGGTTCCATTCGAATTCGGTAATGGCGGCGGTCCACTTGCGGCGCCAGGAGAGCCAACTGATCGGCGCAGGGAAGTGTCGATGATCGATCCGGCGCCAGCAACGTGATGAACTTCAATCGGATTCAGATTCTGCGATGGTGGAGGAGGCGGCGCAACCAACTGAAAGCCATCGACTTTAGTTTGAAGTTGTGGCGGCATCAGGCGCGGCAGATTCTCGGGGTCGGCGAAAAAAGCGAAAACCTCAGAAACTGGAACGGGAACCCAGTCGGCGAATTGAAGTTGGTAGGGCATCGAGGCCGAGCTGGCTGGTGAAACGAAATTACCGCGCTGTCTCCTAACTTAAGAATGGCTGCTTCGATGCTTTCCGGTTTATCCAGTGTTGCGATAATTAGGCGGAAACGGCCCGCCTTGACAAATTTCCACAGGGAAGAGGGCTACCAGCGCGGAGTGCAAGAAAAATCTAAGCGAACAAATAGCGAATGAACCAGAAGTGTAAACCCTACATCTTGTGGTCGTATTTTTAGTTAACCACAAGTCCTCGCGCTTTGCCGAATCAGTCCTATAGTGGGAACCCAACCTTCAAGTTTGTGCTTGACAATCAATGACTTACGGGTAAAATGTGGAACAAAGTGGTACGGAGTGGTCAAGATAGTTAAGGTCGTGGGAACGGGAAGCTGAAAACGAGGAGCCGGTGGGAAACCGACCCAAAAGCCCGAGAAACAGCCCGAACCAACGAAGTTTGACCCTGTTTTGCGTTGCTTTTACCTCCTCGGTAGCAGTTTTGGTCCGGAGATCCTTCGGCGACACAGAACGTCGCCTCAGGATGACAAGCGTAAGAGGTGATCGTCGCCTCTGGATAACAAGCGATTGTCGTTTCTGGATGACAGACATAGAAAGACAAAATGTTTCGCGGCAATCACCCAACTCGCGTCGACGAAAAGGGACGGTTGAAAGTCCCGGCGGAGTTCAAGCGGGTGATCGACGAGAAGTACAACACGCAATTCTATATCACGAGCGTCGACGGCAAGGTTGCCGAAATATATCCCTTCGAAGAATGGGAGCGGATCGAGCAGAAACTGGCGGGGCTGTCGAATTACAACCCTACGAAAAAGAAATTTCTCGACCGGGTGAACTACTGGGGCCAGCAGGTGGAAATGGATGGACAGGGGCGGTTGCTGATTCCGCAATTGTTGCGCGACGCGGCCAGTATCAAAGGCGAAGTGGCTGTGACCGGCAACCTGAACCGTTTGTTAGTGCGCAACCTGGAAGCGTATCGCAACGAGATCGCAGAGCAGCCGTTCACTTCTGATGATGAGAAGACGCTCGACGAACTGGGCATCTAGTGGGCGAGGGATCAACAGACACCCCTCAGGGGGTTGGGCATGGTGGTGGAAGGGAAGTGAGCCAACTTTCACCAAGTCATGTTCCGGTTCTTTTAAAAGAAGCGATCGACTTTTTAAACGTGCGGCGTGGCGGGACCTATATCGACGCCACGGTGGGCTTGGGCGGGCACAGTTACGAAATCGCAAAACGCCTCGGCGCACCGGGACATTTGATTGGGCTCGATAAGGATCCAGCGGCGCTGGAGATTGCGAAAAGCGTCCTTGGTCGTTCGTCGTTAGTCGTTGGCCAAAACGATTGGCCGCGAGTGGAACTGAGACACGGATCGTTTGCAGAGTTGGCGAACGACCAACGACCAACGACGATCGGCAAGATTGACGGCATTCTCGCCGACATTGGAGTAAGCAGTTTGCAGCTTTCCGATGCGGCACGCGGATTTAGTTTTCAGGCGGATGGACCGCTCGACATGCGGATGGACCCGCAGAGTGAGCGAACCGCCGAACAAGTGGTAAACCACCTCGACGAGCGCGAGCTTGCCGATGTGATTTACGAATTCGGAGAGGAAAGGAGGTCGCGGAGAATCGCCAGAGCCATTTGCCGGTCGCGGCCGATACGATCTACGGCACATCTTGCCGAGGTAATATCGGCCGCGGCCCGGCCAATGAATCCGGGTCGAAATAAATATGACCAGAGGCGAATTCATCCAGCGACTTTAACGTTTCAAGCTCTTCGAATCTTCGTAAACCGCGAACTGGACGATCTGAAGGCGCTGCTGGATGCGGCGCCGCGGATTCTGAAACCAGGGGGACGCGTGGTGGTGATCAGTTTTCATTCGCTGGAAGATCGCATCGTAAAGGATGCCTTCCGCGAGGGCGCGATTAAGGACAAGTACTTCCGGGTGCTGACCAAGAAACCGGTGACGGCATCTTTAGAAGAGCAAGATCGCAATCCGCGGGCACGCAGCGCGAAAATGCGAGCGGCGGAACGAATTTAGAAGCGGCGTCCGGCTTCAGGCTACCGGAAGCCGAGAGCCGGAAGGCGGAAGCCGGCTCAAGAGTTTGATTCCGGAAAAACTGCCGGAGTCCCCGGCACAGCTGTAATGGCGTGCCGGGAGTTCAGGTTCAAAGAAGGCGGACGAAGATCCGCTGGGAGAAATTCCGGTGGGCGAAAGCCGAAAGCCGGGTTTAAAGGTTCCGTGGTAGGAATCCGAGGCTGAGGTTGGGGAATGTATACAGGAACCATGTACACGGGAACATTGATTAACGATTTGATGGCGACGGTGGAGCGGGCCGAGCGGGGAGCGTTTCAGAAGCGCGTCGTCGACGAAATGGAACTGCGGCGGATGTTCGAGTTGCAAGTTCCAGAAATGCGCAGTGAACCGGCTTACGCAGGAGCGGCATAAATGGCAGCGGCAGCGGCGGCAATTCGAAGTGCAATCCCGGCAGCGCGGCGCAATATGTTCTTCACCGGAACGCCTGAAATTTATTTCGCCAAGGCGATCGACAACTCGCGGCTGGTGAAAGTGGAAGACCCTGGGCGCAATCGGGAGATGAAGCAGTTCGGCACGGCGCTGGCTTGCCTGTTTCTGCTGGTGTTCACCTATGCCTGGCAGCATTTCCGGGCGATTGAATATGGATATCAGATCGAGTCATCGAAGCGGCAACTCGACGACCTCACCGAAATGAATCGCGCGTTGCGACTGGAAGATGCTTCACTGCGCGATCCGGAACGAATCGACATGATGGCGCGGCGGATGGGGTTGGTGCCGCCGGAGCCGGGGCAGGTGATCCGCATGGATAGCGCGGCGGCGGATTCGAACGCACCGGTGATGGCTAGTGCCGAGCCGGGACTGGTGTTGACCGGGCAGTAGCGCGCAGAAAGAAACCAGCCGAGCTTCCTTGTGAAGTGCAGGCTCGGCGGACAGTCGAGGGCGGCTGTCCCCACACGAATTTATTTGGCGGTCCGCCTTACGGTGGTCCGCCATGTTTGTCTAAACACAAATTTAGTTTGTCATTCCGAGGAGCGAATGCGACGAGGAACCCGCTGTTTCCGGCGCCGGCAAACAGCAGGTTCCTCCTCTGCGCTCCGCGCATCGTCGGAATGACAAGGCATTTTTAGTTTTGAGCGGCGTCGGACTGACAAGGAACAGTTATGGCAAGTGATCCCAATCTCGGCAAGAAGTCCCGCCTTTACCTGATGGGCGCGATGCTGTTGTTCTGGTGCATCGCCATTTGCGGGCGGCTGATTTATTTGCAAATCTTCCGCTACGGCAGCTTCGTGAAGCAGGCCGAACATCAGCAGCAGCGGGCGATTCCGCTCTCCGCCAAGCGCGGCGTCATTTATGATCGAGGCGGGCACGAGTTGGCGATGTCCGTCCTTGTTGATTCGGCCTTCGCTGTGCCCAGCGAAGTGAAAGACCTGCCCACGGCGGTTTCGCTCATCACGCGCATCACGGGTGACGACCACAATGTGGTGCTCGCTGACTGCCGCAACCATAAAACGTTTTGCTGGGTAGCGCGTAAAGCCGATGACGAGACCATCGAGCGAATCAAGTCGCTTCGCCTGCAGGGAATTCATTTTCAAAAAGAGCCGAAGCGTTTTTATCCGGCGCGCGATCTGGGAGCGCAAGTGGTTGGAACTGTCGGGATGGAAGACTCCGGGCAGAGCGGCATCGAGCATGCGTTCGACGACGAATTGCGCGGCCGCGCGGGCAAGATGTTTATCTCGGTCGATGCGCGCCGGAAGTGGTTTTCTGACGTGGAGAAGCAGCCGGAGCCAGGCCAGAGTCTGGTGCTGACCATCGACAAGAATATTCAGTACATCGCCGAGAAAGAATTGGATCAGGCGATTCATGATACGCAGGCGATCACCGGCACGGTGATCGTGGAGAATCCGCATACCGGAGAAATTCTGGCGCTGGCCAACCGGCCGACGTTCAATCCGAATCGGCGCAAAGAAATCACGCCCGGCGCGCTGACCAACCGCGCCGTGAGTTATGTGTACGAGCCTGGGTCGACTTTTAAGCTGGTGACGATTTCGGCGGCGCTCGAAGAAAGGCTGACGAATCCGGATGAAGTTTTCGATTGCCAGATGGGGTCGATCGTCTACAACGGCATGCGCATTCGCGACTCGAAGCCGCATGGATTGTTGCCGGTGTGGGGCGTGCTGGCGGAATCGAGCGACGTGGGCGCGATTAAAATTGCGCTGCGTCTCGGCGAAGATCGTTTCTACAAATACATTCGCGCCTATGGATTCGGGCAGCAGACGGGAATCGAGCTGCCGGGCGAGACGCGCGGAATGACGAAGCCGGTGAGCCGCTGGTCGAAGGTTTCGATTGCGGCGATTTCCATGGGGCAGGAGATTGGAATTTCACCGATTCAGTTGGCGGGATTGATCTCGACTTTCGCTAACGATGGCGTGTGGATCGCGCCGCGCATTGTCGCGGGAAAAGTTGAGCCGCAGGGCACGCCGCAGACGGTGGCGTTTCATCCCGGAGCGTCGCACAGGGTAATTTCGAGTTTCACCGCGGCCGAGATGCGTTCGATGATGCAGAAAGTTGTGCTCGAAGGCACGGGACGCAAGGCGATTCTGGAAGGCTATACGTCGGCGGGGAAGACTGGAACGGCGCAGAAGGTGGATCCGGCAACGGGAGCGTATTCCAAGACGAAATATATCGGATCGTTCGCGGGATTCGCGCCTCTGAATAATCCGCAGATTGTTGTAGCTGTGATTCTGGATTCGGCCGTGGGCCTGCATCAAGGCGGGCAAGTATCCGCGCCAGTATTTCGCCGCGTCACGCAGCAGGTGCTCGAATATCTGCACACGCCACACGATCTTCCGCTGGCGCCGAACCATCAACTGCTGGCGCAAGCGAAGGTGAAGGACAACGATTTGGACGAAGGAACGCCGGACCATCCCGGCGAGCCGCTCGAGACAGCGGAGGTGAATGGGGATTCGGCGCAGACTGGAAAAGCAAGCGTGGCAAGCGCGCCAAAGCCCTCGGCCGGCAGTGAGGGCAGTGTCGTGCAGGCAGCGATGCGTGAAATTGAAACTGCGCCCAGCGCGGCAAGCTCCGATCATTCGTCGGCAGATCATTTGCCGGCAGATCATTCTCGCGCAGATCATTTACAAGCAGATCAATCGACAGCGAGCGCCTCTGCGCAACCGCAGTTGCCAGCGACCGGGACCGTTGTCCTGGATGTCGAGCAAGGCGGAATCGAAGTGCCGTCGTTCGTGGGCAAGACCGTGCGCGGCGCCGTGGAAGCCGCGCAGGAAGCTGGCCTCGAGCTGGAAGCCGTGGGCAGCGGCGTGGCGCGGCTGCAATCTCCGTTAGCGGGAACGCACGTGGCCGCCGGGGCGCATGTCACGGTGCAGTTCGGAAGATAGGAAAATCCTAAACACAGAGGACACAGGGTTTCATAGGGTAAGGAAAACCTTGATTTCCTCCGTGTCCTCTGTGTCCTCTGTGTTAAAAGCTCTTCCCGTTTGACCCGCCGAAAAAGCGCGTGATACGGTAATCAGTCACCATCCTGCAGGCCGCTCCTGCGCTGATTGAGGTCTCGCTTGTCCTCCGTAAAGACGCCCGCGGTTGAGACGACCACGCCTGCCGTGCGCAAGACTGCGCTGAACGCCGTCCATCGCCAGATGGGCGCGAAGATGGTCGACTTCAATGGCTGGGATATGCCGGTCGAATACCCGGCATCGATCGGCGGCGGAATCATCAATGAGCACATGGCGGTGCGCACGGGTGTCGGCATTTTCGATGTCAGCCACATGGGCGACATTCGCCTGGCGGGGCCTCAGGCGCTGGCTGCGGTGCAGCACATTTCCATGAACGACGCTTCGCGGTTGGCGATTGGGCAGGCGCAGTATTCCGCGCTGCTCTATCCGCAGGGCACGTTTGTGGACGATGTGATCGTTCACCGGCTTGGGGAAGAAGAGTATCTGCTGGTGATCAACGCGGGCACGCGCGAGAAAGATTTCAACTGGGTGCGCGACAACACGCGGCAGTTCGATTGCGCGGTGGAGAATCTATCAGACGACTTCACGCAGATCGCCATTCAGGGACCGAAAGGCGTCGATACACTGCAGAAGCTGACGGACGCCGATTTGAGCGCGGTGAAGTTTTACTGGATCACGCGCGGGACGGTCTGCGGACTGAAGAATATTCTGATTGCGCGCACGGGATACACCGCCGAAGATGGATTCGAGATTTACATTCCAGCAGATGAGGCCACCAGCGCGCGTGCCTGGAACGAAATTCTGAGCGCGGGCAAAGAATTTGGCATCGTGCCGTGCGGCCTGGGCGCGCGCAACACTTTGCGCCTTGAAGGCAAGCTGCCGCTCTACGGACACGAAATTTCCGATACGATTAATGTTTGGGAAGCGGGGCTCGATCGTTTCTGCAAAATGGAAAAGCCGGAGTTCATCGGCCGCGCGGCGCTGGAAAAAGCGAAAGCCGAAGGCGTGACGCGAACTCTGGTTGGGTTAGAGATGGTCGAGCGTGGAATCGCGCGCGATGGATATAAGGTGCTCGATAGCGGAGGCCGCGAGATCGGATACGTGACCAGCGGTTCGCCCGCACCTTTCCTCAAGAAGAATATTGCGCTCGCTTATGTGCCGCTTGAGTTCGCGGCCGTCGGCACGACAGTGAAAGTCGAGATTCGCGGGCAAGGCGTGGGAGCACAGGTGGTGCCGACACCTTTTTATAAGCGTCCAAAGAAATGAAAACCGCAGCGGACGCCGAGGACGCGGAGGAATTCGCAGGAGCTAGTAGCTAGAAGCTAGGAGGTGAAAAAGCAATCATGGCCTATCCAACAGATCGCAAGTACAGCAAATCGCACGAGTGGATTCAAGCGAGTGGAACGACTGCCGCTATCGGCATTACCGACCATGCGCAGGAAGCGTTGGGGGACATCGTATTCGTCGAACTGCCCAAGGTGGGCGCGGAACTGGCGGCCGGCAAGGGGTTTGGCACGGTTGAGTCGGTGAAGGCGGTGTCGGATTTGTATGCTCCTGCCACAGGCACGGTCACCGAGACGAACGCCGATCTGGCTACTTCGCCCGAGAATGTGAATAAGGATCCGCACGGTTCGTGGATGATGAAGATCACGCTGAAGAATCCGGGCGAATTGGATGCGCTGCTTTCCGCTGCTGATTACGAGAAGTTTGTGGCGGAAGAAGCCGGCCACTGAACGGTTTTGTAGACCCGGCGAACTGGCGCGCGGCCTCACAATCCAATCGACCTCGAGTTACATCTAATCAACTTCCTATGCGCTATTTACCGAAATCTCCCGCCGACCGCGAAGCCATGCTGAAGGCCATTGGCTTGCGCTCGGTCGACGAATTATTTGCCCCCATTCCCGCGGAATATCGCCTGAGCCGCGACCTCAAAGTTCCGCGCCAGATGGCGGAGTCGGAAATCGTGGACTACTTCCGCGAGCGTTCGCGCGAAAACGGCGAGGGCTATACCAGTTTTCTGGGCGCGGGCGCTTACGCCCATTATCGGCCCATCATTATTGATTCGCTGATCTCACGCGGCGAATTTCTCACCGCCTATACGCCTTACCAGGCGGAGATTTCTCAGGGCACGCTGCAATCCATTTTTGAATTTCAGACGATGATCTGCGAGCTGACGGGTATGGAAGTGGCGAACGCTTCCATGTACGACGGCTCAACGGCCGCGGCTGAAGCGGTAATGATGGCGGTGCGGCTGACGGGCCGACGGTCGGTAGTTGTGGCGCGCAGTCTGCATCCGGAGTATCGCGAAGTGCTCGCGACCTACGCGACGCATCAAGGAATGCCGCTGTCGGTCGCGGGTTTCACGGACGAGGGGCGGGTGAACCTCAGCGAGCTGGAGAAGTCGATCACACCAGAGACAGCGTGCGTGCTGATCCAGTCACCGAATTTCTTTGGCACGATTGAAGATGTAGCCGCAATTGCCGAGATCGCCCACAAGCACGGCGCGATGTTAGTAGTTTCGATAGCCGAGGCAGTATCGCTGGGAATTGTTGAGCCGCCACGTAAGGCCGATGTCATCGCCATGGAAGCGCAATCGTTTGGCGTGCCGCTGGGATTTGGCGGTCCTTATTGTGGAGTGATCGCCACGCGGGAGAAATTTGTGCGGCAGATGCCGGGCCGGCTAGTCGGCCAGACCGTCGACAAACAGGGCAGGCGTGGATTCGTTCTCACGCTGGCCACGCGCGAGCAGCACATCCGGCGCGAAAAGGCGACATCGAATATCTGCACCAACCAGGCGCTGGTCGCGTTAATGGTCAACATTTTCATGAACGTTTACGGCAAAGTTGGATTGAAGGAACTGGCCAAACAGAATCTGGCGAAGACGGCATATGCGGCGGCGCAGTTCGCGAAGCACGGCAAGTTGCTGTTTGCCGGCTCTCCTCGCTTCAACGAGTTCGTGTTGCAGACCGACGAAGATCCTCGTGCCATCAACAACCGGCTGCTCGAACACAAAGTGGTTGGAGGCTTGCCGCTGAAGAAGTTCTATCCGGAGTTGGGGAACGCGGCGCTGTGGTGCTGCACGGAACTAACTACGCGCAGCGCGATCGATACGGCTGTCGGGTTGGTGGCTGAGAGTAAGCGGTCGGCGCCATCTGCACCCGCGAAAGAGGAAGCTGGCGTCGTAGAGGTGGCGCGATGAAGAACATGATTCGCAAAGCCACGCGCCACGTCAATCAGAACGAAGGACTCATCTTCGAAAAATCTTCTCCGGGTAAAGCTGCGTGGAAGTTACCGCCGCTTGACGTTCCGGAAGTGGATGTCTCGAAGCTCCTCGGTTCATCGGAGAGAAAAGACTTAGGCAACATGCCCGAAGTGAGCGAGATCGAAATCATTCGCCACTTCACGCGGCTTTCCACGTGGAACTATGCGATTGATCTCGGTATGTATCCGCTGGGCTCGTGCACGATGAAGTACAACCCGCGCGTGAATGAAGCTGTGGCGCGAGTGGAGGGAATTGCGAACGGGCATCCCTACCAGCCAGAGAAGATTTCGCAAGGCGCACTGCGCATTCTGAAAACGTTGAGCGAGTGCCTGATCGACATTACCGGAATGGATGCGATCACGATGCAGCCGGCGGCGGGCGCGCACGGCGAGATGACCGGGCTGCTCATGGTGCGGGCCTATCACCATGCGCAGGGACGTCCACGAAAAAAGATTCTGATTCCGGACTCCGCCCACGGAACGAATCCGGCGACCGCAGCGATGGTCGACTACGCGGTTGAGAATCTGAAGTCAGACTCACGTGGCATGGTCGATATCGCCGCGCTCGAAGCGCAGATGAATGAAGATGTCGCCGCGCTGATGCTCACAAATCCCAACACGCTGGGAGTGTTCGAGCAGCAGATTCACAAGATTGCCGACATCCTGCACTCCAAGGGCGGCCTGCTTTACATGGACGGCGCGAACATGAACGCGCTGGTGGGCAAGGTGCGCCCCGGCGATTTCGGCGTCGACGTGATGCACTTGAACTTGCACAAGACTTTCTCCACTCCGCATGGCGGCGGTGGGCCGGGATCGGGGCCAGTAGCGATCAAGAAAATTCTTGAGCCGTTTTTGCCCACGCCAGTGGTCGTCACCAAGGCCGATGGCACGCTGGGCTTCGATTACGATCGCCCGCAGTCAGTGGGGCGGGTGCGCGCGTTCTACGGCAACTTCGGAATGTTTGTCCGCGCCCTCGCCTATATCCAGGCCAACGGGCCGGACGGTCTGCGGCAAACGACAGAAGACGCGGTACTGAACGCGAACTACATTCGCAAAGGCCTCGAGGGCACTTACGATCTGCCATATTCCACGCCGACCATGCACGAAGTTGTTTTCAGCGACAAGCTGCAGGCAAAAAAAGGCGTCCGCACCATGGACATCGCCAAGCGCCTCATCGACTACGGCTTCCATCCGTATACGACGGCGTTTCCGCTGATCGTGCCCGGCGCGCTGATGATCGAGCCTACCGAGAGCGAGTCGAAGGAAGAAATGGATTTGTTCGTCGATGCCATGAAGTCGATTGCGGAAGAAGTGGAAGAGGATGCGCAGACCGTGCTCGACGCTCCGCACTCCACGCGGGTTTCGCGCCTCGATGAAACCGCGGCGGCGCGGAAGCCGGTGCTGCGGTGGAAGCCTGCAGTGTAATTTCGCAGCGAGCGTGGGAGCGGGACGCTCCCACGACAGCGCCGGGACGCCGGCGCTACAAAATGCCGCTGCGCTTCTTACTACGCGTTCTCACTTCGCCGAAATGTTCACCGTTGCGCGCGTCGTCTCCCAGTCGATCTTCATCGTGCAACCGCCCGCCGACTTGTCGTAGGTGATCGCGAAGTTCTCGACGGGCGCGGGAAGCTTTGAGACCTTCATATCCACACGCGCAAGTTCGTCGCTCTCGTACTTATACGGGATACCCCACTCGCCGGTTTTCTTGTTGACGATCAGAGTCCATTTGTCGGCATTGGGGACGGTAAATATCGTGTAACTGCCCGCGGGGACAGTCTTGCCGCCAACTTCGACGTCGGAACTGGTAACGAATGTTGTAGCCTCATTCGCGCCAGTGCGCCAGACCTCGCCAAAGGGCACGAGCCCGCCATAAATTTTGCGGCCTTTCATGCGCGGGCTAGAGTAGTCGGTCTTGATGGTCTTGCCGCCCCCGAGATCGCACGTGGTTGAAGCTGGCGGGCTGGGTTTGTTTCCGCCCATCTGGGCGAGCGCGGCGGTGGTGAGGAGGATAAAAAGCGCGGGAAGGGCAATTCGTTTTTGCATGGTTTCTCCGGGAAGAAGCATTTAGCGATTAGCAGTTGGCAATTAGCAATTAGCACTCAGCAACTTTCGTCTCACGAGATCTCTATCGAATCGTCTTTCGCTAACTGCTAATTGCTGATTACTTTGACGTGCGAACTCGTCCGCCGAAAGCAATTATGCACTCTCGAACACGCAAGTTACAATCTTGAGATGCCGGTATTCGACGAAAAGCAGGAAGAACTCGAACATTACGAGACCATGATGGGCGTACCGCGCGGCCGCCTCGCCGTGACCATGGACACCATCACCGATGCCATGGCGCTGGTCGGCCAGCACGGCGTCTATTGCCAAAGCCAGCGCTGGCCGGGCAAGCCTGTGATGGACATCCAGATCATCATGAAGAGCTTGACCGACGCGAAAGAATTAATTCAGAGCGTGATGGAAGAGTTGAAGAAACAAAATTAGCTCGTACGATCTTTCTTCGAAGGGAACTCTTCCACATACAACTCTGTCGCTTCCTTTAGATTCGCGACTGCTTTTTCTACGCTATTTCCCTGGCTCACCGTGCCAGCTTCGGGGCAGTTGGCAACATAGAGGTCGCCTTCTCTGTGTAGAACTGCAGTGAACGTACGTGTCGGCATGTCCTGGCACTCTCTCAGCTCGAAATCTTGTGCAAAACCGACTGCATCGCTTTGTGCTCGTCGCTTCCCGCTTTGACTATCCACCGTTCGTTGTGCGCGTGCCAAGAAAAGCGTTCATCGCGCAAAGCCTGACGGAATCGCTTCGGGTCGATCCCAGCTTCCTTCGCCATGTCGACGGCTTTTACAGTTGGCATCGCAGAATCCCTCGACAAAAGTCGGCTGCCCTAAGCCAGCGTGTACTTCCCGCGCTCAAGCATCTTCTGCGCGATCTGCTGCCGCAGTTCAATCGTGTTGAACGGCTCGTACTTCGCCAGCCGCCGCAGAATCGCCAGCTGAGTGCGCAGCATGTCGCCATCGGCGACAGCAGCGATGACTTTCTTCGCGGCTGACTCGACCTTCTCCATCGCCTGCGTGAGGTAAACGCGGGCCATCGCGATCGGAAGAGCAGCGGCAGCTTCGCCTTTCGTTTCCGCAATCTTCTGCGCGCGCAGCACCGCCGATTCCATCGCATAAGTTTCAATGGTCATGTCGGCGATCGCGCCCATGATCTCCTGCTGATCCTGAATCGCCTGCATATATTTCTGCGTCGCTGCTCCGGCGGCGAACAGACCGAGTTTCTTCGCCTGCCCGACGAGTTTGCGTTCTTCGGCGAGCGGACCCTCAAGTTCCTCGCCCATCGAAGGACCAGAGAGCACTTCGTCCATCAGTTTCTTGATGGCGGGCATCAGCGGCAATTGCCCGCTCATGGCGCGCTTCAGCAAAAATCCGGTAATGATGAGGCGATTGATTTCGTTGGTGCCTTCGAAGATGCGGTTGATGCGGGCATCGCGATAAGCGCGCTCGGCCGGATACTCCTCGACAAAGCCGTAGCCGCCAAAGATCTGCATCGTCTCATCGACCACGTAATCGACCATCTCTGAGGCCCAAACTTTAATGATCGAACACTCCACCGCATATTCCTCGATGGCTTTGCGAGTTTCCTTCATCGCGTCCGCGCTGGATTTATCGACCTCGCCGAGCGCGCCGTCCATCATGCCGACCGTGCGATAGACGAGCGATTCGCCGACGTAGAGCAGCGTAGCCATGTTGGCGATTTTTTCGCGCACCAGGCCAAAGTCGGCGATTACTTTGCTGAAAGCCTTGCGCTGCTTGGCGTAGGCGATGGCGTGTGCGAGCGAAACGCGGCCTCCGCCCACGCACATGGCGCCCAACTTGAAGCGGCCGATATTCAAAATGTTGAAGGCGATGATGTGCCCTTTGCCGATGTCGCCCAGCAAGTTTTCCGCAGGCACCTTGCAGTCGTTCAAAATAATAGGACAGGTCGAAGATCCGCGAATGCCCAGCTTGTGCTCCTCCGCGCCGATGGAGAATCCAGGGAAATCCCGCTCGACCAGAAAAGCAGTGAACTTTTCCCCGTCGATTTTTGCGAAAACGGTGAACAGGTCAGCGAAGCCGGCGTTGGTAATCCACATCTTTTCGCCGTTGAGAATGTAATGCTTGCCATCGGCTGAGAGCTGCGCGCGGGCGCGGCAGTTCAAAGCGTCAGAACCGGACGACGCTTCCGACAACGCATATGCGCCGACAATTTCGCCGGCAGCCAGGCGCGGCAAATATTTCTGCTTCTGCTCTTCCGTGCCAAAGTAAACCAGCGGCAGCAAGCCAATGCCGCTATGCGCGCCCCATGTGGTGGCGAAGCCCGCGTATTGCGCGATGTGGTCGGCGATCACCGCCGCAGTCACTTTGTCCATTTCGAGGCCACCGTAGGCTTCGGGGACCTCAACCCCAGACAGGCCCAGGTCGCCGGCCTTCTTCACCAGATCGCGCGAGATGGAAAAATCCTTGTGCTCCATCTTCTCGATGTTCGGCAGAATTTCGTTGACGGTGAATTCTTCCGCGGTCTGCCCGATCAGCTGTTGCTGCTCCGTAAAGTCTTCGGGCGTGAAGATTTCATCCGGACGGCGCTCTTCCAGCAGAAAGCTGCCGCCAGAAATTCTGGTCTTGGGAACCGCAGTAGTAGTGGCCATGTCTTAAATCCTTCTCAGTAAGAATCGCAGAATGCGCGGAAAACTGGAGAGAACCTACCATTCTAATTCGGCTGCAGCAGGAATGATAGGGTAGAGGCGTCTTCATTATCTTACAGATACAGAGGATTAAGAGAATTACAGGAAGCGCCGACGCAAACGGCGCCCCATCTCACAACGAGACTGCACCAGAATTTGGCATTGAACCCTTTTTGAGGCTGTGGTAAGTTTGGGGCTTAGTGATCCCCTATTGGAGGTCTGCCTGGATGCTGACTTCGAATGACGCTCTGAGCAACCATGATGAGTTCCGCAAGCTGGCTCAGGAGCATATGCAATATTCCACTCGCCTTGATTCTCTCACCCAAAAACGTTATCTCAGCGAAGACGAAAAACTTGAGGAAGTCCGCCTGAAGAAGCTGAAGCTGCGGCTCAAAGACCAGATGCAAACGATTGAGCGGCAGTATCGGCAGCAATTTCACGTAGCGTAATTTTTGGCCATTCGTAGGCGGCCTTCGCCGCTGCAGCTATTCTTGTATCTACCCAAGGGCGCTCTTCAGCGCCTTTCTTTATATAAGCTTGCCCCGTGGTGCGATAATGTCCGTACGGCTTTGGCCGATGGGTGCAGCCATGTACGTGCAGAACCTTTTCGACTCTAGCGGCAACTGGATTGCCTTCCGAACAGAGGGCTTTGTGTACTCTCCCGACGATTGGATTGGTTGGTTGCCTTGCGCACCGCCCCGAAATTGCGCAATGATGTTCGAGGCCGTGACTGCCGCGCAAGGCGCGATGAGTCCCGTCCTAAGTCTTTCAATTCAAATAACTTAGTGTTTTAAGCTCTTTGACATCTATTTTTTGCGGGGAATTTCCGGCGAGGTGTGCGGTAGTTTGCACGTCAGGTAGCCAAAATCATGGGTCCCCCCTCCCCCCATTTTGCAAAATCTCTGGAATCACGGAGTTGGCAGGAACCAGCCGTAGGGTTCGAAATAAATTTTTCGGCGAGACAGGCGCACGACCCGTTGCGGCGTAGTCGGATCGGGAAGGGCGCCTCTTCCAGCCGTGCCGCTAGGCATCCGCAAAGATGTGGGATTCAGCCCCTGAGGGCTCGCCAGTGGAAAGCGCTCGGACAGACAAAGAATGCCTGGCTATTTAATCGAAACCAGCCGCTCCACCAGCTCCGAATAATCCTTCTTCTCGATGCCATGCACCTGCTTGTTGTACTCGTCCACTTTCGACGAATAGTTCATCGAGCAGAATTTCGGGCCGCACATGGAGCAGAACGCCGCCTCTTTGTAGAAGTCGTCAGGCAAAGTTTCGTCGTGCATCGCCCGCGCCGTCTCAGGATCCAACGACAAAGCGAACTGTTTCTCCCAATCGAACTTGTACCGCGCAAAGCTCAACGCGTCGTCGCGGTCGCGCGCGCCGGGACGTCCGCGGGCGATGTCGGCGGCGTGCGCTGAAATCTTGTAGGCGATGATGCCGTCCTTCACGTCTTTCTCGTTCGGCAGCCCTAAGTGCTCCTTGGGCGTGACGTAGCAAAGCATGGCCGCGCCGTACCATCCGATCATGGCCGCGCCGATTGCCGAAGTGATGTGGTCGTAGCCGGGAGCGATATCGGTAACCAGCGGCCCCAGCGTGTAGAACGGAGCCTCATAGCAAAGCTCGACTTCCTTCTCGACCTGCTCCTTAATCTTATCCATCGACACGTGGCCGGGACCTTCAATCATCACCTGCACGTCGTGCTGCCACGCAATCTTCGTCAGTTCGCCCAGAGTTTTCAGTTCCGCGAACTGAGCCTCGTCACTGGCATCGGCGACGCATCCCGGACGCAGCCCATCCCCCAGCGAAAAGCTGACGTCATACTTCTTGAAAATCTTGCAGATGTCGTCGAAGCATTCGTAAAGAAAATTCTGCTTATGGTTATAAGCCATCCACTGCGCGAGAATCGCGCCGCCGCGGCTTACGATCCCGGTAATGCGCTTCGAGATCAGCGGCAGATACTGAATCAGAACTCCAGCGTGAATCGTCATGTAATCCACGCCCTGCGCGGCTTGCTCTTCAATCACCTCAAGCATCACCGAAGCGTTCAGATCCTCAACGCGCTTTACCCGCGCGATCGCTTCGTAAATCGGCACGGTCCCAATGGGAACCGGAGAATGCCGCAGAATCGCCTCGCGAATCTCGTGAATGTTCCCGCCGGTAGAAAGGTCCATCACCGTATCGGCGCCGTAATGCACGGCCGTGTGTAGCTTCTTCAACTCTTCTTTAATTTCAGAAGTGACCGCGGAGTTGCCAATGTTGGCGTTAATCTTGCACAGCGACGCCACGCCGATCGCCATCGGCTCCAGTTCCGGATGGTTGATGTTCGCGGGGATAATCATGCGTCCGCGCGCAACCTCATCGCGCACCAGTTCGGGGGCGATCTTTTCGCGGTGGGCAATGTAGCCCATCTCTTCGGTGACTACGCCTCGTCGCGCGTAGTGCATCTGCGAAAAGTTGCCGTCGGTGTTCTCCTGCCTGCGCCGCGTCAGCCACTCTGCGCGCGGCTTGGGAGCGTTATATCCGTTGCCATTCGAACCGTTGGCCGGAGTAACCACAGATTCACCATCACTGGATTTCGTCATTCGCAAATTATACCCGTCCGCGCGCAACCCGCGCAGGGACTATTGCATTTGCTCCGCGCATTCCACCGAAGCGCAGCCTCCGGGGCCTTGCGTACGAATATTGCCCACACCGTTCTTAATGTGGATTGTCACCATCGCCGCAGGATATGCCCACCAGAGTTTCCGGATTACGCGATCTCCGGGAAGCCACGAGTGGGGCTTCTTGAGTTCGTACACCGTGGCCAATTCAGTCGCGTAAAGCGCTCCGTACTTGGCGACAAGGTGCTGGTTCTCGGGCACGCGCGTGACCCATGGAGCGCCGGCGGCGAACTCATTATCGAGCACGAGTTTGCGCGTAGTGAAGCGCAGACTCTCTGCGCCACCCAGAGCGCCCATGACCGCGACAAACTTCTTGTCGACGACTCGTTGGCGGCTCGTCGCATCCGGCAGTTGCGCTGTCGTAGTCGTATTTGGGGTGAAGCCGCCGGTTGGCTCGAGCTTGTTGTGCAATTCGAGGGGTACGTCGTTGGGCAGGTGATTCTGAGCCGCCGCGTGGTTAGCGATCAAGAGCAAGAGAGCAAACAAACGTGCCGTCGACAAAACAAAAACCTCCTCGGGACTTGTCATCGCGAGAGCCGCTTCGAGCGCCCATTGTGCAGAGGCGCAGTTTCTAACGAACGTGTCGCGATGTACACATCTATGTCCTGCAACTGCCCCGCCAAAGGAGGAGATCTTGATTCTCAGCGAGATAGGGGCGGTTTTGCCGAAATGGAATTCCTCTGCGGAGTTTCTGAGCAAGTTGTTTATCACTCTGGTCTCTAATGTTTCCGTCACGTATGCGTCGAAAATCCGCACGCGGGTTAGGTCTGATCTGCGCTCACACCGAGCGAAGGCCCATCTGGAGCAGTGAATGATCGCACCAGGCTGCTTTGCAAGACGCCGCGCCTTGCCCGTCTCGTGAAGCCAGCTTAAAATCTGAACGTTACTGAGGAAACATTTCCTATGCGATTCCGTCTCTTGACCGTCTCATTACTTTTCATGATCGCCGTCAGCTTCGGCCAGACATCTTCTTCCACCAAGCCTGCGCCCGGTTTCAGCCTTGACACTATCGACAAGACCATCGATCCCTGCGTGGATTTCTACCAGTACGCCTGCGGCAACTGGATCAAGAACGCCGAGATTCCTCCCGACCAGTCGCGCTGGGGCGCGTTTACGGAACTGCGCGAGCGCAATCTGGAGGTCGAGCGCTCCATCTTGGAGAAAGCCGCTGCCGGCGGTGCGAGCCGTGACGCAATCGACCAGCGAATCGGCGACCTCTACGCTTCGTGCATGGATGAAAAAACCGTGGATGCGAAAGGTATCGCCCCGCTCAAGCCCGAACTTGACCACATTGCCGCCGTGCAGGATAAGACCGCGTTGATCGATGAGATCGCACACCTGCGGCTTGTCGGTGGCAGTTCGCTTTTCCGTTTCTATTCTCGCTCTGATTTGCACAACGCCGACCTGGTCATCGCCTACATCGATCAGGGAGGGCTGTCGCTTCCCGACCGCGACTACTACCTGAAAGATGACAACCCCAAGATGAAAGCGATGCGTGAGCACCTGGTGGAATATGTGACGCAGGCATTTACGCTCGCGGGCCAAACGCCCCAACAGGCAGCCGATTCCGCGCAAACCGTGCTGCGGATCGAAACTGCGTTGGCCAAGGCCTCCATGGATCGCACGGCCCGCCGCGACCCGAAGACTCAGGACCACAAGATGACGCGGGACGAAGCCGTCGCTCTCGGACCCAATTTCTATCTGAATCGTTACTTCGCAGACGTGGGTGCGCCGAACTTTTCCCAACTCAATGTGGCGAATCCTGATTTCTTCAAGCAGGTGAATGGAGTGCTTGAATCCGAAAGTCTGGACTCGCTTAAGATCTACGTGAGTTGGCACGCGCTCAACGCCGCAACCCCGTGGCTTTCCCAGCCATTCGTGGAGGCCAACTTCAAATTCCAGCAGAACCTCACCGGCCAAAAAGAAATGCCGGCGCGCTGGAAGCGATGCGTAAGCCTCACCGATCGCCAACTGGGCGAAGCGCTGGGACAACGATATGTGGAAGCGACCTTCGGTGCGGATGGCAAGCAACGCATGCTCAAGATGGTCGACGCTCTCGATAAGTCTCTCGCCGAAGACATCCATAACCTTTCGTGGATGAGCGACGAGACTAAGAAGCAGGCCAAGGTGAAACTCGATGCCATTCGCAACATGATCGGCTACCCCGACACCTATCGCGACTACAGTTCGGTGGTGATTAAGCGTGACGATCTGCTCGGTAATGTGGCCCGCGGCAATATATTCGAATCCAAGCGCGACATCGCCAAGATCGAGAAGCCGCTCGACCGCAAGGAGTGGGGCATGACTCCGCCGACGGTGAACGCTTACTACGAGGCCTCGTTCAACGAGATTGTCTTTCCGGCGGGCATTCTGCAGCCGCCATTCTTCAACAAAAACATGGATGACGCCGTCAACTTCGGCGGCATCGGCCTTGTGATCGGCCACGAACTTACGCATGGTTTCGACGACGAGGGGCGCAAGTACGATCCGCAAGGCAACTTGCACGATTGGTGGACGGAACAGGATGGCAAAGAATTCGAGAAGCGCGTCAGTTGCGTTGCCGACGAGTATTCAAACTTTGTGGCTGTCGACGATCTCAAACTGAACGGCCGCCTCACTCTGGGCGAGAACACGGCCGACAACGGAGGTGCGCGCATCGCTTTGATGGCGCTCGAGCACATGATCGCCGACGACCAAACCGGAAAGGAAGGCCAGAAGATCGACGGCTACACGCCCGAGCAGCGTTTCTTTCTGGGATTCGGGCGCGTGTGGTGCGAGAAGCGGCGGCCCGAAATGGCGCGCACCAGTGTGCTCACCGATTCTCATTCGCCGGGCCAATACCGCGTCGACGGAGTAGTGCAGAACATGCCGGAATTCCAGAAGGCCTGGGGATGCAAAGCCGGTCAGCCCATGGTGGCGGAGAATGCCTGCCACGTGTGGTAGGTCGCAGCGTGCAAACACCGGCGCCTTCGCGAGTGCACCTTCGTCAGTCTGCGGGAGAAGACAAGTTATGAAATGGTTTCGGTGTCCGGCATGCGCTCTGACGGGCTTGATCGTCGCGTTAATCTGCTGTGCTTCTGCCGCGGCGCAGCAATCCATTCCACTCCCGGGCCCCGGGCAGGAAATGGCCGGGGTGCAGGCCGACGTGCCGCGCCCTACTCTGTCTGGCAACGATCCCAAGCCGCAAGATGCTGCTAAGGCGATTCTCGCTGCGTTTGATAAATACGAAGTCGTCGGAATGGGCGCGGCGCACGGTAATCAGGACCTCGACCAGTTCATTCTCAATCTCATCCGAGACCCTGAGCTTGCCGGCAAGATTAACGACATCGTCGTGGAATGCGGCAATTCGCTTTACCAACCGATCCTCGACCGCTACATTGCGGGCGACGATGTTCCGCTGGACGAAGTGCGACAGGTTTGGCGCAACACAACCCAGCCGATGTGCAGTGTGTCGGCGTTTTATGAGGAACTGTTTCCGCTTGTTCGAAGAATCAATCAGAGGCTTCCGCCGGGAAAGCGATTTCGCGTAGTGGCGGCTGACCCTCCTGTTGACTGGAGCAAAATCAAGACCGCGGCCGACTTCGGGCGCGGGCAATTCATGATGCGCGACCCTGTGATCGCTTCGGTAATGGAAAAGGAAGTGCTCTCGAAGCACCGCAAAGCGCTCATGCTTTTCGGCGCGTTGCATCTTTACCACAATCACGCAGGACCCATGTTGTTTGCGTCAGCCGTGGAAGCGTACGAGAAGAACTATCCTGGAGTGACCCTCGTGATCGCCGACCACGCGGGCTTTGGCAGTCACTCTCCACTGGAGAAATACAACGACGAGTTCGAATCGCGGATGGCTGCGTGGCCGATTCCATCGCTGGTCGAAGACCTGCCCTGGACTTGGCTGGCAGATCTGTTGGATAAGACTCACTCCTCTGGGGGCACGAACGTGATGTTCGGGGTTGGAAAGAATGGCAAGCGAACAGAAACTTCCATAGATTCCAGCGGCGTTTCCTTCTCAAAAATGGCGGACGCTTATCTCTATCTTGGCCCGCGGGATTTGTTGTTGAAAGCTCCAAACCCCGCTGAGGTCTTCCTCGACAAAGATTACATGGCCGAAATGAAAAGGAGAGCGGCCATCATGGGACCCGGCCCGGTGACCGATCAGGCCGATCCGGAAAAAATCTCCGACCGCGATTACAACCCGTTCTTCTATGACCCGAACGAAATGCAAAAGATGATGGGATTCGGAGAGAAGACGGGATCCAAAAAGATGATTCCGCTCGGGTCAACCCCGCTCCCGAAATGAATTTGATCAAGCGGCGGCCGTTAGCGGCCGCCTTCGTTTTCACTTCGTTGCCTCAGGCGAGTGTCGAGCCAACTCCATTTCAATTCCTAGCGGAGAAACTGTTGTTCCCGCTTGCGTAGTTCTTGGTTGAGTCGTCAGCAACGTCACACTCGCTATACCCGCGATGTGCGCCGCATCCAAAACTTTCATGACGTACGCATAAGGAGCCTTGGCGTCCGCCTTGATGTAGAGAGTTTGCGCATGATGCGACGCGCGAGCTTTGAGCTTTTCCAGCAACGCATCTGGTGTGAGCATATCGATTCCGAAATAGAGTTTCCCGGTTTCGGTCACAGTGATAATCAAAGCGTCCTGGTTGTCGGCGTCGGGTACAGCTACCGCGCTGCTTGTAGGAGCCAGCTTTACGCTGATGCCTTTTTGCAGCGCCTGGGCAATGCTCCGCGGAGTCAATGATAAGACGGTTACAACTACCAGGAATGCCACACTGCGCACTCTGTTCTTAAGTCCTGCGAGATTACCAGCCTTAATCCAATTCATACTTTCTCCTTTCACAGCCGTCTTCGGCGTGGGTTTGCGTTCATTTATTGCTTACTGGGCCTTTGCTCCGCCCAGTGATGCGGTTGCGAGTGAGCCGCCGAGGCCCATCGTTTCCACAGCTGACGAAGGCACGATCACCATCGAGCCTTTCTCTTTAATCGCTTCGTAAAGCATGTTCATGGCGCGCAGATGCAAGGCCACAGGATTCTCCGCGTAGGACGCGGCGGCTTGCACAAAGCTGTTCGAGATTTCAGTTTCAGCCTGGCCCAGAATGATTCGGGCCTGCCGCTCGCGCTCGGCCTGCGCCTGGCGGGACATTGCATCTTCCAACCCTTGCGGAATTCTCACGTCACGAATCTCAACCGATTGCACCGTGATGCCCCAAGGGTTCGTCTTCTCATCGAGAATGCGCTGCAACTCGCGGCCGAGTGTCTCGCGCTCGGTAATCATCTGCGCCAGTTCGTGGCGGCCAATCGATTCGCGCAACGCCGTCTGCGCGCTCATGTTGATGGCCTCGATAAAGTTCTCGACTTCCAGAATGCATTTCTCCGGATTCCATACCAGCCAGAAGACAATGGCATCCACATTCACCGGGACAGTGTCGCGGGTCAGCGTGGATTCGGCCGAGACGTTGGCCACGCGCACGCGCTGATCAACATACGGGCTGAGAGTTTCTACGATCGGCACAATGTGAAAGAGCCCCGGTCCGCGCAAGCCGACATACTTGCCGAGCCGCAGCACTGCGACCTTCTCCCACTGCTGCACCACCTTGATCGCGAACATAAGGTAGAGGCCGAGAGCGGTGCCTGCAATAATTCCAGCCGGATGTTTGGTGGCGGCAGTGACTGTTGCTCCGGCCAACAGACAGATGACAAGCAGTGATCTTCCCACTCCGCTGATTTGACCGATTTCGATTTTCGTCATGGCTTTATCTCCTTTGCTTCGACTGAGGCGCTAACTCGCGCAAACGATCCAGCAGTTCCTCGACAGAAAATCCTGCGGCTCCGGCGCGGGCCGCGAATTCATTGGCTAACTGCGTAAGCTGCCGCTCGCGCTCGCCGCTGTTCTTGATGACCCTCTTGTTGCTGATGAATGTCCCGGTGCCCTGGTGGGTTTCGATCATGCCGCCGAGTTCAAGCTCGCGGTAGGCGCGCATGACCGTATTGGGATTGATGGCCAGATCGACCGCAAGCTGGCGGACGGTGGGAAGTTGATCGCCGGCGGTGAGCGTTCCGGACGCGACGCCAGTCCGCACCTGATCGATGATCTGGCGGTAGACGGGAACTCCGGAGTGCAAGTCCAGCTTGAGCTGGAAACCCCGGCCGTTCGTTGGAGTGCGTCCCATGTGTCTCAGTGTACTACACTATTAGTACATTAAGTCAAGGGAAAAAAGAAGCGCCCGGCATTTGCCGGGCGTTTCTTCTTCGACCGATTTTCGATGATGCGAAAGCTGCGGCCTAGTGGTTGGCAGCCTGAACGATCAGATGATCGACGATGCGATGGGCTTCGTCGATGTGGTGCAACGCTCGGTCGCGAAGACCGCGCACGGACGGGTCATCTTCTTCCCGGGCAATGTCATTGTGAGCTTTATCCAGAAGTTCCATGGCGCGGTGAAAGCGGCCGGCTCGGTCCATGTGCGCATCGACCGGCGGATGATCGTTCAAGTTCTTGCCGTCGTCAATCGATGCCCTCTTGATTTCGTCGATGGCTTTGTCGATCTCGTTGATGGCGTGTTCTTCTTCTTTATCCATGTGATGAGTGGGCGCCAGGTTTTCGAGATGAGCGCGAGCGTGGCGGAGATCGGTGAGCGCGTGCAGGTAAGCCGGATGCCTTCCGGGTTCGTCGGCGAATGTGAATGCGGCACAGAGAGCGACCATAAACACGATTAAGGCGCAATGTCGTACGGTTTTCATAGTTTCCTCGAAGCCTTTCGGCAGAATGAACTTCAGTTTTTATAAACCCCAGACTGAAGCTTTAGACTCGCCAGATTCTATTGGCTACCGGGTGCCCGCAGAAGTTACCGCAGTACACGAGCGATAGGCCGATGCAGTTCTTGGCTTCGCGTTACCAAAGTTCCCAAGGGCGGCGTTCAGTGCTTTTCCGGTGGATTGAAGCCTTTGCGGCGTTGATCGCTGTAGCTCTGCAGCGCGTCGAGAATGATGGGATAGGCTTCGCCGGCGGGGCGAATCTCATCGACTTCGACGGCCTTGCCTTCGAGCTGCTTGTAATCCTGAAAGAAGCGCCGCAGCATGAGCATGCGATGCGGCGGCATCTCGGCGGCTTCGTGGTAGGAGTTGAACTCGGGATCCTGGGTGGCGATGGCGATGATCTTGTGATCGGGCTTGCCGCCGTCGATCATCGTCATGAGGCCGATGGCGCGAGCGTGAATGATGGTGAGCGGAACGACCGGGTCCTGGCAGAACACGAGCACGTCGAGCGGATCGTCGTCTTCGGCCAGAGTCTGCGGGATGAAGCCATAGTTCGCCGGATAGTAGACGGCTGAATAAAGGACGCGGTCGAGCTTGATGAGTCCGCTGGCTTTGTCGAGTTCGTACTTCACGCTCGATCCGAAGGGGATCTCGATCACGCAGTCGAATTCCTGCGGGAGCTTGTCGCCGGGAGTTACGTCGTGCCAGGGATGGATCATGATTGTGAGGCTACTTTCATTCTAGCGGGAGTTCGCTTCTAGCTACTAGCTATCAGCTCTCAGCTTTGAGCTCTCAGCTCTCAGCTTTTTACTTCAGCTTTCGCAAACCTTCATTTCTTAGGCCCGGTTTCAGGCTCTGCATCGGCGTGGATTTCGTCGTCAAAATAAAGTTTGACAGCATCTCGCGATTCGCGCGTTTTGACCTTTTAAGGCGGATTCGGCGTATTTTTTTTATTTCGATGCCTCCGAAAGCCTTGCTGGGCAAGGGTTTCGCAAAACGGACTTTGCAAAATATTGTTTTCAAAGAACTTAGATATCAAAATCTTGATAACGAACGACTTAGGGTGGCACGATTCGGTCTCTCTGGGCCGTCACTGCCTCGACCATGATCGCGCAAGTTCGATATGCGCACAAGGTCAGATGTCACAATGGGGCTGTGGAAAAGTCAGAGGAGCAGCTTCCTGGTTGTAAATGGGCTGACATTGTCCTTGTGTGGGTCAGAATGCGCATGTGGAGTATACTGTGGAATAGGTTCCACACATGGAAATTGTTCAAATCGTGCTGGATAAGAAGCTGTTACATGCTGCTGACCTGGCTGCGAAGCGGACTCGGCGAAACCGGTCGGCTTTGGTGCGCGACGCTCTGCGGGAACATCTTCGCCGGTTGGAACTGCGCGCCAGTGAAGAGCGCGACCGCCAGGGATATACGCGACATGCGGAGGGCGAGGCAGAATCGCAGCGGTGGGAATCGGAGGCCACATGGCCGGACGAATAGCCCGAGGCGAGATTCGGCTCTACGATTTTTCCGCGCCTGACAAGAAACGGCCGGCCCTTGTGCTTACCCGCGACAGCGCTATCACGTACCTATCCACAGTTACGGTGGCGCCGGTTACTTCGACGATTCGCGGCGTGCCTTCGGAAGTGGTGCTGAATGAGGAGGACGGCATGAAGTTTCCGTGTGCGGTGAACCTGCACAATGCCGTTACGGTGTCGCGAGAACGCATCGGGAGGCGTGTGGCTCAGCTTAGTTCTGCTCGGATGAATGAGGTTTGTGCTGCTCTGCGGTTTTCTTTGGGGTGCGATGGGGAGTAGTTCTGATGACGGTCCGCATGATGCTTGAATCTACCGCCGGTATGATCTCTGTTCAGAAACGGCAAACCTCAGCGGCTGAAAGCCGCGTCTTTTCCGGTGTTTTATGGCACAAGCGGAACTCGTGCCCTTCCCGATCTGGTTGTGCAAGCGTTCCCGCCTCCGCCATGATTCGAGGATACATCGGGCCGGCGAAAGAACAGCAGGTTCCTCCGCGCCGCCGTCGCTTTCGCTCCGCCTCCGGTCGGAATGACAAAGTGTGAATTGCTGGGTTTCAGCGGTAATGACAAAGTGGAAATGGCCGCAGCGTGTCAGCTGCAATGACAAAGTGGAAATGGCAGCGGCGTATCAGCCGTAATGACAAAGTGGATAAATCCGAGGATGGGCTATCTTTCTTTTGGGGTGCCCGTCTAAATGTCAGCTCTTTTCGTCGATAATGTTCGCGGAGCACATTCATGAAAGAAACGCGTAGTAAATTTTCGCTGGCGAACGTCTTTGTCTCCGCCGTGGTCCTGCTGTCGCTGTTTGCCGCGGTTGGCGCAGCTCCCGCTAAAGAAGATCCTTCACTCTCGGCCCCGTTGCCCACGGGCCCGGCCGTTAACTTGTCTTATATGGACCGCACGGTGCGGCCGGGCGATGACTTTTACGAATATGCCAACGGAGAGTGGATGAAGCACACGGAGATTCCATCGGACCACGGGGCAACGTTTCCCGCAATGCCGCTGGTGGATGAAACCAACAAGCGGGTCGCCGACTTGATCGGCGAGGCCGCGAAGAATGCGGCACCTGGCGATAAAGCCCGCAAAATCGCCGACCTCTACAACTCTTACATGGATGAGGCCGGCATTGAGGCTAAAGGCCTGAAGCCGCTGAAACCGCATCTTGACGCTATCGCGGCGATCCACAATAAGCGCGCCCTGGCGCGCGCCCTGGGCGAAACTTTGCGCGCCGATGTGGACCCGCTCAACAACACCAACTTCCATACTTCAAAACTTTTCGGGCTTTGGGTTGCGCCGAACTTCGACGACGTCGAGCACTATACCGCGTATCTGCTGCAAGGCGGGCTCGGGATGCCGGACCGCGAATATTACATTTCCAACAGCGATGCCATGCGCGAGACGCGCACCAAGTATCAGGCGCATGTGGCTGCGACGCTGAAGCTTGCGGGATTCAACGATGCCGACGCTCGCGCTACTCGCATCGTCGAACTGGAGCATGCGATTGCCGAAAAGCATATCAGCCTGGCGGAAAACGATGACATCCACAAGGCGAACAATACTTGGACGCTGCGCGATTTCAACACGAAAGCGCCCGGACTTAATTGGGCCGAGTATTTGCAAAGCGCGGGACTCGGAAAACAAAAGAGCTTTATCGTCTGGCAGCCCACGGCGTTTGCCGCAGAAGCGGCTCTGGTCGCCTCCACTCCGCTTGAAACCTGGAAGGATTGGCTGGCCTACCACCTGATTGAGTCCTACTCCTTCGGATTGCCGAAGGCTTTCGCGGACGAACAGTTTGCTTTCTTCGGGAAAGTGCTCTCGGGCGTCCCCGAGCAGCAGGAGCGCTGGAAGCGCGGCGTAGGCGTGGTCAACGCGTTTCTGGGCGATGACGTGGGGCAAATCTACGCGAAGCGCTACTTCCCGCCGGAAGCCAAGGCGGAGGTCGAGGCCATGGTCGTGAATCTCAAAGTGGCATTCCGCAAGCGAATTGAAGCGCTGACGTGGATGAATCCGGTGACGAAGGCCGAGGCATTGGCAAAGCTCGACACGTTGTATGTCGGCGTAGGGTATGGGGAAAGCTGGCACGACTACTCAAATTATGAAGTGAAAGCCGACGACTTTTTCGGAAACCTCTGGCGCGGCCAATTGTCTGAGTATCAACGGCAGATAGCGCGGTTGGGCAAGCCGATCGACCGCAAGGAGTGGTCGATGACGCCGCAAACCATTAACGCGGTGAACCTGCCGCTGCAAAACGCGTTGAACTTTCCTGCGGGCATTCTGCAGCCGCCATTTTTTGATCCGAAAGCCCCGGCCGCAGCGAACTATGGATCTATCGGAGCGGTGATTGGCCACGAGATCAGCCATACTTTCGACAATGAAGGCAGCGTATTCGATTCGAAGGGACGCGTGCGCAACTGGTGGACGCCGGACGACCTGGCTCATTTTCAAGCGGCCACGGCAAAACTGGCCGCTCTGTATGACACTTACAAACCGTTTCCCGACCTGGCTCTGAACGGCAAACAGACGCTGGGAGAAAACATCGCTGACCTGGGCGGACTCGCCGCTTCTTACGACGCATATAAAGCATCTGTGGCCGGTAGGAATGTGCCCGCGCAGGACGGTCTGTCAGATGACCAGCAATTCTTCCTCGCGTTTGCGCAAGCCTGGGCAGAGAAGGAACGCGACGCGACACTGCGCCAGCAAGTGGCTACGGACGGGCACTCCCCCGGGCAATACCGCGCGCTGGAGGTTCGCAATATCGATGCCTGGTACGCTGCCTTCGACGTTAAGGCCGGCGAGAAGCTGTACCTTGCGCCTACGGATCGTGTGCGCATTTGGTGAGTGGCGTCGAGGGCTGCCCCGAGTTCCGCTCGGGGCAGGCTTTTTCGCACGGGGGGCGCGGACATTCGACTCAGCGTCGCCGGAAGTGCTGCGGAAATCAAACTGACCCACCACTCGGTAATCTTGATTCTGGCGGTGCGGACGCGTAAAGTCTTAAGTGAAGGTCAGATTGTCCCCCAGCGGTGGTTACCTTATGTCCAGTCAAGGCAAAACTTATCTCAAGTTCGGTGCGGCTACGGTCGGGATTTTGTTGCTGCTCGGCTACCTCGCTTATACCGGCGTGCAGGATAGCAAGAGCTATTACGTCACCATCAGCGAACTGCACAAGATGGGGAACGGCGCTTATGCGAAGCGTTTGCGGGTTGCGGGAAATGTGCAGCCGGGGTCGATCAAGCGAACGGGCACGCATGTGCAGTTTGTTTTGATGGAGCAGAATCAGTTGCTGTCAGTGGATTACACCGGGACGGAAGCGCCTCCGGATACTTTCAAGGACGATTCGCAGGCGCTGGCCGACGGCAGGTATGGCGCCGACGGGGTTTTTCATGCCAAGGGCCTGCAGGCGAAGTGCGCATCGAAGTATGCTCCGCAGCAGCCGGGCACGCCAGCCAATGGCACTTCCTCGGGCACGATGCCGAAGAGCGTGACGCAGGTGCAGAGACCGTCGATCTCGTCGAACTGAATCTTTACCACGGGCCCCCGGCGGCTGAAGCCGCGATTGATTTCAGAGACTCTACGCGGCGCTGAAGCGCCGCTCTTCCACGGCGCTGCATGCGTTTTTGAGTTTTTCCGCAGCCTCTGAAGCCGCGCCCTTTCAGAACGAATCAACGCCCTTTCAAGACTAGTCAAAGTGTGCGACTACCCGCGGCTTCATTGACTTCCCGCCGGCCCGGATGTAGTCTTGGTATGGGCCTATCCCAGGTCCGACCCTCGGTGTACCTCTAGTTAACCAAGAAGGAAGTTAAACCAAGAAAGAAAATTCCAGACTGTGAGGATATTTCTATGCGTTCTTTTGTTTGTCGTCGTGCTGCCCTGTGCGTTTTAGGCGCAGCTGTTTTTTCCATCGTTATGAGCGGAAATGTTTCGGCCTCAACCGTGGTCGTCGTGCCTCCAAGCACCACGTCTTGCAAGCCAACCGTTCCCAGCTATTCAACTATCTCGGAGGCCGTCAGCAGCGTGCCCAAAGGCTCGACGGTGTACGTCTGCCCCGGCACTTACGCGGAGCAGGTTGTGATCACGAAAAGCCTTACGCTAACCGGTTTGGCTTCAAACGGAACTACCGGCACAGCGGCATCGGGATCGAATAACCCGGTGATCGTGTCTCCGGCTGCCGGTGTGGTGGTGAACACCAACGATCTGTATGGGTATCCGAATGGAGAGCCCACGGCTGCGCAAATCCTTGTGCAGACGCCATCGATTGCTTTGGCTACGCCGATCGTAGTGAACATCAACAATATTGCGGTCGATGGAAGCAATAACGGGATCAGCGGATGCGGCACTGACCTGGTGGGTATTTACTACCAGAATGCTTCGGGCACGGTGAACCACGTGACGGCTCGATACCAGGAGTTGGGCCCGGCGTATTTCGGCTGCCAGGATGGGCTGGCGATCTATGCCCAGAGCGGCTACGGAAGCGGCGGGACGGCTGTGGTCACGATTGAAGACAGCATGGTTCATGATTACGACAAGAACGGAATTACCGCCGATGGTAGCGGCACGGTAGCCACGATCAGCAGCAATTACATCGTTGGAATCGGCGCTACTACTCTCATCGGACAGAACGGCATCCAGATGAGCTTTGGAGCGCGCGGGAAAATCACGGCCAACACCGTGACGGATGACGTGTATGTTAATCCTTCGGATTGCTACACGAATGACGTCCCTTGCTATAGTGCGACGGGAATTCTTCTGTACGATTCCGGCGGGACGAGCGCCAATCCCGTAACCATCAACACCAACACGGTGAGCAATACGCAGGGTGGGATCGTGGCGGTGACCGACGGCGCTGAAACCGCCGACTACAACACCGTTAGTTCGAACAAAGTGACAAGCACGCCTGCGATCGTTGTCACGGGTTACACGTATCTTCTGGATGGCATCGACCTGTGCAGTGACAACAACACGGCCACGTCGAATACCGTGTTCTACAGCTCCGGGGCGGGTGTTCATTTAGACAGCTCTTGCACGGAACCAAGTAGTTCGCCGAGCGGGGCCAACAGCAGCGCAACAAGCAATACTGTCAACGAAGCTTGCGCGGGCGTGTTGCTAGGAAGCTCCGGCGGCACGGCAACGTCGACGAGTTCTTTCAATGTTGTGGAAACCACTGCAGTGGGCGATAGTTGCCCGGCTGGCAATGGCGGCCCCAGCGTGAAAGCGGCGGCCCGGTTGAAGACGCAACCGAAACATCGCTGATCAGTTGTGGTTCGGGCGAAGGCCGCTTTGCGGCGGCCTTCGCGTTAACTTCTGCGACTCCTGCCTTTGCAAAAACTCAAGAAAATCCTTAGATTCTTTGCTGTGGCTGCTGCTGGAATACAAATTCTTTTCGAGCACGCGCTGTGACGACTCCGGCAGCGACGGTTCCCGGCGCGCCCATTATTAAGCTCGACAACGTGATCAAACAGTTTGGGCGGTTCGCCGCGTTGCGCGGGGTGACGGCGGAGTTTGAGTCGGGCAAGTTCTACGTCATCCTTGGCGAAAATGGGGCGGGGAAGACGACTCTCATGCGCGCGCTGGCAGGGTTGGCGCAGCCCACGCGCGGCGAGATTTTCATCCAGGGTAAGACTCCGCACGAGGCGTGTCGCGAACTTGGATATATGGCGCATCCGTCGCTGCTTTACGACGAGATGAGCGGCATGGAGAACCTGCGCTACTTCGCGCGCCTCTATGACATTGCCGGCGACGAACGCTGTGAATGGGTGATCCGCTCGGTGGGGCTTGACCCGGAATTGTCGCGGCCGGTGGGAAAGTATTCGCAAGGCATGCGGCAGAGAATGTCTTTGGCGCGGGCCCTATTGCACGATCCGCGGATTCTGTTGCTGGATGAGCCGTTCTCGAACGTCGATGTGCAATCCGCGCAGGAGATGGTGGGCTTGCTCAAGGGCATGCGCGATGCGGGCAAGACTATTTTTGTGGTCACGCATCAGGCGGCGCTGCTGGATGGCGTGGCTGATGAGTTTGTGTGGATGCAGGCCGGGCGGATCGTTGACCGCACTCCTCATCTCGCGCGAGACGCGGCGCGAGCGGAGGAACGATGAGATCGTTCTGGTCGATCACGCTTGCGACTTTGGCGAAAGATATCCGGCTGGAGTGGCGTTCGAAAGATGCGCTGAATGCCATGCTGTTTTTCTCTCTGTTGGTGGTGGTGATTTTCGTTTTTTCGTTCGATCCTCTGGCGGAAGAATCGCGGCATATTGTTGGCGGCTTAGTTTGGATAGCGTTTTTGTTTGCCTCGGTGGTTGCACTGAACCAGACCTGGGCGCGGGAGCTGCGGAATCAGGTGCTCGATGGCTACCGCGTGTCTCCAGCGCCGGGGACCGCGTTGTTTGTGGCCAAGGCGCTGGGAAACTTTCTTTTGGTGAGCCTGCTGGAAGCGCTGATGGCGCCGTTGTTTGTGATCTTCTATAACTTGCGCGTATTGGGTCCGGCGTGGCAGTTGGTTCCGGTGGCGTTGCTGGGAACGTGGGCGCTGGTGGTGAATGGGACTTTTTTTGCGGCGATGTCTTTGCGCACGCGCAGCCGCGAGCTGATGCTGCCTTTGCTGCTGTTCCCGGTGTCGATTCCCGCGGTGATCGCAATGGTTGCTGCCACCACCAGCATTCTTACGGGAGAGGATTCGGCGCACTTCTACATCATATTGCTTGTCACTTATGATGTAGTGTTTACTACAGCTTGTGTCGGGCTGTTCGACACGGTGCTGCAAGCGGAATGAACTTAGGGCCTCTGAGTTAACCGCTGAGTTAGGCGAATCAATGAAAAAAGCGTTTCCCATCCTGGCGGTGCTGACGGCGCTTTTTCTGGCCTACACTTTTTACCAGGCGATGTTCGTCGCGCCCACGGATGCCTTGCAGGGCGATGTTTACCGCATCATTTTCTATCACGTGCCTTCGGCGTGGACGGCCTTTCTGCTGTTCTTTATCAACTTCGTAGCTTCGGTGCATTATCTTGCCGATGCGAAACCTTCGACGCAACGCGCCGCGAAGTGGATTGCGATTGCGGTCGGGATCGTGGGCGTCATCATTCCTTACATTCCGCAAGTGCGAGATTGGTTGCAGACGATTGGAATGTATCCAAGTTCGGCAGCGACTACGGCTTTGATGATTCCGGCGCTGTATTTCGTGGTTGGAAAGCTGTTCCGAGGGCAGGATGTTGACGTGCTCGCCGTGACCTGTGCCGAGGTGGGCGTGGTTTTCTGCACCATCGTTCTGATTACCGGGCCGATCTGGGCGCGGCCGGTGTGGGGCATCTGGTGGGCGCCGGGAGATATACGGCTCACTTCGACGCTGGTGTTGTGGCTGATTTATGTGAGCTATCTGGTGCTGCGGCGGTTCTCCGACAGCGCGCAGACGCAGAAGCTGGCTGCGGTGTTGGCAGTTTTTGGAGCGCTCGATGTTCCGCTGGTTTATTTTTCGATCTGGTTTTTTCGGACGCAGCATCCTCAGCCGGTGATCGGTGGCGGTGGCTCGATGGATTTGCGGATGCTGCATGTTCTTCTGCTGAACTGGATGGCTTTTCTGTGCTTCGGGTTTCTAGTGTGCTGGTCGCGATTCCGGCTGGAGAAGTTGCGGCGTGAAGTGGAAGAAGCGGAGGCGCTGGAATCGTTGGAAGAGCATGGCAGTCCAGTTGTGCAGAGTTCGGCTAAAGTTCCTCTCGGCGGAGGGTCACGATGAATTCAGCAGGTTCCATCAAATTTCTTTACGCTGCGTACACGGTTACGTGGTTGATTCATGCGCTCTATATTGGAAGCTTGGTTCGGCGTTATAGCCGGGTGCGAAAACAGATGAAGGATTTGGGCAAGGGGAAGTGACGCACGTCCGCTCTCGGGCTCCAGCCTGAGAGACGCTTGTCGTCCCGAGCGAACCGAGGGATCTTGGTGTTGGCTTGTGGCGGCGACACGCGTAGCGCGGGCAAAAACCAGGATCCCTCGCTTCGCTCGGGATGACAACGCGAGTGTGAGCGCCGGAAGCCGAGCGCCGGAGGCCGGCTCAGTTCTCCGCTTCGCGTTGCAGGGCGCTGAAGAAATCGGGGCTGCCGCCGGAGCGGAGGAATTCGTAGTCCTCGATCATGGCGGCGGTGCCGATGCGCTGCGAGGGCAATGGGGATTCTACGCGGATTACGCGCGCCGTGAAGCGTACACGCACTGCGTCGGTGAGCGTGATGTGGGGTGGAAAAGTAAGCGTGACTTCGCACGGCGTGCCTGCCGGAAGCGGCTTGTCGAGGTAGAAAAAAACTCCGCGGGCGCTTACGTTCTGGGTTTCGGTGTGGAATTCGCTATTCTGGACTTCGTTGTTCTGACCTTCATTGCTATTCGGACTAGCCGCTACTGGATTCAGGCGAACTATCGCCGGAAGGCGCATATCGAAGCGCCGCATCATCCGCCGCTCATGGGGCTCTGGTTGCATCGCGTGTGTATGTTCCGAAAACATTCTGCTTAACGAAATGCTGCTTAACAAAGATTGATCGTCGAGGATCCGATCGTCGAAGACTCAACCCCAAAAATCAAATTATTGAAAATTCAGTCGTCTAAAATTCAATCGTCGAAGATTCAATCAGGGCAGGTACAGAATCAATTCACGCTGGGGGGACCAGGAATCCGCTGCCCCCAGCGGCCCTGATTCTTTCAACTGTATCGAATTGCCAGCGGTTTGCAAGAGCAAAAAGGCTCCGGGAACTGATTCGGTAAATGCTGAAGCGGGGCTGCGAGGCGGTTCGCAATTCGTTTCATCCCACTTTCGTGCCATGCTTCGGCATCTTTCTTCGTCCGCCAACGCATCTGACAAATGCGGGTGCGTGCGTGACGGCAGAGGCTCGCTTGACTTGGCTATCCGCCAGATGTTTAAGTAGTTAATTGTTTTCCGCCAGTTCCTAATGCACGTCAGCAGCGGGCGGTTTCGTCCGGCGCAGGGTGAGTACTGACTCGCGCCGTTCTACTCTCTCCATAATTAGCGGGTTAAAAGCGATTGGGTTGTATCGGAGGAAAAGCGTAATGGGCAATGGCCGTTGGTTGGCAGGAAGATTGGGACGAGATGCGGAAAGGCAGAGCGTGAAGAGACGAAGCGCGGAAAAAAGCTTAGAGGGTTCCGGAAGCAGCGGGGCGCGGATGCGCGCTCTCGGAGCGATGCTGGTGCTGTTGCTGGCGGGCTCGGCGCTGCTGGGCTCGGGTTTCTGCCGCGCGGCGCTGAAGTCCGTGGATCAGCTTTCTGCCGCTTCGACACTGAGCGCCTCGAGATCTTCTTTGCCATCGAAGTCTTCGTCTTCGCGGCTGACTCCGTTGCAGGCGAAGGCGCGGCTTTCGCAGCCGGACGCGCGCTCGATTCTCGGGCAGTTGCCTCTGATCTTCGAAGCCAATCAGGGCCAGGCCGATTCACGGGTGAAATTTCTCGCGCGCGGCACGGGATACAGCCTTTTTCTCGATGAGACTAGCGCCGTGCTCACGATGCAGACGGCCCGCTCGGCGCCTGACCAACAATATGTGCGCATGAAACTGGTTGGAGCGAATTCCGCTGCGGCGACTTCCGGAACCAATCCGCTGCCAGGCAAGAGCAATTACATTTTTGGAAATGACCCGCAGCGCTGGCATACCGGCGTTCCGCAGTTTGCCGGAGTTCGCTATCAGAGTGTCTATCCTGGAATCGATCTGGTTTTTTACGGCAAAGAGGGACGGCTGGAATATGACTTCAAGGTTGCTCCGGGCGCCGATCCGTCGCTGGCCGAATTGCAGTTTGAGGGCGCTGACAAGCTGAAGCTGAGCGGCGGCGACCTGATTCTCACTGGTGAGGACGATGGCGGGTTGCGCCTGCAGGCTCCGCACATTTATCAGCGCGATGGTGACCGGCAAACGCCGGTTGCAGGACGATTCGTTCTGCGCGCCGGCAACCGCGTCGCATTCGAAATCGGCTCCTACGATCGCAGCCGCGAACTGATTATCGATCCTGTGCTCGATTTCTCTACTTACTTCGGCGGCAGTGGTACGGAAACCTCGCCTTCGGTGTCAGTCAATGGCAACGGGAATATATACATTGTGGGTACGACTACATCGCCGCAAAGCTCCTTTCCTGATGCTGCGTGGACTTCGATTCCGACGACGCTGACGATCACCCCGGCCGGCCCCAGCCATATTTTCGTCGCCGAGATTAATCCTTCCACGTCCACGGTTGTGTATGAAACCTTCATCGGTGGCAGTGGATCCGATAGCAGCATCGGCATAAGCGTCGACGGTCAGGGCGATGCGTTCATCGCAGGCAACACGACCTCTCCAGATTTCCCAACCACCGGCGAATACTATCAATCCGCGCCTGAGGCCAAGAGCACGCAGTGCGCCTCCGTTACGTGCACTTCGGTGTTCGTCAGCGAACTCAACCCCGGTGGATCGGCTCTCAGTTATTCTTCTTATCTCTCCGGCAACGGCAACGACCAGGCCAGCGGGATGACGATCGACCTCAATGGGGATGCTTTCGTTACTGGCACCACTACCTCTGACGACACGCCGGCTGGCACAGACGCTTTTCCCGCAAGCAATGACGCATACCAAACCTCATCAAAAATCCCGGGCAGCCTGCAGTTCTTCGTCACCGAGCTGAATACCCACATCTCCAGTACAGGCGGCATTACCTATTCGACGTACTTTGGCGGGACGACTCCTGTGCCGCCTGTAACGTGTACTCCGCCAGCGTCTTGCAACGTGGGTGGTGGCGTTGCGGTTGACGCGATCGGCAACATTTATTTTGATGGCACCACGAATTTCTACAACAGCGGCTCGGGCGCGTACGGCAACGGGAATGGGACATCGGATTTTCCCATCCTCAACGCCTATCAGCCTTGCCTGGATACTTCCCCGCCGACCGTTCTGCCGGTCGTGGTGCAGTGTTCGAACACGAATCTCGGTACAACGTACCCGACTGATGCTTTCGTGGCCAAGATCAATCCCAATGCGGTTCAGACCGGTGCCACGCAGCTGCTGTTCTCGACCTACCTCGGAGGTATGGGCAACGATTCAGCCGCTGGCATCGCGATTGATTCCGGCGCTGCCAATATTTACCTCACAGGATCAACCAATTCTCCGGATTTCGTTTTGCCTACCAGTACGGCAGCCTATCAAGATTGCCTGAATAGCCCGGGAGTGGTGGCTGCGACGACGGCGAGCTGCCCCACCACAACTTCTAACACTGACGCGTATGTGGCGCGAATGACCAACCCTACACTCGCCGCCGGCGGCACTCCAAATTTTGTTCAGCTTACGTATTTTACTTATCTGGGCGGATCGGGGAACGATAGCGGGTCGGCGATCGCAGTGCTGGATGCGACGAACTCTTCGCTCGCCGATGTAGTCGTCACCGGGGCGACCAGTTCGACTAACTTCCCGGTCACAGCCTCCCCCATCCAGAGCGCGCTACTTGGCCCGCAGAACGCCTTCTTTGCGCAAATCGATACGACGACGGTCACGGGCCAGAACGGAGTTGGCTCCTACGTTACTTATTGTTGCGAACCAGCAACTGGAGCGGGAGGCACGGATCGCGGTACGGGCATCGCGGTCGATAGCAACCTGAATAGCTACTTTGTCGGCGATACTACTTCGAGTACCTTCACTACGTTCAATCCGGTGCAGAACCAGCTCAAGGGTGCGCGCAACGCGTTTGCGGCAAAACTTGGCCCGGCAACTGATTTGTGCATCAACTGCGTGCCGCCGGTCATATCCCCAGTGGGAATTGTGGGCGCTGGCAACCAGGTCATTACAACCTTTACCGTGGCCAACGAGGGGCCAGACCCTGCGACCTTTGTCACCGTAACCGGCACAGTCGACAACTCGCAGGCGACTTTCGTCAGCGGAACTGCGGGTTCGGGAACGTGCGGTGCGCCCGCCCAAAATTCGGTGACTTGCCAGATCCAAACGCTGCAAGCCGGTGCCACCTCATTAGTCGTCTTCACTGTGGTTCCGAACCAGGGCGGGGTGTATTCGGTGAATGCCACGGTATCGGCGAACCTAAGCAATACAAGCGTCGGCAACGTAGCGACTGCTACTTTTACGGCAGCGGGCTACAAGCTGTTCATTTCGCCGCCGGCTCAGAACATCCCCGCGGGTCAGATCGCCACCTATGGCGTGACGGTGAGCCCGGCCAGCGGGTTTACACAGGCCAATGTTTCGTTCAGTTGCAGCTCTCCGCCTTCGGGGGCGACTTGCAACTTCACGCCAAGCTCGATCAATTTGGCGAACGGCGCGCAATCGACCACCCTGCGGCTGACCACGACCGCGCAGCCCGTATCGACGGCCTCCTCAGCGGGATGGCGGCGCTCGTTTTACGCGCTCTGGCTGATGGTTCCGGGCATGACTTTGCTGGGATGGCGAGTAGGCGGAAAAGGAAAGAAAGCTCGACTGCTGGGCCTGTTGATGCTCTCGCTGTTCTTTGCGCTGATTCTGCTGCAGCCCGCTTGCAGTAGCACCAAGACGCCGGTACCGGTGAGTGGAACTCCATCGGGCGTTTATCCGATGACGGTTACGGCGACCTCGGGCTCGTTCAGCTTCACGGTGCCGTTTCAGCTGACGGTTACACCGTAAGGGCGGGCTTCGGCTTTCGGGCTTCGGGTTTTCTGATTCCCGGAAAGCGGACGCCGGACGCCGTTTTTTCTTCTAGGCTCCGGCGGAAAGCTTGTGGTGGCTCTTGGCTTCGGCGATTCCGTATTGGCGGATTTTGTAGAGTAGCGCTTTGTAGCTGATTTGCAGAAGTTCCGCTGCGCGTTTGCGATTCCAGTTGGTTTGCTCGAGGGCTTGCCGGATGGCTTCGCCTTCGGCTTCGTCTTTGGCGCTGCGGGCCAGCGATTTTAAACCTCCGCCAGCGTCTCCGCTTTTCGCGGAATCTCCGCGCGCGCTGCCGCCGTTGCCATCGGGACGGGGCTGCAGTTCGGCCGCAGCCAGACTCTCATCGCCCAGGATTAAATAGCGCTTCAGAAAATTGTTCAGCTCCCGCAGATTGCCCGGCCATGAGTGTGCCTGGCAAGCCTCAAGCAGCGCGGGAGAAAGTGGAAGCTGCGGACGCGCGTAGCGTTCGGCCATGCGCGTCATGAAATGCTTCAGCAGGATCGGAATTTCTTCCTTGCGCTCGCGCAGCGGCGGCAGTTGCAAGGTGAACGCGTTCAGGCGATAGTACAGATCTTCGCGCAAGCGCTTAGCAGCCAGTGCCTCAGGAATATCGATGTTGGTGGCCGCGAGGATGCGTACGTCCACCTTGATGACATTGCGGCTGCCCAGACGCGAGAAACTTTGGTCCTGCAGCACGTGGAGCAGCTTGGCCTGCAGTTGCGGAGGCATTTCGCCGATTTCATCGAGCAGGAATGTGCCTTTGTTGCACAGCTCGAATTTGCCAGGCTTGGCGTGCGTTGCCCCGGTGAAGGCTCCGGGCTCGTAGCCAAACAACTCGCTCTCCAGCAAGTCAGCGGGAACGGCCGCGCAATTCACCTTCATGAACGTGCGGTGAGCGCGCGTTGAGAGCTTGTGAATCAGGCGTGCCAGAACTTCTTTGCCGGTTCCGCTCTCGCCGAGCAGCAATACCGGAATATCGACCTTGGCCACCAGAGCGGCTTGCGAACGAATCTTCCGCATGGCCGGGCTCGCGGCAATGAAGAATATGTCGTCGCCGACGTCTTCAGCGTCTCCGCCGACGACCGCTTTGCCCTCACCGATGCACTGATCGATTACTGCGTCGAGTTCCGCCTTCTGAAATGGTTTGGTGAGGTAGTCGTGCGCGCCGAGGCGCATCGCCTGCACAACTTTCTTCGTGTCGTTGACGCAGGAAAGCATTACGACCTTTACTCCGGGCCGCTTCTGCCGAAGTTGTTCCAGGGTTTCCAGCCCGTCGATTCCGGGCATGAGCACGTCAAGCAGAACCAGATCCGGCTCCATGCCTTTGTCTATGCGTTGCAAAGCCTCTTCGCCGGTGGACGCGGTCTCCACTTTGTAGTCGTCGACCTCCAGCAGAGTCCGAATGTAGCGGAGCATGGCTGGTTCGTCATCCACCAGGAGAATCTTGGCGGTTTCCTTCATCGATTCTTTCCTTTGCCTGCGGGGTTCGGGGAGGGTTTATAGGGAATGAGGAACGAGAACTTGCAGCCCGCGCCGGGATCGCTCTCGACCCAGACTTTTCCACCCATGCCTTGCACCAGGCGGCGCACAATCGCTAATCCAAGCCCCATGCCTTCCTGATTTTCGGTGCCGGGCAAGCGGAAGAAATCGTCGAAGACCTCCTGATGAAACTCCGCGGGAATTCCCGGACCCGTATCCGATACGCTGACTTTTACGGAATTCGGCTGTGAGAGATCCTGACGGCGCCTCTCACCGCCGGAGGCCGGCTGGCTCGTGGAACGGCGCTCCCACTGGTAAGGCTCGGCGTGCAACCAGACGGTGCCGCCCTGCGAAACAAACTTGAAAGAGTTCTCCAGCAGGTTCGAGATCACCCGCTCAAGCTTGGGAGAATCAAATGGAAACTCCGGCACCTTGTCGTTGGCGAGGAAGTAAAGCGCCAATCCCTTCTCCTGAAAACGAGTCGACCACAAGCGGCATACGTCGGAGAGGCAATGGTTGATATTGCCCGGCTCAAACTGCATTTTGAGGCCGCCGGTTTCGAGGGCGCTATAGGTGAGGAAATCCTGAATGAACTGTTGCAGGCGTTTGCCGCTCGACTGCATGTCGGTCAGCACTTCGCGCTGGCGCGTATTCAAAGATCCCAGCTTTTCGCTTTGCAGCAGTTCCACGTAGCCGTTCAGAATTGCCAGCGGAGTCTTCAAATCGTGCGCAGCCGAGCCAAGCGCGTTCGTGGTGCGCTGAAAGCGCTGCTGCAACTCGGAATAGGCCTGCTGCAAGTCAGCGGGGTTGGGCAGCCCCTCGGCTGAAGCTGGAGGCGCCAGGGCCTTTTTTTCCTCTGCAGGCTCGGGAACACACACGTTCTTTTGCACAGTGGCCATAAGGGGTTCGGCGGTCTCGCACAGAGGGGGAAATGCTCGACTGGTCAATAAAGAATGCTGTAACAAAATCGTATGCTAGGCAATTTTCCGTGTCAACGAAAAATGTAAGGTGATTACCCAAGTGTAGCAAAACCTTGCACTATTTCAGAGCTTACGGGTGCCTTCTGCGGCGGTCGTGCAGCGAGGTCCAGCCTGCTGCAAACCAATGAAAAGCCGCACTTTGACGGGTCTTAAGCCCACCGGTACCGAGAATTGCCCTTGTTGCCTAGGGTTGTCACCGGGTTCGTCCGCGGATCTGACCGTTACCTTCGGCTTTGGCCCCTGAGATGCTTGGAGTGTTCGGTCGAAGGGTGGGCGAAGGGGTGTTTGTGGGTAAAAAGACTCCGATGGCAGAGCGCAGAAAGTGGCCACGTTTGCCCCTCGCAATTCCCGTCTTTGTCCGGAGCCGGGCGGAGTCTGACAAGGAATTCCTGGAGTTTGCCACCGCCCTGAACGTTTCTGCCGGCGGCATGCTGGTCGCAGTCCGCCGCTCCGTTCCTGCTGCCGCTCAGGTGTCGCTCGAGATCCCAAGCGCTCCATTAGGCGCATTGGCCGACCTGCCCACAGTCACCCGGAACCTGCGCGCCAAGGTATTGCGGACGCAGCATGGCGAGGGTTACAACCTGGTCGCCTTGAAGTTCCTCCGGCCACTTCTGAGCCGGCCTTCCGCCAAGCCTCGACGGAAACTCGCTTCTACATTGTGAAAATGTTTTCCCTCGCCCTTGTTTGCTCCTGGAGTGCTCTCCACCTTTGATGATTACCAGTTGTGATCCCTCGTAATCTTTAGTAAGTTGCCTTTCATCAATCAGATAGACTAACTTGCTAGAATACGTCCAGCTCCCCCTGTGTTTGGTTCTCCAGATGCACATCCGACCATAAGCCTGTGCTGCGGAAGCTGGAGTCCAGAGCTAGTTCGAAGTTAGATTCGAAGGCAAATTCCGCCGCCGGCGCACTTATGAGCACTTCAAATCCAGTTAGCGCGTTGATTCAGCCTCTCGGTGAGATGCCTCCTGATTCGGTCGTATTCGGCAGTACCGAGGCCATGCGGCTATTGCGCGAGCGGCTAGCCAAAATTGCCGTCGCGAATGTCCCCGTGCTGATCCAGGGAGAGAGCGGCACTGGCAAAGACATCATCGCCCGCATGATTCACTCGTCATCTCCATGGAAAACCGGGCCCTGGGTCAAAGTGAATTGCCCGGCGATTCCCGGAACGCTGCTCGAAAGCGAACTCTTCGGCTACGAAAAAGGGGCCTTCACCGGCGCCTACGGCATGAAGCCGGGCCGCGTCGAGATGGCGCACCGCGGCACGCTATTCCTCGATGAAATCTCCGAGCTCGATATGGGCCTGCAGTCGAAGCTGCTGCAACTGCTTCAGGATGGCCAGTTCTGCCGCATCGGCGCACAGGAAGACAAAAAGGTGGAAGTTCGCGTGGTCTGCGCGACGAATCGAAAGCTGGAAGAGGAAATCGCTGCGGGCAACTTCCGCTCCGACCTGTTTTATCGCATCAACGTGGTCAATCTCCACATGCCACCGCTGCGCGAGCGCGCCGCCGACATCCCGCAGCTGATCAGTTACTTCCTCGAATACTACAACCGGAAATTCAACGCGCGCGCGGTTCATCCTTCGGCCGATCTGATGAACTCGTTGAAGAAATACCATTGGCCGGGCAACGTGCGCGAGTTGGAAAACCTGATGAAGCGCTACGTGATTCTCGGCACTGAAGAATCCATCTCCGGCGATCTGCGCCCGCGCGAAGTAGATTTCTTCAGCGCCGATATCTCCGTCGAGGGACCGATCTCGCTGAAGAAGATCACTCGCCAGGCGGTGCGCGAACTCGAGCGCAAGCTCATCCTAAAAGTCTTGCAGCATCATCATTGGAACCGCAAAAGCGCCGCCCGCGCCCTGAACATCAGCTACCGGGCTCTGCTCTACAAGATCCGCGATGCCGGCTTGCCTTCGAACCGCGCGCCCCGCCGCCCCGAGCAGGTTGCCCCCGCCGCCAACAATATCGTCGCCGCCGACTGATCTCTCGTTCCTGATCGTGATTGCGTTCCAGGCTGTTTCCCAAACGCCACTGCTCGGGCAGAAATGCAGCCGGCGCGGTTAGCGGAAAAATACTGATCTTTTTCCCGCTGGCTGCGCCGGCTTATGCGAAACTCACAATACTTTCTTGGACTGCGCGCGCACCTTCGCCCAGCGCGCTCTTTGCGCTGCCGCGATGCGCTCACGGGCTGCCGCCGACAGTTGGTGTTTGCGTTTGCCAAAACGGGATGAAGACCCGAGACCCTTTGTCGTCACCCTGCTCAGGTCGGCAATCACCTTTTCCAGCTGTTTAAGCTCGCCCACCGCACGTTCACGTTCTTTTTTCAACTGCTCTAGAACCGCATCTAGATCAGCCATGCACTCTCCCTATAGGGGAACCGCTTGTCCTGAGCATACCTCATTTGGAGGTCTCAGGGTCAACAGCTAAAGTGCTCATAGCGCAAGAGTAAACAGAGGCTTCGTTTGTCCAGAAAGGCGAGATCCGATGCTCAACCGCAAAGGCTTAAATTGCAGTCGTCGGCAACACAAGTCAACTTATTCAACTTAATAAGTTAAGTACTTAGTAACTACAGTAAAATACTTAGTAACTTCTGCTGTTCGTTGCCCCCAATTCGATTGACAGTAAGCGCTCTCGCCCTCAAGCTGACCTCTAGTGACCGCAGCCCACATCCTGTGCGCGACCAACAGGGAGAACCGACCGTGAATTATCTGCTGGTGCTAGGACTTGCCGTATTCAGCTCTGCGACTGGAGCGCTGCTGGTAGCGCTTTTGCACATGACGCGGAGCGGCCCCTCCCGAACTCCGTCTCATCCCGAAGCCAACGGCACACCGCAGTCAGGAAGTCGCGAATGACAGTTATGAATATCCCACCAGAGTCAGCCACAGCCGGGACCGCATTAGTCCTGTGCAAAGATGCACCAACGCGCCAGTTAGTCATCGAATGCCTGCAGCCTCTTGCCATTCGCCCCGAGATCTGTCAGGACGGCTTTGTCGCGTCCAGCCTTTTGGATAAGCAAAAGTTCGAGGCCGTAATTGTGGATATGCTGCTCGGCGAGGAGGCGTTGATCGTCTTGCGCCAGCTCCGCTTCTCGCGCGCCAACCGCACCGCAGTCACCTTTGCCATCACGACAGGAAGTGGAGAGCACGCATCCGAGAGACCTGATTCGACGTTCGTTCTGCCCCGGCCCCTGTCGGCAGCCTCGGTCAGTCAAACCCTGCGCGCCGCATTCGGACTGGTGGTGCGCGAACGGCGGCGCTACTTCCGGTGCCCGGTCGCGATTCCCGCCTTCGTGAGAGCGCGGCAGCCCGAAGATATCGTGTGCCGAACCGTGAACATCAGCGAAGGTGGAATCGCTGTTAACACACCCTCCCCTCTGGATTCCGACGGCCCCGCGCTCGTGCGCTTCAGCCTCCCCGATCGCGCCAACCAGTTATTTGCAGAAACTAAGGTGGTATGGCGTGGCCATGGAGGCCTTGTAGGACTGCAGTTCCAATTCCTGGCCCCGCCGCAAAAGTCGGAACTGCAGGAATGGCTGGCCCGTAAGCTCGACGAAACTCTTCCGCCAAATGTTTCCGCGCTGTTTCGCGGCGTAGGCCAATCGTAGCCCGAGGTCCGCGCTTCAGGTTAGCGCCCAGCCGCGCGCGTACTTGGATCGACTCCATCCGACGTCAAGTTTTGTAATCCCGACAACGCGATTGTGCCCGGAATCTAACCCTCCAGCGCCTTTGCGCTATTCCTATTTCCCGCTCCTCAGGCCATAATCATCTGCAATCCGTGAAGCTCGTAATCTTCATCGGTGACTTCACGACATCGCAGGCGAGGCGTACATGGCTCCGGTTCTAGTCTGGCTCATTCTTTTCTTGTGCCTGCTGATCTCGGTCTTCAAATACACGCTCGCGCTCATCCTGAAGTGGTCTGTCCCCAAAGCCACGGTTGAAAAGGATTACACCTACCAGCCCACAGTCAGCGTTCTCATGCCCTGCTTCAACGAGGGCAAGACGGTCTACGAAACGATCGAGAGCATCAGCAACAGCAATTATCCCAATGAAAAGTTTGAAGTGATCGCGCAAGATGACTGCTCGGTCGACGACAGCTACGAGTGGATGCTCAAGGCGCAGCGCGATTTCTCCAACATAAAAGTTCGCGTGGGACGCAACACCGTGAACAGCGGCAAAGCCCGCACGGTTTGTAACGCGCTGCAAAGCTCCACGGCGGATCTTATTATCTCCATCGATTCCGATTGCATCTTTCATCCCGATGCGATTCAAGAGCTGGCGGCCTGCTTCTCGGAGCCGAAGATCGGATCCGTTGGCGGTCGAGTCGGCGTAAGAAATCCCAACGAGAACGCAATTACTGCAGTCCAGACGTTTATTTACTACGCGGCATTCCAGCTCTACAAGGTTCCCGAGAACTGGACGCGCAGCGTAGGCTGCATCAGCGGATGCCTGTTCGCCATCCGGCGCGAGTTGCTGCTCGAAATCGAACCCATGATTCGCAGCCGCCACTGGTTCGGCATTCCCGTCAACCAGGGCGAAGACCGCTTCCTCACGCATCAGACGCTCCTGCGCGGCTACGGAACTTACATCAACAACGACGCGCTGTGCTGGACGACGGTCCCTTCAACATTGCCGGAACTTTTCAAGCAGCAGTTGCGCTGGAAGCGCAGTATCATCCGCGATCTTTTCTACACGCTGCGAACCCTGCCCAAGCATGTCTGGACGCTGCATCCCAACACGGTGCTCACGCTGGTTCTAACACCGCTGGGCGCTCTGCTTGGATTGCTTGTAGTTCTCACCATGATGTCCGGCAATCCGATGGAACTGGCTGGCCCGGGGCCGCTGATCGGCTATCTCGCGATCGCGCCCATCCTCACCGTTGTGATCAGAAAATACAGCGCGCGGGAAGCGGTTAACAATCCGCTAGCTTTCGGCGCCTATCTAGCGTGGACGGTCGTGAGCAGCTTGTTTCTGACCACGCTGGCGTTGTGCACTCTCGATTCCAGAGATTGGGGCACGCGCACGAAAGAACAAGAACATCCACAGGAGGTCACTGATGGCGACCGAAGTCGTCAAGAAAATTCCTGAAGCGAAACCGTCTGTGATCCAGCCGATGATCTACAAATCGGTGGTCACGGTTTATCGCATCTTCGCCATAATCACGCTGTACGTGGTGCTCTTCGGCGTGGTGGCGTACGGCTTCGTCATGGGCTTCTATGCGCTGAACACATCGTGGGCCGCGCCTGTGATTCTCTCTCCCGCGGATGACAAGAGTCTCGATTTCACCGAGAAGCTGGTGACCAGCCGGCAGACGCTCGAAGATTTGAACGTCGATATGAAAAAGCTAGGAGACGGCGTCGCGGAAATGACCAAGCATCGCTCTGCGCTCGAAGCCCTCGAACCCGAGATTCGAGTCGCCATTGCCCGCGAACAACAACACAATCAGGCCACGGGTCCGCAGCTGCTCGAACTCGACAGGCAGAAGCTGGCCGACAACGTGAAAACACAACAAGTTCTGGCGGAAGCAAAAGAAGTGGAAGCCGCCATCGACAGAGACCTCGCGGCCGGATTAATTACAAAAAGCGATGCCGCCGCCCAGCGCGCCGCGCTCAATCAAGTGCAAAGCGCGTACACCGACAGCAAGATCGGCGAGATCCTGCTCACCGACAACATTCTGGAAAAGACCACGACTGACACCAAGACGCTCGATGTGCTCGATAAGCAAGCCGAACTGATTTCCGAAATTGCGCAACTCGATATCGCAATTGGCGTAGCGCAAAAACAGATGTACGAAGAGACGAAACAGATCACACGGCTCAGAGAAGCGCTGGCTACGGCCAAGCAGACTCCCTACTACCTGAGCGTCTCTGGAAATAATGTTGTGAACTTCGCCTTCGTGCCCTATGACAACCAGACGAGCGCCGTCCCCGGCTCCGCCGTTTACGACTGCTACTGAACATGATCATGTGCAGGAAAGTGGGTACGGTGAAGCAGATCTTTGCCGGTGAAGAGCACGCCATCCATCCCATCTTCAGGACCGACATACGCGGCTTCCTAATCGAGATGCAGCTCGACCATCCCGAATCCGCGAAATCGAAAACCGTATTCTTGAATCGTAAGCCGCTTTTTTTCTGATCACTTTCCGATCTTCGTTTTCGGATCGTTTCGGAGTTCATTTCAAGGAGACGCTAGATGCCCATGAGCAAGATAAACCCTGGAATAAGTCTCAAGACTTTCCAAGGAGGAATCAGCGCGGCTTTCGCGATTGCGATATTACTGATTCCCGCCGCCTTTGCAGACGATACCAAGCTGAGCACGCAGAATAGAAATTCTGAAAATAGAAATGCCGACCAGCAGACCTATTGCCGCTACCTGACCGAGCAGGCCGCAGCGCAGCGCGATCTTCTGATGGCGCCCAACGCGGTCGCCGGCGTCACCCAGTCGAACACCGGCCTGCCCATGCAAGCGGTGTGGGGAGTTTCCGGCAACCTCTCGAATGTAAGAAAGGGAACACTCACGATGGACGCAGCGCGCAAAAACTGCGAACTCTACACTGCGACCACATCCACGCAGCAGGATATTCAATACGCTCTGCCGAACCTCGAGAAGCAGGCATTGCAGAACAGATTGGAACTGATCCAGCAAGCCACCGATAGCCTGGACGCACTCACCGCGACCACCAGAAAAATGCTCGAAGCGCAGAACCTGACGCGCCCCATGGCCTTCGCGCTGCAAACCACGAAGATCAAACTGGACGCGGACCGCGCCGATACGCAGACGAAGGTAGTCTCAATCTACATACCGCAACTAAGCGACAGGCCGCTGAAAGAACTGATCGCCGAAAAACAAAGTAGGGAAGTGACCGAGCAAAAGGCCGTCGACAAACTAAATCGCCAGAACAATTGGGACGTAGCGCTGTCGGTAGGCGAACACCAACAGATCGATCCGTGGATCGACAGCCACGGAACCTACGGCGAGGTGTCAATCAGCTACAATCTCGCCAGCCACACCATCAACAAACATCTCGACCAGGCCGCCAACGCCTACGACGATTGGAAAAAAGTTCAGGAAGGCGATGTGATCCGCAACGCCGAAATCCTGAAGCAGCAGGTGGCAGATGGAATTACCGTTCAAGACGGCCGCTTGAAAGCTCTGCAGGAAGAGCAAAAGCAAATCGAAAGCAATCTGCAATTAGTAACGAGCGCCGAGACCACCGCAGCCCTGGACTTCCGCAACCAGCTAACCACAGCGCAACTGCTGCTGCAGGTCGAAATCGGCGACGCAACCTTCCGCCTGGATCACCTGAGAGAGTTTCTGAAGAAAAATTTCTAGAAGGTGAGTTCGTGATCTACCCTGTGAACTCCTGTGTCCTCTGTGTTTAAGCGTTTGACCTTTGTGTCCCTTAGAGACACGTAAAATACGTGGTACACGTATACTACGTGTTATAATGTCCAAAACTATGATAAAGCAGAATGTTACGGTCAGCCTTAGCCAACAGACTCTTCGCAAGGTCAAAATCTTGGCAGCCCAACAGGGTTCTTCTATCAGCCGTCTGTTAGCCCAGCAGATTGAGACTCTAGTCGGCCAGCAGGAAGCCTACGAGCGCGCCGAACGACAGGCTGCGCTCCTTCTAGACCAGGGTTTTCATCTGGGAGGGGTAATTCGCGCCAGCCGGGACGAATGGCATGAGCGCTAAGACATTCGTCGACACGAACATCTTGATCTACGCCCACGATGTCGATGCGAAAGATAAACACGAGGCGGCCAAGAGTGTTCTGCGCGAATTATGGAGCGAACGAACCGGCGTTCTGAGTATGCAAGTACTGCAGGAATTTTATGTGAACGTTACGCGAAAGATTGCGACGCCCCTTCCCAAAGACGTAGCGCGGCTCGTGGTCAGCAGCTATTCCATCTGGTGCATCGAAACCACGCCCAGCGAGATTGCGGCCGCTTTCCGCATCGAAGATGAAGCTCGCATCGGGTTTTGGGATGCACTGATCGTTGCTTCCGCGGCCAAGTCTGGGGCTGAGCGCATTCTTTCAGAAGATCTGAACGCTAAACAAAGAATCGCCGGCATCCGCATAGAGAATCCATTCGTTGACGCGTCGTAACAGAATCGAGTGGGTCGCTTTACCCAGTGAACTCGTGTGTCCTCCGCGGTTAAGTTGTTGATTTTGTCCTTCCCGTCGGCTGCTGCGGCGTTCTAAACCAACTGAATCACGACATGCCGCCCCACCAAGGCCGCCGCGCGCTGCAAACTTCCTACCGTGCTGTCGCGTTTCGGATCGAGGATCCGATCAACCTGCGACCGGCTAGTCTTCAGCAATACCGCCATGCGGGATTTGGAAATCTTTTTCCTCTTCATTGCGGCAGCCAACTGCGAAGTAACGCGCTCCTTGACTGGGGTCGCCTGCATTTTCCCGTAGATGTTTTCCCGGTTCAAAAACGCAGCAACCTTCGCCGCTACACGACTCCTGCGCACTCTTTTTATGCCGTCCATCCCTGTACCATAAAAAGTACGTCGTGCACTTGTCAAGTCTACTTTAGTAGACATTGAGCGTCCTCGAAAGTAGACATTTTTTCCACAGCCTAACCCATTGATTCTATTGAAAACACTGACAGGCGACACGAAGAATCAACGACTTAGGCCGATTCATTTTGTGCTTTTTTGAATGTTCCAACTGGAACATTCAAGCGATTTGCGGGCATACCTTTGCGCCAGCCAGCCATAGCATCTAAGATGGCCCGTATAGATCCAAGCATGTGATCGAATCATGTCCACCACTGCCATCTCGTTTCGCCGAACCGCTCGCCACAACCCGCTCGCAGCCACAGGTGTGGTGCTCGTGATCCTCTTCATAATCTTCGCTCTGTTCGCGCCCTGGATCGCGCCACAAGATCCCGCTGGCATCAATCTTTCCGCTCGGCTCAACACGCCGTCGCACGCGCACTGGTTTGGCACCGACGAACTTGGACGCGACATTCTCTCCCGCATCATCTACGGCGCGCGTATTTCGATGCTCGTAGGCAGCAGCATTGTGATTACGTCGCTCGCGCTCGGCCTCATCATCGGCTCCATCGCCGGCTACTACGGAGGAGGCATCGACCGCTTCGTCAACGTCATCCTGATGAACGCATTTCTCTCGTTCCCTGGAATTCTTTTGGCGATTGCGTTCGTCGCGTTCCGCGGGCCTGGCATCTTCAATCTTGTGCTCGCGCTATCGCTTGGGGGATGGGTTGGCTACGCGCGCCTGGTTCGCGGACAAGTGCTCGCCGCGCGCGAGCGCGAATTCGTCGAAGCCGCGCGCGCACTCGGGGCGAACGACCTGCGCATCATCGTCCGCCATATTCTGCCTAACATTATTCAGCCTGTGATCGTGCAGGCGGCGATCGGCATGGCCGGAGCGATCCTCGCTGAAGCCACGATGAGTTTCTTGGGTCTCGGAGTGCCGCCACCGACGGCCAGTTGGGGCACCATGCTCAACGATGGCCGCGCTCATCTTTTCGACGCGCCGCATCTCGTTCTCTTTCCTGCGCTCGCTGTGATGCTCGCGGTGCTGAGCTTCAACTTCATCGGAGACGCGCTGCGCGATTATCTCGATCCACGTTCGCGCATCGAAGCGGGACTGTAGCGCAGGCTGTGCTGTAACCCCTTCAAAACACGGTAAATCAAAATCTTGACATGCATCGCATATTGCAATATAACTATGTCAATCTGTAATATGAAACTGGGAGAGAAAATCCGTTATCTGCGCGAGGTGGAGGGATCGTTGCGCGACTTGGGCCGTCCGATGACGCAGCAGGAGATGGTGAAGGCGGTGCGGCAAGAGTTGCGCAAGAGCATCAGCCAGTCGTATTTGTCACAGATCGAGAACGGGGCACGGCCCCATATGACGCAATCGTCGCGGGCGCTGCTGGCGAAGTTTTTCAAGGTGCATCCCGGTTTTCTGGTGGATGACCCGGAAGGTTATCACACGGAGCTGACCTCAGATTTGCGGACGACGGAGGGCCAGCTTGATGTCTGGCTGCTGCAAGGTTCGGAAAAGTTTGTGGGTGATCCGGAAGTGAGCGAGGTGCTGATTAAAGCTGCGCGCGAGAAAGATACGCGGCGCTCGCTGCTGCTGTTGGGTGCGATTCTGGACACGCCGGGGTTGGCAGAGCGCCTACTGGAGGCTTTGAGACCTGAGTTAGTGGCGAACGGAAATCGCGAGCGTCGGAATCACGGTTCAGACAAGCATCACCGTGATTATCAGAGCCGCGCGTCGAGCGCAGAAGGGAGGAGAATCCGATGAATTATTCAGTAACATGGGCGGACTTCTACCTGGTCTGTTTCGCTGTGGGATTCTGCTTCAGTTTCTTTTCGTTTCTGCTGGGTAGTCCGCGCGGGCATTTTGATTTTCCGCACGGTCATGCGCACGTGGGTGGGGGCGATTTGCCTGCGGCGCACGGGTCTGCGGGACAGGGAAGCGGCGTCGGCGGCAAAGGCACCCGCGTAGGGCAGGGCGGGCATGTCTCGCCGCTGAATCCTCCAACCGTGGCGGCATTCCTGGCCTGGTTCGGCGGGATGGGCTATTTGCTGACCCGTTACTCCACGCTGCAAGTTGGGCTGGGACTGCTAGCTTCTGTGGCGAGTGGGTTGGTGGGAGGAGGAGTTATTTTTTTGTTTCTCACCAAGGTGCTGATGTCAAACGACGAGAACATGGATCCCGCCGATTACGAAATGGTTGGCGTGCTGGGGAAGGTTTCGTGTCCGATCCGCGAAGGTGGTACGGGGGAGATCGTCTATTCGCAGATGGGGACGCGGCGGGTGTGCGGAGCACGCAGCGACGATGCTACCGCCATCGCCAAGGGAACTGAGGTGGTGGTGACACGTTACGAGAAGGGGATTGCTTACGTGAGGTTGTGGAGTGAGATGTCTGGGGACGAGTGAGGAGTGCTGTTTGACCTCAGCGGCTAAAGCCGATTCGATAATGGGCGGTTTTACGCAGCGCTGAAGCGCTGCTCCGCCCAAAATCAGGGAGGGTTTGAGTTTCGAAAACAGCGCCTGAAGGCGCAGGGCTTGATGACCTTTTGCGCTATGCCTAAAGGCATACCCTGATACGAATCTTTGCATGCCCTGATACGAGCATTAGCGATACGAACCTTTATTGCGGGACTGCATTTCTAAGAGGAGGCGTTATGCCAGAGATGTCACGGATGGTGGAGATTTGGATCATTGTCGGGTTGGGATTGATGGTCCTTCTGTTCCTGATGAGCGCGATGGCCAGGCTTTATCGCAAAGCCGGGCCGCACGAGGCGCTCATTGTGTATGGCCTGGGTGGGACGCGCGTGGTGCAAGGGCACGGCACGCTGGTGCTGCCTATGGTGCAGGTTTGCAAGGATCTGTCCCTGGAGTTGATGTCTTTCGACGTGGCCCCGCAGCAAGATCTTTATACGAAGCAGGGCGTTGCGGTGACGGTGGAGGCTGTGGCGCAGATCAAAGTGAAGTCTGACCGCGAATCTGTGCTGACGGCGGCCGAGCAATTCCTTACCAAGTCAGATCAGGAGCGCGAAGCTTTGATCCGGTTGGTGATGGAAGGCCATCTGCGCGGCATTATCGGGCAGCTTACGGTGGAAGAAATTGTGAAACAGCCGGAGATGGTTTCGGACCGCATGCGCGGCACCTGTGCTGAGGACATGAACAAGATGGGGCTCGAAGTCATTTCGTTCACCATTAAGGAAGTGCGCGACAAGAACGAGTACATCACGAACATGGGCAAGCCGGATGTGGCGCGCATCAAGCGCGACGCCGATGTGGCCACGGCGGAAGCGGATCGCGATACGGCGATCAAGCGTGCGCTGGCGCAGCGGGAATCGGCTGTGGCCAAGGCGCAGGCAGATCAGGAGCGCGTGCTGGCGGAAACTTTGTCGCTGGGCAAGCAGGCGGAATCGCAGCGCGACCTGGAAGTGAAGAAGGCGCAATTCCTGGAAGTCACGAAGCGGCAGCAGGCGCAAGCCGATAAAGCTTATGACATCCAGACCAACATCATGCAGCAGCAGGTTGTGGCTGAGCAGGTGAAGGTGCAGCAGATCGAGAAAGAGCAGCAGGTGAAGGTGCAGGAAGCTGAAATCAACCGTCGCGAAAAAGAACTGATTGCGACTGTGTTGAAGCCGGCGGAAGTCGATCGTCAGCGGATTGAAACTATGGCGGCGGCCGAGAAGCAGCGCCTGATCTCGGAAGCCGAAGGTCATGCTTCGTCTATACGCGCGCAGGGCGAGGCTGAGTCCGAAATTATTTTCAAGAAGGGCGAAGCCGAAGCCAAGGCTATGAACGTGAAGGCCGAGGCCTATCTGGGATACAACCAGGCGGCTGTGATCGATCGGTTGTTCACCGCCATGCCAGAGATCGTGAAGGCGTTGGCCAGTCCTTTGGCGAATGTCGACAAGATCACGATTGTCTCAACTGGAAACGACGATGCGTCGGGGATGAACAAGATCACCGCCGACATCGCGAAGATGGCGGCGCAGGTGCCGGCATTGTTTGAGACGCTTTCGGGCATGCCGCTTGGGGAGTTGCTGGGTAAGGTGCGGCAGATTGGGGATAAGGGGGCGAAGCCTCCGGTGGTGGATGCGGGGAAGTGAGGCCGCCTCGCTTGCGCTCGTGGGGACGGACGAATGCGTCTGTCCCCGCACGAGCTTCTGAATACGAGCCGAACTTGGAGTTGAGCTATGAACAAATCGAAACATACTGGATTGGGGATTGCGCTGGGAGCGGCGCTGGGCGCGGTTGCGGGAGTACTGGCTGGGCATATTGCGGCGTGGCTAGGTATCGGAATTGCGATTGGGATGGTGCTGGGCGCTTCGTTCCGGCGCACTGCGAAGGAGTGTCCGGAGTGCGCCGCTCTGCATCGGGCACATGAAGAGAGGGTCGGGCAATTGCAAGGCTGAGCGCGGTAGGTGAAATTCCTTGCGAAGCCGGTGCTGGCTACGACGTGCGAGGGATCCTTCGACTGCGTGGATGCTTCGCTTTGCGAAGCATCCACTCCGCTCAGGATGACAATGCGGTAAGTGCGAGTAGAGCTAGAAGCTAGAAGCTAGAAGCTAGAAGCTTACAAAACAAAGGAGTCCATCATGGCATTACTGGAGCGTGTTTCCACATTAGTCCGGGCGAACCTTAACGACCTGATCGATAAGGCTGAAGAGCCGGAGAAGATGATTAAGCAAGTGATTCTTGACATGCAGAACCAGCTTCTGCAGGTGAAGACGCAGGTGGCGATAGCGATTGCCGACCAGCATCTGCTGGAGAAAAAGCAGAAAGAGAACGAAGAAAAAGTGGCGGAGTGGATGCGCAAGGCCGAATTGTCGGTCGACAAGAAGCAGGACGACCTGGCGCGCGCGTCGCTGCTGCGCGTGGAAAGCTATCGCGACATGAGTGAGAGTTTCGCGCAGCAGGTCGCTGACCAGAAAGCGCAGGTGGAGAATTTGAAGTCGGCGCTGCGACAACTGGAGCAGAAGCTGGCTGAGGCTCAGTCCAAGGCCGATGTGCTGATTGCGCAGCATCGCCGCGCCCGCGCCGTGGGCAAGGCGAGCGATGCGCGTCTTGCCATAGGCGATGGCTCGAAGGCCGCCGCATTCGACCGCATGAAGCGCAAGGTGGCGCACTCCGAGGCTGTGGGCCAGGCGAAGTCGGAGATTGCCGGGGATAACGTGGAGGACCGGCTGGCTGCGCTGGAGAAAGAAGATCGGATCGAGCGATTGCTCGCGGAGTTGAAGACTAAGAGGGGCGCGTAGCAAACGTGATTAGGCTGATGCTCTCGAGTATCAGGCTGCCGTTCTTTGCTTTGGCCGTGGTGTTCGCCGCGCTAGCGAACGGTCTTGCCTTCCTCGTGTTGGGAAGGATGCGCTCGCTTGGACATCGGGTTGGAGTCTGGCGTACCCACAGGGACTGGGCCATCTACCGAGAGTACTGGCGAGTGGCACCTGAGAGGCATTGGTCGAGAGCCTCGATAGCGATGGGAATTCTAAGTCTTGCTCTCGCCGCCTCGTTCCTGTGGCTTTCGCTTAAGGGCGTCCGCGTTCCCCGGTGAACGCAGCTTGAACTCCCCTCGGGGCGGACGGTGGAAGTTTATCTGATATACTCTCTCATACTAAGTATGACAAAGTAACAACTATGCGAGAGAGCACGACATTCACGGTTTCCCTGCCGCCGGCGATGGCGAAGGAAATCGACCGTGCCATGAAGGCAGAGCACCGGACGCGCTCGGAGTTGGTGCGGGAGGCGCTGCGGGTGTATTTGTCGGCGCGGCTGATCCCTGTGGAAATGCCGACGGCCGCCGAGGCCCGCGCCTATCGCAGTGGAATGGCCGCCTACCGGCGCGGCGATTCTGTGACGCTACAGGAGTACATCAATGGAATGGACCGTCGTCCTCGCCGGTCCCGCAAGAAAGTCTCTTAAGCGAATTCCGGCGGGCGACAAGACGCGCATTCTGGCTGCCTTGCGGAGATGGAGCAAAACCCATTTCAAGGGGATATCCGCAAGCTTCAGGGCCTTCCTGGCTTCCGCCGCCGCGTGGGCAATTGGCGGATCCTGTTCGAAGTTGTGCTCGAACGGAGACAAGTTGTGATCGCGGCGATTGAGCGGCGCACTTCGACTACTTGCTAAATTGCGGTCCTTCGACTCCGCAGCCACTTCGTTTAGCGAAGCGGCCGGCGGGAGGGACGTCCGGTCCTGAGTCGGTTGGGGAATATTTTTCAGGAGGGTGGATGGCTGGGCGCAGGATGAATGTATTTGTACGGGTGGGATTGCTTGCTTTGGCGGCAGGACTTCTGGTGCGGTTGTTCGCGCATGCGAGATATTCGGAGTTTGCCGCTGGCTTCCTGATCGGACTCTCGATTGTTTTGATTATTTTTGGGATGGTCGGCCGGTCGCGAGTTTGAGGTTGAGCGCCGCTTCACCAGGCGAATGCCTTGAAGCTTTCGTTAAGGTTTCCGGACTTGTCGGGGTCCTTCGACTCCGCAAATGCTTGCGCTTGGCGCGCAAGCACTTGCTCCGCCCAGGATGACAGTGTGTGATGGGCCGCTCGGCGCGGCTAACGACTAAACCGACATCGCTTTCTGCGCAGAGCTTGACCCTACTCCAGCGAGCGAGAGCGGGTGGCCGTTTTCGCAGACTACGACTGGGTCGGCGCGCAGGACGAATTCCAGCAATTCTGTTTCTGACAACTGGCTGTTATCGAGGACGTGCCAGCGGGTGCGCGATCCGCAATTGGGTGCGGCGCACTCGAGTTCGACGCTCCAGAAATCGAGGCCGCTGTGGTCCGCGAGAGGATAGGAAAACGGCGCCCATTGTACATCTTTTTTCTCGTAGACATACCAATGGTCGCACTCGCGGCAGATCAGGCGCAGTTTCCAATCGTTCTGCGGCCAGTCGGGCGGAGTCGCTCCGATGCGCGGCGGGTTTGGGTAAGGCAGGCGAATCCGTGCTGCAGAGGGCGTGGTGCAGTCTGGGTTTTTGCATCGTACGACGGGCTGTAAGAACATAGAGTCGTTTCTCCGGACGACTTCCAATCTACCACGGGAATCGTTGCCCTGGCTTGCATCCATTGACCGGCAAGGGTGCATCTCTATAATCTTGCAAGGGAAATCTCGCGTAGAATTCTATCGATTCAAACCTGAAGGGAAATTCATGAAGGCAGTTGCAATTCTGATGGCGGCCGCGCTCCTGCTGAACGGCTGCAGCAACAGTACGACGGTTCAGGAGGCGCCAGGAGCGATCTGGCAGGCGCAGTTGCTCGGGGGTAAGGGCCAAGCGTCCGGGTTCAGCTTTGTCACGCAGTTCAGTTTCAACGGGAACGGGTCGCTGACGCCGGGCCCTTTTCAATTTCTTACTAACGATAGCGGGAGTTGTTTCCCCCTCGTTGTGGTGCCCGTCGGCTCGCTTACGAACTTCAATTTTGATCAGTCCACCCTGGCCGTGACGGGCACTTTTACGTACACAATACCGTCTGGAGGCAACACTCTTATGCTCACTGGGCCGTTAGTTGGAGTCGCGTCCGAGACCGGGCAGACGGGTAGTAATACGATTACGCTTACCAGCGGGTCGGTAACCGGCGACTGGACGTTTACCGGCGGCGGCACACCTACCGGCTGTAGTGACACGACCGGCAGCTTTACGATGACCATGTCCACGACGTGAGATTGCGGATTCAGAACTTGCTAATTCAGAACCAGTCGCTGCGGTAGGCGACCCACCATGAGACGTAGAGAATGGGGATGGTCGATCCCAGGGCCCACCAGAGGGGCAGCAGAAAATCCGCTAGCAGGCCTAGCACCGTGAAGGTCATCCAGAAGATTTTTCTTTCCATACATTCATTGTAGGCTGGCGGAGCGGCCCAAGGCAGCAGTGCCGTCGGCCAAGCACTTTCGTCATGTGCGTGGTCTGCTATAGAGTGGGAGCGATGAAGCGCTCGCTGCAGCAGATCGCCGAGGCGGTTGAAGCTCGCGTCGAAGGGGATGGTAGTGTCGAGGTGGGCGGCCTGGCGAGCATTGGATCGGCTTCGCGGCAGGATCTGGTGTTTGTGGAGGACGAAAAGTATCTGGCGCGCGCGCTGGAGTGTGGCGCGGGGGCGGTAATCACGGGAGAGTTTGCGGCGGGGAAGTCTGGGGCGCGGAAGCCGCTGCTGATCTGTCGGCATCCGAAGCTGGCATTTGCGCGTGCTGCGAAGTTTCTGCGGGAGCGCGAAGGGCTTGACGCCGGTGTGCGTGAGAGGGCGGTTGTGCATGCTTCTGCTCGCCTTGGTGAGGGTGTCGTGGTCGAGGAACGCGCGGTCATTGCGAAGGATGCGGAAATCGGCGAGGGCACGCGGATCGGCGCTGGGTGCTCGATTGGGCGCGGAGTGAAGATTGGGCGGGAGTGCGAAATTTATCCGCAGGTTACGATTTATCCCGGGAGCACATTAGGCGATCGCGTGATTGTGCATGCGGGCGCGGTTTTGGGGAGTGATGGGTTCGGATATGTTCGCGATGCGAAGAGCGGACGCTATGAGAAATTTCCGCAAGTCGGCAGGCTCGAGATCGAAGACGACGTAGAGATTGGCGCTAACACGACCATCGATCGCGGGGCGCTCGATGAAACTCGCATTGGCCGCGGAACGAAGATCGACAACCTGGTGCACATCGGCCACAACTGCCGCCTTGGCGAAAATGTTGTGATCGCGGCGCAGACCGGCCTTTCCGGCAGCATTGTGATTGAGAACGATGTCGTGCTCGGAGGACAGGTCGGCATTGGCGAACATGCGCGCATTGAAGAGGGAGTGATGCTGGGCGGGCAAGGTGGTGTGCTGCCGAATAAAGTTTTGCGCGGCAAGGGTGTTGCGTTCTGGGGAACTCCGGCGCAGCCGGTGCGCCAGTATTTGAAGCAGTTGGCGGCGCTGGCGCGGCTGTCGAAGAAATAGCGGCTTCCGGCTTCCGGCTATTGCGTTGCCGGGAGCCGAAAGCCGGAAGCCGAATTTATGGCAATCGTGGTGATTGGCGGGCATTCGCGGAGCGTGGGCAAGACCAGCGTGGTTGCTGGGCTGATTTCTGCGCTGCGCGAATACGATTGGACTGCCGTAAAGATCACGCAGTACGGACATGGGGTTTGCTCCGCCAATGGAGCGCCGTGCGACTGCGCGACGACTGATCACACCTGGGCGATTACCGAAGAGAAAGATCGAGGAGGTGAATCGGATACGTCGCGCTTTCTTGTGGCGGGCGCCGCGCGAGCGTTGTGGGTGCGCACCGAGCAGGGCAGGCTGGCCGAGGCTATGCCGTCGCTGCGACAGCGGCTGGAGCATTCGCGCCATGTGATGGTGGAGTCGAACAGCGTGTTGAAGTTCCTGCGGCCGGATTTGTATCTGACGGTGCTCGATCCCGGGACTGAAGACTTTAAGAATTCGGCGCGGGAATTTCTGGACCGCGCTGGCGCGGTGATTCTCCACGATGGGTTGCATGCCGGAGGATCGGCGTGGCAGGGCGTTTCGTTGAAGCCGGTGGCGGAGCGGCCAGTGTTTCGAATCTCGCCTCCGCCTTACGTGACGGCGGAGATTGTGGAGTTCGTGCGCAGCCGCATCGCTGAGATGGCTGCTGAGAACTGAGAACCGAGAACTGAGAACTGTTTTGTTATTCTTGACGGTGCGGCAAATTCATCCAAGCGCCTGGTTGCTAGTAGGTCTCTCATCGCTGTTGCAGGTTCTGATTTTCCCGCTTCCCGGGCTTTACGTTTTATCGTGGGTCGCGTTCGCGCCGCTGATCGTCGCGCTTTTGCGAGCGCGGCCGGCGGGGGCGCTGGAGATCGACGGCGCAATTAATCTTCAGGCAGCGAAACCGGGGCAGGCGTTCCTGCTCGCGTACGTTTCAGGAATTATCTGGTATGCGGGCACATGCTACTGGATTTACAACACCATGCACGAGTATGGCGGCCTGAGCGTGCCGCTGGCTCTGCTGGCTCTGTTTCTCTTCTGTCTTTATCTAGGGCTTTATCACGGGCTGTTTGGTTTGCTGTTGAGCCTCGCGGTTGACTCCGGCCGGGACAACCGCCGCGCACTCGTGGCCGCACCGTTTCTGTGGGTCGCGGTGGAGTTGGCGCGGACACGTGTGACCGGCTTTCCGTGGAACCTGCTGGGAACGGCGCAGGTAGATAATATTTCGCTGAGCCGCATCACCACCTGGACGGGGGTCTACGGAGTCTCGTTCGAGATCATGCTGGTGAATGTTGCGGTCGCGGCGGCATTTCTGGTGCCGCGAAAAAAGCGCCGCACTTTGCTGATCGCCTCGGTGGCGGCGGCTGCGGTGCTTCAAGCGGGTAGGCTGGTGGAGGCTCCCGCGCTGCCGGCGGATCACGCCGCGCTGCTGGTGCAGGAAAATATTCCGGCGCAAGCCAACTGGACGCGCGATGCGTTCGAACGCACACTTCGCGAACTAACTGATCTGTCCGCTAAGACTGTAGCTGCCGATTCATCCCCTCCTGACTCAACGCACGGCAAAGTTGATTTCATCGTTTGGCCTGAATCTCCTGCGCCTTTTTTCGCGAGCGATCCGCTGTTCCGCAATCCGCTTAGCGAGATGGCTCGAGCAACGCATACCTGGGTAGTGACGGGCGCGATTGGCAGCACGCCTGCGATGCAAGGCGGCAAGTCAGCTTCGCAGATATTCAATTCGGCGGCGCTCCTCAGTCCTACTGGCGATTGGACTGCGCGATACGACAAAGTGCATCTCGTGCCCTTCGGAGAATACTTGCCATTTCCGCAGCTGTTTTCGTTTGCCGGAGGCTTGACCAAAGAAGTGGGCGAGTTTCAATCGGGAGCGTCGCGCGCGCCGCTTGACGCGGGCAGCACGCGGCTGGGAGTTTTCATCTGCTACGAGTCTGTGTTTCCAGGCGAAGTGCGCGAGTTCGCGAATCAAGGCGCGCAGGTGTTGGTGAATCTTTCGAATGACGGTTGGTACGGCGATAGCGGGGCCTACGCGCAGCATCTGAATCAGACGCGCATGCGCGCGATCGAGAACGACCGCTGGATTTTGAGCGCGACGAATACCGGGGTGACGGCCTCGATCGATCCTTATGGGCGAATCGTGGCGCGATTGCCGCGCAAAGAACGGAGCGCGCTGGTTGCTCCGTATGCCCTCATCTCGGTAACGACGTTCTACACGCGGCACGGCGATTGGTTCTGCTGGCTGTGTGCGATAATTTCAGCAGGGGCGCTGGTCACGCGCTTCGCAATCCGCGGAAAAGAGAAGGCAGAAACATCCTCATGAATCAAGAGTTGGAACAAGAATACGTAACATTGAGCAAGAAGGTCCGCGAACTCCGGGAGTATCTTTGACGCGGACAAGCTCCGTCCGCAACTAGCCGAAATCGAGAAACAGTCCGCCGAGCCGAATCTGTGGTCGGATCCGAAGCGTTCGCAACAGGTGATGCGCGAAAAAAAGCGCCTGGAGCATTTGCTCACCACCGACGCCGATCTCGCGCGCCGTTCGGACGACATTGCAGCCTACTTTGACCTGGCAAAAGAAGGCGAAAAGGTTGAGGGCGAATTGCGCCGCGACATCGACTCTCTGCGTGAGTTGATCGATAAGCTCGAAACGGAAACCCTGCTGTCAGGCCCGAACGACGCGCTGAATGCGATTGTGACCATTCATCCGGGCGCGGGTGGAACCGAATCGCAGGACTGGGCCGACATGCTGCTGCGCATGTACCTGCGCTGGGCCGAGCGGCAGGGATTCGAGACTGTGCTCTACGATTATCAGCCGGGCGAGGAAGCCGGGCTGAAGTCGGCGACCTTCGCCGTAAACGGCGAATTTGCCTACGGATTGCTGAGTAGCGAGATCGGCGTGCACCGCCTGGTGCGGATTTCGCCGTTCGATCAGGCCAAACGCCGGCATACTTCGTTTGCCAGCGTTTATGTTTCTCCAGAAATCGACGATAGCATTGAAGTGGTCATCAAGCCGGAAGACATTCGCACGGACACTTACCGGTCGAGCGGCAAGGGCGGGCAGCATGTGAACACGACGGATTCAGCGGTGCGCATCACGCACATCGCAACCGGTCTGGTTGCCAGTTGCCAGAATGAACGCTCGCAGCACAAGAATCGCGAACGTGCCATGAGCATGCTGCGCTCGAAGCTTTACGAATTCGAGATGGAGAAGAAGCGCGCCGCCACGAAGAAAATTGAAGACTCAAAACTCGACAACGACTTCGGATCGCAGATTCGCTCGTACGTGCTGCAGCCTTACCGCATGATTAAAGATCACCGCACCAAGACGGAAGTCGGTGACGTAGACCGCGTGATCGACGGTGATTTGCAGCCGTTCATTCGGGCGTATTTGTTGGCGCGGCGCGGGGAGAAATCGTGAGTACAGTGAGTGCCGGAAAAAAACCTTCACCACGGGGAACACGGGGTTCGCACGGGGTAAAACTTGGCCCGCGGTTTCTGCGCGCATTTAATTTTGCGGTGGAGAAGCACGCTGGACAAACGCGTAAAGCTTCGACGATTCCTTACATCGCGCATTTGATGGGAGTCGCCTCGCTGGTGCTGGAGTTTGGCGGGGACGAAGATCTGGCGATCGCGGCGCTGCTGCACGACGTAGTCGAAGACTGCGGCGGCGCACCCATGCTGAAAGAAGTCCGGCGCCGGTTCGGGTCTCGTGTGGCGAAAATTGTGGATGGCTGCACCGATTCCGATACGTATCCCAAGACGCCGTGGCGTGAACGGAAAGAAACTTACATCCGGCACTTGAAGACAGCCGATGCGGAAACCCGGCTGGTTTCCGCCGCGGACAAACTGAACAACGTGCGCTCCATCCTTTCCGACTATCGCGAAGTCGGAGAATCCGTGTGGGCGCGGTTCACTGGCGGCCGCGAAGGAACACTCTGGTATTACGGTGCTTTGCTCGAGGAATTTCTTCGGCGTAAGCCCAACCGGCTGATACGAGAATTGAAATTGGCGATCAAAGAACTTGAAGCCACTGCGAGCGGGAGGTGAACTCATGCCGCGGACCATCGATTTAATTCGTGCCTCGAAGCTGCCATCGAACAGGATGCAGTTTGCCGCTAAGGGCGCGCTGCAGGTTCCCGCCGACGAAAACATTGAGATTCTGGTTTACCTCGCCAAACACAATAAGATTTTCGGCGATACCGCCCGCCTTACTTTGGCAGGTTGGGATGAGAAGGCTTCGCTGGCTGCGGCTGCCGACCCTAAGACTCCACGCGAAGTGCTCGACTACTTTATTGCGCCGGAGAATCTCCGTCCCAAATTGTTGCCGGCGCTGCTCGACAATCCCTCTGTTGCCGATGGCGAGCTGGCGAAATTCGCGATCTCCGCGTCGCGGGAATCGATCGATGCCATGCTGCAGTGTGCGCGCGTGCGCGCGTCGTCGATTATTCTCAAATCTCTTCGGGCGAATCCATATCTGAAGGCCGAGCAATCGTCCGCGATCGCGGATCTTTTGAACGCGAGCCAACCGGCGACTGCGCATGTTCCTATTGCAGCCAGCGAAGCGAAGGTCGATGAAGCAGCAGCGCCGGTGTCAGAAGATCCCGCACACGGCGCGACTCCCGCGATAGACGAAGCCGGAGAAGTTCCTGACGAAGCTGTTTCTTCTTATCTTGCCGAACATGCCGCCGAGATTGCTGCAGAGAAGGATAAGCCCTTCCAGCCCGTCGGCGGCATCGTCGATTTGCTCGGAACTGATTATTTTCCGGTGTCGGAAAATAAAGAGATGTCGGAGATTGAGGGCAGCGCAGAGAAAGTTGTGGCTGAATCTGCCAAAGCCGCGTCGGCCGCAGCCGCGGTTTCGAAACCTGTTGCCGCGCAACCTAAATCCGGTCAGCGTGACAACACGATGCAGAAGATCAATCGCCTCGATGTGAAGGACCGCATTCAACTGGCGTTGAAGGGCGACAAGGAAGAGCGATCGATTCTGATTCGCGACGGTACCAAGGTAGTTGCGTTGGCGGTGCTTGAGGCTCCTAAACTTTCCGACGGCGAAGTGGAAAAGTTTGCCCTGCAGAAGAATGTGCTGGAAGCCGTTCTGCGGCAGATTCCATTGAAGCGCCGCTTCATGAAGAATTACATTGTGGTGCGCAATCTGGTGTCGAACCCGCGTACCCCGCTCGATCTGGGATTAGGGTTGATGAAGCACATTCAAATACAAGATTTGAAAAACATCTCCAACAACAAGGAAATTTCTGAGACCGTCCGTAAGATGGCAATGAAGTTGTACAAGCAGAGGCTGGATGCGGCGAACAAGAAGTAGAAAAACCAGATGGCCTCTTCTCGGCAAACCGATCCCGTCACCGAACTTCTCTCGCGCGCGAAGACCATCGCCGTCGTGGGACTCTCCGATAGTCCCATGCGTGCGAGTCATGGCGTTTCAGCCTATATGCAGAGCCATGGTTATCGCATCGTGCCGGTGAATCCGCAGATCGAGTTTTGTCTGGGCGAGAGGGCTTACGCTTCGCTGCTTGAGGTTCCGGAGAAGATCGACATCGTCAACATTTTCCGCCGGCCGCAGTTCGTGCAAGAAATTGTTGACCAGGCGATTCAGTTGAAAGTTCCGGCGATCTGGATGCAAGAGGGAGTGATCCACGAGAGAGCCGCCGAGAAAGCGCGCCAGACGGGCATCTTCGTGGTGATGGACCGCTGCATCTTGAAAGATCACCGGGCACGATTCAGATAAGCCACGATTAGGGCATAGGGATTAGGGGTTAGAGCTTAGACCTGAAATCCATCACTTACTACCTATCCCCTATCCCGTGTCCCCTGACACCTTCGCTGCAAATGCTCCTAGCTTCACTTCGGCGCCCGCAGCTTCTTAATTTCTTCCATCCGCCCGCGGATGCGCTTCTCGATTCCCTCATTCGTCGGACGATAGTAGATGCGGTCTCGCAGACTGTCAGGCAGACATTGCATGTTCGCTACTTTGCCTTCGACGTCGTGCGCGTATTGATAATCTTTGCCGTAACCCAAGCCCTTCATCAATCCGGTGGGCGCGTTGCGCAAGTGCAGCGGTACGGATTCTGCGGCGGTCTGTTCGATATCCTGTTGCACCGCGCCGTAGGCAGTGTAAAGCGCATTCGATTTGGGCGCGACCGAGAGGTAGACGACCGCTTGCGCCAGCGCGAGATTGCCTTCAGGCATGCCGATGAAATCTACAGCATCGCGCGCGGCCATGCAGAGCGAAAGTGCGTTCGGATCGGCTAGGCCAATGTCTTCCACTGCCATGCGCACCACGCGGCGTGCAATGTAGAGCGGATCTTCGCCCGCTTCGATCATGCGTCCGAGCCAGTAGAGCGCGGCGTCAGGGTCGCTGTTGCGAACGGACTTGTGCAGAGCCGAAATCAGGTTGTAGTGTTCTTCGCCAGCCTTGTCGTACAGCAAGATGCGCTTCTGCAGCGCATCGCGAACAATGTCGTCGGTAATTTCTGCAGGCTGCTCCCCCGGCTGGGGTGCCCCATTTCTCGCGTCTTTTGCGAGAAGTGGGGATTTTGCCAATCCGGCCGCAACCTCAAGCACGTTGTAGGCGCTCCGGGCATCGCCGCTGGTGTAGCTTGCAATTTTCTTGAGAACATCGTCGGACGCGCGCAACTTCAAAGCACCCAGGCCGCGCTCTTCGTCAGTCAACGCTCGCTTGAGCAACTGCACGATCTGGTCTTCGCTGAGCGGCTGCAACACATAGACGCGGCTGCGCGAAAGCAAAGCGGCGTTGATCTCAAACGACGGATTCTCTGTGGTGGCTCCGATCAGCCGGATGTTGCCTTTTTCTACGTGCGGCAGAAAAGCATCCTGCTGAGCTTTGTTGAAACGGTGAATCTCATCGATGAAGACGATGGTCCGCGTGCCGTATTGACGCGCGCGTTCAGCGTCGGCCATGACCTGCTTGATCTCTTTAATCCCCGCGAGCACCGCGGAGAATTCGATGTACTCCGCCTTGGTCATGCGGGCGATAATCTTCGCGAGCGTCGTCTTGCCCGTGCCGGGCGGCCCCCAGAAGATGAGCGAACCGGTGTCATCGCGATCAATCTGCGCGCGCAAAGGCTTGCCGGGACCGATCAGATGCTCCTGCCCGGCGAACTCTTCAAGTGTCCGCGGTCGCATGCGGTCCGCCAGCGGCCGCGTGCGGTCGGTCGCGCTATCGGCACTCGGAATGGGCTGGAAGAGTCCCATAAAACAAGCCTTTAGCTCTTAGCCTTTGGCTTTTAGCTGAAAGCCAAGAGCTAACGGCTAAGAGCTTTTTCTTTGCCTTGCCGCTTCGTACAATACGATGCTCGCGGCTACGCCGGCGTTGAGCGATTCCACCTGCTCCGTGTGCGGGATGGAGATAAATTCATCCATCTTGGCCATGACATCGCGCGGCAGGCCTGAGCCTTCGTTGCCGAAAAAGATCGCAGTCTCGCCCTTCAAGTCTGATTGATCGAGCGGTGTTCCCTTATGCGATGAAGTTGCGATCAAGCGCACGCCTTGCGCACGCAGTTTTTCTGAAACTTCCTCGAGCTTTGTTGCGGCGGATTTTCCACGTCCGTGAAGCTGTCCATGAACCACCGGCAGGCGGAACACCGATCCGGCCGAAGCGCGAACGACCTTCGAATTGAACGGGCTCACCGTGCCTTCGCCAAGCACCACGCCCGCGCAGCCGAACGCCTCGGACGAGCGCAGAATTGTACCCAGATTGCCCGGATCCTGCAGTCCGGCGAGCACGACGATCGGCCCTACTTGCAATCGTTCGCTCTCCACGACATCGTTGAGTGAGAATTCTTTGAGACGCACCAGCGCGGCCACGCCCTGAGGCGATTCGCTGGGCACGAGGCTGTCGAACAATTTGTCAGGCAGCAGCAAAGTTTCAACTTGAGCGCCAATCTGCGGCAGCAGGCGCTCGGCGCGGTCCTGCGCTGACTCGCGAAAGAATACCGCGCTGAAGCGCAGGCCGCTTCGGATGGCCTCTTCCAGGATGCGCAAGCCTTCGATAGCGCAATCTCCGCTCTCGGTGAGTTCCGCGCGTGAGAATGCCTGGCGCAGTTGCTTGACCAGCGGGTTGTGGCGTCCTTCAATGCGGCGGAGCCGTTGCTGCGCGCTGAGAGCGATTTCTAAGGATTTTTTCATGTATATCGTGATTGAATGATACGCCGCGTACGCACCTTGCATCTGTTTGCCGTATTATGGTAGGTTCCACGGACAAAAATATTCCAAGCAGTGGCAGCAGGAAGGGAACGTCGTGCGCGCCGAGATCCTGAAAATCAGTAGTGAAACCCCTGAGACTTCACTGGTAAAGTATGCCGCCGATCAGATTCGCGCCGGCGAAGTGCTGGGCATGCCAACCGATACTTTCTATGGGCTGGCGGCCGATCCATTCAACCTGCGCGCCGTTGACCGCGTGTATGACATCAAGACCCGTTCGCGCCACAAGCCATTGTCACTGCTCATCGAGAGCATCGATCAGGCGGAAGAACTCGCCAAATCGTTGTCCGAGGAGTTCTACGCGCTGGCGCGGAAATACTGGCCCGGACCGCTGACCATCATCGTCAAAGCCGGATCGCGTTTGCCGCTAAAGGTGACCGCGAATACCGGCAACGTTGCTCTGCGCGTGCCGAATGCGAAGATTCCGCTCGCGGTGGTTGCGGCCGCGGCCATTCCCATCACGGCCACGTCGGCCAATCTCAGCGGGGCGACGGAGTGCACCAGCGCCGAACAGGTGCGCGACCAGCTCAAGGACCGCATCAGCATTATTGTCGACGGCGGAACATCCCCACGCGACGTTGCTTCTACCATCATTGATCTGTCGGACGAAGGCGAACGCTGGCGCATAATCCGCGAAGGCGCGATTCCTGCGGATGAGATTTCCACCTTTTTTGCCAAAGGATGAGCAAAGAAGGATGAGTGACGAAGGGAAGACCGACGAAGGGAAGAGCGACGAAGCCGCTCCACGTCCTGCGCGACACCGCTGGCTGCTGCGCTTCGAGGCGCTTGCGCTGGTGGCGCTGGCTGCCTTCGTTACGCTGACGTCGATCCGCATTGTGCATGAAGGACGCATGCAGGAACTGCACGCGTCCGACGCAATCGTGGTATTCGGCGCCGCGGAGTATGCAGGTCATCCTTCGCCAGTGCTGCGCGCACGGCTCGATCACGCATACGAACTCTTTCAGCGCGGCCTCGCGCCTGTTGTCATCACCACCGGAGGCGCTGCCGCTGACCCCAGCTTCAGCGAAGGCGGCGTGGGACGCGACTATCTGGAGCGCCGCGGAATTCCCGAGCGCAGCTTGATCGCTGAGACTCAAGGTTCCGACACCGCGCAATCGGCGGTGCGCGTGGCTGTGATCATGCGCGCGAACGGCTTACACAGTTGCGTGGCGGTCAGCGATGCGTATCACGTATTCCGCATCAAGAAGCTGCTGGAGCACGAGGGCGTTGGTCCAGTGTATGTGGCGCCGCGGCCCGATTCGCGTCCGCACAGCGTTGCGCAACGCGCTTATGCCGTGTTGCGGGAAGCAAGCAGCTACTTAGTGTGGAAGCTTGGTATGACGTAGAGCTACGGAATAATGAGCTACGGAGTTATCTTGAACAACGTGCCATCGCCGACGCCGCCTATATTCGCCGTGCCGTAAAGGTTTCCGTTCGAGTCCAACGCCAACGGTACAAACAGCCATCCGCCGTCGGCTCCTCCCGTAAAGCTGTGCAATACGCTGAACTTTCCGGTATTGCTGTACTCGAACGCTACGCCGCAGCCGCCATCGAAAGTTTGGCAGGTGGTACCGCCGCCGCCCCCCTGATACGTCGTGCCATACAGGTTGCCGGCCGAGTCGCGGATCAGCCCCGCAACCGGATCCGCACCGCCCGCACCGCCTGTGAAAGTGTGCAGCACAGTGAACTTCCCGGCCGCATCGAGTTCGAAAATCGTTCCATAGCCGACAGGCGCAGGTTGGGGCTGGCTAGTCCCGTAGAGGTTGCCAGCGCTATCTCGCGCGACATTTCCCGAAGGCGTATTCCCATCCTTGTAGCCGGTGAATTTGTACAGAACGCTTTCCGCGCCTGCCGTGCTGACTTGGAACACCGTTCCGCAGCCGATCTCCAAACCAGGGATGCAATGGGAATTAAGAATGCCGCCGCCCTGAGTGGTGCCAAACAACATCCCCGCCGAGTCCAGGATCAAACCTGCGACCGGATCCCCGCCATCGCCGTCCGCACCGTCGAAGCTGTGCAGCACGGTTTCGGTGCCGGATGCATCCACCGCGAACACCGTTCCCCAGTCGTACGCGCCGCCCAGCTTCGTCATCCCATAAAGGTTGCCCGCCGAGTCGCGCACGACGCCCTCTTCGGGAGTAGCGCCGTCGACCCCGCCGCTAAAGCTGTAGAGCACAGTTTCCTCGCCGTCAGGATCCAGCTTGAACACAGTCCCGCAGCCGTAGCCATCGCACGCCGTGCCCGAAGTTCCACCTCCGTAGGTCGTTCCGTAGAGGTTGCCCGCCACATCCCGAACCAATTCTCCCTGCGGATACTTTCCATCTCCATTCGCCCCGGTAAAGCTGTAGAGAATGGTCTCTTTGCCGGACGGGCTGAACTTGTACACCGTTCCGCAGCCGCCATCGCAGCTTCCAGTGCCGCCTTCGGCAGTGGTGCCGTAAATATTTCCTTTCGAGTCCACGATCACGCCTCCGCCGGGAAATCCTCCGTCAGGCGGGCCGGTGAACTTGTGAATCACGGTGAACTTTTGTGCCTGTGCCAGTGGCGCAATAGGGGCCAATGCCAGGATGATCAGTGAAACAATAAGTGAAATCGAGTGACTGCAGGAGGATGAGAGTCTCTGCCTGAGCATTGGATGTGGTCCTCGAACGGAGGTCGCCTTCGATGGGACTCCAAGAATTGGTGAGTGGGCCTGGGGAAAGGCGACGCCAATGCTAGTGCAAATCTGTTGGGTTCGCAAGATGCAGAATTTTGCAGTATGAGACTGCCTGCCGGCGAAGTCTCGACGTTCAGAAAGTGTCGATGCCGTTGGTGGTGCGAATCCTAAACCAGCCGTAATGCAGGTTGTAGCGCGAAATGCCGCCGCGAACCTTCATGAAGACGTGCTGAATTCGCGTTTCAAGAGCCATGTTCCTGCCAAGCGTGTACTGATCATGGCGCTGGCCAATATACTCTGCCCTGCGGCGCTTCTCACACATCCAGTAGTCGCCACCTTCGCGGCAAAGTTCATTTCCGTTGCTGAAGTTTTCTTCCCGCAGAGTGCTCACGGTTTGATTCTGCTGAATAGCGGCGGCCAAGTCCTCGTCATACCTCTCGAACCAGGCCTGCACTGCCGCTTCGGTCTCTTCTGGAGTGTGACTGGCTTTGTACTCGCCGATTGCCGCGATGATTTCATCGCTGTTTTCCGCGCCTTCCGTGCGGATCCGCGGAAGAATGTTGGCGACCGCATCCATGTCGTCTTCGGTGATTACTCTCTTGGCCTTCCCTGAAGTTGGCTTCTTCGAATTCCGCGCTACGTTCCCGAGAGACTCCTCTTTTCCCGTGTAGGTCGGCTCCGGCACTGCGGGCGCCACCGGCACTGGCGACTGGGCAATGGCGGCCGACACGAGCAGAGAGAAAACAGAAGCTCGTAGCAAGCTGCTTCGTAGACCCGAAAATGTTGGCAGAAAAATGCTCACGCCAGAATCGTATCCGCGGACTTTAACGGGAAAAAGATGACCAAAGTGACCTGAACCGATGACCGTTTCTACAAGTTTTCCTACCAGCCGTTGCGCTCGCGCAGCGACGTGATGTGAGCTACGTGATGACGTCCGTGCCACGCGTAGAGTGCCAGATTCTTTTCCAGACTTACCAAGCCGAGTTCGGGATGGCGGAACGCTCGCTTCCAGTCTTCCGGCTGGAGCGAACGCAGCAAGCGTACCCAGCGATCATGCAGCGAGTCCAGCATAGCCAGTGAGACTTCGACTGGTGTAGCCTGCGTGTCGGCAAGCCGCGCCCAGCGGTCTTCGGCATAGGGCTTGATTGTCGGTTCATCCTCGGTGAGGGCTAGCTTGTAGCGTACATACGCGTTGAGATGGCTGTCGGGGACGTGATGCGCGACCTGGCGCACAGACCAGCCCTCGGGACGGTAAGGGGTATCGAGCTGCTGGTCTGAAAGTCCGTTTACGGCTGCGCGCAAGCGGTTGGGCGCTTGTTCGATCTGGTTGAGGAGTTCCTCTCTCTGCTCCGGAGTGGTTGGGCCTTCGAATTTGAACTTGCCGATGGGGTAGCGTAGGTCGGTCATCGTGTCCTCTTTGAGTGAGATTCAGAAACGAGGTTGCTTCACAGATGAGCGCCGGCGGCGGTACGGTTCAGCAAAAGCGGCTGTAAATCGCCGAGCTGAAATAAACTTTTGGGCTGCGATTCGGGGAGTGCTGAGTGTACCTTATTTGGTACGGTACCCCCCCTCCCCCCTTTTTGCAAAATCTCTGGAATCATCGAGTTAGCGGAAATTCCCCGCAAGGTCTAGATGTTAAAGAACTTAGAGGTCAAATCTTTTAAATCAAGGAGTTACGGGCCGATTATTGGCCGGCCGTCCCCGCGTTGTGCGGGATCGATAATCCTCTTGCTCCTGCAATGATGAACTAACAAAAATTGCGGGGCAAGGTCAGATGTCACAATGGGGCTGTGGGAAACTCGGGGCTGCCAGCCCACGATGTGTGGATTGAGTACACGGCGGAAGATGCTGAGCGTGAGCGTCAGGGCCTGCAACGCCTGCGTCTCTGATGCGCCTGGTTGTAGCTGACAGCCCGGTTTCTTATTATCCATTCCATTCCATCTCCCGTTCGCGTTCGGAAATGTGCGTCTTTGACTGTGGGTACAGTCGTAGATACAATAAGCAATGGAGTTCAGTTGGGATGAGCCCAAGCGCGAGTGGGTGCTGGCGGAGCGCGGGATAGACTTTCTACGCGTCGCATTCGCCTTGTTTGATGGCCGTCCCCTGCTCACGGTACCGACGCCGCGCGATGACGAAGACCGGTTTCTGAGCGTTGGATTGATTGAAGGGAAATTCTTCGCGGTCGTATGGACATGGCGTGACAAAGCCGTGCGAATTATCACAGCAAGGAGGGCGAGAGATGAAGAAGAGAAGCGGTACCGTGCGCTATACGGCTAAAGAAATCAAAAACAAGATTGCGCGAGGGGATGACCGAACGGATTGGGCCAGAGTGAATGCAACGGGTGGCAGCCGGCTTGAAGCATCGATCCGCGCCGACGTGGATGACGTCCACGGCGAGCCCGACTGGACGCAGAGCGTGATGGGTGTCCCATCGCCAAAAGACCATATCAATATCCGCATCGACCACGACGTTTTGGAATGGTTCAAGAAGAACGGCAGAGGCTACCAGACCCTCATGAACAACGTGCTGCGAGCCTTTGTGAAGACGCGGAGGCAGAGCGAATCCAGGTAGCTACCCGCACCATGCGGGAGTTGGAGCGCTCACCTGGCGTTGTTTCGCCGGACGCTACGGGGCGAAAGTTACCTGCTGGTAGGGTTCGCCTTTATGGCGAGGGCTGACCTCGATTGTTACTTTCCGGTCAAGGCGTTTCAGAAAATCGAGCAGCTTGTCGGTGGTGAAGCGGCTGAAATGGCCGTTCATCAGGTGGGACACGTCGGGTTGTGCAATGCCCAGGACGGCGGCGATTTCGCGCTGTTTCAGTTTCTTCTCTTCGAGGATTTTGAAGACATGGAATCCGATCTGGGCGCGCGCCAGAAGTTGGTCGGCACCTTTTAGCCCGAGATCCGTGAACACGTTTCCGGATCCCTCTTCGAACTCAATTGGTTTTCGTCTTTTCGTACTCACGTGCCAACTCCTGTGCTTCGGTATATCGTTTCTTGATCAGGTCAGCGTCGCGTTTCGGGGTTTCAATACCTCTCTTCGATTTCTTCTGAAAGGCATGCAGAATATAAATGCGCCTGCCGCTCTGAAGCGCGAGCACCACGCGGTAAGCATCCGCCGCGTAACGCAGGGCAATCTCAACAACCCCGCTGCCGACGCCCTTGAAAGGTTTGGTGTCCTTGGGCATGCCGCCAAACTGAATGAGCTGAAGTTCGTCCCCCAGCAGCTTTTGTGCTCCGTCTGGAAAATCCCGGAGGTTCCTTTTCGAGTCTCCGAGCCAAACAACAGGGCGCGGTACTGGAGGTTCGAACCTGTCCAAACTGTACTTCAGAGACAGAATATAGCGAATTTACTATAACGTCAACTTTCTTCGCGGAGAATCCCGGAACCCCCTCAGTTAACTACAACCCCTAGCGCTTCTGTCTAATCAACCCCATTCCCTCTGGCTTCGCATTTCGGTTCCTCGTGCTCCAAGATTTGTGCATCTAAAGCTGCTTTATGGGCTAAACTCGCAATTCTGGGTGGGTTAGGCGGCGAAACAGCAGGTTCCTCCGCGCGCCGATGGAGTGGCTGTCGCCAATCCATCAGCTTGGTCGGAATGACAAAATCCGTGGAAGGTTCACGCACGAGAGGGAACTATGGCAGCTTCGGTTTGGTCTGGGCATTTAACTTTCGGTCTTATCTCCATGCCCGTGCGCTTGTTTTCGGGCGCGCGCAGTAGTGGGATCTCTTTTAACATGCTGCATCGCACGGACAAGTCTCGGCTGAAGCAGCAATACATTTGCCAGTTGGAAGGCGTTGTTGTCGATCGCGCCGACATGGTGAAGGGCTATGAGTTTCGCAAGGACGAATACATCATCATCGAGCCGGAAGAGATCAAGAAGATCGAGCCGCAGACTGCGAAGACGATGGAGATCCTGGAGTTCGTCAAGGCCGGCGACGTCGATCCCGTGTATTTCGAATCCTCGTATTACATGATGCCGGAGGAAGCTGGGCGGCGTCCTTACGCGCTGCTGACCAAGGCGCTCGAGGAGAGTGAGTACGTTGCCATCGCGAAGATCACCATGCACAACCGCGAGTACACGGTATTTTTGCGGCCGCATGAAGGCGGCCTGATGCTGCACACCATGTATTACGCTGAAGAAGTGAAGAAGGTGGAAGGCTTTGGCGCGCCCGACGTGGAGTTGAAGGACGCTGAGGTGAAAGTCGCGCATCAGCTGATCGAAGCACTGGCCGATGAGTGGGATCCGGAGAAATATAAAGACAGCTTCCAGGAAAATCTGAAGACGTTGATTGAGACCAAACTTGAAGGCGGGGAAGTGGCCGCGGTTGAGAAGCCGAAGAAGTTGGCCCCTGTGGTCGACTTGATGGCTGCACTCAAGCAGAGCCTGGCGCAGATGGAAGGTCGGAAGAAGCCGGCTGCGGCGGCGAAGGAAGACGCGCCCGCTGTGGCAGCCAGCGGCAAGTCGCGGCGCGGAAGGTAGGGCCGGGTCGGGAGGCGGGCTTCGGCTTTCGGGCTTCGGCTTTCTCATTTTGGCGTCTGGCCTCTGCCTCTGATTTTTCGGCAGCGCCCACTCCACAGCTCTGAGCCTGCGCGGCGAGGGCCGAATGATGTCATCGCCGCAGTCCAACTCGCTATACCAATCAAGCATCCCACAAGAAGCAAAGCGGCCGGAGCCCGAAGGCCCGAGAGCCGGAGCCCGAAGCCCGAACTCACTAGCGCAGAATGTGGCTAGCCGTTAGAATGTTTAATTCCTCGCAGCATAGACCCAAATTCTTTCTTGGAGTGTTGATGAGTCTTCGACGTGCGGGCCGATTGTCGGCCATGATGCTTGCAGCTCTGCTGATGGTGGCTTGCGGGCAGGTGTATCGTCCGGTGGTGATTCCGTGCTCGGCGGGCGGAGTTCCGGGATGCCCGCCGGAACCAGCTCCAACTCCAGCGAGTTTTCACGCTGTCTTTGGCATTAGCACGAACCTTCCCAATGCACCGGGCGGAGCGTTCCAAATCGATGTTGGGGGCGACAGCATCATTGCTGAAACTCCCACGTCGGACCAGAGCGCTCCCAACCTCGGCGCTAACCCCACGTACGCTGCAGTTCTTCCTAACGATACGAGATTGTTTGTCGCGAGCGCAGGGAGTGTTGAGGGCCTTGTTGACGCGGTTTCGTACGTGGCCCCGGCCTTCCAGTCAACGATTGCGACCGGATTTGGTCCCGTTGCCAACGTCAATTTGCCTTACCAGTCTTCGAGCATTACCGCCATCAGCGAGTCCGGCAATTTGGTCACGGCTACGCTGAGCGCAGCGTTGAGCACGATGAGTAATCCGGCTGGCTATACGGTCGTGATCACGAACGTGATCATTCCCAATTGCTTGCTGCCTGCCTGCAATCCGAACGCATACGATGGCGCTTTTCCGCTGGTGTCGAATAACGGAACTACGATTACGTACTCGAATCCGAACACGGGTCTGGCGCTAGGCGGGCTTGGAGGAACAGCAACCTTTCCTCCGCAACCGGTTTTTCTTGCCAGCTCGCAGAATACGGCGATGTATGTGGCGAACTACAACACCAATTCAATTTTTGCCATCAACACGACGGCGAATACGGTCAGCAACACGGCGACGTATCCAGCTGTGGGAGTGCATCCGGTCAGCCTCGCTGAGCTGCCGAATGGGCTGAAGCTTTATTCGGCGAATGAGGGCGACAACACGGTGAGCAGTTTGACCGTGCAGGCACTGACGCCGAATGTGGTAACGGTTCCCGCGGGTGTGACTTTGACGAATCCCGTGTGGGTGGTGGCTCGCGGCGATAGCCAGAAGGTTTACGTGCTGACGGAAGGCAGTGCGACAGCCCAAGGGGAGTTGCTGACGATTGATACTGCCACCGACACGATTAATCCGAACCCTCTGCCGGTGGGATCAGGGGCTAACTTCCTTTACTTCGATCTTTATCTGAACCGGCTTTATGTGGTGAATCCCGCGACCAGCATGGTCTATGTGTTTTCTGATACGGGCGGAGCTAACGACACGCCGGTGCAGTTGGCTGCTATTTCCTTCGGCCTTGGGTCTGCGCCGTGTCCAACGGGTCCGTCCGCCTGCGTCCCCACTTCGGTGACGTCTCTCACGGATGGCAGCCGGTTTTACGTGGCGAGCTACCAGCTTGCGACGTCTTGTCCTGATCCATTTATCGGCGCGGCTTCGAGCTGCATTATTCCGGGCCTGACCGTATTTGACGCGCCTAGTATTTTGCCGAAGATCACTCCTGCACTGACGCTATTGACGTATCCGCCATTTGCGGCGGATGTGGCTACCAATCAATATCAATATGGGGTGCCGCAGGTGGGGAGTTGCGCTTCGCCTGTGCTGCCTGCAGTCTACGCACCGGGCGACACGCGCTTCCGCGTCTTCACCACTTCTTCCGAAGACGCCAGTCACGTCTACGTCAGCATGTGCGATGCCGGCGCAATCGCCGACATCAACACCACCGATGCTAACGTTAACGGCATCGGCGGAGGCACCACTCCGGCTGATTCGCTGGTCACTGACTTGTCCACGGCCGTTGGAGTCTGCACGCAAATCAGCTGCAGCACGGCCGCGACGATCACTGCGTTCTCGATCACCAATAACGTCGTTACGTTCCAGGGAGCGAATCAGTTCGCCGCGGGACAGCAGATTACGATCTCGGGTTTGTCGACGGGAAGTTACCTCAACAACCTCAACCTGACAGTGCTGGGGACGGGACTTACGTCTTCACAGTTCGAGTGTGATTTCACTTATTCGAATGTGAGTTTGACCAGCGATTCCGGGACCGCGGTGCCCTTGCCGCCGTTGCAGACGCCGATCTTATTGTTGACTGGGCAGTAGAGAGTACGGCTACTGCTCGATGCTGGCTTCGCGGATGGTGCGGGCTGGAACCATGATCCCTCGCTTCGCTCGGGATGACAATCCAAGGTTGGGATGACAATTCAGTTCGAGGCGCGAGCTGAACTGTCTTAATTTCGGATAGCCACTTCTTCTTTTTGGGTCTCACGCGCCGCGTAGTGTGAGTCGACATATTCGTCGAGGATGTCGATGAATTCCGCTACAATGCGATCGCCCTTGAGCGTGGTGAACAGGCGTCCATCCACGTAGACCGGCGCTTTTGGTTCTTCGAACGTGCCGGGCAACGAGATGCCGATGTTGGCGTGCTTCGATTCGCCGGGACCGTTGACCACGCATCCCATAACCGCGAGCTTCATTTCTTCCACACCCACGTAGCGGCCTTTCCAGGTTGGCATTTGCTCGCGCAGGTAGGTTTGAATCTGCTGGGCCATTTCCTGGAAGAAGGTGCTGGTGGTGCGTCCGCAGCCGGGGCAGGCGGTGACTTGCGGAGTAAAGCTGCGGATTCCCATGGATTGCAGAATCTGCTGCGCCACGCGGACTTCTTCAGTGCGGTCGCCTCCTGGCGCGGGCGTGAGCGAGACACGAATGGTGTCGCCGATGCCATCCTGCAGCACCACGCCCATGGCGGCAGCCGATGCGACCACACCTTTTGCTCCCATGCCCGCTTCAGTGAGGCCGAGGTGCAGCGGGTAGTCGCAGCGCACGGCTAAGGCGCGGTAGACGTCGATCAGATCCTGCACGCCGCTGACTTTCGCGCTCAGGATAATCTGATCCGGGCGCAGGCCGAATTTCTGGGCGAGGTCGGCGGACGACAACGCGCTCACCACCATCGCTTCCATCGTCACTTCGCGGGCGTCTTTCGGTTCGGCCAGCGCGGAGTTTTCGTCCATCATGCGGGTGAGCAGGGACTGATCGAGCGAGCCCCAGTTCACGCCGATGCGAACCGGCTTCTGATATTTGACCGCGACTTCGATCATGGTGCGGAAGTTCGAATCGCCGCTGCGGCCAATGCTGGAGTTGCCGGGATTGATGCGATACTTCGCGAGATCGCGCGCGCACTCGGGATATTTGGTGAGCAGAACATGTCCGTTGTAGTGGAAGTCGCCGATGATGGGCACGCTCACGCCGAGCTTATCGAGTTGCTCGACGATGTGGGGCACAGCGGCCGCGGCTTCTTCGTTGTTGACGGTGACGCGCACGAGTTCCGACCCGGCGCGGGCCAGCGCGGCACACTGCTGAACGGTCGAAGGGATGTCGGCGGTATCGGTGTTGGTCATGGACTGCACCACGATGGGTGCATCGGAGCCGACGCGTACGCCCCCGACGATGGCAGTAACGGTTTTTCTACGTGGAATGATAGACATGTGGAAGTTCCATTTTAACACGCGGAAACAGAGGTTGTTTGGATGCTCAATCCTTCGCACTCAAGTTGTTCATTAGCTTGGCGACGCTCTTGAAGGAACGCAGGCTGCCCTTGCGTGCTTCCCGCATGGCCGCGGCGGTAGCTGCGTTGGGAAGCTTTACTGCGAAAGGCAGCGCCCTCTCCGCAGCCACCCTCGTCAGGAGGACGCGCACCGCATCCGATACGGACAATCCCATGGCGGCTAATGTCTTGGTGGCTTGGGTCTTGATGCGCTTTTCTATGCGGACGTGAACCATTTCTGTCGCCGCCATCGGTGCTACCTCTCTGAGATACATTGTATCTCATCGCAAAGTGTGCAGGAAAGCGGCCCGATGAGCCAGGGCAGCCGGACCGCCGAGGCGGCTGTCCCACATGAGTAGTGGCGTGGACGGGCGAATGCGCCCGTCGCTACACGAGTTATGGTGCTCCTTGCTCTATAATGGCGCGACCCTATGGTGATCTCCGGTGGTACGAAGATTGGGCCTTACGAAATCGTTGCGCCGCTTGGCGCTGGCGGCATGGGCGAAGTTTACCGCGCGAAAGATAATCGGCTTGGGCGCGATGTGGCGATTAAAGTTCTGCCCGAAGGTTTGGCACGAGACGTTGAGCGGTTGCGCCGGTTCGAGACAGAAGCGCGCGCGGTTGCGGCGCTGAACCATCCCAACATTCTTTCAATTCATGATATTGGCACGCTTGAGGGCGCGCCTTATCTGGTTTCAGAATGTCTTGAAGGACACTCGCTGCGGCAGGAGTTGAGCGGCGGAGCTGTGCCGCTGAGGCGTGCCGTGGAATATGGCACGCAGATCGCTCAGGGACTCGCGGCCGCGCACGATAAAGGGATTGTTCATCGCGACTTGAAGCCGGAGAATATTTTTGTCACGCAGGATGGCCGGGTAAAGATTCTCGATTTCGGCTTGGCGAAGCTGGTGAAACCGGAAGCGGCCGCGGACGAAGGCGCGACACTTGAAGCGGTGCCAACCTCGGCTGGCGCGGTTCTGGGCACAGTTGGATATATGTCTCCCGAGCAGGTGAAGGGCGAGACGGCGGATGCGCGCTCCGATATTTTTGCCCTGGGTACGATTTTGTACGAAATGTTTTCTGGGCAGCGCGCTTTCCGTCGAGATACCGCGGCTGAGACCATGACGGCGATTCTGAAAGAAGATCCCGCGGAGCTGAGCGTTTCGGGCAAGCCTATTTCGCCGGCGCTGGACCGAATTGTGCGGCGCTGCCTGGAGAAGAAACCGCTGCAGCGATTTCAGTCGGCGCGGGATTTGGCTTTTAATCTCGAAGGCCTCTCGGGAGTTTCGTCGTCGAGCGCTGTGACGGGCGCTGCTGGCGCCGTTGTTACCGCGGAGAAAGCCCAGCCGCGCACGCGAGTCGTTCAACTGGCAGTGGGCGTACTCTTACTCCTCCTTGTTGCTGCTGCAAGCTGGATGTTGGGCCGGCGCGGTGCCGTTACCACTTCGCCTTCTTACCATCAACTTACATTCGAGCGTGGTTTGGTCTACGCCGCGCGGTTTGCGGCCGATGGCCGCTCGATTTATTACAGCGCGAGTTGGAGCGGGCAGCCGATACAACTCTATTCAACACTGCCCGACAGTCCTGAATCGCGGCCGTTGAATCTGTCCAACTCGACTTTGTTCGCAGTTTCTTCTTCGGAGATGGCGATCTCAATAGGATGCAAGGACCGCTATATCGGGCTCTGCCAGGGGACTTTGGGATTGGTGCCGGTTGGTGGCGGGTCGCCGCGGGAAGTTGCCGAGGACGTGCTTGGGGCCGACTGGACAGCCGACGGAAGTGAAATGGCAGTGATCCGGCAGGCGGGAGGGAAGTACCGCGTGGAATTTCCCCGCGGAAAAGTGATCTACGAAAGCAATCACTCGCTCGGGTATGTGCGCATTTCGCCGCGAGGAAATGCTGTGGCATTCGGAGAATTTCTGACTTCCGATGGCGACGCCGGGTGGGCGATTGCAGTCGACCGCAGCGGAAAAGAATTGATCCGCTCGGTGCTGTATGTCAGCCTCGAGGGGCTGGCGTGGCCTCCTTCGGGCGAGGAGCTGTGGGTTGGTGCTACAGAGACTGAGGGCTGGGCGGATGCCGTGCATGCGCTTGGCCTTAACGGCAAACAGCGGATTGTTCTTCGTCTACCCGGCATTGTTCGCTTGCACGATATCTCGCGGGATGGACGAATTCTCTTATCGAAAGAATCGTGGAGAAGCGGGATTCAGTTCCGCGGACCTTCGGACGCAAAAGAACGCGACCTCAGCTGGCTCGACTATGCGGTTGTGAGAGACATCTCCGGGGATGGTGGGGTGGTTTCGTTCGACGATTGGGGATCTGAGGCTGGCGCCTCCGGCCTGGGTTACTTGCGCAAGACTGACGGATCTGCAGCGATCAAACTTGGACAGTGGGGTCAGCCCGTTCTCTCGCCGGACGGAACGCAAGTATTGACCTTTGAGGCGGCGAACCTGGGCACGGTAGGTTTTGTTCTACTGCCCACGGGTGTGGGGGAAACGCGGACGCTGGACAAAAGTGGAATGCAACAAGCATCTACGATGGGATGGATGCCCGATGGGAAAGCAATTTATTTCGCTGGAGACGATGGCCACGGGTGGCGAATGTATGTTCAGGGTGCTGTTGGCGCTCCGCACGCCGTTACGCCGTTAATCTCTCTGAAGAGGAACCACTTCGAGACTCATGTTGTGTCTGCCGATGGCAAGCTCATGTTTGCCCGCGACGTCAACGGGAAGGCGCAGCTGTATTCGATTGACGGAGGAGAACCGCGAGCCATTCCGGGATGGGCGCCGGAAGACCTCTGGATCAACTGGTCCGTCGATGGGCGCTCTGCCTACATTTATGACGACGATAAGACTTCGGCGCAGGTGTACCGGCTTGATCTTGGTACTGGGAAGAGGGAGTTGGTGACGACGCTGGCGCCTAGCGATTCCGCGGGTGTGACGGCGATTGTGAATGTCCGCATGACGGCTGACGGTAAGTTCTACGCCTATTCTTATTCCCGGGAATTGTCGGATCTGTTCTTAGTCGGGGGCGTGCGGTGAAGCTGGGTTTCCTTTCCAAGGCAAAACTGCGGCCCGATACACCGGGGCCGCTGGACAGCCGAGGGCTGTCCCCACATGAGTTGTAAAGCTTACGGAAGCCGGCCCATCAACCCCGGCAACGTCTTCGCCAGATCGTTATAGATGACCATGACTGCGAACAGCACCAGGAAAACGAAGGCGGCCTGGTAGACGCGCTCTTTGATGCGCATGCTGACGTCGCGCCGCATGAGGCCTTCGATCAGCAAGAACAGAATCACGCCGCCATCGAGAATGGGGATGGGCAGCAGGTTGATGATGCCGAGGTTCAGGCTGATGCCCGCCGTCAACTCGAGCAGCGGGGTCCAGCCTTTTTGCTGGGCCGCGTAGCCTGCATCTTGTGCGATGCCGATTGGGCCGGAGACTGCGCGGAGCGAAACCTTTCGCTGCGCAATCTTTTTGGCCAGCTCTAATATGAGCAGCGAATATTTCTTATTCTGTTCGAGCGAAAGACTCAGCGCCTGGGCGAACGGTAATTTCGTAACCTTGGTCTCACTCTTGTTGAGGAATCCCAGCCGGTAGCGCTGTTCCTTCGGATCTTCTGTCTTCGCCAGCACCGGCGTCATGTGAAAATCCAGAGTCTGATTGCCGCGAAGCACGGTGAGGTCGACGGGCGTGTCCTTAGTTTGCTGCAGGCGCTCGATCATGGCTTCGATTGAAACCAGGGGCTTGCCGTCGAGGGCAACGATTCTGTCGTCTTCTTTCAATCCGGCTTTTGCGGCGGGAGTGTCGGCCTCAGTCTGTCCAACGATGACGGGATCCTCGGGGAACCATCCCGCCGAACCTACTTCAGATGTAGTCACAGCCTGGGGAACGATGGTTTTCTGAAAGGTCTGCTCTCCGCGCTGAACGGTGATGGTGAGCGGTTGGTTAGGGCTGAGCCAGACGCGCGGCTGCAGTTGCTCCCAGGTCGGGTTGTCGATGCCGTCGACTTTTACGATGCGATCGCCGGGCTGCAGGCCGGCTTTGGCCGCAGGGGAGTCGTGCTTCACTCCTTGAATTACCGCCGGCTGGTCGAGAAATACCGCGTACTCGTAATGCACCATGTACACGGCGGTGAGCAGAAAGATGGCCAGCAGGATATTCATCGTGGGGCCGGCAATCGCGATCAGAAAGCGGTGCCAGCGCGAGTGATTCATGAACTCGGCGGGATCGTCGGAGCGCGCGTCCATGGGATTCTCGCCGCTCATCTTCACATAACCCCCCAGGGGAATCGCGGCGATGCGGTAATCGGTGTCTCCCTTGCGGAAGCCGAAGAGACGCTTGCCGAAGCCAATGGAGAAGACCTCGACCCGAACCCCGAGCAACTTGGCCACGGCATAGTGGCCGAACTCGTGGATCAGAATCATGAAGCCCAACACGACGGCGACGGCAGCGATGGCAATAAAGAAATCAGACATAAAGAAGAACAACTCCCCCGTAAGATTCAGCCACTACACTTCACCCACTCCACTTCAACCGCTATGCTTCAACCACTAACGACACATGTCACCTGCGGCCTTCCGGTTCTCTTAGTAATTTCCAATATCCGCTCTTGAGCATATCGGCGGGCTTCGGCGTCGGCTTCAAGCACCTTTGCAATAGACTCCAGCTTCCCGGTATTAGATGCTGAAACCGCGTCTTCGATGATCCTGGGAATGTCATTAAAACCAATGCTGCCTTCGAGAAACGCGGCGACGGCGGCCTCGTCGGCGGCGTTCAGCGCGACCGTCTTTGCACCGCCTGCCTCAGCCGCTTCGTACGCAATACGTAGACAAGGGAATTTATTCATATCTGGGGGGCAAAAGTCCAGATGCCGCAAGTTACCCACCGGGAACCGCATATCCGATTGAATGCGTTCGGGATATGTTAGAGCATACAGAATCGGCAGCCGCATGTCGGTCACAGAAAACTGAGCAAGTATGCTGCCATCGATGAATTCGACCATGGAGTGAATCGTCGACTGCGGATGCACGAGGACTTCGACTTTCGCGGGAGGAAGGTGAAATAATCTGCACGCTTCGATGACTTCAAATCCCTTATTCATCAACGTCGCTGAGTCGATGGTGATGCGCTTGCCCATCTTCCATGTGGGATGATTGAGCGCCTGCTCGACCGTGATGGAACTGAACTCTGAGCGCGGCATATTGAGGAACGGGCCGCCGGAAGCAGTCAACCAGATGCGCTCGACTTCGTCCATGCGTCCGCCGCGCAGGCACTGATGAACCGCGTTGTGCTCGCTGTCGATGGGCAACAGCGGCTTGCCCTGGCGGCGCGCCTCAGCTGTGATCAGCTCGCCAGCGGCGACCAGGCATTCCTTATTCGCCACGCCGACGGTCTTTCCAGCCTTCACGGCTTCGTACGTAGCCTCAAGCCCGGCTACGCCCACGATGGCGCTGACCACGAAGTCGGCGTCGGGATGAGTGGCTACCCTAACCGTGCCCGACGTGCTGTGAACAACCTCGATCTCGCTCAGGCCCGCCTGCTTCAGGCGTTTGCGCAGCACATCGGCATCAGGCTCGGCCGCCATCGAAAGCATGCGGGGATGCCAGCGGCGCGCCTGTTCGAATGCCGCCTCCAGATTACCGCCGGCGGCCAGGGCGACTATCTGAAAGCGATCAGGATAGCTCTCGGCCACGCTCAGCGTGCTGCGGCCGATTGAGCCGGTGGATCCCAGGATGGCGATTCGTTTCATGCGAAATGGAGCTTCTATTTTACGCGTTACCAGGGACGTCCGGGTGGGAAGACTGCCGCCGCGTAAAACCACAGCACCGGCGCCGCAAACAACAGGGCATCGATGCGATCGAGCATGCCGCCGTGGCCGGGAAGAATTGTGCCGGAGTCCTTCACGTTGGCGCCGCGCTTGATCAGCGATTCCACCAAATCGCCGAGTTGTGCTGCGATGTTCAGCGCCACAGTTAGCAGGATGATCGGCCACAGATCCGGTCTCTCCAGTCCGAAAAGCCCGTCGCGGCGCTCGATCAGCCCTATGCGAAGCAGGAACGTACTGATCTGCAGCGCGTAGGTGAATAGCAGACTTCCGACTAACAGGCTCGCAGCCAGCGATGCCGCAGCGCCCTCCCAGGTTTTTTTCGGACTGATCCGCGGCGCCATCAGATGGCGGCCAACGGAGCGGCCCACGAAGTAGGCGAAAATGTCTCCCGCCCAAACTACGAGAAGGAGATAGAGCAGCCAGAACGCTCCGGCCCATTGCTGGCGAAGTTGCACCAGCATCGCCATAGGCACAGCAATGTAGACGAAAGCAAACGCCGAGGCCGCCGCTGCCGGATACGCTCCACTTAACTGCGCACGGCGCATGGTGATGGTCAGAAAAATAAAGGGAGCGACCGCGCAAGCAAATCCCAACCCCAGGACGAACTTTAGCGCGGAAACTTGCGGCGTTTCGGCGGCTGCGCTGAATGCCAGCAGCACAAAAATCAATCCAACGAAAATGTAAGTTGGCAGGCGCAGCGGCTGCACGCCATAAGATTCGGTGAGCTTCAGGAATTCCTGCACCGTGACCAGAGCAACTGCCGCTGCGAAAACTGCTAGCACCGGCACGGGCGCGCGCAGCACCAGCAACATCACAATCGGAATCAGGACGACTGCGGTCGCGATGCGCTTCAGCAAAGGGGCTTTCGATCCTTGTAAAGTCTTGTCATTCCGAGCCGCTTGCAGCCGCGGAACGCGGCGAAAGCGTGTCGAGGAACCTGCTGTTCATTTTCCACGAAGCCGCAACTTACTTCTTCGCTGCTTCGGCGTGAGCATGCGAATCGCCGTGGTTGAGTCCGCCGTAGCGCCGCTCGCGCTTCTGATATTCGGCAATCGCTTCCAGCAGATGCACGCCGCGAAAGTCAGGCCATAAAGTTGGCGTCACATAAATCTCGGCATAAGCCAACTGCCAGAGCAAGAAGTTGCTCAGCCGCATCTCGCCCGAAGTGCGCACAACCAGATCCGGATCGGGCAGGTGCCGCGTATAAAGATGTCCGGCGACGGTGTCTTCATCGATGCGCAAATGCTCGATGCCGCCATTCTGTGACGCGGCACTGACCATCGAGCGGAACGCATCTACCAGTTCGCTGCGCGCGCTGTAGTTCAGCGCCAGCGTGAGCACGGTGCCGGCATTATGCGCCGTACTCGCACGCGCCCACTCCATGCGCTCCTGCACGTCTTCGGGCAACTGCTGTTGCCGGCCAATGTATTCCAGGCGGATGTTGTTCTGGTTCAGCGTAGGCACTTCCGCCTTGAGATAGCGGCTGAGCAATCCCATGAGGAAGTCGACTTCGCTCTTGGGACGCTTCTTCCAATTCTCTTCCGAGAAGGCATAGAGCGTGAGCGCATGAATGCCGATGCGCGCCGCGGTCTCCACGGTCGAGCGCACGGACGCGACCCCGGCGCGGTGCCCGGCCACGCGCGGCAGGTGGCGCCGCTTGGCCCAGCGCCCGTTGCCGTCCATGATTATCGCGATGTGTTTTGGGAGCCGCCCTGGATCCAGATGCCGATAGACATCCGCTTCCTTGCGATCCAGCCCGGCGGGAACTTTGTGCTGCAAAGTGATCCCCTTCGGTAAGAGGCTAACACGCCGGGAAGCGGGGAAGCAATGATGAGAACGGTATGGCGGGAACCGTGTGGCGCGGACACTCCTGTCCGCGAAACGCTAGGGGCGGACGGCCCGCCGTCGTCGAGCACGGATTTTATCGGCTAATTCATGGAACTGCCGGTCCGCTTCGCGGAACTCTTTTTCGGACATGCGCTCCTTCGCCTCGGCTCTGAGTTTGAGAAAAGCCTCAACCAGTTTGTCCATCGCGGATTTCGGCTTTCGCGCGTGCTTCGGCATGGCTAACTAAATTACAGCCGACCCGCGAACACGCACCGTCCGAGCGCGTGCCATCAACTCCTCCTAGAGAAGCCGTAGCCGCTTCTGACAAGAGATGGAAGTCAAATTATGACCAACCGACAGAGTGCATCTAGGCTGCTTTTCTTGATCCCTCACCGCCCAAGGGAGGACATAGGGGCGGATTAGCCTCGGCTGAAACAACGTCGTTTTGCAAGTCTGCGCCCTATGCCTGGCGCAGCGCCACATTCCGGGGATTTGGTTGATTCAACTCTCGCTTTCCCGTAACCTTAAAGCCGAGGGGCGACCTATGAACATCGAGATCCGCGACGCGTCTTTGGAGGCCAGGATTCAAAAGCAACTCCAGGCCACTGGCTCCGCCAGCGTTGAGGAAGTGTTGCTCCGCCTGATTGAAACCCAGGAAGAACAGGATCGCTGGCTCTTAGAGAGCCGCGAGGCGATCAACGCCAAGATTCGTCGTAGCATCGACCAACTCGACCGCGGCGAAGGCATCCCCGAAGACCAGCTGGACGCTTACCTCGCGAAACTGAAAGCCCAGCCGGAATGAGAAGGCGGTACGTGCTCGCGCCGGAAGCCGCAATCGATCTTGTCAAAATCTGGCGGTACATCGAGAAACAAAGCGGCAATGAAATGGCAGACCGAGTCGAAGCTGCCATCCGCGGGCAGATCGTTTTCCTGGCGGCAAATCCCGGCACTGGACATTGGCGCAAAGATTTGACCGATGAACCCGTGAAGTTCTCGCTGGTCTACTCCTACCTTATCGTCTATCGACCCGACAAGAAGCCGCTACAGGTCGTTGCCATTCTTCAAGGCCGCCGGGACGTGGAACAAATCCTGCAGGATCGCCTGTAAGGCCATCATAGGCCGGGCTCAATCAAAAGGTTAAACCGCAAGGAAATGAACCGGCTCTCAGTTCGCCGCTTCTTCTGGCACGATTTTCAACTCCAACTTCTCGGTAAGCCGCAACACGGTCAGCGTGGAACTTACGCCTACGCGAACATCGGTGAGCACACGGTGGAGGTCGTCGACGCCGGCGACAGGCTTGCCTTCGAGCGCTACGATGATGTCGCCATCGCGCAGGCCCGCGCGCTTCGCCGGACTATTCTCTTCGACCGACAAAGCCAGCGCGCCCGATTCTTTCGGCAAGTCGTAGAAGCGCACCACGCGCCGATGCACGGGCACGGTCTGCGCCGAGACGCCGATGAAGCTGCGTCGGATGCGTCCATCGCGCAGCAGGCGGCTGGCCACGAACTTCGCCGTGTTGATGCCGATGGCAAAACAGATGCCTTGCGCTGGCAGAATCGTCGCCGTATTTACACCGACCACGCGCCCTGCGGAATCGACCAGCGGCCCGCCGGAGTTGCCGGGATTAAGCGCCGCATCGGTTTGGATTACATCGTCGATCAGTCGGCCGGAATACGAGCGCAGCGAACGTCCCAGTGCGCTCACAACACCAGCCGTCACGGTGGATTGAAATCCATAAGGGCTGCCGAGCGCGACGACAAGTTGTCCCACGCGAAGCTGCTGCGAGTCGCCGAGGGCAGCGGCGGTGAGGCCAGGTTCGTCCACACTCGCTTGCTCGATGCGAATCACTGCGAGATCGCTCGCTGGATCGTCTCCAATTGCGGTCGCGGGTATGCGTCGACCGTCGGCGAGCGTCACCTCGATGCGGCGAGCGTCATGCACAACGTGGCTGTTGGTGAGAATCAGGCCGTCGGGAGTGAATACGAAGCCCGAGCCTCCGCCGCGGCGTTCGCGGTCTTCGCCCGAACGCGAGCGTCCGGCAGATTGATGCACCTCAATGTTCACCAGCGAGGGGCTGACCCGTTCGACTGCTCCGGTGACTGCACGCGAGTAGGCATCGAGCAGGGAATCGTCGTTTCCGGAGGCGGCGACTGGCGCGCTATCCCGCGTAGATTCCGCCTGCCATCCATTCGTTTCGGGTTGATGCAAGATGCGCGAGCAGAGAAAGCAGAAAAAGCACTTCCAACTTCTTCGAGGTTCATGCTGGATAGATGTCGGTCGATCTATCTCGGATTCAGTGTCGCAGAGCCACAAAAAGCCGGGACCAAGTTCGGTCCCGGCATTCAGTTGGTGGTACGCCCGGATAAATTCAAAGTCAAAAGCAGCCGGACTTCGTCCGGCGGACAGCCGAGCGCCTGCGCTAAGCTTGCCGAAGGGGCCGCAGTCCCACATAACCCCTTCGCTACGCGGTTCTTCTTGGCCTTATCGTCAGATCCCGCAACTGGGTCAGGACGCTCGACATCTGCATCCCGTTCAATTGCGATACGAAGGGCAGAATCTCCGCGATGAACTGATCTTTCATCAGCTCGCTGATTTCGTCCTGACGATTCTTTTCTCCGCCACTGAGCAGTTCCGGCACGGTCACCTCCAGGGCTCGCGCCAGCCGTTCCAGGGACGACAGCGTCGGCGTAGCTTTCTCGTTTTCGATCTTCGAAACGTAGGTTCGCGGTACTGACATGCGTCCCGCCAGTTGGCGCTGGCTCAGTCCGCTGCGCAAGCGCAGCGAACGGATGGACGTTGCTAGGTTCAGGTGCCCACGGCCGTTGCCAGGCATGGGCATAATTACCGGCGGCGTCAGCACCACCGGCACAGGCTCAGGTTCCTCGTCCATGGACGAGTGGCAGCGGCGGCAGTTGTTGTTGACCGTACGGAATTGAACCAACAGGCAATGATCGCAACGGACGACTTCCCTAGAATCTACTGGGGCAAGAGTCGTAGCCATCGGGTTGTGGGAGTGCCAGAGCGGGCTACTCCTTACTACTAACGACGGAACCAAAACAATTGGGGGAGAGGTTCCGGCCGCAGAGACAATCTGAGGTACAAGGCCTGTGGATGTCAAGGTTAAAATGCATGAAGCCGTGAATTGTGGCGGTGAAGGGCAAAGCGAGCGGTGAAGAACCCTCAGAAACAGGGGCAGAAAGCATGATTGATCGCGAGAGCGCGTGGTGTTTACTAACTGAGTTCACTCAATCGGAAAGTTTGCGCAAGCACGCGCTCGCTGTTGAGGCTTGCATGCGCGCGTGCTCGCGAAAGTTTGCGACTGGAAACTCTGAGGCGTCGGCGCTTGGGTTGTCTGAGTTTGGGTTGTCCGAATTTGGGTTGTCCGAGCAAGACTTGTGGGGGATCGTCGGACTTGTTCACGATTTCGACTATGAGAAATATCCTAGCCTCGAAGACCATCCATACAAGGGCAACGAGATTCTGAAGCAGCGGGGATGGCCTGAGGTGATCAATCGGGCCATCATGTCGCATGCGGAATACACCGGCGTGACGCGCGATACTCCGATGGAGAAAGCTCTTTTCGCCTGTGACGAGCTTGCCGGATTCATCACCGCCGTGGCTCTGATCAAGCCTGGGAAGTCGCTGGCCGAGGTCGATGCGAAGTCGGTGCGAAAGCGGATGAAAGACAAAGCTTTCGCGCGGAAGGTCAATCGAGATGACATTATTAACGGCGCTGCTGATCTGGGCGTCGATCTCGATGAGCATATCGCTTTTTGCATCGAGGCGCTGCGAGGGATCGCCGACAAATTGGGATTGGATGGCAGCGCGGCGAAAGTTATCGAAGCGCCTTAGGGTGACGATTCAGCCGAGGTCGATTTCGATCCCAGCCGGATTAATTCATAACGCTCGGGCGAGACCGGCCCTATCGCGAAGGGCAGAGGACCGAGGTCGGACGAATAAAAGCCGGTGCCTAATTCGCGTTGGACGGTCGTGATGCCGAGACGCATGGGAATCTGAATCACATCGCGCGAAGACACGAACTCCGGTCGGATTTCGAACAGTCGGTCTCTCTCGGCGATGGCGAGGAAATCTCCGGGGCTCTGCGGCGGGTCGTTTACCACAACCGGGCGCGCCCCGAATGACTCCATGTAATATTGGAATCCCCAATGGCCCATGAACCACACTTTGCCGTGCTGATCGCGAGTCTTTTGCTCGATCATCGTCGCGGCGGTTCGAGCTGAGTTTGCCAACTCTGTGTCGGCCCAGGTGAGCCAGAGCGATACTGCGCCTGCGACGGCTAAAGGAATGGCCAACATTGCGAGGCGCCAGCGAATCGAGCGGGCCCGTAGCGTATCTATGCGCCGCGCGAGAAGGATGCCGGCGGCCGGAATCAGCGGCAGCACGGAGCGGGCGTTGATTGCCCAGTTCATGAATCCGGTAAAGAAAAATGTTCCGACGACCCAGAGCATCAGCAAGAACGAGTCGGCATCTTTGTTTTTCCATGCGTAAGTGGCCGCTAGCGCTAGCACGGAGAATCCGGTGGCGATGAAGAGCGTCAACTGGATCCCTACCAGGAACCAGTGTTGGTAAAAGTCGAACGGCCAGAACATTGCGCCGAGGCCGATTCGTCCTCGGGCTATGAGAAACCCCGCAATCCCACTGGCTACGCACACTGCGAGAATTTTCCTGCGCGCCCACAGAATGGGTGCAAGCGTCAGCGCGGGCAGCGTTAATCCTCCAACAAAGCTCAGATCGACCAGCGTTGTGGCCAGCTCGGAACTTTGTCTTGCGTGCCGCACGCCCGCGGACATATGAGCCGCTTCCGAAATCATTCGCAGTCCGTAGACTGCTTTGGTCCAGTGCTGGTATCCGGCGAGCACCGCGATCGGCAGCAGCAGATACAACGCCCAGCTTCCGAGACGGCGCTGGCGTGCCAACGAATATGCGGCAAGCAACAGAATTAAAGCGGCGCCAAAGTACTTCGTCAGAGCACACAGCGTTATCAGCAGAACCGAAATGGCCAGATACTGCGGCCTTTGCGGTTCGAAACCTTCGATCCAGAAGATGATGGCCCACAGCCAGAGCGCCAGCATCATGGTGTCGCACATCACGCTGCTGGCGCAGACTAGAAACACGGGCGAGAGCAACGTGGCAATGGCCGCCAGCAGCGGCGACTTTGTAAATCGCTGCGCGAGACGATATGTGCCCAAGACCGAGGCCAGCGCGGGCAAGAGAAACGCGAGGTGCAGCGCGCGTTCCGACCATCCGACCAAACTGGCCGCCGCGGCGATGTAGTACGACGCAAGCGGAGGATTCTTGGTTTCGCGAGCCATGGGCACGGCATCGAGGAACCAGTTCACTTTGAATCCGAAGGGATCAAGCGGGTGATGCATAATCTGCCGCGCGACATAAATGAACAAAGTGTCATCGACGTTGAAAGCCTTGCCGGAAAATGGAAGCAAGCAGGCCAGGACAGCAGCGGCAAGAAGTATGTACTGAACGTACTGAGGCTTAGGTTGGGCGCTGTCGGTCGACGATGCCATCAGGAGTGCAGCAAGATTAGATGCGCGTGAATCTGGTGTCAATTCTCAGCGGATAACGTCGGCAACCTTCCCGCTCGCAATCAACTCCGCGATGCGCGCGAAATCTTTGTACATGATGCGGTCTTTCTCCATCGTGGGGCATACCGAGCGGATCGCCGCGTGCGCCGCCTGTCCGCGCTTTGAAGTCGTCAGCGGCGCGAGGAAGTCGATCGCCTGCGCCACAGCCATGGCTTCGATGGCCAGCACGTTGCGCGCGTTTTCGACGATGCGCTTCAGTTTGATCGCAGCCGTCATGCCCATCGAGACGTAATCTTCTTTGTTGCCCGAGGTGGTGATTGAATCGACCGACGCGGGATGCGCCAGCACTTTGTTCTCGCTGACCAGCGCCGCCGCTGTGACCTGCGGCATCATGAAACCTGAATTCAATCCTGCGCCTTGCGCCAGGAATGGCGGCAAACCCTCGCTGAGCGCGGGGTTCACCAGGCGCTCGATTCTCCGCTCGCTGATGCCGGCGAGAGAACTCAGGGCGATGCCCAGAAAATCCAAAGCAAAGGCAAGCGGCTGGCCGTGAAAATTTCCGCCGGAAATTACATCGCCTTCGAAATTCTTCTTGTCGGTGATGAAGACCAGCGGATTATCCACCGCGGAATTTGCCTCGATCTCAAATACCTCTCGGCAATGTGCCAGGGTGTCGCGCACCGCACCGTGAACCTGCGGGATGCAGCGCAGCGAGTAAGCATCCTGGACGCGGCCGCATGCGCGGTGCGATTCGCGAATCTGGCTGCCCTCGAGCATCTTGCGCAGATTCGCGGCAGTCTTCATCTGTCCGGCGTGGGGACGCGCATTGTGGATGCGTTCATCAAATGCCGCGTCGGTGCCCTTCAGCGCATCGCAGCAGAGTCCGCCTAAAACGTCGGCGGAATCGACGAGCGTCTCCGCGGCAAGAAGCGCCAGCGTTCCGACCGCCAACATGCCTTGTGTTCCGTTGATGAGAGAAATGGATTCTTTCGCTTCGAGCACGAGCGGCTTGATCTGCGCGCGCCTCAGTGCGTCGGCGCTGGGAATGCGCGCGCCCGTCGCATCGATGCATTCGCCTTCTCCGATGAGAGCCAGCGCCAGATGCGCCAATGGAGCCAGATCGCCGCTCGCTCCCACGCTGCCTTGCGACGGCACGAAGGGCGTGACGCCGCGGTTGAGCATTTCGCAAAGCGTGTCGATCACAATCGCGCGCACGCCCGAATAACCTTTCGCGAGGGAATTGGCCCGTAAGAGCATCATGGCGCGCGTTTCGGCGGCGGAGAGCGCCTCGCCTACGCCAACCGCGTGCGAACGTACAAGGTTGACCTGCAGTTCGCGAATCTGGTCGCCAGCGATTCGCACCTCGCTGAGTTTCCCCACGCCGGTTGTGATCGCATAGGCCACTTTGTCGCTGGCGACGATCTCGTCGACAACGGCGCGCGCCCGATCGACAGCCTCGCGCGCGTCGGCGGACAGAAGCACTGGGCGGGGCTCGTTGGTCTCCTGAACCTCGATCTGCGCAACTTCGCGCACCGCTTCCAGCGTGAGATCGTTACCATTAATGTGAAGAGCGTTCAAGTCAGTTTCCATTTTCTGGTTTCTTGTTGATGATTCGATCAGGGTTTGCGGCCTTGTTTTCCCACCGCTGCGCGAAAGACACTCAAATACTTTTCCGGAAGTTCGGCAATTTTCATCGCTCCATCGGTGACGATGTGGGTGGTCTCGCCTTCGGCCAGCAGAACGTCCCCTTCTACGCGCCGCAACTCATAACCAAAGTGGATCACCGACTCGCGCACGTTCAACAACTGTGTGCGTATGAGCACTTCATCGTCGTAACGTACTGGAGCGCGATAGCGGCATTTGGCCTCGGCCACGGCGATGAAGCAGTTGTCTTTGCTTTCCATGTCACGATAGGAAAAGCCGAGCTGCCTTAACAACTCGACACGGCCCACTTCGAACCAGATGAAATGGTTGGAATGGTAGACTACGCCCATCTGATCGGTTTCCGCGTAGCGCACGCGCAGGCGGGTTTCATTAACCGCTTTGGGATGATCGGAATTCATTTGCCCGTCCAAACCGGTTTGCGTTTTTCGAGAAACGACGTAATGCCTTCGCGAAAGTCTGCCGTAGTGCGCACGGCGGCATTCTCGCGCACGGCGGCTTCGATCTGTTCATCGAGCTCGGCGCGAGCGTGATCGTTCAGCAGTTTCTTGGTCGCGCGCAACGAAGCTGGACTGTTTGCCATTAGCAGCGCCGCTAGTTCTCGAGCACGCTGCATCAGATTGTCGGGCGCGACGACTTCATTGACCAATCCCATGCGCGCGGCTTCCTCCGCGCCGATGATTCTGCCAGTCAACAATAAATCACGCGCGTGCTTCTCTCCGGTCTGGCGCAGCAGAAATGTGGAAACGATGGCGGGCACAAAGCCTATGCGAACTTCGGTGTAGCCAAACTTGGCTTCCGGTACGGCGAGGGTGAAGTCGCAGAGCAGGGCGAGTCCGGTGCCGCCGGCGATGGCTGGGCCGTTCACCGCCGCAATTGTGACCTTGGGAAATTCATACAGCGAACGGAACAGGCGAACCATTGTTTGCGAATCTTCCAGGTTCTGCTCGGGCGTGCGTCCAATCAGCGTTTTCAGATTCTCGAGGTCCATGCCGGAGGAGAAGGCTTTGCCCGCGCCCGTCACGATGAGCACAATCGCGTCGGATGTTTCCACTTCCTTCAGCGCGCAAAGCAGATCGTCAATCAGTTCGAAGCTGATGGCGTTACGTTTATCCGGACGGTTCAGCGTAATCGTGGCGACGCCGGAGTCGTAGGCGAGTTGAATTGTTTTATAGCTCATATCCTATGAATAGCTCTCGTCGTCGATCGAGTTCATATACCTCGCTCCCATCTCCGTCGTCGCGCGCAGAAGCGTGTCCAGCGGCTTTAACGGCGGCAGTTCAGCGCCGCGCTGCTTCAGGGTTTCGATTACCTTTTCAGTCGCGATATTTCCAACCAACGCGTCCTGCGCGAAGGGACATCCGCCCAGTCCGCCGAGCGCTGAGTCGAATCTTCGGCAGCCCGCGTCGTAAGCCGCGAGAAGTTTCGCCGCGGCGTGTTCGGGGCGGCTGTGCAGGTGGACGCCGATCTCCAGATAATCGTATTTCGCCATTACTGTGCCGACCAATTCGCTGACTTGCTCGGGCGTAGCCATGCCGACGGTATCGGCCAGCGAAATCATGCGCAGGTTGTCGACTTCGAGCAGCGAGATTGCTTCGATCACTTCGTCGACACTCCACAGATCGCCGTACGGGTTGCCAAATGCCATCGAAATGTAGACGACCACATCGAGCCCGGCAGTGTCAGCTTTATTCTGAATTTTCTCTAGTTCTTCGAGCGCGGTTTCGGCGGATTGATTCTGATTCTTGCGCAAAAAAGTTTCCGAAATCGAATAGGGAAATCCCAAGGTGTGGACCGCATGAGTCTTGGCGGCCCGCTGCGCGCCCTTCTCGTTGACCACGATGCCGATGATCTCGACGTCGTCGGGCGGATCGAGTTCCTTCAACACCTCTTCCGAATCCGCCATCTGCGGCACGGCCTTCGGTGACACGAACGAGGCCGCATCGATGTGCTTGAACCCCGCGCTGATCAACGCCTGCAGGTAGGCGCGCTTGATGTCAGGCGGAATCTGCCCCTTCAGCCCTTGCCAGGCATCGCGCGGACATTCGATTAGCTTGACAGTTTCAGTCAATTTGTTCCCGATTTAGTAGTGTTGCCGCCATGTGTAATGTCATTGATCAATAGCGGAAGAGCGAGGAGAAAAGCCAATGTGCCAACTAAGCCCAACACGGTCCGCAACAGTGGGACATGGGGGGCATTTGTTCGCCACACACCAGTCTTGAGGTCGAGATCGTAGAGAATGTGGTGGGATTTGTCGAACGTCCGTTGCGAATAGTGCTGCCAGACTTGTGCACTTCCGATACAAACGATCGCAATTAGAAAGAAAAGTTTAGTGTACTTGCTGTCATACGGACACCTAACGTCGTAAGTAATTGATGGGCACGGAATCATGTTTGCAGCACTCCCACTTTAAACTCGGGCACGTCGGGATTCAGCGCCGACGCTTCCAGAGCTTGCGTAATTGCGTCGCGCGTCTCAACCGGATCGATGATCTTGTCGATCCACAGCCGGGCTGCGCCGTAGCGCGGGTCGGACTGTTCGTCGTAGGTGCGCTTGGTCGATTCGTATAGCTCTTTCTTGTCTTCGTCGCTGAGCTTCGTTCCTCCGCGTTCCAGTTGCTTGACTTTGACCTCAACCAAAGTTCCCGCAGCCGCGTCGCCGCCCATAACCGCGTAGCGCGCCGTCGGCCACGCAAAAACGAACCGCGGATCGAATGCCTTGCCGCACATAGCATAGTGTCCCGCGCCGAACGATCCTCCCACGATCACGGTGATTTTCGGCACCACTGAATTCGATACCGCGTTCACCATCTTCGCGCCCGCTTTGATAATGCCGCTCCACTCCGCGTCGCGGCCCACCATGAAACCGTTCACATCGTGCAAGAAAATCAGCGGGATCAGATTCTGATTGCAATCCATGATGAAACGCGCCGCCTTCTCGGCCGACTCGGTGTAGATGACGCCGCCGAACTCCATGCGCTTGTGGCCTTCGTGATCGGTTTGCTGGACGTGCAGTTTCTGGTTGGCGACAATTCCAACGGCGAAGCCGCCGATGCGTCCATAGCCGCAAATCACGGTCTTGCCGTATTCCGGCTTGTATTCGTCGAAGCGGCTGCCATCGAGAATGCGCGCCAGAATCTCTTTCATGTCGTAGGGACGCGCGGGCGAAGAATCGTAAATGCCGTAAATTTCTTCCGCGGCTAGCGTCGGCTCGACCGGCTTTTTGCGGTCCCACGGAGATTGCCGCCGGTATCCCCACTTCTCCACGATCGAGCGAATGCGCGCCAGGCACGCTGGATCATCCGGTTCGCGGAAGTCCACCGTGCCACTAATCGCCGCGTGCATGGCTGCTCCGCCCAATTCTTCCGCCGAAACTTTTTGCCCGATCGCGGCCTGCACGAGAGCAGGCCCGGCTAGAAACAACCCGCTGCCATCGGTCATCAAAACGTGGTCGCACATGACCGGCAGATATCCGCCGCCGGCCACGCACATGCCCATTATGGCCGCAATCTGCGGAATACCCAGAGCCGACATCACGGCGTTATTGCGGAAGACGCGGCCGAAGTCGTCGGTGTCGGGAAAGACATCTTCCTGCAACGGAAGAAACACTCCTGCAGAATCGACGAGATAGATGGTCGGAATACGATTCTCGATGGCAATGTTCTGCGCACGAATCACCTTCTTCGAGGTCATGGGGAAGAATGCGCCCGCCTTCACAGTCGCGTCGTTCGCGATAATCATCACCATGCGCGTCTGCACTCGTCCCAGGCCCGTAATCACGCCCGCAGCCGGAGCGCCGCCCCACTCTTCATACATCCCATGAGCCGCGTACGCTCCCAGTTCGAAAAAGCTTCCCGGATCGACCAGCAACTCAATGCGTTCCCGCGCAGTGAGTCTTCCCTTTTTGTGCTGGTTTTCGATGGCCTTGGCGCCGCCGCCTTCGCAGATCTTCTCGCCTTCATTGCGCACCTGCGACATGAGGTCGGCCAGAAAACGCATGTTGGCCTCGTATCGTGCCGAGGTAGGGTCGACCTTCGTACTCAGGACGTTGGCCGCCTGAGTCGACGGAATGGCGGGAGCTTCGCTGCGATCGGCCATGAGTATGAAGTATGAACAATAATGAAGAGCGGACTGTTTACGGTATACCACTCCCGCAGGAGCGCGCAACGCGAAGCATCTTTAGGTGGTGGTGCGTTTGGCTTGCGCGTTGCGCCGGTTAAGCGGGAGATCCATCGCTACGCTCGAAAAAGGCTCCGCGCTCGATGACAACCAACGAAGCGGGCACCGCGGCCCGGCTGACGTCTCCATTCCGACTTTCACCCTCGTCGCTCTCCGGCTCAAACTCCCGACCTGAGCCACAAACCGGTAGCCCCGCTTGGGGACGGTCTCAATGTAGCGCGTCCCATCTTCGCCATCTCGTAAGGCCTTGCGCAGCAGGTAGACGACCTGCGTGAGATTATTTTCCTCGACCACCGCGTCGCCCCACACGGTTCGCATCAGCGCATCTTTTTCCAGCAGCCGGCCATTGTGCTCGACCAGCACCAGCAGGGTGTCAAAGGCCCCGGGAGGCAATTCCATCCGCGCCACTCCATGCCGAAGCAGGCGCTCGCCAGGGTCTAGTACAAAGGGTCCGACCTCGTATAAGTGACTGACTGCCTTATGCATTACTGCCTTGAGAAAATATTTATTGAAAAATGATGATCCATTAACGACTTGCAAACCCAATCTACGGCACACTTCATCCGCACGACATCAGTGAAGGCCTGCGGGTCGTTCGGTCAGAAGTTTATCCGAGTCTTGCGAGTTCTCGGAAGGGCACGAACGTGGTGGTGGGGGCCACCTTTCTCCCAGGCATCCGTGCCTCAAGCACTTTCGCAAGCACTGCAATTCTGAACTTCCCGCTCATTTTAGGGCCGGCAAACTCCGGCTGGAGCGGATCAGCACGGTCACAGGGGGAGGATTAGCAGCCTTCCAGCTTCAATCTTGGTCAGCTACTGGGGAGAGGGCAAAACTGCTCTGTAGCCGCTGAGAATCGAGCCGGACGACTCCGAATCCGTTCCCCAGTGCCGCTGCCTTCGGCAGCAACCGGAGCGCGTTAGCTCTTGCCTTCAGCATCGCCGTGTTCCATTTATCGAGGACGGCACTGCGAATCTCAAAGGCTCGAACGTTCACTCGTTCGCACCGCTGGGATCGAAGCGAATCTCGGTCCACCCGGCCGCAGGCGTCCACATTCTTATCGGCCGCGGGCGCAGCCGCTCCGGGCAATTCTCCAGCGTGTGATCCAGCTTGCCTTCTTGCTCAAGCTTGCGATGCAGCATGTCATAACCCGAATCGAACCTCACCGACACCGGTCGTACTCCACGATCCGCTTTGAGCAGGTAAAGAGTGGTCGGGCCCCGTCCGACTGCAGCTCCTTCTTTCGCACCTGAATCTCGTCATTCTCCACCTCTACTTGAATGACTCCATCTTCGTGCCATTGCGTCAACTCGTTGATTTCCGATCGAGGAAATTCAAAGTAATAATCCACATCTCCCGCTGGACAACTTACGCACTTGTGCCTCGTGCCCTCAGTTTGCGGAGAGGCGGCAAACGCCTTGGCCTCGTCGATCACCGCCAGGCTCCCCGTATCCGGCTCGTTATTAAAGCCCCCAACCAGGAGGAAATTCCCCTGCGGCGTCTTGAGTTCATTCAGTACATGGATGACGCCCGTGTTCACAAATCGCAGGGTGGCTTTTCCCGTCGAGGGGTCGAGATTCACCACGAAAGAATTCCCCCACACTGTTTGACCCGCCGCCAGCCAAATCTGCTTCTTCCCTGCGCTGGAAGATACAAAGAAGGCCGTACCCATCCATGGCCCATCAATTTCGTGCTTACCAAACTGGAATCGCCCCTCCGGAACATAAGACCAAAGTCGCTCACCCCGGCTCGAAAACAGGTCCACTTCGGAGCGGGCAGCATCCTGCACATTCGGGCTCGCGCGGAACGGAGCAATGACCAGCAATTCCCGGTCTCCTTTCCCGCGAAAGTCATCGATGTAGGCGAAGTCCGAAAGCGGACGCACGTCGTTCAAAGCGGCAGGATCGAGCAGGCCCGTGAAGCCGTGGGTCCACAGGAGTTGGTTCGCGCTGTCAAACGCCTGCACCGCATTCAGCGTAAAACCGACGCGAACCGGAAAGTTTGAGGAAGCCGTGCGAGAGTGAAATCCGAACCGCGCGAAAAGGAACGCCGCGGCGACTACAACACCTAGCAGAGCGTAATATCTCAGCTTCGGCCCGCCCGAATTGACTGGGAAAATGGATCTTGGGAAGGGCACGGCTTCAGCCGTGCCGCTACTGGCCTCGAAAGAGTCCGGCTTCAGCCCCTGAGGGGCCGTCCCCAACTCTTCCTGCCTTAGCCACGCATCCAACTCAGCCGTATAGGCAAAGACAGCTTGCCTCTGGCCGCCCGGCACCCGGCGCACCGGCAGCCCCTTGTCCTTTTCCCAGCGAATCGCCGTACGCACATCGCGGCCCAAATATGCCGCAATGTCCTTCCACGAGTCCAGACGGACATTGGCCGCAGCGCTTTGGGATAGGTTCAACATAACTCAAGTTTTCCGGGGCCGAACTGCTTAGGGGAAGGTGACGCTGCCTAGCGGCAAGGAGATGTCAGGAAATGTCACGTCCTGTCATCTCTTGCCGATTGCCAAGTTTACTGATCTGAAGTCTACTTCGCAACTGAATCTGAACCGGGCCCGAGATACGCGACTCCCAGGAGCGATTTCATGCCAAAGCTGCTTCGTTTCGCCGCATTCCTTATCTTGGCCGGAACCCTGCCAAAGCTACACGGCCAGGACCCCAAAGCCGACATACAGAAAAAGCTGGCCTCGGAATTTGTGTTGACCAAAGTAACCGCCGACAGGACCGATATCGTCGCCGCGGGTTCCACCCTTACCCTGCACAAGGACGGATTGTTGATGTGGAGCGTCGACACCAAGTTTCCGCCAACAAGCACCTACAAGGACGGAAAGCTCTCAAGGGGCTTCCTCGAAAAACAGGCCGATTGCCTGGCCTTATCACTGGCACAGCCGGGAGTGAATTGCGAGACCGTTCCGCAGCGCAAGTTCGTAGCCGGCGAGAAATTTCGGGCCGTCGCGCTCGCCGTTGAGAAAGGCAGCGTCATCATCATGGTCTACAGCGACCCCTATGCCGACGTTCGCTACTATGGTCAAATCAAGTTTCCCTTTCAGAAGCACACCATCCCGAACCCCGACGACCTGATAAAAAACATCGCGGAAGTCGTAACCGCCGAACCGCCCGACTCCGTTTCCAACGTAGCAGCGGAGACTCCTCCTCCGCCCATCGCGCCCCCTCCACCACCGCCGGATACGCCGCCAGCGCCACCCAAGACCATCACGGTGGGCCAGACAAAGGATCAGGTTGTGGCGATCTTTGGCCAGCCGCAGAAGGTGGCGACGGTCGGATCCAAGGAAATCGATTCCTATCCAGATATGAAAGTGACATTCGTTAACGGAAAGGTCGCCGATGTCGATTAACCGAACTGGTTGTCTCCTCGTGGCAAGACATTATTCCCGCAAACAGGCAGGAGAGAATCACATGCGCCGTCTATGTGCCCACAACAGTCATTGCCTCTTTCTGCTGGCCGCAATCCTCGCGATGCTTTTGCCGGCCTTCCTGCTCGCTCAAAACAATAAGAAAAAAGATAATCCGCCGTCAGAGAAAGTCGCACAGCCGTCACAGAAACCGGCAGGTTCGAAGCCCACGGGCCCCAAGCACCCGCCACAGCCGTCCCCAGTGAATCCTCCAAAACGAGCCATCGTTGACCCGGATACGCCTGCGGGCAGACACCAGCCACCGCCCGGTGGCAAGTCCGTTTCGACCAAGAGTGGCGGGTCGGTGGTGACTCGCCCCGGTGGCAAGGTAAGCGACATCCACAACGCCCAACGCGGCATCGACATCCACCACAACCTCAACGGCAGCACTCGCGTCACTAAGACGCTCCCGAATAACACCCAAGTCGTCGCCGTGCGCGGTGGCCCAAGCTATGTCCAGCATTCCTACACGCACAACGGCCATGCCTACGCCGCTCGCACCTACTTCTACAACGGCCGGTCTTATAACCGCTATTACAACGTGTACCCTTACCGCGGCGTGTATCTGAACGTGTACGCCCCCGGCTTCTATTACGCGCCAGGCTTCTACGGATGGGCCTACAACCCGTGGTTCGGGCCCGCGAACTATTCCTGGGGCTGGGCGGGCAATCCGTGGTACGGCTACTACGGATTCTATTTCGCGCCTTCGCCGTTTTATCCCTCGGCCTCGCTCTGGCTCACCGATTACACGATTTCCTCTGATCTGTCGGCGTCGTACCAGGAGCAGCAAGCCAGCGGAGACGCGCCAGCCGATCAACCCGCCGCCAGCGGAACTCCCGCGCTTACCTCGGGAGTGAAGGACATGGTCGCCGCGGAAGTAAAAGACCAGCTTGCCTTGGAAAATCAAGAAGCCACACAAAATGCCCAGAATCAGGATCCCGACCCAAGTTCCAGCGGAATCGCCCGGCTGCTATCCGATCACAAGACTCACGTCTTCGTCGTGGGCAGCCCTCTCGACGTAGTAGACAACTCCGGCGTCGAGTGCCCGCTAAGCGACGGCGATGTCCTGAACATGGTCGCTCCTGCCGCGCCCGACGCCACATCGGTGAATGTAATAGTGCTGTCGAGCAAGGGCGGCCGCGAGTGTGCGAAGTCCGGGACGGTCACTGTGGCCATCACCGACTTGCAGGACATGCAGAACGATATGCGCGAGACCATCGACCAGGGTCTGCAAGAACTTCAGACCAAGCAAGGCCAGGGAGGACTGCCTGCAGTTCCGCCGTCGGCCATGGCCCCCGGAACCAATTCGACAGTCACGAAAGATGCTCCGCCGCCCGAGATCAACGTCTCCACAGAAGTAAACCAGCAACTCGCCGACGCCAGCCAAGCCGAAAAAGAGGTGGTCGCCCAGGCCCAGCAGGAGGCCGTGTCAGTATCGACCTCAGCCGCGGTTTCGTCATCCACAGTACCGCCGACAATCAACCTGGGTCAGACCATCGACGAAGTGACAGCGATTCTCGGTTCTCCGGATATGATCGTCGACCTCGGCCCCAAGAAGATCTATAAGTACCAGAACATGAAAGTTACATTTAAGGACGGCAAAGTCGCCGACGTGGAGTAGTTGCCAGCCGAGGGCTAGGAATAATTAGATGCGATCCGCATTGCGCGCACGATGGCTTGGACACTGAGTGGTCCCAGATCTTCGCGTTCCCCGCGCAGGAAATTGGAGCCCCTCCCATGCAAGTTCGACAATCAGCACTCGCCGGCGAAATGCCAGCCTATGCGAGACTTCGGGCACCGACCCGAGGGGTCCCCGTCTGCTCTGAAATGGCGTACCTTATAAAGTACACCACATGCCTGTCAAGTCTACTTTAGTAGACATCGGATACCCTCGAAAGTAGACATTTCTTCCACAGGCTAACCCCAAGATTCCATTGACCCGCCCAAAACTCGGCACGAAGAATCAACAACTTACACCCAAAACTTTTTGCCATTTTTAAATGTTCCAACTGGAACATTCAAGCGATTTCACGAGCCCGAAGCCCGAAGCCTAAGACCCAACACCCAAGACCTAAGACCGCCTCTCCACCCACTCCGCCAGCCGGCATCCATCTTCCTCGAGCAAAAAACTTCCCACGCCAAAACATTCTCCGAAGATGCGATGCGATTCCTCATCGCGTGCGGCACGTGAAATCCATTGCTTGCCCACTTCATACTGCGAGGCGGTGAACCACTTCTGCGGCAACACTTCCGCGAGCCCTGCCTGCAAGTAGAGAACGAAGAGCGCGAATGCCGGCTCGTCATTCGACATCGACTTGTAACTCGTAGGCACGATCAGTTCATCAAGCCCCGCGAGTTCCGGCGGCACCTCGATCTTGTGCATGCCGGGGCTCAGCGTGAGCGGCACCTCAAACTCGGCGACCGGCGCGGCTTTCGAGTAGATGCGATCGGAAGACTGCTTGAACCATCCGGCAATCTCAGCCAGGTCAAAGGCCTCAAGCTGATCCGGATCAAAACTAGTCAGCCGAATGTTCCGCCCCTCCGGACACCAGATGCCCAGATAATGCGGCGACACGAGAAACGGCCGGCAGTAAGTATTCAGCGCGAGGCGCGGCCGGTCAGGCTCCTGTTGAAGCGCCAGCGTGATCAGATACGCCAAGGGACCTTGATCTCCATGATGAGTCCAAACGAAACGCTGCCCAGACAGCGACTGAAATGACGGGAAGGTCTTCCAATACCAGGGCGCGGGGCCAACGGTGCGATCAAGTTGCTGGCGAATGCTTGTGAGATTCGGAGTGGGCATGCAGGGATTGAAAAATGTGATTGAGAAATTGTGTGATTGAGTGATTGAAAAGCCTGGGCTGTTAAACACCAAATTACTCAATTACAAAATTACCCAATGCTCTTTCGCGATCAGCTAGCAACGCCTGCGCCCTTCGCATTGGCGCGGATGAATTTTACGATGTCATCCATGGCAGTGCCCGGCTGGAAGATCGCGGCCACGCCCAGTTTCTTCAGCGCATCGATATCCTGATCGGGAATGATGCCGCCTACCAGCACGAGAACGTCATCCATCTTGTTCTGCTTCAGCAGGTCCATCACGCGCGGCACGATGGCATTGTGCGCGCCGGAAAGAATCGAGAGCCCAATCACCTGAACGTCTTCCTGCAGCGCGGCGCTGACAATCATCTCCGGAGTCTGTCGCAGGCCTGTGTAGATCACTTCCATGCCAGCGTCGCGCAAGGCGCGGGCAATCACCTTGGCGCCGCGATCGTGACCATCGAGCCCCGGCTTCGCCACCAACACGCGAAATTTGATATCAGCCATTGCATTCATTTAACCACAGAGCCCCCGCAGAAGCACAGAGGCTTGTGCTTTGCGCGGGGCTAGAGAGTCTTGGTGTCCAGGCTGCGCCACAAATACCAGCAGGCCACGCTGCGATAAGGTTCCCAGCTCTTCGCGATTTTTTCCATCTGCTCTGGAGTAGGCAGCTTGATCTTCTGCTTGGATTTTTTATTCGCGGCCGCAGATTTTTTCGCCGCCTTCTTACGTTGAACTTCGAGATAGTGCCTGCACATGGCCATGCGTACGCCGAAGTCGCCCGTTGGGAGCACGTTCTCGCGCTTCAGCGTGAACATCAGAAACATCTGCGCAGTCCAAACGCCGATGCCCTTCACCTGAGTAAGATGCTCAACCACTTCTAAATCGGGCAAGTCGGGCAGGCGCGTGAAATCCAGATGCCCGCTCGATGTCTTTGCCGCCAGGTCTTTCAGGTATGCCGCTTTTTGTTTCGACAACCCCGCGGCGCGCATCTGTTCGTCGCTCAGTTTAAGTATTCCCTCCGGCGTCACCGGATCGCCTGCCAGCGCGGCAAAGCGCGCGAAGATTGTTTCCGCGGCCCTGCCGTTCAGTTGCTGGTAGACGATGGACTCAGCGAGGCTGTGAAACTCCGGCGGCGAAAACTGCATGCGGCACGGCCCGATGCGCTTGATGATGGCGCGCATGACGGGGTCGGATTTCTTGAGGTGAGTGACCGCTCTTCGCATGGGTATATATCTTTATCACAGAATTAGTTGTTGGGCGAACAAAAAACGAAGTCCGGCAAGAATTAAAAGTGAGCCCATCGGTCATCTAACGCTTGTTGCGGCCATCATGTACGACTGACAAAGCAGCACCAGTTGCTCTCTCAACTTACGGACCGCGCCCGGTGACGGCCCAGCCTCCAGCAGGGAACGCATTGCTCCAGCCATCGCTGCAAGCATGGTGTCGATCGCGAATTTGTCGGGCGGCAACTTGGCATCGGGCGCTGTTTGTAGCATGGCCTCGACGGCTTTTCGCAACCGCTCACTGATCCGTTTGATCAACGCGGGGCCACCTATGTTCGCCGAGACTCGGTAGAGCGCTCCGGAGATGTCGGCGCGCTCCATCTTCGCGTCGACGAACGCCTCCACCATCTCTCGAATCATTTCTGCTAGCGGCTTAATGCGCGCGTTCTCGCACGCGGCCTCAACGGTTTCTGCCACATGATTCATGTGATTTTCTAAAACCGCAAAGAGCAATGCTTGCTTGTTGGGATAATACTGATGCAGCGTGCCCACCGAAACGCCGGCACGTGCGGCGACCCGCGTTGTCGTGAATCGCTCTGCCCCGTGGGTCAGCAAAACCTGAATAGTGGCTTCGGAAATCGCCTCAACCGTGACCGCCGACCTTGCCTGAATGGGCGTCTTTCTTGCTTCAAATGCAATGAGTGCGCTAGCCGGCATATGCGAAGTCCAAACCTGAAGAATCCTTCATCCAATGATTGTAGCAAGGAGAAAACGAAATGATTGAACAGATTAGTGCTGCCGGCAGCTTCACTCTGCCCAAGACATCGACAACTTTGAACCGCATGGGCTACGGCGCCATGCAGCTTGCCGGACCCGGTGTCTTTGGACCTCCCCGCGACGTCAAGGCCGCCGTTGCTGTTCTGCGCGAGGCAGTGGATTCGGGCGTGAACCACATTGATACCAGCGATTACTACGGCCCGCATGTGACCAATCAAATTATTAAGCAGGCGCTGCATCCTTATGCGGATGGCCTTGTGATCGTCACCAAGGTTGGCGCTCGCCGCGGTACGGATACGTCCTGGATTCATGCTCTCTCGCGACAGGACCTTATCGACGCGGTTCACGACAACCTCAAGAATCTTGGCCTTAACGCGCTTGATGTGGTCAACCTTCGAGTTGGCGGAATCACGGAACCGACGGAGGCGTCGATTGAGGAGCCGCTGACGGCGCTTGCCGAACTCAAGCGCCAGGGGCTGATTCGTCATATCGGATTGAGCAACGTAACTTCCAAGCAGTTGCTGGAGGCACAAAAGATTACCGAGATCGTGTGCGTGCAGAATTTCTACAACGTGGCCCACAGGAACGATGACGCGTTCATTCGCGATCTTGTCAGGCAAGGCATAGCTTACGTTCCATTTTTTCCGCTGGGAGGCTTCACTCCGTTACAGTCGACGGCACTCGATTCGTCCGCGGCAACGTTGAAAGCGACGCCCATGCAGGTTGCGCTAGCGTGGCTTCTGCAGCGCTCTCCCAATATTTTGTTGATCCCAGGAACATCTTCGGTCGGGCATCTTCGCGAAAATCTTGCCGCTGCGAAGCTTCAGATTCCGGCCAACGTGCTTGCGGATCTCGATGCAATCGGTCAGCAACAGCATTCATAGCCGGCAAGGGCTGTCGTTCATATCGACAATCAGGAGAAAAATTATGAAGGTATTTCTTACGGGTGCCACAGGTTTTATCGGTTCTGCCATCGTTCAGGAACTCATTGGCGCGGGCCATCAGGTGCTCGGTCTGACACGCTCAGATGCGGGGGCCCAATCACTTACCGCAGCTGGGGCCGAGGTGCATCGCGGCGATCTCGAAGACCATGAAAGCCTGCGCGCCGGGGCAGCCAAGTCGGATGCGGTCATTCACACGGCCTTCAATCATGACTTCTCAAAATTCGTAGAGAACTGCGAAGCAGATCGACGCGTGATCGAAACTCTCGGAGCAGCGCTCGCGGGATCTCAGCGGCCGTTGACCGTCACCTCTGGAACCGGGATGGCGAGTCCGAAACCAGGCGTTCCCGCCACTGAGAACGATCCGAAAGTTAGTTCGAAGGTGGTGCCTCGGGCCGCTTCGGAAGAGGCTGCGGCCGCGATCGCGGCGCGCGGCGGCCGGGTTATCGTGGTGCTCCTTCCTCAGGTGCACGACACGCGGAAGCAAGGCCTTGTGAGCTATGCAATTCAAGTCGCCCGCGGAAAGGGCGTTGCCGCATACGTGGGCGATGGACACAATCGCTGGCCCGCGGCCCATCGCCTCGATACTGCCCGGCTATACCGGCTGGCGCTTGAGAAAGATGCGAGCGCCACTTATCACGCGGTTGCTGAAGATGGCATCTCTGTCAAAGAGATTTGCGAAGTCGTCGGCAAAGGGTTGAAGGTGCCGGTCGTGTCTCTTACGCCGGAAGAGGCTCCGGGGCATTTCGGCTGGCTCGCTCACTTTATCGGATGGGATATTCCGGCCTCGAGCGTTCAGACTCGCAAGCAGTTGGGATGGAATCCGACTGGTCCGGGACTTATCGCCGATATCGAGAACATGCGCTATTTCTAGACGCGGCGGAGACGGGCTCAGCGGACTGCCGCTAAGCCGAGTCCCGCCAGTGCTCCACCGAGTACGACCCACGCGGGGTTAATCTTCCACTTCCAGAGCACGGCGAACGATGCAACAGCGATGACCCACATGGGCCATCCGCGCAGGGCGTCGCCCGCCAGCTTTATCGAAACCCCTGCCATGAGCGATACCGCGCACACATTCACGGAGTCGAGAAATGCGGCCATCCACGCCGATCGGCGAAGCTTGGGGAGGATCGGTCCGAGCGCTGCTACATAAATAAACGACGGCAGAAAAATCGCGATGGTCGCAACCGCGGCGCCCCAGGCGCCGCCGAGAAGATATCCGATGAAGGTTGCGGTGGAGAGCAATGGCCCCGGGGTGAACTGGCCAATGGCGATCGCGTCCAGCAATTGTTGCTGAGTGAGCCAGTGATGGTCGCGGACTAATCCCTGTTCGATGAAGGCAAATAGTACATACCCGCCTCCGTAGAGCACCGCGCCTACCTTGAGGAAGAACCAGCCGATACGGGCCAGCGGCACGCGCTTTATTGCGGGCATGGCGGCGACTGCCGCGCTCGCACTCGCAAGGAGATTCGGTAGCAGAAAGGGCTTTCTTAAGACGAGCATCCCGGCAGAGATCTTGGTTGCATTGGAAGACGTTCCGTCCCGTGGCTTGGACGCCTGCTTTGCAATCATTCCGAGCAGACCGCCTCCGAAGAGGATCAGCAGCGGACTCAGCTTCGCTAGAAACGCAGCCAGAGCCAAGGCGCACAGTACGGCTAACCACACGTCGTGAACCGCAGCTTTTCCGAGTCGCCACACGGCGATCACAATCACGGCGATGACGGCGGGCTTCACTCCGGCCAGCAGCGATTGAGCGAGCAGTAACGTACCGAAACGAACGTAGGCCCACGCCACTGCCGAGGTGATCAGCGCCGCCGGGACAATAAAGCTCGCGCCCGCAACCACCAGGCCCGCCCAACCGGCATGAGCGAAACCGACGGTGATCGCCATCTCAGTGGAGTTCGGTCCGGGGATGAGGTTGGTCAGGCCCAGCATGTCGAGGAACTGCTGGCGCGTGAGCCACTGCCGCCTGCGTACGACTTCATCCTGCATCAATGCGATAGCAGCAGCCGGACCGCCAAAGCTGATGGCTCCCAATTTGAGGAATAGCGTGGCCAAGTCGCGAAGGCGGGCGCGGAGCGGGCTTTGAACGCCGGCGGACAAAGTGATTGGGTTCGGGCCGGGCACGCAACGATTGTAGCGAAAGCAGCGATGGCGCGGGGTATCGCACTGGCTGGCGAGTGCGCGGTTGCCCGGCGCAACTATCTCCGGCGGAGAAGCTTCGGAGAAATCTGGGCTTTGGCGTTTGCTTCGGGAAGTTGGAAACCAATCCGGGGACCGCGTCTTCTCTTGGGCGTCATCATACCTTTGATGGTCGTGAACAGGCCCACGATGGCGGAATCGTGGGTGTCTAAACGATTTTCCAGTTCGTCGATTTTTCCGGCGAGACGGCGGTTTGTGGCGAGCATCTCGCGCAAGCGAACAAAGGCACGCACCACGAAGACACTCATCTGGACAGCGCGCTTGGAGTTGAGCACGGTTGCGGCCATGATCGCGCCGTGTTCGGTGAATGCATTCGGCGTATACCGGCGGCCACCATGTTTGTGACTTGAGATCACAAATTGTGATCTCAAGATTTCGTGTTCCTTGGCCGTAAGGTGAAAGAGAAAGTCTGATGGGAATCTTTCTCGATTGCGCTTGATCTGCTGGTTGAGAACTCTTACCGGCACGCCATAGAGTTCGGCAAGGTCGGCGTCGAGAATCACGCGCTGATGGCGAAGAAATAAAATACGCGATTCTACTGCAATAGGGGAAGTTGCATCGCGTTTAGGCATCCGGAGCAGAATTGCATTTCTGGGTGTTTTCATTTTGAGATCACAAATTGTGATCTCAATCATAATCCGAGGAAAGTAGGATGCTCTCGTGAATGACTACATAAATCGCGTACGTTTCCCATGTCGGTCTGAGTGGTGGTCGTCAATCTGCGCGCTTACGTGATACTGACTTCTGTATAAGTTCCGTAGACTTCGCGGAGCGCCTCGCAAATCTCGCCCACGGTTGCGTAGGCGCGGACCGCGTCGACGATGTAGGGCATGGTGTTTGCTGGAGAGATGTTTCCATTCGTGCCCACCTCCGGTTCCTGGGCCGCAGCCTTCTTCAGGGCATCGAGTGTGCGCCGTACTTCGTCATTCGAACGGCGCGCTCGCAATGTTTTCAGTTTGGCAGATTGCTGTCGCGCGACACTCTCGTCAATGTAAAGGATGTGAGGTGATTCTTCCTCGATGACGAACTCGTTCACGCCGACGACGACCTTCTCTTTCGCTTCCGCGGCGCGTTGGTATTGGTAGGACGCTTCCGCAATTTCTTTCTGCGGATACCCGCGCTCGATACCCTTTACCATGCCTCCCATGGCATCAAGCTTGCTGAAGTAATCGAGTGCGCCTTTTTCCATTTGAAGAGTTAAGGCTTCCAGGAAATAGGATCCGCCAAGCGGATCGACTGTTTGCGTTACTCCGGATTCATACGCGATGATCTGCTGCGTGCGCAGCGCAATGCGGGCGGCTTCTTCCGTGGGCAGAGCCAGAGCTTCGTCGTAGGAGTCGCAGTGCAGCGACTGTGTGCCGCCGAGAACGGCGGCCAGAGCTTGAAGGGCGACGCGCGCGATATTGGTCATGGGCTGTTGCGCGGGCAGCGAAACTCCGGCGGTCTGAGTGTGAAAACGCATTAGCCATGTACGTTGGTTTTTTGCGCCGAAGCGCTCTTGCATGACCTGGCCCCAGATCTTGCGGGCGGCGCGGTATTTGGCGATCTCTTCGAAGAAGTCGTTGTGGGCGTTGAAGAAGAAGCTGAGGCGTGGACCGAAATCGTCGACGTCGAGTCCGCGGCGGCGCGCCCACTCGACATACTCGATGCCGTCGTACAAGGTGAACGCGAGTTCCTGCAGGGCGGTCGAACCCGCTTCGCGAATGTGGTATCCGCTGATGGAAATGGTGTTGAAGCGCGGGGTAAATTTCGATCCAAACTCGAAGGTGTCGATGACCAGGCGCATCGACGGAGCTGGCGGATAGATGTATTCCTTCTGCGCGATGTATTCCTTGAGAATGTCGTTTTGGATCGTGCCGGAAATTTTATTCCAGTCCGCGCCTTGCTTTTCAGCGACCACCAGATACATTGCCCATAGCACTGACGCAGGCGAGTTGATCGTCATCGACACTGTAGTTTTTTCCAGGTCGATGCCGCCGAAGAGAATCTCCATGTCTTCGAGAGAATCGATGGCCACGCCGCACTTGCCCACTTCGCCCTCGCTGGCCGCGTGGTCGGAGTCGTAGCCCATCAGCGTGGGCAAATCGAATGCGACGGAAAGGCCGCCGCCACCGTGCTCGAGCAGGTATTTATAGCGCTGGTTGGTTTCTTCCGGCGACGCGAAACCAGAGAACTGCCGCATGGTGTAGAGTTTGCCGCGATATCCGGTGGCATGAATGCCGCGGGTGAACGGTGGCGCGCCAGGGTAGCCGAGATATTTTTCTTCGCTCCAGTCTTCGGGGAGATCGGCCTGGGTGTAGAGGCGGCGAATGGGAACTCCGGAAATGGTGGTGAAGCGGGCGTCGCCGTGCTCGTCGAGATTCACGCCGGTGGGCGCGCCGATCGGCCGCTCGGGAGATTTTTCAAGCGTGGGCGCAAGCGTCTTCTCGGCCCATTGCTTCTCGGCAGCGGAGGGTTGACGATTTTCAAAAACGTCAGCGATTGGGTTTTCGGCAACTTGCGGTTTGGACGGCTTCTTTTCCGGCATGGGACCCCAGTGATCTCTTGTGATGATAGGGAACGGCGCGCTGGCGGGCAAGTTAAGAGCATTCAAGTAGAACGACCGGTCGGTCTGGGGTCTCGCGGAAACTTTGACGCTCGCCAATTCAGACGAAGCCATTCCAGCCGCGAGCTACAGCCTTTAACCGCGAAGTTCGCGAAGAACTGCCGCGAAGAGCGCAAAGAAAAAGCGCTTTACTGGTTGTCTTTGCGCGAAAGTTCCCAAGCTTTGGAGTATTTCCACGACACATAGCCGGCATGGTAGAGGTGCAGCAGCAGGCCTTCGCGGCCGTCGAGAAATCCGAGGCGGATGAAGTAGTTGTAAACGAATGTTGCCATGGGACGCAGAACGATGTTGTTGAAACTGAAGCTGCGATGGCCTTTGGCAACTGCCAACTGCGAGCCTAGCGACGAATAGCGATTCATGTGGCCGAGGTAGAGCGTGAGGTTCGGATAGGTGTAGTGCACCATGGCGTTCTTGAACTGTCGGGTCTGTTGCGGCGCATCCGGCCTCAGTTCGCAGCGGTCGTGAGGGTCGTGGCCGGTTACAAAGCCGTGGCCGCGGCGGAACAGGCGCAGTTTGGGATCGGGATAAAAGCCACCGTGGCGAATCCAGCGGCCGAGAAAAAGATTCTTGCGCGGCAGTCTATAGCCGCTCACCGCATTTGGGTCGGCGACGGCAGCGCGAATTTCTTCAGCCAGTCCGGGGCTGATCTCTTCATCGGCGTCGAGCAGCAGCACCCAGTCTTTTGTGCAAAGCTCGATGGCGTACTGCTTCTGGGCAACGTAACCGCGCCAGGGTTCGACCACTACTTGCGCTCCGTGTTCGCGAGCAATTTCGCAGGTGCGGTCTTTCGAGCCGGAGTCGACGAGCACGATCTCATCCGCCCAGGCGACGCTGGCCAGAGTGCGGCCGATGTTCGCCTCTTCATCCATTGCCACGATGGCTACGGAGATTGTCATAGTGAAGGTGCTGCAGGTCCCGTCAGGTTTCAATGATTCATTATCAATTAAGAATCAGCAATGGCTCGCGTGGTGCGACTGCGAGCCTCGCACAGGAGGAACACAGCCAGAATCACCAATTCAGGTTCGATGGGATGGCGGTAGCGTGCGTGCGGAAATACGAAGTAATACGCCGCCGGGTAAAGGGCGATGAGTCCGGCGAAAAGCCACGCCCCGGGCCGCTTCTGCCGTAGCGCACGAAACAATCCCCAGATCGCCAGCACCGACGAGGCTAGAAACAGGGAACTGCGAAAGTCCCAGGGAACGGTGCTGTCGGTAGGCCTGGGCACGCCATTCCAGTAATAAAAAAAGCGCTTCATGCTGATGATTGCGAATCGGTCTGGGTTGGTGCGGATCCATTCGATGGCGAGGCGCCGGCACTCGGCTTCGTAGCCAATTTCGCCGAGGCGTTCAAACTTCTCAAACTCGAGTTTGTTGAGATTGGGTTGCAGCGTGGCGATCAACATGCCATCGGCAAATTTGTTGTTGCCCAGGCGGAATTGCAATCCGAAATCGTCGCGAATAAAAACTACGCGGCCGAACACTTCATAATTGCGCACCAGCCACGGCGAAAGAACTAGAAAAAACAAGAGCGAGGAAAGCGCCACGCCGGCAAGCGATGGCAGGCCTAGGCGATATCTCTGCCGCCATATCCACAGCCCGCAGAACGGCAGGAACGCGAGCATCGTGGGATTGGCCAGCGCTCCCACGCCCCAAAGCACGCCGAAGGAAATCCATCCCCGCCAACCCGGCCACTGATCTTTCTCTGTTGCAGCCCGTGGTGCGGCCTGTGGCGCGGCCAACTCCAACGAAACCAAAAAGATCAACGCCAAGATCAGCGGAGTGAAGGTCGTATCCCAAATCCAATGAATCGACCAGTACCAGACGTAGGGATTCAGCGCCCAGGCTCGCGCCGACCAGATGGCGACGCGCGGACCGAAAGTTTTCTGCGCGATCCGATAAACGGGAATCGTAGTAACGGCGGCGAAGACGCAGTTGATCGTCAGCAGAACCCACGCTGAGGCGTAGGTGTAGACGCCGAAGATCTTGAAGACGCCGCCAATCAAGAAGGGATACAGAGGAGGTTCCCAAGCGCTGGGACCGGTATTGCCTCCGTAAGGATTGCTGAAGCCTTCGCCGAGCGCGATCGAACGGCCTACGCGGCCCATCTCAAAGCCGAAGCCGAAATTATCTTCGCCGGGGCGAGTGTGGTACTGGCGGAAGACTCCGATCGCCGCGACCTGAATAGCAAACGACAGCAGGACCATCCACAATACCGACCGCGGGATGGTAGGGAAGTTCGACCGTTGCATCACGGGGGAGTTTATCAGGTATTGCTTTGAAGGCTAGCTCGCGTTGGCGTCGTCGGAGATTCGGATGGAGAAGTTTACGGTGATCTTAGCTTTGGTTTCGACTGCCTGGCCATTTTCAATGACCGGCTTGAAGCGCCATTGGCGCACGGCTTGCTGCGCCGCTGTGGCCAGTACGGCAGGTCCGCTGAGAACGCGGAGGTTTTCGATATTGCCATCGGCGCCGACGATAGCCTGCAATACTACAGAACCTTGAACTCTCGAGTTCTTTCCCAGCAACGGATAGGTCGTCTCGACAGTTTGATGAAGTTCAGGAACGGATGCCGTAATCCGCTCGTGCCCGGCGGCGTTGGTCGGCAGAGTCATCGTCGCCGTGACCGCCGCGGCGCGCTTCGAGTCGCTGGGAATCTGCACTTTCGCGACGTTGCTGCCGGAATGAACCATGCGGTGCGAGTCGCCGGCAACCACTTCGACATCCAGCGGAGGAAGTACAACCCGGTTGGTTGCCATTACGGGCGACGCTGGGTTAGCCGGGTTCGTGGTAGCAGAGGCGGCGTTTTTGTGCAATGCATCCACAGCATGCGTGAAAGTCTTCGAAGCCAGTTGCTTCGTGGTCGCGGCCTTTGCCACTGGAGCTTGAGAAGTCTTCGCGGTCGCGGCAACCGGATTCGAGTTCGAAATACTCTCTGAGTCCGCGGCCGACGATTCCGCCTCGAATGACCCAAACCAGAATTCGCGGTCTTTCACGAGGACCACAACGAGAGCAACGAGCAGGAGAGTGAGCGCGATCAGCAGCCTGTTGTTTTGCTGATTGGCAATCTCGCCTTGCGGCGTCGCCAGCTGCGTTCTTGAATTCATCTCCAGCATTTTGTTTCTCGTGAAATAGAACTCAATTCAGAATGTCATCTTCAAACACGAACATACTCAGGCCGCAAGCGCATGATGGCAATGGCACGATAAGGGAGTGCGTAGCACGTGAGTGCTACTCGAGCGATTTGGGAAAAAAAGACAGCCGCTTCGGCGCCGATCAGGGCGCGAGAGGCGGCTGTTTCTTCAAGAGCGGTCGTCAGTTCTACGGTTGGCCGCCTGCGGGCGGCGCAGACGACGCTGGTTGTCCTTCTGGGGCGTTGTCCTGCCGCGGAACCACATAAGGAACTTTGGGTAGATGCGTGACCTGGCCGCGTGTGGCGTCGGCGATATCGATGCCAGAGTGATCGAGCAGTAGTCCAGTGGCGCGATCAAGTTCGACGCGCGACTTCTCGTAGGCCGCTTTGGCGGAAACCAGATTCGACTCGGATGTAGTTAACACAGAAGCATCCTGCAGGATCGCGGTGGTGGTGGTGAGTCCAACTTTCAGTTTCTGGTTATCGGCGTCGAGCGTCTGGCGCGAGAAGTCGACCGCATATTGAGCTGCCTGTACCGCGGCGCGGTTCTGCTTCACGTCAAACTGCGCGTTGCGTACTTCGATACGCACCTGGTTCTCAAGCTGATGCAGGCGCACCTGCGCCTGACGGTATTCCAGTTCCGCGCGCACCTGATTCGCCTGCGCTTCACGATTGCGCAGTGGAATGTTGAGCGTGAGGCCAACGCCTTTATCGGGAGCGGTGCCGTTAACGAGCGAATTCAGAGTTCCACCGTAGCCCACTGTCGTGTTGGTGGAGTTGAACGGCGGTGGGCATACGCTGGCGCTGGTGCAGCCCGCGGCCACCAGATTTCCTCCTACTCCCGATCCGCCGTAATATGCGAAGGCATCGAGCGTAGGCAGCAGGGCGTTGCGGACTGCCTTGCTGCTGAGGTCGCGAGAATTGAGATCGATGCGCGACTCCGCCAATTCCGCACGATGACCGAGAGCTTGATTGATCAGGTCTTGCGCTGGAACGACGGCTTCCTCCTGCGGAATCTGCATGGTCGAGGTGGGAATTATGTCGGCTTCGGCCAGCACTGGATCTTCGATGCTGCGGCTGAGCGCGTTCTTCACCAGCAACTTTTCCAGTTCCAAATTGTTCTGCGCCAGGATGAGGTTCTGCTCGTTGGTTGAAACCGTGCTCTGCGCGCTCGCCACCTGAATGGGCGGCACGGTGCCGACCTTCGCCTGCTGCTTGGTGTCGTTTAGCGCCTTCTGAGCGTAGGTGAGAGATTCCTGCTGCACCTTTACGTTTTCGTAGGCATACACCAGGTCCCAGTACATATCCTCGATCTGGTCGACAGTAGTAATGATTTGCAGGCGGAAGGCTACGTCAGAAATCTCGCGGTTGTTTTTGGCGATGCGAATGAAGCGCATGTTCGGAAGCGATCCGAAACCCTGGAGCAGGTTCTGCGTGATCCTGAACTGGAAATTCGAACTCACCTCCGGCGTCAGCAGGACTTCACCACTGTTGCTGGCTATGTGGCTGTTGTTGAATCCGACGGACAAAGCAGTGCCCCACTGGAAGCCTTGCGTGTAGGCGAAGTTTGCGGTGTAAGTATTCTGCCCCACGACTGGAACAATGCTATCGATGGTGGTGGACTCGATGTCATTCTTGTCGAGTTGTAGCGTGCTGGTGACGACCGGATCGAAGCTGGTGATGGGCGAGCCAATGCCGAGCGTGGAACTGACCAAGCCGTTGTTACCGGTGCCTACTCCGCTGGGAGCCACGGTGGTTCCTCCGGTGCCGGAGCCGACCGTTCCGCCGAGTCCGCCCACGCCGCCGCCGGGAGTGTTCTGCACAATGCCGGCGTTGACGCCGAGAATGTTTGCCCCCGACTTCGCCCGCAGGTAGTCAGTGTCGGCAATGTTCAGGTTGTAGCGGGCGATGTCGATATCGAGATTGTTCTCGAGCGCGAGCGCGACGGCGTCGTCAATCGAGAGATAAATCTTGCCGTTGCGCATGAGCGAGTCGATGCGCGGAGAATTGCCCAGGTTCGGTTCCGCCACTTCCTGCGCGCGATAGGGCCGCAGAAAATGAGGAAACGCCGCGCGCGGCTTGGAATAATCCTGCAAATGAACCGTCTGCTGCACAGTGACCGGCGCGGTTTGCGGCGTTGGGGCGGCAGGAACATCCTGCGCGTACAAACGCGAAGTCAACTGCGCACAGGCGAGCATGGTAACCGCCATGGTGATCAAGAGCGCAGTGAGGCGCCGATAGGCCGCGATCATCTGGGGCAAAGGCAAAGACAAAGACATGATTCGTCTCCTTGAGTTCGTCTCCATGAATAAGAGCAGTGCTGCTTCATTTCGAAGTTACAGGATTTGACGGTACAAGATCGATTTTGAACTTGGATGCGGCAAACATGGAGTCGTCACTTCATCTTAGCGGGATGGAGCGCAGGGAAACGGGCGCAGATTGTAAAGAATTGTTGGAGCGGAAGAACGAACAGGAGAAAAGGACATGCAGCGCCGCCATCCAGAAAGGTGGCGGCGCTACGCACGCTCAGACGATTACTGCTGCTGCGGTGCTGGAGGCGGAGGCGGCGCAACAGTCGGTAGCTCTTTGCGTGGCGCGATATTGGGCACGCTGGGCATGCGCGTGACTTGTCCTTTGGCCGCATCGTCGATGCTGATGCCGGCATGATCGAGCGTGACCCCGATGGCGCGGTCGAGTTCGATGCGCGACTTCTCATAGGCCGCCATGGCTGACATCAAGGTGGACTCTGCCGTTGCCAGCCCACTCTGGGTCTGCAAGACCAGCGTTGTGGTTGAAGTGCCGAACTGATATTTCTTCTGTTCGGCATCCAGTGATTGCCTGGCGTAATCGACTGCTGCTTTAGCGGAGTCCACACTGGCGCGGTTTTGTTCCACTCCGAACTGCGCGTTGCGGACTTCAATGCTGATCTGATTCTCGATCTGCTGCAAGCGCATCAGGGCCTGCTGGTATTCCAGTTCCGAGCGAATCTGCGTGGCCTGCGCCGCGCGATTCCGCAACGGAATATTGAGTTGGAGGCCGACGCCTTTGTCGGAGCCGGCGGAGTTGATGAGCTGATTGAGCGTCCCACCGTAGCTTATAGTTGGAGCGATGGGAATAAAGGTCTGGCCAGGAGGGTTTGTAGCTTCATTTGGCCCAGCGCAAAACCCCCCGGCCTGCTCGTCTATCGGCTGATTCGCGCAAAGATTCGCTGGATTCTGCACGCCACCCAATCCCGTCCCACCGTAATAGGCGAAAAGGTCGAGAGTAGGCAGCAGCGCATTGCGTACCGCCCTGTTGCTTATCTCAGTTGTGTTGAGTTGAATACGTGACTCCACCAGGTCCGCGCGATGGCGAAGAGCGTCGGCGATCAGATCTTGTGTGGGCTGGATGGCTTCATTCGCCGGGACTTCCATGGTCGATGTCGGAATTACCTCCGCGCCCGCGAGATTCTGATCACGCAGAGTGCGGCTGAGCGCATTCTTCATCAGCAACTGCTCTAACTGAAGATTGGTCAGGGCGATGGTCAACGCTTGCTGATCTTGAGCGACCGTGCTCTGGGCGCGCACTGTTTCGATCGGCGCCAGGCTGCCAATCTCAACTTGCTTCTTCGTGTCGGAGAGCGTTTTCTCGGCGAAAGCCAGCGATTCTTTCTGCACGCGAGCGTTTTCATAGGCGTAAACCAGATCCCAATACATCGTCTGAATCTGATCGACCGTGGTAATGACTTGCAGACGGAAAGCGACATCGGAGAGCTCACGATTGTTCTTGCCGATCCGAATGAAGCGATCGTTGGTGGCGAAGCCGAAGCCTTGCAGCAGATGTTGTGTGAGCTGGAACTTGAAGCTGGAGTTCAGCTGCGGACTAAGGTTAGTGAAAGGTGCGTTCCCCGTCGCGATGCGGGTATTGTTGAAGCCCACCAACAGATTGGTTCCCCACGAGAAACCCTGGTTATAGGCGAAGCTGCCAGTAGTAGTGTTTTGAGGCGACTCGGGCGTGAAGGTGCTGCTCGGGAGGATATGAAAACGATCTTCCTGAAGCGTTCCAGTGAGAACTGGGTCAAAGCTGGTGATCAGCGACCCAAGGCCAAGCGTAGAGCCGACCAGGCCGCCTGCGCCCGCGCCCGCACCTCCTGCGCCCAGCGTGGTTCCGCCCGTACCAGAGCCGACCTGCCCGCCGAGTCCGCCGACGCCACCGCCGGGCGTGTTTTGCACGACGCCCGTATTGACGCCGAGGGTCGCAGCGCCGGCCTTGGCGCGCAGCACGTCAGTATCGGCGATGTTCAGGTTGTAGCGCGCGATGGCGATATCGAGATTGTTTTCAAGCGCGAGGGCAATGGCGTCGTTCAGCGAAAGGTAGAGCTTGCCGTCGTGCATGAGTTGGTCAATGCGCGAGGTATTGGCCAGGTTCGGCGGTGCCAGGTGCCGGGCCGTGTAAGGGCCAACTGGATTCGGAAAGTGCGACACCGGTTTGGCATAATTCAGGACGGGAACCGGTCGCGTCTCCGGCGTGTTCTGCGGAACGGGCGCTGCGGGCGCGGTGGCCGCGTCCTGGGCTTGGCCCGCGACGGTCAGCGTTCCGAATAAGACTGCGGCAGTGGCCAGCCGGATGATCGAGTTCAAGCGTGGGAATGGCATCTACTCATCTCCATGGATTAGAACCAATTGGTTTAAACCTGTTCGTTAAGAGTTCGTTACGGCCTTGCAAAGATCTAAAGATAAAAGGTCAAAGATGAAGACCCGCCTGCAGCGCGAGATGGCCAGATTTGTCCAAAAAATGAAAGTTCTACTCAAACCTTAGTACGCAATCCATGCCATCGGAGTTCCTGAAAAGCGCACGAAAAGCGAGAGTGAGACGAAAGTTTGGTGAAAGGCACCAGTATATCTGACGCTGTGGCTCCTCATTTCGAGCGCTCCGGCACGAGCACCGTGAAGTTGAAACTGATAGAGTGCTGGCATTGGCCGAGCCCCCCGCGAAATTGCAATCACAGACCCTTGCACGCGCCGACACATGAAATGATTTGGATGAACTGGCTCGGGTGCGGGACTCGAAAGATGATTCAATGTTGGCATGCGCAATCTCAAACTGATTCTCTCCTATGACGGCTCGGATTTCGCGGGCTGGCAGGTGCAGCCCGATGCACTCACGGTGCAGGGCACACTCGCCTCAGCCATTGGACGAATCACCGGCGAAAACGTATTGCCGCAGGGTTCTGGTCGTACCGACGCGGGAGTGCATGCGTTAGCGCAGGTGGCAACGTTCGTTACCGAGTCTTCGGTGCCGGCGGCGAATTTTGTGAAGGCGTTGAACGACATCTTGCCGGCCTCGGTGCGGGTTTTGGAAGTGGAAGAAGCCGCAGCCGATTTCCACGCGCGCAAGTCGGCGCGAGGAAAAACTTATCGCTACCGGATTTATCGCGCTGCAATTTGCCCGCCATTTCTGGCCCGATATGTGTGGCATTACCCGTATCCGCTGGATGAGCAGGCCATGGCGCAGGCTGCAGAGCTAGTCGAGGGCGAGCACGATTTCACTTCATTCGCTGCGGTGGATCCGGAACGTAGCGCTGGCGTCCCGCCGGCTTCGAACGTCCGGCGCATCTTCTCTTCGAACTGGGAGCGGCAGGGCGACGAGTTCGTCTACACCGTGAAAGGATCCGGCTTTCTGCACCATATGGTTCGCAACCTGGTGGGAACGTTTATTCTGGTGGGCAAAGCAACGCTGGAGGCCGAGGACATCACGCGAATACTGGAAGCCCGCAGTCGCTCGGCGGCGGGCGCGACCGCTCCGGCCAGCGGATTGTATCTGGTGAATGTGGAGTACTGAATTTGGCCAAGAATCTTTAATGGCTACGAATCTGCAAATCGCGGCGCGCAAAGTTTCGTCGATAAATCCGGCGAGAGGCGAGGTTCTGCGCGAGTTCGAATGCGCGAGCGAATGTGAAGTGCAAGCGGCTGTCGAGCGCGCGCGCGCGGCGCAACCAGCATGGGCTGCAATCGATGTGCGCACGAGGATCGCGGTGCTGCGCGAATTCCAGCGCCGGTTGCTCGAGAAGAAATCGGAAATCGCTGAGGCCATCACGCGCGAAGCAGGGAAGCCCGTGGCCGAAGCTCTGACCACGGAAGTTCTAGTCGTGCTCGACGCAGCCCGGTTTCTGATCGAGAATGCATATCACCTGCTGCGCGACGAGCCACTTCCGCACGGAAGCCTTGCCACCAAGCTCAAACGCGGCCAGCTCGTGCGCGAACCTTATGGCGTGGTCGTGATCATTTCACCGTGGAATTATCCTTTCTCGATTCCCACAACCGAGACACTCGCGGCGCTCGTCGCTGGAAATGCAGTGGTGCTGAAGCCCTCGGAATTTACTTCGATGGTGGCGCTTGAACTGCAGTCACTGCTGCGCTCGGCGGGTGTGCTGCGAGATGTTTTTCAGGTGTTGGTTGGCGACGGCGCAACCGGCGCGGCTCTGATTCATTCGAAAATCGACAAGCTGGTCTTCACCGGCAGCGTGGCCACAGGCAAGCGCATCGCGGTGGCTGCGGCGGAACGTTTGCTGCCCGTTGTGCTGGAACTCGGCGGCAAAGATCCCATGCTGGTGCTCGACGATGCCGATGTCGACGTGGCCTCAAGCGCGGCGGTCTGGGGAGCATTCATGAATGCAGGTCAGACCTGCCTGTCGGTCGAGCGCTGCTACGTCCATCGCAGTTTGTATGAAAAGTTTCTGAGCGCGTGCGTTGAGAAGACCAACAAGCTGCGCGTCGGAAACGAATTCGATCCCGACACTGATGTGGGGCCGATGATCCATGAGCGCCAGTTGCAAATCGTGGAGTTGCACGTGGAAGATGCCGTGGCGCGCGGGGCGCGGCTTCTGGCCGGAGGAATGCGGATCCGAGAGTTAGGAAATAATTTCTACAAGCCGACGGTGCTAGCCGATGTGACCCACGAGATGCGCATCATGGGCGAAGAAACGTTTGGCCCAGTGCTCCCGGTGATGGCGTTCGATAGCGATGAAGAAGCCTTGCGTTTCGCCAATGACTCTGAGTTCGGTCTGGCGGCAAGCGTGTGGACTCGCGACAACGCCCGCGGCGAGCGCCTAGCGCGGCAAATTCACGCGGGCACAGTCATGGTCAACGATGTGGTTTCATGTTTCGGTATCAGCGAAGCTCCGCATGGCGGGGTAAAGTCGAGCGGCGTGGGACGCACGCACGGCCGTTTCGGATTGGAAGAAATGGTGCGGCTGAAATATCTCGATGTCGACCTCATGCCCGGAATGAAGAGAGTCTGGTGGTACGGTTACGGCGCGGCCTTCGCAAGGCAGATGGAGGGGTTTCTGGATTTCCAGTTTGCCCGAGGGTTAGGTACGCGCGTGCGCGGAGCGCTCCGTTCAGCGGGAATCATGGCACGAAAGAAGCTGTGAGCACTGGCTAACCCAAGATTCCTCCGCCTCTCGCTTTCGCTCGAGGGTCGGAATGACAAGGACTTAACCGAGAACTGAGAACTGAGAACTGAAAACCGAGAACCGAAAGGCAAGTCATGGACACTTCCAACTCAGATCCAAAACGCGAACTGCTGCGTCACACTCTGGCCACGCTGGCTTATCGCGGTGGAAAAGCCGTTCGCAATGCGCCTGATAGCTTTGCCGACTTTCATGCTAACGAAAGCGTGCGCACGCCCGCGCAGATTCTCGCGCACATCGGCGACCTCATGGATTGGGCGCTCTCCATGGCCAAGGGACAACAAGCGTGGCACAACTCGCAGCCGCTGCCGTGGAACGAGGAAGTTCAACGCTTCTTCGTTTCGCTGACAAAGCTCGATGACTTTCTGGCTTCGAGTGAACCTCTGCAGGCTACTCCGGAAAAACTCTTTCAGGGCCCCGTCGCCGATGCACTCACGCACGTCGGCCAGATCGCCATGCTGCGGCGTTTGGCAGGAGATCCGCTAAAGGGCGAGAACTATTACAAAGCTGAGATCGTCGCGGGACGCGTGGGCGCTGATCAGGCTAAGCCTAAGTTGGAGTTCTAAACAGACAGCAGCGCTCAGGAAGGTCGATGTGCTTTTCGATGAGAGAGGTATGCCGTGGACAATTCGGCTGAGCCTGGGATGGATGATCGTCTTGTCTTTCTTTTCTGGGGGCGTCGTAATTCTGCTTCTTGGGCTTTACTTGGCTTATTGGGCGAAGACAAGGCAGGGTGGGAGCGCGGCATTTTGGTTGTACATCGGGTCTGCCGCGCTGTCAATCGTCGCGCTGATCCGGGGACTTTCACCGCAGTTCGCGGAGAGTATGGCGTTGGCTAGTCTTGTTCTCTTTCTTCTCGCGACATTCAGGATCTTCCTGTTGCTCCGTCAGATACGATCGCTCCACACGGAGCCGGATCTTTTCGCGATTCGTCCAGCTGAGGGGAAGTCTCAATTCACCGCGAACGATTGCGGTAGAGGTTCGCGTCGACCTGGCGAGTCATGGCTTCCACCTTCAGGCCAACCCCTAAAAACTGGGCAACCTCTTGCGCGACACCTTCTGCGTCGCGCAGCACATCGTGATACGACACGCGCAATGTTTTCACATAAGCCTTGCTGTCGAGCCAGGCATTCACGGCGCGCAGGTTCTTCTCGAACGCCGCGGCGACAACCGACGCATCCGTCCCTGGCTTTGCAGTTCCCCGGTGTTGCAGCATCACGTCCTGCGAGGCCAGCACTTCTGCAAGCGGCCTCTGCATAAAAATGACGCGGTATTCGTGCCCCTCGGGCAGCGAAAGCAGAAGCAGCGAGATCACCTTCACAGCTTTGCCCTCGGCTTCAGCAATGCAGGCGGGATCTTTCGGCAGTTGTTTGATGCGCTCCCATTCGAGATAGCCGCGCGGATTATCCACGTCAGCCTGACGTTCGCCGTCGGAGAGAATCGGCATCCCACCGGCGGCAAGCATTTGCATCATCAGCGAAGTGCCTGAACGTGGCAGGCCTGAAACGATTGTGATCATGAGTTTCTTGGTTCTTTCCCGTAGCCTTAATTTTTCAGCGGCACTTCTGCCCGGTAAATGGCCCGCCAGTGGCCGGCTTTGAGGATGTAGATCGAACTGCCGTTCATGCGCACCGGCACTTTCTCGCCGTTGCATGTGGCATATTGCTCGGCTTTGTAGGTGAGTAAGTATGCGCCGCTGGCTAGTGGCAGCGCCCCGAAGTCGGAGAGGCCATACCCTTCCACAGTGCACGTTTTCGCGGATGCCTGCAGTTCCGCGAGTTGCTGCTCCCGGGAGATTGTGCCGCTATCGCTCCAGAAGATTCCGTTTTCCAGCATGTGTTCGCGGAAGTAAGCCTGATCCTTATTCTTCCACGCTTCAAAAAAGCCGGTTTCGGTGCGCACCAGTTCGAGTTGCACGCTGCTGGCAGCGCTTCGAGCGTCGCTCTTGTGCGGTGTCTGAGCGCTGGTTGGGCCAAGCAGCGCAAGCGGCAAAAGAATGGCTGCGCCCGTCAGCAAAATTCTTCGCGCGGGAAGCGCATGTTTCAAACGATTGCAGTTCATAGTCACGCTCACTCCGGCGTTCATTCTGGCGTTGCCACCGGATAGGACAACGCAATCTTAGGATACGATATCGCGTTGCGTGAGGCATGCGACTTTCGCCCCGCTTTTAGCTTCGAGTACAATGACGCTCGTGGGGCCGAATCCGGCGGCGCGACTGCCGCCCGAACGAGGTAAGTCTCTTGGCGACTGGTGAAATTGCAGCTTCGGACACGCAAACTCCTGCGCAGCTTCCTCATCACAAGGTCAAGATCAAGAAGGCCGGGCAGCGCGCCTGCAACGAGAAAAACGAAAAAGGCAAATTCTGCGGCGGCCATTTGAAACGCTGGTCATACTGGACCGATGTTATCGAGCAAGCCTGCGGCGACGCCGAAAAGGCCTGGGGACCGAACGCCGAAGTCTACCGCTGCGAGCATTGCCAGACCTTGTATTTGCCGAATCCCGCAGAGGCAAAAATAAACGTTGCCGGCCAGGGGATGATTTCGGTCTTCGGACTAACGCTGCCGCCGAAAGAGAAATGAAGCTTCTAGCTACTAGCTTCTAGCCGCTAGCCAGGCTGGATTCGTTGTGCGGCGTTGCCGTAGCTAGAAGCCAGGAGCTAGAAGCTAGCAGCTGTTTTCCTATGAACACCTCCGAACTCATCTACGACTGGAACAAGAACTATCCGCCGGGAATGAAGCCGGCTGGGCCCGTACTGCTCAACGACGAGAGCCTGCGCGATGGATTGCAATCGCCCTCAGTGCGCGACCCTTCGATTCCCGAGAAGATCGAGATTCTTCATCTGATGGAAGCGCTCGGAATCAACGCGCTCGATCTCGGATTGCCCGGCGCGGGCGCTCGCGCAGTCGAGCACGTGACAGCACTGGCGCGAGAGATCGTCGCGAACAAGATGAAGATAAGCGCCAACTGCGCGGCGCGCACGCACGAGAACGATATTCGCCCCATCGCCGAGATCGTGCAGAAAACGGGCCTGCCCATCGAGGCCGCAACATTTATCGGATCGAGTCCCATCCGCAGATTTACCGAAGGATGGACTGACGATTTTCTTTTGCAGACCACCGAGAAGGCCGTCAAGTATGCCGTTTCGCTGGGCCTCGACGTGATGTACGTGACCGAGGACACGTCGCGCTGCGATCCGGAGACTGTGAAGCGCCTTTACTCGACGGCGATCAACTGCGGCGCTCGTGCGATTGTGATCTGCGACACCGCCGGCCACGCGACGCCGATGGGCGCCCTCGCGCTCGTGCGATTTGTGATCGACGAAGTAGTCAAGCCCTCGGGCGAAAAAATTCGCGTCGATTGGCACGGACACAGCGACCGCGGACTCGCAATTGCCAACTCCATGGCGGCGCTGATTGCCGGCGCGAATTGCGTTCACGCCTGCGCCATCGGCATCGGCGAGCGCGTAGGAAACACGCAGATGGATCAGATGCTCGTCAATCTGAAACTGATGGGCATTGCCCCGTGGGCCGAGCAGGATCTTACCCGGCTGAAGCAGTATTGCCAGGCAGTGTCGCGAGCCACGGGCGTTCCGATTCCTGCGAACTATCCGGTGGTTGGCGACGACGCTTTTCGCACCGCGACCGGCGTGCACGCGGCTGCCGTGATCAAGGCGTTCAAGAAAAATGACGTCGAACTGGCCAATACCGTCTACTCCGGCGTGCCGTCTCATATGTTCGGCCTCGAGCAGATCATCGATATCGGCCCCATGAGCGGCAAGTCGAATGTACTGTTCTGGCTGGAGCGGCGCGGCATTCCGGCGACCGACGATCTAGTGGATCGCATCTATCAACGCGCCAAGGCAAGCGACCACACGCTGAGCGACGCCGAAGTAGCAGAGTGCCTGCCAGCCGTCGTGAAGCAAAATTGACCTCGCGCGAATCTAAATTTCATGCCCGATAAGCCAAATAACGTGTCCGAAAAAATCTCCAAACCTCTGCACCATGCGATCCTGGGAGCCGGCGGTGTCGGCGGCATGATCGGCGCTTGCGTGGCTCACGCCGGAGCTTCCGTCACGCTCATTGTCAGGCCCGAATCCGTTGCGAATTATCCAAAACAACTACACCTGGAAAGTCCTTTCGGAAAATTTACGGTGAATGTTTCGGTCGCGAGCGAAGTGCCTCCAGTCGACGTGCTCTGGATTACGGTGAAGGCGACACAGTTAGAACCGGCGCTCGCTGCTCTCAAAAATCCTGACGGAGTGCGAGGCATTGTTCCGCTGCTGAATGGTATTGACCATGTTCCGCTGTTGCGCGCCCGTTACGGCGCCGAGCGCGTGATTCCGGCGACCATAGCCGGCGAAATGGAGCGCGTCAGCCCCGGTCACATCGTCCATCGAACGCCATTCGCGCGGCTCAACGTGTTGTCCGCCGGCCGAGATTTGCTGGCGGGCACTCTCGATCAGCTTCAGCACATCGGCTTCAATTGCCGCTTCATCGACGACGAGCCGACCCTGATGTGGGGCAAGCTCGTCTTTCTCGCGCCCTTCGCGCTCTGCACCACAGCCGCCGACAAAACCGTTGGAGAAGTTCTTTCCGACCCGCAATGGCGGAGTTTAGGCGAAGCCTGCGTTCGAGAAACCTGCGCTGTCGGCGTGGCCGAGGGTGCGAAAGTGGATCCCGGCATGGTGCTGTCAGGGGTAGCAGCAATGCCCGCAAACATGCGCAGTTCAATGCAGAAGGATGTCGAGCAGCACAAGACTCCAGAACTCGAAGCCATCGCCGGGCCGATTCTGCGCGGTGCTGACCATCATGGAATTGAAGTTCCGGCTACGAGGAAGCTGGTGGCCGAGGTCGAGCACAGGGCAGCAAAATAATCCTCCGCCTCTAGCTCGAAAGTGCCCTGTGCTAAACTCCGGCTTTTGCACGGAGGTTGTCTTCATGCACAGATTGAATCATCGGCCAAAAATCAGTTTCCGCAGAGGCCTTCGCGCATTAGCTTGCGTGGGTGTCGCACTTGCGATGATGACCCAGGCGCCAGCCCAGTCTCCCTCGCAGCTGTCTGACCAAACGCGCAGCCAGGTCGACCAAATCGCCCGCCAGGTGCTCGAAAGCACCGGCGTGCCCAGCGCCTCAGTAGCCGTGATAAAAGATGGCACCGTCGCCTACACCAATGCATACGGCAATGCGCGCCTCGAGCCGCCCACTCCAGCCACCGCTGAAATGCGTTACAAAATCGGCTCCATCAGCAAGCAATTCACCGCGACGGCGATTCTGATGCTGGCGGAACAGGGCAAGCTCTCGCTCGACGATCCCGTCTCCCGCTTTGTGCCCGATCTCACGCGCGCCAAAGAAGTCACGATTCGCCAACTGCTTTCGCACACTTCCGGCTACCAGGATTATTGGCCGCAAGACTACGTGCCTCCCTTCATGCTGACACCAATCACCGCCGATGAGATCATGACCCGCTGGGCGCGCAAGCCGCTCGATTTCGATCCCGGTACGAAATGGCAGTACAGCAATACCAACTATGTAATCGCCGGCGTCATCGTCGAAAAGGCCAGCGGGATGCCGCTTCTGCGCTTCCTGAGTTCCCATATTTTCGAACCTCTCGCCATGCAGAGCGTAGTGAACATCGATCAGGATCACCTCGCCGACACCGATCCCATCGGCTACATGCGTTATGCGCTAGGTCCTCTGCGACCCGCGCCTCGCGAGGGCAAAGGCTGGCTGTTCGCCGCCGGAGAACTCGCGATGCCAGTTTCAGATCTCGCCAAGTGGGATGTCGCAATGATGAACCAGCGCCTCCTGAAACCGTCTTCGTATCAGGAGATGCAAAAAGACGTTCTGCTGGCGAATGGCACAGCAACCAACTACGGGTTGGGCATCACAGTGCGCAACCAGGCCGGCCGCCGCATGCTCGAACACAGCGGCGAAGTGTCTGGATTCACGGCGGAAAACATCGTGTTTCCGGAAGATCGCGCCGCGATCATCGTGCTGACGAACCAGGATGCGGTGAATGCCGGCGGCCAGATTGCGCGCAAGATCGCTCCGCTACTCTTTACGGGGAATACAATCCTCATCGCCGAAAAAGTGGAACGCGCGCGCAAAGTCCTCGAACAACTCCAGCAAGGAAAAATCGACCGCTCCATATTCACCGACAACGCCAACAGTTATTTCGATAAGCAAGCCCTGCAGGATTTCGCCTCAAGCCTCAGCCCCTTAGGAGCCTCGCAAGACTTCCAGCAAACCTCAGAGCAATTGCGCGGAGGCATGACCTACCGAGCCTACCGCGCCAAGTTCGCAGACAAAGTCCTCTCGATCTCAACCTTCGAAATGCCCGACGGCAAGATCGAGCAATACCTGGTCAGCGTGGGAAACTAAATTCAGGGGTCAGGGATCAGGGGCTAGGGGTTAGGGGTCAGGGGTAGGGGAGTGATGATCAAGTGATCGAAGGACCTGAATGGTAGATAGGAGGGCAGATTTCTAATCCCTGATCCCTGACCCCTAATCCCTGATCACCGACCCCTGCTCTGGTTACGATAGCGTTTTCTGCAAGCCCATCTCGATTGATCGTTCTCTAAGCGGGTGCTAGGCTCGAAATGGTGTCTTCCGAATACGCACAGCCAGAGTCAATGAAACCTCCCTCCAGTCGGATGCAGCGCTGGCTGCAATCGTCATCGGCGGAAGTGTGGATAAAGTTCTTGCTGGCGCTGGTCGGACTCGGGCTAGCCTTCGGCGCCGCGTTGATTTCGACGGCGTGGGGCGAAGCGGGCAATCTGTGGGCGTCAGTAATTCTCGCGTCGCTCGCGCTCCTGATGGCCGCATTCGTCGGCCTGGTCACAGTACCCTACCTGGCGCGTCGTGTCGTGCTTGAACGGCTGCGCCAAACGTTTCACTACGAAGTCACAAAGGCCGGCGTGATTTATGTGCTGGTCACGCTGGTAATCGGCATCGCCGCGCTGAACACGGGAAACAATCTCCTCTACATCGTAGTAGCGGCAATGCTGGCCGCAATCCTGGTGTCGGGCGTGGTCTCCGCGCTGGTGCTGCGCGGCCTCGAACTCGAAGTTCGTCTGCCTGAGCATATGTTTGCCGGCCGCCCCGTCTTAGGGCGAGTCGTCCTCCGCAATCCCCGGCGCATCCTGCCCTCGTTTTCGATTCGTGTGGTCCCGGCACACAAAAAGAAAGAAAATAAAATCCGCAAGCAATGGAAGTGGGAGCAAACCACATTCACTTTTCCGCTCAATCGCGCTCCCGAAAATCAGTGGGTGCGCCTGCGCGATTGGCGCGTAAGGCGAGTCGAAGTGGCTCTGCCGCCGCCAGGAATTTTCGAGGGCATGATTTATTTTCCGTATCTCCCGCCGGGAGCCGATCTCTCAGCCGATCTCGAGTTGTGTTTCGATCGTCGCGGAAGATATTGCGAATCGAGTTTCGGAGTCGCCACTCGATTTCCCTTCGCCTTTCTCACCAAGACGCGCGAGATTGCGCTCGAGCGTGAAATCCTCGTCTATCCGGCGATTCAGCCACCTGATGAACTGTTTGAGATTCTGCCCCTGGTCCGGGGCGAGTGGGAGAGTTTTCAGCGCGGACGCGGCTCCGACTTATACCGCATTCGCGAGTATATGCCGGAAGATTCCGCGCGCCACGTTGACTGGAAGGCGACAGCCAAATCCGGAGCGCTGAAAGTGCGCGAATTCAGCCGCGAGGACGAGCGCAAGCTCTGCATCGTCTTCGACAATCCCGCAGCCGGTCTCATCTCCGGCCCCGCCTATGAACGAGCCGTGAACCTGGCGGCGTCGCTGGCCTGGCACTTCTCGTCGCAGGATGCCGAAGTTTCCTTTGCACTCTCAGGCCACGGACGCGGCACCGATGTGCACGAATTTCTAGCGCGGCTCGCAGTGATCGAGGCGCAGGCAGATCCCAAAATGCCACGTCGGCCTCAAACCGGAAATCTGCTGGACGTTTCCCGAGTTGAGGCATTTCAACAAGACGTTCTGCGGGAAATAAACTTGGGCAGCACAGGCGAATACAACATTGTGCTAACCGCTCGTCCACGAGGCAGCCTGCCCACCGCATTGTGGAACTGCTCGTACTTCTTGTTCCTCGGCGATTAAGCAAGGCCACCCCTCGTTTTGAAGGGCAGGCTGCGGAAAAACGCAAAAATGCATGCAGTTCCGTGGAAGAGCGGCGCTTCAGCGCCGCGTAAGGCCCCCGCAATCAACGAGGCTTTAGCCCCAGTGGTCGCATCTTGTGTGCACGAAGAGTTTTTCCTCAGCCTGTTCCACCGCGTCGTCAATGTCTCAAAACCAATCCCGGCTTCAGCCGTTGCGGGACGGGTTTTTAAAACGCAAGCGCCGCAACGGCGAATCCTCCGCACAGCAATTCTCCGTGTTTTACCCCGTTTCTTCCCCTAAAATACCCGAACTCTGTCAAGGCCAATGGCCCGAAGGTAACGTTACTTTCGGTTACCTGAGTACATTGAACAAGTGAGCCAAACAGTTTAACTTTCTCTTATCACTAGAGAAGTCTTATTCAGCCCGGCGCCGCGGTTTCGGCTCCAGGCGCTGGTTCTGGCGACAAGGTAGGGGTTAAGAGAATTGTTCCGATGAGCGAAAAGATCAGAATTCTGTACTATGCACTCTGGTTCGCGCATCCCGTTCTCCAAACGGCGATTGCCGTCGCCATGCTTCGCCGCGGCCAGCAGCGCCCGTTCAAGTATTTCTTCGCTTACATCGTCACCCAGATCATGACCTTCGCCGTGATCTTTCCGACGTACCGTTACTACTATTCCGCCATCTTTTACATTTCATGGATCAGCACTGCCATCAGCGTTGCCTTGGGCTTCATGGTCATCCACGAAGCTTTTCTCGATGTCTTCCGGCCCTTCCATACCTTACGGGACCTCGGCACCGTGCTCTTTAAGTGGGCAGGCCTGGTCATGCTCTTGGTAGCGGGGGTAGTTTCGGTTTCCACCAGTTCGAGCGAACTGGCGGCGTGGGTGCAAGCCATTATGACGGCCCAGCGCTGCGTCCGCATCATTCAGGTCGGCATGGTGCTTTTCCTGTTGTTCTTTGCCCGCTATTTGGGAGTAAGCCGCCGCCAGCACAGCTTCGGTATCGCTCTCGGCTTCGGCACATTTGCCGTCGTGGAACTGACGCTGATCGCCTCGTGGACCGGCAATCACCTCGGCAATACGGCGATGAACCTCATCAACATGGGCGCCTACAACGCCACGCTGCTCATCTGGCTCGGCTACACGCTGGCGAAGAGTCCCGCGCGTGACGCATCGTCCACCTTACTGCGGCCTCAGCGCTGGGAGCAGAGCCTGTCAGACATCCAACACCCGCTGCCCGCCGATTCCCTGATTCCAATGTTCGAAGGCATGGTCGACCGCGCTCTGTCGCGCACCCAAGCATCGCAACCACTCCCAGAAGAAAATGCAAAGGCGGCGAAAGCGATGGCGAATGCCGCCGGCGCCGCGCCCATGGGCGGCCTGAGCATTTCGGCAATGATTGATCGAGCGGAATCCAAGAAGTAAAAAAGGTCCAGCAGACTTCAAGGTTCCATTTCCCGCAACGGACCCTCGCGGCCCGCAATTTCGGATTTCGTAAAACGGTCGGACGCCGAGAGGCGCTTTTCACCTGCCGCAAACCACTCAAAAGTGCATAGGGCAAACACCTTATACTATCTATGGTTTCCCCAGTATTTACAGGCCTTGGCCCGAAGATGGAGCTCGCGGCACGCATTTCCCTGCGGCTCACCCAAGTTGCACTGTTAAGGAATTCTTGCGGAAGGGCTTGACTCGTGCCTTATAATTCCTCTCCACGCCACCATTGCCCTGTTTCTTGGGCATTACGGCGCGGAAGGAGTCAACCATGAAGCATGCGCTCAGGATGTCGATCCTGATGCTAGGACTAGTGGGCACATACGTCGCAGCCGCCGTTCCTCAGGTTCCCACCCCGGACGGAGGCCCGATCATTACATGCCCACCTCAACAACAACTGCAAGGCAAATGCACCGCCAATCAACAACCACCGATGTAGAACTAGCAGTTAATCTGATGTGGCCGGTGTCCGCAAGGTCACCAAAGTAACCTTAAAGTAACTTGGGCCGAACCTAGGGCTCGCAATCTTCGGGCTGACGGACTTCATACATAAACCGTCAGCCCCGTTTTTTTGGGGATCGGATCGCGAAGAGCAAATTCGAAGGTAAGGTACGGTCACGCTCTGGGATACAAAGCACGAATTCGTTCGCGCCGCTAAGTTGGATCGGGAGGGGCACGAATTCATCCGTGCCATTAAAGCCGCGGACATGGGACCGCGATTCAGCGCCCCAACCCAGGAAATGTGCGCAGCACCGTGGAAGAGCGGCGCTTCAGCGCCGCGTTGGATTCCAGACTTAAAGGGCTTAACCCCCCGTGGAACCGTTTTCGCAAGCGCAATAATTTCCTCGCACCACGCTACGACTGCTCCGTCAACGCACCCTCAATCGCCCGCCGCAATTCCACCGGATCCGTAACCGGAGGCTGACACGAAAATCCCGCACACAAAACCGCAAATGACGCGCCCGACTTCAACGGCGGCAAGTTCGGAATCGTCGCCGCCAGCGCCGGAGGAAGATTCCCAACGACCGCCTGATTAGCCTTCAACCGCAGCACACTTTTGTTGAACGCGAAAGACGCCACAGCCGCCGCGGAAAGCGCCAAAGCGCCTTCATCCGATCCCGACCCATCGATCACGACAACCTGCACAGGATTCTCCAACAGATGCAACACTGCAATCCCATAAGTGCCAACAAAAATTCCAAACTGCTCCGCCACGCCCGCAAAAGCTTCCAGCGTCAACTCCGCCTTGTCCCGATACCCCTCATCTCCCGTGTAATGATGCAATCGCAGCAGCGCAATCGCCGCCATCGGATTTCCCGCCGGCGTAGGCGAATCCTGCACCGGCTTGCGCCGAGTCGAGAGCACGCCCAGACTCTTGCCCTCGCCAGCCGGCTCAGCATCGAAGAACCCTCCGCCAGTCGAATCAAAGAACCGCGCAATCATCGCATCGGCAATGGCCTGCGCAAATTTAAAGTAGCTAAGATCAGCCGTAGCCTCGTAGGCATCCAGGCAAGCAAGAGCAGTAGCGGCATAATCATCCAGCAACCCAGAAACCTCGCGATGCGAAGCCGCAGGATCAGAATAAGAGACCACATGCAGCAGCAACGCACGTGGAGCAGCGGACGCCTCGTCCTCTGTGTTACCGTGTGCCTTCCAAGCCTCCGCCAAAACCCGATCCAGCGACCGCAAAGCAAAACGCCGCGCATCCTCCAGCCCCAAAACTTTCGCAGCCTCCAGATAAGCCGACACGCACATCGAATTCCATCCCACATAAATCGTCTTGTCGACGTAAGGAGTAGGCCGCAGTAACCGCGCCGCATACATTTTTTTCTTCGCCGAATCCAGCAACTCTTTCACCCACTCGACGCTAACCCTCATCCGCCCGGCAATTTCCTCGATCGGAGCCCGCACATAAAGCACATTCTTCGCCGGATTGTGATGCATCTCTCCAATCTCGTTGATGTCGTAATGCAGCGCCGCAACCTGCGCCTCGTCTTCGCTAAGCACTGCCCGCGCCTCATCCAGCGTCCAGGTAAAGTAGTCGCCATCGTCGTCCATCGAAATGTCAGCGTCCTGCGAAGCATAGAATCCGCCGCGCTCCCGGTCGCTAAGCCACTCATCCATCCAGCGAATAATGTCGCGCGCCACGTCCGCCAAAAATTCCGACCCGGTAGCCTGATATCCATGTACATAATTCTTCAGCAATTCGGAGTTGTCATAACACATCTTCTCGAAGTGCGGCACCACCCACCGCTCATCCACCGAATACCGATGAAATCCCCCAGCAAGTTGGTCGTAAACCCCGCCAAGAGCCATGTGCTGAAGAGTAGTAACAATCAAGTTGCGCAGTTGTTCGTCGTCACCATCAAAATCCCGAGGGTGCCCCATTTCTCGCGCGCTTTCTGCGCGAGAAGTGGGGCTTTTGATCTTCCCTGCATACCGCTCAATCAACAAATCCAAAGCCGAAGGATGCGGAAACTTAGGAGCCTGCCCAAACCCTCCATGCTCCGCATCAAACATTCCGAACGCAGACTTCTCAATCGCATCAATAATGCCCACAGAAACCCACCCGCTCTTCCCGGCAAACGACTCCGCCTGCGCAATAGCGCTCTCCACCATCTTCGCCTGCTCCACCACGTCGACATTTTTTTCCTTGTAAGCGTTGGCAATACTGATCAGCACCCGCTTAAAACTAGGCCGCCCATAACCATCCACCGGAGGAAAATAAGTCCCCCCATAAAACGGCTTCCCATCCGGAGTAAGAAAAGCCGTAAGCGGCCATCCCCCCTGCCCGCTGACCGCGCTCACCGCAGCCTGATACCGGCTGTCAATATCAGGACGCTCATCCCGATCCACCTTCACCGCAACAAAATGCTCATTCACAATCGCCGCCACTTCAGGATCGTCATAAGACTCGCGGTCCATCACATGGCACCAGTGGCACCACACCGCGCCAATATCCAGCAGCATTGGCTTGTCCTCCCGCCGCGCCGCAGCAAACGCCTCCTCACCCCACTCATGCCACTGAATCGGCTGATGCATGGCAGATCGCAGGTAAGCAGAAGAAGCACGGGCAAGGGAGTTGAGGGTGGTGGTGGTCATCCCTCAAGTTTACAGGGCTTTCCGGGCCTACGGTCAGTAGATGGATATCGGGGCAATATCGACCGTGCCGTCTTCGCCTAACGGCTTGATTACGTCCCCAAATATCGTGAGCCGGAGCCGGTGAGTCGGGAGGTTCGCGATCTCTTTTTTGGGAAGACTGACCCTGAAAGACGCTGCTTTGCTCGGTGGCGTTGTTGGGACACTAAAGTCGTAGGTTAAGACCGCCTTATCTCCCTGAAGCGATTCAGTAAACTCACCGTCAACAAAGATCAGGCCCCTAACGGATCGCAATTGCTCCTTAAGATCCGCCGCGAATCTCTCGTTCAAATCGGCAGTGGGACCCCAGCCGTACGTTTCCCTCGGGCGAACCTCCTGCCCTCGGCTCCTATTGGCGTCGATAATGAGCTGGGTCTGATACCTGATCAACCAGTCGGTAAAGGCAGTGTAGTAGTTTGCTGGCCAGGTTGTCCTAACGTATTTCATAACCGCGATGCATTTTTTCTCAGGTGGGAATTCAGCACGGGTGAACTTTTTTTCCTCCTCCCCTGACTGCTCTCCGCCAACCTGCAGCTTGCCACCAGCGGTGCCGGCCTCGGCGCCCCCACTTACCTTGGTGGCGCTCCTTACGTCCTTGGACACCTCTTGCAATTCAGGCTCTAGCTGGTTGTAGAGTTGGTCTACTCGTCCCTGGTTGAGGTAGTGAAAGTAGATAGGCGCAGTGATCCCAGGTTCCTGTAGGGTTGCGCGGAGCTGAGACACCGCATAGTTCTCATCCAGGAACGGAAGCTGGCTAAGGAGAATTCCGTAGACTTCTGCATTTCCAGGTATGAGATACACGGCGAGCGCGCTTAGGATAATCGCGGCCAGCGACAGCGCGACTATAAGCGAGACGAAACGATTGAGAAACGCTGTGACCCGTCTTGGGCTCCAGACGGACAGAAAGATAATCAGAGATGCCCCGAGCACCATGCACGTGACGGCTGCGACATGCCAGTTGACAAGAAGTCGCCACCCCAGCGCTAGCCAGCGCGGGTTTGCAAACTGTCCGCCCCAGAAAAGCCCGTACCACCAATCCCCGAAGAACACCGATCCGACGACGAAGAATGCAGCGACATAGATGCAGAACAGAGCCAAAATCCGTTTCCCGGCTTCGCGCCATGAAATCCGGGCCACCTTAGTGGCTGAGCTTATCGATTGATCTGCAGACGACATCCTGTGTACTCCGTGCCAGCGTAGAGGATTACTTTAACTCCTCAGCCACTTCGGCGGCGAATTCCCGAACCGCTTCGGGGTCGCCTGCGAAGGTCTCATCCAAACCTCTCATCGCCTCGTGCCGAGTATGCAGCACGGTCACGTTAGCGCCACTGACGCGATAGGATCACGCGACGGCCGTCGTGCCGGTGGACGGGTGCGCACATCACCCTCCCGCCAGCGCATCCAGCCGTGCCAGCGTATCCGGATATTTGCGCACGAGAAGCACAAGCGCAGCCGCCTGAGGATTCGGTTTCGCCCGCCCCTGCTCCGACTTGAACTTCCCCCTTGCCTTTCTCACCCCACTCGCTTCCTTGCTCCGTGACGAATGTGCAGAACGTCGACCTGCAAGCCCACCACTCGATAGATCACGCGATAGGTGTCACGCCTGTGACCATACAAAAGGTGTCTGAGAATCTTGTTCTCCGGAGTCACGGTGCAGCGGAATGGCAGTTTCTCCAAGCTGAGGATTTGCTTCTTTAACCCCCGAAACCATTCTCGCGCTGTCTCGGAGTGGGCCGCATCGATTTCACCGTAGAGCCTCGCGAGGTCCCGCTCCGCCCGCTGCGTAAGGTTAACGGCGTATTTCATGTTCGGTTTCGAATTCGTCAAAGAATTCCCGTGCTGGACGAGTCCTACCCTTGCTCAAATCTTCCAGTCCCTGGCGGATACCCTCCTCGACGTCTGCGCGCGCCGCAATGTCGAGCAGTCGCTGATACGAGGCCGCGTCCTGCACCACCGCCGCCGCCTTCCCTCTTACCGTAAGCACCACCGGTCGCTTGTTTTTTTTCAGCAGCTTTATAAAATCGCCGGAACGGCGCCGAAAGGTCGTTAGAGATTGAATGTCCTTGGTGATGTCCAGCATGAACTCTCCTCCGGAGCACCTTTTTAGGTGCCACCAGAATACCGCTTCTGGACAAACGGAGAAAGGTCCATCTTGGAGTTTTCCACAGCCCTAATGTTCATCCGTCACATCCTTCTTTCCGCCCTTGCGCTAAGCTTTTACAAAGTATCCCTGCGGAGCGCGAATCGCTTCAGGGCGCAAGCTCTTTGAAAACCGAAAAACGAACCCCGGCTTAGCGATTTCTGTCGCTAACCCCTTCATTTCGAGGATTTTGCAGCTAACTCCTTTAAACGCAGGATTTTAGCCGGATCTCGTAGAGATCCGATCGCGCAACTCCTGTGTTTACATTATTTTAGGGGGATCAACCCTAATTTTTTTTCTCCACGGATCTCAAGCTCATAACTCATCGCGAATCCAGTCCATCGCCTGGTAAATCGCAAACTGATGAGTCCCATAAACTTTTTTTAGCCCGGCATTTTCCTCCAGTACTCGCCCAAGCAGAGGATTGTGATAAAGCACATACACCGCTCGCGGATGCTCTCGCACACTCCGTTCCAGACCTCCAATCATCCGCCTCAACCCAGCCCCTGGAAACGGATTGAAAAGAAAGACCACGGTAGGCTCGTTAGGAAAACGAAACTCAGTCGCATCCGCGCAAATCGACTCCAGCGCAAAGCACTTCTGCCTTTCGCTTTTATACTCGCTAAGATTCTCCCGGGCAGTCCGATGCAACTCAGGCAAAAGTTCCACGCCAACGACTCGTCGAAAAGGATAATCCGACGCCATCAACAAAGTGCGTCCTTTTCCAGATCCAAGATCGATGAAGGTGAAGTCTCGAAAGTCCAACTGACTCTGCTCGCGCAAAGCCTCGATCATTTCGTGAAAGAGAACAGACTCCGTCGGCTGATAAGGCGAGTGGAACACTCCAAGCAACCGCTCACGCCAACCGACAACTGCGCTCGTCGTATTGACGCGATGCTCCCAATCGTAGTCCGCATCGCCATAACGTTGGCGCCTGCGCTCTGGAGTGGAATCGCGAACGAACTCCCAGAGCGCGCTCAGCAGTTGCCATGTAGCCGCGAAGCGCCCCTCACGCGCAGCGACGTCCTTCCACCACCGCCGCGCGGAGCGAGACACACTGATTGCGGACTGATTGGGAGCATCAACGCTCATTCACCGCCATCATAAGCGAAGGCACTCCGCAAAGAGTTGCGAGCACAGAGTCCCTGTCTCCGAGAAGATGCGTCTTCGCTAGGTACTAGGTACTCGGTACTGTGCGGTGGGTCGACGACCCTACTGAAGCTGATGGTATTTAGGCGCTGGCTTATATCCCGGAGGCAATCCTTTACTGGCGAAAGGAAAGTCATCCGGCACGCGAATCTCGACGCGCCCCTCGGGCGTCAATTTGTAAGCATGCCCATCGGGATCGACTGGAGCTCCAGACAATCCTTCAGCGGATGCGAGTTCGGCGATGCTCGCAGGCAGGCGTCCAGTGCGCTCTCCAAAGCGGGTCACGGCTTGCTGCAGATGCTCCACGTCTTCGTCTACGCGCAACGCGCGCAGGTGCTCGACCGCATTCTCTTTGATCTGCGCGTCCTGTGCGGTCTGATAAGTCGCCGACCAAAGCATCCGAGCCGTCTCATACTCGCCCGCATGCTGCGCCATCTGGGCCGCCAACACCTTTAGGAAAGGATGCGCGTTCGGAACATGCGATCCGCGCTCAAAGGTTTCCGCGGCTTTTTTGTAATCGTGCAGCTCCATGTAATAGACGAAGCCGAGGTCGTAATAAAGCTTCCAGCTATCGGGATTCTGCTGAATGCCGTATTGCAGTAACTCGATCGCACGCTCCGGTTCGCCCGCCCCATGCGGAGGTTTGGGCGCAAGAAAGCTGGTGCCGAATTCGTAAGCCACCATCAGATGCGGATCGAGATGAGTCGTAATTTCAAGCAGCGGCGCCAGTTGGTTATAGCTGGTCGCGAAGTAATGATGCCGGAAGCCAAAGTACTGCACGGCGCGAGTCCAATAAATGCAGGCCATCAGCCCGTCATAACCGAGACTGGCGCGCTGGATGACCTTTGGCGAACTGAGAAAGAGAGCGTCATCCGCTGCACCCTGAGGGCGAAGCCGGTCGATGCGATGAAGCAGAAACGAACTGGCAGCCAGCGACAAGATCAGACACGCGCTAGCGACCATCGTAGTTTTCTGCCGAGGCTTCATTTTAAATCCCGGCGCTCGAAGATCAGCACCGCTCCACTCAATGCCATCGTCGCGTAGAACAAGGCGTAGAGCGTGTTCTGCAAGATGAGTTGTCCAGCGACGGGCTGTTCGTGCGCAATAGATGTGATCACGTTGAACGCCGAAAAGTTCGGCACAAGATAGGCCGCGCCCGTGGCCAGCCAGCGCGAGAATCCGTGGGCCATGCTAGCGAAGTTGCGCAGGTCTTCGGCAAAGCTCCCGATCACGAATAGCGAGAAGGCAAAGACCGCGGAAAGCAAGGGCGACGAAAACGACGAGAACAACAACGTCAGCGAGCAGATGATCTGGAACTCGAGCACGATGAAGTACAAGGCCACCAGAATCAAAGCGTCAGCACGCACGAATTTATGAGAAACATAGAACAGTGCGGCGAAAACCCCGATCGCCATGAAGAAGGTGTTGACCACAAGCGTGCCGGCGAGCCCGAAGAACTTGCCGACGATGAATTCCCAGCGGCGCACCGGACGCGAGAGCACGGTATAGAGAGTTCGCTTCTCGATTTCCTTCGAAACCAGGCCAATGCCGATGAAGATTGCGATCACGATTCCAAACAGAGAAACCGCGGTGAGGCCAAGATTAATGACCACCAGCTTCTCGATCTCAATCGAAATCTGGCCAACGAAGATGGCCGCTCCGGAAAGCAGCAGCGCGAAAGCGATCAGGTTATAGAGCACGCGGTCGCGGACCGCTTCGCGGAAGGTATTGGAGGCAATGTAAGCGATGCGCGTTCTCATGCTGTCCTCTTCGTACGCTCGAGATTCATACGCCTGATCTTCACACGCTTGATCTTCATTTCGTCGACCCAGCCGTAGTCTCGGCGCGGCGCAGCTTCTCCACAAAGTAAGCCTCGAGCGAAGTGCGTACCGGAGTAATCGCGATCAGGCGCAGCCGCTCGCGGCGCAGCGCATCGATTATCGCATCCTGCTGACTCTCGTTGATTGTGGCGCGGACGCGGTCTCCAGTGACATGGCATCCCGCTCCCAGAGCCTTAATGGAGGCCGGAACCTGCGAGCCGTGCCAGATGACTTCCACCGTCCCCTGAACGCTGGAGGTCAAATCCTCGACTGCGCCTACGCCGCGGAGTTCACCTTTGTGAATGATGGCCACGCGATCGCACAGCGTTTCGGCGTCGGAGAGAATGTGAGTCGAGAAGAAAACGGTCTTGCCTTCGCTCTTGAGTTGCGACATCAGGTCGCGCACTTCGCGGCGGCCGATGGGGTCGAGCCCGGACATGGGCTCGTCGAAGAACACGATCTTAGGATCGTGCAGAATTGCCTGCCCGATGCCCACACGTTGCAGCATGCCTTTGGAAAACTTGCGGAGCTGAACGCCCTGTACGTCGCGCAATCCGACCTGGTCGAGCACGTGCTCGACGCGCTGCTTGCGCTGTTTGGCGGGAACGCCGGAAAGCTGCCCGTAATACTCCAGCAGTTCGTGGGCGGTCAGATAGTCGTAGAAATACGGCTGCTCGGGAAGAAAGCCGATTTGCGCTTTGACTGATGGGTCAGTCCATTCGCGGCCCAGGATGCGCGCTGACCCTGCGCTAGGGAACACCAACCCCATGAGCAGTTTCAAGGTTGTGGTCTTGCCGGCGCCGTTGGGGCCGAGGAATCCGAAAATCTCGCCGTCTTCCACCGTGAGGCTGAGCGGGTGCAATGCGAGCTTCAGGCGCTTGCGCCAGAAGCCCACGCTGTAGGTTTTCTCCAATCCTAAAATTTCGATGGCAGGCATGGCAGGAATGCAGTTAATGAATATTTGTTTTGCTGCACAAATTATATGCAAATCCGATAGCGAGTAAAGTGCCAGCGCGGGCGCGGGAGATTACGAAAGTAAAGATGCATCGCTCGTACTTTTGCCAAGTTTGATGCTTGGCCGGAAGGTGCAGATGGCCTCAGTTGCTCTCCGGCGACAGGGCCCAGCACGCCGCATAACTTGCGACCATCGTTGTGTTGCCCGACGGCTGAAGGCGGAGGACTAGATCATCGGCTGCGCAGTAAGCGCGGGTGCCAGTCAGATCGCTGGTTGGGGTTGCAGTGGCGTAGAACTGGTTATTGATGGCGCTGCCCGCGCCGGCGGATCCAGTGGCCGCAAAGCTGTAGCCGCTCTTGGGCCCGCCACTGGCCAAAGACTGGTCAATGAGACAAGCGGTGGCGACACCCGGAGTGCAAGGCGACGCGCCGCCTAACGGTGACAGCGTCGCGGGGAAGCCAACCGTTTGATAGGCGCCGAAATAGCCAGCTTCAGCAACGGCAATCGCGTGCATGGAACCCGCAGCGGACGAGTCGTTGGCCGCCATGCGAGCCCGCATTAAGTTCGGGATGGCGATGGCCGCGATGATCAGTATGATCGCCACCACGATCAACAGCTCGATGAGTGAGAAACCCTTTTGTTTCGTCATGAAGTTCAGCCTTGCCCCTGTGGCAATGCGACGATTCCGAACTTTCTCTTCGGGGGACATACGAATCTTGTCGCACTTAACGGGCCAACCCGGGCCTGCAGGGTCGATTACCGCAGTAACCATGTGCCACTCTCAGGGCTGTGCTGACTGTGATCAAAACGAAAGGGGCAGCGGATTTGTGTCCGCTGCCCTCTGGCTTGGTACCCTCCCCCAGGTACTTTGCCAAACTTGAATCGCCAAACCTGAATCGCCAAACTTGAGCCGTGCTAGTTGTTCATTGGGGTCAGAGCCAGGCACGCCGCGTACGTGGCCGGAGCAGTGATGACGCCCGGCGCGCCGTTGCGGACCACGCCATCATCCGCGGCGCAATAAGACTTCGTCCCCGACGTGTTCGAAATCGGCACGGCGGTGGTGAAGAAGGTCGAAGGCGCTGCAGCCGCGGGAGCCGTGACGGTGACGGCAAATTTGTATCCGCTCTTGCCATTGCCTCCACCATTGGTGGCCAGGTTGTTATCGATCAGGCAGCCGTTAGCCGTTCCCGGAACGCAGGGAGTTGCAGCGCCGCCCAACTGGGCCAGCGTGGCATAGCCCTGTGTGGGATAAGCGCCGTAGTAGCCGACTTCTCCGACGATGATGGTGTGCTCGGAAGCAGCTGCGGACGAATCGTTGGCCGCCATACGCGCACGCATGAGGTTAGGAATGGCGATAGCTGCGATGATCAGGATGATGGCGACTACGATCAGCAACTCAATGAGTGAGAATCCCTTGTTTCTTTGGCTGTTCATGTTTCCCCCAGGTTAGCCGAGTCATTATCATCCCGTCGGCAGGTGAGATTTCTTTAAGACGCTCTAGTTCGTTGCACTCTAGCTGCCAAAGCATTCTCTGCATCTGTGGCTATGAGAGATGTGTTTTTCTGGGGAAACGCTGGAGTCAAGGCCGACACGGCGCTGCTGAGATGACAAATGAGGTCATGTCTGAGTTGACAGAAATTGTCATCCCAAAAAGCAATCGTGAGTGAAGGACAAGAGTAGATTCCCTGCAGTGAGTTGAGAATTTTTGCAGAAAGTAAAAGGGCAGCGGATTTGCATCCGCTGCCCTCTGGCTTGGTACCCGTTCGGGTACGCTGCTAACTCAGACTATTAGTTGTTCATCGGGGTCAGAGCCAAGCAAGCCGCGTAGGTGGCCGGGGCAGTGATTACGCCCGGTGCGCCGTTGCGGACTACGCCGTCATCCGCTGCGCAGAATGACTTGGTACCCGAAGTGTTGGACACCGGAACCGCAGTCGTGAAGAAGGTCGAAGGCGCCGCAGCTGCCGGAGCCGTAACCGTCACCGCAAAGGTATAACCGCTCTTGCCGTTGCCGCCGCCGTTGGTGGCCAGGTTGTTGTCGATCAAGCAGCCGTTGGCAGTTCCCGGTACGCAAGGTGTGGCAGCGCCGCCCAACTGAGCCAGCGTGGCATAACCCTGAGTCGGATAAGCGCCGTAGTAGCCGACTTCTCCGACGATGATGGTGTGCTCGGAAGCAGCCGC
>PLDC01000016.1 GCA_003134995.1 Acidobacteriaceae bacterium | reverse complement strand
ACTTACATGAATCTTTACGCACATCCGGGAAGAGTAGCTTGTTGAATCCGGTTCGCTTCGGACAACTGACGCACGAACCTGCCTCGGGAACGAGTGTCTCATCCTGCTTATCAAATGGCGCGGACGCCAGTTGTAGCAAGATGTTCGATTCAATCCACGCTGCCGGCCCAATCCCGTTGGGGTATGACTGCGAACCTAGCGGCCAGTCATGAATCGAAAACATTCTCCGCGGAAAATGTGGCAAGAATGTGAGGAATTCCTTCTACCTTCCGAGGTGCTCCGCTTGGGGGACTCCGAAAGTGACCACTTTCGGCCACACTATCGCCACGCATTCGCCTCTTGATCTCATTATGAAGCCGCACTGTTTAGCATGACTGCGCGGCGAGCGCGGAGTCGCGGAGAATTCTCTAAGCGCCCCATCCCCTGTAACCTACGCACGCGCCGGGCCTTACCGGCTCAATGAGTTGTACCGAGGGTTCGAATCCTTGCCTCTCCGCCACGCAGTCTGGACTGCAGAGAAATTCGGCTCGTCTTCCTCCGAAATACGCGAATAATGCCCGTATTTCGCGATTATTCCTAGACAAACCGGACTGGAGAGAACGGACTGCTCGGCAGCGAAGGGAGGAAATATCCAACTTTTCTCCCGAGGGCACATGTGCAGTCCGGTTTCAACGGCGGCGGTAGGCAAATGCAATGCGATCACAAGTCAGGGATTAGGCCCTAGCGAGTTGACTTTTGTCAGCAATTGGAAACCGCGTTCGGCGCTTCCCATAAGACCGTGTCTGGATAAAATCTCGCGCAACCCCGAAAATATTCGCTGCGGGCGGCGGCCTCTTGCTTCCGGTCCGCTAGCGTTATGCTCGTCGTACAAAGTCCTAATCCAACCGCCTTCCCGCCGTTCTCCCCCTGGCCGCAAACCTCGCAAGTATGGAAGGATTCCTGTTCAGCGGCTTCGAGGCGTCGGCCAATAGCGTCATTCGCGTCACTCATCTAAATGCGCAACCCACCAAACTTCTCTTTAACCTGTAGCACTTCAAATTGGCGTCCGCTTGCCTGCTCGAAGTTGGCGACCAAGGGTTCCAAGTCCTCGCAGAGTCGCCAGAGTACGTCGGAACCAGCGTCGGCATGGCAGAATCCGAAAGACATTGATGACCGGTTGCAGCCGGGCTCTCACCCGAGGTAGCATCTGTGCGTTCGGAAAGGCTATGGTCTGGCTTCTTGACGTAAGACGTTTGTGCGGAGGTTCAGAAATGAAGTTCATTCGCTGGTTTGCTGTCTTGGCATCCGTAGGCTGTTTCGTCGGCTGCGGAGGCGGTGGACCCCCCGCCCCAGCTCCAGGCGCGCCAGTCTCCCCGGCTGCCACACTGTGCGGTGAAACCGACCTCGGAGACCTTGTTGGTGAACCGCAGCCGCAGCCTGAGATGTCATGCGCAACCGGTCAGACGATCATCGGTGTTCCCGCCGCTTCGGGTACGTGGGGCACGCTTGACGTGATCCTATGCAATATTAGTGGCATACCGGCAACCGCTCTGGACGGGTTTATATGCGGCGATCCTAATCTTGCAACCATTAATCTGACCGAGGACGGCAACCAAGTATTTAGTCGGACGTTCGTCACAGTACAGAGTACCGATCTGGGCCCGGTATTGAATACCTGCACGAACAACGGCACCGGCAATGTAGGAACCACTCCAAACTCGAACATCCAATGGAATGTTGAGCAGAGCACCGCGGATTTCTGGTACGGCAATGAAGCACTCTCAAATCAGTGCTCCGTCGCGTTCTTCGACACTCACAACCAGGCAATTCTCGTGAATGTTGGTTTCCAATTCTCGGCTTACTGCACCAACGCATCATGCACCAGCGGAAGCTCGCTTCAACAACGGGCAGGACCTCTGCCGCCGTTGACGAAGAGCTGGTAAGAAACTCCAAAGCGGTTTCTAGATTGATTTTTCCGAGCCGCGCTTGCGTCCTGCTCCTGTTAGCTGGTGTGCTCGGAGCCGGAATTACAATCGTTGGAATGGAGTTCTTTCTGTTTCGCTTCGATGACTCGCATCCATTGAAACAGATTGTTTGTTTTTTGGTGATGCTATTCCCCATACTCGGGGCGGCTCTATACTGCTTCATCGTGTATTCGCGCTCAGATGTACTAAAGAACGCCTGTGCCAAGAGTGCGGAAAGAGCGTCGCTATAGCACGGTCTGGGCTTATAAACTGCTCGACTGGATCATCACTCAATGACCAGCGGCCAAAACGTGAAATGGCCTGGTTGCGACAGTTGGTGGAATCTTCTGCAAGCGTTGGCGCAAATAAGGAAAGACGGGTGCTGGCGGATAGAAAAGAAATCCTGGCTTTGCGTTCTCAATGGAGCGGGTATCCGGCTGCGCCCGGCAGCATACCGTCGACTTTGATCACTTTCATGCCCGGCTTGACGTCGCGGACATTCACCAGGCTGATGGCCCCAGGAAAGAGCGTCAGGGCCTCTTTCTGCATGCCCACGGAGGGAACGGTCAAAGGTTCGGCGTCGGCCTCACCCCGAAACACCTGGCCGGTCCAATATCGTTTGTATTCGATTTCGGACATCGCCAGGAGCCTCAGCAAGACGAGTCTTTCCATGCATCCCGGACCGCGCGTGACGAGCTTGATGCGCTGGCCGTCCGGCCATGAGCGTTTCGTACCAGCGAAAATCTTCCGCGAATCTCCGAGGCTTATATTGGTGGCTGGATTGCCAGAGCTGACTACCACCGCCACGTCGCTGTCCTGAGCTGTGGCTGGCGGTGTAAAGGAGAGGATGGCCAGTCCCAGGAGAAGCAGAGTTGTTATCGATTTAGCGCCCATGCTCTCTCCTGGTCTCAAAAAGTAAACGCGAACTGCAGGTGCAGGCCGTTCAGGTCCCGCTCGCCGCGGCGAACGGTGTGATCGAACTGGGCCTTAAAGGCAATGTAGTCGTTCAGATCGTAGCGAGCGCCGAAAGAAGGCCCGAAGCGCAGGCCAACATCGTCGTAGATCCCGTTGTTGGGACTTGCGTTCACATACTGATAACGGAAAAATGGCCGCACCGGCCCGAGTTGCTTGGAGAACTGCGAATAGAAGGCGGGCGTATCGAAGTGGAGCGAACCACCCACTAGAGCGTCCCGGATCAGAAACCCCTCGTTCAGAAATTCAATGCCCTGAGCCACATAGACAGCGTAGGCATTGACGATCGTCTGGCCATACCTCACAGACGGTCCCAGGCTTCCTGGAGGCGGAGGAACCTGCGCGCCAGACGCGTTTAGGACATTGTTGCTGATCTGGTCATGATAGTAGGACGTTCCGATTTGCAGTCCACGCAACCCGTCGGGCGTGGCGAAGAATCCGACGTTGGTCTGATTGCCGTTGTTCTCATCGGTCACTAAACCGTCGCCGTTGAGGTCAGGCCGAATGGTGTCAGAGGATCCATATTCGGCAACGTAGTTCAGCCCCAGCTTCCCTGACGGAATGGCGCCGATCACGGAAACGCCAATCGCTTGAGTGGGGAGCAAACCACCGTTGCTGGCGTATTCCATCACCAGCGGCCGATTGGCAGTGGTTTGCAGCCAAGCGGCGCTGCGAAACGCCCAGTTGTAATACCCGATGTTGGTCTGGTACCGGCCAAAGGACATCTTCAAGTGATCGTTGTAGTCGTATTTGAGCAACATCCGTCGCAGATCTACCTTGTATTGCTGTGCGTCGGCTTCCTCGAAAACAATCTCGGAAAGCACGCTGGCTTTGTTAGTAAGTCTTGAACTAAGAAATAAACCAAAATCGCCAGTGTAGAAGTTCCCTGCCGAACCAGGGACAAAGCCGCCGGTTCCCAGTTCCGGCTGGCGCTGGTTGAGAACCTGGTAGTCGACTTCTCCGAAGCCGCGGAATTGGATGCCGTGTACCTCGTGCCAATCGCGTGGCGTGGCAGACGGCAACTGTGGTGGCGGAGTTTGTTCCGTAGACTGCGGCGGGGTTGGCGGTGAGGCGGTATCGGCCACGGCCACGGGTGAAGTTTGTGGCTGCTTCGCCTCCAGAATCCTGATTCGCTCCAGCAGATCGCGGTCCTGCTGCTGCAACTGCTTTATTTGTTCTACCAGTTGGGCAATCGTTGCCTGGTCGCCGGAGCCGGCACTCTGCGCCCAATTGGAGGCGGGAACCAACAACAGCACAAGTAGCGCGCAATAGATGTGAGCCCTGATTCTCGCTCTTCGCACAGACCTCTCTCCTTGACTGCCGAAGCAGATGCGGGGACATTCCCTGAGTTGACTTCGGCAGTTCAGGCTGAGAGCATCGGGTTACTTTGGTACGTTGCGGGCAGCGTGATACAGACGGCGGAACTTAGCCAGAGCGAACGCCTTTTCGTCACATTGCTGAATCCGATTATTTGATTATCTGCGGCACTTACTGCTGGATATCAACCGTTTCTGTTTGGGAGGGTGGTCACCTCAATAACGGATCGGTGTTGTAACATCGCGGTTACACTCAGTGACGAACTGTCAAAATGCGCTATGGCCTTCCATGAGAAGGCCGGTCGGAGTCAATAGGATTCTGCTGTTTTCGTTGGACACGCTTTTTTCTCCCGCCGAGTGGCCACTGTCGCCATGCTTCCATCCGCACTCTCGAGGAGCGATTTTCTTCGCTCGGTGCATGTTGGGCGTTCTCGTTACAGCCGGTGCTGCCATCTGTTTGGCGCCCTGTGGTTCTGCTCTTGCAGAGTGGAACCTGGGCCAGGCCATAGTCGCAGTCACCGGAACTCGGCTTTAGCTTTTTGATTTTTCTCTCCCTGGAACGATTTTGACTTTGTTTTGCCGTTTTGTTTTATGCGGCTGCCGCCACGGTCGTTCGGCTGCTGTTGTGCAATGGTTCGTACGCTTCTCCGCTCACCCACAGGTGATGCAGTAGCACCGCCAGCTTTCTCGCCGTCGCAACGATCGCTCGCTTCTTCCCGTTCTTGCCGCCGCGTTCGGCCAGCCTCAGTCCCCAGCGTCGCAGGTCGCAATCGATGCCGAATGGTCCCAAGATGTGTTGCGCTCCCTGCACCAGCAGCGTTTTGTGTCAATTTCTTGTACGGTGCCCGAATTAGGCAGTGGCAATGAATACAACGGTAGTCTGTCATCCCAGCAGATCACTTACCCTGAACTATCTGGCGTCGCTGGCGTACAGGTTGACTTAGGGGCTTCGGGCACAGCACCAGAATTAGACGTAGAGGCACAGGGCTTTGTATTCTCTCACTGCATCTGGTCAAGCTAACCCAGCCGATGTCATTCTTGACTTGATCCTATCAGGCAACATCTTCTTTGGCCATAGGGGCAGCGATGATAATTATTACAAAGCGCTTGGTCCTGGGAGTACGGACCCTGTGTCAGGCCTACAACCTGTGTGGGCTCCATTCGCAGGCAACCCGTATGCTGCAAGCTCTCCTGTAGTAAATGCCCCATTCTCTGACGGCCTAACCGATGTTCGCAACTACTGCACAGCTAATGGCATCTGTTTTGCTTACATCGTCAACTCGCTACCCAGCTCACGTCCTGCACAGTTCATCAACTTCCCTGCTACGTCACAACATCCTCAAGAACTAACAACACGGCTGACCTGTACTTCTCTACGGACTTGCCAGTAGCAGCGCCGCGTGTGTCGGTGCCACCACCGTAGATGCTGCCAGGTTCTGCTAGTCATGGCGTAGTTCATGCTGTACCAAGGCGTCCAGGAAATTGGGAGTTTGGCGCAACCCATTGACGTTTATCAGCCGTCGTTGCTAAGGCCCTAGAAAGCACCGCAATCCCGGTCGCCACGCCGGACGTTACTGACGGTATCGAGGGGGCGATTTAGGAAATGACCGTCGCCAAGAATGGACGACAACAATGAATAGAAACTCCAAGTGCGAAGTGAAGCAAAACGGGCGCTGGCATCTGGTGTCGGTGAATGATGCACTAGAGCTGGACACGAAGGAGGACAAACGTTGCCCTACGTGCCACGGACGTGTTCGTTTACATCACAAGGGCGGAGTGACTCCTGCACATTTCGAGCACCGCGAGAAACACGAAGGCTGCCCACAATGCCATCGCTATGACGGCGGCAAAGTTCGGCTGCATCCTCATCGGTTGGATTAAAACCCAGACAACGTTTAACCGGAGACCCCCACAGTGAGCGTCAGAATCCTTAAAGAGGCGTAGAATCTGGGCGGCGCATTTCCTCCAAGAAAGACATCATCCTTTTAGGGTTTTCTTTGAAACGAGAGGCAGAATATGGCAGACCAGAGACCGTGTTCTTGCGGCGGCTCAAACGAGAACTGTGCGCGTTGTTATGGACGAGGTTTCATCGAAGGCGGACCTGCACTTGCGGGACGCAAAGATAGTATTGGTATTCTAGCGTTTGGACGGAGGAGAAGAAAAAAGGGTCTTTCCCAGAGCAGTTCGCAAAGTTCTGCTTCTGCGAATCCCCTGAGTCCTCGTGCTGCGAATCAGCGTCCGATGAAGAACTGCCCACTTTGCGAGTGCCAAGTTCGGGAACACAAACTGCAAGAACATGTGGACAACAAATGCCCCAAGAGGCCCGGCAGAACAGACCGCCTCAAACCTAGAACGCTGGTGGTGCGAGTGCCTCACGGTATTGCGGAAGTCATTCAGCAACTCAAGACCGACCGCCTCAGCAAACTCGGAACGCGGGTAGCGGGTCCGAAGCAGTCGGTCAAGAAGGCACAGCATTCAACGGGGGATGCCTGGCCAGAGTCGGTACCGCACGAGGACAAAGTGGAGGTCGAGAGATGGTGGGACAATCTCGACGCAACCAAGAACCGTGGATACCCAGCGCGTGAGGAGGGGCGCTACGGCTCATACCCATCGCATGACGGTTTCGATGATGAATCGGAACCGTGAAAGTTTTTCGGCGGTCGGCCCCGCTTTTTGGCAGCAACACTCGGTAAAGACACTACCCAATCGACGAGCTTGTTGCACTCTTGCATCGGTCCGCATTAACATCTCTAGAATGATCGCGGTCGCCAAGGAAAACGTCGAAAAGGCGTTAGATGAGATCGACAGCAATGGTTTTCTGGGCGTTCCTCGAAAACGAAAGTCTACGATCCATTGCTTGGACACCCGAGGGCGACACTACCCCCCAAAGTACGTCCTCATGCGAGCGCACATTATCCAAACCGGAACTAAACCCGAGCGCCTCTTCGGTGGTCCTCCGAGCAATGATCCATTGCGAAACCTGGGTTATGTGATCCGAGAGCATTGCGGCTGCGGCAATACTTGCAATTTTTCGAGCTGACCCACTCCCGCCAGTTTGTGCCGTTTTTGTGCCGTCATATCAGGGAAGGGCAGTAAGCGTGGTATACGTGGGAGTGTCGAATCAATAAGTTACGTGTTATCAATATGAACAGTGGGACCGAATCCCTCCCTCTCCGCCACGGAGTCTGCACTGCAGAGAATACCGCTCCCCTTTACTGTGAAAATACGCGAAACATGCGCGTGTGTCGCGATTATTCCCTGCACCGGACCGCATAGAGCGGACTGCTCGCCGGCGAGGAAGGCCACTGTCCTAGCTTTTCTCTTCAGGATATTCACAGTCCGGTTTCACGGAGTCCGTTAGGCGAATACGATGCGATCAAAAGCTGCGGATTCGGCGATAGCTAGTTGACTTTTGCTGGGCACAGTAGAGCCGCGTTGGGCGCTTCCCATAAGCCCGTTTCTGGCCAACTTCCGGTTAGCCGACCATCCTCCAATTGACGCTCCAGTTGAAAAACACTGCGATCATAAAAGACTATCGTCATTAGGAGTGGGGTTCTTTTTACTTCGTTCCGAAGTGGCTGCACCAGATCAATAAAGGCTTCCTTCTCAGGGGCAAAGTTGTTTCGCGTGGCTACGGACGACATTAAAAGGTTCATGAGGCGACGGTGAGACTGAGGCGGGCAAGTCTTATACGCTAACAGCTACTCCGATAGTTTCAGCCGCGCAAGCAAATCCTTGAACCTCGGATCCGAGCGAATCGGGTCGAATTCCGGATTTACCTTCAGCCAGACGAGCGACGCGTTGCGGTCCTGATAAGCTTTCTCCAACCATTCCATCGCGCGGTCGGTTTCGCCCATTCCGATGTAGATTACGGCGATCGCCCAAGCGGAGACATACTCCGTCTTTGCCCGCGTCAAAAGTTCATCCACAATTTTCTGCGCCTTCCCAGGCTTTCCAGCCAGGCCGTAAGCGTGGCCGAGGCTTCCTTTCGGCTGCGGATTGCTGGAATAGAGCACCACGGCGCGCTTTAGATAAAGTATGCCCTCCGCGAAATTTTGCTTCTGCATGTAGCAGAGGCCGAGGCACCAGAAGGCGTTGCCAAAATTCGAGTCGAGTTCAAGAGCTTCACGCAAGCGCGAAATTGCCTTGTCATAATCTCGCGCGAAGTAGTAACGCCAGCCAATGTTTACGTTCGCCGCCAGGGCCATCGGGTCGAGTTCGTGGGCTCGCTCAATCTCCGCGATGGCTTTATCGTGCCGCCCTAGCGCCGTCAAAAGATAGGCGTACGCTTGATGTGCATCGGGAGAGCCCGGATCCAGTTCGATGGCGCGCTGAAATTCGGACTCGGCACCGGACCAATTCCACTCGTGAAAGAATTTTACCGATCCGAGCGCGGCGTGGGCAGCGGCCAGCGAAGGATCGAGCGCGACCGCGCGGGTCGCCGCCTTCAACGCTTTCAACCCGACCTCTGACGGCGGCAGTCCCAGAAACTGAAGCGTGTTGTTGCAATCGGCGATGCCGGCATAGGCGGGCGCGTAATCCGGGTCGAGCTGCAACGCCTGTTGAAAATACTCGATTCCTTTCTTTACTGACTCGACGGTCCACTTATTAAAATGATAGCGACCCTTCAAGTAGCTCTCATAGACTTCGGTCATTACCTTGCGCGGGCGCTTAAAATGCTCGCGTTCGCGCGGAGTGAGTTTTACGCGAATTTGCTGGGCAATCGTCCGCGCCACTTCGCTCTGCAAGGCCAGGACTTCGCTCAGCTCGCGGTCGTAGCTCTCCGCCCACAAGTGTTTGTCTGAAGCGGAGTCCACCAATTGCGCGGTGATTCGCACGCGGTCGCCTGAGCGAATCACCGATCCCTCCATCACAGCATCCACACCCAATTCCTGAGCAATGAGATCCATCCGCATCTTCACCGACTTGTATTGCATGGTCGAGGTGCGCGAGATCACCTTCAGCGCGCGAATCTGCGCGAGTTCGGTGATTAACGCTTCGGTCATGCCGTCCGCAAAATATTCCTGATCGGGATCGGCAGAAAGATTGTGAAGTGGAAGGACCGCCAGAGAACAAATTCGACCACGTCGCTTTCGCCGCTTCTCTGGGCGTTTTACACTATCCAGTCTCGCGGCATCGAGCGATTCGAGCGCTTGCGCAATTGCGCCTGCGGTCTGATATCGCTCCGCCGGCTCTTTCGCGAGGCACCTGTAAATGACCGTGCGGAGTGCCACTGGAACCGTTGGCGGAAATGCTTCGGGCACGCCGCAAAGAATTATAGAGCTCAGCTCGAAAGTCGTGGCGCCTCGAAACGGTAGTTGTCCCGTGGCCAGTTCATAAACAATCACACCCAAGGCCCAGATGTCGCTGCGTTCATCCGCGGGCTCGCCCCTCAGCAGCTCGGGCGACAGGTAGGGAAGTGTCCCTGCAATCTCGCCGGAGCGATCGACTGAAAGCGACGAAGTTGTTTTGCCGGATACTTCGTCCACACGGCGCACTGCCAAGCCGAAATCGACGATCTTCGCGCGCCCGTCGGGAGTCACGATGACGTTGGCACATTTCAAATCGCGGTGAATTACTCCATGCTCGTGCGCGTGTGCCAATCCCGACGCTACCTGAGTGCCGTAGCGGATCACCGTCGGGATGGGCAGCGGAGCGCCATTCGACAACTCCTTGAGCGAGCGGCCCTCGATCAACTCCATGGCCACGTAAATCTGCTCGCCCATCGCGTCCGCGTCGTAAACCCCGCAAATATGTGGATGGTTTAAACGCGAAGCCGTGCGGGCTTCATGAAGCAGCCGCTCGCGAGCCTCCGAATCGTTGGCCGAAGTGGGCAACAGAACCTTCAAAGCCACATCGCGGTCGAGGCGGATGTCCCGCCCTCGATAGACGATGCCCATGCCGCCTTCGCCAAGTTTTTCGAGGATCTTGTAGCGTTCGGTGATTTGATCGATTGCCAAATCCCCTTAGCCTTCATGCGAATTTTAGGCAGCGCCAGCAATCAAGTCAACCGCCGGCGCGGATCCGAATTTGGTCGCGATAAGTACGATTGACAAGATTGCGATGCCTGAGTGTAGAATAGCCGCCCAAGTGCCTGCCGGGCCACAAACTTCGCGCCGCGAGTTCCTTCGTCTTGCTGCCGCCGGCGGTATCGCAGTGATTGTGATGCCCTATCCTTCGTTTGACGTCTTCGGCCAGACCGCGACCGGCGCAGTCGCCATCCCGAGCGAAGACCATGGCTGGATGGGTCCACCGGGACAAGCGCGCTACCGCATTGACGGTCTTCCAAAGGTCACTGGAGCGAAGATTTACGCGCGGGATTTCCACGCGCGGGATCTCAACGGATGGCCGAAGCAGGAAGCGCATGCGCTGGTGCTCCGCGTGGGCCACTTCAATCGAACTTTCACCGGCGTCAATCTGAAAATCCTGCCACCCGAGCTGCAGCCCTATCGCACCATCACCAACGACGATCTTGTACGCGACAAAATTGCCGGCCTCTGGTACGACGATCCGCAGCCGATGTTTGTTCCGGTCGGCGGCTCGGCATCGCTGCTCGGCCAGCCCGCGGCGATTCTTTTCTTCGATGCGGCGCAGAAGTATCGCGAGGCCGTGCGGCTCCTGCAGTTTCACGAGGATGCGCTTCTTTATGGTGGCGACATTGTGCCGGTGAAAGTGTCGGAGCCGTTCCCCCGCTCCGCCATGTTTCTGACGCGCTTTGAGGACGAGTTCTCGCAGGTGAAGAACGGCCCCAGCGATCCGAACCTGCCGGGCCCGGTTAACGAGCTGGCGCATCAGTTCAGGGAGAAAATCCGCGAACGGATGGGCTCGACCGGGCTCAAGCTCTACAAACAGACTTACACCACGCAGGTCGTTGATCCCATGTTCCTCGAGCCAGAGGCGGGCCTGGCATGGTATGACTCGGCGTCGGAGACCCTGCAACTGCTGCTGGGCACGCAATCCAGCGATGGCGATATCGCCTCAGCAGGCTCGCAAATGGGAGCGATCTTTCATGACAGCGCGTTCCGGGTGAATAAAGTAGTACTGCATCCTTGCTATCCCGGCGGAGGCTTTGGCGGACGCGATGTTTCGCCATTCCTGGCGCTGCTGGCGATTGCCGGCGCTTATGCCGGACGGCCAGTCCGCATCGCGAACGATCGTTTCGCGCAGTTCCAATCGGGCATCAAGCGCAACGCCTCCACGTCGGAAGTGACGATTGCGGTGAACGATCAAGGAAAATTCGCGGCGATCGAGAATCATTTGATATTGCGCGGCGGAGGCAAGAGGAATTACAGCCCGTTTGTTGCGCAGCTCGCCGGATTCTCCGCCGGGAATAGCTACAATTTCCCGGTTTCTTCCGTCGATTCGAAGGCGCAGTCAACCTACGGAGTCACGGGCGGCTCGATGCGCGGGTTTGGCGGTCCGCAAGCGTTTTTCGCGGTTGAGTCGCTCGTCGATGAAATCGCAGGGTCTATGAGCCTCGATCCTATCGAACTGCGCTTGCAAAACGTGCTGCATGAGGGCGACGGAACCGTCACCGGCTACAAGTTGCAGGGGGATGTGCGGCTGGCGGAAATCTGCAAGCTCGCCCGCGAGACACAGCTCTGGAGCGGGCGCAACGCGCAGCAGGCCAAACGCGCTGGTACCAACAAGCTGTGGGGCGTTGGATTCGCGCTCTCCATGCAAGCATACGGCGTAGGCCGCGACGGTGTAATGGCGGCAGTTGAAATCGGTGCGGATGGCGAAATCGGTGTAATCACCAATTGTGTGGACATGGGCAATGGATCGGCCACAAGCCTGGCAATTTCCACGGCGAACTCGCTCGGCGCAAATGCCGGCAAGATTCAGATGGGTGAGGTGCCGTTCTTCGAGACCAATCTTCCGCTGGAGTCTGGCGGCAAATCGCCGCGGTGGAACGACCCCAGATGGACGGCTTCCTGGGCCATTTCTTCCAGCGCATGCCTGACCGCGTTTCAGCAGGTGCACGTGGTCGAGCAGGCCTCGCGCGTAATCTTCCTGACCGGGCTTTGGCCCGCGGCGCTCGCCCTCTGGGGAAAAAACAAAGGGGATTTGAAACCCGACGCCTCGCGCTGGGAGAACGGGCAGTTATTGGCGCCGAATCTGCCGCCTCTGGCGTTGAAAGACATTGCACGGCGCGCTTTTGCCGATGGCAACATCATCGGCGCGGCTGTACATGCCGTGTATCAGGGCAAGTGGATCGCTGCTGACTACGAAGTGGACAATGAGGTTTATCGCTGGCCGCTGGACGCGGTCGCGACGCGGGCAGCATCGACCCATCCTGAAGAGTTCGTGCCGGCCAACCGCGGACAGTGGCCTCTCGACGCGCACCGCCTGGAACTTACTCCCACGGCATACGAATTTCACGAGCGATTCAATACAATTTCACCTCCGCCGAATTCGCAGAACTATGGGCGAAGCCTGTACGCGCCCGCCGGCGCGCTTGTGGCCGTTGAAGTGGATCAGACAACGGGTCACGTGGATGTCTTGGCGCTGGAACTTTTTCTCGATGCTGGCCGCGTTATCCAACCGGATCTGTTAAGCGGGCAGTTTGAGGGAGGCGTGGCGATGGGCATCGGCTACGCGCTGCTGGAAGAATTGCCGCTCGAAACCGGCGGTGCCGGCGATGGAACCTGGAACCTGAATCGCTACCACGTGGCGCTGGCCGGGGATATGCCTCTGCAACATTTGAAACTGAACATCCTCCCTGCAACCAGCCCCGACGCCAAGGGAAAGGGGATCGCCGAAACCGTGATGTGCCCCATTGCGCCGGCGATTGCGAATGCCATTACGCACGCAACTGGAAAACGCTTCCGCGATTTGCCGATTACGCCGGAAAAAATTCGGCAGAGCCTGGGGTCATAAACATATGGCCGAAGATATCATTTCGATTTCCATTATCTTGAACGGGCAGAAAACCGAGCCACGGCAAGTGCCGAAGAACATGCTGCTGCTCGATTTTCTGCACGACGAAATGGCATTGACGGGCACCAAGTTCGGCTGTGGCATTGGTGTGTGCCGCGCGTGCACCGTGGCGTGGCAACGCGTTCCGACAGCGGAACCGGTCCCCATTCTGGCGTGTTCGACTCCCGTCGATCTTGTGAATGGCCAGACCATTCGCACCGTCGAAGGGCTTGCGGATAACAACCAGCTGAGCAAGCTGCAGACGGCGGTGCTCGAAGCCTTCGCGTTCCAGTGCGGCTATTGCACGCCCGGATTCCTGATGGCAGGCGAGATTCTGCTCGACGGGTTGAAGCACGCTCCCGTTGAGCGCGACAAAGTGGATGAAGCCGTACTCGGCGCCATAGGGCAGCATATTTGCCGATGCACGGGCTACGTGCGCTACCTCCAGGCCATGCGCAAGGTAATACTCGAGACCCCCGGCTTGGTCAAGAAGAGCGAATTGTGATGGAGAGAATTTCTAGAGATAAAGGCTATGCGATCCTCGCGGCAGCCGCACTCGCCGCCGTCGCTTTCATGTGGGCGCCCCGCGCTGGCGCACAGGACGACCAGTACCCGGACATCACCGAGTACGCCAGGGAGTGCGCCAGGAAAATCGCACCGGTGCCGTCATTCGATTGTACGAAAGGCACGGAAATTCCGATTACCGTCAATCAGCAACCACCGCACAGTTATCAGCCGCATATGAATTGTGACCGGCCGTCCCTGCTGAACATGGGCACGACCGACGGGAATTGCGTTCCTTACTCTCGTGTGGTCGTCCTTCGCGATGACGATGTCGCTCAGATCGTGGCCCTGTGCCGCGAGAAAAAAATTCGCGATGCCAAAACGGTTCTTTACGATGAGATCGACATAACTTCGCACAATGTGCGTACCGGCAGCACCTGTTGGTTCCAGGCGGAGATACTCGGGGTGCTCGACCCCGCCCGCGGATTGAATGGCAAGAAAGTGCCCTCGCCGGAAGATCCCGCCGCCAAGAATTTTTGGATTGAGCCTGTGGTGGTGTCGAAAGGAAAGTGCGGCTATTGCCACGATAGCGATCCGTTCATGTATTCGCCATTTATTGCGCAGACGGGCCAGCTTCCTGCCGATCCATTCGGAAAATACGTCAACGATATCGGCGCTCCGTTCCGTGAATGGCAGCAGCCCTCGGCGATCAGCACGCGTGGGAACACCTGCGTCGGGTGCCATCGCATCGGCAACCTCATGACTTGCAAGCAAACCGTTCGCCAAGCCGTCGGGGAGCCCAGCCCGGGCAGCGATGAATGGGCCAAAAAATATCCCAATTCGCACTGGATGCCACCCGGAAATTCCTTAACTCAGAAACAGTGGGATCAGATTTACGGCGAGAGCGTGAAGGCAATACTCGCCTGCTGCGCAAATCCGAAGGCCCCCGAATGTAACGTCACGCCGATTCACGACGCGCAGCCGCAAAAGTAAATGCCTCCGCCACAGATTCGCAGAGCACGGCGCTGTCATCTGCGAAATGACTTGCCTATAGTGCCAGGCTGACGACCTTCTATCTGGTTCAACGTTATATAGTGGTTTACGCCTGCCGTGAATCCAGTGATGTCGCTGCTCCGCAAACTCGGTTCGACTTGCGTCCTGCTTGCCGCTGTCTCGCTATTGGTGCTCGCAAAGGCAGGTGTGGCTTTACAAGCTGTGGATCAAACCGCCGCGCCGAGTGGTATCTCGTTGCCCACGGATGTTCGCTTGCAATCGCCCGGCTGGTGGCCCACGAAAGGCGACGCCTCACGCGACGGTTATATTGGCACGGCGGCCTGCGCGAAGTGCCACGCTTCCAAAGTTGCGTCTCAGCAAAAAAACGCGATGGTGCAGGCCGCAACCCGAACCGCTGACTCGGAGATTCTGCGCCAGCATGATCGCTTCACTTTTCGCCTGGGACCTTACAACGAGGAGATCGTTACCAAGGGCGAAAAGAGCGTTCTGACAGTCAGCGATGAAGCGTCATCTCTGTCTGCGGATTTACTTTGGGCATTCGGCGTCGGCCACTTGCCTTGATGTATAGGAAATATAAAAATCGAATTCGTGTTCGGTTTGATTGTGTCGTAGAGGCTGTAGAGGCAATTTTTCAGAGAAGGGTGAGGAAATATTGCGAGGACTCGAAAAGGATGTTCGCGAGCAGTGGAATTTCCCGTGTGGCTCATCTAGTTCTCGCTCGAACGAGCAGAACCGTCTGATGGCAGCTAACGAATTGTTTGAATCAAGCCGCCTCAAAAGGTGCTCGACGGCCCACCCAATGCATCGAACGACCGAAACTATCCTGGAGAGGATCTGTACTGAAAGTTTTGAGATGAAGCCATCTCCAACTTGTACGAGGAGGGTGTGAACGCTGCTGCTGATTTAACAGCACGAAGATGGCCGCCCATAAACGCGCTTTGGAGCGCGGCGAGAGCAATCCAAAGTATCGCATCGCGTGACGGCCCCGGTCGGGACCATGCTCAACCAGAATTTGAACGAATTCTTCGTTTGTATACCGTGTGGCAACAAAATGCTTGCCCCTGGTGTTCTTGGCCAAGTACTCGACTTCCTATTTCCCGATTCTAGTGGTACGGTGTTGCGCAATAGGTGGGCGTCGTACATATCTGCCATCGTGCTTGAGCCGGTAAGTTCTTGATCCCGCCCGACTGATAAACACGTTCCAGCGGCGTTTGTATTGGGTCGCAAGAATCTCTAAAAGGTCTTCGCTCGTCTTACTGGATCTGAGGATATTTCGCTTAAGTGCCTCCGCTAGAAATGCGATCAATGCATAACGCCAGGCGCGCATCAACTCCTCTTCATCGAACCGTAGCCGAGGGATCCAGCGATTCGTCGACTCCTGCAACCCTCCGGCTGAAACCATGACGTGAAGATGAGGAACAAAGTTGAGAAGCCCTCCAAAGGTCTGTTGTACCACCAAGACGAGCAAATGCGCGCCAGATCGCGCTTTCGCACACTGCATTATTGCTTCGGCTCCCATGGCCGAGATGCCATGGAGTAGATGTTTGTTTTGCTCTAATAGTTCGCGGATTTCAATCGGCATTGTGAGAGTCATGCCGATATAGGGTACGTCAGGGAGGATCGCTTCCAGGTCCTCCTGCCAGGACTCCGTGGCGCGCTGTCCACAACTTGTACAGAATCTCGATTTGCAGGTATGAAAAACGAACTTCGATTCAGTTTCTGACGCAAAAATCTCCGCTCCCAGAGCACTCGTTCCGCACTTGATGACTTTCAGGAAGTTTTCACGGGCATTCGGCGCGGTGCCCTCGTGGTCCCAATATGATCGGGTCTCAATGAGAATTTGTTTGATCGGGTGCTCACCAATCATGGGACGAAAATCTCTTTCTGCGAGTTGAGGGCATTTAGCAGTTCTCCCGTTATGAATACAGCCCGACCAGGACCATCCACTAGGTGGACCTCGATTGAGCCACACTCTTCCGAATGGTCCGGAGCGATCATGGTCAATTGGTTCACGAGTGCGACAAAGTCCGAAAGTCTGAAGACGCGTTCATTGCCCGTCGATTCTGCGCGCACTACTTCTGCGGCTACCACACGCCGCGCCGTCCTCCTGAGACCTCGTTCGATCCGCATAATTCTGAGGTGTTCCCGCTGACTTGATTCGCATTCATGGCTCCATTTGTGTGCCAGATGTATCGAGACTTCATTGGCCCTGGCCGCTTCCTTCAATGGCAAACATGCATGCGTCAGGATGTATTTCACTTTATGAACATTTCCGACTGAAACCTGCGCAACCCCTGCTATTCCCAGCCTCGAATCGACCTTTTCAGCTCCTGTCAACTTTGACAACCCCTTTAATCGACCGCCTAATTGTCTGTTCAGCATTGCTGCTTCTCTGAACTGTGGTTCCAGATCCAGGGCCAGCTCGATCCGAATGAAATCGCATAGACCTCTCGATCGGCGGTGTCTTCGGATGAGCTCTTCAAGCGCTTCTTCTGCAGTGAGGTTGTACTCGATACAGTTTAGTGTTGGTCGTCCTCTCCGCTTTGCAAGTTCCCAGCGTGCATAGCCATCAATGATGAATTTGTCTTGCGTGATCATGAGAGGGTGAGAAAATCCAAGATCTCCTTGCTCGTCCAAGGCGCCCAGCTTGGACGGTTGTACCGAGAGTTTGTGGCGAGCGTAGCTCGGATGGGGTCTTAGTTCACTGACGCACCGTGCCACGAGACAGGGTGCGTGAGTATCTGTCTCGACTCCCAGTTCTGTCGGGAGAGGTGCATACTTAGGTGCATACGCATCAGCCGAACACCCTGATTCTGCCCGACTAAGGGCACTTGACCTGACCGTAACTGATTGATTCCGTGCAATAGGTAGGGGACGGGGTGAATTTGCTAAACCGTTGTACGGGCTAACACCTGTACCCAGGGTTCGAATCCCTGCCTCTCCGCCAGACTTACTGCCCGA
>PLDC01000023.1 GCA_003134995.1 Acidobacteriaceae bacterium | reverse complement strand
TGATGTTGGTCTTGCCTTTGACTCTGACCTCTGGAAGCGGAAGAAACCGGGAAGGGCACGACCTTCAGTCGTGCCGAAAGCCACCCCACGCGTGGAAGAGCGGCGCTTCAGCGCCGCGATAAGCCGGGAAAAAAGAAGAACCAGCCCCGGAGGGGCGGCAGACAATAGCCCAGGACGTAAGTCCTGGGTAAGCTCAGAAAAAAAGGACCAAGTCCCGGAGGGACGGCACCGGGAGGGGCGCGCGAGCTATCCGCTCCTTGGTTTTAGATTGCTATTCAGTTACACTTCTTGCTCCCCACGGAAACTACAGGAGCGTGCAATGGCCGATCAGGGTTTTCCTCTGCCTGGTTCTTCCTATAGAGAATTGATAAAGATCATCCAAGCGTACGGCAAGGTGCCAGAAAACGCTGTGCCGGCTGACGTAGGCAGAGTGATAAGCATCAACGAAACAATCGTCAGCTCCAACAACGGCTTCCTCAAGGCGGTTAGCATCATTCAGGGTGGAAAAAAGAAAACGATGACGTCCGCCGGCAAGGCTTTGGCTGCCGCTTACGAATACGACAAACAACAGGAAATCGCCGCACTTTGGAGATCTATCATCGACGCGACTGACTTTCTCCAGAAGGTAGTCGCCGCCGTTCGCATCCGCAAAAGCATGGATGAAACCAGCCTGGAGGCTCACGTAGCCTATTCAGCGGGCCAGCCGAAGACCCCCAGAGTGCTCACCGGCGCTGGCACGGTCGTCGAAATTCTCAAAACGGCGGGGCTGCTAAAAAAAGAAGGGGGCAGCCTTGTTGCAATGACTCCAGAGAGCCCCCAATCGGGAGAGATAGTCGAGCAGCGCCTCGTGCTGGGCGACACCATGAGACCGCACGCCGACCTTTCGCCGTCGAACCTGCTCTTTCCTCCCATCAACCGTTCGGCGAGCGGAGCACAACTTAACATCGAAGTGCGGATTCAATGCACGCCCCAGGATCTTGATGGCCTTGGGAAAAAATTGAGGAGAGTCCTAGAAGAGTTTAATCAGCCCGAGCCGGAAGAAACGGTGGCGCCTGCCGTGCCCGACACCCGGATAGAGGAATCCAACTAGGACTCTTCGATGCCGATCGCATCCCCAACAACCGCGGAGCAGGTGATCGCCGCAGTAGAGGCCGTCGTCGCGAACGGCGGGAAAGGTACCGGAGACTTGGTCACCGCCTTTCTGGACACAGCACTTCCTCGTGCGACTGCCGCCCTCGACATGGGAGTGGAGCTAGGGCTCCTGGTAAGAAATAAGGATGTATACGAATGCGTGAGCCCGCTGTGCCGATACACGCTTAACCCAGAGCAAAAGGCTGCTGTCCTACGCGTAGTCCTTGAAGCCTACCCTCCCTTCAACAAGTTCCGCGAAAGGCTCGTTGCAACTGCTGACGTCTCCGTCGCTGCGCAACAGACAAAGGCCCTCTTCACTCTAACCGCTCATCGCGACGAAATCAGAGACACGCTAGTGAGCTTGGGGACGTACAGCCGAGCGATTGTCACCGAAGGGGCTGGCAATTATCAACTCGAAGTTGGCTCCCTCGCCAACCACCTCCAAGTGCTCTCAGAGGCATGCACGGAGATGGTTGCTTCGGAAGCTAGGGTGCGGACCCAGCTCGGTCCAGGCGCAGAGCATCTCCTAGCAGCACAACGCGACAACATAGTCGTCCCGCTGGCGGATGCATTAATCAGAGCTAACAATCGAGATGGCTCTGGTGCCGTCCAGCAGGCAGGCAACGCGGTGGAAGCCCACATTGACTCGATGGCCGTGAGAATGGGGATTCCCCTCGCGGGCGCGACCGGCATTATGCGAAAGCTGCAGAGGTTTGAAACCCCACCTAGACATCTGCCCGCAAAATTAGTCCATGTCGGAAGCTACCTTGGTTCTGTTCGCAACGCTGCAGACCATGGGGGCGACCCCGACATCGGGGGCAATCGCTGGCGTATTCGCGATGCAACAGGCTTGGAATATGTGTACGTTGCTTGTTCATTTATCTCTGCGACCATTGCTATCGAGCGCGGCGACCCCGCGGAAATCTGAGGGTGTGCATTGGGAAAGCTTCAAATTGTGGTAATATCTCCACGCTGTTTCCGCCCGTGCCGCACCCACCCAAGTATGAATATTAGTGACGATTGGTACCGAGTGTTGGGCGACTGGAAGAAGCGGATATCCGCCTATCAGACCTCACAGTACGAGAAAGCGGTCGCCCTCGAGAGACGGCACTACGCCCTAGGCGTTCCGGCCACCATATTCGCGGCCATTGCGGGAACGACAGTATTTGCAAACCTGAACAAAGACTTTAGCAACGAAGCGCGTATAACAGTCGCTGTCTTTAGTGTTCTAACGGCAGCACTCACGGCGACCCAAACGTTCATGAATTGCGCCAAGAGAGCTGAAACATACCGCTCAGTCGCAAGTCAGCTAGGTAATATACGACGCGAAATCGACATTCTAGAAACTCAGGTACCGCCATCGCGAGAAGGACTGACAGCAGCGCTGCGTCAACTGAATACACTCATCGCCAAGGTGTCGGACGATGCTCCACTGATCGAGGCCCCAGAGGGAGAAGGGGGAATCCGCGTATGCCTCGACGCTGAGTGGTAGATTACCTAACCCCCACCTGCCCCCACAAAAACCCCCACAAATCCGTCCCCTCCTCAATCCTTTTCGAAACCCCAGTCCCCACCCCATGCCCGGCCCCAGCCTCCACCCTCAACAAAACCTCCCCCTTCCCCACACTCTGCATCAAAGCCGCCATCTTCCGCGCATGCATCGGATCAACCCGCGAATCCGAATCCCCCGTCATAAACAACACCGCAGGATACTCCACCCCCGCCTTCACATGGTGATACGGAGAGTAAGCATAAAGCCACTTAAACTGCTCCGGACTCTCCGCCGTCCCAAACTCCGGAATCCACAACCGCGCAATCTGAAAATTCTGGTAGCGCAACATATCAAGCAGCGGAACGCGGCACACCACCGCCCGAAACAGCTCCGGACGCTGCGTGATCATCGCCCCCATCAGCAGCCCGCCATTCGACGCGCCCTCAGCCGCCAGATGCTCGCGATCCGTATATTTCTCCGCCATCAAATACTCCGCCGCCGCCGCGAAGTCGTCAAAAACGTTCTGCTTCTTCTCCAGCATCCCCGCCCGGTGCCACTCCTCGCCAAACTCCGCGCCGCCCCGCAAATTCGCCACCGCATAAATCCCGCCGCGCTCCAGCCATATGAAATTCTCAGCATCGAAAGACGGAGTAAGGGACACACTAAACCCTCCATACCCGGTCAGCAGCGTGGGATTGTGCCCATCTTTTTTCAGCCCCTTCTTATGCACCAGAAACATCGGCACCCGCGTCCCATCCTTCGAGTGATACCACTCCTGCTCCACCTCATAGGCCGAGGCATCGATGGCAGGCGCATCCACCTTGGCCCACGGCACAACCTCACGCTTCTCTACGCTGTAGCGATAAATTGCCGGCGCGACGGTAAACGATTCGAACCCATAAAAGATTTCATCGTGATCAAACTTCCCGCCCGACCCAAACACTGTTCCAATCGCCGGCAACTCCAGATTGCCCGCCAACGTGCCGTCAACGCTGAACACCTTCAATTGCGACGAAGCATTCTGTTCATACTGCGCAAAAATCTTTCCGCCATAAATCGGAGCATCCTTCAACACCCCGCCCGTCTGCGGAATGATTTCCTTCCAGTCGTCGCGGTCGTACTCCCCGGCCTCCGTCACAAACATGCGAAAGCGCGGCGCGTCCTCATTCGTCAGGATGTAAACCCTCCCGTTATAAACCGACGCGCTATAAAGAAAATTCTTCCCCGCAGTGATCCGCGTTGGCGGAGTCCCTTTCCTCAAATCCATCAGAAACAACTCACTCTTGGTCCAGCCCTGGTCGACAGTGATCAGCAACATCCGCCCATCGTTGTCGAGGCTCACGCTGGGCCAATCCTCCGCATCGCGCCCCTCGCCAAAAATCTTATCGTCGCGCTCCGGATCAGTCCCCAGTTCGTGATAGAACACGTGCCGGTTATACCGTTCCTGTCCCTCCGGCACATCCCCCTTCTTCGGATACCGCGTGTAATAAAACCCAGAGTTGTTCAGCGACCACGCAAGACTGCAAGCCCGAGTGCGCTCAATCGTATCCGGCAAAAGATTTCCAGTCTTGGTCTCGATCACATGCAGAGTGCTAATCTCCGACCCGCCAGAAGAAGTTCCATAAGCAACATACTTCCCATGCTCCGCCGGCCAGTACCAATCCAGCGCCACAGTCCCATCAGCCGCCAACAGATTTACATCGACTAACGCGCGGTCTTTTCCATCCAAGCCTTCGCGGACATAAAGCACAGGCTGGTTCTGCAAACCATCCCGCCGCGTATAGAAATAATATTTCCCCGCAATCCGCGGCACCCCAATCTCCCCAATGCGAAGCAACTCCGCAAGCCGCGCATGAATAGCATCCCGCCCCGCCACCGGATCAAGCACCGCCCGCGTGTAAGCCATCTCCCCAGCAACCCACTTCCGAGTCTCCACACTAGAAGAATCCTCCAGCCACCGATATTTATCGGCCACCTTACTCCCATAAAAAGTCTCAGTAAGCGCCCGAGCCTCCGCCACAGGAGGACCAACCGCAGGGAGACCAGAAGTAGGACTAGGAACCCCAGGAGCAGAAGCCGAACCCGCAGCCCCACTCTGACCCCAAGCCAAACCCGAAGCCAAAATAAAAACCAAAACTCCCAACCCACTCAAATGAAGCCTCCGACTCAAAACACCCCCACACATAATCACCCCAATCAAAACCAAAAAAAAATTAGCACAACCTTCCCAATCCCAGTACCAGAAAATTGAACGCTGCCCGCCCCGCACATATTTCCAGACCAAGCACCAGAATGCTATGATAAAGAAAGTAAACTCAAAGCGCAGCGCGCGCTCCGCGCGCGCTGCACACCACACTCCTCAGTAGCTCAATGGCAGAGCATCCGGCTGTTAACCGGAGGGTTGTAGGTTCGAGTCCTACCTGAGGAGCCATTTCTTTTCATGGGGTTAGTTGAACCTCTGGGTTTCAATGGGCTCCGACTTTGGGGGATTCTTGGGGGATCCGAAAGCAGTTTCCGCAACATCCAATAACTCCATCGCCTGGCGCAGGGCTCTTTGACCGATGTGTCCGTAGCGCTTCGCGATGCGGATCGCGGTCGAAGCGCTCCATCCCATAATTGTCGCGACGATAGGATAAGGAACCCCTCCCTCCAGCAGCCGGGAGCACGCGGTGTGCCTCAGATCGTGGAATCGACATTGCAGTGGAGGATGTTCGTCCCCGACCGTTTTTGTGGGCGCAGCGTGCCACCGCCGTCACCGCCTTACCGAGGTAAGCGTATATTTTCCTCATGGCCGAAACGCTCCAACAATTAAAGGCTGAACTGGCTTTTCTCGAAAAGCGCATGTCGAAGGTTATCCAGCACCCGGAACTGGAACACACAGTTGTGGATTACGCGAATAAAGTTGCGGAGCTTCGTGAAAAGATCAAGAAACTAGAGGGCAAGCAGTGAAACTGATACTGCGCCGATAGCGGCACCGTCCGCACATTCCTCGGGGTCATAAAACCAATCAGTTTTCCACGAATTCCGTATGCCTGCTAGCCTACGGTCATGCAGAATCCCGTCAAAGAACGCATCGCCAAGTTGCGGGAGGAAATATCACAAATCAGCGAAGCGAACCGTCTGTACATAGGGGGCGGCAAGAGGATGCCCGGCTCACTGGGGGATCACGAGCGTCGGCTTCAGAGATTGCAGGAAATCAAGGAAGAGTTGGCGTCATTTACCAACTGGAAAAAACTTTGAACATGGCGTGACCGCCGAATTGATGTTGTTGGTGCGTTTTGCCTCAGGAGTTGAACAAGCGTCGTATGCAGCCAAGTGCTACAGAACATTCAATAGCGGAGCACCACCAGTTTCCCAAAATGGGAATTTGGAACAATGGTGAGGGATTTAAGTATCTTCCCGGCAGTGACCACCGAGTACCATAGAGGCCGACCAAGGGTCGATGAGTGATATGGCGATTTTGCACCAATTGGGAGTAGGGTGCAAAATCCTGCATCTTGACGGCGACGGCTCCAGCGATGTGAAATGCTGGTGACATCGTTGTGCAGTATCGGCCCGTGTTCCCCTGCGCTCCCCCGCAGTCAGGCTCCAGTTGTCGACCCTAATCATGGAGAGAACGAAATGACGTCTATGTGCTTTACCCTCCCGCTGATCGCAGCCTTGGTGATCACGTCCGCCTTGACCGCTCCTGTCCACGCACAAACCTTCACGACGCTGAGTAATTTCAATGATGCAGACGGGGACAAGCCCGAATTTGGCTCGCTGATTCAGGCCACGAACGGCAACTACTACGGCACCACGTATGACGGCGGAAAGAATGAAGCCGGAGTCGTCTTTGAAGTTGCTCGGACGGGCGAACTGAGCGACGTCTACAGTTTTTGCCCCCAGCCCGGCTGCGTAGACGGCCAGAATCCCTGGTCATCTCTGGTTCTGGGAAGCGACGGAAATCTCTATGGAACAACCTTGGGGGGCGGCGCCTACGGTTGGGGAACGATTTATAAAATAACCATCGGGGGCAAGCTGACGACGCTTTACAGTTTTTGCCCCGCAGGCGGCAGTTGCACGGACGGCGAGGCGCCGGTTGGCTTGGCGCAGGCCAGCAACGGAAATTTGTACGGCACGACTAACGGCGGCGGAGCCGAACATGTCGGCACGGTCTTTGAAATCAGCAAGACGGGCAAGTTTAAGTCCCTCTATAGCTTCTGCTCAAAAACCAACTGTGTGGATGGCTCCCAGCCTTGGTCGGGCCTTATACAAGCCGCTAACGGGAACCTCTACGGGACAACGTACTACGGCGGAGCCAACGGAGCCGGCACAGTGTACGAGATCACGCCGGGAGGTGAATTCAAGACGCTTTATAGCTTCTGCCCTTAGTTCGCCTGCGCCGATGGGGAGCGTCCGTTCGGGGGCGTGATCCAAGCCGATAATGGCAACCTCTACGGAACTGCGTCTTACGGCGGAGTCAACGGGTACGGCACCGCTTTCGAAATCACAGCCACTAACCAACTGAGCGTCCTGCACAGCTTCGACCTTACCGACGGCTTCAGCATCTCTTCGCCGCCCATTCAGGCCAGCGACGGAAACCTCTACGGTACGACGTGGGCTGGCGGGGCGCCAGGATACGGTGGCACGATCTATGAGATCACCTCAGCGGGGGCGTTTAACACACTCTACAACTTCTGCACTACTTCGAGTAATTCGAGCTGTACGGGCGAATATCCGGGCTACACGTTGGCGCAGGCAACGGATGGTACGTTCATTGGTGCGACAACTTACGCTGGCGCCTATAATTACGGGACGGTTTTCAGCTTCTCGAACGGCCTCAGCCCGCTGGTCGAAACCGTGCCCATCGCAGCCAAGCCCGGAGCCCGCGTCATCATCCTCGGCAACAATCTGACCGGATCGACCAGAATCACCTTCAACGGCACTCCCGCAACGTTCACCGTCGAATCCGATACCTACATCACGGCAACCGTTCCCGCAGGCGCGACCACGGGCACAGTCCAAGTCACCACGCCCACCGGAACGCTCAACAGCAATCCGGTATTTCAAGTGCTGCAGTGAACTGTCACGATGACTGACGCTATCAGCGATTACACTCATAACCCGTCAATCGGTGATACGGCGAGCTAAGCCTCTCGCTCATCAGGGGCTCATGTGCGTAGAATGCAAGGACGCACATGGTCAAACGACAGGCGAAATCAAAGCCCACGTGGGCAAATGTCAAGGCAAAGCTCGCGGGGTTTGATCGCACAGCCTTGTTGAGCTTGGTTCAGAACCTCTATGCTGCACATAAAGAAAATCAGGCTTTTCTCCAAGCCCGCTTTGGGTTGGGAGAGGAGGTTCTGGAGCCGTACAAGAAAACAATCGATCAGTGGCTCTGGCCCGACATTTTCCGACAGCAGGAGACTTCTGTAAGTAAAAGCCAAGCAGGCGATCTCCGACTACAAGAAGGCGCTTGGTGACTCCGAAGGCCAGGCTGAGCTAATGGTCTTCTATTGCGAGCGGTCTCAGTATTTCTTGTGGGCCGCTAGTTGCTTCCTCTGGGGCCCTCATCTTGGGAATCAGGCATTTGATCATTTCTTCCTAGTTATCTTTCGGAATCGGTCACCGCTTCCTTTTTGGGAAGCGGATGCACATTTCCTCACAGTTAATTGTTCAACCCTCTTACCGCAACGCTAGAATCACTCCAGAGAAAAGCCCGCGCGCAGGGAACGTCGATGCCAGGGTTTGACCTACCCGAATCGTTTACGTTCCCTGTCCCCCCATCTGCCTTGCAAAACCGAGTTATCAAATTAGGAGTCGCAGATGTCGGCAAGTAAGATGATTCTCTATAATCTGGATCACGCTCTTTCGTGGCCTCTACTACGCATGGAGTTTTCTTTCAAGCCGGGACAGAAAGTGGTTCTGTCTTAAATGACGTGGCATAGCCCCGATGAGGCTTTCCTTCGGCTTTCAGTTTGCCCCAGGTAAATCGTATGATTGCCATGACAGGGGGATGTCTATGGCGCAATGGGACGATCTACGGAATAAGCTGCGGCAGAGTCAAGAGGAAGCGGCAGAGGCTACCAAGCGTTCAAATCAAGAACACGACATTGTAAGACTTCAACAAGGGGGGCTGTGGAGCGAACTGGCGAAGCAATTCTTCGAGGCTGTGACGATAATCAACACTGGGCAAACAGTCTTAAACTTCTCACAGCCCCCAACCAACAGCAACGCTCTGAGAGTTTCTGTGCCGAGGGGGGGCAGCAATCCGCCCGCCGCCAATGTGACCTTTAATGAAAACGGACACGAAGTAATGGTGGCTTACAGTGGAATTCAGGCTCCAGTCCTGAAATACACAATACGGGCAAACAGCAGCAACCGGACAGAATTTAGTAACCGTGGAGGACAAGCAGTAGACCCGAAAGACATAGTGAATGAAACTATTTCTCATCTAGCGTAACAGTTCAGCGTTTGGTAGGCTTCGACACCGCACGTTTCTTGGTGGATGGACGCCAGCGTCTCCTACTACCTGATCCGGGCCGTCTTATTCTTGGCTTTCCGCGTCCAAGGATGGCGCAGGGCAACCTTCCTCCTTCTTAAACCTATTAGCAACGAATTCTGGAAGCGTCTCTTCCAGCTTTCGTGACAGCCAGTCCTGCAGCGCAGATTTGCCATCCTGCGAAAGAGACACAAAGCGAACACCGACCTGTCCCGTTCTCCCCCAGCAGCTTCTCGATTCTGCCACGAATGGTACTTTGTGATCAGGCAGGGTGAATTGAACCTGCACGTCTTCTCCGGGGCCGAGCGGAACGACGGTACTCACGGACAAGCCCCCTTCGCTGATGTTCAAGCTGGAGCAGAGAACTTCCGGCAGGTTTTGTCTCCGGATGATGACGGGAATTGCGATCGGACAGCGGAAATAGCGCCGCCGTTCTCTCAATATGAGTCCATAGGCAGGCTTGAGCGTGCCGCGGATTGATTGCACGGAAAGAGGTCTCTCAAACACAAAACCCGATCCCTTGCGGAATGCCGCTGTGGTTTCCACATCGCTTGCGCTGATGGCAAACCTCACCGCGGTCCGGTTTGATGGGGAGAGACGCACTGCATCCAGAACCGCCGTGGATTGCTCCCCTAACTGGAGATCGACGATAACGGCGTCGAACTTTCGATCATTCAATAGACGAATTGACGTTGGCACCTCCTGACAGACATCCGGCGAAATCGACAATTCCTGTAGAGCTTGGTCAAGCTGCCGAATTGTGACAGGATCGGCGGACACCAAAAGCGCAACCGCGATTGCCATATTGAAGTGCCCTCCTCATAGGCAGGATTTGCTGAGACCCCGACGGCAGTTTGTCTTGCACCGCACTATGACACCCCCCGGTTTACAGACAACGGGTGCTGCTTCGCGGCCCGCAATCTGCCGGTAACTCCATCCAACCTCACAGGACTTGCTGAAGGAATAGCTTCGAAGCTCGTCCCCATGAAGTGTTCCAAGGAATGATATTTGAGCTTCGTCTTCGATCTTTCCGCAATGACCCCGTTGACCCGCCTGTAATTTTCACATCATGCCGGCGGAAATAGGCATGCACGTTCAGAACCGTTTCAACTTCATTAAGAGATCCTGATTGAGCGCGAAAACCGTGTCTCGGATATGCGGGTCGCCGTCGCTTCCACGAGTAAAGAACTTGCTCATAGCAGGAGCAAGAACCAAGCAATGAACGCGGAGGCATGCCGGGGTGATTCATTTTTCCAGCGGCGCCATAGCTGTACGCTACGCGGACCTTATCTTCCGGCCATCATTGATTAACAGACTTTAATGCGGGGAACTGCCAGTACCAAACACCGGTCCAGCCCCGACGGCACGCTTTCGTAACTCTTCCAGCGTTCCTTCGCGGACTAACATCTGTAAAGTTGCAGGAACCGAGGTCGCCTTCGTGGATCAGCAATCATTCCAGCAAGTCAGCAGCAGCAGTCCCGAGCCGATTCCGATAGAGATGCGGCGGATCGAAAGTAGCGAATGGTGGCTGTGGGGATTCGCAGTAGCCGTAATGTTGGTTTTAACCCTGGGGATCGTGTCTTTCACTTTTCCATGGTTTGTCTGGGGGACCAAGACCCAGTATTGGTTCGACTTAAGAGAATGGGTGCGAGGCCTGGCAGCGCTTGTGCTTATGTTCAATGTTTATACGGTCTATCAGCATCTGCAGCTCTTCCGCATTCGACGTCAGCTGGCTGAGCGAGATCAGCTCTTTCAACTCATTAGTGAAAATGCCGTCGATATGATCGCGCTTGTGGATAGAGATGGTCGTCGGCTGTACAGCAGTCCCGCCTATCAGAAGGTCCTAGGGTATTCGTCCGAGGAGTTGAAGAGCACTTCGTCGTTCGAGGAAATTCATCCTAACGATCGTCTGCGCGTGGTAAGAGCGGCGGAGAAAGTCTACCAGAGCGGCAGCGGAGAGCGAATGGAATACAGAATCCGTCATCGCGACGGGTCCTGGCGCACCCTGGAATCGACTGCGAGTCCGGTGCGAAATGCAAGAGGACAGATCGATAAGCTCGTGATCGTGAATCGTGACATCACCGAACGAAAGCGAGCTGAAGAGCTAGTGGTCTACAACGCGTTCCACGACGGACTTACCAACCTGCCCAATCGCGCACTGTTCCTGGACCGGTTGCAACACGCGCTGACCCTATCGAAAAGAAACTCAAACTACAAGTTCGCCGTGTTACTAGTTGATGTCGACGAGTTCAAGGTGGTCAATGATAGCCTGGGACATACGGCCGGAGACGATCTGCTGATCAAGATCGGGCAAAGGCTGGGGGCCTCCGTGCGCAGAAATGATACTGTCACTGGTGCGATAAGCGACACGCCTTACACTCCTGTGAATGACCCTTCCTTGGCCAGGCTCGGCGGCGACGAATTCGCGATTCTTTTGGAGGACATCCAAGACCCCATTGGAGCCGTACGCATTGCGAACCGGGTGCAAAAGGATCTCCAAGCCCCCTTTGCGATTCATCAGGAACAAATCGTAATTTCAGCCAGCATAGGAATCGCTTCGAGCGTTAGCCCCGACACTCAAGCCGAGGATCTGGTGCGCAACGCGGACATCGCCATGTATCGCGCCAAGCGGGCAGGGAAAGGCCGCTGCGAGGTGTTTGACACCGCCATGCACGCCGGTGCAGTGAAGCGATTGAACATGGAAGGCGATCTGCGCAAGGCCCTCGAGCGCGGGGAATTCCGCGTTTACTACCAGCCCATTGTATTGTTGCAAACGGGAAGGATTGTCGGCTTCGAGGCTCTGACGCGATGGCAACGTCCGCAGGGCATTTTGTCTCCCATCGAATTCATTGCGGTTGCGGAAGAAACCGGACTCATCGTTCCAATGAATCGGCTGCTGTTGCGCGAAGCCTGCCAACGTCTGCGACTCTGGCAAGCTGAATTTCCCTGCACCCCGCCTCTCACCATGAGCGTAAACATGACTGCGCAAGAGCTCGCTCAGCCCGGCCTGACCAGCGAGATGCTTAATGCCCTCCGGGAGACAGGGGTTGATCCCGGCTGTTTACGGGTCGAAATTATTGAAACCATCGCCATGGGCGACGCAGAAAAGTCGAGTCCCGTGCTGGCGCAATTGAAGGCGCTTGGGGTGCGTTTGAGCGTCGATGATTTTGGGACCGGGTATTCCTCACTGAGTCGTCTGCGCAAGATTCCAGTGGACACATTGAAAATCGACCGAGCGTTCATTGCCAACGTGGACAGCGACCTCGAAAACCTGGAGGTCGTGCGGGCCATTATTGTGCTCGCCCACAACCTGGGTTTGCAGGTGGTCGCCGAAGGGACAGAAACCGAGCAGGAGGTAGAGCAGCTCAAGCAGCTCAACTGTGAGATGGCGCAAGGATACTTTTTCTCGCGCCCCGCCGACGACCAAGCTATTTTTGAGCTGTTGGCCAAGAACCAGAATGCTCGTGGTGCAGCGGTGGGAGGCTAAGCCAACACTTCCGGGGCACGAAATATCCTGGCAGGCGCAACTTAAGTACCGAATAAATCAGCCGGGCCGTCCCATGTAGATCCAGGTGAATAGATGACTACGTCCCGCAATTGTCCCATCAGCCAACTGAGCACAGGGGCAGTTCGTCAAGAGAGCGGAAGACAATGAAGACGAAGACATGGGACGGTGATTGCCAACATGGGCAAACAGGCAGACCTTGAGTCTGGTCTCGAGAAAAGGGAGTTTCCAAAACCAACGCACATTCTCGCCAGAGAGTTTGTTCATTGGCAGGCGGCTGAGAGCCGTATTGACGACGACTCTTTGCGATCACTTTTTTGAGAGGTAGCACCGGAGGAAAACCAGATACATTCCGTCTCTCAACCTCAGTAGCAATAGGTGCTTAGGACAGCGACAAACCCCTCAATCGGCAACTCATTCCCAAATCGGAACAATCGCATAATTTCATTTCGGAGCACCGCGCAATTGTGAACAAATTCCACCCTATGCAAGGGTTGTAAATTGATTCCAGGGAGTTGGGTTAAAGGAACTCATTGGACCTTATCCTCGCCCGTCCGCTGTTTTCCTCTGAAGGGCGCAGTTTAGGGAGATACTGCGCTAAGTTTTTGTGAAAAGTCGCGGCATGTTAGTCGAAATACGATTCCGACCAGCTCCCGGATGATGAGCTGAAGAATACGAGACTATAAAACATGAAAATACTTCTGGTCGAAGACAGTAAGTTCCAGCGAATAGCAAATGGACGAGCGCTTGTCAAAGCTGGGTACGAAGTGATCTATGCGGTGGACGGAGAGGAGGGTCTCCGCTCCGCTCGCGAGAACATTCCCGATCTTATCCTGCTCGATATGATGTTGCCCAAAGTGTCAGGAGTCGATGTTCTTCGGGCTCTTAAGAGCGACGTTCTAGTGAAACACGTCCCCGTCATTGTGTTGAGTGGACTGGGGCAAGCCAACGAAGCCAAGCTCTTAAAAGAGGGTGCGGCGGCTTTTCTTATGAAATCGACGGAATCGTTCGAGGACAATTCATTCTCGCTAATTCAGGCATTGCAAAACCTACTAACCGGCGCAAAGCCTAGAGGCTAGAGAAGAGCTAGAAGTCCGAATCGACCGAGTTCTGACCGGACCCTTGTTTGGAGGGTTTTCGTTTTTTATGGACGGGTCGTTGCTGCCAAACTGCACCGTCGGTTTTTCCGCAGCGCCGCCCCGTGATCTCAGAGTTTGGACCGATTGGAACAACTTGCTAATCTCGGCTTTGTCGTGTCTGAGACCGAGCTTCAATCGTCTGTTCGCCGCGTGCTCAATATGCCGGGAAACTTTGAGGTTTTGATCACATTCGTTGCCCTCGAGCCGATTTAGGTTTTTCTTAGGTTGAATGGTTTTGTAATTGCAACCTCCATTGGGCATCAGCAGTGGAACCGAGACGAAAAAGGATGAGTTACAGCGGTAGTGCGCTCCAACTCATTGTTTTCACCTTTCGTCCAAGTTCTATCCTGGTTACAGCTCTCTATATGTTTCCGAGATGTCTCCGAAACAATTCGGCTACAGTGCCGTCTGCAATTTCGACCAGACTCCTGATTCCCAGCATGGGACAATCCAGCCCCTCGAACACGAAACGCTGTTGTCTCCCCACCGCACCAAAAGGAGGACTTATGTGGATTCTGTCAAAGCAGTGGTCACAAGCCCACTCCGAACTTGAAACTCTAATTCTGGAACGCACAGCAGAACTACAAAGACTCTCCCAGCGTTTGCTTAAAGTGCAAGATGAAGAGCGACGTAAGATAGCCCGCGATTTGCACGACAGCACCGGCCAAACACTGGCTGCGCTAAGAATTAGTATTTCGTCCCTCGAGGCAAACTTCAGAGAAGACCCGGCCACTCTGGCGCTTGTTGCCGATGTCGCGCAACTGGTTGACCAAGCCATCGAAGAAATTCGAACCATGTCGTACCTGCTGCATCCGCCGTTATTGGACGAAGTGGGATTCGCTTGCGCCGCTGAGTGGTATATCGACGGGTTCGCCAAGCGCAGCGGAATTAACATAAAAGCGGACATTGCGAATTCGTGTGGACGGCTGCCGAAGAAAGTGGAGATCGCTCTGTTCCGTGTGTTGCAGGAGAGCTTGACTAACGTACATCGCCATTCAGGAGCTTCGGAGGCGAACATCCGTTTTCAACATGAAGCCGAAGCTGTGACTCTAGAGATACGAGATTTCGGCAAGGGTATACCAGAAGAGCGCTTGCGGCTGCTCCATGGACTAAGTGCAGAAACCGGGGTCGGCTTGGCTGGAATGCACGAGCGATTGCACGAACTGAACGGCAGACTGGAAATAGAATCCGATGGTTGCGGGACAAGCATGCGAGCAACGGTGCCGCTCCATTAGCATTGTCTTTTCCGGTTCGGTTTGGAAGTCTGGGGAAGAGTCTCCAACGGCGAAGATCTTGGCTACTGCATATAACAATTTCTTGTTTTAGTATTGTTTTTTGCCTCCCGGTTCCTTCGCGATGGGTAGGGCAGTAACCAATCACCGTCTTTGGCAAAGGAGGTTTGGAGCAGTGTTGATCGACATGCGTCCCACGACTCAATGAGCCTTGGCGTTTTGTTTTCACGGCATGTCCACTACGGGGGAGGCTGCGCTGGCGATTCACGCATTTAGCGTCGGCGCAGCGCTGCTAGCTGACTGATGGCAGCCAACCGAAGGTTTGGCGTATTTCTCATCGGCCTTTGTCGGAATGGTTTCTGGCGTTCATTGGAAGAAGGTCTTCACTCGTAAGTGAAGCTAAAGTCGTCAAGGTATACCGTGTAAGGCGATTGTTTATTGTTTCCGTCCATCTGATAGTTGACGGTAATTCCATACCAACCCGCCGTTGAACCGGGATTGTAGTATTGGTTGACCGGGGTGGTTACGCCGTTCAAAGTAATTGACTCGTACAACAACTGATTGCTGGAGGTACGCTGCACCTCAATCGTCAAATGGTTCCATGAATTGTTATTCGGGTAGCAAGCTATCCCGGTGGGAACCCAGTGCTGATTTACGTTGTCCCAGATGTCCCATTCATTGCCGCCCGCAATGCGGCACTCGTGACCCCAGATGAAACCGAGGTTGTCGAAGAATTGATTGACGTCGAACTCCAGCGCCTGCGAGAGTTCAAGGTTGGTTCCATAGAAGTACACATCGTAAGTGAAGTTGTGATACGTCGGCACCAGAGTCTGGTTATTGTCGGGCATGCCTTGCGAGGAAAAAGGACCGATCAGGTGGTTGTTGAATAAAGCGTCGTTAAAAACAGCCGTGCCACCGAGGTTGAATTGCGTTGCTTCTCCGCTCATCGAAGGGGAAGCGATTCCCTGACTCATTGAGAAACTGATTCCGTCGCAGGGTGATGGCGAACAGTCTACATAATTTGGCGGTCCCTGCCCGGCTTGTCCCCATCCCCCGGCATGCTGAACGTTTGAGAACGAGTTTCCCGAATTCGTTATCGGAGTGCTTGCGACCGTTATTTGTAAGGATTGCTGCTTGGTGAGTCCCTTGGAATCTGAAACCGAGACGGCAAAACTGAAGCTTCCAGCAGCAGTCGGTGTCCCAGAAATAGATCCGCTCGTACCGCCGAGTTGCACCCCTGCTGGCAGTTGACCAGACGCAATGGAAAAAGCATAAGGTGCCGTTCCGCCATTTACGCTGAGCGTGGCTTTGTAAATCGACCCGAGAGTTGCGGAAGGAAGCGTTGAGGAAATCGCCAGGGTAGGGGTTGAAGTGGTTGCCGAGCCAGGACTGCCATTAGTGGGGACAGAGACTCCCGAACAGGCATTGATTAAGAGTACCCAGAAAAGGATAACAAAAAGAACCGCGCTTTGCGCTGGATCGGGTGAGCGGTAAGACATCTATTTGCCTCTCGAACGGGTTCAAGAGAACGCTCCACGGGAGAGTCCTTGAGTCCACTTTATCGAGCGTCTGAACACCGGACTAGATAACCAATGTTCACAAGAGGGACTGTGACTTACGCGTGCCCGAGTGGCCCACCTCGGCGCTTACCATGCCGGGGCGCAGCAATCCTCGCTTCTTCCCGTTTTGGAACTGCGCTTCCTTTCTGGAAATCCTCACCTTCGTGCGGAGAAGTTTCCGTCTCAACTGAGCGATTTCTAACTAGAATCGGGCTGTGATTAAGGTCAACATATGAAAATTCTGATTGCGGAAGATGACGCCGCACTGGCCAGTTTTGTGCGTCAGGGGTTGCAAGGGGAACACTACACGGTGGATGTGGCCGAGGATGGGGAGCGGGCGCGGGCGATGGGAAGCGAGATCGACTACGATCTGCTGATCCTCGATTTAAGTCTGCCCCGAGTGGATGGAGTGGTGGTGTTGCGCCATCTGCGGCTGCGGAGGCCGACCATGCCGGTGCTTGTACTGAGCCAGCGCAGTCGGGCGGAAGACCGTGTGCAATGTCTGGACACGGGAGCCGACGATTATCTCCCGAAACCATTTTCGTTCAGCGAATTATCCGCGCGCATTCGCGCCCTGCTGCGGCGCAGCCACTTGCCGTCGGAGTCGGTCATCGTCGTGGACGATCTTAAGCTGGATCGCGTGGAACATCGCGCCGAGCGGGCGGGTCGCCGAATTGAACTCACCTCCAAGGAATTTTCGCTTTTGGAATATTTGATGAGGAACGCAGGCCGGCCGGTCTCCCGCGCCATGATCATCGAACATGTGTGGAATCTGACCTTCGATACGACGACCAACGTCGTGGACGTTTACATCAACTATTTGCGGAGAAAGGTGGATGCAGAACATCCCCGCAAACTGATCCACACGGTGCGCGGGGTGGGCTACGAACTGCGGGGCGAAGCCGGAGGACTGGCGTGACGGCAACCGGGCCGGATGCTGGACGATCCGCGGCCTCGCCAGCCGATGATTGTCCGCGGCAGATGGCGAAGCGCAGTCCGCTGGCACAGTTGCTACATGCCTTGAACCAACCGCTCACTGGACTGCAATGCTGCATGGAGGTAGCACTGGCCAGTCCGCGCAGCGACGCACAGTATGTCCAAGGCCTGCGCGAAGGCCTGAAATTAACGGAGCGCATGCGCGCCTTAGTCGGGGCAATCATGGAAGTGGCGGATATGAAGGAAGAAATAAACGAGAAGTTGGAAACGATTGACCTAAAGCCTCTTCTGCGGGATACGGCAGACGATCTCCGCTGCGTGGCCGAGGCGAAGGGCGTTCGCATCGTGCTCCACTTTTCCTCGGCTTTTTCGCTCAGGGTTAGGGCGGGGCGGCGAAGACTGGTCAGTGCAGTATTTCGGCTGCTGGAATCCACTTTGAATCTGGCCGCTCCGGGCAGTGCCATGCGCGTCGAAGCCGCTGCTGCCTCGACCGAGATCTGCATTCATGTTCACTGGTATGCCGGAGAACCGGTACCTGTAGTCTCACGGTCTGAACTAGGTCTGTTGGTCGCGCAAGCAACCTGGGAGCAAACGGGCGGGCAATGGGAACGCACATTGGTAAACGTTCTGGAAACAATCACGATCCGGTTGCCTGACTTCGCCAGCAGCGGGAACTTGTAAGTTTCATTTTCGTTTAGCGCAATCTTCATGAACCGCGCTCGGAGGCACGAGACTCGAAATGTGTGCCATGACAGCGTTACCGATCATCGATGATAACTCGGAGGCGCTAATTGCCAGCTCCAGCAGTGTGTTCGGGGAGCAGGTTCAGCGCCGTCTGACCGGCCGTTGGAGATCTGTGCAACAAGTGCTCAGTGGCGCCGAGGCTTTGGCGAAGCTGGAGGATGGAAAATGGCGTGTTCTGTTTCTCGATCGCCGCCTTCCAGATTTAGACAGTGAAGAACTGAGCGCGATCATTCGGCAGCGGTTTCCAGAAATTCAGTTAGTATTGCTCGACTCGGAGGCCGCATTCCCGGGGCAAGACGTGGGGAAGACCTGGCAGCAAGGCCCGGACTCGCTGATCAAGGGGATGGCCCAGAAAGACCGTTCCTCGGGGAGTGAGGAAGCCACGAAAGAAAATGAGTTTGAGAAGTATAAATGTGAGCCGTTACCCGGCATGATTGGACGTAGCGAAGCGATGCAGAGAGTCTATCGTCTGGCGAAACTGGTTGCTCCGCGGACCTCGACGGTGCTCATAGTAGGGCCGACTGGAAGTGGCAAGGAACTGGTGGCGCGGGCGCTGCACACCTTGAGTCCGCGCGCGAGCAGGGTTTTTGTGGTCGTGAACTGCGCTGCCATTCCAGAAGCTTTGTTTGAGGCGGAACTGTTTGGCCATGCCCGCGGGGCATTCACCGGAGCAGTACAGGCTCGGGTAGGACGCATTCCCTCAGCTCACGGTGGGACGCTGTTTTTGGACGAAGTGAGTGAACTGCCGTTCGGAATGCAGGCCAAGCTGTTGCGGTCTCTAGAACAGAAGGAGGTGCAACGTTTAGGTACCAGCGAGGTGACCCGGGTCGATGTAAGGGTGATTGCCGCCACCAATGTGGATTTGGCTGGGCGCGTCGGGCGGGGAGAATTTCGCGAGGATCTTTTTTATCGTCTCTCTGTCTTTCCCCTAAAACTGCCGCCCCTCACCGAACGGCGGATCGACATCGTTCCCTTGGCAGAGCACTTTCTAGCTTACATAGCAGCCGCGATGAACGGGCCCTGCCCACAATTAAGCACGGAGGCGATCCGCGTTCTGGAAGCGCATCCCTGGAAGGGCAACGTGCGTGAGTTGCAGCACGTGATGGAGCGTGCTTCAATTCTGGTACAAGGTGGAGACGCGATTCTGACCGAGCATCTTTACTTCCCCTTCCAAAACTCACTCTCGCAGTCCGGGAATCGGCCCCTTTTCATATAACGGCCGGAGAAGCTGAGAAGGTTCTTAGCCACAGACCCTCCTTCATGGCAGTCACCGTGCAATGTTCCAAGCGTGACTTCTTTGCTTATGCCCGCACGCTGGCCGTCTGCTGCGTCAAATTTACAGGAGGGCCTTTGCCGCAGTCAGCGCTCGGGAGTGTCCCGAATGCAAGGCGAACAGCGCAACAACGATTTAACTGCTTTCGCTATAGCTTCTTTTATTCCAGCAAAAGCCGTTTCGCATTCCTCACCAAGCCTTCAGTCTGATTCTGGCAGAGTACGAATTCAAGCGTTCACCGATTGCTCCCTTGCTCCCAGCACCGGAATTGCGTGCCGGACCTGTCAGAGGGCTGGATTTTGAGCAAGAATACCGCACCCTCGTACATAGGAGGTCAAGAGAAAGAGCAGCGTGACCGCATCCTGCTCGAAGGGTTGCACCAGGTTCGGTATCTGGCGCGGCGAATTCACGAACGCCTGCCGCAGCAAGTGCCATTTGAAGACCTGCTGCATGAGGGAATCATCGGCCTGATCGATGCGATCAACAAGTTTGATCGCTCCAAGCAAGTGAAGTTTGGTTCCTATGCCAAGTTCCGGATAACGGGCGCCATTCTTGACAGTCTCCGCAAGATCGACTGGGGATCTCGGGACTTGCGGCGCAAGGCCCGGCAAATTGAAGAGGCGAAGCGCAAACTCAGCATGGAACTCCGCGGAGCTCCCACGGACGTAGAAATCGCGCAAGAATTGAAGCTCGATTTGCGTCAGCTTCAGCAGCTTCTCACCAAATTGCACGGCCTGGAAGTCATCAGTCTCAATGTTGAATCTTCCTTGGATGGTAAGGTCGAAGATCTCTGTGACTCTCTGCCTAGCCCTATCGAGGACACACCCTTTTTCGTTTGTCTGCGCTCTGAGAGGAAGCAAATTCTGGCAGGGGTGATTGCCGAGTTGCCTCAAAAAGAGCAACAGATATTGGCTCTTTATTACTTTGAAGAACTTACAATGAAGCAAGTAGGAGCCGTAATGGGAATCGGGGAGTCCCGCGTCTCGCAGATTCATTCGCTTACAATAGCGCGCTTGCGGGCGAGACTGGATAGTCTAATGAGCCCGGCGAAACCCTCAGCGTCGGCGGCGCAAGTCGGCGGAGACTGAAGATCAAGGCGCGCTAACTCGAAGAGTCAGAGCTCAGGTTTGCTTGAACGTTCGGGCAGCTTGCTTAAGCAAGAGTGCTCGACTTCAAGGGACCAGTCTTGCGAACATCTGCAATCGAGGCAGGGCTGCGAGGCGTCTGCGGTTTGCCCACCATCTTGATTGCCAATGGGGTGGATTAAATTCGCCTTAGGTTTGCCAACGTGAGCCTTTCTGGACGGAAACAGGTGTACCCATCCACTGGACTAGTACAGACACTGTTGAACCACATTAAAAGTGTCCCCTTGAAACCACAATAGAAATGTCCCCATGTAAAGTGCCTCCGCGAGGAAGGCACAGCGATTGGGGAGAACAGAATTGAGCGGCAGGAAGCTGAGTCGCGGGGCAATTCTCGACTGCCTGCGCGAGATGGACTAGAGGCCGCGCGAGTTGCGCCGCAAAGCGCGCCGCGTCGAAGAGCGTTACGCGCGCTCAGCGCTGCTGCTTTTGGGTACGGCTGAGGGCATACGCTGATACGAACCTTCCTGCGGCAGCATTCGAAGATCAGCGGCGGAGGCAGCGGACGGGAGTGTCGGCTCCACGGTTGCAGCGGCGAGGGCAACTTCAAGAACGGCGCTGCGGGCGTTCGAGCGCGGAGTGTTGGTTCCACGCTGCCACTCTTGCGCTAGCGAAACAGCAGGTTCCTCCGCTCCGCCGTCCCCTTCGGCTTCGCTCAGGGTCCGACTCCTGTCGGAATGACAGGATGGGGATGGGCTACTGGAGGGCGTTTTGCTGGGCTTCGGGTTCGGGGTTTGATATTGGGAGCCAGGCGCGGCGGCCGTTTTGGCTGAGGATTACGCGGGCTTCTCCGTATTGAACCAGGCGCTCGAGTATCACGGCTACCGCCGCGGCGAGATTTTTCGAGGATCGCACAGTGATTGGATCGTGCTGTTGAATATGCTCGCTTAGCTCTCGCGCAGTCAGGGGGCGGTCCAGCTTTCTTAAGACGGTGCGGCAGGCCTGGGTTAGGCCGGGACGGCGGGTTGCGGGCTTATGCTCCGCGAATTCGCGCAGGTCATCGTCATTCAGTTCGTCTTCGCCGAACAGGGTGCACAGGTTCAGGATAGTTTGCTTGATGGTCCCGATGCGCTTGGTGATGTCGGCGCGTTGTTGGAGAAGTTGGCGTAACTCCTGGCGAGCGGAGTTGACGATCGGTTGAATATTTGCGGCGTCAGTATTTGTGTGAGCGTTCGTATTCATGGGTCCCCGATTCGTTTGTTTTAGCTCTCATGGGTGAGGTGAGCGCGCGTGTTATTCCTTGCTGAAAAAAATGGAGGCCCCCCAGGCGGGCCTCCCGAAGATGCTCGGCTGTGTGCATTCCGCTACCAGGTGAACGTTCCCCCGAGGCGGATGTGACGCGAGAGCTGCCAGAGGTTCGGTTGACCGTACATGCCGTTGAGAACGATGCCGTTCGCAGGGGTCCCGTTTCCGTTGGCAGCGGCTTGTGCGCTGTATCCGGTTTCAGCGGCCTGGTAGAAAGCTGCGCCGCTGAAAATGCTCTGTCCGCCTGGCAACAACACCGAACCTAAGTAGTTCGAGTTGAAGCCTTCCCAGTACGAAGTGACGGAGTGTTGATTGAGCAGATTGGTGAAGGTTGCGTTGAAGTTGAGTACCTGGTTCTCGTTGTTCTTGTTCACCTTGACGGAGTGTTGAAGGTTGAAATCGGTCTGGGTGTACCACGGTGTGCGGCGCGCGTAGGGAGCGCCCAGGGTAATGTTTCCGTTCGCGTCCTGAGTGATGTTTGACCAGTTGCCGCGGCCAAAGATGTAAGTGGCTTCGAGCACAGCTGGGTTGCTTGCGCCATCGGGGTTGGCGAGGCCCACGTCTGTGAACGAACTCATCGGGCTGCCGGAGTAGGCGACCTGGAAGAGTCCGAAGGTGGTGGTGTTTTTTCTGAAGTTGCCGCGCCAAGGCATGGCGTAGTAGGCGTAAGTTTTGAACGCGTTGGGACGGTCGGTGGGCAGAGGCCCGTCAGTGGACTTGCCGTTGGCGCCGAAGTAGTAGAACGGTTCATCGAACGAACGGGTGGTGTCAGGCGAGTTGCGTCCGGTGATGCCGCCATCGCTTTGGTCGGTGGTGGTGAGGCCGGCGTAGTTGCCCCAGAGCCGGCTATAGGTGTAGCTGAACATTCCAGACCAGCCCCTGGCTTGCGATTTGGTCAGCCGGAATTCCAAGCCATCGTAGTCGCGAATGGCGACTGGGTTATTGGGGCAACCGGTGCAGGTGCCGAACGGCGTGGCTGGATTGCCGTTGAAGGCGGATGTGCCGGGGCCGTAGGCGTCGCCAAGAGAAGTGAGGAAGTTGGCATAGCCATTCAGCGTTTTGTTTACGCCCTGGCCTGGGTTGACGACGGTATAGATTTCGAAGGCGCTGGGATCGGACAACGAAGCGTCCTCAATGACGTGATCGAGGCGGCGACGATCATAGCGGGCTTCGAAGGCCCAATCCTTGTTGAGTTGGTAATCCCACCCGGCGACGTACTCGTGCTGGCGATAGGGTTTGAGGCTGGGGGCGACTGGTTCTTCGGGACGGAAGTTGACGTTTTCAATCAGCGAAACGCCAGTGCCGCCGTCGGTGAGAGATTGCGGAGTTACGCCGCCGACAAAGTTGGCAGGCGAGGTGGAGATGCCGGTTGGGCAAGCGCGATCGGAAGCGGTGAAGGCGATAGTAGAAGTGAGATCAGCGTTGGTAAAGGTTCCGGCTGAATCAGGACCGAGCGGGTAGTAGCAGTTCTCGAATCCTTGAGCGCCCCACGAACTCTGAGCCAAGAGCAGCTTCATCACGTCGTTGGTGACGCCAAAGCTGCCAAAGATTTTCATCTTGCCGTCGCGCGAGCCCCAAGCGGCTCCGATGCGAGGAGCAATCTTGTCGGCCCACGAGAAGCTGATGGTCTTGATATTGGCAATCCCGATTCCCGGAGGGGCAGGCAGGCTTTCTTTTTCGAAGCGGACGCCGAGATTCAGGGTGAGACCGTGTCCGACGGTCCAGGCATCCTGGATGAATAAGGCATGGTTCTGATCGGTGGCGGGGACGAGCGCACCAGAGCTATTTTTCAGCACGGTGGCGAAGTCATTGATGATCACATAACCGTACTCGCCGGCGCAGCCACCCCATTCCGCAGACAGAGTAGCGCAATTGTTGACGCCGTTTTGTGTGTTTTGATTTCCGTGGTCGTTGCCGGCACCAAGATACAGATCCACCAGGGGAACGTTGCCGTGCTGATTAATCACGTTGGAGAGTTTGTTGAATTGATAGCCGCCCTTGATGTTGTGGGTCCCGAACCAGCCGCTCTTGAAGAACGCTACGTCCTGATTGAACTGGTAGTGCTTGCTGGCATTGACCTCAGTGAACTGTTGATCAAAGGGGTCGGTGCTGGTGTTGACAGGCAGCTGCAAGGCGGCCGGCAGAGCGACGCTCGGAGTACATGTCGCAGCGGGCACGCAGTTCTGAAATGCGCCCTGGCCACTCGTTTGCCAACTCAGGTCTACGCCCGTGGTGGGCCAACCGGAGTCGTGATAGTTGTTGAAGAAGTAGCCGAAGCGCGTGGTGGCGACGATCTTAGGAGTAAGAGTAATGTCAGCGCCGACGTTGTAGGTGGCGTTGGGGTTGGAGAAACCGAGACCGTGCGAATACTGAGTGATGGGACTATTGATTCCGGTTACTGGGCTCGTACCTAAGATGAGCCCGCTGTTGGGCAAGCCGGTAGTTGAGTCGGGCGCCGGCAAGCTGTCGCCGCTCTCGCGCTGGTACTGGTAGAGCCACGAACCGAAGACGCGAATCTTCTGGGTCAGGACGGCGTCGAGGCGGGCGGTGCTGAAGTAGGTTTGCTGATCCTGAGTAAAGTGCTGGATGCCGAGGCCAAGAGGAATATTGATGGGGTTTGAGCTGTCGGTGAAATCGACATTTCTGCCGACGGTGTTGTACTGAGGCGCAAAACCGAAAAAGAAAAACAAGCGGTCCTTCAGGATGGGGCCGCCGACGGTGAAGCCGGGCTGAACGATGCGGTAGTGATCTCTTTCCGGCTGATAGAGCTGGGAATTGTCGTCGAAGCCGGGGCCGGCTGCACTGGCGCCGAAGGGCGCGCCGTTGGGGTTGTAACGCAAGCCGGCGTTCGTGCTGCCGTTGAGCGGATCGCCTTCATAGGTGGCGAAAAAAGATCCGTGATAGGCGTTCTGACCCTTCTTCATAACGACGTTGACTACGCCGCCGAGAGCGCCGCCATGCTCGGCTTCGATTCCTGAACTCTTGACTTGAACTTCCTGAATGAACTGGAAGGGAACGTTTGCGCCGGAAGCGCCGCCGGAGATATTTTCCGTGTCCTGGCCTTCGACGAGATACTGATTTTCAGAATCGGCGCCGCCGCCGACGGAGAAGCCGACGTTGTTTCCGTTGCCGGCGCTGCCGGGCAGGGAGCCGCCGGAGTTGCCGGTCATGCCGGCTGAACCGCCCATGAGAGGTTCATTGCGAGCCATCGGCGAGAATTGAATCACCGACTGGAAAGAGTAGCCGTGCGGAGTGTTATCGAGAATGTCTTGCGTGACGTTGGTCTGATTGGTGTTGGTGGTGACGTCGATGACGGGCGCCTGACTATTTACTTCGACGACGGTGCCGGCTGCGCCGACGGCCAGGACGAGATCGAGCGTGGGAAGGTGGCCGACTTCGATGGTGATATTGTCGCGCTTCAATTCAGAGAATCCCGCGGCCTTGACCACGACGGTGTACGTGCCCGGTGGCAGGTTGGCGAAGCGGTAGTAGCCGCTGCTATCGGTATCGAGGCTCTTCTCGCCTCCGAGCGAGGTGCCAGTGAGTACCACCGATGCTTTGGGGACCACAGCGCCGCTGGGATCTTTGATGGTGCCCTGCAATCCGCCTGTAGTCTCTTGCGCGAAGAGACTGGAAACCAGCAACAAGCTGGAGAGCGCCAGGGACAGAACTGCTATCAGCACGAATAACCTGCTCGATGTTTTGGATCGCATTGGTTTATCTCTTTTCGTTTTCTGAAATTTTCGTTTTCTGAAATTCGCTGGAGTAGTTCCCGGATTCGAGAACTTTTCCGCGCACGTACGACATGCTCAATAGCATTCGGAAGGCCACGGATGGCGCTGGTTTGAGCGCTGGACTACGGGCGTGGGGAAATCGGGAACGAGCGTACATGCGCGGTCCACAGACAGACGTGAATAGCGAATATGTGCAGAGCGCTGAAGAAGCTGAGTTGACGAGGAAATCTACCAAAGGGCAGAGTTCGACACTGAATGTCTACTAAAAACCGGATTGCAGGGGTGCATATTGCTTGACGCTACTAGGGTTAACATACATACTAGTTGGTATGTTAGTTGCACATAAGAATGGAAAACGCAAGGTGGGCCGGTTTCGCGATGCTGAGCGGACGCGGGAGCGGCTGGTGCAGGCGGCAGCGCGAGAGATTTATAGAGCGGGCTTCCAGAGCGCCAGCCTGGAAACAATTCTGGCGACGACTGGGGTTACGAAGGGCGCGCTGTATTATCACTTCGACAGCAAGGAAGCTTTGGGGTACGCGGTGGTGGATGAGGTCATCGGCCCTGACGTTCGGCTGGCGTGGGTTCGTCCTCTACTCACGGACAAGGATCCTATCGACGCTTTGATTGGCGCTGTTCGAAACATACCGGTTCAGCCTGTGATTGTGCGGGGCGGGTGTGCGCTGAACAATCTGGCGCAGGAAATGTCTCCTTTGCATGCGGGATTCCGGAAGCGGCTGGAGACGGCGTTTAATGCATGGCGCGAGGCGGTGGCGTCAATTTTACGGCGTGGGCAGGCTGAGGGAAGCGTTCGGCGGGACGTAAAGCCCGATGACGCTGCCGGCTTGCTGATCGCGATGGTGGAAGGCTATGGCTCGCTGGCGAAGAATGCGCAGGATCCGAAAGTGATGAAGGCTGGGATCAGAAACATTGTGGGCTGGCTGGAATCTTTGCGATCTTTGCGTTCTTTGCCGTCACGGGGCAACCACAAGCGAGGGTGATCGCATCGTTGTAAGTTAGTTCTAATATTTGTGCATACCGACCGGTATGTATGTTTGTGGAATGGTCGCGCGTGAGCGCATGCTGTCGAGAGCTGCGAGGAGATTCACTCGGCACTGGAGAAAAAGATGAACCGAAAAAGATTCCAAATGGTTGCCTCTCTGAGCTTCGCGCTGATTCTTGTTTTGGGTACGGCGTGGCGGGTAAGGGCAGCGGATCGTGCGACGAAGTATCCGAGCATGGCGCCGGTCGAGCAATACCTGATGGCGGATCGCAATGCTGAGATCGCGCTGGCGAGAAGCGCGGCGCCGGAGGCGATATCGCGGGACGCGACGATTCTTGTGCTCGGGCGCCATGGATACGAGACTGCCGTTGAGGGCAAGAATGGGTTTGTGTGTGCGGTGGAGCGGGCGTGGATGGGTCCATTCGAGGGGGAATTGGCGGCAAATTTTTGGAATCCAAACGTTCGAGGTCCGCTGTGCTTTAATCCGCCGGCGGCAAGAACGGTCCTGCCGATTACGTATAAGAGGACGGAGATGATTCTGGCGGGGAAGTCGAAAGAGCAGATCATTGATGCCTTCAAAGTTGCCTACGAGAAGAAGGAGCTGCCAGCGCTGGAGCCCGGTGGGATGAGTTACATGATGTCGAAAGACCAATACCTAACCGACAGTGGGGATCACCGCTGGATCGCTCATCTGATGTTTTATACGCCGCTGATGGACGGAGCGGTGTGGGGCGCGGATGTGCCAAAGTCTCCGGTGATGCTGAATCCGCAGTTTAGTGGCGCTCCGGAACCGATTGATGTGTTCATGATTCCCGCTGGTATGTGGTCGGATGGAACGGCTTCGCCTGCAATGTAGGAGTCGCGATGAACACTCTGGGGTTGGGTACGGCTGGCGAGGTGTCGAGTCTGGAATGCGCTAGCGATGCGCTGGTTGGTCCCGTGGCGCAGCATTCGAATGCGGCCCTGGTGATGGCACGCGACATGGGGGAGCAGACGGCGAACTCGACGAAAAGTGTGCTGAGGTTGCGGACAGCGGCGAAGGCACAGGCACTGCGGGTGGCGATCAAAGTCAGGGGGAAGATTCTCTTTATTAATCTGGGCGACGTGGTCGCTGTTCACGCCAAGGGAAAATGCGTTTCGCTTCGGCAGAATGCGAGTTCTTATCTGCTGCGCGAGTCTATTTCGGTGGTGGCTGAGAGGCTCGAAGCCCATGGATTCATCCGCATTCACCGGTCTGTGCTCGTGAACGCAACGTTTGTAGAAGAAATCTGGCCGCTTTCGACGGGAGAATATTGCCTTCGAGTTGAGGGTGGAAAAGAATATACGGTGACGCGCACTTATAAGAAAAACCTTCAGGCACTTGCGGAATTCTGGATTGGCACTGGGGCGCTCTTCCCCGGTTAGTTTGGCTTCAGTTCTCAGTTCTCAGTTCTCAGTTTTCGGTTCTCAGTTTTCGGTTCTCAGTTTTCAGACAAAACCTCCCTATTGCGATCGAATGAATCTTCGGCTGCTCTGGAATAAACGGGCAGGTTGCCGGTTATCTCCAGTGATGGTCGTCGTGCTCACCTCCGCGTTTGCTCCTCTCCTTTTCACGCGGGGGTGGGATTTTGTGCGGGTCCAGTTTGCAGATTCAGGACTACGGTTACGTGGACGAACAGCGATGATATTCCGCATACATCCGTGAGCACGGATGGCGTGTTTAAGTCGAAGGTGCTGGATACGGATGAAAAATTCTCGTTCACGTTTAGCAAGGCGGGAACTTATTCGTACTACTGCACGATCCATCCGAAGATGACTGGGAGGATTGTGGTGCAGTGAGGTGATCTGGAGATTGCGGGGAGGTGTGCGGATGCTTTGCGGAGTTTAGGCGTTTGCGAGTTTAGGCGAAGATATTTTGCGTCTTGTACACTGCTGGAAGCTTCAGGATAGTTGACCTGAGTGTGCGTGTACGGACGAACTATGGGTGGTGGGATTTTAGTTGAAGTATGCGTGGACTCGGTTGCTTCGGCGATTGCCGCAGAGCGCGGCGGGGCTGGACGCGTGGAGTTGTGCAACAATCTGCTGGAAGGCGGCGTTACTCCCAGCGCGGGATTGATTGAGTTAGTGCGCGCTCGGGTGAAGGTGGGGTTGCAGGTGATGATCCGGCCGCGGGGTGGGGATTTTTTTTATACGGCGGAAGAGTTTGAGATTATGCGGCGCGATATTGCGACCGCCAAGGACCTTGGGGCGGACGGCGTGGTGCTGGGAATTCTTGATGCCGCGGGAAATGTGAATGTTGAGCGCACGCGGGAGCTGGTCGAGTTGGCGCGTCCGTTGCATGTGACTTTTCATCGCGCCTTTGACATGGCGGTGGATCTTTTGCGGGCATTGGAAGATGTTTGTGGGAGCGGCGCGGACCGGTTGCTGACCTCGGGCGGAGAACAGAGCGCGTGGCAGGGCGTGGAATCAATTGCGCGGGTGGTGAAGGAAGCGCGCGGGCGAATTGTGATTATGGCCGGCTCGGGGATTAACGAGAAAAATGCTGCGAGCATTGTGGAGCAGACGGGTGTCACAGAAATCCATGTGGGTTTGGGAAGTATTTTGGAGAGCCCGATGATTTATCGCAATCCGCGGGTTTCGATGGGAGCGATTGCGGGGCGGGAGTATCAGCGAGTTCAGGTGAGGGAAGAGGATGTGTTGAAGCTGCGGCGGGCGATTGCACGGGTGCAGGTTGCAGATGACGGTAAGACGCGGCTTAGGTAAACACATGAGGCAGGCGTCTGTGGTTCCCACCTTTCGACAGGCTCAGGGCAGGCTCTTTCGCAAAAGACGCGAAAGATGGGGCATCCCACTTTAGGGGAACGCGGGTAAGGTCAAAATCAATGTCAAGGGCTAATCTATTCTGGGCGATTCCGGTGAGCCGATGGGGCTGGAATCTGCATCGTACTGGCGGTGGGTTGTTTTGGGGAGTTAAGCTTAGAAGAGTGAATCTTAGGAGGGCGCTTGCGCTGCGGAAAATGCGGCAGTGAGAATGTTGAGGGGCACCGCTTTTGCGGAATGTGCGGGGCGGCGCTGGTGGCGCAGGATACGCCTCTGGCGAAAGCGCCGGTGGCTGCGGCGCCGGTGGTTGGCGCGGCGGTTGTGGAGCGTGGTCCGGCGGTTAGTGCGACTGAGGCTCGGGCTGATACTTGGGCTCGCTCGGATGTGGGGATTACTGGGCCTTCGTTTCTGGGGTTGGGTGCGCCTGCTGGCGGAGCGAGTACTGTTCGGGATGATCGTGAAGCTGACGGCGGGCATGGTGCCTCGCGTCCTTCTTCTAATGTGGATTATCTGCTCGAGGATGATGAGGAGCCTCGGCGGAGTTGGGGGAAGTTGATTCTGGTTGTGGTTGCGCTCGCGTTGTTGGCGGGATTTGGGTATTTGCATTGGAAGCGTGGCGGATTTGATTGGGTGAGTGGCGGGGATAAGAAGGCGGCTGCGGAGCAGGCTCCGGATGCGGCAGCGAGTGGCGCGGATTCTGGAGCGGGGAATGCTGGCGGCGCGGCTGCGGCGAGTGGAAACGGAACCACGCCTGCGGCGAATCCGGCGGACACTGGTGCGGGGCAGAATCCTAATCCGGCCGCGAGTGGCGCGGGATCGGATGCTTCTTCGCCGAGTGCTTCTCCACAGAATGCTCCGTCGGCTGCGCCGGCACAAGGTGCTCCGGCGAATGCTGAATCACAGAATGGTGCGCAGAGTGGCGCGGGTAATTCGGAGGCGCCGGAAGCTGCGGAGGCTCCGGAGGCTGCTGAGTCTGAGAAACCGGCGGCGGCTGAGCCTGCTCCGCGAGCTCGAGCGCGCAAGCCTGCTGCTAGAGTCGCTGCGGTGAAACCTTCTGCGGCTCGTGGTGTCGATTCGGTTACTGATGGGGAGCGCTACATTTATGGGCGCGGCGTGGCGCAGGATTGCGATCGCGGATTGCGGATTTTGAAGCCGGCGGCGGAGTCGAATGCTCGGGCTATGACTTCGATGGGCGTGATGTATTCGACGGGGACTTGCACTCCGCGGGATTTGCCTACGGCTTACCGGTGGTTTGCTTTGGCTCTGCATAAAGAGCCGGAGAATACCGCGCTGCAGCAGGACTTGCAGAAATTGTGGGGGCAGATGACGCAGCCTGAGCGGCAGTTGGCTATTAAGCTGAGCCAGTAGGGCAGGGGTTAGGGGTCAGTTCTTGCGCTGGCGTTTTGGTTGGCCTCGACGTTTCGTTGCGCTGTTGACGGTCCCATTTTACGAGACAGCACGGGAGGGGCGACTGCTTATTGAAATGCCTTGCTACGTTACCGGTAGCGCTGGCTGTGCTGGGGTCCTTCGACTGCGGTTGTGCTTCGCTTTCGCGAAGCACAACCTTCGCTCAGGATGACAGAGTTGCCGAATGCTCGTCACTACTGCATTACCGAATGCTCATCAGGAATGCCAGGTTACTACTTTGTCCTGGATTACTGATGGCTCCTGGATGGGGCGGATTGGCGGAGTTTCGGGCTTGGGCTCTTTCGGCTTTGGCTTTGACTCCGTCTCCATGTAGACTTTTGCGGCTAGCGATTCGGCTACTGCTGGTAGCGAGACGCGCAGGGCCTCTTCGATTGTTTTTACGTAGTGAATGCTTAGGCCTTCGACTTGTTCTGGCGTGAGGTCTTCCTGCACATTCATTTTGTTTTCCGCGGGCAGAATTATTGTGGTGACTCCTGCGCGCTTGGCGGCGAGGACTTTTTCTTTAATGCCGCCTACCGGGAGCACGTTGCCGCTTAACGTGATCTCGCCGGTCATTGCCGTTAGAGAACGGATGCGATGGGCCGTTAGCAGCGAGACCAGGGTGGTTGCCATGGTGACGCCTGCGGATGGTCCATCTTTTGGAATGGCGCCGGCCGGGACGTGCATGTGAATGTCGTGGTCGGCGAAGAAATCTTCGGCTATGCCTAGCTGCGCGGCGTTCGAGCGCACCCAGGTCAGAGCGGCCTGCATGGATTCCTGCATGACCTGGCCGATCTGGCCGGTCATGGTGAATCCACCTTTGCCTTTCATGGCGTTGGCTTCAACGAAGAGCACGTCGCCGCCGGATGGAGTCCAGGCTAGGCCTACGGCGACGCCGGGGCGTTCGGTGCGTTCTTCGATTTCGCCTTCTACGCGGATTTTGATGCCGCCGAGAAATTCCTGGATGATTTGTTCGGTGACTACGAGCTTCTCGGTCTTGCCTTCGGCTAGACGCCGCGCTTGCTTGCGGCAGATGGTGCCGATGGTGCGTTCGAGGCTGCGGACGCCTGCTTCGCGGGTGTAGTGACGGATCACGTAGCGCAAGGCTTCGTCTGGGAATTCGATTTGCTCGGCGGTGATTCCGTTTTCTTCCACCTGACGCGGAACCAGATAGCGGCGCGCGATGTGAAGTTTTTCTTCTTCGCTGTAGCCCTGGAGCTCGATGATTTCCATGCGGTCGCGCAGAGGCTCGGCTATGGGGTCGAGCATGTTCGCGGTCGTGATGAAAAGAACTTTCGACAAGTCGAACGTGACGTCTAAATAATTGTCGCGGAAGGTCGAGTTCTGTTCGGGATCTAACGCCTCTAGTAATGCGGAAGCGGGATCTCCGCGGAAGTCGCGGCCTACCTTGTCGATTTCGTCGAGCATGAAAACCGGATCTTTGGTCTCGGCGCGGCGAATGCCCTGGATGATTTGTCCGGGGAGTGCGCCGATGTAGGTGCGGCGATGGCCGCGGATTTCGGCTTCATCGTGTACGCCTCCGAGCGAGAGGCGGACGAACTTACGGCCTAGCGCGCGGGCGATCGATTTTCCCAGCGAAGTTTTGCCTACGCCAGGAGGTCCGACGAAGCAGAGGATCGGGCCTTTCATGTTCGGCTTCAGGCGGCGGACGGAAAGATAATCGAGAATGCGATCTTTTACTTTTTCTAGATCGTAGTGATCGGTATCGAGAATTTCTTTTGCTTTGAGGATCTCGATTTCCTGGCCGGAAGTTTTGTTCCATGGAAGCACGGCTAACCACTCGACGTAGTTGCGCGTGAGTGAATAGTCGGCGGCCATGGGAGACATCCGCGAGAGGCGTCCGAGTTCTTTGAGCGCTTCTTTCTTAACTTCGTCGGGCATGCCAGCTTCGTCGATTTTCTTTTTCAGGTCTTCGACGTCGCGCTGGCCTTCATCCTGCTCGCCTAATTCTTTTTGGATGGCCTTCATCTGCTCGCGCAGGTAATACTCGCGCTGAGTTTGCTGGACGCGGTCCTGCACTTCGCTCTGGATCTTGTTGCGCAGTTGCTGGACTTCTAGTTCTTTGGCCAGGTGATGATTAATTTTTTCGAGGCGCGCGCGGATGTCCAGCGTTTCGAGCGTGTCCTGTTTGTCGGGCGTGGAAAGCGAGGGCAAGCTCGAGGCGATAAAATCCACCAGGCGGCCCGGCTCGTCGATGTTCAGGGCTACGGTGGAAAGCTCGTCGGAAAGCGTGGGCGAACCGGCGACGATTTGCTGGAACAGCGTCAGCACGTTGCGCTGGAGGGCTTCGATTTCGGAGCTGTCTGGCGGTAGGGCCTCGGGGATTACGGATACCTTCGCGGCCATGAATGGGGTTAACTGCGTGAACTCGCCGAGGCGCACGCGTTCCAGGCCTTCGGCAAATACGAAGAGGCTCTGGTTGGGCATCTTGACGACTTTGTGGACTACGGCGGATGTGCCTACGGTGTAGAGGTCACTCGCCTGGGGGCTGTCAACGCGGGCTTCGCGTTGCGCCACTACTACGATGGTTTTATCTTCTCCGAGCGAATTAATAAGTTGGACGGAACTCTCCCGGCCTACGGTTAGGGGCAGGACGGCGTGCGGGAACAGGACGGTGTCGCGCACAGGAAGTACGGGCAAGGCTCGTACGTCATTGATTTCCCGATGCTTAGGTGCTTGCTCGGAAAGCGGCTTATCGCTCATTGGCTCTCCTTGAGTGTAACTGACTCAAGCTTTAGATGTGATTCCTCGGGAAAGGTTTCAAGGCTTCCCGTGGTTGGCAGAATGAATTCTAGTCCTGTTGTGGAAGGTTTGTAGTGTATCGGAGGTGCAGCAGCTATTGCGGAGGAGATTTCAGTTTCCTTATGGGATGGAACCAAGAGCCAAACCTTTTAACACGGAGGACACGGGGGAACACGGGGTAAACCTTTTCGTGCGGATGCGTTTGGAGAGATGCCGGCGCTACTTTGCTTTGTAAATTCCCAAGACTTTTACTTGCTCCGCTACTTCCCTCAGATCGTGGAGGGCGTTTCTTGCTGGTTCGTCGTCGCCGCGGAGGAAGTCTACGTAGAAGATGTATTCCCAGGGGCGTCCGCGTAAGGGGCGGGATTCGATTTTGCTTAGGCTGATGTCGCGGAGGGCGAAGACGCTTAGCGATTTGAAGAGGGCTCCGGGGACATTTTTTACTTTGAAGGCTAAGGATGTTTTGTTTGCGTTGGGCGGGATCAGGCTTCGGTAGCTCAGCTTGGCTGCGCTCCCCTTTCTCGTCGCGGTCCGCGGCTTCGGAGATTTGCGAATCAGGAAGAAGCGGGTGAAGTTGCGTTTGTCGTCTTCGATTCCGGTGCGAAGAATTTTGCCGGAGTATTCGCGGGCGGCGTGGCGGCTGGCGATTCCGGCGGAGTCGGGGAGATTGTGGGTTACTACATGCTTCACGCTGCCGGCGGTGTCGTAGAACGGGACGGGCTCGATGCGGGGATGGTGGCGGAAGAAATCGCGGCATTGGTCTAGCGCTACTGGGTGAGAGAGCACTTTGCGCAGCGCGCTTAACTTCACGCCGGGAGCGGCGATTACGTTGTGGACTATGCGGAGCAGGAATTCGGCTTGGATGAAAACGTCTTGCGTGACGAGGAGATCGGCGTGCTCGGCTACGGTTCCGGCTAGCGAGTTTTCTATGGGGATTACGGCGGCTGAGACCGATCCGCGCTGGAGTCGGTGGAATACTTCGGCGGAGCGCGGGCAGGAGACTACTTCACAGTTGGGCAGCATTTGCTCGGCGGCTTCGTGGCTGAAGGATCCTCGTTCGCCTTGGATCGCTACTTTGGTAGCGGGGGACATTTATTGGGAAGGTAATTGGAGTGGGTGGGTTCTTGCAACTTTAACTGAAGTGCTAGAACCTTTCATCGCGGAGTTCGCGGAGAACGGCCGCGGAGCACGGCTAAAACAAATTTTTTTCGAGGACTAGCGCGTCTACTCCGTTGGAGTAATAGCGGGGGTGGGTTTTGATTACGCTGTAGCCGTGGAGTTTGTAGAACTTCAGGGCGGGGATGTTGTCTACGGCGGTTTCGAGTACGACTGAGCGGCAGTGTGCTGCGCGCAGACGATCTTCGGTGGCGTGGAGGAGGAGCGATCCGACGCCAGAGCGGCGGGCGGAGGCGACTACGTCGATCGTAATGATGTGGCCGGAGGCGCGAACGGCTTCGGCTACGATGAAGCCTGCGATGGGGATGTTTGCTGTCGGGTTGGGCGGAGAATTTCTTTTGTGCTTTTCCTGCGAATGCGGCTGATCGGGATCGGTTGTTGCGGCTTGTACGGCTAGCAAGGTAAATGATGAGCGGCGGCGGATGTAGTAACTGAGTTCGGCGCGGGAGTAGGAAATGCCGGGAGGAAAACAATCCTGATCGATTTGCCAGAGGGTGTCGAAGTCGGCGGGCTGGAAATCCCGAATGGTGAAAGGCACGGAAACATTGTAGCGGGGAGTTTCGCGCAGAATGAAATTGCAGACAATTTTTGTCGCAACTACTTTCTCGAGCTACTGCCGCCTGAGGTTCGCGGCGGCTCGTAGGGAGGCTTGTCAGGGCTGAAGTTCGCGCTTAGATAATCGATTAGCGCGTCGCGATCGGCGGGATCGACTAACGCTCCCCATTTTGTCATTTTGTCGACCTCTTTGGTCCACGCGGCTTTGCTTAGGCGCTGCTGGAGGATGATGCGGGCTTCGTGACATTCGAGACAGGATGTGGTGGCTTTGGCTTGCATGGAGCCGGCGGGGAGATCAGCGGTGAGGCTTGCTCCTGCGGGCTTTTGGGCGTGAGCGCGGAACGGAGAAGCGGCCGATAGAGCGATGAGGACGATGGCGGCGACGGTTGTTGCAAGATTCTTTCTTGCATGCGTACGAACAGCAGGTCCCTCCACTCCGCTTCGCATTCCCTTCGGGAATGCGAAGCTCCGGTCGGGATGACAATCCATAAAAGCGATTTGCGGCGCGGCTTTAAGCCGCGCCCTTTCAAAGCTCGACATATCAAGAGACATTCTATGCGACATGGATTTTCACCTGATCGATGGCGTTGTAGAGGTAGCCGCTGGGATTCCACTCTGGGGTGGAGGGTTGAGTGCGGCCCTTACTATCTGTGGCTCGGGATTGGAGGGTGTAGTCGCCGGGCTTCGTAGTTTTCCAGTCGTAGGTCCAGAGGCGCCAAGCGTAGCGGGATTGGTCATGTCCTAATTTCGCGGGCGTCCAAGTTGCGCCGTTGTCGGTTGAGATTTCGACCTTGGTGATGTCGGCTTCTCCGGCCCAGGCTGCGCCATGCACAATTATTTTTCCTGAACTCACGCTTGCGCCGTCGGTTGGACCTGCGATTACCGACTTCACGCTCAATGCGGTTAGCGGGTGCGTATCTTCGGGCTTCACGGCATCGCCTGGCTTGACTGGCTGGTTCGGCCAGCGATAGGCGGGGCTCATGAAATTTCCTGCGAATTCGGCATCAAGCAATTTAATTTCAGTGAGCCACTTGCAGGATGCTGCGCCGATCCAGCCGGGCGCGAGCGCGCGGGCGGGAAAGCCGTGATGCTTGGTGAGCGGCTGTCCGTTCATGTGAGTGGCGATCAGAGTATCGGAGTCGAGCGCTTTCTCGATTGGGATGCTGCGAATGAACGGAGGAACTTTGCCGGGGACTTCATCGAGTCCGCGAAACATTACATGCTTGCCTGAGGGTTTCACCGCGGCACGATGCAAGACGTCGCGCATACGCGGGCCGGAGAAACGGGCAGTGCTGACCGCGCCTTTGCCCCACTGAATGCCGGGAACTTGCGGGCGATGGAGGCTGCGTCCGTTGCCGGCGCACTCGAGGGTGTTGACGACGGAGTGAGTTTCGAGTTTGGAGAGATCGGCCAGGCTTAGGGTGATCGGCTTTTCTACTTCTCCACCGATGGAGAGACGCCATTCGTTGGCATCGAGTTGGACCGGTTCGTACATGTGATTGCGCACGAAGAAATGCGGCACTGGCGTGAGCCAGGTGTTGAAATATTCGACCGGAGTTTCGATATCGACGAAGCGGAACGAGCGAAGGAGCATTCCGTCTTCGCCCGGGACGTCGACGGATTGTTCCTGTGGAAAGGCCCAGGTTAAGAGGGATGGAGTTGCGCCAGTTGCTAATGCGGCCGCTGATGCGTACCTGAGGAAGTCGCGTCTGGAGTTCATCGTAGTACCTCAGGGGCTAAAGCCCTGAACTTAACTGCCTTTTACGCGGCGCTGAAGCGCCGCTCTTCCACGGTGCTGCCGGCATTTCGGAGTTGCATTTTCGGTACTGCATTTTCGCAGCCGCTGGGGCGGCGCTGAAGCGCCGGTCTTCCACGGGTCCACGACGGCAGCAGGACTGTGGCACTAACTTGTCATAGATTAAGTTAACACCACCGGCCCGGAAAAAGGAGAGTAGCCCGAAACCGGACCGGCGGCGTTTCCGAAGGGAAGGCGCCCTCCGAAAAGTTGAGAGTTGTTAGAACTGGTCGGAGAACCGGATGGTCCCGCGTCAAGGGTGACGCGGGACCATTTTTGGTTTTACGGCAAGTAGTAGCGGAACGAGGTGAAGACCATGTTGTCGAGTCCATGGGGTTCGTCGCCGTGGACTTCGTCTGCCCAGGTGGAGCGGTTCACATAGGAATACTGCATGCCCCACTGATAGCGGCCGCGAGGTCCGTTGTGGAAGCGGTACCAGAATCCAAGCGTTCCTTCCGTCACGGCACGGGTTTGAGCGGAGCAGTGAGCGAGAGATCCCGCGATCGGCGTGCTTCCCGTCAGGGTGCCTGTTGTCGGCGCAGTTTCCGTATAGCAGCCTGAGTTGTTGAAAGTGGGCGCGCCGTAGCCTACGTCGACATTTTGGATGGGATCAAAACTGTACGTCCGGGCCGCATACTCACTTCCCACATAGCTGTAGACATCAAGCTTCTTGCCGTGCCATTCCAACGTGGCCAGACCCTGCAGGTTCTTGACCGGGTGGATGGTTCCATCGGCGTTGATCGAGACATCGGGAAGCTGCGACGCACCGTAGCGGCCCACACCGCTGCCACCGAATCCGTGCACGCCGAAAACGATGTGCTTGTTGTAGAACGCCCAACGAGCGTTGATGCCGAAGCCGCCGCCGGCCTTGGTGCTGTTGTAGGCATTGACCGCGCTAGCAGCGGTAAGGGTACTGGCTGAGGTGCAGGCTGGCAGAGATGCAACAACAACTCCGCCCGCAAATTGAATGTTCTCGCAGGGGAAGACGCGATCCTGGAAACGATCGGAGAGGCCAAAGATCTCGTAGTGCCCAAAACCGGGATCGAAGGCGATCTTGGCGATGAGATCGGGCGAGGGATTGAACCCGTAGGTGGAAGTGCTGTTGTTGGTATTGTTCGTGCCGGGTTGGACGAGCACGTAGTCGTTCGAGTTTAACGACGTGGTTACCGTGGCCTGAGCATTCTCCACAGCGAAGGCAACTGCGACCTTGCCACCGAAATCCTTGGTCACGCGAATTCCGTCCTGGCGGGCGAAGCTGAATCCGACGTTATACGCTCCGTCGATGGTCGAGGGGCGAGAGTCGTTGGTTTTGCCGGTGTCGTCGCTGGGGGCAATTCCGGCCTTGTTTTCGGTCACCAGACTCCACATCTGGCCGCCCAGGATGCTCCAACCACCAGGGAACTTGGCCTGTCCCCACACTTGCCGCAGTCGTAAAGTGTAGCTATTGGACTGAGTTGCGGTAGAGGTAAGACCGGAGGAGAGAAAGTCACCAGAGATGTAAGCGGAAAAATCCACATGGCCCTCGCGGCTGGAAATGTAAATGGTTGGCCGCGACTGACGGGCGGTAGCGAAGAACTCCGGCAGATTGCTCTGCGAAGCTCCCGGCATCGTCAGGTTGTTAAAGGGGGTGATGATGTCGGATCCGAGGGCCCGCGAGCGCCGGAAAAATTCGGCTGCGGCGAATCCGCCGGGCGTGATGTTGACGCCCTTGAAGTGGAGGGTGAGCGTGCCTTCCATGTCCTTGTTGATCCTGGGCCCTTGATCTGGAACTGCTACGGGTTGTGTCTCCTGCATCTGCAGGACCGCGGGTTGAAGGGTCGGAGTGCTTGATGGCGTCTCACTCGCGTTCTTAACGATGGCGGCATCGTTGTTCGGTTGGCTTCCCGCCTGGATGCGCTGCAGTTGCTGGGTTAGGATTTCGATCTGTTTCTGTTGTGCGGCCAGTGCATCTTTCAGCGACTGGACGTCGGCTGCGGTTATTGGGGCAGGCGCCGGGGCTGCGGCCGCGGCTGGGGCAGTTGACTTGGCTGCCGGCTTGCCTGAGGCCGAGTCTTCTGCCCAGACGCCAGCGGATAGTGCCGCCAGGGTCAGGGCTGCAAGAAATACGTGCTTGATTGGTTTCATGTAAATCCTCTCCTTTTGAGTTTGTTCGAAGTACACGTTTGGGTTACAAGAAAAAACTTTTCGCAAAAACTTTTACGACTGGGGACCGCGACTGGCGGCCTTTACTGTTTGTGAGCGTTTCGGAACAGTGCTTTGCCCACTTCAGCCGTTGCTACAATTGCAATTAACTTACTGGTGATTAGGGACACACAAACTTACATGTTTTTCATGAAGCGAGTGTTAAGGGACCATTAATTCAGTGTTACAAATCGGGAAAACTTGGGGGAGGGTTTTCCTTCCGTGTGAGGTCGGGTTAGCGGCGTCAAACCTCACTTTTACAGCAAAAGTCTCGTTTACTCACTCTTCTGGCCTCCGACTACCATAGGGAGGATGCTTCCCTTTTCTTTTTCTTTTTTCTTGACCACACGTTTGCCTTTCGTAGAACGAGGCCCTCCGCCGGCAATCAGATCTGCCAGCGTGGTATTTTCCAGGATCTTTGCAGCTGCATCGCGCACGTCGAGAAACACCTGATAGAGAGCGCGGTGAGGCAGATCGCGGTTGATGAGCACGCGCAATTGTTCGGCGTCGGCGAATGGGGCTACGGGGCCGTCGATCAGACGCATGATCTCGCTCAAGGGAATGTCGGCGGGTTCGCGGCGCAGCTGGTAACCACCCTTGGCACCACGCACGCTTTCGACCATGCGCGCGTTCTTGAGTTCGAGCAGGATCAGTTCCAGAAACTTTTCCGGAAGATCCTCTTCGTAGGCGATTTCGCGGATCTTGATGGCGCCCTGGTGGTGATGACGCGCAAGCATCATCATGGCCTGTAAAGCGTAGAGTCCTTTTTGAGAGATTTTCATATTCGATTTTCTTACGGCGGTGACTATACCATAAAGCCCATTACGTTAGTAGACTTTATTCACGTGAACGTCATAGCAAGTGCGATTCCCTTTTCGGGAAAGAAGCGTTCACTAAGTAACCTCAGTGCATTCAGATACTTACGTGAATCCTTTGGCTATTAAGCCGAAGTGGCATGTGCATCGAATTGCGGTTCAGAGGAAATCCGCGGGAGGAAACGAGGTCGATTCTACGTTTGCGAATCGGTCCCGATGCGGAGCACCTGCAGAGCAAACGTTGTCGGGGCCGCCGCGTTGCCGAGCCAGTTTTACGAGGATGCACGATCCGGAGTGCCGATAGCCTCAAGCGGCGGAATCGAGGTCTGAGAAATTTCGGGGTCGGCAGCAGCGGCAGCACTGCCGCCCCCCTCAACACCAGCAAACTCTTCCTGCAACCCCACAAGGGCATTCTTTGCTACATTATTTACAGGCTCTGTTTGAGAAAGGAGAAGAGTGATGCCAAAGCAACCTCGAATTGCGGCCAGATTCGCATTCAAGTGTGCTCTTCTCTTTTTGGCGTGTGCCGTATTCAGTTGGGGATTGCAGGCGAAGCTCTCCCTTTATAAGACGCCGCAATCTCCATCGAACGTCACAGTTGCCAAACTTTTGACGGAGAAGCGTTCCGCCCAAACAGTGGCCTTGCTTGAAAAGGCCCTCAAACCAGATACGGCTCCGGAGCCGTTGAACCTCATTCCGCTATTGGTTTTGGCCCAGGCGATTTTGTTTCTTACATTCAAGTCTTACCAAGTTGAAATGAACCTCTGCAGGTCTCGCAGATGGGACTTCCGCGATCCCCACCTCACGCAACGTCCTCCTCCAGGCTTCTGATTCCCGCACTTCGATGTATTTACGGCAAACCTGGCCTATTCTCGAACATCGAATAGGACCGTTAGGTGATCGCCGGTCCCTTTAAGGAGATATATTGTTGTCGATTCCAATCCCGAATTTGCCGGATTGAAAGTAAGGTGGCTCCATGCATCGTAAGCGGATCCTCTGGATTGCGGGGCTTCTCTGCGTTCTGGTGGTAGCTCTCTTCTTAATCGTTCGAAATCACTATGCCAAGGCCCCTGCCGAGCAGCCCAGGGCGGCCGCAGTCGTCGCGGTCACGCGTGGCAATCTGGCCAGTTCCCTCACCGTCGCCGGCCAATTTCAGCCCTATCAACAGGTGGATCTTCACGCCAAAGTCTCGGGATATATTCGCTGGATCAAAGTCGACATTGGCGACCGCGTTCGTCAGGGCCAAGTCCTGGCTCTGCTTGAAGTCCCAGAGCTGCAGAACCAAGTGGAGGGCGCTCAGGCCGAGGTCCGCCACAGCCAATCTGATATCACTCGCGCACAAAGCGAGGTCGTCAGCGCCGAGTCGACGTACTCCGCGGTGCACGCTGAGTACACCCGTCTGGAAGAAGCTTCCAAAGAAAGACCGGGGCTGATCGCGGAGCAGGAGTTGGACGACGCGCGAGCCAAAGACCAGCAAGCGGCGGCACAGGTCGGCGTCGCCAAAGCCTCGCTCAACGCCACGCAGGAACAACTCGGCGTTTCGAACGCGACTCGCGGCCAGCTCGAAACCATGTCCGGATACGAGCAGATCGTCGCTCCCTTTACAGGTGTGGTGACGAAGCGCTACGCCGATACCGGCACGCTGATTCAAGCGGGACAAGACAACAACACGAATACACTTCCCGTGGTACAAGTGGCCCAGAGCGACCTGCTCCGGCTTCGCATGCCCGTGCCGGAGAGCGACGTACCCTACATTCAGGTTGGCGGCGATGTGCAGGTGAAAGTCAGCGCAACTGGGCACACATTTACAGGCAAGATCATTCGTTTCTCGCGCGCACTCGACACCACGACCCGAACCATGCTGACCGAGGTCGATGTCCCGAACCGTGATCTGAGTCTCAGTCCAGGGATGTACGCAGAGACGACCATTCAACTTCAGCAAAAGAATGACACTCTCATTTTGCCGGCTCAGGCTGTTGTGCAGAACGGCGACCCATCTAGTGTCAATCAGCCTTATGTGCTGGCGGTGGATGCGACGAACCATGTCGAGAAGCGCAATGTGACTCTCGGAATTCAAACCTCGAACCGCGTGGAGATTACCAGCGGCCTGCAGGCTGGGGATAACGTAATCGCCTCTGGACAGCCTGGCTATCAGCCTGGAGAAGTTGTGTCCCCGCATGCGGCGTTCATTCCAACGGCGGCGCAGGAGGTAAGCGAGTAATGTCCTCTTTTGCCATCAAGCACCCGTTCTTCATCCTGATGCTTTGTCTCATGGTGATCGTCGTGGGCGTTACCACAGTCGCGCGTATGCCCGTCGATCTGTTTCCGGAAATTAATATCCCGGTTGTCGTGGTCGCGACCTTCTACGCTGGCATGCCGCCGCAGCAGATCGAGGCGGATATCACAGATAGCTACGAGCGTTTCTTTACGCTGGGAAGCGGAATCAACCACATCGAGTCGCGATCGCTGCCCGGTGTGAGCCTGATCAAGATTTACTTTCAGCCGGGCACGGACGCGAACGCCGCCGTCAGCAATATCTCGAATCTCGCCATGGCAAACTTGCGGCGGCTTCCGCCGGGAACGCTGCCTCCGGTCGTGTTGAAGTTCGACGCTTCGAATCTTCCCGTGTGTCTGGTCACACTCGAAGGTCAGGGTCTCGACCAGACGCGGCTCAAAGATCTGGCGCAGTTTGAGGTGCGAAATCAGATCGCCAACGTTCCCGGCGCTTCCGTGCCGCAGCCTTACGGAGGCAAGTATCGGCAAATTCAGATTTATGTCGATCCGGTCAAACTGGAAGCTCACCAACTCTCGGTGATGGACGTGGTGCGCTCGGTGAATGAATCCAACTTGATTCTGCCCGCCGGTGATGTGCGCATCGGACCGAAGGACTACAACGTCTATGCCAATAGCCAGATTCCTGTGGTTGACGAAATCAATGCCATGCCGATCAAGACGGACAAACAGGACCATATGGGTGAGTCCGTATTCGTTGGCGATGTTGGGAAAGCGATCGACTCAGGCCAACTGCAATACAACATCGTCCGCGTTGACGGTCAGCATTCCGTCTACATTCCGATCTTAAAGCAGGGCGGGGGATCGAACACGATCAGTATTGTGAACGGCATTCGAGAGGCAGTGAAACATCTGCTGGATATTCCAAAGACGCTGAAAACAGCGGTCGTCTTTGATCAATCCGTTTTTGTAAAGATTGCCGTAAAGAATGTGATCAACGAGGGCAGCATTGGTTTGTGCCTCACGGCGCTGATGATACTTCTCTTTCTCGGCAATCTTCGCGCGACGATTTCGGTATTGCTTTCGATTCCAATTTCGTGCCTCACCGCCTTCATTGCGTTGAACCTGGGCGCAAGCACGATCAACACTATGGTTCTTGGCGGCATCGCGCTCGCCCTCTCCCGCTTGATTGACAACTCGGTCGTCGTTCTTGAGAACATTTTCCGTCATATGGAGTTGGGCGAACCGGCGGTTGAAGCCGCCATCAACGGAGGCAAAGAAGTCCAGCTTGCCGTGCTGGCAGCTACGTGCAGCACCAGCGTCGTTTTCTTTCCTGTCATCCTGCTCTCGGGTGTCAGCAAATATATCTTTAGCGCTCTGGCCCTCGCGGTCGTGCTGGCGCTCTTTGCTTCTTATGCCGTCGCCATGACTGTCGTTCCACTCTTCTGCTCGATGTTCATCCGTCTAGAGCCTGAACACAAAGACGCTTCTTATAGCACGGTGGGCGGCGCCACAGAAGCGGTACGGGAAGTCGAACGGGAACAAAGAATAAACATCGCGAACATTTTTCGACGCATCGTCATCGCTTTCAATCAGCAATTCGAGCGGCTGCAACGAGCCTACGAAAAAGCTATCACCGTTTGTCTGGATCGCCCCGTATTGGTCGTATGCAGTTTCGCTGCTTTCGTGGTGCTGAGCTTCGCGTTGTTTCCATTCCTGGGCGTGGCGTTCTTTCCGCGCACCGATCCCGGGCAATTTGTCGTCAATGTCAAAGTTCCGCCCGGAACTCGTCTTGAGGTGACCGATGAATATGTCGGGAAGATGGAACAGGATATCCGCGATGTAGTGTCACTGCACGACATGAATATGATCGTGTCGAACATTGGCATTACGCCAGATCTTTCGGCTATCTATACCAGCAATTCCGGAATGCATACCGCCTTCATTCAGGTCAGCCTCAAGGAGGACCATAAGACCAGCAGCTTCGCTTACATGCAACGTCTGCGCGAAAGGTTCGCGAACGATTTTCCAGAAGTGAGCACGTATTTCCAAACGGGTGGATTGGTAGATTCCGTCGTGAACCAGGGGCAACCCGCTCCGATCGACATCCGAATCGGAGGCAGTGACCTGGATGAACCGTTTGCTTTCGCCAAGTCCGTGGCAGCGAGGGTGAAAGCGTTGGGTTCGGTTAATGATGTGCTGATTCCGCAGGACCTCGACTATCCAGGGCTGGAATTGAATATCGATCGCGAACATGCGGCGCTGCTTGGTATATCGCCGGAGGCGGCGCTTGACAATGTCATCACTGCGCTCACATCGGACACAATGATCGCCCCTAGTTTCTGGGTCGATCCGAAGACGGGCAATAATTATTTTCTCAGTGTGCAATATCCCGACAATCAAATTAAAACCCTTACCGACTTAAAGCAGATTCCCTTGCGCGCCCCCGGCGCCACGAACACAACACCGCTTGAGTCGCTAGCATCGATCAAGCAGATCGATACTCCGACCGAAGTCGATCATTACCAACTGCGTCGCAGTTTCGACATCTACGTCATGCCGAAGAAAGAAGACCTCGGCCGCGTAAGCACTGACATCAAACACGTCCTCGACGATATGCACCACTCTTCGCAGATCACCGTGTCGATGGGCGGAGCGATCTCAGACATGAACAGATCGTTCCAGAGTTTCGGCATCGGTCTCCTCCTCGCGATCGTGCTGGTTTATCTCATCCTGATGGCCCAGTTCGCTTCGTTCTCCGATCCTTTCATCATCTTGCTGGCGATTCCTCCGGGGCTTTCGGGCGTGATCTTATTCTTGATAGTCACGGGCACGACGCTCAACGTTATGTCACTCATGGGCGTGATCATGATGACTGGAATCGCCGTTTCCGACAGCATTCTTATTGTGGAATTCGTCGGCACGCTCCGCGCAAGTGGTCGCCCCCTCAAGCAGGCCCTGGCCGAAGCCTGCAAAGTACGTTTGCGTCCCATTCTGATGACCACGCTAGCCACTATCCTCGGCCTCATTCCAATGGCGCTCGCTCTGGAACCAGGCAGCGAACAATATGCGCCGCTAGCGCGAGCAATTCTCGGAGGGCTGACTGTTTCCGGCATCGTAACCGTTTTCCTGGTGCCGACAGCGTACCTGCTGATTCATCGCAAAAAAAGTGATGATGACGAAATGGAGTCGCGCTCCGGTGAGGTAACCCATGCGTAACCGAAATCTATTCTTGTCACTCTGGCTCCTTCTGTGTTCCCTAGCCATGCGCGCACAGCAAGCCGTCGCGCAACTTCCGGATGCGCCACAGATTCAAGCTCAGGCGCAGCAGCCAACTCCGGTATTAAATTCCGTGACAACGAATTCGCCGGGCTCCCACCCGCCAGACTCAACTGGAGAAACGCTTACGCGTCAACTGGCGGAGCAGTTGGCGCTCAAGAACAACCCACGAATCAGCGTCGCGGCGCTGCTTGCTCTGGCACAAAAGCAGGTCGTCCGCGAGACTCGCTCGGCGTTGCTTCCAGCGCTAAATGGCAATCTGACTGGGGTTGACGCGGAGGAAGCAAGCCGCATCTCGGCTGGGACGCTGAGCGACTCCCGGCTTCTCTATCACGCGGGCGCAGGCGTTGACTTCAGTCAGTTGATTACGGATTTTGGTCGCACGCGCAATTTGGTCGCTTCCTCATCCTTTCAGGCAAAAGCCTCCCAGCAACAATCGGAGGCGACGCGAGAGGACATCGTCCTGGCGGCGGACATTGCCTTCTACAACGCTCTCGAGGCGCAGGCCACACTGCAGGTTGCGAAAAGCACCGTCAAGGCGCGCCAAGCGGTAGGCGATCAGGTCAATGCACTAACTGCGAGCAAGCTCAAGTCGACGCTCGATCAGAGTTTCGCGCAAGTGAATCTGTCGCAGGCCAAGTTGCTCGCTCTCGATTCGCAAAATCAATTCGATGCTGCAATGGCGAATCTCAATGAGGTGCTTGGAACCACGAGCAATCAACAGTACCAACTCGTCGACGACCCATCGCCCCCGCTACCGGTCGCGCCTTCCGTGGATGCAATCATTGCTCTCGCTTTGCAACAGCGCCCCGATCTTCTTGCTCTCAAACTCAATCACGACGCGGATCTGCGCTTCAGCCGGGCGCAGCACGAGCAACTACTCCCTACGATCTCCGGGTTGGGCGTAGTGGGCATCACCCCGGTCGGATCGAGTACCTATTTCACCCCGGATTGGTATGGAGCAGCAGGGATCAATATCGGAATACCGATCTTCGAAGGTTTCAAATTCCATGCCCAAGCCGCGGAAGCCGACCTGCGCGCCAAGGCGTCCGACGAGCAGAGCCGGGTGCTCATCAATCTCATCGTGCGGGATGTCCGCACAGCGTGGCTGAGAGCGAACACTGCACAACAAAAAATGAGTGTGACCGCCGAACTCTTGCAAGAAGCCAACACCGCACTGGACCTGGCCGATACAAGGTATCGCCTGGGGCTCAGCTCGATCGTTGAGTTAAGTCAGGCTCAGTTACAACAGACACAAGCGCAGATCGCCGAGGCTAATGCTCGTTTTGACTATGAAGCCGACCTTGCCGCATTGCGGTTTCAAAGTGGATCGCAGCCCTAGGGCTTTGAATCGGCTCCTATGCGCAGCACCTGCAGGGTAATGTTGTCGGGGCCGCCGCGTTGCCGGGCTAGCTTCACCAGAATGTCACAACACTCAGCAGGAGGGTTGGCGGTCACGGCTGCCTCGAGTTCTGCCTCAGTCACAACGCTCCAGAGGCCATCGGTGCAGAGCAGCAGGTCGTCTCCTTCGATCAGGTTCACAGGTTGTTCGGCGCAATCGACGGCCAGTTCCCTGCCCGCTCCGAGAGCGGCGGTGAGGATGTGGCGCTGAGGATGCTTCTCGGCATCTTCAGGGCGGACGATGCCGCTCTCCACCAAGCGGCCCACGTAGGAGTGATCGCGAGTAAGGCGGAGGATGCGCGCATCGCGGATCAGGTAAAGGCGGCTGTCTCCAACGTGCGCGAAATAAAGTTGGCGTCCGCAGAGTGCGAGCGCAGTGCACGTCGTGCCCATGCCTTGAAAAGCGGGATGCTGCTCGGCATAGTCTTGAATGCGTGCGTGAGCTGTGGAGAACGAATCCACCAAAGCGGCCTGCGGATCGTCATGGAAACTCTGGTCGTAAACTTCGCGAACGGTCTCAACGGCGAGGCGGCTGGCTTCCTGGCCGCCTTCGTGTCCGCCCATGCCGTCGGCGATGACGGCGAGGCGACCCTTGCGCTGAAATTCCTTAGCGCCGGCGGGCTCCCAATAGAGGTAGGAATCCTCGTTGTTTTCGCGCTGGCAGCCCACATCGCTGAGGCCGGCTACTTCAACTCCGGGTTTCACATTCATGCAATCGACAGACAATTCTTCGCTACCTCGATCGGCGGCGCGGAAACGATGAGAAATGACAAGCGGGAAAGCCGACTTCCTGCCGGGAAAAACCGAAGCCTCTCTGTGCCCCGGCCATTATAGACAAGAGTAGGCGCAAAAGGGCAACACAGGGGTGGAGAATTCGGAAAACGTAACGGGCGGGCGTAGGTGGCGAAGCATGGACTCAATCGCCTGATGTCGCGAGATGCCATCGTTCTTGATCGGGCCGGCGCACGCTGCGCTTCGATCACAAGGGGTCAGGCGTATAATCTTGCGGGCTGGAGGGTCTTCGATGAAACTTACGGACACAATCGCGCTGGTGCTGAAGAGCAAAGCGAACAGCCGGATTCTTTCGGCCGAACCCGGCCAGTCCGTCTATCAAGCGATAGAAAAGATGGCGGCGGAGAGCGTGGGCGCGTTGCTGGTGATTTCCGGCGGCAAGCTAGTGGGCATTCTGTCGGAGCGCGACTATGCGCGCAAGGTAATTCTGAAAGGCCACTCTTCGAAGGAGACTGCAGTGCGCGACATCATGACCTCGCCTGTGGTTTTTGTGACGCCGCGTCACACCGTGGATGATTGCATGTCCATTATGACCAAGCACCACTTCCGCCATCTGCCGGTGATTGGCGAGAATGAAGCTGTGCTGGGTGTGGTTTCGCTGGGTGATCTGGTGAAATGGATCGTCTCTGACCAGGCTGAGACTATTCAGCAGTTGGAGGGGTATATCACGGGAAGATATCCTGGGTAAGATTTTTTTCGGTTGCAAAGAAATACGAGTTAGAGCTAGGATCTCAGTGATCCGATCAGGCGTTCTTCTGGTGTGAGTTCCAGCGTGTAGCCGGAGTGGGCGGCGTCGTCGTGGAACATGCGAACGGTTTCCAAAGAAAACTCGTGCAAGTCTTTTCCAACCAGGCTTACCTTTTTTAGAACGTCGGACGTAACAGTAATAATGTGGCAGCCGATTTCGTCGGCCTGAAAAATATTCAGGAGTTCGCGCGGGCTGGCCCAGACCAACTGACAGTTGGGCTCGGGAGCCATCAACTCGAGCGCTGATTTCATGAGCGGAATGGGATCGCGGCCGGTGTCGGCAACGCGTCCGGCGAACACTGAGATGTAGGATGGCGCGCCGCCTTGCAGGGCTTTCGCCACGTGACGAACCTGATCGAGCGCCAGCAGCGCCGTTGCGTTTACCTGAATGCCATCCGCGCCCAAGCGGCGGATCAGATCGTACATCGGCTCGCTGCGAGTATTCGTTACCGGAATCTTTACGTAAACGTTGTTCGCCCAGCGGGCGATCTTGCGGGCTTGGCGCTCCATCTCAGGTTCATCATCGGCGAAGACTTCGAAAGAGATGGGACGATCAGGAATGTGCTGCAGAATGTCGAGAGCGAAGCGCTCGTAGTCGGTGATGCCCGCCTTCCGCATCAGAGTTGGATTCGTAGTGAAACCCTTGATGTAGGGCTGCCGGTAGAGGTCGAGCATGCTGGCCTTGTCGGCTCCGTCGGCGAACACCTGAACCCGCAATTCAGATACGGACTTCATCTTGATGGTGAGGCTCCTTGTTGTGCGGCGTCTTGTTGTGCGGCTTCTTCAAGACTATGCGATTCGTTTGCACTGGAGGCGATGATCCAGTCGGCTGCTTCTCGCAACGATCGCACCGTGGCTTCCGGAGGCTGCGCCGGCGCTCGCTCCCGATAGCCGTAATCGATCAGAACCGTTTTGCAACCTGCGGCGTGGCCGGCATCGATGTCGCGCCAGCGATCTCCCACAAAGAAACTGCGCGAAAGATCGATGTTGTGCTTGCGCTGGGCCTCGAGCAAAAGTCCGGGCAGAGGCTTGCGGCAAGCGCATCCATCCGCATCGTCATGATAGCAGACGAGGATATCGTCGATTGGCAGGGTCGATGCCAACTCTTGATGAATGGCTTCGACGGCTCCGCGTGGCTGCCGGCCGCGCGCCACATCCGGCTGGTTGGTGATGACGATGAGCGCGAATCCATGGGCCTTTAGATCGAGCAACGACGACGCCACCTGGGGCAACAGGTCGAGTTCCTGAACTCCGGAAGGCGAAAACGGCTTGCCATCGCGGACCGCAGCGCGGTTGAGAACGCCATCGCGGTCGAGAAAAACTGCTGGGCGAAGCTGCGCGCTTTCAGAGGCGGTGGATTCCCACTTGGTTTGCTGCCGCTTTACCGCCGGGTGTGAGACCAGCAGATGCCACACGACCGCCTGGAACGCCTCAGTGTGCGGAGTGATGTGAGCCGGGTTTATCGTAGGAATAAGGATGCAGACGTCAGCGACTTTCGCGGTGTGGCCGCCATCGCGACCAACGATGCCGAGTATCTTCGCGCCGACAGACTTTGCGTATTGCAGAGCTGCCACCAGATTGGGGCTGACATTTTTTTCGAGATCTCCGCCACCGACGGAGAGCACGAGCACGAGATCGTTGGCGCGCAGGCGGCTCACGCGTAGCCAAGCTTCGAACACGCTGGCCCAACCTTCATCGTTTGTTCGCGCCGTAAGTTCCGATACGTTGTCGGTGGGCGCGTACGCTTCAATGCCTGCAATCTTGCGGAAGTCGTTCACAGCATGGGAGGCATTGGCTGCGCTGCCGCCGACACCGAGGATAAATAGCCGTCCTCCGGATGCGCGCGTTCGAGCCAATAAGAATGCGGCGTTTTCGATATTGGCGGTGTCGAGGCGGTCGATTACATCTTTGGCTTCAGCCAGGAATTGTTGCGCGAATGTATTCTCTGTCGTCATTGTTATGATTCGCGATTGGCTTCCCTGGCTGCCAGGAACTCGGCTGTCTCCTGCAATCCTGCGGGCGATCCAATCTCGTAAAACCGCTCGTGCACTTCAAATGCCGCGAGCTGATTGCGTTGAAGCAAATCCGAATAGAGTTCAGTCAGATCGCAAGGCTTCCCCACCGGTAAATTTTGAAATGCTTCTGCGCGAAAAACTCCTAATCCGTAGTCGATGTAATGCATGCGCGGAGTGCGGTTTGTCTTGCTGTACGCCAAAATCTTTCCCGCTTTTGATCCGCCCGCCTCGAACTCGACGTTGCTGGTGTCCCACTTGCCTTCGTTGCGAAACACCGTCATCATTCCCAACACACCTGCCGACTCGAAGTTCCGCGCGACCGCCGCATAGTCGCAAGGAAGGTAGGAATCACCGTACATCACAAAGAAACGCTCGCCTAACCTCGGCAAAGCATTTCTGATTGCGCCGGCCGTTCCCAACAGGGCCGGGCCGTCGAATGAGTAGTCTACCTGAAGGTCCAGCGTTGAACCGTCGCCAATGGCGCGCTGAATCAACTCACCGAGATGCCCCACGCACAGCACAACTCGCTGGATGCCGTTCGACTTCAGCAGCCGCAATTGATGCACGACGAAAGGCTCACCGTTCACTTCAAGCAGCGATTTCGGCACGGTCTGTGTGATGGGATGCAGACGGGTAGCGAGCCCGCCAGCGAGAATCGCAACCGTCATTGCCGGATTCCGGGCGGGATTCAACAATAGGTTCTCCTACGAATGCGCCACCACCGTGGTCCCGGCAAAATCGAATTGCATGCGAACCTCACGGAGTCCCGCGTTGCGCATGACCGCCCTGAGGCGAGTTTTCTCTTCAGTGTAGAACATAAGAAATCCGCCTCCGCCGGCGCCGACGAGTTTGCCGCCGAGCGCTCCATTGTCTTTTGCGAGTTCATACAACCGATCGATTTCGCCGCTGCTCATGCCTGGGGATCGTTTTTTCTTATGCTGCCAATGCACGTTCATCAAATCGGCGAACTTGCGCAAATCGCCAGCCAGCAGCGCGTCACGGCTCTCCACTCCCAACTGCTTGGTGAAGTGCAGATTCTCGATCATCTCAGAGTTGTTCTGTTTGGTTCTCGAATCCTGGTCGCGGAGAATGTCGGATGCGTTGCGCGAACTTCCAGTAAAGAATAAGAGCAGGTTATCTTCAAGGTTGGCTAGAGTCTCGGCGGGAATTTTGAGTGGCTCGACGACGACGCGGTCATCCGGCAGAAACTGGAAACACGTGATGCCGCCGAAAGCGGAAATGTACTGATCCTGCTTGCCGATAGGCTCGTTGAGCAACTTCAGTTCGATGTGGCAGGCCTGCTCGGCGAGTTCTCGCGGCGGAATGAAGTCGCGCTTGAACGTATGTAGAGCGCATAGCAGCGCGGTAGTGAAGCTGCCGGATGAACCCATCCCTGTGCCGGCTGGAATGTCGGACAGGCTGACAATTTCAAGATAGGGACCTGTGACGCCGGTCAACTTCAAGGCTTCGCGGATGATGGGGTGCTGTATCTGGTCGACGCGCTCAACATCTTCGAACTTGGAATACTTCACGATAATGCATGGACGGAAAGCTTCGTTGATGGTGATGTATACGTAGCGATTGATGGCCGCCGAGAGGACAAAGCCAGTATGCTGCCGGTAATAAGAAGGTAGGTCAGTGCCGCCGCCGCCGAGACAAATTCTCAGCGGACTCCGGGTGATGATCATCGAGCGTGCCCGCTCGCGGGGCACTGCGCATTCGCAGAAATCATCCTCAAATCATAAGCGAAGCGGCTCTTGCAGGTCGAGTGCAAGAGCTGACACCGCGCAAGCTTTATTCGACAACTATTCCACATCAAAATCAGCAGTGCGAGTCTTGCTGGCATTGCCTGCCGAATCGACAGCCCTTAGCTTCATTTGATAGGAACCAGGACCCAGTGTGGAAACTGGCAGCTTGAGTCCCAGCGCAATGACCGGATCGCCAGCTTTTCCCGCAGGAGTCCGTTCGCCGATGTGGTATTTTTCCTGTCCACTCTTGCGCTCAACGACGATCAGCTCATAGGCAACTTCCGGAGGATTCGGCTTCTTCAGAAGAGGTTCATAAACCTCAGCGTAGACTGCGGCAACGTCCGTCTTCTTGAAGTGATTGGAGGCAGAAGGCGCAACCTGGACACCTTGAAACAGCAAAGGAGTGCGGTCTTGCAGCAGTTGGCTGTCGAGGCCCGTAGAGTTGTCGGCGGCACGGCGAATGTCGTTACTGAGCGCGACGCCGCTGATGCTGAAATCCTGACCACGGTAGGGATCGATCCCAAGTGGAGTTTCGAGTTTGCCGAAAGTGTCGTTGCCAGAACTGAATGCAACTTTTAGTTTGTAATCGCCCGAGGCGATATCGAACTGATTTTCGTAACGAAACGGTTGTTTCTGAAAATCCTCGATCTGCTTCTTTTCATCGAAGTCCACATTTACGGTATCGCTGAACCGCGCGGCAATCGTGGCATCCGGCTTGTATGCGATACCCAATATGTTGAGCGTTGCACGTTGCTTCCCTTTTACCTTTTCAAACTTGAGCGCGGCCGAAGGAATCTCGACGGCAAGATGGACCTGTGCGATGTTGGGCGAGGTGTAAAAGAACGGCGCCTGCATTACGGCCGCGACATTGCCCTTCATTTCGCCGCCAGCGCGCGCTTCCAGATCTTTCACGACGGGATTGCCGGCCAGAAGATCGGCTGGCTTTACATTGCAATAGCCGCTGCGGGCGCGGACCTGAGTTCCTCCGCGCTCGACTTTGACCTTTAGGGTATGGCAGCTACCATCGGCGGAAACTGCGGGCTTGTAACCCAGAAAGTAATACTGGTTTTGATCCTTGGCGATCCGGTCCATCCCGCCCAACAGGTCGTTGGTATTAAGGATGACGAAACCTCCGGTGCCGTCGGCGAGTTGATAGAGAACCTGCTGATTGTCAGAAGCGCTGGGGGGAAAAGGAGGAATAATTTGCCTGGGCTGATTGTACTGGTTGTATAGGTTGCTGTTGTACGGAGTTCCGACGCCGCTGGTGCCGGTGCCACCGCCGCCACCGGACTTGCCACCACCCGTCCCTCCTGTGCCGCCGTGACCGCCGCCGCCGGTCCCACCCCCGCCACCAGTTCCCCCGCCGCCATGACCGCCTCCGCCGCCACCACCTCCACCGCCTCCGCCATGTTGCGTGGGAAACGCCCAAGCCGGTTCAGCAAATGCAGCGAGGTGCAACATGGGCTGACCGTCGGAGTAGTGAAATGCGGATTGAACCACCGATCCCGATGTCGAATGCACCGATGGCGGCATGAGACGGTTCTGCATTCCGGGCAACTGTGGAACCGTTAATCCGCGAACATCGATGGGATAGATAGCAACGTTCGACTTGTTGCAGGTATCGATGACTGCGGTCACTTCCGACTCGTACTCCGGGCTCAGTGGAAATCCAGAAGTCAACATCACCAGCGTCTTGCGCCCCGGAACGGTGGAAAGATCCTTCGCCAGGCTTCGCAGAGCGAGCAGTACGCTGTGAATGCCAAAGTCAGCTTCTGCATTTCCCAGAGCCGGCACAGGCAATGGTGGGGCTCCCAGCGATGCAACAGTGACGGGATCCGCGTTGGGCGAAACCGAGGAAGTTTTTAAGCCCATGACCACCTGCTTCAAGCGCTGGGCATCGGAGGTAAAGTTTTGCGAGATTTTTACGGTGCCGCCGAAATCGGCAAGAGCGATCAAACGGCCGGGGCCGGCATTCGCATCAATAAATTTCGCGGCCGCATCCCTGGCCTTGGCTTGATCGCCGAAGTCCATGGTGGAGTTGTCAAAGAACAGGACCATGTAGCGCGGCTGAGAATTGGAGGAGCCAGTATTCTCTTCAAAAGAAAAACTGGTGATCGCCTGTTCCTTGCCATCTTCCCAAACCTTGAAATCTTTTTGGGCGAGATCCCGAATGTAGTTGTTTTTTTTGTCGGTCACCACGGCATCCACGAGAACGAGACGAGTTTCGGCGCGGAAGACGGTCGTGTCGTTGGGTGTGGTCGCGACGGCGGGAGTCGCGGCAGGAGCAGCAGATGTTGGCTGCTGGGCGTGGGCTACTGGGCGGTCGGAGCCCAGTTCGAGGAACATCAAGCAACTGGTTAGGCAGATCAAGCCAATCAGAAGAATCAGCCGACGATCGCGCATATTTCATCCCCCCGTGCGGTTTCTAACGAATCTCAACCGTTCCATTTTCCGCGGACATCAACTGCCCTTCTGCATCCCTTACCACCAGCCGGACCAGATAGCTCCCGGGTTTCACATCGAAGCTCGTCTTCAGCGTCATGCCGGAATCAAGCTTGTGGGCCAGAGTTTCGTCCTTCCAGTGCATGGTGACGGTCTTTTTCGTTCCATCAATGAAGCGGCCATTGCTGTTGAATAAAACCGAAACGCACGTCAAAACGTTGTCGTTCCGCCCTTCAACTTTTCGGAAGCGCAGGCGCTTTACATCCACGTGGGCGACGACGACAAGCTTGGCATTCTCGTCGCTGGCTTTAAAAAATTGCGTGCGCAGGTTGACCGGAAGATTGTGCAACTCCTCCTGCGAGTACATTGCGTCTTCGATTTCCTGTGCGGCCTGCTCGTTCGGATCGATAGCGTTCTTGGGGGCGAAATAACCGCGTCGTGCTTGCAGGGTCAGCTTCTTCTGAGGATTCTTCAGCGTGACCTTCAGGCTGTGGAAGCTGCCATCGAGCTTAAGATTTTGCGGAACGAAACCCAGAACGTAGGAATATTCTGGAGACTCGGCAACGCGCCGGAAACCTTCGTTGAAGTCGTTGTTGTTGTGAAAGAAAGTACCGCCTGTGCCGTCAGCCAAGGTAGCGAGCAGGTCATCCTGAGCGGATGCAGCCGCGGTTTCCATGAGGCTCTTACTGGTAGAAACGGTGCTGTTAAACGAGCTGTCGCCAGGGATGACTGGGGGATTGTGACTCGCATCCCCGTAAGGGATGACGACGTACAGCCCGCGAGCATCCATTGTGTTAACGACAATCTGCGAGCGCACCGCGCGATCGACGATGTCTGTGTATTCGTACTCGAGATCTGGAGCGATAAACCCTGGGGAGACGAGGACGACACTGCGCTGTCCGGGCTTTAGCGAGAGATTGCGAACTACATCCTTCAGCGAGAGCAGTGAGACGCGGCTTTCGTGCTCGCCAGCAGTAAGTACGCCAACGCTGAGGGCGTTCACGACCCCTGCGGGATTTCCCTGCGGTGCGGAACTGAATCCTTGCTGGACCGTGGGGCCACATTCGCCGGCCTCCTGAATAGCGACCTGCGTAGCCTCGTTGTCATGTTTGTTGACGATCAGATCGGCCTGGTAGTAACTGATCTCCGGGCACTGATGCGCAAAGTTGCCAGAGTTGATCGGGCTGGGCCGCAAGCGGAGCAACGTATCATGCAATTTGGCGCGATCGTCGGTAAAATCCAGAATCGTTTGACCTGATGTGGTAAAGATGGCGGCGCGATCTGTCGGCTTGAGACTGGCAAAGTGGCGCTCCGCGGCCTCCCGTACATGCGCGAGATCGCCGAATTCGAGATGGACATCGTCGAACATGTAAGCTACAAAACGCTCCGGCGCGGCGGGCGCGGGCTGAGTATTAGGAGCAGCCTCGCTGGAAGGAATATCGCCGGAGTTCTCGATTGACTTCGCGCGCGCTTTTGCGGCCAGCGCTCCGGACTGCTCTACGTCGAACTGCGTAATGATTTGCGGCTTGCCCTTGTCGAAAACCTGAAAGTCCTCTTCGTGAAGATTCCCGATTGCGTGTCCCTCGGAGTCGCGGACTACCGCGCGCACCACCACCAGCTTTACATTTACCTTGAAGGTAGTGGGTTCGTCGTGGGCGACGACTTCTGCTGAAGTCTCCTTTGTTTCGGATTGTGGGGCGGGGCTTGTGGCGGGGGTCTGCGCGTCCTGCGTGAGTGCCGTTGGACAAACGAAAAATAACAGCGTGCAGAGGAGTAAAAAGACGTGCGAACAAGCGGCGACGAATATGGTTCTCGCTGCACCGCTGGCCGTAAAAGGCCGCCTGGCTTCCGGAGAACTTCTCATAAAAACTTCCGCAATCGCCGGGGGGAAGGCAGGGCGTCCCGCAGTCGATCATCCCATCAGTCGGGATTCCCTTCCAATGCTGCGCAACAGTGTACACCCGTCACAGCCGGCGCGCGACAGGTTGTGTGGAGGACGATATTTTCTGGCAGTGCTCGTACCAGATTGGATCCGAACCGTTGTCGAAAACCGAACAGCCCCATGCTAGCTTGTAGCAGTATTCGCAGATTATGAAATTCGATTGGAGCGAAGGAGCCCTGGCAGAAGGCCTGCGATTGTACGAAGCAGGCGAGTTCTTTACGGCCCATGAAGCTTGGGAAACGGTATGGCTGGCGGCGCTTGAACCGGAGAAGACATTCTTGCAGGGAGTGATTCAGGTAACCGCGGCGTTCCATCACCTGCGCCGGAACAATTCGTTGGGAACGATGCTGCTTCTTCAAGCTGCGCTCAGGCGGCTCGACCGCTATCCATCAGACTTCGGGGGCATATCGGTCACGTTGCTTTGCCAGGACATACGCGAGTGCCTGCGGACGCTCGAGGCCGGCGAACCGGCATCTCAACTGCCTTCGCCCCGGATACAACCGGGCTAGGCGGCGCGAGCGGCTCTCACTTCAACCAAACCACCGGGAAATCGTGCCCGAGTTTGCGGAAATCAGAATCGCTGGTGACCAGCGTTCCCTTGTGTTCGATCGCCAGCGCCGCCGCAAGGCTATCCGAGTAGTGGAGCTTGTAGCGGGCCTTTATATCGGCGGCGTGACATGCTCTTTGCGGCGTGACGTCCACCAACTCGACAGGCAGCGGTCAGACGGCGTGCACGGCGGCAACAGCTTGCTCGCGACCGAATTCGCGGAGAATCAGCCCATACACTTCTCCGTAGTTCACAGTCGACATGAGGATCTTAGCGCGCACCCGCCTCGCTTCTTTCTCTGCATACCAGAAATCCGGTACGCTTCTCCCTGAATCACCCTAGCGACCAACCACAATCGCTCCGTTCATCATCTTCTCTGCGTCGGTTGGAACGGGTGCCGCGCACTTTGTTTCGCACCCCAGAAAGAGGTACAGATGTCGCCAAGAACAGTTTTCTTCTGCTGCCTGTCATTCTGGCTTCTGCCTTCTATAGCGCGCACATCCTGGATGAAGTACCAGGGGCAACACAGTCCGATCTCGAGATTGCGTTCGTTGGGAGCGCTCTAACATGTGCTCGACCACCACCATTCTCGCCCCTATGCCGCCGCTAGAGCGTGCAAACCTCAAGCTACCTACTCTTTGGCGCGGCAGCCTTTACGACGTTGCGATCGGGCTCGGTCAATATTGCGCCGGAAAAAGAGACAAACAAACGTGCCAATGAGCTGAGCACCGACCGGCAAGATTAGCAGGGCCGCTAGCGGCACATGATAGCTCTGCAACACGGGACAGCAATGCGCATGTGCTAGATTCCACAGGTGCAACGCTTCCCAACTTCATACGGTTCAAACTTAGAGTCAAGGTTAAAAGTCTTGGTTAGAGGTTCTGGATAAATGCCCCTTCCATCACAGCCCGTTGTGTGGCCCGGCCGCCCATACCCGTTAGGCTCAACCTGGGACGGCGAAGGCGTTAACTTCGCGCTGTATTCCGAGCACGCCGAGAAGGTCGAGCTTTGTTTATTTGACAGCGCCGGCAGACGCGAGAGTCTTCGCATAACGCTACCCGAGCAGACTGACATGGTGTGGCACGGCTATCTGCCAGAAATACGTCCCGGCCAGTTGTACGGATACCGCGTGTATGGCCCTTACGCCCCCGAGCAGGGCCACCGTTTTAATCATCATAAACTTCTGCTGGATCCCTACGGCAAGCAGGTGTACGGGGCAATCCGTTGGAGCGATTCGCATTTTGGATACAAGGTCGGGAACAAACAGGAAGATCTGTCTTTTGACCGGCGCGACGATGCTGCCGGAATGCCGAAGAATCAAGTCATCGATTCCGCTTTCACGTGGGGCACCGATCGGCCGCCCGCCATTCCCTGGCACGAAACCGTGATCTACGAACTCCACGTAAAGGGGTTCACGATGTGCCATCCCGACGTTCCGCCCCACCTTCGCGGAACCTACGCGGGGCTGGCGACCGCTCCGGTCATCGAATACCTCACGCGTCTTGGTGTAACGTCGGTCGAACTTATGCCGGTGCATGCTTTCGTGGATGATCGCCAACTAGTGGAGCGCGGCCTGCGCAACTATTGGGGTTACAACTCGATTGGCTTTCTTGCGCCTGAGCCTCGCTATCTCGCCACCGGCTCGATCGCTGAATTCAAAACCATGGTCAAGGTTTTGCACTCAGCGGGATTGGAAGTGATTCTCGACGTCGTCTACAACCACACCGCGGAAGGCAATCATCTAGGCCCAACGCTCTCGTTGAAAGGCATCGACAACAGCACATATTACCGCCTGACGCCAGGCAATCGCCGCTACTACAACGATTACACCGGAACCGGAAACACGCTGAACATGCGGCATCCGCGTGTGCTGCAGCTCATCATGGACAGCCTGCGCTACTGGGTTCTCGAAATGCACGTCGACGGTTTTCGCTTCGACCTGGCTGCAACCCTCGCCCGGGAACTCCATGCAGTCGACCGCCTCGGCGCATTTCTCGACATCATTCACCAGGACCCCGTGCTGTCGCAGGTAAAGTTAATTGCCGAGCCCTGGGATCTCGGCGAAGGTGGCTATCAGGTGGGAAACTTTCCCGTCGGATGGGCGGAGTGGAACGATCGCTATCGCGACACCGTGCGCAAGTATTGGAAAGGCGATAGTGGAGTGGTGGGAGATTTAGCCTATCGCCTGACTGGATCGAGCGATCTTTATGCGCACAGTGGCCGGCGTCCTTACGCCAGCATAAATTTTGTCACCGCGCACGACGGCTTCACCTTGCAGGATCTGGTCAGCTACAACGAAAAACATAACGAAGCCAACGGCGAAAACAACCGCGACGGCAACAACGACAACCGAAGCTGGAATTGCGGCGCGGAAGGTCCCACTGACGACGCGAACATTCAAGCACTGCGTGCCAAGCAGAAACGGAACTTCATCGCAACGCTGCTGCTCTCCCAAGGCGTGCCCATGGTGTATGCCGGAGATGCGATTGGCCACACGCAGATGGGAAATAACAATGCCTATTGCCAGGATAATCCGATCAGTTGGCTAGGCTGGGTTCTTCAGCCGGAAGATCGCAATCTGCTGGCGTTCGTGCAGCGCATGATCAATTTGCGCAAGCGGCATCCGGTGTTCCGTCGCAGGCGTTTTTTTCAGGGCCGCCCGATCAAAGGCGCAAACGTAAAGGATGTTCTGTGGCTCAATCCAAAAGGCTCTGAGATGAGCGAAGACGAATGGCGCGATCCGTCGGTCTGCTGCCTCGGAATGTTTCTCGCAGGCCAGGGACTGGAAGAGACGGATGAGCGCGGCCGTAAAGTTGGCGACGAAAACTTTCTCGTGCTGCTGAACGCCCATCACGAAGACGTTGTATTCACGCTGCCGGCGTTCCATCCCGGATTTCGCTGGGGCGCGTGGATGGATACATCTCGCGATGATGGCTTGCATCCCGCCGGCACGTATGACTCCGGCGCGGTTTATCCCCTGCAGGCGCGCTCTTTGGCAGTGTTGATGGAGCGTCGCGGCAACGGCGTTGGAAACGACAAAAAGGAAGAAGCGAAAGAAGAGAGCAATGAAGCGCCGTCATAACATGCCATTCGGCGCAGAGTGCCGAGACGACGGCAGCGTCCGTTTTCGCCTGTGGGCTCCGGCCGCGCACAAGGTTGATCTCTGCCTCGTGGGCTCGAACGGCTCAAGAATTTTTCCCATGCGATCGCGCGACCAAGGCTGGTTTGAGCTAGCGACCGACGCAGCCACGCCAGGGACGCAATACCGTTTCCGAATCGATGGCGGTCAGGAAGTTCCCGACCCGGCCTCGCGCTTTCAGCCGCAGGACGTGCACGGGCCAAGCGAAGTGATCGACCCGACAAGCTTCGGCTGGCAAGACGAAGCCTGGCGCGGTCGCCCATGGGAAGAGGCAGTTATCTACGAACTGCACGTCGGAGCGTTCACGCCCGCGGGCACATTTTCCGCCGTGGCCGAGCGTCTCGATTATCTGGCGAATCTAGGGATCACAGCGATCGAACTCATGCCGGTCGCCGACTTTCCCGGCAAGCGCAATTGGGGTTACGACGGCGTGCTTCCGTTCGCGACCGACAGCGCCTACGGTCGGCCCGAAGATCTAAAAGCGCTGGTTCAGAGCGCGCATGATCGCGGGCTGATGATTCTCCTCGATGTGGTCTACAACCATTTCGGCCCGGAAGGAAATTATCTCAATTCCTACGCGCCGCAGTTTTTTACCGATCGGCACAAGACTCCCTGGGGCAATGCCATCAATTTCGATGGACCCGACAGCCGCACCGTCCGTGACTTTCTCATCCACAACGCACTGCACTGGCTAAACGAATATCACTTCGACGGACTCCGGCTGGACGCGGTTCATGCCATCCTTGACGACTCCAAGCCTCACATCCTTACTGAACTTGCGGATGCAGTGCGAAGTTCGATTGAGCCGGATCGCCACGTCCATCTCATCCTTGAAAACGATCACAACCAGGCGCGCTACCTGCAACGAACGCAACACTGCCAGATTCAGCGCTACAACGCGCAATGGAATGACGATATCCACCACACGCTGCACGTTCTAATCACCGGCGAGCACGATGGTTATTATGTGGACTATGCCGAGCATCCGCTTAATCAGTTAGGGCGCTGCCTGGTTGAGGGATTTGCTTATCAGGGCGAGCGTTCCATCTTGCGCAATGGAGACGTGCGTGGTGAGTCCACCGTGGGGCTGCCTCCGGGCGCATTTATTTCTTTCCTGCAGAATCACGACCAGATCGGCAATCGTGCGTTCGGCGAGCGCATTGCAACCCTCGCAGAGCCGCGAGCAGTGCGGGCAGCCACGGCGATTCTTCTGCTTGCCCCATCTCCGCCATTGCTTTTCATGGGCGAAGAGTTCGGCAGCAAGGCTCCATTTCTTTTTTTCTGCGATTTCGAGAAAGGTCTCGCCGAGGCAGTCGCGGCGGGACGACGCAATGAATTCGCTCGCTTCGCCAGATTCAACGATCCCGCTTCACGCGCAGGCATCCCTGACCCAAACGCCGCTTCAACGTTTGACACTTCGCGCCTCGATTGGAAAGACCTGGCGCAAACGCCGAATCGCGATTGGCTGGACTTCTATCGCCAACTCCTGAAACTGCGATGTCAACACATTGTTTGTCACCTGGCGGAAGCATGCGCCATCAAAGCACATTATGAGGTGCTCGAAGATCGTGCTCTCACCGCGCATTGGGATTTTCCAGACGGAGCGAAGCTCGATCTGCTGGCGAATCTTAGTGCAGATCCTATCGTCTCGCTCACTCCTCCAACTTCTAAACTGATTTATGCAAGCGAGGAAGTGAGTGACGATGCTCTAAACCGAGGAACGCTGCCCGCGTGGTCCGTGGCCTGGTTTCTAGCATGATGAAGGCAGAATCCAAACTTCCGCGCGCCACCTATCGCTTGCAGCTCAATCGCGACTTTACTTTCAACCAGGCTAAGGCAATAGTTCCCTATCTTGCCGCGCTGGGCATCAGTCATTGCTACGTTTCTCCGTGCCTGAAGGCTCGTCCCGGAAGCATGCACGGCTACGACATCGTCGATCACAACTCACTCAACCCAGAAATCGGAAGCCCCGAAGAATTCGATGGCTTTGTGGCCGCTCTCCACCAACACGATATGGGACTGATTCTCGACATCGTCCCCAACCATATGGGAGTGATGGGCAGCGACAATGCGTGGTGGCTCGATGTCCTGGAGAACGGCGAAGCCTCGTCCTACGCCGGTTTTTTCGATATCGACTGGCATCCGCTGAAAGACGAACTCGAATCGAAAGTGCTCGTGCCGGTGCTGCACGACCATTACGGCGCGGTGCTCGAAAGCGGCGAGTTGAAACTGGTTTTCCATCCGGAGCGGGGCGAGTTCGATATTTCCTATCGCGATCACCGCTTCCCCGTGAACCCAAGGGTTTACCCTCGAATCCTCGAGCGGGCCACGGGCAAGCTGTCGGCACGACTGAGCGAGCAAAATTTAGACCTGTTGGAATTTCAAAGCTTGATCGCATCTTTCGGGCACTTGCCGGCACGTCAGGAAGTGAGCAGCGATCGTGCAGTCGAGCGCAATCGCGACAAGGAAATTCACAAGCGCAGGCTGGCAGAAGTTTGCGCGCGAGCGCCGGAAATAGCGGCCGCCGTGAACGAAGCCGTCGACTCGATCAACGGAAACCCCACAGACCCCGCGAGCTTCGAGCAACTCCACGAACTCATCAAAGCACAAGCCTTCCGCCTGGCGAACTGGAGAGTCGCCGCCGACGACATCAACTATCGGCGCTTCTTCGACACCAACGATCTCGCCGCCCTTCGCACGGAAAACGAGACCGTGTTTGAAGCAACTCATCGTCTGGTTCTGAAGTTTATGGCCGAGGGAAAAGTCGACGGCCTGCGCATCGACCATCCCGATGGCCTCTACGATCCCGCGCAATATTTCGAACGCCTTCGCCAGGCTATCGCAGCCGCCGTAAACGATCCGGAAAACGAATCGCGTTATGTAGTGATTGAGAAAATCCTTACCGGCGCAGAACGCCTGCCCGCCGGGTGGCCAATTTGCGGCACAACCGGCTACGATTTCGCAAACCTCGTGAACGGATTGTTTGTCGATCCCGCGGCCGTCAGCCGCTTCGAGCGCATTTACCGAAATTTTATCGGCGATACCATCGATTTCGACGATCTCGCTTATCGTTGTCGAAAACTTATTGTCAGGGTCGCTCTGGCCAGCGAGTTGAACGTGCTGGCCCATCAACTTTCGCGCATCGCGCTCGCCAAGCGGCACACTTGCGATTTCACTCTCAACAGCCTGCGGGATGCGCTAACCGAGGTGGTCGCCAGCTTTCCTGTGTACCGCACTTACATCAGCCTCTCCGGCGTCGCAGAGACAGATGTGTCTTACATCGGCACCGCCATCAATTCGGCAAAAGCAAAAAGCCCGGCCAACGACACCAGCGTTTTCGATTTCATTCGCGGAGTACTTCTCACTCGCATCGCCGAAGGCCACGATGACGCTTACCGAAATGCGGTTACCGCTTTCGCGATGAAATTCCAGCAGTTCACCAGCCCCGTAATGGCGAAGGGACTCGAAGACACGGCCTTTTACCGCTACCACCGTCTCATCTCGTTGAATGACGTTGGCGGAGATCTTCACCGCTTCGGAATCACCTCGCCTGAGTTTCATCGGGCAAATGAAGAACGTCTCCGCGATTGGCCGCACACCATGCTGGCCACCAGCACGCACGACTCGAAGCGCTCTGAGGACGTGCGCGCCCGCATCAATGTGCTTTCAGAGATGCCTGCGCTATGGCGAATGCGGGTACGCGATTGGAAGCGCTTCAATCGCAGCCACAGGTCCGTGGTCGATGACAAGCCAGCCCCTTCGCCGAACGATGAGTACATGCTTTATCAGACGTTGGTGGGCGCCTGGCCGCTCGAACCTCTGGGCGACAAGAACGATTGGAAGACTTTTTCGGAGCGGATCGAAAACTACATGCTGAAGGCGATCCGCGAGAGCAAGCGCAACACCAGTTGGATCAATCAGAATGTTCCTTACGAAAATGCGGTTTCGAAGTTTGTGAAAGCATTGCTGACTCCCGGCGCCAAGAACCGTTTTCTGAATGACTTCATTCCCTTCCAGCGCCTTGTAGCGGGCATTGGCCTGTGGAACAGCCTGTCTCAGACGGTTCTCAAGCTCACAACTCCCGGCGTCCCCGACATCTATCAGGGCAACGACTTGTGGGATTTCAGCCTGGTTGATCCCGACAACCGGCGTCCAGTCGATTATGATCACCGCACGCGGGTTTTTGGGAGTATCCGAAAATGGAGTGCCAGCCCGGATGCAACATCGGTGAGCCGCCTGCTGGAAACCCCCGAGGACGACCGTCTCAAGATGTATGTGATCTGGAAAACGCTCTGCCTGCGCAAACAGTGGCCCGGTGTTTTTCAGCAGGGAGAATATTTGCCGCTCAGTGTTCAAGGAGCGAAAGCGGATCACGTTGTAGCATTCATTCGAAAAGATGAGCACGCGAGTGTGCTCGTAGTGGTTCCGCGGCTGGTCGCCAGTGCGCTAGCCGACAGCAATCTGCCGCCGACGGGATCAAGTGTGTGGGGCGATACTCAAGTCTTGCTTCCAAGTGGAAGCATATCCAAAAATTATCAGAACGCATTTACCGGAGAAGCCAAGGACATTCCTCTAGGCGACCCAAAGATTGCCGTCTCAGAACTCCTCGCACACTTCCCCGTTGCAGTTTGCCTGCTGGGCACATCGTCTTCCGAATAAGTAGCATCGACTCCATTTCCAGGTAGTGCCGCCCTTGCGTTAGTCCCGTTTGCCGACGATACTGGAGTGTCACCCGAAAACTTATAAACGAAATCATGAAAACGACAATTTCTCTCACTACGCCTGCTCAACTCGAAACCGAATCTCTCGTCGCCATCGTGCTCAACCAAGCCGACCCGACAGGAGAAAAAAACAAAGATGCTAAGCCGCAACTCAAGCTCGCGACCAGCGATACCGCTGTCCAGTCCGTTCCCGCCGACTTGCTGGTGAGCGGCGAATTGACCGGCAAGCCCTTTGAAATGAATCTACTGCACAAGCCCGCCGGACTGAAGGCCAAGCGCCTGTTGCTGATTGGCGGCGGCTCGGCGAAAAAATTCACCAGCTACGAACTGCGCCGCATTGCCGGAGCCGCCGTACGCACCCTGAAGTCGCGCGGAATCCGCAGCTTCGCCTTCATCGCACCCCCCAACATTCCCGCCGCAGAAGCCGTGCGGGCGATTGTCGAGGGCGCGCTGGTCGGCAACTTCGATCCTGACTACTACCGCAGTGACCGCAAAGATCAGAAGATTGATGCACTTACCATCCTCGCCAGCGGGAACAGCGATCATGCCGCGCTCGACAAAGCCGCGCACGAAGCGCAAGTAGTCGGCGAATCGCAGAACTTCACGCGCGATCTCGTGAACGAGCCGTCGAATCGCATGACCCCCACCATCCTCGGCGACCGCGCCAAGAAGATGTGCGAGGAAGTCGGTTTGAAATGTGAAGTTTACGGCGCCGACAAAATCAAAGAATTAAAGATGGGAGCATTCTGGAGCGTGGCGCAAGGTTCCGACGAGCCACCCGCGCTGATCGTCATGAAATACGAACCCGCGGGCGCGCCGGAAAAACCCGTCTTAGGCCTTGTGGGCAAAGGAATTACGTTTGACACCGGCGGCATTTCGATCAAGCCTGCCGATGGCATGGAAAAAATGAAATACGACATGGCGGGCGGAGCGACGATGATCGGCGCCATGCGCGCCATCGCGCTGCTGAAGCCGAAAGTGAAAGTGATCGGAATTGTTTGCGCGACAGAGAACATGCCCTCGGGTAAAGCGCAGAAACCGGGCGACGTTCAGATTGCGATGTCGGGCAAAAGCATCGAAATCATTAACACGGACGCTGAAGGCCGGCTCGTGCTGGCCGATGGTTTGCATTATGCCAAGCAACTGGGCGCGACGCATCTCGTCGACGCCGCCACGCTCACCGGCGCGGTTGTGATCGCGCTCGGCTTCGCCAATGCAGGTCTCTTCGCCAACGACGACGACATGTACGAGCGCTTCCACAAAGCGAACGCCGAAGCCGGCGAAAAAATGTGGCGCTTGCCGATCGATGACGAATACAAAGACAACATCAAGTCCACCATCGCCGACATGGTCAACTCCGGCGGACGCTGGGGCGGCGCCATCAACGCGGCCATGTTCCTGAAAGAGTTCGCCGAAGACACTCCGTGGATTCACCTCGACATCGCCGGCACCGCCTGGATGGAAGACCAAAAACCCTGGATCGCCAAAGGCCCTTCGGGGATCGCCCTGCGCAGCCTGGTGGAGTTTGTGAAGGGTTTTGCGGGATAGAAAATTGAAGACCGCACCCTTCGCGGAGGCCGCCGGGCTGTTTAAGTCATTCTTGTGACAGCGTTTTCGGCTCGGGTGTCATCTTATGCGCGGAGGATGCCCATGAAAGCTCTACTGCTGGTTGGAGTTGTGGTGCTGGTGCTTGGAGTCATTTCGTTCTTCGTTCCCTTTCCGCATTCCGAGCACCACGGCGTCAGCCTCGGCGACGCGCACGTGGGCGTCACAACGCACGACGACGAGAGGATTTCGCCGGTCGTAAGCGTGGTTTTGATCGTCGCGGGCGCTGGGCTGATGATCGCTGGCAGGAAGAGTTAGCCCGCGAACACCCATTCACGCTAGGGATGAGGTGTGATCGCAATGATAGTGATCACCGGGGATCGTTTCTTCCCCTTAGTCTCATCGGGGCCGTAGTGCCAGAATATGCGGCAGGCACCGGGCGTGTTGTTTTGAGCGTACGCCTCGAATACCTTCTCGCCATTGGCTCCGGCCAGCGAAGTGAACTCGTGCGTGTTAAGGCTGGGATGGTGCGGGTCGATTTCGAGGTAGCCGAGCGCCTTTCGAACCTGCTCAAAAATTGAAGCTCTCGACTTGCTGTTTTCGAGAGCCGAAAATTGCTCGTCCGCTGTGGCAGTGAATCTGATTTTTCGTTGCACGCCTATTCCTCGGCGTGCTTGGCAAACGAGCCGCGATAAACGGTCTTGCCTTCCGCGGACTCCCTCAAACCTCGTTTTACACTGGCCAGAGCTGGCGGATTTTCGTAAAGCCACATCTCGCTGGCGGGAACAGCCTTTACCGGATCAAGAATGAGCTGGCCGAGGCTATTCCTGTAGATGTTGTACGCCGTGGCTCCAGCCAGAGCTTCTCCCAGAGATAAGCGTCTCTTTGCGTCTGGCTGTGCAAACTCCGAAACCAACCGGAAATTGGCATCTCTAACGATTGGGGGACTCGGCATAGACCCAACATAGCATCAGTGGGAATATGCGTCAAGTGGGCTGCGCCCACTAGTCTAATCTTGTGCGAATCGTGGCGTCCCCGCTGCACTTTGCACTGCTTTCAATGCAATCCGCCGTAAGTCATTGAATTCATTGTAGCTGCTAGATATTGGCGGAATGCGCGCCGCATCGGGTGACAATTGGCGATCTGAACCTCGCGAGGAATGCCATTTCCTGAGCCGGAAACGACCCTAGGAACGCGAGCTAGGAAATGGGTGGACCCAAGGCCACTCCAAAAAGAAACGCGATCCTGGGGCATCCCAGCGAGAACGCCGCTCCCGCCCTATAGCCAGAAGTTAATGCGTCAATGACTTACAAACAGTTTCAACAACTTACACGAAGCGTCAACAAGTTAGAAGTAGTCAGAGCTTTCCAACCGCGTCGGTCAGCGTTTGAACAAGCGCGCTTCCCCAGGCATTTTCGGTCACCCCAGGGATCACGGCGATCGCGTATCCAGATGCGAAGCTCCCGACGAAGCCTGCCATGCCTTGGTGCACGGTAAGGTGAATCAATCCATTGAAGAGGGCGAAGCCAATCACTCCTGGTGAGAACCAGCCGCGTCCGCTGTGGCCGAATGCCCGGTTCAGTTTCTTGGCAAAAAAGACTCCGAAGCAACCTTCAAAGAAACCCCATGTGGCAACCGTCACGGCAAGTCCCGCCAAAGACAGTGGAAAGCCAAGCTCCAATGACATGCGCGTCGCAGGTTGGCGACGCAGCGGAATCCACAGCAACGCATGAGCATGCCATGACATACCGACATCGTAAATTGCTGCCAACACCAATGCTAAAGCCACAGACATGCCGGCGTTTCGTACAGTGAACCCATAGTCGGAAAAACGCTCACTCCGAATCCGCATGATGAGAAGTAGTGCCAGGCCTTCAAAGGTGAATTGGTTGGCAGCGAGGACAACAACGCCAGCCAAGCCGTGGCCGCGCCGCAGAAGCGAGTCTAAGGCCGGTTCGCTGACGTAGCAGACAACCAAAAACGCAATCGCGACGGCAAGATCGATTGCTGCCGCGCGGCGAACTGCCCGCACCACAGCATCGTCGGATCGCATATCAGACGAGCGGACCTCACCCATTCTTCCTCTCCGCAGCAACCTCAAGCGCCGAATCTTTCTGCGGCGCGAGCCTTTGCCTTCGCGGCCTCTTCCTCGCGACTCTTCGGCGGCGCGGTGGTTTCGAGCGAATGGAGAAGCCGCGCGGAGATGGCGGCTACCTCATCGACCGCAGCCAGGAACGAAGCTTCGTTGGCCTTCGATGGTTTGTTGAAACCGGTGATCTTCCTCACGAATTGCAGAGACGCGGCTCGAATCTCTTCGGCATTGACTGGCGGATCGAAGTTGAAAAGCGTTTTGATATTTCTGCACATCGATAGGACCTCAGGAACACAAAATTGCGGCACGAAAATATTAGTTTGACATAACTGGCCGGTGCAGAAAATAGAAACAGGCGGCATGGCTAGGGAAGCTTCGCGCTAGCAGGTTCGGATTTTTGATTCGTTACTGCCTGGCTTCCGTCCCAGATTGTGCGTGGCGCACCTGATTTACAACTTTGTGCACGGCTTCAATCACAACGTCGGGCCGGTCGAGTTGGATGAAGTGTCCGCTGTTTTTTGCGATCACGCGCGTGCCGCGACTCGAGAGATGAGCCAATTCGTCCTGCATCTGTTGCCAGGCGTCACTAGCGGGCTTGACCAGATCTTCGGGCAGATCGGGTTGGGGCTGATTGGGATCTTCCGAGAGGACAGCGAGTGGAATGTCGCCGAGATTGCCAGCCATGGCCGCCTGCGCAGCGCTTTCGGAAATTGCTTTCGATTCCGCCACTCCTTCGCGCGCATTGTGGAAGTTGCATTCGGCGGCGCGCACTTCGGCATCGGACCCGCAGAATCCCATGAGGCGCGGGATTCCGAATGGCATGACGAATTCCATGAATTCCTGCTCCCGCAGCCAAGTTGCGTCCATATCGTTCAATGCGGGAGGCAGGCGTTTCTGCTGCTCCGGGTGGGAAGAGTCGATGAGAACCACACCGGCAACTTCAGTTCGATAGAGACTGGCATAGAGACGCACATCGAACCCTCCCATGGAGTGACCGGCTAAAACGTAGGGCGCGGGAATTCCGGCATTGTGCAGGAGCGTGTGCAATTCTTCGGCGAAGACTTTGCTGGTGCGAGGGTGCGGGCTGGTATCGCTGTAGCCTAGGCCGGCGCGATCGTAGGAACAGACGCGCGTGAATTGCGCGATCTTCGGCTGCACTTTTTGCCACGAGAAAAATGAATCGCCGAGACCGGATTCGAGGATGACCGTTGGCGTGCCCTGGCCCTCGCAATCGATGTGCATCTTGTAGCCGCCGACGTCGATAAGTTCGCCGGGCATGAGATGGGCGCGGCGGTCGAGCGTGGAAGCGACGGACTGATAGAGGATTCCGGCCGCAGCAAGAATGAGCATCAGCAATGCGAAGCCGATGACCATGTGGCGCATCCAGTGACTTTGCGTTGCTGAGGGCGTGGTCTGTGGCATTTGTATCTTCGGCCGGGCGGGCGGGGCGGCCCCGGTACACTTGCGGGATTTTACATGAGGGGCGGAACTGTGATGCCCATCACTGCCAGCGTGCGAATCATTTCGCGGCGAACCACCGCGACCGTGGCCAGCAGAAATCGCTTTCGCTTCTCATCGGGCTCGCTCAGTATTGGATGGCGGTGATAAAAAGCGCTGAAGAGTTGCGCCAGTTGGAAGGCGTGTTTGGCAAGGTAGGCTGGCTCTGTGGTCGCAATGCATTGGTCCACAATGTAGGACGTCTTTGCCGAGGCTTGCCAGAGTTCCCAGAATTCATCCGCGTTGTTGCCAGCCAAAAACTTCGTGAAGCTTTCGGCAGAGACGTTGCGAGCAACGTCTCTACAGAAACTTTCGAGGTCGATTTCTGCTTTTTTGAAGATGCTGGTCGCGCGAACTACCGCATATTGCGCATAGGGTCCCGTTTCGCCCTCGAAGCTGAGCGCTTCTTTGAAGTCGAAGGCAATCACGGATTGTTTGGTGAACTTCAGCATGAAGTAACGGAGCGCACCGATCGCGATTTGCGTTGCAATGGAGAGGCGTTCGGCGTCGGTGAGTTGAGGATGGCGGGAATCGACTTCGTTCTTGGCCGAGGCGATGAGTCGATCGAGCAGATCGTCAGCTTTGACGCCGAATCCTTTGCGACCTGAGACTTCGATGTAGGATCGCGCCTTATCTTCTTCGCTCAACGTGTAGCCCAGTTCGGCTGCGCAGCGCGGCGTTAGCGCGACCATTTCGTAAGAAAAATGCGTATAGTGGTCCGCTGCTTCGTTGTGGCCGAGGCCGCGCAGGGCTTCAATTACTGTGTTCTGCGCTTCGGACTGGCGGGCGTCGATCACGTTATAGATTTCAGCGACATTGCCAAAGTGCGGATGATCTTTCTCGCCTTGCATGGCGGAGATCCAGCATTCGTGCTGGTTGGGATAGCGATAGAACTTGCGATAGTTGAAGTCGCGGCCCAGCAAGCCGAACTTCCACATGTGATAGGCGATGTCTTTGCCGACATAGCCTACCGTGCCGTTCGAGCGGACGATTACTTTTTGGTCTTCCTCGGATATTTTCTCTGGTTCCTCTGTGTCCTCTGCGTTCTCTGTGGTGGAAGCTTTTGACGTTGTGCCGGCGCGGCGCATGATCCAGCAGCCCTTGTTCTTGCCTTCGTTCTCGTATGTGAGAACGCCCGCTTCTTTCAGCTTGGCGAAGGCCGCATCCCAGAAATTTAGGTGCAGGATTTCACTCTCGCGCGGCAGAAAATCGTATTCGATGTCGAGGCGGTCCATGGTTTCGAGATGGCGGCGGAGCACGGCAGTCGAAATCAGTTCGGCGATCGCTGCGGTATCGCTCGATGCGTCTTCGATGGCGTGCAGTGTTTCGCGCCGTGCCTGCAGATTATTTTTATCCTGCGCATACCACTGCGAGACACGGGCGTAGAGATCCCAGCAGTAGTAATCGAAACGCGGCTGACGCGTGAGGGCTTCGATTTCTGCGCGAGATTTTTTCTCGATCTGCGTGAAGCCCACCACCACGTCAGCAACCTGCACGCCGGTGTTGTCGATGTAATTTTGCACGTCGACTTCGCGGTCCTCGTAACGCAGCAGGCGGACGAATGTGTCCCCGAGAATAGCGTTGCGCAGGTGACCGATGTGGGCTGCTTTATTGGGGTTGATGCTGGTGTGCTCGACCAGAATCTTTCCCGCGGGAACTTCGGCGGGAGGTTTCTGGTCGGCGCTGAGCGCAACGGCCATCGAAGCGCGATCGATTTTGACATTCAGGTAGCCGGGAGGCGCGACCTGCATTTCAGCGATGCCCTCGATGGATCCGATCCCGGCGCAGATCGCCTCGGCAATCTTCAGCGGGGCGGTGCGCAGCGGCTTGGCGAAAGGAAAAAGGGGAATTGCAAAATCGCCTAGCTCGACTTTCGGAGGCTGTTCGATGACCACGCTGGGCAGAGACGCGTCCGGATAACGGCTGCGGAGAAACTCTGCGATGCGCTGTGCTAGACGGTGTTCGAGATCGCGATACAAAGGCTTCCCTGCTTCCCTCGGAGTTGGTTAAGGAGACAGTGATTTTAGCAGAGCGCGCGGCGGAAGCAGGTTTGACGCGAGATGCAGCGTTCCCTATGATGAAAAATCGGTCGAAATCAGTCGTTCGTCGTCGGTCGTTGGTCGTTCGCCAACCGCTTGAACAATCGGGTGTTTTGAATTCGCCAACGACCAACGACGAACGGCCAACGACGGTTTTCTATGCGCATAGCCTACCTTGAGTGTTTTTCCGGCATCAGCGGCGACATGTTTCTGGGCGCGTTGGTGGATGCCGGAGTTCCGCCGAAACTCCTGGAAGAGACCGTGGCGGCGCTTGGGCTTGGGGCTCGGCTGGAAATATCTCGCGTGGTGCGCAGCGGAATTTCGGCTACTAAAGTGGATGTTTGGGTGGATGGCGAGAAGGATTTGCCGCGAGAGGAGTACTGGAAACAGCAGTATTCTCGGTCTGCTGAGCATTCCCACCACGAGCATGAGCATGATGGGCATTCACATTCTCCTGGTGAGAAGCGGGCAGGACCACCCGCACACGAGCACCAGCCACACGAGCACACTCGCGGCTTGACTGAGATTCGGGAGATCATTTCTGCAGCGGCGATTTCAGAGGGCGCTAAGAAAACTGCCATCGCGATCTTCGAGGCTTTGGGCCGGGCGGAGGCGAAGATTCACGCTACTTCTATCGAGAGCGTGCACTTTCATGAAGTCGGTGCGGTTGACGCGATGGTCGATATTGTTTGCGCGGCCGTGGGAGCCGAGGCGCTTGGCGTGGACGAGATTATCTGTTCTTCTCTGAACGTCGGCGGCGGGATGGTGAAGTGCGCGCATGGGACGTTTCCAGTTCCCGCTCCAGCCACGGTCGAGTTGCTGAAAGACGCGCCTGTGTATTCTTCCGGCTTGCAGGCAGAGTTGGTTACGCCGACGGGCGCGGCGATTGTGAAGATTCTGGCTTCGCGTTTCGCGGCCTTTCCTGAGATGAGGATTGAGAAGTCGGGCTACGGCGCTGGATCGCGGGATTTTCCGGGGCATCCAAATGTGGTGCGGCTGACGATTGGAGAGGCTGCTTCGAACGCGCTGGCTGCGAAGACCGCGTCGGAGACTGTTACTGTGCTGGAAGCGAATCTCGACGATTTGAATCCCCAGGTATTTGGGTATGTGATGGACCGGTTGTTCGAAGAATCTGCGCTGGATGCTTTTGTGGTGCCAGTGCAGATGAAGAAGAATCGTCCGGGGACGCTGTTGACGGTTTTATGCAAGCCTGAAGACGCGAGCCGACTGACGCAATTGATCTTCTCTGAAACGACTACGCTCGGTGTGCGGCGTCGCGACGAGATGCGGCAGACTCTGGCGCGGCGGTGGGAGAATGTGCGCACTCCGTGGGGCGAGGTCCGGATCAAAATCGCCAGCATGAATGGGACGGTTACGAATTATTCTCCGGAGTATGAGGATTGCAGACAGATTGCTGCTGAGCATCACGTGCCGCTGAAGACTGTGATTCAGGAAGCTGCTCGCGCTTATCTCGGTGACGCTGCAAAACCTTAAACACAGGGGACACAGAGGTTCACAGGGTAATTCAAAAGACTTTATGAGCAGGAAGTTTTACATTACTACGCCGATTTATTACGTGAATGCGCGGCCGCACATTGGGCACGCTTATACGACGATTGCTTGCGACACGATTGCGCGGCGGCAGCGACTGCTGGGCGCGGACACTTTTTTTCTCACTGGCACTGACGAGCACGGGCAGAAGATTGAGCGGGCTGCGGAGGCCGCGGGCAAGACTCCGCAGCAGTATGCGGATGAGATTTCGGCGGAGTTTCGGCAGTTATGGAAGCGGATGGGAATTTCGAATGACGACTTCATCCGCACCACGGAAGACCGGCACAAGAAGCGCGTGCAGGAACTCTTCCGGCGCATTCGCGACAACGGCTACATCTATAAAGGCACTTACACAGGGCAATATTGCGTTTCGGACGAACTGTATGTCGATGGAGCGCAACCCGGCGATCCTTGTCCAACGTGCGGGCGCATCACTGAGACGGTGCAGGAAGAAAATTACTTCTTCAAGCTTTCGGCGTTTCAGGACAAGCTGCTGGCACTGTATGAGAATCCGGACTTTATTCGTCCGGAGGCGCGGCGCAACGAAGTGATTTCGTTTGTGAAGTCGGGGCTGCGCGATCTTTCCGTCAGCCGGTCGACGTTTACCTGGGGAATTCCGGTGCCCGACGATCCCAAGCATGTGATTTACGTGTGGCTGGACGCGCTGGCGAATTACATTACCGCGATTGGCTACGGATCATCGCACGCGGGGGCGCAGGAGGCGTTTAAGAAATATTGGCCCGCGGATGTGCAGATGATCGGGAAGGAAATTGTCCGCTTCCATTGTGTTTACTGGCCGGCGTTTCTGATGGCGGCGGGACTTTCTGAGCCGAAGACTATCGTCGCGCATGGATGGCTGCTGTTTGAAGAGAGCAAGATGTCGAAGTCGCGCGGGAATATTGTGCGCACGGAAACGATTCTCGACGTACTGGGCGCGGATGCGCTGCGCTATTTTTTGCTGCGCGAAGTCGTGTTCGGGCAGGATGGATCGTTTTCCTTCGACGCGCTGGTGCAGCGCTATAACTCCGACCTGGCGAATGGGTTGGGAAATCTGGCCAGCCGCACCCTAACGATGATTAACCGGTATTTCAAGGGCGAGGTGCCGTATCCCTCGCATGGGGCTTCGAAAACTGCAGCAGATGATGCTGTCGCCGACACGGCGCGGAAAACGATTCGCGAATTTGGGACGCTGTTTGATCAGTTCCAGTTTTCGCGCGCGCTCGAAGCGGCGTGGGCGCTGGTGGCGGCGGTCGATAAATATATCGTCGAGAATGAACCTTGGGCGCTGGGCGAGAAGCAAGATGAGGACAGCCGCTCGCGTTTGGCAACTGTGCTTTATACCGCGGCGGAGGCGCTGCGGATCGCCACGGCACTGGCGCATCCAGTGATACCAGAGGCCACTGCGAAAATCTGGGTGCAGATGGGGTTAGGAGATATAAAGAAGCTTGCCTTGAACGAACTGACCTGGGGACAACTGCCTTTGGGCACGAAGCTGGGCGAGGTGCAGCCCGTTTTTCCGCGCGCCGACAAGAGCGCGATTGAAAGGATGCAGAAGATGGAAGAGGAAGGTAGAAGTACGCCGGCCGAGCCAGTGAGAGAGAGTGCCGCGCCAGCAGGGGTGCAGGCTGTTCCGACGCTTCCGGCGCTTGCTCTTGGGACGATGTCCCCAGTCGTATCGGCAACGAGCGAAAAGATTTCGATCGATGACTTTGCCAAGATCGAACTGCGCGTGGGGTTGGTGAAGGTTGCGGAGCGAGTGCCGAAGGCGGACAAGCTCTTGCGGCTGGAGATTGACATTGGAACCGAAGTGCGGCAGGTGCTGGCCGGGATCGCAGAGGCATATGCGCCGGAAACTTTGGTTGGACGGAAAGTTGTGATTGTCGCCAATCTCGCTCCGAGAAAGCTGCGCGGGATGGAATCGAATGGGATGATCGTCGCGGCTTCGCTCGAGGATGGGAAGCCCGTGCTGGCGGGGTTTTTGGAGGATGTGCCGGTGGGGGCGCGGCTGAAGTGAGGGCATCGTTGATCCTTCGTCGTTGGTCGTTGGCCAACCCCGGGCGGTTGAAGTAGAGCGGGCGGCAGTAAGTTTATAGACAGGAAGTCAAAAGCTAGTCGAGCTTTGCTCGGCATGGGCGGACGAATGCGTCCGTCTCCACACGTGTAGTGCCGGGCTCTGTGATTTGCCAACGACCAACGACTAACGACCAACGACATGTTTGTAGATTCTCACGCTCATCTTGATGGCCAGCAGTTCGACTCGGATCGCGAGGCGGTGATTGCTCGGGCTCGTGAGGCCGGAGTGCAGGCTATCGTCGCAATCGGCAACGGCGATGGGCCGGCCCAAGTGGATTGCGGAATTCGGTTGGCGGAGAAATACGATTTCATTTACGCGACGCTGGGCATTCATCCGCATGAGGCGCGGCTTGCGGATGAGGCTGCTTACCAGAATATGGAGCGGCTGGCAAAGCATCCCAAGGTAATTGCCTGGGGCGAGATTGGCTTGGATTATTTCTATGATCACTCACCGCGCGACGTTCAAAAAAATGTATTCACGCGGCAGATGGAACTGGCTGCGGCTGCGAAGCTGCCGATTGTCATTCATTGCCGTCCGTCGGACGCGAGCGAGAATGCGTGGGAAGATTGCCTTGGGCTGATGCAATCGCATTGGGCGGCGAATGGGTTGGGCGGAGTTCTGCACTGCTTCACAGGAAACTGGGCGCAGGCACAGAGCGCGCTTGATATGGGATTCATGATTTCATTCGCCGGCAACGTGACTTTTCCCAAAGCGCAGCAGATTCGCGATGCGGCGGTCGAAGTTCCGCTGGATCGCATGCTGATCGAAACAGATTCACCCTACCTGGCGCCGGTGCCGCATCGCGGCAAGCGCAACGAGCCGGCCTTCGTAGCGGAAACGGCTCGAAAGCTCGGCGAATTGCGGGGAATGGCAGCCGAAGAAGTTGGTCGACGGACGGCTCGCAACTTCTACAATTTTTTCAAATTGGCTGAAACTGCTGAAAGCAAAGTTTCAGCAGTTTAGTTGCCGGCCTGAGCGCGTCTTCTGATACCCTCAAGAGTCAGATTCCATCATTTCAGAAAGAATTGAAATCCGATGCCCGAAAACACTTTTGACATCGTGAGCAAGATCGACCTGACCGAGGTCTCGAACGCAATCCAGCAGGCGCTGAAGGAGATCCATCAGCGCTTTGACCTGAAGGATTCCAAGTCCAATATCGAATTGGAAAAAGACGCGATCGTGATGCAATCGGCCGACGAATACAAGCTGAAGGCTGTTAATGACGTTCTGCAACAGAAATTGGTGAAGCGTGGCGTGTCGCTGAAGGGATTGACCTACGGGGCAGTGGAACCGGCGGCGGGCGGGACGGCCAGGCGCAAAGTCACCATGCAGCAGGGGATCGCAATCGAGAAGGCAAAAGAGATTGTAAAGCTGGTGAAAGATTCGAAGAAGAAAGCAAATGCTTCGATCCAGGCGGACCTGGTGCGCATCAGCAGCAAAGATCGCGACACGCTGCAGGAAGTTATAGCGATGCTGCGTGGGCACGATTTCGGAATCGATTTGCAGTTTACTAATTACCGAACCAACTAAAACAAAACCTTAACGCGGAGGACGCTGAGAACTGCCGCGGAGGACACAGAGAGAAACATTGAGCGCGCCGGCCATTATTAACGGGAAGGAAATCTTCGACCTGCTGCACGACGATCTCGTGGCGCTGGAGGGAGAGTTCGGGCAGGATACCGTCTCCGACGTGCAAGCTATCACGGAGATAGGGGAGTATCTGCGGAACGGCGGAGGCAAGCGGATCCGTCCTGCGCTGCTTTTTCTTTCTTCCAAGCTGTTCGATTACCAGGGGCGCGGGGCCGTGCGACTGGGCGCGGTGGTCGAGATCATTCATACCGCGACGCTCGTGCATGACGACATCATTGACGAGGCGAAAACGCGCCGCGGACGTCCGGCGGCCAACACGCAGTGGGGCAATTCGAAATGCGTGCTGGCGGGCGACTGGCTCTACATGCAGGCTTTCAAAGTCGCGGTGCAGGAGCGCAATTTTCGCATTCTCGACACATTGATTGAACTCACGCAGCAGATGGTTGAAGGCGAACTGCTGCAGATGGAAAAGCTCGGAAAGCCGATTACCCTCGACGAGCATTTCGATCTCATTTACCGCAAGACCGCTTGCCTGTTTTCGGTTTGCATGCGGATGGGAGCGATTCTTGGCGGGGCGACGGCCGCGCAGGAAGAAGCGCTGGGCAAGTATGGCCACGATCTTGGCATGGCATTTCAGATCGTGGATGATGTGCTCGATCTGACCGCATCTGAAGATGTTTTGGGCAAACCTGTGGCGAGCGATCTGCGCGAAGGCAAGGTTACGATGGCGGTGATCCACGCACTGGAGCGCTGCACGGCGGAGGAACGAGCCAAGATCGAAACCATTCTGCGCGAGCGGGCTTTCAACGGCGTGACCCATGCGCAGATCATGGAAATCCTGCGGCGCTATGGATCTCTGGAAGCCGCGACTGTTCGTGCCGCGCAGTATGGGGAGTCCGCGCAGAAGGCGCTGTGCACTTTCCCGGATTCCGAGATTAAACGGGCTCTGCTGTGGGCGCCAGAGTTTGTTGTGGCGCGGGAGAAGTAGAGAAACCGGCTTCCGGTTCCCGGCTTTCGGCTTCCGGCATTTTGCATTTGCTGACTTTCCGCGATTCTCAGCAACCTCTTCGTCCTTAAACACCACCAACTACCAACAATCCGTTCGCGAGCCACACACGTACTGATGTAAGAGGTAGAAATCTGGCCAGACTCTCAAAATAAGAAGGGAACAAACGAATGAAGAAATTAATGGTTGGTCTGATGGCCCTGTCATTCGCGATCAGCTTGACTGCCTTCGCGCAGGACTCGAGCATGTCGCAAGATCACAACATGTCGCAAACCCAAGCGGATGCGAAAGCTCCGCTGATGACGCTCAAGGGTACGGTTAAAGCCGATGGCGACAAGTACACGTTCGTCAATGACAAAGACGGCAAGAGCTGGGATGTAAAGAACCCCGAAGAACTCAAGGGACACGAGGGACATCATGTGCAGTTGAGTGCCCACGTCTATGCCGATCAAAACTTAATCCACGTCATGAGCGTCAAGATGATCAAGGGTGACGCGATGAAAAACGATTCCATGAGCAAGTAGATGGCAACTGAACAGTGAGCGGGACGACGAGGTCGTCCCGCAGTTTTTCGTTTGCAACTCCTCCGCCGTGCCTTCGCATTTGCTATATTGAACCCTTTCCTGATTTTCCCTATCCAACAGTCTTTATGAATTTGTTTGCGCTCATGGCGCGTCACGGATATGCCCTGACCTTTGGCCTGTTGCTGGCGGAGGCGATCGGGCTTCCTTTTCCTGCGGCGCTCGCGCTGGTAGCGGCGGGAGCTGCGGTCGCGGCTCACGCGCTGTGGGGTCCGTACGTCTTTTTGGCAGCAGTTTCGGCTTTGCTGCTGGGTGATACGGTGCAGTTCTGGCTGGGACGCTACATGGGCTGGGGGCTGCTGGGATTTCTGTGCCGCGTGTCGATCAATCCGGAAACCTGCATTCTGCGGTCGGCGGAGTCGTTCTACAAGCGCGGCAAAGTCACGCTGGTGATCGCGAAATTTATTCCTGGCGTTAACACCATGGCTGCGCCGCTGGCGGGCAGCATGAAGATGCGCTTCTGGCAGTTTCTGCAGCTGGATTTCGCTGGGGCTCTGGTGTATGCGATCACATATCTTGTGGTGGGTTATGTTTCGCGCGATTTTCTGAAGGCGATCCTGAGCGGGTTTCACGCGGCCGGGCGAGCCATGGAAGCGGTGATTGTCGCCGCGCTGATTGTGTATGCGATTTATCGCATTGTGCAGTTTCGCAAGCACAAGGTTTATCGCGTGGTGCCGCGCATTCAGGTTCAGGAGCTGGCCGCTCGCCTGGCATCGGAAGACGCCAACAAGGTCCTGATTGTGGATGTTCGCAGCCACGGCTACTACGACTCCGGCGGAGAGCGGATCAAAGGCTCGATCCGCATCGAGCCCAATAATCTTGAGGAAGAAATCAAGAACCTTCCCAAGGACAAGGACATTTATCTGTACTGTACTTGAGCGCGCGAAGCGACTAGCGCCCGGGTGGCGCACCTGCTGCGGGAAAAAGGATTCAACACGTTCGTAATTGTCGGCGGACTGACGGCCTGGCGCAAAGCCGGCGAGCCAGTGGAATCGGTGCCGCAGAACGATCTGGTAAAGCTGCCGACGTTCAGTTGAGCGTCATGCAATGATCGCCATGCGACGAGCGCGATGGTATAGCATGGCTGGGCTTGGCTACGACTGCTGCGTCCGACGATGCTCCACGCGCCAGCGGGATGAATGGCATTCTCCTCCTGCTCGGCCTTTCGGTTTTCATCAACTACATCGACCGCGCCAATCTTTCGGTTGCGGCGCCGCTGCTGCAAGATGAACTGCGTCTCTCAGCCTCGCAGCTGGGAGTTTTGCTTTCCGCTTTCTTCTGGACCTATGCCTGCATGCAGCTTTTGGCCGGATGGCTGGTCGACCGCTTCGATGTGAAGTGGGTTTTAGCCATCGGATTTTTTGTGTGGTCGGCCGCCACTGCGTTCACAGGCGCGCTGCATGCCTTTACTGCGCTGCTCGTCATCCGCGTAATTGTAGGGGCTGGCGAGTCGGTGGCTTATCCGGCTTACGCGAAGATTTTTGCGAACCACTTTGTGGAAAACCAGCGCGGCTTCGCCAATTCCATTGTCGGAGCGGGCCAATCGCTGGGACCGGCGTTGGGGATTCTTTTCGGCGGAACTCTGGTGGCGCATTTTGGCTGGAGGCCGTTTTTTGTCGTTCTCGGATTGGCAAGCCTGTTGTGGCTGCCTCCGTGGCTTCGGTGGATGCCGCGCACCGCCGCGACGGGGGCGCTCGACATGAAGCAGGGTCCTGGGCTTGTGGAAATTCTCCGGCATAGATCTTCGTGGGGAACCTGGATTGGACATTTCTGCTCGAATTACTTTCTATATTTTTTGCTGACGTGGCTGCCTTTTTATCTTCAGCGCGAACGTCATTTTTCTGCGGAGAGCATGTCGAAGATTGGTGGCGCAACGTTTCTGCTAGCGGCCATGTCTTCCCCGATCTGCGGCTGGCTTTCGGATCGATGGATTTCCGGCGGAGCCACTCCAACGCGTGTCCGCAAGACTTTCATGGGGGTGGGAATGGCTTGCAACGGACTCTTTCTGGTGGGCTGTGCAGCTGCGCCGGACAAACTTCTGGTGGTGCTGCTGCTTCTGGCTGGTGCGTCGTTTGGCCTGGTTAGTTCAAATCTCAACGCCGTCACACAGACTTTAGCGGGTCCTCACGCGGTGGGGCGATGGATGGGGGCGCAGAACTTTGTGGGTAACCTTGCAGGCGCAGTTGCGCCCGCGCTCACCGGAATCCTGGTTGGACGAACTGGACATTTTTATTGGCCTTTCGTGATCACGTCGGTGATTACGTGGGTGGGCGCGCTGCAATGGGTGTTTGTGGTCGGACCGGTTGAGCCTGTGGTCTGGGAGACGTAATACAATCTTCCCCGATGAGCAAGGAAATCGAAATCAAATTTCGCGTGGCTGATTTGCGGGCGCTCGCGCGTAAACTCCGTGGGGCCGGATTTCGCGTGGTGACACCGCGGACTCATGAGATGAATACGTTATATGACCTGCCGGGAGAAGTGTTGCGTGCGCGCAAGGAGTTGTTACGGCTGCGCAAATACGGTTCAGACTGGACGTTGACGCATAAATCCGGGAAGAAGACCGGACGGCATAGCAGCCGCGTGGAGCTGGAGACTTCAGTGGGCGACGGCAAGCGGATGGATTTGATCTTGCGCGCACTTGGATATACGCCGTCATTCCGCTACGAGAAGTTTCGTGCCGAGTGGGCGGATGGAAAAGGCCAGGTCGTCGTGGACGAGACACCCATCGGGAATTTTTGCGAGATCGAGGGCGCTCCGCGATGGATTGATGCTACGGCAAAGAAGCTCAGCGTGAAGCCGGCGGATTACATTACTAAGAACTATGCAGGATTGTTTCTGGAGTGGAAAGCTCGGGCGAAGAGCGGAGCGGCAGAGATGACGTTTATCGCGGTGAGAGGAGCCAAGTATGCCCCTTAAAGTCGCATTTCAGAACATTGATGGAAAGAGATACAAGGAGATTTTCCCAAGCAATGGGCTGCTTGATGAAATTTTGCCCTTCGATGACGCCTCTTTCCCCTTGCTCGGATGGATCGATCCGTACAGCAACACGATTTTCAATACTAACCAAATGCGGCCACTGGTGAGGGAACTCGACCGCCTGGCGCAGACGCTTTCCCACGAAGAGGAGAGAGAGTTAGTGGCTAAAATTCGAGAGATTGCGGTCGAGTGTCAGGGAAAGCCGCAGACATACCTAAGATTTATCGGCGATTAGCCCCTCGGACACTCACGCGCCGTGGCACTTCTTGAATTTCTTGCCTGAACCGCAGGGGCAAGGGTCGTTGCGGCCCACTTTTTCCTGGCCGCGCACGACTTGTTGCACTGGTTGCGCTTCGCCGCCTCCGGCCATGCGCGCCTGTTCCAGTTCGCGGCGCTTGCGGCGCATGAAGGCTTCTTCCAGATCGTCGGCGGAAGTTGCGACCAGGCGCGGCGGCCGATGTCCGTTCCCGCCATTTCCCTGTTGCGACGGCACTCCCGGCTCCAGACCATGCCCGGTAGGTTCGCCTCCCGGCGGACCGGCTGGCGGTTCCGGCGGCCGCTCGATGATCTGCATCAGGTAGAGATAGCGGGCCGTGTCTTCCTGAAAGCGCTGCAGCATCGCTTCGAACATCTCGAACGATTCTTTCTTGTACTCGACCAGCGGATCGTGCTGGCCGTAGCCGCGCAGGCCGATGCCCTCCTTGAGGTGATCCATGCTGAGGAGGTGGTCTTTCCACTGCGAGTCGAGCACGCTGAGCATGATCATGCGCTCGTGATGGCGCATGGCCTGAGGGCCGATCAGCTTTTCTTTCGCGTCGTAACGCTCTTTCAGCTTTTCAAAGATCGCGTCGCCGAGTTCCTGACGGTTCATCGCTTCGGGCTTCACGCCTTCCGCAATAAAATCCACGCCGAAGCGCGTAAAGACCGCATCTTTCAGGCCTTTAATGTTCCAGTCATCGGCGTGGCCCTTGGGTGGGCAATACTCTTCCATCAGGTCGCCGAGAATCGCTGAAACGTAATCTTCGAGGATCAGATCTTTCTGATCGGTGCCCTCGAGCAAGCGGCGGCGCAAGCCATAGACGGCCTCGCGCTGCTTGTTCATCACGTCGTCGTACTCGAGAAGATGTTTGCGGGATTCGAAGTGCTGGCCCTCGACCGCTTTCTGCGCCGTCTCGATGCGGCGGCTGATGAGCTTCGACTCGATGGGAACGCCTTCCTCCATACCTAAGCGCTCCAACAATTTTGAGACCCACTCTTTGGCGAAGATGCGCATCAGATCATCTTCGAGCGCAAGATAGAAGCGCGACGAACCGGGATCGCCCTGACGGCCGGCGCGTCCGCGAAGCTGGTTGTCGATGCGGCGCGACTCGTGGCGCTCGGTACCAAGAATGTGCAGGCCGCCGACAGCAACCACTTCGTCGTGCTCTTTATCAGTTTGTCCCTTGTAGCGATTTAAAGCCTCAGTCCACTTGTCGGTCGGCACCGTGTATTCGTTCCCGTTGTAGTAAAAAACGGAAATCGTGCCATCCTCCTGCGGCCCTTCGATTTTCCCTTCTGCCACGCGCAGTTGTTGCGCGATTCCCTTCTTCACCATCTCCTGCTTGGCCATGAATTCGGGGTTGCCGCCGAGCAGAATATCGGTGCCGCGGCCCGCCATGTTGGTAGCTATGGTGACCATGCCTTTGCGACCCGCCTGGGCCACATATTCGGCTTCGCGCTCGTGAAACTTGGCGTTCAGAACTACGTGCTGCTTGAGCCCTTTCTTTTTCAGTAAGTCAGAAAGGCGCTCGGATTTTTCCACCGAAGTCGTGCCCACCAGCACAGGCTGGCCGGTCTCAGCCAATCGTTGAATCTCGTCGGCCACCGCAAAGTATTTCTCTTTCTCCGTGCGGAAGACGACATCGGGATTCTCCAACCGCAGCATCTGCTTGTTGGTGGGGACGACCATCACTTCCAGCTTGTAGATCTTGTCGAACTCGGCCGCTTCTGTTTCCGCCGTGCCGGTCATGCCAGAGAGCTTTTTGAACATGCGGAAATAATTCTGGAAGGTGATGGTAGCAAGCGTCTGATTCTCGCGCTCGATTTTCACGCCTTCCTTGGCTTCGATCGCCTGGTGCAGGCCGTCAGACCAGCGGCGGCCGGGCATCATGCGTCCCGTGAATTCATCGACGATGATGACTTCGCCGTCTTTGATCACGTACTCCACGTCGCGTCGATAAAGCGCGTGCGCCTTGATCGCAGTCTCGACGTGATGCTTGAGCGGCCAGTTCTCCGGGTCGGCGATATTGCCGATGCCGAGCAGGCCTTCGACCTTCGTCCAGCCCTCGTCCGTGACGGTGATGTTGCGATGCTTCTCGTCGACCACAAAATCGCCGGTGAGTTGCACAGGTTCGCCGGTCGCGACCTCAAGCTCCTCGCCTTTTTCGAGCTTCGGAATGATGCGGTTCACGCGGTAATACTTGTCGGTCGATTCCTCGCTCGCGCCAGAAATGATGAGAGGGGTGCGGGCTTCGTCGATCAGGATGGAATCGACTTCATCGACGATGGCGAAATTGTGGCCGCGCTGCACACAATCTTTCAGATCGAACTTCATGTTGTCGCGCAGGTAGTCGAAGCCGAACTCGTTATTCGTGCCGTAAGTGACGTCGGCAGCATAGGCGGCGCGGCGCTGTTCGTCGTCGAGATCATGAACAATGACGCCCACGGTGAGTCCGAGGAAGCGGTAGAGCTTGCCCATCCATTCGGAGTCGCGTTTGGCGAGGTAGTCGTTGACGGTGACCACATGAACGCCGCGTCCGCTGAGGGCATTGAGATAAACCGGAAGAGTGGCGACCAGCGTTTTACCTTCTCCGGTCTTCATTTCCGAAATCATGCCTTGATGCTGCACCATGCCGCCGATCAATTGCACGTCGAAATGGCGCATGTTGAGCACGCGGCGTCCGGCTTCGCGCACAACGGCAAATGCTTCTACCAGAATTTCGTCCAGAACTTCCTGCAGGGCTTCGTATTGTTCCTTCTCGATTTGCTTGGCGCGGTCGGGATCGACTTCAGCTTCGGGGTCCGTCGCCGCACCACCCGTGACATGACTCAACCGCTCCTGGATTCGAGCCCGGAACTCATCCGTCCTGGCGCGCAGCTCGGCGTCGGTGAGCTTTTCCATTTGCGGTTCGAGGACAGTGATAGCCCCGACCTTGGGCATCAAGCTCTTGATGACCCGCTCATTCTTGGTCCCAAAGACCTTGCCAATCAGTGTGTTAATCAAGCCGTGAAATCCTTCAGAGGGCGGGAACTGCCCAAGCGTATCTCTTTTAGCCTAGCATATTTAGATGCACCGTAAGTGACCTGCGAACCGGGGATGACTGTTATTCAACAGTATCCTTCGCGAGCGAAGTGCACTCGGCGGCAAGCTGACTTTTCGTGTATATTCCACTCGACTCATGCCCACGTTCTACGACCGTTTTCTCGAATGCGCCGAGCGCTGGCCGAAAAATGTGGCGCTGGAACTCCAGCGCCGTGATCGTATCGAAAGTTACACGTACGACGAGCTTCGCCGGATGGCTGAATCCGTTGGACGATGGGTCGGCGAAAACCGATTCGCGCGGGGATCGCGGCTGGCCATCGTGGCAGATAACCATCCGCGATGGGTTGCGGCATATCTCGGAATCATTGCAGCGGGATGTGCGGTAGTTCCGCTCGACACGGCGTTACACGCCGACCAATTCACCAAGCTGCTGAAGGATAGTGGCGCCTCTGCCCTATTCTGCGATGCGAGGCACGCCCAAGTCTGTCACGAAGCCGTCGCTGGCCTGAAGATTGGACTCGTACTGATGGACCCGGACGGCGCGGCTGAGAACGTGATCGCCCAGCATTGGCTGGGAAATCTGTCTGCCATTTTCGCCGCTGGGCCGGGAACGTTCAAACCCGCTCAATCTACTGCGGACGACCTTGCTTCACTGATCTACACCTCGGGAACCACCGCCGATCCCAAGGGCGTGATGTTGACTCAGGCAAATTTCCAGGGCGAGGTAGAGGCGGTCTTCAACTGGGTCACGCTAGGTCCCACTGACGCTTTTCTCGGCGTGCTGCCCATGTTTCACGTGCTCGCGCAAATGGCGAATCTGCTGCTGCCGCTCGTGAAAGGCTCGCGCGTGGTGTATCTGGAAACTTTGAATACGACCGAGCTTCTGCGGGCTTTGCAAGAACGCAACATCACAGCCTTTGCCGTAGTGCCACAGTTTTTTTATCTCATTCACGAGCGCATCTTTCAAGAGGTTGAGAAGCGGGGATCGCTCACGGTGAAGATTTTCAAGAGTCTCATGCAATGCAATCGAATGCTGCGCAAGGTTGGAATCAATGCCGGCCCCATACTTTTTGCCAAGGTGCACGCGACCTTGGGATCAAAGATGCGATATATGGTTACCGGCGGGTCGCGCTTCGATCCGCAGATTGCAGAAGATTTTCATGACCTCGGTGTTGACGTGCTGCAAGCCTATGGACTGACCGAAACCACTGCGGCCGTGTTTGCGAATTCGCCGGGAAATAATGTAATCGGATCCGTTGGCAAAGCCCTGAAGGGCGTGGAGGGAAAAATCATTCATGCAACCGACGACGCGCAGCCGCAGGAAGATGGCGGCCCGGCCACTGGCGAAGTAGCGCTGCACGGTGCGGTCGTGATGAAAGGCTACTGGAACCGCCCGGATGCAACCGCGGCGGTCCTGCGCGATGGATGGTTCCATACCGGGGATCTCGGCTACTTCGACGCTGACGGCAACTTGTTCCTTACCGGACGCAAGAAGGAACTGATTGTCCTCAGTAACGGAAAAAACATCTACCCGGAGGAGGTCGAGGCGCACTACCTGAACTCTCCTTACATTAAGGAACTCGCCGTGATCGGGCTCGAAGGCAAGCCCGGAGAAGGCGGCCGGTTGCACGCGGTCGTCGTGCCGAACTTTGATGTGCTCCGCCAGAAAAAGATTGTGAATGCCAAAGAAGTGATCCGGTTCGACATCGAAAGCCTGTCGCAGCAAATTGCTTCCACCAAGCGCATCGGCAGTTATGAGATCTGGCAGGAAGATTTGCCTCGCACCACCACTCGAAAAATCAAGCGCTTCGAAGTGGAGAAGCGCGTGAAGGCGCAGCAGTCGCGAAAGCTCGAGGATGATTCCGAGTTGCCTGCCGAACAGCCGCTGACGGCCGACGATGCAGCATGGCTCGAACAGCCCGACGTGCAGCGGGCGCTGAAAATTATGCGGGAAGTGGCGCGCACAGCACCGTCAAGCTTGCGGCCTGCTCATAATCTTGAACTTGATCTGGGGCTGGATTCAATGCAGCGCGTCGAACTGCTCAGCCAGATCGAAGAACAGATGGGAGGCAACGTCGAGGAATCGCAACTCGCGACGATTTATACGGTGCGCGACATCGTCGATGCTGTTCTGCAAAGCGCGGCCAGTGGAGCCGCGCCAGGGACACGAACGACTTTTGCCGGCTGGAAAACAATTTTAGCCGAAGAGCCGGATCCTTCTGAGGTGCTCGCTTTGGCGCGCCCCCAGCGCATCAGCGGCGCATTCTGGTATTTGGTTTCACGGCTCCTGCAGATAATTTCGCTCGATCGCTTTCATCTGAAGGTAAGCGGAATTGAGAAGCTGCCGAAGAGCGGCGGTTTCATCCTTTCATCCAATCACCAGAGTTTTCTCGATCCACCCATCCTGGCCAGCGTTCTGCCGCCGACGGTATTTGACAAAGTTTTCGCGGTGGGAACGAGCGAGATATTCGGCAAAGGATTCATGCTCCGGCTGGCGCGTTCGCTGCGCATCGTGGTCGTCGATCCCGATGCGAATCTCATTCCTGCCATGCGCGCCGGAGCGTTCGGGTTGAGGCAGGGACGTTCGCTCATTCTCTATCCCGAAGGCGAGCGCTCGATTGACGGCACGCCAAAGGTCTTCAAGAAGGGTGCCGCAATCTTATCGATTCACATGCAGGTGCCGATTGTGCCCGTGGCGATTGAAGGATTCTACGATGCGTGGCCGAGGAATAAGCCGTTCCAGAAATTCGCGCCGCTGAAAATTGTTTTCGGCGATCCAATTGTGCCGCCGCCGGAGAGTGAAGCGTCGGAAGCCGCGTACGAGAAGCTGACTGCCGAGTTGAAAACGCGCGTGGTCAGCATTTGGGAAGAGTTGCGGCGTTGACCGGGACGGCGGCGCTACTTTACTTCGCGCGCGGATGCGTGCGGTCATACACATCGAGCACATGTTTCATCGACAACTGTGTGTAGCGCTGCGTTGTCGCAAGGCGCTCGTGGCCGAGCAATTCCTGAATCGCGCGCAGGTCGGCGCCTTCCTCCAGCATGTGAGTGCCGAAGGCGTGGCGCAGCGTGTGCGGATGTACGTCCGGCGAAAGTCCTCTCGCGACAGCGATTTTCTTGATGATGCGGCCGACGCTGCGCGTGGTGAGGCGGCCACCCCGACGGTTAATGAGCAGCGCAGCCGAATGCTTGCCGCTTGCGCCAAGAACTTTCTGCCGCTCGGGAAGATACGCGGCGAGCGCCGTTTTCACCGCATCTCCAAACGGAACGTAGCGTTCTTTTTTTCCCTTACCGCGTATGAGAATCGCCTCTGCACTCAACCGGATGTCATCGACGTTGATTCCCGTAAGTTCAGAATTGCGAATGCCGCATCCATAAAGCAGTTCCAGCATCAGGCGATCGCGTTCTGGAAAAGCTGCGGCTTCGGGCATTGCGCCGTCGATCACGGAGTTCATCTCCTCGATCGTGGGCACGCGCGGAAGTTTCTTCGGAAGCTTCGGCGTAGCCACCAGCTTTGCCGGATTCTGCTCGACCAAGCCTTCTCGCGCCAGCCAACGATAGAGAGATCGAACCGCGGCCAAGGCGCGCGCCACCGAAGGCTTGCTGAGTCCCGCCTCGTAAAGTTGCGAGAGAAATCCTCTGACCGCGATGTGGTCAATCTGATTCCATCCGCGCGAACCGGCATAGGCTGCGAACAGCGAGAGGTCGCGGCTGTAAGCCTTAATGGTGTGCAGCGAAGCGTTTCGCTCGCGCAGATGACGCAAGAAGTTGGCGACGGCTTTGGAGACTGTCGTGTTTGCCTTGCTCGTAGTCATAAGACCGAGAACCCACCACGGAGGCATAGAGGCACGGAGAAAAACATTAATCGTTGTCCTCCGTGCCGGAGCCTGCCCTGAGCGAAGCCGAAGGGTCGCTCCGTTGTGGATTTTATCTTCGCGTTCATTTCATCTTGCCTTCGCCCTCGGATGATGCTTCTGATACACAGTTCGCAGGCGATCGAGCGCGAGATGCGTATAAACCTGAGTCGTCGAAATATCGGAATGGCCCAGGATGGTTTGCACTGTGCGAAGGTCGGCGCCATTCTCCACCATGTGCGTGGCACAGGAGTGGCGCAGCATGTGCGGCGAAGCGGCGCGCCCTGAAGCAGCCGAGGCCGCGCGGACCATCTGCCAAATGCGCTGTCGCGTCAGCTTTCGCCCTCCGCGCGCGATGAACAGCAGCGGCGAATTCCGCGCGGCGGCCGCCGTTGCGCTTCGCTTCCCTGCCGCCAGCGTCGAGCGCGACTGTAACAAGTACTCCATAAGCGCATCCTGCGCCGATTTCCCCAACGGCACCACACGTTCTTTGTCGCCCTTGCCGCGCACCAGCATGTAACCGGCGTCGAGCTTCAGGTCTTCCAATTTTGCGCTGGTGATTTCAGAAACTCGCAGCGCGCCCGCGTAGAAAACTTCAAGCATTGCGTGATCGCGTGCCGCCAGCGCGCTTGATTCTTTCGTGTTCGGCGAACTCAAACCAGCGCGCTTAAGAGGAGCGGCGAGTGTCGCCTCCATTTCGTCGCGAGCCAGCGCCTTAGGCAAAACCTTCCACTGTCTCGGCGATTCGATGTTCAGCGTGGGATCGTGCTCGATTTTCTTATCCAACAGCAGGTACCGATACAGATGCCGCAGCGCCGACAGTTTGCGCCCTACGCTGCGGCCATCGACTTGATTGGAGAAAAGTTGCTGCAGGAAATCGCGCACATCCGTGCGGCGAGCTGAGGAAAGGACCTGCTTGCGCTTCTCAAGAAACTCCGAGAACTGGCCAATGTCAGTGGTGTAAGCGCTGACGGTGAGCGGCGCCAATCCCTTCTCGATTCTCAAGTAATCGAGAAAGCTGGAGAGCACGCGCGAGTTGGCTTCCGAAGCCATGACGGAGGGATGAATGAAGTATGCGCGTTATCGGACGCTGGCGAAAGTAATGAGGAGGATGCCACAGAAATTACAGCCGCGTCGTGTAGACGCAGCCCCCTAGATCTGGCCGGCGGCGCGCAGCAAATCGACCGCAAACAATGCCCCTTCCGGCGTTTCCTCATGCTTGAAGTAAGCGAAGACATCGCGACCGGCAGCCAAGTGTTCTCTGATCCGCGCGACCATTGCACCGCGTTCTTCTTCCGTGTAACTCGGCTTGCGAAATCTGTAATAGACAAACGGTCCAGTCACCACATCAGGAGTGGTGCGTTCTTCGGTCTCCGCCACGCAGAGCGCGACTCCTTGCGATTTCAATAAATCCCACGTTGAGTCAGAAAACCATGACTCGTTACGGAATTCAAATGCCGCCGGCAACGTGCGCGGAAGAAGCGCCAGAAAATCCTTGAGCAGCGCGGCGTCTGATTTGAGATTCGGGGGCAACTGAAACAACACGGGGCCAAGTTTTCCAGCGGCGGCCAAAGGTTCGATCGTCGCCAGGAAGCGCGGAACAAAATCTTCCGCTCCCTTCAATCGCTTGATGTGCGTGATCACCTGGTGCGCTTTGATGCCCAGGCGAAAGTGTGCCGGCGTTTCCCGAATCCAGTTCTGGATCGTGGTCTCCTTCACCAGTTGACGGAAGGTAAAGTTCACCTCGACGGTGTTGAGCTGCGTAGAGTAATGACTGAGAAACTTTTTCTGCGCGAGCTTGGCTGGGTAGAAGTCAGGCTTCCAACTCGGATAAGCCCATCCCGAAGTTCCGGCAAACAATTGAGGCATGGCAAGCTCTCGAAGGTATCTCGAAAAAATTCGCAGCGGACGGGATTATACCTTGCGTCGCGATTTGCGCGCCTGCGGCGGTTTCTCCGTCTTTTTTGCGGCACGGCGTGGAGCCTTCACAGGTTCGTCTTCATCTTCCGCCTGCGCTGCAATCGAGATCGTCGACTCCTCTGCAACCGCAGATGCCGCTACTCCCTTGAGATCCGGTAGCCGTTGCTTCAACTCAAGCACCGGAGCGAACAAGTCGCCCATTTTTTCGAAACGCGTTACGACGTGCTTAGCCTCGAACACAAGCAAGTTCGCATCTTTCTTCTTGAGCGCGCGCTCGACTTCCTGCCACGTGACCGGCGTCGAAGCCGTAGGGTGCTCGCGCGCCCTCAGCGAATACACTGCGACGGTGGTCTTGTGTTCATCGTTCTGGCTCCAGTCGACGAACACTTTTCCCGTCCGCACCTGCTTCTTCATGTCCGACACAACCATGTCCCGATGCTCGTGTTCCAGCAATTGCGCCAGAGCATGGGAAAAAGTTTTGGTCGATTCGTATGTCGTCGAAGTGTTGAGTGGAACGTAAATCTGCAGTCCCTTCGATCCCGAGGTCTTCGGAAAACTTTGCAGTCCGAAGTGCTCGAAGATTTCCCGCAGCCACAACCCGACCTGGCAGCATTGCACAATATTTGCCGGCGGCCCGGGATCGAGATCGAAAACCATCATCGTCGGGCAGGTGATGTCTTCCGCGAGTGCAAGCGATGGATGCAATTCAATCGCCGCCAAATTTGCCAGCCAAACCAGCGTAGCTAAGTCGTCAGCCAGAATGTAATGAATGGTGCGGCGATTTCTGCCACTCCAGATGGGCACGGTCTTCACCCAGTCAGGCCGGTGCTGCGGAGCGTTCTTCTCGTAGAAAAATTCCTCGTCCACGCCGTTGGGATAGCGTTTGCGCGTGAGCGGACGCTCCGCCAAGTGTGGCACCATCGCCGGCGCAATACGAACGTAGTAGTCGATCACTTGTTGCTTGGTAAATCCCGTGGCGGGATATAAAACTTTTTCCAGATTCGACAGCTTGAGTTGCTTGCCCTGAACTTCAATCGTCGAATCCATCGTGCGAGTTCTCCCGCAGCATTGTGCCTCAAACGGCTGCGAACGCAAAATACTGCTCACTCCCTATGCTTCGTCCGGATGCACTCGCCACTTCGGTTTGACAACCTCCCTACCCGCCACGTAATTTCAAAGTTCTGCCCTGCATGTCCGTCATAGCTGGTCATCCGGAGGTCCTATGAAACACCGTGCACTCAAAGCCGTCTCATTCTTTATCATCTTTTCCGCTCTCGCCGCCGCCCAGGATGTGGCGTCGTTTGAGAAACGCATCACGGTCAAGAAGCTGCCGAACGGACTGACCATCCTCATTTGCGAGCGGCCCGAAGCGCCGGTCTTTTCTTTCTTCACGATGGTCGACGCCGGCTCCACGCAGGATCCCCAGCGCAGGACGGGCCTGGCCCACATGTTCGAACACATGGCTTTCAAAGGAACGGACACTATCGGCACCACCAACTATGCTGCAGAGAAGCCCGCGCTGGAGAAAGTCGAGATCGCATACGCCGCCTACATCGCCGAACGCGACAAGACTGTAGGCCGCAACGAAGCCAGATTGACGCAACTTGAAAAAGCCTGGAAAGACGCGATCGCCGAGGCTGACAAGTATGTCGTGCCCAACCAGTTCGGCAAGATCATCGAGCAGAATGGAGGCCAGGATCTCAACGCCTTCACCGATTACGACGAAACCGCTTATCACTACTCGTTGCCCTCGAACCGGCTTGAACTGTGGGCGTATCTCGAGTCTGAACGTTTTCTCCATCCCGTGATGCGGGAGTTTTATAAAGAACGCAACGTCGTGATCGAAGAACGTCGCATGCGTACTGACAGCAATCCGACGGGTCGCCTCGAAGAGCAATTTAATGCCGCGGCGTTCGAAGCCCATCCTTATCACCGCCCAACTATCGGATGGATGTCAGACTTGAATTATTTTTCCGCCACCGATGCGAAGAAATTTTTCGATGAGTACTACGTGCCCGCAAACATGGTGGTCGCAGTCGCCGGAGACGTGAAGGCCGCGCAGGTCATGCCGGTTCTGGAAAAATACTTCGGACGCCTGCCCGCAAGCTCCAAGCCCGATGAGACCACGACCACCGAGCCTCCGCAGAATTCCGAGCGCAAGGTTGTGCTGCAAGAAAGAGCGCAACCGCTTTATCTTGAGGGCTACCATCGGCCGGACTACATGACGAAGGACGACGCGGTCTATGACGCCATCACCGATCTAATGTCCGAGGGTCGCACCTCGCGCCTTTACCGCGCCCTGGTGCGAGACAAGAAAATCGCGGCGTACTCGGCCGGATTCACCGGCCTACCCGGCACCAAATATCCGCACCTGTTCGCGTTCTACGCAGTGCCACTACCTGGCCATACTACGCAAGAAATGGGCGACGCCATTCATGTCGAAATCGAGCGTCTAAAGAAGGAAGACATCAGCGACGAAGAGTTGAGAATGATCAAGACGCGCACCAAGGCGAACTTGATTCGCGGTCTGGGGGACAACGAAGGCTTGGCAACCCAACTCGCGATTTACCAGACACGCTACGGCGATTGGCGCGAGTTGTTTCGCTCCGTGGATCACATCGACAAAGTCACCAAAGCGGACATCCGGCGCGTGGCGAACGAAACTTTCAAGGAAACCAATCGCACTGTGGGCGTGATTGAGACGACGTCGGGCCCGAGGCACGGCGGGGACCAAGATCCCGATCAAGCTCCGGCGGGTCAGGGAGGTGCGCAATGAAAACCCGCCTAACGCATCTTCCAATAATCTTCGCAGCCACCCTCTTGTTCGTACCGATCCCCAGGGCCGCATCACAGACGACGAACTGGCAGCAGATTCCGATCGCACCTCTGCCCGCCTTCCATCCCCAACAGCCAAAGCGGATCGAACTCTCGAACGGCATGGTAATTTTTCTGCAGGAAGATCACGAGTTGCCGCTGATCGATGGCAGCGCGCGCATTCGCGGCGGCTCGCGGAATGAACCCGCGAGCAAAGTCGGACTGGTCGACATCTTCGGCGAAGTCTGGCGCACCGGCGGCACCAAAACGCAAACCGGAGATCAACTTGACGACTTTCTCGAAGTGCGGGCAGCCAAGGTCGAGACCGGCGGCGGTCCCGATTCAACGTCCATCAGCATGAGTTGCTTGAAAGGCGACTTCGACGATGTTTTCAAAGTCTTGGTCGATGTGCTAAAAAATCCAGAATTCCGCGCCGACAAGATCGACCTCGCACAGAAGCAGGCAGAGGATGCCATATCGAGGCGCAACGATGAAGCCGGATCGATTGCCAGGCGCGAATCTGCCAAGCTCGCTTATGGAGCGGACAATCCTTATACTCGCGAACCTGAATATTCCACCATCGCCGCGATCACTCGCCAGGATCTGCTCGACTGGCACAAGACTTACGTCCAGCCCAATCACATCATCCTCGGCATCAGCGGCGATTTCGATTCCGCCGCTATGGAAGCCAAGCTGCGCGCCGCGTTTGAAGCATGGCCCAAAGGCAGCGACTTACCGAAGGACGATATTCAGTATCATCCTGCCAAGCCCGGCTACTATCTCATCCCGAAAGACGACGTAAATCAGAGCAGCATTCACATGGTGACGCTCGGCACCACGCGCAACAATCCCGACTATTACGCTATCAGCGTTTTTAATGAGGCTTTTGGCGGAGGATTCTCTTCGCGCCTGTTCAACGACATTCGCACCAAGCGAGGCCTGGCCTACAACGTAGGAGGCGGCATCGGCTCCAACTTCGGGCATCCTGGAATTGAACAATTTGTTGTGGGAACAAAGAGCGCGACCACAATCGAGTCGATCCAGGCCATCGACGAAGACATCGATGATCTCGCTAAGAAACCGATCACCGACGACGAAATTAAAGCGGCCAAAGACGCCATCCTGAACGCTTTTATCTTCCGCCTCGACTCGCCCGACAAAGTTCTGGCCGAGCGCATCACCTATGAATACTACGGATACCCCGCCGATTGGCTCGACAAGTTTCCGGGAGAAATCCAAAAGGTGACGGCTGCAGATGTGAATCGCGTGGCCGCCAAGTATGTTCACCGCGATCAACTCGCGGTGCTAGTGGTCGGCAATACCAAAGAGTTCGACAAGCCGCTGTCGTCACTCGGCCCAGTCAAGGAGATCGACATCACTATCCCATCGCCGCCGGGAGCAAAACAATAACGCAACGGAGCGGCGCCGGAAGCCCGACGCCGCTCTTGCAGTTAAGCCTTTCCCAGCTTCCGCCGCACCATTCCAGCCAGCGAGAGCAGGCCAGTCCCGAACAGCGTAATCGTTCCCGGCTCCGGAACTGGAGAGTATCCAATATATTCCTGCGGCATGCCGCCCCAGCTTTGCGTTCCAGCGATCGGCGTGTAGAGCACGAGTCCGTTATACGCACTATTCGGAGCCGTCGCTGCCAGTGCCAGATACGCAGCCTCAACGCCAGCCGCCCCGCTGCTCTGGAAGTACGCAGAATTCTGTGCGTTCGTGGAGAACAATCCCCAAATGGCGAAGTTGCCTACGTTCGCGCTCAGCGTGCCACTCAGAATGCTCTTGAAGATCAGCCCCGCTGCTTTGTAGTCAAGCAACTGGTTGCCAAAAAGTCCCGCGCCGCTCAGCAAGCTGGTCACATTCGCCTTCCAGGTTTCGCCGATGGTAACTTCATTGTCATAGCTGTCGCAGATCAGAGCTACCGGCGCCTTGCCGTTGATCGAGAAATAGTACGGATAGGTATACACCCCACCCGCGTTGTTACCGCCCACGCTCGTAAGTTGCATGGTCACGGAGCTGGCCAGAGCCGAGGTTGCGCACAACGAGAGCGCAGCCACAACCAGAAGTAAAGGTATTGCAAAACGAAGTCGACGCATTTTGAAAAAGCCTCCGGCCGAACCCGTAAACTGCCAGCTCGTATGAGCCGGTTACCTTAAATCGAAAGGTAACCTCATCGACGGCCAAGCGTTCCGGACTACGGCTAAGTGTTGCGCTAACCGACCTAGCGCTGTCATTGATTAGTGCAGCGGAATGGCCATGATGAGGAATGATGGAATGTGGGGCTTCGCTTCACATCAGTGGCTCGCTAGGTAAACCTTTGCGCATGCGGAGAGAACAGTTCTGTTTTACCGCCCAGTTCGTAATCCCCAATGAGTCACGCGACGGTAACCAGTGGTAGTAACCAAGTGACGCGTGTCATTCGCCCAAATTGGCGGCTAATTTCCTTCTTGACGGGAGGAGGGAAAGAGAGGGTCCTAGAGCGCCCCCTTGTGGTGATGTGGAGGTGTGTGGATTTTGATTTGCGCGAGGCACTCGTAGCGCGAGGGGCGTGGGGCGCGGACAAACGGCGTAAGCTTGTGCTAACGCCTGGTTTCGTAAACCATCGGCAAACGGCAAGGGACGAGTGAGCCTTTCCCCCGGCTATTGCAGCTTCGTGTACTCTGCCTTGGCGATGCACGATTCTTGACCACGGCCCGACGAAAGCGCAAAATCGCCTCTGTCTTGCGATACTCCTTCACTACTTTCATACGGACCCGAGATCGCGCGACCTCCGGTCCGCGCCTTTTCATTAATGTAGGCCATGCGTTAGTTGAGAAAAAAGTCAATAAGGACGGTCGCCGCCCGACTAGCCTTTGCAATGAAAATTACGAGGCAATTATTCGACGCTTTCATTCGATGCAGGTTCAAGCTGCATCTCTTGGCGACGGAGCAAGAAGGCGTCGCACAGGAATACGGAGAACTGCTTGAAGACCTCGACCGCAAGTACCGTGACGAAGCGATCTTAAGACTCCAACGACGATTCGGTGCTGACCGGATCATTAGCAATCCAGCATCGATTGTCGATGCGCAAATCGCTCGCCCCGAGCTGATGCTGGAGGTTGCCCTGGTCAGCAACGGTTTCTCGGTTGACTCTCTCGTGCTGACCAAGATTTCGAATGATGGCTGCCTCGGAAAGCCGGAATATGCACCGACATTGTTCGTCCACCGAGAAAAGATAAACCGGTGGGATAAACTGCTTATTTCGTTTCACGCTTTGGCTCTGTCGGACGTGCTTGGTGACCTGCCGACTTTTGGAACAATCATCCATGGCCAAAGCGCAAAGACAACCAAGATCAAATTCAAGACTCAGTCGGGAATGACTGCGATTCTCACGGATGCTCGCCGAGCCGCGAGCGAGATCAGAAAACAAATTGAAAAGAAGCCTCCAGCGCTCACGCTCAACAGTCATTGCACGACCTGTGAATTCAAAGATCGCTGCAACGCTGACGCGCGGGCAGCCAATGACATCAGTCTACTTCGGAGCTTATCGGTTGGTGAGATCGATGCATTTCGAGAGCGCGGTGTTTTCACCGTGCAGCAGCTCTCATACACGTTTAGAACGAAGAGTGTAACCGGAAAGCGGTCTGCCAAGGCGGCACGACTCTTGCCCGCCCTGCAGGCCTTGTCCATCCGGGAAGGCAAAATATACGTAGTTCGCGACCCGGCGCTGCCGACGGATGAGCCAAAGGTTTTTCTTGATGTCGAGGGCATACCCGACAGGGATTTCTATTATCTGGTCGGTATCGCCCTGGTGGAGAACGGTCAAACTAGCGTCCACGCACTCTGGGCCGATGATGAAAGAGGCGAGCGTGGCATTTGGCACGACCTGCTAAATCTCTTGAAATCCGTGCCGAACTTCAAAATCTATCATTATGGTTCGTACGACCGCAGATTTCTGGACGACATGGCAGAACGATATGGCATCCCTCCAAATTGTGAGTCGCTTTCGCAGCGCCTAAAGTCCGACACGGTTGATGTACTGGCGGCCACTGCGGGCACCGTATATTTCCCGGTATATTCGCGGAGCTTAAAAGCGGTAGGGGCGATTCTCGGAGCGAAATGGTCTGACCCCTCTGCATCGGGCATTCAAAGCATGGCGTGGCGTCACGAGTGGGAGCGTACGGGCGAGCCGGCGCTAAGGGAATCGCTCATCCGATATAACCGCGAAGATTGTCTGGCTCTGAAAGTCGTGACAAGTACGTTGGAAACAATCGCTCGCGGAGCAGCCGGCCCCGCACTAGAGATCGTTCACACCCAAGACTTGCCTGCTGATCGTGATCGGAAATTTGGTCCGGTTAATGCCGCAATTCCGGAGATTGACCGAATTATCAAGTGTGCGTACTTCAAGTACCAAATGACAAAGGTGTTCTTTCGTGCCGATAAGGTGGTGCGCAAGAGCCTCCGCCGACATAAGGTGCGGCGGCGGACGCCCAAGATCAACAAGATCATCGATTGCCAGCCTCCTTGGCATAAATGCCCCGGTTGCGGTAGGGGTCCGGATTTTCGCTGCGACAAGAACGTAGTGTATCAGCGGGTCATTTCCGACTTGCGGTTTACAAGATCGGGGATTCATCGCTGGGTCTTATGCCATCGCTCCAATCGATATGTGTGCGAATTGTGCGGCACCAGCACAACCTCCAGCCAATATCCGCCCTGTCGGGCGAAAATTGGGCACGGCTTGGCCAGTTGGGCGATTCACGCACACATTGTGCTGAAGCAGTCCTTCAGGGATGTAAACGCGGGCATCAATGACCTCTTCGGATATTCATTTTCAACCGTGATTTTGACCACGCTTAAGCCACGGCTTGCCGCCAAGTACGCGCCTGCAGGCGAGCAATTGCTCGCCAAACTCCGTGCGGGCAATGTCATGTATGTTGATGAGACAAGAGTGAGCCTGCATGGGAAGCTCGCATATGTGTGGGCGTTCACCAATCTCCATGAGGTGCTATACCTCTTCAGCCCGAGCAGAGACGGAGCCGTCTTGGGCCGGGTGCTTCAGGGCTTCGACGGGGTTCTCGTTACAGATTTTTATGGTGTTTATGAATCGGCTTCATGCGAGCAACAAAAATGTGTGGTTCATTTTATTCGCGATTTGAACGACGATCTGATGCGTGCGCCGCAAGACGCGGAACTCGCCGGTCTCGCTAAGGGGTTCACGGCCCTATTCACTCCGATCATTGAGACCATCGGCAGGTTTGGCTTGAAACGGAGATACCTCGCCAAGCACAGGCCGCTGACGGCCAAATTCCTCAAAGAAATTGCTGGCGCAACATTTCACTCGAAGGTCGCCACCAGCTATCAACGGCGCTTGGCAAAATCGGGGACCAAGCTGTTTACGTTTTTGTCGCACGATGGAGTGTCGTGGAACAACAACGTAGCCGAGAACGCGATCAAAGTGTTTGCATCCCGACGACGCGTCATGGGTTCTACCTTTACGGAAAATGGCATAGGGGACTATCTGTTGTTCTTGAGCATCTATGCCACACTGCGGCGCAAAGGATTGAGCTTCTTGAAGTTCCTTCGATCCACTGAGGGGAATGTAAACAACTTTCCAGGGCTTTAAGAATCGGTCGTGCGCAAGCGCAACTCGATGCCGTGCTCGACCTCGCCAAGAACGAAACCTAAGTCGCGCCGCCGGGCAGAGGATGACATCGGACTTCCGGGAGCCCGAGAGTTGCCCGGTCAAATTCCCCACCAGAATACTTCCGCAAGGCATTGCAAATCGCGGCACGACTCAACCTTCCCTTTCTTAATTCTTCATCTTTTTGTTTTGCAGATCATGGATAGCCCTTGTCAGTTTTCGCAAAGTACGCGGCTTGCTGGTGTTTCTGCCATTCTTAAACTTTCGTATTGCGCACTCGGCAATTCTGGACTGGCGAGACAGGCGTTTAGTGGAAAATTGTTTTGCTTGTGCCCGTATTTCCTCCAGATATTTCGGATCAACGACTCTTTCGTACTCGCGGAAAGTCTCATCAAGTGAGTCCATGGCTCCCGCTTCAGCCAACATGGAGAGATCGGGACCGCCCGCCCAGCGTGTGGATGCCTCTCTGCCGATGTAGTGAAACTCACTGGCGACGACTTGCCTTCGCACGAGCAGGCCAATTGTTTTGCTGGTGCATGTGCCGCCGTTCGGAGTACAAAACTTGCTTTCGGTTCTCGACAAGATTTGATTGATTTCGTCTTCCATCGTCCGGAGGGAAAGCCAGCCCAAAGGCTTCGGTAGGCTGGATGATTGTTTGTCGTAAATGTGAAATGTCTCGCCACTGACGATATTCACCATCGTACGTCCGTGCAAATCATGGAGCTTTTCTGTGTTCGGCATGACGAAGTATCCCTTCCAGAGCAGCTTTACTTCTTTTTGGGGGAATGGGATCGTCATCACAGTGAATGGGCGAAGATCATCCTTGAAAACTCCGAGCCGTGCCAAGACTTGAGGCGTGGTAATCGGAACCGCCATGACCGCTGGCTGCTTCAACCACGTTGGGCGCTTATGTGGCAGAGCCAGTTCCCGCGAAAGGATGAAATGCCACGCCTCATAAATCCATGGCGTTAAGCCCTCTTTCCATTTGCGACCTGCCCTTCGCTGCCACTCGCCAATCGTGTAGGGTGCCTGAAGAAATCCTAGGCCGTGGCCGGAAGGCTTGCGGACCAGCAGTCTGCCTCCGTCGAGGTTATACAGGCAGTACAACTTCGCTGAGACGCAATACGCGTACAGTTGGTGGCGCTCGCCATCGGAGGCGAAGTTCTCCTTCTCCAATTTTAGAAACGGAGTCTTGAGCGTATCCCGCCACGGGTTGAGGGTTTCGAATCGCTCGCGGATGTGATCCACATCCGCAAAGGACAGCGCCCGGATGGCAGCGTTCGAGCCCGGTGCGTGGTGCTTTTCGAGCCTACCAGCTCCGCCCGCGCATGGAAACAGTCCACCGTCCTTGGTTGAAACAATCATCGCGCTGTCCGTGTCCATCGCCGCTATGTGGCCTCTCATGTCTCGCACGGCACACTCCAACATGGCACAAAGCAGATGCGACCCTCCGGTCACGAGTGAAGCGATCAATGGGCTGTAGAATTCGGCCGGCTGCTCCCAAACCTTGACCGGCGGCGTAGGGTAGTCCGTCTGGCCGGAAAAAACATGCAGGGGAGAGGGCAAATCCAAATCCTTGGCATCGATCTGACAGAGTATGCCGAAGGCTGCGCTGTTTGCTCCCACCTTCAATCCACCCGCTAGCTTTGGTTTTCTTGTTTTCAAAGAGGCGCGCAATTCGACGAGCTTCACGGCGAGGTCGTCTCGACGAGGATCTACTTCGAGCTGGCCGTAGAGTCTGACTGGTGCCAGCCCAGATTGCACTCCGCGCGGGATCACCTGAATGGCCTCTAATATCTTGAGGGGCTTGCCTGTCATCAGTTTCGCCGCCACGGCGTCTAAACCCGTCACCCAGATCGGCTGATTTGAGGTGAGAAAATTCCATGCCAGAGTTGGATCGCAATCGTCACGTTGGCCGAACTTCGCACGCATTGGCAGAACATCTTCTTTTGGTTCCACGAGGGCGAACCAGCGAAGTCGTTTCCAGATGGCTGGGCGAAAATAATCATCCAGGGCAGTGCGTTCCACCAACTCGCGCGCCCCGGCAGTGAAGTCGGCAAACTCTAGGCTTTCCGCGCACAGTATTTCCCGGCAGTCGAGCAGATGGCTCACCGCCGGAAACTGGGCATGGAAGTCGAGATAGGTGACAGGTAGGGGTGTCCGCCTGATCGTGCATTCCGCACGGCCTGCTACAAGGGCTTGCATAGCTATCCCGTTGATTCTGGCCGAAATCTTGAAGTTGTTTTCCGGCGGTTTGACCCCCATTACCGAAAAGTAGGCCTTGGCCAGGGTTGCTGAGGCGATTCAGGAGTTCTAGCTCGGCGGTCACATCTCTTAGCAGGTGCTCAATCGCCGCTTTGGTGACGCGCGGGCGATGTTTGTGAGCCTTGCTCACTGGCGCTCCGAAAATCTCACAGGCAGACTGGAAAGTGTACGCCTCTCCGGTAAGAGCGGCAGTTAGCGTCCCCAGATCGAGAATATGAACATCTGAGGACTTCTCTTCCTCTTCTCGCTCATCCTTTTCGTGAAATTTGTACTTGAGTAGCCGATAGATGGCCTTTGAAGCGTCCAGGCTTTCAATCGAAAGCCCCGGTTCGTAGCCGCTGGGTCGCATCTTGCCCGTTTTCTTGTCCTGGAACATACGGAAATAGAACGAGAATGCGCGCCGTCTCTTCCGGGACTTGTTCCACTTGATTGCTATCCGGCTGATCTCGAAGGGTGCGCCATAGGCAACTATGAGCGCTCCTGCTTTCAGGTACTTCAGGAAAACCCTTCGTCGGAACTGTTCAATTGTTCCCATCTCATACGCGCTGTCCTTCACAAAGCGCTGCAACACCCGCAATTCCTCAGGGTGGCCGTCCTGACAGAACAGGCCAATTTCCTTCGCAGTCCACTCCGAACCCGTCAATTCAGCGCAGATGTACGCACCAAAAAGCAGCTCCTGTTTTTCATCGGCCGTGGTCGCGCAACGAAAAATGAGTGCATGCTTCGGTTTTTTTGCGCGTCGGCCCGCCCAGCGTGCTTCTTTGACTTTGACCGGGATCGTGTGCGCACGGAAATAAAGCTCAAACCTATCTGCCATGTGATTACTAAGGCTGCCTCGCTAATGTCGTTTTTCTTTCAGCATCTCAGCGCAGAAATCCAGGCCGTCACAAAGTTTCTCCGTAGCCCATGCGATGGCGCGCCCGGTAACCGCGAGCGAGCGAAGGGCCATCTCGGCGGTTGTGATCGTGTCCGGCTGCTTCTTCATTTCCGCGCCGGAAGCGAAACGCTCCTCCGTCAACCAAGCGTGATGAGCCTGGCACACATCCACAGTCAAGTGAGGGATATGGTTACGCCCGGCGATGTGCTCGGCCTCAAAGCAGAAGGGACAGACCTTTCTCAAAGGACATACCCGTTGCCTAGCGTGGCGAAGAACAGTTTTGGCCGTTCGCCCGATCATCTCTGCGGTCCTACACTGGCGTACAAGCGGTCCATCTTCAAAACGTCAGCATCAGCCATGATTAGAATCTCGGCGGCATCGGCAAAAAGTTCCTCACCCCCAACGTGTACTCTGTGCCATTTGGCCTCGAACTCCTCAAGATGTAGCTTTCCCAGCAGCAGCTTCTCGCGGTCGTTGTAATAGTTGGACAGCTTCGTCGCGTCACGAGAACTGCGGGTGCGAATGGGCACGTCGCCCGAGGGCATCGGGAACAAGAGGTCACGTACTCGCCTGTCAGTTTTGCTCGCGCGCACTGGCTTGCCGCTAGTTCCGCCAAGGAGAATATCCCGTCCTGCATATTTGCGGGCTGTACGCGAACCAAGATGGTGCTTTCGCAATAGTTCCGTGTACGAGCTCTCGCCACGACGCAGATCGGTGACAAGGTTGGTAGTCCGATCGTACGTCGCTTTCTCACGCTCGGTTAGACTGGAATAGCGCAGTGAGCGCGGTTTGATAGATCGGCTGTTACCTTTACGTTTCGACATATACCTTAATCGCCTCTCTGGTATGAGAAGTAGCATTCCGCCTCGGCACGATTTAGCTTGTTCGCGGCTAGCAATACGGAGAAACGGCTAGAAGCCCATGGCAAAAAGCGGAAAAACGCATAAAACGGTAAAGACAGAAGCGTTCGATTTTCCGCTTGCAACGAAAAGGACTCTCAAGGCCGAAAGGAAAGAGTGGGTCCTTGCCGACAGCGAGAACCTTTATGCCGAGTTTCAGCGACTTCGGCACAAAATTGATTGGGATGCCCTGCGTCAAGCGTCAACTGAAGATGATGTAAAAGCAGCTTTATCAGCGATCGATCAATTCACTAGTAACAGACTACCCAGCGCTGCCGCAATTTTGGCGACAGTCCGCGAGCCGAAATACCCTAAGCTACGCCCAATTCGCTTCCTTGCTCGAAGCTGTGCCCTCGCCCACACTTACCAAACTGGCTCATACAGTCCCCGGTATTCTCGCGATATTTGCTACCAAGAGGAGAAGCGGCGGGGCCCAGCACCAAAGCCCATTACAAACCTCGAATATTGGCTTGGACAAGCAAGATTGGGCCAGAAAGTACCACGCAAGTATCTTCGTCGAATCAACAAGCTCCTGGCCAACAAACAGGCGCGCCCCGAAGCTCAGAAAATACGTAAAAAATTGACATATGTTGACATACCTGAAAAAATAGAGGATGTGGGGAAAAAGCGCACAACTGTCTGGCTGCCCGAGACGACCGTCGCGAAGCTAAAGAAGCTATCAGCGGCTACGGGTGCTCCCATGGCCGAGCTTTTCCGCCGCGCAGTCGAAGCGTATCTCAACCGTTCCTAAATCACGAACGGGCCAATCGCGTGCGCTAACACGCGATGGCCCTAACCACCATCGGAGGCATAGTCCCATGGCAGCTACAGAAAACGTACGCCAACTCCAGCAATCCCACAATTCCGCCGCTCGGTTGATTGTGCCGCGTCATGGTGTCGCGACCTTGTTCGGCTTCGGCATCCAGGTCCGAGTGGATCGCGGCCATCTGCTTCTAGAGGACGGCATCGGCCCAAATCGCCGCTGTGCTCGGTTGCCGCGCGTTGGGCATGGCCTCCGTCGATTGGTAGTGGTCAGCTCTGACGGCATCGTGTCGTTAGCCGCGCTGCGGTGGCTCTCAGACCAGAAGGCAAGTTTTGCGATGCTTAATAGGGATGGCTCCGTCCTTATAACAACCGGGCCGGCTCGCTCGTCGGATGCTAGGCTCCGTCGTTCCCAAGCACTTGCTCACGTATCCGGAGCGGCTCTGCGGATTACGCGCGAGTTGGTCAGACAGAAGCTCACCGGACAAGAGCTAGTCGCTCGTAGCAAACTCCTCGACGCAACAACCGCCGACACAATCGCAACGTTCAGCGCGGAATTGCCGGGGGCAGAGAACACTGCGTCCATCCGGCTCATCGAAGCTCAGGCCGCGTCAGCATACTGGTCAGCGTGGCGCACGCTCCCAATGACTTTTCCGAAGACTCGCCGGTGACCCATTGAGATCGCAAAAGAGAGTTCTCGGAACAATAACCCTCCGGGAAACTCCACTCCAGCCCGAGATCCGAGCGGAATCCCACAAGGAAGACGCGCTCGCGGCGCTGCGGCACGCCATAATTCGCGGAGTTGAGGAGCCGAAAAACCACGTTGTACTCGGTTCGATCCTGGCGCGACGTGTGGTGTTTTTCAAGGCGAGCGCGGTGTTCCTTCCAACCCTCCGATTTACGGCGTGTAAAACTCGGATGAGTGAGTTGAAGTTGAATGTATTCGAAATAGCCGGAAAACGTCTCCCGCATGAAGCCCTTTACGTTCTCGAAGATGAACGCCTTTGGCAGAAGTTCGCGCACGGCGCGCACGGCTTCGGGAAACATGTCTCGCCGGTCCATATGCCCACGGTGTTTTCCGCCGAGCGAGAATGGCTGGCAGGGCGGGCCACCGGAAACCACCATCACATCGCCAAGGCCGCTGTAGTCGAATTCCTTGACATCGCCCTCGTACACCGGCCACTCCTCGACTGAGCGCATCCGATGCCGCTGGTTTTCGCGGAATGTCTCGCAGGCGTCGTGATCCCATTCGACGACTGCGGCATGATGAAATCCCGCATTCGACATGCCAATCGCGAGTCCGCCCGCCCCGGCGAACAACTCAACGCTCCGCATCGAGAAACCTCCCAATCGTTATTTGAAGCCGCTCAGGTTCTTTTAGTTGGCACTCCCAAATTGTCAGCACCTTCCACTTGTTTCTTGAGAGAGCGCGCCTGTTCCGTTGATCCCGCGCCTTGTTTCCCTCAAGTTTCGGCACCCAGAAATCCCGGCGGGACTTGGGCAGTCGCGCGAACGAGCAGCTCGCGTGGCGATGCCAGAAACAACCATGCACAAAGATGACCTTTCGCAACCGTCTGAAAACCAGGTCCGGGTGGCCCGGCAAATCTTTGGCGTGGAGCCTGTACCGGTATCCAAGGGCAAAGACGAGCTTCCGGACAAATAATTCCGGTCGCGAATTCTTCGATCTGACCCGCGCCATGATAGCGGATCGTTCGGCCGGAGAAAGACTGTCCACACTCCTTTAAGCTCCCTTCACACAGCGCTGCGGCGCGACTCGGTCAGAGGACGCACTATTGGCTAGCTTGGATTATCAACACACTACACCATCCACCATGAGGAAAAAAGGCCCGACGGAAAGGCCCTTGCGTGCTGAAATCCCGGATGCGGACCCGCGCGCCCCCAGTCTCAGCTCGACTTGGGGCTCTGACCTGAGTTCAAGAGGATCACAGAGGGGGCTCGGCTAGGAGGGACTTCGCTGCCTCGCTGAGCCCTGCTCGCGTTACCAGTCCTTGTGTGAAAGCAATTTGTTCCGTCACCGTTCTTGCCCCTCTCGCCTTTTTAGTGCTGGTAACGGCCTAGAGATGTGTTCCGCAATGTCAGCCATCTGGGCATCATAGCGCCGCCCCACGCTATTGCTTAGGGCCATTAAGTCGATTTCTGGAAATTTTGTTCGGATTACGGCAAGAAGCTCGTTCATCGCCGCATACATCTTCGAACGCTCCTTCTCCATGTAGTGAAATTCCTTCTGCTCCCTGATTCGTTCGGAAGGATGGCCTGGTCGGAAGATATAGCTGCGCGCACCATTCATGGGGACGTAGTGATCGTACTTAACACTACCGGTCCAGTGCTGAATGAATGCCTGAATCCGCTTATTCAGTTCACTGTCATAAATATGAAAGAGGGTGGAGGAAACAATGCTAATCACCTCGTCGTGGAAATGAGTGCTCGCCGCACTCAGAAATTTCGGCCCAGTCGAAATATGGTCGTCGATAATGGGCCAATTAATCGATCCAAGCAGCCATCGCAAGTTCGTAAGGTCGCGTTCGCGTTCCGCGTCGGCGGGATTGAATCCTCCCGCCTTCGGTCTAGGCGGGTCTTTGGAAACAATCAGGGAAATGGCTTCCGTTAGAGTCTTGGTTAGTTCTTTTGGGTTACCCTTCCCCTCGGCCAACGTGAACGGTGTCGCTCTATGCCGGTCAAAATCAAACGGCAGAAGCTCTATTTTGCCATGGGCTTCGTTGATCAAGAGAACGACACGTTCCCACCCGAGGTTTGCGACCGCATAACCGAGTTCGAACACGACGTTCGGATTTGGCGTCTTTTTGCCATCCGATAGTTCTGAATTGATTATTGAAACATCGGCAACGAAGATGTCTGCACTTTGAATCTTCTCTAGGATTGATGCAGGTATATTCGGGCTACCGGGACAGTCCCTTGTCGCTTCGTCGATTAAGACGTCGATCTGCTGCGTTTCGGTTGACAACTGCGCCTCAAGTTCGCCTGAGGCAACCCGAAGGCATTTCTTAACGGCGGTGCGATTGAACCTCGCGGGCAGGTCACTTTGCCACGCATAGAAAACCTTGAGTGACTGTTTTATAGTCGGCATAGTGGCAGCCTCTTTGTCGATAGCCTACAGGATTGCACGGGGACTCCGGTATCGGGAGTTTCGGGCCTCGGGTCCAGATACCAACGAGGGGGCAATGGAGGTTATGATGCGATGCCCCAGCAGCGGCCTTTCTATTTTCGGTTGCGCTGCCGACCTCCGACGGAGTCTCGGGGGATCTAGATTTTGATTTTGGGGGCGATGGGCTTGTGGGGCGGGCTGGCGCGCTGAGTAGAGATGTGTGGATTTTGGAGTTGAGGTGAGCGAGGGGACGGCGAAACTGCAGCTAGGGCAGTTTGCGATGAAGATCATGTGAGTAAAAAGGGAGGGCGCTCCGAGACCCTTCCTTTCCCTCCTCCCCATTTCCTTCTTGACTGCAGGCCGACAATCATTTACGGTAAGCGAACAAAAGGCGAATACAACCAATGTCGTCTCCGTCTCTGTTCCCGCTTCCACAGAAATCCCCGCTGGTCGGCATCGCCCGGCTGGCCGCCGAGGGTGAATCCCTGCGCGAAGGGCATGAGGTCGAGTACTTTACTCTTCCCGCGAAATCCCTGCTCAACCGCTGCGTCAGCAATCGCGGCCTGCCTTTTACCTGGACCATCAATCCTTACCGCGGATGCGAATTCGCCTGCAAGTACTGCTATGCCCGCTACACTCACGAGTTCATGGAAATGCGCGACGGAGCCGAGTTCGAGCAGAAGATCTACGTCAAGCAACATACCGCCGACTTGCTTCGGCGCGAATTGCGGCGAGTTAAGCTGGGGGAACCGATTGCCCTCGGCACCGCGACCGATCCGTATCAGCCCGCTGAGCGCCGCTACGAAGTTACGCGTGGCATCCTCGAAGAGTTCGCGCGCCATCGCGGCTTCGAGCTTGGGATCGTCACCAAATCCAATCTCGTCGTGCGCGATCTAGATCTGCTGCGCGCGGTTTCGCAGAACAACGCGCTCTCGATCCACATGACCGTGACCACCCTGAACGTCGAGCTCGCTAGGATTCTCGAGCCGCGCGCCCCGCGTCCCGACCTGCGCATCGACGCAGTTCGCCAGCTCAGCGAAGCAGGCTTAACCGTAGGAGTGAGTTGCTCGCCAGTCTTGCCCGGCATCACCGACGCGCCAGCCGATCTCGAGGCCGTGGTACGCGCCGCAGCCGAAGCCGGAGCACGCCACATATTCGCCGGACCTCTATTTCTGAAACCCTGTTCAGCGGCGATTTTTCTTCCGTTCGTGGAGCAACATTTCCCTCATCTGGTCGAGAACTATCGCGAGCGCTATCAGGACCGCGCTTTCCTGCCGCCTTCCTACGGCAAGCGCATAACACAACTCATCGCACACTTCCGCCAGAAGTACGGCATGACCCCCGACCCTCGCGGAAGGATGGCTAATAAGTGGCCAGTGCCAGCTCTGGATGAGCAGTTGGCGCTGTTCTAGCAATTAGAATCGGCGTTGCACAACTGCCCTCCAACCTTCCTCTATAATCATTAGTCTCCCATGGCAACCACTCCCCAACCGGCGACCGTGCCACGTCCTCCCTTCGGAGTGCGGCTCCAGCAATTCTGGCAGCGGGTAACCGACGGGCTTGAGGTCAGCCAACTCTGGTCGCAATTCGAAACCGAAGCACGCACCAGCTACCGCCTCTACTCCCGCGACGTCGCCGCGAAAACTCCCGAAGGACTTACCCATCGCGGCCACCATCTGCACGTCGTCAAAGAGTTCTTCTGGTCGGTACTCGAAAAACTTTCGCCCGCGCGCCGCGTCCTGCTGCTCGCGGCATTCGTCATGCTTGTATTTCCCAGCAGCGGATTCAGCTATCACGATTCCGGACACGAACTGCACGTCGTCGAACTCGATTTCCACTTCTGGGGCGGCCTCCTCATGTTTCTGCTGCTCATGTTGGAGATCGCTGACCGCGTCGTGATGAAGCGCGATTTGCAGATCGCGCGCGAGATTCAGACATGGCTACTGCCCGGCGCTCCGCCGCAGATTCCCGGAATCTCGATTGCCTACACCACGCGCCCGGCAAACACCGTCGCCGGCGACTACTACGACGTGTTTCCCCGTCCCGGCAAAACCACCGAAGAGAATCGCGTGATGTTCGCCGTCGCCGACGTAGCCGGCAAAAGCATTCCCGCCGCCATGCTCATGGCCACGCTTCAGGCCAGCCTCAAAACGCTTTCCACAGAACCAATCGCCCTGCCTGAACTCGTATCGGATATGAACAAGTACGCCTGCTCCAACAGCCAGGGTGGATTGCGTTTCACCACCGCGTTCCTGGCGGAGTACGACGCAGCCCGCCGCACCTTCCTCTACATCAACGCCGGACACAACAATCCAATCCTCCGCCGCGCCAATGGATCGATCGAGCGTCTCGACGCCGGCGGATTGCCTCTCGGCATTCTCTCCGAAGCAAAGTACGAATCGGCCAGCGTGACGCTGGCGCCCGGCGATTGGCTCATCATCTTTACCGATGGATTAGTCGAAGCGGAAAATGCGCGCCAGGATGAGTACGGCGAAACGCAGCTTCTAAGCGTGATCAATTCTGCAGCAGCATCCACGCCAGCCGAAATGTTGAATCGCATGATGGCGGCAGTGGATTTATTCGTAGGCTCGACTCCCCAGCATGACGACGTAACGTGTCTACTGGTGAAGGCGGAATGATGAGTGAGAACTGAGGTCAACGCGGCGTCCGGCTGGGTCGTGCTCTAATGGTGCGTTGCTGATTTCAAGGAAGGTCTAGGTGCTTGACAGGGTTTTCTGCAAGTAAGGTTTCCGCTAGCTGTCTGCTCGAGTTCCCAGACTGAAGCTCGAAGGTGCAGTTTACGAAAACGACGCCGTCCAGTCGCAAGGGACCACCGCTGTGGCATCCCTGAACGCCAAAAACTTGTATACCATCCCCCTGCTCGCGGGCTCTGGCCCTAGAATCGAATCAAGATGCTGCGTGCAGTGTTCAAAAACGAATCCCACCATCCCAACATTCTGGGTTTTACCTCGATCCACAATACACTCCTCATTGTTATCTGGAGCCCTAAACGTCACATATCCCACGTCCGAGAATGGAACTAGTGTAGAGGAGTAGCCGAGAATTTTGTTTTCGACATCCCAACTTCTCTGCGAAACTTCTTTGCTATCTGAGGTGGTGAATTTAAGAAGGCTGTTCCCTAGTAAAGCTACTGTGCGGGGGTCCATCTTGCGACCCGATTGCTGGATGGCATCGATTTCAGTGGATAGCTTGTTGAGCTGGAGAGTCGTGAGCTTATCAAATTGAAGTTGGACATCTCTCCGTTCGTGCGCGAACTCGCCCGGCAGGTAAGATGTGACGAGCCATCCGAACAAGCCTGTGAAAACAAGAATAGCGCCGGCGCCTATCCGGAAGTGCCAATCCAGCCGTTCTCTAATGACTGCCACATCGCGCTTAATGTCGGTAATATCGTTCTGTACGGACAAGGGCACTTCCTCGTCAGTCGAAAGGATTTCCAGCAGTGCGGCTTGCATTAGAGACACCTCAGCGCATACACCTTAAGATCAGCGCTGAAGCCTCAAATTTCAAGTGCCGGAAGTTCCGATTGCATTCGGTCTTCCGTAATTGCGAATGATACGCCTAACTTCCAGTTCCCACCAAGCCAATGCCCCCCAATGTGGTTGGCAGCTCCCGCCTGAATCGCGTATGCCTCTGCGCAGCATCTCATGTAACTGTGAGAATCAATGCGGCGGTGTCGGGAGGCTGCCTCCGAGCCGCTGGCAGCCACTCGTACCTAATCAATCCCAACCGCAGCCACAATCTGCGCCGCAGATTGCCGGGCCTGAGCGATGTCGCGGGACATGCGCTGCGCGCGCGCGTCGGCCTCATCCGCTTCCGCAGCGCGGCCCGCTCGCCGCAATGCCTGCTCCAGCAGCAGATAGCCCACGTCGCTCGGTTCCACTTCCGCAGCATGAGAAATCCGCGCCACCGCAAGCGTGAAATCGCCATCCCGCTCAGCCAGCAAGCCGCTGCCTTCAAGAGCAGGAACGCTATCAGGATTCTGCTGCAATGCGTTTGCGAAATTCGTTCTCGCGCGATAGAAATCACCGATCTGCAAATAAGCCGTAGCGAGATCACTCAATGCCACGGCGCGCGACTTCGAATCTTCGGCAGCACCCAGCGCTCGCTCGAATTGTGCAACTGCATCCTGCGAACGCCCGTTCGTCTGCTCAAACACTCCGACTCCAATCAGATCCGAAAAAGAATATGCATGTAAACTCTCGGCCGCATTGAACTCGGCGATGGCGTCGTCCGTTCGACCCTCCCTGGCCAAAGCACGCGCCAGGCCGCCGTGCGCCATGTAGTTGCCTTCGGTCACGCTCAGGGTATGTCTCCACAGAGCTTCACTGTCGTGCCAGTAACTAAGCTGACGGCGGCTCAACACGCCCAAAGTCGCCAGGATCAAAACTGCTGGCACCGCAATCCACACTGCCGGAATCTTGCGCGCCCGCGCGATGTCGGCCGCTCCCCAAACCACTCCGATGAATAATCCAATGTAAGCCAGGTAAGCATAGCGATCGGCCATCGCCTGCTCGCCAAATGACAGAATTCCAATCACCGGCGTCAGCGTACCCAAAAACCAGAACCAGCCAACCACCGGATAACGCCGCTCCCGCCACAACAGCACAAGCGCAGTAATCGAAATCAAAATCGCAGCCGCAGCAACGATCTGCCAAACCGCAAGCGAACTCCCAGGATGCGGATACAAAACCGCCAGCCGCACCGGCCAAAACGCTTTCCCGAGATAACGCACGTAAGCCACAGCGGCATTCCCCCACCGCGCGCCAGCCGGCAAGCTACGCACGGCATGCCCAGCCCGCTGCGCCAGCAAAGTAATCACGCCGCAACCAATAGAAAAAAGTAATAACGGAATCTTCTCAAGAAGCAGAAATGAGAACGATCGAGGAACCGCCGAGCCCGCACGAGAAAGATTCTCACCACGCTCTTTACTGAGAACTGAGAACCGAGAACTGAGAACTCTCTTTAATGGCCAAACATCCCACAGCAGCAAAACAAACGGCAGCGTAATGATCTCAGACTTCGACATCAACCCCAGCGCAAACAAAGCGGCCATCAGGGCATAACGCGCCACGCCGCCGCGTCTCACATACCATCCGTAGGCATGAAACGTCAGCAGAAAGAAGACCATGCTGAGCACATTCTTCCGTTCCGCAGCCCACGCCACCGACTCCACATTCACCGGATGCAGCGCAAACAGCCCCGCCACCATGAAGCTCGGCCAGGTCAATCCCGTAGCACTCTGAAGCAGCAGAAACAATAAGAGCGCACTGCCAGCATGCAATAGAACATTCACATAATGAGAACCGACCGGGTTCGCCCCGAAGAGTTGCCAGTCAAGCGCGTGCGACAGCCACGTGAGCGGATGCCAATTCGCAGCATCGAAACTAGTGAATGCCCATTTCACTGTCTCCCAGGTCAGGCCGGCCCGCACATGCGCGTTATTCAGAATGTAGATGTCGTCGTCAAAGTTCGTGAACCCATTCTGGACGATGGGATTGTAGGCAGCCAGCGTCGCCAGCGCCAACACAAGACACAAAACCGCACTCTGCCTCTCAGGCGAGATGAGCCGGTGCGCCGCCGGGCGGGTACCCACTTTGGACTGCATCGCAGTCCCTGTCGCAAATGAAGGCAACTCCATCCTCACCGAAGTCTCAGAATGATTATATGCAGCGCTACTTCGCCCGCACAGAACAGTCCGGCCTACGAAGTTACTTCTGTGATAAGCCTGCAAGATCCTGATTCTGGGGCGTTCCAACCTTGTGTGCCGAACCCCAGCAATGCCGTGAACCGTCAGTTGCATGACAGTTTTTGGCATGAAGGCAGGCCCGGGCGGGGGTTACCATGAGGGTGAAGTTTGACTCTATAATGAAAATAAAGACCTTGCCCTTGATCCGACCGGAACCAAGGTAACTAACGGGTTTGGCGAGGCAAGTGCCATTATCAAATTCGACTGCGTCATCACCATGACCAGCATGAAATCAACGAATTCAAAAACGAGGGGAAATAAAGAGATGCGGAAACAACAGAAGGGTTTCTCACTGATTGAGCTGCTGATCGTGGTTGCCATCATCCTGATCATCGCAGCTATCGCCATTCCTAACCTTATGCGCGCCCGTATGGCGGCCAACGATTCGTCCGCGGCTGCTTCCGAGCACACCA
>PLDC01000025.1:120881-551661 GCA_003134995.1 Acidobacteriaceae bacterium | reverse complement strand
TTGATTCGTGAACTCATGGGGACCTTGGTTTCCTCGCCACAATATCAAAAAAAGGAGCACCCAAACGCAGCCTCAGGGCTGCGTTTTCTATTATGAAAAGCCAAAAACGATCCACCCGAACCCAAACCGAATCAGAAATCATCACCATCCAAGCCGTGGCCATGCCGCCCACCCGCAAGCGCCGCGGAGAAGCCGCCCAAGCCGCCTTCCTGGCCCGCGCCACCGCCCTCAACAGCGGCGTCCTCATCCCCTGGGGAGACAGCGAACGCTACGACAACGCCGTAGACTTCGGCCGCGGACTCTTCCGCGTCCAAATCAAATCCGCCACCGCCTACGCCGAAAATCCTACCGCGTCAAAACCACCGGAGCCGACGGCCGCGTCTACACCAGCAAAGAAATCGACTTCTTCGTAGCCTACATCGTCCCCGAAAACATCTGGTACATCATCCCCGTCCAGGCCATCGGCAAACGCAAAGGCATCCGCTTCTACCCCACCAGCCGCCGCCAATCCAAAGCCCAATTCGAAAAATACCGCGAAGCCTGGTGCCTACTCCAGTCCCACCTAAACGTCCGCCTAAGAAAAGGCCACCCCCGCCGCTGCCGCAGCAAAAGCCTGGAAGTCCGCTGCGCAGTCTGCCCCCTCCGCGGCTAGCCGCCTGACCGTTTGTCATCCTCCCGTTCGCCGTCCGCCGTTTGTCACCCTCCAGTTTGTCATCCCGAGCGCAGCGAGGGACCATGGTTCCCTCGCGCGCCGAAGAAACGCCCGTCGGACTTAGGATTCGTATCAGGGCACGGCTTCAGCCGTACCGCCAAATTGCATCTGGGAAGAGCAGCGCGTAAGCGCTGCGCACCAACGTGGAAGAGCGGCGCTTCAGCGCCGCGTAAAAGGCAGAAATAATGAACCGGGCTTCAGCCCCAAGGGCCCTCACCCGGCACAACCACAAATAGGGTGCCCCACTTCTCGCGTCCGTTGCGAGAAAGCCTGCCCTGAGCGGAGCCGAAGGGTGGGACTCACAAACGTCATCGCCACGGGATTTGGACTTCGACCGGAATTACCACGAAACCCCGCAGCGCACACCCACCACGTTGTCATTCCGAACCGGGCGCAAGCCCGGTGAGGAATCTGCTGTCCCGAACCCTCACGCCACCACCGACATCTCTCCATGCTGCTTCCGCGTCGGTCTCACCGTGATCTCCACATCCTGCCCCAGTGCAGTGAGAAACTCCATAAGCCGCTCCACCGAAAAAGAGCCCGAGCGGTTGCGCATAAGCGCCGAGACATGCGGCTGCTTGATGCCCAGAATCTTTCCAGCCTCGGCCTGCTTGAGCCCACGTCCCTTAATCAGCCGGTAAATCTGCAGCGTCAGCCGCGCTTTCAGAAGCTCCTGCCCAGGATGAGGAAGGCCGAGATCAGCAAAAACGTTCCCGCTACTTTTTTCGGTACGAATTCTCTTGGGCTGCGTGCGCTTGGTCGTTCTCATACTCGTGTCAACTCTTCCTTTCTCGATGCAGCTTGCCCCAGGGAGGAAGAATACGATTATGCGTCTAAACATATATCGCCAGGTGTCGTCCTGAGGCAGCGGAGTTCCACGCCGAAGGCGGGGAACTCCCAACGAAGGGCCTATGCAACTTTGCCGCCGTCGCCGATGCTCACAATCCGACCACAAGGTGAGGAACCTGCTGCGAAAGTCAGGACAGCCACAAACGAGGGTGCCCCGCTCCTCGCATCCGTTGACGGCAGCCGCGCCCACAGGACCTACCCATTTCATCTTTTCCCGGACGAAAGCGCAATCCGATAGACGCCACGGCCGTAGGTGGCCGCGTAAAGGCTCTGTGTCCCAGCCACCGTCTGTAATTCGCTAATCACGACATTCGGCAAGCCTAGAGGTAGCGTCGCGTTCGCCCAGCTCATGCCAGCGTTGTCCGAATAGAAAACGCCCACGTCCCCGCCCACATACCATGTGCTGTCCGGGTCGTAAGGATCGCGCGCAATGGTGCGTAGTGGATAGTCTCCCGGCAAGCCGTTCGCCGACCCCGACTGCGTAACGTCCACCCAAGTGGGGGAGGCCGCGGTCGTGTCGGAGCAGCGCCACAAGAAACTCGGACTCTTGCCGCTGAGATACAACACTACGAGAACGTCATTCACGTTATTAGGGTTCACCGAAATGGCGTTTACTTCAATAACTCCGGTTCCCGACATGGATTGCAGATTGCCCGTGATCGGGTTCCAATTACCCCCAGCATCGTTCGACATCCAGACTTCTCCCTGTTTGGCCCCGGTGTAAATCCGGTTGCCCGATTTGCCGCCGTTGGAACTGGCAATCGCGACCGCCTTTACCATTCCTTTACTGGAAAGCTTCTGCTTTCCCAACTGGCTGTCCCAGACCTCGGTCGATATTTTGTACCGGTACAAGTACGAGGTGGCAAGGTAAAGCAAATCCAAGTTGAAAGGATCGAGCAGCAGCGGCGGGGCGATAGAGAACCAATTTTTGATGTGCTCGATATTCTCGGCGACGATTAGCTTGGTGGTCGCGTTGACCGGTTTGGATTTGGTGCTGAGCAGCGGGTTCGAACTCTTCCACGCGTCGGGAGTGTACACGAGTTCCAGATCGCTGTAGAAATCACAGGTCGCAAACTGAACCATGGAGTTCGTCGGGTTTATCACACAAGATCCCCCGTCGCCGCCATACACGTGGGTCCACTGGCTCAGGTTGCCGGCCGAGGCGGCCGTGCCCGTGTCCTGCATACCGGCGAGTATCGTTTTCGTGTCGGATGTGGAGTATGCCGCCTTATAGACCTCTGAGACCGCCAGATTCTTGTTGAGTGGAATTACCACCACGCCCAGGAAGGAGTACTGTGCGCTATAAACGCCACCGTCGTTGCCGATCAAAAAGAAACTGGGATCGAACGGAGAGATGGCCAGTGCATGCATGTCGGCGTGGCCGGGAAGGGTCGCATCCTTCAAATTCTTGGCTTGGCTGGATTCCACCCCATACCACTTCCCACTGCCGATCACCGACTGCCAAACTCCATACGCGCCTACATACAAGACATCGGCGCTTTTCTTCACGTTCAGCGTAGTGGATGAGCACGCCATGCAGTAGTTGTAACCGGTCGCCTGCGTTAAATTGTCGGCATAGTCGTAGGTGATATCTTGCCAGGTGGAAGCGGCGCCATTCCCGTAGTTGTTATGCGACCAGATCTTCGCGTCTGCCGGCGAGAACATGTACAACGTGCCCGGTGTCAGCGGAGAGCATGCGATTTGCGGACGGTTTTTTTCGGTTGCCTTGACCGGCGTGCTCAATTGACTCCACTGATTCCACGCCGCAACCCCGTTGTCCGCTCGCCAGAGCGCACCAGTCTTATCAAGCGCATAGCAACTCCGCTTTCCGTTTGACGCCACTCCAAACTCGATGCAAAGCCATCCCGCTACCGAGAACACGACGCTAGTCCACGTCGTCCCAGCATCGGTCGAAACCCAAACGCTTCCGTTCGGTTCAAACTCCGCAGCCAGAATGGTGCTCTGCGAATCCGGATGGATCGCGACTCGCGAGATGCGCGATCCGGCAAAGAACGGATCGCTGACGTTTGACCATGCGACACCCGCGTTGGTGCTCTTCATGACGCCCATTGCCAGCTTCCCGCTTGAGGGACAGTCTCCGGTTCCGACGTAGACGTTTTGCCCCGTGTTGTCTACAGCAATGCTACTGACACACAGGATCGGCCAGTTGTCGCTCATCGGTTGCCATGCCGGGTCACTGGTGGTCAACGCATTGGTCGCCTTCCACACTCCTCCATTCGAAGAACCGGCATAAAATGTCCCGCGATTGCTGGGATCGAAGGCGATGGCGTTGATGCGACCGGAGGTGGGAAACTGGCCGATCGCCGGTTTCGTTTCGAGAATGTCGCTGGGACCGACGAACTGCCAGCTCGCACCCGGGGCAATCTTAAGTTTCGCCGGCTGCATGTTGTCGCGGTGCCTGAGCGCCCGCTTCAACTTCTCCAGATCGAGACGGCCCAGTTCACGGCTATTGTCCAGCCAACTCCTCTCCTCCGCTCGCTGCTGGGCATCGCCATCTTCGAGGGCGAGAGCGTCCCAGCGTACCGGGACTAAACTAGCGGCGGCTGCAGATCCCAACCTCGCCAAAAACGAGCGCCGGTCCTGTCTCATAATAACTCCTGCGAGAACAACGATTTTTGAATAGTGTCTCGGACGGAAAGATCGTTTCACTCTCTGAAAAGCAGTCGCAAATTATAAGCCGAATATTGAATTTTCTTCACTCGCAAAGGAAGTCCCTTTCCGCAAGCGTTATACTGACTTCATCCATGTCCGCCGCCCCACAAAAGACCTTCTACCTCGAAACCTTCGGCTGCCAGATGAACGTCCATGACTCCGAAAAAGTCATCGGCACGCTGTTGCACGAAGGCTACCAGCAGGTGCAGACGGTCGAGCAGGCCGACTTGATTCTCTACAACACCTGCTCCATCCGGGACAAAGCCGAGCAAAAGGTTTTCAACCGGCTGAACGATTACAAGAAGCTGCTCAAGCAAGGCAAAAAGTTTGGGGTGCTCGGCTGCGTAGCCCAACAGGAAGGCGAAAAGATTTTCGAGCGAGCCCCGCACGTCTCCCTAGTCTGCGGTTCAGCCAGCTACCGCAACCTGCCACAAATGCTAACGCAACTAGAAGCCGGAAGCCGAAAGCCGGAGGCCGAGACCCGAAGCCCGAAAGCCGAAGCCCGAAGCCTGGTCCGCATCACTGGACTCGACGATCGCGAAACCGACGAATGCTTCGAAACGGAATTCACCGCCCGCACCAACCCGCATCGCGGATACATCACCATCATCGAAGGCTGCGACAAGTTCTGCGCGTACTGCGTAGTCCCGTTCACCCGCGGCAAAGAACGCAGCCGCACTTCGGAGTCGGTGCTAGCAGAAGCGCGCCAGATGGCCGATCTCGGCTACACAGAAATTCAACTACTGGGTCAGAACGTAAATTCATTTAAAGATCCAGCAGGGAAGCGGACCTTCGCAGAATTGCTCGCAGCAGTGGGCGAAGTGCCGGGCATTCATAGAGTGCGTTTCACCACATCACATCCCCGCGACTTTGGACGCGACATCATCGAGGCGATCGACGCCGTCCCCACGCTCTGTGACCACGTTCATCTCCCGGTGCAAAGCGGATCAGACCGCGTGCTCAACGCCATGCAACGCCTCTACACTCGCGACCAATATCTCGAACGCATCGCGTGGATGAAATCTGCAAAGCGCGAAATCAGCATCACCAGCGACATGATCGTAGGTTTCCCCGGAGAAACCGAAGAAGACTTCGCCCAGACATTGAACCTGCTAGAAGAAGTAGGCTACGACAGCGTCTTCACCTTCAAATATTCTCCGCGCCCAAACACTCCATCGCTGGCACTCGAGGACGCGATCCCAGATCAAGAAAAAGTCCGCCGCCTCGAAGTGCTGATGACGAAACAAAAAGAAATCCAGATCGCAAGCTACAAGAAATACATCGGGACAGTATTAGAAGTAATGGTTGAAGGAAAAAACGAAGCGCGCGCGCAATGGATCGGGCGCACCAGCCAAAACAAAACCCTAAACTTCACCGCCCCGGAATCATGCAAGCCCAAGGTGGGAAGCTACGTCCCAGTAAAAGCCACAACCAGCTTTCCCAACAGCCTTCTAGGCGAATTGGTGATATAAAAAGCAAAGAACGCAGAGCAGTCGGCGCACTCGAAGCAAGCAAAAAGTGGAGATAGCACCATGGAGGTAGCAGCATGGAGGTAGAGATGACAATCCGCGGCCTTTTGATGGATCCGGTGTCGAATATGCCGATTGTGATTCTTAAGGACGTGGCGGGGGAGAGTGTGCTGCCGATTTGGGTGGGGGTTTATGAGGCGAATGCGATTGCGTTGGAGATGGAGAAGGTTAGTACGCCGCGTCCGATGACGCATGATTTGATTAAGAATGTGCTGACTGGGTTAGAGACGCAGGTGCACAAGGTTGTGGTTACGGAGCTGCGCGAGGATACATTTTATGCGGTGATCTGGTTGGAGCGCGGCGGAGAGGTGATCAGCATTGACTCGCGTCCTTCGGATGCTTTGGCGCTGGCGTTGCGGGTGGATTGTCCGATATTTGTGGATGAAGTGGTGCTGAAGAATTCGAAGCAGACTGCGAATGGCTCGGACCGGGTTACTGCGGAAGAGTTGCGGAAATATCTGGAAGGTTTGAACGATGAGGATCTAGGCAAGTACAAGATGTAGCAGTTGCCAGCCGCCGGTTGCCAGTGAAAAGCAAGATCAAACCCAGTGTTCAGTGGCTAGTGGTCAGTTAAAAGCAACCTCCAACATCACACCCTCTTTGAGTCGGCGTCCTTCCTTCCTTTCATTTTTCCTTCGGTGCCGTTTGCGATCTTGTGATGTACTTTGTTTTGTGTTGACATCCATCGTGCTGCGGTGACATCACATTGTTATTATGCGCACCACTTTGAATCTTGATGATGACGCGCTTCGGAACGGTTGGGGTGCTGGCACATCTCTAAGGATCTGGCTCTAGCTAACTTTACATAATACCTGTTATCGGACACTGCGTCCGGGATGTCGCGTTAGTTGGTGCGCGGGATCTGGTTCTGACGGTAACTCAAGTTGTCCACGTTGCGGAACATAGGCGTTGCGGGGGGTAAGTTCTGAGGCAAAGCGAACAACGGGTCGAATATGTAATTGCGGTTCGGCGGGTTGTACACCAGGTTGCAGCACTTGTAAGTGCCGGTCGCATAGGTGGCGTAGTAGAGGCTAACCAAAGAGCCCTTGTAATTCAGGTTTTGCTGAGACGTCTGGCCGCCCCAATCCTCGAGAAAACGGAGGAAGTTATGAATGCCCCCATCCATGCCGAAAGAAAACTCCGGGTTTTGGGTGGAGTTGAGGAAAGCGATGTTTTTACCCGCGGCCACGGCGACGCGATAGTGCGTGGTAACCGCAATCCTGTTGGGCGTGAATGCAGGAACGTTCTGGCCGTTGGGATTGATCGGATTCACCAAGCTTCCGGAATACTGCGCCCCGGTTTGGCCGGCATCCTGCCAGTTGTTTGAGAGAACTGTAACAGCATCCGCAATCACGGCTGCAGCCGCATGTGCAGGTTCCGCGCCAGGAGGAGTATTCCAGGTGGGATCATAGTTGGCGTTGCCGGGAGTGCAGTCGGGAGTACCAGCGGCGGGACAGTTGGAATTGTAGTTTCCCTGAATATACACGGGGGATTCCGAGCCGACCGTGAAACCGCCGCAACCGGTCGGGTTGGCTGCGTTGAGCGTGCAGTTGTTAGTCGCATTACCCGGCGGCATGGTGGGCAGATTGCCCAGCGACGCATCCACTAGCTTCAACGCATGGCGCGCGCCTGTCACACGGTTGGCTCGGCCTACCGTGAAGGTGTTAATCCGGTGAAGAAACGGGTTGTGCGGCAGGGTGGTGTCAGTATCAGTTGTCGTTTGGGTTCCAAAAGCATCGCCCACTGTGACTGCGCCGTACGTAGTCACCGTGCCATCGTTCCATTGTTCTGTGTCTTCCGGAGAAACGCCGTTATAGTTGACCGGTTCCAGTGTTCCATTCGGAGCAAAGGGTGACCCGGCAGCGTAGTTGACCACATCCTCGAAGCCGTAAGCGCCGAGCAGAATATTGGTCGGATTGTGCGCCAGGTTGGGGTCGTACTGCATGCCCCGCCGGTCCGAGAAGTAAAGCACGTACCCGTTCTGCGTGCTGAAGTTCACGGTGTTGCCGGTGGTGCCAGTCAGGCCGAGGAGCCAGCGCCTCAGGTTGCCCACATCCAATTCAACGCAGTTGATGATGCCGTTGACGGTGCCCGTTCCAGCCGCAAAAGTGCCGGCCACATCGTTGTTTTCTCCCTCGCGAGCGTCATAAAGGTTGATGGGATACCAGTTGTACTGTGAATTTGCCCCGGAGTTAACGAGGGGCGTGGTGGTGATCGCTCCGTTAGCGACCGAGGTGAACGATATCGCATCCCCGGCATTGATCGTGCCGTTGCCGTTGCGATCCGCGGTCTGCTGGAAATACAGAATCGCGTTCTTGTGGTCGGTGAGAAAGTTGCTTCCGGTGGCGCCAATCGTATTGGTGGCCTGCGCCGCAGCAGAGCCGGGTGCCATGGGCACCTGTAATCCCCGGGCAAAGCCCAGTTGCAGCCATTCCTTGGTGACGCCCGTCCACAGGCCGGTGCTGGAGTTCAGAACTTCGACCAGCAACCAGCCGTTGACGATCGGCCACTCGGCCTGCGTTGGATTGTGCGCGGCAGTAGTACCTCCGGGCACCCACGGCGGCCAAATGAAATTGGTATCGCCATTCGTGCACGCATGACCGACAGAGCCGCCGCCCGTGGTTCCGCAAGCGCTTTCGCCGAAGTAGTAGGTGTTTCCGTTGACGAGGATTCCGCTCTGCGCTCCACCCGTGGTAGCAAATGGGCCGGCCGTGTTTGCAAACTCGGAGGCGGGAACCATGCTGGCTAATTCCACATCCTGAGTCGTGTTTCCATTCCAGCCGGGTAGATGTAGATCGGCTTCCTTATCGCTGAGCAGGATGCGAATCTGAGCTTCGTTGGCTAAACGCGATCCTCCGAGCAATGAAGTCGTTGATTCGCCCGGCGGCGGCCGTCGGATGATCTGAAAGGGAAACGTGGTGCCGTTCACAAAGGGAAGCGTCAGATCGCTGGCGCCGGTTCCGTTGGGGCCGTTGGTGGTGCCGGGCAGAGTGCCGTTGCCGTCGATGATGTAGCCGTTATACGGCGTACCGAGAGAAATGTTGTACCAGGGAGTGTACTGCCCGGAGGCATGGCCGCCGGTAACGCTGCCATCAACCGAGCCAAGAGCCGTCGTCGAAATGTCGACGCAGGTGGCGCTGGGGTTTGCGGTTGCGACGTTTGCCAACTGTGTGGAACAACCGCCGCTGGTGGTTGGAATCATGACGGTGCCGCCGTTATCGTTGCCGGCTGAGACCACTCCGTTATCCATCTGTTGGCGGATCACGTTGCCGAAGGCGCTGATTTTATCTCCGAAAACCAGGTTATAGCCATCGGCCACGCCTAAGTAGAGATCGCCATTGGTATGCACGCGGCCGGCGAAGGCGAGGTTGGGACTGCGTCCGAAAAAGCAATCGCCGTCGCAGAACACGCCGAACTGGAATACCGGAATCAGCGCTACTTCGGCGGTGCGGGTCATGCTCACCGTCTCCGTGTTGCCGACAATCCGCTGCGCCGTGACGTTCATCGTCACCGGGATAATCTGAGCGTACAGTCCTGCGTCTGGTCCGGATTGAATTGGGCCCCACACTGGAGACAGCGCCGCTGTGCACGGATTTGTCGCTCCCGGCGTAACCGGGGCTACGTTATAGCCCGCCGTATAGCTGACGGTCGGGTCCCAGGTTGGAGGATTGTTGCTCACGGCACAGATTTGCGCGGCGGTTGGCGACTGAATATTCTGGAATGTCGAGGCCAGGTCAGAAGTCATCTTTTCCATGGCGCCTTCGGCGGCACGATAGGTGTAATTATTGCTGAGATCGGCCGCGCCGACCTTCTGCTCGGTATTCACCATCATCATCAGAGCGATGGCGAACCCGGACAGCAGCAGCGTCAACAGGAGGGCCGCGATCAGTGTGAATCCTCGTGAAGCGAATTGTGCGCTAGGCGTCGTCTTGCTCCTCATTTCCTCAACGGTTCGATGATCATGGCGCGACACTTGGCGCCGCCTGCGTTTCGCATCGGGTATTCCAAGGGAAACTCTTGGATGTCAGCTCGATCCGAGTGGCAAGCGGCTGCGGCGCAGCAGGGCGCGGATTATGCTCGCCCATCTTCCACCACATCCACGGCATAGTGCTCTTCTCGCGGCCCCTGCCGCGCCACCCCAGCCAGAGCCGCATCAGCTTCCGAACGAGTAATCCTCATATTGGCCTCGATCACAGAGCCATTCTAGTTATAGAAAGCTCAGTTGAACCCGAAAATCCTCTGCGCGAAAGTCAGTGTTTCCAGAAATGGAACTCGTCTTCAAAACGGGTTTCACAACAGGAAGACAAACACCAGTCGCTGCGATCATGAAATAACAAATGGCACGAGGCAAATAAGGGTGGTCACATCCGTACCGTGCCGATTCACGGCGGCGCCGTCGGTGGATTTGGCACGATCTACACCCTCGCGAACGGCGTCAGCCTCTGGTGGAAACCGCACCTGTGGCGGCCCAGTCGGCCAGAGCGTCCTCATCCTGGGCACCGGCCTGACTGGATCCACCTGCGTCACGTTCGACGGCGGAGGCGGCGTTTACGGTGGAGTCCGATACCTATATCGAAGCGACGGTTCCGGCGGACGCGACCACTGGCACGGTTTCTGTAGTCACTCAATCTGGAACGCTCAACAGCAACCCGCAGTTTGTCGTGAGCAGGTAAGTGTTGAAACCAGGCCATTGCACGTTTTGACAGCTCGTCATTTGACAGCTCGTCATTGGATGTAATCGCCATTTAGCGACGGCTATCCTCTTGAGCCACCCAGCGATTCCATCGCTTTGATTGACTTGCCCCAGCATCACGCCTAACATTGCACGAATCGTAATCGGCTCAACCAGATTGTCAAAGCATGATTGGTCAAACCATCTCGCACTACCGCGTTATCGAGAAGCTCGGCGGAGGCGGGATGGGCGTTGTGTATAAGGCCGAGGATCTGAAACTCGGCCGTTTCGTCGCGCTTAAATTTCTGCCCGATGACGTGGCGAAAGACTCGCAGGCACTGGCCCGTTTCCAGCGCGAAGCCAAAGCTGCCTCTGCCCTGAATCATCCCAACATCTGCACCATTTACGAGATTGACGACGAGGGCGGGCAGGCATTCATTGCCATGGAGTATTTGGAAGGCGTGACGCTGAAGCACAAAATTGCCGGCAAGCCGTTGGAAATCGAAGCGGTGCTGGATTTGGGAATCCAGATCGCGGATGCACTGGACGCGGCACACTCCAAAGGAATCATTCATCGCGACATCAAGCCGGCTAACATTTTTGTCAGCGGCCGCGGGCAGGCGAAAATTCTTGACTTCGGTCTGGCCAAAGTCACCGCGAAGCCAGAGAGCGCGGGCATGAGTTCCCCGACTCTCGACGAGGTGGAGCATCTCACCAGCCCAGGCAGCGCGGTGGGCACTGTCGCTTATATGTCTCCGGAGCAGGCGCGCGGCGAAGAGTTGGACACGCGCACCGATCTTTTCTCATTCGGTCTGGTTCTGTACGAGATGGTGACCGGGCGTCCGGCATTTTCTGGCGGAACTTCGGCGGTGATTTTCGATGCGATTCTGCACAAAGCGCCGGTGTCGCCGCTGCGCCTCAATCCTGAACTTCCCCAGGAACTTGATCGCATCATCAATAAGGCGCTGGAGAAAGATCCTGAACTGCGCTACCAGTCCGGCGCCGAATTGCGTGGGGATCTGAAACGATCGAAGCGCGATTCGGGCTCGGGACGATCCAGCGCGGCTTGGTCGAGCGCGGCTGAGTTGCCCGCAAACATATCTGCAAGCGGCACGGCGAAAATAGCGACGCCGCCCATCCAGTCATCGCGCAATAAATACATCGGTGCCGCGGCAATCGTTGCGCTCATCGTGGTCTGTGCGGCGGCTGCGTATTACTTCCGCAACTCATCCGCCGGGCCGACCAAAGTCACGCAGATCAGCCATTGGAACAAACCGATGAACAGCGCGGTTCTGTCGCCCGACGGCCACACGCTCGCCTTCACCTCGCCGGTCTCGGGTTTCGACCAGGTGTTCGTAATGCTGGCTTCTGGGGGCGACCCGCTGCAGCTCACCAACGATTCAATCAGTAAGTTTGTGGAGGCTTTTTCGCCCGACGGTACTCAAATCTACTACTCGAACGACTTCACGGAGGACGAAAGCTTCGCTGTGCCCACGCTGGGCGGCGCCTCCACTCGGGCCGCTTCTGGAATCCGCCTCGCGATCTCACCTGATGGAAACGCTTTCTACTTTATAAGGCGGCGCGAGAATACGGTCTTGCGCAAGCCCAAGGTCGGTCTGGCGGAAGAGCTGATCTTTCGCTCTCCCGAGGGCTCGAGCCCGGAGCACATCCTGCCTTTTCCAGACGGCAAGGAGTTGCTGATCAGCACGGGAAACGATACGGTGCTGGGCTCTACAACAGTGATGCTCTACCGGGTCAATCTGGCCACGCACACGTCCCAGAAAATCGGCGAACTTTCAGGCAGCCCAACCGGTCTGGTGTGGAATGATCCTGGTAAAACTTTTCTGTGCAGCCGCACCGTCAACGAGGTCACCAATATTTGGGAATACCACGTGGCCGACGGAAACCTGAGACAAGTGACGAACGGCGCTGGTCCTGATCTTTCGCCCATGCCCGCAGCCATCGGCAAAGAAATTTACTTTGTGAACGGCAGGCGCTCGGGCTTTCTTACGGCCTACCATCCGCAGACCAAGCAGTCGTTCGACTTAACCAATGAAGAAGCTACTCAGCCGGCCCTGGCATGGGACGGCCGCCACGTCATGTACATCACGCTTTCGGGCAACGCACAGCAGGGAGATCTCTGGACTTCTGACATCGACGGCAACAACCGCGTCAAAATCACCTCGGGAACAGAGTTGATCACCGTTACGTTTACATCGGATGCTTCCCGGCTGGTGTTTGCAGCCTCTGAGGGTGGCAAGACAAAAATCTATATTGTTAAAACCGACGGGACTGGACTTCACCAAATTCCATGGTCAGGAGCGTCCGGCGGCTATGGATCGGCTAGTGCAGATCCGAATGCTTTCTACCTGGGTGGTCAGGAGGGCGATTTGGCGAAGGTGTCGACGTGGAAAGTCGCGGCGGACGGCTCTAGCGTCGAGAAGTTGGTGGACAATTGCGGTGCCGTCTGGGATGCATCGGCGGATGGCAAATACTTACTCACCTCTCTCAGTTCAAACGATTTGCCGGGTATCAGCGAGTACTCGCTGGCCGATCACAAGTGCATCCCACTGCTAACGGAACTAGCGACACTCATTGTGCACTTCTCCGCGGATGGCAAATCAATCCTCTACCTGGGCGCTTCGCACGGAGAGACCACGATCTATCGCCAGCCGTGGCATGACGGAAAGTTAACCGGGCCCGCCCAAGTGGCTCTCAAGCTTCCATTTGCATTCCGCCAGTCCTACTCGGGGAATGCGTATGAATTCTCCAAAGATCTTTCCACCGTTGTCTACGCGCGTCCCGCTGGTCATGCTGATCTTTATCTTCTGAGTCAGAAGTGAATCTTCTTTGGGCAGGGGTACGCGAGGGCTATCGACGACAATGGCGCGTGAAGTCGCGATGTTTCACCAGTTGAGGAAGAACCCAGCGTTGTGATCGAATTCTCTGAAGCCCCAGTTCCTCCCGGTACAATGGCTCCGTGCTTAACGGCATTGCTTATAGTTACCTTCGCCAGAGTCCCCAGACGACGCCGCGACGCTTGGGAAGTTGGGAGACTAATCCCTTGCGCTAAATATCGCCCATGACTAAGCTCGGAATCATTCTTGTTTCTTCCCTGTTTGCAGGGTGCTTTGCGATCGGGCAGGCGCAGCCGCCGAATGCAAGCGATCAGGCGGCACCCTCAACTGCTGATCAGCATTCTCAAACAGATAACGGTACGGGCGAGGTGCCGATGTTTCGTGCCCATGCGCGTCAGGTTCTGGTCACAGCCTCGGTTCGGAAAAATGCGGCCAAGCGTTCCCGAAGAAGTGTTGAAGCGACACCCTGGCCAGAAGGACGTGTTCGCTGTGCGCCCCGCGGCCCAGGGTTTGTCCTCGAATGATTTTCGCATCTTCGACAATGGCGCCGAGCAGAGGATCAACTACCTCGAAGAATTCGACTCATCTTGGCGGGATATAAACGGCCAATGGGTTTTCTATCCTCATGTCCGGGGAGCCTGGGGCAATTTTCTTTCTTTCGCACTTGAAAAGGCGTCGGCGATCTATGTGATTGGATATGTTCCTCCGCTTCTACAATCCGGCGACTGTCACACGATTCGAGTCGTGGCAGGGGGCAACGAGGTGGTGTTGAACCGCAGCGGCTACTGCAACACCGACGAAGATTCTACGGCGTCAGGGGATGGAGGGAAACTCGCGGTGCAAATGGAGGACTTCGCCAGGTCCGGTAAACGCGGATCGATAAACGTAATGAGCCGGGCGTTTGTGTTTTGGTCTTCTCGTGTTCTGTCCCTACGGGGAGATAAATCCAGGCACGACGTGGGTTCAGTGTCCGGGTCAGCTCCGAACAGTTCCAGCTATGTGGTGGCGGTGCATGACCCGAAGGCACCAGCGACCGTGCAGATTGCCACCGAATACAGATTGGAACGAAGATTCTGGGATTATCCTTGCCCCAAAAATCACCCAGCAATCTCCGTCTTAGGCGTCGTCTACCAGGCAAGCGGAGAAGTGGCAGCAAGATTTGGCGATAGGTATTCATGCGTCCAACGTGGCTATTATCCAACTGGTTTCGAGCCGCCCCCAGGAGCCAAGACCGGCACCATCCAGATTCCCAGCCGTTTCAATACTGCGGTTGAGTTGCGTCCCGGGGATTATGTTGTCCACGTTGTCGTAAGTGATGGACACAATTTCGGGCAAGCGCAGATGCCTTTGCGGGTGGAGGCTATTGCCAGTCAGGCGCTTGCGATGAGCGATATTGCAGCGAATGGCATTCTGCGAGATGCTTCATCGCTCTTGCGAGATGCCGCCATGGTTTCACCGTTGCCTCTTGTGCCAGCACCGCTTGTCAGCAAGCAGACACAATTCATACCGGTGCCAGAAGAAAGGATCTGGAAGAGCAGTTCTCTTCCGCTCTACTTTGAAATCTACGATCCGTTGCTGGCAGATCGAAACCCTGAAGTTTATTTCCGGATGAAGATTACGAACCTGAAAGATGGAGCAGAGGAGGTGAATGCGGGGCCGAAGAGTGTAGCCGACTTTGTCATACCGGGGAATGTCGTGGTCCCTATTGCGCTAAACGTTGACACTGGCAAACTGGGAAGCGGCGCCTACAGAATCGAGATACAAGCCTCGGATTCGATGGGTCAAGCTGCCGGGTGGCGGTCGGCCAAGTTCGAAATTCAGTAGTCTCAAACCCGCTGGAGACATGAAACTCCACATCCCGATACTGAAAGAAACCAAAGCCGAGTACGCACAACTGCGGTAGCAGAGGGGCGATCTTCCAACCATGCCCGACCTGCTTCCACAAGAGTTGTCAACTGGCGTTGTCAGGCCATTTCGGGCATTGATCTGAAGTTAAAGTAGGTTGGTTCTTTGACTACTCAGTCTTGAAGTTGCCCTTTCCCTCCAGGAATTTGGTTAGACTGCCCGCCACATGCACAAAGTCTGCTGGCATCATAATCACTGTGGTGCTGTTGTTTTCCGCACCCACCTCGGCAACCATCTGCATTCGGCGCAATTCAAGTGCTGCTGGGTTTCCGACCATCAACCGTGCGGCGTCGGCCAGTTTCTGTGATGCTTCCAGTTCGGCCTCGGCTTTGATGATGCGAGCACGTTTTTCCCGCATCGCTTCCGCTTCCATTGCCATTACGCGTTGCATCTCCTGCGGAATTTCAACGTCCTTCATCTCCAGCAATTCGACTGTAACTCCCCAGGGGGTGGTGTTCTCGCGCACATTCTTCTTGAGCAGAGCGTTGATCTTGTCGCGTTCCTTCAATACTTCATCAAGATCGTGCTGGCCAATTACATTACGCAGGCTGGTCAGGGCCACCTGCTGCACGGCAGAGCGAAAGCTCTCCACCATAAGCACGGCCTTTTTCGGGTCATCGACCCGAAACCAAAGCACGGCGTTTACTTTCACCGTCACGCTGTCTCGCGTGATGGTCTCTTGTTGTTCGATGGGATTGGTGACGATGCGAAGATCAATGCGAGTTTCGTTTTCAATGCCAAGCGGAATTAGCCAGAACAACCCTGGTCCGCGCAAACCGTTGTAGCGGCCTAATCGAAACACGACAGCACGTTGGTATTCCCTGGCAATCCGAAGTCCCGAAATTAGGATTGCCGATATGACAAGAGCTAACAGACTCCAGGCTATTTCCATGATTCCGAGCGTACCATCCCTTGCTTGCTTATCTACCAGCACGCCGCTTCGTCGAAACTAACTTGATAACAGGGCTGCGCTGACACTGATCTGCTCGAAGGAAATCTCTGGAATACTATTTCCGGAAACGTGAAACTCGGGAGGATGACTGTCGCAAGCGGGCGGTTTGGATTCGAAAAACAAAATCTTTAACCACGGGGTTACACGGGGTAAACCTCGTTCGCCGTTTTCGAGTTGAGGCGATTCACGTGCAATGCAAACGGCGTAGTATGGAGCGGTTCTTTGGGTTTAAAAAAACATTCCGAGTTAGACCGCAAAGGAGGAACATGGGAAAGCTGGCGCACCGGGCCATTTTCTTGTTCGTCTTCTTGTTCATCTTCTTGTTCGGCGGCTCCTCATTCCTCTTTTCAGGAACTACTAAGTTTGATGAAGTCAAACTTCGCCGGCACAAGAGCGCAGAGAAGCGCGAGTTGGTGGATAAGTTCGGCGTTCTTAGTTTCGACGATGACGCTCAGCAACTGACGTTCCGGGGTGAGCCGGCCGATAATTTCGCGGTTCCCTACTCTGACATTACAAAAGTGGTTTTCGATTCGGATGCCCATATGAACGCGGGTGCAGGAGCGCTGGCGCTTAACGCATTGAGTCCGCTCGGGGCCGCAGTGGCTGCGAGCATTCCTGTGCATGATCGGTGGCTTTACCTGGAGTACAAGCAAGGGGATCATGCGGAGAAAGTGCTACTGGTATTGCCGGAAGACAAATGCAAAAAGGCGACGGCCAAAGCCGAAAGTCTGTTTGGCGAACGCGTGACGATTGCGGATTATCCGGAAAAGGGCGAACCGATCGTCGACAAGTACGGTGACGTTGATAAGAGCCGTATTGCGGAGTGGAAGTCCAAGCATTCGATGAAGCTGGATAGGGCGGCTCATCCGTTGCCTGAGGAAAAGCCGGACCAGGCAACGGTTGTCGTCTGCCCGACGCTGCCGGCGCGGTTCGCCGGGTGGGGAAACCAGTTCAAGCTGCATGCCAATGGCAAGGTCATCGCCGTAAACAAGGCAGGCACTTACAGCATCGCGTATGTCGATCCTGGAAAATATTTCCTCATCTCACAGTCTGAAAACGCGAGCGGATTGGGCATGGATTTCGAGGCGGGCAAGACGTATTACTTCATCCAAGAGACTTTCCAGGGAATTGTGAAATACCGCACGACGCTGTCGCGCAACAGTCCCGAGATCGTAATGTACCTGGTGGAGGGTGCCTACCTTTCCGACTGGAAACGATTGCATTAGGGCGCGACTTCGCGTTCCCATCACGCCAAGGACCACGACCCACATGGGCAGGTTGCCGGCGGAAGAGGAAGCAGTTCCTCCACTGCGCCGTCGCTGGCGCTCCGCCTGCGGTCGGAATGACAGAAGTTGATGAGCTGAAATCCCTTTGAGCCGCAATCCCCCTATTTCTTGGGCCTGGACTCCGGGGGGACCAGGCCAGCCACGCGATAGTAGACGGCTAGCTGGCCGTAGTGTTCGCCGGAGTGCTCGATGAAGCCGTAGGCCATGTCGAGGACTCGCATCTGCTGGTGGGCGAAGGGATCGACCAGGAGGTCGGACATTCCTTTGTCGCCTTTGGATTTGATGACGGCTGCGCCGTCGGCGAAACTTTTCTTGACGAAGGCTACGATGTCGGCCTTGGCTTTGTAGTCGGCGCGTTTGGGATCTTCTTCTTTCGGGGCCGGCTTGCCCATGGCGGGATTGATGAAGAAATAATTTGCTCCGGCGGCGTGGAGCAGTTGGTCGGCAAAGGTGCGCTGGGCGGGTGTGGGCTTGAAGTCGTATTTGTCCTCGGGAAAATCTTCGGCCATCGCGATTAGCTTGCGGCCGACGTCGTTCCAGGTGTCGAGGAGGACTTTGGAGGGACTGTCAGCGGGCTTTACGGCGGGTTCTTTTTTGTCTTGTGCTTGGGCGGGCATTGCGGCTATCGCTGCGGCTAACAGGGCCGCGGCTAGGAACGGGGATTTGCTCATGGTGGCTCTCCTTGGATTGTCTTTTGGGCGACGCAATCTTAGCGGGAAAATCTTTTTGTGTAAACGTGTGAATGCGGCTTCGGCAAGAACAAACACTTTAACCACGGGGGGCACGGGGTTACACGGGGTAAACCTTAGTTTTCCTATAAAACTCCAGCTGTTGGGAGAATCTCTACTGATTCCACTGTGGCGTTCGGGGGGAGTTGGATTGCGTTTAGTACTGCTGTGGCTATGGTGGCTGGGGACATCATCTTTTTTCTTGGGACTTGGGGCCAGAAAGTATTCCAGATGTCGGTGTTGGTGGCTCCGGGTTGCAGGGCGATTACGCGGATTCCTTTTGGACGTAATTCTTCTCGTAACGTGTTGGTTAGGCCTAAGGCTCCGTGTTTGGAGGCGGCATAGGCGGCTGATCCGGCGAAGACGCGGGTGGCTGCGATGGAGAGATTGTTGACGATGGTGCCGCCGCGCTTCATTGTCGGCAGCGCGGCTTGAGTTACTAGAAACATTCCGGTCAGGTTGGTGGCGATTACGTCTTGCCAGAGTTGCAGGGGGAGTTTGTCTACTGTGAAGTTGGGATGGGCTATTCCGGCGTTGTTGATGAGAATATCGAGGCGTTTGAATTGTTTGCGGATGGCGCGGAAAAGATCGTTGACTTGTTGGGGGTCGCGCACGTCGCAAAAGTGAGTGAGGATTTTAATTTTCGTGGAGGACAGTTCCCTGCTGATGCGGCGTAGAGCTAGGTGGTCGCGTCCGGTTAGAACTAGATTGCAGTTTTGCTCGGCTAGGGCTTTGGCTATGGCTCGGCCTATGCCGCGCGTGGCTCCGGTGATCAGGGCTGTTTGGTTGTTGAGTTGTTGGGTGGAAGTTTTTTTCTGCACGGATTTATATTACTGAATCTGGAACGGAATCAAAGACAAGATCAAAGGCAGAACCACAGTGGCCGCCGTTGGAAATCCCCACTTCTCGCAAAGGACGCGAGAAATGGGGCACCCACAGTTAATTTGATCCAGACTTAATTCTCAGAAGCTCTCCGAGCTAAACGCCGTTTGGGCGCTGGCGGATCAGCGAAAGGAACTCCTGGCGGGTTTCGTTTTCGTTGCGGAAGCAGCCTAGCATGGAGGACGTTACGGCGGCGGAATGCTGTTTTTCTACTCCGCGCATCATCATGCACAAGTGGCGCGCTTCGATTACTACGGCTACTCCTTGGGGCTCGATTACTTTTTGGATGGTTTCGGCGATTTGTGTGGTGAGGCGCTCTTGAATTTGCAGGCGGCGGGAGAAGAGTTCGATCAGGCGCGGGACTTTGCTTAGTCCGATGACCTTGCCGTTTGGGATGTAGGCTACGTGCACTTTGCCGAAGAATGGCAGCAGATGGTGCTCGCAGAGGCTGAACATTTCTATGTCTTTGACGATGACCATTTCGTCGTAATCGACGGTGAAGAGCGCGCCTTTGAGCAGGGCTTCGGGATCTTCGGTGTAGCCGCGGGTCAGGAATTGCAAGGACTTGTGAACTCTTTGCGGGGTTTGCTGGAGACCTTCGCGGTTCGGGTCTTCGCCCAGGCGGACTATCATTTCGTGGACTAGGTCTTCGAAGCTGGCGCTGGTGAGGGTCGGTTGTTCGGTTGAGGGCTTCATAGTATTGAGCGATTGTGCGAATTTGTGATTTGGCGATTGAGCATCAAAATCAATTCTTTCCTTCGCCTGCGTATTCGAAGGAGTTCATCATCGTCTCTTCTATCCTTACTCTTTCAAGATGCGCGTGGTGGAAGCTGCGCTGCACTATTTCGTAGATATGGATGCAGAGATTTTCTGTGGTGGGGACTTGCTGGGAGAATTCTGGGAGCGTGTTTAGGTTTTCGTGATCGTACCGGGCTAGCACTTCCCTTTCGATGAAGCTGTCGAGATCGGTTAGGTTGCAGACCATGCCGGTTTTTTCGTCGACCTGGCCGCTTACCGTTACTTGGACTATGTAGTTGTGGCCATGGCCGTATGGGTTGTTGCATTTGCCGTAGGTTGACTGGTTCTCTTCTTTTGACATGGCTTCGCTGTGCAGGCGGTGGGATGCTGAGAACAAGTAGCGGCGTGAGAGGTGGGCTTTCATTTCGGTGCCTGCGGGTTCGAGTCAAAGACCAAACCTTTACCACGGAGGTCACGGGGTTTCACGGGGTAAATCGTTGAGTTCATGCTTCTCCGTAGAAATCTACGAACAGGTCTGGGGTTTCGTAGACTCGGACTCGGTGCAGCTTTGCGGTTTCTAGCTTGGTTACTAGTCGCTGCCAGATTGCTATTGCAATGTTTTCTGTCGTGGGTATGTGGTGCAGGAATTCGGGAACTTCTTTGTTTAGGAAGCGATGGTCCATGGCGTCGAGGACTTCGCGGTGCATTACTTCTTTTAGTTGCTTGAGGTCGACTACGAATCCGGAGCGCGCGTCTACTTCGCCTTTTACTGTGACTTCGAGAGTGTAATTGTGGCCGTGGCCGTTAGGGTTGTTGCATTTGCCGAAGACGCGGCGGTTCTCTTCCGGAGTGAACTCCGGATTGTGGTAGACGTGCGATGCGGAAAATTCTGCTTTGCGGGTTAGGTAGACCATTAGGAACCAGTTCTCAGTTCTCAGTTCTCGGTTCTCAGTTCTCAGTTGAAGAGTGGGCGCATCCGAATATTTGCGGCCCTTCCAGGGGACGTTGCCTTTTTCGTGGGCGCTCTTTGAGCTTAGCAACAGATATGAGAACAGTGGGAGACCTAGCAGGGACAGGATGTTTGCGTCCCAGCGAAAGTGTGCGCGGCGGATTCTTGCGAGAAGGAGCCCATACAGGATCACACAGAGTATTGCTGCCGCTGCCGCGGACGCTCGGCGTCCTCTGAGGGCGTTGATCAGGCTGATTGCCAGGCTCGCTATTATCAGGACGAACTCTAGGCTGCGCGTCGCTGCCAGTCTTGCTGGTGACGGGAACAGGAGCGCTAGATTTTTGGTCCAGCCTTCGCGGAGTTGGGCGAAGCTGCGATACATGCGGGTGTGGACGGCGTCGCCACCGTAGCGGAAGAAAATTTTGCGGCCGGAGCGCTTTACTGCGCGGGCTAGGGCTACGTCTTCGAGAAGATTGTTGGCGATGGCGGCGTGTCCTCCGACTGCGTCGTAGGCCTCGCGCGTGATCAGGATGTATTGGCCGTTGGCGGCGGCCGCGGTAGATTTTGGATCGCTTACCTGCGATGGGCGAAAGCTCGTGGCCAGTTCGGCGAAGATCACCGGCATTGTGGCTTTCTCCCAAAAACTCTTCACGATTTGCTCTGGCGAATACGAGAGCAGGGCTGCGCCTTGGCGCTTCGCTTCTTCGAGGCTGCGGGCTAGCGAACCGGTCGCATGGATAGTGTCGGCGTCGGTGAAGAGCAGCCATTCACCGCGAGCGGCTTGGGATCCGGCATTCACGGCGTTGTTCTTTCCGGTCCAACCTGCGGGGAGCGGGCCGGCTTCGATGATTCGGACTTCGATTTGTGGATTCGCGGGCGGCTGCGGGCCGGCGAAAGATTGAGCGATCTCGCGGGTGCGGTCGGTGGAGTGATCATCGACTACGATGATTTCGAAGGCGACTCCGCTCTGCGCGAGGATGGACTGAAGACACGCGGCCAGGCATGCTTCTTCATTGCGCGCCGGCACGATCACCGACACTGTTGGCCGCCCGGGAGCTAGGGATGTCGCAGGCATAGGTGGAATCCACTATTATAGCTGGGTGCGAGGCATGCTTCGTTTTTCGGGCGCGATTGCAGTCGTCCTTATTATTTCGGTGCTTTCTGGATGCTACGGCGGGAGCCGTCCGCCGCGCGTGGGATCGGCGGCTCCGGATTTCACGGTGCGCGATGCCGAGCACACCGTTACTCTGAGCCAATTCAAGGGGCAGGTGTTGGTGCTGAATTTCTGGGCGACGTGGTGTTTGCCCTGCGTCGAGGAGATGCCGTCACTGGTGCGGATGCAACAGCGCATGCAGTCGAAGGCCGTGACGGTGCTGGCGGTGAGCATCGACGTCGATGAGAGCAACTACCGGCGATTTCTGAAGGATCACAATGTAAATCTGCTGACGGTGCGCGATCCGGATCAGAAAACGAATAGCTTGTATGGGACGTCGAAGTTTCCCGAGACTTACATCATCGACCGCAATGGCGTGGTGCGGCGGAAGTTTATTGGAGCGGTGGATTGGACGGCGCCGGAGGTTATTGATTTCCTGGGCAAGCTTTGAAGAATTGTCGATTGTGTGATTGATGATTGTTGATTGAAAAGCCCGTCGTTTCACTTAGTGATCAAAATGGGCACAGACTGCAAATCCTTACAATCTTACGTTGCGCAGGCGCAGGGCGTTTGTGATAACTGATACTGAGCTGAAGCTCATGGCGGCGGCGGCGAAAATGGGGCTGAGGAGAAGACCGAAGAATGGGTAGAGAACTCCCGCTGCGATGGGCACGCCGATCGCGTTGTAAATAAAAGCGAAGAATAAATTTTGCCGGATGTTGCGCATGGTCGCCTGACTTAACTTCCGGGCGCGCAGGATGCCGATGAGATCTCCCTTCACGAGAGTGATGCCGCCGCTTTCGATGGCAACGTCGGTGCCTGTGCCCATGGCTATGCCGACGTTGGCCTGCGCTAGTGATGGGGCGTCGTTGATGCCGTCGCCAGCCATGGCGACTACTCTTCCCTGCCCTTGCAGCTTCCGGGTGATTTCTAATTTTTGTTCCGGCAGTACTTCGGCTTCGAATTCTGTGATCTCGAGGGCTTCAGCGACTGACTCTGCGACGGCGCGGCTGTCGCCGGTTAGCATCACTACCCGGATGCCGAGCGCGTGGAGTTCTCGAATCGCGCCTATCGCTGAACGCTTAATCGGATCGGCAATCCAGAGATTGCCGGCGTATTTGCCGTCGACAGCTACAAAGATCGTTGTTGCTCCCGGCACTGTGCCCGGGACGATTCCCGCCGTAGGTGGAATAGCGCCGATCTCGCGCATGAAAACGATATTTCCGACAGCGACGTTCCTTCCGTCCACGACGCCGCGGATGCCCTTTCCCGGCACGGAAGCGAATTCCGTTGGCTCGGAGAGATTTAGATGACGATCTATCGCTCCTTGCACTATTGCAACGCTCAAGGGATGCTCGCTGGCGCGCTCCAGGCTGGCGGCGAGCCTGAGGATTTCATCGCCTTCGGAGACCGATTGCGCCCCAAAATTCTCGAGTTTGGTTTTGCCTTCGGTGAGTGTTCCGGTTTTGTCGACAACAAGGGTGTCGATTTTTTCCAGAATCTCGAGAGCCTCTGCATTCTTGATGAGAATGCCGGCGCGCGCCCCTCGTCCCACTCCGACCATGATCGCCATCGGGGTTGCGAGTCCTAGCGCGCAGGGGCACGCAATGATTAGCACTGCGACCGCGTTTACTAGCGCGTGTGCCAGGCGTGGTTGCGGTCCAAGGAAAAACCATGCGATGAAAGTTAGCGCCGCGGCTACCACCACGAGAGGGACGAACCATGTGGCCACGCGATCGGCTAGGCGCTGTATGGGTGCGCGGCTGCGCTGGGCCTGGCCTACGAGCTTAACGATTCGCGCCAGCAAAGTTTCGCTGCCTACGCGTTCGGCTTGCATGACGAACGATCCCGTGCCGTTGATGGTTGCGCCGATGACTTTGCTGTTCGGCGATTTCTCGACCGGGATGGATTCGCCGGTGATCATCGATTCGTCGATTGCGCTGCGGCCTTCGAGCAGAATGCCGTCGACGGGGATTTTCTCGCCGGGGCGAACGCGCAGACGGTCTCCGGCCTTTACATCTTCGAGCGGGATATCTTTTTCGGTAACCTCGCCACCAGGCTCATGGACTGAAAGCAGGCGCGCGGTTCTGGGGCTGAGGTCGAGCAGCGCGCGAATGGCTGCGCTGGTGCGGCTTCGGGCGCGCAGCTCCATAACTTGGCCGAGCAAGACCAGAGTGGTGATTGCGGCTGCGGCTTCGAAGTAGAGTTCGGGATAGCCTCCCATGACGCGCAGTGATTCAGGAAAAATCTGCGGCGCAAGTGTGGCGATCACGCTGTATCCGTATGCGACTCCAGTGCCCATGCCGATCAGCGTGAACATGTTTGGGCTGCGGTTGACGAGTGAAGTCCAGAAGCGCTGGAAGAACGGCAGACCGCCCCAGATGACGACCGGCGTGGCTAGTGCAAATTCGAGCCAGGTGACCTCAGCGCCTGCAAAGAAAAGCATGAAGGCGCGCGGCCGCATCATAGCGGCCATGGCGATCACCATCAGCGGCGACGTTAGCACGACGCTCACCCAGAAGCGGCGATTCATGTCGCGCAGTTCGGGATTTTCTTCGCCGGATGCGGTGACCGTGCGAGGTTCGAGCGCCATGCCGCAGATCGGGCACGAGCCTGGACCGGTCCGAATTATTTCCGGATGCATGGGGCAGGTGTATTCGGTGCGGGTTGGCGATGCGGTGGGGACTTCCGATTCAAGGGCCATTCCGCAGGATGGGCACGGGCCCGGCTTGCTGGCGCGGACCTCGGGGCACATTGGACACACGTAGGCGACCGCGGTGGCTAAGGCGGGTGACGGCGGCTGAAGGCTTTGTGGGGGATGGTCTGAGGTTGTGGCTGGCTTGGCAGCGCCTAGCGTCACTAATCCTGATGAGTGTACAGGTGCGTTCAGATATTTCGCCGGGTCTGCCTTGAATTTTTCCAAGCACGACGCACAGCAGAAATAAAAGTTTTTGTCGTCGTGTCCGTTGACGTGCTTGGCGGTCGCGGGATCGACATTCATTCCGCAGACTGGATCGCGTTCGGTTGCCGGCGCGGGGTTCAAGGGATTCGTGGACATTAAGGGCTTCGAATAATCAGCACGGAAAAACATCCGCCACATGCTTCGATAGGCTATGCGCTATATTGGATTCAGCCTGGCGCGCAGCCCGGGCGTCTGCATTCTAGCGCGGCAAAGGATTATCCCATGACTTACCTGGATGTGGTTTTTCGTTATGGCGCCGCTCCCGGCGAGAACGAGTTGCGAGCCATTGACGGCATGCGCGAAGTTTACGGAATTCGGCGGGTGCAATTTAATGAGGGAGAGCGAACCGTGCGCGTGGAGTTCGACGCTTCTCGCCTGAAAGCAGAAGCCGTCGCTCGATTGTTGCGTCAGGCTGGAGTGGATGTAAGGGAACGATTGACGCTGGCGTAACCGATGATCACATGGGCGGAAAAGCAGGTTCCTCACCGTGCCTTCGGCCCGATTCGGAATGACAAGAAAACCAAAGCTAAATGCAAGGGGCGCCCAAGAAAACCTCTGGCCGAAGTCACTCTTGGAACGCCCCGTTGCGCGCCACTTCGTCTGTTTATTTGATAAGCACATGGCGTGCCGTCCGTAAGCTACTCAAAATACACGCGGGTGGTCTGGCGCGTCTTGTAGGAATTGCTCTGCTGCGGGAAAGATTTACGTCGGCGCTAGAAGCTAAGCACCGAACGGGCCGAAGTGCTGTGGAAACGAACTAACGTCCCATAATTTTTCACGGCCGTTTTGGTGTAAGGGAAAGACCTTATTTCGCAGCGAGCTGCAACTTCCGTTATAATTCTCGAAGAAGTTTTCCTGCCAAAGCAAACCTGCGCCCTTAGCTCAGCTGGATAGAGCGTCTGGCTACGAACCAGAAGGTCGGGAGTTCGAATCTCTCAGGGCGCACCATCTTTTCATACACTTGCGCGTGATGCGGCTGGCCTCCCGAGGCCGACTGTGCCCGAACTGTGCCCAAACTAAAAACGGCGGTCGAAAAACAGGCGAAGGCGAGACCGAGGGTTTGCATCAGTTCACCCCCGCCGAGCGCTTCGGCATCGCCGTGACCTTCTCCGCTTGCGCCTCGCGATATTCCCGCGTGGCCTTCAGCGCCTGGCGCATATCGGCATCGCTCGCGATGTTGTAGCGAGTGAACATCGACTGCGTTTTGTGCCCGGAGATTTTCATAGCCACGGATTCCGGCGTGCCCGCCCGCACCATGTCGCGCACCGCCGAGCGTCGAAAATCGTGGAAGAGCCGCCCCACATATTTGAGATCGTCGCGCTTCCAGGTCTTCTTGCACTTCGCGCACTTGTAGTCAGCATCCACCGCGCCTTTGCATTTGCGGCAAACCAGCGTGCCGACGCCGGCCATGCAGGCGGCGGTCTTCCATGATTTTCTAAATTCGAGAATCGGTAAACCGTCGCGATGGAAAACCGTCTGTGCCGTCATGATCACGCCACCGGCCTTTTTCACCAGCCGCGCGGCGCGGCGCCGTTCGATCACCTCGGCCAATTCCTCTTCGAGGGGCAGGCCTCGGCTCTCGCCGTTCTTGGCATCCTCAGCCCGCAGTCGGAGATCTCCGTCGTCGACGTCCGTCCAGGTGAGCGATGCAATTTCTCCGCGCCGCATGCCCGTGATGTAGGCGAAGCGGGCAAAGTCCCTCAGATGGTCCGGCAGGTGTTCCACCACTCGCTTAAATTCGGCGTAGGCGAAAAATCCCTGGCGCACGTTGCCCTTCTCCGAAAGATGCCGGATATAGGGAGCCATTTGCAGCCGCCGCCGGCGGATGGCCAGCTTGAACGCTTGACCCAACAGTTGCGTGCAGCGGTTGATCGAGGCGGGCGCTGCGCCGTCCTTCAATCGGCGCGCTATGTAGGTATCAGTCGCGTCCTCGGAGACTGCGACGGCCGCCATTGCGCCAAAATCTTGGCGCACTCGCTTGAGGTTGCTGAGGTTCTGCACGCTGGCCTTGCCGCGCAACTCGAGATCCCGTTCGAGAGCGCAGCACAAGCAATCGCATTCCTCCGCAGGAACGTAGCAGGAGACCTTGATCCGCTCAGCCGCCGGGCCAACAAACGGACGCGCGCCAATCAGGTCGGCGCCCACTTCCCGCAGCCGGTCCCGAAGAAACTTCTTAGCCTTCTCGCGATCGCTGTGCCCGGTGGGCTCGCGAAAGGCCTTGCCCCTGAGATAGTACTTGCACCACAGAATGGTGGTGCCCTCGCGGCTGTAGATGGTCCCGTCTCCTCGCATCAGCGGCCTCCCTTCTTCAGATACTCGCGCAAAGCCTTTGCCGCCAATTCCGCTAGCGTGATCCCTTCATCTATCGCCCGATGCTGAACCGCGCGCCACAAGTCCTCTGGTAAGCGCATAGTGGCCCGCGCCAGCGCTTCATGTTCCTTTTTGGCTTTCACCGTGATCCTCCTGTTTGAACTGCAGGAGCTACCATAGCCGCGCGGCGTCTAGGCGTCAAGACGTTTCTGGGTCCGGACTCTTGGATGTAACTGGCAATTCCTTCGGCCGAAAAACGGAGCGCGTGGCCCAATTTGCGACTGAAAGAGAATTGGCGGTGATTGCGATACAGGTAACTCGCGCTCATGCCTAGTCGCTTGGCGGCCTCGTCGATGTCCACCAGTTCGGCGTTCGGCCTTTCCTCTGGCGAGGCCGGGACGATCAGCCGTGCCATTGCCATGCAGCGCAGTTCTTCCAGGTCTCCGAGCAACCGCGGCAATTCTTCCGGCGGCAAGCTTCGGGCCGCGATCATCGCATTTTCGAGTTCTGCCCTCATAACGGCTTCCTCACGAGGTGCTTTTGGTATGGCTGTTGCGGTTGCGTTTGGTCTGAGAGATTGATTTGCATTGAACGGCAGCCCGAAGGTTTTTTTCGGGGAGTCACGCTCTCTCGAATCTTTAAAGAGTCATAAAGACTTTGAATCGGGTGCGCGCGGCGCACCGGTAGGGGTGCGCGCGGCGCACCGGAGGGGTGCGCGTGGCGCGGGAGGTCTGGTGAGCGTGGCGCGGGGGTACCGGTGCGCGCGGCGCACCGGTCTGTGGAGAGTGTGGAAAACATGCGGGTCTTTGAAGGCGTCTTCATTTGCGGCTCATCTCCACGCACAGCACTGCTAATTGATGGGGCATGCCGTGCTTTCTGGCGACTGAGACCATGAATGCCGCGCTCGCTGCTGGCGACAACGGCTGGCTTCCGACTCGAGCCTCGGCGCCCATCCGCAATTCGTGCGTGATCCGAGACCACGCTCCGGGATTGTGATGGACCCACTTCTCGAGCGAAATGTCGTCGGCCGGGAAAGGAAGCTTTTTCTGGCGCCAGCGCTCTGTGCGCGGGCAGTCTTGCAGCGCCTCGATCTGCAGGCGGTAAGTCGCTGCCCTGCGTTTCGTGGCATTGGCAGGCGCGATCTCAACCAATACGCGCTTCTCGATTAATCCGACATGGACCGCGCGGGGCTTCGTAGGCGCGCCCGGATCTTTGCGAGGGCTCGTTTTGCGGTCCTCGCCGTGGAGGGTTTTCTGTACCGTGCGTTCGGAAAGCTTGGCATAGGCCGCGATGCGAGGAATGGAGGGGTAGAGGAACTGGCCGGTCGAATCGCCAATTTCCAGCATGGCGTGCAGGACCAGGAGCTCCTCCGGTTGGAGCTGTTTATGAAAGAGTTGCGCGCGCAGCGGGATTGCCGACACGATCGACGCCACTGCGTCGTCGCCGGCGGTTGCTCTTGACGGGCGAGCTGGTAGAGAATTACCTTGCACGTCGGGGCCCTCAGTCCCCGTTCATTCCCCATCGCATGATGAAGTTGGCGCGCCGCGGCTTCGAACCGCGGCGCGCTGTTTTTGGCGACGAAGGTTCAGGCTAGGCCGTTTGGGAAATGCTGTGAAGGTGTAGTGAAGGTTGGCTACACTAGTGTAGTTAATTAAAACCGGTTTCACTACACCGGGAAAAGCTGTGGATAAAGACGATCAGACGCGCGCGGCAGCTTCGGGATCCTCGAGCTCATTCCTTTTGAGGTCAATTAGCGCGCGGTATTTCCGGAGGAAGTAGCGGGTCGCCTCGAACCGCCGGCGCCGGCACTCAGCCGCAGTTTCTCCAGCCTTGCGCGGGTAAAGGCTCTCCGGGTAAAGCTGATTTGTCATTGCGTAGGGCTTCAGCCCAGCGATCTCAAGATGGGCCGCGAGTGAGATCTTCATCGGAGTAGTCTGGGCGATCGCGCGTCCAGCCTTCTTCTTCGCCGGTTTTGGTTGAGGAGTTTTCTCGGCCGCCAGCTTGCGGAGCGCGGCGACCTCAACGCGACGGCGATCGGCGTACGTTTTTGCAATCTTGTTCTTGGCGGGATAGGCCCCCAGCGGCAACTGCAGGGCTTTGGGGAAGAGCTTGCGGTACTCGGCAGAAGTCACATTGTGCCATGCCTTCAAATGGAGATGGAGACCGCTCTTGCTCTTAAAACCGCACCGGTACCCTTTCGGGCTCCGGATCCGGCAGACGACAAAATCCTTGATTCCATTATGTTCTTCCCATTCTTGATCTCCGGCGACGGCCTTCCACACCGCGGCCGTCACGTACGCTGAGGCGAATTCGTCCTCCAGGTCTTGAACGGTTTTCGTGCCTCCCTGCCTGGTGTTCTGGTCTGCTGATCGCTGGAAGCTCACCAGACGCGCGCCTGGATGGTTTCTCTTGTACTCAGCAGCCTTCATGTGGTGCTTGCCCGCTAGATGGCTGTGATTGCCACTCGCGTTGAGTTCAGATTTCAGTTCGCCGCATTCCAGGCAGACAACACGATTCGTCGACGCGGCACCGGCGCCGTCCTCGCGTGCCTGCCACGCTGGATCATTGAGGGCCTCTTTGAGCTGTGCTTCCGTAACCTTTGGGAACGTTCCTCGAATGCCCTGCTTCCTCAGCCGATTTCCAACCGCTATCGCTCCAATGCCGAGAAGCTTGCCGATCTCGCGGTGAGAGTGCCGCTTATTATGGAGTCCGACGATCTGGGCGGTCGGGACGTGTGCGTATCGCTCAGAATTCGGCGTGCGATGCGTTGCGCTGCTGCTGATCACGCCTCCTCCAAGCCGTGGCTCGGCGTTCCCCAGGCCTGGGACAAAATAGCTTTGGCCTGTTCGCCGGTGAGCCGGCGCATTTTCAGAAGCTGTTCCGCGAGCAATCGAGTGACGGCCTGCACACGCTCATCGGCAAAGGTTTCCACTACGTGACGAAAGAGTCTGCCGGCCGTCTCGCCCGCCGCCTCATCGGATGCACCCGTGAGGATCACGATTTCGGCTCCTGCCTGCAGCCAGTGCCGCTCGGCGGAGCACTCATCCAATGGATTGCCAGAGAACGCCTGTCCAGAACCGATTTGTCCGGCGAGCGTTATAAAGGCATGCTGGTGAGCCTTCACAAATCGCTCACCGATCGGCAAACGGAGGTAGTCCTCGGGTGGATCGCCGCATAGCGTCTCGCCGGTGAAATCCGGGCTGCCACTCCCCTCGCAGTTGAGCTGCGTATAGACGATGCGCATACCGAGCATCCAGGCCGCAACCGCGTGACAGCTTTCGTGGAGAGCGATGTGCTCGCTGCTCCCATACTCCTCCGCATCCGCCAACGTGTACGGCTTGCTCACGCAATCTTCCTTTCGGCGCGCTTCGCGGGACGCCGCGGTGCGAGATATTCGTCGATTGCCCGCCGGATGATCTCCGCGACTGGCGCTCCGGTCTCCTTCGATCGCTTCGCGAGTTTCGCCGTCTGTGAAGGACCAAGGTGAATCGATCTGCGTTTCATTTGGGGTGTTACCTCCGACATCTCTAAGCTCACCACACCAGCCCTGTGAATTCAAAGTGGATTCCTGTGCAAATCTAAAAAAAACGGACTTCCGGCCCGGCCGTCAAGATGACGTTTTGGGGGGATGCTACAGCTCAGGCAAGGCTCAGAGAAAGGGCTTGGCGAATCGCGCGCGTAATCACCCCTCGCGCTTTTCCGCGAAAACGGTAACTGCAGTTTGCAGTTCGATATGCTGGTCCGCCGTCACAAGCGGCTGGCGATCAAGCTGAGGCGAAAGAATCTCCAGAATCTGCTCGATCAGCGCGGAACGCCGTTCCACGCCCGTTGTGACTTCTGTGTGCGCCATAATGGAAATTCTAAGGCCAACCGATAGGGTATGTCACCTGACTGGCCCGTCGTGCGAAGTCGCGCAATAGCAGGCGATCCGCACCCGAAAAGGCGCGGGGTTTTCTCTGCGACTGAGGTTGCAGAGGGCTGACGGGCGTTGCATACTTGAGTCGCAGTCTCCTGAGTGAGGAACGCCGGGGGCCTCGAAGGCCGGCGAAAGTCGGAAAGCTCCCGCGTTTTTTCCTTCATCGCAGATTTGCTTTGCTTTCGACCAGGTTCATCAAATTCCGCAAAAGTGGAGTGTTGCGGCGACTGCGCAGCTTCCTGATGCCTCGCGCATACAACGCGCGCGCCGTCCCCGCCGTGATCCCTAGTGCATCCCCGATTTCCTCGAAGGTCCTCTCACCGTTTCCGCGCGAACTTCCTTGGTTTTCCATGTGCTGAATCTAAACGCGGCGAGCCGTGATGGCATGGTGACCAAGGTAATCAAAAGATGAGAGTGATCTCAATATCGAAGGGACTGCTGATCGGGACTCCAGCTAGTAACCACTGCGTTATCAGCCGCTTAGGGGGTAGGGGGTCGCGTTTCAAAAGTCGAAGCCCCGGCGACCGGCCTGCAAGCACTCACACACAATCGCAGCAAAAGAATTTTTCAGGTTTTTGCCGGGTTTCGGCAAATCCCAACGTTTTCGTGGGATCGTGTGCGATCCGCTCGTGAGATGCACCACAGCCCGCACGGATGGGAAAGCGCGTAGCATCGAGACAACAGGCAGAATTGGGTCGCGACCTGGTTTTTTCACGTTCCTCGGAAAATCTTACATCCCAACCGCTGCCGGCGGCGGGAAGCCCGCCCGCGAACATGTTCCCCGGCAACGGCAAGCCCCAATGCACACATCCCGACCGCCGAGACCCTCAAACGGCGGGAGACGCGAGCGTGACCTAAGTCATCTAACCGGCCCTGCGCGCGCCCGCGTACCATCGGGCATGTTCGATGGTGACGAAAGTACCGGGCAGGTGCCTGAGATATTTCCTGATGCGCACGAGATCATGGGTCAATGGCCCGATCCGTGCACTGGGTGCCTCCGCACGCTCGTTAGATTTTTTGCGGTCGATTCCGAGGGGCGACAGGTGGGACGCAACGCATTCATTCGCGTCTTTGACGCCATGGATTTTCTGATGTTTTGTTCGCGTCGAGGCCCGCGAAGCACGATCGCACTCGAATCCCGAGAAACCTCAGGGTTGACTCGCGAGGAGCAGGAACTGGTTGACACTCTGCTCGCGTCCCCGAACAAAGCGAAGCATTCTTTCGCGGAGCGCCTCCGATCCCATCTGCTGACGTTACGCCGCAAAGCCGCAGGCGAGCATCGCCCAGCGATTTCGCCGGTGAGACTGTCGGACGCTGGTGTGATCTCCATGAAGGGAACACTGACTTAATGAAATACATCCGCATCCTCGCTGAGTTCCACGGCCGAGCGTGGGCTCTCCCCGAAGAGCTATTGCTGCGCATGCAGGACTTGCTCTCCGCACAGGCCTCCGGCACGAAATGGTCAGACGCGGATATCGAGAATCGCATTGCCGATGCGAACGGGGTTAGCAGCTACGAAGCTCGCGAGCACCTTGGCGGTGTCCGCTATTCGGCCCTGGGCGCGGTCGCCGCTTCGGATCGGCGCTATGCCCGAAATGCCGGCAAAGTGGCCGTGATCCCGATTACAGGGATTATTTCGCACCGCATGAACATGGTCTCCCAGATCTCAGGGAGCGGCGGCACGTCGGTCCAGAATCTGCAGGCGCAAATTCGCGCAGCGCTGCGCGACGGCGACTGCAAAGCCATTGTGTTCGACGTGGACTCTCCCGGGGGAAGTGTCGACTGCATCCCAGAGCTGAGTTCCGAAATTTTCGAAGCGCGAAAACAGAAGCCGATTATCGCGGTCTGCAATTCCATGGCCTGCAGCGCGGCCTATTGGCTGGCCTCGGCCGCTAGCGAGGTGGTGTGCACGCCGAGCGGGCAATGCGGCTCGATCGGCGTCTACATGATGCTGCAAGACGAATCGAAGGCGCTCGACCAGGCGGGCATCAAGATCACAGTCATTAAAGCCGGGAAATATAAGACTGAGGGCCATCCGACCGAGCCATTGTCACCGGAAGCCCACGACGCTTTCCAGAGCCAGGTGGATGCCGTTTACGGCATGTTCGTCGCCTCCGTCGCGCGGAATCGGGGGACCACACAAGCCGCGGTGCGCGATGGCTATGGCCAGGGCCGCTCTGTGCTGGCCGGCGCCGCCGTGAGGGCCGGGTTGGCAGATAGGGTTGGGAGCTTGGATGACGTTTTAGGGCGCCTGGGCGTAGCCCGGCCGGGGACGGCCGCGGGCGGGTTTCGCGACGCGCACTCTCTAGCAGACCTCGCCGCCGCACCGGAAGCCTCTGTGTCTGCGATTCATCGCCGCCGGCAGCTCGAACTCGATCATGAGCGCGGGATTTCAGTTCGCATGGAGACGCCCGAGCAGGCGCGGGCCGCCGAGGCAATGCGACGGCGCCGGCGAGAGCTGGCGCTTCTGTGAACGTCGCTGGGAACTGGACTCACAAACTTTGGCAATTAAATCGGACTCGAAGGGATCGGAGACACTTGATGAAGGAACAGGCAAAGAGATCGGACAGCACCGCCGCAAGCGAGCAGATGGTCCTCCGCCGGGCGTGGACGGAGCGCAACAAGGAGGACGGCGAAGCGAGATCCTTGCTGTCGCAGTTGGAGAACTCCTTTCTGGAGCGATCGCAGGAGCTGAAGCGAAAGGAGATGAGGTGCATCGGCAGCTTTGAAGAAGACGTCCGAAAGATAGTGCAATACCACTCCTCGGCATGCGTAAAAGAGGACCTGACTTCGCTGGCGCTCCGATTGATCGCGGGCACAAATCTGGATCCAGCGCGACAGACGGCGCCCGTTTTACACGAGATCATTCTGGGCCAACAAGCTCTTCTGGAGCCCTTTTATCGCAGACTCTATTTCGGAAACGGGAACTCCGAGCACCTGGCCATGTTCAAAGAGTGGGATGCGGAACGGGCGGCGGTCCAGATCTTGCAGCAGGCGTGTAAGGTGCAGAAGGCCTCCGTATTGGCCGGGAGGCCGATCGCGATGGAAAAGTTCGCGGGAAAGGTGGCCGGCATTCGCTCCGAAGTGGCGCGAGAAATCATCGCCAAGCTCGAGGAGATGAATAGCATCGCCGATAGGGATCGGCATGTAGCCAAGGGCCTCGACGCGGGTGACATTGAAGCCCTTCGGCCCAGGCCGTTTCCTCTGCGGCTGCTCAGTTCCGAGGCGATCGCCTGGTTCATGGATGCCGCCTCGCAGAAACTACTCGAGCCGACCGCGTTGAGGGATCTCCTGGAACAGAGCAGCGCAGATACATCGCAACCGGTCCTCGTGGGCGAGCAGTGATCTGAAAAGCCACAAAAGATCGCACGGGGCAGGCGGATCCAGCCGGAACAACATCTTTGTTTGCTGAAAGTGGGTAGCTGCAGATGGCAACTCTAAATGTCGGAGCGATGGCCGCGAGACTAGGTTTGGATCCCTCGGAATTTCTGGACAAGATGAAAGGGGTACAAGGTTTCAACGGGCTCGCGTCGGCCGAGATGGCTCGCGCGTGGAAGCAGACCTCGCGCGAGGGCACGGAATCTTTTCGGCTGATCGACGAGGCCTTGGGCATCCACCTTTCGCGTCCCCTGACGCGACTCCTAACCAACGAATTCCCCGCATTCGCCAAAGGGCTGCAATCTCTGCTGGGCGCCGGCGTGGTGGGCGCGCTCGCCGCGGCTGGCTTCGAGTTTGGCGAGCACATCGCCAAGAGTATGGAAAAGGCCAAGAGGGCGCTGCAGGATTACGACGACGCGCAGCGCCACACTCAGGAGGTGCTGGGAGACCTGAGCGCCAGCCACGCCAAGGCGATGAAAGAGATTGAGCTGCGGAGCGACGAAATCGCCGGGAAGCCGGGCGCGAAGCTGGCATCCGCTGATTTCAAGATTGACAGCGCCGCCATGGAGGAGGGTAAGAAGCAAATCGGCGAGATCACCGAGGCCATGGAGAAAGAGGCCAAGGCTGCAGCCAACGCAAAGAGCTCGACTACGCAATTCTGGAATGAAGTGGCGCTCGTGCCCGCCGACTTCTGGGCCAAATTCTTCGGCATGGGCAGCGACCAGGCGGATGCGGCTTCGGCGAAATTCAAGGACTTTCAGCAAACCATCCACGCCATCATGCAGGTGCATGCCGCCGATCCGCTGCAGGGGCTTCGCGACTCGCTGAAAAAGACCGAAGAGGAAGTTCGCACCACTGGAGCCCAGATTGCCCGCGACCTGGTGGCGATTCAGGCCGCTAAGGTCGCTATCACGATTCCCGGCATTCTCGGGAAGGAAGCGGAGGGCCAGCACAACTCCGGAGTGGACGCCGCGGCCGTAGAGATTCGAGTGAAATTTGTCCAGGCTCTGCAGGCGCAGGCCAAAGCACTGCGGGAGATCCTCGGCCTCGATCAAGGCCAGCGCACGAACGCCGGCGCTGAAGACGGGCTGGGACGCCAGAACAAGGCACTCGAAGCCATGGCCGCGCTGCAGCGCGACATCTCCGGGGGCATGAGCAAGCTGCAACCGGAAACCGATCCTATAAAGAAGATGCAAACCGAGATCGCCGGTCTACGCATGGCCGCCGAAGGCGACTTCCGCGACATCGCCAATTCTGCGGCCTCCGCGTTCGATAACAGCGCCGCGAAGGCGCACCTCGACGAATACGAGCACATGCTTGATCGGGTGATGGCCAAGGCGCGGCAGGATGCAGCCGATGCCAAATTGTTGGCCGCCCTTCCCACTTCTCTGCCCACGGCCGCCCAGCCGAAACTTAGCACTCTGCCCTCATTTGCCGCACCGACTGTTATGCCGACGCTGGGCGCGGGCGGGCTCGCTGGTTCGCAGTTCGATGCGTTCGCCAAAGATCAGGCCGCGCAGTTGAAGATGGCGGCGCAGGCCTACGAAGACGCCATAGGGCCGCAACAAAAGTACAAACTGGCCGAGCAGGAACTCGATTTTCTGCTCAAAAACAAGCTGATCGATCAGAACGCCTATAACGCAGCCCTGGCGCAAGCCATCAACCTCAAAAATAGCAGCGCGAAGAAAGGCCTCGAGGGCGGCATCGACGCCGTGAATCCGGGCGGCGGCATGATGCAGGAACTACAGACCCGCATGACGTCGCTGCAGGGCATGCAAAAGACGGGCATTGGCCTCGACGGCGCGCAACTGAATGCTGGCGACCTGGCCGCGGTGAAGCTGGAAATGCAGGCCATCACCGAACAGGAAGACAAGATTCTATTGAAGACGGGCGGCATCAACGCCGGATTCAATGCTTGGATCGACGGCCTGAAGCGGGTGGAATCGGAAGGGGAATTCACCTTCCAGTTGCTCACCCAGGCGACCAAGGGCTTTGAGGACAATGCCGTCAAATCGTTTTTGGAAATTCTCGAAACCGAGAAGGGCGGCCACGCGAAGCTCATAAAAGAACTGCGGCAACAATGGGCATCATTTTTTAACGGCCTGGCAGAGATGGCGCTCAAGAACCAGTTGAACAAGTTGCTGGCCGGCACGCTCGGCAAACTACCCGGCATGGCCGGAGTGTTTGGCTCCGCCGCGGGCGCAGCAGTCAATATGGGCAACGAAGTTAATCTGGGATCGGGCGCTGCCACGCAACTGGCCAAGGGCCCGGGCGCACTCTTTCCAGCGATTGCGAGCAGCTCCTCCGCCGCGGGCAAGAACGCAGCTCAAACGGCCAACACCACGGCTCTGACCACGAATACCACCGCGCTCGGGACGAACACAGCCGGCATGACAACCCTGAGCGCCGGGATCACAGCATTGACTGCGGCCGACACCACCGACCTCGCATCCACCACAGCCAACACCGCAGCCCTTATCGCTCTCACCGCAAAGATGATGGCTAGCAGCATCGCCTCGGCGGCCGGGAAAGCGGCCGGGGGATTCGACGGCGCCGATGACGCAGAAGCCAGCGGCACCGACTTCGCCCCGGGCGGACCCACCTGGGTGGGCGAGAAAGGTCCGGAAATTCTGGACCTGCCTCGTGGCTCCTCGGTGACTCCGAACGATGTGGCCACAAAACAAGGCGGCGGCGACATCCACAATCATTATGACCAGCGCGGCGCCGTCGTTACCGACGATCTCATGCGCAAAGGCGAAGCCGAGAGAATGATGGCCAGCACGCTGAAGCAGGCCGTGGGCCAGGCCATTACCCGCACCAGCGAGAATCGGCTGCGAACGCTGGGACGATAAAAGCAGCTTCTAGCTCCTAGCTCTTAGCTTCTAGCTAGAGGCGGGGTTGGTTGAAGCTAGCAGCTAGGAGCTGATTTCAATGGACGCTAGTTCTCTGGTCGTTCTGCAGATCGAATAACCCACAGCAGATCGCTTCTCACGAAATCGTCCCCGCCGTTTTCAGCGAAAGCCACCAAACGCCAGGCCGTGGGCGAAGCCATTGCCAATATGAGCGAGATCCAGCGAAGAACGCTGCAGTCGCGCTAAAAGACTTCCTGAACCCATCCCGACCCTGATTACTGAGATTCTCAGTAATTGAATCAGTCGCCGCAGCAAAAAGAAAAATCCGGGGCGCGGATTCGCTGCGAATCGACCGCCAATCAGTCGCCGTGCACACACACTGACCCGCAGCAAAAAAGAAGAATCCCGACCCACCCAGGGGGCAGGGGGCACGTTAGTGGGGTTGACGCCCCGATCCCTTGTGCCTAGGATCGCGGCGAAAACGAAAAGAGGTTCTTTGTGAGAAATCCGCGAGGATTGTTCTTGGTGTTTGTGGTGCTCTCCGCATTAGCCGTGCCTGCTCTCTGGGCTCAGGGCGCGGTGGTGTACATCAGTGGCGAAGGCGGAACCTATTCCACGTCGCATTCGGTCGCCACGCACAACGAAACGATGGAGATGGCGCGCACCCTGCTCAAATCGTGTCCGGAAGTTTCCCTCACCGTCGATAAAGCATCCGCGGCGAAGCCCGATTACCTGATGCTGTTGAATCGGCAAGAAGAACATTACTTCGGGGGCGCCGTAAGTCAGGTGATGGTGCTTCGGCCAGACGAGTCCGTCATGTTCGCCAGCAAAGAGGGAACGGTCTCGCGGGCCACGAAAGATGCGTGCAAAGCGATCATGTCCGACTGGAAGGATCGAAGGCGCACAGCGCGATCGACTGACAGGGAGAATTCGAATTGGAACATAACAAAGCCTTGAAGTCTACGACCCGCCGCTGCGCGCAAAGCCAGCGGCTGGCTTCTTCTTTTCGCGAAGGATCGCCCTCACGTTTCCTAGCAGCGCTTGTCTTTGCAAACTGAGCGCTCCGGTTCCACGCGCAGCAAAACACGAATCGGGACGGGCGCGCAGCAAAACGTGATCCCCTCACTCGCGGTTTTACAGCGTACCGGCCAGCCATGCGGAGAGCATTTTCGCTTTATCCTCCGCGGGGATGGCCGCAAGAAGAAGATCTACCCGAGACTCAACGTTAGTAGCTCCCGGTCCACCGCCGTTGCCGTGCGGAGCGTGACCGTTTGGCTTCGCCAGCTCTGGCGTCGTCGGCGAGCTAACGTGCATAAGCACTTGTGCGCGCTCCGTTGGCTCCGTATCCCGTCGCGCGAGCTGCAGGCCGTGCCCGTTGGTTTTCTTTGAGTGAGACCTTCCCTGGCGATCTCCGCATTCGCGGCACACGCCGCTCGTGTTATTCAATGCCAACACTCGCTTGCAGCCCGGCGTTGCGCACGTGCGCCCCGTCGCAGTCTGTGGGACCGCTCCTTTAACCGGCTGAGTTTTGGTGCGCGCTGCAGGGGCGATCGAAGTCGTACGCGAAGGTTGGGCGCTGTGAGTCTCGGGCATGATGTGATCCTCCTGGGAACGTTGCATTAGTTGCGATCTCACTACTTCCGGCGCCGGGACGCGCGGCGGCATCGCGAGGGGAACGGCGAACCCGGAAATCGAAGGGTTGGCGCTAATGTGGCTCAGCAGCCGGAGGCTTGCTTTCGTTTGCGCCAGTCGGCGGAGCTGGAAAGGGCAGGGGAGTCCATCCGCGCACCAAACGCAGATAGCCTCCCCTTTCTCGCCCGTCTGGGAGGCCACGCACGGAAACGCCCCGTGCCTCGGGTCCCTCCCATGAACTAAAAGGCAGCGCACGCATTCAGGCCGCGGCACAGCGCATGCACTCAATCGAAGAACACCCCTGCCCGCCATGCTAGTCCTCGGGCTCAAACCTTCCAAACGAAAACTTTCAGGATGATCTTGATCGCCAGACCGTGCTATATTCAACGCGCCGCGCCGGCTAGAATCCGGCGCGGCGCTAACCAACGTCACCTACAACGGAGGCAACGTGGCTGAAAAGCATCTTCGCACGCAATTCCCCCTTCTCACAAAACTCATTTCGACGCCCAGGTTCAAGGCCGCGGCGATCGCCAATGCGACGACTCCTGAAAACTTGGCCGTCAATGTTCTGATGGCGGCGGCTGAGAGCGCGGAACAATGCGCTCTGAAAAGGCCTCTGAAAAGAGTGTTCGTTCAATTCCAGTAATCGACTGATTTTCGTCGCGAGTGGGTGCGCGATTCGTTTTTCAATCCCTGGGGGGGAAAGCCCGGTCCACTGACCCGACCCCTCCAGGATGCCCTCACAGTTTCGTTTGTAGACTCGCTGGCTGGCCTCGAAGGACCAAGAGCAGCCGAGAAGGAATGCAATTCGGCGGATTCGCGCGTCGCCCACAGCGCAGTGGATTTATTGACCGATGTGGAACTACCATCACTCGCGAAACCCCAATAGATACGCCTAGTTTAGCCGGGCTCCGCACGCCGATGTGGCTGTTCTGTGTCCGTCGTGCTCCGATTCCGCAGGCTTCTTAGGGGCGGCGGAGGACTCGGGCTCGGCATCCTGGAAGAGCAACTCGCGTTGACTGGCTTCGCGGATCCGGCTGTGCGCCCCGCGCTCCATTTTTCGCGCCGCTGCCCGCAGAAGGCCACGATCGACAATGTGGTATCTGTCGAAAATGCTGCGCGTCTGGTGGCCGCTCACTGTCATTGCTACTTTCTCGCTCAGGCCGTCCTTGATCATGTTTCCAACCGCCGAGCGCCGCAAGTCGTGAAACAGCAGCTCGGGCACTCCCGCAGCTTTCGTGACGGCAGTCCAGTCTTGGCGGAAGTCGGCAATCCGACCCCCGGTCCTGATTCTGCGGCCGCGGCGATCGCGCGCGCGGGTGAAAAGAAATTCGTCCGCGGCTTTGCCGGCCGAACACTCCTTCAGAAGCTCAAACACTTTTCCGGTCATTTCCACGAGGCGCGCCTCTCCGTTCTTCGTTTCGCCGGGATCGAGGCTCAGCGTGCGCTCGAGGAGATCCGCATGGCGCACTCGCCGGGAGAGGAGTTCGCTCTTGCGCCAGCCGTAGGTGTAACCCACTTCGAACATTGCACGGAGCCAGAGCCCGGCCGCGGCCGTCTCGCGCGCCAGGGCTTCATATTCAGCATCCTTCACAAAGCCAGTGCGAACGTTCGATTCTTTCAGGTGTGGAACGTAGGGCACTCGCGAGAGTTCCTCATTCTGCAGCGCCAGTTTGAACATCCGCTTTAGCGCCGCCAACTCCCTGTTGATGGTGCCGGCAGCAGCTCCGGAGGACAATCGCAGCTCGATGTAGCCCATAACCTGGCGCGGCTTCACCTTGGCCGCTGGCATTGCCCCGAAGAAGGTCTTTAGATGCCTTTCCCAACGGGCTTTCAGAGTGCGCGTGCTCTTGCGCCCGTTGTTTCTGTAATCGGCGGCCAGCGCTTCGTACAGATCGGCAATGGTAGGTTCGACGCCGGAAGAAAGCTGTCCTCGCGAGATCATCTCCTTCAGAACGTCGCACGCGGCTTTGTATTTCTCTTTACCAGTCGACCGACGCCGGCGCCTGCCATCCTGCCAGTACTGCATCCACCAGAAGCGGCTGCCTCGCCGGCGGTACAGGGTGCCCATGCCTCGCATATCCATGCCTCCGATTTTCGAACGAACAAGAGAGTCGCGCTAGTGACGCCGGTACCGGACCGGGTGCGAACAACGGAAAGGAAAACTCCGAATCCGCCGGCGATCGGCGCGGCCTTTGCAGCCGATTTGTTGAAAGCGTTCCCGTCAGCCGGCGCGGAGCTGGTCTTCGTCTCCACGGTCCGCGATCGAGGCCGACAGGTTGTACTTCGAAATCAGAATGAGCGATACAGGCCGCATGATCATGAAATCGCGGCGTGGCGCTGTCGCCAGCGCCGCGGCATAATGCTCGAGGAAAATGCACCGCGGACAGCCGTCCGCCCTCAGTCGTTGAAAGATTTCGAGGATCTGCTCATCGCTCAGGCGCCGTAGTTCGTCATTCGTCTTCACCCTCAGCATTTGGCGTGGGCCTCCATACGACCGCTGAATTTTGAATTGCACCGTTTTAGGTGCGTCGCTGTCCGGGCCGTTTCTTCACCCGCCCAGGTTGCGGAACGCGAAGGCGTCCGCAGGCCTGGGATGGTGAGCCGGGAAAACTGTGAACGGGACAATTCCCCCGGCAACCCGTTTCGTATTTCTCCCCGACGCACTTCCAAGGAATGCCCCGCATTGCGATTTGCAGACGCGCTGGCAGCGTTCGAAAGACGGGGAGGGGTTCAGGCCCACCCGCGCCGGCTTTTCAACGCTACCGGAAACAACGCTGTGCCCAAACTGTGCCCAAACGCGGAGCGAAAGCGGGTGAAAGCAGACAACGACGGCGAACACCGGAGAGTGACGGAGAGCGCAGGAAAGCCGCGCTGCTGGCGGGTTCTCAAGCGCTCGACGACGGCTCGCGTCACGCCATACCAAACGGAGCAAAGCCAGAATTCCGGCTACGAACCAGAAGGTCGGGAGTTCGAATCTCTCAGGGCGCACCATCTTTGATCTCCACTAATTCCTCACGCGCCACTTCCCGCCACGAATAGTTTGCGTCGAGTAATCCCGAACGACCCATTCGGGTCGGAACTCCAGAGATGTTCAGCGTCACACTCTACGGTGATATACGTCACAGCCCGTAGTGCGCCTAGCCTCTAAGGTTACAGTGGCCGCCCACGGTGCGAATAAATCGGGTTTCCGTCATCAGGTGACTTATGGCAACTACTCTCGTATCGGCCCCGACGCCGGTCAAGATGCCGGCCAAGGCGCCGGCTCCTCCGCAAGCGAACCTTTTTGCTTCCGCGCTTGTCATCGTTATTGCGGCCATTGCCGCCATCGCCATCCTTAGAATTTCTCCAGTGTCGTCTGCGTGGGCACAAGGTTACGATCCAACCGGACACTGGTGGCTTTCCACGATCCTGGCCGCGCTGCCCATAGTCGTGCTGCTTGGCAGCCTCGCGCTCGGACATGTAAAGGCGCACTACGCGGCGCTGGCCGGATTGGCGGCGGCTCTGCTCACCGCCATCTTTGGTTTTCATATGCCGGCGCGTCTTGCCGCTGCGACAGCGGTCTATGGCGCCGGTTACGGCCTCTTCCCGATCGGCTGGATCGTGCTGAACGTTATTTTCATGTACCAGCTGACGGTCGAATCGGGGCAGTTCAACATTTTGCAGCACAGCCTCACGGGCATCACACAGGACCGCCGCCTGCAGTTATTGCTGATCGCATTCTGCTTCGGAGCATTCTTCGAGGGTGCGGCCGGATTCGGCACTCCAGTGGCGGTGACCGCGGCCCTGCTGATCGGGCTTGGATTCAGGCCGCTGCAAGCTTCCGGTCTGTCGCTGATCGCAAACACTGCGCCAGTGGCGTTCGGCGCGCTGGGCACGCCGATCATCGCTCTCGCGAAGGTCACAGGTTTCAGCGAGATCACGCTGGGCGCGATGGCGGGAAGGATTCTAACCCCGTTCTGCATTCTGGTGCCTTTCTGGCTGGTGTGCGCTTTTGCGGGCTGGGAAGGGATGATGGAAGTATGGCCTGCGATTGCGGTCGCAGGGGTTTCGTTCGCGATTCCGCAACTGCTCATATCGAACTTGCACGGGCCGTGGATCGTCAACGTGGCCGCCTCGGTTGTTTCCATGACCTGCCTGATCGGGTTCCTGTTCGTCTGGCATCCCAAGCGCGTCTGGACGTTCGAAGGAGAAGCGAACAAGACCGTCCATCACGCCGATCACGGCTTCACTCGTTCCCAAATCGCCAGAGCATGGGTGCCGTGGATCGTCTTGAGCGTGATCGTCTTCGCATGGGGAACTCAGACCGGCAAGAATCTGATGAATGCTCCGGAAACAACATTCACCTCGATGGCGCACTGGAAAACTCCGCCAAGCAAGATCACCAATCCACAATTCCCCGTCACGAACCTGAACAATTTGTCTCTGCGCGTTCCTCCGGTTGTTCCTAAGCCGACCAAGGAAACTGCGGTCTTCGGGTTGAACTGGTTAAGCGCAACCGGCACGGGCATTTTGCTGGCAGCCATTCTTTCGGGCATGGTGATGGGCCTCAGCTTCCGAAAAATTATTTCCGTGTACGGACGAACCATCGTGAAGGTTCGCTTCTCGCTGCTGACGATTGCTGCGATGCTGGCGATCGGAATGTTAACCCGCTATTCCGGACTCGACGCGACCATGGGATTGGCGTTTGCGCGCACCGGCCATCTCTATCCGTTTTTCGGAACCCTGCTCGGCTGGCTGGGCGTGGCTTTGACCGGATCCGACACTTCGTCGAATGTCCTGTTCGGCAGTCTGCAGAAAATTTCGGCGCAGCAGGTTAACGTTTCTCCAGTGCTTATGGCAGCGGCCAACACCACCGGGGGCGTGATGGGAAAGATGATTGATGCGCAGAGCATCGTGGTCGCGAGCACGGCAACCCAGTGGTATGGACATGAAGGCGACATTCTGCGCTATGTCTTCTGGCACAGCATCGCGCTCGCATCTCTGGTCGGCGTTTTCGTCCTTCTTATGGCCTACGTATATCCGTTCACGCAGATTCTATTGCGATGAAAGGCATGACCTATGAATGCCATCTTTGACACCTTCAAACTTCGCGCCGAAGCGGTGAGCGCTGAAGTCCATCGCTTCCCCCATAAGAGCGAGGCTCTGGACTTCATTCTTCACTATTTGCATGATGCTGGAATCAGCGATTCGCCGCAGGCTGGTGCAGTGTGGGCGTCGTGCCCCTTCCTCGATGGATTCGATCAGAAGCAGATCTCCAGCCTGTTGCCCGGATTGTCTTTCGACGTCAATCGCGAAGCTTCGGCCGAGGCGAAGGTAGGAATCAGCCAGCTCGACTGGGCCATCGCAAATACCGGAACCCTTGTTCAAGATGCAGCTCGCGTAGATCAGAGACTCGTTTCCACGCTTCCCCTGATTCACATCGCTCTCATTCGTAGCGATCGTCTCGTGCCCGATCTGCCGTCAGCTTTGAAGCAAATCCGGCCGGAGCAGACCAATTACATTTCCTTCATTACCGGACCCAGCCGCACGGCCGACATCGAGCGCGTGCTCACCATCGGCGTGCACGGCCCGGAGAAGCTCATCATCGTCTTCTTTGATGGCGTCGTCTGCGATGAGCCGGCAGGGGTGAACTGATGGAGACCAAGTTTCGCGAGTCGATCGACAAAGCGGTGCACAACCCCAACCTTACCGGGGCGCTGGGACGATTCTCAGAAGCCTACCGCATAAGCCGCGCGAAAGCCTATGAGGGTTACGACTTCGAGGCGCTGCGCACTCAGATTGCCGAGAGAAAATCCTATGCGGCCTCGCATCTCGACGAACTTGCCGACCTCTTCACCCAGAATGCCGAGGCGCGCGGAACCAAAGTATTCCGCACCAACGATCCCGCCAAGGTGCGCGAGTACATCCTGAATGTCGCGCGAGAAAACGGCGTCAAGAGTATCGTCAAATCGAAGTCCATGGCTTCGGAAGAGATTCACCTCAACCAGCATCTCGAAGCCGCTGGCATCGAGGTGGGTGAAACCGATCTGGGGGAATGGATCATTCAACTCGCCGGACAGACTCCCTCGCACATGGTCATGCCTGCCATCCACATGACCAAGGAAGAAGTCGCGTCAGTCTTTAACGAGCAGGTCGAAGAAGGCCAGACGCCGGACATTCCGAAACTGGTGAAGTTTGCTCGCGGCAAGTTACGCACGAAATTTCTCGACGCAGAGATGGGTATCACCGGAGCGAATATCGCCGTCGCTGAAACCGGAACGCTCGTCATCGTCACCAATGAAGGCAACGCCCGGTTGGTGACGACATTGCCGAAAATTCACGTCGCTATCGTCGGCCTCGAAAAGCTGATGGAAAAGTTCGACGACGTTGTGCCAGTTCTCACAGCTCTGCCCAAAAGCGCCACGGCCCAGTTGATGACTAGCTACGTCTCCATGATCAGCGGGCCTGTGCCGAACACCGACGGAACGCCCAAACAACTGCACGTCATCCTGATGGACAACCGGCGCACCGAGATGTCACAAGACCCGAAGTTCAAGCAGGCGATGCAATGCATTCGCTGCGCCTCGTGTTTGAACGTCTGTCCGGTCTTCCGCCTGGTGGGCGGGCACGTCTTCGGAAAGATTTACACCGGAGGCATCGGCACGATTCTCACTGCCTGGTTCGACGCGCTCAAGGCTTCGGACGACATTCAGAGCCTCTGCATTCAATGCGGCAACTGCACCGAAGTCTGCCCCGGCAAAATCGATATCCCCGGATTGATCCTCGAACTGCGGCGCCGGCTTGCTGTCGAAAAAGGTCAGCCTCTCGCGCAAAAGGCAATCTTCTCGGTGGTCAACAATCGCAAGCTCTTCCACTCGATGCTGCGCGCAGCTTACGTGATGCAGAAGCCGTTACAGAAGGGTAACTTCATCCGGCACCTGCCTTTCTTCCTTTCGGATATGACCGAATTCCGCAGCCTGCCCGCAATCGCCGAGGCGCCGCTGCGCGACACGATCAAGAAAATCAAGCAACCTGCCGGCAAAGAGAAAATCGCATTCTATGCCGGATGCCTGATCGACTTCGCCTACCCCGAGATGGGCGAATCGCTAGTGAAGATACTCAACAAAGCCGGCATCGAGGTAGTATTCCCCGAGGGTCAGACCTGTTGCGGTGCGCCCGCGCGCTATAGCGGCGCCTACGAAGTCGCCGCCCAAAATGCCAGCGACAACATCAACGCCTTATTGGCGGAGAACGTCACTTACGTCGTGTCAGCCTGCCCTACATGCACGGTGGGATTGAAGCATGATTTCATCAGCACATTCGAAAGCCTCGGGCAGACTGATTCGCTGCCGCGGGCGCGGCAGTTGTCCGATAAGGTGATCGACTTCTCCAGCCTGGTGAAGAAACTGGTGGATGACGGTCGGCTAAAGTTCAAAGAAGGCCAGCAACTGGGGAAAATCACATATCACGATTCGTGCCACTTGAAGCGCACGCTACATGCTACGCAACCACCGCGGCAACTGCTGACTGAAGCCGGCTACGAGATNNCCGGATACGAGATCGCGGAAATGTACGAGGCCGATATGTGCTGCGGCATGGGCGGAACTTACTCCCTCAAGCTTCCCGAAATTTCAGCGCCGATCCTGGAGCGCAAACTGGTCAACATCAAGAACAGTGGCGCGCCGACCGTTGTGATGGACTGCCCCGGCTGTGTCATGCAGATTCGCGGCGGGCTCGACAAGCAGAATTCATCGATCAAGGTAGAGCACACGGCCCAGCGTCTGGCGGACGAGTTGGAAGCGTCTTAGTTTGTTTCGGGAGAAATCAATGGAGCAAATGATTGCGGCCGAACAACTTCGCGTGCAGCTCTCTCCGGAAGAAATCAAATCCCGACTTGCTGCTTCCATCGACGCCTCGCGCATTCTCGTTCGTCCTATCGACCTCATCGCCCACGCTTCCGATGCCAGCTTTTATCGCCTGATCCCGCAAGCCGTGATACAGGCCGAAGGGATGGAAGAGATTCGATCGCTGTTTGCCTTCAGCCGGCAAGAGCGCATCCCCATGACTTTTCGCGCCGCCGGTACAAGTTTGTCGGGGCAGTCGCTCTCTGACGGCCTGCTGGTCGACATCGCGCGCCACTGGCGAACCCTGAAAATAGAAGATGGAGGCAAGCAGATTCGGCTGCAGCCGGGAGTGATCGGAGCGCGCGCCAACTCGGCCCTCATTCCTTATCGAGCGAAGATCGGGCCCGATCCGGCTTCGATCGCTACCTGCACCATTGGCGGAATTCTCTCCAACAACTCCAGTGGCATGTGCTGCGGCGTCGAGCAAAACGCTTATCACACTCTGAAGTCGATGAAGTTCATGTTGCCGTCGGGTACGGTCATTGACACCTCACAGCCTGACGCCGACGCGGAGTTTCGTGCACGCGAGCCCGAGTTGGCCCGCGGCGTCCTGAATTTAAAGCAGAAGCTGGAACAGAATTCCGCTCTTCGCGAACGAGTCCGCAATAAATACAAGCGAAAGAATACGACCGGCTATTCATTGAATGCCTTCCTCGATTTCGATACCGCCGTCGACATCTTTCAGCACGTGCTGATCGGCTCCGAGGGAACGTTGGCGTTTATTGCGGAAGCTGTCTTGAACACAGTTCCCGATCTCCCCGTGAAATACACAGGGCTTCTGCTGTACTCCGACGTGTACGCGGCGGCCGATTCGATTATCCCGCTGCGCAACGCCGGCGCCAAGGCGCTGGAGATCATGGATCGAGCTTCTCTGCGCTCGGTCGAGAATCAAGCGGGCATACCCGCCTCAATCAAAACGCTTCCCGACGGAGCTGCGGGGCTGCTGGTCGAATTCCAATCTGCCGACGAAAGCAACCGCTCCGAGTTGGAACTACTGGCGAAAGACGCGGTCGGTGGACTCAAGTTATTCGAGCCCGCTCGCTTTACCCACGCCGCCGCGGAGCAAGCGTTGCTGTGGAAGATTCGGGCTGGCATGTTTCCGTCAGTCGGCTCGGTGCGGCAGAGCGGCACAACGGTAATTATTGAAGACGTTGCGTTTCCGGTGGAGGTTCTGGCCCATGCCACCCACGATCTCAACCGTCTCTTTGTGAAACACGATTACCCCAACGCCATAATCTTCGGCCATGCCAAAGACGGCAACCTGCATTTTGTAATTACGCAAAGCTTTAACGATCAAGCCGCCATCGATCAGTATTCCAGCTTTATTGACGACTTAGTCGAAGTAGTCGTGCATCGCCATGATGGCGCGCTAAAAGCGGAACATGGCACCGGCCGCAACATGGCGCCATTTGTGGAGACGGAATGGGGCAGCGACGCCTACCAGATCATGCGTCAACTGAAACACCTCGCCGACCCCGACAACCTGCTTAATCCTGGCGTGATCATTAACGCTGACCGCAAGGCGCATCTCGCGGATCTCAAGCAAATTCCGTCGGTCGAGCCGGAGATCGACAAGTGTATTGAGTGCGGCTACTGCGAGCCCAAGTGCCCCAGCCGGGATCTGACTCTCACGCCGCGCCAGCGCATTGTCGTGCGCCGCGAAATGGCCCGGCAGCAAGAGGCTGGTGGCTCGCCGTTGTGGAACGCGCTGGATCGTGGGTTCCCTTACATGGCTCTCGATACCTGCGCCGCCGACGGACTTTGTGCCACCGCGTGTCCAGTGAATATCGATACCGGGACGCTGGTGAAGCGTTTTCGCAGTCTTCGTGCCAGTCCTCGAGCACATAAGTGGGCAGCTCGTATTGCGAAGAATTTCAGTTTCGTTGAAAGCGCGCTGCGCTGGGCGCTGCGGTTTGGGCACGCAGCCGAACGAATGATTGGCGTCAGCGGCATGCGCTCGATCACTCGCGGGATGACGAAGCGCTTTGCTGGAAACAATCTCGGTGAATGGATGCCCGACACCCCGTTCGCAGCCGGAAGAGTGCCCATCACCAAAATGGAAGGTGCTCAGGCGATTTATTTCCCGTCCTGTATCTCGCGCATCATGGGACGGTTGCCCACCGAGCCTAAAGACCGTTCTTTGATGGAAGTAACCGTCGAGTTAGCTCGACGCGCAGGCGTGCCCGTCTACATTCCATCCGACGTTGCAGGAACCTGTTGCGGCATGCCGTTCTCTTCCAAGGGATTCACTCAAGCTCATGCCATCGCGGCGAACTCCGCTGTCGAACGCCTCTGGCGATGGTCGGGCGAAGGCAGTTTGCCCGTGGTCATTGACACCAGCCCTTGCACTTACGCTCTTAAAACGGCGCGGCCTCATCTGATTCCAGCAAACCAAGAACGCTTCGATCATTTGAGGCTGCTGGACTCGATTGAGTTTGCGCACGATGAACTGTTATCCAAACTGACCGTGCAAGCGAAGGTGAAACGCGTCGCATTGCATCCAGTGTGCTCCGTCACCAAGATGGGGATCGCCGCGAAGCTCGAAGGCATCGCGAAAGCATGCAGTCAAGAGACGTTGATTCCTGCGAGCGCGGGCTGTTGTGCCTTCGCAGGCGACCGAGGATTTCTATTCCCCGAACTAACGCAATCCGCCACGCGGCTGGAAGCGGCCGAGGTTAGGGCAGAACATGCCGACGGCTGCTACTCCAGCAGTCGCACTTGTGAAATCGGGCTGACCCGAGCCACCGGACAGGTCTATCGCTCTTACATGTACCTGCTGGAGAAGGTCACGCGCTGAACCCAGGCTGGACTGCTCGAAATGTCCAAGAGGCCGTGGTATTCATCTCAGGTCCGCAGCCCCACCCTTGCCAATACCGAATCGCAGGTCAGCCAGTTTCCGCCGACCTCGCGATTGTGAGCACTACAGACCATTCAAGGGCCTAGGCCTTACCCCATAATTGATATCGGGGTAGCTTCTACAGTTAGGACGGCCTTTGGCAAAGCAAATCACCACTGCGAAGAAAAAACACGATTTCAATCCGCACGCCTTTCTTTCAACCATCGGAAAGGGCAGGGATTTGGTGTCTTTTCAAAAGAAGAAGACGATCTTCGCTCAGGGCGATTCCAGGGACGGCCTCTTCTTCGTCCAATCCGGGAAGGTGCAACTCAGTGTGGTCTCGGAAGACGGAAGAGAAGCAACGCTCGGAATATTGGGCGAAGGCGATTTTTTCGGAGAAGGCGGACTCGCTGGTCAGCCCCTACGCATGTCGTCTGCAACCTCATTGACAGACTGCGTCCTGTTGCACATCGAGAGGAAGGCGATGGTGCATGCAATGAGCGTGGAACCAAAGTTATCGGCGATGTTTGTGAAATGCTTGCTGAAACGAAACATCCGATATCAGGATGACCTGGTCGATCAACTTTTCAATTCGAGCGAAAAGCGGCTGGCGCGAACTCTTCTGTTAATGGCGCAATTCGGCAAAGAAGGGGTGTCGGAAATGTCCATCCCGAGACTAAGCCAGGAAACTCTGGCAGAGATGGTAGGGACGACCCGCTCGCGAGTCAGTTTCTTCATGAACCGATTCAGGAAGAGGGGATTTATCCACTACGACGTTGGGGATAACGTGCGTGTCCGCAGTTCACTTCTTAACGTCGTTCTCCATGACGATGACGGAAGCACCGCGACTTCAAGAGTCAAGAACCCAAAACATCGTACCCACAAGAGTTCGGAACCGCCTCCAGAGCCCGGCGGTCCCGCTGACAAAGATCGCGCCCGAAGACCGCCTCTGCTTGGCCTTCCACAACGCCGTAAAATTAACGCGGCATAGCTCATGATGTTCCCGAGGCACCAGTTCGAAAGTCACGCTCAACTCTGATCCAACTACTACGATCCAGAAGGTCGGGGTTCGAATCTCTCAGGGCGCACCAACTTCTTCATCTCCACGTCGCAGAATGGTTGTTGAAAACAAATCGATCAGAGGATGCGGCCATCCGCGTGTCCGGGCGTGTTTTTGTTCGGATTGCGTTCACGCCATTTTCTGCTAGTCTAGCTGTACCCGTTGTTGCTTTGACATTGTTTCGGTTATTTGTTTCTTTGGGGACTGTTTTCGGAAATCGGGTCGCGCGCCATGTCGAAAACTTTTGAGCAGGAGATGTCCGTACTGTCGTCGTCGAAGCACGGATTGGTATATCTCACCGCGAACGATTGGGCCCTCGTCGCCGACAAGGCCAGCCGCGTACACTTCAAAAAAGGCCAGGCTCTGGTTCATCAAGGCATCAAGACTGACGGCATTTATCTTGTGCTCAAAGGAACCGCCCGAGTGCGAATTCTTGCGCAAAATAAAGCCGCGACGATCGGTCCGGGAGAAATTTGCGGAGAAATGTCACTTCTGGAAGACGCACCTGCCAGCGCCGGAGTGGTTGCCGAAGAAGACGTCGAGGCTTATTACCTGGACCATGCGACGCTGGAGGGATTGTTTGAGCTTTTTCCCCATTTGGCCTCGCGCTTTTACCGGTCGCTAGCGAAGAATCTCTCCCGCCGTCTTCGAGACCTGCTCGGACAAAGTTCTGCACCGCCAGCGAGATCTGGCAAGGCAGTACTCTGAAACCGGGTGCGAAGAAAGTCCCAAGGGAAGTTCCCACTCCCGCATGTTACGCAGGCGACGGAGCCAAACGACCTGGAACTTAGAAGCTTCCCGAAAGTCTCGGCGTATCCGAACAGCCCTCCCATAATTACTCAAGGATTGCTTTAACTGTGACTCGTCCCGGATCGAATTAATTTCCGTGCCACGAAGGCCGCCTTCGAATCAATTTTTTCAAGCGGCTTGGTAGTTGTTTCTGCGAATATTCTTGGCCGGCGCGACCCCCGACTTGGGCCGGAGCGGGCGGCAATCGGACGCAAATGGCCCGTACAAGTGTGCATCAATTTGCAGTTTCATATTGGCGCTCGGATTCAAGATGCTGGTTAACTATGAGTACAATCAGCAGTTTACAATTTGTCCCTGTTTGGCACCAAGGGTGCTATCAGTAGAGTTAAATCAGCACAATTGCGGGTTTTCGCGCCGCCAGAGGAAACCTGAAGTTTCCGAATGGAATTTGAGTTTCGGAGTTGTTGAGGAGGAAGTAATTATGAAGCGAATAGTTTTGATGACCGTACTTGCCCTGGCCTTACCCTTGGCGGCCTTTGCGGGCAATGTGGACTTTACAAACACCGGCGGCACTCTTACGGGCAGTTCTGCAGGCTTGACTCTTACCGGCTCTGAGCTGACTGTAGTCGATGGCCTCGGTGGAGGGGGACTCATCACAGGCGGGTTGGGCAGCCTTAGCTTTTCGACGGGCGCCCTGACCTCAGGCAGTCTGACAACCGGCGGGACATTCGCCGCGGGCGGAACTTTCACGATCACTGGCAACGGTACGGGTGGTATTCCTAACGGCGTGATCTTCACCGGATCATTCAGTGGTCCCGTGACTTGGACTGAAGTTACGACTTCGGGGCCGAACGGATCCATCTATTACACGCTTTCGGGCAGCATCTCGGGCACTTGGTACAACGGAACGACGGTCAGCGGAGCCACGACTCAGATCACATTCAATGCCGGCAAGAATGGATTTACCGGCTCGGTGCCGTTGGGTAGCGGCGACACAGTCATCACCACCGTTCCTGAGCCGGGCACTCTCGGCTTGCTGGGAACCGGTTTGGTTGGCTTGGCTGGAATCGTACGCCGCAAGCTGAAAGCATAACATCACAGTTCATCCGCCTCTCACAGAAGCCCCGCAAATATGCGGGGCTTTTGTTTTGCTCTCAGGGTCTGGAGGCTGGAATCGCTCGATCCTCCACCAGCGCTATTACCGCAGTAACGCACCAACCGGGATTACCGTTGACCCTATGGCTGTCGCTCCTTACATTCTCCACAGGGGGTCGTATGAAAGATATTCATGAGGTGTTGCGGCAGAAGCAGACCAAGTACGCCCAACTGGGGAAGCAAATTGAAATGCTCCAGCAGGCGGCGGAGAAGCTGCGTGAAGTGGCTCCCTTGCTGGCTGAAAACGATGAGGAAGATAATGCCGTCCTGATGGAAGTCGACGAGGCTTCTGATGCGAAGGCGGCTGCGGCTGGCGCGGGTGCGAGCGCTCCCAAGGGAATTCGGCCTACGGCGCCTCGGTGGCCATAATACCGGAACGTGATTCGAGCTCAGAATATCGAGCCGAGTCTCGCCCCGGTTCGACGGGAAATTAGTTATGACGATTCTGGCATTGCTGGTTTCCAGCGACGATTCTGCATCGGAGATCCTGGGCCGGGTTCTGCCGGCCAGCGGGATCGCGGTCGAGCGCTGCGATGCTTTCGCCGCGGCGGTCGAACGTATCCAACAGCAAAAGTTCGATGCACTCGTCGTTGATTTCGACGATCCGGAATTCGCCTCCGAGTTGCTCGAAGAAGCACGCAGGCTGAATTCAGGAAATCCGCCAGTCACCGTCGCCCTGGTTGCGGAAGCGGGCAAGGTGCGCGAAATACTTAGTGGCGGCGCGCATTTCGTGCTGTACAAACCGCTCTCCGAAGACAGCGCCAAGGCTGGCTTGCGCGCGGTCGCCGCTTTATTGAATCGTGAACGACGGCGCGCTTACCGTGTTCCCGTGCAGGCTCCGGTGGAACTTACGCTGCCCGATACCAATAAGGTTGAGGCAATTCTGCTCGACCTCAGCGAAACCGGGATGGACGTCCTTACGGCCGAGCCTCAGTCCCCTGGTGCGCTGCTGGCTTTTCGCTTTCAGTTGCCCGACGGAAGTCTTGAGATCCAGGCCCACGGGCAGATCGCATGGGCAAACCCGAACGGCCAAAATGGCGTTCAATTCCTCGATCTGGATCACTCCCTTAAAGCTCAACTTCAAGTCTGGCTGCAAGCTGCCTCAGGAACCACGGCCGGGCCGGACGAAACGATTCCGCATTGCAAACTAACAGATCTAAGTCTAGGCGGCTGCTATGTGGAAACCGATTCGCCATTTCCTGAACATGCACTTGTCGATCTTTGCCTGAAGGCCGAAGCCATGGCCGTTCATACCGAGGGCATGGTGCGGGTCACCCATCCAGGTCACGGCATGGGAGTGGAGTTTCCTTGCCGCACTCCGGAACAGCGCGCCGAGGTGGGCAATCTGATCAACCTCCTGCGCAGTTGCCCTGAGTCCATGCTGGAGCTGGGCGTTTCACCGCGCGCCCTGACCGCAGATCTTAGCCAGTTCCAGAAGCGGCGGGATGAAGCCATTGAAGCTCTGCATGCGGAAGATCTCAGTTCGGATCCGAGCGCTGAAGAGATGGAAGATCCTTTGCTCGAACTGCTTCGTGTAGGGTCGACATTGCAACCCGATGACTTCCTCGCTGAACTTCGCCGCCAGCGCTCGGGCGAGAGCGTCGCAACGTAAGTCGCAGGCTCTCCTACGCTATCCCATGGTTGTTCAATCTTTCCCTGCTAAAAGTTTGCTTTCAAACAAGGCCTCTCACGGCTTCGGGATGGACTTCCGGTGCATTGTGAATATGCAGCCCGACCATGCTTGTGCGAACATGTACACCACCTCGATGCGTCTCTGATTGAGGATCTCGGGAGCAAAGCTGGCGTCTACCGTACAACCCGATTCCGCGAATAAACTGCCCACGAGTAAACTGCCCAGCCTCGCCTGGAAGCCTTTAATCTCGATCGCTCTGGCAGCGTTCGCGGTCGAAATTCCATTTTTCTTTCGCGGTACGCCTTCCGGGCACGATGTCGAATTTCATCTGTACTCGTGGCTCGAAGTTCTTTCGCAGTGGAAGCACGGGATCATCTATCCGCGCTGGGCGGCGCTGGCAAACTTCGGTTATGGCGAGCCACGCTTCATCTTCTATCCCCCGCTCTCATGGACGTTGGGAGCGGCACTCACTGCAATCTTTCCCTGGACGCTGGTCGCCAGTATCTATATATGCATCGTACTGGTGGCCGCCGGCGCCTCCATGTTTCTGTTGGCTCGCCAGTGGCTTGACCGGCGCGATGCGACCTTCGCCGCTGTGTTGTATGCGGTGAATCCTTATCACCTTGTAATCGTCTATTGGCGAAGTGCGTTCGCCGAATTGTTGGCCAGTTCGTTATTGCCGCTGCTGCTGTTGTTGCTGTTGCGGACGGAAGAAAAAGGCCGGCGCGTGACCATCTGGCTGGCTTTGCTTCTTGCTTGTGCGTGGCTGATCAACGCACCCGCGGCGGTCATGATCCATTATTCTCTAGCATTGCTCTTGGTCGTGATCGCCTGGCAGCGGCGCTCGCCGCGGGTTTTGCTGACGGGAGCCATGGCCGTAGTCCTAGGCGCGGCGCTCGCGGCCTTTTATTTATTGCCAGCGGTTTACGAACAGAGGTGGGTCGATATTGCACAGGCGGTTTCTCCAGGCGTGCGTCCGCCGGATAACTTTTTATTTGTCCACACCGTCGACGCAGATCATGATGCCTTCAACCGCGTTATTTCATGGATTGCGATCGCGGAAATCATTCTGACTCTGGCGGCGGCCTGGCTCGCGCGAAGCTGGGCGAGCCGCAATCGGCTGCCCTGGTTCTTGCTCGTGACCTGGGCAGGCATGTGTGCCGCGCTTATGTTGTCGGTTAGCAGCCCGCTGTGGAATATTCTTCCCGAGCTGCGCTTCATGCAGTTCCCCTGGCGCTTTCTGCTGTGCCTGGGAATTCCGTTCAGTTTGCTGACTGTGCTGGGTGTGCGGCGGTGGGCCGTGCGAGCGGCAATGTACGTGGCGATGCTGTGCGTGATTGCTTTCGTGTGGCACCACTTTCAGCCGCCCTGGTGGGACACCGCCGCCGACCTGCGCGAGATTCAGGAGAACATGACGACGGGCAAAGGCTCCGAGGGCACCGACGAATACACGCCGGTCGGCGCAGATTTTTCGCTCCTCGATAGAGGGAAAGAGCGCCGCGTTACCGTGGACGGTCCGGCTCACGCTGCGATTCACGTTCTCGACTGGAGCACCGAACGCAAAATATTCACCGCAGAGATGTCGGCGCCGGATAATCTCGCTCTGCATCTTTTCAATTACCCGGCGTGGCGCGTGGAAGTGAATGGACGCCTCGTACAGGCCGGGACGCGCGATGGCTCTGGGCAGATGCTGGTTCCGGCAGAGGCCGGCGCCAATCACGTGCAGATTTATTTCACGCGCACCTGGGACCGCAGCGTGGGCGGATGGATTTCAATAGTCGCCATCAGTTCTGTCTTAGTCTTGCTAGGAAGGCCAAGATAGATTTTCTTGCAGTTGCTTTGCTTAGCGTACTTTGCGAGACCTTCGCGACCTTTGCGGTTAAGGCTCTTGATTTCTGCCTGACGAACGAACCTCGCTGCAATTAGGATGTAAGCGCATGCGACGAATCCTGATCGCGACCTCGAATCCGGGAAAGCTGCGCGACTTCGCCGGCGCCGCTCTGCGGCACAAAGTCGAAATTGCCGGCATCCCCGGCTTCTCTTCGCTGCCCTTAGCAGTCGAAGACGGCCTCACCTTCGAAGCGAACGCCCGGAAAAAAGCCGAAGCATACAGCCGGTACGTCCCTGCAGAAATGGTCGTTGCCGATGATTCGGGTTTAGAGGTTGACGCGCTGAACGGCGCGCCAGGTGTGCATTCCGCCCGCTACGCCGCCGACCAACCAGACAAGGCTGACGCGAACACCGACGACCAAGCCAACAACGCGCGCGTTCTGCAAGAACTGAAAGGAGTTCCGCAGGAACGACGCACCGGCAGGTTTGTCTGCGTGCTCGCCGCCGCGCGCGACGGCAAGACACTGGCGACATTTCGCGGCACGGCCGAAGGAATCATCCTCGATTCTCCGCGCGGCACGAATGGCTTCGGCTACGACCCGCTATTTTATTTTCCTCAAATCAAGAAGACATTCGCGGAGTTGACCGCAGAAGAAAAATCCAATTACAGTCACCGCGGCGCAGCGTTCCGGCAGTTCCTCAATTGGTGCAAAGATTTTACCGGCAACTGACGGCTGGCAACCGGCAACTGTTCCTTGACTTCACTTCTCTCGTGCGCGGATAATAAAAAGTTCTTTTACCGTCTCTGAACTCACAAGGAGCGCTTAGTGGCGTCAGCGGCCAGTTCTACTGCTCCAGAAATAAATAAAGCTGCAAGACATGGAGTCGCGCCCCTGCGCGCCGGCCAGGGTACGTCGTTTCTTTTGCGGCGCCTGCATTCGCTCTCCGGCATCGTTCCAGTCGGCGCATTTCTCTTTGAACACATTCTGATTTCCAATTCCACCGCGATCAGCGGCCCTCCAGCCTACGCGCGTCAGGTCAGCTTCCTGGCGAATCTTCCGCTTGTCTTCTTTCTCGAACTCTTCGGGATCTGGCTGCCCATCGCGTTCCACGCGCTCTACGGCTTCTACATCTGGTACCGCGGCGATGGAAATACGATGGAATATCCCTGGACCGGAAACTGGATGTACACCGCGCAGCGCTGGACCGGCGGCATCGCCTTCTTTTACATCGTGTGGCATACCTACACGATGCGGTTCACCGGGGTGGACCTGCACGATCACCCTGAGTTTTCGTTCGGCAAAGTTGCGGCTGAGGTTCATAACCCGCTGCTGCTCGCGTTCTACGTGGTCGGACTGATTTGCGCGTCGTGGCATTTCGCCTATGGCATCTGGCTGTTCGCGGCGAAGTGGGGCATTGTCAGCGGAGACAAGGCCCAACAACGATTTCTCAAAGTGTGCCTGGGATTTTTTCTGCTCCTGAGCGTCGTGGGCCTGGTCAGCTTGTATACGTTCGCCGAGCGCTTCGAAGATGCACCCACCGCTGGAGGAAATATCGTCGACACGCGCCACGCGGCTAAACCCAAGACGGCAGCCTACAGAAAGCCGGTGGAGTGAAATGGCAGCTCCTAGAATCATCGTAATCGGGGGCGGACTTGCCGGACTCGCCGCCGTCATCAAAATTGCCGAGATGGGCGCGGACGTCGATCTCTTTTCCATTGTTCCGGTCAAGCGGTCGCACTCCGTGTGCGCGCAGGGAGGCATCAACGCGGCGAAGAACTTGAAGGGCGAAGGCGACTCCACCTGGATTCACTTCGACGACACGGTCTACGGCGGAGATTTTCTCGCCAACCAGCCTCCGGTCAAAGACATGTGCGAGGCCGCGCCCGGCATTATCGACTTGCTCGATCGCATGGGCGTTCCCTTCAACCGCACGCCTGAAGGCCTGCTCGACTTCCGCCGCTTCGGCGGCACTTTATATAACCGCACTGCGTTCGCGGGCGCAACGACAGGTCAGCAACTTCTCTACGCGCTCGATGAACAAGTCCGCCGTTACGAATCCGAAGGCAAGGTGAAAAAGTACGAGCACTGGGAATTTCTTTCCGCGGTGCTCGATGGAAACCGCGTCTGCCGCGGCATCTGCGCCATGGACTTGCGCAGCATGGAAGTTCGCACCTTCCCCGCCGACGCCATCATCATCGCTACCGGCGGCAACGGAGCCATCTTCGGCAAGTCGACCAATTCGGTGGTGTGCACCGGGTCGGCGCAGTCTGCGCTGTATCAGCAGGGCTGTTACTACGCCAACGGCGAATTCATTCAGGTGCATCCCACCTGCATCCCCGGCAACGACAAGCTGCGCCTGATGTCGGAGTCAGCGCGCGGCGAGGGCGGACGCGTCTGGGTTCCGAAAGCTCCCGGCGACAAGCGCGATCCCAAAACGATTCCGCAGAACGAGCGCTGGTACTTTCTCGAAGAGTGGTATCCCAAGTACGGCAACCTGGTTCCGCGCGACATCGCGACGCGAGCCATCTTTAAGGTCGTCTTTGAGCTGAACCTCGGTATCGATGGCAAGCCGATGGTCTACCTCGACCTCACTCACATCGACCGCAAGATTCTCGATCGCAAGCTCGAAGGCATTCTCGAAATCTACGAGAAGTTCGTGGGCGACGATCCCCGCGACACGCCGATGAAGATTTTCCCCGGCATGCACTACACCATGGGCGGCCTGTGGATCGACTTCAAGCAGGCCACGAATATCCCTGGCATCTTCGCCGCTGGCGAATGCGAGTATCAGTACCATGGCGCAAATCGCCTGGGAGCGAACTCGCTAGTCTCGTGCATTTATGGCGGGCAAATCGCTGGACCGAACGCCGTGAAGTACGCGCGCGGATTGCAGGCGCTTCCCGACGGCAACGGAGTTTTCGAGGCTGAAAAGAAAAAGCAGGAAGATGCCAATTCCCTGCTCATGAACAATCAGGGCACGGAGAATCCGTTCCGCCTGTGGCAGGAACTGGGCGAGTTGATGACCAAGGATTGCACCGTCATCCGCTACAACAAGAACTTGCAGCAGACGGATGCGAAGCTGGTCGAAATGCTGGAACGCTTCCGCAAGGTGAATCTGAGCGACCGCACGCAGTGGGCAAACACCAGCGTGGCCTTCACCCGCCAGCTTTATAACATGCTGCAGTTGGCGCGCGTGATTGCGCAGGGCGCCCGCATGAGAGACGAGTCGCGCGGCGCGCACTACAAACCAGACTTCCCCGAGCGCGACGACAAGAATTTCCTGAAGACGACCAAGGCATATTTCGCCCCGGATGCGGACGAGCCGAAGTTCGAGTTCGAAGAGGTAGATGTGTCGCTGATTCCCCCGCGGCCAAGGAAATATGATGCAGCGAAATGAGGGCGCCGACGGATCGGGCGGCAAATTGTCTACGAGCGCCGTTGCGACTTCGGTTATCTGGGTAGCGCTTTCGACCTTATCTTTTTTCGAAGGAGTGCATAAGATACGGCGACATGAGGAGATTGGCTGGCTGTTCTGCGTTGTATTCACTTTTGTGTTTGGACTGCACTTGCGCAGGCTAGTGAAATTTGAGTTGTCGGCCCACCGGAAAAATGACAAGTGAGCTTGGCGAAGGCAACAATTAATGGCTAATAAATCCGTAATCATAAAAATCAAGCGCCAGAACAATCCCACTTCCAACTCCTACTGGGAAGAGTTCGAACTCGCCTGGCATCCGGGCATGAACGTGATCTCCTCGCTCATGGAGATCGCCGCCAACCCCGTCACCCGCGACGGCAAGGCAACCACGCCCATCACCTACGACTCGAATTGTCTCGAGGAGGTCTGCGGCTCCTGCGCCATGCTCATCAATGGACGCGCTCGCATGGCTTGCTCAGCCTTGATCGACAATCTCGAGCAACCGGTAAAGCTCGAGCCATTTTCCAAGTTCCCCATCGTGCGCGATCTGGCGACCGATCGCAGCGTGATCTTCGAAAATCTTAAAATCGTCAAAGCATGGGTGCCGATCGACGGCACTTACGACCTCGGCCCCGGCCCGCGCGTGTCGCCCGAAGAACAAGAGCAGGCTTATCCCATTTCCCGCTGCATCTCCTGCACCTGTTGCATGGAAGCCTGCCCGCAATTCAATGAAGATACGGGCTTCGTAGGCGCGGCGACTATCGCGCAAGTGCGTCTGTTCAACACGCACCCCACGGGCAAAGAGCTGCAGCGCGAGCGTCTGTCAGCGCTGATGGGCGATGGCGGCATCCAGGAGTGTGGCTACGCGCAAAACTGCGTCGAGGTTTGCCCCAAAGATATCCCGCTCACCAAGGCGATTTCCGAAGTCGGCGGCGCGGTCATGAAGCAAGCCATCGGTGACCTTTTCCGGCGCTGATTTTTGTCACTTTCGTCCACATTAGGCCGGCCCGTTCTGCATCTAAGAAACGTAAGTTGTTGCCCTCTTGGGATATGCACGGGCGCTCAAACTCCGCGCTGGGATGGCTTTTTGCGTGCTTCTATCCACAACAGAACTGTCGCGGACCTCGCTCAAGTAACCAGAGGTAACCAGGGCCGAGGCGATGCCAGCCAAGTACGGTGGTAATCGCCTGAACGCAATCAAAGGTTGGGCCGCTTGACAGTATGGCTTAGAATACCCGGACGGTAGCGGGTTGAACCGGACGGAAGACTACGGAGCCCTTTGCGATTAAAAATTCAGCGCCGGATGATTCTCGCTTCCCTGCTGGTGTGCCTATGCAGTCCGCTCTTTGCCGCAACCACTGTCAAGCATAAACCGGCCGCTCATCACCGCTTCCGTTTGCACTGGACGCGATGGAATCCGATGTTTCGCCCTTCCCACGAATCTCTTTTAATACAGAACGCCGAGATCGACCGGCTCGAACTGCCGCGCATTCAGGACGACGATGAACTCGAAGCGCTAAAGGCCAGTGGAGCGCTGCAGCCCATCGTTGCCGGCGAAACATTGCGCTTCGACCCGCGCCTCGATCCTTCGCGGCGCTACAGCCGTCCTTGGACGCGTGACTTCGTTCAGGATCTCTCGCAGGCTTACTACCACCGCTTTCACGAACAGATTCAGGTGAACTCCGCCGTGCGAACCGTGAAGGTTCAGAAAAAACTTCGCCGTCACAATCGCAACGCTGCGCCGGCTGAGGGCGAAACTGCTTCGTCGCATCTCGCCGGACTCACCGTCGACTTGCAACGTCGCGGCATGACCCAGGATCAGGTTCACTGGATGGAACGCTACCTCTTCTACATGAAGGCTCTCGGCCTGGTTGAGCCCGAAGAAGAGCGCCATCAGTGGGTATTCCACATCATGGTCTCAGGCCGCTACGCCGATTGGCGCGAGACTCAGGACATCGTTCCCATGGAGCGCACCGACCCCGATGCCGTACCCGCCGCAGTCACCGCCGACAGCCGCCCCGAGTAGTTAGTTTCCTTCAAATCGTCATTCCGATTGGCGGCCTTCGCCAGTGAAGGTCGTTCGCCAATCGTCCTTTCTTCGACCCGCCCCAGCCTATACAATCGTTGGCTTGCCACCACACCCGCGTTGGTGCCAACTCTATGAATCACTTCAGAAATCTTTTGCTCTCATGCCTGCTTCTCGCCACGTCGTCGGCAATGCCTCAATCCACGACTGCACCAGACACGCCCATCAGCGCCAAGGCTCGCGCCATCCACGAGTCCGCTCTGATCATCGACACTCACGCCGACACCCCGCAGCGTTTCCTCGATGAAAACTTCGACCTCGGCTCGACCGATCCCAACGACGTCGGCCACATCAGCCTCGACAAAGCCAAACGCGGCAACCTGGGCGCGGAGTTTTTTTCCATCTGGGTCGATCCGGAAACCAATCAAGGCCACTTCGCGCAGCACACATTCGATCTCATCGACTCCGTTTACGAGCAAGCCACCCGTCATCCCGATCGCATGATGATGGCGTTTTCTACGACGGATATCGAGCGCGCACACAAAGAACACAAGCTCGCCGCGCTGATGGGAATCGAAGGCGGCCACTCGATTGAGAACGACATGCACCTGCTGCGCGATTACTACCGCCTCGGCGTACGCTACATGACGCTCTCCTGGTCAAACACGAACGAGTGGGCAGATTCCTCCGGCGACATCAACGATTCCAAAGTGCAGCACCACAACGGCCTGACTGATTTCGGCAAGCAGGTAGTGCTCGAAATGAATCGCCTGGGCATGATGGTCGACATCTCGCACGTGGCCGACAAAACGTTTTGGGATGCAATCGCTACCACCAAGGCTCCCGTCATCGCATCGCACTCGTCAGCCCGCGCGCTCACCAACGCGCCTCGCAATATGACCGATGACATGCTGCGCGCCGTGGCCAAGAACGGTGGCGTCGTGCAAGTAAACTTCTTCTCAGGCTTTTTGGATGAAGACTATCGCAAGGCCTCGGCGGCGCAGAGCAAAGACCAAACCGCTGCGATCCAGAAATATATCGATTCCTTGCGCGCCGAGGGCAAGCCCGTCAACTACATTGAAGTCAATCGACTTGACCGCGAGTGGATGGCGAAGATCCCGCGCCCGCCCTTCAAAGCTCTCATCGACCACATCGACCACATCGCCAAGGTCGCCGGCATCGACCATGTCGGGCTAGGCTCAGACTTCGACGGCGTAAGCGGCGCCACACCGCAGGGCATGGATTCCGCCGCCGACCTCCCGAAGATCACGCAGGCCCTGCTCGACCGCGGCTATAGCGCCGAAGACATCAAGAAAATCCTCGGCGGCAATATTCTGCGCGTCTTTCGCCAGGTCGAATCCGTCAGCCGCGAAATGCAGGCGCACTCCCATTGATCCCGGGCGCTGTCCTACAATGAAACGGTACAATGCAACGTTGCAGTAAACTACCGGGCAAGATCCCGTGCAAGGAGCAATCATGCGTAACACTTTTCTGATCTTCACTCTGCTTTCCGCCGCCGCGTTTACCGGTTGGGCGCAAACCAGCACGCCAGCGCCCGCAGCCAAACCCAGCACCGCGGCCAAGCCACCCGTTCACCACGCGGCCGCGACGGGCACGCCCACGGCGATTATCGAAACCACAGTTGGAAACTTGACCTGCACTCTGTTCCCCGATAAAGCTCCCATCGGAGTCGAAAACTTCATCGGCCTCGCCACCGGCAAGAAAGATTGGAAGGACCCAGCCACCGGAGCCAACAAGCACGGCGTGCCGCTCTACGACGGCACAATTTTTCATCGCGTGATTCCCGACTTCATGATTCAAGGGGGCGACCCCATTGGTACCGGAACTGGCGACCCCGGATACAAATTCAAGAACGAAGTGTCTTCCGACCTCTTGTTCGACAAGCCGGGCCGCCTTGCCTACGCCAACTCCGGCCCTGACACGAACGGATCGCAGTTCTTCATCACCGAGGTGCCCGTGCCGCACCTCAACGGCAATTACACCATCTTCGGCCATTGCGACGATGCCACCGTAGCGCTCGTGACGGTAATCGCGCACAAAGCGACGGACCCCAGCAACAACCGGCCATTTCGCCCCGTGAAGATCACTCACATCAAAATCGTTCGCGAGGGCGCATCCACGGCGGCTAAACCTGCAACTCCGGCGAGGAAACCGGCAAGCACAACGCCAGCCGCGCCTTCGACTCCCAAATAGCTGCGCAGATTTTCGCCATGACAAAAAGCAGCCGACTCTTGATCTTCTTAACGCTCGCAACGTCCGTCGTCGCGCAGACGCAGCAGACCTCGCCACAAACGGCCGCTCAACCTTCTGCGGATTCGACTAAACCGCAGGCCTCGGTTCAGCAGGATGTCCCCTACGCCACAGTCGGCGGACATCAGCTTTTGTTGGATATTTACCAGCCGGGCGAAGCCTCTTCCGGCTTACGCTCGGCGGTGATCCTCATCCATGGCGGCAGTTGGATGAATTTCGACAAGGGCAACATGCGCAGCATGGGCATGTTTCTTGCCCGCTGCGACTTCGTGGCGTTCTCAGTCGACTACCGTTTGTTTCACGGCACGGAAAACGCATGGCCGGCCCAGTTAGACGACGTGCAACGCGCAGTCCGCTGGATTCGCGCCAACGCGGCAAAGTATCACATCGATCCCGATCGCATTGGAGCCTTCGGACACTCCGCAGGCGCGCAGTTGGCGGCTCTGTTGGGCATGGAAGCCACGCGCGATAACTCTGATCCGGCTCTCGCCAAGTACTCCAGCACCGTGCAAGCGGTCGTCGACGTCAGCGGACCCGTCGATTTCACCACCCATCGTGATTCCGAGGGCGAGACTTTTCTGTCAAAGTTTTTGGGCGGCGACTATGCCCACAATGCGAAAGGCTGGAAAGACGCATCGCCCGTATTTCATGTTTCGAAGAACACAGCGCCGTTCCTCATCCTTCACGGCACGCAGGATGTCGAAGTTCCGATGGCTCAAGCTCAGGAACTGTACGACAGACTGACCGAGGCTGGCGTTCCAGTAAAATTTGTGAAGGTGGAAGACATTCACACCTTCGAGAAACCAGAAGCGCGCAAGCGGCTGGCTCTCGAGACTCAAGCCTTCTTCACTCAGTATCTTCAGCCCGGCAATCCGAAATAGAATCAGAGAAGCAGCAGCAGAAGCGATTAGGCCCGAAAAAACGCGCCATTCTTGGTAGAATCAGACGCCAATAAATTCAAGGAGAAAATATATCTATGAGCCGTCCCGCAGGAACCTACGCTATTTTTGACACCTCCGAAGGAACCATCGTTTGCCGCCTCTTCGAAAAAGAAGCTTCGAAAACTGTAGCCAACTTTATTGAACTGGCCGAAGGCAAGCGCGAGTGGACTCATCCCTCCACGCGCAAGAAATCCAACGACCGCCTCTATGACGGAACAATCTTTCATCGCGTCATCCCCGACTTCATGATCCAGGGCGGCGACCCGCAAGGCTCTGGCATGGGAGGCCCCGGCTACCAGTTCGAAGACGAAACCAAAGGCTCGCCCCACAAACTCGATAAAGCGGGCAAGCTCGCCATGGCCAATTCCGGGCCCAACACCAACGGCTCGCAATTCTTCATCACCGTAGCGCCCACAACGTGGCTGACTGGCAAGCACACAATCTTCGGCGAAGTAGTCGAAGGCCAGGATATTGTTAAGAAAATTTCCGAAGTCCCGCGCGGCCGCAACGACAAGCCGAACAAAGATGTAGTGGTGAAGAAGGTCATGATCGAGAAGGCGTAGCTGATCGCGTATTAATTTGCGAGAACGGAAATGCCCTCAGTCTTAATGAGGTTTCGGTCAGCGGTTATCAGTGTTAGCCCGAACGCCTTGGCTGTAGCCGCTAGGAATAGATCGGCTGGGTCTTCATGCGGCACGACAACGGTCGGCAGCGTTCGTGCGACCTCAAAAGTAAGCGGAGCTTCAATGACAGGAAGGTCGCTCAAGCTATTCGCCAGCCAAGTCGTAAAATCGGTCGAAATCTGGACACGCTTCTTCTTGAAAAGCAGGAACGCCTCCCAGATGCTGATCGGCGAAAGCCAAAGTTCATTTTGCCGGTTGTCCAGCTCCTTCGCGACCCTTCTGGAAAGTCGGTGAGGTTCCCCAAGACTCCAAAGCCAGACGTGAGTGTCCAACAATAGCTTCATTCCCGCCACGCGTCCCAGTCATCCAGGCTGCCGGTCGGGCCAACGATATCGCCAACGATTTTCATGCTCGCAGCCATCGTACCTAGGCGCCTTCCTTCACTTTTTTCAGCAGTGGAGGGGACCACTTCAGCCACCGGTTTGCCAAAGCGAGTGAGTCGAATCGGTTTGCGCGTCTTGCGCACTTCCTCGATCATGCCGAGGCATTTCGCTTTGAACTCGGAGATGGCTACTTCTTTCATCCTCCCACTTATACCATGGTCAATGACCATGGTCAAATGTGCACCAATGACCATGGGATGTTGCGGAGACAATGACCAAGCAGGTTTAAGCTGCCAACTAGTTTGTGATCGAACAGCGTTCTTCAAGCCAGAAGCAGAAGAAGAACTCTAGTGCACCGCAGTCTTCACCCTCGCTCCCGCCTCCGCCGTCCTCTCCATCTCCATGCCGATCTGTTTCCCCAATCCATCCTGATAAAGATCGAAATGGCTTTTCCCCGGCAGGTAAGTGAACGTGGCCTTGATGCCAAGCTCTTTCAGAGTTTGTTCAAGCAGGTGCGCCGGAGCGTCCAGATGGAACGTGTCGGCCGTGCCGACTGTGAGATGAATTTTATTTTGCAGCAGCGGACGCAGACGCTGCGCATTCTTGCGAAGACTTTCAGCAATGTCGTATTTCTCCCACGCCTTTTCGACTTGCCGATCGACCGCACCCGTCTGCCGATCGAATAATCGCTCCGGCCTTCCATCCGCTCCGCGCGGACTGAACACCCACTCAAACGAAGCCATCTGCCCGCCATATGCGCCTAATACAGCCTCCTGGCGGGCATAATCTTCCAGAGACATTACCTCTTGACCTCCCATGCGCACCAGCGGCCACGGCTTGCCCTGGGCATCGTGATAAAAATTCGACGGCGGATCCGAATGTAGGTTGGGGCCAGTAAAGATCCGAAAGTCGGAAGGATCCGGCGAGGTAGGCCACGTGCCTCCAAAAACTTTCGGATACGCCACCTGCAACCACAATGCGGCCCATCCGCCCGAAGAGTGACCAGTCAGCAGGCGGCCGCTCGGCGTCGACTGCATCCGATATTTCTTTTCGAGATATGGAATCAACTCAGTCGTCAGAGCCTTGCCCCAAGGTCCGTTGTTCACCGAATCGGCGAACTCGTGCGTCCCTCCCGGGCAAGATTCGTCCAGGAGCACATAGATCATCGCGGGAAGCTCGCCTTGCTCCATCTTCTGGTAGTAGCTCGGGGCATAGTGTTGGGCGATGGTGCGGAGATCCCCTCCAAAACCATGAGTCCAATACACGGTGGGATAGCGCTTGCCAGACGTTTCGTAGCCCGGGGGCAGCACCACTACGCCGCGCATGTGAATCGGTCGTCCCCAGAACCAGGTTAGCGCAGGACTTTCAAAATCGAGCATCTCACCAGACGCCGGAGCAGTGATCGGTTTCTCTGGTGTCACGATGCTCAAACTAAGGTCAACGGTCCCGGCGTGTGCCGGATCGAATTGCTTCAATGCCATCACTTCGCTGCGCGGATCGCCTGCGGAGCTTCCGTTGTAGCCATAGCGATGCGACACATCGAGCAATGCCATTGCTTGGTAATCGCCCACCGGAGCCTGCGCGAGAGGCGAAGGATAAGAAGCCTCATTGCCATGCACCTCAACGGTCGCCCCAGGTTCCATATCCTCCACCTCGCGTGCTGTGATCCAAACGGAGGGGGATTCTGGACCCTGGGCGGGGCGCAGTTCCTTCTCAGCTTTTTTGGAGGATGAAAGAAAGATCAGCAGCCGGCCGGACCGCGGCACACTGCCCAGCTCAGAAGAGAGCTTCACGCGAAAATGAATCGGCTCGCCGCTCTGAGCCTGCAGCAAGCAAGATAGAACGAACAGCGAGAAACAGATTTGGGATGTGCGTCGGAAAAGCCGCGCCGGTTTTGCCATGTGCGGGATTGTACCAAAGGATTCCCGGCGCGCCGTTATATGAACATCATGCGAAAATTTCTTCGAGCAGTCCTACACTCCGATCACGCCGCACAACTCCTTGACCGCCGCAGCGCTCTTATCCAGCCCAGCCTTCTCTTCGGCAGTAAGCTTGATCTCTATGATCTGCTCAATGCCCTTAGCGCCCAACTTCACCGGCACGCCCACGTAGAGGCCGTCGATTCCGTACTCGCCCTGCAAATACGCCGCGCAAGGCAGGATTTTCTTCTTGTCTTTGAGAATCGCCTCGACCATCTCAGTCGCTGCCGCCGACGGCGCGTAATAAGCCGAACCGGTTTTCAGATACTTCACGATCTCTGCGCCGCCGTCGCGCGTGCGCTGCACCAAAGCTTCGAGCCGCGATTTCTCGATCAACTCCGTAATAGGAATGCCCGCGACCGTGGAGTAGCGCGGCAGCGGAACCATCGTGTCACCATGCCCGCCGAGCACGAACGCAGTCACGTTCTCCACGCTGACTTTCAGTTCGTCGGCGATAAATGCGCGGAAGCGCGCCGAGTCCAGCACACCGGCCATGCCAACCACGCGCTCACGAGGAAATCCGCTCAGCTTGTAAGCCGCCTGCGCCATGGCATCCAGCGGATTCGACACAATTATCAGAATGCAATTCGGCGAATACTTCACCACTTCGCCGACAACCGCCTTCATGATCCCGTAATTCGTGTTAAGCAAATCGTCACGGCTCATTCCGGGCTTGCGAGGAATGCCTGCGGTAATCACCACAATGTCGGAATTCGCCGTGTCTTTGTAGTCGTTCGTGCCGGCGATGTAAGAGTCGCGTTTCTCGATCGGCATGGCCTCAAGCAGATCCAATCCCTTGCCCTGCGGCACGCCTTCAATGATGTCGATCAGCACAACATCGGCCAGCTCTTTCGAAGCAATCCAATGAGCCGCCGTCGCGCCCACATTCCCCGAACCTACGATCGTCACTTTCTTGCGCATGAATGAATTCCTCTCTATGAATGAAAATCTCTAACACAGAGGACGCAGGGGAACACAGGGTAAATCCGTTGAGTTTTACCCTGTGTGACCCCGTGTCCTCTGTGTTTAAAGCTCTTGATCTTGCCCTACACCAGCACTCCCACTCCCATGTTCTCAATGATGCTATCCGCGAACTGGCTGGTCTTGACTTTGGTCGCGCCTTCCATCAGCCGCTCAAAATCATAAGTAACTTTCTTTTGCAGAATGGTCTTCTCCAATCCGCTCTCGATTAGATCGGCGGCCTCATTCCATCCCATGAAGCGAAACATCATTACGCCCGAGAGCATAACCGAGCCCGGGTTGATGACATCCTTATCCGCATACTTCGGAGCCGTGCCATGCGTGGCTTCAAAGATCGCGTAGCCATCGCCAATATTCGCGCCCGGAGCGATGCCCAGCCCGCCCACCTGTGCCGCGCAAGCGTCGGAAATGTAATCGCCATTCAGGTTCGGAGTCGCCAGCACCGAGTACTCATCCGCCCGCGTCACCACCTGCTGAAAGATCGAATCGGCAATACGGTCGTTGATCATGATTTTCTTCTTCCACTGCCCGTTGCCGTGCGTGGCATAGATGCGGTCGAGCACGTCTTTTACTTCCGCCTCAACTGCCTGCCGAAACGCCGGCGGAGCAAACTCCATGCCCGGCTCAACCAGTTCAGCATTCTGCGCAACCGTGAGATTCGGATTCTTATCTTTGTTGTCCACAATCCAGCTCTCGCGCTCGGTAATCACCTTGTCGCGAAATTCTTCCGTAGCCAACTCGTATCCCCACTTGCGAAATGCGCCCTCGGTAAATTTCTGGATGTTCCCCTTGTGCACCAAAGTCACGCTCTTGCGTCCAGTCTCGATTGCGAAAAGAATCGCCATCCGCACCAGTCGCTTGGTTCCAGTGACAGAAATCGGTTTAATCCCTACACCGGAGTCGAGCCGAATCTGCTTCTTGCCGCTCTTCAGCATGTCTTTGTTCAGGAACTCGATCAGCCGCGCGCACTCTGCAGTTCCCTCTTCCCACTCGATGCCGGCATACACATCCTCAGTGTTTTCGCGGTAAATCACCACATCCATGCGCTCGGGATTTTTCACCGGCGACGGCACGCCCTTGTAATATTTCACCGGACGCACGCAGCAATACAAATCCAAAATCTGCCGCAGCGCCACATTCAGCGAACGAATCCCTCCACCAACCGGCGTCGTGAGTGGGCCCTTGATTGCAATGCGGAATTCACGAATTGCGTCTACTGTTTCGTCGGGCAACCAATTATCGAACTTTGCTTTGGCTTTTTCGCCGGCGAACACTTCGTACCACGCCACGCGACGCTTGCCCTGGTATGCTTTCTCTACTGCTGCGTCGAAGACGCGCAGAGATGCTTTCCATATGTCGCGGCCCGTTCCATCGCCTTCGATAAACGGCACGATCGGATTATCCGGCACACTATACTTTCCATTCGCGTACCCGATCTTCTTTCCATCGGCCGGCACCGCAATCCCGTTATAAGAATTCGCCATCGCTACCCTCCCTAAGAGTTCCCGAAGAAAATACAAAACGTTCCACTAAAGAATACCCCATAGAGAGTATCCTCAGAGCCGCGTCGGGACTAAGTCTCGCGTCACACTATTGTGTGACGGCGATCACCAGCGCCTTGTCCCAAAAGTCTTACGCACGCCAACCGTCATGTAGCGTCCCCAGGGACCGTTGTTGCCGAGATCGGCCACACCAAGATTAGTATCGCGCGCTCCGAGTCGATCGAACAAGAAATGCTGGGTCACGCGAAATTCAAATCCTTTTCCAATGTAGACTCCTCCTCCCCACGAGTGCTCAATGCCGATCGCATCCGGCGACCAGGTATAGAGCGTCTGCGGGATTGTCTTGCCGAACAGGAATGTCGGCGCTCCGAACACCATGAAGCGCCGCAACTGTCCCCGGCCAAACGGACGCACTTCCAGTATCCCCGACAACATGTAGCGGCCAAACATGCTGCAGGGAGCATTCACGCCTCCGTACTGGCCCGCGTTGCCCGCACAAAGGTTCGGGTCGATTTCATTATGCGGGGGCGCCAAGTCAAACTGCGCCCACCCCCAAAACATATCCTTGGGAAAGAACATTCGCGACTGAGGTTCGGCATTTTGGGGAGTGCTCACAGACTGCGTGGTCTGTGACAAGCTCAAAGCTGAAACTAATACAGGAAATGCAAGAATCCACGCCAATGTTTTCATCCCGCCTCCAAGAATTTGTAAGCTGTATCGGAACTCTAAGGTTTTGTGTACGCCCAGGCACCGCGTCGTTTGGTCGCACCTCGCAACCTTCAAACGGTATTCGGATGGGGGCGCAACATTGTAACCTGCTGGCGATACGACCGGCGGATTGCCATCGGGAAAGAAAAAATCACCGCTCGTGTTAGGCGGTCTATGAGGCTTAAGAGGAAAAATTCCGGCTTCCAGAATTCATATCCAAAATTACGATTTATTCCATTCGTAGGATTACTTACGAGACTTTCCACTCTAAAAGGCTTCCCTGCAACCATCTAGCGTTTGGCTGGCAGATTGCAGACCTACGCGATAGCGAAGGTTCGGATGCCCCATGCCTCAGGAAGTTTCTGTCTCTTATCAGGCCGTTAAGAGCAAGGTCTATCGTCTGATTGATGCTTTGGTTGTAGGTGAGAAAACCGAGGCGGAAGTCCAAGAGTCCATCCGCCGCTGGTGGGATCTCATTCATCCCGCCGATCGTCCCATCGCCCAGAAGTACCTGCTTTTGGTCCTGGAACGCTCGACCCTGGCTCTCGACTCGGTGGAGGAAGGCCTGCTGGAAGCAACCGGCGCGCCACGCTCCTCTGAATCCGCTAAACCTCTCAAGCTCATGAGCAGAATCGTCAAGCAGAGCACATTCAGTCCCACCATTTAGAAAAACGGAACTTTACAATTCTCATCGAGAATTCGGGTGCGGATTTTCATATCCCCGGCCATAACTGGGCGTTGCTACATCGGCTGCCGTCATCGTTCATCGTTCATCGGAATCCCGCTTACAAGGCCAGGCACGCCTCATCAAACGGCAAGCGCGGACTGCGCGGAAAAAGCTTGGCTGAATCTCCATAGCCCAAATTGCATAGAAAGTTCGCCTTCCACTTGCCGTCAGGGAAAAACTCGGCATTGACTTTCGCGATGTCAAATCCAGACATTGGCCCGCAATCGAGCCCAAGCGCGCGGGCCGCAAGAATGAAATACGCACCTTCCAGCGAGCTATTTCGGAAGGCACTTGCTTCGATAAGGTCGGGCTTGCCCGCGAATATTGAGCGCATATCTTTATGCGGGAACAGCTTCGGAAGCTTCTCGTGAAATTCAGTATCCCAGGCAATGATGACGGTGACTGGAGCTGCCATGGTCTTTTCGAGGTTGCCCGCGGAGAGCGCGGGTCGCAGACGCTCCTTGGCTTGCGGTGTTGTCAGAAACACATAGCGCGCGGGAGTAGTATTGGCGCTGGTGGGGCCCAAGGCGGAGAGTTCATAGGCCTGCCGCAATAACTCAAAAGGAACTGGCTGAGGCAGCCAGACATTATGAGTGCGGGCCTCGCGGAAAATCTGGTCGAGGCAAGCGTCGGAGACAGCCGCTCTCGGTGAGCCAGTAGAAGCAGCAGGTACATCAGGCATATTAAGTTTCCCTCTTGGATGAATTGTCACTGAGAATTGGATTGTGAGGTAACGCGCTTGGATGCAAGCGCTCCACTTCACTGTACTGGTTGTGAGCGCTATGGATACGTTTCAACAGGCGGCGCACCACAGGAAGTGCAAGGCAGCATTACCCTCATACCGCGGTCTCAGCCGGTTCATCGCTACTCGTTCTTTCCCGCGAATGATTGTTCGCGAATCGCCCGCCAGCAGGCCGCTGCAGTGGATGCGAAGGGTTCGATCACGAAATCGGAGTTCACCAAGGAATTGCCTCCTACCATCGAGAAACTGTTTGAAGATCCAACATCAAAACTGATTGAAGCCACTAAGGAAGACGCTGTCCTCGCGCCGGGATGGGTGCGCGCTGGAGGGGCGTTGGGCCGATTGGTGCGGGAACTGGATTGGGCGAATACCCCGCTCGGCCCCTGGATCCCGGTTTCGCCCCGGCCATCCTGCTACAATTCGGTTCGCAAGAGGCAAGGATAAATTGCTTATCGTTCTCGGTTGTAGGCTGGGTTTTACTGGCAACCGGTAGCTGGAAGCTGGCAACTGCCCCACCCCCCATGGACTTCGATCAACTCCAAACCTTCCTCGAAGTAGCCCGCCACGCCTCGTTCTCCCGCGCGGCGGAGAAGCGTTTCCGCACCCAGCCCGCTATTTCTTCCCAAATCCGCGCCCTTGAAGACGAAGTCGGCGCCAAGCTCTTCGACCGGTCCGGCGGCAAGGTCTCGCTGACCGCTCCCGGAAAGGCGTTTCAAAAATATGTGCAGGATACTCTCGACGCCCGCAAGGCCATGCTCACTTCGCTTGCTGAGATGGAATACGTCCCGCGCGGCGCAATCGTCGTAGGAGCCAACGAAGGCACCTGCCTGCATATACTTCCCGAAGTCTTTGCCGATTTCAAGAAGCAGTATCCCGGCGTCTCAGTGAACATAAAATGCGCCGACTACGCCAGAATTCTCGAGTCGGTCACCGACAACTCCGTCGATTTCGGCGTAGTTTCCCTGCCCGTAAAAGACAACCGCCTCACCGTCGTGCTCATCCATCAGGATGAGCTTGTCATCATCGCCCCGCCCGACCATCCGCTGGGCAAGATGAAGTCAGCTCCTGTGGGAGATCTGGCAAAATATCCGCTGGTTCTTCCCAAGGCTGGCCATACTCGCGATGCGCTCGACGAACTATTTCGCGACCGCAAGCTAAAGCCGAACTACAGTATGGAACTCGATTCCAGCGAACTTCTCAAACGTTTCGTAGCTGCCGGCGTAGGAGTCGGCTTCATCGCGCGCTCCAACGTGCAGGAAGACGTTCGCGCCGGAGTCCTCGTCGCCATCCCCATGGCCGACGCCCAACTTCGCCGCGACCTCGCCCTGGTCTTCCGCAAAGACAAAGCCCTAAGCCGCGCCGCCATGGCCTTCATCGACATCGCCAAAAAACTAAAATCAAACACAGCGTGGACCTCCAGATCGAAGTAAATGAAAACGCCCCAACCATCGTTTCGGATGAGAAGCTGTCATGCTGAGCGAGGATCGAGCTTCGTAAATGCGAAGCTCGACCGCAGTCGAAGCATCCCTACCTTCTCACGCACCGCCAGGAAAAATGGGCCTGTTTCTGTCGAGTGTGTCATGGCTTCTGCTTCCCTGCTTCCCTTCCTGCTCGTCCTGCTTTCCTTTTCCGTCGCAGCCGCAGCCCAAACCCCCACGCCACGCACCCCCGCGCCGCGCACCCCCGCCACCTACAAACTAATCGCAGTCAAAGTAACGGGAAGCCAGCGCTTCACCTCCGAAGAAGTCGCATCCGCCAGCGGACTCCCCGTCGGCACCATCCTCCACGAAGAAGATTTCAAAAAAGCCGCTCGCCAACTAGGCGAGAGCGGAGCCTTCAACAACGTCGCCTTCACCTACAACTACACTACAGCCGGAACCAAACTCGAATTCCAGGTGATCGACGCCGACAAATTTGTTCCCGCGCGCTTCACCGATTTCGTCTGGTTCACCGACCAGGACCTCCTCCAGAAAATCCACGAACGCATTCCCCTCTTCAAAGGAGAACTGCCCTCCACCGGCCGCCTACCCGACCAGGTCGACGATGTTCTGCAAGCCCTTCTGGTCGAAAACTCCATCCCCGGCCACGTCGAGTTTCTGCGCAAGAATGACAAGACTGATCATCTCGAATCGATCGACTACAACGTCGCCGGAGTGAGCATCCGCATCCAGCACGCCGAGTTCCCCGGCGCGGCGCCGGCCGAGTTGACCCTGCTCCAAGCCGCCGCCGAGCGTCTCACCGATCGCGAATACTCCCGCGATTACATGTCCAACTTCACCGAGCACGCGCTCCTGCCGATTTTCCGCGAGCGCGGATTCCTCAAAGCCCAGTGCGCTCCCGCTCAACCCAAAGTCGTAAAATCCTCTCCCGCAGACCCCGGCGACAACACCACAAAGCCAACTTTCGTCGACGTCACATTCCCCGTCACTCCCGGCATCCAGTACAAACTTACCCGCTGGCATTGGACGGGAAATGAAATCATCCCCACCGACACGCTCGATCCGTTTCTCCACGCCCAAGCCGGCCAAACCGCCAACACCCTTCAACTGGATAACGATCTCCGCGCAGTCCAGGAACTATACGGCTCTCGCGGATACGTGATGGCGACCATCAAGGTAAGCGCCGAATTCGACGACGCCGCTGGAACTGTAATTTTTAACCTCGCCGTCAACGAAGGCGCTCTCTTCCACATGGGAGAACTAGAATTTCGCGGCATCGACAACAATCTCACCGCCCGCCTTCGCGCGGCCTGGAAGCTCCGCCCCGGCGACGTCTACGACTCCACCTACTTAAAACAATTCCTCCCACAGGCAAGAAGGCTGCTCCCTCCCACGCTCGACTGGGACGTCGCTACCCACGTAACCGCCCTAACCGGCAACAAAACCGTTGACGTAGATCTCCAATACACAGCGAAAGCCCCGCAGTAAAAGATTCCGCAGCTGCAACTTTCTACGCGCGAAATCGTCTACCAGAGATAGACTGGTTACGCCGCCGAGAGAAAAAGTAGCGCCGCCGTCTCGGCGGCTGTCGTGGGCGCGTCTCGCGCTCGCTCAAGACAGCAAGGACCGTCGACCGTTCTACAGGAGACAAAATGAACCGCACTCAGCGCTGGTTAAAATCAATCGCAGTCCTAATCGCCTTGTCGGCTCTTCTCTTCACTCTTCCCGCCCTAGCCGCCGCAAAGCAAACCTTCACCGGCGAAGTCGGCGATGCCATGTGTGGCAAACAGCACATGGAAGGCTCGCCCGCGGAGTGCACCCGCGCCTGCGTCTCCAAAGGCTCTAAGTACGCCTTAGTAGTAGGCGAGAAGGTTTACATTCTGGATACCGCCGACAAAGCGGCGCTCGGCACGCTCGACCAGCAAGCCGGCAAAAACGCCGCCGTAACCGGAACCTTGGATGGCGACACGATCCATGTCAGTTCAGTCGCCGCCAAGTAACGCAGGCTTCCGTTTGTTCGCAAAAGACAACAGCCGCTACTTTTTTGTGGACTGCGCCCAACCTTGTGGTACATTGAATCGGCTTTGCCCGGGGCCCTCCCCCAACATGCACCGGGCATGGGTGGCGGGGACCTGCGCCAGCTCGTTCCCGCCATTTTTTTCTCCGCCCAGCGAAATTCATCTTCCCTTTACAAAGCATTGTGTTAAATTGTGCATTCTTCTATCTAATTTTTCGCGCGCCGGAGGCTACAGCATTGGGCAAAGACATGGTTCCCAAGCGGATGTTTTTCACCAAGGGAGTCGGCAAACACCGCGAGCGTTTAACATCTTTCGAACTCGCCCTGCGTGACGCCGGCATCGCCGCCCAAAATCTGGTCCGCGTCTCTTCCATCTTCCCGCCGAATTGCAAAATGCTGGCCCGCAAAGAAGGCGTGAAGTATCTCAGTCCCGGCGAAGTCGTCTTCGCAGTAGTCGCTGAAAATTCCACGCACGAAGCGCACCGCCTTCTGGCCTCCTCGATCGGCGTAGCCATCCCCGCCGACAAGACCACCTACGGATACCTCAGCGAGCACCACTCCTTCGGCGAGACCGAAGACGCCGCCGGCGACTACGCCGAAGAACTAGCCGCAGAAATGCTAGCCACCACCCTCAACGTAGAATTCGACCCCGACCGCTCCTGGGACGAGAAGAAACAAATCTACCGCCTCTCCAACAAAATCGTCCGCACCGCCAACGTCACCCAATCCGCAGTAGGCGACAAGCGCGGCCTCTGGACCACAGTAATCGCCTCAGCCGTCCTGATCTTCGACTAGAACTGAAATTTGCCAAGAGAAAAAGTTGGGGTGCCCCATTTCTCGCGTCTTTTGCGAGAAGTGGGATTCCACGAACGCCGAAGCCCTTAGGATTGTGACTTGGATTTCAGTAAGAGGCGCGGGAAGGGCATGACCTCGCAGTCCTGCACCTTGCGCCCTGTCATTCCGAGCGCAGCCGGAGCGATAGCGACGGCGGAGTCGAGGAACCTGCTGTCTGCCTGCACCACTCCAACTCCCGCGTGGAGAACGACCGGGAAGGGCACGACGTTCAGTCGTGCCGTATTAAGCTTGTATGAGGAAACTAGCTTCAGCCGCTGAGGGCGGGGTCAGCACCTGTTGCGAGGATGACAACGAAAAAAATACCCTGAAAACTCTACCTCGATTGACGAAAGCGGACCGCGCCAAACTGAAGGCCCTAGCGGCCCGTCCCGACTCCGAAATCGACACCAGCGACATTCCGGAGATGACAAATGAACAATGGAAGCACGCTCGCCGCGGCCACTTCTATCGCCCTCGCAAGCGCCAGATCACAGCCCGCGTCGATGCCGATGTGCTGGATTGGCTCAAGTCCCAAGGCAAAGGCTACCAGTCCCGGATCAATGCGATCCTTCGCCGCGAGATGCTGACCTCCGCCTAATCGACAAGGTGAAGGCGCTAGACGGTTTCTATCTTCAGCTCAGGAAACGCCGCCCGATAAAGCCGTTCATCCAATGTGAGCAAACGATATCCGCGAGTCTGCGCGTGAGCCCCAATCAAAAAGTCTGCAAGAATGCGCCGCGTGCCGTGATCGCTTTGCTGGCGCCGCCGTTCGGCATAGGCTTGGAACGCCCGACCGGCTGCTCTCCAAATTGCTTCATCCAAGTTCCAATCAATTACAATTCCGTTCTCCTCCAGCAGGGAACTGACAAAATCTTCGGTGCGGCCGGGAGCCGCCACAAGCTCCCCAAACACCGGAGCGGCGACCACCATACTCCCGCGACGGAAGGCTGTTTCAAGCGCTCTTTCCGTGGCGGAACTGAGCGCTGCATCGTCGGCCCACAGTGCGACCATCACATTCGTATCAATCGCCGTGGTCATTCTGCATCACTCTCCGCGCATCTCCCGCAACCAGCGCGCAATTCCCTTCCTGCCAGGCCCAATGCCCGGATTGCCTATTCCACGATACTTGCTGAACGTACTCTGGCTGCGCACGGGGCGAACGCGTATCCCGGTTTCATCGTTCTCGAACATCAGCTTGTCCCCAGCGCGGACGCCAAGCATCTTCCTCACTTCCACCGGAACCGTGATCTGCCCCTTGCTCGTGATCGTAGCTTGCTTCTGCATGGTATACCTCGATTCCTTACTTTATCACAAGCTCCTTACACCTCCGACGTCCTAAAAATCTCGGTCCCTCTTTGTGCTATACTTGATACTTAAGTAACCCCATGCCCTTCCAAATGTAATCTTCCGTTAACACCCATCCCCTATCATAAGAACTGAAGAAATACCTATTTAGGCAAGAGGAGTAGTTGTGGACACCGATACCCGAAGAAAAAAGCAGCAAGCACTCATCACCGGGCTGCTCGAACGAAAGATCCGCCTGCACGCGCAGCATCTCTACGACCAGCGCGGCCAGGCTGAAGGCCAAGCCGAAGACCAAGCCCTGCAAGACTGGATCGAAGCCGAAGCGCAAGTCCTCGAAAACAGCATCCTGGCCCCGCTCTACCGCAAGAGCCGCGAAGATAACAGCTCATCGACCAGCAAGCAGGAAGCCGCAAGCTAACCGCAGCCCCGAAAAGTTTTCCACCGACCACTGACCACTGGCCACTGACCACTGCCTCTGATATGCTGAACCCGTCATGGGCATGGAAAAACTGTTCCGCAAAGTGTTTCTGATTGACCTTCTCCAAGGCCTGAAGGTCACGTTCCTGTATCAGAATCCCAAAGAAATTTATACCGAGCAGTATCCCATGGAGCGCCCGCAGGTGGCCGAACGCTACCGCGGCGCGCCGCGCCTGAACGTCAACCCTGATACCGACGAGACCATGTGCATCGCCTGCGACCTCTGCGCCGTAGCGTGCCCGGAAAATCTCATCGTGGTCTCCAGCGCGCGCAACGAGCAAACCCGCCGTAAAGAACTCACCAACTTCACCTACGACCTGAGCCGCTGCATGTTCTGCGGCCTCTGCGAAGACGCCTGCCCCGTCGACGCCCTCGAACTCACCCAGGACTTCGAACTCGCCAGCTATACCCGCGAAGGCTGGATCTGGGACCGCAAAACCCTCGAGCAAGGCCCAGCACCCACACAGTATAAGAAGTAGGGTTCAGCTTTTAGCTTTCAGCTTCTAGCCGTTAGCTTCCAAACAAATCTGCCTTTCCGAATCTGCCGATAGGGTAAGCATGAGAACTAAGTTCAGGGGCGAAGAGACAAGAAGGGGCAGCGAATTCCAGCCCCAAAGGGGCGGCATATTACAGCCCCGGACGTAAGTCCGGGGTAAGTCCGCCCAAAGGAGAACCGAGTCCCGTAGGGACGGCATGACTTTGTCTCCCCCTTCCTCACGCACCAGGAGACCACGCAATGAAACGCCAAATGAAAGACAAAACCAGCGAATCGCACGATGAAGTCATGCGTCGCCGATTGCGGGCCAATCCCAAGTTTGCCGCCGAATATCTAAGAGCCGCTTTGGAAGAAACGGAAGAACCCGCCGTGCTGCTGATCGCGCTTCGCCGCATCGCAGAAGCTAGAGGCGGCATTGCCAAGGTGGCCAAGGCCGCTGGCATCGAACGTGAAAGCCTCTATCGCGCTCTGTCGCCGCAGGGAAATCCTCGGCTGTCGACCCTGGTAGCCGTGACCAAGGCCGTGGGGTTGAAGCTGACGGTTGAAACCGCAAGCTAATTCCGGCTAACGCACCGAAACCGGCGAAGCGGATTCGTCCCGCGTTCAACCTCCAGAAAGCGCCGTTTTAACGATTCTCCAAAATCTTGTCAAGCCCCCACGCAGGCCTTTTTTGAACTATGTTGTTGATTCGTTAGGGGAAATAAACTTGGCTAACAGGTCCCATCGACCCTATGCACTATGATATAATATGTTTGAGAGTTAAAACATCGGCGCAGCCCTCAGGGCCTGCGCCGTTTGTGTTTGAGGCAATACAAGTGCGGGTCAGTATTGCTCGTGCGGGTCGGACACTCCTGCTTGCCCTGAGCACCGCCGAAGGGTCCGACGCCTTTGACCTTCGCCTTTGACTTTCGCTTTAGACTCTGACCACCACATCACAAAGGAGCGCAAACAGGCGCAGCCAACAAGCTGCGCCTTTTCTATTTATGGAAAAGAACAACAACAATTCCGATGACGAGCAGCAGCAAGAATCAATCGACCTACAAGCAGTCGCCGAAGACAACACCAAGCGCATGGGAGAAGCGGTAGAAGCCGCATTTCTAGCCAAGGTCTGCCACCTCAGAATCCCCGTCTGCAAGCCCTGGGGAGACAGCGAACGCTACGACTTCGTAGTCGACTGGGGCAAAGGGTTCTGGAGCGTGCAGGTCAAGGGCGGGGCGTGTCTTGAGCGGGGCAGATATAAAGTTGGGCCGGGAGGCTCAGGAAAACCATTCAGCAAAGACGACATGGATTTCGTCGTTGTCCACATCGTCCCCGAGGAAGTGTGGTACATAGTCCCGATCGAGATCGCGGAGGGCTTGAGCACATTGTGGTTTAATCCGCGATCGGCGCGGGCCCGATTCGAAAAATATCGCGAAGCCTGGTGCCTGCTCGATTGTCCGCGATCGGCGCGCGGCAAAAACGATTTGCCCATCCAATGCCGCAGCCAGGCCGTGAAGGTGCAGTGCGCAGTCTGTCCGCTGCGCCCGCGGAAGCACTGACGGCCCCCTCGTTTGTCATTCCGAGCGAAGTCCGAAGCCGAGCTTCGCTCGGCGAGGCGAGGGAGCAATCTGCTTTCCTTCCCGCACCCAGGCGAGCGAGACCGTCTCTCGCTCGCCCTGGTTAATGACGCGCTTAACGTTTGCCTACAGCGTGCCCATGGCCATCGCGCACTTCATTTCCTTTGAAGTGTTCAATGTGGTCGACAGGCCGCGCGGCGTGCTCACCCCGGGCTGGGACCGCGCCCTTGTATCCGTGGTCGGGATGAAAATGATTGTTGACGTGGCCGTGAAAACCCTCAGGCCCGTGAAACCAGGGGCCGACGCCAATGAATACGCCGCCGGTGAACCACTCGGGGCCGTAGTAGCCGTAGGGAGCGCAGTTGTAGGGAGCGACGTCATAGTAGCCGTAAGGACATTCAGGCGCGGCCCCCACTTCGACGGCAACCTGCGCTTGGGTTTTGGGCGTGCTTACGGTGAAACAGAGTGCAGCCACTCCTGCCAACAACAGGAACGTGAGTTTCTTCATATTTGTAATGGTCCTCTTTTTCTCGATTTGTTGAATGATTCTCCAAAGTACGATTCCACTTTGAAGCAAAGGGTTGATGACAAAGATTGCCTCTTTACAAATCATTACTCGAAGGCTGAGACCTCACCCGCGAGCTTTTTCTCCGGCAGAAAATACATCGCAGGGATCAGGACGAAAATAAAGAACGACGCGTACACAGAAATGTAAGCCAAAGGCACAGCGAGCAGATAGAGCGCTCCCGACAATGCGTTCTTGCGCTGAATGCCTTCGTGATACTCCCGCATCGCAGTATCGCTCCCGCTCTGCCGGATTAATTCCACGCGCAACAGATAAAATCCCGTCGCGCACATGAAGAGATCGAGCCCGTAAAGCGCCGCTGCCATCGGCACCCGATAATTCTTGCCCACATAATCGGTAACAAAAGGAATCAGCGACATCCAAAAAAGAAGGTAAAGATTCGACCAAAGCAGCCGCGCCGTAACAGAATGAACCGCATGCACCAGGTGATGGTGGTTTGCCCACATGATGGCGGCTACCAGGAAGCTTAGGGCGTAGCTTAGGAATATCGGAGACACTTTCAGCAGCGCGGTTAGCGTGGGCTCGGCGGGGGTGTGCAGTTCGAGCACCATGATGGCGATGATAATGGCAATCACGCCGTCGCTGAAGGCTTCGAGGCGGGTTGTGGTCATCTCGTGTTCGGGCATGGGAGCGAAACCAATCTAGCATTCTTCGCTGGGCCTGATGAATTAGTCGTGCGCAGGCGCCGGTTGTTGCTGGGTCATGCAGTGCATGGTGCCGAGTCCCCAGATGAGGTCGCCGGAATAGATTGGGATGACTTCTCTGGTGGGGAATATTTGTGAGAGCGTGTTTAGCGCTTCGCGATCGTTGGCGTCGTTGAATACTGGAAGCAGCACTACGCCGTTGGCGATGTAGAAATTGGCGTAGCTAGCGGGCAGACGACGCTGCTCGAAGATTACTGACTTCGGCATTGGGAGTTCGATTATGTTCAGCGGCTTTCCATTTTGATCGGTGGCGGATTTCAGGCGGTGAAGATTGTCGGCCAGCGGTTTGTGGTTTATGTCTTTGCGATTTTTCTCCACCATGGTTATTACCGTGTCTTGGTTTATGAAGCGGGTCAGGTCGTCTACGTGGCCATGAGTGTCGTCGCCTGCGATCCCTTTGCCCAGCCAGATTGTGTGCGCAGCGCCCAGATAGTTGGCAAAGAGTTTTTCATAGTCTTTGCGCTGCATGGTTGGGTTGCGTTGCTGGATTTTGCTTAGCAGGCATTCTTCGGTGGTCAGGACGGTGCCTTGTCCGTTGACGTCGATGGAGCCGCCTTCGAGGACTACGCGGGTATTGTTGTGTAGCGGGCGGATTGGTCGAGCCTCGGCTGTTTGGGACATTAGGGTTCCGATTTTTTGATCGAGGCCGTGGTTGGAGTATTTGGCCCAGGCGTTGAAGCGGAAGGTTAGGGCCTGCAGGCTTCCTTCAGGGGCTAAAGCCCCATGTAGTTTCGGGGGCTTTACACGGCGCTGAAGCGCCGCTCTTCCACGGTGCTGCACGCGCTCCTGAATTACTTCAGAGCCGCCAAGATCATCACTTCCCTGCTTGACGAAGATGCAGCCGGAGTCGCGCAGCCATGAGCGGTTGGTGGGCCAGCGGTGGAATTGGATATTTTTCAGTGGAGCGTTGGATCGCTCCAACATTTTGCGGGCCTGTTTTTCGGCGGCGCCGTCATTCACGATCAGTTCTACGCGCTCGTGCCGAGCCAGATTGCGAATGATTTCTGTGTAGACCCAGGGGATGGGGTCGAACTTGCCGGGCCAATCTCCATGGTAGTGGGGCCAAGCCAGCCAGGTTGCGGCGTGGGTTTCCCATTCGGCGGGCATGTGGTAGCTGAGTTCCACCGGCGCAGTACCCAAGACATTTCTTGAATTATCGGATTGGTGCATCGAGGTAGTTTATTGCATGAGGCGAAAAACGCGAATTGAGTTCCGACTGAGCGGGGACAATTTGTCCCTCTGGCCGCGTGGCATGGGACAACTTGTCCAATGGCGCGCCAGGTCATTCTCATCAGTGCCTGGAATCAGTCACTTAGAACTTCTCCTGATGGACCCAGGAATGCTCAAGAAGAACCGTTCACTGGAACGTATTCTTTTTCTGGAGCCCCGATGACGCAGAACTTAGCCCCCATGCTTCTGAGCTTTTCTGAGGAAGCCTCCCACTGGCAGGACAAAACCGCAAAGCTGTCTCTTAAATTCAACGATAGCCTCTTACAGGAAGTGACCTTGAGTGGGGGCGTGGTCACGATCGGCCGCCAGCCCGACAACCTGCTGCGAATCGATAATCCGATTGTCTCTGGGCACCACGCCAGAATCTTCTGGGAAAACAACCGCTATGTTCTTGAGGACCACGAGAGCTTCAACGGCACCTACCTCAACCATCGCAGCGTTTCGAAGGACGTGCTTAGCGATGGGGATGTCATTGTAATCGGAAAACACCAAATCGAATTTCATGACGCGGCGGGCAAGCGCGATGCGTCGTCGTCCGCGGCCCTGGATCGCACGAGCAACTGGCAGGCTCAAGTAGAAAAAGGCGCGCCCCCGCAACTGGAAGCGACCATGGTGCTCGACACCGTCAAGCTCAAAGAAATGATGGCCAAGATGTCAGCCGGCGCTGCGCCTCTGCGGCCGTCGGGCATCACGCTCGTACCGCTCTGCCAAACGAGGGCGGTGAGGCCGCGACAAATCGGCATGATTACCATCCTCGCCGGCCAAAGCGACCGTCAGCAGTATCGTCTATCAAGCAAGCTCAGCGTAATTGGCAAATCCAAGATGGCCAGCATTCGGCTGAAGCGATGGTTCGCTCCGCGTGTCGCCGCCTCGATTCACCAGCGCGAAGACGGATATTTTCTGGTGCGATCAGCAAAGCGCGTCCGGATCAAAATCAATAATGCCGAACTAAAACAAGGCCAACAAGAGCTGAAGAACGGCGATCAATTTGAAGTCGGCGGAATTGTCGCCAAGTTTGGCTATGAGAACGGGTAGAGCTTCCGAGAAAACAGGGAGGACAAAGTGCGCCCTCTGAGAACTTTTCTCGCGCTGCGGTACGAGGCTTCAGGGATTAGGGTTTAGAGGGCAGGCTTTCCCCCGACTATTCGGTGTCCCTGACACTGGCCCTGATCGCTGATCCCCAGCCCCTGGTCCCTAGCCCCTAATCCCTAGCCGCTGCGATCCGATTCAGCGGCCATCGATCAAGCGATTGCTAATCGGCGCGTAGGCGTCGATGCGCCGGTCGCGGAGGAACGGCCAGTTGCGCCGAATGTCTTCGAGGGCTTTCAGGTCTACGTCTCCCATAAGGATTTCTTCCCGATCATGCGAGCCCTCCGCTAGAACTCGGCCGAAGGGATCGCAGAAAAATGATCCTCCCCAGAATTCGAGGCCTTGTCCAGGAGCGGACTTGCCGCGAATGTTGCCGGTCTCGAAACCTACGCGGTTCACCACGGCAACATAGACTCCGTTAGCGATGGCGTGGGCACGCTGGATGGTGCGCCAGGCGTCGTGCTGAGCCACGCCAAACTCGGCCTTCTCGGCAGGATGCCATCCGATCGCCGTGGGATAGAACAGGATTGTCGCGCCTTGAAGCGCCGTGAGGCGCGCGCCTTCGGGAAACCATTGGTCCCAGCAGACAAGCGTGCCGACGCGGCCGGCGGTGGTGTCGAGCGCGCGGAAGCCCAGGTCACCGGGAGTGAAGTAAAACTTTTCGTAGTAGAGCGGATCGTCGGGGATGTGCATTTTGCGGTAGAGGCCGCTAAGGGAACCGTCGGAATCGAAGATGGCGGCGGTGTTGTGGTAAATGCCGGGCGCGCGCTTTTCGAAGAGCGACGCGATCAGAACGACTCCGTGCTGGCGCGCCGCGGCGGATAATTTTTCGCTGGTCGGCCCGGGGATTGGCTCGGCTAAATCGAAGAGAGCGTGATCTTCGCGCTGGCAGAAGTATTGCGTCTGGAAAAGTTCAGGAAGGCAGACTACTTTCGCGCCGCGTCCGGCGGCGTCGGCTACGCGTTCCAGCGCCTTCGCAAGATTTTGTTCTGGGTCGGGACCGCAGGACATCTGCACCAGGGCTACGCGAAATTTATCTGGGGGCACGGTGTTCCTCTCGGCACAATATTAGCATTCGAGATTAGCATTCGAGCGCGTGGCTTCGGGCTTCGGCTGTCGGGCTTCGGGAAACCGTCGTTGGCCCTTCGTCCCTTCGCCCGCTCAGGGCAAGCTGAGAACGTCGGTTGCAGAAACCTTTCCCTAACGCGTTCTGTGAGGAGACTGTACGAGATGGGCTTTGAAGACCTTTGCCAGGCGCGGGTTTCCGGTTACTAACTCCTCGAGGCGCTTGGTTGTTTCGGAATTTGGCATGGATCGCAGGATCGCTTCTATCGCAGCTTCAGCTTGCAGAGATTCGGTGCGAACTTGATCCAGCAGAAATTCCTGAGCTGCATCTTGACGAGTCAGAGCGATGGCCGAGAGCAGTACCGAACGAAACCATGGATCGTGTTCTTCGGCCAAGCGGTCGCGCAGCGTCTCGAAGGCTTGCGGCGTGTGCGAGCCAGCGATGGCGAGCGCGGCTTCGGCTGCGGGATCCTCGGCGTCATCGAGGAAGCGGCTTACCCATGCAATCGCGCTCGGTCCTTCCATGCGGAGAATGCCGGCGTAGCAGGCGCCTAAAACTTCGGGTTCTTCCTCAGGCTCGTCGCCGGGCTTTCTGGATCTCAGATTGGAATCCAGAATCGCTCTCAGGCGCAGCAGAAGCGCAGCGGAGTCTGAGTTGACTTGCTCGATGGCGCGGACGGTTTCAGCGCGAACCGACTTATCTTTGTCGGCTAGCAGTTCGACCAGATGCCGCAGCAGTTCTGGTTCTCGCAGGCTGCGGCACTGCACTAATGCCAGAGCGCAGGTTGCCCGCAGCGTTCCGGCAGAGTCGGAAGCGCCTCCGTAAGAGGGTTCGAGTTGGATGTGCTTCATGCCGCGCAGAAAAACGTCGGCGTCCTGATGCTCGAACGCCGCTAGGGCTTTGCTGATGGCATTCTTGGCCCAGCATTGCGGATCGGTTTTGATTGCGTCCTCGAAGAAGTGGTCGAAGGCTGTGAGTAATTCTGGTGTGAGTTGAGTGAGTTCGAGTTGGCGCACCAGGTCGGCAGCTTTGGCTGCTATGAAATTGTTGCGATTGGTCAGAGCTTTGCGCAGAGGCTCGATCACCGCTTCGCGCGCTTGCTGGCGGAGTGCGTCGAGGGCGGCCAGTTGTTCTTCGAATTTGCGCTTGCCGGGCATGGGGAGAGTTTAACGCCTGAATCGGCTCAACGCGGTCTCAGTGCCTCGGTGCGTCTTTTGACTTACCCTGTGCGACCCCGTGCCCCCTGTGGTTAAAGCTTTTGCCTTTGATCGCACTCGCGCCCTAATCCGTTGAGCCACACCTATTTCCCTGCGGCCTTGTGATCGTAGCTGATGACGCGCGTCACTTTCCACGAGCCGTCTTTGTATTGCCAAAGATGACTGAATTTGCCTTCGCCAACCCCTCGGCGTCCTCATGCCCCGGATGGTGGAACCGGTGAACACCGGTGCCTCGGAGTGTGTTTTGACTTACCCCGTGCGACCCCGTGCCCTCTGTGGTTAAAGCTTTTGCCTTTGGATCGCACTCGCGCCCAGGCAACTGAATGCCAGTCCGCGGAACGGCGCGTGGCGTGGCGTTCATTCACACTGTTCCTGTAAAGTAATTTGTCGGAAGATTTGATTGCAGCTTGGAGGCATTACCTTGAAACACGGGAATCATAACGACGCGCATTCGGCCGGAAAGCCGCACGGAAAATCTGGACATGCGGGCGATGGAGTCGACCGGCATCTGCACAATCCGATTGCGGACAAGCTGATTCCGCTCGAGCCGCTCGACCTGTCGAAGGTGAAATCGATCGACGACTTGGTGCGGGCCATGTCGAAGACGGCCTTTACCGGACGGCAACTGGGCGAGGCCGCTGATGTGCTGGAGACGATGGCTCGCGACGAAGAGTGTTTTGTCGTCATGACGCTTTCGGGCGCGATGACTGTGGCGAAGCAGGGACTGATTGTCACCGAGTTGATCGATCGCGGAATCGTAAACGCCGTGGTTTCAACCGGGGCCTTGATGGCGCATGGGCTGGTGGAGGCTACGGGACGCGCGCACTTCCGGGCCAATCCTGAAGTATCCGATGAGGAACTTTACGAGCAGGGATACAACCGCGTGTATGACACGCTCGAGCCGGAGCAGAATCTGGACGATGTGGAAGAAGTGATGTCGGCGGTGCTCGAGGGATGGGATCACAATGAGGTGATGTGCTCGTACAAACTGAATCACGCGATTGGGGCTTACCTGGCCAAGCACACTCCGGATCGCGGGATTTTGAAATCGGCGCATGAGATGGGTGTACCGGTGTTTGTTCCGGCCTTCAGTGATTCGGAGATGGGCCTCGACACGGCGTTGAATAATCGTCTGCGCGAATCGACCGGGCGGCACAGGATTCGCTTCGATCCGTTTGAAGATCTCGAGCACTTTGCGGCAACTTTGTTGCGCCAGAAGAAACTTGGAATTTTCACGATCGGCGGCGGAGTGCCGCGGAACTGGTCGCAGCAGTTTGGTCCGTTCTGCGAATTGCGGCACCGGCGACTAGGAGAAAATGTTCCGCTGAAGCGCTATCACTATGGGTTGCGGATTTGTCCGGAGCCGGTTTATTGGGGCGGGCTGTCTGGTAGCCCTTACAGTGAAGCGGTGTCGTGGGGAAAATTTGTGCCTCCGGCGGAAGGTGGAAAGTTTGGAGAAGTTTTTGTCGACGCCACGGTTGGCTTGCCCTTGATCGTCGCAGCGGTGCTCGAGCGGCTGGGCAAGAAATGGAACAAGGCGGGTAAAACTAGAGCTGCTGCGGCGAGGAAGTAAGCGGAAGAAGCCGAAGCAAGAAAATGAGCTGCGCAGCCGGTACATCCGTGCCGACGACCCCCGTGCCGACGACCCCCGTGCCAACGACCAACGACGANNACGAACGACCAACGACGGGTTCCGTGCCAACGACGGGTTCCGACGAGCTGTGGATGGAAGAAGCGCTGCGTGCAGCTCAACGCGCTCTCGAAGCGGGCGAAGTCCCGGTGGGCGCGGTCGTAGTATCCGAGGGACGAATTATTGGCCGCGGCTGGAACCGCAATATCTCCGACAACGATCCCACGGCGCACGCCGAAATGATCGCGCTACGCGAAGCTGGCGCAGCCATCGGTAACCATCGCCTTTCCGAGTGTGACCTGTTTGCTACAATTGAACCGTGCCCAATGTGCGCCGGAGCGATGGTGCACGCAAGGATCAAGCGCCTCATCTACGGCGCAGACGACCCGAAAGCGGGCGCGGTAAATTCGGTAATGCAGTTGCTGAACCACAAGCAACTCAACCACAAACCAGAAGTTCGCAGCGGAGTTCTAGCAGGCCGCTGCGCCGAACTGCTGCAAACGTTCTTTAAAAACCGTCGTTAATTTGTAAAAGCCGTCGTTAGTCGTTGGCCGTAGGCCAACGCACGAGAATTGTCATTCCGAGCGAAGCGAGGAATCCCGGTTTAGCTGACGGCTGATAGCTCCATCCGGAGAGGTGCGTGAGCGGTTGAAACGATCCGCCTCGAAAGCGGACATACCTTAACGGGTATCGTGGGTTCAAATCCCACCCTCTCCGCCATTTTTTATTTACTGCTGATTATTTTGCTGCTGATTATTTTACTTCCGACTATTTTCCCGCCGAATATTTTCGGCCGAGTTGTTGTTTCGCACTGGCTGGATATTGCTTCGCGGAGGTTTAGGACGAGGTGCGTTTCAGGGTCAGACTTACGGGGGTTGCGCCTTGTTTCCACGTGCCTGCGATTTCGGTGTCTTCTTTGTTCAGGGTGCCGTCGTACGCGCTCAAGTTCTGGGTGCTCTCGAAGTGAAGCGCGTGCGCTTTGTAGGTTATTCCGCTGATCAGGACTCCAGAAACATCCTGGTCCGGGAAGTCGATGGTGCCGCTTAGACTTCCGTCCTGGTCGGCGGCAATGTGAACGACGATATGTTTCTTGGGCTGCGCCCCTGGATCGAGGACACCTTCCCAAGTTCCTACGATGCGAGGCGGATCGGCGGCCATCGTGAGCACGGGCGCGAGCGCTAGTCCAAGCATCAGCGTTAATCCCACGCAAAGCTGAAACCACGGCGCGCGATGCTTTTTCACGGTCGCTCTCCTGTCTGCTGCCTTCTGAGAATATCCTATCGCGATAAAGGTTGCCGGCGAAACACTTCTAGGGATTTAGGGCTCGACGAGGATTCGAGCTGATGGAAGCAACACAGCGTTGATCAAAGGAACAAAGTCAATCCCGCGACTACCGGGCGGAGTGGGTTCGAGCCGATTTGCTCGAGTGATCGTCCGCGACGCTTGCGTCGGTGCGGCCGAAACTCACTTCGGCTCTCTGCGCGGGTTGCAGGTCGCAACGGCACAGGACGCAGCGCATGGCTACCGTGTAGACAAAGTGCGCGTAGGCCGGACATTTGCTGTTGGCGCAGACTTTTGTAGTCATGTGGAATTCCTTCGTTGGCGGCATTTCAGACCAGAAAAGTTAGCTTGAAAATAACATGAATTACCTCAGCCGCTGACACTCATTTTTGGCGCGAACTCATCGGATTTTCTTCTTGAGGGAAATGCCCCTGCCCCCGCCCCTGCGCGATAAGAGAACTGGTAGCCCTTCAATCTGAAAAAACTGTCTTCGCGGCGGCTTAAGAGGTTGCTGGAGAACTTGGCCAGCCCAAGTACGACCACCGGGGCTGAAGAGTGTGCGTGAGAACTGATCTTCCGCCCCTTCGGGGCTTGCTCATCTCCCACATTCTACCCACGGCTTGCGCCGTGGGCTGCATTCTGGCGCCGCTTCGCGGCTGAACGCCGAATTTCATTCCACCGCGAGAGCGCGAACCTAGTTCTCACGCACACTCTGAAGCCCACGCTAATTTTGGGCGCTTTACGCGGCGCTGAAGCGCCGCTCTTCCACGGAACTGCACGCATTTCGTGACTTCTTCCGCAGGCCCTTAAAGCCGCGGCCTTTCCGACGAATTCAAACTGAACCGGCGGCAGAGAACTGAATATATTTGTCGGCCTCGGGAATAAAACCAGTCCCGGCTGGTTTACCCTTGTGTGCGTGACGGAATCGACCTTGCCATCGGAGACATTTGAGCAGTTGGCTATGCCCCATTTCGAACGGCTCTATAACTTTGCCTGCTGGCTCACGCAGGACCGGCACGAGGCCGAGGATCTGGTGCAGGAAACTTATGCCAAGGCGCTGAAGGGATTTTCTTCGTTCCAGCCGGGCACGAATTTTCGCGCCTGGATCTACAAGATTCTGAGGAACACGTTTCTGACGTCACGCACGGGACTGAAGGCGACCTCGAACGTGCCGCTCGATCTTGAAGGCGATGACGTCCTGCCGCCGGCGAAAGAAACTCCGGAGAGCATTCTGCTGCAGCGTTCGGATTCGCAATTGGTGCAGCAGGCGCTGGAGCGACTGCCGGTGGCTTATCGCGAGGTGTTGCTGCTGTGCGAGGTTGAAGAAATGTCGTATCAGGAAATCTCGACCACGCTTGCGATTCCGATGGGTACGGTGATGTCACGATTGTCGCGGGCGCGGCGGGCGCTGCGCACGCTGGTTCAGGAAATGCAGGGTTCTCGCGGGTGATGAGGCGTTGTTCCGTAAGCAGTTTACGCGTGCGGGATGGATCGCGCAGGCGAACAGCAGGTTCCTCACCGGGCTTGGCGCCCGGTTCGGAATGACAATGAGGTGCGAACTATGGTGTGTGAGAATTGGGCGGACAAACTCGATGCTTATCTCGACGGTGAACTGCCGCCGGCAGAAGCGCGTGCGGTGGGTGAGCACCTGCGAAGTTGCGGGGCTTGTGCCGCAGAGAGTTTGAGCCGGGTGCAGCAGAAGCGCGCGGTACAGGCTGCTGGACAGCGGTTTACGCCCGACCCGGCGTTTCGCGCACGGATTCAGAAGAGCATTGCGCCGCGCCGCGCGAGCCGGTGGAAGGTGGTCTGGTTCCCTGCTCTTGCTGGTGCTATGGCATTGGTGATTGTTGGCGCGATTTCTCTTCACCTTAATCGCGAACGCAGGGGCGAGCAACAATTGCTAAGTGAACTCGCTGACCTGCATGTGGCTACGCTGGCCAGTTCGAATCCGGTGGATGTGGTTTCAACGGACCGGCATACTGTGAAGCCGTGGTTTGCGGGAAAAATTCCCTTCACTTTCAATCTGCCTGAGTTGCAGGATTCTCCATTTACTTTGGTGGGCGGCAAAGTAAGTTATCTCAACCAGTCCCCGGGCGCGGAGTTGATTTTCCGCGTACGCCAGCATCAGATTTCGGTTTTCATTTTTCAGGAACAGGCTTTGGCGAACGGGTGCGCGCGAAAAAACGCTCAGAGCGCACGATCATTCAGCGCACGAAGCTGGAGCCACAACGGTCTCTGCTATTTCATGATCAGCGACGTCGCGGCGCAGGATCTGGATAAGCTTCGCGAGCTGGTGAAGAGAGCAGGGTAAGGATTCGAGCAGTAGCGAGTCTTGTTATGGACTCGAGTGCGACCACGGGGGCTGAAGCCCGCTTATATAGTGGGGCTTGACGCGGCGCTGAAGCGCCGCTCTTCCACGGTTGCGCAGGAGTCTGTACATGCGCCTCTGCGAAGTCAAAATCAAAACCAAGATCAAAGGCAGCGGACAAGAGTGTCCGCTCCACACGATCAAGGATGCAACGCGCGACGCGGGCCTTCCCGTTGGCTACTTGTCTAGAATGGCTTCGATCTGCTTTAGGTGGTTGATGTCGTGGCCGGCGTACAGGCGTGCTATGTGTTCGACGGTTTCCTGGCCGCGCTCGGCGTGCATTCCGTAGTGCTTCCACTGTTCGGGCGTCAGAGATTTCAGCAGCGCGAGATTGGCTTCGCGCACTACGCGAAACTGTTCGAGTGATTTTCGCGGATCGCGCTTTTCGTAATGGCCGCTGATCACCCAGGCGTCCTGGTCGAAGGCCGGGATGGGAGTGCCGGGCGCGCCCAGAATCAGCCGCATGCGAAAGCCGCCGACGATTTCTGTCTCGGCCAGGTGGGCGAGAATCTCATTCACCGACCACTTGTCGGGCGCGGGGCGCTTGCGTAGCTTGGCTGTGGACACTCCCTTGATCAGGCGTTCGAGCTTCTTTGGCGTGGTGGCCTGAACAGCTAGCGATTCCTTTCCTTCTACGTTGCCGATGATGCGTTGCGTGTATTGTTGCGGGGTTTCTTTCATTTCCTTGCGTCTCCTGTTCGGGCTGGAAGGGTGTGAGAAAGTGTGCTGTACCCCGGAGTTTCGGGGCAGCTTATCTTTCGCCCCTCCGGGTCTCGCTTCTATCCCCTGATCTGACCCACGGCTCACGAGTCTGTTACGAAACTCGTGCCGTCCGCTGAAGCGGACTCGGTTAATTCTACTTCCGGCGTCCCGGCACTTCCGTGCCGGGCTTTCACATGCCGCCGCTTCGCGGCTGGGATGGGTTTCGTCCCACCGCCGGTGCTCGGCGTTGCGTTGCGTTTCGTAACATACTCTCACGCCGTGGGCTGCATTCTTGCGCCGCCTCGCGGCTAAATCCAGAACGCCTAGGGCTTTTCGACATACATTTCGTGCGCGGCGACCAGTTCCGCGTTCGAAACTTCCGTCGAGACTTTGACGCGCTCCCAGCCGCTTCTCTTCGGCACCTTGGCCTGGAAGGTCAGCCAATACTGATGCTCGAGATGCTGTGCCGTCTCTTCGAGGAACGGATCGAAGCTTACCGGAGCGCCGCTCATGCCGATGTAATAGGCTTCGCCGCCGGTTTCCTCGCCGAGGCGCGAGAGATACATCTGTCCCCAATAGCTTTGCCAGTGGCTATGGCCGAAGTGCCCAGCTCCGGGCTCATAGATCGCATAAACGACGATGTTTGCGCGCTCGGCATCGTGGATGGCGGCATCGAGATAGGGGTCTTGCAAATCGCCAGCGCCGTAATAGCGGTCCACGCCATCGGACACCAACACGATCTCGTGGCGATCGGGACTTGCCGGCCACTTCTTGGCCAGGTCGCTGATCCCGAAATATGGGCTGGCGTCCACGCCCGCGATACCCAACGGAAGCCGCAGGGCCTTCGCGGCCAAGGCGTGATCGCTGGTTGGGGCCTGTTCGATCTTCGCGATCCCGTTCTGCATGTAGGCAATACCGATCTTGGTGGAGGCCGGCTGCGTGCCGATAAATTTGCGAATGCTCTCCAGTTGACTTCCCAGATTAAAGCTGGAGCCATCATCGAGCAGGATGAACAGTTCGAGTCCGGCGTGATCGCCTTGGGCGGGAACCCAGTCCGTGACCTGATCGCGATCCTTGCCTTCATGCACCATCACGTCAGCCCGGCTTACGTCAGGGACAGTTTTGCCATGACGCGCTTCGACCGTTACCAGCATACGTTGGGTTGCGCCTGCATCCTGCGCATAGGCGCTGGCTGCGGAAATGCAGACAGCAAGCGCCGCGATGGCGCCGAGCAGACCAATATATTTCTTCATGTGAATTCCTCCGAGTCTACTTATTGAGATGCAGGAAAACCGTTGTGCGATCTTTTAGGGATTAGGGGTTAGGGGTTAGGGCGCAGGGATGGTGGTCATTAAAGCCAGACGTACTTGACCGCGCACCGCTGGCGACTACGTCTTGGACGTGCTCACTCAGATATCCGTGCGCTCCTCAGCGTGGCGCTCTAAATACCAGCAGGGCGTGTATCCTCCGCGCGGAAACAGGGCATGGACGCAGGTTTGCGTCTCTGGCGGACTGAAGATGAACTGGGTTTTGCCGCTTTTCTGGGTGATGGCGTCGTAGCGGGTGACGGTGACTTGTCCGTAGGGCTGGCGATTCGAACTCACGCGGTAGCGGAACAGAGTGTAGTCGACGGCATAGGCGGCCGCTGTCACGGCCACCGCCGAAGCGAGCCCCACCGCAATCAATCGCTTGAGGAAATGCTTGATTCTGGCTCGCTGGGCGGAACTCACGCTCCCCAAATTATACGCGTGCCGCAATCCCGCCGCGCCCGGCGGAACCCCTCGGCTTCGCTCGGGGCAGGCTCTCGAGGCTGCCGCCCCCACATTCGATATATTCGCTCCTGCACGTTGACAACTTGCTGCTTTCACAGGCAAACTGACGAATCGTCGCTTGCAGCGTTGTGGCGAGCCCCTACGGGCCATTCCAAAGAACAGGTGCGGGTCTAACACGTATTCATCGCCCATGGAGCAATCAGTCTCCTACACGCTCGATTCCACTTTGGACACCGTGGACCATGCGGAAGAAAAAGCCACCCGCATTGCCACGGATATTGGTTTTGGAGAAGACGAAGTGATGCAGATTTCCATGGCGGTGCGCGAGTGCGCGGTGAATGCCGTGCTGCACGGCAACGCCTATGCTCCCGACAAAAAAGTTGTCCTGTCGTTCGAGCGCACGCCGGAGGATCTCGTCATCACGATTCGCGATCAAGGCAAAGGCATTGACCTGGGCGGCATTCCGAATCCGCTGGCCCCGGAAAACCTGCTTAAGACTTCAGGACGCGGTATCTTTCTTATGCGCTCTTTTATGGACGTGGTGGAAATCCGCCCGTCTCAGACAGGCACCGAAATAAAACTGATCAAGCACGTCCGCGGCTCATCCGCGGCCGGCAAGGAGGCGTCTCAGTGAGCATGAAACTCAGCACCCGGCAGGTCGACGGAGTCACGATTGTGGACTGCAGCGGCCGCATCACCCTCGGCGAAGGCAGCGTAATGATGCGCGACACCGTGCGCGATCTGCTCGCCAAGGGCAACAAGAAAATCGTCTTGAACCTCGGCGACGTCAACTACATCGACAGCTCCGGCATCGGCGAGCTGGTGAGCGCATTCACCACCACCAAGAATCAGGGCGGCGAACTCAAGCTGCTCCACCTGACCAAAAAGGTGCACGACCTGCTGCAGATCACCAAGCTGTACACCGTCTTCGATGTGAAGGATGACGAGACCGCGGCGGTTAAGGGATTCAAGTAGGCTCGTTGCGTTGAAAGGGCGCGGCTTCAGGCCGCGCCGGCACGCCCTAAACTCTATGGATGTCATTCCGAACCGGGCGCCAAGCCCGGTGAGGAACCTGCTGTTCTGCCGGTATCGGCAAACTTCAGGCATGTTCGAGGCCGCCGATTCGCCAGTCCGGCCACGTGCCGGGCTTCTTCTATTCCACACTTCTGATGCTAGAATTCCTAGCATGTCTCGCCGCATAGTCGTTTGTCAAACAGGAATTTTCATTTGGTTCTTCATGGCGACTCAATCCGCCGGACAAACATTTCCGGGTCTTCAGTTTGTTAGGCCCGACCCGGATAGTGGCCGCCCTACGCTAGTAGCAACGCCTTGCGCGGAACCAGCTGAATTTGGAGACCAGACGTGGGTGGTGCCGGTGCTGGTTTATGAAGATTCGCTGATGGACATGTTTGTTGATAAAAACTGCATAATCGCGGCAGTGCAAACGGGCTATGAACAAAACGGTAAGTATATGGTCGCGATGTACACACATTACAAGAGCAGCGAATATCCCTGCAAGATTGTCCTCGAAGACACGCTCAAATCCATGTCCGAGGCGGAACGACGCGAGTTCCAGAGCAAGTATGCGGAAGAATACCAACGTGAGTGCAAGCTAATGGGCTATAAGGTGCGCTGGGTTGACGTGGACACGCGTGGCAAAAAGATGATTGTTACTCGCGCCGTCGTCCTGGATATTCAAGGTTCTCATGCTCTGGACCAGAAAGGCAAGAAGGACTGGACTCTTTTTACGGAATTGCAGAAAGACCCACTTACCCGGCCAACGCTAACAGCCATCGAACACACAACAAAGTTGGTCGATAAAGAGCTTGAATATTGGAAGTACCGATACGGCCCGAAATAAAGCCGGGATGCCTACTTTTCTTCCGGCTCGACCTCATTGCCTTCTACCGCCGGGAGAGAAAATCCGATTGTCTGACGGGGATTTCCCTCTCGATAGCACTCCTTAATTACCTCCACGACGTAGTCGTAAAGCCCTTTGCGCTGATTCTCGTCACTAAAATCGACCACTCGTGCCTTGTTTCCGGCAACTTCCACAAGCGCCTTCCCATCGGAATCGGCTACCCCAAACCGGCAGAGAACCCAGCCGAGTGCGCCCAGCCTTATTTGCAGGCCAAAACGCCAGCTTTGGCTCTCTTCGTCAAACTTCATCGCGCCCGCAGGGGCGAAGAGGTAGCCTGCCTCTGCGTCCTCGAAAACCGGCTCTGCGTTCGATCCATTCCAGCGCCACATTCTGATTTGGTCGGACGGAATTCCGCAGTAGGAAGCGAAGTTGCGCCACAGCAGCACGCCGTACTGCAAGCAGCGGTTTTGCCTTTCCCGAAACAGCCGCTCGCCTGCAACAGCAGCCTCTTTTATCTCTTCGTACTTAGTCATAATCAAGATTATAGTCTGTTCTCCCGCCCGGATCCTCCAGCACTCCACTCCCCCTTTGACAAAACCAGGGACAGACGGGGACGGGACGCTCCCCCCAAGCAAATGTATCTCCTTTGTGCGTACACTGTTGTATACTGGTTGTGCGTACAGAGGAGCCTCATGCCTGCCACTGGAGCCAAGGCCGACAAGACCAGAAGCCAGAACATCAACCTGCGTGTGACCCGCAGCCAGAAGGCTCTGATTGACCGCGCGGCGACCGCCTTGCGCCGCAATCGTTCCGATTTCATGCTGGAAACGGCTTGCCGCGAAGCCGAAGCTGTCCTGCTCGACCGGCGTTATTTCTCGCTGCCCGCGGAGGACTTCAAACGCTTTCTGTCGATGCTCGACCGTCCCCCAGCCGCCAATCCCCGCTTGCGGCGTCTGCTGAGAACCGCGGCTCCGTGGGAGCAATGAGCGGGAAGTCATTTACCCCGCCAGAAAAGCTCCGCGACGATCACGATCTATCGCTGTTCGAATGCGGCGAGCCGGCATTGGATGACTGGCTGCGCCGCCGCGCCTTGCAGAATGAGGAAAGCGGCGCATCCCGCACCTACGTAGTGTGCTTAGGCCTGCGAGTGGTAGCCTATTATGCGTTGGCCGTTGGAGCAGTCGCGCACGCCGGCGCTCCCGGCCGCGTCCGGCGCAACATGCCTGATCCCGTTCCAGCCATGATTATTGGTCGACTTGCCGTTGATCGCGAATTTCACGGCCACGGCCTGGGCCAGGGGCTTTTGCGTGACGCTGTGTTGCGCACTCTGCAAGCAGCCAACATTGCCGGCGTCCGGGCAATCCTGGTTCACACCATCTCCAGCGACGCCCAGCGATTCTACGAAAGGCATGGCTTCGTGCGTTCGCCGATCGATCCCATGATGCTGATAATTACGTTGGCGGAGTTGGCCAGAGAATTCTCGGGTCTCACGCGAAGATAACCCGAAGGCCGAAGAAAAAGAGCCGCCAGCCCTGTGGCTGGCGGCGTCACGGCTAGAAAAGCCGTCTTAGAACATATTGAAGGGATTCAGTCCTACGGGCAACTCGTGTTGCCTGCAGGCTGCTGAAAGACGAAGGTGTGATAAACCGTGTCCTCGAAAATCGGGATCTCCTGGTAGCAATCGACAGTGGATGACGATAAAGTGACCGTCATTGCGTTTGCAGTCCCGTTTATCGCGCCGATGCTTTCGCTGTTTGACCATGTCCACTGGTTCGCGTTCTTTATTGAAATCCCTGTGCCAAAGAACTTGAAGGACTCTTCTGTGCTGGACCCCTCGGTGTAAGCATCAACTTCGGAAAGGGTCTCAGTCGTTTGGTTGATATGCATTGAATCCGCCTAAATTATTGACTCCAAGAAACTTGTCTCTAAAATCCTGCGGACAAAGGAGTTAGGCGCGCAGGCGTTCCCTAAGTTCTTTAGAATCAGTCAGGCTATTTCTGTCGGGACCGAAATTCGCCGGATTCCGGTTGTAAAATCTTGTCCGGTAAGCACTTAGCTTATCGATATTCAGTTTTCAATGAGCTGTCGTTACAGCTAATAGTATGTTCCGGTTGCGAGAACGAGTCAAGGGAAATCGGGTAAGAACAATGTGGGTAATGCTATAGATGACTGACTAGACTGCGATGCTTCGTCGGCCCCCGGATGGGCTAATCGCCTGTGCTAAGTTGTTGAAATGGCAAGGATGTGCGTTTTCTGCCTCAGCGATGCTGTAGAGATCGGAGGGGAGCATATTTGGGACGCATGGCTCAATGATGCCCTACCGGAAATGCTCTATCGCGCCGTGGAGCGCCCAACACTCGACTCCCCTGCCATTGAGTACGACGCAAACAGATTCAAGATGAAACTTCCCGTCGTATGCCGGGCGTGCAACAACGAATGGATGAGTGCTCTTAGTCTCAAGATAAAGGACCGCTTCTCGCGGTCGATGTTAGATGGCGAACCTTTTTCTCTTGGGACCAAGGACGGAGTTATCCTTGCAGCGTTTGTCTTCATGAAGGCCGCTCTCATGAATCAATCCCTTCCTGGCGCATTTTTTACCAGAGACGCTAGAGAGAGATTTAGAACTGACCTCATACTCCCGCCTTTTGTTCAGTGCTGGTTTACGGCTTATGAGGGCGCAGCCCGGATGCACACTCGAAGCCAAAGCCACATCTTCAGCCCCAATCCCGGAACTCGACTCTACGGGCTTCAATTTTTTTGCTTCAATTACATTGTCGGGAAGTTGGCCCTTCAGCTTCTGGCGGTACGATGGAAGAACATACCTGGCGCCAGAAGCGCCCTGATAATGCTCGATGCCCCGAAGAATTGGAACCTCGCCGCGCCGCGCTTCTGGCCTGACCCCGGGATTTTCGTTTCTTGGCCGCCGCCAGAGTGTGTCGGAGACAACATGATCGAGCTTTTCGTCCAGCGCTTTGGAGCTTTCCCTTATTGAGCGCGCTCCCGTCTTTTCCGGCAACGCGCTTGAAGGTGTTGCCGAAATGCGGAGTTCTTCGACTGTCGAACGGTTTGCTGTAGGGTACGCCGCAGGGCACCGGCACGCAGGAGTAGAATCGCTTCGTGTTTTTCAAGATCGTCGGCCAAATTCTTGACGTTGAGATTATCGCCTCGGATAAGGGCGTACGCGAGCGGCGACGACTACGAAAGCTTTATGGCGGGCGCCGCTGGAGAAAGCTAAAAGGGACGACAGCAATCAAGCTGGCCGATGGTACGATGTGTCATGCCGAAGTGCTTTGGTACGAGGCGCACGGCGTTGGCGAAAGAGAGATGAAGATCAAGCGAATTGGTAATTATCCCTTGACAGTAGGTACAGCCATTTGATAGGATTTTACCTGAGAGTAGGTGAACAAATGGCCCACAATAACCGCAAGCCGAACATGCTGCCGTACACCCTGAAAGACTTCCAGAAACAGTTCCCAGATGATGCGACCTGCCTTGAATGGCTTCGCAATCGCCTGTACCCGGAAGGTATCTATTGCATCAAGTGCGAAGCGACCACCAAGCACCATCGCGTTGCTAGTCGCCCGTCCTACTCTTGCGACCGTTGCGGCCATCACGTTCACCCGACTGCCGGAACGATCTTCCACAAGTCGCCCACTCCGCTTACGACTTGGTTCTATGCCATCTACCTCATGTCCGCCACTCGTTGTGGCATCTCCGCTAAACAGATTCAGCGAGAGACAGGCGTAACGTACAAGACCGCATGGCGCATGTTTAAGCAGATTCGCTCCATGCTGGACGATGAGAAAGCCCCACGGCTCGGCGGACGCGGCAAGGGTGTGGAGATGGATGAAACCTACATGGGCGGCAAGCGCAAGGGCGGCACAGGCCGACCGATGGCAGGGGACAAGGTTAAGACTGCCGTGGTTGGAATTGTTGAGCGCAAGGGCCGCATCAAGGCTCTGGTTTCTGATGACGTCAAAGGTTCGACTCTGCTCGGGATGGTTAAAGAATACGTCCTTCCCAAGAGCACTGTCTTTACCGACGAACTCAACGCCTATCATGGAATTTCGCACATGCCGAACATGGGTTACAGCCACAAGCGGATTAACCACACGTCGAAGGTCTACGTAGTTGGCGATATTCACACGAACACCGTGGAAGGATTCTGGAGCTTGGTTAAGAACGGGGTGCGAGGCGTTTATCATTCAGTCGGCAAGGGTTACTTGCAGTCCTACTTGAACGAGTACAGTTTTCGGTAAAATCGCCGCTTCGACGTGCAGCCAATGTTCACCAGTTTTTTGCATCAGATCGAGAAGCGCGACGTAGCTGTGCGCCAAGCCGAAAGCATTCCAGAGCCGTTTTGATTCATTTCCGGTCGCTACCATTAGGTCACACGATTATCGGTGGCGCTACTCCGCCCGTGCGGTGGAGTTAATCCTTCTTACTGCTCGTTCTTCCTAGGTCGGTCAAAAACTGTTCTTTTGTGGGCACTGGAATTGTTATTCCAGTGCTCGTCACTTGCGCCGCTACATTCGATTGTGGAACGCTATCGGCGACCACTAATGTTCGCTTTTTATTACGCGCAGCCTCTATTTCTTCTTCCTCTTCCTTCACGAATACCTCCAACACCTTCAAAATTGCATCAGCTGGCATAATCATTGCAATACCAAGGTTGACTCCGAGTTTTTCATCTTCGGCAAGCGTATTGTCTGGTTGCCTATCCCCCGAGTTAAAGTGACCGTGAATTACCCCCATTAATCTAAATTTGGCGGGGAATTGCCCTGTACGCCATGCGCGCTCACCCACGTATGTCTGTTTTGCCAAGAGAACATCAACGAATGTCGGCGATCCGCTCAATCCCCCTACTGATCGACTCTCGGCCAAGTAAGCATCCATTGGCTTGCCATAGCTATTAACCACTGGCTCCCCTCTGAGTGCTGCTACATTGCCAATTCGTACAATTGGAATATTTCTCTTTTCTCCTGTATGTGGCCAAAATAGCCCCGCGAAGAAAAGCTCATCGCCCAATTCGATCTTACGGCCATCATCTGACATGCTCTGCTCACTAACGAAAGCCTCCATAGGCCACGCTACGTGATCCCATGCGGCACTAATGCCGATTTTTAGGACAGCCAAATCCATTGACGGAAAATTCGGATGAAACTTCCAATAGTCGATGGGTGTATCCATCCATTTTTGCATTCCTTCAGCAAGATTTATCCGAATACGAACACGGTTGTCACCCGCCGCCGCTCTCTTCTTGATGTCTTCCAATACATGTCCAGCCGTGACCAAGTAGCACGGACGGTAATCGTTCTTGATGTCTTCGGGACCAGGGCGAGAAATCCAAAAAGCTGAACCAGCAAACTGTTCTTCTCCTTTTTGGTCGATGTAGCCAAGGAAAACAACGCACTTCAAAAGCTCCATGGGAACGTAGGCCAATGTCTTACCCTCCGGGACAAGACTACAGCGTGGTCTTCCAGCAACACGCTCGTCAAGTATTTCCCGGAACATTATATACCTACTGTAGGGGGATAATTACCAGCGAATTCTGGAAATCCAATGAAACGCAGCGAATTTCAGTTCGCGGTGTGCGTGAAAAACAAGAATTACGCCGCCGCGCTCGAATTGCGAAAGCTTTACCAGGTTGTCGCGGACGAGACCGCGGCCAAGTTGCACCAGATTCGCGTGATTGACGAGTCGGGCGAGGACTATCTTTATCCCGAAGAATACTTCGTACCTGTGCAACTGCCGCAGTCGGCGGAAAAAGCTATCCGGCGAGCGACGTAATTCCAGAGATTGAGCCGGGCCCCGGGATTCCGGTCTGGCACCTTGATCAAAAGCCTTTGAGCGCAGAGTTCGCGAAGAACATCCGCGGAGGACGCGAAGAAAACCTCCTCCCTGATTTACAATTGACACATGTCCACTGAGTTGAATTTCGGCCCGTACGTCGATATTGAAGACGGCAAGCGGGTGGTCAAGGATCTTACCTTCGGCAATCCCACGCCTGAGGGGGTTGTGCTCTCCACGCTTGATTCGGCGGTGAACTGGATGCGCAAAGGTTCGATCTGGCCGATGACGTTTGGGCTGGCTTGTTGCGCGATTGAGATGATGTCGATGGGAGCGGCACGCTTCGACATTGCACGCTTCGGCGCGGAAGTGTTTCGTCCGTCGCCGCGGCAGAGCGATCTGATGATCATTGCCGGCCGCGTGTCGAACAAGATGGCGCCCGTCATCCGGCAATTGTGGGAGCAGATGCCTGAGCCCAAGTGGGTGATTTCCATGGGTGCATGCGCGACTTCCGGCGGAGTATTCCAGAACTACGCGCTCGTGCAAAGCGTCAACCAGGTAATTCCGGTCGATGTTTATGTTCCCGGATGTCCGCCGCGGCCTGAGCAACTGATCTACGCGATTACTCTTCTTCAGAAAAAAATTCAGAACGAGCGCGGGACGATCAAGAAGGCTTTGAATCTGTCATAAAGCAGGGGTCAGGGGATAGGGGTTAGTGAGATCGCGGTGGCGGATGATCTTCCTGCTGTCAGTTGGTCGCTGGGCACTGAAGTGCCTCGTTTTCCTCAGTTGACTTGTGACAGCCGACGCTTTTCCACGTGACAGTTGTCACATCCTTTTACCTCTGAATCCCGGAGAATACTAATCGAGGCGAAGATAATCTTTGTCCCGCGGGTCTCTAAGTGGCGTCCGTAGAAACACTTGAAGGGAATGGAACTCGTCGTCAACTCTCGTTCTAAGGATTACGCACCCATTTCCTTCCGACATGAATCTAAGTTATCGAGTGCTTGCGTGATAAAAGTGGCAGTTGCAGATAGACCGCGCGCTCACAACAACCCAGTGAAATGGTCCAAGTTAGGATGATCCAGGTTAGAAGGTTCAGGGTGTGGAAGGTGCTCTATGGTAGCGAAACTCATTGACGTGCTTTTTGGGTGCTGGCATTCCCGGTACAGTTTTCCGGTAACGATTCGCGGGAAGGGACGGCGGCCCCAGGCGGCAGCTCTGACCGGAACTTATGTAGCCTGTCTCGATTGCGGAAAAGAATTGCCCTACGACTGGCAGGAGATGAAGGTCATCACCTCGCCGGCTGAGAGGCGAGAGTACGTAGCCGCGCTGGCCACGAAACACGCTGCGTAATCGTCAGATTAAAACGTTTACCTCAGCCGCTAAAGCGGGAAGTCGTTGTTACGTTTTACGGCACGGCTGAAGCGGTTGCGGAAAAACACAATGCCAACGCGAGGTTGACCACGAGGGCTAAGCCCTGATTGATTTTTAGAGGCCTTACGCGGCCGCTGCATGCGTTTGTGAGTTTTTCCGCATCCTCGTAAGCCGTGCCCTTCCCGTGCTCTAGTCTTGCGGCACGGCTTAAGCCGTGCCCTTCCCGTTGTTCAGCGCGCGGGAACGCTTGCAGCGGCTCTCTTTTCCATCGGTATAAATTCCCGCTGGTCGTATCCCGTGTAGATCTGGCGGGGACGGGCGATCTTTTGCTCCGGATCGTTCACCAGTTCCTGCCATTGCGCCAGCCATCCTACTGTGCGGGCGATCGCGAACAGCACCGTGAACATTGCCGGCGGAAAGCCCATGGCCTGGTACATGATGCCGGAATAGAAGTCGACATTGGGATACAGCTTGCGTTTGTTGAAATAGTCGTCTTCCAGAGCTATGCGCTCCAGTTCGAGAGCGATATCGAGCTTGGGGTTGCGGCCCGTAACTTCAAAAACCTGCTCAGACGACCATTTGATGATCTTCGCCCGCGGATCGTAGTTCTTGTAAATGCGGTGTCCGAAGCCCATCAGCTTGCCGTGTCCGTCTTTTACTTTCTTAATGAAAGCTGGCACATTGTCCTTCGTGCCGATTTCATCGAGCATCTTCAATACTTCTTCATTCGCCCCACCATGTAGTGGACCGGCGAGCGCCGAGGCAGCCGACGCCAGTGACAAATATGGATCAGTCTGGGCGCTGCCCACGGAGCGCATGGCATTGGTGCCGCAATTCTGCTCGTGGTCGGCGTGCAGAATAAACAGGATGTCGAGCGCGCGGGAGAGAACGGGATTCGCCACATATTTCGGCTCGACCATTCTCCAAAGCATGTTCATAAAGTTTTCGGTGTAGCTGAGATCGTTGTCCGGGTAGACGTAGGGAAATCCAACATTGTGCCGGTATGACAGAGCTGCGATCGAAGGAACTTTTCCGATGAGACGAACGATCTGGTGCATGCGGTTCTCGGCATCGTGAATGTCGCGAGCTTCCGGATAGACGCTGGAAAGCGCGGCCACCGTGCTTACGAACATGCCCATGGGATGGGAATCGTAGCGAAATCCCTCCATAAACTTTTTGGTCGCTTCGTGGAGCATGGTGTGGTGAGTAATGTCGTACACCCAAGTCTTGAGTTCGCCCTGGTTGGGCAATTCACCGAACAGCAGAAGGTAGGCAACTTCCAGAAAGGTGCAGCGCTCGGCCAGCACTTCGATGGGATAGCCGCGATAGCGCAGAATGCCCTTGTCCCCGTCAATGTAGGTAATGCTGCTGCGGCACGACGCCGTGTTCATGAACGCAGGATCGTACGTCATCAGCCCGAAATCGTCGGGACCGGTTTTGATCTGACGCAGGCTCATCGCGCGGATGGTGCCGTTCTCGACCGGAACGGTGTACATCTGACCTGTGCGATTGTCGGTGATGGTGAGTGTGTTCTCGGCCATAGAAAAGCTGCTCCTTGCTTGCTCACTCTATACGGCTAGGGTAGCTCAGAGTAGCTGCTCTCGACAACATTGGGCTGTGACCGGGGTCACAGATGGGTGTGAATCTCGTCGTTTGGGGAATGGTTCCGCAGGAAATGTGGGCAGGGGCGGAGACCGAAGCAGCTAGACGCCGAGGCCGTTATTCTTCGTCGAGAAAATCACTGCCACCCGGAAAATCATCCAGCAATCGTCGTAGGACAATGGCGGTTGGTCTCCAATCGCCATTCATGGCCTTGGCCCCGGCCTCGGCATATCCAGAGTTGGGTCTTGGGCGCAGGCGGATGAACGGCGGCAAGCCGTAACGCATTGCCAAGCTGTTGGCCCAAAGCCGCGCAGTTCGTCCGTTGCCGTTAGCAAATGGATGGATGCGTATCCACTCTGCATGCACCCATGCGCAAAGGTCGATGACGGCCGCTAGTTCGTCGGCGTCCAGTTCGTGGCCGATCGGCAACAGCTTGTCCAGATCTGCCACAAGGGTTTGGAGCGTCGCCTCAAAGCGCCGTAATGCGGCGGCGATCCGCATCGCGTTCACGCCACGATTCGCCCCGACTTTCACTTGAATATTTTCGAGACCTCGTTCGCCTCGAAACGCTCCGGCGTATCGCGAGTCGGGTACGTTCAACCCTTCCATGAAAGAGCGCTGCCAGCGTCTCGCCAGTTCTACAGTTGGAATCTCGCGTAACCCCGCCCTGCGGGCGATCTCTTTCAAGACCTGAGTGAGGTTGTCCCGCAGCCGGGGACTATCTTCGTCCCAGTTAGGCATTCAAAGCTTTACGGATTTTGCTTTGAACAGGGCCCGGCCTGCGCGCATCTGTGACTGCGAACTCCTCGATCGGCTCACCCTCAAGCGGATCCTTCAAGCTCGCTTCGGCCTTCGCAAACGCCGCGATCGCCTTTTGGAATCCAGGATCGCGCATGCGATAGGCCCGAAGCTTCGCCAGATTAGCTTCCAAGCTGCGCTCCTTTCGCCCCCGCCGGCTCAAGTAGCTTTTGATAGCCTCGTTCAAGAGCTGATTGATGGGGCGTCCCTCGACCTTACTCAGGTTCTCTAACGCGGAACGTTCCTCGGGCTCCATTCGTAGCGTGAATGGAATTCTAGGGATTCTAGCCATACCTCACCTAGCCTATCGGACTCGGAGGGTGATGTCAATATACGTTTTTGACATCACAGTTCCCATTGACCCCGTCAACGCAAAACCGGCGGCCTAGGCCGCCGGTTCGCTGATCCTTACTGCTTGTCTGGTCAGTTTGTCGAATCATCCCGCCGCTTTAGGGTTGGGCGGTCATCGTCAGTCGTCGAAGTTCCGCTGCCGGTATCGCTGCCGGCGGAGGTTCGCCGCAAACTGGGCTTGTTCGCGTCCTTGGGGTCGATAACCTTGTGGCGATTTTCGATCGATGCCAGCCGCGCTTTGACTTCATCGAACTCCGAGGTGGTCACAATGTATTGCTGCTTCGACGGCAGAATTTTTCGAATTTCTTCCTGCGACTTCTCAATGCGATCGGCGGTCGGCGGGTGAGTTTCAAACGCCTTGGCCAGAGTGCCGGGCTTCTTCTTCTCCATGGCTTGAATCTTTTCGAAGAAGGAGATGAACGCCGAGGGGTCATAGCCGGCGCGGTACATATACTGCACGCCGAGGTAGTCGGCCTGCGCCTCGAACGTGCGCGAGAACTTCAGAAATGTCATGGGAATCGCGAGGCCTGACGCTTCGTAGGCTCCGTAGCCAATCCCGCCGCCGATGAAGATTAATGGAACCGTAGCCAATTGCAATAGCTGCGCGCGCGTCATTTCACGGCCGTAGTGGCAAGCGGCCACGTGGGCAATCTCATGCGCCATCACGCCAGCCATTTCAGCTTCTTCGTCGGCCGCGAGGATCAGGCCGGAGTTCACATAGAAGAATCCGCCTGGGAGTGCCATGGCGTTCACTACATCGGAATCAATCACCTTAATGGTGAACGGAACCTGCGCGTCTGAATTACGCACCAGATTCTGGCCGATGCGGTTTACATACTCGGTGACTACGGGATCGTTGACCAGCTTGATCTGCGCCTCGATCTGCTGGGCGTAAACTCGACCGCGCGAGACCTGACCCTCTACCGTGTACCAGTTGCCCATGCCACGCGTGCAACCGACGTTGCGGTTCCCTACCGCATCCACATCAGCCTCGGAGCCGTCGTGCTTGATCTGGTCGTCGTCCTTGGTCGGTAACGCCGCGGGAGCCTGTTTCGGCGCATTTTGCACATCGCTGGCTTTCGGCTGGCCGTTGTCTGGGTCGTGAGTGGGAGGCTGAGTTTGACTCGGAGTTTGAGCGGGGGTTTGACTTGGAGCTTGAGTCGGAGCCTGACCGGGAGTCTGGGTTTGCGCCACGATCAAGGGTGCTGTGCTGAACGCCGCCATTGCCACAGAGAATGCCAACCAACGCGATTTCATGGGGAACTCCTTTAAGGCCCGCTTACTTATTAACGACATTATACGCCCGGAGCACAAGCGCGAATCCCACACTTCTGCTTTCCTTAGACGCGATCTTGCCCCTTGGGGTTATCCGGGAAGCCTTTTCAGACAAGGCTTGACACGATAAGGCAGCGCCCGTATACTCGAGCCGATCCGCAAATCCCCCCAGAGGTTCCCGGCCTTTTCCCCTCGACTTGGTTTTCTCCTAAGGAGGACTGTATTCCATGAACCGGCGTGTTTCCGCGATCGCCCGCTCGCTTCTTCTCTTCGTATCCTTGCTCGGCACCATTGCGATTGGCACAGCGGCCTTGGCTCAGCATAATCCCGTTCCCTTCGTCAACCAGCCGCTCTCGCCCACAAGCGTTGCCCCGGGACATGCCGCCTTCACTCTCACCGTCAACGGCACCGGCTTTGCCTCGGATGCGGTGGTGAACTGGAACGGTTCGGCTAGAACGACCACGTTTATCTCATCCAGCCAGCTCCAGGTCGCCATCACTGCCGCAGACGTTGCGTACGCGACGACCGCCTTGATTACCGTGGCGAATCCGTCGGCCACCGACGGAGCCTCAAACGCGCTGTATTTCATGGTCGGCGCCTCAAGCTCTGCAGTGGGCTTCGCGAGGATCGACATTCCCGTGACTCTGCCGTCGGAATCTTATATCTCCGGCCTCGCCGTCGCCGACTTCAACCATGATGGGAAGCTTGACGTAGCGATAGCCACTAATGGTGCAGCCACAACCGTTGAAGTTTTCCTGGGAAACGGAGACGGAACGTTCCAGGCGCCGATCGTCACCAATTTCAGCATTGCTTTTTATTCCCTATTAGTGGGGGATTTTAATGGGGATGGAAACACGGACATGGCGGTGGCGAGCCCCGAGCCAAATCAAAGCGGCGGCTTCGAAAGTTTTCTCCTATACACATTGCTGGGCACTGGGGATGGTCGTTTCACGCTCACAGGGAACGGATCTGTCGCCGGCTGGCCGCTGGTCACTGGCGATTTCAACGCTGACGGCGATCTCGACGTGGTGACCATAGCGGCAGATTACGAGGGAATAAACTACTATCCCGCAGTCAGTCTAGGGACGGGTGTGGGTCCTTTCAGCGGTGCGCGCAGAATGGTTGATATCTATGCGTGGGGTGTGCCGACGGTTGGCGACTTCAATCATGACGGAAGACTCGATCTTGTTATACCAGGGCGTGATTACTGGGGACTCACCAGCGACCTCTATGTGTTCCTGGGCGATGGCAATGGCAACTTCAACAGTCCGATCCTATATCCGGAGCCAGGACACGGAGATGGATTTTTGAACGAAGGCTCGTCCGCGGCCGCAGATATCAACGGAGATGGCTACCTGGACATCGTGACAACCAACCTCGGCGTGTTTCTTGGAAATGAAAACGGCACATTCAAGCAAGAGCCAGGGGTCACCGTGGTCGGTGCTAACGTGCAACTTGAGGGCTTACAGCTTGCGGACTTTAACAACGACAACAAATTGGATGTGGTTGTAATGGGAAATCTGGGCTATCCCTCAGAGCAGCAAGTCGTGGGTCTGACGCTAGGCAACGGCAACGGTACATTTCAGAGTTCGCTGAACTGGGCGGCGCTGGACTATTCGGCGTACATGGCTGTGGGGGACTTCAATGGCGACGGCAAACTCGATATGGTCGCCGCTGGCACGGAGATAACAGATGCCACAATCGGAGAGACGACCTTATCACTCTTCCTGCAAACCAACTTCGCTATCTCGCCAGCCGTTTTGAATTTTGGGACCGTCAACCAAGGGTCGAGCAGCACTCTCATCTCCACCTTGACGAATACCGGCCAGGGGAATGAGTCAATCGAATCGATTCAGTTGATCGACGGGGCAGGAAATTACACGGAAAGCAATAATTGCGGCGCAACCCTGGCTCCTGGGGCGAGTTGCGCAATTACCGTTGCTCTGACTCCCAAGCAGGGTGATGCCCTGTTCAGCGCGTCTGTGAGAATAACTTATGGAGGCGCCCTGGGAAGTCCGCAGTCAATCTTGCTTACGGGATCAGATATCTTTTGAGTGGATCGCGGGACGCGACACCGTTTCCGGGCGAGGCTTGACACACTAAAGCAGCGCCCGTATATTCGAACCGTTCTGCAATTCCCCTAGCATTTCCGGCCTTTTTCCCCGCGTGAAGTTCGCCCAAGGAGGACTTTTTTCCATGAACCGATGTGTTTCCGCGATTACTCGGTCGCTTCTTCTCTTCGCATGGTTGCTCGGAATTATTGCGGCTGGCACTGCGGCCTTGGCTCAGCAGAGTGCCGTTCCCTTCGTGAACCAGCCGCTCACGCCCACGAGCATTGCCCCCGGACACGCGGCGTTCACTCTCACCGTCAGCGGCACAGGGTTCGCTTCGAATGCGGTGGTGAACTGGAACGGATCGGCCAGAACGACGACGTTTGTTTCATCGAGTCTGCTTCAGGCGACCATTACTGCGGCCGATATCGCCCAGCCGCTAACCGCCTCGATCACCGTGACTAATCCGTCGGCTGCTGACGGAATTTCGAATGTTGTTTACTTTATGGTTAGCCAGCCGGCGTCGGCGGTGGCATTTGCTCGATTCGATACTCGCGTGAGCCTGCCCGCAGAAGACTATGTGTCCGCGTTCGCTGTGGCCGACTTTAATAACGACGGAAAGCTTGACCTCGCCATTGCTCACGGGGCTTCCGCCATTGAAGTGCTTCTGGGGAATGGAGATGGAACCTTCCAGCCGCCGATCTCGACGACGTTCAATATCGGGGATATCAATTCCGGCCAAAATTGCGGCGGCATTAATTCTTTGGTTGTCGGTAACTTCAACGGTGACAACAATCTGGATTTGGCATTCGGGTATGCATGCAGTTTTATTTTCGCCGATGGCGGATACGATGCTTTGTTCGTCGCCCTGGGCACCGGCGATGGCCGCTTCATTCTGGCTGGAACGGGAGCCAACGCTGGCGAGCCGCTTTTGGTCGGCGACTTCAACGCGGATGGCGAACTTGACCTGATCACCGCAACTCCAGTTGGAGATGACGACTGGTTTTCTAACGAATACCTGGGACGAGGAGCAGGTACCTTTGGCGGTAAAACCGGCCTCGACAGCACCCTGGCATTCGGCATTCCGGCCGCGGGAGACTTTAACCATGATGGGAATCTCGATTTAGCTGTACCCGATCTCGAGGACGATGAGTCATTCGTGGACGTCAATTTTGGTGACGGCCATGGATCTTTCCGTAAGCCGGTGGTCTACACCTTACCGTTCGGTGTTAGCGGCCATTACTCCGCGGGCACCGCTGCGGTGGGTGATCTAAATCGTGACGGCAATCTGGATATCGTCTCCGGCAGCCTCTCGATCCTGCTCGGCGACGGCGGGGGTAATTTCATCAACGGAAGCGGATTTCCGCTGGCTCCGAGCGCTGGCAACATACAACTCGCAGATTTTAACAACGATAACAACTTGGACGTGGTCTTAATGACAAATTCTCAATATGAGGATTTGCAGTTCGCAACGTTGCTGCTTGGCAACGGGGACGGCACTTTTCAAAATCCTCAATATTGGAATGCACCCATTTATGCCGGCTCACTGATCGTCGGGGATTTCGACGGCGATGGAATGCTCGATCTGCTCACGGTAGGAAGCAACACTGTCGGAAGCGCGGTTATCTCGCTTTTCCGGCGGACCGCTCTCAGTATTTCCCCGGCGTATTTGAATTTCCAAAACGTGCAGATCGGATCGACCGCCACGCTCACTTCGACGCTCACAAATATCGGGCAAGGAACCGAATCGATCCAGTCGATTGGCCTGGAAAACGCGAAGGGATACTTCACCGAAACCAACGACTGCGGGGCCACACTGGCTCCCGGGGCAAGTTGCACGGTCACTGTGACATTTTTCGCGACCTCTCCCTACTCTGCTGTCGCCTCCGTGAGTGTCGCCTACACAGGCGCCCTCGGCAGCCCGCAGTCGATCTTATTAGCCGGCTCGGTTAACTATTAACGCGTAGATTTACCGCTTCACGCTTGTCCACGACAAACCAATGGTCGTACCATAGCGCCGTCCGTCATCCGTAAGACCGGAGGGCTCATGCTCGATCGCCGTCACTTTCTCACCACCGCCACTGCGGGGCTCGTCGCTTCCCTCGCCTTTCGGGGCAATCTGTTCGCGCAGCTCGAGAAGATTCCGCCGCTGCCCGATCACTCGCTGCTTGATCAGGGTAAGAACGACAAGAACGAAGACGCTTACTGGGCTGAATTGCGCAAGCAATTTCTGATTCCCGCCGACGAGATTTACCTGAACAACGGCACCGTCGGCTCCAGCCCCGCGCCTGTGCTGCGCGCAGTTTTCGACGGCTATACCACCACCGAGAGAATGGATCAGCAGGATCCCGAAGACTATCCCATCTGGGGATACGGCGCATGGAATGAGTTTCGCGATCCTCTGGCGGCATTCGTGGGCTGCCATCGCGATGAGATCGCGTTGCTGCGCAATGCCACGGAGGCCAACAGCTATATCGCCAACGGCCTCGACATGAAAGCCGGCGATGAAGTGTTGATGACTGACCAGGAGCATCCCGGCGGCGAGCATCCGTGGAATTTGAAGGCGAAGCGTTATGGCGTCGTGGTGAAGCGAGTCACTCTGCCCCGGCCGGTGAAAGATGCGGCGCAGGTTCTGAATTTATTCAACGATGCCATCACGCCGCGCACGCGCGTCATTTTCTTCAGCCACATCACAACGTTTTCCGGCGTAGTGCTGCCTGCGAAAGAGATTTGCGGGCTTGCCCGATCGAAGGGAATTCTTTCGGCGGTCGATGGCGCGCACGTGGCCGGCATGATGCGCCTCAACGTGCACGACCTCGGCTGCGATATGTATTCATCGAGCCCGCACAAGTGGCTGCAGGCGCCGAAAGGCTCCGGCTTTCTCTATGTGCGCGATGAAGTCATCGACCGCATGTGGAACACGATCGTCACCGAAGGCTGGGACGACTCCAAGATTCGCGCGGAACGCTTTCAACGCATCGGCAGCTCGAACGTGCCGGCGCTGTGGGGGCTGCGCGCGTCAATCAAACTGGCGAACGACATTGGGCTCGACCGCATTGAAAGCCGCCATCGCAAGCTGGCCGACTACATTCTCGATGAAATGAAGAAGCGCGGAGCCGAATCGTGGACCTCGCCCGATCCTGCCTTGCGCTGCGCGATTGTGACGGTGAATGTGCCACCGGTGCCGCGCATGGATTTAGAAAACTGGCTGTGGAAGACGCACAAGATCCGCATCCGCGGCGGCGACCCGCACAAGCTGCGCTTGTCTACGCCTTACTATTTGCAGAAGAAAGACATTGACCGGTTTTTGGAGAAATTTGACGAGTACAAGAAGACGAACCGCATCACGTAAATGGATCGGAAACCGATCGCCTACCAAACCGAGCGCACGAGGGGACTGGCAAGAATTCTCTCATCCTGCGTGATCAGAGTGATTCCCAAGGCCCGTGCGGTTGCGCCGATAAGACGGTCACCCGGATCTTTGGGATAGCTCTCAGGGAAGCTCATCGCGAGGGCAACAATGTCCGGCGTGATTTCCATTACGTGCACTCGGGAGCGGTCCAAAATCTCGCGGACGGAGGCTTCAATCGTCCCAGAACCGCGTAGGCGATTCCTTTGGAACAAGAGGCCTAGCTCCCAGAGTGTAATTGAAGCTATGGCGCAGCCGTCTTGTGTCTGGGCCTTGCGAATTTGGTGTGTGGCCTCGCGCGACAGTCGGCTTGAACTTGAAACTGTCCAGACCAAAACATGAGTGTCGAGAAGGATCACTTCAAGCCTTCCCAGTCCTCCAGCGGAGTCACGGGCGAAATGATGTCGCCGAGAATCTCGATCTTTCCGTCGAGGCATCCCAGAATGTCAGGAAGCTTTTCGTCGGGGGGGACTAGCTTGGCGAGCGGCTTGCCGCGTTTTGTAATGAGGACCGGCGAACGCTTGGTTCGGACTTCCTCCATCACTCGCAGGCACTGCGCTTTAAATTGACCGGCGGGAATTGTCTTCATAGTGTATATGGTCATGTTGTATGACCATGTACATCTTATCATGCGTCTGCGAAGCCTCGCTCAGCCAGCCTGGCCGATGAGCAGGGTGTAGCCGTCCGGGTCCTCGACGCGAACTTCACCTTTGGGCATGTAGTCAGGATAGGTGATAGAAGAAACGTGGACGCCCTCCGCCCTCAAATGTTCCCGGAGTGTCACCACGTTGGGCGAGTAGAGATAGAACAACACCGCCGTTGGCTGGGGACAACCGGTTCCGTGGCGCGAGCGAACATTAAATTGGCTTGCGCGCAAGCGACGTGCGCCCACTGCAGATCGCCGGTGCCGGTTTTCACGCTGCCACGCACTTCCATGCCCAGCAATCTATAGAAATCTACCGAGCGTTGGACGTCAGCAACAAACGCCATGGGGATGAGCCCCGTGACCCAAGCGTCAGCAGGCTTAGCGGACGCCTTAGCCATCGATCCTCGCCTCACGCAGTTGCTTCACCGCGGTCTCAGAACTGACCGGCGAATAGTAAACTTCTTTGAACGTGTAGGAGCGAGCCTTGGCGGCGATGACCGGCATGATCTCGATATGCCAGTGGTAGTCGTCATCAATCGTCTTCCAATAACCCAAAGTCTTAGAGGGATGCAGACTGTTCGGGGAAGTGTGCAGCACGAGATGGAAACCTTCCGTAAGTGCTCGAACCCGCTGCAACGTTCGCCGCAGCAGCGCCGCAAGATTCGTTCGCAATCCCGGCTTGGATAATCCCGTGCGCTCGAACGACGCATCGTGATTACGGGGGATGATCCAGGTTTCGTAGGGCACGCGCGGGGCATAGGGACCGAGAGCCACGTAATCGCCGTGCGCTTCTATCACGCGCGTGGCCTGGCGTTCCTCCTGGGCGAGAATGTCGCAGAAGACACAGCGCTCTTTGGCTTGGAAATATTCGCGGCCTGCGCGCAGCTCGTAAAGCACTCGGCGCGGAACAAACATGGTGGCGGTCAGTTGCGAAGTGGGATGAGCAAATTCCTGCCCGGCGTTGGGCCCGTGATCTTTGAACAGGCTGACGTACTTCACGCGCGGGTCGCGTTTAAGATCCAGAATGCGTTCGGAGGCAAGGCGCAAGAACTGTCCGATCTCTTCGTCGCTGGCATGCCAGAGCTGGCGGTCATGCCTGGGATTTTCCACCAGAACTTCGTGCGCTCCCACTGAACTCATGCGGTCGTAAATGCCGTCTCCGCGGCGTCCGGGCTCGCCTTCGATGTGGTAGAGCGGCGTGGGATGAACTACCGATTGCGCCGACCAACTCACGGCGTTGGGCGCCGCGGCGATCACCTGCGTGCGATTGGGGGAATCCGGGCAGAAACGGCAGACGGTTTCAGGACGTGGCACGCCATCGGCAAGGTCATCTCCTGTCATAACCCAGGAGCGAGTGATGGGATCTTTCCTTAGTTCCATGTATCAGCTAAACATTGAGGGAGAAGCTGCGTCAAGAAGGTTTCGAAGTGCAGGGATGTTGAAACTTTGAAACCTTGCTACTTTGAACTTGTTATAATCCGCGCCAAGCGCGCACTCTGACTTAACCCATGACCGAGCCGTCCACACCGCTAATGCGGCAATATGCAGCCGTCAAGAAAGAGCATCCGACTGCGCTATTGTTTTTTCGCTTGGGCGACTTCTACGAACTTTTCTTCGACGACGCCATCGTCGCCTCTAAAGAGCTGCAGATTACGCTGACGTCGCGCAACAAAGAAAAGGGCATCGCCGTACCCATGTGTGGCGTGCCGCACCACGCAGCCGAAGGCTACATCGGCAAGCTCATCCGCAAAGGCTTCAAAGTAGCCATCTGTGAGCAGATGGAGGATGCACGGCTCGTGAAGAAACAGATCGGGACAAAGCTGGTGCGGCGCGAGGTGACACGCGTAGTCACGCCCGGAACGGCAGCCGATTCTCTGCTCGGCTCCGAGGAGAATAATTTCCTGGCCGCCCTGGCTCAGGTCGGCGAGCGCGTAGGGTTCGCGGCCCTCGATCTTTCCACCGGCGAATTTCGCGCGACGGAGTTCTCCGGCGAAGGCGCTCTGCGGCGAGTGCAGGAAGAACTAGAGCAACTGCGGCCGAAAGAGTTGCTGTATGGCTCGGCAGCGCCGCTGTTTAATGCCAGGACGAGCCGGCCATTGCTGACTCAGCCTTTGCCAACGCAAACGCCTCAGCCGCGCGCAGCGGGGAGCGCGTGTGCCGAGACTCCGCTGGACGACTGGATCTTCGCTCCCGACCACGCGATTCCACTCCTCGAAAATCATTTTGGAGTTTTGTCGCTTGAGGGATTTGGCTTGGCGGGACATACGGCTGCTGCGGCTGCTGCGGGCGCGATTCTCTATTATGTGCGCTCGACGCAGCGCGGATCGCTTGATCACGTCGATCGCATTGGCTGGTACGAGCGGCAGAATTGTCTCGTGCTTGATGCGGTGACAGTTCGCAATCTCGAATTGATTGAACCGCTGTTTGCCGGAACGGACGCGGGCATTACTCTGTTTCGCTCGATCGACGCTGCGGTTACGCCCATGGGCAAGCGCCTGCTGCGCGCATGGTTGCTGCGGCCGTCGCTCGATCTCGCAGAAATCAACGCCCGCCTGGATGCTGTGGAATCTGGCGTGAAGAATACCATCGCGCGCGAAGAACTCCGCCGCGCGCTTGATGGCGTGCTCGACCTGGAGCGCCTTTTGAGCCGTGTAACGCTCGAGGCGGCGAACCCGCGCGATGTACTTGCTTTGGCCTCGTCGCTCAAAAAGATTCCCGCCATTAAAGCCGCAGTCGCACGCTTGTCGGCAGAGCGGCTGAAGGCTCTGCATGGATCACTCGACGAGCTCGGTGATCTGCGTTCCCGCATCGACACCACAATTGTGCCGGAACCGCCGCTGAGTTTCGCCGACGGCGGTGTCATTGCCGCGGGCGTAGATCGCGATTTGGACGAACTGCGCGAGCTCTCCCGCAACAGCAAGCAAGTGCTGGCGCAGATCGAACAGCGCGAGCGCGGCCGCACCGGAATCACTTCGCTCAAGGTGAAATTCAATTCTATTTTCGGCTACTACATTGAGGTTTCGAAGCCGAACCTGCATCTGGTTCCGCAGGATTATGAGCGCAAACAGACTCTTGTTGGCGCGGAGCGATTCACTACTCCTGAGTTGAAAGAGTATGAGGCCAAGATTCTCGACGCGCAGGAAAAGATTGTCGAAATCGAACGGAGGCTGTTCACTGAGTTACGCACCGCGATCGCATTCGAGGCAAAACGAATCCGTCAAACCGCGCTGGCCCTGGCTGAGGTCGATGTGCTCGCTTCGCTGGCGCACATCGCGGCGCTACGGAATTACTGTCGACCGCTATTGATAGCATCGACGGATGGTGATGCCGGCGATCTCGAAATCGTCGAGGGCCGCCATCCGGTAATCGAGCATCAAGAAATGGCCGGAGGCAGCGATCGCTTCGTCCCCAACAATCTTTATCTGAATGCAACCACGCACACGATTCTGCTGCTGACTGGGCCGAACATGGGTGGCAAGTCTACTTACCTGCGACAGACTGCGCTGATCGTGATTCTCGCGCAGATGGGATCGTTCGTTCCATCCCGTTCAGCGCGCCTCAGCGTGGTCGACCGCGTTTTCACCCGCATCGGCGCAAGCGATAATCTTGCCCGCGGCCGATCTACATTCATGGTAGAGATGACGGAGACGGCAGCGATTCTCCACACGGCAACGCCGCGATCCTTAATTCTTCTAGATGAGGTGGGTCGAGGCACTTCGACTTATGACGGTCTCGCGATTGCTTGGGCCGCCATCGAGTATCTGCACGCCAGGGTGCGGGCGAAGACCCTATTCGCCACGCACTATTTCGAGCTGACAGAACTGGCCGAGCAGCTTGCAGGCGTAAAGAACTATCACGTCTCGGTTAAAGAAACCGGAGGCGGAATCGTTTTTCTGCGCAAAGTTGAACCCGGAGCGGCCGATCGCAGCTACGGCATTGAAGTCGCCAAGTTGGCTGGCCTGCCGAATGAAGTAATCGCACGCGCGCGAGAGGTGCTCGCCGAGCATGAATCCGTGGAGCGCCTTGCAACGGACCATCTTTCGCCCGGCGCTACTCCTCCGCCGACGCAATTAACGATCTTCACGCCGCTCTCGCAACCGGTTTTAGAGAAGCTGCGCGAAGTAGACTTGAACCGGCTCACGCCGCTGGAGGCACTGAACCTGCTGGCGGAATTGAAGAAAGAAATCTAAGCGCAGAGGACGCAGAGTACGCGGAGGAATGAAGGTTCGAGGGTCGTTCGCCATTTAACATGTCAGCCAAGAGCAAGCGTTCAAATATTCCGATCGGCCAGCTGCTGATCGTCGGCTTCGACGGCGCCGAGATGACGCCGCGCCTGAGTTCCCTGCTCAAGCGGCTCCAGCCAGCAGGAGTGATCCTGTTTGCGCGAAACATAAAAAATGCAGAGCAGACCTGGCGACTCCTGCGCGACTGTCAGAAGTGCGTTTCAATGCCACTGTTCACGAGCGTAGATCTCGAAGGCGGAAGCGTAGATCGCTTTCGCGACCTGCTCGGACCAACGCCCGCCGCTGCAGATGTCTTCTCCACCGGCGACCGCAAACTTTACCGCAAGCATGGAGAAGTGATCGGGGAAAACTGCCTCGCGCTCGGGTTCAACGTCGACTTCGCACCCGTGCTCGACCTGGCATTCGAAGCTTCGAGCGCCGTGATGGGTTCCAGAGTAGTCTCCATGAATCCACGCGAAACAATCACCTATGCGCGTGAATTTCTCGCTGGGTTGCGTGCCGCAAGTGTGCTGGGATGCGGCAAGCACTTCCCCGGCCTGGGCGAGGGCAAACTCGACAGCCATCACGCTCTACCCGTAATCGAGAAGCCTCTGAAAAAGCTTTGGGCCGAGGACCTGCTCCCTTATCGCACGCTTCGCGCTCAGATGCCGATGGTGATGATCGCGCACGCAGCATATCCGCAGGTCACGCGCGATCAGACTCCAGCATCGCTTTCGAAAGTGTGGATCGCCGATATTCTGCGCAAGCGCCTCGGCTATCGCAATCTGGTCGTGTCGGACGATCTCGAGATGGGCGGAGTCTTGGCGGCGGCTCCGATAGGCGAGGCAGCGGTCGAACACATTCGCGTGGGTGGAGATATGTGCCTGGTCTGTCATCGCGAAGACCATGTTGTGCAGGCTTACGAAGAATTGGTAAAGACCGCAGAGAAAGACGTGACGTTCGCCAAGCTCGCCGAAAAAGCTGCGGGACGAGTGCTGGCATTCAAGAAGAAGTCAGCGAAGATTTTGCGCCAGTCAAAACCAACGTTCGCCGCAACAGTTGAAAAGCTTTCTCGCAAGCTCTGGGAATTCGGCGAGCAAGTGCGTCTGAAAGCTCTGAATCATGAAGAGGTACAGCTTCCACGCAAATAATGAAGAAGAAATCCATGATCGTGGCCGGAGTGATGAGCGGGACTTCAGCCGATGGCGTCGACGTGGCACTGGTGCGAATCGAAGCGCGTTCGCCCACAAGCTTCAAATTACTTGGGCATGCCGAATACCCTTACCCGAGGAAAGTTCGCGCAGCGGTGCTTGCCGCGATGAACGCTCCGCAAGCCAGCGTAGCCGATCTGTCGCGGCTGAATTTCTTGCTGGGCGAACTATATGCCGAAACCGTGCTCGCCACCGAGCGCCAGGTCCGCGTCAAGGTGGATCTAGTCGGCTGCCACGGGCAAACGCTCTATCATCAAGGCGAGCCGCAGCGCTTTCTCGGGCGCAAACTGGCAGCCACGTGGCAGACCGGAGAGGCAGCGATCATCGCGGCGAGAGTCGGAGCGCCCGTGGTTTCGGATTTTCGTCCGTCCGATATGGCGGCCGGCGGTAAAGGTGCGCCGCTTGTTCCTTTTCTAGACTACATGCTCTTCCGCGACGCGCGTGTGGGCCGAATTGTGCAAAACATCGGCGGCATCGCGAACCTTACCGCCATCCCCGCTGGCGCAGCCCCGGCCGATGTATTCGCCTTCGACACCGGTCCCGGCAACATGGTGATCGATGCGGTCACCGACAAATTATTCGGCCAGCCGTTCGACCGCGGCGGTAAAATCGCAGCTTCCGGGACGGTACTCGAGGAAGTCGTTCGGAAAACTTTACAGCGAGCTTTCTTCAAGAAACGACCTCCCAAGACCGCGGGGCGCGAGGAATTCGGTCGCGAGTTTGTGCGCGACTTTCTTCGGAGATGCGGACGGTGCCGAAAACAAGATGTCGTCGCAACAGCTACTGCGTTGACTGCGACCTCGATTACCGATGCGGTACTCCGGTTCGTCATAAATAAGTCACATTCCACACGCAAGCCGGCGTTTCATGAAATGATTCTTTCCGGCGGAGGAGCAAGAAACTCCACGCTGGTATCGATGTTAGCCCGCGAACTCGCGCCGCTAGGATTGCGGCTGCGATTTTCCGACGAATTCGGCTTGCCGTCAGCGGCGAAGGAGGCTGTGGCCTTCGCCGTTCTCGCGCACGAAACCTGGCACCGGCGTGCGTCCAACATTCCTTCGGCAACTGGAGCGAAGCGCGCGGCAGTCCTTGGTAAGATTTCTTATCCGTAGACTTCCTATGCCGATTTACATCTCAATGCTTCGCGGAATCAACATTGGCCCGCACAAGCGAATCAAGATGGACGATCTTCGAAAGTCGTTCGAAGCCCTGGGCTTCGAGCAGGTCAAGACCTACATCCAAAGCGGAAATGTAGTCTTCAAGACCAAGAAGACTCCTACATCCGTCCTGTCGAAGAAAATTGAAGAGAAGATCGTCAGCGACTTTGGTTTTTCGGTTTCTGTTATTTCACGAAGCAGCGAAGAAATGGCCAAAGCGATTGAACGTAATCCGTTCTTGAACGATCGCGAGTCCGTCAATGAAAAGATGGATCCAGAAAAACTTCACGTCATGTTTCTGTCCGAGGTTCCGGTTCCGTCGGCTTTGAAAAAGTTGTCAGATCTGATCGCCGCGCCAGACCGGTGCCGCTCCATCGACAGAGAACTTTACTTCTACCTCCCTAATGGAGTCTCCGGAAGTATCCTAATGAAGAAGCCCGTTGATCGAATCTTGGCGGTCGTCACTACTATGCGTAATTGGAAAACTGTCAACAGCCTGCACCAGATGTGTCAGGATTGCCTTTGATGCTTCGCGTCTCGTCCGCGTTCGCCGCGCTTGCGTTAACCTTATCTCTGCTCTCATGCTCCACGAAGCCTAATCCCGGCACGTTGGTGATGATCATTGAATCGAGCCCGACAAATCTCGACCCGCGAGTAGGCCAGGACGCGCAATCGCAGCGCATCTACAATCTGATCTTCGACGACCTGCTCTCCCGCGGCGATCACCTCGACGTTGCTCCCGGCCTCGCGGAGCGCTGGGAAATCCCCGACCCGCAGACTTACATCTTTCACCTTCATCAGGGCGTGAAATTTCATGATGGCCGCCCGCTCACCTCCCGCGATGTAAAGTGGACCTTCGATTCCCTGCTGACCGGCAAGATTCGCAGCACCAAGACAGCAACATATCGCTTCGTCGATCGCATCGACGCACCCGATGACTTCACCGTGATCTTCCATATGAAAGAACCGGACGCCGCGTTGCTGTGGAACGTCTCCGCCGGCGCGATCGGCATTGTGCCCTACGGCAGCGGCAATGAAATGACGGCGCATCCGATCGGCTCCGGGCCGTTCCAGTTCGTCAGCGCCGAGACCGACAAGGAAGTGGTCATCGAGCGCAACCCCGCCTACTGGGCCGAGAAGCCGAAACTGGCGCGCGTGCGCTTCGCGGTAGTTCCTGACGCAACCACGCGCGCGCTTGAACTTCGCAAGGGCAGCGGCGACGCTGCGATCAATGCGCTCACTCCAGATACTGTCATCACTCTGGAGCGCGATCCGGCGCTAGCCGTCGAAAGGGCTCCTGGCACAGTCCTCGCGTATTTAGGATTCAATCTGCGCGATCCGATTCTGAAAGACGCACGTGTGCGGCGGGCGATCGCTTACGCTCTCGACCGCCGTCCGATGATCGAATATCTGTGGCGCGGCGAGGCGCAGCCGGCTCGCAGCATTCTTCCCGCGCAAAGTTGGGCTTACTACGGGGACGTTCCGCCCTACGACCACGACCCAGCAAAAGCTGAGGCGTTGCTCGACGCCGCCGGATATCCCGCGATCAACGGCGTGCGCTTCCGCCTCACCATGAAAACTTCCACCGACGAAAATACGCGCCTGATGGTTGCCGTTATGCAGCAGCAGTTGCGCGAGGTCGGGATCGCACTCGACATACGCAGCTTTGAATTCGCAACATTCTTCTCCGATGTAACGCACGGGGCATTCCAGCTCTACGGCCTGCGCTGGATCGGAGGCAACGAAGATCCCGATATCTTCACCTTGTGTTTCCACTCATCGCGGTTCCCGCCAAACGGCGCCAATCGCGGCTTTTACTCGAATCCAAAGGTGGATGCGCTGATTGATCAAGGCCGCCGTGAAGTCGATCCCGCCAAGCGCAAGCCGGTCTATGCCGAACTGCAAAGCATTCTTGCCGAAGATCTGCCTTACATTGATCTCTGGTATCTCGATAACGTTCTCGTGCACAACAAGCGTGTCGTGAATCTGAAATTGAATCCGGCGGGCAATTATGATTTTCTGCGGACGGCAGAACTGGCCGGTCCCTAAGCACCTCTCCGAGTCCTCCGCGGACGTTCTCCGCGAACTCCGCGATAAAAATCTCTTCGAAGTTCTCACTAAGGTGAAAAGAGCCGGCGTATTTTTGCGTGTTACCATCAAAGTTTGGCGCGAGGTCGGCCAAGCATCCCATGCGCATCCTCTTCATCGGCGACATCTTCGGACGGCCCGGACGGACCATCGTAAAAGACCGGCTGCCCGGCATCGTCCGCGACCACGCCATCGATCTCATCATCGCCAACGGAGAAAACTCGGCCGCTGGTTTCGGCATCACTCCAGCGCTGGCTGAGGAACTGTTCGAGCTGAACATCGACGTCATCACCACCGGCAACCATGTCTGGGATAAGCGCGAAATCCTCGATTACTTCCAGATGATCGAAGGCAATGGCCACGGTCCGCAGCGCCGCGTGCTTCGTCCCGCAAACTATCCTGCGGATATGCCCGGCTGGGGCGTGTATGAAGGTCAGAAGGCCAAAATCCCTTACGCGGTGATCAACCTGCAAGGGCGCGTGTTCATGGCGTCGAATGACGATCCCTTCCGCGTCGCCGACCAACTGTTAAAGAAGATCGAAGCCCAGATCATCTTCGTGGACTTCCACGCCGAAGCAACTTCCGAGAAGATTTCTATGGGCTGGTATCTCGACGGTCGCGTAACCGCAGTCGTAGGCACGCACACGCACGTCCCTACAGCCGATGAGCGCGTTCTGCCCAACGGAACAGCCTACGTAACCGACGTAGGCATGACCGGCCCTTACGACGGCGTGATCGGCGTGAAGAAAGAACTCGTGGTCAGCAAGTTTCTCAACGGCATGCCGGTACGCTTCGAGCCAGCCACGGGAGATGTACGTCTGTGCGCCGTGGTGATCGACTGCGACGAGAAAACCGGCAAGGCGCGCGATATCGAGCGGCTGATGCTTAGGTAGTTTGGACGCGGATGCTCTGCAAACCTTCTACCCCGGATGATCTCAACGACCCGCTCGCCCTTGTGACTATGGCGACCCTACGCCAAGTGAGGTGTGCTACAAGTCCTCGGGTCAGGGCTGAATGTCAGGAGAGTCGTGACGCTCCCAGTGGTTTTGTCGGTACGCGAGAACTGTCGTCTTGCCGTTTCGATGGTCAATCGACAGCCCTCTTGTGTATTTCACTCCATCGCGCTTTATGACCCCCAGCAACTGCAGCGGGTTGACCTGCAAAACCACAACGTCATCGCCTTCGGAGACATAATTATCGACGATGTACGGGAACGCGATTCTATATTGGCCGAACAGGAAGCCGAAGACAGCCCCATCAGGGGAGATAGTTCCATCGTGCTCGAAATTCCATTTCAGAAAGTGGTCATGAGGTAAAACGAAGCGTGTCAATCGCTGTGTGTCCATGTCCACTCTCCACACCGTATCGCTTCCTGCAATCAGGACAGTGTTCTGGTCAGGCGCTGCGAACGTATGTGGCAGCTCCCAAAGGTCGGTGCGTTTTAGTCCTGAACGGCTTGGGTCGAATTTCGCGCTCAGCGCTTGTTCCCCAGTCAAGTTCGTCTCATCGATTGGGCAAAATGGCTGCTGGGAGGCGCGTGCCGAAATTACGGTGCAGTGGAATACCCAGAGCCGATTGTTATGGGGGTCTGCGTAAAAGGGTAAGGTAGTTTCCGACAACGCCCGAACTGGAGCCTGAGTCGGGAGTTGCTCTCCACGTGTGCTGAACAAAAGTGTTGCAAGGGATTCGCTTTCTGGAGAATTCCAGTTTCGAATGACGACAACTGAGTCTGTGTCCCTGAGAAAACCAGCCAGATTCGTTCTTGAACCCAATTCTTTGCGGGGTTCAACATCGAAGTCGGAGAGCCACTTCGCCGTCCTAAAATCGGCAACTGCGACCTGAAGCCTTTGGGGCGGCTCGGACTCTGTCGTAATACCCACGGCGACCAAACCGCTCGTGCTATTGAAGAAGAGTGAGCAGTTGTAGACGCGCCAGCGGTCGGCGGGGTTATCAAGTTGCGACTGCTGCGCTCGATGTTTCAGCGGCAACGTCAGCTTCGAGTTCTGGGCGGACACCTCCGCTACCGTCAGTTCGAGCGTATCCCCCATGATAGTAGCCATCGCGGAAGTGCCATCAGGAGCAAATGCCGAGCAAGCAGCTAACACAGGAGGCATCTTCGTCCTTGCCGTGCTGGGAATGGCAGTCCCAACCAGCAAAAGAACACATATGACTGTTGATCGCGGCATTAGGTAGATGGTAATTGAAGTTCTCAAATTATTCAGATGGTTGATGCTGACAGCCATTACACTCGTCGCTGACTCACGCTGGTGTGAGGGCAGCAGGGATAGGACGCTGGATTAACCTGTCTGCAAGAAAGCGCCAGCTTCCCGTTCTGATGAAGCTGACTGCTCCAGCCTGATCCTCGCTCAGCCCGAAGGTACGCGCACCACTAGCTATTCGCGGGGAGCATGCGGCAGGTTAAAATCGAATCTGATGCGGAACACGTGGTCCATTCTGGCGGTGTGTCTGCTGGCGGCGATGCTCAGCGCTCCTGCGTTTGCCGGGGACGATGCACCCGCCGACACTCCGAAAATCCCTTGCGGCAGCGGCGAGACTGGCGCCATCAACTGCGCTCCCACCAAAGATGATCTCAAGCAAGCCCACAGCGCCTATAACCGTGGACGGAAATTGCAGGAACAGCAGCAACTCGAAGCGTCGCTTGCCCAGTTTGACCGGGCAGCACGGCTGGTTCCGCAAGACTTAAAGTTCCTCTCTGCGCGCGAATTGACGAAGGCACAGTTGGTGTTCCAACACACCGAGCGTGGGGACGCGCTCCTCGCCGACGGCAAGCGGGACAAGGCTGCCGCCGAGTTTCGCGCCGCGCTCGAACTTGACCCCGACAACGACTATACGCAGCAGCGCCTCGCCGATGCTGTGCGCGACCCGGCCGCGCCAGCCCTGCGCGGGGTTGATCAACTGCTGGCCGATTCCGTCGAGATTCATCTTCAGCCCAAGGCCGAGCTGGCAACGTTTCACTACCGCGGCGATGTTCGCGGCCTGTTCACTGAGTTGGCGTCGGCCTATGGCGTGACCGTTCAGTTCGACGATTCTGTGCAAGCAAAGCAGGTGCGCTTCTATGTGGACGATGTCGACTTCTTCACCGCGCTCAGCCTGGCCGGTCGCGTCAGCAAAACCATGTGGACCGCGCTCGACGCCCACCAGTTGCTGATCGCAGCCGACAACACAGAAAATCACAAGCAGTATGACCGCATGTCTCTCGCCACATTTGTAGTTCCTGGAGCGACGACGCCACAGCAGGCCACCGAACTGGTCACATCCCTGCGCAACATCTGCGACTTCCAAAAAATCACTTCAGGACAAATCGGAACCGTCGAAGTGCGCGCGCCACAGGCGACGCTGGCGGCATGTACAAAGTTGCTGCATCAATTGACGACCGATCGACCGCAGGTGTCGATTGATGTTCAGGTGTTCCAGATCAATCACATGTTCACCCGCGAGATCGGCATGCACATCCCGAATACTTTCAATATGTACAACATCCCAGTGGCGGCGCTCGCGGCGCTGGGCGGGCAAAGCATCTCGTCGCTCGTGAACCAGCTGATTTCTTCCGGTGGCATCAACGCCGCCGGAAGTTCAGCTCTGTCCGGGCTTCTGGCGCAACTGCAAAACCCGACAACTGGCCCCTTCAGCCAGCCCCTGGCGACTTTCGGCAATGGCCTCGGCTTTTCCGGAGTGAGCCTTGATCACCTTACGTTGGCTCTCTCGCTCAATGAATCGTGGGCGCGCAGTCTCAGTCATGTCACGATGCGGGCGAGTCAGGGCAATGACGCGACCTTCCACTTGGGCGAACGCTATCCCATCCTGAACGGAACGTATGCGCCCATTTACAACTCGTCGGCAATCTCGGCGGTGCTTGGCAATCAGAGCTACGTCGCGCCATTTCCCTCGGTGAGTTATGAGGATCTCGGTCTCAGCCTGAAGGCGAAACCCGCCATCCATGGCAACGGCGATGTCAGTCTGACTCTTGAGTTGCAAGTGCGCTCGCTGACCGGGCAAAGCGCGAACGGTGTGCCTGTGCTTTCGAATCAGGAATACAAAGCCAGCATCAGGCTTCGCGATGGCGAGCCTGCCGTGGTGGCGGGAGAGATCACAACGAACGATCAGCGCTCGATGGCGGGCATCCCGGGCATCGCGTCGATTCCCGGCCTCAACTGGGCCGCCAGCGATAACACACGCACGAAAGAAGAAGACGAACTGCTCATCGTCATCACGCCGCACGTTGTAGCCCGCCGGAATCTATCCACGGACGAAATCTGGATCAGCGAGAAGTAGATGCGGGCTGCGGGTTTCGGCTGCCGGGCTTCGGGCTTTCACTGCCCGCGCCCGATAGAAATGCAATAGCCAGACATCAAAAGCCAGCAGCCGGTTCGTTTCCCGAAGCCCGATTGCCGAAGCCCGAAGCCCGCCTTACCTTCCTTGCTTCGCGGCGAACTCTACCAGGCCTTTCAGAGTGTCGGCGGGAACGCTGCTCACGTTTCCGATGCTGCGGCCGTTGATGTAGAGAGTCGGGGTGCCCGTTACGCCCGCTGACTTTCCAAGCGCGACGGACGCATCTATGTGGGCCTGAGTGACGGGTGTGCTGGCGCAGGTCGCGATGTCCGCGCCTTTCACGCCTGCACCATCGGCTAGCGCGGTCAACTTTTCATCGGCGTTTGCCGCTGTGATGTCGCCTTGCGTTTCATATGTTTTGGCGACAAACTTCCAGAACGCGTCGGTTGAAGCCTGCCCCACGCAATCGGCGAAGGCAGCTCCCTTCGCCGCCCAGTTGTGCATCTCTAGAGGAAAGTTTTGAAAGACGAAACGCGCATTCGGTTCAGCGGCGACCAGTGCCTCGATCACGGGCTGCGCCGTTTTGCAGGCGGGACACTGCAGGTCGCCGAACTCAACAATCGTGACCGGAGCATCTTTCGGCCCGCGCGACGGGCCGGTAATTCCCTTCTCCAGCTTCTGCTTCACGGGATCGTAGGGCTTGGCGCCGAACGGAATAATATCGCCCACCACCGCATGTTCGCCATCGGGAGTGACGTAGAACCGGCTAGCCGACGGGCCCTGCGGAGTGGACATGACGATATCGACCTCGGCGAGGCCGGGCGCTGGCGCGGGCTTGATGGCAGAAATCTTCCAAGTCATTTGCGGTTCGTAGCCGAATGTCTGCTGCATGAACGAATCTACAGTGGCTTCCGAGGGAAGTGTGGTTGCGGCTGCGGTTGAAGTTGCTTGGTCCGCAGGCTTCTTAGTTGCAGGCGTTTGGGCTGTAAGAATGCCGGCCAGCAGGGAGACGACAATGAGATTGATAAGACTGCGCATAATTTCCTTTCAATTTACGATGCTTGTGAAGCAGGCTACGCTGGAATTCTACGACGAATCCCTTCAAGCCTCGCTCTTCGCGGCGATGGGAAACCGGCGGCCGTAGCCGAAGGCTTTGGCGGAAATCTTGATGCCCGGGGCAGCCTGTTGGCGCTTGTATTCGGCGCGATCCACCATCCGAACTACGCGCCGCACCACTTCGAGATCATATCCACGATCAGCGGCAATCTGTTCTGCCGACTGCGCGACTTCGACATAATCTTCGAGCACTGCGTCGAGAATCTCGTACGGGGGAAGCGAGTCGCTGTCTTTCTGATTCGGCCGCAACTCCGCGGAGGGCGGCTTCTCGAGCGTGGTCTCCGGAATTACCGGGCTCCGCGAATTCACGTAGTGGCTCAGCCGGTAAACCAGCGTTTTCGGCACGTCTGAGATCACTGCCAGGCCGCCAGCCATATCCCCGTAAAGTGTACAGTAGCCCACGCCGAGTTCGCTCTTGTTGCCGGTGGAAAGCACGATCGCGCCCAGCTTGTTCGACAGCGCCATCAGCAAAGTTCCGCGGGCGCGTGATTGAATGTTCTCTTCGGTGACGTCTTCTTTGCGTCCTGCAAAAACCTCTTGCAAGGTTTGCTGGTAAGCATCGAATGCGCGATTGATCGAGAGCAGTTCGAAGCGAATGCCGAGATTCGTCGCCAGTGCGCGGGCGTCGTCGATTGATCCCGGAGAAGAGTATGGACCGGGCATTCCGACGCCGATGACGTTCTCTGACCCTACTGCGTCTGCTGCGATCACTGCTGTTAGCGCGGAGTCGATGCCTCCGCTTAGACCGATGATGGCTTGATGAAATCCGCATTTGCGCATGTAGTCGCGCGTGCCCAGCACCAATGCAGCGTAGACGCTGGCTTCTTCGCCTTCGATCTGATCGTGCACTTCCCCGGTGAGAGTTTTCGAATCGAAGTAGATGAGATCTTCCTCGAACGAACTTCCTTGCGCGATGACGTTGCCTTCAGCGTTGAGCACGATGCTGGAGCCGTCAAAGACCAGGCTGTCGTTGCCTCCAACTTGGTTGACCAGCGCTACTGGAACTTTGTGATGACGCGCGATCGCAGTGAGCATGTCGCGGCGAAGTTCGCGTTTGCCGATCCAGAAAGGCGACGAGGAAATGTTGAGGACGAAGTTTCCGCCGGCGCGGATGAGGGTTTCAATGGGATCGACGGTGTACAGGCGCTTGGGCCAGAACAACTTGTCATTCCATGCGTCTTCGCAGATCGTTAACGCCATCTGGTTGCCGCAGAACGAAAACAAGCCCTGGCTCTTGGCGGGAGCAAAGTTGCGCATCTCATCGAAGACATCGTAGGTGGGCAACAGCATCTTCGACTGCAAGAAGGCGATCTTGCCATCTTGTAACAGCGCGGCAGAGTTCATCGCGGACTTGCCGGTTTCCGATTCGGCGGGAGTCACTAGACCGCAGATGACCGCGATGCCACTGGTCTGCTTCGCGATGAGTTCCGCGGTCTCGCGATTGCGAGCGACGAACGATGACCGCTCGACCAGGTCGCGTGGAGGGTAGCCGCAGACCGACAACTCCGGGAACAGAATCAGTCCAGCGCCGTTCGCTTGCGCGCGACAAGCGTAGTCGATGTGCTTGGCGGCGTTGCCGGAGAAATCTCCAACTGTGGGATTGATTTGGCCGAGCGCAATCTTCACATGTTTAGTGTAAAGCAGTGAGGCGGGCTTCGGCTTCCGGGCGTCGGGCTTCGGGGTCTCGCCCTCCCTAGCCAAAGGCCGATCTGACCAGAGATCCGTATCAATAAAATTTGCGTCAACCTAGCTAAAATATCTGGAATCAGCAAGTTACAGAGGCTTGATCTGGTCTGGATCCGGCTAAAATATTGAAAGCAAAGAACTTGCTCGTAAAATATTCGTTCTAAAGGGCTTAGCCCGTCTGACTTCGGCTAACACCTTTAGAATCAGTGACCGGTTCGCAAAATATTGAATCGACGGTAGTTATCTCATTGCTATTCTTTTGTCAAAGAACCACTGCGTATAGAGATAGGGTCTCAGGTTCAGGAATCGGAGTCAAGGGAATTCGTGTGGAGTACCGGCGCGCTTACGGTGCCGTCGCTTACGCGACTCTGTCGTGGCTCGCTCGGCGCTAATCTCTTTCAGTTCTCATCCACCAAGAATGGAGGCCGCTTCTAATTGCCGCCCGCGGGAAATATCGCATGCTTGGTTGCGGGTGCCGGCGCGTCGCCTTTCTGGTCCTGCCACAGAATCTCATTCAGACGCACCGCTTCGGCGGCGTCGGGACGCGAGAAATCCATTTTGGCTGATTCTTTTGCGCCGGGGGCGTCGCGCTTGTTGGTCTCGTAGATGAGGCCGTTCTTGAGATTGCGATAGTCGGCTTGGAACGCGGGCTGGGCGCCTGCGCCGGAGAACATCGGTCCCATGGCCGGGGCGTAGGCGTCGTTCTGGTTCATGGGCGGCAGGCCTAGCAGCATCTCCAGGGTGTGAATCACATTGACCGTGGTGTAGAAGCGGTGATCGACGTAGGGTTGGGCGGCGGTGCCAGGCGAATACTTGCTGATGACGAATGCAGTAGATCGATGGGCGTCGATATGATCGCCGCCGTTCTGCGCGTCATCTTCGAGGATGAATATGGCGGTGTCATCCCAATAAGGACTGTGGGAGACGGCATCGACTATGCGGCCGAGAGCCAGATCGTTATCGGCCACTGAGGCTTGTGGGCGCGGGTGATCGGGGCGCGTGCCTCCAGTGTGGTCGTCGGGGAGATAGAGCAGGACGAATGCTGGAAGCTGCGACTGCGGACCTTCGTTTGCCTCGCGAGCATGCGTGTACGCGACGAACTCATTGAGGAATTCGTCGGCGCGGAGTTGGTCGGGATAGTCGGTGTTGAAATCCGGATAGAGCGGATCGAAGTGACCGCGCAGCGCGGCCTTGGTCGGCTTTACGCCCTTGAATAGAGGAACGGTCCATGGGAACGGACTCTGGCCACCGTGCGGATCGCCTACATTCGGCGGCAGAGTATCGCCCTTGTGAAGTTCAGTGCGCGGGCATTCAACTTCTTGTGCGGAGGGAGTTCCCTGCTTGGGGGTCGACGCCTTTCGAGGTTTGTTGCACCATACGGCGCCAACGAATTCGCCGTAGTCGCGGTAGGTTAAGCCGTGGCGGGCGACGCTATCCCAAAGAAAGCCGGTGGAAGGATCGTCGATATCGGGCAGGTTGTGATCGAGCATGATTTCATCGGCTACGTTGCCGCCGAAGTCGTAGGTGCGCTCTTTGCCGCGATAGGCGATCTGCCAGGTTTTTTCGTTGTAGTCGCTGGTGATGGCGGCGGTGGACCAGAGATGTCCGTCGCCGGAAACTTCTCCGCTGTCGTAGAAGTTGTCGAGCACGCCGAATTGCAGAGCGAGAGCGTGCTCGTTGGGCGTGATGTCTGCGCCGTACATGGTGAGGGATGGATCGCCGTCGCCGACTGGTTTATCGCTTAATTTGAGATCGCCGAGAATCTGATCGTAGGTGCGGTTCTCTTTTATGACGTAGATGACGTGCTTGATGGGATTTTTGCCGCCGGGGAATTGGATCGCTCCGGGATTGTTGTGGAGCAGGTTGTCGTGCTCGACTACGCGGGTGAGTTCTTCGAGCTTGCCGAGAGTGTTGGGGATATTCAGGCGCGCGATCGAACCGTGGAGCAGCGTCGCGATGTAGGGATGACCGTGATGTTTGATTTCGTATGGGGCTTTGCCTAGGCCTTTGTTCGGGCCGGTGCCTTGGCCTTTGGCGGTGGCGATTAGCAGGTCGTCGCCTTGAACGGCCAGGGCGGTGGGGTACCAATCGGTGGGGATGAAGCCTAGGGCGGGTGCCGTGGCGGGATTGCCCTCCGCGTAATTCGTGAACACCTTCGACGTATCAAACACTGCTACCGCATCGGCTGAGGCGTCGGCTACAAACAGGCGTTTGCCGTCAGCGGACTGCGCTAATGCGCCGGGATATGCTCCGGCAAAATGTTGGTTGCGAACTGTGGTGTCGACCAGCCCGACGGTCTGCGCGCTTTCGACTGACACCACCGCAACGGCATCGGCGTTTGACAGAGCCACATAGAGGGTCTTCTCATCCGTGCTCAGAAGAAGCGCCGTGGGATGCGAGCCAGGGGCAATAGGATCTTTCGGTTCCTGCAACTCGATCCAGCGAGCGACCTTGCCGTCTGCCAGATCGAGTTCAGCGATTCGGGAGGCGTTCCACAGGGTGCACCAGGCGCGGTGGGCATCGCGCGTGACTACGCAGGTGTAGGGGAATGAAGACGGGATCAGATCGCTTGTGCTGAAGTCGAAGCGCTGGAGGACTTTGCCGGTCGCTACGTCGACGAGCACTGCGTTGTCGGAGAGATTGTCGGCGACGAGGAGGCGGTCGTGTCCTGGCCCGCCCGAAACTAGCGCTAGTCCTGCGGGATATGGAATCGCGGTGCCTGGCGGCGTTTTCTGCATACCGATTAATACTTTTTTTCCGGCAGCTAGCGCTTGCGGCGCGATAGCGATGAAGCGTTCGGGGATGACTTTGCCGTCGGCGAAGGTGTAGACGGCGATGCCGTTGCCGGTGTCTGGCGGCTTCTGTCCTGTTGGGTCCGTGATTGAACCTACTGACGCGTAGAGGTGCTTGCCGTCGGAGGCGAAGACTAGTCCTAAGAAATAGGACTGATGAGCCTCTTCACCGAAACGCTTGTCGGGATAGTCGGAGAGTTGATTGGTTTTCAGATCTAGGATCGCGATTGACTGCGTGGCGATGGTCTCTTGCGTTCCGTAGCCATTGTTCAGCAGTCCTGCGTAGCGACCGTCTGGGCTGAGGGCGATGGTGGCGGGAAAACTGTTGGTACTGCCGATGCGGCCGGGAGTGGGGATGGTCAGAGTTTTGCTGGTGGGCAACGAGATCGAGGAGGCATTGGACGGCGGATTTTGCGCGGGCAGCGGGATATGAATTGCTAGCAGTGCGGCCAGGGGAATTATGCGGGAGAATCGGGACACTGGGCCTCCGGGATTTAGTGCAGTGAGTGAGATGAGCGTAAAGCAGGGTGGTGCGTTCGGTCAAAGTTTGCGAGGTGGCGGCACCGTAGAAACGCCTTGCTGGGCCTGTGGTTGTGCACGGTGAAAGGGGTCCTTCGACTCCGCTCAGGATGACAGCGTGAAGAAGGTTCTTCTAGGCTCCTGAGGCGCGGGTTGAGCCTTCGCTATTGGGCTCAGGGTGCGCCTCTGAGGCGCTTACGTTGTGGCGCACGTCGGCGCCTTGCACCCAGAAGATTACGTCTTCGGCGATATTGGTGGCGTGGTCGGCTACGCGTTCGAGGTTGCGGGCTACGAGTAACGCGTCGAGCGCCTGGCGCACTACTTCAGGACGCTGGTTCATTGTCTTCACTAGCTGGATGAAGGCATCGTCTTTCATGCGATCGACTACGTTATCCATTTCGAGGACAGCCTGGGCAAGTTCGGCTTTGCCTTCGATGAACGACTCCAATGCGCGGCGGACCATTGCGCTGACGGCTGCGCCCATGCGGGCGATATCGACCGGCAGATCTGCCGGAGGAAGCTCGACCATGTCCATGACGCGCTCGGCGATGTTGACGGCCTGGTCGCCGACGCGCTCAAGATCGGAATTGATTTTGGTTACGGCGAGGATGAAGCGGAGATCGACCGCCATGGGCTGCTGCATGGCGAGCAAATCGAATGCGGCCTCGTCGATCTCGCGTTCCGCGGTGTTGATCAGGCTTTCGCCTTCGAGAACCATTTGGCAGCGGCTGAGATCGCGATCGACGTAAGCCTGGCGGGCGCGGTCGACCGCCTGCTCCGCCAAGCCGCCCATGCGGAGTAACTTCTGGCGCAGATCGTCGAGCCCTTGCTGAAAGCGCGTGCGCATTTGTTCGAACCTTTCTCTGCTCTTGCTTATTGCGAGGTCGCCACAGTGGCTAAAGCCATCTCTAAGAGAATCCTCTAAGGCAGCGCTGAAGCGCTGCTCCACCCAAAAGCCAAGTCTTTCTTAGCCGCGAACTCTATCCGAATCTGCCGGTGATGTAGTCTTCGGTCTTTTTGTCGGACGGCTTGGTGAAGATTTTTTCTGTTTTGTCGAACTCAATTATGCGGCCCAGCAGGAAAAATCCGGTGAACTCGGCGACGCGCGCTGCCTGCTGCATGTTGTGGGTGACAATCACTATCGTATACCGCTCTTTGAGCTGAAAGATCAACTCCTCAATCTTGCCCGTCGAGATGGGGTCGAGAGCCGAGCAGGGCTCGTCCATGAGCAGAACTTCAGGCTCGACTGCCAGGGCGCGAGCGATGCAGAGGCGCTGCTGCTGGCCGCCGGAAAGGCTGGCGCCCGACTTTTTGTGAATTTGGTCCTTCACTTCGTCCCACAGCGCGGCGGAGTCGAGCGAGCGCTGCACGATTTCATCCAGCTTACGGCGGTCGCGAAAACCATTCAGCTTCAGGCCGGAAGCCACGTTGTCGTAGATCGACATGGTGGGAAACGGATTTGCCTTCTGAAATACCATTCCGACGCGGCGGCGAAGCTGAGTGGCCGAAGTACCGTTGTAGGCGCTGACATCTCCGATGCGGACCGTGCCAGTCACTCGCGCCTCAGGAATGGTTTCGTGCATGCGGTTCAGGCAGCGGATGAAGGTGGACTTGCCGCAGCCCGAAGGTCCGATCAGCGCAGTGGCGTGGTTGGCCGCGACCGTCAAGCGAATGTCGTATAACGCCTGGGTTTTCCCGTACCAGGCATTCAGGTTTTCGACCTGGATTCCGACGCCCATAGATTATGCCGCTCCGAAAGTACCACGGCGCACCGCGAAGCGCACGGCCGCGACCGAGGTGACGATGAGGACGATGAGAACGAAGGCTCCGGCCCACGCCTGCCGATGCCAGTCGTCGTAAGGAGAAAGGGCGTAGGTATAGATCTGCAGCGGTAGCGCGGCCGTGGGCTCGGTGACCTTCAGATTCCAGAATTGATTTCCGAACGCGGTGAAGAGCAAGGGAGCGGTTTCGCCTGCTACGCGGGCGAACGCCAGCATGATTCCGGTAATCACGCCCGAAGTTGCGGTGCGTAAGGTGATGGAAAGAGTGGTGCGCCAACGCGGAATGCCCAGCCCATACGCTGCCTCGCGCAAGGCTTGCGGCACGAGCAGAAGCATCTCTTCCGTGGTGCGGGTGATGGTAGGGATCATCATGATGGCCAGCGCAACGCCGCCGGCTAACGCTGAGAAATGTTTCTGGGAGAGCACTACGATGGCGTAGGCCACGATGCCGATCACGATGGAAGGCACGCCGTTGAGAACGTCTGCGGTGAAGCGAATGATATCGCCGAAACGATTGCGTCCGAATTCCGCGAGGTAGATGCCAGCGCCTACGCCTACGGGAACTCCGATAATGCTAGCGAGCGCGAGGATGAACGCGGAACCGACGATGGCATTGGCCATTCCCCCGCCCGCCTCGCCCACTGGTTTTGGAGTTTGAGTGAGGAAGGCCCAGTTCAGGGAGCCCACGCCGCGGTAGATCAGATAGGCGAAGATTGCGACTAAGGGGGCCAGAACCAGAATGACCGTGAGGACGGCCGCGCCGGTCATAACGTGGTCGGTGATCCTGCGCCGCAAAGCGATCTTCGGAACGGTATGCGTCGCGGACGACTTGATGGTGGCAGTCTCAGGCATTGGCCCTCGAAGGCTGACCGCGGGTGACGGTCCAGACCAGCAAACGCGCGAGGGCGTTGACCACAATCGTAACCAGAAAGAGAGCCAGACCAATCTCGATGAGAGCCGAGAGGTAGACGTCTCCGGTGGCTTCGCTGAATTCGTTGGCCAGGACGCTGGCCATGGTGTATCCGGGAGCAAACAAGGACTTGGCGATCTCGGGACGATTTCCGATCACCATGGTGACGGCCATCGTCTCACCCAAGGCGCGGCCGAGACCGAGGATGATGCCGCCCATGATGCCGGCGCGAGCATTGCGGAGCACGCCAACGCGAATCATTTCCCAGCGGGTGGCGCCGAGGGCAAGCGCGGCCTCACGCTGATGCTGCGGAACGACCATCAACACTTCGCGGGTGATTGAAGAAATGATGGGAATGATCATGATCGACAGGATGATTCCCGCCGCCAGCATACTGATGCCGTAGGGCGGACCTACGAACAGGCCCGTCCAGCCAAACGTTTTGGATAAGAACGGCTGAACGTAGTGGCTGAGGAGCGGGATGAGCACGAAGATTGCCCAGAGTCCGTAGACCACGCTGGGAATCGCGGCCAGCAATTCCACGAAAAACGAAAGCGGCCCTCGCAATGCCGCGGGGCACATCTCCGTGGTGAACACGGCTACGCCGATCGACAACGGCACCGCAATAAGCAGCGCGAGAAACGAAGACACCAGGGTTCCGTATATGAACGGCAGCGCGCCGAAATGCTCGTTCACCGGATCCCAATCGTGGCCGGCAAAGAACTTAAATCCAAAAGCATGCCAGGAGGGTCCGGAGCGCAACATCAATTCGTAGACAATCAGTACCAGGATCGCCAGTACGGCCAGACCGCAAACCAGCATGGCGGATTTGAAGATGCGGTCGCCGGTTTCGCCGCTGGTTCCACGGAGAAAGGGCGCGACCTCTCGCCCTGTTGGAGGGAGGCCACTAACCTTCGTCGCTTCAACAGGTTGCGGGGCAGGCATATCGGGCCGAGGTAAGGCGGGAATAGCCATTCCGCTCTACCCTAACAGAATCCTGTTAACAGGGTGTTAAAATGGCACAGGTTTTTGGATTGCCTTTTCCGGGGTAAGGCTGTATTTTCATGTCCCCGGTTCGATTGTCCTTTTTTCCTTATGCTGATCGCGCCCAAGCGCAGCCGCATTGTGTTTCAGAAGCTTGAGCAGGACTTGGTCAAGCTTTCCTCGAAACCGCAGGCAGAGAATGTTCACCGCTTCCGCACGGGCACGCGTCGGTTGCAGATATTGCTGGGTGAACTTTCTCCCAAGTTAGAGCGCAGCCAGAAAAAGCTGCTGAAGATGTTGGGAAAAATTCGCAAGCGCGCCGGGAGGGTGCGCGATCTGGACGTGCAGTTGGCAGCTTTACGCGCGTTGAAGTTACCGCGCGAGCCGCGGCGGAAAACGCACCTGGTGAACCTTCTCATCGAACTTCGCGAGCGACAGGAAAAGAAGCTGAGGAAAGCAGTTGCGGAGGATGTTGTCAGAGAGATTCGCAAGCGGCTGAAACGCGCCAGCAAGAATTTTAATCCCGAAACGAGCCTGGACCCTCTGGCTGTCGCAACAGGAATGCTGGATAGGATTAACCGCGGCGACGCAGCGATTACCGAGCCCCTGTTGCATCAATATCGCACCCTGACCAAGAGGGCGCGATACGCGGCTGAGTTCGCGGAGCCCTCCGCGGAAGCTGAGCAGTTCATCGCCGGACTAAAGCTATTGCAGGACGCGGTCGGTGACTGGTATGACTGGCTCACGCTGACCCAGACGGCTAGCGAACATCTCGGCGAGGTGCGCGAGTCGTCTCTCGTGGCGGAATTGCATAACGTAACCGGAGCGAAATTTCGGCACGCGGTTGCGGTGTTGTCGCAAATGCGTGGAGCGCGCAGCGGCGCCAAGCCGACGGCCGCGGCTCAAAGCGTGACTCGTGCAGTTGGGTCAACGAAGCGGCCTTCCGCTGCTGCGTAAAACCTGATCCAATCTTTCTCAGCCTCTTTTCTCCGCGGTCTTTCTCCGCGATTTCAGATTTTGCGTTGGCAAGTTTCCTTAGAACCTTAAATCGCGGAGACCGCTGAGAACTTCCGCGGAGAACGCGAAGGGTGATGACCTTGCGACTCTCGGCATGTAAACTGTTGGCCTTGCCTCATGCCGACCTTTGCCGCGGTTGATATCGGATCCAATTCTGTCCGGCTGAAGATCGCGCGGCTTACGCGTGGCCGGCTTCGCTCCATTCATGAAGATCGCGAGGTTACGCGCCTGGGCGAGGGCGTGTTTCGTTCGGGCTTTCTCACTCCGGAATCGATGGCCGATACTGTGAAGGTGTTGCGGCGCTTTCACCGCGCTACGCAGCAGGTGGTCACGGACCCAGTGCGAGTGGTTGCGACGAGCGCTCTCCGCGACGCGCGCAATTCTCAGGCTTTTCTGGAGTGGGTGCGCTCGGCGACCGGATGGAAAGTCGAGATTATTTCCGGACTGGAAGAAGCGCGGCTGATTCATCTGGGACTGATCTCGAATCTCCGGATAAGCAGCGCGCCCACATTGATGATGGACCTGGGAGGAGGAAGCTGCGAGCTGACGGTTTCCGGGCGCGGGCATATTCGCGACATGGTGAGTTTGCCGCTGGGCGCGGTTCGTCTTACGGATGAATTTCTTAGCCATGATCCGCCGCGGAAAGGCGAACTGAAACGGTTGCAAGGTTTTGTGGCGCGCGAAGTGAACCGCATTGCTCCGCGTGTGGTGACGGCAAAAGTCAAGAATGTGATTGCGACCTCTGGGACCGCTGCAGCGCTGGCGGCTGCCGCCAGCCATCTGCGGAAAAACGGGAGCCGGCAGCGGCTGGTGGTGTCGCGCGCGGAGTTGACGCGGCTGGCGAAGCAGCTGGCACGCCTGCCAGTCGGCGAACGGCGGCAGATGCAGGGCATCGGGCCGCGACGGGCGGAAATTATTGTTGCCGGCGCGATCGTTTACCACGAACTGCTCGAGCGCTGCCACTTGAAGGGCTTTCGTTACTCATCGCTCGGTTTGCGCGACGGCTTGCTGGCACAGATGGCGGCGGAACACGACCGCAGCACGCGGTCGGGAAAACAGATTGAATCGGAACGTTGGGAATCGATTACCCGGGCCGTGGATCACTATCACGTCGACATGGGGCATGCGCTCGATGTGCGCGAGTCCGCGATGTTTTTATTTTCGGCGCTACGTTCGGTGCACGGACTGGCTCCGGAATTTCGCGAGTGGCTCTCGGCGGCTGCGATGCTTTACGAGGTGGGAGACTATGTCAATCGCAACGCCCATCACCGGCACACTTACTACATCATCGCGAACTCAGAGATTCTCGGTTACACACCGCAGCAGCGGCGGATTATCGCGGCTATTGCGCGCTATCTTGGGAAGTCGCGGCCTTCTACGGAAGAAGCCCCCATGAAAGCTCTTGACCCGGCGGACCGACCGAGCGTGCAGAAAGCGATTCTGCTTCTGCGGCTGGCTCGCGCCCTGAACCTGGGCCGAAGCCGCGCGGTGCAGAAGGTGCGCGTCAGCATGAGCGGCGCTTCTATCCGGCTGACGCTGGTGCCGCGCCGGCGCATGGGAGTTGACCTGGAACTTTGGGCGATTGAAAAGGACTGCGCTTATTTCCGCGAAGTGTTCGGACGGGAACTTTCCACCGCGGCGGTGTAGAGAGTGCGCAGCGCTTTTGGGGTGAGGCACCACAGCAGTGTGCCCGAACTGCGGCGCATATCGACGCGGGCGACGGCGCCTTTTTTCAGGTCGATCGAAGCTTCACAACCGGATTCGCTGATCACCGTGCCCAGGAACTGGCTTAAGTTGGGGTTGTGTCCGACGACCATGATCGAATCCTGCTTCGCGTATTTTTCGAGCAGGCGGCGGAAGTCGGCGAAGGTGGCTCCGGGACGCAGCGCAGTCTCGATCTGCAGCTTGCCTTCGTAACCCATTTCGTTGCCCACCAGCGATGCGGTCTGCGTGGCGCGCTTCAGCGGACTGGAAACAATGCAGTCCACTTGCGCTTCGATCGCGGCCAGGGCGCGGCCGACGTATCCGCACTGCTCAATGCCTTCGTTGTCGAGAGCGCGCTTCTCGTCCTTCTTCGGATTGACGAGCGATTCGCCGGCGCTGGCGTGACGCAGAAAATAAATGATCATCGGAGCTTATCGTACTCTTCCGGCGGGAGCTTTGCGCTTTCCTGCGTGGATTTGAGGCAGAACAAAACCTGCAGGCTGTTTGCCTTCGGCTACGCTGATCAGATAATCCTGCGCGCTGAATGCGGCTGCGCCTGTGGGCGGTTTGCGATTACGTTTGCCGTGCATGGGCTGCCAGGCGCGGATGTAGGTGGCATCGCGCAGAAGGATGCGGGCCTTGCGGTTATCGGCGAGGTAGGCGTCGAGAATTTCGCGATGAACGCGCTCGCGCAGGAATTCGTCGCGCAGCGGCACAAGAACTTCGACGCGCTCGTAGAGATTGCGCGGCATCAGGTCGGCGCTGCCGATGTAGATTTCTTCGTCGTCTCCGTTGCCGAAGTAGTAGATGCGGCTATGCTCGAGGAAACGGCCTACGATGCTGCGCACGCGGATGCGGTCGCTGAGACCGCGAACTCCCGGACGAAGGGCGCAAATACCGCGCACGATGAGGTCGATCTCCACTCCGGCTTGAGACGCTCGATACAAGGCCTGAATCATGTTCTTGTCGAGCAGGGCGTTCATCTTCGCGATGATGCGGCCGGGGCGGCCCTGGCGCGCGTGGTCGGCCTCGCGGTCGATCAGGGCGATGACTTTCTCCGCGAGATCGAGCGGGGCTACCAGCAATGGGCTGTAGCTTGGGTTCTCGGCATAGGCAGTGAGGAAACTGAAGACGTCATGCACCGCGCGAGTGACCTCGGGATTCGCCGTGAACAGGCTGAGGTCGGTATAGATGCGCGCCGTCGTGGCATTGTAGTTTCCGGTTCCGATGTGAGCGTAGCTGCGGACGCCATCGGGATCGCGACGCACCAGGAGCGAAAGCTTGCAATGCGTCTTCAGGCCGACGAGTCCGTGAAACACTTGTACGCCGGCATCTTCCATGTCGCGCGCCCAGCGGATATTCGAGGCTTCGTCGAAACGCGCTTTCAACTCGACGACCGCCGTGACTTCTTTGCGCGAGGCCGCATCCATGAGCGAAGGAACAATCGAAGAATGCTCGCTGGTGCGGTAGAGGGTCTGCTTGATCGAGAGGACGTGCTCATCCTCCGCCGCCGACTCGATGAACGACGTTACCGCGTCGTAGGAATCGAAGGGATGGTGCAGTAACACGTCGTGCCGGCGAAGTTCCTCAAAAAGGTTCTGCGACTTGGCGGTGAGGCGCAATTCGCGCGGAGCGAAGGGGCGATATTTGAGATCGGGGCGCGGCGTTTGCTCGTAAACATTAAACAGGCGCGACAAATTGACCGGGCCGTTTACTGGAAAAACCTGCCACGGATCGAGTTCGAACACGGTGCGCAGGCGGTCGATAATTTCGGGATCGGCATCGGCCTCAATTTCCATGCGAACCGCATCGCCTTTGCGGCGGTTGTGCAACTCCGTACGCACAGATTCGAGAAGATTGCGCGCTTCTTCTTCCTGCAGATACAGATTGCTGTTGCGGGTAACGCGGAATGGAGCTGAGGAAACGATGTCGTAGCCGTGATACATGTTCTGGGCGTGGTGGGCGACCAGGTCGGCGAGAAAGATGAAGTCGGTCGTAGAGTCAGAGGGCAGCCGCACGAGGCGCGGCAATGCACGGGGCACCGAAACCACTCCGGTATACGTGAGCGCGGAGCGGCGACGACGGCGCAAAAGAAATCCGAGACAGAGCGCCTTGTTGATTACCCGCGGAAAGGGATGAGTGGGATCGACCGTTACCGGGGTGAGCAGGGGATCCAACTCTTTTTCGCAATACTCATCGACGAAGCGGCGGGCGTCGGCGTCCAACTGATGCAAGCCGAGGATACGGACGCCTTGCTCGGCTAGAGCCGGGTGCAGGGCATTCCAGGACTCATATTGCTGGTCGACGAACTTGTGCGTGAGACGAGCTAGGATGTCGCGCTTCTCGCTTAACGTCAATCCATCGGGACCAGCTTCGTTGTAGCCGTCTTCGATCTGCTGCATCATGGCGGCTACGCGAATCTCGAAGAACTCATCCAGATTGCTGGCGGAAATCGCGAGGAACTTCAGCCGCTCCAGAAGCGGGTTGCCTTCATCCGCGGCTTCCTCGAGCACACGACCGTTGAACGCGAGCCAAGAGGTGTCACGGTTGAGATAGTACTCAGGATTTTCCAGCGAAATGCGAGCCATCTGCGAGGGTCTTACTCGTTTGTTGCTGCAATCTCAGTTTTAATGCTGCCGAAGGGGGATGCTGTTCGGGGTACGAAAGCGGCCGCCAAAATAACTGCCGATTGCAATTATAAAACATCTGGAGGAGCAGTGGTTAGTGATGCAGTGGTCAGTGGTCAGCAAAAACCTGACGCCGAAGAGTTTCACCGATCACTGGCCACTAATCATTGACCACTGTTTTCATTCACTTACTTCACTTGCTTAATGGTTTCCTTAACCTTTTGTACGACAGCGTCTGGCAGCGGCGAATAGCTCAGCGCATTCGTCATCTTTTGCCCATCGGTGACCATCCAGTTTAGGAAATCCGCGAGGATTTTGCCTTTGGCCGGATCTTTCGACTGCTCCGGAATCAGCAGGTAAGTGAAGCTGGAAATCGGATATGCGTCTTTGCCCGGGGCGTTGGTAATAGAAACGCGGAAATCTGGCGGAAGATCTGGCACGGAGGCGGCGGCTGCGGTTACGCCCTCGAGCGATGCTTTCAGAAAATTTCCATCGGCGTTGCGAACACTTCCGAATGTAATGTTATTCTGCAGCGCGTAAATGAGTTCGATGTATCCGATGGCTCCCTCTTCCTGGCGAACCGTTCCGGCGACTTGTTCGTTGCCCTTTCCGCCGAGCCCGACCGGCCACTTGACGGCTGTGCCGCTGCCGACCTGGCTCTTCCAGTCCGCGCTGACCTTGGAGAGATAGTCGGTCCAGATGAAGGTGGTTCCACTGCCCTCGGAACGGTGAACCACGATAATGGGTTTGTCGGGAAACTTGATGCCGGGATTTGCGCTGGTGATCGCTTTGTCATTCCACTTCGTAATTTTTCCCAGATAAATTCCGGCCAGCGCATCGGGGGTGAACTTTATCTCTTCGGTGACGCCTGGGACGTTATAAGCGGGCACAACTGCACCGAGCACGGTGGGGATGTTGAGCACTTTTGTGTTCAGCTTAGTTTGAGCTTCAGCGAGTTGTGCGTCGGTCATGGGCATGTCACTCGCGCCGAAATCCACCGTTGCTTCCGTCACCTGGCGAATGCCTCCGCCGCTGCCGATGGACTGGTAATTGATTTCGATATCCGGGTGCAGCTTGTGATATTCGCTGAACCACTTCGAGTACATGGGATTGGGAAATGTTGCGCCAGCGCCGTTCAGCCCGGCCTGGGGCGGCTTCGGTTGTTCGGAGCGGTTGCAGGCGGTAAGGGCCAGAGTGAGAATGGCGCATAGGGTGAGTCTGCGCATCATGCGATGATTTCTCCTAAGAATCGATATGCTCGTTTCTATTGGCACTGTGTTACAGCACAGTTACAAACGGGTGAATTTCTGATGAATGGGCCCGCTCACTTAATGCGTAGACGTAACTGAAGGCGTCAAACGCGCAATCTCCTGGGGAAAAAGAGTATTGCCGGGAAACTGGGTACGCAGCGAGGTAAGCAGCTCGAGAGCACGGGTCTTGTCCTTATCGCGCACATAGGCAATCGCCAGCAGAATGCGCGCGAAAGGTTTGAGATAACGGCCGTGTTCGGCGGTAACCTTCAAGTCCTCAATGCCGCCCTCCTTGTCGCCGGGCAATCCGCCCATGCGCAGAAGCCAGCGCACCGGCACTGTCATGCTACCGATAAGGTACTTGCTGAATCCAGTCGCCACCAGCACATCGGAACAATCGTTGCAGATAGCGAGAAGCTGCTGTCCCCAGACGGATGCCTCTTTCGTGAAGTGCAAGGAAGCCAGGTTCTTCTTTTCGATCAAGGCTGCGTAGTCGGCCTGCAAGCCCGAGGCAAGAGCCATGGCAAAGAGCGCGTCCTTGTCCTTGGCATCTTTACTCAGGCGGGTTCGAGCCAGTTGTTGCGCGCGGTCGAGCGCGCTCTGAAAACGGTCGTGGACTGCGGGATCGGGATTCAGTTTCGAGCGCGCGCTGAAGGCGTCGTCATTCTCGAAGAACTGCGATTCCAGAACGCCCAGGCGGTTGAACTCCGAAAAAAGAAATCCGGCAGCCTCGCTGACGGGTCCGACCGGATCGTCAGGATGCTGGCGTTCCCAAGACGTGAAATCTTTTTGAGCGCCCGCGAAATCGAGGTTGTAGAGCCCGAGGAATCCGTGGTCCAGACTGGTGCTGGCGCTGATATCGGGAGGAGCAGCGGCACTCGCCGAAGCGCAAAATGAGAGGACCAGCCCCAAGGCTGCTACCATACCAACGGCTGAGGCCGATTTCGACAGGACAGTAGTTGGCATGCGCATCCGTTTGGGTTCCTTTATTATCGCGTGTTTCCGCGGGAACGCAACATTACTTTTTGAAACCCACGCTCCGATGCAACGAATATGAGCGATTCTCCGACGCGTTACGCTCCGGGCTGGCCCGGGATCTCCCCCCGCTGGACGTCAAGCGCTAAAACGGGCGCCGGAACTGCGTTGAACCCGCACAGCAAGGTCTGGTTCACGCTGAGTCACGGCATCCTGAATGAAGTGTATTTCCCGCGAGTCGACCAGGCCTGCACCCGCGATTTCGGCTTGCTGGTTACCGATGGGCGCGCGTTCTTCTCCGAGGAGAAACGACACTGCACTTTTGAGAACAAGCCGTTCGAGCCGGGCGTACCTGCATTTGAACTGACTAATACTGAGATCGGCGGTCGCTATCGCATCCACAAAGAAGTTCTCACCGTTCCCCTGCGTAACGTGGTGCTCCAGAAAATCCGTTTCGAACCGTTGCAGGGGCAGCTCGCCGACTATCGTCTATACGCATTGCTCTCGCCGCACCTGGCAAACTTCGGTTATCACAATACAGGCTGGGTCGGCGATTACAAAGGCGTGCCCATGTTCTTCGCGGAGCGCGACGGAACGGCGCTAGCAGTGGGCTGCTCGGCGCCATGGAAAAAGATGTCCGTGGGATTCGTGGGCGTTTCCGACGGATGGCAGGATCTTTCCACTCATTTCCAGATGGAATGGGAATACGACCGCGCGGAGAATGGCAACCTCGCCTGCACGGGTGAGATCGACCTCGAGGCCTGTAATGGGGAATTCTTGCTGGCTTTGGGATTCGGCGGAATCTGGAGCGAGGCCGGGCAGAACGTGCGCTCCAGCTTGCTCGAGGACTACACGAAGATTCGCGAATACTACGTGGCCGAGTGGGAAAGCTGGCAGAACGAGCTGCTCAAACTTGATGAACCGAAGCGCGAGTACGATCTTTACCGAGCTTCGACCGCGGTCTTGCGCACGCACGAGTCCAAGGATTTTCTCGGCGGCATCATTGCCAGCCTCTCGATTCCGTGGGGTTTTAACAAAGGCGATGAGGATCTCGGCGGCTATCACCTGGTGTGGCCGCGAGATCTGGTAGAGACTGCTGGGGCTTTGCTGGCGGCCGGCGCAGTTACTGACGCCGTGAGAGTGCTTCGCTATTTGGAATCTACGCAGGAGGCGGCGGGTAACTGGGCACAGAATCTCTGGCTCGACGGGCGCGCTTATTGGAGCGGCGTGCAGATGGACGAAACCGCATTTCCGATTCTGCTGCTCGATTTACTGCGCCGTGAAGCCGCGCCGGACCTGGGCAAACTGGAGCGCTGGTGGCCGATGGTGCGCAATGCCGCCAGCTACATTCTGCGCAACGGTCCGGTTACGCAGCAGGATCGATGGGAAGAAGAGGCGGGTTATTCACCGTTCACATTGGCAGCGGAGATTTCGGCGCTGCTGGCCGCGGCCGACATTGCGGAGTTAACCGGACACTCCGATCAAGCCTCGATTCTTCGCGACGCGGCCGATGCATGGAACGACAATATCGAGCGCTGGATTTACGCCACCGGCGGCGAACTGGCGCAGCAAGTCGGCGTCAAGGGCTATTACGTGCGCATCGCTCCGCCGGATGCCGACACCGCAGCCTCGCCGACGCAAGGATTCGTTCCCATCAAGAACCGACCGCCTGGGGAAAATCCGGAGCGAGCGCTGCATATCATCAGTCCAGATGCACTAGCGCTGGTTCGATTTGGATTGCGAGCTCCCGACGATCCACGCATTCTCGATACGGTTCGCGTCATCGACGCTTTGCTGCGCGTACAACTTCCGCAGGGTGCGTGCTGGTATCGCTACAACGGTGACGGTTATGGCGAGCATAAAGATGGTTCGCCTTTCGATGGCACTGGCATCGGGCGTCCCTGGCCGCTGCTGGCAGGCGAGCGTGCTCACTATGAATTGGCGGCGGGGCGGCCCAAAGAAGCCGAAGCCTTGCTGACGATGATGGAGAACTGTACAGCCGGCGAGGGCCGTCTGCTGCCCGAGCAAGTCTGGGACGCAGATGATATCCCCGCTTCAGAACTTTTCCGCGGCAAGCCTACGGGATCGGCCTGTCCATTGGTTTGGGCCCATTCCGAGTATGTGAAGTTGCGCCGATCAATGCGTGACGGCAAGATTTTTGACCAGCCTCCGCAGACCGTACAACGCTATCTGGTAGAGAAGCACACGCGACAAGTCTTCGGATGGAGGTTTAACAACAAGGCCCGCTCGCTGCCACGATACAAAAAGCTGCGCATTGTTCTGCTGACTCCGGGGACGGTGCGCTGGAGTATCGACGGCTGGAAAAGTTCCACTGACACCGAGACTCGCGACACCGGGCTCGGGACCTACATACTCGATTTGCCGACTGCCTCGTTGCCATCGGGAGGGCAAGTCGTATTTACGTTTTACTGGCCGCAGGAGAATCGTTGGGAGGGTACGGACTACACGGTGACTGTGGAGTAAGCAGGGCAGTATCTACTGCGGCACCGCCTTCAGCGTTAACAGACCTTGCACCTTCCCCCAATCATCCGTTTGCCGATTGAAAGTCACTTCCCGGCGCTGGTCGGAATATCGCGGGTTCAGAAGAAATATCTTGAAGATCGAGTCCGTTCTGCCGCCCTCGGGAGAATAGATCGTGCTGTAGATCACTCCGTAGACAACATACAAGTGAGAATTCCACTCCATGAGCAGTGGTTGTTTATCGTTGAGCGTGCCGATAAACGTGCCGCCGACGAGCGAAGTCGCCGGAACATATTCCGCCGTGACCATGATGGGGCGGCCATCGCTCAACACATGCCTTCCCTGGAGCCTGGTGGCAACATCTTTCAAAGATTTGGAATCCGCTCTTTGGACATCGTCTTCAAGAGCAGAGTTCTTCCCGCAGCAAATATCTTTATCGCGGAGAATGATCTCCAATGAAGCTGCTAGCACGTCGGAGGCGTCTTTGGATTTCGCCGTCACCGACGGCAGATCGCTGATGCGGACTTCTGTGTTCGGGTAGTAGGTTTGTGCGTGCGCGAAGCAACAAAACGCGAGGCTCACAAATACGGCGCTAATGCCGAGGACAAGGAATGAAGATCGGAAAGAACGAGGCTTCGTCACGGATCACCTCTTTACATACTACTTGCCGTCACCCGCTCACTGGAGGCTGCGGCTCTGCGGCGGTCGAGTAAATCAGTTCCACGACCGTGCAGTCGTCGCTCAAGGGATTGCCGGCGCAGAATTCCGTAACGGCTGAGAAAATTCCTTCGAGCGTAGGAGCCTTGGCCGCAGCCGCCTCAAGCCTGAAGTCTTCGAAGAAATCGCCCGTTGAGTTTTCTGCTTCAGTCACGCCGTCGGTCACCAGGATGAAGCGGTCGCCCGAATTGAGCTGGCAGCGGGCGCTTTCAAATGTCGCATCTGCGAGCAGACCTACCGGCACGTTGCCGTGCGGAGGACGCATCACCTCTCCGCCACAGACCAGCAGGGGTTGCACGTGGCCGCAATTCACATATTCGAGATCGCCATCTTTTCGCAGGCGCGCCAGGAGGACGGTCGCATACTTTTCTCCGACGAGTTTTTCCGTAAAGAAGTGGTTCACGGCAGCGACGACGTCCAACAGCGGCATGCCGGAACTCAAGTGCGAATAAATCATGCCCTGCAACGTGGAAGCGAGCAGCGCGGCCGAGACTCCCTTGCCGCTCACATCGGCGAGCACCACAGCTAGTCCTTCTTTGGTGTTGATCGCGTCGAAGAAGTCGCCACCAATTTCTTTACAAGAGAGATTTTTGCCGCGGAGTTTGGCGAACGGCACGTCGGGAATCTTCACTTGCATCAAGCGCTGCTGGATGCTGGCGGCAATGGAGAGTTCCTGCTGGTAGCGCCGCGATTCTTCCTCGGCCTGTACCAGCCGGGCGTTCTCGATGAGCGAACCGGCTTCTGTCGCGATGGCGCGGAGAATATCGTGGCCGACTCCGGAAAATTCGCGCGAAGCAAAGCGCGAGTCCACATACAGAACTCCGGCTACCTCGGAGACGGCATTCGGCCCCGGGGTTTGCTGGTCGCGGACGGCCTGCACCTGCCGCTTGCGCAATGGAATGCAAATCACAGTGCGCAGATCGTAGGCGACGATGCTTTGCCGGGCGGCGAGATCCATGGAACTGCCGGTATCGGTGAGCAGAAATTCAGAGTTCGAACGCAGGGATTCGTCGAGGGCCGAATGCGAGATGGTCTTGTCGTCGAGCAGCGCTTCGCCTTTACTGTTGCGTCCCGCGGCGAGGCGCAGGTTGCCTTCGTCATCTTTGAGAAAAACGTAACCGCGCTCGGCGCGCGTCAGGCGCAGCGTCACCTCGAGCATAGTCATCAGGATTTCATCGAGCACGCCCGCAGTGTTCAACTTGCGCGCCGCTTCCAGAAACAAAGTCAACTTTTCAAGGTCGGTGGCTTCCTGCGAGATCTGAATGCCGGAAATTTGGCTGAGAAATTCGCGGGCCGTATTCGAGGTGCCGTGAGCCGGATTGAAAATGGCATAGGTTGAATCGCGCGCGCCAAACTCCAGGCGATCGTTCCGCTCAAGCTTCTGCCGCTGAATGCGTTCTCCGTTGACGAACGTGCCGTGCTTGCTGCCTTGATCGACGAGAAAGAATCCCTCTTCCTCCAGCACGATGAGGGCGTGATCGCGCGAGACGCGAGGATCGGCGATGACCAGATCTTTGTCGACCTTGCGGCCGACGCTGAACGGAGTCCGGTTGAGGACGATGTTTCGCTGCTCGTTGCCTTGCACCAGCACGAGCGCCGGAAACACACCAGAGCCGGATGACTTCCCACGGCTTATCGCATTCAGGACCATGGCTGTGGCGCCGCCTTCGCCCAACCTACTGCGAAAGCTCGCAGAAGCATAATGACAGGAATCAGGCCTCGGCGGGAAGAGCCTTTGTGAAGACAGCCGTCAGCAAAGCGGAGGACGCTCGGTTAACAGGCACAGACTCTGCCCGTTTAGCCGCGAAGTGAACGCAGTCACTCCGATCGTCGCATTCTTTGCGCATCCAGCAGAATCAGGACGAAGACGAGCACGGGCAGGGCAAAAGTGGCAAAAAAAGGCCACTGCCATCGACTCAGGGCCCACGTTGGATTCCACATATACATGGCGCTGAGGCACAAGCTCGCGATCCATTGCCACGCCAAAGCGAAGATCCCCACGATATATCCCAAGCGAAGAGCACGTGATCGTGACGTAAAAAAAGATCGCTCGCGCACGAGGAGCAGAATGGCCGGCAAGAGTAGAACCTGATTGTAGGGTGCGTACATTGGGATGACGAGTACCGTCAGCGCCAGCACCAGCGCGGTCGCGGCGCCGAATCCGGCAGCGTCGGCTGGCTCTCGCCGTACGTTCCACAGCACGGGCACACACGCGAGGACCGCGATCACGGAAAGAATCTGTGCGCTCACGTGGACCACGGCACCGCTGGCGGCAGACCCCAGAAGCTGATTCAGAATAACTTCGATGACGGATTGATTTTGTGTGTATTGATGATACTGGCCGATAGCCGCGGCAAACATTCGCCACCAACCGGGCAGGATGATTTCTGCGCCAGCCAGCAACAGAGCCATCACTAGGGCGAAACTAAATACAAACTTTCGCCGCGCCCGCCAATCGCTTACCACCCATAAAAGCAACCAGGCCACGAGAAGCCATGCTAGTTGCGGCTTGATTGTCGCCAGCGCCAGCAACGCTCCTCCGAAGAAAAGAAACCCGCTCGCCACGCAGGCCAGCGACGCCGCCAGTAGCGCCGCCACCAACAGACTCAATTGCTGCAGTTTGATTCCCTGCACTGCCGGGAAACTGCCCAGGGTGAACGCGATGCAAGCGGCCACGGCTAGCAGCGGCAACTCCCAGCGCAACGCTTTCAGCCACAGCCAAACGCTGGCCGCCGTCAGGCCCGCTAGCAACCAGTAAAACAATATCTGCACGACATGAAACGGAAACCCGATTAGAGGCGCCAGCACGAATACCACATACACGGGATAAGCAAATCCCTGCCGGTCTCTGGGATCGTCGGGTCGAGCGGGATCCAACTCGCGGCCGTAGTATCCCTTCTGGATTTCTGCCGTGATGTCGTTGCCGTAGGGATTGCGGTGGTGAAGCAAAAGTTCGCGCGCGCCCAGCCAGCGCGGATAAAGATCGGAGAGATTGCCGCGCGGACGCTGATGCGCGGCGGAGTCGGCTCTTTCATAGGGAATAAGCACGTGCTGCACATAGATCCACATGCTGCCTGCGCAGAGCAGCGCCACTAACAGTTCGACATGAAAATTCTTACGCAAGGTGAAAGGAAAACAAACCGCGGCTCACGTCTCAGGCGTCCGGCCTCAGGTCGTCCATGTTACAACTTAATGCTCTGAAGAAATGGTCATGAGGCTGCGCATCGCGATTTCGGCGGTCATCGGCTTGGCCAGCGGCGTCTTCTGCTGGTTCCTGATGAAGCGCTTTCATCAGGACGCGGCCGACTTTCGCTGGGCTTTGCACCTTGCGCAAAGAGTGCTCGCGCGGCAAAATCCTTACGACACTGCGTTGGAGCAGTATCCGCTGACGGCCGGGATTTTCGCGCTCCCCTTTGTGCGCTTGCAGCCGGAGATTGCAGCCGGCGCATTCTATGGAATCAGTTCCGCGCTGCTGGCCTTTGGGCTTATGCGGCACGGCTATCGCGGCTTGTTGATATTTCTCGCGTATCCCTATTGGGCTGGATTGCTCACAGTGCAGTGGTCAACAATCATTACGGCTAGCGCTTTTTTTCCGTGGCTGCTGCCTGTAACCATGGCCAAGCCGCAGATCGGGCTGCCAGTGTTTCTAACCCACGCAAGCCGCCGCGGCGTTGTGGCCTGCCTCATGGTTGGAGCATTAAGCCTCGTTCTGATGCCCAGATGGCCTCTGCTGTGGATCGCGCAGACGAAGCACTATGAGCACTTCATCCCGCTTCTAGTCTTCCCCGGACCGCTGCTCTTGCTCGCGCTGTTCCGTTATCGCAATCGCGACGCGATTCTGTTGTTTCTCGCAGCGTGCATGCCGCAGCGCTGGTTTTTCGACAGCTTTATCTTGTGGCTCATTCCAAAATCGCGGCGCGAAATTCTTGCCACTGTTTTCTTTAGTTGGGGCGCTGGCCTTTGGCGCTGGTATCACGTTCCGCACAGTTTCACTGAAGTAGGAAGGTGGACTGTTGTTTTTCTTTATCTTCCTATGCTGATTGTGGTCCTGGCCCGACGCTACAGCGATCACTTCTCAGCAGCCGGGCTTAACGCTGACGCGTGAATCGCGCGCAACTTCCATCCCCATCTTCCACACCCACCATAGAAGCGGAATCACCATCAGGTTTACCGCTCCGCCGATGAGCCAAAGGATGAGCCACAATGGGCTGATCAGGACTGGCAAAACAGGCAACATGAAAGAAAACCTCGTGCGCCGTTCTTGCGCTCGCGTGCTCAAGCAATAGTCAGTAATCAAGACCAGCGGCAGCACCAGCAAACTGAGATCGTGCATATTGGTTTGCCAAGCCACCAATGTAGATACCGCGACCGCCAAAGAAAATTGCACTTCGAACTTTATCCTTTGAGCCGGGCGGCGGCCTGTCGTCGCGGCAAAACAAAATACGGCGACTGAAGCGAACAGGCCGAGTGCGGTCCCCAAGGGCTTGGAAAAAGGTGAGAGCAAGCCCAGCATTAATCCACGAAGGTTGGGCGCGAGTCCGGCTGCAACCCCGCCCAAGCTGGGCGACTTCGTTATCAACAAGGCAAATGCGGGATAGTGCAATAAACCCTGCCAGCCCACAAGTCCGGCCGAAATCAGAACAAGCATTGCTGAAACAGATGCGAAACCAATCGCTACGCGTCTTCGTCTCCAGATCACGAGCAGCAGAACGATGGGGAGGATGAACTGGAACTTGAACACACCCAACGCAAACCAGCAGCCCGCAAGTATATCCGCCTCTCTTTTAAGCGCGTTGAACCCCAACGCGCAAAGCAACAACAGCAAGATGGAATCCTGGCCTTGCAAGAAGCAGTCGAACACCGGAAAGAAGGTAAGGCTCCCGAACACAAATTCCCAGGGAGAGATGAGGCGAAGCATATTCACCGACTGCCGCAATAGCAGGAACACGCCGAAAAGTAGAACGAGGTTCAGCAAGTCCCAGACGGCGAACGCCTGCGGGTATGGCAGCCTGGTTAGCGGCAGGAAGATCAGGGCTTCAAAAGGCGGGTGAATGTAAGGCAAAGGACCATGCCGCTCGGCGATTGCCCCCACGCATTTTTTCTGTACCTCATATTGCATGTGCTCGTCATAAAGCTGATGTCCTAGTCCCTGGCGTAGGATCGTCGCTGCCGTGTAGAAGACTGTGAAATCCGGATATCCGCGCTTGATTCGTTCCCGCTGGTTGACGAAAAAAAACAGGTGCAGGCACACTACGCCCGCGATGAAGATGCGCAAGAGCCGTCGCCGCTTGCCTTCACTCGCGGGCACGAATTGATTCTTCTCATCTGGCACGGTGGATTGCGATTTTACCTTGCGCGCCACTCACCCGCTATGATGGATTCGGCATGACGGGCTGGCTCACGATTAAGCGCACTTTCCTCGCGGTCGTTTTTCTCGGCCTGTTCGCCTTGGCACTGCGCAATGTAAGCGATCCCGATGTCTGGTGGCACCTCAAGACCGGGGAGTACATTGCCGAACACCACAGTGTTCCTCACACTGATTCTTTTTCTTATACGCGTGCCGGTGAGCCATGGGTTGCGCATGAGTGGCTCACTGACCTTGTACTCTACGAACTCCTGGGCACGACAGGCTTTGGCGGACTGATCGTTTTTTTTGCGGCCGTGATTTGCGCTGCGTTCTACTTGTTTTACTTGCGCTGCGGCGCCGATGTTTACATTGCCGGAGTCGCCGTGCACTACGCTGCCTGGGCCACTGAGCCTGTTTGGGGAGTGCGGCCCCAGGTTATTTCTCTTCTACTGACCAGTTTGTGGCTGCTGATTCTCGAACGTTCCGAGCGCAATCCGAAACTTTTGTGGTGGACTTTGCCGCTGACGCTGCTTTGGGTGAATCTGCATGCCGGATTCGCCCTGGGTCTGGCCCTGTCGGCATTGTTCCTGGTGGGGGAACTAATCGAACACATGCTGGGACGCTCTCAGTTCTGCGCGGCACGCCTGCGAACTGCGGCGTTTATATTTCTGCTCGATCTATTGATCGTTCCGTTAAATCCCAACGGCCTGCGCATGTTCTCCTACCCTATCGAGACTCTGCGTTCCACCGCGATGCAGAACTACATTACCGAATGGGCCTCACCCAATTTTCATCATGCCGAATACTGGCCGTTCCTGCTGATTGTGTTATGTACTTTCGCAATTCTGAGCTGGTCTCGCCAGCAGGTGCGACTCCGAGACGTACTGCTGTTACTCGTGAGCCTGTACGCCGGTCTGTGTTCCATCCGCATGATGCCCCTGTTTGTTTTGATCGCGGTGCCGATTGTCTGCCAACGGGTTGGAGACTGGCCCACGAGCCAGCCCGAGCCAGCGCGTTCACCGTCGGTGCCCGCCTTTTTGCTCAACGCCGCCATTGTACTGGGCGTAGTTGTCTTTGCGTGCGTGCAAACCGCCGACGTGATTCACCGCCAGCCGCAGTCTGAGTTGAAAGGCTTCCCGGCTCGCGCCGTGGCTTTTCTTCAGACTCATCCGCCTTCTGGCCCCATCTTCAACCATTACGACTGGGGCGGCTATTTAATCTGGAAGCTCTATCCTTCGACTCGCGTCTTCATCGATGGCCGGGCTGATCTTTACGGAGCGAAACTGCTCAATGAGTTCGCGGACACATACCAGTTCAAAGACGACTGGCAGCGGACACTGCAACAGTGGAGGATCGGTACGGTGCTTATTCCCCCAGATTCGGCCATGGCAACGGGCCTACGGAGTTCCTCCGGCTGGACGGTTGCCTACGAGGACTCCCAAGCCATCGTCCTGAACGCGCCGTCTCGCGCCATCCAAACTGCGCCCGCTCGGCAGTAACCATCGAGGCGCAAGAAAGTACACCTCTTGGAGCATTTTGCGGGTTATTATGTCTCATACCAGCTCAGGATCAGTTCGTCTGTAACCCAGTGCGAGTACAACGGATGCGAGTTCATGATAGGCTATCGGCCTTCAATCTGCTTTCGAAGGCCGGGCTGAAAGCTAGCTGTTTTTTCTAGGAGGGCGGAAAGATGGATCATCTTTGGAGATTGTGGCGCGAGGAAGAAGGCCAGGATATTGCAGAGTACGCTGTGATGCTGGCTGTGATCCTCGTAATCGTGGTGGGCACGATTCGACTCATCGGCTCGAACGCGAATAATGTTTTCTCCAACGTCGCCAGTTCGATTCAGTAAAGAATCTGCACCGGGAGCACACAGAGAGAGAGACTTATTCCCCCGCTGACGATGGGGATAGTTGTGCTTTGCTTATTCTGATTAAAAGACTATGAACCGCAACCGCTTGTTGATGATCGGAGGTCTGGCTTTGGCCTTGGGGGCCTTTGTGAGCCTCTGGGTCTATAAGTCTCTGCAAGGGCGAGGGTCGTCCTCCAACGAACCCGGCGCGGACGTGATCGTCGCGCTCGATGACATTCAGGTGGGAGCGCGCGTCGAAGAACACGATGTGCGCATCGCCAAATTCCCCGCCTCAGGCCTGCCTGCCGGAGCTTATACCAGGAGGTCTCAGGTGCTGGGGCGCGGCGTGATCATTCCAATCTCAAAGGGCGAATTCATTTTGCCCAGCAAACTCGCCCCAGAAAATGCAGGCTCTGGCTTGCCCTCGCTGATTCCGCCGGGGATGCGTGCTGTTTCAGTGCGGGTGAATGAGGTGGTCTCGGTCGCTGGCTTTGTCGGTCCGGGCACGCGCGTCGACGTACTTCTCACCGGCACGCCCAACGGGAGCACCGAGAATCAGACTACGACCGTGCTGCAGAATGTGGCAGTGATTGCCTCCGGCCACACCCTGGAACGCAATGCTTCAGGAGAGGCTCAGAATACACCGGTAATCACGCTTCTGGCTTCGCCGGAGGATGCCGAACGCTTGACCCTGGCCAGTTCCGAAGGCAAAATTCAACTCTCCCTGCGCAACCCGCTCGACACGCATCAGGATACCGTCGACGCGGCCAATGCCAAGGGTCTGTATAAAGGCGGCACCGTGGCAGCGGCTCCGCCCCGGGCTGCCGTTCGTCCAGTAAAGCAGCAGAAGACTGAGAAACCGCCTCCCCCTCCGCCAGTCCGCAGCGTAGACGTTTACAAAGGTGATAAGAAAACCGTCACCCCGTTGCCAGAAGAGAACGGTGAAGATCCTAAGTAGTCGATAGCAATTTCGGCCCACGTTTCAACGTTGCATAGCACGTTTCCTCAGCTGGAGAGGAATCACACGATGAAGCTTCGCAGGACATCTTTCGTTGCGGTCGCCGTATCATTTCTACTGCCGGTGTTCGTTCTGCCGGTTGCCCTGGCCGAAGCGCTGCCCCAACAGCCCGCGGCTCAAGCGCCTCAGGAACCCACGCCGCCGGCCGCCGCCGAGACCACTCTTCCGTCTCAGTCTGCCCAGCCTCAGGGTTCGGCTCCGCTGCGAGTGATGGTCGACAAGTCTCTGCTCATCAACACCACTGAACAAATCAAGCGCATATCAGTGACCGACCCCGCTATCGCTGACCCTACCGTACTTACGCCGACGCAGATTCTGGTTCACGGTCGAGCGCCCGGCGAGGTTTCGCTCATTATCTGGGACGAAAACGAACGCTCGCGCAGTTTCGATCTTCGCGTGGATGTCGACGTCAGCGCGGCTGCCGAAGAAGAGCATCGCATTTTCCCTGAGGAGCAGATTTCGGTCACACCCTCGCGCGCTGCGATTGTTCTCTCCGGCCACGTCACTACTGAGGATGTCGCCAAGCGCGCCGGCGAACTCGCTTCCGCGTATTCGAAAAATGTGATCAACGTGCTGACTTTCGGACCTGTCGGCGCGCAAGAAGTCATGCTGGAGGTGAAGTTCGCCGAGGTTGACCGCTCTGCCCTTTCCCAGCTTGGGGTGAATATTTTTTCCACCGGCGCCGCCAATTTAATCGGCACTTCAACCACCGGCCAATTCGGCGGCTTTACTCCGCAGCAGATCACGCAAACTCAAGGACAGAACACGCCGTTCGTGGCCAACCAAACCGTCAGCAATGTTCTCAACATGTTTCTATTCCAGCCCAACATTCACTTGGGGGCGGTCATCGAGGCGCTCGAGACAAAGAACGTGCTGCAGATTCTTTCCGAGCCTACGCTTATCGCGGTCAATGGCAAGAAAGCGAGTTTCCTCGCAGGCGGCCAGTTTCCGTTTCCCATCGTGCAACCGGGGCAGGGATTCACCGCTGTCACAATCTCCTTCAAGGAGTTTGGCGTGAAGCTGGATTTCACTCCCGTGATCATGCCCAATGGCAATATTCACCTTACGGTCGCCCCTGAGGTCAGCACTCTTGATTTCGCCGATGCGCTGACCATTTCCGGCTTCACTATTCCGGCCTTGAGCACGCGCAAAGCGGAGACCGAGTTCGAGTTGCGAGATGGGCAAAGTTTCGTGATCGCGGGCCTGCTCGACAATCGCGTGACAGACGTTTGGAACAAGGTTCCCGGCCTGGGTGATATTCCGATCCTGGGCGCATTTTTCAAAAGCAAGAGTATTTCGAAGAGCAACCAAGAATTAATGGTTCTGTGCACTGTGCACCGGATTTCGCCCAACACTGAACCGCCCCCCGGTCCCAAGCAGCCGCAATCTTTTATCAACAACGACAAGTTCGACGCTAAAAAGCCTTTGTGGAAATAGACCGGACACAGGCGTGATGAAATTGGAACCAATAGGAACAGCTTGAAGTAGGCGAGGCTGCCAGTTAGCAATGACAACTTACTGGCAACCGGCCACTGAATACTGGCAACTGGATTTAGGTTATGCCCGAGCTTTCAGTCGTTATCGTAGCGGTCGACAATGAGCAGCGCACCGTCCTGCAGGTGTTAGTGGATGGAACCAGCGTGGCCCGCACGATCCACACGTGCGCCAGTTTCCCGGTAGCGGCAGCGGATCCAGTAATGCGGCGAGTGCAGTCGGCCAATCCTGAAGTTCTGCTGGTTGATATCCCCGGCGACAATGCCGCCACGGCCATGCGCGCCATCGAACTTCTTCACCAGGAGCTGCCCGAATGCGCGGTGTTCGCCATCGGAAACCTTAACCAGCCTCAGGTCATTGTGAGCGCCATGCGCGCCGGCGCTCGTGAGTACATCGAGCGGCCGACCACCACCACCGATCTGCTGGAAGCTTTTGTCCGCCTGACGACTGCCCAGCGCCGGGTTCAGAAAGAAGGTCCGCGCGGCAAGGTCTTCACTGTCGTGAATGCCAAAGGCGGGAGCGGGGCTACTACCGTCGCCGTCAACCTGGCACTTGCGCTGCAGGCAGCGCATGGGCAAACGGCTCTAGTGGACCTTGCTCCTCTCGGCCATACCGCGCTGCACCTGAACCTCAAGCCTTTATTCACCCTGGCTGACGCCACGCGCAATCTTCACCGCATGGATAGTTCCCTGCTGGAAAGTTTCATGACTCGGCACCCCGGCGGTCTGCAGTTGCTGGCAGGAACGAACGCACCGGCCTCGATCGAACCTTCCACCACGGAGTTCGTCCGGCTGTTCGACATGCTGGTAACGCACTACCGCTACGTCGTTGTGGATGATTCTTCTCGGCTCGATGCTGGCAGCCGCCTGGTCGCAAACTTGTCAGAGTGCGTGCTGCTCGTCGCTTGCACCGACGTGGCGTCCTTGTGGAGTGCGGCGCGAGTGCAACAATATCTGGGAGAGACGGGACACCGCGAACGCGTGCGGCTGGTCCTTAACCGTTTTCGCAAAGTGCCGGGCTTCAGCGAAGCGGACGCGGAAAACGCGGCCGGAGTCAAATTATTGTGGCGCGTTCCCAATCAGTATTTCGCCATTTCCTCGGCTATTGATCGCGGCACGCCGGTGATGGAGCAAAGTCACACCGAGATTGCCCGTTGCTTTTCCGGGTTAGCGAATGAATTGACCCGCAACGACGCCGACGTGAAACGCGCCCACTGGTCCTTATTCAAGACGGTATAGTTTAAGACGGTATACCATTTAAGACGACGTAAGACTTCATGGCCAATCTGCAGACTTTCGAGCACAGCGAGTATCAGCAGGTAAAGGCCGACCTGCATCGCAAGATCCTCGATCGTCTTGATCTGGAAAAGCTGGGCCGCTCGACCGGCGATTCGGCTCGCGAAGAAGTTCTCATACTCATCCGCAACTCGGTCAACAACGAGATTATTCCCCTTAGCTTCGCCGAGCGCGAGCGGTTGTCGCGCGAAATCCTGGATGAGATTTTCGGCCTTGGCCCGCTCGAGCCTTTGCTCAAAGACCACACGATCTCTGACATTCTGGTTAACCGCTTCGATAAGGTTTATATCGAGCGCGCCGGCAAGCTCGAGTTGACTGGCCTGTCGTTCAAAGACAACCAGCACCTCATGCAGATCATCGAGCGCATCGTTTCCCGCGTGGGCCGCCGCGTCGATGAATCTTCTCCCATGGTCGACGCACGGCTAGCCGATGGTTCCCGCGTGAACGCGATTATTCCCCCGCTCGCTTTAGACGGCGCTTGCCTCTCCATCCGGCGTTTCGGACGCGACCCGGTCACGGCGCGAAACATGATCGAGAATCATACGCTGACCGAGGCCATGCTCGAACTTCTCTCGATCATGGTGAAGGGGAAATTGAACCTGCTCATCTCCGGGGGAACCGGCGCCGGCAAAACCACGTTGCTCAATGTGCTTTCCGGCTACATTCCCAACGTGGAGCGCATCGTCACCATTGAAGACGCGGCCGAACTGCAGCTTAAGCAGGAGCACGTAGTCCGCCTCGAAACTCGCGCCCCGAACATCGAAGGCAAAGGCGCGGTCCGCCAGCGGCAGTTGGTCATCAACAGCCTGCGTATGCGGCCCGATCGCATCGTCGTCGGCGAGGTTCGCGGCGAAGAAGCTTTCGATATGCTGCAGGCCATGAACACCGGTCACGAAGGTTCGCTCACCACGGTCCACGCCAACTCTGTGCGCGACGCGCTGGCTCGCATCGAGAACATGGTTTCAATGGCGAATCTCAACATTCCTGAGCGCGCGGTGCGCCACCAGATTGCCTCCGCTATTCACGCCGTTGTGCAGATCGCTCGCTTATCGGATGGCACGCGCAAGGTGATCTCGATTTCAGAAGTAACCGGAATGGATTCCGAATCAATCTCTATGCAGGATATCTTTACGTTCGAACGGCGCGGCATCGACGAAGGCGGAAAGGTGCGTGGAGTCTTTAAGGCTACGGGATTCCGCCCATTGTTTGCTGACCGTCTGGCTACTGCGGGCGCGCGATTGCGCCCGGCGCTGTTTGAATCGAAGACCGAGATTTGAGGAGACGAAGATTTGAGGAGGAGAAGCTGAATCACGTATGACCGCTCTCTTAATCGCGCTTCTCGTGCTCGTCGTGGTCACGCTGGCGGCCTTCGTCGTCTTTTCGTTGGTCGACCAGCGCCGCGCCCAGGCTCGCCTGATACGAGATCGCCTGGCCACCGTGCAGAAGGCGCCGGAGCGCGCGCCCGACGAAGAGCTCGCCCTGCTGCGCGACGAGCAACTTAGCAAGATTCCCGCTCTCGATACTTTGCTGCGCCGCTCTGCCCGGGTTTCGGCGATCCAGGAATCGTTGCTGCAGGCGGGCATGAAGTTTCGCGCTGGCAACTTCCTCGCGTTGTGCGCAGTCTGTGGCATCGCGGCTGGACTCGCGACCGCAATCGTGACCAAGAATCCTGCTGTCGGATGGGCCGGGCTTCTCCTCGGCGCGTTCCTTCCCTATGCGGTCGTGTCCTATCGCCGCCAGAAGCGTTTCGAAAAAATCGAGATGCTTTTTCCTGAGGCGATTGATACCTTGGCCCGCGCCGTCCGCGCCGGCCACGCTTTCACCACGGCTCTCGAAATGATTTCCAACGAAATCTCCGAGCCCCTGGCCAGCGAATTCCGCAAGCTCTACGAAGAACAGAAATTCGGTATGCCAGTACGCGATGCCCTGATGAATCTTACCGAGCGCGTGCCCCTCGTGGACGTAAAGTTTTTCGTCACCGCTGTCATGCTTCAGCGCGAAACTGGCGGTAACCTTGCTGAAATCCTCGACAACCTGTCGTACGTGATCCGCGAACGGTTCAAGATTCAGCGTCAAGTGCGGGTTCACACTGCTCAGGGGCGGCTCACCATGTTGTTGCTCATGGGCATGCCGCCGACCGTCGTAGTCATTCTTTACGTGTTCAGTCCAGAGTTTGTGCAGCCTCTTTTTCATGATCCCTTTGGCCATGTCTTGCTGGTTCTGAGTATTACTTTGCAGACTATTGGATATTTCGTAATCAGGAAGATCATTAAGATTCAGGTTTGATTGAGAACGTTTTAGTTAAGATCAAGTTTAAGATCCGTTCAAAATGCCGTTGCTGATTCTCACCATCGTCATATTCGTGACCGTCGTGCTGGTAGTGTTTGCCTTTGGCGCGGCTATGGTTACGCCCAGTTCCGTGCTGGGAGCGCGTCTGCGCGCCCTCGGCGGCCAGCAGGTTCAGGCCCCGGAAAAGCCTGCGATTAAGGTTAAAGAGCGGCTGGAGATGGCGTTAGACCCGATCAGCAAGGCTATTCCGCTATCGCCAGCCGATGTCTCCCGCACTCGTGCGTGGCTCATTCAAGCCGGGCTTCGCGAGTCGCGTCACGTCAGCTACTATCTGGGAACACGCATGGTATTCGCGTTTCTCGGCCTCGCCGGAGTGATCGCTTTTTCCGGTTTCGATAGCTTGGCCCTGCTGGTCTGCGTGCCTGCGTTCGGTTTCTTTCTTCCCCGCTTCTTCCTGAAGCGCATGATCAAAGACCGCCAGCAGCGCATTCGCATCGCCCTACCGGATGCGCTCGACCTTACTGTAATTTGCGTGGAGGCCGGCCTAGCGCTCGACCAGGCCTTGATGCGCGTTGGCAAAGACTTGCATCACGCACATCCTGACCTCAGCGAAGAGTTTCACCTCGTCAATCTGGAGATGCGAGCCGGCAAGCCCCGCGCCGAAGCCTTGCGCAACCTCGTCGACCGCACCGGCGTTGATGACGTTCGCGCTCTGGTCGGCACTCTCATCCAGACCGATCGCTTCGGCACCAGCGTGGCTCAAGCTTTACGGGTTCACTCGGACTCTTTACGCACAGCGCGCCGTCAGCGAGCCGAAGAACAGGCTGCCAAAACAACCATCAAGATGGTTCCACCTCTCGTTATTTTCATTCTGGTGCCGTTCCTCGCCGTCACGATTGGTCCGCCGCTCATTCAGGCCTATCGGTCGGTATTTGGAAAGTGAACCGCGGTGGCGATCCGACGAGGAATCAGCAGTCGCCATGCCTGAACTAATCTCTCGCGGCCAAGCCTTCAACCAGACCCGCCAGGTCCATCTCGCCACCGATCTCGCCTTCGCCCAGACCCACTGGACTCGATTACGCGGTCTGCTGGGCGTCTCCGAAGGTGACTTCCGTAACGGCTGCGGGCTATGGATTCGCCCCTGCCGGGGCGTTCATACTCTTGCTATGCGGTTCCCCATTGACGTAGTCTATTTAGACCGTGCCGGGCGGGTGGTACACATCGAGCATAATCTCCAGCCCTGGCGCTTCTCCCCCGTTCGAATGCAGGCAGCATCGGTCTTGGAGTTGCCCAGCCACACGCTGGCTCGAACTGAAACTGCATTGGGCGATCATATTGAAATCCAGATGAAAATGAAGGAAACTAAGTAACACTTGTTTCCCCCCGGCATTGCACCGAAGCAGAAACAACACTCGTTTGATCGATGCCCGTAACCCTCCAACTCGAAGAGGTCGCGATCATCCCGCTTCATGACGCGCCTCAGTTGCTCGTCGAGTGGTCGCCGCGTTGGGAGGGGTTTGTCACCAGCATCGGCCCCGCTTTTGCGCGCTCGGGTGGTCGACTGGCCGGTGAAGCTCCCGACACGCTCATGCCGTATCGGGGCATGCTGAAATCGTTTTCGCTGCAGTTTCTCGTGCTCTTCGTCCTGATCGTTCTTCCACACCAGATTGATCGCCTGCGTCCCTACGCCGCACCCAAGGTGCAGTCTTATGACGTGATCTACTACTCCGGCGACGAGCTACCGCGCACCGAAGATCTCGGCGGAGCGCAGTCTGGCGCGACCGGCCGTGCGGGCGGCCGCGAAGCGCATCACGCGACGCAGACGATTCGCGTAGCGCGGGGCGGGTCTTTAAAGCAGACAGTAGTCGACGCTCCCAACATTAAGCTTCCGCCTTCGAAGCTCGACGTCGCCAACTTCCTTGCTGTGAAGGCCAATCCAGGCCCGCCGCCGGCGGAAGGCTTGCACTCGTCTCTCGCCACTCCCAGTCTTCCGGCCAACGTGATCGCGCCCGCGCAAGTCAATGTCAGCCGCGATCATTCTCGCGGAGGAGTGACTCTCGACGCCATCGTGCCGCCGGCTCCCAGTATTTCGTCCGACAAATCTCGAACGACTCCCACTCTGAGCGCAGCCGTCGTGCCTCCCGCGCCTAATGTGCAATCCGAGCACACACTCTATGCACCACGCCTCGATTCCAGCATCATCGCAACGGCGCCCAACGTTTCGCGCGACCGCATCCAGGCCGCGCCATCTTTGAATCCCAACGTGATTGGTCCGGCGGCCACGCGCGTCTCTCGCGACCGCGCGCGCTCTACCCCAACGCTCAACGCCAGCGTGATTCCGCCCGCGCCAGCAACGCCCGGCCGCGAAGTGGCTCGCTCGCGAGTGCAGATGAACGAAATTGGAGTCGTGCCTCCACCGGTTTCAGCGCCGGAGCGCGAAGTTGGCCGCAATGCAAAACTTAACCTTCCCGTGCCATCGGTAATCGCACCGCCGCCATCCACCGACTCCGCCCACCACTTGCGCAGACTGGAAAGCGGCGGTTCCGGATCAGCCTCGCCAAACGTCATTCCACCGCCGCCAACGCAGACGGCAAATACAGGATTGTTGAGCAGCATTGTGGGCAAGCTCTTCGGCACACAGGATGTCGTCCCACCTCCACCTAGCGTCTCGGCGGGAAGCGCCTCAGGAACAGGACGCAGCGCTCCCGGCGCCAGCACATCACTGGGCAGCAACGTCGTCCCTCCTCCACCTTCTGTCGGAGGATCGGTGGGCGGATCAGGTACAGCCCACGGCTCGGCCTCCGGAAGATCTCAGGGCGCGACGCTTGGGACGAACGTGATCCCTCCGCCGCCATCCGTCGGAGGTTCAGATGCGGGCCAGGGTTCGACATCGGGCTCGGGAAATTCCGGCAGATCCGGCAATGGCACGGTTCTGGCCGACAATGTTATTCCGCCGCCTCCATCGGTTGGTGGCGGCTCAGCGCCGTTTGGCTCCGGCTCGGGCAGAAAAGGCGCGGGCCTCGGCGGTCCCGGCGACGCCGGTTCAGTTCTCGCTCCTCCGAAAGGCGCACGTGGAAACAGCGACAATGGCGGAGTCGTAATCTCTTCGCAACCCGGCTCGAAAGTCGGACTGCCGGGCAGCGGTGGCAAAGGCTCATTGGCGATGTCGCCCTCCGGCGGAGACAAGCCGGGCGTGGGCGGGTCTGGCGGAGGCGCTAGCATCGGGCACGGCGACGGCCCCGGCAGTGGATTAGCCGGCGAAGGTTCGGGTGCAGGCAAGACCGGAACCGGCCCCGGCTCTGACCTCGATGCGCGCGGAGGAATTTCTCCCACGCCCGGTCCCGGCGGCGCTGGCAATGCAACCACGGGCGCCCCCATGGTGCCCGGCGTCGACGTGCGTGGCGGCAGCACCACAACGGTGGTCACTCTGCCTAGCTTCGGATCAGAGGGTGGCAGCAGTCCCACACTTCCCGGCCGCTCCTCTTCGGTGAAGCAGCAGGAGGGCCCGGCAATTACGGTTGTTGCCACGTCGCGCTCCGGCGGCGCGTTTGATTTCTATGGCAAGCTGCCAGGCGACAACTACACGGTCTATGTGGATACGTCGATCGGAACGGTAGTGATGCAATTCGCCGAAGTCGATCCCGCCTCGCATCCTCACGCAGGGGCGATCGTGGGCCCTCAAGGCCTGCGCACAGAATTGCCCGCAGGACTTTCTCACGATCGCGTCGTGATCAAATGCAAGCTCGACGCTTCCGGCAACCTGAGAAACTTCCAAGTGGTTGAATCCGGTCCCGCCGCCATGACCGCGAAAATAGTAGCCGCGTTGCCGAGCTGGAAGTTCCGTCCCGCGATGCGCGGCGAGCAGCCGGTTGAGGTAAACGCCATCCTCGGTTTCAACATCAACACCAACGACCGCTACTAGCGCTGACAGCCAGGACCTTCATGCACGGTGGCGCCGATAGAGCTTCCGTTCTAGACTCTTGGAGTTCCCATCACTATTAACTATGGCAAGAGCCTACAAACCAGCGGTCGACACGCTTCTGGATGCGACACGAACCACGGTGGCAGCGGTGGTTTCTCTGCTGCTGGCTCGCCTTCTGAAGCTTCCTGAGTCTTATTGGGCGCCTATTTCCGCAGTTGTGATTATTCAGTCCACCATTCCTCCGAGAACCCTGTCATGGCAACGCTTTGCGGGAACGGCGTTGGGTGCCGCGCTGGGAGCGTTGATCGCGACATTTTTTTCTTCCAGCGTGTGGGTGTATGCGGCCGCAATTTTCCTGTGCGGAGTGCTCTGCGCTGTTCTGCGATTTCGGGGCGCCTTCCGCTTTGCCGCGATTACCGTGAGCATTGTTTTGTTGATCGCGCACACACATTCCCCGTGGATCGTGGCTGCGCATCGCTTTGTCGAAGTGTCGGTGGGAATCGCGGTGGCGCTCGGGCTGTCTGAGGTGTGGCCCAGTCCAACTATTGCGGCTAAATCACCGCGTAAGCCCTGAGGTGGAATCACGCGGATTGCATCTAGGAAAGCTGATTGCACAGGCTAGCCGCAAGGGGCGATGCAATCTACTTTGAATCGGCCGGTCTCTGGCAGACCGGGGCTAAATTTCAGTTCATACCAGCCATCCGTTTGAAAATCCTTTCCAGAGGTTTCCTCGTAATGGTTGAACATGATTTCCCCAGAAAGAGATTGCTCGCACGATCCCTTAGGCGTCTGGCATCTGAACGCGGAGTTGGTGTCGCCGATGACGATGCGTTTGTTTGCCGAAATAGGCAGGTCTCTGACATCGATATCCAAATACGGTTGCGAAACTCGGCCTTCGCATTGGCGCGCCCGCGTCAGGCGAAGCCGAACACCAAGTCCCCCAATACCCTGCAAACAACTTGTCGTTCCATGCGAATAACCGTCGGCGTTGGCAGATCTCGTCATTGCACGTGACAGCAGAGTGAGAGCGAGGGCCGCGAAGTAAAGCATAACCAACGTGACCGTCGCTGCCCGCCTCAAGCGATCCACCCGCCTCCCACCACGATGTCATCATCGTAGAAGACTGCGGCTTGCCCCGGGGTGATAGCTCGCTGCGGCTGATCGAAAGTAACAAGAACTTCGTCGGCAGCAATCTTCTCGAGCACAGCTGGAGCGCCCTCATGTCGGTGGCGAATCTTTACAGAGACGCGCATGGGCTCAAGCAGATCGCCCACCGAGATGAGATTGACTCGGCGAGCGCGCAGAGTTCGTGAATAAAGATGCTCATCGCTGCCGACGACCACCTGCTTGTCGGCTCCGTTGATTTGAATTACATAGAGTGGCGATCCGGTGGCTACTCCCAAGCCCTTGCGCTGGCCGACGGTGAAGTTATGAATGCCGCTATGCTCGCCAATCACTTCGCCACTCGCGGTTACGAGTTCGCCAGCGGTGTCAGGCAGAGCTTCACCACTCTCGGCGAGATAAGCGTCGATGAAGCGCTTGTAGTCGCCGCCTGGGACGAAGCATATCTCCTGCGAATCGGGCTTCTCAGCGAGCGCCAGCCCCTGCTTGCGGGCAAGTTCGCGCACCTCGGGCTTGGTCATGCCGCCGAGTGGGAACAGCGTGCGGCTGAGTTGCTCTTGCGTTAGTCCGAAGAGGAAATAAGTTTGATCCTTGCCGTGATCGGCGGGACGCTTGAGCAGCCAGCGACCGCGCGCGTCGTCGTATTCCACGCGGGCATAGTGGCCGGTGGCTACGCAATCTGCGCCAATCTGCTGCGCGACGATCAACAGTTGATCGAATTTCAAATGATTGTTGCAGAGACTGCAGGGGATCGGCGTGCGTCCCGAAAGGTATTCAGCGACGAACGGGCGCACGACGTCACGCTCGAAGCGCTCTTCGTGATTGACCACGTAATACGGAATGCCGATGTGCTCGGCCACGCGGCGCGCGTCATAGACATCGTCGAGGGAGCAGCAGCGGCCCGTTACCTGCTCGGGCATGCCCTCGTGTCCGGCCAAGCGGCGCTGGTTCCAAAGCTGCATGGTCAGGCCGATGATGTTGTGTCCCTCGGCACGCAGCATGGCCGCAACGGCGGAGGAATCGACTCCGCCCGACATGGCTACGGCAATGGTCTTGGGATTTTGCATGTTTGAAATTCAGCAGTTGGCAATCAGCAATTGGCGGAAGGCTGATTGCTGATTGCTAACTGCTAATTGCTATCTTTCTGCACGTCGGCGACAATTCCCGCAGACGGGCAACCGTCTCCGGCACCAACGCAAGCGCGATGTCGATCTCTTCTTCAGTGTTCTGCTTGCCCAGACTAAAACGGATGCTGGCGCGTGCCCGTTCGGCTCGCAGCCCCATCGCCACTAGCACGTGCGACGGCTCAATCGCACCCGACGAGCACGCCGCGCCAGTGGAAACCGCCAGTCCCTTCAGATCGAGGGAGATCACCATCGACTCGCCTTCGATGTGATCGAAATAAATGTTCGTCGTATTCGGCACGCGCGGAGCACCTTCTCCGTTCACGCCCGCCTCTTCGACCTGGGCGGGAATTCCCTGCTGTAGCCTGTCGCGCAGCGCCGACATTTTCTTGTCGTCACCGCGCTCGAAGCCCTGCATTGCCAATTCTGCGGCCTTGCCAAGAGCAACTATTCCCGGTACATTTTCAGTTCCCGCGCGCCGCGACCGTTCATGACGTCCACCATAAAACAGCGGCTGCAGCCGGGTTCCCTTGCGCACATAAAGCGCTCCCACACCCTGCGGCGCATGCATCTTGTGGCCGGAAATCGAAAGCGCGTCACAACCGATCTGATTCACATCAACCCGAATCTTGCCCGCGGCTTGTACCGCGTCGGTATGAAAGTACACGTCAGCTTCCGCGGCAATTTTTCCAATTTCCTCGACTGGCTGCAGCACTCCCGTTTCATTGTTCGCCAGCATGATCGAGATCAGCTTTGTATTGGATCGCAATGCGCGGCGTATGTCGCCGGGATCGACCATGCCGCGTCCATCGACCGGCACGTAGGTTACTTCGCACCCCGTTTCCTCAAGATGCTTGCAGGCCAGCAGCACCGCATGGTGCTCGATGCTGGACGTGATGACGTGATCGCCGGGGCTTGTCAGTCCGGCGATCGCCAGATTGTCGCCTTCGGTGCCGCCGCTGGTAAACACGATCTCTGATGACCTGCACCCCAGTAACGACGCCACCGAATCGCGCGCCCGCTCCACGGCAGCGCGCGTCTCCTGCCCATGGTGATGAATTGACGACGCGTTTCCGAAGTGCTCGCCAAAATACGGGCGCATGGCCTCGAACACTTCCGGTAGCACCGGCGTAGTGGCGTTATTGTCGAGGTAAATGCGGGGCATCGCTCTACCATTCTACCTGCTTTCGCGTGAAAGACAGGCGGAATCAGGCTCCGCAACTTGTCACGCGGTCAGCGTTTTTCCATCGCGACGTAATGGTTGGGATATTCAGGTCCTAGATACTCAGCCCGCGGACGAATCAGGCGATTGTCGTCGAGTTGCTCGATGACGTGGGCTGCCCAGCCGCTGATACGGGAGACGGCGAATACTGGCGTGAACAAATCTTCGTCGATACCCAGCACGTGGTAGGTGGAAGCGGAGTAAAAATCTACGTTGGCGTTCAGTTTCTTTTCCGTCTTTACGAGGTTCTCGATTTTCTCCGACATCTCGTACCAATGCGGCTGACCGCTGGAACGGCCTAGATCGCGGGACATCACGCGCAGGTGTGTGGCCCGCGGATCTTCAGTGTGATAGACACGATGACCGAAGCCAGGGATTTTTTTCTTTTGCGCAAGCATGTCGCGAACGTGCTCGACAGGGTCGGCCTTCTGTCGGTCGATCGACTCCAGGATGCGGAACACAGCTTCGTTGGCTCCGCCATGCAGCGGCCCCTTCAGAGCGCCGATGGCCGAGGTGACTGCCGAGTGCATATCGGACAAGGTTGCGGCGGTCACGCGAGCCGCGAACGTCGACGCGTTCAGCTCGTGGTCAGCGTGCAGGATCAGGGCGATATCGAGCGCGCGCTCGGCCGTGGAAGACGGCTTGGTCCCATTCAACTGCAGCAAAAAGTTCCCGGCATGCGAGAGCGAGCGGTCTGGTTCGACGACCGGCTTGCCCTTGCGAATTCGATCATAGGCGGCAACCACCATCGCGATTTGCGAAGTCAGACGAATGGCCTTGCGAACATTGGCGTCGTGATCGTTGTTCTTCTCGTCGGCATCGTAGAAGGCGAGCGCTGAAACCGCCGTGCGCAGCACATCCATGGGCAACGCCGTCTTCGGAGCGCTGCGAAGAAACGCAATGATGGCCGGGTCGAGGTGACGCTCCTGCGCCAGACGCTCCTGCAGATCCTTTAGCTCGCCGGGCTTCGGCAAGCGTCCAAACCAAAGCAGGTAGCAAGTCTCTTCAAAGTTGGAGTGGTCTGCCAGTTCATGAATGTCAATGCCGCGATAGGCAAGAACGCCGCGGTCACCATCGATGTAGCAAATGCTGGAGTTGGTGGCGACAATTCCTTCCAGACCTTTCGGGGCAGAAGTGCTGGTGACGCTCGACATAGTTTCTCGCTTAATTGGTTTGATTCCCATTGCCGCAGCCGCGCGAGGGGCCGCGGGAAGGCAACTTTCTTTTATACCCGAAAGGAGACGCACATTCCAGACAGCCTGGGGTGACTTCAGTGCGCGAGAGGCTAATCGCGGCCGCCGCTTTGCCAGCAACTTCTCTCGCAGGGTATAGTAAAGGGTTCGTTCGCGGTGCGCCGAAGCGCTGTAGCGGCCCCCAAGCCTACCGGAGGAAGCCCGATGAAGCGTTTTTTATCGATTTGCCTTGCCCTGTCCTTTTTATTCTCTACTGTGGCCTCTGCCGACGAGGGCATGTGGCTTTACAACGAAGCTCCCAAGGACAAGATCAAGGCCAAGTATGGTTTCGAGTTAACGCAAGCCTGGCTTGACCACGTAAGGCTCTCTTCGGTGCGCTTTAACAATGGAGGTTCCGGTTCGTTTGTTTCCGCCGACGGCTTGACCTTTACCAACCACCACGTTGGCGCAGGGTGCGTGCAACAACTTTCGACCGAGGGCCACGATTACATCAAGACCGGCTTCTATGCCAAGACCCAGGCCGACGAGGCCAAGTGCCCGAATCTAGAACTGAATCAACTGGTCGGGATCGAAGACGTAACCGATAAGGTGAATGCCGGAGTGAAAGCGGAAATGTCGGCTGCCGATGCGGGGCAGGCGCAGCGCGCCGCGATGTCACAGATCGAAAAAGATTGCTCGACTTCAACCGGATTACGCTGCGACGTGGTCACCTTTTATTCCGGGCAGGTTTATAACCTCTACAAATACAAGAAGTACACGGATGTGCGCCTGGTCTTCGCGCCGGAGTTTGACATCGCATTTTTTGGCGGCGATCCCGACAACTTCACCTATCCGCGCTACGATCTCGACATCACATTCTTCCGCGTCTACGAAGACGGGCATCCCGCGCACCTCGACAATTATCTGCGCTGGTCGCGCACGGGCGTGAAGAATGATGAGTTAGTTTTCGTTTCCGGCCATCCCGGCAGCACTGCCCGAATGCAGACAATGGCGCAATTGGAGTTCACTCGCGACGTGAACTATCCGTCAGTGCTCGCACTGCTGAAGCGCCGCATCGCCTTGCTGCAGGACTTCAGCAAGCAGTCAGAAGAGAATGCCCGCATCGCTAAAGAAGATATCTTCGGCTTGCAAAACAGCCAGAAGGCTATTACGGGATACGAAGCCGGCTTAATGGACAAATCGATTTGGGACCCAAAGGCCGCCGATGAAGCGAAACTCCGGGCAGCATATAAGGCGAACCCGAAGAATTCGAGCACGCCCGATCCTTGGGATCAGATTGCGCAGGCCGAGAAGCTGCAACACGACATCTATCTTCAACTCAATTATCTCGAGCGACTGCGAGGGTTTGCATCTGGCCTGCCGCAGATCGCGCGCATCCTCGTGCGTGCGGCAGAGGAGAAGCCCAAGCCTAACGGCGAACGTATGCGCGAGTACCGCGATTCCGGATTGCCGTCGCTCGAGCAACAGTTGTTCTCTCCGGCGCCGGTGTACAAGAGTCTGGACACTGTTCTTCTAGCGGATTCACTGGCCCAAATGCAGGATGCGCTGGGAAAAGACAACCCGGACGTGCAGAAAATACTGAATGGCAAAAATCCCGCCGAGGCGGCGAAAGACATAATTGCTGGCACCAAGCTGGATGATGTGGCTGTGCGCAAACAACTTTACGAGGGCGGTGAAGCTGCCATCTTGGCGAGCAACGATCCCCTGATCGTCGCCATGCGCGCGATTGAGCCTGACGCTCTGGCCCTGCGCAAGGAGTTCGACGATAAGATCGACTCCGTGGTGCGCCTCGATGGAACGCTCATTGCGAAAGCCCGCTTTGCCCAGAGCGGCTTCAGTCAGGCGCCGGATGCAACCTTCACATTGCGCCTGAGTTATGGTGCGGTGAAAGGCTACAAAGAAAATGGGAAGGAGATCCCATACTTCACAACCATGGGCGGGGCTTTTGAGCACGCGGCGGAACACAACAACGAGCCTCCTTATAAGCTGGCGGAGAGTTGGATCAATGCGAAGTCGAAGCTTGATCTGAAGACTCCGCTGAACTTCGTTTCGACCGCCGATATTATTGGCGGCAACTCCGGCTCGCCTACGGTTAACAAACAAGGCGAAGTGGTGGGCATCATTTTCGATGGCAACATCGAGTCGCTGTCGGCCAACTTCGCCTATAGCGAAGTGCAGAGCCGCGCCGTGTCCGTGGATTCGCGCGGAATTCAGGAAGCGCTGCGCAAGATCTACGGCGCAACTGCTCTGGCGGATGAACTCTCCGGAACCAAGGCAGACGCCGCGAAGGCAGATAAATAAGGGTCAAGCGGATCGCTGGCCCGCGTTTCGGCGCGGGCTTTTCTTTTCTATCCGGCCGTAAGATCCATTGGCTCGAGAAATCTTATTGTTTTCCTCGCAAGCTTCTGTGCTATCATCCCCCGATTTTGCAAAAGGAGATCGCCATGGGACAACCCGTAGTTCACTTCGAAATCGGCTGCCGTGACAGCGCCAAGACCGCAGACTTTTTCTCCGGCCTCTTCGGCTGGAACATGCAATCCATGGGCCCGGCAACCATGATCAATACCGGCGCGGAGAGCGGCATTCAGGGCCACATCAGCGTTCTGGGTCATGAACCTTATCACTACACGACCTTCTATGTGCAGGTGGATGATGTGCAGGGATATCTGGACAAGGTCGGGAAACTGGGCGGCAAGACGGTAGTTCCTCCGGTTGAAATTCCCACGGGAACATTCGCCTGGTTCGCCGATTTGGAGGGCAACACGATCGGGTTGTGGAAACCAAAATAAGGCAGATCAAGATAAGTAAAGATCAAGCGGGCCAGATGCTCAGTGCCGTCTTGCTGAGAATCTGCTGCTGAAGGTTTTCCGTCAGCGGCAACGCGCGGAATTCATCGAGATTCTTTTTGATGTCCGGCACGCCTGGGCCCGGCCAGTCTGTGCCGAATAGAGTCTTGTGAGCAATCTCCTCGAGGCGCGGAAAGTACTTGAGCAAAGCCGCAGGCGGAATGCCACTAATGTCGAGATAGACATTAGGATGACGTCGAATGAGAAAAAACGCGGTCTGCATCCAGAGCGGACGGCCGCCGTGCGCAAGCAGAATTTTCAGTTTGGGGAAATCGACGGCCACGTCATCGACGTACATCGGATCTCCATATTTGTTTCGCGCGCCAGGAAAGATGGACGTTCCCGTGTGAAACATCACCGGCACACCATTGGCCTCAGCGGCTCGGTAAATTATCTCCAGTTCCTTCACGCCGTTCAGATAGTCGTTGGGAAACAAAAGCTGGTGCGGGGGATGAATCTTGATCATGCGGATTCCAAGCCGCAGAATCTGTTCCATATCGGCAAGGACATTCGTGGTGTGCCGCGGATGCAGGCTGCCACAAGAAAGCAACCGCTTGGGATCTTCCTTCACGTAGTCTGCGACAAACTGATTCACACCGTTCGTGAAACCGATTACCTCGGGCGCAACGTAGTTGATCAGCACCGCGCGGTCGATGCCACAGGCGTCGAGATATTTCAGGAACGACTTAGGCGAACGGCAAAACTCGGCAATCTGCTCGAAGTTCGGCCGCTTCTTTTTCATGAGTTCCAGCGCGTGAGGCTTGAACATCTCCATCGGCTGGATGTGGATGTGGCAGTCGGTGATCATTAGTTGTTCGCCGCAGCCAGCACCGCGCGTTTGGTGAAGACCCGAATCATCTCCCGGCGATACTCGGGGGTAAGCGCCGAAGTGGTCAGAGGCTTGGCTGTGCGCGCTGCCATGTCGCCGGCCGCTTCCGCCAAGGCTTCGTCAACCGACCTTCCGATCAGCATCTCACCCGCTTTTTGTATTAACACCGGCGCGGGATTCACTGCCGTCATTGCGATGCGAGCGTCCGACACATGCCCGTTCGACCGCTTCATCACGACCGCCACGCCGGCCAAAGGATAGTCGATCGATCCGCGAACCCGCAGCTTGCGATAGACGCCGCGATAGTCCGCCGATTCTGCAGGTAAAAATACGCGCGCGACAAGTTCGTCAGGCAGGAGCTTGCGATAATTTTCTCCGTCCCCGGTGTAGAACTCTTGCAACGGCATCCGCCGCGAACCGGTTGGACCTGCGATCTCGATTTCGGCATTCAAACAAAGCAACGCCGGCGGTGTATCTCCGGAAAACGCGGCCCAGCATTTCGTTCCACCCGGGGCGACGTGGCAGAGATCACCATCCTTCTTAATGCAGAACCCGCAACCCTTGCGCCAAGTTAACGACTGGTTGTACCAGAGGCAGCGCGTGTCGAGGCAGATATTTCCGCCGAGTGTGCCCATATTGCGCAGCACTGGCGATGCCACGGTCGCCGTAGCTTCGGTGAGCACGGGGAAGTGCTGGCGAAGGTATTGCGATTTCTCGATCGCGCTGAGCGCGGTGAGCGCTCCGATTTCGACCGCTCCGCTGGCTTGTGGGCGGATTCCGCGCAACTCGGCGACGCCGCGCAGATCGAGCACATAACCCGGCTCAAACAGCTTTTGCCGCATCGATGGAATCAGGTCGGTGCCGCCGGCGAGCACGCGGATGTTCGCCCCATGTTTAGAGAGAAAAGCGACGGCTTCGTCAACCGCGCGTGGCCTTAGCAGCCGGAATTGTGGAAGGCTCAATCCGCACCTCTGGTCACAGCTGGCGACTCGCGCCGCGCTGGATCGAGCGCATGCCGCTCCGGTCCTTTGCCTTTGAAGCAAAGTGATCCACCATGCTCGCGAAAGCGCGTCGGGTCGGTGGGGTCAACACCCTCGGTCAAGTTCAAAGCCTTGTCTTTTCTCTTCGCCCGCAGCGCCGCCAACACACGCTCCGGCGTGAACGGAGATTCATGCATGCGCACGCCAACCGCATCGTAAATCGCATTCGAGATTGCCGGGATCGTCGCCGCCAGCGATCCTTCGCTGCATTCCTTGGCACCGAACGGACCTTCGGGGTCGATGCTCTCCACGATGATGGGTTCAACTTCAGGCGACTCCACTGAAGACGGACTGCGGTATTCGAGCATTCCGGCATTCATCAGCATGCCGTCTTTCCAAATCATTTCTTCCGTCAGCGCCTGCCCCATGCCCATCCACACCGAGCCGATGATCTGACCTTCGACCGACACCGGATTCAGCGCGCGTCCGCAATCGTGCGCGGCCCACACCTTATGCACTGTCACTTCGCCGGTGTCTTCGTCGACGCTGACTTCGGCGACTTGCGCCGAATAAGAATATGCAGGCGACGGACCCACGCCTCCACCTTTGTGTTTGCCGCCGCGTGCCTCCGGCGGAGGAGCGTAGGAGCCAGTGCCGGTGAGCGCTCCGTGGAAATCGATGGCCGCGACCACAGCTTCTTCGAACGTCATCCACTCTTTCGGACCTTCGTCTTTGCGCTTCTGCTGCAAAGAACCGCGCAGAATCTGCCCTTCCACGCGCCCGCTGACCGACGCACCGGCCTGCGTGACTTCGACTTCTTCGGCTTGATCTCGCTTCGCGGGCGGTGGCGCGCTTCCCTTCTTGAAGACCACATCATCGCGGAAGACCAGTTCCTCCGCGGCGCAATTCATTTTTTTCGCAGCAGCCGCCGCGATTCTTTTCTTCACATCTTCCGCCGAGCGCAAAGTCGCGTTACCGGCCATGAAGGTCACTCGACTGGAATACGATCCAATATCAATCGGCGTGAGGTCGGTGTCGGCCGCAATCACTCTCACGCGTGCCAGCGAGCATCCCAACACTTCCGCAGCGACCTGCGCGGTCATCGTGTCCGATCCCTGGCCGATTTCGGACGCACCTGTATAGACGACAACTCCGCCATCGCGGTCGATCTTGATGTTAACCGTGGAGTGCGGCATGTCGGAGCGGATGATCGAATTCGCCGCCCCGCTCACATAATGGCTGCAAGCGATCCCAAGACCGCGTCCCTTGGGCAACTTGCCGTGGCGCTGCTTCCAACCCGAGCGCTCAACCGTCTTCTCGATGCACTCCGGCAGTCCGTAACTCTGCACACGCAAGCCGTTCACCGTGATGCACGGCGGCTTCAGCAGATTGCGCTGCCGTATCTCCGCTGGATCCATCGCAATCTTCGCAGCGAGTTCATCCAACTGCGATTCGAAGGCGAAGCGCACGTTAACGGTGCCGTGGCCGCGCATGGCTCCGCACGCAGGCTTGTTGGTCAGCACGCGGTAACCGTCGTATTGAATGTTCGGAATGTCATAGAGCGCGCCGAGCAACGCTCCGGAATAAAGAATCGTGACCACGCCGTACGAGCAGTAGGCGCCGCCATCCTGCACTACGCGAGCCTTGACGCAGGTAATGCGGCCATCATTTGTAATTCCCGTTTTCAGATCGATGATGGTGCGCGGACGCCCGCGATGCGCCCAGAATACTTCTTCGCGCGTGTAAGTAATTTTCACTGGCGCTTGCGCCTTGCGCGCCGCAACCGCAGCGATGATTTCGAGTGGGATCACTTCGCTCTTTCCACCGAATCCTCCGCCCACCAGCGGCTTGATTACGCGAATCTGCGCCATTGGCATTTCCAGCACCAGAGACAGCTTGTGCTGCAAGTAATACGGAACTTGCGTGGAGGACCAAACGGTCAACCGCCCGAGCTTACCCGTATGCGGATCAAGTTCGAACGACGACAAGGTGGAGTGAGGCTCCATTGCGGCATGCGTAACTTCATTCGCAATGAAGCGCGCTTCAGCGATGTGATCCGCTTCGGCAAAACCCTTGTCAGGATCGCCAAACGCGTGATGATAATCCTTTTCCAGATTGTTGGGTTTGTTGTCGTGAATAAGATCGGTCTGCGCCTTCATTGATTCTTCGGGATCGAAGTACGCAGGCAGAAGTTCGTATTCCACATCGATCAGTTCCAGCGCCTTCTCAGCAATGGCTTCAGAAACAGCAGCCACGCACGCAACGTTATCGCCAACGTAACGTACCTTGTCGAGAGCGAGCGGGTACTCATCGTGGCCGACCGGAAGGATTCCATACGGATTAGGCGCGTCTTTCCCGGTCGCGACGGCGACGACGCCTTCGAGTTTCTCAGCGCGGCTGGTGTTGATGGCCTTGATGCGCGCATGCGGATAGGGCGAATGCAGAATCTTTCCGACCAGCATGCCGGGCACACTGAGATCGTCAGTGTACTTGCCGGCGCCAGTAGTCTTTTCCGCCGCGTCGACCATCGCGGTGGGCTTGCCGATAATGGAGAAATCGTTCATATCGCGTTTGTCAGTGCAGGCACTCTTGTCATTCCGACATCTATCGTCTGCCGTTTCGACACCCATCGTCTGTCATTCCGAGCAAAGCGAGGAATCTGCTTTTGCCAGCGGCGGATTATTACTTGGCCTCTACCATTGCGTTCCGCTCCGCCGCAATCGCCGACTTAATCGCCGCATACATCTGGCTATATCCGGTACAGCGGCAGAGATTGCTGCTCAATGCCGCACGAACCTCAGCTTCCGACGGATCCGGATTCTCGGCCATCAGCGATTTCACGGTCATGATGAATCCGGGAGTGCAAAAGCCGCACTGCGCGCCGCCCCAATCGCCGTAGGCTTTTTGAATCGCCGCAAGACTGCCGTGCTGGCTCACACCCTCGACGGTGGTGATCTCCTGCTCCTGACAACTTGCTGCCAACAGCGTGCACGACATCATGGCGACGCCATCCACCAGCACGGTGCAAGCTCCGCACGATGACTCATCGCAGCCGCGCTTCGAGCCCGTGAGGCCCAGGTCTTGCCGCAATACATCCAGCAGCAACGCGCTCGGCTCGATGGCCAGTTCGTGCGTGCGTCCGTTAATTTTCAGTTCGACGAGTTCTTTTTTCATAAGCGCAGCTTCTAGCTCCTAGCTGCTAGCGCACAAATCGATGCTTCCGTCTTGGCTCGTGGCTAGAAGCTATTAGCTAGCAGCTTCAGTACACCGGCACATTCCCATCCACGCGCCGCGCCCACGCGTCAATGCCGCCGCGCATTGATTGCGACTTCTCAAATCCCTGCTGGCGCAGCCATGCAGTCACGCTCATCGAGCGCACGCCGTGATGGCAGACCACCACGATGTGATCTTCCGGATCCAACTCCTGATGCGCGCGAGATGGCACGTCTCCCATCGGGATCAGCTTCGCCCCATCGATGCTCGCCGCTTCAAACTCCCAGGGTTCGCGCACGTCGAGCAGCGTGAACGCCTCGCGCTGATCAAGCTTCATCTTCACTTCTTCGGGCGTGATCTCGTAATCCATGGTCAGCGTTCAGCTACTTTCCCACCCAATTCGGTGCCCGTTTTTCCATGAAGGCGCGAACGCCTTCTTGCGCATCGGCGGTTTTCATCAAATCTTCCAGGTAAATCTTTTCGGCACGAGCCAGACCTTTATCGAAGTGCATCGCGTCCCATGCGTAAAGAGCCTTCTTGGTCACCGCCAGCGCAGCGGGACTGAGTCTGAGAATTTCCGCTACTGTGTTGTCGACCGCCGACAAAAGTTCTTCATCGGCAAGAGCGCGGTTGACCAGTCCAATCTGTGCCGCCTCCATGCCAGTGATCGTCCGTCCAGTCAGAATCAATTCCGCGGCGCGTTTCTGTCCCACCACTGCGGCCAGCGCCGTACACGCCACCGGCGGATAACACGCAAGCTTGATCTCCGGAAATCCCCACTGCGCCGAAACGGTGGTGTACACCATGTCGCAAACCATTGCCAATTCCGCGCCACCGCCCAGGCAATGCCCGCGCACAGCGGCGAGAGTAACCTTCTTGCTGGCCACCAGAGCCCGAATTACGGCGTGAAACTTGAGCAGCATCGCCTCGACTTTGTCAGGAACGTGCGCCGCCACATCCACGCCCGCCGAGAAAGTTCTGCCTTCGCCGCTCAAAACAATGACAGAAATATTCGATCGCGATTCCATCTCCGCCAGTACCTGCGCCAACTCCTCCATCATCGGAATGTCGATGACGTTCAATGGCGGATTCCGCAGAACAAGCCGCGCCACTGAACCGCTGACATCGACGGTCAACCGAGCGAGTTTGGATTCTACAGCGGTCGTCATTTCCATCTTCTTTGCACTTGCGTTATTTCAAGCTCAACCGAGATTACAGATTGATCGCCGACTTCCTCACCTCGCCGATGCTCGCCAGCGGATCGCGCGCGCCAGTCTTTTCCGCAATCCATTTCTTCTCGTTACTGATAATCTCCAGTAACAACTTCTTGTCCTCGGCAGACGGCATGTACTCTTTCAGATGTTCCGTATAGGCGCGGTCGTCGAGCGGTTCGCCAGCCTGCGCGTGGAACTTCTGTCCCGCCCACTTCCCGATCTCTCGATTGAATTTAATATGCGGCGCATAAAGCTTCGGTTGACCGGGCTTTAGAGCGCCGTTGAAGCGCTCAATCAGGCCCGCAACTTCATCACGGTAAAGATTCCGGTTGTAGTCGTTCAGATCATCGAGGTCCGGCGGCTGTTCGTTCTTCGGCTCATCGTAGCGCCCCTTTACACCCCAGACGTACGCCCAGTGCGCCGACGAAGAATGATCCGTGCCGAAAAGATCGTACGAGCTCGAAATCCACTTGTTGAGATACTTCTGAATCAGCCAACCTGGAATTACTCCCGCTTCCACGATTCGCCGCAGGCCGTCGTTGCCTGTTCCCATGTGAAACGCCTCTTCACGCAGCATATAGGACATCGACCGCCCGAGCGGAGCGAAGGCGGAATACTTCAGCATCTGCAACTGGAATTTTCCATCGCGATCGACGAAGTCGGTGTACGTGAAGAAGTCCATCCAGTTATCGACATCGACATTGAAGGCTCCGAGCAGTCGCTTGTTCTCGAAGGCGCGCCGCTCCAGCATTTTTTGCGCCTCAACTTTTCCCGAGTATCCGAAGTGATCCACCAGCAGCGCGCACATCTGCCAGCCATGGCGCATCTCTTCGATCATCACACGAGTGATGGCTCGGCGGTCCCAGTCAGTAGGCGCGTTTTCGAGCAGGTTGCGCTGCTGCTCCACGCTGGCGAACTCGGTGTCGCCCTGGTAGACAATCATGTTCATCAGCGCGTCGCGCATCTGCTGCGTGGGAATCTGACGCAGATTCTCCCATTTTCGCCGGCCCTTGTACGATCCGAATTCGATTTCTTCCGTATCGATCGCGCCGTACAACGTGTCGAAATGGAAGGCTTCAATGTCCTTGGTGTTGACGCCAATATCTTTGCGCCAGTCGTTGAACATGCCCTCCCAGTCACTGAAGGTTCCGATTTTCGCTACTTTTCCTGGCATAATGCCGCTCCTAAACCATATTCAGCCAAACTGTTTTCATTTCCGTGTAGTGCTCAATCGCGTGGGCTCCGAGTTCGCGGCCGAAACCCGAACTCTTGTAGCCGCCAAAAGGTAGCGACGCGTCCATCAAACCGTACGTGTTGATCCACACTGTGCCGGCTTTCAATCGCCGCGAAACAACGTGAGCCTTCTTCAGGTCGCGCGTCCATACGGCCGCCGCCAGGCCGTAAGGATTATTGTTGGCCTGCTCGATGACTTCGTCGAAGTCGTCGAAGTTCAATACCGAAAGCACGGGACCGAAAATTTCTTCCCGCGCAATCGTCATTTCGTTCTTCACATCCCCGAAAATTGTCGGCTCGATAAAGAAGCCCTTGCTTCCGTCCACCGCGACACGATTGCCGCCGGCCACCAGCTTCGCGCCATCTTTCTTGCCGGCCTCAATGTAACCAAGCACGGTCTGCATCTGGTCCTGACTCACGATCGCGCCGAGCCGCGTCTTCGGATCAAGCGGATCCGCCGGACGCATCTTGGACGCGCGAGCAACGAGCTTCTCGGTGAACTCGTCCTTCACTTTGCTTTCGAGAAACAGTCGCGAGCCCGCGTTGCAGACTTCTCCTTTGCCGTAGAAGATGCCGGTGATGGCACCTTTGACGGCATTGTCGATGTCGGAATCGGCGAAGACAATGTTCGGCGATTTCCCGCCGAGTTCCAGCGTGATGCGCTTCACCGTGTCGGCCGCGCTTCGCATGATTTCCTGGCCCACGGAGGTCGATCCAGTGAAAGCGATCTTGTCGATGCCGGGATGCTTCACGATTGCCCTGCCAACTGCCCCAGGACCGGTGACAATGTTGAGGACGCCCGCAGGTACACCTGCTTCCATCGCCAGTTTTCCAAATCGCAAAGTGGTCAGCGGAGTCAGGCTCGCAGGTTTCCAAACAATCGTATTGCCACAGGCCAGCGCCGGACCCAACTTCCAGGACGCCAGCAACAACGGAAAGTTCCACGGAACAATCAATCCGACGACACCCACAGGCTCGCGCAGTGTGTAAGTAAACGCGGTCTCGAGCGTGTTGACGGTCTCACCGTGGATCTTGGTGGCCAGGCCCGCATAGTAGCGCAGAACATCAACCACCATCGGCATGTCGACGTAGCGCGACTCGAAGATCGGCTTGCCGTTGTCGAGTGTCTCAAGCTCGGCAAACTCGTCAATATTTTTCTCGAGCAGATCGGCAAGCTTCCAGATCAGGCGCCCACGTTCACTGGCCGACATCTTTCGCCACGGACCGTTGCGGTCTTCGAGGGCGCGACGCGCAGCCTCGACCGCGTGATCGACATCCGCAGACGACCCCTCCGCGATTTGCGTCAGGACTTCGCCAGTAGCGGGATTGACAGTGTCGAATGTCTTCGCACCATCAACCCACTGGCCGTCAATCAGCAACCGCCCGGGTTCAACATTAAATTTAGCTGCAATCATCCATCTTCCTCGTGCCGCGTTAAAGTAGCGCCGGCGGCCCGCTCTGAGTGAAGCCAAAGGTTCCGCCGGCTTTCGGGCGGGGCGTCAGCGCCCGCCGCTAGGTACCAGGTACTCGGTACCTACTTCGCCTTGAAAACCGCCGGCCGCTTCTCCACGTACGCAGCCAACCCTTCCTTCGCATCTTCGCTCTGGAAAAGTATCTGCTGGTTCTCTCGCTCCACCGCGAGCGCCGATTCCATGGGAATTTCCCATCCCGTCTGCACCGCGCGCTTGATGCGTCCCACAGCTTTGGCCGCCTTGTTTGGCGGACAGAACTGTTTCGCATACTCAATCATGTTGTCCATGAAACCATCGCGCTCGTAGATGTCATTGATGATGCCGAGTTCCTGCGCCTCTTCAAACGAGAATGTATTGCCCGTTACCATCAACTCAATCGCCTTGCTCTTGCCCACCAGTCGCGACAGTCGCTGTGTGCCGCCAGTTCCGGGGAGTACGCCGAGATTCACTTCCGGCAGTCCAATCTTGCCCGCATCCTTGCGCGCAATGCGGATGTCGGCCGCCATCGCAATTTCAAGTCCGCCGCCGACGCAGTGGCCATTGATCGCAGCGATCACCAGCTTAGGCGTATGTTCCAACCGCAGCAACATTTCGTTGGCGTGCAGGCAGAAGTAATACTTAAAGGTCGGATCCACGCTCGACAACATCTTGATATTGGCGCCGGCCGAAAAGAACTTGTCGCCCGCCCCGGTAAGCAAAATCACATAGACGTCGTTCTCCATGCGCGCGCGTAGGATCGCCGCATCCAGCTGCTGGTTCATTTCGTAGGTATAGGTATTGGCCGGCGGATCGCACATTTCGATCACCGCTACGCCGCCATCCTTGCGGTAGTTGATTAGCTGCTTGGTGGTTTCGCCGGTCGCCGGCTGCATTGTGGTCGCCATATTTGTAGCTCCTTATATTTTCGTGAACTTTAACTGAACCTTAAGCTTCGTCATTCCGACTTTTCTCTTGTCATTTCCCAGCTCACCCCTGTCATTCCGAGCGAAGCGAGGAATCCTGGTTTCGCTGGGAGCCATCACAAATCACCGCGCCTATCTGCGCGCCCTGCCGCCCGCCATCACGCCGCGCAGAAAAATGTCGCTCATCTCCCGCGCCAGTTGTTCCGCATCGGCATCAACCCGAGGGTTGTGCCATGTGTAAATCCAATTCATCATGCCGAACAGGCTGAGCACTGCGATGCGCGTAGGGAAGTGCAATCCCCGATCGCTCTTCAACTGGTCCAGCAAGCCGACGCAAATGCGGTAGTATTCGCGCTTGATGGCCGCGACTTCCGAGGCGAAACCATTTTTCAGAGCTTCGGCCTCATGCGACAACACCTTCATGTTTGCCGGATTGGCAAGAAAATATTCCAGATGGTTCAGAATGAAGATGCGGATTTTATGTTCCGGATCACTCACGCCCTCTAAACGCGCCTTCAGCCGCTCTACAATCGTCGAGAAGGTATGCTTTTGGATCAGGAAGAGCAGCCGCTCTTTGGATTCGAAATAGTAGTACAGCCCGGCCAGCGACATGCCACTCGCGCGCGAAAGATCGCGCATCGATGCGCCCTCATACCCCTTCTTGCAGAAAACCTCGGTCGCATGGGTGAGAATCTCCGCCAACCGCCGGTCGAAGCGCGTGGCGGGCGCCGGTGCGGCGCGGTGGCGTCGCGCCACGGAAACTCGTGCAGCTGTCGAGGGACTTGCCATGCTCGGATAATTCGAACGTTCGTTCGAACACAGTATACGGCAAGTCCTGACCCGATCTCAAGCCTTGAATTGCTGAATCAGTTCCTAACATCCGCCAGCAGTCGCTCGATCTCGCCTTTCACCTCACCTGTGAGAGGCAGCAGCGGCAGACGCGCCGGACCGCCAAAGTAGCCGTTGAAGTCCATCCCATACTTCACGCCCGGGATACCCAACTCGCCGACAACGCATTGCACTGCGCCTGCAATGAGCTCCTGCTTCAGTCGCGCCAACTCAGCGTCGCCTTCTTTCCATGCGGCGTAAATCTCGTAGCAAGAGGTCGGAGCCACACAGGCGAACGCAAGAATCGCTCCTACCGCTCCAGCATCCAGTGACGGATGCAGCTTGTTCGCAGCTCCCACCATGATCTGGAACCCGACTTTCTTCTGTCGGGTTTTCATTTTGCCCACAACAGTAACCGCAGCCGAAGACGGCTTACCCAAAGACTCACCAGCCAAACCGCCCACCTGAACCAGTTCCCCACCGTCATTCGAGCCAGCACTCGCAGCCGCGAGCATCCGCGGTGTCACCGCCTCAAACGTTTCAGTCACGGTGACGCTGCGCTGAATGTGCCGCGTGCCATCCACCATCTTGCGAACTTTTTCCACATCCCCACTCGATTCCTTAATCCCAATCAGGTTCGGATGGTCCGCCAGTCCGATCACCAATTCAGCAGCAATGTCGTAGCCGGTAGCTTGAGGAAAGTTGTAAATAATCACTGGCAGCGGGGAGCGGTCAGCCACGGTCCGATAAAACGCCAAAATGTTCGCCGGATGCATCTGCCTCTTGTAGTAATGCGGCGTGCGCACCATAGCGACGTCGTAGCCGAGGTCAGCGGCGTATTCCGTGAGTCGCAGGGTCTCGATGGCGGACTCCGCGCCGGTCCCCGCGATCAAAACTTTGTTCGGCGCAGCCGCCTCGCGCGCGATTTTCAGCACATCACGCCGCTCCTGATCGGAAAGCAGAATCGCCTCACCGGTCGAGCCCAGCGCAACGATGCCCGCGCACGGAGTGCGCGAATAGTGCTCAACATTGCTCTCAAGCTTCTTGAAATAAACCTTACCGTCCGGATAGAACGGCGTCGTAACGGGAGGGAAAATACCGTGAAGTAGCATAACGAATTCAGCCTATCATTTCTTCGGTGGGGTCAGCAGCGGAATGGCTTCCCGCTTGTTTCGCCGGTAAACGCGGAAGTCTTCATCGACTGTGATCACCTGGTGCCGCGGATACAGTTCGCTCATGCGGATGAGGCAGAGATCAGCCAAGTCGGGATGCCGGTCTGCATATCGCGTAGCCAGAACTTGAATTTGTTCAAGGCTGGCGTTCAAGTCGAAAGCAAGCTGCACCAGTCCGTCATTCACTAAGTCCAGCACCGCTTTCGACGAACCGATCTGAAAGGCGGACTCAGACAGGACGGACTCACAAGTAAGCAATGGGTCCGTCACACGGCGGGCAATGTCCAGAGCCCACGCGTGATGCTCATCCGTGCGATTGCGAAAAGCGACAATTAAACCAGTATCGGCGATGCCCTTCATCGCCGTGAGTAGCCTTTGCGTGACGACAAGTCTTTGGGACCGCTAAACGTGCCCGCATGCCGCATGAAACGCTGCCCGCCAGCCTCTGACTTAGCGCACTCCAACCTCTCGCGGACAAGACGCCCGACCGGAATTCCGGTGCGCTGCGAAGTATCTTTAAGCCAGTCCAAGAGGTCTTCTGGAAGTCGAATTGTGAGTGTATTACTCATTGGCACACATTGTAACACAGGCTAAATGCGGATTCCGAGAAAGAGTTAAACGCGCCCGGTCCGAGCTTGCCAGGGCGGCAGCTATTTTAATACGCGGCTAAACAGACCCAGATGTCCGCCCTAACGTCTGACAGCTCGCTCGGCATGCAAAGTCTGCAGCGCCCGTATATTCAGCTCGCCCCGCTGCAAGGCCGCAATCCCTTCCGCAGCCGCGCGCGCGGCCGAGAGCGTAGTAATCGTAGGAATCCGCGCCATCACCGCCGCGCGCCGTATCGCCCTCTCGTCGAACCAGGGCTCCAACCCGGTAGGCGTGTTCACGATGAGATGAATGCGCTGGCCCTTGATGAAATCGACCACGTTAGGGCGTCCTTCCTTCACTTTGTAAACGCGATCCACTTTCATTCCCGCGGCTTCGATCACGTCCGCCGTGCCTGAAGTGGCGACGAGTTTGAAACCCATATCCACAAACTTGCGCGCGACATCTGCGACGTGGCGTTTGTCATGGTCCGTCACGCTGATAAAGATAGTTCCCTGCGTCGGCAGCTTCTGTCCTGCAGCCAGCTGCGCCTTGGCAAAGGCTTCGCCGAAGCTGTCGCCCACGCCCATCACTTCGCCGGTGGATTTCATCTCCGGCCCAAGCACCGTATCCACGCCCGGAAACTTATTCCACGGGAACACCGGCGACTTCACGTAATAGTGGCTTCCTGTGTCGAGGTCAGCGCGCCGGTCAATATTCTCCGGCAAGAATTCGCGCAGCTTGCGTCCGGTCATGAGCCGCGCCGCAATCTTTGCCATCGGCACTCCGGTCGCTTTCGAAACATACGGCACGGTGCGCGAGGCCCGCGGGTTGACTTCCAGCACATAAACCTTCCCGCCCTCGGCTCCATTTCCCGCCGTGCCGCCGCTGCCGCGCGGAATCGCGAACTGAATATTCATCAACCCAATCACCTTCAGCGCGCGCGCCAGCTTGAAAGTGTAATCACGCATGCGATCCATAAGCGGCTGCGGAATATCCACCGCCGGCAGCACGCACGACGAATCGCCGGAGTGAATCCCGGCCTCCTCAATATGTTGCATAATTCCGCCGATCACCACATCTTCGCCGTCGGAGAGCGCGTCTACGTCGATCTCAATTGCATCTTCAAGGAAGTGATCGATCAGCACCGGACGATCATGCGAGTACTCGACCGCCTCTTTCATGTAACGGACCACAGATTCTTCGTCGTACGCAATCACCATCGCGCGCCCGCCTAACACGTACGAAGGCCGCACCACCACGGGATATCCCACGCGCTTTGCGCCCTCAACGGCTTCTTCGAGCGAGGTCGCCATCATTCCCGCCGCCTGCGGAATGTCGAGCTCTTCCAGCAGTTTGTTGAAATGCTTGCGATCCTCCGCCAGGTCAATCGACTCCGGGGACGTCCCAATAATTTTCACGCCCGCAGCCTTGAGCGGCAACGCCAGGTTCAGCGGCGTCTGTCCGCCAAATTGCACGATCACGCTCACCGGGGCGCCCTTCGAAGTTTCGTGCTGATAAATCGCCAGCACATCTTCGAGCGTCAGCGGCTCGAAGTACAGCCGGTCGCTCGTGTCGTAGTCGGTCGAGACCGTCTCAGGATTGCAGTTGATCATGATCGTCTCGTACCCATCTTCATGCAGCGCGAACGATGCGTGGCAGCAGCAGTAGTCGAACTCAATTCCCTGCCCGATGCGGTTGGGCCCGCTGCCCAGAATGATCACCTTCTTCTTGTCAGTCGGCGCGGCCTCGTCTTCGTCTTCGTATGTCGAATAAAGATATGGAGTGAAGCTCTCAAACTCCGCCGCGCAAGTGTCCACGCGCTTGTAAACGGGCATCACACCATGCTTCTTGCGCAGGTGACGCACCTTCTCTTGCCCATCCAGTCGCCACACGCTTGCCAAACGTCCATCCGAAAATCCCATGCGCTTAGCCTCGCGCAGCACCTCGGTCGGAATCGACTCCATCGGATGCTTCTCCAGTTCAAGCTGCATGTCATTAATTTCTTTGAGCTGGTAGAGGAACCAAGGGTCCATCGAAGTCATCTTCGCAATCTGCTTGACGGTATGTCCCTGCCGCAGCGCGTATTGAATGTATGCCAGCCGCTCCGGATGCGGCGTTACCAGCCTCTGCGTCAGGATCTTCGGCTCGATCTTGTCGGCACCGGCCTTCTTGCCAGTGTCCAGCGAGCGAATGCCCTTCATCAGCGCTTCTTTAAACGTGCGGCCAATCGCCATCACTTCGCCCACCGACTTCATCTGCGGCCCCAGATTCTCGTCGGCGCCGGGAAATTTCTCGAACTGCCACTTCGGAATCTTCACCACCACATAGTCCAGCGTCGGCTCGAAACACGCCGGAGTCTTGCGCGTGATGTCGTTCGGAATTTCGTCCAGCGTGTAACCGACGGCGAGCTTCGCGGCAATCTTCGCAATCGGAAAGCCGGTGGCCTTGGATGCCAGCGCAGAAGATCGCGAGACGCGCGGGTTCATCTCGATCACAACCATCCGCCCCGTCTCAGGATTCACGCCGAACTGAATATTCGACCCTCCGGTATCGACGCCAATTTCGCGGATCACTGCAATCGACGCATCGCGCATCGCCTGATATTCGCGGTCAGTAAGAGTCTGCGCGGGAGCGACTGTGATCGAATCGCCGGTATGCACGCCCATAGGATCGAAGTTCTCGATCGAACAAATGATGATGACGTTATCTTTGGTATCGCGCATCACCTCCAGTTCGAATTCCTTCCATCCCAAAACCGACTCTTCAATCAGCGCCTCATGCACCGGAGAAAAATCGAGCCCCCGCGAGAGCACCTCAACCATTTCCTCGCGGTTGTAAGCGATACCGCCGCCCGAACCGCCGAGAGTAAACGAAGGCCGCACGATCACTGGAAAGCCAATCTTGCCGGCAAACTCCAGCCCATCTTTTGTGTTGTTGACCAGCGCAGACTTAGGCACGTCGAGCCCAATCTTCTGCATCGCATCTTTAAAGAAGAGACGGTCTTCAGCTTTCTTAATCGCCGCAACGTTCGCGCCGATCAGGTGCACATCATATTTTTCAAGCACGCCGCCATCGGAAAGTTCAATGGCAAGATTGAGCGCAGTCTGCCCGCCCACGGTAGGCAACACGGCGAAACCAGCGCCCGGCGCCATTTCCCGCTCGATGCGAATAATCTCTTCCAAATATTCGAGCGTGAGCGGTTCAATGTAGGTGCGGTCGGCAACCTCCGGATCGGTCATGATGGTCGCCGGATTCGAATTGGCCAGCACCACTTGATAGCCCTCAGACTTGAGCGCCTTGCAAGCCTGCGTGCCAGAGTAATCAAACTCAGCCGACTGCCCAATGATGATGGGCCCGGAGCCGAGAATCAGAATCTTCGAGATGTCAGTGCGTTTGGGCATTGAGTTTCTTTAAGTCTATGGACTGAAGATAATCATGGATTGCGCATCCTTGTATGCCGACAACCCGCAACTGCTAGCCACATAGCCCCAAGTCGGCAGCTCATAATTCGCAGCGCTGTTGCTCACCTGAACAGGAATGTCGCCCTGCAACTGCGGGAGCCGAGGCGGATTTGGATCCTTTGCTCTGACATGCAAGGCGTAAAACCCCGGCTGTATCCCAGGAAATTTGAATCTTCCTTGGGAGTCGGACTCTGCCCCCGCAATGCTTTCTTCCGACGCCGATCCCCTCAACGTGATTTCGGCGCCCACCCAAGGGACTCTGTCCCTGCCAAGTCCCAAAACACCCGAAACATTCTGGATTTCTGTGATTGGTCCGCCTGGCCACGTCAGACCGATCTCGGATGCTCCGGAGCCATCGTCATACACGTCAATTAGAGCGATCTCGCTGCTTACGCCAGCACGTATCGCCTCGATGCTGTAGTTGTCCTGACCAAGTCCGATTGTGGCCTTGCCGTCCTTGCCCGTGACCGCAGCAGCGGCGACCTCAGAATGAGGCGGTTTGCTGATGAACTCATACGCCGCGAGCTTCATGTCTGGGAGGGGTTTTCCGCTAGGATCGTGGATAAAGACAACCAATGTTGATTTCACTTTTACGTGCGTGGCGACTCTTGTGCAGGCCCACGAACTCTGATTCCCTAGGAGAAGTACTAAGATAACGTTCGCCACGAAGATGTGAGCTCGGCCGGTCACCCTTTCCACTCCTCCATCATCTTCACGAAATCTTTGAACAGATAATGCGAATCGTGCGGCCCCGGCGCGGCTTCAGGGTGATACTGGACGCTGAAAAGCGGCAGGTTGCGGTGTCGCAGGCCTTCCAGAGTCGAGTCATTCAGATCCATATGCGTGAGTTCGACTTCGCTCTCCGGCAACGAATCCGGATCGACCGCAAAGTTGTGGTTATGCGCTGTGATCTCAATCTTCCCCGTGGCCAACTGTTTCACCGGATGATTCCCGCCGTGGTGGCCAAACTTCAGCTTGAAAGTCTTACCGCCGAGCGCGATGCCGACGAGTTGATGCCCCAGGCAGATGCCAAAGATCGGCTGCCGTCCCATCAGCCGGCGAATGGAATCGACAGCATACGTACACGGCTCAGGATCGCCCGGACCATTCGACAGAAATACTCCATCGGGTTTCAACGCCAGCACATCCTCCGCCAGAGTCTGCGCCGGAACTACTGTCACCCGGCACCCTTCACCACGTAACTTACGCAGAATGTTTTGCTTAATGCCAAAATCGTAAGCTACTACATGAAAGCGTGCTGGCTCATCCTTCACTCCAACCTGCGCGACCGGCTCGTGCGAGCGCTCGCCCACTTCCCACACGTAAGGGTTCTTGGTGCTCACCACTTTCGCCAAGTCGGTCCCATCCATCTTCGGAATCGAGTTTGCCTTGGCCACCAGCTTCGCCGCGTCGCTCTCGATGGTTGATACGACGCCGCGCATCACGCCGTGGTCGCGCAGATGCCGCACCAGGGCGCGCGTGTCGATATCCGACAGCACCGGCACCTTGAACTGTTCCAGGTATTCGTCCGTCACCTGCTGCGAGCGCCAGTTCGAACTTACCTTCGAAAACTCGCGCACGATCAGGCCTTCGATCCACGGACGCGTGGCCTCGTTGTCTTCCTGGTTGGTTCCGTAGTTGCCGATCTGAGGATTGGTCAGGACCACGATCTGTCCTGAGTACGATGGGTCGGTGAAAATTTCCTGGTAGCCGGTGATGGAAGTATTAAAAACGACTTCGCCGTAGCACTCGCCTTTGGCGCCGTAGCCTTTGCCTCGGAAGACTCGACCGTCTTCGAGAGCAAGCGTAGCCTGCATTCTCGCTCCAGTGTGTGGATTTTCAGAATTTTAGCAGGGATTGCGGCTGGCACCAAGAGAGTAACGCGAGTGGGATGTGGAAAACTTAGGATTTTAAGACTCAAGCCCGACGATCAAGACAAGAACTAGCGCACTCGGCCCAGCTTATCCATCGGCCAATAGCCAAACACAGCCTTGCCGTAGATGGAAGTCTGATTCACCGGGCCAAACTCGCGGCTGTCGCTCGACATCGAGCGGTGATCGCCGAGCACGAAATAAGTGTGCGGCGGCACTACGGTTTCCGGAAACGACCGCGCGTCGTCATAGGCGGGCGGAACGTAGTCTTCGTCGAGCGCCTCGCCGTTCACATATACCTGGCCGCCGTCGATGCGGATGCGGTCGCCGGCCACGCCGATCACGCGCTTGATATAGCTCTTCGAGGGATCGCGCGGGTAGCGAAACACCACAACGTCTCCACGCGAAATTGGCTCGAGGCGGTAGACGAATTTGTTGACGAAGATTCGCTCCTGGTCTTCTAGCGACGGCATCATGCTGACGCCCTCCACCTTCACCGGTTGGTAGATGAATACGATGATGAACGCGGAAATCACGAGCGAAATAATCAGGTCGCGCAGCCACGCCCCTAGAACCGGACGCAATCGTACGGCAGTGGTTGGCTGAGACGGTGCAGGCTGCGGAAGCTGCGCCTGGGTGTTAGCCGATTCCGTGGTGGGCGTGTCGGGCATTCGACTCTTCCCATAGTATACCGTTCGCGTCTACAGGCCGAGGGTTGTTTGGCCTCGCCGGCGGAATCGGAGTAAGCGTGCAGAATCGCTTCAATGTTCCAGTTGGAACATTTTAAAATGGTAAAAACTTTTGGCGTAAGTTGTTGATTCTTCTAGAGCCTTTTTGGACGGATCAATGGATTCAAGCGGTTAGCCTGTGGAAGAAATGTCTACTTTCGAGGACGTTGGATGTCTACTTAAGTAGACTTGACAGGGGCGCGTCGTACTTTATAAGGTACATCCTTTGGACTCGATTTTACCGATTCTCCGGGCATTGATGGAAAATGGGGCGGGCTCCAGAAGCAGGCGGCTTTCGGCATCTAGCATCACATTCCTAGTCCCTACAGACCCCACAAGAACTTGCTAAAATAGATCTAGCCAGGAGACGATCCATGCCGCCCAGCAGTCTGCTTCGAAGCAAGTTCGCCCATCGCGCCCTAACCCTGATTTTTCTCTTAACCGTAACCCTGACCATGTCGGCGCAGTGGATCGCTCAGGAAGAAGAAGGCAGTGGCATTCCCGCTTACAATGCCGGGCCGCCGGAGAAAGGGACCAAGCTTCCGGCGATCCTTACCAAGGATCAACTCTGGGGCGCGGACGCGCAGTATCCCTACCAGACGCACGCCTATGAGTTGGCAGCAAAGATTCCAGCCGTACTTCATCAGCAGCCTTGTTATTGCTATTGCGACCGCATGGGCCACAACAGCCTGCATAGCTGTTATGAAAATACTCACGGAGCGCGATGCGCGACCTGCCTGAAGGAACTCTACTATTCCTATCAGCAGCACCAGAAGGGCAAGACCGCAACCCAGATTCGCGCTGGCATCATCAAGGGCGAGTGGAAGCAGATCGATCTGGATTCAGCCGCCGCTATCAACTAGTAACGAGTACCGAGTACCCAGAAAATAGCATCCCTGCTGCTTCGAAGCGTCTGGCTCGGTACTCGCGACTCGGCACTCGCAACTAGGTACTGCCTCCGTTAATTGCCCTCCAACCGCTCTTTGAGTAATACTTGAGTATGGGCTCTTCGAATTCGAGAGCCTAAGGAGTCCCCCATTACGACGAGCACAGGAAAAATTCTTCACATGGCTCAAAAGGCTAACCCCAAAAAATCATCGGTCGCGGATGATCCGCGCGTTACTCAGGCTCTGCAGAATTACGAGGCGGGATTGCGTGCTCTGCAGGAACACAAATTCGAGAAGGCAAAGCCGCTGTTTGAGAAAGTACTGGCCGGTCCCAGGCGCGAACTCACGGACCGCGCGGCCATACATCTCAGCATTTGCAACCAACACCTCGAGCGCTCGGCTACGCACCAGTTCAAGAGCGTGGAAGAGCACTACGACTATGCCGTTTCTCTGATGAACGTCGGAGATTACGTCACGGCGCGCGAGCACATCGAAAAACTGCTCAAGCAATCTCCGAAGACCGATTTCGTTATCTATGGTCTGGCCGCGCTCGATTGCCTCACCGGCCACGTCGAAGATTCTTTGAAGCATCTGGATGAGGCGCTTCGCCTGAATGCCGGCCTGCGCTTCCAGGCGCGCAATGATTCCGATTTCCACAACCTGGCCGAAGATCCCCGCTTCACCGAATTGTTGTATCCGGATCCGGCTGCGGATGCGGCTTCGACAGAAGGCTACTTCGGGGAAGAAGAATCTTCTTAGATGGATTCTCGTCAGACGAGTTCTCTTTCAACCGATCCTATTTAGAGTGATTCTCTTTACAACGATTCTCGGATGGAAACCAAAACTGCTGATCTGTTGACGGTAGAGAAGACTACGCGCGAGCGCGGCCTGCGCGTGGTCGCCATCGGCGGCGGCACCGGCCTCTCTACCCTGCTTAAAGGACTCAAGCTCTTCGCGCTCTCCCCTGCGGAGATGGCCGCCGCGCGGCCTGATTCGCCGGTGATTCGAGATCTGTGCGCCGTGGTCACGGTCAGCGACGACGGAGGCTCCAGCGGACGCCTGCGCAAAGAACTCAACATGCTCCCTCCCGGCGACATCCGCAACTGTATCGTCGCGCTCAGCGAGGATGAGGCTCTGCTCTCTCAGCTATTCCAGCATCGCTTCGCAAAAGGTTCCGGCCTCGAAGGTCACAGCTTCGGCAATCTTTTTCTCGCCGCGCTTACTGACATTACCCACGACTTCTCGGAGGCAGTGCGGCTTTCTTCGGAAATCCTCGTCACGCGCGGACACATTCATCCCGCCACTACTTCGAACATCGAACTCGAAGCGCTGATGGAAGATGGCACACGCGTGCGCGGCGAAACCAACATCACCGCCAGTAAAGTTCGCATCCAGGAACTTTTTCTCGTTCCTCCGAACGTCGAGCCTCTGCCGCAAACGCTGGATGCGATTTCTCGCGCCGATATCATCAGCATCGGTCCCGGCTCTCTGTTTACGAGTCTCATTCCGAACCTGCTGGTGCACGGCATCGCCGACGCCATCGTCGACTCGGCGGCCACCAAGGTTTACGTCTGCAACCTGATGACCCAGGCAAATGAAAGCTTGGGGCTCACCGCGGCAGACCACATCCGCGCTCTCAATCGCCATGCGCATCGGCAGATTTTTGACTACGCGCTGATCAATCGCACTCCCATCTCAAACCAACTCAAGGCCAAGTACGCGCTCGAGGGCGCTTGCCAGATCGTGGCCGATCTCGATGCCATTGAAGCACTCGGCGTGATTCCGGTCATCGGAGATTACCTGGAAGAAGCCGGCGTCGCGCGTCACAATACCGCGCGGGTCGCGAGCGATCTGGTGCAACTTGCTCCCAGCATGAAGAGAGAACAAAAAAGTCACTCCGCTGGAAAATTGTCGTCCTGAGCGAAGCGGAGAATCCCGCGCAAAGTAGGGGCACTGTGCGGAGCCGAAACTTTCCTCCGCCCTGCGGAGCGGCTAGAATGTCCAGATATGAAATCGGCAAATGTGAAATGGCCGTTGATATGGCTGCTCGCAGCGCTCGCACTACTTGGAACTGCTGCCGCACAGCGGACTCCGGACACAGAGCCCACCGCGATCATGAATTTCCTGATCGTGAAGGAGGATAACGGAAAGCCCGTGCGCAACGCCGCCGTGATCATGCATCCCGTAAACACTCACGGGCAGCAGAGTCGGGGCGGACTCGAACTCAAGACCGACGCCGACGGCAAGACCAGCTTCGACGGCATTCCTTACGGCAAACTGCGCGTGCAGGTGCTGGCTCCGGGATTCCAGACTTTCGGCGAGGACTACGATGTCGACAAGGCTCAGTTGGACCTCACCATCAAACTGAAACATCCTCAAGACCAGTATTCGATCTATCAGGATCATCCCGGTGAAAATAAGGATGCTAAGAAAGACGACAAGAAGGACGACAAGACGCCGCCTCCCGATCCTAATACCAAGCCGCAATGAGAAGCGCGGGCTTCGGGCTTCGTCTTTAAGAATCGGAGCTAGAAACTAGGAACTCGTCTTCAATTAGAATTCTGCGCATGAACTATCTTCTTAAGACCGAGCCTACCGTTTATTCCTTCGCCGATCTCCAGCGCGAGACCACCACCACCTGGGATGGCGTCACCAATCCCGCCGCAGTGAAGCACCTGCGCGAAATGAAGCCGGGCGAGCGCTTAGTCATCTACCACACCGGAGACGAGAAAAGCGCAGTAGGAACTGCGACCGTGGTGTCGGTGGACGCTTCGGACGCAAAGACTCCCCTGGTGAAGATCAAGGTCGGCAAGCCGGTGCCCAAGCCCGTTACGCTGGCCGAGATCAAGGCGAATAAGCTGTTCGCCGACTCTCCGCTGGTGCGGCAGGGCCGGCTGAGCGTCGTGCCCTTGACCGACGCTCAGTACAAGTTTGTTTCCGGCTCTTGAGCGGCTGACGCGCAGACCTTAGTGCGCTCGCGCATCTCTCCGAATCAGCGCATGGTCGACAAAAAAGCCGATTCCGATCGCCAGCGGAATCACTCCAAATACCGCAGCGGTCATGGCGTCGGGTTCATGGCGCCCAATCAGAGCGAAGGTGACGATATAGCCGATCGCCCCGGCTACCAGCAAGATTCCCGAGCGCCGCGAACGCGCCGCTTCGGAAAGATCCGGTTGCATCGGAACATCCACGCCGCGCGCAATCGCCGCCAGCCGCTCCTCGCTGCGCAGTTTGCGCACGCGGAAGAACGTGTACATAGCCGCCATTGGAATTCCGAGAGCCATGATCACTGCCGCCAGTCCAACAATGTTTCCGTCCATAGAGCCTCCTGAGGCCGGCGCCGGCTTCGACCTCGTCTTCCATGCATGGCGCCGTGTCATAGTTAGCTACGCGAGCCCGCGCAAAAAAGTTCCAAGATTCGCCAACGGCCCGGCCGGGCAAGACTCCGGGAGATTAAATTTTCCGTAAGGACGCTGGTCAGTACCTCATCCTCAAGCCTTTCGCATTGCCGAAGGCAGCCAATAACCAGTACATTGCTGGCAGACCCGTTTCCACTCCCAGAGCGATGAGCCTCAGCACGTTAAACGACATCTTCTTCGCGGCCACCGCGCATAATCTCGACCGCGCCATGCTTTCCCGCGAAACCGGCGCGTGGGTGCCGATTTCTTCGTCCGACCTTCGCCGCAACGTCGCAGGAACGGTCCACGCCCTGCAGCAGTGGGGAGTCCGCAAAGGCGACCGCGTCGCCATTCTCAGCGAAAACCGGCCCGAGTGGTCGACCGCCGACTTCGCCATCCTTCTGATCGGCGCCGTCACGGTTCCCGTCTACTCCACGTTAACTCCGGAGCAAACCGCCTACACACTACGCGACTCCGGCGCTACCGTCATTTTCGTTTCCACGGAAGCTCAACTCCGAAAGACCCAAACGATTCTTGCGCAAACGCAACTCCAGCGAATCGTAGTGATGGATCAACTCCAAATCCCCATCGACTTGCCCATACCATGCACGCTCATGTCTCAGTTCATGACCCAAGGCCCCAGCACGCTCGACCCACAGACTGAATCGTTAGCCCGCTCCATCCAGCCCGACGACCTCGCCACCATCATCTACACCTCCGGCACCACCGGAACATCGAAGGGCGTCATGCTGACCCACGGCAACATGACTTCCAATATCACTAGCTCACTGCTGGGTTTCGACATGCACCCCGGTCTGACCACGATTTCGTTCCTTCCTCTTTCGCACGTCACAGCGCGCCACGTGGATTTCGCCATGATGTATCACGGTGTCACGCTGGCCTATTGCCCGTTCATGGAGCGTCTTCCCGAAACTCTGCGAGAAGTTCAACCGACCGAGTGCGTGTCGGTACCGCGGGTCTACGAAAAAATTTACGCCAAGACCGAAATGTCAGCCCGCGGATTTCCTAATCGTGCCATTTATCGGTGGGCGCTTTCGGTCGGCCGCGCTAACAAGCCGGCGATTCTCGCTGGAGAAATTCCTGCCTCGCTGAGTTGGAAGCTGGCCAACAAGCTGGTCTTCTCGAAGATTCGCGACGGCATGGGCGGCAACGTCAAAACGTTCATCTCCGGCGGCGCGCCTCTGGGCCGCGAGCTTGCCGACTGGTACGCGACTGTCGGCATCCGCATTCACGAAGGCTACGGCTTGACAGAAACTTCTCCAGTGATCGCCGTCAACACGCCTATCGATCATCGCATCGGCACTGTCGGCAAAATCCTGCCCAACCTCGAAGTCCGCATCGCCAGCGACGGTGAAATTCTGGTCCGCGGCCCTTCAGTCTTTAAGGGATATTGGAATCGCCCGGAAGAAACACAAAATGCATTCGAAGACGACTGGTTCAAGACTGGAGACATCGGGAACATCGACGCCGATGGATATCTTTCGGTCACTGACCGCAAGAAAGAACTGATAAAGACTTCGGGCGGAAAATTCATCGCGCCGCAGCCCATCGAGAACACATTGAAGTTGTATCCGCTGGTAGGAACAGCCGTCGTCGTTGGCGACAAGCGCAAGTTCGCCTTCGTTATGATTTCGCCGAACTTCGCGCTTCTAGAAGAACTAGCGCGCACCAACAACATAACTTTTTCCTCGCGCGCTGAACTCGTTGCCGATCCGAAAATTCAAGCGCTCTACGAAGGATTTGTGGAAGACGTAAACCAGAATCTCGCGCGCTTCGAAAAACTGAAACGCGTCCTGCTGGTCCCCGACGAATTCACCGCCGAGAACGGCGCACTAACGCCCACGCTAAAACTCCGCCGCCGCATAATCGAAGATCGCTATCGCAAACAGATCGACGGAGTCTACGCACAAGCGGAGACCGCATCACCCTAGCGATGTTGTCGTTAGGGGTGTTGTTTTTTAGAGATATTTTTTAGAGAGGGGATGTTGTCATTCCGAAGCGGCGCAGCCGCAGAGGAACCTGCTTTCCCGTCCGCCACGTCGTCCTCACCACATCCGCAGTATCCCATCCCAGTCCGGTTTTCATTACAATGGACCCATGACCGACCCACTCGTAATCGCCGGACGCACCTTCCGCTCGCGCCTCATCGTCGGCACGGGAAAATACAAATCCTTCCAGGAAACCGCGCGCGCCCTTGAAGCCAGCGGCGCAGAGATGGTCACAGTCGCCGTCCGCCGCGTCAACCTCGATCGCAACAAGGAATCTTTGCTCGATTACATCGATCCCAAGAAATATTTTCTGCTGCCGAACACCGCGGGATGCTATACCGCAGATGAAGCTATTCGCGCCGCGCGCCTGGGCCGCGAGGTTGGCCTTTCGGACTGGGTAAAGATCGAGGTCATCGGCGACCAAGCCACGCTTTACCCCGACGTGCAAGCTACGCTCGAGGCCACGCGCGTTCTGGTCAGCGAAGGTTTCACCGTTCTGCCCTACACCTCCGACGACATTGTCTACGCCAAGCGCCTGGTCGATGGTGGCGCGGCCGCCGTGATGCCGCTCGGCGCGCCCATCGGCAGCGGCATGGGCATTCAGAACCAGGCCCACATCCGCATTCTGCGCGAAATGATCACCGGTGTTCCGCTGATTATCGACGCTGGAGTCGGCACAGCCTCCGACGCAGCCATCGCCATGGAACTCGGAGCTGACGCCGTCCTCATGAACACAGGCATCGCCGGCGCGCAAGATCCCGTCCTGATGGCCGAAGCCATGCACCACGGCGTGCTGGCCGGACGCCAAGCTTATCTTTCAGGCCGAATGCCAAAAAAATTGTACGCCACAGCCAGTTCCCCGTTAGAAGGCGTAGTGCGGTAGCGCCGGCGTCGCGCCGCCGTTCTTGCGCACAAAACAGATTCTGAAAATAAAAAAGGGCGGCCGAAGCCGCCCTTCGAAACAAACCAAACTTCCTCAGAGCATCTTCACGCCATTCACGTGAACCGAATCGCCAGTGACAGTTCCAGTCACGGCAACGTGATGTCCCGCATGACCCTTCAGCGCATCCTGGTTATCCACGGCCAGAACTCTCGAATCGCCGTCGGTCACGACTACCATCTTCTCGCCCGCCGTTACGCACTTCTGAGCGCACGCCGCGCCGGCAGCGCTCGCCATCTTCGAGCCGCATTTCGCGTCCGTCACCCAACCATTTACGGTCGTGCTCTTCCCCATATCGTCAACCGCCAAAGCCGTCAGGGCGAACACAAACATTACTGCAAGACAAATCACTAGAACTTTTCTCATGGCCAATTTCTCCTTTTGAAAGTACGATCGCGGTCCGCAGGTTATGGCAGAAACTCTAATTCCCCGTGCGGCAGCAACTCAACCTTCCGAACTATACCACAGCGGAACTCTCCGATTGTCACGCACGCGCGTGCCTTCCGCGCAGCACTGGGCGGAAGCAGCCTTCATTTTTTCGCTGAGTGATTCGCCGGAGGAGCCGGAGTCGCCGCTACTGAAGGGACGTAAACATATTCTCCCGGACGCAAATAGCGCAACTGCTCGCGCGCTTCCTTCTCGATGGCTTTTTCATCCGTCTGCAATCCCTGAATCCTCTGCGCGTAGAGATCGTTTTCCTTCTGTTCCAGCGCAATCCGCTTCTGCAGGGACTTATATTCGATCCGCTTCTGTTTGTAGACAATCATCCCGTTCACGCCAAACATCACGTGTACAAACAGCAAGCCGGTAATCACCGCCACAGTGATCGTCGCAATGCGCCGCCGCAACGAATAAACTCGCGCCGCCAATGGACGAAAAATCCCCACCCATGACGCGGCCAACGCCTCAGCCTGTGGCGCTCTCTCGGCCATCGCGCGCAAACCGTCGTGCGGACTGGGAAATCGCCGAATTCTTGAACTATCCTTCACTCGAAAATCCATTGCTTCGCCGCCTCGCTCAACTTCGCTGAGCCGTCTTCGAAAGAGGTCAGCATCTCAGTGGACTGCTCTGTTGCGTGTGCCGTCAAGCGAAAGTTTTCTTGCCGCAAAGATTGCGAACCAACTTGGTTACATATGGCCTTCAAGTTCTGCTGCGTGGCTTGAGAGCTGCTACTCTCTCATCAGTTGACCCAAGGCCGACCGCTGAAGGCTGAAACGCCGATTTCATATGACCGATAAACGAATCGTCCTGACCACTGCTGGCTCGGAAGAAGAAGCCCAGAAGATCGCTCGCCATCTAGTGGAACGGCGCGCGGCTGCGTGCGTCAACATCGTCCCGCAAATTACATCGATCTACCGCTGGAAAAATAATGTTGAAGAAGCTCGCGAATGGCTCTTGATCGTCAAGACAACGGCCGCTGCCTTTGAAGAAGTGCGAGACGCAATTGCCGAACTCCATTCGTATGAGGTCCCGGAATGCGTCTGCCTGACCATCGAAGACGGGTCACCGAGCTATCTCGATTGGGTCGCCGAATCCGTCTCAGTGGAAGAATGACGGACTGATACTCACAAGGCAGCGACGGGGGCTCCTGAATCATTTGATTTCGTTTATCCGTAAAATCCGTGCAAATCCGTGACTAAGGCGCTTCTAGATAGCGGCCAAGCCCATTTCCAGATCGTCGAGGATGTCGTCGATATCCTCGATGCCCACCGAGATGCGCACCATGCCATCAGTGATGCCGATTGCCTTGCGTCCTTTTACGCCGAGTCCCGCGTGCGTCATGGTTGCCGGATGCGAGATCAGCGTCTCCACTCCACCCAGCGATTCCGCGAGCGAGCAGACGCGAAGTCTCTTGAGCATCTTGTTGGCATTCTTCAGCGAGCCGGTTTCGAACGTGATCATCGATCCGAAGCCGCTCATTTGACGTTTGGCCAGTTCATGCTGCGGATGATCCTTAAGCCCGGGATAAAAAACCTTCCTGACTTTCTTATGCTTGGCGAGAAAATCCGCGACGATGCGGCCGTTGCGGTCGTGAATTTCCATACGCGCCGCCAAAGTCTTCACCCCCCGCAGCAGCAGCCAGCATTCGAAGGGAGAAAGTATTGCGCCCGCAGCCTTCTGTAAGAACGCCAGCTTTTCCGCTTGCTCGGGCTTGCTGCATACCACGACGCCTCCGAGTCCATCGCTGTGGCCGTTGAGAAACTTTGTGGTCGAATGCAAGACCATGTCCGCGCCGAGCGCCAGCGGCTGCTGAAAGTACGGGGACATAAATGTGTTGTCCACTACCAACTCGGCTTTCTTGCGGCGGCAAATCGCGCTGATCGCCGCGAGATCGCTTAATCCCATCAGCGGATTGGTTGGCGTCTCCACGTAGACCATGCGCGTATTCTTGCGAATCGCGCGCTCTACGTTTTCGGCATCCGAAGTATCCACATAGGAAAATTCCAGCCCGAAGTTGGTCAGCACCTGGTTAAACAGCCGCGGAGTGCCGCCGTACAAATCGTTCCCGCAGACAACGTGATCGCCGGATTTCAACATGCACGCGACCGCGTTGATCGCGGCCATGCCGCTGGCGAATACCGGCGCTGCCACTCCGCCTTCGAGCGATGCGAGGTTCTCTTCCAGGCGCGTTCGCGTGGGGTTTGAGACGCGCGAATATTCATAGCCCTTGTTCTCGCCGATGCCCTGCTGCACGTAGGTAGAAGTGGGATAGATCGGGACTGTGACGGAGCCAGTTAAGGGGTCGGGCTGCTGTCCGTCGTGGATGGCGCGCGTGGCAAAGCCGAGTTGCTTAGTGGATTTCATTCGACAGTTCCAAATGAGTGTATCGTATGTCCACGCTAAATCTTTAAACACGGTGGGCACGGGGTCACACGGGGTAGGGCTCGCTGAGAATTCGGGCGAATCGACTTAGACTCCGCCCTCAAAGATCTTCTTCGACAGGTACCGCTCGGCTGAATCCGGAATGATCGTTACCACACGCTTGCCCGCGCCCAGTCGCTTCGCCACTTGTAAAGCTGCAAACACCGCCGCTCCGCCGCTTGAGCCTGCCAACACGCCTTCGCGTGCCGCTAGTTGCTTCACCGCGGCAAAAGCATCTTCGTCGTTCACTGCGATTACTTCATCGCATACCGCTGGGTCAAATGTTTCGGGGATGAAATTATTTCCGATGCCTTCGACTTTGTGCGGGCCAGCCTCTCCACCGCCGAGGACGGAACCTTGCGTGGTCACCGCAACTTTCAACACTCCCGGCAGATGCTCTTTCATGTAACGCGCCACGCCAGAAAAAGTTCCGCCCGTGCCGCAGCCCAAAACCACGGCGTCGAGTTTTCCATCCATCTGCTCAAACATTTCGACGGCGGTGGTTTCGTAGTGGTAATCGGGATTCGCCTGGTTCTCGAACTGGCCAGCCATAAACGCACCGGGATCCCTTGCCACCAGTTCTTTCGCGCGGCGGATCGCGCCTTGCATGCCCTCCTGGTCGGGAGTGCGATCTACCTGGGCGCCGAGCGCGCGCATGATGATGACTTTCTCCTGCGAGAAGTTTTCCGGAACGAACAGTTTCACCTTGTAGCCGCGATTCACGCCGATGAGCGCCAGGCCAATGCCGGTGTTCCCTGCCGTGGCCTCCACGATCGTCCCGCCGGGAGCCAGCTTACCTTCCTGCTCGGCTCTGCGGATGATCCCAATGGCAGCGCGATCCTTCACGCTCCCACCCGGATTCAGGTATTCAAGCTTGGCGAAGATGTCAGCCGAGCCGGCCGGAACCAGCCGCTTCAGGCGCAGCATGGGAGTGCCGCCGACTAAATCCGTAATATCGTCGGCGACTCCCAGATGGGAGACTTCAGAGTTTTTCAAGGGCACGTTACAGGGTAAGGGGAGAGTTCGGAATCGTCAATCGCCCGGCTGCCCGGTTACCGCTTAAACCGTTACGATCGTCATCTTTCTTGTGCGTTTCTCATTCACCCTGCCGCCTTCTCGTTGCTTGTTGCATTCAAGTTCTTCGGTGTTTGCACCGATCTAACACGTTGACCGGCAATTCGGGAGAGCCAATGCATCGACGAATCGTTAAGCTGGCATTTTTCTGTGCATCCCTGTACGTCGGCCCGTCCACCCTGCAGGCCCAGGAATTCAAGCTTTTTGACCGAACAGTTCAGGTCCATGGCTACGTGTCGCAGGGATTCGTTTACACCAACGACAACAATTGGCTGACCATGGACACTAGCTCCGGCAGTGCCGCCATGACCGACATGGCTCTAAACGCATCCAGCCAGATCACAGACAAACTACGGGTCGGAGCGCAGGGTTTCGACCGCAACCTCGGACAGCTTGGGCAATACCATCCCTCCTGGGATTGGGCTGTTGCTGACTACCGGTTCAAGAGCTGGTTCGGAATGCGCGGCGGTAAAGTCAAAACCGTACTCGGGCTCTACAACGATACGCAGGACGAAGATTTTCTCCGCGTCTTTGCTCTGCTTCCTCAAAGCGTTTACCCCACCGACCTGAGAGACGCCACCATTGCTCATGTGGGAGGCGATATCTACGGCGAAATTTCCCTTAAACACAAACTCGGCGATCTCTCCTACACGGTTTATGCAGGGCATCGCGGTGACAGCATTTATAGCGGCTACCCATATTACTTGAGCAGTTTCGGATCTCGCATAACGAGTTTTGGCGGGCTTCAGTACGGCGCGGATGTGCGCTGGAATACTCCGCTGAAGCGTCTTCTAATCGGGGCATCGCGGATCGATGAGGACCTTACGGGTAGGGGCGTAGCGATAAACCCGTTTAACCCAGCCGCCGGACTGGTGCCCTATTCCGAAGCCTCGAAATCCGACTGGACGAATCAGTTCTACGCCGAATACACCGTCGGCAAGTTCCGGATTGATTCGGAGTATCGCCGTTACTGGCGCAATCAGGAACTCTTCGGAGGGACTTCCGAAAGCTTCGCCGACGTACGCGGTTGGTACGTTTCCGGGGCTTACCGGATCCGCAAACGCTTCCAAATCGGGTCCTACTATTCTCGCTATACGATCACGAATGTCGTAAGCGGCGCCCTCTCCATCTTTTATCCTCCGACTACTGACGCTGCTTTGCCTGCGGATCACGAGTACGACAAAGTCATCACGGGGCGGGTTGATCTGAACAAGTTCTGGAGCGTGAAAATCGAAGGCCATTTTATGAATGGCTATGGCAGCGGGCCCTACCCGAACGGATTCTACACGCAGGTCAACCCCCAAGGTTTCAAGCCCGACACCAATGCATTGGTCATTAAGACGGGGATTAATTTCTGACACCGGACGGCTAAGGGAAGAGAATGAAAATAAGGTATCCAAGAATATTCCTCGCTGCTGCCGGGTTGATAATCTTCGCACCGCTGACCGCCTTCGCCAGCGACATCAAGGTGATCGCAAACCCGAGCCTAAAAGTAGACACGATTCCCGCAGCGGAACTCAAAAGCGTCTTTCTGGAGCAGAGAAACTCCCTCGCGGATGGTACGCACGTCGAGCCCGTACTCGAAAAGAGCGGGCCTGTCCACGACGCCTTCCTGCGGCAATACCTGGGCAGAACCGAAGACGATCTGCGGTCCTACTTCCAGGCTATGGTGTTTAGCGGCAGAGGCCCCATGCCGAAGGAACTTCGCTCCGACGCGGAAGTTGTAGCTTACGTCGCAAAAACACGCGGTGCAATTGGATACATCAGCGCCGAAACCAGCACGGAAGGTGTAAAAACACTGACCGTCGTCAATACCCAAGACAGCGCCCAAAGAAAACTGATCACGCGAGTTGAGCCGGATTATCCAGAGACCTTGAAGCGGCTCAGCATTGGCGGAACTGTACGCCTGCAAGTAACCATTTCGCCCAAGGGAACCGTGGAGACTGTCGCGTTACTGGGAGGAAATCCAATCCTGAGCGAGTCGGCCGAAGCCGCCGTAAAGCGATGGATCTATACCCCTGGCCCCTCGCGCACGACTTTAGAAGTCAGCATTTCATTTGATCCTCACCGTTAAAATCCCTCGTGTCCCAAATTCGTCGTCGGTTTTGTTTGATTCTCACAAATAAGCACAAGGCCTGCCGGGCCGGTTCGACCTACTGTCAGTAATCACGCAAGGCAATGGCAGCGAGGAATGGCTGGGGCTATCCTTGCCACAAGCGGTTGTGTGGGATAGTGCGGAGCCTATTTGCCTGAATCGCGCAAGTTCGTTTGCGGCGCGATGATCGTGATTGCGATCATCGAGATGTTGCCTGCGTCGCTGCTCGGGCAGGACACTGAACGGGCCATGCTCCACAGCGATGGCGGAGCGTCGGTGAATGGGAAAGCTGCGCCGAATTCCTCTGCGATTTTTCTTCACGACCGGATCGAAACGCAGCCAGCAAGCACCGCCAAGATCGACGCTGAAGGTTCCACGATCACGGTCTTGCCGGGTACCGTGTTGGTTTTTGAGGGAGATGAGCTCATCCTCGACCACGGCGGCCTGCAAGTGAAGAGTGCGCGCGGTTTGAAAGTGCTAGTGAACTGCGTGACGATCAGTCCTCTCACGCAGAACTGGACGCGATACGACATCAGCGATGTAAAAGAAAAAGTGACGGTAGCTGCCTATGACAACGACGTCAAAATTCACGCTGCGGGCGCTGCCGTTCGGCGGACGAAGCACGCCGCATCGCAGGATGTGATAGTGCATCGAGGGGAGCAAGTTACTCGAGACGAACGATGCCGCACAGGGTCCGAAGGCGCTCCGCCGGGCGCTGATGGAGCGATCTTGAATAGCCCGTGGGCCATTGGAACTGGAGCCGTGGCGATCGGCATACTCACGTGCTGGGCTCTATGCCGAACGGATCAACCCGTCAGCCCTGCCTGCCCTTAGCGATTCGTGCCCGTTTGACCAAACTTGCCAACTGATTTCCTAGCTGCCGCTGTGCAGTCGATCAATGTCGGCATTCGTGTAGACACGGGCCGCGCGGCGCGTATGCGTTTTGCCATATGCCGCTCCTTCGACTATGGTGACGCCATAGCCGCGTGCGCGCAGCGTCTCTATCGTGGTCATGTCCGTGACTCCAGTATCGAGAATACTTGCGGCAAACTCATTCGATGACAGTTCAGGGGCGAAACTGATCTCGATGACGATGGGCTGGCGTGTGCCGTAGTAGATCGGAAATAGATCCGTCCTGGGCAAGGCGTCTGCGGCTGGTGGCAGGACTGTCTGATCTCCTGCGCCGGCGATCAGGACGCCCGTCGCGTTGCTGGCGCCGACTTGGAGCGGCGAGTCGGTCAACGCGATGGAAGGCGTGGAAATGGAACGGGCGAACAACGGCGAACCGTTCATCAGATACTGCGGGCCTGAGGGAAAGTTCGTATCCTGGCCAAATGCGATTCCAAGAGTTGAGAGAAGGAACAACATCGAGCACAGCGAAACGCGCATGGGAACCTCCGAGATGCCGCCCTTGTAGATTATGAAACACTCAGAGGAATGGATGCGAGAGTCGTTCGACTCTAGCTGGCCCGGTGGTCGTCGCTTTGATCGACCTTCGGGTCCGGGCGCTGGGCGGGCGTTTTGGGCTCGATCGATGCCAACTCGATCAATGCCAACTCGCGACGCCGCCGGCGTCCAGCGCGCAGCAGGAAAAACATGTAGAGAACGATCCCTATGTTGGCGGCAAACATCACCGAGCGCACGATCGTGATGCCGCGCATGAGTTCCCGGACTTCGAGCGGGAGAAGCAAAGTTCCAGAAACAAAGGCAAGCCATTCCGCCCAGGTACGCTGCTTCCACAAGCCATACGCTTCCGCAAAACGTAATGCGGAATAGGTGAAGGCGAGTTCGGCGGCGGCCCACAAACGTGCGTCGGTCAGGTTGTCGGCGAAATCGAGAAAGAGTTGCGCCCAGTGGCGGTCGGTGCTGATGTGCAACAACTCGAGCAAACTTTCGGCATACCGCCAGGCATCCTTGTGAACGAGCAAAAGGGCGCTAATCCCGATCAACAAAACAAAAATACCTTTGGCGAACTCGAAAGAAGCGACCGCCCGCAGGAGATTTTTCTGGGCGGTGTGCAGGTCGATTTTCGGGGCCGAGAGCATGCGGCGCGCAAGGAACGACTCAGAGTACCACGGTTGCCGCACCGTTTTTAGGTTTCCGATCCTTCAGAATCAGCGTTAGCCGGAGCGAACTGCGGCGCGAAGTTCGTTCACAATTTCGCGAGAGGCCTTGATGGCTGCGGCATGCTGGTTGACGTTGAACGAGATCGCGCCAACGCGAGCGTGTCCGCCGCCTCCGTAGCGCTCACAAATCTTCGCGAGATTGACGACCGGCTCTTCCGGAGCCCACGGGTTCGATCCCACTGAGACCTTCACGCGGAAGCTGCTCTTGCTGAGTCCCACACTGTAGATGGATTCGGGATGGAGATAGTAAGGAACGAATTTGTTATAGCCTTCGAGATCCTGGTCGCTGACGTCAAAAAAAATCGTTCCGTCGACGCACTCGGTACGCTGCCTGAGAATTTCGATTGAGAGTTCGTGGCGACGAAGCAGTGGAGGCAGAAGCGGGGCCACGAAGGGCTCTTCCAGAATTTCAGTGAGCGACTTAGTGGCGAGAAGTGGAATGAGATTAGGGACGAACCGGTCTGGCGCGGACTCAATGACCATGGTCAGCTTCATGGCTGGCGCCTGCATCTCGACGGCGGTCTTGGCGTCGGCATAGAGCGCGGCGTCGATGACGTCGGTCCAATGCACCAGGTCAGCCAGCGGAGCGGGATCAAAGCCGAAGCGCTGCTGCGCGATCATGGCGATAAAACTGGTGCACGATTTGAAATCGGGATCGTAGAACTTTCGATTGCTCTGGTCGCGCTCGAAGTGGGCCGCATCCTCCGGCGACAAAAACGCGCTTAGATGATGGTCGAACCACCAGGTGATTTTTGGCGAAGGGGAATATTTGAAATCGACGATGGCGTTCTCGTCGCCGTCGAAATGAGATTCGTCAAACAGCGACCCCGCGCGATGCACAAGGCCTGAGAAGACAAACTCGGCGTCCTCGCGAATGCGCTCGCGATAAAAGCGGGAGAAGATGGCGGCGGAAGAAGCGCCGTCGAAACATTTGTCGTGATAGAAAACTCTGACTTTCAAATGAACGCCCCAGTTCGCCAAAAATCCCGCCGCCGCAAAAGCCTTATCGCGGTGCACTTCGAGCGGCAGGGGAAAGCTAATAGGAATGACAGCTTAGAGGAAGAAAGTCAAGGGCGATCGCTTGCAAGTCGTGGCTCAGTCTGAAGCTTTCTCTTTGGCGTCATCTTGAGCGGAGCCGCCTTTAAAGTGAAGCGAAGGATCTCCAATACGGATGAGTGTATCTATCGGAGATCCCTCACCCGGCTGAAGTACGCCAGGTTTCGAGATGACGCCCCTCAGAAGGGAGACAGACTCAACTGAGCCTATCCGGCTTGTTTCTCCGCCAAGTCGCCGATTACGGGCAGCTTGAACATCTGGCCCTGGTTCGCCTTGAGCAGCAGGATAATCCAGATAATCACTGCCCCCAGAAAGACCAGAAGGTGCAGCGGTCCGGTGAGCAAAATCAGGAACGGCACGAAAGTCAAAATCGAGAGCAGCACCTGAATGGCGAACACCGCCACGCTGAAGAAAATGCTTTGGTAGGAGTGGAAGCGGACGAACCGGCTCTGGTTGTAAGGAGCGGTCGCAAGAAAAACGATTGCTGGAATGAAGGTTATGTAGGCCAGCATTCCGGCCATGTTATCAGTCATTCCCGACGCAGCCGCCGCCGGCGGTGTGCCTGCGGTCCGGCCGGCGCACGCCGCGCACGTGGTCGTGCCGTCGGCAATCTGAGCACCACACATGTTGCAAAATGCCATTGGATCCCCCTGTTTTCGCTGGGAACCCCGGCTTCTGTTAAGCCACGCGCCTTCGGCCCCGAACGACGATGCGGCAAAATACCAGAAAACTACACGGGAAGCAATCAACAAGTTTGCGTTGAGGTCAGATTAGCCCGCAGGACTGTGGCGAGCGGCGAAGTGACCGACGATGGGGAGCTTGAACATTTCTCCCTGCAGCGCCTTCACCACGACGACCGCCCAAACTGCAAAAAACGCGAGCGGGATAAAAACGGAAACAAGCAAAATCAGCAAACGGCCGAGCGTTGGAACGAAAAACAGACCGAAGCCTGCTACCCTCAGCGTCGCTCCCACGACCACGGCCGCAAGGCATAGTCCGAGACATTGAAAGGAATGAAAACGCAGGAACCGATTCTTCCTGTAAGGCGGGACTAAAAGAAAAACGATCGCCGGAAGAAGGAAGTATGCCAGGGCTCCCGCTAACGTCTCGGGGAGTCCACCCACGGTGCCGAGGGCGCACTCATCAGGAACCATAGAGCGGCCGCAGCCCGGGCACTGGGCGGCGGCATCGGGCATGGAGGCGGCGCACTGGGGGCAGGGGACAGACATGAATTTCTTCAGGAGGGCTGCGCAGTGTTTTTCTTGCGGCAATCTTCGCAAACGCCATAGATCTGAAAGGTGTGGCGAGTGGTGGCGTAGCTGTGCCTGCGTCCGATTTCCTTTTCCAATTGTTCTACTTCGCGGGAAAAAAATTCCACCGAACTGCCGCACTCCGTACAGACCATGTGGTGATGGCTGCGCCGGTTGTACTGATGCTCGTAGCGGGCGATGCCATCGTGGAAGGCGACTTCGCTGGCTAGTCCGCACTCGGCCAGCAGCTTTAACGTGCGGTAAACGGTGGTGTAGCCGATGCCGGCATCTTTTTTCTGAACGAGGCGATGCAGTTCGTCGGTAGAGAGATGATCGCGAGTTTCTAGAAATGAGCGCAAGATCGTGTCGCGCTGCGCCGTCTGCTTCAGGCCGACGCGCTTGAGGTGCTGGTGGAGAATCTCCTGAGCCTCGCGCACCATCTCGCGCGAGATGGAGGGCTGGTCGTCGATTCGCTTCTGCAGCATGAAGGGTCAGAATAGCACCGGGGCATCTTGAAAATGAAATTCATTTTCAGTGCGGCGTGGCCATCGCAAGAAATTCTTCAACACAGAGGCCACCGAGGATCACAGGGTAAACCTGTACCTGTTCGCTGCTAGAATCAAACTTATTCATGAGCACTTCTACTGTTGCTGGCGTTTCGGCTGACCGGCGTTCGTCCGTGATGCGCGTCTTCCTGCGGCTGGCGTTAATTCTGGTTGTGCTGGTTGCGGGCGCGGTTGCGTATGCGTACTACATGGCGACTTCAGCTTTGCCCCAGCTCGATGGATACTTGCGCGTCGAAGGACTTTCAGCGCCGGTGAAGGTGACGCGAGACGGCCACGGCGTGCCGGCGATCGAGGCCGCGACGCTGGAGGATTTATTTCTGGCTCAAGGCTACGTCACGGCACAGGACCGCCTCTGGCAGATGGACGTAATGCGGCGCTTTGGCAGCGGAGAACTTTCAGAAATTCTGGGACCGGACTTGCTGAAGATCGACCGCGGGCAGCGCATTCTGGGACTGCGAGCGGCGGCGCGGAAATCGCTGATGATGGCGAGTCCGCGCGACCGTTCTTATTTCGATGCGTACGCGCGCGGTGTGAATGCCTTCATCGAGACGCATGGAAGAAGCCTTCCCGTTGAATTCCGCATCCTGAAGTACCGGCCGAAGCTGTGGCAAGCCGAAGATTCCATCGTCATCGCCAATCAGATGGTGCAGGATCTCAACTACTACGCCTTCGGCGACACGTTCGCGCGAGAAAAAATTCTGGCCAAGCTGGGGCCGGAGTTGACTGCCGATTTGTATGTGAACCGCTCGTGGCATGATCGTCCACCGACGGTGATGCGCGAAGACCTAACCGATGAAGAAAATCCGGGCGACTCGAACGACGACGATGATGATGATGAAGATGGTCCGGATAATTCGGTGACGCAGCAAAGAGGAAGTGGCGCAGGGACCGAGATCTGGGCGCAGCGCGCTCCGGAGGCGGTAAACGGATCGAACGACTGGGTGATCTCAGGGGCGCACACCGTCACGGGAAAACCGCTGCTGTCGAACGACATGCACCTGCAACATCAGATGCCGAACCTGTGGTATGAAGCGCATCTTAGGCTGATAAACCAGTCGGCCAATCAATCAGGCAATCTCGATGTGGCAGGAGTTACGCTGCCCGGAATGCCTTACGTAATCGTTGGCCACAATCAACGCATCGCCTGGGGATTCACTAATGTCGGCCCAACAGTCGCGGACGCGTTCATCGAGAACTTCAACGCGCAGGGTCAATACCAGACGCCACAAGGCTGGCAGCAGCCGGAACACCGGGCCGAAGTGATCCACGTGAAGGGTCAGCCGGATGTCACGCTCGATGTAAAGATCACGCGGCACGGGCCGATCATCACCGACACTTTTCCCGGAGAGACGCGGCAGGTCGCGCTGCGCTGGACGCTGTATGACGGGCTGCACATGCCGTTCTTCGACGTCGATACGGCACAGAACTGGGAGGAATTCCGTAAAGCGTTTTCGCAGCTCGACGCGCCGGGGCAGAATGTAGTTTATGCCGACGTGGATGGCAACATCGGTTATCAGGCCACGGGTCATGTTCCGATTCGCGCCAAAGGCGATGGCAGTTTGCCGGTCAGCGGCGCCGACGATGCTCACGAATGGACGGGTTACATTCCTTTCGACAAGATGCCGAGCATCTACAACCCTCCCTCGGGCGTGATCGCGACGGCGAACGGGCGCATCACTCCGGATGGATATCGTAATTCGATCAGCGCCGAGTGGGAGGCGCCGTGGCGCGCCGAGCGCATTTATCACGTGCTCGAATCAGGTCGAAAATTCGCAGCAGCCGACATGCTTACCCTGGAGAACGACGTTCATTCGGAGAACGATCTGTTCGCCGCAGAACGTTTCGTCTACGCCATCGACCATGCCGCGAAGCCCTCCGCGCGTGCGAAGCAGGCGGCGGAACTGATGCGCAACTGGGATGGGCGAATGCTTGGCTCACTTGCAGCGCCCACGATTGCCGCGCGTTCCGCGCATGAGTTGACGCGGATGCTGCTCGAGCCGAGGCTGGGACCTGCGCCGCAGAATTCCGACCCCAAGCAAGAGGAAACCACTTTGAGTTGGAAGACCTACCATTGGGAAATGCGAACGGTGTGGCTGCAAAATGTTCTGCTGCACCAATGGAAGCGCTGGCTGCCGGAAAAATATTCCAACTACAACGAGTTGCTCACTGCCGCAGTCGAGGCTGCAGTGAACGAGTCGGGAGCTCCGCAGGATCTTTCGTCGTGGCATTGGGGCGGGATGAACGCAGTAGAAATCGAGCACCCGGTACTGGGAAAGATTCCGCTGATTCGGCGCTGGGCCGCGCCGGGAATCAAAGAACAGTCGGGCAGCGGCTACACCGTGAAAGCCGTGACGGCGCATCACGGGCCGTCAGAGCGATTTACCGCGAACATGGCGGACCTAGACCAATCGACGTTGAACACAGTGACCGGCCAAGCCGGAAACTTTCTAAGCCCCTACTACATGGATCAATGGAAGGCCTGGTATGAGGGTTCGACCTTCACTCTGCCTTATACATCGCACGCCGTGGAAGCGACGGGGGCACATCGGCTGGTGCTGCAACCGGCGAAATAGTTCCGCACGTAACCCGTCAGCGAAATTCGAGATCAGAAAAAGTCGATGGATTTCACGTCGACAATATAGCCGGTGATGAGGATGGTTCCGGTTTCAATATAGTCGGTCAACAGCAAACTATCGGTGACCGTGTCATAGACGCGTAGATTGCCGCCTTCAGCTACGTACTCCGCCTCGCGGCTGGTGAAACCCTGCAGGCCGGTGACATCGCCATTGTCCGGCGGAATGACGACTGAGGCATTCGTTGTGTCGTAGATAGAGAGGCAGCCCCGAACTTCTCCTTGAGGATTACTGACATCGCCAACGTTCGTGCAATCGGAGGAGCCAATAAAAAGCTGGCCGTTGACGCTCAAGTCCATGCGCTGGTGGTAGCCATCGGTGATCGCAATTTCGGCCGCGGGATTGTTGTAATACGGATCCTGCAAGGTGGCCAGATTGACGATGTCGAGCGTGCCGCAATACGTGGCGGCGGTGGGGGCTGCGGACGGAAGTGAAGCGCAAAGAGGGCCCGTCAATGTTCCTTTTCCGGCCACGTAAAGCGTCGACCCGGAAAGAAGCGCGACCGTTGCCCCATTCACAGGAATGATGGCACCGACCGTCGGCGGCGTGGTCGTCATGTTGAGAAGCTGAACGCTGGCCTGCGTGCCTCCGCACTGCGGACCACAATTCAAGACATAGGCCGTGCTGCCATCTGCGCTGAAGACCGCATTCACAGGACTGTCGAACCCCGTCACAGTCGTTGTGACCGGGGGCCCTGTATTCACCAGAAGAGGCGACATTACGGTCACGCTTGTGGAATTGTTAAAGACCAGAAGCTGGCTTCCGTCCGGATTCGATACCACGGTTTGCGCGTTGGGAACGCTGACTGTAGCGGTGACGCTGCCCTGTTGCGCGAGGTTCATCACCACAACTGCTCCCGGAGCGGGTCCGGCCGTAAATGGCGCGGAGGGCACCGCCGCATAGGCGTAGCCCGTATTCAGTACGACTATGCTGGTGCTCGGTCCCGGCAAGGTGATGCTGCCGGTTTGAGCTTCCCGTCCGGTGCTGACGATTTCCGCTGCCCAATTGTTGACTACAGAGTTATAGGCGACCACGGCGGTTCGATTGGGCGATACCGCCATAAACGTAGGACCGCTGCCGGCGCTGATTTCGCCCCCTCTGATCCGCGAGTCAATCTGCCCGTCAATGACGATCAGGCCGGGAAACGCAGTCGGGCTCGCGACACTCTGCGAAGCCAGCACCCGTGCGACTGCGCCACTGGGCGGCGTAGCGATGGCTGGCCCGCTGTGACTGCAAGCGACAAAACTGAAACTGGCGACCACGAGCACGGTGGATAATACCGCGAATCTCTTCCGATCAAACTTCAAACGGCGGGCTCCTAACGACATGAAAGATGGAGATTTAGGTGCGAAATAGCGGATTATAGCAGACCGCGAGATTCGCATCATTTGCACTTTTGGAAACAGTGTTCAGTGGTCAGTGGTCGGTCGTCAGCAAATCCAAAGGAGTCGGGATTCGCTTTTTACTAGCCCCTAGCCCCTGACCCCTAGCCCCTGCCCTTCAGATGCACGCTCTGCACCTATCCTGTATTCTGACCATGGATATGGCGGCTGACCTTCTCACCCGGATCAAGCAATCCCCCGTCCTCTGCGACGGAGCGATGGGAACCCTGCTTTACGCCAAGGGCGTCTTCATCAACCGTTGCTATGACGAACTGAATCTCTCCCAACCCGACCTGATTCGTGCCATTCACCACGACTACCTGCAGGCCGGGGCCGAAATCATCGAAACCAACACCTTTGGAGCGAATGCTTTCCGTCTGGCGCGCCACAGTATCGCCGACAAAGTGCGCGACATTAACCATGCGGGCGCGAAGCTGGCGCGAGAAGCCGCCAAAAGCTTCGATGTGTGGGTTGCTGGATCGGTTGGCCCGCTGGGCACGAGAATCGAGCCGCTGGGCAAAACTTCTTTCGAAGAAGCGCGGCAGGCCTTTCGTGACCAGATCCAGGCACTCGCCGAGGCTGGCGTCGATCTGCTGATGTTCGAAACCTTTGGATACCTCGAGGAACTTCATCAAGCCATGCTGGCGGCCAAGGATGTGGGGGCAAAACTGCCGCTGGTGGTGCAGGTTACGATCGATGAAGACGGCAACTGCCTCGACGGTTCTACGCCGGAGAATTTCACTCCGCGCCTCGAAGAGTGGGGAGCCGACGTGATCGGATGCAACTGCAGCGTGGGACCCGTGGCCATGCTCGATGCCATCGAGCGCGTGCGCGCCGCGACCTCCCTGCCGCTTTCCGCACAGCCGAATGCAGGCATTCCGAGATCTGTGGAAGGCAGAAATATCTACCTCTGTTCCCCGGAGTATATGGCGAGTTATGCGCGCAAATTCGTGGCTGCAGGCGCGCGCATTGTTGGCGGATGCTGCGGAACTACTCCCGACCACATCCGCGTGATGAAGTCGGCGCTGCGCGCGGGCGAAGCCCGGGGGAAAATGGCGTCGGTCCAAGTTGGTGGAAGCGCGGTCGCGCCCCTGACCGCGCCAGTTCAGCCCCTAGAAGAACGGTCAAACCTGGGAGCGAAGCTGGCGCGCGGAGAATTCGTCACCATGGTCGAGGTCGTTCCTCCCAAAGGAACCGATATCCACAAAGAGTTGGAAGGCTCGCGATTCCTGAAAACTGTGGGCGTGGACGCCGTGAATATTCCCGACAGCCCGCGTGCCTCGGCCCGCATGAGCAACCAGGCGCTGTCGTTGCTGGTGCAGCGGGAGGCCGGCATTGAGGCGATTCTGCACTACACCTGCCGCGACCGCAACGTGCTGTGCATCCAGAGCGACCTTCTCGGTGCCGCCGCGGTGGGAATCAGGAACTTGATCTGCATCACCGGCGATCCTCCGAAAATGGGCAACTATCCGGACGCGACCGCAGTGTTCGATGTGGATGCTATCGGCCTGGTCAACATCGTCCATAATCTGAACCGCGGACTCGACCTAGGCGGAAACCCAATCGGTGCAGGCACAGGCTTTGTCATCGGCGTGGGAGCGAATCCGGGCCTCACCGATCTGGACGAAGAGGTTCGCAGGTTCGAATTCAAAGTGCAGGCCGGAGCCGAGTACGCGGTGACCCAACCGGTGTTCGATATCCGCCTGCTGGAAAACTTCCTCAAGAGAATCGAGCATTGCCGCATCCCGGTAGTGGCGGGGATCTGGCCGCTGGTCAGCGTGCGCAATGCCGAGTTCATGAAGAACGAACTCCGGGTGTCAGTCCCGGACGCGATTCTGGAACGCATGCAGCGTGCCCCGACGCCGCAAGCGGCAAGAGACGAAGGCGTAGCCATTGCCCGCGAGATGTTGATTGCGGTCCGGCACACCGTCCAAGGCGCGCAAATCAGCGCACCGCAGGGACGTTACAGTTCCGCGGTAGACGTGCTGGAAGCTCTGGGTGGAGGCTCGACTTCCGCGATCGCTTAGAGTTCCCACTTTCGCATCGACAGTCGGTTATTCACAGAGCATTTACAATAAAAGACTGGACACCCTTCCGAAAAAGTTGCATACAATAGAGAGGAGCTAAACCCCGTTGGCCAAATTTGAAGAGTGCCTTCAGCGCCTGGAAAAAATTGTTCAGGACCTGGAAAAGGGAGACGTGCCTTTGGAAACGTCTCTGACCCTTTTCGAAGAGGGCATGCATCTCTCCTCCACCTGCCGCAAGGAACTCGAACAGGCCGAAGGCAAAGTGGAGATCTTGCTGAAAAAGAACGGGAAGCTCCAAGCTGAGCCGTTTGAGCCCTTGGCGGAAAAAGCCCCTGCCCGCAGGTAGATCCCGCAGGCAGGTTGCGACCGTCCAGAGTTTGTAGATGTAATGTCTGTGGAGTGGCGGTTCTGAACCCCTTCCCCGCAGCCCTAGTCCGCTGTAGCTGACAGCTTTTTAGTCAGGAGGATCTATGGGCTTTAGTGCAGTAGTACTTGAAAGCGATTCCGGGCTCGCCCGTTCCCTTGCCGGTGGGCTTTCTTCTCATTTCAATCCCATTCACTTAACGCACTCTGGCGATGAACTCCGCGAGCGTGTCGCCGGCAACCGGCCTCAGGTCGTGATTCTCGACATGGAATACTCCCGCCTCACCGACGTGCGGAATCTGCACCACGAATTTCCTACGCTGCCAATCGTGTGCGCCTATCGCATACCGGACGAGGAATTGTGGATCGCCGCGATGGAGGCTGGCGCCAGCGACGTCTGCCCCGCCGATGATGCGCAGGACGTATTGAACTCCGCCTTGCGGAGCGTGGCAATCGCAAAGAGCGCATCCGCGTAAGGCCATGAAATTCTGTTGAACCTACGAGGACGCCCGAAGGCGTCCTCGCATTTTTTTACAGCGCACGAGATCTTCCACGCAACCTACTTCGGCATCACAGGGACTTCATCCTTCGGCATAGCGTCGAGCGTCGCCTTGTCGATATCCAGGTGAGCCAACACCAACTGCGACGGCGTATGAGTCAGCCATTCCGATAGCGCGAGATCCTGATAGAAGTTGCTCTTGAACATCTCCAGAAACTTGAGGTCGGTGGTGCCCGTGTTCTCTACATAGTGCGGCAAAGTCTTTTGAATGTAACCGACGTCTCCGGCTTGAAAGTCCATCGTCCGCGCGCGGCCCCCAGTTGCGAACACGGTCATTCTTCCGGAGCCGCTGATGTAGTACTGCCATTCGTCGGCATTAGGATGCCAATGCAGTTCGCGGATCCCTCCCGGATGCACCGTAACAATCGCCGCCGCAATCGTGGTCGACACTTTAAAGTTGGACGAATCCACAATCCGCACCTCACCCCCTTTAGTACGCTTCGTAACCGCCTGTTGCGTAGTCCGAAACGCAAAATCCACCGGCGACAGCCCAAGCGAACCCGCAGTCGATTTCTGATCCGCCGCGACTGGCCCCGGAACGGCAGCCTGGAAAATAAACTTCTCCTTCTTGGGCAGCGTTTCCAGGGATTGTTTGCTCACTCCGAAGTTTTTCGCCAGCACGTCGTGCGGCGTGTGCGCCATCCAGTCCGTAAGCAGCACGGTTTCGTATTCCGAGAAGTTGCCGTCGTCGAATACCAGCAAAAATTCGCACCCATCCGGATTCAGCCCCTGAATCGAATGCGGAATTCCCGTAGGAAAATACCAGAGGTCGCCCTCCGTGATGTCAGTAACAAAGCTCTTGCCCTCGGCATCAAGCCCAGTGATCCGGGCGTTTCCGTAAAGCATGAAAGCCCACTCGGCGGCAGTGTGCCAGTGCAGCTCTCTTATGCCTCCCGCAGTCAGTCGCATGTCGACGCCGGCAATCGTCTTCGAGATTGCCATTTCTCGGATCGTGACTTCGCGCGACCATCCCCCTTGTTGCATGCGTTTGTGAGAAATTCCGAACGGATACTTGAATGTCTGCACGCCACCCGCGTCAGTCTGTGGCGGCAAGAAAGAATCCGGATTCTGCTCGTCCAATACCTGATTGCCCGGGCCAGGCGCGCTGGCGCTGCGGCTATCTTTCGTTGGATACGGTTTAGGTCCTTCTTCTTTCGCCGGATACGGCTGCTGCGCCTGCGCTGCGGCAACTTTCGCCGACAGCATTCCGGCAGCCGCCAACGCTGCCGAACCCGTTCCCAGAAATCCACGCCGCGTAAATATGTCTTTCTTCTCGTCGCTCACGAGTATTCCTCCTTGGTTCACAAAAGACTTTTCGATTAAGGATGTTCGCGAAAACGATAGGCCAGTCGCCCTACTGTGTCAATCGGGATTAAACCCTGCCTCGGGATTTCAGTTTGCTCGGAAAGAAATCGTCTCGAACCAGCAGTGCGTTGCCCACGGGCAATTGCTATACTCACTGCTCGATGCTCCAAGAAACTCTTGAGCAAGGGCGGGCGCTGACGGACGCAGCCCTCGATCGCCTGATTCCCAAGGAAACGCAGGAACCCGCCTCCATTCACAAGGCCATGCGCCACAGCGTGTTTGCCGGCGGCAAGCGTCTGCGGCCCGTGCTGTGCATGGAAGCCGGACGCATGGTTGCAGGAAAAAAGACCGCAGGCTCGTTGCCCAAGAAAATAGAAGACCTGGGCGCAGCCCTGGAAATGCTGCACACCTATTCGCTGATCCACGACGATCTTCCCGCACTAGACAACGACGATCTGCGCCGCGGACGTCCCACCTGCCACAAAGTTTTCGGCGACGCGCTCGCCATCCTGGCAGGCGATGCGCTTCAGACTCAGGCTTATGAAGTGCTGGCGCAACTGGAATGTCCGGCCGAGGCGCGAGTAAAAATTATCGAAGAGATCGCACGCGGCACCGGCACGGTGGATGGCATGATCGGCGGCCAAGTAGTTGATCTGGAAGCCGAGCATACCCAACCCACCGCGGAAATGCTCGAGTACATCCATCGCGCAAAGACTGCCGCGCTCATCACGGCGAGCCTGGTAAGCGGCGGCCTCTATGCCGGAGCGAAGAAGAACGAAGTAGAAAAGTTGCGGGCGTTTGGGCGTTCGATCGGGCTGGCCTTTCAGATCGTCGACGACGTCCTCGATGTAACCCAAACCTCAGAGCAACTCGGAAAAACCGCAGGCAAAGACACCTCCGCACAGAAAGCAACCTACCCGGCACTATTCGGGATTGATGAATCCCTGCGCAAAGCGGATGCGCTGGTAAGCGCGGCCTTTGCGGAATTAGACAGCTTCGGCGACCGCGCAGAGACGCTGAAAGAGTTGGCCCGCTATCTGGTGGAGCGGAAGAAGTAGCAAGGCGTCAGTAATGGCACACGGCCCGATGCCAATTGCGTTGAGCGTGGCTGCACTTCGGGCGGGTTCTGCCTTGATCCTGGCCTCACCGATTGCATCCACAATTTGGGCTCGATATTCGGCTCTTCACGCAGATCCAACAACCGCCGCACAATCATGGCTGAGTTCCCGTCGTACTGCTCGGGCGGTTCGGCTGATCGTAATCGTTCTCTGGTGGATGGCCTGGGATCTGCAGAATGCCGATTTTTTCGCTTCGCCTACCCAATTGCTTCTCTTCTCGCTGCCCCCAATCCTGAGCGTGGGCATAGCGCAATCGATAGCTTATTTCACCAGCAGGCGCGTTCTGCGACTGAAATGGAGGCCCTCGGATATTGTGCGCTTGACATTCTGGAGCACGGCATCCCCAACAGCTGCGCTCCTCGGGGCAGCGATCGGCGCCGAAGCAATCTACCGAGGGTGGTGGCAGGGGAGTTTCGTGCTCGCTCTTTCTGGCGTCGTCGCTTTCGCGGGAAGTGTACGCTTGCGCTCCGCCGAGGGACTCCAATTTCGTCCACTGCGGTTCGGGAAGCTCCACGGCCGGGCATTTCTGCTATCCAGGAAAATGTCGGTACAAATTGAAAAGGTCTACATCGTCCCTGCCGGAAAGGGACACTTGACCAACGCGTACGGGCTCGGGAGGGGCATCGCTCTCACCGACAACTACGGCGAGTTTACGAATAAGTCTCAATTGGACTTCGTCATCGGTCACGAACTCATTCACGTCAAGCAGCATCACGGTCGCAAGAGACTCGGGATCGTCCTGGCCCTATTTTTATTATTGACTCTGATCTCCTTCAATCTGCCGCCGTCACTATGGCGATTTCGGCCACTCGTCGATTTATTGTTCCTACTGGCTCCATCGCTCACTTCTTATTTCGTCTCCCGTAGATTTGAATACGAAGCAGACCGCGGCTCAGTGGAGTTTACTGCCGACCCGGCGGCAGCGATACAAGCGCTGGCCAATCTGCACCGAATGACAGATACGCCGATCGACTGCGGCAGAATTGTCGAGCTATTTCAGACCCACCCGGCGCTTTTGCATAGGGTCTCGGCTATCGCAAGTGTGTGCAGAGTACCATCAGATCGCGTCGAAGAACTGCTTGAGCGCTCCCGGTGAAAAACGACGCCTGTGGGGTAATCAAGTTCGAAGGAAAGTACCCTCGTGACCACGGTCCTTCGATTTCCCTGTGCGCCGGCCGCGAGCTGTGGTAAAAAATAATCATGGCGATGGAGTTCGCCTTAACCGCCTGAAATCGCCCTATGCGGCTCAGGCTGATAACTCCTACAAAATCCAAAGATCGATTTGTAGGAGAGAACTCTTTGCTGAAAGACTTTCTGGCCATCTCTGTCGCCGCCATTGTCGGCGCAAACCTTCGTTACCTGCTGAGTCGCCTCGCCGCTATCGAACTGGGCTCCGTTTTCCCCTACGGAACTCTGTTCATCAACATCGTGGGCAGCCTCATCGTAGGCTTCTTTGTTATCTGGACCACCGAACGCGCATTAGTGGATCCGCGTTGGCGACTGCTCGTAGTGGTAGGCTTCTGCGGTTCGTTCACAACTTTTTCCAGCTATGCTTTCGAAACCATGGCTTACTTCGAGCACGGCCAGTGGGGACTGATGCTCGCGAACATCCTCACCAACAACATTCTCTGCCTCGGCGGAGCTTTGGCAGGCATGGCGCTGGCGCGGGCGCTGTGACACATTGAAGAACAATGATTATTCCCCAGATCGAAACCACCCGTCTGAAATTACGTCCCTATACAGAAGACGACATCCCCGAACTCGTGCCGCTCGTCGGTGCGCGCGAAGTAGCCGCAATGACGTTGCGCATCGCGCACCCGTACAACGAACAGCACGCCAGAGACTTCATCGCCAAGACCCGCGACGACGGCGAGATTCGGGTCGCGATTATTCTAGCCAGCAACGGCCGCATGTGCGGAGGCGTTGGCTTAAGGCCTGACACCGCGCATCAGCGCGCCGAACTCGGCTACTGGATCGGCGTGCCCTATTGGGGCAACGGCTATGCCACCGAAGCCGCGAAGGCGATGGTTCCCTACGGGTTCGAGACGCTGAAGCTGCATCGCATCACGGCGACACATGCGAAGCAGAACGCCGCATCCGGCAGAATCCTCGTGAAACTCGGCATGCGCCATGAAGGATGCCTGCGCGAACACATCTGCAAATGGGGCGAATTCCTGGACCTGGAATGTTACGGAATTCTGCGCCACGAATGGCAAAGCCTGCAACAATCGCAATAATTTTTTACGAAGCGAGGGCTCGACGTACAATGCAAGACGGCATGGCAGTGCAAGTCACAATCTACTTGAACGAAGCAGACCAGTGGCGCCACCGGCCGCTGCACATGGAAATCCTCAACTACCTGCGCAAGGAAAACGTTTACGCAGCCACTGCCGTCCACGCGGTAGCAGGCTTTCTCGGACGTCACCGCGTCGAAACCTCACACCTGGTCGAAGCCGGCGGCAAGCTTCCTGTGATCATCGTCTTCGTGGATACCGACGAACACGTGAGCCGCGTACTGCCTACGCTGAAAGAGATGGCAGCGAACCGGCTGATCGTGCGCGAGAATGTCGTGCTCGAGCAGGGCAATCTGGAGTGACATGTCCTCAACTCCCTCCAACCTCGACATTCTTGCCATCGCCGCGCACCGCGACGACGTCGAACAAACCTGCGGAGGCACGCTGCTAAAGGCCGCCCAGCGCGGACAGCGGACGGGCATTCTCGATCTGACCCAGGGCGAAATGGGAACGCGCGGCACGGCCGAAGATCGCGCCCGCGAAGCCGCAGACGCGGCAACAATTCTCGGCGTCAGTTGGCGCCGCGCTCTCGACATCCCCGACGGCCGCGTCGAAAATACCTGGGAGAATCGGCTTAAAGTAGCGAGCGTGATCCGCGAAACCCGGCCACGCGTGGTAATTTTGCCGTATTGGAAGGGACGCCATCCCGATCACTACACCTGCTCTGTGCTGGGATACGAGGCTTGTTTTCTGGCAGGACTATCGAAGCTCGATCCGAAACTCCCGCCGCACAGGCCCTTCAAAATTATCTACGCCACTCTTTACTACGATGTACGCCCGACATTTGTCGTAGATATCGGCGCCCAGTTCGCACAGAAGTTCGCCTCCATCATGGCGTACAAATCGCAATTCAGCGATCAGGAAGCCGGCAAAGATCTCTTCCCCGCTCACGACGAAATTCGCGCGCGCGTAGACTCAATGGCGCGCTACTACGGCATGCTCGGCGGAGTAACCCATGCCGAGCCATTCCTCCAGAAAGAAGTAGGGCTAGTCGAAGATCTGCTGGCGATTCCGGTAAAGTCGATCTGAGCAATACTAAGGGATTGTCATCCCGACTTTCAACTGTCATCCCGGGCACTATAGTTGTCATCCCGAAGCGAAGCGAGGGATCTTGGTTCTAGCTCGCACAACAGGTATCCCCGCCACCATCAAACACCAAGATCCCTCGCTGCGCGTCGGGATGACACTAAATTGCCTTACCTCTTCAACGCCACCGCCAACCCATCGCGAATCGGCAAAATCGTTGTGTAGAAATCCGCCGAGCCGTAAAGCAACCGATTAAACTCCAAAATCGCCTTAGTAGCAGCCTCCCGAGGACTCCTCTCCGCCACACGCCCGCTCCACAAAACATTGTCGGTAATAAACAGACCGCCCTTCCGCAGCCGCGGCGAAACCAACCGCAGCACGCGCGGATAATCTTCCTTGTCGACATCGTTGAAAATAATGTCGAACTGCTGCTTTTGCTCAGAGAGAAATTCCAAAGCATCGCCAGTATGGATCGTAATGCGATCGGAAACGCCAGCACGCTCGAAATAACCTCGGGCTCGCTCGGCATTCCTGGAATCGCCGTCGGTGTAAATGACGCGGCCTTTTTCGCCGACCGCTTGCGCCCACCAAATAGTCGAATATCCAATAGCGGAGCCTAATTCGAAAACCGTCCTGGCACCGGTCATCAAAGCAAGTTGCTGTAGCACGCGCGCCACGGCGGGACCAACAATGGGAACTTTATGAAGGCCGGCATAAGCTTCCATCTCCGCCAACACTTCATCGCGCTTGGGGAGCATCGAGTACAAATAGTCGTCGACGGGACCGTTGGTGACGAAGTTGAAGTGCCGCCATTCAGGCTTAGTTTCCTTCTTAGTTTTACTCGGAGTCATGCATTCACCTCTGACATTCGCCCGTCAATAATCAATTCCTGAACTTCAATTGTTGACGGTGACACCGGGCTTCATCGTAAAGACTTCGACGCCGGGCACCAGTTTCTGCAATTCAACCGGACTTCCCGTCAGCACGGGAAACGTTCCGAAGTGCATGGGAATCACGGTCTTCGGCTTAAGCAAATTACAAGCATAAGCAGCCTCGCGCGGACCCATCGTGTAGTGGTCTCCGATCGGCAGCATCACGATTTCCGGCGCGTAAAGGTCGCGAATGATCGCCATGTCCCCGAAAACGTTGGTGTCGCCGGCGTGATAGATCTTCGCTCCGTTTTCGAATTCGACGACGTACCCGCAAGCTTCACCGCCATAAATCATCTGAGCGCCATCCTGAATGCCGCACGAGTGATCGGCGTGCACCATCGTGACTTTAATGTCTCCAATCTTCTGCGTGCCGCCTTTGTTCATTGCAGAAGTTTGCTTCGCGCCTTTTTTCTCCAGCCAGCCGCACAATTCAGGCATTCCCACCACCTGAGGATTATGCTGCTTGATCACCTCAACCGCGTCACCAATGTGGTCTCCGTGACCATGCGTACACAAGAGAACATCTACATGCTTTACTTTTTTCTCCGAAGCCGGACACAAGGGATTGTTCATGATCCACGGATCGATAATGACCGTGCGCCCGCCCGGAGTCACGATGCGAAACGTAGCGTGGCCCAGCCAGGTAAGTTGAACGCCTTTAAGATTCATAAAGAAAAGCTCCAGATGAATTGCCGTATTACGGCAGCGATATCCAGCCCATGATATGAAATCAACATGGGCTGCGGGTTTAGTTTAATATGAAACGCCATGAGTGAACTCAAGGTACTGATTTCACACGAAGAGATCGCAAAGCGCGTCGCGGAACTGGGTGCAGAAATCACGCGCGACTTCGCAGGCCAACCGGTCATTCTCGTTGGCGTGTTGAAAGGTTCCGCGATTTTTCTGGCCGACCTGGCGCGCGAAATCAAGCTGGACGCGACCTTTGACTTCATCGGCGTCTCCAGTTACGGCAACCGCCCGAGCCCCACGCAGGAACTCAAGAGCGGTTGGGATTCCACCGGAGAAGTGAAACTCACCAAAGACGTAGACCAGTCCATGAAGGACAAGAACGTAATTGTCGTCGAGGACATTCTCGACACTGGACTGACGCTCACGGTGCTGAAGAAATTGCTGATGGCGCATCAACCGCGAACCCTGAAGATCGCGGCTCTTCTCGACAAGCCCTCGCGCCGCAAGCTCCCGCTGCAGGGCGACTACGTCGGCTTCACCATCCCCGACGAGTTCGTCGTCGGCTACGGACTCGACTACGCCGAACGCTACCGCAACCTGGCCGATGTCTGCATCGTCCCCCGAGAATAGTACCCAGTACCTAGTACCGAGCAACCGCGCATTCTTCCAAGCGATTCCAGTTCGTCGTATCCGGTTTCATGCCCGGTGCTGGCTTCTAGGTACTTGGTACTAGGTACTAGGTACCAGGTACTAGGTACTCCGCGCCCGGCTGCTATCATAGAAAAACAAAATGGGATCCACCCTGAACAAGCACGAAAAAGCTTTCAATGTTGAGCCGTTGTTGCTGGAAGTTGCCGACGTCATGGCAACCTCGCTCGACCTGGATACGACTCTGCGCCGGGTCGCAGAGGTGGTTCGCAAAGTCATCGATTATGAAATCTTCGCTATCCTTCTGCTTAACGAGAAAACTCAGGAGTTGCGCTTTCGATTCCAGATAGGCTATGACACCGAGTTCGCCGAGCGCGCCCGAATCAAGATGGGCGTCGGAGTGACCGGCCAGGCAGCCCAGTTGCGCCAGACGATTTTGATCGACGACGTCACCAAGGATCCCAGGTACGTCGCCGCCATACCCAACGTTTGCTCGGAGCTGGCCGTCCCGCTCATCACCAAGAACCGCGTCATTGGGGTGATCGACCTTGAAGCAAGGCATGTTGGCTACTTCAATGAAGAACACAGCCGGCTGTTGAGCCTGATTGCGTCGCGCATGGCGGCGGGCATTGAAAATGCTCAACTCTACACGCGAACAACGCGCCAGGCGCGGATTCTGCTGCTGCTCAACGAAATCGCGCGCGAACTCACCTCCATCCTGAACCTCGACGAACTCCTGGGCCGCATCGCCGAACTGCTCCGCCGCCTGATCGATTTTCAAATGTTCAGCATCCTGCTGCTGGATTCCGCCGGAGAAAAGCTGCAGCACCGTTTCTCGTTACGCTTCAATGAAAACGTTCACCTGAAAGACGACATCCCGCTTGGCCGCGGATTGGTCGGGCACGCCGCGGAAACCAGACATGCGGTTCTCGTCCCCGATGTGACCAAAGACCCGCGTTACATCGAGGGCAACCCCGAAACGCGATCGGAGCTCGCGGTGCCGCTCATCTACAAAGATAAGGTCATCGGAGTTCTCGACCTCGAGCACACGCGCCGCGGATTTTTTACTGACGATCACCGGCGCACCATAATGACGCTGGCCGCACAGGTGGCGATCGCCATCGAAAACGCGCGCTTGTATGAAGAGATTGCCCGGCAGGAACGCCGCCTGGAGCGCGATCTGGCGCTAGCCCGCGAACTGCAAATGCGTCTGCTTCCGCAGACGCTGCCCAAGCCGGCGCACTTGGAACTCGCTGCGAAGTTCGTTCCCGCACGCGCGATCGGCGGCGATCTCTACGACTTTATTCCGTACTCCCTCTCGCGCCTGGGAATTGTGATTGGCGATGTCAGCGGAAAAGGCGCTCCCGCCGCCATCTACGCGGCGCTGGTCAGCGGAATCCTGCGCTCGCACGCTCCCATAGAACCGGACCCGGCCGAGATGCTTTCCGCGGTGAATTTGTCTCTGGCCACGCGGCGCATTGAAGCACAATTTGTATCGCTCATCTATGCCGTCTGGGATGACGAGAGTCGCACTCTTCTCGTCTCCAACTCAGGCTTGCCGCGCCCGGTTTATGTGCACGACGGAAAAAATCAGGTGATCGAGGCGACTGGCTTGCCGCTCGGCCTTTTCGACGATGCCAGCTACGACGAGTTTCGCTTCAAGATGAAGCCTGGAGACATGTTCGTCTTCTTCAGCGACGGCATTCTCGATGCCCGCAACCGCCGTGGAGAACTCTTCGGCCGCGGACGAGTGGAAAAAATCATCGCAGAGTGCGGTGCCACGTCGGCGGATTGCGTGGTCGACTCCCTCTTCAAAGCCGCCGCCGAGCATTCCGCCGGGGTCGAGACGTTCGACGATCAAACTGTGGTGGCCATCAAAGTCAAGGGCACCGCCGCGCACGGCACTTCCAGGAAAAAATGAGCCGGCGCAATGAACTCACGGGATCCGCACACATTTCGTCCGAGCGCCCGCCCGGATTCGTTCTGCACGAACGCCGCAAAGGATTACTGCGCCGCAGCGTGGACTCGGTGTTGCAGTGCGAGAGCGTCCCATTAACAAAATTAGCGGAGCGCTACGGAACGCCCCTCTACATTTATTCGGCGACAACCATCCGCGAACGGTTCGCTGCGTTTGACAACGCGTTTCGCAACGTTCCCCACACCATCTGTTATTCCGTCAAGGCAAATTCGAATCTGAGTATTCTGCGCCTGCTGGCCCGCCAAGGCTGCGGCTTCGACGTAGTTTCCGGCGGAGAACTGGAGCGCGTGCTGGCCGTCGATCGCCGCGCCGCCAGAAAAATCGTATTCTCCGGCGTGGGGAAATCTCGCGAAGAGATGACTGCGGCGCTGAAGGCCGGAATTCTGCTCTTCAATGTGGAAAGCGAATCGGAACTCTGGACTTTGGCAGAGTGCGCCGCGCGCCTGCACAAGATCGCGCGCATCGCTCTGCGCGTGAACCCGGACGTCGCCGCCGACACCCACCCTTACATTTCTACAGGTTTGCGCAAGCACAAATTCGGCGTGCCCATCAGCATCGCGCGCACTCTTTACGCCAAAGCTTCCGCAACGCGTTATCTGAAAGTCGCGGGAGTGAGCGTTCACATCGGATCGCAGATCACGGATGTCGCGCCTTTCGCAGAAACCGTCGCCCGAGTGGCTGACCTCGTTCGCGCGTTGCGCGCTGACGGCCACCAGGTCGTCTTCGTCGATACCGGAGGCGGCCTCGGGATCGACTATCAGAAAGCAGGACCGAACTTCGCGGACTATGTCGCGAATTATGCGCGCGCCGTGACCAATCCCCTGCGCGGTCTGAATCTGCATCTGTTACTCGAACCGGGCCGCGCGATTGTCGGACCCGCGGGAGTGCTGCTAACTTCTGTGCTCTACAGAAAACAAAATGACGGCAAGAAATTCCTCATAGTCGATGCCGCCATGAACGACTTGATCCGCCCAGCGCTCTATGGAGCCCATCACGAAATCGTTCCCGTTGTGCAGGGCGATGTGCAGAGCGAGGTGCGGCGCGAAGTTCAGCGCGAAGCGCGAAGCAAGAACCTGCCCGTCAAGAAAGAGATTGTAGATGTGGTAGGTCCGATATGCGAGTCCGGCGACTTCTTCGCCCGCGATCGCGAGCTACCTCGCACCGAAGAGGGAGATTTGCTTGCGATTCTCGACGTCGGAGCTTACGGGATGGTTCTAGCGTCGAATTACAACACGCGTCCACGCCCAGCGGAAGTGCTCGTCAGCGGAAAGTCCGTCAAAGTGATCCGGCGGCGGGAAACAGTCCGCGAACTGTATTCATCGGAGTTGTAATTGTCGCCTGAAACCATCGGCATCAAGGTTTTTCAATCGACAATCACCAATCACTCAATCGACAATTCTTCATCGCTCTCCCCACTTTAATTTCGTGCGCAGCACGTGAAAAAAGTCCGCCTCGGTGCGGAATAGGCTGACTTTGTGCTCCGAGCGCCGGCAGCGCACTCGGTCACCATCCTTCAGATCAAGCCCAGGCTGCCCATCCATGCTGAGATAAGCCACTTCCTCATCGCTGCGCAGCAGAATTTCAATCACGGCAGAATCCGGCACCACCAGCGGACGATGCGTAAGCGAGTGCGGCGCCACCGGCGTAATCACAAACGCATTGACGGTCGGCATAACCACGGGGCCGCCCGCCGAAAGCGAGTAAGCCGTCGAACCTGTTGGCGTAGCCACGATCATTCCGTCGGCGCGGTAGCTCGAAACAAATGCCTTGTCGACGAACAGATCGTAATTATTAAGGCGAGCCAGTGCGGTCTTGTTCACGACAACGTCGTTGAAAGCTTTGTAGGTTCCGAGCACCTCGTCGCCGCGCAGCAAATCGCACTGCATCAGCGAACGTTTTTCCACGGGGGCGCGGCCTTCTCCAATCTGATCGAGCATGGAAAACAGAGAAGGCAGCGGAACATCGGTAAGAAAGCCGAGCGAGCCCAGGTTCACGCCGAGCAGCGGAGCATCGGTTGAAGCCGTGACTCTCACCGCCGATAGCAGCGTCCCATCGCCGCCCAACACGACCACCAGGTCCAAAGGCCGCGACGACATTTCCGAGCGCAGCACTTCCTCCTGGCCTGTGGAATATTTTGCCGTCTCCGGATCGACAATAACCTTGTAGCCATGCGCATTCAGCCATGCCAGCAGTTCAGGAAATATGCGCGCAACTTCCGGCCGCGCCGGACGCGAGATGATGGCCGCTGTTTTCGATAAAGATGATGAAGTCGAGCTCGGCATGTTGGAAGACAGAAAGAAAGATTGTACAGAAATAAAAGCCGAAAATCGTAACCGCGCAGGATTGCCAGCGGTGCCGCTTGATTGTCATCCTGAACGCGCGTTCTTTGCGCAGTGAAGGATCTGGGCGAGCCGCGCGAAGCGTCGCGTTCTTTGCGACGCAATAATCGCGCGTTTGGCTCGCTTCCTTACCAAACTGCCCCAATCAGAAAACAGCCCGCAGCAGAAATTCGCGATTCCCTTCCGCGCCAAGAATCGGCGATTCGATGACATCGGCGTAAGCGCACTGAAGCTCTAGCAAACGCACCTTCACTTTTTCGACCGACGCCAACTGGGCCGCCTCGTCGCGCACAATCCCTCCCTTGGTCACGAATTCCCTTCCTGCCTCGAACTGAGGTTTCACCAGGACGACCACTTGCCGCCCGCGCCGTTCTTCGACCGACTGCGGAAACGCAGCGTTCACCACAGCAGGCAGCACCAGCGTCGCCGAAATGAAAGCCACATCGACAACGATGAGGTCCACTTTTTCAGCGAGAACATCTTCCGTCAGATATCGCGCATTCGTCTTCTCCAGCAGTCGAACCCGCGAATCCTGCCGAAGCCTGAAATCCATCTGCCCATACCCGGTGTCTACGGCAATCACGCGAGCCGCACCGCGCTGCAGCAGGCAATCGGTAAACCCTCCAGTCGAAGCGCCAAGGTCAAGACAAACTTTGCCCGCGACATCGATCCGCCAGTGTTCAAGCGCGCGTTCCAGTTTAAGTCCGCCGCGGCTAACGTACTTCAGATCTTCGCCAAGCAATCGAATCACCGCTTCCGCATCAACCTGCGCCCCAGCTTTTTCAATCTTCTGATCGTCGACCAACACTTTCCCCGCGAGAATCAGAGCTTGCGCACGTTCGCGAGAAGCAGCCAATCCGCGGTCCACCAGAAGTTTGTCGAGTCTAAGTTTCGAGATCGCCATTCAAGCATCAAGTCGGAATTCAAAACCAAGCACGGCGCGCCGAAGGTTGCAGCACGAAAGTGCCAGCACTCGCTCCGGTGCAAAGTGCTGAACCATCTCTAAGCTGAGTCACTTACGAGAATACTTCCGTGCTTTTCCACAGAATTATCCACGGTTGTGTTGAAAACTTTTGAGACCCGCCCATCAGCAAAAAATTACAACAGGACGCCGCAACAAGAAAAGCCGCCCGCAAGGGGCGGCTTCAACAAAATCCCAGTTCAACTACCCAGCCACTTCTTCCAGCAACTTCTGGTCAATATCGAAGTTCGAGTGCACGTTCTGCACGTCGTCCTGATCCTCAAGCGCCTCCATCAGACGAATCATCGTGTTGGCCGCCTGACCTTCCAGTTTGACGTAGGTGTCAGGAATCATCGCCACGCTCGACGACGCCGGCTCAATCCCCGCCTTCTTCACCGCTTCGAGCACAGTTTCGAAAGCGGAAGGCTCCGTGAGGATCTCCCAATTCTCGCCATCATCGTTCAAATCGTCGCCGCCGGCTTCGAGGACGATATTCATCAGGTCATCCTCTTTCGCAGCGCTCTTCGGGATGAGGATGTCGCCCTTCTTGTGGAACATATACGCGACGGCACCGGCTGAGGCCATGTTGCCGCCGTTCTTGCCAAAGCAGTGGCGAATCTCGCTGACCGTACGATTGCGATTATCGGTATTGATATCGAGCAGAACAGCCACTCCGCCGGGCCCGTAACCCTCGAGCGAAAACTCCTCGTAGGTCGCGCCAGGCAATTCTCCCGTACCGCGCTGAATCGCCCGCTTGATGTTGTCCTGGGGCATGTTCTCGCTCTTGGCGGCGAGAATAGCTCCGCGCAGCCGCGGGTTCGAATCAGGGTCGCCGCCGCCATTCTTCGCGGCAATGCTGATTTCCTTGATGAGACGGGTAAAAATCTTGCCGCGCTTGGCGTCCAGCGCGCCCTTCTTGTGCTTGATTGTGGCCCACTTTGAATGGCCAGACATGGCTAGACCTCGATCCGATAATTTCGTTTAATCGCGGGATTCCGCCCGTAGAAAGATCACAGACTGCCTCGAAAGTATGCAGGCGAAAAAGAATTATAGCACGGCCTATCTTCGTCCGGCACCCTGATCAGGCTCCGCAGCAGTCGTAGCGCCGCCGTCTCGGCGGCTGTCGGGCGGGCGTCCCGCCCGCCGTGCCGGGGGCAGCAAGAGTGCCGTGCGGTTACTTAAACACTTCCCCCATCCCCCATTCGGGCCGGCCACTTCCCCGATTAGGTGATTGACTCCAACCTACATGCGCCCCTAACATGCCAGCGGGGCGTTATTGCAGCATGAATGACCAAGTTATAGGTCACTATCGGGTCATCGAGAAGATTGGCTCCGGAGCCATGGGCGAAGTCTTCCGCGCCCGCGATGAAAGGCTAGGGCGCGATGTAGCTCTCAAGCTGATCCGCCCCGCCTCCAGCCAAAATCCCGATCACCTCCGCCGCTTCGAACTCGAAGCCCGCGCCGCCGCCGCGCTCAATCATCCAAACATCGTCGCCGTTTATGACGTCGGCCTCCACGACGGATCTCCCTACATAGTCTGTGAATTGCTTCAGGGCAACACCCTCCGCCAGCGCCTCACCGAAGGAGCCTTGCCCGCCCGCCTCGCCCTCGACTACGCCCAGCAAATCGTACAGGGACTAATCGCCGCGCACGATCACCGCATCATCCATCGCGACCTCAAGCCCGAAAATCTTTTCGTCACTACCGACGGGCGCGTTAAGATTCTCGACTTCGGTGTAGCCAAGCTGCAATCCGCGCCGGAAGACGCCGAACGCTCCGTGGAGGAAATGACCACGGTAACGAAGAGCGGCGTAATCGTCGGCACCGTCGCCTATATGGCGCCCGAGCAGCTTCGAGCCAAGGCCGTAGACCACCGCAGCGACATCTTCAGCATGGGCGCAATTCTTTACGAAATGTTGTCCGGGCACCGAGCCTTTAGCGGCGAGACCGAAGTAGACACAATCACCGCAGTGCTCAAAGAAGATCCCGCCGAAATTAATCTCGAGCAAGCCAGCGTCCCCGTACCCTTTCAGCAGATCGTCCGCCACTGCCTGGAGAAGGAGCCGGAGAATCGTTTCCAATCAGCACGCGATCTAGCCTTTGCGCTCGACACTCTGGCAGACACTACCGCACCAGTCCGGCTCAAGGCCCGTCCCCGACCGCAGCCAGCCATCGTTCCCTGGGCAGTTGCCGCAGCGTTGCTGGTTGCAACGCTATGGCTGCTGGCCAATCGCTGGCAACATCGCGCCCAATCTCCCGTTTACCAACGTCTGACCTATGAACAAGGCACACTGTACTCGGCTCGCTTCGCCCCCGACTATCGGACGATTGTGTATGGCGCATCCTGGAACGGCAACCCGATTCAGCTCTTCTCCACCGTCGGCGATTCCCTTCTAAGTCAGCCGCTCGTTCTCGCCGATGCAGCCCTGCTCTCGATCTCCCGCACCGGCGAACTCGCGGTCGCTCTCCGCGGAAAGTATGCCGCACACTTGGAGGTCGAAGGCGCCACCCTTGCCCGCACACCGCTGGCCGGAGGTTCCCCACGCGAGGTTCTCGAAAACGTCCCGTGGGCAGATTGGTCTCCGAGCGGTGAACTCGCCGTAGTCCATCGCACACAAAACAGCGATCGAATCGAATATCCCATCGGTCATTCTCTCTACCAAAGCAAGGGTTGGATCAGCCATATTCGCGTCTCGCCGCAAGGTGACAAGATCGCTTTCATGGACCATCCTGCGCTATGGGATGACCGCGGCCACGTTTCGGTCATCGACCTTAGCGGCCGTATGACCGTGCTCTCGGACGAGTGGGAATCGGAGGACGGCCTGGCCTGGGGTCCCGATGGCAAAGAAGTTTGGTTTACGGCCGTCGAAAAGGGCATCAGCCGCGGCCTGCACGCCGTCGATATGTCTGGACGCACTCGAACAATCCTCGAGGTGCCTGCGGGCATGACTTTGGAGGACGTGGCCCCGGATGGTCGAGTTCTGATCAGCGTGGATGCCGAACGCGTAGCCATGGAGACCACGGCACGCGACGGCAAAGCCGTAGATGTTTCCTGGCGCGATTGGACCACTGCCAAGGATATTTCGCACGATGGCCAGTCGATTTTTTTTGAAGACGCCAGTGAAGCCGCCGGAACCCATTACGCGCTCGCGATTCGCAAACTCGACGGTACTCCGCCTGTGCAACTGGGGGAAGGCAGCGGCGGCGGCCTTTCTCCCGACGGCAAATGGGCGATTTCCGTTCTGGTAGGTAATCCGGGGCGCGTGACGCTGGTTCCGCTCGGCCCGGGTCAACCTCGTACGATTTCGCTACCCGGCCTCGAGCACATCGACAACGGCAACGTTCATTTTCTCGCAGACGGAAAACACATCACCATCAACGCCAACGAAGCCGGCCACGGCGCGCGCATGTATTTAGTGGATTTTGAGGGAGGAAAACCAACACCGATCACGCCCGAAGGAGTTACCAGTGGCCTGATCTCTCCCGACGGCAAATATATTATCCGCAGCGACGACGACGCGGGAGTTGTTGTCTATCCCACCGCCGGTGGCATAGCACCCCATCTCATTCCCGGTCTTGAGTCGACGTTTATCCCGCTCCAATGGTCGGATGACAACTCTTCCGTTTACGGATATCTTCGAGGTCACATTCCGACGAAAGTGTACAAGGTCAACCTGACGACCGGTGAGAAGACTCTCATTCAGGAATTGCAGCCCGAGACAACAGTCGGAGTAATCAATGTCGCCCCGGTAGTCATGAGCCGCGACGGCTCCCGCTTCGCCTACAGCTACCACCAAGTCTTCTCCGTGCTCTATCTAATCTCGGGGCTGCACTAAACAAGCGAGCGGGATAAAGATTTGGTTCGGGAAGGGCACGAATTCATTCGTGCCAATAAGCAGCTAAAATTGACCTGCGCTTCAGCGCCCAAGGCACGCTCTCGCGCGAATCGCCTTTGATCTTACTGACCACTGACCACTAGCCACTGACCACTGCGCTAATCCAACGACCCTTCAAAATCCGCCCTAACATAATGAAAGAAAATCGAAGTCGACGTAAGCCCGTCACCCAGCACATGCCGGTAATGAGGCACCCGAGGTCCGCGGTAAACCAACCCATCGCCCAAAGCCTGATAAACCTTAACCGTCCCCTCCGGAGTATCCAGCCGTATAGGCCACGAAGTCGCCAACTCCGGCTCCGGAGAAAAATCCAGACATAACGTAACGCTGAACTCGCACTGTTCCCGGTCGGTATGCTTCTTCAACTCGGCGCCGCTCAAGTAAGAGCCAAAATAAACATAAGAAGGCTTCACCGCTTCGCCCGTGATCGCGCCAACCGCGTTCGCAATCTGATGATGGAAGAATCGGGCGACGCTCTCATTGTGCGCAAAGTATCTCCGCGAACTCTGCTCATCGCCCAGCCGAATCGCTCCACTCCGAATAGCGTGCCGGTAATAGCGCCGCAAAGCCGCCAGATTATACGGATGAATCAAGCGCCCCAGCGGCACGTAACCATGTTCTCGAAAGTGCTGTGCGCCTTTTCGAACAACGTCAGCCCACTCCGCGAGACGCCGCTCACCATATCCCTCCGGAATCAGAATCCCAGCACCCGCCAGCAACCTGCGCAAATCCGCCGGAATGGAAGCAGGCACAGGTTCTCCGGCACAAAGTTTCGAAACCACCGCTTCCGTCCGCGGACCAAGCCAAAATGGATTCAGCGCACCAGTAGCCGCATCACGCACCCAAGCCATAGTTCCCTGCAAGTAAAAATTCTCGAGCAAATCCCGATGAGGTTCCAACTCGACCGGCACCTGCCCACCACGCAGAACCGAACACTCCGGATTAACAAACAACTGCTCCGCAGAAAAGTCCATCCACCAACACCAGGCCCGAAGCTGCCGCTGCGGAACCAAGTGCATCGGCAACTCATCCAGCAAACAATGGAATTGCCCGGGGGGCAGCGCCGCGGTAAGAGTTTGCCGCGACCCCACCCCCATCAGGCCTGCAATCCATTCAAGCCATGCCGTGTCTTTTAATTGTGTAGCCATCCGTTTAGGGTGAATCGGCTGTCAGCGAAGGCCCGTGACGGGCACTCCACTGCGGTTATCTCGTGCAATACCGAGCACGGGAAGAACACAATTTGATTCGCCTGCGGAACAATCTTCTGATAACTCTCCGCATGCGCATCGCTCCCACTCGAGTCGTGAAGCCGCAACTCTCCGCCTTCAAACGGCCGTGGCTCGCGCTGAAAGAAGTAAACAAACGTAATTCGGCGGGACGCAATTATCTCCTGCGAGTCATCGCAGTGCGCGCCAAAAAAATCGCCGTCATTGCTGGCCGTGATCTGTGCTTCCACATTCGTAATCGGAAACTCTTCCACTCCCAGCCGCTCCAACACACTCGGCAACACGCCTCGGATTCGCTCCAGAATAATTTGCTCATGCTTTCCCAAATCCATAAGCACGCGCGAGCGCCGATGCGAGTAATCGAGCGCTCCCGGATCACCACTAGGCGAAACCACAGCGCTGTTTTGAAACTCCGCCTCGTGTTGCAGCGCGTAGTTCACCAACTCATCCAGTTCCTGCGGAGCAAGAAACTCATCCAGCACAACGCACTGTGCCCGCGCAATCGCCGGTGCCTCCAACACACCAACTCCGTTGCCCGACCCAGCGCTATGCTGCATAGGAACGCTCAACGGCCGCACAGCACTCGGCGGCTGCGGACCATGCGACGGAGGCTGCGGCCCGCGCTCTGGCTTCTCCACACCCGGAGGCTGCGGCGCGCCCGGCGGCTGCGGTGCCCCCGGACTTTTCATCGGCGGACGTGAACTCGGTGGGTCCGGTTCGCGTCCGGGCTTGTGCGCTCCCGGCGGTTGCGGCGCTCCCGGTGGCTGCGGCGCTCCCGGACTCTTCATGGGCGGTTGCTTCACTCCCGGCGGTTGCGGCGCATTGCCCGGAGGCTGTGGCGCGCCGGGTCCGGCCACGACCGGCATCGTCTCTTCTATCCACGCGGGCATTCCCGCGCTTGCCAGGATCTGCTCCACAATGCTGCCGCCTAACAACGTGAATGCACGTTGCGCTACTGTTTCACCCACCGTGCGAGCTATGGTTGCGCTTACCGCGGATTGTGTTTCAGGATTGCTGCTGGAAACTGCTCTGGAGTTTTGCAGGAGACTCATCAGCAGCTCGCGCTCCCGCGGGCTGAGGATTCGTTCGTCCTGCATCAACGTTTCAGAAAAAGCATCGAGAATCTGCTTCGACGTCATTCCGCACACTCCTCCCTGCAACTGCATGAAATGTTTAAATTCCGGGGCGAAGGGAGGAAGCCGCTTCGCGGAGACAGTAACACTAAGCCGCGGGATTATCAAACGGTATTTAGACGCGTGCGGTGGAAAACGTGGCCTTTACCGGCGACATCTACCGGCCGGCCATGGCGCCGACCATGGAATCAAATATCTTCATTCCATCCACTCCGCCAAGCGCAGGCTCTGAAGCCCGCTCAGGATGCGGCATCATGCCCACCACGTTGCCGCCCGCGCTGCAGATGCCGGCAATATTGTCCAAAGAACCATTCGGATTCGCCGACGCCGAAATCTCGCCGCCCTCAGTCGAATATCGAAACACCACGCGGTTTTCGCGGTGCAACTGATCCAAAGTCGCCGGATCGCAGAAGTAGTTCCCTTCCATATGTCCGATCGGGATCGTCAACACTTCGCCTTGCGAACAAGCATTGGTAAACGGAGTGGCAACATTTTCCACCCGCACCTGCACCGGCTTGCAGACATATTTCAATCCCGTGTTGCGCAAAAGCGCTCCCGGCAAAAGCCCCGACTCGCACAGGATCTGAAACCCATTGCAAATCCCCAGCACCAACCCGCCGCCATCGGCAAACCGCCGCACCGACTCCATCACCGGAGAGAACTTCGCAATCGCCCCAGTCCGCAGGTAATCCCCAAACGCAAATCCTCCCGGGACAATCACCGCATCGCACCCCTCCAGATCATGCGACTCATGCCAAAGAAAAGTAACCGGCTGCCGCGCCACCTGCTGCAAAGTCCAGTGAGCATCGTGATCGCAGTTCGACCCCGGAAAAATAATAACCCCAAATTTCATCGCCAGCCTGTCCTTTGTTGTGGGATTGAGGACAGTTTAGCACGCCAGGTCCTGGGAGGCAGCGCTGAAGCGCTGCGATCAAGAACCCTCACAAATGCCATTCCGAGCGAAGCGAGGAACCTTGGTTTCGCCGGCACCACCACGACTCATGGAGCGACGGACGCCTCGTCCGTCAGCGGAGCAAAGCGACGCCCGTGTGGAACGGACACTCCTGTCCGTTGCCCTTGACGTTGATCTTGACTTTGACGTTGCAATTGACGTCGCTCGTACCACCGTCTCAAGCCCTGTCATTCCGACCGCAGCCGGGCCCTGAGCGAAGCCGAAGGGGACGGCGCAGTGGAGGAACCCGCTGTCAGCCGGCACCACCACAACTCATGGAGCGACGGACGCCTCGTCCGTCAGCGGAGCAAAGCGACGCCCATGCGGAACGGACAGTCCCATCCGCAGCTTTTAACTTTGACTTCGCCGGCACCTAATCAAACGGGGATGCCCCACTTCTCGCGTCCCTTGCGAGAAGTGGGAAAACGAACGCCCGCAGCGCAGCCCTCGACGTTGACGTTGCTTTTGCACGTGTGGAACGGACACTCCTGTCCGTTGCCTTTGACCTTGATCTTGATCTTGATCTTGACCTTGACTTTGACCTTGCCCTTGACGTTGCTCGTGGCCCAGTCACAGGCCCTGTCATTCCGACCGGAGCGGGACCCTGAGCGAAGCCGAAGGGGACGGCGCAGCGGAGGAACCCGCTGTCCGCCAGCACCACCAAAACTCATGGAGCGGCGGACGCTTCGTCCGTCAGCGGAGCAAAACGACGCCAAGTAGAACGGATAGTCCCATCCGCTGCCCCTGATCCAAACGGCCGCACAAAAGTGCTTGGCATTCCCGCGCCACAAGTGTAAAAAGGAATCCGACTGTGAGGGGGCCACGGCAATGCCGTGGCCCTTTTTGCTACCCTTGAAGTCATGGACATCAATCTCACGATAGGAAACTACCGATGTTTTCCTGTCGGCAGCCCGGCGTCTTTAAAGCTCACCAAGGGATTCTCGGCCCTCGTCGGCGTAAACAACTCAGGAAAGTCATCGCTACTGAAATTCTTTTACGAGATGCGCCCGGCATTCACGCAGATCGGCAGAAACACGAACGTCGCCATGCAGCTCTGGAGTGGAGGGAAGCTCCAGATGCAACCGCTGCCGGAGATTTTGGATCGGGACGAGATGTTTTTTAACGGAAACCGCGAAGACATATGGATCGAGATCACCGTGGGCGATCCTCCCAAAACACCAGCAGTCGTGGCCAGGGCTGCTGTCCGAATTTTGAGAAACGAAAGCTCGTGCAACGCTACTTTCTTTAACGCCGACGGCTCGCAGAGTAGGCAGCCGGATGGCGGCGTCGGCTGGTCGGACGACGTTGCGACAGCCCACCCGTCTAATATCGTCGTCGCAAACTTCCGTCCCATCCTCACAGCGTTTAGGATGCTCGCCGACACATACTACGTCCCCGCCTTCCGCCACATCAGCCCCCTCACGCCAGCCGAGGGGGCTATTCAGAACTACTACGACATCAACGTCGGCAGACCCTTCATCGAAATGTGGCACGGCCTGCAGGCAGGAGCATCGAAGCAGGGGCAAGAGCAAATCTACAAACTGATCGAGGAAATCAAGGACAACTTCGGTTTCAAGCAACTGCAAATTGCCGCGGCCCTGAACCATAACTCCCTACAACTAATCATCGACGGCAAGCCCTTTGCCCTCCAGGAGTTGGGTGCCGGGCTGGCCCAGTTCATCGTGGTACTGGGAAATGCGGCATTCAGGAAACCATCATTCATCCTGATTGACGAGCCCGAGATCAGCCTCCATCCGTCACTTCAGCTCAAGTTCTTGATGAAGCTAGCCCGCTACGCCTCTGAGGGCGTCGTCCTCGCCACGCACAATATCGGACTGGCTCGATCAGTGGCCGAAGAGATCTATTCCGTTTCGGTAGGCGCCAAGGGAAGCGAGATTAGGAAGATTGACGAGACCCCCCGCTTGGCGGAACTACTAGGCGAACTCAACTACGAGGGTTATCGGCCTCTCGGCTTTAACAAGGTACTCCTCGTCGAGGGCAGGACGAGCGTTAAGACCTTCGTTGAGTTTCTCCGGCTGTTTAACAAGGACCACGAATTCCTCGTCGTTCCCATGTCCGATCTGATCAATCGATATTCCCGCGACGAACTGCAAGAAGTGACCAGGATATGCCCGCAAACGTTCGCGGCGATCGACAGCGAGAGACAAAACGCGGGCGATCAAATCGAGCCGGGCCGCGAAGCCTTCGTCCAGAATTGCCGGGACCTCCAAATCGACTGCCTTGTCCTCGAGTACCGCGCCATCGAAAACTACCTTTCAGATCGCGCCATAAAGACCGTGCAAGGGGCAACATACCGCGCGCTGACGCCATTTGAGGGCCGTCAAGGTGTCAACCTCTGGCCGAAGACAGAGAATTGGAAGATCGCGCGCACAATGGAGGCCCGGGAGATCGAAGCTACAGACCTGGGCCGGTTCCTCGCCCGGATCTGATATCACTTGTCTTTTTCCACAGCCCTTACACTCCCACTGTGACATCTGCCCTTGCGCACCCCTAGTAAACTGTAAGTTGTATGCTACTCCAAGACATCATCTCCCAGAAACTCTTCGCAACTCCCGCTGGCACCCAATTCGACATCCGTAACACCTTATTTTTCAAGATTTTACAAGCAAACCCTTTGCTATCAATATTTTACGCGGACTTCTTCCGCCTCCACGGCGCTAACCCCAGCATTATCAATGATTTAGAAACTCGATCCCCCAATTTTTTTTCACGAGATCAGACCACCACAAACTCAACCAGCAAACCAACGATAAGGTCCAAACATGGCAATCAATCCCAGCACTCGCACCTGCACCCACATCAAGGTCAACGGCCGCCGCTGCGGTTCGCCCTCACTACGCGAAGAAGTCTTCTGCTATTTCCATCAGCGTATGATCCGCGGAGTCCGCACTCCGCCCAAATCGCGCCTCCATGCCATAGCCAATTTCGAAAGTCCGGAAGCCATCCAGGCTTCGCTCATGGAAGTAGTCAACGCCCTGGTCCGCAACCACATCGACATCCCGCGCGCCCGCCTGATCCTGCGCGCCCTAAGCATCGCCGCCAGGAACGCCACCAAGGTCCGCTTCGACTGTTTCGAAGACAGCATGGTCAAGGAAGTCCCCGAATACCCCGCTGCCCCGCCAGTCGAGAGCCTGTTCACCATCGCCCAGGCCCAGTCCGCAGCCATGGCAGCCATCAACACGCCACCAGAGGAAGAGTCCGAAGCAGAACGTCTAAGCAGCGCCTTCAAACCCACGCCTGCCAAAGTCCAAAGCAACTCCCGTCGCAAACCCCCGGAGAGCGTGAAGGGTGCACCGAGATCCCGCTCCGCAAGAAGCGGCCGCAGCGGATGACCTAAAGTCTGGACGGATTGAAAGAGCCGGATAGAGCCTCCCCTGAGCCTGCCGAAGGGAGTGTCCGACCCACACGAGCAACTAGCCGATCACTGTGGCGGCTGTGCCGGCGCTGCGGCGTTCGTGGTCGCGTCTGGTGATGGAGCGGCGGGCCGATCTTGCTTTTCCGGTTGTGTCGGCGGGGTGGCCGATGGCTCGGTCGGCGTTTGCGGCGGGATGCCTTTGGCCTTGACGATCGCCCAGTGCCAGTCCTGATCGGGGAAGAGGGCGAAGTTCAAGGCTGTGCGAAAGATTCCAGTGGTGGATGGAGCTGCTGATCCTTTTACTTTCAGCAGCAACGTTACGTCTGGCTGCTTCTGGGATGGGTCTGGTGCTTGCTGCTGCGAAGTGGCCGCGACTGCGGGCACTATGCGGGCCTGCCCGAAGTTCGACGACGCGGTTGCGGGGTCGGGGCGCTTGACGATGGTCAAGCCGATGACAACTTCGCGGAGTTCCCACGCGGTGCCGTTGTGCATGGAGACTTGCAGCGAATCTCCATCGATGGTTGCGGGGCCGTCGAGCTTGGCCATTTCGGTGCGCGGCAACTCGTCGAGCATCAGCGGATCGTTGAGCAGGGCGCTGGTTTTCGAGCTGGCACTGAACGACAGGCTGCAGGTCACATCGGGCGAGGAGACGCGAAAGCTTTTGCCTGCGGGATCGAGCGAGAACACCATCGATGATCCGGCGACGTGGCGGCTTTCTGCGTCGTTCAATGCTTTCGACAGGTTGTCGTTATCGACGACGACTTCGGATGCGGCTGGCTTCTTGCGGAAGCTGCGGGCTACGTCCCCCAGAGGAGTCTCGTCCGCATCCTGCGCGGCGCTGCGCGGCGGCAGCGCGAGCAGGAGGATTCCTGTGATTAGCAGAGCCAATGTCAGGCGAGTTGGGGTGGGAGTGGGCATTAGCAATAAGGAAGCGAGCCAAAACGCGCGATTATTGTGTCGCAAAGAACGCGACACATCGCGCGGCTCGCTCAGGTCCTTCGGCGGGCAAAAGCGCCCGCCTCAGGATGACAGTCAATGTCCTACCAAGATTGTAGTGAGGGCGAGCGGAGAAGAGCAGGTTACCAGGCAAACTTTAGTACTAGACCTTCGTGGAGGAAGGTCTGAGCGGAAGAAAATGGGCGCGCGCTGACGAAATGGAAGCGCAACGGGGCGCGCGCCCAACCTGCCCCAAACTTTACAGAAGACCCGAGGCTCGCAACCGCGAAACCGGATCAGCCACCGGCTGCCGCTTGAATACCCAGCGAGCTACCGCGAAGCCTAGAGCTGCGTAACACAGATGCATGAACCTCATAGAGTCCCCCATTCGAAACCGGCCATCCACCACGGGGGAGGATCAGCATCACTATCGGCAAAATAGCAGTGGAATGGCGGGGTGACAAGGCACATCCGTGCCATCGCGGTGGCACGAAAGTAATAGAGCGGGACTACTCGTGCGCGAGTGTCGTCAGTGAGCCTCGGTGTTCTCCGGATCTACCGTTTGCCCTGCGGGCGGCACTACTACTGTGGAGAGATTGCTCTCTGCCGTCAGCTTGCGGAAGTCTGACAGTTCGTGATGCTGCAAGTCTTGCCAGTGGCTGAGCAGTTCGGCGCTTTGGCGTTTCAGTTTTTCGAATTGAAGTTGCTCGGCTTCGGTTGGAGCCGAGTCGGCGCTGCCTACGGCCATGGCGAGAAACGCCAGCTTGGCGTCGATCTGCGGCGGATAGGCTAGAGAGTCTTCGTTGGCGCTGATGGTGAGGTTGATGAATTGGTCGCGCATGCTTACCAACTTTTTCTCGAGTTCATCGGCTGAAGAGGCGATGGGTTTTGTGCTGGCGTTCTCGGGCAGGCGGCGCTTCAGGCCGGCAACTTGCGAGCGGACGTCCTGGATTTGATTGACTGCGTCGTACACCTGGCTGAGTTCTTCGCGAATCTGAGTCAGCATGTTGAGCTGTTGCGCGAGATCTTCTGAGCTTACTTTCACTCGCGGATCCAATTTCAATTCGAGCGGCACAACCTGGCTCTCGCTGCCTATGGTCAGGCGCACTTGATACTGGCCCGGCGCTGCCACGGGTCCGCGCGCGCCGCTGCCGTATTCCCAGAGATAGTAGCCGGGAACGCGATGGGCTTCTTCGTAGCGCAAATCCCAGACGAAGCGATTCAAGCCAGCCTCCGGCTTGATTTCTTTTTCAGGTTTTTTGTCGTCGGGATCTGGCGGTTCGTCGAGGCGCTTGGTTTCGGTGCTCGAGTATTTACGAATGAGCTTGCCTGAGGCATCGAGGATTTCGAGTTTGGTTTCTGTCTCTGGTTTCGGAACGTCTTTCAGATAGAAGTAGATCGTCGCGCCGGTGGGCGGATTTTGTCCGGTGCGTTTGGAAGGATGTCCCTCGCCGCCTTCACCCGCCTGAATGCGATAGGCTGGCCCGGGCTTGTAGAGATGAACGTCTTTTTTCGCAACGTCGTCGGTGAACTGGCGCAGCGGGCTGACGTCATCGAGAATCCAGAAGGCGCGGCCGTGCGTGGCTACTACTAGATCGTTGTCTTTGATGACGAGGTCGTGGATTGGAGTGGACGGCAGGTTCAGTTTGAGCGAGCGCCAATCCGCGCCATCGTTGAATGAAACGTAGATGCCGTTTTCGGTTCCTGCATAAAGCAACCCGCGCTTCTTCGGATCCTCGCGGACGGCACGCACGAAGCTGCCGTCAGGAATTCCGTTTGTCAGTTTTGTCCAGGTCTGGCCGTAGTCGGAGGTCTTCCAGAGGTAGGGCTTGAGGTCGTCGTTCTGATGGCGGTCAATTGCGATGTAGGCTGTGCCGGCATCGTGTGGCGACGCTTCGACCTGGCTGACGCGGCTCCACTCGGGCATGTCTTTGGGCGTGACGTTGGTCCAAGTCTTGCCTTCATCGCGAGTGAGTTGGATGAGGCCGTCGTCGGTGCCGACCCAGAGAAGACCTTTTGTGATCGGCGATTCGGCTACTGCAAAGATGGTGTCGTAGAACTCGGTGCCGGTGTCGTCGAGAGTAATGTCGCCGCCGGAAGGTTGCTGCTTGCTCTTGTCGTTGCGCGTGAGATCGGGGCTGATCGCCTGCCAGTGCACGCCACCGTCTGTGGTTTTGAAGAGGCGCTCGCCAGCGTGGTAGAGCGTGTTGGGGTCGTGCGGCGAGAGCATCACCGGAGCGGTCCACTGGAAGCGGTGTTCCATGCTGAACGCTCCGTGAGCGTCGGAGAGTTCGGGCTGCTCGGTGATCGACTTGACTTGCCCAATATGTCTGTCGTAGCGCGTGATGTTTCCCTGGTAATCGGCGCCGTAAACGATGTTCGGGTCGGGAGGATAGGGCGCGATGTATCCGGCTTCGCCTCCGCCAACGTCATACCAGTCGGAGCGATCGATGGCGCCGTCGTCGCTGCGGCTAATGATCGCGACGGTGCCGCTATCTTGTTGCGAGCCGTACACCCGATATGGTATGGCCGTATCTGTAATGACATGGTAGAACTGCGCCGTGGGCTGATTGTCTTCGCGGGTCCAGTTCTTGCCGCCATCGAGCGTAACGGTGACTCCGCCGTCGTTCGCGGCGATCATGCGGCGCGGATCTTTGGGATCGATCCAGAGGCCGTGGTTGTCGCCGTGCGGGATTTTCACTTTATTGAAGAGATGACCGCCGTCAGTGGATTTGAAGCTCTCGACATCCATGACGTAGACGACGTTCTCGTTGGTTGGGTCGGCGAAGATGTGCATGTAATACCACGGGCGCTGCCACAGGCTGTGACTGGGATTGATGAAGTCCCAAGTCTCGCCGCCGTCATCGGAGCGGTAGAGGCCGCCATCGGGATTGCGGGCTTCCGCGAGCGCGTAGACACGATCGGAGTTGGCCGCGACGGCGATGCCGATGCGTCCGTACGGGCCTTTGGGCAGACCGTGCTCTTCGAGGCGCTTCCACGTCGTGCCGCCGTCGTTTGAGCGGTAGAGTCCGCTGCCGGGGCCGCCGTCGGTGAGATTCCACGAAGTGCGGCGCGCTTGCCAGAGGGCGGCGAACAGGATGTTGGGATTGTGCGGATCGAAGGCGACGTCGATGCCTCCGGTGTTTTCATCTTTGTAGAGAACTTTCTCCCAGGTCTTGCCGCCGTCGGTGGTGCGGAAGATGCCGCGCTCGGTGTTCGGTCCATAGGGATGGCCGAGGGCGGCTACGAAAACGATGTCGGGGTTATTGGGATTGATGATGACTTTGCCGATGGCGCGCGTGTCGCTGAGTCCGATGTGTTTCCAACTTTTGCCGGCGTCGAAGGATTTGTAGACTCCATCGCCCTGAGAAATGTTGCCGCGTATGCAGGCCTCGCCGGTGCCAACGTAAATGATGTTGTGATCGGAATTGGCGACGGCCAGGCTGCCGATGGAACCAGTTCCCTCTTTGTCGAAGACTGGCGACCAACTGATGGCGCCGTCGGTGGACTTCCAGACTCCGCCGCCGGTGGCGCCGAAGTAGTAGGTGGTGGGATCGCCGGGGATGCCAGCGGCGGTGAGTGAGCGGCCTCCGCGGAAGGGACCGATCAGGCGATACTTCATGCCTTTGAACAGTTTGTCTTCCGGCCTGGTGGATTCTTCTTCAGTCGGGGATTTTTGGTCGATGGCATTTGTTGACTGCGTCTTCTCGGCGGACTTGGCGGCTTTCGATTGACGCTCGGGCTTGGTCTGGGCGAGGGCTGGGCTGGGCGCACACATGGTTAGAGCAGCGAATGACAGGAAGAGCGCCGAAGTGATCGTTCGAGAAGTGCTTCGGGAAAACGTATTGCGACCGGCCATGTTCGCTTGCCCCCAGTTCGAAAGTGAAAAATGAAACTTGACTATCTTAATGCCGTAACGGAGTAATGGGAAGCAGGAGTTAGGGACTGGGGATCGGTGCTGAGAAGCCTCTCATGAATTTTCAACCGTCGGATGCAAGCGCGTTCGGGGCTAACGAGTGCGCGTGAGAACTGCTCTTCCGCCCCTTCAGGGCTCGCTAATCTCCCACATTCTTCCCACGGCTTGCGCCGTGGGCTGCATTCTGGCGCCGCTTCGCGGCTGAACCCTGAACTGCATTCCACCGCGAGACCGGGAATCTAGTTCTCGCGCACTCTCTAACGCCCGCGTCCTTCTTTGTTGTAGGCGCAGCGGATTGGAGAGCGCACGTGAGAACCGGCGGCGTCCCTACGGGACTTGTTCCGTCTGCCGACTTCTTCCCGGCACTTCCGTGCCGGGCTTTCACATGCCGCCCCTTCGGGGCTGGAAATTTAGCGAGTCGGCTCCAGTTCTGATTCCGAGAATCGGTTGAGGCCGCGCCCTTTCGGGTCTTTACTCTTTCGCGAGGAGTCGTCGGGCGGCTGCTAGTTCTTTGCGTTTTGCGGCGTCTACTTTGGGATAGGCCAGGTTAAGTTCTTCGAGGGTTTCGACTATGACTGCTGCTACTGCGAGGTGCGTGAACCATTTGTTGTCGGCGGGAATTACGTACCAGGGAGCGTGCTTCGTCGCGGTGTTGCGAATCATATCTTCGAAGGCGTTCTGATAGTCGTCCCAGTAGGCGCGTTCGTGAACGTCGTCGGCGGAGAACTTCCAGTTCTTCTCAGGTTCATCGAGGCGCGCCATGAAGCGCTGCTTCTGCTCCTTCTTCGAAAGGTGCAGAAAGAACTTGCGGATGACCGTGCCGTTGCGCGCCAGGTGGCGCTCGAAGCTGCGAATGTCTTCGAAGCGTTCGTCCCAGATATTCTTGGTCACGAGCGAGGGTGGGAGCTTCTCGGCCTCGAGCAGCTTGGGATGCACGCGCACGATTAACACCTCTTCATAATAGGAGCGGTTGAAGATTCCGATGTGGCCGCGCTCGGGCAGGTCTCGCGTCGTGCGCCACAAGAAGTCATGCTGCATTTCGATACTCGACGGCTGCTTGAAGGAGTAGACCTGAACGCCTTCTGGATTTACTCCGGACATGACGTGATTGATGGTGCCATCTTTTCCGGCGGCGTCGAGGGCCTGGAAGATGAGGAGCAGAGACCAGCAGTCCTGGGCATAGAGCATGTCCTGCAGCTTGCGCATTCGCTCGATGTCTTTTTGTACGTGCTCCTTGGCTTCGTCGATTGACTTCCAGTGACCGGTGTCGGCGGGGTTGAAGTCTTTCAGGCGGAAGTGCTTGCCGTTGTCGATGCGGTAGGATTTGGCTAGTTTGGCGGCTTTCATTGGGGGTTGGTAAAGGCTTCGTTAGTAAGTCTACAGCGTTCGGGATGGGAGATTGGCTTTCTCGGCGCGTTCGAGGGACTATGCAACCCGGTGAATCAGGCAATGGCTGGGTTGAACTTTACCGGGGATCCAAGTCTCACTATTCGGAGGTTTTCTGTTTGCCAGCCCATTCCTCATATGAAATCTTTGTCCATTCTCCCGGCTGCTCCGCTGGACGACTGTAGCTGTGGTTGATGCTAATCCACCGGGTGCTGTCATCGAAGAATACCGTTACGATTCCGCCGTCTATGGCCGTGACTTTTGATATCGGCCGATCCCTCTCGATGTGCGCCTTGAATTCCGAGTAATCGTTTGGGCTTTCCATCGACATCGTAAGCTCCTCGCCGGGAGCGAGATCGAAGGGAGGGTCGGTATTGGGAGGTAAGGCTCGGCCGCTGGCGTACCGCGCGTGCTCAGGTCTTTGGCCCAAGCGATTTTGGATAAAGCCGAGCAGCGGAATTTTGGACTGGCTTTCATCTTGCCAGAATGGAGTCTCGCCCAGCACTGAGAAGATGATGATGCAGGTTATTTTCTTCGCCGAGACATTCTTGACCACGAACGAGAGGTCAGTGATCCAATCGTCGCCAGCATTAAAAGTAGTTTCCCAAGCGAGACGGTTTGAAAGCGCTCGCCCGTCGCTCTTCAGTTCCGTCGCTCCATCCATCACCTTGATTCTTACAGGATCGTTAGCAAGCGGGAAACCCTGGATGAACAATATTTTAGTGTTAGTTGCCGAGGCGCTCTGAGCGAGAGAGGGAGCCCGACAGCTCGCGAGTAAGATCGGGATCAGCAGGACCATTGGGATGCGCATTGGGCGAATCCTCTTTTCAAAGCGTAATAGAGCATCGCGACCGAGGTCAAGCCTCGACTGGCTTCTCCGTAACCACTGGAAGTTTCGCTTGCTGCCAGGCGTCGAAGCCACCGATTACATTGACTACATTCTGAAAGCCGGCCCGTTGCAGCAGGCTGCAGGCGATCATGCTGCGATAGCCTCCCTTGCAGTGAACGGCTATGGGGATATCGTGATCGATTTCGGGCGGGGCGATTTTGAAGTTGTCGAGCGGCCACCACAACGCATTGGCAATGTGGCCGGCTTCCCATTCAGGTTCGCGACGGACGTCGAGCACCTGAAGGTCGGAGACTCCTAGCTGATCGCTCAACGCTCCGACGCTGATTTGCGAAAGCGTGGCGAGCGGCAAACCCGCTTGTTGCCAGGCTTCGATGCCTCCGTTGAGATATCCGTGGGAGTCTTCGAGGCCGACGCGCGCCAGTCTCATGCGGGCTTCTACTACTGCCTCCTGCGAGTCGGCGATCAGGACGGGGCTGGCCGACAAACCTAGAAGCGCTGCTGCCCACGAAGCGAACTGACCTGAGAGGGCAATGTTTACCGACCCCGGCACGTGGCCGGCGGCGAACTGATCGCCGGGACGAACGTCGAGCGCGATGGCTCCTTCGGCTAGAAGAGTTTTCAATTCGGCCGGCTCGATTGGTGACAACGCTGGAAGATCGGAGAGCGCCGTCGCTCCGGTGCGATTGATTTCTGCATCCTGCGAAAAGTATGCCGGACGCGCCGGTAGGTTGCTGGTTAATTGCTTAATGAACTCTTCCCTGCTGTTGATCTGCAACGCGTAATTCGTGAGCCGCTCGGTGCCGATGGTGGAGACGCGCTCGGCGCGCATGTTGCGTCCGCAGAGAGAACCGGCGCCGTGCGCCGGATAAACGAGAACTTCATCGGCGAGGGTGAGAACCTTGTGGTGCAGGCTGTCATAGAGCATGCCAGCGAGTTGCGCGGGAGTGTAACGTTTGGAAAGATCGGGACGGCCCACGTCTCCGAGAAAGAGCGTGTCGCCGGTCAGGATTGCCCACGGCGCCGGGGACTTCTCTTCATCTGTTATTACGAAGCACATACTCTCGGGGGTGTGACCGGGGGTTTCGAGAGCCGTGATGCGCATCTTGCCGACTTGCAACTGGAAGCCGTCTTCGACTGCTACGTGCGGGAATGCGGCCTCGGCTTGCGCTCCCATGTAGATGCGGGCGCCGGTTCGCGAAGCCAGTTCTCGGTGGCCGGAAACGAAATCGGCGTGCAGGTGAGTCTCGAAGATGTGGCGAATGGAGACGCGGTTCTTCTCCGCGGCTTGCAGGTAGATTTCAACGTCACGCTGCGGATCGACTACTACCGCCTCTCCTTCGGACGCTAGCATGTAGGACGCGTGGGCTAGACATCCCAGATAAAACTGTTCGAAGTGCATCGCTCTCCCCCGAGACGAGTAAGAGCAATTCTATCGCGTGGGGATGGAATTTCGCAGCGCTTCGTGAGCTCTGGGAACTTTGGTAATGCGGGGTCGCGCCAAATCGCTAAGGGCGTCGCTGGCGGCGTGCGCTGCGATTGTAGTGGCGCCGAGGCCGAGGGCGAAGACGCCCTCGGGACAGCCGGCAGGATGCCGGCGCTACGCGGTGATGGCGAAGTAGTGGCTGCTACTTCGCTATGGTGAAATCTGCGCTTTCACCTTCGGCGGAGCTGGGGCCGATCCAGACGGTGGCGCTGGCGGGCTCAACCACGTCCTGCATGTCGATGTTCCAAAAGGAGAGTTCATCGCGGCCCAAGGTGAATTCGACTCGCTTCGATTCTCCGGGGGCAAGAGTGAGTTTGCGAAAGCCTTCTAGTTGCCTGACGGGACGAGCGACGCTGGTTCCGCGCAGGCGGATATACAGTTCTACAATTTCGTCGCCGGCACGCGCGCCAGTATTTTTTACGGTGGTGGAGACGTGCAGGGGCTGCGCCGTCTTCTGATTGAGGTCGCTGGCGCTGAGTTGGGATGTGCTCATCTCCAACGGAGAGTAACTGAAATTGGTATAGCTGAGACCGAAACCAAACGGAAAGAGCGGGGCATTCGGCTCGTCCACATAACGCGAATGATATTTCTCTTGCGGATTGGTGGGAGGACGGCTGAGATCGACGCCGTCCGCGGGACGGCCGGTGTTCAGCGCGTCATAGTAGAGCGGCTCCTGGCCCACGTTGTCGGGCATGGTGACGGTGAGTTTGCCGCTCGGGTTTACATCGCCGAATAGGGTTCGAACCAGCGCCGGACCCGCTTGCACTCCGGGGAACCATGCCTGCAAGATTGCCGGGACGTGATTCGCGGCCCACGAAAGGGTGAGTGGGCGGCCGCTGAACACAATCAAGACCACGGGCTTGCCGGTCGCGACGACTGCCTCCAGAAGCTGTTGCTGATTTCCGGGCAGGCCGAGATGGGCGCGGGATGCGCCTTCGGCGCTCATCCACAAGGAGTCTTCTCCGAGGGCCATTAAGACGACGTCGGATTGTTTGGCGGCGGCGACGGCTTCGGCAAAGCCGTTCTCGTCAGCGGTTAGAAGCTCTGTGCCTTTTGCGTAGATTACCTGCCGGCCTGATTGCTGCTGGCGCGAGGTCAGTGCGGCGCGCAAGGTGACGGCGTCGGCGGCATCGCCGCGGGCTCGCCAGGGTCCAAGCATGTCTGCGGCGCTGTCGGCTAGAGGGCCGATGAGGGCGACGGTGTGAACTTCGAGATTCAGCGGAAGCGTGGGCTTCCCATCCGACTCGGCGTTCTTTAGGAGAACGAACGAACGTTCGGCAACGGTGCGGGCGAGTTCTACGTGGGCGGGATCGAGTTGCGGCTTGCCGGTCGTTGCTTCGGAACCATGCGGTTCGGGGACATAAGGATGATCGAATAATCCTAGCGCGAATTTTACGCGGAGCATGCGGCGCGCGGCTTGATCGACGGCGCTTTCGGGCACGGCTCCGGATCGCACGAGTTCTGCCAAGTGGCGGGAGTACTCGTTGCCTTCGAGATCTATGTCGAGGCCCGCGAGAATGGCCTTTTGCGCTGCTGTTTTTCCGTCGACGGCTATGCCGTGAGCTATTGTTTCGCTGACTGATCCATAGTCGCTGATCACGATTCCCTGAAATCCCCATTCCTGGCGGAGGATGTGCGTGAGGGTGAACCAGTTGGAAGTCGAGGGGACGCCGTTGAGAGTGTTGAAGGCGCTCATGATCGATCCAGCACCGGCGTCGACTGCGGCGTGGAACGGCGGCAGATAGACCTGGAACAGCGTGCGCTCGGACATGTCGACCGTGTTGTAGTCTCGACCGGCTTCGGCGGCCCCGTAGGCGACGTAATGTTTCACGCAAGCCATCATAGATTGCGGATCATTGAGGCGTGCGCCTTGATATCCGCGCACGTAGGCGGCAGCCATGGCGGAGCCGAGGTATGGATCCTCTCCGGCGCCTTCGACGATGCGTCCCCAGCGAGCATCGCGGGCGATATCAACCATGGGCGAGAAGGTCCAGCGGATGCCCTCTTTGGTGGCCTCTTTGGCGGCGACGCGCGATGCTTGTTCGACCAGCGATGGATCCCAAGTGGAGGCCATGGCGAGCGGAACTGGAAAGATTGTGCGGTATCCGTGGATTACGTCCAACGCGAACAGAAGAGGGATGTGCAAGCGGGAGTTCTCGACTGCGATCTTTTGCAACGCGTTGGTTTCGGCTGCACCGGTCATGTTCTCGAACGAGCCCACGTGGCCCTGGGCGGTCTGCTCTCGATAGTCGGCGTGGGGCGAGCCGGGTCCGGTGGAACTGTCGGCGAAGTGGACGGTTTGGGCGATTTTCTCTTCGAGCGTCATCTGGCTGAGAAGTTGGGTGATGCGCTGCTCGATGGCGGGATCGTCAAGCTTGGGAGACTGAGCTTGTGCTGTGAGTAAAGAGAGAGGTGAGGCGAGAATAATAGCTAGGAGTAAAACGCGAACCAAATTTATCTTGGACGCCATTTGTAGATCCCTCAATCGGGCTGACTTGGCCAGACAAGCGCTACGACACAGCGAAGTAGCCATGGGTTTGCCATGGCCGCTTTATGCCGCAGTCGCCAGGGATAAAAGGATGAGCGGTTTGCCCCGGAAAGGTCACCCTCAATCAGACGTAATGTTATCAGAAAACCGGTATTCTAGCAATGAAATTGACGCCAGGAGAGTGGAAGCATGCTCCGACTTTTATGGGTCAGCGATGCGGCGCAGCAGTTGGCCTCAGGCGGTCGCGGGGAACAATTCCCTCTCCTTCTTTCACTGCGTAGAGGCGATCGGACGCCAGATTGTTCAGAGTCTCAGTCTTGCCGGAGGGCCAGAGAATTTCTACGCGATCCAGGTGATCGTGAGAACCGAGGCCGAAGTGGATTCGGAGATCGCTCTGCGACAGATAACTTCCACCGCTGCGGACTTCATCCACTTGTATTAAGTCACCGGCGACAGCCTTGAGGCGCGCGTTCAGAGCGAGACGATTGCTCTTGGTGCCCGCGAGTTCGAATTCGATCCAGTGGTTATGGGGCCCGTTCTCATTGGGAAGATATTCATTGCGAAGGATCAAGGGCTTGCCGTCGACGTTTTCGACGACGATGTCGATGCGGCCGTCGTTGAAGAGATCGCCGAAGGCTGCGCCGCGGCTGACCTGCGGGATCTGGATCGCGGGTCCAACCAGTTCGCTGATGTTGCGAAAGGTGCCGTCGTGTCGATTCAGAAATAGGAGCTTGGGCTCGCGGTATCTGGAGCCTACATCGAGAGTATCGACTTGCGGGTAGACATGCCCATTCACCATGAAGAGATCGGGCCAACCGTCGTTGTCAAAGTCGAAGAATGCCGTGCCCCAACCCACGTAAGGGATGGTCGGCGTGGCAATGCCGGCCGGGAAAGAAACGTCGGTAAAGCTCATCCCTCCGTCGTTGCGAAACAGCGCCGCGTACTCTTCGGAAAAGTGGGTGACGAAAATTGAGAGGCGTCCGGTGTGCAGGTAATCGCCGAGCGCGACTCCCATGCCGGCTTGTTCGGAGCCGTCCTGGCTTACTGCTGTGCCCGCTAGAAATCCAACTTCTGTGAAATGGCCGTTCCCGTCATTGCGATAAAGGAAGTTTGGCGTGGAATCGTTGGCGACAAAAAGATCGAGGCGGCCGTCGTCATTGAAGTCGGACCAGACAGCGCCTAAGCCGTAATAGCCGTGCGGATCGTCGACTCCGGCGGCTTTCGAAACGTCGGTGAAAGTGCCATCGCCGTTGTTGTGGAAGAGCAGATCGCCCGCACCTTTCAACCCTCTCGGACCGCACTGCACGGGAAGACCGTGATACTGGCAGGTTTTGCTGGAACCAAACTTGGGCAGATCATCGAGATGAAAATCGACGTAGTGTGAGACGAAGAGATCTGCCCATCCGTCGCCATCGTAGTCGCCGAAAGCCGCGCCAGTGGCGAACTGTGTGTCAACGAGGCCAGCCTGCTTGGTTACATCGGTGAAGGTGCCGTCACCGTTGTTGCGGTAGAGGACGACTCCGCCGAGGCAGGTCACGAGCAAGTCCGGCCAACCGTCGTTGTTGTAGTCGCCAACGACCGCGCCCATGGCGAAGCAAGGATATCCAACGCCGGCCTTGTCGGTGACGTCGGTGAATGTTCCGTCACCATTGTTGTGGTATAGAGCACTACGAGCTTTCTTACCGGCGAGCGCCATTTCTACAGTTGGCGCGTTCGTGAAGTAAATGTCGAGGAGGCCGTCGCGATCATAGTCGATCAGCGCCACTCCGCCGGCCATGGACTCGACAATGTATTTCTTGTCGGAGGACGACGTGTGCTCGAACTTGATGCCGGTGGAGTCGGTGATATCCACCAGTTGCGGCAGTTGATTTTGCGGTGAAGTTGACGGGACGGCTTGGGCGACGAGGCGTGACAAGACGCCACACGAGGTGCACAACAGCGCAAAGAGCGCGACCAGCGGGCTGAGAGGTCGTCCGCAGAGTGGCACGCGCAGTCGTGGCATTGTTCGCGACAGGATTCGCATCATGATGGAGGATCCGGCGGCGCGGACGTGGCTGGCCGATCTCCCGCTGGAGTGGGGCTTGGATGCGCTTTATCTTTTAACTTACGAAATTGATCCATTTCGCGCTGGGCTTGATCGGGCTGGTTTAATCGCGCAAAGAGCAAGCCTAACTGATAGTGAGTATCGGGGGAGTTGGGAGCCAATTCCTCGGCGCGCGTCAGGTGCTCCTGGGCTTTGACGTAGTCTTGTTGCATGAGGTAGAGCGTGCCGAGGAGAGCTTGCGTTTGAACGTGTTTAGAGTCGATGGCGGCAGCTTTCTCCAACTGAGCGATAGCTGCGCGATTGTCTCCCTGCTCGCGAAAAATCAAAGCCAACTGGTAGTAGGCTTCCAAATGATTTGGATCGAGCTTGATAGATTGCTCGAAGTTAGTGCGCGCGACGGGAAAATCATGCAGGTTGGCCGCGACCATGCCCAACGCGAGGAAGGCGAGCGGATCTTCGGGACGCAACTTTGTGTAATGCTCTATGGTGGCGCGCGCGACTTCTGTGTCTCCGTTCTGCAGTTGCGCAACGCCTAGTAGATATAACGCCTCGGGTTCATCGGGCCGGAGTTTTACTAACTGCTGGGCTGCATCTACGGCGTCCGACGTGTGGCCGGCACGCAGGCTGGCGGCGGAGAATTTACGCAATACATCTGGCGAGTCGGGAGCGAGGGTGCGAGCGCGGGTGAGAAGTTCGAGCGCTTTTGTCCATTGCTCCTGGGTCGCTAGCATGCGCGCCAGGGCTTGCAGCGCGTCGAGTGAGTTTGGGTTCAAGTCGACGGCTCGTTGGAAATCTTTTTGGGCCAGCGCGAGTTCCCCTTTGCGTTCTCGCGCACGGCCTAGCATAAAAAACAATTCAGAGGTTGGAGCCTGCTGCTTTTGGGCGATTGCAAGAAGCGCAAGGGCATCGTCGGTGAAGTCGAAATCCAGAAGCACCTTGGCGAACTCCACGCGGAGCGCTGGGTTCTTCGCCGCGCGGGCAGTGACCTCGGGCGCGAGCGCTTGAGCCTCCGTAACTCGATTCAGGCCCAGATAGCTTGCTGCAAGGAGAGGCAGCGCGCTATCCGGACGATGCGCACGCGGAATTCGTTCGAGGGCTACGAGCGCATCGTGAAAATCATTCTTCTTCAAATGCGCGTCGGCCAAGGTGCAATTGACGTCTGCGTCGTTCGGAGCGAGGCTTGCGGCATCCTGCAGCGCCGCGATTTCCTTATCTGTTTCGCCTTCAGCGTGGAATGCCCGCGCCAAATTTTTGTGGGCTGGTAGCTGGCTTGGAGCGAGGGCGATTGACCGTTGCAACAGCGTTTCCGATTCTGCAAAACGTTTCTGCTGCAAGCGGATGCTGCCCAGCAGATTTAAGGCTTCGGCATCGTCAGGATGCTGGGTTAGCACCTTCCAGAGAAGTTCTTCGGCCGTGTCGAGCTTTCCATTGTGAATCAGCGTGGCTGCTTGAGACACATTCTGCGAATCGTCGTTCGCAGCCGCAGGTGCAGACGAGAACGCAAACATCGCGAAGATCGCCAGCACGCAAACAGCTACGTTCTGCCGCGTAGACCGAATTGTGAGTTTCCGCTCGCGGTGTTTTCTGATGATCACGGGTGCTCAGTCCCCCGTTCCTTTTCTTTCAGTTTTTGATAATCCTGCAGAGCGTGCTGAGCATCGTCCAGCCTTCCGTCGCGACGGTACGCCGCGCTTAACTGAAAGTAGCTGTAGTCTTTTGTGGGGTCGAGATGCACGGCGATTTCTAATCTCTCTATGGCGGCTTTTACGTCTCCGCGTTCGAGCAGCATTTTGCCCAGCTGGTATTGCGCGTCTGCGTAATCCGGTTTGTCGCGAACCACTTCGTTTAGCAGGGCGAACGCCTGATCTTTCTGCTGCTGCATGAGCAGGCCGTAAGCCACGTGATACTTAGCTTTCGCATCTGCAGGATGGGCTTGGAGTTCTGCGCGGAATTCACTCACCGCATCGTCGAGCTTTCCCTGGTGGAGAAGAATGATTCCCCATCCGAAATGCGCTCCTTCGATCTTGGGATCGAGTACGAGGGCGCGGGAGAACTCAGCGACAGCGGGAGTGTACTGATTCTGATCGGCGTCGGCCTGCCCCAAGAGCAAGTGTATTTCGGCGACGTTCGGATTCTTCTCGATCATGCGCTGGAATACGCGAGACGCCGTCACTGAGTCGCCGGAGTGGACGAGCGAAACTCCCAGCGCGTAGAGCACACCTGGGTCATCCGGGAGGTCGGCCATTTCAGGCTGAAAGACTTCAACCGTCTTGGCGAACTTTTCGGTCATGAAGTAACTCACACCGAGGGCTTCGCGTGCCTTCGTATCGCTCGGCTGATGGACAACCTGACGTTCAAGCGGAGCGATCGCTTCTTCGAATCGTTGGGCGCGGTAACCGGCCAGTCCCCAGTTGCGATCGAGCCCCGGCAAATCCGGCTTCCATTGTGCGGCTTTCTTGAAGAGGTCGGCGGCGGGAGCGTATTGTTCGCGTCTGGCTTGAATTACTCCCAGGTTGTTGTAGGCATTGCCGAGGATCTCCGCCAGGGTTGCGCGGAGTTCCTCCGCCTTTTTTTTCTCAGCGGCAGTGAGGGGTGGGCGATCCTCAAGGAATGCAGGCTTCTCCTTCTCTTGTCCGCTCTGCAGTTCAGAAAGCAGCTCATGCTGTCCCGATTGGTGTGCGTCCTGGCTTTCCTTGTCGCTTTGGAATGACTGGGCGCGCAGATCCTGCGATCGCTTCAGTTCTGCCTCAGCCTCGTCCTGCTTGCCCATCTTCACCAGAATCTGGCCGATCATGGTGTGGGCTTTCGACACCTGATAGTGGTTGCGCGATGGGTCGGTGGTGAGAGCGATCGATTTCTTCAATGTCGCGATGGCTAGGTCGGGGCGGTTCGTCTCGACATACTCCTGGCCGAGATAAAGAAGAGGGTCGGGATTGTCTGGCTGCAGCTGCACCGCTTTTTTCAAATAGTCTTCAGCCGTGGGAAAATTGCGGTCTTCGAGATGAATCACTCCTAAAAAAAATGTGCTGAAAAATTCTTTTGGATTAATCGCCAGCTCTTGCTCGAAAAGCGGAAGAGCAGTGGGAAAGCGCTCTTTTTCTCCCTGGGCTAGATAGGCAAGAGCGAGATAGTAGTGAACTCTTGGGTAGTGCGGGTCTAGGTCGATAGCTTTTTTGAACTCACGGATGGCGTCGTCGAGGTAGCCGGTCTCGCGATAGGCGCGGCCGAGGAGAACGTGCAGCGCCGGAGTCGAGCCCATGTCGTTCAGCAGTTCGTCGAACAACAACTTTGTCTCGGCCAGCTTGTGGTCGCTGAGGTAGGCGAGCGCGAGGGAGTACGCGGTGGCGAAATCCGCCTGAAGGCTTAGAGCGGTGTGAAGGTGTTCTGCCGACGCTGCAAAGTTTCCCTGCGCGAACTCTACGTTGCCGAGCAGTTGCAAAGCTCGACCGTTGCGCGGATCGGCTTTGACTATGGCGGCAGCTTCGGTGCCCGCCTTGTCCAAGTGCCCAGCCCGATAGAAAACCATGGCGAGATCGATGCGCGCGTCGGCGTAGGTGGGATCGGCGGCGACCGAGTCTTGAAGTGCACTGACTGCCTGCTCTGAATCGCTCTTCTCGGCGGCCAGAAGATCGCCCATGCGTTGCAGGGCGAGAGCGAGGACTTGGTGGTATTCGGCTTCGGCGCGGTCGAGGTCTCCGCCGAGCTGGAATGTTTGGGCTGCGCTGTAGTGTTGGTTGAGAGGATCCTGAGCCGGCGCTGTTTGCGGCGCCTTCTGTGCCGCAGAAAAACAGGGCGCCAGAAACGCGCTAAGCAATATGAAGGTAGCGAGGCGGGAAGAGAAAACCTGGAAACAGGCGTGGAAACGCACTGGAAGAGTCCGATTCAAAATAATGAGAGGCGAAGCTCGTTTGAGCCTCGCCTCCATTAGACGCTGCAGCAATTTGTCCGTCAAGCCTCAGAAAGTAAATCTGAGGGCGTATTGAATCTGCCGAGCCGGACGCGTATAGGAAGCCTGGCCGAAGCCCGATTCCCCAATTGAATTGGGTGAGAGCAGAGTCACACTGAGTGGACTCGTGATGCCAGTCGTCGGACTGGCAACTGGCCCAGGAATTACCTGATACGCGGCGTTCACCCCGGTCACGTTCGTCCCGTTCGGTATGGTTTGCTGGTTGATAGGATTTCCGAGCAAATAGCAATTATCGCCGGAAAGGGGGCTAGAGGCGTTAGTGGTGGGGGGGTTAACGCCGACACCGTTCCCGTTCACGTCCCCAAAGCACGCCTGAGCGCCGCCCAAGCCGCCATTTACGCCCTCGAACTGGGTTTTGTTGAAGGCATTGAAGAATTCAAACCGGAATTGCACACTCAGGCGGTCCGAAATCTTGAAGTCTTTATGCAGCGCGATATCCCAGTTGTTCTCGCCGGGGCCGTAGCAATCCCCGAGCGAAGCATTCCCGTCGGTTCCCAGCGGTATTCCATAAAGGCTGAATGCTTTGGGATTTATCCATTGGCTTTCGATTCCCGTACCGTGTGCACGGCAGGATTGACCAGGCACGCGGTTTGGCCGATCCTGATTGGTCCCAGTGCCCCACAGATCGGCACCTGTCGTGGGTACGACCGGAACGCCGCTCTCGAATACCATGACCGGCTCGATAGACCAACCGCCCAAGGCACCTCGTTCAATCGCGTTCGCGCCTTTCAGGCCGGGAAGCACATAGATCACAGAGCCCGTGAACATCTGAGGACGATTGAACCCGGTAGGACCGTAGTCACGACGAGGATCCAGGTTGTCGCTAAAGACATCGGTTGCTCCCTGGCCAATCAGCCCTTGAACGCCCTGGAGCGCCAGCGCCTTCGACCACGTATAGGAGAATTGGTAGAGCGAGCCTCTTGAATCAATCCTTCCTCTCCACGTTGCCTGCAGGGAGTGATAGTTGGAATACCCTTCAAAGTCGGCGACGGGCAATTCTGCCTGGCCGCTGGTGGCTTGGCCGCCCCCCAAGACGCTCATGTAGGGACGGTATGCGGCATTGCCTCCTCCGTTGCCCTGTATGTTTTCTATCGCGAAAGCCTGACGGCAGGTCATCCCTACAGGAATGGCGACGGGCAGACCGTTATTTGGAATCCCGGGAGTCGCGTATGGGGCGCCGCAAACATTCGGATTGGCCGCAGTCGAGACTGGGTTGCCCGCGACGGGGGTTACCTGGGAAACGTCAGTGTAGTCTTGCAAGTGGTTACCGCGGTTTCCCACGTAGCTTACTTGCATTGTATTGTTCCGGAAGAGTTCCCTCGAAATGCTCAGATTCCATTGCCAGTTATTCGGAATGTCAGCGTTAAGGGTTCGCCCGAAAGTCGGATACCCATACGAAGGAGAAGCTGGTGCAGTCCCATCCAAATACCTGACGCCACTGGACTTTTGAACGAAGGGAGGATTCTGGGTTCCCTGGATAATGAAGGGATCGAGCTGGTAGCGGACGAAGAATTGTCCTGCTCCGGCTCGAACTGAGGTTTTTCCGTCGCCGAATACATCCCATGCGACTCCGAACCGTGGGGCAATATTGTGGTAGACATTGCCAACAACGGAGCGACTCGTGCCGTTGGCAGAGCCTGCCTGGCCCACGCCAGCGCAGGTAACCTTAGCCCCTGGCGCTGTAATAAGTCCATCGCAGGCACTCGAATCCGCGCCGAGGCTGAACTGGCCTGGGCTAAAGAAAGCAAGTTCGTTGTCCGCTGCATAGGGTTGCATCAGCAGCGACCAGCGGAAACCATAGTTGATTGTCACGCGACGGCTGGCTCGGAACGAATCTCCGCCATAAAATTCATAATCCTGGTAGCGACCGGTGGCGTTGTGCAAGGCGTTGGACTCGCCGTAGCCCCATACGGAGCCATTAATTAGAATGTCGGCGATAGCGTTTCCAACGGGCGCGGCCAGCGGCCCCCAAGGAGCGGTACCGCCGCAGGCAGCGGAACCGGCCCCTGAGGTGCAGGTACCGGGGTACCCCCAAAGGGCAGGTGATTCATTGAAGTCGCCATTATTGGGCTGATCTTTGACGTTGTGGGCGAGCAAGGCGCCGAACTTAAATTGATGCTTGCCAACCACTTTGCTGTAATCGTCCGTCCAAGTGTAGCGGTCCATCCGGTTGTACCAGGGAGCCGCGTTCCACAGAGTGCTATAGCCTCCAGGACCCCAGAAGACAGGTGGTGCGAGGTTGCCTCCAGCAGTTTTCCCCGATAGCGGGAAGGTTGGGATCATGTCCGTGTAGATCTGCGCGGGAAGGGTGGGATTGGTGCCTCCGGAAGTGATGTCAATCCTGTTGCCGGAATAGCTGAATTGGAAATCGTTGACTGCTGTGCTTCCAATCGTCTTACTGAGTCGAATTGCCGCGATCCTCGAGGGTTGCGCCCAGGAAGAATCGACCGCTGGAAATCCGGTGTCGCCCCACTCTCCTCCCGGAAGACTGGGGGCGGGCTGGCTCCAGTGCGATTGGGTATAAGTGAGCATTAAAATTGTGGATTTGTTCACGTTGTAGTCCAAGCGTCCAAAACTCTGCCATAAGTTAACCGGCGAGTTGAGCAGTTGCTTATAGTCGGGATTGGGGCAGGGATTGGCAGCGGTGGGAGTCACATTGGATGCAGGGTATAGGTGGGCAATGAGCGTCCCGCCCGGACTAAAACCCTCCGATGTCTGGCCGATGTTTTGGTAGTCGCCGGTGGGCAGGCCCGTAATGGGGTCGGTCGCGGGCCCGAATGCGGTTCCGGTGGCGGGATCTGCCACGGGAAAATCAACGATGCCGAATTGCGGCGCGTTGGCATTGAAGTAGCAATTTGTCAGGTGGGGCAAGCCGCCTGAAGCTGTTGAAGATCCGCTGAAATCTCCTGCGAGTTCGGCGGCGCTCGGGGTTTGCCCGGTGTGAAGGTCCCCATCAATCTCCCGATTGAATTCCTGGGAGAAGAAGAAGAACAGCTTGTCCTTCTTAATTGGCCCGCCTATGGAGAAACCGAAATCGTTCCGACGCAACTCGCCTTTCCGTATGTTCGGCGTGGTATTCGTGTTGAACCAGTTATTGGCATCCAATGCATCGTTTCTTCCGAAGTAATAGACGGTTCCGTGGAGACCGTTGGTGCCACTGCGGGTGACTATGTTGACTTGCCCGCCTCCGGATTGCCCGTACTCTGGCCCGTAGGCGTTGGTTACAATCTTTATTTCCGATATGGCATCGATCGAAGGGTAAGCCAGAATTGTGCGCTGCGAGCCCATGTCGTTATTGGGGGCTGAATCGACGGTAAATACGTTGCCGGTGCGCTGACCGCCGCTGAAAACGATATCGGATCCGCCGAGAACGCCCTTGGTGCTGGCACTGAACCCGTCCATAGTCGAGGCGCCTGGGACCAGCAGCGCCAAGCCGATAAAGTTGAGCCCATTCAACGGCAATTCGCGAACCTGCGCACCTTCAGTTATAGTGCCCAGCTGTGCGGTCGTCGTTTCGACTGCGATGGGGTTGGCCTCCACGGTCAGGGCCTCAGACACGCTGCCCACAGTAAGTTTCACATTAAGGACGACGGTCGAACCGACGTGCAGATCGATGTTCTGCTGGTTCTCCGTCTTGAAACCCTGCTTCGTGATCTTGACGTGGTATCGACCGGGAGGAAGTTCGGTGAAGGCGTAGCTTCCGTCTGTGCCGGAGTTCACCGAGCGAGAAAAGTCAGTGTTGTCGGAAACAACGACAACTTCGGCTCCGGCCACAACTGCTCCTGCGGCATCGGCGACGGTACCCTGAATAATGCCATTTGTCTGCTGTGCGGCCATTAATGGCGCGAGAATCAGCACTAACCAGCTAAACAGCACCCCCAGCCCAGTCCTTCTCATCGGATCTCCTGGAACACGCATCGGAATTTTGAATTGTTACAAACTAGCCTTTTTATACTACGACGGACATTTAGCCCCATGTGAGGTTAGGTTGTCAAGATAAAAATACCGATATTCTAAAATGAACCCCTGCAACAAACCGGTATTCTAGGTCGTTCTTGCATCACACTTGGTGCGGTAAGCTCCCATTTTGGACAAATGAGGTAGAATGCTTGGCATTTAGCCCCATTGGCATGATGGCGCTCGAAATCGCGTGTTTTGAAGGAGCGATGGCCGAATGACAGCCCTGAAAAAGAAGGGTGACAATAAGAACGGAGCCGTCACCTTGAAAATGGTCGCCGAACGTGTAGGTCTCACGAAGGGCACCTGTTCTGCGGTTCTGAACCGGAGCGCGGCGTCCCGGTCGGTCCCGATGCACACGCAGGAGCGAATTCTCGCTGCCGCTCGCGAACTGAATTATCGGCCGAGTTTCTATGCCCGCAACTTGCGGGTGAAGCGCACCTACATGATTGGTGTGGTGGCCGAAGAGATCGGTGACTTTTATGGTTCCCTGGTTATCAGCGGGATTGAACGATATCTGCGGCAGAAAAACTTCTTCTTTCTGACGGTGGCTCACCGGCACGACCCCGAACTGCTGGATACTTATTCGCACATGCTGCTAGACCGTGGTGTTGAAGGCTTCATTACGGTGGACATGTCGATTAGTCGTCCTATGCCGCTGCCAACGGTGGCGGTGGCGGGGCACCGGCGCATGGAAGGGGTTACGAATATCGTTCTGGATCACCGGCGCGCCGCGTGGTTGGCGTTGAGTCATCTGGTTGAGTTGGGTCATAAGCAAATTGCCTTCATGAAGGGATCTGCGTTGAGCTCGGATTGCGAGGATCGCTGGTCGGCAATCTGTGAAGTTGCAAAGGAACTGGGCATCGCCATGCCGGCGGAACTTATCGTTCAACTCGAAGGCGACGATCCTACGCCGCAGTTGGGTTATCCTTTCGCGAAAGATCTGCTGGCTCGTAAACGTCCGTTCACGGCTTTGTTTGCGTATAACGATATTTCGGCGATTGGCTCCATCCGCGCATTTCAGGAGGCGGGGTTGCGAGTTCCTGAAGATATTTCAGTGGTCGGCTTTGACGATATTCAGATTGCTCTGCATAACAATCCAAGTCTGACGACTGTGCGGCAGCCACTAGAAAAGATTGGGGAGATTGCCGCTCGCACTTTGCTAAACCGCATCGAAGAGCGCGAAGAGTGGGTAGCAGAAATCGCAATTGAGCCAGAATTCGTAGTCCGTAATTCAACCGCCAGGGCGCTCGCTTCACCCGCTGCGCCGCTTCACACGGGGGATAGCCAAGATGTACTGGCGCGGAACTAGCAAGCGATTCGTCTTGCGTTTCGCGGCAGCCAGCTTATTTTTCGCGACCATCGTTATTTGTATTTTTTCTGTCGGTCTAATGCGCGCGCAGATGGCCACCGAGGACCGCCTTCTGTATCGCGGTTGGTGGCCGAGGCACAGTGCTCCATCGGCAGATCAGTATGTTGGTCCCGCGGAGTGCGCCAAATGTCACGCGGGCAAAGCGGCGACGCAGAAATACACGCCCATGGCGCTGACCGCTCAGCCGGTTGCGGAATCGGAAATTCTCTCGAAGAGGGATCGGTTAGCTTTTCAATCCGGAAAAATTAATTACGAAATGGCGACCACGGCGGGCAAGAGCGTCTACAGCGTCAGGGACGGTTCGCAAACTCTCTCGGCGCCGTTGACCTGGTTGTTCGGCGACGGTCACGTCGGCCAATCGTATCTCTTCGAGCGAGACGGGAATTTCTTCGAAAGCCGCGCGTCCTACTTCGACACGCTGAAGGGACTCGATTTCACGCCGGGCCGCAAACTTACCGACGCGCAGAATCTCGAACAGGCGATGGCGCGTCCTGTCATCGGAGCGGAGTTGATTCGTTGCTTCGCGTGCCATGCGACCGCTTCAACTATTGGCGACAAGCTGGACCGCAGCCGGATCATTCCGGGGATTACATGCGAAGCCTGCCACGGGCCAGGATTGAAGCACGCAATCGCTCAGAAAGCGGCAGCCGCCGAAGGCCAGGTGCTGGAGAGTGATCAAAAAGATAACAATCAAGAAACGAATGCGATCTTCGATCCGGGCAAGCTCAGTCCGGCGGACGCTGTCGATTTTTGTGGATCCTGTCATGGAACGTGGTGGGACGTGAAGCTCGCCCCGCCGGTGGGAATCGCGAACGTTCGTGCTCAACCCTATCGCCTGGAAAAGAGCCGGTGCTGGGGAAAAAATGGCGATGCACGGATCACCTGCGTGGCCTGCCACGATCCTCATCAGAAGCTCGTGCGCGACACGGCTGCCTACGACAAGAATTGCTTAAGTTGCCATTTGGCGACGGCCTCGACGAAGCCTGCGGCTGACCATCCGGGTTCCGCGTGCAAAGTCGGCACAAAGGATTGCGCATCGTGTCACATGCCGAAATACGAACTTGCGGATTTTCACTATAAATTTACTGATCACGATATCCGCGTGGTTCGGCAGGATGCGCCTTTTCCCGAGTAATCCTCTACGTCGGTCCGTCGCATTGGTTAGACCAGTGTGTTTAATTGAACTGAAACCAGTTGAAATTGCCCAGGCTTGTGGTGCCGCTCGTCGGCGCCGCGAACACGACATACAGATCGTGGACACCACTTGCTGCTGACACGTTCGCCGCTGGAGTTGTTTGCCAGGTTTCCCATCCGCCGGTGGAGGGGATAGCGACCGAGGCGATGAGAGTGCCATTGAGGGAGTCCAGGTGGAACTGAAGCGTTCCGCCGCAGTTTCCGCCGCTGGCTTGATCACACGCTAGGCGGGCGGTAACGGTGGAGACTCCTGTGCCGAAGTTTATGTTTTTGTAGACGGCGTAGTCTCCATCGTTGGAGTATCCCACGTCGTAGCCGCCATTCGTGTCGGAAGTGAGTTCTGTCTCAAGTCCCCAAGCACCGTAGTTTCCGAGCGTGTTGTTGCCCGCGGTGCTGTTGAAGCTGGAGGCCTGAATCTGCGACGTTGCGCTGACCGAATAGGCAGGCGTTCCAGCGCTCTGGGTTCCGCTCCAAGTGAAGGTCGCTGCTGCGAGCGAGGGTAGCGTGTAGGTGAATGATTGCGTTCCCCATTGCGTGGAAAACGTTTGAGTCTGGGTCGAATCGTTGAAGGCGACCAGCACGCTCGAATTATCAGGATTGACGAACGCCGAGGTCACGATTCCCAGAGTGTTGCTGGAATAAACGCGCTTCGCGCCCGGCAACACATACTTGCTGAATTGGCCCATGGTGTAGAACTCAGTTCCGTAGGTGATGTTGCCCGTGGTGCTGTTCACGGTGACGATTCCCGTGCATGTGCTGCAACCGCCGTCGTGCGGGCCTTGACTCTCGTTCAGCGCAAGGCTCCATTTCACGTAAGCCCGGGCCCAGTTCCTCATGCACTGCGTGATTTCTTCAAAGTCTAGTCTGCTCTGGTCGGAATTTGTTGTGAAACCCGAGTGTTCCGTTTCATAAGTACCGATTGTCGGAAACATATTTTGGATAATGGTCATCGCGCCCGGTGCGCCGCCATATCCGTGCCACGCAACGCCGGCGATCTGGCTCAAGTTCTGATTCATCAGCACGTCCTGCGGATAATCAGGCCGGTCCCAGTTGTGGTCGTACACCAGCACTTTCGTAGTGAGGTTGGCGGAAGTCAGCGCCGGCAACACGTTATTAAACAATGCTGTCATCTGATCGGTTTGCGACCCGGGGCAGTCCGTCGCAGTGGGATCTGCGGGCATGCACATTCCAGGGTAACTTGGAGGAACGTATAGCGGTTCGTTCTGCAAGGAAATGTAGTCGATGTTGATACCTGCCGCCGCGTACGCCTGAATGTAATCCACGAAATACTTGGCGAAAGGGGTGTACATGCTGGAAAGAAGGTAATTTTGAGCGGAGCCGCTGACCATGGAGTCGGAATCTTTCATCCAGCCGGGAGGGCTCCAGGGATTGGCCATGATCTTGAGATTGGAGTTGAGAGTTTTCGCTTGCAGAATCAGCGGGATGATATCTGCCTGGTCGTGCGAAATTGAGAAATTCGCCAAAGGGAGATCGACTGGCCCACTATCGCCATCGAAGGAATACACAGTCCGCGCTAGGTCAGAGGCACCCATCGGATTGCGGATGAAGCTGAGGCCAATGCCACAGGTCGTCAGTACAGCGCAGTTGCCGTTATAGGTGAACAAGTTGGTCATGGCCTGCGAAAGTTGAGTCGGCGTCGCTACCTCGTTCAGCAAGTACATCGCGGAGTCGGTTGTGGCCGCTCCAAATCCTTCGATCGTCTGATAAACCTGGGTTTCATCCACATAGACCAGATTGCCGCCGCCGTTCGCGGTCGAGAAACTGAGCGCCGCCGGCTGCGCCGCTAACTGCATCGACTGATTATCGGTCGTCACTACCACCTGAACGGTAGGTCCGTTGCCGGGAGGCGTAAGCGTGTACAGGCCGCTTGCTACTGGACTCGATGTGAAATTGGTACCGCCGGCGATAGCTTGGATTGTGGTTGTTGCGGCGGTGACCGTGATCGGAGCCGAGTACGCAGTCGATGAAGTAGTGGGTGTGGTGCCGTCCGTCGTGTAGTGGATGGTTGCGCCAGAGGAGCTATCTGACAGCGTGACCGCCTGTCCGGATTGGGTCTGGCTGTACGAGCCGGGCACCGGCCAGAAGGCAGGCGTGGCTGCAGTAGGCGGCGGTGGGGGTGGCAACTGGTTTGAAGATCCGCCGCCGCCGCCACCGCCGCAAGCGGTCGCTACGAGTGCCAAGGCGAATACGGCCAACCAGCTCAGAAATTTCAACCGTGATGAGGCCAACTGATGTGCTTGCATTTCACTCCCCCGTGTCTTCGTGGACAAACGATATTCGCTGCGGGAACGCGTTTTATTGCGAGCGGAAACGCGAATTCAGAACACAATACCACAAGATAGCTCGCAGAATACCGGTCTTCTTTTGGCGATTGCGCGCCGCACACAGTTGGCGAAGATGGCGGTTGGGGTATCGAAAGAATTTTTGGCTGCGCGAATCAGAGATCAACTGTCTCTGTGAAACTCTTCCTTGACTCGCGGTCTGAAGGTGTGGTCCCATGTGGAAAATCGGTTTTCTGCTGAGGAAACCGAAACATGTACGGACTCGCATTCCGCGAAGAAGGAGTCACGAATGAGCATTCGAGTGAGTTGGGGTTTGGTCTGCCGAACGAGATTCCTTCTTGCGATCACGATTTTATTTCTCGCGGGGACGCTGCACGCACAGGTCGCCGCCGGTGGTTGTACGGGTGTTTCCCCGAGCACGACTGGAGCAGTGACATGGACTCCGCAGTGGTGCCAAGAGTTCAGCGGGGCTGCAGGTTCGCCCGACACCACGGTGTGGAGCTTCGACCTCGGCAACAACAACGGCTGGGGCAATAATGAACTGGAAGTGTACTGCGGACCTCAGGGTTATGCGGGAAACTCCAGTGGCTGCCCCGCTGGGGCCATCACCTCCAACACGGTCTACGTGGATGGCAATGGGCATCTCGTCATTCAGGCCATAAACAGCGGCGGAACCTGGTATTCGACCCGCATGAATACCGAAGGCTTGGAGAATTTTCAGTACGGCCGGATCGAAGCGAGCATCCAGTTACCCGACACCACGAGCCAGGGTCTTTGGCCGGCCTTTTGGTCTCTCGGCAGCGACATCAACACAACCCCTTGGCCCGCATGCGGCGAAGTGGATTTTTTGGAGGACTGGTCCACGCAGGTTGATGGTGGAATGGGTCCAGCAGGAACCAAGACTACGATCCATACGACTGTGAGCGGAGGGTCCGGGCTTGGAGCGTTCTACACTTTCCCCAACGGCCAGCAATCCAATACCGCCTTCCATACCTACGGAACGATTTGGTCCGCGAACATGTTGCAGTTCTATGTGGACGATCCTACGCAACCCTTCTTCATTCAGACTCCCAGTAATCTTTCGTCTGGAGATACATGGCCTTTTAATGCGCAGATTTTCCTCCTCGCGAACATAGCGGTCGGAGGCACTCTGGGCGGAACGCCTAGCTCGTCGACACCCAATCCGGGAGTCATGACGGTGGACTATGTTCGGCAATATAACCCGTCGGCGCTGGTGACCGCTCCGGCAATGGGAGCTCCCGCTGCCATCACCGTGACTGCGGGAGCAACAACCGGCAACAGCAGCACGTTCACTCCCAGTCTCTCGGCCGATACCGGCTACGTCTATTTCTCTTGCAGCACCAATGCGCCCAAGGCGAGTTGTGCCATCAAGACAAGCGATCCCCTGAACCCGTATGTCGCCAACTCAAGCTCGAGCGTTAGCCCTCCGGAGACGGTAACAGTCTCGGTTACAACGACAGCCAACAGTGGTACTTCGAGTACGACCACGGCGAGTTCGGTGCCGCCTCCTTTTGGTTCGAAGAGCCGAACGTGGTTGCCCATAACGATGATGGGATTTTTCGTGTCCGTGCTCCTCGCGCCTGTCACGGATAGGCGGCGTCGCAAACTTCTGTACGCCTGCGCGCTAATCGCTGGTCTGGTTCTTACTGGAGCCGCGACCTGGAGCTGCGGTGGCAGCAGCGCCAGCAATCAAGGGCCGATAGTTCCCTCCGGCGGCACGACCCCGGGCAGCTACACCGTGACCGTTTATGCCTTCACCGAAAGCAACAGCGGCAGCGGAGCGAACGGCACCGCCGACACTAACGTGGTCATTCCACTCACGGTGAACTGACCCGCGGTTTGTTGGCAGTCGCAATCGCAACGGCACGAGATCGCCATGATAGGATTCACTTCGGATGCGCCGGGGAGTCTTAACAACGCGCTTCATCGCTTGCGGAATCCTGCTCGGCGTAATGCTGGTTGGCGCGTCTCTTGCTCGTGCGCAAGGTCGGGTGCAAGATAAAAATCGGGCGCAAGATAAAGATCATGCGCAAGATAAAGACAAGGCTGCCGCATATCACGGCCCCATATTTGAAGACGTCGCTCCTAAAGTCGGCCTGACCGTCGCCCATCAATCGTCGCCCGACAAGCGTTACGTTATCGAATCCATGAGCGGCGGGGTTGGCCTGTTCGATTGCGACAACGACGGCAAACTCGACATCGTCACCGTGAACGGCTCTACCGTCGATCGCTACCGTGATGGCGGCGATCCGATGATCACGCTCTATCACCAGGAGCCGGACGGAACTTTCAAAGACATCACAAAGGCAGCTGGGCTCACTCGCCGCGGATGGGGCATGGGCGTGGCCGTCGCCGATTTCGACAACGACGGCCTCCTCGATATTTACGCCACCGGATACGGCGGCAACGTGCTGTATCGTAATCTCGGAAATTGTAAGTTCGAGGATGTCACGGAAAAAGCCGGCGTGCGCGGCGGCGGATTCAGCACGGGCGCGGCCTGGGCCGACTATGATCGCGACGGTCACGTGGATTTATTTGTCTCACGCTACGTGCATGTCGATCTCAACAACTTACCCGAATTCGGCAAGGGCAAATTCTGTCGCTTCAAAGGGGTGCTGGTGCAGTGTGGTCCGTGGGGGCTTGAGGGTGAGAGCGATCTGCTTTATCACAACCGCGGCGACGGCACGTTTGAAGAAGTTTCCGTGCGCGCAGGCGTTCATGATTCCGAAGGCCGCTATGGACTGGGCGTGGTGTGGGGTGACTATGATAACGACGGCTGGCCAGATTTATTCGTCGCCAACGATGCGGGCGCGAACTATCTCTACCACAACAATCACAACGGGACATTTACCGATGTAGCTCTGCTTGCCGGCGTAGCTTTAAGCGGCGACGGGCAGGAGCAGGGCAACATGGGCGTGGACTTTGGCGATTACAATCACGACGGGTTGCTCGACATCATCGACACCACGTTTGCCGACCAACCCAAAACGCTTTACCGCAACCTGGGTCACGGGGTTTTCGAGGACGTTAGCCGGACGTCGCAACTCGCGCAGGCAAGCATTCCTGATGTGGCCTGGGGTACCGGCTTTGTGGACTTCGATAATGATGGCTGGCTGGATATTCTCATTGCCAACGGGCATGTGTATCCGCAGGTGGACAACGTCAGCGAAGGCGCGCGTTATAGCGAGCCAATCTTTCTTCATCTTAATAAGCACGACGGTACGTTTGAAGATGATTCCGCCGCTTCGGGACTCGCGGCCCTGCCCCTGGCTTCACGCCGTGGAGTAGCGTTCGGCGACGTTTGGAATGATGGGGCAATCGATGCGTTGATTTTGAACGTCGGCGAACCTCCAACTCTGCTGCGCAATCATTTAGCAAACGGAAATCATTGGGTTGAATTCAGTCTGCAAGGAACGAAGAGCAACCGGGCGGCCATCGGTGCGCGGCTTACCATTCATTCGGGAAAGCTCGAGCAGTTTAATGAGGTTCGCGGCGGCGGCAGCTACCTTTCGCAAAACGATCTTCGGCTGCACTTCGGCCTCGGTACCGAAGCGAAGATTGACAGCATCGAAATCGCATGGCCTAGCGGGCTCGTAGAGCATCTCGGCAATCTCACAGTAGACCAGATTTATACCATTGAAGAGGGCAAAGGGATCCGCCCGCAGAAGAATCCCGTGAATCCATGAATCGCCGCGCGGGGTTGTTTTCTCCTTATCGCCGGCTCAGAACAATGCGTCGAGCGCTATGGGTTCGCGTGAGATGGGTCAACGCGATATGGGTCCGCGGGATATGGATCGTTGGGCTGGCGGCAATCGTTCTGGCGTGCGCGAGCTTGCGCATCGCGGAAGCGCGCCAGAACGAAAAAACAGCCGCCGCACCGCCGCAGCAATTCTTGAACGCGCGGCCCGGCGTGGAATATGTCGGCGACGAATCTTGCCGCAAGTGCCACGCCTCGGTGTACCAAACGTTTAAGCAGACAGGGATGGGACGATCGGTTTCAATTCCCTCCCCCGATGATCTGCGCGAATTGGCGAAGCCAGTCAAGATAATCAATCAGAAGCTGAACCAGACGTATTCGATTTATGCCCGCGACGGAAAAATCATCCACGAAGAATCCGAGAGCGATTCCAAAGGGCGCGTCATTTTTTCTGAAACCCACGAAATCGCGTACACCGTGGGTGCTGGCGATGTCGGAAAGAGTTATCTGGTGGCCAAGGGAGACTCGCTCTTCGTCTCTCCCATTTCTTATTACGAGCGCATTCGAGGTTGGGATTTATCGCCCGGTTACAGCGAAGGCGCATTCCACGGTTTCACGCGTCGCGTAGTCGAGCTGTGCGTGGACTGCCACACCGGCCAGCCGCTGCTGGTTGCCGGCAGTCACAATCGTTTCCAACAGCCTCCGTTTCGTTTTTTGACCGTGGGGTGCGAGCGCTGCCACGGGCCGGGCGCGACTCATGTGAGGCAACACACGGAAGAAGCTGCACTGGGATTGCCCATCGACGAAGCAGCGATTGATCTGTCGATCGTAAATCCCCGAAAGTTACGCCCCGAAATTCGCGATGATGTCTGTGCGCAGTGCCACTTGGCGGGAGATGCTCGCGTCCTTCTGCCCGGAAAGACTTATCTCGACTTCCGGCCGGGAACTTCTCTGGGCGATGTAGTGTCAATATTTTCGGTTCCGCAACAAATCAAAGGAAATCATTTCGTAGCGCTCGATCAGTTTGAACAATTAAAGCTGAGCCGCTGCTGGGCCGCCAGCAATGGAAAGCTCGGCTGCATTTCATGCCATGATCCTCACGTTCAGCTGCGCGGCGACCAGGCAACGAATTCTTTTCGCAGCCGATGTCTGAGCTGCCACACCACCAGCAGTTGCCGCGCCCCACTTGCGCAAAGGCAAGCCACTTCGCCGCCCGACAACTGCATTTCATGCCACATGCCTAAGCAGCCCACCGAGAATATCGGCCACTCGTCAATCACAGACCACCGAATTCTGCGGACTCCATCTGAAATTCCGGCGGCACTGCAAAGTGCAGATTCATCCTTTCCCACGGATTTGATCTTCGACACAAAGTCCGCCGGCTCGGGCGATGCACAGGCGAATTTGCGAGGCCTTGCGCTGGCTCATTCTCAGGTTGCCGCGCGCTTCCCCGAACTTGGCGAGAAGGGCCTCGCACTGCTGGAGCAGGCCGCTGCCGCATTTCCCAACGATGCTGAGATCGAGGCTGCATACGGATCCGCTCTCCGTGTCGCGCGCCCGAGAGACGAAGAGCGCGCCGCCCGTGCCTTCCAAAAGGCGATTGATGCCGGGTCGAAATCCGCCGAAGTTCGGACCCAGCTTGCTCGCCTGCGCATGCAACAGGGACAGGTAACGGCGGCCATGGATCTGTATAAAGAATCGATTCAGCTGGACCCTTACTTCGCGCCGGCCTACCTGGATCTTGCGCAGGTTTACTCGATGCTGAAAGATCGACAAAACGCTTTGCAAATACTCGACGGCGTTTTGAAAATCGATCCAGGCAATGATGCCGCCCGTCAACAACGGATCAAAGTCGAGGCTCTGCCCGACTGAAATAAAAGGAGGAAAAAGGAGGACAGATGTGCAGAATCGAAACATCTCAGCGATGGCATCTCGCGCTTTTTATTTTGCTTTCCTTGTTGGCAGGTTGCGGCGGCGGGAGCATGAGTTCGAGCACTACTCCCAGTTCCCTGACGCTTTCTCTCTCGAGTGACACTGCTCAAGTCTTTCAGGGACAAACGACTTCCGTGACCGTGAATGCGACTCTTCTCAGAAGCGGCACCACGGGCAATGTCACGTTAACCGTCACCGGACTCGCCACAGGCGCGAGCGATCAGATTCAGCCGCCGGGAAATGTCAACAGCGGTAGCATTTCGTTCACCGCCGGAACGGCAGCTGCGGGAAATTATCCTCTCACCGTGACCGCGAGCGACGGCACACTCTCAAGCACGGCAAACCTTACGTTGACAATCGGCGCGTCGGCGCAAATCACGTCCGGCAATAACGGCACATTCGGGGTCGCGATGTCCACATCGTTCCAGCCCGCCGAATGGGATTACACAGTCTTTCAGGATTATTCTGGATTGACCACGACGCTGGGAAATTTGCAGTCGCAACACATTCGGTTGCAGGGGGTTTCAGAAGGAGTTCCACAGGGAACGGCCGGCAGCAGTTCGACCGCATGGAATTTCAATGTTCTCGATGCGATCACCCAGCCGGTGTTGAGCGTGGACGATCACAGTCCGGAGTTTCAGATCGCGAAGGCGCCTCCGTTTATGTATCAGGGTGATGACAGCGGGAACAATTTTGCCGACGCCACCTTTCAGCAATTTGCGGGCTACGCGCAGAATCTGGTCCAGTACTACAACACTGGCGGCTTCACAGCGAATGGCCAGACCTATGTGTCGCAGAGTTCTTACCCAATTACCTGGTGGGGCATCTACAACGAACCAAACATTAACAACGATAATCAAACCCAACCAACGCCGCTTACGCCGCAATTGTACGTAACGATGTACAACACCTTGGTGCCGGCGATGAAGGCGATCGATCCATCGATCAAGATCGCCGCGGTGGAGCTGGCGGACTTTCAAAACCAGGTACAGAACTGGGTTCCAACATTTGTGAGCGGCGTGAACGCCCCTGTCGACGTGGTCGCTACGCATTTCTATTCGACCTGCGATCAGACTACCGACGATGTTGCGATCTTCGCCTCAGTTGCGACGAATGCAAACGGGAACTTCAACTTTGTGACAGACGTGCAGCTCTGGTATTCGCTGATGGCCGCGAATCCGGCGTTAGCTTCAGTGCCAGTCTGGGTCACTGAAAACAATGTGAATGCGGATTACGACGCCGGCAACGGAATGAGCGCCTGCAATCCCGGCCAGAAATTCGTTCTCGATCAGCGTGGATCGAGCGCCTTCTTCGCCGCTTGGCGGCCTTATGTTTTTTCGCAGCTCGGCAAAGCCGGAATAAAAGCTCTTTACCACTGGGATTTCGCAGCCGACGCGGAATTCGGAGAAGTCAACGTCACGACCTCACAAGCGCAGATCCAGCTTAGCTACTGGGTAGACTATTGGCTTGAGCGAATGTTTCCTTCGCCGCCGGGAGCGACCCTGCTGCCCTACACCGATACTGATAGCGCAGACCTGGAAATCTTGCCGGTGCTGAACAGCGACGGCAGTGTCGTAATCATGGTCGCGAACCATGCGGTGAACATGCCCACCGACAACAACGGTCCGGGCGCACCGCGAACCGTCAGTCTCGATGTTTCCGCGTTAGGCTCGTTCACGTCGGCCAGCCTGCTGACGATCGATTCCACCACAAGTCCGACCTCAGGGCCGACAGCAACTTCAGTGACGCCGAGTGCACAGATAACCTTGACTCTCAACGGTTACGGCGTGGCATTTCTGACTCTGACGCCCTGAATCATTTAAAGTGGAATTCACGGTATGAGCCTCTACTGCGCCATCGGCGGCATCGACAGCGATCTGCTTCCTCAGTTGCAAGAGCTTCTTGCGGAGAGTCTGGCGAAGCTAGGAGAGCGGAATCGCGTACTCATCGTGCCGCCCGACCACAGCCGCTTGCACTCCCGTGCCGGCGATCTAACGCGCTACGCGTGGGAGTATTACGGCGACCGGCTCCAGGCCGTGCTTCCCGCTCTCGGCACGCACGCTCCCATGCGGCCCGAGCAGATCACGCGAATGTTCGGCGCCATGCCGCAACAGCTTTTCCACGTCCACAACTGGCGGACCGATGTCGAAACTCTCGGCGAGGTTCCAGCCGAGTTCATCCGCGAACAGTCGGAAGGCAAGCTGAATTATGCGTGGCCAGCGCAGGTTAACCGCCTCGTCACGCGGGGAAACTTTGATCTTATTCTTTCTATCGGCCAGGTCGTACCCCATGAAGTCATCGGCATGGCCAACTACAACAAAAATATTCTTGTCGGCACGGGAGGCCGCGACTCGATCAATCGCAGCCACTACCTTGGCGCGGTGTACGGCATGGAGCGCATCATGGGCCGCGCCGAAAATCCCGTTCGCAGTGTGCTTAACTACGCGGCAGATCGTTTCTTGCGGAATCTGCGGCTTGTCTACGTGCTCACAGTCATCGGTCGCGCCGAGAATGGCCTTGCGGTGCGCGGTCTTTTCATCGGCGATGATGCTGAGTGCTTTCATCGCGCCGCCGAACTCAGCTTGAAAGTGAACTTCGAAATACTCGACGCGCCCATCCGCAAGGCCGTCGTCTATCTCGATCCGCACGAATTTCACAGCACATGGATCGGCAACAAAGCGGTCTACCGCACGCGCATGGCGTTGGCCGATGATGCGGAGCTGATCATTCTCGCACCAGGCGTAAAAGAATTCGGCGAAGACCGCGCCATTGACGCGCTGATCCGCAAATACGGCTATCGCGGAACGCCGGCCACGCTAGCAGCTGTGAGTGCGAATGCGGATCTCGCTAGTGATCTGAGCGCGGCTGCTCATCTCATCCATGGCTCCTCCGAAGGTCGTTTCAAAATCACGTGGTGTCCCGGCCAGCTCAGCAAAGAAGAGGTTGAAAGCGTGGGCTTTGAGTTCGGAGATTTGGACACTATGCTGAAGCGCTACAATCCGGACGCGCTTCACCACGGCTACAACAATGTCGACGGCGAGGAGATCTTTTTCATTCCAAATCCAGGGCTGGGATTGTGGGCTTACCGCGACAAGTTGCTGGAGCGCAATTCATGATCGTTGTCTTGATGGGTGTGAGCGGCGTCGGCAAGACGACCATCGGCAAGTTGCTGGCCACTCGCACCGGATGGAAGTTCGAAGATGCTGACGATTATCATTCCGAAGAAAATCGGCGGAAAATGGCGGCCGGAATTCCACTGACCGATGCCGACCGAAAACCGTGGCTCAACGCCGTGCATGAGCGCATGTTGCAATATCAACAACAAAGCGAGCATGCCATCTTTGCCTGCTCGGCGCTGAAACAACAATATCGGGACCTGCTGAGCGCCTGCTTTGCAAACAACGAATTACGTTTTATTTATTTGTATGCACCTTCCGCTCTGATCAGAGAACGCATGAACGCACGCCATCATCCGTACATGAACCCCGACCTGCTCGATAGCCAATTGGCGACGCTAGAACCGCCATCCGACGCTTGGTCAGTTAGCGTTGACGGAAGTCCGAAGGAAGCGGTCGAAGAGATACTTTCACGGCTGCGCGAGGCAGGCGTGCTCACCTCAGCGGCGGAGAGACAATAATAATGACGACGAACATCTTCAGCCTGGAAGGCAAAACTGCCGTTGTGATCGGAGGCACCTCCGGAATCGGCCGCACTCTGAGCCTCGGCCTCGCCGACGCCGGAGCCGACGTCATCGCGTCTGCGCGACGCCAGGAACAAGTCGATGAAACTGCTACCGAGATCGAGCGGCGCGGACGCAAGACTTTACGCCTCCGCGCGGATGTGTGCAGCCGCGCTTCGCTCGAACAGCTATTAGCAGCTTCACTCCAGAGCTTCGGCAAAGTCGACATCCTCGTCAACTGCGCCGGAATCATTAAGCGCACGCCCACTCTCAACATGCCCGAGAAAGAATGGGCCGACGTTCTCGACACGAACCTCACCGGCACGCTGCGCGCCTGCCAGATCTTCGGCAAGCCCATGCTTGAGCGCGGCTACGGCCGCATTGTGAACATCGCTTCTCTGAACAGCTTCGTTGCGCTCAACCAAGTCGCCGCCTATGCCGCCAGCAAGTCAGCAGTTGTCTCGCTCACGCGCTCACTCGCCGTGGAGTGGTCGAAGAAAGGGGTGACCGTGAATGCCATCGCGCCCGGCGTCTTCCGCACCGCCCTGAATGCAGACCTGCTGGACAACACACCGCGTGGCCAGGAACTACTGAGCCGAACGCCCATGGGCCGCTTCGGCAAGACTGAAGAACTCGTCGGAGCCGCGGTTTACCTCTGCTCCGATGCCGCATCTTTCGTTACAGGGCAAACCCTCGTAGTCGACGGAGGCTTTCTAGCCAGCGGCGTGAACCAGTAGCAGCAGCGATCAATGTGCTTCACGCGCTTGCTGCTCGCGGTAATACTCCCGCAGTACAAAGAACGCTTTCTTCTTCTCGCCGTGATCCGTGATCAAGCCTTTCCGGTTGAAATAATCTTCAAAGTGCGGCAGCATGCGCCGCGGACTGCGAAAATCTTTAAGTACCCACGGCGCAGTTCCACTCAGGAACGGAATGCGCTTCAGCATCGTGATCTGGTGCTGGTAAAAGCTCTCCTGATACTCCTCAGTCCAACGGGTTAGCGCATCGCCGTGATATCCAAAGAGCGCGTCGCCTCCGAATTCACTCATGATCAGCGGCTTAACGTAGTCTGATTTCCATTCCGCAGTGTCCGCGTCCGCGGGCAGATGCGAATACCAGCCGATATATTCGTTGATCCCAACGACATCGAGGTCGCTCGCGACCGGATCGCTTATGCGCATGGTGATGTGATTCCCCTCCACGCCCTCGTGAGCCTGCAGCGCGGCAGAAACCAGTCGAGTGGGGTCCGATGAGTGAGCATCCTGAATGAGGCGCTCCAAGAAGGTATTTCGCGCGCCGCTGATCGGCGTCTCATTCGCGACAGAATAGATAATGAGCGACGCTCGATTGTGATCCCGAGTCATCATCTCACTCAATTGAGTTTCAGCATTGCGCAGCGCTGCAGGATTTTCCCATTCGATAACCCAGTAAACCGGCACTTCACCCCACACCATGATTCCCATCTGATCTGCCATGCGCAACATCGCTTCGCTGTGGGGATAATGAGCCAACCTGACGAAGTTGCAACCGAGGTCCTTCGCCCAACTCAAGAGCGTTCGCGCATCGTCTTCGCTCCATGCCCGGCCCGGTCGCAATGGAGCTTCTTCGTGAAGATTGATTCCGCGTAGGAAAATCGGTTTCCCATTGAGCAATATCTTTGTGCGCCGCACCTCAATGGATCGGAACCCCATGCGATCTGCGACTTCCTCGCTCTCGCTTGCAATCGCAACATCGTAAAGCTTTGGATTTTCTGGCGACCAAAGCGTCAAATCGGCGTCAAAAGAAAATTCTCCGCGCCCTTTGGAATTCGTCTGAAATGTTTTGCTTAATCCGGCTTCCGGAATCCGGATTGTCACTTTCTGCTGAAGCTGGGGTCCGTTAAGTTGCAACCAGCCGTTGATTCGCCGCGTCGATCCTTTTTCAAGTTGAATAAAGTAGTCTTGAACAAACGTCTCAGGCACATCGACTAACGTCACCGGGCGCGTAATCCCTCCGTAATTCCACCAGTCCGTCAAAACTGCTGGAACCTGGTCGGCTCGGCGTGTGTTGTCGACTCTGACGACTACAAAATTATTGCGCGGTCGAACCCGGTCAGTAACTTCGAAATCGAACGGAGTAAAACCGCCCTCGTGCCGGCCAAGTTCCTCTCCATTCAAATACACGGTAGCCAGATAATTGGCGGCATCAAAGTGCAGAAACAATCTTCTCCCAGCCGGTCTGGCGTAATCGAAAGACCGTTCGTACCAGACGCTCCCTTCATAGAACAAGAGCGACTCGCGTTGCGTGTTCCAATCGCCGGGCACCTGAAGCGTCGCCGAGCTATCAAAATCGTACTCGACCAACTCGGACTTCGATTCAGGCTTATGGTTCTTGAAGAAGGCACTGTGATCGGTCAGCGGCCGGCCGTGGTAATCGAAGGCCCCAGTGTCGTAGGGATCGACAATCGCGTGCCACGGGCCATCAAGGCTAGTACTGTGACGGCCACTGATATTGGTGATGAGAGGCGCGACCTGCCCACCACCAACCACCACGAGAAACACCACACAAAAAATAGACTGCAACAAACGGCGAAAAAGTTTGAACATAGGACTCCCCAATTCAGCGCAATGCGAAGTGTATCGCGCTCGAACACAACCACGCGAGAATGTGAGGCGCTGCGACTCGGCACAGTGAATAATGCGAGAGAAAAAGTACTAAATGCGTCGGCGGGAATAAAAGCCGCTGGTTTCCAGGCCGACAACGTCACAAAAGCGGCCGTCCTTCTCTACGCGCAGGCGAAGGAAAAGAGTGGCGGGGACGACGGGACTCGAACCCGCGGCCTCTGCCGTGACAGTGAAAGATTAACAAGCATTTTCAACAACTTAGAGAACACGGACGGCATTGTAAGTCATTGGAAGTACGCTCTAGGCGAAGCTATTGTGTACCACGATGTGTACCACGATTGAGTTTCTTGCAGACTCCTTCGCGTCGTGATGTAGACACGGGAACAAGCTGCTATGACCGGCACGTGATGTAGACAGGCCACCCCTGCCGTTGAACAGTGAGAAACGGTAAATGGCGAGGAGTTGAACGATGTCCCAACGATGCTCTGCGAAGAATAGGAACGGCAAACGTTGTGGCGCGTGGCCCGTCACATATGTTATGCCGTCAGCCTTCCCACTTCGGTCGGCCATAGAGCGCACTAATAACCGGCAATAAGTCATGGCACAAATCCTGCTTGTGAATGAGAGCATCGACGGCCATCAAGGGATCGTTTGCGTGCGAGGGAAAGACGCCTTGGGAGAGCCCTACAACCTTTAAGGCTGCGCACCTACACAGAATTATGGCCGGAATGACCAGATTGACTAAAGGTATATCAAGATCCACAAGCACGAGATCCGGTTGGTGATTGACCACTAACTCGATCGTCTCTTCAAAGTCGGCGGCGCGGCCAATCAAATCGACGACGCTATGCAACTCAAGCAGCGCTAATATAGTGTCCATACATTCGACCGAGCCGTCCGCCAGTATCACCCTCAACCGGCAGTCTTCTCTCGTGTAGGCAAAACTGCCGAGTGCATCGACTTGATCTGTTGCGCCTTTCATATGCCTCCGTCCTTATTGCTCTTTGCGACCTTAACGTAAGTGTGATGCTCTGTCAGTAAAGTGTTTGCAAGCTGTGAGTAAAGATTTGTCACAATCTTTCTCTCAGACCAATCGAGATGAAGTCATCGCGAAAACAAAGCGAAGGTCTCAAAGTCAAGTTGCTGCCCATGCCAACCCAATTGGCACTTCACACTCGGACCACAAATACTTAACCAAACTAGGAACGAGTCTTTACGCATAAGAGTCTTTAATTCACGTCTCTGAGATGTAGGAAGTTCGGATCGCGAGATCGTCTACAAAAGGAGATTCTGTGAACAGATATGTGCTGGTTGTTCTGGCGAGTTTATTCATCGTTGCCGGGGCCCGAGCCCAATCGGTGGGATTCGCAGGGAATATCCCGTTCGATTTCGTTGTCGGCAATACGACATTGCGTGCGGGCCAATACACGATAACTCCAATCACCATGAATGGGTCGACACTCCTCTTGCGGGGGTCAGACTCAACGCAAGCAATTTTCATTACTCCTTGTTTGTGTGCCTCGGGAAACGATAGCCATGAAACCAAGCTCGTGTTTCATGTATATGGGAACCATTATTTCTTGTGGCAGATTTGGAGACAGGGTTATGACGTCGGCAGTCAATTACCGGAAAGTAGGCGCGAGATGGAAATAGCGCATCTCGGGGACCCACTAAAACAGGAGATCGTGGCTAGCCTAGCGAGGCCGCGATAAGAATGTGGCCGGAAACGACGATTGGGGCGGTCAGGACACGGCGGCGCGACGTTTAAGAGATGGCGCGCAATCCGGTGAGACCGCAGGCTCTATGCTAGGAATGCCGCCCTGCCTCGATTTGAGTATGAGAAAACTTTCGTGCTTGACGCACGCGAGTAAGAAATCGAAGTTGCTGCAGCCAGAATGAACAGCGGTAGGACTCTTGATTCGAACGCTGCCGCTCGAATCAGTTTGGCTGTATGGTCTACAGTTTGCTTACAGTTTGCTTACCGATTGACTGGAAAAAACTACTGGTAGGGTGAATTGTACTTCAAGCCCCCCGCCCGGTACATTTACCGCTCTGACCTCTCCGCCGTGAAGGACTACAGCCTGTTTGGCAATGGCCAGGCCCAGCCCCACCCCTCCAGTCTTGCGTTCGCGGGAATCGTCGAGACGGTAAAACGGTCGGAATAGGTCTTCCAGAGATATCGAAGGGACGCCAGGACCATGATCTCGCACTTTGATCTGAGCCACGCTCCCCTCATGTGCCGTTCGAATCGATAATAAGACGTCAATATCGCTTCCTATTGCGGTGTACCGAATGGCATTGCGAATCACATTCTCGAGCGCGCTTCGAAGCATCTCAGCATTGCCGTAGACCTGGCAGGGTTCCACTTCTCGCAAAACGACTCGCCGCTGTAGGTTTCGGGCTTCGTAATCGGCATCGGTTACGACCTCACGAAGGAGATCCTGCAATGGCAAGTCCGCTTTTTCAACGATCTGACCTTCAGCCTCAAATCGCGAAAGCACGAGAAGCTTGCCGATCATTACATTCAATCGGTCCGTTTCCCGTTCTAGACGTTCAATCGCGGTTGCGACTCCAGGATGGTCGACCTTACGTATCAGCTCCAACGCCAAGTTCATCCGCGTCAGCGGTGAACGCAGTTCATGAGAAACGTCACTGATCAGACGTTTCTGCGCATGGACTAGGGATTCCAACTGCGCAGCCATCCGGTCGAAGTCGCCAACCAAGTGGCCGATCTCATCTCCCCGATTATCGGTAGGCTTCCCGGCTCGCGCCGCAAGATTCCCTTTAGAGATTTGTTGAGCAGCTACCCGCAAACGGCTAATTGGTGCTGTCAGATAACGAGCCAGCATAAAACAGACGATACCTGAGATTAAAATTCCTAGAGCGAGATCGCGCAGAAGATGCGCAACCGAGCGTTCGGGACCGGGAATGCCACGCGGCAGAATCACAGCAACTGCATATCCATCTCTTACACTTCTCACTATCGGTTCGGCCATTATCAGCCCAGGACTCCCGTCCAGATATTCCGGCTTTCCATTTTGCAGCACACGTTTCAGCAGAACCATCTGTTCCTTAGGGATGGGTTTGGTCGAAAGTTCGTTTCCGCGGAAATCGACGATAAACATCTGTATCCCGGAAGAGAGCTGAAGATCTGACAAATAGGCATCGAGCGCCGCACTTCCAGATCGTTCGTACGTTTGCACTGCGTTTCGTTCGCAAAACGCAACTATGCCTGTTGCGGCGTACAGACCGGGGGGCTGCCCTCGGAACGTTCCATACAAAATCGCGACCATTGAAAAGAAGAGAGCCTGAACGATCCAGAACGAAACGAAGATCTTCCAGACAAGGGTCCGCATCAGTTCTTCCTACCAGCCATTACATCCGAGTATACGTATCCGACGCTGCGAATGGCCTTAATGCGCTCCTCGCCCGAGGGCATTTCTCCAAGTTTCTGTCGCAACTTGCTCACATGAACGTCGACACTGCGGTCAAAAGGCGCCAAGTTCCGCCCTAGCACCAACTTCGCCATTTGCTCGCGGGTCACGACCTGACCTGCCGAACGCAGCAGCAACTCGAGAAGATTGAACTCCACGGCCGTTAACGTCACTGATCGCTTGCGGCAACGAACTATACGTTTCGCGAAATCCATTTCAACGTCCCCGTACACTAGGGGAGCAAGTCTTGGAACAGGCCGGCCGGTTCCGAGATCAGAGAGCGGCCGTCGCAAAATCGCGCGAATTCTGGCAAGAAGCTCGCGGGGGCTAAACGGCTTGGGCACGTAATCGTCGGCTCCTACTTCCAACCCCACCACTCGGTCCAGTTCCTCACCCCGCGCAGTCAGCAGCACGACGCGCGCATTGGATTCGGATCGTAGGCGCCGCAGCAGTTCCAAACCGTTCATTCCAGGCAGCATCACATCTAGGACAATCAGCGAATGTTCGCCGGACAAAGCCCTCTTAAGTCCGGCATTTCCTTCATGTGCAACCTCAGCTTTCAGTCCTTCTGACTCAAGATACTCAGCGAGCATCGCGCACATCTCGACATCGTCGTCAATAACTAAAATTCGATCCATCACCCTGATCACCCGTTCCGCAACACCCATTATTACTCCACTTCTTCCGATGCGTCACGAATGCATTGTGATCGCAGAAACCAGGCAATCGAGCGGCATCAATTCACTAAAGCGGAAAAGCCGCCGGTTGATGGGGGAGAGCGTTGTCCGGCGGCTCTTTCGCGAGCTGATCGCAAATACCCCGATGCTCTGGCTGCCCAAGTGTGGTATCTGCCCGCTCTACATCACGTCTAATGTTTAAACTCTGAGGGTCGTGGTGTGCAGTAAAGACTCTGAAAAGAAACTGTAAAGTCCAGTCCTACCCCTAGCTTGTGGTTCATTCTTCGCTCTGGCTTTGAGCAAGAGAATCCTAGTGCCCGTCTCAGTCTTAAACTTCGCGGACTACTTCGGATCGTCATGTGCGCTCGGAGTGATTCGACCCGTGCCCCCACAGTTGGGGCACTCGAATCGGACAAATGCCACGCTTTCGGCTTCACCCCGGGGGTCTACCCTTTGCGTAACAAATCCTACTCCCCCACAGGTCGGGCATTCCTCAGCATCTACCAACTTTGCCTCCAAGATCGTTTCAAAGATCACACTGCAACGTTGACCGCAGAGAGGTAAAGATCGCGAAAAGATTCTGTAAACATTTTCATGAATATCTGATTGGAAGCCGGCCCATCGCGATCCTAAATCGGTTGGAGCGGAGTTCATGGTGCAAGAGTCGGTCACAAAAGCCGTTCTTACCCATCGAGCGTTCGCCTGCTCATTCGACCAGCGCCCGAGCTACGGAGGATTCCTAAATGTGGTGCTTCTTGCATAATGTCAGACGTAACGGATCAGAACCGGCGACACAACTCCTAAAATGGCTTCTGACAGCTGGCGCGATATTCGCAGCTGCACTCCCGATAACCCAAGCACATGCTGAGAAGGACAAGGCGGCATATAAAGAGGGTAAGGAGCAGGAGGCGCGACAAGACTATGAGGCCGCCTACGAAGACTACTTGCGTGCATACCAGGCCGAGCCCGCAAGTCTCCAATATCGCGCTGCAATTACGCGAACTCGATTTCTGGCAGCCGCGGCAAAAGTTCATCGAGGAGTACTTTTACGCCAAACGGGAAGCCTGGAGGAGTCGCTGACGCTCTTAGAAGCTGCCGCCCAGATCGATCCTTCTAGCGCCATCGCTACCCAGGAGTTGGAAAGCACTCGCAGCATGATTCAACATAATATCTCGCAAGCAAAGCATAAAGAATCGACAAACGATGCGTCACTTAGTCCGGAGATCTTAGATGCTCAGGGTCCCGCGAAGCTGAGGTCCGTCGCCAATCCACCGATCACGCTAAGACTCTCGGAAGAAACGAATGTGGTTTATGACACGGTCGGAAAGCTGGCGGGTCTGAATGTGCTATTCGATCCTGACTACGTGCCGCACCGAATTACTATTGACTTGAACGGCGTAACTCTGGAGGAAGCTCTTGGTCTCGTCGCCGCGGAGTCCAAAACCTTCTGGCGGCCCATGACGCCGAATACGATCTTTGTTGCTACAGACAATCCTGCTAAGCGTAAAGAATTGGAACAGAATGTCATCAAGACATTCTATTTATCCAACCTTACGGCTCCGACCGAACTGCAGGACGTTGTGAATGCCCTGCGGTCGGTGCTCGATGTGAGTCGAGTTCAGCAGCTCGTAACTCAGGAGGCAATAGTAATTCGTGGTACCCCGGACCAGATTTTACTTGCGGAAAAGATGGTGAATGATTTCGATCAGGCTGCCCCTGAGGTGGTCGTGGACCTGGCGATCATGCAAGTAAGCCGCGACAACTTGCGCACCCTGGGCATAAATCCTCCGACTAGCGCCACAGTGCAACTGCAAAGCAATACAAGCAGCACGTCTTCGAGCAGCAGTTCAAGCTCGAGCAGTTCGAGCACTAGCTCAACCAACTCCATCAACCTCAACACTCTAGCCAATTTGAACGCAACTGATTTCACGGCTAGCATCTCGAGTGCCAATGCCAGCGCTTTAATGAGTGACAGTCACACCAAGATTCTTCAAAGTCCTCAACTTCGGTCTTTGAATGGACAGAAGGCATCCCTCAAGATCGGCGAACGTGTACCGATTGCTACGGGATCGACTCAGTCAGGCATCAGCGGTGTGTCTGTAACTGGCCTGGCGAGCACCCAATTTCAATACCTGGATGTGGGGGTCAATCTCGACGTCACTCCCTACATTCACCCTGATCGGGATATTACGCTAAAAATCGTACTGGAAGTTTCGTCGGTGACTTCTTACGTATCCATTGGTGGCATCAGTGAGCCTGTGATTGGTCAAAGGAAGGTCGAACATGAGATCCGCCTTAAGGACGGCGAAGTTAATCTTCTCGGAGGAATGTTGGACCATGAAGACACGATGTCGTTGAGCGGGATTCCCGGGCTTGCGCAGATCCCTATCTTGAAATACCTTTTTTCGCAAAAAAGCACGGAGGTCAAGGACGAAGAAACCGTTTTTGCGCTGGTTCCACACATCGTGCGCCGGAAAGAGTTGAATGAATTCAACCGACGAACCTTGGATGTTGGTACCGCAAATTCCATTCGCTTGAGGCACGCACCGACCGAGACCGCCGAGGTAGATAGTCAAGCATCTTCCGACAAGGCGACCCTAGCCGTCAAATCTCTTGGAGAGGCAAGTGCGGTTTTGGAACTAAATCCAACGACAATCTCCGTAGCGAAAGGAGGAACCTTTGTGCTTGACGTTGTCTTGACGGGGGCACGAAACGTGCATTCAGTTCCGCTTCAAGTGTCTTACGACAAAGCGGGATTGGAAGTTATCAATGTTTCCAATGGCGACTTTTTGTCTCAAGGCGAGCAAATCGTAGCATTGGTGCGTCGCGACGACCCTGCTGGCGGCATCACGCAGATAAGAGCTTCTCGTCCCCCGGGATCGGACGGGGCATCGGGCCACGGGGTGGTCACAACTCTAACTTTCCAGGCCAAGACCGCGGGACGATTTCCAGTGAGAATCACGAACGGGGCGATCATTCAACCTGACCAAACAATGATTGTTCTCGCAGACTCAGAGATTCCCGTAACCGTGCAGTAAATGCCACTCCGTTCTGGCGGAAACAGTAATCGCGAAATAGAGGGGTGTAAGAAATTGGAAGATCCGAGCATCCGCTTGCGACTAAGATTGGACATGGCACCCGGGGTTCACAAAAGGGATGACAGGGCGTAGTCCCCGTTTTTAACATCCTGCCATCCCTCGCTTTGTCTAATTACCACTACCCACCATGGTTACGTAGAGTCTGACCAGGGAATTCGTGATCGCTGAACTCCAACAATATGAGAATCGACGCCCGCAAGTATCCTCAACTTTTCAAGGAGGTCGTCTAGCGTTGTACCCGGACCAAGAGAGGCATCCACGAACACTAAAGCCTCCTTTGGGATGCCAATGCGACCGGAGAGGAGTACTACGGGAACATCAGGCTTCAGCAATTTTATTTCCTCAGCAAGCTGCCCCCCCGAAATTAAAGGCATTTGGTAATCGAGAAGGGCTACATCAAATGAAATGTTCTTGCACATGCCCAGCGCCTCAATACCGCTGTCTGCAGTGACCACGTCGAACCCACTGTCTTCGAGAACACTAGTCAATAGTCTTCTAGATCTAGGATTGTCATCCACATAAAACACTACCGCCGGTTCATTGCGCATCGCTTTTGACCTCGTCATTCTGACGGGACGTTAAGGACCATCGCTCCCGTGTTCGTCAGTACGCGGACTGTTCGTTCGCTTGCAGAATAGATTGTTAAGACTTAAGCACGGCTTGGTAACGTTCTGCACGCAGTGCAACACAATATTCTGCAGGGTCCACACTTTTGCCGACCCGGATAGCAGACAAAGTAGCGACAGCTATTCGTTCTAAGACGGTCCTATGGGATCGCGCGAGCTAGAGATTCGATGTATCCACGCTCATAGCCGGCCGTGAACGAGGCGCGATCCTGATCTGTAGACCAGCGGCCAACGGCAAGACGTCGAGGTTGACCATTTTCGGCGGCGAGTTTGCCTAGGTACATTCCATCTTGGAAGGCACCGTTGCTCGCCAGCCGCGAGTCTGCGCTTGCGTCTGGATTCGTCGCGCGTTTGCGATTAGCGAGCATCGCGGTTGTCCCCATTGAAACGGCAATTACTAATGCATAAGTAGCAAGGTTGCTCATTGTCTTCTCCTCTTCGATTCAAGTAATCGGCCGCACTTCACAGACTTTGCCTTGGCCGCCGCCCGTTCACCGTCCATGCCTCCTGCCCACATCATTTGGACGGGACGTTCTGGAACATTGCTCCGGTGCTATAAGTACGCAAATTCTATCTTTCGCTTGCGGAGTAAATTGTTAAGACTTGAGCACAACTTGGTAAACCTTGTCATAGCAGCGCACGCAATATTCTGGGTCGACATCTTCAAGACGCATCGGTCTGAGAAAACGTAGTGACAGAACTTTACGCAGTAATTACCAAGCATTTACAGCAAAGACGCCCGATTGTGTTCATTCTGTGACGGAGGAATCTGCGATGGAAATGAAGGCACGGAGAAGTTGGCTGAGACGATTCGCATTGAAATGCAGCTGGATAACCTGCTGGTTCGTGACAATGTTTCTCTCTGCCACAGTGCTGGTAGCGCAAACACAAGCGACCAGGATAGCAACTGAGATCGACAATTCTGCTCGCATCACGATCTCGGGTACGCACCCATCGATGGCGAGTATGTCCAACGAAGCTGGTTCCGTACCTTCGGCGATGAAGCTTCAGGGAATCCATATTATTTTTCGCCGGTCTGTCGCTCAAGAGGCAGTTCTGCAGGCCCTAATTGCTGCTCAACAAGATCCGGCATCTCCGTGGTACCACAAGTGGCTTACGCCCACCCAGTTCGCCTCGCAGTTTGGAGTTGCAGAGTCAGATATTCAAAAGGTAATAACGTGGTTGGAGCAGCAGGGGTTTTCCGTGAATAGCGTTTCCCACAGCAAGAATGGCGTTTCTTTCTCGGGTACCGCTGGACAGGTCTCAGGGGCCTTTGGGGCTGAACTGCATTACTATGACATCGATGGTCACAAATACTACGCGCCTTCAAAGGATATAAGTGTTCCGGCCGTTCTATCTTCTGTGGTCATGAGCGTGACGAACCTGTCGAGCATCAGACCGAAGGCTCATGTCAAGTTAAGACCGAAGTTCACGTCGAGCCAGTCGGGAAACCACTATCTGACGCCAAACGATGTCGCGACTATTTACGATATAAACGCAGCCTATACTGCTGGCTATACCGGCGTTGGCCAGACGATCGTCATCGTCGGCCAGTCGTCAATATCGGTGTCGGATATCGAAAATTTTCAGAAGGCAGCAGGGCTAACTGTTAAAGACCCTACCCTAGTTCTGGTGCCGAATTCAGGCAGCGCAACTGTGAGCTCAGGGGATGAAGCGGAATCCGATCTCGATCTCGAATATTCAGGCGGTATCGCTAGAGGTGCAACTATCTTATTCGTGTATGTCGGAAACAACTCGAACTATAGCGTATGGGATTCGATCAATTATGCGGTCGACAATCAGATTGCGCCGATCATTAGCACAAGCTACGGGGATTGCGAAATGGACCTAGGTTCAGCAAATTACTCAACGCTGAACGCCGTCCTAGAGCAGGCCGCCGCCCAAGGGCAAAGCGTCGTTGCTGCGGCGGGCGACAACGGTTCGACCGACTGCTATGGCTATACAAATCTGACGACGTCGCAACAGGAGGCGCTGGCCGTGGACTTTCCAGCCAGCAGTCAGTACGTGACCGGCATGGGAGGGACAGAGTTTCCCGCGGCCGATGTATCATCTTCCAACACTACTTACTGGGAATCAGCCAGCGGCAGCGATGTGATAAGTTCGGCGCTTTCTTACATTCCGGAGCAAGTGTGGAATGACGATTCGTCGTCGAATGGGCTCTCTTCCGGAGGTGGCGGCGTCAGTGCGCTCACTTCCAGACCGAGTTGGCAAATTGGGGTGACTGGAATTCCTTCCGGAAGCTACCGTCTAGTTCCGGATGTCTCCCTGGACGCATCGCCGAACAATGCGGGTTACTTAATTTGTTCCAGCGATTCGAGTGCGACAGGAATTTCCGGCAGTTGCTCTAACGGTTTCCGCGACAGCAATGACCAGTACTTGACTGTGGCGGGAGGCACTAGCTTCGATGCCCCGATGTTTGCTGGCATGATAGCAATTATCAACCAGAAGGTAAATGCTAGCGGACAAGGGGTCGTTAACAGTACCCTCTACAAGCTAGCGTCGGACTCAAGCACATATGTTTCTGCCTTTCATGACATCAATAGCGGGAGCAATCAGTGCACCGCCGGGTCGAGCTATTGCTCTACGTCAGGAGAAGCAGACTACCCAGCTACTGCTGGTTACGACGAGGCGTCAGGTTTGGGTTCAATCGATTTCTATAACTTGTTGCTAGCATGGCCGACCACAACCTCATCGGCGCTCGACGCTTCAACTGTTTCCTTTTCGGCAACGACAACAATGCCCGCAGCGGGCGCCACCGACACGGTCACGATTACCGTGGCCTCCGGTTTGAGTTCGGTCACAACCACACCGACTGGCACTTTGACCATCCTAGTCGATGGGACGACGGAAACCTCCTCTCTCGCCTTGTCGAGCGGCTCTGCCACCTACTCTTTCTCTTCGTCGACAACCGGGTCGCATATCATAAAGGCGAGCTACTCGGGCGATTCGACCTTCGCTGCCTCAACCGGCACATTGGTGCTAACAGTTGGAGGGTCCGGTTCATCCGGCGAGACTTTTACTATTGCCGCAACTAACGTGACCGTTTCCGCCGGCAGCGCCGGAACTTCCACAATCACCGTTACGCCGAAGAATGGCTACACCGGCACCATCGAATGGACAATTGCCAGTAGCGAATCCATTTCTAACGCCTGCTATTTAATTTCGAACACCACGGTCTCCGGCACAAGTGCCGTAACCGCTAGCCTCACTATCGACACCAGTTCCTCGGCATGTTCCAGTTCTTCAATGAAAGGGACCAATGGCAAGCGTATGTTGCTGAGAGGGTTCTCGAGTATCCCTGACGATAATGATTTCCCGGTCCCAGGCGGGGTTATCGCAGCACATGCGACGACCGTCGTCGAAGGTCTGCTATTCGCCCTCGTTCTTGCTTATCGTCCACGAAAGCACCACAATTTGGCCGGAGTTCTCTTAATTTTTGTATGTGGACTCGCTTTGGCGGGTTGTGGAAGCTCATCGTCATCGTCAAATGCGGCGAAGGGCACCTATAGCCTGACTATAACCGGCACAGACAGCACTACCGCCTCAATAACAGCATCGACTACCATGACGCTGACAATCGATTAATACAGCACGATAATTCGCGAGAGCGTGTACGCCTACCGCGACGGCATTAATTTCTACCTGGGCGAGAGTCTGCGCTTCTTTTTCGCGGGCCAGTTCGGCAGACCATAGAACTTTACCTAGCTATAACGAAGCATTTACGCACAAATCGAAAGGCAGCAGCATCTTTATGAAAGAGGAGCTAATCATGACAACCACAGTTACTTTTGTTGTTCTTCTGCTCTCAATTGCTGCAGTCCCCGGTTCATCGCTGGCTAAAGACAAGACGATGGACGGCGATGTCCAGCCGCCACAGGTAAACATTATGCCGGGCGCGAATCAATTGCCCACAACTATTCTTGCTGTAAGTTCGATCATGCCGCGTGGTCCGAAGGATCTCATAGAAGGCTACGAGGGCGAGATGCAGGTTGTTTCAGGCCGATTTGCAAACGAACTTGCTTCGATTTCCCACGCAGCGGATGAGAATCAGATGAGCGGGCAGCAAGCGGAGGAAATCAGCAAAGAGCGCTTTCAAGTGGCGATGATGCAATTTCAGTTGCTGGTCGCCTTGCGCGCAAACCTGGAGCGCGAGATCGATCGCGCGGAGCAGACCGCACAAAGAGAATCGCGGCCAACTCAAGAGGGCGTGTCTGCGGTCCTGGAGCTGCCTTTTTCGTCACTGCAGCTTGCCCCCAGTCTCATTCGCTATCTACAACTAACCTTATCCCAAGCATCCGCGATTCAAGATGTTATGTCCGGAGAACGACAGAATATCGATCCCATGATGGCTGATTTAAAAGCGACTGGCGAGAAACTGTTCCGAGCCAATCAGCAGGGATACACCGATAGCAAAGAAGTTCGGGTTTTAGCCGCATCGCAAGCCACCATTCTTTCCAGGCTGATTGTTGCAAATTCACGAATGCAGGCGAGAATATATGCACTCCTCAACGGAGAACAGCGTAAGAAACTGGAACATCTTCGACAAACGGAGGAGGTGGCGGTCTTAGATGAACAGTAGAGCGCCAGCGGCCTAACGGGAGGCTGGTTCTTGAGCGTTGTGCTGCCGGATTCTGGTAAAACGTGGCTTTGCCAGCCATCTTGGGAGTTAAAGTGTGTCCGAAACTCATGTTCGAGCCGATGACATTTCGGCGCACATCAGAAGGGCGCCGGGAACAAAGCGGGTGGAGAGTTTTCCCGGCGACCTTCCAGCACAAGTTACTTCGCTCCTGAGCGCGCTCTGTGAAGAGCGCAACGCCCTCGTTGACCACCTCTCCGGTGAAGTGTCTTGACCCGTGCTAAAACAATGCGAACGGATTTACGCATTATTTGGGCTCGTGACTCTGAAGGAGGCTTTTGAATTGAGTGAAGAGTTGCGGAAACTCTTCGTTGAATCTTGGTTTGTGGATGAAGTACTTGGCTCCGGAAGCTTGGCAGGTCGCACGCAGTCTCGATGAATGCTTATCGGACATCAACACCACATCCAGCGAAGGAAACCGGTGACTCAGGATAGATGCGGTGGTTATGCCGTCAAGCTCTGCAAGTCCCACATCCATCAAAATCAGATCAGGCAGGAAAAGGGCGACTGCCTCGATAGCCTCTCGTCCATCGCTGACCCTTGCGATCACTTCGATCCGATCCTCCATCTTCAAAAGCGCTACGATCACGGTTCGGAAATCTGGGGAGTCGTCTGCGACAAGAGCACGAATTCGTGTCAGGCATCGAACGGTTGCCTGCTCTTCGTCGCGTGCGCGGCCAAAAGCGGAGTCCACCCTTCCTCCTGAATAAAACGCTACCATTAAAAATCAACACACCTTGGACGCGGGTAAAGAGTTCGAAAAGAGTGTGTAAATATTTGTGGCGCCCGTAACGTACACGCCGCTTATTCACGCTTGTGTCCAGAATGGTCCCTGCTACGGTCTCTCCGGTCGAATCCTTGATGCTTGCACCTTACAAGACTTTTACTTTAGGGTCACCGAGACTTTACAGTCGCAGATTCGCTTCTGTAGTGGAATTACCATGGGCAATCCGGAGCCGGATGCGATGCTGTGGAATGGCGTCTTGAGTATCCGGGGGCCTGCTGGGGGGTGAATGCGCGGGACATGCAGATAAGCGGATCATATGCGGGGCTTATGGCGAAGGGCGTGTTCCCTTTGGTATTGACCCTGGCCTCACTTGGCTGCACGATGATTCCGAAATACGAGCGCGCGCCCATACCGGTTGCGCCACGGTTCCCCGGAACCACAGAAAGTCACGCCGAACCCGCGCTCACCGAAAGTGATTGGCAAAACTTTTTTACGGATGAACGTCTGAAAACATTGATCGAAATCGCATTAGTAAACAACCGTGACCTACGTGTGGCCGTTCTCAACGTCGAGGAGAGCCGCGCCCAGTATCGCATCACGCGGTCGGCTTCATTTCCGATTCTTAACGCTGCTGCAGACTATACCCGTTCAAAAGCTTCGTTGGCTGGTTTCCCCCAGGCGAGTTTAGGTTCAAGCGGGCCGTCCACGTTCACTTCGGGGGAATGGAACGCCAACCTGGGCACCACAGCTTATGAGGTCGATCTCTGGGGCCGCGTACGCAGTTTGAACCGACAGGCATTGGAAAAATACTTCGCCACCGAGGAGGCCCGGCGCAACGAGCAAATCTCTCTCGTGTCAACCATTGCTATCGAATACTTTACGCTCCGACAAGCCGAGGAAACACTTCGGGTGTCGACTGACACGCTACAGGCGGTGCAGCAATCTTATACCGTTAACAAGGCGATGTTCGAGGGGGGATCAGGCAGCGAACTCGATTTACGCACTGCGGAAGGCCAGGTTGAGACGGCGAAAATCAATGTGCTGACACACCAGCGCGAAAAAGCCCAGGCGGAGAACTATATCGTTCTGTTGATTGGTGAACCAATTCCGGCGAACTTGCCCATGCCGCGGCTGTTCACTGACCCACACCTGCTTCCGGAGGTCCGGGCAGGATTGCCTTCGGAATTGCTGCAGCGGAGACCGGATATTTTGGAAGCCGAGCACACGTTGAAGGCTGCAAATGCAAACATAGGCGCCGCCCGGGCCGCATTCTTCCCGACTATCACCCTCACGGGTTCGATTGGCACGACCAGTTCGGAGCTCTCGAAACTGTTCGGTTCGGGGACGCAGGTTTGGAGTTTTGCTCCGCAAATCTCTCTACCGATTTTCAATGGTGGACAGAACCGGGCAAATCTCGACGCTGCGAAGATTAACGAACGCATTGAAGTCGCCAACTATGAAAAAGCTATCCAGGTTGCATTCCGTGAAGTGGCCGACGCGCTCATTGGCGTCAGCAATTATTCAAAACAGACGGATCAAGAAGCAAACTTAGTCGATACGGAAAAAAGACGCTACGAGTTAGCTTCTATCCGTTATCGCTATGGGGCGGACACTTACTTGAGCGTCCTTTCCGCGCAACAAGACCTATACAACGCTCAGCAGGCGTTGATCCAGGCTCAATTCAACAAACTCTCAAGTCTGATTTCTCTGTATCAGGCGTTGGGGGGTGTATGGAATTGATTACAAGAAACCTGACGGCAGGATCATCTGTGGGGCCAGCCAAAAAAGGCCGATTGAACTGGGAGGTATGGCGTCTGCGGCGGCCGATCCCTGCAGTGGCCATCGTGGCAGCGGCCTTAACACTGCTTATGTCTATAGGCTGCGGGCAAAAAGATGGTCTCGTTCGGTATGAGACGTCCCCTGTCGCACGCGGCACGATTCAGGAAAATGTTACCGCGAGTGGTTCACTCAGTGCCGTGGTGAGCGTCGATGTTGGGAGCCAGGTTTCCGGCAAGATTTTGGGCTTGTTTGTAGATTTCAATTCCCCGGTTAGAAAAGGCCAACTGGTTGCTGAAATCGATCCCACTGTCTACGAAGCTACCTTGCGCCAGTCCCAAGGCGAACTTGCCAGCGCGATGGCCGACGTCACGCTCAAGCGCCAGACCCTGGAGCGAACGAAAATCCTTGCCCCCCAGCACGCCGCGACACAGTTGGAGTTAGACCAAGCCACGGCGCAGCTGGCACAAGCTGAAGCGACCGTCGTAACCAAGCAGGCTGCTGTCCAAAGCGCGCAGGCCAATCTTGGCTATTGCAAGATCACCGCCCCTGTGGACGGCATTGTTATCTCGCGGAAAGTGGATCTTGGTCAGACGCTGATTGCCGCCATGAGCACTCCGGTGCTGTTCACCATCGCGCAAGACATTACCGAGATGAACATAACCGCCGACGTTTCGGAGGCGGATATCGGACAGGTCCATACAGGCCAACCCGTGGAATTTACCGTTGATGCCTATCCGGACGAAGTCTTCCACGGCACAGTCAAGCAAGTTCGCAAGTCGCCGACCACTATGCAAAATGTCGTGACCTACCAGACGATCATTGGTGTCAAGAATCCCAAACAAAAACTGTTTCCCGGGATGACAGCGGATGTTACCGTCCTCGTGGCGAAGCGTGCCAATGCATTGCAAATCCCCAATACGGCACTGCGTTACTCGCCACCGCAGGCTGCGACTGTCGAGCCGGTACCTTCGCGCAAACTGCAGCATAATCAACGCCTCGTGTATACGCTGGCGAGCGGTGGCATCAAACTCACTCCCGTCATCGTAAAGACAGGTATCAGCGATGGCATAAACACCGAAGTAGTGGAGGGCGTTGCCGAAGGTACACAACTTGTTACTGCGACAATTTCGTCCGGAACTAAATCCGTAGGTTTCAGCGGCCCGCCACCTCAAGCGCAATGATCACACAAACCACCTCGTCTCCCTTCATTCAGTTCCGCAATGTTGCTAAGACGTATAGAACTGGTCCCGTGGAAGTCGTGGCCGTCCATAACATAACTCTGAACATTGATCGTGGGGAGTTCGTAGCGGTTATGGGCGCGAGCGGTTCAGGGAAATCCACGCTTATGAATATTCTCGGATGCCTGGACCGACCGACGAGTGGGAGTTATCTTCTCGACGGTATCGCTGTCGCGAACCTTAGCCGCAAGGGATTGGCAAGACTGCGCAATAAGAAACTCGGCTTTGTTTTTCAGAGCTTCAATCTACTAGCGCGCACGTCCGCTTTGGAGAACGTGGAGCTTCCAATGTTTTACAGTTATCCACTCGTTCCCTTGCGCGTCCAGCGTCAGCGCGCTATTCGAGCGCTGGAGAGAGTGGGGCTCGGGGATCGTTATCGCCATCACCCCAGCGAGTTGTCTGGAGGGCAACAGCAACGAACTGCAATCGCTCGGGCCCTCGTGAATGAACCAGAACTAATCCTGGCTGATGAACCGACTGGAAATCTCGATACTCGCACTAGCACTGAGATCATGGGTTTCCTTCAGGAACTCAACGACTCAGGCACTACGGTCGTGATGGTAACCCATGAGTTGGATATAGCCGCCTACTGCAAGCGCAACATTGTGATGAGAGACGGGATCGTGGTAAGCGACAGTTTGAATGAGAGCCGACGCATTGCGCTTCGGGATCAAAAACCGCCCCCCCAGCAGGAAAGAAAGGCCGCGTCGCTTCCCATGACCTACTCAACGATCGGGGTGTTCGATTACATTCGAACGTTATTGCTGCGGTTATCACTGACTTCATTGCTCGCATTGCGAGCGCTGTACCGCAATAAATTGCGTTCCAGTCTCACTGCTTTGGGCATCATTATCGGAGTCGCCTCTGTCGTAGCCATGGTGGCGGTAGGCGACGGAGCCCAAGTACGCATCGAGTCTCAGGTGGCTGCTCTCGGGCAGAATCTTTTGACCGTGTTTGCCGGCAGCCGCCGCTCCACTGGAGTAAATTCCGGTTCCGGTAGTGCGAGTACGATTACGCTCGCCGACACCGATGCAATCCGCCACGAAATACCTGACGTCAAGGCTGTCAGTCCGGAGGATGTTTCCACCGCGCAGGCTGTCAGCCTCGGCCGCAACTGGTCTACCACGATCGCGGGTGAATCACCGGATTACCTGACAATCCGTAATTGGGCGATTGCTTCCGGTGCGATGTTCACGGACCGTGAAGTGCATAGCGCCGCGAAGGTAGCAGTGATGGGGTCGAAGGCGGCCAACGAACTCTTCGGACCTGTGAATCCCATTGGCCAGACGGTAAGGGTGAAAAACATTCCCTTCGCCATTATTGGGGTTCTCACCGGCAAGGGGGCCGGAATGGGGGGCCAGAACCAGGACGATCGCATCGTCATCCCTTACACAACGGCCATGAAGCTTATCACTGGTGACAAATATCTCCGCTCCGTGAACATCCAGATTATAAGCGCGGATAGAATGGCGGCCGCGCAACAAGAAATCACCAGCATGCTCCGTCAGCGTCACCGCCTGGGAGACCGGGCTGAGGATGACTTCAACATCCTTAATCAAAAGGAAATCGCCGATACGGTCAGGTCGGTTTCAAGTGTTATCACACTCCTGCTCGGCGCTATCGGTGGTATGTCCTTACTCGTGGGGGGAATCGGTATCATGAACATTATGCTCGTGAGCGTTACCGAAAGGACGCGTGAGGTCGGAATCCGCAACGCGGTCGGGGGACAAACCACCGACATCATGTTGCAGTTCCTCATCGAAGCAATAACTCTCAGTCTGCTGGGAGGCTTAATTGGAGTTCTGGTTGGCTTTGGTGCCTCGAAGATGGTCGCGGTTGTGGCCGATTTCAGGGCCATCGTTTCTTCCGGTTCAATAATCCTTGCCTTCGGTGTTTGCTTTGTGGTCGGCGTTTTCTTCGGTTTTTATCCGGCTCGAAAAGCTGCCGCGCTTGATCCAATTGAAGCATTGCGTTACGAATGAAACAGGTTCAGTACGGCAGGCGCAATTGGAGCGTATCTTTAGTTCCGCGGCAATCATTTCGGTTTGCTGAAATCCTAACTAATTTCAGAGTTTCGGTAGCGTGATCTCAACGCTCGTGCGCTTTTACTGGTCGTTCGATCAGCTGCCTAGTTCAGATCATCGAGTGTGGTCAGCGTGTAACCGCCGGCATTTCCGTTTAACGTCACCATCGTGCGGATCTGTCCATTGCTGTAAGTGACAGGTCCACTATCGACAAGCGCGGTTTTCTCATCGGGCGACGTGAAATAAACCTCATAAGCTGTACCCGCAGTGAGCGATTTGTAGTCCGAACCCCTTCAAATGCGAAATTGCTAATTGTGGGCGACACGGAACTCAGGTTTGTACCGGGCGATACAACATAGACATCCACCGTTCCTAAGCCAGGTGATGCATTGACGATCCGCAGTTCTGCAGTGTTTGACGACGGAGTAGAGTTATCGTCGGTTAGTAGCAAAGCGCTCGCGTTGGAAAGGACGTTGGCCGACATGACCGTGTAGGTGCTGCCCGAACTCAAATCTATTGTTGTGTTGATGTAGGCCGTGGTGACGCCAGACGGGTAAATCTCTAGATCCCGTGAGCCGGACGTTACGGAACTGTAGCCAGTTGCAGTCCCGTACGAAACACTTGTGGCGAAGCTCGTACTGTCAAGCGAAACATCTCTTGCTTGACTCACCCGATCCTCTCTGGGCCATACCAAGCAGATGAATCCCCGTTTCACCGAGCGGCCAGAAGCCAAGGCGAGACCAATACGCCCTCAGCTTGTGGATCGCCTCATCTCTTCCAACGTTGGGTGCTTTCAGTCTGTTCAACGCTTTCCGATCGCGGGCGAAGGCAGGAGTAAATTGCAGCGGCCAAGGTTTGCACGCTATCAATCCGCAAACTGGACCGAAGATGTCGATAATCCTACCGACGGCAATTGGGCCGACTCCCGTTCCTCGAAATCTCGGACTGATCTCCATGCAATCGATGATTAACAGATCGCATCCGGAGGCCTCATATTCATCTTGCACTTCTTCTTTCCAGCAACCGGTATTCAAGTCGAACAGGAGCTCCCAGTATTCGGCAATACCCCCTTCGATGCCATCTCCCAGCCTCTCAGTGCTAATGCCATGATCCATGGCTTCACCGAATTGCACCAACGACGCTTTTACGTAACCAGCGTCCTCTTCGTCTCCCCGATCCCCAGACTTTGCAGTAATCTTCCCGAAAATGGAATGGACGAAGTCTGCGTCAACGTATTCTTCGTGCAACGAGGCCCGGACTGCGAACTCGATGCTCGCAACGATGTTTCTCTTAGCCTCAGTCGTCTCCGAACCGGCGGTTGCTTTTTCGATCTTCATGTCGCACCTCATCCCGCTGTTTACCGTAGTGTCCGGAATTCGTCAAATGGGCGCGAAATCCCATCATGTTTCTAGGGCGAATTGGCAAACCCGGCGGCCAGTTGTGAATCGCCCTCTCATCGGTGTGACTTTTCAACTGAGATCGCTACGGGTGGTGACCCAATCAGCCACACTCGAATCCTTTCCAGTTGTACGTGCGGTTGTTTGGCGTAACCAGCACACTTCAAAGCTGTTACGAGCAGCAGGCAGCGGATGCATGAGTTCCCCCTCGTAGATCGGCGCCACCCAACCACCGTGCCATCGGGGATCTTTGATAAAGCGCGCTAAATGATTGCGCTGCAAACGGTTACTTAGCACTCATCACGTGACCTGTTAGATACGCGAAAAACACCTCGTGAACCCGTTTGACCAATATCTGCTTCCAGTTTAGAACCCGATCACCGGCTGGGAGATCAACTGGACTTTAACCCAGCGCTGCGATGTGAGGTGGTGCTCCAATGCAAGAGAACGCGAATGAAACTATCGACCTGGCAGCCGAGGACATTAGAGAGCGAAAACAGGTTCAGAGTCAAAGAGATTTTGAACCACTGCTAGACACCGAAGAAGCCGCGAGGCTTCTCAGAATGCACCCTCGAACTCTTCGCACGAAAGCACGGCGTGGATCAATTCCCGCTGTTCAGGTTGGAAAACGTTGGCGCTTTCGTGCCTCCACGCTGGATCGTTGGCTCGGCAAGCTCGCCAGCTGACCGTCGGCACCGTGAGGAACAAAAAACATCTCGACCGAAACGAATCGCCGATCTATTCTCACGGTGTCCGCCGACACCGTTTAAGCAAAGGAGAAACTTTGTTTAGACGGACACGTTACCAACACGGAAGCGTCGAACGAGAAGAGCGGAAGAAGGGACCGGCAGTCTGGGTCTACCGATGGTGGGAAGAAGACATCAACGGGAAGCTGATGCACCGCAAAGCCCAGGTTGGGGATGTGAAGAAATACCCGACCGAATCTGCGGCACACTCAGCAGCAGACGCTCTTCGGCTAACCATCAACAATCGCTGCGAACACAGGAACCTTCGGCGAACCACGATCAACACGCTCTGGGAGCACTACTCTCAAGAGGAGTTGCCTCTCAAAGCACTATCCACACAGGACGCGTACATAATCTACGCGAAAAACTGGATTGTTCCACGTTGGGGCAATCTACCACTAGAACAAGTCAAAACTGTCGAGGTAGAGCGTTGGCTACGAGCGACCGGAGTTGCGGATGGAACCAAAGCCAAAATCAAATGTGTGATGTCGGCTTTGTTTTCGCATGCCGTTCGGTGGAAATTTTGTGGCTACAATCCCATCTCTTCAGGGATACCGGTAGGGAGTGGAGGCAAGCGAGGCCCGAGCACTGGCGTGCGGATCAGCGCCAAACGTCAGAGATCCCCTTTAGTTTTGTCACCGGAACAGGTCAAGCTTGGTTTAGCAGAACTGGAGTTTCGGGATCAGTTGCTCGTGTTCCTCGAAGGAGCCTTGGGTATACGTCAAGGCGAACTCGGGGCGCTACGTTGGCTGTCGTGCGATTTCGACAACATGAGCATCAGCGTCCAACACTCGTATTACTGGCGTCGAGGTGGAAACCTGAAGAGCACAAAAACGGAAGCGTCTGCAAAGCTGTTGCCGATGCATCCAAGCCTGAAGTATTCCTTGCAGGAGTGGAGATCGCAAAGTCTCTACAACAAACCGGAAGATTTCGTATTCCCTTCCGAAAGACTGCAAGGCAGCAAGCCGTTAGATCTAGCTTCAGTCCTGAAGAAGAAAATACAGCCTGCATTCAGTCGGATCGGAATCACGGGTGTGGGCTGGCACACGTTTCGACATTCGGTCGGAACAATGCTGGCGGAGATGGGCGAACATCAACTCACCATCCGCGACTACTTGCGGCACAGCAACCTTCATGTCACGAACAAGTACCTGCAGGCGACATCGAAGACCAAACGTTTGGCACAGGACAAATTGGTCGACGCTATTTTGCCGACAGGTATTTTGCCGAAGACAAACCTAATCCAATGAGCGCTGTTTGGAGTTGTTCTCGAATGGAACCATTCTCGTTCGGCGCTTATCGTCCCCTAACATCCCCTGATTTGCTGGACGCTAGGGTTGCAAGTGCTTGAAAAGAATGGCGGGGACGACGGGACTCGAACCCGCGGCCTCTGCCGTGACAGGGCAGCGTTCTAACCAACTGAACTACGTCCCCACGCTATTTTCACCGGGCTAACAGGTAGCCCGTGTTTGCGCCACACAAAACTAAATCGGAGCAGCTGTCCCTGCTCCGCGAACTAAATTGTAACAGACAGCTGTTGGATTTGGCGAAGCAGTGCAGCAGCGACTGAATAAAATAGAAACAATCTCAATCGCCGCGTGCCTCTCTCCAGCGATCTCGAAAATGAATTCTCCTGCGTGCGTCTTGCTTGCCAATGGATCACGATACCCATAGCATTCTAGGAAATGAACAACCGAGCTTCGTTTCAATACGCGTCACGCTTAGTATTGCAGTTCCTGTTTCTGGCCGCTATTTTTCCATTCGCCAAAGCGGATACTCAGTATTACAAGCACACTCTTTTCGACAACAGTCTTGAACCGGATGCTTACTACTACAGCTCCGGTAGAGCTTCCGCTCCTTCCGCCCTCGAACTCATCCATGGAAAACTTCCCGTCAGCCGCGATTTGTTTTATACGCCTCCCAACGCTCTGCGGTTGAAGTGGCGTTCTGTTCCTGATGGCGGGTGGGAGGCTGGCATTAGTGCAATTAACTTCAGAAATCGCGAAATCGCATTTCACGGAGATACTCTTTTTTTCTGGTGCTTCTCGGCTGCAGGCATTCCGGCCAGCTCGTTACCGCTCATTCAAGTCTCCGACGCTGGTGGCAATTTCTCAAATTCGCTTCCCCTCGAAAAGTTCGTTGCAAGTCTTGCGCCAGGAAAATGGGTGCAAGTTCAGATTCCTCTGGATGAATTCAAGACTGCCTCCATTCATGAATTAGAGCTTCAGCATGTGGAGAAAGTCGTCTTTGTGCAGAATCAAAGCGACGGCGCAGAGCACACTCTGATTGTGGATGAGTTCATGATCGATGACAGGTTGGCTGCGGCGAGTGCGCCGGCAGGAACGGCTTCGAGCCTCCCTGCTCCTCAGAATGTTCGCGCTAAGGGTTATGAGCGTCACGTCGATATCAGTTGGGACTCGGTTAACGAGGCCGCTCTCGAGCGCTATGTGGTTTACCGCTCGCTTGATGGCAGCGACTTCACGCCGATTGGCATTCAAGTCCCTGGAGTTAATCGCTACGCCGACTTTCTCGGCAAGCCCGGAGTCAGCGCGCGGTACAAAGTTGCAGCTTCGGATCATCGATACAAGCTGTCTCCATTTTCTAACGAAGCGTCTGCTGCAACAAAAACATTGAGTGACGATGAACTTCTCACGATGTTGCAGGAGGCGTGTTTCCGCTACTACTGGGAAGGCGCGCATCCTATTTCTGGAATGACTTTGGAAAATATTCCCGGCGACGATCGCATTGTTGCAACCGGGGCGAGCGGCTTTGGAATCATGGCGCTGCTTGTCGGCGTGGATCGAGGCTTCATTACGCGCGAGCAGGGACTCGAACGGCTCACTAAGATTGTCACGTTTATCGAGAAAGCTCCGCGCTATCACGGTGTCTGGTCTCACTTCATGGACGGCGATTCCGCAAAGACTCTTCCGGTTTTCGGCAGGTTCGATAATGGCGGCGATCTCGTCGAGACTGCTTTTCTGATGGAAGGCCTGCTTTCGGCGCGACAGTATTTCAACGGTCCGGCTGTGCATGAGAAAGATCTGTTCCAAAGAATTTCGCATCTCTGGGAAACGGTTGAGTGGGACTGGTACCGGCGATCTCCGCAGAGCGATGCGCTCTATTGGCATTGGTCGCCGGAGTGGTCGTGGCACATTAACCATCGGCTCACCGGATATAACGAGGCCATAATCGTTTATCTGCTGGCGATCGCTTCGCCCACTCACGCCGTTCCCGCCGAGCTTTACTACTCCGGATGGGCCAATCAGGGCGAGGCGGGCGCGAAGTATCGCCAGGGATGGTCAGCCACGCACGAAGGCGATCGCTACGTGAATGGCCACAGCTACTATGGCATCAAGCTTGACGTTGGCGTGGGCAGCGGTGGACCGCTGTTCTTCACTCACTATTCGTACATGGGATTCGACGCCCGCGGCATTCACGACCGCTTCACAGATTATTTCAACGACAATCAGGCGATTGCAAAGATCAATCTCGCTTACTGCATTGAGAATCCCGGCCACTACCAAGGTTACGGAGCGAACTTTTGGGGCTTAACTGCGAGCGATGGTGCTGACGGCTACATGCCTCACGAACCCACTCCCCGCATGGACGACGGAACCATGACGTTCACCGGCGCGCTATCCTCTTTTCCCTACACGCCGCAGGCTTCGATGGCCGCGTTCAAACACATTTATCGCGATCTCGGCGACCGCGCCTGGGGCGAGTACGGCCCGCGCGATGCTATCAACTTGAGCGAAGACTGGGTGTCGCCGATTTTCATGGGACTGAACCAGGCTCCCATCACGGTAATGGTCGAGAACTATCGCACGGGATTGATCTGGAAATTATTTATGTCGAACCCGGAGATCGAGCCCATGCTCGACCGGATCGGATTCAAGCCCGGCCGAGTCGCCGTTAAATCTCATTAGCCCTGACTCTAAAAAGTAAAAGGCGCGTCTCCTGCGAGACGCGCCCCGGCGATAGGGTGTGAGTTAGAAGCTGAATCGGGCTTGGAGTTGTACCGTCCTGCTGCCCAATCCGCAACCAACCACGCCGAAGTCCGAATTGGGGGTTCCACTTAGCGTACCGTTAGGGCTCACTGCACCCAGATACGAGTCGATACATTGACCGTTCAGGTTCGTTTTGTTGAACAGGTTGTAGGCGTCGGCGCGGATTTCGAACTTCGCGTTCTCGCCCAGCCCCTTGAGTCTCGGAAGCCCAAAGCCCTTGGCTAGGCTGGCATCCACGTCGTTATAGCCTGGCCCATTCAGAGTGTCGCGTTGGATTCCGGGCGTGGGCGCTGCCGTGGTAGACGCCGGAAAGCTCGGCCCCGCTGTGTAAGTCGGAGCGGCGAAAAAGGTAGTGCCGTTGCCGCCGTAATTCGGGTTGGTGTGCTGCTCGAATGTGCTATTAGAGGTGCTCAAGCCCGCTCCCGGCAATTCAGCCGCAGGGCGGAGCGAGCCGTAGCCGCTCTGCACGTAATACACATTATTCGTGAGGCCGTAGCTTGGAGTCCAGGGGAAGCCTGAGTGCACATTCCAGATGCCGCTTAGAGACCAGCCTCCCGCGACCTTCTCGACCCAGCTGTGGCTGCCGTGGAAGAAGACAGGTTGCCACAACCCGAAGAGCTTGAACGCATTCGTCGCGTTGTAGCTAGCCCGCCCGTAGGCCGCGTTCGTATTGTATGGATACGGATCCTCATAGTACGGGCCTGAGTTCTCATCCATGGCTTTCGACCACGTGTATTGCGCCGTAGCCTGGAAGCCGCGCGAGAAATTGTGCGTGAGAGTGCCAAGCAGTGCATTGTAGTTCCCGTTGCCCGCGTTCTCGTAGTAGTCCACGCTTTGGATGCCCGGATTGAATGCCAGCCCTTGAGTCGCGCCAATTGCCATCCAGTTGTTTTGTACCAGCAGGTGCCGCGACTCGTTGCCCTGGTAACCCAGCGTAAACACTGACTTAAACGGTAACTGTTCCTGAATGTCCAGCGAGTAGTGGTAGATGGCTGTCGTCTTCGGGTTCGACGGGAATCCCGTTACGTTGGTTGGCGTCGTGCAAGGTGCAGGACAGATCGGTAGATTGTTGCTGCCAAAGGTTGTAATCGCGGCCGGGTTGGGTGGATATCCAAAGAGAGAGTTAACATCGGTCGCGGTTTGGTAAAGAATTCCTGTGTTGGCGCAAGAGGGATTCGTAGTATATCCGACCCCGCCTGGAAGGTAGGGGCAGTTGAAGGCTGCATTTACCGCATTGGGCGGGTTTCCCACGCCATTTGACGTGATCGCGATTTCGTTTTGATTGTAACTGATGCCGAATCCGCCGCGAATCACCGTCTTGTTCTGGTACTGGTTCGGAGACCATGCAAATCCAACCACCGGGCCGAAATTGTTCTTCTGCGGGGTATAAAGGTTGCCGCCTACCCGAACGTTCATGCCCGTCAGCGCATTCGCGCCCGATCCGAATTGCAGCACATCCAGGTTATTCTCCGTGGAGTGGAGCGCTCCGAAATAAGAGTACCGCAGGCCCAAATTGAAGGTCAGGTTCGGGCGGATCTTGTAGTCGTCCTGCACAAAAACGCCCCCCAGGTTTTCGCGGTTGTCCTGGCGGTTTGCAAACGGTTCTCCGGTTTTGGCATTGAACTGTCCGCCCTCGAAAACGGGGGCATCGTTGGCGAAATCCCACAGGTTGTTGAAATTGTAACTGGGCCGCGCGTTGTAGGTAGGGTTCTGCAGGAAATACAGCTGGGTGAATTCGCCCCCGGCTTTGATGCTGTGACGGCCAACTATCTTAGTAAGGACGTCGTTGTAGCTGTAGGTCCACTGGTCGAAGTTGCTCGGTCCCGGGGCCCCGAAGTAGTTAATATCCGCGGATCCAGCGTTACCGATATTGCCCTGCGGCAGACCGAAAGGCTCCTGCGGGTTAGTGGCAACCTCATTCCAGCGCCAGCCTGCGGCATTGGCGCGCGCCTGATTCAGCAAAGTGGGTGAGAAGGTATGGTTCCAGATCAGCGAAAAGGCGTCGTTCACTTGCTGGTGATGCCACAGGTTTTCCGAACGAGTCGGGCCATTGTAATCCGTAGTTGAAACCGGCACCCAATAGATCGTAAAGCTGAGCCTGTCTTTTGCGGTTAGATCGGCATCGAGGCGACCGTTGTATTGTTTTTGGGATGTTGTCGTGGGATTTACGGTGTTGAAGAACGCGATGTCCGGCACCCCATCCAGTCCCCCGCCCACGCCGGGTGTACTTTGATCGCCTCCGTAGGTCAGATCCTGCACGCCTATGCCGGTCGTCAACGGCGAACCTATATCCAAGCCTTCCGGGGCACCCGACGCGCTGGTGATGGTGGCGCAGTTCACGCCTTCGTTCAGTGCGATCTGCGAGCAGGTACGCGCAACGATCGCGCTCGAAGAAACTGCGTTTCCCGGATGGGAGAGATACTGTGAGGCAACAGGCCCCACGGTTCCCGTCAGAGCGTCAAATTGCGACGTCTCATACCAGCCCTGCGCCGTGCTGGAGGCCTGCAGGGGACTAGTCTCGATATTGAAAAAGGCAAAAAGCTTGTTTTTCCAGATCGGGCCACCCAAACTGCCGCCGTAGTTGTTGGTTCGGGCCTCATCACGGTTCAAACCGCGCGCGGCTGCTGTGCCGGGCAGAAGCGAACCAAGGCCGTTATAGGTCTGATAGGCATCAAGCCCTGGCCGCGACATCTTAAAGAACAAGCTGCCGTGCAGGTCGTTAGTGCCACCCTTCGATATGACTATGATCTGAGCGCCGCTGAAGCGCCCGAACTCCGCATCGTAATTATTGGAAACCACCTTCATGTCTTGGACCGAATCTTCACTCGGCGTGATTACCGACGTACCGCCCCACACTGCACTTACAGTGCTGATGCCGTCTACGGTTATTCCGTTGGTCTCGTACTGGCCACCAGCGCTCTGAATTTGCGGGCCGTTTTCGGTCGCGAAAATGCCTGCATTACCATTGCTCGACCCGCCCGGCCCCTGGTTCCCAGGGGTCTCGTACGACCCGCCGCCAGTGCCCTGCGAGCCGTCTCCAAAAACCCCGGGCGCCAATTGGGCCAGCTGAAACACGTCGCGATTGAACGACGGCATGTGCTGGATCTGGTTACTTGTGATCGTGCCGCTTACTGTGGCCGTCTCCGTATCCAGCGCCAGGGTTTCACCCGAAACCGTTACGGTCGTCTGGACTTGGCCAATCTCAAGTTGCAGGTTCAGTGCATTCGGCTGCTCGGGAATGATCGTGACATGCTCGAGCACCTTCTTGTTGAAACCCTGGTGCTCCACAGTGAGCCTGTAGTCATCGGGAGGCAGTGCGTTGAGTTGGTAAAGGCCGCTGGCGTCGGAGGTAGCCACCACGGTCCGGTTCGTGCCCCTGTCTACCAGGGTCACCTTCGCGCCGGCAACCACTGCGCCTTGGGCATCAGTCACCGTTCCGCTGAGCGAGCCGCGGAACTGCGCTTGCGCGGATCCGATTAGAAACATCAGAGAAAAACTGACAACCACCAGCCACCGGGCCAGCAAATTCCCTCTCGTCATGCTCAACATGGAGCGCTCCTCGGCCAGCAAATTTTGGGTGTTAATAATTCTTCCCAAGAATAGGGATACCGTACTAAAACGGCAATAAATCGATTTACCTGCATTATGAGTCAACGGTCGTTGATATCATGTGCGTTAGAGCACTGTCAAGCAAATTGCCCGGAAATGCCTTGTATAACGGCTCTGCGATGTGCGAGACTGCGCAACGTGCCCGGCAAAAAAAAGCGCGCACATTCCGGAAAAAAATCTTCCCGAGTGCAAAATCCGACGAGCTTGAGGCACCTGGCCGATCATCTGGGATTTTCCCCGGCCACGGTGTCGCTGGTGCTGAATCGTTCTTCGCACGCCGACTCGATTCCGGAGGAAACCAAAGAACGCATACTGGCGGCGGCGCGGAAACTCAACTACCGCCCAAATTTTCTGGCGCGTTCGCTCCGCACTCGCCGCAGCTTCACCGTCGGCGTCGTTGTACCGGAAATCAGCGAAGGTTATACCGCAACTGTGCTGGGGGGCATCGAGGACTATCTGCTCGAAGAGGGCTACTTCTACTTCGTCACCAGTCACCGCCATCGCGCCGATTTGATCGAAGAGTATCCGAAGATGTTTCTCGACCGGAATGTGGATGGCGTCATCGCGATCGACACGCCGTGGCATCACGCGCTGCCCGTGCCGGTGGCGACGATTTCCGGCCACAACCAGGCGCCAGGCGTAACCAACATTGTGCTCGATCACGACCGCGCTTCGGAACTCGCACTCCAGCATCTGTTGCACCTTGGGCACCGCAAGATTGCTTTCATTAAAGGTCAGCAGTTCAGCTCCGACACCGAAGTGCGCTGGAAAGCCAACATGGAAGCGGCAATGCGCCTTGGCCTTGAAGTGCGATCGAAACTCACGGTGCAGCTAGGAGAAGATTCTCCGTCGCCCCAGGTCGGTTACAAGGCGGTGAAGAAATTGATTCACGCCAGAGAGCCCTTCACCGCGATTTTCGCGTTTAACGATATTTCCGCGCTGGGTGCGATGCGCGCACTGCGGCACTCGAATCTGCACGTTCCAGAGGATGTTTCAGTGGTGGGATTCGATGACATACAGAGTGCGTCGCACTCCAGCCCTGAACTCACCACGGTGAAACAACCGCTGCGCAAGATGGGACGAATCGCCGCCGAGGTCGTGTTGCGCGGCGTCGGCCAGCCCTCGGCAAAGTGGGGTGCAAAACAAATTGTGGTTGAACCCGAGTTCATCGTCAGGCAGAGCACCGCAAAAGCAGATCGCCACTTTCCGGTGCTGAAGGCGCAGCCTTGAATGCTGTCGAGTTTTACTTTCGCTGAATTCCAGGAGGTTTGTCGTGCATCGATCTCGTTTTTCTAAGGCGCTGATTTCCAGTCTGCTGTTCCTGATCCTCGGCGTATCGGCTCATTCGCAATCCTCTCATTCGCAATCCTCCGCGCAGCAGATTGTGCTCGATGCCAGCGCGCCCGCGACGCCGTTCCCGCACTTCTGGGAGCAGATGTTCGGCTCCGGGCGCGCGGTTCTCGCCCTTCGCGACAATTACCGAAAAGATCTTCGCGAGGTAAGGCAAGCCACCGATTTCCGCTATGTTCGCTTCCATGGCATCTTCCATGATGAAGTTGGCGTGTACAGCGAGGACGAGCACGGTCAGCCGGTCTACAATTTTTCCTACGTCGACCAGATTTACGACGAACTGCTCGCCGACGGGGCAAAACCATTCGTGGAACTCAGCTTCATGCCCAACGCCCTCGCGGCCCGCAACATGCCCCATGCTTTTTGGTACAAGCCGAATATTTCACCACCGAAGGACTGGAACAAGTGGGACGCCCTGATCACGCAGTTCGCGAAACACATCATCGAACGCTACGGAATTGACGAAGTCGGCAAATGGTATTTCGAGGTTTGGAATGAGCCCAACCTGGATTTCTGGGGCGGCGATCCTAAACAATCCACTTACTGGGAGCTGTACGACCACACCGCGAAAGCGCTAAAGGCTGTGGACACGCACTTGCGCGTAGGTGGGCCCTCGACAGCACAGGCGGGATGGGCCGACGCCTTCATCGCGCACTGCTCGAAAAATCAGGTGCCCGTGGATTTCGTTTCGTCCCACGTCTACGGCAACGACAAAGCCGAAGACGTGTTCGGCACGCATGAAGAAATCCCGCGCAATCAAATGGTTTGCCGCGCCGTGCGAAAAGTCCACGATCAGATCAAGGCGTCTCCGATGCCGCAGTTGCCCTTGATCTGGACTGAGTTCAACGCCAGCTACATGAATGAACCGGACGTCACAGACTCAACCTTCATGGGGCCGTGGATGGCCGATACGATCCGCCAATGCGACGGCCTGGTAGACATGATGTCCTACTGGACGTTCTCCGACGTTTTCGAAGAACAGGGTGTCGTCAAAACTCCATTCTATGGCGGATTTGGTTTGATCGCGGTCGACGATATTCCGAAACCCGCCTTCGCCGCTTTCAAGTTATTGCATGAGCTTGGCGATCAACGAATCGCCGTCGATTCCGATTCCGCGCTGCTCACGAAAAGAAGAGATGGCACGCTGGTGCTTGCAGTCTGGAACTATGCCCCGCCAAATTCGAAAGAAGGTCCGCCAGGAAGCAGCAAAACCGTCACCCTCGAATTCAAAGGCGCGAAAGCCAAGCAAGCTATGATTTCGCGCGTGGACGGCGGTCACGGGGATGTGCGCCCACTGTATGAAAAGATGGGATCGCCGCGCTATCCCACGCCAAAACAGATCGAGGATCTACAGCACGCCGCAGCACTTCCCGTCCCCGAGAAGCGCGCCCTGAAGAATGGCACGTTAACCCTCACTCTACCCGCACAGGGGCTGGCGGTAATTGAACTGAAGTAATTGGGAAGCAGCCACGGATTCACGTAGAACGAAGTGAAGTAAAACCTATCGGGTTAGAAGTGGAGATCCTCCGGCACGTGACTGGCCAGCGGCCGCTCAGTAGAAGACAAGCTCTGCGAGTCTGCGGCGGCGGATTGGCTGCCGCGGCTCTCGCGACCATTCCAGGCCGCGCGTTCGCCGCTCGCCACAGTGCGCAAGTCCCGTACGCGGGCACTGACGAGGAACTCCTCGAAGAAATTCAAGAGGCTTCGTTTCGATTTTTCTGGCACGAGGCCAGCGCCGCTACCGGGCAGGTAAAAGACCGCGCCCAAACCAGCCGCCAGGATCGGCGCACTCTATCGAGCATCGCCGCAACAGGGTTCGGCCTGACCGCGCTCTGCATCGCCGATCAACGAGGTTTCGCGAAGCCGCGTGAGATTGTAAATCGGACACGCCGCACACTCCGATTCATCCACAATCAAATGCCTCACGAACATGGTTTTTTTTACCACTTTGTCCACATGGAAACTGGGCAGCGATTGCACAAATGTGAACTGTCGTCGATCGACAGCACCATCCTCTTATGCGGAGTGCTTACCGCGCGCCAGTATTTCGCTGACCCGGAAATCAAAGAGCTGGCCACCAAAATTTATGAGCGCGTCGATTGGCCCTGGATGCTCAATGGAGGCACGACATTTTCAATGGGCTGGCTGCCGGAAACCGGCTTCCTGAAGTCGCGCTGGAATCGTTACTGCGAACTGATGATGCTCTACCTGCTCGCCATTGGATCGCCCACTCATCCAGTCTCACCGGAAAGCTGGCGGGCTTGGGCGCGGCCGAAGATCGATTACACGGGCGTCGAATACATCTCCGGAAACGATCCACTCTTCACCCATCAGTATTCTCACGCGTGGTTTGATTTCCGCGACAAGCGCGACGACTATGCAAACTATTTTGAGAACTCCATCCAGGCCACCAAGGCGCACAAATTATTTTGCCTGAGCCTGAAGGGAGGTCTTCCGGATTACAGCGAAGACCTCTGGGGTATCACAGCATCCGATTCCACGCACGGCTACACGGCCTGGGGCGGACCTCCGGCACATGGAATGATCGATGGCTCCATCGTTCCGTGCGCCACGGGAGGCTCGTTGCCTTTCGTGTTCGAAGATTGCATTCAAGTGCTGCGCACCATCCGCAGCCGCTATCCACTGGCTTGGACGCCTTACGGTTTTGCCGATGCATTCAATCCGATCGAAGGATGGTACAACCCGGATGTGCTCGGCATCGACCTCGGCATTACCATGCTGATGGCGGAGAACTATCGCTCCGGATTCGTCTGGGAAACGTTCATGAAAAATCCGGAAGCAGCATCGGCCATGGAAAAGGTCGGCTTCAAATCTGAGTGATTCTTTCGTAGTCGAGCGGCCTCACGTAAACTGAGTTTTCGATGCGAGCTGCAGGTTTGTCTCGAACTGCATCCGCGGTTTAAAGTGCCACTTGCGCGTACTCGAATTAATGCAGAAGTTAAAACAAAAGTTAAGAACCGTAATAATAATAAAGAAGCGAGCAAACACTCTGATTCTCAGCCAAAGCAAACGAGCGGCCGTGAAAAGAACCATTATCCTCGCGCTGTTGGCTGCAGCCGTGACGCAGCAATTAGCGCAGGCCGCGTCCAAGCCCGTCGTGACTTGGGAGCCGGTGATTCCAGATCAGGTCTTCCCTTCGGTGATTCTTTCAACTGCTGCCGTCCCACCACAGCCCGGAGCAAGCGGAATCCTCTGTGATCCGCACGGCACATTCCGCGTTCGCGTGAAATCTTCTTCCCCAAGTACACGCGTGCATATCGAGGTCATGGTAGATGGATTTTTCTTAGCCAAGAGCTCTTGCGATGCCGTCTTGAAAACTGCGGATCGACAATACTGGATCGCGCCCACACCGCGATGGGACACGCATAAGCTGACCTTCAACGACGAGGCGTTTCCGACCACGACGGTGATCAGCGTGAAAGCTGATGGCGAAAACCTGGGACAGAAAACCGTGCACGTTCAGATTCGCGCAGTCAACGACGTGCCCACCAGGTCGGTCGACTCGAAAGGAAATCTCCACGACTATTCCCATTTGTTTGCCGCCTTCGTCAACGAGAATAGTCCCATCGTCGATCAACTTTTGCACGAGGCATTGAAGTGGCACGGGGTTTCAGAATTTTACGGATACAACTCCGGCCGCGCATCGAAAGAAGCTGTGCGAATGCAGGTCTTCGCAATCTGGAACGCTCTCCAGCACCGGGATGTCAGGTATTCCAGCATAACGCGTCCTTCTGCTTTGTCTGACAGTATCCAGAGCCAAAGTGTCCGCTTCGCCTATCAGAGCGCGGGCAGGGGCGAGGCTAATTGCGTAGATGGCTCCGTCCTGTTTGCGTCGGTTCTGTACAAAATCGGCATTTCCCCAGTACTGGTCATGAAGCCGGGACACATGTTTGTTGGCTATTACCTCGACGAAAAAACGAAAGGCATTAGCCATTCGCAGCGCGACCAACTGGCATTCCTGGAGACGACTATGCTGGGCAGTGGTCCGCGGCCCGACGATCAGCCGTTCGACGCTAAGCAGCCAGTAATCACCAGCCACTCCTACGACGAATTCCTGGCTGCAACAAAGAAAGGCTATGAGGAATTCTGGACGGAGGTCGAGCCAAATTGGCGCGACGGAAAATCCTGGTACAGGGTGTTAAGCATAGATAAAATTCGCAAGAACGGTCTCACTCCGATCCCACGCTGAAGAAGAATGCCGGAAAGGCTGTGAGGTAATGAATGGTCCGCAAGATCCCGCTCAGAAGAGTTGGTGGGCAGTGCAGGACTCGAACCTGCGACCTCCTGCTTGTAAGGCAGGCGCTCTAACCAGCTGAGCTAACCGCCCCACCTGTAACTTCAAGCAGCATAACATGTAGCATCGGCGTCTTGCCCGCACGGTCGGGGCGCTGCGAGGTCTCCCGCGAGGTCCGCCGACACGTGACATCGAGATGTTCGACCCATACCCGCCGCACCTATCGCGATGCGCCGTTGCTCACTGTCAAGGGTATGATTATGTGCGCGGGAAACTGAAAATCCCGGGAGGCAGCATGCCGAAAGAAAAAGATAAATTGAAGACTCTGCTGCAGCGCGACCGCGAGGTTCATGTCAGCGTTATTGGACGCAAGTCGGGGAAGGTCACGACCCGTCCGGTATGGTTCGTGCTCGAGCAAGACAAGTTGTTCTTGTTGCCGGTGCAGGGTTCCGAGACACAGTGGTACGAAAATCTGATGCGCAATCCTTGGATCCAGATCTCAACCAGAAGCGCAGCAGAGGATTTCCAAGCCACACTCGTCACCGACCCCAAAGCAGTTTCTTCAGTGGCCGAGAAATTTCGCAAGAAGTATGGCGCAGCAGACGTGAAAAAGTACTACTCAAAGTTTGACGTTGCAGTCGTGGTCAATCTCTTCGGCGATGAAAGCGCCGCGAAACAAAAATAAATCGAGCCTCGCAGCGGCACATGAGCGTCTCGAGTAGCGCCGCCGTCCCGGCGGCTGTCGTGGGGGCGTCCCGCCCACACCTCTGGCGGCTTCTGAATATTCCGCACCGGCTTGCATCACAATATCGAAGAACGATCCGTCTCATCCATAAATCCTCTCCTGCTAGACTGACGCCGTGCGCCGCTTGATCGTCAATGCCGATGACTTTGGCTTCACCGAAGGCGTAAATCGCGCCATCGTTGAAACCCACACCCATGGGATCGTGACTTCCTCCACGCTAATGGCCAACGGACGCGCCTTCGAAGATGCGGTCCGTTCGGCAAAGACTGTTCCGAGTCTCAGCGTCGGTTGTCATGTGGTGCTGATCGACGGCGAGCCGGTTCTTGATGCCAAGCGATTGCCGTCCATTACCTCCGCACATTCCAACGGCTTCCGCTTCCGCGATGGCTTGAAATCTTTTGCGGCACGCGCCCTGACCGGCCGCCTCGATCCCGCCGAGATCGAAGCTGAAGCGAGCGCGCAGATTCGCAAACTCCAGGCCGCCGGCATCAACGTCTCTCACGTGGACACTCACAAGCACACGCATTTGTTTCCCGCGATATCGCGGCCCATGCTGCGCGCTGCTCGAGCCTGCGGTGTGCCTGCAATTCGTAATCCGTTCGGCCCGCGTAAGCCGCTGAAGTCTGGTGAACTGCTGTCGCGCCCCACTCTCTGGACGCGCTATGCCGAGGTGCGAATCCTCCGCACGCTCGCCTCCAAGTTCCACGACTCGGTGAAGCGAGAGGACTTTATAACTCCCGACGGCACGCTCGGCGTCGTGGTCACCGGCGCCCTCGATGAAAAACTCTTCCGCGCGATCGCCGCGATCATTCCTGAAGGCACCTGGGAATTCGTCTGCCATCCCGGATACAACGACGACGATCTCAAGTCTGCCAACACCCGCCTCCGCGAATCGCGTGAAACCGAGTTACAAATTCTAACCATGCCCGAAGCCCGCGAGTTGCTGTCGGATCAAGGAATCGAATTGATTTCCTACCGCGACCTGATTTCCAGCGTGCGCATCGCATAGCTTTTTCAACGCGTACGAGCGCCCCGAGACTCAACCGGCCCAACGCGAGCCAAACGCACAACGACCTAAACCTTAGTAACCTTAGGCAAATCCTCCCCACGGGTTATCATTTATAAGAGCCAGCTAAGAATGTTGAAGCTGGGAGGCCTTTATCATGTCTGCCTTTGGGGCAGCTCCGCGTACGACCTTGGACCTGCGCATACGTGTGTGGGGGATGGGAGCGAACGACCATCCCTTCAATCAGCACGCAGTTGCCCAGAATGTCAGCGTCACGGGAGCCTGCATTTCCGGTCTTGAGCATCAGCTAAAAGTGGGCGACGTGATTGGCGTTCAGTATCAAACCAAGAAAGCTCGCTGCAAAGTAATCTGGGTGATGGAGGCCGGAGGAATCAAGAAAATTCAGACGGGAGTTCAGCTGGTAGCAGATCAGGAATGTCCATGGATTTCCGAGCTGCCGGTAGAAATACGGTCGAACCTGCCAGTTCCTGCCGCTGACAATCGCCGGCGTTTTCAACGTCACAGGATTTCGTTCCCTCTGGAATTTCGCGATGAACGCGTCAACACTCCGATGCGCGTAAATGCAACCGACGTCAGCGGCAACGGTTGTTACGTTGAAACCGCAATGCCATTGCCTATTTCAACCGTGCTGCGAGTTGATATCTGGATCGACCAGGAGCACGTTACGTCCTCCGCCACGGTTCGAACCTGTGATCCCGGCGTCGGCATGGGCATCGAATTCACCGGTCTGCCGGAGCACACCAAGAACCACTTCCAGGCCCATCTGGACAGTCAGGACCCTGGCCTGATCAAGCAAGCGCAAAAAGAATCCGAGTAAATCGGGCGTTTCAATCTGCTTTTCTCGTTCCCAAGGCGCTATCCCTGTAGAATCTGCATCGTCTATTGTTTCCAGCCATCGAATTACAGAAGCTTGTAGAACCGCGCGAAAGGGCGCACCCCGACCGAATGAAAATCGGCATCACTTGTTATCCCACATACGGCGGCAGCGGCGTAGTGGCCACGGAACTCGGACTCGAACTGGCGCAGCGCGGCCAAGAGATCCATTTCATCTCCTACGCTCAACCCATCCGGCTGCGCGGACAGGAACCGAACATCCACTATCACGAAGTGGAAGTGTCGCGCTATCCGCTATTCGATTATCCGCCGTACGATCTGGCGTTGGCCACGCGCATGGCTGAGGTCGCTCAACTGTACGATCTCGACTTGCTGCATGTGCACTACGCGATTCCGCATTCCGTGAGCGCGCTGCTGGCGCGGCAGATGCTGGCCGATAGCCCGCGCGGCCGCCGCCTGCCTTTCGTGACTACGCTGCACGGAACCGATATCACTTTGGTGGGGCTCGATCGTTCCTACCTGCCGATCACGCGCTATTCCATTAATCAGAGTGACGGCGTCACAGCCGTCTCCAATTACCTGCGCGACCGAACTCTGCGGGTCTTCGATGTAAAGAATGAAATCGAAGTCATCTACAACTCGGTCAATTGCGACGTGTATTGCAGGCCGAAGAATTCCGTGGAACTTCGCCTCGAGTACGCACCCAACGAAGAGCGGTTGCTGGTTCACCTCTCGAATTTTCGCCCGGTTAAGCGGCTCACCGATGTTATCGAGATCTTTGATCGCGTGCGCAAGCAAGTTCCGTCACGACTGCTGCTCATTGGCGACGGCCCTGACCGCTCAGTGGCGGAATGGCTGGCCGTGCAAAAAGGAATTCACGAAGACGTTCTCTTCCTCGGCAAGCAAGACCAGGTGCAGGATAAGCTTGGAATCGCCGACGTTCTGCTGATGCCGAGCGAACTGGAATCCTTCGGCCTGGCGGCACTCGAAGGCATGGCTTGCGAAGTCGTCCCCATCGCCACGCGTACTGGCGGAGTCGCGGAGGTGATCGAACACGGCGTGAGCGGATATCTGGCCGACGTCGGCGATGTCGACACCATGGCCCGCTATGCCATCGATCTTTTGAATGATGAAAGCCGGCTGCGGACGATGGGGAAGGCGGCTCGTGCTGCGGCGCAGGCCGGTTTCTGCTCCAGCAAAATCGTTCCACAATACGAAGCGTTTTACCGGCGCGTGGTCGAACGCTCTTCGTAAAAACCCTCTGGAATCGCTCCCATCGCCTGCAACAATGGCAAGCGGATGCGCACCAGAGTTCCCTTCCCTTCCTGGCTGTCGATAGTCATGCGCGCCGTGTCTCCGTAAAGCACCTGGAGGCGTTCAGAAATATTCGCCATGCCGATGCCGGCGCCTCGCGATTCCACCAATTGCGTGGCTGCCATGCCCACGCCGTCGTCTTCCACTTCAATCACCAGGCCTGTGTCCGACAGGCGGCTGCGCAGGTAAATACTTCCGCCTTCGACCATGGAAGAAAGCCCATGCTTGATCGAGTTCTCGACCAAGGGCTGCAAAAGCATGCTAGGAACCATGACATCGAGCGACGCCGGCTCCAATTCTTTTACGACCCGAAGTTTATCGGGACCGAAGCGCACCACTTCGATGTCGAGATAGTTGTCGATGAATTCCACTTCGTCGCGCAGCGGGACGAAAGAGTCCGTGCTGTTGAGCAAGCGCCTAAGAATTGTGGCCAGCTTTGAAATTACATCGCGGGCTTTATCCGGATCGAAGCGCACGAGAGAAGAAATTGAATTCAGCGTGTTGAAAAGAAAGTGAGGATTGATCTGGTTCTGCAGTGCTTCCATGCGCGCGTGCAGCAGCAACCGCTCCTGCTCTTCCAGCTTGATCTGAATGCGTACGCCGTTGAAGATCTTGAGTTCGATTCCGATGGCTGTGACCGAGGTGGCGTAGATCGCGGCCCAAACCCACCAGTTATTGGGACTCTCCATGCTGAAAATCGAGTGTGGAAAGTAGCGCGACAGCTCGGTCTGCACGAACCGCAGTCCGATGACCGTGGTGAAAAACATGATCTGCCAGTCAAACAGGCGCGGCGTCGGCAGATTCCGCCGGATCAGGCGAAAGATGCTTTGATCGATGAACGGGGAGAACGACCAAATGTCGTCTTTATCGAGCGCCATGGTGCGCAACTGGCCAGCGATGAAACCGCAAAGCACGTCGAAGGGCAGCGCCGCCCATTCGCCATGCAGTAGGGCTGGCAAGCCCATCAGTACGCCGCCGAGTGACCCGGCCCAGCGTCCGCCGATCACGCCCAGCAGAAGAGCGGTCTCAAAACTCAGATCGCCCGCCAGAAAACTCGGAACGGAAATACGAATCCAGACGCCGACCATGATCGGCAGCGCCATACACATCACGAGATAAACCTTTTGCCGAAACGAACGCTCTTCGCGAAACAATAGCGCCTTAAATTCCTTGGAGCGCACTAAACTGGCGGACACAGCGGCAGCGACCCCCAGCTTAAGCAGCAGATGAATAAGAATGATTCGAGGTTCCATGGAATTCACGGGAGCACAATCGCCCGCGAGAAAACTGTAGCACGAAGCCGAAGCGCGCTTAGTAGAAAGCTCGCGCAGAACCAAAGCACGATTCTCGGAGCCCTGAATCTCTGCACGTTATCCTTGCGACCCGGCCTTGCGGTTTCTATGCGACGGACGTAACATTCTTCCTCTGAGGGGACGAAACCATGATCTTAGGCATGTCGACGGCTACATTCACTCTTGTCCACGTGTTGATCAGCGTGGCAGGAATCGGCTCAGGCTTGTTCGTCCTCTTTGGAATGTTTCTTAGAAAACGCTTCGACGGTGCGACTGCGATCTTTCTGGCGACGACCGTCTTGACCAGCGTCACCGGATTTCTCTTTCCATTCGAGCACATTTTGCCATCGCATATTGTCGGCTTGACTTCATTATTGGTGCTGGCGGTCGCGATCCTGGCGCGCTACGTGAAGGACATGAATGGAATCTGGCGCTCGGTTTATGTGGTAAGCGCCGTGCTCGCTCTTTATCTGAACGTCTTCGTTTTGGTGGCGCAGATTTTCCTGAAAGTGCCGGCTGTGCACGAGCTGGCTCCGACGGGAAAAGAGCCGCCGTTTCTGGTTGTTCAACTCATCGTCATGGTGCTTTTTGTCGTGCTCGGTATTCTTGCGGTGAAGAAATTTCGGCTTCAGCCGGCCGCCGCCGAACCTGCATGGAAAAATACTAAGGCGTCCTGATTGCGTCAGGCAGTAGGATGCTTAGCACAAGCGCGGTTTTCATCGAGTCTTGAAAGCGCGCAGATCGTTTCCCGTCATCTCTTTCGGTTCATCGACTCCGAGCATCCTCAGCATCGTCGGAGAAATATCCCGCAGCGAGCCGTTGGGCTTCAGTGTGTATTGCTTCGCATCTTCCGCGACAACGATAAATGGAACCGGATTCGTGGTGTGAGCCGTGTGCGGACCTCCGGTCGCCGGATCAATCATCATCTCGGCGTTGCCGTGATCAGCGGTGATGAGCATGGCTCCGCCCTTGGCGCGAACCGCGGCTTCGATGCGGCCGAGGCAGGCATCTACCGTTTCGACCGCCTTCACTGTGGGTTCGATTTTTCCTGAGTGGCCGACCATATCCGCGTTGGCAAAGTTGACGATGACTACGTCGAACGTTCCGTCTTCCGTGGCTTTCACGACAGCATCGGCAATTCCAGCGGCGCTCATCTCCGGCTTCAGATCGTAGGTTGCGACCTTTTGCGAAGGAACCACAATGCGCTCTTCGCCGGGAAATGGCTGCTCCACGCCGCCGTTGAAAAAATATGTGACGTGCGCATATTTTTCGGTTTCGGCTACGCGCAGGTTGCGCATATTCAGGCCGCCCATCACATTCGCCAGAATGTTCGCCATCGATTCTGCGGGAATCACGACCGGCAGGCTGAAGTTCTTGTCGTACTGCGTCATGCAAACGTAGTGCAGATTCTTCGGCACGCGGTCGCGGGAAATTGTGTCGTCGAGATCGGCCGCGCCCGGAAGATCGCTGCCGCCTTTCGCATTCAGCCCGCTGTTCCGCGCTAAGGCTCGCGTAATCTGGCGGACGCGATCGGCGCGGAAATTAAAGCAGATGCAAGCGTCGTCATCGCGAATCGTCGCCAGCGGCTGACCGCCTTTATCCGTGCACACGAACGGAATTACGAATTCATCAGTGACGCCTTTGTTGTAGGCATCTTTCATCCCTTGAACCGGATCGGCGCACTTGTCGCCTTCGGCGTCGCCGAAGACCATTGCGTTGTAGGCCTTAGCAATGCGCTCCCAGCGGCGGTCGCGATCCATCGCGTAGTAGCGGCCGTTCACGGTGGCAATCTTGCCGGAGTTATACTCGCGCATTTTCTGCTGAAGCTGCTCGAGATAACCTGCGCCGTTTGTGGGAAGCGTGTCGCGGCCGTCCATGAAGGCATGGACGAAGACGCGATCCACACCTTGCTGCTTTGCCATCTTCAGCAACGCGTAGAGATGCGCTTGCTGCGAGTGCACGCCGCCGTCCGAGACCAGGCCGAACAGATGCAGCCTTCGCTCGCCCACGCGCGCGTGCTTCATCGCCGCAAGCAGCACGGGATGCGAGAAGAACTCACCATTCTGGATCATCAGGTCGATGCGCGTGATGTCCATGTGAACGATGCGGCCTGCGCCAATGTTGAGATGACCGACTTCGCTGTTGCCCATCTGGCCTTCGGGCAGGCCGACGAAAGGTCCGCTAGTGTGAATCAGTGTGTTGGGATATTCGCGCAGCAGGCGATCGTACGTGGGTTTACGCGCGAGCGCGATGGCATTGGCTTTTGTTTCGGCGCGGTATCCCCAGCCGTCGAGGATTGTGAGAACGAGTGGTTTTGGGCGAGGCATAAATCTTGCAGACTCCGCAGCTACAGGAAAACAATTCAACCGATCTACCAGATCACCTCGACAGGATAGCGCGCAAACAACGGATCGGAGGTAACAATCGGAATCTTTTCTTCAAGGCTCTGTGCGATCAAAATGCGATCGAACGGATCGCGATGATGGAGTTGCAGGCTCTCAAGCCGCAGCACATGGTCCAGCGTTATCTGCAGGACTTGGACTCCGTTGGACGACAACTCCGACGTTACAAACGCTCCCGCCGGAAGTGGCAAGGCGAGTTTTCCGATCTGCACCTTGGTGATGATCTCCCACAACCCAGCTACGCTAAACCAGGATTCTGCGGAGGGAAGCAGCGACCTCACGCGCGAGGACAACCTGGATTTCTCGGTAAGCGCCCAAAGCAGCGTGTGCGTGTCGAGCAGAAGTCTCATTCCCAGAAAAGATCCTCGATCTCTTTAGGCAGAGGATCATTGAAGTCATCTGGGACTACAAATTGACCCTTGGCCGAACCCAACTTGAACCGTGGGCGCGAGGACTCAATCGGCACCAGTTTCGCAACTGGCTTTCCCGCCTTGGCGATAATCACTTCCTCGCCTATGGCAACGCGCTCCAGCAACCGCGACAGGTGCGTCTTGGCCTCGTGGATATTGACTTCCATGAAGGCGATTATAGCTAAGTCATGGACTAAGTCAAGAGTCAAGAGGCAGCGGATTCTACCTCCCCCCTCCCCCTCGCTATATTGGAATCAGCATGTTAGCGGGAAAATGCGAAATAATCTCTTAGAATCAATGGGTTGGGGGCAAAATATTGATAACAAATGATTTAGCTTGGGTCTTGCCCGACTCCTCCCCTAGCGCCTCCTCAATATCATCTGCCCATTCGGGCTGGAAGGCAAGGTCAGATGTCACAGTCTATCGCTTGCCGGGGCCTGCTCTTATCGATGAAAACTACTATCGCCAGAACAAATTTCTAATCGCTTTGGAAAGCGTTTATGGAAGTTGTCGTTGGGGTGACTTCGCCTTTTATTGATGCCCGGTTTGATCTCGTGGATCGCTATTCGGCCGTTGCGGCCGAACTAGTCTATTGGCCAACAGTAAATAGGGCCGTCTTCAGCTTTTACTTGAGGGGATTCCGTTAGCAGAAGAGACACTGGATACACAATCGCTGACTCCCAGTCAGCCTTTTCGTACCTGCTACAAACAGGTATTGCGGTTTGCGCGATACCCAACTTAGCCCTTACTTTGTTCCAGCAATCCGCCTGTTCTGCTTTTAAGTTGCAACCAGCGCGCACGACGCGAAGGTAGGTTAAGCGGATAATTTGGTCAGTCTCGGCGATGTGGAAGCTTTTCTTGATGTGCAGTTCTTTCTCGTAGTAGTCGAGTAACGAAGAATCCTCAAACAGCTTTCGTCCCGTCCTGACATCGAAGACCGCGAACGGCAATCCTCCATCCTCTCCGTCAGGCGCATCAAAGATGGCAAAGGCGCCTTTGACGCCTCGGAAATATCCGCCCCACTCTGGCCATGTCAGGACCTTCTCGCCCTCGCTGTGGGTCAGCCCGCACCCAGAGTTGGCCGACGGAACGATCGACAGCCACTCCGCACCCTTCTGCCCTTCGTCGTACTGCTTCACAGCGAAGGTGGAATAGTAGAAGCAGGTCAGCTTTTTTCTAACGTGTTGAGCAGGCCGGTAATATGGGGATGGACCTAGATCGACGACGGTCTTCTTTACTGGCTCATCGAAGCCCTCATCAGGGATGGCACGGTCTGTCTGTGCGCAAAGGGAGCCCACCGCGAGAAGAAACACGCCGAACAGTTTCATACTGAAAATGTAGCCCCGGAGATGCACGCGTGCAACAGTTGTAATCGACTTAGATTCGGTCGTCAGGGCCAATCAGGGCGCTGAAGCGCAGGCTCATTTCTTCTACGGCGTAACGGCACGAATGAATTCGTGCCCTTCCCGATCGTGCGCGCAACGGCGCCCTTCGACTTCGCTCAGGGCGGGTCGGAATTCGTGCTCGCCAACTTACTCAGACTCCAGTTTTTTCCACCTAGGGCTGTTCCCTTTCCCGAAAAATATTCTGCCTGCCCTAGTGAATGGTTCGATCTCCTTTGCGAACTGCTGGGGAACTGGCTGAGCCTTCGAACTTGGGGTCGCCGAGTTTTGTGATCCACAGGCCGGAGTGGATGTCGTTGAAATAGATCAGGCTGTTGAGCAGCGGGCTATCGCACGTCACTGAGCAGGGTTGGCCTCCCCAGACGAATGGCAGATTTGGACGGAAACCTTTTGCGTCGCCGGTCCAGAAGCGGGCGATTTCGCGGCCCTGGCGGTAGAGGTCGCCGCGCAGTTCGCCGGAAATATCGAGCACGCGCGCGCCGCCGCTATAGTAGCCCTCATAGAGCATGTCGTTCGCGGCCCAGAAATTGTGTGAGCCGCCTTCTGGCACTTCGTATTGCGCGACTTCGCGCGGATGCTTGAGGTCGGAAACATCCATGACGTGGCAGATGGCGCGCACCGGGATGCGGTCGCGATCGTCGAGTTCAAAAATCGCGGGGAAGACTTCGTCGCCCACAAACAAATAATTCTTGTAGCGGAAGACGCTGTGTGTGCCCGCCAGCCAGCCGTCTCCGTAAAGTTCGTAATGATTGAAGTGATATTGGCTGACGAGTTTGGGATTCTCCGGACTGCCTCCGGCCATGCCATTGCCAACATCGAGGATGATCAAACCATCGCGCCAGTACGCCAGATAGGCTAGACCATCTTTCACCTGCAGGTCGTGCAGATAGCGTCCGCTGGTTACCGTGCCGTGCTTGGTTTCCATGCTGACTGCCGTTGGATTCTGCGCCTCCCAGCGCGCGACTTCCTTGGGATGCTTCACGTCTTGAAAATCGATGACGCGGAGCGATCCTGTGGCATCATCGGTGATGTAGACGTAGTGTCCATCGATATAGGCGCTGTGCACGCCGCCGGTGACGGTCGCGGTGTACTCGGAAAGAACTTTCAGGTGCGCGGCGTCGGAGGTGTCGAGGAAGACGATTCCGTTCTTGCGGTTCGACGCGCCTTCGCGCGTGAACACTCCGATTTTTTCGTCGGGCGTGGTGCTGATGTCGTTGATGATGCGGGCGTCTACTTTAAGAGTGTCGAGCAGTTTTGGATTCGCAGGATCGGCGATGTCGTAGACGAAAACTTTATCTGCGATGGTCGCCAGATAAGCGTGGTGGCCGATGATCCATTCTTCCGACATTTGCAGGTCGGGCATGGGAGTGTGCGAGACGACATCCAACTCGCGGGCGACGTTGCGTGGTCGAACCACCACGGACGCGGCTGCACTGTGCTGGCCGCTGCTGGCTATGACCACGTAGGTTCCAGCTTTTTCCGCTACGAAGGCTCCATCGGGATACACTGATGCGCCGCCTCCGCTTCCACTTCCACTTCCGCTTCCGCTCAAAGACCAGCGCACGGGCGGATCTTTCAAATGGCTTCCGCCGGTGTCGAGTGCCGCAGCGCTGAAATGAACTACGTCGCCGGTGCGCGCCTCCGCCGACGCGGGCTTGACGGTTAACTTGTGGACTGCGTCGCGTACAACCTGAAACGTAACCGAGCCGCTCGCGCTTTCCGACGAGGCTTTAATCGTCACGCTACCCGGCGTAAGACCGGTGACCAATCCTGCCGCGTCCACGGTGGCGATTGATGGTTTTTCCGATGTCCACTTGATTGCCGCATCGCGGCGGGGATCTCCGCTGGCCGTGCGCTCGATGGCCGAAAGCTGTTCGGCGCCGCCCGCGACAACGGGAAAAGTGGGCGGCTCGATTTCGAGGCTTGTTATTTTTGAATTCGCCACATTCACTGTGGCGTAGCCGGTCTTCCCAGCGATCACTGCGCCTACGGTCACCACTCCCGGCGCATGAAATGTTACTTCGCCGGATTCATCCGCGCCCGCGACATCGAAGGGAGCGGCAAACCAGACCGACGGTTTTTCGTCGATGGGATTGCCAGCGGCGTCTTTGGCAGCAGCGCTGAACTTGATTTTTTCTCCGACGTGAGCGTCGATCGTGGCCGGGGTAATTTCCACGCTGGCAGGAGCCACGGAAGTGCTCGGCGGCTCTTGCTTGGCGTCGTCTTTGGTGTCGTTCTTCGTATCGTTCTTCGTATCGTTCTTCGAATCCTGGGAAGCTTTGTCTGGCTTGGCGGGAGATGCTTCTTGTTTTGTCTGAGTGTCCGGCTTCGCGGGAGTTGCGTCCTGCGAGCGCGTGATAGTTCCTGCTGAAACGAACATTACGGCGACTGCAAAGATCAATGCATTGTGCTTGAACATTCGCCCTCCGGGCTGAAAAACTAAATCGTCGTTGGTTATTAGTCATTCGTCGTTGGTCGTTTGTCGTTTGTCGTTGGCAAAACCCAGCCGACTTCCAACGACTCACGACCAAGGACGTTCTACTTGCTTGGTTCCATTTTCCAGAAATCAATGCCTGCCGCTTGCGGCCCCACATCAACCGTGGCCACCGTTTTTAAACTGCTGAGATCGATCACTTCGACCGTGCCGGGCTCGGAGCCGACTCCCTCTACCGAGATAAAAGCGTAGCGGTCGTCTGGCGTTACTACTGCCCCGTGCACAATTTTTCTTTGCGTGGGAATCTTTGCCAGCTCGCGACCTGTGACGGGATCGAAGATCGACACCGACTGCCCGCGTTTGTTGGTTGCGATCAGCCGTCCGTCTTTGGTCATTGCGAGATTGTAAACGCCGGTTCCTGCGGGAAAGCGGCGAGCCAGAGTCCATGTGTCAGTCTTGATGGCGACGATCTCGTTCGATTGATTGCAGGCTACGTAGATGATCGATCCGTCGTTTGATGGTTGCGCCCACGTGGGCGTGCATGTGGCGCTCTTGTGGTCGGGCATCGCATGAGGATCTGGCGCGCCGGCCATGCCCATTTCTTTGCCCTTCGATAGCATGAAGTAACGATCTACGGCAAATTTTCTGGTATCGATCTCGACCAGCATGTCGTCCATCATGCAAACCGAATAATGTTTCGTGCCGTCGTGATTCAGGCGCGAGCCGTGAGGCATGGTGCACGTGGGAATGCGCTTGACCTCGATCATCTGGTCTGTGGCGACCACTGAGATCGATGACGGTACCATGTCGCCGTGGAAATTTGCATTGGCCACGTAGATGAAGCTGCCGTCGGGAGTGATGTCGGTCGTAGCCGGGAACAGGCCGAGGCTGGTGTACTTGATGACTTCATCGGTGCCGGCGCGGTATTTCCAGACCGAGCCATCGGGCCGGCCGTGGCCTTCAGAAACATAGAAAAACTTTTTGTCGGGAGAAACGGCGATGCCGTGTGGGCCATTGACGTCCATGGGCATTAGACCAGTGCGCATTTCGGCTTCGATTTTCGCGCCGGTGGGGCCGAAACGAATTAAGACAATCTTGTCTGCGGATTCGCAAACTACGTAGACGAGGTAGTCTTGCGTGGGATTGGCTGGCGCAGTTGCGGGAGATGTCTGTGCGCCGCCGACGGAACCGAGCGCCAAGAAAAGCAGCAGCGACGACGAGTACAGGAATAGAAGAAGCCGAAAAACGGCGCGATCGTTTTTTCGTTGAGAAACGCTGGCGGCCTTCTTCATTGGTCTCCGATGGTCGAAGAAGTATAACAACAAAGCGAGAACGCGCTGGAGGCGCGGGCGCACCTTCTCAAATGCGCCCTTGCCGGATCTGACGGACATCGTAGCGGGCGAACAGTGGATCCGACGTAGTGATGGGAAGGTTCTCCTGAAGGCTTCATTTCGGTAGAAGGGGGCCGCTATAGAAAAGATCCTCGATTTCAGGATCGGGAGCATTCAAATCGTCCGGAACGGTGAACTCGCCTTTGGCGCTGCCAAAGATCCGCTTCTTGGGCGTCTTTTTCAGGGGCACTAGCTTAGCGATCGGAGTTCCCGCCTTGGCGATGATGATCTCTTCTCCCAAGGCCACTCGCTCAAGCAGCCGGGAGAAGTGGATTTTGGCTTCGTGGATGTTGACTTCCATGCGCCTCATTTTTGGACTAACTCGTGAACTAGGTCAATTTCAATAATCATGATGGCACGTTCGAGAGGATCTCATCGAATCCTTTATCACCTTAGCGAAGTACCCGTAGACGCTCGGTTGTCGTTCACCGTCCAGTACGAACTCTTGACCTCGGTTGACGACTTTGAGGCTGATCCCTGCGTCGGCGCACTTCCACCGAGTTGCGTTCCCGTGATAGGAGATGCCGCAGTCACGAAAAACCGACTCGAAGGGCTTCTTTGGCAACAACCACTGCGAACGTACGCGGGAGCCTGGCTCGGTAAGTACAAGATGCTTTGACTCGATACCGAATAGCCCAGCTTTAAGGCCCGACAGGGAACTCACATAGACTTTATTAGGATACTTATGCTCGGAAAAATGAAAGTGAGGGTGACTGCGGACGAATAGCAGGTCGTTAGAAAGGGCCTGCTTCGCGTTGTCGACCTCTACTATCTGGCCCACCTCAAGCCACCCGTAGATTATGTGCCGCCCAGCGTCCGTCGAATCGAACTCCAGCTTGCCGCCTGCATACTTGGTTCTTCGGAACCATCCAAAAAACAGGAACAGGTCACCTTTATCTACATGTTGGTTATTGAGGTGGCTAGCGGCAGCCGAAATCTGTCCGAATGCTGGTCTCCAACCTCTCGCCCGTTTATCGCGCGCCAACGACTCATATCGAAGATCCGGGTCGACATGTGCGAGCCTATGACCCCAGTTCGGGTCAAGTTCACGGCAGATCGACCAGAGCGTGCGCTTTCCAAACTGAACCTCGGAATAGGGCACGCCGGAGCCGTACGGGATTGGGATCGAGCATAGGCAACCGCAAGGGAGAATTGGACTGGCCATCCCACCAGATCCCTCACCACTGTCAACACCTTTTCTGCTGAAAATGATTTTCAAGCCAATACGCCGCCATGCGGCTGTCGTCGCGAGGGCTAGCCTTTGTAGTTCAGCGCCTTCAGCCCCAAAAACCGCGCTGAATCACCCAACTCCTCTTGAATCCGCAAAAGTTGGTTGTACTTTGCGATGCGGTCGGTGCGCGATGCTGAGCCCGTCTTGATCTGCCCCGCGCCAGTGGCAACAGCCAGGTCTGCGATGAAGGTGTCTTCGGTTTCGCCAGAGCGATGCGAGATTACTGACGTGTAGCCGTTGCGCCTCGCGAGGTCGATTGCATCCAGAGTCTCGCTGACCGTACCGATCTGATTTACTTTGATCAGAATCGAGTTGGCTACGCCTTTGTCGATTCCTTCCTGCAGAAATTGAATGTTGGTGACGAAGATGTCATCGCCCACGAGTTGAATCTTGCCGCCGAGTTCTTTGGTGAGGTTCTGCCAACCATCCCAATCGTCTTCAGCGAGTCCATCCTCGAGCGACACGATGGGATAGTCGTTCACCCACTTGGCATAGAACTTCACCATGTCGTCGGAAGTCTTCATGGATTTGTCGGACTTCTTGAAGACATACCTGTGGTCCTGATAGAACTCGCTGGCCGCAGGATCGAGCGCGATGGCAATTTCTTCTCCTGGCTTGTAGCCGGCCTGCTGAATCGCTTCGAGCACCACTTCGATCGCTTCGACATTCGACTTCACTGAAGGTGCAAAGCCGCCTTCATCGCCTACGGAGGTGTTGTAGCCGCGCTTTTTGAGGACTCCCTTGAGCGTATGGAAAACTTCTACGCCCCAGCGCAGAGCTTCGGAAAACGAAGGCGCGCCCACGGGCATCACCATGAATTCCTGAAAGTCGACATTGTTGTCAGCGTGGGCTCCGCCGTTGAGAATATTCATCATGGGCACGGGCAGCGTGTTGGCGGCCGCGCCGCCGAGATAGCGATAGAGCGGGAGATTGTATTCGAGTGAAGCTGCGCGCGCAGCGGCCATCGAGACCGCGAGAATTGCGTTCGCTCCCAGCCGGCTCTTGTTCTCAGTGCCGTCGAGTTCGATCATCTTTTGGTCGAGGCCGCGCTGGTCATAGACATCCCAGTTGGCGAGCGCGTCTGCAATCTCGCCGTTGACGTTTTCGACGGCCTTGAGCACTCCTTTGCCGAGAAAGCGCGTGTTGTCACCATCCCGCAGTTCGACGGCCTCGTGCTCGCCGGTCGATGCTCCGCTTGGCACAATGGCTCTTCCTGAGGTGCCGCTCGCCAGTTGCACTTCGGCTTCTACTGTAGGATTGCCGCGCGAATCCAGCACTTCGCGCCCAATGATTGCCGCGATATTCGTCATACCGTGCTTACCTTCCTTGTCTCTCTATCAACATGTGATCAGGTCTGAAACTCACGATTATAGCGGATGGGAGACACGCGGATGGGGGCAATGCAAGATGCGACAGCGTCCTAATTTCAAATCAGGACGCTGCCCAAGATGATCTCGACGAAACGGAAAACCCAGCGCTACTTCTTTTCATTCTTTTCAGATGCTTCCGTCTCTTTCTGGTATGCGGCAGAGAGTGTACCCTTGCTTTTCGCGATCGGCAGCAGTGTCGGATAGAACTGGACGAACGTGGTGTCTACCGCCGCATGCGCAGCGTGGCAAGTGTAACAGTCCGCCGTTAGCGGAACCATTTTCCCGGTCTTGCCGTCATCGAACCCAAAGAAAGCCCATTTGCCGGGAAAGCGCGCTTCGTCTTTGATATGCACTTCGAGTCCCATCACTTCGGTTCCCTGGTAATTGCCTTTCTGGTTGATCGATCCCTTGCCCTGCGCGTCGCGGACTTCGAGCACCAGCATGGTTTTGTCGGGCCAGGTGCCGGTCTGCACGAATGCTTTGTAGGCTTCAGGATTTACAAACACATTGTCGAACATGTGATGATCGGCCATCTGCATGGCCGGGTTGTAACTCATGTCGAAGCCGGATGTGAGGTAAACCCAGTCTCGATAATGTTCGGGAAGTTCGAGCTTCGCGTCGCTGGTATATTCCGGCCCGGAGGTCGTCGAAGACGGGTACTGCATGAAAGCGGCCAAAAGAACTAGAGCAATCAGAAGCAACAGCGCGGTCTTGAATGGAGTGAGCATGAAGGCAGTATCTCCCCAGGCGTGGTTGCTGGCTAGGCCGATGACTGCACGGTTCTGGCGATTCACTGCATGTTTGGCCTTATCGCGAGCGCAGTAAGATACGATCTCGATATGGATGCCCTAGCTACCCGCTCGCAGCCGCACCGGTGGATATGGATTGCCTCGGTGTGGTTCGGCTTCGGGTTGGTCGATGCGATGCAGACCATCCTCGTGATGCGCGCGGAGGGTATGCATCACGCCTGGATAAAACTGTTCGTGACCACGCTCGTTTCCTGGCTGCCGTGGGCGCTCGCAACTGGATTCATCATGCGCCTCGGGCGCCGATTCCCTCCGGTGAGATTGAGGCCGCTCGCGACGTGGCCGGCGCATCTCGCCGCCTGCGCCAACATCGGGCTGATCTTCGCTGCTTGGGCTGCCTGGCTCGACCTGGCATTCAATCCCTACGGATACAGTTTGATCCGTCGCCCTTTCGCGCCTCTCTTATTTGACAGGTTCTACAACGGAATTCTCTCTTACCTCGTTCTGTACACTGCGATCCTTGCGCTCGGCTATGTACTCGATTCACGAGCGCGCATCGCTTATCAACAGACCGAGACTGCGCGGCTCAACGAACAACTCTCGAAGGCCCAACTCGATGCGCTGCGGCACCAGATCGAGCCGCACTTTCTATTCAATTCGCTCAACGCTGTCGCCGGCCTCGTGCGGGAGGGAAGAAACGACGACGCGGTGAGCACGATTGCGGGGTTGAGCGACTTTCTGCGCCGCGTGTTGGAGGATTCCACTCGCCAACAGGTGCCCCTGAGTGAGGAAATGGAGTTCGCGCAAAAGTATCTCGACATTCAGAAGGTGCGGTTTGTCGAGCGACTTCAGTTGAGTGTAGATGTGCCCAAGGAACTTCTGCTTGCGCAGGTGCCGCCGCTGATTCTGCAGCCTATCGTCGAGAATGCGATTAAGCACGGAATCGCAAAACGGGCCCAGGGAGGCGCGATTCGGATTGCTGCCATTCGCTCCAACGGGAGGCTCACGCTCAGTGTTTACAACGACGGCCCCAGCTTGCCAGCAAGTGGTCGCGATGGAATCGGGATCTCGAATATGCGAACTCGATTGCAAAGCCTGTATGGAGACGCGTTCGAACTGAGCATGCAGAACCGCGAGCCGGATGGAGTAGAGGTATCGGTTTCCGTGCCATTCGTTGCTGTACCTTGTCGTTTCATTGACGAAGGAGTGATTCGTGTCTGCGGAGGCAAGTCCGATCAAGATACGCACGGTCATTGTCGACGACGAACCGCTCGCGCGCAGTAATCTCAGCGTGCTTTTGCGGCTCGATCCGGAAATTGAAATTGTCAGCGAGTGCGGGTCTGGCGTGGATGCACCCCGAGAAATCCGCGCCACGAAGCCGGACCTACTTTTTCTCGACGTGCAGATGCCGGAATGCGATGGGTTTGATGTACTCGAGTTGCTGGGAAAGGACGTGCCCAGTGCGATCATCTTTGTGACCGCCTACGATCAGTACGCGCTGCGCGCTTTCGAAGCGGGCGCGCTCGATTACCTGTTGAAGCCGTTCGATAATGCCAGATTCGATCGCGCTCTGGAGCGCGCCAAGGAAAAGATCGCGCAGGGCAAAGGCTCGCCGAAGAAACTCCAGCGCCTCACCGTCAAGAGCGCCGGACAGGTCGCATTCGTCGGCCTATCAGAGATAGATTGGATCGAGGCCGCCGACTACTACGCGGCTCTGCACGTTGGGGATAAGACTCACCTGTTGCGCCGCAGCATGGCTGAACTGGAACAGGATCTAGATCCAGCTACGTTTTGCCGCATACATCGCTCGACCATCGTGAACCTCGATCGCGTCCGGGGTCTCAAAGTCAGCGAAGACGGCGCTTACCAGGTGCTGCTCGAAAACGGAACCGAACTTCGCATGAGCCGGCGTTATCGCAAGCAACTGCAATCTCGGCTGGGAATTCGGATTTCAGATTAGCCTTTGTGACGGCTTAACCCTTATCTTCTCTGGTTCCCCGATTCGGCTCGCTTATTGTCGCAGCCATCCTTCTAGTCTAGAGTTGAAGCAACAATTGAGGCACTTAGGGGTTGTAAGACCTGAGGAGGAATCATGAAGAAGTGGACAGTTCTATCCTGCAGCTTATTGGTGGCAGGTTCGTGCATGAGCACAATGGCCGTAGCGCAGACCATTTCGCCCGTTCCGGCCGGCACCGCTCTGATGGTCAAACTCGATACAACTCTCGCGACCTTCAGCAACAAAGCCGGTGACCCTTTCCGGGCACGCCTGGCAGAACCCGTGATGCTCAACGGTAGAGTTGTGATTCCGGCAGGAGCGATGGTGGAGGGCCGCGTTACCAGGGTGAGCGAACCGCGCCGCATCTCAGGCAAGCCGACCATCGGCATTATGCCCGAAGCGCTGGTGCTTCCGGCCGGCGAACGATTCTTTCTCGACGCGACTCTAGTTGACACCAATGCCGGACGCGACACCGACGTGAACCGCGAAGGCGAGTTCAAGGGATCTGGCCACGACCGCCGCGATCAATGGGAAACTGGCGGCGGCACCGCAGGTGGAATGTTGATCGGCGGCCTCATCGGCGGACCGCCGGGAGTCCTCATCGGCGGAGTGGTCGGCGCAGGCTCGACTGGAGTTCACTGGCTCACCAAGCATCACTCGGCTGTACTGCCCGCGGGCACTGGCCTCACTCTCGAGCTTAATCGACCGCTGGCGATGACGCCCGTGGTGGCTAGCGCCGGGCAGTAAGCAAACCTAATTCTCTTATGAAGGCCGGAGCTCGTCGCCTCCGGCTTTTCATTTTTACTGACAGCAGTGCATTGCCACTCTCACATCGCCGCGCCCAACTCCCATTCGCTCAGCAACTGCAGTTCGATCCAGCCCTCCATCGGCAATGCGTCCACCGGCAGACGATTCTGCCAGAGACTGAAGCGGAGCCGCAGACGGCTGGTTGCGGCGATAGGGACTGCACCCTTTTCTTTTTCTGCGGCGGTCTGGCTCGAAGCCGAACCCGGCGCCGCAAGCAACCAACTCAAAGGCAGGCGAAATTCAAAGTTGCGCATCAAAGCTGCCTTGGCTACGTCATCACTCTTGGTCGAAGCTGCTGACGCTGACTCTTCCATGCCGTCGACCTTCCATCCCGTAAGCTTGCCGCTCTCCACTTGGGCATCGAGACGCAGCGACCGCCGCGGACGCGACTCCCCATTCGCCCAGGACTCCAGATTCACGACTAAATCGCACTCCATAACCGGAACCGGCCCGGCAAAATCTAATCGGCCGTAGACGAATGTAGCGTCGATTCCGGCGTAAACCGAATCGAGCAAGAACTGTTTTCCATGCATGGCCCCGGCGCGCTGGTCGGCGGTAAAGATTGCAGAACCCATCCACTCAAAGTAGCGGACTTTGTCGCCCGTGATGCGCGGATGAATATAAGCCGTCTGCGGTGTGAACGCCGGCCGCACTTCGCCAGCTGTGATCGGCTGCGATAAATAATCCGGAGGCGTCGCTTCCAACGCCTGGTAAACATTCGAAAGGTGCTTGCGGTAAAGCTCGTCGAAATCGCGGTCGTTGGCCGAATGGTGCTCTGGCCCATACCACCAATTCCAGTCGCTGCCCTCGGCAATCAGGATTTCTTCGAAGGCCAGCTTGCGTTGGGCTTCAGTGGCTCGCGCCGCATTCTGCGCGTAGAAGTCGCGCGCGTGGCTAAGATAATCCCAGGCGCGGTTGTCTTCCGGAGCGCCAATCCAGACATTGAAGTTCGCATGAATCCACGAGCCCGGCACCAGAGACTTGAGAGGCGAGAAATTTCGATGGCGAGCAATCGCCTCTGAAATCGTGACCGCTTCCAATCCTTGTTCGCGCTGCAGCGCGTCATAAAATCGCCGCAGAAATTCGCGCCCCGACTTCGGATAATATTCCCAGGCATTCTCCCCATCGAGAATCACGGACACGACAGCATCGCGCCCTTGCGCCAGCACGGGCCGAGCCGCGTCTTTGATATTACGCAGCAGATGTCCGGCGGCCTCGCGCGGATCCATCCCCGAATAAACGAAGCCGATCAGATCAGAAATTGTGTGATCGCGAAACACCATGTGCATGGCCGTCTGGCCGTTTTCATAACGATGGATGTCATAAAGGCGCTCCGCCAGATGCGCGGGCAGACGGCCGTTGCCGTCGCGCTGAAAGAACACGCCGGTGCTGCGCCCGAGCACGCCTTCATCGGTCGCCATCCACTTAATGCCGAGATTGGCGGCGATGGCCAGAACTTCTTCCGAGACGCTGCCCTCAGACGGCCATATGCCCTGCGGCCGCACTCCAAAAACTTTCTGATGGAGATCGAGCGCCTGCACCAGTTGTTCACGCGCGTCCTCAGGATGTCGAAATCGATTCTGCGGCAAAGGCAGGCCCGGCGATGAAGCTGCCCCGGCATGGGTGTCGCAGACCAGCGGCAGAATCGGGTGATAAAAGGGTGTAGCCGAAATCTCGATCGAGCCTTTCTTCGCGGCCTCGGCATGAGCCGGCAAGACCTTGCCCAGCAACTCCCGCTCCTGTTTGATCACAAACTCTTGATCTTCGAGCGAGTAGTTGCGTTCTTTCTGGACCAGCGCCGCAATGTCTTTGTCCTCGAGAAAGAATTCGTCGAACCATGCGATCTGCGACAGCACTTGCAGGTCCGTGAAATGTTGCGGCGTGAAGTACTTCTCCGCTTTGTCGGGCGAGTAATTGTGTCCTCGAAACGAGTCGAGCAATTCCCGGTAGCGCGGGTATCGCCCGATCACGTTCGCGTGATTCGCCTGAAAAAGATATTGCAGCGCGAACTGTCGCTCCTGCAGCGTCAAATCTTGCGCAGGCTTGGCCGCAACCTTCAGAAACGGATCCTGCGCAGTCCCCGCCACGTAATCCTGAATCTGCGTGATCAGCGATGGCACCAGATTGAAATTCTGGTGCACATTGGGAAACTCATCCAGCAGCTTCACCATGCCGTAATAATCTTTCAGACCATGCAGTCGCACCCAGGGCAGGCGATATTCTCCAGTCACCAGATCTTTATAGAAAGGCTGGTGCTGATGCCAGAGAAGGATTAGACGCAGGGCGGGCATGGGCGGAAGGTCAGTCTAGCATGGGGATTCGGAACGCTCGGTATCACAGAAGGACGCTGACGGCACTTGTGACCACCGAAAGCGCGCGCCGCTTGTGTGAGCGATGAGAGGAAGCAGAGCTGATACTAAGCCAAATAAAATCAGCAATTTAGCGATTTCGTGCAACGAATTGCGGCCGTCAATCGTCCTATCAAGCTAGGTACCTCCGTGACGTACGGGGCAGCGAGTTGACGCGATAGAGTACACTAATGCCGAATACGAAACACAAGAAGAAACCCACTATGGCCACGGCATCCCCAAAGCGCAAGACTGCGATGGACACGCTTCTCGAGAGCATGGACGAGCTTGCGGTTGCTGCTGCGGAAAGAATGACAACGGAGGAAGTGCGCAAAGTGCGCAAGAATATCAACGACGTGGTAGATCGGGCTGTTGAGCGTAAACCGCGTCGCGAAACTGCATAATCAATGCCTTCCGTTTCTCAGGGCTCATCCCCGGTTCGAGTTCGTTTATAAGCTCCACGTATTCGTCTTCAGCATCCAGCCCCTTCGCCACCAGTTCCTTCACCCGTTGTACGTCGCGGCGAAGTTTCCGGCCTTCTTCCGGGTCGCAGTATGTGCGGTCGGGATCGCGGCGCGTTCTCGTCCATTTGCTCATAGATTGAGCCGAGGAGCAGTTTAACGGCCAGCCACTGCCCCTCCTCCTTTTCCGCCTTTGGCCGAAGGCCTGAGCCTACTTTTTGCCCTTTACGTCCGATCCCCGGTTCTGATAAAAACTACGAAGCCCCAGCATCCCTGATTTACCGGGGACGGGTTTGAACTCCCGCCCTCTGACTAGACTGATGTAGAGTGTCTTTTTCGGGCTTACGCCGCCCACTGGGCATCCGCCGTCCCGGAGCGCGTCTAGCAATTCCTCCATTGACACGGCGTGTCCAACTTTTTCCAGATAACACTTCGCAGCATCTTTGTATGTCATGCCGGTGAACTCGTCGTCGCGTAGTTTCGGCCTCGCTCCGCTGACCGCGCCGTTCTGGGCCGCAGCCGTCGAACTGACAAGGGACGCGGGCCCTCCGGCGATTCCAGTTAGATCCGTCGAATCCCCGATCTCCTGATCTAGCTCGGCGATTCGCTCAGCTTTGATCTTGAGTTTCGTCGCGAGCTCACGGTACTCTTGAAGCAGTACATCGCGCATCCGCTTGCGAATTTCGATGTCCTCCATAGTAGACCTCGTTAAGATTACCAATTTAGACATACAAATGCTACCGAATTTACCGCATGTTGTCAATTAAAAATATATGGCTTAGTCAGTTACAAGACATCGGTAACAGCTAGTAAATTAAGTATCGGTAAGCCATCGCGGAATAGTATACTAGTCTACTGGCGCGGCGTCGAACAAATCGTTTGCGGAAGTGAAGTCGGAGGGGTAAAGCTATGGCCAAGTTAGATGGGGGCAGCGCGGGTGCCGGGCGGGGTCTGCAAAAACCCATGCCCTACGGTTCGAGTCCCTCTGCTTCCACCTTGCTTGGCCTGCCGGGATATAGCATATTCGGCACTTCCGGCCCAGAACGGCGCGGTCAGCGGAGCGAGGCCGAAACTATGCGACGACGAGTTCACCGGCATGACATACAAAGATGCTGCGAAGTGTTATCTGGAAAAAGTTGGACACGCCGTGTCAATGGAGGAATTGCTGGACGCGCTCCGGGAGGGCGGTTGCCCAGTGGGCGCGAAAAAGTCCGAGGATATTGCAACGCAGATTTAGACCACCGCCTTCCTCGCTCTTTGTCGCTGGTATCCCTGGGTGCCATGATCCTCCTCTTCCGGTACACTAAGAACTCGAAATGCCCGACACCCCCATCCCAGCCTCCGACCGCATTACCCTGCTCTCCGATCAGGATCTCTACCTGTTCAACGAAGGCAGCAACTATCGCATGTACGAAACCATGGGTGCGCATCTGGTCTCGCGCGACGGCCAACAGGGGGCGGCCTTCAGCGTGTGGGCGCCGAACGCCCGATTGATTTCGGTGATTGGCAGTTTCAACTTCTGGGGTGCGCGCACCAATCTGCTCGTTCCCCGCGGAAACTCCGGCATCTGGGAGGGCTTCGTCCCAGGAGTGACCAAAGGCGCGCTTTACAAATTCCACATCGAATCGCGTACTCACGGCTATCACGTCGACAAGGCCGACCCACTCGGCCTTCTGCACGAGAAACCTCCGCGCACCGCATCCGTTGTATGGGATCTCGACTACCAATGGAATGACCGCGACTGGATGGAGAAGCGCGGCGCTCGCAATTCTCTGCGCGCGCCCCACTCCATCTACGAAGTTCATCTCGGCTCATGGATGGGCGTTCCCGAGGATCACAATCGTCCGCTGACCTATCGCGAGACTGCGCCGCGTCTCGCCGAGTACGTGCAACGCATGGGCTACACTCACGTAGAATTTCTTCCGGTGATGGAGCATCCCTTCTACGGCTCTTGGGGATACCAGACCACCGGCTACTTCGCGCCCACGTCGCGCTACGGCACGCCGCAGGATTTCATGTATCTGGTCGACTACCTGCACCAGCACGGCATCGCCGTAATCCTCGACTGGGTGCCGTCGCACTTCCCTTCCGACGCCCACGGCTTGGCCTATTTTGACGGAACGCATTTGTACGAGCATGCGGATTCGCGCCAGGGTTTTCATCCCGATTGGAAGACGCACATCTTTAACTACGGACGCAGCGAGGTTCGCAGCTTTCTGATGTCGAGCGCCATGTTCTGGCTCGACAAATATCACATCGACGGCCTGCGCGTGGATGCAGTCGCTTCCATGCTCTATCTCGATTACTCTCGCAAAGAGGGCGAGTGGATCCCGAACAAATTCGGCGGACGCGAAAACCTCGAAGCTATCGACTTCCTCCGGCGCTTCAATCAGGAAGCCTATAAAGAACATCCTGACATCCAGACCACGGCGGAAGAATCCACATCATGGCCAATGGTTTCAAAGCCGGTATATCTCGGCGGCCTGGGCTTCGGCATGAAGTGGGATATGGGATGGATGCACGACACGCTTGAGTATTTCAGGCAAGATCCCATTCACCGCAAATATCATCACAGCAAGCTGACCTTCCGCATGCTGTATTCGTTCCAGGAAAATTTCGTGCTGCCGCTCTCGCATGATGAGGTCGTTCACGGCAAAGGCTCATTGATCGGCAAGATGCCCGGAGACGAATGGCAGCGCTTCGCCAACCTGCGGCTCTTGTTCGCATACATGTATGCGCAGCCCGGAAAGAAATTAATGTTCATGGGCGACGAGTTTGGGCAGGTTCGCGAGTGGGGCCACGACAGCAGCCTCGAGTGGGACGTGCTCCAGTATCCAGTTCACAGCGGCATGCAGAATTGGGTTGGAGAGTTGAACCGCGTCTATCGGAGCGAGCCCGCGCTGCATTTGCTCGACAACAACGCCGCGGGCTTCGAGTGGGTCGATTGCAACGACAACCTGACCAGCACGATTTCGTTGCTGCGCAAGAGTGAATCTCCAGCAGACACGGTTCTGATCGTTTGCAACTTCACGCCGATCCCGCGAGTTGGCTATCGCATAGGCGTTCCCGCAGGAGGCTATTGGCGCGAACTCCTCAACAGCGACGCACGCGAATACGGTGGCACCGGCGTAGGCAACCTCGGCGGAGTTCACGCCGAAGAAGAACCCGCGCATGGACGACCATACTCGCTTAAGCTAACCCTGCCGCCGCTGGGCGCGTTGTTTCTGAAAGCGGGATAGTTGGCGCCGGGCGTCAATAATTTTCACGCCCTGAGTCACAAGACTGGCGGCTGGCGGCTGGCGACTGGAAGCTGGTAACTGCTTTTAGTGCTATCCTGCCCTCTAGCACCATCATGCGGATTCTCACCCGCTACATCCTTCGTGAAGTCACCTCGCACGCCCTCATCGGCGCGGCGATCTTCACCTTTGTTCTCTTCACCCGCGATCTAGGCCGCATCCTGGAACTAGTTGTCCGCGCCAGCGCGCCCTTACCGAGCGTCGCGCAAATCTTTTTCTACACCGTACCCTTCGCCCTGACGTACACGATCCCGATGAGCGTGCTGGTGGGCATTCTCATTGGACTGAGCCGGCTCGCCGCCGACAGCGAAATCACCGCCATGCGCGCCAGCGGCATGGGCGTGTGGAGCTTCGGTCGCGTGCTCGCGATCTTTGTCACCGCCGCATGGGGGCTCGCGCTTCTCAACGGCCTCTACCTCGCGCCCTGGTCACTCGCCTCGCTCGGTCGCCTTGAAGACCAACTCAAAGGTTCGCAAGTCTCTTACGAAGTGCAGCCCCGCGTTTTCTACGAAGGCTTCCCCAAGCTCGTCCTCTACGTGCAGGATGTGCACAGCGCGCAAGGTGGCGCAGTCTGGAACGATGTTTTTCTCGCCGACATCTCTGATCCATCCAATCCGTCCATCACATTGGCCAAGGAAGGAATCCTCGTTCCCGAAGGCCAGGATCGACTGCACCTGCACTTAACCGACGGTTCCACGCACGAGACCGATCCGGCGCAAGCCGACCACTACCAGATTTCCACGTTCCTTCAGACTGATATCCCAATCGAACTGGCGTCATCAGAGAACAAGGCGGACGAGCAAGTTCCATACCGAGCGATCGGAACCCGTGCGCTGCGCGAGCGCGCCAACAATGCGGATCCGGCCACGGCCCGCCTTTACCTCATCGAATTTCACAATCGTTTCGCCTTGCCCACTGCGTGCGTGGTGCTGGCCATGGTCGGAATCCCTTTGGGCCTCTCATCGAAGAAGAGCGGCAAGTCGGGCGGGTTCGTGCTCACGATTGCGCTCGTCTTTATTTACTACTTCATTTCTCTAATCGGAGTGTCGCTGGCCAAGCAGGGCAGGGTCAGCCCGGTTCTCGGAGCGTGGCTGGCGAACCTCGTCTTCTTTGCCACCGCGTTATTTTTGTTGTGGCAAGCTGAGCGGCGGCCATTGTCGCTGTCGGCGATCCGTCTGGTTTGGAAGCGCGACAAGTCAGCAACGACTCTTTCGGCGAATGTGAGTGCTCCCGCAATCGAGCGCAGGCGCAAGCGGCGCGACCCTGCCAACGCGTTCGAACGCGCCTCCACGCGGCACAAAGTCTTCAGCGCCAACTTCCCGACGCTGCTCGATGACTACGTTCTGCGCGACTTTTTCCTCTACCTCGGAATGATCGTCTTGGCGTTCCTCGTCCTGATGCAGGTGTTCACTCTGTTCGAGTTACTGGGCGACATTCTGCACAACCAGACGCCGGCGATTGTGGTCGTCGAGTATCTGCTGAACGCGTCGCCTTACCTGCTGTACAGTGTTGCGCCGCTGATCATGCTGCTGGCAGTGCTGATCACATTCGGATTGATGAACCGCTCGAACGAGATCACGGCGATCAAAGCCACCGGGACCAGCATCTACCGCATCGTCATGCCTGTGATGGTTGCAGCCGGGGTGCTGGCGGCGGGCCTGTTCTTTGCCGATCAGTTCTACCTGCCGCACACCAACAAGCGGCAGGAAGCGCTGCACAATCAGATCAAGGGCAAGCCGCCGCAGACTTACCTTCGTCCCGATCGCCGCTGGATTTTCGGCCAGAACAATGACATTTACTATTACCAGTTCTTCGACGCCGACCGCGATCAGTTCGCCAACCTGACAGTCTTTCAACTCGATCCCGCCAGCTTTGCGATTACCGAGCGCATCCATGCCGACCGCGCCCACTGGGGCCGAGAACTGGGCCGATGGATTTATGAACAAGGCTGGCAGCGCACCCTGCGCGGAGCGGCCATCGCGGGCTTCCACACCTTCGACGTTTCCACCTTCCCGCAGATCAGCGAAGAGCCGTCCTATTTCAAGAAAGAAGTGAAGCAGTATTCCGAGATGAACTACGAAGAACTCCGCCGCTACATCGGTGACCTGCAGCAGAGCGGGTTCGACGTGGTGAAGCTCCGCGTGCAGCTAAACAAAAAGCTCTCCTACCCGTTGATCACGCTGATCATGGCGGTGCTCGCCGTTCCATTTTCTCTGTCGGCCTCTAAGAAGGGAGCGATCACGGGAGTCGCAGTCGCGGTGGGAATCGCTGTGATCTACACCGTGGTATCGCGCTTGTTCGAAGCGATGGGCGACATCAGCCAGTTGCCGCCGGCGCTAGCTGCGTGGTCGCCGGACCTGATCTTCGCTATGGTGGGCGCGTATCTGATTTTGAAAATTCCAACGTAGTCGCTGGCTGACGGATTCCGCACGAGGTGACGGGCTCGAAGACTGTGGGCTTAGGGCCTAAGGTTCCTCCGAAATCTCAATCACATTGCCTTCCAGGTCGCGCATTTCGAAGTAGTGAGTTCCCTGCCGGTCTTCCTGCACCGCTCCGACGCTTACGCCCCGGGAACTTAACCGCTCCCGGGCCTTGTTGATGTTGCCGGCATAGAGCATGGGAGTGGTTCCATCGGTTGCTGTGCGCGAAGGGCCAAGGACAATCGGGGTAGGAAGTTCTCTCGGAAAAGCCAGCGCGATGCAACCCTCTCCTTCGTCCAACTCAACTGTGATCTCTTTCAAACCGAACTTTTCGATGTACCACGCGGATGCGGCGGCGACGACATTGACTCCAACGTAAAACGAATCTGCGACCCGGAGCAGTGACATGATTTTAAGACTCCACGTTATCTTCTTCCGCAAAGGTCTGGCTGCGTTACTTCTTCGCTGCCGCACTCATCATAAACGCCTTCACCACGATCCCATTCGGCTGCAAGCCCACGGGAATCATTGTTAGAAGCGAATATTCCGTCGGCTCCAGCTTTCGCGGCGTGCGCTTTTGAATCACCGTAACATCGCCCGCTTGCGTGTCGAGCACCAGAAGATATTTCTGATCTTGCGATAATGCCAAGCCATCCGGACGGCTGCCTACGGCCACGGTCGCGATTCTTCGGCCCAGATCGATGTCATAGACGGCGACGCTATTGGAGCCGAAGTTGCTGGCGTATAACCGCGAGTTGTCGAGCGCGATCACTGCATGCGTCGGATTCTGCCCGATCAATGCGCTGCTGCCGACCTCATCATTCCCTGTTTCTATAATCGAAATGCTGCCCGAATCGAAATCGCACGCGATGAGTTCGCCGCCATCCGGCTTGAGAGCCAGGCTCACGGGCGTCTTGCCGACATCGAGCAATGCCAGCACCCGGTCACTGGTCGCGTCGCTGTTTTTCAGCGCGATCGATGCCACCTGCGACGAGCCCGAGCACGCCACAAACGCCTTGCTCGAATCCGGCAGGATGGTAATGTCTTCCGGTTGCTGGCAGACCGGTAAAGTTGCCCGCACCCGCAATAGCTTCGCGTCGATCAACGTAACGCTGTTGTCACCGCGGTTTGAGACCACCACAGTCGCGCTATCGGGGGAAGCCCGCGCCAGCCCAGGCGCGGCGCCTACGCGCACATTGCCGATGAGCACGCGCCTTTCCAGGTCGATCACCGACACATTGGCCGATGCGGAGTTCGCCACATACGCGCGCTTTCCATCTTCCGACACGTCGATGAAGTACGGCTTGCCATGGACTCCGATCGTGGCCACCACGGCATTTTTCTCCGCGTCAATCACGCTGACGTTGTTCGACCCCGTGTTGACCACGTAGATTTCGTTTTTCTTGCTATTCGCCGCAACGCCGGTCGGTTCCATGCCAACCGCGATGGTCTTTGCCGGCTCGAACGTGCGCAGATCGATCACGCTGACGGTGTTGCTCTTGCCGTTGGTCACGTAGGCATATTCGCGGTAAGCCGGTCCGTAATCGGGCAGCGCCTGCTCACGGAAATACCACCATCCTGCCCCGCCCAGCAGCGGAACCAGAACCGTGAGGATCAGAAGGAGTTTTCGCAAGATGAAGGCTGCTTCCCTGAAAGAAACAAGACTACCAGAGAGAGGTTCTCGCCGCGGCAGCTAGCGGGGCACGGTTTCCTGAACGGTTTCCTGTGCGGGTCTTCGCTTCAGTTCCGGGGCCTTCAGTTCGCCGGCGTTCAATTCGCCAGCTTTCAATTCGCTGGTCAGCAACGTTACCTGCTCGTTGGAAACTCGAATCTCTCCACCGAGCACAACCCACAGCTTTCCCGAGCTGCTACCCTGGAACCGCGCGTCGTGGATTGTGGCGTTGCTCCGCGCAGCGGGGGGAAGCGTTGCGTTAAAGTCACTACCCTGGCGGATGGCGGAAAAAATTGATTCACTAATCTTGTCACGCAACATCTCTCCCGGAGAGCCCGACCGCAGTAGGTCTCCAATCAATCCCTGCGCATCGACGCGCGCAATCTCAGGCGTAAGCCGCACCGCGCCGTCGTCTCCGACCGATAGCGTCAGCTTCACCGCGAACGTGCCGTTGCCTTCCACCATTTCGTTTGCTTCCCTGCCCATGCAAGTCCAGCGCTCAAAGTGAAGTTGAACAAGCACCACACTGGCGGGCTCCGATGGCGTAAGGGTCGCGCCCTGGACGGCAATCCGCTCTCCACAGCGATCACTTTTGTCCAGTTCCGAATGCAGAACGTCTGTAATGTTTTGCTGCAAGTCCGACAAATCCGCAGTGAACTGAAGTTTGAATGTGTTTTGGCCGCCAGAGGCCACGCTATTGGAAATCACTTCTGACGTCGTAATTGCGATCGGCTGACTGGCAACAGTGATCGAGCGCTTCACCTGAGCAAGGTTGAACGCGGAATCCGCGCCACTCTTGCCATTTCCAATGCTCATTTCCTCTCCCAGACCGATCTGCTGGGTCTGGAAGCTGGTAAGTGCGCGATCGAGGGTTTGCACCGATGCAGTGATTGGCTGGCCGATTATCTTCGAATTTCCGGCCTCAAGATCGAGTACCTTCGCTTGTTGCGCCAGGTCGGAGTCCGCTTTGATTAGCCTCTTGCTGATTTCTTTCAGGCCGGATTTCTGCGACTCAGAGAACCCATCGAGGAACTTTTTATTTTCGGTTCGCGCTTTTTCGATTGCCTGCTCAACCGTTGCAGTCCGACCGGCAAGTTCGGCGGCGCCGTTCTCCTTGGCGAGTTGCAGCAGAAACGTTTTCAACTCCGCGCTCGCGACTTCGGTGCTCTTCATCATCGCAGCGTACCCGGCGACCTGCTCGCTGGTGGCTTGCACGGCCATGACTGCGTGAAAATCTTTCAAATCATCTTTATCATCCACGCCGGTCGCTTTGCCGACGCTGCTCAATCCACCCCCGCCCGCAGTACCGCCGCCAACGTGGCCGCCGCCACCGCCGCGCTGGGCAAGCAGTCCGCAGGGATGCGCTAGTAGCGCCGCCGCCAAAACGATTGTGCTCGGATTGAAAACTAAACGGGTATGCCGAAACATAAGTCAAAAATCTCCAACGAATATCAGGTCGAGTGCCCGAAAGCCTTAGCTTGGACCAGATCCGACAAAAAGGCCACAGGCTTTACAGTTCTTTGCACGACGTCCTGTAATTGCCCCGACCACCACGTTTCAAACGAGCGGCCTCAGGATTCTTCGCGCTCACTTGCCAATCTCCACCGTCTCTCTGACCCCAATCTCGGGCACAGTCCTGCCCACGACCGCCGCGATCTGCCGCACCTGTTTCATCAGCTCATCGAACTGATCGGGAAACAGCGACTGCGGACCATCGGACATCGCCTCATCGGGCTTGTTGTGCACTTCAACCATTAATCCGTCGGCACCCACAGCCACTGCCGCACGCGACAGTGGAGTGACCTTATTGCGCTTACCCGTGCCATGGCTAGGATCGACAAGAATCGGCAAATGGCTCAGCCGCTGCACCGCCGGCACCAGGCTGAGATCGAGTGTGTTGCGCGTATGGTCGGCAAACGTGCGCACGCCGCGCTCGCACAGCGCTACGTTGTAATTGCCTTCGCTCAAAATGTACTCGGCTGCCATCAGAAATTCTTCCAGCGTGGCCGACATGCCGCGCTTCAGCAGCACCGGCTTCTTTGCCCGTCCCGCGCGCTTCAGCAACGAAAAATTCTGCATGTTGCGCGCGCCAATCTGGATCACGTCCGCGTACTCTTCCACCAGATCGAGCGATTCGTTGTCGATCGCCTCCGTAATAATTTTCATGCCAGACTGCTGGCGAATCTCCGCCATGATGCGCAGCCCTTCTTCGCCGAGCCCCTGAAAAGAATACGGAGACGTCCGCGGCTTGTAAGCGCCGCCGCGAAAAAACTGCGCTCCGGCGCGGTGGACGCGCTCCGCCACGGCAAAAGCCTGCTCGCGGCTCTCGATGGCGCACGGTCCTGCAACAATCGCCAGTCCGGGGCCGCCGATCGTAGCCGCAGTCCCAGCAAAGCGAATCACCGTGTTGTCTTCTTTCACATCGCGGCTCACCAGTTTGTAGGGCTTTGAAACCTTGATCACTTCCTGCACGCCCGGCATTTCTTCCAGCGTGCCCTGCTCCACTTCGCCCTTGTTGCCGGTAATGCCGATGGCAGTGCGCTGCGCGCCCGGCATGGCATGTGCGCGATAGCCCAGCTTCTCGATTTTTTGGCAGACGCCACGCACCTGCTCTTCGGTAGCGTGCGCTTTCATGACGACTAACATAGATTTCCCCTCACTCGCGGCGAGCCTATTTAGTCTACCCGTGCCCGCTCTTGCACCGCAAACGCAGCAACTTATCCCGCCTCTTTCTTGTGATCGGACGCAACAGAGGCCGTGATCTCGATCACAGCCCCGCGACTCGCACCCCGATACAGTAAAGCTAGTTTCCCAGGAGGATTCATTCATGGCCATTCCAAGAACCATGCAAGCAGCGGTCGTCGAGCAATTCGGCAAGCCCCTAGTCATTCAAGAAGTGCCAGTACCCACCCCCGGACCAGGTCAAGCTCTGGTAGAAATTATTGCCACTGGTGTATGCCATACCGATCTGCACGCGGCGGAAGGCTACTGGCCCGTCAAGCCAACTCCGCCATTCATCCCGGGCCACGAAGGCGCAGGCATCGTAGCCGCCCTCGGCACCGGTGTTACACATCTGAAGGTTGGCGATCGCGTAGGCATCGCCTGGCTGCACAGCGCCTGCGGTCATTGCGAATTTTGTTTGTCCGGCTGGGAAACGCTCTGCCACGAACAACAGAACTCCGGCTACTCGGTCAACGGCACCTTTGCAGAATATGCCCTCGGTCAAGCTGACTATCTGGGACGAATTCCCGATAGTCTTTCTTTCGTCGACGCCGCGCCCATTCTGTGCGCCGGGGTCACAACCTATAAAGGACTAAAACAAACCAACGCGCGTCCCGGCGAGTGGGTCGTAATTTCCGGCGTTGGTGGCCTCGGCCATGTTGCCATTCAATACGCCAAGGCTATGGGCCTGCATGTTGCGGCAGTGGACTTAGGCCCGGAGAAAATGGCTCTCGCCCGCAAGCTCGGAGCCGACATCACTATCGACGCAAAAACGCAAGACCCGGCTGCAGAAATCCAGAAACAGATTGGCGGCGCTCACGGAGTCCTGGTGACCGCGGTCTCTACCATCGCATTTAAGCAGGCCATCGGGATGTTGCGGCGCGGCGGCACCTGCGTGCTCAATGGCCTTCCCGCGGGAGAGTTTCCCATCTCCATCTTCGACGTGGTGCTGAACGGATATACCGTGCGCGGCTCCATTGTCGGCACACGCCTCGATCTCGAAGAAAGTCTTGCCTTCGCCGCGGAAGGCAAGGTAAAGGCAACCATCCAGACTCTTCCCCTCGACTCGATCAACGACGTATTCGATCGGATGAAAAAGGGACAAATCAACGGCCGCGTAGTCCTTGGAATCGGCCAACAGGCCGGTCGGGAATCGCTCGCAACCCTACGAGGTGTGCAAGTTTAAGACTTGAGCCGCGGCCAGCAATGGCCGCGGCCTATTCTTTCCGCTGAAAAATGTACAGACACGCGTGATCGCCCCACATGTGTTCGCGATCCTCCGCAAGCGCCACCTCGTCCACCAACTCATAGCCGTTGTGAGCGTAGGCCCACGTCCTATCGACCAAGTCCTGGTTTTCCTGCACTTGGCCATTCGATCCCCAGGATCGGACTTCGCTGACATAGACCAGAAATCTCGGTTGCGCTGCCCGAATCTGTCGCATCATATCGTCCTGCATCTGGCGGGCGAACTTCTGTTTTTCCATCAAGGGGAAGAAGTAAAGATAACTGCTGGCGCAGTGGCGCGCAGCGTAGAAACAAATCTCCGACTCGGAGCCGAAGATTGCGATCGTATCGCGCTGGTCGGAGTGCGCTTTTATGTAGCTGCCGACGACGACCGCCTCCGGGAACGGTTCTCCCGGGTGCATTTTCCTCGCGGCGGCATCGAGATCTAAGCTAAAGTACTTCCGGCACTCGGCGCGAACAGAAATCGCCAACGCAATCGAGAAATAGAGCACTGGAAACCACACAAAGAATGTGCCCAGCCGCTTTTCAAGCAGTATTTGTCGTGCCGCGCTGACGGCAATTCCCGCACCCAGCGCGGCCGCCGGCAGCACAAGAATGTAGTAGTGCGGACGAAAATAAAATCCAGGAAAAACCGCCAGGCACGAAAACAAGAAGAAACATGTGACGAACCCTGCATGCGTGCGGGCAAAGCGGCTCCACATGGGTGCAGCGAGACCGACAGCGATGATTTCCCAGATCACAAACGGGCGTATAACCCCCGGCAAGAAGGCGTGTAACGCGTACTGTACGTCCGGCCAGGTTGTTGCGACGCCATACTGCCACGCATACGACCAAGTCCAAAACCAGAAGCTGGGAAAAACTCCGGCGCGAAGAAGTAGTAGGCACGTCACGCCAAATGGCAATACCATGCCCGCAAACAGGGCGCCGCCGCGGATCGCGACATCGCGATACGGAAACGGCTGCCTCCATTCCTTCCACAGCCAGTACGATCCGGCGAAAACGGCAAAGAAACTCCCGGGCTGCTTCATCAGGAATGCCAGCCCAAGGCAAAGTCCACTGCCAAAATAAATGCCGATCCGCCTGGTCTCGATGGCGTAGAGCAACAACAGAATTCCGGCCAACGCAGCTAAGACCACAAAATGGGTGGCGTGCGCGTAGAGGCCGAGCACCGCCGGGCGGCAGGAGAGGAAGCTGTAGGTCATCCCTGCGACTGCGCCCGCCAGCCATCCATACAAATATTTCGCCAACAGAAAAACGAGGATCGTGGCCGCGACATTGAACAGCATTAGTCCGACGCGAATGCCTGCGGGGGTCTCGCCGAAAACCGCCATCATGGCCGCATATGCCGCATAGGTTCCCGGCAACTTCATGTTGCAGGCAATTTTGTAGGGCGGAATGCCTTGCAGCATAAGCTGGCCCATGTAGGCATACTCGCCCTCATCGCGCTCCAAAGGCATGTTGCGCAGCCGCATTCGCACGACGGAACAAAATACGACGACAAGCAGCAATGCACCCACGGAGCCATATTTGACCCAGTTGGTTTCGGATCGCGTGGGCTTGATTGCCGCAGCCGAGGAATCCAATGGGGCATCATTCACGAAAGCTGTCATGCAAGTGTGGAGTTGCGAAAGAAAATCTATTGTACCGGGAGTGCTCAGGTCATCCTCAAGAACTGCTGAAGCATGAGTTGAAGATGCCAGAACAGATCCGTCGGCCTTACCTGCATTTATACTTTCTTAATGCCCCGCTCCATCGCCCGCGAACAGGATATTCTTGCCCGACCCGCGCCCAAACGCCCGCCCCGCCTGACTTCCCGCCGCATCGGCATTCACACCTCTACCGCCGGAGGCATTCAGAACGCTGCCGAGCGCGCCTATCGTCTCGGCTGCAATACCTTGCAGATTTTCTCCACCAGCCCGCGCCAATGGGCGCCTTATGAGCTCAGCCATCCTCTGTGCGAACAGATGCTCACTCTACGCCGGCAATACGATCACAAGCCGCTGGTGATTCACACGAACTATCTGGTGAATCTTGCCAGCACGAACCAGTTGTTCCTGAAGAAATCGATCGAAGCTTTTCGCGGCGAAGTGGAGCGCGCGCTCGCGGTGTGCGCCGACTACCTGGTGCTGCACCCCGGCTCATTTCGCGGAGCCGATCGCGAAGCCGGACTATTGCAAACTGCCGCAGCCATCGCCACCGCCACTCAAGGTCTCGATCTCGCGAATGCTGGATTGACCATCCTGATCGAAAACACTGCTGGCTCCGAATTCTCCCTTGGGGGCAGCTTCGAACAAGTCGCCGAAGTCATCGACCGCCTGCGCGGCGTCGTTCCCATCGCGGCCTGCATCGACACCTGCCACACTCACGTGGCCGGCTACGACATTGTCACTGAGGAAGGCATCTATCAGACGCTGCTTCATCTCGACGCGACCGTTGGCCTGAACAATGTGAAAGTGATTCACTGCAACGACGCCAAAGCCGCCCGCGGATCGAAGCTTGATCGCCATCAGCAAATCGGTAAAGGAACCATCGGCATTGAACCGTTTCGCATTTTGCTCAATGACCTACGTCTCGCCCATGCATCCTTTATTGCCGAAACTCCCATCGACGAACCGGGCGACGACCGCAGAAATGTTGACGCCCTGAAGAAGCTGGTGGCATAGACCCAACGTTTTCGCATTCTTGGCGTCTTACTCTCGATGACTTTCGCCCCCGCCATCCGGTCCATCTGCCTGGCGATACTCTTCTTTGCAACTGTCCATTCGCGAAATCGCGCCAGGGCTCAGGTGAACGCAGAACCAGCCACCCAAGCGGTGCAGATTGCCATGAGGAACGTGACCTATCACTACGCAGAGTCGATAACCGTACACATCGTCCGATTGCAGGGCGCGCTTCTTCCCACTAGACCGGGAGCAATCGTCGTATTCGACGACAAGAATTCCTTCACGCTCGCTCTGGCGTCGGCGGAGATTTCGATCAGTTGCAATGCTCTCGCGCAGGTGCTGAATGAAAACGTGTTGTCCGCTGCCGACTCTCCCATTAAGAATCTCAGCATCGAAAGCAAGAATAATCGGCTCATCGTAAAAGGCAAACTTCATCAGAAAGGTGACATTCTCTTCGAAACCGAAGGCGTTCTCATGGCAGAGCCAGATGGACGAATTCACCTGCACACCGAGCATCTGAAGGCTTCGCACCTGCCAATCCTGAACAAATCCTTCCTGCGCCCCATATTCAGGGAAGAGTCACCGCCGTTCGCCTGCAAGGCAACGATATCGTCCAGGTGTTCGGCACAACTCAGCCGTCGACTTTCGCCACCAGGCAAACTGGAAACTACATTGCGTTCCGGCATGGCGAAATGCAATTCGGCAAGCTCACCATGCACGATTCCGACTGACCATGATCGATATGGAGCCGCGCGATCCCTTCGACTTCTTTCTCGATCACTACCAGGACCAACTCGTTGCCGGCTACACGAAAAGTACGCCGCAATATGGCCTTCGTGCTTACTTCCGCGACTACAGCAAGCTGCGGAGTCGCGCGTCCGCAACCAAGCACCGCAGATGAATGAAGCCCCGAACACTGCCCATGACCTCCGTGTACCTCTGTGCCCCCTGTGGTTAAGATTTTGACGCACGGTCGATAAGCGATCCCAACACAGGTCTGCCGCCCCATTGTAGAATCTAAGGTTTACCGGAATTCGCCTGACCTCCTATGCAGCAAGAAAAGATGCAGGAAGAAACCACCGCTCCCGGCGGCAATCCGCGCAGCAACGACGAGCGCTACGATCCCCAGCGCGTAGAAACCAAGTGGTTCGCGCGCTGGCAAAACGATCTTGAACTCTACGCCGCCGAAGCCGATTCGGCGAAGAAGAAGTATTACGTGCTCGAAATGCTGCCCTACCCTTCCGGCGCGTTGCATATGGGACACGTGCGCAATTACGCAATCGGCGATGCTCTCGCGCGCTATATGTGGATGAATGGCTATAACGTGCTTCATCCGATGGGATGGGATTCCTTCGGCTTGCCCGCGGAGAACGCGGCCATTCAGAACAATACTCCACCGCGCCAGTGGACCCTCAGCAACATCGCGAAGATGAAGGCGCAGATGAACCGACTCGGCTTCGCGTACGACTGGTCTCGCGAAGTCACAACCTGCCTCCCCGATTATTACCGCTGGAACCAGTGGTTCTTTCTCAAGTTCTGCGAGAAAGGTTTGGCGTATCGCAAGAAAAGCAAAGTCAATTGGTGCCCCAAGTGCGCCACAGTACTTGCCAACGAGCAGGTTGTCGACGGTTGCTGCTGGCGTCACGAAGATACTCGCGTAGAACAACGCGAACTTGAGCAATGGTTTTTGCGCATCACCAAGTACGCGGACGAATTGTTGCGCGATCTCGATAAGCTCGATGGCTGGCCTGAAAAAGTCCGCACCATGCAGCGCAACTGGATCGGCCGCAGCGAAGGCACGCTGATTGATTTCAAGCTCGACTATTCGCAGCCTCAACACCACGGCTTTGGGCCCGCGGGCGCGACTATCAAAGTTTTCACCACGCGCGTTGATACTATTTACGGCGCGACCTCGGTGCAACTCGCGCCCGAGCATCCTATCGTCGCCGATCTCGCGGCCAACAATCCAGAGTTGCGCGCCAAGGTCGATCAACTTATCGCCGAGCAGCGCAAAGCCAAAGAAGTGGGTGACATCGGAGAAATCGAGAAGCACGGAGTTCCAACCGGCCGCTACGCCATCAATCCCTTCAACGGCGAGAAGATTCCCGTCTGGGTGGCGAACTACATTCTCATGGACTATGGCACCGGTGCGATCATGAGCGTCCCCGCGCATGATGACCGCGATCACGAGTTCGCAAAGAAATACAAACTCGAGATTCGCCTCGTGGTTCTTCCTGTCTCCACCGATCAGGAAGAAACCATGACCGAGCCGCCGCTTCCGTTTGTCGCGCATGACGGCATGTTGATCAACTCCGGCCCCTACAGCGGCATGGAGTGCGCCGACGCGATCAAAACAATGTCCGCATTCGCCGAGCAGAACGGCTTCGGCAAAGCCACCGTCACCTATCGCCTGAAAGATTGGGGAATTTCACGCCAGCGTTACTGGGGCACGCCCATCCCCATGCTCTATTGCGAGAAAGATGGAATCGTCCCCGTGCCGGAAAAAGATTTGCCGGTGATTTTGCCAGAGGCCATCGATATCGCGCACGCCCTTGGCTCGCCCTTCGGCGGTTTGCCGGAGTTTGTGAACACGACCTGCCCCAAATGCGGCGGCCCGGCGCGCCGCGAAACCGATACCATGGACACTTTCGTCGACTCGTCCTGGTATTTCTATCGCTACACGGACGCGCACAACAATCGCGCTCCATTCGATTCCAAGACCGCGCAATATTGGTTCCCCATCGACCAATATATCGGCGGCGTCGAGCACGCCATCTTGCATCTTATCTACTCGCGCTTCTGGACCAAGTTCATGCGCGACCTCGGCCTCGTCACCAACGACGAGCCTATCGCGCGCCTGTTCACGCAAGGCATGGTGATCAAAGATGGCGCGAAAATGTCGAAGAGTCTCGGCAATGTTGTCAGCCCTGACGAAATGATTGCGCGCTACGGCGCCGATGCCGCACGCCTTTACAGCCTGTTCGCCGCTCCGCCGGACCGCGATCTCGACTGGCAGGATTCCGGCATCGAAGGTATCCAGAGATTTTTAGGGCGCGTGTACCGGTTTGTCGAGACGCATGCGAGGCCGCAAGACCCTAATTGGCGCGGACCCTTGCCGGGACAATTGTCTGTGTCCAACAGGAATCTTCAGCGCAAGCTTCACCAAACCATTAAGCGCGTCACCGACGACTTCCGGGGACGCTGGCACTTCAATACCTGTATATCGGCAATCATGGAGCTACTCAACGACGCCAATCGCAGAGCGCTGGGAAGTGAGGATGTACAGAACCCCTCGACGGGAGAGGTCGTCAAAGGGGAAACGATTCCTCCAGCCCTGATGGCAGAGGTACAGCGCAGCATGGTTCTCCTGCTCGCCCCCTTCGCGCCATATCTCGCGCACGAACTCTGGGAGATGCTCGGCGAAAAAGGTAGCCTGCTCAAAGCTCCCTGGCCGAAATATGACGCGGCGCTCGCCAAAGAAGAAGAACTTGAAATTCCGGTGCAGATCAACGGCAAGCTACGCGGCCGCGTCGTTGTGCCAGCCGACGCCACCGAGGAATTCGTCGTCGAGCGTGCGTTGGCCGACGAAAAAATCCAGTCCGCCATCGCTGGTAAGCAGATCGTGAAGAAAATCTTTGTCCCGGGCAAACTGCTCAACCTAGTCGTCAAGTAGCGTATGTCGAGCGTTTCGCCCACACTCGAAGGCTTCCGCGCCGCGTTCCGACGGCCTTCGCTGACGTTTGCCGAAATTGCCTGGCGCTGGACGGCCGGCTCCGTCGCCTGCGCCTTTTTCTTTTTTTCGCTCATCGAATATCTCGACACCTTGCCTGTGACGAACGGTGATGCGGCTCTTCTTCGCACAAGGCAACCGCTACTGGTTGGACGAGCGATCGCACACATCTTTCGCGGTAGCCTGAATCGCGCCGCGCTGGCCGGTTTGCTCGCGACGCTGGCACTCTCGTTCCTCTGGATTCTCGCCGCTTCTCTCGGGCGTGCCGCGACTGTCCGCGCCCTGCTCGCTTATTTTCGTCGAGATGCTCCTGACGAAGTCTCCGCGGCAACAGAGAACACGATAACGCCGCGGCCACTGCGCTCCCTCATCTGGCTCAACTTTTTACGCGTCGCGTTAACGTTAGCCGCGCTGCTTTCCTTTGCCGGCGCTGCGATTCTCGTTAGCTCCGCCTCATCGCCAGCGCATCCGCGACCTGCGTTGGTCTTCACCCTCTTCTTCCCGCTGGCCGGACTGATCTGCATCCTATGGCCGATGTTGAACTGGTTACTGTCGCTCGCCTGCATTTTCGCTGTCCGCGATGGTGACGACGCAGTGAGCGCAATTTCTGCTGCCGCCATTTTTTCTCAGGAACATTCCGGACCGGTTTGCGCGGTGAGCACATGGTCAGGACTGGCGCACCTGGCGGTCTTCAGCGTCGGCACGACGGCTGCGTCCCTGCCGCTCGCCTTCGTCCAGATCGCCCCGGGTCGGCTTGTGATTGGCGCTATTGTTCTTTTCACGCTCGCGTATTTCGCGGTCGTCGATTGGCTGTACATAGCTCGCCTAGCCGGATACGTCTGCATCGCCGAAATGCCGGAGGCTATGGCTAAGCCCGCGCCACTGCCCACTCCTCCGCCTCAGACCTCGATTGATCGCGACGAGCCAATTCTCAGCGACCTTCCGAACCTTGCCGTAGAGACTTAACTTGCCAGGCATTGCGTGCGGGGGAACAGACGGCCTTTACACAGTCCATCTGATTTGAGAAACTCATCCGTGGAAACCCAATCCAGACGTAAAGAGTCCTCGCTCACTCAATCCATCGTCATTCTCGACTTTGGCGCGCAGTACACGCAGCTCATCGCGCGCCGCATTCGCGAACAGAATGTTTTTTCCGTGGTGCTGCCGTGCACGGCGTCGCTTAACGAGATCAAAACCTGTGCCCCGGTTGGCATTGTGCTCTCGGGAGCCCCGTGGTCGGTTTACGACAAAGACGCGCCGCCTGCGGACAAACGCGTCTTCGAACTGGGCCTGCCCGTGCTGGGCATCTGCTACGGGCTGCAGTTCATGGTGCACACGCTCGGCGGCAAAGTGCGTCCCGCAGATAAGCGCGAGTACGGCCACGCGGAAATCGACATCGTCGCCGAGTCGGTTCTTTTCCGCGGACTGGCAAAGCGCCAGCCCGTCTGGATGTCGCACGGCGATGAGGCGCTGGAATTGCCTCCCGGATTCGAACTGACCGCGAAGACCGCGCACGCCGTCGCGGGAATTCAGAATGTCGCGAAGAAGTGGTTCGCGGTGCAGTTCCATCCCGAAGTTCACCACACTCGCAACGGGACGGAGATGCTGCGCAACTTTATCTTCCAGATCTGCGGCGCAAAACCTACCTGGACGCCGCAGCACTTTATCGATTCAACGGTCGAGCAAGTCAGGCAGCAAGTCGGCAAAGGCCGCGCGATCTGCGCACTTTCGGGTGGAGTCGATTCCTCCGTTGCGGCCGTACTCGTCGACCGAGCGCTCCGCGACGCTAAAGGTAAATCACGCCTCACCTGCATCTTCGTGGACAATGGCGTGCTGCGCAAGAATGAATTTGAGAAAGTACAGAAGACGCTGCACGACAAGCTTGGCCTGAATCTCGACGCCGTCGACGCGACCGATCGCTTTCTGGACAAACTGAAAGGAGTCAGCGATCCTGAGAAGAAACGGAAGATCATCGGCAACGAATTCATCAAGGTCTTCGAACGGGAAGCGCGGCGCATCGAGAAAATAGAAGGCAACGTGAAGTGGCTGGTGCAGGGCACGCTTTATCCCGACGTGATCGAATCGCGCTCGGTGCGGGGGCCGTCGCAGGTGATCAAGTCGCATCACAACGTGGGCGGGCTGCCTGAGAAAATGAAACTCAAGCTGATCGAGCCGCTGAAAGATTTGTTCAAGGATGAAGTCCGCAAGATTGGCCGCGACCTCGGCATGCCAGAAGAAATTCTGCAGCGGCAGCCGTTCCCCGGTCCTGGTCTCGCCGTGCGAGTGCTCGGCGAAGTCACTCCGCAGCGCCTTGCGCTGCTCCGCGAGTGCGATGACATCGTCGTCACCGAAATAAAAAACGCCGGACTCTACAACAAAATCTGGCAGTCTTTTGCCGTGCTGCTTCCGGTAATGTCGGTAGGCGTGATGGGCGACATGCGCACCTATGCTTATACGTGTGCGCTTCGTGCGGTGAGTTCAGAGGACGGTATGACCGCCGATTGGGTGGCGCTGCCGCACGAAGTGCTGAAAACCATCTCCACGCGCATCGTGAATGAAGTGAAGGGCGTGAACCGCGTGGTCTATGACATTACGTCCAAGCCCCCGGGAACGATTGAGTGGGAGTGATGCAGCTTTCGCTCTTAGCTGTTAGCTCAAACACCTTTGTCTTATACTTCGTCGCGGTGAACGGTTTCCATGGAAAACGCCGGCAAACAGACCGCGATGTATTCAGCACCGCCCTCATGAGGAGTGGAATAGCGGATCCATTCGCCGGCGTGTGCGATCACCGCTCGTCCGGCCGCTACGTCGATTGATCCATTCTTATGTTCGACGCGCAAGATCCCTTTCAGAACAATGGTGAACTCATCGAAGGCAGGAGTCTGTCCTGGTTCGACCCATCCCGCGGGGCTGCGCATGTGGGCGACACTGGCAGACGAAGTATGCGAGTTAACCCGCCCGATGTATTCGTCGATAAGTTTGGGCTTGTTCCCGGCGGATTGGATGCGCGTCGGCCGCGGGATCAGGGTCGGCTTCCGGCTTCCGGTCTTCGCCTTGCGGGCTTGCAGCTTCCGGGCTTCCGGCTTCGAGCTTCGGGTTTTCGTCTTGCGGATCATTTTAATCGTACGAGTGTAACTCGGCGGAGAGATCCGAGAAAACTCTCCGCCGAATGAAAACCCAATCAATAAGACCTCACTGATTAGGAGGGACAGCAGGCAGCGGCGGCGGGATGCTCATATCGGGCGGTGGGGGCGGCGGTTGCGGCCGTGGGGCGACAGCCTGCACAGCCGCAGGATGCTGTTCGGCATCGCTTAATGCATCGGCGACCTGATCCCCTTGCAGAGTCAGCGCGTGCGGCAAAACCATTTCTACCGGCGCGCCTACGTCGAGAAAAAAGTGGTGAGAAGTCCCGACCAGCACGAGACCAACGGCCAAGCCGACGCCTGCGCCAATGGCCGACCCAATCACCGTATCTTTTCCCTTGTCCGGAGGGCCAGTTACACTGGACGAAAGACAACCAAACGAGCCCGGCGTGCAGCCCGGCGGAAGGCTGCTAGTGATCGTCTGCCCTTGCGAAGAAGCGACGGAATGACCAATCAGCGCTCCCACGCCCGACCCGACAAGGGGTCCCGCAATCAATCCCGCGATACGGCCGCTGCCCGGGTCTTTGAGAGCATACCCTTGATCGCTTTCCAAGGTTATCGGTCCGGATGCCAGAGCCACATAACCGTCCGGATAAATAATCGACAATGACTGCAGCCGAATTTCACCGCGGCTTCCGTTATGCCCGAGCCTTTGTACTTTTCCTTGAACCAGCGTCCCCGGCGGGATGACGACTTGATTTCCGACGGTGACGGCGGAAATAACCTGGGCGTAAATGTCGTCCCCGTGATGAATGTAGCGGCTCTCGATAGGGTGCGTGAGCACCAGAGCAATGCTGGTTCCGGCAGGAACCGTTACTGCCTCTACCGGCTCCGTTTTTGCGGACGCGGCCGCGCTCTCCGACGTGTTCCGCGAATCTGGCTCGGGAGTTGTTGGTAGAGTTTGCTGCGCGAGGCTGGAGATAGCTAAGAGTAAAGTGGAGGTTAAGGCGATGCTTCGCCGAATTGTTGTTTTGGCCTGAAGAAAAGATGCTGTGGTCGGGAGGATGCGAAGCCTGCAGTGGTTCGCAGACATCTGGTGCCTCTTTCTGGAAGGCTGAAACCTTCCTGCGAGTGGCGATTTGAGAGTCTTAATTCGCTCTCTGCCGCTTAGACCTCACAGTTAGATGAAGGTTATATAGAGATTGGTGAAGAATTGCATAGAGTTTGTAAAGTCCGGATAAATCTGCGCAATCATTTACAATCGACACTTATGTTCTATCGCTCAGATAATCGCGCTGTCGATCAATTGCGTCCGGTTACGATCATTCCTGATTTCATTACGACGGCCGAAGGTTCGGTGCTGGTTGAAATGGGGAACACGCGGGTAATTTGCACCGCGTCCATAGAAGAAAGTGTGCCGTCCTTTCTGCGGAACTCGGGCAAAGGATGGATTTCCAGCGAGTACGCGATGCTTCCGCGAGCGACGCTGACGCGCACGCCCCGGGAAGTATCCAAGGGACGACAAAGCGGACGCACGCATGAAATTCAGCGGCTGATCGGGCGGTCCCTGCGCGCCGTGACCGATCTCGCGCGCCTGGGCGAGCGCACCATCTGGATTGATTGCGACGTAATTCAAGCCGATGGTGGCACGCGCACCGCTTCGATTACGGGAGCGTTCGTAGCGCTGGGACTCGCTTTGGAAAAGTTGGTAGAGGCTGGCACTCTGACTTCGGTTCCCTTGCGAGATTTTGTCGCGGCGGTGAGCGTCGGTATTGTCGATGGAGAAGTCCTGCTCGATCTTTGTTATGAAGAAGACTCGCGTGCCGAGGTCGATATGAATTTTGTGATGACCGCCGGCCACAAGATGGTGGAAGTGCAAGCTACCGCTGAGCGCCAGGCGTTTGACGAAGCGCAATTTGCCAAGATGATGGCGTTTTCACGGCAGGGAGTGCAATCGCTAATAGCTAAGCAGCAAGGCGTGTTGAGCGCGCTGACGCTGCGGCAGTAACGCTCGGGCTACGAACCGCTCTTCTGCAGCGCCTCTCGCGCCGAGCGCGCGTCTTCTCCCGCCAAGCCCGATTGCAGGGCGGCCTGCAAACTGGTGTGCGCCTGCGCGGGTTGCCCGGCGGCAAGATACGCCATCCCTAAATGAAATTGAAATTTAGCAACCTGCGGATTCTTTGCCACCGCAGCCTCGAGCCCGCGCCGAACTGTGGCAAGCGGGAAGAATGGCGAGAGTTACGGCCAGCAGAACAAGCAAAAGGCCGGGCCTGTGGCCTTGCGAAAACGCGCTCCGCTGGGCAGGAATCATCGTCTTGCATTCTAAATTAGAAGCGGAGAAGAATTAGGCCGCGGGTTTTAAAGCGTCACAGCTCTACAGACAAAAACGGCACCGGCCAAGCCTTGCTGCCCTAGCATTCCGGTGCCTGATTAGAACCGTACTGAAAATTCAGCAGGCTGCTATTTCTTCTTGTCTGCTTCGATCAGCGTCGCTACGTCGGACTTCTCACCCACAGGCTCGATCAATACAATGTGGCGCTCGTTCAGGAACATGCGGTCCGGACCGTGGAATTCGTTGCCACGCCGCACCAATACTCTCTTCACTTCCTTGGTCTCCTGGTTGACCTGGCTCACGATGTAATACACATCGGTCAGCTCAGGATAACCTGAGCCCGCATTCGTCAGCTTGCCGTAGTAAAGCTGATTATCATCGAGCAGCACCGCCGCATAGGGCGTCGTGATCTCCGGCCCCTTACGCCGATGATCCCGGCTACACCCGGTCGATGCTGCCAATAATCCCAATGCAACGAAGCATACTGCGAAGAATCCCACCAGCCGCTTCTTCAGAAGTATTTTCCCCTTACTAGTTCCGCCTCTTTTGCACGCCGATTTTATCATCGGACGCCACCGCCGCGTAATCGTTACCGCGTCACGTGCGGAAGCATCGTCGGCACAGTCCTGACTGGTTCACGGCGCTCGATGGTCGTTCCAAACCGCGCCAGCGGCGCCTGCACGCCGATGGGATGAATTTGCTCCAACCGCAGATCCGAAACCGGCACCTCTACACGCGCCGGAATCGCGCTTACCACGCTCGGCACCGCAACCACCGGCAACGCGCGCACCGGCATCTCGCCGATTACAGGAACATGATCCCAAGCTCGCAGGTTACTCAGCTCAGAGCCGCGAGCCAGGATTGCATTGGAATGCCCCGCAGCAATAGCAACCGGCTGGCCTTTGATGTAGCTGACGGCTGTTGAAAAACTCTGTTTCGAGCTGTTCTTGGGAAGGGCACAAGTTCACTCATGCCGTTAAGTCCATCAAAATCAACCGCGCTTTAGCGCGTGCGGTTACCCTCTTCGCAGCGTAAAACGAGTTTTCAGCAGCCTGTTAGTTTCCCTGGGCCTCATCATTTGGAGGCAACCACTTGATCCTCCCGAGCACCGAAATCCGAACCGTGGCGTCAATTCCAGATGAACGGGGACGTCAGCCCCGAAAGGGGCGGCATGCGAAAGCCCGGCACGGAAGTGCCGGGCTACGAGGAAGAATAAGGAGCTAGTCCCGCAGGGACGGCACAGGTTTCTCACTCGAGTCCCTAATGTAAGATCCACGGTCGAAAGGATCATCTCAAGATGGATCGAAAAGGACGTTTTCTCAGTTCCTGTTTCCTGGCTGCCGCGCTGGCATGTGCCGCATTGGGCGTGGGCTGCGCACACCACTACCGCGTCTACGACCCCTACTACAGCGACTACCACGTCTGGAACGACCAGGAAGTCGGTTACTACCACACCTGGGCGCATGATCGTCATTACGACGAGCACCGAGACTTCCGCAAACTGCCGCCCGACCAGCAAAAGGAATACTGGACCTGGCGCCACAGTCAAGCCGACCACGACCACCACTAGACGGCAGGGACTAGGGATCAGGGACGAGGGGTCAGGTGCTAGGGTTCAGGTGCTAGGGTTCAGGGGGCTAGGTCTAGTCTGAGACACAGCACCGAGCCCTAGTCCCTTGCCCCTATTCCCTATTCCCTATTCCCTAGCCCCTATTCCCTAGCCCCTATTCCCTAATCCCTATCTCCTCGCATAGCATATAATGTCCGTTCGCCCATCGAACCCATTGCGCTTAACACTAGACACCCGTGAAGTAGGCCGCGTCACCATCGTGCACTGCAAAGGCCGCATTGTCGCCGGAGGCGAGGCCGAGGCTCTCCGCGCGCACGTGGCACATTTACTGCGTGACCGCCGCAGCATCGTGCTCCATCTCGGCGAAGTCGATTTCATCGACAGCAGCGGACTCGGCACCCTGGTCCGCATGATGACCAGCACCCGTCAGGCCCACGGCGAACTGAAGCTCTGCAACGTGCCCGGCGTTGTGCGCAAAGTTCTCGAACTCTCGCACCTCACGCCCTTGTTCGACCCTCAGGAATCAGAGGAGGCCGCAGTCGCAGCTTTCTATCGCCCCGGTCCGCGCGCCGAAGCTCCCGCATTCACCGGCCCCAGCGTTCTCTGCCTCGATGGCAATGCCGACATGCTAGCCTACCTGCGCGAACTATTGCGCCGCGCCGGCTACGACGTTTCCACCAGCAGTCACCGTGGCGACGCCCTAATGCTCATGCGCGCCACCCGTTTCGACCTGCTCCTTGCCGGACCCGGCATGACCTCCTCATCCCCAGGCGCGCTACAAGCATTTCAAGCTGCCTGTGCCAAACTCCCGGTAATCGAATTAGGCAGCGACTTCTCCACCCTCGATGCCGGCGAAGCCAGCTCCGGCCTGCTAGCCAAAATCGAAGCCCAACTAAAACCAAAAACTGCATAGCTCGTAAGGGGTTAGCCAAAATATTCAGACCTGGGGCATATTTCTCGCGTCTTTTGCGAGAAGTGGGAACTCTGCGGTTAAGCTTACTTACGCTCCTGTCATTCCGACCGGAGCCGGAGCGCCAGCGACGGCGCAGCGGAGGAACCTGCTGTCCCCGCCTTCTATACGTGGAAGAGCGGCGCTTCGGCGCCGCGCCGAGTCCCCCCAAATAGAACCGGGCTTTTAGCCCGTCGCTTCCGACTTTTCCACAGCCCCATTGTGACATCTGACCTTGCGCCCAGAATCAAAGTGGATGATCATGGTCGAGGCAGTGACGGTTCGCCCAGCGCGAAACCTCCCCTGCTAAGTTGTTTGTTCTCAAGATTTTGCGGAATTATGCCTTTGACAAACCCGTGTCATAAATGACACAGTAAGATCGCCGTGACAGGGCGCTCACCGTTTCTTGGGAGTTTTCTTTGGTGGTTTCACCTTGAGCACATCGGCCATGACTTCCTTGAAGGGCAGAGGAATGTGAGGGATGGGTTTCGAGTTTGTGACCTTTTTTGGTTCGGTGCTCATTGGTTACTCCTTAGCTCGGGAGATAGACCCCTCAAGGCGATGTCTAGATTGTGCTTGTCGTAAAACACTAAATCTCGTGGGTCTCTTATATTCTCCAGAAGTTTCTTTATGAGTTTGGGGGCGCTCTCAAACAGCATCGGTCTGCCGTGTTCCAACCGAGTCTTCGCCAACTTGTACTGTCGATAGGCTAATAAATCGGCGGCTTGTAGCCCGACCGCCACTTCGCCATTCTCCATGTCCAAGGAACCCAGTTTGTGACGATGCGCGAAACTGTTGTCGGACTTAAGCAAGGCATAAAGACCGACAGCATGATTCTTGAACTGTTTGTTCAGGTCGAATGTGTAATGGACATGCAAGCCATCAGCGCACGCCAATACTGGATTTAGTATCGCAACCTGGAACGGCCAAAAATAGGGCTTGTTCGGCGCTCCCTGCGTTACCCACTCATGCGTCTTGTTGTTATACCGCCCGCCCGTCAGAAAGCGCCGCTCATTCTTATTTAATTTTTTCCACTCGTCCATGACGACGGAGCAAAAGGTCGGAAATATCTTCGCATCGGCAATGCAACCCGCCAGATCGTCTATAAATCGGTCAGCCTTCTGGTTGCTCCATCTAGCAAAGACTCCCTTGCGGCTATCGTCTTTGTGCCAAAAATCCGTGCTATGAAACTCCTTGAGCGTTGGCTCACCAGCATCGCGCAAAATGGCTTTCCAGCGATCCTCAAACTTCTTCCACTTCTTCACAGTGCCCCAATATCCTGCGATGACACAGACGTGAGCGCCATCATGAATGCCGCTTTCGTCCATGTATGCCTCTATCATGCAGAACTCCTTCCTGCCGTCGCGTGGGTGAACGCGCTGCGCCAATTCTTCTATGTAGGTGGAATTATATGCCCGCATGTTGTAGACTCCTTTCTGCGGGCACACTTATACTGGCGATGCAGAACGAGCACCTTGAGTGATGCTAAGTAAGATGTTTTCACCCCAAACCTTCCGCCAAGAATGAGCAGGGTGACTACTTCAGCTGACCTTTACCGAGTCCCGCAGCATTAACCGCTTTCCGCCTGTGCTCTTGAGCGCCATCAGGGTGCGATCTCCGTCTTTCTCCTTGCGAGAGTTGTAACGAAAATCAAACTCGCTCAAGTAGCGGTGTAGGTGCTGTTTGCCGACGTGATGGTATACACCGTTTATGCCGCGTTTCAAAGTGGCAAAATAGCCCTCAATCGTGTTCGTTGTGATGCAGACACCATCCTCGTACCGAACGTATTCTTTCGCCACATGGTTCACCTGATCGTGCTTGCGGGCGATCAATCCGGCTTTCAGTACGGTAGAGCTATCCGTCATTACGTGGGCATCTTCTGCGATCATCTGGTTAACGATTGGCTTCAGGTTCTCAGCCGTGACGCGCTCTACATGGCGAGACTGGACACGTCCGCCGCGCTGCAACACGGAAACCACGGCTGCTTTGTTGGAAGTGACGGAAGGATAGACGCGCTTCTCGCCGCGATCTTTCATGTATGGCCGTTTCCGATACGCTCCGACTCGCAACTTTCCGCCAACGTAAGTTTCATCAACTTCGATAATGCCAGTGAGTTTCGATGACAATGGTTCTTGAGCCATCGTGTAACGAATCCGATGGGCCATGAACCATGCACTCCTGTATGTGACCTTGAGCATTCGATGAAGCTGATGGGCGCTCATGCCCTTCTTGCTGGCACAAAGCAGGTGATAGGCCAGCAACCACTTGCTCAAGGGGATATGGGAATCCTCGAATATCGTTCCCACGGTAACGGTGAACTGCTCACGGCATCCGCCACACTTCCACACGCCTTTGCGGACGTGCGTGCCCTTCTTGGAGGGCTTAGGCTCTAGCCGATAGGCGTTATTGATCTCGCCGCAGTGCGGACAGATAGGGCCATCAGGCCAGCGGAGTTTTTCGATAAATTCCCGCGCCTTATCTTCATCGCTAAAGTGTTGAGCCAGCGCGATTAGATTGAGTTCATTCGTTTCCATGCGTAAACATTAACTGAATTGCATGGGTTTGTCAAGTGCCTAATTCCGAGATTTTGATATCTAAGTTCTTTGAAAGCAGGATCTTACGAAGTCCACTTTGACGAAACCCGCGCTGGACAAGGATTTCAGCCGGATCCGCGAAAAAAAAATCTCGCGAAATCCGGCTGATTCGCCAATCCCGCAGAATTCGCCGATGTCCGGCCAAAATTTATTTTGCGAGCGTATTCCACAATCTAAAACGGGAGGGACCGGCCCACCGATCTCTCACCGCAAGAACACATGCGCCGCATCCTCAACTCGAATGTTTGATTTTCGCCGTGACCCGTTCGTCACGTTGTACGCAACCAATAGATTACCTTCTATGATAATTATTTCCTTAGAGCTAATCCAGCCAATCAGTGCCGCGTGAGGCAAAAAGGCAATCCGTCGCGGAGCATCCCCAACACTCTTCACCTCGACCGCCGGCAGATCCAGCAACGCCTTACGAATGCGCTGCGACTCTTCCGGATTCGCCTGCCCCTGCTCGGCAAGTTGAATGGGAGTGTTCGGCTGAGAAGTCGCAACGATCGTCAATGCCACCGACGAGATGTCAGAAGCAAGCTTGGCGTTCTCGGTATAGAAGCTGACGTCGTAGTCAGGATTCTTATACGCAGCTTGCTCATCGAACACGGTCAATGTCTTCCCTTGCAAATGCAACACAGTCCGATCGTCGCTCTCATTCTCCCATCCGCAACAAGCGGTGTCAGGAATCGCCTCTAAGATCGCGCCAGCATTCGCGGCATCCAACACTCGCCGCAGCGGAGGATCGACTGACGTCGCCGTCCATTTGCCGGCGTTCTCTTCATATAAAGATGTAGCCTTGTAAACCGGTTGCGCCTTCCCCGCGACGAACTGCGTCATCAGAACGAACTTGCCAACCCCATCGTCGGGAACCCACATCTCGCTATAAGGACAACTCTCTTCGCAGCTCCCGCTCGGGCACAAGCATTCAGGAAGCGCGATCGACGCGACATCCTCGCGTCCCGCACCTGCCAGATCAGTCCGCCAGCTAAGCCAGGTCGTCTTCGTCGAGAGATCAATGCCATCGCGCTGCAACCGCCGCGCCTGGTTCGAAAACCAATAAAGATGCACGCCATCGGCCGACATGTAAGGCACAGGCGCCGCTTCGGCGATCGCCAGATTCGATCCCGCCGTAGATGTAGTCCGGGAGACTTCGCGCGAAAGCGTAGTCGCTGTCTTGCCATCCCAGAACCACACCTTGCGCTCAGCCCCGAGATCGCCCTCTACAAGCGGCAAAGAGACAGGCGCAGCAAACAGCATCTGCCCGAGGCGGTTCACCGAGAAGTTCTGCGGAGACTCCACCGCTTCCGCGGGAACCTTCACGGTCTGCTTCTCCGCAAACGTCGCGGGATCATACTCGACCGCCTCGCCGGGCGCGCGCAGCACCCACAGCCGCTTGCCCTGCGCCGCGAGTGAAGCAGCGAACAGAAGAAGAGTGCAAAATGTCAGAACGAATCTTCGCATAAGATGTAGAACTCGTTGGTTGATGAAGATGATTGTAAATCGCAAAGCACAACCGCAGGTTCAGATCGCGAATCGACTCCCTTCGCGCCCTTCGCGGATTTCTTAGCGCCCTTTGCGGTTAAAAGCTCTTAGCCGTAAACTGCGCCAAGCAGAGCAAGCGGTAGAGGTCGCAAACTCGCTGGCGCCGCGCCTTCTTGCGTACAATGATATTGAAATCAGAATGGGCACACATCCCGAGAGACCAGATGAGAGAACAATGACAACCACTGCGCATCCTCCTGTTCGTCCACAAGTCAACTCCACCGAGACCCCCGCCGTACCGCTGACCACCGAGGGCTACAGCGTTCTGCATCAGATGATGCGTTTCCGCTGGACTGCGTGGCGTGCCCTACCCGACGCAACGCGATCGGCAATCGCGCAGGAAGCCGCGTCAGTGCTGGGCGAAATGGAGAAGGTTCTTCCCGGGGCAACTCCGGGCGGACAATCCGCACTCTTCTCGCTGATCGGACACAAGGGCGATCTGATGCTGATTCACTTCCGCAACTCCTTCGCCGATCTCAACCAGGCGGAACTCAAGCTGGCTGGCCTGCGCCTAAGCGATTACCTCGAACCCACCTCGTCTTATCTTTCGATCATCGAACTCGGACTCTACGACTCCACGCTCAAGATTTACAAAGAGCTCACCGATCAGGGCATCCAGCCGCACTCCGATCAGTGGAAGGCCGAGATCGAATGCAAGGTCAATCGCCACAAAGAGGCGATGCATCCGCGGCTGTTTCCTGAGATCCCGCCAAACCGTTACGTCTGCTTCTATCCCATGAACCGTCTGCGCGGCGAGGACAAGAATTGGTATTCACTCCCCATCGAAGAGCGCGCCCGCCAGATGAACGAGCACGGACTCGTGGGCCGACGCTACGCAGGCGAGGTCAGGCAGATCATTACCGGCTCGATTGGCTTCGATGACTGGGAGTGGGGTGTCGACCTCTTCGCCGACGATCCGCTGGTCTTCAAGAAGCTGATCTACGAAATGCGCTTCGATCACGTCAGCGCAGTCTACGCATTGTTCGGCCAGTTCTTCGTAGGAGTGCGCTGCCCCGCGTCAGCATTGGAGAAGTTGTTGAGCGGCGAACTGCCGAAGTAGAACCGCTATTCACCACAGAGACACAGAGTCACAGAGAAAAGCCTTTTGAGTTTTTTGCCTTTCTCTGTGCCTCTGTGCCTCTGTGGTGAATCGATCTTAGGAGGACCCATGTCCACGCTCGGACTCATCGAATACAAAAACGCCAGCCCCGAAGTGCGCGCGGTTTACGACGACATCATGGCCACGCGCAAAACCGATTGGATCAACAATTTCTGGAAGGCGATCGCGCACGATCCCGCCACTCTGAAGCGAACCTGGGATGACGTCAAGCAGATCATGGCTCCGGGCGCGCTCGATCCGCTGACCAAAGAGACGATCTATGTCGCGGTCAGCGTCACCAACCAGTGCAACTACTGCATCGCCTCACACACCGTCGGCGCGCAGAAGAAAGGCATGACCGATGCCATGTTCAAAGAGCTGATCGCGGTCGTCGGCTTGGCCAACGAAATCAACAAGGCGGTCACAGGTTATCAAGTGGAGATCGACGAGCAGTTCAAGACCCGTCGTTAGTCGATGGTCGTTTGTCGTTGGCCTTCAAACACCGAGTGCAGACCTTCACGTGTGTTTAAACTTGAACTCACACAACTTCATATCCACTTTCCTCCCGCGGAAGTGCACACCTTCTGCTTCGAGCCGCAGACGCTGTTCGATGGCCGAATCTCCACGCAGTTTGATTTCTCCGCCCGCGCCCAGCACGCGCTGCCACGGCAATCCGAACCCGCGATGCAGCACCCGCGCTACCAGCCGCGCGCCACGCGGAAGCCCCGCCGCTCGCGCAACCGCTCCGTACGTCGACACTTTACCTTTGGGAATTTGTCGTATAGCGGCCTCGATGCGCATCCGCATCTTCGACGCATGATCGGGAGCGAATTGATCGGGTGAAGCCTTACGGACACTCTTCTTCTTTGCAAGCTTCGCTGGCTTTTTGCTTCCTTTCTTCACAGTCGAATCCATCCCACGCGAATCAGCCACAGCGATCCCAACAGAACCAGCAGCCATAATATGATGCCCTGCACCAACGGACGAGGGCCGACGCGCTCGATCGTCGCCACCGAGATGCCGCTACCGATCAGGAACAGAGTGGCAGTCAAACCGACCTTTGCGACTTTCACCGCGACGCCGTAGGCATGCGCTCCAGTAGGCAAATATGTATTGCAAACCGCTGCTAGGCAGAACAGGCCGATGAACCATGGCCACTGAATCTTCGCTTTTGCGCCGCGCACAATTGCCGTTCCAATCGAGAGTGGAACAATCCACAGCGCGCGCGCCAGCTTCACGGTGGTCGCAACAGCCAACGCTTCGGCCCCATACTTCGCCGCGGCCCCGACCACCGAACTCGTGTCATGAATGGCGAGCGCAGCCCACAATCCAAATTGCGATTGCGTCAGCTTGAGCGCAGTACCGATAGGCGGAAAGATGAGCAGCGCAACGGAGTTCAGCACGAACACCGTCCCCAGCGCGATCGCCATCTCTTCGTCGCTGGCCTGCGTGATGGGCCCGACGGCGGCAATAGCACTGCCTCCGCAAATCGCCGTGCCTGTAGAAATCAGAAACGCCGGCACGCGTGGCACACTGAGCAGCGCGCCTAGTCCCATGCCCGCGAGCAGCGCGAAGCTGATGCCGAGCATGGTGTAGACGAAGCCGCTGCGGCCTGCCTGGATGACCTGGTGCAGGTTCATTCCAAAGCCGAGCCCTACCACCGACGCCTGCAGCAGGAACTTGGAGAACTTTTTCGCTTGGGATCCGTAGGGATGGGGAAGTGTCAGGCCAAACAGCAGCCCCATCGCCAGCGCGACCGGCGGCGACACGAAGCCGCTGGCGCTGACCAGCAGGCATAGAAGAAAGACGATGCGTGGAAGCATTCGAGAAAACCCGGCTCGGCGTGTTCTCCGCGGCCAAGGCCGTGGTGAATCCGCCAAACGCAACCGCCGGGCTAAGCCGCCTTGCGAAAGGAGTCGATGGCTTCCGCCTCTGAGTCATACACTTCGAAAACCGTGAGCAGCTTGGTAATCTGCAGCAAATCGGTTACGCGGCTGGTCAGGTTCGTCAGCTTGATCGTGCCGCCGGCATTCAGCGCCGTTGTGCGCAGCGCCACAAGTGTGCCCAGTCCGCCGGAATCGATGTAATTCACTTCGGCCAGATTCAGCACGATGCGGTTGTTTTCCAAAACCGCTTTTTTCACCGTCTCACGCAGAAGCGAAGACTCTTCGCCGAATACAATCCGGCCACTGCATTCCACGATCAGAATTCCATCTTTCGTTCGCGTTGCCAGTTTCAGTTGCATAAAGAAGACTCCTTCGCGGCGGACCACCTAGGTGCGCCTGGATCAGGCACGGTTCAGCCTTCCAACTTGACGAACCAGCCTATCGCTTGCGCAGAGGTTTTAGCAAGCATCGGTCACTTACCGTATCTGATTGGCAACGGTATCGGCAGGAACTGCCACGAACTCTTCCGGGCGAGGCGGGTTATGGACCGGATCGAGATGAGGGAACGGCCGCGACCACAGATTGTTACACCACCGCATCGCGAACTCTTGGGCCAATCTTTCGTGTGCAAACTTGAGGCGTACCGAACGGGTGTTTCCATCGATAAGTTGCAGATGCCCAAGTTCATGAAGGAACACGTCATAGAGTATGAATCGCCGGACGGCCAGTACGGGCCATTTCTGCCGTGGTCGCGCCCCGAACTGTTCGGGCGTCTGACCGTTCCTGAGGGCTTGTGTCAAGCCCACGCGAGGCGGCAAGGCGCTCAGGGCGATCTCCCGGCGTCCCCGATTTACATAGCCTAAAATACGCGCACCGCGACCCCTATCATTGAAATGCACAGCGCGGAGGCGATGCCACAGGCTCGAAGGCAGACGACTCAGGACAATGCGTACGTCTTCCTCACTCACATAGTGGATTCGGTCAGCGCCGGGGCGCGATAGCGAGAACTTTACCAGGGACACAATCACTCCGCCTGTATCCAGAATACTTTACTCCATGGCTGGTTGACGGGTACGCCTCATGCACAGCTTGGCTGGCTGTGACATAGGCCGCGGCGGTTCAATACCATCAAGTCTATCCCTCGCATTCACGTATAATCGTCTTTCCTGCTCATGAGCTACACCGTCCTGGCACGCAAATACCGTCCGCAGAAATTCTCCGACGTGATCGGACAAGAGCACGTCACTCGAACGTTGCAGAATGCGCTCGAACAGGGACGCACAGCGCATGGCTACATCTTCAGCGGGCATCGTGGGATTGGAAAGACGACGGTCGCGCGCATTCTGGCAGCGGCCTTGAATTGCAGGTCGTCGGATAAGCCGTCCGCTGAACCTTGCGGCATTTGCGAATCGTGCACAGAGATTCGCGCCGGCAACGCCGTTGATGTGATCGAGATCGATGCCGCTACGAATCGCGGCATTGACGAGATTCGCGAACTGCGCGAGGCCGCGCGCTACAAGCCGGCGCGCGACCGTTTCAAGATTTATATTCTCGACGAAGCCCACCAGATTACTGACGCTGCATTCAATGCGCTGCTGAAGACGCTGGAAGAGCCTCCGGACCACATTGTTTTCATGCTCGCGACCACGCAGCCGGAAGATATCCCGCAGACGATTCGCTCGCGTTGCCAGCATTTCAGCTTTCGTGCGGTGAAGTTCGACGACATTGTCGGACAGTTGCGCGATCTGGTTGGCCGCGAGAAGATTGAAGCCGATGACGACGCTCTTGCGCTGCTAGCTGAAGCCGGAGACGGATCGATGCGCGATGCGCTTTCGATTCTCGATCAGGCGATTGCGTCGGCGTCAGCGGGCGGAAGAATTACGGCCGATTCCGTGCGCAACCTTGTTGGTGCCGCACCGGCGCATGTTCTCGAAGAGGTGATGCAGGCCATCTCTCGTGGTGCGAGTGAAGATGTGTTGCGGCAGGTCGATCATCTTATTAGCGAAGGCCACAGTCCAACTCATTTCGCGCGCCAGATGGTGCGGTTTCTGCGCAATGCGACCGTCGCCAAGATTGCCGGTAAAGATTCTTTTCTGCTGCAGATATCGAGTGAAGAGCGCGAGCGGGTTGAGCGCGTGGCGGCGCTGTTTGGCGAAGAAGACCTGACTCGTCATCTGCAAATCATGCTGCGAACGCACGGCGAACTGGGGTACAAGCAGGAGCAGCGTTTCCACTTGGAGCTTGGCCTGCTGAAGATGGCGCACGCGCAACGGTTGCTGCCGATCGAGCAACTTTTGACCGATGTGGCGGGCGCTTCGAATGCTGTCCCGAAGCTTTCTCAAACTTCCGGCGGAGCGGGCGCGCCTAGAACTTCGGCGCGGCCTTCGATTGTTCCTTCACCGTTGAGCGGCGCGAGCGACACTCGGCGTGCGGAGACGAATCATGTTTCTCCGTTCGCGGCCGACTCGGCGCGAAAGGGCGGTCCGCGGCAGGAGGCCGCTGCCGACCAAGTTGCCGGCAGCGCACCGCGCAGTACTACGGGTGGGAGCGCACAGCCGCGAGTGGTGATGGGCTCGGCCGCGCCTGCGAACGTAAGTGAACCCGCTACCGAGTCGCGGATCAGTGCGAGTCCTGAGGTTCAACGTTCGGCGGAAGTGAACTCACAACTCGTTCCGCAGGCGCCGGCCGACCTGCAAGTTTCGAAGGTCCAGCCGTCGATTGCAGCGACAGGCGCGCCCATCGACAGGTTGCAAGCTGCTGTGCTGCAAGCGCTCGCGGATGGCAATCAGCGCATTCTTGTCTCGATGCTGGAAGCGGGCGAGTGGGCAGTAGAAGGAAATGAAGTCGTGATCAAGGTATCGGAGTCGCAAACTGTCGTTGACATGTCGGTGGGGCCCGAGGCCCGGCGGCTGGCGATCGCTTCGGCCAGCGGCATTTTGGGTCGAGCAGTCAAGCTGAAAATTGTTGCGGGAGCGAACGTAGCCGCGCCAGAGAAACGCAACGGCGCGTCCGCGAAATCCAGCGGGGCGAACTCGGGCGTTGGCGGCCGAGGGCGAGCGGAGCAGGATGCCGTAGTCCGGCGGCTGCAAGAAAAGTTTGGGGCTGAGATTCGGACCGTGATCGATTACAAAGAGAAGCGGTGAGCAAATCGGCGATCGGCATCGAGAGTTTGCTCCCGAGAGCCGAACGCCGGAAGCCAAAAGCCGAGGTTTTATGGGCGGATTCAATCTGCAAGAACTGATGTCGAAAGCCAAGTCGCAGTACGAAACCCTGCAGAAGAAAATGCTGGAGACGGTGGTCGAGGCTTCCGCGGGCGGCGGCACGGTGACCGCGAAAATGGATGGCCGCAAGCAACTGCTCAGCCTGCGCATCGACCCTGAGGCTGTGAAGGCGGGCGACGTGGAGATGCTGCAGGACCTGGTCTTGGCTGCAGTGAACGAAGCCGCGCGCAAGATCGATACCACGATGCAATCCACAGTGGGCGGCATGCTGGGCGGGATGGGAATGTAGGGATTGAGCGATTGAGTGATCGGGTCATTGGGCGATTGATCCGTTCCCTCGGCCGCTGATTAGGTTCTGTCGTTGGTTTTCAAATCGCCCGATGACCCAATCGCGCAATCACTCAATTCTTTTTATGTCTAAATTTGCGGAGCCGATGTCGCGGCTGATTGATGAGTTGAAGAAACTGCCGGGCGTGGGCTCGAAGAGCGCGCAGCGGCTGGCGTTTTACATTCTGCGCGCAAGTGATGAAGACGCCGAAGCGCTGGCTGCCGCCGTCCGCGACGTGAAGGCCAGCCTGCGGCTCTGTTCGGTGTGCAACAACATTACGGACGTTGATCCATGCGTTTATTGCACCAGCGCGACCCGCAACCAGCGACTGGTTTGCGTGGTCGAAGAACCTACCAACATTGCCGCCATTGATAAAACCAAGCACTTCAACGGCGTCTACCACGTGCTCCATGGATCGATTTCTCCGCTGCACGGCGTGGGACCCGAACAGTTGCGCATCGCGAACCTCATCACGCGGGTCGACGCCGGCAATGTGGATGAAGTGATTATCGCTACTAATCCGACGGTCGAGGGCGAAGCAACGGCCACTTATCTCTCGCAACAACTGAAGCGCGTGGGTGTGAAGGTGACGCGCATCGCCATGGGCATCCCGGTCGGAAGCGACATCGAATATACGGATGAGATCACGATGCTGAAAGCCATGGAGGGTCGGAGAGAGTTGTAGGCTTCGGGCTTCGGGCTTCGGGCCGCTACACAAGGTCCGGTTCTAGAAATACGTTAGATTCTTCTTCGGCGCTGGCCAGTCCTTCGGGTAGAGAACCTCGGTTGTATTCTGCCATGCGGTTTTTCCACTTCAGGAAGTCTGTGATGCTTTGCGGTTCTACGCGGACCTCGACGCGGCGCAGGCTGGCTAGCAGCAGGTTCATTTCGCATTGGAATCCAGCGGCGGTGCGGAGATTCTTCGCGGAAGGATGCACCGTTTCGATTCTGCCGCGCTGGAGTTCGAGCAATCCCCAGCCCTGGGGTAGTTCTTCGCGGCGCAGTAATCCAGCAGGCACTAAGTAGAAGCGCTCGCAGCCGACTCCCTGCTCTGGTTTGAGGCGGAAAGGCTTGGCGCGGTCGGCTAGAAAATCGGAGCGCGTGACCTTGCACTCGACTAGCACCGAATGGCAGGTGCGCTTCCAGCCGATCGCATCGGGCATTTCTCCGCTGACGCAGGCTTGTTCGGAGAGCACGACTCCGCAGCGGTAGCGGCGGAGCCAGTGGACGGCTTTTTCGACTAGTTGGGCGTGAGTCATGAGTTCGGGCTTCGGGCTTCGGGAAGCAAGGACAGTTGTATCTTTAGGCGCGGCTTCATGGTAAGTAACTGCGAAGCTACTAGCTACCAGCGGGTGCCAAACAGATAGAACTTCCCGATTTCTAACGTGACCAACATAGTCATGTCTGCTAGAATCAGTTCATGCGTACTGTGAAGATCAGTGACTTGAAAGCCCGGCTCAGCGCTCACCTTCAGTTTGTTCGCGACGGTGAGGAGTTGCTGGTCTGCGACCGCAACAAGCCGGTGGCGCGCATTGTTCCGTGCTCAGCCGAAGACGAACCCGAGCGGGAACGCCGACTAATTGCTCGTGGCATTATGACGCCACCCTTGAAAAGACGCAGATCGCCGGTATCGTGGCCGGACCCGCCTGGAAACATTTCCGATGAGGTTATGGAACGATTATGGCAGGAAGAGCGGGACCGCTAGAACGATCGCTGGCCTTTTGGGACACGAGCGCTCTTGTTCCGCTTTGTGCGCATCAGGGCATCACTCCCCGAGTGGTCGAACTGTACCTGAGTTACGGGGCGGTGGTGTGGTGGACGACCCCAGTCGAGATTGCGAGTGCTTTGAGACGGTTGGTTCGCATGAAGCAACTCACCTCCCAAGATTGGGTTACGTCCCGGCGTTTGGCTGCCGATTTGGCCGCAGCCTGGCGTGTCGTCCAGCCCTCGAATTCTTTGCGAGCCGGAGCTGCCCAACTCGTTGATCGTTACGACTTGAAGGCGGCCGACGCTCTTCAGCTCGCGGCGGCGTTAGAGTGGAGCGAAAACATCCCGCACGGGAAGGTTTTCATAGCCGCGGATCAGCGGTTGCGCGAAGCGGCTGTGCTCAGCGGATTCGACGCGAAGGTGATCTAAGGCTTTTCATCGCCTTCACCACCACCGGGCGTCGCAGAACCGTTTCCAGCAAGTGCCGTCCGGCGGCAATTGTTTGCGCGGACGGTCCCAAAGCCGCGTATCCTTCGGCGGCGATAATCAGAGCTTCACTTCCCTTCACTCTGATCTGATCATTTTCAATTTGAATGCGGCGGATGTGGCCGTCGTGCGCCGCGTCCAGGGCGTTCGCGAGGCGTAGGATTGCGGCTAGCTCGATAGTTCCCTTCTGCTCGTCTGGGAGTAGATCGCGCAGAGACTTGTGCTTTCGTGTGGGCAGGGCTCCGCGGTGAAAGCGGGCTACGATTGCGGCGCGCTGCAGGTCGGTGGGCTTCCAGCCTAGTGGAGCGCCGTGAGCGCAAATCATTTCGAAGGAAGCCTTGTGATGTCCTTTCTCGCCTTGAGACTTGCCGACATCGTGCAGCAGCGCCGCGGCTAGCAGGCTGGACCGTGCAGAGATGCGGTTCAGAGCGGGCTGCCATCCGATGCCGAGAAGGCCATCGTAGAGTTGAAGAGCAAGACTGGCGACGCGCTCGGAGTGCGGAAAGTCAGGATCGAGACTGCTCGCCCAGAGCTTCATGCGGCGGGTGGCGAGGACTTCAATCTGTTTGCCTTGCGGGAGGGCGGCGCGCCAGATCTGCCAGAGAGAATCGGCGCCGACCATTTTCTTTCGATAGCCATTGATGCGTTTGGTGCGCTCAGAGAGAATTCGTTCGTGCCAGTGCCGACGCACATGCTCGTCGGGAAAAATGTGGCAGGAGACGGCCGTCGACCAGAGCACATCGAGGTCGTGAACTTCGCCGAGCAAGTCCTGCATTTCTTTGAGGTCGTTACTCCAGGCCTTGTGTTCGGCGGGAAGAAAATTCTCGACGATGTAGCGGAAGCGCTTGATGCCGATGCGAAGGCTGTGAAATGCGGTTTGCGAGCGGTTGCGTAGCGCGCGATTGTGAAGTTCGCGAGCCGTTGTCCAGCGCTCGAGTGCAAGATGTTGGAAGAGCGGGCTGCCGGGGCGGAAGCGCACGGCACGTGCTGGAAGCGATTTGCTCCACTGGCGCCATTGCTTGCCGTCGAACTCTTCGAGAGCGGCGCGGGCTTCGAGTTTTTGTTCGCGCTCGCGTGCAGTCAGGATTTTTACCAGCGCCTCGGCTGCGGGATCGACGGGAGTAGCGCGGGGGCTGGATTCATCTGCGGCAACCTCAGCGATCTCCTCCGACGCCGACAGATCGAGCGGGTTCGACTTCTCTACGCGAGTTCGTTCCAACTTTTCTAATTTCTCTATCCATTCCATCATCACCTGGATGTCGCGCAGGTCGCCCAGACGCTGAAACAGCCGTTTGCCGGCCTTCCGCATGGCCTTCCAGTTGAGGTCGGGATCGAGCGCCATCAATCCATCCGCCAAGGAACGGCAGCGGCGCAACGAGACGCGCAGGTCATGAACCGGATCAGCGGCGAAATCGGCGGAAACGCGCTCGCACTCCTCCAGCACCCGCAGCATCCAGTAGCGGAGGCCGGTGGTTTTTTGGATGCGCGTGGTTTGCGTGGTAGAGGAAGGCACTTTAGTTACGGGAACTTGACCACAGAACCTTGATGACAGAACACAGAACGTGACAGAACACAGAACAATGATAGTCGCGTACGTCTATTTTCGCCGGAGATGGCTTCAAATGCCACTCCCGGCCAATATCTGCCATAGGACAATCCCTCGACTCCGATGGGCAGCCTCCCGAGCACTGGGTGAACAGTGACCTCCGTAATGTGCGCGGCCTTACCTGTTGGATTTACCCTTTCATTGCTTGTCTTAGTTGCGGATCAGAGCAGCGGTTGAGGAGTGCCTTATCAACGACGCGACGACATTTCATGCAAACCGTGCGGCCTCGGCACGCGCCTTCGTACACAGTCTGAACATTCTGATTAAGTACGCGCGCATGTACGGCCCCGATCACAAGCGCACGGAAGCACAGTTCGAAACTGCCTGGAACGAATTGCAGAACGGGCTGCCTACAGCTGGCGAGGGCGGATTCTTGCTAGGCGTTTCCGACAACAAGTTGTTGCTCGATGGAGTTCCGCTGGAAGCCGGACAGACCGAACGCAGCTTTGGACAGCTGTTGAGCACGGCCGGACTGGCCAGCCTGCATTTTTCCAAAGATGTGACGATCGAAGACTTCGCCCGGCTGGTGCGGGCTTTCACGGTGGCTGGGTCCAAAGCCCAGGACGTTACCAAACAAATCAAGGAAGCGCTCAACAGCGAAAGCAAGAACAGCACGATCAAGATCAATGAAGTGAAATTTGTGGCGGCCGATCCGCTGACCGGTGACATCAGCGTGGCAGCGCAGATCGCGGCGCAAACTCTGGGACCTGAGTTCAAGCAGTGGCTGAACGATCCGCAGAAACTGTTGCAACTGATCGCGGCAGCGGAAGGCGCAAACGCGAGCGGCGGAGGACAAGGCAGCGGAGGTCAAGGTGGCGCATCCGTTCCGTTCGGAAGCGTTCCGAATGTTCCCGGCCACTGGGTCGCCGGAGCAGCACCCAGCACCGGCGATGGATCGGGAACTGCAACAGCGCCGGCCTGGGAAGGTGCAGTGGTTCCTCTGCAAGAGGCGGAAGTGGTGCAGGCCATCCGGCTGCTGACTCGGTTCGGGCAGGTGCAGGAAGATCCCAATGCCAGCCCGGAAGTCTTGCAGAAAGAGCTGACGGAAACCGATCCGAATACGCGGCTGAACCTGCAGCAACTGCTGGGCAGTCTGGCGGCCAAAGCCACGACGGAGCAACAAGACACGCCGCTGCTGATGAAAGCGGCCGAGCATATGGCGATCCGCTTCGCGCTCGAGCGTTATTCGAAGGGCGAAGTGAAGGTGAATGCGGTCCATCAGATGATGGAGCACATGAGCCGGCAGATGGATTCGCTGCGCCAGATTCTGAAGCTGCAAGAAGACAAGATGAACAAGGCCGGAATCCTGGTGGAGTCGCACGCCGACATCCTGGACCGAATGTTCTGGGCGGAAGTGCCGGAGTCGGGCAAGAAGACGGTGCTGATGTCAAACGAAGCGCCGTGCGTGCCTCCGCGCAACCTGCGGCAGTTCGTGGAAGTGTTGCTCGATCGCGACGACAAACAGGCGTCGGCTGAAATCTTGGATAATTATTCAGGTTGCCTCGGCACGAAAGACGCAGAGGCTCGCCGCAAGACTGCGATTGGATTGAGCCAGCTTGCCGACCTTTATTCCCGGCTGGGTGGCGAATCGATGGGTAAGGCAATCCACAAAGTTAGCGAGCAGTTGTGTGTGGAAAAAGATCCTGAGCTGCAAAGCCTGCTTAGCGCGGCTTTCGTGCGCCTGAGCCAGGAAGCGAGCGAGGCCAGAAATTATCAGGCCGTGAATGCCGTATGCGGCGGGATGGATTTGTTGCTGCAGCAACGCCCCGTGCTGGTGAATGATCTTAGGCCGCGCGTGGGCGTGGAAAATCGGATTCCGGAGTTTATTGAAGAGGCGTTGCGCAGCGATTCGGTGCCCGCGGATCTGCTCGTGGTACTGCGGCGCACATCGCAATCGGGAGCAGAACATCTGGCTGACCGCTTCTTCCGCTGCATGCGGCGCGACGAATGCGATCGCATGGTGGAACTGGTCAAAGAGATGGGCAGTCCGGCTCTGGTGCAGCTGCGGGAAATTCTGCGCACCGGGCAGCCACGGCAGGCTGCGGGTGTGGTCGGGCTCTTGAGCCGGCTGGATGTAGACACGTTGCTCGAGCTGTTGCCGGCGCGCCTGCCCGAATGGAATCGTTTCTATCACGACATTGTGGTGCGCCAGATCGCATACGGAGCTGCGCCGAACCGTGGGCGCACACTGCTGGAGTTGGCGGAAGTGCTCGATTCCGCAGTGCTGCCAGAATCCATCGATGAAATCGGAATGAGCGGAGACCTCACGGCTGCGCCGCCGTTGCTGGCCATGGCACGTCCGGGGGAAACGGCTTCGCGTCCGCCGTTTGTGCAACTCAAAGCCATCGAGTCTTTGGGACGTTTGCGTGATCCGGAAGCGGTGGCGCTGCTGCGCGAAATTATCGAGACTAAGAAAACATTTGGATGGGTTTATCACCGAGAGCTGCGAATCGCGGCGGCGCAGTCGCTCGCGAAGACTGATCCGCGCTACAGCGCTCAAATTCTTTCTGACAGCGGCATCGAGGCGGCTGAACTCGCGATCGCGCCTCTGGATACGGCTCCCGCATGTCCGTGGGTAAGGCAACGGCGCTACGAGCGTATGGCACTGTCGCGTTCGATCAACGCCTGGATTGGTAGTTCGTGGGGCAAGTCAAGAATCCTGGTCCGCGAATTGAGCCTGGGCGGCGGCATGGGTACGAAAGAAGACAATCTGCGCATCGGCAGCGAAGCCGAGTTGGAAATTTCAGTGGGCTTGCGATCGAAAATCAAGGCGCATGTGCTCCTACGCAGGGCGCGAATCAATGAAGTAGGATTCGAAATCGTGAACACCGACCTGGAAAGCCGCTATCGCCTGCGCCGTCTTCTGGTGGACGCGCTGAACCACGCTCCGCAGAATAAAGAGCAGCAGTGGAGCGGGGAGCGGAAGATCTAGGGGACAGGCTTCAAGGTTTCAGAGTTTCAGAGTTTCAAAGTTTCAAAGTTTCAAGATTTCGACGACCGCGCTTTCCCTGCCGCATCGAACTGGTCACTGCGATGGACTTTATCTGGTTTCTTGGCGGGTGCGTCGTTGTGGCATTTCTGTGGTTCCTCACCGTCGCACTGAAAGTCCGCGCCAGAAAAAGAGCCGTGACTGTCGACGCTATCGGGGCAGCCATGATTGAAACAAGAGATGATCCGGACGAGCCAGCGAGGTGGGTTCCCTAGCCCGCATCGTTCGGAAAATCAAAAGGCCTCTGCGACGAGCAGAGGCCTTTTTTGCGATTACAACTCTTGAACCCTAAAGCCGTCGAAACTTTGAAACTCTGAAACTTGTCTACTTCACCTTGGCAAAGATGATGACCAAGGTGTAAAGCGCGAGTGACTCGATCAGGGCCAGACCCAGAATCAGAGCCAGCTGAATGCCGGGACGGGCAGCTGGATTGCGGGCCAGACTCTCAGCAGCGGCGGCGGTCGCTTTGCCCTGCGCCAGAGCGCAGATGCCGGAAGCAAAGGCCATGGAGAATCCAGCGGCGATGGCGACCCAGTTGACCCCCGTTGATGCAACTTCGCCCTGCGCAAAGGCCGGGACGGCGAACGAGAGTACAGACAGTACCATAAACAACTTACTCAACTTGCTCATTGTGTTTCTCCTCGTATGAAATACCGCCAGTGGGTGGTTGACGTCATACCGTGCAGACGCCCTCACGCTCGCGGCTGAAAATCAATGGCCAGTGGTCGGTGATCAGTAAAACCTTAAGGGTGGGACCACCCCAAGAACTCGTTCGATTAGGCTCTTACTGATCACCGACCACTGATCACTGACGACTGCCTCTAGTGCTCTTCCGAAACCGCGCCCTGCAAATAAACGGTCGTGAGCAGGACGAAAATATACGTCTGCAACAGTGACACTCCGATGTGCAGACCCAGGAACACGATCGGCACGCCGATGGGGACAATCGAAAAGAAAACCCACGTTACCATATCGCCGGCAAACATGTTGGCGAACAGACGGATCGTGAGCGACAGCACACGTGCCAGATGGCTGATGAGTTCGATGGGAATCATTAGCGGCGCCAGAGCGGGCATAGGTCCGGCGAAGTGCTTCAGATAACTGATTCCGGCGTGCTTGAATCCTTGAGCCTGATAATAAAAGAAAGCACAGAGAGCGCAGCCGAGAGGAACTATGGGCACCGCGGTCGGCGACTCGAAGCCCGGAATCACGCCGATCAGATTGCAGAACAGAATGAAGAAGCAGAGCGTAGCCAGGAATGGTGTGTAGCCTTCGCTGTGGTGGCCGATGATCTCGTCGCTCTGGCCCTGGATGAATCCCTCAACGCCCTCGAAGACATGCTGCAACGAGCCCGGACGATCGACCGAAAGGCGCGAACGAACCAGCAGAAACAGAATCAACAGGAACGAGAAAACCAAAATCTCCATCGCAAAAGAGTTTGGAATAGGAGCTATCGGATATTTCACCTTGACATGCAATGCCAGCAGCAACGCCGTGACGGGGCCGGCAAACAGGCGATTCAGGATTTCGGTGAACCAAAGTTGCTCGGGCATAAATGAAAAGTCTCTAGCTGCTAGCTCCTAAGCTCTTCCGTGCTCGTTATACGCCGCGCGCCAGCGCTGCGTACAGCTCGTAAACCGCTTCGCATCCGATGGCGGCTACGGGCAAAAATAAGCCCGCAAGAAGCCCATTCAGGCTCGCGGGTGAAACAGTGAATATAACATAGGCACCTAGCGCCATCAAAACATAACGTAGCAGAAAACGAAAGACGATTCCCTGCCCGGATTGCGATGTGGCGGCACCAGTAGCACGATCGGCGAAACCCGCGATTACACGCTTCAACCAGTAGAAATTAAGATAGGCAATGGCACAACCGAAGGCGAAGCCTATGGCGGGACGCGGGCCGAACTTCCACCATGCGGCCGCAACCAGCAATGGAGCGAGCACGCCCATGACACCCCCAATGCGACCGAGAGCGCCGGAATAGAAATGCTCGGCCGTAGCGGCCTGCGCCGCGTCTGGTTCGGTGTGTATCTGGTCGGGCATCGACGAGCTATTTGGTATCGCGCATGGCTGTGCGAATCAGTTCGATGAAACCGGCGGCGATGCCGAGGAGGATGCCGGCAAGGTAGAGCCAAGTGGTGTGCAGCCAGCGGTCAAGTGCCGCACCGAGCAGCCATCCCACAACCAGCGCAGCGGGAAAAACGACCGCCAACTGACTGTAGCGGGCTGCCTGCACCCAGAAGTTCTCTTTCTTACCGGGCTCGGAATCTGGATCGGCTGGCATTTTTGCTTTAGCCTTGCAGAGTGGATTCTACGCTCATCGGTAGCATTGAAAGATTCCGGCTGCGCTTCGCTGACCGGGACGGGAGAATGCACCCGTCTCCACGCGAGCATTTTCAGCTTCTGCCCAGAGCCGCCTAGCGTACTAGCTTTGACATTGCCGGATTCTGCGCTATGTTTGCCGACCAGTTCACGAATTGGATGAAGCGGTCGGGCATGATCCCAATGAAGAGCGTGGCGAATGCAGTCACTCCGAGCGCGACGCGCATCGTCCAACTTACCGGCAGCAAACCTCGCTCCTCCGGCTGGCCCATAAACATGGCGTTCGCCATCTTCAGGTAGTAATACAGGCCGAAGACGGAATAGAGCACGCCTAGCGAAGCCAGCGCGTAGTGCCCGGTTTCGATCAAGCTTAGAAAGATGAAGTACTTACCCCAAAAGCCTGCCAGAGGCGGAATCCCGGCGAGCGAGAGCAGAAAGATCAGCATGAGCACAGCTTCGACGGGAGCGCGCGCGTAGAGTCCGTTGAGATCATCGAGTTCGTCGCCGATCACATTGCGGTGCCGCAACGATGCGATTACGCCAAACGCGCCCAGGTTCATGAACGTGTAGACGAGCAGATAAATCAGGATGCCTTTGAGGCCGTCGGAGCTGATGTCCGTGTACGTGCCCGCGATCAGCCCGAGCAACATGTAGCCGACGTGCGCGATGGAAGAATACGCGAGGAGGCGCTTGGTGTTGGTCTGAGTGAGCGCGGCAAAGTTTGCACCCGTCATGGTCGCGATGGAAACGAAGACCAGCACGGGAACCCACGTGGAGCGCATCGCGATTAGTCCGCCGAGCTGGAACGGACTGCCAATCAGAATGCGCAACAGCAGCGCCCATCCTGCGGCTTTCACCGCAACGGACATAAATCCAGTAACGCAGGTGGGCGCGCCTTCATACGCATCGGGAGCCCACTGATGAAACGGTACAGCAGCAATCTTAAACAGCAGCCCCGTCATCGTCGTCAGCAACGCGACGATAGCAATGGCATTATGAGGATCCTTGGCGAGTATCTGCGCGATCTGTGTGCTGATCGCAAGCAGGTTCGTGCTTCCGGTCAGGCCGTACAGCAGCGACAGGCCATACGCAAAAATGCCGGACGAAAACGCGCCCAGCAAAAGATATTTCAGCGCCGCTTCGTTTGAACGCCGGTCGCGCCGCAGAAACCCGACAAGAACATAGGTGGAGATCGCCATCAACTCCAGGCCGATAAACATCAGCACAATGTCGAACCCGGAGGCCATGCACATCATGCCGACTACCGAGAGCAACATCAGCGTGTAATACTCGCCGTGATTCTCATGCTCGATCTGCAAGTAGCGCATCGACATCAGAATGGAGATGGCTGTGGCGGCGAGAAATAAATAGAAAAAGTAAATGGCGACGCGGTCGATCAGCATGCTGCGCATCATGCCAAGTGCGCCCGCCGAGTGCTGCGCGTCCATCAGCGATTGAATTTTGTACACGCCGCCCGCGGCGAATAGCACCCCGATGAACGCGGTCGCGCCGTTGATCCACTTGCTCTCCGGCGGGATCATGAGATCGATGAGCAGAATGCCGAGAGCAAACAAAGTGAGCAGCGTGATGGGCAAGGCCATCACGTAGTCATGCCAGTCGTATGCCAGAGCTGCCACGCCGCCCACTAGTTCTTCCCCTTCTCTGCTTGCGCTGTCTCGGGCTGCTGCAGGAGCGCGGCATTCATTGCGCCCGCGCTTGCACCCTGCGGGTTCGTCACGCTCTGCACGATCTGGGTAGCGGGCTGCTCAAGAATCTGCAAAAACGGTTTGGGATAAAGACCGATCCAGAAGGCCATGATCAGCAGCGGCACAAACGTGAGCACTTCACGCGGCGTCAGATCGTGCAGCTTCTCATTCTTCGGATTCGTTACCGTGCCAAAAAAGACCCGCTGGTAAAGCCACAACAGATACGCCGCGGCAAGCACCACGCCGGGCACGGCCCACGCCGCCCATCTCCAACTCACCATGAACGTACCGAGCATTATGTAGTACTCGCCGATGAAACCGTTGAGCAGCGGCAGCCCCATCGACGAAAGGAACATGATCAGCGTAATAGTGGCGTAGACGGGCATGACCGTTGAAATGCCGCCGTACTCGGCAATCTCGCGCGTGTGCCGGCGTTCGTAGAGAATGCCGACAATCAAGAACAGCGCTCCCGTCGAGATGCCGTGATTAATCTGCTGCAGCACCGATCCACTCAAGGCAAGCGGCGTAAGCGCGAAGATTCCCAGCGTGCAAAAGCCAAGATGGCTAACCGAGGAATACGCCACCAGCTTCTTCATGTCCTTCTGCATCAGCGAGACGAGAGCGCCATAAAGAATGCCAATGATCGAGAGCGCGATCATCCAGCCGCGGACTTTGCCATGAGTGAGCACGTCAGGAAAGAACGGCAGCGAGAAGCGGATGAAGCCGTACGTCCCCATCTTCAGCAGAACGCCGGCGAGGATGACCGAGCCGGCGGTCGGCGCTTCCACGTGCGCGTCAGGCAGCCACGTATGGAAGGGGAACATCGGCACCTTGATGGCGAACGCAAAGAAGAAAGCGAAGAACAGCAAAGTGGCGATCGTCGGCCCGTAAGCAGGGTCGGAATAAATTTGCGGCGCAGTCTTGTATAGTTCAGGAATGCTGAACGTGAAAACATGCGTGACGCGTTCATGGTGGAAATACAAAAACAGAATACCGAGCAGCATCAGCACCGAGCCGGCCAGCGTATATAGAAAGAACTTAATCGCCGCGTAAAGTTTGCGCGGACCGCCCCAGATGCCGATCAGCAGATACATTGGGACGAGCATGGCTTCCCAGAAAACGAAGAAGAGGAAGAAATCCAGCGCCATGAAGACGCCGAGCATACCGGTCTGCAGAATCAAGAACCAGACATAATATTCTTTGACGCGATTCTCAATTGCCGTCCACGACGAAAGAATCGAGATCCAGCCCAGCAGCGTAGTCAGCATGATCAGCAGAAAAGAAATGCCGTCGATGCCGATCGTGTAGCCCGCGCCGATGGAGGGAATCCAGTTGTTGGCAGTGCCCTCGATGAACTTGAAGTGTTGCGTAGCGTCGAAGCGCTGCGCCCAGAACATTGGCACCAGCGGCAGCGAGACCAAGAAGCCGCCAAGCGCGAAAATATTCGCGATCCAGCGCACGGCGTCCTTGTTCTCCTTGGGAACAAACAGGAGGACGAGCGCGCCGATCAGCGGCGTGAAGAGAATGATCGAGAGTATGTGGTTTTGCATGTTAGCTTCGAGCTTCGAGCTATGAGCTTCGAGCGGACCAGCACTTGCTTGCTCGAAGCTCGTAGCTCACAGCTCGCGCCTCAGTGATACACGTAATAAAAAACAAACCCCACCAGCCCCGCAGTCATCACCAGCGCATACCACTGCACCAGGCCCCATTCGAATGCCCGCGCGGGATACGAGAGCGCTCGCGCCAGAATTGCCGGACCATTGACTCCGATGCCGTCGATGATCCACTTATCCCACCAACTCGAAATAGTCGCGAAGAGACGCGTGATCCAGCCCGCGGCGTTGACCGCTCCATCGACAATATGTACGTCGAACCACGAGGACGCTACGCCAAGCCCGAGCACACCGAGGCGCACGTCTCCCACCTTGCGCCGGCCAGTGAAGACGTAGTCGTAGCCTTCGTCCACGTAATACTTGTTGAGCAGCACGTTGTACACGGGCGGAGCAGCAACGGCGATGGGTTCAGTGTAACCTTTGTCGGCGTGGCGATAGCTTCTCCAAGCCATGCCCCAGCCAATGCCGGCGGCAGCAAGCGACAATCCCATCAGCAGCCATTCCGTGCCCGTGTTGCGTTCTTCTTCTTTCTGCCCGGCCGCAACCTGGCCAGCTCTTCCCTGCTGTTCAAGCACCTGCGCTTCCGTGGCAAAAACGGGCTCAAGGAATTTCGTGAAACGATCGGATCCACCCAGGCTGTGCGGCCAGCCCAGCCATCCGGCGACGATGGCACACAGCGCAAGCGCCACCAGCGGCGCGGTCATCGACACCGGCGACTCGTGAATGTGGTGCTCCGCTTCGTGGCTCATGCGCGGGTGGCCGTGAAAGGTCAGATACATTAGCCGGAACATATAGAACGCGGTCATCAATGCTGTGCCGTAGCCGACATACCACAGGAAGCGGTACGCGCCGCCTTCGCGCGACCATGCTTCCCAGAGAATCGCATCTTTCGAAAAGAATCCCGCAAACGGAAAAATGCCCGCGATGGCCAGCGTCGCGATGAACATGGTGCGATGCGTGATAGGAATGCGATGGAACAAATCGCCCATGTTCCGCATGTCCTGCTCGCCGCTCATGGCGTGAATCACCGAGCCGGCGCCCAAAAACAGCAGGGCCTTGAAAAATGCATGGGTAAAAACGTGGAACACGCCGGCGGCGAACGCTCCGACGCCGAGCGCAAGAAACATGTAGCCGAGCTGCGAGACAGTCGAGTAAGCCAGCACGCGCTTGATGTCGTTTTGCACCAAGCCGATCGAAGCGGCAAACAGCGCCGTTAATGCGCCCACGATGGCAACCACTAACATCGACTTTGGCGCGAGCACAAACAGCGCATTCGAGCGCGCAACCATGTAAACGCCCGCAGTGACCATGGTCGCCGCGTGGATGAGTGCAGAAACTGGCGTGGGACCTTCCATCGCGTCGGGCAACCAGACGTAGAGCGGAAGCTGCGCCGATTTGCCGCAAGCGCCAACGAAAAGCAGTAGCGTCGCCGCAGTGATGAGCGGATCGCCGATGGCAAAGCGTCCGCTGTGCGCCAGAGACGTGACCTCGGTGAAGCGGAGCGATCCGAAAATCCAGGCGATGAAAAACATTCCCAGCAGAAATCCGGCGTCTCCGATGCGGTTGACGATGAATGCTTTATTTCCCGCGTCGGTGGCCGACTTGCGGTGGAAATAGAATCCGATCAGCAGATACGAACACAGGCCCACGCCTTCCCAGCCGACAAACATGAGCACGTAGTTGTTGGCGAGAATCAGCGTGAGCATGGAGAACATGAAGAGGTTGAGATATCCGAAGAAGCGGTAATAGCCACCTTCATGCGCCATGTAACCGGTGGAATAAATATGGATCAGCATGCCGACGCCGGTGACGAACAGCAGCCAGATGCCAGAAAGCGGATCAAGCAGGAAGCCGGCATCCGCATGGAACGCGGCAGGAGTTCCGCCGTGCATCGCGTAATTCGCGTGGCCCGTATCGGTGCCCAGCCATGTATAGAGGATGGTCTCGTAAGGCTTATGAAAGTTTTCTGGAGTAGAAGACCATGCCGAATATTGCCAGACCGCTCCGCAAGCCATCAGAAACGCCAGCACAATGGTGCCAACGCAAACCGCGCTGACCGTAGCCTTCTGCAGCTTGCGGCCAAAAAAGAACATGACCGCCGCACCGAAGGCCGGCAGCAGGGGGATCAGCCAGATGTGGGAAAGAAACATTATTTTAAGCTCTTAAGCTCTTAGCCTTTAGCTCTTAGCTCAAACCCTGGGTTTTGGCTAAGGGCTAAGAGCTAATGGCTAAAAGCTGCCCTTTTACCACTTCAGCAAATTCACTTCGTCTATGTTCACCGTCTCCTTGTTGCGGAAGAAGGCGATCAGAATGCCAAGACCGACCGCGGCTTCGGCAGCGGCATCGGTGATTATAAAAATGGCAAAGACCTGGCCGTGCAATCCTCCCCAAAGCCGCGAGAAGGCTACCAGGTTCAGATTCACCGCATTCAGAATGAGCTCGATCGACATCAGCACAATCACCACGTTACGCCGGGTCAGCACGCCGACGACGCCCAGCAGAAACAGCGCAGCGCCCAGCACCAGATAATGCAGCGTCGTGATGTGCAGCATGGATTCCATAGAGCCGCGAGCTTTGAGCTACGAGCTTCGAGCCTTGAGCTACTGGATCGTAGCTCGCCGCTCACAGCTCGCAGCTGTCTTCAAATCCTCTTCTTCGCCATCACCACCGCTCCGATAATCGCCACCAGCAGCAACAGTGAGGCGATCTCGAAGGCGAACATGTATTGTCCGTAGAGCATCGACGCGACGCCCTGCGTGTTCAGCAATTCGTCGGGCGTGATCCGTATCGCGTGATGAGGAAAGATTTTCTCTGCCTTGGCATACACAGCGATAAATAATCCACCAAGCGCAACAGCCGCAACGGTTCCGGCGACCCATTGACTATTAAACTGCCGTTCCTTCATCGAGCGCTCAATGCTCACCAGCATGATGACAAACAGGAACAGCACCATAATGCCGCCGGCGTACAGGATGATTTGCACGCCAGCGACGAACGGAGCGTAAAGCATAAGATAAATCGAAGCCTGCGCCAGCAACGCAACAATCAGCGCCAGCGCTGAATGCACCGGATTCTTGCGCGTGATTACCAGGATGCCTCCGATCAGCATGATCGCGGCAAACAGGTAAAAGAAAAATGGTGTGGCTACGGGTGTCATATCAATCGCTGTATCAACTGTTGTATGGACGGCCACAATCCGAAAATAGCCGTCAGGATCAGAACTCCCAGGCCCATGGGCAAAAGGACTTTCCATCCCAACTGCATGAGCTGGTCAAAACGATAACGCGGGAACGTGCCGCGAAACCATATATAGACGTACATGAATCCCGAAACTTTCGCTGCGAACCAGAAAATGTCCTGCACGCGAATACTCACAGCCGGGACAAACAGTGCCAGCCCAATCAAACCCAGCACAACGCCGAACCCGAAGAGCCCAATCGTTTGCACGCGGAACAGAGGATGCTTCGGCATGCGAACCGCATTGTAGAAACAGATCGCCGCGAAAAAAAGAAATGTGATTCCGGGGATGAAAGAGAACGCCTGATCCCAGGTATCACCGTTCAACAGATTCGGAAACGGCCGCAGCCATCCCCCCAGCCAGAGCGTGACCGCGATCGAAGAAACCGCGATCATGGCCGAATACTCAGCCAGAAAAAATAACGACCAGCGAAAGCCGCTGTACTCAGTGTGAAAGCCGGCGGTCAACTCAGATTCCGCCTCGGCTAGATCGAAAGGAGCGCGGTTGGTCTCGGCCACCATGGAGACCGCAAAAATGAAGAAGGCGATCAGCCCCAGCGGAAAGAACTTGAAGATGAACCAGACGCCCTGCTCCTGCTGCGCCCTCACGATGCCAATCATGCTCAACGTTCCGTCGCCCGCCCCTGCGCCACCCACACCATAAAGGCCGCTGCCGTGCAGACTCGTCACCAGGATGACCGACACCACAGCCAGCCCCATCGCAATCTCATACGACACCATCTGAGCGCTCGAGCGCAGCGCGCCCATCAGCGGATAGTGCGAGTTCGAAGCCCAGCCCGCCATCACAATTCCCAACACGCTCAGCGATGACACGCCGAGCATGAACAGAATTCCGATATTCATGTCCGTAATAGCGTGCGTAGGACCAAACGGAACAACGACAAAAACCGTGAACGCCGCCAGCACAACAATCAGCGGAGCCATCCAGAAAACAAAACCGTCAGCCTCGGCCGGCATAATGTCTTCTTTGAGCAACAACTTGATGGCGTCCGCAATCGGCTGCAGCAAGCCGTGTGGACCCACGCGCATAGGCCCCAGCCGCACCTGCATGTGCGCTAGGATCTTCCGCTCCAGCCAGTTCATCGCAATCACGGCAACCGAAAGCCCGGCGAAAACCAGCATGATATAAACCAGCACCCAAAACATATTCCCCGCGGCGCCGGGAGTTTTATCGCTCGTGAGGTAGGACGAAATGTAGTCGATGATCGCGTGCATCAGCGGGACCTCATTTCGCGGTCTCTCATTTCGCGAGCTCTCATTTAACGATCCACCTCGCCGAGAACAATGTCGAGCGTGCCAATCACGGCAATCACATCAGCCACAAGTTCGCCGCGGCACATCAGATCAAGCGCCTGCAGGTTCACAAACGACGGCGGTCGCACCCGCACTCGATAAGGCTGCGTCGATCCGTCACTCACAATAAAATATCCCAGCTCGCCCTTCGGCGCTTCAATCGAGTGATAAACCTCGCCCGCCGGAGGCTTCATCACCTTCGGCACTTTCGCCATAATCGGACCTTCCGGCAGCGCATCCACAGCCTGCTCGATGATGCGCACCGATTGCCTCATCTCCGCCATGCGCACCAGGTATCGATCGTAAGTGTCGCCGTTTTCTCCAATCGGAATGTCGAAATCGAAATTCTTGTAGTTCGCGTAAGGCTGAGCCTTGCGCAGATCCCACTTCACGCCGCTAGCGCGCAGCACAGGACCGGTAACGCCCAGCGCAATGCAATCTTCAGCCGAAATGGCTCCAACATTCTTTGTGCGCTCAACCCAGATGCGGTTCGTAGTAAGCAGTTCCTCGTACTCATCGATCTTCGGCCGAAAGAAATTCAGGAAGTTCTTCACTTCCTTTTCAAATCCCGTATACGTTTCGTACTGCAGCCCGCCAATGCGAAACGCATGCGTAGTCAGCCGCGCCCCGCAATACTTCTCATAAATCTTCAGGATCTCTTCCCGATCACGAAACGTATAAAACAGCGGGGTAATCGCGCCAATATCGAGCGCATGCGTTCCCAGCCAAAGCTGGTGGCTCGCAATTCGATTCAGCTCCGTCAGAATCACGCGCACATGCTGCGCCCGCGGCGGCGCTTCTACGTTAAGCAACTTCTCGACCGTCTCGCAATAGCCCAGCCCGTTCGAGACCGCAGCCACGTAATCCATGCGGTCCACATACGGATTGAACATCGTATAAGTGCGATGCTCGCCAATCTTCTCGACCCCGCGGTGCAGATATCCGATCACGCATTCCAGGCCAAGAACTTTTTCCCCATCCAGCCGCAAAATCACGCGTAGCACGCCGTGCGTCGCCGGATGCTGCGGCCCCATATTAATGACAAGCTCATTCGCATCCAGATACGTCTTGTCGTGAGCCGCGAGATCGGCTATATCGACATGATGCGCCAGCGTTGCGTTGGGATCGGTCATTAGCTATTCAGAACCGTCGAATCCATGTAACCCACAAATCAATTCATAACCGTGAAGCTCATAGCTCGGCAGCGGCACCGGCAATGTGAAATTCTGAGTCCTAACGCCGTGGCTCGCCACGACAAAGTAGTCCGCTGCGTGCGAGTCTTTAAGCAAAACTTCAGGGGACGATTCGGCACTCCACTGTCGCAACGATGAGGCGGCACTGTCCTCAGAGACACGAACTACTGCCGCGTCTGCCAAACCTCGATCGAACTCTTTGGGCGCTCGGATGATCATGTGCAGCATGAAAGCGCAACCCCTAGGCAACTTGTAGTCCTTAGGAACAACGTTTCTCCCCGTCTGAGCCGAAGCACAGACGCGCACCGCGAACACGATAAAAACGAGGACCATGGCGCGACTTGTCGAGGTTTTCCGCATTTCTACTGCCCGCTCTCAATCCCCAAATTAATCTGCACCCACTCGTTATCCTGCTGCAAAATGCCGTAATCCTTGCGCAGCGGATGTCCCTTCCATCCATCCGGCAACAAAATCCGCTTCATGTCAGGATGCCCGTCAAACTTGATCCCAAACATGTCAAACACTTCGCGCTCCAGCCAGTTCGCCCCCGCCCAGATAGGGACCGAACTCGGCAGCGTCGCCCCATCGGCAATCTGCGTCTTCACTCGAATGCGCTCATTGCGCGCAAAAGAATAAAGCACCCACACAACATCAAACTGCTTCTCACGCTGCGGATAATGCAGCGCGGTGATGTCCACGCAATAATCGAACTGCTCTTCGTTGCGTAGCACCTGAAGAATCTCAGGGATCAGCGACCGATCAACCACCATATAATTCTGCCCCGCATAAGTGAGCGGCTCAATGCCCGACCCGTACGAGCCCTTAAGCTTCGCAACCATCGGCGAATCCCACGTAGTAGGCGCTGGCACGGGAGCCTTCGCAGGCGCGGCAGGCTTGGCAGCGGCGGGTGTAGCGTTGGATGTAGCAGTAGGTGTAGCAGGCTTGGCCGGTGGCGCAGCCGCAGGCGCAGCGAGCTTTTCAGCGGGAAGCTTGTCGTCCGCTTGCACCGAGCCGGAAGGAGTAGCTTTGACTCCGCCAAGAATTGCGGGCTCATCCGCGGTCGGCTTCGCGTCGCCGTCCGGCGGGGGTGGTGCGGGCGGTTTAATTTCGTCCGGCATAACGGCGTGCGCAAACCTACGGCTAGAAGCCTAACCGAGAGAACGTTAACTTTTATCAGCTTGAGGATTACGTGTCAACGAGCAAGACGATAGGCGAGCGCTCCGAATTTAACGAACGCGCGGCGCGAGCGGGTTTCCTCCGCAAACTCCGCGGCCGTTCTCCGCCAACTCCGCGATTTGCTATCATTCAGCTTCGCGAAAGGTTCCCCAATGGAAGCTGACGAAAAAGCCTGCCCAGTCTGCGGAGAAACCATCAAGGCCGTAGCTCTAAAATGCCGTTTCTGCAACACCGATCTCACCGCATTCGCGGCATCGAAAGATTCGGCAGTCGAAAAAGATTTATTCGCCGGTTACCCGGCAATGATCTACAGCATCGGCCAGCTGTTGCCGTTCCTAATTATCATCGCTCTCGGCATCGGCATCGCATACGCCGTTCAACGCTATGTCGACCAGCCCCAGTCAAAGGATGCCGCCATTCTCTACACCGTCCTTGGATGCCTGGTCGCGTGCGGCATCCGGTGCATTTATCTGTATATAAAGAGCAGAAGCACTCACTACGAAATCACTACGCAGCGGGTCAAAGTGGAGTGGAACATCCTCTCGAAAGTCGAGGAGAGCTTGGAACTGTTCCGCATCGACCATTTCGAGTTGCGAAAGCCGTTTGGGATGCGGCTGTTGGGTTACGCACGGTTGCACTTGTATACCTCCGACGCGGAACTTGATAGGTTTCAGATTTACGGCGTTCCGAACCTGGAAGCGCTCGCCGAGCAACTGCGCGAATGCCAACTCCGCGAACGCACCAGACGCGGCCTCACCACATTCGTCAAAGCATGAGCAGATTGGGAAGACCACGATTTCAATCGCGCTGAAGATCGGTAAGCACCGACCTCAGAGGTTGCGAAAGGAGTCTCGAACGCACGCAGCCGAAGTCACAAACGCATAAAGTCCCGTGGAAGAGCGGCGCTTCAGCGCCGCGTAAAGCTCACAAAATCGGCGGGCTTCAGCCCCCGTGGTCGTACTGGGCGCACGACGAATTTCCCCGCAGCCAAGCCGATCTTTGCGTCCTTAGCGGCCTTCTTATCGATCTTTTCGGTTGAGAGCTTTGGAAAGTGGCAAATACCCTACACCCACTCCAGCGCGCCTTTTGCCCAAACCCAGACAAAACCCGCAATCAGAATCACCAGAAAAACCATCATCTCGACCAAACCAAAAATCCCAAGCGCCTTAAACTTGACCGCCCATGGAAACAGAAAAATAGTTTCCACATCGAACACCACAAAAAGAATCGCGACAATGTAGTAGCGCACGGTATAACGTCCGCGCGCGCTATCGATAGGGTCGATGCCGCACTCATAAGGCATCAACTTGGTCTTGCTGGGATTATCCGGACGCACCAGCTTAGCCGCCAGCAGCGTAAGCGGCAGTAGCACTCCAATCACTGCCATAAAAATAAAGATAGGTACGTAGTTTTGCGGCATAGATGTGTAGATCGTGAGCCTGAGCACCGGCCAGCGAAATAGTAACGCCGATCGCACGCGACTTCAAGAGACAGATGTATTGGTGGGAAAGGCTCAAGTGGAAACAGCGCATGTAGGGCGGGCGCATCTAGGAACGGCTCGTGTGGGACCGGGCGCATTCGCCCAGCCTGCCCTAAGCGAAGCCGAAGGGTTCAGCCGAGCGCAGCGAGACGCCCTTCGTCACCGCCGCCGATGTGTATCACTCGCTGCTTGCAGTTCCAAACACTTATCAGGCAGCACAAACACCACCCGAGCCAAGTCGGATTTGAGCGTGCCCTCGCAATAGTACCGGTCAAGAATCCCACCCTTCCAACAAAGCAGGTCGGAATTCTCCCGTGCGAAATCCTCCCATCCTACGCCTTCGCAACCAGCCATGCGCTCGCGAATAAGAAAGAAATAGGCACAAGTAATAGTCTCGTTGTAGAGTTGCGCCTTCCCGCGCAAATCAGCAAATCGCTTCAGTGCGCCGGAAAACTTCTCCAGCGCCCGCAGCACCGGATACTCGCACAAGTAAGCAAACGCCAACCGCACATGATCGGCATGATGAAACGAGTCTGCAGGAATCGCATCGTTCTCAAAGCAGCCGATAAATTCTTCATTGCCCATAAAACTACGCTCGCGGTAGCGCCGCCGTCCCGACGGCTGTCGGGCAGGCGTCCTCGCCCGCCCCTTTACCGGCGATATACTCTCGTCCCTTCGACGAAGCATCAGTCACCAACGCCTGCGTCCAACCCTGCGTTCAACGCCTGCGTCCAAAACGTGGAAGAACGGCGTTTTAGCGCCGCGTAAGCCTTCGAATGAGTTCGGGCTTCAGCCCGCCTCGGCTTCGCCGAGTCAACGTGGCGGCGGATCAGAGCATCAATCAGTGTCGACTTCCCTACCCCGGACGTGCCCTCAACTAACAAAGCCTTGAACGGCCCCATCCCGGCTACCCGACCTTCTCCATGGCGGACTTGCCGCTCACAACCGCCCAGGCCGCCGCTGTGTATATAAGGAGATTCCCCACGTTGTAAGCCCCATGCAGCAAGTGCACAACAATAGCCAAAACAAAAATCCCCGCCAGCACCCATCCGCCGCGCACCGCCGTTCGCGGAATCAGCAAGAGCAGCGCGCCAATAATCTCGCCCCACCCCAGCACCAACCGGACAATATCCGGCATGTGTGTCTGGGCAAAGTCGTGCGCGGCCGACGGCATCACAAACAAGACCGCTTCCATCAAAATCACCAGCCCCAGAGTCCATTGCAATCCCGTAAGAGCAGTTCTCATCCGTTGTTCAGTCATAATTAACCTCAAGGGTAAGATTCGTATCAGCCCACGCCCTCAGATCCTGCTCTGAAGAAATCGAAGGACGTGCCGAAAACTCAGCCGTTCCCAGTTCGCCCTGCGCAGTACCGCGTAAGGCTCCACAATGAATGCGGGCTTTTAGCCCCCGAGGGAATCATTTCCCCGCGCGCCTTCGGCCCGGCCGAGCCTTAATCTCCTTCAGCCGATGGCTCGCGCTCGAATCCAGATCAAAATCGTAAAACCGCTTCAACTCCTGAATCCGTTCCAGCGAAGCCGGGCTGAACGGAGTCTTCCCGTCAAAGGCATGCAAAACAATGCCCTCGAGCAGATCGCCCAAGGTCATATCGTGGTACTCAGCAAAGGCCTTCAGCACCTTGAGCAGCCGCTTCTCCATCCGCACCCCGGTCTGCACCCGCTCGACCAAAAGCTTCGAATCATCAACCATGGTACCAATGTATCATGATACATAAGTACACGCAAGCAATAATAGCGCCGCCGTCCCGGCGGCTGTCCCGCCCGCTGCGCCTGCACCATTCAATCGCCAGGTTGTTTATAATCGCGTTTCACCCAAACGCTAGCCGCGCCCCAAGGCGCAATCCTCTTCACTAAAGGACTCTCTTGGCATTCGACGAAAATGTTTACGAACTGCGCCGTCAGAAGCTGAAACAGATCGAAGCGCTGGGCCAGCTCGCCTATCGCAGCAAGTACGAGTTCACTCATACCATCGCGCAGATTCTTGCCGACTACTCCGACAAGCCCGCCGAGCAGTTGGAGACTCCTCGAATCAACGTCCGCGTAGCCGGACGCATCATGGCGATCCGCCTCATGGGCAAGGCTGGCTTCTGTCATCTGCAGCAGGATGGCAAGCGGCTGCAGATTTACGTGAAGAAAGATGCTGTGGGCGACAAAGGCTTCGACTTGTACAAGCTGCTCGACCTAGGCGACCACATCGGCGTCAGCGGATATTTATTTCGCACGCGCACTGGCGAGCTCACCATTCACGTGGAGGAGATAACATTTCTCAGCAAAGACCTGCTGCCTCTGCCGGAAAAGTTTCATGGGCTTACTGATGTCGAGATGCGCTACCGGCAACGCTACGTTGACCTCGTGGTCAACCCTGAGGTGCGCGAAGTTTTCTTGAAGCGCAGCAAGCTGGTGCAGTCGCTGCGGCGCACGCTGGAGTCGCATGGCTTCATCGAAGTGGAAACGCCGATGATGCAGCCCATCGCGGGAGGCGCGGTGGCGCGACCGTTTGTGACGCACCATAACACACTCGACATGGATTTATATTTACGCATCGCGCCTGAACTTTATTTGAAGCGCCTCGTCGTCGGCGGATTCGATCGCGTGTACGAAGTCAACCGCAACTTCCGCAACGAAGGCCTGGGCTGGCGCTGGAATCCTGAATTCACAATGCTTGAGTTCTATCAGGCCTACACCGACTACCAGGGCGTGATGGATCTCACGCAAGAGTTGGTCACGCAAGCCGCCATCGATGTGACTGGCGGAACGAAAACGAAGTGGGGCGATAAGGAAATCGATTGGGCGAATTGGAAACGGATGACGATGCGCGAAGCGATCATCCACTACTGGCCCGAGAATGCGGGGGCGAAGCCTGCGATGAGTGACTTCGCTTCGCATGATGGAGTCAAGGCACTGGTCGAGCGCTTCAATCAGGCGCACGCGCACATGGCATACGATCCGAAGGAGCCTACGGGCAAGACCATCGCTGGTTTGTTTGAGGCAGTTGCAGAGGAGCATCTCGATCAGCCGACTATTATTTATGAGTTTCCTACGGCGGTGTCTCCGCTGTCGAAACAGAAACCGGATGAGCCGGAGTGGACGGAGCGCTGGGAAATTTATGCGGGGCAGATGGAAATCTCGAATGGATTCAGCGAACTCAACGACCCAGAGGATCAGCGGGCTCGTTTCGAGGCGCAGTTGCAGGAGCGCGAGCGTGGCGACCTTGAGGCGCACCAGATGGATGAGGATTATATTCGCGCGCTGTCGTATGGAATGCCTCCTGCCGGCGGCGTGGGCGTGGGCGTGGATCGGTTGTGCATGCTGCTGACTGACTCGCATACGATTCGCGACGTGATTCTGTTTCCGCTTTTGCGGCCTGAGAAAACCTTTAACACAGGGGACACACAGGGTAAGGACTAGCCCTTTTAGAGATGTGTTCCGGTGGGAACATATCTCCAGTATGTTCCGGTTTTGGTTTTTATCTGTGCAGTTTTGTATTTATCGGGGTGTATTTACATTCCTTTCACGCCTAACAATCCATGGGAGTTGATAGCTGCTGCATGGTTGAGCCTGGAAGGGGGCGAAAGGGGCGAAAGTGTTCCGGTAAAATTGGCAATTGTGTATGTACGATTTGGGCGGATTTGGAGGTAACGCGTACTTTATAAGGTACGGGCCGCGCGAACCACGGTGCTGAACTGCGTCAAACAGCCGGGGGTGGCTGTCCTCACATTGCTCTTGTGGTGCCTTACAATGCACTAGAAGTGGGGCAGTTTGGTTTTTATACTACCGGCAGTAGTTTGGGCTCTGAAGTGGCGGCGCTGCCGTAGTGTCCTGCACGGGGCATTGGGTCGGCAGCGCTTTTGCCTTTTTCCTCTTGGAAGTTCCGCGAGAGCAATTCCATTTCGATTGCAACATTTTTCAATGTTTCGTTATCCAACTTTTGGGATTGGATTGGCGGCGCTACCGTAGTTGTTCGCTTTGGCGACACTGTTGGTAGCGCTTTGCTTTTTGTGGGAGTCGGGTGTCGGTGCGGTTTGAAGAGGTGTAAAGACAGCGCGTGAGTCTTTCTGTCGTCCCTTCGGGGCTTAGTTCCCTTTTTCTTGGGCTTACCCCGGACTCGCGTCCGGGGCTGCATTATTTCGGCCCTTCGGGGCTTGGATCCGGCTGGTGCGGGCTTGTTTTCCACAGTATTTTGGGTGGGCGTTCCGATAAAGAGAAATATAGGTCCATTGGACACTTGCTTCGCCGCAACCTCAGACGTACCATGAACATCATAGGAAGCGTTGTGGGTCGACTTCTGCTGATTGACGTGGCTGGGTCCGTCGCCTTACTGGGACTGTGGTACTTCGTGTTTTCCACCTACAATCGAAAAAAAGGAGCGGCGGCATTGCGCCGGGTGCAGATCGCTTGCGCGGGCAAGGGACGCATTCTGGAGTCGCACTGGGAGGGGAGTTCGCGGCTGCAGGCGCGGCTGCATTTCGCTTCGCGATGGTTTGAGAATGCGCACGTGACGGTGAAGTTCAGGCCGCGAGCGCTGCCGGTGCACTGGCTGCTGAGTTGCTGGAAGCGGCAGAAGGAAACTTTGACGTTTGAGGCCGATCTCGGCGGGTCTCCTAGCTTTCATCTGGAAGTGGTGCGACACCGGTGGAGCGCGCATAACCGGGGAGTAGCATCGAGCAAGAGCGACGGGCGGGAGTGGGATTTGTATCAGCCGGGACCGATTGTGCTGACGACGCGGACGCACTGGAAGCAGGATCCGAGCGCGGAGTTGAATGCGCTGATGTCGGCTCGGCGGCAGGATATTTTGCAGGTACACTTCCGTCCAGAGTCGCCGCAGTTCTCGGCTACGGTTGATCTGGATGCGCTGGCTGATCCGGATGCGGCGGCGGGATTGGTGAGCGCGTTGCGCGAGATCGCGGCGGGAGCTTCGGCGCACCGGCAGTAGAGGGCCCTCCTCATTTATTTCGTTTATTCTTCTCATTTCTTCAGCGTCATTCTTTTCCCGTTTGTTGACTGCAGATTAGAGAAAAATTCCGGCGAATTTTAAGTAAAAACACTAAAGCGAGCATGCAGAAAATTGCACATCGGTAACGAGTGCGCAGGGCGGTTTTTGCTGGATTTTATGCGGTCCGGCAGTGCACAATAGGTTATCCCCCCAAGAGCCGCAGAGAATCGAGAGGTCCTTCTGCCATGAGTTTCAATTACAGGCTTGCCGCCTGGCAGTGCGCCGCTGTGTCCGCTATTTTAGCATTCTCGACTTTATTGTTAGCGCAGCCGACTGTAAAGCTATCTCCAACCTCATTGACTTTTGGCAGCCAGACGGTTGGAACCAGCAGCGCTGCGCAGGTCGTCACAGTTACTAATACCGGCACGTCAACGCTGTCATTGATGGGCATCAAGGTAACCGGGGGCGATCGCCTCGACTTTACGCAGACGAATACTTGCGGATCGACGCTGGCCAGTAACGCGAGTTGCACGATCAGTGTAGTGTTCACTCCCACCAAGACGGGGACGCGCACGTCTACGGTGAGCGTGACGGACAATGCGGCCGGAAGCCCGCAGAGCGTGGCTTTGAGCGGAACGGGGACGGCGCCGGCGGTCACGCTGTCGCCTACGAGCCTCAGTTTCAGCGGAGTATTGATAGGCAAGAGCAGTGCGACGAAAGCCGTCACCGTGACCAACTCAGGAAACGCCAGCTTGACGGTCAGCAACATTGAGGCTACGGGAGATTTTTCGGAAACCGACAACTGCAGGACGGCGCAGGTTCCGGCGGGATCGTCTTGCAAGATCACGGTTACGTTCAGTCCGACTGCGGCGTGGTCCCGCAGCGGCAGCATTATTATCACGGATAATGCCTATACCAGTCCGCAACAGGTGGTGTTGTTGGTGGGGATGGGGAACAGCGGTGCTACGGCGAGCGTGTCTCCGGCTTCGCTGAGCTTTGGGAATGAGACTCTGGGGCTGACCAGTGGGGCGAAGACGATCACGTTGTCGAATACCGGTACGGCGGTGTTGAATCTTAACAGCATTCTTGCCAGTGGCGATTATTCGCAGACGAACAACTGTCCGGCATCGCTGAGTGCGGGTACGAATTGCACGATCAATGTGACGTTCGCTCCGTCGAATACGGGATCGCGGACCGGAGACATTACGGTCAATGATACGGATCCTGCGTTTCTGCAGACGGTGAGTTTGAGCGGCACGGGTGTGGTGGCGAGTTCGGCGGTGAGTGTGAGTCCGGGACGAGGATCGATTACGCCGATACAAACTGAGCAGTTCAGCGCCACGGTGAATGGGGTTACATCGACGAATGTGACGTGGTCGGTGGATGGCGTTACTGGCGGGAACAGCACAGTGGGTACGATTTCTACTTCGGGGCTTTATACGCCACCTGCTACGAGTGCGGCGCACGTTATTCAGGCGACGAACAACGCTAATACCGCGCAGACTGCGGTTGCGTTTTTGGCGGTCAACAATTTCGCGGGAACGTTCACGATGAAGAACGATACGTTCCGCACCGGACAGAACTTGAACGAGGTTGCGCTGACCACCGGCAACGTGAATCAGAATCAGTTTGGGAAACTCTTCACTCGCAGCGTGGATGGAAATATTTACGCGGAGCCGCTTTATGTTCCCAATGTCACCATACCCGGCGTGGGGACGTATAACGTAGTGTATGTGGCGACGGAAAACGACAGCGTTTACGCCTTTGACGCCGACGGGACGGTAACCTCGCCGCTGTGGCAGACGAGTTTCCTGACGGGCGGGGCGCAGGTCCTGGATACGACAGACGTTAACTGTGCGAATATCACGCCGACGTACGGCATAACCTCGACGCCGGTCATCGATCCGGCGACGAATATGATGTTTCTGGTGACCCGGACCAAAACCGGGACCAGCGGAAACTACACGTATTATCAAACGCTGTGGGCGGTGGACATTTTAACAGGCGCAATCGTGCAATCGGTACAGATCCAAGGCTCAGTTCCGGCAACGAACAAGACCGTAAACTTCAATACGTTAACCCAAAACCAGCGCGCTGGACTGCTGCTTTCGAACGGCGTGGTCTATATTGCGTGGGCATCCCATTGTGACAATGCGCCGTGGAACGGGTGGGTGATGGGATACAACGAAACGAACCTGCAACAGTCCGGTGTATACAACAGCACGCCCGGCGGTTCGGACGGAGGTATCTGGATGGGCGGCGGCGGACTTGCAGCGGATGCCAGCGGCAACATTTTCTTCAGTACCGGCAACGGGACCTACGACGCCAACACGGGCGGGGAGGATTACGGCGACAGCGTGGTGAAGCTCACTGCTACGGATGGCGTGCTGTCAGCGGGCGATTCTTTCACTCCCTGGGATCAGGCCAACCTGGACCTGCTGGATTGGGATTTGGCTTCGGGAGGAGTGATGCTGCTGCCGGATCAGGTCGGCTCTTATCCTCACGTGATGCTGGCGGGCGGGAAAGGCAGCACGGTTTACGAACTCAACCGTGATTCGCTAGGAGGATTCAACACGACTGCAAACCAGAACTTGCTCACGGTTCCGACGGTGCTGGGCGCCGCGGAAGATGGAGCCGGTAACCGGGCGGGCGGGCCGGCCTACTGGCAGGAGCAAGTCTACTTTTCCGGTTCCGGCGGATACCCCATGCAATTCAGTATTCAAAACAGTTTGATTTCCACGGTCCCGATTGCGCAATCGAACAAGCACTTCGGATACCCGGGTGGTTCGCCGACCGTTTCCGCCAACGGGAATGGCAATGGAATCGTATGGATACTGGAGACCGACAAGTTTGGCGTTAATGGCAATGCGATCCTGAGGGCCTTCGACGCTGCGAATGTTTCCCGCGAGCTTTACGACACCAGTCAAAATTCGGCGCGGGATGCGGCCGGTCCGGCGGTGAAGTTCACCGCGCCGACGGTGGCCAATGGGAAAGTTTATGTGGGCACGCAGACGGAGTTGAATGTTTATGGGCTGCTGCCGTAAGTGTTCTAGTACCGAGTACCTAGTACCCAGTAACGAGTAGCAGCACGGCCTTGCTTGACCCTTGGCGTTCGGGGTATTGATCTCGGATTGCGCTGTCCGGCTCGCTTCGCTTCGCCGGGCCCTCGGCTTCGTTCGGGGAAGGCTCACGAGGGATCGTCCTGCATGAGCGTCTTGTGCTCACCAGCGAACTATTCTATTGTTTCCAGACATGAGTGATAGTTTCGGCAATCCGATACCCCAGTTCGGCACGGCCGAGTACGCCACGAAGCTGGGTGCGAGCAATGTCTGCGAATTCTGCCAGCAACCGTTGAGCGGAGCTTATTACAGGGTGAATGCGGCGAGGGCGTGTCCCGGGTGCGCGGAGCGGATGCGCAGCGAAATTGACCGGGACAAGCACGCAGCGTATGTGCGCGCTCTTACTTATGGCATTGGCGCGGCCGTGGTGGGGCTGATTGGATATGCGCTGATTGCGATCCTGCTGCAGGGATGGGTGATCAGCTATATGTCGATCGGCGTGGGATGGCTTGTGGGCACGGCCATGATGAAAGGATCGAACGGAGTTGGCGGGCGGCGCTACCAGATTGCCGCGATCCTGCTGACTTATGCGGCGGTATCGATGGCCGCGGTCCCCATTGGAATTAATTTTGCCGACGAACGAAAACAGCAAAGAGAACAAAGACAAGCTCAACAACAGAGGATTGAGGACGAGCAGCGGCAGTTGGAGCAGGAATCCGGGCGCCAATCCTCTTTGCCTCCGCCCGCGCCGAGGCCAACGGTAAGCTTGGGAACGTGGCTGGGACGGTTGGCACTTCTCGGGCTGGCCTCTCCATTTCTTGAGCTTCAGAGTAGTCCGGGGTGGGCCGCAATGGGCTTGCTGATTCTTTTCTTTGGAATGAGAATCGCGTGGAGAATTGCTGCGGGCCGGCCATTCGGAGTGTATGGTCCGTTTGCCAGCGCTCCGCCAAGTTAGCGAGTGCGTTGATCCGAAAGCATTTTCCCTAGCTGTGTCTACCCCAAACCAAGACCCGATTCGCAATTGCAAGCGCTGCTCGCGCGAACTTGCGCCGGGAGCGCTGGCGTGCGATCAGTGTCACGCGCTGGTGCACTCCGAGGACTTGGAGCAACTGTCGTCGGACGCGAAGGCGCTGGAGGCTCGTGGAGATCTGCGGCAGGCGCGGGAGAAATGGCTGACCGGGCTGGCCTTGCTGCCGCCGGCATCGAAGCAAGCTGAGTGGATCAGGCAACACGCGCAGGCGCTTGACAGTGCTGGCGGTGTGCGACAGCCGCAAGCCGACAACCAATGGGCGCAAGCGATGGGCCCGGCGGGTTCGGCCGCGACGATGGGCGACAGGAGCGGAACGCAGGCGACTCCGCGGTTCAAGCTGACGTCGATCCTAAGTTTTTTAGCTTTCGTTGTGATTTATTCGGCTGCGTCTGGGGTGAAGTTTGGGATCGGCTTCGCGGTGCTGATTCTGATTCACGAGATGGGGCACTTCGTTGACATCAAGCGCCGCGGCTTGCCGGCGGATATGCCTGTGTTTCTGCCGGGCCTGGGTGCTTACGTGCGCTGGAACGCGTTGGGGGTGTCGCTGGAGACACGTTCTGCGGTGAGCCTGGCGGGGCCGCTGGCGGGATTTCTGGCAGCGCTGGCTTGTGCCGTGCTGTGGTGGCAGACGGGCGATCCGTTCTGGGGCGCGCTGGCGCGCGTGGGCGCGATTCTGAACCTGCTGAACCTGATTCCGGTCTGGGTGCTCGATGGCGGGCAGGCAGCGCTGGCCTTGAGCAAAGCGGAACGCATCGCGCTTCTCATCGCTAGTGTTGCTCTGGGGCTGGCGCTGAAGCAGAATATGTTTTTTCTGGTGGCGCTGGGAGCTGGATATCGAGCATTCTTTGCAAAAGATTTACCGTCGCATCCGAGCCGCACAATCACGGTCTACTTTATTGCCGTGCTTACGGCGCTGGGCGTGATTATCCGGCTGATGCCAGGGCAGGGGCTGGGACTAAACTGATTTGAGTGTGGGGCAAGTGTGTCGTCGCGCAAGGAGTGCATGATGAAGATTCGCGATGAACGGTTCTGTTTTGCTTTCTATCGTCTAGTCGCCGTCCTGCTGGTCGCTGCGTTCTGCGGCGCACCTACAGTCTTCGCCGGGGATGCGCAATGGGTGGAAGTGCGTTCGCCGAATTTTTCGGTGATTACCGACTCAGGCGAAAAGCGCGGCCGCGAAGTCGCGATGCGTTTCGAGCAGATGCGCGTCGTTTTCGGCGCACTGATGACCAAGGCAAACGTAAACCTTCCCATCCCGCTGCAGATTGTCGCCTTTCGCAACACGAAAGAAATGCGGCAGGTTGCGCCGCTGTTCAACGGCAAACCAACGCAATTAGCGGGACTTTTTCAAGGAGGCGGCGACCGCAGTTTCATCATGCTCGACATGTCGGTGGAGAATCCCTGGGCTGTGGTGTTCCACGAGTACGCGCACCAGTTGATGAATGGCAACCTGCAAGGGGAATTACCGCCGTGGTTTGAGGAAGGTTTTGCTGAATATTTTTCAACCATTGAAGTGGATAGCAAAGAAGCGCGCATCGGAAAGGTCGGGCGCGACGTTTACTTGATCCTGCAACAACTGGGGACGATGAGGATCGCAGACCTATTTAAGGTGCGGCAGAATTCTTCGACCTACAACGAAAGCGGCGACCATAGGACCACGTTTTATGTCGAGTCGGGAATGCTCATGCATTACCTTTACGACAACCAGCTTGTTCCCAAGGTGGCTGTTTATTTTGATCTGGAAGAGAACCAGCACTTGCCGATCGAAGACGCCATTCAACGGGCCTTCGGGATGAGCCCCGCGCAGTTCGACCGGGCTCTGAGCAGCTACATCAACAGCAGGCGCTGCAAGTATTATGCGATTCCTACTCCGGCCAGCATTTCGTCGAACAGCTACACGGCTACGCCTATGAGCGCCGCGGACGGCGATGCGGTGTTGGCCGATATCCATCTGCATTCGACTGACTATCGGGAGCGCGCGGTGAGTGAATTTCAGGATGTGTTGAAGGCTGATCCAAAGAATGCGGCGGCGTGCCGCGGCTTGGGTTACGCCTATTTGCAGAAGCAGGACTTTATGCAGGCTGGGCAATATTTTAAGCAAGCCTCGGAATTGGATTCTAAGGATCCACGGGTTCACTACTATAGCGCGCTGCTGCTGGCTCGTGAGAAGGGATTTAGCGTCGAGGCTGACCTGCCTGCAATGACCACGGAGTTGATGACATCCATCAGTCTGGACCCGGGTTTCGCGGATTCTTACGCCCTGCTGGCATTTGCGCAATCAGCGTCGGGCGATCCCGCCAAGGGGATTATTACGATGCAGAAGGCTTTAGCGATCAGCCCGCGCAACGAGACTTATCTATTCAATCTGGCGAATATTTATCTGACGAACCGGCAGCCGGAGCAGGCCATCGCATTGCTGCAATCGCTCAGAAGCAGCAGCAATCCGGAGGTCGCGTCGCACGCGGCGGCGGCACTGGCCCAGGCGGAGCAGTTCCGCTCAATGGTGCAGGATGGAACGGCAGTCTATCGTCCGGGGAAACTGGTGCAGCGGGAGACTAGTTCGGACAGCGCGGAGAACACAAACGCCATTTCAGCTGAGCCGCCGAGCACAACGCCGGCGAATTTGGGCGCGCCAAAATATGTCCGCGGTCTGCTGACGAGTGTGGATTGCTCGGCACCGCCGCTCGCGACCCTGACGGTGGTATCTGGGGCGAAGACTTTGAAGATGAAGGTGGCAGACACGAACCACATTGTCCTGATCGGAGCCGATGCCTTTTCGTGTTCCTGGAACAAGCAGAAGGTGGCGCTGAACTATCGTGAAACGTCGGAAGGTGAGGGGAAGGTGGTTTCGCTGGAAGTGCAATAGCTAGTGCAATAAGAAGAACGCGAATTAGGAGAATCTTAATAAATCTCTTTTATGGGTTCGATCAGCTTTTTTGATTGTCGGAGACTGCGCACTCGCGTTATTCTTCTCGGTTGAAGCCCAGCCATTTCAATTGCCTGTATTCATGCGGTTGCTTGCCGACATCATTTTGCTGACATAGGAGACGGAAGGATATCCATGCCCAACGAATTGCGTAATTTCCTGGCACTCACCTACGAAGAACTGGAAGACCTGAATCTGGAGGCGAAGGAGCAGCGGCGGAACCGGGAGCCGATTGACAAGGTGCAGGAAAAGCGGTTGAAGTATTTGACCGACGAGAAGCGGATTAAGGCTGTGACCGTGCTGTTCAGCGATCTTGAAGGCCGGCTGCACATGCTGGATTACGACAAGAAATTCCTGATCAAGAGCTGGGACAACCTGACGTTCGACGGTTCTTCGATTCGCGGGTTCACGGCGCAGCGGGAGAGCGATCTGCGTCTGGGGATCGACTGGGCGGCGTTCTACTGGGGTCCGGCCGATGTGTTTGGGGCCGGGAAAGTGCTGGTCTTCGGCGAAGTGATCGATAAGGGCGGGACGGCGTATTCTGGTGACATTCGCGGCGTGCTGAAGAACTACGCCGACGTTTTGCACGAGAAGAAAGGATACACGCTCAACGCTGCGAACGAAATTGAAGGATTTCTGTTCAACGGCGCGGACGCAGAGCGCCGTTATAACGAAACGGGCAAGTTTGAGTACGTTAATACCGGCGGGTACTATCACTCGCTGCCGGGCGATCCGCTGCGCACGTTCATTGATACGACTGCGGAAGTGCAGCGGGCGATGGGCTTTCAAAATGAGAAGGATCACCCAGAGGTCGCGCCTTCGCAATTTGAAATCAACTACGGGTATGGTGAGGTTGTGGCTGCGGCCGATCAGATTCAACTCTACAAGCTGATCTGCCGACAAGTGGCCACGCACATGGGGCTCACCGCGTCGTTCCTGCCCAAGCCCGTGGTGGGCGTGAATGGGAGCGGCATGCATACCAACGTTTCCATCAGTGACGGCAGCAAGAATTTGTTCTGGGATGCCAAGGGCGAAGAGAAGCTCAGCAAGATGGGATGGGCTTTTGTCGACCGCATTCTCACGCACGGCAATGACATATGCCTGCTGTTGAATCCGAGCGTCAACGCTTATCGCCGTCTCGACCCGCATTTCGAGGCGCCGAATCAGATCAAGGCTTCGGCGGTCGATCGTGGGTCGATGATTCGCATCCCGATCGGCAACGAGAAAAGCATGCGCGTAGAAGTGCGCTCGGTGGCTCCCGACGCGAATCCATATCTGGTGATGCTGGGGATCTTCAAGACGGGCATCGACGGCGAAACTTCGAAGATCAAGAACTTGCGTCAGGCGGAACGCTACTTACCAGACAACATTTACGATGCGCTGGCAAACTTCCGTAAAGCTGAGTGGACTACGAAACTTCTCGGCGAGGACGTGAAGGGGCGCTACGCAGACCTGAAGCAGGCTGCGGCCGATCGGTGCGCGCGATCTCTCGGAACTTTTGTTAAAGCTCCGGAAGTACAGTTTCATCATGAGGTCTACAACCAGTTCTTGTGGAATCAGTTTTAGACTCCCGTGCTTTCGACATATAAGACGCCCTGGCCGCCGGCCAGGGCGTTTTCGTTTCAGGAAAAAACGCAGGCGTTTCTTGGTTCAACGTTTGAGGTCTTGGGCAAGTTCGGCGGCTTGTAGTCTGGATCGAGCTTGAGTTTTTCTGCCACCGTCTCGTGCAGAACGGAACCCTCTGGAATCTGGCGGGGTGCGCCCAGTGGAATACGACATCTTTTCTTCCTGGTTGCGAAATCGTAATAAGAGTGTGGGAGAAATTCCAGAATCCACCAGAAATTTTTCAGCGAGATATTGATCTTCTGCGCCGGGTCGGTTGGGAACGGCGGAGGAGGCGGAACCCTTCCCAGTACTTGATTGGCTTTCTCCGGATTGACCAAAAGTCCAAGCGGAACTGCTTCGCAGAGCATCCACTCCAGGGAAATCTGCGATAGCCCGCTCAGCGCTGGCGCGTAAGAGCCACCGACGTCCGAGTGCACACCGGCGAACCAAACTTGCTTCAGACTATTTTGGCTGGGAAGCTTTTCTCCCCACAAATTGTTTCGAAAATAACAGCGGCGCTCATCGATCGAAACCGCGTGACGGCCGTTGGCCATTTCTGGATTCTGCGCGGTATAAGGAAGTTTAAGAGGATCCCAGATCCACCCAACCGAGCTGACCGTATCCCAGACTCCCACTAAATGCAGCGGGCAGGGACGGCAGAATGTCGCTTTAAAACCGTCGGCCACCTTGAGGGTTTGAGTCATTCCCGCAGCGGCGCGGGTCTTCCTCGCGTACATTCGGATGATATAAGGAATCAGACCGTCGTTGCCGGGACACAGCAATCCGTACATATGCAGCACGCCGGCAAGCGCCCGCACTGTGTACGCGCCGCGGCTGAAACCAAACAGATAGACGTTGTCTCCATCTTCATAGACATCCATCAGGTACCGGTACGCGTCGCTGACGTTGTCCAGCAATCCCGCTCCAAAGGCAAGTCCCATCACTGTCGACCAAAGTTCGCTGACATTGTTACGCGAGGTAGGCGAACCCATGGTGCCCACGCCAGGATGGTAATAGCCGACCTGTTGCTTACCATCGATGATCAGGACGCTATAGAGCTTCACGACATTCGAGTTGTTGTCGCCGAACTGGTTTCCGGTTCCGTCGCAGCAGACAACTATATTCTTGGCCACCGTAACCTCCTAAAGAAGAACGGGCGAGGCCCCAACCTTGCAACTTGAGGTTGTAAAGGAAAAGGACTTTATCACAAACAAGGAGACATTTGGCAGCAGAATCAGGTTCTGTTCCGGTTTCGTAACGGCTTGGAATGGGGACAAGAAACAGTCCCTCCCCTGCGTGGCACACGCGCGGAGAAGAGACCCCCTGTATCGATTTCACAGAAGGCGCGCTTAGCGCGGCGGCAAGCCCTCGTTCAAGCTAAAGACTGTGCCGAGGGCGAAGTGGCCTTTGGTAGCGTCACCGTAAATGTAGGTCGAGCCCCAGAGGGTGCCGTCTTTCGCCTGAATAAGTTGCGACGGCCAACCTCCCACCGATGACGTTGTGCCGAAGGGCGAGATGGTTTGCAGCAACGATCCGTCGGTAGGCGAAAGCGAAATGATGTTACCGTATTCGCTGCTGCCGTTAAAATTGGCGACCCAGAAGTTGCCGTCGCTGGCGAGCAGCAAGCCATCCGGGCTGCCGCCGCCGTCAATGGTGTTGTAGAAGGGGAAAATCGTAAGATTGCTGCCGTTCGGTTCCACTTCGAACAGGCTCACGCCGTTGACGCCATAAATAAAGTAGAACCCGTAAAAATTTCCGTTCGGGCCAAGGGCTAACCCGCTTCCAGCGGAAAGCGTCGGAAAGTTCAGCGGGGCCGTGGTCATTACTCCAGTTGCGGGCGTGTAGTTAAACAGGAACTTGCCCGCGGGCGCAGAAGACTGTCCGTAGAAAGTGCCGTTGGAACCAACGGTGAGGTTGGAGGGATATTCCCCGCCGGAGGTGGAACTGAAATTGAAAACAACCTCGTAGGCGCCGGATGACGGGGTAACCCGGAAGAGGGTACCAACATAGTTGGCGCCGCCGGAGGTGGTGGTGCCGTACAGATTGCCGTCAGTTCCCGAGCACCATGGCGGAGGGCCCATTTCCATCGGAGCAGTCGGTTTGGGAGCAGAATTTGTGCACCAACTGAAATCCGGTTCCGGTCCTGCTTACCCGGAACAGCACGCCATAGCCGCAGTCGCCATCGCAGCCATCGATCCCGCCGTAGATGGTTTCGCCGTAGAGATTTCCATCCGGGCCTTCGATCAGAGCGCCGGGCAGGTCGCCGTCCGGAAAATTTTTATTAACTCCCGGCGTGAAAGTGTGCAGCACGGTAAACTTGCCGGCAGGTGTGAGCGAGAATACATTTCCTCCAGTGACCAAGCTGGTTTCCCACGTAGTAATCTGGGCGGCGCCGTAAAAATTGCCATCGGAGCCGAGGATCAGAGAATCTGTGCGACCGCCATTGGGGCAGGGGCCTAATCCGCTGCCGTTGCAGATGAAGGTGTAGACCGGGACTGGCGCTGAGTTTCCCGCGTGGGCCAAACTGGCGAACAGCGCGAAAAAAACGGCGAGCACGAACTTTTCTTTCATGGGATACCCCTCCGGTAAGCGCGAGAGTCGCGCGGGCGGCTTGATCGCCCCTTTTATACACCAGCGAGGAACGCAAATGTCATGAATTTGTAAAAAGTAGGCGGGCGATCTGAAACCGCCAAGGGCAGCAACTTCAGCGTTGTGCTAGATTCAGAAGTTTCATGGATGCCGCTCCCACCATCGCAACCCAAGGCTTGACCCGCCGTTTCGGAGAATTGATCGCCGTCGATGGCATCGACCTGCGCGTGGCACCGGGACAATTTTTCGGCTTTCTCGGTCCCAACGGCGCGGGTAAATCTACGACGATCAAGATGCTTACCGGTCTGCTGGCCCCCAGTTCGGGGCGTATCGAAATTCTTGGACTGGATTTGGAAAAGAGTCCTGTCGAAGTGAAGCGGCAGATCGGGGTTGTGCCCGAAGGCATGGCTCTGTTTGGGCGGTTGACGGGATCGGAGTTTCTGAACTTTGCGGGACGCATGTATGGACTCGACCGCGAGACTGCGGCCAAGCGGACTGCCGAACTACTCGATTTCATGCAGCTCGCCGACCAGCCGAAGAAGTTGGTCACCGACTATTCGCACGGCATGCAGAAGAAGCTGGCGATGGCGGCGGCTGTGATTCATGGTCCGAAAGTATTGTTTCTCGACGAACCGTTCGAAGGCGTAGATGCTATTGCAGCTGGAACTCTGAAGGCAATGCTTCAAGGCATGATCGCGCGCGGAGCTACGATTTTTCTGACCTCGCATGTGCTGGAAATCGTGGAGCGGCTGTGCAGTCACGTCGCCATCATTCATCGTGGACGCCTGGTTGCGCAGGGATCGCTGGAGGAGTTGCGCGCCGGCGTGGAAGCGCAGACGACAGCGGGATCCGATGAAGTTGCGACTCCATCCGGCGAAAAGATGACGCTGGAACAGATTTTCCTGCGCACGGTCGGTGGCTCGCGCCGGACCGAGCAGGAGCTTTCTTGGCTGGGGTAAGGGAAGTAGACGCATGGACAACGAATTATTGGCCGAGACTGCGGCGGCGACCACTGACAAAAAGTGCGCTCAGCCCGTCTACCGAGCGCTGTACGACGGCCAGTGCGAGATTTGTCAGGCTTGCGTATCGTGGCTGAAAACCCTCGACCGCGAGCACAAGACGATCTGCCTGCCCATCAGTGAAGCGGCGTTATCCGCCTGCGATTCCCGGCTCAGGATGGACGATTGCCTGCGCCAGTTACATGTCGTGGCCCCTGAAGGTGAAATTTATGCCGGGTGGGATGCGGTCACTTGCCTGGCGCGTTTGTTCCCGTTGACGCGGCTCATCGGCGTGATGGGAGAGTGGTTCCCTTTTCGCCAATTAGGGCGGATCTGCTACGGGTTCGTTGCTGCGAACAGGTACTCCCTCAGCAAATGTCGAGGGGGCACTTGCCGCGTAGCAAAGCCGGAGACAGTGCGACGACAAGCGAAATTGTCCGCGTTCTGGTCATGTTACCTATTGGGCTTCTTCATTCGGCTGCCACTTGTTCTGTGGTCGGGACTCAGTGGAGCCGCGCAGAGAGTGAGTATTTTCTTCCGGGCTTACCACCGGCGGCTTGATCTGCTGGACGGCAAGCTGACCATTTTCTTCCTGAACGGCGTCTTACCCAACACAGTCCCGCTGCTGTTCGGCGAACTGTTCACGGCAGTGGTCTATGACGGAGTCGCAGTCGATCCAGGCTCACCCAAGATGCGGCGATCGCTCACGGCGCACCTGCAACGCGCAAAACCCAGAATCGCGAAAGTCGTAGCAACTCATGCGCACGAGGAACACGTCGGCAACCTCAATTGGCTCTCTGAGCGTACCGGCGCTCCGGTGTGGGTTTCAGCGATGACTGCCGAATTCCTGACGCCATTCAAAAAGCTGCCGTGGGTGCGCGCTGTCATCATCGGGCAGCCTCCAAACTTGAAGCCGCCCTATCACATTCTGGGCGAGACCGTAGATACGGCTTCCGGCTACTTGCAGGTGTTGGCGACTCCTGGACATTGCGATGACCACATCGTTCTGTACGATCCCAAGGAGAAGTTGCTGCTGGCGGGCGACGCCTTCATGGGGAGCTATTTTGCGACCCCTAACCCTGACGTGGACAGCCTGAAATGGCTTGCGAGTCTCGAACGGCTGATGGAACTTGATATTGAAATTCTTGTCGAAGGGCATGGACACATTCACACGTTGCGGGCCGATATTCCCAATTTTCCCGGCGTCGTGATCCGGCAGGATCCGAAAGTTGCCATATCACAAAAGCTCGAATACCTGCGATGGCTGCGCGAACAGATTGAAGCGGGATTTCAGGAGCGGCTTCCCGTACGTGTCATCGAGGCCAGTTGTTTTCCGTGGGGCAGACGGACGTCGTGGGAGAGCTGCGCTACGGACGAATGCATCCGGCTTCTGAGCCTTGGTCATTTCTCGCGCACTGAGCTGGTGCGGAGCTTTGTTCGTACCGGCACGGAACTGCTTCCGACCGTGTACGAAGTGCGGATTTCGGGAAGAGACGAGCTGCGCCCATGACTGAACTCAACCCTACGCTGCACAGGCGTGGACAACTCGCGGCCATCGCCTGGCTGCGCTGGCGGCTTTTCGTCAACTCGCTGCGCAGCACGCGGGGCATGCTAGAGCTGGTCTCGCAAATCATGGTGGCGTTCGCGTTCGCCATCGGCGGACTCGGCGGCGCGTTTGGAATGGGGATCGCGGCATATTTTGCGATCTCGGCAGGCAAGCCCGAGATGATCGCCCTTCCCCTGTGGTTCGTTTTTATCTTCTGGCAAGTCTTCCCTGTTATGGCGACGGCATTCTCCAACAATCCGGATTCCTCTGATCTGCTGCGCTTTCCGCTAAGTTACGGCTCGTATTTTCTGGTGCGGATAGCCTACGGCATGTTCGACCCGGCGACCGCTCTGGGCAGCCTTTGGTCGTTTGGAGTTCTGATCGGCGTGGGTTTTGCGAAGCCGGAGTTGCTGCCCTGGGCGGCGCTCGTTTTACTGGCGTTTGCCGCCTTCAATCTTCTGTTGATGCAGATGGTATTTGCGTGGGTGGAGCGCTGGCTCGCGCAGCGCCGCACGCGCGAGATCATGGGCATTCTGTTTGTGCTCTTGATGCTGAGTTTTCAGTTGATCGGGCCGCTCATACGACATTTCGAGAGGCGGCCGGGTTCTGCCCCACACGAATCTTTGCAGCGATACATCGACGTTCTGGCTCCGGTGCAGGGGATGCTTCCGCCGGGGCTCGCCGCAGATGCCATTGCGCAGGCGGTGTTTTCGCGATTCATGACGGGATTCAGTTCGCTCACGCTGTTGTGCGCTTTTGTGCTGGTGACTGGCTACTGCCTGCACGTGCGGCTGCGGGCGCAGTACCGCGGCGAGAATTTGAGCGAGGTCGCGGCCGCGTCGGTTGTGCCGCAAGAGAAAGACAGGTCGCTCCGGCTGGGATGGAATCTGCCCGGATTCTCCGCTCCCGTGGCCGCGGTCTTCGAAAAAGAAATTCGGTACCTTATACGCAGCGGTCCCATGCTGATCTCACTGATCGCGCCGCTTTTCGTGTTGTTCGTCTTCCGTTTCGGGGCGATGAACTCTGCCCGGCACTCAGGAGTTTTTCTTTCGCGCGCGCCCGACATGGCATTTCCCGCCGCCGTGGGATACACGCTGTTGATGCTGACGAATCTCGCTTACAACAATTTCGGCGGAGACGCAGGCGGCATTCAGTTCTTCTATGCGTCCCCGGTGAGATTTCGCGAAATTGTATTGGCGAAGAATCTCACCCATGCCGGCATCCTGACGATAGAAGTAGTCTTCGCGTGGATTGCGGTCAGCTTCCTCTATGGACGGCCCGCACTTGACGTCACCATCGCCGCGCTAGCGGGCTTGCTGTTCGCCGCGCCGATCAACTTTTCCGCCGGTAATCTGCTCTCGCTTTACGCTCCGAAGAAATTGGACTACTCCTCGTTCGGCCGTCAGCGCGCCTCGCAGACAACGGTGCTGATCAGCTTAGGAGTGCAGGTTTTCGTCGTCGGCGTGGGAGTCGGCGCGTTCTGGATCGCGCGGCTTTACGGCAATTTCTGGATCGCGACCTTGATTTTGTTAATATTGTCCGCGATTTCGATCTCGGCCTACGCGATGATTCTTAACCGCGTGGATGGTTTGGCGTTGCAGCGGCGGGAGACCATGGTCGCCGAACTCTGCCGCGCGTAGAGTTTCCCCCGAAGACCCCGAGCCACCTTGAGGGTTGCACAAAGGGTACCTTGAACCCTAGAATGCAGTGCTCGCTCGCGAGCCAACCGTTTCTCACCCTGGAGGCAACATTGAAAACAAGAGCAACCGTATTAACGCTGGTGATGCTGTTTGTCGGTCTAAGCATTTGTTTCGCGCAAAATCCAAACATGGGGACCTGGAAGCTGAACGACGCCAAATCGAAAATACCTGCCGGAGCTTCGAAAAACACGATGGTAAAGTACGAGGCCGCCGGCGACAACATCAAAGCCACGGTGGATGGCGTCGATGGCCAGGGCAAGCCTACCCACAATGTGTGGACAGGCAAATTCGACGGCAAGGATTATCCCGTAACCGGCGACCCTACCTCAGATACGCGGTCCATCAAGCAGATCGATGACCATCATCTGGAGTTAACCGTTAAGAAGGGCGGCAAAGTTACGATTACTGGGACGATCGTACTTGCGCCCGACGGCAAGAGCCGCACGCTCACCGCGTCTGGAATGGATTCGATGGGCATGAAGATGGAGAGCGTTTCGGTCTACGACAAGCAGTAAGGGATTCGCTAAGCCAGCGCAGAAGTGGCCAGTACGCGGCGGAGCATTTGATCGAACTGCCCGCCGCTCGCTGGCCATTATCATTTCTTTTCCGGATTCGCCAGAAACCGGTAGCCCACGCCGCGCACCGTGAGTAGGTGCCGGGGTTGCGCGGGATCATCTTCGATATAGCGCCGCAGGCGGACCATGAAGTTGTCGATGGCGCGCGTATCTGTATCTTCATGCAGGCCCCAGACCTCTTCGAGAATCTGCTTGCGGGAAACTACGCGGCCATCGTTGCGAACCAGGTGGCGCAGCAGTTCCGATTCCATCAGCGTGAGGTGAACCACATGGCCGGCGGTGCGCAGTTCGAGCGTGCCGAAGTCGATAGTCTTGCCGTTGAAAGAAAAAGTTCCGAAGTCAGTCACGCTGCGCGGATCAGATGCAGAGTCGACCACAGTCTCTGAGCTTGCCGCGGACTGCCCTCGCATCCACTGGCTGCGCCGCAGCAATCCCTGCAAACGCGCCAGCAGAATCGACAGATCGAAAGGCTTAGGCAGATAATCGTCGGCGCCAGCGGCGAAGCCTTTCAACACATCTTCAGGACTGCCGCGAGCCGTCAGCATCAGCACCGGAACATAATTCCGCGCCGCGCGCAATTCCGAAACTACTCTAAAGCCGTCTTTGCCGGGCAGCATGATGTCGAGCACGATGGCATCGAAGTTTTCTTTCTTATCGAGTAAGAGCTGCGTGGCCTCTTCGCCATCGCCTACCACCTCGGCGGAATATCCTTCGGCCTCCAGATTGAAGCGCAATCCCTGCGCCAGATGCGCTTCATCTTCCACCACCAGAACGCGGCTCATGCCCTCGACCTCATGACGAAGACCTCATAACCTCGACCTCATAACGAAGACCTCGGCAGTTCCATGGTAATGGTCGTGCCCTGGCCTTCGCCGGCGCTTTCGGCGAATACTTTGCCGCCGTGTTTTTGCGCAATCGACTTCACAATGAACAGGCCCAGCCCGGTTCCCTTCACGTGCGCCAACGAGCGGTGAGTAACGCGGTAGAAGCGCTTGAAAATGCTCTTCATGTCATCGGGAGCAATGCCGACTCCGTGATCCTGCACGCTCAGCACAATTCGTTTCTCGTCGGGCATGTTCAGGTGCACATGCACATCCACGTGATCGCCGGAATACTTGATGGCATTGTCGAGAACGTTGAAGACGGCGGTGCGAAGATCCTCGCCGCTGCCGAGCACGCGCATGGCTGTGCCATTCTTCGCCGCTTCTTCGTAGCGAAGTGCCTCAAGCGGCAGATGATGGCGGGTTCGTGCAGCGTCCATGGATTCGCGCACGACTTGGCGGAAGTCAACTGCAGACTTTTCGCGTCCGGCCTTCTTGTCTCCGGCGCGGCCGGCGCGCAGAACTTGTTCCACAGTCTCCGTGAGGCGGTCGGTATCGCTGAGCATCAGTCGGTAGAACTCCTGCTTCTGCACTTCGGGCAGATCGCGGCGCTGCAAGGTTTCCAGATGCAGGCGAATGGAGGCGACCGGCGTTTTCAGTTCGTGAGTAACGGCATTGATGAAGCTGTCATGCTGTTCGCTCCGGCGAATCTCGCGCAGCAGGAACGTCGTGTTCACGATCATGCCCGCGATAATCAGCGCGAAAAAGATGATCCCGAAGAACAGCAGCACACCCTCGCGCCAGTTGAGAATGATCCATCCAACATTAAGGGCAACCGCCAGCGCCACCAGGGTGATGCCCAGGAAGAGGAAGAAGACGATGGTTCCGCGGCGGCTCGTGATGCGCATGGCGTCAGGGTGATTTTACCGCTTATGGAGCCCGCGGCCTGACTCTGAGAGCAAATCTTTAACACATAGGACACAGAGGAACACAGGGTAAACTGCAATGGGATAGTGGCTCTACCCTGTGCACCTCTGGCCCCCTGTGTTTCAGAATTGTTCCTCACACAGCAAAAAGCCCCGACCGGAGGATCGAGGCTCAGTTCCGTAAAGCGCGTGTGATCTAGTCCCCCGCCGCCGCGCCCTCAGCCAGCGCGCCAGTAATCAAGTGCCCGTTCGGCGTGGCCGCCAAGCCTTTTTCAAGGTCAGCCAGCCGCACCCGCTTGATGTCCCAGGCCAGACCGAGCGTCTTCAGCGCCCAGATGCCGTACCAGTTGACGTCGACTTCATACCAAGTGAAGCCATGCTGCGCCGCAGTCGGGTGCGCGTGATGATTGTTGTGCCAGCCTTCGCCGAAGGTCAGCAGAGCGACCCACCAGCTATTGGTGGAAAGATCGCGCGTGGCAAAACGGCGCGTGCCCCAGGAGTGCGTTGCCGAATTCACCAGCCAGGTAGCGTGCAGGCCAACCACCGTGCGCACGAAGATGCCCCACATCAGAAATGGCAATCCGCCGATCGCCAGCAGGATCACGCCCAGCACGATCATGGGTACATAGTGATACTTGGTGATCCAGACGTGGAATCTATCTTTGGCCAAGTCGGGAACGTAGCGGGCCAGCGTGGTCGTGTCATGATGCATGGACTTGCCCATCAGAATCCAACCCATGTGCGCCCACCATTTGCCCTCGATGGGCGAATGCGGATCGCCGTCTAAGTCAGAATATTGATGGTGAATGCGGTGCGTGGCGACCCAGAAAATCGGTCCGCCTTCGAGGGCGAGCGTGGCGCAGACGGTAAGAAAATACTCGACCCACTTCGGCGTCTTGTAGCCGCGGTGCGTGAGCAGGCGATGATAGCTCATGCCGATGCCGAGGCTGCCCGAAACCCACCACAAGAACATGGCGACGAATAGCGCCTTCCATGTAAAGAAGAAAAGTGCCGCCACTGCGCCAATGTGAAACAGCGCCATGAATACTGCGGTCACCCAGTTAATTTCACCTTTTGCAGCTTGTCGTTTTTCCAGGCTTTCCAGTTGCATTTCCAATGTGAGCCCCATTTGCTGGTCTTGAGTTCTCTACCGCACATATCTAGGCTATCAAGAGAATCGGCTAGACACTGTAATACTTGTGTAATAACGGAATTCAGCGGCATTACGGAAGTTACTGGAATGGGGAAAGATGCAAAATGGGCGCCACTGAGGTCTCTGGCAGCGGCAAGCTGCAGCGCTCCAAAACTAGAAGAACCGGGTCACGCCCTCTTTGAGCACAACTACCCGGTCTTCGATGCCAGCTGCGCGTGCCTCTTGCTCGAGCAATTGCAGCGGTTCATCCACCGGTTCGTGCGAGAGCCGGAAGGTTCCATAGTGCATGGGGACCATCCAGCGCGCGTTCAGGTCAAGAAATGCTCGGGTGGCGTCGGCGGGATTGGTATGCACATTGCGAAAGGTCGGCGGGTTGTAAGCGCCGATCGGGAGCAAAGCCAGTTCTGGCGAAAGCCGCTTCCCGATCTCGCCGAAGCCCGCAAAGTAAGCCGTGTCGCCCGCGTGATAAACAGAGTGCTTTCCTGCCCGTAAAACATAGCCGCCGTAACCGCGGTGCGAATCCTTAAGAATTCGCGCTCCCCAATGTTGGGAAGGAACGTGCGTTACCGACAAGCTGCCGTGCCGCGAACTCTTCCACCAGTCAAGCTCGATTATTTCTGAGAAGCCCAGATCGGAGATTAGATCCGTCACATGGCTTGGAATAATAATGGCCGGAGCAGTTCCTCGCGTGCGGAGATTGTTCTGCACGATTGCGCGCAAAGACGGCCGGTGTAAATGGTCGAAGTGCGCATGCGTCACCAGCACCAGATCAATGGCCGGCAAGTCTCGAACTCGCAGCCCCGGACGCCGCAACCGCTTCAGCACAAAAAGCCAGCGCGCGAAGTTAGGGTCGATCATCACGCTCTTTCCGCCCATCTGCACGAAGAAACTGGAATGGCCGATGAAGGTCACACCCAACTCGCCGTTCGAGGCAAGACGCGGGATATGTGTCTCACCGCATAGCGGAGTCACGGCGGAATGGCGCACCAATCGCCCGAACTGCGAAGCGCGTTTGCGGAGGGCCCGATTGCGAAGCGTTTGCTCGATCATCCTAAGCTGGTCTACTAATTGGATGAATGCTGCAAGTTACTAGTTCTATTTCTATTCTAGTTCACGCAAGCCTGAGAGGGGCGTAATTCCGCCGGTTCGCGTGTAAAGTTTTTTCATTCGGTTGCCGGACTGAAGCGGCACAAAGTTAGGAAGGTTAAATGAACCGCCGGCATTAGGAATGCCGGCGGTCAGGTCGCGGCAGAAATTTTACTGCCCTGAGGTATTGACGATCCAGCGCGAGCGCGGAATTTCCCTTTTGCCTTCATCGTCGTAATAGAAATGCATCTCGTGATCGGACTTCGCGCCGGCCACAGGCTTATCCGCTAGTGCGCTGAACGTGGGCTCGCTCCCGGGCGCGGGCAACGCTGTCTTTGTCGTGTACATCGCTTCTGCCAGCGTGCTGCCGGTCGGCGCTTGCGCCACCGCGAACACGCCGAAAGGATTGCCGTTCACGTACGATACGCCAATGTAATCCGCGACCATGGGTCCGTTATCAGAAACCGGCAGCCAGGCCAGCTTCATGGGTCCAGCAAGTTTCGTTCCCGCAGTCCACGTTGAGCCGCCGTTGGTTGAAGTCGTGTAGCCCACCTCCAGGTTGCAGGTGCTCGCGGTGCAACTCGCCGTCGGATAGTAATAGTAAACAATCGTCATGTGAGCAGTAGTGCCCGAAGTCGCCGGATCAATGCCGATGCCCGGAAGGAAGTGATCCACTGTGCTCGTAGTCGCGTCGATCGGAATGCGAGCCACTGCGCTCCAGGTCGTTCCGTTCGAAGACGTACTCATCACGATATCGTTCTCTTTGCAACCGGTGCGAAAGCGGCAATCGGACCACACCACATAAACATTCCCCACGCCGTCGATGCCCACAGAAGGCAGATCGGGATTGCGAATTCCCCCTGCCACCAGATGACTCTGAATGCTGGCAATCGCCTGGCTCTTGCCCCATGTCGAGCCTCCGTTGCTGGAGCTGAACACGTCGATGCCGCCGCCCTGGAACGGCACAATCACGGTTCCATTGGGCTGCACCACCGGCTCACCGCCAAGTCCGCCGGCGTGGTCGGAGGAAGACTGCCCGGCGCTCCAGGTCTGTCCGCCGTCGCTCGACACGCTCATCAGAACATCACCCGTGCCGTATGCCTGGTCCCATTCTGTATAGCAATTTCCATAGTAAGGACTAGTCGTGGTGTTGTCGCACACGGTCCAGTTCTTGTCGTCGAGGTGAGTCTTGTCGATATTGATCGGGCTGCCCCAGCTCAATCCATTCGTGGAGCGACTCACCGCCACGTCGCCGATATACCGTGCGGCGTCGCTTAAGCCGACCAGCGGCAGCGTCGAAATCAGCCACTCCCCGTGCTTAGCGTCATAAGCGACGGATGGGTCCGCAGCCGCGCCATAAGTCCCGCCTTCATAGTTCACAGTGAGCCCTGGGAGACTGCCATACTTCCAAGTCACTCCACCATTGGTCGAAGTCGAAAAGCCCACATCGGCGCTGCCCCAGCCGATCGACCCCGGCCGCCGTGCAATGTGGAACGCGCTCACAATCGTGTTCCCCCACGCGAACGTATCGGGTTCGACTTCTGTCTTATGCGTGCTGTCGCTGTTCGTGAAGCTATCCGTGCTGATTTTCTCCAAAGTTTGCGCACTTGCCGGCAAAGCCATCCCAAGCAATATCGCCAGCATCATCATGACTGGAAGAAACGAAGACAAATCCCGACCGCCGAACGCAGAGACAGAACTTTTCATTAGTGATTTCCTTACTTGAGTTTTTCTAGCTTGGCAGGGCCGGAACCACTATACCCCGGCAAAAGATGACTGTCGATGTGAAGATTCTTGCGCACCCGAACCCGCCCCGCCCTGGCCACATCGCGAAACCTAGGGCAAGGTCAATCTGCGCTTGACCTCCTCGCGGCACTCATTTCTAATCGCAACTCAGTGTCTTCCACGAGGTGAAGTGCAAAATGCGAGTAGCGTTCTTGGGTCTGGGAATTATGGGGCACGCCATGGCCACGAATCTGGCCAAGGCTGGCCATGAAGTAACGGTTTGGAATCGCACCCCGGGGAAAATGGTGGAAGGCGCGGGCATCGCTCCTACTCCAGCGGCGGCGGCGCAAGGCGCCGAAGTCGTCTGGATGTGCGTTTCCGATACCGCTGCAGTCGAGAAACTTTTGTTTGGTCCCGAAGGCGTTGAGCAGTCGCTGGCCGAGGGCGGATCTTCTAACGTGATCATTGCCGATTCCAGCACCATTTCTCCCTCGGCGACCGTGAAGTTTGCCGAGCGCTTGCGAGCCAAGGGCGTCGACTACGTTGACGCTCCCATGACCGGATCGAAAATCGGCGCCGCCAATGGCACCCTGATCTTCATGGTGGGAGGAGACGATGCCGTCATCCAGCGCCTCAATCCCCTATTCGCGGCCATGGGAAAAAAGATTTTCCGCATGGGCGAAACCGGCAAAGGTCAGGCGACCAAGCTCGCAATGAATCTGCAAATCGCTTTGATTTTCGAGGGCTTCGCCGAGGCGCTCACTCTCGCAACGAAGCTTGGCGTCGACCCAAAGCAACTGGTCTCTCTGATCGAGGCCACCATGGTGCGGTCCGGGGTCGTGGAGTACAAAGCGCCATTCGTCCTGCAGCGCGACTTCACGCCAAATTTTCCGCTGCGCCTGATGCACAAAGACATTCTGCTGACCCTCGAAGCTGCGAAAGAAGCCCGCGTAAAATTGCCCGCTCTCGAGACCGTCGAAGAAATTTACGATCTAGCCACTGAAGAAGGCCAACAAGATTTGGATTATGCAGCGACGCTCACGTTGCTGGAAAAATGGGCCGGAGTACTGGTGAAGGGCGAAGCGGCATAATCGCTATTGAGCCGCAGTTCAGGCCCATCGCAGGTCGCGCTCCGCGCAAGTCTTTTTCGGCCAAATATGATCGGCCAGACCATTTCGCACTACCGCATCGTCGAGAAACTGGGCGGCGGCGGGATGGGTGTGGTCTACAAGGCGGAAGACATAAAGCTCGGCCGATTCGTGGCGCTTAAGTTCCTTCCCGACAATGTTGCCAAAGACCCGCAGGCACTGGCACGCTTCGAGCGAGAAGCCAAGGCCGCGTCCGCCTTAAATCATCCGAACATCTGCACGATCTACGAAATCGATGACCAGCACAGGCAGGCGTTCATTGCTATGGAGTTCTTGGATGGGCTGACGCTGAAGCACCGCATTGGCGGAAGGCCAGTCGAGTCTGACGTGTGGCTCAGCCTGGCCATCGAGATTGCGGACGCCCTCGACGCAGCCCACTCCGAAGGCATAATCCACCGCGATATAAAACCTGCGAACATCTTTGTTACCAAGCGGGGCCGCGCCAAGATTCTGGACTTCGGCCTCGCGAAAATTACGCCCACACCCAGTTCTTCGAGCCAGCTTGCGGCAACGAACACGGTGTCAGACTCAATCAACGCAGAGCATCTGACGAGTCCGGGCGCCATGCTGGGGACAGTCGCCTACATGTCGCCGGAGCAGGTGCGGGCGAAAGAATTGGATGCGCGAAGTGATTTATTCTCTTTCGGGGCGGTGTTGTATGAGATGGCGACCGGAGTGCTTCCGTTCGAAGGCTCAAGTTCAGGAGAAATTTTCGGCGGGATCCTGCACAAAAAGGCACGGCCGGCATCGGAGCTCAATAGGCAACTCCCTCCGCAGATCGAAGCAATTATCAGCAAGGCTTTGGAGAAAGATCGCGAGCTGCGCTACCAGAGTGCCGCCGACATCCGGGCCGACTTGCAACGTCTGAAGCGCGACACGACCGATGGGGTTGGTACAAGCGCAGTCGAGATAAGCGATGTGCGAACGGCCACCAATGCAAAACTGCCCCGAGCCAGGTCGAGGGCCTCAATCCGGACCAAGCTTGGCGCTTACGTTGCGGCCGCAATCTTAAGCGCCCTGTTGCTCGCCGGTGGATTTTACTATCATCCGCGTACCAGCAATCGACTGACCGGGAAAGACACAATCGTTCTGGCCGATTTTTCCAATAGCACAGGCGACGCGGTATTCGACGACACTCTGAAAACGGCGCTGAACGTAACCCTTCGACAATCTCCCTTCCTCAACGTACTTTCCGAGGGAGAGGTTGCGAAAGTGCTGAAACAAATGACCCTCCCCGCCGACACGAAGATTACTCCACAGACGGCTGGTGAGATTTGCCAGCGGACGGGCAGCAAGGCCTACCTTGCCGGATCGATCGGCAGTCTGGGCAGCGAATACGTGCTGGGGCTGAAAGCCGTGAATTGCCATAGCGGAGACACGCTGGCACAGGAGCAGGTGACGGCGGCGTCGAAAGAGAAAGTGCTGGACGCGCTGGGTGACGCCGCCTCCAGACTACGCGGCGAACTGGGCGAATCGTTGGCCACGGTGCAGAAGTTCGATGTCCCGCTCGAACAAGCAACCACTTCCTCCCTGGATGCTCTCAACGCCTATTGCCTTGCTCTCACCACCTGGGACAAGCAAGGTGACCACGCTTCACTCCCACTATTCCAGAAGGCCATCGATCTGGATCCAAATTTTGCTGCAGCTTACGGGTCGATCGCGACCATCTATCACAACCTGGGCGAGGACGACCTTGCGAGCAAGAACACGGCGAGGGCGTACGAACTAAGAAACCGGGTCACTGAACAAGAGAAGGCCAGCATCGAAACGCGATACTACCAATATGTTACCGGGGATAAAGAAAAAGCGGTCCAAGTCCAAGAATTGTGGATGCGCAACTACCCGGAGAGACCGGGCATTCCTCACCGCCTAGCGTCTCTGTATATCGAATTGGGGCTCTACCAGAAAGCGATTGATACGTACCAGACCGCCATTCGCCTCGACCCTACGAGAGCAAATGCCTACGCTGGTCTTGCAGTAGCCCTGCTCGCAGTGGGCCGCATCGAGGATGCCGGCGCAGTTTTGTCGGAAGCGGATACGCGAAAGTTTCAAACCGACGTCCTGCTTCAGGCCAACTACTGGAAAGCGTTCGTGCGCAGTGACAATGCCGAGATGCAGCGGGTTCTGACCTGGGCCTCCGATGTGCCTGGAGCGCAATCGCAACTCCTCAACGAGCAGTCCAAAACCGAGGGCTACTACGGGCGATTCCAGAAGTCCCGCAATCTCACCCGGACGGCTGTCGACCTGATGTTGCATGAGGGAGATAAGGGATCAGCCGCCAGTTGGCTGGCCGAGGCCTCAGTTCGCGAAGCCGAGGCAGGTGCCGTTTCGCAAGCGCAATCTTTCCTTGCGCAAGCCGAGAAAATAAGTGCTGGCAAAGACGTTCAAGTTCTCACAGCCTTGGTGACTGCCAGGATTGGCGACCTGCACAAGGCGCAAAACCTAGGCGAGGAACTGGACAAGAAGTATCCGCAGGACACATTCGTGCAAGGGTATTGGCTTCCCGTCATTCGCGCTGCGCTGGATCTTCGCCAAAGCAGAGGATCGAAGGCGATCGACGATCTCGAATCCGCCAGGGCGCTCGAGTTGGCGAGTCCATCGGCGCTTACTCTTTATCCTGCATACGTTCGCGGCCAGGCCTACCTGGCGACCGGCGACGCGAGTAAAGCGGCGGCGGAATTTCAGAAATTTATCGACCACCCAGGCATCGTTGTAAATTCCCCTTTAAGCACGATGGCGCGCCTCGAACTGGCTCGTACCTATGCTCGCGGTGGCGACTCGGCGAGAGCCAACAATGCCTATCGCGACTTCCTCGCTCTTTGGAAAAATGCCGACCCCGACATCCCTATCCTGAGGCAAGCCCAGGCGGAGTACGCAAAACTGCAATGAGGCGCGGGTTGCTCTTTGAGGGCCGCGACCCTCCAGTCGGCCGTTAAGCCTGACACAATCAACCGTAGCTTTTAGCAGACGAGGGAACTGTCATGCCTAATAAGCCAGCAGAATTCGTAGGTCACGCAAATTGTTCCTTGTAGGCCCGGTCTCAACTGCGTCGCCGAGTGCGCTGAAGAACGGATGCGCATCAAACTTTTCGAGCGCCGCGCGGGCATCGAGGCTCTTTCCGTGGGCACGATTTGCAGTGCTTCCATCCACGACCGCGCCAGCCGCGGGACTATTCCCATCGACTCCGTCCGTTCCAGCGCTGAGCACCGTGATGTTTTCGCCTGCAATCTTCCCGGCACACGCGAGGGCAAACTGCTGATTGCGTCCGCCGACACCGCCGTTGGCAACCTTCACCGTCACTTCTCCGCCGGAAATCAGGCATACTCGCTCAGATTCTTTTCTCAATTCGCGCAAGCGTTTCAACAAATAATCGGCAGCACGCTCGTAGTCCCAATCATCGCAGGAGTTGTCCACGTGGACGGAAAATCCGGCGCGCTCGGCCGCTGCCCTAGCCTGCTCCACCGCCGTCTGGTTCGAGAGAAGCGTCCACCAGCGCGAACGGCAGAACGCATGATCGTCGGACTTCGGCGTTTCCTCCAGCGCGTGCCGCTCAAATAATTCGCGCGTGGAATGCGGAAACTGCGGAAGCAGGTTGTGCTTTTCCGCGATGCGGTAACAATCCTCCACGCTGGTGGAATCGGGCATAGTTGGCCCCGACGCCAGGGCATCCGGAGTATTGTCGGGAACGTCGGAGATTAGCAGAGAAACCTGTTGCGCCGGAGATGCGGCCTGCGCCAGCCGTCCACCCTTCACCGCCGAAAGATGTTTGCGGATGGCGTTGATTTCGGCAATGGGCGCGCCCGAATGCACGAGAGCGCGATAGGTCGCAATAAGATCGTCGAGCGTGATTTCGTCGTCGATAGGTTTCTCGACGATCGATGACCCTCCGCCACTGATCAAAAATATCACCAGCGATGCTGCGGTTTGCGCGTCCAGAGCCTTACGAATGGCCTTAGCCGCGTGAATGGATTCGGCATTCGGCGTCGGATGTCCGCCACGAAAATATCGAAAGCCGCGCACCTGCGTGGAAGGCTCAACCGAACTGGCGACGATGCCTTCGAGCGCAGACTCCCCAAGTTGCTGCGTCAGCGCCTCAACCATAGTTTGCCCAGCCTTACCGATCGAGACTGCCAGCACACGCGAATAAGACTGAAGATCATAAAGATCTTCGCAGATACGTAACACTCCACGTTCACAGTGAACGTGCCGCGCAAATGCCTGGGCAATCGAAGCCTCGGCCAATGCGTGACGAAAGAGTTCGCGCGCGGTGTCACGCATCTGCCGAAACTGTGATTCACGGTCGGAATCTGCGATCATGGCAAGAATTATAACGAGCAGCTTTCAGCCGTAACGTAGATGCGAGGTAGTGGCGCTTAGCTGAAGGCCGACGGCCGAGAGCTGACAGCTTCTTTCACCCAGCCCTCAATCACTTCCCGCAGTTCGCGCAGCCGCCCTTCAAAAAAATGATCTGCGCCTTCGATTACCACAAGCTTCTTCGGCTCCGCCGCCGACGCGACCAGAGCCTCCAACTTCGCTCGCGGACCGAACGAATCCCGCGCTCCACTGACGAACAGTTTCGGCTTCGAGCACTCGCGCAGGAAATCGAATGTATAAACTCGCGGTGTTTCCGTGTCGGCAGCCACAGGAATCGCTGGAACGCCAACTCCAATCAATGCCTGCACCCGCGCATCCGGGCACGCGGCCTGCAATCCGACCGCCGCGCCGAAAGAAAATCCCGCAAACAACAGCGGCAGGTGAAACTCCGCGTCCAGCCAGTTGAGCGCGGTAAGAACATCTTCCACTTCTCCGTTGCCGCGATCGTGTTCTCCATGGCTGAGTCCCGCCCCGCGAAAGTTGAAGCGCAGCACGGGAAAACCAAAACTATTCAGCGCCTTCATGGTGTGGAACACAACCTTGTTGTGCAGCGTCCCGCCAAACAGCGGATGCGGATGGCAGACGACAGCCGCATGCGTCGCATTCTCGGCGCCGGTATTGAGCAACGCTTCGAGCCTTCCCGCCGGGCCTTCGAGGAATAGCGACTTGATGGTTGAACCCTGGGCAATCACAGCAACAGATTACATGAAGTCAGAATGCAGAAGTAAGAATGCAGAAGTAGAACCGGTTGGTGAGCCAGCTTTTGAAAGCTCTTACTTCTGCTTTCTGACTTCTTACGTCTGCATTCCCACTTTTCCGTCTGCTATTCTTTTCCCTAATGGACGCCATCACTCTCACTCGCCAACTCATCGACATCGAATCCATCTCTGGCAACGAAGCTGCAGTCGGAAATTATCTCTATGGAGAACTCTGCCGCGTCGGCTATCAGACGCGGAGAATCCCGGTGCAGGACGATCGCTTCAATCTTTACGCCACATCACCGGAGCAGCCGCATCCGGCAATAGTTTTCTCCACCCACATGGATACGGTCCCTCCGTTCATTCCGTCCTCCGAAGATGCTACGCGCATTTACGGACGCGGTTCTTGCGACGCAAAAGGAATCATCGCCGCGCAGATTGCGGCTTCCGAGCGCCTGTGGCAACAAGGTATCTACGTTGGTTTACTGTTTGTTGTGGGAGAAGAGCGTGACAGCCTCGGTGCGAAAGTGGCGAACGACTATGCGGCGAGCCAGCCAGCACACGCTGCAAAATATTTGGTAAACGGCGAACCCACCGAGAACCACATCGCGCTGGCCTCGAAGGGAACTTTACGGGTCGAGGTCACCGCCTCCGGACGCATGGCTCATTCGGCTTATCCAGAGCTCGGCGAATCCGCGATCGACAAGCTGATCGCAGCGCTAAGCCGGCTGCTCGCAATGCCGTTGCCATCGGATCCCGAGATTGGTCCCTGCACGCTCAACATTGGTCTAATCGAAGGCGGACGCGCGCCCAATGTGATTCCCGATCACGCTCACGCGGATTTGGTTTATCGCTTGGTTGGTCCATCGCAGGATCTTCGGCGCGAGATTCTTGCGGCTGCGGGCGATCAGGTGAAAATCGAATTCCCTCTGGAGTTGCCTTTCCTGCGACTGCGTACCATCGACGGCCTACCTACGATGATCGCCGCCTTCACCACTGACATTCCCCGCCTAACCAACTGGGGCGAGCCCCTGCTGATCGGCCCAGGATCGATCCACGTCGCGCACACCGAACGAGAGTTCATTGACAAGCAGCAACTGGCTGACGCAATTGACTTGTACTGCACAATCGCCAAGCGGCTGGGTTGACACTCACCTTTTAAATCGTCGGCCCACTGCCAATCTCAGCTTGGTGTGTCGCTCGTAAGATAAATGTCTTCTCCCAGTACATGGAAAACCCGATGTGCGAATCGACATCAACCAACCGATAGTGTGATGTTGTTGTCGATGCAATTGCCAGGATGGTGCCCGTATACTTATGCCCCTCCAAGCCAATCCCGCGACACCCGTGAGTATCGACGAGTCGAATTCCGCAACTCCCTCTTCCGAACTAAAACGGCCGCACGCGTCGGAGAATCAGGATCTGCCTACGACTGCAATTGTGATTGAAGAGGCGGAGGTTCTGCATGCCTCGATTCGCGCTGGCTCTATCGCGCAGATTGTCGTTGCGGCCATCGCGGTGATCGGCCTGCTGTATTTGCTGAAACTTGTGATGGTTACGACGCTGGTGGCGATCCTGCTGGCATTCGTGGTCGAGCCGCTTGTTGGATGGTTCGCGCGAATACGCATTCCTCGGTCTGTGGGTGCGTTGATTGCCGTGGCGCTCCTGGTGTGCGTGGCTGCGAACCTCACTTATTTCTTCTACAATCGCGCCGTCGATTTCGCTATCGAATTACCGAACTATTCCGGAAAGATACACGACACTCTGGCAAACTTTCGGGCGCAAACCACCAGGCTCGAAGAGAGCACGCGTTCTGTACTGGCCTCTCCCAAGGTTGGCAAGCAGCCGCTGGCTGTCGAAGTGCAAGAGGCACCAGGTCTATCCCGCGTAATTTCGGCCGGCACCGGAACCCTTGGTGAGGTCGTGCTCGCGATTTCGTTCATACCTTTTCTGATCTACTTCATGCTGACGTGGAAAGATCACATGCTCGCGGCCACCGTGCGGCTATTTCCGAAAGAGCACCGCTTAGTCGCGCATCGCACCGCGGGTCGCATCTCGGCCATGATCCGCAGCTTTATTATCGGGAACGTGCTCATCGGCCTCGTGGGCGCCGGCGTCAGCACCGTTGTGTTCTGGTATGTGGGCATTCCCTATTTTTATTTCCTGGGAGTAATTACCGGATTCGCGAGCCTCGTTCCTTATCTCGGCGTATTTCTGGCTGTCCTGCCTCCTCTGGCTGCCGGTATCGGAACCGTAGATCGAACGGGAGTGGCGATCATTGTCCTCTCAGTCATTGGCTTGCATTTGATTGCGATGAACGTTCTCTACCCCAAAATCGTGGGGAAGCGGCTGCGGTTAAATCCACTCGTCGTGACTCTCTCTTTGTTTTTTTGGGCGTGGATCTGGGGAGCGATGGGGCTCATACTTGCCGTGCCTTTAGTGGGAGCAACCAAAATTGTCTGCGACTACGTCGATTCGCTTCGCGGACTGGGCGCATGGTTGGGCGAGTAAATTCCCGCCCCTGAAGCAATAAGCAACTGTTCCGGTTTTGATTTCATCTGACTTCCGGCTCACGAAGCCGAAAACAATTCGAATCGGAGGAAACTCATGAGTATCTGGACCGTGCTCTTCGTAATCCTGTTAATTGCGTGGCTCGGCGGATTTATGGTGTTTCACGTCGCCGGCGGACTGATCCACCTTCTATTGCTGTTTGCCGTCATCTCGCTCGTGCTTCACTTTGTTATGGGTTCACGCACCGCCTGATAGCCCCTACTCCTAGGCGCACGCGGGCGCTGTTCGCGTGCGCCTAGGACCTACCTTAGGACGACCTTCCCGATTTCTTCTTAACGATGCTTAGTAGTGAAAAGGGACGCGGAGAGCAGTCGCTGGCAGCGTCCCCATCTCGCCGAATCTGTTTACTAGTCTTTAGGCAGCCTTGCGAGTGCGAGCACCCTTCTTCGCGGCAACGTTGCGTGCGGATTTTCCCCTCTTCGCCGCGGCGCTCTTAGTTTGCCGCGCCAGCGCTGATTTGCTCGCGGAAGTTCGCGGCTCGCGTTTCAATGCAGCCTCGGTTGCGCGAGAACGAGTCGCGGATGTTTTGTGCTGCGGATTCTTGCTAGCCTTCTCGTCCTGCGCGGCCTTCTTTCGCAATACCGCCGAACCCTTGGGTGCACTTAGCTTCACGCCCGCTCGCCGTGCTTTCGAAAGCCCAATCGCAATCGCCTGCTTCGCCGATCGTGCTCCGTGTTTCCCTTCTCGAACATGATGGATCTCTTCGCGTACAAACTCCCCCGCCTGCGTAGACGGAGACTTCCCCTCACGAGCGTCCTCGCGGGCGCGCTGAATTGTCTCTTGTGCGGGCATAATTCCTCCTCAGTTGAGCGTTTAGAAGTAAAGTTCAGCGTTCCGATCGTAGCCGGATGGAAACCCTCGTTCCATCCTGCATTTACCGTACGGATGTCCCAGCTACGGCAAACATTCGAAGGAACTACAGCATGCGTTCGATGTTCCCAGCCGAGTTCTCGGTTAGGCTTTTACTGTGGAGCATAACGCCGTCGCGGGGAGGCGCGAAATGAAATTAAAACGACCCTTCATCAGCCAGTCAAAACGTGAAAGCGGAATCTCGACTTCCATCCTGCTCGGAATTTTTCTCGCGGTTGTTTCTCCCATTTCAGCTTTTCCCCAGAGCGCGTCCGCTCAAAAAGACGCATCGGCCAATGAACTTTTAAGCAAAGCAGTCGATAGCGAGCTAAAAGGTCAATCCAATGATCACAGTCACTGGATGTATCAAGTGACAGCAAATGATCCCGGCAAAAAGCAAGTGAAATGGATCGTCGAGACCAGTGAAGGCGACCTTGCCCGGTTATCGTCGGTAAACGGACGGCCAATCACCGCGGAAGAACAAAAACAAGAAGACCAGCGCATTCAGAATCTGGTGCAGAAACCCGCCGATCGGAAAAAGCAACAACGCGCTCAGCAGGAAGACGCGCGCCAGACCGAGGATTTGTTCAAGATGTTGCCGGATGCATTCAATGCGAAGTTCGGAGAGCGTAAGAACGGCCTGGTCGAAATCCTGATTCAGCCGAACCCGAATTTCCATCCTTCGTCCCACGAAGCCGAAGTCTTTCATACGATGGAAGGTCGGATTTTGATTGACGAAAAGCAGAATCGGCTCGCGGAGATCGAGGGCCATCTTATCCATCCCGTCAAATTTTACGGCGGCTTGCTCGGTCACCTGGATCAAGGCGGCACATTTCACGTCAAACAATCGGAAGTCGGACCGGGATATTGGGAAGTTACTCTCCTGCATGTCGATATGCGCGGCAAAGCTCTGTTCTTCAAGACCATTTCGGTGCAACAAGATGAAGTCCGAAGCAATTTTCGGAGAGTGTCAGACAACTTGACGTTTGCTCAAGCTGCTGAAGAACTACAAAAGCAATGCGCGGGGCAGGTCACGGCAAATAACAACACCCATCGAGAAGATCAAGCTCGAACGAAGTTGTCACCGCAGCGATAATTGATGAACAAGAAGCCAGCGAAAACCGATCAACCCGCGGACAAAGTACTAACCATCTCAACCCGTGCCGAGAAAAAGCAGGTCGAGGAGCGCCTGGCGATCGGCGCAAATGTCGTCTACGAAACCATTCGGCTCGAAGGCGAAGAAGAACTGCACCGCACCGCCTCCGCCTTAGCGTGGTCCGCGTTCGCCGCGGGGCTCTCGATGGGATCGTCCTTCATTGCGGAAGGAATACTGGCCGCCCGCTTGCCCGATCAACCGTGGCGTCCGTTGATATCCCGCGCCGGTTACTGCATCGGATTTTTAATGGTCATCTTGGGGCGCCAGCAACTCTTTACCGAAAACACGCTCACCGTTGTATTGCCCTTATTGGCGCGCAAAGACCTTTCCACTCTGCTCCGCATGCTTCGTTTGTGGATGGTGGTGCTTGCGTCGAATCTGTTCGGAACATTCTTGTTCGCGCTATGCATCGGGAAAATACATATTTTCGATTCGAGCATCCAACAGTCTTTGACGGAAATCGGGACCTCTCATCTGGGCGCAGGATTCGGGACCGTGCTGGTGCGCGGCATTTTCGCGGGCTGGTTGATCGCCCTGATGGTATGGCTCCTTCCGGGAGCAGAGTCCGCGCGCGTTAGCATCATCATCCTGGTTACCTATCTCATCGGCATCAGCGGGTTCAGCCACATCATCGCGGGCTCAACCACAATGTTTTTCCTGATCGTCACCCACGTCATTTCGTGGAAAATCTATTTTGCGCAGTTCTTCGTCCCGACATTGCTGGGAAACATCATCGGGGGCGTATCCCTCGTGGCTGCGCTCGGCCACGCGCAGGTCGTCGGCGGAAAAGACATAGTAGAAGGTTAGCCTCCGCCCAGAGGGGGATTGCCCTGAGCGGAGGCCATCGTGCAATTTTCAATACTGCCAGCTGACAGTCACCGACCCGGTTCCGCTGCACGGAACTGTGTAGGTGTGATTTGAGCCATTTTCCCAAACCACACTGCCGCTTGCCTGAATGTCGATGAACTTAAACTGAATGTTCTGGCAGGCTGGAGCCGAAACATTCAGGAACCAGCTCGGGTAATTGGGATCGAGCATGGGGCCGACAGCAGTAGAAAATGTAGTGCCCCAGTCGCCAAGCTCAACCGTGTTGCCGGTCAAATAGATGTAATCGCCGGTGTTCGTGGGATTCGCGTTGTTGACCGTAAAGGTCACGGGAATCATCTTCGCCGTGAGCACGGTGAACTGAATGGTGTTGGCCAGTGTCCCGGAACTATTCTTGAGTTGGACCAGGTAGACTCCGTTCGAGACATTCGGAACGGTGAATGTAACCGAGGTCGCAGACCAAGAACTAATGGTGGCGCTGGTAGTGCCGAACAAGACACTTCCTGTCGAGCTTCCCAAGTTCTTCCCGGCGATCGTTACCTTCATTCCCGACTGACCCACGGTTGGCCCAATGGAACCAACCTCAGGAGCCGTTGGTGTCGTACTCGCGACCCAAACGGCTACTCCATAGGCTGGAAGCGTGAAATTTGTTACCGGATTATTTCCACCGCTGCCGGCGGTGACGGTGATGCCTAATCCGTTCAGCAGACCACCAAGATAGTCGGAGTAGCTGCCCGCGGGCAGCGCCGTGTACAAACCCGTGATCGCATAACTCGTGCTTGTGTTTTTGTTGATGGCCACTAGAACAACATCGCCATAAAATTGCCGCTCATAAATGTAGACGTCGCTGTTCATCCAGCGTTGCGCCTGCGTTCCATAGGCCAGAGCGTCGTTGGTTCCAGTTCTCAGCGCGGCAAGCTTGCTGATGAGCTTGTAAGCCGTTGTGGTGGTGCTAAAGGAATTCATCCAGGGGCGGTTGTAAGGCGTACCGCCGCCGCCGGTGTCGTTGTGAAGATACTGCTCGTCGCCATAATAGATGGTTGGAATGCCGCGAGCCGTTAACTCAAATGCCAAAGCCTCGTTGAGGCGATTATTATCGTTATCCATGCTGAGCAGCCGCGGTTGATCTTGATTGTCGACCCAATCGACAAGATCATTCGGCCAGGTGAAGCTGCTGTCTTCTGTGCTCAAAGCACTGTCCACCTCTGAGAAGCTGTTGCCGTTGCCGAGCACGTCACGCAACGCAAGTCCCAAGGGATAATCGTAAAGGGCCATGCCGCTCTTGTTCGCGAACTTCACCGAATCCGCAAACAGAGTATCGCTGGTTGATTCGTACCACTCTCCGAAAACAAAACTCGGAGCATTGTTATAAATCGAATTTGCCTCGCTGTACTCCCAACCCCATGTGGTGTGTTTCACTGCATCCATGCGGAAGGCATCGGTTCCATTCTGCTGAAAGGTCTGTAGCGACGTCTTGAGATAGCCGTCGATGGTCGAGTTCTCCTGGTTCAGATCGCAAAGATCTTCGAGAGTGTAGTACTGAAGTTGATACCGATCCTCAAAGTTGGCGATTTCAGGATTGTGATGGAAATAACCATTGGGGTCGTTGTTGCAGGCCGCCATGAACGTGCCGTTGTTATAGAGCGACCCGTATTCGCCGGCATCCTGCTGGTTCGTGTCGTTCGCCGGAAAATCCACAATAATCTTGATCCCCAGGTTATGCGCAGCCGTGATGAGATTATCGAATGCGGTCCATGTCTCCGAGCAGTCGCCAAAGAAGTTGTCGATCTTCATGTAATCGTCGGCCGAATAACCGTGATAAGGCGCGGTCGGATTCCCACTCCCATCCGGAATGTTGACGTCAATATTTTCCACCGGCGGAGAAATCCAGATAGCAGTAATTCCCATTCCATGGAGATAAGTCAGGTTCGCCTGAATCCCCGCCAAGTCCCCGCCCCAGTAAAGATTCCAATTCGTCTTGGTGGAATCATAGAGGCCAGCGCCTCGGGTGCAGGTGTCGTTCGCCGTATTGCCATCATAGAAGCGATCTGTGACGATTTGATAAATTACTTGTTTTTTAAAATCCTGAGCGTAAGCGTAGTTAGAGACCAACGCGCAAACAGCGGCGCAGAGCAAAGCGAAACAACGGGGTCGCGTCATACAATTTTCCTCCTCAAGGGATACTCAACTTTCCACGCATGTCGCCATGCGGTTGGGAGGCGAAGTGGAGTCGCCGTCTAAGTTCGGAGACGTTTTGGCGACCTTAACACGATTTTGTCCGTTAATTTCTAACTGCCGTGGAAATTTACGAAATCAGAAACAGCTCACTTCCCTGCCGGACCTGTAGGCAGGCGGGAGCAACCGAGCGCGCGCCGGCAGGAAGTCGTCTTGTGGGAAGAAAAACTTCCAAGGCGTCCACCAGTAGCCCGGTGGTTGGTCGGAATGAGATTGGATCGGGTCAGG
>PLDC01000025.1:0-120847 GCA_003134995.1 Acidobacteriaceae bacterium | reverse complement strand
AGTCCCAGCGTTCTCCGCGGCCGTTCTCCGTAAACTCCGCGATTCAAGGTCCGTGACTGCCGGACCCGCTACAAATCTCAGGCGCGGAGATCACGGAGAACTTCTGCGGAGAATGCAGAGTAATTTTCTCCATCATTCTGAAACACAACGTCCGATGTGGGAGCGCCCGATGCAAGAAATTCGCTCGAATCCCTTTTTCCCAGAGGGCGGAGACGTCATCTAACATCTTCGAAATGGAAAAGCATCGCGCAGTTTCCTGCATATGAACCAAGCCAGCCCGTCGATCGCTTCTCCATCTTCATCCGTTCCCTCAGACGCTTCCAAGCGGCTGCTACCGTGGCTGGTAGCTGTCGCTTTTTTTATGGAATCGTTGGACACAACGATTCTCAACACGGCAGTTCCTGATATTTCTCGCGCCCTGAGCGTCGCACCTTTAAGCATGAAGGCAGTGCTGGCGAGCTACACGCTCAGCCTCGCGGTCTTCATCCCGATCAGTGGATGGATGGCCGACCGCTTCGGAACCCGTCGCGTATTCGCATCTGCGATCGGCTTATTCACGCTCGGGTCTTTTCTGTGCGGACTATCCAGCAACATTCATTTGCTGGTTGCTTTCCGCATCCTGCAAGGTTGCGGCGGTGCGATGATGGTGCCAGTGGGTCGGCTCACCCTGGTGCGAACATTTGCCAAGTCAGAACTTCTGCGCACGATGAGCTTTGTTTCCATACCAGCTCTGGTGGCGCCCATGCTCGGACCGATTGCCGGAGGTCTCATCGTTGGCTATCTTCACTGGCGCGTAATTTTCTTCCTGAATATTCCAATCGGACTCGCGGGTTTAATCCTCGTCTATCTTCATTTGCCCGACTACCGCGAAGAGAACCCTCACGCGCTGGATGTTGTTGGGCTTATGCTCTTCGGCTCCGGAGTAGCATTGCTTTCTTATGTACTGGAAATATTCGGCGAGCACTCGCTCAGCGCACGAGAGATGACCGGGCTGCTGATCTTGTCGATAGCGTTGCTTGCAGCATACGGACTCCACGCCAAAAATCTTCAGTTCCCATCGCTCGATCTAAAATTATTCAGCATCCGCACCTTCCGCGCCGCAGTAAGCGGCAGCTTCTTCACTCGCCTCGGAATAGGCGGAGTGCCGTTCCTTCTGCCGCTTCTTTATCAAGTAGGCCTCGGACTAACCCCGATCAAATCCGGCCTACTCCTTATGCCGCAGGCTGTTGCTTCGATGGGGATGAAGAGGATCATGCCCCGGCTTTTAAGTCGCATTGGATATCGCGGCGTGCTTATTTCGAATACGCTTATACTCGGTGCTCTTCTGATGGTGTTTGCCACGATCGGTCTGCGGACCCCTGTTTGGGCCATTGTGCTGCAGGCATTTCTCTATGGCGCATTCACATCTCTGCAATACACGAGCATGAATACGCTGGTCTTCGCTGACGTGGCGGAGAAAGATGCCAGCAGCGCCAGTTCGATCGCGAGCACCGCGCAGCAAATGTCAACGAGCTTCGGCGTAGCATCCGCGGGCTTAGCCACAGCCCTGTTTGTCCCTGGGACGAACGCCGTTCCGAGCGAAATGATTCATGGAATTCACGAGGCTCTCATCGCTCTGGGGATATTGACCATCGTGTCGACGATTGTCTTCTTCAGTTTGAGGAGCGGCGATGGTGACGATGTCAGCCTGCATAAGGGTGCTCATCCGGGAGGGTAAGTCAACCTATTGAATACCCGTTACTATCGAGTTTTCTGGCGAGAATAAATGCAAGGCTGAGGAGGCCGTGCGTTCTATTATCTAGGCTTGCAGAACTACATGTTTGCGGGGTAGCCATTGGAGCTTCTCGCGGTATTGTTAGCGCTGTTGGTCTTATCCGCTCCTGTCCTCGCCGTTTCTGCGGTGGTGAGGCAGAGGAAGCTCCGCCTTCAAATCGAAGAGCTTGCTCAGCGAACCTCTCAACAGAATGATGCGCTCCACCGCGAAGTGCTGGAACTTCGGCGGCAGGTAGCCGCTGTTTCTACTGAGACGAGCGCTCCCGCCAAATCGCAGGACGTGCCACCGGTCCATATTCCAATACCGCAACCCTCGCCTCCTGTAGCCGCTCCGGTCGCGAGAACGGCTCCTGATGCAACTCCGGTCGTTCCAACATTCTCTGCTCCCGTGACACCCGCAAAAGAAACTCCTCGAGCGGAACCAGTGTCGCCGCCTTCGATTCCGGTGAGCGTTGAGGTTCGTGTGCAGCCTTCGGAGCATCCGCACATAGCTGCCATCGCCGCGAACGCATCGACGGAAAAAGTTGTCGCACCCGCAAAGGTCGAAGCGGCTGAGGTCGCGCCCACTTCTCCGCATTCCTCCGCCACACCTGTGAGTCCGCTGCAACCTGCGGTTCCGGCCTCACCCGTAACTCCTACTGAATCGGCGAAACCTCCGGCTTCCACAAGTGGTTTCTCTACGCCAACGCCTACTCCTGTCCCAACACCGCCAAGCGCGCGAGTCACGGAGGCGCCGCAGTTTGCTACCCTGCGGTCTGCTTCGGCAAAGGCATCCGCACAGCAGCGCATGAAGTCTGTGTTTGCTCTCGAAGAGACGCTGGGCACGAACTGGCTCAATAAACTCGGCATCACCATTCTTGTACTCGGGCTTGCGCTCTTCGGAATTTATGAACTCGGTCAGTTGGGTCCAGCAGGAAAAGTTGGACTCTCATTCTTTGTTTCGTTCGCACTTCTCGCCGGTGGCGTGTTCTTTGAGAAACGCGAGCGTTATCGGGTTCTCGGCCATACGCTAATCGGCGGTGGATGGGCTCTGCTCTTTTTCACAACCTACGCGCTTAATCACGTGCAAGCGATGCACGTGTTGGACTCCGAAAACACAGATCTGGTTCTCATGCTCGGTGCGGCTATCGCGATGGTGGCCCACACGCTGCGCTACCGCTCACAACTGGTTACCGGACTGGCATTCCTGCTCGCCTACACAACGGTTTCGCTCAGCCACGATACGGTGTACAGCCTCGCGTCAGGCGTGATCCTGGCGATCGGACTTGTGAGCATCGTCCTCAAGATGGGGTGGTTTGAACTTGAAGTGTTCGGCATCGTGGCCGCGTATCTCGATCACTTGTATTGGCTGTACCGGTTGTTGGGACCGAGCGGTGCACAGGGTCAAGCATTTCCGGAATATCACGGCAGCACCGCGCTGCTTCTCTTCTATTGGGTGATCTTCCGTCTCTCGTACATTTTGCGCAAGCCGAAGTCTCCGCGTGCCGAACACGTTTCTACCGCCGCAGCGCTGCTCAACACTTTGTTATTGCTCGGCACCATGAAATTCCAGTCGGTGCATCCGGAACTGGCTTTTCTTGCGTTGCTGATGATGGGTGCGGTGGAGTTTACGTGCGGGCAGATTCCGATTACTCGGCGCAGGCGGGAAGCATTCGTTGTGCTGACTACTCTTGGCGCCGCGCTGATGATTACTGCAGTTCCTTTCCGTTATTCAGGGAATAACGTTGCAATTTTATGGTTGATCGGCGCCGAAGCGCTTCTGATTGCTGGCGTGGTCGTGAGCGAAATCGTGTTCCGGCGTCTCGCTCTGCTGACCGGCTATCTGGTGGCGTTGCATCTAGTTCGCATCGACTTCATGCAGCTCGTCACAACCCGGCGGGCGGGCGAGGAAATGCTCCTGACGGCAGGAGTGATATTCGCTCTTTGCGCTGTGATTTTTTATGTCAACTCTTTATATGTTGGCGAGCGCTGGAAGACACTTTTCTTCGCGAGCCCGGATTCGGAACTTCTCTGCGGTCACTCGTATATAGGGGCGTTCGCCGCAGTCTCGGCGATTTGGGCGCTGTGTTCGCATGATTGGACTGCCGTCGCCTTCGCCGGAGTTATGTTCACTCTGGCTGCGCTCGGCAAAAAACTGAAGTCTTTCCATCTTCAGGTGCAGTACGGCGCAATCGGCGCGCTCACTGTGTATCGAGTCGTCGTGGTTAATCTTCATAGTGACGCGCCCGCTCCAAGCCACATCACGATGCGGCTGGTGACATTGCCGGCGATTGCCGCTTTCTTTTATTTCACCGCGAAGTGGGCGCAGTTCAGTGACGATCCAAATCAGCGCGCGTTCCGCGGACTCTTTGCTGTCGCGGGTTCGGCTCTGCTCACGGCACTTATTTATTACGAGGTGCCGGAACTTTGGCAACCTGCTGCAGCTATCGTCTTCTCGATTGCTCTCGTTGAGATCGGTCGATGGACTAAGTACTACGCGCTTGTGTGGCACGCCTATGCTCTGAGCATCCTGGCGGTTCTTGCTGCACTAACTGCTGATCAAGCCGGGACTCATCGTTGGCACAGCATCCCACTTCATGCCTTTGGTGCATTCCCGGTGGTTGCGGGGCTGTACTGGATTGCCAAGCGCATTACTGTTCCCAATCCAGAGCACGTCAAGAGTACGCGATTCGCCTATAGCTGGGCGGGCACGGGGCTCATGCTGTGGGTGCTCAACGAGGCCGTAACGCTCGAATGGAAAGCGGTTTCATGGGTTGCTCTTGCTATTGTTCTGGCGCTGGCCGCGCGCCGCATTGGATACAAGCAACTCACATGGCAGGCGAACGTTGTGGCTGCCTGCGCAGTGGTGCGAACCTACGCGAGCAACTTCAACCTGGAAGAGACCGTCTGGCCAGGGATTTCGTTTCGCCTGCTTACAGTTACGATTGTTGCTGGCGGACTTTATTTTCTTTCGCGCAAGGCTGTGGTTTCCGATTCGCCATCGAGACGCACGATCGCATATTTACACACCTTTGCTGCAACCGCCCTACTTGCATTGTTGGCTTGGTATGAAGCGCCGGGCGCGTGGCTTGCATCCGTATGGGCGCTCTTTGCTCTTGCCTTGGCGCTTGTCGACCACCACTTCGAATTGCCCGATCTGGGTTGGCAGGCGCATGCGCTGGCCCTGCTCACGCTGTTCCGCAGCGCGAGCGTTAACTTATACGTGAATGACCTTTGGCATGGAATCAGTGTCCGTCTGCTCTCGCTGACGGTGGTCGCGGTTGTGATGTATGCCCTTGCGACGATCATTCGAATGCCCGAAGACTGGCGCAGGAGAGACCTCAATCACTTCTACTCGTGGGCGGCATCGACACTGGTTTCGCTGCTGATGTGGTACGAACTGCGTCCGTTGAGTATGGCTGTGGGTTGGGCGGTTTTTGGACTTGTTCTTTTTGAATACGGACTGCTGCGAAAAATCAGGCAGTTTAGATTTCAGGCGTATGTTGCCTTGACTGCCGCATTCGTACGGATTTTCTTTGCAAATCTGGCGGCCGGCAATCCAGATGAGTTCTGGGGACCGCGGATCTACACCGTTCTGCCGCTCACGCTTATCTTATTTTTTGTTTATGCGCAGCTGGATGCGGACGAGGCAGAGGTCGGCCAAGATCGCCGCCTGCACTTCAATGATCTGGTTGGATATCTGGGCACAGGTAGCGTTGTCGCTTTGCTGTATTTCCAATTTCCAAACGACTGGCTAGCTACGGCGTGGGCTGCAACTGTATTCGTTCTTTTTGGCGTCGCTCTGTTGCTGAATCGGTCGATCTTTCTATATCAAGCCATCCTGTTGACGATCGCGACGTGCGTGCGCGGCATCATGCACAATCTTTTCGGCGCTAGCTATTTCAGCGGCGGCGACTGGACGGGACGCTATCTGGTTCTTGGATTAGCCATCGCGATTCTTTTGGCATGCCTTCCATTTGCTTTCCGGCTTCGCGACCGCCACAAAGAGATTTCTCCACCCCGGTGGATTGGGATCCTGGTGCGACACCCCGAGCAGTTTATGTTCTTCGCACCGGTACTTCTGCTGACTCTTATGCTCGCGCTCAAAATGCGTGCAGGCATGGTCACCGTCGCGTGGGGCGTGGAAGGAGTGATGATTATTCTTCTGGCTTTTGCCGTGAACGAGCGCACTTACCGGCTCACCGGCCTGGTTCTGCTGTTAATTTGTGTTGGGAAAATCATGGTGCGAGACGCCTGGGGACTGGCTCCGCGCGACCGGTACATTACGTTCATCATTCTTGGAGCGGCGCTCTTGCTCGTATCGTTTTTGTATAGCAGGTACCGCGAAGCCATCCGGCAATTTTTATGAAGCGCATCGGCGCGTTCATTCTCGTGCTCCTGGCCGCCGTGTGCGCCCTTTACTTCAGCGAACGCCGGAGTGAGTCAGCACCTGTTTCGGCAAACCCAATGGTTGAGATCGCTGCCGATGCGCAACGTGACTTAACCCGTTTGCCCATGCGATTGACGCGGCTCTCGGATCACGATGAGATCGCCATCGGCAATGAACTGGCGAAACAATATTCTGTTGGCGGCGCGAATTTGAGCGACGAGCAACTTGCGCTGGAAGGTTATATCCGGCGCGTGGGGAGTGCGCTGGCTTTGCACGCTCACCGGCGGCTTCCTTATTCGTTCCATTTGCTGCCCAACCGTTCGATGATCAACGCATTTTCGCTTCCCGGCGGCCCGGTCTATGTGGGAGAAGGTCTGCTGGATCTGATGACCAGCGAAGACCAGATGGCGGCCGTTCTCGGTCATGAAATCGAACATATCGACCACTACCATTGCGCCGAACGTGTGCAGGTCGAAGCGAGGCTGCGCAATTTAAATCTCGGGGTGATCGGCGCGGTGGTGCAGATTCCGCTCAGCGTGTGGGAAGCCGGGTACAACAAAGATGAGGAACTCGAAGCGGACCGCGAAGGAATGCGGCTCGCGGTGGTGGCAGGTTATTCCCCGTACGGAGCCGTAACGCTGTTCGAGAAGCTCGCCAAGCTGCAGAGGGAATACATCATTCATGCGCAGAGTCCGGAAGAAGAACTTTCACAATTGGCGATTCAAAGCCTGGAAGGATATTTTCGTTCGCATCCGCAGCCGTCTGAGCGCCTCGCGCAAGCTCAGCGAATCATTGCACAAGAGGGTTGGCAAAACCGTGAGGCACAGAGGCCGTTCAGGCTGGAATACGAAGTGCACAATGGACGGTCTGTGAAATGAGCAAGTATTGCGCGGCTCACGTTTGTTTGTAATCGGTCTGTGCGAATTTGTCGTTGGTCGTTGGTCATTGGTCATTGGTCATTGGTCGTTGGTCGTTGGTCGGCGCTCATCGCTGATCGGATAGCCTTCCGAGAAGCTCTTCTTTTGGTTCCGCAGAAAACATCGGTCATGGGCAAGCCTCAGTATCTTTTCCATTTCGGTACAGCGTTCCACTTTGTGAGTACCACCCGAAGGTACCGACTTTGGACCCTATTTGTGGGCACGGCTGTAGTACTGAATTGAACCTTGTGCCAACTCGCACAGCAAGATAGAAGTGATTCACGAGGATACATGCCCGTGAAACGCTTGCGAGTGTTGGTGGCAAACCGTCCACGACTGATGCGGGATCTTGTCCTCGCTGTTATCGCTGATCAGCCTGACATCGAGGTGATTGGAGAGTTGCAGGACGAGAATCAACTGGCGGATGCGATTGAGGAAGCACGGCCGGACATTCTCATCCTCACCCTCGACGATACGGACAGGCGCGCAGCGCAATGCGGGTTTCTGCTGGGAAGGCATCCGGGGATGAAGATTCTTGTGCTTGCGCCGGAACAGAATCGCGGGTTGTTCTATTGGGCGGCGGTAGACATTCGCACCAAGCCACTCGAGAGTTCTGAGGCTGGGATTTTGAGCGCTTTGCGCGATTTTCCCTCGCGAGTGGGAACCACAACGAATTAAACCGCCTGAAGCTGAGACGGACACATAAACCACTCATACGAAGAGGCTTACGTTCTCTTGGGAATGTAGCTGAGTTGGCAGAGCTGTAGCTGAAAGCTAAGGCCGTGATAGAAAACGCACTCTCAAATTACGAATCACCAAGCTGCGTTCTGCTCGAGGCTTCATCGCTGAGCGAAGAGGCCGAGCGCTGGTACGCGGTTTCGGTTCGTCCGCGGCATGAAAAGTTCGTGGCGCGCCATCTGGAAGGCCGGGGATTGAATTACTTCCTTCCGGTATATCGCAGCGTGCGCTGCTGGAAAGATCGCCGCAAGGAATTGGACATGTCCTTGTTCCCGGGCTATGTCTTCGTCAACCTTAATCTTCGGGACCGTTTGGGAGTTCTTCAGGCTCCCGGGGTTGTGCGGTTTGTGCTTTTCCAAGGCCAACCGGCACAAATTCCCGATTCTGAGATTCGCGCGCTGGAATCAAGTCTGGCCGCCGGCCGGGAGTTGCAACCTCATCCTTACCTGCAGGCGGGTGCGCGAGTCCGCGTCAAGCGTGGCCCCCTGCTGGGCGCGGAAGGAATCATGATCCACCGCAAACAGCGCTTTCGACTCGTGCTGTCGGTCGATCTGATCAAGCGGTCGGTAATGGTAGAAGTCGATGAAGGCGACGTCGAAGCCATCTGAAAACATTGTTGCAATCGATCCTTCGATCGATCTTTGGGTCGATCATTCGGTCGACGTTTCGATCACCCGCATTCAATCGTCCAACCTCCATGTCCGCGGATTTTAAGTTCTTCGAAGCGAGTATTGACGAATGGAAATCAGATTTCATGTACGGCTCTCGCGTCAAACGAAAACAGATGATGTTCAAGCGCGGATTACCACTGAAGAGCATCTGCTGCCTTGCGTGGGCTTTATTATCTTGCGCGATCGGCTATGCCCAGCAGGAACCTCGGCAGCGTGAGCCGCAACGGACCGGAGCAGAAGCTGCCGCGCGCGTGCCTAGCCGTCCTTCCGATATCATCTCCGACAATGTTGAAAAGGCAGCGGCGACAGCCGACCAGATTCTCGAAGTCCTGAGCAAAGAGGTCGGTCTGACGGTCGAGTTCAAACGCCTGCTTGCCCGGGACGCGGGTACGAGCGGGCAGATCGTGGAAGAAGCCGATCTTACGGATATCGCAATCGCCGAACGGCTGCGCTCAGACTTACGCGTCCGTGTACTCGCTACGCACCTGCTGCAGCGGTATGGCTTTCTCACGCCTCGATTGAATCCCGATTCGGAGCAAGGCGCGGAGCAAAAACTGGTGCGGCAGGAACGGGCGCAGATGCTGGCGCGCGCCGCCGAGCGCCGCGACGTGCAGGCGGAAGGCGCAACCGACAGCCGTAACGCCGTGTACGAGCCGCGCAACGTTCCAGAAAGCCAGCTTCCGGCGGAAGAACCCACCCCGACTTCTCCGGTGCCGTTGCCGCGGCCCAGCGACACTTCGCCCGTCCAAATGACACGTCCCGATGAGACAGGTCTGATGCCCGAGACTTTGCTTAATGTGTCGCAGGCCGAGACGCCAGAGACGAACAGAACACAACGTGCGGCCGAATATGAGACCGCGGACAATCCTTCGCTTCCCTTCCCGCGCCAGGATGTTCAGTCTCCGTCCGCGTCTCCGTCGAACCAGTCGAATCAACCGTCCAGCGGCACCGGGAAACAACGAACCTCGCGAAGCTTCGAGCAACACCCTACACCACGCGAGTCCACTGCGGCAGGCACGACCGAGGCGGAGCCGTCAGGAATGGTACGCCAGCCGAGTCCTTATTCGGACATCCCTTCGTTATATGACCTCTATGTGCAGGCGCGGCCGGACAATCGGCCGCTCGCGAGATTCGGGCTCGATGTTTTCCGCAAAGGATTGACAGCCCCGGAGTATATCCCCATGGATCTTCCGGTGGGACCAAGCTATGTCGTTGGCCCCGGCGACAATCTTTCGATCGAACTCTGGGGAGGCGTTTCGCAACGGCTGCTTCGCACCGTCGACCGCGAGGGACGCGTGACTCTTCCGGAAGCAGGACCGCTCCTGGTGTCCGGGCAAACGCTGGGCGATGTGCAGCAGATGGTACAGCGCACCTTGAGAACACAGTTTCGCGATGTCTCCGCCGACGTGGCGCTGCTTCGGCTGCGATCGGTGCGGATGTATGTGGTAGGGGATGTCACTTCACCGGGCGCATACGACGTGAGCGCGCTTTCCACTCCATTGAACGCACTGTTCGCGGCTGGAGGTGTGACCGCGCGCGGATCTCTCCGGCGGCTTCAACACTATCGGGGAAAGCAGTTGATCGAAGAGGTGGATGGCTATGACCTGCTGCTCCACGGTATTCGCGGAGAGCTGCAGCGAATCGAGAACGGCGACTCGTTGATGGTGCCGTCGCTTGGCCCGGTGGTGACTGTGGACGGCATGGTGCGCCGCCCCGCCATCTACGAGTTGCGGAATGAGAAGACACTGCTCGACGTACTCAACCTTGCCGGAGGAATTCTCCCGGCGGCGGCCCTGCGCCATATCGAAGTACAGCGTCTGGTGGCGCATGAAAAGCGGACGATGTTGAGCGTCCAGATAACAGACACCAGCGATGCCGAAGCCGTGCGCCAGCAAATGAAACGGTTCGCTGTGCAGGATGGGGACGAGATACATATCTTCCCCATCGCACCCTACAACTCGGAATCCATTTATCTGATCGGCCATGTCTTGCGACCGGGCCGATATTCCTACCAGCCCGAGATGAAGCTCTCGGATCTGGTTACCTCGTATGCCGACTTGCTTCCAGAGCCTTCCACCCGTTACGCGGAAATTATCCGGTTGCATGCGCCGGACTGTCATCCAGTCGTAGAAACCTTTGATCTGGCAGCTGCCCTCGAACATCCTGCGGAGTCGCCTAAATTAGAGCCTCTCGACACGGTACACATTTTCGGACGGTATGACTTCGAGCCCGATCCGGAAGTGTTTATCACCGGAGAGGTTCGCAAGCCGGGGATGTATCGCACGTCAGGCCAGCAACACTTGCGCGATGCGATCTATCAGGCCGGAGGCGTCACGCCCGATGCCTGGCTCGATTCAGCCCAGCTGTTCCGCCGTCAAAAAGACGGAAGCACTCGCGTGTTCAGCATCAACCTGGGCAGCGCGCTCACGGGAGATCCACTGAATAATCTTCCAGTCCAACCCCGCGACCGGATCCTGGTGCACCGCCAACCAGAGCAGCTTTCGGCTTCCAGTGTGTACATTCGCGGCGATGTAGCCCGGCCCGGCCGCTACCCTCTCGCCGCCAATATGACGGTGTCTGACCTGGTGGGTTCTGCTGGAGGATTGTTGCGCAGCGCCAACCCCGGCGGCGGAGACCTAACGAGTTATGCGATCTCAAATTCATTTGGAGAGCGCCTCATCGCGGGCCATCAGGACCTGAACCTGGCCTCCGCTCTCTCGGGTAAGGACGGACAGAATTTACCACTTCACGACGGCGATGTGTTGACTGTGCCTCAGCAGTCTGGCTGGAACGATGTTGGCGCGTCGGTTACATTGCGCGGCGAAGTTGCCAAGCCGGGTACTTATGGCATCAAGCCCGGCGAACGCCTGAGTTCGCTGCTGCATCGCGCGGGCGGACTGCTGCCGACAGCCAGCCCGCGCGCCGCGGTGTTTGAAAGAGTCGAAGTTCGCGAGCTTCAGCAACAGAGCCGGCAGGAGTTGATCCAGCGACTCGAGCAGGAGTCGACGGTGGTGAAAACCTCGGCGTCCACTTCAGGGACGGAGGAGGCAGCTTTGCAACAAGCGGCTGTGCAACAACGCGAGCGGGTTTTGGAGGCGCTACGAAAGGCTCCGGTATCAGGGCGGCTGGTCATCCATCTCCGGCCGGACCGCAAAGACTTTGCGGGATCGCCCGAGGATATCGAGCTTCGCGCCGGCGATTCGCTCGACATCCCCAAACAACCGGGAGCAGTGTTGGTCATCGGACAGGTCTACAACGCAAACGCTCTCACCTACCGCCCCGGCAAGAATGCCAACTGGTATCTCTCGCGCGCAGGGGGCGCCACCCAGCTAGCCAATAAAGGTGGAATCTTCATCATCCGCGCCGACGGTTCGGTCACGAGCAAATCAGATGGTCCGTGGTCCGGTGGGGTGCTCGCGGCGACGATGGGACCAGGCGACATGGTAGTTGTGCCGGAGAAGGCAGTGCTTGGCAGCAGCACGCTGAAGAACGTGCTGGCCGTCGCCCAGATCGCCTCATCGGCCGCGTTGGTCGCAGCGGTCGCAATTCCGTAAGTACCTCGAGATATGACGCTAAGCGGGGACCCTGCTTCAGCGCAGGAACTTTCTGAACAACTTCGATTGAAGAACATGCTGCACCGCTCACAAACCGCATTCCCCGTAGAGCCCGCACAGCCAATTGAGGCTGGGGCGTGAAGCTCCGGATTTCTTGCGTGGTCCTGACGGCAGTTTTCGCGATCGGACGGGGCAGTGCGCAGACGGATACGCGTCCCGATTTGCCCGTGCCATCCACAACCACAGAAATGCCCCGCCAGAATCCATTCGCGCTATTGCCCGCTGGAGAAGATCCGGAAAATCGGCTGGGTACGCCGTTCATGGAGCGTCTGGCGCTCGACCAGAAGCAATTCTGGACCGCACCCTTCCGCATCGACCGGCAGGATGCCCGCGTCTTTTTTCCTTTCGTGGCCTTTACGGGAGCGCTGATCGCGGGCGATTCCTGGATCTCACGGCAGGTTCCCGGCAGTGCTTCTGAGATTAACCGGAGCAAGAAAATTTCCGACTACGCCACCTATTCGATGATTGGCGCCGCCGGCGCTTCGTACTTCTGGGGACACTTTACGCAGAACGATCATCTGCGGGAAACCGGATTTCTCGCCGGCGAAGCAGCTCTCGACAGCACGGCAGTGGCGTACTTGTTGAAAACGATGACGCAGCGTCCCCGGCCCCTTGCGGATAACGGCAATGGAACGTTCTTTCACGGAGGGGCGTCGTTCCCCTCCGAGCATTCCGCAGTCGCGTGGTCGGTTGCGAGCGTGGTCGCGCATGAATATCCGGGAACGCTGACCAAGATCGGAGCCTACGGCCTCGCCTCGGTAGTGACCTTGACGCGAGTTACGGGCAAGCAACATTTCCCATCGGATGTTGTCGTGGGCAGCGCTCTCGGATGGTACTTCGCCCGCCAGGTTTATCGCGCCCGTCACGACAGCGATCTGGGAGGGGCGGGATGGGGAAACCCTGCACCAGTTGCGGAAGTAACGGATGGAGCTTCAAGACCGGCGAATATGGGCTCGCCCTTTGTGCCCATCGATAGCTGGGTATACCCCGCCTTCGATCGCCTGATCGCGCTGGGATTTGTTCGCTCCGCCATTCAAGGCATGCGTCCATGGACGCGTCTTGAATGTGTCCGGCTGCTCGATGAGGCGGGCGATCTGCTGAACTCCTCCGATGCGGAGTTGGCGGATCGGGGTGCGTTTCAAATTTACGAATCGCTGGCGGAGGAATTTTCGCGAGAATCGAGCCTCCTCGAAGGCGGTAAAAATCAAGACCTGCAAGTGGATTCCTTTTACACGCGCGCTACCGGAATTTCTGGAGCGCCGCTGACCGACGGATACCACTTTGGCCAGACGATCTTGAACGACTACGGGCGCCCGTTCTCGGAAGGATTCAATGCAATCGACGGTTTCTCGGGATCGGCCGCGGCGGGCCCGGTTACCGCATATCTTCGTGGGGAGTATCAGCACGCGCCTGCGACGCCTGCCCTTTCGCAGCAAGCGCGCCAGTTCCTCGAAAGCGCCGACTGGAACGGGATTCCATTGCTGCCGGAGCCGCCCGATGTCGGCAGCCCGGTCGTGGACCGGTTCCAACTGCTGGACGCTTACGTCGCGGTAAACATCGAAGACTGGCAGCTGTCGTTCGGCAAACAAAGTTTGTGGTGGGGGCCAGGCGAGGGTGGTCCCATGATGTTCAGCGATAATGCGGTCCCGGTCACGATGCTCCGAATCGACCGCGTTACGCCCTTTCATCTCCCATGGCTTTTCGGCCTCATGGGGCCTACGCGCTGGGAATTCTTTCTGGGACGGTTGTCGGGCCACGATTTTGTCTTTGGCTATTCGACCGGAGTGATCGGCCAGTGGGGAGTGCCCTTAAGCGATCAGCCATTTATGGCAGGACAGAAACTCAATTTCCGGCCCACTCCAAATTTCGAATTCGGCATCGACTACACCCGGATCACCGCCGGCGCCGGCCAACCCTTTACCTTCCGGCAGTTCCTGAGGAGTGTATTCAGCCATGGCAGCGGGCAGCCCGGCAACCTCAGCAATCCTGGGGACGGCCAGTCGGGCGTGGATTTCAGCTACAAGCTTCCCGGGTTGAGAAGGTGGCTCACGTTTTACGGAGACGCGTTTACTGCCGATGAGTATTCTCCGCTGAATGTTCCCCGCAAGGCCGTGTTTCAAGGGGGAATCTATTTGCCACGCCTGCCGGGTGTGGCGAAACTCGATTTGCGCGTGGAAGGCGGTTCGACGTCTCCTCCGGATTTTCCAACGTGCGATGGCTGCTTCTACTCGAACGACCGCTTCCTGAACGCATACACCAACCAAGGCAACCTGATGGGAAGCTGGGTCGGGCGCGCCAGCCAGGGCGAGCAGGCATGGAGCACGTATTGGTTCACCTCGCGCAATACGATTCAGTTCAACTACAGACACCGCAAACTCGACGCGCAGTGGATTCCAAACGGAGGCACGGTCAACGATGCAGGCGTGAAGGCCGATTATTGGTTGGGGAAACAAATGAGGTTGTCCGCTTCGATGCAGTACGAGAAGTGGCAAATCCCACTGCTGTCTTCTTCGCTTCGTTCCAACCTGACCACTTCAGTCGAACTGGGTTTCTGGCCGCGGAACCTGGGCGCACACAATCGTTGAGGGTCAGCCCACGTTGGCGATGAAAGGGAAAGTGTCCCAGACTCGAACCGAGACTCAATCGAGGTTTTGCCCGGAGGCGCCTCCATACCCCGGTTCCGGGGAAGCGCCGCCACGCAGCGCTCCCCGGCCGCAGAAACGCGGAGCTTTCGTGCAGCGACTGCGGTTGTTATGGGACGCGCGAACGGCTCTCGGACGCGCCGCCGCCAGCGGTTTGCTGGCCGGAACCCTGCTGGCATTCCTCATCCCGAAGAGGTATGAGTCCACCACGCAATTGATGCCTCCTGATGGCCAGTCGAATTCCGGAATGGCCATGCTGGCGGCCTTGACGGGAAAAGCCGGGGGCGGTTTGGGGTCGGTAGCGGGAGATTTGCTGGGAGTAAAAAACTCCGGCGCGCTGTTCATCGGCATTCTCGGCAGCAGTACCGTGCAAGACCGTTTGATTGCGAGATTTGATCTCAAGAAGGTCTATGGCTGCCGGCTCGAACGCGAGGCGCGGCAGAAGCTGGCGGAAAACACTTTTGCCTATGAGGATCGAAACAGCGGGATTATCAGTATCACGGCAAGCGATCGCGACCCGCAACGGGCCGCCGCAATTGCCCAGGCCTATATCGAAGAACTGAATCATTTGGTGGCGGAACTCTCGACTTCAGCCGCCCACCGCGAACGCATCTTTCTCGAAGAAAGGCTGGCGGCGGTAAAGCAAAACCTTGATGAAGCTTCAAAGCAGTTCAGCCAGTTCGCCAGCGAGAACACGGCAATCGACATCAAGGAACAGGGGAAGGCAATGATCGATGCGGCTGCAACCTTGATGGGTGAGTCGATCGCCGCCGAATCGGAGCTCCGGGGATTGGAACAGATTTACACCGCTAATAACGTTCGCGTTCGGTCGGTGCAGGCCCGGGTCACTGAACTGCACGAACAGCTTCAAAAATTGGACGGCAAGCCGGGCCAGCCCTCGAACGCCCACGAAGAAACGGATTCCCCCTACCCTACCCTGCGCAACCTTCCTCTGCTGGGGGTAACGTTTGCGGATTTGTATCGTGAGACGAAAGTTCAGGAGACCGTCTACGAGACGCTGACGGAAGAATATGAGATGGCGAAGGTTCAGGAAGCCAAGGAAATGCCGAGCGTCAAAGTTCTCGATCCCGCCAAGGTGCCGGAGCGCCAATCCTATCCTCCGCGCCTGGTGATCATCACGCTGTGCCTGATGCTTGCGCTGATGGGGTCGACCGTGTGGATCCTCGGCAAAGCGCGATGGGAACAAATCGACGTCCAAGATCCCGGCAAGACGCTCACGCGCGAAGTCTTTCATACAGTGAACGCGCGCATGCCATGGGCGACGCCGAACGGATCACGCTTTCAGGCAATGACTCACCGGGTATGGACGCGGTTCGAGCGGCGATCCGTCACCAATCCAGATGTGCCGGCGGAGCAGGGTCCGATCGAGCCACAAAGTTGATCCTCAGTTGTGCAACCCGCTAACAGCTTGCGCAACGATTCCTACCAAAATTTTTGAATTTCAGGAGGCACGATGAAAATACTTATCTTAGGTGGCGACGGATATCTTGGCTGGCCGACCGCGATGTATCTGTCGCGTCACGGGCACCAGGTCGCGGTGCTCGACAACTTCGCTAAAAGACGATGGGAACTCGAACTCAACGCCGAGCCCCTGATACCCATTCAGACCCTTCACGACCGGGTCGAGATGTGGCGAACGGTCGAGGGGCGACAACTGGAATTGTTTGTCGGCGACTTGCGCAACTATGGAGTCGTCGAAGGCGTGCTCGACACCTTTCAGCCGGAGGCGATTGTTCACTATGGCGAGCAGCCATCCGCTCCGTATTCCATGATTGACCACAACCGGTCCGTCTTCACCCAGGTCAACAACATTACCGGAACCCTGAACCTGTTGTGGGCCATAAAAAAGCTGAAGCTGGAGTGCCACATCGTGAAGCTCGGCACCATGGGGGAATATGGCACGCCCAACATCGACATTGAGGAGGGCTTCATCGAAATCAACCACAAAGGCAGAACGGACACCTTGCCGTTCCCCTGCCAGCCCGGGTCCTTCTACCATCTGTCGAAGGTTCACGACAGCCACAATATCCGCTTCGCCTGCCGGGCATGGAAATTGGCAGCCACAGATTTGCATCAGGGAGTGGTCTACGGAATCGAGACGGACGAAACGAAAATGGACAATAACCTCGCCACCGGCTTCCACTATGACGACGTTTTCGGAACCGCCATCAACCGATTCTGTGTGCAAGCGGCCGCCGGCATTCCGCTGACGGTGTATGGAAAGGGAGGCCAACGCCGCGGCTTCCTGAATATCCGCGATACTTTGCGCTGCGTCGAGCTGGCGATTGTGAATCCCGCCCAGCCTGGCGAATATCGGGTGTTCAACCAGTTCACCGAAACATTCTCCATCCTGCAACTGGCCGAACTGGTCGCGGATCAGGCACGCAAGCTCGGATTGGCTGCGGAAATATTGCATCTGCCGAACCCGCGCGTAGAGCAGGAGCAACACCATTACAATCCGACGCATACTAAACTTCTTGAACTCGGGCTGCAGCCGCGCCTGCTGTCCAACGAACTCATCGACACCATGATGACCACCATACTCGAATATAAGGACCGCATTAAGCAGGAGGTCATTCTGCCCAAAGTGAAGTGGAATGGCGACGAGCAGGAAATGGAAGCGCTTAAATTAATGTGGGCGGGCGCTTGACCTGGAACCCATCCGCTCAGGCGATGGGCATGGAAATCGGCAAACGAAGATGACTCCCGACATTTACGCGGAATGGCTGCGGAGGCAGGGACACAGTGTGATTCGAACACCCAGTTCCTACTGGCACAGCGAAGGATGGCGCGTCTATCAAGCTTTCCCTTACCACTGGTTGATCGAGCCTTCGGCAGAGGAGGAACGGGAGCTGGTCTCGCGGCGCGGCGCTACCGCTCTGCGCTATTCGATGCCGCCTGACCACCAGCCTGAACCCAGCGGCTACCACGTAGTCTTTGCAGGTCCTGACTACGATTTAGACACGCTCGGTTCCTGGGCGCGAAAAAACGTGCGCCGCGGGCTGCGATCTTGCACGGTCGGCCAGATTCCTTTCTCGAGATACATCGAGGAAGGATGGGCCTTGCGAGTCGATACCCTGGCGCGGCAGCAGCGCCGTGTACCTGAGACGAAAGACGACTGGCACCGGAAGAACTCCGCCGCCATCGGCCTCGACGGCTTCGAAGTGTGGGCCGCCGAGGTCAACCATCAACTGGCGGCCACGCTCCTCACCTTCCAGATGGATGGCTGGGGATATATGGTGTACCAGCAATGCCATCGCGATTACTTGCGCGAGCACGCCAACAACGCTCTCAGCTTTGAAGTGACGCAGACGCTGATTCGCAGGCCGAACATCCGGGGAATTTTTTATGGCATGCGCTCGCTCGATGCTCCGGCCAGCGTCGATGAATTCAAGCTGCGCATGGGATACGAGGCGAAGCCGGTCCGGCAACGCGTGGTGTTTCATCCGGGGTTGGCTCCCCTGATAAACCGCTTCTCGCATCGAGTCGCAAAATCGCTGGTCGCCGTGAATCCAGCCAGCCGCTTCCTGGCGAAAGCGGAAGGAATGCTGCGCCTGGGTCTGGCGAACCACATCGTCCCTGTCGCCGAAGTCCAAGGCTGCCAAGTCAGTCGAAGTCAGGTCAGTCCAAGTCAAGTTAGTCCGAGTCGAGTGCGTCCGACCCAGTCCGTCCGAACCCGTCAGTCTGAGCCCGTCAGTCACGAATAAATCAATCACGATTAGAGTTTCTGCGACGCGGCAAAATCACAATCCACAATTCATGATCAGCCAAACCGAACCCGAAGGCGGCGTTGCGATTCAACCATTCTTCGCCGGCGAAAAGGAACTACTGGCCGGCCACGCCCCGCTGATCCGGGATTCGCTCGGTTATCTAATGAGCAAAGTGGTTCCCGGCATTTTCGGCCTCGTATCCGTTCCCGTATTTGTGCGTTTGATTGGGATTGAGGAATACGGCCGCCTCTACGTGATTCTGCCGGTTTTGATGGCGCTGGGCGGAGCGGGCTCGGGCTGGCTCCAACAGGGCATCTTGCGGTTTCACCCCGCATCGGAAGCAGCACCCGAGTCTGAATCCGCATTCGCACGGGCCGTCACACTGGGCACCGCCCTGGCAGTATTGGCGCTCGGTCTGGTTCTTCTCCCAATCCTGGGTGTGTTGCGCTACCGCCCAGGCGTATGGGTCGTTGTGGAAGCGTACTGCGCCGTGCAACTGATCTACATGGTTTCTCTAACGCGCATGCAGGCACAATTGAGACCCCGGGCGGTTCTGAGAAATGAGGCTCTCCGCTCTGTGGCAGGGTTTGTTTTCCCCGTCTGCCTGATCGGGGCGCTCGGTCACCGAGCTTTCCCCCTCGTAATTCTGGGACTGGCCCTCGGATATCTGCTGCCTTTGTTGTTCAGCAATGGCCGCTCGCCCGCGCTGTTGAGAGCCGGGCCCTCCGAGGTTGGCGCAGGCTCCGAAGCCAGGAGTATTCTCGGCCAGCTGTGGCGTTTCGGCTGGGCGGTTGGGCTTTGGTTGATGCTGTGTCAGGCGCTCCCCGTGGTGGGGCGGTCGGCCATTCAAAGATATGCCGGATATGCCCAGGCAGGCATTTATGCATCCCTTTACGAACTCGCCGTGCGCTCCTTCTCGCTGTTCGCGTCTCCCGTTCTGCAGGCCGCACACCCGCGAATCATGCGCTATTGGAATCTGGGCGACTTTTCGGCAGCGCGGCGCATGATCGGACATGCCATTCGGATGCAGGTTCTGATGTTCATTCCGGTTGAGATCATCGGCATCCTGTTTTCCGTTCCGCTCACAAAGCTGGCTCTCGGGCCGGGGCATCCTGTCTCGTCATCGCTCTTACCTCTGTTGATGCTGGGGGGATTTCTCTGGCAGATTGCGCTTCTCGTGCACAAACCGCTCGAGATCATGCAACGCACCAAGACCATGCTTTACGGAATGTTAGTTGTCGTGCTCATCGAATCCGCGGGCAATTACCTATTGGTTCCGCGCTATGGCGTGAAGGCCGTCGTCTACGTATTCGTTTCGGGAGCACTCGCCTACATCGCTTTCGTGGCGCTGTACGGCCGCATGTCCCTGCAACAGCCGGTCCCGAGCCCAGTGGCGTCATCGCTATGACTTTCATCGTCGAACTACTTGGGAGGGACGGTCAATGTCGGCGGCGTTAGAGCTCTTTGGCTCGGCATGGGTGCCGGTTTTCCTGTTGCTCGGGCTGACACTTTACTGCCGGACTCGAGTCAGAAGCTGGTTTGTGCCTAGCGCGTTTTTTGGAATGTACTGGTTTTGCTTTGTTGTGGCATCGCTTCTGGCTGTCGACCATCGCGTTCCCGGGCTGGGGATGTGGGCCCTGGTATCTCTGGTTGCCGCCGTTCAACTGGGCAGCATGCTGGGAGAGATTCAGGGAAACCATGCTGACGAAGAAGAAGGGTCGGAAGAACAGCCCAAGGCAGAATCAAACCAAGCAACGCTCGCCGAAAGAGCACAACTCGAGCGCGTCACCAGACTCCGTGCCCTGCCTGCCTGCGCCTTGCTAACGCTGGGAGCCACAGCCGCGCTAGTCTATTTCGCGCTGTATAGCCTGGATTTGTTTCGCCAGTCGTTCAGCTTCCTATCTCTGGTTCAAATGGCTGCAAGGTGGACACTGCTGCGCTATGACGGGTTCCTCGATCCATGGCCTCTGCGAATCGCGGCGATTTGGGTTTATCCCCCGGCGCTGGTGGGCGGCATACTGTTTCCCTTGTCCAGAAACGTTCGCGACAAGTCGATTGCGATAGCGTCGCTTTTGCCGGGCCTGCTGTTGACCGCTCTTTCTGGCGGTCGAGCGGCGTTTCTGGTCGCCGGGGTGTGCTGGCTCGGCGGGTGCTGGTCGGCGCGTGCGTGCTGCCCTGGGACTCGCCGCGGATTCTTTAACTTGAAGTCCGGGTTGCTGCTCGGCGCGGGTGCCCTGGCATTACTGATGCTGTTCGCGGGCGTCAACTCCCTGCGCGGCGCCAAGGACGCTTCGGATGCCAGGGATTTGTCTCTGGAGTTTAACAGCGGCCAGATCCGGAACTACATGTTTGGCATGCCGGCGGCTTTCGCGGAATGGTTCGACCGCGACCAGCGCGATTCCGTGCACTGGGGCGCTCTCACCTTCCCCGGGCCGTACGCGTTGCTCGGCATTCGCCAACGAACGCTTGGAACTTACACCGATTCGGCTCCGACGGTTGGACTCGAAGGCACGAACATTTTCACCATCTTCAGAGGCCTTGTCCAGGACTTCACCCTGTTGGGAGCATTCCTATTTTCCGGACTCTGGGGATTTCTCGGAGGACGAAATTATTGCCAGCGCTCCTTGCATCTGGCCGCGGTGCTCGGTCTATCGGCTTACTATGCCGTTGCACTCTTCAGTCCCCTCCTGTGCTTCTTTGGCTTCAATTCACCGATTTTCGCCTGGGTTGTAGCCTGGTTCGTGCTGCGAGGCAGAAACGGAAATCCAATCCGTTTCTCATTCCCGGAGCGAACGCGCTAACGCACCGGCCATCCCATGTCCGACATACTTATCATCACGGTCAACTACAAGGGTGCGGATGCCACCGAACGCTTTCTCAAGAGCGCATCGGAACTGGACGGCTGGGATGAGCCGCATCTCATCGTAGTGGAAAATGGCTCGCAAGACGGCTCCGCCGAGAAACTGCAGCCGCTCATCGGCGAATTCGCCAACGTCGAATTGCTGGAGTCAGAGGGGAACCGCGGTTATTTTGGGGCGGCTCAATGGGCGCTTCAGCAATATCTGGCGCGAGCGCAGAAACCGGACTGGGTCGTTATCTGCAATAACGATATCGTTTTCGATGACCCGCAATTTCTGGCGAAACTTAGGCAGCGCGACACCGCTTGCGCGCAAGTCATCGCCCCAGCAATTATTGCGCGGCCTACAGGCATCGATTGCAATCCCTTTATGCGGACCAGGCCGTCACGGTTCAAATTGCTGCGCTGCCAGTTCTGGCAGTCGAATTACTACCTGATGTGGTTCAAGCAATGGCTCTCACCCTACGTGCGGACCGCCCGCCATCGTCTGAATTTCTGGCGCCCAATGTCCCTTGCGGCCACGCGCACAGACGTGTACGCGCCGCATGGCGCCTTCCTCATCTTCAGCCAATCCTATTTCGAGGCGGGCGGCTACATTGACGACGGTTTTTTTCTGTATGCGGAGGAATTTTCCGTGGCTGAGATCTGCAGGCAATTGCAGTTGCGTGTGGTCCACGATCCCGGCTTGCAGGTATGGCATAACGCACATCAAGTGACCGGCCGAATGTGCAATCGGACAACGTTTGAGTATGGCAGGCGGGGTTTCAACTACGCGCTGCGCAAGTATTTCCTGGAGCCTAAACCTGTAAAGTCATCGCCGCCGCCGGGCAACGCTGCAATTGCGCCGGCGGACACTTCTGCTCAAGATTGAGGCATGGGAGGATCATTGCGCTGGGAAACGATAATTCTATTGGCCGCATTCGCCGCACTCGCCTACACCTGGCTGGGGTATCCGGCAATGCTGTGGACTTTGAGGCGGATCTCCGGAATGCCGCCCGCGAGAGAAAAATGCCAGCCGGACTTCTCCGTTATCGTCGCGGCCTACAATGAAGAAGCGCGCATCGCCGCGAAGATCGAGGACTGCCTGGCGCTCGAGTATCCGGCAGACCAGGTGGAGATTCTGGTTGCCTCCGACGGCTCTACCGATCGCACGGAGGCCATCGTCGAAGAATTTGCCCGGCGGTATGCGCGCGTCCGACTGGTGAAAAGCGCGAGCCGGGCCGGCAAGAGCGGCGTTCAAAATCTGGCCGCGGCGGAGGCGCGAGGTGAAATCCTTTTGTTCACGGACACGGAAACCACCACGCGAGCAACCCTGCTGCGGCAGATCGGGGAAGACTTCGCCGATCCTCGAGTCGGCATGGTTGCGCCCACGGTTCACTTTAGCAGGGGAGACGGCGCAGTTTCGAAAGGCCAGGGAGCGTACTGGCGCTTTGAGTTGACCTTGCGGCAGTGGGAATCGGATCTTGGAATTCTAGCCACGGCCAGCGGCGCGGCATTGGCCATGCGCCGCACTCTGTTTCGTCCGATTCCTCCTCAGTACGGCGACGATTGCGTTCTCCCGCTCGATGTGCGCTTGCAGGGATTCAAAGTGCTGCAGGATGCGCGCATTGTGGTGTTTGACGGGATGCCGAACTCCATCGGCGGCGAACTCCGCGCCCGGGTGCGCATGACGGCGCGCAATTGGACGGGCATCCTGAGCCGCCCCGGCTTGCTGAATTTCCTGCGCTATCCCGGAACCGCGTGGGGACTCGTCTCCCACAAGTTTCTCCGGTGGATGACGCCATTCTTTCTGGCGGCGACGTTCGTGATGAGCCTTCTGCTGGCGGCAAGAGGACGGATAGAGCTGTTCGTCTTCCTCCTGCAGAGTTGTTTTTATGTGGCGGCAGCCGTGGGCTGGCGCCAATCGCGCAAGCGGGCGTGCGCGCGCATCTTTGGATATCCCTTCGCATTTTGCCTGGCAAACCTGGGATTTTTCCTCGGCCTAGTCCGGTGCCTTCGCGGCCATAGCGTGGTCGCCTACAAATGAGGTCTCGATCAGCGTGAACTCCTTAGCAGAGCCCGTCCCAACCGCCGCCGAAACCCTGAGTTGTCCCTTGTGCCTGGAAACGGGACAGCGAAACCTTGCCGAATTCAACGGCAAATTCCTCAGAAAATGTCTTCACTGCGGGGGACGTTATCTGTTTCCTCAGCCATCTCCCGCCGAGTTGTTGGCACATTTCCAGACGGCTGACACGGCTGAGAAAGAGCTGGAAGGCAAGTTTGAATTGAATCGAGAGAACGTGCTCTCCCGGGTTGCGGATTATATTCAGCAAAAGCGGCAGCGCGGAACGATTCTCGACGTGGGCTGTGCCACGGGCCTGTTCCTCGCTCGCTTTCTGCGAAACCCCGGGTGGGATGCCTGGGGATTGGAGCTTGCTTCGGCCTCTGCGCAAAAGGCTGCCGCGAGGGGAGTGCGAATTTTTCGCGGAGATATTCACTCAGCGCGTTTCGCCGAGAATTCCTTCGATGTCGTCAGCGTTTTGGACGCTTTTTATTACTTCCCGGAACCTCATCGGGAATTAGCTGAAGTCCACCGCGTTCTAAGGCCGGACGGCATGCTGTTACTCGAACTGCCTTTGGCTACCGCTCGCATCTGGCGTACCTCGAAGGCTCTCGGCAGGCTGGTAAGCGGCAGCCGGCGACCGCTTCTGCAGAGCAGCGATCATCTCTTTTATTTCACCCCCAAATCGGTGGCGATACTGCTGCAGCGATCCGGGTTCCAGGTCGAAGACATGCGTCCGCTCCCTGGAAACCGGCAGGCGCACTTGCCACGAGACTTTGCCATGCGGGCCTATTCTCTGGCATCGTCGCTGCTGCACCGTGCGTCGGGCGCAGACATCTTTCTCGGCCCGCGATTCCTCGTTGCGGCCACAAAGATTGCCTAACGCTTGAGCGCCGGCATTCGTCAATTCGCCGCGGTCTGTCGAGCTGTGCGTCTCAAGTAACAGCCAACGTCTAATCCAAATGGAGAACGATAAGTGAGAGAAACGTTCCTGCCGTTTTCTCCGCCGCTGATCGGCGAAGAAGAGATTGCCGAAGTCGTCGACACGCTGCGCTCGGATTGGATCACGACCGGGCCCAAAGTGAAGCGGTTCGAGCAGGAGTTCGCCGCTTTCATCGGCGCTCCCGAGGCCTTCGCGGTCAGCTCCTGCACCGCAGCCCTGCACCTCTCGTTGCTCGCACTCGGAATCGGCCCCGGAGATGCTGTAATCACGACGCCCCTTACATTCTGCTCTGGCGTGCATGTGATCGAACATGTCGGCGCCCGGCCAGTGTTAGTGGATGTTGAAGAGGACACACTCAATTTGGATCCGAGAAAACTTCGCAACGCGATCGAAGCCGCGCAGAAGAATTTAGGCGTGCACGTGAAAGCGATCATGCCGGTTCACCTTTACGGCCATCCTTGTGACCTCGACGCCATTCTCGAAATTGCCGCCGAGTACAAGTTAGCCGTGATCGAGGACGCGGCGCACTCTTTGCCTGCTCGATACAGGGGACGAATGATCGGGTCGATGGCGGCTTCGGCAAAGGTTCCACTGCTGACCTGTTTTTCTTTCTACGCCACCAAGAACCTGACGACGGCCGAAGGCGGCATGCTGGTCGCACCTCGCGATTTGCTCGAAGAAGCCCGCTTGTGGGGACTTCACGGCATGAACCGCGATGCCTGGAAGCGATATGGATCGGAGGGATCGTGGCACTACGAAGTGGTTCGCCCGGGATACAAGTACAACTTGACCGACATGCAGGCGGCGCTGGGATTGCACCAGCTCCGCAAATTGCCTGGCTTCCACGCCCGCCGTCGCCGGATTGTTGAGCGCTACAACAGCGCGTTTCGCAGCCACCCGGAATTATGCGAACCGACCGAGCGCGACGACGTAGATCATGCCTGGCATCTCTATGTGCTTCGATTGGATCTGGAGCAACTGGAACTTACACGGAATCAATTCATCTCCGAATTGCATGAGCGCAAGATCGGCTGCTCGGTGCATTTCATTCCGATTCATCTGCATGCTTACTATCGCGACAAATACCGGTACCGGCCGGAAGACTTCCCTGTCGCCAACCGGGAATATCAGCGAGTGGTATCTCTGCCCTTGTCGCCGCGGATGACCGATCAGGATGCCGATGAGGTGATCGAAGCCGTCGCCGGCGTGGTGCAGAGGCACATGCGAAAGGCAAGACCAGCGCTACAGCTGCGCGCCGTGGCGCCTTAAGGCTTCACCTTCAAGAGAATTTTTTTCCGCACAGGACGTGAGCACGATAACAAGACACTCTGCGAGGTATGCGTTCGACGTCGTCGCCGCGGCCGTCGGGCTGATCTTGCTATCGCCTCTGCTGGTGCTGATTGCGCTTGCCATCAAACTCGATGATGGAGAGGCAGTTTTCTATTCACAGGCTCGGGTGGGAAAAGATTTCCGCTTATTCAAGTTGGTGAAATTCCGCAGCATGGCTCCGGGGGCAGATCGGTCCAGTCTGCTGACCGCGCCAGCGGACTCCCGGCTCACGCGGGTCGGGCGCTTTCTTCGAAAGTACAAACTCGATGAGTTGCCGCAGCTGTTCAATGTGATGAAGGGAGAAATGCAACTTGTTGGCCCCAGACCGGAAGTCGAACGCTATGTGTACTTGTTTCGCGCCGACTATTCCGTCCTTCTTCAGGAACCGCCAGGAATTACCGATCCAGCTTCGATCTCCTATCGCAACGAAGAGGAGCGGTTTCACGCTGAACAGATCGAAGAGCAGTATATTTCGCAAATCCTGCCCGATAAATTGAGAATCTCGCTGGAATACCAGAAACAACGGAATTTCTTCTCCGACATCCGCATCGTGCTGGAAACATTGTTCCCTCGCAGAGCCCGCTCGATATCAGGAACATTCATGAGGAAGATTCCTGAAGGAGCGAAATCCGCGACTGAGGGTCTGACGGCAAGGAACGCTCGTCACCAGGGTCGCGAGTCCAGTTCATAAGCGGCAAGCGGTCCACCGCCAATATTTCATTCCAGATCGTTCCCGAGTTACATCGCCGCCAATTCACGACACAGAACGAAAGGACAGTTCATGCGCACGATCCACGACAAAATGTCGCATCTGTTGTTGCGACGTAGACCATGGTTCATCGCTATATTTCAAGCCTGCCTGGTGGCATGCTCGCTTCTCCTGGCGTGGTTGCTGAGGTTCGACTTCACATTGCCGGATCGCCGCATTCTGCTTTCCGCGCTCCCCTTGTTGGTTCTCGCCCGGCTCGCGGGCATGGCATCGTTCGGTTTATTCCGCGGATGGTGGAAGTACGCAGGGATTGGCGACGGTATCGACATCATCAAGGCTGTTGGAACAGGATCGGTCCTCTTCCTGCTTTCCACGCGCTACCTCTTCGTTGGCGAATCCCTGCCTCGGGCGGTTTACGTGTTGGAGGCGATGCTGACAACGGGATTGCTCGCGGGTGTGCGCCTGCTCACCCGTGTGTTGGCCGGCTCGATGCGTGCAGATGTCTCTACTTGTAAGCGAGTGATTCTGATTGGAGCAGGATCTGCGGCGCAATCGGTCCTGCAGGAAATCCGGCTGCCGGGAAGCGGGTATGAAGCTGTGGGCTGCCTGGATGATGATCCTTCGAAGCGTGGAGTGCGCATTAACAATGTCGCGGTGCTCGGCACCGTGGATGAACTGCCGGGCGTGCTGTCGTCCCAATCGGCGGACGAGGTGCTGATTGCCGTTCCCTCGGCCACCGGCGCTCAGATGCGCAGATTTGTGAATATTTGCAATCGCGAACATATCAGTTTCAAAACCGTTCCAGCGCTCAAGGACATCATCGCGGGCGAGGTGATCGTCAGTCAGCTGCGCGAAGTCCGTTTCGAAGATCTGCTGGGGCGCGATCCCATTCAGATTAACCTGGAGTCGGTACGAAACGAAATAAGCGGCCGAACGGTGGTTGTGACCGGAGCGGCTGGCTCGATCGGGTCTGAGCTATGCCGCCAACTGCTCGAGTGCAACCCCGCCACTCTGGTGTGCTTCGATCAAAGCGAAACAGGGTTGTTTTTTCTTCGCCGGGATCTCGATAAACCTGCGAATGGCACTCGAGTCGCAATTTGTGTGGTCGATATCACCGATATGGAAAGGATTCGGAAGCTCTTCTCCGAGTTTTCGCCGGACATCATCTTTCACGCCGCGGCTTACAAGCATGTGCCTCTGATGGAATCGAACGTTCAGGAGGCGGTCAAGAACAACGTGCTCGGCCTTGTGGGGTTGTTGGATTTGGCGGAAGAATCCGGATGCGGAAATTTCGTGTTGATTTCATCCGACAAGGCTGTGAATCCAACCAACGTCATGGGCGCGACCAAACGAATCTGCGAATTGGTGCTCTCCTCCCGTCCGCCAAACAGGATGCGATGTGTGTCCGTGCGATTCGGAAATGTTCTGGGGTCGAGCGGCAGTGTCATCCCGGTGCTGAAGGAACAGCTGCACAAGAATGAACCGTTAACCGTCACTCATCCTGAGATGACCCGCTTTTTCATGACGACGCGCGAGGCCGTGACGCTAGTCTTGCAGGCATTTGCTATCGGAGATCATCGCGACATCCTGGTGCTGGATATGGGTGAACCCGTGCGCATCTTGGATCTGGCTCGCACCCTGATACGGCTTTCTGGAAAGTTCGAACCCGATGTGGAAATTCAGTTCACGGGGTTGCGCGAAGGCGAAAAACTCCATGAAGAACTTTTCTACAAAAATGAACAGGTAATCTCCACGGCATTCAAGAAGATTAAGCGAACCAGCGCGCCCATCAAAGACTGGAACGAGTTGCGCCTTCAACTTGACCAGCTTCGAGCCTCCATGACGATCGACGGCGCCGCACCGATTCGCGCGGGGATCAAGCGGATTGTGCCGGAATATGTCTTTCAGCCGGAGAGCACACGCCAGATCCGCCAGCCCGTGGTGCATGACGCCTACGTCGAAAAAGATTCTTCTTTAGTGAAGTAGGTAACCACCTCTCCAACGACTCGCGACACCGAACCCTACTCCGCTTCTTGCCCGCCAGCCGCGGCGAGGCGCCCGACTCTCCTGGCAGACCGCAGTGCACCCCACAAATCCGAATTCTCGCCCGCAGATTAAGCGGCGGTCGTGTGCGCATCTGCGCTGACCCAGCACGTAACGGGCAGATTTCGCCACGCCTATTCTGACCGAGTTAGAAAGACAGTAGTGCCCTCGAAATCCCCGCAAATCCAGCGCGGACCAACGAATCCAGGTTGTGAATTATTTCAGTGTTGCCAAAGGAGAGAGTGTGAGTGAAACCACGGAACAACAGAAGCTGAAATTGCGCACAGATGATTGGAGGCTCCTCGATCATGTGCTTGCTCCAGCTGAGAACTGGACCGCCGAGCAGGTTCTGCATTGGGCTTATGAGACCTTCGGCCAGGATGTGGCCATTGCGTCGGCTTTCGGACCCGAGGGAATTGTGGTGATCGACATTGCCGCGCGTGTCTGGCCACGTTTGCGCGTCTTCGTTCTCGATACGTCTTTCCTCTTTCCAGAAACTTACCGGCTGATCGAGCAGGTAGAGCAACGCTACGGAATTGAGGTGGAGCGAGTGCTTCCCTCTTTGTCTCCAGAGGAACAAGCTCGAACTCACGGATCGGAACTCTGGACCAGCGATCCTGACCTCTGCTGCCGGATTCGAAAGGTGGAACCACTGGAGAGAAAACTAGCGCATCTAAAAGCATGGGTCACGGCCATTCGCCGCGAACAAACCTCCGCGCGGGCGGATGCCAGAAAGGTTGAATGGGATCCGACCTTGAGAGTTGCGAAGATCAATGCCATCGCCGATTGGACTCACGATATGGTGTGGAGCTATCTCCGCGCGCGAAATTTGCCTTATAACCCGCTCCATGATCGCAATTATCCCAGCGTAGGATGCACGCACTGCACGCGAGCCATCCAACCGGGAGAAGCTCCCCGCGCAGGACGGTGGCCAGGATTCGAAAAGCGCGAGTGCGGCATACATTCCCGTCGCGGGGAACGTGGATAGACGTCAGTTCTAAACTTCCCGTCCGCGCCTTGCGGGCGTCCGTATACCAAATTCCCTTGTGCCGCAGCCGCGGCCACAGAGATAGCCACCGAATCAGGCTGTGTCCAGACGACTCTCCGGCTGATCCAGTCGAGGCGGTGCATCGTGATCTTGCTGCCGCGATCGACCTCCACATAGTAGTAGCTCCCTTCCTTACTGTTACGAATCATCCTCAGCACGATCAATGGAGTACGTGTGTCCCGCGCCTCCGGCAGCGCGCTATTTTGGATGCAAGTGACGCACTCCCAACCACCGGCAAACCCCTTGACAATCGCCGGGTCTCGTCTACAATTGCGTGACTAGATCGGCGTGCTTGTCTGTAGTGTTTCGATTTTCCAGCTAAGAGAGTTTTAGCGCAGAGAGCTGATTCCCCCTCCTTCTCTCTCGCGCGGGCCCCGGGTTTTGCAGTAAATAATTGAGGATAGCGGTGCTATTGATGCGGAACGGTCCAGGACTGTATCGTTCGTGGCTCCTCGCTTGCTTCGTTGCATTCGTTACGCTGCCGGCGCTCGCCCAGACGGTAACCGTCAGTCCCACCAGCGTAGCATTCGGCAACCAAGTCCAGGGGACGATCAGTTCGGTCCACAAAGTGACGCTGAAGAATGCCCAAAGCTCGGCCATCACGATTACAAGCATCACCTCGAGCTTGTCGGATTATTCTGAGACCAACAACTGTCCGGTCAGCCCGGCAACTCTGGCCGCCGCGGCGAGTTGTACGATTTCGATCGCCTTTACGCCCGGTGCTTTAGGGGCGCGCAATGCCACTCTGACGGTGGTCGACAGCGGAGGTTCGAGTCCGCAGCTCGTAACGCTTACCGGTACTGGGACGGCGCCCTCTCTGGTCTCGATTGCAGTCACTCCCGCGTCACCTTCCGTCGCAGCGGGCTATACGCAGCAATTCACCGCGACCGGAACCTACAACAATGGCACTACTCAGAACCTGACCAGCACGGCAACCTGGACTTCGTCGGCCACCACGATTGCAACGGTAAGCAGCGCCGGATTGGCCACGAGCATCGCGCAAGGGACTGCGACGATCACCGCTAAGTCAGGCACAATCAGCGACTCCTCGACGTTAACGGTTACAGCCGCAGTGTTGACTTCGATTTCGGTTTCTCCCGCTACTGCGTCAGTCGCTGCGGGCTACACGCAGCAATATACGGCGACAGGAACCTACAGCAATGGCACTACCCAGACTCTGACCACGACGGCAACCTGGACTTCGTCAGCGAAATCAATTGCCACGGTCAGCAGCAGCGGATTGGCTACCAGTGTGGCAAAGGGAAGCACAACCATTACTGCGAAGTCGGGGACGATCAGCGGGTCCGCGACATTAACGGTCACAGCCGCCGTGTTGACTTCCATTTCGGTCACTCCGGCTACAGCTTCGGTGGCCGCTGGCGATAAGCAACAATTCGCAGCGACCGGAACTTACAGCAACGGCACCACCCAAACCCTGACCAGCACGGCAACCTGGACTTCTTCGGCCACGTCCGCTGCAACCGTCAATAGCAGCGGACTCGCTACGAGCGTAGCCCAGGGAACTGCCACCATCACGGCTGCGTCTGGAACAGTCAGCGGTTCTGCAACACTGACAGTGACCGCCGCGGTGTTGACTTCCATTTCGGTTACTCCCGCCAAACCCTCGGTCGCGGCCGGTTACACGCAGCAATTCACCGCCACGGGAACCTACAGCAACGGCACCATGCAGACGCTGACCTCAACGGCAACCTGGACCTCTTCAGCGAAATCGATTGCAACCATCAGCAGCAGCGGTTTGGCTACAAGCGTGGCGAAGGGAAACACCACAATCACCGCTAAATCAGGGACGATCAGCGGCACGGCCACATTTACCGTCACGGCCGCCGTGCTGACTTCGATCTCCGTCGCTCCCGCCACAGCTTCTGTCGCGGCCGGCTACACGCAGCAATTCACCGCGACCGGAACTTACAGCAATGCCACCACGCAAACGCTGACGAGCACCGCAACTTGGACTTCCTCGGCTTCCTCAATCGCTACGATCAGCAGCAGCGGCTTGGCGACAAGCGTGGCGCCGGGAACCGCGACGATCACGGCAACTTCAGGCACGATTACCGGGTCCGCAAGCTTCACCGTCACGGCAGCGGCGTTGATCTCGATTTCGGTCACTCCCACGACGGCCTCGGTTGCAGCCGGCAACGCGCAACAGTTCACCGCCACCGGAACTTACAGCAACGGAACCACGCAGAGTCTGACAACAACCGCGACCTGGACTTCATCGGCCACGTCCATTGCGACAGTGAACAGCAGTGGACTAGCTACAAGCCTGACGCAAGGAAGCGCCACCATCACAGCCAAGTCAGGGACAATCAGTGGCTCGGCCACACTGACCGTTACCGCTGCAGTGCTGACTTCGATCGCCGTCACGCCTGTTACAGCATCTGTCGCCGCAGGATACGCGCAGCAATTTGCCGCGACTGGAACTTACAGCAACGGCACCACGCAGAGCCTGACGAGTTCCGTGACCTGGAGTTCCTCGGCAACAACGATTGCAACCATCAGCGGCGGCGGGTTAGCGACAAGCGTGGCTCAAGGAACCGCGACAATAACGGCGATGTCGGGAACGATCAGCGGCTCTTCCACGTTGACGGTGACGGCCCCTGTGCTGACTTCGATTTCGGTCACTCCCGCAACCGTGACTGTAGCTGCCGGTGACGCGCAGCAGTTCACCGCGACTGGAACCTACAGCGACGGCAGCACGCAGAATCTAACAAGTTCAGCGAGTTGGAGTTCATCTCAGCCTTCGGTGGCGACGATTGCCGCAGGGGGTCTGGCAAATGGCGTGACTGTAGGCACGGCGACGATCACGGCTACTCTAGGGACGATCAGCGGTTCGGCCGCACTCAACGTTGGACAGGCTGTGCTGGTGTCGATTGCCGTGACACCGGCTAATCCGTCGTTTGCCCTCGGCACCACGCAAGCCCTGACGGCGACCGGAACCTTCAGCGACGGCAGCACGCTAGTACTAACGAACGCCAGTTGGACTACGGCGAACAACAGCATCGCGACAGTCAGCAATCAAGGAGTCGCCAGCAGCGTGGCTTTAGGCAGCATCACCGTGACGGCCACTTCCGGCACGATCAGCGGATCGACCACGCTCACCATCAGTCCTGCAGTACTGGTTTCGATCGCGGTGACGCCGGCAATCCCGACGATTCCGCTGGGCACGACTCAGCAGTTCACTGCAACCGGCACCTATACCGATGGCAGCACGCAGAACATCACCGACACAGTGCAGTGGAGTTCGGATACGCCCACCGTGGCGACGATTAACAACACTGTGCCGACGCAAGGGCTAGCCAGCAGCGTCGCTGAGGGCAATGCGAACATCACGGCGACGTCGGGCTCGATCAGCGGATCGACCACTGTGACGGTGACCGCGGCGACGCTGGTGTCGATCACACTGGCTCCGGCACTGCCGTCGATTGCCTTGGGCACGACGCAGCAGTTCACAGCCACAGGCACATTCACCGACGGCAGCACGCAGAACCTGACCAGCACGGCCACATGGTCGTCCGACACACTATCGACGGCAACGATCAACACCGCCGGGCTGGCACAAAGTATCGCAATCGGCTCGGCCAACATAACCGCGACTTCTGGGACGGTGAGCAGTACGACAGAGCTGACGGTGACGGCGGCAACGCTGGTGTCGATTGCAATCACTCCGCCGACGGCGACCGTGGCGCTCGGCACGACGCAGCAGTTCACAGCGACCGGGACTTACACCGACGGCAGCACGCAGAACCTGACGCAAAGCGGGCAGTGGAGTTCGACGGCAGCGAACGTCGCAACAATCAGCAACACCACGAACACGGCGGGACTGGCCAGCACACTCGGCACGGGCACCACAACGATTGGCATCAACTCAGGGACAATCAGCGCGACAGCCACCCTCACAGTGAATCCGGCGGCGCTGGTTTCGATTGCGATCAATCCACCGACGCCGACGATTGCTCTGGGGACAACACAACAGTTCACAGCGACAGGCACTTACACAGACAACAGCACGCAGGATCTGACGACAGTTGCGACCTGGAGTTCGTCGGCCGCGACGGTTGCGATCATCGGCAATGCAGTAGGCAGCTACGGGCTGGCCACCAGCTCCGGGCAAGGCACCGCCACCATTTCCGCCACTTCAGGCTCCATCTCTTCGTCTACCACTATCACCGTGGCCGGTCCCACTCTGGTTTCCATCGCAATTACACCGGTCAGTGCGTCGATCCCGCTCGGAACCGGACTGCAGTTTGACGCCGTGGGCACTTACACCGATGGCAGCACGCAAGATCTAACCGCATCCGGCACATGGACCTCTTCGTCGCCGACGGTTGCCTCCGTGAGTGCCGGATGGGTGAGCGGAAATCTTCAGGGAGCCACCAACATCACCGCCACCTCCGGCAGCGTAACCGGTTCTGCTAGCGTCACCATATCTTCACCGGTGCTAGTCTCGATCGCCGTCACGCCCGCGACCGCGTCGGTAGTAGCTGGCTACACACAGCAATTCACGGCCACTGGGACTTACAGCAACAGCACCACGCAGAACCTCACTGGCACTGCGATCTGGACTTCTTCAGCGACGTCGACTGCCACGGTTAGCAGCGGTGGGCTGGCTACGAGCGCGGCCCAGGGCACCGCAACGATCACGGCGACTTCGGGGACGATCAGCGGTTCGGCCACGTTGACGGTGACAGCTCCTGTGCTGACTTCGATTTCCGTTACTCCCGCAATCGCGTCCGTGGCTGTGGGTAACACGCAGCAGTTCACCGCGACCGGAACCTATAGCGATGGCAGTACTCAGAATCTGACGAGCACAGCGAGTTGGAGTTCGCCTCAGACTTCGGTGGCGACAGTTGCCGCAGGTGGTCTGGCGAACGGCGTAGCAGTAGGCACGGCTACCATCACGGCTACCTCAGGGACGATCAGCGCTTCGGCCACGCTCAACGTTGTAGCGGCCACTCTGGTATCGATTGCCGTGACGCCGGCCAATCCATCGTTTGCCCTTGGCACGACCGAAGCGTTGGTCGCGACCGGAACCTACAGCGACGGCAGCACGCTGGTCCTGACCACCACCGCGAGTTGGACTACGGCCAACAGCAGCATCGCCACGGTCAGCAATCAAGGAGTCACCAGCAGCGTGGCTCTCGGCAGCACCACGGTGACAGCCACTTCCGGCACGATCAGTGGGTCGACGACGCTTACCATCAGCCCTGCGGTCCTGGTTTCGATTGCGGTGACACCGGCGATTCCCACGATTCCGATGGGCACCACCGAGCAATTCACCGCGACCGGGACTTACACCGACGGCAGCACGCAGAACATCACCGACACCGTGCAGTGGAGTTCGGATACGTCCACTGTGGCGACGATCAACAATACTGCGCCGACGCAGGGGCTAGCCAGCAGCGTCGGCGAAGGCAGCGCGAACATCACGGCCACAACCGGCTCCATCAGCGGATCGACCACGGTGACGGTGACCGCCGCGACACTCGTATCGATTGCTGTAACTCCGGCAACGCCGTCGATTGCCTTGGGCACGACGCAGCAGTTCACAGCCACAGGCACATTCACCGACGGCAGCACGCAGAACCTGACCAGCACGGTGACGTGGTCGTCCGACACACTATCGACGGCGACCATCAACACCACCGGCCTCGCGCAAAGCATCGCAATCGGCTCGGCCAACATAACCGCGACTTCTGGAACGGTGAGCAGTACGATAGAGCTTACGGTGACGGCGGCAACGCTGGTGTCGCTTGCCATCACTCCGACGACGGCGACGGTGGCGCTAGGCACGACGCAGCAGTTCACAGCGACCGGGACTTACACCGACGGCAGCACGCAGAACCTGACGCAAAGCGGGCAGTGGAGTTCGACGGCAGCGAACGTCGCAACAATCAGCAACACCACGAACACGGCGGGACTGGCCAACGCGCTGGGCACGGGCACGACGACGATCGGCTTCACTTCCGGCACAATCAGCGCGACGGCCGCCCTCACAGTAAACCCGGCGGCGCTAGTTTCGATTGCGATCAATCCACCAACGCCGACGATTGCTCTGGGCACGACACAGCAGTTCACGGCGACGGGCACTTACACAGACGGCAGCACGCAGGATCTAACCACGGTTGCGACCTGGAGTTCGTCGACGGCGACGGTTGCGATCATCAGCAACGCAGTAGGCAGCTATGGGCTCGCCACCAGCTCCGGCCAAGGCACCGCAACCATCTCGGCCACCTCAGGCTCCATCTCTGCGTCCACCACTATCACTGTGACCCAGGCGAGTCTGGTTTCGATTGCAGTTACTCCGGCTTCTATTTCAATAGCCTTGGGCTACGGCGAGCAATTTGCCGCCACCGGAACCTACACCGACGGCTCGACCCAGGACATCACTCAATCGGCGATGTGGACGTCCTCTGTTCCCGCTGTCGCAGCGATAAATTCCATCGGCTATGCGACCAGCGTTTATCCAGGAAATACAACAGTCTCTGCAAATTCCGGTTCGATCACCGGCTCTGCGTCTTTGGTGGTAAACCCAGCCGTAGCCGTATCACTAACCGTCACTCCTTCAACGTCATCGGTTTATGACGGCGCACAGCAGCAGTTCACGGCCACATTAAATTACAGCAACGGCACTTCAATGATCGTCACCAGCGCGGTCACATGGAGTTCCTCAAATCCTGCTGTGTCGACCGTGAGCAGCGGCGGACTTGCAGTCGCCCTCGCAGGCGGCTCCAGCACCATCGAGGCAACTTGGGGCGCGAACCTGCTCACTGCGGCGGGCACTCTTACAGTGTCGCCGCCTACAGTTTCGATTACACCCTCTGGCGCTTCTGTCGCATTGAGTGCAACCCAGCAATTTAGCGCGACGGTGACCGGAGCTACGAATCAGAACGTCACGTGGAACGTCGATGGAATTGCCGGCGGGAACTCAACCATTGGAACCATCTCGACAGCCGGCATCTACACGGCTCCTACGCTGATCGGCAGCCACACCATTACTGCCATCGCGCAAGCCAACAGCGCGAGCGTGGGCACAGCCTCCGTCACCGTCGGCTCTTTGGTTCCCGTGCAGAACACTTTCTTCGGCATGCATCTGCACCTTCTCACTTCGCCAATTCCAGCTACGATGGAAGGGACGGGCCGCATCTGGGACTCCGCTTCCGCACAATGGCCGAACCTGAACACTGCCGTCAATACGTTTGTATGGACCAACCTGGACAATGTGCTGGCAGACTACAAAGCTGCCGGAATCAACGACATCTTATACACGCTTTGGCGGGTTCCCAATTGGGCGTCTTCCAATCCCACGGATAAAACATGCGACTATGCGTCCAGCCTGGGATCAAAATATTACGGCGAGTGCGATTTGCCCACCGACATCAATGCCGACGGCACAGGTACGAACTTAACCTGGCGCACCTGGGTGCAGAATATTGCCCAGCACGTTAACACCACTTCGTATCTGGCCACGCATGCCAAGATCAAGTATTGGGAACCGTGCAACGAATGTTATCGCTCGCCCGAACTCGATCCGGGCTACGATAGCGGCGGCAATGTTCAGGTCGCTTACCGTGGGACGTACGCTCAACTGCTGCGGTTGATGCAAGACGCCCGCTGCATCATCATCGGGAATTCTAGCGATCCCATAACAGCGTTGAACACCACGTGTGGACAGGCTGGCTATCCCGTCATCGGCATCGACCCGACCGCGCAAATGGTGATGCCATCGACCAATCCAACTCAGAATGGCAAGAATCCTCCCTATCCGGAGGTAATGCAGAATCTGCTCTATTGCACATGCGCAAACAACTCGTGTTCCGCCAGCAGCACCGGATGCACCACGGGTTCGGCCGGTAGTGCAGCCGTCGACATTATTTCAGCTCATCTCTATCCCAGCACTTACACGCCGGAGCAAATTCCGAATGAGCTGGCCATCGTGCGCAACTACCTCATTGCCGCAGATCTAGCCAAGCCATTCTGGATCGGTGAAGGCGGATGGGGTGAAAATTCCGAAGCCACTGAGGTGAGCGATGGCGATCCTGATATGGAAGCCGCCTTCGTCGCGCGCTTCGCCGTCATGCAATGGGCATCAGGAATCTCCCGCTCATATTGGTACCAGTGGGATAATTCCGCGTATGGCACGCTCTGGAGCCCGACCAGCAACAGCGGCTGTTCTACAACGTTCACCAGCGGCTATATTTGCAAACCGGGACTTGCCTATCAACAGGTATATGACTGGTTGCTAGGATCCACTCTGGGAGCTTGCTCGGTGACGGGCACCGTCTGGACCTGCACGCTGACGCAATCGAGCGGATCGCTCGCAGAAATAATCTGGGACACGTCGCAGATCTGCAGCAACGGCACGTGCACATCGAGTCAGCATTCCGTTCCTTTAGTTTACGTGAGCTACGACGATCTGACGGGTGCCAGCTATTCCATTAGCGGTACGGCCCCCGTGGGCATAAAACCAATTCTATTGCAGACGGAATAGCTTGTTGAGAAGGCGAGTCGTGACAAACTTGGACGGATCCGAGACTGGCTCCATCAACGAAGTCATCCTCGAGGTTTTCTCACAAAGTCGCCAGCCAGTCATCAATCCACGATTCCGTACTTAGTCGATAAGAAAGCCCGTAGCTTTGGAGGAGCGACCTGCGCAACTTCCTGCCAGGTTGCAATCCTCAATCTGGTCCTCAGCTCAACCGATTTTACGCACTTCATTACCGCATACCACGCATCCACCAGATCCGGCCTTCGCACATCCACCAGAACGCAGAATGAACATTGCAGAGCGTAGGCAGCCAGCACGTTGCGCAGAAGCTGGTACGAGAGGTACTGGTCTTCCGTCTGAGAGAGCTCCTGCCAATCGAACACCTCGGCGAAATCACGATAGGCCAGCACAACGTCCTTCCTCGCGCTCTGAAAGTCATGCTCGGTCAGTTTCGCCTCGATCAATAAACCTCCCAATCGCAAATCAACTTCTGTGCGATCGAATCTGCCGTTGGCAAGAGGAACACGAGCCTTGTAGCCAAAACAAAGCGTCGCTCCCGGCTCTGCACCCAGCAGAGCCAAAATGCCGCCATCTCGCGACACGCCCGGATAGCAGAATACGTTCATCAGCAGCGCGTCCGAACTCGTGCAGGCATCAAGCTCCATCCAGCGCCCCCGGTCAGTCTTGGGCAAAGATCGCCAGCCTTGCGTATGTACCTTCCCCAGGCGCTTGATCCACGCCGGATTTGCCAGCATCGCCGTGTAGCTTCTCTGCAGAAAGTTCCCATGGCGCGAGCCGTCTTCATAAGGTGCAAAGCACAAAGTCGGGGCTTCGCCGTAGCTCAGACAATGGGGCAATTCTTCAGCCTGAGCGTACTTCTGCGCACGCTCCACGAGTTCCACACGAAGAGCGGCAGCAAAGCTGATACGGGCTGAATGTTCGGAGATCAGCGCCATTTCCATAACTGTTTCCAGATCTGCACCAGTGTTTGCATCTGTCGCGGGCTCGGCAGGCGGTTGTAAATCATCCGGCAATCCTGGTAAGCGCGCTCGCAAAAACCGCGCACCGCAGCCGCACTGAGGTGCGCGAGATTGTGCCGGAGTTCCTTGAGATCCTTCTCGTTCAACACCTCGGACTTCCGCGAATCAGGGCGCCGCGCCATAGTGAAGCAGGTTAACATATTCGCCTTTTGTTCGCCATCGCAATTTGGGTTGTCTTAACAGCCGATTTTCAGGCGGAGCGATGGATCTCCCGCTAAATCGGACCAGCGCGTAAGCCAAACCGCAACACTGCCAATTTTTCTTCTGGGTCTGCCATAATCTCCTCATGTGCGGGCGCTACCGGCTATCGCGAAGAAAGCAGTTAGTCGAGGAATATTTCGACGCACTTCCATCGGATGAAGACTGGACCCCGCGCTACAACATCGCGCCCACCCAGCCTGTCCCAGTCATCCGCCAGAATCCGAAAGAACCTCGCCGAGAATTGTCGTTGATGCGTTGGGGTCTGATCCCGTCGTGGTCGAAAGACGTGTCCGCGGCTGGCGTGCTGATCAATGCCCGCTCCGAAACGGCGGCAGCCAAGCCCGCGTTTCGCGACCCGTTGACCAGTCGCAGATGCCTGATTCCGGCAGATGGATTTTACGAGTGGTCGCGACACGAAGCTGCATGTGTGATTGTCCGGCGAGCACTACTCGACCGGACCTGCCATCCCATTGGCAGTACCCTACGAGGTATGGCGATTCGGTAACGACTCGTCTAGAAGCCCTCGGACAATGTATCCCACCGTCGCAAGACGGGTATCGAAACCGTGAGGGGACGATATTTCTGCCAGCATCGAGGCGGATCGGGGCTAGGGTGAGTGGTAGGGTCAGCAGATGCGAACCTCTTTAAGTATCGTCAAGAATGAAGGGGTCAAAGATGCTGTTAGGCTCCGAGGTTGCGGCTGGAACGGGTGCTCCATTCTCACCCGTCGTGGGCGAAAAGGCCGTCGGTATAGTAGGAGGGACCTAACCCATTCTGTCACGCATGTGGAACGTGGTAAGCCCGCTTTGCTCACTTCGGGGTAGCCAGGCCGCAAGGTCATGCAACGGTGATGCGGGTAGAGGATAGAGGAGAAAGCGAACGTCCGACTGTAATGGTCGGAATACGGATTGCGACATTATCCGACGCGAAAGCGGGCAGACTTCCTCTTGGTTTCCGATCACGAGAGAACTTGGCAAATCGGCCCAATAGGATCGGCAGATGACGGCGCAAGCTGGTGCAATCCTAAACACGAGTTCAGCATGGGACGCTGTTGATTGGCGAACCATTGAGGACAATGTTCGCCGACTCCAGGCGCGTATCGTGAAGGCGGTGCAGCAAAAGAAATGGAACAAGGTGAAAGCCTTGCAACATCTTCTTACGCACTCGGCCAGCGGCAAGTTACTTGCCGTGCGCCGGGTAACAGTGAACGACGGTAGAAAAACGCCTGGAGTGGATGGCGAACTCTGGGACACACGACACAAGAAGCTTCAAGGTGTGATTTCGCTGACGGCACGAGGTTACCGCCCCATGCCTCTGCGGCGGATTTACATCCCGAAGGCCAATGGGAAGCTCCGACCGTTAGGAATCCCAACGATGCGGGATCGAGCCATGCAAGCCTTGTATCTGCTGTCGCTCGATCCGGTCGCGGAAACCACTGCGGATCAGAATTCCTACGGCTTTCGGCAGGGGAGAAGTTGTGCGGACGCGATTGAACAATGCTTCACTTCGCTCTGCCACAAAAACCCTAGCTGGGTGCTCGAAGGCGACATCAAAGGCTGCTTCGACAACATTAGTCATCAGTGGCTGCTCGACAATGTTCCCCTGAACAAAGCGATCCTCCACAAGTGGCTAAAGTCGGGCTACCTGGAAAAACAAGTATTCTACGATACGATCTCTGGCACACCGCAGGGCGGAATCATATCGCCTGCGCTGTCAAACATCACTCTCGACGGCCTCGAACGCCGGCTCCGGGAAGTTTTCCCGGTACGCGGAAAAGGCTCCGAGCGTGGTCGAGCAGCGCAAGTACATTTGATCCGTTATGCGGACGACTTCATCATCACCGGACACTCCGAGGAGTTGCTGAGAATGACGGTGAAGCCGCTGGTCGAATCCTTCCTGGCTGAACGTGGTTTGGTCCTTTCTTCGGAAAAGACCTTGATCACGCACATAGAAAAGGGTTTCGACTTCCTTGGGCAGAACATTCGGCGCTATCCGCACGGCAAGTTGTTTATCAAGCCCGCTCGGAAGAGTGTTGTGTCTGTTCTCGCCAAAGTGAAGCAGATCGTCCGAGAGTACTTGGGTAGTACCGCTCATCTTCTTATTAACCGATTAAATCCGATTGTAAGGGGATGGGCCAACTACCACCGCCATGTCGTCTCCAAGCGCGTTTTCGCACGACTCGATGCTGCGATATTCAGGATGCTCTGGGGATGGGCGTACGCCCGTCACCGCCGAAAAGGGGCTGGTTGGATAAAGCAGAAGTATTTCGACCGTGTGGGAACACGTGACTGGTGGTTCTTCGGTGACACTGTGGACGCGCAGGGCTCGCCTCTTCGTGTCCGCTTGTTTCATGCAGCTTCTGTGCGAATCGTAAGGCATGTGAAGGTTCGGTCCGGCCTGAATCCTTACGACCCGAGTTGGACTCCGTATCTGTCCAGACGCTACGCCGTCGCTCCGCATCGTGCGCGTTCATGATCTGAGCGTTCCCGGAAACTTGAGCCGTGTGAGCTGGAAACTCTCACGCACGGTTCTTAGAGGGGGGACCAACAGCAACGTTGGCCCCCTACTCGGCCAGCGCAACGGCAAGACCAGCCAACCGTACTGCTTCGAGGTCAATAACGGAGAGCTGTTCGCCTTCGCCGGCATCTGGGATCGACGGAAAGACCCGAGCGGACACTGGACCAAATCCTGTTCGATTCTGACTACGACGCCAAATGCTGTGACCTCAGCCGTCCACGATCGCATGCCGGTCATCCTCGACCAGGCGGATTATGACCTGTGGCTTGATCCCGGGATGAAGAATATTCAGGTGATTTCGGAAACGCTGAAACCCTACGATGCGTGCAGGATGCGGTGCTATCCCATCAGCACTCGAATCAATCATGTGGCAAACGATGATGAGGAGTGTTCCGCACCCGCGCAAGTTGTCGAGGTTCAGAGCCGGCTCTTCTCGTAGCCGGCCGCCAAGTTCTTCGAAATATAGTCGCATTGCAATTCCGAAGCGGTCATGCCGTAGCTCCCGCTTGATAGGCTTCCTTGAAGTCCAAAATCATGTGAACCACAGCTTCATCGCTTATTACAGTGTTTATCATCGTGTGGTAAATCGCGCGGTCCGGCCATTCAACATTGAAATACTTTTGGATAAAATCGGCCCGCTCCCGGTCGACGCTATCGACGAGTTCTTCGGCCTCTTTTTCGGTTTTACCGCGAGCCAGCAGCCGCCTGACCTTGTCTTCTCTCGGGGCATAAAGAAACACGCGCAGGGTGTCTGCCCGGCTCTTGAGAAACTGCTGCGAACCTCTGCCCACAATCACACAGTTCCCACGTTCGGCAGCGTGTTCGACCACGCGCCTTGTAGTCTTGAGAATCGTCTCGCTATCCACGAGATGGAGCTTCGGAGCATTGATGCTGCCTTCATAACTTCCGCGCAGGAAGGATTTAAAAAGTCGGTAATACAGCGGATCGTTTCGTTCCTCACGCGCTTCGACCACTTGCTTTGGGCAATTCGCGAGTCTCGCGATTTCCTCGGTCAATCGCTGGTCCCAGAGCTTCCAGCCCAGTCGGTCCGCAACGAGTTGAGCGATATCTCCCCCGCCGCACCCGTACTCGCGTTCAATCGTGATGATGTTAACCATAAAATCGAACTTTCCTTTGCCTAATTAATTACTTGGAGATCGGCGAGATCACGTAACAGTTATTCGGCTACGTGCACACCACCGCCTCCAGGATCATTCTTCTCCAGAAGAAAGCTCAGAAAGAACATGATCCCTGCGGCAACGCAAAGAACCATGAACGTATCAATGTAAGCGAGACACGCGGCCTGCGCCTGCACTGCCTGATAAATCCGGGCGTACGCGGTTGCGAGCGCTTCGTGCTTTCCTAAGCCGCCATTAATAAAGTGGCGCGTAAAGCCTTGCACTGAGTTTTCAAAGTTTGGATTATCAACTCTCGCTTTTTCCACCAGCCTTAGCTGATGGAGTTGCGAACGGCGAGCGATAACCGTCGTAACCAGCGAAGTGCCTACGCTGCTGCCCATATTACGCATGAAGTTCACGATGCCAGCCACCGAATTGTTTTTCTCGGGCGCGATTCCAATGTATGCGACCAGCGTAATCGGAACAAAAAGGAAACCTAACCCTATGACCTGTGTAATGCGGAGCCACGTAGCGGCACTAAAGCTGATCTGCAGGTCGATTCGCTTTGTCGAGTAAAACATCGCAATTGACAAGGCTAGCCAGCCGAAGCCGATCAAGCGGCGCGCCTGAATCTTCGTTGTGAGTTGACCCATGATGGGCATTTCTATCAGCAAGACCAATCCTCCCGCCGAAAGCGCGAGTCCGGCGAGTTGCGAGGTATAGCCTAAGAGCGTTTGCAGGAATTGCGGCATCAGAACCAGACTGCTGAACAGAAGAATACCGAGCATGAACATCATGAGGCTGGAACTGGCAAAGTTAAAGCTCTTGAACATCCGCACATCGATAATCGGTGTTTTCGCAAACCACTCCCACACCACCAGCGAGATCAGGCACGTCGCAGAAACAATGATGAGCGTCGTGATGAAGCGCGATCCAAACCAATCATCTTCCTGACCTTTGTCGAGCAGAATCTGCAAAGCGCCCACCCCGACGGTCAAGAGCGCGATTCCTATGTAGTCCAACTTCACGCCAGCTTTTTTCATTTTCTGAAGGTAGGGAGGATCTTCCACGAACCTGCGTACCAACAGCCACGTGATCACACCAACGGGAAGGTTGATGAAGAAGATCCATCGCCAGGAGTAGTTGAACGTTATCCATCCGCCCAGAGTCGGACCGATTGTCGGCGCCATGATCGCGGTGATTCCATACAGAGCAAATGCAAGTCCGCGTTTTTCTGGCGGAAAAGTGTCCGCCAAAATGGCCTGCGCCATCGGTTGCAATCCGCCGCCACCGGCTCCCTGCAGAACTCGAAAGAGAAGAAGAAAACTTAAGCTCGGCGCGACTCCGCACAGCAAAGAACTGACCGTGAAGATGCCAAGGCAACTCATAAAGAAGCGCTTGCGGCCAAATGCCCCCGCGAGCCAGCCGGTCATGGGCAGAATGATGGCGTTCGACACCAGATAAGAAGTCAGAACCCATGTGCTCTGGTCGTTGCTCGCGCCCAGATTCCCAGCCATGTATGGAAGCGCCACATTGGCGATGCTCGTGTCGAGCACCTCCATGAAAGCTGCGAGCGCCACAACCACCGCGATCAGCCACGGGTTGTAACGTGGCCGCCAATTCTCCTGGTCAAGCGTGATTGCCGCGGTGCTCATTTCAGGTATACGTCTGGAACTACATTCATGCCCGGACGAAGCCTTCGGTCCCGATTTTCGCCCGGCTCAAGAACAATCTTCACCGGCACTCGCTGCACAATCTTCACGTAGTTTCCCGTGGCATTTTCAGGCGGAAGCAAACTGAACAGCGGCCCGGTTGCGCCGGCGATACTGTCAACGCGGCCGTGCAAAGTTCTGCCGCTTGAATCCACATGAATGTCTGCTTTCTGCCCGACCTGCATGTGCTTCAATTGAGTTTCCTTGAAGTTGGCCGTGATCCAGATTTCATCCAGAGGGACAACCGTCAGCAATTGCTGCCCCGGTTCCACATTGAGTCCTTCAACCACCGTCTTATTCACTTCCCCGCTGACTGGGGCCACGATTTTGGTGTATTGCAGGTTCAACTCGGCTTGCTGAACGAGCGCCCGCTTCTGCTGAACGTCCGCGATCGCAGCCTGAACTTTTTCCTTCGTGGATGACACTTGCTGCGGACCTGTCTCCGCGTATGCTTGATTAGCATTTGCCTGAGTCAGGCGGCTCTGCGCTTGTTGAACAAATTGTTGCGCAGCAGATTCGCTGGCCCGCGCGGCGGCGACGTTAGCAGTGCTCGATCTCGCTGTCGCGAGCGCCTGATCGTAAATTTGCTGTGAAACTTCCCGCTTATCGACCAGCTGTTTATATCTGCGCAGGTCATCTTGAGCTTTTACATCGTTCGCCTCGGCCGCTTCCACTTGCTGATGAGCAGCGTCCCGTTGCTTTTCAGCCGCGCTGATTGCAGCACGGGCATCCTCTACGCCCGAGGCAGTGAACTTCATTTGACTGGATGAGTTCACGGATGTGATCGGTACCGTGATATTCAGCGATCGCGCCGTGGCTTCGGCATTGGCCAGGTTTGCCTGCGCCTCGGCGAGCGTAACCTGATAATCGGTTGGATCGATTTCAACCAGAACATCACCCTTGTTCACCCATTGATTGTCATTGGCGCTCACGCGAATTACATAGCCGGAGACGCGCGCACTGACTGGATAAAGATGGACATCGGCCTGGGCATCATCGGTCGATTCATAGCTGCTGAAATAACGCCACAAGAGCAGGCCCACGACAATCGCCACGACCACGGCGATGAGGATAATAAGGTTCCTGCGGCGCTTCCGGCGCGCTTCCGGTGAATACTTCCGCTCGGCCGTAGTCATTGAATTTGCCGGAGGATCAGAATGGGGCAACGAAGACACATTGTCGTCTGCCATCTTATTTTCCTGAGAAATATTCCTTTACGCCCGGAGCACCAGCACCCAAGGCACGAACGAGAGAAATTTTTGCAAAATTATACTTATAAAGACTGGAAATGTATTGCTCGTGCGCGCTCGCAACCGCTTCTTGCGATTGCACCACTTCTACTGAGTCGGTCACGCCTCCACTGAAGCGATCGCGCGATTGCGCCAGCGTCTGGTCCGCCAACTCGATGTTGCTTTGCGAAACCTTCACCTGCTCTGCAGAAGACTGAAGGTTCAAGAACGCTGTACGCACATCTGCTTCGATTTGCTCTCGTAGGTTGTCCAGCCGCTCACGGCTCTGTTCGAGCCGTGCGTCGGCCTGTTGAACGTCACCATGCACGCTGTTGCCGGTAAAGATCGGGATCGAGAGCGTCCCGCGTACGTCGTACACCCGAGTGGAATCCGACGGATGAGCCCCGCCGTTTCCATAATCTGCCCCGAAAGAGATCGACGGGAAATAGCCGGCGACCGCTGCCTTACGCGATAACTCCGCAGCGCGAACTGCGCTTTCGGCAGCACGATAGTCGGATCGCGCGGCGTATGCGCGCGGCAATGCTTCTTCGATTGTTAAACCATCAAGCGCCTGGTACGGTGATTTATCGGTAAGGTCGAAATCCTGCCGCGTGGCTAGACCGACTACACGTGCGACCGTGATCTTCTGAATGGCAAAGTCGTTCTTCGCCTGGATCAGTTGTTGCTGCCGAGTCTGCAGTTCGACCTTGGTGCGCAATGCATCGATATCGGCGGCAGTGCCCGCATTGACTTGGTCCGTCGCTTGATTAAAGAGCGTCCGTGCCGTCTCGACTTGCGCCTCATCGGTGGCAATGCGGGCCTCATCAGCAACCGCCTGGAAGTAGACATAGCCAATTGTGAGGATGACGAGATCGCGAGCGTCAAGGACTGTGTAGTCGGCCGATTTTACATTTTCGCTTGCGGCGCGAGCAGTGTTAATGGATTTCCAATCGAACAACGACTGACTCACTGCCGCGCGGGCATCGAAATAGGAAAACGGCCCTACCGCCGGCGAGATGTGTAATAGAGTGGCGAGACCCGCAAAGCCGAGTTCGTCAACATTGACCTTGGACTCTGCTGCGTAAGGTGCAGTTGTTACCTGCGGGAGCAGCGCGCTCAATTCGTGCCAGCGTTGCCCGCGGGCGGTGCGCGTGTCAGCTTGTGAAAGCAGCAGTCCCAGGTTGTGCTTCAAACCAAGATCAATCGCATTTTCCAGCGACAGTGCCATGCGTCCTGGAATGGGTTTTATCGGCACGCTGCCTGAAAAAACATTTGCAATATTTCCAGAAGGAAGACTTTGACCTGAGGTGTTCGAAACAGAATCTGAGGAAGTTTGGGCGTAGGAAACTACCGCTCCAAAAATCAAGGCCGTTACGCACAGAATGCGTATCGAGGCTCCTGAAGGGATCACAAAACCTCCTTGACTTCGGCTGTGCAGGACCGAAACGCGATAATATACACCACCCTCGCAGGATTCGTCTCTGCGAACAGGAAGAAAACCTCGGTGATCGCATCGTAGCGGTCGCAGTTCACGACGCCTGCTTTCGGGAGTCATTTGTCGGCTATTTGCGTTTCGAATGCATCCAGGATGGATCTCCCAAGCACTCACGCCTTCATCGCAGTCGCAGAACCAAAGAGCGCCACGGTTAAGCCATTCCGAATATGCGAGCCGGCATTTGGTCGTGGAACTCGTTTGCAGATTTGGTCTTCGCCGAATTTCGGCTGCATTCTTGCGCTGCGCAAGTCGTCAACGGGCTGCGGCTGTTCCTCATGACGGTGCAGCTACCTGAGGTCGGGGAATTGCGTCGCTATATATCATTCGAAGCGCCGGGTGAAACGCTGAGGGAGAGGAATCTATCATTCGAAAAGCCCAGTCTGCGATGTCATTTCTGGACGCTGAATGCATCGGCCTTCGGCCCGTGAAGCTCGGCGATATATCCACCGGGAAACTCCACAATCGCGATGGAACGATCGCTCGATGTGTAGGGGCCGAAGAGAAGCTTCACTCCCGCCACTCTTGCTTTTGTGAGTGCGCCCCCGAGATCAGCCACTTCATATCCAGTCATTTCACGGCCGAACGGATAAGGAAGGTGACCGTCTGTTACCAATACGAGCATCCCGCCAAACAATGAGGTGATCCGTATCCGCCGGTAAAGCTCTCCCGGGCGCCCGATTTCGCCGGCTTCGGCGTGCTTTTCATCGGAAACGACTTTGCCGTGCGCGAACATCACGAAATCGTTGACGAAGTTATCGGCCTGATCGCGCGACAAATAAACTCGGTTTTCGGGAATCGTTGTCAGGGGCGAGTATTTCGGAGGCATGGTGTGCCAATAAAGCTGCATGTTGACACCCCCCGGCCACCGAATCACAGCGTCGATGCCGATGGGATCCTTGAATGGTTCAACAATTACCTCCGCGCCCGCGGAGCGAGCGTCGCGGATCGCCTCCGCCATATCGGTCACAAGATATCCAGTACGCTCCTGGCCGAAAGGAAATGGGATTGGTGTTTGGTAGGCGAACACAGACAATGTGCCTACCGGAGTCCATATGTATTGAAATTCCGTGCTACTGGGCACGGGCAAGACATTCGTCACAGAGCGCTTTGAAGCCTGGCCGCCGCAAGTAGCGATAAAGCTTTTGACGAAGTCGTCGAGATCGTGAGGGTTTACATAAACGTGCGTCGAATCGTATTGAGCTCCCACGGCAACTCCCGCTGACGTCTGGCCAGTAGCCGTGAAAGTAGAAACGAAAACTAGGACGGGGATTGCCCAGCACAATGCGATCACCGATCCCTTCTCTCTATTCACTTGGACTGATCCTCCGAGACGGGTTCAGTAAAATCGAATCGAGTCTGCCGATTCGTTCAACCTGATGGGTGAAAGTATCCGGCCTTCTTGCGCCTCCATGAAAGCCGGATGTTCTTCTACGCCGCTGCCTGCTTGCTTTGCTGAATAAACTCAAGCAGGTCGCCATTGATCTGGTCCGCATTCGTCGCCGGCATCCCATGTGGAAAGCCTGGATACACCTTCAACACGGCGCCCTTCACAATCTTTGCCGACATTCGACCTGCCGCATCGATCGGCACAATCTGGTCGTCGTCCCCGTGCATCACCAGCGTCGGCACGTCGAACTTTTTCAGGTCTTCGGTGAAATCCGTCTCCGAAAACGCTTTGATGCAATCGTAGTGGGCCTTCACGCCGCCCAGCATTCCTTGCAACCACCAGTGCTCACGAATCCCTTCCGAGATTTTGGCGCCGGGCCGGTTGTAGCCGTAAAAAGGGAGCGTGATGTCCCTGTAAAATTGCGGCCGATTTGCTGCGAGCTGGGCGCGCAGGTCATCGAAGACCGAGATGGGCAAACCAATAGGATTTTTTTCCGTTTTCACCATCAGTGGTGGCACGGAGCTGATCAGCACTGCCATGGCGACGCGCATCGAACCATGCCGCCCAATATAACGCGCAACTTCTCCTCCACCGGTCGAGTGGCCCACATGGATCGCGTTCTTGAGATCGAGTTTTTCAGTGAGCGCCGCGAGGTCATCCGCATAGGTGTCCATGTCGTTGCCATCCCAAGTTTGGGTGGAGCGTCCGTGGCCCCGTCGGTCAGCCGCGATAACGCGGTATCCGCGCTGGCCGAAGAATAGCATCTGCCCGTCCCAATCATCGGCGCTAAGCGGCCATCCGTGACTGAACACTATGGGCTGGCCCTTTCCCCAGTCCTTGTAGTAAATCTGTACGCCGTCCTTTACTGTGAATGTGCTCATAATTATGTTCTCCTGGTGCTTTGTTGGGCGCGCCTGCAAAGGCTCGCCTGGGTTTACGACTGAGAGGATGCGCACCTTGGCAACTCCATCCAGACTGCCACGGCGGCGCTTCCAAAGATCAATTCGCGGCGCGTCAGTCCGGAGGCCCGCTTCGTCGAATGCTTAAGTTCTGCCTGAGTGCCTAATCCTCGAAGTCACCTTACATCCTCTTGTAAATATCCAGAATGATATCAGGAGAAATGAAAGCTTGAGTTTCGCATTCCAGTTAGGATCCTGATGAGACGAACGGGTGATTCGAACAGTCACCGCGCCATTGGCAGTCAGCGATCAGGCAGCATGAGGCTGGGAACACATGAATGGATTTGATTTGCAGCGTCTAGCGATGTTGATGGTCATCAAACGCAAAATGTTGGAATCGGTCTGTATTGCTCAGTTCGCGATTCGTCCTTGAGCTACGCTTACTCATTACCCTCCGAAGGAGGTGTGATGATGGATACCCGCTTCTCTCCACAAATATCCTGTGCCCTTTGCAGCAAGCCAGTGGATTTACAAGCCGATTTGTGCGCCGATGAAAATGGCAAATCGGTTCACGGAGATTGCTACTTCAAACATGTAGCTAGGAATTCTCCCGCAGATCAGCGAAGAAGTTCTTAGGTTTTCTTAGCCTGGATTTCGCGTGGTCCTTTTAAGCCAAATACTGGTTACTCGAGGCGGGCGGTCCGCCCTTGATGACCGCTTTTGCGCGCACCATTTCCACAGAGGGTGCCCCATCCTTGCGTTTTTGGCAAGGGTGGGCAGCGATGCTGCCTATGCGATGTGTACGTCCTGCGGGGTGATTAACCAGCCTAGCCGGCATTTCCAACCCCCGCCCTGTGAAACAGATGCTCGCAAAAAGTGGTGGCCAGGGACGGAGTTGAACCGCCGACGCCAGCCTTTTCAGGGCTGCGCTCTACCACCTGAGCTACCTGGCCACGTTTCGAAACCCGCTCGTCACCGGGGACCGCGAGCATTCTCGTTTCACGCCGATTGGTGCGGGATTGTGAACTGAATGAACAGCTCTCTGCCGAACGTCTGCAGAACGTTCTTGATTATAGCAACGGGAGTGACTTCACTCAAACCTCGCGCAGATTTCGGGAGGCGAGTTCAGACCAGGCCTTGCTCGATCTTCACGATGAAACAACCGCGCAACGCGTACTGGCCAGATGACCCAGCACCAGTACGCGTTACGCCTTAAGGAAAGATTGTTGTTTATTGTCCGCCCACCGCAGAACCGTGCTGTCCCAGCCACGAAGCCAGTTGCGGTTCCTGCCGCGACTTCAGGTCGACGCAGTTGTTGATGCGTTCGATCGATTGGCGATACGTCCTCTCTGCCGCTTCAACCTTGTGCGCGGCAAAAAACTCCACGACCTGATCGCGCATGTGTGCATCGCAGAACGAACTGGTCGAGCCCACAATTCGCCCGCTGGCAAATGGACCTCCAACTTTCTGTACCGCGTCCCAGTGCGCCAGCACAAAGTCCCAAGCCAGCTTCTGGCCTTCCGGATTGCTCATGACGCTGCTGATCACGCCCAGCGCGTCCTGCGAACGCACGTCCGGTGACAGCGCGTAGTCGAGCGTCCGCTGCAAAAGTTTCGGATCGCTAAACTGCGGCAACGTGAATAAATACATGTAGAACTCCTCCGGAGACTTCGGGTTTTTCAGCGCCGTCATCAAACGATCGTAAAAATCTTCGCCACCGTTCAACGCCGCCAGCGCCATGGCTCCGCCTGCGATCTGCCGGTCAACGGAAGATGGATCATCCAGTGCTTTGTCCGCAAGTTTGCGCGCGTTCGCCAGCACTTCGGGATCGCGTGCATCGTACCCAGCCGCGCTAAATAGACGAGACCGCAGCGTTCTCTGCTCGTCGCTCTCGCCCGGCTTCGCATCCCAACCCACATCTTTCAGCATAGGCGCCAGGTAACCGCGCATCCAGGCCCGGTAGGATTCACGGTCACTCTCCGTCACCAGGTAGCGGCCAATAAAATCCAGCCGGCCCAAAACATCATCCATCACCGCGCGATTGCGGTCGCTTCCAAGGCCCTGCGCGAGCGCGAGATAGTCGCCCACCGGCTCGCGGCCCACGCGTACTGAGGCCCAAATATCCGTCTGCAGGGCAATGCGCTCGGCGGGCGAAAGCTTGCTCTCAGCATCATTCGCCAGCGCTCGCACTGCATCCGGCTGATAGCCCGCTCGGTAATAACCAGTGGCGCCGGCATTCGCCAAAACCCACGTCGAACACCCCGGCAAGGTAAACGTCGCTTCCTTCTTGGCGAGCAGTTCGCACTTCTCAGCTCCAGTCGACGACTTCATGCACAACGGAACTTTCCAGAGCTGATCGTTTGCTGCCTCGAACTTTACGCGATCATAGAAATAACGCCGCTGCTCCACACTCACGGTAGTCGATGCGCCAGAGCACTGCGACTTCACATCGATGATTGGAACCCCAGCCTGCTTCACAAACGTCGGCATGATCTGATCCACCGGCTTCTTGGAGGTCTTGGTCTGCGCATCCCAGAAGTCGGCTTCGGTCGCATTTGCATATTGATGTTTCTGAATGTATGCGTTCACGCCTGCCTGGAAAGTCTGTTCGCCCAGATACGCTTCAAGCATGCGTAGCACCGCCGCTGCCTTTCCGTATGCGATTCCGTCAAACAGCTCTTGAATCTGCGCTGGAGTTTCCGCAGCCTGATGAATCGGACGCGTGTTTGCCAGCGAATCCGTATTGAGCGTTCCACCGGTATTGCTCACATCGTCGAGATTGAAATTCCATTCCGGCTTCCACGCCTGGATCGGCTTACTCGACATCCATGTGGCAAAACCCTCGTTGAGCCAAATGTCGTCCCACCATTTCATGGTGACCAGATCGCCAAACCACTGGTGCGCCATTTCGTGCGCCACCACTGAAGCGATCGTCTTCTTCAAATCGACGGAACCTTGCTTCTCATCGATTTCCAGCAGCACTTCGCGGAACGTAATGCAGCCGGCATTCTCCATAGCGCCCGCGGAAAAGTCTGGGATGCCAATCAGATCCAGCTTCCCATAGGGATACTTGATGCTGAAATATTTATCGTAATAGCTGAGCACATGCTCGGCAGTCTCGAGAGCAAACTTCCCCATCTCTTTCTTTCCGGGAGTCGTGTAGACACGGATCGGAATGCCGTCGGCCTCGCCCTCGATGTATTCAAAATTTCCCACCACCAGCGCCGCCAGATACGAAGACATCTTCGGCGACGTTGCAAAGCGAACCGTGTGCCGGTCGCCGGGTCCGGGCGTGTCGGAAATAACTTTCGCGTTCGAAATTGCCACCTGCCCATTGCCAGCGACTGTGCTGATGTCGAACGTGGCTTTGTATGCGGGTTCGTCAAACGACGGAAACGCGCGGCGCGCATCCGTGGACTCGAACTGCGTGGCGGCGTACTTGCGGCCCTGTTCGTCCTTGCCTAAATAAAAGCCGCGCATCTCACTGTTGAGAATGCCGGAGTAAGTGATGTGAATGGTCGCCGGACCTGCGGGCAACGACTTCGCCACTGTCAGAACCACCATCTCCTTCTCTTTCTCATAAGTGCCGGAGGCCTTTTGCGTGGCGCCGCCGCTGGTGATGGTGACCTCGTGGAAATCGATATCCGCCGCGTTCAGCGTAATTTCCGAAGTCGGCATCAGGACGCGGATGGAAATGGTTTCATCGCCTTCGAACGTGGCCTTGTCGAGATCGGGCGTGAAGGAAAGTTTGTAATTCTCAGGAACGGCCGCTTCGGGCAGCCGCTGGGCTGCTGCAAGAGATAACGTCGTCAACGCAAACGCGATTACGGCAAGAATTCGCTTCATATTTTCCTCAGGAGATGCTTGAATTCACTTCGTAAACGAACCGACTTCTGGATTCGACAATTTCTCAGGGCTTTAGATTCGTTCGGGGCATCCGCTTCAGCGATGCCGAAAAACGCCCCACAAACACTCCGGCTTCAGCCGCTGCGGAAGCCGCCACGCATAAACAGTATTGTCCCGCACTTCTATACGAAAGCTTGATCGCAAAAGTTCATTGCGGATGCGCAACCACACCGTTAATCACCGTCAGCGCGCACCGGTTGACTCCGAACCAGTAAGGGATCTCGCGATAGTCATCGACCGCAAACACGGCGAGATCCGCGTCTTTCCCCGGCTCAATCGATCCCTTCCGTTCTGCAACTCGCAGCGCCCAAGCACCATTAATCGTGGCCGCGGCAATGGCTTCCGCCGGAGTCATCTTCATGTGCGTGCACGCCAGCGACATCGCCATCGGCATGCTCAGCGTCGGCGACGTGCCGGGGTTGTAGTCCGTCGCCAGCGCCACCGGCACGCCCGCATCAATCAGCTTGCGTGCAGGCGGATATTCCTTCAGTCCCAAAAAATAATTCGCACCCGGCACCAGCGTTGCCACCGTGTCATGCCGCGCCAACTCCGCGATGTCGTCTTCCCTCACGTGGTCCATGTGATCAAGCGACGCCGGATTAAATCGCAAGAACGGCCCCAGCGCCGTCTCAGAAAGCTGACCCACGTGCGCCCGCACGCTGAGCCTGTGTTGCGTAGCGGCTTCAAAAATCTGCTCCGCCTCCACCGCAGTAAACGCCCCCTTGTCGCAAAACACATCGACAAACTGGGCGAGCCTCCGCTTAGCGGCCAGCGGAATCATCTCCTTACAGACGAGCTCAACGTATTTTGGTGAGCGGCCCTGAAATTCTTTTGGAACCACATGCGCCCCGAGAAGAGTCGCGATTACAGTTCCCGGCCAGCGGGAAGCCGCATCACGGATCGCTTCCAGCGACTTCATTTCCGACTCGACCGTCAGCCCGTAACCAGACTTAGCCTCAACGGTAGTAGTTCCATGCGCGGCCATGTCGCCCAAGACAGTTAGAACTTTCTCAACCAGAACCCGCTTCCCTGCCGTGCGCACGCCCTCCACGCTCGACCGAATACCGCCGCCAGCCGCGGCGATCTCTTCATAAGAAGCACCCTCAATGCGCTTCTCAAAATCCATCAGCCGCGGGCTGACGAAAACCGGATGGGTATGCGAATCCACGAACCCGGGCAGAACGACTTTGCCCGCGCAGTCAATCTCAGTAACTTTCTTGCGATTCTTCTTCAGCCACGGATCGCGCAAGGCATCTTTGGTCGTGCCCACAGAAACGATCTTGCCGCCAAGGCAAAGAACCGCGCCGTTTTCGATGATGCCGAGTTCTTTGAGGCCCGAGCCGCGGCGCGGTCCGGGCTTGAGCGAGGAATACCGAAGAGTAATGAGCTGGCCGATGTTCGCCAAGAACAACTGAGGTCGGACTTTCTGATTTGATTTTCGAAGGGAGGCCACGCTAGAGGAGTTTAACAGTCGATGCCGTGCATGGTCAGGTATCATCTTTCCTATGGAAAAGTACAGCCCCAAGCGCAAGGCGGAATTCCTGCTAAACAAAGCTGTCGACGAGGCCGATTACCGCGATGCCCGGAAAGAAGTTCGCAGGCTGAGCCTTGATCCGGATTCGATCCCACACGTGCGCCCGCCAGCCGACTCACGGTTTAATGTGACTTCGAGCTTCTAGGCGTTGGACGCAACTGTCGTCAGCGCCCCGCAGTTCGCACCCGAGAAGATTCCAAAATTGCTTTTTTGCTTCAGTCTGCGAATAGGTCCTCGCAATGGCAGCACTCGGCAGATTCATTTCGTAAACACGGTACGTTCCGCTGCAACTACATACGCTGACAGGAGCTACTTCGGCCGCTACGAGCAAGGTGGAGGAGTCTGTTTGCCAGGATACGAAGCCGGTGTTTGGCGGAACTTCGACGTCGCACTTCACGGGGCTTCCGAAATCTTTCTCAATCGGGCGAGAAACATCTATCTTGCGGAGACTGCCTTCTTCGACATAGAACACATAAACCCGGGAACCCAAACCTCCGCCACCTTCGGTCTGAGTCACGGCGAAGGCCTTGGAGTCCGGTGCCCACGCGACCTCGCCGTTGAAGCCAGGCAGATTGGCCGTCAATGTCTCACGCCCACTAATGACCCTGTAATCGATGTGGGATCCACCGGGGTCCTCTTTATCCGAAACAGCCTTAACGACCAGCGTCTTGTTGCCGTCGGGCGATGTCACTCGCACCGGATGACCCGGCGCCGAATCGAGTGTTGCTGCGTCGCGCGAATACAGCGTGTGAGGACCGTCGGGGCACGAACTCTTCGGCCCTTGAGCAAACGTGCCTACGCAGCAAAGCAGCAAGAAAATGAGCAGGCCCGAGTTCCACTTAATCATTTTGTTCCTCTGTCGCCTGAGCAACGACTACCGATTCGGCGAGTGTTATCCCATCGGAATCGTCACGCCGTTCTTCTTCGCAAACTCCTTCGCCTCGTCGTAGCCTGCATCGGCGTGGCGAATGATTCCCATGCCCGGATCAGTCGTGAGCACGCGCTCGATGCGCTTTGCCATTTCGTCAGTGCCGTCGGCAACCGTGACTTGGCCGGCGTGTAGCGAGTAGCCAATGCCCACGCCGCCGCCGTTGTGAATCGAAACCCACGAAGCGCCTGCCGCCGTGTTCAACAGAGCATTCAGCAGAGGCCAGTCGGCGACCGCGTCCGAACCATCTTTCATGCTTTCGGTTTCGCGGAACGGGGACGCTACCGAACCGCAATCGAGATGGTCGCGGCCAATCACGATCGGCGCTTTAATCTTCCCATTCTTCACCAGATCGTTCATCGCGAGGCCGAACTGCGCGCGCTCGCCATAGCCCAGCCAGCAGATGCGCGCCGGTAATCCCTGAAACTTAATGCGCTTGCGCGCCAGGTCAATCCAGCGGCGCAGGATGCGATTCTCGGGAAACAATTCTAAGACCAGCTCGTCGGTCACATGAATGTCCGAAGGTTCGCCTGACAATGCAACCCAGCGGAACGGACCGCGGCCTTCGCAAAACAGCGGACGAATATACGCCGGCACGAACCCAGGAAAATCGTAAGCATTCTTCACGCCGCGCTGAAACGCGAACGTGCGGATGTTGTTGCCGTAATCAAAAGTAATCGATCCCATCTTCTGCAAGCGCAACATACCTTCGACGTGTGCTGCGATCGCATCGAGCGATTTCTCCTGATAAGCCTTAGGATCGTTTTTCCGTAACTCGACAGCCTCCGCTAAAGTCATGCCATTCGGGATATATCCATTCAGCGGATCGTGCGCCGACGTCTGATCGGTCAAAATGTCAGGCACCACGCCGCGCGCGGCCAGTTCTGGAATCACATCCGCGCAATTCCCTACCAGCCCGACCGAAACATTTTCTTTCTTGCGCACAGCATTCTTCAGAATGCGCAGTGCTTCATCGAGCGTGGTCACCATGAAGTCGCAATAGCCAGTCTTCAGCCGCTTCTTAATGCGCTCCGGATCAACGTCGATCCCCAGAAACGCCGCGCCTGTCATGGTCGCGGCCAGAGGCTGCGCGCCGCCCATTCCGCCCATTCCGCCGGAGACGATCAGCTTGCCAGCGAGGTCTCCACCGAAATGTTTTTCGCCTGCCGCTGAAAATGTTTCGAACGTTCCCTGCACAATTCCTTGTGACCCGATATAGATCCACGAACCCGCAGTCATCTGCCCGTACATCATCAGACCGGCGCGCTCGAGTTCGTTGAACTTCTCCCAGTTCGACCAATGGCCTACGAGATTCGAATTCGCGATGAGCACGCGCGGCGCATGATCGTGCGTCGTGAACACGCCGACCGGCTTGCCCGATTGCACCAGCAAAGTCTCGTCGTTCTCAAGCTTTTTCAGAGTGGCAATGATCGCGTGGTAAGCCTCCCAACTGCGGGCAGCGCGGCCGGTTCCGCCGTAGACGACTAGATCCTGCGGGCGCTCGGCTACGTCGGCGTCGAGGTTGTTCATGAGCATGCGCATGGCAGCTTCCTGCTGCCAGCCTTTGCTAGTGATGGTGTTTCCGCGAGGCGCGCGAATGGAGGCGTAACCCTGAATCTCAGTTTCCACGGGCATGCATAGATGTTACTTGCTGAACGTGGAAGTGTTCAATGCTGGAGGGAGCCTAGAGCGGATTTACCAAGTTGAGTAGGCCGTGCCGTCGCTTGAGGTCATATTCGACGCAGAATGCACATCGTCGATGCCGGGGTCCTGCTGGTCTGGGCTTGAAATAACATTCTCTTCCATCTTCGGCTCCCAGTTCGATTCGTGCGTCATCGGATCCTTGGGAAGCTCTTTCAGGTAGCCCGCCTGCACCAGGTCATCGAGCGACTGCGGCGCTTTCTGCTTGTCGAGCGTGTACTGCGAGATCAGCTTGCGCAGTTCGAACAAGTCGTTGCGCAGGACGGCCTCGCGCGCGCTCACCACCGCCCGGTTGTAAATGGGAACCGTGATCGACATCAGTATCAGCATGATGATCATGACGATCATCAATTCAAGCAGCGTGAAACCCTGCTGCCGCTTTACGCCGCGCCCGATTTTTAGCCTGCTTACCATTTACCAGTCCTTATACTTCGTGCCGTCGAGCCCCGTGCCTTGCGACTTGGTGAAGACATCGAACACGCTCTGCCCGCCCCAGGAATCTGAATCTGGATCATCCTGCATCGAACGCATGCCCCATTCGGTTGTGCCGGTCATGGGATCGGTTGGAATCTGGCGCAGAAATCGCAGCTTCTTACCCTGCACGTCAACGCCCTTCACCAGCGTTTCAAGGTCGGGCGGATAATTTTGGCTATCCACTTTAGTCTGAAACAGGTTCCGGTCGGCTGCGTCCTTATAGCGGTCGATGGCATCGCGCATCTGCCATAAGTCGGCTCGCAGCAGGCGCTCTTTCTCTCGCTGGATGGTCAGCCTCGCCAGCGGCACCGCCATGGTCGAGAGAGCGATCAGGATGGTGGTGGCAATCATCAACTCAAGGAGCGTGAAGCCCCGTGATGACTTCGCACTCCGCCCGCGCATGAATGTTTGCAGCTTCATCTCAAAAAAATCCTGATAGAAAATCCTGAACTTATGAATCCGGACCTGCCCTTTCTAAGTAGCGCCTATCCTTATTGCACGGTCACCGACGCCTGCGCCCCATTCACCGTGATCGACTTCTGCGTGGGATCGAGCGCTCCACCGCGGGTAATGGTCAGAGGAGTTTGCCCGCTGGCCTTCGCCTGGAATGTGAGCGTGACCACAGTGCCTTGCCCGGAAACTCCACCCGAGCCCGGCGGGCGCGTCGCGGTGATCAGCAACGCACCAGTAGTCTCATCTTCGCGGTGTACCACGGCTACAGCCTGCCCATCCTGGGCAAGAAATCCTCCGCTTGAAATATTCACCAGTTGCAGTTTGGTCATGTCGTAATTCATCTGCACTGGCACGGAGTAAATATTCTGCGCCCCGGAGATCATCAGGTTCACCACGAATGTGTTGCCCTTCACTGCCGTGATCTGTCCCGGATCGAATAAGAAGTTCGGAGCGGCCGCCGCAGCCACAGCCGGATTCGGAGCTGGCGCCGAGGCACCCGGCACTTGGCCAGCGGGAGCCTGCGCCGCCGCAGTCTGACCCGCAGCAGCCGGCGGAGTCGCGTGGCTGACATGCCGCAGTTCGATGGTGCTTGCGGTGCCAATGTCGATCGGCCGCTGGTTCAACTCGCTCACGCCCGCTGCACGAATAATGTGCGGAGTAATCGCGAACACCGTCTCGTCCTGCGATTTATCCTGCGTAGTCTGTCCAAAAAGGTATTTCAGGATTGGTATGGAAGCCAACCCCGGGATTCCGCTTAACGACCTGGTCGACGAATCATCAAAGATGCCGCCAATCAGGCTCGGCTCGCCATCGGCCAGGCGGATTTCGTGCTCGATTTTCTTTTGCCCGATGATCGGCTGGCTGATGCCGCCGATGCTCGACTGCCCGACCACCGACGAAATTTCCATCGTGATCTTCAGCGTCACTTCGCGGTCCGCGTGCACGTGCGGAGTCACGTCGATGTTCACACCCACGTCCAGATATTGAAACTGCGTATTCACCAGCGGGTTGATGCCCACGCCGCCGATTCCGGGCTGGAACGACCCTGTGGCCACCGGCACGCGTTCGCCGATCTTCAGCGTCGCCTTCTGGTTGTCGAGCGCACGAACCTGCGGGTTCTGCAACATCTTTGTATCGCTATCGCCCATTACCGCCGACAAGTTGGCGGCGCCAATCGAAACCTGGAAATCAGTCGCGTTCAGATTGCCCAGAGTATTCAACTCAAGACCGCCGGCGCTCGAACCGGTGCTGGTTGTGCCCGTGGTTGAGGTCGTCGAAGTCGTGCTGGTGTTGATATTACTTTGCAAAGTAACCGTGGCACTACTCGGCGGTAGAAATCCTAAGGTTCGCGATCTGTCTTTGCTCACCTGTAAGACGGCGATGTCAACCACCACCTCCGGACGCGCCTTATCCAAATCATCCACAAGTTTCTCGGCCAGGGCGATCTGATCAGGGGTGCCCCGCACCACCAGCGCATTTTGCGAGAGCAACTGCTGCACGCGCTGCACATCGAGCACGGCGCGGATCGCATTCACCACATCCTGCAACTCGGTAGGCGCCGATAGATTCGATAGATAAAAAGTCTTCAGGACGCTCTGCTCCAGTTCCTTGCGCTTGGCCGCGTTATCCTGGGCCACAAAAATCGTATTCGCCGTCACCGGCCGCCAGAAGGTTTTCGATTCCAGCGCCGTAATCTTCAACGCTTCTTCCAGAGTCACTCCATTCAGTTCGACTTTAATGCGCCGCGAAGTGTAGTCGTAATCGAACAGAACGTTAATTCCAGCCAGCTGACCGATGGTCTGATAAATGACTTTGGAATCTTCGGTGAGCTTCACCGTGATCGGCACGGTTGAGATAGCCGCAAGTTCTACCGGACCAGCCGCATCCCGAAGCCTGCGCTCGATGCCGGTCGGCGGCCCCGCCGCCTGCGGTGGAGGGTTATTGATATCGTCGATCATCTTCTGCGTGCGCTTCAATTCCTGCTGCGCCGCAAAGAGCGACGGGTCGATGAACGCCGCCTTCTGAAACTCACCCAGCGCTTCCTGCAGCTTGCCCTGGTCGCGCAGCAAAATGCCATGGTGGACAATTGTGGCCGCGGCCTTAAACCGCAGGCGCTCAAACGACGACTTATAGCGCAAATCCTTCGGCTTCAGGTCGTAGGCCTGCTTGTAGAACTCGTAAGCAGTCTCGTAATTTTCGCGAGCCTCGGCGTCCGAACCCTTGTCATAGTCAGTCTTGGCCTTATCGGCGATGGCGGGCAGGATGGCAATCGCGACCAGCAGCATTACTGCCGCGGGCATTAGACGTCTCATTCGAAACCTCATCTACAAAAGTCTTCGCCGGACAAGCAGTCTGTACCCCGAAGGCCAGCGAACCTGGGATTCACTACACTCGAAACAATAAATAAATAAATAACGGTTTTGCAGCGATTATAGCATCGCGTTTCGCGCCTCCCGATGTGATTGCCCGCACGGGAGTTACACTCTTTAGTCGTAGTCCTATCGGGAGAAGACCGGCTCCCGGCTTCGGGCTCCCGGTTCCCGACTTCCGGAAGCCGGATGCCGAAAGCCGATCTTCGCTGCTAAGATGAAGCCGAGGCCATTGAATCATTGACTCAATGATTCAATCACTCAATGGCTCAATTCCATGCCCCGCCAATCCACCCACGAAACCAAGCCCAGCAAAGAAAAGGCGCCGCGCCGCGAACCGACAGCCTCCGGCCAACGAGACGCCGCCGTTAATAGGATCGCTTCACATAACTACTTCTTGCTGGAAAAATTTGAGTGCGGCGTGGTCCTTACCGGAACCGAAGCCAAATCGGTCCGCGGAGGCCTGGCCAACCTCAAAGATTCCTACGGCTTGGTCAAGGACGGCGAGCTCTGGCTCCTCAACGCCCACATCGGTCCCTACGAGCACGGCAACATCCACAACCACGACCCCCTCCGCACTCGCAAGCTGCTGATGCATAAAGAAGAAATCCGCAAGCTGATCGGCAAAACGCAACAAAAAGGCCTGACCCTGATCCCAGTCCGCATGTACTTCAAGAACGGCAAAGTAAAGGTTGAACTAGCCCTAGCCAAAGGCAAGCAGCTCTGGGACAAACGAGAAACCGAACGCCGCCGCACGGCCGACAAAGAAGCCAGAGAAGCCATTCGAGGCCGGAAGAAGTAGAGCCCCGGAGGGGCGGCAGATAATAGCCCAGGACGTAAGTCCTGGGTAAGTTCCTCCGCCTTGCAACAAGTCCCGTAGGGACGACACCGAAACGATAGGTAGTTTTGTCATTCCGAAGGCGGCCGTGTCGCCGAGGAACCCTTGTCAGCCCGCAGCGCCGAATCACCCGCCCACGAATTTGCCGTTGATCCCAAACCAGCAAAGCGGGCGTATGATGGTCGGCCAGCAGACTTGGAGCGATGGCGAATCCCGAACATCTCGCGAAGTTGAAGGAAGGCGTAGAAGCTTGGAATGCCTGGCGGTCTGGGCAGCCGCAGATCAAAGTAGACCTCAGCGAATCGAACCTGCAAAAAGTGGACCTCGAAGAAAAGGACCTCAGCGAGGCCATCATCAAGGCGACCGGCAGCAAGGCGGACCTCAGGGGGGCCAACCTTGATGGCGCGGATCTTCGTTATGCCCGACTCGGCGGAACGGATCTAACGAAGGCGAACCTCAGGAAGGCGAACCTAGGCTCTGCGTCTCTCCATGCCGCACACCTCAGCGGGGCAGACCTTACCGAGGCGAACCTTTTCCTGACCAATCTCAGCGAGGCAGACCTCAGCGGCGCAAGGCTGACAAGAACGAGTTTGATTCTTGCGGATCTGCGACTTGCAAATCTCAACAATGCGATGCTGAATCTCGCAGGGATGTTAGGGACATCGCTAATCGGGGCACAACTGAGCGGGACCGACATGACCGGCACCAGTGTGGGGGAAGCCGTGTTCGCCGATACTGACCTGAGTACGGTAAGGGGGCTCGATACGGTGCATCATGGCGGACCCTCGACTATCGGCATCGACACCATCTACAAATCGGGCGGAAAGATTTCCGAGACTTTTCTCCGTGGCTGTGGCGTGCCTGACGAATTCATCACCTTTGCAAAATCGCTCGTCACCAGCCCGATCCAGTTCTATTCCTGCTTCATCAGCTACTCGAGCAAGGACGACGAATTTGCCACGGAACTGCACTGTAAGCTTCAAGCGCAACACGTTCGCTGCTGGAGAGACAGCGAAGACTTGAAAATTGGAGATAAGTTTCAGGACGTCATAGACAGCGCCATCCGGCTTCACGACAAGCTGCTCCTCGTGCTGTCGGAGAACTCCATCAATAGCTCGTGGGTGGAATGGGAGGTAAAGAAGGCGCTCAAGAAGGAACAGGAGCACGGAGCAACAGTACTGTTTCCGGTGCGGCTCGATGATGCTGTTATGGAAACCCCTTACGCATGGGCGGCGGAAGTTCGCAAGCGCCACATCGGCGACTTCCGCAAATGGAAAGACCACGACTCGTTTCAAAAATCGCTCGACCGCCTCCTCCGCGACCTGAAATCGCAAGACTCCAAACCGAAATAGCTCTCACCTAGCATTTCCCGCCACCCTAGCGCGCAGCCTGGCGTATCATCGGCCAGCAGGCTGAACCTATGGCAAATCCGGAGCACCTCGCCACGTTTGCGAAAGGCGTAAAGGCTTGGAACGCGTGGCGACGAAGTCGACCGAAGATCGATCCGGACCTGTCTGGAGCAAACCTCGGAGGCCCAGACCTCCAAGGTGTGAACCTGCGCAATGCGGATCTGGAACGCGTGCGGGCGACAAGCGCCGACCTTGAGAAGGCCGACCTAAGCGACGCAAACCTCATGGGAGCAAGCCTCGACGACGCACGGTTCCGGTCGGCGGACCTCCGCCGGCCGAATTTTCGCAAGGCCAGCATTAGCAACGGAGACTTTCGCACCGCTAACCTCTGCGGCGCAAACTTCGACGAGGCCTATCTCTCCGGAGCGAACTTGCAATACCTGCGCTTCCCCGAGGGGGCCATTTTCTCAGGAGCGGACCTCTCGGGTGCCGACCTAAGCGAGACGAGCCTTTCGGGGGCAGACCTTGGGCGTGCCTCTCTTCAGCTGGCAAATTTAACCGACTCGTACCTAGGAAATGCCACCCTCGTAAACGCCAATCTCGAGGGAGCCAACTTTACGGGGGCCTTCCTGGCAGGAACGGATCTGACCGGCGCCCTCGTCAGAGACACGATCTTCGCTGACAACGATCTGAGTGCGACGATCGGGCTCGGTGATGTCCAGCACACAGGTCCCTCCTTCATCGGAATTGCCGCAATCTACCACTCGGGGGGCGCTATTCCTGAGTCGTTCCTACGTGGCGCCGGCATCCCCGACGACTTCATCACATACATGAAGTCCTTGAAGGACACAGCTGTTCAGTTCTACTCCTGCTTCATCAGCTACTCCACCAAAGACCAAGACTTCGCCGACCGCCTCTACGCCGACTTGCAGAACAAAGGCGTGCGCTGTTGGTTCGCTCCGCACGACGTTCAAGGCGGCAAGAAACTCCACGAGCAGATCGACGAAGCCATCCGCCTACACGACAAGCTGCTGCTGATCCTGTCGCCGCACAGCATGGAGAGCGAGTGGGTAAAGACAGAAATCGCCAAGGCCCGCAAGCGCGAGGTGCGCGACCAGCGGCGGGTCCTGTTTCCCATCCGGCTGGCGCCGTTTGAAACCCTGCGCGACTGGGAGTGCTTTGACGCCGACACCGGAAAGGATTCCGCCCGCGAGATTCGCGAGTATTTCATCCCCGACTTCAGCAACTGGAAGAACCACGACTCCTATCAGGAAGCGTTTCAGCGGCTGATCAGCGATTTGAAAGCGTCAGACTTAAAGCCGCAGTAAGAGATTTCCACAGCCCATTGTGACATCTGACCTTTGACCTTGCGCCGCATATCGAACTTGAGCAATCATGGCTGAGGCAGTGACAATCGGCTTTCAGTCGGCCGAGTCCAAACTGCCCAGCTCTAAGTCGCTGATTAAAAGGAACTTAGGATCTAACTGGTTTGGGATCAGTATCTTGCGGGGAAATTTCCGCTAACCCGATGATTCCAGAGATTTTGCAAAATGGGGGGGAGGGGGGTACCCCCCGACTTTCAGCGCAAAAAGCACGTGGATCGACCATAGCCGCCACGGTGCCGCAACAGCGCCAAACTTTATTTGCGTCGGAATCCACTGACGCAGATTAGGCAGGTGGCCGTCGATACGTCATCAACAAGATTCAATGCCGAACACTAGCCACTGACCACTGCTCTTATGAAAACCGTCAACCTCAAATCCGACATGCCGCAGGTCCACGAAGCGCTGCAGCGCCTCGACCGCGAACTTGCTCTCGCGCGCAACGAGAAAGCAAAGCTGTTCAAGCTCGTCCACGGATACGGATCTACCGGCGCGGGCGGCGACATTCGCATCGCCGTGCAAAAGCGCTTGATGGAACTGGCGCAGAACGGTCAGATTCGCGGCTGCATTTTCGGCGAGAACTGGTCGAAGTCCGACGAGCAAACCTGGAAGCTTCTGCAAGCGCACGCCGAACTCAAGAACGACTCCGATCTCGGCCGGCGCAATCAGGGCATCACTATCGTCTTGTTGTAAACGTGTCGACGGCTTCGCATCCTTTATAATCGCTGCGTTTCAAGGAGGCGTTCGCCCTTGGCCAATGAAGATCGGGACGACGAAGAGCGGATCGACGGTAAGCGGATCGACGAAAAGCGGCTCCGCGAAAAGAAGGACCGCGAACTGGGCATGGGACGCTCGATTTCGCGGCGTGACTTTCTGAACGGAGCCGCCGTCGGCATCGGAGGATTGCTGGCGAGCCAGCGTGCGCTCGCAGCTCTGGCGCCCGCGGAATTCCCGCTTGAAACTGGAGCGCCGCAAACCGCCGCAACTGATGCGCCATTCGCGCCTGAGCGAGCCGCGGACTATTATCCTCCTGCGCTCAACGGCATGCGCGGAAACCACGACGGCACGTTTACCTACGCGCACCGCTTGCGCGACGGCGAAGCCTGGGATGCCGACGAAGCGCCGCAATCGACCGGCGAAACCTACGACCTGGTCGTGGTCGGCGGCGGAATCAGCGGGCTCGCGGCCGCTTACTTCTTCCTCAAGAGTGCGGGCGAAAAAGCGCGCGTACTTATTCTCGACAATCACGACGACTTTGGCGGACACGCCAAGCGCAACGAGTTCCATTCTGGCGGACGCATGTTGCTCGGCTATGGCGGAACGCAGTCGATCGAGAGTCCGGGAAAATATAGCCCTGAAGCGAAGGCGCTGCTGGCCGAGTTGGGGATCGACACGCAGAAGTTTTTCAAAGCCTACGACAAGAACCTGTATGCATCGCGCAAGTTGGGAACCGGCTATTTTTTTGACAAAGAAACTTTCGGCGAAGACCGGCTGGTCGCGGGCATGGGAACTTCGCCTTGGCCTGAATGGCTGGCGAAGACGCCGCTCAGCAATGAAGTGCGAAAGGACATCGCGCGCGTTTACGCAGAAAAAATCGATTACTTCTCCGGACTCTCGCAGGAGCAGAAGATCGCGAAGTTGTCGAAGATCAGCTACGCCGATTTTCTGACGAAGATCTGCAAGGTGCATCCTGACACGTTGAAGTTTTTTCAGACCTTCACGCACGATGAGTTCACGGTCGGGATCGACGCGGTTCCGGCGATGTACTGCTACATTGCGGGCGACGATTACGGCGGCTTCACCTATCCTGGCTTCGACGGGATGGATCTTGGTCCCGACAAAGAAGAAGAGCCTTACATCTTTCATTTTCCGGATGGAAACGCATCCGTTGCGCGGCTGCTGGTGCGGTCGCTGATTCCGGGCGCGATTCCCGGACACACGATGGAAGATGTGGTTACGGCACGCGCCGACTACAGCCGCTTGGATCGCGATGGATCGGCTACGCGAATCCGACTCAATAGTACGGTCATGAATGTGAAGCATGCGAATGGCGCGTCGAATAATGGCGCGAAAGAAGTTGAGATTGCTTATGTGCGCGGGAAGAAGTTGCAGTCGGTGCGAGCGAAGCAATGTGTGCTCGCCTGCTACAACGGAATGATTCCCTACGTTTGTCCGGAGTTGCCGGAGAAGCAGAAGGAAGCGCTGGCCTACTTGGTAAAGGCGCCGCTGGTCTACACGCACGTCGCGATTCGCAACTGGATGTCATTCCAAAAACTTGGAGTTCGGCACATTGAGTCGCCGGGAAGTTATCACGTATATACTGCGCTCGATTTTCCTGTGAGCCTGGGCGATTACGCATTTCCCGCTAAGCCGGAAGAGCCGATGGTCCTCTTTATGTTGCGCACGCCGTGCTATCCGGGACTGCCGATTCGCGATCAGCATCGCGCGGGTCGCGCGGAGTTGATGCGCACTTCGTTCTCGACATTCGAGCGCAATGTACGCGAGCAACTGGGTCGAATGCTTGGCAGCGCGGGCTTCGACGCGGCGCGCGACATCGATGGCATAACCGTGAACCGTTGGGCTCACGGATATGCGTATTCGTACAACCCTTTGTTCGATCCGGATTGGGCGGAAGATGAGAAGCCTTGGGTGATCGGCCGCAAGACGTTTGGACAGATTGCTATCGCTAACTCAGATGCGGGAGCATCGGCCTATACCAACGAGGCAATTGATCAGGCTTATCGCGCAGTGCGGGAGTTGGCAGCGCGAAAGGCTTGAACCTCTGTCGCGTGTGCGACGATGCTCTTTTAAACAACGCTATGACGCTTGCGTTTCCGGAGGAACATTCGGAATTACCGGCTCGACAACCGGCTCAGCTACCACAGGTGCGACGACGGCTACGGTCGTGAAAGTTTCGACGACCGCGATCGGCTGCACCATGTTCTGCAGGTAATAACTTACTGCCACACCGCGCTGCCAGAAACGCGGAATCGGCAGGAACAGCAAGGTCAACTGGCTGACGAAGAACGCGCCTAGCACGCTGGCGGCCGGAACAAACTTCATCCAAACCCAAATTCCAGCCACCAATACAATTGCCGCTACAATCGTTGCCGCCACATAACTTGCGAGCAGCTTTCCTAATCCTCGCCAGGTATGGCGGAAGGCTGCGGCAATCGATTTGCGCACCGCCCGCTGATCGCTCAGGACAACATCGGCCTGCGCCAGATCGAACCAGATGCGCAGGACGCTCATCACCAGAAAAATCACGAGCAACGTCGCCAGTGAAAGATAGAACGGCAGCAATTCGTTGGTGCTTTCTCCCGCGGCCTTCAACAGCGGTGCGCGAATGCCGAAGAGCGCACCTGCAACGATTCCCATCACGATGCCCGCTAAAACCAGCAGCCGGATAAAGCGCCAGAGATTGCGTCCGCACGCGCGGAAGAAATCTTCGCGCGGCAAGCGGTAGGTTGAGGCATAACCTTGTAGCACTCCCGGCAAGAACAATGCAGTAGCGATGAAGAAGAGAAACGCGAAATCGCCAGCCGGAGCGCTCAGCGCCCGAGTTGAACCGAACTCTGGCCGGGCGAGCAGTTCAGCAAACACGCCCATATCGAAGCCGTGCACCAAACGATCAGAGAGCAGACTGTGGTCGAGAATTTCGTGGGCCTGATTGCTGAACGCGGCTGTACCGAAAAAGGCGAGCGCCAGGTTCAGCAAGTAGAACCAGACGATGTAGCGTTTGTTGCGGGCTACCATGCTCCAGCCGCTGCTCAGTAAACCTTGATTCTGTGTCATGCTTTGCTCCCAATTTTCTTAACTGGCGGCCAACCTCAGCGGCTGAAGCCGCGTGGATTTGAGCGCCTTTACGGCACGACTAAAGTCGTGCCCTTCCCGATCTCTTTTCAGCGCGATCCCTTGTCGTAAGTTGAACTGCGCTCCGCGCGTTGCTGACTCTTGCTTCCGCCATCATCTACGGCCGCTAGCAAAACCAAGATCCCTCGCTTTGCTCGGGATGACATTTCAACTTGTTGCCGATGCCTGCCTTTAAACTCCCCACCACGCTAGGGCCTGGCTTACCCATTGGGTCGCGAACATCCAGTAATTCGACACCTTGCGCGCCGGCTTGCCATGGGCTTCGGCGGTGTAGCTGTTATTGAAATCGTTGCGGTCTATCTGGATTTTGTGATCCGGATCTATTTCCGCCGACTCGATTTTCGTTTTCTTTTCGTACGGACCAAGCCTGGTCCAGCGGTTTATTCCGTCCCAGTGCTCGCGGATGGTTTCGCCGTTTTCGAATTTGATTTGTACGTCGACCGGCATCACGAAGTCTTCTTTGCGTTGCAGCCAGACGTAGGAGCGATAGACCGTATCCTTGTCGTCCTTATTCGCGCTTTTCTTTTCGTCGTACCAGTTCACTGGAAGAGATTCAGTTTTCAGCACTTTGTAATCCATCACCTGCACGCCGTAGATCGCCTGATTGAAATACCAGCGCAAATCCTTGCCTGAAACTTCTTCGATCGTCTTCAGGAAATCTTCTTTGGTGGGGTGAGTGAAGCGATACTTCATGAAGTAGACATGCATGGCCTTCGCCATGGTGTCTTCGCCGATGATGCTTTCGAGCGTCAGCAGTACGCTGGCCGTCTTGCCGTAGGTAATCCCGGCGTAGGAGCCGGAGTTGTAATATTCGTAGGCGTTCTTCGCGATGGGATCAAGATCGGCCACGCCAATGTAGCCCACCCGCTGCAATTCCCTTTCTCCCATGGTGACGCCTGCCATATTCCAGATGGATGTGTTCTTCCCGAGAATCGAATCGAGCACTTTCACTTCCGTGTAGCTGTTGATGCCCTCGTCCATCCAGGCATCTTCGAATTCGTTGGTCGCGACCATGCCGTACCAGTACTGGTGGCCGAACTCGTGCTCGATCACGAGTTCGGGCATGTGCAAACCCTCGGGCATGAACCAGCTCGTTTCGCCGGTAATGAATGTAGGATATTCCATGCCTCCCGCGGCCGAATCGGGCTCGGGATCGACGAGGGTGATCGTCTTGTAGGGATACGGACCGTACCAGCGCTCGAAGTGATCCAGAGATTCCCTGAGGATTTTTTCGTGACGCTCCACCTGATTCCAGTGTGCGGGCTGCATTAGAATTTGCATTCGCACTGGGCCCATCTGACCCTGGAAGACGCCATCATCTTTCACTTTGTAACGCGGGCTCGCGGTCCAGGCGAAGTCGTGGATATCGTCTCCGTGATAGGTGAGGGTCTTGGTGTTGTCGGCATTGTTGGCCTCGCTGACCTTCACACCGCTCGCGCCTACTATTTCAAACTGCGGCACGGTTAGCTTAACGTCATAGACGCCGAAGTCGGCGAAGAACTCGGTGGTGTTGTGATACTGGTGGCAGTTCCAGGCTCCGTGCCAGAAGACGCCGACCTTGGGAAACCATTGTCCACCGAGCACGAAATCGCGGCGGTATCCAGAGCGGGCCTGGGTTTCGGGAAACTTTGTCTGAAAGGTAATTTTGAACTGGACGGTTTCGCCGGGCGCAATTGGTTTGGCCACAGGCAGATCGATTACGGTTTTGTCGTCTTTATTGCCATCGTCAGGCGCGATGTAGTGCAACTGCGCGGTCAGATCGCCTTGGCCTACTACTTCGAGGCTCTTGATTTCTTCCGATCCGTAGTCCTTGTCTTCCCACTTGGCGTAGCTGGTGTCGCGGCTGCCCATGAGCTTGGCTTCGCTCACCCAGGTGGCCTTGGGCTGAAACGCATTCTGATAGAGGTGAAATGGAAAATGGTCGAGCGCCTGCCCGGTCACGTTGTGATAGGTGAGCACTTCGGTGGCGTCGACGACATGCGTTCCCGCGTTGTACTTGGCATCGATTTCGTAATGCACGATGCGCTCGGACATGGGCTTGTCGGAATTGATGGCGAGCGTAGTGTCGGGGATCGTTGCCGTCACGCTGGTGGCGGGCATGGAACCGGTGGCGGCACTGACTATTGTGGCCGACTGCTGTGGGGCTGCTGCTTTGGCAGCATGCTGCATCACGGCCAGCGAGAGCACGATCACGGAAACTACCGGGAAAAATAAAATCATCCACCGGATTTTCATGGAGGAACCTCTATTCTTGCTGTGGGATGAAATGATACCCCAGGCGGTCGAATGGCGTCATCTGATCGATATTAGATACGTGGCTGGTGTGGCTGCGGTTCCAAGTAACTTCTACGGGTCAGGGATGATGCGGACCTTCGAGCTTGGGCTGCTCCTGCTGGCTTACGTGTGTGGTCACGGCGATGCGCTTGGTTTTGCGATAGACGTTTGCGACCGCGAGCGTCCAGAATGGAACCAGGTCGACGCCGGGGACCAACTTGGCCACGAATGACGGGAGAAATTCCCAGTGCCAGCCGAGAAGATAAATCATCGCGGCGCCGATTCCGAAATCGAGAATGTCGTCTGCGGGTGAGATTGCGCCTGGGGCGAATATGGGGAAGACGACGATTTGCAGCGCGTCGGCAAGAATAGCCAGCAGCATCGCGGTCTTGAAGTTTGGTCCCGGTGAGATCGTGATTGTGTCTTCGGTCATGGTGAAAACCGCTGCCCCCCTTAGCCTCTATCCTAATTAGATGCGACTGCGGGGCAGTTGGGATGGAGTGAGTTTGAGAGAAGTCACAACGCAAGTTGCTCCCACGACTTTCAGAAACGGGGTTTGTAGTCGAAATCAACCAGGCCGTCCCGATAGTCAATCTTGATATCCAACAAGTTCAGCATGGCGAAGCCGAGAGTGCCCGATATCTCGGTTCCGGTGGACTCGCTAATGGAGTTGAGGTCGAAGGTCAGAAGATCCTGATTTTCCTGGCGGAGATGACCGAATTGCAGAACCGCTTTATCGGCGCTGTATACCTTGTTCACAGAACCACTGAGTCCGTGTACGGTGACATTCGAATCCCCATGCACCTTGGTGACTTCGCGGGCGGCCCTGGGCGTGATCTGGTTGGTCAAGGCTCCGGTATCGAGAAGGAAAAACTTGGTAGTGGAATCTCCTAATTTCGTCGGAACTAAGAGCTCGTGCCCGAAGCGGTAAATCTTAGTGAACGATTTCATTTCCGGCGCGACGTAGGGATCGTGGAATCTGGCAGTGGACGAAGGAGCCTGGTTCTTGGCGTCGCTGGGGCGGTCGGCATTGTCTGCGGGTGAGCTGGTATCTTCATCCCCGGTGCTCAGGGCAACGGGAGCGGCGGCTCCATCGTCCTCCGGCCGTTTGGGCAGCGGGCTGAGGCGGAACTTTTGCTGGGGAAAATCGATGTCCACGAGGAAGTCCTCGAATACGTCAGCTCCGATCAGTCCTTCCTCGTCGACGACCGAGCGCTGCTCCAGGACTTCGACGGGACAGTTCTGAAACTCCAGTTCGCCGATCTTGATGGAGTTGGCTATTCCCACGTGTCCGCCCTTGTCACCTTTATCTCCAATCCCGCCGACGCGGGTTGCGAGAAGCTTGTTGATTCCGGCTTTCTCCGCGATGCGGCGGTCCACGAGAATTCCGCTTGCCCCGGTATCGAGCATCAGCTTTGCCTTTTGTCCATTCACATTGACGGTTAATCCATAGCCGCGAAGATGAATCGGATCACTCAAAAGCTGAACGAGCGGGGTTTCGGTGGAGGTAACCTTGCTGACCAAATGGCAGGCCTTTCGAGGCTCGGAGGCTAGGGCGGTCAGGTAGTCCAAGTGGTGCTGGATATGGGCTTGGTCCGGGACGTCTGCGTCAGTGGCCGCTAGGAGTTTCAAAGCCTGAATGCGATCAGAGAGCCGGAGTGTTTGAATCCAGTAAAATTGAATGTCGGGATCGTCGGGATCGAGTTCGTGCGCCTTGTCGATCATCGCCTTGCCGCTTTTGTACATCGAGAGAGCACTTCTGACGCGGGCCAGTCCGAGGTAGGCCCTGGCCTCCATGTGGCGGGAGTTCACTACGTTCACCCACTCCTGTTCGGCCTCCTTTATTTTTCCTTGGCGGAAATAGACTTCGCCCTGCGCGACGTGCAGGGCCGGAGAGTCAGAGACGGCTTTGCCCTTGGCGATTGTTTCCGACGCGAGATCCACGTTGCTCTGCTTTAAATAGACGCGAGAGAGACCGGCATAAGCGTCGGCAGATTTGGGGTCCGCCTGCAAGGCCTGTTGATATTTCTCGATCGCACTGGTCAGGTTGCCCTTGCGATAGAGCGATGAAGCCTCCGCCAGAGGATCTGTGGACGCGGCGGAATTTGGCGGTTTTGTTGCTGACGCAGCGGCGGTATCGGCTTGGGGTGTCGCGACAGGAGCGGGTGCTGGCGCTTTAATGTCAGTGGACTGACCGGCACACAGGCCGGCAAAAACAAAGGTAAGTACCAGTAGCGAACGCAGAACCTCAAACATGTGGCGGCGCACCTTTCCGGTCACGCAGGGTCCGATTAGGCCGGCGAACTTTGGGGAAGTCCGGCACGCAGCTTTGGCAGTTTGCCACAGGGCTCGGGCAAGTGTCGAGAATTGTTTGCGAAATTTCTGGTGGCAAAATTCAATCACTTGTAACCTTCGAGGCCTAGAGTCGGAGCGTAGAATCACATCGATATGTCTAGACTCGCTTGCGGAGTGTTGCTGGTTATCACGACTGCGATGGTGGTAGCGACGGCGCTCCCGGGTCGCGTCTTGGGCGCGGAGGCGGCCCCAGCGGACGTCCACCCGATCACTGCTGCGGTGGATGAGCATTACAACCACCTGCAAACTCTGCAGGCGGAGTTTATCGAGGTTTATCGTGGGTCGGGGATCGAGCGGACGGAGTCGGGCACGCTTTGGCTGGCTACGGGCGGGCTGAAAAAACCTGGCAAGATGCGGTGGGAATACCGTTCTCCCAGGGAGAAGCTGTTTGTCAGCGACGGGAAAAGTGCGTGGTTTTATGTTCCGGACGACCGGCAGGCGCGCAGAAGCGATGCGCGGAAGTTGGATGACATTCGCTCTCCGCTTGCATTTTTGCTGGGCAAGAGCAAGCTGGAAAAGGAGTTACAGGGTTTGTCGCTGGCACCTGACGTTGCTCCGCTGGCTTCTGGGGACGTTGTGCTGCGAGGGGTTCCGGCGGCTCTGGCCGACCGCATCAGCGAGATCTTGCTGGAGGTGACGCCGGAGCACAGGATTTCGCGGATTGTGATGAATGAAGTGGACGGGTCGGTGACTGAGTATAGATTCACAGATCAAAAGGAGAATGGGGCCATTCCGGATGGACGGTTCGCGTTTACGCCTCCCGCGGGAACGGAGACGGTGGAGAGCGAGCTGGGACGTTGAGTTGTTGGATGCGGTAAATGCTGTATCGCGCTGATTTGTAGTGACTTGCAGCTTCGAGTTCAACCGAGAGAAAGATTGCTCCCAAGTGAGAGTTCCAAGCCGGAGCCAGATCCCTGATGCAGCAATTTCGGGCGCGGCTCGATGACCTACTCTCCGATCGAGGCTTGCAAGGCATCGAACTATCAGTTCCCGTTCCCGATATGAATGCTCTGGTTACTTGCGATACCTAGGAGTGGTGGAAGTTGTGGTGATCTGGGCGCGAGATCACGCGCAGGAATGTTAGACTGAGCCGAGAAGGTCGTGTGCCTGCAGGAAGATAGCTGGATGAATACACCTAGGTAAGAGGCATGGCGGAATTTGTCGTAAAAGTCGCGGACGAGCGTGGCCATACGCACCAGCAGGTGGAGCAGGGCTACTCCGTGGCAGAGGTGCGCGACCGCTTTGCTTCGCAGGGTTATCTGGTGCACTGGGTGAAGCCGCAGGGAATTCTGTCGGGCGGCTTTTCGATGCGCCGAGGCCGCAAGCTGAAGAATGCCTCATTCCTGCAGTTTAACCAGCAGTTTCTTACGCTGATCAAGGCCGGGCTGCCGATTCTGAATTCGCTCGATCTGCTGATCAAGCGGCAGAAGGATCCGAACCTGCGCCAGGTGCTTGAGAACGTTCGCGAGCGGGTGAAGGGCGGCGAGTTGCTGTCGGATGCGTTCGCCTCGCACCCCATGGTGCCGAAGATCTATACCACGACGCTGATGGCTGGCGAGAAAAGCGGAAACATTGACGAGGTGCTGAATCGTTATATCAACTTTCAGCGCCTGGCGATGACCTTCCGGAAGAAGCTGTTTGTGTCGTTGATCTATCCCACGCTGCTGGTGACCGTGGTGACGATCATGGTGATGTTTTTGTTCACTTACGTGGTGCCTAAGTTTGCGGAGTTGTTCAACAGCCTCGACGCGAAATTGCCGGCGATCACTTTGTTCATGCTTGCGGTGGGACAAAACGCGCAGAAATATTTCCCGTTCATCGTGGTCGGGCTGGCGCTGGCGGGTTTTCTGTTCTGGCAATGGAAGAGGACGGACCGCGGCGCCGACCAGATCGACCGCGTGATTTTGAGCCTGCCGCTGCTGGGCGATATCCGGCTGAAGCATCAGGTGGCAACTTTTTCGCGCATGCTGGCTACGCTGCTGCAAGGCGGACTGCCGCTGGTGCCTTCGATGGAAACCGCGGGCAGTTCGATGAGCAGCCGCCGCATTTTGAAAGGCATCATGCGGGCGAGCGTGAGAGTTCGCGAAGGCCAAGGGCTCGCGAGCAGCCTGGAGGAGCAGAGAATCTTCCCCGACCTGGCGGTGGAAATGCTCGAAGTGGGCGAATCCACGGGAGCTTTACCGGCCATGCTGAATTCGGTGGCCGAGTTCTATGAAGAGGATGTGCAGACTGCGTTAGGCGCGTCCATGGCTTTGATTGAGCCGCTGATTCTGATAGTCATGGCAATATTCGTGGGCGGAGTGTTGATCTCGCTGTATTTGCCGATCTTCACTCTGGGAGTGCACTAAAAAGCTGTTAGCTCTCAGTTTCAGCTTTTAGCCAGAAGCAAAAGCTGAAGAGGCAGGAGCTAAAGGCTTAAGAGCTTGTTTTCGGGGATTTTAAGAATGGCAACTGCAGATAAGAAATCACTTTTCGTTAACGGCGAAAACGCCGCCCAGATGGTCACCACGGGGAATCCCATCACCGACCTGGAACGCGCCCAGGACGTGGCGCGGCGCTATCGCTGCGAATTTGTCGACCTCACCGACTTCCAGCTTCACCATGAACTGTTCAAGAAGTTTTCTCCGGAACTGATGTTCCGCTACAACTTCGTGCCACTCGAAGAAACAGCGGACGGCAAGCTGGCCATCGCCATCGCCGACCCCAGCCAGCTGATGATGATCGACGAGATCAGCCTGCTGCTGCAGAAGCGCATCGTCACAAAAGTCGCGACGCTGAAGCAGATCTCGGACATCCTCAAGAAGACCGAGCAATCGCAGCGCGTTCTCGAAGAGGCCAGCGAAGGCTTCCAGATCATTCGCGAAGACGAAGCCACCGGCGCCGAAGAAACGCTGACCATCGACAAGCTGACCGCCGCCGGCGATACCAGCCCGATCATCCGCTTAGTCGACACTACGATTTTTACCGCGCTGCAGCGACGCGCTTCCGATATTCACATTGAAACCCGCGACGACTCCGTCGTCATCAAGTTCCGCATCGACGGCGTGCTCACGCAAGCCATGCCGCCGATCGGTAAGGAACATCACTCGACCGTGATTTCGCGCATCAAGGTCATGAGCGAGCTGGATATTTCCGAGCGCCGCGTGCCGCAGGACGGACGGTTCCGCGTGAAGTATAACGGCCGCGCCATCGACTTCCGCGTCTCCATCATGCCTTCGATTCACGGCGAAGACGCTGTGCTACGCGTGCTCGATAAAGAATCGATGAGTGAGAAGTTCAAGTCGTTGACTCTGGAAGTGGTCGGCTTTGACGAAGACGATTTGAAGAAATTCCGGCGCTACATTAAAGAGCCTTACGGCATGGTGCTGGTGACGGGACCGACCGGCAGCGGCAAGACGACCACGCTCTACGCTGCGGTAAATGAAATCAAGACCGACGAAGACAAGATCATCACCATCGAAGACCCGGTCGAATACCAGCTTCGCGGCATCACGCAGATTCCGGTCAACGAGAAAAAAGGATTGACCTTTGCGCGCGGGCTGCGCTCGATTCTGCGACACGATCCCGACAAAATCATGGTCGGCGAAATCCGCGATCAGGAGACGGCGCAGATCGCGATTCAGTCGGCGCTCACCGGCCACCTGGTTTTCACCACGGTCCACGCCAACAACGTAGTGGATGTCATCGGCCGCTTCCTGAACATGGGCGTCGAGCCTTACAACTTCGTTTCCGCGCTGAACTGCATTCTGGCGCAGCGGCTGGTGCGCTTAATCTGCGAATCCTGCCGCACCCAGGTAAATTATCCGCCGGACGTGCTCGAGGCCAGCGGCCTTGACCCGGTGCAGTGGTCGAATGTGGCGTTGTATGAAGGCCCGGGATGCATCGAGTGTGCGGGCACGGGCTTCCGCGGCCGAACCGCGATTCACGAATTGCTGGATTTGAGCGACCGCATCCGCGAAATGATTCTGGCGCGAAAGCCCACGTCGGAAATCCGCCGTGCCGCGCGCGAAGAGGGCATGCGTTTCCTGCGCGAATCGGCGCTGGATAAAGTCCGGCTCGGCCTGACTACGCTGAAAGAGATCAATAAAGTCACGTTCATCGAGGCCATGCGGTAAAAGCTGTGGTCGGTGGTCAGTGATGAGTGGTCAGTTTAATCCCAGCCGCCTCGCGCGGCTGGTCACTACCCAAGTGCCCTATGCAGTGCCCTATCAGGTATTGCAATTAATGCGATATGGCGTTTGAATTAGTAGAAAGGCCCAATTGATCGGCGACAAGTGTCACGCGGATGGTAAGTGGCGAATTTACTGGCCACTGACCACTAGTCACTGACCACTGTTCTTATGACTTCTGGCAACAATACGGCGAAACCCAAGCTGGCGTGTGAGATCGCCGCCGACCGCGTGCTGGTCGGGCGAGTGTCTGACGATGGGCGCAGCCTGGCGGCCTGCGCCGCGCGCGAACTTGCGCCCGGCTGCGTGGTTCCAGATCTGGTTGAGGGCAACCTGCGCCAGCGCGATGCTGTCAAAGCCGCAATCGAAGAGGCTCTCGAAAGTGTGGCCGGACGCACGCACGATGTGATCGCTGTGGTGCCTGACGCGGCGGTTCGTGTTGTGTTGCTCGAATTCGATACTCTGCCCGCCGACTCCGAAGAGGCCGCGAATGTGGTCCGGTTTCGATTGAAAAAATCATTGCCCTTTGACGTCGACAAGGCTCGGGTTTCCTACCACGCGCAGAAATCAAAAGAGGGCATTCGTGTGGTCGCCGCGGTGGCCGTGGCGAGCGTGGTCGAGGAATACGAAGCTGCCTTTCGCGATGCCGGTTTCAGCCCCGGGGTGATTCTGCCTTCCATGCTGGCGGCACTTGGCGCTGCGGAGGGCGAGAGGCCTACTTTGGTTGTCAAAGTGGACGCGCGAACTACAAGTATCGCAATCCTTAATGGCGATCAGCTTCAGTTGTTCCGCACGCTTGAAAACATGCGTGGGGTTGCCATCACGGGAGATCAGTTGGCCGAAGACGTTTATCCGTCGGTAGTTTTTTTTCAGGATACGTATCATCTAAATATAGAGAAGATTTTCGTTGCGGGAATATCGGACACGGGGAGCGCGGCGCCTGCGCTGCGCGCGCAAACCGGCGCCGAAGTCCAGGAACTTGTGAGCGCTTCGCAACTGGGAGTGAGCACCGGAGGTTCGGTGCCGCGCTGGCGAATGGCCGGAGTGGTAGGAGCACTAATTTCTTAAAGGCAGCCGCCAGTCGCCGGCTGCCAGTTGCCAGCGAGACCTACTGGCGGCTGACTACTGGCAACTGACAGCTGGTTTACATATGCGTCTGAACATCAATCTCGCGAGCCAGCCCTATGAAGATGCGCGGCAGTTTTGGCTGCGTTGGGGGACGGCTCTGGCCATTGCTGTGATTGCTACGCTGGCTCTGCTGACCTACACCATTTCGAACTGGAGGGCTGCGCGGCAGGACCATGCCACCATCGCGGCCTACCGCTCCGAGATCGCGGAGCGTGACCGCAAGCGCGAACGAGCCCAGGCATTTCTGAATCAGCCGGAGAATCGCGCCACTCGCGACCAGTCCCAATTCCTGAACCAATTGATCGAGCGCAAAACGCTTTCATGGACGCATGTGCTGGAAGATCTCGAGAAGGTGATGCCGGCGCGGGTTCATTTGATTTCGATTCATCCCGCGCTCGATGAGGAAAATCAGCTTACGCTGAAGATGGCCGTGGGTGGCGATTCGCGGGACAAGGTCCTCGAGTTGGTACGGCGCATGGAGGATTCGGGGCACTTCGCGCAAACCTACATTGAGACGGAAACGACGGCCGCTGCGGGAAGTGGGGATACGGTGCAGTTCAACATCAATGCGGTCTACATTCCGCAATTGGCGCCCGCGCTGACGACGGTGGCCCAGACGGAAACGCAGGCGCCAATCAAAACAAAAGCAAAAACGATTTCGAAGGCACCAGTAAAAACGCCAGCGAAGACGCCGGCACCACCGAAGAAAGCCCCGGCACCAACGAACGCTTTGAAAGGGAGCAAACCCTGATGCCAGACTTGAGGCAAACCCGGAAAAATATTAAGACCTCGCTGGCGATTCTGGCGGGCGTGGATATCGTTGCGCTCGGACTGCTATTTTCACCGCTGGTGGGTTCGACCGATTCGCGGCGGCAGGAAATGAACCAGTTGTGGAGTGAGTTGCAAACTAAAACCAAGCAGGTTGGGCCGCTCACGGATCTGCCCGACAAAGTTCACACTGCGAATAAGCAGATCGCCGACTTCTACAAGAAGCGCTTCCCTTCCCAGGATTCTCAGATCGCAACCGAATTCGGCAAGCTGGCCGCGGCCAATGGAGTCACGATCGAGCAGGCAAGATATCCCGTGAATGTGAAAGACGAAGAAACCGGCCGGCTGGATCCGGTGGAGATGGAAGCGGAACTTTCGGGCAATTACAAATCCCTGGCAACGTTTATCAATGCGCTGGAACGCGATGACACGTTTTTCCTGATCAGCAGCATAACGCTGGCTGGCGAAGCGAAGGGTCCCATCAAGCTGCAAATGAAACTGCAAACGTATTTGAAGGCGGGCGCGTAGTGAAACTGGGAACAGAAAATCGGAAGCAGATTATCGTTGCGGCGGCGCTGGGAGTCGTTCTCCTTATCGTGGTCGCCTACGAGTTCATGCCATCTTCTTCCACCATCGCTTCCACCACGCCGGTGTCTACTGTTGACCCACTTGCGCCCACTGTTCCTGCGCGTCCGGCGGCGCGGCACGCTGCGCCCGTGAAAGCAAAAAAGGAAACTCCATCGCAGAGCCTTGACCCCACGCTCCACCTGAAACTGCTCGCCGCCACCGAAGCGATTAAATACGATGGCTCGGGACGAAATATTTTCATATCGCAGGCCGAGGACGTGAAGATTCCTACCGTCATCGGTGCGGCAGCAACCGACCATAAACCGGGAGAGATTACGTACACTGCACCGGCTCCGCCGCCAGCGACGCCGATTCCGTTGAAATTTTTCGGCTTCGCCAGCCGGCCCGGAGAACCTAAAAAGATTTTTCTGATCAAGGGAGAGGATACTTTTATTGCGGGCGAAGGTGAGATCGTTGACCGCCGCTACAAAGTCGTGAAGATTTCTCCAACTTCGGTCGATATTCAGGACGTAGTCGGCAGCGGACCTCCGCAAAATATTCCGTTAACGCAGGGGAACCCGTCGTGAAGCTGTTTGCGGCAGCAAGGCGAAGATCGAAGCGAGGCAAGGAAGAAGGTTATATCCTGCTCACGCTGCTTCTCGTGGTTGCGCTGATGGGCATCTTCGCGCTGGCAGCCAGCCAGCTGATGAAGATTCAATTCGAGATTCAGCGCGATCAGGAACAGGAAATGATTCACCGCGGCGTGCAATACTCGCGCGCCATCCGCGGCTATTACAAAAAGTTCGGACGCTACCCAACCAAGCTTGAAGATCTCGACAACACCAACAATCTGCGCTACCTGCGCAAGCACTACAAAGATCCGCTCAATAAGAATAAAGATTTCAAGCTGCTCCATTTCGGCGACCCGGGAGTAACGCTCGCCGGAGGTATTGCCGGCGCAACTCCGGCTGGCTCGCCCGCAGGATTAAACGGACTGAACCCGTCAACGCAGAGCAATTCCGCGTTCGGCAGCCCAAGCGGTAATTCGGCCTTCGGCAGCTCCGGCTCCGGAGTGAACCAATCCGGCGTGTTCTCGCAGTCATCGGGACTTGGCAGCAACTCGAACAGCGCGACCGGGGCGAACTCGTCGCAAGCGACTACGAATCAATCGGGAACTTCAGGGACCACTCCTGCTACGGGGACAGATCCGACGCAGGCAGCTGCGGGTACGACCGGCACGCCGCAGGGAGATACGAATTCCGGTTCTAGCAGCCAGCCATTCGCCGCTGGTGGGCCGATTGTGGGCGTGGCGAGCCTCGTCAAGAAAGATACGATTCGGTTGTTCAACAAGAAAAAACAGTACAACGAGTGGCAGTTTGTTTACGACCCGAGTTTTGACCGCGGCGGCTTGATCACGACGCCTTATCAGCCCTCGCTGCTTACCGCTGCGACGAATAATTTGCAGCCGAACTCGACCACCGGTTCATCGAGCCAGTCTTCGTTCGGACAGCCTTCGTCGGGGCAGTCATCATTTGGGCAATCGTCATTCGGGCAATCAGGGCAATCGGGCTTCGGCAACAATTCGAATACGACCACCCCATCTTCGCCAGCGCAGCCGACGACTCCTTCATCCCCGCCGCAGTAGTACACCGTGCAGAGTGCTCGATTCAAAAACAAAAGGCCTCATCCGAAGATGGGGCCTTTGACGAATCTTGCTCGTGACGACGAAGCTTACACGCTGAACGACGATCCGCAACCACAGGTGCTCTTGACGTTTGGATTCTCAAACTTGAACCCGGCGCCTTCGAGCGTCTCAACGTAATCGACGATGCAGCCGTTCAAATACATGACCGAGGTCGCATCGACGAACACCTTCAGTCCATCCATGTCGAAGGTCTTATCCATCATGCCGGCGGCATTTTCAAACTGCATGGAATAGGAGAATCCGGAGCAGCCCCCACCGACCACGCCAATACGCAGCCCGGCAGGCACGGGAGTCTGTTGTCCCATGATCTCTTTTACTTTCGAAACCGCGCTGGCGGTGAGTGAAACCGGCGGGGTTTTCTTTACTTCGGGAGTCGCTGGTGCGGTATTTGTGTTTACATCAGGAACAGAGGTCGTCGCCATTCGTATCTCCTTGACTCTAAAGTCTTATAAATTATAGCAGAGGTGGCAAACTGGTAGCTCAAGTAATAGCAAGGTAACACTTCGGCTGACTTGCCGCCAGTTAATTCGATGCCGAACCGTCCGCAAGGATTCCCCTGCAAGACTTGCCAAAAGGTCTATAATGTTTGCGTTAGGCCCTCCCTCACGATTCAGGCTGCCGGGCCGCTCGCCAGCATCTTGCGGAATCGAGGGAGTCGCCAACAGGCTTGGAAACTGTCGAGGTGGCCTATGCAATGGACGTGGACTCCTTTAATGATTGGGCTGGCGATTGTCTGGGGTGTTTTTACCGTTGGTCTTATCCTCCTTCTCATCTACCGCAGCACGCTAACCATGCATGAGGATGAGGCTTTGTACCTCGACGAAGCGAGCGCTCACCTGCAAAAAGAGCAGACGGAACTGATCACGAAGGTAAACCGGTTGACGATTCCAGTCTGGGTTTTCGGCGCCGGCTCCGGAGTGCTGTTGCTAGTGCTGGCCGGCATGTTCATCTATCAGGGATTGAACGCCGTACAGTAACACGCTCGCGGGGCGCCTCCCATCAGGCCATACGCCGCCACGACGCGGAACGGTGTATATCCGCGCCTGTTCTGCGTAATTCTGTGTCGCCCTGTCCTTAAAGATTTGTGCCCGCGCTTTGTATAATCAGAGCACTGCGAGAGTGGCGGAATTGGCAGACGCACCAGACTTAGGATCTGGCGGGTAAAACCGTGGGGGTTCGAGTCCCCCCTTTCGCACCAATTAAGTTAGGGCCGATGTCAAATTGGCCCTTTTAACACTCTGCCCACCTGCATTCTCCCCCCTTACTTTTGTCGGTTAGGTTACCCGCACCGAAAGAAAGATGCCGCAAGTGGAGTTGCAAGTTTCTGCATATTGCTGAGGTATTCTGCTCGTGATAAAGTTGCGTCGCATTTGATCTGTCCTTTCGATTTCGGTTTCGCTACCCCCTTAGACTGGATCGCCAACCATGCGGATTTCCAAACCACTCGTCGTGCTCGCGTCAGTTGCCATGATGCTGTCAATGGCTCACGCACAGACTTACACTACGATTTACTCCTTCGACGGAAGCACGGCTGCATACCCTGAAGCACCGCTCGTGCAAGGACGGGACGGAAATCTTTATGGCACTACTAACCGGGGGGGAACTTATGGTCTCGGAACGATATTCCGTATTGCGCCTGGGGGAACTCAGTTCAAGGTGCTCCATAACTTCGCTGGCTCTGACGGCAGCTATCCTAGTGGGCTGGTTCTTGCATCCGACGGCAACTTTTATGGTACGGCAGGCGGCGGCAGTTTCGACGACGGCGTGATCTTTCGCATCAACTCAGGGTCCTTCACAGTGCTGTATAACTTCACAGGAGGGACTGACGGGAGTGACCCTCAGAACTCCCTGATCCAGGGTACCGACGGCAGCTTCTACGGAGCAAATAAGGCCGGCGTCTACAGCTACCAGCCGTCGGGAACACCCGAAATTTTCTATTCGTTCTCTTATCCTCAGCCGCTAGGCGGGGTTTGGCAGTTGACGCAGGGCACCGACGGAATGCTCTATCTCGTGGTAGGCTCGGGCGGCGTCTACGACTGCGGCTCCATCAGCAGGCTCAGTCTGCAGGGAGCTGTGCAATGGGAACGCGACTTCGGCACGTATGGGGAGTGTTACGAATACCTGAAGACTGGCTTTGGTCCTTCGGTCCCGGTAATTCAAGCCTCGGACGGCAACCTCTACGGTACAAACTACTGGGGCGGCAGTTATGGGTATGGCACCGCTTTTCGCCTGTACAGCGACACCGGATCCCCGACTGTCCTGGAAAGCTTTGACTTTTCCAATGGAGGTTACCCTGACGCCGGGGTGGTACAGGGCAGCGATGGAAACCTTTACGGCGTAGCTTCGGCTGGAGGGGCTTACCCGTATGCGGGGGTGATCTACCAACTCACGCTGGAAGGTACCTACACGTTCCTGACGAACGTCGGCGACTGGCAGGAGAACAACTCGGACTGGCGCTTGCTGCAGCACACCTCTGGCACGTTCTACGGCGTAAACTTGGCCGGGGGAACGTACGAGGAGGGCGCTGTATACAGCTTCAACAACCAACTCGCGCCGTTCGTCGCCTTCGTGCAGAGCCAGGGCAGCGTTGGCAGCACAGTGCAGATACTTGGTCAGGGGTTAACTGGCACGACCCAAGTAACGTTCAACGGAGTTCCCGCCACAGACATTTCGGTGCTCTCCAACACCTACATGACGGCGGTTGTACCGTCGGGCGCTACGACCGGTACAGTTGTCGTAACCACCCCACGGCAATCGCTCAAGAGCAATAAGAAGTTCACAATTTTGCAGTGATTCTGCCACCGGGTAAATGTAATCAATTCGCCTGCATCACCGGCGAAGCTGCCAGAACTCCGGCGGCGAGTTCCAGGTCGTGCAAATCCTCGCGGCTGAAATCCTGAGTGAAGCGCGCATCCAATCCCTTGCGCGAGATCTGAATCACGCCCAGCACAGTCAGATGCCGATCAAGAATGGGCACCGACATCAGCTTCTGAATGGGCGAAGGGACGACCGCCTCCTCTTCAGCTTCAACTCCTACCGGCTTGATCGTCTCGAAGATGCTGGCGTGCTTTACTCGGGCAAAATTGTTGAAGATCTCGGCTTTCTTGCTTAACGCGGTGTGGGCAGCCACTGCCTTACTCGAAATCGGAATCGCTCCGGTGGTTCTCAAGTGCTCGGGCAAAATGAACGTCAGCAGGCCGCCATCCAGCCTTAGCAGCGCGACTTCGGCGTGCTGCACGCGAAACACTTTCGCCAACACCATGGTGACGTCATAAGGCGTGACGCCCTCCTCGAGCACGGCCTCAAGGGAGATGAGGTTCTCTGGGAGAAGAATTTCTTCGATAGCCGCATCGTCAGGCTTATGGCTCATAGAATAAACTCGCAAAGTTCGATTTAGGAACCGCTACGAATCCAGCACTTCAAACGCCATCGACAGTGATACAGACATCCTACAACCCCTTTGGTTTCAGCAAAGTAGCTTACGTCCATGACCTTTCGCGGCATACCCCGCGAGGGCTGGCAGCCAGAAATGCGCAGTTCTGCTGACAATTTTTGTCGGTGTCTTACGATCAATCGACGATTTCTGCGGCCACGACTTCCCTTCGCGCCGCTAAGTCATTACACTGCTTTTCTATGACCGTTCCTGCCCAACCCAACCTCAAGCTGGTCAATGCCCCTGATTACCGCGAAGCCTACGCCAACAGTGTGCAGATGCGAGTGAATGTCTGGGACTTCTTTATGGTTTTCGGGACACTGCAGCAGCAGACCGAAAGTCACGTCGAGATTCGCAACTTTCAGGGCATTTACCTCAGCCCGCAACAGGCTAAAGCGCTGCTTGGACTGCTGCAGCAAAACGTCGCCGGCTATGAAAGCGCTTTCGGCGAGATCAAGCTCGACCCGCGCATGAATCCAGCCGGGCCGATACATTAAGAGGTGCGCGTCCGAGGTCTGGGCGTCCATGAGAGAAATGCCGAGAACTTCCGGGTCTGACCGTGGTGGCCCGGCGCGATGGTCAGCCTCTTATCCGGCCCTGGTGTTCGCCGTCATCTTTGTATTCATCTTCCTACTGCATCTGCCTCTGCTGCAATTGCCTTACTTCTGGGACGAAGCAGGCTACTACGTTCCGGCCGCGCGCGATGTTTTGCTGACAGGAAGCCTGATTCCGCACTCCACAGTTTCTAACGCGCACCCGCCGTTGGTAATGGCATGGCTCGCGCTGTGGTGGAAAGTGGTGGGCTTCGCTCCGCTGGTAACTCGAACAGCGATGCTGGTGCTCGCCGCCTTTTCTCTGCTCGGAGTGTTTCGCCTGGCGGAACGCGTCGCCAACACAAAGGTTGCGCTCGCATCTACGCTGTGTACTGCGCTGTATCCCGTCTTCTTCGCGCAGAGTTCTCTCGCCCAAGTTGACTTAGCCGCCGCAGGACTTACGTTCTGGGGCCTCGCTGCCCATGTGGAAGGTGAAACCGCAACTGCTGTCCTCTGGTTCGCTCTTGCAGCTTTGGCGAAAGAAACCGCGATCCTCGCACCCATGGCACTTTTTGCATGGGAGATTGTCGGCATTTTTGCGCGCAAGGGTTCGCTTGGAAAGCTTTGGTTGGAACGTGACAACTCGGGAAAACATCCCACAGACGCGCGGCGCATCGCGTCCCTGCTGATGCCGGCGTTGCCGCTCGGGCTTTGGTATGCCTATCACTATGCGCGCACTGGGTTCGTCTTCGGCAATCCTGGGTTCTTTCGCTATAACGTAGCCTCGACTCTGAGTGCGGCCCGCTTTTTTCTCGCGCTTATCATGCGTCTCTGGCAAGTCGTCGGCTATCTTCACCTGTGGGTCTTAACGGTACCAGTGCTGCTGGCGATGTGCTTTCTCCCCGCGCAGCAAAATGCGGCGTCAGAGCGTTCGCGGATCAGCTTTCCGCTACAAATGATTTTTTACGTCGTCGTGCTCGTGTATGTTGCGGCAATGGCGTTGATCGGCGGCGCGGTGCTGGCTCGTTACATGCTCCCCGCTGTTCCTCTAGTCATCATTGTTTCTGTCTCGACGCTGTGGCGCAGGGTGAGCTACTGGTCCGCGGCTGTAGCTTTTGTCGCACTGGCTTTCGTGGCCGCGCTGTTCTGGAATCCTCACTACGGATTTTCGCCTGAGGATAACCTCGCCTATCGCGATTACATCGTGCTCCATCAAGATGGCGAACGCTTTCTGGAGGCTCGTTACCCGATGGCGCGTGTGCTCACTGCGTGGCCAGCGTCCGATGAAATCGCCCGTCCCTGGCTCGGCTACATCACGCGACCCATGCGCGTGGTTCGTATCGAGAATTTCTCTTTGGATGAAATGCTTTCCGCTGCCGACTTTCGCTCGAACTATGACGTCGCCCTGCTCTTTTCGACGAAATACGAGCCCGGGCCTGCGCCGTGGGATCGCTGGAGGACATGGACAGGGTTGAAGTCGCGGTACTTCGGGTTTCATCGCGATCTGCCGCCGGCCGCCGCAGCTCAACTTCTCGGTGGTAACGTTGTATTTTCAGAACAGCGGCAAGGGCAATGGATAGCTGTGATTGAGATGACGAAGAACGAAATACAGAATGCAGAAGCCAGAAGTCAGTTCTCAGTTCTCAGAAAGCCAACCCCGTAGAAACTAGCCTGTCAACACTCTCGTGCAAGACAGACCTTCTCCGAAGGCTGGCGGGTTTTGGGTCTCACTGAGAACCGAGAACCGGGAACTGAGAACTGCTCCCCCGCATTAAATGGCACGAGTGGGTCTTGATCACCAGCCACACATCACGGCCGGCTGCGAGATGCAATGCGTCACGCGCCGCAAGAGTCAGGTGAACCTCCATCGTAATGCCGCAATCCACGCGCGCGGAAACAATCATGTCGCGCCTTTCGACAGAAATGATTTGGCCGGCAATCACGTTGCGCGCGCTCAGCCCCTCGGGCTTAACAACCGCCAACAGAATGTCGCCGGCGCGAATGCCGATTCGGACGCGCGAACCCATCTCGGCGCGGATCAACGGCGTCTCCAGCAGAACAAACTGTCCTGGCTTGTCGGCCGACAGGCGGCATGTAATTGTGCCGCGGTCTTCGTGCACCAGCCAAACCGCAGCGTCGAAAATGTTTTCGAACCCGGCCAACTGCGCCACAGTTTCCTGAAGTGGCGCGCTCAGAACTTCGTGCGGCGTACCCTGCGCGATGATGCGCCCCTGTTCCATCACGAGCACGCGTTCGCCCAGCGCAAGCACTTCTTCGCGGTTGTGCGTGACGTAAAGAATCGGAATACGGTGTGCCTCATTCCAGTGGCGCAGGTCGTCGATGATCTTTGCTTTCGTGGCGCCGTCGAGAGCGGCAAGCGGTTCGTCGAGCAGTAGAACGCACGGGTCGGTTACCAGCGCACGCGCCAGCGCCACACGTTGGCGCTCTCCGCCAGAGATTTCTGCCGGGCGTTGCTGGCGCATGTGGTCGATGCGGAACTCATGCAGCATCGCGGCGGCTCTTTCTTTGCGGGTCGCGCGGGGCAGATGCGCCAGTCCATATTCGGTGTTCCGCACGACCGTAAGGTGCGGGAACAATGCGAGGTCCTGCAAGACATAGCCAACCCGGCGCTTCGCCACCGGAATATTCTCGTGAGTCTCTGCATCAAACAGAACGCGCTCGCCCACGGCTATACGCCCTGCGTTTGGAGTGGTCAGACCAGCCACGCAGTCGAGCAGCGTCGTCTTTCCAGACCCCGACGCGCCGAACAGTATGGTGAACCCTGGCGCGGCAACGAAAGCTACGTCGAGAGAGAACTCACGCTCGGCGGAAAGAAACGTTTTGCGAACGCTTGCGCTGAGGTTTGAGTTTGCGAGTTTGGTTTCAACGGACGTCGCCATTCAGTCTCTTACTTAGCCGGATCTATTGTCCAGAGTTTCTGATTCGGCGTTCTGCGGTTCAGCGCGTAGACCACAGTGAGCACTGCGAAGCAGAAGATCAGCAGCAACAGTGCCATGGCATTGGCTGAGGCATAGTTGGAGGCCTGCACCTGATCGTAAATGCTGATCGAAGCCGTTCGCGTTACACCGGGAATGTTGCCTCCGATCATCAGAACGACTCCAAACTCGCCCATGGTGTGAGCGAATGCAAGAACCACCCCCGTCACCAGTCCGGGCACCGAGAGTGGAACGACCACGCGGAAAAAGGTGCGCAACGGTGATGCTCCAAGCGTGGCAGACGCCGCCAACAGTTTGCGATCGACCGATGAGAAAGAAGCTGCGAAGGGCTGCACCGCGAATGGAAGACTATAAAGGATGGAGCCGATCACCAGTCCGCTAAAGGTGAATGCCAAGGTGTGTCCGGTGAGGGATTGCCACCACCGCCCGAGCGGACTCTGAGAGCCGAGCGCGACCAGCACGTAGAATCCGAGCACCGTCGGCGGCAACACGATCGGCAGGGCGACCAGGGCTTCGACGAAGAATTTCCAGCGCCACCGCGAAAAAGCGATCCACCATCCCAGCGGCAGTCCCACCGCAAAAAGAATTGCCGACACCACCAGCGCTAGTTCTATGGTCAGCCGGAATGATTGCCAGTCGATGGACATTTTTCTGGTTAGCCCAAACTCACTGAAGGCAAACTTTCAACTCAGATCGGTCGAGTTCCCGAAGGCCACCCCGGTACCATTTTCTTAAGTCAGAACCGCACCACGGACAGAAGTGAATGTTCACATCCGACACGGAGGACAACGGGGAGTCTGTGCGCGGCACTGGGACTCCGGGATCCAACGCGCGATACTGCAGGATAAACGCAGGCTCTGAATTGCCCTGTGTCGATACAAAGACGCCGAGTCCCCTCTTGCCAGCCTGCTCGAACCAACCTTGGAATACGGGACAGCACCATTTCATAAATTCCTCACGTTAGGACAGATGGAAAAAATCGATTACAAATGGCTAGGGCAAGCTGAACCCGTAGCGCTTCAGCGTTGCCGTAACCTCCGCGCTCTTCACATATTCGAGGAAAGCTGCCGCGTCCTGTTTATGCGGTGAATGCGAGATCAGCACCGCCCCTTGATCGAGTGCAGCATATGCATCGGCGGGCACGATCCAATATTTTCCCTTGCCTTGCATCGCGGGCGCTACAGCATGGGCTAGAGCGACGAAGCCTACCTGCGCGTTGCCAGACTCGACAAACTGGGCGGCCTGCGAAATATTTTCTCCCAGCACGAGCCGGTCGCTTACTTTTTCGTACAGGCCGTAATGTTTCAGCACGGCGGCGGCAGCGCGTCCGTAAGGTGCATGCTCCGGATTCGCGATCGAAATCTTTTTCACGGACGGATCGAGCAAAACGTCCATGCCTCTATGCTCGACATCGAGCGGAGAATCTTTTGGAACCCACAGCACCAACCGCCCTACGGCGTATCGATACAAGGTCGCGCCATCGGCCTGGCCTCCAGCGATCAATTGCCGAGGATAATCCAAGTCTGCCGAGAAGAAGAGATCAAAAGGCGCACCGTTCTGGATTTGCTGAGTCAGAGCGCCCGAGGCTCCGAAAGAAAGCTTCACCGTGACGCCGGTTCGCTTCTCGTAGTTCGCAGCGACTTCCTGTAACGCTGCGCTCAGGTCCGCAGCCGCAGCTACGGTGATCTCGTGGCCGCCGCGGGCTTGCGGGGTTCGAATCTCCGGAGCGAATAGCAACAGAGCAATCAAAAATGTAGATCGCGGCAATAGCATACGTGGAATCCGAGGGAAATTGTACAAGCTTACTGCCGCGAATGTTTCCCGGAATGGGCCACAGCGCGGTTTTTAGCGCCTTTTCCGTTGACCGCTCTCTCTGGCGATCCCATACTTGCGACGTACTGAAGCTTGCGAGTCTATGACCCTTCCCAGGTTGACCCTTCAAAAGTGCTGCCGCGGAGTTTGTGTTTCGGTGCTGGCACTCTTGCCATTTTGCTCACTCTCGATTGCGCGCGCACAAGGTGCGAAGAAAACTTTGCCTGAAGCGCCCATCTCCGCTGCGGATTCAGACCATGAAGAGCAGCGCGCCCAATGGTTCCTGCGCGGCCGCGTCGTTCCTGGCAAGTCTTCTGCAGAGCTGCGTCATCTCGCTTATCAGGCCAAAATGAAAGCGCGCGCCGCTCGAATGGCTCGCAGCCACGCCGCCTCTCCGAAATCGCCGGCTCCGTCGACATCTTCCGGATGGACGCCGCTGGGGCCAGTGCCACTAGCATCGGATGCGACCGGCGATGGATTTCAAAACTACAACCAGGTTTCTGGCCGCGCAACGGCCGTGGCGATTGATCCCGCGGATCCAAGCGGCAACACGCTTTACATCGGCGGAGCCCAAGGCGGAGTATGGCAGTCGAGCAACGCTGCCACCAGCACTGCGAATAACGTAACCTGGACGGCGGTCACCGACGATCAAGCAACGCTCTCGATCGGATCGATTGTGATTCAGCCGGGAAACACCAATCCCGCTCAGAGCGTAATTCTGGCAGGCACGGGCGAGGCGGACAATTCCGCCGATTCTTATTTTGGCCTTGGCATTATGCGCTCAGCCGACGGCGGCAACACGTGGACGTTGCTCTCTTCCGCGAACAACGGAACATATTCTTTCAGCGGCCTGGGCGCCACTCGCATGGCTTTCAGCACAGCGCAAACCAGCACGGTAGTCGCAGCGATGGCAGCAACAGCGGAAGGCGAAACCGATGGCGCCCTGACCAGCAATACCTACCGCGGCCTCTACACCTCCACCGACGCCGGGCAAACGTGGACTTACAACGCACTCTTCTCCAGCGCGAGCGAGGCGACCTCGGCAACGTCAGTCGTATATAACGCGGCCGCGGCATTATTTTTTGCGGCAGAACGCTATCACGGTTTCTACTCTTCCCCGGACGGTTTGACCTGGACGCGCCTTGCCACGCAGCCGGGCGCAGCGGGACTTTTAAGCACCACAGCATGTCCTCAGAACTACGTGACTACCTGCCCGATTTATCGCGGCGAAATTACGGTCGTGCCGGGACGCAATGAAATGTATGTATGGTTCGTTTCCTTGAACTCCACGACCAGCGAACCCGTGGATCAAGGCATTTGGCAGAGCACGAACGGCGGCGCATCGTGGACGCAGATAAGTGACAGCGGCATCATCAACTGCGGCGACGGCGAAGGCTGCGGCGTTGACCAGGGATTCTACAACCTCGAACTGCTCGCCGTTCCCGACGGCAACACTGCCACCGACTTGTACGCTGGCGCTATCAACATCTATAAGTGTTCGATCACCTCCATCAATCTCACTTGTTCGAGCACGCCATTCATAAATCTCACGCACGTCTACGGTTGTGATCCGCTATCGTCGCTGGCGCACGTGCATCCTGACCAACATGCAGTGGCATACACGATTCCAACATCCGGCGCTGACTCCGGAGCCGAACTGATGTACTTCGCCAACGACGGCGGCATCTATCGGGCTTTGAACGGATACACCGGCCTCACCACTGGCTCATGCTCCGGAACGAATGCGTTCGACGACCTTAATCAGAATCTGGGCTCGATGACGCAGTTCGTCAGCTTCTCGCAGAATCCAACCGATATCAATACGATTCTTGGGGGAACGCAAGATAATGGCTCTCCGGCAACTACGACGGCCACGACGAACTTGAGTTGGGGAAATGTTCTGGGCGGCGATGGCGGCTACAATGCTATCGATCCCAACAGCACCAGCGATTGGTTTACGTCGAATCCTGACACCGGGTCTGGGACCCTGAACATCAACGAATGTGGGTCCGCGCCGAGCTGCAACGACACCACTTTCAGCGAGGTCGTTGGCAGCAACAATGTCGGCGGCGATGATGGATCGTTTTACTTTCCCTATATTCTCGATCCGCAATCGGCAACCACGATGTTGGTAGGCACCTGCCGCGTGTGGAGCGGGCCGCGATTGGGCGGAGCCTACACTTTGCTGAGTCTTAATTTCGATACGCTCGGTATCGGAACCTGCTCCGGCAGCGAAGTGAACACAGTTCGTGCATTGGCTGCCGGCGGACCCAGCAATGCCAATGGCTCCGAAGTCATTTATGCCACTACCGACGGCCTTGGCCTGAATTTTCTTTCCACGCTTCCTGTCGGCGGAAACGTTTGGGTCACAACGAATGCGACCGCGGTTTCAGGCGTGAGTTCCACGTTCTCCAACGTCACACTCAACGGCCCCGGCGCCAGCAGCATCAATCCCAACGAGTTCCCAATATCGAGCGTTGCCATCGACACCTCCGATCCAACGGGAAATACGGCTTACGTCACCGTCATGGGTTTCACAGGCGGCCCCGGGCACGTTTGGCAAACGACGAATGCCGGCGCCTCATGGACGGACTTTACGAATTTCGGAGGCACCGATCCCCTTCCGGATTCGCCGGTGAACGCCGTGGTCATCGATCCCGACGCACACATTGTTTATGTGGGCACGGACGTTGGCGTGTTCCAGAGTCCCACTTTGTCTTCCGCCTGGACCGAAGTTGGACCGGCTGCAAGCACTCAGCAGACCGGATTTCTGCCGAACGTCGCTGTGACAGCTCTCGCGATCTTCAATTCTGGCGGACAGAAACTGTTGCGCGCTTCCACCTATGGACGCGGCGTGTGGCAGTTCGATCTGATGACCACGCCGGATTTCCAAATTACGGTGCCGAACGCGACCATCACAGCCTTCGCAGGAACTGCACCTACCTTCAACGGTACCGTAACTGCGGTGAATGGATACAGCAATTCAGTTTCCCTGAGTTGTATCGCCGCTAGCACGAATCCTCCGATCCCTTGTACTCCGAACCCGGAGAGCCTGACGCCGACCTCGGCTGGCGCTACGTTCTCGCTGACCACGGGCAGCGTTGTCGGCAACTACAGCTTCAATCTGCAAGGCATCGGCTCAGATGCGAACCACACTACTCAACTAGCAGCCCTCACCTTGAGTGTGGTGAATTTCGGGTTGACTACGCCATCCCCTGTCACTGTGACTGCGCCGCCTGGTGGCGCCGCGCCGCTGGTGAGTTTTCAGGCCACAGCTCAGGGTTCGTTCAATCAAAGCGTAACGCTTTCGTGCAGTCTCACGCCCAGCATCACCGGCGCAACGTGCACGTTCACTCCCGGCACGGTCGTTAATCCGACCTCAACCTCGCCGGTGAACATAACTGTTGCCGTCACCGTTCCCACCGGAACCACTGCCGGAAATTACACGGTGACGGTGCAGGCCACGACTCCAGGAGCGCCCGCGCCCGTGACTACTTCATTTACATTGGCTGTGACGGGCATCCAGGACTTCACCCTGAACTCGTCTACTTCGGGCCAGACTGTGGCGGCGGGACAAACCACTGCTCCCTACAACCTGACAATTGCGCCCACCGGGGCTTCGTTCTCCGGCATTGTGACTCTTTCTTGCAGCGGGATTCCGGCCGGGGCGCTGTGCAATTTCACTCCGGCTTCGGTTGTTCCGGAAAGTAGTTCCGTGAACGCAGCTTTGATCATCGCCACCAACGCCACCACCCCAGGCGGCAACTACACGGTGACGATTATTGGCACATCAGGATCGATTTCGCATTCGATCACAGTGTCGCTGACCTTGATCAGTTTTCAGCTGGCAATCAGCCAGGCGTTCCCGGCCCCGGCCGACGCGGGATCGCAGCAGACCGCCAAAGTGTCGTTAATGCCAAGCTATAGCGGCTCAGTCAATGCCACGTGTGACGCCAGCGCCTTCTCGGGTCAATGCTCGATCACTCCCGCCAATCCCGTGCCGATCTCTGCTGGAATCGCGAGCGCCTTGACGCTGACGGTCAACATTCCGAACAGCGCCGCGCCGCAGCTGTCAAACTCCTACAACGTGAATCTGACTGCCACTGACTCGTCGGGACAGCCGAGCCAACTCCTGCCTTTGCCGCTGACTGTAATTCAGGATTTCACGGTGGCCGCGCTCACGCCATCGACTACCCAGACCATCACCGCAGGACAATCGGTGAATTACAACTTGAGCGTGTTGCCCGCGCCCACGGGCTCGTCGTTTGCGAATACCGTAAGTCTCGCTTGTTCTGGTGCGCCGGTGATCTCCCTGTGCAGTTTTACGCCTAGCTCGGTGACTCCGGGCAATAGCTCAGCGGCTGTCAAACTCACGATCTCGACGACGCCCAATTCTGCCAGCTTTTCTCCGCTTAGGCCTGAAGTCGGTGGCTTCTCTTACGCGTTCCTTCTGGCGCTGCCCGCGCTAGCACTGTTAAGCAAAAAGGGCCGCCGGAAAAAGTACGCTAAACTGGCGCTGCCCGCATCTCTGCTCGGGTTGTTACTGCTGGCACTCTTGCTTCCCTCATGCGGAGGAGGAGGCGTCAATGGCAGCGGTGGGGGTGGTGGTGGCGGCGGTGGCGGTGGCCAGGGACAAGGGACGAAGCCCGGCACCTATACGATTACTGTGACTGGCACCTCGGGCGCACTTAGTCATGCAGCGCCGTCTACGGTTACGCTGGTCGTAAATTAGCGGCATTGCAGCCTTGTCGTCGGATGTACGCCTTTGCATGAATGCAGACGCATGGCAAGAACAAGGCCTCGCTGTGCGATCATCGCTCATGGGGGATTCACGCTGCGACGTGGTCATCGTCGGCGGAGGCATCGTCGGCCTCGCCGTCGCCCTCGAAATCGCGAAGCGCTTTCCCCGTCTTCGCCTGCTGTTGCTGGAAAAGGAAGATCGTGTGAGCCAGCATCAGAGTTCCCACAACAGCGGTGTCATTCACTCCGGCGTTTATTACAAGCCAGGATCGCAGAAGGCCAAGCTGTGCGTCGAAGGCGCGCGCGCCATGATCGAATTCTGCGGCGTGCACGATATACCTCACGAGGTGTGCGGCAAGGTCATCGTGGCTACTCAGCCGGATGAGTTTCCCCGCCTCGAAGAATTGCGGCTTCGCGGCGAGGCCAACGGACTCACCGGGCTGCGAGCGATCGGCCCGGAGCAGTTGCAAGAGATCGAACCGCATGCCAGCGGACTGCGCGCCTTGGTGGTGCCCTCTACCGGAATCACCGACTACGCGAAAGTCTGCGAGAAATATGCCGAGCTGATTCGCGCGCAGGGTGGGACGATCCGCACTTCGACCGCAGTGACCGGCCTGCGAAATCTTACAAACGAAATCGTTGTAGAGACGAGCGGCCCGGCATTCTCCACAACGTATCTGATCAACTGCGCGGGATTATTCAGCGACCGCATCGCTGGCATGGCCGGCGGAAAACCTGACGTCATCATTGTTCCGTTTCGCGGCGAGTACTACGATCTCATCCCGCAGCGCGCGTCGCTGGTGCGCTCGCTGATCTATCCCGTCCCTGATCCGCAGTTTCCTTTTCTTGGAGTTCATTTCACGCGCCGCATAAATGGCACTGTCGATGCCGGCCCCAATGCCGTTCTCGCTTTTCGCCGCGAAGGCTACCGGCGAACTGATTTCAGCCTGCGCGACCTGGCTGCATCGCTCGCGTTTCCAGGATTCTGGCGCATGGGCGCGAAGCATTGGCGGAGCGGCCTCGACGAATTTCACCGTTCGTTTTCGAAGGCTGCGTTCGTTCGCTCATTGCGACGGCTGCTGCCTGAGTTGCGTGCTGAAGATTTAATCCCGGGCGGTTGCGGAGTGCGTGCCCAAGCCCTGCGCCGCGATGGCACGCTGGTGGATGATTTTCAGTTTGTTCCCTCTGGCAAGATGTTGCACGTCCTCAACGTTCCCTCCCCGGCGGCAACGGCCTCGCTCGTCATCGGGCGGGAGATCGTTCTCTCAGCGCAAACTGCGTTGGGGTTGGGAGCGAGCTAAGCCCGGTCCTATGGTTGGTGATAAGAGGAAAGGGACCATCAATGCCTAGAAACTGCCGGGCCCACACCCAAGAAGTGATACACGGTGACGGCTAGCAGTGCAAACTCAAGGGCAACGGTCGGCCCGAATACCATTAACGGCAAACCTGTCCCGGCCCAGAAGAAATATCCGACTCCCGTGAAATGGATCGCAAGAACTCCGACGAGAATAGTCCAGAATCGTGGATCTCTGCGGGCCCGCCAGTAGCTCTTCAAGCAATACACGACGAAGAAAGTCGTGACCACAGCAAATCTCATCCACTTCCAATTGACGTGGCTGAGGCCCGGGATCAGCACTACGGAAGCCACAAGGGCAGGTATTGCGACGAGCGCGACTCCTGTTGCTGTGAGCACAAGCCGCAGTCGATCTTTCGATTGAGCAGTCAGTGGCACGGACGCTCCATAACACTTGCGACCGAAGTTAGCGCTTACCCGCGACTGCGGCGGGGTTCTTTCACCGTATCTACCGCCCTTTTCACCGCGATGGGAGTGTTGCCGGACTTGCCTTCCGCGCCCTCATAAACTCTGAAGCAGTGCACGCACTGGTTGTCAGAAAGACCGGCTCCCATTTCCTTGCGAAGACGGAAGACGTAAAGCACAACTTCCACGCGGCTGGAGACTCCCAGCTTATCGAAGATGCGGAACAGATAATTCTTCACTGTGTGTTCAGTTAATTTCAAACGGCTGGCGATCTCGCGGTTGGATAATCCCTCGGCCACGCAGCGAACCACATCCTGCTCGCGTTTTGAAAGAATCGCTTCGCCGCGAGAGTCCACGAGCTGCATCGGTTCCGATTCACGAAAGGCATCGAGCAGGTAGCGCAACTCCACGCTGCTCGCCCAGACCTGGCCTTGATAAACATTGTTGATGCACTTGGCAAGCGATTTCGAAGATTCAGTGCGCGAAAAAACTCCTTGCGCGCCGCATCGGAAGGCCTCAACCACGGCGGTACGGCTGGACGTGTCCATCAAAAGAACGACCCGTGTTTCGGGATAAGAGGCGCTCACTTGTCGGGTAAGATCAAATCCAAGCGTCGCAGATTCTTCCAGGACTGAACTTACCAGCAAGACATGGGGCTTTTTGTGGGCGACGGCCTCCAGGATCGACGCTCCCTTCGGCTCAATTCCCGTGACTTCAAATTGACGGTCTTGCGCGAGCGCCTCGGCCAGTAATTGGCTGCTCATCCGTGTGCTATCAGCGGCAAGCACGCGGATCTTCTCCGTAGGCCCCTCCGCCGGAATCATATGTTGAGACATTCTTAACTTCTCCTCTTATGACTGCAATTTGTGACAGCAATATGAATGCGACATCAGAAGCGACACCGATATCCTCGGAGCGCAAATTGCGCAAATCCGCCCTGTTACAACAGCGCAAGAATCCGGGGGAATTCTCAATTCAAGACGGGGAGGCTCTAAAGACCATCCATTCGGAGCACATCGTTAGTGAGACTTTAGACTCAAAGACCCATGAAGGTAAATGGCACATGAGTGCTACTTGCGTAGAGGACCTTGGGTAACACAAGTACCTTTGTTCCTTACGTTTCCGAAGAAGTTTTAAAGCAGATCGCAATTGTTAGGAGAAAATCGTACCCAGCCATTAGACTGTAACATCTCGGCTCGAGAATCGCCGCAAGTTACGGCGGAAATCCGCGAAAAAAGAGGAGAAACACGTTGGTCGTTCTTGTCATCGGAGGCGCTGGTTACATTGGAAGTCATGCGGCTCGCACGTTGCGGCGGCGGGGCCACGAGGTTGTGATCTATGACAATCTTTCGACCGGCCACGCGTTTCTGGCCAGCGGATTCGAACTGGTCCGCGGCGACATTGCGGACACAAGCACTCTTTCGGCCGCTTTGCGCCGTGTCGACTCGGTGATGCACTTTGCCGCGCATGCCTATGTAGGGGAATCAGTCACAAACCCGCGCAAGTACTTCCGGAACAACGTGGAGGGAGGGCTCGTCCTGCTGAACGCTTGTGTCGATTGCGGGGTGCTCCGGATTATTTTTTCCTCTACCTGCGCGATTTACGGAGTTCCAGCCAAGGTGCCGATTCCCGAGGACACTCCGCGCCAGCCGGTGAATCCTTACGGAGTCTCAAAGCTCTTCTTCGAGCAAGCACTCGAAGCCTATGACCGCGCTTACGGCCTGCGCTTCGCCGCCTTGCGTTACTTCAACGCCGCCGGCGCAGATGAGAGTGGAGAGATCGGCGAGTTGCATGAACCGGAAAGTCACTTGATTCCTTCGGCGTTTCTCGCAGCAACTGGGGTGCGTCCGGAATTGGAATTGTTCGGCACGGATTACCCCACTCCCGACGGCACTTGCGTCCGCGACTACATTCATGTGAACGATCTCGCGGATGCGCATGTCTCGGCGCTGGAACGCCTGGCTGGCGGAGCGGATTCCATCGCGGTGAATCTTGGAACCGGGACCGGTTACTCCGTTAAGGAAGTGCTGGACAAAATTGAGCAGGTTACAGGACGCAAAGTTCCGGCGCGTGTCGCTCCTCGGCGGCCGGGAGATCCTCCAGCATTGGTTGCTGATTCAAGGCTGGCTCAGCAAGTCTTGCGCTGGAAGGCAACGCGCTCGCTGGATGACATTGTTACGACGGCATGGAAGTGGATGCAACGAAGCAAGTAGCGCTCTAGGCAACGCCGGTTTCTTGCAAGCTGGGCGGCGCGACAGCCACGCGCTCGGTAGATTTGGTCGCGCCCTCAAGCATCTCTTTCGGGCAAATGAGATTAAGAATTGGCGTGGTCATGAATGTCGTGACCAGCGCCATGATCACCATCATGGAGAACAGTGCTGGTGAAATGATCTTGATGTCCAGCCCGATGTTGAGGATCACCAACTCCATCAAGCCGCGAGTGTTCATCAGGATTCCCAGGCCGGCAGACTCGCGAAAGGGCATGCCGCTCATCCACGCCGCGATCGTCGAACCTCCCAGTTTGCCCGCGGTTGCTACGAGAATGATCAGGCCGCAATACATCCACATCTCCGGACCTTTCACGAGGCCGATGTTGGTGCGCAATCCGGTGAACGCGAAAAACAGAGGCAGCAACAGCGTGACCGTAATGGTTTCAAAGCGGTCGAGCACATAGCGGACGAAACGCTCTTCCTTGGGCATGATCGCGCCCATCAGAAAAGCGCCAAACAATAAATGAATGCCGAGCCTCTCGGTGCAGAGCGCCGACACCAACACCAGCAGCAGCATGAACGCCATGCGGTTTTCACTGAGATGTCCCCATTTCTGATATGCGTTCAAGAAGACGCCGTGCAGCATGCGTTGCACGCCAAAAATCATCACCAGGGCGAACACTACGATCCCGCCCAGCGTGACCCAGATCGAAGTGGCAGACTGCGCCGCGCGGATCAGCACTACGATATAAGCGAGAATGCACCAGCCGGTAACGTCGTCGACGGCTGCGCAGGCAATCGCGACCGTTCCCAGCCGGCTGCTCAGCATCCGGCGTTCGGCCAGGATTCGCGCCAGCACTGGGAATGCGGTAATGCTCATGGCCGCTCCCATGAACAATGCGAAGTTGCTGAAAGTCACACTGTCATCGGAAAGCCGCGGATAAAGATAAAGAGCGAGGAACGCCGCCAGGACGAAAGGAGCAGTAATGCTGACGTGACTGGCGAGCACCGCAGCGTGGCCTTCTTTTTTCAATTCACTGGGGTCGATTTTGAGCCCCACCAGGAACATGAAGACAATCACGCCGATCTGGCTCAACGCGTTCAAAAATCCGAGGCTCGATGCCGGAAACAAGTAAGCGGAAAAGTGAGGGGCGACCCAGCCGAGCAGAGATGGCCCCAGCATAATGCCGGCGAACATTTCTCCGACGACCCGAGGCTGCTGAAATTTCCGGAAGAGCGCGCCCGTCAGCCGGCAGGCAGTCAAAACCACCGCAACCTGTAAGACGAGGATGAAGAGGTTAGGCATTAGTGTGATCCCCCGGCTGCACTCCGAGGCTGCCGTTCGGCACGGAATTCAAGCGGCGCGCACGTGTCGCAGTCCTGTACAGAGAGCGTGCCGCTGAGGATGCGTGGCTCGGCGTTAGGATCGAGTATGGCAGACAGCGTCAAACCGCGGTCGCTGCAATCCGCCGCAGTTGGATTAACGACTCCGGGGAATTGAGCCTTGAGAATTCTGCCGCTGAGTGTGCCCGCGCCGGTATTCCCAGCGTTAAGACTTACAACTAGTGTCTGTCCGGATTGCGAGATTGAGAGTGGCGCCTTGGCAACGGAGGAGAGAAGATCGGAGCAGGCCGAAGCGGAGAATCGATTGGCAGCGGCGTCCATTTTCCACGCTCCATCCACGGAAGCGGGAGCGACCAAGGCACGTCCGCTTCTCAGGACCCCCGCGAGAGCGAGTAGAGGCAGCCCTACCAGAAGAATGTACGCAATTACGAAGTTGCGGTTCGTGTGCGCGATTGCGTTTTCCTCCTGTTGTACGTAACGCCGCCGTCTCAAAGAGACGACGGCGTTAGTCGTAAAAGCGACGACTGATTAGAACGTGGGCCGAAATGCGTCCGAGGTCAAGTTGCCGAGCAACTTGTGCCACGGATGCTTCTCGTTCTGCTCCACCTTCGCCACCATTGCCTTCATCTTGGTCAGAACTTCAGGCGCGTCTTCGTCGTACACATCGCCTTGCAGCAGCTTCAGCACGTCGAGCCGGTAGTTGTGATCGCTGATGAAGTAGGTGAACAGCACGTTGAGCCGGTAGTAAACTGAGATGAATTCGTACCAGTTCTTGGTGCCGCGGCGCAGCTTGGTTTCGTAGTCGGCAAATGCCTCGCGCGAGAAATCGTTTTTCTCGAGCGCGGTCAGAATATCCTTGTGCGCGAACCGCGCGCTGTTGAGTGCGATGCTTACGCCCGTAGAGAAGATGGGATCGACGAAACGCCCTGCATCGCCCACCAGCATGAACCGGTCGCCGACCAACTGCTTCATGGCATAGCTGTAATCGCCTTCATCCTTGAAGGGACGAATGCGATCGGACTTGCGCAGAGTCTCTTCGATCAGAGGCCGGCTTCCCACTGTCTCCCAGAAAAACTTCTCGCGGTCTTCTTTCGATTTAGCGAAATTCTTTTTCTGTGTGACCACGCCCAGGCTCGTGACGGTGTCGGTAATCGGAATCTGCCAGATCCACGTATTCGAAATCGGCAGGAAGTGAATGTAGATGTAATCGAGATTCGTATCGCGCTTCGCGAACACCTTGCGATCGTAGCCGTCGAACCACGAGTGGATCGCGTACTGATCGAACACGGTGTCTTTAACTTTCAACTTGAGCTGGTTGCCGAGGAAAGTCTGCCGTCCGCTGCAGTCGACAACCATCTTGCAACTGACGTGCATTTCTTTCGGACCGATGTTGAAGTAGATGTCGGGATGCTCGGGGCCAAAGTCGACCCGCGCCACTTTCACGCCGTCATACACGCTCGCGCCGAGTTTCTGCGCGTGCTGCAGCAGCATCAGGTCGAACTTGCCGCGATCCACATGGTAGGTATAGTTGCGATCTTCCATACCTTCCTGTTTGCGCTCATCGAAACGGATGTCGACGTTGTACTCCGGCGATAAACCCTCGAGGTCGTGAACATATCCGGGATTCTCGTCGTTGGTGGTCCAGACCGCGCCGAACTTGTGCGGAAACTTGGCTTCCTCCATCTGGCCGAGAAAATCCAAATCCTTGAAGACGCGCGTGGATGACGGAACCAACGACTCGCCCACGTGCGGGCGCGGAAACAACTCGCGCTCGAACACTACGCATTTGACACCGGCTTTCGCCAGGTAGCACGCCATGCCGGCTCCCGCCGGACCGCCGCCAATAATTCCTACTTCAAAATCGGGTACGGAATGATTCATATTCGCTGCTTTCTCCCTAGGGTTCTTCGCAAATTCCCCACCCTGACCTCGCGTTTACTAACTTTTCCTGCGAGGTCAGGGAGGAAGTTGATTCTCGTTTTCTTAAACCGACGCCGCTTCCACAAATGCATCGGCAGTGAGGTCTCCGAGGAAACCGTGGAGCGCGTGATTCGGATCCCGTTCCACCTGCTGCACGATGTTGCGCATGCGGGTCAGAACTGGCGGCTCGGCATCATCGTACACATCGCCTTGCAGCAGCTTGAGAACGTCGAGACGATAACGCGGATCCTGCACGAACGCGGTGAACAGCACATTCAGCCGGTAGTAAACCGTGATGAAGTTGTACCAGTTCTTGGTGCCACGCTTCAGTGTGGACTCGTAAGTCTGAAAGGACTCGCGGCTGAAGTTGCCAGTCTCGAGCGCGCCCAGAATATCCTTGTGCGCGAATCGCGAGCAGTTCAGCGCGATGCTCACGCCGGTCGAGAAGATCGGATCGACGAAGCGCCCAGCATCGCCCACCAGAACCACGCGGTCGCCCGCGAGTTGCTTCATGGCATAGCTGTAGTCGCCCTCATCCTTGAACGGATGCATCTGCTCGGAGCCCTGCGCCTTCAGGCCTTCGTAAAGCTCAGGACGGCTCTTGATGCACTCCCAGAAGAACTTCTCGCGCGACTCTTTACCTTTGGCGAAATTCTTTTTCTGCGTGACCACGCCAATGCTGGTGATCTGGTCGGTGATCGGAATCTGCCACACCCAGGTGTTGGTAATGGGAAGGAAGTGGATGAAAATGAAGTCGCCCTGCGTTTGTTTGTTGGAGGCCATGCAGCGGCGGTCGTAGCCGTTGAACCACGTGTGGATGGCGTACTGGTCGAAGTGATCGTCCTGAATGCGCCACTTCAACTGGTTGCCCACCAGCGTCTTGCGGCCGGAGGCGTCAACCACGATGCGGCAAGACGTGCTCATTTCTTTCTTGCCCATCTTGTACTTGATGGAGGCGCAATTCGGATCGGTGAAATCCACGCCGCTTACGTTCACGCCTTCATACACTTTGGCGCCGAACTGGTTGGCATGTTGCAGCAGCATCAGATCGAACTTGCTCCGGTCGACGTGATAGGTATAGTTCTGGCTCACGCCGGGCTGGTTGCGCTCTTCGAAGCGAATGTCCACGTGGCAATCGGCCGATACGCCGCCGAAATCCATGTTGTAGACCTTGGCGTTGGAAGCCGCGGTCCAGGCCGCGCCGAACTTGTGCGGGAATTTCGCTTCTTCCATCTTCGGAAGGAAGTCGAGATCTTTGAATACCCGAGTCGAGGATGGGACCAAAGACTCTCCCACATGTGGACGAGGCATTAACTCGCGCTCAAAAACCACGCAGTTGACGCCGGCTTTGGCCAGGTAGGCCGCCATGCTGGAACCGGCGGGACCTCCGCCAATAATTCCTACTTCAAAATCAGGTGCGGACGAGTTCATATCTGCTGCTTTCTCCCAAGAATGTTTGACACAAGAATGTTTGTTAGAAATGCCATCATTTGCTATCGAATCCGGTTTTGCTGTCTGGGCACTGTTGCTATCGCAGCTCAGCTCGAAGACAAAAAAATCCCACGAGTGAGGTGAAACATGCGAACAAGTAAATTAGGAGGAGAGACGCGACTTTCAAGGGTCCGTCGTGTTTTCTAGTAGACCAGAATTTGCGCACTTCGCCAAGCCTGAAATAATTTGCACACTGTGACTTTAGTGGCGAACCTTACAGGTAGCTTCCCCCGAGCCCCTTACCTGGAACTGTGCGTGCACGCGCTCTGCCACCCGGTGAATCTCGTAAGCGATTGTTTTCAAAGGAAAAAGGGGCAAATTCGAGTTGATTCGGCGCCGCACAGTACGCGCGCGATTGCTCAAAAGACCAGACGATGTTCCACCGAGTCACGCTTTTTCCGGAATTCGCGTCCGTCCCAGAGTGGGAGACACGCCGCTCGCGGTCAGAAACTGCCCTCTTGCCGGCGCGAGTTGACAGGGGGAGTGGGGAATGGCAGCATGAAACTCACCGAGTACACTCCGTCCGCCGCGTCTTGTGCTCCCTATTTTTGTGTCACCCTCCAAGGGGGAATTCATTGCTGAATACTAAATCTCAGGTTTCGTTTTACGTCGTCATTCTATTGAGCCTGCTCTCGCTGGCAGGGTGCGGAGGCTCGTCGAGCACGACTGTCATCCAGCAGCAAACCGTTGTCGCCATTTCAGGCACGCCGCCCACCGCCATCGGAGTGGGCGCGAACTGGCAATACACGGCCACGGTGAACGGCACCGCGAGCCAGGCTGTTAACTGGACGATTTCGCCCACAAGCGCTGGAACGATCGACGGCTCCACAGGACTTTATATTGCGCCGCTGACGGTTCCGAACCCGAAAACGGTAACGATCACTGCGACGTCGCAAGCGGACGCGAGCCAGTCCGCGTCGACCAGCGTCACGGTGCAGGCAACAGATCCTCTGGGCACGGTAAGCGCTGTCACGACTTTGCCATCTTGCGTTGGATACTCGAACTGGAATTTAACTCCAGCCTGCTATCAGATGACCGTTTCCTGCCCTGGAGTCGCCGACATCACTACCTACTTGAAAGTGATAAACCCCTCCGCGCTTCCTTCAGGCACTGTCCTCTTTGGAGTGGGCACGGGTGGCAGCGGACTTTACGACGATAGTCAGACGTTCGACTACGGATATCTGGTCGTTCAAAGCGTGGTAAACGCAGGCTTCAATACGGTGGAGGTATCGTTTGGCGGACCCTTCACCAGCAGCCAACCGAACGGCTGGCTGCAAGGGCCGGGCGGAGTTCGCCGCTTGGCTTGCCGATACGCCACGATTGCCGATTGGGTTTATAAAAATCCTGCGAAAATAAACCCGAACCCCAACAACACCGCGACCAACAGCGCGCCCATGTGCGCCACCGGAAACAGCGGAGGATCGGCTGCGATAGCCTACGGCGTGTATGAATACGGCCTGACTCCTGAGTTCACGATGATCGAACCCACGAGCGGCCCAGTAATGACGCGCATCGATCAGGGGTGCGGCATTTGCGGCTCAATCACTGGGCTAAACGCATGTACAAACATGCAGCAAGATATGTGCTATTCGACGGGAGGCACCTCAGGCGGCGATGCTTCAGTCATCGACGAGGCTTACCAAAACCTTGGGGCGACCACTCCCACTCCATGCACCGACGCCATCAATGGAACCCCAGCGACGGCTGGTCTGTTCCTTTCGGACAGCATTTTGTATCAGGGATCGCAGTCCGTGAGCCTCGCCAACCTGACGATCAATCAGTTATTTGGCGACTCTGACACGAGTAATGCCGTCCCTGAGGGAACTCTTTGGAATCAATCCATCACCCCCACCCCTAGTTTGCTGTGCCTGGCAAGTCCCGTGGCACATGACATCCCCAGCTACAGCAACGGCGCACAGCAAATTGCGGATGACATCGAGGCTGGGTGCAAATAGGCCTCGGAACATTTTGGTTAGGTCGAGCAGGCTGCATCACGCGGGGATCAAGATCGCGAACGACATTACCAGCCTATGCCGCTAACTCCGAAGTTATTTGACAGCGACGGTGGAGAGTGAGAATATTGCGGTCAACGAGTACATCCCCCTTTTTTCCCCCATACTTTCTTTGTGTCAGAGGGTTTCTGTGAAGACTTCCTCATTGAGTAGTGCCCGGCAAGTTTGGTATCGCGTGATAGTCCTGTTGGGACTGTTGCCGCTCTCGGCGTGCCTTGCGAAGGCGCCGGGCAGCGGCGGTGGGGGCGGCGGCGGCGGTTCGCAGCCACTTACCGTTACAGTGTCACCGTCAATGTCGCCACCGATGTCAGTGCCGGTGAATACGTCGACGCAGCCGAGTACCGTTCAGTTCAGCGCCACGGTCGGCCCTAGCGGCAGCAGTCAGGATGTTACCTGGAGCCTGGCCCCGGGACTCAACTCAGGCTGCTCTGCAACAGGTAACGGCCTCGGCTCCATCACCTCTGGAGGACTATATACGGCCCCGCCCACGATCGCCGCGGCGCCTTGCACAGTCGCAGTTACAGCTACCTCCACGGCCAATACTTCTTATTCGGGGTTCGCTGCTATCATTGTCCACGTAGTCGTCAGCATCTCTCCGGCCACGGATACGATTGGCCAGGGGGCAAATCTCCAGTACGTGGCCACCGTGATCGGCACGCCTACGCCCACGTCCGATCAGACGGTCAACTGGGCTCAGCCTACTTGTCCCACTTGCCCAGGCGGGCAAACTGCAGGCGGGTTCGACGCGAACAATCCTGGTCTTTACGTCGCACCGGGATTTCAAACGGGAACCTCGTCCGCCGCTGTCATTGTGAGCGCTGCCTCTACTTTCGATCCCACCGCCTCATCCGGCACGGCGACCATAACCGTGCAGCAGACAGACGCTTTGGGCAAGGTCTCGAACCAACAGTCTGTCTCCTCATGCCCAGCAGATTCGAATGGCAAGTTGGCCAATGGGAAGTGTTACTCGATCGACGTATCCTGTGACGGAGTCGCGGATCTGACGACGTACTTAAAAGTGAACGCATCGCCCGTCGCCGGCGGGACAGTGTTATTCGTAATTGGCAGTGGAGGGGACGGCTTGTACGATAACAACCCGCTCTGGCAATACGGATATGAGACGGTGGAAAACGTCTTTGCCGCCAATTTCAACACAGTTCAGGTTTCCTTCGGCGATCCCTTCGCCAACGGAACGCAGCCGAACGGATGGTTGCAGGGGCCGGGAGGAGTTCGCCGCCTGGCTTGCCGCTACGCCACCGTGGCCGATTGGGTCTACAACAACCCGCAGGCACTAGGGCTAAACACTCCGGGCGCCACCAGCGCGCCCCTGTGTGCCACGGGAAACAGCGGTGGATCGAGCGCCGTCGCTTACGCTGCGTTCGAGTATGGTTTGGCAGGCACTGCCACGACTGGGCCGGCGCAAGAGTTCACCATGATCGAGCCTACCGCCGGACCAGTCACGACCCGGCTTGACGAGGCTTGCGTTTGCAACAACGGTGCCACAGGGCCGGACGTGCCCTCCTGCGACACCAATACTGGCCCCACTTCCATGTGTTACACGCCCTCTGAAGCGGCAATCATTGACCCAGCCTACCAGGTCCAGGGCCAGCCGAACCAGCCGACTCTGTGCTCAGATGGGCTTAGCGGGACGAACGCTACCAATTTCAACCGGTTTGCCTCGGATAGCATTGACTATGCTCCGGACAACACCATCCCAATTCCTCTTTCGAAGACGCTGGTTGTGAACATGCGGTTCGGCGCGTTGGACACGACCACCGGCGTGCCGCAAGGCGAGGTCTGGTGGGGAGCCGTCAGGCCTCAACCACCCCAACCGGACTGCACTCTGGACGCGTCGCACGAACTTCCCGGCGTATCCGACGGCGCAACCGACATCGCCAATGACATCATCACTCAATGTGTGCTCCCGCCGGGAGCGCAGGACCGGGGTAAGGCAAGAAAATAAAGTTTGGCGAAGCCGTTACAAGGATTGCGGATGAGAACCTTCGTCCGCAGCGTTTCTTTTTCTATTAGCCGCCAGCAATTGGCGGAATGCGGCTCGCCAATTTCGAGGTGGGAACCGCCGCTCAAGTTCCCACCGCCGTGACGAATGCCCCGCAATTCGTTTTGCAGGCACGCAGAGCGCGTTCGGAAGCACAATCCATGGGGAGGTCCTCCCGTTCGAAACTATCGCGCAGCGGGCGAGGTAAATCGATTTATCTCCCGGCAATAAATTGGCCCTGCCGATTCAATGACTTAGCGACAGTATTCTTATATCTTTGAGAAATACCCCACAGAACAGCCCCAGAACAATGAACCGCCGTCCCGCGAATCAACAACTTACGAGGAATTTCGTGCAGCCCGCCAAGAAAACAACTCGGGTGGGGCTAAAAAAGCCCGCCTCGCGGTGGGCTTTTTATCCAGCTAGACTTTCTTGCGCCTTCTTACTTCGCTGTGCAGGTCGCCAGCTTGAAGTTGGCGATGCGCGTATCCCAGGTGATCTCAGCATTGATCTGATTCGTTTTGAAGTACTCATTCTGATACCAGAAAGTACAGCCGTCCGTGGGATCCACGGTCATGCTGCTGATGTTACCCCAGTGAGGTGAGTTTTCTTCGTCGCCGGTTCCATTCTGAAGGATAATCTCGGTCGGCGAAGTCTTGGCGGGCAGGCTCCAGTACGCCGCACGAATTCCAGGATGCACGCCGCTGCTCGAGACGCTGTATCCCACTCCGGCATTGCCCGCGCTGTCCTGGGCGATGCTTGGCACAAAGCGGTAGAGAGTGCTGCCGTTGGTTACGTTGCCACTCTGGTAGACAGTCGGATTCGTGCCGCGCAGCTCATACCAGCGGATGCCGGTCTGCTGGTTGGTGCCGGTTCCCACCTGTATGGTCTGGCTGACCAGGAACGATTCGTAGGTGCCGAAATTGTGATACGGCATGCGGGGCATCAGGCGATCGCCGATCGAGTCGACGTAATTGCCAGTGCTGCTGCTGGAAGGCTCGTTCACACAAAACGTGTCGTCGGGCTGTGTGACGTCATAGCAGCCCGGTTCGTAGCTGGTGACGGTGAGAGCCGCCTTGGCGAAGGTGGAACTGGTGGGAGTTGTCCAGTTCACATGAAAGTTCCACAAGTTTAGCTTGGTCGAGGTCTTTGCAGTGCCGTTGGCAACGGGATTCTGGATACTGACGAAATATTCATGGCGTCCGCTAGGCGGCGCCGTAGTGTTATCGATATCGGCGGGGATCAGGCTGTGCGAAAGATAAAGAGCGCCGTTAGTCGGCAGCGGGCTGGGATTGCTGAAACACTGCTGCGCGCGAGCCGTGCCGCCGATAATCATATTGGTGCGATCAAACACGCAGGCGACTACGCCGATTTCCTGATATTCGTTGTCGGGGTCTTCAAGATCGAAGGTCGCGTAATAACCATCTGCCCAAGTAGCGAAGCGCGGCCAATCGGGATAGTAGACATCTCCGTGAGAGTTGAGGCCCAAGGCTGAAGTCATCTCGAATTGGTACGTGTACCACTTCAGCGTCGAGGAAGTGAGGTCAGCCGTGTTGGAAACGGCAATGCAATAGTAATAGCTATTCGTGGCCTGGCTGGCGCGCCGCGCGATCACCCAGACGGACGCGATCCGGTCAAAAGTAACGGTGCCTTCGCCGCCGCCGGTGCCGTAGCAGTTCGACATGCCGGCATTCTCCCACGGTGTGTCGCCATCCTGCGGAGTGTCCCAAACAGGAGTGTACGGACTGGTCTTACTGAAGGCCTGGTAATAAGAGTTCACCCACTCCATGTATTGCTTGGTGCCCACCGCTCCGTTGGCATCGATATCGTAGGTTGGATCGTCGACGTCGATGGCATCGATGCCTTCAAACGACGTGACCGTCTGGGCATGGACAGTCTGGGCCTGGATGAAGCAGGTAAGAAGGAAAAAGATGGGGAGCGCAGCGAGGGTACTTCGTTTCATAGACATAGGAGTGTCTTCTGCTTTGTATTTGTCGAGAGCAAGACGGGGGGATGGCATTTGAAGGCTAGCATGAAGGTGTGCGCCTGCCTAGGAGAAGAAAGTCCTAATCTGCGATGCGCGAGTGTGCAAAAACCTTCAGGGTCCAATCAGGCGTGGTTCGATTGTGCGGGAGGAACGCAATTGTTCGATTTTGCGCCGGCCGTTTCCGGCCCGGCGCAATACCCCAAGACGCATTTCTAGTACGTGAACGATTGAATTTCGTTCACAGTGGCATCGGGACCATCCACATAGCCGGACCGAAGTTTTGGGTGCAGAGCAATGTGCATCGGAATCACGTTGAACGAATTCGAGAAACTGAATCCGTTAAGAGTTTCGATCAGTTCTCCGCCGATGTTGTAAACATAGATCGAACTGCCGCTGGCGGACGAACTTGAAACCGGCTGAGCAACGAGAAACAGCTTGTTGATGGGATCGTATTCAACATCGGCTCCGCTGAAGATCTGATTCGATCCCGAACCGGGCAACGTCACCTCGAAACCTTGCTCGCTGGCGAGATGATAGAACTCCACACCGGCGTCGTCTTCGGTTGTGGTGCAGAAAATGCCATCGGCAGAATCCACGGCTATGCCGTTCACGAAGCCAAATCCCACTCCTGTGAACTCGCTCCACGTACCTGCCGTAAGGTCGACTATTCCGAAGACCGGAAGGCAGCCGAAGCAGCCATCGCCACCGCCTAAAATAGCCTGATTAGTGGTGCTGTCGTAAGCGAGCGCCGGGGGGACGCTGCCAAAGTTGAGCGAGTCCGTGATGTCGACGACTGGCCCGAAAGTGTTCTTGGCTACGTTCGAGGAAAACACCCATGGAATAAAGTTGCTGCTGTTGTCATAGGCAAACACAGCGACATTTGGCACGCCTTGGCTGCGGCTCACGCCGGTCGGCATGATGAGGTGTTCGGTTCCGATGGTGGGCGGGGTCCAGAGGCCGGTGAATTTGTTGGAGCTGAGAGGATTCATGGTGTGGTAGGTGTTGGTCACGACAAAACCACCCTGGACGATCTGCTGGTCGACCAGTCCGACACTGGTGCCGACGACGCCGAGCGTGATGAAATCGTCGCCGTTCTGCGTCTGGGTTATAACGTTGAGAATTTTTCCTGTAGTCTGGTTAAAGGTTTCGACGGCGGCCAGCAGGCTTCCATTGGATTGCAGCACAGCCTCACTCAAGACGCCTTCAGTGCCGTTCTGATCGATATCGAACCCGTAGATCTGGCCGCCAAACTTGCTATGCACGATAACTTTGCCCGGCCCGGTCGCGGGCTTCGACTGGACATCATCCGATTGTGCGAACGCCGCCGCCCCGCACAAAAGCAGGGGAAAGATGATCGCGTGTTTCATTCCATTGCGCATTTCATGGTCTCCTTCGAAATTATTTCCAAGATTGATGACGCTGACCGAGTGCTTTTCACCGAGTGCGTCACGCGAATTGCTTTACAAACATAGGCCGGACGGGCTCGACGGGTGTCACGTGTTCGTCAAAGGTTTGTAAAAACTCACTCCTTGAAGCGTGGAATCCACCGCGGAACGGTGCGGCGGTATTGCTCGTACGATTCTCCGAATTGGCGGCGCAAAGCCGGTTCCTCATAGAAGATAACGAAAAGATGCGCGGTCAAGAGCATCACGACGGCATACTCCGCAAGATGAGCAGCACGAAAAAGTCCGGCCTCTCCCACGATGACCAGCGCCACGCCAACGTACATTGGGTTGCGCACGTAGCGGTGCAAGCCGCTGACCACAAGAAATTTCGTCGGAGCGATGGGCGCGGGAGTGCCTAATCCGCGCACGGCGAACTCCCACGCGCAGCGGAAATAGATGCAGGCACCGAGAACGATTGCCATGAACCCAAACGCGGGCAGCGGGCCAAAAGCCGGAACTGAAAAGCCTCCGATTAAGTAACGAGGAATCACTACCGCCACGGTTCCAGGAACAACGATGGTGAATACCAGCGTTTTCAGCAGAGGGCCAATCGCGCGCACCATATCACGGCGAATGGTAGCAGAGCGAGCAGGCAGCAAGACAATCGGCATTCCCTTACCGTAAAATCAGGCGCTATCGAGAAGGAGAATTTCTATGCGAGAAAAATCTGTGCAATCAAGATTGGTTATCAAAGTAGTTTTCGGACTCGTGCTTGTCCCTTGCCTGTTGACCGGCGCGTTCGCGCAGATGCCGAATCCGTATGGCCAGAGCATTTCAGTGGAGGACGCCAAAAAAGCGGCCGCTCTAGTTGTGGCAGAAGCCAAAAAGAATAACTGGACGATGGCCGTAGCGATTGTCGATCCATCCGGCAACCTGGTTTATTACGAGAAGATGGACAACACGCAACTGGGCAGCGCCAACATCTCCGTCGACAAGGCTCGCTCGGCGGCGCTGTTTAAGCGGCCCACCAAGGCGTTTCAGGATGCTCTTGCGACAGGTGGCGAGAATTTGCGCATCCTCCGTCTGCAAGGAACGATCCCGGTTGAAGGTGGCTTCCCACTTTTGTTGGATGGCAAGATCGTAGGCGGGATCGGAGTCTCCGGCGCAACGAGCGCGCAGGACGCCCAGTGCGCCAAGGCGGGCGCAGACGTCTTCAAGTAGAGGTCTTCCAGATAAGTAAGGGTCTCGCAGGATTGGCTTGTGCCAAGACAGGCGGCACAACTCTGCTGTAAAATTAAAGGGCGGAACAATCCGGATGCGGTCTCAGTCCTCCAAGATGGAAGCTGGTTCCGGATTAAGAGGTTTCTGAAACATCCCATCTACAAGCGTCTGCGAACGAGAAGAAGCGCAGACTGCGCACACATTAAAAAGATCAGGAGAAACGAACCATGGCAGTAGGCGCAAAGATTGCAAAAACGGCAGACCGTAAAAAGGTGATGGACACAAGCAAGAGCACGGATTGCCCCAAGTGCGGCAAGTCAACGCGCATCGTGAAGCGGATGAAAGATCGTGAGCGCAACATACCGGGCGGCATCTATATTTCTTGTTCCGCTTGCGAGTTCTACGAGAAGTTGTAGGGCGCGACTTTCAGGTATTGGTTTTCGAACGGCCGGAGAAAAAGGGAACCGACTTCCCTTCTCCGGCCTTTCCGTTTGCATGTAGAACCGTTACGAGGCGCGTGATCCCAGCCGGAGCAGTTCGGCTCTGAGGCGCGAATGACGGTGTGTCTGGCGCAGGTAGGGCATTTCGCTGGCCGCGGATTTAGATTGAATGATTTTGACTAGCTGCCGCTTTTCGTCCGGCAGCCAGCGGTTGAGGTTTGGAATGAGCGCGAGAATCAGCGACCAGTTTTCGAGCGCTTGCTGCTGTAACGGAGTCCAGCGCGCTGCGTCGATGCGAAGAGTCCGAGCGACGGCCGCTGCGGAGGCATCTCGTATCTTCTGGCTGTCGCCGTCGAACTGCCGCGCCATGCGCTGGTTGACGATAAATCCGAGATTGCGTGAAGAGAATTTATCCCAGTCGCCGCTTCCATACGACGCTGACTTCGTCTCGGGCAACTCATAAAACATGTGAGCTTCGGCAAGACGCTTCAGTGTCCGGGGCGCGGTTCGGTATTTCGGATTCGAAGAGATTTTTTTCTCTTCCCGTTCACACAATGCCCGCAGATCGGCGCGTCCAGGGCGGAACCCCAGCTTGCGATAAAACCAAAAAGCCCCGGAGTCGATGGCTTCATCGTTGTTCTGCCCGATCTGATAGGGATAAATCGAAATGCATTTCGCATCGGTGAGAGTGCGAAGGCAGCGCAGAGCCTGCGCGTAAATCCAGGCGGTTTCTCCCTGGCGATACGTATAAAAAGTATTGAAGCCGACCTCGATCCACTCGCAGAGTCCGATGGCTTCGACGTAGTTGATGGGCACGCCATTCTTAAGGGTATATCCAGCGATGTAGGCGCGCAGCGGGAGACGGCGCGCGGGCGGCAACCCCCAGAAGTGCATCACCACGCCGCGGCCCAGGTCGGCGCGGACCACCGTGCGCGGGTCACCGAGAGTGGTGCCATAGAGTTCGCGGTAACGAACAACCATAACTTCGCGGATCGCTTGCATCACCGATTCTCCCGCGGCGCGCGAGAGCTTTTCGAGCTTGAGCGCAGGTTGGGCTAGCTCGTCAGCGAGAGAAACTTCGCCGCGCTGGATGAGTGGAGCATCATGAAAGTAGAAGCGCCGGGGACGCGCCCAGTTGCGCGTGCGGGAGAGCTTCAGGTTTTCCAGCTTCCAACGCAGTGGAAGATGAAGTGAGTCGTAAAGTTCAGCGCGTTGACGGTCTGGGAGTGGAAGTTGCGCGAAGCGGTTGATGAGCCAGCAAAGCGCGTTATGACGGCCTCGGGCATTGTCGAGCCAGCTCTGCCATGGGATGTTGGCTTCAACGTCTGCGTCCTCCTCGAGGAGCGGAATGAAACGCGGCCAGACGGTGCCGCGGGCTCGCTCGGCTTGATAGTCGTCCCAGTAATCGTCCCACGCAATCTCCACGTTGTGCGGAATGCGGCGCGTTAGCCACTGCGCTACGTCGAAGGAGAGAGTGTCCTGCATGACGGTGCCGGCGATGCCGGAAGTATCGAAATCATCGAACACCGACATGCCGGCATGGAGGGCGCGAAGTTTCTCGATACGCCGGTGAAAAGTGCTGAGGAGATTTTCGACGCGCGGGATTAGCGACGGCCCGCTGGGGAAAGCTCGGAGAAATAGCAGACACTCGTGGAAACGGATGAGCTGGTGAGGGTCGAGTTGGAGCTTCGAGAGTTGCGAGAGGAGTTTAGCGACGAGGCCGGCAGAGTTCGAGTCGAAGCGGTTCTTTACGGCTTCCAGGTCGATAAGGAGATGGTCGGGATCATGCTCCTCAGAATTTTTCTCCTTGGAATCGCTGGAAAGTGTCGGCATGCGTGGCGAGATAGTGTAACGCAGGCGAGGCATGAAGCGATAAGCGCCGCTGGGCGCGTGCGCGGATTTTATTGTTCGCTGTCTCGACGGAGAGCACAAGGAGTAAGCTGTCAGGCCTTTGTTGATTCTCTCCGCGATTGGCGCTCGCGACCGTGCACCTCGTTGAGATGCTTGTCGAACATCTGTTGCATGAGCTGGCGGTTTTCAGCAATGTCGCCGACCAGGACGAAAGTTACATTTGGGCAAATAGAGCAAGTACCTTTCAGAAAAGGATCGCCACTGGGCACAGGCTTGATTGACAATTCCGCCTTCTTCATGCTCCTCCGCTCACTGCGAATTGAAACGCGAACAACCGAAAGTAGCTATTTCAGGAACTAATTATTTCAACCCCAGGCCGCCATTAAAGTGCTGTATCACCTGATAGCATTCGCAAGCGGTCTGCTCGAGGCTTTTGCGATTCAGTATCTTCACCGTGCCGCGCATATTTTCAATCAGCCCGGCGCTTCCCAAGGCTCCTGCCGCAAGACTCACGCTAGGACGGCCGGTACCGAGCATCTGCGCCAAAAACTCGTGTGTCAGTGGAAGCAGCGGAGAATCCATCCGGTCCTGACACATGAGCAGCCAGCGGGATAGGCGCTGCTCGATCTCATGCAGGCGGTTGCATGCGGCAAGTTGCGCAGTCTGCATTCCGTGCATCAGGGCGAAGCGGTTGAGTTCCGCGCGGAGCGTGGGAGCACATTCCAGGACATCCTGAAAAACGCGCGCACTGAGGCGCACTCCGCTTCCCGCCATCTGCACGATCGACCGAAACGTGCCCCGTTGCAGCCCAGCCATCAGCGAAGTTCCTACCATCCCCTCTTTGCCGACGATGCCGACCTCGACGCTTCTTCCATCCTGGCTAAGAGCCACCACCGAGACCATGCCATCGTTCAAGAAATACGTGAAATCGATCTTCTCTCCAGGCTCCTCCAGAATTTCGTATTGTGGAAGATCCGTAGGCTCAAGATGTGGCCGGATTAAGTTGTATTCCTCATCCGGCAGCGAGAGGAGAATGACGTTGCTCACCGCCTTTCCCTCAGCATCAGAGCGGTCGCCCGAATGGAGCGCAGAGAGCCTGGCCAGTTTGTTTCGTCTTTTGGCGATTGTGTTTTCCTTCGCAAGAGTTCCGAGGTCCATACGCGCTTGGATGCGATGGATTCTTCGGCTTAACTCGGAAAAAAACTGCAGTTACGACGGTAATTTCATTCAAACTCGAATAATCGGCAGGGTAGAAACGACAGAAAGAAAGCCTGCCGTAACTTACTTACACCCCGAACGGGGCTGCCGATTATTAATTTCCTCTAATGCCGATACCTACGATTAGGTTGAACGCACATGGGCCTAGTCCTCTTCTTCCTTGTCCCGAGCGCCCTGCAGGCGCCCGTGCTGGGCGGACAAGAGGCGGTTTAGTTCTTCGACCAGAGTGAGGAATTTCTTGCGGTCTTGTTCCACCGCGATCAGTGAACAGAGCTCGTGGATCCGGTCACTCTCGTCTTTCTTCATGAGGACTTGCCGTGCGACCGCGCAGTATTACAGTATTCACCCTAGTTGGTATGTTCGACGTCGAACGATTTAAAAAAGAATTTATCTAATGGCGCCGTTCGGGCGGGATAGGTCGGGCGGCTGCCAGTTTTCGCAGCCGGTCGATGTGGTCATGGAGCGCGGCAGTGAGCTGTTCAAGGATTACGGACAAGTCGGAGAGGTCGCTCGTATCCACGGCCTGAGCAGACAGTGTGCGTATGCGATCTTCGAGCCGGCGGGATCTGGAAAAGGTAGAAATAAGGCTTCCAAGCAGGGTCCGAGCCGGTGGCTGTTGATGATCCATGAAGATTATAATGCGGAGGGCATCTTTATGCAGAGTACTGGCACCGTAGGAGAGGATGAACTTCTTTAAGGACAAAATGATGGGCCGATCGTTAGAGAGTGACAGCTTCGCATAATCTGCAATAGCCTGAACTTGACTTGACTGTCTGACCGATTGAATCGCTCTCGCGATGCGCGACAACCAGCTAGCAGGAACCCAACTTCCGTATTGCCGACAATTCGGGCGTTGATGACGAGAAGCGCGTTATCGGGACCGCCCACTTTTGCTGCCGACACGGCGTCTCTCAGGATTTATCCGGCACGGACTTCTCATGACTCTTCCGCGTACAATGCCGGTAATCGCGGAGCGAATAATGAACTCAATCGAGGCACAACGGTATGCGCGAGTGGCTGGTGTACTGGTTCTTATTTCCCTTTTCGCCGGAGGATTCGGTGAGGCGTTCGTCCCGGGAAAGCTCATCATGCCAGGCGATTTTCATGAAACCGGCTTGAAAGTCGCCGCTTCGCTCGGTTTGTTCCGAGCCGGCTTTGTTTCCTACATGGTTGAGGCCGCGTGCGACCTTTCTCTGACGGCCATCTTCTATCTACTACTCCGCCCGGTCAGCCGCCCGCTGTCCCTCATCGCAGCTTTCTTCGGCTTGTTTGGCACCGCCACATTTGCCGTTGGCGAAATCTTCTACTATTTCGCCGCTTTACCACAGTTGGACGTGCACTTCGCCGCGGCCCTCAGTCCGGACGCTCGTACTGCTTTTGCTTATGTTTGTCTCAAGCTCTACGGGACCGTCTTCAACATATTTGCCGGGTTTTACGGAGCCGAGACCATGCTGCGCGGATACCTGTTTTTGCGCTCCGGGTATCTTTCACGTGTGCTTGGAATCTTATTGCTGCTTGGCGGCGCAGGATTCGTTCTCAAGAACCTGTGCACTTTGCTCATTCCACAATACGATTCCATGTTCTTTGCGAGTCCCATGTTCCTGGCCATGCTCGGCATGGCTGTTTGGCTTCCGCTCAAAGGGATCAATCAACATCGCTGGGACCAGTGGCAGACCCATGATCAAGGAATTGAATAACGAGCGAAACGATCAAAAACTCCGGATTCATCCTAAATAAGTCGGCTTGTCGGAAACGATCTCCGCACTTGGCATCATTCTGGGCGGATTACGGGCAAACCGGAAATTGAGGTTCAGCCGAGTCCGACAGTTCCGTTTCGTCCTCACAACAGCGCGTGTAACGTCAAGTCTCGGCTATCACACATAATCATGATGCTCCCAAGGAGGGGGAACATCATGCTGGTTCGCTATTTCAGGCGGCCATCGCGTATCGAGCAACTGCGCAGTAGCACCGGTGGTCATCTGCTCGAAGGGTTCGCCCAAACGCTTTGCCAGAGCCGCTATCAATGGGTTGCCGCTCGCAAACACATCCGGGCAGCCGAACACTTCATTCATTGGATGGGTCATCGAGGACTGTCGATCAGGGCGATTGAGGAACGATTTGCCGGAGAGTTCCTCAGTCACTTAAAACGATGCCGATGCCAGGGACACCGGCCGCCGGTGAAACCCGAGCGGCAGAAGTACAGCGTGGGTCTTTTCTTTCGCTATCTGCGGCACGCTGGCATAGCCACGGCTCCAACTTCTCGTGAGCGCGTGCCGGAATCGCCCCTGTTAGTGCTCTTCTGTGACTGGATGCGCCGGCAACGCGGGGTCTCTAACGCCACTCTTTCCATTTACAGCTTCGAACTGGGCGCCTTAATCAAGAAACTCGGCGAAGATCCAAGCAGGTATGACGCGAAAAACCTGCGGCAGTTTGTCTTGGAGAAGAGTCAGCACTCGGGATGGGCCTCTGCGAGAAAGTGCATCTGCGCCATCCGCATGTTGCTTCGCTTCCTGATCTCGCAGGGAAGGTGCCCCGAGTATCTTTATGCTTCAATCCCAACTTTCGCCCATTGGCGGCTCTCTGCTTTGCCATTCTATTTACAAGCCGATCAGGTCGAACAGGTCATCGCGTCGCCCGATCTGGCGACTTCGCTCGGAAGGCGAAACCGAGCGATTCTTCTCTTGCTCGCACGCCTGGGGCTTCGGGCGAGCGATATTGTTCAGCTTCGGCTCGACGACCTCGATTGGAGAGAAGGGATGATCCGGGTTTCAGGAAAGGGACGCCGCCAAACCGTATTGCCACTGACCCAAGAGGTTGGAGATGCGCTGGCGGCTTACATCAAAGACCATCGCCCCCAAGCTGACACTGATGCAGTGTTTGTCCGATCATCGGCTCCGTATGGGGCCTTCACTGATTCCACTGCGATTTCGATACTCGTTGCTCGTGCGATGCGCCGCACCGGCATCAACTGCCCGAAGCGAGGGGCAGCTCACATTCTCCGCCACTCGGTTGCCAGCTCTATGCTACGGCAAGGAGTGTCCCTGCAGGAGATCGCTGGTGTGCTCCGCCACCGTTCCATCGCGACTACGGAGATTTACGCCAAAGTGGATGTCATCACGCTGCGCCAGGTAGCGCAGCCGTGGCCGGAGGTGAAGGCATGTTGAGTCAAGACGTGCAAGCGTATCTGGCTGTACGCCGGGCCATGGGATTCGGAATGAAGTGGTCAGGCAACCTGTTGCGAGGGTTCGCAGCGTTTTCCGACGCAGCGGGCCAACACCATGTCTGCTCTGAAACAGCAATAAAGTGGGCGGGATCAACGCCCTCCGTTCGCACGCGAGCCAGACGGCTTGGATTGGTGATTCGATTGGCGCGGTACCTGCGTGCGGAGGACCAACGTCACGAAGTGCCGCCTCCTGTGTTCGGCAGCGAGGACCGACCGCGGCGCACTCCTTACATTTATTTGAGAGAAGACGTTCAGCGCCTCGTCCAAGCCGCATCTGGTGTGGGGCGATACCCTAATCCGGAGTATCGCGGTCTCACCTACAGCACATTTTTCGGGCTATTAGCATGTACCGGCATGCGACTGTCGGAAGCAATCAATCTCCGGATGCAGGACATCACCGCGGATGGTCTTGTCATTCGACATACTAAATTCCGCAAAAGCCGATTGCTTCCGCTCCATGCGACGACACAAGCTGCCTTGGAGCGTTATCTGCCGAAGCGACGCGTCTTTGCCCCCTTCGACGATCACGTGTTCGTTGGCTTGCGAAAACACAAGCTGTTTCGGCACGACGCCTACGTTGCATTTCGCAGAACTATAGAGACGATCGGCCTTGCGCGTCATCCGGGTCTCCCGAGGCCCACGATCCATGCGTTGCGACACACCTTTGCCGTGAGAGCTCTGGAAACCTGCCCCGATGATCGGGATCGAATCACACGGCACATGTTAGCGCTCTCAACTTACCTCGGCCACAGCGACATCGCGGACACGTATTGGTATCTGGAAGCGACGCCCGAACTGATGAGGAACATTGCCGAATCCTCCCAACGCTACTTCATGGGAGGCAGGTCATGACTCCGATCGCGCCGCATATCGCAGCTTTCCTCCAACAACGGTTGCCGGTCGAGCGTCAGGCCAGCCCGAACACATGTGACTCCTACGCGCACGCTTTCCGCCTTCTCTTTGAATACGCGAGCAACTGCCTAAAGATCACGCCGTCGCAGTTGCAGGTGGAACATATAGATGCTCCGCTCATCGTGGACTTCCTGAATCACCTGGAAGCGACGCGAGGAAACGGAGCTGGTTCCAGAAACATCCGGTTGGCAGCGATCAAGTCGTTCATGCGGTACATCGAGTATCGACTGCCGTCCGCCCTCGAACAGATTCGCTGCATTCTGTCGATTCCCACCAAGAAGACAGACGTGCGTCTCGTCCGGCACCTAACGGCGCAGGAGATGCAATCCATTTTGGATGCTCCTGATCCAGCACGCCGGGTCGGTATTCGTGATCGCGCCATGTTGCACCTCTGTTTTGCCGGTGGATTGCGAGTGTCAGAACTGGTGGGCGTTCGCGTCATTGACGTTAGACTCCAACCCGAGCCTAACGTGTTGATTCACGGCAAGGGCCGGAGAGAGCGTTGCATTCCGCTGTGGAAAGAGACCGCGTCGGCGGTGCGAGCTTGGCTGTCTGTCCGAGGGGAGGTTCTGGCTCCAGAACTGTTTCTCAATGCCCGCGACGGATGTATGACTCGCGCCGGGTTTGAATACATCCTCAGGAAACACGTCCGTTCAGCAGAAAAGCGTTGCGCTTCGCTTTCATCGAAGCGAGTGTCGCCACACGTCCTGCGGCACACCTGCGCGATGACAATCCTCCAAGCTACCAAAGACCTGCGGAAGGTCTCCCTTTGGCTTGGCCATTCCAGCGTGCAAACGACGGAGGTCTATACCCGCGCTGACCCGACCGTGAAGCTGGAAACTCTTGAAGCTGCGATTGCCCCAAAGTTGCGCACCGGTCGCTTCAAGGCCACAGACCAGCTTATCGCTTTGCTGAAGGCTCCCACAATTATGCGAAGTAAGGGAGCCATTCCATGACGCCAACCCAGCATTCCATGGTGTGGAGTCCGCATAACAGCGGACTCCGCATTACTGGCATTATGCGGTGCACAGCATAAAGATTACTCCCGCACTGGAATCAGGATTTGGGTGTTGCCCTCGCTTGTCCACAAGCCCCGAA
>PLDC01000021.1 GCA_003134995.1 Acidobacteriaceae bacterium | reverse complement strand
GGATAATCCCGGAATTCTGGCGGGTTGGCGACTGCCAAGCCATTCCTGCATTATGGCCGAGTGGGCAGGCGCCAGCGCGTCAGACGGAACCCTTCCCCCTGCTAGCGTATCCGGGAGTAGCATAGGGTTCGCAAGTTCGAAAGCTGGAGGCTGCCACGTCGACGAAGATGATCCGCCACAAACGAAATCGCCTGCTGTATTCATTCCTAAGCCTGGCATTGTTGTGCGCGACGTTGGCCGCGACGGCTGCGAACGCTCAGACGAAAACAACGGCTCCCGACAACACTCCCAAATATCGAAATCCCAATCTCACCATTGACGAACGCGTGGCTGATTTGCTGCCGCGCATGACGCTGGAGGAAAAGGTTCAGCAAATCACCGGCGGCGGGCGGGGCCGGCTCGAAATTCTCGATCCTACCAGGACGTTTACCACTGAGCAGGCGCGCGCCGTAATGGCGCAGTGGGATAAGCCTGATCTTGTCTTTACGCCGCGGCAGTCGGCGATTCTGCGCAACGGTGTGCAGCGTTATCTGCGCGAGAAGACTGCGCTCGGAATCCCTGAGCTGTTCATGGGCGAAGCTTTGCACGGGTTCATGGAATACGGCAGTACCAGCTTTCCGCAGGCGCTCGGACTGGCGAGTACGTGGGACCCGGAGTTGGTTCATCAGGTGTTCACGGCCGCCGGCGAAGAAGCTGGTTCCCGCGGTGCCGGGCAAGTCTTCTCGCCGGTGCTGGATATCGCGCGCGATCCGCGCTGGGGACGCACGGAAGAAACGTACGGTGAAGATCCGTTTCTAGTCTCGCGCATGGGCGTGGCTGCGATTACGGGACTGCAGGGCGACACGTTCATGATTGGGCGCCATCACGTGCTGGCAACGGCGAAACATTTTGCCGTGCATGGCCAGCCGGAAGGCGGCACGAATACGGCGCCTGGAAATTATTCTGAACGCATTCTTCGCGAGAATTTTCTGGTGCCGTTCCAAGCGGCGGTGCAAGAAGCAAGAACCGGCAGCGTGATGGCTTCTTATAACGAAATTGACGGCATCCCTTCGCACATCAATCATTGGCTACTCGACCGCGTGCTGCGGCAGGAGTGGGGCTTTCGCGGCTACGTAACCTCTGACGGCGATGGGCTTCAGATGCTGGTGAACACGCACGCGGTCGCCGCTACGAAAGCGGATGCCGCGCGCCTCGCGATTGCTGCAGGCGTGGATTACGATTTGTCGGATGGGTCGGTGTATCGCACCTTGATCAACCAGGTGAAGCAAGGAATCGTCCCCGAGAGCGATGTCGATCGGGCCGCGGGGCGGGTACTGGCGACCAAGTTTCGGCTTGGATTATTCGACAATCCCTACGTCGATCCCGACTATGCCGAGAAGATCACGAACAGTGCGGAGCATCGTCAACTCGCATTGAAAGCTGCGCAGAAGGTGGTGGTGCTGCTCAAGAACGAGAAGAACCTGCTGCCGCTTGATCTGACGAAATTGAAAACGATTGCCGTGATTGGGCCCAACGCCGAGGGCGTTCATCTGGGAGGCTACAGCCGCGATCCCGTCCGTGGAGTGAGCATCCTGCAAGGCATTCGCGACCGCGTGGGATCCAAGGCGAATGTGGTTTATGCGGAGGGATGCAAGCTCACGGATGCGAAAGCGGATTGGCACGGATGGTTCATCGATAATGTGAAGCTCATCGATCCCGGCACGCAGGCGGAGAGCGTTAAGGCCGCTGTCGAACTTGCGCGCAGGGCCGACGTCGCGATCTTAGTGGTCGGAGAAAACGAAAGCACAAATCGCGAAGCATGGTCGGAACAGCATTTAGGCGATCGCGATTCGCTCGACCTGCTGGGCGCGCAGAATGATTTGGTCAAGGCGGTGGTTGAGACCGGAACTCCGACGGTGGTGTTCCTGATCAATGGCAGGCCACTTTCGACTAACTATATTTCGGAGCACGTTCCTGCGATTCTGGAAGGCTGGTATCTCGGCGAAGAGGGCGGAACAGCGGCGGCGAACGTGCTGTTCGGCGATGTGAATCCCGGGGGGAAGTTGCCGATTACGTTTCCGCATTCGGCGGGCGATCTGCCTGACTTCTACAATCACAAACCCTCGGCCAACCGCACTTATGCTTTCAGCACGCGAAAGCCGCTCTATCCGTTCGGCTACGGATTGAGCTATACGACTTTTCGTTTTGAGAACCTGCGCGTGCAGCCAGCGCAAATTGGCGTGGGCGGCACTGCCAAGGTTAGCGTAGACATTACTAATACGGGTCTACGCGAGGGAGACGAGGTTCCGCAGCTTTACATTCATCAGAAGATTGCATCGGTCACGCGTCCGGTGATGCAGTTGAAGGGATTTCAGCGCGTCACGCTGAAGCCCGGAGAAAAGAAGATCGTCGACTTTACAGTTACGCCTGAGATGCTTTCGATGCTGAATGTTGACATGCATCGCGTTGTGGAACCGGGAATCTTCGAGCTAATGGTTGGTCCCAGTTCGGACCAGACGAGCACCGTGCCGCTGGCAGTGGTCGGCAATAATGGTGAGACCGGCGTTGCGGCGCCCCCGCCGGCGCCAGCGGGCTCGGAGTCGGGCGTGGTTAGCACATTCGACGACGGGAAACTTTCTGCCAGCTATGGGTCATGGATCTCCGCGACCGATGGCATGCAAGGCGGCAAGTCAACCGTATCGATGCAGGTGGTGGAAGGCGGCGCGAATAATTCGAAGGGGGCGCTGCGGATTAGCGGCGAGCTTGTAGCTGGAACGCAGTTCCCGTACGCCGGAGCGTTGTTTGTACCGGGTGCGTCTTTTGACGATCCGGCCAATCTTTCGACCAAGAAGACAATCAGCTTCTGGGCTAAGGGAGACGGCAAGACCTATGTGCTTGCCGTGGGAACGCAAAGCCGTCAAGCACAAATGCCCGCGATGCAGCGTTTTGTTGCCGGTCCCGATTGGAAACAGTATTCGTTTGCGATTTCCAGCTTTGAGACTGACGGTCACGATGTGACCAATCTCGCATTCGCGCGTGGCGGGGAGCCGGGGAAATTCGAGTTCGAGATTGATCAGGTGGAGATCAAGTGAGCTCCGCGTGCGAATCGATCGGTTGAATCCGAGCGCGACGAGCGACGGGCGCGTCGCGGCCTTACAATGCTCTCTTGCGAATCCTGATCTCAGCTGGCGAAGCGTCCGGGGAAATGTATGGCGCGGAGCTTATTGAGGCCCTGCGCCTGCGCGACGCGCAGCTTGAGTTCTTCGGCGTTGGCGGAGAGCGGATGCGCGCTGTTGGCTGCGACACGGTTGTCGACGCGAAAGATCTTTCGGTCGTCGGCATCACTGAAATTCTGAGCCATCTGCCGAAAATCTATGGATTGTTCCGGCATCTGATCGCCGAGGCTGATACGCGTAAGCCTGATCTCGCGATTGTCATTGATTCGCCGGCGTTCAACTGGCGCGTCGCGCGGCAGATGAAGAAGCGCGGCATTCCGGTCGTCTACTATGTCGCGCCGCAATTCTGGGCTTGGCGCCAGGGCCGCGTTCGCCTGATCCGTGACTACATCGACAAAGCGCTGGTTATTTTTCCCTTTGAAGAAAAGTTTTACCGCGATCGGGGAGTGGATGCGACGTTCGTCGGCCATCCTTTAGCGGAGCTGCCGCAGCCGGCGATTGGGCGCGGCGATTATGCCGCGCAATTTCATCTCGATCCGGCAAAACAGTGGATCACGCTCATGCCCGGCAGCCGCGTTAAAGAAGTGCGCATGAATCTGCCGACGATTCTGGAAGCGGCCGCACAGCTTGGCGATGGATATGAATTTCTGCTGCCGGTCGCGCCTACGCTTGACCGCGCCTTTCTGCAAAATCTCATCAGCCAGCGAGGCGTGGCTCTCGTCCCCGAATCGCTGCCGGCGCTATGGCATTCGCGCGCTGGCATCGTTGCCAGCGGAACGGCTACCGTTGAGGCAGCCATGATGCGTACGCCGTTTGTAATGGTGTACCGGGTTTCGGCGCTCACGTATTTGCTCGGCAAGCCGCGAGTCAAAGTTCCGCGCTTTGCCATGGTCAATCTGATCGCCGGGGAGCAAGTCGTCCCCGAACTGGTGCAGCAGGATTTTACAGCCGCGAACGTCGTCGCCCGCGTGCGGGAGATTCTGCCTGACGGCGATGTGCGCGATCGCATGATTGCAGGACTGACGCAGGTGAAGGACATGTTGCGCGCGCCGGGGGGTAACGTCGAAGGTCCGGCATTACATCCGGCAGACCGCGCCGCCGAAATTATTTTGGCGCTCGGCCAACGTTGACTGGCAAATCATTCATCGCAGAATCGAGAAGCGCGGGCTTGCCTTGGCGCAAATTCTCGCATCAGACATAATTGGTATAGCGAATGTTGTAACCTCAGGGTATCGAGCGCAAGGATTACTTTTGACAGGACTCATTCCGCGTATTGACGGCCACAACAGAGATTCACGATATCCACTCCGGGCTGCGAAGTGGGTCTTCGTGCTATGGATCGCCATGGCGGGATTATCCAACGGTGCTGCGAGCTTTGCCCAGTCACAGCCAACTCAAACAGAGTCTGGTCCCGCAAGCGTTAGCGCTACTGTGGTTGATCCGGATGGCGCGGTGATCGCAAATGTGAAAGTAGTGCTGTCGCAGCCCGGCGCTACCGCGACAGGCGCACCGGCTACCGAGACGCCTTCGAAAAGAGAAACGCTTTCTGATGGTGCAGGACATTTTATTTTTTCTGATGTGACTCCGGGGCCGTTTCAACTATCCTTTGAAGCCTCCAGTTTCGCGCCGCTGGAGAGGGCTGGAGTTGTTCACGCCGGGGAAGACCTTGTCTTTCCGCAGATCACGCTCGCGGTCGCACGTAACACCATAAACGTCGAGGTATTAGTGCCGCAGGAGCAAGTGGCTCAAGATGAGATCAGAGTGGAGGAGAAGCAGCGGCTGCTTGGAATCTTTCCGAACTTTTATATCAGCTACATTCCGAATGCGGTTCCTCTGACGACGAAGCAGAAATTTGAGCTGGCATGGAAGACGACCATCGATCCGGTATCGTTTGTCATCACGGGTGGAGTTGCTGGTATTGAACAGGCCGACAATGCCTTCAGCGGATACGGGCAGGGCGCGCAGGGCTACGCGAAGCGCTATGGCGCCGCTTATGCCGATGTAGTGTCGGGAACATTTTTGGGCAGCGCAATATTTCCATCGCTTCTAAAGCAAGACCCGCGATATTTCTACAAGGGCACGGGGAGCCGCAAGTCGAGGTTTTTTTATGCCGTTGCGAATGCTGTGATCTGCAAGGGCGACAATGGACACTGGCAGCCGAATTACTCTTTCATTCTCGGGGATCTGGCCGCGGGCGGTATTTCCAATCTGTATTATCCCGCGCAAAATCGCAATGGAGTTTCGCTGACCTTTGAAAATATGGGAATCGCGGTGGGCGGAGGCGCAGTCGGTAATGTCGTGCAGGAGTTTTTCCTCAAGAGGTTCACGAGCCACGCCCCCGCGCCAGAGCAGGCTAAACCCTGATATTCAGAAGTGTCTGGGAACAATAAAAAGGGCAGCGGATTTGCATCCGCTGCCCTCTGGCTTGGTACCCGTTCGGGTACGCTGCTAACTCAGACTATTAGTTGTTCATCGGGGTCAGAGCCAAGCAAGCCGCGTAGGTCGCCGGGGCAGTGATTACGCCCGGTGCGCCGTTGCGGACTACGCCGTCATCCGCTGCGCAGAA
>PLDC01000026.1 GCA_003134995.1 Acidobacteriaceae bacterium | reverse complement strand
CTCGGATGCCGTCTTCTGCGCCGGCCGATCGATGTAGCCGATTTTGCTGGTTTAGAACTCGAAGCGGGCATGTGGATTGGACGATCCGGTACATTTGAAGCTTTCACTCTCATTCTCAGCCGGGCCGGGAATGCTGTACAACATCCTCGATGGTAATCAGCCTCTACTCTATCGGCAGGCATCCGGCATGGAAAGTGTCGAAAGTGATTGCCCCGTTGCCTGCCGATGGCATCCAAGATCACACTTGGGGCACCGAGGTTTTTGCATCGCAAGGTGCCTTAAGTGAATCAATTACATGCTGTTACGACAAGAGGAGAAAGGTCGTCCCAAAGGTTTCTCTGTGAAGGCTTTCTTTAAAGGCGAAGGCTTTCTTTATAATGGGACTTTTCACGAGAGGAAATGCCCCGTTCCTTGCACGATTCACACCGCTGCTTTCTTGCCTTCGCGCTGACACTCCTGTTCTCTGTGGCAGGTGTGGCTCAGAGTCCCACACCCACGCCCACTCCCTCCATCTCTTTGCCCGGATCGCAAAGCCCCTACACCGGCAGCGAACCGGAGGGCAAAGCCACTTCGGAAGTCTTGCAGCTAAGTCTTCAGGACGCCATTGATCGCGGACTCCGCAATAATCTCGGCCTGCTACTCTCCGGCGATCAGACCATCATGGCGCGCGGCGAAAGATGGAAACAACTCAGCAACCTCCTGCCCAACCTCTCGGGTCGAGTGCAGGAAAACGTTGAGACCGAGAGCCTCGCAGCGCTTGGCTTCCAAAAGCTTTTTCCACTGCTCATCCCCAAAGGCAGCATCCCGGCGGCCATCCCGCCGGTTACTCCCTCATTCAATTACTTCGACGCGCGCGCCACCGTCACTCAGTCTGTCTTCAACTTCAGCGACCTTGAGAAGGAACGCGCCGCTACCGAAAGCCTGAAGTCCGCTCAATACACTTTCAAAGACGCACGCGAGTTGGTAGTGCTCGCCGTAGGTAATGCCTACCTGCTGGCAATCGCCAGCGCCGCCCGCATCGAAACCACAGAAGCTCAGGTCACGAACTCCCAAGCCCTCTACGGCAAAGCCAAAGACCAGCTAAAGGCCGGACTCACCCCAGCCATCGATGCTTTGCGCTCGCAAGTGGAATTGCAGACTCGCCAGCAACAGCTCATCGCCGCGCGCAATGATTTTGCCAAACAGAAGTTGTCGCTGGCCCGCGTGATCGGTTTGCCGCCGGGACAGGAATTTATCCTGAGCGATAAATCCCCGTATCAGGCTCTCACCGCGTTGCCCATCGACGCTTACCTGCAGCGCGCCTACACCACGCGCTCCGACTATCAGGCAGCGCAAGCGCAAGTTCGTGCAGCCGAGCTTACGCGCCGGTCCGCGACCGCCGAACATTATCCATCTCTCGACGTCAACGCAAACTACGGCGACATCGGTGTCACTCCCGCCCACTCGAACGGCACCTGGCAAGTGAACGGCGGCGTTACGATTCCCATCTTTGCCGGAGGAAAAACTCACAGCGATGTCCTCGAAGCTGAAGCACAACTAAGGCAGGCGCGCTCCCAACTCGCCGATCTGCGCGGCCGCATCGACTATGAAGTTCGTGCCTCATTGCTCGATTTAAGTTCTGCTGCCGACCAGGTTGAAGTAGCACGCAGTAATGTTGAACTCGCGGAGCAGACCCTTACTCAGTCCGAAGATCGCTTCTCCGCCGGCGTTGCCGACAATTTGGAAGTCGTTCAAGCGCAGGAGTCCGTCGCCAGCGCGCATGAAAACTACATTCAGGCTCTCTACGCGCACAATCTTGCAAAGATCGAAATCGCGCGCGCCATCGGCGACGCTGAACAGGGAGTCAAACGAGTTTTGAAAGGCGAAGAACACTAACTCAAATTTATGGAAGAGACGACGCAAACCCAGAATGGCGCTCCGCCTGAAACCGAAAGCCGTACCAAGCCGCTGCCCGCTACCGAACGCGACTTCCACGCGACGCGTCCGTCGCGCACCTCCAGTCCCGGCTTCCGTATTGCAGTCGTCATCGGCGTCGTGGTGCTGCTCGTCGTCGGGATTTTTGTCTATCGCTACGTCACCAGCTACGAATCTACTGACGATGCCCAGGTTGATGGCCACGTCAATTCCATCAGCGCCCGCATCTCAGGCCACGTTGTGAAGCTGAATGTTCTCGACAACCAGTATGTTGAGGCAGGAACGGTGTTAGTAGAAATCGATCCAGCCGATTATGAGGTCGCATACGAGCGCGCCAAAGCCGATTTCGAAGACGCACAAGCTGCCGCCGCAGCAGCCGGAGTAAATGTTCCCATCACCACCGTCAACACCGACAGCCAAGTTTCATCGGCGGAGGCCGATGTTGCCAGCGCGCGATCCGGAATCGCAGCCGCCAAAAAACAATTCGACGCAGCCAACGCTCAGCGCGATCAGGCCGAAGCCAACAACGTCAAAGCGCAGAACGACCTGGGCCGCTACAAGCAACTCGTGGATAAGCAGGAAATTTCGCTGCAACAATACGATCAGGCCGTAGCCTCTTCCAAAGCCAGCGCCGCTGCCGTCGACGCTGCCCGCGCCCAAGCCGACGCCGCACAGTCGCAAGTGAATCAAGCTCAGGATAAACTTCTGCAGGCCGAAGCCAACTGGCGCAACGCCCAGAACGGCCCCAAACAAGTTCAGATCGAGCGCTCTAAAGCCGTGTCAGCCCTGGCCGCAGCACAACTCAAGAAGGCCGACCTTGATCAGGCCGCATTGAATCTGCAATACACAAAAATCGTCGCTCCAGTCGCAGGCGTGGTCAGCGATCGCACGGTTGAGGTCGGCCAAAATGCTGCTTCCGGCCAGGAACTCATGAAGATCATTCCTCTCGATGATGTCTGGATCACCGCCGACTACAAAGAGACCCAGCTTCGCGAGATGAAAATCGGCCAGCCAGTCACCATCGAAGTCGATGCCAACGGAAAAAGCTACAAAGGCAAAGTCGACAGCATTGCCGGAGCCAGCGGCGCACGCTTCAGCCTGTTGCCTCCCGAAAATGCGACCGGCAATTATGTGAAAGTAGTGCAGCGCATTCCCGTCAAAATCGTTCTCGATCCCGGCGAAAACAACGATCATTATCTTCGTCCCGGAATGTCCGTCGATCCCAAGGTCTGGATCAGGCGATGAGCGCAGGCTCGACCACTTATAACGCCAATGCCGACACTTGGCGTCCGGCGGTAAATCCCTGGATCATCGCCATCACGGTCACGCTCGCGACTTTCATGGAGGTGCTCGACACTTCCATCGCAAACGTTGCTCTGCCGCACATCGCCGGCAGCCTTTCCGCCGGGCAAGATGAGAGCACGTGGGTTCTCACTTCCTATCTCGTTTCCAACGCCATTGTGCTGCCTCTGAGCGGCTGGCTCTCGTCGATTGTCGGCCGCAAGAATTTCTACATGGGCTGCGTAGCGCTGTTCACCATCAGTTCTTTTCTCTGCGGACTCGCGCCGAATCTGACTGTTCTAATCATCTGCCGAGTCCTGCAAGGCGCCGGCGGAGGCGGTCTCCAGCCCAGCGAACAAGCCATCCTCGCCGACACTTTCGAACCCGCCAAGCGCGGCATGGCCTTCGCCGTTTATGGAATCGCCGTGGTCAGCGCTCCCGCCATCGGCCCAACCCTCGGCGGCTGGATCACCGACAACTTCACATGGCGCTGGATTTTCTTCATCAACATTCCCGTCGGAATCATTTCCTTGCTTCTCACCTCTCGTCTCATTCAAGACCCGCCATATCTCAAGCGCCGCAAACTCAGCGAAACCAAAATCGATTACGTCGGCCTTGGCTTCGTCGCCCTCGGCCTTGGAGCTTTGCAGATTGTCCTCGACAAAGGTCAGCGCGATGACTGGTTGGAATCGCACTTCATTGTGATCCTCTCTGTAATAGCCGCGGCTGCTCTGATCTTCGTGATCTTCTGGGAGTGGAGGCACAAAGATCCCATCATCGATCTGCACTTGTTCAAAGATCGCACCTTCGCCGTCTCTAATCTGCTGATGTTCATGCTGGGCTTCGCCTTGCTCGGCAGCACGCTGCTGCTGCCTCTCTTCATGCAGACTCTGCTCGGCTACACTGCCGAGCAATCCGGCCTCGCGCTGATGCCCGGCGGATTCACCATCATGCTCTTTCTTCCTCTGGTCGGTTTCCTGCTCTCGCGCTACAGCCCGCGCTGGCTCCTCGTCTTCGGCCTGGTTGTGCTTTCGGCATCTTTATTTCACATGGCTGGCTTCGACCTGGATATGGATTTCCGCACCGCGGTCATGGCGCGCGTGTTTCAGGCCGTTGGAATGGCGTTCCTGTTCGTTCCCATCAACACGGCCGCGTACGCTTTCCTCCCGCGAGACAAAAACAACGCCGCATCCGGGCTGATGAACCTGGCGCGCAACATAGGCGGCAGCGTCGGAATCTCGCTGGCCACGACGTTGCTCGATCGCCGCAGCCAGGTTCATCTCAACGATCTGTCTCACAACCTAAGCGCCTCAAACCCAGCATTCCAGTCGACGCTACAAGGCGCTACTCATGCCATGCGAGCCCATGGTTCAAGTGCGACATTCGCCACTAAGCAGGCCTACGCTCTGATCGAAGGCACCCTGCAAAGGCAAGCCACCATGCTGGCCTATCTCGATGACTTCCGCCTCCTCGGCATAGCCATACTTGCAATGGTTCCGCTGGTTTTCCTCATGAAAAAAGGCAAACCAGGCGGCGGAATCGCGGTACACTAATGCGCGGTAGTAGGCCGGTAGCGCCGTCCGTAGCGCCGGCATCCTGCCGGCTGTCCCGAGGGCGTCTCGCCCTCGGCGCAGCGCGCAAGACGAAGGTTTGCTATTGTTTAGCGGAGTGATGTTAGCAGTCCAATAACAGGTGCGACAAAACAGAATGTTCCGCCTAATCAGCATCGAGCGAGAGTACGGCTGCGGCTGCGGCGCAATCGCCGCTGAACTAGCCCAACGTCTGAAATGGAAGCTCTGGGACCAACTTCTCACCGAAGAGATTGCCCGCCTCGCCAACGTCGACTGCTCCGCGGTCATGCGCTGCGACGAGCGCATGGATAGCAGTTTCTACCGCCTCGCAAAGACTTTCTGGCGCGGCAGTTATGAAAGTAACTCCTCTCTCGGCAATCAGGCGTTCGACGCTGACTGCATGGTTTCGTTGATGGAGCAGATCGCACCCAGAATCGCTCAGGAGGGCAACGCCATAGTAGTCGGCCGCGGCGCGCCTTACTTCCTGCGCGAGCAGCCCGACGCGTTCCACGTCTTCCTCTACGCGCCGCGCGCCGAAAAACTGCGTCGCCTTTTGCAAGAAGGCTACAGCCAATCTGAATCCGAAGAACTCGTCGACACCGTCGATCGCCAGCGCGTCGCCTTCGTCAAACACTACTTCGACGCCGACTGGCCCACCCGCTCCCTCTACCACGTAATGATCAACACGGCCGTAGGGAATGAATCGGTAATCCAGACAATTCTCAACACCATGCACCTGGTCGAAGGCCGCCCAAAAGCCACGGCGTACGAACCTCCCAAAGTCTCCACCTCGATCTAACTCGTAGCGCCAGGGGAACACCAAGAAGAGGCAGTAGCGCCGGCGTCCCGCCGGCTGTCCAGCGGGCGTCCTCGCCCGCGGCGCCGGGGAGTACGATCCCCGTCCTGATTTCGGAAAGACGCGCCCCTGCACTCTGAGAAAACCTTGCGATCAAACTGGACCTTTCCCTACAATCGTGAAGTGCTAACTGAAGAAGACAAACGGTGGATTAGCGCACGGTTGGAGAAGGTGGAAACTAATCTCCTCACGGAGTTTCACAGGTGGGAATCCCCGGTCGAATTGCGTCAGCGCAGCCACGCCGCAGCTCTTCGCGCGCAATTCGCTGATCGGCCAGATTGAATTTCCGGTCCCGGCCCCTCGTAGCCACAAGTCGGCCCTTCAAAGGCCACCAATAAACGGCGTTTCGCTGCCACCCCAAGAGCGGGGTATCGAGAAGGAGGTTGACAGGCTTGAGTTCACAAGTCGATAAGTTTGTTGACCTGTTGCAAAAGTATCGCGCCAATGGGTCGGTCGCAACCCTTGGCGAGACTGGGACCGTGATTTCGACGTAGATAAGCGCGCACCGAGCCATAGGTCGAATCATCTACGAGCCTACCTCAACGCACGCCTGAACACGGCAAAGGCTCTCTTGATCGCCGAAGCGCCAGGTTATCAAGGGGCCAAATTTTCAGGAATTCCAATGACATGCGAGCGAACCCTTTTTGGCCATCGCCGTGGGGTTCCCTGCGCCGATGTCCTCGACGAGATTATCAAGCCCCAGCGAACAAGCAGCCTCGAAGCTTCGAGCAAACAATCGGTCAGGCTGTGGGGGTTTTGCGAACCGACTGCTGCCTATGTCTGGGGCCACATGGCAGATCGACCCGGACTATCGAAAAAAATTGCGTTGTGGAATATTTTCGGATTTCATCCATACAAAGGCACCGACACATTGACTAATCGACCGCCCAAAGATACTGAAATACAGAGCGACAGTAACCGCCAGGTGCTGGAAGAACTTCTCCGACTGTTTCCAGACCGACATATTCTCGCTGTCGGTAAGAAGTCTGAAGAATATCTAACGAGGTGGGGACATGGAAAGAAGCTTTCTTCTGCACGACACCCTGCGTATGGAGGGGGTGCTGAATTCCGTAAGGACTTTGACAAATTCTTGAACACCGCCGGCCTCTTGGCCTGATTACGACCGCTAATCGATCTAACGCACTCCTCGACCGTGCGTGCGCCTTTGCTTCGCGCTCGACCTTGCTCGAGTCGAATGTCCGAGATTGTGCGCCGATGTCAGAAGCAGGCGGGACCGAACCACTCAAAGCGGAATTGCGCACTCACCCGCACAACAATTGTCTTGACTTAGACACTCAGAACTGCAATCCTAATATTGCTCTACGCATTTGATCTTTGACAACTTAATAGCACCCAGATAACCCCAGCAAGCGCAATATTTTGCGAGCCGGACCCTTAATTTCCACGGCAATTTGCCGACGATAAGACCGCTAAGTCCTTTGTATGGAGTATTTTGCGGGCAAGTTGCTTGTTCTCAATATTTTAGCCAGATTCCGAGCAGATCAAAAGCCCGTAACTAACTGATTCCAGATATTTTAGCAAGATCGATCCGCAAATTTTTTTCACGGTCAGATACGACCACGTATGGTGAGCCACGACCCTGGCCCCTAGCCCCTGACCCCTGATCCCTAACCCCTGATCACTGCAGGCCGCACCGGCGCAGGACAGCAATCCTCAGCGCAAACATCAGCACGAGGTCCCAGCGTTCCGACCGCCCGCCGCTTCGTCCCAGGATTCACCCGCTCCAGAATCAGCTCGCGAATCATGCTGATGAATTTCGGATGCACGCCGACAGTTTTCGCGCGCGTCATCGGCAATGCCAGCGAATCGCAAAGTTGCCGCGCTTCGATATCCAGGTCGTACAACACTTCCATGTGATCGGAGACGAAGCTGATCGGCGCGAGCACGACAGCCGAAGCCAGATTCTCCGCCTTAACCAGCCGCAGATATTCAAGTATGTCCGGCCCCAACCAGGGCTGCCCCGGCGCGCCGCTGCGGCTCTGGTAAACCAGTACATCGTTTTCCTGACCGAGAGTTTCCGAAACCAGCCGCCGCACTTCTTCCAACTGCTTCACATAATCAGAAGTGTTCGCCATCGAAACCGGAATGCTATGCGCGAGATACACGATCTGCACGTTCTCCCGCGCGTCGGCAGGAACGGCTTGCAGCGCGTCACGCACTCGCTCCACCGTAGCCTCGATGTATTCCGGATGGTTGAAAAATTGCCGCAGCTTCTCAACCTCAGGCGCGCCCGATCCAGACTGAGAAAGATCAGACTGAGAGAGCCCCACTTCACTTTGCGCCCGCGCAATGTCCTCGCGATACTGCCGGCAACCTGAGTAAGAACTGTAAGCCGAAGTGACGAACGCGAGCGCCCGTCGAATGCCATCCTGCTGCATCTTTCGCAGCGTCTCCGGCAGCAGCGGATGCCAGTTGCGGTTTCCCCAATAAATTGGCAGCTTCGGCCCATGCTTCTGCAACTCCGCGTCCAGCGCGGCAATCAGCTCACGCGTCTGCTGGTTGATCGGACTTTTGCCCTCGAAGTGATAGTAGTGCTCAGCGACGGTCAGCAGCCGCTCGCGCGGGACGTTGCGCCCGCGCAGGACTGTCTCGAGGAAGGGAATCACATCTTCCTTCGATTCCGGTCCTCCGAAAGAAACCACAAGAATAGCGTCGTAATTATTATTTAAATTCATGTCGAGTCAGTTGCCAAGACTTGGTCACAGAGATCTGATTGCGGATACCTGAATTGTAGAGTGTAATGCGGCGGGCCCTCGCTGAGGAAACTAGAACGCGAATCGCGCGGAAAACTGCAGCACGCGAGGAAGTCCGTTCGGGCTGATTTCCTGCAATTGTCCGAAGTTGCCGGCACCCGAGTTCGGCACCAGATAGCAGGTCTGGTTCAGCGTAGCGCCGTCCCCGCAGTTTGACCCGACCGGGTTGTATTGCAGTTGATTGATGCCGTCACCGTTCTGTACATAGTAGTTCGCGTGATTAAACAAATTAAATGCCTGCGCTTGTAATTGCAGTTGCTTGCCCTCCCTGATTCGAAAATTGCGCGCCAGGCCGACGTCGATCCTCTCCAGCCATGGACCGTAGAAAGAATTAATGCCAATGCCCGGAGTGGGGCCGGCGCCATTAATGCCCCCCGCAGTATTCGCAGTGTCCTGGTTGAAGGCGGTGTCATTCAGGTTGTCACCGCTGGACGCGGGGGCCAGAAGCCCTGCATAGGGACGGCCGGAAGAAAACTCCATGACGCTGCTCAGCGTCCAGCCAGAGAGGACCTTGCGCCCAGCGTCCGAACTGGTGAGTTTTTCCAGTCCGGGCCGATAGACGCCGGCAAAAGTAATTCGGTGGCGCTGATCGAGCAGCGATGGAGCGTGAGTATTGCTGAAATCAAACTGATTGTTGAAGTCCATGCCATCGAGCATGATGCTCTTGGCGAACGTATACGCCACTTGCAGCGACAGGCCTCGTGACATGCGGCGCTGCAATTGCACGAAGAAGGAGTTGTAATAGTTTTGTGCAGGGCTGATAAGTTCCTGGATCTGGCCGAGTTGCGAATTGATGAGACCGTCGGTGAGCAGGCCGCTATCCATGTTCGGCAGGACAATCGTTTGGCCGCTGCAGGACTGTGCGGTCGCGGCCGTGCTAGGAGGACAAACGACGTACGTGGTTGTGCCTTGCAACGGCTCCAGGTTCACGTCATAGGCGCTGCCGGAAATAATGTGCACTCCGTGATTAAACATGGTGCCGATGCTCAGAGTTGTGTTCTCGAAAATCTCGCGCTCAATCTGCAAACTCGCCTGCATAATGTAGGGCACCCTGAACTGCGGAGCGACCAGCGAAATGTCCGGGGAGGCAGAGAACAGCGGAGAATCACTTGGGAGAATATTCGGAAACGTAGGTGCTTGCTGGTTCGGCGCGCCCGAGGTGTAACTGGCGTTTGCCTCCGACTGCTGCGACAGCAATCCGTTCGAGACCACCGCGTTGCGGTAGTTCAGCCCGTTCATGTTGGTATAGAACATGCCGAATCCTCCGCGCACCACTGTTTTCGATGCAGGCTGCCAGGCAAATCCGAAGCGCGGAGCCAGGCGTAGAAACTGATTCGGATATTGCCCGGTGAGCGGGAAGGCCGGATTCTCCGCCGGTTGCGGGTAAACCTGAAAGTCCTCGCGCAAGCCCATTTCCAGCGTCAGGTTCGGCAAAGCCCGGTAAGTATCCTGTACGTAGAATCCGTAATAAGGAACCGCAAAAGAGAACGTCGGGTTTCCGGCGGCCTGACTGAAGTTGATGTATTCGCCGAGGGCAAAGGCCTCCAGGTTGGGAAATTCGTACAGGCCCAGCGGCGACCCGAAATCGATAGCCTCGTTCGGATCCGCGCCACCATCATTGGTGTCCGCATCCCATGCGCGATTAAAATCGAAGCCCAATTGCAACGTGTGTTTCCCCATCACGTAGTCCACGCGGTCGGCCACGGAGTACTGCCTTTCAAAAACCCTCCCCACGGAGAAAGGAGCGTTGCCCAGAATGAACGCCGCCGGACTATCCAGTACGATTGTCGGAGTGTTTCCAGCCGTCCCGGTCGGGGTTGAGATCTCGTTGTCCGTCGACGTGCTCACGTGAAATTCATTCAGCAATGTTGAGGAGAATGCGTGAGTCCATCCCAGGCTGGCCTGGAACGTATGTACGTAGGCGTTCGCCAGCGTCTGCGTCCCATAGTTGCCCACGGTCGGGTCAAGGATGACGCCTCCGGGAGAATTGAACCGATTCAAATTCAAGCTGAGGAACAAGCTGTCATGGGGACTCGCCTGGTAGTCGAGCCGGGGCGTAATCACCCAATCGTTGCCCTTTCTTGCTTTGAGTCCGAGATTGGAATTCAGCGCGTTGATCGTGTTCGACACTTGCTGCAGATATACCGGATTGGTCGGATCAGGTGCGGTGTCGTTGCCCGGCACCGGCAGGGGACCGTTAGGCACAGGCAGAATCGTGCCGGCGGGAATGCCAAAATTAGCCAACAAGAAAGAAGACAAATTCTCCGGCGTGGTTGCCAACGCCGAGTTAATCACGGGAATCGGATTGTTCCGCAGTTGCTGCTCATAATCCACAAAAAACCATAAGCGATCCTGCCGGATCGGTCCGCCCACCCCGGCGCCGAATTGCTGCAAAGCATCTTCCGGTTTCGGATTACCGGCGGCGTTATCGAGGGCGTCGTTGGCTCCAGTCGCGGAGTTCCGGTTGTAATAGAACGCACTGCCGTGGAACGCGTTGCCACCCGACCGGGTCACCGCATTCACAAAACCTGCTCCCCCGCCATAGACCGCCGTGTACGGGCTTACCGCGACTTGAAACTCCTGAATCACATTTTCGCCATACAGATACGGGATGCGATTACGGCCTACAATGTCGGCGAAATAGCTGTTGGTTGCATTCGACCCGTCGACCGTGAAGGCGTTCGACCCATTTCCATTGGCATATCCCGAATCCTCGCCACCCTGTTGTCCGGCGACGCTCACCAGGCCGGTGTCGCCGTCATAGCTGGTATTCGGCGTAAGCACCATAAAGTTGGTGTACTTTCGTCCGTTGAGTGGCAATTCTTCGATGAGGGACCGATCAATCACCGTGCTGGCGGAAGACTCCTCTGGCCGCAGCAGCGGCGTGGTTGCGGTTACTCTCACTGTGTCGGCACTGGCGCCCACCTGCAGTCGGACGTCCTGTACCGTCGTATTTCCTACCTGCACCCGCACCAGGGCCTGCACATCGCGAAAACCTTTGACACTTGCAGTGACGGAATACGTGCCCGGCATAAGCGCTGGGAACCGGTACAGTCCGGCATGGTTTGCCTCAGCAGATTGGGTTACGCCAGTTCCAAGGTTCCTTACAACAACCGACGCTCCCGGAACCACCGCGCCACTTTTATCCGTGACGCGCCCACTAAGCGCTCCTGTCAAAACCAGATTCTGCGCGTAGAGCAATATGCAATTTGCTAACACCATCAATACGGCGCAGAGAGCCAGTCGCCTGGCTGCGCGCAGCATTTCGTAAATCGATCGAACGGTGAATGCCTGTATCATCCTGGCTCCTGGCTCCATCACTTAATAATAGTGCAACTGTGAAGTCGTCCAAAATAGCAGCACCGTCACCTCTACTACCAAGCTGCGTAGAACCTGGAACTCGACATCGGCAGGCATTCCGGGCTGCTCACGAAGGCCTGTCAATGCAGCGGAAAACGAATCTCTTCGTGGGACGTCCAAAGAAAAGCGAACCGGCCAGGATTGTCGCGCACCACGAATGTATCGAAGCGGCATGTTAGGCTTTTGCAAGGGCATATGGAGACGCTGACTTGATCGGCCGGGTATTTAAAGCTTTTAAATACCGCGATTTTCGCCTGATGTGGTTCGGCGCCTGCACCTCGAGCATCGGCACCTGGATGCAGATCGTCGCTCAGGGGTGGCTGATCTACCGGCTCAGCCATTCGGCATTCCTGTTGGCGCTGGATCAGTTTCTCGGCGGCATTCCTATCTTTCTGTTTTCGCTGATTGGCGGCGTCGTGGCCGATCGCGTGGAGCGCCGCAAGATTCTGCTCGGCTCGCAATATGTCCAGATGGCGACGGCCGGCATTCTCACAATTCTTGTGGCTACCGGCGTGGTCCACGTTTGGCACATTCTCTGTCTTTCTTTTATTTCGGGTTTCGCGCAAGCCTTCGGCGGCCCCGCGTATCAGGCGCTGATTCCCACGCTGGTTGAGAAAGACGACATGCCGAACGCCATCGCGCTGAATTCGATTCAGTTCAACGTGGCAGTTATGGTGGGGCCGGCGCTCGCTGGTCAGGCGCTGGCGAAGCTTGGAGAGACGTGGTGCTTCGGCCTGAACGCGTTGTCCTTCCTCGCTCCCATCATCTCGCTCTCGGTCATCACCGCCCGCTTCCTGCCACTGAAGACCTCGGAGACGATGTACAACAGCCTGAAGCAGGGAATTCAGTTCGCGCGTAAGCAGGTTTCCATGGAAGCGCTGATCGTGCTGGCCTTTTGCATGACCGCGCTCGGCATGCCCATGCGTACCTACATTCCTGTGTTCGTGAAAGACATCTTCCATCGCGGCCCTGAAACCTACGGCAATCTGCTCGCGCTCATGGGACTCGGCTCGATTCTCGGTTCACTGACGATCGCCGGCGCGGGCAATATGAAAAGAAAAGGTCTCATCGCCCTCGGAGCGCTCATCTGTCTGGGCGCGGGGATCTCCGCATTCGCTTTTTCCAAGTCGCTGCCATTCAGCGGCGCAATTCTGGTTTTGGTGGGTGCATCAATGATGGCGGTTTTCGCCACGGTGAATTCGCTGGTGCAGTTAATCACCACCAACGAAATGCGCGGCCGCGTGATGAGCGTCTACAACTTCGCCTTCCGCGGCGGCATGCCCATGGGCAATCTGCTATCGGGATGGCTCGTCCCCATCTTCACCGCGCCGGTAGTAGTTGGCGTGAATGGAATTCTGCTTATTCTTCTGGCTCTCTACTTTCTATTCGTGCAACGCCGCCTGGCCGCGCTTTGAGTTTTCAGCTACGGCGTGACTTCGTATACAACTCCGTTGTTCGACGCTCCGCCCAGCAACGTCGTGCCGTAGAGATTCCCATAAGCATCTCGCAGGACAGGCGACTCAGGAAACTCGCCGTTTCCCTGGGTAAACATAAGCAGATTGCGGTTGTTCCACTTGCCGTCCGGCTGTGGACTTAACTCAAACACAGAACCCACCGTGGTCTCGCCGTTTCCATTCGCGCAGGTTCCGTAGAGATTTGCTTTCCCGTCAATAATTACCCCGCTGTCAGGATTGCCCGCGACCGCGCCATCAAAGCTATACAGCACAACCTCACCCCACGAGCCCGATGCATTCTGCGATAGCTTGAAAACGGTCCCTGCCTGAAGCACGCCGCCGGCTGAAGTCGTGCCATAAAGATTTCCGCGTTCGTCCAGCGCCAGCACCTCCGCATACGGATAAATGCCATCGCTCCCCTCGCCGAAACTATGCAGAATGCTCTGCGTCCAACCGCCCGACCCGTTCGGGACCAATTCATAAGCGACGCCCGCGTTGTATTTGCCGCCGCCCTCGGTCACTCCGTAGAGGTTTGCACCGTTAGAGACCAGTCCGCCCAACGGACCAGATCCGTTGCTCCCGTCGAATGGGAGAATTACATGTTCGCTCCATTGACCGGTGCGGCTCGGGCTCAACCGGAATACCGTACCGTAGCCATAAGACCCTCCAGCGAAAGTCGTCCCGTACATTCCGCCCGCGACATCGAATATCACGCCAGCGTAAGGCGAAGCTCCATCATTCCCGCCCGCAAAGCTATAAAGCACACTCTCAATCCAGCCAGCGTCCGTCGGACTCAACTCAAATACGGTTCCTAATCCAAACGTTCCCCCACCCACTGTGGTCCCATACAGGTTCCCGACCCCATCGTAGACCACACCAGCGTAATAAGGATTCGCTCCATCCAGTCCGCCCGTGAAACTGTACAGCACCTTTTCTTTCCACGTGCCGTCACCCTCATTGCTCAACTCAAATACGTCCCCCGCGCCGTACGCGCCCCCGACAAAGGTCGTGCCATACAGATGCTCCCCAATCATCACCAGGTTCGACAGCGGATTCCCGCCGTCGCTCGCTCCGGTAAAGTTGTAAAGCGTCGATCCGGTTTGCGCCCCGGCAGTGGTTATCCACAGTAGATTCATCGTAGCGATTGCCAACACGAGCGGAAGGCTGGAAAGTGGTTTCTCTCGTCTCATAGGGATCGAACCTCGAAGAGATCGCGGGAGCAGGGTAGGGGAGCTCGCCAAAGAAAAAGATCGGCATTACACTAGCATGCTCGGCCACAAATGAAACCGCCACGAAGGTGGGGGGGTAGCGTCCGACTTCGAGTCTTGCCGGCAGTCTGCAGTTGGGTCCGAACAGATCCCAGTTCTGTTTGCTTTTCAAAATGTTCGTCGAGCATGCAAGAATTTTCATCTTACGCAGTCAGCGGGCGAGGTGTAGGATTCTCCCGGACGTTCTTTCCCCCAAGGACGGGTGTTCGCACCACGGGCCCCGATTTACCAAGACCTAACATCTTGGATTTCCTTGTGGGAGAAGCCGTCGTGAAGCGCCGAGGATTTCTGCTCGTCCCCAACCTGGCCGCGGTTAATTCCATCGCAGAGAGAGATGGTGGTGGTTGCCGCTGGCAGCATTGCCTCCGCTGCAAGCTGCAATCACTCCGATTCACGATTTGCAATCCAGATCCCAGACCAATTCCAGCGCCTCAGCGGTTCTCGGGCTGAAGCGCTCGTCCCATATGGCACTGAAGGCCGCCGCTGCGGCACGGAGACAAAAACGATATGACGAAGTTCAACTCTTTGACAAAGGCCTGCTGTTTATTTCTGCTGTCGACAGCAACCGCAATCACACTGCCTGCACAGACATTCACCACGCTGCACAGCTTCGACGGCACCGATGGCAACAACTCGCAAGCGGCGCTAGTGCAGGCTACCGACGGCAACTTGTACGGCAGCACGGTCTACGCTGGAGCCAACGGCGTCGGCACAATCTACAAAATGACAACCAGCGGCACGGTCACGCTGCTTACTAGTTTCGACGGCGCCAATGGATCGAGCCCTTGGAACGCGCTGATCCAGGGTAGCGATGGAAATCTCTACGGAACCGCGAACTACGGTGGTGCCGATCACGACTGCACTGGCGGCTGCGGCGTCGTCTACAAGACGACATTAGGTGGCGCGATAACCACACTGCACAGCTTCGATGGCACCGATGGCGTTAATCCCCAAGAGGGTTTGGTTCTGGGCAGCAACGGAGACTTCTACGGGCTCACACTCTACGGAGGCGACGGGTATGGGACCGTATTCAACATCAACACCAGCGGCAAATTGACCACACTGCACACCTTTGTCGATGGCACGGATGGCGCCTACCCCTACCCGGCGATGATCCAGGCCACTGACGGAAACTTCTACGGGACAACCTACACCGGCGGAGCGTACGACGAGGGCACCGTCTTCAGAATGACACCCAGCGGCACGCTCACCACGATTTACTCTTTTTGCGCGGATGAGGATCTTTGCACGGACGGCGCGGAGCCGGTCGGGGGATTGGTGCAGCGCAACGATGGCAACCTATACGGGGTAGCAGCGCATGGCGCCAACCAGATCTGCGGTTGCGGCACGATCTTCAAGCTCACTTTAACCGGCACGTTTACCACGTTGCATTCCTTCACCGGGTCTGAGGGGAACGGAGCTTGGTCGCGGATGGTGCAGGGCACCGATGGCAACTTCTACGGAGTGACAACCTATGGCGGGGCCAGCACGTTCTGTGACGGAGGCTGCGGCACAATATTCAGCATCGGTCCCACTGGCGCGTTCACCTCGCTTTACAGTTTCTGCCCCGCCAGCGGTTGCGCCGACGGTGCAGTTTCTATAGCAGGATTGATTCAGGATACGAACGGAACATTCTATGGAACAACGGCCGAAGGCGGCACCAGCAATGAGGGCGTTGTCTACAGCCTCTCCATGGGCCTGGGTCCATTTGTGAAAACCCAAACGACCTCCGGCGCGGTGGGATCGTCCGTCGTGATTCTGGGGACCGGTCTGACCGGCGCGACTAGCGTTACTTTCAACGGCACCTCGGCAGTATTCACTGTAGTCTCCAGTTCCGAGATCACGGCTACGGTACCGGCTGGCGCAACCTCAGGAAGAGTGCAAGTAACGACACCGACGGTCGTCTTGCTCAGCAACCAGAACTTCCGCGTCACCCCATAGCGCGAGCGGGATCCGCATCACCCGGCCGGGAGGTGAAGCCGTAGCGCTGAAAGTGATTCAGGAAAAAAAGTGATGAAGGAAAAAAGAATCTGGTGCGCCCGGAGAGATTCGAACTCCCGACCTATTGCTCCGGAGGCAATCGCTCTATCCATCTGAGCTACGGGCGCCCGCGGTAAGTTTAGTTTACATGGGTGGGTTAGCGGCATCAATGTGAGGATCCTTCGATGCGTGAGGATCTTTGGCGAAGATCCGCGGGCGAAGGTCCGGTCGAAGATTTGCGCAGGCGTTCGAATGCGCGCGGCAAAGTTCGGCCCGCCTTTGCGAGAGCCATCGTCCGTGACGTTTGAAATCCAGACGTTTGAAATTTACAGGATTAGTAGCGGCCTCGACCACCGCCGCCGCCACCGCGGCCACCACGGTCTCCGCCGCGATCGCCACCGCGTCCGCCGCGGTCGCGTCCACCGCCGCCGGCGTGTTCGGTTTTCGGGCGCGCCTCATTTACGTTGAGCGTGCGTCCGCCCACCTGCGAACCGTTCAGCGCAGTGATGGCCTTTTCTCCATCTTCGTTGCTGGCCATTTCTACAAAGCCGAAGCCGCGCGAGCGTCCGGTATCGCGGTCAGTCATGATGCTGACGCGATCCACTTGCCCGAAGGGCTCAAACATCGTCCGCAGTTCGTCTTCCGATGTGTTAAAGCTCAAGTTGCCGACAAAAATATTCTTCACGCATCTGCCTCTGCATTGAGCTGTCGAAGTGCAAGCTCGATGGGGCAGGACTGGCAGGTCGGGGGGAACCTTCCTGTAAATCGAGACCGGAGCTGGCGAACAGTCGAATGCGGCACGAAGTATAGCAGGTTTGTCAAGCGGGACATGTTAAAAGGCTGAGACAACGTACCGGGCAGTCGGTCGCTTACCCTTCCTCTACCGTGGCCATTGCGCGCTTCTTGCGCTTATTCGATTGCAGAACTTTTTTCCGCAGCCGGAGCGACTTTGGAGTGATCTCCACGAACTCATCATCCGAGATGAATTCAATGGCCTGCTCCAGGTTCAAATTCCTGAACGGCACCAGGCGAATCGCTTCATCCGCCGTCGACGCGCGCATGTTCGTCAGCTTCTTTTCACGTACCGCATTCACGTCAAGATCGTCATCCTTCGCGTTCTCTCCGACGATCATCCCTTCATAGAGTTCCACGCCGGAACCGATGAAAAGTTCGCCGCGCTCCTGCAGTCCCCACAGCGCGTAGGCCGTGGAGGTGCCGGCGCGATCCGCGATCAAAGCTCCCGTGGGCCGATGTGGAATGTCGCCTTGCCATTCGGTGTAGCCGCCGAAGAGCGAGTTCATCACAATGGTGCCGCGCGTGTCGGTGAGCAACTGGCTGCGCAGCCCGATCAGACCGCGGCTGGGCACGCGGAACTCGATGCGAACCCGTCCGTAGCCATGGTTGTGCATGTTCGTGACTTCGCCCTTGCGCGACCCCAACTGCTCCATCACCACGCCCACGAAACCTTCCGGAACGTCCACGGTGAGATTTTCGACTGGTTCCATCAGTTTGCCATCGATGCGTTTGGTTACGATCTCAGGCTTGCCCACCATCAGCTCATAACCTTCGCGCCGCATCATTTCGATGGTGATGGAAAGTTGCAGTTCGCCGCGCCCCAGCACTTTGAACGAATCGGTAGTTTCCATGTCCTCTACGCGCAGCGAAACATTTGTTAGCAGCTCTTTCGCCAGCCGCTCGCGCAGATTGCGCGACGTTACATACGTTCCTTCGCGCCCGGCAAAAGGTGAATTGTTTACCGTAAACATCATCGCGATGGTCGGTTCATCGATCACGATCGGCGGCAGCGGCGCGGGATTCTCCGCATCCGTAATGGTTTCGCCGATGGTGATGCCTTCCACGCCTGCGACCGCGACAATATCGCCAAGCACCGTTTCTGTGATGTCAGTCCGCTTCAGCCCCGAGAACGAAAACAGCTTCGTGATTTTGGTCTTGTGCATCGTCCCGTCAAGCTTCGCAATGACGACGTCTTCGCCGGTGAACATGGTGCCGTTGAAAACGCGCGCGATCGCCAGGCGGCCGAGATAATCGCTGTAATCCAGGTTCGCCACCAGAATTTGCAGCGGCCCTTTCGGATCACCCTGCGGCAGAGGAATGGTCTGCACGATCGCTTCAAACAGCGGCTGAAGATTCTCGCCGCCTCCTTGAATATCCGTCGAGGCTGTACCCTGTTTCGCGTTCGTGTACAGAACTGGAAAGTCGAGCTGATCTTCCTGCGCGTCGAGATCGATGAACAGATCGTAGATTTCGTTGAGCACTTCCTGCGGACGCGCATCCGGCCGGTCGATTTTGTTAATCACCACAATCGGGGGCAGCTTCGCTTCGAGCGCTTTGCTCAGCACATAACGCGTCTGCGGCAGCGGACCTTCGCTGGCGTCGACCAGCAGCATCACTCCATCGACCATTTTGAGCGCGCGTTCCACCTCGCCACCAAAGTCGCTGTGGCCGGGCGTATCCACAATGTTGATCTTCACGTCGTGATAAATGATGGCCGTGTTCTTGGCCAGAATCGTGATGCCGCGTTCGCGCTCCAGTTCGTTCGAATCCATCACGCGCTCGACGTGGTGCTCGTTGGAGCGGAAAGTGCCGCTTTGCTGCAGCATGGCGTCAACCAGCGTGGTCTTGCCGTGGTCCACGTGCGCGATGATGGCGATGTTGCGAATGCTCAAACTCAAAGTATGGTTTTTCCTTTGTTTACGGATCGGATTGACGGGCGCTCGACGCGGTGCCCAGGGCTGTAAAGCCCTACCTATAACTTTACTATGCGCGGAGCGTTCTCAGGAGATTAGATCGCACTTCGGCGCAAGCGGCAGATAAACAAGAATCGGGATGGCCACTATTAAACGGGATGTAGTTTGCCATTCTTACGGGCAGGGAACAGGCGCCGATGCCGTAACCACCTTCGCCCACGGTAATGATCCAGTAGTCGGTGCGTTCGGATCCGAGGGAGCAAGAGTGCTGACTGGCATACCCGATGGCGAACCCAGGCAATCGAATACGTACGGCTGGGTCGTCAACGTATATTGCACATTCGCCGGCGGCGGCGCAAAAGGTCCAATGCCCCAGTCGGAGACTGGAAGCGGGCTGACCGTCGTTGGTGGCGCAGAAAAAGTGCCAGTCGCGGTGAACTGAACCTGCTGTCCCACAACGGTTGAATTAATGCTGATGGATTGTAGTTGTCGGCCGCTGTTGTTGCTGCTGCTTCCGCAAGCCAGAGTCAACGAAGCCGTGGAAAGAAGGACGATCAGGGCCCAGAACCGATTCATGGGGATCTCCTTTGTGAATTCTAATCCTCGCGAGCAAGAAAAGTCATTCGATATTTCTTTGGGCATCGGTATTTACTAACCCGCCACCGCCTGCTCCTTCGGCATTGGCTTTCCCGCCAGCCGCGCTTCCACTTCCTTTACAGCGCGCTGTGCCGCGCGGATTCCCGCGTTAGTCGTCGATTCCGGGCCCTCGGAATCCGTGTTGGCAAAGAACACGCGATCCATGGGATGCCGCGCCAGCGGCTGCACCTGGGTATAAAGTCCCGGCGTCGACATATAGAGAGGATGTCCGCGCCGGTAAATGTGCACCTCGACCGGATCGATACTGAACGCCGGCATCAGCTTCTGAAAATCTGCGAGCACGTTCGCCGCAATCTTGCGCGCACCGATTTCGTTCAGCAGATAGCCGCGATTCTCTTCTCTCATCGGTGTGTAACAAGTGATGATGTTGAACTTCTGTTTGTATCCCGGCTGTTTCTGAGTAACCCAGTCGGCGACGATGAAGTCGGTAAATGTATTGCCCGGGCACCACGTGTCGTAGCCATGATTGAACACGGGCTTGTCGAAAATCAGATTGACAACGGGATAGGGGATATAGCGAATCTGATGCATGGCGTCGTTCTGCTTGTCGGGCAGTCCGTCAACGATGCGCCGCGTGATGAACTTCGGGGTCGCCATGATCACAGCCTTGGCCGCGACCGTCTTCAGTTCGCCGCCGACCATGTAGGTGACCTGCACTTCTTCTTTTTCGGTGACGACTGCCACGGTAGTAGCGCCCGTCTGCATGTGGTCTTTATATTTCGGCTGCAGAATCTCCGCCAGCTTTTTGGTGATCGCGCCTAGGCCTCCGGGCCAAGTGTAGCGATCATCCGTGCGGCTCTCTCCGGCCATATCTTGCAACGTGAGTATCGCCAAAGCTGCGGCCGTTTCTTCGCTGGTTGCGCCCCAGTTCGATGGGCCAAAGTTATCCCACCACTGTTTGAGTTCTTCGGGATAGCCCTTGATGAAATCGGAAAATTTCTTGTCGAAGAGTTCTTTGCCGCGTTTCTCAACGTCAATCGCAAGCAATTCTTTCTTGAATTTCTTGAAGCTCTCGCGAACCGGCGCGGGATAAGGCAGTTTGTCGAGGCCGTCGCCCCAGGTGTCGAGAACCAGCTCGCCTCGAATAATGCTGGCGTCTGAGTTTTTGATGGGCAGCGGATCGAGACCAATCTCTTTCGCGAACTTGTAGGAGTATTCATCTTTCGTGAGGAACGCCGATCCGGTGGCATAGGTGCTGCCTTCATACTCCATCGCATAAGCATTTCCGCCCCAGTGCGGCTCTTTTTCCAGCAGCAGGAAATCAAGATGCCGCAATCGATAGGCAGCGGCCAATCCACTCACGCCGCCGCCGACAATCACCACGTCATGTCGTGCCGACGCCGGTGGACGCTTGAAGATTTGATTGCCCCGATCGCGCACTTGATGGCAGATTCTGTTGTCTTCGCCATCCACATCGGCGGCGTGATCATTCTTCGAGTTTCCTGTCTGCGCAGCTACCAATGAAAGATCGATTGGACAACCTGCCGTCACAGCTCCTGCGACCACGAACTTAATGAAGTCCCTGCGATTCGCACTCATGCTGGATCTCCTTCGACAACTGCGACGATTTCTGCGCCGGCGTCTGTTGTGCGTTCACTGCGCATGCGCAATCGGTACCAGAAAACGATTGCTATCAGTGAGAACAGAAAGATGATGGTCGATACTGCGTTGATCTCCGGCGTGATGCCGCGGCGCAGCCGTCCCCAGATTTCTAGTGGCAGCGTGTTGTCGCGGCCAATCAGAAAGAAGCTGACGGCGATTTCGTCCATCGAAAGCGTGAAGATCAGCAGCGCCGCGCCGATGATCGGAAGTTTCAAGTTCGGCACCGTGATGCGCCAGAATGTCTGCCAGTAGTTCGCGCCCAGGTCGAGCGAGGCTTCTTCCTGCGCGCGGTCGAGCTTCTGCAATCCCGCGAATACTTCGGTCGTGGCCACGGAGATCAGCGCCGTCCCGTGCCCGAGAATAATCGTCATCAGGCTGAGCTCCGTTCCCGTCACATTGAACAGCATGAGCAACGAGAGCCCTGTGATGATTCCGGGCAGGATCAACGGCAGAAGCACCAATCTCCGGAATAAAGCTTTTCCGGGGAACTGCGCGCGCTCGAGCGCCAGCGCGGCGGGAACTCCGAATGTTAGGGAGATCACCATTGCGGCAAAGGCAACCTGCAGGCTGTTGAGAACCGAATCCCAGATGGGCGCATCGGCGAAGAGCAATCGATACCAGTCGAGCGTGAGATGATGCGGCGGGAATCCGCCGACGCCTTCGCCGTTGAATGAATAGAGAATAAGGACCGCGATCGGCAAATAAAGAAATGCGAACACGGCTACAGCATGAAAGAGCAACCAGCGCGAGCCGGAGTCGAATTGCGCGTCGCTCACGAGAAGCTCCATTTCTTTTCCAGGCGCTCCGAGAAAAACAGCAGGCTTACCACCAGCAGCAGCATGCAGAACGAAATCGCCGCGCCCAGCGGCCAGTTGTAAGCGGCGCCGAACAGGCTGACCACGATGTTCGAGATCATGATGCCGCTCGGCCCGCCCAGTAGCAGCGGCGCCAGGAAATCGCCCAAACTCAGCACGAAGGCGAACGTGGCTCCGGCCACCACTCCCGGAATCGACAGGGGGAAGATCACTTTCCAGAAAGTTTGCCCCGGAGTTGCTCCTAAATCGTGCGACGCCTCTACCAGATTGCGCGGAATATGCTCCAACGCGGCATAGATCGGCAAGAATGCAAACGGCGTGTAGATGTGCGTTAGCGTCAACACCACGGCAAACGGACTGTACAGTAGGAATTCCAGCGGATGCTTCGTCAAGCGCACGTACTGCAATAGAGTATTCAGTACGCCGTCGGAACCCAGAATCGTCTTCCACGCATAAGCCCGCACCAGGTAACTGACCCACAGCGGAATGATCACGAGTTGATACAGCAGGTCTTTCTTTCTTCCTGCGTAGAAAGAAAGAAAATATGCCAGCGGATAGCCAAGCAGCAAAGAGAAGATCGTCACCCGCGCGGCAATCCACATCGAGCGCAGCAGCGTCTGCCAGTAAACGTCGACTCGCAACAACTGGCCGTAGTTCGAGAGATTCCATGAATGTTCGATCGTTTGCGCAGCTGACACCGACCAGAAGCTGTAGCAGAACATCAGCAAATACGGCATCAGCAGAAATGCCGTCACCCAGATTAATGGAGGCAACGTCACCGCCGCTTTGTAAGCTCGAGAGAACATCAGATTCTTTCCGGAGATTCGCGCACGAGAATCGCATCGGCGGGAGAGAATTCCAGTTCAACATCATCGAGCAACCCGCCGCTGCCCGGAGTTCGCACCACCAGGACCAATCCGTCAGCGCACTCCACGCGAATCAACTCTGTTGCCCCGTGAAACGCGCGGTGGCGGACTTTTCCGCGAACAAGCGCGTTGCCAGCCGTAGGCCCGCTTCCGTCCACTAACCGCAAATTCTCCGGCCGCAGCGAGAACAGCGCGGGACCATCGGGAAGCGCCGCCGACCATGTCAGAGTTCCGCATCGCACCACACCAGCCCGCACTTCGGCCTTCAGCAAATTTGTGTGCCCAATAAACTGCGCCGCATAAGCCGTTGCCGGCCGGCCGTAAATCTCGCGCGGTGTGGCAACCTGTTCCAGTTCACCCGAGCGCAGCAGAGCGATTCGATCCGACATCACCATCGCCTCTTCCTGATCGTGAGTTACGAAGATGAACGAAATGCCGACTTCGCGCTGCAGCGATTTCAATTCCACCTGCATCTGCCGCCGCAAGTTCGCATCCAGCGCCGAAAGTGGTTCATCCAGCAGCAGCAATCGAGGACGGTTCACCAGCGCACGCGCCAAGGCAACCCGCTGCTGCTGACCTCCGCTGATCTTCGACGGCTTCGACTTCGCGTGCGCCGACATCTTCACTTTCTCGAGCGCCTCTGACACGCGAGATATAACTTCCGCCTCAGGACGCTTAGCCACGCGCAGTCCGTACGCCACGTTCTGTTCGACGGTGAGATGAGGAAACAGCGCGTAGTGCTGGAACACAGTGTTCACGCGGCGCCGATACGGAGGCTCGCGATCCAGTCGCTCCTCACCCATCCACACCTCGCCCGCGCTCGCAGTCTCAAACCCAGCGATGATGCGCAGCAGCGTCGTCTTTCCCGATCCACTCTCGCCGAGAATCGTAAGAAATTCTCCCTCCGCCACCTCCAGAGAAATATCCCGCAACACCACATTCTTGCCAAAGCGCTTGGCCACATTGCGAATACTAAGCAGCGTGGCGCGACTCAATCCGTCGCCGGCAAGTGACATCGAAATTTCAGAAGTGGTCGTCATAATAAGGAAGCCGAAGCCCGAGGCCCGAAAGCCGAAGCCGGTTCTACTGAGCTGCCTTCACTTCATTCCAAATTTCGTTGTACTTCGCGCGCCGCGGCACGTTCTGCCAGAAGTAAAGTCGCTTCTGGTAGTTGTCGACGTCGTCCAAATGCAGGGCCTTCACTTCTTCCGGTGTCATAAGTTGCGCTGCTTGTGGATTTGCCGGAGTGTATCCAGTCACGTCCGTCACTTTCTTTTGCGTCTGTGCCTCGATCATGTACTCGAGAAATTCGTGCGCCAGTTCTTTGTTCTCGCTGCCCGCCGTAATCATCAGGTGATCGATCCAGCCTGTCGTGTTCTCCTTCGGAATCGTCTCTCCGGCCGGAAAGTTGATTTTGCGCAGTTGATTGGTCATCAACGGCCATCCCATCGCCGCGACCACTTCATGATTTTGAAACAGATTCGTCAACTCCCCGCCCGTCGACCACATCTTGCGGACATTCGGTTTCAATTCCAACAACTTCTTCTTCACCGCCTCAAGCTGCTCGTCGGTCAAGTTATAAAGTTGTGACGGATCAGGCTTGTCATAACCCAAAACCTGCGCCGCCATATATAAGGTAGAAAGATCGTCCCACACCGAAATCTTCCCTTTGTATTTCGGATCCCAAAGCACATTCCAACTATCTGGAGGCTGCGCGAAAACCGTGGTGTCGTAAATCAGCGGGTCCGGCCCCCACACGAACGGAACTCCAAACACCTGGCCCTTCAACCGCACCAGCGGCAGCGAAATGAGTTGCGGAGACAGTTGCGCATAGCTCGGAATCTTCGACAGATCCAGCGGAGCCGCCAGTCCCGCCGCCGCGATCGACCCTGCCACATCACTCGAGGGTGAGATCACGTCATAGTTGCCGGCGCTGCCGCCGCGCAGTTTGGCCATCAACTCATCGCTCGATCCCATGTACGACGCCGAGACTTTGCAATGATGTTGCTCTTCGAAGGCCTTGACGAATGAAGGATCGGCGTATCCCTCCCACACCAGCAGATTCAGCGCGGGGGTTTTCTTCGTGCACGATCCGGTGAACACTACGACCGCCAGCAGCAATAGAAATATCGCCCGTGCCCTCATCGTGCCTCCTTCAGCGCCCGCCGCTTCAAAACGTCGGCGGAGTATTTACCCACAACACCCACGTCTCCGCTTTTCCGGGATTTTGCCAGTGATGCGGGGTCGCGCTCTCGAAATAAAAACTGTCGCCAGCCTTGAGCCGGAATTCTTCCTTCTCCAGCGTGATATCCAGTTGCCCGCGCAACACGTAAAGAAACTCTTCGCCCTCGTGCGTGTAGGAATCGCCGCTGCCCGCTCTGGGCGCCACTCGAAACAGATGCGGCTCCATCACCGTGTTGCCCCACGCAAGCAACTCCATTTGAACGCCGGGCCCGGCTTCCAGCACTTTTCTCTGAGCCGGCTTCACCTGCCGGCTGCTGGCTCCAGTCGTGTCAAAAAAATCCAGGATGTTGGTCTTATAAAATCGCGCCAGCTTGCGCAGCGTTCCCACCGACCCGCTCATCTGCGACCGCTCGAGCGCGCTCAAGAATCCCACCGAAATGCCTACGCTTCGCGCCACCTGCGCCAGCGACAGCCGACGTTTCGCCCGCAGTTGCCGCAGATGCGAACCGATCGCTCCAGCACTTCCGCCCGCTGCCGGCTTCACCCGTCCTTCACGCCGCAGCAATTCGACAATCGCCGCCGCGTTCAACCCGCGCACCTTGCGCAGAAAGCGCGCCCGCTTCAGCAGTTTGACGTCATCGAGCGTGTACAGCCGGTACTTGCTCTCGGTGCGGCGCGGCCGTGTGAGCCCCAGATTTTCCCATGACCGGATCACCGACGGCGACACGCCCGCGCGGCGCGCCGCATCTCCGATCTTCAGAAAGGGCTTTCCGTAATTGGGTTTAGCGTTGGATGATCTCATCCCTCACCCGGCTCGGCCGATTGATATGTTCAATATGCCCGATAAGAGTTTTCTATCGAGAGGACGCGTTTTTTCTCCTTGACAGTGCGCCTCTCACTTCTCTAACCTTGCGGGATTATAGCAAGGTTGTGGCCCGGCACAAGCTATAGCTTTCAAAGAAAAAACAACTCTCCTTCGAGATGCTGGAGGTTCCATGCCGTCACAGTGGCCCCGCTCGACCATGATGTGTCTGGAAACGAAGTGTCTGGAAACGGTTTGCGTCATCCTCGCGCTCTTTCTGCTGGCCCCCAGCTTGCTTCCCGCGCAAGGCACCGGCGGCCGCATCCTGGGCCGCGTCTCCGACCCTTCCGGCGCCGTAATCGCGCATGTCAAGGTGATCGCAACCAACGAAGCCACGGGCGTAGGCCGTAAGGCCGAAAGCAACGATAGCGGGGACTATTCATTCCCCGAAGTTCCCGTTGGCGTTTACACCCTCAGCTTCGAGTTAGCGGGGTTTAAGAAGGATCTTCGCCATGGCGTGTCCGTCGATCTCAACCAGGTCGTCACGCTCAATATGGTGATGCAGATCGGCCAGCAGCAGGAAGTAGTCGATGTCACGTCGGAAGCGCCGCTGGTCGATACCACGAGCACCCAGCTCGGCGCAATCATGGACTCGCGGGAAGTCTCGAATTTGCCGCTCAACACGCGCGATACCTACCAGCTTCTGCAGTTGCAGCCCGGCGTCATGTCCACTACCGGCTCCAGCAACTCGCTCATTTATGGAAGTGACAGCCCCGGCGCAGTATCGGTGAATGGTGGCCGCGGGCGCGCCAACAATTTCAGCGTCAATGGCGGCGATGCCAACGATCTCTTCGTCAACCTTCCCACGGTTCAACCCTCGCCCGACACCATTCAGGAGTTTCGTGTTCTCACCAATACGTTCGACGCGGAATATGGCCGCAACTCCGGTTCGGTCATCAATGTAGTCACAAAGTCAGGCACCAATCAGTTGCATGGCAGTGCCTACGAGTTTTTTCGCAACAAGGTGCTCAATGCCAATGAATACTGCTTTACCGGTGCTGAAGGCCTACCTTGCGCAAAGCCTCAGTTTAATCAGAATCAGTTCGGCGGGACGTTTGGCGGGCCCATCAAGAAGGATCGAACATTCTTCTTTGCTTCCTACGAAGGCCGGCGCATCCGCCAGGGCATTCTTTCTCCTGCCGTTACTGTGCCCAGTTCTCAGGAAACTCCATCGCCTACCAACCTGGTGAACGGCCAGATCGTTGCGGACTTTTCGGATGTGAATCCTGTTACTGGCGCCGGCGCCTCGCCATTTACCGGGACGCTGAATAACTCCGCGATCCTGACCAGCCGTCCGGGCTGCCAGGCAGCCAATACCGCTATCGGAGGCGGAGCGATTTCAGACGGCGCAGCCTACGCAAACATCTTTCCCAACAGCCAGATCCCGCTCGCCTGCATGGACTCCACCGCGGTTGATCTATTGCAGTTTGTTCCGCAGGCGCCCAACGACGGTAATCTCATCACGACTGTTCCGACCCAGCCGACGCGCGGAGACCAGTTAACCGTTAAGGTCGACCACAGGATCAATGACAAACAGAACCTGAGCATTTATTACTATTTCGACGACGAGCGCATAGTGCAGCCCTTTGCGAACTTTGAACTGACGGGAGCCGATGTCCCCGGCTTTGGCAGCATTATCGCGCAGCGCATCCAGCAGTGGAATCTTTCCCATACCTGGACGATCAACAACAACACGGTGAACGAAGCGCGTTTCAACTACAACCGCGAGGCTCAACAGACGTTCCAGCACCCGGAAAATACCGAACTGGTGCAAAACTCCTGCCCGACCGCGCCCTCCTGGCTTACCAGCGTGACCGGGACCCCACCTTGTTTTTATGGGGACGTTGCCAGCAACGTCTACGGCATCCATCCCTTCCTTGGCCCTAACCGCGAAGGACTTCCCGCTATCTCCATTGCGGGAGGATTCGACCTCGGCAACGATTCCGAAGGGGAGCTTCCTCAAACTGGGAATTCTTTCCAGTGGGCCGACAGCCTCACGAAGGTCTCAGGCGTCCACACCTTCAAATTCGGAGTGGATTTTCGCCGTCAACAATTCAACCAGTTTCTCTACTACAACGTGAACGGAACCTTCGACTACTACGGCGGAGGGCCGAACGATGTAGGTGCAGCCAATCTGTACCCCAATTTTTTGTTGGGCCTTCCCGATCAATTCGGACAAGGTTCGGGGCAAGTCGAATACGTCCGCAACACTGGCCTCTATCTGTACGCGCAGGATAGCTGGAAGATAAAACCAAATCTCACACTGAACTACGGCTTGCGATGGGAACTGACCACCCCTCTGGCGGATGTCGCTCAGCATGTTCAGACTTTCCGCCCCGGCCAAGACTCTACTGTGTACCCTTGTGGAGGTCCCAACACCGATTGCACTTCGCAGGATGCGGTCGGATTAGTCGTTCCCGGCGACGCCCATATTCCACCCGGCATGACCCAAACCTATTACAAGGCATTCGCTCCCCGCATCGGCATCGCCTGGAGTCCCGGCAACTCCGGCAAGACCAGCATTCGCGCCGGTTGGGGCCTCTTCTATAACCCGGTCGAGCAGCTTGTCCTGGAACAATTCGGCGCTGAGCCTCCCTTCGGCGGAAGCACCTTTGTCTATGAGACACAGTTTAACCAGCCCTTTTTGGGCCAGGACGGCGCCACCACGTATCTGAATCCGTTTAATGGAGTCCTCAACCCCGCGCGAGGAAGTCAGGTGGATTGGGCGACATTCGAGCCCATCCTTCTCTTTGGCGATTTCCAGCCGCACATGCGCACGCAGTATTCCGCTCAGTACAACTTCACTGTCGAGCGAGAACTGACCAGAGATATGAAGCTGGAAGTCAGCTACGTGGGCACCCAGGGGCATCGCCTGCTGGCTACTCATGATGTGAACTACTCAAACCCGCAGACCTGCCTCGACCTTGATTCCATTCTGGGTGCGGGCACGTGCGGCCAATTTACCGAAGACAGCCCTTTCTTTATCCCGCCGGGCACAGTCCTGCCGGTGCCTCTGCACTTGCCTTACGCTCAGAACAACTCCGTGATCCCGGCCAACACAACGGTCGGCCCCAACGGCATCACCCTGGTAGGTTTGCGCCCCTACTCGTCGCCGCAATGCGATCCTTTATCCGGCCTGGGCTGTCCCGTCAACGGAGTTCCGGTGTTCAGCAGCATCTTTGCCCAGGACACGATTGCCAATTCCGCTTACAACTCGCTCCAGGTCTCGCTGGACAAGCGGTTTGTCCACGGCTTGCAGTTCACCGCCGCCTACACCTTCAGCAAGTCGATCGACGAGGCTTCCAGCTTCGAAGGAATTCTCAATCCTCTTCCCGGCGCCAACAACCGTTCGCTCTCGCTCTTTGACGCGCGTCACCGCTTCGTCCTTAGTTATCTCTGGAACCTGCCGGTAAGAAAATACAGCGGCGTTGCCGGGAAACTGTTCGATGACTGGGCCGTCTCCGGCATCACTACCTACCAGACCGGATTTCCCATTCGCATCACGTCAGAATCCGACAACGAGCTGATGAACAGTTTCGACTTCGAACTTCCGGGCGAACCCAATCAGGTCGGCCCCTTTACGTGGCAAAGGCCGCAAAGCAACGGAAACTACTATTTCAATACCCCCGCCAGTCAGACTTCGATTTTCACCGAGAACGGTGTGTTCGGCTACGTGGGCAGCGCGCCCCGTACCATCTGCTGCGGACCGGGAATTAGCGAAACCGACTTTGCCCTGGTAAAACTCATTCCCTTTAATGAGCGTATGCACATGGAATTTCGCGCAGAAACGTTCAATGTCTTCAACCACACGCAGTTCTATAACCCGGACGGCGATAGCACCGACGGCGCGCAGTTTGGCCAGGTCACTCAGGTCAAAGATCCCCGCCTGATGCAGTTTGGTCTAAAGTTCTACTTCTAGTATGGAAGAGTAGTTCTAGTATGGAAGAGTAAGATAGTGGAGCTAAGCCCCGGGACGGCCCGCCCGTCCCGGCATTCTAATGGCCCGCGTCTATATCAAGAAACTGCCGGCTTGAGTTTCTCTGGAGCAATTCGATGTATCCCGATCTGCAAAAAGAGCTTGCCACCTTCGAGCGTCGTACGCCGAAATCCGCCGAAGCGCACAAGAAAAACCTTAAACGAATTCCTCTCGGCGTAGCCAGCAACTATCGCTATTACGATCCTTGGCCCATCTTCGTAAAAGACGCCGGCGGCAGCAAGTTCCGCGACCTCGACGGCAACGAATACATCGACCACAATCTGACCTTCGGCGCGCTCATGGCCGGGCACTGCCATCCCGCGGTTATGAAGGCAGTTGAAAAGCGCCTTTCCACCGGCACCATGTTCGGCATGCCGCATGACATGGAATGGGAACTCGCCGAAGAAATCTGCAAGCGCTTCCCCGTCGAGATGTGCCGCTTCGGCAACAGCGGTACCGAAGCCACCATGCACGCCATCCGCCTCGCCCGCGCTGCCACCGGACGCGACAAGATCATTAAATTCGAAGGCGCTTATCACGGATTGCACGACTCCGCCCTCGTCAGCGTAAAGCCACACGCTCCGGACTTCGGCGACATCGATAATCCCATATCCGTTCCCGGCGGCTTAGGCGTGCCGAAATCTGCAATCGCAAACGTCGTCATCGCGACATTCAACGACATGGCCACAGTCGAGCGCCGCTTCTCAGAAAATCCCGGCGAAATCGCAGCGATCATTCTCGAACCAATCCTCATGAACGTCGGCCTCTGCATGCCGCAGCCCGGCTTCCTGCAAGCCCTTCGCGAAATCGCCACGAAGAACGGTGCGCTCCTGATCTTCGACGAAGTAAAAACCGGTGCAAAACTTGGCTGGGGCGGCGCGTCCGAATATTTCAATGTGAAGCCCGACATGATCTGCCTCGCCAAATCGATTGGCGGAGGTTTCCCGCTAGCCGCATTCGGCGCCAGCAAATCCGTGATGGACCTCATCTCTCAACACAAAGTCTTCCACGGCGGCACCTACAACACGAATCCGGTTTCCATGGCCGCTGGTCTCGCGACATTCCGCGGAGTCCTAACGCGCGACAACTACACTCACGTCGACAAGCTCGGCAAAAAACTCGCCGACGGATATCGCAAGACCATCGCGAAATCCGGACTGCAAGCCTACATCGCGCAAGCCGGAGCCAACGGCGCGCTGATGTTCTATCCGAAAGAGATTCGCAACTACCGCGACTGGACCATGATCGACATCGACCTCTGGCGCCACTACTGGTTCGGCATGGTCAACCGCGGCGTAATGCCGCAGCCCTACTGGTGGGATGAGCAGTGGACCATCTCCGTCCAGCACACAGACGCAGACATCGACAAGCATCTATCTGCCTTCGACGACATAGCAGCAAGCTTAGCGCAAGCGCAGCAAGAGCGAGCAGGCCAGCCAGCACTGGCGGCACACTAGAACAAGGGATCAGGGGTTAGGGGATAGGATCAGTTTCGCGGCTTGGCCTGGCTTGCATCAACAACTGACCCAAGCAGCTACCCCTAACCCCTAGCTCCCTAGCCCCTGATCATGTCCACCACCGCCCAACCCGCCCAGCCCCACCTAATCCGCGCCCTAGGCCGCCGCGATCTAGTCCTCCTCTTCGTAGTAGCCGTCTTCAACCTCAACGTGATCCCCTCCATCGCGGCCAACGGCGGCGTAACCATCTGGCTCTGGCTCATCTCCCTCATCCTCTTCTTCTGGCCGCAAGGCATCGCCGTAATCGAACTCGCGCATCGCTATCCCGGCGAAGGCGGAGTCTATCTCTGGGCCAAAGAAGTCTTCGGCGACTTCCACGGATTCCTCTCCGGCTGGTGCTACTGGACCAACAACATGCTCTACGTGCCGACCGTCATGCTGTACTTCGTCGGCGTCTCCGTCTACGTACTCGGCACCGGCCATCAAGGCCTGGCCGACAACAAGCTCTTCGCTGCATCCGTTTCACTGGCGCTGCTCGCTCTCCTCACGCTGCTCAACATTCTCGGCCTCGGCGTCGGCAAGTGGATCAACAACCTCGGCGCCATCGGCACCTTCATCGCCGCTGCGGTTCTCATCGGACTCGGCATCGTGATCTGGTCGCGCTTCGGCACCGGCATCACCGCCGCCGATTTCAAAGTCCCCGCCAACCCGCGCTTCGTTCTAAATTCCTTCGGCGTAATCTGCTTCGGTCTTGTCGGCCTTGAGCTCGCGTCCGTCATGGGAGACGAAATCCGCGACCCCGCCCGCACTCTTCCCGGCGCCGTCTTCTGGGGCGGCCTGATCTCCGGCACTCTCTATGTAGCCGTCACTCTCACGCTGCTGATCTCAGTCGGCAAAAGCGTCAACGTGCTGCAAGGCGTGGTGCAAGCGGTCAGCGGAATGGGAGCTCGCGTAGGCATCACCTGGATCACCATTCCCTTTGCCATCATGCTCAGCGTCGCCGTAGCAGGCATCGGTTCCGCCTGGACCGGCGGTTGCGCCCGCATCCCTTTCGTCGCCGGCCTCGATTCCTACATGCCCTCATGGCTCGGCAACATTCATCCGCGCTACGCCACGCCCTACGCGGCGCTGATCGTTCAGGGCATCGTCTCCGGAGTGCTTGTGATCTTGAACTTCGCCGGCGCAGGCGTGCAGGAAACTTTTCAAAAACTGCTTTCGCTTGCGGTCGTGTTGCAGCTCTTTCCTTTTGCCTACATGTTCGCAGCGCTGGTAAAGTTCGCCGTGACCGAGCCCGTTCCGCGCGGCCAGTACAGCCGCACCACGCTCTTCCTGGCCGGGACCAGTGGACTCGTGACCACTGTTCTAGGCGGCGCAGTCGTGTTCTTCCCCGCACAGCAAATCACATCGCTGTGGTCCTACGAATTATGGATGTTCGGCGGCACGCTCTTCTTCATCGGCCTGGCCGCATTCTTCTTCTTCGTCTACGGCCGCCACAAAACTGTACAAGGGTTAGGGAAGGACACGACGGTAGTCGCGCCACTGTGATCAGAGATTGGGAAGGGCACGACTTTAGTTGTGCCGTTAAGCACGAGTAAGTTTTTGGGGCTTTAGAATGCGCGTGAGAACTGGATTCGCGCCCTCGCGGTGGAATGAAGTTCAGCGGTTCAGCCGCGAAGCGGCGTCAGAATGCAGCCCACGGCGCAAGCCGTGGGTAGAATGTGGGAGACGAGCAAGCCCCGAAGGGGCGGAAGAGCAGTTCTGACGCGCACTCTTCAGCCCCGAGGTATCCAGGAGGTAGACAACAATGCCCGGCGGAGTCACAACCGAAGTGAAGACTTATCAGATGTACATCAACGGAGAATGGACCGCGAGCAACTCCGCGAAAACCTTCCCCGTCTATGATCCCTCAACAGAAGAAGTCATAGCCCAAGTCCCCGACGCGAATGCCGAAGACGTTAACCGCGCCGTGGCCGCGGCCAAAGCCGCATTTGAAGAAGGACCATGGGCAACCACTACCGCACAGGAGCGCGGCCGAGTCTTGTTCCGCCTTACAGAAAAGATCCGCGCCAATCTCGCCGCGCTAGCCGAACTCGAATGCCGCAACACTGGCAAGCCCATCGTCGAGGCCGAGTTCGACATCAACGACGCCGCTACCTGCTTCGAATACTACGGCGGCTTAGCCACAAAAGTTGTCGGCTACGTAAATCCCGTCCCCGACAACGCAATGTCTCTCTCGCTAAAAGAACCAGTAGGCATCGCCGGACAAATCATTCCGTGGAACTATCCGCTCCTCATGGCCGCATGGAAACTAGCACCTGCCATCGCCGCCGGTTGCACCTGCGTGCTAAAGCCCGCCGAGCAAACGCCGCTAACCGCGCTGGAATTCGCCAACTACTTCGCCGACTGCGGCCTGCCCCCGGGCGTAGTCAACATCATCACCGGCTTCGGAGAAACCTGCGGCGCTCCGCTCGTCCAGCATCCCGACGTAAACAAGATCGCATTCACCGGCAGCGCTGCCGTCGGCAAGATCATCGTGAAACAGGCCGCTGACACGGTAAAGCGCGTCACTCTCGAACTCGGAGGCAAGTCGCCCAACATCTTCTTTGCCGACGCTGACTTCGAAGCCGCCATCGACGGCGCGCTCTTCGGAGTCTTCATTAATCAAGGCGAAGTCTGCTCCGCCGGAAGCCGAATCCTGGTTCAGAAATCGATCTACAAAAACTTCGTCGAAGCCATGACCGAAAAAGCAAAGAAGATCAAACTCGGCCCGCCGCTCGATCGCGATACAAAGATGGGACCGCTGGTCAGCAAAGAGCAGTACGACCGCGTCAACTCCTACATCGAGATCGGCAAGAAAGAAGCGACGCTGGCCTCAGGTGGAGGACGCCCCGAGAAAATGGGCAAAGGCTATTACGTGCAGCCCACAATCTTCTCCGATGTAACCAACTCTGCCCGCATTGCCCGCGAAGAAATCTTTGGCCCCGTTGCAGCGGTCATTCCATTTGAAGATGAAAAAGACGCGTTAAAGATCGCCAACGATTCACCCTACGGATTAGCCGCCGCCGTTTGGACCAGAGACATCTTCAAAGCCATGCGCGCCGTAAAAGCCCTGCGCGCAGGCGTAGTCTGGGTAAATCACATGCAACCAACCTACGTAGAAGCCCCATGGGGCGGCTACAAACAATCCGGCTTCGGCCGCGAACTAGGCCCCTGGGGCATCGAAGAATACCTCGAAACGAAACAGGTCTACATCAATCTGAACGAAGCACCGATTGCTTGGTATTGAGGAATGAAGAGACGCTCTCCCAACCCTTGTCATCCTGAGCGAGGATTGATCGTCGCGCCCAAGCGCGACGATCAACCGCAGTCGAAGGACCTGCTGTCTTGTGCAGCGCCACAACCGCGTCAGGGAGTTCTAACGAGAATTTGAAATGAGCACAATTCGAATCAACACCGAAATCCCCGGCCCGAAATCCAAAGCGCTCAGCGAGCGCCGCGCGAAAGCCGTGCCCCGCGGCCTGTCTCACGGCACGCCTATCTACGTAGCCAAAGCCCAAGACGCATGGCTCGAAGACGTAGACGGCAACCGCTACATCGATTTCGCCGGAGGCATCGGCTGCGCCAACGCTGGCCATCGCCAGGAAGCGGTCGTTGAAGCCATCCAGAGTCAACTCGATAACTTCCTTCACATGTGCGTCCAGGTCACGCCTTACGAAAGCTATGTGAAACTCGCCGAGCGCATGAATGAAGTAACCCCAGGCAAGTTCGCCAAGAAGACGCTCTTCGTGAACAGCGGAGCCGAAGCTGTCGAGAACGCCGTCAAGATCGCCCGCGCCTATACCAAGCGTCCGGCGATCATCGCGTTCGAAGACGCATTCCATGGCCGCACCATGATGACGCTAGCGCTCACCAGCAAGACGCATCCCTACAAAGGTGGATTCGCGCCGTTCCCCGGCGAGGTCTATCGAGTCCCGTTCGCCTACTGCTATCGCTGCTCCTACAACTTGAAATATCCATCGTGCGATCTCTTCTGCGCGCGCCATCTCGAAGATACGTTCAAGCGCGTAGTAGCCAATGAAGAAGTAGCGGCAGTGATCGCCGAACCGGTAATGGGCGAAGGTGGATTCATCGCGCCGCCGCCCGACTACTTCAAAGTGTTGATCGAGCTCTGCCACAAGCACGGCATCCTCTTCATCGCCGACGAAGTGCAATCCGGCTTCGGACGCACCGGCCGAATGTTTGCCAGCGAGCACTACGGCATCGAACCCGACCTGATCGTCACCGCAAAATCGTTAGGCGGGGGCTTGCCGCTAGCCGCAGTAACCGGCCGCGCCGAAATCATGGACGCCCCCGCCGCAGGCGGGTTGGGTGGCACCTTCGCCGGCAATCCGCTGTCGTGCGCCGCAGCGCTAGCAACACTCGATCTGTTTGAAAAGACAAATCTGCTCGCGCGCGCCAACGAACTCGGAGACCGCTTCCAGCGCCGTGCCCGCGAGTGGCAACGCCGTTGGCCGATCGTAGGCGACGTACGCGGCCTCGGCGGAATGCAAGCCATCGAACTCGTGAAGTCGCCAGAATCGAAAACTCCAGCAACGGACGAAACCAAACAGATCACGCAATACTGCTACGAGCACGGCCTGATCACAATCACGGCAGGTTCCTACTCGAACGTGATCCGCATCCTGGTCCCGCTGGTAGCGACCAACGAGCAAATCGACGAAGGGCTAGGCGTGCTCGAATCCGCACTGGCTGCTGTGTGCGACAAGAAAGGCGCAGTAGCACAGCTTGTATAGGAAGGGTCCATGTGGAGACAGCCGCCTCGGCTGTCCGCCGAGCGCAGCGAGGCGACCCCTGCAACCTATGTATCATTAATGATGCCGTAGGGAATTCTTACGATGAACGGCACTCGCAATAAGTAAAGGTGAACTCATGACGACCGTAGCCGCACCACCCACTATCAAGCTCACCCACTTCATCAACGGACGCTGGACCGACTCGTCTGCGAAGGAGTGGCGCGACGTAGTCAATCCCGCGACGGGTGAAACGCTGGCTCAGGTCCCGCTAGCCGATGCCGCCGAAGTCAATGAAGCCGTCGAAGCCGCTGCTGCGGCCTTTCCCGAGTGGCGCCGCACTCCGCCGGAAGACCGCATCCAGCCGCTCTTCAGGCTGAAGATGCTGCTCGAAGACCACATCGACGACATCGCCCGCATCATCACCCAGGAAAATGGCAAGACCTTCACCGAAGCGAAAGCTGAGATGCGCCGCGCCATCGAGAACGTCGAGGTCGCCTGCGGCATTCCGATGATGATGCAAGGCTACAACCTTGAAGACGTCGCGCGCGGCATCGACGAGATGATGATCCGCCAACCTATCGGCGTGACCGCTGCCATCGTGCCCTTCAACTTTCCAGGCATGATCGCGTTCTGGTATCTGCCTTACGCCATCGCAACCGGCAACACGTTCATCCTGAAGCCGAGCGAGCGCGTGCCGTTGACCATGCGATACGTCTACGAACTGCTCGAGAAGACTGGCTTGCCCAAGGGCGTAGTCAATCTGATCAACGGAGGCAAGGCCGCGGTCGACGCGCTGCTCGACCATCCGAAAGTCCGCGCCATCAGCTTCGTCGGATCGACTCCCATCGCGAAGTATGTGTACGCGCGCGCCGCCGCGAACGGCAAGCGCGCGCAGTGCCAGGGCGGAGCGAAGAACCATGTCGTCATCCTGCCCGAAGCCGACATGCCGATGGCCACGCAGATCATCAGCGACAGCGCCTTTGGATGCGCCGGCCAGCGCTGCCTCGCCGTTTCAGTCGCGGTAACGATCGGCGAAGCACAGAAGACGTTTCGTGATTCGATTGCCGATGCCGCTTCGAAACTCAAAGTCGGCAACGGGCTTGACGAAGGCGTGCAGATGGGCCCAGTGATCACGCCGCAAAGCAAAGAGCGCGTCGAGTCGTTGATCGAGCTCGGCGAGAAGCAGGGCGCGAAGCTGCTGATCGATGGGCGCAACGCCAAAGTCCTGCGTCACGAGAAAGGCAACTTCGTGAATCCCACGATCCTCGACAACGTTCCTGCAACTAGCGACCTCAACGATACTGAGATTTTCGGTCCGGTGCTAAGCCTCGTTCATGCTAATGACATGGATGACGCTCTCGCGTTCCTCGAACGCAGCGCGTACGGCAATCAGGCGTCGCTGTTTACCTCGAGCGGATCGGCTGCGCGCCGCTTTCGCTACGAAGCGCCCGCGGGCAACATCGGTATCAACATTGGAGTAGCCGCGCCCATGGCCTACTTCCCGTTCAGTGGATGGAAGAACAGCTTCTTCGGCGATCTCCACGGCCAGGGCCGCGACGCCATCGAGTTCTACACCGACAAGAAGGTAGTAGTAGAGCGCTGGGCCAAGGAACATTCGCGCAAGTTCTGAATGAGTGCAGCTCGAAATGCATTTCTAAGAAGAAGCGTGACGATCACTGAATCAAATGAAGCGCCGTCGCCCCGTTAACGACCGACTCAGCAGGCATGCGCTGATCGAACGTGGCCAGTTGGCCCTTATGCGCGTGAGCCAGTGCCAGAAGATAACTGTCCGTGACGTGAGCGGAGTCCAGAAGACGCGTTGTGTTCGCGAGTTTGCGGTCCAGCAAGGATATGTCGTCCGGCCAGAAGGCGTGTCCGGGCAGACTTCGAAGTGAGCTCAACAACTCAGCCACAGCGGCCGGCGAACCGGGAGAATTTGGATAGCGAAGATGGCCGACAATACGCAACACTCCATTTTCCGTGAGCGGGCAGGTCGCCCAGGCCTTGTGCCCTTTCGCGGCGAACCAGGCATGGGCGCGGTCGTGCTGCACGTGAGCGGGGTCGATCAGCGCAATCAAGACGTTTACATCCAGAAGAAACCGCCTCACCGCAACTCCTCACGCAGCCGATGCACAAGTTCCGAAGTGACTCGCGGCGCGCCTTTGCGAACTTTGAGCAGCGGCACGCCATTGCGTGTCCGTGCCCTGGTCTCCGGCGGAAGAAGCGCGCGCCGGGCTAATGAGGAAATCACTTCGCCCACTGACTTTTGTTCGATCGCAGCCATTTCTTTGGCGGCGCTCAGTACATCATCGTCGATTACAAGCGTGGTGCGCATTGATCATCCCCCCCATCATCACGCATCATACATCAGATGCGATATGATCCACAGTATAACTCTGTGGCGAAGGCTTTATAAAGGAATCTATGACCACAACAATCGCAACACCAACCATGTCCGGCAAAGAAATCGTCGATCTCTCGCGTAAGCACACTTTGTATGAATGGTCGGCGCAATCGAAGGTCGATCCCATTCCGGTTGCGCGCGCGAAGGGGATCTACTTCTATACGCCGGAAGGGAAGCGCTTCATCGACTTCAATAGCCAGCTCATGTCCGTCAACATTGGGCATGGAGATGAGCGCGTCATTCAGGCTATCAGCGAGCAGGCTGCGACGCTCGCCTATGCCAATCCGTTCATGGCTACTGAGCCGCGCGCGCGGCTGGGCGCGAAGCTTGCCGAGATCTCGCCCGGCGACATCGACACGTTCTTCTTTACCAACGGCGGGGCCGAGGCGAATGAGAACGCCATCAAGCTGGCGCGCTTCTTCACGGGACGCCACAAGATTATCGCGCGCTACCGCTCGTATCACGGCGCGACTGCGGGTGCGATCAGCCTTACGGGCGATCCGCGCAGATGGGCTGCGGAGCCTGGCATTCCGGGGGTGGTGCATGTGCTCGATCCGTATCATGGGATCGAGCGCGGATGGGAGTCGGCTGAGTCTTCGCTGGCCATGATTGAAGAGACGATTCAGCTCGAAGGCCCGCAGACCATCGCCGGCTTCATTCTCGAGCCGGTCACTGGCACCAACGGCGTCCTTGTTCCTCCTAATGGATACCTCGAAGGGCTGCGCAAGATCTGCGACAAGTACGGCATTGTGATGATTGCCGATGAAGTGATGTCCGGCTTCGGGCGCACTGGCGAGTGGTTCGCGGTCGATCACTGGAAGGTGGTCCCCGATCTGCTTTGCATGGCTAAAGGGTTAACTTCGAGCTATCTTCCTCTGGGCGCGGTCGGCATGCGGCATCGCATCGCTGAGCACTTTCAGGACAAAGTGTTCTACGGGGGACTGACGTATAACAGCCATCCCATGGGATGCGCGGCGGCGCTGGCTACCATTCGCGTGTATGAAGAAGATGGACTCATCGACAACGCCAAGAAGATGGGCGCGATCCTGAAAGAGCTTGGCGCGGAGTTGCAGGCGAAGCACCCGTCCGTGGGCGCTGTGCGCTCGATTGGGCTGTTCGGCATCGTCGAACTGGTGCGCAGCCGCAAGACGCGGCAGCCTATGGCTCCTTTCAACGCGACCTCCGATGAGATGGTTGCGCTTGGGCGCTTCTTCCGCGAACAGGGGCTCTATACGTTCGTCCGATGGAACACCTTCTTTACCAATCCTCCGCTGTGCATCAACGAGTCGCAGTTGCGCGAGGCGTTCGCGATCATCGATCGCGGGTTGGAGATCGTGGACAAGGCCGTCAGCGATTAGCTATAAGGTATATACCTTCGGGTGGCATCGCGAGAATGCTTTGATGCATCTTGGGCGCTGCCCGCTTGATTGGGGTCCTTCGACTGCGTTGGCCTTCGCTTCGCGAATGCCAACTCCGCTTGATTGCATAACGACGTTGGCTCATCGCGAGTAGATTGGTATGCGACGAACTAGACCAAGGCTCGTGAGAGGAGCCAGCGTCATGTTGATTATAGGGTGTGATTTTGATCCTGGGTTTCAACAGGTCGCGATCTTTGACAACTTAATAGGAGAGATTCAAGAGAAGCGGTTGCCGCACTGCGCGGAGGCGGAGGAGCAGTTTTACCGGTAGCTGGCGGGCCAGGAAGTGCGGGTGGGGATGGAGGCTTGCGGCCACTATCCGTGGTTCGAGCGGTTGCTCGAGGAGTTGGGCATCGAACTGTGGATGGGGATGCGGCGAAGGTGCGGGCTTCGGTGGTGCGCAAGCAGAAGACGGACCGGCGGGACGCGGAGCACTTGTTGCAGTTGCTGATGGAGAATCGGTTTCCGCGGATCTGGGTGCCGAGCTTGGAGGTGCGGCATGTGCGGCAGTTGCTGGTGCATCGTCACAAGCAAAGCCTGCCCTGAGCTTGTCGAAGGGTGCAGTCGCGGACGCGCACCAAGAATCAACTGCAATCCATGGCTCTGAGTTGTGGGGTGCAGAAAAAACGCAAGCTGTGGACGAAGGCAGGGCGAGCAGAGTTGGAGCAGTTGCCTTTGCTGCCGTACGCGGCCGAGCGGCGCAAGCGGTTGCTGGAAGCGCTCGACGGGCTGGAGGCGGAGGTCAGTGAACTGGACCGGCGAGTGGCGGAAGAAGCGCGCCAGAGGCCGGAGGCGGTGCGGCTGATGACGCATCCGGGAGTAGGTTCGGTGACGGCGTTGGCGATGGTGCTAACGCTGGGGCCGGCGGAGCGGTTCGAATCGGCGAAGAAAGTGGGCAGTTATTTTGGACTGATTCCGAGTGAAGAATCCAGCGGCGGAAACAGCGGCTGGGCAAGATCAGCAAACAGGGCAGTTCGTTTCTGCGCTTTTTGCTGGTGGAGGCGGGACAGACGGCGGCGCGGCTCGATCCGCAACTGAAACGCTTCTACCGAAGATTGGCGGCGCGCAAGAATCGCGGCGTCGCCAAGGTCGCGGTGGCCAGGAAGTTGGCCACGCGGTTGTACCTGATGTTGCGCGAAGACTGGACGTACGCGCAACTATGTCAGGCCGTCATGCAGGGGAGCTCGAGTCATTCCGTGGTCGAGCAGGACAAACCGACCGTTTGAGTGGGCAGCCTGCCTCCCTGAAAAATCGGGGAGATCGAAGTGAGTAATCGTGGGAGCAAGTGCCGAAGAGATGGATGGTGGGACCTGAGGTCCCGCTGCTGGATTCAATGAGTGACGACCCTTGGTCTGGGAGTCAAAAGCGTTCTACTAGAGCGAAATGGCGCTGGTTTCGGCGTCGACGCCGAAGTGTCGCCACAAAACGCTTGACAGAGTGCAGCGTCGTTAGAGACGGAATGACAATCGAGCCGCTCAACGAATTGACTCGCTCGTTCCTCGCGGCTAAACTTTCCTCCCGGCTGGGTTATTGACCGGCAATCCAACGTAAGTGGATTTTGCGTATATCCATATAAGGAAGAACCTAGCGTTGTCGAGGCCGCAACCACAAGGCATTTCGGATCTTGCCCTGGTCACGGGGCTGAAGTCTAGCGACCAGGGCGCGATGGCGGAGTTGTATGACCGCTATTCGGCGGTAGTGTATGCGGTGGCGTTGCGGGTATTGGGCGATACTGGGGCGGCTGAGGACGTGTTGCAGGAGGTGTTTCTGCAACTGTGGCGCAAGCCGAGCGCTTTCGATGCGGCGCGTGGCAGTCTGGCAAGTTGGCTGGCGGTGATCACGCGGAACCGCGCAATTGACTCCCTCAGAAAACGGCGGCCGGAAACGGATATTGAGGATGTCGTGTTGTCGGTGGCGCCGGACTTGGCAGGAGAAGCGGAGTTGGCACGGGCGGCTGAAAAAGTGCGGGGCGTGATGGGAAGAATGGTTCCGGCGCAGCGGAGCGCACTCGAAATGGCTTATTGGGAAGGTATGAGCCATTCGGAGATTGCTGACAAGACGGGAGAGCCGCTGGGAACGATTAAGACGCGGATTCGCGCGGGGTTGATCGTACTCAGAAAGGCGTTTCAGAGTTGAATTAAAGGCGGAGCTTCCGCTTCGCGGATAGTCGAGGGCGGCTGTCCTACATTTTGTTGTGAGTGAGTCAGGAAGTGGCGTGAACGAGGAAATGAGCGAGCACGAACGATACGCGGAGGATCTTGCTTTATACGCGCTGGACGCGCTAGAGGGAGAGGATCGCGCGCGCGTGGATGAGCATCTGGCGGAGTGTGCGGCGTGCCGGCGCGAATTGGAGCAGTTGCGCGGCGATACGGCTCTGCTGGCGCTGTCGACGACGGGGCCGCGACCTCCGCAGCGGGCACGGCAGAGGCTGCTGGATGCGGTGGCGGGGGAGCCGCGGGTACCAATTTTGGTGGAGACTTCGACTCGCCGTTCGTGGTGGGGATGGCTGGGATGGGCGGCTACAGCGGCGGTGGTGATTTTCGCGTTGTCGCTCTGGCGGGAGAACTCTGGGTTGAAAGACACTTTGGCGTCGGCGAATTCGCAAGCGGCGAAGAGCACGCGCGAGATGGAAGAGTTGCGGAGGATTGCGGCGCCGATCCTGGAGCCGGAGGCACAGCGCGTGACGCTGGTCGCGGCAAAGACTCCGCCGCAGCCGCAGGGTAAAGTATTTTATTTGCGGAATCGCAATAGCCTGGTATTGCTGGCGAATAATCTCGCGCCGCTGCCAGCGCAGAAGGCTTATGAGTTGTGGCTGATCCCGACTAGCGGCGCTCCAATTCCGGCAGGGGTGTTCAAGCCTGATGCGCATGGGAGCGCGAGTGTGGTGAATCCTCCGTTGCCGGCGGGGGCTGAGGCTAAGGCCTTTGCGATTACCGTCGAGAACGAAGCGGGTGCGACTACGCCGACGATGCCGATTGTGATGATGGGTGCGGGCGAGTAACGCTGATCCGCCCGCCGCAGTCAGAAAGCCTTTAACCGCCAAGGGCGCTATGGAATCCGCGAAGGACGCGAAGACGAACAAGTCAAGGGCGCATCGCTGCTCTGAAGCGATGCGGCCTTGTCTTCTTTTAGATCAACATTCCCTCGTTCGAACTGCAAGCTAGTTTTCCGAAACCTTGGTGGCTTTGGGAAGAGCTGCGTGCTCTTTTCTGTAGGCGCGTGCGATATCGCCGAGAGGAGTGTGGTACATGGGCGACGCAAGCTCCGCCAACGGAACCTCACCTTTTGCATAGCTGATGGTACCGCTGCTCAGCAGGCTGGATTCCGTTCCCATGGCGTGCTCGGAGGCATGCTGAGGGCGATCATCGGGCATGATAATGGGCTGCGGGTTGTTATACAGAACGGAAGCGGTTTGTCCGAAAGCGGCTGTGCCACACAAAAAGCAGAATGCGAAAATTGTTCTTTTCATAAGCTTGATCCTGTCCGGGGAAGATTGCCGAATAGTGTGAAAGAGCTTGGGATGCCGCAATAGCGCGGCTCCCGGGATGGTAAGGGCAATCCGCATACCAAACTGGGGTGGGTGGGATTCGAGTTAGCGGACGCGGACAGAGGTTTGTGGAAAAGATTTGCACATACGTGGAAGATTGAGGCTCTCGCTGGAATAAGGTTTTGGACCGGCTAAGATCGCGAAAAAATGCCGCCGAGGATGTGGAGAAGAACTATATTGTCTCTGACGTATACGGCCTACTTCGAATGATGCGAAAGCTGGTCCAAGGCGTGGTTTGGTCGACCGTTATTCTGGCGGTTCTGCTGCCGATTGCGTTGTGGGCACAGACCGATTGCGAAGCGGGCAACGGACCGCTGGATTCTTCCCCGCCGAAGACGACGAGCGCGCAGGAAGTGATTCAGAAGTTAGGCGCAGCCGAAGCGACTGCGAAAGAAGCCCGTCTTCATTACACCTATAAACAGGACGTGCTGATGCAGACGCTTGTGGGCAAAGACGTCACGGGAGAATTTCACGAGGTCACGAATGTTTCCTATGACGCGAAGGGCAGGCGGCAGGAGCAAGTGACTTTCGCGGCCCAGAATACGTTGCGGGGTCTTCAACTGACTGAGCAGGACATGGAAGACATTCGCATTTTCATGCCGCTGATGTTAACCAAAGAGGATTTGCCGCAATACAACCTGACTTATGCGGGCCAGCAGCATGTGGACGACCTGGATACCTACCAGTTTCGCGTTGCGCCGAAGAAGAGAGACGAGAAGGGCAAGCGATATTTTGAAGGGCAAATCTGGGTGGACACGCAGGATTTCCAAATCGTGAAAGTGTGCGGCAAGAGCGGTCCGGAAAAAGTACAGGTGAAAAAGCACGAGCAGACGGACGTGCATCCGACGTTCGTGACCTATCGCCAACAAGTGGATGGCCGCTACTGGTTTCCGGCATACACGCGTTCAGATGACACGCTGCACTTTAAGGCGAGATCCGTGAAGGTGAAAGAGGTCATAAAATATAGCGATTACAAACGGGCGCAATGATAAGAAGGCGTTCGAGCAGAATCCTGAACTCTTCCGACTATTCCAAGCAGCAGCGCTCTCGTTGCTGAAGGTCTACTTCACGAAAAGATGACGCCTTAATGCTGTCCATTCTCGGACACTTGCGTCCAGTTTCGGATAAAGCAACCTCTCCTCGTATATGCACTTTCTGCAGGATCCACCAGTGTTTATAGATAGTTACGATGCGGAGGACGACGGCCTCTCAGTTGCCGCTGTGCAGTCGTATGGATATCGCTCGACCTGAGCTCAAGACGCAGAAGCGGCGTCGGCAGGCAATCATCGGGACTGTGGTGGTTCTCGCCGTGGCCACCGTCTCGGTGGCAGTCATGCGGCTGAAGCCTGCGGCGCCGACGGTAGAGCGGGGAACTGTCTGGACCGACACGGTGAAGCGTGGTCCGATGTTGCGGCAGGTCCGCGGGCTGGGGTCGCTGGTGCCTAGCCAGGAATCCGTGCGCCAGATTCCGGCGGAGACTGAAGCCACGGTTGTCCGCATTCAATTGCTGCCGGGCTCGCAGGTAACAGCCGCCTCAATCATGCTGGAGATGAGCAATCCGCAAACGGAGCAGGCCGCGGTTGACGCTCAGCTTCAGTTGAAGGCCGCCGAAGCCGAATACCAGAGTCTCCGAGTGAAACTCGAAAGCGATCTGATGAACCAGAAAGCCGGCGCCGCCACCGTGCACGCGGACGACGCGACCGCACAACGGCAGGCCAGCACTGACAAGGCGCTTTACGAACTTGGAGTCATCTCTGGCCTGGCCTACAAGACTTCTAAAGAGAAGGCGGACGAACTCACCACTCGAAATGATCTTGAGACGCAGCGGCTCACCGCCAATGAACGGGCGATCGCGTCGCAGATGGCAGTGCAGCAAGCCAAAGTGGATCAGATGCGCACCTTGGCCCAGCTCAAACAAAAGCAATTGGACGCGTTGAAAGTACGGGCGGGGATCGATGGAGTGCTGGTGGATCTCCCGCTGCAAGTCGGCCAGCATGTCACGCCTGGAACGATGCTCGCGAAAGTCGTGGAACCGGATCACCTGATGGCCACGCTGAAGGTCGCCGAGACGCAGGCGCGCGACGTGCAGATTGGAGAACCCGCTTCGGTCGACACGCACAACGGCGTGATCGCGGGCACGGTGATGCGCGTCGATCCGGCGGTACAAAACGGAACCGTCACGGTCGACGTGAAATTAACTGGGGAACTGCCCAAGGGCGCGCGGCCTGATTTGAGTGTGGACGGAACTATCGATCTGGAGCGGTTGGACAATGTGCTCTATGTCGGGCGACCCGCATTTGGTCAGGAGAACAGCACGATCAGCTTGTTCAAGCTCGGCGCCGACGGGCAGACGGCTTCACGCGTGCCCGTGAAAGTTGGCCGCGCCTCGGTGAATTCGATCCAGGTGATTGAAGGATTGCACGAGGGAGATACCGTGATCTTGTCCGACATGTCACGTTGGGATAATACCGATCGCATCCGGCTTAATTAGTAGTGTCAGGAAGGCAACGAATTAAATAGCAAGCAGCGTGTGGTTTCGAATTGCTGTTTTCTGTGCGATCTTTGCGTTGTTTCTTTGCGTGCTTTGCGGTCAAGAGCTCTTAACCGCAAAGGGCGCTAAGAAATGCCGCTAAGGCCGCAAAGAAAATTCAAACCAGCACCACGACGAAAAAGAGGAGTCAGCAATGATTGAAGCAGGGCAACCGCTCATCCAGATTCAGGACCTCACCAAAGTCTTCTATACCGATGAGATCGAAACGCATGCGCTCTCTGGCATTCACCTGTCGGTGAATAGGGGTGAGTACGTTGCCATGTCGGGGCCGTCGGGCTGCGGTAAATCGACGCTGCTGTCGATCATTGGGCTGCTGGATACGCCTACGGCTGGACGCTACTCTTTGAATGGGAAGACGGTGGAGAACCTGGATTTCGCGGAGAGATCGCGCATCCGGAATCAGGAGATTGGTTTCATTTTTCAAAGTTTCAATTTGATCGGAGACTTGACGGTTTACGAAAACGTCGAACTGCCGTTGACCTACCGGCAGAGGATGCCGGCGGCGGACCGCAAGTCGCGAGTGATGGAAGCTCTGGAGCGGGTCGGCATGGCGCATCGTATCCGGCATTATCCTTCGCAACTGTCGGGCGGCCAGCAGCAACGGGTCGCCGTGGCGAGAGCGCTGGGCGGAAAGCCGTCGATTCTGCTCGCTGACGAGCCGACTGGAAATCTAGACTCGCGCAACGGCGAAGCTGTGATGGAGCTTTTGCAGAATCTGCATCGCGAAGGAGCGACGATCTGCATGGTGACGCACGATCCGCGTTTCGCCAAGCACGCGCAGCGCGAGGTGCATTTGTTCGACGGCAAGGTTGTGGCGGAGGAGGAACTGAGGAAACTGCTGCAGGAGACGAGTGCATGAGCGGCCTGCTCCAGGATCTTCAATACGCTGCGCGCCAGTTGCGCAAATCGCCCGGTTTTGCGACGGTCGCGATCGTCACACTCGCCCTCGGCATCGGCGCCAACACTGCGATCTTCAGTCTGCTCGATCAGGCGCTACTGCGCAGCCTTCCCGTAAAAGATGTGGATCGTCTCGTAATCCTGAAGTATTCCGGCAGCAACATACCTGGGCTCCTTCGGTGCCGGACGGATGGGAAGTTCTACTTCTCCTATCCTATGTATCGCGACCTGCGCGACCGCAATTCCGTTTTCAGCGGGCTGATTGCCACGGATTGGACGCAGGTGGGGGTGCAATGGCATAACCAGCCCGACCTAGTTGCGGCGGAGCTGGTCTCCGGCAACTATTTCGATGTTCTCAGCTTGCAGCCTGCCCTCGGCCGTTTGTTCGCGGCCTCGGACGATCTCAAGGCCGATGCGAGCCCCGTGGTTGTCTTGAGCTTCAGTTATTGGCAGCGCCGCTTCGGCACCGACCCCGGAATCCTAAACCAGAGCATCCTGGTGAACGGGCATCCCTTCACGGTGGTCGGAGTCGCGCCACCCGGCTTTCACAGCGTTGTCCTTGGCGACACTCCCGATGTCTTCGTGCCCATGATGATGCAGGCCGAAGTCATGCCCGGAAGCAAGGACCTCGACAGCCACCAATCGAGCTGGTTAAACATCGTCGGAAAGCTGAAACCTGGGATCAGCCGCGAGCAGGCCGAGGCTGGCGTCGCTCCCTTGTGGTACGCCCTCCGCTCCGACGAACTGAAATCCATAAACACAACCGGCGAGTCGGAGGGTTTTCGCGATCGTTTCCTGACCAAGTCGCATTTGCTCGTCCTCGACGGCGCTCGGGGATTCTCTCCGCTCCGCAGCGACGTTCAGATGCCATTGCTGATCGTGATGGGCATGGTTGCGCTGGTAGCGCTCATGGCCTGCGCCAATGTAGGCAGTCTTCTGCTGGTGCGCGCCTCCGGGCGCATTCGCGAAATGTCAGTGCGCTACGCGCTTGGGGCAAAGCGCAGACGGGTCGTTCAGCAACTGCTCGTTGAAGGAATGCTCCTCGGCTCCGCAGGAGGATTGTTGGGCATGCTGCTGGCGCCCCAAGTCTCCTCCCTGCTGATAAGCATGTTGTGGAGCGGAGGCACGGGCGACCTTCCGTTTTCCGCCAGACCCGATCTGCGGATTATGCTGTTCAATTGTAGTTTGGCGTTGTTCGCCAGTCTTCTTTTCAGTTTGGCTCCGGCGGCGCAGTTTTGGCGCCCCGATCTGGCGCCTGCCCTTAAGCAACAAGGGACAACTGCGAGAAGCGGCTCGCTCCGTTTCCGTCGCGTTTCGGTGGCAATGCAGATCGGGCTCAGTCTCACGCTTCTGGTAGGTGCTGGCCTGTTCGTTCGCACGCTGCACAATCTGAGGTCACTCAATGCCGGATTTACAACCGATCATCTGGTGACATTTGGAATTGACCCTCGAATGGCGGGCTACGAACCGGTTCGCACTTTTGCACTTTACCGGAGTGTCTTCGAAACATTAAGTGGCTTGCCCGGAGTGCGTTCCGTGGCTGCGACCAACGACCCCGAACTGGCGAACGACAATGAGAGTGGCAACATCGCCATCGCGGGTTACGCCGAAAAATCGCATGAGGATATGAACGTCGAGCAGCCGAATGTCAGCGCGGACTACTTCGCGACACTGCAGGTGCCGCTGCTCGCAGGCCGCGCATTCACCCTGCAGGATTCGGCGGAATCGCAGAAGGTAGCCGTGGTTAACGAAAGTTTCGCGCGCCATTTCTTCGGTGATCCGCAACAGGCGCTTGGGCACCTCATCGGCTACGGCGGCGCGACGCCGAAAACCGATACCGCAATCGTCGGTGTCGTAAAAGACTCAAAGCATGCAAGCCTTCGAGAACCTGTGACGCCGACTTTATTCCGGCCTTATGTTCAACTTTCGCAGGCGCAGGCGATGACCTTTTATGTCCGAACGTGGCAACAGCCTGAAAGTGCGGAAGGTACGATCCGCCGCGCGATGCAGACGTTGGATCCGAACGTGGTGCTTGATACTTTCCGGACCATGAACGAGCAGGTCGACAACAACCTGATTGCCGAACGAGTAATTGCGCTGCTGGCTTCCGGGTTTGGAGTGCTCGCGGCTCTCATGGCTGCCGTGGGCTTGTACGGTGTTCTGGCCTATTCGACCATGCAAAGAACGAGTGAGATCGGCATTCGCATGGCGCTTGGGGCGACTCGCGCCTCGGTAGTCAGAATGGTGCTGCTTGAGGTTTTGTGGCTGGCGGGAATCAGCATCGCGGTTGCCTTGCCTGTGTCATTGCTGCTGATGTACGCCGTGCGCAGCCAGCTATACGGCATCTCCGGCAGCGACCCGCTCACCCTATGTGGCATGACTGTACTGGTAACCCTGGTTGCGCTCGCCTCTGCTATGTTGCCGGCGCGACGCGCAGCACGAGTAGAGCCAATGGCGGCATTACGCCACGAGTGAAACAAGTTTGTAGGAAGCTGGGAGTGAAAATGATTCGACTTAATAATATCGAGCGCAGTTACAAGACCGGTGCCGGCCAAACTTGGGTTCTGCGGCGCGTCAACCTGGAAATTCAGCAGGGCGAATTCATCACGGCGATGGGGCCGTCGGGGGCAGGGAAGTCGTCGCTCTTGAATGTGCTCGCTCTACTGGACGATCAGTGGCAGGGCGAGTACTGGTTTCGGGAGCAGGCTGCGCACTCCATGAAGCGGAAAGAACGCGCGGAGCTGGCGAAGAAAAATATCGGCATGGTTTTTCAGAGTTACCATCTGCTCGACGATCTTACGGTGCTCGAAAACATTGACCTGCCGCTCTCCTACAAAGACATTCCGCGCCAGCAGCGGCAGAGCCTTGTCGCCGACGTGCTTGATCGTTTTCAGATAGTTGCGAAGAAAGATCTTTATCCCAGCCAGCTCTCCGGCGGGCAGCAGCAATTGGTCGGGATCGCGCGGGCGGTCATTCATAAACCTTCGCTGCTGCTCGCCGATGAGCCGACCGGAAATCTCCATTCTTCGCAGGCCCAGGAAATCATGGAACTCTTCCGGGGCTTGAATCAACAGGGCACAACTATCGTGCAGGTCACGCATTCGGAAACGAACGCCGCTTATGGCACTCGCACCATTCAGTTGCGCGACGGCTGGCTGGTGGGCGACACGGCGAATCCAAATTTGCAAGCGACGATCGAGCCGAGCGGGGCGGCGATGAAGCGATGAAGATTTGTTTCTGCGGACTGCGTTTTCGTATTGCAATCACGGCGGCCCTGCTCTCGGTGAGCGTTATGCAGGCGCAGATTCGCACTCCTGCTGTGTTGCAAATGCCGCACTCACATAATCCGCTCGGCCCCTACATTGCCGATACTTCGCCCGAGCCCGTGCTGACAAATTCTCCGCGACTCGACCGAATAGTTCACGATGGGAAGTTGCTTCTGTCGTTGAAAGATGCGATCGATCTTGCGCTGGAGAACAATCTGGATTTGGCGATCGCCCGCTACAACCTGCCGATTGCCGACGCGGACCTGCTTCGAACCAAAGCTGGTGGCAGTTTTCTCGGCGTGAATACCGGTGTGGTACAAGGAACTCCCGGAGGAGGTGTCGGAGGCTATGGCGCCGGAGCGCCGGGAGCGGGCGCTGGCGGCACGACCGGCGGGGCCGGCGGTGCGGGCGCTGGCGCGTCGGGACTGGTGCAATCCACCCTGGGTGGAGGGACGCCGGTGTCATCGTATGACCCCGCGCTCTCGGTGATTTCTGGGCTCGAGCACCTGACCCTGCCATTGTCGAGCACGCAAATCTACGGTGTGCCGTCTCTGCAGTTGAATACGACGCAAGTGAACGCCACTTACTCGCAAGCCTTTCCAACGGGCACTTCGATTTCTTTTCAGTTCAACAACAACCGGCAGACGACGAACAGTCCGGACATCTTTCTTTCGCCGGCTTTGAATACTTATTACCGCTTCACTTTCCAGCAGCAACTTCTTGCGGGATTTGGTTTCGGACCGAACCTGCGCTATTTGCATATCGCCAGGAACAACAAGAAGATTTCCGACATCGCGTTCAAGAACCAAGTCATCGCCACGGTCACCCAGGTCGAAAATATGTATTGGGACCTGGTGAACGCCTACGAGCAGGCGCGAGCGGATGAACAATCGCTGGCCTTTGCCAATCAGACGTTGGAGAATGCTAGAAAGCAATTGCAGTTGGAAAGCATTCCACAAATAGATGTCATGAAAGCTGAGGCCGAGGTTTCCAAACGCGACCAGGACTTGACGGTCGCGCGGACGACCTTGCAGTTGCAGGAATCATTGATGAAGAACGCGCTGACCAAGAGCCTCGACGATCCCGTCCTTGGAGAAATGCCGGTCGTGCCGACCGATCTTATGCAAACCAGCAATACCGAAGCTGATACGAGTGTGCCGATTCTCGATTTAATTGGCCAAGGGCTGCAGAATCGCCCAGAGTTGCTGGAGACCGACATCGATCTGGCAAACCGGCAGATAAGCCGGAAAGCAGAGCGCAACGCGCTGTTGCCCAGTCTTTCCCTTGTGGGCTTCTACGGCGGCAGTGGTCTCGCAGGGACTCCTTGCTACCCTGTTGTTTCCCCATGCGTTCCGTCTACTGCCCCTACCGATCTTTCGGGCGCCTGGCAAAACACCTTCAATGATTCCTCGCCGGACTATTTTGTCGGACTCAACCTGAACATTCCATTTCGCAACCGGGTCGCCAAGGCCGACCAGTACCGTTCGGAGTTAGAGTACCGCCAGGCTAGCCTGCGCAAAGAGCAGTTAAAAAAACAGATTCGCATCGAAGTGCGCAATGCGCAGTATGCGCTCGAACAATCGCGAGCCCGGGTTGAGTCAGCTCGTAAGGCCAGGGATTTGGCGGAGCGCACCTTCGAGATCACAAAGAAAGAGCAGGACCTGGGCTCGGGCTCCAGTTACCAGACTATGACGGCGCAGCGCGATCTCTCCGTGGCCGAACTGGACCTGGTCACCGCCATGACCACCTACCGCAAAGCCAAAGTAGAACTTGATCGCACAACGGGCACAACTTTGGAACATAATGGAGTGCTGATTGAGGATGCCGTAACCGGGATGGTCGGCGCCTCATCTCCATAGTTCATGCCGACTTCGGCCAAGCCGCAAGATTCACGATCGGTGCCGCCTTCCCGCCCACTCGAGAACCGCACGCCTCGCCTTTTGGTAGCCGACGATCAACCGCACATCCACGAGGCTCTGCAACTTCTGCTTCGTCCTCACGGATATCGATTAGAAAGCGCCAAGTCTCCCAGCGAAGTCAGGGAGGCATTGTCGGAAAATTCTTTCGATGCTCTGCTGATCGATCTCAACTACACGCGCGACACGACTTCCGGCAAGGAAGGTTTGGATTTGCTTTCGGAAATCGTTGCAGTCGACAGCAATCTGCCGGTCATCGTGATGACTGCGTGGGGCAATGTCGAACTGGCGGTCGAGGCGATGCGCCGCGGAGCGCGAGATTTCATCCAAAAACCCTGGGAGAATGACCGCCTGCTCGCCATCCTGCGGACGCAAGTCGAATTGCATCATGCCCTTCAGCGCGCCGAACGACTGGCTGCGGAGAACAGGCTTCTTCAGGTGCAAGGCCGCCCGGAGTTCATCGCCTCAGCGGCGTCCATGCAACCTGTGTTAGAGGCGATTGCGCGCGTCGGACCTTCCGACGCAAACGTCCTAATCACCGGCGAACATGGCAGCGGCAAAGAGGTTGTTGCGCAAACCTTGCATGCGCTCTCGTTGCGGGCCTCACGGTCGATGGTCGCGGTAAATACTGGCGCGCTGGCAGAAGGGCTTTTCGAAAGCGAGCTTTTCGGACACGTGAAAGGCGCATTCACCGACGCACGAACCGATCGCATCGGACGCTTCGAACTGGCCGATGGCGGCACGATTTTTCTGGACGAAATTGGAAATGTACCCATCCGACAACAAGCAAAATTACTGCGGGTGCTCGAGTCCGGCGAGATTGAGAGGCTGGGATCCTCGCGGGCGAGAAAGATCGACGTACGCCTGATCTCGGCCACCAATATCGATCTTCAGGCCGCATGTTCCTCCGGCCAGTTTCGCGAGGATCTGCTTTTTCGACTCAACACGGTTGAGATTCATGTGCCTCCGCTGCGCGAGCGGCGCGAGGACATTCCTACGCTCGCCATCCATTTTCTTAGGCGCTACGCGTCGCGCTATCGCCGTGAAGTCGCGGGCTTCGACAACTCCGCTCTGCAAGTCATAACGCAATATGCATGGCCGGGCAACGTTCGCGAACTGGAACACACGCTGGAGCGCGCCGTCCTGATGTGTCGTGGACATGAGATTCAACCCGCGGACCTCGGATTGAATCTGCAGCGTCCGCAAGCGCAAAATTTCGAAGAGCTCAGTCTGGAGGCGGTCGAGACGCTGCTCATCCGAAAAGCTCTGGAACGTTTTCAAGGAAACATAAGTCAGGCCGCGGAAGCCTTGGGGCTTAGCCGGGGCGCTCTCTACCGGCGCATGGAGAAGTATGGGCTCTAGTCCGCAGACCAGCGGCAAGGCCGGAACAAGAAAAATTCCCCGAAAGCGCGCTCGCCTCCTCTACGAACATCGCATCAGCCTTTACTCCTTGATAGTAGCTTTACCAGGAATTGTGGTCAGCGGCATTCTGATCTGGCTGCAGCCCTGGTCTTTGGAATCGAAGGTTGAGCTGTCGCTAGCGGAGTTGTTTGTCTGGTGGTTGCTCTCGCTGGCGTTGCACGAGCAAACCGTCCGCCCATTGCAAACCTTGGCCAACGTGGTTGCAGCCCTGCGCGAAGAAGACTATTCGTTTCGAGCTCGCGGAGCCAATCCGGACGACGCGTTGGGTGAGCTTTCGCTCGAGGTCAACGGGCTCGCCGACCTGCTCGCAGATCAGAGAATCCGCGCCATCGAAGCGACGGCACTGTTGCGACGTGTTGTTGAAGAAATCGATGCTCCCTTATTCGCATTTGACCCTGACGGTGTGCTTCAACTCGTGAATCCCGCGGGTGAAAAACTTCTTCAGCAAGCCGCAGTTCGTCTATTGGGACGAACGGCTGGCGAAATTGGGTTAGCCGATTGCCTAAGCGCGACGAACGAAGCGCTGGTGGCTTTGCCGCCCAATACTTCCAGCGCTCGATGGCTGGTACGGCAAAGCAAGTTCCGCGAAAAAGGTGTGCCTCATACTCTGGTCGTCTTGTCAGACGTAAGCCGGGCGCTGCGGGAGGAAGAGCGGAACGCGTGGCAACGTTTAATCCGGGTACTCGGGCACGAGCTCAACAACTCGCTGGCGCCTATTAAATCGATCGCGGGGAGCCTAGGCAGTCGCCTCGCGGAGACTCAACTCGATCCAGAACAGCGCCGCGATTTTGAGCGCGGTCTCGCCATTATTGAGGAGCGCACGGCTTCGCTCAATCGATTCTTACAGGCATATCGACAACTAGCGCAGATGCCACCTCCGGTAATAAGAAAAGTGGCGCTGCTTCCAATTGTCGAGCGAGTCGTTTTCCTCGAGACTCGGGTAGTGGTTCTCTCTCGTGGTCCGGATGTCACTCTTATGGTTGACTCAGACCAGATCGAGCAGATGCTCATTAATCTCGTGCGCAATGCTGTTGAAGCAGCGCTTGAGCCAAGATCAGGAGGCGCCAGCTCCACAAACTCCGAGACAGGACCCGATCGCAGCGAGCCACAAGTAACGTTGAGCTGGGCGCTCGAAGACCACAGCGTGGAAATAACGATCGACGATAATGGCCTCGGGCTCCTGAACCCGAGCAACGCGTTTGTCCCCTTCTATACGACCAAGCCGGCGGGAAGTGGCATTGGATTGGCACTCTCTCGACAGATCGTCGAAGCCCACGGAGGCTCAATCGAGCTGTCAAACCTGAACGGAAAGAGGGGCTGCCGGGTCCGAGTTGTGCTGCCTCTCAGCTGAGATAACGACCCGCGGCTCGGGCATCCCGGACCCCACCTTCCTGCAACTAAAGAATTAGTTACCTTTTCGCGTTTCAATCGTCTAATAGGCTAATTGGGGGGAACGGGTAGTGCCGCGAAAGCAGTCAGAGACGCTGACCGAAGCCGAGCTGCGAATCATGAACGTGTTGTGGCTCAAAGGTTTTGGCACGGTCCAGTTGATTCTGGACTCCCTGGTGGAGAAGCCCGCGCTGGCGTACAACTCGGTTTTGACTACCATCCGAGTGCTCGAGCGCAAGGGCTACGTCAAGCATTCCAAGGACGGTCGCGCGCACGTATACGCTCCGCTTGTAGGCCGAGACGAGGCAACGCGCTCTGAAATCCGCCACCTGGTCGGCCGTTTTTTCAAGAACTCGCACGAGCAACTCGTTCTGAACATCCTTGAAGATCAGGGCATGTCGACGACAGAACTTGACCGTCTGCGCGAGATGCTGGATCGGAGCGGCGCGAAATGATCTGGCCTCAATTGCAAATCATTGCCGAGGTGGCGACTGGCCGGTTTCTGAATTCGCTTCCTGAAGGATTGCTCATTGCTGCGTTTGCCGGAGTGATGTTGCGCCTTTTACCCCGGCAGAACTCCGGAACACGATTTGCAGTGTGGTTCGTAGCTTTGCTGGCCGTGGTTGGGTTGCCTTTCATCAGCGGCATGGCTGGCGCACGTATTCTTTTGGCGGCCGGCGGCATGCGGCCGGTGATCACCTTGCCGGCGGGATGGGGAATCTTCCTGTTTCTTGCCTGGGCTCTGGCGGCGTTTGTTGCAATGCTTCGCTTAGTGATTGGACTTTGGCGGCTGCGTGTGTTGCGCATGAGTTGTGTCGCGATCGACGGGACCGAACTCGATGCCTCGATCCGAAAAACTCTCGCCGATTTTAGCTCGGCAAGATCGGTGACCCTCGCCACGTCAGAACGGATGAGCGTGCCGGCCGCAATCGGATTTTTCAAACCGATGATCGTCATTCCGGTCTGGGCTCTGCAAGAACTTACATCTGACGAATTGAACATTATCCTGCTTCACGAATTTGCGCACCTGCGCCGCGGCGACGCTTGGACCAATCTGTTGCAGAAGACTGTGCGGGCTTTGTTCGTTTTCCATCCAGCAGTGTGGTGGATTGAGAATCGCATCTCTTTGGAGCGGGAGATGGCCTGTGACGATCAGGTGCTGGCCGAAACCGCCAATCCGCGCGGGTACGCGCAATGCCTGATCGCTCTTCTGGAGAAAAGCGTCGCGCGCCGTAGTTTGGCGATGGCGCAAGCGCTTGTGGATCGCGCGCGAGAGGCTTCATTACGCTTGGCGCAAATCCTCGACGTGGCCCGGCCTAATACCGGACGCGTTTGGAAACCAGCTCTGGGGTTCGTAGGTTTCTTTTCCGTGCTCTGCCTCATGCTCGTGCGACACGTTCCACAGTTCGTGGCGTTTGACGCGAACCAGCCCGCGCTGCATGCATCTGTTCGTAGGAGTGACGTCCCATCTCCGGCGATCAGCCACGCCCAGTCTTCCGGGGCAGTTGTGATTCCGGCGGCCCTGCACACGAGCGAGCCATCCCCGAAGAAGCTTCCGAAACGCCCAGTCGAGCGGGCTAGTAGACAACTTCACGAGAATCAACGCATGGTTCCGCAGGTCGTTGCGGCACGATGGATACAAGATGTCATGTCGGGCGAAATCAACCAGCCCGTCGTTCCAATCGCGGAGACGGTGCTGGTCATTCGAACGACAGAACGCGTGGGTCCGAACGCGTGGCTGTGGAGCGTCTCCGTGTGGAGGGTCACCTGGCAGAACGCAACTCCGGTCAATCCGGATCGAAACGTTCCGGCTGAGGGACCTATCGCTCACAAAACGTAGGCAAATTTTTTTGGTAGTAACAACTAAACAATTAGTTACAAGGAGAAGTGAAAATGCAAAGCTGGAAGACAAACCTGACCCGGCGCCTGCTTGCGGCCGTGGTCGCCGTAGTAACTATCGCGTCGTTGGCTGGTTACGAGTTAGCCCATGCTGCAAAGGCAGCGGTGGTAGCTCCGGCAGCCGCGCCGCTCGACGACAACAGTGTCGCCGCCATCCTCACGCTCGACCGCGCCATGGAAACTTTGGCAGCACGGGTTACGCCCGCTGTCGTGAACGTGACCGTGACGTCGAAAGAGAAAGCGCAAGAGGGCGACGACCAATCCTCAGATGAGATCCAGAGGTTTTTCGCACCGTTTGGCGGCTCGCGCCAGTTCAGGATGCCGAGAAGCCAACGTGATCGCGTAGAACACGGCTTAGGCAGTGGCGTAATTATTTCCCCCGATGGTTACATCGTCACCAACAACCACGTGGTCGATGGAGCCACCGACATCCACGTCACCATGACGAACCGCGAAGTGCTGTCGGCAAAACTCATCGGCACTGACCCGTTGACCGATTTGGCGGTGATCAAGGTGAATGCGACGAACTTGCCTAGCGTGCCGTGGGGTGATTCGGCCAATCTCCATCCCGGACAAACCGTGCTGGCTTTCGGCAATCCCTATGGATTCCGCTTCACGGTAACGCGCGGCATTATCAGCGCGCTCAACCGTCCAAATCCGGATGCGAGCGATCGCCGCAAGCCCGGAGAGTTCATTCAGACCGACGCGGCCATTAATCCCGGAAATTCCGGTGGCGCGCTGGTCAATGCGCGAGGTGAACTGATCGGGATCAACACTTTCCTCGTTTCATCGAGCGGTTCGTTCTCCGGAATGGGCTTCGCGATTCCTGCGCAGATTGTGCAGCCGACGGTGGAAACCTTGATCCGCGACGGCAAGGTCAGTCACGGACTCATCGGCATTGGCATCTCGGATGTCACTCCGGATAACGCCAAGTTCTTCCAGATGAGCACCGCGACCGGAGCCATTGTGACTCAGGTCGATCCCAATTCGGCTGGCGGAAAAGCTGGCCTGAAAACCGGCGATGTCATCACCAAGTTCAACGGCCAATCCGTGACGGATGCCGGACAGTTGCAGATGGAAGTCGGGCAGAAGCGGCCCGGCGATACCATCCAGCTTGAATTGGTGCGCGACGGCAAAACCGTCAACTCTTCAGTCACGCTGGAAGCGATGGGAGCAGCCAAAGGCGATGCGACCGCGGCCACGGAACATAGCAAAGGCCGCTGGGGGCTGAGCCTCGGCGAACTGGAGCAGGGCGTGCGCGATCAGTTGCAAGTCCCAACTGACGTTCACGGCGCGGTCGTTGAGGACGTGCAGCCCGGCAGCCCGGCCGACAATGCAGGCTTGCAGAAGGGGGATGTGATTATGGAAGTGAACCGACATTCCCAACAGTCTGCAGACGAGGTCGCAAAAGCGCTGTCGAATGTTCCTAAGGGGCAGGATGCGCTGGTGCTGGTCTGGTCAAACGGAGGCAATACATTCCGCGTGTTACATCCCGCACAAGAGTAGTTGTGTGCTTGCTGGCACCCCGCCCAAGCTTAACGCTGGGGCGGGGTACAGCAACGCTAAGTTAGGTCGGCGCTCCCGGTAGAGGCAGCCAGATTTGAAAACGCGTCTCACCCGGTTTGGAAGTGACCTGAATATTTCCCCGATGCTTCTTCACGATTCGCTGCACCGTATCGAGTCCAAGGCCCGTTCCTTCCCCAACTCCTTTGGTCGTGAAAAACGGTTCAAAGATGTGGGGCTGCACCTCGTCAGGAATTCCTGGACCGTTATCGCCAATCTCAACCACAACGCAACCGTCGTCGCGATAGGTGCGGATGCGAAGTTCTCCTTTTCCGTGCATCGCATCAATAGCGTTGTCGATAATGTTCGTCCACACCTGGTTCAGTTCGCTGCCAAATGAATTCACCAGCAGGGGAACGGGTTGATAATCGCGCTCCACCGCCACTCCATGTTTCAGTTTGTGATTCAAAATCGTCAGCGTGGTTTCCAGGCTCTTTACGATGTCCACGTTTTGTACCGGCGCCTGGTCCATGTGCGTGTATTCCTTGATTGCACAGACGAGGTCCGATATCCGCGAGGTGCTGCTCTCAATTTCGTGCACCAAACTTGCGATCTCCACGGAAGCGGAAATCCTGACTAGAGCGGCACGAGCGGTTGCGCCTTCCAGATTTGCGAACAGCGATTCGACGACCTCCGGTTTAATGTTGCGCCGCGCCAAGCCAGCCGCCAACATCCATAAATCGCTCTGTCCGTGACTGCGGAGCAAGGAATCAATCTGATCTTCGAGGTCAGCGACAGTAAGAGCATCAGGCGGAACAATATCCGTTTGCGTGAATGAAGTTTCCAGCTTTTCGATCTCGGCTTTCTGAGCGGCCGTGAGATCGCGCTTCCCCAGTTCGAGGCTCGCGTCCCTGATCTTCTTCAGCATGTGCCGCAATTGGCTGGCGGCGCGCTTCGCAGCCGAAGCCGGATTGTTGAGTTCATGTGCCAGTCCTGCCGAAAGCTTTCCTAACGAAGCCAGCCGGTCTTGCTGCTGCTCAAGACGGGTGACTTCGCGAATGCGGTCGGACATCATGCCCACCAGACGCTGAGTCAGTTCTGGCATTTTCTGAACCAACTGTGGAAACGACGACGCAGGAAAACGCAGCGCGCGGCTCTCTATCAGGGCTCGGCCGCTCACTGTAAAAGTCTTCATTCTCGAAAATGGCAGCGTTCCGGTAATCTCGCCCGGCTCCAGGTCAAAGATGAAGGTTTCACCGCCGCGCTCGCCCCGGCCCTGGAGTTTTCCTTGCAGAATCACGAACATGGCATCGGCGGGAGTGCCTTGCTGGGCATAGACATCACCCGCTTTGAGAATCAATTCCTGAGATTGGCTGATAAACCAGTCGAGTTGATCGTCTGGCAAATCGGCGAACGCTGGAACACGTCTTAATTCGGATTTGTCGACCATTTATACTTTGCTCAAATATTGATGAATAAACTGCACAGCCACCGATCCTTCACCGACTCCCGAAGCCACCCGCTTGATAGAGCCGTGGCGAACATCTCCCACGGCAAAGATCCCGGGAACATTGGTCTCCAGCAAATAAGGATCCCGCTCGAGGTTCCATCCTTTTGTACGTTGACCGTTGCGGATAAGGTCCGGACCAGTCAACAGAAACCCGCGGTCGTCTCGCTCGACGACGTCCGCCAACCAATCTGTCTGCGGCAACGCTCCGATAAAAATAAACATGGCACTCGCCTGCACTCGTTCAGTCTTGCCGGTATCGGAACAAAGCACTGAGATTTCTTCCAGATGCGTTTCGCCATGCGCCTCGACCACGCTGGCATGCGTCCACAACTGAATGTTGTGCGTCTCCTTGATCTGGTCGATCAAATATTGTGACATTGTGCTCGACAGCGATTCGCCGCGAACAAGAATTACGACGCGCTCCGCGTACTTTGCGAAGTTCATCGCGGCCTGGCCTGCCGAGTTCGCGCCGCCCACCACGTAGACATTCTCGCCCTTGCAGGAAAGAGCCTCGGTCGCACCGCCGCCGTAGTAAATTCCCGCACCCTGTAACCGTTCGATGCCCGGAACATCCAGTCGCCGCCACTGCACACCAGTAGCGACCATGAGAGCGTGACAGGAGATCTCGTTTCCATCCGAGAACTTGATAATTCGGTAAGGCCCCTCTACTCGGACGCCGACAGCTGCTTGCGAAAGAATCTCCACTCCAAAGCGCTCAGCTTGCACCACGGCGCGGCGCGCCAGGTCGGTGCCACTGAGCCCGGCAGGAAAGCCAAGATAGTTCTCGATGCGCGAACTCATGCCAGCCTGACCGCCGGGTGCCTCCCGCTCAATCATCACCGTGTGAAGGCCTTCGGACGCTCCATAAACGGCAGCCGCCAAACCCGCCGGTCCGCCGCCTACAATCGCCAAATCATAGAAACTGGTCTGTGCGCGAGTGCGCAGCCCGACCTTTTGCGCAACGTCCGCCGGTGCACCCTCAAGCAGCTTTGTTCCGTCGGGGAAGAGGACTACGGGTAGATTTGCAACCTCTGGACCCAGAGCTTCCAGCAATCGTTTGGTTTCCGGGTCGTTCGCAGAAAGCTCGACGTCGGTCCACTCATAAGGAACACGATTGCGCGCCAGGAAATCCCGAAGCTCATAACATTTCGGTGACCAGCGGGTGCCCAGCACGCGGATTCCTTGAAACGCGGGATGGAACGAAGCCTGCCAATCGTCGAGCAAGTCATCCAGTTGCGGATACAAGTGCTCGGATGGCGGGTCCCACGGCTTCAGGAAAAAATAATTAATGCTGGCCTGATTGATGGCGCTGATCGCGGCATTGGTATCCGCATACGCAGTAAGCAACGCCCGCTTTGCGCCGGGGAAAATTCCCATTGCCTGTTGCAGAAATTCCACGCCATCCATGCGCGGCATGCGTTGGTCGGCAAGCAATAAAGCCACGCTGTCATTACGCAACTGCAACTGCTTTAACAGATCGAGCGCCCCCTCAGGCGAATCGCTTCCTATCACGCGATATTCAGCGCCGTACTGCGAGCGCAGATCGCGCTCGATCGCCCGCAAAACATCCGAATCGTCGTCCACGCTTAGCAGGATTGGTTTGGCCATGCTCGTTCTCTGTTCCACACAAAAGATGATTTCCCAATTCGATGTTCGCAGATCGAATTGCGATGCACTTCAGTCGATCCCCAGTTCTTTAGCCAGCGCTTTCCATTTGCCGTCGACCATCGCTTTCGTCTTTGCATCCATAACGATCTCATCGGGCCAGGGCCGCGTGAAGCCTTCGGTAGGCCATTTGCGGGTTGCGTCGATGCCCATCTTGGAGCCGTAATTAGCGAGGCGGGAGGCATGATCGAGCGAGTCGACGGGGCCTAGAGTGAATTGAATGTCTCGTTCCGGGTCGATGTGGTTGAGCGCCTTCAGCGTGACGTCGGGAATGTTCTGCACGTCAACGTCTTCGTCGACCACGATGATGCACTTGGTGAACATAGCTTGGCCCAGCGACCAGATGGCGTTCATCACCTTGCGAGCCTGTCCGGGATAAGACTTGCGAATCGAAACGATCATCAGGTTGTGGAAAACGCCTTCGACGGGAAGGTTGATGTCCACCAACTCCGGAATTGTCAGGCGCATCAGCGGCAGAAAAACGCGCTCGACCGCTTTGCCCATGTAAGCGTCTTCCATCGGCGGCTTCCCGACGATGGTGGTGGCATAGATGGGATCTTTGCGATGCGTAATGCACGTGACGTGGAAGACAGGATAGAGATCTTCGAGCGAATAGAAGCCAGTGTGGTCTCCAAAAGGACCCTCGGTGCGGAGTTCGTCGAGATTCACGTAGCCTTCAAGAACGATTTCGCTGGTGGCGGGGACTTCCAGGTCGACGGTCTCGCACTTAACAAGTTCGACAGGAGCGGCGCGAAGAAATCCGGCGATCAGATATTCCTCAACGTCCGGCGGCGCCGGGACGATGGCGGAAAAAGTGACCGCAGGGTCAGTGCCAATGGCGACGGCAACTTCCATCTTTCCCGAAGGATGATTTCCGTCAGCCAGAACCTGGCCTCCCGATGTACGCGCCATGATATCGACTGCAGCGGACGTATCTTCGACGGCCGCTCTCATGCGCTGCCTCGCATGCTCCGCTGCAACCTTCTGTCTCTGCCAATGCGCTCCAGTAGTGCGGGCGTCGTAGACCTGGAGGCGATACATTCCAACATTGCGTTTACCGGATTTCGGGTCGCGGGTGGTTACGCAGGGAAGAGTGATGAATCGGCCGCCATCCTGGGGCCAGCACTGCAGGATGGGGAAATCAAGGAGCGAAAAATTATCGCGCTTGATTACTTCTTTGCACGGACCGGTCGGGACAGTCTTAGGAAAAAACTTACCAGCCTCGGTTAAGAGAGGAAGCATTTTCAGTTTGTCGAGGAAGCCTTGCGGGGATTTGAGATCCATGAAGACGCGGATGCGGTTGGCGAATTCGTCGAACGAGTTGACGCCAAGGGCCAGCTTCATCCGAGCTTCGGAGCCGAACTGATTGATCAGGAGCTGTGAGCCCGGGTAGTTCTTGATATTTTCGAATAAAAGAGCGGGGCCGCCGGGTTGCCCCGTTTTCGATTTGCTGACACGGTCTGTGATCTCCGGGATTTCCAGGATAGGGTCTGCTTCGGTTTGAATGTGCTTGAGTTCGCCGGCGCGGTCGAGAGCGTCGATCCATTGGCGGAGGTCGTCGAAGGGCAAAGGTGTCTCCTAGAACGAATGATTATACCGAGTCGGCAGGAAGAAGCACTTGGCCATGGATTTACACGGATTCGCACGGATAAAACAAAAGCTCAACCACAGGGGACACAGAGGGTCACAGGGTAACTCCTTACAATTTGCCGCGGAGCATGGTGATCACGTCATCGGACGTAACGACACCGACTAGCTTGTTGTGCTCGTCGATCACTGGGAGAGTCACAAGATTGTACTTGTCGAAAAGTTCGGCGACCTCGTTGTCGCCGGTCTCTTTGTGAGTGAAGACCAGAGGCTCCTGAGTGAGAGAAAGGAGCGGCGTGTTGGACTCGGCCAGAACAAGTTTTACCAGGGGAACAGCGCCCGCCAGCGTGCCGTGGGAGTCGACGAGGTAAATATTGCTGACAGATTCAACGCCGCCCTCGAATTCACGCATGACGCCGATGGCGTTCTCAACTGTGGCCGTCACCGGAAGGGCAAGGAACTCCGTGGTCATGCGTCCAGCAGCTGTTTCTTCGCGGTGCTCGAGCAGTTCGACGACTTCCTGGCTGGCGCCGGGTTCCATCTCGACGAGGATCTGTTCCGTACGATCCTGAGAGAGATCTGCCAAAAGGTCGGCGGCGGCGTCGGGATCCATTTCCTCGACGATGTCGGCAGCTCGCTCGGAGTCAAGTGATTCGACGATCGCCTTCTGGACCTTGGGATCAACTTCTTCCAACGTTTCGGCCGCCACATCTTCGTCCAGCGTCCGGAAGACGGCTTCGCGCTCGTCTGGGGCGAGATCTTCGACGATGTCGGCGATATCAGCCGGATGGAGCGTCGCCAAGCCTTCGTGCGAGATCTTGAGTTTGATGCGGCGCGCGGGATCAGTTTCGATTAAATCGATAAAGCTCCACGGGATGGTGCGCGGAGGAATTCTCTGAAGCAGGACGTGGAGAGCCGCGCGGGGCGCGAGACCTCGCAGAAGGCGCCGAATGGCGCCACGGGCGCCGATATCCACAGACTGAACGCGCAGCACGGCGTGAGTGCGCCCGGCCTCGATCATGGCATCGACTCGAAGGTCGACGTCGTTAACACGAACTACTTTGCGTCCATTAATGTCGATGACCTGTTGATCTAACAGATCGCGTTCCAGCAGAAACAAGCCTTCTGCGCCGTTGGCGGCGGGCCAGTCCGTGGGTTTGCTCGAGCTATGAATATTGCCGTCAATAGTGGAAACGGCGGAGAAGGGAAGCACGCGGTTGCCGGACTTCGTTTTGACGATAAATGAGGCAATTCGGTCGCGGTCTTCCTGAGGAGCAAGGGTGACTTCGCGCACGCGCCCGGCCGCCGCCCCAGACGCGTCATACACGGTGGCGCCGAGAAGCTCGGAAAGAGGCAGCGTAGTCATCCGGGCTAGAGGATAGCTGAATTCTGGCAGAGAGAGAAATGATTTGTTCGGGAATGAGAAACACTTTTCCTTTGCGCTCAGGCAGCTTTATTTTCGAAGCAGTAACTCCGAGAACTGAAAGATGCGGTCGATCGTGACTGCGACGATACCCGTCCCAATCACAGTGGCCATCTTAATAGTTAACGCCCTGGTAACAGCTTTATCTCTGGTAGTGCGCCAGACAATTGGCAGGTTCACGCCGGCACTGGCCAAAGAAGTAAGCACGGTTGTACTACCCGCGAGGGCGGCGGTTATTTTGCCGTGCATCGCCATGGTGGCGGCCGCGGCTGTAGTACTTGCGCTGCTTACCAGCCCACCGAAAATGCCGGTGGCAAGCATGCCTCCGCTGCCAAAGTATCGGGTGAGGAGAGTCCCGCCGATTTCTATGGAAATGAACACTATTCCGAACCAGAGAACCTTTGTCAGCGAGATCGGAGAGGTGAGCGTTAGCGTGCCGGGCACGCTTTCTTCAATTCTGCGGTCCCGCCACACCCAGAACCCGGCAACCAGAGTCATGGCCAGGAGCGGCACAAGGGTTGCACTCAGAGATCGGGGTGAAAAGATTGTGGCGAGAATCAGATTTCTCGCGAACATGGCAATCGTAGTCAACAGGCACAGAGTTGTCGCCCTGCCAACCAAACCAGTCGCCCGCAGGCGAGTGCCCAGCTCCGCAACCGTAGCGCTGCTATTCACCAATCCACCGAACAGCGCACCGAGATAAAGGCCGCGTGTACTGTAAATGCGGAGGAAGACGTAATTCACAAATCCAATTCCAGCGATGGCGATAACACTGATCCACGCGTCGCTGGGGTTGAAAAGTTGCCAAGGGTCAACATAGCGGTTGGGGAGCACCGGATAGATGACAAAGCCGATCAGTCCCAGTAAGACGGCGCTGCGAATCTCAGCCGGCTGCAAACCGCCGGCGAACCGGCTTAGTTCCGTCTTCCACGCGAGAAGCATGGTCATGACGATCGCACCCGCCACCGGCGTGAAGATGTGACCGAGTCCGACCAGAACGCCGAGCAAGTAGTTCACCATCAAAGCCGCAGAAGTGGTGATTTCCAGCGAGCGATCGTGCAGAATACTGCGTGTATTCATCGCGGCAACCAGCAAGAACACACCGATCAATGCCGCGATGGCTACACTCTGTGCGACAAGCGAAGCGAGCATGCCGAGCAGGGCGACGAGGGCGAAGGTTCTAATTCCTACGTCTTTGTTGGACCATTCGCGTTCCATTCCGACCAGCATTCCGATGCCGATCGCAACCGCCATTTTCAAGGCGATGGGAGTTGCGGGGAAATGTAGGGATTCCGATTGCATTCCGTCGATATTATTGCAACTCAGTGAATGCTAATACAGAATCTCTCCTTCGTGGCATTAAGCTTTGATACGCAGCCCATATAATGACGGGAGTGCGGCTCATTCTCGACATCTTCGGGCAGACCCTACGAACGCTGTGGGGGCACAAACTGCGCTCGTTTCTCACCATGTTCGGGATCGCCTGGGGAGTCTTCTCTCTTTTGTTGCTGGTCGGACTAGGCGAGGGGTTCCGCTCTGGAAATAAGAAGGGATTCGACACGCTGGGCGTGAACGTGATGTTCATCTGGTCGGGCCGAGCTCCGGTGATGCAGGGAAGTTTCACCTCGTTGCGACAATATTACCTAACCTACCGCGACTACCTCGACATTCTTCGCGACTGCAAGAGCGTTGCGGCGGCCGCGCCGATAATTCAGCGCGGGGATCTGCGAGCGGTCAGCGACTTCTTCCAGGCCAGCGGCCAGATCCTCGGAACCCCGGCGCTGTTAAATCAGATCCGCTACCTTCCGATCAAGGAAGGGCGCTGGCTGAATGACATGGATGACGCGCAGAAGCGGACCGTAATTGTGCTGGGCGACGAAGCGCGCCGGACTTTGTTTCTCGGACGGCCCTCTGTAGGCAGCACGATCCTGGTGAACGGAGTGCAATTTGAAGTGGTGGGCACACTTCAGCGAACCGGACACGGCGATGACAACGGACAGAACCTTCAAAGCTATGTTCCGTACAGCACCATGCGCGAATATTTTCGATTGACCAAGGTCGGGGATGCGCCCGATGTCATCTCGTTTATAAATTACCAGCCCAAGACGCGGGCTCTCCATACGAAGGCACTGCAAGAAGTACACCAGGTGATCGCGCGGAACCACGGATTCGACCCCAATAATCCGGATTCGTTCGACGAGTGGGATTCAGTGCAGACCTGGGAGCAAGTCGATAAGATTTTCGACGCCATGGATACGTTCCTCGGGAGTGTGGGACTGGTGACGCTCACGCTGGGAGCGATCGGCATCATTAACATTATGCTCGTAGCAGTCGCGGACCGCACGCGAGAGATCGGATTGCGCAAGGCTCTGGGTGCAACCAACGCCAGCATCATGTTCCAATTTTTTGTCGAAGGCGCGTTCCTGACCCTTCTTAGCGGAGGAATCGGAATCGCAGCAGCCGCGGGTTTGATGGGCGCTTTCTCGGGAGTGTCGCTGGGCCAGGGATTTGACGCGCCGAAACTGGTGGCCAAGACGGCCTTGCTCGCGGTAGGCTCACTAGCATTGGCAGGAGTCGCGGCGGGATTGTATCCGGCGCGGCGGGCAGCGATGCTGCAACCGGTAGAAGCGCTGCGGAAAGAGTAAAAGCAGCTACTGGCTTTGGCCATCATCCGTTCTGGCTAGGAGCTAGAAGCTGGGAGCTAGAAGCTAGAAGCTGAAACTTATGCATCGAGATTTACTACAACAAGCGTTCTCGGCCATGCGGCACGACTTGCGCAAGACCTTGCTGACCATGGCTGGAATGGCGTGGGGCATTGCGACAGTGGTACTGCTGCTGGCCTACGGAAACGGCTTCGCGCGAGCAATCGTGAATATTTTCGAGAGCTTCGGCGCGACGGCAGTAGGAGTATTTCCCGGGCGGACCTCAGAACAAGCAGGCGGCAACAAAGCGGGAGTTCAGGTGCGGTTTACCAGCGATGACATGGAACTGCTGCGCAACAACGTACCCCTGTGCAAGCACGTGGCGCGCATGTGCAATAAGGAAGTGACCGTGCAGAACGGCAATCGCTCGTTCACCATGCCCGTGCTAGGCCTCGATCCCTCGATTCAAGACATCTGGGCCCTTGAAATGAGTCAGGGACGCTTCATCGATGATGCGGACAACGATCGCCACGGTTTGCTTGCCGCGATCGGATCAGAAGCAAAAGAGAAGCTGTTTTCAGGCATGCCAGCGCTGGGCCAGGACATCCGAGTCAACGGAGTCACCTTCGAGATAGTCGGAGTGGTGAAGGCGCGCATGCAGGAGGGCAACGACGACGACAACCGCATCATTTACATCCCGTTCAATTCGATGGATGTGGTGAAAGACAATCATTACCTCGATGGAATCTGGATGGACTCGCTGGGCCTTGATCACGACAAGTTGGATAGGACGATTCGCGATACGCTGGCGGCGGCGCATAACTTTAAGAGTACAGATGAACAGGCCGTTCATGTAGACGATGCGCAGAAACAGCTGGCGCAGTTCGCGATCATTTCGATGGCTCTGAAGGTGCTGTTGGCTTTCATCGGCGCGCTTACGCTGGGGATTGGCGGAGTGGGGCTCATGAACATCATGCTCGTCTCGGTTACGCAGCGCACGCGGGAGATCGGCGTGGAGAAAGCGTTGGGGGCGCGGCGGCGCGACATCCTCTTTCAGTTTCTCGCGGAAGCGATGGTAATCACCGCTGTCGGGGGAGTGCTGGGAATTGTTCTCTCTTATCTGATATCGATATCGGTAGGACGGCTGACGTTTTATAGCGCGATGGCGAAGCACGCCGAGGCGGGAGACATCCGGCTGGTTGTTTCGCCGATGATTCTGCTGGTGGCGACCGCAATCCTGGCGGTAGTGGGCGTGGTGAGCGGCATGATTCCGGCAATGCGCGCGTCAAGGTTGGATCCGATCGAGGCACTGAGGTATGAGTAGGAGCAGATTTGCCTTACCCTGTGTCCCCCGTGTCCTCCGTGGTTAAGGTTTTCTTTCGCTATGAAATCGTCCGATGACATTTTAAATCTGCCGCCGCCCAAGGCGGACGCCCGCGTTGCTTACGGCAGCGACGAGAATCATTTTGTTGATTTCCGACTGCCGAAAGAAATAAGACCCCATGCGCTGGCGATCGCCATTCACGGAGGCTACTGGCGCGCGAAATACGATCTGGTTTACATGGGGCATCTGTGCGCGGCGTTAACGGCAAAGGGAATCGCGTCCGCGAACATCGAATACCGGCGTGTGGGCAATTCAGGTGGTGGATGGCCGGGGACTTTTGCGGATGTGCGTGCAGTCTATCAATTTCTTATCCAGAATGCGCCCAAGTACGACTTCGATGTTCGGCGAATCGTGGTGATTGGTCACTCGGCCGGAGGACAGCTTGCTCTTTGTCTAGCAGCGCGTGAGACCGGGGTGAAGGCAGTTGTATCCCTGGCTGGCGTCGTGGACTTGCAGCGCGCGTATCAGCTGCATTTGAGCAATAACGCGGTCGTCGAGTTTCTGGGCGGGACTCCCGCAGAGGTTGCGGATCACTATCGAGAAGCGGATCCGATGAAGCTGGCAATAGTCGCGCGGCAATTCCTTGTGCATGGTGCGGTCGACGACGTCGTTCCACCGGATTTCAGCATTGATTACACGAGCGCAAAGGACAAAATGAAGGAGAATGCGCGACTGGTACAGATTGCGGGCGCGGGGCATTTCGAGCTTGTCGATCCAAGGTCGGCGGCGGGGAAAGATGTGGAGCGAGTAGTAACGGAAGCGGCCGGGTGACCGCCGGGATTAAGAGCCCGATCTTTTCCTTATCGCTTGTTCCGTCTCCGTTGCCTGTTGACGCACATCGTTTGAAACATCTGGCACGTCGCGTTCGTAAGGGCGAATCGAAGGTAGATCGTCGAGTTGGCCGATGAGATAAAGCGCGCGCAGCGCTTCCCACACTTGTTCATTAGCGGGATCGACTACTGCTACCTTCGCTCCCGAGGCGACATTCGCTCCGGTCCCAGCGACCGAGCGAATCCGGCCGGGAATTGGCGAACGAATTTCCGCGATCTGTTTTTGTCCGTACTCCAGTTTCGCAATCATCCCGCCTTGATGGATCGCAGTTCCAGGGCGGTCCGCATCAACAATGCGGCCGGATTCGGGGGAAGCAATCTGCGCGGGCTGCAGCAGTGCCAGAATCTGCAGACGGCCGGATGCATCGCCGAAGCGCACCAGCGACAGCGCGGCATTTCCGCGAACCATCGGTGAGGGGTCGGATAGCAGTTTCAGCAGTGCCTCATGAAAGCCTGCACCCGCCGTGTCCTGGCCCATGACCCACGCGTCGGTGTTGCGCACTTCCTCCACCGGATCGGCCGCCAGTCGCACCAACTCCGGATACCAATTCTTCGCGCTGGCATCCTGCCGCGTGATACGTTCGCCCACCTGCACCAGCGCTTGTTGAATGTGCCGCGGCTTCTTCGTGTCGTGCAGGTACACTGTCAACTGCTGGTCCGAGAGCTTACGCCCGAACCATGTGTTCCACCAAAACAGAAAAGGCATCAGGCAGATCAGCCACGCGGTCACGAAAAAGAGCAGCTTCTGCGCGCGAGACATGCCCGGCTTTCGCGCTTGCGCGTCGTCGATGGGCGAAACTGGAATCGGCTTGGCTGACATAACTTGCAGACGGACGAATTGTTGCTCTTACTCTACGACATCGGCATCGAGCACGCGCTCCTGCTCGAGATAATGCGAAACGGCATACTGCGCCAGAAGCGGCGTCTGCAGCCGGATTTCAGCTCCAATCCATGCGCCTTTGGGGTAAGGCTTTGGCGTCGATTCGCTTGGCGGGGTCGTGGCTACTTGGCCTGGGGCGAGTCCGCCGCTGCCGAATTGCGGGCCGAAGTCGGCGCTCTGAATCTGATCAAACTGATTGATCTCGCGCCATGCCTCGTCGCCGCCAGTTCCGGCCACGTCGATTTTCAATCTCACGATCGCCATACATCGAATCCATTCACCACAGAGACACAGAGTCACAGAGAAAACTACGAAAAAACTTCTTCTGATTTTGTTCTTCTCTGTGTCTCTGTGCCTCTGTGGTGAAAATTAGCTGTGTGGGAACCACTGATAAAGCATGAAGTACACAAGCACGCCGGTCACGCTAACGTACATCCACAACGGCCACGTCCAGCGCGCAATGGCGCGATGACGATCATAACGGCCCCGCAGTCCCCGGCTCAACGTGATGACTACCATGGGAACAATGATGATGGCCAGCGTGACGTGAGGAATCAGGACGACCAAGTAAACAACATGCCAAAAATGATCACCGAGAAAACGGATATCGCCGACGTGATAATGGAAATACAAGTAGCAAGCCAAGAACAACGCTGACGAGACCACGGCGGCGATCATGCACGCTCGATGCGCGGCGATGCGGCCGCGATCAATCAGATAACGTCCGATCAACAGCAGCACTGCGCTAGCTCCGTTCAAACTCGCAATCAGCGCTGGAAAGTAAGCGTATTGCTCCGGGATCACGCGGCCGGCCTCGTGCTGCGTCGGTTTGCCATCAGGAATGCGAGCCCAAACATCACCAAAGAAAACAAAAGCAGTGTGGCCATCGCCGAGGGCAGAGGAAACTGCGTTTCGATCCCCGGATAGAGCAAGTCCCGCAGCGCCTCAACCCCATAGGTGAGCGGGTTCATATACATTAAGGCGCGAATCCATACCGAGGCGCCAGACAGCGGAAACAGCGCGCCGGACAACAGCCAAAGCGGAATCAGAAAAAGATTGATGATGCCGTGGAAAGCTGAGGTTGAATCCATCGGCCACGCGATCGCAAAGCCCAGCCCAGTCAGCGCGAACGACACAAGAAAGACAACGACTGCCACCAGCAAAACCTGAACCAGCCCAAGGTGAACGCCCGCGAACGGCGCGAACACCAGGAAGACCATTCCTTGGACTGCCGCGAGTGTTGTGCCACCGAGAACTTTGCCCAGGACAATCGCCGAGCGGGGCACAGGTGCGACCATAACCGAGAGCAGAAATCCTTCCTTGCGGTCTTCGATGAGCGACATCATCGCGAAGATCGAAGTGAAAAGCACAATCAGAATCAGCGTGCCCGGATAAAAATAATCCATGTAATGCTGCTGCGCCGGCCCGGCGGCCGAGCTGAAAGAGTTGCCAAATCCTGATCCCAGCACAATCCAGAAAACCAGCGGCGACGCCAGCACTCCGACCACGCGCGACTTCTGCCGGTAGAAGCGCACAATCTCACGCCACCACAGCGTAAACGCGGGCAGCAACACTCCCGCAGAAGCGGGTCCAAGCGGTCTCGACAGTGCAACGGTTTGTGTGGCCATTAAACTAACTCGCTTTCGGTGCAGCAACCTTGGCCGCCGGAGCCACGGTTTTCTTTTTTATGATGCCCTGATCGCGCATTTCCCAGTACGCATTCAGCATGAAAGTTCCCGAAAGCGCGAGCAAGATCAATGTCATGAACAGGCCATCGATCGTGGCCGACGGCGGCGACAGGGTAATCATGCCACTCATGAAAATCCACACCACTCCCAGCAACGGGAAGATGGCAAGCACAAGAGAGAGTACAAGCATCATAGGTCGCAAAATTACCTCCTGCTCTGTTCTTCTGCGGTCTGCGCGTCGTTTTGCTCGGTCCAGAACTTGTGCCCAGTACGGCGAATGAAAACATCTTCGACCGCCGGCTTGCTCACTGATATCCCCTCGATCTCTCCGGGGAAAGCCTCGACCACTTCAGTTACAAAGCGGTGCGCTCCTTCGCGCTCGATCCGCACCTGATTGTCGAGGATGGTAGTCTCCACGTGAAAGCGCGCACGGATTCGCTCAGCCAGCAATCCCGCGTCATGGGCAGCTTCAAGCAGCACCACATCTCCGCCGATCTCGCTTTTCAACTCCGCAGGCGTGCCCAGCGCCACCAGGTTGCCTTCGTTCATAATGGCGAGCCGGTCGCAGCGCTCAGCCTCTTCCATCAGATGCGTGGTGACGAGCACCGAAACATGCTCTTCGTCGCGCAGCGTCTGCAGATACTGCCAAAGATCGCGCCGCGCGCCAGGGTCGAGTCCCGTGGTCGGCTCATCCAGCAGCAGCACTCCAGGATGATGCAACAATCCCTTAGCCAACTCGATGCGCCGCTGCATTCCACCAGAAAAAGTTTCGACCAGTTCCTTAGCGCGATCCGCCAACCCAACGCGCGAAAGAATCTCTTGAATCCGCTTCTTCAACGGGGATCCGCGCAATCCGTAAAGATGTCCCTGATGCCAAAGATTTTCGTAGGCCGTCAGTTTGACATCAACGCTCTGTGCCTGAAAGACCACGCCAATCTGCCGCCGCAAACGCGCCGGTTCCTGCGCTGCATCGCAGCCCATGATCGTAGCGCGGCCTGCAGTCGGAAGCATCAAGGTGGAAAGAATCCGGAACAGCGTGGTCTTGCCGCTGCCATTCGGCCCCAGCAGCCCGAACAGTTCCGCTGGACGCACGTCGAACGAAACTCCATTCAGGGCAGTGCGGTTCTCATAGCGATGCACCAGGTTCTCTACGGAAATGACGGGCGTCACGGAAGCAAGTGTGAGTTCCGGGGCGGCATCGGCGATGGCGGAAACTTTCGAGACCAAAGGGGTTCCTGGATGAGTGCACTACCAGTTTACGACGATATCGCATCCAGCGTAATGAGAATGAACAAAACAGGCAAACTGATCTGACACTGCTTACGCAGGCGAAGCATTCCGCTGCGCCTGGGGAACGCGCTCCGCAAACGCGACCGGGACGTGCCGCCACACCTGAATTGCGAGCACCACCGTAGTTGCCAGCAGCAGCGCTCCCACGGCCACGTGAGCAACAGTAGACACAACCATTGGCAGTTCCGGTTGCGCCGTGTCTCTGCCCCACGCGACTCGAGTCAAGAACGCTGTGAAACCCAGGCAGAGCTGCGTAATCAAAAGCGACAGCATGATTATTGCCGGACGTCGCACCGCTTCAATGTTCGAATAGACGGAGATTGCCCGCACTGCCGTCCAGGCCAGCACGAACGATACCGTCACAGCATTCAGCACATGCGGCCACCAACTCATCCCGTGATGGCGGAACATTCCGCCGAGGATGAGTTGCAGGTAGAGCACGAGAATCGAAAGCAACGTCAGCGTGATGAGGCTGGGCCGGCGCGAGTCGAACTCCACGCGTGGCACTTCTTCGACCCATTTTTTCCCGGTGAAGAGCGCAATCGAAACCGCGATACAGAAAAACGTTTGCGCAACTGTGGCGTGTGCCGTAGAAATCCACGGCGGCTGGAAAAGCAAAACTGTAAGTCCGCCGAGAATGGCCTGTGCGATGACGGTGCAGAAAGCTCCAATCGCCAGCCAACGCAACCAGCGGCGCCGTTCCACCAGCAGAGTCCAGACCGCGATGGCCAGGGTCAGCGACACCAGCGTGCCCGCCACCATTCGATGACTCCACTCGTAGCGCACGCCGCCCACGAATTGCGGCACCTTTACCAGATAGCCAAACGACGTCGGCCAGTCGGGAACCGACAGCCCGGCATCGTTGCTGGTGACCAACGCTCCGGCCGTGATTACAACCAGCGTCGCGCAAGCAGTAAACACGGCAAAGGCGTGATGGGCGCGGTTGTATATGGCTGGATTCGTGCTCAGACTATTCCCCTTGGATGAACACAAAGTTGAAGCCGCTGCCTATAAACGCGCGCGGGTTGCGCTACCGGCCAACCCGCTGCGCTGATTATTTTAACCGAAACGAAACGAACTGAAGGAGCCTACTCGCCCGCAGCCTTGAAGCTCTGGTCCACCGTCTTCGTGTCTTTCGGTCCAACCGTTACCTTCTGGTCTTGCTCTCCCAGCTTCTCGTGCACAAATGCGATCGTGTAATCGCCCGGAGGCAGTCCCTTGATTTCATATTTCCCGCTCTTGTCGGTGACCGCATAGAACGGGCTCTTGACGACGTTCATGTACATCTTCATCCACGGATGCTGATTGCACTTCACGGGAAGCATGATTTCTTCGCGGGCAAAGTTCTTCTCGAGCGGAGCGGCCGCCGGCGGTTGCGATTCATTCCACTCGCGATTGTCTTTCGGCGTGGGATGGATATTGTGTGTGGTCTGATCGTCATTCTTAATCTGCACGGTCTGCCCAGCCATCACGCCCAAAACATGCGGATGATATTTGCAGCCGCTCTGGTCGAGCACGACTTCATTTTTTGGAACGTCGAAGGTGCGGCTGCCAAGCCCGTCCTTCACGTACACGAATACGTTCGCGAGATCGCCGTTATCAACCACGATGGCTTCTGCTTCGTTCATGCCTTTGCAGGCCGGATCCTGGCTCATGTCGATCTTCGCCGCTTTCGGTGCCGCGCCATCAAACTTCACCGTGCCATTCACGGTGGCCACCGTCGCCGGATCAATCGGCGTAGCCACGGGAGCGGTCGCCGTTGTCTGGGACATGTTATTGCTCGACTGCTCCGTGTTCGACTGCTTGTTACACGCCATCGTAAGCAGCAGCGCGCATAGCGCCAGCATGCTGGCCGCTACCATCCAACTGGTTTTCTTATTCATGATTTCCTTCTTTCTTTTTCTAGTAGTCAATTCAAGAAACTCTCTCATCCCGAAAAAGCATGTCATCCCGAGCGAAGCGAGGGACCCTGGTGTTTGACTGCAGAGGCATTATGGGCGGCACACCGCCTCCCACCGAACCCTCCATTTTACCGCGAACCACCAGTGATTGCTTGATGCGCCTCCACCACAGCCTGCCGTCGATCGCTCTTCGGCTGCACTGCTGCCTTCGCATGCGGCATAGACGCCGCCACTTTCCGCTGTTCCTCCGCTGTCAATAGGAAGATGTAATCGGTCAGCAGCTTGCGGTGATCCCCGTCATAACCCTGGAACGAGGGCGGCGTAGGTCCGGCGAATACCCACTGATTATTCTGTTGCTTGAATAATCCCGAGGGCATCGACGTTCCCGGACTGACTGCCTGCGGATCGGTAATCCATCGCTCAACCCAATCCGGCTTCAAACGTTCCTTAGCGAGTAGGAAGTTCGGCGCGGTAGCGATCTTGTCGTGAGCAGGATCGCCGGTAGCGTGGCACTTCAAGCAAGGGGCCGCTGAGCTGGAGAACAAGCTGCGCGCCATATCCGTTTCCTTCGCCGTCAGCACCGGCACCTCTTCCGGAATGTAGGGCAGCGGTTGCTGCGACAGCGCCTCGAAGAAGCGCACCAGTTTGCGCAGTTCGTTATCGGAGAACGAGAACGTGGGCATGCGCACTTTCAAGTAAGGCCGCACTCCGTTGCGGTTCGTATCTGTGGTGCTCAAAGCCGGATTCGACAGAAACTTCCGCAACCACTCCGGATCGACGCGCGCGCCTTCAGTCAGAAGCTTCGGAGGCAGTTGCTCCTGAATATCCTGATACTGCTTCAATCCCATCAGGATCGTTTTCTGACCGGGGATGAACTGGTGGCAGCCCATGCAATTGTATTTCTTGATGATCCACCAGCCCTCCTGAATATCGTGCCGCGCGTCGCCCGGCTTGTATTGATAACTCGCGGGCAGGGAAGTCTCTTCGCTACCCAGCAGGAAGGTCGTGAGATCGAGCACTTGGTCCTTCGTAAGGTGCAGGTTGGGCATGCGCGATGCCTCGAGTTCGCCCTTGATCTTGCCTTTATCGTAAACGTTGGGCTCGGCAAGTTTGTGCTCGAAGAATCCTTTCTGGTCGTACCACGGCTCTTTCGCTGGACCATCCGGCAGACGCGCCAGATCGTCTTTATCGGTAATGGGTTCGGCGTCTTTGCCGCCGCGCTGCGCCACCGTGGTAAATAACGCGAAGTCGAGACGCTCGATCGGTTTGCTGCCTTCGTAAGTTAACTCAGTGCCGATGCGTCCCTCGTCTTCCATGCCAGCAATCTCATGGCAGCCAGAGCAACCATAGTGCCTGATCCACCGCTGGCCCTCAGCCTTCAGAGCCGGATCATCCATGAACGCCGCATCCGGATACGACGACGGTTCCTGCTTCTTCTGCGTCATCAGATAAGTTGCAATGTCTTCCGCATCCTCAGGAGACAGACGCAGGCTCGGCATCACCGTCATGTTCTGTACTTGCAGTTCGTGCCCGTCGTTAGGACACTTGCTGTGATCAAGATCGAACTGATAGGGAAGTCCCTTCTTAGCGTAATCCTCGGGACCGATGTCCTTCTTCTCATAAGGACAATAAGGACGCGTGCGCTCGCGCGCATTATGAATCCAGCGCACGAGATAATCGTAATTCGCTTTTTCGCCGACGCGGGTCAGATTCGCGGCGAAAGCTCCGCCCTGCACCTGATCGCCTTCGCCAATCGAATGGCAGGCCAGGCATCCGCGCGTTTGAAATAACTCTTTCCCGTGCTCGACGTTTCCCGGTTTGCGCGTGGGCAATGCATCGGTGAATCCCGATTGCCAGATGTACGCTGAAATCGCCTGAATCTGATGATCAGTGAGCCGGAAGTTCGGCATCTTCGTCGTAGGACGAAAATCCGAAGGCTTCTTCAGCCACACGGGAATCCAATTCTTGTTCAGCTTTAGCCGTGCATCTTTCAGGTTCGGACCGACTTTTTTCTGGTCCTGCATCAGGCTGTGCGACTGGTAATCGAGCTGCTGCAAACGCCCGTCCAGCTTGCTGTTCGCAACTCTTAAATCAACAGCCTGGGTGTTTAGCTTATTGGCTTCGTCGTTCGACTCGGCAGAATCCGCCTGCTTCATCAGGTAGGCAGTCTGCTTCAGATTGTCTTTCTTCTGCGTCTCAATCTGCTTGATCTGCTGCCCGATCGAGTTCAAATCCTCAGGCTCTTTGTCATAGCCCTCATAGCGATGGCAGCCCATGCAACCTCTCTGGCGGAAAAGATCTTTGCCATCGTTGATTGTCTGCCACTGCACGTCGCCGCTGGCCAGCACCATGTCGGCGGCATGGCAGTTCTGACAACCGGCTTGCGCATTCTCCTTCGGATACAGCGGCCACAGCCAGTGCTCGTAATTCCCGTGCGCCTTCTCAATACTCGTAGTAGCGCGGCCGTTCCCTTGATGGCAGGGCGAGCAGCCAAACTTTTCCGGGTCGTGAATCTTCAATATCTCCGGCTCGGGATGGCTCGTGAACGCATCGGCGTATTCATCCGGCTTCTTCTCGCCCTTCGGCGTCATCGACGCCAGCGTGATTTTCAGCGGCTCCCGCGCATTCATGTGGCAGGATTCGCACCGGTCCACGATGTTGGCGTCGGCCACGTTAATCTGCACGATCGCCGGAACCCATTCAGTCGCGCGCCTTTTCAATCCGTCGACCTGCTGCGGCGTGAGATCGACCATGTGATCGGAGATGTATTCATCCATCTTCGCTTTAGCCGCCGTGACGGGCTTTAATACCTCGCCAAGTTCCAGGCTTTTCTTCGTGCGCTCGTCTCGAATCTCGTTATAAGTTCGTTCCAGCTGCGGGAAATCAAATTCCTTCTTGCTTCCGTCCGGAAACTCAACGGTCGCTTTTTTCTTTTTGTATTCGTCCAGTTCTTTCTGCTTGCTGGCTTTCGAACTAGCGCTGTCGCTGGTTTCGATTTCATAACCGAGCGCGTTCACATAAGCCCGCCGATCTGTGAACACGCTCTGCACTGCAAGCAATCGCGCCGTCACTTCGTCAACAGCCTTCCGCGCTTCCTCGGCCTGTGCTTTCGAATCCTGATAAGTTTTCTCGTAAGCTTGCTTGAGCGCGATGTAATCCGGATTTTTCTCGACGTCTGTTTCCGAGGTGGACGACTTGGAGCGCGCAGTATTCAAGAATGCGCTATAACGGTCTCGCCATTGCTCCTGGAAAGCCTTCCATGGACGCTGCGTCCACGCCTCGTCCCACAAGGCCCAGAACAACGTCGCCATCAGAATCACCATCGCGAGCAGGTAATACGCCGCGTACGATTTAGTTGTGATCGGGTCCTGCTCGGCATTAGGTTGTTCAGGCACCGCTTCCTCCGGAAATCAGTCGTTGGTCCTTGGTCGATGGTCGTTCGCGATTCATCTTGAGTGTCGGCAGCGCATCATTGGCGAACGGCCAACGACGAACGGCCAACGACGGTTTCTAAACATTGAACCAGGGCGTAATCCACACATACTTGATGTGCCACAAAAGCCGCAGCCCCATCTTCAAGGGCAACGCCACCATGCTCAGCAAGAGAAATTGCGTGAGCCCGAATTGCAGCAGACTCATGCGCTTAAAGTCTTTCCCCATGTATCGCCGGAATAGGGAATAAACCAGAAATCCCCCGAGCAGGTAATAACCGCCGACCACAATCGCGCCGAAAATGGCTTTACCCAGGTTCGAAGCAATTCCAAAAATGTCGGGCAAGTCGCGATTCACTTCATAGATCAGCCGATTGTGATCCCAAGTCTGCCCCGGCCAGAACCACTGCCATCCGGGCCCCCGGATGAACGTTCCAATAATGATCATCGCGACCCACAAAATAATGAAGCCAAACAAAAAAGTTCCAATCGAAAACTTGCGCTGCTTCCACGTGTAATACCCGCTGCCCAGCGGATTCGTATCAATATAAGGAATGACCATTAGGCCGATGATGATCATTGTGGGCATCACTACGCCGGCGATCCATGGGTCGAAATAGACGAGCATCTCCTGCAGTCCCAGGAAGTACCACGGAGCTTTTGCCGGATTCATCGTGAGGTTGGGATTGGCGGGCTCTTCTAGCGGGGCGTTCAGCGTGATCGACCAGACCATCAGAATAATTGTGACAATGATGGCTGCGAGAAATTCAATGCGCAACAGAAATGGCCAGACGTGAACTTCCTTCTGCCAGCCCGGTTTAAAGGGCCAGGTCTTGCGGTGATGCGTCTTGGCCAGGGCGGCGTCGCCTTCGAGTTGCTCGATCAATACGTCGTTGGCGTGCGCCTGCTTCCATGCCAGATAAATATAAAAGCCCAATAGCGGGATCAAGCCCACGATCGGCACGTTATCTGGAGCCGAGCAAATTTCCCAAATTTGTCGCCAGTCCATAATTGTTCTCGTTGTTCACTACTAAAAAATTCTTGTCATTCCGAACCGGGCGCAAGCCCGGTGAGGAACCTGCTGTTTCTTTGCTACTCACCTGCCGCTTTCGGTCCTCGGCGCGGCTTGTCGCCTTCAGCCTCCAGCATCACTGGCGCCGGACCTGAAATTCCGCCATCTTTTCTTACCCGCCAGAAATGCACAATCATCAGTATCGAAGCCACAATCGGGATTCCGATGCAGTGCCAAATGTACGACCGCAGCAAGGCATTCGCATCGACGATCGAACCGCCCAGCAGTCCGAAGCGCACATCGTTATATGGAGTCATACCGAGCATCGAGCCGAACGGACCTTCGTGCCCGAGCAGCGGCGTAGCTCGCGCCATGTTCGTGCCCACGGTTACGGCCCAGAATCCGAGTTGATCATCAGGCAGCAGATAACCGGTGAACGACAGCAACAAGGTAAACACCAGCAGCAGCACGCCGATGTTCCAGTTAAACTCGCGCGGCTTTTTATACGAGCCCGTCAGAAAAACACGAAACATGTGCAACCAGACGCCGATCACCATCAAGTGAGCGGCCCAGCGATGCATGTTGCGCAGAATTTTGCCGAAGGGTACGTCGTGCTCGAGATAAAGCACGTCGCGAAACGCCTGCACCTTGCTGGGATGGTAATAAAACATCAGCAGAACGCCGGTGTAGGTGAGAATGATGAACAGAAAAAACGTGATCCCGCCCATGCCCCAGGTGTAGCTGTAGCGCACTGCGTCGCGATTGATCTTCGCCGGATGCAGATGCAGGAACACGTTGGAAAGCACGCCCAGCGCCCGGTTGCGCGGAGTGTCATCGTGCTTGTGGCGGAAGATCGAGGTGTAGACCTGAGTCTTGGTCGGATCTTTCAGTCCTTCGATCTGCTCTTTCGCCTTAGTGGGGATGTCGACCTTCATCGCCTGAATGTCTTCTTTGACGCGGTCGACCAGTCCCACTTTGCCGTTCTTGCCGTTCGGATTATTTTCGTCAGCCATTATTCCTCTTCGTTACCATAGCCGGCGGGACGCCGGCGCTACGCTACACTCCCGCCAAAAATGCTCCTGGATCGTTGAACTTGCTCGGCAGTCCCTTCGGCCACTGATACAGGCGCGAGGTGTCGACAATGATCTGCCCATCGGGCGCGAGTTCCACGTGCGCGCGGTCCATGGGACGCGGCGCCGGTCCCTCAAAATTAATGCCTTCGCTGTCGTAACCGCTGCCGTGGCATGGACACTTGAATTTGTTCTCGCTCGGCTTCCAATCCGGCGTGCAACCCAGGTGCGTGCAGCGCGCGTAGATCACGAACACGCGATCCGGCGTGCGATCAACCCAGATACGGTATTTCTGCTGAAACTTGGTGTCGACCCCGAGAGCGAACTCCGATGGATAGCCGATCTTGAAGACAGTATTTGGTTCGAACAGAGTGCGCGGAAGAAAGAATCGGAAGAATGCGAGGAACCACGCAGTAAGAAATGCCGTCACGGCGACCCACACCAGCCTGCGCCGCCGCCGGTCGATGTCAGTGTTCGAGGGGCCAGACGAAGAAAGTCCGGCCGCTGCTGCCGCCTTCGACGTTCCCACCGCCGGCGTGCCAACGTACTTCGTGGCATCCGTAGCGCCCGTGGCTGCAGGCTTCGCGGCCTCTGGATTCGGGATAGGCTTCGCGCCCTCCGGCTCCGCCATGACTCTACCTCCGTGTTCTTTTCTAACTAACGAGTAAAACTTTGCGAACCGATTTCTCGGAGTCGACTAACTGGCCGCCACCAACGAAGATGCCCCGGCCTCGTTCAGAATCTCAACAGCTGGAACGCACCCACGAACGTTTTCGCCCAGCGCTTCCAGCACCAGCTCTCCCAGCGCCGAAATAAACTTAGGAGAATCGTTCAGCCCCGCGCTCATTTCAAACCGCTCAATGCCCAGCCGCCGCGCTTCTTCGCGCGCCTCGTGATCGATCTCGCCGAGCGTTTCCACGTGATCCGAAACAAAGGCCACCGGCACAATGCAGACTTCCCGCGCCTGAGCGGCTCCCAGATCGTGCAGCGCGCGGTGCAGGGAAGGCTGCAGCCATTTGCTCGCGCCAACTTTGCTCTGGTAGCAGAGCCGGTGACGGTTCGGCCATCCCCCGCGCTCCATCAGAAGGCGCACCGTTTCCTCAATCTGCCGCTGGTACGGGTCACCCTTCGCAACGATCGACATCGGAATGCTGTGCGCACTGAAAACAATCTCGGCTCGCTCGGGATCGGGAAACCGTGCCAGCGCCTCTTCAATCTTCTCGATCACCGCATCCAAATACATCGGATGCCGGTAAAAGGCACCCACGTTGTGTACTGGAACGTCGTCGCAGAACAGGCGGTGCCATTCGTTCAAGCTCGATCCCGTTGTGGTTGAAGAATGCTGCGGATACAAGGGCAGCAACACAACCTCGTCACATTGCGCCGCCTGCAACTCCGCTACAGCTTCGCGGGTGAATGGATGCCAGTACCGCATCGCTACGAAGCAACGCACATCGAGACCGCGACCAGTCAGTTCCGTTTCCAGCGCCCGCGCCTGCCGCTCGGTGAATCGACGGATGGGCGAGCCTCCGCCAATGGTCGCATAGTGATGCTGCACTTTACGCGCGCGCGTCGTCGAAATGAGCTTGGCCAGAGGTTTGCGTCCGAGGCGGGCGAAAGGAAAGTCAATAATATCGGGATCGCAAAAGAGGTTATAAAGAAAAGGTTCTATCGCAGCCAGCGTATCCGGCCCGCCGAGCTGAAACAGAACTACCCCCACACGGCGCGTTGTCTTCGCCATTCCCTCAGATTCCCCAGAACGGGCGAATTTACTCCCATCTGCGGCCAGAGTCAATGGCGGAAATTAATTTACCTCGCGAAAAGAGCGCGGGCTTCGGCTTTCGGGCGTCGGGCTTGGGCAAACATGCCGCGCGAGCGGAAGAAATATCGAGTTGCTACATCAATCGGAAGGCCGATGCGTCACGCCCGAAAGTCACGTGGTCGCCGAAGTCTGCAGAAATTTTAGGCTGAAGAGTGAGACTTGCTAGACTGACGCGGTCTTCGCTTTTTCCATCTCTTCAATCACGGCATCGGCGAATTGCGAAGTGCCGGCCTGTCCACCCGGAATATCTTTGGTGAGTTTTTCGGGATGGCGGTAGACCTTTTCCAACGCATTACGAATTTGCGTGGACGCATCGAACTCGCCCAGATGCCTCAGCATGAGAAGTCCCGACCGCAACAATGCCGTGGGATTCGCGATGTTTTTGCCGGCAATATCGGGAGCCGACCCATGCACGGCTTCAAAGATTGCGCAGTGGTCGCCCAGGTTGGCGCTGGGTACAAATCCGAGCCCGCCCACAAACGCCGCGCACAAGTCCGAAATAATATCGCCGTAAAGGTTTTCCATCACCAGCATGTCGTATTGATACGGATTCATCACCAACTGCATGCAAGTGTTGTCTACGATGTGCTCGCCATAGGTGATCTCGGGGAAGCCCTTGGCCACGGTGCGGCAGCAGCGCAGGAATAAACCATCCGACAGCTTCATGATGTTGGCTTTGTGAATGGCGTGAATCTTCTTGCGCTGGTTTTTGCGCGCATACTCGAAGGCAAATTTTGCGATGCGGGTCGAGGCTTTTTCGGTAATGATCTTCAGGCTCTCGACAACGCCGGGAACGACCTCATGCTCCAGTCCCGAATAAAGGCTCTCAGTGTTCTCGCGCACGATGATCAGATCGACATCCGGATAGCGGGTAGGAATGTGCGGCAGATTTCGGATTGGGCGAAAGTTCGCATACAGCTCAAACTTTTGGCGGAGCGCAACGTTGATGCTCGAAAACCCGCCACCAACCGGCGTTGTCACCGGTCCCTTCAGCCCCACATGCGTGCGCTCAATCGACTCGATCACTTCCTTCGGAATGTATTCGCCATGCTTCTCAAATGCATCGGCGCCAACTGCGAAGGACTCCCACTCAAACTTCACGCCCGTAGCTTCGAGAATGCGGACCGTGGCCTGGGAAACTTCAGGCCCAATGCCATCGCCGGGAATAAGAGTTACTTTATGACTCATGGTTTTCTAAGGCCCAGGGGTCAGGGTTCAGGGGATAGGGATCAGAAACTCTCTGTGCTGAAAAATCCATTCTCGCGAAACCCCTAGTCCCTGGCCCCTAAACCCTTTCCTTCACTTTCACCAAATCTCTCAATTCGTTCATGAATTCTTTCACATCTTTGAAATCCAGATACACCGAGGCGAATCGCACGTAAGCTACTTTGTCGTAGCGCCGTAGCCGGTTCATGATGAGTTCGCCCAGTTCGCTGGTCTTGCGCTCGCGTTCCTGCGACTCGATGACGAACGATTCCGCTTCGTTCACAATCTGTTCCAGCTTGCTGATCGGGACCGGCCTTTTTTCACATGCACGCAGCAAGCCATTCAAAACTTTCTGGCGGTCGAACTTCTCGCGCCGTCCGTCTTTTTTCACCACCATGTACGGAATTTCGTCGATGCGCTCGTAAGTAGTGAAGCGCTTGCCGCACTTCAGGCACTCGCGCCGGCGGCGAATCGACTCCGCCTCCTTACTCTCTCGCGAGTCCACTACCTTATCTTCGGCAAATCCGCAAAAAGGACATTTCATGGCGCTGTGTCGATCGAAACTGAATCGGTTCTAGAGAATTGCACGTCTGGAAGTAATAAGGAAATTGTAACAGGGTAATCGCGTACGCCTCGGGGGCGTACCTACGTAATAGACACGCGTAATAAAAACGGAGCGCGGCTTACTTCAATGGGCGAGCTAATTCCGCGCTGTCCGCCTGATGACTTTCTTCCGACAATTTCCGCAGAGACAATCTCTCGAAGTGGGCCAATCCCAAACCCAGTGGGATGACTGCGGCGAAGGTCACCAGCCACAAAAGGATTCCGCAACTCGCCGCCATCTCTGGGGGAACATCGAACACGGCCGATAGAGTCGCGATGGTCGCCATCTGCGAGCCACCGCCTACGGCAGGTAATTGCAGCATCGATCCTGCCATACTTGCGCCCATCAGAATCAACAGTTGCGACACCGGAATCTCAAGCGCCGCCACTCCATACGAGTGCGTCACTTCCTGATATGCCAACGCCGTTACATACCAAATTCCTAGCGACAACACCGCCAGCGTCAGCAAGGACCATGGTCCTTGAATCGTGTTTAATCCCAAACCAAAATCACGCACTTTCTGGGCGAGACGATGGCCGAGGCTGGCGGGCGCATGAGAAAATCTATTCTCCATCCACTGCGCAATAGCCTCACCGAAGCGGCTGATCAAGACGGCAACCACAGTTGCGCCTGAAACTCCCAGGATCAGAAAAAAACCGGCATCGCGGAACTGCCGGTAATATTCCGGATGCGGAATCGATTGCAGCGCGCTCGGCAGGAAAATCGCCAGCACGATCAGCACCGCGAACGCTCCTACATCGAAGGTGCGTTCGACTGCCCACACTGCCAACTGCGAGGAGAACGGAAGCTGAGCCCGCCGCGCCACCAGATAGGGGCGGATGAATTCTCCGGCGCGACCGAGCAACGCCAGCCCGGTAAATCCGATCACCATCGGCGGCACCAGTTCGATCACTCTTATTTTTGGTCGAACAGGTTTCAGAAAAAGCTTCCAGCGGAATGCGCGCAGCACATACGCCGTATAAACCAGAGCGATGCCATGCAGCACGTGGAGTTTTTTGATCTGGTGCGTTTGCGCCCAGAACGTGCCCCAGTCAAAGCTCCGCCAGTGACGAACCTGCAGGTAAACCAGAGCGGCCAGAATGAGGAACACCACCACGCTGGCCACGATGCGCTTTTTATCCATGAAGGGGAGCAGCCTCGCGCCGCGACCTCGCAACGAGAAGCGGAAACGGCACTCCCAAGGTAAATGACTGCGCCCAGAGGGTCAAACCAAGGGAAGAACTCTGCCGATGTATCTGCTATCAAACATGCTTGTCATCCCGAGCGAAGCGAGGGATCTTGGTTCTTGCTTGCGTCATTCGCGCTGCAGGCAAACACCAGGATCCCTCGCTTGGCTCGGGATGACAGTTTTAAATGGCTACTCGCTGGGCTTTGCGGGACTTGCCTTCGCGGGACTCGCCTTCGCCTGAGTTTGCGGAGTGGACTTCTGCACCTTAGTCGTTGAAGACGAAGTGCCGCTCGATTTGCTTGCTGTCGCCTTTTGACTTGCGGGCTGAGATGCGGTTTTCGCAGCGGCGTTGGCGGCGAGTTTCTTTTTATTGAAGTCGCGCACGATGCGCGCTACGTAAGCCTTGGTTTCGTAATACGGAGGAACGCCCCCGTACTGCTCAACGCGCTGCGGCCCCGCGTTGTAGGCCGCCAGTGCCTTCACTAAATCGAAGTCGTAGCGCTCCAGCAATTCGCGCAGATACCGCGTGCCGCCTTCCACATTCGCCTGCGGATCAAACGCGTTCTGCACGCCCAAGTTCGACGCAGTCTTCGGCATGAGCTGCATCAATCCTTGCGCGCCCTTCGGAGAAACCGCGTGCACGTTAAAGCTGCTTTCGGCGCGGATCACGCTGTTCACCAGATCAGGATCAAGCCGGTAGGTTCCACTCGCCGCATTCACAACTTCATTCAGATCAACTGGCTGCGCGATCTTCTTCGCGGAAGCCTGCAACTTCGCGGCCGACTCAGGCGCGTCTTTAACCGGCTCAGCCGCCACCTCGGCGGGCAACTCTTCAATGTGATCAATCTCTACGGTGGGCACATCGACGAAGCTCGATTCATCCCCGCCCATGTACAGTCGCGTGATTGTGCCGATCACTTGCCGGCGCTCATGACGGATCGAAAATCCATTCCTCAGCACGGCCGAATCCGCAGCCGGGCAGGGAACCGAAGTCAGCGCAAGCAATGTGATCGCTCCTGCCCACACGCCGATCTGGATCGCCCTCTTCATATCAATATTCTAGCTGACAATTTGCGCCACCGCTGCCGCGACGCCGCACTGATCATTGCCCAAAGTTAAATTCCAACCGCGCCCGCGCAACTCCTCGCAGGCATTCCCCATGATAACCGGATGCCCGGCAAACTCAAGCATTTCCACATCGTTGTGGTTGTCACCGATGGCCATGACCTGCTCGCGCCCGAAGCCGCGATGCGCAGCCCACCGTTCCAGCGCGTGCCCCTTGGAGCAGCCCGCATTCAACACGTCGATCATCGACAAATCACGATTAGGATATTCGGTGCGCAGCACCGTAATGCGGTTGCCCATCCCGCAAGCGTCAAGCGTCCGCAACGCTGCGCTCATCCTCACCATCGATCCGCAAAACATGGCCTGCACGGGATCGGCGACCAGCGCCTTCTCGATCGGAACTACGAACTCGATGTAAGGCATATTCTTCTCCAGCCAACGCTGGATGCTCGCATTCAAATCGTCCATGTGCTCCAGCACAATGGCTCCCTTGGTTTCCTTATCAAACGTAAGAACGGTATTGCCGCGGAATTCTTGCATCGCTCCGACCAACTCGCAGCAAATCTCCTTCGGCATCAGGTCGCGATGAAAGGTTTCTCCGGCCAGCGATCGCGTCACTGCGCCGTTCGAGCTAATCGCCCACAAATCGAAGCCGAGCTGCTGAGCGATCGGCAATGCGAATGTATGACGACGTCCGGTCACCAACACAACTTCGATGCCGGAATCGTGAGCCCGCCGCAGAGCCGAAAGATCGTCAGGAGAAATCTGAAACTGCGGGTTGAGCAGCGTACCGTCGATGTCGGATGCGATCAGCCGAATGGAATTAGGCTTGGCGCCGGGAATAGCGGAAGCGTTCGGCTGAGAGAGTGGCTGCACCCTATATTCTTACACAGGCAACTTACTGCGAAGCCGCCTGACCTTGGCTCTACCCTGTGATCCTCTGTGTACCCTGTGTTAAAGGTCTTAAGCGGTAAACTTGGCAAGCTCGGTGGCGTGTTATATTTCGCATTCCATGGGATCGCTCTTCTTCTTCCTACACGGCTGGGGATTTCTGCTGCAGGCGCTGGCGATTGTCCACTTCATCCGCCGCCGTCCGGACACGTACTGGATCTTCATCATTCTTTTTCTCGGCTGGTTTGGGGCCGTGATTTACATCGTCGCCGAAGTCGTTCCTGATGCCGGCCTGCTCAGCATGTCCTTCCAGGTTTTCCCGCGCCGCCGCCGCATTCGCGAACTCGAGCGCGCCATCCTCGACAATCCATCGGCCGGCAACTACGAAGAACTTGGATTGCTCTATCTCGACAACGGCGACTACGCGCGCGCCCGTGCCAGCTACGACAAGGCGATCGCCTCGCGAACCGACTCGGTGGACGCGTTCTACCGCCGTGGCGTCGCAGAAACTGAGTTAGGAGATTTCGTCGCGGCCGTGCCCGATCTCGAGCGCGCAGTCTCCGCCGATGCCAACTATGACTTCCATCGCGCCAAAGGCCTGCTGGCTTACGTTTACGCGCAAACCGGGCAGCCCGACAAAGCCGACGCCATGTTTCAGCAGGCAGTAAAGATTTCCACTATCTCTGAAACGTACTACAACTACGCAGCTTTCCTGCAGTCCCAGGGCCGGGTGGAGGAAGCGCGGCAGTGGGCGCAGAAAATTCTTGATCAGCGCCGCACCATGCCCAACTATCAACGCCGCCGCGAGCGCCCGTGGTTCCGCAAAGCATATGCGCTGCTCGCGCGGCTAAGCCTCCAGAACAAATAGGTTTCCTACAATTGGACCGTGGACGGTGGCCCATTCAAGCCGTCTTTGGGCTTGAATGGGCCTCGTTTCCTCGTATGCTAAGCCGATGGAAGGCGCTCGTCATCACTGCGACAAGCTGAAGATGGTGCCGTCGTCATTGTTCCCGCCGTCTGTCGTTATTCCGTAAAAGATACCGTCGGTGGCTTGCATGAGCGACGTCGGATTCGCTCCCTGCACCGCCGGGTTGAAAACGTGCAATGTGGTCAGCTGGCCCGCCGTCGTAATTTCGTACACAGTGCCACAATAGGCGTCGAAACAATTTGTTCCGCCCTCCAAGGTAGTTCCGTAAAGGTTTCCGTTCGTGCCTTGCACCAGGCCACTGCTCGGAGACTCGCCGTCCGCGCAGCCAGCTTGGGCGCAAAAGCTGTAGAGCGTGGTCAGCTTACCCGACGTGGTGATTTCGAAAACCGTCCCATAGTTGCCGTTGGCGCCGCCTTGGTAGGTTGTCCCGTAGAGGTTCCCATTGCTGGCCTGGATCAGCCCGGAATAATATGGAAAATCGCCGTCAGCGCAATTCGGTTGCGAACAAAAGGTGTAGAGCGTGGTGAATTTTCCCGTTGGCGTGATTTCGAAGATCGTGCCGCATCCTATGGATGGGTCGACGCAGTAGCTGGATACGCCCCCTTGCCCTGTTGTCCCGTAGAAATTCCCATTGCTGGCTTGTACCAGCGACACTTGCGGGGCACCGCCATCAGCGCAATTCGCTTGGGAGCAGAAGCTGTAAAGCGTTGTGAACTGGCGCGACGGCGTGATTTTGAAGATGGTTCCGTTGTATAGTCCCGTTTCGATCCCGCCCGCCCGCGTCGTTCCGTAGAAGTTCCCGTCGGTCCCCTGGGTCAGTCCGCCGACCGGACCCTGGCCGTCCGCGCAGTTCGTCTGCGAACAAAAGCTATACAGTGTGGTGAGCTTCCCCGACGGGGTGAGTTCGTAGATTATGCCGCCATTGCGTGATCCGCCCTCGTACGTCACTCCATAGAAATTTCCGTTGCCGGCCTGAATCACTCCACCCGAGGGAAACGCGCCATCGCTGCAATTCTTTTGCGAGCAGAAGCTATAAAGCGTAGTCAAAATGCCCGACGGCGTCAGTTTGTAGGCCTTGCCGAGCGAGCCAACGGGCACGAGCGCCTCGGTCGTGCCGTAAAAGTTTCCGTCGGTGCCTTGAATCAGCGGCCCGTACGGGGCCATTTCGCCATTGCCCTTGTTGAAGTTCATCAGGCTCTTAAAATTCTGGGCAGGCGCGATTGCGGCTGCGCATATTAGAAGCGCCAAGCATGTTGTTCTCATCAAGCACAGCTTTACCATAAGGCCTCCTGGGGCGATGGTCTGGGCTAAAGAAACAGCCGCTGGGAAATCCTGAGTAAAGAGATCTCCGCGCGGCGTTGGGGGGGGAGGAATAGGACTGCGCGCGTGCCCGCCATTATTGTTGGGGCATCACAAGCTGTCAATGCTGAAAGAATTTGCATGGCGCCGCCGCGGAGTTTTAACTTCGCAAAGCGGGCAGCGGGCGGGCCCGCAGCTCATCTTTTCTTGCCGCTGAGCGCATCCAGAAAGGGCACTCCTGACGCTTTCAACTTCTGCTCCAGCCGCGCGGTGCAACCGCAATCGGAGCAAGCCCACGGTTCGCTTCCATTTTCGTCGCGGCACTTGCGCCGGTCGTGAGCATCCTGCACTTTCGCGAGATCGAAATATTCTTCCCAGTAGGGACGTTCTTCAAGCAACGGCGTGGGACAGTAGCAGACCTCGACCCAGCGCACGGTCTCGTCATCGCAGAGCCGCGCTTCATTCATATTGCGCAGGTATTCGCCTTCGGCAACCGAGCCTCGTCCAAGCGTTTCCTTCTCGATGGCCCGAAGCAGATAACCTTCGCGGCCGGACTTAACGCGGGCTCGAACTAGATAGCGCATAAAAGAAATGGTTGATTGATGATTTTTGATTGAACTGCGAGGCAAAGATGGAGGGATCTGGTTTCTAAATCAGCAATCAACAATCAGAAAGCAACAATAGAATTCAGATGAACATCTCGTCCTGCGGCACCGGTCGCCGCGCCTCGCGGCTGCCACCGTTTCTTTGGCTGCGCCCGCCCATCAGGAACTCAATGCCAGTCGTTACTCCCTGGATCAAGCCTGACAACCGCCGCACCGGAGAGATCACGGTCTTGTGAACCATCTCAGAAGTTTCTTCCACTCGGTCGAGTGTGCGCGTAAGCAATTCGTCGGCGCGAATGACCTGCAGGCGCGCGCGATCTACCGCGTCGGTCACCGTCGCATCCATGCGCTCTACCTGCGAGCGCACCGCGATGGTCGTCTCCGTCAGATTATCGGTGATCACGGCAAGCTTGGGGCGAAGTTCGCTGAGCACAGACTGAGCTAAATCCAGCGCTGGCACAGCCTTGCCCTTCACTTCTTCAGCAATCGCTTCCATGCGGGCGCTGGTCTTGCGCATGGCCAGATACATGAAGACAAGGACGAACGCCTGCAAGACGACGGCTGCGGACGTCACGGCAATGAACACCATCGTAAGGTTTTCCATAGGGCGCCATCCCAAAGACCGCGAACACCGCCTGCGCCAAGAAGATTACAGATTCTTGGGTGCTCCCGTCGTCTCCGTCGTAGCCTCTTGATAAGCCTGCCGACCGGCTTCGTATGCGGCGCGGAACTGATCCTTTTGCTGATTCACGACATCCCGTCCGCGATCAACCCACTCTGAAGCCTGCCCTCGGGCTTCGCGCGCGCGCGTGCGCACGTAATCGCGTCCTTCTTCGGCGCGAGCGCGAATTTGGTCCCGCGTCTCGCTTCCCGAACGCGGTGCGTAGAGAACTCCAACCAAAGCTCCGAGGCCAACCCCGGCCAGGAACCAACCAAAACTGCTGCCGCTGTTCTCCGACATGAAAAACCTCCCGGCTTATAAGTGCCGATAAACGGATGTTAGCACTCGATTGAGGGAATTTCAATTACAGCAAAATCCCTACGCAGGCATTTGAATTGCTGCAGCTTCGGCTTTATAGAGATTCAGTTTACTTCTGCGGAGTCGCCGGGGCGGGCGCTGGAGTTGGAGCCGGCGCCGGCGCTACAGGTTGCGTCTTGGCCGGAGCAGACTTCACACCCTGCAACACGGACTTCGAACCGCCCTGCTTAATGGCGTTGATCGAGAGCGTCACCGACGTCAACATGAACAGAACCGCCGAAATCGTCGTCGCCCGGGAGAGCGTAGTGGCCGCGCCGCGCGGACCAAACGCAGCCTGGCTGCCTTGCCCGCCAAACGCCGCCGAGATATCCCCGGCCTTACCGCTCTGCAGCAGCACAACGATAATCAGAAAAAAACAAACGATCACGTGAACGATAGTGACAAGAATGATGAGCATAGAATCTGGAAGTCCTAAATTGTTCAGAATGATTGCAATGGTGCGGAAGGGGGGATTTGAACCCCCACGCCTTTCGGCGCCACCCCCTCAAGATGGTGTGTCTGCCAGTTCCACCACTTCCGCACAGATGTGAAACAGCACCACAGGGGCGGCTTCGATTATAGCAGAAGGCAATCGATCTCCTTTTCGAAGATGCTCACGTGGGAACACAAAGATTGCTTATGGGGGACAGCCGCCCTCGGCTGCCCGTCGAGCGCAGCTCGACTAAAGTTTGCCGAGCGCAAAACGGAGCTAGGCAGCTAGGTGCCGCGCTGGCTCCGTTCCGATAATCAACCGTGATGATGCGATCTAGTCGCCCGACGGCAGCAGCATCTCCTCAGGATCCTGCTCAATCTGCACCTGCACGTGCGGACAGTCGCCGAGAATAGGCTGGCAGGCCGCATCGGGTCCGTGCTCAGTATGCTGCAAGGCCTTCAGCCCGCCGAACTGCTCGGCTTCCGTGGATCCCGACAACGCTGTGGTCGATGTCAGGCCGCCGCTGATCACCTGCTGCACCTGATCAAAGTATCCCGTGCCCACAAAGCGCTGGTGCTTTACCGCTTCGTAGCCATACTCGGTCTCGCGGCTGAATTCTTTTTCCTGCAATCGCGAATAAGCCGTCATGCCCGCAAGTTTGTATCCGCGAGCCAATTCAAACATGCTGAGATTGAGCGCGTGGAAACCCGCCAGGGTTACAAACTGGTACTTGTATCCCATGCGTGCGAGTTCCGGCTGAAAGCGCGCGATCGTTTCCTCGTCGAGCTTCTTGCGCCAGTTGAAACTGGGCGAACAGTTGTACGCGAGAATTTTTCCCGGAAACTTCGCGTGAATCGCTTCGGCGAACTGCCGCGCTTCTTCCAGATCCGGATGCGAAGTTTCGCACCAGATCATATCCGCATAAGGAGCATAAGCCAGGCCGCGCGCGATGGCCGACTCAATTCCGCCGCGAATGCGGAAGAAGCCTTCCGAGGTGCGTTCGCCGGTGCAGAAGGCGCGCTCACGCGCATCGATGTCGCTGGTCAGCAAAGTTGCGCTATCAGCGTCAGTACGTGCCATGATCAGCGAAGGCACTCCCATCACATCGGCCGCGAGCCGCGCCGCTACGAGCTTCTGAATCGCTTCCGTAGTCGAAACCAAAACCTTGCCGCCGAGGTGGCCGCACTTTTTCGCCGACGAAAGCTGATCTTCAAAGTGCACGCAAGCCGCTCCTGCCTCGATCATGCCCTTCATGAGTTCAAACGCGTTCAGCGTCCCTCCGAAGCCGGCTTCGGCATCAGCGACCAGCGGCGCAAACCAGGTTTCGCCCGGAGCCACTTTTCCCTCCGCATGATGCACCTGATCGGCCCGTTGCAGCGCGCTGTTGATGCGCCGGCAAAGATTCGGAACGCTATCCGCCGGATACAGGCTCTGGTCGGGATACATCTGCCCGGCATTGTTGGCGTCGGCCGCCACCTGCCATCCACTCACATAGATCGACTTCAGCCCCGCCTGCACTTGCTGCACCGCCTGATTGCCCGTCATCGCGCCCAGCGAGTTGACGTAAGGCTCGGTCTGCAACAGGTTCCACAGCCGCTCTGCGCCCATGCGAGCCAGCGTGTGCTCAATCTGAATCGAGCCGCGCAACCGCAGCACATCTTCCGCCGTATAAGGACGCTCAATGCCTTTCCACCGCGGGTTGTTTGCCCACTCGTAATCCATGCATTCCATGGCCAGTGCATACTGCGCAGTTTTTTCTTCTTCGTTCATCATCGGGGAGTGGGTGGCGTTGCGGTTTCCGTTTTCTTTGGCGGGCATTGGCGTTTTCTCCAGACTTAAATTATGTGTTCAACATAGTGAACATAGATTCATTATACTGGCGAAGCCTATGCCCTGGTCCGGACGTGGTCAAGCCTGTTGTTCAGCATAATGAACATACATTCATTTAATTGGCCATCTACAGTTGTTTGCGGTAGTCTTAAACATGCCCGTTTCGTCCGATTCCCCATCCGCCGCGGTCGAGCGCGCTCTGGCCATGCTGGAAGCGGTCGCGCAGGCCGCCGATGGCCTGAGCAACGCCGAAATCAGTCGCAAGCTCAACATTCCAAAGAGTTCCGCCAGCTACATCCTGCGCACCCTCGAGACCCAGGGATACCTCACCCGCGATGCCGAATCGGGAAAATACCGCGTAGGCCTGAAGATCCTCAGTCTTAGCCGCGGAGCTCTCGGTGGACGCGACGTTCGCGGCATAGCCCTGCCTATCATGCGCCACCTCACCCAGCAGACCGGACTCACCTGCCACCTTGCCGTTCTGGATGGACCCGAAGCCGTCTACATCGAGAAGGTGGAACCCGAGGGTTTCATCCGCATGGATACGTGGGTGGGACGCCGCATGAGCGTGCATGCGACCAGCGTGGGCAAGGCGATTGTCGCCCACATCCCACAAGAGCAACTCGAACAAATTCTGCGCAAGCGCGGAATGGAAAAGCGCACGCCCAAAACCCTCACCACCGTGCCGCGCCTGCTCAAGGAACTCGAAAAGGTGCGCGCGCAGGGCTACGCCGTGGATGATGAAGAGAACAACCTAGGCGCCCGCTGCGTGGGAGCGCCGATCTTCGATGAACGCGGCGCGATCGAAGCCAGCCTGGGCTTGAGCGGCACCACCCAGCAGGTCAGCCCGCAGACCATGCCACGCATCCTCGAAGCGCTCAAGGATGCCGCCCGCCACATCTCCATGGGCATGGGGCATCGTCCGCCGCATCGCCGCGTCGGCACTTAAGCCCGTTCTGGAACTGGCGACTTTACGCAGACTCCCGCGACCGAAACTTAGGCGCATCGGCGCGAGCCACAGGCCGCACCAGGGGCACTAATGCAATCCCCGATTGGTGATCGTGCGCCAGCGTCAAAATCTGCGCGCACTGGGGACACAGCCAGTACCGTTCGACGCGGCGAGGCCGGAGTCGAATTTTAGAAGAAGTGGCCGGCGGTGCCACATTTCCGGACTCAGTTAGGCTTTCCGTCTCCACCATGAACAGCTTGCCTTGGCGCAACTGCATAAATGGTTGGGAGCATTGCGGATTTGCACAGTGGCTGAGCATGACGCCCTCCACTGGATAGCTCTTTCCTGCCTCGGACCACAACAGTACCCTAATCCTGAGACTCGCAGAGCGGCCAGATACCAAACTGCTCGCAAGTCAGGTTCCAGAAGCTATTGCAACTTCTAAGCGCGATTCCTCGAATTCAGCGCCCGCTTTGACCACGCATTCTGTTCTCGGTGCCGATTCTTCGGCACTGTGCCGAATGGCCGTCTTTCAACCTCAATGAACGATTGCACCCATGACGGCGACCACCACTCCCACAACCGTCAGCACAATCCCTACATGCCAGAAGATTCGCCGCCCAGAAAGTAAAGTGATCGAAGTGACCACCAGCCCGACCTCGAGGAACACCTCGGCCAAGTCATACCGGTCGGCGCGGCGTCGCTCCACAACGACTTCTCTATCGAGTTTGTCCGCTTCGTCTTTGATCTCACCTTTGTCGTGCTTGTAGCGCTCCGCCTCCTGAGCGTACTTTTGGCCGAACTTTCCCATTCCGTCGGCGTCCTTACTGGCCACCACCGCCGTCAAGTCTGAGAACAACTCGTCCTCATGCTGCCGGATATTCTTAGCCTGGTAAAACGCCCACTGGTCCGACGCTTTAGCCTGCTTCACAACTTCTTCGGTGTGCGCCCGGTGCCCGAGCAGCGTCACGATTGCCACGCACACGGCCACCACTGCCATGGTCAACGACACCGCCGCCAACGAACTATCCTCCCGGGCTTTCTCCGCCCGTTCGCGCAACTCCGCAGCTTCATCAGCACACATAGATCCTCCTGAAAGCAGTGGTCAGTGGCCAGTTCTTCTGAGAATTAATCTTTGTAGATGGTCGAGTCATACTACGGATTCAAGCTCAACCAAGCAAGCAGCAACGAGATTCCCAACAAAAATAAGAAATGCCGGCACCAAAGAACTGACCCCTAGCCCCTAGTCCCTAGCCCCTGCTTTTCACTCTCCCATCACCTTCACAATCACACGCTTATCGCGCTGCCCATCGAATTCGGCGTAGAAAATTCTCTGCCACGTTCCCAGGTCAAGCTTTCCGGCAGTAATCGGCACAATCACCTCATGATGAATCAGCAGCGCTTTCAAGTGTGAATCGCCATTGTCTTCGCCGGTCTCGTGATGCTTGTAGTTCTTCCGAAACGGAGCCAGATGCTCCAACCACTGATCGATGTCTTCGATCAGGCCGCTCTCATTGTCGTTCACATACACCCCCGCCGTGATGTGCATGGCCGAAACCAGCACCATTCCTTCCTTCACTCCGCTCTTGCGCACGATTTCTTCCACCTGCGGCGTGATGTGCACGTACGCCCGATGCGTCGTGGTATGGAACTTCAAATATTCCGTTAGAACTTTCATTCCGTCCCTTGTGTGCGGAAATTTAGGTGCGCGAAGATTTAGCTGTGCGGAGATTTTATCCTAATGACCCGAAAGTAACCTTCCCACACTGTGAAGAAGATTAGTTTTCTGCCGAAGAGGACTGCAGAGACGTGTGCGCGCCTGCAATGGAAAGGCCTGCGCATCGCATCCTGTCGGGGGCCTCCATGAGTGTTGCCACAACTGTGCGGATCACATTCCCGTCCTGCGATCCCATCTTGATCGCGAACCCACGCCGTCCGGTCAGACCATGGCAAATCGTAATTCTCCTGCTCGCCCTATCCGCGGCCGCCCAGGAACCAACCAAGGCCCAGGAACCAACCAAGGCCCAGGAGCCAACCAAAGACATCGGCGACACCAGCCTCGAAGAACTAGGAACAATCCAGGTCTACAGCGCCTCCAAGCACATGCAGAGCACCAGCGATGCACCCTCTTCAGTCACCGTAATCACTGCCGACGAGATTCAAAAATACGGCTACCGCACGCTCGCCGATATCCTGGAGAACGTGCGCGGCTTCTACATTACCTACGACTACGATTACAGTTTCGTTGGCGTGCGTGGCTTCGGACGGCTAGGAGATTCAAACAATCGTGTTCTCGTGCTGATCGACGGCCACCGGATCAACGATAACGTTTTCGGCGAACCCTATTTAGGCACGGAGTTCCTGGTGGATGTCGACCTGATCGAACGTGTGGAAATCATTCGCGGACCCAGTTCCTCGCTCTATGGGACCGATGCCTTCTTTGCCGTGATCCAGGTGATCACGCGTAAAGCGCGCCAATTGAAAGGCTTGGAACTCTCCTTTGAACCGGCAAGTTTTGGCACTTACGCGGGACGAGCCAGTTATGGCGGCCAATACAAAGGCGTTGACATGGTGCTCTCCGGCACATTCTACAACAGCCCGGGACCGACTCTGTTTTTCCCGCAGTTCGACAGTCCCGCCACCAACTACGGGGTTACGAAGAACACGGACTACGAAAGCTTTCAACACGTTCTGGCTACGATCAGTTTTCATGGATTCACTTTGCAGGGCCTTTTCAGCGCGCGCGATAAGGGAGTTCCTACAGCGTACTACGGTGGCTTGTTCAACGATCCCCAAACCCAGAACTACGATTACCATCAGTACCTCGATCTCAGTTACCAGTATTCCATCGGCGACAAGTGGGACCTGACGGCACGGACTTCCTATGACCAGGCCCGCCTGCAAGCCCCGGTTGGGTATTCCACGGGACTTCCCGATGGATCGACCACAGTGGACACATACTCGTTTCGGGGAAATTGGTCGGATAGCGAAGTGAAAGTGGGCGGAACCCTGCTGAAGAAACACAGGATAACCGCGGGCACGGAAATCATCGACAACCTGCGGCAAGATCAGGGAGATTACACTGCTCTTGGCAACATCTTCGTTGCAGTTCCGGCGACCTCAGTCATTTGGGCTCTGTATGGGCAGGATGAATTCTCCATCGTGCAAAACCTGACGCTGAGCGCTGGCCTCCGCTACGATCATTACTCAAGTTTTGGCGGGAACACCAGCCCGCGTCTGGGGTTGATCTACCATGCCTTTCCTCAAACCACTCTAAAATTGCTTTACGGCACAGCGTTCCGCGCCCCCGAACCCTTCGAACTCACGCCGGACTATGGGGCCTTCTTCGATAACAACCTGCAGCTTAAGCCAGAAACGATCCGCAGCATCGAAGGGGTCGTGGAACAGGGACTCGGAGAACACTTTTCTCTATCGGGCAGCGTTTTCCGCAACTCCATCAACAATCTGATCACGCTGCAGACGAATCCCGTCGACAGCCAGTTGATCTATGAAAACTCCGGCAAAGCCGTTGCTGCCGGCGTGGGAGTCGAGCTGGATGGCCACCTCTCCGGTGGCCTGCAAGGCAGGGCCAGTTACAGTTACGTAGATGCGAAGCAGCCGCAAACCCAGCAGATTCTTGCCAACTCTCCACAGCACCTCGGCAAATTGAACCTGACTTATCCCCTCGTGCCGAAGCGCCTATTCGCTAGCGTCGACGCACAGTACACCAGTTCGGTTCAGACCCTGGCGGGGAACACCGTGAATGGCTTCTCTGTTCTCAATTTCACCATGCTGGGCCATTCGCTCGGCAAGCACCTGGAATTCTCCGCCAGCGTTTACAACGTCTTCAACAAAAAGTATTTTGACGCAGGCCGGCCTGAGGATCCGGAAGACACCATTCAGCAGGAAGGAAGAAATTTCCGGATTAAACTCACGGCTAAGTTTTGAAATTCACAATGCATTTCTCGGGCAAAGACGAATCATTGCTCCGGCAGCTATCGCCCCGGGCTGCTCTAACGATTGCTCTCGCTCTCTTGCTATTTCAACTTCCGGCTATGGGGCAGAAAGCCTCGGAAGACCAAGTTAAGGCGGCCTATCTTCTCAATTTCGCAAAACTCGCGGAGTGGCCCAGGCGCGCTTTGCCCGACGGTCCGTCCCCTCTCGTGATCGGAGTCGACGCCTCAGATCAATCGTTTCTCGATGTCTTGAAAACCGTGGTCGCCGGAAAAGTTATCGGTCCTCATCCTGTGGTCGTCAAATCCGCAAGCTCCGTAGAGGAGATGAAATCATGCCATATCGTATTTTTCCGCGGCTCCGAAAGAAAGCACGCGCAAGCCGCCATCGAAGCCCTGGCGCAGGCAGGCGTGCTCTTCGTGGGTGAGGATGAATCCTTCCTCCACCAAGGCGGCATGATTAATCTTGTTCGAGACCATGGAAGCATCCACTTCGAAGTCAATGCTGAAGCTCTCGATCGTGCCGAGATACATTTCAGCTCGAAAATTCTAGCGCTCGCCAAGAGTGGCTCTGGCTCCTCTTCCGCAACGGCCGCAAACTCCCCGGCGGAAGGTGGGCGCCAACTCGTGCGCAGCCAGGAGCCAGAGTACCCAGCCCTCGCCGAGCACATGAAATTGACTGGGACCGTCCAAGTGCAGGCAGTAGTGAAGCCCGATGGAACGGTAAAAGCAGTGAACATCGTCGGCGGCCATCCGTTGCTAGCGGCCGCCGTCGCAACCGTAGTCATGCAATGGAAGTATCAGCCCGCGCCGAAGGAAACAGTGGAAATAGTAAAGTTCACATTTCCCCCGCGATGAATCGCGCTAGGATCGGGAAGGGCACGAATTCATTCGTGCCGTTACGTGGCCCGAAATGAGCTGCGCTTTGCGCCTGAGGTAGGCTGAGGATTTATAACTGCTCGCTCCCCGCCGTCTCCGCCGTGCCGCATGGATGCCGCGCAAATTGGAGCTTAAGGTTCTCCGCCGCTCCACCCACGCGCTTCAACACTTCAAGAGGAACCCTGAACTCGCAATTGCACTCGGAACAAACCGCGATCGCTGGAGTAGTCCCCAGCCACTTCAGCACGCGAAGATGGCGTTTAGGCATAAGTCAATTCTAGAATGCCACGAAGCTTATTGTCCGAGATTGATCGAACTCCTGGCTCACTAGGCGGCCACCGACGCGATAACTCGCCTTTTAGTTGTGCCGTCCTCGACCGGTAAGTTAAGCGTATAATCTCGTGGATTCCGCGGAAGAGGTTCAAGGATGAGCATCGACAATTACTGGTTTCAAGGCGTTCATGGCTGGGCGACAAACGAAACTGCGGACTGGTCTCACGATGTTGAGTTTGCCTCGTCTACCGTGGTTTGTACTTCAGGCCTGTCGAGCTACTCCAATGCCAGCAACTCCAGTGCTAACACGGGCATCATCGCATATACCACGCAGGATCCGCATACGGGTGCCGAAACTCCTCACCTTTTGCCGGGAATTAGTAGCCCCGAATTGGTTGGTCTAGTTCCGGCGATAGCCGAATCCAACGTCGTTGCAGTTTACTTCTACTTTGATGCGGAGGACGCCAGCGGCGGGTACGGCGGGGTAATTGCGATGGCGCTGTTCCAAATCTTTTTCTGGAGCTAACGAACCATGAATGTGCCGAAAGGAAATTTAGCTACGCCAGAGGATCAGAAGCTGTGTGTCTTGTACGATCCCTCCAATGGCACTATCGTTCACACTCATTGGGTGACAACACTGTCAGGAGGTCGCGTGGTGGATCAACCGGGGATGGAGAAACGGATTCGAGAGAGAGCGGCGTCCCGCGGACGCAATGTGCAGGGCATGAAAGTGCTGCATGTCGATCCCAAGGAATACAAACAGGGAACTCGCTATCGGGTCGACCTTGAAGCTCACAAGCTGGCCAAGCTGTCGGAGTAAAGCGATTCGGCCACGACTACCGCATGGTCTCTTCAATCTCCGAAATCCAGTCTGGTCGCTTCAATACTTCCCGCGGCTTGGGACCATCCGCCGCTCCCACAATTCCATCATGCTCCATCAGATCGATCAGGTGCGCCGCGCGCCCGTATCCAATCCGCAACCGCCGCTGCAGTAGGGAAGTCGACGCTTTCCCAAACTCCACCACCAGCTTCACCGCATCCTGATAAACCGGATCATCCTCAGCGCCATCCCCTGCTCCCTCGGCGCCACCGCTGCCGGTTTGCCTCTCGTCCTGCGGAGCCTCCAGGAACTGCTGCTGATATTCCGCCGAGCCCTGCGCTTTCCAGAATTCCACCACCGCCGCAATCTCTTTTTCCGTGACCAGCGGCGCATGCAAGCGATGCACCCGTGCCGATCCCGAAGGCAGATAAAGCATGTCGCCTTTGCCGAGCAGCGCCTCGGCGCCGTTGGCATCAAGAATGGTTCGCGAATCCACCTTGGTCGCCACGCGAAAAGAAATTCGCGCCGGAAAGTTCGCCTTGATCAATCCCGTAATCACGTCCACCGACGGACGCTGCGTAGCCAGCACTAGATGAATGCCCACCGCGCGCGCCATCTGCGCCAGCCGCGTGATCGATTCTTCCACGTTCGATGAATCGAGCATCATCAAGTCAGCCAACTCGTCGATGATGATCACGATATAAGGAATCGGCTTGTCGTCGGAATCTTCTTCAAACAAACTTGGCGTTCCGCCATTATCGAACAGCCGATTGTATTGATCGATATTGCGCACGCCCTTCGCCGCCAGCAACTTCAACCGCCGCTCCATCTCGCGGACAGCATTGCGCAAAGCATTCGCCGCCAGCTTCGGTTCGGTAATGATCGGCGTAAAAAGATGCGGCACGCCTTCGTAGTTGCCCAACTCCAGCCGCTTCGGATCCACCAGAATCAGTCGCACTTGTTCCGGAGTAGCCTTGTACAGAATCGACATGATGAAAGCATTGATGGCTACGCTCTTGCCCGCGCCGGTCGAACCCGCGATCAGAAGGTGCGGCATTCCGGCCAGGTCGGCGACCACGATACGCCCGTTGATATCTTTGCCCAGGGCCAGCGTCAGCTTCGACTTGTGGCCCATGAACTCCTGCGATTCAATATTCTCCCGCAGCCAGATAATCTCGCGCTCGCGGTTCGGCACCTGAATGCCCACGGTCGATTTCCCGGCCATGCGCTCGATCAAAATGCTTTCGGCCTTCAAAGCTAAGCAAAGATCGTCGGTGAGATTCGTGATGCGGCTGTACTTAATTCCGGCGTCGGGCTTGAACTCGAACGTAGTGACCACCGGTCCAGGATTAATCTGCGTGATCTGCCCATGCACGTCGAACTCGGCGTACTTCTCCGTCAGCACCTGCGCCAGTAATTTCAGTTCGTCGGCATCCACCACACCCTGCTCATCCGGACGCTGCAGCAAACTGCTCGAAGGCAGCTTGTAGCCGCCGGCGGCAATCTTCGGCATGGTCGTCTTCGGCTTGTGATCGCTGTCAGCCCGCTCCGTCACTTCCGGATCAACTGCGGCTTCAACCTCAACCAACGACGCCGGCAGAATTCCCCCCGTACCCGCCGATGCATCTTCCGCGACTTCCGGCTCCAGCATCCGCTCAATCCCCGTACGCCGCGCCTCGGGAGCAACCCTAGCCTGCACCGTAGGCCCCGCAGCCACCGGCCGCGAAGGAATCAACTGCGTCTTCACCACTGGCTTCGCAATGCGCCGCTTATCCAATTCCTTCTGTTGCCGCCGCTTCGCGCGCTCCTCCCGCCAATCCTGATAGCGGTTCCACAGCGCAGTCACAAATGCGAACCGCGTAGGCGCCCACAACTGAATCGCCGAAAACGAAAACGCCGTCGAGAGATACAACGCAACCGCCAGCACGCTAGCGCAAACAATGTAAGCGCCCGTCACATTCAAGTAGTGGATCAACACATCGCCGACAACCCGCCCCAGCAGGCCCTCGATCGGCATCGCATTCAGCCAGCGCAAATGTCCCGGCAACAAAGCCAGCAGCGCCGGGACGAACATCACCAGCCACACAACGCCCAGGCTCTTAGCCACCGGAGCCTGAATCTTCCGCGAAGCAAACCAACGCATTCCAAGCAGCGCAGGAAACACCGGCAGCAAAAACGCTCCAATCCCAAAGAACTGCAACGTCAAATCTGAGACCAGCGCCCCAACCACGCCAATCCAGTTGCGGGCAACACGAGTCCCAGTCAAAACCGAGGCGCTATTCAGCGAAGGATCCAGCGGCGAATACGAAGCCAGCGCGAGGAAGAGGAGGAGCGCAGAGATGCACAACAGGAATCCGATCAGCTCATTCAGCCGCCGGTTGCCCGTGGGCACAAAGATTCTATCCAGAAAACGCATGTGGGCCGTTGTTCACACGGACACAAATCCCGTGGCGCAAATCGGCCAGAGCGCAATCATTATTACAAGAACCGGCGAAGGGGGCAATGGCGGAATTGGGTGCGGGGTATTGAGTTGGCTTCCCGGCGTACGCCCAGCCTGAGTCTGCTTTCGTGGAAAAACAACCGTCAGGCGATTGAACAGCCACTACCGGCGGCTGGTCTTCTATTGACTCTGAGACGCCCGCGGATGATTATGTGAGACAGGGTTGTAGGCATGCGAACCAATCGAAACATTCAGTTACCATCGGAACTCTGGTCGCGAGTGGCCGAGACGGCCAAGGCGGAGGGCAGGTCTATCGACGAACTGGTCGAAGAGGCAACTCTTGGCCTGCTCAAACTGCGGGAATTGCGGTCGTTTGTTGCCGAGAACGCCGAACTCGCTGCAAAGAAAGGCCTCACCGAGGGCGATGTACCTCGTCTCATCGCTGAATCGCGAGCTGAGCGCGCCCGCCAATAAGTGCCTCCACGGATCACTCCAGATAGCAACATTCTCATCTCCGCATTCATGTTCGGCGGGAATCCTCTGCGCCTGATGGAGATGGCGCTTAACAAGGAAGTTTCTCTGTTTATCTCCGACGAGATCTTGCAGGAAACTTTGCGCGTGTTGCGCGACAAGTTTGGACTTTTGCGCGAGCGAATGGCGCAGTCGGAACAATACATAAACGCTTGCTGCGAACAGGTGAAGACCGGAAGTGGCATAAACGTAATCAAGGAAGATCCAGACGACAACCGGGTGCTGGAATGCGCCGAAGCGGCGGGGTGCGAATTCATCATTACGGGCGATCTCGATTTGCTCCGACTGGGCAAGTACGGCAATATCCGGATTATGACGGTTCGCTCGTTTCTTGACCAAACCACAAAGTGAGTAGCTGCTCGATCTGGCAAGGCGCCAACAGTCGGAACTCGTCCCGGCCGCGGAGCAGACAAATGGAGAAAGGAACAGCGACGTGAAGAAAAAGAACATCGGCTCAACCTTCGATAGCTGGCTGCGTGAGGAAGGTCTCTATGAAAAAGTCAGTGCAACTGCCATCAAACGAGTCGTCGCGCGCCAGGTTGAGGCCGCCATGATACAGAAAGGCTTGACCAAGGTTGAAATGGCGCGGCGGATGCACACCAGTCGCTCAGCCCTCGACCGGCTACTCGATCCCGACAACGATGCTATCACCTTGAGCACGCTGCAAAAGGCCGCAACTGTCGTCGGACGACAGGTTCGACTGGAGCTCGTGTAGTTGGGACCTCGGCATTCATCGAAGCGGTGCTGGCTCGGTATTTGCGCCAACATTCGCGGGCGCAGATGGAAGCCCGCGATCTCGAGCTCATCAACAAGGCCGCCGATGAACTGAACGACGAAGTGGAAGACGTCCTTCGCTACCAGCAGACGTAAGCACCCGCCGGTTTTTTCCTGCGACACAGAACCATGAGGGTCGCGATGTCGCCCTTCGTATCCCTAGCGATCACTCCCCCTCACCCTTGCCCGCTTCCGGCGGTGCCGGGAAGCGTTCCTGCACCCACGCTTCCCACACCGGTGTCTCGCGAGCCACGGTAGCAGCCGCCTGATCGCCGTAAAGATAGAAACTCAAAGTGGCCATGCTCTGCCCACCAAAGTTCACCGCGCCAATCGCCGCAGCGCCCGGCCCCGGCGTATCGAGCCGCAGCAACGCGCTGTAAGGACTCTGGCTGACATGTTCCACCACGCCGCCCAGCGCCGGTACCCCCGCCGGAGCCGTCCAACGCTTCCCGGCGCTCGAGCCCTTCAGCCCCAATGCCGCAGTCAGCGTTTCCCACGCCTCCGCCTCTGTTCCCGCCGCCGGAGCCATCCACTGCATCATCGCCGACCGTTGTCCGCGGAAGTGCGTGAGATAAATCCGCAGGATGCGGAAATACCCGGGCCATCCGGATTCGGTCCCTTCCAGTTGGTTATCCCAGTCGTCCGTGCTGGCGAAGAGGCTATGCACCACGCGGACCACGCAAACCCCTCCCCCGCGCGCCTCAACAGTCCACTCATCCGCAACGGTCGGCGAGCCAGGCATCCAGCCAGGCGACTCGGCGCCAAACCTCCGCGGAGGATCCCAGGTCGTAATCGGGGAACTCGACTCCATGCCCGGCCCGAAGTTCAACTTCACGGCCACGGGCTTCCCGTCCCGCTCCTCAAACTCAGTAGGCACGAACCACGACGAAATTCCCGGGCCGGTCGCGATGGCCTGCCAAACTTCCTCCGGCGTGCCCGGAACCTCCACTTCCACTTGGACCGAACGGCGTCCTGACGCTTCTTTCTTAACGCTCATAATGGTGATTGCTCCTTGGGATCGGACTTCGAATCAGACTTGGAATCGGATTTCTGTGGCAAAGGGTGCGCCACGACCACCAGGCGATGCGCGCGGCCGCCCGGGGCGGATTCATCGTGGTACTTTGAAACTAGCTTCGCGATGCACTCGGTGAGTTCGTTGCTGAAAGCCGCCCGCTCCGTCGCCGACCGGAAGCGAACCTCGGTATCCACAGCCAGGGTCGCCAGACGTTTCCCCGTCTCCGTGGCCCGGCGAACAAGATCGCTCACCTCGCGGACGACTCGTGCGCCTAGCGCAATCAGATAGCTCGCCGACAGCTTATCGATTTCCCGATTCGGATCCGCGGCGACCGGACCCATGGCGCTCGGCGAAACCACATACGAAGTAGCCGTCGCCACCAGCAACCGTTCCGTCAGCCCGCCCCATTTGCGCTCCTCGGCCAGCCGCACCAGCCCGTGCGCCTCCAGCGCATGCAGGTGGTAGTTCACTTTCTGCCGAGCCAATCCAACCCGCGCAGCCAAAGTAGCCGCCGAGGCAGGCACAGCCAGCTCCGAAAGCAGTCGACTCCGCACTGGCTCCAAAGCCACCGTCGCCGCCGCGGGATCGTCGATCACCTGAAGGTCAAGCACGACAAAGACGGTACCATTGACAACTTTTATTGTCAAGGATGATTCGATGCCTTAGGCTTTATTTTCAACCAGCCATCAGGCGCCGACGCCACCGTGGAAGAGCGGCGCTTTCAGCGCCGCGCCAAGCCCCACCAATTCAACCAGGTTTCAGCCCGCACCGCAGCCTGTGAATTCGGCCGAGAACAATTCTTGGAGTCGCGCACACCTGTGCGCCTTTACAGGCGAGTCCTGCACAGCTCTCCCCAAGCCTTGTCATTCCGAATCGGGCCGAAGGCCCGGTGAGGAACCTGCTTTCCTTCGGCAGCGTCTCCCAAGACGGGCGGAGCGATTCGGGGACAGCCCCCAGATCCTGTCACGCCAGAGAAATCATAACTGAGGATGCGCCGCCCTTCGCGGTTTCGAAGGGTGGGACGGGATGCTGCTTTAACGAAGAGCAATTATTTACTTGACTCGCCCACGGCTTTAACCGGAAAGCTTGGAGAAACGAGCGCATTCTAATCCTTATCGCTTGAAGCGCGGACGGAAGGCACACTAGATGACTCATTGTTTCTCACCTTGTCCTTTGGTTTCCGTGTGTTCGCTTCTATCTCTAAAACTACTTCAATCAACTCGCCGAACGCTATCGCTGATAGTCCTATAATCAACATTAGAAGTGAAACGGCAACACCTACGATTTCCGCGATAGGAGTAGTAGCAAATAGAGTTCTTAATTCTGGCGTCCCGACATCAGCGCCTAAACTCATAGACATCAGGTAGACCGCGCCCACTACGAACGCTAAACCGCACAGTGCTTGCACTACGACGATGATGCGTAGAATAGGGAACCGCATAATTATTTCGTCTGTTCTGTTTCCTTGGTCCGCTTCTCTCTCAGGCGCTTCCGTTTGCGCTGGTACTCCCTTTCGCGCTTCACGATTTCCGAATGTGACACAGAGAACACCTTACCCACTACAGCATCGAATTTTTCAAACTCAGATGTCATTAGGCTGCTGGTCTCCTCTCAAACTTTGCGCCCTCGCACAATCGAAGTAAGCGCGGACTGTCCCAAGTCGATCTTTCGAGAGGAACGCTAGTTAATGCCTGTAAAGACTTCCGTGCGATTCTTGGCCTTCCGTTGACGATGTTGAAAGCTACCTTTCTTGCTTCATATGCGAGGTAATCGGCCGCCTGGAGTTGCACCAATCCCTTTCTTCCTTCCGGCCAATTCGTGCTCGGTTTCTCATCGCGGCCCGGTTTGAATGCTGGCGCTGGCAGGTATGGAGGAAGTGCTTCGACAGATGAAACCAATCCGCCCTTGTCCGGCCCTCCGTCCTCAAACACATATTCAATATCAAGTGATTGCGTCTTCGGATTTCGCGCCCAATTATTCGCTAGACCGATGCAGGCCCGTCCAGTGAGCACATAGGGAGACTTAAACCGCTCTCGTAAAGCGTATATCTGATCTGCCTTCTCGAATAGTTCACAGCTAATCATCGAAACGAAGGCCCGTTTCGCGTGAGCATTGATAATCTCAGCAGCCATTCCAAGAAACCGGGCACGCTGAGGCTCATTGTCCCTCCACTTCGCATAGCACTTTTTGCTCTGCGAAAACTCCTTCATATGTAGATAGGGAACATCGAACTTTGCCAAGAACAATTTCCAGTCCACTTCAAACCTCTCCCATGCCTCCACTCTGGCAACGTATCCAGCTACGAACATATAGCCGAGATCGTCGCCGCCCGCTTCGTCAAAGTAAGCAGTGAACATGGCGAATAGAGTTTGTGGGGAATATCGCTTCCCAGTAACGAGGGTCCTAAATGCTCTAGGGCACTATACTTCTTGTAGGGCTTTTGCACGCGAAATCATTTCCTTTCGCGGCTCTTACCTACCTGCCCGAATCATGCGCTTTAGCTCATGGGCGAGCCAAGTAAATAATTGCCTAACAAAGGGATTTCGACGACAACGCAATTCCGTAAGCGTTTAGGCAACAGCGAAGTTTTCCACAGCCCCATTGTGACATCTGACCTTGCGCACAAAATTAAATCGCGCAATCATGGTTGAGGCGTAACAGCTGGGATGAAAGTTGCTGGCATCGTAGTTAAGTTATTTGTTTTCTGTATTTTAGTACCTAAGCCCTTTAGGCCCTAGATTTTGCGGGCCAAAACATGCCTAACTCGATGAATTCAGATATCGAGGGGGGTGGGGAGGGGGGTACCCAGTAACAAGAAGGTCAACAGGATTAATCGGTCGAAGGCGTAATCCAAACGGATCGCGTCGGCACAGTTCTTTGACAACTGAATAAACACAGGCAGCAGCGAGGAGCTTACCCTCCCAATCTGGCAGCAAAAACCAGCACCAGCGTTCCGACGATGAGCCGGTAGATCGCAAACGGCACGAACCCATGCTTGCGTACGTATCCCATGAACCACGCTACAGATGCGTAAGCGACGATGAACGAAACCACGAAGCCGATGGCCAGCACAATCCATCCATGCGCATCGATCTGCGAAACCCCAATCGGATTCTCGCCCTTGCCCATGATCGACTTGAACAACGTGTACCCTGTAGCGGCAATCATGGTCGGGATCGACAGAAAGAAAGAGAATTCCAAAGCCGCAGCTCGCGACATTCCGGCAATCTGACCGCCCGCGATAGTCGACATCGACCGCGACGTCCCCGGAAACACTCCCGAGAAGATCTGGCAGAAGCCAATCCAAACGGCTTGTCCCAGACTCATGTTCTCCATCTTCCAGGTGTGGATGCGCCCACCCCCCGCCGACGGCCCCGCCGCCTCCGACTTCGCATTCATCGCGTCAACGATCCACATCACGATTCCGCCGATCAGCAAGGACCAGCCGATGATGTACAAGTTCTCCAGGTGTTTGCCGATCACTTTGGTCAGCAGAAACGAAGGAATCGCCGTCACCACAAACGCCACGGTGACCAATCCCAGAGGATGCGTGAGCGCCGTTCGATCACCACGCTCGCCGCGAGGAAAAGTAGAAACAAACGTCGCGATGCGGCTGCGAAAGTAAACTGGCAAGCAAAGAATCGCCCCCAGTTGAATGACAATCGAGTACATCTTCCAGTATCCATCCGACAGGCTGATGTGCAGCAACGCCTCTGAAAGCCGCAAATGAGCGGTCGAACTGACCGGCAGAAATTCCGTGAGGCCTTCGACAATCCCCAGGATCAGCGACAGCAGGTAATCGTTCAATAGTCCTCCAAAGATGAGGGGAACAGTATCTCAGAAAAGCGCGAAGATAAGATCAAGCAAAAGAGTTCATTCGCTGCGCGAAGGAATTTGTATGAGGTGAACCTAACCAACGTTCAGTGGTCTATTCGCAATCAGCCCACCAGGAGTGCGTTGTGCGTTCAACTTGGCTGTAATGAAAGTACTCGCAAGACTTGCCGTTTCTTCGCCCAGTCCACTCGGGCGGTTGCCCATCGATCGGACAAGCATTCTTCGCCCGTTCACATCCCGCAGTAGTCAGCAGAACCAGCACGAGGCCTAGGCGCAATGACATGTTTGCCTTGCTAAGGAAATCAGGATCTCAATCAGTAGCATTTCCGTAAGTTGGAATGCCTTGCTGCACATAAAACATCAGCCGCTGCGCGCGCAAAGCCCAAGCGCTCTGCGGATACTGGCTCATGATCCTCTGCGCGAGCGCAATCGCGTGGTCTTTGGATTCCGCAGCCTTCTTCTGGTTCGGTTCCGTCCGGTAAATCTCGATCAATGCCGATCGCCGCCAAGCCGCGTCGTACAAGGCTTCTGGCGCCGACGCAGATTGCGGATGTTCTTTCGCATAGCTCTCATAAAGCTCAGCCTCTTTATCCGGACACTTCGACAGCCCTTCCCATTCGCCGCAGAGCTTGTTCTCGATCATGCGAAACGCCGCCAGATCAGCCCACTTCGTCCCAGGATATTTCTTGATCACCAGCTTCATCCATTCTTCATTCATTTGCCCGCGCATGTACGAATCGCGTTCGCGCGCGGAAGGCCGCGTCATCACATCAGCCCGCTCAACTTGCCACCGAATATCGGCGGCGCAATAAAGCGCCTCCGAAGCCAGCGGAGAAGTCGGCATCAGATCATAGATGCGATAGTAAAGCCGCAACGCATCTTGCGCGGCATCGCGACGTCCGCGTCGATGGCTCGCTTCCTCCTCCGAATCCGCCGCTTCGCCGAAGAGGATTCGATCGCCGTCTTGCGTTGTGCCGCTCACAAACGCCTTCGCCGAAACCCATCCTGTAACAGTCTTGCCTTCCTCTTCTTCTTCGGTCGCGCCTTCGTCGTGGCTCGGTGGACGAAGAATCGCCTGCACATGCACCCAGTCGCGGCTCGTATCGAGGATGATCAACTCGCGCCCGCGTTGCGCTTCGCCAACCTTCGCGGACTCGGTGCTGGGAGCGACGCGCATGGTTTCTTCGTGCACCAGAGTTCCGCGCTGCGCCTGCGCTGCGGCAAACGGAGCGCAAAGAATAATTCCCGCCGCAAACGTGACTGCAGCAATCGTTAACGATGAGATGAATTCAAATCTTATTTTCATGACCTTCCAGGTGATGAGGGCTTGTTCAATCTGAACTACTGACTAAGAATGGACTTGGGTTGGACGCGGTTGCAAACCGTTGGCATTTATTTCGCGCGCGCCATGTTCAACGAGTACAGGTTAGGGCTCGCGGATACTCCGGTCAAAGGAGTCCGACCCGACGCGGATGCACCTTCTTGAAACGCTCCGCAGTCGGGGGGCCCGTCCACGAACTTGCTCAACTCCGCTGTCGGACGAACTTGACCTCAGCCAGATTTCCTTGCCTCAGCGAGCGGGGAAGACAATGCCTTCGACGGCGTGGTCGCCCAACGAGACAATGGGGCCAGCACCCTTGCGCACGATCAGCTCGTGTTCGCCATGGAAATAGAGTGTCACCGGAACGAGGATGTTCCCCTTTGTCTCACCTAGCGATGGATGTCCCTCCGTTCTCCAGCCCTCGAACTCTTTCCCCTGAGGCAGCATATCGGGGGAGACAAGCAGTTCCACTGCGAGGGGACGGCCCCCACCCAGAGTTTGCGGGATGCTAGGGAACACTTCAACATATAGCCAACACGCGAGAAAGATACAAACGATGTAGATGGCGACGTTTACGAAGTGGGCGACGGCGGCGACTCGCAGGGTCCACTTGAGGGTGGGCGCAACGCTGTTTAGCAGTCGTTCTCGGCCTGCGCCCCCCGCGTCGGCGTTCAGAAAGGCGAGCGGGTCGGTCTTGGCGATCCTCTTTACCAAGTTGATATAGGCCCTAAAAGCCCGCCTATACAATTGCTTCATCGGCCCCGCTAGTCCAAACGGCGCCGCGAACAGAGCGAGCGAGCCAAGCCAGAAATCAACGATTTGAAGAAAGAGGTCTTCTAAGTTGTCGCTGTTCTTGTCGAATTGCTCGCGGATCCCTCCCGCTTCTTTGAGCGATTGGACCAGGGTGCCGACCGCTCGCTTACTGGCAACGTAAATCTTATCTAGAAAGAAGGCTACGACTGCCAATGGGGCGCCGATCCATATGTTGATCGGCTCAACAAGCTGCAATGTAGGTATGCCTAGCCGGTAGGTGTGCACCATTATTATAAGAAAACCGAACATGTACGCCACGCCGGCCCACTTCAGGACTGGTTCGATGTTACGCCAACTGGCTTCGTCCGGCATAAGCGAGCCTGGAAATGCGTTGCTTCCGCGCATGATATCACGCCAGCTGAAGCCATATCCGATCAAATGATTTGCCGTCACCAGACAGAACGGAGGACTCCTCAGTTCCGTACTCTTCTCGGGCCGCGGGTGGTCAACGTTCCGCTCGGTTGCGGGCCTCGTCTCGCAATATTCCATGCGCGTCGTACCGACGGTTTGGAGAGGTTAGCCTTTGGTAGGATGGGTCGTGCGTGAACGTGGCTGAGGTAGGACACCTTTTGTGACGCCCTTATCTATCTTCGGTCTGTTTGCCGTAACGGCGATGCTGGTTTGCTATTCGCTCGAAGCGCGCAGTCGGTGGTTCATCCTCGCCTTTGCCGGATCATGCGCGCTCGGCTCCGTCTACGGTTTTCTGCAGGGAGCGTGGCCGTTCGGATTGGTCGAGGCTGTGTGGTCCGTGGTTGCGTTGCGACGCTGGGTCTTGGCTGGACGCATGAAGTGATCGCGCAAACGAAGCAATTAGCAATTGGCGATTAGCAATCAGCCGTTCTGAGTTCTTACGCTTAGTCGAGGAGGAGGATTGCGAAGCCGCTAATTGCTTGCTAATTGCTCTGCCGCGTTCTTCGCCGAAATTCTTCCAGCATCTTCGGGTCGATGTTGCCGCCGCTGATGATGGCGACATTGATCTTCGTTTCCGGAAGCTGATCGCGATGGAACAGAAATCCCGCTACAGACACGGCTCCGCTGGGCTCGGCCACAGTGTTCGGATTCGCCGCCAGCAGTCGAACTGCTTCGCGGATTTCATCTTCACTCACGGTGACGATGTCGTCGACGTAGCGGCGAATGTGCTCGAAGTTGATGGGGCCGATGCTTTGCGTGCGCAGCCCATCGGCAATCGTGTGCACAACTTCATCGGCAGGGAATTGAACGATCTTTCCTGCGCGGAAACTGGCCCGCGCGTCGCCGGCGAGTTCCGGTTCCACTCCGATTATTTTGACCGAAGGCTTGCTCAGCTTGATGGCAGTGGCAACGCCGCTGATCATGCCTCCGCCGCCGACCGGAGCGAAAGCCGTTTCGACCTCCGGCAAGTCTTCGAGAATTTCTAATCCGATCGTGCCCTGGCCGGCGATGATCTGTTCATCATTGTATGGAGGCACGATTACATATCCGTGCTGCGCCGCCAGTTCCTCAGCCTTGCTCTGGCGCTCGGCGCTGCCCGGGCCGACGAAAACAATTTCAGCGCCCAGTGCCGCCGTGGCCTCGCGCTTAATCGCCGGAGCGTTCTGCGGCATGACAATGACAGCCTTCACGCCTAGAGCCCGCGCAGCATAGGCCACGCCCTGTGCGTGGTTGCCGCTGGAGTAGGTAATGACCCCACGGTTACGATCTTTTTCAGAGAGGGATGCGATCTTGTTATAGGCTCCGCGAAGTTTGAAGGCGCCGATGGGCTGCTGGTTTTCGGGCTTCAGGAAAAGGCGGCGAAAGTTGGATTCTGGATGACTGAATTCGATCAGGCGAGTGCGGGTGGCGATATCGCGCAGCCGGGATTGTGCTTCTTGGATATCTGCGAGGCCGACCATGGGCATAAGCTTCCAATGTACCATTGGCCGCACGGAGAGTAGTCTTGACATCATGATGTCTTGTGAATTAGCATCATGATGTGCGAACCACTCTTACTCTCGACGAGGACGTCGCGGCCCTGTTGAACAAGGAAGTCCGGAAGACCGGGGAGCCGTTCAAGCAGGTGGTGAACCGGTACCTGCGCCTGGGGTTGACGACGAAACAGCCTCCGAGGAAGCCATTCAAGGTGACACCCATCAATCTAGGCCTTCCTGACTTCGACAAAGTGGAGGAATTACTCGAGTACCTCGAAGGCCCGGACTACCGGTGATCGTACTCGACGCGAACCTTCTCATCTACTCGTATAACAGAGATTCGTCTCATCACGCGCGTGCACGTGCATGGCTCGAAAACACGCTGTCGAGCATTGAGGTGGTCGGGCTGCCCTGGCAGGTGGTTTCTGCCTTCCTGCGGGTTATGACCAATCCCAAGTTGCCTGCCGAACGCTTTGATCTGGAGCAAGCGGCACGGATCGTCGACCTCTGGCTGGCGCATCCCAACGTACAGGTTCTGACGCCGGGTGTCGCTTATTGGCCGTTGTTTCGGCGGATGGTGATCGAAGGGCGGGCGGCGGGTCCTCGAGTGAGCGACGCCGAGATCGCGGCACTGACAATGGAATATGGTGGCGTGCTTTATTCAGCGGACCGGGACTTCGCGCGGTTCCCGGGGTTGCGGTGGAAGAATCCGCTTAGCTAGAGCCGGGTTGTCTCTCCTTATTACCGATCACTGTTCGGTCTTCGTGTTTCCGCGCCGGAGATCTTGAACGACAAAGCCAGCGGGAACCTGGAACATTGCCGGATCCGGTTCAGAGCGCGAAAGATCGACTATGTGAATCACCTGCGTGCCTTCCCTCGGGTCCTTGCGGGTGACGGACAAGTTTACTTGAAGGTCGGGAGAATACCAGAACTCTCTTGTGGTAACGAGCGGCTGGCTATTTCCGACCACACCGAGGTTAATGGAAATCGTCTCACGCGTGCCAACGACATTGAAACCGTCGATAGAGTCGGTTCCCAGGCTCTCGCGGGCCAGGGACCGGGTTCCCTTGTCGAAGGGGCCAACAGGAGGCGGAGTAAACGAAGTGGGAGTGTAATAGTTGGTGATGGTGCACTGCCTGGTTGCAATAATGCAGGTTGTGCCCGTGTGAGTGACTGGGTCCAGCAGCACCATGTCGATTCGTCTGGATGGCTGATTGCTGTTGGCGGGGACGAATGTGACGTGTTCGCGGTAGATTCGGCCCTGGCTGTCCCTCGCAAGGGTGGCAAAGAGATGTGTCGTGACCACGCTCCCGTCCTCGATGTTGCGCGTCCACTCTATGTTGTCGCGGCCTGAGAACGGCCTTGCAGTGGCGGGAAGGATCTGTATGCCGTGGACGCGAAACCGGGTGCCTCCGTCAGGTCCGCGGGATGGCTCGTCGGACTCTTGAGCCGCCAAGGTGCAGGCGAGAAGGAGGGATACGGCTAGCAAGGCGTAGGGTTTCATGAAGTCACCTCACCATTAAAGCGAATGCAAGTATAGCATTTGGCGGAGATGAATTTCCAATACAGCCCATTACGCTCCGACCTAGATCTCCAGTATCACCGGCATGATCAGCGGCCGTTTCTGGGTCTGCTTAGAAATATAACGGCTTAAAGTCCGTCCGCGCCTGTGCTTGCCATCAGCGTTCGTACACTCCGCTCCGGTGACGGATGCGCGTCACCTCCACCAGCAATTTCGTGTCATCGACGGTGTAGACAGCGCGGTAGTCGCCTATCCGAATGCGCCACTCACGGTCTCCGCCTTGCATTTTCTTGCAGCCTGGTGGCCGTGGATTGGCTGCGAGACTTTCCAGGCGCGGAACGATGCGCGCGATCAATTGAGCAGGTAGTTTCTTGAGTTCTTTTGCCGCGCTCGCCGTTAGCGCGACATCATAGCTAGCCACGAAGTTTTCCGCTCTTGACGAGATCCGCCTTTACCCTGGCGAGCGGGATGCGTTTTTCGTGCCGCCGGGAACGGGAAACCAGCACATCCTCGAGGTCTTCCCAAAGAGCCTTGTGCTTCTTGAGGTCGATGACGACCGCTTTTTTCTGGCCCGCTTCGTCGGTGATGAACTGAATTCCGGTCATTGGGCTTCTCCTTCGCAGATACTAACACTGCTGCCATGGGCCGAGAACAACATCCTACGTCCCGGGAGCTGTTCCCACGAGCAATGTGCCGCGAGGTCAGATCTCCAGTATGACCGGCATGATCAGCGGCCGTTTCTGGGTTTGCTTGGAAATGTAACGCTTCAAGTCCGCGCGAATTTTTTCTTTGATCACGCCGTAGTCGGCTTTTTCTTCTTCGCTGGAGTGCGCCAACGTATCTTCCACGATGCGCTTGGCACCATCCATCAGGCCGTCGTCTCCGGGATTGAAGCCGCGCGTGACAATCTCTGGCGCGGTTTCGACTCGGCCGGTAAGCTTGTTGATAGCGATAATGGGTAGCACGATGCCGTCTTCGCTCAAATGCCGCCGGTCTTTGATGATTAAATCCTCAACCACGTCGGTGCGCGAGCCGGAATCGATGCAGACGCGGCCCACATTGACGCGTCCGGCCTTGCGGGCGTTGTGTTCGTCGAACTCGAGAACGTCTCCACTCTCGATCAGAATTACTTTTCCTACCGAGCTATGCATGGCTCCGGCCATTTCGGCGTGCAGCTTCAGTTGCCGGTATTCGCCGTGAATGGGAATAAAATACTTCGGCCTCACTAGGTTGATAATAAGCTTCAGTTCTTCCTGGCTGCCGTGTCCGCTGACATGAATTGGAGGCGTCGTGCCGTCTTCGTAAATTACATACGCCTCGCGGCGGAAGAGGTGATCGATCATGCGGTAAATCGTCTTCTCGTTGCCGGGGATGATGCGCGACGAGAGCACGACGGTGTCACCCTTCTCGATCTTCGCGTGCTTGTGGTTGTCGACCGCGGCGCGCGAGAGCGCGGACATGGGCTCGCCCTGAGTTCCGCTGATCATCACGCAAACTTTTTCCGGCGGAAAATTCTTCATCTCGCCGGGATTGATGACGAGTCCCTCGGGAATTTCCAGGTAGCCCAGATCCTCGGCGATCTCAGCGGAGTTGTTCATGGAACGGCCGATGAAGGCCACCTTGCGTCCGTGCTGATGAGCCAATTCAACGGCCAGCCGGATGCGGTGAATCGATGAAGAGAAGCATGAAATGAAAAGCCGTCGCTGCGTGTGCGCGAACACTTCGTCAAACTTGCGCCGAACGGCGCGCTCGCTGGGTGTGTAACCTTTACGCTCGACGTTGGTGGAATCCTGAAACAGCGCCAGCACGCCCTGCTTGCCGTATTCCGCGAAGGCGTGCAGATCGAACAAATGATTGTCAGTCGGAGTGGGATCGACTTTGAAATCGCCAGTATGAATGATCACGCCGAGCGGGGTGTGAATGGCGAGCGCAACGCAATCGACGAGGCTGTGCGTGACTCGAATTGGATGAATCGTGAACGGGCCGAGCTTGAAGCGCTCGCCGGCCTGCATCTCGTTCAGGTTGGCGTCTTCAAGCAGTCCGTGCTCGTCGAGTTTATCTTCGACGTACGCAAGCGTGAACTCCGTGCCCCACACCGGCACGTTGAGTTCGGAAAGAATCCAGGGCAGCGCGCCGATGTGATCTTCGTGGCCATGGGTGAGGAGTATGCCCCGCACCCGCTGCCGGTTCTCAATGAGATAAGAAATATCCGGGACCACGATATCGACGCCGAGCAATTCAGCCTCAGGGAACATGAGGCCCGCATCGATCACAATAATGTCGTCACCCCAGCGTACGGCCATGCAGTTCATACCGAACTCGCCGAGGCCCCCGAGGGGGATAATCTGCAATTTTCCAGTTGGCATCAGATATTTGATGCTAGCACAGACGGTGTGTCGCACCGCACGGAAGGATGCGTCTACGGCCCGCGCCCGATAGCTTTCTCCCGCGCACTGAGTTAAGGTGAAACTAATGGCGACGGATTCCAAATCGTGGCTTCGCACGCGCGTCGAAAAATCGCTGGTCAAGGGACTGACTCGCGCCTATTCCACGGTGCAGGTCGATCCGGAAAAATTTCTTGTGCAATTGCGCACCGCATACCGTATGCCCATCAGCGGTTATCACGGAACGTATTCGCTTGAGATGGGCGAGCTTGACGCGGTGGCTGACGATGTAATTCGCAGCGCCATGAAGCTTGCTGCGGCCGAAGGCGCGGGTTTTGGCTTGGGCGGGCTCATCACGATTCTCCCTGATCTCGGAATTTTGTCGGCGATTACCATGCGCACCATTCAGAAGCTGAGCCTGGTTTATGGTTTTCAATTTAATAGCGACGGCGAAATCGCCGAACGCTGGATTGCCGCCGCTAGCGCCGCGGGAGTCGACATCAGCCGCGAACTGCTGGAAAAAGAAGTGGTCAACAAATTCGTCCCGCGGGTGATTCGCAGCATCGCGGCGCGTGCCAGCGCCGAAGTCGTGGAGAAGTGGGCGGGACGCATGATTCCGCTCGTGAGTTCCGCTATCGGCGCGGGTTTGAACTATTGGTTCGTGCGCGCCTGGGGCGAACGCGCCAAGGCCCACTTCCGCCGGCGGCATTTGCAACTTCGCGAGCAAGCTCACGCAACGTTGGATGCAGCCCCGCAAACTTTACCCGCACGGCTCGGCTAGCCTCTCTGTGATAAAAAAAGAATGACAATCTTTCGCTGCGCCGCCGTTCTGTTCGATCTCGACGGAGTCCTCGTCGACTCTACTCGCTCAGTCGAGCGGCAATGGCGCGCCTGGGCCCGCGAGCAGGGAATTGATGGCGACAAAGTAATGGCAGTCGCCCACGGCGTCCGCACTATCGAAGTGATTCGAGCCGTCGCTCCTGATCTCGATGCGGAGGCGGAAGTGCGCAAGCTCGAAAGCCGCGAAGCAGACGATCGCGACGGCGTCATCGCCATGCCGGGGGCAATCGAACTTGTGCACGCGATTCCTGCGGGACGGTGGTGCGTGGTCACCTCCGGCACTCGTCTTCTGGCCAGCGCGCGGCTGCGTCTTTTCGGGATACCCCTTCCTAAGTTCATGATCACCGCAGATGATGTTGTCAACGGAAAGCCGCATCCAGAGCCGTATTTGAAGGGCGCAGAGTTGTTGGGCGTGAATCCGCAGCAGTGTCTGGTAATCGAAGACGCGCCGGCCGGAATCGAATCCGCGCACACGGCGGGGATGAAGGTGGTCGCGTTGGCCAGCACTTATCCGGCGTCAGCACTTGACGAAGCCGATGGAGTGGTAGAGAAGTTGGCGCAGGTTCAGGTGGGGCTCGATGGCGCGGGAAAGCTTGCGGTAAGTGTCAGCTAAGGTTTTCATGCCGAACGCAGGCGAAGCCGCGCCGCGAGACAAGAGAGGAATCTGCTGTTGGGTTGAATTTCAGTAGTGCAATCGAGTGGGGCCAATCACCGCAGCCAGTCTTCCAACTCGATACCACGGTCGGTCTTTTCGTCGCGGTACTTCACGATCACCGGCGTGTATAAAGAGATTCCTGAGTCAGCCGCCGCACCTTTTTTCACTGCGCGCGATCCCGGCACGACCACCGCGCCTTCGGGAACTTCGAGCACTGATTCTGCGGTCGCGCGATAAACTTCTCCGCGCACCAGGTCATAAAGCGGCGTCGAACGCGTCAAGATCGTTCCCGCGCCCAGCACTGCCCGCGCGCGCACCAGCGTGCCTTCATAGATTCCGCAATTGCCGCCCACCAGCACGTCGTCTTCAATGATCACGGGTGCGGCATTCACCGGTTCGAGCACGCCGCCAATCTGCGCCGCCGCGCTAAGGTGGACCCGCTTCCCGACTTGTGCGCACGACCCCACCAGCGCATGCGAATCGACCATCGTTCCCTCATCAACGTAAGCTCCCACGTTGATGAACATCGGCGGCATGCAGATCACCGACGGCGCAACGTAGCTTCCCATGCGCACGGACGATCCGCCCGGCACGACGCGTACCCGATCGGCAACCGAAAACTTACGGGCAGGAAAAGTGTCTTTATCCACGAACGTGAGCGCATCGCAGCCCGTCTCAGCCAGTTCGCCAAGCCGGAAGCCCAGAAGAATGCCGTGCTTCACCCATGTATTGACGACCCAGCGGCCGTCGATTTTTTCTGCGGCGCGTATCTTTCCCTGCGTCAGCGCATCACGGAATTCCAGAAACGCTGGACGCGCCTCGGGATTGTGCTCAACCTCGCCGAGTGCGGCAAGGCGTTCGATGGAAGTTTTTAAGGATTGCATTGAGTCAGTAATTTTTCAAACGCACTTGCACTCGCTGCGAATCAGGACGCCAGTCATGCCATGGGCGTTCTCGCGGCCTACAGCGAGCGTGGCATACGGTCCATGCCAGCGCGCGTGATTCGCATCGTGACCCGCCGGGCGTCCCTTGCCCTGATTGCATTGTCCGCACGATCCGCGATGCAGCACGATCTTATGCGGACCAGCCGTCCAGTTTTCATAGATGTAGAACTCCGCCGCTTCCGGCGCGGGCACGGCCGGCTTGGCGATCAATCCGGCTTCCATCACAATCTTCTGCAGCTTCGAACGAGTATCGCGGCGCATGGGCAAAAGCGGCAGACGATAGTTCTCTTCGATCTTGGCCATCATCGCGAGCACCGCCTTCACAGGCAAAGGGTTCGACTCGATAAAATTCGCCTGCATCAACGGCAAATACTTGCGATGAATCGTGCGCGCCGCAGCCCAGTCATTATTGAGCGCAGCCCGCGTCATGTTCGCCATCTCGTGCGGAATCTCGTTCGACGCAACCGAAACGATCCCCACACCGCCTAGCGAGATCACCGGTAACGTAACCGCGTCATCCCCTGAAAAAACCAAAAATGTTTCCGGCACAGCATTGATCGCCTCGGCAATCTGCGCCATGTTGCCGCTGGCTTCCTTCACGCCCACAATGTTCGGAACCTCCGCCAGTCGCGCCAGCGTTGCTGGTTCAATATTCGCTCCAGTGCGGCCGGGCACGTTGTAAAGAATGATTGGCTTGTCGCCCACCGCCTCGGCGATTGCCTTGAAGTGCCGGTACTGGCCCTCCTGAGTCGGCTTGTTGTAGTAGGGAGACGCGGTGAGAATGACGTCAACTCCAGGCCGCGTGGCGACCTCTTTAGCTTTTTCTACCGCGTCGCGTGTGGAGTTGGAGGTCGCGCCCGCCATGATGGGCACGCGCCCCGCGACGACATCGATCGTCGTGTCGATCACGTGCAGCCATTCGTCGTGCGTGAGGGTCGGCGTCTCGCCCGTGGTTCCGCAAGGGACGAGAAAATCTATGCCGGACTCGACCTGCCACGCTACCAGGTTGCGCAGGGCAGCGTCGTCGATAGAACCATCCTGATGAAACGGAGTGACCAGCGCGGTACCACAGCCACGAAGTTGCATGTTTATAAGATAGCGCGAATGGGGGCGAAGGGAAACGTTCACTCCGGAAAATAGGTCCGTTGAGGTTCGGCGACTAGGATTCGGCATTCCTCGATCAGCTCAGGAATATCAAATTCCCGATCCAACCCGCCGAAAGTAACAAGTTCCTTCGGATAGTCGGCTGCGACGCATAGCCCCCAAATCTCTTCTGCTGCAGCTAACGGTTCCTTCCTTCCAGCGAGAATATCCCGTCCTATCTCCTTTGCCAGAAACACCGCGGCGTCCCGTTTCGACCATTGCTCGATGCCTATTTCCTTCAGCGCTTTCTCGAACAAATCACCCACGCCGAAGTAGGACGGTTTTTGAAGCGAAGCAAGACGGCGGATTGCGGGGCCGTCGAACCCGAGCTCCAGAGCGTCACAGGCAACATTCGGTAGGTCGCTATAGGAGAGCTTGCCCAACGCGAATTCAGAAATCGCGCAATCGAGGCTGTGGCGTGACTTGGTCATGGCGAGTACGCAGGTACATTTTACAACTCCCGCCAAATATCCTTGAACTCGTAGAAGCCCTTTTTCCCGGCGAGCCACTCGGCCGCGCGTACCGCGCCATCGGCGAAGCCTTGGCGTGACTTGGCATCGTGACAGAGATAAATTCTGTCGGCATCAGACTGAAGCACGACCTCGTGCAGGCCCACGACATCCCCTTCGCGAAAGGAAGTAATCTCGAGGTCTTCGTTGTTACCGCTGCCTTCTCGGATTACGCGCTGGAGCGCGATCGCCGTCCCGGACGGCGCATCTTTCTTTTGAACGTGGTGGCGCTCGAAGATTTGTCCCGAGTAATCGTGCCGCAAAGCAGCGGCAGCCGCTCGCGCGACCTCGAGAAATAAATTTACCCCGATGGAAAAGTTAGCAGCGTGGACGAATCCAGTGCCGTGACTGTCAACCAATGTGCGGATTCGATCGACCTCTCCATGCCAGCCAGTCGTACCGACGACCATGTGCTTGCCCGCCGCAACGCAGGCCTCGATATGGCCAACGACACAAGAGGGAGCGGTGAAATCGATCACGACGTCGATTCCACGGAGCTTTTCTGGGTTGAGTGCAGCGCAGGCAGCATTCTCGACAGCGCCCGCTACGTGTACGGAGTGGCCACGCCGGCGCGCGACCTCCGCCACCAGCGATCCCGTCTTTCCGCGGCCTAGAACGAGAATGTTCATGAAGTCAAAACATTTTAACCGCAAAGGTCGCAAAGAAGAGCCGCGAAGAACGCAAAGAAATTCTGGCGAACTTCGCAGACTTTCTTTGCGACCTTCGCGGTTAGGAGCTTGTGACTTTCTCGAAGCTACGCGTACACTTCCGGGTCCAGGTCCGCAAAAAATGTGCTGTGCAGACGCTGAATCACCTCTGGCACTTCGTCCTCTTCGATCACAAACGTCAGATTAATTTCTGACGCGCCCTGCGAGATCATGCGAATCTTTTTGTCTTTCAGTTCGCCAAATACCAGAGCGGCAATACCCGGCTTGTCGCGCAGGCTTTCGCCGACCAGGCACACGATGGCCTTGCGCCCTTCATATTTCACGTCGGCCAATTTGGCCAGATCAGCGGCCAGGGCGGGGATGGCGTAGTTCGAATCCACGGTCAAGGAAACGCTGACTTCAGAAGTAGAAACCACGTCGACCGCAACCTGATGGCGGTCAAAGGCCTCGAAGATTGCGCGCAGAAAGCCGTGAGCCAGCAACATGCGCGGCGCAGCCACGTCCACAATAGTGATGCGCTTCTTCACTGCAATCGCCTTGAAAATGTTTTTTCCCTGCGGCGCGCGGGTCGTAATCTTAGTCCCTTCGCACGATGGATTCCGCGAATTCAACACGTACACGGGAATGTTTTTCTGAATAGCGGGTAGCACCGTCGCCGGATGCAGTACCTTCGCCCCGAAGTAAGCCAGTTCCGCCGCCTCGTCGAAACTAATTACCTTGATGCGCCGCGCCTCCGGGCAAATTCGCGGATCGGTGGTGAGAATCCCGTCCACATCAGTCCAGATCTCAATGCGCTCGGCGCCGAGAGCCGCACCGAAAATCGCCGCAGAAAAATCGGAGCCGCCGCGGCCGATTGTTGTGGTTATGCCTGCGCGGTTCGCCCCAATAAACCCGCCCATCACCGGAACTTTGCCGGAATCCAGCAGCGGTTTCACCTTCGATTGCAGTCGCTCGGCAGTCTCTTCCTGCTGCGGCGCCGCTGACATGTAGTTGCTATCTGTGACGAGAACCTCGCGCGAGTCCACGTGCGCGCCATTCAATCCGTGCGCCACAAAAGCGGCGGCGACAATCTTGCTGGAAAGCATCTCGCCGAAGGCTGCAACGTGATCGGTAGTGCGCGGGGTAATTTCGCCGACCGCCGTAATGCCGCGCAATAATTCATCGAGCGCCTCGAAGTCGCTTCCCAGTTCCGAATGGAAGTCGGTGAACATTGCCGTGCCGAGCAATTCACTCGCAGTGTTGTAGTGCCGTTCCTGTAGCGTCCGGCAAAGCTTGAGCGCCGTCTTGCGCTCTCCGGCCCCCGCGGCACGCGCCATGGTAAGCAGCGTGTCAGTAACTTTGGCCATGGCGCTGACCACCACGACGGGCTGCTGCGGCAGACGGTCTTTCACGATCGCGGCTACGCGCTCGATGGCCCGCGCGTCTTCCACCGAAGTGCCGCCGAATTTCATCACGATCATCGGCGTGACTCGCTTGCAGGATTATTGAAGCGCCGCTTGTAGAGGCGCGGCTCAGTTTGCATTCTAGGAAGTCGCAAGGTAGCCCTTAGCCTTGAGCAGTTCCGCGTTCAGCACCGCCGCGCCGGCAGCTCCGCGAATGGTGTTGTGCGAAAGCACGGTGAACTTCCAATCCAGGACGCTGCAAGGCCGAAGCCGTCCGACAGCCGTCGTCATGCCCGCTCCCAGATCAACATCAAACCGCGGTTGCGGACGATCGACGGCTTCCAAGTAAACTACCGGACGCTCCGGCGCGCTCGGCAACTTCAATTCTTGGGGTTCGGCACGATAGTCGTTCCACGCTGCAATAATTTCTTCTCGCGTCGCCTTGGTTTTCAAGCGAATCGAAATCGATTCCGTGTGCCCATCTTCGACCGCGACACGATTGCACTGCGCGCTCATGGCGAAGGGCGCGGGAATAATTCCGGCTCCATTCAACTTTCCCAGCAGCTTTTGGGTTTCCTCTTCCATTTTTTCTTCTTCATTGCGGATATAAGGAATCACGTTGCCCAGAATGTCGAGCGAAGCCACGCCCGGATAACCCGCGCCGCTTACGGCTTGCATCGTGACGGCCATCACCGCTTCGAGGCCGAAGCGCCGGTGCAATGGCGCCAGCGCCAACACGAGGCCGATCGCTGAGCAGTTCGGATTCGTCACAACATATCCGCCCGATTTCTTGCGCCATGCCTGCGTGTCGATCAGCTTGATATGGTCGGCATTCACCTCGGGGATCACGAGCGGCACATCGGACTGCATGCGCAGCGCGCTGGAATTCGTAATCACGGCGCAGCCCGCCTCGGCAAAGCGCGGCTCCATCTCGGCGGCAATCGAGGCATCGAGCGCGGCAAAAATAATCTTCGGCGCGCCCTCGGGCGTAGCCGGAGAGACTTTCATTGCGGCCACGTTTGCCGGAATCGCCGTTTTCAGCCGCCAGCGCGCAGCTTCGCCGTAGGTCTTGCCTTCAGAACGGTCGGAGGCGGCGAGCCACGCCACTTCGAACCATGGATGGCGCTCCAGCATCTGAATGAACCTCTGCCCAACCACGCCGGTAGCGCCCAGAATTCCGATAGCAATTTTATTGCTCATAAGAGGGTGCTTCGATTCTACAACAGCCATTGTGATTCGAAGCCGCCTACGCTCGCCGCGAAAGGCGCAGGTCTTCCGTCACCGCGCCGCCCCGCTCCTCTGCCGATAGACCAAGTTGGAGGACAGCCATGCCCGAGCTGCGCCAGAATTTCTTTACGAAGGAATGGGTGATCATCGCGACTGAGCGCGCCAAACGGCCAGAAGATTTGGCGTCGCATCGTTCCCCGCAGACCGTACCCTCTTTTGCGGAAAACTGTCCCTTCTGCCCCGGCAACGAAAGCAAGACTCCGACTGAAGTCATGCGATTTCCGGCGAACGCCACCGAGCCCTGGGCGATACGTGTCATCCCCAACAAGTTCGCCGCGCTCGACAGCGCGACCCAGCCCACCCGAAGCCTGCAGGACGTGTGGCGACGCATCGAGGGCTTCGGCTTTCACGAAGTCATCATCGACAGCCCCGATCATTCCGTGTGCATGGCGATGATGCGAGATGAACAAGTGGCCGGCATTCTCCGCGTCTACAAGGAGCGCTACGCCCGCCTCAGCATGGACCGCCGCATCAATCACGTCACCATTTTCAAGAATCACGGAAGCGATGCCGGCGCCAGCCAGCAACATCCGCATTCTCAACTCATCGCGACGCCCGTCATCCCCAGCCAGGTGCGGCATCGACTGCACGAAGCTTTGGCCTACTACGACGACAACGGAAAATGCATGTTCTGTCACATGGTGGAACGAGAAGTTGACGAGCAGACCCGCATCGTCCAAGAGAGCGAGCACTTCGTGGCCATGGAGGTCTTCGCCTCGGCGACGCCGTTCGCCACTCATATCTTTCCCCTGCGCCACATGGCCAGCTTCGGCGATATTTCGGCGACGGAAATCGCGGACTTCGGCCGCGTTTTGCGGAGTCTGTTAGCCAAGCTCTACGTGGGACTTGCAAACCCCGACCTTAATTTCACCATCCGCAGCGGCCCATCCGACTATGCGAGCGCGCGGCACTTCCATTGGTATGTAAGCGTGATCCCGCGCCTGACACGCGTTGCCGGCTTCGAGCTGGGTTCTGGCATGTTCATCAACACAGTTTTGCCGGAAGCCGCTGCGGAATTCCTGCGCAATGTCAGAGCAGAGCAAGCAGTCGGAGCAGGCGCCTCGACCGTCTAAAAGAAGGCAGAACCCAACGCCAAAAATTGAAAGGGAAGTCGGAACGCTGATAGCTGATAGCTGAAAGCCAAGAACTGAGAACTGCCCTACTTCTCTATCCCAACCTGCCCGTCCCGCACATACTCATTGAGCGGACCAAACTTTCTTTTCTGCGCATACAGCCGCCAGCGGCGGAAGACGATTCGCAGGCTCGCCATGACGGGAATAGAAAGAAAAATACCCAGAATGCCAGCTACTTCACCGCCCGCCATCACTCCGAAAATCGCCGCCAGCGGATGCAGTTCCAGGCTGCGCCCCATGATGCGCGGCGAAGAGACATAATCCTGAATCAACCGCCACACGCCGAGAAACACGATCAGCACCAGCCAGTGCTGGTAACTCGTCAGCAAGGCCACGCCTATAATGATCACTGCAGCCGCAAGCGGTCCCAGCACTGGGATAAATTCCAGCATCCCGCCGAGCGTTCCCAGCGCCAGCGCATTCTGCACGCCCATCATTGCGAGTACTGCTGAGTACATCACGAACGTAAACGCCGCCAGGGTGAGTTGCGCACGAATGAAATGCACGAGCATCTGATTCAGATCGCTGAGAACTCCCTGCAGCATCTCGCGCTGCAGTCGCGACTGCACCAGATCGAGCGCAATCTCGCTGAATCCCCGGCCATCCTTCAGGAAGAAGATCGACAACAGCGGCACCACAATCAGCAGCCACGCCTGTTTCGCCACATCCGCTACGTGAAGTCCCACCGTCTGCGCCACTTTCCCAATTTCATCGCTGTGGCTTGCCAGGTAATCGCGAAGCAGATCAACCACTCTGGCGTTCCATCCATATTGCTGTCCGAGTTGTTCGGCGATTTGGCCGGAACTTAACTGATCCATGGCCGGAAGCGATCGCACCAGGCGCGCGCCTTCGCGTCCGATGCGCGGTCCCATGGAAACAAAGAACAGCACCACCAGGCCAAGCATTACTAGATAAATGACCGCGATAGCGCGCCCACGCCCACGCAGAAGTTTTTCCAGCCGCGACACCGCGGGACTCACCAGGTAGGCAAAGAAAATGGCAAATAAGAAGGCAATCAAGGTCGCCCGCGCTTCGTAGAGAAACCCCAGGCCCAGCGCAAACAACAGCACCGTGATCAGAACCCGCGCGGTACGTCCATCCGTCACCGGCATCGTGGCTTACCTGGCAAGAAACTGCAAACTAGAAACCGGAAGCTAAATCCGCCAATCAAGCGGTGGCAACATCACCACATTCAGCTAGTCTCGCACGACCTCCGTACCAGCGTCGGGAATCGTCACTCGCACCAGCTTGAACTGGTCTTTATCATCCACCCAAAGCGCCCAGGAGAATGACTCGCCCATCAAGTTGAGCCGCAACAACTCGCGTTCCGCTCCACGGATCATAACTTTTTCTCTTCCCACCAGTTCGAGTCGGACCCGCAGCGAGGTTCGGTCTTGCGGAACCAGTACGCCAAATTCCCCCGGTTCTTTCTGGCAGCGCAATTCGCCGCCCTCGGGGTGGCAGTTCGTCTGCAGGTAACGCCACGCCAGCACCTCGCGGTGGACGAAAAAATTGTTGTCCAGAATCGCCGAAGTACTCGGCATCAGAAACGGCTGCTCCGCCGGCTTGGTCGAAGCCGAGGTCGTGATCTTCTCCAGCAGGAAATCATTGTTGGGAATTACGACCAGTGAGCCGCCGCCGTCGCTCCAATCGTAGCGGACCAACTCGCCGCTGCTGGTCATCTGCAACTCCGATTTTTGTCCCGATGCAGCCGAACCAGTCTCTTTCAACTGCGACTTCACTAAGCTGATGCCATTGTCCTGCTCGACACTGAAATTTTCAGTGACCACGCGCTGGCCTTTGACGAAAACGCCGAATGCGCCCGAATCCACTTTCTGTGGGCCTTTTTGCGGCTTGTCTTTCTTGTCGCCGGCATACAACAAAGCCGCGCAGGCTAAAACTACCGTTGCTCCGCATCGCATTCGCCCCGTCAGATTCACTGCTTTTCACCCCGTCTTCCGCGGATTCGTTTTAAACCTCGACCTGATTCTTGATCCAGGCCCAGCGCTCGGACCACCTCGGCCGCAATCTCTTCGATCGTTTTCCCGCTGGTCTCTTGCCGCAGCAATGCTTTCAAGTAATGCGGCCGTCGCGCTTCGTAAAGACTGCGAAAACTTTCCAGGCTGCCAAGCAGCGGGCGCTCCGTCCCATGCTGCTCGCGGCAACGCCGCCACAATTCCTCTACGCCCGTATCCAAGAACACTGTCGAGACGTTCGCAGCCTCGATCAAACGCGCATTATGCTTCTGCGCAAAAGCTCCACCGCCAAGGGCGACTACTTTCTCAGCTCCGGCACTCAACTCACTGAACAATTCCTTCAACGCCGCATGTTCCGCCCGGCGAAACTCTGATTCGCCCGATTCTCGAAATATCTCCGGCACGGTCCGGCCATCGCGTCGTTCGATGCGCTCATCGAGATCCTCAAAAGCCAAACCCAAAAGCTCGCCCAAAGCGCGGCCAACACTGCTCTTGCCCGCGCCCATAAAGCCGATCAAGAACACGGCACGCGTTCGAGGCTGACGGTCGTTCGACCCAGCCGTAGAGCTACGCACACCCGCCTTTCTAGCCGGGCCCTGAGCAGACCGTTTACGCCGATCCGTTTTTCGCTTCGTTTTCTTTATTTGTTTTCGGGGCGTTTTCTGAGATGGATTTTACCACTGAAGGAGCGCAGCACTACCGTAGAGGACACGGCAACCTTGCCCATGGTACCTGCAAAGGCACGTCCCTTATCGACCGCAAACCAGGTGTGATTTTTCGGTTGCAGGGGAATATCGTCATGCACTTCTCCGCGCGTGGTGCGGGCGCTCACGTCGGCGGAGGTCCACTCCGGAATGGTCGCTTCGATATCGCCGCTATGCGTCGACAGCCGGTATTCGCCGCTATTGCCGAAGTCGCCAATGTAGTTGATGCGGCCACTCGTTGAAACCACCTGCACCAGCGGCCCATTTACGCTGCGCATCGTAACTTCGCCGCTCAGCGAGTCAACCTCAACGTGCCCATTTTTGATGTTGTCCAGATTCACCGCCCCGTTCATGGTTTTCACATGCACGTGTGCATCCGAGACATCGCGAACGTCGACTTCCGCTCCAGCGCCTTCCAGGCTGACATCACCATGCAGTTTCTCCGCGCGCAACGTCCCTGTGCTCGAATGCAGGGTTACGCTCGCATCGGCGGGGACCCAGACTTCATAATCCACTCGGCCCGATTCGGCGTCAGCGCCGGCCAACAGGTGGGACTGAATATCCACGCGGTTGCCGTTCTGGTTGTTATCCACTTCAACTTTGTCGGAGTGCAACACCGCGTTCACCACCACGGTGTTGTTCAAAGACGGCTTCACCGAGATCGAGCCATACGGATTCATCACCGATACGCCCGCCTTCGGTCCGACCGTGAAGTGGTACTCTTTCTTGCTCTCGGCCACCAGAGTGCCCGCCACGATCACGCCAATCGCCACGAGTTTTACGGTACGTCCGCTCACCATATACAACTCCCCCAAGCCCTAATTGTCATTCCGAACAAGCGTTCTTTGCGCCGTGAGGAATCTGGGCGAGCCGCGCGAAGCGTCGCGCTCTTTGCGATGCAACAATCGCGCGTTTGGCTCGCTTCCTCATCTCTGCCTCTACGGCAAAGGCCGATCCATCGCCATCTCAAACAGCATGGACTTCTGATGGTACGCGTCCATCAGCGAGCGCCGGGCATCTGCATCATTCGGGCTCTCATTCACCAGCCCCTGTGCGTCGCGGATCGATTCATTCACCTGCCGCAGATTCTCTGCATATTGCGTTTTCATCGCGGGCTCGTTTTCCGCGACCTCTTGCATCAACTCGTCGTCGTTCAAGTCAGACTGACTCGCTACCTGGTTCCCCATCGAGGTCACAAGAGCCTGCTGCGCTGCATGGTCCGCCTGGGACTCCCGTCGCATATAGATTCCCAAAGCCAGCAACAACATCGCCGCCGCCGGCACCAGCCAGCGCGCCGCGCCCCATCGCGCGCCAAACGAAGACACAAACGGCCGCTGCGGACGAATCAATCCCTCTTGCCGCAATGCCGCTTCAATGGAATTCCACACTCGAGGACTGGGTTCGTCTGCCTCTTGCAGTTGGCCGGCCGCCGCCACAATCAGATTCAATTCTCTCACCAGCGTAGAGCACGCCGGACACTCGCGCAGATGGGTTCTCTGCTCCCAACTGCCTACGTCTTCCTGTTCCGCCAAGCTCTGGTGCAGCTCAACGCACGTCATAACTTCTCCCCAAGTTTTGTTGCGACTTCAACTCTCACCGCAACTCTTACGCCCCTGCTCAGGTTCAAGTTGTCATCCCGAGCAAGCGTTTTTCGCGCCGCGAGGGATCTGGGCGAGCCGCGCGAAGTGTCGCGTCCTTGGCGACACAATAATCGCGCGTTTGGCTCGCTTCCTTAGCATCATTTACTGCTTGCCTAACCCACCCGAGACTTCCCGGCCTTTTCGGCTCTATTCATCTTGAGCAGGTCGCGCAACTTCATGCGCGCCTTGTGCAACTGCGACTTGCTATTGCCGATCGAGCATCCCGCGATTTTCGCGATCTCATTATGCTCGTATCCTTCAATGTCGTGAAGCACAAAAATCATTCGATAGCCGGGAGGCAGACTTTCCACCGCCCGTTGCAGCTGCATCCGGTCGATGGACCCGGTCAGCGCCACATCATCCGCTCCGAAATCTTTCTTCGGAGATTCTTCCTCGCCGCCCTGGGTCATCTCTTCCAGCGAAACCGATGGAAGACTCTTCTTCCGCAAATGCATCAGCACGACGTTGACCGAAAGCCGGTGCAACCACGTCGAAAATGCCGACTCACCCCGAAACGTAGCGATCTTGCGATACAGCTGCAGGAACGCTTCCTGCGCCAGATCTTCCGCCTCTGCCGTATTTGCAGTCATCCGCAGACACAGCGAATATACCCGCCGCTTGTGCTTATCGTAGAGCGCCTGGAACGCTTCCGCATCCCCTAGCTTGGCCCGTTGGATCAGGTCGGCTTCGCTAGGCTCGGCACCCTGTTGCTGTCGTGGCTCGGTCAAATCGCCTGTTTCCGGCCGCACTCGTTGGGATGCGGCATAAGTAGTTTGTGTTGTACTGTTTGCGTGACTTTGGTGCGAAGGCAAGGGCATCCTCACCTCCAGAATATCAGACTATTTCTACCAATCTTAGAAGGCGTATTGCCAACCCCGATCCCAACCCCGCCCCCGCCAGAAACCCTTTGCCATCGCACACTTGAATGCATCGGAATCCCCCACAACGTAAACCCCAACCGAGAAGAAGAGTAGCAATCTTCGTAAATTGGTAGCTCTTGCTCTACCCTGTGTAACTCTGTGCGTTCCTCAGTTCCCTCTGTGGTAAAGATTTTAGTGGTCTAAAATACTAAGCCGCACCCTTGGCCGTAGTAATAGTCTCCAGCCCATGCCCAGAAGGTCCCATTTCCCGCTGCCGCAGCAGAAACGCAAACAGCACGCCTAGCAACCCCAGAACAGAGAAGATCCACATACCAAGCCGGTATCCGGCCGGGTTCGACGCATCGGCATGGCTGTATTCATTAGCCCATCCCACCAGCAAGTTCAGCCCGAACAGCCCGATGTTCTGGATCATCGTCATCAACCCATAAGCCGTCCCCAGCTTGGATTGATCGACAATGTAAGCCACCGAAGGCCACATCACCGCCGGAATCAGCGAAAACGCAACCCCCATCATCACCATCGGTATGTAAAGGTTGATCTGCGTATAAGCCATCATCAGATACACGGGAATGAGCAGTACCGATCCAAACATCATCAAGAGCGCCCGTTTACCAACGCGATCAACCCATAGGCCAAACAGAGGCGTAGCGATCATGGCGAACAAAGTCAGCATGCTGGACAAGAACCCGCCAAACTCCCGCGATGTTCCATGCGCCTCCATGAAAAACTTCACCGCGAAAGTCTGAAAAGGGAAGATCGCCGAATAGAAGACAATGCAGAGCGCGACAATCAGCCAGTAACTCACGCCGAACTTCCACAAGTCGGCGAACACAACCTTGTCGGTAGAAACCGCTCCCAGACTGTAGTTTTTCTCGGCCCACGCTTCCATAAACCAGTAAACCGCCGCGCCCACCACACAAAGCGCCGCGAAAGCCAGCGCAATCAGAAACGGAGTTCGCCAGCTGGCATAAGCCCATCGTGCCCAGGTAGGAGAATTCAACGCCGCAAAAGTTCCTAATCGAGAGGCCGTCAGGTTCAATCCAAATGCGAAGCTAAGTTCCTTGCCTTTGAACCACCGCGCCAGTGCGGTAATCACAGCAACATTCAGCGATTCCGCGCCCACCCCAAAAACAAACCGTCCCGCGGCCATAACCGAGAGATGCCTGGACATCACCGTAATCGCCGGACCAACAAAACAAAGCACGCCAAAGATCATCAGCGACTTCCGCAGCCCGATCCGGTCAATGATGAAGCCGCCAATCACCACCGTGAAAATGTTAGGAAAGCTGTAAATCGCCTGCAGAAATCCAATATCCAGATCGGTGAACCCAAGCTGTTGTTTGAGAACATCCGCCAGCGGACTAAGCGCGTCGTAGACGTAGTAACTCCCAAACATGGCCAGGCTGACAAAAATCAACACCAGCCACCGGTACATCCGGCCCGGTTCAGGACGCACAAGCTCAGGACGCACAGTTTCCGTCATCCCCACTCTCGATCTTCAGCAGAATTGAACCCAATTGCGAAGCAGGAAGATTAGCAGATTCCCTGTCATCCTGAGCGCAGTTTGTGCTTCGCGAACGCGAAACACAAACGCAGTCGAAGGATCCCTAGCTAGTCAGCACTGCCATCGGCCGGGGAATTCTATAGGCGGCATCGGGGCAGCGCGGTAATGCAGAGCTTCCACTACCTGTCATTCAGACCGGAGCCGGAGCGCCAGCGATCCAAAATTGACGTCATCCAGACCGGAGCCGGAGCGCCAGCGCCGGCGGAGCGGAGGAACCTGCTTTCTCGTCGCTCAACCGCTGCCGCCGCGCTCACAGACTACTTCACAACCTCAAACACCGCCCCCGGCCCGCTTCCGCCATCCCCGGCAATGCCGCCTAACCTCGTCGTGCCAAAAAGATCACCCGAGGCATCCATCGCCAATCCGTCGAGCGGATAGTTCCCGTCGCCTCCATTGCCGAAGTCGTGCAGGATCCTCTCCGTCCACGTTCCACCAGACCCAGGCGTCAGCTTGAACACCGTGCCGCCCACGAACGAACAAAGACATCCGTATTTGCCGCCTTGGCTCGTCGTGCCATACAAGCTGCCGGTGCTATCGATGATCAGGTTGCCATACGGCGCGGCTCCATCGGAGCTATCACGGCCAAAGCTGTGCAGAATCGTCTCAGTCCAAGCTCCTTCCGCATTCGGTGACAACTCAAACACGGTTCCGTTGCTGAAGTACTGCCCACCCGAAGAGGTCGTGCCGTAAAGATTGCCGGCAGCGTCGAAGACCACGCTGGCGAACGGGCCGGTCGCATCGTATTTAATCTGCGGAAAGCTATACAAAATCTTTTCCGTCCACTCGCCGCCCGCCGGCATTAACTCGAACACCGTTCCAGAATAACTGCCCTCCGTGTGGTATTGGTTGGCGCCGCCGGAGAGCGTCGTGCCGTAGAGGTTTCCGGCAGAGTCAAAGATTACTCCGGCCTCGGGAGTTGCTCCATCCGCGCCCGTGCCGCTGAAGTTGTGCAGGACCTTCTCAGTCCAAAATCCGCCCTCCTGCGGGATCAATTCGTAAACGGTGCCCAAGCCATAAGTACCGCCTTGAACGGTAACGCCATAAAGGTTTCCGGCCGAATCGAATGCCAGGTTGCCGACGGCAGCCGAACCATCCGTCCCCTGCCCGAACTGATGCAGCCACTTCTCGGTCCAACCACCGCCCTCCTGAGGTGAAAGTTCGTAAACCACGCCTCCCAGATAACCGCCCCCGCCCACCGTCACCCCATAAAGATTTCCGGCGCCATCAAAGATCACGCCGCCGTTGGGATGGCCCACGCTGGCGCCGAAATTCGCCAGCACCTTCGGCGTCCAGGTTCCACCACTCGATGGCGTCAACTCGAATACTGTGCCGTTGGCCTCGACGAAGCTTCCAGCCCCGTTCGTAGTGCCATAGACATTTCCCGCCGAGTCGAGAGTCACGTTCCATGTAGGATTGTCACCGTACGCGAAACTCGGGCTGTCGCCGAAGGCATACAACACCGTTTCAGTCTGTGCAGCAGCCAGCGCAGGCGTCATAAGCAGAAACATCGCGACAGCCGCCAATAGCGCCGTCATTCCGATCGAGTTTCTCGTGTCTTGCATAAACCCTCCTAAAGTGTGCCGTCGATTTTGAACCGGGGAAAGAAGTAGCGACAATCAGATGCTCCCGAGCGCCTCCGCGGCTGAGGCGCGAATCGACCACCCGCCGGCGTACTCGATGCCGTTACCCGTTCCGTCATAAATTTCCCGCGGCATCGACGATAGAATTCCCAGAAGGCAGGTCCGGAGCGATCCGTACCATCGAAATTGAACAGGGCAGTCGAGCTAGGAGCAGCTTCTCACTCGGGGAAATTCAAAATACTTCACGGCTAATGAGTTGTCAAGAGAAAAAGATAAGTTACTTAGGTAGTTTAGTAAGTTGAGTGCAAGCAGGGCCTCACCAAGACTGTGGGCTGCGCGGCCCGTGATTGCATCGTGCTAGCTTGCCCCGAGCGCCGACAACGGAGTTGCAACAGGGCTCGTACTCTGTCGAAGGGAAAGCTCAGCAGGGAACGTACACTCCTTCGTTGTTGGAACCGAAGTTATACAGTACGGTTTCCGTCCGCGCGGCCGCCCGCACGCCCGCACGCCAACCATAACCGTGACCACAGCAAACATGGTCAACATCAAAATACTACGCGGAAAAGTTTGTCGCTTCGCATTGCGGTGCTCGTGAATGCGGCCCCGTGCACGTTATCTTTCAGTTGCTACGGCGTAATCTCAAACACCGTCCCCCACCCATAAGCCCCGCCGCCGTTGGTAGTCCCATACAGATTCCCGGCCGCATCAACGATGAGCCCGTCATAGGGATGCGCCCCATCCGATCCAACCCCGAAGTTATGCAACACATTTTCGGTCCAGCCGCCGCGCGTGTTCGGTGTCAGCTCATAGACCGTTCCGCACCCGTTCGAGCAAGCTCCCGGACCACCCAGCAAAGTCGTCCCATAAAGATTGCCGGCTTTGTCGAAGATCAGGTTGCCGCACGGTTGGCTGTTGTTTCCACTTTGAAAGCCATCCAGAATCTTCTCGGTCCACTTCCCGTCCGCTTGCGGCGATAATTCAAACACCGTCCCGGTATCGCCGGTGGGCCCACCGTAGCGCGTCGTGCCATAAAGATTTCCGGCACTATCAAGCAGCAATCCGTATTGCGGCTGCGATCCGTCGCCGATCGAAGGCTCGAAGCTATGCAGAATCTTCTCCCCGAACCCTCCGCCCGCCTCGCGCGTCAATTCGAAAACTGTTCCCTCGCCATAAACCCCGCCAGCGCTGGTTGTGCCGTAAAGATTGCCGGCTCCATCCACGATCAGGTTGCCCTCGGGATGGTAGCCATCCGTGCCCGCGCCGAAGCTGTGCAATGTCTTCTCCGTCCAGGCTCCATCCGTTCCCGGCGTCAACTCAAAAACGGTTCCAAACCCGGTGGCATAACCACCGCCCACATACGTCGTGCCATAAAGGTTTCCCGCCGAATCGAACACCAGCGGGCCGTTCGGACCCACTCCATCCGTCGGCTTGCCCTCGCCGAATGAATACAGCCGCTTCTCCGACCAGCCGCCACCCGCCTGCGGCATTAACTCGTATACAACTCCGCCGCTAAAAGCGCCGCCGCCCGCTGTAACGAAGTAAAGATTTCCCGCGGCATCGAAAATCACAGCGCTGGGTCCGCCCTTGCCATAGCCGTACTCCTCCAGCCATGTGGGCGTCCAATCCTCGCCGCTGGCAGGCGCCAACTTAAAAATGGTACCGGGAGCAGTTGAACGGATGCCGCCATAAGCGGTAGCGCCGAAAAGATTGCCCGCGCCATCGAACGTCAATCCGGCAAGCGGCCCGTAGCCGGACGGGCTGTCGAAAGAGTAGAGCACCGTCTCCGTCTGCGCCGCCGCGCCCGTGCCTGTCATGAGAAGACCTGCCGTAAGTGCTGTCAATACCGCCGTCATGCCGATGGAAACTTTCTTGCCGCGCATAGTTATTCTCCCTAGGGTGAGTCGCGCCGCCGCGCTCGTGCCGCGCAGAATCGTGGCGAGTGCAAACATGGGCAACACCAAAATCAAAATGTCAGAAAGTTTTTTGCTTCGCATGGGAAATCCTCCACAAACTCGCGCCGAGCAGTCATCCAGAATGCCTCTACCGCGCGATTTCAAAAACCGTGCCGTCGCCGTAGATCCCGCCGCCAAACGTCGTTCCATAAAGATTGCCGGCGCCATCGAAGACCAGCACGCCAAAGCCTGGGTTTACCCCGTCGCCGCTCGAGCCGAAGTTATGCAGTATCGATTCTGTCCAGGTTCCCGCCGTGGGCGACAATTCAAACACTGTCCCGGAACCATACGTGCCCCCTCCGACGGTCGTGCCATAGAGATTGCCGGCGTGGTCGAGGATGAGGCCAGAGATAGGGTCGTCCCCGTCTTTGCCGTTCTGGAATAAATGCACAACCGACTCGGCCCATCCCCCGCCCCTGGCCGGAGTCAATTCGAAAACCGTCCCATAACCCTCGCCGCCCGAGCTTGTCGTGCCGTAGAGATTCCCCGCAGAGTCGAAGAGCAGGCTTCCCTGGAGATTTGCCCCGTCCGCATAATCGAAGCTGCACAACACCGTCTCCTCCCATTCGCCGCCGGTCTTCGCTAACTCAAATACAATTCCGTCGTCGTAAACCCCGCCCAGAAGAGTCGTGCCGTACAGGTTGCCGTAGGAATCAAAGATAAGGCTGGCCTCAGGAGAGTATCCATCGCTGCCGTTGTCAGCGAAGTCATGCAGAATCCTTTCCACCCAGCCCCCGCCTGTATCCGGAGTCAGCTCGAACACCGTTCCGTAGCCGAAAGCGCCGCATGAGTAAGTCGTCCCGTAAAGATTTCCCGATCCATCCAGAATTAATCCTGCCAACGGCGCGCATCCATCCGTACCGTTGCTGCCGAATTCATGCAGAATCTTTTCTTCCCAACCACCAACCGCCTTGGGCATCAATTCGAACACCACGCCGTAACCGTGAGAGCCTCCGTTGGCTGTAGTGCCATAGAGATTGCCGCCGGCATAGAGCAACCGGCCGATCGCACCGCCTCCGTCCTGCCCGCTGCCGAAGTTGTGCACGATGCGCTCCGTCCATCCCCCACCCGCTCTTGGCAACAACTCGAAAACTGAGCCATACCCATAAGCGCCGCCGTCCTCCGTTGTGCCATACAGGTTCCCGCTGCTATCGAAGACCACCCCAGCTGTCGGCTCGTTGCCATCCGTGCCGCTGCCGAAACTGTGCAGCACCTTCTCTTGCGCGACAGCGCGTGGCCCCGTCATAGTGGCGGCGGCAAACAGAGTCAATGCCACAGCCCATCGACCAAAGATTCTCTGGCTTCGCATTTCGAGCGCTCCTACAGATTTCGACACGTGATTTCTAAGCGATGACAGTGAGGTTTCGACCGAGCCCAGGCGGAGTGGATGCTAGGCCGACACTCAATAATCAGTTGAAGACGTGAGAGCTACTCTCACTCGGGGAGGAGCCAGAACTATAATCCGGCCATTTTTTAGTGTCAAGGCGATGGCCACATCTTTTTGAATGAAAGCTCGCGCGTCGGCTTCCGCAGAATTCCCTTGACTCCGACCCGCAAGAAGGTTTCTAATATTTGTTAAAGCATTAGCTCTTTGACATAAAAATAGCAATCGGATAACTGACCCGGCATCAAGATTTTTCCTGCAAGCCCTCTACTCCCAATATTTTAGATTTAACGCCCGTTGTACCCCCGGGGTGGCCAACTGATTACAAAGGACTTAGTCCAAGAGCACCCAAGCTAAGTCCTTTAGATCAAGCATTTTACGGGTAAAATATTTAGAATCAATATTTTAGCCGGATTAAAGTGGTATCCAAAGCGCATAACTAATTGATTCCAGAGATTTTAACGGCAGGCATGCCAAAATATTCTATCCGGACCAAAATCCAGCCCGAAGGGCGGCATGTGAAAGCCCGGCACGGCAGTGCCGGGAACGAATTCCTAAGCTGAATAGAGTCCCGTCAGGGACGGCACGATGCGACATTAGTTATGCTGATGAACGCATAAATTATCTTACAGATATACTGCTCGGTGAGCCGGAATCAGTTCAGTACTTCACAATCCCCGCCAACGATTTCGCATCCAGCGACGCACCGCCCACCAGCGCACCATCAATCTCTTCCTGTGCCATCAAAGTGGAAGCGTTATCCGGCTTCACCGATCCCCCATAAAGAATGCGCAGTCCCGCGGCGAACTCTTCGCCAAACACCTCCGCAGCCTCCCGCCGGATCACCGCATGAGCCGCCGCCGCCAGCTCTGGCGTGGCCGTCTTGCCCGTGCCAATCGCCCACACCGGCTCGTACGCCACTGTCATCTTCGCCGCCTTCTTGGCGGAGATTGCATGGAAGGCACGCACGCATTGCCGCCGCAGCACATCGTCGGTGAGCCCGGCCTCGCGCTCTTCGAGCACTTCGCCGACGCAACAGATCGCCGTGAGCCCGGCTTCCAGCGCGGTCTTCAGCCGCAGGTTCACCGTGTCATCGGTTTCGCCAAAGTATTGCCGCCGCTCCGAGTGCCCGACGATCACGTGCGTCACGCCGAGGCTCAACAACATCGGAGCCGATATCTCCCCAGTAAAAGCGCCATCGGCCTTCCAGTGCACGTTCTGCACGCCGATCGCGACACTCGACCCAATCGCCGCCTCGAGCGCCGCAGCCGCGCTGGTGTAGGGCGGGCAGACCACTATCTCGTCGCGTGTATGACCGGCGACCAAAGGCAGAAACTCGCGGAAGAAGGCGCGAGTTTCGTCCGGGGTTTTGTTCATCTTCCAATTGGCGGCAATCAACTTCTTTCTCATGAAGGTCCCTTCTCGATTTTGCAGGATAAAGATGAAGATGAAGCGGAGTCTGAGTTCGCGAACCTCTCAGCAGTTCGCGCATACGCTTTCAAAGTGGAGACATCAAACAGAATAAATCGAACGAGCTTCACATGCTGAGCAGCACCCAAAGCCTCAACCGCAGCGGCGATCGCGATGGGCGCAGCTTCTGAAACCGGATAGCCATAAGCCCCAGTCGAAATGGCAGGAAAGGATAACGACTGAAGGCCGTGCTCATCGGCGAGGCGAATCGATTCGCGATGACAACTCGCCAGGTCGTCCGCTTCAGCGTTCTGTCCGCCGCGATAGATCGGGCCCACCGTATGGATCACATGTTGAGCAGAGAGGTTGCCGCCGGAAGTGATCACAGCTTTTCCCGCAGGCAAACTCCCAATCTTGCTCACAATCTGCCGGCATTCGGCCAGTATTGTAGGTCCGCCGGCATCATGAATTGCGCCATCCACGCCGCCTCCGCCAAGCAGAGACGAGTTGGCTGCATTCACGATTGCATCGGTGGTTTCGCGAGTGATGTCGACCGGACCGTGAAGCTCGATGGTCTTAATTATCTCGACGCCGCTCGTTTCCACGCCGCTCCCCGCAGCCCCGGCCCGATGCAGCACGAGTCGAATTGTGAAATCGCGCACGCCCGTATCCAGAACAATCACTTTTTGTCCGTAAGGGCTTCGACCCCGGGAAGCTTCTTGCCTTCCAGAAACTCGAGCGACGCGCCGCCGCCAGTCGAGATGTGCGTGATCTTATCCGCGACCTCGGCGCTGTGCACGGCCGAGACCGTGTCACCGCCGCCCACAATCGAGATCGCGCCTACGTTTTCCGCCACGGCCTGCGCGATCTTGACAGTCCCGCGCGAGAATCCCGGAACCTCGAACACGCCCATCGGCCCGTTCCACACGATGGTGCGCGCGCGAGAGATCTCCTCGGAGAACAGTTCGATCGTCTTAGCGCCGATATCGAGCGCCATGCGATCAGCCGGAATGGGCTGGCCTTCGCCGATCCGCTGCACTACTGCGTTTGCCTCCGGCTTCATCGCTACCACGTGATCGACCGGCAGCAGGAACTTCACGTTCCGCTCCTTCGCTTCTTTCAGCAACTCTCGCGCCAAGTCAACCTTATCGGCCTCAAGCAAGGACTTGCCAATCTCCTGCCCTTGCGCTTTCAGGAACGTGTACGCCATGCCGCCGCCGATGATCAGCGAATCGACCTTCGTCATCAGATTGCGAATCACTCCGATCTTGTCGCTGACCTTCGCACCGCCGAGGATCGCCACAAACGGCGCTTCCGGATGTTCCAGCGCCTTGCCCAGATACTTCAGCTCTTTTTCCATCAGCAATCCCGCTGCTGACTTGGATATGAACTTTGTAATCCCCACTGTGGAGGCGTGCGCCCGGTGCGCCGCGCCGAACGCATCATTCACGTAGAACTCCGCCAGACTCGCCAGTTGTTTGGAGAACTTCTCGTCGTTGGCTTCTTCTTCGGCGTGAAAGCGCAGGTTCTCAAGAAGCAGGGTCTGGCCTTTCTCCAGTTGAGTAGCGACTTCTTCCGCCTCAGGCCCAACACAATCGGGGCAGAAGCCTACGTTCTCGCCGCGCGCCAGTTCTTTATCGAGCACCATGCGCAGCCGCTCGGCAACCGGCTTGAGGCTCATCTTGGGATTGGGTTTGCCTTTGGGCCGCCCGAGATGCGAAGCCAGAATCAGCCTCGCGCCGTGCCGCAGGGCGTACTCGATGGAGGGCAGGGTTTCGCGGATGCGCGTGTCATCGATCACGCGGCCGTCTTCCAGAGGGACGTTGAAGTCAACGCGCATCAGGATGCGGGTGCCGTTCAGAGGCAAATCACGGATGGAAAGCTTGGACATTGGCTGGTTCGTCCTTATTTAAGCGATGAAATCAGCGCCGCCGTTCCTTCGACTTTCGTCTCAGGACAGGTTCCGGCGGCTGGCCCTTCGACTAGCTCAGGGCAAGCATGCGGGCGTGCCGGCCCGCACACCTAAACGCCGGCGAGACGCCGGCGTTACAAACTACAAACCCTTGTCGCCGATATAGTGAATCAGATCACGCACGCGGCAGGAGTATCCCCATTCATTGTCGTACCAGGAGATCACTTTGACGCAATTGCCGCCCACCACCAGGGTCGAGGGCGCATCGACGATCGAAGACCGCGAATCGCCCTTGAAATCCGACGACACCAACTCGTTCTCTTCAAAGCCCAGGTAGCCCTTCAATGGTCCGCTCTCAGATGCTTTTTTCAGCACAGAGTTTACTTCTTCTTTTGTCGTTTTCTTTTCCACCCACACCACGAGGTCGACCACCGAAACGTTCGGCGTAGGCACGCGCATCGAGAAGCCATCGAGTTTCCCGGCTAGTTCGGGAAGCACAAGCTTTAAGGCTTTGGCCGCGCCGGTAGAAGTCGGAATCATGTTAATCGCCGCCGCGCGCGCCCGCCGCAAGTCTTTGTGCGGGAAGTCGAGAATCACCTGATCGTTGGTGTAGGAGTGAATCGTGGTCATCGTCCCGCTGACGATTTTGAATTCGTCATTGATAACTTTGGCGATCGGCGCCAGGCAGTTCGTCGTACACGAAGCGTTCGAAATAATGTGATGTTTAGCGCCGTCGTATTTCTCATGGTTCACGCCCAGCACCAGAGTGATGTCCTCATTCTTTGCCGGGGCGGAGATGATCACCTTCTTCACCGTTCCGCGCAGGTGCTTCTTGGCGTCGTTGGCGTCGGTGAAATGTCCAGTCGACTCGACCACCACCTGTGCGCCCACAGACTCCCAGGGCAAAGCTCCGGGATCTCGTTCCTTAAAAACCTTAATGGTCTTGTTATCGATCTGAATGCCGTCGGCGGTCGCGCTGATTTTGTTTGGCAGGTTGCCGAGAATGGAATCGTATTTCAACAGGTGGGCGAGCGTCTTCGGATCGGTGAGATCGTTGACGGCGACGAATTCCAGGTTGGGATCGTTGAGCGAGGTCCGCAGCACATTGCGGCCGATACGGCCGAATCCGTTAATGCCAACTTTGATTGCCATAGTGTCTCCGTTCTTATGAGTGCAATATCAGAAATCGTTCCAACCGGTATGCAGACAGATGATGTTAGCAGGACGCGGGAGCGGCGTAAATGATCCAAGCTCGATTACGTAAGGCTCGGCCTTCCCGTCGGGAACTCGCCGGCGGCGGTCATCGATGAGTCTTACGGGAAGCTTATTTCCAGGAACACATCTGCCCGGCTGAAGGGCGAAGAGAGCCGCGCCAGCAAGTATTTCCGGTTGACGGTCTTCCGCGCGTGCGCATGTTCTTCAGGAGGCAGAATGCGCGCCAACGCCGCGATCTCGGGCCCAGTCAGTTTTCCGTGAATTGTGCAGGGAGCAACCGTTACCTGCGGATTGTTGCGAACGCGCTTCGTCTTGCCCATTTTGCTGAGCGTCATCACGTAAAGATTGTCGCCATCTTCTCCAAACCATACCGGCGTTGGAACCTTCACCCCGCTCTTGCGAAACGTGCCGAGAGAGATGTATTTCTGTCCGCTGATCTCGGAAGGGATTGCGTTGGGCATGGCGATATTGTAATAGCTCTATTCGAAGTCGGCTGTCGCGTCTGGTTCGCCCACCCCTTCGCAGATTGATACTACCCCCGCTTTGTGTTAAAAGCCGTACATGCGTAAATGGATGCGCGAGCGGATGCAACGCCGCAAAAAGACTCCCGCAGAAGCTTCCGATCAGCCTGCACCTCCGCCTTTGCAGCCAGCGTATTTCGACGCGGAACAGGCGGCCGGTGCAGCGCCTGAAGGCGCCAAAATTGAATCCGACATTCCGGCACCACCACCTCCGCCCGAGGCTCGGCCCGGTCGCAGAGCGCGCGCGAGTTCCGTAGAACGACCGCCTCAACCGCAGTCGTCCGAACATCGGTTGTCTGAACCTGAGCTAGCAGCAGGTCTGCCGTCAGATGAACAGCCGGCGGAAGTGTCGTCTGCCGCGTCAGTCCCAGTCCGTTCTTCGAACGCTAGCCGCGGGCGGCGTCGCCGCGGTGGGCGCGGACGCGGTGGTCGTGGTCGCGAGCAGGCAGTCGCTCAAGCCTTTGCTCCCGCTGCCGTTAAAGGATCGATCCCAGCCGGGCCAGTAGAGGATGAGGACGAACTTCCGGACACCGGCGATGCAGAAGCTCAGGCGCCGACTCCGCCGGTTGTCGCGGCAGCGCCGCAAGCTCCGGCAATACCTGCACCCGCGCAGCGTCCGCCGAAAGGCGTGGTCGTGCTCGCGATTGGTTTGCCGGGCTCGGGCAAGAGTTCATGGTTCAAACGGCACAACATCGTCCCGCTTTCGAGCGACATGGTGCGCACGTTGCTCTTTGATGATGTTCGCGAGCAGCGTTTTCAGGATCTTGTCTTTTCCAACTTGCGCTCCATGTTGAAAGGGCGGCTCATCGCCAAGCGTCCTATGAATTATGTGGATGCGACGAACCTCACGCCGCAGGAGCGCCAACACTGGATTAAGCTGGCGAAGGATTATCAGTATGAAGTGCACGCGGTCTTTTTTGACGTGCCGCTTGAGGTCTGCATTGAGCGCCACCAGCGCCGCGACCGTGTGGTTCCAGAAGACGTGATGCGCCGCATGGCCGCGAAGTTAAAGCCGCCCGCGTTCGAAGAGGGCATCGCGAAGATCACCGTCGTGCGAGTGAAGAAGAAGGAGCCGGAAGCGAGCTAGCGTTGCTGCGACCTTTAAATCGGCAAGAACATTTTTGTCATCCCGACGCGAAGCGAGGGATATTGGTTCTTGTCGGCGCCATCCTTCGTGCCGCTGCGGGCAAACACCAGCGGTCCCTCGCTACGCTTCGGGACGACAACCTCTTCTCACTCTGGGATGACGACCGATCTTCATCCCTTTAAATGCGGGAGCATCTCTTTGAATGCCGGTGACGACGAGGAGCGCATCAGTTCGTAGATCATCATTTCAGTGGATGAAATCACCGCTCCTGCGGCGCGCATTCTTTCCAGGCCGATCTTCCAATTCCATTCGGTTCGCGAGCTGACTGCATCCGAAGCGACGTGCACGATGTAGCCTTCGCGCAGCGCGGCCAGGGCTGTCTGCATCACGCAGATGTGGCTTTCCATGCCGCAGAGCAGCAGCGTGTTGCGGTTGCCCGGAAGCCGCTTGAGCAGATTACAAAACATTTCGCTGCCGAAACAGGAGAATCGATCTTTATCGATGGCGTCGGTTTCCGGCAGCAGGGAAGCGATCTCGGGGACGGTCGGCCCGAGTCCCTTCGAGTATTGCGTGGTCACGACCGCGGGAATCTTGAGCACCTCTGCCGCGCGGATGAGCAACTTCGCGTTGCGCACGAGTTCGTCTTTGTGAAAAATCGGCGGGAGGAGTTTTTGCTGGATATCGATTACGAGGAGTGCACATCGCTCGGCTTCGAGCGATTGGCGGGCGACCTCGGCATAATCGGCACCCAGCTCGGAAATGTTCCCTAGCACGGATGACATGGTTTTCTCCCTTACGGGCAAGCTCAATCCGATTCTACGCGCGGAGAACGCAGAAAGTGTTGACCGCTCTTTGCCTTGAAACGTAGAATCAGAACGGGCTGGATGGATTGGCTCCAACCAAAATCACTGCCCCCTCGTTCAACGGCTAGGACACCTGCCTCTGGAGCAGGCTATCGGGGTTCGAATCCCTGGGGGGCAGCCAGACATTTTTCCAGCGTGTCGTCGCCGGAATCCGCTAGGCCGGCTCTAATTCAATCTTCTTCGTCGCCGTGTCCAGCTTTGTGATTTTGAATTTGCGAATTTGTCCGGCTTGAACTGGATCCGGCTTCGCTCCCTCGGCCGGTGTTCCACCTTTCCATCGCGCTTGTAGCATCGAACCTAGCGAGGATAAATCGGGCTTTGCGTTGTTTGCCTCGGATGACTCCGGCGTTGGCGTTTTCTTCGGCGATGCTGAACTTGCCGTACCCATGCGGCAGCTGGCGTGGATGCCTTCGCCGAGTTCTACGCGCGCTCGTTCTCCTGTAGCCTCAACGATGCGGCCGGTGACTACATCGCCTTCCTTGTGTTCGACGATGTACTCGTCGAGGCCGCTCGGCACCAGTTGCTTCATGCTCAGGCGCAATTGCCGTTTTTCTGTGTCAATGGCGAGAACTTGAGCTTTAACGAGCTGGCCTAGCCTCACCACTTCTTGAGGATGGTTGATGCGCTTGTCAGCGCTCATCTCGCTGATGTGAATCATGCCCTCGACGCCTTCGGCGAGCTGCACGAACGCGCCGAACTTCATGATGCTGACAACTGGTCCTTCGATGGCTGAGCCCACGGGGAAGCGCTCCGGCACTTCGGCCCACGGATCGCCCAGCGTCTGTTTCAGGCCGAGGGACATGCGGCGCTCGGCAGTGTTCACGCCGAGGATCACCGCGTCCACAACCTCGCCCGGCTTTACCAGTGTGCTGGCGCTCCGCATTTTCTTTCCCCACGACATTTCGGAAACGTGGATCAGGCCTTCAATGCCCAGCTCCAACTCGACGAACGCTCCGAACTCGGCGACGCGCGTGACCGTGCCGCGCACGCGTTCGCCCACGTTGTACTTTCCGGCGACCGCGTCCCAGGGATGCGGCAACAACTGTTTCATGCCTACGGAAATGCGGCGCTTATCCGCCTCGGTGGAAATCTTGAGAACTTTGACTTCGATCTGCTGTCCTACCGAGAGCACGTCCGCAGGCTTGCTGATGCGACTCCAGGCGATGTCACTCACGTGCAGCAAGGCGTCCACACCGCCGAGGTCGACGAACGCGCCGTAGTCAGTGAGGCTGCGCACAGTTCCACTCACGGTGTCGCCTTCTTTCATCTCGGAGTAGCGTCGCTCTTTCACCGAGCGTTCTTCCTCTTCGACCACAACGCGGCGATCGACCACCAGGTCCTCTTCTGCGACGTCGAGCTTGATGATGCGGCAGAGAATTTCCTGCTCGACGAGCTTCTCCATCTCGGCGGCGTCATGCGCTCCGCTGCGCGAGGCCGGCATGAATGCGCGCACGCCTACATCTACGCTTAGCCCGCCCTTGATCACGCCAGTCACCGTGCCCACGATGGTTGCCTTGTCGGCGAAAGCCTTTTCCAAAGCCGACCAATCTTTTGGCCGCTCGACTTTAGCGCGTGTGAGTTGGTAGTAGCCTTCGGGATCGCGGCCTGTGACTGAGACCGGCATCTTATCACCGGGCTTCACAGTTTCTCCGGCGGACTGCAAGACAGCCAACGGCAGAATGCCTTCGCTCTTGAAGCCGATGTCGAGCAACACCGAGTCGGCGGTAACAACAATTACCGTGCCGACAAGCTGCTTGCTGCCGTCGTCGCGTTTGCGCGAATGGCTCTTGTCATATTGTGAAAGGAGGTCGCTGAACGACTCATCGGGCGCGACGGCGGATTCAACACTTGTTTGGGATTCTGGAATGCTCGGGTTTGCCATGATTAATTCAGGAAGAACTAAGTTTGGGATGAAGGCACAACGAAACTCAGAATACCAGAATCCGGGTTCGTTGCTCGGAGTCACAACGAAATTCACACTCGGCAGGCAACTTATGGGGAACAACCTCCAATCTGTATAAAGGGGTACGGTAAGAACGCGCCTGTTCCGACCCACCAGCGAAGAATCGAATAGGAGAATCAATGGTGTACGCCGAAGGCAATCTGCAGCCTCGCAACGAGCCGGAACTTCATCTTCTGTCCGACCTGAGTCAGCCTCTGTGGAAGTCGCTGTTTCACGGACTCGAAGATCGTTTCTTTCCTGAAAAGCTTCCCCCGCTCAAACTGGAATCCCAGGCAATCCCAGTGAAGGAGATTTGGGGGTTCTACGACTACAGGAAGAATGGCGTTCTCGGTTCAACCGCGGCTCACGTCGTGGTGTTGGGTTTGATTATCGGCGCGACGTTTATCACAGTGCGCCGTCCGATTCCGGCCGTACCTAAACCGCGGGCTGTGACCAGATTGATTGTTCCGGATGACTATCCGCTGAAGCCGGCGAAGACTCAGGCAGGCGGAGGCGGCGGGGGTGGCGATGGTGACGTGCTTAAAGCTTCCGTGGGCCGGTTGCCGAAGTTTTCGATGGAACAGCTTACGCCTCCGTCGGCAGTGCCACGAAACCTAACTCCAAAGCTGCCGGTTGAGCCTACAGTGATTGTTCCGCAGGACATCAAGATCGCCATGAGCGATATGCCAAACCTTGGCGACCCGAAATCTACCGCGGTCATTCCATCGAATGGACCGGGGAAACTGGGCGGCATGGGCGACGGCCGTCTCGGCGGGGTCGGCCCGGGAGACGGGCGCGGTGTCGGTCCGGGTCACGAGGCGGGTACAGGCGATGGCAGCTTTCGCATGGGCAAGGGAATGACGGCACCGCGAGTTATTTATCAGACTGATCCTGAGTTTTCTGAAGAAGCGCGCAAGGCGAAGTACCAGGGGAACTGTCTTCTGGGGCTGGTCGTGGATGCCAACGGACATCCAACAAAAATTCGTGTACTAAGCGCTCTCGGCATGGGCCTCGACGAGAAAGCGATTGAGTCAGTGAAGAACTGGAAGTTCGAGCCGGGCAAGAAAGATGGGCGTGACGTGGCAGTGGAAATTGCAGTCGAGGTCGACTTTCATTTGTACTGAGACGTGCGCACTGAAACGTGCGTATTGAGATGTACCATTTTGACCCCGATGCCTGTTCGCGTTTCGTAACAGGCACTAACAACATCTTGATTCCTTGCCGCGCTGTGCTAACTTTGCCTGCGTCCAACGGGCCAGCATCGATTCGAATCATTGCAAAAGGCTCGGCTCCTTCCCTGACTAGAGTTTCGCGAAAGGACTCCGGTGGTAGCTTCGCCCTGCCTTGATTCGCGTTCGGCTAGGCTCGAACGAAAGGAGATTTATGTCCACTCCGAATAAAACGTTTCAACTTGCCGGTAGTGAGCGCGCCCCGTTAAAAGGAGCGCGAGAGATAGGTCCAGCCAATCCCAGCGAAATAGTAGATGTGACAATTCGTTTGCGATCCCGTGCCGGGAAGAAGCCGATTGTCGATCCCAATGAATACAAGAAGCCGGTCGCGGAACGGAAGATTTTCAGCCGTAAAGAATACGAGCAACTTCATGGCGCGGATGCCGACAGCATTGCCCGGGTCGAGGCATTTGCCCGCCAACACAAACTCACAGTAAAGGAAAAGAGCGCAGCCCGCCGGACCGTCATTCTTTCCGGAACCGTGACTGCGATGAATGAGGCGTTCGGCGTCGAACTGAAACAATATGACCACCCGAGCGGCCAGTATCGCGGACGTACTGGCACGGTCCAGCTTCCGCCGGAATTGCAGGATGTGGTCGAGGGCGTCTTTGGCCTGGATAATCGTCCGCAGGCGAAGCCGCATTTTCGTAGGCGGCGCGGAGCCGGTGGCATCCGTCCCGCCGCGCAAGCGCAGGGAGAATCTTACACGCCGCCGCAAGTCGCCACGTTCTACGACTTTCCCACGAATGAAAATGGCTCGGGAGAATGTATCGCGCTGATCGAGTTGGGCGGCGGATATAACCCTACCGATCTGACGAATTACTGGAAGCAACTTAACCTCACCCAGACGCCAACCGTATCTGCGGTTTCGGTCGGCAACGGCAGCAACAGTCCAACCGGAGATCCGAACGGGCCGGACGGCGAGGTGATGCTGGATATTGAAGTGGCCGGATCGATCGCACCCGCGGCGAAGATCGTCGTCTACTTCGCCGACAACACGGACGCCGGCTTTCTGAACGCGATCACAACTGCCGTGCACGACACCACCAATAACCCGTCGATCGTCTCGATCAGTTGGGGTGGTCCTGAATCGTCGTGGACGCAGCAGGCAATGACTTCCATGGATGAGGCATTTCAATCTGCCGGAGCAATGGGCGTAACGGTTTGCGTTGCGGCCGGAGACGATGGCTCGACCGACGGAGTAACCGACGGGCTGAATCACGTCGATTTCCCGGCATCCAGTCCGAATGTCCTCGCTTGTGGAGGCACGGAGTTGATGGCTTCAGGCAATACCATCGCCAGCGAAGTGGTATGGAACGAGCTGGCAAATAATGAAGGCGCAACCGGAGGCGGCATCAGCGATGTTTTTCCGCTTCCAAGTTGGCAGAACGCGGCGGGTGTCCCGGCTTCGGCCAACCCGACTCACAATGTTGGCCGTGGCGTTCCGGATGTGGCGGGCGATGCCGATCCAAATACTGGTTACGTTACGCTGGTCGATGGGCAGCCGGACGTGATCGGAGGAACCAGCGCAGTAGCTCCGCTGTGGGCTGGCTTGATCGCGCTGATTAACGAGAGCATGGGGAAGCCGGTTGGCTTTATCAACCCGCTGATCTATCAAAATCCTAAAGGTGATTTCAACAGCATCACCTCGGGCAACAATGGAGCCTATACGGTGGGTCCGGGATGGAGTGCGTGTACGGGGCTGGGATCGCCGATCGGGGCAGCGATTGCGGCAGCGTTGGGTGTGCCGGGGCAAAAAGCGATGAAGACTGGTACTTAGTTCTGGGGCGCGATGTGGCGCGGCCTTCGGGTCGCGCCTTTTTTCGTCCGACTTCAGCTTCCGACATAACGTGCATACAAACTACGCGCAACGCCGGTGTCAGTCGTTCCTTTAATAATGGCCCGGCCATCGGGGAACAGCGTCATCTCATAAGGCTCGCGCCAAAACTTCAGGACGAATTCGTTGTGCCGCACCATCCCGTGGGCTTCCAGCCGCTGTTGCATCTCAGCAAAATCAATGGGCCTGGCGCGTTCGTGAATCTGCACCGAGTTTCTTCCGCACATCGTGATGTGCGGACGTCCCTCACCCGCCAGATGCACGAATTCCCGCTCTCCACACGCGCGACATCCCGGCCGCGGAACTGCCGCCGCTATCTCCGTCTGCTGATTGTTCCAGACATCCAACGACCACAATGTCTTTCGCAGTTGCTCCGCAACTGCGCCGCCGATCAGCAGCTTCATCGCTTCGGTGGCCGCGATCGATGCCACCACGTTTACAGCTGTATTCAAAATGCCGGAGGTCTCACAGGTCTCGACCATTCCCCGCGGCGTTTCTGGAAAGATGCATGCGAGGCACGCCGACTTGCCGGGCAATACATTCAGTGTCACTCCATAGCTGCCCACTGCCGCCGCATAAATCCACGGCAAAGAATTTTTCACGGCATAATCATTGAGCAGATATCGAGTTTCAAAATTGTCTGTTCCATCGAGGATTACATCCATCCCCTCAAGTAGCGCATTAATATTTCCCGGGATTACATCTTCGACCTGCGGCTCGACCACGATCTCCGAATTAAAGGCTGCGATCTTTCGCGCCGCGGCAATGGCCTTGGGAACCGATTCGGCGGCATCCTTTTCGTCGAATAGAGACTGCCGCTGCAGATTGCTCGACTCCACGTAGTCGCGATCGATAATCCGCAGCGTGCCGACTCCCGCGCGCGCAAGCAACGATGCCAGCGCAGACCCGGTCGCTCCGCAACCCACAATGGCAATTCGTCCCGCCGCCAGCTGCTGCTGGCCCTCGGCGCCGATTCCGCGAAACAGAATTTGCCGCGAGTACCGTTCTTCGAACTTTTCCTTTTCCACGCCCTGACTCTTCTCCACACCTGTCCTTCTTACGCTAGCCTCAAGGAGGTCACCGGTTCCGACCCGCAAAACCTTTATTATATGTGGCTGGACTGTTTTCGCCGCCGCGAGGCGGACAACGCCGGCGTTCCAAGCTTCATCGAATTCAGGCAACGGGCTCAAGGACATTATTTGCTGAGACGGTACGCGTCATTGCTTATCTTGATCATGCTCTCGCTCGGTCCGGCTGCGTCAGCCGAATCGCCTGCGTCTGCGTCTTCGTCCGCGCAAATCTCTCGGGAAGTGCAAACCGCGCAGTCCTCCTCCGCTCTCGACGCTATGTCGGCTTACGCCGGACGCAACGTGCGCTCCATCGATCTGCCGGGCATACAAGATAAAGATCATTTGCTGCAAATGCTTCCACAGAAATCTGGCCAGCCACTCGATCGCGACCAGGTCCGCGACAGCATCCGCGCCCTCTTCGCCACGGGACGGTTTGCCGACATCCAGGCTGAAGTGAAACCAACGGGCTCGGATGTACTGCTCACTTTCACCACCTCGATCAACTTCTTTGTGGGCGCGGTTGATGTGGAAGGCGCTCCCAGTCACCCCAACCCTAACCAGATTCTCAATGCCGGTAAGTTCCAACTCGGCGAACTTTACACGCTCGATAAACTCGACCGGGCTTTGCAGAATGTTCGGCAACTCATGCAGGAGAACGGGTTTTATCGCGCCCGAGTCACCGCTGAGAGCACTGCGAACGCCGCTATCCAGCAGGTGGACATTCTCTTCCACATCACGCCCGGAGAACCTGCCCACATTGGCGAGGTGAAAGCTACCGGACATTCAGCTTTCTCCCAGGAACAATTGGAGGACATCGCCAGGATGCACCCCGGCGAGCGCGTTACGGCTGTACGTATCACCAATTCGCTTCAGTACTTGCGCAAGAAGTTTCAGAAGCAGCAGCGCGTGCTGGCGCAGGTGTTGATCGCAGAACAGAGGTACCGCGCCGAAACGAATGCCGTCGATTACACGTATCTGATCGAGCCTGGGCCGGTGGTCCTCATCACTGCGCAAGGCTTTCGCATCGGCCGCGGCGTTTTGAAAAGGCAAGTGCCGGTCTATGAGGAGAATGCTCTCGACGACGATCTCCTGAATGAGGGCAAGCGCAATCTGCTCGACTACCTGCAGAGCCGGGGCTACTTCGACGCCAGCGTCGACGTGAAGAAGGACACCAGCCTGGACGCGATTCACGTTACTTACCATGTCAATCCCGGCTCCGTGCACAAGTTGGCTCTGGTCGCGATCAGCGGCAACAAGAACTTTTTGGACACGGCAAAACTCAAGTCGTACATGCAGGTGCAGCCTGCCGGACGCTTTTTCAACCACGGACGCTACAGCGGGGAGCTTTTGAAAAACGATGTCGCCGTTCTCGAAGCGCAATACCGCGCCAACGGATATCGCCAGGTGCAGATTCGTACCAAGGTCGATGACAACTACAAGGGCTCGAAGAATCAGCTCGCTGTTCACGTGCAGATCGATGAGGGGCCGCAGACCCTGGTGGGGGAGTTTCAAATTGTAGGGAACCAGTTCGTTCAGCGAGACAAGTTCCACGAGGTGCAAACCGAGCCAGGCCAGCCCTACTCTGAACAGAATCTCGCCCACGATCGCGAGTTCATTCTCAATTACTACTTCAACCACGGTTTTTCGAACGCTACCCTTGAAATCACTACCAAGCCTTCGTCCAGCCAGCCTAATCGCGAGGATGTGACGTTCACAGTCCTGGAGGGCGAACAATTCTTTGTGAACCAAGTGATGGTCGCCGGGCTTGAGCACACTCGCGACTACATCGTGCAGCGCGAGATTCAGGAAGTGGCTGGCCAGCCGCTCAGCCAGCAGGATCTTCTGGAAACGCAGAGCAAGCTCTATGAACTTGGCATCTTCAGCCAGGTCGATACGGCTGTGCAGAATCCCGAGGGCTCCGAACCACGCAAGAATGTTCTCGTCCAAATGCAGGAGGCCAAGCGCTACACTTTTACCTATGGTGTCGGCTTAGAATTCGAAACCGGGCTGCCCTCAGGAACAACGGCTCCCACAGGGTCTACCGGTGTAAGCCCGCGCGTTGGTTTCGACATCACCCGCCTCAACATGGGTGGCCGCGACCAGACCCTGACCTTCCAGTCTCACGTTGGACGACTGCAGCAGCGCGGCCTCATCAGTTATGAAATTCCCAAGCTCTTCAATCAGCAACGCTTCAAGGTTTTTTACACGATTTTTTACGACAACAGTCTGGACGTAGCTACCTTCACCTCACAACGCGAAGAAGGAAAGATCGATCTCCGGCAGCAAATCGGAAAGCCGCAACTCAATCACTCCACTTCGATCACCTACCGGTTCGATTACCGCTACGTGAAGGCGAGCCACTTGGCTGAGAACTTTTCGCCCGCTGAGTTCAGCTTGTTTTCACTGCCCGCACGCGTGGGCGGTCCGGGCTTCACTTTCATCCGCGACCAACGGGACAATCCTCTCGAGAGTACGAAGGGCCAGTACTTCACGCTGGATGGTTCTGCTGCATCCGGTTACTTCGGTTCTCAGGCGAATTTCGCTCGGGCTTTGGGGCAGGATTCGACTTACTACGCCTTTGGTCCGCCCAAGCACAAATTCGTTTTTGCCCGCTCCACCACGTTAGGATTAGAGCAGGTTTATCAAGGTTCGCAGGTTCTGCCACCGGGAGCCTGCCAACTCAGTGGATTAAGCCTTAACTCATGTCCAGCGGGCATTTCGGTGATCCCGCTGCCTGAAGTTTTCTTTGCCGGTGGTGGCAACTCTCACCGAGGTTTTGGGTTAAATCAAGCAGGACCCCGCGATCCCGATTCCGGTTTTCCCGTGGGAGGTACTGCGCTGTTTGTTAACAGCGAGGAACTGCGCTTTCCGCAGGTGAGCCTGCCCTTTCTCGGGGAAGGCTTCGGCTTCGCCGTTTTTCACGATATGGGCAACGTCTTCACCGCCGGTCACGACATGCTCAAAGGCCTGGTGCGGTGGCACCAGCCTGACCCAACGCAATGTGTGCCATCCAGCGGCGTGATGGATACGGCGTGCGAAACCTACTTCAATAACAGCGGTTACGACTACACTTCTCACGCGGTGGGCCTTGGTTTGCGTTACAAGACGCCCATTGGCCCTTTACGCTTTGACTTCGGGTACAATCTGAATCCAACCGGATATTTTCAGGGAACCGTCTTTTCGACCAGCGGGCCGACTAGCGGCCAGGCTCTGTATTTTGAGACGCAGCATCTGCGGCCCTTTAACTTCTTTTTCAGCATAGGTCAGCCATTTTAATGAGAGTTCGAGTCAAGATAACGATCCCTGTCGTCGTGCTCGCGCTCTTAGTGTCTGTACTCTCGCTTGCGCCCGGGCGCGCTTCGGCCGAAGTAATCGACCGCATCGTCGCCACCGTCAATGGCCGCATTATTTTGCAATCCGATTGGGATGAAGCCCTTTGCTATGAGGCTCTGCTCACCAATCGCACTCTCGCGCAGTTCACTGACGATGACCGCCGCGCCGTTCTGGATCGCCTCATTGATCAGGAACTTCTGCGCGAGCAAATGAAGTCCGCCGATTTCCTCCACGCCACCGACGCCGAAGCTGCTGCCCGTGTCGCCGAGGCGCGCAAGCAATATCCCCAGGCCGAATCCAGCGAGGCTTGGCAGGCTCTTCTTGCGAACTACCACCTTACGGAGAAGGATTTTCTTGGCCGCGTCCGCCAGCAGATCGATCTGATGCGCCTGGTCGAAGCCCGTCTTCGTCCAACGGTCCAGATCGACTCCAAGTCCATCGAGGCTTATTACCGCGAACAGTTTGTTCCCAAGTTGAAGCAGTCCGGGGCATCCGAAGTCTCGCTCGCGGAAGTTTCCGGCAGGATTCGCGAATTGCTCACCGAGCAGAAGGTGAGCGAGTTGCTCGTCTCCTGGTTGCAAACGTTGCGCTCCGAAGGGCAGGTCCGCATCCCCGGCGTCACATCCTCTGCGAATGACCCGGGAGTGCAATCGCGGTGAGTCCAATCGCAGCGAAGCAGCGCTTCACTAAGCCACGACGCCGTTGGTGGAAATATCTCCTGATCGTAACCGTGATCGGCGCGCTCAGCGCCCTTGGCCTGCTCATCTACGTCAACACAGAATCATTCCAGTCGCTCGTGCGCCGCCGCCTCGTTGCCGAAGTGGAGCGCATTACCGGCGGCCGCGTCGAAATTGGCAGCATCCACACCACTCCGTTTCGCTTGCAGGTCGATGTGCGGGCCATCACCGTCCACGGCCGCGAGAAGGCTCTCGATGTTCCCTTGGCTCACGTGGACCGCATCGTAGCGCGGTTGAAGGTCATTTCACTTCTGCGCAGTGAGTTCGGTTTTAACGAAGTCATCCTCGATCAGCCAACCGTGCACGTCGCTTTCTATCCCGACGGCACTACTAATTTTCCTCAGCGTAAAGCCACTGGCGACTCAGGTGAAACCGCTGTCGAGCGACTCTTTAATCTTTCCATCAATCGCTTCGAACTCCGCCATGGTCAGATTCTCTGGGACGATCAGACCATCCCCGTGGATTTTGTTGCTCGCGACGCTTCGCTCCAGATGGATTATGCCTTCCTGCACCGCCGCTACGACGGCCGCCTACTGCTCGGCCTGGTCGACACGAAACTCATGGACTGCCGTCCGTTCGCATGGATGACCACGGCGGAATTCAGCATTGAATCTGACTCGGCGGCCGTTCCCTCGCTCAAGTGGAATTCCGGTCACTCTCATTTTTCGGCCAGCGGCCAGATCACAGACTTTCGCCATCCGCGTTTTCAGGGGTCTTATGATGCGCAGTTGGATCTGGGCGAAGCCGCGTCCATCGCCCGTCGGCGCGATCTGCGCGCTGGTTTGCTCGAACTCAAGGGACACGCGGATGGCTCTCTGGACCAATTCGCCAGCAACGGCTTGCTCACGCTTCGCGACCTCAGTTGGCAGAACGGTGAAGTCGCGTTCTCAAGAGCGTCGCTCAACGCCGACTACTCGGTGACCGACCAGGAACTCAAATTATCCAAACTACAAGCCAGGATTTTCGGCGGCAGCGTTACCGGCGATGCCGAACTCGATCACTGGCTCGCGCCGTGGCAGCACTTGTCGGCCAGTGCCCGGAAAAATCTCGATACCACAACTATTTCTGCTGCGCCGTCTTCGAATAAGTCCGGCGTCAAAACGCCGAAGACCAAGGTGCCTGCAATCCAAAGCGCGTTCGTTCTCCTTCATCTGCACGACCTTTCAGCAGAAGATTTAGCGGCAGCCCTGAACGCTACCACTCATCCGTTCCCGCCTTATCATCCAGCCGCATCCGCCTCGGGCACACTTGAAACTCGCTGGAAGGGAACTCCCCGCGATGCGGAAATCCAATTCGCGCTCGACCTCACTCCGCCCGAGCACCACGTTCCCGGACATTTGCGAATCAGCGCCCACGCCAAAGGTATTTACCACGCCGTCGACAACTCCATCGATCTCCCGCAGTTCACCCTCACCACGCCCACGTCCCACATCCAGGCCTCCGGCACATTATCTGCGTCATCCGCCGTTCACCTGTCCGTTTCCACTTCCAGTCTTGCAGACTGGCTGCCCTTTGTAACCGTTGTTCGCGGTCCGGCGATGTACGATGTCGAACTGAATGGCAACGCTGCCTTCAATGGCAGCATGAGTGGTGCGGTTTTGTCACCGCAGTTCGCCGGTAGTCTGCAGGCCGACGATTTCGACATCACGCTGCCCGCTACGGCCAAGACACATCCACTCCAAACCAAATGGGATTCTCTTTCCGCCACGGTCCAGCTTTCTTTCCAGAGCATCGCTCTTCACAACGCGACCTTGCGCCGTGATGACACATCCGCAGAGTTTGACACCACCGTCACGCTTCAGCATGGCCATTTCACTGGCGACAGCGCTTTCACTCTGCGCGCTAACGTCCACAACTCCGATGTCGCGCCTATTCAGGCTCTGCTCGGGTACAACTATCCCATCACGGGTAATGCTGATTTTTTCGTGCAGGCTGCGGGCACCTTTTCCGATCCACACTTCGAAGGACAGCTCCATCTCAACAATGCCTCCGCTTACGGGGAGACCATTCGGCAATTCGATTCCGCTTACCGTCTGGCGCAAGGGGAAATCTTTTTCGATAACATTCATCTCTTCCATGACGATTCGGTCGTCACCGGAAGCGCCGCCTACAATCCGTCCTCGAGCGTTTTTCGTCTTGACCTCGTCGGCAATAATTTCGATCTCGCACAGGTTCGACAAATCCATCTGGATCGTTTTCCCGCTGAGGGACGCGCCGACTTTGTTGTAAAAGCCTCGGGTACAGCCAGTGCGCCCTCGATCGACGGAACGCTCCACGTGCGCGACCTTACCCTTGACCATGAACTCGCTGGCGAACTCGATCTGCAAGCCATCACTCAGGGCAGCGGGCTTCAATTAACCGGTAAGTCAAATTTTCAGCGTGGTTCTCTCATCGTCAGCGGCGACGTGCAATTGCGCGATGGCTATCCTGCCCATCTGTCGTTTCAAACCGATCAGCTGGATGTCGATGCTCTCTGGCGCTCCTACTTCGGCGGCCAAATCACGGGACATTCCGCGGTTACCGGGTCTTTCGACTTGCGTGGCCCACTACGCCAGCCCGCACAATGGATCGTCGCCGGCAACCTGAGCGCGCTCGCGCTCGACCTGGAGAATGTAAAACTACGCAATCAAGATCCCATTCGATTCACCCTGGCTGATCGGGCCGTGAACATCCAGCAACTCCATCTTGTAGGGGACGGAACTGACCTCACCGGGCACGGATCCATTCAACTTTCCGGCGCACGCGCACTCGATCTCACAGCCAACGGTCGCCTCGACCTGAAACTACTTTCCAGTTTCGATTCGGACTTCACGGCCTCCGGCCTCGTCACCATGAACCTGACTGTGGGCGGCACGCTCGCTGACCCTTCACCGCAAGGCAATTTCCAGGTGGCAAACGGTGCGCTTTTATATGCGGGACTCCCGAGCGGCCTCAGTGAACTCAACGGCTCACTTCTATTCACTCGCGATCGCGTCCACATCGAGGCGCTTACCGCCCGCACTGGCGGTGGAACCGTTGATCTGAAAGGTGATGCCAATTACGTGAACCGGCAGTTCAACTTCAATCTCACCGCCACCGGCAAGGATGTTCGCTTGCGTTATCCGCCCGGCGTTAGCTCCACAGCTAACACTGAGTTGCATTGGATCGGCAGCCGTTCCGCCTCCACCGTGTCAGGCGACATCAGTATTACCAAAATTGCGGTGACACCTGGATTCGATTTCAGCGCGTATCTCCAGCGCAGCCGCCAGTTTGCTACGGTTACCGTCGCCAACTCGCCGCTCAATAACGTCAAGCTCGATATTCACGTTCAGACCGCGCCGGAACTGCAAATGCGCACCGCTATCGCTCGCCTTTCCGGAGACGCCGACCTTCGACTGCGCGGCTCCGTGGCTCGGCCCGCGGTTCTAGGGCGTGTCGATATCCTGGAAGGCAAAGCCACTTTCCACGGCATCCGTTTTACACTCGAGCGCGGGGACATCACTTTCTCCAATCCAGTTGCCATCGAGCCTCAGCTCAATCTGCAGGCCTCCAGCCATGTGAGAAGTTACGATCTCAACATCACGATTACCGGCACGCCCGACCGTCTCAATATCAACTACAGGTCGGAACCTCCTTTGCCCAAGTCCGATATCATCGCGCTCCTCGCGCTGGGTCGCACGAACGAAGAATCTGCGCAACTTCAGGAGCAGTCCGGCCAGGGCGGCTTCTCTGATCAGACCAGCGATCTCATTCTCAACCAGGCGATCAACGACACGGCCAGCAGCCGATTTCAGCGTTTGTTCGGCGCCAGCAATATCAAAATCGATCCCCAGGGACTTACCACCATCACCAATCCTGTCAGCAATGGTCCCCAGATCACGATCGAGCAGCAGTTCGCTAATAATCTGTCTCTCACTTACTCCACCAACGTTTCTCAGAGTTCGCAGCAGATTATTCAGGGGGAGTATTATGTCAATCGCAGCGTTTCCCTCGTCGGTAACCGCGACCAGAACGGCGTCGTCAGCTTCGACATACAGGTCCGCCGTCGCAAGAAATGAAATCAGTTGTCGGTGGTCAGTGATCAGTGGTCAGTAAGAAAACGCCGGTTGCTGAGGATCGACCATCGATCACCGACCACTGAACCACCGCTTATGCCTGATCCGACCGCTGCTCGGCGACTGATGGTCGATTCTCAACTCCGGGATCGCGGCATCTCCGATACGCGCGTTCTTGACGCCATGCTTCGCGTACCGCGGCACGAATTTGTCTCTGAAGCAAACCGTGCGCAGGCCTACGAAGATCATCCGCTTCCCATCGGTGACAGCCAAACCATTTCTCAACCTTATATTGTTGCGCTCATGCTCGAATCTCTCCAGGTCACGCCGAACGACAAGGTTCTCGAGGTCGGAACCGGTTCCGGCTACGCTGCCGCGCTGCTCGCGGAACTTGCTGCAGAAGTGTTTTCCATCGAACGGCACGTGTCTCTCGCCGAGAGCGCCCGCAATCTTCTCTCTACGCTTGGCTATCGCAATGTCCATGTCATCATCGGCGATGGCGCGCTCGGACTTCCTGACAGCGCTCCGTTTGACGCCATCCTCGTTTCTGCCGCCGCTCTCCATTTGCCTCCGGCTCTGCCCGCTCAACTCCGCGACGGAGGACGAATGATCATTCCGATCGGATCTTCCGACTCTCAACAGCTGCAGTTCATCCGCATGGTCAACGGCCAGGCCGTGACTTCTCTTCGTGAGCTTGTGCGCTTTGTACCTTTGGTTCCCGGTCAGGAATGAAGCGCGTCTAAGAAAGCGGAACATCCGAAGAGAGAGAGAGATCAGAAAGTTTCTGTAGCCGTGTGAACTTTTGCGGAAGACGTAACGCCGGGCGAGGTCTGCGGAACGAGTTGCTGAGCGGAGTCCTGCGCATACTGCAACACGCGGCCGGGAAAGAGTCCAAGATAAAGGGTCGCAACGAGGCAGACTGCCAGCGCCACGCGCAGCGCCAGTGGAGTGGGAGTTACAGGAATTTCCTTCCGCGATTCGCGCATATACATCATCACAATAATGCGCAGGTAGTAATAAGCGCCCACGCCGCTGTTGAGCACGCCGATGATCGTAAGCCAGATCAAATTCGCTTTCACGGCCGCGCTGAACACGTAGAACTTAGCAAAGAAGCCGCCGGTCATCGGGATCCCAATCAGTGAAAGCAAGAAAATGGTGAGCGTAGCGGCCAGCAGCGGGGAGCTGCGCCCCAGGCCTTCATAGTCCTCGAGAGTTACATAGCGCTCGCCCGCGTTGGCGAAATGAGTAACCACGGCGAATGCACCGAGATTCATCGCGGCATAGGCCGCAGTGTAAAACATAACCGCCGAGGTTCCGAGTTGAGGCGCGGCGGCAAATGCCACCAGCACGTACCCGGCGTGCGCGATCGAGGAGTAAGCCAGCAGTCGCTTCACATTGTCCTGCACGAAAGCGCTTACATTGCCCAAAGTCATGGAGAGCGCTGCCGCGATCCAGATGACCCAGAAAATGGCATGCACGTTGATCACGAAAACCACTCGCAGCAACACTGCAAACGCCGCCGCTTTAGGCGCGGTCGACATAAAGCCGACAATCGGAGCCGGCGCCCCTTCGTAGACGTCCGGCGTCCAGATGTGAAAAGGCGCAGCTGCCACTTTGAATCCCAAACCTACGAACATCAATGCCACGGCCACAAACGCCAGCAATGGGATCGGACCAGCCCGCAACGCCTGCGCAATTAGATCAATGTTGGTCGATCCGGTGGCGCCGAACATCAACGCCACTCCATAAAGGAAGAACGCCGTTGCGAAGGAACCCAGCAAAAAGTATTTCAAAGAAGATTCGGCGCTGGCAGCCTCGTGCCGACGGAATCCCGCCAATACATAGGAAGAGATAGAAGAAATTTCAAGCGCGATAAAAATCAATACCAGCTCGACCGCCGACGACATCAGCGCAACGCCGACCGTTCCGAAGAGAATCAGAGCGTAGTATTCCCCGGCGCGAATGCGCTGCACGGCCATATATTCATACGAGCTGAGGATGACGACGGCCGCAATCGCAATTACCAGCACGTGAAAAAAAACGCTGAAGCCGTCGACTCGAATCATGTTCCAGAAAGCCACTCCCGGAACCTGCGCCATGAACCAAGTCGCCGCAAGCCCCGCCAATGCGCCCGCCAATGCGATCAGCCCTAGAATCTTCTGGCCTGTCTTTTCGTCGAGCAAAGGCTCGAGCACCATCACAATCATGCCGAAGACCGAGAGAACAATCTCCGGCAGGATGCGGACGTAATCGGCATTCTGTGGAAGCGTCTGCAAGACGCCTGGGAGGAAAGCCACACTCATTGTCCCACCACCTTGCCGACTACTTGCGCGAAGGGAGCGAGCGCGGCCCGCACCGCCGGATCGATGGCGCCCAGCCACATGATGGGAGCCACGCCCATCACCAGCGCCGCTGCTGCGCAAGGCCAGACCGCCCATTTCTCGAATCCCGAAAGATCGCGCAGCGAATTGTTCACCGGATGTGTGACCTTGCCGTAGAAAACGCGCTGATACATCCAGAGCAGATAGACCGCGCTCCAGATGATGCCAGTAGCACCGAGAATTCCGTAAACCGCTTTGTCCTGAAACGCACCGCTCAACACGAGAAATTCACCAATGAAGCCGTTCAGCAGAGGCAGGCCCGCGGATGCCAGCACGATCACCAGATAAGACGCGGCATAGACAGGCATTCGCGAGGCGAGGCCGCCGAACTCGCTAATCTCGTAAGTGTGGCGCCGTTCATGCAGAATCCCCGCCAGCATGAACAACCCGCCCGTCGAAATCCCATGCGCAAGCATTACGAAAATGGCACCGTTCAATCCGGCCTGCGTGAAGCTGAAAATTCCCAGCACAACAAATCCAAGATGGCTGACCGAGGAGTACGCGATCAGCTTCTTCATGTTGGGCTGCACCATCGCGACCAGCGCGCCATAAATAATGCCAATCAAGGCGAGCGTCATGATCCAGGAAGCATTGCGCCGCGCTTGCTCGGGAAACAGGCCCAGGTTAAAGCGCAGCAACCCATATGTGCCCATCTTCAGCAAAACGCCAGCCAGCAGCACTGAACCGGCCGTGGGCGCTTCCACGTGAGCATCGGGCAACCACGTATGAAAAGGGAAGAGCGGAACCTTCACCGCGAATGCCAAAAAGAATCCCAGAAAGAGCCATTGAGCGGCCGCCGGAAAGCTCGGCACTCCGCCGCTCGCGATCTGGTCGCGAATGACGACAAAGTCAAAGCTGCCAGTATGCGCGTAGAGCCACAAGATCGCCGCCAGCATGAACACCGATCCGATCATGGTGTACATGAAGAACTTCACCGCGGCATACACCTTGCGCTCATGGCCGAAGATTCCAATCAGCAACGCCATCGGAATCAGCGTGGCTTCCCAGAAGAAATAGAAGAGGAACAAGTCGAGCGACGTGAAGACGCCGATCAGCGCCGTCTCCAGAATCAGCAGCAGGATAAAAAATTCTTTTACCCGCTCGTGAATCGAATTCCAGGAAATCAACACGCACAGCGGCGTGAGGAATGTAGTGAGCACCACCAGCCAGAGCGAAATGCCGTCAACGCCCATGTGGTAATGAATATTCGGAGTAGAAACCCATTGCCGGTCGATCTCGTACTGGAATCCCGGATGCGAGCGGTGAAAATAAACCGGCAGATGCAAAGACAGAACAAACGTCAGCAGCGAAATGACGAGCGCAAAAATCCGGATGTCACGGTCGCGGCGCGGTAGCAGCATCAGCAGCAACCCGCCCGCCAGTGGCGCAAACGTCACCAGCGTGAGAATGATGGAATTGAGATCGTCGGTCTTCATCGCGCTTTCGTCCACATCCAGATCATGAGGGCAATCACCACGCCGGCGCCTGCCGAAATCCATCCCGCGTATGAACGAATGTTGCCGGATTGCATATGCCGAACTTCGTCGGAAACGTGCTTCGCCCCGTCGCCGGCGTCATTCACCGCAGCATCGATAATCTTCCGGTCGACATCCTGCCAGAGAATTCGCATCGATCCATCGATCAGCGGCTTAACGAAAACCGCTGCGTACAACTCGTCGATGTAGTATTTATGAACGACCGTCTGATAGAGGCTGCCGAGCGAGTCGGCGATCTTCTGCGGAAGCTCGGGACGCTTGCAGTAAAGCAGATACGCCAGCCACCATCCAAAAAGAGCGACAGCCACTGACACACCCATCAGCAGAAGCTCCGTGCTGTGACTTGCGGAGTCGACAGCTTCCGCCGTCCCAAACACCGGCGCAAGAAAGTTTTCGAAATGGTTGCCCCAGCCGACGAAGCCGCCGACCAGCGACAGCAGCGCCAGAATCATCAGCGGCACCAGCATCACCATCGGACTCTCATGCGGCTCGCCGCGGCCGTGAGCATCGTGCCCGTGGGAGCTGTGCCCGTGGGCATCCACTTTGGCTCCGCGGTAGTCACCGAAGAACGTCATGAACAACAGCCGAAACATATAGAAGGAAGTGATGAACGCCGTGACCACGCCGATTCCCCAATAGACCGGGCTGACCTGATACGCCTTCCACAGAATTTCATCCTTGCTCCAGAAGCCGGCCAGCGGCGGAACTCCAGCAATCGCCAGGGTCGCGATAAGCATGGTCCCAAATGTCACGGGGATGAACGATTTGAGGCCGCCCATCTTGCGCATGTCCTGCTCGCCGCCGACCGCGTGAATCACGGAGCCTGCGCCCAGAAACAGCAGGCCCTTGAAGAACGCATGCGTCATCAAGTGGAAGATGCCCGCCGAAAACGCCCCCACGCCGCAGGCCATGAACATGTAGCCAAGCTGCGAGATGGTCGAGTACGCGAGAACTTTCTTGATGTCAGTCTGCGCAATGCCGATGGTCGCAGCAAAAAATGCAGTCAGCGTGCCAATGATGGCCACGACCGTCAGCGCGAAAGGCGCGCGTTCAAAGATCACATGCGAGCGCGAAACCATGTAGACGCCCGCCGTCACCATCGTAGCCGCATGGATCAACGCAGAAACCGGCGTCGGACCTTCCATCGCGTCGGGAAGCCACACATAGAGCGGAATCTGCGCCGATTTGCCGCAAGCGCCGACCATCAGCAGAATGCCGATCGCTGTCAGCAGACCCGCGTCAGCAGTCTCAACGGGCAAGGGAACCACCGCGCCAAATACCTGATCGAAATTCAGCGATCCAAAATGTTTTATCAACAAGAACAGTGCGATCAGAAATCCGAAATCGCCAATGCGATTGACGATGAACGCCTTCTTGCCCGCCGATGCCGCCGAATCTTTCGTGAACCAGAACCCGATCAGCAAATACGACGCCAGCCCCACCCCCTCCCAGCCAATGAACATCTGCAGGTAATTACCGGCCAGCACCAGCGTCAGCATGAAAAACATGAACAGGTTCAGATAGCTGAAGAAGCGGTAGTAGCTGGGATCGTCCCACATGTAGCCGACCGAGTAGACGTGAATGAGGAATCCGACGCCAGTGACCACCAGCAACATGACCAGCGAAAGTTGATCGAGATAAAAAGCAAAATCCGCACTGAAGCCGGTGATGCGGATCCAGTGCGCGAAGAACTCATGATAGGGAAGCGATAACGACGAGAAGCGCGCTGCGACTAATAAAGCCCAGGCAAAAGCCGCTCCGCTGAAAAAGAGCGCAACCGCGGTAACGCCCGCCCGCGAAGCCTTCTTCCCAAGAAAGCCGTTGATCGCAGCCCCCGCCAGAGGCAGAATCGGGATCACCCAGAGATTCAGATTCGGGTTGAGGTTCGGGTTCATAGTTTGAGCAGGTTCACTTGATCGACGTTCAGCGTCTCTCGCGTGCGATACACGGCGATGATGATTGCCAGTCCCACGGCCGCTTCCGCAGCCGCCACAACCATCACAAAGAAAACGAAGACCTGGCCAGCCAGTGCGTGCCAGTGTGCGGCGAACGCCACGAACGAAAGATTCACGCCGTTCAACATCAACTCAATCGACATGAAGATGGTAATAATGTTGCGCTTGATCAGAAAACCGACCACGCCACACGCAAACAGAAATCCACTGAGCAGCAGGTAGTACGAGAGGGGCACATACGATGGCACCATCAGCCCACCTTCCCCGCCGAGGCTTCCGGTTTGCTGGCCAGAACCACGGCGCCCATGATGGCGATCAGGATCAATACCGAGGTGACTTCGAACGGCAACAGAAAATCATGAAATAGAAGCTGGGCGATATCCGTAGGATGTCCGGGCAACGCGCCGATCGGCACCGACTCAGTCCCGGAGTGCCGCAACACTACCCACCCTATGAGTAGGCCGCCAGTTAACATTCCGGGCACGCCCAGCAGAATAGCGACACGGCTTCCCTTGGTTTGTTCCTCTTCGCCGGCATTCAGCAGCATGATGACGAACACGAACAGCACCATGATCGCACCGGCATACACAATCACCTGCACGGCCGCGACAAACTCTGCGCCGAGCAGCAGATACTCCCCAGCCAGCGCAGCCATTACCGCGATCAGCGACAGCGCACTGGTGATGGGATGCCGCTGCGCCAGCAGGTTGATTGCCCCGCCCACGCAAACGGCTCCGAACATCAGAAATAAGAAAAGATGCATATGCAAAATCAGTTGCCAGTTGCCGGTTGCCAGTTCCCAGTCACAGTTGGTTCAACAGTCATTTTCAACACGATTCGACCTCACGCCGCGCACGCTCTTACTGGCAACAGGGGGCTGGCAGCTGGCTACTGCCTTCCCTCACCAGGCTACGAAAATTGCCGTCGCCACCAGATTCGCAATTGCCAGCGGCAAAAGAAACTTCCAGCCAAACGACATCAGTTGGTCGTAGCGGAAGCGCGGCAACGTCCCGCGCACCCAGATATACAGAAACAGAAAACAGAAAATCTTCGCCGCAAACCAGAACACGGGTAACAAGGCCTGCACCAGCGGAGGCCCAAACAGCGGCCCGTGCCATCCGCCGAAAAACAACAGCGTGGCCACGCAACCCACCGTAATCATATTCGTGTATTCCGCCATGAAGAACATGGCAAACTTCATGGCGCTGTATTCGGTGTGATATCCCGCGACCAATTCAGTTTCGGCTTCGGGCAAGTCAAAGGGAATGCGGTTTGTCTCCGCATACGCAGCCATCAAGTAGATGAAGAAGCCGATGAACTGCCAATGAAAAATATTCCACCGCGGAATGAAGCCCCAGAAATGCCCGCCCTGCGCGTCGACGATGGCGCGCAGGCTGAAGCTGCCGGATTGAATCAGCACCCCAACCAGCGAAAGCCCCAGCGCAATTTCGTAGCTGACCATCTGCGCACTCGCTCGCAGTCCGCCCAGCAAAGAATACTTATTGTTCGACGACCATCCTGCCAGCGCCACACCGTAGACGCCCATCGAGGTAACACCGAGAATCATAAGCAGCCCGATGTTGACATCGGTAATCTGGAACGGAATGCTGTACGGTCCAATTACGGCACCACCCCAATGGAACGGCATCTCGTAGTGGAACGGCAGGAATTGGGGTACGGAGAATGGCCCGAACGTGAAGCTATTGCCAAACGGAATCACCGAAATCGAAGTCAAGGCAAAGATCAGCGCCATCATCGGCGCCGCGATAAACAAGGGCTTGTAAACGTGCGGCGGCGTCAGATCTTCTTTAAACAAAAACTTGATGCCATCGGCCGCGGGTTGCAAGAGTCCAAACGGCCCCACCCGCGTGGGTCCCCAGCGATTCTGCATGTGGCCAACCACTTTGCGCTCCAGCCAGACCGTGTATGCGACCGCGGTGAGAAGCACGCCGAGGACGATCGCCGACTTGATCACCGACACGAGTATGAAGATTGAAAGAGGCAAAGGCATTTGGCTTAATTGAGTAATTGGGAAATTTAGTAATTTAGTAATTTCGTAATTGAAAAACGATTTTCTCCTGAGATGCAATCCTAAACATTCAGTACGCGGTGTGGGATTTGCAAATTACCCAATTACAAAATTCTCTTCTCAGTCTGCCGCAACTTCAGCCGGCTTCACTTCGTGACTCTCCATGACCGACTTCAGCGCGCGCGAATAATGTCCCAGTGTTCCAGAACTAAAAAGAGTATCGTTTGCCGGAGAAATAGATTCAGGCCTGTGCGCGACTCCGGGCCCAGCCTTGGCGAGCGAGGTATGCTGGCTGTTGCCCGCCAGCAGATTCATGCGGGAAACGTCATAGCCCGGCACCAGCCGCTGAATTTCATCCAGAATCGCCATGGGATCGAACGGGCTCAGCTTAGGCTCCAACCCATGCGCCTCAAGCCACACCGCATGACGGTCGGCCTCGCCCGATTGTGCCCCGCGCGACTGCCCCATGTCAGCATGAGTGCCGCCGCCGATGGGCACGAGTTTGCGGACGTCAAAGCCCATTGCGTCCGCGATGCGCACGATCATCTCGAAGTCCGCCTTCGTACCCGTGACCTCGCCGGCCTTCTTTACTAACTGCAGGTCGCCGCAAGTGTTCGTGAACGTACCAGACTTTTCGTATGCATTCGCGGCGGGCAACGCCACGTCCGCTACCACGGCGGTCTCGGTGAGGAACATGTCCTGCACCACGACAAAGCTGTTCGAGAACGCGAATGAATCGATCTTCAACCGCCCAATCGGATTTGAGCCAACAACGTACAGAGCCTTCAACTTGTTCGTGCTTGCCGCCTCAACCATGCCGGATAAATCGAGTCCGGCCGCCTGCGGGATCTCGCCCCATTCTGTATGAAACTCGCTGCTGCCACTGATCGGGTGGTATCCAGGAAGCAAATCGGGATACAAGCCCATGTCAGCTGCTCCGCGCGAGTTGGCATAGTCGGCGAGGCAAACAAACTTAGCTCCGGCGATTGCAGAACCGAACGTCACCAGGCTCGAAAGATCGCTGCCTAAGATTTCCGAACCGAACGCGATGACTAGATTCTGTTCGCCGCGCAACGTGTCGCGCAGCGAGTTCCACTGATCTTTCGTTGACGATGAATTGATAATGGCATCCGCGGCAGCGTCGTCGCCGGCGAGAAACGCCGCAACCTTACCTTCTGCTCCAGCGGGGATCTGCATGAAGTTCGTTGCCTGCCGTCGCAATTTGATTGCCTGCGAATTGATCACATAGAGCCGCGAGCGGTGCAGTCGAACGTTGTTGCGAATCTGCCACGCCAGCAGCGGGTGCTGCTCAGTGGGATCATTTCCGATCAAAAGAATCGCAGGCGCAGTGAATACGTCCGCCATGCTGGCTGTGGCATCTGCCTTACCGCGAAGCGCCGCCGCGAAAGCAGGGAAGTCCGCGGTGCGATGGTGGTCGACATTGTTCGTCTTCAATACCATGCGGGCAAATTTCGAAAGCAGATAGGATTCTTCGTTTGTCGTGCGAGTCGAGCCGATCACGCCAATCGCCGACCCGCCATCGCGGTCGCGCACTTCCGCAAACTTCTTTCCGATCAGCTGAAACGCTTCTTCCCACGTTGCTGGAGTCAGCTTGCCTTCTTTGCGAATCAGCGGCTGCGTAAGCCGTTCTTCATGATTCGCAAAATCGAAGGCGTAACGGCCCTTGATGCAAAGAAAGTCCCCGTTCGTACCGCTCTTGTCGCGATTGTCGCCGCGCACGATCTCCATACCGGTGTCGGCGCGGCGCACGCCCAGCGTAGTCTTGCAGCCGTCACCGCAGTGCGTGCAGATCGTGCCCACATGCTTCATCTCCCACGGACGCGTCTTATAGCGATAAGCGCCCGAAGTGAGCGCGCCCACCGGGCAGATGTCGATGCACATTCCGCACTCTTCGCACTCCAGGTGATCTTCTTTATTAGGAGCGATAATCGAACTCACCCCGCGGTTCTGCACGCCCAGCGCCCAAACATCCATGCCTTCGCCGCAGACGCGCACGCAGCGGTAGCAGAGAATGCAGCGCGGCCGATCAAAAAACACCACCGGCGACCACTGCTGCTCATCTTTATGATTCTTCGCCTCCATGAACTTCGACTCGGCTGCGCCGTAGGAGAACGTCATATCCTGCAGTTCGCATTCGCCCCCGGCATCGCACACCGGGCAATCCAGAGGATGGTTGCCCAGCAGCATCTCCAGCATCGACTTCCGCGCCTGCTTGATCTCCTCGCTATCGGAGGTAACGATCATGCCTTCGCTGATCACGGTCGTACACGCCGTCTGCAGTTTCGGCATTTTCTCGATCTTCACCAGACACATGCGGCAAGCGCCCTGCAAAGAAAGATTCGGATAGTAGCAAAACGAAGGCACTTCGATGCCCACGGTCTTGCAAGCCTCAATCAGCAGCGTCCCCGCGGGAGCCGTGACCTTCTTGCCGTCAACTGTAAGTGTTACGTCAGCCATAAATATTGAGCGATTGAGTGATCGGGTGATTTAGCGATTGAAAATCGACGTACGATTTTGACTTTCAATCGCAAAATCACCCAATCGCTCAATGACTCAATGCTTCCATTTCTTCGGCCACGCCCGCTTTTTCATAAGGGCAAGGCCGGCCGTCCAAATGATCTTCAAACTCTTTTCTGAACTTCTTCACGAACGCAATCGTCGGCATCGCCGCCGCATCTCCCAGCGGACAAAACGTCCGCCCCAGCATGTTCTCCGAGAGATACTGCATGTTGTCGATGTCTTTCTTCACCCCGCCGCCCGAGTGAAAACGAATCAAAGTTTTCTTCAGCCAGTCCGTGCCTTCGCGGCAAGGGATACACCAACCGCAACTCTCGTGCTGATAAAACTTCATCGTCCGCAGAGCGAACTTCACGATACACTGCTGATCGTCCAGCACCACTACGCCACCCGATCCCAGCATCGATCCAGCCTTCGCAACCGAATCGAAATCCATGTTGATGTCGATCTCGTCCGCAGTCAGGCAAGGAGTAGAAGATCCGCCCGGAACAACCGCCTTCAACGACCGCCCATTCGGAATCCCGCCGCCCACTTCATAGATCATCTTCTTCAGGCTGTAACCCATGGGCAGTTCATATACGCCGGGCTTCGCCACATTCCCGCTAAGGCAGAACAGTCGCGTGCCGCCATTCTTCGGAGGACCAATCTTGGCATACCACTCCGCGCCGCCCAGCATAATGTGCGGCACACTCGCCAGCGTCTCCGCATTATTAATGACCGTCGGACCGCCCCAAAGCCCAACCACAGCCGGAAATGGCGGCCGAATCCGCGGAATACCACGCTTGCCCTCAAGCGATTCCATCAGCGCCGACTCTTCGCCGACCTCGTAAGCTCCAGCGCCGCCGTGCCAGTAGATATCAAAATCGCGGCCGCTGCCGAAAATGTTCTTGCCCAGAAAACCCTTGGCATATGCGTCGCGAATCGCCTTCTGCATGATGATCGACAGGTATCGATATTCGCCGCGGATGTAAATGTAGCCGCTGCGCGCGCCCACAGCCAGCCCGCCGATCATGACTCCTTCGATTACTGCGTGCGGATCATGCTCGAAGATCAGCCGGTCTTTGCAAGTGCCAGGCTCGCTCTCATCGCCATTACACAAAACATATTTCGGCTTGGCCGATTGCTTAGGCACGAACGACCACTTCATCCCGGTCGAGAACCCAGCCCCGCCGCGCCCGCGCAGCCCGGAGTTCTTCACCTCATTTATGATCGCGTCCGCATCCATTCCAAGCGCCTTCTGCACAGCCTTGTAGCCGTCCAGTTCGAGGTAGCGATCAATATTCGTCGCGCCCAGTCCAAAGCGGCGGGTAACGACTTTTACCTCATCGGGATGGGAAACTAAAGATGCCATATTTACGGCGTCTAACCCTCGGATCTTTGACTCAATGTGTCGGCCAGGGAATCAACAGACTTGATGCGCTGCAATTGTTCTTGGGCCTGTGCTAAGCATTTGTCCAAAACCCGATCCATCTTCTCTGTAGTCAAGTTCTCGTGAAAATCGTAGTTCACCTGCGCCGCCGGAGCCCAACTGCATGCCCCAATACATTCGACCTCTTCTAAAGTGAACAAACCGTCAGGCGTCGTTCCCTTGTGCCCGACGCCCAGCTTTTTCGCGCAGTGCTGAAGAATTTCTTCACCGCCCCGCACCAGGCAGCTGATATTCGTACAAACTTGCAAATTAAACTTGCCACGCGGCTTCGTCGTGAGCATTGAGTAATAGCTAATCACGTTGCGCACTTCGAGCTCCGTCAAATCAAGCCGCCCGGCAAGCTCCGCAATCACCTCGTCGGACAAAAATCCAACTTCATCCTGCGCATAAAGAAGGGTAGGAACCAGCGCCGACCGCTTCGTCGGATAATGCGGCACCATCTCCGCAAACCGCGCCTCGAATTCTTCGGAGAATTTCATTTCGTGCGAACTAACCCGTCTGGGAACACTTCCACGCGCTGTAAATAAACACGCCGATGACTATGGCATACAGCACAACCAGCAAAATCCAAAACTCCTTTTTCTGGCGTCTCTCCGTTTTCTCACTGACCGTTCCGCCCTGCACCGTTCTTGCCCAACCCCTAGCACGGAGACGCCAAAGCACGGCAATAATGGGTGGCCCAGCCGTACTAATCAAGACCTGTTCCCACACCGGTGCGGCTCCGGGACACATCAGCTCAGTCCCCCGACATCACCTATCGATCTCCCCCAGCACAATGTCAATGCTCCCAATCGCCGCCACCACGTCCGCAATCAGCCGTCCCTCGCACATCTTGGGCAACGTCTGCAGATTAGCCAGGCAGGCCGCCCGCATATGCACTCGATACGGTTTCGCTGTGCCATCGCTCACAATGTAGTAGCCCATCTCTCCGCGCGGAGATTCCACCGCCTGGTAAACCTCACCCGCCGGAACTGCGAAGCCCTCGGTAATAATCTTGAAGTGATAGATGAGCGCTTCCATCTGCGTCTTCATCTTCTCCCGGTCGGGCAGCACAATGCCGGGAGCATCGGCCTTGATAGGTCCCTCCGGCATGCCATCGAGCGCCTGCTTCACGATCTCGTTCGATTCGCGCAGTTCCCGCACCCGGCACATGTACCGCGCGAACACATCGCACTCCTGCGCTACAGGGACCTTGAACTTAAAATTCTCATACCCCGAGTAGGGCATATCGCGGCGCAAATCAATATCCACGCCGCTCCCGCGCAGAGTAGGCCCGCTCGCACCCAACGCAATCGCATCTTCCGCGCTGAGCTGCGCCACGCCTTTAGTCCGCATCATCCAGATCGGATTTCCCGTCAGCAGGTTCTCGTACTCATCCACCTTGTCGGGAAAGCGCCCGGCGAATTCGCGAACCCGCTCAAAGAATCCCAGAGGCGGTTCGAGCGCAAGCCCTCCTATGCGAAAGTACGAGGTCATCATGCGCTGTCCGCTAATCATCTCGAACATATTCAAGATTTCTTCACGCTCGCGGAAGCAATACAGAAAAACCGTCAGCGCGCCAATATCCATCGCGTGCGTGCCCAGCCACACCAGATGCGAGTTGATGCGCGTCAACTCGTTCATCAGCACCCGCATCCACTGCGCCTTTGGAGGAATCTCCAGCCCCAGCAGCTTTTCCACCGCCAGCACATAAGCAAGATTGTTCGTCATGGGGCAGAGATAGTCGATTCGGTCGGTCAGCGGCACCACTTGCTGATAAAACTTCGCTTCGCAGGTCTTTTCGATCCCGGTATGCAGGAATCCAATGTCCGGCATGATCCGCACGATGGTTTCGCCATCAATCTCCAGCAGCACGCGCAGCACACCGTGCGTCGACGGATGCTGCGGCCCCATGTTCAGGATCATCGTTCGATCCTGACCGGGTTCGAGCACGGGAGTGGGTGCAAGATGTGCCATTACTAGCGGTAGCCCTCCACCGGATAATCCTTCCGCAGCGGATGACCTTCCCAATCCTCCGGCATCAAAAGCCGCCTCAAATAAGGATGCCCCGTAAACCGAATCCCGAACAGGTCAAACACTTCGCGCTCAAAATAATTAGCGCCGGGCCACAACGAAGTCAGTGATTCAACAACTGGGCTCGCACTATCCAGCCGCACTTTGAGACGTACCCGTTCTTTCTTAGAAATCGAGAGCAGATGATAAACAACTTCAAACCGCGGCTCCGCTGGATACCAGTCAACGCAAGTCACGTCGGAAAGATAGTTGAACGTGCATTCCGCATCATCCCGCAGCAATGCACAAGCCTCCCGAAGGTTCGAGCGATCAATGTAGATCGTCATCTCATCGCGATCGAACTTCGCCCCCGTAACGGCCGAAGCATTCCACGCCAGCAGCCGCGCCAACGCCGGATGACCCTTCAGTTGCTCAAGATCGGTAATGGCTGGCGCCAACGCCACTAGCTTCCACCTCGCTGGTCATTGAATCGAACATCAACTTGCACCCCAGATTGAACATCACGCAAATTGATTCGCAAACCGGATGCTGCCTGCGACCGCACAGCCGCCGGACCCCACTCCAGAACGCCCTTCTTCCAAACATAAAAGAAGCCGACCAGAACAATGGCGATGTAGACGAGCATCTCCCATAGCCCAAAGTGTCCCAAATCGCGCAGAATTACCGCCCAGGGATAGAGAAAGACTGCCTCAACATCGAACAAAATGAAGAGCATCGCCACCAGGTAGAACTGCACCGAGAAACGCCCGCGCGCATCCCCCACCGGCGCCATTCCCGATTCGTAAGGGGCCATCTTGGCGCGAGTCGGTTTCCGCTCCCCGATCAGCCAGGAAAGCGAGATAATGACAGTCGCGAGCCCGCCGACCAGCACAATATGGATCAGAATCGGCAGGTAGCCGGCGAAATAATTGTCGGGCATAGGCGAGGCTATATATAATTCGCGCGAAGCTTGATTAAACATTTTAGATTAGGTGCTGATCAGCGGCAGTGTCAAGGGAACCGGTCACAATTTGGCAATTTTGTAATTTAGTAATTTGTAATCTGAGAACGGGCGGTTAAGATGTCCGCGGAACCCGAGGAATTACGAGGTCGAACGAAGGCGTTTGCGATCTTCTCAACATTCAGCCAGGTTAAATTACCAAATTACGAAATTGCCAAATTACAACTGTCTTTATGATTTTTGGATTTAACACCGACGTGAAACACGGCGACACCATCTACCACGTGCAAAGCGAGGCGCGCGAGAGCGAAAAACTGCTCCAGACTCAAGTCTTCGTGCGTGGAAGATGCGTCGGCAAGCGGGCCATCTCCTATGCCAACTCTGCCGCCCAGGCTGGCTTTGGCGATCCCCAGAAAGAGCAGCAACTTCGCGACCAGCATCGCCTCGTGCTCGAAGCTATTCGCGAAGGCCAGCTCGAAAACGTCCTCGACCACGCTGAAACAGAAACCCTCGCCGCCATCAAGCAGCTCGATGTCCAATGGGAGAACGCCGCCTCCATTCACGCCAACCGCAATCTCACCATGCAATTGCGCGTCACCGAGGCCGGAAGCGCCGTTCCCTCCGCTCGCCTGACCTGCCGTTTCGCGCGCCCAGACGCTGCGCCCTTCTACACCCAGACACTCACCGACGCCACCGGCATCGCCCAGATCTCGCTCGAGCTGGATGAATCCTCTTTGCCGGATTCATCCGTGCTGGTGCAAGCCATCCACGAGGGCCGCACCGTAACCCGCAAGTTTCTTCTGCGCCAGGCCGACTAGAGAAATTAGTACATGTCCTTGTTTCTCCCCCTAGTTCGGGCCATTGCTTTAACTCCGAAGTCCGCTAAAATCGGCAGTACTCCCCTGTCATTGCACGAGTTCGTGTGTTCGGGTACACTTTGCCCCCACGTGGGGGATCCGGACTGGGGGATGGATGAAGTTGCGTTTGCTTGCGCTGTCGGTTGTGATTGGGACGGCACTGTCTTTCTCTGCGTGCGGCGGCGGAAGCATGGGAGGCGTACAAAGCACAGGAGGCAACCACCCACCTCCAACCACCTACACCATCGGCGGCACGATCGCCGGTCTCACGGCAACAGGTCTGGTTCTGCAAAATAATAGCGGCGATAATCTTGCAGCCAGCGCCAACCAAGCCTCTTTCACCTTCAGTACACCAATCGACAGCGGCAGCAACTATGCCGTCACTGTGCTGACGCAGCCCGCAGGAGAGACCTGCGCGGTGACGAACGGCAGCGGACTGGCCCTCTCGAACGTGACCGACGTCACTGTGAGTTGCAGCGTTAATGCGGTTCCTACCTACACCATCAGCGGCACTATCTCAGGACTAGCAGGCACAGGCCTGCAACTGCAGAACAGCGGAACGACGCAGACCATCGCATCGGGAGCGACAACGTTCAGCTTCACTGGAGTTCCCAGTGGCAGCGCGTATAACGTGACGGTTCTGACGCAACCGTCGAGCCCAACACAAACCTGCACCGTGACAAACGGAAGCGGCACAATCAACGGCAACGTCACCAACGTAGCAGT
>PLDC01000007.1 GCA_003134995.1 Acidobacteriaceae bacterium | reverse complement strand
TCGCCTACCCTGCCCCGGAGATGGTCCGAGACTTACGTAATTATGCTCGAACGCATGGCGTCAAGTTGGAAGTGTCGGCTAACCAATCGAATTGATCGTAGGTGGCAAGCGTAGCCGGCTGACCGGCATCACCTATCCCGACCACTCCAAGGTAGGGGGAAATGCCGGGACAGAGGGGGAAATGCGGGGACAGACGGGACGTTCACCATTTAAATTTACCCTCAAGGAAGGTCCTCTCTCGCTCCCAAAGTTTTCCACAGCCCCCTTGTGACATCTGACCTTGCGCTCGTTTTTAATTTCTCCCATAATTGTTCAAGCAGTAGCAGCGCCATCTAGATGGAGAAACTCGGAGGAGTCGGGCGAGAGATCACCCACAACCCCTTTGCTTTCTATATTTTGGCCTGTAAGCTCTTTGACATCTATATTTTACAGGCCAAACCATGCCTAACCCCATGATTCCAGAGATTGAGGGGGGAGGGGGGAGGGGGGTACCCTGTTATCAAATAGTAAACCCCATTTCACCCGACCCAAAACTCCCGCCGCAAGTTTATTTTCAGTCGATAACCTGAGCCGCAGGACGGCCGTCAACACGAGAGAACCCACCCGGCCCACGAGCATCCATCCGCACAGCCGCACATTCTTCCCGGCGCCACGCAGATGAACATTCCTGTACACCTCAATCAAGCTTTGATCCCTCCGGAATTTGCGATAGAGTCGAACCCTCGGCGGCTACGCGGTTGAACAGGTACCGAAGTACTCTGGGGCGTTCCCACAAGCGCCGTATAATCAGCAGTTAGAGGCCGGCTGCGGGGCGATGCGGACGGACGCTCGACCAGATAAGGATAGACAAGATAAGGTCGATTCCAGGGACGATGGTTCTCTAAGCATGGCGGATCAGAACGACAACCAAAACGAAACGCGGCAACTTGTTGCAGACGCCGTGAGTGAGGCTCTGGCAGCGCAGCTCCCTCAACTGCAGTCGCAGATCGTGCAGCAGGTGCTGGAGTCTTTGCCAGCTCAATCGACCGCCGCTTCCGCTGCACCGCGCGAATATGCGAACACACTGGTCGAAGCGGTCTCGAGCATCCATGCGGGCTCAAGTCAAAAAGAAATTCTGCGCGCGCTTCTCGATGCCGGCAGCGGCTACTGCGCGCGCATCGCGCTTTTCGTGGTGAAGGCGGGAGCCACATCGGGATGGCAATCTCGCGGCTTCGGCGGCGAGGAAATCGCCAAAGATTTTTCTCTCGATCTGAATGCCGGACCAGCATCCGATGCTTACCGCAACCGAGAGGCCACACCCGGCAATATCGCGGCAATGGATTCGCGATTCGTCGAGCACTTCGGCAGTCCAACTCAGGAGCAAGTGCTGTTATTGCCGCTGGCGCTGAAAGATAAAGTAGCAGCGCTGGTTTACGCCGACGGCGGCGACAACGGCAAGTTGGAAACCGACGCCCTCGAATTACTGGTGGCTGCAACCAGCGCATGGCTAGAAGTAACGTCGCTGCGCAAGCAGTTAGCAGCCAAAGAGGATGCGTCGGCGGCGAGCCGTGCTGAGAGCCCAGCTCCCGCAGTACAAACGGTTTCTTCTTTTTCGGATCCCTTCGCGTCGCACGCGCCCAAACATATTCCCGCAAGCGCCCCGGTTCACGCTGAGCCCGCACCTGACGTGGTAGAAGTTGCGGCGCATGCATCTGCTGCCGCCGCGCCGGCTGTAGCTACCGATCCTTTGGCTGGCTTATCACCGGAAGATGCCGACATGCATCGCAAAGCACAGCGCTTCGCCCGCCTATTGGTGGATGAAATCAAGCTCTACAATCAGGCGAAAGTCGCTGAGGGACGCCGCAACAAAGACCTATACGACCGCCTGAAGGAAGACATCGACAAGAGCCGCGGCACGTTTCAAAAGCGCTACGGCAGTACGGCAGCCGCGAGTGCCGACTATTTTTATTACGAGTTGCTGCGCAGTCTGGCCGAGGACGACGTCTCCATCTTGGGCTCGAATTTCCACCGCTAGATTCGGCGGCAGTTTCAAAAGTTGATTTGAAAAGAACAAGCTCTGGCAGTAATTTATCTCCGCGAAAGTAAACGCAGTGCAAATAGACTTAGTGCAATCAGATTTACTGCAAATAGGTTCGGTGGAATCAGATTCAGTGCAATCAGGTTCAGTGAAGTGGTGGGTGCTCACAGCCGCAATTCTCTGCGGCTTTTTTGGCGTTCTGCCGGCGTCGGCAGAGCCCTTGCCGCAGACTGCGCCCAGCGCGCCTCAAACCCAGGCCGACACAGTTCCGCCAAAACCGGTTGCACAAGACAGCGGGAGCAAAGATACCGGGAACAAAGATAGCGCAACCAGCAGTAAGCTCAGCAGCAAACCGCATCCCGGCACAACTCAGGCACGTAAATCGTCTACCGCCGCGAAGCCCGCTACTGGCACTGCCGCGCATCACCCCACCAGCACCGCCCATAGGCGCCGGCCTGTCTCTCCACGAGTCGCGCGTCTGCGGCAGGCCTTTGTAGCTTCAGCCAGCCTGCGTCCCATGGCGCAACAGCTTCTGCAGGATCGCACGCCCGCCGCCTACACCGGCCTTGATGCCTACGCCCGCGCTCATGCGAAAGAAGACGCCGGAGCGCTGGCATGGCTCGTTGTGGGCTATGCCCATGTGCTCGATCGAGACTACGCCAAAGCCATCGACCCGCTAACTCGCGCCAAGCTCCATGCCGGAGATTTAGGCGATTACGTCGCCTACTACCTGGGAACCTCGTATCTGCAGACCGGTCACACCGCCGAAGGTATCGCAAACCTGGCGGACTTTGCCAAGGCTCATCCGGATTCGCTGTTAGTACGCGATGCGGCCATCCGCTATGCCGATGCTCTCTTGCTCGAAGGCCAGGCGGCCGAAGCAGTCACATTATTAGAGCCGCTGCGCTCGCCCACACGGTCGGATCTCGAATTTGCGCTGGGCCGGGCCTACGCGGCCTCAGGCCAGACCCCGAAAGCTGCCATCACGTTGGCAAATATTTACTACACAATGCCAACCTGCGCAGAAGCTGACGCGGCGTATACGGAGTTGAAAAAGCTTCCCTCCGCCCCGCCCGCGACTGCCGCACAACGCAAAGCCCGCGCCGACGCCTTGATGAGCCACAAGCGCTATGCCGAAGCCGCGGACGAATATCGTGCTTTGGCCAATGAAGCCAGCGCTGGTGATAAACCCGCCCTGCAACTTTCTTTAGCGGACGCTCTTCATCGCGGCGGCAGAAATCACGACGCTAAGTTAGTCCTCGCCCTGCTCGGCAGCGAAGGCGGCGAAATCAACGCGCAGCGCCTTTATCTGTTGGGCCAGCTCGATTGGTCCGCCAGCGACAACGATGCCTTCTACCGCACTGTGAATGAGCTTCGCCAGGCGGCTCCAAGCAGTCCGTGGCTCGAGCAGTCGCTGCTCTCCGCCGCGAATCTGCATCTCGTGCATCACGAATACGATCAGGCGCTCGACACGTTTCGCGAAATCCACCAGCGCTTTCCGAACGGAACTCGCGCTTCCTACGAGCATTGGAAAGCTGCCTGGCTCACCTTCCGCCAGGGACGCACAGAGGATGCGAAGAAAGCGTTCGAAGAACAGATTGCGGTCTATCCCACCGGCGCCGAAACCTCTGCGGCTTTATATTGGCGCGCCCGCCTCGCTGAGGAAGACAATCAGCCTTTAATGGCGCGCGCGTTTTATCAGAAGCTTTCCGATCGCTATCGCAATTTTTACTACGCCGAGTTGGGACGCGAGCGAATGAAGCATCTCCCCGCGGCAGCGCCCGATGCCGTTACCCAATATGCCTTGCTCGATCGCGTGCCCCCACTCGACAGCGCCAGCAAAGTAAAAGACGCCGAACCGCCGCATGATGAGTTGCACGTGCAGAAAGCGGAGCTTCTGGGCAACGGCGGCCTGGTTGATTTCGCCGTGCGCGAATTGCAGGCGGCCGCTGCGGCCACGCCTGACGGCGGCAGTTGGGGTCCGGCGGAAACCGCGCAGCTCTATGACGAGACCGGCCACTACGATCAGGCCATCGAACTGATGAAGCATTCCGCGCCCAATTATTTCGCGCTCGACATTCCGGATCTGCCGCGGAAATATTGGGAAGCGCTCTTTCCTAAGGCTTTCTGGAATGATCTGAAACGTTCGGCCGCGGCGAATTCACTCGATCCCTATCTCGTGGCATCGCTCATCCGGCAGGAATCTGAATTTAATCCCAACGCAGTATCGCGGGCCAATGCGGTAGGACTGATGCAGTTGTTGCCGAAGACTGGCAAACAAGTAGCGAAAGAAGTGAAGCTGCAGCGCTACAGCGCCAGCCAACTCTACACGCCTGCCGTCAATCTGCAATTGGGCACGCGCTATTTCCGCGGCATGGTCGACAAATTCGGCGGATCATTCGAATACGCGCTCGCCGCCTACAACGCAGGCTCCGACCGAGTCGACGAGTGGCTAAGCCAGGGCAAGTATCGCGACCCGCAAGAGTTTGTGGAATCAATTCCCTTCACGGAAACGCGCGAGTACGTGCAGGCAATCCTGCGCAATGCCAGCGTGTACAAGCAGATTTACGGGACACCATAGACGCACGGCCGGCAGCCTGGCTGGACAGACGCGATCATGCGGCGTAGTGTTTCCGGTATGTTCAGGCGCTACGCCGAAGCGGAGAGGCAATACTGGCTACAGGTTAAGCCTGGAGGCAGAAGCCGATTCATCCTGCGCAAATTACTCTGGAGCCTTCCAGTGTGGTTGACCTGGACACCGCTAATGGCGCTGATCGGATTTAAGTCCCAGCCATTCTCCGTGGGTAAGATCATCTCCATCGGCCTCGTCGGCCTTCCTTTATGGCTGCTCGGCGGGTACTTGAATGGCATGTGGAGATGGAAAGAGTTGGATAAGAGGTTTCCGGAATAGTCGCCTCATCGGGCCGGCGCATTATCTGAAGGTTTCGAATTCAACTCGGTTGAGTATCTTCAGCTGCGCTCGACTTGTGAAACAAAATCTCCAGCACCAATAACCGCGCCCCCACGATCGCGCTGCCCGCCAGATAAACGCCGCTCCCTATCCGAACGGATTAACAATCCGCAAACCATCGATCTCGCGGCGATCCTGCATATCCTCCGAGAAGAGTACCGTGCAACCGGACTGCCTGGCAGCGCAGACTACCAGTGCATCCCAGAAGGAAAAGCCGTGAAGTCGATGCAGATCGATTGCCGCCAAAATGTCTCCCACTTCCGGTGCAACCACGTCGAATTCCGCCAGCAGTTCAACTTTGCGGCGGGCGATAGCCGCATCTACCCGCAACTTCCGCGTGACCGTCACGAAATATTCCTGTAGCACTTGCATCGAGACGACTCCGGTTCCCGCGCGGCGATGCTCGGCCACCAGGGCGAGAGCGCGGCCCTGTTTTGCAGGCGCAGCTTTGTCATCGGCGCAAATGAGAACGTTAGTGTCGAAGAAGCTACGAGCGGGCATCGTCGTGCCGCGAGTGAATTTCGTCACGATTGAAGCGCCAGCCCCGCGAGTTGCCCTTGCCCGAAAGCCGCTTGAACTCAGCGATACTGCGTTCCGGGTCGTCCACGCCCGCCAGCGATTGCAGGTAGTCCCGAATCAGTTGATTGAGGCTCTTGCCGAGAGCCTCCGCCTTTTTGCGGGCGCGAGCTAGCAGCTGCTCGTCCACAGATAGCGTTACGTTCATGTACACAGTATAAGTGTACACATAACCTGTGTCAATCTCCGGCAGGTCAGCGTGAGTCGGCTCTGGCCGTAATTTCCTCCGGCCCGCTCGACTTATGAAACAGAATCTCCAGCACCAATAATCCCGCGCCGACCACAATCGCGCTGTCCGCCAGATTGAAAACCGGCCACTGATACCGCTTCACATAGAACAGCAGAAAGTCGACGACGCGCCCGCGCAGCACGCGGTCCCACAGATTCCCCAAAGCTCCGCCCATAATCAGCGACAGGCCAACGCCAGTCGCCACGTGAGTATGGTGATTTTTCCAGAGCAGGACCGAAACTACGATCAATGCGACCGCCGAAAATCCGATCAACAATGCTGTTTTCCACGGCCCGGTCGAGTCGGCGAACAGGCTGAACGCTGCGCCGGTGTTCTCAGTATGCGTTAGCCGAAAAATGCCGGGGATAATCTGAATATTTCGGTAGAGCGGGATGCGCTGTGCCACGAGGTACTTCGTCCAGCGATCAAGTGCGACAACCACGAGAGCAATCGAGAGGTAGATGGCGCGCGCCGAGTTCTTGGTCATTCGTAGTCTGATTCTTAGAAAGTCTAGGCCTGAAAAGTTTTGGCTGCGTAGTCTTCGCGTGCGGCAGGCCCGCAACCATCTTAGCCTGCCGGGGCCGGAAAGCGCTCATCCTCCGCATACTCCGCGGCAATTCTCCGCGCCCTCCACGATTAAGAATTTCCCGGTGGCTGCAGCGAATGAAAAGCTTAAGACGCGGAGTGCGCTGAGAAATTCCGCGGAGGACGCGAATGCTCAGCTCATTGACAGCCATCCATGCAACTCCTACGATTCATCTTCCAGAGGAAACAGATGCTGACTCTCGCCAAACTCCGTCGATTGCCCCCAGCCAAGGTATTCGTAGCATTCATACTCGTCGCGCTGTCGAGCGCCGCGGCGACCGCACCAACCGCTCAAGCCGACCCCGCGCGGGTTCTCAACGACATCAAGGCCCTCTCGGCACCCGAAATGGAAGGCCGCGGCGCAGGTACAAAAGGCCTGGCGCGCGCTGCGGATCTGATCGTAAAGCGCTACAAAGAACTCCAGATTCCGCCCGCCGGCACTCATGGCTATCTGCAGCCCTTCACTTTGATTACCGGGGCGAAGCTGAAATCAGATAATCGGCTAGTGGTCGCCAACGGCGACACGAAGAAAGAACTGAAAACGAATCAGGATTTCGTTCCCTTCAGCTTTTCGTCCTCAGGACAAGTCGAAGGATCGATAGTCTTCGCCGGCTACGGCGTGACCGCCGAAGAATATCAGTACGACGACTACGCGAATCTCGATGTCAAAGACAAGATTGTAATCGTGCTCCGCTACGAGCCCACCGCCTTCGCCGCCAAGAGTGGAGAACAGGGACTGACTCATCACTCGCAGATGATTACGAAAGCCATCAACGCCCGCAATCACGGAGCGCGTGCGCTCGTGCTGATCAACGGCAAGATGGGAGATGGAGAAGAAGACTTGCTCACGCGCTTCGGCAGCGTCAGCGGTCCCGAAAACATTGGAATTGTATTTGTCCAGGTGAAGAACGACGTTGCAGAAGCCTGGCTGCAAGCGGCAGGAAAATTGTTAAAGGACGCCCAAGATCAAATCAACGCCGCCACCAAGCCCGCCTCTTTCGCGCTTCCCAATAGTTTGCATCTCTCCATGAAGGTCGACATAGAAACCACGCGAGCCACGGTCAACAACATTCTCGCGTACCTGCCGGGACAGACCGATGAGTACGTAATCGTGGGCGCGCACTACGATCACCTCGGCCGCGGCAACTTCGATTCGCTTGCTCCGTCGCAGATCGGCCAGATTCATCCCGGCGCCGACGACAATGCCTCGGGCACGGCAGGCGTGTTGGAGCTAGCCCGACTGCTCGCGCCCCAGCGCGGCCAATTGAAACGCGGAATTCTCTTCATGGATTTCGCCGGAGAAGAACTCGGCCTGCTCGGATCCGCCGAATGGGTGAAAGGGCCGACTCGCCCGCTCGACAAGGCCGTAGCCATGATCAATATGGACATGATCGGCCGCATCAAAGACGACAAAGTCTACATCGGCGGCGTGGGCACAGGTTCCACCTTTAGGCCCATTCTCGAAAACGCCGAGAAAGACCAAGCGCAGAAAGGCTCCGCGTTCAAAATCGAATACTCCGCCAGCGGTTACTCTTCCAGCGATCACACTTCTTTCGTTACGAAGAACATTCCCGTGCTTTTCTTTTTCTCCGGACTGCATTCCGACTATCACAAACCCTCCGACACGTGGGAAAAAATCAACGCCCACTCAGCGGCGAAGCTCCTCGACCTAATCGCAAATGTAACCGTGCAACTAGCGAATGCAAATACGGAAGACACGCCTAAGTTCCAAACCGTAGTCGAACAAAAGCAGTCCGGCGGCGGCAGCGGCGCAGGCTACGGCCCCTACTTCGGATCGATTCCAGACTTTGGAGAGATTCCAAACGGCGTGAAATTCGCCGACGTGAAACCCGGCTCCCCCGCAGCCAAAGCGGGTCTGAAGGCTGGCGACATTCTGATTCAATTCGGCGACAAGCCCATCAAGAATCTCTACGACTTTACCGACGCCCTCCGCCGCAGCAAGATCGGCGATGTACTCGAAGTGAAGGTCTTGCGCGACGGACAGCCGCTCACCGCGTCAGTCAAACTCGAGCAGAGAAAATAAGGCCCGGTTCTGGCCGTCCTCATCAATGCGGGCGCGCCAAAGGAAAAACGTAGGGCCCGTACCTTATTGTTACCTTCCAGCGATTTTTCTTTGTCCATAATCCGCAACTGCGGTTATCCTAATCCGGCTTTCGTTCCGCTCCATGCTGGCAACGCAGCACGTGGAGCGTTCATCTTCTTCTGCAATATGTTTGCGAAATGCGCGCATGAAATTTCTGAAACGATTCCGGGGCCGGACCCTGCTATTCCTAGCGGTTGTGGGACCCGGGATCATCACCGCCAACGTCGACAACGACGCCGGCGGCATCCTGACCTATTCGCAGGCCGGAGCACAGTACGGATTTCTCCTGCTCTGGACAATGATCCCGATCACTCTGGCGCTCATCGTTGTGCAGGAAATGAGCGCCCGCATGGGCGCAGTAACCGGTAAAGGACTAAGCGACCTCATCCGCGAAGAGTTCGGCTTGCGCATCACGTTTCTGATGATGCTCGGAATTCTGATCACCAACTTCGGCAACGTGGTCACGGAATTTATCGGCATCGCCACCAGCCTCGAACTTTTCGGCCTATCGCGCTACGTAACCGTGCCGATCTGCGCCGTCATCGTCTGGCTGATCGTGGTCAAGGGTCAATACAAGAGCGTAGAGAAAATCTTTCTCGCCGCGTCGTTCTTCTACATCACTTATATCTTCGCCGGAGCGCTCGCCCATCCCGCGTGGAAAGTCGCAACGGCCGCAACCTTCAAACCGCCGGAGTGGGCCAGGTTTCGGGAGCAGACATATCTGTACATGGTCATCGGCGTGGTCGGAACCACGATAGCTCCATGGATGCAGTTCTACCTGCAAGCCTCGGTTGTGGAAAAAGGCGTGACCCGGCGCGGCCTGCATGCTTCGCGCTGGGATGTAATCGTCGGCTGCATCTTTACCGACGTGGTCGCATGGTTCATAATTGTCGCCTGCGCGGCGACGCTGTACGTACACGGCTTCCGCGACATCAAGTACGCGGCCGATGCAGCGCAAGCCCTCAAACCGCTGGCCGGGCAGTACGCCTATATTCTCTTTGCCGTCGGCTTGTTCAACGCTTCCCTCTTTGCAGCATCGATTCTTCCGCTTTCCACCGCGTACACGGTATGCGAAGGGCTGGGCTTCGAATCCGGCGTGGATAAACGATTCGGCGAAGCTCCATTTTTCTACTGGCTCTATACGCTGTTGATCGTGGCCGGCGGTGCGGTCCTTTTGATTCCCGGCCTGCCGCTGGTAAAGATCGCAGTCTTATCCCAGGTAGTAAATGGTATCGTCCTACCTTTCGTACTGATTTTCATGCTGCTGCTGATCAACAAGAAAGAACTCATGGGCGAGTACGTCAACTCCCGCCTATTCAATGCCGTCGCCTGGCTGACGACGATTGTGATGGTCGGCCTTACGCTTGGATACTTCTGGTCCCTGAGAAAGTAGGGGCGTGAAGCAGAGCCCTCTGCATAAACGCAGCTATGGATTCACCACAATCTTCCCGAACATCTGGCTCTTCTCCAGATACTCATGCGCAGCGCGTAACTCGCTGAGCGGAAACACACGATCCACTACCGGCTTCAGCCGCCCGGCAAACACGTGCCGCAGCACTTCATGCAAATCGCCCATGGTTCCCATATAGGAGCCGCGCAGTGTCAACTGCCGCGCGAACAGATGCCGCAGATCGATCGCGACGTTCGGCCCCGTAGTCGCGCCGCAAGTCACCAGCGTGCCACCGGTCTTCAGCGATTTCACGCTCTCGTCCCAGGTGGCAGCGCCGACGTGCTCCACAACGATGTCGACGCCCTCTTTATTCGTGATCTTGCGCACTTCGTCGGCAATCTTCTGCTGATAGTGGTTGATGCCGTAGTCGGCGCCCAGTTCGCGGCCCTTGGCCAGCTTTGTTTCGTCGCCCGCGGTGGTAATCACGCGGCAGTGAAAAAGTTTGGCAATCTGAATCGCAGCAATGCCCACGCCCGAACTCGCCCCCAGCACCAGCACGGTTTGTCCCGCACGAACCCCGGCCAGCGCCACCAGCATATGCCACGCTGTCACGAATACAAGCGGCACGCTCGCGGCCTGATTGAAATCGAGAGAATCAGGAATCGGAATCACGTTCGCCGCCGGCACCGCAATCAGTTCGCAATTCCCTCCATCTACGCCGTTCCCGAGCACGGTAAATGCGCGGCATTGATTCTGCACTCCAGCGACGCACTTCTCGCAATGTCCGCAGTAGTGCATCGGCGAGAGCAGCACCCGCTGCCCCGCCTTGAATCCGCTGACATATTCGCCCACCTCGACGACTTCGCCCGCAACGTCGCTGCCAAGAATGTGCGGCAGCTTCACCCCCGGCAAACCCTTGCGCACCCATATATCGAGATGATTCAGCGAACACGCCCGCACGCGCACCAGCACCTGATCCTTGCGAGGCTGCGCATCTGGGATGTCTTCATAAGTCAACACTTCCGGCCCGCCGAATTGATGAATGCGAACTGCTTTCATGGAGTTCTCCTAATTAGGTGAAGTGCTATCCAAGCATACTTATCCCGAATGGAAATTCCCAATCTGGAGTCCGATTGGAATTTATTCAGACTCGGCCGTCCTGCGTTTGCATTACCGGAGTAGCATGCTCTCGACGGGCTAACGTTTAGAAGGCGTTGCCAGTGGGTACTGGACTTGGTCCGTCAAAACCAATGAGTGGCTCATCAGCCATTGCAGTTCGACTCTGCCGCCTTCTGTACTGCCACTCACGAAATAAAACATTGACTTCGATATCAATTCGCGTAACCATGGATTTGGTTTGACGGACCAGTCCAGTAAACTTCGCAACACCGCAATAAGCCCCGGAGTGATGATCCGGGGCTTTTGCTTTCCGAGTTTGACTCTCGCTGTTAACCGACAGATAATCAACACTGCAAGTCCAGCCTCATGGATATTTACGAGCAAATCGTGCAACTGCGCCGCGAAGGGCGCCGTGGCGCCGTCGCTACCATCGTGAACGTGCGCGGATCGATCCCTTCGTTTAAGACTGCGAAGATGCTGGTGCGCGACGATGGCTCGATTGTAGGCACTATCGGAGGCGGTTGCGTGGAAGCCGACGTGTGGCAGGCCGCTCGTGAGGTCATGGAATCTGAGAAGCCGCGAACCCTCCGCTTCGATCTCAATCAAGACCCGAAGTACGACACTGGCCTCGTTTGTGGTGGCACGCTCGATGTTTTCATCGAGCCCGTATTACCCCCAGCATTACTTTATGTATTCGGCGCAGGCCACGTGTCCGTAAATCTTTGCAAAGTCGCCGCCAACGCCGGGTTTGACCTGATCGTCACAGACGATCGCACCTCCTACGCCACCAAAGAACGCTTTCCCGCAGCTCGCGAAGTGTACGCGCTCGATTTTGACGAAGCTACGCAGAAGCTCGACCCCAACGAGGGTTCCTACATTGTGATCGTCACGCGAGGCCATCGCGACGATATGCGCATCCTGCGCTGGGCGGTGCAGACTCGCGCTCGCTATGTCGGCATGATCGGATCCAAGCGCAAAGTCATCGAGATCTTTAAGACGCTGCAAAAAGAAGGCGTGCCCGCGCATCTGTTCGATCGCGTTCACGCGCCCATCGGCCTCGACATCGGAGCCATCACTCCTGAGGAGATTGCAGTTGCGATCACGGCAGAGCTAATCGCAATTCGCCGCCACGCCGACGCCGCCCTGCCCCACATGAGCTGGTTCCATTCGCAAAAACGACCTGCTGTTGATGATGTTCCGAATGCACCGGCGGCGCTCGACGAGCACGAGTAAACTTCCGCTGATTCCTGGATTGTACTGCCGATAACTTTTGGATTGTCATCCCGAGCGAAGCGA
>PLDC01000027.1 GCA_003134995.1 Acidobacteriaceae bacterium | reverse complement strand
CCACGAGACAGGGTGCGTGAGTATCTGTCTCGACTCCCAGTTCTGTCGGGAGAGGTGCATACTTAGGTGCATACGCATCAGCCGAAAACCCTGATTCTGCCCGGCTAAGGGCACTTGACCTGACCGTAACTGATTGATTCCGTGCAATAGGTAGGGGACGGGGTGAATTTGCTAAACCTTTGTACGGGCTAACACCTGTACCCAGGGTTCGAATCCCTGCCTCTCCGCCACGCAGTCTGAACTGCAGAGAAAGTCCGCCCCACTTTCCCCCGAAATACGCGAAACATGCCCATTTTTCGCGATTATTCCTCAGCGAACCGGACTGCGGAGAACGGACTGCTCAGATGAGAACCGAGGCACTGTCCCGGCTTTTCTCTGCAGGGCACATGAGCAGTCCGGTTTCGTGGAAGGCGTACGGCGAATGGAATGCGATCAGATGACACGGATTCAGCGGGAGCGAGTTGACTTTTACCGACATATTGGAAAGGCTATTGCAGCCTTGAGTACTCAGACTTCGCTTGCCTCATGACAGGAATTTCGGGGTCGGCGTCTTTCCAGAGGACGAAAAAGTCCTGATATGCGGCCCGCGCCTTGGCGGTGTTAGCCTGCAGCGCATATGCGCGGGCGAGGCCAAGACGTGCGAGTGCGGCAGGCGTTGTGTTAACGACGAGGCCACGATGGTCAATGAATTTCTGAAATTCTATGGCCGCGTGATTCGCGTCATGGAGCAAAAGATAGGCTTCTCCACGCAAATAGACCGGAAGGAGGGTGCCTGCGTCTCCGAGTTCTAACGTACTCATCGGCTGCAACAGTTCAATTGCGCGGTTGGGGTCGCGATGCTGTAAAGCAACGGCCGCGCGAATCGTAGGCAACCGATATCTCTGGACGAGCGTATCCGAGGGAAAATTTTTTTGGAGGTCAGCCGCCAGCTTTTCGGCCGCAACGGTCTCGCCGGCGCAGGCCAAGGTGAAGGCAGCAATGGTCTGCACATCGCGGTTGGTGGCGAGCTTGATTGCGGCCTGGGCGGCGACGTTGGCTTGCTTCTGGTTGCCGAACAGCGCTTCGCGTAATGCGGACTCTGCCTGATAAGCCGCAGCGGTTTCTTTAGCGTCATTGAATTCGGCTGACGCCATGGCGCGTCGCGTGAGTTCGCGCGCGTCCCTTTGTTTACCGTACCAAGCTGCCGTGTTCGCTTGCGCCGCCAGCAACAGATCTTCCGCGCCCGGCTTGCCCACGGTGGCCGAAGCAAGCTGCGCCATCTGTGTTATATCACCCTTCAGGAAGGCCAACTGGTAGCGGACTGCAGACAGTCCCTCGCTTCCCAGCTTGCGCGCTTCAGCCTGCTTGAGCACCGCCTCCGCCTCGTCGAGCCGGTTAAGGTTCAGGTAGTCGAATCCGAGAACCTCGTAGTTAAGCGCGGAATTTGGTTCTAAGCGTACGGCCTCGCGGGCTTCTTCCAAGGATCTTTCCAAGTCTCCCAGGGTGGAGTAAATAGCTTGCAGGTGCACGTGAAGCGCGTAGTCCCTGGGGTAGGTCTCGTGCCACAGTTCGTACGCCGGTATCGCCTTCTCCAGTTCTCCCGTGACTTTCCAGTAGTAGTTTGCCTCGATGTAGAATCGCTCCCGCTCGCTGACCTTCTCGCGCAACGCATAAGCCTTCTGGAGATTTTCCACATCACGTCCCGGCTCGTTGAGGTTGTCGTAGACGCCCGATAGGGCCCGGTAAGCTATGGCGAAATTCGGGTCAAGTTCCACTGCCCGCTTGAGGAAAGGAAGAGCGGCAGTGTTGCCCTCGGCAAAGAATACCCTGCGCCCCATACTGTAGGCTCTGAGCGCCTCTAGCGATGGCGTGGTCGCTTCTTCGAGTGGGGCGGCATACTTCTGCACGGAGCCTAGCGATTCGCCCAGTTTGCCGCGCAAGCTGACAGCGGCTGCATCGAGAGCCTTGAGCACCGCTTCTTTACCCGCCGCTTGCTCCTGAGTTTCGGCCAGAAGGTCGCCAGTGATGCAGTTCACCGCCTTTACGCCGATCACGTATTGAGTACCCAGGCTGGCGATCGAGCCGGTCAAAGTGGCCTTGCTGCCGGTACGTTGGCAAACTTCGCGAGCGACCTCAGGCGTCAAGCGGTCCCCGGCAGCACGCCCCATACGTCGAAGAGTATCGTTCACCTTGCGCTCGGAAAGCACATCAAGAAACGGAGACTGCTCGAGCTGAAGGAAGAGTCCCTGTTTCAAAGTGTCGTCGAAGACGGCGTCGCTCGTCATGTTGGTGAAATCAGACAAGACGATGGTGTCTTTGTCAGTAAGTTTCGCTTGCCGATGAAAATAGAAGTAGCCTCCGATCGTAGTAATCAGAATCGCTGCAGCTGCAATTATGATCGTGATTCCATGCTTCTTGACACCGGCGGAAGTTTCGTTTTCAGTGCTCGGCGAAAATTGCGTCGAATCACTGTCGCGTTTCAGACGCCGCAGATCAGCCCTGATTTCCGAAGCGTGCTGGTAGCGAAAGCTGAGGTCTTTCTCTAAACATTTGCCGATGATTCTTTTCAGCTCAGAGGGCGGGTCCGCATTCACTCGCCCGAGAGGCGCCGGAGGCCGATTCAAAATCGCGTCGAAGACGAGTCCTGTAGTTTCCCCCTGGAATGGCAGCGTTCCGGTTACGGCCTCGTAGAGCACCACACCGAAGGAGAACAGATCGGAGCGCGAATCCAATTCTTTTCCGCGAACCTGCTCGGGCGACATGTAGGCGACCGTCCCCACAGCCGTGCCGGGATTGGTCAAAGATTCCTCTTTCGTCGGGGCGTTCAGGTCGATGCCTTCGTCGTTGAGGGTAAGCTTGGCCAGCCCGAAATCGAGGATTTTTGCGTGTCCGCGCTTGGTGACAAAGATGTTCGCGGTCTTGATGTCGCGGTGGACGATGCCGGCGGCGTGAGCTGCGTCCAGCGCATCCGCGATCTCGATGCCCAGCGATAAGATTGACTCGGTCTCCATGGGACGCCCTGCGATCTGATCCTTCAGCGTCGCACCGTCCAAAAACTCCATAACGATAAACGACTGCCCACTGTCTCTGCCGATCTCATGGATGGTGCAAATGTTGGGGTGATTGAGGGCGGAGGCCGCTCGCGCCTCGCGGCGGAATCGTTCCAGAGCTTGCGGGTCGCGGGACAGGCCTTCGGGCAGAACTTTCAATGCAACGAAACGGCCAAGTTCCGTGTCTTCGGCCTTATAAACCACGCCCATGCCGCCGCTGCCCAGCTTTCCCACCACGCGATAATGGGATACCGAACGGTCAACAGAAAAATCTTCATTCCCGGGCGCCTGCTTGGCCTCTTGTTGGGCGACGGCCAGCGCTGCCACCTCTATGGCGGGACTTTCCAGAAAGCTACCCGCCTGCTCTTGCGCCCTCAGCAGAGAGCGTACTTCGCGCTCCAGCGCTTCGTCGCCCGCGCAGGCACTCCTCAGAAACGCATCCCGCTCCTTGGGTGGACGCTCCAGCGCCGACTGCAGTACTCTGTCGATTTGTTGCCAGCGGTCAGCGTGCATCAGTCGCCTCGCCCGTCAATTCACGATAGAGCCAGGCCTTGGCGGTGTTCCAGTCGCGCATCACGGTAACGGGAGACACCTTCAGCACTTCCGCCGTCTCTTCCACGCTGAGTCCGCCGAAGAAGCGCATCTCGACAACCTGCACTTTGCGCGGATCGATACGCGCCAGCGCATGCATGGCCTCATCGAGCGCGACCAGGTCTGCTGCCCGATCACCGCCCACTTCGGCCGTATCCTCAAACGAAACATGCTGTACGCCGCCTCCGCGTTTCAGGTTGTGACGGCGCGCATGATCGACCAGAATACGCCGCATCAGCTGCGCGGAAACCGCGAAAAAATGGGCGCGATTCTGCCACTGCATGCTCTTGTAATCCACCAGGCGCATGTAGGCTTCATTGACCAGGGCGGTTGTCTGCAGGCTGTGACCGGTGCGCTCGCTTCTCATGTAGCGGCTGGCAAGGCGGCGGAGTTCGTCATAAACGATGGGAGTCAACCGGTCGAGCGCGGCTCGATCTCCGTCGCTCCAGGCTCGGAGTAAGCCGCTCACGGCCGCATTCTCGGCAGCCTGGGCTTCTTTGTGCGCCGATTGCTCGGAGTTCTCCATAGCCCCACACTCCGGGCAATAATACCCTGCCAGGCCAGCCCTTCAAAGAAAAAGAGACCCCGGATGATAGTTCCGCGCTGCAGATTGCGCCTACTTAGACAAGAGCGAATGAGCTCGAAGATTCGCCGCATAGACGCGGACAAAATTCAGGAGGCCACATGAAGATTCAAACTCTACGATCCCTCTCGGCATGCGCGCTGATCGCGCTGGCAGTCTCACTCTCCACTGCCGCGCAGGCCGCCCAGCAACATAAACCCTCGGCCGCTCAATACACCATCACCGATCTCGGCACACTCCCTGGCGGTAATTTTAGCCAGCCATTCTTCATCAACAAGAACGGCGTGGTGAGTGGGTCGGCCAGCCTTGCTGACGGCACGCAGAACGCTATCCTCTGGCTCAACGGGCAAATGAATAACATCGGCACGTCTGGGCTCGGAGGACCAAACAGCATCGCCTTCGTTGACAACGAAAATAGCCAAGCCGTCGGCGAAGCTGAAAGTTCTTCGCCAGATCCCAATGGTGAAGATTTTTGCGGCTTCGGAACCCACTTAATCTGTCTACCCTTCCTGTGGCAGGGCGCAAAGATGATTCCGCTCCCGACACTCGGCGGCAATAACGGAGTGGCTGAGGCGATCAACAATCGCGGGGAAGCGGCCGGATTTGCGGAGAACTCGACGCCCGATCCAGGCTGCCCAGCTCCGCAAGTTCTTCACTTCGAGCCTGCAGTCTGGGTAAACGGCGTGATTCACAAACTGCCGACAGTTGGAGGCGATCCGGATGGCATAGCTCAGCAGATCAATGACAACGGAGATGCTGTCGGCGCTTCCGGCACTTGTTCAATTTTCAATACGAATTTCCTCTACAACCTGGCCCCGGTTCATGCCTTGCTCTGGGAAAACGGCAAAACAACCGATCTCGGCAATCTCGGCGGCATAACGGGCGAGGCGGGTGGAAACATTGCCTATGACATTAATAATCAGGGTCAGGTGGTTGGCGATTCAGATTTGCCCGGCGACACGACTTTTCACGCGTTTCTCTGGACCCGGAGCACTGGGATGCAGGACTTAGGAGTAGTCTCCGGTGATGTTGCGAGCGTGAGCATCAGCATCAATGACGCGGGCTCGATAGTTGGAGCGTCCCTGGACGCGGAGTTTAACCCGCGCGCATTTCTGTGGGAGGACGGCGTGATGACCGACCTGAACACCCTGATTGCGGGTGATTCTCCGCTTTACCTGCTAACTGGTTGCTCCATCAATTCTCGTGGGGAAATCACCGGCTTGGGGATGACCAGCACCGGGGAAATCCATACCTATCTCGCGAGCCCAACACACGGAGTTGCGACCAGCGAGAGCAACTCATCGAGCGTTATCCCGCCGAGGAATTTGAGCGATAATGCTCGAAAGCTGCTTCAGCAACAACTGCGCTTTAGCCGAACCGGATCCGGGCTAGTAAAGCTGCAATAGTGATGTCGGCTTTATCCCCAGCGTCCGCCGGAGGACCCAACATCGCGCTTGGTGATAACGACAGGTCTCAGTCCTCCAGTGAAGCTGGGACCTGTCCGCCGGCACATGCGGCCGGACGCCGCTCTCGATGAGTCCGGTCTCTCCGCCCATAGCACCACCGGAGTCTTGCTGCTGCGCGATCGCATAAGCGAGGAGTTGGCAATCGTGGGACAATACCTCAGACAATACTGGGACAGTCCCCATATCCGGCAAATCCATTTAATTGGCGCTCGCATCGAAGTTGGCGTTTCCCCTCGACAAACAATCTGCCAGAAGGATGTGTCCGATTCCCGACCAAGAAGCGGATGTTGTGTAACAAAGCGTGAGCAAGAATCTTGAGAATCTTCATTTATCTGCCCTTTTGACGAGCACACCCTGCAGAGAGAATTTTCGCTTAGACTGCGCGGCAAGCACGCAGTTACGTGCGAACCCATTTGGCCGCTAGGGAGGCGTCGGCAGAGACCACTTTCAGCCACACAATCGCCAACGCTTCGCCTCTAGAGGTTTCGCGAAACCGCACTGTTTAGCGTGTCGAATGGGGAGCAGGCAGTCTGCTGGAGAATTTCTGAACCAGTTGATTCCGCGCAACTTACGCAAACGTCGGCTCTTACAGGTTTCAGACCTGTACCGCGGGTTCGAATCCTTCCCGCTCCGCCACGCAGTCTGAACTGCAGAGAAATTCTGCCGCACCTTGCCCGGAAATACGCGAAACATGCCCGTATTTCGCGATTACTCCCAGACAAACCGGACTGCAGAGAACCGACTGCTCAGAAGCGGAGGCGATCACTGTCATGGCTTTTCTCTGGAGGGCATATTCGCAGTCCGGTTTCACGCAGTCCGTTAGGCGAATGCAATGCGATCAAAAGCTGCGGATTCGGCGATAGCGAGTTGACTTTGCCGGGCGCAGTAGAGCCGCGTTGAGAGCTTCCCATAAGCCCGTTTCTCAGAAGTCGGCTTCGAGGACATATCTCCCGGAAGCCCGTTTCTGGACAATTCTGAGCACCCGACAATACACTCGGTAAAACCATCACCGAGTGTTGGTGTCCTCCAGATTCCGTCATTGCTGGGCTCGCACGCCTCGTGGGACCGGGCACAAAACCAAAGAACAGGAATTTGCCTCCGATGGCAAAACTCTCAAGAGGTGGTCAACATTCAAAAGTGACCCCAAGGGTCTTGTTACTGAGCGCTCCGCGTTCAACTCAAAGGGAGAATGCACATGGCTCACGAAGACGACATACAAGTCTTACCCGTAGCGGCATCGAGCAGCGAAGGATTGCAACGATATTCCCAGACTGACGGTCAGGAATATAATGCCCGAACAGCGGCCAGGAGGAACACACCAATGAAATCACTTCTGTCATTTCTGATGCTTCTGCTCGTGGGTTTTACTTCGAGCAACCTCTACGCTCAGTGGCCGCCATCTGGTCAGTTTGCCCCTTCCGAAGAGCAACTGAAGTACAAAGAGGAAATGAGGAAAAACAAAGTCGCGTCCCAACATAGGTCGGACGGCTACTGCACACGCAGCAACAACGGGGGCGTGGACGCAACAACAAAGTACGATGCCAGGGGCAATCTGACCTATGCCTCTTACAGTTCCACCTACGATTTGCGCGGTTCGCAGATGACCTACAAATATGACGACAAAGACAACATTATCGAGGAAGCAGATTATGGCCAGGTGCAAAAAACCGTCGAGAATGCCTATGACGCTGCAGGCCGTCTCACCAAACGGAAAATCCGTGACTACGGTTACTTTAACGCAGAACCTCATTGGAGGCTTACCGGGGGAGGGGAGGAGGATCAGTTCACTTGGAATGACAAGGGTAAGCTCCTCGAGCATATCGATGACCACAGCAGGATTACCTACAAGTACAATGCGGCGGAAGACGAGGTTGAACGGGCTTGGTTCAAGCTGAGTGGCGGCTATTTCTTTGCGACCGGAATCATGCTCGACGCCAAGCTGACCTCAAAAACGGTTTCGACCTATGACCAGGCACGGCATAAAGCCAAAGAAGAGGTATACGATTCAACTGGCGCCCTCATTGGAAAAACCCTCTACGCGTACGACAAGGCCGGGCGTAGAACCAAAGAGGAGAAATACGACGCAAGTGGCCGTCTTTCGTCAAGCACCACCGACACGTATGAGGAGGCTGGGCATAAAACAAGGGAAGAGAAATACGATTCGGGCGGACGACTTGCCGGAAACCGTTTTTCAAGAACCATTGACACCTTCGACCAGGCTGAGCATAAAACCAGGGAGGAGGGATACGACTCGGGGAGCCACCTTTCCTCAATAGTTGCTTACGCGTACGACGAGGCTGGGCGTGAAACCAAGGAAGAGCGGAATGGCTCCGATGGCAAAACCTTGACAGGTACGACGATATTCAACTATGACCCCAGAGGGCTCCTCATCCAGAAGAGCAGTTCAGGACCATACGGAAGATGCATATTTTATTCCTACGTGTTTTACCCGTAGCCCATCGAATCGCAATGTCGGGTCGCCATGCTTCCCCTACACGCCCGCAGGGTGGTACAAAAGGCTGCCTGCACCTATGAAACGGATGAGCCGACCCAAACCTCATCCCCGCAGCGAATGCCCGCAGATGGGATCCCGGCAGAAGGCGAGGATGGCGTACACTTAGTGCCGCTTTTGGGGGATCAACAAGAAGTCCCGGTTGCAAACCACCCAAATGAAAAGTATCCCCTTGCGAAGACGGACGCTCCTTCGAGCAGGGTTGCTGACTTTCCTTGCGTTCGGGGGAGTCTGCAAGTCCCAAGATACCGCTTCGCCAAAATCGGGAAAGCCTGCGACAGAGCCGAAGGTGATTCTGGAGGTCACACAGTGGTCGGCGATGTATGGTTACGATGTCGGCATGCAGCAACCGTGGTACGTAAGGTAGAGATTGGACGCATTTGGTGAGATATCGTTGCCGTCACTCAAGAGTGCAGGTGTGCGGGTTGTTGACATTCCGAGATCTGAGAGCCTATCTTTATGGTCCAAATTCGGCGGATGGAAGGAAGAGGCTTGTGCACAGCTTCTAATCCGAGGGGGCTTCTACCCGTCGACTTCCCAAAAAAGTAGGAGTGTGTCTCGGAGGATCTGCTCGTCTGGACGAGCCATGCTTCACGGTGTATGCAAATAGGCAACGTCTAATCGTTTTTCGCGTCGTTGGAGATAACTGAGAGCGCCTGCGATTCGCTCAGTGCGACAACGCGCGTTCAAAGGATTGGACTAATGTGTCTTAACTGGGTAGTTGTGTGCTCCGAGGAGGGGATGCATTGTCATTAGGGCATAGCCACTTGCTGAATTCGGGTCGTGTGGGCCTTTTGTGTCTATGTGCTTCCGTGGCTATCCTGGCTGCAACTGTCGACTTTGCGGGTGTGGTCCGGTCAATGGACGGGTTGGCGGTTGTGCAAGAGCAGATCCATATCGATACGGGCGGCACCTACCGGACGAGTGACAGTGGCGAGTTTACGATCCCGGCGTCGGAGGGGCTAAAGGTCGGTGCAGAGGTAGTATTTCATGTGAGTCATTGGGTTGTGTTGAGGCCATGTGAGTTGCAGAATGGTCGAACTTATCTTCCTGCCCAAGGACGACCGATTCAAATGAAGGTTCTCCGCCCTGGAGACCCGCGGTTGAAGTCGATAGTGCCGGTGGAATCAGCCTTAGGTTGCACAATCGAGGAAGCAGCTGCGCAATTTCCGCGAGATTTTGTTTTGAAGAAACGTCGAAAGTCGTCTCGGGCAAATTGGCCGGAGCCGTCTGTTTACTCCGGACTGGACAAGGCATACGCTTTCGCGGCGGACACGAGTCCTCATGTGGACAGATCCAGGGTCGAAATGGTTGACGTTTTCGCGAAGAAAAAAATTGTTTTTGAGGAGAATACAATGCAAAACGCCACCGAAAGAAAAGACGTTTACAGTCGTATTACCGCGCAGATTGTCGAGCATTTGGAGAAGGGGTTCCCCCGTGGATACGCCCCTGGAACGCCGAAAACGCAGCCGGAAGGATTATGCGACCGTTACGCCATAACGGGCAGCCCTACTCCGGCATTAATGTCCTGTCCCTCTGGATGTCCGCGTTGAGCCAGAACTTTGCAGCGCCCGTCTGGATGACGTTCCGCCAGGCCAGCGAATTAAACGCGCATGTCAGGAAGGGCGAGAAAGGCTCGCTTGTGGTCTATGCCAATTCGATTACGCGCAGTGAGCAAAACGACAAGACCGGCGAGGATGTACTCGAAATGCCGTACATGAAGGGCTATACCGTGTTAAATGTCGAGCAGATCGAAGGCCTTCCGGAAATCTTCTACGCGAAGGCAGCCCCTACTCTCGATTCCGTGGCGCGCATCGATCACGCCGAGAAGTTTTTCGCAAGCATAGGAGCCACGATCAAGCAATGGCGGAAACCGTGCCTATTACGCGCAGGAACTCGTTGCCGCGCGTGGCTCCGCCTTCCTGTGCGCCGACCTCGAATTGCATCAGGAAGCACGCGAGGAGAATGCCGCCTATGTCGCCAAATGGCTCGAAGTCCTCAAGAACGACAACCGCGCCATCTTTACGGCAGCCGCCCATGCCCAACGTGCCGCTGATTACCTCAACACCAAAGCCGCGCAGGTTAAGGAGGCCTGCACGGCTTGACCGCTGTTTCCCTCGCCCCCGACACGGGAAGCACGGCCGGATAACTCGCCTTGGAATTCCTATACTAGACAGGAACAGGAGGCAGTATGTTCATGCTTATGCTTTCTGTTCTGTCAGTTGTTATTGGCGTGGCCGCATTGGCAATTCAGCTTTACGACCGCTGCCGTAAGTAGTCCCACCCCGACCGGCTCCGACCGGCATTTCACAAAGGTAGAATTCGCTCGAAGAAGGAGTCCCTATTTCTCATTAGCTGCATTCTTCGCCGACAAAAAGGCCATCTCCTCTGCCATTGTCGGCATCGTCTTAGGGCGGCGCGGCACATCCACATAGGCCGATCCATGTTCGCGTTGCTGAATATCAATTCCGCCAAGTTGCAGAAGTTCGTCGGCAATCTGTTTCAAAGGTTCGTAAATATCCAGCCCTTTCCACGTCCCGTAGGTGCTGTGCATGGCGCGGAGTTTATCGCGGCTTGAAGTAAGGATTTCGCTCCAGCGTATCGATAGCCTTCGGAGCCGATGCGGTCACATTGCCGTCGATACCGTCGATGTGCCCCATCATATAGGCTGCGTAGACCATCACGCCCTTGTATATCCCGACCACTTCCTTCGTAATGCGGGGTCGCGTCGCCGTGCATGCGATATTGCCGGATAGCGGCATCGCCGCGTTCTTTTGCTTTGTCGAGCGCGGCGCAGAACGTATCCTCAAGCGAAGACAGTACCGGCCCCTTCCCCATAAACGCGCTCAGCCGACATGCAATGTATTCATCCCAGCAGCCCGACGCGATGCCGAGAAGAATCCCGTCGCGAAACGACAATTGTTGCTTCAGGATGATGTCCGGCATGGAGGTGACGCGCATGTCGAGATCGTGGACACCGGGTTCGCGTTTCGTAATCCGTCAGTTTCTAATCAAGTTTGCTTATTTCCACGATTGAAGGGCCGAGATTCGTCGAGGGGAGTTACCGGGCAATTCGGGCTTTGGTAGGCGCACTTTGGAAGGGGCGCGTCCTTTCTTTTTTCTTGTTCGGATTTCGTAACAGAAACTATTTTGCTCTTGACATGTGACTTTGTCAGGTCGAGAATTCTGGCTCTCCTTTCAGGGCGCTTCCCCCTGGCGTCTTGTTCTTAGTACGTAATGCAAAGAGAACGTTTTGGTTATGACCCTTTTTCCTCGGATGAGGGTCGTCGCAAACTTGAATGAGATGCGACGCAGCCTATCAGCAGACACTTTGCAGGAGGACTTGATGCCCCGTGCTTCGCGAGACCTAGCTTGTTTAGTCGCCGTCCTTGTCTTGCCGCTTGTAAACTGCACAACGCCCGACGAGGTATCCAAATTCTGCGTCTCTGCCAGTACGACGCTGACCTCCGCATCTGTGGTTTTCGATGATATGAAGCTATCCTGCCTGAGAGAGGTTAATTCGAGGGACGAGTTCGGAACGTTCAGGCCCCCGGTTCAAAGCGATGAAAATTGCAATGCCATTGGTGACCAAGCCGTCGGGGCGGCGGCCGCCGCAAAGGTCCTATCAGATTACTTTAGCGCGATAAATTCTCTGGCTTCATTTGGAACCGCAAAGGCGGGAACGAATGCGCAAAGCCTTCTTTCCAAGACCGGCGCCGCGGTCGGGGAGAGTTCGTCAGCGCAGACGGCCCTCGGGTCCATCGCGCAATTCCTCGTGTCCGCTGCCACCTCAGGGTATCAGCGAAGACAGTTGGAGAAAGATCTTCCGAAGGTGAGCGCAAACGTCTCTGCCGTGGTGAGCGCACTGATCACTATCGTCCACGACGATTACATCGACAGGCAGCTAGGTAGCGAGGAGCAAAAGCTTGCCGTCCGGTATCGCGAATTTGCCAAAGACAAATCGCCTGAGATCAAACTCTTGCTCGATGACAGGTGGCATGCCGACGAACAGGCCCTTGCAGCCAAACGCGCGTCCGCTCAGAGCCTCATTACAGCCCTGCAGTCGCTTTCCAAAGGGTTTGCGGATCTGGCTGCGAATGCCCATCAACTCAGAGCCAAGGAAGTCTCTGGCCTGCTTGGGCCCTACGCGACCCAGCTTCAGGCACTCATACCCCAGATTCAGAAAGGCTTTTAGCTCCCGTCACCCTGGAGGTTCGCAATGGCACTACCATCTCCGCCCGTCCCGATAGATGCAGCCGCTGAAGCCGGCCAATTGGCCGATCTTTTCAACAGTCTGTCTCAGGCCCTCGACGATTTCCGGCTTGCCGATCATACGCCACCTGTTCCGGCGGACCAGTTAGCCCGCCTGAAAGACAAAGCGCAGGCAATGGAAGACCGCGCTCATTTTTTCACGGCTCAGGCGATCGGGGAGACCTTGCAATCGGTTCAGCCGGATCTTGCGAACATAAAAGCCGTGACGGCGCAGGCTAAGACCCAGGTGACGGTTTTGAACGACGTGTCGAAAGTGATCTCGATTGCCACATCTGCGCTGAGCCTGGGAACCGCGATTGCGGCCGGTAACCCCGCCTCCATCGTGGCTGCCGCGGGTGCATTAGCCCAGACGCTGGCTGCGTAGCGAGAATTTTGTGGACGCCCAGCCGTTCGTGGTTGAAAACTTAAGGAGGTCCTAACCGTGCGTTTACCACTTCTTATCTGCTTTTCGTTGGCAGCCGCCAGTACCCTCCTCAGCCAAGACAAACTAAGAATCATCGATCGGCCCACGATCGCAGCAGAAGCCCTCTGTGACGCTGACGGCACTGCGACAGGGTCTATAATTCTGCGGAACGACACAAGCGCATCGCTGCCCATCCATCTTTCCGGAGGGGACCTTTCGAGCAAGTCGCCCAGCAAGCAGCTTCTTATCCAGCCCGTGCTTATCCCGAAAGATGCGAACCTCGACTCAAAACAGAACCTTGAGGTGAAAATCGCTATCGCGGGGTTGTACGAGGATGGTGACTGGCAAACGACGATTCAGAACGATGGAGCCGACGTTGGCACGGTAAGAATTCTCAGAACCAGCCCACCGTTTGCACTGAGCCTCGATGTTGCCACACCTGACGCGCCCGAGCTGACCTTTGTCAAAGGAGAGACAGGTCACTTTCGCTTAAAGAACGATGACCCGAGAGAGTATCAGATTCTGTGGCAATACAGCATCGGAGGATATACGGTGCGCTCGACGGACCCGCCAGCTGCTTCTAGGACGCAAGACCGTGGCTGGATATTCCGCTGGTTCAGCAAGGACGTCTCCTCAAATTCCGGCCAGCCGGAAGTCCCCGCCACTCCTCTTACGCTTTCCCCACGGGGTCAACAGGAATTTACCTTCAGTCCTCCGCTGAAGTGGTTTGGCGGATCTTTTGCCGGCCTCTTTAAGGATAAGGGAGCTGACGGCCGTCTCACGGTGAGTATGGTCTCGCCCCAGTGCCCCACACGCTCCGCACTTTCCAAGACCTTCAAGGTGAAGACTACGTTACTTACCACTACAGGAGCACGGCGGGAAGGATGGGCGGATTTCTGGGTTTTTGTTTTTCTCGCGCTCGGCGGAATCTTTTCGCTAAGCCTGAATTCGCTCCTGCCGAACCAAATGCGCCGAACAAAGATGAAACAGCGATTGAGCAGCGTCGGGGCGCGGATATCCGGTTTATCGTATGACTTGGCCTCGCGTCTTCGCGTACTCGTTGGTCTGGGGCAGCGGTTGATCACGGATCGGCTGAGGAACCTCACCTGGACCAGTCCCGACTTTGCTGGGGATATGCAGGACATCGAACAAGCCATGACCCGGCTGGAGACGCGCATGCAATTCCTGGAACGCCTCAGCATCGTACGGACCAACTTCATCCGGATGCGTGCTGAGGTGTTGCCGGCAAGCATGATTTTCGGTATAGAGACAACGTTCGACAAAATCGTTGAGATCGGCGAGAAATCAGATCCCTCCGATCCGGACGTACAAACGGCCGTTAACCTTATCAAGAGCGTCGAAGACCAGTTGGCTCAGGGGATCCTGAGTAACGTTGACTTCGCCAAGAGCCTTGCCGATCGAGTCGCGATCTATAAAACAGATTTTGATCAGACGAATGGGAGGATTGGAAAGACCGATACGTGCAAGCGAATCCGGGCTCTGCTGCCGGGACCTTTCGCCCGCCTGGAGTCGGTCGACGGGACCAAGCTCACAGCCGCGGCCGACGTCTCTTCGGCACAAGACTACATGGACCTTGATGGCAGGTTATTCGAGCTGCAAATCATTCGCGAATACGTTGATTTGGTTGAGGGACTCGCTTCAACAAGTAATCTTCGAACAAGAATCACCGGGCATGAGGGAGAACTGGTGGATTCTTTAAGCCGTTCAAGTTGCGAAGCGGCTTATGGAGCGACGCTTTTGCTACAGGAGATGAAGAGCGGCTTCTTTAAGGAGGATATTCGGGCAGAAATCGAGGCCAAGCGAGTCAGAATCAAAGTGGATCGCGGCGAGATTCAACGGTATCAGCCGTGCGAATTCCGATTGGAATTCCAGAAGCTCGATCTTAATACGGCTTATGCGCGCCAGGAATGGACCTGCCATTGGTTTTTCACGCTCGGGGAACAGACGCTCATCGAGGAGGGTTGGGTAATAACCCACTATTTCGGGGAAAGCGATACGTACAAAATGAAGATTGCACTGACACACAATGTGGATGGGACAAAGCTGGAGGTTCCGGATCTTGAGCCGTTCGAAGGCGAGATAAAGCTCGTGCCCGAGGCGCGCAGACAACTCAGCAGGGTTATGAAGTTCGTGTTTCAGTTAAAGTTTGCCGAGGCAAGAAAGGAATGGAAAAAAGGCAGGAGGCGCTCCGGCAAGACACTGGATTATCTGCGCCTCGCAATGGCGCTGGTGATTGCGTTATTCGGTTTGATAGCCGGAGCAAAGGAGCAACTGCTTAAGCTGGATCTCTTGCCGGCGTTGCTAGCGGTCTTTATGGTGGGCTTCGGCGCGGATCAAATCAAGAATCTGCTGACGCAGAAAACATCCGTACCGGATACAACCTCACCGCCGCACTGACCGAGTCAACGCAGGCGAGTTAAGATCGCCGCGTCTAAAGGCGCGTCGCCGCAGAAGGTAAGACTCAGCCCCGACGTGCCTAGTCAAAAGCAATCCGCGGCTCGATCTCGCTTAGCATGGCCAAGTACTTGGTTCGCTCGATCAGCTGCTGAAGTTGGTGCCGTAAATCGGAAGGAGCGGAGCAAACTCTAATTCCCGCCGAGCATTTGTTCAGTTTTCACACTCGGCGAGAACACGGGATTGTTCTCGGAGACAATTAGACGGACCGACGGCGCTTCAAGGCAGGCGACTCCCTCTTTTGAGAGTCGAATTCTCACTTCTGCATTAGCTTTTCTCGATTTAGGCTACTTCCAGGAGAAGTCGCACGCCTCATCCAATTAAACATCTCGTCGTCCTAATGTTGGAAAACCGGTCGTTCGATCACATGCTTGGATTCCTGCCGGGCGTGAATGGATTGGACCCTAACTGGACAAACCCCCTCACCCCCGAGGGTCCGCAGGTACAGGTCAGCCAGGACGCACGCACCGTGGGCGACCTTGAGCCCGACCCTGGGCACGAGTGGATCAACGTCAACATGCAGATCTTCGAGAACCTCAACGGAACCGGTACACCGACCATGAAAGGCTTCGTAGAGGATTATCTCCTCATGAACAAAGACCAGAGTAGGGCGCCGAACATCATGAAGTGTTTTATTCCGAGTACGCTTCCAGTCCTGTCTGCCCTTGCCCAGCAGTACGCGGTCTGCGACCGCTGGTTCTCATCCGTCCCGGGACCGACGATTCCCAACCGGCTCTTCACCCACGCTGCAAATTCCTACGGTTCCCTGACGCAGGATGCAGTCGCTGCCCCCTTTGTCATTCGCACGATCTTCGAGGACATGGACGTCCCTCCTAACCCCGCGAATTACCGCATCTACACCCACGGTTCAACCATCCTCATGGTCAACCAATATCTCCAGCAAAATAAGCAGGACCGCTTCTTCGACTTCGGAGACTTCCAAAAGGATGCCGCGAATGGCTACCTGCCGGAATACACCTTTATCGAGCCGGCATTCGATGACGATGCAAACAATGGTATATCGCGGCACCTCAGGACCGTAAGCGCTCAATCCTCTCCTGTTCCACTGCTCCAGACTCCCGCATTCCCAACGGCATGTATCGCTCAAGGGGCGTTTTCCAGGAACGGAAGAAATCCAGTGGATCTTGGGGGCCGACAAATTCGCGAGCCAGGGCGAGACGCTTCAGCATTTCTGGCCGCTGCTCTTCTGGCAGACCCTGCACACGTTTCTCGATTCCTGCAAAGAACTGTTCCAGGCTCACGACTCCGGAAACTTGGAGACAACACGTCATGTTCGGTTTTCGTAACGCAACGCCAAAGCAGTTCATTGTCGTGATCCCAATACAGATCTGAGAATTAGCAGATATTTCGGCTGATACAGCGCGTTCCTACATATACGGCGGTCTGTTCGATTTTCGTAACACGATCGTCTTTAGGCTAACTATCAATACGGCCATTTATCTCAAGCGTAGCTTTTCCACATTTTTTTCGCTTGACAGAGCTACCAGATCATCATAGTTTTCCGCTTCATCTTTCCCCCAGGAATGCTCAATAACCACTGTGGAATCTGCTGGCGCCGGTGTGAAAAAGACTGGAACAGGAAAGCGAATGTGGAGGTCCAATCGTGACAGTTAAGAGAATGCTCATGGTGTTAGCGTTTGGCGTTTTGGTTTGTGCCGGCTGCTTAGGCGCGGCGGCTCAGAGCGGCTGCAGTACGGGAGCCGCCCCAACACCAAGCGCTTGTACCGCCGTATTCGGTTATCAGGCCGGAGAACCTTTAATACCGGGGATGCAGTGTGCCTGCGGCACAAGCTTTGGAAATGGCTCAGCAGGGCCGTTTGGCGCTTACTGCTGGGTGCCGCAATGCTCGAAGTATACCGATGACACCTGTCCTTCGTGCGGAAGCCCTATCACCTTGGCGACTGGAAATACCTCGATCACGCAGCAGGATGTTCGAGTTCCCGGACTCGGAGGCGGGTTGACGCTCGTCCGGACATGGATCAGCCTTTTGCGCTCCAGCCTTTCGAGTGTGGGACTGTTTGGGCCTAACTGGCGCTCGAATTACGAAGACCGCATATACGTTGACAGTGACAGCACGATTGCCTACGCACGCGGCGATGGTCACGTATGGAATTTTGTGGCTGGTGCATCGGCGACATTTACACCGACCCCTCCGGCAAGTGTACTCTTTACGTTTCGGCCCGTGGTTCCCGCAAAGACAACCGCGAGCCTTTTTTACAGCTCTACAAACTGGACCCTCACGTTTGAGAATGGCGAGCAGAGGGTATTTGACGGAACAAGCGGTAACCTCCTTTCGATCATAGACCGCAACGGTAACACCACCCAATTGACTTACGATGCGTCGTACCGGCTAACAACGGTCACAGACCCAGCATCCCGGCATCTGTATTTCTCGTACGCGAGCCCGACGAGCTACTTAGTAACTAGCGTGACTTCTGATGTTGGGATTTCGCTGTCTTACTCTTACGACGGCCAGGGACGCTTGATTCAGTACACGAAGCCTGACAATACGACGGTGTCCTTCCAATACAACGATCCGAATGCAACTTTAATCACGGCCGTGCTTGATTCAAACGGAAAGACTCTTGAGTCTCACACCTATGACAATCAGGCGAGAGGATTAACTTCGTCTCGAGCCCTAGGGGTGGAGTCGATAACCATTACCTACCCGCTTGGATCGTTAGCAATACCTTGAAAACTTCTCTGGTTCGAGAATTGGGGCCAAGGTCGCAAGTTAATTCCCTCAATAAAGGCTTCGGAACATGAGACTCAAGTCTAACTGGCACCTGGCCGTTCTGTTTCTGGTGTTGACGGTTTCTTCCAGGGCCTTGTTTGCGGCGACTCCAACCATCACGAGTCTGACGCCGGCCTCAGCCGCGGTAGGCGTGTCAATAACGATCAAGGGAACAAGTTTTGGTTCGTCGCAAGGGACGAGCACGGTGACCTTCCATGGAACATCGGCGACGCCAACGACTTGGGCCAATACGTCAATTAAAGTTCTAGTGCCAGCGGGCGCTACGACGGGCAACGTTGTAGTCACAGTGAACGGGGTGGCCAGCAATGGAGTCAGCTTTGCCGTTCTGCCCACGCCTAGCATCACGAGCGTGACGCCGGGTTCGGGTCCGGTGGGCTCAGTGGTGACGATTACGGGAACAAACTTTGCTGCGACCCAAGGCAGCAGTACGGTGGTATTCGATAAGACGACAGCAACACCCAGTGCCTGGAGTAGCACTTCGATAGAGGTTCCGGTTCCGGCTGGAGCAGCGACGGGCAACGTCGTAGTTACGGTGAGCGGCGTAGCCAGCAATGGAATTAGCTTTACGGTTTTACCGACGCCCAGCATCACGAGTCTGACGCCGACTTCTGCCGCAGTAGGCACGTCAGTGACGATCAAGGGAACAAGTTTTGGCACGTCTCAAGGGACGAGCACGGTGACCTTCGACGGGACCATGGCGACGCCTACCACATGGGCCAACACTTCCATCAAGGTGCCAGTTCCGGCAGGAGCAATGACGGGCAACGCCGTAGTTACGGTGAATGGAGTTCGCAGCAGCGGAGTCAACTTCACCGTTTTGCCCACGCCCAGCATCACGAGCCTCGCACCGAGTTCCGGTCCGGTGGGGGATGTGGTAACGATCACTGGAACGAACTTTGGTGCGACCCAAGGCAGCAGCACGGTGGTATTCGATAAGACAACCGCGACGCCCACTGCTTGGAGCAGCACTGCGATAGAGGTTCCGGTTCCCGCAGGGGCAGCGACCGGCAACGTGGTGGTGACTGTAAGCGGGGTACCCAGCAATGGAGTCAGCTTTACCGTCCTGCCAACACCTAGCATTACGAGCCTGACGCCGACTTCGGCCGCAGTCGGCACTTCAGTCACGATCAAAGGAACGAGTTTCGGTTCTTCCCAGGGGACCAGCACGGTGATGTTCAACGGGACCCAGGGAGCGCCTACGTCGTGGTCCAACACTTCGATTAAAGTTCCGGTGCCGGGAGGTGCAACGACGGGCTACGTGGTGGTCACGGTTAACGGAGTGCCCAGCAGTGGAGTCAGCTTCATCGTTCCGGGGACGACCGCGACGATCACAAATCTGTCTCCGACTTCAGGACCTGCGGGATCGCAGGTCTCCATCAATGGTTCGTACTTCGGCTCCTCTCAGGGAAACAGCACTGTTTCTTTTAACGGTACGCTGGCCACGAGCATTGTCAGCTGGACTTCAACTGTGATCGTGGCAACCGTACCTTCGGCCGCAACTACGGGCAATGTAGTGGTGACTGCGGGAGGAGCAGCCAGCAATGGAGTTGTTTTTGCAGTTCTGCCCACGCCCAGCATTACCAGTTTGTCGCCGACGTCAGGGCCAGTGGGTACGCCGATAACGATCACGGGTACGAACTTTGGGTCGACACAAGGCACGAGCACGTTGACCTTCAACGGGACGACAGCCACGCCCAGCAGTTGGAGTGCGACGAGCATCACAGTTCCCGTGCCGAACGGAGCGATGACCGGCAACGTAGTGGTTGCGGTGAATAGTGTCTCCAGCGCGGGAATGTTGTTCACGGTTCTTCCGACGCCCAGCGTTACGAGCTTGTCTCCGACCTCGGGAGCGGTGGCATCCTCCGTGATGATCATGGGGACGAATTTCGGGTCGATGCAGGGCGCAAGCACTGTGACATTCAACGGCACGACGGCAACTCCGAGCAGTTGGAGTGCGAACTCGATCACAGTCCCCGTACCGAGCGGGGCGACAAGCGGGAATGTGGTGGTAACGGTCGGCGGCGTGTCCAGTAACGGTGCTATCTTCACGGTCTTGACGGCGCCCACGATCAGCAATCTGTCGCCAACTCTTGGACCGGTTGGCACGCCGGTGACGATCACGGGGACGAACTTTGGCTCGACGCAAGGTGCGAGCACAGTAGCGTTCAACGGGATTGCCGCTGCTCCGACGAGTTGGAGCACGACCTCAATCGTTGTTCCGGTACCAGCCGGCGCCATCCCGGGACGGATTTCAGTGACCGTTGATGGCCTGACTGCCTATAGCTGTTTCTTCACCGTCGGGAGCCTGCCCGCAGGATGGACTGACGCGGATATAGGCACGGTGGGATTGGCGGGCAGCGCGAGTTATGCGAACGGAACGTTTACGGTCAACGCGGCGGGCGGCGATTTTTACGCTACTCCGGACGCCTTTAATTTTCTCTACCAGTCGCTTTCCGGGGACGGCAGCATTGTGGCGCAGGTAGGTATGCCGATAGGAACGGGAATTCAGGCCGGGATAATGATTCGGGAAACGCTCGATCCGTCATCGGACAACGCAAACACAGTCGTATTCGCACCGTGCGGGAGTTGCGGCGGTTCCTTTGTGAACTTCAATGTGCGACTGGTTGCGGGCGGAAGCCTTACGCAGCCAGATCAGGTGGTGAATCCAGATTCTCCTTTCTGGGATTGGGTAGAGGTGACGCGAACCGGGAATACGTTCAGCAGTTACGCATCCCCCGACGGTGTGAATTGGACGTTAATCGGAACTCAGACCATCGACATGGGGCAAAACGCTTTCGTGGGCTTGGTCGCGACCAGCGGCAGCACGAATTCTTTGTCTGCAGTGACCTTCAACAATGTTTCCGTCAGTTCGGCGGCTGCGCCCGCGCCAGTGATTACCAGCGTTTCAGCTTCCAAGGGAACGGTCGGAAGCGAGGTGGTGATCACCGGTTCCAATTTTGGAGCCACACAAGGAGGGAGCGAGGTAATTCTGAACGCGACTCCTGTGATCATCAATTCGTGGAGCAACACGTCCATCACCATCACGATTCCTTCGGGCGCCACGTCCGGGCTGTTAGTCGTGTCGGTGGCTCCGGGCATGAACGATAGCAATCCAGTTGAATTCACCGTGACGGCGCAAGCCTGGCCCTCGGGATGGCTAGACGCGGACGCGGGCGCGGTCGGGATCGCTGGAAATTCGAGTTACGCCAATGGAGCGTTTACGGTGAGCGGAGCGGGTGTTGGGCTCACCGGTACATCGGACGCATTTCATTTCGTTTACCAATCGCTTTCCGGCGACGGCAGCATTGTGGCGCGAGTAACCATCCCGCCTGGTACGCAAACTCAAGCGGGCGTGATGATCCGGGAGAGCCTCGATCCGGGATCGCCGGAGGCTGTATCAGTGGCGTGCTGCTCCAGTGTGCAATTTGATGTGCGAACCACTGAGGACGGAAGCACGTCCTATCCCGGTGGCGTCTTTAACCTCACTTCTCCCTACTGGGTCCAACTGGTGAGAAGCGGCAGCACCTTCAGCAGTTACCAATCGGCGGACGGAGTGAATTGGACTCTGGTTGGAAGCCAAACCGTCAACATGACGACGAGCGTGGATATTGGGTTTTTCGTGAATGGCGGCAGCAGTTCGCCTTCGCTGGCCATGGCGACCTTCGACAGTGTGTCGGTCAATTTGGCAGCAACTCCTGCGCCAGTGATCGCCACTGTTTCGGCGACCACCGGTAACGCCGGGAGCGAGGTCGTGATCAGCGGTACTGGTTTCGGAGCTTCGCAGGGAAGCAGCGCAGTGACCTTGAACCTGATTCCTGTGATCGTGAATTCCTGGAGCGACACTTCGATCAGCGTCACGATTCCTACCGGCGCGATGTCTGGACCGTTAGTCGTGTCCGTTGCTCCGAGCATGAATTGCAGCAATCCAGTTGTATTTACTGTGACCGGCCAACCATTGGTTTCAGGATGGCTGGACGGCGATGTGGGCGTAGTGGGGATACCGGGAAGTTCGAGTTACACGAACGGGACCTTTACCGTAAACGGCGCCGGCGCATGGCTTGGCGGCAGTGCGGACGCTTTTCACTTTGTTTACCAGCCTCTTTCCGGCAACGGCAGTATTGTGGCGCAGATCGTGAGCCTGTCCTCCGGAGCGACAGCAGGAGTGATGATTCGGCAGGGTTTGGATTCGGCATCGGCGGACGGCGCAACGCTGGATACCGCGCCGGGCAGCTACTTAGTCGAATTCAACGTGCGAACGGCGGAAGGCGGAAACACACTACAGAGTGCGATTGGCGTGCCTGCGCCACCGTACTGGGTAGAGCTAGTGCGCAGCGGAAATACACTGAGCAGCTATGCCTCTCCGGACGGCGTGAATTGGACGCTGGTGGGAAACCAAACCGTCAACATGACGCCGAATGTGTATGTCGGTTTGGTTGTGAACAGCGGCAACACTTCGTCACTCGCCACAGCTAACTTCGATAACGTGTCGGTTAGTTCCGCTGCCACGCCTGCGCCCGTGATTTCCAGCGTCTCAGCCACGACGGGAACGATCGGAAGCACGGTCGTCATCACCGGGGCTAACTTTGGCGCCTCGCAAGGGAGCAGCGTTGTAAATCTGAATGGAACTCCCGTGATCGTGAATTCGTGGAGTAACACGTCGATCAGCATCACCATTCCTTCGAGCGCCACGTCGGGACCGTTGGTGGTGTCCGTTGCCCCGGGCATGGACAACAGCAATGCGGTGGTGTTCACGGTGACGTCGCAACCGCTGCCCTCGGGATGGTTGGACGGCGATGTAGGGGCAGTGGCAACGGCGGGGAGTTCGACTTACGCGAATGGTGTGTTCACGGTGAACGGAGCGGGCGCTCAAGTGGGAGGAACCGCGGACGCGTTTCATTTTGTTTACCAGCCCGTCTCCGGCAACGGAAGCATCGTGGCACAAGTGGTGAGTATGCCAAGTGGTACGGGAGCCGCGGCCGGAGTGATGATTCGCGAAACCCTGGACCCGGCGGCGGCCAACGGCACCGCCGCAGACTTCGTTCCCTACGGCGCCTACATCCAGTTCAGTGTGCGTTCAACGGCAGGCGGAAGCACGTCCTATCCCGGTACGGCTAGCGGAACGACGCCACCTTACTGGATGGAGTTAACGCGCAGCGCAAACACGATCAGCAGCTACGCTTCGCCCGACGGTGTGAACTGGACGCTGATCGCCAGCCAAACCGTCACCATGGCCCAGGACGTCTACGTAGGTTTAGCGGTGAACAGCGGCACAAGTTCGCTTGCGACCGCAACCTTCGCCAACGTTGCGGTGAGTTTCAGCGCCCCCGTTTTAGCTCCTTCGATCACTAGCCTTTCCCCCAACATCGCAGTGCCCAGCGCTTCCGTGACAATTGAGGGCGCGAACTTTGGCTCGACCCAGGGAGCGAGTACAGTTACGTTCAACGGGACTCTGGCAACACCCACAAGCTGGAACTCAAACACGATTGCGGTGCCCGTGCCGGTTGGTGCAACGTCAGGAAATGTAGTAGTCACGGTCGGGGCGGAAGCCAGCAATGGAATGCCCTTCACTGTTTCGCAAGCGCCAAGCATTACGAGTTTGTCGCTGGCAACCGGCACAGCGGGTACCTCCGTTACGATCACGGGCGTCAACTTTGGAGCGACGCAAAGCATGAGCACAGTTGCGTTCAACGGGACGCTGGCGTCGCCGGCCAGTTGGAGCGCAACCAGCATTGTGGTACCCGTGCCAAGCGGTGCGACAACGGGAAATGTCGTGGTCACAGTGGGTGGATCGGCAAGTAACGGACTGCCCTTTACGGTATTGCAAGCCCCCAGCATCACTAGCTTGTCGACCAACTCCGCAACCATCGGCACCTTGGTGACGATCACCGGGACAAACTTCGGCGCCACCCAGGGCGCGAGCACGGTCACATTTAATGGCGTGGGAGGAACGCCAGCCAATTGGAGCCCAACCAGCATTGCTGTGCCAGTGCCAGTGGGGGCTACGACGGGGAATGTAATAGTTGCAGTAAATGGAGTGCCGAGCAATTCGGTTTCATTAACACTTACGTTGGCTTCCCTGGCGCCAGTTTCGCAAGTTCAGCCCGCGAATGGAGCCACTGGGATCCCTGAGAACGGACGTGTGATCGTTCGCTTTGCACAACCGCTCCAGTCTTCGGCAGTCGCACCAGGAACCGTCTCATTATTCAGAGGTGCGGCCAGCATCGAAGGTACGCTGGCACTGTCCAATGACGGGTTATCGGTCACGTTTAAGCCCGAAGTGAATCTGGCGAGTAATTCAACCTTCACTGTGTCTGTGATGGATGTGGCTGGAAATCAAACTTCTCCGGAATTCCAAAGTACCTTTACCACCGGCTCAACCACCAATAGCATCCCTCCTGCGATCGTGGGGACCAACCCGCCAAATAACGCCACTGGCGTGCCGATCAGTGCGCCTATCGTGGTGCAATTCAGCAAGGCGATGGATCCTTCGACCCTGACTTTGCAGGCCTTCACCGTCAATGACCCGGTAACGGGACCTGTGGCGGGTACGATTCAGGTCGATCCGACGGGGACAACCGCGTCCTTTATTCCTCAGGGATTTCTCGGTGTGGGCCGCACATTCTCTGTTGTGCTCAATTCGATGATTGAGGATTCGTCCGGCAATAGCATTTCCGGAGGCGGCCTGTACTCCAACTTTGCAACCTCGTTTACTCCGGATACGACGGCTCCTCAAATGGTAGGAACGAGCCCATCGAGCGGAGCGACCACCGTTCCTTTGAATGCTTTGATCGTTTTGGATTTCAGCAAACCTGTCGACGTCATCAGTGTGTCCAACGGCTTGCAGGTTCAGTCAGGAGGCGTACCCGTTTCGGGCGCGATTGCTCTTTCCGGCAGCGATCAACAAGTCACCTTTACGCCGCTCGGTGGATTGGCGGCGAATACAACCTACACCATCACCACCACTTCTGAGATCACTGACGTAGGCGCCCTTGCGCTCGCCAATCCTGGAACTTTCTCGTTCTCGACGGGCGCGGTATCCGATACCACGACGCCGTCGGTCACGAGTGCAAGCCCAGCTAACGCTGAGACCGGCGTACCCGTGAATGCTGTGCTGCAACTGCACTTCAGCAAGCCCGTGCTTCCATGGACGGTGACGTCATCGACGTTCCAGGTCACCTATGGAACGAGTAGCGTGCTGACCGGGACGATTTCGGTTTCGACCGATGGACGGACGGCCACTCTCACCCCGAGCCAGCCGCTAAACTCGTTTACCACTTATTACGTGCAGGCCACCGGCGGCATTACAGACATGGAAGGCAACGGTCTGACGGCTTTCGGATCTTCTTTTATTACCGGCGTGGCAACCGACGCATCCGCTCCGACTGTGCTTACGATAAGCCCCGCAAGCGGCGCGAGCGGCACGCCCGTAAATATCCGCGTGGATTTGGCGCTGAGTGCTCAAATAAGCTCGGCTAGTGTGGGCAGCGGTGCGGTTGCGCTGTCCGCGGGCGGGGTCCCCGTAACAGGAACAGTTACCTTAAGCACCAGCGGGACGATTTTGACATTTGTGCCTTCGTCCCTGCTGGCCACGAGCACTACCTACACCGTGACCGCGAGTGGTTTCACCGATCAGGCTGGGAACACAGTTGTTCCGTTCACGAGTAGTTTCACAACCGGAACTTCAGGAGTAGCCAACACGACAGCGCCGACCGTAGTGACTGTAAGCCCGGTGAACGGGGCAAGCGCAGTGTCGGCGAACAGCCCAATTGTTTTGACGTTCAATGAAGCAGTGGATGTAACCACCGTAAACGACACCACTGTGCCCATCTCGGTGAGTGGCATCAGTGGCGTGTTGGCGGGCGGCTATGCGCTGGACTCGACAGGAACGGTGGTTACGTTCACACCGCTATCGCCATTGCCGGGGAACGCAACGATTACGGTGCAGGTGACCACAGGTCTGCTGGATCTCTCGGGCAACGCCAGCAACGCCTTCTCCAGCACATTCACGACGGGAACCGGGACAAACACAACCGTACCGCTAGTAACCATGGTGACTCCGCAGAACGCGGCGACCGGGATCGGACTGAATGCGGTGGTGGTGCTGACTTTCTCAGAGTCGCTGAATCCTGCCACGATCACCACCAGCAACTTTGGACTCCTGGCGAATGGGAGTGCGTTGCAGTTCAACATCAGCATTTCCGCAGACAACCGGGTGGTAACGCTAACCCCCTACAATCTGCCGCTTTCAAGCACGATAACCGTGCTGGCGACGAGCGGTGTGACTGACTTGTCGGGGAACGCGTTAGCTAGTTACCAAAGCCAGTTTACGACCACGGCTAGTGCTCAGGCGCCAATCGTGGTGTCGCAGCAGCCGGCCAATGGAGCGACCGCAGTGCCGTTAAGCGCGAATTTGGCCTTGTACATGAGTGAAGGAATGAATGCGGCGAGCGTGCAGACCGCACTCCAGGTATCGCAGAACGGAACGCTAGTAAGCGGAACGACGCAGGTCACGGAAAATGGGCAAGTCATACAGTTCACGCCCTTGACGCAATGGCAACCCGGCACACTAGTGCAGGTATTTCTTAGTTCCTCGGCGCAAAGCACGAGCGGCTTGAGCTTGAATAATTATCAGTCGTCGTTTACGACACTTCCGGATACGAGCACGACGCCTCCAGTACTTACCGGCACGAACCCGGCCAGTCAGGTCAATGGCGTTCCCACCAACGTTGTAATGGACTTCGCCTTTAATGAGGCTCTGAATCCGGCCGCCCTATTACCAGACACGGTCGATTGCACGCAGAACGGCGTTTGGTTCCAGACTGGTGTGACCTTACTAACTGGAGGAACGGTCCTCCAGGTCACTCCGCGGTTGCCTCTGGCGCCGAGTAGCTCGATTTACTGCTTACTCGGAAACGGCATTCAGGGAGTCAATGGGCTGCCGCTATCGTATCTCTCCAACAATCAACTGACATTCACGACTGGGTTGGGAACGGACACGCTAACGCTGACGACCAGTTCGACATCGCCTCCAAACGGATCGGGGAATGTGGGCGATAACGCAGAAGTGCAAGTGGGATTCAATAAGTCGGTCAATCCGCTCTCAGTGAGTTCAAGCACGATCCAGCTCAGCAGCGGAGGAGTGACGGCAGCGACAGGCTCGATCAGCTTCAGCAACAACAATCAAACGGTGACGGTGGCGCCGCAGACGCCCTTGCCGGATGGGACGCAGATAACGCTGAGCATCTCCGGAGTCACTGACGTGGCCGGAAATGTGATGGCTACACAGACGACGCAGTTCACCACTGGGACGGGACCCGACGTAGTTCCGCCTGTGGTGGTGAGCGCAAATCCACCCCAGGGCGCGCAGAATGTTCCCGTGAACTCGGTTGTCGTGCTTCAAATGAGCGAACCGGTCGATCCGGTGAGCGTTAGCGCCAACACGCTAACATTATTGAATAGCGGCACAGCCCAAGCTGTGGCGGGGACGTACTCCCTGAGTGCGGATGGCCTTACGATTTCCTTTGTTCCTAATGCTCCGCTCGCGGCTAGCACTGGCTACTCGGTCAACTTCCCCGGCGCGGGTTTTGGCATTGGCATCTCCGATTTGGCAGGAAACTCACTGCAGGGAATATCACCAATCAGCTTTACGACCGGCGCGACGGCCAGCACAACTGCGCCACAAGTGACGGGAGTCAGTCCTGTAAACGGGTCGACAGCGGTACCTATTAATGCGCAAGTGGTTATACAGTTTAACGAGCCGGTGAATGCGGCGCAGTTGAGCGGAGTTACTCTGAGCGCGGGAAGCGCGGTGACTGTCTCGCAGGCTTTGACCAACGGGAATCAGAGGCTAACTCTGGTTCCGGCAGTGCCGCTTTCGCCGGGCACTGCCTACACTCTGAGCGTCACAGGTGTGCAGGATCTGAGCGGAAACCTGATGCCTTCGATGAGTGCGACTTTTACGACCGGAACTGCGGCAGACTTGAGTCCGGCCACGGTCGCGGCAATAAATCCCGCGAGCAACTCAACCGGAATCCAGGCCAGCACACCTGTAACAGTCACCTTCAGCAAGAGCATCGATCCGCTCACCGTCACGACGGGTACAATGCTCTTAACCGCGACCAGCACGTCCATTCCCGTATCAGGGACGGTAACGAGTACCGGCGCAACCGCGACCTTCACTCCAAATCAACCGCTGGACTTGCTGACTCAGTATCTGGTGACTCTCACTGGCGGCATCACCGACATGGAAGGCCAAAGCCTCTACGGCGGAAGCTACAATTCCTACTTCACCACAGGCCAGGGCACGCCGGCAGAACCGCCTGCAATCGCCTCTGTGGTTCAGTCTTCGGCTTTTGTCGGCACATCTGTTCTAGTCAACGGTACTTATTTTGGGACTTCACAAGGTGGCAGCACGATCACCTTCAACGGAGTAACCGCGACGCCTACCAACTGGACGGATACTCAAATCACAGTTCCAGTGCCAGTCGGCGCAACTTCAGGTCCTGTACTCGTGAACGTGAACAGCGCGGCCAGTAATGGTTTCGAGTTCAACGTGGACGCTACACCGGCGGTCGCCAGCGTTTCTCCGGGCTCGGGCGCGGCAGGTACCGTATTAACCATTACGGGAACGAATCTCGGCGACGCACAGGATCTCATCCAGGTAAATTTCAATGGCGTCATGGCGACTCCCAGCAGCGCGACTGAGAATTCTCTCGCGGTGCCTGTGCCTGCTTCCGCACCGGCCGGCACCTTTAACCTGACGGTGAGCGTGAACGGATATTCGGGCGCGGGAGCCAGTTTCACGGTGATTCCGACTCCAGTCATTACCAGCCTCAATCCAAACTCGGGAGTGTCCGGCACGCCCGTCGGCATTTACGGAAACAACTTCGGCACCAGCCAGGGAAGCAGCACGGTGACCTTCAACGGGCTTCCGGCGGCCTCGATCACCTCCTGGACAAACCAGGGCGTCACCGCTGTCCCGCCCAGCAATGCCACTTCAGGTCCAGTTGTGGTCGTTGTAAACTCAGTCGCCAGCAGTTCGACCAACAATGTATTCACCATTACCAACCCGGTGCTCGCGAGCATCACCCCGCCCGCCGCTGCGCCCGGCGCTATCGTCACGATCACTGGCGCCAACTTCGAGCCTCAGGGCCAACAAACCTGGCAGGTTCTGTTCAACGGCGTGGCATCGCCGAGTGTGGGATGCACAGCCTACTACTGCAGCGGCGAAACGGTTCCGTACGGAAGCCTTTATGTCGAGGTTCCGAACGGCGCCAGCAGTGGACCGGTGACGGTCGTAATCGGCGGCGTCAGCAGTAACAGCCTGAACTTCACGATCGAGCAACAGCCCACTATCACCTCAGTCTCGCCGAACACCGGGCCCTACGCCAGCGACGGAACTGTACAACCCGTTACCATTACCGGCACCGGCTTCGGCGCGACGCAAAGCACCAGCACGGTCAATTTCTTTGGCAGCAACACTGCTCCCGCTATTACCAGCTGGAGCGATACTTCCATCACCTTGTCGGTACCGCCTGACGCCTCCAGCGGGCCTCTGAATCTGCAGGTAGGTAGTCTGAATGCGTTGGCGCCCACGCCGTTCTCCGTCAACACCGTTACCCAACTCACCGATTCTTTTGGCGACCAGACCCAATACTCGCTGAGTGAGGTGGGGGGATCGTGGTTTGCCAACGCCTCGCAGGGACCTGGATGCAGCTCCTGCACCATGCGCGGCAACATCACCAACACGCCCGACGCCTTCGGCAACATCCTCGCCAGCACCGACGACCTCGGCAACACTACCAGCTACGCTTACGATCCCAACAACAACGTGACATCGGTATCGAAGCCGCTGAACTTCACCACCACGGCCACCACCGCCTACACTTACAATAGCTTCGGCGAAGTGCTCACCTCGACCGATCCGCTGGGCAACACAACCACTAACACTTACGACGCGCACGGCAACCTGCTTTCGGTAACGTCGCCCGCGCCCGCTCCTAACTCCGCGGCCAGCGTGACTCAGTTCCAGTACGCCACCAACGGAGAGCTAACCCAGATCACCGACCCCAAAGGCAACGTGACCAAGCTCACGTATACGTCCGCGGGCCTGATTTCCACCATCACCGACGCGCAGAACAACACCACCACTTACCAATACGACTCCATGGGCGACCGCACAGCCGTCATCGACTCTCTGCAGAACTTGACTTCGTTCACCTATGACGCCATGAGTCGGCTGACCGGCATCACCTATCCTGACCACTCGACGGTGAGCTTCACCTACGATTCGCGCGGACGCCGCATCACTTCGACCGATCAGAATGGCAAGACCACAACCTACACTTACGATGACGCTGACCGCCTGACCGCGGTCACCGATCCGGCCAGCAACGTAACGCAGTACGCCTACGACACCGAAAACAACCTGCTCTCGATCACCGACGCGAACGCACACACCACGCAGTTTGCCTACAACTCGCGCGGCTGGGTGACGCAGACCACGTTCCCCTCCACTCTGGCGGAGTACTATGCCTACGACTTGGTGGGCAACCTGCTCTCGAAGACCGACCGCAAGGGCAACACGATTCAGTATCTCTACGACGCGCTGTACCGGCTGGCGCAGAAGACCTATCCTGACACGACGAACGTGGAGTACGCCTACGACCTGGCGAACAAGGTGCTGCAGGTGAGCGATCCGACCGGCACCTACGGCTTTGCCTACGACAACATGGGGCGGCTGATCTCGACCACGACGAATTACACGTTCGTGACCGGTACCTACACAAACAGCTACAGCTACGACGCGGCGTCGAACCGGACATCGCTGACCGCGCCGGACGGCAGCATCTCAACCTACGGCTACGACACGCTGAACAGACTTAATGGCCTCTCGAACTCATGGGCAGGATCGTTCGGCTTCACCTACGATGCGCTCAGCCGGAGAACGCAGTTGACGCGCCCGAACGGGGTGAACACGAATTACAACTACGATTCGCTGTCGCACCTATTGAGCGTACTGCACCAGACGGGAGTAAACACTCTGGATGGAGCCAGCTACACCTATGACCCCGCTGGCAATCGCACGGCGAAGACGAACGACCTGAATGGCATCACTGCGAACTACACGTATGATGCCATCTACGAGCTGACGCAAGTAACCCAAGGAGCGAGTACCACGGAGAGCTACAGCTATGATCCGGTCGGCAATAGACTGTCGTCATCGGGCGTGCCGACCTATAGCTACAATGCGTCGAACGAGCTGACGTCGAATTCGACGGGCAGCTACACCTACGACGCAAACGGCAATACCCTCTCCGACGCCCAGGGCCGCAGCTTCACCTGGGACTTCGAAAACCGACTGATTCAGGCCGTTGTGCCTGGCACCAACGGTGGCACGACCACCTTCAAGTACGATCCCTTCGGGCGAAGAATCCAGAAAGCAGGCCCGCTGGGTACCACGAATTACCTCTACGATCGCCCTAACCTCATTGAGGTGGTAGACAGTAGCGGGAATGTCCTTGCAAGGTACACGCACGGGGCTGTAGTGGATGAGCCTCTGGCCGAGGTTATGGCTGGGACAACAAGTTACTACCAAGCGGACAATCTCGGCTCAATCACGTCGCTAAGCAATACCGCTGGAACGGTCGCCAGCACCTACGCCTACGATAGCTATGGAAACGTGACAAGCTCCAGCGGAACCCTCACCAATGCATTCCGGTTCAATGGGCATGAGTTCGATTCTGAAACTCAGTTGAATTTCTACAGGGCCCGATATTACGACGAGAGTGCAGGTCGATTCATTAGCGAAGATCCCTTCGGCTTCTCCGGTGGCAACGACTTTTATGTTTACGTTGACAACAGTCCAACAAATCTGATTGACCCGCTCGGTTTACAGACCAAAGTGCCGGGTTCACAGACGCCGTTCGGAAATCCGAACATACGCCATTACAACTGTCTGGCATGGGGTTTGGGGATCAATGATTACTGGATTCAACCGAGCGATCCGAACGCCTCTCCGAATTCGATCATGCCGCTTTTTGGCTGTAAGTCGATTCCGTGCGATCAGAACGTAAATTGCAAGAAGCGCGTGAAAGTGGACATCTTTGAAGACTCTGCCAATCCCAACAACTGGCACGTCGAACGACAAACGTGCGGTGGCACTTGGACGAGCAAGAACGGCCAGGACTACCTATACAACAACATTCCTGACCCCGATGCCTTCTACAACCAGTCTTATCAGCCGAGTGGAAAAGTCAAAAAGACGTGCTGGTCTTGTCCCTACCAACCGAACATTCCCAAAGACCCAAGGATAGCGGTAGCGCCATGAAAACAGTCTTGTTCTTTCTTATGATTTCTGGGGCGATGTGCCAGTGCATCGCACAAACGGACCAAAGGGATGCACACGAAAAATCGGCCTCAACCCGTGCTAGGAAGGACGACAGCTTGATCTGTAGCATTTCCGTTGACGAGATAGGGTGGCACGAGCCGAAACCGGTGGGGGTCGCTGTGGTAATCGAAAACCGGTCGGAAGCCGATGTGAACGTGCCCGTGGTACCCTCTTTCATACTAAGCCCGCTGGCTCCAGCAATGGACCCACAGAAGGGTGAATTAAACTACGTCGCCCTCTGGGATTTCGAAAAAGGGACAACGCTCTCCCTTTCGTCAACGATTCCCTTGCAGGTGAAGGCTGGTGTCTCAAGGAAAATCAATTCCGATATCGCGAGTCTCTTGTGGTCACGCGTCAACTGGTCTGTTCTTCCGCACTCCAAGCTGTACAAGGTCGTACCAGCAGGGAGATACTCACTACGCTTAGAGCTAACGGGAAACGACGGCAAGACTTTGTGCTCCTCAAACGCGGTAGACGTTACCATAAAGTGAGAGTCGGTACGTTTGCCCCTAGGACATCCAACTCGAACGGCAGCTTACACGTACGACGCAAACGGCAATGCCCTCTCCGATCCCTCCGGCAAATCCTACTCCTGGGACTTCGAGAACCGGATGGTGTCAGCGGTGGTTTCGGGCGGGACGGTGAATTTTAAGTACGATCCCCTCGGGCGCAGAATTTACAAGAGCTCGCCGACCTTCACGGGATTCTTCGTATACGACCGCGACAATCTGCTTCAGACGATGAACAGCTCAGGGAGTGAGATCGGGGGGTACAGCGGGGGACCTTGGATTGACGAGACTCTCTCCGAGCTTCGCGCCGGGACGAGCAGATATTACCAGCAGGACGGCCTTGGCTCGGTTACTTCGCTCAGCAACTCGACGGGAGCACTCGCTAACACCTACACATTCGATTCCTTCGGCAACCTCGCAAACTCCACGGGGACGCTTAGCAACCCATTCCAGTACATTGGCCGCGAGTTCGACATGGAAACCGGCCTTCGATACTTTCGCTTCAGATACTTCGATCCAGCGATTGGTCGATTCATTTCCGAAGACCCAATTGGTTTCGACGGCGGCGGGAACTTCTACAGGTACGTGCAGAACAATCCTGTACTGCTCATCGATCCTTTCGGTTTGTCCTCGATGACCTTCAACCGATCCAATGGTTCGCTGACACTCTACGATAAGGATGGCAACGTTGTGGTCGTTTGCACGGCGGCGAACAATACCACCAAGAGCAGCAATGGGCCTTGGCCGAATGGTACATATCCCTTTTCAAGTCACAATAACCACCCGCCCGATCCAAACGGCTCGTATGGTTCTTACGGAATCGATGTTTTTGACGTTCCGGGGCGGACGGGCATGGGTGTGCACTCTGGACGCTCCAATAGCGGTGGTCCCAGCCATCCTACGCTAGGTTGCGTGCGCACTACCGATGACTGCATGAAGCAGATAACTGATTGGCAAAGCCACGATCCGATGACGGATATAACAGTCCAGTAGATCGCTAGAAAAGTGAACCGTGCTCGGTAAGACTTGTCGCCTGTGAGGAGGGCACCATGTTTCGTCTGATAGCTGTCTTGGCTCTGACCGTTGGAATGAACGTCTTTGCAAACGATATGTCCAGGAAGCCCTGTACAAAGTCCGAGGCAATGCAGGCCGAGAAGGAAGTTGATTCCCTGGGTGATTGGGATCATGTTTATCGTTCATATAGAAGGTTTTCTCAGTGCGACGACGGCGCGATTGGAGAAGGCTACAGCGACGCCGTAGGCAAGTTGCTCGCAAACGATTGGGGACACTTGAACCGTCTGCTCGCGCTAACCAAGTCTGACGCTGGCTTCCAGCAGTTTGTGGTCAAGCATATCGACGAGACTCTTCCCGATAAGACCTTGCAAAGAATATCGAATAATGCACGATCCTCGTGTCTAGCAGGAGCGGAAAAATTGTGTAGCTTGATCGGAAGTGCGGCGTCTGGCAAATCGCCAGGACCAGGGCCGGATTCACGGCAAGACAAATAGGACCTGATTGCTGGCGCTTCTCGGCCCTCTAGGGCTGCGATTCAGGATCGAATGTTGGGCAGGTACTCAGGAGCACGTTGGAAAGGTTGGGATTCCGATATGCTAGCAAATGTGTAGTGCTCAGCATCCGCATCGACTTGGCAGCGGTGATCCCCCTTTTTCCCCACCGGGATGATGGAAAACCGGGGATGGGAAAACCGCATCTCCCCGTCGCCGTGAGGACGCCAATGACTTGAGACCAACAATTTTACTCGTAATAAGTTGCTTAGGACTGGCGCTCGTAGCCTCTGCTCAGGAATCCAGCAACTCAAAAGGGCCGTCGCCCGCGGCCTATGAGCTCTATAGCTGGCAAACACCGAATGGGAGGTGGAGATTTTCTATTCTCCCTAGCCCTAGCGGCGTCAACGTATCGGCCGAGCAGGTATTTAATAAGAAATTTTGCTTGGCTGGCGTGGCGGAACTCAAGCGGAGGATATCCGAGCTGACCGCAGGCTCTACCATCTACTGGATTGACCACATCGTTGACGCTGGGCAGACGGCAACAGCTCGGCCGAGCGTCGCCTACCCTGCCCCGGAGAT
>PLDC01000010.1 GCA_003134995.1 Acidobacteriaceae bacterium | reverse complement strand
GTCTGTCATGTGGATAATCCCGGAATTCTGGCGATACTTCAGCCGCGCGAAGGATCTCCCGCTTAACCGGCCTTACGCGTAAGCGAAACCGCACCGCTGCCGGCGCGCTCAATATCCATCCTGCGGAGAAATCCCCTTGCCCTCGGTGCATTCGTAGCATCGTCCCGCGGCCAGATTCTTGAACTCTTCAGTTCTGCCGCTCGGCCACGCGATAACCACGCTATCCACACGGTCGCGCTTCTCCAATCCAAAAGTAAGCGGCCGTTCGGATTGCGACAAATAACTCGACCCGCTCTTCACCATGCGCGACTGGCTCAAGCCGCCGGAGACGATGCGGACCGTTGCGCCGATTCCGTCGCGGTTCGACTTTGTTCCGACCAGCCGAAAACGAATGCTGTGATTTCCCGCGAGCTGGTCATTACGGTAGAGATAAGCTGAACCGTTATTCGTAGTCAGCAACAGATCGAGGTCACCGTCGCGATCAAAGTCGGCGTAAGCCAGTCCACGGCCAACCTTCGGCGACTCGAATCCGCCCCCGGCATCTGCCGCCACATCGCGAAATCTTCCCTTCCCATCATTCAGAAACAATTGCGGCGGCTGCGCATATCCCACATTGCCGCGTATGCTGCGAACCGTTTCATCGATGTGGCCATTGGCCACGGCAAGATCGAGCCAGCCATCGAGATTCACATCGAGAAAAACACATCCAAACCCCAGGCTGTTCTTGGAGGCCACGCCCACGCCCGTCTGCGCCGCAACGTCTTCGAAGGCTTTCCCCCCGAACTGGTAGAGGCCCGTCATTTCGTTATCAAAATTTGTTATGGCCACGCCCGAATGCCCGGAGTTCGTAAAGTCCGCCACATCTACGCCCATGCCGGCCCGCGCCTTGCCCTCGCTGCTGAAAGCCAATCCAGCTTCGACAGCTGCATCTTTAAAAGTACCGTTGCGCTGGTTTCGATACAGCTTGTTAGGTTGAGTATCGTTTGCCACGAGAAGATCGGCCCAGCCGCTCTGGTCTTGATCGAGCATGGCGACGCCAAGAGATTTTGAACTGCTATCGAAAATGCCGCTGGCAGCAGTGACGTCTTCGAAGGTGCCGTTGCCGCGATTGTGAAACAGCCAGCAAGTTTCCCCGCGATATGCTTCCGGTGTGCAATAAGACTTGTGCTTGCCGTCGAGACTGCAAAACACATCGTGCTCCGGCGACCACTTCACATAGTTGCAAACAAAAAGATCGAGCAGGCCATCGCGATCAAAATCAAACCAAAGAGCGGAGGTGCTGAACCCCAACCGTTTTCCCAATCCGCTGGAGTTGGTCACGTCGACGAAAGTTCCCTTGCCGGTATTGTGGAACAGGCGATTCTGCCCCACGCAGGTCACGAGAATATCGGGGAACCCATCGTTGTCATAATCGCCGACGGCCACGCCCATGCCATACATTTCAACGTCCAGTCCAGCACGCGAAGTTACGTCAGTAAAAGTGCCATTCCCGTTATTACGGTAAAGCCGTAACGTGGAGTGATGCTGCTTGTGGCGGGGCCAATCCATTCCATTGATCAGAAGAATGTCCTGCCAGCCATCGCGATCATAGTCGAGAAACGCGCAGCCAGACCCCAGAGTCTCAGGCAGAAATTTCCCGCCAAAGGCGCCACTGTTATGCTGAAACTGAATGCCTGCGCTCGAAGTCACGTCAACAAACTTAAAGCCAGGCGAAGCCGTTGGTCCGGCACCCGCGCCCAGAGCACGCAGCATCGGCAACTGTGATAACGACGCGACCCCCACCACGCCCTGCAAAAAGAATCGACGATTCACGGCACCGATACCAATCCCGAGCGAATCGCATATACGACAAGCTCCGCTGTCTTGTGAATGCCGAGCGCGTTCATGATGTTGGCGCGATGCACTGCAATCGTGTTGGCGCTGAGGTCGAGTGCTGTGGCGATTTCTTTGTTCGACTTGCCATCGACTATCAGCTGCAGGACTTCAAGTTCGCGTGGCGTCAGCCCGCTACTGCGCTCGCCTTTCAGCACCGATTCTTGTTCTACCCGCGGATCAAAGATTGTTTCTCCACTGGCGACGCGCCTTACGGCTGGTCCCAGTTCCAGGTTCATCGCATTCTTCAGAACGTAGCCCTTGGCCCCGGCATCGATGGCTTGCCGCACCCAGGTATTTTCCGAATGCATGCTGAGCATGAGCACAGCAGTCTCGGGCGAGTCTGCAAGAATTTGCCGCGTCGCATCCAGGCCATTCATCGTAGGCAAAGCACAGTCCATGACCACGACTCTGGGCTTCAACTCGCGAGCCAGCTTGACGGCCTCTCCGCCGTCGCCGGCTTCACCCACGACATCAATATCCGGTTCATCTTCCAGCATTCGCCGGAACCCTCGCCGCACCAGGCCATGATCATCTACCAGCAGCACCGTAATCTTTTTTGTCATATTCATGTTCAATCTTGACAGATGTTTATCTTTGCTGTTTATCTTTGATCTTTCTCCCGAGACTCAACTCTCTCGCGAGACACTGTCAAGTGCAACAACGTGCCACCCGCGGCGGGAGTCGAAAAAACAATTCGCCCTCCCATCAATTCCGAGCGTTCGCGCATCGCGACCAGTCCGATGCCAAGTTTCGCAGGCCGTCCGCTGAAGCCCACGCCGTGATCTTCTACGTCCAATTCAAGCGCCGCCGGCAGAAAACGCAATCTCACCCATGCCTGCTTAGTGCCAGAGTGCCGCGCCACATTATTTAACGCTTCCTGCACGATGCGATAAATCTGCACCGACGCGCTGCCGTCAATCGCAAAAGGCGCGCCCTGCTTTTCATAGGATATGGCAATTCCGGTCTGTCTTTCCACGGTCGGGATGTACCAGTCCAGTGTAGCTTCCAAACCAACCTCATCGAGCATTACCGGATGCAGCGCCTGCGACAGGCTGCGGACGCGGTCGAGCGTGTCCTGCGCGATTTGCTGGACTTCCTTCAAGTCGGTGCGCAAAGCTGAACCTTCCGGAGCATGCGTTCCGGCGCGCCCGAGCATCGACCCCATTGCCGTAAGAATCTGCCCAAATTCATCGTGCAATTCGCGCGAGATGTAACGCAGCGTCGACTCCTGCGTGGCAATCAGTTTTTGCGCCAGCTCACTGCGCCGATCCGAAAGCTCGGCCATGTGCGCAAACAACCGCCGGTTCCACCGGATCATGGAAAATCCGGTCAGCAGGATCGCGGCCAATGTTGCAGCCAGAAATAGATACACTTCCCGCTGCACTCGATCATATATCTGCACAATGCGCTGCGCAGCCTGCTCTTCATTCTCGCTGTTCTGCACCAGCAGGCGAGCCACGGTCGTGCTCAAGGCCGCCTGCCGCGCCTGCAGCGAAAGCTGGATCTGTTCCCTTGCCTCTTTATCTTTGTCTTTGCCATCGGCAGCCAGCGCAAACACGCGGTCGACCGCGTCCCAGAACTGAGCGAGGGAAGTGCTTAGCGAGGCGCTCTGTTCGCTCGTCCGTCCAGCCGGCGCCAATGTGGATTCAAGCCGCATCGCGTCATCCAGGTCGGTGCGAATGCGCTGGAACTGCGCCGACCATGCCGTGAGCGGATAGGGTTCGTCGTTATCGAGCATGTCGCGCATGGCAACCGCGAGCAGGTTCAGATCGTTCTGGATGCGCAGCAATTGCAGCGAGTCCTTACGATTGCGGTCGATCAGTTCGGCCTGAAGCTTGCGCAAGCCCGCGACTTGCCAGGTGATGTAAGCGGAGTAGGCCACGACGGCCGCGAGCGTGACGAACAGCCCGAGCAAAAGGCCCAGGGTGGGAGAGCGCTCCGGCGAAGGCGGACGTGGCACGCCCCGAGGATACAACGCCGGGACGGAACGTGTCACAATTCACGAATTAATGAAGCGAATCGACGTTCAGCAGAGTCCAATTACACATTGAGTACTGATCCCAAACCAACCCAGAAGACTCCCAAAGTCGAGAGACTCCGCGCCATATTGCCGGAAGTCTGGAAGCTGATGCGGCCGCGGCGCTGGCTGCTCGCGCTGGGGTTTCTGTTGATGCTGGTCAACCGGCTCGCGCAATTTGTGCTGCCGTACTCCTCGAAGTTCTTGATCGACGATGTCGTTGGCAAGGGGCAAACAGCGTTACTCAAGCCGCTCGTGCTCGCGGTTTTGCTGGCTACCTTTATCCAGGGCGTAACTTCTTTTTCCCTTACGCAGTTGTTGTCAAAAGCGGCGCAGCGGCTGATTACGGATCTCCGCCAGCAAGTGCAGACGCACATTTCCCACTTGCCGGTGGCTTTCTATGATGCCAACAAAACCGGAGCGCTGGTCTCGCGCATTATGTCCGACGTAGAAGGCGTTCGCAATTTGCTGGGCACCGGGCTGGTGGATTTTGCTGGAGGGCTGGTCGCGGCTGGCATTGCGCTTGTGCTGCTGCTTCGTACGAGTGTGCCACTGACTCTGGTCGCCGTTGGCTCGTTGAGTTGCTTTGCCGCTGCACTGAGCTGGGCCTTCAAGACGATCAGACCCATTTTCCGCGAACGCGGCAAGATTAATGCCGAGGTAACAGGCCGCCTCACCGAATCGCTGGGCGGCGTTCGGGTGATCAAGGGATATCACGCCGAGGAACGAGAAGAGAAAATCTTCGCCAGCGGCGTGCGTCGCCTGCTCGACAACGTGATGCGAACGCTCACGGCCACCTCGCTCATGAGCCTCTCGGCAAGTGTATTGATGGGGGTGGTAGGGGCGGCGACCATGTACGTCGGCGGACATCAGATGCTAGCGAAGAGTCTGACGCCGGGTGGCTATTTTTCCTACAACTTCCTCCTGGTCTTTCTGGTTGCTCCGATCATGCAGGTAGTTTCCATCGGAACTCAGCTCACCGAGGCCTTGGCGGGTCTCGAGCGAACGCAGGAAATTATGCGCGAACGTCCGGAGGATCAGGATCCCAAGCGATCCGTGCCGCTGCCCGATATTATTGGGCGAATCGAATTCGAAGACGTAAGCTTCAGCTATGACGGAATTCACGATGTGCTGCGCGATATTTCTTTCAAGGCCGAACCTGGCACCGTTACGGCCTTGGTGGGCTCGTCTGGGTCAGGAAAATCTACGACCATCGGCCTGATCTCAGCTTTTTACGTGCCGACTAAAGGCGAAATCCTCGTGGATGGCACGGACCTGAGTACGGTTCGCCTCGATTCCTACCGCACGCGGCTCGGAGTCGTTTTGCAGGAATCTTTTCTATTCGATGGAACGATTCGCGAGAACGTTGTATTTTCGCGTCCTGACGCAAGTGAAGAAGAATTCCTGCGTGCCTGCCAGATCGCACGCGTAGACGAGTTCGCCGAAACCTTCGCTGATAAGTACGACACCGTCGTGGGAGAACGCGGCGTAAAGCTTTCAGGCGGTCAGCGGCAGAGAATTTCGATTGCTCGCGCTATTCTTGCCCAGCCGCGCATCCTGATTCTCGACGAAGCAACCTCGAGTCTTGACTCGGAATCGGAACAGATGATCCAGCAAGGGCTTTCTTATCTCATGCAGGGCCGCACCACGTTCGTGATCGCGCACCGGCTTTCCACCATTCGCCGCGCGGACCAAATTCTAGTGATGGAGCACGGACAAATCGTGGAGCGGGGTACGCACGAACAACTCTATGCCGCGCACGGCCGCTACTACGATCTCTACACCCGGCAACATGGGGTGGAGGAGAATTTGTTTCTTGCGCCGGGCGAGGGTGACAAGGTTGACGGGAACGCGAATGGCAACTCCGGTCCGCGCAACGGCGATGCTAAGGCTACGGATGCAATGCGCGTCCTCAAAGGAGAAGTCCGTTAGCGTGATGAGTAGCCCCGACAGGTTTTCCTCGAAGAACGCTCCGGTGGTCGGCACTGCCGTGGTCAATTCTCCGGCGATTCGCGTGCAGCAGCTTTGCCGTCATTATCGGATGGGCGAAACTCTCATCCGTGCTGTGGATGGCGTGAATCTTGAAGTGCGCGCCGGCGAATTTATCGCGCTGCTAGGCAGTTCTGGCTCCGGAAAATCTTCTGTTTTGAATCTGATCGCCGGTCTGGACCGTCCTACGTCTGGCAGCGTGATTGTCCACGAGCGAGATCTCGCGCAACTTTCACGCGAGGAACTCGCCCACTATCGCCTGCATACCGTGGGAATGGTTTTCCAGTCGTTCAATCTGATCGCCAGCATGACGCTCGCGGAAAATGTGGAATTGCCGATGCGCTTTGCCGAGGTCGATCGCGCAAAACGTGACAGCCTGGCCAACGAAGCTCTAGCGAGAGTTGGACTTGAGGAGCGCAAGAACCATCGTCCGAGCGAACTCTCGGGTGGAGAGCAACAGCGCGCCGCACTGGCTCGGGCGCTTATCAACCGGCCTCAGTTGCTGCTCGCCGACGAACCCACCGGCAATCTCGATAGCCACACGGGAACCGAAATCATGAATATGATTCGCGACTTCAACCAACAATTGGGAATGACAATCGTCATGGTAACGCACGAACGTGCGTTGGCCGAACGCTACGCGCAGCGTCTTATTTTTCTGGCGGATGGAAAGCTCGTTGGGGACGAATCGAACTCTGCGGGAGCGACGGAAAAAGATTATCCGAGAGCGGAGACAGATCGCCCATGAAGCTTCCAGATCTGACCGAACTCGCCTTGCGCAATTTGCGCGAATCTCTGCTGAGGAATTCGCTCACCACAATTGGTATTTCGGTGGGAGTAGCCTCGCTGGTCGCGATGCTTTCTCTGGGAATCGGGCTGCAGCAACTTACCTCGCGCCGTTTGATGAAGTCCGGTTTGTTCGATACGGTTGTCGTCACTTCGCGCCGCGATCTGCGAAATTTTGGCCGCGAAGAGGAGCGCAGCGGACCTGCCCCGGCTGAAAGTCGAATCCTTGACGAACCCACGCGACAAGAGATCGAGCGCCTGCCTAACGTGTCTGAAGCCTATCCCGACATCCGCTTCATCACGGAATTGCGCTACGAAGACAAGCCTCATTTAACTATGGTCGCGGCGCTGCCCACGTCTGCGAAATCGAGCGATGCATTTGAAACGGTGCAAGGACAATTCTTCTCGTCCGATGTTGCGCCCGAAGCGATTCTGCAGAAAGCATTCGCCGAAGAACTCCTGGGGAAGACGCCTAAGCCGGGAATCGATGAAACCAAAGTCGCCGAACTGGCCGCGCCGCTTATGGGCAAAGAATTGACGATGCGCTATGCCCAGCGCGAGACGTCGAAGAGCGCATCTTCGGCGGAAGCAGCAGACAAAACCACCTCTGGCGATCATAGTGTTTCGAGTGCAGCCTATTCCGTTGTATCACGCGAGCAGAAGCTGAAGATCGTTGGCGTCGCCGATCTCGATCCCGAGAGCATGCGCGGGCCCACTAGAGCGCGAGTATTTCTCCCGCTCGGACTGGCAGAGAGCCTGCACGTCATGCAGCCTACGGACCTGCGCGAAATCTCGCGCGCCGCCAGCGATCAGCCGGTCTATTCCTCGATCAGTGTGCGAGTGAAAAATCCGAGCCAGGTGCAGAAGGTGGAAGATGCCATTAAGAAAATGGGCTTCAACACCTTCTCGATCCTCGATGCCAGCCGCAGCATACAACAGTTTTTCAAGGTGCTGGATGTGTTTCTCGGAATCTTCGGCAGCCTTGCGCTGGCCGTTGCTTTCATCGGAATCGTCAACACTCTCGTGATGGCCATCCTCGAGCGTCGCCGCGAAATTGGGATTATGAAGGCCATCGGCGCCAGCGACGGCGACATCCGCAAACTTTTTTTCGCAGAGGCGGGCGCCATGGGCCTTCTCGGCGGCATCGTTGGCGTCGCTCTCGGTTGGGCGATCGGTCAGGTCATCAACGTGGGAACAAATATCTATCTCAAGAGCCAGTCTTTTCCGGCCGAACATTTCTGGTCGGTGCCGTGGTGGCTGGTGGCGTTCGCCCTGGCGTTCTCTTTTTTCGTGAGCCTGGCAGCGGGCCTTTACCCGGCGCGGCGTGCGGCGCGGCTTGACCCGGTGCAGGCTCTGCGCTACGAATAAACTAAAACCCATGGATCGGCGGCTCCGAATCATTATTCTGTTCGCGGCTCTTGTTGTGTGCCTCTCGGCTCATGCGCAAAGCCGCATCTATTGCGACGCGCTTAACAGCAGCATTCTGAAACATCCGGTCCATTACTGCGTCTACCTTCCCGGTGGCTATGACGCCGGCGCGACCCAGCATCCAGCCCAGAAATATCCCGTGCTCTACTTCCTTCACGGCCTCGGCGACAACGAACGAACTTTATTCAACAGCGGCGGATGGACGATGCTCGACGAGCTTCGCCAGCAGCACAAGATGGGCGAATTCCTGATCGTCGCTCCGGAGGGCGGGCAAACTTTTTATATCAATTCCGCCGATGGCGCAGTGCGGTACAGCGATTTCTTTCTGCAGGAATTCATTCCCCTGATCGAAACGAAGTACCGCATCAGCAAAGGCAGGAATAACCGGGCGATCAGCGGCATTTCTATGGGCGGCTATGGGGCGCTGCGTTTTGCATTTGCTCATCCTGAAATGTTTTCTGCCGTTAGCGCGCAAAGCGCTGCGCTGATCACCGAATCTCCGCAGGAACTCGATAATGCAGGTCGCTCCGGCGCTCCGCTGGGAAAAGTGTTGGCTGCCGTTTTTGGAAACCCGATCGCTGTAGAACATTGGAAAGACAATAGCCCTTTCCTTCTGGCTAGAAAAAACCTCGCGGGTATCCGAAAGCTCGCCATCTATTTCAACTGCGGTCAGGATGACAATTACGGTTTCGAGAAAGGCGCAGCCGCGCTGCACGAGCAATTACAAAAGGAAGGCGTCAAGCACGATTATCACCCGTACCCCGGCGATCACAGCCTTTCCTATTTCCTGGATCATTTCACCGAGGTCATGGAGTTCCATTCTCAGGCATTCGACCATGCGCATGGGTCGTTGCTTCCTAAACCGCCTGTTGTAAACTAGACCCAGAGCAAGTCAACCTTTACCCCTCTCGCGGAGGGATGTGTGAGTGGTTGAAACAGGCGGTCTTGAAAACCGCTGTACGGGAAACCGTACCGGGGGTTCGAATCCCTCTCCCTCCGCCATCACTCAATTGGTACAGAAGCACTTAGCCAGTCTCACTGGACGACTGGCCCGACCTTGCCTGGTTCATCTGGAGCACAAGTGGAGCACAGTAAGGCTTCGGAGAACTGTCTCATCGCTGTGATCGCATCGGGCGATGCGGTCTTGATGTAGTGGTTCTGCGTGGTCGCTACTGTGCTGTGCCGCAAAATGCGCTGGATCACCGAATCATCCACGCCCAGGCGGTTCAGATTCGATGCCAAGCCCCTGCGGAACCCATGCCAGCCGTGCCACCCGATCCCGGCCTTTTTGAGGAGATCCTTCATCTCCCTTCGATAGCAACCCTCCAGATCGAGCGGCCTGCCGACGGTGTTTGCGAAGATCGGGCCCGCCACCGGATTGCCGCACCTTTTGCGATGAGCATCCAGCCGTTGGGCAAGTTGTGGAATGACTGGAACGGGGGCTTTCGATTTCGCAGTCTTAGGATCTCCGACTGTGTTACGCCAGACGGATCGAGTGACGTTCAGCCAGCCGAGGGATTCTTCATCCTGCGCGGGCTCAAAAGATTCCCACGTGAGACCACGCAGTTCTCCAAGACGCAGCCCTGTGAAAGCAGCAGTCGCCACAGCAGTCGCCGACGGCTCCGTCAATACCTTCAGCATCGTCCCGATTTCTTCGAGCGAGTAAGGTTTCGTTTCGGCGCCATTGGGTGCAAAGGCTGGAACCTCGGCGAGCTTTACCGGGTTGGCTCCGTCGAAATAGCCCTGCTGTGCCGCATGTCGGAAAACGCCACTGAGGAAGTTCTTCACATGTTTCAGAGTGGTCTTGGAAATTTCGTGCTCTCGCCCGATCTCATCCAGCCACGATTGCACGTGATGAGTCTTGACCTCCCTCAGCCATTCCCCTTTGCAGCGCTCTTTCAGATAGTCCGACCACACTTGAGAGTATCCTCTGTATGTGGACGGTCGCTTCTGCTGCTTTGCGAAAGGCAGGTAGATGCGATCTACGAAGTCACTCAGTTTCGTGACGCTGAGCGGCTCCGCTACGTTTCGGTTCAGAGGGTCCAGTTCTCGTTTGGCGAGGTCTCGAACGCTGGCCTTTGTCTTGTGCTCTTTATCAACAGGCACAAGTCGCTTAGCTCTTTGAACCGTCTTGATTTTCCCGCCTACACCAACGCGCTCGCGGTATCTAAGCACCCACCAACCGCGATGTCGCATGATGTAGCCGGCCTGATTCGTTTTTCTCATGGTTGCTCCTTTCGTTTAGTCTTAGGTATCCCTGCCGAAGCCTTGCCGCCCAGTGCCGCGATTCGCTTGCGCTCCTCGGGACTGAGCTTCTGACTTCGTGCAAGCCCGGCCTTCCGGGCAATCTCGGTCCGTTGAGCCGGAGTCAATTTCTTAGACCTGGCTGCGCCACCAAGTTTGCCTAGAGCCGAAGCGTGCGGGTTCGGGATCCTTCGTTTCATGGGAGTAACTCTAGCTAAACGTCAAGTTAGAATCAAGTAGTTTCTTTTCCGCGGAACTGCCGCCGGCTCCACCACCGGGTCAACTCCGGGCTGCCCCAGCTAAACCGGACATATCTGCCGAGGCGCGCGTGGGGAATCGGGTCTGTACAGCGACTCCGGCACTGATCCCGCACCCAACTCGGCGGGACTCGCCACCTCTGAGCGAGTTCGTCGGCGGTCAGGACTTCAAAGAAAGGACCTTGGGCTGGCGTGTATTGTGCTCCGAGTTGTGCTCCAGCGGTTTTCATACCTTTCCTGTCAACGAGTTCTCGTGTATGGCGGTTCGCCGAACCGCCGTATTTTCGAGGAGTGTGCCGCTCATCTCCTCGCAGAATCATTCTTGAAGTTCCGACTTTCCGCTTTGAGTCCTCCTGCGCCGGTTCTCTCCCTTGCTAGATCCGATTCCTCATCCCACCGGCAGATCGCGCTCCTGAGTGGGTTGTGAAGCTTCACGCGATGCCTCTGTCGCTTCGGCAGATCGTTGATCTCCGTATCTAGCTCCGCACTTTGAACAACGTTGCTTTTCCATGAATCGTTTGAACCTCTGCTGCTCTCGCTGGCGCTGCTCACGAGTGCGGCTACGTTTGTCCGCCTGCAAGCACTCCTTGTGAAAGTGCCCCCGGAACCCAAGAGGAAGCTCCCCTCCACAACCGCGGCAGTAGTGACGCCGCTGCGGTTGAGCCGCCGACCCCGAAGATGCAGGCCGAATGTCGTTCTTCAAACCCATCTACTTGCATCCCGCAATGCTTAGTGTCCCGTGTCCCAAAACCCTTAGTGCCTAGAGTTGTGGGACAGTCCCAAATCCCCCAGACGGGGAAGAATCTTCCCTTCGGGATTCTTCCCGTCCGGTTCTGCGTGTACCAAAACTGTCCCACCCTGGTACAGTGCATGGGCCAGTCGACGGGGAATCACTGCGGCTTCCGTCCTTCCTCTTCCGAGTTGTGGTCTGACAAGTCGTATTCGTCCAGTAACCGCTCCACCGTGGACTTGCTAACCCTCATCCGGGCGGCGCTCTCGCGCAGTGAAACCTTTTGCTCTCTGAGTTTCGCAGCCATCAACATCTGTTCGTTCCGATCGGGCGCCAATGGCCTTCCACCCTTCAATTGCAAGTAGGAGCGCAGCTCTGCCGCTTCACCGGGTTTGGCGTGCATCGCAAACTGCCCCGTCTCGTCCAGATGAGGCCGGCCCTCTAGGATGAATGATCCGCACGGCTCAAAGTCGCGCGCCTTTACATTCTCGACGTAAATTCTGTTTCGGGCCGCGTCGATTTGCCGGGTGCCCCAGCAAGTCGTGGTCAAGGCTCCCAAGTCGCCGCTGCCCCGCAGGACGTTCTCTAGGGACATACTCTGCGCCCCCTCGAAACTCTTCGGGCTGTGATGGCATCCTGTGATCGACCTTGCGCCTGAGTGGAGCAAGCGAAAAAGCACGTCGCTAAACAACCTGGCGTTCTCGGCGTCGTTCTCGCTGCCCACCGTGAACCGAACCACGGAATCTAGGAACACGTCTGCACCTTCGACGGCTGCCAACATGCGCGGGTCCGTCAAATCGACTTGCTCCCGAGCCTGTATTGTGCGGATCAAAAGTCGATCTTCGCGAACGAATTGTTCGAGGCCGAACATCTTGATGCGCGACCAGAAAGGCCCGATGCTGCTTTCAGGAATGAGATAGATGACGCGCTCGGCCCGCCGCGATACGGAAAACGGCTCATAGCCGAACAGAGCCGACTCTTGCAAGAGCGCCCTGACCATTGAAAGCATGAGGAGCGTTTTCCCGTGGCCGGCAAGGCCACCTATCAGCGTCACGCCCGCCTCTTGGAGAAAGCCGTTAATCGCAAAGCCCAACGGCGGTGCATTCTCGAATTCTTCCGAGGTGTGGAAGATGCTCCGCCAGCTGTCCGCGTCTCCGCTGCCGAGCAGCGTTTCCCGCATCCGCTCCACGAGTGCCAGTTGGTCGTCCGGGGTGGTCAGGCTTGCTAGTTCTTCTATCTGCTTCGAGAAGTAACGATCCCGCCAAACCTCGCGCAAATCGTGAACGTGGCCTTTTAAATTCTCTGGAACGACACCCTTGGTTAAGTCACAGACCTGAGCCATAAGACGGCCGTCGAGTTCCCCAATCAGCGAAGGCTCGTCAGGAATCTTGCCCCTATCGCGAATTTCTACCATGGCCCTGAAGATTGCACGGTGATCGCTTGTTGAGAATTGATCGGCCGCCAATCCGGACGCGATCAGGCCGTCCAGTTCCTTCGCAGATCCCCGCGAACAGAATTCCACCAGGCAACCCAGCGCGCTTTTTTCCAGATGAGCCACGCGGTCTACTAGGTTTTTTTGCGCTGACCGCACTCAGTGACCTTTCTCATTCGTCTCACGTTTCGCCTCGGTGGGCTGACTCAACCTTGCTTCAATCCAGAAATCGAGGTCGGCGCGACGATAACGAATCAGTTTTTCCCCGGCCCGGAAGTAGCGCGGGCCTTTGCCCTCCGAACGCCACAAGCGCAACGCTGCGTCACTTACTCCGAGGTAATGCGCCGCCTGCCGTGGCGTGAGCGTGTTTTGCTGTTCTGTCACTGCCTGCCCCCTTTCATGGCCGCTGCTGTCGCGGCATCGCGTGTGCTACTACGTGACAAAGAGACCACGACTCGCGCAAGGAGTCAGCCGATACTTGAGGTATTGGGTAGCGGCAGCGGCTCTAAGCCACTGCTTACGGGGGTTTCAGCAGGGTGGTACCGGTAGCGATCGGTAGCGGCCTATTTTGAAGATCTTGCAGATGTTTGTAGCGCCGGCACCTTGTTCACATAGGAGCGAACCAAGTTGCGCGTTTCGTCGTTGTCGTAGAGACCACCCCATGTGCGTTCGCCCGGAGCTTTTTTTTTCCACGACTGCAGCGGCGCGAGAACAAACTTCAGGGCAGGAATCGAGTCGATTCTTTGGTCGATCAATTCGCAAATCCGGCGTGCCTTCGCGTTCGGAATCCGCCCCTTAAGAAGGGCTATCAGCTCTTTCTTTGCGTCGATGGAGCCTCTCTGGCGGCGGCGTCCCAATGTGCTTTGGGGCTTGTCTTTCTGTTCCTTAGGCTTAGGAATCACTACCTCAACTTGGCCCATCGGCCCAGGATGCGGGTGGTCTACTCTCAGCTCCTGCACACTGCCAATGGGTATCAGACTATCGTCGGCGAAGACCCTTTCCTTCGTTTGATACACCATATATTGCTCGCCGTCCCACGCCACATATTCATTGCTGTCTGGGCCTACTCCGTAAATCGTTCCGCCTGGAAGCAACTTTCTTTCAAATTCATGTCGAATGCCAGCAGGGCGCTCATGTGTCCGCGGAATGATCTCTCCGCTGGAATTGTGCAGCGCAACTGTCGAAGCCTTTCCGAGAGCCTCCGCTTCCCATTCCAGCGCCTTTATTTCCAGCTTATCCCGCCACTCAGTCTTGAGACTGTCAAATCCCTTGCGTATCGTTTCCGGAGATACTCTCGGATGCAGTCCCCCACTACGGCGAAAGCGCCGCTTTTCCTCATTCGCGAAACTACTTCCGCGAGCGTCGAACGGGGGTTGGATCGCCATCCAGGAGATTGTTCTGATGAAAACGGCCGATTCGACGCCACCAAGCTTTAGCCAAACATCGCGAAAAATGGAATACTGCTGCTCAGCAAACTCATCCGCCTTCTTCAACTGCATCCGCAAGATGGCGTTGGGAATAGCCATACTGTTGGCATTGCCACGGTTGTCAAAATGGATTTGCCTGGTCTCATCCTCTACTTCCCTCCGGTACTTCTTTCGAGCCTTCTCCACCTTGAGTCTGGTCAGGCGGTTGGTGTGCGGATCCAGGCGCTTCCAAATCTTTAGGTCAATGCAGTTCGGCACACCGAAACGAAGCGTCTTGGCGTCCTCGGGAAGCGGTTGTCCTAACGATGGCAACAATGAGATTACCTGCGGAAATTCGTACTATACTCTCTACCACATTACGGCTTGGGCGGATTTACGACATCTGCAGCACCACGAGTAATTGCCTGACGACTCCGGATCCAGCATGGAACTGGGCCCAGTCGCAGCCTTTCACGGGAACACCTCCACCGCCAGGCTACGCTTCGCTGTTTGGGAATCCGGTTCAGAGTCAATTATGGAACCAGCCGGCGGGAACTTTTGGGGAATTTGAAGGAGACTTTATCTGCGGCACCGGCACGAACGGGCCTGGGCCTTGCCGGTTCAATTTTGCGGGTTCGACGGTTACCGGGTTGCCAGGGTCTACGCCTTCAATTCAAGGAACGCTGAATCGGATCAATGTAGCTTTGTCCGGGAATACCGCAATCGTGTCGTTGGCGAGTCCTTAGGCGTTGCCACCTGTCATTGGGCCACTCACCGTCGGCGCCAGGTCGGCAATTCATGCCCTTTTGGTCCAGTTGGGAAAGCGCATCCAGAGGCTCCGAAAGCGAAAGGGATGGACCCAGACCGACATGGCAGTCTCTACTTGGACATGAATCGCGGACACATCTCAGATATTGATGGATGACCGAGTCAACAAGCAACCGATTCACAAAGTATTTTCCCCTGAAGGCAAAAGCTGTACAGGGCAGTTTCGACGCCGTCCGGGGCAACTTCAAAGACGATGCCGAATTCTGCTGCATTGCCGAAGAAATTTCCGCCCGCGCTGCGGGCAATATAGTTCGGGCCTCCACCGTCCGAACAATTCGCCAAGGAGCAGAAGGAGTATATGACGGTTTCGACGTTTTCCGGCGTCAGCTTGAACAGCACGCCACTAGCGTTTGCTCCTCCACTAGACGCAGTTCCGTAAATGTTGCCGAGTCCATCACGAAGAACATTTGCTTCCGCCAACACCACGAACTCGACCGCGACCAGAAGAAGCACCTGAAGCTGAAGGCGCTCTCAGGCAACGAACTGGTGGACAGCGTAGCCCGGCTGTGCGTGATGAATCTCTACCTGCACGGCGTCGGTGGCGACCAGTGCCCGATTGAGGGAGGCGTGGACAGTTTGGCGGAGAAACCCGGAGTCGCCTACGAAATGGTGCTGACAAATCCGCCGTTCGGGAAGAAATCGAGCATTACGGTGATTAACGAGGAAGGCGATGAGAGCAAAGAAGCGCTGAGATATGTCCGCGACGACTTCTGGGCGACGACGAGCAACAAGCAGCTCAATTTCTGCAGCATGTGAAATCGTGCCTGAAGATTCACGGGCGAGCCGCCATCGTGGTGCCCGACAACGTGCTGTTTGAAGGTGGCGCCGGAGAAACGATCCGACGAGAACTGCTGAAACAGGCCGACGTTCACACGCTGCTACGTCTGCCCACGGGCATCTTTTACGCCCAAGGAGTAAAGGCGAACGTCCTATTTTTCGACCGCAAGCCGGCCAGCGCGACTCCGTGGACGAAGACGCTGTGGATTTACGACTTCCGGACGAATGAACACTTCACCCTGAAAACGAATCCGCTGAAGCGCGCAGACCTTGAAGATTTCGTCTCCTGCTACAACGCCGAGAACCGTCACGAGCGCAAAGAGACGGAGCGCTTCAAGTCCTTCGCCTATGAAGAATTGCTCAAGCGAGACAAGGTGAGTCTGGACATCTTCTGGCTAAAGGACGAGAGCCTGGAGGACTCGGCCAATCTCCCCGATCCCGATGTGATCGCCGCCGAGATCGCAGGGAACGAATAATGGTTTAGCCGCCTGTCTCCGTTCCCCGCATTTCCTTCAGCAAGGGATTGTGTAACAAGCGGAGTCTAGCGTGGGTATTGGAGCGCTGTCTGTGACATGTGAACACAACAGCCTGTGACGAATGAACATAACAGACGTGACAAGTGAACGATTTCCCTCGCGAGACGCAGAAACCGCTCGTGTGAGCGGGAATCTCGTAGGGACTACGCTCATTGATCAGGCCCGGGCTGTCCAATTCTCAGGCAGCGTAAACGCCGGATAACAGAATTGACCGCAATCGTGACCATCAGCTCTTGATAAAATAGCTGCCGTTTATTCTTCTTTAGACGGTCAGCGCACTCCGCTAATCACGATGCTTTGAGAGTCATTTCCGATTGCTGCCAAAGCACTTCTCTAGCTGATGTCCCCGTCGCTGGATTCGGAACCACCAACACTACGTAGCAACAGCCAAAACCGGCGAGCTCGACGATCCTCACAACGCGACCATCCTCTTGGCTGATCCTGTTATGGACGAAATCTTCGAGATCGAATCTCACAAACTGACGCTTTACTCGTCTGCTCGCTGAATCCATATCAACTCCCAGAAGCTTTAGCTCAGTGAATGTTCCTCTTCCCTAACGATGGCAACTTAGTGTCCGTTCGAATGTTCTCCACTGAGTGCTTATAAATGTTCTGTACAACCCTTGCTTGTGACATCCGTCACAGGCAAACATCCGGGGAACCAATAGAAGTAATAGCAAGAGTCGGTCGTTCGACTCGCGGAGCACACAGTTGACGATTCTGTTTACCTTGACCATCTTCGTGATCTGGATATTCCTAGGAGCACTCTTCGCTCGGCTCCTCCACGTTGCCTCTGGGTCACGTTTCGCTATGACAATCGCCGAGGTCCTTATCGGTTGGAAGCTGATCTAGCGGCTAGTGGACGCGGGATTAGGTCGCAAACAAGTGCGAGACTCCAAAGACTAGGAGTGCCCACAGAAAGCACCCGGCGGCCAGCACGAAATAGTGACCGCGCTTTGGCTTGAAAACTGGAGTGGGAGCAAAGGAGGCCATCTGACCCTTCATGAGAAATGACCCCCTTTGCTTGGTTTCCCCGCCAGCATTAACAGAAAATATCAGGCGGTAACCGATGCTGTCTGTGACGAGTGAACATAACAGCCTGTGACAACGGACATAACTAATGTGACGAGTGAACAGGTTCCATGACATCTGAGAAGAAAAGCGTATCGTGAGGAATCGCAAACCCCGATGATTACAACATCTGCATAGTCTCAGTCGCTCCTGACTCAATTCGGGCTGCGACGGCGAAAGAAGCCATCTGGGAACGATCAGAGATCAGTGAGTGATCGTAGTTGAGCAAGTTCGCTACGGATTTCTTCCAATCGATCTAGTCTGCTCCTGTACTCGGCTCTCGCTTCGAGGGTGGCAGCTTCTCCCACCCTCCAGTACAAGGTGTTGGCAGAGTGAATCGCATCTATCTCCGCGTTCAAAGCAGCGATCCTTGCTGTCTTGGCATCGCTTTCCATAAGCCCATGTGCCCTTCAACTCATCGGCCATTTAGCCCGCGAACTTTAGTCGCATATTCTCCGTCTCACCCTAGGCTTAATGTCATTCCTCGCGCTTCGAGGACTTGAAGTATAGGAAAAGCAAA
>PLDC01000020.1 GCA_003134995.1 Acidobacteriaceae bacterium | reverse complement strand
CCGTGTCGCTGATGTCAGTGGCAAAGATCTGGATCGCAGTCGTGGCCTGCGAAATGTTCCGGCTATGCACCCACATGTATTCCAGCAGCGTGATCGCGATCGAGTACGCTTCTTCGCCAGTCGAGCAGCCCGCCACCCAGACTCGTAGGGATTATCCGGCTTTCGGCCCTCAAACAATTTCGGATAAACATGCTTGCGCAGCGCCACAAACGCTTCCGGCTCCCGGAAAAATCCGGTGACGTGAATCAGCAAGTCGCGGTAAAGCGCGTCCAGTTCTTCGGGCTTCCTTCCAATGAAGCGTAAGTAGTCCTTCAGGTTTTCCACTTTGTGTACCACCATACGTCGCCGGATGCGCCGCTGCAGCGTGGTGTGCTTGTAGTGGGTGAAGTCCACTCCGGTCGATTCCTGCAGCAACCCGAACAGCGCGTTGAGGTCGCTGCCCTCCATACCCTCAACAGTTTCCATTGCAGACGACACAACCCGCGCCACGTAAGGATGCTGGCTGATCCCGCCCAACTCTCGCGCAATGTCCTTCGGCGACAGGATAAAGTCGATGTACCCTGCATTCACCGCATTGCGCGGCATGCTGTCGTACTTCGCCGACTCCTCGTCCTGCGCAAACGTGATGCCTCCCGCCGCTTTGATGGCCCCGCATCCTTCGGTCCCGTCCGATGCCGTTCCCGACAGGATCACGCCGATCGCCTGTTGCCCGGCACTTTCCGCCAGCGAACGAAAAAAATCATTGATGGGCATGTGCTGACCGTGCGTGACCACGCGCGCACCCAGCTGCAGCATTCCATTCTTGATGCTCAGGCTCGTATTGGCAGGAATCACGTAGGCGTGGTTGGGCTGAACCACAACCCCTTGGGTTACCTCAGTGACAGGGATCTTCGTTGTCCTCGAGAGAATTTCCTGCAACGCACTGCCATGTCTGGGGTCGAGATGCTGCACCAGTACGAAGGCCATGCCGGTTTTTTCCGGCATATAACGCAACAGTTCGGAGAATGCTTCGAGCCCGCCCGCCGACGCCCCGATCCCCACAATGGGGAACGATCCTCGGTACGTCTTAGTATCATTCTTCGCGGTAACTTTACGACGTGGGTTGACCTGCTTGCGCGCAGAACTCTTCATGAAGCTCCCCCTTAGGACAGGCAACTTCCCAGGAGCCGAGGGCTCGTGAATCTGCTTCCCCTCTGTCGACGGCGGCAGGCCCTGCAAGGCGGGATCGCGCCCGCAAGAAGATTCGACCGAATTCTAGTCCGTGGCGCTTGGCGGGTCAATGAATCCAGCGAAGAAAAGCGTAGTAGCGGACAAGCTTTCCCAAAAATGGAAAACAGGAGTGACAATCGAAGGGTGTGAAATTTCTAGGGACAGTCGCCTAATGGCGTGAAATGTGTTCGAACAGCCGCCAAGCCTGCCCTAAGCGAAGCCGAAGGGGCTGTCCAACGAGCGAAGCGAGGAGCTCAGGCACAAAAGCGATGGAATAGAAAAAAATCTGGGGTGGGAAACGGGAATCGAACCCGCAACCGTCGGAGCCACAGTCCGGTGCTCTGCCAGTTGAGCTATTCCCACCGCCGCCTTCATTATAGCAACTTCGCTCCCACCATCGCGCTTCGCGCACTCAACAACGCGTGTCCGCACATCGGCCGGCATCCTCCACAACTTGCCTCCATCTAGCGCGTGATCTCGAACACGGTCCCGCCGTAATACGTCCCACCGTTGTCGGTTGCGCCGTAGAGATTGCCTGAAGCGTCGATCACCAGACGGCCGACGGGAACGCCTCCGTCATTTTCCGTCCCGAGATGGAAGCTGTACAGTACACTCTCCGACCAGCTGCCATCGGACTGGGGCGACAGCTCAAACACCGTGCCCCAATTGAAAGTGCCGCCGTAGGGAGTGAGGCCGTAGAGATTTCCGACCGCGTCGAAAACCAGACCGCCCGAGGTAGAGAGCCCATCTCCGTGGGCGCCGAAGTCATGCAGTACCGTCTCTGTCCAGCTTCGGTGCGCGCCGGGTGTCAGCTCGAAAGCCGTGCCGCAGCCATAGCAGCCCATGCCGTGGCCGCCAGAGGACGTCGTACCGTAAAGATTTCCCACCGCATCGACGATCAGATCTCCATCGGGTCCAGCCCCGTCGGCGCACTGAGCTCGGGAGCAGAATTCGTGCAGCACCTTTTCTTCCCAGCCGCTCGCCTGGGGAATCAGCTCGAACACGACCCCAGCGCCGTGCTGACCGCCCCCCGCCCCTATCCCATAGAGGTTGCCGCCGAAAAAGACCGGGGTGGAGATGGGATTCGCTCCATCCTCGTAGTGGAAACTATAAAGCACAGTTTCATTCCAGTTCCCTCCAGAGCTGGGTGACAGTTCGAACACCGTGCCGTCGCTGTGAGCGCCTCCGCCGCCAGTCGTGCCGTAAAGATTGCCTGCGGCATCGAAGACCAGGCCACCGGAGGGTCCGATGCCGGTCGTGCCGTCGACCTTGAAGTCGAGCAGCACCTTTTCCGTCCAAACGCCGCTCGCCGAGGGTATGAGTTCGAAAACCACGCCGCAGCCTACCGCATTGCCCTGTTTGTAAGGGACGCATTCACCGGTGCCACCTTCGGCCGTGGTTCCGTAAAGGTTGCCCGCCGCATCGAGTGTTAGATCAGCCGCGGGTTGATATCCGTCTTGCCCCTGAAAGCTGTATAGCACCCGCTCCGTCCAGCCGCCCCCGGGCTGGGGCGACAACTCAAACACGGCGCCGCAAGGCACGGTCGTGCTGCCGTAGATGGGCATGCAAGACCCGGAGCCTCCAGAAAGAGTCGTGCCGTAAAGATTACCCGCGGAATCGCGGGTCAGACTGGCATAAGGCGCCGCCCCGTCTTTGCCGTTGCCGAAGTTATGCAACACGGTTTCGGTCTGAGCCTGTGCGCGCACGGCTATCATTATCGATGACGCTACAAACATCGCCAATGCCACGGTTACTGCAAAGGAAAACTTTCTGGTTGGCATGAATGATTCTCCTGAACTGATGCACGGCTGAGCCCGCCCTTACTAAGCGCCCAGGCATTTCGGCGAAACGCGAAATGCGAGACTCAAGCTTTGCGGATGTGAGGTCTGGATCTTACCCGGGGGAGAAAGAAGCTAGGCAGAGACTATAGTGATCGGTGTTTGAGCGAGTCAAGGAGTCCTACTTCTCTATGCGGATTGGGAAAGCGCAAGGCTGGCGCGCCGATGAGGGAACAATCACTCCTCAGCTAAGAATCGATTCCACCAGCAACCGAGCATGTAAGTCACGGTGGAAAAAGGCAGGCAGAAGAAAGAAGACGAGAAAACATCAAGAATTTTAGGGATCAAATCAGAAGATCGCGACGACGACGGCAACTCGTCAGGCTGCGGCGTCGTCTGCGCCTCGGCCTCCGGTGCGGAAATGAGAAGTTCTTCGCTCACAGATCCTTGGGGGGATTAAGTATCGACAACAGGAAACCATTGCAGCTGACAACTTCGACGGCATGCCGAGCAGCAGGAATCCTCAAGAAACCTCTGCGTACTCGGCGTACTCTGCGGTGAAAGTTCTCGCCGCTACGTCCAAACTATCCCCGCCCAACGCCCACGTACTCAAAACCCATAGCGCGCATCCGCGCCGCATCGAGCAAATTTTTTGTATCAACGATTACCGGTTTCTTGAGCAGATGCTTGATGCGGTCAAAATCGAGCACGCGGAATTCAGGCCAGCCCGTACCGACAACCAGCGCATCCATTCCTTCCGCAGCCGCGTAAGCCGACTCGCAATAACGCACCGAACCATTCAGCCGCAACTTCGCCTCGTCCAAAGCAACGGGATCGTAAGCCCGCACGCGCGCGCCTTTGGCAACCAACGATTCTGCCAATCGCATCGCCGACGAGCCAGCCACTGAATTCGTGTTCGGCTTGAATGCCAGCCCAAGAATTCCCACGTCTTTGTTCTCGACTGAATTCAAAGCCAGCGCGATTTTGTCGACCAGTCGATCGGCGAGCGTATGGTTAACGTCGCGCGCCGCGCTCAACACCTTCAGCGGAACGCCATGTGCCTGAGCCAACTGCGCCAGCGAATCCATATCCGACTCGGCAAACACGCCGCCCATGCCCGCTCCCGGCTGCAAGCAGCGCGGAGCAATCTTCTTATCGAGACCAAGAGCCAAAGCTAGGCTGACTGCGTCTGCGCCTACGCGCTCGCACAGCGCCGCAACTTCGTTGATGAAAGAAATCTTCGTCGCCACAAACGCCGTCGCCGATTCGCGCACAAGTTCCGCCGTCGATTGATTGGTCACAATCACCGGCACTCCGCGCATGACCAGCGGATGAAAAATCTGTTTGAGAATTTGCACCGCTTCATTCGAGGTCGATCCCAGAATCAATCGGTCAGGCCAGTTGAAGTCTTCTACGGCGCAACCGTCGGTGAAGAACATGGGCTGCGAAACGATCGTTCCATGCAGGCCCGCATCTTTCAAAGATTTCTCAAGCGCGCCAGCAGTGCCCACAGAAACCGGTGTGACAATCGTCAGAATCGGAGGCTTGGTCGCCAGCCGCGCGATCCGCATCACTACATCGGTCAGGTTGTCGGCGTTATCTTCCGCCAGAAAAATGACTTGCGTCTTGCGCGCAAACGATTCGATGTCGGTGGAATATGCGAGGCGCCCCGCGCGAACATTGCGCCGGATAATCTCCTTCAGATTCTTCTCGTGGAAAGGAATATTGCCCTGAGCCATCTCGACCATGCGAGTGCGGTCGGGATGGCAACATGAAACGGGAGTGCCAAAATCTGCCAGACATGCCGAAATCACTGTTCCCAGATAACCCGAACCGTAAACCCCGATCTGCATTCTGCGCCCTCCGGCTGGTGGTGCAATCCGCGCCCGAAACGGCTACCGGCGCGGGATTCAACCCATTCCCTCTCTTCTGTTTACAGGGCGGCAACAGCCTGCGCAACGCACGGGAGGGAAATGTACCAGGGGCCATGCGGAGTAGGCAGGAGTAACGTAACGGGCAGGTAATCAGTCGAGAATTACCTGAAACCGGGATGAAGCCGTAGCTCCAATTCTTTTTTTTCCCGACCTTTGCGGTTCTCCTTTGCGCGCTTCGCGATCAGCCGCAAAGCTCGCGAAGCGGTCGCGAAGGACGCGAAGAGAACCAAATTCGGACCGGCTCAGATAATCGCGTCAAGCCCCTGCCAGCCGCGGTTTGGCATCGCATCCATTATTTGTGCGGAAGTTCGCGAGCGACTGGGCGAATATCCAGCAGGCCCCCACCGCAGCCAGGTTGTAGGCGTAGCCGCCCCAGGCGCCATGGTCCTTGGGATCGGCAAAGATAAATTGCGGCAACGCGACTACATTAAAGGTCAAAAACATCAGCCCAAGCAGCGATGCGGCCAGAACGTCCTGAATTCCCATCAGCATGGCCAGGCCTGCGAGTACGAAGCAAATTCCAGTTACGATGATCCAGAATTCTGCTCCCAGGGGCATCCACTTCGGGACATACATCAGGTTGTCGTGAAGGTCCGTCAGGTGCGACAAGCCGAAGTCGATCGAACAGAGTCCAAATATCCAGCGAGCGATATGAATCATTCGTGGCCGTACAGACTCGTGCGCTGCCGGCGACGCGAAGACGAGTGCTCCAGCGGCGGCCGCGATGAGTTGTGAGCCGACTCCGGCCAACACCCCGATATAGACAGGAATTCTAAATCCAAGTATGTGCGGCGCCCAGTAGAGTCGGGGCAGCCAGAACACAGTAAACACAAAATAGATGATGCCCAGTGCTGCTCCACCAGCCCGGGCGCTCCGGCGCCACAGGATCCCCACGCCCCCTGCGATCATCCAGACGGCGGTGATATATGCGAGTATCTGAACCCCAGGAATATGATCCGAACGCCTGGATCGGTTGATGGTCGGCGTCGAAACCGCCCCAGATAAGGTCCATCAGGCCGGCAGCGACTGACTCCAGGCCATACACCCAAATTCCGACTCTCATGATCGCCCCGCCTGAAAACCCACTAGAAACCTACGATCGCCTCCGACACGGTTGGGGTCCAATGCACGATCTTGTCCACACTGGTGAGCTTCAATACCTGCTCGATGTGTTTGTTGGCGCCGGCGAGCCGCAACTCTCCTCCGGCCTGCTTGGCCTGTCCGGCCGACATGACGATGATTCCAATTCCAGTGCTGTCGATGTGGGTCACGCCGCTCAAGTCAAAGATGATCTTCTTTTGCTGTTTCTCGCGGACCAGGCTGTCGGTGGCCCATTCCAGTTGCTTGCACTCCCGCCCGATGGTGATTCTGCCCGTGATCTCCAGCACAACAATGTCCGGCGGCAACTGCTTGGTCTGAATCTCGAGCATAAGCCAAGGTCCTTTCTTATTTTCTTCTTCTCTCTTTCGATCTTCTCTTATCGGAAACCGCTGAACATGACCACGTCAGTATCGTTATAGCGGGCACGAGTGACCGCGAGCTTCTTTCCGTCACGGGACCAGGCGTAGGCGGCAATCGAAGCGGGCTCGGAATCGAAATGGGTCAACTGCACGGGTGCGCCTCCATCGAGCGGTTGCACGTATAGATTCTGCGTGTTGCCAGTTGTATTGCGCACGAAGGTCAACGCTTTACCATCCGGCGTCCAGCCGAGGTACATAGGCGTGAAGGCCGAAGGGACTTCGATCTCCTGCACAGGCGAGCCGCCTTCCACCTTTTGCAACACGACCTTCGACTTCGCGCGGGCACCCTGTCCGTCGATCCTGGTATAGGCGACCAATTGGCCGTCCGGGGAAACCGCTGGCTCGTACACCCGTCCCTTGGCCAGTTCCACCGGCTCACCGCCGTCTGTTGAAATCTTGTAGATGCGATACACGCTGTCGTTGGGGGAAGGTCCTGGATAGACCACCCATTTGCCGTCGGGAGTGCAGGAGGAAGTTTCTTCGTCCTTGCCGAACGTGAGCTGCTTCGCTTCTCCGGTGGCCATATTCACGCGCCAAAGGTTCGGCGCATTGCTCTCAAGCACTCTGGATACAATCATCAGGTCGCCAGAACCACAAGCGCGGGGAGAGAATGCGATTCCATTGTCCTCCAACACACGAACCCGGTTGCTGCCATCAGGGCCAGTAACATAAATGTGAAAGGACCCATCTTGCTGTAGGAGCTTGCCCGCACTGGTCCAGGAAAGACCATACCCCGTCGATTGTTCCGTCGAGATCGCACTCAACTTCCAATCAATTTTGTCATTGAGCAGCCCCGGAGAGTCGCCTACGTAAATCGCCGCCTGCCGGCGCTCCTGTGTGGTAACGAACGACTTTCCATCCGCCGTAACACTCAGCGAGTTATAGTCGCTTAAATCATTGCTGACTTTGAAAGGCGTACCTTCTGGATAAGGCTGCAACCATATCTGACTCCGAACCACCGAGGTCTGAATACCCATAAAGAATATTCCGGAAGAATCGGGCAGCCACGCCACATCACTCATCAGAGTGGGCAAGGGGAAGGCCTTGACCTGCTTGCCCTCTGAAGTCAAAACCAGAATGGATGTAATCACGTCCTTCTGGCCCAGCTGTAACATTCCCACCGCAATGAGGTCCGACGCCGACCACGAAGGGCTTGTGCGGAAGCCGTTAGCCCCGGACTCGTGTCGGAAGATGATCTTCTCATCGCTTCCGTCGGCATTCGCGATCAGTAATTGATCTTCGCCTTTGTCCTGAATGGTGCGCGTGTAAACCATGCGCTTGCCGTCGGGCGAAAATGCGACTGCGCTGTTTACATCACTGGCGATCTGCCGCGACGCTCCGCCTAAGGCCGGCACACTATAGAGATTTGTGCTGTTTGGGTTCGCTGGATCCTGATGCGTGTAGTAAAGATAATTGCCGTCAGGGGTGAATGTTGCGCCTCTGCCGAAGAAGCCGGTTTGCGGCGGCACCACCGTGACCTCGCTACCCGTCGCGACCTGCTTCACGCGTAGGCTGCGTTCGCCTTCGCGCCTGCCATAAGCGACTAAGCGGCCGTCGGCCGAGATGCTGGCAAAGCCGACTGCCTGCCCGTGTTCGGTGAGCTGGCGGATGGTGATGTTGTGAGTGTCGATCACCGGCGCATTTTTGTGCAGAAGTTTGTAGGCGCCGAACGCGGCAGCGATCAGTAGCACGACCACCACGGCAGCCGCGCTCGCGAGCTTGCCTTTATGGCGCTGCGCTTCGGCGATCAGTACCGAACTTGACGATGCTGAGGCGGAAGCCGAAATCTTTGCACTAGATGCGGAAACAGAGGTTGGCAATGCTGCCGCCCCGGAAACATTCGCGGAGGAAGAATCCGCGCTTACTCTGCCGGATTCCGTCTCACGCTTCAGTCGTTTCAGATCGGCCCGCATCTCGGACGCGTGCTGGTAGCGCAACTCCTTATCTTTCTCGAGAGCCTTGTTGATGATGCGTTCGAGTTCCACGGGCACTTCTGGATTCAGCCGCACCGCTGCAGTGGGTGGCTTGTGCAGGATCGCATCAAAAATGTCGCCCGAACCTTCTCCGCGAAACGGTACCGTGCCCGTCACCATTTCATAAAGAACTGCGCCGAAAGAAAACAGATCGGTGCGCGCGTCGAGCTCGCGTCCGCGTACCTGCTCTGGGGACATGTACGCGATCGTGCCTAGCGTCGAGCCGGGACTGGTCAGGTGTTCTTCGCTCGGCAAGGTTTCCTGAAGCGTCGCGGTCGCGCCGTCTGGAATGCGGCTGCTGCGCAGAGTTACTTTGGCTAAACCGAAATCAAGAATCTTGGCGTGACCGCGCTTGGTCACAAAAAGATTCGCGGGCTTGATGTCGCGGTGAACGATTCCGCCTTCGTGCGCGGCATCGAGAGCGTCGGCAATCTCGATGGCCAGGGCTAGCACCGTCTCAATTTCGACGGGCTGCCCCGCGATGCAGTGCTTCAGGGTAATGCCATCCAAAAACTCCATGGCAATAAAGGTCTGGCCATGCTGGTCGTCGATTTCATGGATGGTGCAAATGTTCGGATGGTTCAGCGCAGAAGCGGCCTTAGCCTCGCGCTCGAAGCGGCTGAGAGCCTGCGGATCTTTGGCGACTTCATCGGGCAAGAACTTGAGAGCGACGAAGCGGCCGAGTTTTATGTCCTCGGCTTTATAGACGACACCCATGCCGCCGCCGCCGAGCTTCTCGGTAATGCGGTAATGCGAAATGGTTTGGCCGATCACGCGGGCAGGTATGTCCTTGGCGGATCATCTTAGGGGGCGCGCAGCGGCAAGTCAATGCGGCGCACGCAGATCGAGTGCCCTCCGCAGACTCCGCGGGTGTTCTTGGCGACCTCCGCGATTCAGGCTTTTGGGGACCTGGAAAAGCTTCGTCAAAATCTTCAAACGCGGAGATCGCTGAGAACGTCCGCGGAGGCCGCGGAGTTTACTACTATTCTGGAGGGCCGGTCATTTACGGCGAGACTAAACTTCCGCCTAGCAGAACCGGGGCCAGGTCGACCCAGCAGTTCTGTGCGTCTTCGCGCACAAACGTGAGCCGGTCGAGCAGGATGCGGCGACTGCCTGAATATTGGCGCCAGCGGTCGCGGGCCATTTCCATCGCCTGCTGCGCGGCTTCTTCGTTCGGCAATTTCGCAATCGTCAGATGAGGCGTGTAGGGCCACTGTTCGGCGAAAGCCAAGGCGTGCGCGTTAAGCTGGTCGTGCAACTCTTCCAGACGCGCTGCGGCATGAGCCACGCGAATGTAGACCGTGGGAGTAGTCGGAACGAAGGTTTCGACGTCGCCGAGAGTCACTTCGAAAGGCTCGGCCCGGCCGCAGACACTCTCGAGCACCTGCAACGCCTCGCCTTCCGTACCCTGCAAAGGCCGCGGCGGCAGAAACGTGATGTGGGCCGACAAATGCGGCATAGCGGGATGCAGCTCTCGCCGGAGGTTCTCCACGAACTCTCCCACTGGACTCTTTACATACGCAACCAACGCATACCGCGGGCTCGACATATTCTGTAAAGAATTATAGCGCTGTTCGTCGTTTATAATCGAAAGCGTTGTTGATTCCGCGGAGTCGTTGGCGGTTCGCAATGTCGGGGCGTAGCGCAGCCTGGTAGCGCACCTGCCTTGGGCGCAGGGGGTCCGCGGTTCAAATCCGCGCGCCCCGACCAATTTTTCTTTTGTTAAGTTGCCTTTTCCGTGACAATATCTGAGGCGCGGGCTAGCATAAATTCAAGATGAGAGAGAGCTGTGATTCATAGTGTCAAAGACTTGTCGCCCGACCAAAAGCTGGCCATTGAGAGCTTGATCGGTCGTCCCATTTCCGAAGGAGAGCAAGTGAGCGTGCGCACGGTACCCCCTACTCCGGAATGGCTTGCCTCCATTCAAAGGGACTCCAGAAACAAGGGCACCGATAAACTTACGACGGAAGAGATCGACGCGGAAATTACCGCTGCACGGCGTGAGCACGGTCGGCGCCTCGGAAGATGATTCGGGTCGTCATCGACACCAACGTGTTGGTTTCAGCATTAATGACCAGCGGCGGCTTGCCGGAGGCGGTCATCAATCTTGCCCTTTCCGGCGAGGTTCAATGGGCTGCCTCCGAATCAGTCCTTGCGGAATACGAGGACGTGCTGAAACGTCCCAGGCTCGCTATCGAATCGGGCAAAGCCGCGGAGGCGATGGCGAGAATCCGGAGAATTGTGTCGGTAGTCTCACCGACGGTAGGCATACTAGCGGCAAGCGATCCTGACGATAATCATTTCCTGGAATGCGCCGAAGCCGCGCAGGCCCATTATCTCGTTACTGGGAATGTTCGTCATTTCCCCGAGGTCTGGAAAGAGACGCGAATCGTGACGCCGCGCGAGTTCATCGACGCCTGGACGTCGGCCGACGACGAAACGCTCCAACGGTGAATGTCAGAAGCGTTCAGTCAGAACGATTCGCGAAGAGCGCGATTCTAACGTGAAGTAAAAGGTGGCGCCTTTTTCTACTGCGCCTTCCGCCCACACTTCGCCTCCGTGACGTTGAATAATGCGGCGGACGGTCGCCAGGCCGATCCCATTGCCGGGAAACTCGGCGGCGGAATGCAGGCGCTGAAAGGGTTGAAACAGACGATCGGCGGAGCGCTGATCGAAACCGCTTCCATTGTCTCTCACGAAATAGACGGTCCGGCCATTCTTGTTGTCCTGCCCGAGTTCAATGCGGGCGTGGTCTCGGCGCGAGGTGTACTTCCACGCGTTGCGCAATAAGTTGTCCAGCATGATGCGCAGAAGCCGAGGATCGCCATAGGCTTCCGCGCTCGCGGGAGCGACGAAGTCGACGTGGCGGCCCGGTTCTTCGCGGCGCATATCCTCCACAGTTGAGCGCGCGAAGGCGCTGAGGTCGACGCGCTCCCGATGCATGGTGCTGGTGGTCATGCGCGACAGATTCAGCAAATCGTCGATCAACTCCGACATGCGCCGCGCAGCCGCGCGAATGTTCTCGACTGATTCTTTGCCACCGCTATCGAGTTGGCCAGCATGCTTGGTCATCAGCATATAGCTGAAGCCGTTCAACACCTCGAGCGGACCTCGCAAGTCATGAGAGACCGAATAGGAAAATGCCTCGAGTTCGCGATTGGCTGAGACCAGGTCGTGAGTCCGGTCCGAGACGCGCTGCTCGAGCTCATCGCGGGCATTGCGCAGGGCGCGGTCCCGCTGTTGGATCTCGCGCAGCATTTCATTGAATGCGTCGATCAAAACCGCGACTTCATCGCGTTCACCCGTAGGCGCAACCCGTACCGAGTAGTCACGATTCCGTGAAACGCTGCGCGCCGTCTCGGCCAGCGCCGTGATCGGTTCCGCGACGGACTTGCGAAAAGCGGAGGAAACCAGCAAGGCAAAAAGCAAAGACAACAGCAACACGCCGAAGGCGATGAGAGCATAACGGCGCAACCTCACAGCACGTGGTTCAAATCGGCGCGAAGGTAGACAAACCCGATCAGCTTCTGATCCAGAACAATCTTGCGCACCAGGATGAGGTGAGTACTTCCGAACCGGTAAGCCTCGGCCTGATCGTCGCGCAGAACGGGGACGTTCAGAAGTTCATCTTGGCCATCGCGGCTGTACTGCGCGAAAGTCTGCCGGGTGGCCGTCAAAATACCTGCCGAGACGATATTCGGAAAACTCTTAAGTGCGGATAAAGTATTGAGAGCAGCCTGTGGATCGTCAAACAGCAGGGCAGACGCGCTGTTGGAGCCGATAATCTGGCCTTGTGCGGACAGGGTGCGCACTAAACTTTCGCGGAAAGTGATCTGATCGTAGGCAAAAAATCCGGCACAGGCCAGCAGCAAGGCAGCGCCGCTCACCAGCATGTTCATCATGGTGAGCTTCGTCGAAATCGATTGTTTGCGCTGGGCGATCATATTTAGTTCAGGATGTGGGCTTGGCGATCACCCGACTGGCCACCTTCAGCAATTCTGAACTGAGAGCAAGGTGCGACTGTTCGGCCGCTGTCGGATTTACTTCGAAGCGAATCTTCTCCTCTTGCGTTACGAATCCAATCACGCCACCGCGCTCCGCAAAATGCGGGATATCGCTGACCGTCAGAATGCTTACATGCTGCATGGCCGCCAGGATTGTCTTCAGCCGGCTCTCCTCTGACAAGCCGATGAAGAGGATGTTGCACGCGGCCGCCTCTTGCAGATTTGAAATCCGCTTCACGGCGATGCTTCTGCGATCGATACTCTCGCCAGCTACGGTGGAATCCAGAACTGTTGCGAAGGAGTCTTTTCCCAGCACACAGATTTCGAATGGGCGTGCGACCGACGAAGCTTCGGCAGGCCACTTGATAAACTTTCCAAAGTTGTAGACGTAGGCTGCTTTTACCTGGAACTCGGTGGGATGGGTCTGAGCGTGTGCGGGAACGAAAGCGAACAATAAGAACAGCGCCACGACGAGCAGCGCCGGAAGGCGCTCGCTGTTACCGCTCAAATGCCGCGCTGCTCGCCTCTCAGTCGCCGCCCTGAGGCGCAGGCGAAGTGCGGAAGATTGATCCGTTCTCAACGTGTCCACGTGAGCTGTCCGTACAAACTTCTTTTGATTCCCACAGTCGGCCCAGGATCGACTCCGCTGAACTCGTCGTGATGCGGCTGCAACAGGTTCCTGCTCACAAACGACAACTTGAATTGCCGGCTCGGCTGGTAGTCAAAGCGGACGTCCGCGGTCGAATACGACGGAATCTTCAAGGCGGGGAGATCGCTGACGTAGCGGTACGTCACGTCAAGGCTGAGGACTTTAGCAAAATCCAGTCCCGAGAGGATGGTTGCTTCATGCTTCGGGCTCGAACCTTCGACAATGGGAGCTGTGCCGATATCCAGCGAACCCACAGACTTCTTGATATCCATCTGAAGGTAGGAATAGGTTGCGCGCAATCGCCAGAAAGGAAGCGGTCTCCACTCCGGAGCAAACTCCACTCCCTTCGTCGTACCCGTGAGTCCATTGCCGAAATCGGCGGGCAGTAACAAATAGTTGCCCGTCGCTGGACTGTTTACCACATAAGGCGCGCCAGTCACATCTTCGCTAAAGAGATCGCCGTAGTGGTTGAAAAACGACGCTATGTCGAGGTAGACGGTCTTGTGCAGAAGCAGGCGATACCCTAACTCATAACCATTCAGTTCTTCCGAGCGGAAGTTCGGATTGGGATTAAAGCGGGCGAAGAACGGCATTCCTGTGGGGGGAGTGCCGTCGTAGCCAATGTAGCCGAGAAGAGAAAAGTTTTCTTCCGCGTCAGATGGAGTTCGCACCGCATGCGTAAAGGCAGCCCACACGGACTGATTGCTGGTTGGGGTCCATAGAAGCCGACCGGTGGGCTGCAATTGCCAGCCAGTAAAATTCGTCCGCAGAAATTTTGTGCCGGCGGTGAGCGTGAGGCGTTTGTCGACCAGGTTGATTTCATCCTGCAAAAACGCGGTCAGCAATCGATCGGTCCGGGGATTGGGCTCGAACGTCAAACCGGAAACCACCACGGGATTGTCTCCCCCGCTGAAACGCGCTCCGAGTCCCCACGAGATCTGCTGGCGCCCGGGCAGACGAAAGCGGTCTAGAAAATCGACGTCGTAAGTATTGCGAAGGTCGTCGAAGTTGGGCTCCAGGCGAACCGTGCGATCATAAAAAGCTTGCAACTGAAAGTCTTTGCCTTCTTCGAAGACTCGTTGCCAGCGGCCCAGAAGGTTTCCTCCGCCGAGACGTGCGGTGCCGTAGAGATTCTGCGTATACGGCGGGGTGTAGTAGGTTGCGTTAACGACCTCGCCCGCGCCTTCGGCATAGATATCGCCTTGCACTGTGAAACTGTCGCGAGTGCTCGTCGACCAATCGGTGCGGAATCCACCTTGCGCCGCGCGCCAGGCGTCGAAGTTAATTCCATCGGGATGATACTGGGGACCGCGATCAAATCCCATGGCATAGACGCGGTAGTTGAAGTTGCCTGAAGTGGCGCTTCCATAGCGCGCGTCCACCAAGCCCGTTTTTATATTTCCCGCTTCCGCGGAAACAAGTTCCCCATGCGTATCCTTGCTGCTCTTCGTGATGATGTTGATGACGCCGTTGACGGCGTTCGGTCCCCAGATGGTGCCGCCGGGGCCGCGAATCACCTCAATGCGCTCGACATCCTCGATCATCACATTCTGCACTTCCCAATAAGTGCCCGCGAGCAGCGTGGAATAAACCGTCCTGCCGTCGATCAGTACCAGCACATTCCGAGCGAGCCTGCTGCCGAAGCCGCGAATGCCGATCGCCCACTTGCTGCTATCGATGCGAGCGACCTCAACTCCCGGGGCGAGACGCAACACCTCCGGAAGGTTGGTCGCGCCCGAGCGCTCGATATCTTCCTGCGTGATCACATAGATCGCAGCGGAAGTGTTCATCACCCGCTCTGGTTGCTTGGACGCAGTGGTTACCTCGATGTTGCCTAATTCCTGAAGGCTGAGGTGCTTTACCGGATTCTCGGATTCCGTGTCGGTGGAGGGTTGAGTTTCCGAGAGAGCCACCAAGGCTGTGGCCTGAAACAACAATAGAAGCAGGAAGGCGAACGAGAGGGCGCGTGCTGAATTCCCCCCGGCTGCTGACGAATTTCTGGCCCTGAGCGTTCTCATTCTGGAATCGCAGTGCGACGTGCATCCTTGCGAAGTCTCACGAGCCGCGTCACTTCGCGGATAAGATCCTCCGGCTGAATTTCGGCTTTGCGCAGCCAGGCGTCCACCACGGCTCCCTCACCCGGCAAGGACGAGAATCCTGACAGCATCACAACAGGAGTTCTGGGGCGCAGCGCCTTCATCTGCTCCGCGATGGCCGTGCCATTTTCGACGGACAGCCAATAGTCCATCACCACGGCATCGATGTGGTTTGATCGAAAAATCTCCATGGCCTCTTTTGCGGTTCGCGCTCCGAAGACCTTAAAGCCGGCGGACTCCAGCAGCATCTCGCGCAGCCGCAGTTGCAACTCCTCGTCCTCCACGCACAGAATCGTTCCGGGGGAACTTTTCTCTTCCGGGGACTCCTTTGACTCGGCGAGAATCCCCGAAACGACGGAGACAATCTGTTCCGGGTGCCTTCCTTTCAGCATGTGGCCATCCACGGCCTCGATCATGGCGGGCGGAAGCTCGTTTCCAGAGGCGGCGACGAGGCGCAGCTTCGGATATCTCTTGCGCAATTGCCGGGAAAGTTCTTCGCCGTCCATGCCGGGCATGGAGTAATCGAGCACTGCAATGTCGGCCAAGGCGCCTTGCTCCAGCATCGACAATGCCAACTCGCCGGAAGCTGCCGTCAGCACGGAGTATCCTGCATCCTCGAGCAGACGCTGGTGCAGGCGCAAGATCGCGGCATCGTCGTCAATGCACAAAACGCGCTTTGAGATTGTTTCCAATGGGCTTGCTAAAAACGCGTACCGAAAATGAGGCAAAAGCGCATCATCTTGCCAGTTTCAAAGCAACTCTGATATACAGGATTATACTTAGTAACCAAGTAGTAATAGCCGTGCCGGATGCTCGTCAACGTAAAATCAAGCGGAGGTCGAATCATGCGTAAGTGTTTTGGGATTGCGCTTCTCGTAATGGTGTTGGCGATGACGGCGGCGGCAGGGTCGAAGATCGAAGGCACGACCACGTTGAAGGATTTTCAACCCGCCGGCACCACGGACAAGAAGACCCACAAGCATCAGCAGTACGATCTCTCATTCGTGGCGCAAGACAAGCAATACACCTGCCGCACCAACGAGAGTGAATCCCTGAAGGCGACCGATTTCGTTGTGGGCAGCGCAATGGATTTCGAGATCAACGGCACCAAGGGCAAAGTGAAAAGCGCCAGCGGCAAGAAAGCAGAATGCAGCGTGGTGCGCGTCGCGGAGTTGCCGATCTCAGCACCAGCCTCAGCTCCGGCGCACTGAACTGGCTCCAATCAGACGAGCGCTTCATGATTGACTCCGCCAACTAATCCGCAGGCTGGTGTGGTGAGCAGCCCGCTAAATACAGGGTACGACCGCGCTCAGCGTTCGTGCACACACGTTGATCCCAGATTAACCGTGGATTCTGATCGCCAACCGCGCTAATGTAGAGTCCATAAGCAGCAGCGCGAGGGCCTCATGAGCAAACATCCAACGGACAAAACATCCAGCAGTAATCGACGAACTTTTCTTAAGGCAGGCGGTATCATGACAGCCGCCGCTCTGGGGTCGGCGGCTCTTCCTGACGTTGCAATTGGCCGGCCTGCGCTGCATTCCAGTTCGCATCCCTTTAATGCCGCAACTTCAGATTCCATGCCCACGGAATCTCGGAAAGACTGGATACAAAGTTGGCATCTTCAGCCTCGGAGGCCAGGCTGCTCTCGAGAAAGCGCATAATGAAGTTAACGCCGTCCCGATTATCGAAAAAGCTCTCGACCTCGGCGTAAATTACATCGACACTTCTGCGATCTATGGCGGCCCTGAGCGCTGGAGCGAGCAGTACGTTGGCAAGGTCATGAAGCACCGCCGCAGTGAGGCGTTCCTGGCGACCAAAACCAAAGAGCGCACGCGTGATGGTTCCATGCGCATGATCGAGACTTCGCTCAAGCTGTTGCAGACGGATCACGTCGACCTGTGGCAACTGCACGACATTGGAACCATGACGGATATCAACGAAATATTCGCCAAGGGCGGAGCCATGGAGGCGCTGCTCGAAGCTCGCGACCAGAAAATCGTGCGCTACTTCGGCATCACCGGGCATTACCGGCCGGACGCGCTGATGGAGGCCATTCACCGCTATTCTTTCGACACGATCCTGATGGCGGTCAACGCCGCCGATCCGCATCACTTCAGTTTCTCCGAGCAACTGCTGCCGCTCGCTGTGGAGAAGCAGATGGGGATTATCGGAATGAAGGTGCCCGCGCGCGGCCGCATTCTTTCGTCATGGACGCCGCCGCCGATTGAACAGCAAAAACATATGTGGGAGGGAATGGTGCTGGCGCCCACCCCGGGAACGATCGACATGCGGCAGGCGATGCGCTATTCGCTTTCTTTGCCGGTGAGCACAGTCATTATCGGTTGCGATTCCGTTGCGCAATTAGAAGAGAACGTGCAGTTGGCGCGCGAGTTCACTCCGCTCACCCAGCAACAGATGGCGGCGCTCACCGAGAAAACGCAGCCCGTATCGAAGCAAGCTTTGTTCTTCCGCTTTTATGAATGAGCCTAAGGCATCGAGGCGAGAGCTTGTCACATATTGTCGATTCTGAGGTTCGCAGCACGAACACAGCTTCTGACAAGGCTTTCCCCATTTCGGTAACTACAGCAATTCCCCTACTGCACAATTTATGTTGCACGTTTAACACTCCTGCAACATGCTTGATCTAGGATTAACGCAGGAGGCACCCCATGGGTTCGCCGCGCATCGCGAAATCACTCCCGCTGCAGGTCGCTGCAATCTGTTACCGCAGGCGGGGTGCGGTCGTGGAGTTCCTGCTGGTGAACACCAACGGCGGAAATAAGTGGACCTTTCCCAAAGGATCTCCGGAAACTCATCTCTCGCACAGCCAGGCCGCCGAACGCGAAGCCGCCGAAGAAGCCGGAGCCGTAGGCACGATCGAGCCGCGGCACTTTCATCTTTATATTCACTCCAAGGGCGTGTTCTGGCAGCCGGGCGGCGTGCAAGAATTTGTGGTGAAGGCATTTCTGATGGAAGTCCACGAGATGCGCCGGCCCGATGAACTCCAGCGTCACCCTACATGGTTCAGCGCGGAAGAAGCTCGTCTGCGGCTGGCCAAGGGCCGCGAACTGAAGTATGCGCGTGAACAGGAAGCCGTGATCGATCGCGCGCTTGAGCGCATTCAAGTTCACGGTGCGTTCTGGGGCAAGCATCCTGAGAGCCGCAACGGGCGCCCCGTCGCGCATTCATAATCCAGATTCTACCGCATTGTCATCCTGAGGAAGCGAAGTCCTTCGCGGTTAGCGAAGGACTTCCGACGAAGGACCTATGCAAGTGCCTGACGCCGCCCCTCGCTCGGGCGATCCCGACGCCGCAAGCGACTGCACAGATCCTTCACTTGCTTCCGTCCGGCTTTCGCCGGACGGAAGACTGCGTTCAGGATGACAATGCTATGGGTAGTAAACAGGTTCAGCTTTTTATGAGACGATGAATCCAGCCCATGATTCAGCTTTCTGGCGCCGGAAAACGTTTCGGCCACAAACTTCTTTTTGAAAACACCGACTGGCTGATTACGCCCCACGACCGCGTCGGCCTGGTGGGTGCGAACGGCACCGGCAAATCTACGCTGATGAAGGTGCTCGCCGGGCTCGACACGTTCGACTACGGCTCGCTCATCGTTGCCAAGGGCACGACCGCCGGATATCTTCCGCAGGATGGACTCTCGCTTTCCGGCCGCACCGTTTTCGCCGAATGCATGTCGGTGTTCAGCGAACTGCATGCTATGGAGCGGGAGATGGAAACGCTCATGCAACAAATTTCTGAACTCGATCATACGAGTCCCGAGTATGCGAATGTTGCCGACCGCTATCACAGTTTGGAGCACGAATTCCAAACGCGGGGCGGATATTCGATTGAAGCCGACGTTGGGCGCGTGCTGCAAGGACTTGGTTTTCGCAAGGAAGACTGGGAGCGGCAGACCGACGAATTTTCCGGTGGCTGGCAGATGCGGCTGGCGCTGGCCAAGCTGCTGCTGCAAAAACCGAACCTGCTGCTCCTCGACGAGCCCACGAACCATCTCGATCTCGAAGCGCGCAACTGGCTGGAAGAATATCTGCACGATTATCCGTATGCGCTGGTGCTGATTTCGCACGACCGTTATTTTCTCGACGTGGTGGTGAACAAGATCGCGGAAATCTGGAACAAGCGGTTCTGGTTCTACACCGGCAACTACGACAAATTTCTCTCGCAGAAGACGCAACGCAACGAACAGTTGCAGGCTGCGTACAAAAATCAGCGCGACCGCATCGAGCAGCTGGAAGTATTTATCAACCGCTTCCGCTATCAGGCCACGAAGGCGAAGCAGGTGCAAAGCCGAATTAAAGAACTGGAGAAGATCGAGCGGATCGAAGTGCCTCCGGAAGAAAAGACGATTCACTTTTCGTTTCCGCAGCCGAAGCCAAGCGGGCGGATCGTAGCAGAATTCGTCGATGTGGCGAAAACGTATCCGCCGAAGCCGGGCGGCAATACAGGCGAAAAAGAAGTGTTCCGCGACGTCAACTTCCTGATCGAGCGCGGCGACCGCATTGCGTTGGTCGGCGTCAACGGAGCGGGCAAGTCTACGCTGATCAAGCTGCTCGCCGACACGGAGCGCACGACGCAAGGCGAATACAAACTCGGCCACAACGTTGAGGCCGATTACTTTGCGCAGGATCAGTACAAAGAACTTGATCCGGATGCGCGCATGATCGACGACCTGGGTAATGCTTCTCCGGGCTCCACGCAGACCGAACTGCGCAGCCTGCTGGGATGTTTTCTGTTTTCCGAAGACGACGTGTTCAAAAAGATCGGAGTGCTCTCCGGCGGCGAGCGCGGCCGCTATGCTCTGCTGCGCCTGCTGCTGCATCCGGCAAATTTTCTTCTGCTCGACGAACCCACCAACCATCTCGACCTGCGTGCCAAAGATGTTTTGCTCGACGCGCTCATGAAATACGCCGGCACAGTCGTCTTCGTCTCGCATGATCGTTACTTCATCGACAAGCTCGCTACGCGCGTTTTCGAGATCGGAGATGGAAAAGTCGAAGTCTATCCCGGCAACTATGAAGATTATCTCTGGCGCAAACAGGGCGGCAACAAGAAGCAGGATGAGTCCATCCGGCAGCAACTGAAGGCAGTCGAACCCGCACCTGAGAAGCCTTCAAACGGCAATCAAGTCCCAGCCGACGCTGCGAATGCGGCCAAGGCGAAGCGCATGAATCCCATCAAGCGCAAGAAGATGGAAGATCGCATCCACGAACTGGAAGCGGAGATCAGCCGCGCCGAAACTTTGATCGCGCAGTGTGAAACCGCGATGCAGGATTTCGTAAGCGCCGAAGAAAGCCAGCGCCAGGCGGAGGAGCTCGACCGCCAAAAAACCGCGCACGCTACCTTCCTCAGCGAATGGGAAGAGCTCAGCGAGGCTCTACAAGCCGACTGAACGGAAGTCTATTAGCGACACTCGTCCCACTGTCAAGTTACCTGCGCAACCGTTCACTCTCTTTCGTAATCTCGGAGAATTACTTACCTCTGTGCGATATTGACCATGGCCGATGGGACACGAACCTCCAGAGGCCTAAATCCCAGACTCCCCGCCGGGCGCACTAACGGAGCCCGCGGAAATAAAGGAAGGTCGCATGCTCCAGTCCAACCAGTCCGACGTGAAATCCACTTCGCCAGCCTCGAGCCCTAACTCTTACAATCCTGTGAAAACCACCACCGTGCCCGTCGAGCAAGCCACTATTGGCCGCACGCTCGTCATCAAGGGCGAACTCAGCGGCGCGGAAGCGCTCTATATTGACGGCCGCGTCGAAGGCAAGATCACGCTGCCCGATCACCGCGTCACCATCGGCCGCAACGGCAGCGCGCAAGCCAACATCACTGCCCGCGAAGTTGTGGTTCTCGGCAAGGTGAACGGAAACATCGATTGCACCGATCGCGTCGATATCCGCGCCGAAGGCTCGGTCATCGGAGACGTTACCACCATGCGCATCAGCGTGGAAGACGGCGCCATGCTCAAGGGCGGCATCCAGGTCAAGAGCGGCGAAACGAAGCACAATCAGAAACAGGCGGAGACAAAATCGGCCTCCATCGATCTGCCGAAGACGATGGCTGCAACCGCCAGCGCGTAAGACCTGTCCGGAAAATTAATATTGTCATCCCNNATCCCTCGCTGTCGCTCGGGAAGACAAAATAGCTACTTCTTCTCTTTCTCTGCCTGCTTCAAATCCAGCGAGGCCGAGTTCATGCAATACCGCAGCCCGGTCGGCGCAGGGCCATCCTCAAACACGTGCCCGAGGTGCGCGCCACACTTCGCACAGCGCGCCTCGGTGCGAACCATCCCGTAAGCCGAATCCTTGTGCTCCTCGACCTTGCCCTCGTCCGCCGGCTTGTAGAAGCTTGGCCAGCCGGTTCCGGAATCGAATTTCGTCGAGGAATCAAACAACGGTTCCCCGCAACAGACGCAGTGATACGTGCCCGCGTCCTTGGTCTTCCAGTATTTGCCAGTGAACGCCGGCTCAGTTCCTGCCTGGCGGGTGACGTGATATTGCTCCGGCGTAAGCTTCTGCTTCCACTCTGACTCGCTCTTTGCAATTTTCTCTGTCATGAATTGGCTCCAAATTCAGTGGTCAGTGGTCAGTGGCTAGGGGTCAGTAAAATCTTAAAAACCTAAGAGAGCCAAGGTTTTGCTGACCACTGATCACTAGCCACTGACCACTGCTCTTTAGATGTTCGACGACACCTAAAAGTGGCGGATGCGGGATTTTCAACTGACCACTGAACACTGACCACTGACCACTGCCTTTGTGACCCCGTCACAAGCACCCTGTGACATCTAACCTTGCCCCGCACAGGGCGACCGGGCAACTATGGATGAAACGTCTGCGAGTCCCTCCGGTCCGGCGTTCTTCTCATAGGCGCGCCGGACCTTTACCAATTTCATACTCTCTAGCCAACTCCCTCGCCAATGTGCCGGTACTTGCCTCGAAAGAACAACAGCGGTTCGCCCTGGCGCACCACAACGTGCTCCACTTCGGCGATAAAGATGGTATGGTCGCCGGCGACTTGGGCCGATTGCAAGCGGCACTCCACGTAGGCGAGCGCCCCGTGCAATATCGGAGTTCCCTTCTCGGTGCGGTCAAAGCGCGCTCCAGCTATCTCTTCAGCCTGGTCGTGAGTGTGCACCGGCCGCGCGTAGTAGTCAGAAATCTCCCGCTGATTCTCGGCCAGAATATTGACCCCAAAGCGTTTCTTGGAATGCATGTGAGCATGGGTGTGAGCGCTATGATCCACGCAAACCAGCAGCAGCGGCGGATCGAGCGACACCGACGAGAATGCGTTGGCGGTCATGCCATGCACTTCGCCATCGAGGTCAAGAGTGATAATGGTCACTCCCGTGGCGAAGCATCCCATGGCTTTACGAAATTCAGCTGGGCTCAGGCTCATAGCAAGAACGCCTGCGGTTTTCAGGCCGCGACTGCTTACATTAGCATGCCAATGGACTGTCCGCGTCAGTGAGCGCGGGGGGCTAATTTCGCCCCCTGCCGCAGGCGCACGGTTCGGCTTTTTTTCTCCTGTTACTTTTGACAGTATTCGATCCACCGACCACCCTCATAAGCTACAAGTCTCTTGGCCTCTCCTTAAGCCTCGCCCGAGCCTTTGCTTGAGCGGGGCTGTTTTTTCGCGTCATCAAAAGGTGAGCGGTTCAGAGTGTTGCCATCGATCTTTTCTTGGGCCCTGTCGCACGATCCCCTCAACTGGTATCCAGCTTGGGGCCACGGCTCCGCACGCTAGCCACTGACCACTGTTGTATGATTCGATGCATCCGCACGTCGCGGAACCGGGCATCGTGACACTAATCGCCATCAGAACGTCCGCTCAGGAGCGTGCCTCATCGTGCGCGGCAGAGCTAGCCGATCTGCAACCCGGCTCGCCCATCTCGCGCGAACTCGCCCTGCGCCTGATCAACTGCAGTGACGATGATCTCCCCACTCTGCTCGCTGCCGCCCGCGCCGCAAGAGATAACTTCAAGCCCGGCGTGCTCACCTACTCGCGGAAGGTTTTCCTGCCGCTGACCAATCTGTGCCGCGACTATTGCGGCTACTGCACTTTCCGCCGTGATCCCGGAGAACCCGGCGCACATACCATGGCTCCCGCAGATGTTCTCGCGGTCGCACGCGCCGGAGAACAACTGGGATGCACCGAAGCTCTCTTTAGCCTCGGCGACAAACCCGAACTGCTCTTCCCCGAGATGCGCGAAACGTTGCGCCATCTCGGATACAAATCCACGCTGCACTATCTTGAAGCCATGTGCGAACTAGTACTGCGCGAAACCACTTTGCTCCCGCACCCGAATCCTGGATTGCTTAGCGCCGAATGGATTACCCGTCTCGCCGCCGTTTCGCCGAGCATGGGCTTGATGCTCGAGACCACAAACGCCGCCCTGCTCGCCTCCGGCGCGGCCCACGACAACGCTCCTGACAAAGTTCCAGCCAAACGCCTGCGCACCATTGAAGAGGCCGGAAAGCAGCAAGTCCCGTTCACTACCGGCTTGCTCATCGGCATCGGAGAAACGTCCGAAGACCGCGTCGAGACTCTGCTCGCCATTCGCGATCTGCACGAGCGCTACGGACATATCCAGGAAGTGATCGTGCAAAACTTCCGCGCCAAGCCCAACATTCCAATGGCGCACGTTCCCGAACCGAGCGAGGGAGAAATGCTGCGCGCCGTGGCAGTAGCTCGCTTGTTAATGCCGAACGTCAATATTCAAGCGCCTCCCAACCTTAATGCACCTTATTATGAAGAGTTGCTGGACGCCGGCATCAACGATTGGGGAGGAATTTCGCCATTGACCCCTGACTATATCAATCCCGAAAAACCCTGGCCGCATCTCGAGCAATTGCGACTGCGCACTGAGAGCAAAGGATTTCAGTTGCGCCAGCGCTTGCCGGTCTATCCCGAATTTTTGCCGGCAGTCGTATCGAAATCCGGATTGCTTTCAGAAAAACTTCAAGCCGCGAGCGACCGCGAAGGCCTCGCCAAACATAGAGAAACGAGGGCCGCATGATCTGTGTGCTCACCGGTGGCACGGGCGGTGCAAAGTTCGTCGATGGCCTTAGCCAAGTTATACCGGCTGAAGAAATTACTTTGATCGTCAACACCGGTGACGATTTGCTGTGGTGGGGACTTTACGTATCTCCCGACATTGATTCCATAACTTACGCGCTTTCCGGCATGCTCAGCCGCGAGCGCGGCTGGGGCGTGAAGGGCGATACATTTCTTTGCCTCCAAGCCATGGGGCAACTCGGCGAGCCCACATGGTTTCACACCGGCGATCGCGACCTGGCGATGCACCTGTTGCGTTCGCGCCTGCTGGCCGAGGGCAAAACGCTTTCTGAAGCGACATCGACCATCTGCGAAAAGCTGGGAGTGAAGGCCCGCGTGCTTCCCATGAGCGATTCGCGCGTTGAGACCCGCGTGGACACGCCCTCCGGCGAACTGAGTTTCGAAGAGTATTTCGTGCAGCGCTGGTATCAGGACCCTGTGAACTCGGTGCGCTTCGCCGGTTCCTCCGACGCCGAGCCGGCGCCGGGTGTGATCGAAGCCATTCTCTCCGCCGACGCGGTCATCATCGCTCCGAGCAATCCCATCACCAGCATCGGACCGATTCTTTCAGTGCCGGGGATTCTCGATGCGCTGCGCAGCGCGCGCGGCAAAGTGGCTGCGGTGAGTCCGATCATCGGAAACGCCGCCGTTGCAGGCCCCGCAGGCATTCTTATGACCGCGCAAGGTTTGCCTTGCTCAATCGCAGGCGTAGCCAAGGCTTATGAAGATTTTCTCGATCTTCTCGTTTGCGACACGCGCGACACACGCGCGGCGGAAGCGCTTCGCCAAAACGGTCTGCAGGTGCAGTGCGCGCAAACCATCATGCGGACCGTCGACGACCGCGCCGCGCTCGCTCGCACGGTTCTTTCGCACGCGATCAGCGGACTGCTTTCCGAGCAATCGCCTGCGACTGAGGCCGCGTCCGAAAAATCAGCAGCGCGTACCGCCGTCGAGCAGCCGTGATTCTCATTCCCGTCAAGAATCTGTCGGCGGCCAAGCAGCGGCTCGCTGCCGTGCTCGACCAATCCGCGCGCACGGAACTGGCGCAGGCCATGCTGCACGATGTTGTCGCCGCGATTGCTGCCTGGCCGCAGCGCCCCGCGTGCGCGCTGGTAACCGGCGACCCGTTCGCTGTCGAACTCGCGCGGCAATATGATTTCGAAATTATTCCCGACCCCTCCAACCTCGGCGAAACAGGCGCAATAGATATGGCTACGCGACTTTGCGTGGTGCTCGGTTGCGACAGCACGCTCGTGATCCCCGCCGACATTCCTCTGATTCAGGCGGGCGAACTCGAGCAGATTCTCGCCCAAGCTCCGGCAGAAGGTGCGGTGCTCGCGCCCGCCTCCGACGGACGCGGCACCAACGCCGCCTTCCGCCGCCCCGCGAATCTGTTCCCGTTGCGCTTCGGCAACGACAGTTTCAAACCGCACTTGGCCGCAGCTCGCGCCACCGGCAAAGAATGCGTCGTGCTGCAATTGCCCGGGATCGCAATCGACGTGGATAATCCCGAAGATTTGCAGCGGCTTCTGACTCAACCCGGCGAAACCCGCACCCAGAGCCTGCTTCGCCAGTGGGCGCAGGACGGCCGCTCGCTCACCATAAGGACGGAGGGCGCGTGAGCGCAATTCGCCACGGCCACAAAGCAGCCGCGAAGGGGCGGAAGAATCAACGCCCAATCAATTCGTCGGCCGATCTGCGCGTCATCGGCATCCCTGTCGCCGACGAAATCCATCCCGGTGATTCAGTCGCTGAGAAACTTTTGCACTCCCTTCGGCAAAACAAAATATCGCTCGCCCCCGGCGACATTCTCGTTGTGAAACACAAAATCGTTTCCAAAGCGGAAGGCCGAATCGTAGATCTGGCAACGATCAAACCCTCGGCCGATTCGATCGCCTGGGCAAAAAAATACAAACTCGATGCTCGCGTCATCGAGCTAGCCCTGCGCGAGAGTCGCTCCATCATCCGCCGCAAGAATGGCGTGCTCATCACCGAGACGCGTCACGGCTTCATCTGCGCCAACAGCGGAGTCGACGTCTCTAACGTCGATGGCGGCAGCCACGCCCTGCTTCTACCGGCCGACCCTGACCTCTCCGCGCGCAAACTTCATCGTGAACTCAAGAAGAGCACCGCGCTCACCATTCCAGTTCTCATCACCGACACATTCGGACGTCCCTGGCGCGAAGGCCTTGTCGATTTCTGCATCGGCATCGCTGGGATGAAAGCTCTGCGCGACGATCGCGGTCGCCAGGATTCGCACGGTTACAAACTGAATGCTAGCGTCGAAGCCGTCGCCGACGAACTCGCCTCAGCTGCCGGACTCGTCTGCGGCAAACTTAACCGCACCCCCGCATGCATCATCCGCGGATTTCCCTACGAACCCGGCCAAGGCCGCGCCAGCGACCTAATCCGCCCCGCGGCCAACGACTTATTCCGCTAGACAGTTCTTAAAATCGCGGCGGACCGGACACACTTGTCATCCCGAGCGAAGCGAGGGACCTTGGTGTTCGCCTGCACCGGCAACACTTCATTGTGAGGGCAAACACCAAGATCCCTCGCTTCGCTCGGGACGACAGATCGCAATGGGCGACGCGCCTGTCAAATTAGCCCGCCCTCTCGCCAAAGAGCCGCATCTAGGAGTAACTTGGAATACCAACAGCTTGGAGGAACTGGTGCCCCGCGAACTCTCATCCTCGGAACTTGAAAGGTTCCCGTCACTCGATTGGTTCGAGGTCGCGTCGCAAGTCGAGCCCACCGTGCGCTCCTCGCTGGAACGAATTCTAGAAACTCAAAACGGCAACTCCCTTTCGCAAGAAGAAGCCTTCGCGCTAGCTCACGCCGAAGGCGACGACCTGCTCGGCCTGCTCGCCGCCGCCAACCTGCTGCGCGCCGAACTCTGCGGCAATCTCGTAACCTACGTGGTGAACCGCAACATCAACTTCACCAACATCTGTTTCGTCGGATGCAAATTCTGCGCCTTCAGCCGCGGCCCGCGCGAATCCGACACCTATTTCCTCGAACCGGATCAAGTCGCGCAAAAAGCCGTCGAAGCCGCGCAACTCGGCGCCACCGAAGTGTGCATTCAAGGCGGCTTGCCGCATGGCCTGCCTCCGTTTTATTACCGCGACATTCTCCGCGCGGTGAAGCGAGCCATCCCGGCAATGCACATCCACGCATTCTCGCCGATGGAAATCGTCTACGGCGTAGAACTCACCGGTATGCCGCTCGCCGACTATCTTTCGATGCTGCAGGATAACGGCCTGGGCACGCTGCCCGGCACGGCCGCTGAAATTCTCGACGATGAAATCCGCCACATTCTTTCGGCCAACAAACTCTCCACCGCGCAGTGGATCGAAGTCATCCGCACCGCTCACCGCGCCGGCATCCGCTCCACTTCGACAATGATGTACGGCCATACTGAAACGCCCGAGCACTGGGTGCGCCAGATGCTTTTGCTGCGCGAAATCCAGAACGAAACCGGAGGCTTCACCGAATTCGTCCCGCTCGGCTTCGTCCACCAAAACACGCTGCTCTTTCATCAAGGCTTGGCGCGCAGCGGACCGACTCTCGCCGAGCATCTTAAAGTTCACGCGCTGGCGCGCTTGCTGCTGGCCGGCTCCATCAACAACATTCAAGTTTCATGGGTAAAGTTGAACAGGCAACTTTCGCAGCTGTGTCTGCACGCCGGTGCGAACGATTACGGCGGCACGTTGATGGAAGAAAACATTTCGCGCGAAGCCGGAGCCACCGCCGGGCAGTACACCGCTCCGGAAGATTTCCAATCACTAATTTTAGAAATGGGCCGCGTCCCCGCCGAGCGCAACACCACCTATACGCGCATCAAGCTTAAGTCGCCGCTCGAAGACCTCACTGCTGAAGAAATGCTGCAGCCGGAATTCGCATGAGCGAAACCTCGCGTCCCATCGCCATTCTGAGCGGAACCGGGCCTGCCGGCACTGGCCTCGCCCTGCGCTGGGCGCGCGCCGGAGAAACTATCATCATCGGTTCGCGCGACGCGCAGCGCGCGCAAGAGGCTGCCGACAAGATCAAGCAGAAAGCCGGAAATCAGGCCAGCGTTTCCGGCATGGAAAACTCCGCAGCCTGCGCCGCCGCAGATATTCTAGTGCTCACCGTCCCGTTCGAAGGCCAGGCTGCTCTGCTCAAGCAACTCAAACCCGCAATCCGCGCAGGCAGCATTCTGATCGATGCTACCGTCGCGCTCGCCGCCAGCGTTGGCGGACGCGCCTCCCGCACTCTCGGCGTCTGGCAAGGCTCATCCGCGCAGCAAGCCGCCGAACTCATTCCCAAAGGAGTGAGCGTCGCGGCAGCATTTCACAACTTGTCGGCCGAACTTCTAAACGGCGACGACCCGCTCGACTGCGACGTAATCGTTTGCAGCGACGATGCCAACGCCACGCAACTCACGCGAGCGCTCGCCGCCAAGCTTCCCGGAGTCCGCGCCATCGACGGCGGCAAACTGGAAAACGCCCGCATCCTCGAACAGATGACAGCCCTGCTCATCGGCCTGAACATCCGCCACAAAGGCCACGGCGGCATCCGCATCACAGGATTGCCGCCGGAAGCCTATCGCTAAAATATGAGGATTGCCCCGAACGCACAAGTTGAACCGGCTCAATTGAAATTGGCGATCAGCTTTGTGAGGACGACCGCTCAGGCTTGACTTTGCGCTTGCAGGGAGTATCGTATTGGCATTCACGTGGGCGGATCTTTCTGCTCGGTGACCAAGGAGGCCCGCCATGGCCGCACAAACCGTCACTCCTCCCGAATTAAATCTCGAGACGGAAAAAACTCCGGAGCAAACTCTAGTCCGCTGCAACGGCAGGATCACATCGACGACGTCATCCTCACTGCAAACCGCGGTGCGAAGCCTGATTCCCGAAGGCAAGCCCATCGTGCTCGATCTGACCAACGTCAGCTACATGGATAGCTCAGGTTTAGGTGCGCTCGTCAGCGTGTATGTGTCGGGGAAGCGACAAAAGTGCCAGATCAGGCTCGTGAATATAGGACCGCGATTGCAGCAATTGTTTCGCCTCACGAAGCTGGCCTCCGTCTTTGAAGGACACGACGAATATCTCGGCTTGACTCCGGACTGAAAGTTCGCGAATCGATCGGTGCGAAAAGGCGTTTAACGATTAGTCTTCCACCGCCTGCGCCGACATCTCTGCCGGCTCCCCGCCGGCCGCGGCCTGGGCGAAGATCAAGCGCTGCGCTTCCACGCGAATCTTTGGAAGATGCCGCGCAAACCAGCCCGCGCCCAGCAAACACGCAATGCCGCCAATCGCCACGGTGCGCGGCGCGCCCATATGTTCAGCCAGCGCCCCGCCCAGCAGCGCCCCAATCGGAGCCATGCCCATGAACATCATCGAATACACCGCCATCACCCGCCCGCGCAGCGCGTCCGGCACCATCACCTGGATCAGCGTGTTCGAGCAAGCCATCTGCAGCATCATCGTGTAACCCACCGGCAGCAGCAGAACCACTGAAAGCCAGAACGTGTGCGAGAACGCGAACACCGCAAGGCTGGCTCCGAACCCGGCGCAGCACCACGCAACCCACCGTCCCAAGCCTTTCACGCCTTGCCGAAACGCCAGAGTCAGCGCGCCAAACAGCGCTCCCACGCCGGTAGCGCCCATCAAAATGCCCAACCCTCGCGCCCCGCCGTGCAGAATCTGGTCGGCAAAAATCGGCATCAGCACTACATACGGCATACCGACCAGGCTCACCATTCCTAATAACAAAAGCAGCGCCTTGATGGGCGCGGTGCGTTCGACAAATCGGAATCCTTCCATCATGTGCTCGAGCGGCGATGCCATCGCCGCACGCACTGGGCTGTGCACTTTCATCAGCAGCAATCCAATAATCACTGCGATGTAGCTGACTGCGTTGCCAAAGAAGCACCAGCCCTCGCCGATTCTCGCCACCAGAATCCCGGCAATCGCCGGACCGATCACGCGCGCGCCATTGAACATGGAAGAATTCAGCGCGATCGCGTTCATCAAATCTTCCCGGCCCACCATCTCCACTAGAAACGATTGCCGCCCCGGAATATCGAACGCATTCACCACACCCAGCAGTGCCGCAAGCACGAAGATGATCCAAACCCGGTGGTCAATCTCATGGGTAAGCGTGAGCACAGCGAGAATGCAAGCCAGCACCATCGATGCGATCTGCGTGAAGATGACGATGGAACGCCGGTTAAACCGATCCGCCGCAATGCCACCCAGCGGCGCAAACAGAAACACAGGAATCTGGCTGGCGAATCCCACCGAACCCAGCAACAACGCCGAACCCGTCAGCCGGTAAACCAGCCACGATTGCGCCACGCTCTGCATCCACGTGCCGATGAGCGAAATCAGTTGTCCGCTAAAGAAGAGTTGAAAGGTGCGGTGTCGCAGCGCTCGCACTCCAGCCTGCCAGCGCGACCCGCCGCTGGAGGCCACTTCCGTGCCGTTCGGCGCAGCACTGTCTTGGATTGGAATTTTCGATTCAGGCACGTTCACATCTTTGGATGACGCCACTCGCCCTCGGGATGAATATAACTTGTGCGTCGCCGCGGGTGAGGTTTTGGGCGAAATCGTCGTCACATCCAAAAACTGTTCTGGTCAGCGGCCACCCACAACTTTAGCCGCCGCTTCATACGCCCGCTGATATTCCTCGTGATAGCGCGCATAGTTAGGATCCTCAGTATCGTAAGCGATCAGCCAGTCCTGCATATAGATTTCGAAAATTTGTGTGTGCAGGCTGAGGGCGAACGGCAGCAGGTCAACCATCGAACCGACCTTGCCCGATCGATCTGGATTCGTCTCTTCCAGCGTCTGCAACTCCAGCGGAACTTTTCCATTCGCTCCGCGGAAGACGTGGCACCAATCGACCGCGCACGGTTGGCCAGCTTTATCGGAACGCGGATCATCCATGGATAACGCCTGGCTGCCGATAGCAATCTTGTTCTGCACCGCGCGGTCAGCCACGGCGTCGACGAAATCGATATTAGGCGGCTCGCCGAACGTATTGATTCCCACCATCAAAGTCTTCGGAGAATTCAGCGTGCCCTCGTAGTCGAGCATGTCGAAAAGATACTTGCGCCACACCTGCGGAGTGAAACCCTTCTCGCGTAACGAATACATGCACACAGGAAACGTCTCGCCCCCAATGCCCAGCCCGAAGCGGATGTAGCCGACCGCCGGATTGCCGCCAAAGTGATGAACGATCTCTTTCATGAACTGCTGGTAGTTGTCCATGAAGCCTTTGTCCCAAAAGACCGGAACCTGCCCGCCATTCTCACACTCCACAGATTGCGCCTGCTTGAAAATGTACTCAGGCGTGACCTGCACCTTCGCGCCATATCCCACGGCCCACGCAATCAGGTTCACTTCCTTCCCCGCTTTAATCCAAGGCTCCATTTGCTCTTCGACCGTCTCGAAGTCGTAGCGCGGCGATGCCCCTGGCCCCTTATCGATCCGGTTCCAGACCAGATAGAAGTTGGCCCCGCAGACCACCGGATTGTGCAAAAGATATTCGTTGGCCTTGGCGTTTAACTTCTGCATACCAGGAAATAAAATCGCAAACAGACCATGCGGAGCTTTCGGCATCGCAACGCTGGAAAGATTGTCGGTACAACTTGGAAATGAAGGAGCGGCCTTGGGCTCGCTCTTGCCCGCTTGCGCCTGGCCGTCGGCCAATGTCATCGCAAGCAGCACGGCGGCGAACGCCAAACTCATTCTCGTCTTTGTCTTCATTGCGCCTCGATCCATCTTCTCATCTTTCGCAAACGACATTCGTCTAGACCAAAAGGTGCAGGCGTACCTTAGATTATTCTCAGCCATTGAATTTGCCCACTGGCTGATTTCCTGCACCCAGCCTGCAAGAATTTTTGACTTCCCAGACCGCCCAGACTGCGCTACAGTGACGATTGCACTTGCGTTATCTCCGGCGACTCCCTAAGGAAGTGACACGGCCATGACTGCTCCGGTTGGTGTTGAACGCCGCATAGGACAACGCTTCGCTTTTAACCTTCCTGTTTCCCTGCGTGACGTTGCCACCGCCGTAGAAGGTCTCGGTTTTACCCAGGACCTCAGTTCCCGCGGAGCTTTTTTCTTCACTGACATGGCTCTTGCCGAAGGCGCAGAGATCGAACTCACCTTAAGGATGCCCTCCGAGATCACGCTCGGCGAAAACATGCGCGTCCGGTGCCGCGGTCGCGTTCTGCGCATCATCAAACCCGCCGATAAGGGTTGGATGCCCGCATCCTCGGCCGCATCCGAACCCAGATTTGCAGAAACTACGTCGTCCGAGACAAAGTCCACTCCCGCAGAAACGCAAACGCAGACTCAAACTCAAACTCAAACAAAGATCGGCGTTGCCGTCTGCCTCAACGGCTACGAATACCTTCCCGAAACCGACGACTCATCCGCCGACTTCCGCCGCATTTCGGCGCTGCACAGTCCCAGCGAGACCGAGCGTCCCGCCACGCCCGCATCCACCAATCCGCGCGCCGCAGCGCATTAGCCACCTGTGTCCGAAAGTCCCCAGTCGGGACCCTGACGCCTACTAACTTTAGTTTTTTGTACTTCCGGCTGCTATTCGATCAATTGTTAGCTTAGAATGCTATCCAACACTGCGGAGTGCTTGGGGAGTCTTCCTGCTGTGCGCCTCACACTGATTTTCATGATCTTCCATATCGGTCTCGTCTATCGGCGCGCGTCTTGGCGTCAGTTGTGTCCACACTTGCGTTCTCATAGTTACCTGAGTCACTTGGCGCGGGGTGCTTTCTCTTTCTAACATGCAAACACCACGAGAAATCAGCGAGAACCGCGCCATGCATGGCATCGCCGTAGCAGTTCTGACCGAAGACCGCGACCACTTATCCGAACTGCAGAACCGCATCGAGGCGACGCGTCTCGCGCGGGTCGTGTTCGCAAACGTAGGCTTTCCCACCGGACCCACGGATTCCATCCTGCGCCAGATTCAGGATCTGCGCGCCGAAGTAGTCTTAATCGACATCTCTCCCAACAGTCCGCAGCCCGCCATCCGAGCCATCGAAACCCTTCAAGCCAACACCCTGCAACTCGCCATCTTCGCTAACGGCACCATGCAGCAACCGGCCGTCATCGTCGCCAGCATGCGCGCCGGCGCCGGAGAATTTTTAGACGACAGCGCCGGCACTGAGGCTCTTCTCGAGGCCCTTACACGTTTCAGCTCCAACCGCACGCGCACTCGCGGCGGAGCAGGCAAGGCTCGCATTTTTACTTTCTTAAGCGCCAAAGGCGGCGCCGGCGCCACCACTGCAGCCGTCAACACCGCCGTCGCTTTGCAGCAAGCTCACGGCAGCGTAGTCCTGGTCGACTTCGCTCCCGTCGGTCACGCGCAACTTCACCTCAACCTGCGTCCCGCCTTCGGAGTTCCCGACGCATTACAGAACCTGCATCGCCTCGATGTTTCTCTGCTCGACGGTTTAATGACCACTGCCAAGGACGGCTTGCATCTTCTAGCTGGCCCGCAATCGCCTTATCCATCGATGCCAACGCCCGCCGAGTTGGCACGCCTGTTCGACTTGCTGGTGAATCATTACCGCTACGTGGTCGTCGACGCTTCCAGCCGCCTTGATCCCACCACGCGCCTGCTCTCCGATCTTTCGAATGCAGTGCTCATGGTCGCTCAAACCGACGTAGTCTCGCTCTGGAGCGCGGGTCGCATTCACGCCTTCCTCGAAGAAGGCACAGGCCGCAACCGGCTGCGCATGGTTCTGAATCGTTACAAAAAAATTCCCGGCTTCACCGATGAAGACGTCGAAAACGCCACGCGCTGCAAAGTCCTGTGGAAGATTCCCAACGCCTTTCACGCCATCTCGCCCGCCATCGATCACGGTACGCCAGTTGTTCTGCAGGAAGGTCAGGAAGTAAGCCGCTCGTATCGCGCGCTCGCCGCAGCATTAGCCGAGGCCTCCACCACCGACGAAGGCGGACTCGACCTCATCTACGCCCAGGAGAAGGCCGACCTGAAGAAAAAACTCCCGGGACGCCTGCTAACACCCGCCCGCGCCGGCCAGTAACTGAACGGCCTTACCCTGTGAACCTCGTGTCCCCTGTGGTTAAGCTTTCGCTTTGCTTCTGCCATTTACCCGGCCGCCATTTCGCGACAATGCCTTCGCGCATCTAAAATAGAACGATGCACCAAACCCCAAGCCCAGTGCAGGAAGAGACCGAAGAACCGCTCGCCGAACCCCGTCTCCTGATCGAACTCGAACCACGGTCCAGCGTCTTCGTCGAGAATATTCGCGACCTCTTTCAGCGGCCCATGTTCTTCAATCGACAATCACAAATCAACAATCAGCAATCCTTGTCGACATTCTGGCCAGACGTTTTCGTCGACCGCGCACTTCCCTGGCGCAGCTTCCTGCAATCCGCCGCATATCACGTTCTTGCAATAGCCATAATCTGGGCCGGGACGCGCCTGCTCGCCCTGCAACCCCACGCCACATCTCAATCCGCATTCACACACTCCGAAGTCATTCACTACACAGCGTCGCAATATCTGCCGCCGCTCGACACTCGGCGCTCGCACTCCGCCCACGCCCGAAAATCTGATCCCGAATTCTCGCAGCAACCGATCATCTCCGTCCCTCACGAACCGGACAACCGCTCGCAGACCATCGTCACTGCGCCCCACATCCAGTTGCAACACGATGTCACTCTGCCCAACGTTGTCGCATGGTCGGGCAAGCCGCAAGTTCCAATCGGACCAGCCCCAGCAGTTCCGGCATCGGAAACTTCGCGCCTGGCACCACAAATAGAACGCTCCGTAATCGCGCCACCACCCGACCTGCAATCGGCGCGGCAGAAAATCGTGCAGGCATTGCAAACGGCAGTCATCGCGCCTCCGCCCGCCATGGAATCCAACTCAACGCGCCGCCCAGGCGACCTCAACATCGCTCGCTCTTCCGTGATTGCTCCTGCTCCGCAGCTCGCGCTCGACGAACAACGCGCCATTCCGGGCAGAAGTTCATTCAGCAAACATTCGCAAGATGTAATCGCACCGCCGCCTTCGCTCGGCACCGGACGCTCCCACTCCGGCAACAGCATGATCGCGCTCAATCTCAAACCCGCGGTGGGCGCGCCGCCGAATCCTCCCGCAGGCAACCGCCGCGGCAACTTCGCCGCCACGCCCGAAGGCCATCGCGGAGCCTCAGGAACGCCCGACGCAGCAGCAGAAAACGGAAGAGACAGCGCAGCGGGGTCTGGAAAGAAAAACAGCAATCTTCCCTCCGGACTCTACGTCGGCAAAACTTCGAACGCCACGTCACCAGTCGCAGGCGATCCCGAGCCAAAGAATGAGCCAGCCAACACAGTCAATCCCAACCTGCTCGCCAACGCGCGCCCGCCGCGCATCCCAGCCCGCACGCAACCGGAAGGCGAAAGCAAACTTTCCGAAGAAGAGCGCGCCGTCTTCGGCACGCGCAAGTTCTACTCGCTCAGCCTCAGCATGCCCAACCTCAACTCCGCCGGAGGCAGTTGGATCGTCCGCTTCGCCGCCCTCAAGCCGGACAACGCATCAGGTACCCCATCTTCTCGCGCTACCTCAGGCGATTCATCAGACGAAAATCTTTCCGCGCCAACAGCCACGCGCAAAGTCGATCCCGCCTATCCAGAGTTGCTGATGCGTCAGAACATTGGCGGCACTGTGATTCTCTACGCCGTGATTCACAGCGACGGCACGGTCGGCAACGTGCGCGTCCTGCGCAGCGTCGATGACCGCATCGATCACTTCGCCAGCGCAGCTATCGCCAAGTGGCAATTCCAGCCCGCCACGAAAAACGGCGCTCCCGTAGATGTAGAAGCAACCTTCTCAATTCCCTTCCGCCCCTCACGCGTCGGATCAAACTTCTGAAGGCGCTTCTGCGAAAATCAGCCGCGAAGTGGCGAAAGAATGCAGCCCACGGCGCAAGCCGTGGGGTCAGAAGCGGGACGAGGAACAAGCCCCGAAGGGGCGACAGAAAATAAGACTCAGATGGCGTCGCAAAGCTGGGTCCGCATCGCCCACGCTGCCATGTTTGCATGTACCAGCCCAGGTTTTGCATATTCCGAAACTCGGCACACATCTAATTTAGGAGCCTTGTCACATTCATAAAAGGAGAAACAATGCAGAAACGCAAACTTGGAAAAAGCAATCTTGAAGTCTCCGCCATCGGCCTCGGCTGCATGGGGATGAGTTTTTCTTACACTCCGCTTCCTGACAGAAAAGAAATGATCTCCCTCATCCACGCGGCAGTAGAGCGCGGCATCACTTTCTTCGACACCGCCGAAGTCTATGGCCCCTATACCAACGAGGAACTAGTGGGCGAAGCTCTCGCGCCATTCCGCAAGCAAGTCGTGATCGCCACCAAGTTCGGATTCAAAATTGATCCAGTCACGAAAAAACAAGCCGGGCTCGACAGCAGCCCCGAACACATCAAGCAGGTAGCCGAAGCCTCCCTCAAGCGCCTCAAGACCGATGTCATCGATCTCTTCTATCAGCACCGCGTCGATCCCAATGTCCCCATCGAAGAAACTGCGGGAGCGGTAAAAGATCTGATTCAGCAAGGGAAGGTAAAGCACTTCGGCCTCTCCGAAGCAGGAGTGCAGTCGATCCGCCGCGCCCACAAAGTTCAACCGGTCACGGCGCTGCAAAGCGAATACTCGCTGTGGTGGCGGGAACCTGAAGCCGAAGTGATTCCCACGATCGAAGAACTCGGCATCGGCTTCGTTCCCTTCAGTCCTCTCGGCAAGGGCTTTCTAACCGGCAAGATCAGCGAAGATAAAAAGTTCGACAAAACCGATTTCCGCAGCCAGGTCCCGCGCTTCTCGCCGGAGAACCTCAAAGCAAATCAGGCGATGGTCGATATGGTCGAAAAATTCGCGCAACAGAAAAAAACAACCCCCGCGCAGATCGCGCTAGCCTGGCTGCTAGCCCAGAAGCCCTGGATCGTTCCGATCCCAGGCACAACCAAGCTGCACCGCCTGGAAGAAAACATCGCCTCAGAGAAAGTCGAGCTCTCGCCCGAAGATCTCCGCGAACTGGATATCGCCGCCTCAAAGATTTCAGTACAAGGCGCGCGCTACCCTGAAGAGTTGCAAAAAATGGTCGGCCGCTAGCCTTTGCTTGTAACTACAAAAAGAGTTACAATGGAACCCTTGAGACGGAATGAAGTACGAATGGGATGACGCAAAAAACCGGAAGAACTTCGCCAAGCATGGCCTCAGTTTCGAAGATGCCGAACGAGTGTTCGACGGCCGCTGCGTTACCTTTGAAGACGACCGCTTCGCTTACGGGGAAGAGCGGCTCATCACCTTGGGCCTGTTGGCGGGGCGACTGGTGGTCATAACCCATTCACCGCGCGACGAGGGAACGCGCGTTATCTCCATGAGGAAGGGTAACCGGCGTGAACAGAAAATCTATCAAGAGCGACTTGGCGCGGATTGACCGCATGAAGGACTCCGACATTGATTACTCGGACATCCCGCCGCTGGACAAAACATTTCTCAAGAAGGCAACCACAGCGTGGCCCCCGGCGAAAAAACAACTGACGATTCGTCTCGACGCGGACGTGCTCGATTGGCTCAAGGGCCATGGCAAGGGCTACCAGACGCGCATCAACCGCATTCTGCGCGTGGTAATGGAGAGTCAACCGCCGCGACCGGCACATCAGTAAATCCTTCACAGGGCATGGCGCGGGAATTTGGGACCTGTTTCCACTACGGAGGCTATTCGTGAATAACCTAGAACGGATTAACCTGCGGAAAATGTATCTTCAGCTTGAAGCAAATGAACAGAACCAGCATCGCCCCCAATATCGAAACAATTAAACCGGCCGGATGATACCGCTCGTTCGACGGACGCGAAAACATATGCGTAATGCCGCCTCCCAGGATCGATCCGATAATGCCGAGCACGATCGTCCAGAAGATGGTCATATGCACGTGCATTACCGATTTCGCAATAATCCCCGAGATCAGCCCAATCAAAATGTACCAGACCAGGTGAAACATGCTTCCTCCCGCGTCTGCGTGCAGAACATCGCTGAGTATAGTCCCTACCCGCAGGCTACGTGTGCGACTATCTCATCTCCTTTGCGAGAAATCGGGCCGTTTCTGATTAGCTCTGCAACACGCCTCGGAACATCTTTCTGATCGCGGCTCGTTCTATCACTTCTCGCCGACCCTGTGCTGTATCGCCGTCATCGCCGCACGCCTGAAGATCGATCGGCCCCTGAGTGCCGCCCTTGCTAGCATCCAGCAGCAAATGCCATGCCTCCCGGTACTTGCCGTATTTCTGCTTTTTCATACTTGGTTTGAGATACACGTTCGCTTTCCGGTTCCGCACCATTGCGTAAGGGATGATGTACCAATCATCCGTTGGGACGACATAAAGCGCGAAAAAGTCCACCGTTCCGGGAGGATAGAGATGCCGTCCCTTCGCCCCACTTTTCATCTGAATGGCTATGCGGTAACTGCCCTTGCGGCACTCAAAGAGTGTGCACTTTACCTGAACCCGCAGAACGGGCCCGATGCCACTCTCCACGCCCACGTCATACGGGCCGAACCCTCCATAGGGGCTCGACACCTTCAGTCCGTAGGTCATGGCCAGGACCATAAAGTAGAGCTCCGCCCACACCCCACGCTCTTGGGATCCCTTGATCCGGCCTCCCCGAATCTTCCTGTGTTTCAGTCTCGCGCTCCTTTTTGCCCACAAATAGAAGTCGCGGCCAAAAGGCCGCGACGTTTGTACTATTCCGAATTGTCACCCTGAGCGAAGTAAGTGCTTCGCGCAAGCGAGGCATTTACGCAGTTGAAGGACCCCTTGCCAGCTGGCACCTCCAAGAGGCCCGCAAGAGTTTCCACAACTGCCGCCATGCTCCGTCGGGCTTGTCACCCCGACGTAGGAGGGACCTGCTGTTTCTTTATTTACCCTCTATCTCTAGTATGACATTTTGCATAGGTCAAAACCGTCATATTAGCCAACTTTATATTTCCTTTCCTTTCATCAACCTAGCTCAGCCTTTCGCCCTTTCTTCCTCTTGACAACAATTTTGGATCATTTTGTATAACTAGTGGCTAATTTCGCGCGTAAACCATTCCAGCGGCGGGGGTTGGCCGCGAAAGTGGGACGTTCCTTCCTTTTTTTCCCCCGATCAAAACTTCCCGTAAGCCTGACAGAGCGCGAAAAATGTGGGGCGCCCCGCTCAGAACCTTATGAAACCGTGCGTCTTCGCTTCCGCATCGGTGTAGGACCCGGTGCTGGTGCCGGAATTGTTAACCGCGTTCGCGGCCGTGCCCGTGGAGGCGGCAGTGCCGGCATTCGGAGCGTTAAACATCGTGAAGCTGTCGGCGCCGTTGCGTGTAAAGGAGATTCTCGAACCGGCACCGGTTACGACGTAGCCTATGACGAGGCCTGAGTCGTTAAGGCCTTGGGCAAGCGTGCCCTGTGACACCCCGCCTGCGTGCGGGGCGTTGAAAGTGGTAAAGTTGCCGGCCGAGTCGCGGGTGTAGCCGTGCCACACGAAATCGCTGTCGGCATACACGCCAACTATCTCGCCGCTTGAGTTGATTCCGTTCACCACCGTGCCCTCGCCGCTACCCGTTCCGGCCCCCGGCGCGTCGAAAGCCGTGATATTTCCGCTCTGATCGCGCACGAATCCATGCTGGTTGTCAGTGGAGTCGAGGTACTCTCCGGCGACTTGCCCGCCCGCGTTTATGTGAGTTGGGTAGGTTCTCGCAGCGCCGGTCACGTCGAAGGAAGTGAGACTCCCGTTGCCGTCTCGTACAAAACCGTGGGCTACGTCGCTCGCGTCGAACCAATAGCCGCAGGTCTCGCCCAAGTCGTTGACGCCCGCCACGGTCGTGCCGTATCCGCTGCCGGAAACGTCTACAATCGTGAAGCTTCCGCTGGCACTTCGAATAAACCCGTCCGACTGAGTGTGATTGTAGCTGTAGTTTCCAACAACTTCGCCGCTGTCGTTGATGCCGTAGACACCAGTTGAGATCGCACTGGGCGGATCGAAGGAGGTAAAGGCGCCGCTCTCCGTTCGCAGGAATCCGTGGGCCTGGCTGCCAATCGTGTAGATGCCCGCCACCTGCGCGCTCTGGTTGATCGCCACGCCTGCTGTAAGCGTGGCACCCGGATAATCAAACGAAGTAATGTTGCTGCCCGCGGCCCCCGCAACACCTAGAGTCGACACGACGATCGCCAGGGATGTGAGCAGGATCGACCACACGTTCTTGAGGCACGCCGGGCGCGGGTTGCCGTGAAAATTTGACATTGAAGTTCGCTCAGGCGTCGGCGACTCTGGGGGTGAGCCGGTTTTTGGACCGCCGACGGAAGTCTACCCCTTTCCGCAAGACCCTGCAATGTGAAGGATTCTGCAACGTCAAGCGTCCGCCCCCGCGGAACTGGGGTCACTCGGTACTAGGTACCAGGTACTCGCTACTACCTGCTAGCGCTCTTCTTCTTTTCCAGCGCGGCGTAGATGGCGGGGTCGGTGCAGACTTCGTAGTAGGTGCGGTCGGTCCAGCCCTGGACTGAGAAGTCCTCGACGTTGATTTGCGGCACGCGGCTCTTTCGCACCACGATTTTGCGGAAGATGTCGCGGTCGACCGGAACGGTGGCGCCGAAAAGCTGGTATTCGCCCTTATCGGAAGGCGTGATCGAAGGCAGCAGCTTCATCGACAAGGGCACGAGCGAAATTTCCTGCTCGAGTTTGCGGAAGGCGGCTTCGTTCATGCGAATGCCGCCGAGGTTGTAGCTGATGAGGTCTTCGGAATTTTCAGCGTCGTTTTTCGGAACCTCGCCAGCCTTAGCAGGCTCGGCACTCGCCTGGAACACGAAGACGTGAAATGGCCCGGCCTGCGATTCCATTATTTTGCGGGCGCGTTTGTTGCAGGAAGAAAGGCGGTCGCTCTCGTTCAGCGCTTCGGAAATCATGATCTGATGCTCGCCATCCATCAGGTAAAGCGGCGCTGCCTCCTGTAGCGTGATGCCCACGCCCAGTTCGAGTTCGGGCATGCCCGAGCGCTGCATGAGTTCGTTGTAGCCGCGCACGATCTCGATGATCTCGCGGGCCAGCACACAGGCGCGGCTCACGGCAAGTTCGGGCTCGCCAGTACGCTCGAGGATCGCGAGGATGATGGCATCGCCCTCGAGAAAAACTTTCTGCGCTCCATACTTCGAGAGCAGCTTGTTCACCGGATCATAAAAATTCAAGCTGAAGTAAGACGCAGGGTTCAACCCTTTTTCCATTAAGGTGCGCGTGAGCTTCGTGGAGTCGCGCACATCGGCCTTGAGCACCACATGCCGCAACACGCGATCTTCTTCGGGTTGCTGCTCTTCGGGCAGAAGAAATTCGTAGAGCGTTCCGTTCATGCGGGAAAGCTCACGCAGCTTCTCGGTGCTGACCACGTTCACCGAGTCGAGAGCGGCGTTTAACACTTCCAGCCGCCGCAGATCGCGATGATACTGAGAAAAATCCTGGAGAAAGCGCGCCGCGACTTTCGCGCGCTCCGAGCCGCGGCAGCCCGCAACCTTGGCGACAGCGGCATAAAGGCTGTTCGGCGAGAGCTTGCCATGCTCCTGAATCATGCGCTCGACGCGATCGCATTCCGGACGCGAGATCAAAGCATTCTTCAACTGCTGCGGATTGATTCGCGGCGCGTACTGGCTGAGCAATGGCACCGTATGATACGAGGCGATCACGCACTCCATAACCTGCTCGTCTTCGAGCAGTCGAACCCACTTCGCCAGCCGACTCTGCTGAGCGACGCCTTCCGCGGTGGAATCGTCAGGCGTTCCAGTTCCTACGAGAGCACGAGCATTTTCGGGTGCGCAAATCCAGCCATCGATAGTTTCAGCCGTGGTCTCTTCGCCGAACAGCGAGCGCACAAAGGCCCAGACGATATCTTGCAGGTGATGATAGCGATCGGGATCGCGATCCCAATTGCCAAGCATTACGTAATGTTCGGCGCAGAGGTAGTCGTCGCGGCCGTCTTCGGAGAATGCCAGGCGGTTCAGAAACAAACCGTAGCTGGCGAGACCCGAGCTTCCAGGTTCGTCGGCTTTCTCTCCACTCGTTTTCGCTGTGGTCGTTTTCGCGTCGCTCTTTTTCGCTTCTCCAAATAACGACCGGCGCATGCGGGCCAGCGTTTCCTTCTCGATCTCGCGCACGGTTTCGAACAGATCCTGTCCCGTTTTGCGCAGGATGATTTTCTTGCGCACTTGGAAGGCTGCGACGCGCTCGCGATACTCGACTGCTTTGCCTTCGCGTATGCCTTCATAATTCTTGAGCAGAACGCGGCAGCGCTCCAGCACCTGCGCGAACTGCTGGTTCATTTCCGTGCGGAGAAACTTGGTCACGGCCATGCGCGCCAGCAGGTCGATGGAAATATTTTCTTCCTTCTTGGCGCGATTCAGAGCCGTCAGATGCAACTCGGCAAGCAGCGGCTTCCAGTCGGATTTTTCCACTGGCGCGCGAGGTGTTCCGGCGGCGGCGTTTCTCATCCACGAAGGTCCCTGAGTTTTCGGCGGAGCTTCGGCGGAAATTAGTCCTTCCAATTCGCCATGACGCACGATCAATCGCATCACATGCGTGCGCGCGGCTTCCACAAAGCGCGGGCTCAGAACTACATCGTGCCGCAGGTTGTCGACCCCGACCGCGAGCCCTTCAAGTGCAATCGACGGCGCGGCCGCAGCCATTTCCGGCAGTTCCGGCTTGTCGGGCTCTTTGCCCAGGCGGAAGATGGGGAATCTAGGCATCGTGAATGCTGAGAATTATTGGAAGCTACTGATTACACATCACATATCGAGGCTAGCACGCATGCCGCGCTGGCTAAAGTTACCTCGGTTATGCACATCGGTGCCCGATATAATTCCTCGCATGTATACGCCTCAAGCTGGAATCTTCGCTCTTGGAACGTCTTCGCATGCGTACCTGGAGTTTGACATTCTGGATGCGAAGAACTTCAAGGAGTTCGCTTCTGCAATTTCCGCTATCCGCGAACCACGAACTACTACAGGAGGAGTGAACTTTGTCATCGGATTTCGGCCTGAACTCTGGCGCGAAATTGCTCCTGACGAAGCGCCAGCGGGCGTGGAAGGCTTCAATAAAGAAATTCAGGGCGCAGATGGATTCACGATGCCAGCCACGCAACACGATGCACTGGTGTGGCTCTCCGGCAGTGCTTATGACGTCATCTTCGATATGGCGCGCTCGGTCATTCATGACCTCGCTGGCCAAGCCACGCTCGCAGAAGAAACTTCGAGCTGGCCTTATCGTCACGATCGCGATCTTACCGGCTTCATCGATGGCTCGGAGAATCCCACGCTGCTTGACGCTCCCACCGTGGCACTTCTGCCCGAAGGAGTTCCAGGCGCCGCCGGCTCAATCCTCTTGCTGCAAAAGTGGAAGCACAAAACAGCTGAATGGGAAGCTGTGCCGATCGATCAGCAAGAGCGCATCATGGGACGCAGCAAGCGGGACAGCATCGAACTCGAGAACAAGCCGGCGGATTCGCATGTCGCCCGTACGGATCAGGACGAGTTTGGCAACATCTTCCGGCGCAACATGCCTTACGGAAGCGTCGGCGACCACGGCACCGTGTTCGTCGGTTTCAGCGCGGACCAGAAGCGGCTTTCCAGAATGCTCGATAGCATGGCGGGGCTAGTCAACGGCACGCGCGACGCGCTCACACGTTTTACTCAGCCGCTAACCGGCTCGTATTATTTCGTGCCCTCCGTCGAGAGCCTGCGCGTCTTGCGGTAAGTCAGCCGCGCGAACACACCCCGGAAATTGACAATCGCCACGGCTCTCTTTTCGGTTCCCAGTGTAAAATCGATGTCAACGCGGCAGCCTTGTCCGTCGTCTAATGCATATTACGAGGCAAAAACTGGAGAACAAACAATGATTGGCTTCTCCGTGAATGGCAAGCGGGTCGATCTGGAGGTCGATCCATCCACTCCGCTGCTGTGGGTGATTCGCGAGCAACTCGGTCTCACAGGAACCAAGTATGGATGCGGCGTGGCGCAATGCGGCGCCTGCACGGTGCACATTAATGGAGAAGCGGTGCGGTCGTGCGTCGCGCCCGTATCGCGTGCGGCCGGCACGTCGGTGACTACCATCGAAGGGCTATCGCCGGATCTCAGCCATCCGCTGCAGCGGGCGTGGCTGGAAGAAGATGTTCCGCAATGCGGCTATTGCCAATCGGGACAACTTATGAGCGCGGCGGTGCTGCTGCGCGAGAAGCCCGCGCCCAGCGATGAGGATATTGACGAGGCGATGACCGGCAACATCTGTCGATGCGGAACGTACCCGCGCATTCGAAAAGCGATTCATCGGGCGGCCGAGATGGTGGCGAAGGGCGGTGCGCGATGATTCGTCAAAAGATGATCGGACAAGAAACGACGAGTGAAAATGCGGGTCGAGGGATTCAGCGCCGTGATTTTCTTAAGGTGACTGTCGCTGCAAGCGGCGGGTTGCTGATCGGATTTCATTTTTTCGGAGTCACCCAGCTCGCATCGGCGCAACCACCCCTCGGCAGTTCTTTTATGCCGAACGCGTTTGTGCGCATCGGCACCGATGAGAACATCACGGTGATCGTGAACCATTCGGAGATGGGACAGGGCGTTTATACGTCGTTGCCCATGCTGCTGGCGGACGAACTTGACGCCGACTGGAGCAAGATTGGGTACGAGCCTGCCCCGGTCGATCCCAAATACAACCATCCTGTCTTCGGTGTGCAGATGACGGGGGGAAGTTCGAGCGTGTATTCGGGACTGCAGCAGTTTCGCCAGGCTGGAGCTGCCGCGCGCGCTTTGCTGATCGCTGCGGCGGCGCAGCAGTGGAATGTCGATGCAGCCACGTGCCGAACGGAATCGGGAGCGGTGTTCAACGGCACTCGCAAGTTGACTTATGGCCAGCTCGTCGGCGCTGCGGCGAAGTTAGCTCCGCCCGCGAACGTTCAACTAAAAGATCCAAAGGACTTCAAGTTGATCGGCAAGCCGCTCAAACGCCTCGACACTTCCGTAAAGATAAACGGCACGGCTGAATTCGGCATTGACGTGAAGCTGCCGGGGATGTTGACGGCGGTGATCGCACGCCCTCCGATCTTCGGAGCGAGCGTGAAGAATTTCGACGATACGCGCGCGCGTTCGATGCCCGGAGTGCGAAAGATTATCGCGATTCCCGCCGGAGTTGCCGTGATCGCCGACACATTCTGGCAGGCGAAAGTCGCGCGCGACGCTCTGCGTGTTGAATGGGATGAAGGAAAGATGGCGAACTTCAACACCAGCACGATGATGCAGGACTTTCGTGAACGCGCAAAGACTCCCGGACCCGGCGTGCGCAAGGACGGCGACGCGGACAGTGCGCTCGCGAGTGCGGCGAAGAAGATCGACGCCGTTTACGAAGTTCCTTATCTTTCACATTTGATGATGGAACCGCTGAACTGCGTGGTGGATTTGCGCGCCGACTCATGCGAGGTGTGGACCGGCTCACAGTTTCAGACGGTGGACCGCGCGAACGCGGCGAGAATCGCGGGGCTGCCAACCGAAAAAGTTCAATTGCACACGACTTTTCTCGGTGGAGGCTTTGGACGCCGGGCGAATCCGCAGTCGGACTTTGTGGTGGAAGCGACGCACGTCGCGAAAGCGGCTGGCGCTCCGATCAAAGTAATTTGGACGCGCGAAGACGATATGCAGGGCGGTTGGTATCGTCCCGCATTTCTGCATGCGATCGAAGGCGGCATTGATGCGAGCGGCAATGCGGTCAGTTGGAGATCGCGCCTCGTTGGGCAGTCGATTATGGAAGGCACTCCGTTCGCGGCGATGATGATGAAGGGGAAGGCCTATGATCCCGCGTCGGTTGAGGGTGTTGACGATCTTCCTTATGCGATTCCGAATGTGACGGTCGAATGTCATCAGGCGGAAATCGGAGTGCCCGTGCAGTGGCTGCGTTCGGTGGGGCATTCGCATACTGCGTTTGCGGTTGAGTGTTTCGTGGATGAACTGGCCGCGCTGGCGCAGAAAGATCCATACCAGTTCCGGCGACAGCTGCTGCAGAAACAGCCGCGCTATCTTGGCGTGCTCGATCTGGCCGCCCAGAAAGCGGGATGGGGTAAACCTCTGCCGAAGGGCATGGGGCGCGGCATCGCGGTGCATTTTGCTTTTGAAAGTTACTCGGCGCACGTTGCCGAAGTTTCGGTCACCGATGGCAAGGTGCGAGTGCACCGCATGGTTTGCGCGATCGATTGCGGGCAGTACGTGAATCCCGGAATCATCGCCGCGCAAACCGAAGGTGGAGCGATTTTCGGTGCGTCAGCGGCGCTCTTTCAGGAGTTGACCTTCGCGAACGGACGCTTGCAGCAAACGAACTTCAACACTTTTCCGGTAATGCGCATGAATGAATGTCCTGAGATCGAAACTCATATCGTCGAAAGCAAAGAGAAGGCCGGTGGAATTGGAGAGCCGGGTGTTCCCTGTGCTGCGCCGGCGATCGCAAATGCCGTATTTGCGGTTACAGGAAAACGAATCCGCAGGTTACCTATTCGTCTGACGGAGGCCGTATGAAGAAGGTTCAGATTAATTTTTTTCTGGCGAGTCTAATTCTTTGTGGCTTCATCGCAGCGCTATGGTTCTCGCACTCGGCCGCTGCGGCTGAGCCGCCGGTGCCGACGAAACCTTCTGCTGCCGCAGCGAGCGGCGATGGAACGCTTTTCGTCGCGTTCGTTTCCGTGCTGCGAAGTCCGCGCTGCATGAACTGCCATTCCAAGGGAGACTTCCCGCGGCAGGGCGATGACGGGCATCCGCACACGATGAACATTCGCCGCGGAGCCACGGGCTCGGGAGTGACGTCAGTAAAATGCAGCACCTGCCATCAGGATCACAACCTTGACGGCGCGCATCTTCCTCCCGGTGCGCCGGGCTGGCGCCTGCCGCCTCCGGGCATGCCGATGATCTGGCAAGGTCTCACAGATGCGCAGCTTTGCGAATCGATCAAAGATCCAAAGCAAAATCGAAACCGGAATGTCAGTCAGTTGGTCGAGCACCTTACCGAAGACAAGCTCGTCATGTGGGGATGGAATCCGGGCGAAGGTCGAACTCCCGTTCCCATACCGCATGATGAGTTTTCGGCGAAGGTAAAACAATGGCAGGCAGCAGGCGCGCCCTGTCCGGCTAACTAAATCTCTCCAGGTACCAGATACTAGATACTGGCTACTAGCCGCGACAGACCGCAGCTAGTGCTGCCCTTGTGTTGTGTTGATCGTGGTCGCGTAAGATCCGTCACCCGTTGCGCCGGTCTGTCCGGGCTGGCCCACCGCCTGAAAATATGTGTACTGGTCTCCGGCGGGCAATTCAATCGTCGGAATGGAAACGCTGCTAGTGGCATCACACGCTCCCGCCGTGCCCGTGAGCACACAGTAATTCGGATCATAGGCGAGCAGCGCGTCCAGATAATAAAGCTCGAGCACCGTCATGTGCCGCTGAACGGCAAATGGCAACAAGGGCCGCAGGTCGCCGGTGGCGCTGGTCGTATTCGTGATGGCAACAGGGGCAGACAGACCATACTGCTGCAACTCGAGCGGAATTCCGGTTTGGTAATACTGATTGAACATGTTGCACCAGTCGGAGCTGCAATCAGAGGCGGCGGCGTAGTTGGTAATGTCGCTGGCCTGCAGTCCCTGACTGCCAAAACCATTCGTGGCACCCGACGCGTTTTTGTAGCTCACCGCGATGCCCGCCTCGTCGCTTCCGTAGGTCTTGTCCGCTGTGCTTCCACTTCCCGACTCGTTCAGAGGATCCAGTATTTCCATCTTCGGATTCTGCGCCTGCACAAACTCATCGATATCCGTGTAGAAGTTCAGCCACGCTGTCATGCTGTAAGTGTTGGGAGCGGGCAAGTTTTCGAGGTTCGAGATGCAGTAGGGATACGCTTCTCCGCCAACCGATCGGCCCACACGCATGTAAGAAATCTGCGAAAGATTTGCCGACGCATTGTAATGCGCGATCACGGCCGCGACAAACGCTTCATACGCAGTCATGTAAGGCGTTTCGTAGGGAACCGGGTAGGATTGCTCTGCACTGATCACAGTCTGCTGAACGCTCGACGTGCCCGCGGATTGAATGCCCGATTGGTATTGAAATGAAGTGGACGTGGCGTTCAGTACCGGAACTCCCAGAGGATTAGTTGTGCCTGCGCCGACCGCAGTGGGACCGTAATTTGCATTGGTGAAGTTCGCCGTGAACTGCGTGGGCGTGGAGGAAGTGATCGTCACCGTCTGATTGTTTAAAAAAGTCGCCGATCCCAGGCCTTCAAAAATTACCTGTGTGCCCACCGGAAGACTGTTGGCCGACGTGATAGTGAGAACGTTCGATTGAACCTGCACGCTCGTAATATCTTCCTGCGCGATGTTGAAGTTCGAAGGCGTACTGCTTCCCACCCAGATGAGGTCGCCATTGTTGTATATGAGCTGGCCGTTGCTGGGTTGATTGGGCATGGTCACGGTGACCACGCCATTCGCGGCGCGCGTCATCGAGGTAGCGACCAGCCCGACGTCGTTGGTGCAGCCGTCTTTATTGGCGTTGACAACGTCCTGCGTAGCTGCCGGAGTGAAATGCCCCACCCAACTTGCAGACGTAACGTAGTAGGGCGTGTCCTGATTAATGCAATTGTTGTAGTAAAGGCACACGGGGAGCGTGCCCGGCCCATTTATTCCAACCACAATGATGTTGACCTTCTTCGCTCCCGCCACGTTGAACCATTGCGCGTTGTTGCTGTCGATCGTTGTCCAGTCGTAGGTGTGCGTCCAACCAGAAGAATCTATCTGGCAAGTATCGGTGCCCACAGGGCTGCAGGTTGCTAGTCCGGGCGTGCCGGTTTCCGCATCCCGCCATAAGGTTTGTGTGGTCACGCCCTCAATCGCGGCCTGGTTCATGACCGTAGCCATCAGGTGCTGATTATTGACGCCGCTGCTTGGAGGGAACACCACGTAGACATGCGTGAACTGGGCGGATTGTCCCGTCCCAGTGCTCGAGCTTGAGCCTCCGCCGCAACCAGTCAGGAATGCCAGGAGCGCGCAAATCGCGCAGGACAGCGGGAAAAACATTCGGGTGAATCTATGCATGAAAACCATCCGTTGAGATGAGAGGCAGTAAGAAACTTGGTTGATCGTACGTGGTAACGGTTGGAATCGGAGACACAAAAAGACGGCAGCGAGCTACTTTAGGAATTCCAAACCCCGCCAGTATTCAACAATGGCGAACGCCGGGCTGGTTAAGATTGATCAACTTTCCCGCGACCGCGGGATTAATTCCTGGAGCTTCAACCAGCGCGAAAATCGCGCACGTCTTCCCCGGGTTTGAACACGAGCGCAGGAGGAATGTTTCGCGCCTCCGCCATTTTTCTGCTGACCTCTTCGAAGTCAGCCTTCACCCAGCCCACGCTCGAGATTTCAATCTCGCCGTCCTGCCCAACCCAGAACACGCTTGGGACGTTGGTCAAGCCGTACGCATTCGATACGGGATAGGATTCCGTGTCATCGAGCAGCACAGGAAATGTCACGCCAAACTCTCTGCTGAACGCTACGGTCTGCTTAGGATCGTTCTGCGAAACGCCGATGATTCTGGCAGTCGTATGTCCGTACGCGCGCTCCAGTCGCTCGAGAAACGGAAACGCATACTGGCAAATAGGACACGACACCTTGAAAAATGCCAACATGATCGGCCCATGCGCCAACTCTTCGCTGAGCACGAAACTCCTGCCATCCAATGCTTTCAATTCAAAATCGGGCGCTTTGGTGCCCGCAGTCAATGCCGCCATCGGTCGTCCTCCGGTTTGTCGTTTCAGGATGCGTCGCAGCCAGCGCATACGTTCTCACTCTGACCTGCTTTTATTCTAGACGATGCGGAGACAAAGCAGCTGCCGGCCGCCAGTTGCCAGCCGCCAGCGTAAGGCGGCCTTTCAGCGTAAGAATGCTCAAAGCATTTCCACCTTCCGCAGAATCTTTCGCGCCAGTCCAGTAAGTGCAATTTTTTTCAAGCGCTCAGCTGGAATCCATTTTCCGAACTCTGTCGATGTTGCGACGCCGCGCCACACGCGCACGGTGTAGTCCGTTATCGTAATCGAATGCCGCAGCGTGAATGCCGGAACGTCTCCATTCATGTTCGCTAACTCGGGCAACTCCCACATGCCGGGCATTAGCGACGCATCTTTGGCCCGCTGCACTAGGAACACTTCAGCATCTCGGACATCTCCATTGCGGCAATTCAGCGTGTAATGAATCTCGCGCTTCTTTTGTCTTGCTGCTTTTTCGGACTTCGCCAGCTCTCCGCGCGTGGCACACAGGCCGACCACCGGACATGTTAAGCACGCCGGCGCGCGCGGCGTGCACACCGTCGCGCCTAACTCCATCATCGCCTGGTTGAAGTCGCCGGGACGCTTGGCATCCAGCAGGCGATTCGCCTCGATCCATAATTCTTCGCCTGCAAGCCGCTTCCCCGCTACGCGTTGCAACACGCGCTCGACATTTCCATCTACGACTGCGACCGGCTCGTTGAACGCGATGCTGGCGATTGCCGCCGCCGTGTAGCGGCCGATACCAGGCAACTCGCGCAGCGCTTTTTCGGTCGCCGGAAACTTTCCGCCGAGCTCGCGCACGATGACTTTTGCGGCTGCGTGCATCATGCGCGCGCGCCGGTAGTAGCCGAGGCCGCTCCATGCCGCAAGCACGCTGGCCTCGCGCGCAGCAGCCAATTTCTCCACCGTGGGAAAGCGCCGCAGGAATTCCTGATAGTGATCGATTACCGCTGCCACGCGGGTTTGCTGCAACATGATCTCGGAAAGCCATACGCGGTACGGATCGCTGCTCGTACGCCAGGGGAGATCGCGCTTATGCAGGTCGTACCAGGCGAGAATGTTCTTGCGGAGGCAGCGTTGCTGGCGGTCCGAAAGCGAATTAGGGATGGACTGTGGCGTCTTCACCTTCTCAAGGTTAGCCCAAACCTAGCGCCACAAATGGATTTCTCACGCGCACCGCGCCGTACATACGGCCATGTTCGAAGTCTTCGGAGACAAGTTCAGAAATGCCATAGTGCGATGCGTACGCCCATAGGTGCGCGTCAAACCAGGGCAAGCGATACGTTGCCGCTCCGTACAATGCGGCGCGGAACACATGCTCGTTCGGATAAAGAACGGGAAATTCCGACATGAATAATTCCGCTTGCCGCGTCGCATCGCCTAGAGTCATGATCGGTTCGGTTCGACCGCGCAATCGCGTCACGGAATTCACAAACTCAACCAGCGACTGATGCGAAATTCGGAACTCGCCGGATTTCTCACCGGCGCGCAAAATCTGACGCGCCGCTTCGCGTTTGCGGGGATCTCGCGGGTCGCAACGGTAGACCAGGATATTAGTGTCGACGAGGGAGGCCACGAGGTAATCCCCTCTCATCTTCGTATAGCTCCTCGCGCGTCCAGCCGCGGGTTTCCCGGGTGAGGCTCGTGCCTTTAGCCTTTGCTTCTTTCAGTTGTTCCGCCTGGAGTTCGTCTAACCACTTCGTGTTGGCATCGAACAGCGCCAGCCGTTCCTCTGTCGTCAGTTCGTGTCCGGCCTTGGCTTTGTGGCGCACGAGTTCGACGCGAATGCTCTCCCCCGCGGGAACCCACTCCAGTTCGTCGCCCGGCCGGATACCGTACTGGTCAGCAATGGCCTTGGGGACGGTCAACTGCAGCTTGGATGTCACCTTGGGCATAATCCTTACTTTATCAAGGATGGAATCCTTACTGCAAGCTGAACTTAGAAAAGCGGATCTCTCAGCGGTCTCTGCGGGTGTTCTCGGCGGTCCTCTGCGGTTCAAGCTTTTGGTTTAATTTTCGCAAAGGTCAGAAGCTTGAACGCAGCGGGACGCTGAGAACACCCGCTGAGACCGCACGAGAGAAACTCGACCGCCATTGACCCCGCGCTCCGAACCACGAAATAATAGCCCTGTCTGGCATCCGCAACCCGCGCGTGAGTTCATACACGCCCAGCATCGAGGAGCATCATGAACGACTTTAACCGCAAGGTGGAAGACGCATCGGCGCGCGTCAGCAAGACTGTCGCCGAAGCCGCCGAACGCATGGAGAAAGAGATTCCCGAATTCATCAAATACCTGAACGACGAAGTTGTCCCGGCGGTGCGCCAGCATTCGACCAAAGCGCTGCGCGTGGCCAGCGTGAAGCTCACCGAACTGGCCGACTACATGGAACAGCAAAAAGCCTCGAAGAAGTGAAGCTACGTCGAGCAGCTTCGATCGATTGCGCCAGGCTTGTGGCGCTGTTAGCCATCTTGCTGCTGCTCTCAGGCTGCGGCCATCCCAAGCAGACTCCCGTGAATGTGCCGGTGCCACCGTCACCTTCTGCCGAAGCGCCTGCTCCTCCGCCTGCCGGCGACTCCGCGAAAACTAAAAATCCATCGGAAGCCGAGCGCAAGGATAAAACCGGCGCAGATCTGGCCGAGCCCACGATTCCCGCTGGCGCTGTGCCCCTGGCTACTGAAACCGGCAAAGCAAGTTGGTATGGTCCTCCGTATCACAACCGCCGCGGATCGAATGGCGAAGTTTACAACATGCACGCGATGACGGCCGCGCATCGCACTCTGCCGCTGGGGTCGATTGTGCGCGTCACCAATTTAAAGACTGGCCACACTGCGCTGGTGCGCGTGACCGACCGCGGGCCGTTCATCCCAGGGCGCTTACTTGATTTATCGCTGGCCGCCGCCCGCAAGCTCGACGTCTACACGCCCGGAGTCGCCGAAGTAAGAGTTGAAGTGATGCAATCGCCGGTGCCGCTCGAAACCGGCGGAAAGTGGGCAGTGCAGATAGGCGGCTTCCCTGACGAAGACGCAGCAAGAAAGTTAACGGATCATCTCGAACACCGATACCGAACGGCAAAAGTAAAATGCCTGAAGAGTCCCGCGGGTGATTGGTGGGTGAGGGTGCGGGTTCTCGACGACGATCGCCAGCGCGCCGATCAGCTTGCGGGTGAGACCACGACTACGGAGGGCGCGGTGTTTTTAGTGAGATTGGATTAAGCAGGGGATAGGGATTAGGGGTAAGGAATCAGCCAGCATGGGTGAACTGCCCCCAAACCCCCGAACCCCTAGCCCCTAACCACTGGGTTTCCTATGATGCCAGACGTGATTCCCGGAACTGCGCGCATTCGCGCCGCAAAGATTATCGCGGTCGCGGTGGCGATTTACTTTGTCTTGCGAATCGCTGGCTTTCATAAGCTTTTCGAGAACGATGCCGAGGGGATCGGTGCGCTTCTCCAGATCATCGGGACGCTGTACAGCGTTGTGTATGCGTTCGCCATCTATGTGATCTGGGGACAGTTCACGGCTGTCGAAAGCATGATTCAAAAGGAGTCGGGGGCGTTGAAGGACTTGCTGCTTTTCAGCCAGCGATTGAAAGAGTCCGTGCGCGAACCGATCGTGCGGGCGGTGAAGACTTATGCGCGGGGAGTTGCGGAAACGGAATGGAAGTCGCTGTCGGCGGGCGAAGACACCGACAAGACCGATAAACAATTCTCTGCGGTGATTTCGAGCGTCACTGACGTAAAGCCGGAGAGCGACACAGAGCGCATCCTCTACCAGAGGCTGCTTGAGATTGCGAATCAGGCGAGCGCGCACCGCGATGAACGGCTTGCCCTGAGCGTGAAGCGAATGCCGCAGACGCTGGTGGTATTCGTCACACTTACAGCGGCGATGATTCTGTTTCTGCTTTTCTTTTTTCCGTTTCGCAATCTGGCGCTTGGTTTGGTTTCGATTGCAATTACGACCATGCTCCTTTTCTTCGCCAACTTTGTGCTGATGGATCTGGATAATCCCTTCGAGGGCACATGGAACGTGGGCTCTGAGCCGTTTGCAGAATTAGTCACGAAATTTAGATAGCGACTGGCCGCTGACAATTCCCTGACTCAGGTGCTATCGTTTTTAACACAGTGATTTTTTCGGTGACAGACCATGACTGACCTGAACAGCGACTGCCTTTTTTGCCGCATCATCAGCGGCAAGATTCCCGCGAAGAAAGTTTATGAGGACGAGCATGTCTTTGCCTTTGAAGACATCAAGCCGAAAGCTCCGACGCACGTGCTGATCGTCCCGAAGAAACATTTTGCGGGATTGAACGAAGCGCAGGCCGAGGACGCCGACGTGATTGGCCGTTGTCATCTGGTGGCAGCGGAGATTGCGCGCCAGCGAAATGTTGAGCAGGGATACCGCACGGTGGTGAACGTGGGGCCGGGTGCGGGGCAGACTGTTTTTCATCTTCACGTCCATTTATTGGGGGGACGCGGGCTGAACTGGCCTCCGGGGTAGGGAGCAGTTCTCAGTTCTCAGTTCTCGGTTCTCAGTTTTTGAGTTCTTGCCGGCTTCCCAACTTGAATCGGGGGCTTGACTCCGGTTTCACGATGTAATTACAATGTGGCTACGGAGGTTGTTATGCTCTTAGAACTCACACGCATCGGCAACTCACGCGGCATCCGCATCCCTAAGCCGTTGATAGCGCAGTGCGGCTTCGGCGATGTCGTAGAAGTCCGCGTCGCTCCCGAAGGCCTAATCATCGCACCTCATCGCGCCCCGCGCGAGGGCTGGAAAGAGGCCTTTGCCGCAGCGCAGCCGATCAAGCGGGAAATGTTGCTCGACGGTCTGCCTCCCAGTGCGTTTGACGACGAGGAGTGGACATGGTGAGCCATCCCAAGCGCGACGAAGTCTGGCTCGTCGCTCTTGACCCGTCAAGGGGAGCAGAAATCAAAAAGACCCGGCCATGCCTAGTCGTCTCCGCTGATGACATGAACGAAGCCCTAGAGACTGTTCTCGCAGCCCCCATGACCACGACCCAGCGTAACTATCCAACGCGCGTGAACCTCGTCTTCCGGAATAAGACGGGGCAGGTCGCGCTGGATCAGTTGCGTACCGTAGCTCGTGAGCGATTGATCCGGCGGCTTGGCGTGGTTTCGCCTAAGACCGCCTATACCGTTTCCAACGTGCTGGTGGAAATGTTTACCCGCTGAAAGGCGCCGGAAGGGCTCTCGGCCACCACGCACGATGCCCCGCCCGGCGATTCTCCGCCACGCTGAACGCGTTTCGGCTCCCGGAGTGACCCTTGGCCCATCTGCGACTTCGCCTCAATTAAACGCACAGTTAAATCGATTTAACTCGCGGCTGTATGTGCCTTGGAATCAGGCAGTTGGGGTGTACGTACGAATAGCTTAAAGCAATAAATCTCGCACCAAGACGCGCCGTTCTAACCCGCTCCCTTGCTTTCAACAACTTGCAGCCGAGCGAGCTATTGCACCGTGGGATTTTCGTCTTCCGGCGCTCCGTGGCGGCGCAGCAGTTGAGGCAGGTTCTGGGAGAATGCCGAACGGGGCAGGACCATGTCGCATCCGACCTCGTGAGCTTTCTGCTTCAGGTCGCCCTGCACGTGTGAGAGGAATCCGATGATCGAGGTTCCCTTCTTAAGCTTCGCCTTCAATTTGGGGATCAGCGTTAGCGGCTTGGCGTTGGCGTTGTTCAGATCGAAGATGATCAGCGAGGGTTTCTCTTCGCCATTCTGCTGCATGCGCTCGGCCAGGTCTTTGTCGTTCTTGGCGAACTCGACTTTCACGTTGAGTTTGCGCGCGGTCTCTTGAATCTTGGCCGCAAAGAACAGGTCGTCGACGAAGGCAAAGATGCGCGAGTTGGAATCTTCGCGCAAAGCGGGCAGCGGCTCAGGATCGACCGGCGCAAAAGGCGCGGCGAATCCGGGACGTTGCCGCCGTCCTCCTCCGCCATTGCCATTGCCCGATAAGGCGGCGCGATAGCTGTGATCCATGGGCGCGGTGTAGATGCCATCCTGATTGTGGCGCGCCTGGCCGGGGCCGGCGTTGCGTGGCCCGCGTGGGTTGGGGGGTCTGCGTCCCCGACGCCGACGGCTTCTGCCTCCACCACCTCCGGAGGGTCTTCCTGATCCTTGCCCTTGTCCGGATCCTTGTCCTGATCCGCGTCCTGGTCCTGACGGTCCTGCGTTCATAGTCCTCTCAAAGCCTGCGAGGCCGGCTTTCGATCCGGTGCAGGGTGAAAAACTTCAAAATTTCAGGTTCCCCATTGGTTGCGGCAGGCTCACACACTGTTGGCGCTAAGCCATTTTCTAATCGAGTAACCGGGAAATTCGGCGATTGAGTAACTGGAACCCTTACCGGGTAGGCGGTTTTCAATTTAAGAATCACCCAACTGCAGAATTACACAATTCCTCGACCGCTCTATGGTGAAGCACTCTTAACTGGCGAAAACAACTTGTTAAGTTTTGCGTATTCGGTAATCCGTTATCGGAACCCGTCGCGCCGCCGGGAAACGGCCTGGGGCGCGGAAGGCCTACGCGGGAACGTGGCCAATGAGAACAAGATAATCGTACTCGCCTCGGCGCAGGCGCGCAAGTGGCAAAGTGCGAGGCGTTTTGCACAGGAGGCCATGACTGTTGGAGCAAGGACTAGGGATCAGGGCTTAGGGTCTAGGGATCAGTGATCAGTGGCCAGTAAACCGGGTTGTTTTGGTTCTCGCTAACCCCTAGCCCCTAAGCCCTAGCCCCTAGCCTCTGACCCCTGTTCTTAATTCACCTTTAGCGTAAACGTGAACGGCGCGTTTGAGTTCGTCACTGGATTTGTCCCGCCGGTCGTGGCGCTGACTGTAATTGTGTAAGTTCCGGTCGGCGTGCCGGGATTTGTGGGGCTTGTGTTGGTGCTGCCTCCGCTGCAGGAACCCAGCCACATGGTTGAGAAGCATAGGACCACGATCAGGCCCAGCAGGCGCAGGCCGCGCGTGCGCGATCCTGCCGCGAAGACTACTCCGAACAGACCGGGGAGCAGCAGTGCGTAGAAGAAGCGGCTGCGGCCGAGCGGTGAGCGGAGTTGCGTCGTCGGAGCCGTCGTATACAGGCTGATCGTCGGGGTCGGGAAGTTAGTGGGCTGGCTAATATCGCCAGGGGCAAGTTTGCAGGTAATTTCCGCGGCAGGGAGAGAACTTACCGTAGCGCTGCTTCCAGTGCAGGTGTAGCTGAGCGGCAAGGCCGTGGTCGCGCCGGCGCCGGTGCCGACAATGAATCCGTTGGTGCTGCTGACCATGAGCGGGACCTGAGCATTCCCTCCGACAGCGGATATGACGAAGGTGGTGGCTCCAGTGGTGGTTGTAAGGGTAAAGCTCTCGGTGGTCGCGGTTATGGTGAGCGTGACGGGTACTGAGTGCGAGTTGCCTCCGACGCCGCTTTCAGTACCGGTAATAGTGATGGTCTGCACTCCGGAAGGAATCGCCATGTTGGGAAGAGTCGAAATGGTGACTGTGATGGTTGGGGAGCCTGAAACGCCGCCGAAGGTGACGGAGCCAGTGCCACTGAAACTGCAGGTCGCCCCGGCGGGCAAGCCCGAGCAACTGCTGGGAGTGAAGTTCACGGTGCCCGACCCGGTCACGCCGCTCGCCGGCGCGATGGTCAAAGTAGACGAGGCCGACTGTCCCGCTGAGATGGAGGCGGGAGTCAGAGTACTTGCGGTCAACGTGAAGTCAGGAGGCGGGTCTGACGTCGCCCACGCGGTAAAGAGTGCATTGACGTCAACAGAACCAAGTCCTGTCACAGAGCTATAGGAATGTCCACCGGCCACCGAGTAACCCATGGTGTCCGTCGACGGGCATCGGAGAGCCAAGGGCTCAAAAGAAGGAGTCCCGCTGGCGCAAGGCACCATATTATCCGAGGTGTCGCCGTCTCCGATCCCGCTAGTTCCGGCGTTTATGTCGTGGAATGCTGTCGGATTGGAGCCATAGAGTCCGTAGAGCTGCGTGTTGATATTACCCAGGCCATTGGTTCCCAGATATTGGTTCAATAGCGCAGTCATCCCCGCTGTTAATGGCGTGGGGGCAGACGTGCCACCAAAGGCGGAGAAGTACGTAGTCATGGCGGCGCTGATGCCGTTAACGCACGTGCTGGTCGAGCTTGTGCTGCCTTGGACCACCTCTGACTGAGGCGCGCACACAATGTAGGCGTCATTCACGTTGGAAGCTGAGAAAGAAATGTCAGGCACGTCTCGAACGCCGTCGCTCGGCGTAATCCCACTTTGATAGGACGGTTTGGCAAAACCGCCGCCGGGTGGCGCGTCGCAGTCGCTAAATCCATATAGGAATCCGCCAATATTTAGGGTCGTGGTCCCTGAAAAGTTGGCGCAGTTGCTAGGGCCGCCGCCGGTGGCGTCCGGGGCACCGACAAGCGCGGTGTCGTTCCAAGCGAGTTCCGGAATATAACTTAATGCCGAAGCCCCAAAGTTGGTCGAGCTATTCGTAGGCGGTGCCGACCAATAGGTGCCCGCGCCCTCGTTAAACTCGGTACCTCCCACGCCCGTGACCTCCGGGCTGCTGGCGGGATAGCTAACAGACAGTCCGTATACAGCCGTAGAGTTGCCAAGATCAGCGTCGCATGTGGCCGAACCACCGTCGCCGGCGGCAGCGAAAATCGAGATGCCGAATGACGCGCCTTTCTGAAACTCCTGATCCTGGATAGCCAGGGACGGGGGCGGGCCGAGCGCCTCGCAGAGGCCGTAGCTGATGCTGATGATCGGGGCAAGATTGTTATCTATCGCCCAGCTCCAGCTATCACCCACGCCGCCCGATGAGGTCACGAAAATAATCTGTGCATTCCGTGCGACTGAGCCAGACACCTCAATGTCGAGATCCGATTCACTTATGTCGCCCGGGCTCAACCCAGGGTCGCCGCCCGTGCCCGAGACTACATACTGAAAGTTAGTGGTGTCACAGGGCGCGGTGACTACGCCAGTCTCACCAGCCACAGTGCTCTCAGCACAGGAAGAGGACGAAGAGGGTATTGTGGAGAGCCCGAAACCTCCGCGGTAGTCGTTGACATCGGCGAGATAGATATCCGTCTGTCCAACGATCACCAGCTTTTGGTTCGTGCCGTCGATCGCCGGACTCGACTGGTAAAGCGGGTTAATGTCGTAAAGGACGGCGATGTCACCCGGAGCGATGGCGGTGAACGACTGGCCCTGATAGTTGAAGGAGTAGTCAGGGCGTCGTTTAAGCTGTGGCTGCGGAAAAAAATTGTGCAGACCTCGGAAGCCTCCGACGATGCCGCTCAGCGCCACCGGGATCATAGGCGGGGTCGAATTCGCAAAATGAACCTTGCCATTCACGTCGTAATTGTGGATTTCTGTTTTGAAAACGGTTTGCACCTGCGAGGCGCTTCCGCTGAACGTTACCGAGTCTCGGCCATTGGCGGTGTAAACGACCTTCAGGCCTTGGGCTTGCAGCCATGCGGTGATTTTATCGATGTCATTCTGGCTCAAGCCGAAGCGGTCCGCGTACTGCCCCGGAGTCAGCCACTTGTGGAAGTTCGCTGACTTGGTGTCCTGCTGCTCCGCAAGCAACTGCTCGAGCGCGACGTGTTGAGCCGCGGTGGGAGAAAACAGCGCGGTCACCCTGAGGAGAGTGGAGGAGTCGATCAATCCCTTTTCGTGCTGGGGCTGCGCCAGAAGCGAAACATGGCCGGGCAACGTGACCATCTGGCTGGAATCGATGGGTCCAGCGATGCGGTCTTGTTGGGCGAAGCACAGGGTTGTGGCTAGGAGGGGTAACAGACACTTCCAAAATCGCATGAAGACTCCGTCTGGGGTGCGGGGCTGAGCGCCTACTGTCGCCTAGCTTATAGGCTTTATTGCTGTCTGATCAAGTTTTGCGTGAAGAAGGTTGTATGTGGTGCCGAAAGTTACAATTTTCATGCGGGGCGGCGCGGGTTACCGGCGTCACATTCCAAGCAGGTTGGGATGGAGCTTGGCGTATCCGTGCTCTTGCGCCCAGAGGTTGAGCGGGACGGAGGCGAGTTCGTCGACTAACGGGTCGGCGAGGCCGTTCTTGGTGAGGTCGATGGTTTTGATGTAGGTCTTGCAGGTATCGCAGCACTCGACGCGGATATAAGGCAGTTCTTCGGCGGTGTAGACCGGGAGCTTGGCGTGATCTTCCTCGCCGCATCCGGGGCAGATTACGCGGCGGAAATCCCATTCGGTGAGGCAGAAGCCGCAGAGCAGGCTGCGGCGACCTCCATCGCCCTGCTGGCGGAGCACGCCGCCGGCGGGTTTGCGGTTGCAGAATGGGCAGAGCAACGACGTAGAGCCTTCCAGTTTTAGCGGAGCACGGCGGCGGGTGAATTCGACGTAAGGCTGAAGAAAGGCGAGCACGAGGAATTCCTGGGGATCGGTGGGCGCGTCGATGTGGGTCCAGCATTCGGTGAACAGATCGGGCCAGGAATTGAGATCGGAAGCCTGCAGATGATGCGCAACCGGGGCGAGGGGCGAGGGTCCTTTTTGTTCGACGAGCGAGAGAAATTGCGGAAAGCTGGCGACGAGTTCAGCCGCGTCCTCGTCGGATGGGGAATCAGCTGAAGGAGGCGAAGAAGTGTCCGCGGAGAGGCGTTCGAGGCGCTGGTAAAGGCCTTCCTGAAATTTTGCTACGTGGATGTAGAAGCCGAGAATCTCTGCTGCGAAGGCGTGCTGTTTGGCGAGGTGTTCTGCGCGCCGGATTCGCCGCTGCCAGGGAGTGATGGCCACTGGGCGATTATGGGGCTTGGAGCGGCGGCAAGCAAATCTTCAGGAGAATTGTTACCACGCCGTGGAGGGGCGGACGCCCTCGTCCGCCCGGGCAGTGGCATGGTCCTGGACACGTTCCTGCCGCTGCTCCCCGGACGAGGGCGTCCGGGGCTCCACTAGAGCTGTTTGATAATGGAGGGCGGCGGGGCGTAGCGATTCTCTTTTGGTGATTGCCAGATCCATCGGTACTGGCACCAGTCCTCGACCAGCGCCTTGCGCACTGGATTCTGCAAAATATACGCGATCTTTGCGTCGAGACTCTCGGAAGAACGAACCACGCGGTCAAAAGACTCTTCTTGCCAGACGGCGCCGTAACGCCCTGCCTGCCGATTGATCGCATGAGCGGATGCGCCTTCGATTGCTTTCATGATCTCCACTAGTGAGACGATATGGAGAGCCGGATGCCCCCGTCCGCCTTGGTCCGAAGCCCCAAGGACCAACGGAGTCAGAATCAGATGAACGTGGTCAGGCATCACCACCGCTAGTTCCAGGCGGTATCGCCTGCCGTGATCGTGGATGCAACATCCCAGCACGATATCGCGAGCCCAATCTGGCAGGATGCGGCGAAACTTGGTGCAGAAAGTGATGAAATGCGGAGTGTAGTCGCGCTGCATATGCGGCAAGTTACGACGATAGAACTGCATCGAAGAATTCTGCCACGGCAACGGGGACTGGACCAAAAGCCTTGAGAGAAAAACAGCGTCGATTCCCAAAATGAAATTTGTGGAGGGGCGGACGCCCTCGTCCGCCCGGGCAGTGGCACAATTTTGGACGCGTTCGTGCCGCTGCTCCCCGGACGAGGGCGTCCGGGGTTCCACTTAGATCTGTCTCGGTACTGGACATTCCGCATTGACTCTGGTGCATGTCGGGTTTATAGTTTCTTCAATTTTGGGGTGCAGTCCGGTCGGCTTGTGATACGAAGCAGTCGGAGGAGTGCGATGGAATTTTCCCGCAGAAATTTTCTCAAGGGCGCGCTGGTTGGTGGAGCGGGCTTCTCTATTCTGGGATTCGATCTGACTCCCGCGGTCGCACAACTCAAAGAGCTTAAGATCGCGCGCGCCACCGAGACGCGATCGACCTGCCCGTATTGTGCCGTGAGTTGCGGCGTCCTCATTTATACGATCGGCGACAAAGCTAAGAATGTCACGCCGCAGGTGATTCACGTCGAAGGCGACCCGGACCATCCCATCAATCGCGGCACGCTGTGTCCCAAGGGAGCGTCGCTGGAGCAGGACATTCTGAATCCGCGGCGCCTCTTGAAACCGCAGGTGCGGCGGCCGGGATCCGATCACTGGGAAGACATTGCGTGGTCACAGGCCATCGACGAAATCGCGCAGCGGGTGAAGAAAACGCGCGACGACACCTTCATTACGCAAGACGCGCAAGGCCGCACCGTGAACCGATGCGAGAGTCTCGCGTTCATCGGCGGCTGCACCGACACCAACGAATTTAATTATCTCGTCGTCAAGACCATGCGCGCCCTGGGGCTCACATATTTAGAAAACCAGGCCAGGGTTTGACACGGCCCTACGGTCTCAAGTTTGGGACCAACATTTGGACGCGGGGCCATGACAAATGGCTGGGTCGACATCAAGAATGCCGACGTGATGTTGGTCATGGGCGGAAACCCCGCCGAGAACCATCCTTGCGGCTTCAAGTGGGCGATTGAAGCCAAGCGAACCCGCAATGCGAAGCTGATCGTGGTCGATCCGCGCTTTACGCGCACGGCCGCCACTTCGGATCTCTTCTGCCAGATTCGCGCCGGAGCGGATATTGCGTTTCTGGGTGGAGTGATCCGCTACGCGCTCGAAAACAATCGCATCGCGCACGAGTATCTCGTGAACTACACCAACGCCGCCTTCATCGTGAAAGAAGGCTTCAAGCTGCCGGAAGACGGGCTGTACTCCGGCTTCGACGCCGGCACTCAGACTTACGACCGGTCTTCGTGGACTTACGACTACGGCGATGACAAGGGCGGCGTGGTGGCGGCGCCTCCCGCAGCTTCCGCCGCAACAAAATCCGCGGGAACGACTTTGGGACAGGCCGCCACGACGCCTGCGCCGCTGCCCGCGCTGCCGCCGAAGGTGGCGTATGACCTGACCTTGCAACATCCGCGATGCGTGTTTCAGTTGTTGAAGCAGCAGTATTCGCGCTACACGCCGGAAATGGTCGAGCGCATTACCGGCATTCCGAAGGATCAGTTCCTGAAGGCTGCCGATCTGTTCACTTCCATCCGCAAAGATGGCGACATGACAAAAGTCGCGACCATTATGTACGCGGTGGGTTGGACGCAGCACAGCTTCGGCACGCAGATCATCCGCACCGCGGCCATGTTGCAACTGCTGCTGGGCAACGTGGGACGCGCGGGCGGGGGCGTCAACGCTCTGCGGGGGCACTCCAACATCCAGGGCGCGACGGATATGGGTGGAATCTTCGACGTCTGGCCGGGCTACCTGAAGGTGCCGAATCCGACGGACGTCGACCTGGCCGCTTATCTGAAGCGAATCACGCCAACTTCTTCGAAGCCGGAACCCTGGGATTCGTTCAATTATTGGTCGAACACGCCGAAGTTTGCCATCTCTTTTTTGAAGGCGCTCTACGGCGACGCTGCCACGAAGGAAAATGACTTCGCCTTCAGTTACATGCCGAAGGTGGATCGCAACTATTCCTGGACGCAAATCTGGGACAACATGTATCGCGGAACGGTAAAGGGGATGTTGGCGTTCGGCATGAACGGCGTGGCCATCGGGCCGGACTCGCAGAAAAATATTGACGCGCTCAAGAAGGCGGATTTCCTGGTGGTGGGAGAGATTTATCCCGACGAGACCAGCGAATTCTGGAAGTCCCCTGGAATCACGCCCGAGGAAATGAAAACCATCAACACCACGGTCTATCGCCTGGCCTGCGCTGGGTTCGCCGAGAAAGATGGGTCGATGACCAACTCGGCGCGCTGGCTGCAGTGGAAGAACGCCGCCGTGCCGCCGCCGGGCCAGTGCCGCCTCGATCAGGACATCGTGGCGCAGATTTTCCTCAAGGTGCGGGAGCTTTATCAGAAGGAGGGCGGCAAGTTCCCCGACCCGATCTTGAATCTGACTTGGGGCTACACGAATGCGCAGCATCCCGGTCTCGGCGAGTTGTTAAAGGAGTTGAACGGCAAGGCGCTGGCGGACCTTACCGACCCGAAGACACAGGTGACCATCAAGCGCGGCCAGCAGTTGCCGGGATTCGCGTGGTTAAAGGACGACGGCACGACATCGTGCGGGAACTGGATTTATTCCGGCAGTTGGACCGAGGCAGGAAATCAAACTTTGCGCCGGGGCACCGAAGATCCCTCAGGCCAGGGCATCTACCAGAACTGGGCGTGGTCGTGGCCGGCGAATCGCCGGGTGCTGTACAACCGGGCTTCGTGCGATCCCGCGGGAAAGCCGTACGATCCTACGCGCAAGCAGGTTTGGTGGAACGAGTCGGCACAGCTTTGGCAGGGAAACGACGTGCCTGATTTCAAACCGGACTCGAATCCCAAGGACCACATGGGCCCGTTCATCATGAATCCAGAAGGCATTGGACGGATCTTTGCGCCGCTGGCCGCGTTCGCCGATGGACCCTTCCCCGAACATTACGAACCCATCGAAAGTCCGGTGCAAAATGTGCTGCATCCGAAGCAGCAGAATAATCCGGTGGTTAAGAAGCTCAAGACGGCGATGGATAAGTACTCCACGATGGGTGACGAGTTCAACGTGGTCTGCACCACTTACCGGCTCACCGAGCATTACCATTACTGGACCAAGAACAATCAGATGAACGTGCAGCTTATTCCCGAGCCGTTCATCGAGATTCCAGTGGAACTGGCTCAGGATCTCGGCATTAAGGGCAACGACAAAGTGAAGGTCACGAGCGCGCGAAGCTTTTACATCGCGAAGGCATTCGTGACCAAACGAATCAGGCCCATGATGATCGACGGTAAGAAGGTTTACCAGATTGGGATTCCGATCCATCAGGGCTATCGCGGCATTCAGGAAGACGCAGGCAGGGACGCGAAAACACTGTTGAACCGGCTCACGCCGACGGTAGTCGATCCGAACGCGTACACGCCGGAGTTTAAGGGCTTCATGGTGAAGGTGGAGAAAGCGTGAAGGATTGAGTGATTGAGCCATTGAGTCATTGAGTGATTTGAAAACCGCTGCATCGGCCTTCAGATTGCCCAATGGCTCAATCACTCAATCGCTCAATGACTCAATTCTTATGAGCCAGGCGACGTTATCAATCCGACAGATTTCCGGCCACGCTGGCGCCGCTCCTGGCGAGAACGTGGAGCGCGACTACCAGGTTTGCAAGCTGATCGACACGACCACGTGCATCGGCTGCAAAGCTTGTGAAGTTGCGTGCCTCGAGTGGAACGGTTATACGTTCACCGATACGGTGTTCGACAACAGCTACCAGACCATGCCGGAGACGGCGTGGAATTACTGGAACCTGATCAAGTTCAACGAGCACGAGCGCGCAGATGGCAGCATCACGCTGCTGATGCGCAAAGATCAATGCATGCACTGCGCCGATCCGGGTTGCCTCAAGGCTTGTCCCGCCGATGGCGCGATCGTGCAATACACCAACGGCATCGTCGATTTTCAGCAGCAGAATTGTATTGGCTGCGGCTACTGTGTCAGCGGATGTCCGTTCGATATTCCCAAGTTCAATCCTACGACCAAGAAGATGTTCAAGTGCACGCTTTGCGTCGACCGCGTGAGCGAGGGATTGGAACCGGCGTGCATTAAATCGTGCCCCACCGGGTGTCTCCACTTCGGAAGTAAAGAAGACATGGTCGATCTGGCCGAGACTCGCGCCAAACAACTTCGCGAGAACTACGGGATCAAAGAAGCCGGCGTATATGATCCGGCAGGTGTGGGCGGGACCGGCGTCATCTATGTGCTGCACGATGTGAACAATCCCGAGGCGTATGGAGGATTGCCGAAAGATCCTCACATTCCGTGGGTGGTTCGCTTCTGGAAAGGCCCGGCGAAGTGGATCGGAAACCTCGCCATGCTGGGCGGAATTCTCGGCGTGACGCTGCATTATCTGCGCTATGGTCCGAAGCAGGTTGTGCACGATCACGATCTTGAAGGCGAGCCCGAGCAAGACAAAAACAGGCAAGATAAAAATAACGGAGGCCGGCCATGACCGCTTCGCGCGTAATCTCGCCCCGTGAACCCGCCGGCACCGTCCATCCCGAAGGGATCATTACCCGCTATACCCTTAACGAGCGCTTGAACCACTGGTTCGCCGCGCTCACTTATCTCTATTGCTTAATCACCGGTCTGGCATTCTGGTCGCCTTACATGTATTGGCTGGCCGCCATTGTCGGTGGCGGACCAACAGCTCGCTTTTGGCATCCATGGTTCGGCTTGGCTTTCACGGTCTCGGTTTTTCTGATGTATGACATGTGGCACCGCGACATGCGCACCACGGAAGCGGACAAGCAGTGGTCCAAGGATGTGGAGTACTACATCAAGAATGAGGACGAGAAGCTGCCGCCCATCGGCCGCTTCAACCACGGCCAGAAAATATTTTTCTGGCTGATGCTCTACGGAATCATTCTGCTGCTGATTTCTGGGATTGGCCTGTGGTTTGTCGAGTCGATTCCGTGGAGCCTGCACTGGCTGCGTTATCTCGCGGTGACCATACACGTGGCCGCAGCACTTGCGACCATCGGCGGCTTCATCATTCACGTTTACATGGGCACAGCTATGGTGCGCGGCGGTTTCACCTCCATCATTCGAGGAGAAGTTTCCACGGCCTGGGCTAAGACTCATCACCGTCTTTGGTACGAGCAGGTGACGGGAGACACTTCCACGAAAAAATAAACGATTGCAACCGCACACCCGTCACTCTCATCTAGCATAGTCGCCGAACATATTCACTGAACTCCGAAATCGGAATTCCAGCCTGGACGGGAGCCCCTATGTCGAAAAAAGTGGCTGACATCTTGTGGGAAATGCTGGCGAATGCCGGAGTCAAGCGCTGCTACGGCATTGTGGGCGACGCTCTAAATCCCGTAATCGACGGGCTGCGCCGCAATGGGAAGATCGAGTTCATTCACGTCCGCCACGAAGAGTATGGCGTTTTTGCCGCCGTCGCAGAAGCCTACTTTACGGGCAACCCGGTGGTTGTGTGCGGAACGGCTGGCCCCGGTGTCGTCCATTTGTTCAACGGACTGATGGACGCGCGCAAGGAGGGTGCACCGATCATCGCCATCGCCGGCGATGTGGAAACAAAACTCATCGACACGGAGGCCCTCGAAGAACTGAATCCTTACAAATTCTTCGAAACCGCATCTCTCTACACGGGGCGGCTCGTCAATCCTGAACAGGCGCATTCGATCATCACTACTGCGATTCTTACGGCCGTGCTGGAAAAAGGACCTACGGTAATTTCGATTCCGGGCGATGTGGCGGCCGCCGATGCCGCTGACCGCTCGGCCGAGATCACAATCCCCGCACCACCGATCCTGTGCCCTTCTAATGCAGATATGAATCGCCTTGTGAAGATGATCGACGAAGCGAAAAAGATAGCGATCTTCGGTGGAGACGGTTGCAGGGATGCCCGGGATGAAGTGCTCGAACTGGCGCGTAGATTGAAAGCGCCCGTTGGCTATACGTTCCGCGGCAAGCAATGGTTGGAGCACGACAATCCAAATGCCGTTGGCATGACCGGTCTACTCGGTTACGGCGGAGCTTACGATGCAATTAACGAGGCCGACCTTCTACTCTTGCTGGGCACCGACTTTCCCTTCACAGAATTTCTGCCCGGACATAAAGTGAAGAAAATCCAGATCGATAAAGACCCCAAACACATCGGCCGCCGGACACCCGTTGATCTTGGACTTGTGGGAGACATCAAGGCCACGGTCGCGGCATTGTTGAAGAGCGTAAGTGACAAGTCGGACGATAGGTTTCTCAAGAAACAGGTCGCGGACACGAACTCTTTCCACGAACTTCTGCAGCACTATGTTGAGAAAGGACCTGAAATCAAGCCCATACGTCCGGAGTTCTTGGCTGCGACGCTAAGTGATCTCGCTTCCGACGATGCGATGTTTTTCGCCGACACCGGCACCGCGTGCATATGGCTGGCGAGGCACATCACGGGAGGCAAGAATCGCAGGCTTTTCGGCTCGTTTTCATGGGCCTCCATGGCTAACGCTGCGCCCAACGCGTTCGGCGCGCAGTTGGCATACCCAGGGCGGCAAACCATCGCGCTCTCCGGTGACGGAGGCTTCACCATGCTCGGGCTGGGCGACCTTTTGACCCAAGTGCAACGGAAGACTCCGGTGGTTCAGATCATCCTGAACAACGCTTCCCTCGACTTCGTCAATATTGAGATGCAAGAGGCAGGCATCGTTCCCTTCGGCGTGGAGTTCCAGAACCCCGATTTCGCCAAGGTTGCCGAAGCGATGGGCGCGAAGGGCATCCGCCTCGAAGATCCCGGAGATGTGCGGGAAGGACTGGCTGAAGCGCTTGCTTACAAGGGTGGCCCGGTTGTGGTCGATGCGGTAGTCGATCCGTTCGCGCTTTCGCTCCCGTCACACGTTCCTTTCCATACGGTCAAGGGCTTCACTCTTAGCATGGCCAAGCAGGTATGGAGCGGAAAGATGGACAAAGTGATTAAGACGATCGAACGGAACGTGAAGCTGGTCTGAGTGGGTGATTACCTTGTGGCATATTCAGCGAGCTGCCTTCACTAGCGCGGTTTGCTTTTTTTCTGTGCCGCCGCACCGGTCGTGGCAAAAACTTAATTCCTTCTCCAGTACCGTTGCATCAATACCCTGAGGTACGATCCAGGATCGAAGACGTCATTGCGAGGATTTCATGCGCTCATTTGCGAGGTCGTCCACACTGATCTTTATCTCCTCTATGCTATCCGGAGCTCTACTGCTCGCGGCTGACGACACGAAGTTTCACAATGCGCCCGATTCGGCGCAGCAGATGAAAAATCCATACGAGGGCCAACCCGCTGCAATCGCCGCGGGCACGCAGCTCTACGCTCGCAATTGCCTCTCGTGTCACGGCAAATCCGGAGAAGGCTCCGGCAACGTTCCTTCCCTGGTAGATGGCAAGCTTGAGACCACCACGCCTGGCGAAGTTTTCTGGTTCATCACCAAGGGCGATAAAGATAACGGCATGCCCTCGTGGGCGCAGTTGCCTGAAAAACAGCGCTGGCAAATTGTCAGTTACGTAAAGTCGTTGGGGCTGCCGCAGACCGGACACGTAGCCAGCGCTCTTCCCGCGGACGCAGGCGGATCGACGATAAAAGCGCCGCCGCCGAAGCCACCATTCACCGACTTCCGATACGAGAAGCCCGGAACCGTTCGAAAAATTACGGCGAACGATCTTCCCGAGCCCTACGCTACGCCTTCGGCGAACAAGGGACCGGAACTGGTCGCGCGCCCTGAGAACGTGTGGCCAATCGCGCTCGCTGGATTCAAGGTGGAGATGTATGCGACGGGCCTGGACAATCCGCGCACTTTGATGACGGCGCCGAACGGCGACATTTTTCTCACCGAGAGCGACGCCGGACGCATTCGCGTATTTCGCGGACTGACTGCCGACGGCAAGCCTGAACTCTCAGCCGTTTTTGCGACTGGGCTGAAGCATCCTTATGGCCTGGCCTTCTATCCTCCCGGGCCTGACCCGCAATGGCTCTATGTTGGGAACACCGGCAAGTTGGTTCGTTTCGCGTATCACAAAGGAGATTTGAAAGCGACCGGTCCCGCAGAACATATCGCCGATCTTCCGAACACTGGCGGCCACTGGACGCGCGCGCTCGCATTCTCGCAAGATGGCAAGAAGCTTTTCGTCGCCGTCGGTTCGGGATCGAATGTGAATGATCCCGACACTCATCCCGACGAAAAGAATCGCGCCGACATTCTGCAGTGCGATCCCTCGAACTGCGTGTTGAGCGTTTATGCCTACGGTATTCGTAATGCCGGTGGAGGGCTCGCGATTAATCCGCAGACCGGAGAACTGTGGTGTTCAGTGAATGAGCGCGATGCGCTGGGCGACAATCTGGTTCCAGATTACATCACGCACGTGCAGGAAGGTGGGTTCTACGGGTGGCCGTGGTGGTACATCGGCGGTCATCAGGATCCGCGGCATAAGGGCAAGCATCCGGAGTTGAAAGATAAAGCAATCGTGCCCGACGTGTTATTGCAACCGCACAACGCGTCGCTCGAGCTTACCTTCTACGAGGGAGAGCAATTCCCTGCTGAATATAAGGGAGACATTTTTTCGTCTCAGCATGGCTCGTGGAATAAAGCGGTGCGCGTCGGTTACGAAGTGATTCGTGTGCCGCTGCATCAGAAAGCTGACGCCAGTGGCGAGTATGAAGATTTTCTCACCGGCTTCGTGCTGCCCGATGGCAACGTGTGGGGACGTCCGGTGGGCGTGGCCGTGGCCTCGGATGGCTCTCTGCTGGTTAGCGACGATGGATCAGGTTCGATTTGGAGAGTCAGCTACACGGGCAAGTAAGTCGGAGAAGGCGAATGGCCTGCGTGTGTCGTGCACATCGCAGGCCATTTCGCGGTCCGTCCAACTTCTTCTGCAATTCTGTTGCTTCGGTGGCCGCTGCTAACCGTGATGGACGAACATCTCATAACCTCTCTTGAAGCCGCGGCGGTATTCCTCGCCGGCCGGCGGCGGCACAGGAGGATGGCGGAACTTGGGATGGCGTTCGATATCTGGCGGTTTCCCGTGCTCAGCATCGTGCCGTGCGGCTGCAAATCCATCGTGATAGCCCTGCTGCGCTATCGCCGGAAAATCAGGCGGCGGGGGCGGTTCGACATATGCCGGGTGTGGATGCGAACAACCGGCTAAAAAAAGTGGCAGCATCAACGCTGCCAGTGCAAGCCATTTCTTCATATTATTTCCTCGATAGTGAGATTGCTGTAACACAAAACCAAGCGCGACTCTTGCAGGCTCTAACCCGTGATTTCCAGAAGTGTTGCGGCAAAATCACGCATCTGTGCCCTCGAAGAACACCAGGTACACTTTTCACAGAAATCGATTAAGATGCTAATGCCCGCACAGGGCGCGCCATGGAGAACCCTTCTTCCCCGAGAAAATTGGCAGGCCGCTACGAGGTCAGGCAGATCCTCGGCCAGGGCGGCATGGGTCTTGTTTACCGGGCCTACGACCTAGTTGTGCGCCGTGAAGTCGCGGTCAAGACCATTCTCGACATCCCCGATCCCGCTTCGCTTCAACTGTTCTATAAGGAATGTGATGTGCTCGCCTCAATGAGCCATCCCAACATCGTTGAGATCTTCGACATCGGCGAGTTCGAAGAAGACGGCAAGAAAAAACCTTACTTCGTGATGCCGTTGCTTCCCGGCACTACGCTGGATTATTTCATTCGCAAGGCCAGCCATCGCCTGACGGTCGAGCGCACCATCGACATCATTTCCCAGACCTGCCGCGGCCTGCAGGCCGCGCATGAGCGCGGACTGGTGCATCGCGACCTGAAGCCGAGCAACATCTTCGTGATGGAAGACGACTCGGTGAAGATCATCGACTTCGGCGTCGCCCACATGGCCGACGCCCACACGACTCGCGCGCAAAAGGGCACTCTGCTCTATATGTCTCCCGAGCAGATTGAATTGAAGCCGCTGACGGCGGCCTCCGACATTTTTTCTCTTAGCGTCGTCTGTTACGAAGCCATGACCGGCCGGAATCCGTTCCAGCGCGCGCGGGCCGACGAGGTGGTCGAGGCGATTCTGCGCCACATCCCGCCGCTGGCCGCCGAACTGAATTCCACGGTCAGCCAGCCCGTGAGCCGCGTGCTGCACAAGGCCATGGCAAAACAATCGTGGCATCGATTCGCCAGCGCGCGCGAATTTGGCGACACGTTGACCAAAGCGCAACGCAACGAGCCCATCGAGTTTTTTGATCCCGAGCGCACTCGTCCGCGATTGCAGCGCGTCACACGGGCTTTAGATGAAGGCGATTTTCAGTTTGCTGGAGAAATCCTCGGCGAACTCGAAGCCGAAGGCCACATGGATACCTCCATCGGCTCACTGCGCCGCCAACTCGATGGCGCGGTCCGGCGAAAGACTCTTTCTCAGTTGCTCGACGCTGCCCGCGCGCGCTTCGAGGAAGAAGAAGATCCGATGGCACTGCAGAAGTTGCAGGAAGCTCTGCAAATTGAGCCCGATAACCCCACCGCTTTAACGCTGAAGAGCAGAATTGAAAACCGGCGCAGCGAACGCCAGATCGACAACTGGTACCGCCTCGCCCGCCAGCACATCGACAATCACGCCTACGCGCACGCTCGCGAGGCGTTACAGAATGTTCTGCAACTCCGGCCGCAGGAAGCTCGCGCGCTTCAATTGCTGGCCGAGGTCGATCGCCAGGAACAGGAATACAAAAAGCTTCGTCAGGAGAAAGAGCAACTTCATCGCGCCGCCATGGACGCATGGCACAAGGGCGACGTCAGTAACGCGCTGGCAAAGTTGGGCATAGTGCTCGATCTCGACCGTCGCGCACCGGATTCCATCAGTCGTGAGAGCGGTGCAAATTATCAGTCGTTTTACAACGAGGTCCGTTCCGAACACGACGCGATGAACACCGCGTATGCCGAGGCGCGCCGGCTCCTCACTGAGCACAACTTCCGCAAGGCTAGCGAATGTTGCCAGACCTATCTTGCAAAGTATCCGGGCAATGCCATCTTTCAGGCTCTCAAGTACGACATCGAGGAACAGCAGCGGCAGGAACTTTCGGCGTTCGTAGCGTCCATCGATCGTCAGGTCGAAGGTGAACCGGATCTCGACAAACGCGTAAACATTTTGCGCGAGGCGCTCGATCTCCATCCCGGAGAATCGCATTTCGAGCGCTCGCTTCGCCTGGTGCAAGACAAGCGCGACCTGGTCAACTCAATCGTCGCGCGCGCGCACTTGCACGAGGAGCAAGCTGCTTACAGCGATGCGCTGAACGACTGGGAAATCTTGCGCACCATCTACAGCCAGTATCCAGGATTGACCTTCGAGGTCGAGCGCCTGCAAAAGCGGCGTGAACAGCAGGGCCGCATCGAATCGAAGTCGCGTCTGGTCGAACAGATCGATACCTGTTTGCATTCGAGCGACTACGCCCGTGCCCTGGACTTATTGCAAACCGCGGCCACCGAGTTCCCCAACGATGCCGAGTTCACAGAACTCGAGAAGCTCGCACAGGATGGCGTCAAGCGCAAAACGGAAGCCCACCGCCTCATGACGGAAGGTCAGGAGCTAATCGCACAGCAGAAGCCCGTCGAAGGGATTAGGTTGCTGCGCGAAGCTTACGAGCTGGATGAAAACAATTCGCTGGCCCGCGCGGTGCTGGCCAACAGCCTGGTGGAACAGGCTCACGCGATCGTAGAAAGCGATTGGCGGGAAGCGGAAAAGTTGGCTCGCGAAGCGCTGGATTTGAATCCAGCGCATCCGATGGCCAAGACCATTCGAACTCTGATCCTCGACCAGAAAAAAGAAACGTTCGTCGAAGAATGCGTTTCGCAAGCGCGTAAGCTGCAAACTGCCACCGATCTTGCCGGTGCGCTGGCGCGCATCGAAGAAGGATTGTCAGTTCATCCGCGCGATCCACGGTTAATTCAAATTCAGGAAACTGTGCAGCGCGATCTACAGACGCAGCGCCGCCAGGTCCGCCGCCGAGATCTGGAAGAACTGCGGCGCATAGAAAATGAAATTGACGCCGCCGCGGATGCCGCGTCGAAACAGGCTCTGGGCGAACGCGTGCGCGTGGTGGCCGAAAAATATTCCACCGATGGAGAAATGCTCTCCGTTGCGAATGGCCTCTTGCACCGGCTCGGCTTGCTCGAAGTTGACCGACAAATTGCGACCGGCTCGCCTGTAAGCGAAAGCGCGACGCTTACTTACAACACTCCGCCAGCGAGCGCGCCACAGTCTTCGCTGGAGGCGACCAGTAATGTGTCCGCGGCTCCGCCGCCCGCGGCCAGCGCGGTTTCCACTCCGCACGCGCCACCGGTTCTGGCGGATCCTATTTCAGCAGAGCCAACTCCGCCAACGCCCATTCCACAACCGCCGCCGATCGCAACTTCCGCGGCCAAGCCCCCCGCCACTGCGCCCGCAGCTAAGGCTCCATCTTCCCTCAAGACACCGGCGGCAAAGCCGCAGCGTTCCACGACGATCATCATCGCCTCAGCAGCAGCAATAATTTTGGTCGTCGTCATCTTTCTATTCGCACGAAAACATCAAGCACCACCAGTCGTCCAGGTTCCTGAAGCGCCAGCGCCGGTAGTCGCGGCACCGGTCGCGCCGCCACCAGCGCCTGCTTTGCCAGTCGTGAAACTATCCTCCGACACCGGCACGGGTAAAGTCACACTCGATGATCAGCCGCCTGCGGAATTTCAAGACGGACAATGGTCTACAGACCAAATTCCCAACGGAGAGCATAAGCTGACTTTCGACGGTCCGAAGGGAGAAGCATCATTTGCGTTCTCAACGGATGCGGCAGCCGCGCCAATCGTCAAAGGCCCTATCGTTTCAAAAGGCGTGTTGGCCGTAGTTGTCAGCGGCATGGCCGACCACCTGCATGTGTATTCCAGCGACCCCGCCGCCAAAGTCGCCATCGACGGCCAGCCTCCGCTCGACGTTCCTGCGGACGGTCTTGACTTGCCTTCCATTTCCGCCGGCGCTCATCAACTCGCCGTGACCCGCGGCAGCGACGAATACAAGCTGGACATCGATGCAGCGGCAACGCCCACGCTGAACACATTCCTCGAATCCGGCCAGAACGTGGGCACCCTGGTTGTGATCACCGGTCAAGACAAAGCAAAAGTTTTTCTCAACGGGAAACTTCAACCGCAAGCCACTCAAGGCGGGCAGTTGCGCCTTCCGAATCTCGAACTCAAGGACTATGTGGTTCGCGTTTCGAAGAGCGGATTCCAGGATCTTCCTGAGCAAAAGATCCACATCCGCAAAGGCGAACAGGCCAAAGTTATTTTCAATCTGCAACCCACACTCGTTGCATCTACCCTGACCATCCAGGGCGGGATTCCCGGCTCCACAGTTCTCGTGGATCAAACTCCCGTTGGAACGGTGCGATCCGATGGCACGCTCACTGTGACGACGATCAATCCCGGAGATCGCACCATCGAACTCCGCAAAGACCGTTTCAAGCCTCGACAAGTCAAGAAACATTTCGTGGTAGGGCAAGCAGTCTCTTTGACCGCTGCAGAAGCCGCGCTGGAAGCCGCTCCCGGAGAGTTGAAAATCACTTTCACTCCCGCCGATGCTCAAGTCACGCTCAACAAAACAGGCGAGACTTCGACAAAGGTAATAAGTGGCGGCGCGCTGACTCTTTCTGCGGGCTCTTACACACTCACGGCAAAATCAGCGGACAACTTCGTTCGCTCCTCCACGGTTGAGGTCACCGCAGGTCAATCTCGCACTCTGGATTTATCTCTCGCGCCCAGCGGCATGTCCAAATGGGATGACCCTGCAGGCTGGAAGCAGGACAAAGGCTCGCTCACTCGGAAGGGCGGCGACTTCGTGACCTACAGCGTCTCGCCGACGACGGGCACATTTGTTTTCTCCGCCATGCTCACCAAGGGTCATCGCTTGCAATGGGTGCTCAACTTCACCGACGCGAGCAACTACGTTCTCTTTCAGATGGACGACAACAACTTCTACCGCACGGTAGTAAAGAACGGCCAAAAGGGCGACGAGACCAAGATCGCAAACAAAGGCGGCAAAAAGAGTTTCCACACCCTGCAGGTCCGCGTGACGGCGAACGAGATCCTTCACCAGATCAGGCAAGGAGACAACTGGGTCGTTCTCGACCGCTGGGCCCAGCCGGCAAGCAATCTAACCCTCGGCAGGTTCGGCTTCTACATTCCCGGCAACGATCAGGTCGCGCTTTCCAGCTTCGGCCACTATCTCGATTTGAACGTCCATTAGCCAACCCTAAACAACCCTTTTTACAACGTTCCGGTGTCAATTGGAATCTAGGTGGAGAAGCGCGCCTGATTCCGGGCCTCCGCGCAAGAATCCGAAAACGGCTCGTTCTTCCCCTGAGTACAAAAACTGATTGCAGGAAAACTGTAGCGGCCCTGCTGAAAGATTTCACGGAGACGCCATGGAAGATTCCGCTGGACACACAGCCCCGTCAAAGTTCTGGTTGCTTTCCCTCGTCGCGCTGTTATTCATCACCGGACTCGTGGCAGTTCAGAAATTTCAAGCCGCTGGCGGCGAATCGACCGCGACTGCAACCTACGCGCACGGCGTGCTTGATCTCACCCTCCCCTACCAGGCCGCTCACGCGGGCGCGGGCCAACTCACCGTCGAAGTTCTGGATCCGGAGGATCAGGTCCTTGGGCGCGCCACGCAGTCTCTCGACGTTGCCGAGGGCAAAGGACAATGGACGGAAAAGATCAGGCTCGCGGAGCCACTGCCCGTGGACGAACTAGTTTGGCAGCGCGTGCGCTATCGCTTCGAATACAGCGACAGCAAGAGCGCAAAAATCGAAGGCACCGAGTCGATCTCGCAAATTCTCCGCCGGCCGGTACTTCACATTCTCGGCCAGCAATCCTACCTGGCGGGCGGAGAAGCGGCGGTGCGAGTAATTGTCACCGATTCGCAGGATGAGGTCATCGCAGGCCGCGGATCGGTGCAGATCGAATTGCTGGTTCCTGATCAGAAACCCGGCTTACTCTTCACCGGGCGTCTCAATCGTCGCGGCACTACCGAAGCGCAGTTCCACTTCCCTGGCGGCATGGTTGGCAGTTATCAACTGCGTTACGTGGTCGACACACTGATCGGCTCGACGGAATTTACTCAACCCGTGCGCCTCGAAGACAAGGCTTCGATTCTACTCACCACCGAAAAGCCGCTCTACCAGCCGGGCCAGACCATTCACGCGCGCGCATTGGCACTCGATCGCGCCAACCACGAAGCCACTGCGGATCGCAAGCTGACCTTCGAAGTAGAAGATTCACGCGGCAACAAAGTTTTCAAGAAGGTGACCGAGACCGATGAGTTCGGCATTGCATCGGCGGAATTTGGCCTCGCCGACGAAGTGAACCTCGGCACCTATCATCTTCGCGCACTCATGGGCGAAAGCGACACTCCTGCAAACACTGCGGAGATCGCCTTGAACGTCGAGCGTTACGTTCTGCCGAAATTCAAAGTCACAATCGACTTCGCGGGTAAAGATAACAAAGTCAAGCGCGGCTATCGTCCCGGCGATCACGTAACCGGAACGGTCCAAGCCAACTACTTTTTCGGCAAGCCGGTCGACAATGGGGAGATCACCGTCAAAGCTTCGAGCATGGATGTGTCGGTGGTCGTTGTCGGCTCGGCGCAAGGCAGAACCGATCGTGACGGAACTTTTCATTTCGATCTGCAACTGCCCCCGTTCTTCGCGGGGCGACCTCTGAGCCAGGGCGCGGCTCGCGTCCTGATCGAGGCCACGGTAAAGGATTCTGCTGATCACGCCGAAACTCGCGGCGAGCCCATCATGGTCAGCGATTCGCCGCTGCTCATCACGGCCGTGCCTGAGGGAGGTACGCTCATCCCCAATCTTGAGAATCTTGTTTTCGTCCTCACTTCTTATCCGGACGGGACGCCAGCCAGCGCCAGCTTGAGAGTGAATGCGGAAGGAACTCGAGAACAGCAGGTGACTTCCGATGACGGCGGAGTCGCCGTAGTCCGAATAAATCCACGTGACGGAATCGAATCGCTGAAGATCGAAGCGGACGACAAGGAAGGAAACCGCGCATCGAGCACGGTTCCAATGCAAAGTCGCCAGGGGGAGGATCAGATTCTTCTGCGTACGGAGCGCGCCGTCTATCATGCTGGCGACCGCATCGCGCTGAAAGTTTTTTCTACAAAAACCCGCGGGACCGCATACGTGGACATCGTGAAGGACGGGCAGACGATCCTCACGCGCGATCTCGATATCGAAAACGGACAATCCGAATTGTCACTGACTGCCACGCCCGATCTTGCGGGAACCGTGGACTTCAATGCCTATCTCTTCGGCCGCAACGCGCGGCCCGTCGGCGACCATCGCCTCGTCTTCGTGCAGCCGGCGGATGAACTCAAGATCGAGACTGTTGCCGATGCGCCGGTTTACAAGCCTGGCGGCGAAGCCCGCATACGGTTCCGTGTGACAAACTCGCGCGGCGAAGGCGTAAGCGCCGCGTTGGGGCTGCAGGTGGTCGATGAAGCCGTCTTCGCGCTCGCCGAGAAGCAGCCCGGCTTTGCCAAGGTTTTTTTCTATCTCGAACAAGAAGTGATGAAGCCGCGGTATGAGATTCACTCCATCGGCATGTCCGAGATCGTGGAATCCGTAGAGCATTCGAAAGTCGAGCAAAAAGATCGAGCCGCGCGCGCTCTGTTCTCAGCCACTGAAATGGTCAATACGAATAAGTTTGAAACCGAATTCGGGCGCGCTGTTCCGATGGAGAAATATCAGGAGTATGCGATCCGCTATCACAAGCGATTCCTGGAGCAGGTAAACCGTCTGGCGGCAGATCTCAGCCGCGCCTACGTGCAAGACCCTGAGAAAGGCGACCTGACAAAGGTTTTCAGCGACGTTAAGAAATCCGGCGAGCCTGACCTGTTCGATGCTTGGGGCAGCGAACTTCGCGTGGAACATGTCAGGTGGTACCGCGATGACACGCATTACATCGTGCGCAGCGCGGGCGCCGATCGCCGATTCGACGACGGCGACGACATGGTCGCATATCTCGAGGTCAGCGCGAAGAGCATTATCGGCGGGCCGAACTCGCCCCCTTATTCTGGTTCGATCAATCTCGACATCGAGCACGATCGCGGACCGTTCAATGGTATGGCCGAGATCACAGGAACCGTCACCGACCCCACAGGCGCGGTGGTGCCGAATGCCAGTGTCGAAGCGCGCGAAATCGCCACCGGAAAGCTGCGCAAGGCGAGAACGAATGCTACCGGGCAATTCAGTTTGTCGGGTCTGCCTTCCAGTGATTACAAAGTTCAAGTGACTATGCCCGGATTCAAAAGCATAGCCCGAGAGTTCAAGGTTCACGCGCGCGATCGCGCTGTGGTCACCGTAGTCCTCACCGTCGGCGCGACCTCGACGACTGTCGAGGTTTCGGGGCAAGCCGTAGTGGTTGAAGCGCAGGCAGCGGGAATCGTCGGTGGTGTTCCAGGCGGGGTTGCTGGCGGCGCCATGAACGGCCGCCAATTCAATGCTCTCGGGAACTTTGCGCCAGTTCCATCGGCAAAGTCCATGGCAAGAGCCCAAGCCCAGAACAGCGCGATGCTCGCCACGAACGGCAGCGCCGACTCCGCCGCGCCCGCGGCCCACGTGCGCTCCTACTTCCCCGAGGCTCTCTACATCAATCCCGAAATCATCACCGACAAGAATGGCGAGGCCAGCATCACCATCCCCATGGCTGACTCGATCACGACGTGGCGCATGGCAATGCTCGCATCCACCACGCATGGAGCGCTGGGCAGCGCCACGTCGAGCCTGAAAGTTTTTCAGGATTTCTTTGTCGATCTCGACCTGCCGGTCACGCTCACACAAGGCGACCGCGTCTCGATCCCCGTTGCGGTCTACAACTACTCGGGAGCGAACGGCGATGTTCGCCTTCAACTGCAGTCAGACGACTGGTTCTCCCTGGTCGAAGACACCGCAGACAAATCCGTCCAGGTCGATTCCTCTCGCGTGGGCGGATCGCAGTTTACGCTCGAGGCCCGGCGCATCGGCAAATTCAAGCTGACGCTCTCCGCGCGCATGAACGGCGAAGCCAACCGCGCCGATATTGTTGTGCGCGAGATCGAAGTCATCCCCAACGGACGCGAGCAGAATATGGTCTTCAACGGCCGACTTGAAAACACCGTCCGCCATGAATTGAACTTCCCTGCGAATTCCGTTCCCGATGCCAGCAAGATGTTCGTCAGGCTTTATCCTGGCCCGCTGAGCCAGGTCATCGAAGGCATGGACAGCATTCTGCGCATGCCCGGTGGATGCTTTGAGCAGACATCCTCCAGCACTTACCCGAATGTGTTGGCGCTCGATTACATGAAGCGCACGAAGAAGCTGACTCCCGAAGTGCACGCAAAGGCTGAGGGATACATCGCCAACGGCTATCAGCGCCTGCTTACCTTCGAAGTTCCCGGCGGCGGTTTCTCCTGGTTCGGACAAGCGCCCACCAACAAGATCCTGACAGCTTATGGCTTGATGGAGTTCAGCGACATGTCGAAAGTCTACGACGTGGACCCCAAGCTGATTCAGCGAACGCAGCAATGGCTAGCCGGGCAACAGCGATCCGATGGAAGCTGGAAGCCTGACGCTCAGTTCATCAACGAAGGCGCGACCAACCGATTCAACTCTGACGTGCTTCGCATCACTGCTTATCTGGCGTGGTCGCTGGAAAACACGGGCTATCAAGGGCCAGCGGTCGAGAAGGCCAAGCATTTCATCGAGAAAAACATGAGCGCCAAGATGGACGCCTACACTCTGGCCGTAGTAGCCAACTTTGCCACTGACTATGGGAGTGGAGCGAGCAAAGACCGCGGCTTCACCCGGCAGGCGATGCAACTCCTGCTCGACGCCCGCACCGAAAAAGATGAGAAGGTCTGGTGGACTGCGGAAGAAACTGGCGTCTACGCGAGAGGCGAAAGCGCCAGCATCGAAACCACGGGATTAGCAGTACAAGCGCTGCTCAAGTGGGGTGAGGCTTCAGGCACGGCGCGCAAAGCCATGGCTTATATCGCGTCGAAAAAAGATTCCAGCGGAACCTGGGGCACAACGCAAGCCACAATCATGGCGCTGCGGGCTCTGCTGCTGGCGACAGAAAAAGGCGCGGCCGACGTTCAAGGCACGCTGCAAGTTCTGCTCAACGGCAAGGCCGTCGAGAAACTCGCGCTCACATCTGAGAACAATGATTTACTCCATCAGTTCGTGCTTAAGGATATCGAATCAAAGGGCAAAGGCTCGCTGGGAACCAACGTAGTGGAACTCCAGTTCGAGGGCAAAGGAGGTCTAGCCTATCAAGTCGTCGGGAACTACTTCCTCCCTTGGGACGAGAAACCGGCGCACGAAGCTTTGTCGATCAACGTCGCTTACGATCGCACTCACCTTGCGCAGGACGATATCGCCACTGCCACTGCAACCGTCACGAACAATCTGCCTAAGTCCGCGAACATGGTGATGGTTGATCTCGGCATCCCTCCGGGGTTCGACCTGCTGAGTGAAGACTTGCAGACCTATGTCGAGAAGAGCGCCGGCCTGAAGAGCTCTCGCCTGGAAAAGTTTAGCCTCACGGCCACGCAAGCGATTCTTTACTTCAACGCCATCGCTCCAGCGGAGACAGCGACAATCCACTTTCGACTGCGCGCTAAATATCCCATCCGCGCCCGCACCTTCAAATCGCGGGTCTATGAGTACTACGATCCCGAGGTAAGTTCCGTAGCGCGCCCGGTGCAGTTGGAGGTAAGCCAACGTTAGCGCATCTTGATCTGGAAAGAGAGGTTGAGTTACTCGTTGAGGTTCGTATTACAAGGAGAATAAAACGCTCCCGCCACGGGAGGGCATTCCTTGACATATCCTGGTTAAGAATGCTAACGTCCGCCATCCGAAGGAGATGGCACAATCGCAAGCGCGCCACAAGTGTTCGGTCTGCCAGGAAGAGTTTCACGTAGCAACGCCGCGACAAACCAGGCTAAAAACACGCGCCGTATCGGCGTCATTTGTTCCCTGATTCTCTTTTCCGCCGCAGCCTTTGCGCAGACTGGCACCGGCGTCTTCCTGGGAACGGCCACCGACCAGCAAGGCGCAGCACTGCCGGATGTAAAAATAACCGCGACGAATACTGATACCGGAATTAGCGTCAGCGTAGTTACCGATGCTGGCGGTTACTATCGAATCCCAGCGCTGTTTCCAGGCACCTACGATCTGCGGGCCGAGCGCGCATCGTTCGCGGTAGAAATTCTCAGCGGCGTCGTCCTGGCCGTTTCCCAAGAGGCCGTGATCGCTTTCATCCTGAAGGTGGGCCAGGTCGCAGAAAAAATTGAAGTCGGCGGTCAGGCGCCTCCCGTGGAAACCACCGATTCCGCAGTCAGCGGTCTAGTGGATCCTACGCAAATGCGGGAACTTCCGCTCAACGGCCGCGACATTTTCCAGTTGGTGTTGTTGCAGGCGGGAGTCGAACCCACACCCAGCGCCGGCCCCAGCCCATGGCAAAAAGGCAACCTCGCGAAACTGTCGGTGAACGGAGCGCGCCCGACGGCAAACAATCTGACCATCGATGGCATGGATGCCAATGACCCCGCTTTCAACGTATCGCCCGGAGGAGCCTCAGGCTTTCTGCTCGGCGTCGATGCGCTCGAGGAATTCCGCGTCTTCACCGACACTTACGCTGCAGAATACGGACGCAACGCGGGATCGGTTATTCAGACCGTCACCAAGTCGGGAACGAATCGGCTGCATGGATCGTTGTTTGAATTCCTGCGCAACTCCGCGCTCGACGCGAAAAATTATTTCGATCTCGCGGATCCGTCCATCCCTCCCTTCCAGCGCAATCAGTTCGGAGGCAGCCTGGGTGGGCCGATAAAGCGCGATCAGACTTTTTTCTTTATCAGCTATGAAGGCTTCCGCGAACGGCTCGGCATCACCGCGGTATCGACTGTGCCGGACTCACTGGCGCATGAAGGACTTTTGCCTTCGGTCGCCGATCCGACGGCGTGCACCGTGCAGAATCCAAGCGGTTGCGCGGCGGTCGGTATAAATCCCGAGGTCACGCCGTTTCTGGCGCTCGCTCCGACGGCGAACGGACCTGACCTGGGAAACGGCGAGGCTCTGCTCACCAGCAGCGCCAAGCGCGACACGCGCGAAGATTACGGACTGGTGCGGCTCGACCACTCGTTCTCGCCGGCGCACTCACTTTTCGGCCGCTACATTATTGATGACAGCGACTCGCAAAATCCGTATCTCAGCACGCTCGTTCCCGGATTTCCCGGAGAGTCTTCCAGCCGCGATCAATTTTTCACGGTGCAGGAGAAGCGAGTGTTTCACTCGAATTGGCTCAACCTGTTGGCCTTCGGATTCAATCGCACCACGTATCTTGCGGGTGTTCATGACACGCATCCGGGGCTGACGATTGCGCTTGCGCCCGATCGGCCGGTGGGCGTTCTGCAAATTACAGGATTGACCTCTCTCGGCAACAACTTCATTTATCCCTTCGGCAGTTACTCCGATACTTTTCAGCTTCAGGATAACGTTGGCTATCAACACGGCCACCATGCCATCGAGTTCGGAGGTGAATTCCGGCGGCTCGAAATGAATGGACCGTTCGATCTGTTCGTGAATGGCGAGTACACGTTTGAAGACCTGAGAACCATCGGTGTTCCGTTTCCCTACGCCAGCAATAACCCTCCGCTGGAATCGTTTCTGGATGGCGCGCCGTACTCATATATCGGAACCAATCCTCAGCTCTCGGATTCCGATAGAGGGTTTCGGCAGAGCTGGTTCACAGGCTACCTGCAGGATGATTGGCGCGCGACTCCGCGCCTGACCCTGAATCTCGGGCTCCGTTACGAGTTCTACTCCAACCCCACGGAAGCTGAGAACAAGGAAGTCAACATCATTAACGTCGCCACCGACACGGCCCCTACCGTCGGAAAATTTTTCGCGAGTACTCCGAAGGATTTGTTCTCGCCGCGATTTGGCCTGGCGTGGCAACTGACGGGAGACCAGAAAACGGTCTTGCGCGCCGGCGCAGGAATCTTCCGCGACCAGATTTGGGCGAACCTCTATGGCAACGCGCGCACGCTGCCACCTTTTTTCCAGGCTTACTTCGTTCTGCTGCCGCCATTCTTGAGCCCACTGACTGGGCCCATCCCGCCGGCCACAACCGCGAATGCAACCATGACTTACTATCCGAAGTTCCCCGCGACCATTCAGTACAACTTGAATCTGGAGCGCGAGGTTACGCGGAACTCGGTTTTCAAACTGATGTATGTCGGCGCGCGCGGCAACGACCTGGTGCGGATGGGCGAAGCTAATCCCTTCAATCCATCGACGGGGCAATATTTGAATCCCGCATTCGGATCGATCATTCGAATCGTGACCGATGCGCAGTCGTTTTATAACTCCATGCAGTCGAGCTTCGAACACCGCACCAGCAGCGGTCTCACGCTCGCGGCTCACTACACCTGGGCGCATTCGGTCGACGATGCTTCCGGAGCATTTCCCAGCGACTCGGTCAACGAAGCGGGCAAGGCGCAAAACCTGTTTGATCGCAAAGGCGACCGCGGGCGCTCGAGTTTCGATGTCCGCAACAATTTGACCTTGAATTTTGTGGATGAACTTCCGTTCGGCCCCGGAAAGAAATTCGGCAATGACACATCTGGGTGGGTCGCAAAAACAATTGCAGGCTGGTCAGTCTCTGGCGTTGGCAGCTTTCACAGCAATGTTCCCTTCACGCCGATGGTTGGTTTCGATAATGCGGAAACGCGCTCGTCAGTGCTTTCGGACCGGCCAAACGTGGCGGGCAATCCTTATCAAGGCACATGCCCAAACGGCGCTTCTGTTGGAACGGTGACTTGCTGGTTCAATCCATCGGCATACGCGCTGCCGAATCCCGGCTCTTTCGGAAACGCAGGCCGCAACAGCTTGGCTGGCCCGGACTTTGCTGACTTCGATTTCGCCGTGCTCAAAAATATTTCGTTCGGCGAATATCGGCTGCTGCAGTTCCGCGCCGAAATATTCAACATTGCGAACCGTCCGAACTTCGCCGTGCCCACGAACACCGAGGGGCCGAACGGAACCGGCGGCAACGGCGACGCTCTTTATCTGGGCCGGGGAGCGACTGGGCAAGGCATTCCGTCGCCCAACGCGGGACAGATTTTCAGTACAGTGAATCCTTCGCGGCAAATTCAGTTCGGGCTCAAGTTTTACTTCTAGAAGCCGAAAGCGATCGAATCGCGATACCAGATCTCATCAGGAATGGGGAGGCGCTTGTGAGAAGTCCAATGCGAAGACTGAGTATTCTGATCGCGACGGGCTGTCTGGTTGCGGCCGCAGTTCTTTCCATGAGTCAGCAATCGCAAGCGCCGGCGGAGACACCTACGGCGCCTGCCGCAAAAGTGCCGAACCTGCCGAGCATTACGCCGAACATCAAGCAGATCGAAGCGATCCTGAAATCTCCGAAGAAGGCGTCGCAGAAGGCAACGTTGACTCCCATCGATTTCGCCTGGCTCGCCTTCATGGACGTGAATTGGCCGGCACTGGGCACGGTTCGCGGCAAGCCCGATCTGAACAAGGGGTTCGGCGGGGCGGGTTTCGTGGTCTGGCAAACCTGGAAAACCAGCCAGAACCTTTACGTTGCACCGGGGCAAACACCGATTTCATGGAACCAGGGACCGATCTACCAACAACCTGCGCTGCAATCGGAGATGATCGACGGCAAGGTTCTCACGGATAATAACGGCAATCCGGTGATGTATGAAGTTCGCGAAAGCCAGGACACGTTCAACTACATCATCGAGCGCAATCTCTACACTCAGGCCGGCCAGCTTAAATTGCTGCAAGGCGGCCTGCCGGTAACATTTCCCGCGCGCGCGATGGAGGTCAAGGCATCGTGGCGCTTTCTTGGTGAGGGCGACGATGCTTCGCACTACCTTACCGCGACGGTGTTATACCGGGGCGTGGTGCGAGTGGTTGGCTTGAGCGGGTTGCACATCACCAGCAAGTTTCTGCCGGATTGGTTCTGGTGCACGTTCGAGCAAATCGAAAATTCGAAAATGACTCCGGTTAAGCTGGAACTGCCGATCGCTCCCGAGGTTCAGCGAGTGAATGCTGTCATGCAAGCGGCATTTAGAAACACGAAATGGGCGTATTACCGCCTCGACGGAGTGCAGACTTCGTATGCCAACAATCCCGATGCCGCGAACTGCATCGTGAATGCGAAAGACAGCTGCCTCGCCAACTCGCAGATCGAAACCTATTTTCAGGGAAGCTCTTCCTGCATAACCTGCCACTCGCTGGCATCGATCGGTCCCGGCGGAAAGCGGTATAGCTTGTGGACTTTTCGCGGCGGAGATCAACAAGGCCACATGGGCAGTCCACCGCCGCTCAAGCAGGATGTCCCGCTGGATTTTGTCTGGTCGCTGCGCGAAGCGCAATAAAACTCCGAAGGAAATTCACGTATGAGCTATCTCTCACTTCCGCGCGTTCACTTCATGGGCATCAGTTCCTGCACGCCGCCCACCACCAACAACAATAACTACAACCGCGTGCTCGATCCGGAGACGGTGGACTTTTTTCCGCCCTACGACGCTGCCAGCATGAGCGACGGAGCTTTTCGGGCGAACATGTGCACGCTGGTCTGGAAGAGCTTCATGCCGTTTATGCCCACACAACAGCAGGTGCTCAACGGCAATTGGAATTATTTTGGAGACAACGCATACTACGTGCAGGACGCTTCGATCTACGCGATCGAAAAACTTGGGAACACCGGAGCGAACCGGATTACTTCGCCCGCGCAGGATGGGCTGATCGGCACGCCGATTCAGATGGTCGGTAACCAGGCCGGCGACGTGACCATGCCTACACTGATGGTAGACAGCGACCCCACCAGCGATTTTTCCACACAATTATTCAGCGGGAAGTTTTCATTTGGGGCCACGGGACGCAGTTGCACCGCGCAAAGCAAAGATGGGGCGGACTTGCCCCGCGCCTACACGCGATGGGTTGACCTGGCCCGAAATTTAGCAGCTGTGCCGGACGCCTGTTTCGCGACCATCTGGGTGCAGCCGCTGCCAAAAGGAAATTTGCAGTTCGATACTTCGGGCAACCAGTCGACTACGCTTGCACTCTTGCAGCAACTATCGAATGCGGGCGCGGGGCTGATCGTGCGGTTGACCAACTATTATTTCCAGAGGAAGTACACCGATCCGGAACTTTACGCGCTCTTCCAGCAGGGCAATTACGCGATGAACGCGAGTGTCGGCATACTGCTGGGAACGATCGGCGTATGGAATCCGGACGAGCCTTCGACCTACGCGCCCGGACGGATGCTTCTGCCCAACACGACAAAACTTTCTTATACGCCGCCGGGCCAGCAGAAACCGATTCCGTTCAGCCTCGCGCCTGCGTCCGCGGTGGTGGACACTACGCGGCAGGTGATCACCATGGACCTGGCCACGGCTTTCCCTGAGATTAATACGCCGCCGCAGCCGAATGGACCGCTGCCGCCTCCGCCGGCTTCATCGCTCACAAAAATGACTCTTGGTACGGCCACGCTGCAGGTGCTGAATCCCGACGGCACCACTACCAACATCAACTCATTTGATTACGATACGACCACCTATCTGGCCACCGCGGGAGTGGTGGAAGTTCCTTTCACGGCGCAGCAGCAGCAAGCCATTCTTAACGGCAACCTGCAGATTAATTGTTCGACGGCCACCGTCAATCCGGTGCTTCAGGAAAAAGTGAACGTGGCCGATGCCGATGAGCACTGTATCTACATCACCGAAGGCGAATCCGTGACGCTGACATTTCGAGTGGCAGTGCGCGGAAATCCTCCGGCGCAGCCGGTACCGGTAAGCATTGATCAGTATCGATGTGTCGAAACCAATCAGGCGGACCCAGCTAAAACTATTCCCATAAAGTCGATGTATCTTATCCGCCAGGGGCAGCCGTGGGTGCCGGCTGCTTATCTCGAGGTAACGCCCGATACCTTAAGCGTGGGCAGCAGCGGCATGGGTACGGTGACGATCAAAGGGCTAATGCCTGGCCTGGGGTTTCTGCGCCTCATGGCAGGGCCGAGTTCAGATAATCCGGTGCCGATCATTGGCCCCTCCATGATGAGTTGGATGGGGCAGATGGCGTGGGCTTTTTTTGTAAATGTGCGGGTGATGCCGTCAGATGCCGATCTGGCAGCGGTGCCGGATTCTCAGATCAACTGGAACTTCATCTACACCAACGTGCTGCAATACTACTATCGGCTCTATCCCGCGATGGATGCCTATCTGATGCTGAACAATCCGAATCAGGTGGGCAGCGCGAACGGCAAGGCCATCATCAAGGCACGCACAAACAAGAGCCTGTGGGGCTCGACTTTGTACATGCCACATACGCGCGAAATGTCGGACGGCAAGCGCACCCTGCTGCAGCGCTGGTGCGATATGCCTCCGGGCAAGTAGCGCCCAGAGGCGGTCGCGAACGTTAGGCCGCAATCTGCTGCGCATTTAACTTTTCTATGGGCACGTACGAACCTGCGTAGCCAATTCCAGCCAGCGCGATGGCAAACTGATTCAGAATGAACGGAACCCGCATAATGCGGGCGGGCACTCCAATCACCGCAACCTTCGTCCCCGGCGCAAGCGTATCCAGATCGGCATTCGAAAATACCTGCCCCTTGGTGGTGAGATAGCAAATCAAATCCGGGCCCATGGCCAGCGGAACATACGACCTGTTGCTGAACGCGATGAGGTTCTCGTTCTGGTTGTAGATCGTGACCTCAGATCCATCGTCCGCGGCGATCACTACCGTGCCGAAATCAAATCCGCCGCTCGTGGCTTCCGAAGAATTCTTGATAGTTCCGGTGCACAACACGAAGTTAGGCTTTTCCATGGTCTGCATCACTGCCAAAACAGGGTCTTGTCCGGAGCCAATCGCATTGGCCAACGCCTGGCCAATTGTCAGAGCCAGCGTGGTGGTGCCAGTCACCGCGACGCCGGGAGTATTCAAAGTTTTTCCATTCATCGCCCAGAAAGCAATGCCGGCATCCTCAGGAAAGACTCCACCGCTGATCACACCGCGCGTGACCGGATCGGCAATCGCATTCGCGCAATTGAGCGTCACCTGATTATTTTTGTCCGCCAGAATCATAGGCGAAGCAGGGATGCCCGCCGCAGCGTAACTGACCATCAAAAAGCCGGGAATGGCCCGAGGCGCTCCCGCGGCGTCGATGACCGGGATGTTGTTATCGACTGCGACGGCCATTGGGATCAGGCTGTTGCCTGCTCCGACTTCGCCGGGCAACACGCAAGGGAAGTAAAAGCCGACTGTCTTGGAAAGCGCGTTAAATGCGGTCGCGGCGACGCTGAAGTCCAGCACCTGATTCGCGGCAGCGTCGGGCGAGCCGACGAAAGCGCTGACAGCCGTGTAGTAATTGTCCGGCACGATCGATGCCGGCACAAGATTTACCGGCCGCGTACCGATATATTGCAGAACTTGTTGTCCCACGGAATAGGGCCCACCCCCTCCGCTCCCCATAATGGTTGCGCCGTTGAGAATGTAGTTGAGTTGCTGGACGCTTAAAACTGTGCCAGCAGCAATTTTTGGTTTGTCGCTCATGGTGTGGCCTCCAGAAACTTCCGTGCCGTTTTCAGATCTTCGGTCTCAAAGCCCTCGGAAAACCAGTTGTACGCCTCGGCCAGCTGGGCGCGGGTTTCACCGTCCAGCCGGTGGCGGCAGAGGCTGTTCAGAGCGCGCAGCTCGTAGGAGCGAGCCTGCTGGCGGCGCGCAATGTTCGCGGCCTCAATAAAATCCGCCTCCGCCTTTTTCACATCGCCGGAGAGTTTCCAGACCAGTTCCCCACGCAAACGCTGGACCTCAGCCTCGTGCGACCGCTCCGAGCGCCTTCGCGACTCAGCTAGTGCAGCGGTAGCCAAGTCAATCCCTTCCTGCAAATCACCGGTCTGAAGGGCGGCTTCCAACAGGAACGTGGTGTAGAGAGAATGCGCCAGCCCGGCGCCCGCCTGCCCCCAATGCTTCCAGGCATCGCGGATGATCTCCGTCCCCTCCTGGGTATGGCCCAGGCGAATGAGCGACCAGCCTAGCAGAAAACGCCCCGCAATCCAATATGGAGGGTATTGGCCGGCCTGTTCGATCAGTATTTCGGCGTAGCGCTTGGTTTCCTCAACGTCGCGGCGCTGGTGGTGGAGAAAAGCCAGAATCTGGACCGCGATGACGCGGCTGAAACCGTGGTTGAGTTCTTCCGATAGCGACACGGCTTCCTGCGCAAGATCCAAAGCACGCTGCGGATGGCCCAGCGCACATGTGGCCCAAGCGCCGTAGGTGAGGCAAGTGATTCGCGGGTTGTGGCCAAAATGCGTCGTGTGAACTTCATGCTGATGCGGCTGGTATTGAGCGATGACCTGTTGCATTTCCGCGGAGGCGGGTGCGAATTCGCCCTGCCAGTAAAGAACGTTGCCCAGCGAGAAGTGCGCTTCAAGAAGCATGTCAGGGTCACCGCTCTGGCGTGCATGGTTCAGGCAACACTCTGCGAGTTCACGACAGGCCTCAAGTTGCCCGCTGAAGAGGTAGAACGCGGCTTGGCCAAACAGGACGCGGAACAACTGCGTCGGATCGCCGAGCTTGATACAAAGCTCGCCGGCGCGGTCGAAGGCGCGCTTCATCTCCGCAGAGGTAAAGCCTCTGGCAATCAGATAAGCGGTGCCGAGATTGAGCTCGAGTCCAAGTTCTTGCTGCTCTTGTTCTCCGGCAACGGCAGGAAGAAGTTCGACAGCGCGCTCCAGATACTCAATGGCACTGGGGTAAGCGGCGCTCTTCAGCATCTCCGAGCCAGCCAGCGCAGCGTAGTGCTGCTCACGTTCGTCGTTGCTGGCGTGGGCCCAATGATAAGCGAGCCGGGGAGCTGGCCGCTTCGCATCCGGATAAACGTGCTCGATCGCCTCTGCCACGCGCTGGTGCAGTTGCGCGCCTTTATTCCCTTCCAGGCTGGCAAGGAGCGCCTCGCGCAGTTTGTCGTGAGCGAAACGCCATTGCCCATCGTCGAGATCGAGAACCATGCCGTCTGAGGCCACGCTCAACCAGCCAGCCAGATCAGCTCCCGGGAGTGCCGCTTCGAGGACGTTCATATCCAGCTGGCGTCCTTGAATGGCGGCCAGTTCCATCACCGGCCACCACTTGGCGGGAACACGGTTCAGGCGGCGACGAACGATCTCAGAAATTCCGTGCGTAGTGAGGCGCTCGGGGGCATGATCGGCGATGAAATCCAGTCCGCCCATGCTTTCTGCCAGCGATCGAACCACCTCGACGAGAAAAAATACGTTGCCCTCAGTCTGCTTTTTCAAATATTCGATAACGGCGGGTCGAGTGCCGCTGGCGCCAAGAATCGACTTGCTCAGCTTGGCAATGGCGTCATCCTGAAGCCGGGAAAGCTTCATGTACCGCGCCCCCGGCAACAGTGACGGGAGTTCCGGCCTCTCATCGTTGCGGAACGTTCCCACAATCAGCAGCGGGTGCTTCCCTGCCAGATGACTCACTTCGCGCAACAGCGAAAGACTTTCGTCGCTCGTCCAATGCAGGTCTTCTAGAATCAGCAACACCGGAATGGCTTGCTGCCGGAATAGTGCGGCAGCCGTTCCCTGCAGAATTGCCTGCATCCTTCCGGGCTCGGCGCGTTCCAGCGGTGGAACTTTGCGCTCCAGCAGATCGCCAACATCGGGCACAAAGATTTGCAGATAAGTTAAATCTTCGTCGCGCAGTTCACTGCTCAAGCAAAGCCGGCGCAGGGGCTCGCGCCATTCCTGATAAGGAAGTCCAGCTTCGGCGATAGCCTGCCCGCGCATCACAAGCACGCCACGCACCAGAGCCTCGGTGCGAATTTCCTCGATGAGCCGCGACTTGCCGACTCCGCTCTCGCCGCCAATCAGAACGGTGCCGCCACGCCCACTTTCGAGTCCGTGCAGCAGCTTCCGAAAATCCCCGATTTCATGTTCGCGCCCTACAAACTCTGCAGCTTGCAGAAAACTTTCACGAATCGCGCTGGTTTCTGCGGGAGCAGCCTCGCCAATCGCCGCGCTCAGTTCTTCAATGACCTCTAATGCGCTGGGATACCGGTCTTTGGGATCGCGCGCCAACAACCTTGCAAGAACTGCGTCGAGCCCAGGTTTCGCATCGGGGTTTAGTTCTTCTTGTAATTTTCGGAGCTTGGCAAAATCGGGAGGAGGCGCATTGATCAGGTCTTGCACGGTCTTGTAAACCGGAAATGGATGCTCCGCGGCGAGAACTTCATAGGCCATCACGCCGAAGGCAAACAGATCCGATTCCACAGTTGCTGGACGTCCCAGGAAAAGCTCGGGCGCCATATACCGCAAGGTTCCCGCCAGCTCCGGTTCTGCATTCTGATTTCGGGCTAGGCCGAAATCGAGAACCTTGACCATCCCATCCTGCACCAGCACATTCGTCGGTTTCAGATCGCGATGCAGAATCTCGCGCCGGTGCAGGTAGACCAACGCCTGAAGAACCTGGATCAGCAAGGAAACCTGTTGCGCCGGCTTCAGGTCGCGACTTGCCTCCAGCAGGTCGAGCGGATCAGCCAGCAGCTCCATCGTGAAATAAGGCTGCTGCTCGTCGAAGCCATAATCGAGAACGCTGATGATTCCGGGATGCCGCAACGAAGCGAGCACGCGGAATTCCTGCGTCAAAGCCAGGCGCAAGGCCTGGCTCGAATCCGTTATGCGCGGACTCGGCGTCGGTTCGACCAGCGATACAGTCGCATCAGCACTCAGAGTCTCCATCCCTGGGTCTGTTGAGATCTTCGTGCCTAGCAGAGTTTCCGCACCACCGGCTGGCGCGGGCGCGGTACCCGGCACCTGGGGTCGAAATCTTGAAAGCAGAAGCTGCTTGAGCGCGAGCCTCTTCTTGGTGAGCAGGTCAACAGCACTCCACACCTCACCCATGCCGCCTTTTCCCATGCAGTCTTCAATGCGATAGCGTTTGCCGATCAGCGAGCCAGTGGCGGTTGGCATTAGGTACGTGCGGAAAGTACGAAATTTTTCAAAAGACGGCTAAGTTTAGCATTGGAGGACGATAGCCGCCAGCCCAGTAACTGCCCACTTTCGTTAAGTGTCGCTCAGAGTTTGGCTTCCGGAGACAAGTCCACCGCAGGCCGATTTCCTCCGCTCAGATACTAGGGCGTAGTTCGGCCCCGCGAAAGAAAGCACTACTGCTGTTGTTGTTGAGCATCGATTAGCTGGGATTGTTGGTCATCCTCGAGAAACTGCGACCATTCTTCATCGGCAGCAAACTCTTCGTCGGGAGGAAGTACCGCCTGGGACGGCGTGACCCGAACTCGCACCTGGAGCTGTGTTTCGGCCTTCCCCTTCATCACGCCCATTGTCGGTGGAACATCGGCGTAATCGCGGCCAATCGCCGTACGAATGTGCTTGTCATCGGCGAGCCGGTTCGTAGTTGGATCAAAACCCAGCCATCCGACTCCGGGTAGAAGCGCTTCCACCCACGCATGAGTTGCGCCATCGGCGGAAGGATGCGAACTTTCACTGGTCTGATAAAGGTATCCGCTGACGTACCGGCAGGGGATTCTGGCGTTCCGCACGAGCGCAATCATAATGTGGGCAAAATCCTGACAGACGCCTTGCCGTGACTCGAGCGCATGCTCAATCGGAGAATTGACCTTCGTACTTTTTTTAACGTATTTAAAACTGCGATTCACGCCAGCGCAAACGTCCTGAAGGAACGCTAAGGGACTGCGGCCCTTTCTTTCGTCGATGCCCATCTCCATGGCCAATGCTTCAAGTTCTGGAGAGGATCGCGCAAATTGACTTGGCATCAACATGTCCCAGTAGTCATTTTTCTCGACGAGATCTTCCAGGTCCGTCCAGCTTTCGTATGCCATTGACTCTGGAACCGGAGGTTTGCCCTCGATATTCACCAGGGCATCGGTGATGATCGTGAGCTGGTCATGGCGCGGCGGCAAATCGAAGTGATGAACAAGATTGCCGTAGGAATCGGTGTAGCCAAAGATGCGCGCGCGCGGATTCACCGACAACTGAAACACGAAGCAACGCTGATTGCCCTCACTCCTGGGATGCATGCGAACTTCCATCATGCTCTGCCAGACCTGCCGGCTATAGCGGTAGCGCGTGAAATGGCGAATGGCGTAGAACATTTAATTTTCGAACGCAACTTCGATCGGATAGTCGATATAGACTTCGTGAACCGCCGCATGCAAATCGCGGCACTGCTCGATAATTTCACCGAGATATTTGTGCAGGTTGCGGATCACATCGGAAACCTGCACATAGGCCACCATCGACCGCAACCGCCCGATCAACCTCTCGATCTGGTCAGTCCTGCGGCTCAGAGAAAGGGTGCTGATCGCGGTCAACGCCTCATGCATTCGATCGAGCGAGTACCGCACCGAATAAGGAAACTCGGGCTTCAGCAAAAGAAAGTTTGCGATCCGGTCCGGCTTTAGTTCGGCGGTGCAGGCTTTGCAATAGGCCTCAAACGCGGCGCAACTGCTCAGCAAGCCAACCCAATCCAGATCGTCGGCATGCTTGTCGACCACGAAGTAAGCATCCAGCAGAACGCAAAGATTACAGGCCCGCTCAATATATTTTCCGAGCTGGATGAAGTGCCACGCCTCGTCATGATTCATGGTGGCAGCGGTTACACCGTGAAACCGATAGGACCCTTCGCGCACCGCGGTCACGACCCGCATGGCGCCCGCATCATCGTTGGCTTGCAACTCCGATCCGGTCACGTCGTGAAAAAGACGGTTCAGGTGCTCCCACATCTCCGAGCTGATTTCTTCGCGAACCTGACGGGCGTTCTCGCGGGCTCCGCCAATGCATTTCACAATCGAAAACGCGCCTTCAGGATCCGCCACCAGCAAGAATAGAGCGCGTTGTGGATCGACGTTGTTGGAAGCTGCTCCCGGCGCGAGCGAAGAGACAGCCCGAAACCAGCGCTCTTCGGTGGAGAACTTTGCAGGATTCAAAATTAGGCCGTAGGTAGCCTTAAGCACGCGCGAGGCATTGTCGGCGCGCTCGAAATAGCGGCTCATCCAGTACAAGCTGTCGGCTACGCGGGAAAGCATGGGTGGGTTAACTCAATCCTTCTCAGTTCTGCAAGCTTAGTTCTGCAAGACCCAGGTATCTTTCGAACCACCACCCTGAGACGAATTCACAACTAGTGATCCTTTGCGCAACGCAACGCGAGTGAGACCGCCGGGGATCACAGTAATTTTTTCACCGTAGAGAACATAGGGTCTGAGATCGACGTGGCGCGGTTCAATGGTGCCGTCTACAAAACAGGGAGCAGTGGAAAGATTAATCGTGGGCTGCGCGATGTAGTTGCGCGGTTGCGCATTAATTTTGTCTCGAAACTCCGAGCGCTGCTGTTCCGTGCTGTGCGGGCCAATCAACATACCGTAGCCACCAGACTCGCCGACCGCTTTCACTACGTATTCATCGAGTCTCTGGCAGACGTGCTCGCGCTGCCCGGGATCTGACATCAGCAGCGTTTCAACGCCTTCGAGAATGGGATCCTGATCGAGATAGTAGCGAATGATTTTCGGCACGTACGCGTAAATAGCTTTGTCGTCGGCAACGCCCGTTCCCAACGCGTTGGCAAACGCGATATTTCCGGCGCGATAGGCGTTGAAGAGGCCAACCGCTCCGAGCGAAGATCCATGCTCAAAAACCAAGGGGTCGAGATAGTCGTCGTCGATGCGGCGATAAATCACGTCCACGCGCTGCAGGCCGAATGTCGTCCGCATGTAAACCACGTTGTCGTGGACTACGAGGTCGCGGCCTTCGACGAGTTCTATGCCCATCTGGCGCGCCAAATACGTGTGCTCAAAATAAGCAGAGTTGTAGGAGCCAGGCGTCAGTAGAACTACCGTTGGATCAGAACGGCCTTCAGGGGCGAGCGACTTCAAAGTCGACAGCAGCACCTGGCTGTATTGCTCGATCGGACGCACGCGGCACTTCTGAAACAGTCCGGGAAATATCTGCTTCATCACCCTGCGGCTCGTGAGCATGTAAGAAACTCCGCTGGGCACGCGAAGATTATCTTCAAGAACTACGAAGTTGCCTTCCGGATTCCGGATCAGGTCGGTGCCGACCACGGTGATGTAAACATCGCGCGGAACTTTGATGCCGCGCATCTCGCGGCGATAGTGTTTGCAGGTGTAGATAATGCTGCCGGGCACAATGCCATCGGCAATAATTTTGCCTTCGTGGTAAACGTCTTTGAGGAAGAGATTGAGGGCCGTGATGCGCTGAGTCAGCCCACGCTCGATGCGCTCCCATTCGGCGCCCGTAATAATCCTGGGCAAAAGGTCGTGAGGGAAAATCCGCTCTGTGCCTTTGTCGTTGCCGTAAACGGTGAACGTAATGCCCTGGTTGAAGAACGACTGGTCAGCTTCGTGCTTGCTGCGCCGTAACTGGTCTGCCCCCAGATTCAGAAGCAAGTTGTGCAGCGGGCGGTACTGCTTGCGGGGATGGTCGACGGCGCTGTACATCTCGTCGTACGCGCCGTTGAGTTCGTAACGATGCAGGGCCTCCGCACCGCCACGCTCGGACGTATCCATTTCTATAATCATACGCTCCCGCTTGCTCCGCCAGAATAGCTCACAAAGCGGCGAATCGATGATGGGGAAAAGTGATGCGCCGCATTCAAGAAACAGCGCGCACCGGTCTGGCGACCTTAGACTCTGGAGCGCGCGACTTCTCTGGTGCTTTCCGCGGGAATTTCGTTGCCAGCAGACTGAAATTCGATGTCCGGCAACTGCTCCACGGCGCGCCGAAGGGATTGCTCCCAGCTCGAGTGGATCAGGTTCAGATCCCGATCTCCGGCCGAAACTCGGCGGTATCGGGTGATCTGCAGGCTATCTTTCTTATAGAGCAACAGGTCGAAAGGAGGTCCGACCGTTACATTCGAGCGCATGGTTGCGTCGAGTGAGAGAAGCGCATACTTCGCGGCGACCTCCAGCGAGGTTGAGGCCTGAATGCCGCGATCCAGGATCGGTCGTCCATATTTGCACTCTCCCAGTTGCAGGTAAAGCGAGTCTTCCGTCGCTGCGAGCGGATTTCCCTGAGGATAAATCAAGTAGAGATTCGGTTCCTGCCCTCGAACCTGCCCGCCGAGAAGCAGGTGGACATTAAAGCTGAAGGAATCGCGCTCCAGCGATGCGCGGTCAATATCTGAGATCCTGCGCACGCAATCGCCGACGATGCGGGCCGCGTCGTAAAGAGAGTTGGCCTGGGCTAGACCTCGCCCGGAATCGAAATCATCGCCCAGTAAAGTAATCACTGACTGGCTGATAGAAAGGCTGCCGCTCGTCAAAATTACGAAAACGCGCTCGCCCGGCTGAACGAAGCGAAACATTTTGCGGCAGGTGTTGACTTGATCGAAACCCGCGTTGGTCCTGGAATCCGAAGCCAGCACTAAACCTTCCCGCGTTGCAATTCCCAAACAATAGGTCACTTTTGCCCTCTGAAATGAAGCTACCGCATGATACACCGATTGGGCTGCCGAATTTGTAATGGAGAGCAGCAAGAAAAAATGTGGAAGAAGATCAATTTCCGTGTTAGTTTCTGCATCTCACCTGCGCCACCATTCTGCGCAGGAGGGAACCTGGTCTTATGCTGATTCGCCTGGGCTACGACATTCAGTTCGAAACGGCCGGAGAGGTGCCGATCGTGACACTGCTGAATGTACATCCGTCGCGAAGAAAAGACTTGCGCGAACCCGACGAGTTGCAAAGCGATCCCCTGGTGAACATCGAGAACTATGAAGACTCCTTTGGCAACCACGCGTGCCGCCTGGTAGCTCCGCCCGGAAAAATTCGCCTCCAAAATTCCACGCTGATCGAAGACTCGGGAAAACTGGATGAAGAAGATCTGGGAGCGGCCGAGGTTCCCATCGACAAATTGCCCGTGAATGTTCTGCCCTTTCTCATGAACAGCCGCTACTGCGAAGTCGATTTGCTGTCGAGCACGGCGGCGGAACTTTTCTGGAATGCCCCGCGCGGCTGGCAGCGGGTGCAAGCAGTGTGCAGTTGGGTGCACAGCAAAGTTACATTTGGATACGAATTTTCCAGCCCGTTCCGCACCGCCCTGGATGTCTACACCGAGCGCGTAGGAGTCTGCCGCGACTTCCAACATCTGGCCATCACGTTCTGCCGTGCGCTGAACATTCCGGCCCGCTATGCCACGGGATACCTTGGCGACATCGGAGTAATCGTCGCACCCAGTCCAATGGATTTCAGCGCATGGTTCGAAGTCTATCTAGGTGATCGCTGGTGGACGTTCGATGCCCGACACAATGCCCGGCGCATCGGCCGCGTGCTAATGGCAACCGGACGCGACGCCACGGATTGCGCGATAACAACGTCCTTCGGCAGTGCAAAGTTGACGAACTTCTTCGTCGTCTCTGATGAAGTAGCAAGTCAGAAGAGCGAAAAATAATAGAAAGAAATAATAACGACAGGCGCAATGAAAATGTCGAAAAATTGCGCCGGACGGCGTCAGCAAGAAACTTACCGCAGGTGATACGTCACTCCAACTCGGCAAGCAATACCCGGGTTAGGAAATCCCAGATATTCATGAAATCGGCTATTCAATACATTGTCGACTCTGGCGAACATTGTGACATGACGAAATCCATCGTATCCAAGTACCAGATTTGTTGCGGAATAGCCTCCGACGGAATCGATGGTGGGCGCCGGAAGCTGGAAATCGTACCTTCTGCCCACCCACAGAGTAGTCGCCGACGCTCGAATCTTCCTTGGCAATTTGGCGTCGACGCCGACACCGGCCTGCCAGTCTGGCTCGTCCCGCAGCGGCTCTCCGCTCGATGATTCGATATTCCAGTCCAGAGAGGATCCCCACGCTTTTATTTGTATTTTGTTATTGACTGCGAGCAAGGCCTCCGCCTCCACGCCCTCGGTACGAACGCGGGTTAGATTTACCAGGCGGAATGCAGTCGAGCTGAAGTCGATCAGATTCGAGAACAGGTTGTAGTAGTAAGTCCCGGACAGGGTAAAGTTTCTGCCGAAGCGTTGCTGCACTCCCGCATCCAGTCCAGTCACTTTCTCTGGCACAAGATCAGGATTACCCACGCTTGGATTCTCGAGTGCATACAAGTCCGGCACCCTGTATGCCTGACCCCAGCTCGCTTTCACAATTGTTTTCTCCGCTACCGTCAGGGCAATGCCAACTCGGGGGGCAACTTGTGTCGGAAACCCCGCCGTCTTGTTGATGCCGAGCGCAGCCATTCCTGTCATGCGATTGGTGAAGTAAACCAGGTCTCCATTTCCATTCACGATTCCCCGATTCGTGCTGAAATTCGAATTATCCAGATTGGCAAGGAGCGTATTGTTAACACCAATCTCATCGGAGCCTTGCACGTTGAAATGTGCCTGCCATTTGGGAGCAAGGTTGAATATGTTCTGGAGAGCCAGGCGCGGTCGAGTGAAACGTGTACTCGCGAGAGCGCTGGGTTGTGACAGCGGTGATGGATTCGGGCTGGCCAGAATTGGCGGCGTGTAGGAATGCTCCCCGCGGGTAAACACGTCGGCATTCAGACCGACGCTCCACCCTGTGCTTACCTGACGTTGAGATGTGAAACCGGCGAGGAAGTTTCCCGCATTGCTCGTCTCCGGAATCTGGAGCACCGACAGCTCAGGACCTCCTCCGTTCGGTGGAAAGCTCGAACCCTGGAACTGAATCCAGCGGACGGTCCAACTCATGGTCGAGTCTGCGTTATGCGCACAATTGGATGCGGCAGAAAATGTGCTTGTCGAGAAGGCGTCCGATTCGACCTGATCTCCCATCCGCAGAAATGCCCCACTCAACTTGTAGCCTAAGGCTCCATCAGAACCTTCAGCGATGAGGCTCACGCCGGCGGTGCCAAATGAACCTGTCTCAACCCCGGCTTTTAACTCCGATTCATAGTGGGTCGGCTTAGTAATAAAATTTATCACTCCGCTCATAGCCTCCGATCCGTAGGTCGACGAGAGCGGCCCCCGCACTACTTCAATGCGCTCGACATCGTGAGTCAGCAGAGTTGAGAAATCGAACGCTCCTCCAAGAAGATTGGTCAGATCGTTGACGGGAATGCCATCGATCAGCGTCAGGACGAGATTGGGCTTGCCACCTCGGATTGTGAGAGTTCCCAATGAGCCCGCACTTCCATTTTGTTCGAGGTTAACGAAAGGCACCGTCCGCATGATGTCGTCAGACGTGAGCGCGTCGGCGTTACTCACGTGCTCGCCATCGACCACACTCACGGAAGCTGGCGCCAGCGAAACATCCAGAGGTTGTCCAGTGACTGTGATGACAGTCAACAACATGGGTTTGGTGGTGCTCTGATTAGTCGGAGTCGCTTTGCTCGGTGCCTCGTCAGTCTGCGGACGGCTGGGCTCGGTCGGAGTCTGGGCCCGGCACGGCGAAACAAAGATGGCTACGGATAGGACGACAATCACAAACTGAAGAGGGCCTGGTGTCACCGCGTCAGCTCCGGTAAACGCAACAAACTAGGTTTCTTGCACCGGTAAAGATACACCGCGCGCCGCAGAACTGCGACGCCAACTTATCGCCATACCTGAGGCACTCGCGCGTTCTGCAGCGCCGAAGCGGATCGCTACCCTTCGCCCTGTATGGGCTCTACACGGACTTTGGTTGTATATATAGCTATGACCTTCCTACGCCGTGTCGTAATGCTCTCTCGTAGCATCAAGCTTGATCGATATCCAGCAGCGAGATGGACGAATTCCTTCGGAATGATTCCAGCGTCCATCGCTTTGCTCATGCTGTTGTCGATGGCGCAGCCATCGCGGGGCTCCGCGGCGAATCCTGATCTGGAGACCGTGCTGACTGGTTCGCGCCAGCGCATTGAGAAATTGGATTACCGCGTGAGCGGACGGCTCACACGGGTGGAAGGCGATGGTAAGCGCACGAACTACAAGTTTGTCGCCAAGGCTCACTGGTTTCCCGATGGCCTGCGCCTGCTCTGCGAGATCTCAGGGCCGAACTCGGAGAAGACGACCCTTCTTCTGCATATGACCGAGGGCGGGCACCTCACCATCGAGGCGGCACTCCCGGGCGCGAAGGGTGCCAGCGTTTTGCCATTCGAACGCTGGAACGACCCACTCGTGGGATCCGACTTTTCCTATGAAGACATGGTGGAGGGACAGTTCTTTTGGAAAAATCAGGAACTGCTGACGCCGGAGAAATACGGCGCACGGGATTGTTTTGTCCTGAAAAGTAAATCCGGCACGCAAGACCGCTCTTACTATGATTCGGTAACATCGTGGATTGACAAAAGCATTTCGTATCCAGTGCATGTGGTGAAGACGCTCCACGGTACGGGGCAGCAGAAGGAATTTGTTTACTACGGGCTGCGGCAGGTCGGCGGCGCTTGGTCTGCGTCGCAGGTGGAAGCAAAGGTGCAGGGCAAGCCCGGCTCCTCGATTCTCGTAATCGAAACGGGATCACCAAACGCTAAGCTTGGTCTCCACGACTTTGAGATCGGCGAGGCGGGCGCGCAAGGGGAGAAAGCGAAATGAATCGAATCTCCTAATTGGGTTTTTGGCCCGGTCCTGTGGGATCCCGCGGCACCCACGCCGTTCGGCGTTATGGGACCAGTTCTTTTTCAGGTGTTGCCGCAGCCCCATGTAAGCCCCAAGGCCACCAGTTCCAGTCTCCGGCAAGTTGTAATAGTGCCGGCCCGACTACCATCCGGACAACTGTAGCGTCGATCAGCACCGCTCCGGCGAGCGTAAAGCCCAGCATTTGGACGACTAGAAAGCTCCCCACAGTGAATGCGACGAAGACGGCAATCATAATTGCCGCGGCGCTCGTGATGAGTCCGGCGGTCCGCGCGAGGCCCTCGATCACCGCTGATCTCTCGGACAAACCGCGGCGCCGTTCTTCGAGGACTCGGGTGACCAGAAAGACCTCATAGTCCATGCTCAATCCGAAGACGATGGCAAACGAGAGAATCGGCACGATGGGGTATACGCTGCCGGTGGGTCCTTCGAGCCCAAAGATTCTGCCACCGTGGCCTTCCTGAAAAACGACAACTAATGCACCGAATGCAGCGCCAACGGAGAGCAGATTGAGCAGAATTGCTTTGACCGCCGCAAACAGACAGCGTAACCCGAACAGGAGCGCCAGCAAGCTGCCCAATATGACGCCAAGCACCACTTTCGGCATCCGCTCCTTTACGACCGCGTCATAATCTGCCTCAAGTGCGGGAACGCCGCCGACAAGCAGCCTGGCACCCGGCACGCCGGTAATCGCCGCGACATCGGTCGAACGCACATCTCGCACCCATCGTATCTGTTGGTTGGGCGAAAGAGTGGAGGTGGGCAGCAACTCAATCAAGGTGGCTTGGCCATCGTTGCGAAGAAAACTCTTGCGCATTGGCTCTGGCAAATCATTGACAGCATCCGCAGTATCAGACATCCCCGTGAGGGTCGGAAGAGACAAGACTTCTTGCGCTCGAGCATCGCTCTGAAAATGCTTTGTCAATTGACTGACGGCAAGCCAGCCAGAGGGCGAGAGCGGCGCGGACGGTTGCGGCAACTCGAGAATCACCCGGAGGCTCTGCACAATTCCCGAGCGTCCCATCCTTTGAAGCGTGTGCAGTGCTTGCACCGACTCGGCTGCAGCCGGGAGCGAATTATGATCGGGAACCCCCGGAGAAATTTTCCGCGCCTGGAACGCAAGGATCAGCAGCGGAATCCCGGCGACAAGTAGAGCCGTCCAAGGCCGGCGGGTTATGATGCTGCCCCACCGCACCCACCGCTCACTTGCCGCGCATAGGCTCTCACGGGTTTCCAATCGTTTGGCTGAAAGGCGCACTCTGGCCGAGTCGATCCGGTGCCCAAGAAGACCAAGCACCCAGGGCAGAATGAATGTGCAGAGCATGACACTTAAAACGGTTACCAGCAGGCCAGCTATCCCGATGGAGCGGAGTTCGCTGATGGGCACAGTCAGCAGCGCTGAAAACCCGATTGCAACTGTCGTGGCCGAAATGATCAGCGTCCGTCCCGCTTGCCGGGCAGCAATATCGGCGGCAGGGCCGGGATCGTATCCTTCGGCCAACGCTTCGCGAAACCGGCTCACCATCAGCAATGCGTAGTCGATGCCCAACCCGAGGCCGAGCATCGTTGCCAGATTCTGTACCAGAATCGAAAGCTGAAAATAATGCGCGAGTAGCGCGGCCGCACCCAGCGCCATCGAGATGGAGAGTACTCCAACTCCCAGAGGCAACAACGCCGCGACAATACTGCCGAAAGCCAGCAACAGAAGCACGAGAGTGATCGGCATCGCTCGTTCCTCGGCATGGGTCACGTCATCCGCACTGACCTTGCGAAGATCGAAGTTCAGCGGCGTTTCACCCGTAATCTCCAGTTTGATATTGGGGTACTGCGCCTTGAGCTGACCTTGCATCAAGTCTGCCTTTGCTCTCAATCTGGGGACCAGCGCTTCGACACTTTCATCGTGCGGGTCCAGCCCCACGATGATCAACGCCCCGCCATTGTCCCCAGTGAACAGAGGATCTGGCCAATCCAGACTCGAGATGGCGCCCGACACTCCCGGCACGCTACGCAATGAACTGGTTAAGAAGCCCAACGCATCCGCGCCCTTGGCCGAATCCGGATCAGGAACGCCGCTGATCACCAGAACCAGGCGGTGCGCGTATGGAGACTGAAAACGCTGCGCCAGTTCCAGGTCAACTTTCTCGGATTCTCCGCCCTTGATGTGAACCGCCGTCTCCAGGCGGCGTTCGACTTTGTAGGAAAAGGGCAACAGCGCAAACGCCATGACAAACCCCGACATCGCCAACCAGAATCGGCGGCGAGCGGCATTATGGCAACTCTTCGTGCTAGGCATCCCCATAGAAAATCCATGTCGTTTCCGGCCCCGTCTGAGAGCCATGAAACGACCTCATCCATAATATAAGGTCAAACTGGATATTCATCGGGTTCGGCCGTGCAATTGGTTACCGATAGATGTGGGGAACTGTCCGTTGAACCCCGTCAATCGGGGGACGTGGCTGACGAAGACTTCGCCGAGATCCAACTTTTGTGGGAGAGGTGTTGTTGGACATAGACGACGCGGTAACGTCCGCAGACTCAGTTGGTGAATGGTGGGCGCTATAGGATTCGAACCTATGACTTCCACCGTGTGAAGATGGCACTCTACCGCTGAGTTAAGCGCCCACTATGATGCGGTAAGTTCATCATTATACAGAATTGGCCTCGGCGGAGATCAACTCTCATATTTGCTGTTGCTCGTTGTCCGCAAACGCATAGTGACAGGAATCGCTGTCCACCGACGATTGGCAGAAAGCGCGACGCCGTAAAGAGCTCCTACTTTGCCACGCTGAACGTAGTCCACGCCCCGGCGTTCATGTCGCGCTGAAGACTTTGCTGCCAGTTGAATTCCGGATGCGCGCGCAGATGGTCCGCAGCCTTGAAATCCATGCCGCAGGCGTGACCAGCGGCCGCGGTGAAACTCATGTCCGCGGTCATGCTTGCGTCGGCCGCCTTGTTCTGGACAGCCCCGGCCATTCCGAAAGGCGGTTGCCAACCTTCAGAGCCTCGCGGCGAAAGGTCGATGTGCCCGTCGAGTGTGCGTTCGTCGGGATCTTCTTTGTTTTCGTAGGTATCGTAATGGTCGGCGAGAAAGCGCTGTGCCGCCGCAACGTCAATCTTGCCTTTATTTTCGGACATGAGTTGCTCCCAGCGCACGTGGCGTGCGGTGGCACTCTGACTCATGTCATGAGGATCGAAGTCGGTTTCTTCACGAATCAACTTCTCGCTGATGGGGAAGTTCGAACCCACAAAGTATCCGTCACTTGTCCGCGCCAGTGTAACGTTCTTCAATCCTAATTCGAGGCGGCCGATTTCATTCTTCGCGGTGTCGGCAATCAGCCAGGTGTTGGCGTAGCCGCCGTTGTTTCCGTTCTTCATGATGCGGGCAAAGTCGTCGATCGAAGCGGAATACTGCGCCGCCTTGCGAGCCCGCACAAATTCAGGAATGCCGTTGGCATCGTATGCCGAAAAGTGTCCGATCGTGGTTTCCGTAATCACGATTCCCGCGGAGTTCATCACGAAATCGTCGGCGCTGTGAATAACGCCCGGCAGCCCGTCCATGAGCATGCGCTTGCCGTTCGTGGGAACGATGTCGTAAATAATCGTCCACCGTTCGCCATCCAGATAACTGGTCCAGTTGTTGTGCGCAATTACCGCCTTGCCGTCTTTCGTGTAGCTACCCGTGGCGACGAAAGCGCTGCAATGCTCGGGAACGGCGCGCGCTGCCGAAGCCTTGATGCCGTGGTCTTTGTCGTATTGCCTGACGTAATAGTCCCATTCTTCGGCGGCATTCAACGCCACCACATCCCAGAGATCGATCTTGATGCCGTGCGCATTCACACCGTCGGTAATCCCCTGCAATTCTTCCCGATATTCCTGCTCGATGTGGGGCCACATCATGTTCTGCGCGGCATCGCGGAAGAACTGCCAGTCTTTTCTGCTGCTGTGCGTCTCTTCAAGAATTACGACCTTCAAAATGTCTTCGATTTCCGGCGCCAGCAGGTAGCCGTTCTGAAAGCCGATTTCGTGCGGCGTGCCTTGTAGATGCACGAACGTCCAGCCATTCTTTGGTGGCAGACGGAAGGAACCCTTCAACTCCGCGCTGGGCGCGCCCGCCTGAAGGGAGGAAATGGGCGAGAACGACAAAACCGCTCCCGCCAACAGAAGGCCAGCCAAAACCACGAAACATCGGCGCATCGGCGTCTCCAGTGATTCTAGAATTTGCGCCATTCTAGCAGAGTTCGATGGCGCCGACGCCACCGGCGGAAGCGACGTCACGTGCTACGACCGCGGCGTCAGTAGCTTGTTCTCGCGATAGTAGCGGCTGAAAATCAGTCCTACCACCAACAACGCGATAGGACACAGGATGCTGGCTTCAGGCCCAACGATGCCGCCAGTCAACCAGCGCGGCCCGCTAAATGCGGAACTCAGAACGTTGTGGTAAGGCACGATGCCGCTGTCGGGAACGCCGTAGAAAATTTGTCCCCAGTCCCAGGCGGTATGAAATCCGACCGCAATCCAAAGATTTCCAGTGCGCCGCAAAAAGAAACAGAACAACAGCCCGAATAATCCCGCGGAGATCGAACCCACCGCAGTTTCGTTCGCATTAAAGTAGTGGCCGAAACCGAACAGGAACGACATCACCAACGCCGCCGGCCAAAAGCCGATTCCGGAAGCAAGCGTGTATTGGATGTAGCCGCGATTCAGGAATTCTTCAAACAGTCCGACCATAAGAAACGCAATTCCCCACGCGGCCATTGAAGACAGAATTGCCGTGCCGTGAAGCGCCAGGCCGGTGACGTGGAAACCGTGCAGCAGAAAGATTGCGAGCAGTGTGCCGCTGATCGCGAGGAAGCCCGAGCCAGCGCCGATCCAGAAGTCTTTTCGCAGCGCTAACCTTAAGGGCAAACCGTATTCGCTGAATTTGCGATGTTCGATTTTTCCCATGATCAAAGCGGCAACGCATATCAGCAGGAAAGCCACGGCTTCGCCTTTGAACATCAACAGCGGCGTGATCGTCAGTTCGGCGGCGTGCTTTTGCGCTTCGCGGAAACCTTGAACCCCGCCGGCGCGGATGAGAACGAAGCTGCCAAGCAGAACGACCACAAGGGCGCTGAAGATGAGCACGCGCCAACCTGCACGCAGACCGTTGGGTCCAATGAAGATTGATTTGAAGCCGGATCGGGGATGGCGTTCGGGAGAACGTTCCACCGACAATCGAGGGGACAGCAAAGGCGCGACTTCGTTGGCTTTCAGCGTATTTGTGAGCGTCATTTTTTCTCTCCTATTCAGTTATCAGATACCAGACAATCAAAACAACGTAGACCACGGCTACCGTCAGGACGACCGCCAGCAGATCCCAGCTCTGGACGTGCTTGACAGATAGCGGTAGCCCCAAAGAACGTCGGCAATGATGAAGCCGATCAATCCGCCAATTCTTTGGGCGCGACGGCGATAGCTGAGGAAGCGTTCGTCCACCAGCTTGCCCAGGATTGGAACTTTCTTTAAGCGCTCGCCGATTAACACTAGAAGAGGAATTACCATTTCTAGCCCTCCCGCATTTCGCCGGACTTAATCTCGCCGGGCTTCACGTCGCCGTTCAGAGTGAAGATCTCGTCGGTCGAACACCCAAACACTCGCGCAAAAGTAAGTGCCAGCGGAAGACTCGGCACATAACGGTCGCGCTCAATCGAGTTGATGCTCTGCCGCGAAACGCCCACTGCATCGGCAAGCTGCTCTTGCGTCCATCCGCGAGCGGCGCGGAGTTCCTTAACCCGGTTTAAGATATTTGGCGCCATGTAAAGCTAACTTTCCATTGGAGTGTAGCTCGCAGGCTCTCGGATGTCAAGCAGACTTTACACATTGGCGTCCAGAGCGGAGCCGTCATCAGGCTTGGCCATGGATCTCGCGCCTAACCGGCCCAGTGCGTAAGTCAAACTGCACCACCATCGAAAGTAGAGTTTGGAGGCGAATCCGAGGCGTGTTAGCCTAATTGCTCGGACAGGGGCGCGGCGCTTTGTGTAGCCGAATTCCTGTGCCTAAAGTAACCCTCATGCCGGACCAAACCAAACCGCTTCGACCCGGTCTATCCCCCTCATCTGCGGGGACTTCCCAAGGTTCGGTCGATCAAGAAAAAGAAGAACTTTCTGCTCTTCCCAGGGTTGGAACTAGTGTGAGCACTGCCGCCATGGACGGAGGGGTTCTGATGGCCGCGCTTGGGCCGTCCGGCGGTTTGGAACCGGCGATGGCTGGCACTGAAAGTTATACCGACGCCGAAGTCATGTTGCGGGTGAAGGCTGGAGATCAGTCGGCGTTCGATTTTCTGGTGCAGAAGTATCGCCGGCCGCTGGTGAGTTTTATGTACCGCATGGCGCGTAACACTGCCGCCGCGGAAGATCTTGCGCAGGAAGTTTTTCTGCGCGTGTATCGTTCGCGCCAGAGTTATGAAGCCAGCGCGAAGTTCACCACGTGGCTGTATCGCATCGCGACCAATCTCGCGGTGAATCACGCGCGCGACACGCGCAAGGAACGTCCGGAGGTGACGGTTAGCCTCGACGAGCCGGATGAAGAGACTGGCACCACAATGGATGTGGCCGACAGCAAGATGACGGCCGAAGAATTACTGGTACGGCGCGAGCGAATGCTGGCGATCCGGCGCAAAGTAGAAACTCTTCCGGAACGGCAGCGGCTCGCGGTGGTAATGCACAAGTATCAGCAAATGGATTACAAGCAAATCGCCGATGTACTGAAGTTAAGCGAGTCGGCAACTAAGTCGTTATTGTTTCGCGCGTATGAAACTTTGCGGGAACAGTTAAGAGAATTTCTGTGATGCTTCACGAGCGGGTACGTTCCGCTCAGAATCACAACTGAATTGGCGACTGACGGTAGGAATAGAAGTTAAGGGGAAATGGTTATGAAGTGCAATGAGATTCGAGAAATGATGCCAGACATGGCATCCGGTTTGATGGAAGTGACTCCTGAGGTCAGCGGACATCTGGCGGGCTGCGGCGCGTGCGCCGCAAAGCTCGAAGAGTTCAAGCAGACCATGGCGTTGCTGGACGAGTGGCAGTCTCCGGAGCCCTCGCCATATTTTGATGTGCGCCTGCAAGCGCGTCTACGCGAAGAGATGGCCAAACCGCAAGTCACATGGTTGGCGTGGTTCCGGCGTCCTGCGCTTGCGGCGGCACTTACTGTGCTGATCGCAGTGGGTGTGGGATTGTTCTTCACTAAGAACAGCGCGACTCGATATAACGATAGCCAGTTCGCGCGGGTTGAACCTCAGACACCGTCGGGACCAGGGACCGCTGTGAGCGATCTGCAGGCTCTCGAGAAAAATCATGATCTGTATTCCGACTTCGATCTGCTGGATGATTTGCAGGTTCAGCACGACGTTGTTGAGAATCCATAGGCTGTGAAGTAGCAAGAGTTAAGAGCGGAACGAACCTAAGGGCGGGGGAGAATGCAGAAAAATCTCATGACGGGATGGATGGCTATGGCTGTGCTGTCGGCAGCCACCGTTGTGCTATCGCTTTCTCCATGCCTGGCGCAGCGCAGCAACCTCCATACTGTGCAGGCACGCCCAGCAGCGCCCAACCATCAGGGAGAAGCCCACGCAGGTGACTGGCTGCGCCGCTATAAGGGTCTTCCGCCGGGCGAGCAGGATCGCGCCTTGCAAAACGATCCCGGCTTCCGCCATATGACTCCGCAGCAACAGCAGCGTTTGCGGCAGCAATTGCACTATTTCGCGAGCCTTCCACCACGCGAACAGCAACGCATTGTCGATAACATGGATCGCTGGGCGCACCTCACGCCGGAACAGAAGCAGGTAGTCAACCGCATGCGGCAGCTTCCGCCCGACCGGCGGCGCATGGTAACCACTGCAGTACGCGATCTAAGCGCCATGCCTCCCGACGAGCGCGACCGGGTCATCAATTCCGGCCGCTTCAAGAAAATGTTTACACAGGATGAACTCGACATAATGGCCGGAGCCGTCAGGCTGCCATTCGCGCCCGGAGCCAGGCCCGAAGATCCGCCGCAGTGAGGCAAGTTTCAGTTTCTGGTTTCTAGTTTCAAATTTTCTTCTGCGTTTGCGAACGGCCAACGACCAACGACCAACGACCGCTTAGTGGAGTCGTGTGAAACCGTTTCCGCTTTCGTTACGAACAGGGGCTGCACGCGTTCCGCTTTCACAGAAATCACATTGTCCTGATTCTGCAAAATTCCTTCGATAGCCAGAAACCGTTCTGAGGCCAACAGCAGGCGATTGCGATGAAAAAGATCGGGCGCAATAATCGCATTAGCCACTCCCGTTTCATCTTCCAGACTTAAAAATACAAACCCCTTCGCGGTGCCCGGGCGCTGGCGCACGATTACGCAACCTCCGATGCGCAGACGCTTGCCGTTGGGCAGGTCGCGGAGTTCGCTGGCGCGGCGAATGCCCATGGCATTGAGCCAGTCGCGGCGGTAAGCCATGGGATGCGGTCCAACGGTGAGGCCGGTGCCGTGAAAGTCAGCAACGATGCGCTCTTCATGATTCATGCGCTGCAGCGGTGAAGGCGAATCGGGCTCCGGCAATTTTTCCAGCAACGGACCAGAACCGCGAACAGCGCGTTCCACCTGCCAAAGAGCATCGCGGCGATGAAGTTGCGAGTTCCGAGTACCTAGTACCGAGTACCCAGTAACGCATTTGTCATTCCGACCCCCGAGCGCAAGCGAGGGGCGGAGGAATCTCGGTACTCGGTACTCGGTACTAGCTACTGCATTCAGCGCCCCAATCTCCGCCAGCGTAGTAAGTTCGTCCTTTCGCAGTTCCGGAACACGGCGAGTCAGATCGTGAATCGAAGTAAACGGAGCAAGCGCGCGTTCGCGCACCAGCGCCTGCGCAGCCTCCTCGCGCAGTCCGCGAACATAACGCAATCCAAGCCGTAGCGCCGGAGATGCTAGTTGCGAGCAAGACCGAGATTCCTCCGCGCTTCGCGTTCGCTCAGGGGTCGGAATGACAAAGGTTTTTTCTATCGCTCGCGATATTTTCTGGTCTGAATTGGCAAAGGTTCTGCTCGGTACTCGGTACTCGGTACCAGGTACTGATTCACTGGCAACCGGCAACTGGCAACTGGCCACTGCCTCTAAACTGCACAACCACTCCGACCGCGTAACATCCACCGGCAGCATTTTCAATCCATGGCGTTTCGCATCCGTAACAATAGTGGCGGGAGAATAAAATCCCATGGGCTGGTTGTTGAGCAGTGCCGCGGTGAAGGCCGCGAGGTAATGGCATTTCAAATAAGCGCTGGCATACGCGATCAGCGCGAAGCTGGCCGCATGCGATTCAGGAAATCCGTAGAGCGCGAACGATGTGATGGAAAGAATGATTTCTTCCTGCACTTTCGGCGAAATTTTATTTTGTGTCATGCCGGCGCGCAGCTTGCCTTCGATTTCTTTCATGCGCGCCTGCGAACGCTTGAAACCCATAGCGCGGCGCAGGTCTTCCGCTTCACCCCCGGTGAAGTTGGCCGCGATCATGGCGATGCGCAGCAGTTGTTCCTGAAAAAGAGGAACGCCGAGCGTTCGCTTGAGCACAGGTTCCAGCGAGGGATGCGCATACGTAACCTCCTCGCGCCCCTGGCGGCGTTGCAAGAAAGGATTCACCATCTGGCCAACGATCGGCCCCGGCCGGATAATTGCCACCTGCACCACAATGTCATAGAAGCGCTTCGGGCGCAGGCGCGGCAGGCACGCCATTTGCGCGCGGCTTTCCACCTGAAATAATCCTATGGTGTCAGCTTTTTGCAGCGCGGAATAAACCGTGGCATCATCCTGCGGAAGATGCGCCAGATCGACCTCTTCACGATAGTGGTTGCGAATGAGTTCGATCGAATCTTTGAGCACGGCCATCATCCCAAGCCCGAGCAAATCGACTTTGATGATGCCCATGTCGGCGCAATCTTCTTTGTCCCACTGCACCACCACGCGGCCGGGCATGGACGCAGGTTCGAGCGGAACAACCGAGTCGAGTTGCCCCTGGCAAATAACCATGCCGCCCGAGTGCTGGCCGAGATGGCGCGGCATGTCTTGCACGGCCAGGCACAACTCATAATATTTGCGCAGCCGGGGATGGTTTAGATCGAGCCCGGCATCGCGGAAGCGGCGATCGAGCGCATCGTTTTCGTCGCGGAATTCCCAGGTGGCGACCGCGGCGGAAATCTTGGCGAGTGTTTCCGGATCGAAGCCCAGCGCCTTGCCCATTTCGCGCGCGGCCATTCGATTGCGGTAGGTGATGACATTCGCAGTCATGGCCGCGCCACGTTCGCCGTAGCGTCGGTACACATATTGAATAACTTTTTCGCGCTCGTCGCCACTCGGCAGATCGAGATCGATGTCAGGCCACTCGCCGCGCTCCTCCGATAGAAAACGTTCGAAGAGAAGCTCCATGCTGATCGGATCGACGGCGGTGATGCCGAGCGAATAACAGACGGCGCTGTTGGCAGCCGATCCGCGCCCTTGCAGAAGAATATTTTGCTCGCGGCAGAAGCGAACCAAGTCCCACACAATTAAAAAGTATCCGTCGAGTTTCAGTTTCCCGATCAGTGCGAGTTCGCGCTCAGCCTGGCGCCGGGCGCGGGTTTGCATGTCGGGTGCAGCGCGGCCATAGCGTTGGCGAAAGCCTTCCCATGCGCGTTCGCGCAGAAATGAATTCATAGTCTCGCCTTCGGGAACCGGATAACGTGGGAACTCATAGCCAAGATCATTGAGCGAGAATTCGAGGCGCGAAGAAAGTTCGCAGGTGTTGGCAATCGCTTCAGGCAGGTCAGCGAACAGTTGCTGCATCTCCTGCGGCGATTTCAAGTGCCGCTCGGAGTTGCGCGCCAGCAGGCGTCCAGCGGTCGACAGCGTGCGGTGATGGCGGATCGCGGTGAATGCGTCGCAGAGCTCGCGATTTTTTTCGGCGGCATAGCACACGCCATTCGTCGCAAGCAAAGGAAGATTCAGCGACCGGGCAATTGTGATGGCGGCGCGATTGCGAGTTTCTTCTTCGCGATGAAAATGGCGCTGCAATTCGACGTACACATTGCCGCAGCCAAACCATCCAATCAGTTGCTCAATTTCCTTGCGAGCTTCTTCGACACCACCGCGTTGCAAGGCGGCAGCCAGCGCACCGTCCGCGCCGCCAGTCAAGCAAATGAGGCCAGCAGCGTGCTCTTCTAATTCTTCGTGGCGAACCGAACCTTCACCTTTTTTTGAGCGCAACTTCATTTTGGTGATCAGGCGGCAGAGGTTCTGATAGCCGGCGCGGGAGGAAACGAGAAGAGGAAGACGAAATGGTTTCTCATTCCAAGCTACCTTGTCATTCCGAGCGAAGCGAGGAATCCCTGCCTGCTTAGCAGCTCGCTGGGTATAGGGATCCTTCGACTCCGCACATGCTTCACTTCGTGAAGCATGTGCTCCGCTCAGGATGACAGGGGCAAAGGACTGGCATGTAACCTCCGCGCCGATGTGGGCTTTGATCCCCATTTTTTTCGCCGCCAGGTGAAAGCGCGGAGCACCGTAAACGCCATCAGTATCGAGCAAGGCCATGGCAGGCATGTGAAGCCGGGCGCAAGTCGCCATCAGATCCTCAGGCAGGGAAGAACCTTCAAGGAAACTGAAAGCAGAGCGGGCGTGAAGTTCAACGTACAAGTTCTCAGTTCCCAGTTCTCAGTTCTCAGTAAAGATTTTCTCCACTGCAGAGTCAGGAAGGTTACAACTGAGAACTGAGAACTGAGAACCGAGAACTGGTTTTTCAGTCATAACTTCCTTCCACAAACCAGCTTCCGCCGAGCAGATCGTGCATAAGCCGGAAGAGACCGGCTCCGTCTGCAGTTTGCAAGGCGATATCCCACTCATCGCGCGACCAGGCTTCACGCTCCCACCAATCGCCCGAACTGCGCCATGGGCCAGCCTTCCAGAGCACAGCGCCCTGCACTTCTTTTTTCTTCGAGCAGAGCACGCGCGCGGGTTCCCCGTTTTCCAAAGTCACGGTGGCACGCAGCGGCGGCCGGAACATGCGCAGAGCCGTCACCGCAGATTTTTCTTCTGCCGCAGCTTTTTGACGAACCGTTTCTGAAACTGTTCCATCTGAATATGTTCCCGGCACAAAACGCTTCATGCGGAAACCTTCAGCACGGTAGGTATCAAGCAACTCCAGCGAGCCCACGCGGGATTCGCCAACCAAACTGGCAATGCGCGCCAGTGTAAGTTCCAGTTTTTCCGGCTCCGGCGATGGAGGCAGAAACAGTCCACCCTGCGCCGATCGCGGCCGCGCCGCTTCTGCGGTGAGATGAATCTTCAGGATGGGCGCTCCGGGCGGATGCGCGCTCAAATCCAATTGCAACAACTTGAGAAAAAGTTTGGGATCAAGCATGGGTAGAGGAAGACGAAGCGTGCGGCAGAATTGTTGATTGCTGATTTGTGCTTCTTGATTGCGAGACGAAAGACTTTCCAGTTCCAGCGTGAGACGCAGTTCCTGCGTATTCAGAGCGCGCGAAGCCAGGCGCGCACAAATCTGCTCGAGCAGACGGTTCAGCAGAAAGGCCAGCGGCTCCAGCAGCACAATGGGATGTTCCAACTCGACTCCCTCTTCAAATACCGCCGGCGTTTCCACCGGAACGAGCGTACGAAAAGCCGCGCCCCGCGCCAGTTGCCGCAAGCGCAGACCTTCCTGTCCCAGGCGCTCGCTCAGCGCAACTTCCGGCAATGCCGCCAGAGAATGCAGCGTACGAATACCCCAGCGCTCAAGAGTTGCGAGCAGCCGCTCGGAGTTTTTTCTCCGCTCATCTTCTTTCTTCTTCCCTTCCCGCTCACCTTCGATCCAACCGGCAAACAAAACTTCCACCGGCAGAGATCCTAGGGACTCGCCTTCTTTCCCTTGTGGAATCACAGTCACGCCGGAAAAGCCGCGGCCAGCGAGCGCAGCAGCATCGGGATTCGAAGCCACTGCAACATTCGCTTCGAGACCGAGGCCGGCAATGCGCTGAGACATGGCATGAGCAATTTCCGGTAGCGAGCCAAAAAGAGATTCCATGCCCGCAAGATCGACCAGCGCCGTATCGAGTGCAGCATCTTCCACGCGCGGCGAGAACGATTGCGCGCAATCCAGCAGGGCAGCATGCGCCGACGCCTCCTGCAACCGAGAGCGCGGATGCAGCGTCAACTCCGAACACAATTCTGCCTGAGCTTTTGTCATGCCAGGTGCAATGCCCACTCGGCCTGCGCTCTCGTTCACGGCAAAAACTTTTTCCAGCGGAGGTTTGCCCTCGAAAACAGCTACTGCCTGCGCGCGCAACTCCGGCTCGGCGCGAAACACCGCGGCCACGGGAAAATTCGGCACGAAGATGCAGGCAAACATGAAGCAGTACCTAGTACCTAGTTGTCAGTACCCAGTTGTTTTTTTCTGGCAGCTGGGTACTGGCAACTGGCTACTGTTTTTTCATCCCGCCCAGGCGGTTTTGCACGCGAACGTAATTTCTGCGGAACGAACCGGCTTGCGTTCCTGCCGCGATCGCACTAACTCCGCTGTGATTTCTAGTTCAGTCAGCAACTGCGCGTGCGTGGGTTTAAGAAGCCTAGAGTCCGCCGACTCTTTTATCCGATTTCCTCGCGATCCCAACTTGATCAACAACGAAGAGCAGCTTCCAGCAATCGACTGCCGCTCGATGGCCAGCAGCACCGTGGACGTATGTTCCACAGCATGGCGATAACGGAACCATGTGGTCAGCGGGATGCGGCGCGCCGCTTGCGGCGGCAAATCGCCAAGGTCGAGAGCGATCATGCCGAAGCCTCCGCTTTCGAGCAGCAAATCGGTCGCGCGCAAAAGTTGCTCCAAGCTCTTCTCCGGAGAATTTTCTCCGCACCGCACCCACAGCAACCGGCTCAACTCAACCCCGGCTGCCGCAGCCGACTGCGGATCGAGAGCATCGCTCGCATCCACGACCGCGCAGCATTCCCCGCGCCGGGTAACAGCGGCCAGTGCGGCCAGCAATAAGGTGGTGCGGCCAGAAGACGCTGGACCGCAAATTTCAGTCAGGCAGCCACGCGGCAGACCTCCGGTAAGCGCGTCCATCGCCACGATGCCGCTCGAAACCATTTCTGGCGCAGGACGCGCCGCCAGCCGCGACGCCGGGGTAACGCCAGCCAGCCGCGCATCTTTGTAAGTTTTTGCGTAAGCTCCTGCAGAAAAAACGGCTCGCTGCGGCGGACGCGCCTCGGCAACCTCCGCCCCGGAAGGCTGCGGACATACCTCAGCAACCTCTTCATCATCAAAGACAAAAGGGCGGCCACGGGCCGCCGAAGTGGAAAGCACTGCGGAAGACATAAATTCCTCGGGAAATTTCAGGGAACAGCGGGCTCGAAAGGCCCAGAGGCGTATTCGCTTTTTATTCGCCTATAGAATTGTGCTCTCGGCGGCTGGGATTGTCAAGCAGGTTAAACTCTGTTCAGAATTTAGTTATGAGTGATAATCCGATTTTTCGCCCAATTGAACGGCGAGGACTACTGGGAGGGCCCGATTCCTAAACTGTTAAAAAATCCTTCGTACGTCGGGAGTTGAAGATCATTTCTCGTACCAGCAGTCAGTGCAATGCTGAAATAGCCGTCACCCGTATCCAACACGAGAAACCGCTGTGGGGATGGCTTGCCCTTCTTTTTTCCGTACATTTCAATACTCCAGAAATTCAGTTTGTCGGGATCGAGCTTGGATGGTTGCCATTTTGTAAATTGGGCATCGGGAAACTGGGCCAGAGTGTCTTGTAGGTCAACCTTGACAAAGTTCTTGAGATTCTCTAGTCCGAGCTTATTCGCATCCTTCTTCTGGAAAGCGATTGTGATCACTCTGTCTGCATTCTCCAACGTCATTCCCGAAGGCACGAGAACACTGTGCAAGCCGAGTTTTTTCGCGGCCTTCTCATCCTTAACCCAGCCTTGCGGTATGGCGAAAGACAAAGACTTCTGGCTCTGTTGACCCTTTTCATAGCCGGGGCCCATAGTGACGCTGTTTTCCTGTGCCGCAAGGGTGGGGAACAGACACAAGCCGCAGCAAAGGACACTTACGACGAGGAACACCAAAAATTTTCGATCATCGCGCATAAAATTCTTCCTCCACGAGACGCCTCGACAGCAAAGTCTATCGACGCGCCTAATCAGCCGCAAGAGAGAATTGGCGAGGCCATTACATTCATAATATTCCCCACCCCGCTAACCTCAACTCCTCTCTTCCGTCTAAGCCCAACAGCACAGCGGTCAGGCGCAAGTGCTCCATCCAAATTTCGTCCCAGGGCTGCGGCTGAATCGGCTGTTCGATATCTCCATAGAGAAAGAGAAAGAAGAAGAGGAGTCTTCCATGCTCAAAACTCGGCTGCTTGTTTTGCTCGCCAGCATCTTGTTATTAGCCAGCATCTGCTCTGCCCAGACCGTCATGCTGAATCTGCCCTTGCAGAGCCAGCATGCTGAGATTATCCAGCGCATCGGCGTCACCGACATCACCGTCAACTACCACCGGCCTCTGGTGAATAGCCGCCAGATCTGGGGCAAGGTTGTGCCCTACGGAGAAGTCTGGCGCGCCGGAGCCAACGAAAATACCACCGTCACCTTCACCGATCCGGTCACCATTGAAGGCCAGGCGCTCGACAAGGGCACCTACGGCTTGCACATGATTCCTGGCGAAAATCAGTGGACCGTCATCTTCTCGAAAATGTCCACCGCATGGGGAAGCTTCAGCTACAAGCAGGATGAGGACGCGCTGCGCGTCACCGTGAAACCGCAGACGGCCGACTTCCACGACGCGCTGACCTACGACTTTGATGACGTTAAGCCAGATTCCGCCGTAATTACGCTGCGCTGGGAGAAAGTTGCCGTGCCTTTCAAGGTTGCGGTCAATCTTAACGACACTGTCGAAGCCAGCATTCACCAGCAATTGCGCGGCCTAAACCAATATTATTGGGAGAGCTGGGACGACGTTGCCACCTACTATCTCACCAACAAAATTAATCTCGACCAGGCGCTGAAGGATGAAGATCAGTCGATCAAGGTGGAAGCCCGCTTCGACAACCTGATCACCAAGTCGAAGATTCTCGAGGCTATGGGCCGCAAAGATGACGCGACGGTAGCGCGCAACGAAGCGTTGGAAAAAGCATCAGCCCAGCAACTTTACTTCTACGGCCGCCAGTTGCAAGGCGAGAAAAAGCAGGAAGAAGCCTTCGCAATTTTTCGCTCGAACGCCAAGAAGTTCCCCGATTATTGGACGTCGCACGTAGGCATGGCTCGCGTCTACAGCGGCCAGGGCGACTTCGACAAAGCCGTCAAAGAAATGCAATCCGCTCTCGCAGGCACGCCAGATGACGCCAACCGCGCCAACCTGGAAAAATACATGAAGCGCCTGCAATCGAAAGACGACATTAACCGCTAGCCGGAAGGCGTTTCGCAGTAAGAATGGGCCAGCCGCGAAGGCTGGCCCATTTCATTTGTCGCCGGGTGGCACACCCTTTACGATCTTCGCGTCCGCCGTTCCCGCTGAGGGTGCCCCGTCCTTGCGTTTTTTGCAAGAGCCTGCCCTGAGCATGTCGAAGGGGCGGGCGGCGATGCTGCGCGTCCAATTCGATTTTGTTATCGGACTCCACGTCACCCCCAATCACCGATCCTCTCACCACACCCGGCAAGCATTCGCCCGCACCATCTTCTGGCCAGCCTTGCAACCAAAGGCCTGCGCAAACTCCGGCATATTCGAGACCACATTGTCGATGCGGAAAATAGGCAGCGAGTGCGGATCGGTCGTGACCATCAACCGCGCGACCTCGGGCCTGATATTGGCGCACCACGAATAGCCGTACGATAGGAAAAACCGCTGGCGATAGGTCCAGCCATCCGGACCTTTTTCGTCGAGCGATTTACCTTGCTTCTTAAGTTCGGCCTCGAGCGCCATCAGCGAGAGATGCATGCCGCCGTTATCGGCCGTGTCCTCGCCCTGAGTCAGCAAACCATTCTGCTTGACTCCGGCGCCGGCCTCGGGAACCTCCTGCGTATATTCATCGGAGATGCACTTGCCGCGCTCGTCGTATTGCTTGGCGTCTTCCGCGGTCCACCAGTCGCGGAGATTGCCGTGGGCGTCGAACTTGCGCCCTTGATCGTCAAAGCCGTGCGTAAGTTCGTGACCAATCACCATCCCGATGGCACCATAATTCACCGAATCATCCATCCCCTTTTCGAAAAACGGCGGCTGCAGAATGCCGGCAGGAAAATTGATCGTATTCAATTGCGGATCGTAGTACGCATTAATGGTAGCGGGCGTCATGGTCCACTCTCCGCGATCGACCGGCTTGCCGATCTTAGCCACCCAACGCTCGAACTCGAAGGCCGACGCCTGTTCCACGTTCCCCAGATAACTCTCGCGCGTGATCTTCACGCTGGAATAATCTCGCCAATGTGACGGATAGCCGATCTTATCTTCGATTCCCTTCAGCTTCACGAAAGCCTGTTCCTTTGTCGCGGGAGTCATCCAGCTCACACTTTCAACATCCTCATGCATGGCGCGTTCGATGGCATGCACCATTTCAAGCGTGCTGGCTTTGCTCTCCGGCGGAAAAGCGCGATCAACATAAGCCTGGCCAAGCGCTTCACCCAGGTCGCGGTCGGCGTTGTGAACGCAGCGCCGCCAGCGTGGCTCGATCTGCTCCTGGCCGGCCAGCGTGTGATAGTAGAAATCGAAATTCTCATCGACCATAGCCTTGGTTGAGTAAGCTGCGGCCTGGGCAATTAAATGCCAGCGCATGTAGGCCTTCCAATGCTCGAGCGGATGTGCGGCCAGCAACTTCTCCTCGGCGCGAAAGAAATCCGGCGAGGTAACAATGTAGTGGCCGCTGGCCGGGGCCTTCACCGCTTTCAGGTAAACATCCCATTCGATGGAGGGCGCCAGCTCGCGAATCTGCGCCAGGCTCATCTTGTTGTTGATGTTCTTCGGATCGCGGCGCTTAACGTTATCCATCTGCGCTTTGGCCAGAGCGGTTTCGAGTTCAATCACCGTGCCCGCATCCGCGCTCGCCTGTGCTTCCGCTTCTCCTGTAAGCACGAACATCTTCTGCAAATGCGCATGAAATTTCTTGAGCGTCTCCACCGACTTTTCATCGGTCTTGGTGTAGTAGTCGCGACTAGGGAGGCTCAGGCCGCCCTGATCAAGCTGCGCCACAACTTTCGCAGCGTCGTCATAATCCTGCTGTCCCGTGAAGCCAAAGAAAGGTGAGTTCGTCTGATTGTCGCGCTGCTCCCACGCGCCGGGAAAGAGATGGTGAAGATGAGCAATCTCAAGTGTGAGTTCTTTCTTGGACTTGAGCGCTGCAATGCGATCCAGTTCCGGCTGTAGAGGCTTCAACCCAGCCGCTTCAATGCCGCTCTCATCCATGCACGCAGCCCAATAGTCGCCAATCTTCTGCTGCACGGCGCCACGCTTCGTGTCGTTCTTGCTGGCCGCTTCCATCGTTTCGCGCAGCACAGTTTCGTTCCACAGTTCCAGGCCGCTTCCCGTGCTCCAATACACTTCGTCGTGCGGAATCGGGTTGGCCGCGAGCCACTTATTGCACGAGTACTTATAAAAGTCGTCGCAAGCATTCAACGCCGGGTCGACCAGATTCGGATCGAAATGCTCGAGCTTGGGCGCGTCTTTCGCCTGATCGGCGGCGCCATTCGTGGTAACAGAAGGGATGGCATTTTGCCCAAGCACAGCCGCAGGCAAAGTCAGTAGCAGAAGATACAAAACGAATCGGCGGATAAACATATAGCCTCTCCCGGAAGTAGACGACACACTTCAGCCGTAGAACAAGATACTACAGACGTGCCGAACACCGGAGAGTTAGCGGGAATCCTGAAACCAGCAAACAGAGCACTGCGGCGAAAGATGCAGAGCAAGCATGCTACCGTGGCGACTCAAAGCGATAGCCAATACCACGCAGCGTCTTCAGATATTTTGGATGGCGAGGGTCCGGTTCGATTTTCTCCCGCAGCCGCCGCACATAAACGTCAATTGACCGCGGCGTAACAAACGGGGTCTCTTTCCATACAGCATCGAGCAACTGGTCGCGCGTGAGCACGCGACCGGCGTGAGAAGCCAGATACTCGAGCAAGCGAAATTCCCGCACCGTAGTAAGAACGGCCCTACCCTGCGCCAGGACAGTCATCGAAGAGGCGTCGATCATAAGATCTCCCAGGCGCAACACTTCCGGAGCGACCGCCGGTTGTCGCAGGCCACGCAGCACGCTGCGCACCCGAGCCACCAGTTCCCGCGGGCTGAACGGTTTGGTGATGTAATCATCCCCGCCCATCTCAAGCCCCTTCACCCGATCAGCCTCGGCAGTTTTGGCAGTCAAGAAAATGATAGGCGTCGAAGAAAGAGTAGGAGTCTGCCGGATCTGCCGGCACAGCTCAAAGCCGTCCGCCCCCGGCAGCATCACGTCCAGCAGAACGAGCGACGGCATCTCGCGCAGGGCCTCCGAAACCACCGAGCCGCCGCTCACAAAACTCTGCACATCAAACCCGGCAGCTTGCAGATTGTGCGAAATCAGCCGCGCAATGTCCCCGTCGTCTTCCACTACGAAGATAAGGCTGCGAGAAGCAGCGGCGACATCCGTATCGCCGAGCGCTTCGTAAGATCCCGCGGGAAAGTGCATCATCACCTGGGGCAGCCGGCGCGCAAGACGACGCTTCTGGGGCACGCCTGATTCTGCCAAGAACTCTATGTTGAAAATATTGCGAGAATGTTTCCCGCATGTTAACGAATGATAAATTTCCCCAACAACAGCCGCCAGCTACCAGTTGCCGGTTGCCAGTAAGAACGAAGCCTCTTCCACCCAAGCCAGCACAAGAACTGGCAACTGACAGCTGGCAACTGGCGGCTGTTTTCTAAGTTGCTGCCCGCTTCTTCGGCGCGTGGCGCAGGCTGCGGCCTTCGATCAGGCTGTAGAGATCTTCAGCAAGATTGGTCGTGTGATCGCCGGCGCGCTCCAAAGCCTGTGCCATCAGCAGCACATCAAAGCCCGAAGGATTACTTTCCGAATGCTCAGTAAGGTGCTTCTGGAATAGACCATGACAAACTCGGTCGATGTCCTTATCCATTTGCAGAACCTTCCGGGCGCACTCCAGATCGAGATCGACAAATCCTCGATACACCAAGTCGAGCATTTCGCGCAGCGTCGAAGACATCTCCACCAACTGCCGCACATCGGAGGCTGGAATCTTCGAAGTCCGCGACTGCACCCGCATGGCCACGCTCATCATCAGATCGCCGATGCGTTCCAGGTTGGTTGTGCACTTCAGGCTGGTCAGCAGCTGTCGTGCCCGCATCTCGTTCACGCGCGTGATCGCCGCGGGCAGGCGCTCATCAATGTAGCGTTCGATCACGTCGAGTTCCTGCTCACATTCTTTAATTGCCAGAAAAGCCATTCGCGACGAATGCGTAAGCAGATCGCGCACATTGAATGCGGCGTCTCGGGCGATCAGGCATGCCTTCAGCGCCGTGCGCGCAAGATCGTCGAGCGATGCCGTACTCTTCATGGCGGCTTTCTTGCTCGCTGTCGGATTCTGGCCGGGTATCTCTGCGGCAGTGTCTGGCGTGGCGGACTCCTCTTCCATTGCGATCCGCGAGGTTGCAGTTTTACGAGGCATGCTTCGCCAGTCTACCCCCTGATTGTGAACGGACTGTTAACATATTTCGGCTGGTTTCTGAACGCGAGACCGAGAAGATTCATGGAGTTACTCGAACATCTACGCCGCCAGTTCGCCTACGGCGCCTGGGCGAACCGCGAAGTGCTCGCAGGATTAAAGGCAAGCGCGCACCCCGCGCGGGCCGCGCCAACTTTTCGCGCACATACTCTCCGCCGAGCGCCTGTGGCTGGAGCGCATCCGCAACCAGGCGCAAAGCCTGCCCGTGTGGCCGGATTTCACGATCGAGCAATGCGAAGCGCAAATCGACGAACTAGCCTGCCTGTGGCAAGACTTTCTAGGCCAGCTTTCCGATGCGGCGCTCGCGAAGAAAGTCACCTACAAAAACAGTAAAGGCGAGCCGTGGACCAGCACCGCCGAAGATATTCTGACCCACGTCGCGCTGCACTCGGCGTATCATCGCGGCCAGATCGCCAGCCATGTGCGCGCCAGCGGAGAGCAGCCCGCCTACACGGACTTCATCCATGCCGCGCGGCAAGGCTTAATCGAATGAGGCCAATCACAATGCAGAAGATGCGAATTAAACAACTCGGATTCCTGGCAACAATATTCGTGGCTCTGCTTGCAACCGCGCAACAGCGGCCCGTCAATTCTCCCCTGCTCGATCACCTTTCCGGCAAGTGGGTGTTGCAAGGGACCGTGGGCAAACAATCCGTGACCCATGACTTCGACGCGGAGTGGGTTCTCCAGCATCACTACTTGCGCTTTAACGAAGTCTCGCGCGACAAGAACGACAAAGGCGAACCTTCGTACGACGCGACGGTCTTCATCGGATGGAACGAGAAGACCAAGCAATACGCCTGCGTGTGGCTCGACATCTACGGCGGCCTGACAACAGAATCCATCGGGGTCGCCGCGCCCAAAGGGAATGAACTCACTTTCGTCTTCACCGATGAGCACGGCGAAACCAGCTTCACCAACACCTTCATCTACGATGCCAAAACTAACACCTGGGATAACCGGCTCGATAATGTAGTGAAAGGCGAAGCCAAGCCATTCGCGCTCTTCAAGCTGACCAAGCAATGAAGTTGCGACTATGCGAAGCGCTCGTACGACGCTAGCTAGTCAATCAATTAGGCGTACTTCAACCACTTCAGAATCTCAGGCAGCGTCGGCCGCTTGCCATACATCAGGATGCCGACACGGTAAATGCGCGCGCAGAGAACGAGAATTCCCGTGATCGTCCCAACCAGCAGCGCTAGAGAAAGCGCGATTTGCCAGACTGGCGGCGGCTGCACCGCGATCCGCAAGTACATCAGCACCGGCGAAAAGAACGGAACCATCGAAGTCCACACCGCAACCGGAGAATCCGGAGCGTGCATCACCGGCCCCATCATAAAAACCGAAATAATGAGCGGAAGAATGATGATGAACTGCATCTGCTGCCCTTCCTGCTCACTTGTGATGACAGCGCCAATCGCCGCGTAAATGCTGCTGAACAGCAAGTATCCCAGCAGAAAGAACACGGCAAATGCCACCAGCGTCAGCGGCGCAATGTGGATCTCTCCTGTGCTGGCGCTCGCCGCCAGTGCCGGTAACGCGTATGTTGTGGCCATCACAATCCAGATCGCGATTTGCGTCAGCCCCACCGCGCCCACGCCAATCAGCTTCCCCGCCATCAGTTCGGTCGACGTCGCGGAGGAAAGCAAAACTTCCATCACGCGCGAGTTCTTTTCTTCGAGCACCGCGCGCATCACCGAAACTCCGTAAAAAATCACTGCCGTGTACAGCAGCATCACCATGGCAAAGATCGCAAAGAACATTCCTTTGTCATTGGCCTTGGTTTCTTTGCCGCCCTCGATGCGCATGGACTCAAGCTTCACCGGCTTGAGGAGTTGATCGACCTGCGCGCCGCTCACGCCTCGTTGAGCAAGTTCCTGCAGCAGGATCGCGCGGTCCAACTGGTCCTTGAGCCACGATTTTTCCATGAACCCGCCCCCGCCGCTCTCACGCCCGTAGTAAGTGACCTTGCGCGCCGCAACCGCATCGTCGCTCAGCCACAGAAAGCCATCGATGCCGCCGGAGTTCACTCGATCTCGCAGGGCCACCCGCTCAGCCTCGGTAGCAGTTGAGTCGACCTCAATCGAGTAGTCGCGGCCGGGATTGTCCTCATCCTCCGCATCTTTATCTCTATCTTTATCTTTGCCTGCATCATCGCGGGCAGCGTCCGGCTTGGCCACAAGTTGTTGGCGCACAATCTCGCCGAACTGCGGCGTCGAAGTCACCACCACCAACCGCTGCATCTTCGTATTCTTCATGCTCGAAAGCTTCGCCGGAATCGCGAAGGCGCCAATCATGATCGCCGGCAGCAGCAGCGTGAGCACGATGAACGACCGCTGGCGCACTCGCTCCAGATACTCGCGCTTGATCACTAACCAGGTGTTCCGAAACGAGGTGTTCCGTAACGACGTATTACGCATTGGCCTTCCCCACCGCTTCGAGGAATATCTCTTCCAGCGAAGGCTCCATCAGTTCGAACTTATTAACCCGCGCATTCGAAGCCGCCGCCCGCAGCAACTCCTGAGGATCGGCTCCCGCAGCCAGCCTCACCTCCACATAGTTCCCGTAATCATTCGACGACTGCACCAGCTTTGGATCCTTCAGGAATTGCGAATCGCCTTCATACTTGATCTGCACGTTGCGTTTGCCGTATCCCGCGCGGATCTTGCCCAGATCGCCCTCCAGCACCGCCCGCCCATGATTGATCAGGCAGATCGAATCGCACAGGCGCTCGGCCGTATCCATGCGATGCGTAGAAAAAAGAAGCGTCTTGCCCGCGTTCTTCAATTCCAGAAATGCATCCTTCAGCACCAGCGCGCTCGATGGATCGAGCCCCGAGAACGGCTCGTCCATGACCACGAACTGAGGATCATGCACCACCGCTCCAATGAACTGCACTTTCTGCTGCATGCCTTTCGAAAGCTCTTCCACTTTCTTGCCAGTCCAATCTTTCAAGCCAAGGCGCTCGCACCATTGTTGCGACCGCTCGGTAGCATCGTGCGCAGACAATCCTTTTAGTTCTCCGAGAAACACCAGCTGATCCAAAACTTTCATCTTCTTATATAGGCCGCGCTCCTCGGGCAAGTAGCCGAGTTGCTGCGTGTGCGCCCGCCGTAACGGTTCGCCAAACATCGACACGCTCCCGGAATCCGGAACCGTGATGCCGATCATCATGCGCAGCGTGCTGGTCTTGCCCGCGCCGTTCGGCCCCAGCAACCCATAAACTTCCCCTGGCCGAATGACCAAAGACAAATCATCCACGGCGACAAACTCGTCATAACATTTGCGGATTTTGTTCAGCTCAACAGTATTCACTGGAAGTCCCTTGAGGAAGTCGCCATCGATCTCAACCCAGACTGGCGCACTCGAAATCGACTTAGTAGAACATAATCGGGATACCTCTTCAAACTCGTAACGTATTAATATCTCAGCAATGAAGAAACAGGTCTTCATCCTCGTCATGCTCTGTGCCGCGACCTTACTGTCCGCGGACGATCAGAAGAAAATCCCAACCATGCCGGCCGCGGTTTCCGGCAACGCCGTGGCCGTTCTCGAAAACGGACTGGAAATAGTTTCACTCATGGGCATCGGTCCAAAAAGAAAATGGAATGACGTTACTAACAAGGTTTACATCATGAGCCTCTCCCACCCCAAGTGGCGCGAGGGTCGCACCGTCCCCGGAGTCGCGGGCCGCGTGAATGCCGCCGCCATCGGAGCGAAAAGCCTCGTCATCCTTATGGGCGGCTTCGTGGTCGATAATCAGGGCGCAGAACTTACTCTCCCCGACGTAAACGTGTATGAGGGGTCCGCGCGCCGCTGGTCTCGCGGAAAAGATATTCCGGTCGCAGTCGATAGCGCAGTCGCGGGCGTAATCCGCAACCGCTTCGTCTATCTTATCGGCGGTCGCTCGCGCACAGGTCCAGTCAATAATGTGCAAGTCTACGATTTAGAAAAAGACACGTGGAGTCAGGCGACTCCGTTTCCAGGCACGCCAATTTTCGGACTCTCCGGCGGCGTCGCTGACGAAACCATCGTGATCGTCGACGGAGCGAAACCAGGCCCGGCCGGCGGTCCGAAGTTCGTAGCCAGCGATGAATGCTGGCAAGGCAAGATCGACAAGAAAGATCCCACCAAAATTGAATGGAGCAAGCTGCCGCCGCATCCCGGCACAGCCCGCTTCGGCATCGCCGGAGGCGGCAACAACCGCGACCACAAAATCCTCTTCTCCGGAGGCACGCCCACCCCGCACGACTACAAGGGGGTGGCCTACAACGAGGACGAACAGCCCGCAGAAGCGTCGCCCTTAACCTTCGCCTACGATCTGCACCACCACCAGTGGGAAAGGGTCAGCGAGAAAACGTTCGATCCGCGCGCCGACGGTCGGGGCATCGTCTTCACGCCGATTGGATCGCTGGTGCTTGGAGGGATGGCAAGCGATCTAACCGTGACCGACCATGCGACATTGTTGCCGCAGAAGTGAGAGCTGGCGGGGCGGAAATCCTGATCAAAAAAAATTGAATAGCTAATCCGCTAAAATATCTGGAATCAATAACTTAAACCGACGTTACATGAAGCCGATCTCGCTAAAATATTGATTCCAAATAACTTGCCTGTAAAATCATGATGGAAAAGGAGTTAGGCACACAAGCATTCACTAAGTCCTTTATAATCAATGGAGCTATTTCTGTCGCGGCTGAAATCTGCCGGACTACGAGCTAAAATATTCTTGCGAAAGGACTTATCCGAACGATATTAAGTTTTCAAGGAACCGTTCCTTGCAGAACAGTATCGTCTCGGTTTGAGATGAAGTCAAGGGAAAACCAGGCGACGGGTTGGTCTCATTTCCGTTTGTGTATTGCAGGCGGGGCGTCGGAATTATCGAGTGTGATGCGGCAGCAGTCGTTGCCTCCCCATTTCTCGCAAAAAACGCGACGAACGGGGGCACGCAGGTTTGAGCAATCCATTTGTCGGATGGAGCCGCTTCGCGATACAATCCCAGAGATTTCCTTGTGGGGCCTGCGCTTCCATCTGAAGGTCGCGCCATGAGAACGACAATGTTTAACCCGCGGTAGTTCGCCATCCTCCGAGTCCGCACGCCGGACCTCTCATTCTGTCTCTGGCAATTTTATCGACGCACTCGCCCGGCTCTTTCGGGAAGAGTAGCGTGGAAAGTTCACAGGTATCAATTGCAGGCATCCATGGAAGCCACATCAACTTCCGACAAGCAGCACACACTCTGGGCCTCGCTGGTGGAAGCCGTTCGCGGCTCGCATCAGGACTACACCACCGGAAGCCTGAACCGCGCGATCTTACTCTTAGCCGTCCCCATGGTTCTGGAGATGGTGCTCGAATCGCTCTTCGCCGTAGTCGACGTTTTCTGGGTTGGACGCCTCGGAGCAAACGCCGTCGCGACCGTGGGCCTGACCGAGTCAATGCTGAGCCTCATCTTCGCAGTCGCGATGGGATTGAGTTTGTCTACGACTGCGATGGTCGCGCGCCGCATCGGAGAGAAAGATCCGGAGGGCGCGGCGGTCGCGGGAGTGCAAGCGATCGCTCTTGGGTTGATGGTCTCGCTCGCGATCGGCCTGCCATGCGGGTTGTATGCGCCGAATCTGCTGCGATGGATGGGAGCGTCGCCGGAGATCGTCGCGACCGGCAGCGGCTACACCAGGATTTGTCTCGGCGGAAGTTTCGCCGTGCTCCTGCTCTTTCTCAACAATGCAATCTTTCGCGGCGCGGGCGATGCGGCGATCGCGATGCGCCTGCTGTGGGTTTCGAACATCATCAACCTGGTGCTCGACCCTTGCCTGATCTTTGGCTGGGGACCGTTCCCGCGCCTCGGCGTGACCGGCGCGGCATTGGCGACGCTGATCGGGCGCAGCATCGGCGTGCTCTATCAGTTCTATCGCCTAATGCGCGGGACGGAGCGTCTTCGCATTCTAGCCAGTCAAGTTCACTTGCAGTGGAACGTGCTGTGGCGGCTGATCCGCGTGTCGGCGACCGGCATTTTGCAATTCGCCATCGCACATTCGAGTTGGATCGGCCTGGTCCGCATCGTCAGCATCTTTGGCGCTGCTGCACTTGCTGGATATACGATTGCGATTCGCATCGTCATCTTCGTGATCTTGCCATCGTGGGGATTGAGCAACGCCGCGGCCACGCTGGTCGGGCAAAATCTGGGTGCGGGCCATCCCGAGCGCGCTGAAAAAGCGGTGTGGCGCACCGGACTTTACAATGTAATTTTCCTGGGCTCAATTGGAGTGATCTTTATATTGTTTTCCGAACCGATCGTGCGCCTGTTCACGCACGATCCTGAAGTAGTACCGCTGGGCGCGGCCTGCCTGCGCATCATCAGCTACGGCAACCTCGGCTACGCGTATTTCATGGTAATGATGCAGGCTTTCAACGGCGCGGGCGACACGATCACGCCGACCATCGTGAATTTTTTCGGCTTCTGGCTGTTTGAGATTCCGCTAGCCTATTGGCTATCCATTCCGCTGAAGATGCACTCGAACGGAGCGTTCTTTGCTATTGCCATCGCCGAGAGTTCGATGGCCGTGGTCAGCGCGATTCTGTTCAAGCAGGGGAAATGGAAGAGACAGAAAATATGAGTGCGCATTTCTGATCTTCTCTCCGAGATCTCTGCGGAATTTCTCTGCGAACTCTGCGATCAAAAATCTTAGCGCGGAGTTCGCGGACAACGGCCGCGGAGGACGCCGAGAAATCCGATCTATCGCGCCCGAGCGAGCACCAGCGTGATGTCATCCGGCTGCTCGTTGTCGCCGATCCAGTCATCGACTGCGGAGGTGACCGACTCGCTGATTTGCACCAATGGAGAATTTCGGTTCGCGCTCACCAGGTCGATGAGCCGTTCCTCGCCAAATTCGCCGAACTCGTTTTCGGGCTCGGTGACGCCGTCGCTATAGGCCAGGAAGATCTCTCCGGGATGCATTTCTACTGCGCCTTCGTCGTACGTCATGTTGTCGAACAGACCGACAACTGTGCCGCCGGCTTCGAGTCGCCGCACCGCACCGTCCCGGCCAATCAGGATGGGCGGCAAATGGCCACCGTTGCTGTAGGTCAGCTTGTGCGATCGTCCATCGTAGATTCCGAGGAAGAGCGTGGCATACTTTTCCGGCGGAGTGCTTTCGTAGAGTTGATGGTTGAGCAGGCCAAGCAAGGCTCCGGGAGAAATCTCGATGCCTTCGGGCCACGCCGCCATGATTCTGCCTGCCCCCGCCACCGCGCCCACTGCAACGGGTTCGCGCATCTGCGGCAGACTCTCGACGCTGTAGGCGCGGACCGCGGAGTGGATGGTCGCCATGAGCAACGCCGCTGAAATTCCCTTCCCGCTGATATCGCCTACGGCAAGAATCAGCTTGTGGGAGCTGGCTGTGAGGAAGTCATAGTAGTCGCCGCTCACGGTGCGCGCCGGACGGCAGAAGCCATGCACTTCGAGCGACTCGAGTTCTGAAACCTGCCGCGGGAAAAGTTGCGCCTGCACTTCCTGCGCGATGGCCAACTCGCCTTCGAGGCGCTGTTTTTCTTTCTGTTCGAGAATCAGCTTCTCGATCGATTCGGTCATCGAGTTGAACGACAACGAGAGCTGCGCGAGTTGGTCGGCGGATTTAACAGGAATGCGATGGCTGAAGTCGCCGCGGTCCACATTTTTCGTGGCGTCGTAAAGCTGCGCCACGGCGCCGGTAACGGTGCGAGTCATGCGCGTGCCGATAATCAGCGCCACTAGTTCAATCACGGCGAAGAAGATTAAGATGCCCAGCAGAATGTATTCCACGCCTTGGGCGATGTCTCCCAGCGACGCAAACAAGTGGCTATACAAGACGGATGGTCGCGTGCGGACGCTCACGAGCGCCCCTGTCTCCCTTTCGCCCGTCGCCCAGTCCACAACCGAAAGAGGAGTGCCGAATGTGATCTCGCGATCCGTCATACCCGCAGGCGCGGCGAGCGAACCAACGGTGTACGCCGGATGGAAATGATGGGTATCGCTGTGGCCGGTCTTCCGCTCCTGCACGACGGTTTCGCTTTTATCCTTGTCGTCAAAAAGACGGGTTTGGAAACCCTGCCCTTTGGCAGCGCCTTGGTTTTGATCCTTCTGCTGCGTGGCGTCAGCGGCGTAAAGCGTGATCTCTCCGAGGTTCGCGGCGATATCCGCAACCAGGTTCTTGTCAAGAGGTTCGCTGGTCACCACGGTGAGCTTGTCTGGCCCCACGTCAAACCAGGAGGCCGCGCGCAAATATAACTCGTCTTTGTCGCGAACAATTTCTTTGAAGGGCTGACCTTCGCGAATCGCCTTCGCCAGCTCGTTGTCCCGCTTGTTCAAGAAGTCAGGAAATGTTACGGGCGCAATCTCCGTCGCTTTAAGCGGCAACGCTGTCGAACCATGCCAGGCGGCGAGTTGCCGTCTTCCCCAGGCGCGATCACGCTTCCGCAGACCAGCCAACGACTCCGCCGTTGGGGACTCGCCCTTTTCGATCCGCGCAGCCAGTTCGTTGCCCACGGCCGCATTTGCCGCTTGCATGGTGCGCAACCGGGAGTCGATCTCGGAGGTTACGACGAAGCTGGCAAACTGTCCGGCGAATCCGTAGAGCGTGATGAGGGCCATCGCGATCAGCAGCACGGCGGGGATTACGCCGATGAAGACGTAAGTCACGATGAGCCGATTGCGCAGGCGCCACAGAAGTTTTCGCTTTAGCCAACGGAACGCCAGAATGGAAAAGAGCACAGCCGCGTCGAATAGAAGAAACTTGACCCATCCGCCAAGGCTGTCGCTGGCCTTGGGCGCAACCAATTTCAACAGCATTGCGAGGATGAAGAGTCCGATTGCCGAGCCCAGCGAGTAGGCGGCTCCGCGCGCAACCCATCCGTGCGGCCATAGACCGGCCGTCGTTATTCGTGCGCGCAGATTCCAATAGAACTGCTTCATGATGACGATTCGCTGGAACTAGATCTCCGGGTACAGATCGAAGAACGCCTCCAGGCTGGTGCGTAACTGCTTCTCGATTTCTTCCTTGCTGCCTTCAAGCACGTGCATGGTCACGTGGGCCTCGCGTCCGTTCGTGAGCTTGACCGGAGCCTGGCCCACTTCGGCCACATCTTCAGAGGGCAGAAGCCGCATGCCGTAAACCAGCGTGAGATTTGCCATGTGTGAATTCTAATCGTCTTGGCGTCTAAGGCCAAAGAGCTTTCACCACGGAGGCACTGAGACACGGAGAAAGCTAAAATCTAAGGAAGTCCTTTTAATTCGAGATTTTCTCCGTGCCTCAGTGTCTCCGTGGTGAAATCATTTATCATTCTGCCGTGCTCTCAAAACTCATCCTGTTCCTGACAGTATTGTTGTTAACCATTTCTGCGTTGGCTCAGCAGGCTGCTGAACCCAATTCGAGCCAGCCGCAGGTGAAGGTGAATTTGCTGAATGTTTGCACGCCGTCGGCTGAGGAGCAGAAGGAAATCGCCGCGGCCCTGGCGCGGGTGCCCAAGCAGCCGCTGTTTTCCCCTGACTTCGAGATTTCGCATGGTGTTTCCACGCTGACCGACGCTCCCAACTTTCTTCAGCCGGGTCAGCATGCGCAAATGTCGGACGAGACGTCGGTCGCCCGCTATGTGCGCATTCGCCGCGAATTCGCCGTGCAAGCGCTGTTCGCCAGCGTGCAGTATTCGTTCAGCAACGATGGGCAGAACATGGTCGAGACCCTGGTGCTGCATGTGCGCGAGCCCAAAGATTTGATTCAGCTTTCGATGGAAGACAGCGCTTCGGCGATCGGCAGTCCGGAAAGTATGGTCGCGGCCAATACTCCTGCCAGCCGTGTGCGGCTTGAACGTTTCGGAAAGTCATCGATCGCGCTGGCTCGCTGCTCGGGATCTGAAAACGGGCCGCCGCCGGACCAGAGCGCTTATGAGCCGTTATTCCGCAGCGCTTCCGAGGTGCTGGCCAATTACCGGTCTTTGCTCAGCGTCCGGCGGACTGTGCCGGCTGAACTGGCACAGATTCCAGGTGGGAAGGAAACAGCGAAACCAAAGTCTGCTAAACCCGGAGCTAAACCTGCCGACGAAAAGAAATGACGGAAGAGCAAAATCTTTACCACGGGGGGCACGGGGTTACACGGGGTAAACCTCTACCCCCTATTGGGCTCTGCATCTTAATTTTGAATTCGCAATCTAACGGCTAGCTAATCATGAGCGAAACTCGCAATGTCGTGATCATTGGTTCCGGCTGCGCCGGACATACGGCCGCGCTTTACACGGCGCGCGCCAATCTGAAACCTCTTGTCGTCGAAGGGCACGAACCTGGCGGCCAGCTTTCTCTAACCACGCTGGTGGAAAATTTCCCTGGCTTCCCTGAGGGGATCATGGGACCGCAACTGGTCGAGAACATGCGCAAGCAGGCGGAGCGTTTCGGCGCGGAATACCGCATGGCCCATCTCACCAGTGTGGATCTCAGCAAGCGTCCATTTCTGCTGCATCTGGGCGTGCATCAGGTACATACGCAGACGCTCATTATCGCCAGCGGAGCATCCGCGCGATGGCTGGGCCTGCCCAACGAGCAGAAGCTTATTGGCCACGGCGTTTCTTCGTGTGCAACGTGCGACGGCTTTTTCTTTTCAGGAAAAGAAATTGTGGTGATCGGCGGCGGCGATTCTGCCATGGAAGAAGCGACGTTCCTGACTCGTTTTGCCAGCAAGGTCACGCTGATCCATCGCCGCGGCAGCTTTCGCGCTTCGAAAATCATGCTGGAACGGGCTCAGAAAAATCCCAAGATCCATTTCCTTACGGACACTGTTGTTGAAGATGTCTACGATCACACCAAGCAGGAAGTCACCGGCCTCAAGCTGCGAAACGTGAAGACCGGCGAGGTTTACGACTTCCCCACCAGCGCGCTTTTTCTCGGTATCGGGCACGTGCCCAACGCAAAAATATTCGCGGGCCAGCTCGATGAAGACGCTGACGGGTATTTGAAGACGCACAATTATGTGCACACGCGCGTGCACGGCGTTTATGCCTGTGGAGACGTGCAGGACCGGCGTTATCGCCAGGCTATTACAGCCGCCGGAAGCGGATGCATGGCTGCCATTGAGGTCGAAAAGTTCATGGAAGAGCACGGAAGCTGAGCCTTCAGCAAGCGTGTGCCCAGATCGACGAATGTTCGAGTCGAGATCGCCCGCATGAGATTACCGGGGTAATCTTTTTTCGTCATTACATTCCTCTTATTCTGAATTTGGAAGACTGGCCCCATGAAGAATCGTATCGCCATTGCTTTCGTTATTCTCGCGTCAGTCCTCACGCTTGCTCCAAGCTCCGCTCGTGGCCAGGAAGCGTCTGCAGGCGTCCGTAAAGTTGTGGACAAAGTGGTTCCGCAGTATCCCAGCGTCGCTCGCCGCATGAACATCCAGGGCGTTGTCAGGTTGGATGTGTTGGTGGCGCCCAACGGCGCGGTGACGTCGATCGAGGTGCGCGGCGGCCATCCATTGCTTGCGGACGCTGCCCAGACGGCGATACACCAGTGGAAATGGGCGCCCGCTCCGCACGAAACCCATGAGACGATTGAGTTGAGATTTAATCCTTAGCGCTCGACCCGTCGTCCTGCCTGTCTGTTCGACATCTCGGCCTTCGATGATGTGAGGTTTGTTGCGGCATGCCTCCGTTGTGATAAAACGTTCTGTGCTCCTCTTCCTTATCTTTATCCGGCAATCCTTTCCGGCTGATGAACTTCCAGGTGCGGAATGTTAAGAACTTTTTTCGTGCGTCTTTCTGAAAACCCATCGTTGCGCAACTTTGCCGAGCGTTCTTCACTGGGCCGCCGCGTTTCCAGCCGGTTCGTTGCCGGAACTGAGATTGCCGATGCGGTCCGCGCTACTCAAGCCATTAATCGCGCCGGCATGAGCGTAACCATCGACAACCTTGGGGAAAATGTCACCAATCCGGACGAGGCTCGCGAGAGCGCGCAGCTCTATCAGCAGATTCTTGAGGCCATCGCTGCCAACCAACTCAATGCCAACATAAGCCTCAAGCTCACGCACATGGGGCTCGATGTGGATGAGAAGCTGGCTCGCGACATCGTCAGCGGGCTGGTCGGCAAAGCGGCATCCATGAATCCGCCGGGCTTCGTGCGCGTCGACATGGAGGGCTCGCCCTACACGCAGCGCACGCTAGATTTTGTTCACGAACTGCACCGCATGCCCGGCAATGCGAACTCAGTGGGCACAGTGATTCAGGCTTATTTGAAGCGCTCCGAGAGCGACATTGAAAAACTGCTGGCGGAAAATATCCGGATTCGCCTGTGCAAAGGCGCTTACAAAGAACCTGCCGAAATCGCTTTCCCTGCCAAGTCGGACGTGGATGCGAACTACGTGAAGCTCATGAAGATTCTGATGAAGAGTGGCATCTATCACGGGCTGGCCACACACGATGAGAACATCATTCATCAAGCGCAGGCCTTCGCGACCAGCGAGAAACTTTCCCACGACTCCTTCGAATTCCAGATGCTCTACGGCATCCGCCGCGACTTGCAGCGAAAGCTGGTGAAGGACGGCTGGCGCCTTCGCATTTATATTCCGTTCGGCACGGAGTGGTATCCCTACTTCATGCGGCGGCTGGGCGAGCGCCCGGCCAACGTTTTCTTCATCGCGCGGAATTTGTTGCGGGCGTGAACGACGAGGAGCATTCAGCGCCCGCATTCCATTCGATAGTGCGAGCCTGCTACCGGGTTCCGGTCGCCGTCCGCGGAAGCGCGTCTTTCACGTATTTATCGAACCAGCGCAGCATCTCGTAAACCAGTTGCTCGTTCGATTCCATCGCTGTATACCAGTGCGGCTCGTGCGGCAGCATGACCAGGCGAGTGATACCGCCGTTGCCTCGAATCGCTTCATACAGCTTTTGACCTTGCAGCGGCGTGGTGCCGGGATTCGCATCTTCGGCGCCGTGCACGATGAGCAGCGGCGTCTTCAATTTGTCGGCGAAGAAAAACGGAGAGACTTTCAAGTAGACATCCGATGCCTCCCAAACGGATCGCCGTTCGTTCTGGAATCCGAACGGTGTGAGCGTCTTGTTGTAAGAGCCGCTGGTAGCGACGCCGGCGCGGAACAGGTCGGAATGCGCGACCAGATTCGCGGTCATCAATGCGCCGTGGCTGTGTCCAGTGACTCCAATCCGATCCGGATCGGCGACGCCCATCCGCACAGCCTCGTCGACTGCGGCCTTGGCATCGGCGACGAGTTGTTCGAGATAAGTGTCGTAGGCTTTTTTCGGATCGCCGACGATGGGGAACGAAGCGTTGTCGATGATGGCATAACCCGCAAGCAGCAACAGCCGATATTGCCGCAGCTGCGTGAAAGTTTCTTGCGAGCCTGAAACCTGGCCGGCCTTCGAAGCGTCGGCATAATCGAGAGGATAAGCATAAAGAATCGTAGGCACGCGCGTTCCGTCTTTATATCCGGGCGGCGTGTAGAGCGTGAACGACAAATCCAGCCCGTCAGCGCGCTTGTACTTGACCAACCGCTTCTTGATCGCCCGCACTTCGGGCGTGGGGTCGGGAACGTGAGTGATCGCGACACTTGTTGAGGCAACGACCGCTTCTCCGGCGGGCGCATCATTCGTGATGCTGCTCCCCAGCGTTCGCAAAAAGGCATTCGGCGGGTCCGTGGGCGATTGATGCCAGGTAAGAAACGTCTTTGTGTCCGGACCGGTGAAGGAAAGAAACAGCTCGAAGCAATTTTTATCGCTGCGGAACAGGCGCTCGGACTTCAGCGTTTTCAAGTCAAGCCGGTCGAGGAACGGCCGGTCACCGTCTGGCGAAGAACCCAAGCTTGAGAGGTAGATCGAATCGCCCTCCTCGCGAACCACCCAGACGCCATTCGCGAGCTGGCGCCTCACCGGCATGCCGGGATAGGCATACTTCTCGTCGGTGGAAAGATCCCACAGCAAGCGAGGCTTCGTTGGCTGAGCATCGACGTCGATGATGAAGATGCGCCTCCAGTGCCGGTTTTCGTCGTACTCATTCAAAAGAGCGAGGCTGGGTTGTTCGCCCCAAGCGACGCCCACGTAACGCTGCTCGGTCCGCGTGATTTCGACCGCGGGGGAGGTGAACGGCGCCTTCAGCAGCATAATTTTGTCGCGAGCCGGAACCTGCACCTTCCAGTCGCCGCCGTCGAGCGCTTCCGCCCAGACCAGCGTAGCCGGCTCGGTAGCACGCCACGAAAAATCGCGCGGACCGAGCGGAACGCCTGCGATGGGAACGCGATCCGCCAGCGGAAGCGACGCGATAGTATGAGCGCGAACATGGGAGCGATCCGATACTTCCCACACTTCGACCTGCTGCGGGAAGCGATCGAACGTGGTGACGTAGGAGTAGGGCTTGTGAATCGCGCTGACGAGAATGTGCTTCCCGTCCGGCGCGGCGGAGAGCGATTCGTAATTCGCCGGCTTGCCGACGGGCGTGATCGCCCCGGTCGCCGCGTCGACGAAAGCAAGTTGCGAGGTTGCGTAGTAATCGAAAACGTCTTCGTCGTGCTTGCTGTTCAGCGTGTCGCGGTTTTCATAAGTGCTGCTCTGCCCTTTTTCGCCGGTAGTCTCCTGAATGCTGGGACCAGCCGGCACAATCGGTTCAGGCGGCGGCGCGCCCATGCCCTCAGGCACCAGCTTAACCAGCAGCGTTTTCTGGTCGGCCATCCACTGCATCTCGTCGTTGAACATCGGGTTGAGGCGCGCTCCGTGCACGGCATGCACCTCACCAGTCTTGGCATCGCCGATCCAGAGTTCGACCGCCGTGGGAGCGAGATTGACGAACGCGAATCGCTTTCCATCAGCGGCCCAGACCGGCCCGCCGGGGCACGCGCCCTCGGGAAGCTTGATATGAATCTGCGCGCTGTCTTTATTTGTTGAGGAAGAGGAAGCAGCGTTTGTTGAGGAAGCAGCGGCGACGTGCACCAGTTCCATGCTCCGGACGCAGGGCGTAATGCCGTAACCGCCGGGAGTGTCATGCTTGCTGTGATTCTTGGGCTCGACGCGCACGCCTGCCAGCCGCAGAAAAGGTGTCGACACTCGGGCAATCGAGGGATAATCCTGCCACGACACGAGCAGAATCGAGTCTTGCGTGGGGCTAACGCTGGGCCGCGGCGGCGAGGGCGCATGCATCACATCCAGAATATTTTTCGGCGGCTGGTTATATCCGGATGCACTCTCGCTCGCAACAACCGGCGCTGAGGCCACGTTTAATGACGATAGGCTGGACTGCGATTCGACGCGTACAGAGATTGCGCAAGCAAAAACAACGACCGCTCCTGCCAAGAAACAGTTCAAGGCGTTCCGCACTGCCATAAGTTTTCTCCGCTACATTTCCCAGGCTTTTAGGTCGCACCATCTTACGAACGCGGCATCCGCGAGTCAACGAATTGAGATGCGAAGGCACTCAGTATCCAGCGTTTCTGGGTCAGCCCTGCACACACGGTCATTGGCCAGAACAGCTATGTCACGAGCAGGATTGTCGCAAAGCTAGGTCCGATGAGCTCGTGGACCGTCACAACGAAAAGCGAGCTGCGCCATGACTAGAACTACAGGAAAACCTTAATGGAAAAGACACGAATTTTCCCTCAGAAACAGCAACTGAGATCGTTGCTTGGTGAACGTCCATGCCAATATACTTTTCCTGGTTCATAACGGCGCTCCTTCGGTCAGTGGTGATCTCCAACAATCACAACCTACCGCAAAGTGGGCGCCTTTTATATTGCGTGTAATCGCGATGTTTCGCCAACCACGGGTAAACCTACACTTCCCCTAAGAACGTGCTTTGGAATAAAGTGGCCAGACTCACTTCGGTGGGTCACCTGCAGGTTCTTATGCAATGGCCATCTTTAGTCAGGGGTATTTGCGTTGTAGCAGCCTGCGCGTATGGCGGCGCACTGTTGGCTCCGAGCCAACGGGAAACCATAGCCGCCAAGACAAGTCCTCTCGTTCTGGAGGAGAACGAGGGAGAACGGCGTGTGGTAAGGGGATGGCCTGGACATTCTGAGCCGGGAGAGAGCTTCATTCTGAAAGTAGACCCCAGGAATGGCGGGTCCTCGCATCTCGTCTTCCTTACAGCGGACCTCGCGCCGGAGGGAGAAATTCCAACGCACCGTCACCCCGGTGCAGACGAGATTCTATTCCTAGAGTCTGGAACCGCCCGCGTTCAGGTGGGAGACCTGGTCAGGGAGGTGCACGCCGGGGCCACCGTGTTCATCCCTGCGGACACTTGGATCTCTGTCACCAACGTTGGGAAAGACCACATCCGGGCGGTGGGAGTATTTTCGGCTCCAGGCTTCGAGCAGTATATGCGCGAGGTCTCCGTTCGAGAAGGGGAAAAGAACGTGCCGGTGACAGAAGCGGAAGACGCGGCGATCGCCAAGCGGCATTCTCATGCCGTGGTTTACAAGTAAGAACCACGTTTGTCTAGAATCCCTTTCGCGAAGTAGTAATGATGATCGCATTTGTGATCGAAGAGATGGATGGTCGGACTAAGTTCCTGACTCTAGACAGTATTGTGCACGGCGAATTCTCAGTTTACGAAAACAGGCCATTTCGCTCATTGAGGGGCTTTGAGTGTAACCGCGATTTTTCACCAACTGGACAAATTCAATAGTGGGTGGCCCACCTGATCCAGCGGTGAACAGACCTCTGTTGCATCACTTAGTAGATGGTTTCCACTCCTTCGCCAGACGTCGCGCCTCCGCAATCTCTTGCGGACTCATTTTTCCGGCTAGCTCTGTCATCCTCGCAGTAAGATTCTCCATTAATCTCTTCTCTATCCCTTGCGAGGCGATGGTCATCCACATATACGCCGTGACATTATTCTGCGGCACTCCTTCCCCTTGCGTGTAAAGGATGCCGAGATTGGCTTGTGCCTGCGCATTTCCCTGGTCGGCCGCCTTGCGGTATAAGAGCCCGGCCTGGTCGAGGTCCTTGGCCACTCCCTGGCCATGTTCGTATTGGAAGCCGAGATCGTACTGTGCACCCGCACTCCCCTGATCGGCGGCCTTGCGCATCCAGATTGCGGCCTGCTCCAAGTCCTTGGGGACGCCATCGCCGGCGTAGTACATCTTGGCGAGATTCTCCTGCGCAACTACCTTCCCCTGATCGGCCGCCTTGCGATATAGCTTTGCTGCTTCGGCCAGATCTTTAGGAACGCCTTCGCCACCGTCATATAACTGGGCGAGCTTGAGTTGCCCGTCTGCATTGCCTTGATCGGCGGCCTTGCGATACCAGCCTCCTGCCGCGCTCGCATCCCTGGCCACTCCGTTGCCGGCGTAGTACAGCAGGCCGAGATGGTACTGGGCAGTCGCGTCGCCCTGATCCGCGGCTTTGCGGTACCAACTCGCTGCCTGACTGTAATCCTTGGGAACCACTTCTCCGTTTTCATACAGATAGCCGAGGCTTACCTGGGCATCCGCATAGTTCTGAGCGGCGGCCTTCTCGTACCATCGCTTCGCTTCAGTCAGGTCTCTTGGCACGCCCACCGCGTAGTTGTACGCCAAGCCCAGGAAGAACTCTGCCTTGACGTGGCCTCGCGCGGCAGCCTTGCGGTACCAGTTGACCGCTTGGCTCGGATCTTTAGCCACCCCCTGGCCCAAGGCGTAGGACGCGCCTAGAAAGAACTCTCCGCTTGCGTCGCCCTGGTTTGCCGCCTTCTGGTACCAGCGGACCGCTTCGTTGAAGTCTCTGGGCACTCCTTCGCCGTTGCGATTCAACAAACCGAGGCGCACCTCCGCCTCCGCATTGCCCTTTTCAGCGGCCTTACGCACCAAGCTGATACTTTCGTTAGCATCCTTTGGCACTCCATTGCCCAAGGCATACAGTTTGGCAAGATTGAACTGCGCCTGGGCGTCGCCCTGATCGGCGGCTTTGCGATACCACTTTGCCGCTTCGCTGACGTCCTTCGGTACTCCCTCGCCGTCTTCGTACATCATGCCCAGTCGCCGCTGTGAGGACGATTCACCTTGTTCGGCGGCCTTGCGATACCAGCGCGCCGCCTCGGTGGAATCCTTGGGCATCCCCTCACCCTTTTCGAACATGAGGCCGAGCAACATCTGCGAACCCAGATTGCCTTGATCGGCGGCCTTGCGATACCACTTTGCCGCTTCAGTGAGATCTTTGGGTACTCCCTCGCCATCGTGGTACAGCAGGCCCATTTTGCCTTCCGCCTGTGCCAGCCCCTGATCGGCCGCCTTGCGGAATAAGACCGCTGCTGCTGCGATGTCCTTAGGCACGCCCTCGCCGTTTTCATATCTCAGGCCGAGATTAAGCTGCGCTGGCGCAAAGCCCTGATCAGCGGCCATGCGCCACCATCGTGCCGCTTCGTTCAGATCCTTGGCCACTCCATCGCCCGCATAGTACAGACGGCCGAGAGCGGACTGTGCAGACGCGACGCCCTGATCGGCAGCCTTTCGGTACAACTTCGCCGCTTCGCTTAAGTCCTTGGGCACTCCCTCGCCTTCTTCATACATCAGGCCGAGCCGCTCCTCGGCAGATGCACCCCCCTGATCGGCGCCTTTGCGGTACCAACGCGCCGCTTCGTTAAGATCTTTGGGCACTCCCTCACCTTCGTGGTACATGAGCCCGAGCCTCGACTCCGCCTGCAGCAGTCCCTGATCGGCAGCCTTGGCGTACCAGCTCACCGCTGCGCTGGAATCCTTGGATACTCCCTCGCCGTTTTCGTACATGTGGCCGAGATCGAATTGTGCAATCGCGTCGCCCTGATCCGCGGCCTTCCGGTACCAACTGACGGCCTCGCCTAAGTCCTTAGGCACTCCGCTCCCGCTGTTGTACAGGTAGCCAAGATCGGTCTGCGCGTATGCGTCCCCCTGATCGGCGGCCTTGCGATACCAGAGCGCTGCTTCCTTGTAATCCTTAGGCACTCCCCGACCGTTTTGGTACAGGCCCCCGAGCTTTCTCTGGGCAGGCGCGTAACCTCCATCGGCAGACTTGCGGAACCAACGGGCGGCTTCGGCAGAATCCTGGGTCACACCGTCGCCGCTCTGGTACATGGAACCCAGTGCCTCTTGTGCCGGCGCATACCCCTGATCGGCAGCCTTGCGCCGCCACGCGGCTGCCTGGCCGAGGTCCTTCGGTACCCCCTTTCCGTCGAAATACAAATTGCCCAGCCAGAATTGACCCTCCGGATAGCCCTGCTCCGCAGCCTTGCGGTACCAGCTGGCGGCCTCGCTGAAATCCTTCGGCACTCCATCCCCGTAGTAGTACATGTTTGCCAGCCAGTACTGCGCCTCTGCGAAATTCTGATCGGCGGCCTTACGGTACCAGCGCGCGGCTTCGGCAAAGTCTCGCGGCAGGCCTTCGCCGCGCATGAACATTTTGCCAAGATTGATCTGGGCGACCGCCTTACCCTGATCGGCAGACTTGCGGTACCAAGCCTCCGCTTCTTTAAAATCTTTGGGCACTCCGTTGCCGTTTGCGTACAGGTACGCGAGATTTGCCTGGGCAACTGCGTTTCCCTGGTCGGCAGCCTTGCGATACAAAACTGCCGCTTGGCCGTAGTCCTGGGGCACCCCCTCGCCCCTTTCGTACATCCCGGCTAGCCCCAGCTGTGCAGCCATATCGCCCTGATCAGCGGCTTTGCGGCGCCAGCGCTCTGCTTCGGTCAGATCTTTCGGCACACCGTCGCCGTGGTCGTACAACAGGCCCAAATTCGCCTGCGCTTTTGCGTAGCCCTGATCAGCTGCCTTGCGGTACCAGCGCGCCGCTTCGCTGAAGTCCTTCGGCACTCCTCTCCCGTCTTCATAGAAAAGGGCAAGATTGTACTGCGCCTCCGCATTGCCCTGATCGGCTGCCTTCCGCGTCCAGGCAGCCGATTCTGCAGCATCCTGGGGCACTCCAATGCCCTGCGAGTAAAGGGTAGCCACCGCCTCCTGAGAGTCAGCCAGCCCCTTATCGGCGGCTTTGCGAAGCCAGACCGCTGCTTCGTGCGGATCCTTGGTCACGCCCTCGCCACGGTAATACATTCCGCCGAGTTTGAACTGCGCCTGCACGAAGCCCTGATCCGCAGCCTTGTGATACCAGCGCACGGCTTCACTGGAATCCCGAGGCACTCCTGCCGCAGGCACTCCCGCCGCGTACATATCGGCCAGATCGTACTGTGCCGCGGCTTCGCCCTGATCGGCTGCCTTGCGCCACCAACTCGCCGCCTCCTTCAGATCTTGCGGCACGCCATCGCCCCGGGCGTAGGCCTTACCGAGATTCACTTCTCCGCTTGCGTTTCCCTGTTCGGCAGCTTTGCGGAAAAGACGCGCTGCCTCTTTCAGGTCCACCGGCATCCCTTCGCCGTCCTGATACATGAGGCCGAGTTCTGCTTGCGCCAACGCATTGCCTTGGTCAGCCGCTTTACGCCACCAGCGGGCGGCTTCGCCCAAGTCCTTCGGTACTCCCTTGCCATAGAAGTAGATGTGGCCCAAGCAGTACTGCCCATCTGCATTATTCTGATCGGCGGCTTTGCGGCACAAGCGGGCCGCCTCACTGAAGTCCTTGGGCACTCCGCTACCTTCGTCGTACGTGAGTCCAAGCACCACTTCGGCCGGTGCATAGCCTTGATCGGCTGCCTTGCGCAGCCAGCGGATCGCCTCTTCAATGTCTCGGGATACGCCTTGACCGTTGTAATAGAGCATCGAGAGGCGCTCCTGAGCTTCTGCGTTGCCCTGATCGGCGGCTTTGCGCAACCACACCGCCGCTTCCTTAAAATCCTGCGGCGCCTTTTTCCCGTCGCGGTATATTTTCCCCAGAGCAAGCTGGGCGTCGGCATTTCCTTGATCCGCGCGTTCCCGGAGATTGGTCAACGATTCCGAACTGGACGTTTGCGTCGTCTGCCCAAAACCCAGCACGATGTTCGACACGGCAAAACACAACACAAATACGGCACTAGTCTTGAAGTGGAAGGCTCTCATAGTGATCCCCTGCTCGGGCCGCCATGTTATCGCTTCCGACGAATACAAACCAGAAAATTTCGCCAACGGCAAGCCGGAGATAACAACGTCGTACAGCCAAGATAGAAGGGAAGCTTGGATGGGTTGCGAAACCAAGCGATTTCGCTCAAAACCCGAGTCAAGCCACGCTCTCGGCCAGAAGTTTGGCGAAAGACCGCACAGAGTTCAGCTTGTCCTCGTGCAAACCGCGCAGTTCGCGCTCGCTGATCCGTTTTTCATGCAGGAGTTCTCCCAACACCTGAGTCAGGTGCGAAGCGCGGAATTGATACTTGCGGTCAATCTCCTTACGGCGTTGTGTCAGGTACTGTTCCAACCCCCAGACGTCCGAGGACTGCCTGATCCGGCTTGCTCATCATGGTCTTGCGCTGGGCACTTGACCGAAATGGCCTGGTTTTCGACAGTTGACTCCTGCTTGCCCGTCTTATTGGACGTAGACAATTCGATGATCGGCTTATAGACCTGCCATCTTCTCCTGAACCTTGGGAATCCAGACTTCTTGAGCAGTTGGCTCCATGAGGTGAACTCGCTCAAGTGCTTTCTCAAAAGTCGTGCGCGCCTCGGCATTCTTCTGCAATGCCTTCTGCGCATCTCCCAAAGCCATCAAAGCCTGCAAGGAATCGGGCGCAAGGGCAACTCCGGCCTGAGCTTCGGAAAGCGCCTGTTCGGGTTGGTGTTGCTCGAGCAGGGTTCCTGAGATGACGGCGCGATCCAACGCAGCGGCGTATGGAACGTTGAAGGTACCATCGTAAACAAACACGCCATCTTCGATCACAGCGGTCGGCTTGAGTTCCATGAACTGACGGTATGGGCTTAGAAGGGCTGAGCCTGATTCATAGAACGTCAGTGAAATGTGGCTGAAGAATACTGGCCCCTGGATGACTGGAGGGGTTTCGGTCTTCAGCCCAGCCCAGATCGTGTCCATGGTGGGCAGAGTCTTGCAGGGAATGCCATAGGCGTGGAACGGAATCAACGGCTCGGCCGTGTACGCGAACCAACATTCTTTGATCCCTCGCTCGTCAACGTAACGCTTGACGGCTTTTAGTTGCTGTCCCCAGTCCGTGGTGGAGTCGGTCAGATACTTGTGGATGTTGGCCGGCCCGCCCCAGAGTTCGTTCGCGTACGGAATGTACGAGGTGGGGAACGCGCGGAGCGAAGTCACGACATGGAAAATGATGAGAACAGCAATGGGCCATACCCAGAGGCGATCGCTTTGAATCAGGCTCCAAGCTGCTCCGCCCGCCAACACAAGGACGAAGACAAAGACCAAAAGGATGTGCCGCACTCCGATGTTCAGACTCGAAGTCATCGAAATACAAAAATAAAGCGTGGGCGGCACAGACAGGAACAGGATCTCGCGCCAGCCACGGAGCTTGCCAGTGGCGATGGCATATACGATCAGCGGGACGAAGATCAATGTGGTCAGGGTCGCCTTTATGACGAACGCCACCGGAAAATAGAACCATACCCCATGCGCATAGACCTTCCCAAACATGTAACTGGGCCACGTATTCGCCACCGAGCGGACGTCCGCCAAACCATAGAGCCATGACTCGGGCAGCACTTTCCAGCGCGCCATGGTCTTGATCACTTTGGCTTCCGCCGGACGCAGGGTCCCGAGTGTATCCTCCAATGGTGGATTCATCCGCGTCCCGGCGGGACGAGCAGCGTAGCGGAATCCATAACACGCCCACATGATGCCAACGGCGATGATTCCGGCAATCACGAGCGCACCACCCAGGCGTGCTGCCTGATGCAGGCGGGTCTCTTCGCCCGCTTGACGGGGACGCAACAACTCGCTGGCTGCGAGTAAGATCAGCATCGCCGGCAGCAGCACTGCGGAATGCTTGACGATAAAGAAGAGGCCTGCCGCGAGACCCAGCACTGCGACGCGTCCCCACGAGGGAGATTTCACATACCGGTAGAACGCATAGATGCTGGACACGAGCGCTGCCGCCGCGCCCGTGTCCGTCGTCACCAAGGAGCCATGCGCCAGGAAGTTGGGCTCGAAGACGATCAGCACGAGTGCGATGAATCCCGCGCCAGCGCCAAACATTTCTTGTGCTGTAAGGAACGCCAGCAGCGCAACCAGCAGCGCAAAGATCGATGCTGCAATTCGGGCGCGGAAGATGACCATCTCGTGATCATTCTGAAAGATGAGATCGCGTCCGCTCAGGTAGGCCTCGGCCTTGAAATAACGGTTCTGCAATTGCGGTTCATGAAGGTTCATTCCCAGCAGCGGAACGGCAGCAATCATCTTCACCAGCGGCGGGTGCTCAGGGTTTAGACCAAAATCCTGATGCTTGAGAGACATATATCCGGCAAAGATGTGATCGCCTTCATCGAACGTAAGCGACTCGTGCTTGACGGAGTACAACAACTGGAATTCGAGAATCAGGAGCAAGAGCATGACCGCGGCTATTTTTACCCATGACCGCTTGAGCAGTGAATGGAATGTGTCAGTGATTCCCGTCGCGGGTTGCGAAATTGCACGCGCCTCTGCCTTCATCATTTCTCCGCATCAAGAACATAAGTAGTAAAACACGCCTATTCGCAGAAACACTACGAATTTGAAGATAAGTCTCATCGCGATTCGATGGAGCGTGTCAGTTGCTGGATCAAGGGTCTCAAAAACGTCGGGAATTCGAGTCGCTGGGGGCAGCTGGCGAAGAATCGCCGTTACACTCATCATGGCTAGGCACTTGAGCGTAACGGCCTGGTTTCAACAGTCAGTTATTCCTCCCTGTGGCACGTTGGCGCCATTCCCACGGTCGTGATGAGAACGTCAACTGGTTTAGTTGGCAGCATAGCGGCAACTGTTGTAGCTGGTCCCGGCTGCAGAAATGGCAAGAGCAAAGGCAGGTTGTGGAAAAAAAAGTCTCGAATCCATTCTTCAGTACATAGTCATCTTTTGATCCAGCACACGCTTCGACATAATCGGATACCTCAAGTGCAACCTCGGCTTCTTTCCTGTAGAACTTGCTTGCATCCGTCAGTTGCAACACGTTCCCTTTAACATAGGCACGAAACCTTTCAGCAATGCCGTGGGACTTCGAGAAATCAGGAGCCTTGCCCTGTTTGCCTGAGTTGGGAGAGTTCGGTGTCGGTTCAAGACTTGAGGCCATTTCTGATGAAGGGGGTGTGATTTTGGTCGTAAGGACCGCACCTGTGAACGTGCCATCTGACACTCCTCCGCGAGGATGACGAACTGGAGATGGGGCCGCTTGGGTTGACCCAGGGATGGTATCGCAAATATCACTAGTCGGCGACATTCGATTCAGTGCACAGTTCTGGTGAGGATGATGCACCAACAAACATGGGCGTGGGCTTTCGCTGAGATTCGTTTCAACTGAAGGTCGATCATTTAGAAAGCCGGGATTCGTCTGCTTGAGGCTCTCCGCCGAGCTTCCAAGCGCCCATTCCGGGTCCAGAACAAAGTTCGACTCATGGTCTCGTGGGGAGCTGAATATCAATCCACATACCGCGGACAAGCCTCGACGAGTTCAATAAGCTCTGCGCTGGTCTCAGATAAAATTGTACCTCACCATACACAGAGCCTATTTTCTCGAGCAATCCGCATCTAGGAAAGAAACGCGAACCCGATTCCAGCTCACGCGGTCGGCCTGGTTGCGTTTGCGCTCGCAGCCGCCTGTGTGCAGTTTCTTGCACTATGGAGAAGGGCCGGACGCCGCTGTGAACTTCTGAGTAAATTTCTTAGACTTTCCTGTTTCGCCAGCTCCCGCCTCTCGTGTAATATTTCGTGCGTTCCAAGTTCCCAGTTTCTCCATTCGTCTCGCCGTCCAATAGAAATTTTAGGAGTGATCAAATGAGCGCGAAGAGCGATCATGTGCCCTGCACCCTGCTGGTTGGTGTTTTGCTTCTAACGACGGCAACCTTCTTGGTCGCGCAAGCTGACCCAAACGCTGCGATCACTCCGGAGTCCATCGCTCCCAGTTCCGTCACCTCAACATCGATACCGGCAAGTCTGTTCGATAATTCAGCTCACGACGGCGTGCTGTATGGCAACGCGTGGCCGAGCATGCCCACTTACGGCATGCGGCTCTGGGAATCGAACACCTCGTGGGCGGAACTCAACACCGCGAACGGTGTCTATGACTGGACTACCCTGGATAGCTGGATCACTCAGGCGGCGACCCACAATATCCAATTAATTTATACATTCGGATTCACTCCCAAATGGGCCAGTTCCGATCCCAATGATTCGGGTTGCGATGGATTTCCAGGTGCCTGTTGGCCTCCGAGTGACCTGAACTCCGACGGAACCGGTACGGATCAGGACTGGATTAATTTTGTCAGCGCCGTTGCGCAGCACGCTCCCAGCATCGTGTATTGGGAACTGTGGAACACTCCCCATGATCCCAATCAATGGAATGGAACAGACGCTCAACTCGTGCGCATGGCGCAGGATGCGCGCACCTACATTCTGAAATATATACCGACGGCACAAATCATCAGCATGGCCAACGGGCAGTTGAGCTACAGCTATCCGAGTTCAAATTGCACGATGCCCGATAAAATGGCCGGATACTTGGCGGCAGGGCTCGGCCCGTATATTGACATCCTCGCGTTTCACACCTACTACACCACCACGGCCGAAGACATCGTGCCGGTGATTCAGTGCTATCAGAGCGTCATGTCCACATACAACATAAGTTCCATGCCGCTGTGGTCAACCGAAGGTGCGTGGGGGACCGATAGCGTTCTTCCCGGTTCCACGGATCAGGCGGGCTATGTAGCGAGAACGTACCTGCTGCTCTGGTCCAATGGCGTGGTGCGACATTACTGGTATGCCTGGAACGATTTCAGCACGGGAACGCTGGAAGTCAACGGCATAGCCAACACTGCCGGAGATGCATACACGCAAGTAGAGAGCTGGATGTCCGGCCGCACCATGAGCACTCTGTGTTCCGAGAATAGCTCGGGGATCTGGACTTGCGGTTTAACGGGATCCAACGGCTACTCCGCTCAGGCAGTGTGGAACCCCGGTGGCAATGCCAGTTATACCCCATCCAGCCAGTATGTGAACTATCTGGATCTGAGCGGGATCGAGCACACCATTTACAAAGGCGCTACGGTAACCGTCGGCGTCGAACCCATCCTGCTGCAAACCAGCACAACCACGGAGAGTCCTAACTTCGTTTTCAGTGAATCTGGCGCGTTCCCCAACGTAAAAGCTGGCAGCACCGGCACCAGCGGTCCGATTACGATCTCGGCGGAGGACGGCTTCACCGGGACCGTGACCTTGAGTTGTCCCGCCACATTTGGAGTTGGTAGTTGCAGCATCAGTCCTACGTCAGTCAAAACCTTCCCGGCCACGGCCACTCTGGTAATCAATGGAACCAGTTTTTCTGCAGGCGCTTACCAGATTGCCGTGCAGGGCACATCGGGTTCCATCACTAATTCCTTTAACGTGTCATTCAACGTCGGAGATTTCTCGATTACTGGCCCGGCATCGGTTTCCTCCTCACCCGGAGATAAAGTAACCGCGAACCTCACCCTCACTTCCAAGGACTCTTACAGCGGCCAGGTTACTGCCAGTTGCAATACTGCGGCTCTCGCCGGCGCAACCTGCACGTTCAGCCCGGCAAGTCCCATCACAGTTGGCAATGGGGCCGCGGTGGCTGTGACTGCCACAATCAGTATTCCCAGCGATGCCGCATCCGGCACTTATAACATCACAATCACCACACAGGATGTCACCGGCGCCCCCAGCCACTCCCTGACCATCGCTCTCACGGTGGTAAGCCCGGTGAATGATTTCAGCCTCGGCTCAATCACACCGACTCCACAAACCATCACACCCGGTCAGTCAGCCAGCTACAATTTCAATGTGCTGCCGGTCGGCGAATCGTTCGCCAGTGCCGTGACGCTTTCTTGTAGCGGGATTCCTTCCGGGGCGCAGTGCAAGTTCACTCCGAATCCGGTAACGCCGGGGAACGCCTCAGTTGCAGTGGTGACGACGATCACCACTAGCAGCACCTCGACCGCGGGAACGTATCCCGTGGTGGTTACGGGGACGTCGGGCTCGCTTTCGCACTCGGCGACCGCATCCCTGATCATAGCCAACAGTTTCCAACTGGCAGCGACCCAATCCTTTTCCAATGCCGCGGATGCAGGATCCGAGCAATCCGCCAAAGTGTCTGTCACGTCCAACTACAGTGGCTCGGCGACCGCGAGTTGCAGTGCCAGCGCGCTTTCGGGTCAATGCTCGGTCACGCCGGAAAATCCGCAGCTTACTGCGGGGATCTCAACTACGCTAACCCTCACCGTCAGCGTACCCAACAGCGCTGCGCCTAACCCGGCGAACCCATATAACGTTGTTCTAACCGTCGCCAACTCCTCGGGACAGACAGTCCAGACTCTCACGCTGCCACTGACGGTGATTCAGGATTTCGCGCTCGGCTCAATCACGCCGACGACGCAGACCATTAATCCGGGTCAATCAGCTACATACAATTTCAGCGTGCTGCCCGTGGGAGAGTTTTCCAACGCTGTTAGTTTGTCCTGTTCCGGCGGACCCGCGATTTCGCGGTGCAGTTTCGCCCCGAACGCCGTGACTCCGGGCAGCAGTTCCGGGCCGGTCGTCATGACCGTAAGCACTACGTCCAGTTCGGCTAGCGTCTCTCCACAACGACCCGACAGGACTGCGATTTTCTACGCCTTCTGGCTGGCCCTGCCTGGACTTGTGCTGCTTGGCACAAAAACGCGCAGAGTGCGACGCGGAAAGCTTTCTCTCCCGGTTCCTCTGCTCGGATTATTTATGCTGGCTTTGTTGCTTATGTCTTGTGGCGGAGGAGCGAGCAGCAGTGTAGCAGGCAGCAATGCTGGAGGTGGCGGCGGGCAGCAGCAAGGCACGCAACCGGGCACTTACACCATCACTGTGACTGGCACCTCTGGGACACTCACTCATCAAGCCCCTACCGTCACTCTAATTGTGAACCAGTAGTAGCGATCTCCCCATCGTTTTGGAAAGGCATCTTCCAAGGCTGCCTGATTGAAGACGAATGGTGCCGACTCTTGAAGATTGGGTTCCCTTCTTGAGCCATCTGCAGGCCACCGAGAAAACATTGCTCAGCGACAGGCTCATTTCCTGTGAGCAGGAACGACAAGCGATACAATCGGTTCATGTCCGTCTCGAAGATTTGACAGAAATCCGTCGAGGTGGCATAGGGTGAGGGTTGCTGCTTTCCAAGCTTTGTTGCTCCGAACATCTCGATTCCTCCTCTACGGTGTAGCCGATCTGGGCCCCGAGCGTACATTCCTTTAGATTGACGATCAGCTTGCGGCCTCAAAGCTGTTCTCCGATTCCTTCACCTTCTCGGAAATAGAAACTGCATCTGGAACCTTGCCGACCACTTGCTCGTCCCGTTCGGGTATTCCGCATTTCCGAAAAATTGTCCGTAGACATTCACAGGTACTTTTCCGAAACGCACAATTTTTCCGACTCCGCCACCCACGGGGACGAGCCACCGTCCTTCGTCCAGTTTCCAGTTTGCGGTGATGATAGGCGACGAAGTGAGATACCATTTGTGCGGCAAGTTGTAGTTCACGAAAGGCTGCAGCAGCATCTGGTTTACGGCGCCGCTCCCTGGGGCCGGCCTCGACCGACCATAGATTTTGCACAAGCGATCCAAACAACCAGTGCCCTTGGCTCTTCAGGACAACAACAGTAGGACCGACGCTTGTTTTTCCCGTCCCATAAATGTGCTCTGTGGCGGTGGGGGCTGAAATGGCCGGCCCCGCTCCCCAAATAATCCCACCTAGACCCGCCTTTGTTGGTGAGAAGAACAAAGATTCTTGTATATCTCCTAGCCCGCTTGTCCCTTTTATTTCAGCCGTAAGGTCGGGTGTTTGAATTACGGGTATGATCGTTCGCGTGATCAGGTTCCACTCCCTCGACAACGGGATTGGGACCACAGGCTTTATCTCCAAGACGTATTCGTTTTCCTTGTTAATGCCTGTCTGCGGGTAAAAGTCATTCTCGAAGGGCACTGATATTATGTGGGCAATCGGGTTTTGTGCTGTTTTCGCGATGTCCGAAGACTCCTGCTCTGTCTTAGCTGTGTCTGAAGACTGCTGCACAGTCTTCGTTACATAGGAAGGTTCCTGTGCGCGGACCGCCACGACGCCGCAATACAAGATGCTCATCGTGACTGACAGAATCCATAAGGCCGGCCGGGTTTGCCCCCAGCATAACCACAGCCCTGCTGAAGAGATCGCGCCCTTTTGTTCACTCTGGAAGTCTGTCCTCACGAAGGTTAGGCTGCTCCCAAATCTTTGAATAAAGCCTCGAGTCTTAATTCTTTTCATCATTCCCTCCGAGTTCCATCATTGCTAGGCAGAATCGATTGCCGGCCTACGTGAGCTATGCAAGCAAAAAGTTCCTGGTGTCATCGCTAGAAAACTCGAATTACGGTAGAGCAAAGACAGTGCCAAAGCTGAGAATCGCCTCTTGGAGTGTCGGATCATTCAAGCGGCGTAGATTTGCAGAGATTAGGGAGAATTAACAATGACCGTGGCGTCACTCGGAGTCGAGTGACAGTGACGCGTCATACGGTGTCACCGACGACTTGCAAGATTAACCAGCTGATTCGCGCACAAGACAAACCGTCAACCGTGCGCAGATCGATCATGCCGATAAATCCATGAGGCAAGACTCGCGGGACTGACAAATCGAGGGATGAATGCTAGAGGGGACGAACTTCAGTCAGCCAGTATGTAGTGTCGGTTCGAACGACGTAAATTAGTAGAGCTACCCTCGCATTAAGCTAGGCGCCAGGCCTTCGAATCGCGATGGGCTCGATGCAAAGGGACGACCGATTTCAGGAGTGCTCGGGACAGCGGTCTCTTGCATAATCATTGGTCCAGCCAGGAATGCACTGCGACCTCCCTTGACGGCTTCGGCAAAGGCACCGGCCATTCGAACAGGATCAAGAGCTCGCGATACCGCGGTGTTTAGTAATACGCCGTCGAATCCCCACTCCATCACCTGGCAGGCTTGAGACGGAAGGCCTATGCCCGCATCCACGATTAAGGGAATCTCGGGAGCGCGTTCGCGCAATTCGCGTAAACCGCGAGGATTGCGTGGTCCCTGACCGGTTCCGATGGGGGCTGCCCATGGCATGAGGACCTCACAGCCTGCATCCATCAGACGGCTACATAGTACCCAGTCTTCTGTGCAATATGGTAGGACCTGGAAGCCACGTTTTACGAGTTTGGTTGCGGCTTCAAGCAGACCAAACGGGTCTGGCTGGAGACTGACTTCATCTCCGATGACTTCGAGTTTTATGAGATTCGTCTGAAACAGCTCGCGGGCCATGCAGGCTGTCTTTATGGCTTCACCCGCGCTGAGGCAACCTGCCGTGTTAGGGAGGATCTTGCGACCTGTCTCGCGCAGCAAATTCCAAAAAGACTCACCTGCATCCTGTGAACCCAGGCGTCCACCAGTAAGTTGCCGCCGAACCGATACGGTAAGCAGAGCGGGATCGGCTGCGCGTATAGCAGCCGCCAATCGCATAGGAGATTCGTACCGCGATGTGCCTAGCAAAAGGCGACTCGCGAAGGTCTCTCCATACAAAGTGAGTGTGTCTTCTGTTTTACTATCGTTCACGCTAACCTCCCGCCGCAGGATGCACGATGTCGATATGGTCGCCCGGCTGGATTTCGCATCCGGCATAGTTTGCATGCGGAATAAATTCGCCATTGCAGGCTACGGCGAATGGAGTTGGTGGAGCGAGCACTACCAACAATGCCGCCAAAGTTGGCGGCTCTGGTAGATTTTGCATTCGTCCATTTACAAGGACGGACATGCTTGTTCCTCCTCGACCTCGTGGGCACACATGCGCAGGCAGGACCATCGCCCGGTGTATGATTCTTCCCGTTGCCGGGATAGCAAGGGCAATGCCTCCTCAACGATTGCGGGCGACAGCATAAAACCGTGACGATACAGCCCGTTGATTCTCAGCACGTTTTTCCGAGATGATAGAAAAACGCAGGCCGGTTGTCGGGAAGGGTTGGTCGCAGCTGCGTGGTGAACTCCAGGATGCGGGCCTCGGCTAGGGCCGGTAGTATGGAATACGCAGAGGTGAGCAACTCCAATGCGCCGCGCACTGACATCGGAGAGCGATCGTCACTCTCGATGCTGGTGGCCCCGACAACCAGCTTGCCCTCGGCACGAGGTACCACATACACGGAAAACCGCGGGTGCAGCAGGCGCAGCATGTGGCGCAATTCCACGTGCGGCGCATCGAGACGTACAATTTCGCCGCGAACGCCACGTAGTTGCGATAAATCCTGGCGCGCACCCATACCGCGGCAGTCTACGACGATGCCCGCAGCGGGCAGCGCATCCGCCGCCACAAACGTTTGCCAGTGACACTGGACACCTGCTTCTTCGAGCGCGAGGGCGAGAGTCTTCAGCAGGGCCCGATTGTCAATCTGCGCCTCGCCAGGAAGATACAGCGATTGCTGAAACCTTGAATCGAGTGCCGGTTCCATCTGAGTGAGCCGAGCCGCATCCACGTGAACCAGATGCGCCGACGCGTCGCGCCTTGCGAGGAGTCTCTCGAAGCGACGTGCCTCCCCTGCATCCTCGCGATGCCAGAGCAGGAGAGTTCCGTCATCACGATAGAAAACCGGCTCTGGTAATTCGGCGAGCCACCGCGGCCACAGGTTCAGGCTGCGCCGCCCCATCGCTACGATTTCCGGGTCGGCATCAACTGCCTCTGCCGAAGGAGTAATCATTCCGGCTGCGGCCCACGCGGCAGAATCTTCTCCAGAACGACTAGCTGCGTCATAGAGAGCAACAAGCAGGCCGGTTCTGGACGCGCGCCATGCCAGAAGCCGGCCTAGCAAGCCGCCACCCGATAACAGTGTTGTTCGAAAGGGCAAAGTAGCCGGATGAAGGGGGAGTTCAGGTCGACTAACTTGCTTTTTATCCATGAACTCCCCACCGCAACCGTATAAATGCCAATGCTGTGCCCGACTTAGTTCCCGCCAGCGGAAGACACGGAGGATTGGTCCTTCTTCTGTGCTAGCATGACCATCGCGCGTGGTGCCCTAAAGGTGTAGATACCTTGCGGTGCCTCAACCTTGCTGAGACAGTACTCGCCGCCAACACGCACAAAGCTAAGCTTCGGTTGGTAAGCAGGAGTTTCATCAACGACAATGGGGAGCATGAGTGCGACATTGTTGTAGCTGCGGATTGTTATGCCTGAATGCGCATCGGCGGAGGTGCGGCCAACGATGTACTGGCCCGCAGGAAGAGTCTGGCCTCCAGCCACAAACTCAAATGGAACCGTTACACTGATCTCGGCGTCTTGAGCATGAGCTTCTACACCCACACCAAGCAGGCACGTCAGTGTAAGTACGGCGACTACGTAAAACCTATTCATAAGTTCTCCTTTGTTGAAGTGTCGCGAAGTATTTATGTTGAGAACTGCCCTCTTATGACGTTATTCCAGCAATGTGTCTAAAGGCCGGTTCATCAACTATGTTTCACAACCTATGTACGTTGGACGCGGTACTTATGAGCAGGGATACGTGAATGATGTCATTTGATTGTCAACTGTTTGTCGCCACGTCGTAACATGCAGTGCACACCGCAGGGCCGTGTCGTTTGTGGTTAGCACGAAATAACTAAAAAGGGGACAACTCGGGCGCGTCTAATAGGTCGAGGGATCGGGACACTCGGAGAAGAACATTGAGTGGATTGGGATATTGCTACTATTCGCGGCCGTGCTGGTCGTTATGAGCAGGCAGAAGCGCTGGTCGCATCGCTTTGTAAAGCACTGGAGCCTAACTGCTCATTATCTTTTTGGACGCCGAAGCGTTTGCTCAGCCGTTCACGAAGCTGCAGGCGAACTCTCCATAGCCGCGCCTTGATTGCGGAGTTGCTCATGTTCAGCACTTCGGCGGTTTGGTCGATGGAAAGACCTTCAATGTCGCGCAAGACGAAAACCGTCCGCGAGATGGGTTCAAGATCCTTCAAAGCCTCTACCAGAATGCTTTTCAATTCAGAGGCCCAGCAAAGCTGTTCAGGATTAGGAGACCAATCCGTGACTTCCTTTGGCAGGAAATCTCCCTCGTCGTTTTCAAAATCATCATCGAGAGACATTTCTTTTGTACCGCGCTGCTTGCGCAGCTTCATCAGCGATTGGTTCACCGTGATACGAATCAGCCAGGTTGAGAACAGGCAAGCTTCTCGAAAGTCGGCCAAGTGCTGGTAGGCCTTCAGAAAAGCTTCCTGCACCGCATCCTGCGAATCTTCCCGGTTATGGGTGACGCTCTGGGCGATGCGGAAGAGTTTGCGATCGTAGCGCTTCACCAGTTGCTCGAAGGCGGCAACGTCGCCATTTTTACAGGCATGGACTAGGTCCATGTCGTCATTCATTTGCGCGGTTACATCGAATTGGGTTACGCTTGCGCTCATAGTGTTCACCCTGCTTGCAGCAGGATCGAAAAATCACTTCGACCCTGCTTAGAAAGTGTGTTTACTGCACGACGATCTTGCCGGTCATCTTCGGGTGGATCGTGCAATAGTAGGGATACGTTCCCGCCTTGGTAAACGTGTAGGAGAACTTTTCATCCGTATCCAGCACCTTCGACTTGAACACCCCCTCTGTGCTGACCGAGGTATGAGGAATGTCGTCACTGTTAGTCCAGGTGACAGTCGTTCCGACTGGCACCGTGAGCGCCTGAGGTCCGAATACGAAATTATCGATTTTTACCGCAGCTGCTGGCGCTGAAGGTTCGGCATTCGCAGTGACGCGAGAGGACAATGCCAATAGCATCATCGCAATCAGTACCGGCACCGCTACGCCTGAAATCCAAAGCTTGTTCTTCGTCATGATCATTTTCCTTTCTAAATCTCGATATGCGCTATTTACTGCACGTTCCTTTGCTGCTGATCGGATACTGAATTAGCTGCCCAGCGGCGAATCAACCACCGCGAGGCTGCGACCACTCACCATGTAATTCACATCCGTAATCCCCAACACCCGCTGCAACTGTTCAGCCGGCACTTTCATCGGACCCGCCGAAGGCGCAGTCCCCGGCGCAGGTTGAGGAAAAGCCGTCGACATCGCGGTGTGGAATGAGACCTTGCCCTCAACCTTCTGCATGATCTGGTGAATATGGCCGTTCAACACCGTCACTGAGCCAAAACGCTTCACGTAGGACAAAGCCTGTTCGCTGTCGTCGGTGCCCCAGCCCCAATCCGGATAGATTGTCCACAGCGGAATGTGAGCAAAGAGCACGATCGGAGTGCTGGCCGAGCGTCCATGTAGATCGTCCTCAAGCCACTCCAACTGCTCATGTCCGAGCGACCCCATGCCGCCTGCCTTCAGGTTGGCTACGTTCACCAAGCCAACAAAATGCACGCCCTTGTGATCGAAGCTGTACCACCCCGATCCTTTAGTTCCCTTGCCATAACGCTGAAGATATTGATCGCCGTTGTCGGAGAGCATGTCGTGCTCGCCTGGCACAAAGTAAATCTGTTTCGCAGACGCACTTTTTAGGGCCTGGTCGAGCGTATCGAACTCACTTGGCTTCGAGAGCTGGCTCAAATCTCCGGTGTGGATGATGAAGTCCGGCTTCTGTGGCATCGCATTGATTTTGTTGATTGCCGTCTGTAAGGTAGCGGTGACGTCTGGATTCGCCGGCTTGTTGAACCCGATGTGGCTGTCGCTGATCTGTACAAAGGTAAAGTCCGCGCCTTTGCCGGCATCCTTGCCGTAACCCTTGGAGAATGCCCGCGACACCGGGACCCCGCCGCTCATGGTCCAGACAAGGCCGGTACCTGCCCATGCCATGCATTTCAGAAATCCGCGCCGGTCGACGCCGTCGTTATTAAGGTCTTGCAAACTCTGATCGATAAGGTCTTGCTTTTTGTCTGGCATTTGTCCTCCGTGGTTTGTGACGTTCTCAGTGGATAACCGGAGCGAGTCGCTTTTATTCCCACTTGAAACGAACAAACTTCAGAAACTTTCGCGATGTCGGCGAAGTCAAAAAGGCGGGCTTCTTCTGTCCGCCTTCTCAACTCATAGGGTGAAAATGCGGCTTATTTCGCAGTTGTGGAATGGATTGCCAAAGTCCCCATGCCGCCCTGAGCCCCTTCATCCTCATTTCCGAAAATCCACACGTTGCCGGGTGCCGGTACAACTCCAGCAAACAGAAGATCATCGAGGAAATTGCCCTTCGTCGGGTTGGGACTGGTAACAATCGTCCAACTGGTTCCATCCCAATGCAGAAGCAGCGTCATCTGATGTCCGGATCCATCGGCCGCGAAGTAAGAACCGAAAGCGTAAATGTCATCGGCCGAATTCGCCGTGATTCCAAGCAGGCGGTTCGACTGACTTGTGCTATTCGGCCCAACATTCGGGCTTGGCACTATCGACCAAGTCGTGCCATCCCAGTGCAGAATCAACGTGAGCGTGGCAGATTGTCCTGCAAGACCCGGCGTGGAATAGCCTACTGCCCATGCGTTGTCTGGAGCCAATGCCACCACGGCATTGAGCTGGTTTGGTCCCTCGCCTAAGTTATCTGGAGTCGCTACAGCGGCCCATTTTGCGCCATTCCAGTGAATTGCAAGAGTTGAACCGCCGTTATCGCCCACCGCCCAGGCATCGTTGGTGGCGTCTGCGGACACGCCAGTGAGACCCTCGAACCCAGCAGTGTTAATAAAGGTGGGCGTCCATGACGTGCCGTCCCAGTGCTCAAAAAGGTTGTAGCTTGTGGAGCCGCCATTTGAAAAGGTTTGCACCAGATTGCCGACGGCCCAAATGTCAGTCGCCGAAGTCGAGGTCATGGCGAAAAGATCCCCTTGAGAATTCGGCAGGAGCGTGGGATTCGGGAACAGGCTCCACTTGGTTCCGTCCCATTTTTCGATGATCTGGCCGGGATTCGCTCCCAGGGTTACATTACCCACGGCCCAGGCCTCTGTGGAAGAAATGTCGACGACGCCCTGGAGATCCGCAGTAAGCTCGCCATTAATCAACGGTGCGGCGAAAGCTGTCCACTTGGTGCCGTCGAAGTGCATCGTCGAATCTCCTACCGCCCAAATGTCGGTGGCGGAAGATGCCGATGCAGCAAAGATGCTGCTGTTGGCCTTGTTCCCGTTGGGTGTTGGGACTACCTGAAATGTCGAGCCTGCGTTGGCTTGGGCGATCGCCGGCACGCTTTGAACTGCGCCAAGCGCCAATCCTAGAAACATCACCGCGTTAAACGTAAGTTTCACAATTCCTCCTGAATAGTTTTTGTTAAATTTGACAACTCTTACTAAGGGTTTGATAACTCGCACGAGCTACTTTTATTCCCGACAACATCGAGGGAGAAACGCAGGCCAAGAAAATGTTTTGCTCAGAGAACAATTTCATTGACCTACGCAGGCTTCTGACGGAACCGCTTCTCACTTACAGCCGGTTAGTTCGCCAGGTACCGAGCCAACGCCAGATCTCCGTCTAGCTCTCCGATGGCAACGATGTTTCCATCTGTCTGGATCAGAAGACCTGTGAACGTCTGCTCACTGGTCACGGTGCAGCAGCCGCCAAACGAGTTGGTGGTACCGAAGGTGGTATCCAGCTCGCCATTTGCATCGAGACGCGCCATGCCGCCTTGAGTTGGCGAAATCAAGCCGCCGACCACGATCTGCCCATTCGCTTGCAGAGCCATTGCCGTCCCCACTGAAGTCGTCGCGGGCGGGTCGAACGATTCGAAGGAGTTGGCGTTGAAGCTTGTATCCACTTTCCCTGTTTCGAGGAAGCGGCTCACGCCGATCTTGTGTCCCCGGCACTGCGAATCATTGGTGCAGCTCGTCACCGCCACAATGTAGTCGCCGTTCGCCTGGAAAATGGTCGGAGAAAAGCCGCTCTGCGAAGACGACAGGGCAGCCGTCAATGTTCCCGCCGTCACCTTCACTAGCAGCACACCCTTGGAGTTCAACTCCACTGCTATGCCTGTCTTGCCACTTCCACTCTGCCCCACGGCCAGGTAGTCGCCGTTCGACAACAGCGCAAGCGCATCGGGCCCTGTGATTGTGTCAGTCACCAGCGAGATTCCGCCCGTGCCAAACGTGGTGTCCAGGCTGCCGCTCGAGTTGTAGCGCACCATCGACATCTTTCCGGGAGCAACCCCTTCCTGGGCAACCTCGAAGCCGGCCATCACGATTTTTCCGTTGGGTTGCAGCAGCATGGCGGTGGGAACGTCGGTCCGCGTGCCTACAACGGTGGTCACCAGGCCTCCGTTTCCGAACGTGGCATCCAGAATGCCGTTGGACGTGTACCGCGCGAGTCCGAATTCAATCCGCCCTGCGCTGCTTATGGCCTCTCCTGCAACCAGGATGTCGCCATTCGTCTGCACCGCAAATCCGAACGGAGTGAAGGTGAAGCCGGCGAATGTGGTGTTCGTAATCCCGTTCGTGCCAAACGTGGTATCCAGCGCTCCGGTTGAGGTGTAGCGCACCAAACCGATTCCGGTGCCTTCGTTTTCCACAAAGTCGACTTGGGCGACCGCCACGATGTCGCCATTTGATTGTTCAAAGCTGCCCACTCCTGCGGAGCCATTGGCGAAGCTGGTGGTAACCGTGCCACCATTGCCGAAGGTTGGGTCAAGAGTGCCGGCCTGGGCTTCTGACCGATTAATGCCAAACACCAGGCCAATTGCTAGTAGTCCGGCGATCATATGAAATACAGTTTTCCTCATTGCTTTTTCCTTTTTAGTTTCAAGTTTGATTTTGGTCACAGGCAGACAATCTACCAAGGCTGATAACCGGCAAGTGAAGGATTTATTCCCGCATATTGCGCTGTAAATTTCTTCTCTCCGACAGTCTGTTTGTGTGCCGTGGTGAGGAATGTACCTTGGCAACATTTGCGTGTTGTCAGCGGGAGGTCACAGCTCTGTTAGGTTTTGGTAAAAGATTTTTCTGTGGTGCGCTGGAGAATGTTGCGGACTGGCTTGGCAGAGCTGCCGAGAAAATAATCGTCGAGTGACCTGCTGTGGTCTGAGCTAAGAGGTTTGGGCGCGAGACCAAGCATAAGGATTCGTAAGCTGGGCAATTATGAATTAAGATGAGTGGCCATTTAACCTGGCAGGTTTACGCCGCTGAGAAAGCTGCCTAAATGCCCAGTTAGCGCCACAATGCCAACCGCCAAAACTTCGAGCACCAAACGGTAGGCCGGCAAGTAAACTGTCTTTCGTCGTGCGTGGAAATGCACCCACCACACCAGCCAGATCATCACCGTCGAAACACACGCCAGAACCAGATGCAGCAATAGAATGCCCTTCAGCTTCTGTCCTTCGAGTTGGAACTGCCACGCGAGTAGCCCAGTAATGAGGACCGGAACAGTTGAAATAGCCGCCGCCAGCAGATTGTAGTAGGCTGCCTGCGCCAAGCCACGTCGCTTCGTCCATTGCGCGATAAGGTCGAAGGCCACTGCCGTGATGAACAAACCGATTGGAAAATGGATCAGGACGACATGTTGCGCATGCTTGGCCAGAAGGGCCGTCTTAAGATCAAAGGGATTTACCATCGCCATACCTCTCCTAGATTTGCCTGTTCGTAGCGAGCGTTCGTTTCAATCCCAATTCGTGCCAGCGACAAAAAAACCTCACCCCCGCGCGAAAAGGAGAGAGCAAACGCGGGAGTGAGGCTCGCACACGCTACGGTAAGGTAGTAGCGGAACGAAGTGAAGATCATTGCATCCAGCCCGTGCGGCTCCCCGCCCACGCCCGACCATGTATTGCGCTCGACATAGGAGAACTGCGGCCCCCATTGGATTCGGCCGCGGTTCACCTTTTCTCTTGAGCCGTCATACGGCTTGAACCAGATGCCGAAGGTGCCTTCGATCAGCACACGCGTGTCGGCCGTGCAGTTCGAAAGGCCCGCAGGAGTGAAACCGTTGTTGACTGTAGGAGCGATTTCAGTGAAGCAGCCGGTATTGTTGAAAATGGGCGATCCGTAGCCGACGAATTTCCCCGAGGTAGGATCGAAATCAGATGCCCGGCCGGCGTACTCAGAGCCTGCGTTCATGTAAACGTCCAACTTCGACCCATGCCACTCGAGAGTTCCCAGAGCTTGGTAACTCTTGATCAGATCGAGAGTGCCGTCCGCGTGGATCGAAGCATCGGGAAGGCCGCCGGTGCCATAACGGCCCACTCCGCTGCCGCCAAAAGCGTGCAGACCGAAGTCGATGTGCTTGTGGTCGAACGACCAGCGGGCATTCGCACCAACACCTCCGCCATTTTTCGAGGCGTTGTTAGCTCCGAGAGCGTTCGGGCCAGCAACCGAGCTACCGCCGCAAAGCGTCGTGCTGCTGGCTACCTCGCCGCAGGGAAATACGCGGTCGCGGAATCGGCTATACACTCCGAACACTTCGTAGTGTCCGAAGCCGGGTTCAAGGGCCAGCTTCGCGATGACATCAGGCGAAGGATTAAAGGAATAATTGGCGATGTTGGCACCGGCGCTGGTGGCGGCGGCATTGAAAAGTCCACCACTGGCGCCGGCGGAGCCCAATAGAAAATTGTCACCGTTGTTGTGAGTGGTCAAAGTGGCTTGCGGGTTTTCTACCGACACCGCGAACCAGGCCTTGTTGTTGAAGCTCTTGGCTATGCGAAGCCCATACTGCCGGGCCCAACTGAAGCCGACGTTATACTGCGCGTCGATCGTCATGGGAACAGCTTCAGTGCGGTTATCCACACCATGCTTTGTCTCGGTAACCAGGCTCCACATCTGCCCGCCCGTGAAGGTGAAACCATTGTCGAGTGCGACTTGCCCGAAGGCTTGGCGTTGACGCAGTGAGTAGCTATTACTCTCGTTGTTGTTCGAAGTCGCGCCTGCCGACAGAAAATCGGCTTCCACGTACCCGGAAAGCTTCGCGCTTTGCAACCGTCCCTCGGCCAGCATGGAGATGCGCGACTGGCGCCCCGAACCGAAGAATTCCGAGAGGCTGCTTTGCGATGCTCCCGGCATAGTAAGTGAATTGAAGGGAGTGTTGACGTCGGCGGCCAGCGCTCTGGATCGCCTCACGAATTCCGCCGCCAGGAAGCCGCCGGGAGTGATCGTGATGCCTTTGTAATGGAGAGCCAAGGGGCTCTCTATCGCAGCATTCACGTTCTTCTGTGTCTCCTGCAACGCCAGCGCAGTGTCGCCTACGGTACCTTTGAGGCCGCTTACGTCACTACGGATCGCCGTAATGTTCTGCTCCACCTGTGTATTTTGCGAAGTTGCAGCCTCAGCGGCTTGTTGCGCCTGCGAAGCCGAGGTTTGCACCTGATTCATCCGTTGTTGCAGATCTTGGATCTGACTGTCGCGACTTTGCACTTGTTCCACCAAATGCTGGATCTGTTGTTGTTGAGCCTCAATTGCCTTCTGCATTTCTGCCAAACGAACTGCCACCGCCTCGGAACTGGACTTCTTCTTGCTGCTGCCCAGTGCGTTACTCGACTGCCCGGCCGCGAAAGCGCTAACCATAAAGCACACGGCCAATGCCATTCCTGCTTGTCTCATGTGTATCTCTCCCCAATTTTGAGTTGCATGAGTTTCAGTGGAGATAACTGAGTTTCTGATCTTTTATTCCAGGCTGCCTAAAGAAGATTCTCCTGCGGTGGTTCGATGGGCTTGAGAAATGAATCGCGGGCTGCGGCGAACCTGATTGGACGAAACTGACTGCGCCGCAACCCGCGAACTCGTTACTGCCCTATCCCTTGCGCAGAATGTGTGAGAGCCTGCGCCGCGTCGGGTCCGCTGCCATCCACACGCAACAGCATCGCAATGCCTTTGTCGAGCTTCAGGGCTTTCCTGCTGGAGGCCAAAGTGACTTCACCAAGCGGCTCGCTGCGTCCGGCTTGGGGAATTGTGAGGTCATCAAATCCGTATGCGCCGCGGGCATTTATTGAGAAGAGCCAAAACGCCTGCAGATGAGCATGTTGATTGTTCGTGTCCCGTGATGGTGTGCCCGAATCGTCCACATAGGCGAGCACGCCCTGCCTGGTGTATTTCCCAACAACCTGCTCTCCCACCATTACTGGCCCACCTTCACCGTAGGAAATCTGGTCGCCTCCGATTTGAATTTGGTTATCGGCATAATCGGGCGAGGTTAGCTGAGGTGTGGCAGCGAGTACTGCAGACCTGGACGCTACCGCACGCAAGTTGGTGGTAATCGGGATGGTCTGGTTGCCAAATTGCACTTGGTCGAATTGAAATGAGATCTTTGATTCGTCAGATCCCTTCCCCGGAGTCGTGGCTTCGACCACATGGCCTGTCACCTTGGATCCCTTACGTAGCGTTTCTCCGCTGCCTAGGGGCACGTCCTGCATCACCGTCGCGGTGATAGCAGCTCCGCTTCCGCTTTTGTCCGAGCGCAAGGTGGAATTCAGGCTGATAGGAAGAATGGTGCCCGCCGGAATGGCGACTCCGTATCCTGCATTCTGCTGTTGAGTAGGCTGAGACGCCTGTTTCAGATCCTGTCCTGTTCCGGCATGCAGATACATCGGCAGCACGCACAGCGCCAAGCCAAACATTTTCAGATTGTTTTTCATTTTGTTCCTCCTGAAGGAATTGCTACAGAGCGTGTGGTTCTTCCGCACCATCATTCTCGCCGGTGGCTCCAGTTCGCTCTCTGACTCGTTGTGCAGAACCGGCGACACTCGGTTTTATTCCGTGGTATTTTTTTGTGGGCTATGGGAATAAAACGATCATCCGCTGGTTTACGCTTGTGTGCATGTCGGAGAGAACCTGCCACCGGAGTCGTTCGAGCAATTAGCCATGCCTCATTTCGAGCGGCTCTATAACTTCGCCTGCTGGCTAACACATGACCGGCAAGAAGCCGAGGATCTGGTGCAGGAGACTTATGCCAAAGCGCTTAAGGGTTTTTCCTCGTTCAAGTCGGGCACGAATTTTCGCGCCTGGATCTACAAGATCCTGCGGAATGCGTTTCTGACCTCCCGTACCGGGCTGAAGGCGACCGCTACCGTGCCGCTCGACCTTGAGGACGAAGAGGGAGCCTTGCCCGCGATCGAGGAAACACCAGAGAGCATTTTGCTGCAGCGTTCGGACGGGCAGCTCGTGCAGCAGGCCCTGGAGCAACTGCCAGTCGCCTACCGCGAGATCCTGCTGCTGTGCGAGGTTGAAGAAATGTCCTACCAGGAAATCTCTGCCGCTCTCGCCATCCCAATGGGCACGGTGATGTCCCGTTTATCCCGTGCCAGAAAAGCGCTGCGCGGTGGCCTACAGCAACAGTTTGTAAGGGGGACGAACTAAAATGGTGACTTATGGTTTGTGAATCTTGGAAGGCAAAACTCGACACTTACCTTGACGCTGAGGTTCCAGAGGAGGAGATGCACAGCTTCGACGCTCATGTGCGTAGCTGTCCCTCGTGCTCGGTGGATGCTCTTGCGCGCGTGCAGATGAGGCGCGCGATTCAAGACGCTGGAAGACGTTTTACTCCCAGCGCTGAGTTCCGGAAGCGGATACAGCAGAAGATTGCGCCAAAACCGCAGAGAAGCTTTGGTCTGAGATGGACGTTAGCTGCGGCGGCAGCAATCATTCTCGTGGCCGGCACGTTGACTTCAGCCTATCTAGGAACTCGATCCAGAGATCAGTTATTTAGCGAGATTGCGGACTTGCACGTGGCAACCTTGGCCAGTTCATCTCCAGTGGATGTGATCTCCACCGATCGGCACACGGTGAAGCCTTGGTTCCAGGGAAAAATTCCCTTCGCGTTCAATTTGCCGGAACTCCAGAACACAGAGTTCTCTCTGCTTGGTGGTCGAATGACCTATCTTGATCAAACGCCGGGCGCACATCTCATTTACGATGTGCGGAAGCACCATATTTCCGTGTTCGTGTTCCAGGAACGCTCACTGCCAGCCAAGCTGGACGAAAACTCTCTTTCGCCTAAGCAACTGCCATTCAACCTGGAAACATGGAGTCAAGGCGGCCTTCGCTATTTCGTGATCAGCGATGCGAGTGCTGCGGACATCGATAGTCTTACGAAATTGTTTAAAGCTGCGTCATAGATTGACATTCGCCTTAAGGCAAAAACTTATAACCCTGGCCGTATACCGTAAGAAAGTGTGACGGGCGTGAAGGGTCGTTCTCGAGTTTCTGTCGTAGCCTCAGCATGTGGTTGTCCACCGTCCGCGTGTAGGGGTAGTTCTGGTAGCCCCAAACTTCATTGAGAAGTTCCTCGCGCGAGATCACGCGTTGTGCGTTCTTTGTCAGGAATTCCAGCGTCTTAAATTCCTTTCGAGTAACTGTGATTTTCTCGCCGCCACGAGTGATTTCGGTCTTGAAAAAATCCACCACCACATCCGCAAAGACATGTACGTCTGTGTCCTCCGGACTGAAGCGAGACGCACGCCTTGTTAACGCGCGCAGACGTGCAACGAGTTCCCGCGGGCTGAACGGTATGGTCACGTAATCGTCGGCACCCATTTCGAGAAGAAGGACCTTGTTGGTGACATTTGAACTCGCGCTCAGAATTACCAGGGGTACACCGGGAACCAAATTCGCAATCTCCCTGCAAAGATCACACCCCGAAGATCCGGGACGCGGCAGATCGAGGATTACTGCGGCTGGCACTTCTTGGCGAAGTCTCTCCAAACCGCACACTGCATCGAAGGCGACGTCGACCTCATATCCTTCCGAGGAAAAAAGCCGCTGCAGAACCTTCCGCAACGCGCCATCGTGCTCGATAACCAAAATCCGCTCCGTTGGAGCCGATCGCAGGACAGATGTTGGAGGGTTCGAGGTCGCTGCCAAGGTGGTGGCTGCCATAAGCTTTTCCTTTTCCTAATGCGTATCGATCTGATGAGACAACTCCGTCGACAACGGTGCGCAGGGCGCGCTAAGAAGTGACTCACGAACTGCCTTCCGGGCTCTGGCCAGCCGCGACATAACGGTTCCTATCGGAATCGCCAATATGTCCGCGATCTCCTGGTACGACATCTCCTCCACTTCGCAAAGAAGGAGGGTCTCCCGGTAATGCACCGGCAGGTGCTCGATGGCACGCTGCAGGAGTTCCGAATCAGAGCGATTCATGAGAATCGCTTCGGGAGTTTCCATATCAACTGCTAGTTCAGGTCCATCCTCTTCCGGATCCATGGCAACGGTCATGCGCAGCTCGAGTTTCGAACGCGAACTTAGGAAGCTGTTTCTGAGGATTTGAAAGATCCATGCGCGGAAATTGGTGCCGGACTGAAACGAGGCGAAACTGCGCAAAGCCTTAAGATAGGTTTCCTGTACCAGATCCTCGGCATCATTCGAATTTTGTGTCAGCCAGCGCGCGAAGTTGTAAAGGGAATCAAACAGGGGCATGGCTAAATCTTCGAATCCTGCCAACGGTTGATCGTCCCGCGAGGACGAAGCCCCGAATCGGACCATCGCTTGTGAGCCAAGTCCAATATTCCCCATTTGCGTTTTCCTGAGTCAGCGCGGACGCACGGTTGCAGCCCACCCCGACGCGCCAGTTCGTCCGGCGTCAATTAACTGAGAACCTTTCCCACATTGAGGAAAGCGGATTTCTAAATCGTCGAGGGAAATGCCTAGGCCGTCGTCCGAGATGCCATTTCACTCCTCAAGTGACTCTAGATTCGTCAGATGATGTCCCATCTTTGAGTTGTTCGGCCATAAACGGGTTAGCTCGCATAAGACCGACACCACGACTTCGCAGTTCCTTGAGGAGTACGATACCTGCGGCATCCACGAATGAAACGTCCGCCAGCTCGAGGGACAATTGAACCTCCTCGGCGAAAGTATGCACATCGCATGCTCTGCGGAGTTCCTCGACCGCAGCACCCGTTATCCGACCTTCTACCCGAAGGGTGACGGTCCTTCTTGACGATTCGACAACCGTGACCCTTAGCATCGCGGTTCACCCGATCTCCTTGGACTTGATAAAGCAATTGACATGCCCTTCACAAAAATCAGGCTGGGTGTAAGCTCTCTCCCCGGACCCGCCGAGGCCGTTTGGGCCAATATTTACCTAGAATCAATCAGTTGCGAAGCTTGCCGCCATCGGTTGGCCATCCGCCTCCTGGGGCGCACAAACTGCTGTCTGCTCCAAGGCCATGGACTGAGAGGGCGGAACCACCGCATACGGTAATCACGTGCTAGTTGGTGTGAGAGGAACTACGATGGGCGGTGACGAGATCCCTTGATGCCGAGCTTATCTATCCGGTGGCGAAGAGTGTTTGGATGGAGGTTCAAGATCCTCGCCGCACCTTTTGGACCATCCACCACTCCGCCAGTATGTTGAAGGGCGGCGAGGATGTGGTTTCGGTCTACCTCGTCCAGCGGTAGGAGTGGCTGTGGAGACTTGCGGTCAGCCGGGCGTCCATCTGAAGCATCTGCCTCCGGAGCCTCCGTCTCTTTCGTAGATGCAGCAAGCGGCATTAGATCGCGGTCCAACCTTAGGGTTGGACCCACTGACAAGACGACTGCGCGCTCGGTGATGTTCTGGAGTTCCCGAATGTTTCCGGGCCAAGGATAGTTCATCAGGTTCTCCATCGATTCCCGCGAAACGCCGTCGATCTTCTTCCCTAACCGCTTGGAGAACCGGGATAGGCAGAAAGCCACCAGTTGGGGAATGTCGGATCGGCGTTCTCGCAAAGGGGGAAGGTCAATGGGAAAAACGTTGAGGCGGTAGAAGAGGTCTGAGCGGAAGCGGCCCGCCTGGACTGCTTCACCGAGGTTGCGGTTCGTGGCGGCAATCACGCGCACATCCACGCGCAAAGAGCGGCTGCTCCCTACCGGCTCAAACTCGTGTTCCTGCAAAACGCGGAGCAGCTTCACCTGTGTCTCCAGAGATAGCTCCCCGATCTCGTCCAGGAAGATCGTGCCGCCGTGAGCAAGTTCGAAGCGGCCGATGCGCCGCTCCAGCGCCCCCGTGAAGGCCCCCTTCATGTGGCCGAACAGTTCGCTCTCCACCAGACCAGCCGAGATGGCGCTACAGTTCACGTTCACCAGGGCACGGCCGTTGCGGGTGCTGCGGCTGTGGAGCGCGCGCGCCACGAGTTCCTTCCCCGTCCCCGTTTCCCCGTAAATGAGCACGGTTGAATCTGTGGGAGCGACCTGATCGACGGCGTGGAGCACCTTGAGCAGTGCTGGACTATTGCCCACGATTTCGTCGAAGTTGTGCTCCGTGCGCAGTTCCTCCCGGAGATAAACGTTTTCCTTTTCCAACCTTGCCTTCAGGTTGTCAATTTCCTGGAAGGACTGCATATTCTGAATCGCCAATGTGACCTGGTTCGCCACTTCCCCCAAGAACATGGCGTCCTCATCCGAATAGCGATCCTTTTGCTGGTTCACAAGGCTGAGCAGTCCGATACACTTTCCCTGAAGAGCCAGGGGCACGACGCACATCGACCGGATACCCTCTGCGGCGAGGCGGCGCTCATTGGGATACTGCTGCTCCTTTTCAAGATCGCGGCGCACGAGAGGTCGCAGATGTTCAAACACCCAACTGCCGCAGGTCTCGTCGCGGCTAAACTCCAGTCCCGTTTGAAAGTAGTCCGAGTGCAGCTCTCCCTCCACGGCGAGGAAACGGAATGAGTCTCTCTCCGCCTGATAAAGGGTTATCGCGCATCGGTCAAATGGAAAGACAGGACGCAAGGCCTCGGAAATGGAATGCAGGAGAGCTTCCTGGGTCAGATTCGTGATGATGGCATTGTTGATCTGAAGCAGGATGCGGTTCTTCTCTTCACTTTTACGCAGCGCCGCTTCCGCCTGTTTCCGCTGCGTGATGTCCTCAGAAAGCGCCATGATAAATCGCGGCATGCTTTCAGTACCCGGAACCAAAGAAACGTTGTTGCTGACCCACCGTAGGGTGCCATCTCTGCGTCGATATTGTTTCTCGACCTGAAACTGTTGTCGCTCTCCCTCTAACAGCTCGTTGATCAACTCCCAGTTGGCGTCGCGATAATCCTCCTCGGTGATCTCCAGAAAAGTGAGCTTGCGGAGTTCTTCTTCGGTGTAGCCCAACATTTTCTCGTACGCGCGATTCGCCGCCAGGAAACGTCCGTTGAGATCTGTAAGCGCCACCCCGATGGCTGAATTCTCATACACGGACCGCCACCGCTCCTCGCTCTTCCGCAGCGCCGCCTCCGCCTGTTTCCGTTCCGTGATGTCGATAAAGGTGATCACGGCGCCCAGGGTTTTACCTTCGCGAACGACAATATGGGACCAAAATTCCACAGGAAAGCTCGTTCCATCCTTTCTCCAATAAACCTCATCGTCGCTGTGGACGTCCTCGTTTTTTTGGAAGCCAATATAGATGGGACATTCTTCAATCGGATAGGGGGTGCCGTCTTTTCGGGTATGGTGCTCCAGCGCATGCATGTTTTTCCCGATCAATTCCGCGGGATCGGCGTACCCGAGTATGCGTGCCGCCGAAAGATTTGAGAAAAGACAGGTACCTTCTGAATCGCAGCCACAGATCGCTTCCGTGGCGGAGTCGAGGATTAGGCGGATTCGCTCCTCGCTATTGTGCAGAGCGTCTTCCTGCGTTCGCATCGTGCTGTCTTCAGAAAGCGGCATCGCGCAAGATACCGACCTAATTGTGATTGGCTACTTCCTCCACGCGGTCTTGAAGTTAGCATATCGCCGAGCACATTAAAATTAAAGAAGGTATGTGAACTTCGTAAAGTTTCGTAAAGAAACCCCGGCTGACCGTTCGAACGATCCCTTAGGCCCGCAGAAAAAAGGCCCGCAACAAGTGCGGGCCTTCAAGAAGCAGGGATGAAGCTGGTTGCTCCTAATGAAGTATCACCGGCTTAATCCCTACCGGAACGACATTCCCCGAGATCGGAATCGGAGTGCTCGCAGTTGTCATATCCTGATACTCGGTCCATTGCGAGGCTACCGTCTGGTTCGCCGTGGTGCACGAACCGTTCGCGCAGCTTTGTGAAGCATCCCACATAATAAGGTACAGCGTGCCTGAGTTGAGGATTTCGCAGGACCACACGGATCCGTTGGCCGCGCACGGAGTAACCAGAGACGCACTGGCCAGCCAGTTGTAAGTCTGCTGATAGGACGTCTCCGCTTCTGCCGGCTCAGCCACAGAAGAACTGGACATGTACCACGCGATTCCACCGAGCCCTTGCGACCAGTTGAGAAGATAGAAGCGCGGCATGAAGGAAGCCGCCATATCCGGGTCGGCATAGGCATTGATGAAGCCGGTGCTTGAGTACTGCGCCTCTCCGTTCCACAGCGGTTTCGCCAGCTCCGCGGGTTGCAGGATTCCCTGAATATTCGACAGGTACATTTGCATTGCCGATTCCGGCGTGCAAGGCGTCGGAGCCGGGCAATTGTTCCCGGTTTCGTTTCCGGGCTTCATGTGGAAGTTGACGATGTCCACTGCCGTAGCAATCACGTTCGGTGGATTAGGACAAGGCAGTTCATACGACGGTATCCCGGAAGTGTTGTTGCAATACAGTTCGTTTTGTCCGAAGACCAACGCGACGGTCTTGGCGTGCGCCGAGGCCATCACGATCTGCGCCGTGGGATCGATTGGGTTTGCGGTGCAGGGAGTAGCGGTCCCGTTGCCGTTCTCATGGATCACTCCCCGGCCAGTGATGATGCAGTTGGCATCTTCCGTAAGCCTCGCCAACTGCGCGATGCTGCCTGCAAAGAATACCTTGGTATCCGGCTCGTTCCAGATTTCCCAGTATTTGATGTGGGCGTGCGTTTGCAAGTACGTTGGGTCATTGACATGGGACGCAATCGCCGTAATCCACGCCTTCCAGATGCCGTTGGATCCGCTGCCGTCGCTGTTCAGGTCGATGGGCGGATCGCACTCCCCGTTGCCTCCTCCGATGCCCGTAGTGTAATTGCAGGTGGTGTCGTTCGGATTGGAAGTCGCCCAGGGTGGAGTGCGGGATAGTGTGTACATGTTTTCATTGGCACCGTTAGACAGGGCCAAGGCTAGATCCGCGTCCAGATTGGTGAAATCAAACACGCCAGAAGCGGTGTTGAGGGACGGCCATTGCAGCCCCGGAGAATCCCAGAAGCGCTGCATTTTATAGGTCACAGTGGGCCAGGTTGAGCCATTCGTATCCGACTCCGAGAATCCGAAGAAAGTTGCTGGGAGCAGAGGTCCGTTGACCGTTAGTGTGAAAGATTGCGAGGCCGTGAGCTGCGGCGAAGAGGAATCTGACGCCTTCACGGTGAAAGTGAATTGCCCGGCCTGCGTGGTCGTTCCCGAGAGCGATCCACTTGATTGCAACGTAATTCCTGTTGGCAGCGTGCCGGAAGTGAGCGTCCAGCTGTACGGGGCTGTTCCTCCGGTGGCGGTCAATGGGTTCGAGTANNAAGAGGAATCCGACGCCTTCACAGTGAAGGTGAATTGCCCGGCTTGAGTGGTGGTTCCGGAGAGCGATCCAGATTGCAACACGATTCCCGTTGGCAGTGTGCCGGAAGTAAGAGTCCAGGTATACGGGGCTGTGCCTCCGGTGGCGGTCAATGGGTTCGAGTATGCAGTTCC
>PLDC01000008.1 GCA_003134995.1 Acidobacteriaceae bacterium | reverse complement strand
GGAATATCCAAAGAGGCGCCCGTAGGATTTCAGAAAATCCGAGTCAATTTCGAAATCCGCGCACCGCAAGCAACTGCAGAACAGTTAAGTGCGCTCAAGATAAAAACCGAGCAGTACTGCGTAGTAATGCAAACCCTGCAGCGTCCTCCGCAGATTGAAAATAACTGGAAGTAGTGATTAGGGGCTAGGGGTCAGGGGCTAGGGATTAGGGTTCAGGCTCAGGGGCTGAACACCAGCGCAGAGAAAAAATGCAAATGCCTTAGCTGTCCCCTAATCCCTTTCCCCTAAACCCTGCTCCCTAAACCCTAGTCCTGCTCACTGGCCACCGCTCTCTGCCGCGCTCACAGAATCGAAGAAGCGGAAAAACTGTTCGACATGCGTAACCTTGAGCGCATTGTGAATGCGCTCACTCACGCCCACCAGCGCGAGGCTTCGTCCGCTATTTTGGCGCGTGACGTAGGCTCCGACCAGCGCTCCGATGCCCGCTGAATCCACATAAGGAACGTTGCTGAAATCAATAATCAGCGAACGCGAAGTGTCAGCACGCACCATAGATTGAAACCCAAACACCGTGGGCATTACGAGCGCGCCATCCAGGCGAAGAACGCGCTGGCCGGGCTGGCTTCCGGGCTGGTCGTCGATTCGTAAGGTCTCTTGCGGCATGGGAGAGAATATTACTCCTGTGTAATTTTTGAATTGTTAACGCAGTGTTAAATCCGGGGAATTTTAGGTGCAGCACGATGAGCCTTGGGATTCGGGAAGCCTGCTCGTTTAGACCACTCCTTAGGATTGTCTTTTATTAAGGCTAGGCCATCTTAGCTCCAAGCAAATCTGCAACCTCAAACCTGACGCCGGCATTTTTGATGCGGAAAACGCGTCCAGGCCATTCCGCCCAATGCCCCACAAATCGATTTGCAGGCCCCGTAGAGCGCGACGAACCACACCAGGCACCCCGAAGGTCGTCCAGAACATCCGCGCCCCTGTAGCGGCAAGGCAAACCGGTTCACCTCCCGACTGCTTTGGAATCAACGACTTGAAAGCTCGAATGTATATCTTATTGAAATACAACAACTTGCGCCTAAGAGAAGTCAGCACCCGTGAAGAATCAGTCACTTACGTCCGAGCGTAGCATTACCGCAAAGCGCCAAAGGCAAACCGAAGACCACGCCCTAACCCCTAATCCCTATTCCCTGCAACCTACAGCGCAGCTGGTTGTTCCCGCCGCTTCGCCTGAATCTCAATGAAGACATTGACCAGCGAAACCGCCGCCGGAGTCACTCCCGGAATGCGCGAAGCCTGAGCCAGCGTGCGAGGCTGCACGTGAATCAGCTTTTCCTGCATCTCGTGCGAGAGTCCGCTGATGGAGCGGTAGTCGAACCAGTCCGGGATCGAACGCTGCTCCGACTTTTTCATCCGCTCCATCGCGCGCTGCTGTTGCAGCAGGTAGCCCTCATACTTGATTTCAGTTTCCACAGACTTAAGTTCGTTGCGGATCTCCGAAGAAAGCTCAGCCGAAGAAAGCTCGGCCACGGATTCGCACGGATTTTCACGGATTGATTCTCTTTGAAAAAACTTGGGATCGAGCTCGCGAAGAATCGGCGCCAGCTTCTCGATGACGATCTCAGGCCGCTTCAGCAGTTGCGCGCAGGTCTGGCCTATGGCCGAGGTAAGGCCGATGGCGAGTTTTGCGGCGCTGTCGGCGACAGCAGGTTCCTCGTCGCTTCGCTCCTCGGAATGACAAACTGAGTTTTCCTCGGAATGACGAAGTGTGGTAATGCTCTCCGACATTGCCGTGTCAATACGCCCCACCATCTCAGGACTCAACCTCGTCCGCTCCAGCAAGCTCTTCACGTTCTCCAACCGCTGCTGCTTCGCCTGAAAATCATTCCAAGCCCCATCCGAGATCAGTCCCACGCGGCGGCCGTGCGGCGTTAGCCGGCGGTCGGCGTTATCGATGCGCAGGTGCAGGCGGAATTCCGCGCGTGAGGTGAACATGCGGTACGGTTCGTTCGTCCCCTTCGAAATCAGGTCGTCGATCAGGATCGCGGTGTACGCCTCAGTGCGGTCGAGAATCAGCGGCGGCTGCGCCTTCACTTGCAAGGCCGCGTTGATGCCCGCCATCAGTCCCTGGCACGCAGCTTCTTCATAACCGGACGTGCCATTGATCTGCCCCGCCAAAAACAAGCTCGCAATCTTCTTCGTCTCCAGGGTGCGCTGCAATTCCGTAGGATCAATCGAGTCATACTCGATGGCATATCCGGGACGCAGCATCTCTGCGTTCTCAAGTCCGGGAATCGACTTCAGGATCTCAAGCTGCACCTCGACCGGCAACGACGTGCTCATCCCGTTGACATAAATTTCATGCGTGTTCAGGCCTTCAGGCTCAAGGTAGAGCTGATGCATCTCTTTGTCAGGAAACTTCACGATCTTGTCTTCGATCGAAGGGCAATAGCGCGGACCGATCGACTGAATCTGCCCGCTGTACATGGGCGAGCGATGGACGTTCTCGCGGATGATGCGATGAGTTTCAGGCGTGGTCCATGCGATGTAACAAGGAACCTGCGAATCGTGATGCGCAACGCGCCGGGTACGGAAACTGAACGGCGTAGGGTCGGCATCACCGGGCTGCTCCGCGAAGCGCGACCAGTCAATGCTGCGTCCATCCAGCCGCGGCGGCGTTCCAGTCTTCAACCGGCAACCACGCAAGCCAAGATTCTTCAAAGCTTCGCCGAGGAGCACAGCATTCGGTTCGCCAGAACGTCCGGCGGGATACTGCTGCTCGCCGCAATGAATGAGTCCATTAAGAAAAGTTCCGGTAGTGATGATGACAGCTTGCGCGCCCACGGTGCGGCCGTCGCGAAGCTTAACTCCGAGAATGCGGCTTCCGGTCTCAACCGAATCCGCATCTCCGGACGCCCGAAGCCGGAAGCCGGAAGCCGGTTCAAGAATCAGCTCCGCGACTTCCGCCTGCTTGATCTTCAAATTCGGTTGCGACTCGAGCACTTCGCGCATCTTCAGACGGTAGGCCTGCTTGTCGCACTGCGCGCGCGGCGACCACACGGCCGGCCCACGCGAAGTATTCAGCAGGCGAAACTGAATTCCCACCGCGTCTGTGATCTCGCCCATGATGCCGCCGAGCGCGTCGACCTCGCGAACGAGATGTCCCTTGGCGATTCCACCGATGGCGGGATTGCACGACATCTGCGCGATCAAATCGACGTTCAGCGTGTATAGCGCAGTCTTCAGCCCCATGCGCGCCACCGCCATCGCGGCCTCGCACCCGGCATGGCCGGCGCCGACTACGACTACATCGAATTGTTCGGTGAACTGCATCAGTAAAGTAAAACCCACAGCTTCACATTCATTCTACCGGACAAGCTGCATCGACTGTGCGCGTCACGGAACGAAGACGAACGTGAACCGAGCCGTCATTTCGGGCATCCAAACACCGCATGCGCACCATCACATTAGAAGAACACTTCGTCACCGCTTCTTTTATCAAAGCCACCGACCGCCCCGGCCACAAAATTCACGCCGCCATCGCTCAACTTCATCCTAAGCTGCTCGACTTGGGCGCAGGCCGCATTGCCGCCATGGACGAAGCCGCCATCGACTTTCAGGTGCTCTCGCTGGCTTCGATGGGCCTCGAACCGCTCGCTGCGGATGTGGCCGCGCCTCTGATCCGCGATATAAATGACGAACTCGCCGCCGCGATCAAAGCGAATCCCAAGCGCCTCGGCGGATTCGCCGCGCTGGCGATGCAAGATCCCAAAAACGCTGCGAAAGAATTAGACCGTTGCATCACCCGCCTGAAATTCTGCGGAGTAATGCTCGACGGCACGACCGGCGGCCTTTTTCTCGACGACCCTAAATTCCTTCCGGTGTGGGAGGCCGCGGCTGCGCTTCGCGTTCCCGTGTACCTGCACCCCGCGCTCCCGCCAGAGCAGGTTCGCGAAGTCTATTACTCCGGCCTGCCCGGCGAGATAGGGCTGGCGCTCTCGAATCGCATCATGTTTTCCGTCGACTATCCTTTCAGCCCGAACACAAACGGCCGCGCGTTTCTGGATAGTCTTAGCGGGACTCTCAGCGCTGAGGATTATGCGAAGCTTTCTTACATCAATGCGGAAAAGGTGCTCAAGCTGGAAGCTTCATCGAGGGGCTGACCGTTTGATCAGCTTCCCTGACGATCCGGGAAGCGGCTTGGCTAGTCTTCGGTGGCGGCTTCTCTGACGATCCTGGCGGCAGCTTGGTTGGGGTCTTCCGTGTAGGGGGTCAGCTTGTTAATCGCAATCGCGCGAACAGGGTCGCCGACTGACTTCTGCGTCGCCACATCGAACTTCTCAATATCGGCTGTTTGTCCGTCTGCTGAAATGGACACAACCCTGTACACGCCAACCAAACCATCGGGCTCTACGATCTGACCAGTCTTTATCGGTGCCATGCATACAGTTTCCCACAGGCCGGAGCCGATTGCTAGCCTGTAGAGATACAAACTGCACCACCACGCGTGATCCCTGCACTTGCCGCACCGCACTCCCGACCGTATAGTAGTGGGTCATACCCGAATCAGGAGGCCATCATGAATAGCACTCAGTTCTTCGAGCAACTGGAGTCATCGATCGCCAGGTACGACCTGCTTTGTCATCCATTTTATAAAAAATGGTCCGCTGGCGAGCTGACGCGCGCCGACCTGCGCGAGTATGCGCGCGACTACTACTATCACGTGGAAGCGTTTCCCTGCTATCTGGCCGAGCTTGCGCTGCGCCTGGACGAGGGCGAACTGCGCCGCGCGGTGCTAGCCAACATGTGTGAAGAGAAAGGCGCGGCTGATGGATCGGGCAAAGATTCTGCGCCGCACTCTGAGTTGTGGCTCGATTTTGCCGAAGGCATGGGAGCACGCCGGGATATGAGCTGGCACCTGCCCATCGCCGAAATCGTCGACCTGATGCGGTACTTCCGCAACGTATCGAGCGAAGGCGCGCCGGAAGAGGCGCTCGCAGCATTTTACGCTTACGAGTCGCAAGTGCCGCGCGTGGCCAAAGAGAAAGAACGTGGCCTGCGCGAATTGTATGGCGCCGACGATAAAACGGTCGGCTACTTCGCGCTCCATGCCACCGCCGACATTTTCCACTCGAATGTCTGGCACAAGCAATTGGAGAAGCGGATCGCGGCCAATCCGGAAACGGCGCAAGCCGCGCTGGATGCGGCCGAGAAGACGGCGCAATTGTTGTGGAAGGCCTTGGATGGGATTGAAGCGGCGCGCATGACTTACGCCGCGTAGTTAGAGCGTACCCCAGCGGCTAAAGCCTCGTCGATTCGGCTTGGTTTTCGGCACGGCTGCCTTCCGAGTTGTGCCCTTCTCGATGTGCGGTTACGCCCCCCGGACGAGGGCGTCCGGGGCTCCAACAATCTCAGCTTTCTCCAGAAGATCAGCATGGCAAGGGAAATCCCCATCGGCGCGCGCGGCGAAGCGCAGGAGACTGTCGAGTTCAAGCACACACTCAGCGCGCACCATCCCCAACTGCCTCCGGTTTATTCCACACCTGACATGATTCGCCTGATGGAGACCGCCGGCTTTCACGCGCTGCAACCCTATTGCGAAGGCGATGAGATCTCGGTGGGGACTTCAATCAACATCGAACACCGCGCGGCTAGCGGCATTGGCGCGCACATCCGCGCGGAAGCTGCGCTGGAATCTTTCGACGGCCGCTTCTATGTGCTGCGCGTGACGGCGCGCGACGATGTGCGGGAGATCGGCCGCGGCACCGTAGGTCGGGCAATCGTCAGCATCAGCCAATTTCTGAAGAAGACTCAATCCGGCTAAGCGACCCTTTCGGCGGTAACTCGCCGTTCGCGAACGATGGCCGCAAACCTTCGACGGGCCGGCGAACATCCAACAAGAGTGACTACTCTTAGGCAAACAGTTATCGCTGGCATCAAAGTCGCTCTCGGAGCAGTACTGCTCACGTTTTTCTGTAACGTCTCAGTTGCGCAAAAGACGCCGCGGCCGGCTACCGCGGCGAAACCTCAGGTGAGCGCGGACGCCGCCCGCGGCAAATATATTGTCGAAGGGGTTGCGATGTGCGGCCAGTGCCACACTCCACGCGACGACTCGGGCGCGCCCGACCGGTCGAGAAACCTTGAGGGCGCCGCGGTATGGCTGGTTTCGGCTGAACCGGTTGCGGACTGGCCGCTGGTTGCGCCTCGCCTGGCTCAATCCCCTCCCGGCACCGACGCGGACATGGTGAAATTGCTGACGACCGGAATTTGGGGCGGCGGAAAGCCGCTGCGTCCTCCGATGCCTCAATTCCGGATGAGCACCGCTGACGCCGAGGCGGTAGTCGCTTATCTCAAGTCCATGCACTCAGAGCCACACTAGACCTGTGCGCAGCCTTCGGTCTCCTCTACGGAATTCTCATCGTCACAATAGTGTTTTATGCCGATGGTGGAATCCCTGTGCACGAGTCATCGTTATCTATCGTCGAGTAACAGGAGATCATCATGAAAATTTCAAACCTCACTATTCTTTCCCTGGCGGCCGCGCTTTTGCCTGTGGCGAGCATCGCTCAGTCCATTGCCAAGCCTTCCGCCTTTGTCGGACCGGTGATCAGCGGAAGCGTGAGTGCCAGCGACCGAAAGTTTGTCCGTGGGGCTGCGCAAGGCGGGATGGCCGAAGTCGAACTAGGCAAACTCGCGGCCGAGAAAGGATCGACCGACGAAGTTAAGAAATTCGGGCAGCGCATGGTCGACGATCACAGCAAAGCGGGCGATCAACTGAAGCAGATCGCGAGCGAAAAAGGCATCACCGTGCCGCAACAGCTCAGCGCAAAAGACCGTGCGATCAAGGATCGCCTCTCGCAACTCAGCGGCGAAGAGTTCGATAAGGCTTACATGTCAGACATGGTCAAAGATCACACGCAGGACGTCGCCGACTTTCAGCGCGAAAGCAACGCTGGGACGGATTCAGACATAAAAGACTTTGCCGCGAAGACGCTGCCCACGCTTCAGGATCATCTTCGCCAGGCCAAAGAGATCGCTCCATCGGTCCGCGCTTCCAGATAGCAATCGCTCAGTCTGCGGCTTTACGTGCCCCTACGTCTCGCGAAGACAACGCGAGAGTGGGGCGGGACATTTGCCAGCAACTCTAAAGGCCCCGCATTAGAAGAAGGTCAAGTTGTTTCACACCGAAGGCTTCAAGGAACCGTGCCACGGCTAGGTTTAATGCCTCAATAGCAGGCAAATCGTTGACGGTATAGTAGGCGCCCCCGAACCAATAGCGAATCAGGCGCCTAAGCCTGCTAAAGAGTGCCCAAGGATTCAGTGTGCGCTCGGCAGTCCTCACTGCGCGTTTAAGCAGGAACGCCTCCCCCTCCATCTTCTCCGTCACCCGACCCACAACATTAACCGCTGTCCGAATTTCCGCATAAATGGCCGTGTTCTTCTTTATCGCGGATCGCACCTCTTGCTCTCGACCCTTAAGCTCGTTGGCGTGCCGATGAGTCAAGTACGCAGAGATCCCGACTAGCGGCACGACAACCACGCCCGTAAGAACCACCGTGCCGCCGGCCATACCAAGTCCGCCCGCCTTCAGCGCGCCGCCGCCGAACCATGCAGTGATGGCATTCGCCGACGCCGCCCCCTGCAACCCGGCTATGGCTGTTCCCGTCGAGGCGGCTCCAAGACTGGAAACGATTGTCCATGCTCCCAGGGCGGCTGTCGTCCCCGTCCCCGCACCGAGTGCGAGAGCGCCGGTGGTGTAAAAGTTATCGATGCGCTGTTCCATCGGGTGCGCGGTCAACGAAGTGAAAGAGTCGGACGGCGCTATCTGGATGAACGGCCTTTTGGTGCGAACGAGTGGCCGAAGCAGGCGCCGCGAGCGATGCAAAAATCCGCATGCTCTTCTTGTCAGCGCCCCAAGGCGAAGGATTGCCTGCTGCAAATCGTTTTTCTTGGACCCGATTTGTGAGACGACATCCTGATTCTGCTCCAATGCCGCGCGCAACTTTTCGTTCCATTGGCGGACGCGGGATGTCCCTCCAAGGGTCAAAACGTTAGAAACGGTCTCAAAAAAGGTCATCGCCCTAACCCCTCTGTTTATGCGGAAGCATAACACCAAACTGGACACTCCATGGCGACGGCCTGGCAGCGCAGCTGTCTGTGAGGGGCGTGAACTACAATTACGTGAGTGCCCATCCAATTCGACATTGAAACCAAGATCGGCGCAGCGCGCGCCGGGCGGCTGCTCACTCCGCACGGAGTGGTCGAAACGCCTGTGTTCATGCCCGTCGGCACCGTCGCAACGGTAAAAGGCGTGCCGCAGGATGTTCTCGAAGACCTCGGCGTGAAGATTCTTCTCGGCAATACCTATCACCTCTATCTACGTCCGGGAGTCGAAACTGTCCGCAAGTTCGGAGGGTTGCATGGTTTCATGGCTTGGCCGCGGGCAATCCTCACCGATTCCGGGGGCTTTCAGGTTTTCAGTCTGAACGAGCTTCGCAAAGTCACTGAGGAGGGAGTTACGTTTCGCTCGCATCTCGATGGCTCGCCGCACTTTTTCACTCCAGAGAGCGCGATAGCAGCGCAGATCGGGTTGGGCGCCGACATTATTATGGCGTTCGATGAGTGCACGGAGTATCCCGCAGATCGTGCGCGGACGCGGGCGTCGATGGAATTGACTTTGCGCTGGGCTGAGCGGAGTAAGAAGTATTTTGAGGAACATAAGCACGAAGTGCCGTGGAAAGAGGTGGTCAGTGGTCGGTGGTCAGTGGTCAGTGAACCAGAAACCGCCTCTGGCAGTTCTCCGTTAATTGGGGCAGCAGGCACCGCCGGCGAACAGCAGGTTCCTCCGCTTCGCTTCGCGAACGGTCGGAATGACAACGATAACGACAATGAGGAACGTCAGGCCACGCCGCCCACTGACCACCGACCACTGACCACTGACCACTGCCTTACTCACACTGGCCCCTCTCCCCTAGACCCTAGCCCCTGCCTCGCCCAATCCCTGTTCGGCATAGTTCAAGGCGGGATGGATCTTGAACTCCGAAAAGAATCCGCCGAGCGGACTGTCGAGATCGGCTTTCCTGGTTATGCGATCGGCGGGCTTAGCGTTGGCGAGCCTCGCGAGCGCACGCGCGAAGTAGTGGAGGCCACGCTGCAATATCTTCCCGCCGACAAGCCGCGCTACCTGATGGGAGTGGGGACGCCCGAGGAGATCGCCGAGTACGCCAAGCTTGGCGTGGACATGATGGACTGCGTTCTGCCTACGCGGGCCGCGCGCCATGGACTGCTGTTTACTTCCGGGGGAAAAGTCTCGATTAAGCAGGCGCGCTATGCTCAGGATGCCGGCCCGCTCGACCCCAATTGCGCCTGCCGGGTGTGCCAACGCTACTCGCGGGCCTACCTGCGTCATCTTTATGCTTCGAATGAGGTGCTGGCTCAGGTCTTAAATACCATCCACAACCTGAGTTTCTACCTTGACACTATGCGCAGGGTGCGTCATTCTATTTGACTTGGGGAAGAGTCCCGTTTTCTTTTGGAGTCTGGTCTCGCCGTAACCGTGACCTTTCTAGGGAGACCTCCCCGGATGGAAGCCTGAGCAATAGATAGATCCGGCCGGAATCGATCAGCATCCCGTCGTGAAATGACAGGCCAGCGGCGTTTGTAGGCGTGGGCGGTTGTTCGCAGATTGAGGCCAAAGACTCTGACAAACATGCACTTTTTCTTAGCAATGCAGGCGGCAGGCGGCGGAATGGGGTGGTTGAGCGTGGCCCCCCTGCTATTTATCTTTGGAATCTTCTACTTCCTGCTGATTCTTCCGCAGCAGCGCCGCCAGAAAAAATGGACAGCCATGCTGGATTCCCTGAAGACTGGCGACAAAGTGGTTACCAGCGGCGGCTTGCGCGGCACGATTATGGCGCTGAAAGACGATGCCATTCATTTGCGCGTTCCCCCGAGCAATACTTTATTGGAAGTAACCAAGGCCTCCGTCACGCAGGTCACCACAGCGGACGATGAGACGAGTGCAAAGTAGTTCGGTACATCCCTTGGATCGGGACACTTTAGATTTGGGAAATTGTTTTCATCATGAATAAGAACCTGATGTGGAGATTGGGACTCGTCGTCGTAATCCTGCTGGTTTTTCTGTTCGGGATCTTCGGCGTCCCGCAGAGCTTTTCCGGCCAGGGCCTGCTCGATGCCATGACCAAGCGCATTAACCTTGGGCTCGATTTAAAGGGCGGAACGCACCTCATCCTGCAGGTGCAGGTCAATGACGCGGTGAATGCCGATTCCGACAACGCCGTCGAAGTGCTCAAAGAGCAACTCAACAAGCGCAAGGTCGCCTTCACCGACATTTCGAAACCTGATCCGCAGGGCAGTCCTGACAAGATTGTGCTGAAGGGCATCTCGTCCGATGGCCGGAAGGAATTGTCCGACACCGTTTCGGAGCGCCTCGCGGAGTACAACCTGAGTTCGGGAGCCGAGAGCACAAACATCCTCACCATGAAGCCGCAGATGCTCAACGACCTGAAGAATCGGGCCGTAACGCAGGCGATTGAGACCATCCGCAACCGCATTGATTCTTTGGGTGTGAGCGAGCCTACGATTCAGGAACATGGACTTGGGCAGTACCAGATTCTGGTGCAGTTGCCGGGTCTCGATGATCCCGAGCGCGTGAAGGGACTCATTCAGTCCACCGCGGTGCTGGAGATCAGGCAAGTGCTGGACGGGCCTTATGCCAGCGCAGATGCCGCGATGCAGGCCAAGGGCGGAGTTATGCCGCCGGACGCGATTCTTATGGCCGGGCATGCGACTCCAGGAACTCCAAGAGATGAGCAGGCGTGGTATTTTGTGTCGCGCGTTCCGGCTGTTAGAGGTAAAGACCTGCGGGATGCGCAAGCCAGCACCGACCAGAATGGCCAGCCCAGCGTAACCTTTAACCTCACCGGCGAGGGTGGGCAGCGGTTCTTCAACTTCACTTCCGCGCATGTGGGCGAGCGGCTGGGAGTGGTCCTGGAGAATAAAGTCGAGGAAGTAGCGAACATCAAAGAACCGATCCGCGATACCGGCTCAATCAGCGGCGGCAGCATGACTTCGCAACAGGCGAAGGATCTGTCGATGATCCTGCGCTCCGGCGCATTGCCTGCGGGCATAAAGTATCTGGAAGAGCGCACGGTCGGCCCGTCGCTGGGCAGCGATTCGATTCGCGCTGGCGTTCGTGCGGCGGTCATCGGCATGTTGGTCGTTCTGATTTTCATGCTGGTCTACTACCGCGCGGCCGGCATCAATGCCGACATCGCTCTAATTCTGAATCTCATCATCCTGCTCGGCTTCATGGGCTATGTGGGAGCGGTATTGACCCTGCCGGGGATCGCGGGCGTGATCCTTACCGTCGGTATGGGCGTGGATTCGAATGTGCTGATTTTTGAGCGCATCCGCGAAGAGTTGCGCAACGGCAAGACGCCGCCTTCGGCCGTGGACCAGGGCTTCGGCCACGCCTGGATCACCATCGTCGATACGCACGTCACAACCATCGTCTCGGCCGCGATTTTGTTTCTGTTCGGAACCGGCCCTGTGCAGGGATTTGCAGTCACGCTCACCTTCGGTCTGCTGGCAAACCTGTTCACCGCGGTGTTCGTTTCGCGGATGATCTTTGACTGGGTGTTGAGCCGGAAGCAGCGCGGAGAAGCTTTAAGCATTTAGGAATTGAGTCATTGAGTGATCGGGTCATTGAGTGATTGAAAACCGTTGTCCGGATGAGGTTTTCAATCGCTCAATGACTCAATCGCCCAATCGCTCAATTCTTCATAAATCGGACAAGAGGTAAGTCGTGGAGTTCTTTCGCAATACCAACATCGATTTTCTCGGCAAGAAGTGGTATTTTCTCGCCTTCTCGCTCGTGTTCAGTGTGGCGGGCTTATTTTCCATGTTGTTCTGGCACCACATCCCCTACGGAGTCGACTTCCGTGGCGGCACGCTGGTGTATGTGAAGTTCTCGCACACGCCGGACGACAACTCTCTACGCGCGGCGATGGATCGCGCCGGCCTGCACAACGCGAAGATCCAGACCTACGACATTCCTTCGAACAACGAGGTGCTGATCGACCTCGACGTGCAGGAAACCAGCGAACAGGCGCTCGACCAGGGCAAACTGAAGATTATCAACGCGCTCGAAACCAACGTTCCGGCCGATAAGAAAGATCTGAACAACGCCAGCCTGCTGGATATCAAGAACTACCTGCTGGATAAAGATCCCATGCACCTGGGTTCGGACGCCGAGCAGAAATACACCCAGCAGGCGCAGGCCGTCGTAGACGCTCGCGACAAGGCGAACAGCGGCGTGCTGAATTCCTTCGATCAATTAAAAGGCGCGGTCGACCCGGGAGTCTTCGCCGCGATGCCGAACGGATTTTTCCTTTCAGATTTCGGAGTTCGCAACGTCGAGATCGTCGGGCCGCAAGTCGGCGCGCAATTGCGCAAGCAGGCCCTGCTGGCAACGGCTTACTCGCTGGCCGGAATGCTGATTTACCTGGCCTTCCGCTTCGAATTGATTTACGGAATCGCCGCCGTGGTCACGGTATTCCACGACACGCTCATCACCGTCGGCTTCTTCTCGCTGCTCAACAAAGATATTTCTCTTACCGTCATTGCCGCCATACTCACCCTGATTGGTTACTCTAATAACGACACGATCGTGGTATTTGACCGCATCCGCGAAAACATTAAACTCATGCGGCGGGAGAAACTGTCGGAGATCGTCAATCGGAGCATTAATCAGACTCTGAGCAGAACGATCTTGACAGCGGGCCTCACGTTCCTTACCGTACTTGCACTCTATTTGTTCGGAGGCGAAGTGCTGCGTGGATTCAGCCTCGCACTCGTCATCGGCATCCTGATCGGAACGTATTCCTCGATCGCGATTGCCGCTCCGATCTTGGTGGCTTACCAGGATTGGAGAATCGAGCGGGGCAAGCGGGCGATTGCCATGCCTGCCCGGGTAAGGTAAGAGCCCGATACCGTGGCTGGCAGTTCTCGGTTAGTCCTTTATTTGTAGGGAGTTGGGAAAATGAGTCCGGCAGGTTCAAGGCCTCAATCGACCCACTTCCGGCAAGTTGGTTCAATTCGGGAGCAAAGGGGAGTCAGTCGGTGTCTAAGCTCACGTAGGCTCTGAGTAGGAGGAACATTTATGTTTGAAGATAGCCTTCTGGAATCCGGCGGCAGGTTAAAAACAAAGCGGGGCAGGACAACGACCTTCGCGATCATTCTTGAAATAGGGTTGATCGGCCTCATGGTTTTGATGCCCCTCATCTTCACGGAAGCCCTGCCCAAGCAACAGTTAATGACATTTTTAGTGGCGCCCCCTCCGCCGCCACCACCGCCTCCTCCGGCCGCTGCGCCGGTAAAAATCATTAAGCAGGTCCAGACCGACATTGTGAATGGAGCCTTGCGCACACCCACGAAGATTCCACAAAAGATTCAGATGATTAAGGAAGACGAAGCTCCGCCGCCATCCATGGCGTCGAGCGGTGTGGTCGGCGGCGTTCCGGGCGGCATTCCGGGAGGCCAGATGGGCGGCGTGATCGGCGGTATTATCAGCTCCACGCCGGTAGCCGTGCCCAAAGTTGCGGCCCCCGCAGTTCGCCAGCGCGTTTCTTCCGGCGTAATCTCCGGTCTGCTCATCAAGAAAGTGCAGCCGGCTTACCCGCCTCTGGCGCGGCAGGCCCGCATTCAGGGAACAGTGATTCTGAGAGCGCAGATCAGCAAAGATGGCACCATCCAAAACCTGCAGTTGATCAGCGGGCATCCCATGCTGGTGCAGAATGCGCTCGACGCCGTCAAGCAGTGGCGGTACAAGCCGTATCTGCTGAATGGCGAACCGGTCGAAGTGGATACCGAAGTTGCCGTGAACTTTACCCTGTCCGGAGGTTAAACTCCGGCTGGCGTAAGCCATTACAGCGACAACGTTTAGAAGAAGTAAGTGCATTAGGAAGAAGTGCTGGAAAGTGCAAGTGCAGGCGGCCCTCCCCTCCCATCCAAAAGCGGTGGCCGGGAAGGCCCTTTTACAGGGCGCGGCCGCCATGCCTTTCATTCAAGGTAACCAGATCAGGGTAACCAGGTCAGGTAGCCAATCCGGTGGCTGACGGCGAAACTTTCTGCCGTCGACCTTTGCCGGAAGTAAAGTTCTCGCATCAAAGTCAAAGAAGTTCCGAGGAGGGAAAGCAACTCATGTTAGCTAACTTTGCCGTATCAGCGTTCCATCATGTTCCCCGGGTAGCCGCCTGGATTGTGCAGGAGGGTGGCGCAGTGGGGTGGGATCCGATTTCGCTATGGAAGCAGATGGGTATCATCGCGAAAATCGTGGTCATCATCCTGTTCATTATGTCGGGCTGGTCGATCGGCGTCATGATCGATCGAGCCATGGCGTACAGCGCCGCGCGCAAGCAGTCTCGCGCCTTTGCCCCGGCCGTAGCCGGAGCCTTGCGTGACGGCCGCATTGATGAAGCCATCAAGGTCGCAGAGCGCAACAAAAAGAGCCATCTGGCCAAGGTTGTCACCGCCGGCCTCATGGAATTCAAGGCCCACCAGGATAGCCCCGGTGCCATCCCCGGCGAGACCATTGAAGCTTCCAAGCGCGCTCTGGAGCGCACTGAAGCCATCGTCCACGCTGAACTGAAGCGCGGATTGGGTGGTCTGGCCACCATCGGTTCCACAGCGCCGTTCGTCGGCCTGTTCGGCACCGTGATGGGCATTCTGAACGCCTTCAAGGGAATTTCCGAGCAGAAGGCAACCGGTTTGGGCGCGGTCGCAGGCGGCATTTCAGAAGCGCTGGTCACCACGGCTTTCGGGCTGCTGGTCGCCATCCCCGCCGTCATGATGTTCAACTACCTCACCGGCCGCGTCGAAGCGTTCGATGTCGAGATGGACAATTCATCCAGCGAACTGATCGACTACTTCCTGAAGCGCCGGGAAGTTCGCCGTTCGTAGTTTTGCGTTCGGTCTTGGGGGATTACAAATCCCTGAGACAGAGTCTGCTCTTGAGTTGCTGTCCGGCGCTGGGACCACTCCCAGCGCCGGGCTTCCCAAATTCAGGCGGCGCACTCGCGGTTCGAAGTATGTTCGAAGTACGGGAGATTAAGTTATGTCGATGGCCAAACGAAACGAAGGGGCGAATGTCAACTCTGACATCAACGTTACGCCCATGGTCGATGTGATGTTGGTTCTGCTGATCATCTTCATGGTCATCACACCCATGTTGCAGAAGGGCATCAGCGTTGACATGGCGAAGGTAAACAATCCCACGCCCATGCAGGACGCCGACAAAGAAGATGCTCTGTTGGTCTCCGTCATGCGCGACGGCACGGTTTACTTCGGCGCTGACAAGCTTACTGGCGGCGTTGACACCCTCACCGGCAAGGTGAAAGATCGCCTGACCAATCGCACCAACAAGGAAGTCTATTTGAAGGCGGATGCCCGCGCCCACTTCGGCAGCGTAGTGCAGGTAGTGGACGCAGTGCGCGCCGCCGGCGTAGACGATCTGGGCTTGCTCACCGAACAGAAGAAGAGCGCTCCAAGCGGTCCTCCCTCCACCACTCCGACGGGCGGACAATAAGCGCGAAGAGCAAGTGAAATCAGAGGAGAACGAATTATGAGTATGTCATTGGGAAGCGGCGGAGGGCAGAGCGCCAACATTAACGTCACTCCGCTGATTGACGTGCTGCTGGTGCTGCTCATCATTTTCATGGTGATCACGCCTTTGACGCCGAAGGGTTTGGACGCGCTGGTTCCTCAACCGCCTCCGCCCAACGCGCCCAAGAACAATACGCCCGACCGCACGATCGTAGTGCAGTTGATCGATCGCGGCGCTGGCCAGGATCCGGGCCTTAAGATCAATCAGGAAGACGCCACCTGGGATAATCTGCAGGGACGTCTGGCCGACATCTACAAAACCCGCGCCGAGAAAGTCATGTTTGTGAAGGGCGATGACCCAATTCCCTTCGCCGATGTGGCGAGCGTGATTGACATCGCGCATGCTGCCGGAGTAGATAAGGTTGGCCTGATTACAGCGAAGATCGAAGCGGGCCAGTAAGCTCGCGCGGCGAGAAGTTCAGGCTCAAGACGTAAAGAAAGCAGCGCCCGGAAGGTCGCGCAACGCATTCCGCCCGCAGTGGAGAATCATTTTCTTCCCGCCGCCGGCGGCCGCGACTTGTCAACCCGATGTCTCTGGGCCTAGGATGCTGTGGCAAGGGAGACTTATACCGCAATGAATAAACACATTCGAGTGCTAACGCTGGTGGCCGCTGCCCTGGCTCTGGTTTCTTCCGTGGGCTGCAGCAAGCTGCGAGCCCGCGATCAGCTCAACAAGGGCGTCACCGCTTACAAAAACGCGAAGTACGAAGAGGCCATCGATCACTTCCAGCAGAGCGTCGCTCTCGATCCCTCCCTCATCAACGCCAAAATGTATTTGGCCACAGCTTTCGCGCAGCAATATATTCCCGGCGTCGAAGACAAAGACAACATGAAGATGGCCGATCAGGCCATTGAGCAATACAAAAAAGTTCTCGACATGCCAGCGGCGGCGCGCGACCAGAAAGTAAACTCCGCCAAGGGCATCGCCTACCTCTACCTGAACATGAAGAAGTTCGACGACGCCAAAAAGTATTACCGCATGGCCGCCGACATGGATCCGAACGATCCCGAGCCGTACTACTCCGTGGGCGTGATCGATTGGACAGCCTGCTACCAGCCGCGCATGGAAGAGCGCGCCAAGCTCGGCCTGAAACCGGACGAGAACCTGAATCCCAAGAACAAAGACCAGAAAAAGGTCTGCGCCGAACTGAAAGTGAAGAATGGGCCTGCGATCACAGAAGGCATTGACAGCCTGAACAAGGCGATTCAACTTCGCCCCGACTACGACGATGCCATGGCCTATTTGAACCTGATGTATCGCGAAAAGGCCGACGTGGAATGCGACGACCTCGCTCTCCGCCAGGAAGATCTGAAGACCGCCGACCACTGGGTGGATCAGACGCTGATCACCAAGAAGGCCAAAGCCGAAAAACAGCCCGGCACGCAGGGCATCACGATGGATCAACCGAAGTAGGATCAGAGCCGCGTAGCGGCGACAGAATGCAGCCCACGGCGTAAGCCGTGGGTTTGCTTTTGGCCGGGACAGCAAGCCCTGAAAGGGCGAAAGATACAGCCCCGACCAGGCACCCGACCTGGACGCAAAGCGCTGAAACTCAAATGTTATTATCAATGCATCGGTCTCCCGCATGACGAGTGCAACATCCTTGGCGCCTTCGCCCCACACCACCGCCGCATCATATGCCCGCTGGGCGGGATGCGTGTCCGTAATCGTCCCCGTCTACAACGAAATCGCCCATGTCGACGAACTCCTGCAAGCCATCCACGCCTCGCCGGTAAAAAAAGAAATCATCATCGTCGACGACGGATCAACCGACGGCACCCGCGAAAAACTGCAAGCCATGCCTCTGGCCGACGACGTCACGGTAGTCTTCCATGAAAAAAACTGCGGCAAAGGCGCAGCCATCCGCACCGCGCTTCAATATGCCCGCGGAGAATATATTCTGATTCAGGATTCCGACCTGGAATATGACCCGCAGGATTATCCCGCGCTGCTCCAACCGCTCGAACAGCGCCGCTCGAACGTAGTCTACGGCGTGCGCCCAGACCGTCCCGAGCGCGGCCTGCGATTTTTTCTCGGAGCGAAGCTGCTCACCCATCTCACCAATCTGCTTTACGGCGCGCGCATTCGTGACGAAGCCACCTGCTACAAAGTCTTCCGCCGATCGATAATCTCGCAGATTGATTTGCAATGCCGCCGCTTCGAGTTTTGTCCTGAAGTCACAGCTAAGCTCTGCCGCATGAACGAAAAGATCGCCGAAGTGCCGGTCTCCTACGTCCCACGCTCCTCCAGCGAAGGCAAGAAAATTCGCCACTCCGATGGCTGGCTGGCCATCTGGACGTTGCTGCGTTACCGCTTTTCCCGACGCGCGCGCTGGCCGAAATCGGTCCACGAAGTCGAAGCTCCGTTCGCGGTGAGTTTTTCCCGCGTGCCGCCTGAGTGAAATCGGTGCACAGAAACCACGTCCGCCAGGGAAGCCTCTGATGCGATTCATAGACCGCGAAGAAGTCGAGCGCAGGCTCACGTATGAGATGTGCATTCCGATCGTGCGCGAGGCGATGATCGCATTCTCGCGCGGCAAAACCCGGCAACTTCTCCGCTCGATTATCCCGCTCGCCGATGGCCGCATGTTCGGCGTCATGCCCGGAGCAATGGGTGCGAGGGCGCCCTTCGGCGCGAAACTAATCAGCGTCTTTCCGGAGAACTTCGCGAAGGGGATTCAGTCGCATCAAGGCCTCGTAATTGTGTTCGATCCGGAAAATGGCGCGCCAGTTTGCGTCGTGCATGCGGGAGAGATTACGGCCATTCGCACCGCGGCCGCGAGCGCAGTCGCCACCGACGCGTTAGCGCGCAAGAATGCAAGCCGCATGGCGATTCTCGGCTACGGAGAACAAGCCGCAACCCACGCGCGCGCGATCAGCAAAGTGCGCAAGCTGCAATCCATCAAGATCTGGGGACGTTCGCCCGAACGCGCTCGCACCCTCGCTGAGCAACTGCAAACGGAGCTAGCCATTCCGGTTTCGAGCGCAGGACATGTGCAAGAAGCAGTCGCCGAAGCTGACATTATCTGCACCGTAACTTCAGCGTCCGAGCCCATCTTGAAAGGAGCGTGGGTTCGCGCTGGCACGCACGTGAATCTAGTCGGCTCAAGCCACGCAGGTCCGGTTGAGGTCGATAACGATCTCGTCGTCCACTCGCGCTTCATCGCCGACAGTCGCGAAGGCGTTCTGGCGCAGGGCGCGGAGTTTCTTAGGGCTAAAGCTGCAGGTTTAATCGGCGATGATCACATCGTCGCTGAGATCGGCCAGGTATTGGCGGGCGAAATCGAAGGCCGCCGCTCACCGGAAGAGATTACGGTTTACAAATCGCTCGGCCACGTCGTGCAAGATTTATCGACCGCGTGGGCTCTCTACTCGCAGCCCGAAAGCGTTTCCTGAAAACACCACCATTGGCGACATACATCACCGACTCTTAGCCACGTTTCCTGTAGAATTCTGGGTTCGTCAAGCCGTTTCGAATATCCGAGAGAATGTTCAAGAAAATTCTCATAGCCAACCGTGGCGAGATTGCGGTGCGCGTGCTTCGCGCGTGCCATGAAATGGGCATTGCCGCAGTTGTGGTTTACTCCGATGTGGATCGCGCGTCACTGCACGTGCGCAAAGCGGACGAAGCGTATCCGATCGGCGCTGCCGCGGCCCGCGAGTCTTATCTCAACATTCCGAAGATTCTCGATGTGGCGAAGCGGTCGGGCGCTGATGCCGTTCATCCCGGTTATGGATTTCTCTCAGAGAACGCAAAGTTTGCGCAAGCCTGCGCCGACGCGGGAGTGAAGTTCATTGGGCCCACAGCCGCAGCGATGGAAGCCATGGGATCGAAAACGCGCGCGCGCCAGGCCATGGAAAAGGCCGGCGTTCCGTTCGTGCCCGGCACATCGCGTGGAGTCGAGTCGTTTGAGGAGGCAGAGCAAGTTGCCGCGAGAATTGGCTATCCAGTGATGTTGAAAGCGGCTGCGGGCGGCGGCGGCAAAGGCATGCGACTGGTCGACACTCGCGAACAGCTTAAGTCTTCTCTCGATGCGGCGCGCAGCGAAGCCGAGCGGTCTTTCGGTGACAGCGAAGTTTACATCGAGAAGGCCATCGTCAATCCGCGCCACATCGAGATGCAGGTGCTGGCTGACGAGCATGGCAACACCGTCTACCTAGGCGAACGCGAATGCTCGCTGCAGCGCCGCCATCAGAAGGTGATGGAAGAAGCTCCGTCGCCGATTGTCGACGCCGACATGCGGCGCAGGATGGGCGAGGTTGCGGTCCGCGTGGCGCAAGCCGCAGCCTACACCAATGCCGGAACGGTTGAGTTCCTGGTCGATGAGAAGAAGAATTTTTATTTCCTGGAGATGAACACGCGTTTGCAGGTGGAGCATCCCGTGACGGAACTGATCACGGGCCTCGACCTGGTTCACCTTCAGATTCGCATCGCCGCGGGGGAAAAATTGCCATTCACGCAAAAAGACGTGAGCATTCGCGGGCACGCGATCGAATGCCGCATTTACGCCGAAGACCCAGACAACAATTATTTTCCCAGCCCCGGCAAAATCACGCTGCTGCTCGCGCCTTCGGGTCCGGGCATCCGCCGCGACAGCGGCATGTATGAAGGGTGGAATGTGCCGATTGATTATGATCCGTTGCTGGCTAAGCTGATTGGTTACGGCAGCGATCGCGAGCAGTCCATCGCGCGGCTGGCGCGGGCGCTTAACGAATATTTTGTAGGCGGCATCAAGACGAACATTTCATTGTTCCGGCGAATCTTGCGCGACGCCGATTTTCGCGCTGCCAAACTCGATACGGGATTTCTCGACCGGATGCTAAAGAGACCAGAAGACAAGCGGCCGAATTCCAAGGAAGCGGAAGTCGCGGCCATCGCTGCGGGCATGTTCGCGGCGCTTGGCGCGACGGCAAGTGCTGCCGGCGGCGATGCGGTAGAAGCGGCGGCACTTTCAAAATGGAAAGAAGCGAGTCGACGAGAGGCTCTGCGCTGACGCTCAGCGGCGCGGGGCTAAGCCCGCGGCATTTTTGACTCTGTGCCGCTCCCGACGCGTTGCATGGTTGGCTCAAAATAACTGGCCGCTGGCAACTGGCAACCGGCAACTGATTTTCCTTATGCTCTACGACGTAAACATCGACGGCAAGAATTACCGGCTTGACCTCAATCAGGCCGATGGGCGCTGGTCTTGCCGCCTTGATGGCCGGGAACTCGAGGTTGATGCCGTCCTCGCGCGTCCCGATGTGCTTTCGTTGCGCATTGGAAACTTGGCTTATGAAATTAAGTTGGAGCGCGTGGCAAACGATTTGCATTTGTGGGTGGGAAGCACGCGCTTCGCCGCTGAAGTGCGCGATCCCCGCTCGCTGCGTGGGCGCGCCCGAGCCGGAGACGATCACGGACCCAGGAAAATCGTCGCGCCCATGCCAGGGAAAGTGGTCCGGCTGATGGTTCGCGAAGGGAATGAAGTGGAAGCGGGCGCTGGTGTGGCTGTGGTCGAGGCCATGAAGATGCAGAATGAAATTAAATCGCCCAAGAAGGGAACAGTTCAGAAAATTCTGATTAGTGAGGGTGCGACTGTGAATGCTGGGGATGTGTTGGCCATTGTGGAGTGATGAGACCTCAGCGGCTCAAGAGTTTGCGGAAAAGCACATGCCAATGCGAGGTCGAAACGGGGGCTAAAAGCCCGGTTGATTTTCGCAAGCTTTACGCGGCGCTGAAGCGCCGCTTTTCCACGGCGTTGCACGCGTTTGTGAGTTTTTCCGCAGCCTGCGAAGCCGCATTTATCTGCGCTACTTCGTGAGGCCGTTGCTGTCTAGGACTGTTTTCGCATAGTAGTTATCGACCTTGGCTGAGTCGCGCAGGACTTCGTAATAGGCTGCCTTCAGCAACTGCTCGCGCCTGTCGTGGAGTTGCGAGCGGATGGCTTGCTGCACGCGCGGATCGGACAAATCGCGCTGGCCCGCGGGCTCTTTTGAAACCAGCTTTACGATACGAAATCCCATCACTTGCTTGTTCGCGGGGTTGCTCAGAATGATGGTCGAACTGTATTGTCCCGGCTTCAATTTCATCACCGCGTCGCGCGTGCCGGGATCCGTGTTGCGCAATGACGACTCGGGAATCGTTCCAAGGTCGCCGCCGTTGCCGGAAGTCTCGGGATCTTCGGAATAGTTCATGGCCAGCGTGGCGAAATCGTCTCCACTGTCGAGCCGGTTGCTGATCATCTGAATTTTCTTGCGCGCTTCCGCTTCGTTCTGCGCCTTGTTGTTCTGGTTGTGCACCTGCGGATTCGGCTGGGGAGTCACAAAGACCTGCGCCAGATGGTACTGCGGTTCGATCAGATTGAATTCCGACTTGTGCGCCTTGAAGTAGTCGTTAATGTCCTGATCGGTCACAGTGATCTTGGAGGACACTTCCTTGTTCATCACCTTGTCGACGGTGATGGAGCGGCGGATATCGCGCTTGAAATCTTCGAGGCTGATCTTTTTTTCCTGCAGACGCTTATCGAATTCCTGCTGCGTGTACGGGGACTTGATCTCGTTGAGCTTGCGGTCGACTTCTTCTTCGGTGGCGAGCAAGCCGAGTTTTTCGGCGCGGCGCATTACCATTTCGTCGTCGATCAACTGGCGGAGAATGTTGAGGCGGAGAATGGTTGCTTGCTCGCCGGTAGGCGCCTGCTGGGCGCTGGCCACCTGATTGTTGTAGTACTTGTCGACGTCGGACCGGAAGATGTTGCGGCCATCTACTTTGGCCATCACGTCGCCGCTTACTTGTGATTTACATCCCAGCATCGCGGCCAGCACAACGGCTGCGGCCAGCAACGCGGCTAGGCGAACAAATTCTGCGTTTCTTTTCAAACGTTTTTCTCCCTCACGTCGATGGCCGCGGAGCCCATGGAATCGACAACGGCTGCAATCGCGATCACGCGCTTTGTCATTGTTCGCTGTTCACTATTCACTGATCTTTGTTCACTGATCACAGTTCATTTGGAAGCCGGTGGAGCGGCTGCCGGGGTCGCCGCATGATCTGGCACGGGCAGATTGGCATCCTTCAAGGCCCGATCCAGCGCCGCCCGCACCGTACTTATGGGCTGAGCGCCGTCCAACTTTTCCCCGTTGACGAACATTTCGGGCGTAGCATCTACGCCAACCGAGTCTCCATCTTTCCTGGAGGCCCTGACCACAGTCTCGTCTTGCGCCTTCATGCAGGCCTGCAGTTTTGGCAAATCAATATTATGCTTCTGTCCCTGCAGGGTGGTCATCCGGTCGACGGCTTCCAGACGCGCACTGGGCGTCTTTTCGTTGTTCACCTCGTGCTGGTTGGCGTGAATGTAATCCGCGAAATCCCAATAGGCGTCGACATTCTGCGCCGCCAGGCAATTGGCGTCGACGGCAGCGTGCATCGCCCAGGGATGAATTTCAATCATCGGATAATCTTTGTAAATGAAAGTGACCCGGTCGCCATACTCCTTGAGAATCTCGGGAAATAAAGTCTGGTGCAAACGCGAGCAGAACGGGCACTCGAAATCGTCGAAATTTACCAACACTACTTTGGATGCCTTCGCACCGCGCGTAGGCCGCCCGTTGATATCGATTTTGCTCATGGTCTCGACGAGGGGGTCTTTGGTCAGATCAAACTTGGTGAGCCGCATCAGCGAAGAGTGATCTTTCGAAACCAGGAAGGTGAGGTCCTGTTTTCTCGGGCCGCTATCGATGGTTACGACAACCGCGTCGTAGGCGGGAAACTCGGTGCTGGGGGAAAGCGGGCCGATGACCACTTGAACATCGGGCGGCATCTTGTAGTAAGAGCGGAGCTGGCGCTCAATTTTCTTGGTTAAATCGGGCGAAGCAGACTGGGCTACACAGCCCAAACAGACCACAAGCGGAAGTAGAAAAGAACGTCGAATTAGAGTCACTAAAAACCGCCTCAAGATCACAGGATGAACCTCGATTATCTCACAGGGAGGCGCGGGACGCGGGTCAGAGGGATCGCCTTTCCCCGTGTCCTCCGCGGCCATTCTCGGGGCCTCCGCGATTCAAGATTCGTTGCTGCCACGGCTTCAAAAGCCTAAACGCGGAAGGCGCGGAGAACGGCCGCGGAGGACGCGGGAGAAGCGAATTGCTTCTAGACTTCTTCTTTTTTTTCAGCCAGCGCGATCGAATAGCTTCTCCGCCGGCAACAACGCGTTCATTGAGCCGGAGCGGAAGCCTTCGAGATCAAGCGTGACGAACTTGAAGCCTAGCGCTTTGAATATGCTGGTGAACTGTGCAGCCATGGCGGGATCGAGTGCGCGCGATAACTCTTCGCGAGAAATCTCAATGCGGACGATCTCGCCGTGGTGCCGCACTCTGCACTGCCGAAAACCCAAGGCGCGCAACGCATCTTCGCCTTTTTCCACGACGCTGAGCGCTTCTCTGGTGACGGGACGGCCATATTCGATGCGGGATGAGAGGCACGCGGAGGCGGGCTTGTCCCAGATGCGGAGGCCAGCGGTTCGAGCCAGCGAGCGAATTTCTTCTTTGGTGAGGCGGGCATCAAGCAAGGGCGCGACAATGTGGTGCGTGCTCGCCGCTTTCTGGCCGGGACGGAAGTCACCCTGATCGTCCAAGTTGACTCCGTAGGCGATGGCATCGAAACCGCGCGCCTGCCGCAATTCTTCCATGAGAGTGAAGAGTTCGTCCTTGCAGAAAAAGCAGCGCTGCGCATCGTTGCGGACGTATTCGGGGCGATCGAGTTCAGAGGTTGGGATTACCTCAAGCGGAATGGATTGCTCTTTAGCAAAAGCAATCGCGTCGGCGAGCTGAGTGCGCGCCAGGCTGGGCGAGTCGGCGATGATGGCCAGCATATCGTCGCCCAGAGCCTGATGGGCAGCCCATGCGAGATAAGCGGAATCGACGCCGCCGGAATAGGCGACGAGGAGGCGGCCGACAGAACGCAGACGGGATTGTAGAAATGCGTCTTTTTCGCCGATGTTCATTCCTGCGGCTGACATGAAACTATGTTAGCAGGCTTGGCGAGGCAGGGAGTGAACTGGGTTCTAGTCCCTAGCCGCTGGCCGCTGCTCTCAATACAGACGCTCCTGCGGGCGCATGCTGCCGAAACCGCCGATGTTGGCTAGCGTGAAGGTGAAGCGGAACAGATTTTCGGTGCGCACATTGGCGACTCTGTAGCTGCGGTATTCCATGGTCATGCCGCAGCAATCCCAGTTGTAGGTGGTTTGTGCGCTGACGAATTGCAGCGAGCCGTTATCCGCATCAAAACCGAAACTGCTGGCGGCGCTAAAGCCGCGCTTGACGGGGCGGCCGTACCCCAGAGCCGCACGATACTGATTGAAATGAGTTTCGCCCGAGCTGGAGAACAGGGTTGCGCGGCCGGGGATTTGCAAAATGGCGTCGCCGCCGCCGATCGTCACCTCGCCGATGTGGTAGTTCGCCAGCAGGGTGCTGGCGTTGACGCGATTGTTCTGGAAGTCGTAATCGAGATCCCACTCGGCATCGGTACGCGAAGTGGCCTCAACCCGCAATCGTGAAACCAGCGGAGAAAGATGCCGCGGCTGGCTGAGAAATGCGATCCCGGTGAGATCGGCGGTCGTCGTGAATACGTTGCGCTGGCCGGAAACCAGCGCGCCTCCGAATGTAGGATCGAGAAAATATTTCTGGTCGAGCTCCCAGGTTACAACCTCGCGCACCTGCGGCCCGGACTGGCACGGAGCGTTGGCCAGCATCCTCGTGGTCGGGTGTTGCCACGGGATAATCGATTCCGGCGCAGGGCCGCCTACCATCAGGGCCTTCATGTTGATGTCGCAATCTTCGGGCTTGTTAGTGTTGCGCTTGGCGTAGAGGCGCGTCACGAAGCCGTACTCGACCTCGTGCGTGTCGGTGAGGATATCGCGCTCGTCGAACTTCAAAACATTGGAGAAATTGTTCACTCCGGTTACGAAGCGGTATACGGCGCGCGGTTCGATGACGTGCTTCCATTTTCGTCCCAGGAATTCTTTGTCGAAGATGCGCTCTAGCGCGGGCGGGCGCAGTTCTACTATCGCTTCCAGCGCTTGGCGGTTGATGGCATCGTTGACGGCGACACCGGGATTGGTTTCCGTTTCTCCGACGAGCCGCTCTGTGTAATAGGTTTCATGCAAGGCGAGTTCGGGACGCAAAGACCATCCCCGGAACAGAAGTGGCATGGAAATCGCTGGGGTCAGATCGAATCGTCCCAGCAGATTTCCCGTGCGAAAAGGCGGAGTGCAGAACTGAAAGAAAGTTGAGGACGAGCATTGCTCGGGCTCGCTGCGCGACAAGCCTGCTCCTGAGGCGTCGAACGACCAGTAGAGAGGCGTGCGGCCCAAGCGCTGATCCACGCTGGAAAAATCAAAGCTGGGCGCGTGCGAGATTGTAATTACCTGCCCCGGAGTTGTGCTCAGAAAATTCTGATAGCGTTCCAGAAATCCATTCACGCTGTAGCCGTCTTCGGATTTCGAGAGAAAAGCCTGCGATTTCACCTCTGAATACACTGCCTGGCTGAAAACCTCATTGAAGGCCAAGCGGAACAGGAACGAACTCAAGTAGTCGATGTTGGCCACACCGCGAAAGCCATCGATGTTTCCAACGGAGTTCAAGCGTGCATTCTCTCCGCCTTCTTTGAGGGGCGGATAGCCGATGCCGCGGTCGATGACGCCGAAATAGTAGAGGTCCACGTAGGAAGTTTCCGTGGGCATGGCGCGAAACTCTCCGCGCTGCGACCAGCCCCGCAGCGACATGTACTCGGCGCCCACGGTTGCATCCATCCTGCGATTGATGGCCCAATAGTAAGCGTCGCCCAGGACGTAGCCCTTGGTTGAAGACCGCGCAACGGATGGCATAAGAAAACCGGACTGCCGCGATTCTTTCTCCACCGGATGGGTTGCGAAAGGAAAATAGAGAATGGGAATCCCATGCAGCAGAAAATTGCTGCGGTAAATTTTGGCATTGCCGCCCACGTCGACGCTTATCTTGAGAGCATCGAATTGCCATTTGGGATGCGGCAACTCGCACGTGGTAATGGTGCCATCGTAGACGAGATAGTGCTCGGGACTGGTTTTGTCGACAATTCTGCCCGTGAATGCGAAAGGCGCGGTGGAAGTTAGGATGATGGCGTTGCCATGAAAGCGCATGCCGGTGGTCGCGGTCACGTCGTAGAAGCGTCCAGTTTCGAGCGTCAGGTTATAGGTGCCGTGCGATGCGCGAATGTGATCGTCGTTCGGTCCGCCGTCGAGCGCGAAATGTCCGTTGGCGGTTACTTCTTTGGTGTCAGAGTTGTAGGTTGCTTCATCCGATCGCAGCACATAATCCTGGTAGTAGATTTCAACCGCACCGTGCAGTTGGTAAACCGAACCTTGTTCTTCCTGCTCGATGGCGCAAATTGTGTCGACGTTCTCTCCTTTTTCTTTTTGTGCCGCAGCCGCGACGGCGCAGGGGGTTAGCTGCGCGGGGGAAGATTTTTCGAGCCGCACTTTTTCGGACGCTTCGGCGGGCGATGTCGAGCCGGCGTTCGCGGGCGGCAACTGGCTGGTAACTAACGGCAGCGCGAGAAGCAGGTGACAAAGCACCGCCGCCGTGATAAGGAATCTGTTGCGAGTCATCTTAACTAGATCATCGGAACAAGATCATCGGAACAAAAATTGCCGGAAATTCGTCGGAACAAGATCATCCGAAGCGCCCGCGAGCGACCTCGGAGGCTTCTACCGGCAGCAGTCGTGTGAACTTAGCACGGCTGAGCCTCGAGAGGCAAAGCCGTCGAACTCTTGGATTCCGATGTCAGGTTCGCGGTTATCCGGCAGAGTGATTCGGCTTGGTTATTCAGTGAGGTTGTCGGGCGTGGTTACCCGGCCGGCTCTGAGGATTGGTTTCTCGTAGGATTGTGATTCATGCCTTGTCCGACCTGTGGTGACATTTGCCGCTGCTCTTCTGACGCCGTCGAAGATTCCACTCTCTGGCGCCAGGAAGTCGCCACGCGTCTGAATCGATATCAAGAGCGGCGCAAGCCGCGCCCTCCACGTTATCCTTCGCTGCGGCTGCGTTTCGACCAGGATGATGCCATGCGGGCTGGGAATGGCGCTTCTGTTGAACCCGAGGCTTTTCCGCGGAGAATAGCGAACACTTCGAACCATGCGCTGGCCTTGGATGGATTCGAAGTAAGCGCCGTTGATTCTGTCGAGGCTCCAGCGTCGTCTGCCGCCTCGGCTCAGGCGCAACTTCCACAGGAGATGTCTTTATTTCCGCGGGAAGCGCCGCAGCCTTCGACCGCGGCTCAGGCTCATGCGACAACGCAGGCCGCTGCCCAGGTCGCAGCCCAGATTACAGCAAAGATAATCGAGTTTCCGCGCTCCTGGACGCCTCCGCAGGCCCCGCTCGACCAATTAGCTGAGCCGGTTTTCGATCTTGACCGACCTCGCATCCTGGAAGCGCCCGAAGTTGTGCCGCAGCCTCCGGCGCTTGGTGGAATCACGATTGAGCCTGCGCACCAGCCTACAGTCGAGAAGCGGCCGGGCATTGATATTCCGCTGCAAAGCGCTCCGCTGACGAGGCGCGTTCTCGCTGCCGTGATCGACGGCATCGTTATCGCGGCTGCGGGCGCGCTATTCGGCGCCATTTTCTGGAAGCTGACCGCGATTCGTCCGCCGCTCATTCAGATTGTCGGCATCGCGGCCGGGCTGGCTTCCGTGCTTTGGGCCACCTACCAATACTTGCTCGTGGTGTACTCGGGGACGACTCCCGGATTGCGACTGGCGAAACTTGAATTAACCCGCTTCGATGGCAGTCGCACGGGCCGCCGCATGCGCCGCTGGCGCGTGCTGGCTTCATTTCTCTCGGCCGCTTCCGTCGGCATGGGATACGCGTGGGTTTTCCTCGACGAAGATTCCCTCTGCTGGCACGACCGCATCACGCACACCTATCTCGCGCCAAGAAAGTGAGATTACGCTAGTGGCCCTGTCCCGCCGTCTCCTATGCTATCTTCATTAGGTTTATCCTAATAAGCAGTCTCGCGCACTCCTAAGCATGGCTACGTCCGCTGGATCCAAACCGGCCATAAAAGTCTTCGTCGCCACGACGGTGATGTTGAGCTTCATCTCCTTCTGGCGAGCTTCGGCCATTGTCCTCGCCGATCTCGCGTCTTCCGCTTACTACGCCGGCGGCGACGCTGAGAATGTCATCGGCAAGAGCGCTCCGTGGTTCATTCTCGGGGTAATGCTGTTCAGTTATGCGGTGCGCGCGCTCTACATCGAGTCGAGCAGCATGTTCGTCCGCGGCGGCGTTTACCGCGTCGTCAAAGAAGCCATGGGCGGAGGCCTGGCCAAGTTTTCCGTGTCAGCACTGCTTTTCGACTACGTGCTGACCGGCCCGATCAGCGCGGTTTCCGCAGGGCAATACCTCGCCGGATTTATCAAAGACATGGGTGTGTACCTTCACCACCCGGTGCAGTTCAACGACAATTATTTTGCCGCCGGTTTGGCCATCGTCGTCGTGATTTATTTCTGGTGGAAAAACACGCAAGGCATGCACGAATCCAGCCAGAAGGCTTTGCAGATCATGGTTATTACGACTGTGATGGTGGTGATTCTGCTGGTCTGGTGCACGATCACGGTTTTGCGCGCGCCAGTTATCCAGTTGCCACCGAACCCACTGCGCCCAGGCGTGGTGCTGTTGAACAAAGAATCGCTGGGCTGGCTTGATACCACGTGGATCCGGCATTTGCCTCTTGGCATTCTCACCACCATCATCCTCTTCGTCGGCTTCGGACATTCCGTGCTGGCGATGAGCGGCGAAGAAACGCTGGCCCAGGTCAACCGCGAGATCGAGCATCCGAAGCTGAAGAATCTGGAAAAGACCGGGCTCGTGATTTTTATCTACAGCCTGCTGTTCACTTCGCTGGTTTCGTTCTTCGCGGTAATGATTATTCCCGACAAGGTTCGTCCGGATTACTTCGCGGACCTGATCGGCGGCATCTCTGTTTATCTGTCGGGGCCGGAGAGCTTAAAGCTGCTGTTCCACGGATTCGTCGTGCTGGTCGGCGTGCTCATTCTTGCCGGGGCGCAGAATACTTCGATCGTGGGCGCGAACGGCGTGCTGAATCGTGTGGCGGAGGATGGAGTTCTCACCAGTTGGTTTCAGAAGCCGCACAACCGTTTCGGAACCAGTTACCGCATCATCAATTTGATCGTCGCGCTTCAGTTGCTGACAATCCTTCTCAGCCGCGGCAATGTCTACTTACTGGCGGCGCTCTACGCGTTCGGCGTGATCTGGAGCTTCGCCATGAAGTCCATCGCGGTGCTCGTGCTGCGCTTCACCGAGCCCGGCAACCGCGCATGGAAGGTCCCGGGCAACCTGCATTTTGGCAAGACCGAGCTTCCCGTGGGATTGATTCTCATCTCCGCCGTGCTGCTGATTACCGCTATCGTAAATCTGTTCACAAAATACGAAGCCACGATTGCCGGGATAATTTTCAGCGGCGTTTTCTTTACGATCTTCACTTTTTCCGAGCACCACGTCGCGAAAGAGCGCCACGGCAAGCCCGAGCAACTTGACCAGTTCCGCGTCTACGGCAATCAGGAACTCGGCAGCGGGGCTATGGGCGTTCGTCCGGGAAATATTCTGGTGGCCGTGCGCGATCCGCGAAATCTCTATTACCTTCGCCAGGTTCTGGCCCAAACCAACATCGCCAAGCAGGATGTGATCGTGATGAGCGCGCGCCTCTACCACCGCGAACCCAGTTTCGGCGGCAGCTCCGTCATGGAAGCGAGCCAGGTCTTCGACCACTACGAACAGGAACTCTTCACCGCCGCTGTCGCGGTCGCCGAAAAAGAAGGCAAGCCAATTTCACTGCTGGTGGTGCCAGCAACCGATGTGTTCGATGCCATCATGGTGACGGCGCAGCGGCTCGACTCGTCGCGCGTAGTCTGCGGCCTCTCGAACAAACTCACCTCTGACGAGCAGGCCAAACTTACCGGGGATGCCTGGGAGCGCATGCCTGAGCCTCGTCCGCGACTGTGCCTGGAAGTTTGCGCTCCCGACGGCACCGTTCGCGAGTATCTCATCGGCCCGCACACTCCGCGTCTGCGTCCGCAGGATGTCGAACTCATGCACAAGCTCTGGCTCAACATCACCACCGACCCCAAGTTCGCCGGAGCCCACCACTACCACATCGTCGCCCTGGCTTTGGAAGAACTGCAGCGAGAACTGAGCACCGAACAACGCGCCCAACTTCTGCAAAAGCTGCAAGAGGAAATGGACCGCTCAGGGGAAAAGTCAGGGCCACCGAACTAGGGAGCCAAAAGTGCAGGCTATCTGGGTTGTCATCCCGACCGAAGAGAGGGATCTTGGTTCTTACTCGAGGCGGCGACAAGGATGGGTGGAAGCAAAGACCAAGATCCCTCGCTGCGCTCGGGATGACAAGCTGTACCTATCCAGAAACGCCAGCCTCTTCCCGGCGTGCTCAGACCTTCAACAACCCCTCCAGCGACGCCCGCAACTCCCGATACCGAAACGGATACCCGCTGGAAATCAGCTTTCCGGGCTCTACCTTCTGGCTGCCAAGCAGCAGTTCTTCACCCATCTCACCGAAGAGCGTTTTCACCGCGAACGCCGGCAAAGGAAAAATCGCAGGACGCGACAACACGCCAGCCAGAGTCTTAGCAAACTCCACATTCCGAACCGGCTTCGGCGCGACCATGTTCACGGCGCCCTGCAGCAGATCATTCTTCAGAATGTGATGAATCCCGCCCACCATATCCCGCACATCGATCCAACTCATCCACTGCCGGCCGTCTCCAGTTCGGCCGCCGAGGCCCAGCTTGAAGGGCAGCAGCATCGCTCCCAGCGCGCCGCCCTTCGGACTGAGCACAATTCCCGTTCGCAGGTGCGCCGTGCGAATGTCGGCTTGAACCGCGGGCGTGGTAGCTTCCTCCCACTCCTGGCAAACCTCCGCCAGAAATCCCGTGCCCGGCGCGCTTTCCTCGCGCAACGCTTCATCACCGCGGTTGCCGTAGTAACCAATCGCCGATCCGCAAATAAAAACCTTGGGCTTCTCTTCGGCTCGGGCCAAAGCCGACGCCAGATTCAACGTTCCGCCAACGCGACTCTCTCGAATCTTCTGTTTCTTAGCTGCGGTCCATCGTCCGAAAATACTTTCGCCCGCAAGATGAATCACGGCGTCAAATCCCGACACCGCCTCAGGAGCGATCGCCACCGCGGGATCCCATGCGATCTGCCCGCTGTCGTTGTCTTTAGACTGGGCCGCAGCCGTGCCGCGAACCATCCGCACCACGGCCCACCCGCTGCTTTTTAGGGAAGGAAGTAGCGCAGCTCCAATCGGGCCCGAGACTCCGCTGACAAGGATTTTGGAATTCATGCTCTGCCGAGTGTCACTCTACCAGTTTGCCGAGCGCCTCAACAAATTCAAGAAACGTCCGAACGCTTCGAAGGGAATGAAAGAGAAAAAAGATGAGAACGAAATCTGCGAACCTGAAAATTTCGTGAAAACTTTAAGACTCGCCAGCGTTAGTTCTTGAAGTAGGGTCGGTTACCCAGTACAGTCGCAACTCCCTCGACCACACACTCAATATCAGACTTGGGACAGATGCCGCGAATGCCCACCTTACGTGCTTCTTCGGCAAGCTGAGCAGAGTGATGCAGCGTGACCATGAGGATAGGAGTTGCGGGAGACTGCAATGCAATTTGCTTGGCCGTATCGAGCCCATTCATGCCGGGCATCTGGAAGTCGAGCACGATGACGTTAAATTTATTCCTATCGAACTTTTTTACCGCTTCCAGTCCATCGGCCGCTTCGCCGCAGACCTTCCAGTCATCTTGAGATTCGAGTAGCGTCCGCAAACTGCGGCGCATTACGGCATTATCGTCCACTACCAGAATGCGAGCCGCCCGCGCGTGGTGAGCTAAATATGTCACACACTTCTGATGCCGCCTTGGGTCGAGGCGGCTGGCTTTAAACTATTAATTTTTCGTTAACGCCGGTGCTAGCAGCGTTCTTCCGCCGATGTAAGGTGTTTCCGACATCAGGCTGGGTGATTCGGTGTAGGAAGCGTCTACGCTACTATGAGCGTCGCGATAATCGTGGTTCCGGTCTCGCCTGATTTTATCTCGAGGGTTCCACCGAGCTGCCTCAGGCGTTCGCGCATCCCGCCGAGCCCCACGCCTCCACGCCCAGCTTCGATCAGGTCACGCTGTTTTTCCAGGGGGATGCCCCTGCCCATATCTCGAACCTGCACCAGCACGCGCTCGCCTTCTTGAGAAAGGCTGATCGTGGCCGTCGAACTCCCCGAATGGCGATGGATGTTGGTCAGGCATTCCTGCACCATGCGGAAGATGGCAATTTCCATTTCCGCCGGCAGCCGACCAAGGGTCTCTGGAATTTCCAGATCCACTTTGATATTGCTACGCGTCGAGAAGCCATCCACATACCAGCGCAGAGCCGAAGCCAGGCCGGCTAGATCCAGCAGCGGCGGATGCAGCAAATGAGAAATCGTGCGAATCTCGCTGGAGACTTGCTCCACCATCATGGCGTTGTCGTTGAAAGCGCGCTGCGCTTTGGCATCGAGCTTGTCAGACTGCGCCCGCACAATCTCCATGTTCATGCCGATGGCGGCCAGCAACTGTCCGACGCTGTCGTGAAGTTCGCGCGCAATACGCCTGCGTTCTTCATCCTGCATATTCTGCAGGCGCGAAGCAAATTCCATCTGCTGTTTCTGCGGGGTAAGGTCTGTGATGAGAACGCCGGTCGCAGTCTTCTCCCGCGACAAAAGGCTGAAAGAGAAACTCGCCGAACGTAAACTGCCGTCCGCAAGAGGCAGGTGTACCTCGCCCTCACTCGAACCCGTCTTCGACTCTTGCAGCAGCTTTTGATACGACGAGCGATCCGCAGAATCGACGAACTCGTGCAGGTAGCGGTTGATTACACCTTCTCGCGGAAGATTCAAGAGTCCAGCCAGGCTCAGATTGCAATAAACGATGCAGCCGTTGGCATCCAGAATCGCCGCGCCTTGCTGCATTCTTTCGACCAGCGTGCTGTAAGGAAGGTCGGCTCCTTCCAGAGTGTAAACGCGGTGCCCGTCCGACTCCTCCACCACGAACGCGTCGACGGCGCCGTGCTGGATGGCCCGCAATGTCTGTTCGGCTTCCTCGATTAATCGCGCACTGCGAAGATATTCCGGCATCTCGTTATCCCTCTGAGCCATTAACAACTCCTGACTGCTACCTCACTCTCTTACTTCAGTCCCGGTCGGCCGCAATTGCAATCCCACTAAAGCCCGCTCGGTGTCGCGCAGATCGCCCACAATTTTTCGCAGCGGCTGAGGCAGCTTTCGCACCAGCGTAGGAATGGCTAGAATTTGATCGCCCGCAGCCAGTTGCGGATGTTTCACCAGGTCGACGACTTCAATATTGTATCGTCCGGCCAAATGTTCCTCGCAGATCTTTTTGAGATTAGCGAATGCGGTCACCGAGCGCGGAGTCTGCCCTGCCACATACAAACGCAGCTCCCAGGTTTCGCTCTCGGTGGATCCCTTCGTTTTCGCAATCTCCTCTAGACTCAGCGGTCTCGGCTCGCCTGCACTTCCTGACTTTTTCATCCTGCTCCTTATCGTTTTTTCAAGACTTTGCGCGTGTCGGCCGCATCCGCTTTCCGGCTGCGAGCCATAGCCGTGCGGCTCTCCGCGAGCGCCCGTTCCCGCTTCTTTTCTTCACCATCGGCCGCCTGCGCCTCGGCCTGTTCCACTTCAAATTCCTTGCGCAACGCCGAGATCCGGGCTTCCAGCGCCTCTCGTTTGCGTCCCAGTTCGCGATCCTTGCGCTCCGCTTCCTGCTGCCGTATCAAGTCAGCGGCTTTTTCCCGCTCTTCCTGCGACAGACGGGACGACCCAGTCAGCACGCCTTCCGGACCGACATATACATCCAGTAAATCCACCCCGTGGGGAGTGAGCAAAAATTCCCGGAGCTGGTTCGAATGCGCCGTGCCTCGCGACTTCAGCACATAAAGCGCGCGGTTACGCTCGCCCCCCAGTTCAATGTCGCGGACAAAAAGCCATGAATCCACAATCGAAGAAATGTCGACGTCGGTTTTCTCCAGAGCATCTCCACCCGATGTCAGGTTGGTCAGGAACGCAGTGACCTGCCTCTGCTTCAAAAAGTCGATCAGGCGGATCAACATGGTATGCGCATCGCGCTTGTTCCCCGCCTGGATCAGGCTGCCGATCGGATCAAGCACCACAATCTTCGGCTGAAACTCCTGCACGATCTTGTGAATGATCGCGAGGTGCATTTCCAGCCCGTAGAATGTCGCCCGGCTGGAGTGGAATTGAAGCAGATTTTTCTTCACCCATTGGTCCAGGTTCAAACCGATGGACCGCATGTTGCGGATCAGTTGTCCTTGCGATTCCTCAAACGAAAAGTAAAGGCAACGCTCACCCCGCCGGCATGCCGCATCCACGAAATGCGCTGACATGCTCGTCTTCCCGGTGCCGGCCGTTCCGGAAATTAGAATCGTTGTGCCGCGGTAAAATCCTTCGCCTCCGAGCATCGTATCCAGACGAGGAATGCCGCTCGAAATTCGTTCTTCGCTCACTTCATGCTGCAGGCCCAGAGAGGTAACGGGCAGAACGCTGAAGCCGTCTTCATCAATCAGAAATGGATATTCGTTCGTCCCATGGGCAGTGCCGCGATACTTCACCACTCTCAGGCGTCGCGTGGAAACCTGATCGGTTACGCGGTGGTCGAGCAGAATTACGCAATCGGAAACGTACTCCTCCAGCCCATGCCGCGTCAGCGCGCCCTCGCCACGTTCAGCAGTAATGACCGCTGTTACGCCCCGGTCTTTCAGCCAGCGGAAGAGGCGGCGCAATTCCGCCCGCAGAATGCCCTGATTTTGCAATCCCGCAAACAGATTTTCGATGGTGTCGAGCACCACCCGCTGGGCGCCGATCACGTCGATCGCAGCCCCCAGCCGGATGAACAGGCCTTCCAGATCGTAATCCCCGGTTTCGTCAATCTCGCTGCGCTCGATGCGCACGAAATCGATGGCTATCTTTTTCTCTTTTACCAGTTCATCCAGGTCGAATCCGAGCGAGCGGGCATTTTGCGTGAGTTCGGGCGCCGTCTCCTCGAAAGCCATGAAGACGCCCGGTTCGCCGTAATCCATGGCCCCCCGAACAAGAAACTCCATGGCCAGCAGTGTCTTGCCCGCGCCAGCGCTGCCGCAGACAAGCGTGGGCCGCCCGCGCGGAAATCCGCCACCGGTAATTTCATCCAGTCCCTGAATGCCGGTCAACGACTTAGGGAGGCTTCGCTTTTCCTGGCTCTTGTTTTTTACTGCCTTCGTCATGCGACTTTCTGCCCCCAGGTTTGGCAGGCACACAATTGCTGCCCATCCTTTAACAGCCGCTTGTTCTGTATCTTCAAAGCGGATAGGTTACAAAGCCCGGCGCTCCGTGCAACCCGCAGGGCGCCATATGCTAGCAGAGCCTTAATTCGATGGTCGGTACGCTAGCGCACAATGTGCAAACAGACTGCTCAGAAAGAACCGCGGGACGCCCAGTTTTTCGCCTCCGCGGCATTCGAGGAACAGAGCGGGCGCCTTTGACCCCCAGCGATCGGAGCAGCACTCGGCGGCCGCGAGTTCCAGTGCCGTCCTCCGGCCCTGCCTAACCCCAGCGGACACTGTCAGTTGGGGAGAATCGTACATACATTCAACGTACATATATTACTGCATGGACAAATGTTCCGGTACTCACATAACTCCAGTATGTTCCGGTTGGAACACTTAGCAGGTCTGCGCGTCAGCGCGCCCAAGGAATGCAGGTCCCAGCCCGCATCCCGCCAGCCCCATCCGACTTGGCCGCGCCCCGCGGGATATAATCCTGCATGGCGAGCTTGCGCCAACAGATCGCGACTACCGCTCTCACGCTCACGAAATTCCGCGAGCTGATGAAGCGGATTCAGGAAAATCGTCCGCACGACGACCTCACCATCGTCAAGAAAGCCTACGACTACTCCCTGAAAAATCATGAAGGCCAGACCCGCGCCTCGGGTGAACCTTATCTGGTACACCCCCTCGAAGTAGCTTTAGTTCTTGCCGAAATGAAGATGGACCCGGTCGCCATCGCCGCCGGCTTACTTCACGACTCAGTCGAAGACACCTCGGTCACCATCGTCGACATCCGCAAAGAATTTGGAGAGCAGGTCGCGCACATCGTCGAAGGTGTCACCAAGATCAGCAAAATAGATTTCGCCACGCGCGAAGAAGCACAGGCGGAAAACCTGCGCAAGATGATGCTCGCCATGGTCGATGACATCCGCGTGGTGCTCATCAAGCTCGCCGACCGCCTGCACAACATGCGAACACTCGAGCATCTGCAGCCTGATCGCCAGACCAAGATCGCGCAGGAGACGCTTGAGATCTACGCGCCCATCGCCCACCGCCTCGGCATGGGAAAGATTCGCGGCGAGCTCGAAGACCTGGGCTTCCGCTTCCTCGATCCCGCTGGCTATGAGCAGGTCGAAAAAGCTGTCAACGCGCGCCGCAAACAGGGCGAGGCTTTTCTCGCGAAGATGCAGGCCATCATCAACGACAAGCTGAAAGAGGCTGGCATCCAGGCCAGCGTGGAGAGCCGCATCAAGCGCCTGTTCTCGATTCACAAGAAGTTGCAGCGCCAGCGCATTTCTGTAGACCAGGTCTACGATTTGTTTGCCATGCGCATCATCACGCGCTCGTTGCAGGATTGCTACGCAGTGCTCGGCATCATCCACAACATTTGGCGGCCGGTGCCGGGGCGCATCAAGGATTTTATCGCCATGCCCCGCCCGAATTTTTACCAGTCGCTGCACACCTCAGTGATCACGGAAGATGGAACGCCGTTTGAAATTCAGATTCGTACCGAAGAGATGCACAAGATGGCGGAGGAAGGGATCGCAGCGCACTGGAAGTATAAAGACGGGCCAGTCTCCGCGCAGGATGAGCAGCGGCTGGCGTGGTTGCGCCAGGTGGTCGAGTGGCAGCGCGATGTCAGCGATCCCAATGAATTTCTTACGGCGCTGAAAGTCGATCTCTATCCCGAAGAGGTTTACACGTTCACGCCGAAGGGCAAAGTTGTGGTGCTCCCACGCGAGGCCACGCCAATCGATTTCGCTTACACGATTCACACTGAGGTCGGGCACACATGCGTAGGCGCCAAAGTAAATGGACGCATGGTGCCGCTGCGCCACAAGCTGCACTCCGGTGACATTGTCGAGATCCTGACGCAGGCTGGGCACAAGCCCAGCCGCGACTGGCTTGGATTGGTCAAGTCTTCGCGCTCGCGCAACAAGATCAAGCATTGGCTAAACGTTCACCAACGTGAGCGTTCGATTGAGATTGGCCGCAAGGTGATCGAGAAAGAAGCGCGCAAGTATCGCATCGCTCTCAAAGAAATTAAGGACGAAGCGCTGCAGAAAGTTGCGTCAGGTTACGGACTGGGCAAGGTGGACGACCTCATGTCCGGCATTGGCTACGGAAAATATTCTGCGCGACAGGTGCTGGCGCGCCTGTTGCCGGCGGGCGCCACGCCTTCGATGGCCGGCGACATTGAGGCTGAGGGGCTGTCGAATACGCCGGGCGCGATCGCGAGCGTGGTGCGGCGCGTGTTTGGAGATCACAACGCGATCATGGTCAAGGGCCAGGGAGACATGCTGGTCTACCGGGCGCGCTGTTGCAATCCGATTCGCGGAGAGAGCATTGTCGGATACATCACGCGCGGCAAGGGAGTGGCGGTGCACGCGGTGAGTTGTCCCAACGTCACGAACCTGATGTACGAGCCGGAGCGCCGCATCGACGTGGAGTGGGCGCGCGATGAGAGCACGCCTACGGCTTACGCAGTCAAGCTGACAGTGTATTGCGACGACCGCTTCGGTATGCTTAAAAGTATTACTACAGTTATCGGAGATGCTAAGAGTAACATCAAAAACATTGGGGCTCGCACCGAAAACAGCCAGGCCAGCGTGGAGATTGTGTTGGATATTTCCGACCTGAAACATCTTGAGCAAATCATGGCCGGGTTGCGGAAGATTCCTGGCGTACATGAAGTGCAGAGGTTGCAGAAGATCTAGAGGAAGTGCAGTTGCCAGCCGCCAGTTGCCAGTTCCCAGTGGAAGCGAATCTCCATCTCCTCTGTTGCGAGCCCACCACTAGAATTCAATCGCCTTTCGAGATAGAGTGCTAGCCGCTGGTTGTCGAGGCGGGCAGCTGTCAACGAGGAGGTAAAGGTATGAAACGTTCGATTGGAGTGTCGATTATTGCGATTCTGTCACTGCTCGGATCCGCGCTCACGTTCGCAATGGGGATCTTGATGTTGGCGGTGATGGTTCTGGCACCCGTTCCCCGCTCGAATCCGTTTCCTGGTTCTCCGATCCTCTTCAAGGTATTGTTTGGCGCTATTTCGCTCATGTACTTCTTCCCTGCGGTTTGGGGCATCGTTTCCGGCATTGGATTGTGGCGGCTGAAGAACTGGGCCCGCATTTCCACAATTGTTTTCTCGGTGCTGCTTATCCTGATGGGCGGTTTCGCGGGATTGATGTCTTTGGTTGTGCCCCTTCCCACGACTCCGAACAACGCCGCAGACGCACAGGCGATATTCGGCGTGCGAATGGTAATGGGAGTTTTCTGGCTCACGCAGCTGGGGGTCGGCATCTGGTGGCTGGTTTTCCTGAATCGAGCGAAGGTGAAGGAACAGTTTGGGCAGACCGCGCAGTTGGTCGCCGCTCCGTCAACTCTACAACCCGCTTATCTGGCGCAAAGTATGTCTGTTAGCGCGAGCGGACCTGGCGCGGCAAAACGGCCGCTCAGCATCACGATTATCGCTTGGTTCTTGTTGGCAGGATGCTTGTTCCTTCCGCTGGGACTTGTGATGCGCGGGCCCGTCATCCTATTCATCCTGATGGGTTGGCCCGCGGTTTCGGTCTACCTAGCTTTCACAGCAGCCCAGCTCGGCATCGGATTGGGATTGCTGCGCGTGAAGCCGGCAGCACGGATGGCCGCCATTGCTTATTTTGTCTTTGCGTTTGTAAATAGCGCGGTCTTCTATTTTGCTCCGGGAGGGCATGCGCGCATGCTTGGGCTGCTGGAGAACCAGCAATCGATATTCCCCTGGATGCGGCTATTGCAGAACCAAACCGAGTTTCACTTTGATTTCGGACCGTTTCTTATCATGGGAGCTGTACTTGGATTGGCGGTCACCTGTGTCCCGCTGTACTTCCTTGTTACGCGAAAGATGCCGTTTGAAAATGCAGCTGCTGCGGGTGGGCGCGAGGTCGGGGGCTAAAGAGTGCGGATGACAACTGATGTATCCCTACGGGGCTTGTTCCGTGTGGCCACCTTTCCCGGCACTTGCAGTGCCGGGCTTCCACATTTCTCCCCTTCAGGGCTGAAGTGCGTGCTAGCGCAGGCCTAGAGCGCCTGTTCCACCCCGCCTTGCGCGCCGTACGCGCAGCAACTCCTTTGATTTGAACGTGTTCATTTTTATCTTGACAGCCGACGAAAACGGGCGCATCCTGTATTTGAACATGTTCAACTCTTCGATATTCGAGAGGGATTTATGTATATCGTCGGATGCTACGTGAGTTACCTACTGATTAGCCTGGCGGTTACCATTTGGGTGGCGCGGACGCTTCATAAGAATGGCCGGGTGTTTCTAGTGGATGCTTTTCACGGAAACACGGAGCTGGCCGATTCCGTGAACCATTTGTTGGTGGTGGGGTTCTATCTGATCAATGTCGGCTACGTTACGCTTGCGCTCAAAACGAGCACGAATCTGAACACGCTGCGAGCGGCGATCGAACTGGTTAGCGACAAGATTGGCCTGGTACTGCTGGTTCTGGGCGGGATGCACTTCTTTAATCTGGTTGTATTTTCGAGCCTGCGCAAGCGGACTCGCAGCAGTTCCGGCCTGGATGTTTCGTTCGCGAATCCGGTAGCTGCTAATCCGCTGCCCCGGGCATAGCCATGACGCGAGCCACTATCACAACCACAAAGAAGTCCGACGAGACTCGGACGCGCATTCTCGAAGCCGCGCTGGCTTTGTTCCGCAAGCGCGGCTTCGAGAAGACCACCATGCGCGAGATTGCGCAGGAGTCCGGAGTCGCTTTGGGCGCCGCTTACTACTACTTCGATTCTAAAGACGCGCTGGTGATGGGGTTCTATGAGCGGGCACAGCGGGAGCTTGATCCTTTGCTGGAGGACGCGCTGGCGCGAACACAGGGGCTGGTAGAGCGATTGCGAGCTGTGATCGACGTGAAGTTCAACTACTTCGCTTCCAACCGTAAATTGATGGGAGCGCTGTCGGCGCATATCGATCCGCAACATCCGTTGTCGCCTTTCAGCGAAGAGACGCGCGCCATTCGCGAGCGGGATATTGGATTTTTGTCTGCGGCAGTGGACGGGTCGAAAACGAAGATTCCTGACGATCTGAAGATGCATCTGCCGCGGGTGTTGTGGTTGTATCAGATGGGGCTGCTCTTGTTTTGGGTGTATGACTCCTCGTCCGCGCAAACCAGAACCAGACAGCTGTTCCAGAAGAGCCTGTCGATTGTGGTGAATCTGATTCGGTTCTCGAGTTTGCCGTTGATGCGGCCGGTGCGAAAGCTGGCCACGGACTTGTTCGAGATTGTTTATGGCGAGGAGGCAACAGCTCCGGAGGTGGCGCGATGAACGATACGCTTCGCATTGTTATAGCCGGTGGTAACGGGCAGATTGGCACGATGCTCGCGCGGCATTTCCACGAGCACGGCCATCAGGTTGTGGTGATCGCACGATCAGTTCAGCCTGCGCCTTGGCGAATGATCCAGTGGGATGGATTTACCTTGGGAGATTGGGCCCGCGAACTGGATGGTGCTGATGTGCTCATCAACCTCGCGGGCCGCAGTGTGAACTGCCGATATACCGCTGCGAACCGGAGAGCGATCAAGGAGTCACGGGTTCAAAGCACCCTGGTGCTCGGACGGGCTCTTGCTCGACTTACTCATCCGCCTCGCGTTTGGATGAATGCCAGCACAGCCACAATTTACCGGCATGCGTTAGACCGCGCGATGGACGAGGACACAGGCGAGCTCGGCGGGAACGAGCGCGATTGTCCCTCCACCTGGCGGTTCAGCATCGATGTTGCCACCAGTTGGGAGGAGGCATTCTTCTCGGCTGCCACTCCGCGCACGCGGAAGATTGCTCTGCGCAGCGCTATGACGATGAGCCCCGACCCTGGTGGCATTTTCGCTGAGTTGCTTCGTCTTGTCCGCCTAGGCTTGGGCGGTACGGCGGGTTCCGGCGAACAATTCGTTTCGTGGATTCACGAGGCGGATTTCATTCGCAGCATCGAATTCCTGATGGCTCATGAAGAGATTGATGGCGCGGTGAACGTTGCCGCTCCGAATCCCCTGCCCAATCGCGAATTCATGCGCGCCTTGAGGCAGGCGTGGGGAATACGGGTGGGATTGCCTGCACCTCGGCCGCTACTCGAACTGGGAGCGCTATTTCTGCGGACGGAGACCGAACTCATACTGAAGAGCCGCCGCGTGGTTCCGGGGCGGCTGCTGCGAGCTGGGTTTGAGTTTCAGTTTCCGGAGTGGCCGGAAGCGGCGAGCGAATTGGTGGGAAGGTGGAGGTGCAGCGGGCAGGGGTCAGGGAGTAGGGGTTAGGGGTCAGCAAAACTTTGTTTCGGCTGCTCTTCTTCGCTCTTCTCGCTGCGCTTCCGCCCTGCGCTTCCGGCTCTGTGCTTCCACATCGCACTTGAATTCCCGATTATCCGCGCTCGCCGTCCCTGAGTTCCCTTGTTGTCGGGTCGCATCGGCAGTGGTTGACCTTTGCTGACCAATTTGAGTTAATTGCTTGTTGGCGTGTTGTTTTTTTAGAGCTACCGCCTACCGCTCCTATGCGCGAAATCGTTTCCACGAGAGACGCTCCTCAGGCGATCGGGCCTTACTCGCAGGCCATCAAAGCTAACGGATTCGTATTCACATCCGGGCAGATCGCGATTGATCCGGCCACGCAGCAGGTGATCGCCGGCGACGTGGCGGCGCAAACTGAGCGCGTGCTGCGCAATCTCTCGGAGATACTGGAAGCTGCGGGCAGCGGGTTGGGGAAGGTTGTGAAGTCTACGGTGTTTCTCAAGAGCATGGACGACTTTGCCGCGATGAATGCGGTGTATGCGAAGTACTTCAGCTCGGCTCCGCCGTCTCGCTCTACGGTGGAAGTGGCACGCCTGCCTC
>PLDC01000015.1 GCA_003134995.1 Acidobacteriaceae bacterium | reverse complement strand
GTTTGACAAGCTGGATGAGACACTCGTTCCCGAAGCAGGATCGTGCGCCAACTGCCCGAAGCGAACTGGATTCAACAAGCTACTTTTTCCCGACGTGCGGAAAGATTCATGTTAGTTATGTGGAATCTGGTTTTGGTTTTGGGGATGGGGTGCCGGGGAAGGGGGCAGTTCCCCTTCCCCGGCCCAGCGCTATAGAAGCGCTGTTGACTGCAACCACTGCGCTTCCTCTATCCTCATCGGGTTCGCCGCAGGAGGGGAACGTGACCAGCATCTTTGCCGTTCATCCCGTACGCTGGGATCGCTGTCCCGTGGCCGCAGCCGATCCACTGTGCCGATTGTGGTTGACGTTTCAGTCGAATCGGGGGCTTGCCCGGAACACGCTCGATGCATATTCGCAAGGGCTTGAGGTTTTTCTACGTTTTCTCTCCCAGCAGCAGCTGTCCGTCCCAACCGTCACGCGGGTCCATATCGGCGCGTATCTAACCAGCTTGCAGAGCCACAACGGTTATCTGTCGAACGCCACGGTTCAGCAGCGGCTCACTGTACTCAGGCTGTTCTACACCTACCTGGTCGAAGAAGGTATCTGCCAGAAGAATCCCACAGCGTACAACGGAGGACGGGCGCTTGTCCCTCGGCACAGGAAGCTACCGTGGGTGCCGAATGAGGATGACTGGCAGACCATCCTTGCCGCGGCGGCTCAGGAGCCGATCCGCAATCGCGTCATGTTGACATTTGCTTATGATGCTGGACTGCGGCGCGAGGAACTTTGCAGTATTTGCACCAACGACATCGATCCTTCGCGTCGCACGATCTGGATTCGTGCCGAAAACACAAAGGGCCGACGGGACCGTGTCGTGCCATACTCCGCCGCAAGCGGTGCTTTGCTCGCGGGGTATCTCGATCACCGGCGCACGTTCGCGCAAAAACGAGGCCCACTGTTTCTTTCTGAATCACGCCGCAACTACTCTGCTCCCATTTCTATCTGGTCCTGGTCGAAGATTGTCCTTCGAATCGCAAGGCGCGCCGAAGTTCCTCGATTCACAACCCACACGCTTCGTCACCTGTGCCTGACCGATCTAGCCCGCGCCGGTTGGGATATCCACGAGATCGCAACATTTGCCGGTCATCGCTCGGTACAGACGACTCTCCTTTATATACACCTCAGCGGTCGCGACCTTGCCCGAAAGCTCGCCGCCGGCATGGCAGAGGTACATGCCCAACGCACACGCATGCTCGCGGAGATGACGGCATGAGCAGCCAGATCATTCTTGAGAAGAAGCGTCCGAAAACTGTCCGACCATGGTTCGAAAGCCGCACAGCAAAGCAACAATCAGACTCGTTTCGACGAGCCCGTGCCCAGTGGGGACCTGAGAAGATTCTTCCAAAAAAGGCCGACGATGGGCCATGGACCTGGCCAATCAATCTGGAACGATACGACCGCTCTCCGCAGCTAACATCCGTTGAAAAGGACATGCTAACGCGGTACGCGGAAGCGTACAGGTTCTATCGCTATGGGAGAACCATGGACTTCGGAGCGGCTCTCGACCGGCTGGTTTGGCCACTGAACGACGCGCTCGACTATACCGGAATCATCACGAATCGCCGGAAGTACGTTCTGCTCTTCTTTCTGCGCGAGATGGCCGAACGCCAACGATCCTTTTGGGGATGGACTACGCAGGAATGGATCGATTCGATTGATGCCCGGCTCGCGCCACGCCAGCACGGAGTCGCGATTGCTTATCTGCTGTGCGGTTTTTCTGAGCTGCATCGCCTCAGGGGCGACCATGTCGTCTATTCCTGTCTCGCACGAAAGGTATTCGGTTGCGAGCATACGAAGAACATTTCTGAACGCGTGCGGGAGTCGCTCTTGGGGTGGGGCTATCGGCGAGCGGGCACAAGCGATCAAGTGATGAGAACTATCTTTGAGTGCTTGCTGTTCATCCGCTCACCACACTTGAGAGACATCACTCTCGACCAACTGCGCAGTGTCATCGCGCGGCGGCCTCCCCGGCTCGGTACGTACTGTGCATTCGCAATCTCTCGGGTGCTCGCAAAAATCGGCGCGATTCTAGAGCCGATGGAGATCGTGCGTCCGTTCGTTGTCAGGGCAGACCTTCCCGAGATCACGGAAGGCGTGCCTACAGAGTGGGCTCGCCTGTGCCGTCGCTGGTTGGATACATCTACCGTCTCCGACCGTTACCGGCGCAAGAGCTACTACTTCCTCTTGAACGTTGGGCGATGGTTGGCGAACGAGCATCCTGCGATCAACTCCCCGGCCGATTGGACTCGCGACCTTGCAGCCGAGGCGGTTGCGGTAACCTGCCAATGGCGTGCGGGCGACTGGTGTACTTTTGCACCAGTTCACATCAAGAACCAGGGCCAAGCACTCAAACCGAGCACATATGCCGGTAGAATCTCTGCCCTTCGCGTCTTCTTTCGCGATCTGCAAGAGTGGGAGTTAATCCCGCGCCGGTTCGATCCGATCCGCAGCTTCGTTACGCCAAAAAGCGTCCTTGCGAAGATCGGGCCGAACCCCCGCATCATTGCCGACGATGTTTGGGCTAAATTGGTGTGGGCCGGGCTGAATCTGACCGCAGAGGACCTTCCGAAGCGTGGTCCTTTTCAACGGAAGCCTCTGGAGAGCAGTTATCCAGTCGAACTGTGCAAAGCGCTTGCCGTCACGTGGCTGTTCGCCGGCCTGCGAAACAACGAGATACTACGTTTGCGCGTGGGCTGCGTTCGCTGGCAGAAAGAGGATGTCTCTGTACCGAGCAATGGTGAGACTCTGGCCGGCGGTGCGGTTTGCATGCTCGATATTCCGGTCAACAAAACGGGTACAGCATTTACCAAACCTGTCGATCCAATCGTCGGCGAGATGATTTCGGCGTGGGAGAAGGTGCGGCCGAATGGGGTGAAGCTGCCAGATTGGAAGACGGGCGAGTCGGTCGATTTTCTTTTTCTGTTTCGCTTGACAGTTGTCGGGAAGAGTTATCTGAACAAAGTCTTGATTCCCACACTCTGCCGCAAGGCGGGAGTTGCAACCGCAGATGTTCGCGGCAACATCACCAGCCATCGCGCCCGCTCCACGATTGCGTCGCAGCTCTTCAATGCCAAAGAACCAATGACGCTCTTCGAGTTGCAGGAGTGGCTCGGCCACAGCACGCCGGCCGCGACGCAGCACTATGCAAAGATCACGCCCATCAAGTTGGCAAAGTCGTATGCCGATGCTGGCTACTTCGCGCGAAACCTTCGCGCGATTGAGGTGCTCGTAGACCAAGAGATCGTCCGCAGCGGGCGTGCAGCCACTGAACCCTGGAAGTTCTACGATCTCGGACATGGGTACTGCACCTATGATTTCTTCGACCAGTGCCCGCACAGGATGGCTTGTGCGAAATGCAGCTTTTATATGCCTAAGGGCTCGTCGCAGGTACAGTTGCTCCAGGGCAAAGCCAACTTGCTTCAGCTACGCCAAGCGATACCGCTGAACGACTCAGAATTGGCTGCGGTTGATGATGGAGTTGCGGCAATGGAAAAGCTGCTTGAACAACTGGCCGATATCCCTACACCGGCGGGACCGACTCCGCGTGAACTTGGGAATCGCGTGTGCGACGATAAGGGCTGAAGGGGAGTTAAGATAGCGGTCTGTCGACAAACAATGATGAGACGACTACGCCCACTGATTGCCTCTCCGCTCGAATGGCAAATGACCGCAGCCCCAGTATTGCCCCCGCCAATCCCGGTTTTTGCAGAGCGTGGCGGCACCCAGCTCAGGGCGCCGCGTGCGGTGGTACTGGTGGACACTCGGGAACAGACGCCTTTCGATTTCTCGCGCTTCTCTGGCTGGTTCGTAGGAGTCGAGAGAAAGGCTCTCAGAGTTGGAGACTACACCGTCGCGGGTCTGGAGGACATCTGTGCCGTGGAGCGGAAGGACCTCGCCGACCTGATTCATTCCTTCACGGTGGACCGTCCGGTGTTTATCAATCGGCTCCGGCTCATGAGCTCCTTCCCTCATCGGCTATTGGTAATCTCAGCCGCGCTCAGCCAGGTGAAGTCTCCTTATGGTCATTCCAACATTAACCCCAACTGCACTCTGCAGTCCCTGATCGCTGTCCTCGCCGGACTGAACGTTCCTTTCGTGTGCACGGAGACCCACGAACTCGGCGAGGAAGTCGTAGCCTCTTATCTGTACCAGATTCATCTATACGACTGGCTTGAAAGCAACGACTATGGCCGCTTTCTTGTCGACAACGATCTGTAGGGCAGATGAAAGTCGGGCCTCTCCTCACGAACACCCTTGATAGGCGGGCAGGGTGCAAGAATTCGAGCCTTGTGCGTTCATTCTCTGCCGCGGGCTGCTAGGGCTGCTGACCTCTGATCCGAAGCAAAACAAAACGCCCCAGGCTCAAAGAGTCATGGGACGTGAGTCGAACAGCCCTCCCCCGAAGTCTGCTCACAACCACTCTAACCTCTGGGTTGATGCGTGTGAATGGCTCGGATAGGCTACGGTGAAAATGTTTTTCAGCCCGAGATGGGTTGTGAGCGCTATCGCCGATTACACTCATCGTGCCCCGGCGTGGGGGTTTTGAGTGTAAATCGCCTGGTTACAAGAGTTACTTTCCCTAAGCTGGACTCGGCTGGGGGATCGATTTCGATGAGTGCCGTGGGTGTGATGCGGAAACAGACAATCGGATCGTTGTGCTGCTTTGGAGTGGCTGACTTCTCTACAACTTGGATTCAATTCGCCTTGTATTCAGGAAACGCCATTCCTCATTTTCCGGGTGCAGCGGCGGCATCTGGGATGCCGGCTAGCGTCTGGGCTTTGGTCAGCATGGCGTCGAGAACGGCACGGGGGAACAGCTTGCCGTTAAGCACGACCGCTTGAATGGAACTGGTGTTATGAATGTCGGCGAGCGGGTCTTTGTCGAGTAGAACGAGATCGGCGGTTTTGCCCACTTCAATGGTGCCGCGCCGGGACTGTTGCCCCATAAATTGAGCTGCATTGCGAGTGGCGGCCTGGAGGGCAGCAAGCGGAGGTAAACCGGCATCGACCAGGAATGCGAGCTCGTCATGGATGCCAAAGCCGGGGAGGCAGTGTGGATTCATGGTGTCAGTGCCGGCGAGGATGGGGACACCCATCCGGTACATGAGAGCCACAATCTTTTTGGATTCGTCGAATTCAGCCTTTGCCAACTGGACCATTGCGGCTCGAGCCGGGGGAGGAAAGTGACTGTAATAGCCGGCGTCCCATTTTGCCCGCACTTCTTTGCTCAGATATTGCAATCGTGGGTCATTCGTACTCAGGGGATCGTCGATCTGGCCTTGAAGCAGGGTGAGCGTGGGAGTTTGCCAGGTTCCATTCTTCACGAACTGCGCAAACAGAGACTGGGCAGTGGCTTCGTCGAAAGATTCAACCACATGAAAGTTGAGTCGAATAATGTTTTGCCCGGCGGCGATTTTTTGCGGCATGGTCGCGTCCGGCGCCCGGAACGAGGCTTCCAGCCTCTGCCGTTCTGCGGCGATGGTCTTCTCTTCTTTTGAGCAACCCTCAGCCACCTGGGTGAGATGCTCGATGCTTTTCTGGCCGGCGCCGCTTGCCTCGGCCGCTGTCACCGCATCCGGCACATGACCTTCGAATGGAATGTCACGCTTTTTGGCCTCGTCGGCGATTGCGAAGTAAGCGTTGCGCGACAACCCGCTGTAGACCTTGATGAAGTCCGCACCACGCTGTTGCAGTTGATCCACTACTTCGCGCCCCTGCGCTTCATTCGCCACAACAATGGAATCGGGCCAGGCTGGGTTTGGACCATCGACGATCGGACTGCCTAGGTAAATGGTGGGCGATGGATCCGGATTGGACGCCTGCGTAGCGCGCCACGCATTTGCGTCGGGCGGACCTGACATGTCACGAACGCCGACTACTCCGTTCGCCACAAAAAGAAGATGACTCCAAGGAGCGCGGGTGTCTGACGCACCGTGGACATGCATGTCCCACAAGCCGGGGATGAGGAACTTGCCCGTGCCGTCGACGATTACGGCGTTCTGTGGAAGATGTGTTTTCTTCGACCGGCTTACGGCAACGATGTGATCGCCATCAATGACCACGGTGCTATGCGGTTCGGCAGCGCGACCGGTGGCATCGATCACAGTTACGTCCTTGATCACAAGCGACTGGGACCAGCCGCGAACACTGAATAGAGCAACCAGGAATATCAGGTACACGCTGAAAGGCGAATGGCCTCTGCGCACAGGCCGTTCCGGTGTGATACTCGGAACCAGAATTCGAGCCATTTCAATCTCTCCCTGACGGTCAAGATAAACAGCACCCCACTCTAGCACGACCCAATCTCGAATCCATCTGTTCAAGCCGGGCCGGAACCTCAACCGCATGGTCAACTCATGACTTACTCTGACTCCGGAACTATTTGTCGGTTGGCGAAAAATCCCCATAGCGCTCATTGAAGGGTTGTGAGCGCTATCGCCGGTGTTCCAGCTTGACTCCTGATTCCACATAATGCACATCTCCCGATTGTTTCCGGGCGAAGATCGACGCTTCCGTGAAAAAGACTCTGGAAACCAAGCCGCAGCTAATCCAGATTTCGGCGGCGTGGAATTCCCGTGAGGGCGCTCCCTTGGGACGGAATCAGTACGTGGAATTGGAGATCAAGAAACCCAAGCCGAACGGCGCAAGCACCAACCTCCCCTCGAACCAGAAGCCATGCGACAAGATGGCGGAGGCCATCGTCATGGACGGCGGCAAGCGCGGACAGGTGGTCAAGGTTTGTGCCGATCCAGCTTGCCGTGTCCACCACCCCAACACGCCTTCTCCGCAGCAAGTCGAGCGGGAGCGGGCNNGTATCGGCTCCGTTAAAGAAGGCCGACCTGCTAGCGGTCGCCCATTACCTGATCGGCCATCTCTCCTACAGCCAAGTCCCGGCTCTGGCGAAGCGGCACAAGGTAGAGACGAAGAAGGACTCTGCGTCCGCGCAGGAGGTTTTGGCCAAGCAGGTAGGCAAATATGAGGAGGCCGAACTCTGCAAGCTCCTTCTGGAAATCAGCCTTCTGGATTCGGCGTATCAGCGATCCACCGGCAGTCGCGAAGACGTTCTCATGGACGCCGCCAAACGCTACCGAGTGGACGGTGCGAAGCTCCATAAAGCCGTTGCCGAGGAATTGGCTGCCAAACGAGAGAAAACGACAAAGAGCAAAACAGACACTCGGAGCAAAGCGACTCTGTAAAGTTGTTGCCTAGGTTACCCGGCGGAGTGTTACCTTGCACTCCGCCATTTGTTTTGATGGTAGATCACATTCGCATTCTTGAATATCCGACGCCACAAGCCTTATTTTGAAGTGCTGGCAGCCTTTGAGAGAGATATGGCAAGGAGTTGTGTCAATTCTTGTGCCCGGTTTTCATTTCCTCGCACTCGAAAGGCGTCCGCCAACCGCTGTAGTTTTTTTGCTAAACGGCGGGCATCACCCAAACAGTCAAGTGAAAAGAATGATGCAATAGCCTTCGTGATGCCCTCCTCGGCCCTATCCAATAGACCTCTTTCCAAATCCATGATGGCCATCTCTCCTATTGAGTACGCTAAGCCATATCTATCATTAAAGCTTTCCTTGATTTGGATTCCGAGGTTGAAGTGCTCCAGGGCTTTGTCCCATTCGAGCTTATCCCGATAGCACATGCCCAGAACCGTCTCCGAATACGACTCGAACCTCTTGGCTTTAAGGTTGCGTGAAAGGTCTAAGCTCCGCTCGCAAAGCGTAATAGCTTCTTCTAGAAGATCGGCACGTTCCTGTCCTTCTGAGAGAAGAGCAGCACGCTCCTTTCCTTCCGCTTTGTTATTGTAGAGAATCGTAAGTCCTTCAAAATCTTTCAAATCTGCAGGTCACTGAACACGGCAGAGTACAGATCGTCGAGAGTGTCGATTCCTTCGAGCCGTCCTCTTTTTGCGAACCTGTCGACGCAAAGTACGGCCACTCCAGGAATTCCATCGGCCAACCTCAATATTCTGTCAATCGTGAGCTCGTCGACTTGGCTTTTGCGCCAGGCCGCTCTCGCTCGAATTACTTCCCGCAGGTCGCCCCCCGCCATCTTCGAGGGAGATGTGTCGAGGGGAGTTGTCAGCTCAAGGAGCTTGCTAGCTGGGCCTTGGAACTCTTTCGACACCACGAGGAGCTTGGCGCCTTTGCGAAGAATAAGGGGGGAAATTGACGGAAGGAGGCTGTCGCCTTGACTGTAGTTGTCGTACACGTAGACGCCTTCTTCTTTTACTAACGGCTCGACGCTGACGCTATTCGTGGCCGCGAGTTCGGTCTTGTAATACTTGATGTTGATCCAACGAACGCGGTCGCGATTGACCCAGGTGAACCGACGGGCCGGATTCACTTTCTTGGCAAGCTCGATACAAGTTCGGCTCTTCCCTATTCCGCGCTCTCCAGACAGCACGAAGAAGGAGTTAGTCCCTTCCATCCATTTGCAAAGGCTTTCGACTGCATTTGTTTCTGCGATTCGCTTTCCTGTGTCAGGCGTGCTTCCTGGAACATAGGCATGAGAGTGCATATCGATTTCGCCGCGGTAAAAGTCGACAAAATCCGTAAGGAGTTTCTGGCGCTTGCGTTTGATCCAACCGGGCAGGGCGTCTAGGATCTTATCGCCAAATTTCTTGGCTAAATATGTCAAAAATGCTATGGATGTGGGGGCGCCAATCACGGCAAGAAGATGCCGGCCAAGCCAACTCAAAATGTGATGCCTAAGCCAATCCATAGACCTAGGATTCCTTGTGACACTTAGGACAGCGGCCATTGTACAACTTATCCGTGTCACGGGATTTCGGGTTTTGTTTAACCTCCCAATCGCCACGGAGTACGCAACTCTGATGCCTCACGGTGCTTCTTACTCCCCCTACCCCCTCAGTCTATACGCTCACCGCGCTGACTACCAACCAAATTAAGATTACTGCTACAAGTCCGCTCATTTGTGGTGTCGGCGCTGGTGAGTTGGGCTTTGCGGAATAGACGCCTGCGAGTGGTGCTACGTTGCTGTCTAGCCATTGTTGCCTCCTTAATAGGCGACTGTGGTTAGCGCCGTGTCGGTGTTAGTAGCACCGGTACGGCGCGCTTTCTTTGCGCCTAGATTATATGCTCAGCGGTGAGCATAAATCAAGTCATTGCCGAGTAGTGCCCAGTTGGTGTAGAAAGCCCTGATGGCAAGAAAGAACGCGGCAGCTGTTCAGCTAGGACGCCGCGGCGGAAAGGCCACTGCTAGGAATCGGACTGCCGAGCAGCGATCAGAGCAAGCCCGAAAAGCAGCACGGGCTCGCTGGGCGCGGGACAAGAAGCCTTAGACTTGGGCCGAGTTGCCGGCGGGTGCAATCTCGTGAATGGATGCCCATAAAAACCTCGCATCTCTTCTGGGTCGAGCGAGACATCATTAAATGCCACTCTTTCGATGGGAAGACATCGACCACCGCCTCGTGGTCTTGAAAAAAGTCGTATTGTCCCAAGAGATGCGTACTCGAATAAAAGCAGACGAGAGCCGCATTCGGTTCGAGAATCGGCTCAATCTGAACAGCGTGCCCTCTCTGATTTTGCAGATGAAGGTGGAGCGTGCCGACGAGTGGGCTCGGAGAGTGTATGAGATCTATTGCGAGGTCTGGCAAACCCAGGGATACACCAAGTCTGCCGGATTTGTGCGACGTGTCTGTGCGCATATTGTTAGTATGCTTCGAGTCCGAGCTAACTCAATTGCAAACGAGTTCTCACGATCTGCTAGGCACACGAGTCTCCCCTTTAGTCTTAGGACTGCACACTTGAATAGCCTAGATCTCCGGATGAGACAGCTTCAGGGCCGCTGGCAAAGGCGCCTTGAGATTGAAGCGAGGGAATGTGAGCACGCTGAACGGCAACTCAGGGTATCGCAGCAGACACTGCAAAGCGCACGCATGGGTGCAACAAACACGCCCACAGAGGTGCTAGCTGAGCTAATCCCGCAGCCCTCGGCAGCGGAAGGTCGACCAGACGCCCGCGTATCAGAGAGTGAACTGAACAGAAAGAAACCCGGCCGTAGTCCAAAAGCAGATCGATCTTTTATCGTCTGTGCCGGTGGGCTATGGCGAAAAGCGATCTCCGACGGTCATACTCAGGTATCCGATGATCAATTGCGGAAGATAGCCTCAGCCCTCGACGCCGCCGGCCATCTGCCGCCCAGTGCTCACCTCGAAGGCAAGTCTGCGCAAGAACTGAAGGCTTTCAACAGCCGCAACTCGAATTCAAAGACCGGCCCTGTCAAGACGTGGTCACAATTGGTCTCCCTCGGAGACAAAGATCATCTTCGCGGGATGCGTCGTCTGCTTTCCCGTTGTGCCAGGAAATCAGACGATGGTGATCTGTCCGGAAATTAATTCCGGACAAGAAATGTCGTCCTAGCTGCTACCTTACCGCGCGGCGGGATTCAGCAACTGCGGATGTCCCCTCATATTTTCTCGGACAATGAGGCCCTTCCCCCAGAATGTGGATTCTGGCCTAATGCAACAAGAAATGCAAAGCATCACCAAACCCCGTGACTCCGCCACAGAGAACTTCAAGTCGCTGGCGCGATATGAGTTCATCGATAGCAAGGAACTGGCGGCACGCTGGGGCCTGCCGGAGTCGTGGATCCGTGAACAGGTGCGATCGCGCTCTATAGACCCCCTTCCCCATGTTCGCTTCGGTAAATACGTCCGTTTCCGCTGGGGCAGCCCGGAACTGGAAGATTGGGCCGAGCGGCGTATAGTAGCGACCAGCAATAGGGCAGTGGGACGGGCTCTCGGAAAGGAGAGCACATGAAGGGAACCCGTCACCAAGAAGGTTATCTGTATCGCAAGGGAAGTATATGGCTACTTCGATACTACGACTCCGAGTTCGCTGCGGATGGTTCGGTTCGAAGGGTCCAGAAAACCAAGAAACTAGCAAATTTCGGACTGGAGTGTCCGAACAAAACTGCTGCACGAGATCGCGCGAGGGAGTTCCTCGAATCGATCAACCTCGCGAGGAGCACGCCTGAAAGTGCAATGAGCTTGATTCGCTTCACCGAAGACCGTTACTTGCCGTTTGTTGAAGAGCACAATCGGATCAGCACCTTCCGTGGCTATCGGAATATGTGGAGGCGGTACCTGGAGCCGCGCTGCGATAACATGCTACGCGAATTCAGGACGGTTGATGGCGAAAGAATTCTGGAGTCAATAGCAAAGGAACACAAGCTAACGTCCACGACTCTTGCTCATATCAAGGCGTTCCTTTCAGGGATTTTTCGGTACGCCAAACGTCAGGGTGTGGTTAATTCGGAGAATCCGATGCGGGACGTGGTATTGCCTAAGGGCAAGCCCGCTGGTGAAACATATGCGTATTCTCTCGAAGAGATCACGCTGATGCTTAACGTGCTGCCGGAACCAGTCTCGACGATCATAGCGGCCGCGGCATTCACAGGAGTACGCAAAGGTGAACTGCGCGGGTTGCTCTGGGAGAATTACGACGGAGAGCAGATACTCATCTCTCATTCTATCTGGAGGGGGCATGCACTGGAGCCAAAAACCCGAAAAGGCAAAGCGCCAGTTCCCGTCATTGCGCAACTGGCGCGACTGCTAGATTCGCACCGACGCTTGTCAGGCAATCCCGCGAACGGATTGATGTTTCTCAGCTCAGCGGGAAAGCCTGTCAACCTGGACGCTTTGGCGGCAAAGGTCATCGTGCCTCTGATCACCAAAGCGGGAGTCCGGTGGCATGGGTGGCATGCGTTCCGCCGTGGTCTGGCGACGAATCTTTACCAGTTTGGAGTTTCCGACAAGATCATCCAGAGAATCTTGCGGCAAGCTACCGTCGCGGTCACGCAAAACTGTTACATCAAGACCGCGGACTCCGACGCCGTTGCGGCGATGCAGCAATTTCAGCGATCTCTCGAATATGCACCTAATATGCACCTCTCGGGTGCCGACAGACCGCGGGTGATGTGATCGATTCGAAGGTAAACGCGAGGTAAACGATTATGACTGCGGGCTTTAAGACATCTGGCGGAGAGGCAGGGATTCGAACCCTGGGTACAGGTGTTAGCCCGTACAACGGTTTAGCAAACCGCCGCATTCGGCCACTCTGCCACCTCTCCGGCTGCGGTTTTCATTAGCTTAACACAGCCATCCCCTTGCAGGTTTTCACCTTGAACGGCGACGGACAGGCGCGACCCGTTGTTCGTTTTTCGTAACAAGATTAAATTTGTGGCGCTGTTCTCTCAAATTAATGAAAAACTCATTCCAACTGAGGGGGATCAGTGGATCCGAAGAACTGCCCGCACTGCGGCGGTACCGGATATATTGCGCGGCCCGTGGACATTCGCGGTAAGTCTGAGGGCGTTGCATTTATCCGTATCAAGTGTCCGGCTTGTGCCGGCAGTGGCCGGAGAAATTCGACGCCTCCTTCGACCGCGGGCTGACCGCACGGCCTGTGGTGCTTGCGAAAACGTACGAGTCCGGCGCGTCATTGCTTCCGCCGTGAATGACGCTCCGGGCCGGACGTTCTCTGATTTATCTTGGGGAACTTCTTCCGACCATCTTCGGATTCACTTCACGCGATGCCGGCGGCCTTGCTGCGAGTACGGCGGCGGGGTGAGGCTGCGGTTTCGATGCGATTGCGTCCTCCGGCTTTGGCGCGATAGAGAGCCTTATCGGCTGCCTGTATGACTTCTTCCGCGGATGAATCTTCCCGCATCGAGGTTGCTACTCCCATGCTGGCGGTGACTGATATCTCCGTGGGCGATGTAGCGCGTGCGAGTTGCCGGATTGCCTGGCCTTGAGTGCGGCGGCGCGCCCGTTGGGTACGGCGGTCGGGACCGCGCATTTCTTGCCGTCTGTCTGGCCCGCGCACGGTGAGCGTGCTGGCTTCGATTGCGCCACGCAGCTTTTCCAGATGTTGCATCACATCGCTTGTTATCTTGCCGGGAAAAACTATGGCAAATTCCTCGCCACCGCAACGGTAAGCTTGTCCTCCACCCGTGACTCGCGCCAGTCTTGCCGCGACCATGCGCAATACCTGATCTCCGGTGTCGTGGCCGTAGGTGTCATTGCAGCGCTTAAAGTGATCGATGTCCACCATCGCAATGGAGTACGGGGACTCCAGCCGCAGCAATGCATCATGGAAGGCGCGACGCGAGGGCAACGTCGTGAGTTCGTCGTGATAGGCGAGCAGGTAAGATGTCTCGACGATCGCCCCCGCGAGGATGAATGCGGAAGCGGCGAAGTATGCTGTTGGGATTCGTCCTACGCCTCCGAAGTAAAGCGACAGGAGCGAGGCCGCGAGCGCCCATAAAAGTCCGCCTTCGACCGGCTTGTGAAAGAGCAGGTAGCGTATTAGCAACACTACTGCGGCTGCGGCGAATGCCAGTAATGTGGCGAAGGGCAGCGGGGCTCGCGCGGAAGCGTGATGCAGAGCGCGTTGCGCTGCGTCGGGACGGCAGAGCACGGCCACGATTACGGACTGGAAGAATAATAATAAGGATGGAGGAGCGATGCTCGAAACCGTGAATCCTTTCTCTTGCTGGAACGAGAGCAGCACGAAGTTGAGCGGCAATAGCAAGCCCGCGGCAGCTAACGCAGTGCTGCCTGGACCGGTGCCAACATGTCCTTTGGAAAAGTATGCGATTGCCTGCTGAGCCAGGAATAGGGACAACAGCGCGAAGAAGATTCGGCTGGAATGAAATCGCCAGGCGAGCAGCAGTCCTGCGACGGTCGCGGCGCCAAAGGCAGAGGTGACGAGCGTTATATTGGGCGCGAGCAAGCCGGTATGCAGCAGCAGCGCGATGGCCGCCAGACAAATGCCGGGTGTAATCAGGGACTTCATCAGAGTCGCGTCCTTCCAATTATCGCTGGGCCGGAAGCGCGACAGTGATTAACGGATAGGGTTCGCCCCGCATTGGCTGCGGGGTCTCGGGAGCGCCTCGCCCCAACGCCTTGTCATCCTGAGGAAGCGGAGTCCCCGGCGATAGCCGAGGACTCCCAACGAAGAGCCTGCCCTGAGCCTGTCGAAGGGACCTATGCAAATCGCTGGCGAGGACAGCATGGCCGTACTAAAATCCGCTCCCGGCTTTCCCGATTGGCTTCCGCCATCCCTAGTCGTAGAATGCCATCTGCGTTAAGAAAGGGATCCGGATGATCAAGCTCAAGGTAAATGGAATCGATCGCAGTTTCGACGGCGATCCTGACATGCCCCTTTTATGGTACGTGCGGGACATTCTCGCGCTGACCGGAACCAAGTTCGGGTGCGGCATGGCGCTTTGCGGCGCTTGCACTGTGCACAAGAATGGCCAAGCAATCCGGTCGTGCGTGACGCCGATGAGCTCGGCGGCGAACAGCGAGATTCGAACCATCGAAGATCTCGGCGCGAACGGCCTGCATCCGGTGCAGAAAGCCTGGATGGAGTTGAACGTTCCGCAGTGCGGATATTGCCAGTCCGGCCAGATCATGCAGGCTGCTTCGCTTTTGAAAGGCACGCCCCATCCCACGGATAACGAAATCGATGAAGCCATGGCAGGAAACATCTGCCGCTGCGGAACCTACCAACGAATTCGCCAGGCCATCAAGCTGGCAGCGGGGAAAACAGCATGACGCAAATCGAAAACGTAAGCCGGCGGAAATTTCTTCAAGGCGCGTTTGGCGCGGGCGCGTTCGTTCTCGCTGTACGACACGCGCGGTTCATCCCGTCGATTTTAGCTCAGGGCGCGCCTCTGGACTGGCAGAGCGAGGCCGACCGCGCGGCGTTTCATCCCAATCTTTTCGTCGGGATTCAGCCTGACGGAACCGTCTACATCATTGCGCATCGCTCCGAGATGGGGACCGTGATCCGCACATCGTTGCCGCTGGTGCTGGCCGACGAACTTGACGCCGACTGGAAGCGCGTCAAGATCGATCAGGGCATCGGCGACAAGCGATATGGAGATCAAAATACCGACGGCTCGCAATCCGTTAGAAGATTTTTTACCACCATGCGCGAGTGCGGCGCGACCGCCCGCTTGATGTTGCTGCAGGCAGCGGCTGCACGCTGGAATGTTCCGGCAGCTGAATGTTCCACCGAGTTGCACGTGGTAGTTCACAAGGCAAGCGGCCGGCGCCTGGCTTATGGTGACCTCGCTGCGGACGCCTCGCACCTTCCCGTTCCAAAGAAAGAAGACCTGCAACTGAAGAAGCCCGCCGACTGGCGTTACATCGGCAAGGGAGCGAAGAGCGTTGACCTCGAAAATCTTTGCACCGGCAAAGCTGTCTTTGGAATGGATGCGCGGATGGAGGGCATGGTCTACGCCTCGATCGAACATCCTCCCGTGTTCGGCGGCAAAGTAAAAACCGTCGACGATCAGGAAACGCTCAAGGTCGCGGGAGTGCGCCAGACCGTCAGCATCGACCCATTCAAGCCCCCAGCGGCGTTCCAGCCATTAGGCGGAGTCGCCGTGATCGCCGACAACACCTGGGCTGCATTCCAGGGCCGCAAGAAACTGAAAATCACTTGGGATAACGGACCGAACGAAACCTACGACTCCGCGGAATACAAGAAAGAACTCCGCGAGACGTCGCACAAGCCCGGCAAAGTCATTCGCAGTGTCGGCGATTCCGATAAAACATTTCCCACCGAAAATGTAGTGGAGGCCGATTACTACGTTCCGCTGCTCGCGCACACGCCCATGGAGCCCCTCGTGGCGCTCGCCGAATTTAAAGACGGAAAAGTCACGGCGTGGGCGCCGACGCAGAATCCGCAAGCCGTGCAGGCCATCGTGTCGTCACAACTCGGAATCGCGAAAGAAGACGTCGTTTGCCACGTCACATTCCTCGGCGGAGGATTCGGAAGAAAATCCAAGCCCGATTATGTTGCCGAAGCCGCCGTCCTGTCGAAGAAACTCGGCCGTCCCGTGAAAGTTGTTTGGAAGCGCGAAGACGACGTGCAGTTTGATTATTACAATGCCGTCGCTGCGATGTACATGAAGGCCGCCGTCGACGAAAAAGGTAAGCCGACCGCGTGGCTGCAGAGATCGGTTTTCCCTCCGATCAGCTCGATCTTCGATGTCACCCAGGTCTATGGCGATCCGCCGCATCTGGCGCAGGGATGGACCGATCTTCCGTACGATCTGCCGAGCATCCGAATCGAAAACGGTCCAGCGCAGGCTCATGTGAGAATCGGATGGCTGCGCTCCGTCGCCAACATTTATCACGGCTTCGCAGTGCAGTGTTTCACCGATGAACTCGCGCATCGCGCCCATCGCGATCCCGTGGAGTATCAACTGGATCTGATCGGTCCTCCGCGCACTTTGGATTTCACCGGCGTGACGTATCCGAACTACGGTGCGGATTACAAAACGTATCCGTGGGAAACCGGACGGCTGCGCGGCGTGATCGAATCCGTCGCCGAAAAATCCGGCTGGGCAAAGAAGAAGAACGGAAAAGGCCACGGCTTCGGCTTCGCCGCGCACCGCAGCTTTCTCACCTACGTTGCCACCGTGGTTGAAGTTGAGATCAGCGATGACGGCACCATCCGCATTCCACGCGTGGATACCGCCGTCGACGCCGGAATCGTGGTGAATCCTGAAGCGTTGCGCGCGCAATTCGAAGGCGCTGCAGTCTTCGGCACGAGCATTGTGCGCACCGGAGAGATCACCGCAAAAAACGGCATCATTCAGCAATCGAATTTCAATGACTATCCCGTGGCCCGCATCCACGAAGCGCCCGCTCACACCAACGTCTACATCACCGAGAGCAGCGCACCGCCCGCTGGCGTTGGAGAGCCCGGCGTGCCTCCATTCGTTGCCGCGTTCTGCAACGCGATCTTCGCGGCCACAGGCAAGCGCGTGCGCGATCTTCCGCTTTCGAGCAATGGCAATTTCGATTGAAGTGTCATGCTTGTCATCCCGAGTGGTGTAATGCTTGTCATCCCGAGTGGAACGAGGGATCCTGGTTTCTGCCTGCGCCAAATGGAAGCGCGGCCCAAGGACTATTTTCCCGCGAGAAACTCGCTCAGAATTCCGTTGCATTGCTTCCAGGATTTTCTTTCGCTGTGCGGGCTGTGCCGGCCGGTCTCCACGAAACGCACATCAGCATGCGGCAGCGCTCTTTGGACTCGTTCCATCTCGTTTGCCTCAGTTCGAGGGTCGCCGCTTCCGTGCATAAATGTTACCGGCACTTTCAACTTGCCGAGCCGCCCGTCGAATAAATCGTCCGCAGTGCCACTGCTTTGCGCCGCAAGTTTCAGCCACACTCGGCAATTCCGCTGCACCACCTTCTTCCACCGGTCCTTATTACCGACCGTGCCATGATCCGCGATCAGCAGCTTCTGCATTTTTTCTTTCACGTCCTCAGGATGCAAAGCGAACTGTTTAAAAAAGCTGCGGGAGTTCAGCTTGCCCGGCTCGAAATGAAATGCTTCCAGAAGCAGCCGCTCGCAGCGCTCGGGCGCCAACAGCCCGATCTTTGCCGCGATCACCGCTCCATCGCTGTGTCCCCAAAACATCGCGCGCTTGATTCCCAACTTATCGAGCACAAGCAAAGTTTCTTCCGCTGCCCGCTGATGGAAGTCGATCGGCATCGGTGCTGACACCGGCGTAGAGCGCCCGTAGCCGGAGCGATCCGGAATTATGAATCGCACTTTGCTCTTGAACGCTTTAAGCTGCCACGTGATCGGATAAGCGCCATAGCCCCAACCGCCGTGCAGAAAAACCAGCGGCTGGCCTTCACCCACATCCCTGTAAAAAATCTTCACGGGGCAAATCCCCGGAGCGTGCGGCGAGTTGGCTAATTCCACGAACGGCATTTCTATCTAGCGCTCGATTCCTTCTCAGCATCCGGCAAATAGAGAAACAATAACGCGAATGCATTCAGAATGAACATGCGCAAGGCCGAGGCTTCGCCGTTCCACACGCTCGACTCCCACATCAAGAACCATTCTCCGCCGACCGTGATGAAACCTAACGCCCACAACAGCAATCCCAGCCAAAGGGCCGCGATCGACAACGTTTTCGCAGTCTCAAACTTATCCTTGAAACGCAGCGCGAAAAACATTCGCATCGCGCCCAATCCAGAGATGCACCCAGTCGCAAGTTCCCACAGAATGATCGTCCAATAGGCAACATGGTGCAGTTGCGTACTGCGAATGGCCCGCCACTGCACGTGCGCATCGGCGCCAATCGAATCCATGCTCAGCACGTGCTCGACAAACTTGAAGTTGGTCTCGTAGTCGACGATGTTATTGAAAGCTACGATCAGAAAGTACAACGCGAGAGTGCCGGTGAGCAGTGTTTTTCCCAGTCGAGAGAGCAAGCCTGAATTCATCAATGCGACGACCACGCGGTTTGCAGAAAACTTTCCAGCACGTGGTTGAATTTCTCCGGATCGTCAACAAACAGCGCGTGTCCGTCGCCTTCGAATATCTCCAGCCGGAGTTTGTCTCCAAGTTTCATTTTCAGGTAGTCCGCGGTTTGCTGCGTTTCGGGCTGGTAAGCGAACAGCACCGGGGTCTTCGACTTCGCGTCGCCCAAAATATTTAAACCCGGCAAAAAATCCTTTACCGCAATCATGTTGTAAATAAGCAGCGCCGCCGTGTCGGCCGGAGTCTGCGCCGACGCGTCGATCACCCGCTTCAAATACTCCTCCGTCTGCGGCTTCTTATACATGCTCCGGACGAAACCCTCGGTTTGTTTCTGGCGATCCGTTTGCAGTTGGTTCATCCACGCCGAGAGGGGGACGAACAAATCGCTCGGCTTATCTGTCAGATAACCATCGACCAGCACGATCCCGCCTACATTGCCCGTGCCGAACTGTTCCACATATTTAATCAGCTCACCGCACCCCATCGACCAGCCAATCAGCACCGGATGCTTCAATCCAAGTTGATCGACCAACTCTTTATAATCTCGCGCGCGCGTTTCAGGCAGGTGCCCGTAGGAAGGTTTGTCGCTCTCGCCCTGCGAACGCGGGTCGACCGCTACCACGTGATACTTCTTCGAAAACTCGTCAATTTGTTTTTGCCAGATCCAAGCGGGCATGGTCCAGCCAGGAATAAAAACGATCGGCTTGCCGCTGCCCGCTTCAAGATAGTGAATGCTGATGCCGTCAGAAGTCTTAAAGAAGGCGCTCTTTGGTAATGCCGCTGTCTGCGCGACGACGTTCAGCGCCGACAAACTGCAGAGCAGAAGTACAGTTAATCTCGTTTTCAAGTGCTTATCCTTGATCATGTCGATCCTTAAATCATGTGGATCTTTATCTTTCAACTGCACGTTAGTCAGAGTCTGGCCTCGCTACGCATACTGAAACGGCCGGCTACCGTGGGTCTTCCAGAAGTAGGCCAGAATAATTACGCTCGCGACCGCCGCATACGCGCACCACAGCGAGGTGAACGCGTAGCGCCTCACCTCCATCACAACCAAAAGAATTGCCAGGTTAGCCGCACCGAAAAGAACCATCGGCTTGATCTTCGAAAAAAATAACGATCCACAAGTCGCGATGACGTAAAGCACAGCGACCGCTTCGTGGTTAGTGGCTTGGTTGATATAGACAATAGTGTTTTCTTTGACGAAAATCTGCGTAGGGAACGCCGTCAACGCCCACAATATATAGAGCGTGGTGCCCAAGCCAAGAATCAGAAATGGGCGCATACGCTGGCGCGCCTGGGCAGTCGGCTCGAACAAGAACACGCTTAGCGGCAGCAAGAATGGTAACAATCCCTGCGCGTAGAGCATGAACGCGGCGCCCATGTCATGCGCAACCGCAGGCGAAAGAATGCCGTCTAGTCCGAGCCAGACGAATCCTTCGATGAACTGATGAAGGGCAAATAACAACGGCAGTGAAGCGAAAAGCCATTCGCGGCGGTGCTTCACCCGGGTCAGGGTGACTACGCCTACCGCGCCGAGAACCGTGCTGCCGACAAAGTTCGCTGTGGCTGAGAAACACATCGTTCGATTTCTCCACTGCGAACTTTACACACATGTCGCCACCGAACGCAAAACTTTTCTTACGATGCGGCTAACTCACGTCGCGGGGAACTCCCGCGCGCAAAGAGCCCTGAGCGTGCCAATCAGGCGCTCCCCAATCTTCTCCGATTTCGAGATCACATCCTTGATGCCCACAGCTTCCGCATATCTCCGCAGCTCGTTGCTGACATGCATCGTAAACAGAACCATCTGCACCTTCGAATCGATGCGCGCAATCTCGCGAGCCGCGTCCAACCCATTCATCACCGGCATCGAAAGATCCAGAATCACGGCTTGCGGCTTCAACTCGGACACTTTTTCTACCGCGACCCGGCCATTCTCAGCCTCGCCGCACACCTGCCACTCGGTATTGCTTTCGATGAACGTGCGAACCAGATTCCGGATGGTCGCACTATCATCGACAATCAGAATTCTCAAAGACATGAAAAATCCCCGCGTGCCTTGGCGGATTGCTGGCGGGATCCTAACCGTTCGGGAAAGAGCCGGCGACAGTTGATGGCACTTTCTCCAACTTAACCCTTTAGCGGTAAAGGGCACATACAGCGCATACCGTACGATAACGCACAAAATACCGTGCTTTGCATGACATTCCGTATTGTGGTATAACTCCATGAAATCAACCGCCCCCGGAGGATCCCATGCTTCGAGCGGAGGAAATTTCCAAAATCACCAACGAATTAAAGAGGTTGGAATCAGCCCTCGATGCCTGTACCGATGGCCGCATCCGCGAAGTGATCGAGATTCGCATCGAGGAATGCTCGCTCCGCCTGCGCCAACTTCGAGCGCTCCGGCCTGATCGCCTGCCACAAAGCCGGCAGCAACATCAGCAACCTAAGATCAACCCCTAGCACCCTGCGTGACTCAGTTTGAAGTGACGAGCGCATGCCCTACTGAGAATGCGCGCACTTCCGGGAATGCGTGCGCTACGGAGAATGCGCGAGTGGGAATGCCTGCGCTCCCACGTGAATGCCAGCACTACCGTGGAAGAGCGGCGCTTCAGCGCCGCGTAAAGCGCCAATAAATTCGCGGGGCTTGAAGCCTCGCGCACGTTTTTCAAACCGTCCCACCCACCCAATTTCGAGCTAACTTCCGCAAAAGAGAGTATTCTAGAGATGTCTCTTCTAGCATCTTTCCGCCGCGCCCTGTAGGGTAACGGTTCCTTGCAAAATCTGACAGCGTATTCGCTGCGCAAGGAGCCGTTATGGCAAAGTCCTCTCTCTCCGCTCGTACATCCGTCGCCTCCACTCGAGACGGTAATGGTCGCGGAACCGCGCCCTCCAAAAAAGATGACGACGGAAATCAGATCCACAACGCGATCCTGCTCGCCCTGCCGCGCACCGAATCCGACGCGGTTCTTCCCAAGCTGGAATTCGTGAGATTGAAGCTCCAACAACTCATTCATGAAGCCGGCGAAACCCTCAAGTCAGTGTATTTCGTCAATTCCGGCATGTTCTCGATCCTCAATGTTATGCCCGATGGCAAAAGTGTCGAAGTCGGTTTGATCGGCAAAGAAGGCGTCTCCGGCACGCCCGTGGTTGCAGGCTTTCGCACCAGCCACACCCGCGCCGTCGTTCAAGCCGACGCCACTGCCTTCCGAATCGACGTCGATGACTTGCGCGCTCTGCTGCCAAAATGTCCCACGCTCGAGCGGCAAATGAACCGCTACGCGCAGCTCCTTGCCGTTCAGGTTACGCAAATCGCAGCCTGCAACCGCCTCCACGAAGTAAACGAAAGATTGGCCCGCTGGCTCCTGATGACGCAAGACCGCGTTGCTTCCGAGCATCTTCCCTTGACCCAGGAATTCCTCGCGCAGATGTTAGGAACACGCCGCTCCAGCGTCACGGTTTCCGCGGGCACGCTGCAAAAAGCTGGACTAATTGCCTACACCCGCGGCCGCGTCACCATCCAGGACCGCCGCAGGCTGGAAGAGGCATCGTGCGACTGCTACGTCCTGCTGCAGCGGCAAGTCAAAGAATGGCAAACTCAAAACGCCTAGCGACCAAGCCTGAACCTGAAATCGCGTAGCGGCGGACACATTCGTCCGCCCGCAGCGAAGCGAGCGCACATCCGAAGCACGCGTGCCCCTCCGTCGCCCACCGCACATTCATAAGTTCCACGACGTGCCGACTCCCACCCTGTATTCAGGCAGGATACTTCCGTGGCAACCACACCCCTGGCCAAAGCGCAGATTCTCCGCCCCCTCAAAGACTTCCTGAAGGAAAAATCTCCACCTCCGAAACCGCATTCATGTCCTCATTGTGGATCGCCCATGCAACTCCTCGGCGCCCGCTTCCTGCTGAGCGGCACCACCTTAAACCGCAACGTTTCTTTGCCGGGTTGCCCGGTCTGCGAGCGCGAAGTCCTCGAAACTCTGCCTCGCCCGGAGACCATCCACTGACCCGCCACGAGCGCGTGACTCCCAAACGACCACCGAAAAAAAATCAAGAGCCGCCGCGGTCTATCGGCGCGGGCAATCTCGTCTACAACGAGATCACCGCCCTGCGTGTGGATGGCGATGCCTTCGCAGTAATTCTGCGACAGTGCCCTCAACTAGAGCACAAGCTGCAACAGTTTTCTCAAATCATGACCATGCAGGCCACACAGATCGCAGCCTGCAACCGTCTGCATGATGTTGAATCGCGCTTGGCTCGCTGGCTGCTAATGTCCGCCGACTGTGTCGGCTCCGCTTCTCTCGGGTTAACGCAAGAAGTCCTCGGTCAAATGCTGGGCACACGCCGCTCCAGCGTCACGGTCGCCGCCGGCATCCTGCAAAAAGCCGGACTAATCGCCTACACCCGCGGCGACGTAAGAATCGTGCACCGCCCAAAACTAGAGCAAGCCGCCTGCGAATGCTACAACCTCATGCGCCGCCAAGTAGAAGTCTGGCAAGCCCAAGCCGAATAACCCCACGAAGCGGCGGACGCCTCCGTCCGCCAGCAACCGAGCCGTCATCCCAAGCCAGCGAAGTCCCCGCCCAGCATCGCCACCCGCCCCGAACTTGCCGAAGGGACCTATGCAACTCGCCGCCTGCGCCCGCCACGCATGCACAACATCTCCCTTTTTGAAACTCCACCCCATTTCTGCAAACACACACTTTCGTGCGATCGACTTTCCGTCTCAACTGAGTTCTTCCCTAACTAGAATCAGGCAGTGATTAAGGCCCACTTATGAGGATTCTGATTGCAGAAGATGATGGGGCTCTGGCCGGCTTTGTGCGCCAGGGTCTGCAAGGGGAACATTAATGCCGTCGACGTCGTCGAAGATGGCGAGCAGGCGCGCTCCATGGGCAGCGAGTTTGACTATGACCTCGTCATACTCGATTTAAACTTGCCCAACCTCGATGGTGTGAGCGTGCTGCGCCATCTGCGGCTGAAGCGGTCGAAAGCTCCCAATTGGAAGCGATCTGAGCGGTGCGAATCGGAACGTTATCCGTGTGACCTTCGATGCGCCCGGGCCACAGAACTGGTTCGGCTTCTCATCACCCGTCACCGCAAGGGCGGGCGCAGAACCGCCGTGTAGACATCGTCATCCTCGGCACGGCCTCCAAGGCGCCCTAACCCCTAAAGGAATCCTCATCCCGCGCCGATGAAGTTTCTGTGGGGCGTGTGTTCCTCGTGCTGACGAGTTGCAAAAGTGCGGCCGGCGCATTCTGAAGGTCGCCAGCATAGGAGGGATCGGAAAGGCATCCGTGACCACCGCGCCTTCTATGCAAGCGGCTTCGATCACGGAAGGGCCACCCGAACCCGAACTCGTGCGCATCCGCGAACTGATTTATCGGGTGGCTGGAATTTTTCACCCGGACAACAAACTCCGTCTGCTGCGGGAGCGCTGCGGCCGCCGTATGAAAAACCTCGGCATGCAATCCCTGAGCCAATACTTCGAGTGCCTCACGATCAGTCCGATTCGGCAAGGGGAACTCATCGCTTTACTCAATGAGATCACGATCGGAGAAACGTGCTTCTTCCGCAACACACCGCAACTCGATGCGCTGCGCCGCATCGTAATTCCGAATGTTCTTGCGGCTAAGGCCAACGGCCCGCAGCGCCGTCTCCGTATCTGGAGTGCGGGCTGCTCTACCGGAGAGGAACCATACGCGCTGCGCATGTCGTTGCTGGACCAGGCGGAGGGCCTGCTCGAAGGCTGGGTGGTTGAAATTATCGCCACTGACCTAAATCAGCGCTCGCTGGAATATGCCAAAGCAGCGCTGTACGGAAAATACAGCACGCGCAACCTCACGCCGCGTCATCAGCAAAAATACTTTCTTCCCTTTGGCGATCAGCTTCGGGTAAATCCGATGGTCCGCGCCAACGTGACTTTCAGCCGGCTCAATCTCTCCGACGATGCCCGCATGGCGCTCATGAAGAACGTTGACATTATTTTTTGCTGCAATGTGCTGATCTACTTCGATCTGACTTCCAAGCGCCGTGTCATTCGGCACTTTTTCAATAATCTTCTGCCTCACGGGTATCTATTTCTCGGACAGGCGGAGTCTCTGTTCGGAGTGAGTCAGGACTTTCGCTTGGTCCATTTGCCGGGAACCACCGCCTATGTGAAAGGCGAATCCTCGCCACCAGAGGGCAAGACCCTATGACGACTGCGCTCGTAGAAAAGCAGGTCTTACTGGAGCGGCTCGACGGACTGCGTCAGATTCCGACCATTCCGGCGGTTCTTACTCCTTTATTGCACTACCTGCAGCAACCGGTAGAGCAAATCGATTTGCGTGAGATTACAGACTTCCTGGCGCGCGATAAATCTCTGGCGGCACAGTGCCTGCACATGGCGAATTCTCCGCTGTTCGGTTCCGGCCGATGGGGGAGAGTCGAGTCATTACGCGGAGCCGTGGTCAGCCTGGGAGTGCATCACATCAGCGATATTGCAATGTCGTGCGGTGTGCTGAACCTGCTTCCGGCGGGCAAAACCAGCATCGATCCTACGGTCTTTTGGGAGCATTCACTGGGATGCGCGCTGGTCTGCCGGCGCCTGGCGCGAAAGATCAACTTGTGCGATCCCGGGAAGGCTTATCTCGCAGGCCTTCTTCACGATCTCGGAATCATCGTCAACCTATGGGTTTTGCCTAAGGAATTCGGCGCAGCTTTCAACATTGCCCGGGCGGAAGGTATTCCCTTGCATGAAGCTGAGCAAAGATCGCTTGGGTTTACGCACTGCGATAGCGGACATCTGCTTGCAGAAAATTGGGGCCTTGCTCCCGACCTGATCGCGGTCGTGACTCATCATCACTCCCCGGAGCAATCGTCGCAGGACTCGGGATTAGTAGCGCTCGTGCACGTTGCCGACTTGCTCTGCCGCATGAGCAGCTTGAATTACGGCTACGCCGAACAACGCCAAGTAAACCTGTTTGAAGACGACGGCTTCTCGCTGCTCGCCCAAATCTCCACCGGACTGAAGAATTTTGACTGGGCTCGCCTCACGTTCGAACTGGATTCTTACATGGACGAAGTCCACAGCCTCGTCCGGGCCATTTACCGCGCATGATTCTCGAGCCTGCCAAGCCGCCGATTCGCGTCCTGATTGTGGATGACAGCGCCTTCATGCGGGCGGCGCTCTCCCGCATAGTCGCTTCCGATGCGGACCTCTCAGTCGCCGCCACTGCGGCCAGCGGCACTGAAGCTTTGCAGAGAATCGCGACCATCCATCCCGATGTCGTTACCCTCGACGTGCAGATGCCCGGTCTCGATGGCTTAGAGACCCTCCGCCGCATCATGACTCAGTTCCCATGCCCTGTCATCATGGTAAGCTCGGCCACTTTGAAAGATGCGGGAACTACATTTAGCGCGCTCGCCGCCGGAGCCTTCGACTATGTGCCCAAGCAACTTTCAACCGCTTCCTTGGATATTCTTGACATCCGCGATGACTTGGTCGCAAAAATCAAGGCAGCGGCGGAATCGTGGCGCGCCAAGGAGCGGTTCCTCCTGCCCAGAAAGCCTCCTCACGCCGTGGACCTGGCTATAAGACGAGCCTCGCTCCCCAGCACGGAGATTGTCGCTCTGGGAATTTCGACAGGAGGCCCAAGTGCCCTTGAGCAGATTCTTCCGGCGCTGCCAGCCGATCTTCCCGTTCCAATTCTGATCGTGCAGCACATGCCTCTCGGCTTCACTGCGTTTTTCGCCGAGAGACTGAATAATCTTTGCGCGGTTTCCGTGCGTGAGGCTTCGCATAAAGAAACGGTTCGGCCGGGGGTGGTCTACATTGCTCCCGCGGGATTCCAGATGACCGTAGAGCATCCCGCCAATTCGCAAACGGTAATCTCCCTCTCCGACAACCCGGAAGAGCACTTACACGCCCCCTCTGTAGACGTGATGATGCAGTCGGTGGCCTCCGCTTTTCACTCCCATGCGATGGGCATAATTATGACCGGCATGGGATCGGACGGTGCGCAGGGCATGAGCGCCATTCATCGAGAGCGCGGTTTCACAGTGGGCCAGGATCAGACGACTTGCGCAGTCTACGGCATGCCTCGAGTTTGCGCGGAGATGGGAATACTCGACCGGATCGTGCCCCTGTCACAGATACCTCGAGAAATTCTTCAAGCCACGCGTTACCGCAAAGCTGGGGTGGGCTAAGCGAGAGTTCCGGCAGCAAGCGGATTCGTGTCCAATGTTTCACGCACCTTTCTCAGAAGCTCACGCACAGAGAATGGTTTGGCCAAGTATGCAGTGCTAGACAGCGGCATATGACGCCACGCCAACTGTCCTGCATGCCCGCTCATCAACAGAACCCGGGCACGGGGACACAAGCATTCAAATTCATTCGCGAGTTCGCGGCCGCTGATCCCCGGCATGACGACATCGGCTAGCAGCAAATCAAACAGTTGCGACGATTTGCGGCAAGCGGTCAAAGCCTCAGCGCCGCTCCGGGCAATCACCATCTTGTAGCCGGCGGCCTCGAGCACCTCGGCAGTCACCTTCCGCACGAACTCTTCATCTTCCACCAATAGAATTGTTTCGCTCCGGCCCCACGATTCGGCCTCCATGAATACCGGGACAGGAATGGTCTCAACGAGCACGGCATCTTCAATCATTGTCTTGACTAAATGGGTTCAACTCGACGGCGCTTAAGCCCGCTTCTTCTACAGCAGTTCGACTGCCATCCGTTTTTCTCGGCGCAATGCGGCGCAAGTGGAATACGACTCAGTCACTTAACCTAGCAAGGGAATTATTAGGATGTTGCGTCCTCTCGATTTCTGCGCCCGTTTCGGAACGCGCGTTCCGAAAGAAAGTTCCGTTCCAGGAATAGGTCTTGCCTTTGGCGAGAGCCAACCGCTGCTTACTTGGGACCGGTGAGGATGGTTCCGTTGGGGTCGAGCAAAAGTTTGTGCGTGCCAAGCGGTGCGGATAAGTGAAAAGAGGTCTCGGGTCCATCCGCAAACACGCGCCCTATGAGCAATGGCGGCTTGCCCGAAACCACGGCATAAATAGGAACAGACGTCACCAATTCTTCGGGAGCATCTTTTTGCTTTATCACCCCGGTCACAGCCATACCGTTCGCCTTCGGCACAAACTTGACTCCGTGCAACTCAAGCTTAGGGAGAGAAGCGCCGTTCACCCATCCATCCAAAAACCAGTCGAGCGATGCTTTGCCTTCGTACCGCAACGACGGCGGCAAATCCTCCGCAAAAACATTCAGCAGCTCCCGTGTACTGACGGCTTTTCCGGCATAGCGCTCGCGCACTTTTCGCAAAGATCGCGCGAAGGGATCTTCCGTCAAATCCTTATTACTATTCTTACGGCTTCCATTTTTCCCCGAATCCAAAGCCGCCCCATCCTCTAACATCGAGCGCAGCATATGGAACAGCCACGTTCCCCGCCCGTAGCTGATGGCTTCATAACCCTCTGGAAAGTGCGACGACAGCAGACGGTTTCCCAGGGTCACGGGTCCGGCATCTTGTAGAACACTTTCGTCTTTATTCTTTTCTGCCAAGTCCTTCCGATATTTCTCCATGACCAAACGAAAGCCCGCCGGATCTTTATCCTGAAGAATCATCAGCGAGCAATAATTCGCCAAGCCTTCAGAAAACCACTGATCCCGGTATGTAGCCCATATCACCAGATCTCCCCACCACTGGTGCGCGGCCTCATGCGCGGGAACCCGCTGTTGCAGTAAAGTTTGCACCTGATCGAGGTGAAATGCGTCGCGCTCCTGCTGCGTCAGAAATGCGTAAGAGGACAAGAAGATCAGTCCCGGCCATCCCTGACTCTCGCGCCCCGGCAACTGAGTCAAGGCCAGCTGACTGTAGGGAAATGGACCAAAGCGATCCGCATAGTAACGAATGGCTTGCGCAGCAACCTCCGCCACGGCGGTCGCATTTCGCGCCGGTGAAGGTGTAGGAGGAATTATCGGCGTGCTCGGAGCGACGGACGATGGAGTAACACCGCCCGGCCGCAGCGTCGGCGCATCCGACGGAACAGTCGTCACCGGCGCCTTGGGAAAATCTCGCTCCACTCCGCTCGTCGCATAAGTTTCGACAATGACGTTGCCAGCTTGTGCACTGCCTCGCACATACTTGCCAAGGTTGAACCCTGCAACGGGGATTGGCCGCTCCGATACCCAACGCGACACTTGTTCGGCGCCCGCTCCCGGCGAACCAGTTTGTCGGATTCGCGGCGCTGGTTTGCCCGTGGCCAGCAGAGTCCACTCCTGCGGATAGTGAAAAGTAAGATCAAAATTTGCCATGGCCAACCCGCGATTGGGATACCATGTGCCGCGCTCGCCCACGTACAGCAATCCCTTACCAGCTTCCGCGAGCACTTCTCCACCGTAGACGAAGCGCAGTTTAATCTTTTGTCCCTTGCGCGCAGGCTCGGGCAGAATCACGGCCACCAGGTCGTTGCCGCTGCGTGCCAACCGCGTGCCTACCACTGCCGGGTTATGGACGAATTCCACCGGCTTCCCATCCGCCTCGACGGATCGGATCTGCAGAAACCGCGACAGTTCAAACCCCAGAAATCGCGATCCGCCGCGCACTGCATCAAGCTGCAATTCCACCTCGGCATCAAGTTCTTTCGGTGGTTTCACGTGGGCATCAATCACATAGCTGTGTACAACAATCTCGTCTTCTTGCACTTCCGTTTCCGCAGGGAGCGTTGGCACGGTCTCGCTCCGGCCCGGCCTGCGGCGTCCCGCACTCTCGATCGCGAACGAGGCCCAGATGTCGTAATACGTGATTCCGTCGTCTCCGTTCCGGCTCTGCCCTACCTCGACTTGTTCGCCGGCGGTCGAATCAAAAAAGATATCGAAGACGCCGAGCTTGCTTCCCTGCAGCCGTGCATGCAACATTCGGTCGCCAGCATCAGGCGTTCTTAACAATGCTGCATTTTCTGAGCCGGTCGCGCCCACGACAGGCAGCATCCCGCTGAAGCTTTCCAGCAGCCGCATGGCTTCCATCTGCGCCAGATTGCGCGCTGTCGGATCCCATTTCGTGACAAATTCCTCGGGATCTTCTGGCGCCCTGAACCCCGGCTGCAACTCATTGGCAGTGTTGTCGTTGAATCGGAAGTAAGCGGTCGCGAAACGTTCTTCGAGAATCGCCATGCCCGTAAACAGGCTCATGGATTTTCGTTCCACATCATTGGGCGGAGTGAGCAGCACCTCGCCATCGCCCTCAAAGAACGCACCGGTAATTCTGCCCAGCACATCTTTGGTGAAGGCAATGGTTCCATCTTCCAAAGTGATGTGGAACGAGGGTCGATCCAGCGCCGCGCCGCGCACGCGGAAGACCCGCGCCGGATCGAGTTCGACACTACTCAATTCCAGATAAAGCGACTCTGCCGGTCCGGGCTGGTGCGGTTGCGAGGGGGCTGCCTGTACCAGACTTACCTGCTCGGGACTTGTCTGCGCGGGGCTGGTCTGCACAGGACTCGCCTGCTGACCCCAGGCCCGAACAGGCAAGAAGGCCGTGAGCAGGCCCAAAAGAATAGATGCTAAGCCGCGTTTTAACAGTACTTTCGTCACGTAGGTATGAGGCCGACCTATTGTTAGAATGCGCTTCGATGCGGCTTCGCGCCACTATCCTGATAGCTATGATGCTGATGTTCGCCTTCGGGGCGGCATCGGCGGACACGATCCATTTAAAAAATGGACGTACTATCCTGGTCGACCACGTCCGCGAGAACGGCAATCGCTACGAATACGAAATCGGCGATGACACCTATGCTATCCCCAAAAGTTCTGTAGACCGCGTCGAAGCCGGAGGCATGCCCGTGCACTCCGCATCTTCTGGCGGAAAAAGTATCGCCGATCTCCCGGCTTTCACGCCCGCTGATAGTCTCGCCAACGAGGGCGATCTTCCGCAAATCATTGTTAAGGATGGCAAGGTCGACACCGACGCTCTGGCCAAGCTCGAGAGCAAAGGTAAGCCGGAGTTGAGCGCCACCGCCGATTTCATCGCCGGAAAATTTGAATTCGAACACGGCAATATCGACCAGGCCCGCCGCTACTTCGACAGCGCGCTTCGCTTCCAACCGGAAAATTCAACTGTCCTTATTTACTACGCGGCCTTGCTGGTGCGCACGGGGAACGCTTCCCAGGCTGTCACCTACGCGCAGCGAGCAGTGAGCGCCGCGCCCCGGTCGCCCGACGCCTACACAGTGCTCGGCTATGCCCAGCAGGCTTCCGATCACACGAAAGATGCCATCGCGTCCTGGAAGCATTCGCTCGAACTGCGTCCCGATCCCGCCGTGCAGCAATATCTGGATAAAGCGCAGCGCGAACAAAATGTGGAAACCGATTTCGCCCAGCGCGAGAGCAGCCACTTCGTCATGCACTACGAAGGCAAGCAGACCTCAGAAGCATTCCGCGGACAAATTCTCGCGGCGCTCGAGTCCGACTATGACGACCTAGTCCGCGATCTCGGCACTCCACCGCGCGACAACATTCTGGTAACGCTCTACACCGAGCAGGCTTTTTTTGACGTAACCCGCGCTCCGTCATGGTCGGGAGCGCTCAACGACGGCAAGCTCCGCATTCCGATCAGCGGGCTCAATTCCATGACGTCAGAGCTAGCTCACGTTTTGAAGCATGAATTGGCGCACTCTTTCATCAATCAGCTTTCCGCTGGACGTTGTCCGATCTGGCTGCACGAGGGGATCGCGCAGCTTGAGGAACCGAAATCTCTGGGTAGCGACGGCCGCCAGTTATCTCAACTGTTTAATTCGCAACATAACATTCCGCTGAACGTGCTGGAAGGCAGTTTCATGAACCTCTCCAGCGCACAGGCTTACGTGGCCTATGCCGAGTCGCTCGCCGCGGTTTCCTACATCAACGATTCTTACGGGATGGGCGACGTCCAGAAAATTCTGCAACTTCTCAGCCAGGGCAGTTCTACGGAATCGGCGTTGCGCGCGACCATTCACTCCGACTACGGCCAGCTCGAATCCGAGTTGGACAAGTATCTCGGCGATAAATACGGCAAGTAGCCACAAGCTTTCTGCATGTAGCGTTCGCCCCATTGCCCGCGGTCGACGCTTGTGCTAGTTTCGGCATTAGTCCTCCAATGTGCTCACTATTCCACTCTGACGTGCCCGAGCCGACCGCCGCAGTCGAACCTGTTCCAAACGAGTTTCCGAAAATTGAGGGCGCGGAGATCGCCGCCAGCACCTTAGGCAAACGCGTCGCTGGAGATTTTTTTGACTCAGTGCGAGTCAGCCCTGAACGAATATTGTTCGGCCTGCTCGATCTTGCCGGACGCCGCGAGAGCAACCAGCACATCCTATCGGTCGCACAGAACATATTTCGCACCCGGGGGACTGCACTGTTTGCACCGCCCGATATCAACGAATCCGAGGCGATGGTCACGCTTTGCCTCCAACTAAACCGCGATCTGATGGAAGCCGCCGCCGGAGTTCATGCCTGCCCCGCATTCATCGGCTGCTATCACGAAAAATTTGGCACACTCTGCTACACCAACGCCGGGCACACGCCCGGCTTGCTCCGCGACAGCACGGGCACGGTCGAACTCGCCTCGACCGGCCTGCCGCTCGGCCTTTTTTCGCATGCCACCTGCGATGCTCCCACTGTCGCTCTGGAAAAAGGCGCGGTCCTTCTTCTGGTTTCGCGCGGAGTGGTTGAGGGCAAGTGCAAAGACGACAAAGCCGAAGACCTCGAATTCGGCCTGCAACGCGTGAAAGAACGACTGCAAGCCGGCACCTCATCAAACGCTCAGGCGGTGTGCGCCAGCATTTTAACTTCCGTGGGCGAGTTCACCTGCGAAGCCGTCGATCCCGATGACATGACTGCCCTCGCGCTCGTGAGGACTGCCTAACCTACACCCGCAGCAAACCCGGCCGCCGCGCCAGCGCATCCAACTGATCCAGACAGGCCAAGCCCCCACCGGAAGTAGTAAAATAACGGCAAGGCTATCGTCCGCAAGTCTTGCTGTCCATAAGTCAGGGCAGCCTGGCGGCCCATCCAAAACTCCTATGAAGAAACTGGTTCTGATACTCGTTGCTATGTCATGCCTGCCCGTGTACTGCGCGGGGCAGGTGGTCGAAGAAATCATCACGCGCGTGAACGGACAAATCATTACCCTGTCCGAGTTTCAGCGCAGCAAAGACCAACTCAGGGATGACGTGAAGCAGCAGGACGCGGCGAATGCCGACAAACTTTACGCCGAGCGCGAAAAAGATGTCCTGCGCGATCTCGTCGACCAGCAACTTCTGCTGGCAAAGGGCAAAGACCTCGACATTACCGGCGATACCGACCTCATCAAACAACTCGACCAGATGCGCAAAGACATGAAGCTGGATTCGATGGAAGAGCTTGAGAAAGCCGCCACCGCCCAGGGCATCTCCTACGAAGACTTCAAGCAAAACATGCGGAACCGGATCATCACGCAAAAGGTAATTGCGGACCAGGTCGGTTCTCACGTGAGCCTCACCAAAGAAGAGGAACAGCAGTTCTACGATGAGCACAAGAATGAGATGGAGCAGCCCGAGTCGATAAAGCTCAGCGAAATTCTGGTCGCCCCGAAAGCTTCGAAGAATCAGGATCCGGCCGCCAAACAAGCCGACGATGCCGCGGCTCTAGCCGCTGCCGAAGCCAAGGCCAACGACTTGCTCAAACAAATTCGCGCTGGCGCCAAGTTTGAAGATCTGGCGAAGAAAGAATCTGAAGGACCGTCGGCCTCGCAGGGCGGCGATCTCGGCGCATTCAAGCGCGGCACACTCGCCAAGGAACTCGAAGATAAAACCTTCGCCATGAAGGCCGGCGAAGTCACCGACGTGATTCGCACCAAACAGGGCTATGTCATCTTGAAGGTCACCGCCCACCAGACCGCGGGCATTCCGACGATGAAAGATATCGAGCCCCGCATCATGGACGCGCTTTACATGCAAAAGCTCCAGCCCGCACTCCGCGCCTATCTCACCAAGCTGCGCGAAGAGGCCTACATCAACTACAAAGACGGTTACGTCGACAGCGGCGCCAGCCCCAACCAGACCAAGCCAATCGAAACCGCCTCAGCAAAGCCCTCCGACTCAAAGAAGCTGAAAAAGAAAAAGAAGCTGGGCATAATCTAAGAGGCCGACGGAAGGACAGTCGGCCGCGTCGCTGGACGCTACAGCCACAGCTCATGTGGAGACAGCCGCCTCGGCTGTCCGCCGAAGCGAAGCGAGGCGCCGCATCACGACCTCAGTCAGCGCCAGCTCGCCCAAACGCACCATCCTCCCGCTTTCTGATTTACACTGATGAAGAATGAAAGAGTTTTACATCTGCGATTGCACCCGCCACGAAAACAAGATCATCACCTCCAACTTCGTCGTGGTCAGCAAGCAAATCAAGCCCAAGAAAACCGGTGAGCCGTATCTCGCTCTGACCCTCGGCGACCGCAGCGGTCAGCTCGAAGCCAAGATGTGGGATAACGTCGAAGAAGTGCTCAACGTCTTCGAGCAGGATGACTTCGTCAAAGTCAAAGGCCTCGTCAACAAATACAAGAACCGCTTCCAGCTAACGATTCATAAGCTGCGCAAGCTGGGCGAAACCGAAATCGAATTTTCCGAATATCTTCCCAAGACCACGAAGAATGTCGACGAGCTCTGGCAGTCGCTCGCCGATTTCATCGCCTCATTCCAGAATCCCCATCTCAAGGCACTGGTGCAGGCCTTCATGTCCGATCCGGAAATTGCGGCCGCGTACCGCAACGCTCCGGCCGCCAAGACCCTGCATCACGCCTATATCGGCGGCCTGCTCGACCACGTAGTCTCACTCTGCCGCTCCTGCGATCTGGTCTGCAGAAATTATCCTCAGGTGAATCGCGATCTGCTGCTCACCGGAGTATTTCTCCACGACATCGGCAAGATTCACGAGCTTGCCTACAATCGTTCGTTTTCCTACACAACGCGCGGCCAGCTTCTCGGGCACATGATCATTGAACTTGAAATGTTGCAAGTGAAGCTTGCGCTCGTCCCGGATTTTCCCGCCGAACTCAAAATTCTTATCGAGCACCTCATCATCAGCCATCACGGCCAGTACGAATTCGGCTCGCTTAAGTTGCCCATGTTTCCCGAAGCGCTGCTGCTGCACTATATGGACGACCTCGATTCCAAAATGGAGGCCATGCGCGCCCACTTCGAGCGCGAGGCCGACCTCGAAAGCCCCTGGACCAGCTACAACGCCTCGCTCGGGCGCCCATTGCTGAACAGCACAAAATTTCTTACACCGAAACCCGCTGCCGCTGCAGAGGATTCCCCGGCTGAGCCCGAACCGGAGCCCGGCAGCGAATCGAGCGAGGCAACGCCGATACTGCCCGGTTTCAAGTCTTAAGCTTCCGCGCGCGAGTGATCGACCATGCTCGACTTCAATCGCTTCGAGATTTTCACCTTTGATTGTTACGGCACGCTGATCAACTGGGAAGATGGAATTCTCGCCAGCCTGCGCCGCATCCTAGCGGCGCACGACAAAAATCTCGACGACGCCACCATTCTTCAACTCTACAGAGATTTCGAAGCCCGCGCCGAGCACGGAGAGTATCGCCGCTATCGCGAAGTGCTTCAGTCGGTCGTACAGCAGTTCGGTGCGCAACTTGGATTCACGCCCACGGACGAAGAAGTCCGCTCCCTGCCCGATTCTCTTCCGCAATGGAAACCCTGGCCCGACACGGTAAGCGCTCTTCGCGAATTAAAAAAACGTTTTCGCCTGGCCATCATTTCCAACGTGGACAACGACCTTTTCGCCGCGACCCAACCTCAACTCGGAGTGGAATTCGACCAGGTCATCACGGCACAACAGGCAAAAGCCTACAAGCCGTCGTTGAAGATTTTCGAATTAGCGTTGAGTCGCGTCGGCGTGCCCGCCCACCGAATCCTGCACATCGGCCAAAGCCTCTACCACGACGTGCTTCCCGCGCAGTCACTCGGCCTCGCAACTGTTTGGGTAAATCGTCCATCAGCACGAGCCGGCGTAGGCGCGGTCAAGGCCGTAGACGGCCAGCCAGACCTGCAAGTTTCCAGCCTCGCCGAACTCGTCGCGCACACACGCTCGTGATCAATTCCAACTCAGGCCGTCATCCCGCACCAACGTTGTCATCCCGAGCGAAGCGAGGGACCCTGGTGTTTGCGGGCAGGGGAAACACTCGTTGCGAAGGCAAGCATCGGGAACCGCTACCTGTAGCACCGGGCTGACACTCGAAACGCAGGCTAGAAGTTCGCCGGAACCTTTACAACTTTTCGCTGAATCGCCCACATCACCAACTGGGCCTTATTGTGAATTCCAAGTTTCCGCATCAGATTGAATTTATGCGCGTCCACCGTTTTATTGCTTACGCCCAGAAGACTAGCCGCCCCGCGCACGGTCTGTCCCTCAGCCAGCAATTTCAGAACTTCCCATTCCCTCGCGGTCAGAGAACGTTCAGTAACACCACGTTCAGCAAGACGACGTTCCTGTTGAAACGGCGCGTCGTATGAGCGCTGCAAGTCGCGCCGTGGAGGCGCTGTCTGATGCAGAGATGCAGGGCCGTTGCTCGGAAAATGTTCTGCGTCGATATGATTTGTAGCAACGTGCTTCTCAACAAAATGACTCGCAGAAATCTCGCCCATCACTGCGCCCGCGTAAGAATTGCGAACCATCGTCACCAGTTCTTGTGCCGAAGTTCCCAGCACCGCACAGCTTCCCGAAGCAGCGTGCAAGCCGCCAACCAGAGCGACACCCTGTTCCTGCGTGGTCAGGAAAACTATTCTGGTCTCAGGAGATTCCCGCGCCACGAGCAGCTCTGCCTCGCGCGCAGGCAGTTCGAACGTTTCGGCATCGGCCAATAACACATCCGGCTGGAACTCTGAAACTTTGCGCAGGCATTCCGCCGCATTGCTGGCTTCGCTGACCACTTCCATGTCGGGCTCGTCCTGCAACAAACGGCGCAGGCCCTGCCGCAACAGAACATGGTCGTGCGCCAGCAGACAGCGAATCTTCGTGCCCGAGAAAACTACTCCCTTAAGTTCTGTGCGTGGGGGCACACAGTTCCTCCTCAAGAATTTGGCCAGAGATTCAGCGAAACGGCGCCAACGAATGGGCGGACCGCAAAAACTACCAAAGAATATGAAGCCTCAGTTATTGTAGCAATCATTTTCCCTCCTGAGCACGCGAAAATCTCGCAAGGGGGATTTTTCCAGCGGTTCGCCACAGCTTCAATTTTCTTTCTCGAGTCCAAACTCCGCAAGGGCGCTGCATCAGGTAAAATCGAGCACCTATGCTGCGTTACTTCACCGCCGGCGAATCTCACGGCGAAGCTCTGGTCGCTTTCCTCTCCGGCTTGCCCGCCGGGCTGCGAGTAGATCAGGCTTTTCTCGACCGTGAACTCTGGCGCCGGCAGCAGGGCTACGGCCGCGGCGGCCGCATGAAAATTGAGCGCGACGCCGCGCACATTCTCTCCGGCGTGCGCCACGGCATGACCATTGGCTCGCCCATTTCCATCCAGATTGAAAATCGGGATTGGAAAAACTGGCAGGAGTCGCTTCCTGTCGGCGAAGGCGACCTCGCCCGCCACAAACGTGTAGCTTCTCCGCGGCCCGGTCACGCCGACTTGGCCGGCGCATTGAAATACAATTTCCCTGAGGCTCGCTATGTGCTCGAGCGCGCCTCCGCTCGCGAATCGGCAGCGCGCGTTGCCATCGGCGCCCTCGCCAAGGCTTTTCTGCAAGAGCTCGGCGTCGGCGTTCTCAGTCACGTAGTCGCCGTTGGCAATGTGGCCATGCAACGCGAAGTTTCGTGGGAGCAGATTCACGCTCTTCATGCTAAGGAAGAAATCCTGCTAAATTGTGCGGACAAAGAAACTGAACAGCACATGAAAGAGGAAGTCGATAAAGTTCTCAAAAATGGTGACTCGCTCGGCGGAGTCTTCGAGGTGGTTGCCCACGGCGTTCCGCCTGGACTGGGCACTTACGCGCAATGGGATGAGCGCCTCGATGCGCTGTTAGCCGCCGCCGTAATGTCGTTGCAAGCGGTGAAGGCAGTCGAGATCGGCGCGGGAATCACCGCAGCCGCTTCAGCAGGCTCTGCAGTGCATGACGAAATCGGCTACACCAAGCCGGAGCACTTTAGCGGATTCACTCGCACGCGCAACAACGCGGGAGGAATCGAAGGCGGCGTTTCCAATGGTGAGGAAGTTCGCGTGCGCGGTTACTTGAAGCCGATCTCCACCTTGCGCCGCCCGCTGAAGTCGATCGATTTCTCCACGCGCCAGCCCGTTAGCGCGGCGTATGAACGTTCCGATGTCTGTGTAGTCCCGGCCGCTGGCGTTGGAGCCGAGGCCATGGTCGCGCTTACTCTGGCCCGCTGCGCCCTCGAAAAATTCGGCGGCGACTCCATGGGAGAAACCTTGCGCAATTTCCAGGGCTACTGCCTGCAACTGAAAAACTATTGATTGCGAATAAACTGATTGCAAAGAATTGTTTACGAGTGAATGATTGCGCATGAACTGATTGCCACTGATTGATTGCGAATGAAGATAGCGACTGAAAAATGATCTATCCCATCGTAAAGTTCGGAAACCCTGTCCTCGAGAAGCCAGCCGCGAAAGTCGCGGTCTTCGACGGAGAATTAAAGATGCTCGTCGAAGATATGTTCGAGTCGATGTACGCCGCTCGCGGCGTCGGACTGGCAGCGCCGCAGATCGGCGTTCCGCTCCGCATCGCCGTCGTCGACGTTACTTTCAAAGAGGATCCCGACGCGCAAATTGTGCTCGTCAATCCCGAGATCATTCACAAAGAAGGACGCCACTCGCAGAGCGAAGGCTGTCTCAGCATCCCCGACTTCCGCGAAAATGTAAGTCGCGCCAAAATCGTCACCATCCGCGCCCAGGATTTGAACGGACAGTTTTTCGAAACAACCGGCGAAGACCTGCTGGCCCGCGCCTTTCAACACGAAACCGACCACCTCAACGGCAAGCTCTATATCAGCCACATCAGCGCCCTAAAACGCGACCTCATCAAGCGAAAAATCCGCAAGCTCGTCAAAGCCGGAGAATGGTAGAAGAATTGAGCGATTGGGCGATTTTGCGATTGGGTGATTGCACCTTTACTGCTGCCCAATTTTCAATCGCCAATCACCAGATCGCTTAATCGCCCAATGTCCTCATCCCTCAATCTCGTTTTCTGCGGCACGCCTCGCTTTGCCGTACCAGTGCTCGACAAACTCGTCGGGGCGGGATTTCACGTCCAACTCGTGGTCACGCAGCCGGATCGCCCCAAAGGGCGCGGACTCGAACTCGTTTCTTCACCCGTTAAGCAGCGAGCGTTGCAATTAGCGCTGCCGATTACTCAGCCCGAAAGCATCAAGAAAAACGATGCCTTTCGCGCCGAGCTGACCGCGCTCAAACCCGACGCAATCATCGTGGTCGGTTACGGCCGCATCATTCCGCAGTGGATGCTCGATCTCCCTCCTCTCGGAAACATCAATCTGCACGCGTCGCTGCTGCCGAAGTATCGCGGCGCTGCTCCCATTCAGTGGGCGATCGCGCAAGGTGAAACCATCACTGGCGTGACCACGATGAAGATCGACGCCGGACTCGACACGGGTGACATTCTTCTTCAGCACGAAATCCCAATCGCGCCCGACGACACAGCCGAGACTCTTGCGCCGAAGCTGGCGACAGTGGGAGCGGACCTCATTGTCGAAACCCTGCGCGGATTGCAGGCTGGTAGCGTTCATCCGCGTCCTCAAAATCACGCCGAGGCCACGCTCGCGCCGATTCTAAAAAAAGAAGACGGGCTCATCGATTTCTCGCGCCCAGCCAGGGAAATCCTGAATCGACTGCGTGGCTTTCAGCCTTGGCCCGGAGCGTATACGAAATTTCGAGGAAAGAATTTGCAAATCTGGAAGGCGAGTTCCCTCGATCGCAACTGGCCAACGTCCGAGCTGACACCAGAAGGCGATCATCTTTTTGTCGGCTGCGGCGAAAGCACCGCTATCGAATTTCTCGAAGTGCAATTGGAAGGCAAGAAACGAACGTCCACTGCTGACTTTATTCGCGGCTATCGTCTCCAGCCCGGCGAGACGCTCGGCGCGTAACGCCGCACGATTGTTTTCTCCTCGACGGCTGCTTCCGTCATACTGGCGAGAGTGAAGTCCAAATCCCAAAATTCGCAGCGAGCAATTTCCCCATCGCGCGCCGCTGCGTTCGACATTCTGCTTCGCGTCGAGCGCGAATCTTCTTACGCTTCCGAACTTCTCCATTCACATGGGTACGATCGCCTCTCTACTGTCGATCATTCCCTGACGACAGAATTGGTGATGGGAGTTTTACGCTGGCGATCGTTGCTCGATTCACATATCGCCGCAGCCTCTGCGCAACCGCTTTCTAAACTCGATCCTGAGATTCTCACCGCGCTTCGACTCGCGGTTTACCAGCTCGGCTGGCTCACTCGCGTCCCTGCTCGCGCTGCGATTCATGAGAGCGTTGAACTGGTGAAGCGCGCTCGGAAGCGATCCGCCGCTTCTTTCGTCAATGCGGTTTTGCGCAAGATCGCTGGCGTTTCACCAGTCGAGAACTCTTCTCCGCACGCGATCAGCGATACGTCAGCTGAAACTTTAGCCGCCAGCAGCGCTCACCCGCTTTGGCTTGTCGAGCGGTGGGTCAAAGCATATGGCATCGATTCAGCTTTTCGCATTTGCCAGCACAATCAATCGGTCCCCGTGACTGCAATCCGCCTTCGCCGTCCAGAAGCAGAAGAGCAAATCCGCGCGGAAGGAATCGAACTCGCTGCTGGCGCAATGCTTGTTTCCGCACGGCGAGTGCTGCATGGAGATGTCACCAAAACCGCCGCATTTCGAGCAGGCCTTTGTGTGATTCAGGATGAAGCCTCACAGCTCGTTGCAGCTCTCGTCGGGGAGGGATCGAATATTCTTGACTGCTGCGCTGCGCCTGGAGGAAAGACTCAGGCGATCGCCGATCGTAATCGCGCCGCGAAAATCTCCGCGGTTGAGCTTCATTCTCATCGCGCTAGCCTGCTGCAAAGATTACTGCGCGCTCATCCTCCACTCGCCGAAGCTGCAGCTTCGAATATCTCGGTGATCGCCGCAGATGCGCGGAGTCTTCCCTTCACCTCAAAGTTCGAGCGGGTTCTCGCGGATGTGCCTTGTTCTGGCACTGGCACTCTTTCTCGCAACCCCGAAATAAAATGGCGGCTCAAGCCTGACGATCTCGATGATCTGCAAGAGCGTCAGCTCGCGATTCTTCAATCAGCCGTTGCTCAACTCGCTGCTGGGGGCCGTCTGATCTACTCGACTTGCTCTCTGGAGAAAGAAGAGAACGAAGATGTAATCGAGAGCGCGCTTAAACAAGACTCATCGCTACGCGTAATCGATTGCAGCACCGAACTCGAGCGGCTAAAACAAAACGGCGAATTAATCTGGACGGACATTTCTTCAATTACTCGCGGACCATATCTACGCACTTTACCGGGCGTTCATCCGTGTGACGGCTTCTTCGCCGCGATCCTCGAAAAAATCTAGCGCACTTCGAAATTCACGACAGCGCCGGCCAGAACTTTCTGTCCTGCTGGCGGCGTCTGCACTACGATCACACTGGCAGGCGATGGCTGAGGCGGCAACGCTGCCGCCGCGCCGGGAACCGCGCCGGACGCCGCGTTTGCAGCCGGGGGTGCCATGCTCACGTTGCCAAGTTTGAAGCCCGCGTCCTGCAGCGTGTGGCTGGCAGTGCCCAAGGGCTGGCCTACAAAACTTGGCATCACGTACGCTGGAGCATCGGACGCGACCGTTACCAGCAAACTTGTTTTTGGCGCCTCTACCTGGCTTGCGTTCGCGGGCGGACTTTGCGCCAGCACTTGATCGGCGGGCGTTCCGGGTAACTGCATTTCGGCGGTTGATCCCACTTCGAGGCCGCGGCGCTGAATATTCCATTCCGCGGCGCGCTCGCTTTGCTTCGTTACATCCGGAATAACTACGCGCTGCGGTCCCAGACTTTGCGCCACCCGCACTTGCCATCCGCGGCGCACTTTCGTTCCCGCCAGCGGCAACTGCGTCATGATTCGGCCCTCGGGAACCTGCGCACTGTAATACTGCCGCTCCACTTGCACCTGCAGGCCGAGGCCGGCGACGGCGCGTTCCGCTTCATAGGGAGCCATTCCGATCACTGCCGGAACTTGAACCTCCTGCCCGTGAATGGCGAATCGCATGGCTGTCACTGCAGACACGAGTGCCACAACTACCAGAGCCAGCGCCATCATCGCGAAGCGGAAAAAAGGTTTCATAAGACGTTACAGATTATAGGCCGACCGCTCATATGAAAATTCTGGAACTGCATGAACCGATGAAACGCCGTTAGTGCGTCTCGTCTTCGCCCGGCGACGTGTCTGGGGTATCTACTTTTTGCGGGACGGCTGGTGATACCTCCGGAGTTTCCTGGAATTGGCCTGGATCTTTGCCTGCCATGGCTGTGCTCATGAAGTTCATCCAGATGGGTAGGGCTGCGTGCGCTCCAGTTTCTTTCGCTCCCAAGGATTTTTTTTCGTCGTAGCCGATCCATACGCCGCAGGTCATCGTCGGCGAAAATCCTACGAACCAGGCATCGGTGAAATCGTTGGTGGTGCCAGTTTTTCCGGCTACGGGGAAAGGCAACTTTGCCGCTGCCGCTCCGGTGCCGTGCAGCACAACTTCGTGCAGCATTCCCGTCATGATGCGCGCGGTGCGCGAGCTGATGACATCTTTCGCGTCAGGATAATCTTCTTCCAGTACTCGCCCCTCGTAATCTGTGACCTTCGTGATGTAATGAGGCGCAACGCGCACGCCGTCGTTGGGAAACACGCTGTAGGCGGAGGTTTGTTCCATCAGCGTAATTTCGGCTGCACCCAGCGCCACCGGCAAATATGGCGGCAGCTTGGCGGTGATGCCGAAACGTTCGGCATACTCGATCACGGTCTTGATGCCAACTTTGGCCGCTAGCTTTAGCGCGGGAATATTTCTCGACTGCGCTAACGCCCGCCGCAGGGTAATGATGCCTTCGAATTTTTCGTCATAGTTATGCGGCGAATAAGGCCCGGAGCCGGTTTCAAAGGTTACGGGTTCGTCGAGAATCGTGTCATCCGGGCTTCCGCCTTTATCAATGACTGTCGTGTAAACATAGGGCTTGAACGATGAACCAACCTGGCGCAATGCCTGTGTGGCGCGGTCAAATTTCGATTCGCTGAAGTCGCGCCCGCCGACCATGGCCTTGATGCCTCCCGTTGCGTTGTCGATTGCTACTAGCGCTCCCTGGGCGCCGGAGTCTTGTTCAAGGCTTACGCGCGCTGCGCCGTTAGGACTTAACGATAAAATCTTTACGTAGCAGATGTCTCCCGTCTGCAGCAGTTCCGGGATTTTGCGCTGCGTCCAAGTTACGTCTGATTGTCCCAGTGCCGCCGAGTACCGGCCGAATTTCAGCGTCGCAATTCCTACCCCGGACGACGTCACTACCGCGTGAATATATCCATTCACTTCGGGTTCGTCATCCCAATCGGGATGCTGGTATTTTTCGACTGCGATTCCTTGCGCTACGACGTTCTCGAGATTTCCCTTCCATCCGTGGCGCCGTTCGTAGGCCGCGAGACCGTCGAGCACGGCACGGTTCGCGGCATTTTGTAAATCGACATCGAGCGAGGTGTAGACCTTCAAGCCGCCTTCATGAACCTGGTCGGCACCATATTTGTTTTCGAGATAGCGGCGTATTTCTTCGACGAAGTAGGGCGCGAGCGAATTGGGATCGTGCTGAAGATGCAAAACCAACGCGGAGGAGCGCGCGTCTGCGGCCTGCGCTGCGGTAATTTTTCCATCTTCGAGCATCGCGTTGATTACCAGGTTGCGGCGCTTGGTGGCGCGGTCGGGATGGTTGATTGGCGAATAGATTCCTGGACCCTTGGGCAGACCGGCCAGCAGCGCGGCTTCTGCAAGGGTGAGGTTCTTGGCGGGCTTGCCGAAGTAAAACTCTGAGGCAGCCTCGAACCCGTAGACTCCGTGACCGAGAAAAATCTGATTGGCATAGAGCGTGAAGATTTGCGGCTTGGTGAAACGGCGCTCGATCTGGATCGCTAGCATTGCCTCTTGGACCTTGCGATGAAACGAGCGGTCGGGAGAAAGAAAGAGGTTGCGCGCCAATTGCATGGTGAGAGTGGATGCGCCCTGAACCTTGCCGCCCGACTCCATGTCGCGGTAGGCCGCTCCCACGATGCGCCAGAAGTTGATGCCGGAGTGACGGTAGAAGTCTTTGTCTTCAATCGAAACCAGCGCATCGCGCAGCACCGGGGCGAAATCGTCGTAGCCTGCGACCACGCGGCGCTGCAGGGCGAATGATCCGATCACGCGATCGTGATCGTCATATAACTCGGTAATCGAACTCGGACGATAAGCCTCCAGCGCCTCAACCTGCGGCAAGTCGGTGGTATAGACCAGCAGAAGCCCGGCAGTCGCTCCGACGAGGGCGGAAATCAGCACCAGCAGGCCGAAGAGTACACGGCCCACTAACTTCCTTCCGGCAATTTCGACCGGCGGAAGATCTTCATAGAGCGACTTCATGGCGAATAGGTTCAGGATAGCAGGGCGGCCAGGTTTTCTGACCGCGATGCCCGTCCGCCCCAACTTCATCAGGAAAAGGGTTGCAGACGGTTCGGCCTCGAAGTATGATAAGCGGCCTTTAATTATGCCCACCGATACTTCTTTCTGGTTCAGAGGATTGTTGAGGAAAGGAAATATTTCGACATTAGCCGGGGTGAAATCGTGCGACAGCTCGAGGTAAGAGGAGAGGCGGATTTTGAGACTGAGCACGTCACCACGGACGACTATTCAAACTCACACACCGTGATCTTGCGTCTCAACATTCACTGTAAGCATCCTAACTACGTGGAGGGGTGGACAATTGCCCTCAAGCTGCACAACACCCGGGTAGACGGTTTCGATTGGGAACCAAAGTTCCTTGGGCTGGATGGCACCGTGCGCGCTGGTTGGCATCGGCACATTTGGGATCACAAGGCGGAAAGTGCCGAGAAGGGCAAGGTTCCGATGGGAGATTTTGCTGGTCTCAAGAGCCGTGAGGAGTTTCTAATAAGGGCATTGAAGCTGCTCCGGGTAGACTTAAGTGCGACCGACTATGGATCAGACCTACTGCCATTCTCTTAAAGAGTCCTTGGTCAGGTACTTCGGAAGCGAGATTCACGTTGCCGAGTCACGGGAGGGGTGTGTCTTGGTGCTACCCTCCAAGACACTGGACGACAGGTATCTTGCGGTTTTCGTGGACCGAAAAATGCCTGATTATTTCGTCGTGCACGATGCGGGGAAAACCTCGGCGGAACTTCACTCTCAGGGTGTTCACATAACGGACCTACGCGAAGAGGCATTTTCGCGGATGGCGGATCGCCTTGGTGCGATGTTCGTTGATGGGGTCTTTCAGGTCGCCTGCAAGCAGGAGGAGCTTCACACCGCGATACTAGCGATTGGCCAGTGCGAGACTTTAGGAATGTGGCATCTGCTCGGGCACAGGCCGGATTTTGGTGAAGAGCCCGTGGAAGGTCGAATCGAGCGCGGACTCAGGATTTGGCATCCTCCCTACCCCACAAAGGTTCAGCGAAAAGTGTCTGTCAAGGGGCTCCGGGCAACTCACGTCCTCGATTTCGTCTGCTATGCACGGGACGAAGATCGAGAGCCTGTGGCGATCAAGATCTTGCGGCCATCTGACGACTCACTCGCCAAAGCCCGCGAATATGGCTTCTTGGTTTATGACACTGAGAGAACGATGTTCGAAAGCTGGTTGAGGTTGGCGGTTATGACCAAGGCGGACAAATGGAGGAGTAGCGCCAAACAGTTAATCGCGTCGCTATCGACGAGTACGCTGGAGATAGAAGCAGGAGACGAGGCGAGCCTAGAGCGGCGAATACCCGACGTGCTTGATCAGATGGTGGCGTAGGGCCACGTTGAGGGATCCAACCTTGCCCGTTGTCTTGTTAGCTCGTGCGAAGCTTCAGGACCTCGATGGCTTTGTGCAACTGATCGTCCGGCGTGACCTTGGGCGTGCCTTCCGGCGCCCTGGGTTTGACGTCCGACTCATGCGCCCCATCCTCATCTTCCACGATCTCGTTGTCGGTGTCGTCGGCTACCAGCACATTAGGAGTTACCGCGGTTTCCTGAATCGCTTTGCCGCTGGGCGAATAGTATTTCGCGACAGAAAGAATCAGGGCTCCGCCGTCTGGCAGATCGAAGGTTTTCGGCAATGAGCCTTCGCCAAAAGTTTTTTCGCCCACCAGGTCGCCGCGGGCATTCTCGAGGATGGCCGCCGCCACAATCTCTGCCGCGCCTGCTGTGCCTTTATTTACGAGTACGGCGACTGGCAGCGTGGTTATCGCCTTCGCTGGATCGGCATTGAAAGCCTCTCGCGGAAACTTTTGGCCTTGCAGATACGTGATGGTGCCGTGATTCAGGAACAGGTTCGCGGTGGCGACGCCTTCACTTTCCTCACCCTGCGATGTGTTGCGAAGATCGAGAATGAATTTCTTCGCGCCGGATTTTTCGAGGGACTTGATCTTCGCGGCGATTTCCTGCGCCTTGCCCTTGGTGAGGGCGTCGACTTTGATGTAGCCGATGTTCTCTTCGACCATCTTGTCGGTGACTGGCGGAATGGTGACTACGTCGCGGGCGATCGACATCTTCTGGGGCTCGGCCCGGCGCGCGCGGACTACTGAAACATTTACGGTGGAACCCGGCGCTCCGGAGAGCGCGCTGCGAATTTCGGGCAGCGACATGTCGCGCGTGCTGCGGCCTTCGATGGCTTCGAAAATGTCCGTGTCTTCGATGCCGGCTTTTTCCGCGGGCGAGCCTGGGAGGACGGAGACTACGGCGGCGTAGCCGAAGCGCTTGGAGATGGTCGCGCCGATTTCGCCTTTCGCCTCTGCCTTGTGGGCTTTGTAGGCCTTGTAGGCTTCGGGCGTGAGGTAGCTGGAGTTGGCGTCAAGCGACTCGACCAGGCCGTGCAGTGCGCCGTCCGTCACTTTGGGAATGTTGGGGTCTTCCACGTACTCGCTCTGCACGCGCGACAGAACTTCGCTATAGACCTGCATCTGGCGGTAGGATCCGTCGTTGGAAGACGCATGGACGCCGCCGAGGCCGAGCGAGCCGGCCACGACAAACAACAACACCGCAAAAGACGAAACCAGCACCGCAGCTTTAATTTTCATCGACATCGTAATCTTCTTTTTGGAAAGGAGTCGCTTCCTGAGGAACTTAGACCATTATATCTTGTAGATGCGTTTTCTGGATTCTTGGCTGCTCTTGTTCGGCCCAGGGGTAACCAGCCTTGGGTTCGGACGTGTGCAACAGTTAAGACGATCCAAAGGCAGTTTTGTCATCATGGCCGCCTTAGGCGGGCGGTTTGAAGTTCAGCGTGATGAGGCTCTTCACTGACACGGCGCGGCCGTTCATGGAATAAGGCTTGAAGTGCCACTGGCGCACGGCGTCGATGGCGGGCCGGGCGAATATCAGCGACCCTTGCACAAACTTTACTTCCTGGACGGTGCCATCGCGGGCGATCTGCACCTGTAGAACCACACTGCCGCGCTGGGCGGTAGGTCTTGCGGCTGGCGGGTATATGGGATCGACTGGCTGATCGAGCAGTTCGCGCACGGCAGACTCTGTGAGATTTACCGGCTCAATGGCTGACATTGCTGCTTCGGCGGGCTTGTTGCCGCTGGCATCCGGGGTGCTGGAAGCCATTTGCGATTTCAGGCTTGATGGAATGCCTACGCTGCCCGCGGAAACTGGATGCGGTGGCGCTACGCTTGGCTGGGTTGATGTGACCAGGCGCGGCTGTGGGGCGACAGTTTGGACTATTGGAGCCTTCGGTGGTTCGGGCGTTGGCGCTGGGGGTGCCGTAGTGGTTGCGGGAACGATGGTGGCGCTGGTCGCGGTTGAATCTTTGGTCTGATCTTTTGCAGGCGGCGTCTGTTCGCTGGCGTCTTCTTTAGTCTGATTCTGTGTTGTTGGATTCTGTGCTGGCTGATTTTGGCCCGGCTGATTTTGGTCTGTCTGATTATGATCTGCGGCGTTGCTGTCGCTTGTGGCCGCCTGGCCAGGGTTGGCCTCCGGCGGCTTGTCCGGTTTCGCGGTTGGATCTACGACTGGGAGCACACGAATTTGCGAGGCATCGGTGGTGGCGTCCGGAATGTTTTCTGCTGTGGGCAGCTTGTACTCGTCGCCCGACTGGCCAAAAGTGTCATGCTGCGGAGCCGGTTGTGGTAGAGGTGCTGGCGGCGGGTTCAGCCAATTCGCTGCTGCACGCACGGCATAGCGCGATAACACCTGCAGGCTTGCGCGCGTGCGTGGCACTGCCATCAAGACTACGCAGGCAACGGCCAGGGCGCTCATCATGATGAGTTCGCTGCGTCTCGATTGTGGCTGCGTCTCGAGATGTGCGCCATCTTCCGTCTCGCCCGGCATGTAGGCGAAGAGCGCCGATTCAGCCGCTGACTCCTCCTGAGGCTCTGTCTTCGGCGCGTTGCTGTTTGCAGCGGGCTCTGCGGCTGGGGCCCCGTAGGACGGCGTTTCGCCGTAGGCCAGCAATTCGCTCTTTGCTGGAGCTTCTTCCGCGGCGGCCTGCCGACTTGGCAGAGTTATCGGTTGAGTGAGGCGGGCTTGCAGAGCTGCCCAGCCGGTTAGTGCCGTCTGCGCGGGAGCTGGCTCTGCTGGCGCATCCTGTACCGCGGAGGCCATTGGCTCCAGCTCTACGAGCGCGTCCACTTCTGCCATCGCGGCCTGATCTATCGACTTCTGGACGTCGTTCTCCGGTTCGGTGTCGAATTGTGCTCCGGGCGCGGAGCTTGCTGAGGTTAGGAATTCTCCCGCGCGGAAGGTTTTCTCGGGGACCTGGCCGACTGAGGCGGACGCTGAAGCCGCGCTGGCCGCAGCGGCTGCTGCGATTTCGGCCGTGTCTTTCTTTTGATCTGGCTGTTGTTCTAGGACAGGGGCTGGCGGTGTTAGAACTGCGGATGGTTGAAACTTTGATCTCAACAGTTCGCACGCCGTGCTTAGCGTGTCCCGAGCCTGTTCGGCGCGAATTGGTTTCACTAGAACTGAGTTGGCTCCGGCGCGCAATGCCTCGGGCAGCCCGGTATCGTCGCCGACGATCGCCAAAATCAGCGGGCGGTGCGCTGCCTTCAGATCCCGCGCCGTCTTCAGCAGGAATGCGGCCTCCGGTTGATCTTCCCAGTCCGTGATCACGATTTGGAATAGCTGGGTTGTGACCCTTTCGACCGCGTCGACGGCGCTCTGGCAGTATTCTCCCTCGATGCCGAGGTCGGCGAGAACCTGCCAGATCGGCTGGACGAGCTCCTCACTCGATGAGAATAAGAGGCAGCGTAAGGGCATGCTATTACAGCCTAAGCACGGGGAGTAACCACGGCAAGTTACTGGAAGACAGGGACTAGGGGTCGGGAGCAGCTGTACACAGCGAGATTTGCTAACCCCTAGCCCCTAACCCCTGATCCCTTCTCCTAAGCTAGAATGCTGGTCACTTCGGAAACCCATGCAGACTGCGGATGTTGTCATCGTCGGCGGAGGGATTGTTGGGGCTAGCATCGCTTATCACCTGACGGCCAGCGGATGCCGCGATGTTCTGATCATCGAGCGCGAGTCGGCGTTGGGCAAAGGCTCGACTGGGAAGAGCATGGGCGGCGTGCGGGCGCAGTTTTCCACTCCGGTCAGCATTCAGATGTCGATGTATTCCATTCCTTTTTATGCCGGGTTCGAGGAGCACCTCGGCTATCCCTGCGACTACCGGCCGCAAGGTTATCTGTTCTGCGCTACGAACGATCAGCAGATGGCTTATCTGCGCACCAACTACGCGCAGCAGGTGAAGATGGGACTGAAGGACGTGCGGCTGCTCGGCGGCGACGAGATTCGTGGCATGTTTCCGCAATTGCGCGGCGACGACATTGTGGGTGGAAGTTTCTGCTCCAGCGACGGCTTCGTCGATCCCTATAGCGCGATGATTGGATTCATGACCTGGGCCACTGATCACGGCGCAGCCCTTTGGAAGAACACCGCCGTCACCGGGCTTGTGCGAGATGCGGACGGGATTGCGTCGGTTGAGACTACGCGCGGGGCGGTCGCAACCCGCAAAGTCGTAGACTGCGCCGGGGCGTGGGCCGCTAGAGTGGCCAGGTTCGTTGGCTTGGATCTGCCGGTTGAGCCGCTGCGCCGCATGCTGGTCCCGAGTGAGCCGTTCGATGAATTTCCTCATACCGCGCCGATGATCATCGACATGTCGAACGGATTTCACTTTCGTCCCGAGGCTCGCGGATTTTTGCTGGCCTGGAACGATCCCGAAGAAACGGCGGGGTTCAAGACCGAGTTCGACTCGGGCTTTGTCGAAAAGATCCTCACGCGTGCCGCAGACCGTGTGCCCTGCTTCGCCAATCTTCCGGTAAATCCCAAGCGCGCGTGGGCCGGCTTGTATGAGATGACGCCGGATCACCATCCGATTTTGGGCGAGGCTCCGGGTGTGCCTGGATTTTTTCTTGCCAACGGTTTCAGCGGGCATGGCGTGATGCACGCTCCGGCAACGGGAAAGATTCTCAGCGACCTGATTCTTACGGGGAAAACGGACCTGATCGACGCATCGTTGCTGAATCTAGCGCGCTTCGCCGAGGGGCGGCTGATTCATGAGAGCGCGATACTGTGATGTTCTCCGGCGCGCCGCTCCGCCTGTACAATGCGAGCCGTGGTTCCTGCCATTCGCGGGCATTTCGTACGAGTTTCTGGATTGAGTGAAGTGAGATGCAGTTGGAGTGACATGGATATTTGGACTGGCCTAGCCTGCGTAAAACTAAATCCGGAAATTAAAGACGTCGACCCATTTGACGGAGGCAGGGGAGCGTGGTCGAACGTTGTCGCCTGGGCTGATTCGCAGACTGAGTTTGAGAAACGGGTCCGGCGACATGCGGAAGGGATGGGCTATATCCTCATCGAGCTCGATGGGATTCAGTTGCTTGAGACGAGAATGAGTCGCGAGGGCTATCCCGAAGAGCTCATAGAAATGCAACAAGCAGCGACGCGTCAGCCAGAAGACAGCATCTGGGGAACCTTGCACATCTGGGAGCGGGATGAGTCGAACTAGGCCGTTAAGCTAAGCGGAACGGGTTCCGAATCGCCAACCCATGATCGATAACCTGCCCGTCCTGCATATCCTCCGAGTACAGGATCGTGCACTTCGCCTCTAGGGCAGAGGCGACGATCAGCGCATCGTAAATGCCGAACCCATACTGCTGCGCGATCTCTAATGCCGCTTCATGCGTATCCTGCGTGATTGAAACGGGCGACGGGAATAGGAATCGAACAGCATTAAGTGCTTCGATCACATCCTTCCACGGGAGGCGCATCTTACGCCGGGCGACGGCGACAAACTCATTCAAAACTTGAACGCTGATCACTCCACCTTTGGCTACCAACTGCTGAGCCCTTTCTCTGCGGGAATCTCCGCTCACCATGGCGTAGATCAGAACGTTCGAGTCGAAGAATGCCCTATCGCTCATCGCTCGTCACTCATCGTCCCTGCCTCCACGTTCATGTGCTTCCTCGCGGTCGAAGACGAAGCCCGGGGGCAAAGGACGGCTTAGCTTGCGCAGAGTCTCTAAGGCGCGCCGCCGGCTCTCATCCCGGCCAACTTCCAACTTACGAGAACCCGCGACGCGAATCTCAACGTCATCGCCTTCTTTCAGTTCAAGCGCCTCGACGACTGCGGCGGGTATGCGAATGGCTAGGCTGTTACCCCACTTTGAGACCTGCATAGCGCTCCTTAGATATACATTTAAATTGTATATCTTCGGGAAGGTCAAACGCAACCTCTACGGCGTGCCGTTGTATCCTACGCCGCCAACGTCCCGCTCAACGCGCCTTCGAGTTCGAGCAGCTTGCGTTTTATGTCCAGGCCTCCGCCGTAGCCGCAGAGTGTGCCGTCGGATGCAATCACGCGGTGGCAGGGGACGACGACGGCGATGGGGTTGCGATTGTTGGCCATGCCTACGGCGCGGAATGCGGTTGGCTTGCCTACGGCGCGGGCTATGTCCGCGTAGGTGCGCGTCTCTCCGTAGGGGATGGCCAGCAGCGCTCGCCAGCAGGATTGCTGGAAATCGGTGCCGCGCAGGTCGAGTGGAAATGTGAACTCGCGGCGCTTTCCGGCGAAATATTCTTCGAGTTCGCTCGCATAGGCCTGCAGTTGGCGCGGACCTTCTACGAACTCGTATCCCTTTTTTTCTTTCTCTTTTTCCTGGCGAAGATCGCGTGGATTCGGGCGAATCGTTTGCTGTCCTCGCAATCTGGCGTCGAATTCGAGGGCGACTAATCCTTGGGCGGACGCTGCCAGAAATAGCGGTCCGATTGGCGAGTCGACGCTTGCGGTGTGAAGGGTTTCCATAATTTCTTTCTCACGCGGAGGCATTTCAGCGTAACACCGCCAGCAGGGCGAACACAAGGCGAAGTATTTCGAGTTGACAGAAGTGGGTTTTTAGCCCAAAGTGTGTGCGGCGGGCTTATGGGCATATCTCCGTCCCCTATGAAAAAGGGGCTGCTGATTCTCTTTGCTGTAGTGCTGGCTCCCGTCCTGCTGGTGGGACTGGTGGCGCTGGCTGCGGGCGATTGGCGCACGGTTGGCGCTACGCCTGCCGGCGATCAGGTTCTGGTCAGTTCAATCACTCCTCAGAAGAACGGGCTGCGCACGGCGTGGGTACGCGTGGAATACAAGGAACCTACGAAACTGCCGCAGGGTGGTCCGTTTGTGGAGCTTAGGGCGCGGGTTCGCTTCAACTGCTCGAGTGGAAGCGAAGTACCGAACTCCGAATGGTTTTACTCGCGCGATCGCGGCGGGACATTGGTGGTCAGCAAGAAGGCTCACCGCGACGATCAGTTCGGGCAGACGGTCGAAGGAGACTTCGGCGGAATTGCTAGAGAGTTTGTTTGTAAGCAAAAGTGAAAAGGAAGGGGCTAGGGTTTAGGGATTAGGGGTCAGTGAAAGAGCAAAGACCCAGAGCGACTCTGCCCCGTTTTTCGTGATCTCTAATCCCTAGCCCCTGTTTTCCACAGCTCCCGCCACTTCGGTAACTTCTCACCTACTTCCGCTGGCGCGACTTCCGTCTTATGCTGAATAACGAAACGTGGTTCGGCAGAATTGGAATCGGTGCGCTGTGCGTTCCACGTTTTCTTCTTCCGTATGGATTCATTGCGACTCTATTCGTTGATTGTCGTTGGTGGCAGCGCCGTCGTGGTTGGCGCTTACGCGCTGTTGCGGCGCAAGCCTAAGGGTCCAGCCGAACTGGAGCGCGAACGGCGCACCTGGCTTGAGGGAGTTGGGCGCATCACGGACGGCACCGTCATTGATGTGCAGGAATTGCCGGTGAGCGACGGGCATCACGCGGCTGTGCTGCTTATCTACAAATATGACGTAGCAGGCGTGTCGTATGAGTGCTCGCAGGATGTCACCTACCTGCGCCAGTGGATCAATCTGCATTCCTGCCGGCTGGGGCTGCCAACTTCGGTGAAGTATGATCCGCATAATCCGGGGAACTCGCTGGTGGTGTCGGAGAGCTGGATGGGGTTGAGGCAGTAGCCAGTTGCCAGCCGCCAGTAGCCAGTAAAACCAAGAACGGCAGGTCCCTCCACTTCACATTCCTTACAGGAAGAAAATGTTCCGGCCGGGACGACAATTCTCAACGGAATGATGGCTCCCATCGGCCCCGGAATCGAAAACTGGCAGCCGGCAACTGGCGGCTGGCAACTGCCTATATCTGGTAATCGTCTTGAAACAATTCTTGCGGGGAGATGTTTGGGGTTGAGCCTTCTTCGTCGATCATCGCGGTTGGTTCTGCGTCCAGCGATTCGTGGGAATGGTGCTGGAACTTTTGGCGCAGCTCCTTAATTTCGCTGGCCAGTTTGATGATTACGTCGGAGAGCGGGTCGCGGATCTCTTTGGGATCGGTGATGACTACGCGCTTGCCGTCGCGCAGGACGATGTGGCCGGGGACACCTACTATGGTGGAATTCGCCGGGACATTGCGCAGCACGACTGAACCCGCACCGATGCGGCAGTTGTCGCCGATGGTGATGTTGCCCAGCACCTTGGCGCCGGAGCCGATCACGACTTTGTCGCCGAGCGTGGGATGGCGCTTGCCTTTTTCTTTGCCGGTGCCGCCTAGAGTTACTCCCTGATAGAGCGTTACGTCGTCGCCGACTATTGCGGTTTCGCCGATGACCGTTCCCATGCCGTGGTCGATGAAGAGGCGGCGGCCTAATTCGGCTGCGGGATGAATCTCAATGCCGGTAAACAGGCGCGCAACTTGCGAAACATACCGGGCCATGAAGCGCAGGCCGTGGCGCCAGAGCCAGTGGCTGAGATGATGCACCCAGACGGCGTGCAGTCCGGGATACAGGATGATAACTTCAAAGGCGGAGCGAGCGGCGGGGTCTGACTCGAGGACGGCGGCGATGTCTTCACGGACTGAGCGGAAGAACGAGGTCATGGGTGGTTTTTAGTTCTCAGCCCTCATTTTCTCTAGCCGAGACCCTGAGGGAGGCTGAAAACTTTCTTTCTGATGAACGTAGCCTAGCGAGGGAAAGAGTGCAAGGGCAAGAAGCGGGAGACAGCGAGAAATGCGCGCGAAAAGCTACTCTCCCAGTGCGCCCGGAGTCAGGACTTTCCTTTTGAAAAGGGATCTCATCTCTCGGCGCTCATCGCCGGTCAGGTCTCTTTTGAGCAGCGTTCGGCAGGTCCCCAGAAGCCGTCGGTCGTACTCCATGGGCACGCCGCTCGAAGCGGCAAGCGCGGCTTTCAGAGCGGAGATGTCAGCGGGAGGAGCCAGCGTCTGCTGTATGGCTTCGTCTATCACCTGCTCAATCGTTTTCGGCGGACCGACCGTTGAGGTGCCAGCCTTCGGTCCCGGAGCGGCGACTGCTGCAGGAGGGGTTGCAATCACTGCTGCCGGGCCGAGTGCGACTGCGGGCTTCGGCGGTGCGGGAGTCAGGACTCTCAAAAACTTGGATACATCAGCTCTGGCAATTTCGAGCACTGTATCAGCTTCTTGCCGAAGAGACGGCGATTGAGAGACGCGGCTCGGCTCCAGGCCGATCAAATGAACGCGGACTCCAAAAGTCTGCGCGATCTGCACGGCGACGCGGACATCCGTGTCAGCCGTCACCACAGTGGCATCGCAGATCGACTGATTCCGGGCCAAGTCGATGAGGTCGGTTACAAGCAGGGAGTCTACTTCCTTTTGTTCCCCGGCGCTGTTGATCGAGCCAAGCCGCAGTTTGACATTGTCCGTGTTCGCAAGAGCCAGATGCTCGATAGTCGGGCCGTTCCAGGCGCCGTCATACCAGTAGATGCGAAGAAGTTGCACGCCAACGCTCTGTTCGAGCGCAAGAGCGGTCAGCTGCGCGATGATCTCAGTCGCGTCTAGCTTCAGTTGTGTTCGGGGAGTTTTGCTTCCGGAGAGAGATACCGAACCCTGGGCGAAAACGTACCCAGCATCCACAAAAATTGCGTGGCGTTTCATAAAGACCTTCCTAAGTAAAGAGGGCCCCCGCAGGAGCCCCTAAATAGTCCGGCATGCACGATATAGAAGCATAGGTGCCCACCGGAACCACTAGTATAGCGCACATCCGTCCGGAATGTAAGCCCAAACTGAGAACTGAGTTCCTAGCTTCCGGGCTGGTAGCCGTCGCTTTGGGCTACGGTGATGCGGAGATACTTGTAGGGATTGACGGGCGTGTCGTTGATGCGGACTTCGTAGTGCAGGTGGGGGCCGGTGGAGCGTCCGCTCATGCCAACGTAGCCGATGGTGTCGCCGCGATGGACCTGCTGTCCGGGCGTGACTCCGAATCCAGAAAGGTGGCCGTAGCGAGTGGAAATGCCGTGGCCGTGATCGATCATGATGGCTTTGCCGTATCCGCCCAGAAAGTCGGCGAAGGTTACTACGCCGTCGGCGGGCGCGATGACGGCATGACCGAAAGAGCTGCCAATATCAACGCCGCTGTGAAATGCGCCTTCTCCGTTGAATGGGTCGATGCGCTCGCCGAAACTGCCGGTAATCTGGCCGTCAACCGGCCACAGGCTGGGCGCTGAACTGGCGCGGACCCAATCGGCTGTGGAGGCGTTGCGCGTCATTCCGAGGCTGATGCCAACCGTGGCGGCTCCAGTGAGTGCGGAAGTGCGCAGCGCGCCCAGTTGGTCGAGGGATGAGCTGACATCGGCGTCGTGAATTTTCTGCTCGGAAGCGGTGACCAGCGCGGGTTGCGATTTCAATCCGTAAAGAGCTGAAACTTCGCTGGCGATCGAGCCTAGCGATGCAACTTGCACGTCGCGCTCTTTGGCGACCTCTTCGAGACGGGAGTAGCGATCCTTCAGCTGCTCTTTTTCCGTGCGCAGCTGGTTGTAGTGCGAAACCTTGAGCAACATCCGCGCATAAGAGCTGGCAATACCGGTAAGGCTGAGGAAGCCGATGGCCGCGCCTACTACGAATACATAGAGATATTGGACGGGAATGGTGATCTTGCGGAGCTGGCCGTCGTCGCCGCGAGCCACAAAAAGAATGTAGAAGCGCTTATGCAAATGCCTTCCTTAATAAAACTGTTAATTGATCTTCCGCTTTTAGATCGCCACGTTTTTAGATCAGGGGCCGGAACTCCAGGCAAAGTTCTGAGGTTGCAGAAAGCCTGTTCGGACGACCTGACCTTTTTGGGCCCGCTCCCATCTTGGGAATGGAAACTCTTTAACGCGCCCTTTACCTACCGGAACCGCGGACCAACCCGAAACCTGTTGTCTGCAATTGATACGGAATGCAGAACTTAAGCTGGTCCCAATTACCTAACCAAAGGTGTTGTGAATGACTGGTAAAAGGTAACAAACTGGGTTCCCCCTGTCAACGACGCGAATGGGGATGAGACGTTACTTAAGACTTGAGTAACCGCTGGTCGCAGGCCAGCCGGTGACCGGAGCGAGTGGCCATCAGGCGATACTGGCCAGCGGGCCTACGAGGCTAGAGGCCGCGGAAAAACCCTCCGCGCTAGCGAAGAGCACGACCCCAGGCACTGAAGGGCGGGCCCATTTTCAGCGACTCAGCGGCACGAGAGCTCGTGCCCTTCCCAAACCGACTCGAGCTGGAGTTTTTTCCGCAGCCTCGCTAGCCGTGGGTGGGGCGGAGAGATCAAGCCGCGGAGCACTGGCATAGCACGCGCCCGCCCCTCCTTTGCCGGAGGCAGGGCTCTTGCGATGGGCGCGGTGTGGGGGGGGCGACGGTTACTTCGCGCTGCTCAGCTTTGACAGTTCCGCGATGCTTGCCTTGTCGTCGTAAACTCCGGCGGCCACCACGTATGGAGTTCCTTTGGCGCTCAGGAGATAGGTGACTTTACGGGAGCCTTCCTTTTCACCCGGCTTCGCCCACGAATACTCCGCCCAGGTTCCGGAAGGTTTCCTTGCCGCTTCGCAAACGTCCTTCGGGTTCGGGAAGATGGCCTTCCCCTTAGGGTCCTTGATCGACGAAATTTCCGTGCCTATGAGTTCTGGCCTCAGGGGGTGAGCGGCCTGGGTCATCTTGTCGCAGTTCAGAACGAAAATATATGTGTCTTTCCACACCCACGGACCCTGCTTCTGGTTAAACTGCGCCAAGTCACCCGTCTTTGCCAGGGCGCTGGCCGCCTCCCTTACCTTGGCGACGACATCCTGAGCGGTTGCGTGGTCCTGCCCGACGGCGATGGTGCACAGGGCGACGTTCAGGACAGCCAATGCCGCGCCGGCGATAATTTTGCTGCTCTTCATTTTAATTTTGATTTTCATGGGGAATCTCCTTTTTTTGACTTCACGGAACGGCAGCTAGTCTATACCCATCTCGCAGGTGCGCAACATCGTGGAATGATTTCTGTGTGGAGGCAGCTTTGCGTCTTGTTGAGTCCTGGAGACGATGGCAGCATCGGTAGGTGAACCTCGCTTATAGTGGTGTCGTGGTGATTGCCGAAAAAGCACTGATTGTCCAGGTTCGCCGCATGGCGGCGAGGGCGAAGAATCCTGCCATTCAGACTGGAATTGGAGACGACTGCGCCGTGCTGCGACTTCTGCCGACAAGGGGCCGAGGTTCGGAAAAAGACACGCTGGTTACAACTGACTTTACGCTGGAGGGAATCCACTTTCGGCGGGACTGGCATTCGGCTGAATCGGTTGGACATCGATGCCTGGCGCGTGGGTTGAGCGACATTGCGGCGATGGGCGGGGAGCCGGTAGCGGCGTTTCTTTCGCTGGCGCTGCCCCGCGATTTGCCGCAGAGCTGGGTGAGCCGCTTTGCGCGCAGCTTGATCAAGCTGGCGGAGAGATACGCTGTCACTCTTGCTGGCGGCGATACGGCGGAGTCTCCCAATGGAATTCTGGCGGATATTATTGTGCTCGGCACTGCGCCGAAGGGTAACGCCGTGCTGCGGTCCGGGGCGCGCCCGGGCGAGCGCATTTATGTGAGCGGAGAACTGGGCGGTTCGGCGGCCGCGGTTTCGGAAATGCGGAAAAAGCCAAAGCGGAAACTGAATTCGCGCGAGTATGCGCGGCATTTTTTTCCTGAGCCGCGCGTCGAGCTTGGCCGGATTCTGCGCGAAAAAGGCTTAGCCTCCGCGATGATCGACACCAGCGACGGACTCTCGACCGACCTGGCTCACATCTGCGAGGCCAGCGGCGTGGGTGCAGAGTTGCTAGAAGAAGCTATCCCGCGGGCCACCGTTGGCAAGCCTCCGCGGGAAGTCGAACTGCAATTTGCATTGCATGGCGGCGAAGACTACGAGCTCCTCTTCACCGCGCGTCGCGGCAAGCGAATCCCGTCGCGCATTGCCGGAGTTCCCATCACCCAGATCGGGCACATCACCAGCCGGCGCAAAATCTTCCTGATGAATCCGCGCGGGGTTGGGTGTGAACTCGAACCGCGAGGGTGGGAACACTTCCGCAAATAGCGTTACTTCAGTGACCAGTGACCATCTGTGTCTATACCCTCACGGCAAAAACGGGACTAAAGTATGAGTATTATGTCGTACACACGAACTGCCCACCTCCGCATTTTGCTTGGCTTGCTTGTGCTCTGTGCCACGTCCGCAACGCTGGCTGCCGATAAAAAGCAGCCGCCTCCGCCGCCGGCGCATGCCAAGTCGCCCGTGCCCGCCGTCACCGACGAGTATGTGCACAAGGAGTTTGGCGACAACTGTTCGTTGCTGGCGGGGCCTCCGCAGTTTGTCGGCGATCTCGATGGCGATGGCGTGGACGACCTTATTATTGCCGCGCGCTGCAAGAATCCGATGGCCGATCAGGCGGAATACGGCTTTCACGTGGCTGACCCGTACAACAGCTTTATGGGCTTTGGCGACGTCAAGCTGACTTCGACATTTAACTCCGATGCGCCCGACCGCAAAGGCGTTTCTTTGCTGATCGTCCACGGCGTGGGCAAAGATGCGTGGCGTTCCGACAAAGAGAAGCCCAAGTTTCTCCTGATCAACCTGCCCTTCCAGACGCTGACCGTAAAACGGCTGGCGCTGAAAAAGAGGACCGTGCTCGGAATCTACATGGAAGAACGCGGCGAAGGCGAAGCGACCTCTTCGGTGCTCTTCTGGGATGGAAAGAGGTATCACTACCAAGTTCTGGGTTCGGACATGGAATAGGGTTGGGCCCTTTTGAGCGGACGGTTACGTTCCCACCCGCCAAATCGACAAATCTCCGGATTCTTGTCAATAGGCAAAAATGACCCGATCTACTCTAAGTAACTGAAAAGCGGACAAATATATTTCCGGCAAACGTGACACATTCACCCATTTCAAATTGCTATACTAGATATAGAGAGTAAAAATCCAGAAAAATCAGGCGTGGCCCATCGGCCGCGCCTTTTCTTTTGCACAGCTAAAAGATGGGAGCCACATGGACAAATTCAAGTTCTTCAAAAATTTCAAGGAGCGCGGCGAGTGGGTCGAGCTGTGCTTCATGGTCGAAGCCCTGCGCCACGGCTACAAGGTGCTAACCCCCTGGGGAGAATCCTCCCCCTTCGACGTCGCCCTCTATTTCGGCAACCGCATCGTAAGAGTGCAGGTAAAATCGACCTCCTACCGCAAGGGCACGGGATATCTCTGCCACCTAAGAAGTGGCCCGCAGCGCCCCTACACGCTCGACAATATCGACTTCTTCGCTGGCTACGTCGTCCCACAGGATGTCTGGTATCTCATCCCGGCTCCGGCCGTTATCGGCAAGATCAAGAACGGCCTGATGGTCTGCCCCATGCAGCGGCCCAAGGTAAATCGCTACCGCTACGAGTGCTACCGCGAAGCCTGGCCCCTGCTCCGCCCGAAACCGGAGGAAAAGAAGCCCCGCTAGCAACGGACTGGCACGCTCCCACTAAGTCAAAGGCAGGCTTGAGTGGGCCACACGCCGAATTTCCTAACGCCTGAGTTCCCAGTTCACGATCTTCACTGCCTCAGCCGCGTGTTTGCAGCAAGGTTCCTGCCTCCGGGCGAAGTTGAAGATCGCGCTCATACACTGACAGGCCGTGCGAATACTATTATCGCTCGCCTGATGTACGGCGACGAAGTACTCGGCCTTGCCTTCGGAAGACTCCGCGAAGAAGTGGAACAAGCGATCACCTTCCGGGAGTCCTCGTTTCGCGTCGGGATTCGGTTCTACTTGGCGAATGTTCATCGCAACCGAATTGTAACTGGATTTTGGCTGACCTAACATCTACACTGCTGGCGTGCCCGACGTCCCAGCAGAGCTGATCGAGCTTCTTAGGAAGCTCTCCGCCCGCAGGCTCGCCTACGTGTCCAGCGTCGTAACCGGGCTGCTCGGTGCCATGACCGAGAAGCGCAACGGGAAGTCCGATCTGGTCACGGATGTTTTCTTAGAAGAGTTCGGTGTTCACCTACTTGCCCACCATGGGACTGCTACACGCCCGCTCACCAAGGAGCAATTCGAGCGAGCGATGGAGCGTGTGATGAAGCTCGCGGGCCGTAACGCTCAGCGTTCACCTATGGGAAACCCTGGTCATGACGTCACGATTGACGGCACGAAGTTCTCGCTCAAGACCCAAGCCGACGCCCATCTGAAGGTTGATTCGATCTGGATTTCCAAGTTCATGGAGTTGGGCAAGGGCGATTGGTCTAACAAGCCGGAGCAGTTGAAGGGACTCCGTGATCAGTTCCTGCGACACATGAAGAATTACGAGCGCATAGTGACTCTCCGGGCCTGGGTGCGCGAAGAGGAGAGCAAGAAGTTCTGGCACTACGAACTCGTAGAGATTCCCAAAGCGTTATTAGAAGAGGCCGCGAAGGGCGAGTTAGAGATGCGGCTCGAAAGCACGCAGAATCCGAAGCCGGGTTACTGTACTGTCAAGGATGGGAAGGGCAATGTGAAGTTCGCGCTCTACTTCGACGGCGGGACGGAGCGCAAGCTACAGGTGAAGGACCTGAAGAAGAGCCTCTGCATCGTCCACGGCGAGTGGGACTTCTCACCAGCTTAAGCGTTTCCTCGCCAGCTGAGCGTATTCGGGATTCAGCTCGATCCCTACGAACTTCCGACCCAAGGCTCCGCTGACAAGGCCAACAGTCCCCGACCCTAAGAATGGGTCAAGCACGGTGGAGTCCTGTTTGCTCCCGGCGAGGAGGCACGGCAGGATGAGAGCGCGGGGGAACGTCGCGAAGTGAGCCTCAGCGTATGGCTCTGTGTTTACCTGCCAAACCGAACGCAGGTTCCGTGGTGAGCCGTTGTCGCCCTTTTCCCGTACAGCCTCGTGGTCATAGAAGTATTGTTCGTTCTTGGAGAAGAGGAACACGTGCTCGTGAGCGCGGGTCGGACGATCCTTCACTGACTCCGGCTGTGCGTTCGGCTTGTACCAAATGACCTCCGAACGGAGATACCAGCCATCAGCCTGTAAGGCGAAGGCCACACGCCAAGGAACTCCGATGAGGTCCTTCGGCTTGAGCCCGTCCGGCGTGGGAGCGCGGTAATCCATCCCGCGTCCTTTGTTCTTCTTGTCAGAATCGCGCCACGTCCGCCCACCGCTCGTGTATCCGTCCCCAATATTGAGCCAGAAGGTGCCGTCACTCTTCAGCGTGCGCTTCACTTCATGGAAGACATGAACGAGCTTGTTGATGTAGTCCTCCAGCTTCATCTCCGCCCCAATCTGGCCCGGTATGCCGTAATCGCGAAGTCCCCAATAGGGCGGACTGGTGACGCAGCACTGGAAGGTCTCGTCAGGGAACTTCTGCAACTGTTCAAGGGTGTCGCCAACGATGATCTGGCCTTCCGGCTTTAGGGGGATTTCTGGGGTCTTCTCCGGGCGTGGAAGAAGGGAGAGTTGGCTTCCAGTGGACACTATAACTTGGCTCCTCAGAGTTCTGATATTAACATTCAATATTCTCCCGGCAACAGCACTGTGGTAGGCGACCCGTTGGGGAGATGGCTCATCTTTAACGTTTCTTACGCACGCCACCACGAAAAAGGCTGCCCCAGCTTTGCAAAACCAGCAAAGCTGGGGCAGCCTCAGCGCTAGAACCGGAAACCGGAAACGGCCTACTACTTACCCACTTCCTGGATGCACTCTTCCAGCACGTCCAAAGCAACGTCGGCTTCTTCCTTGGTCACGACCAGCGGCGGGCACAGCCGGATCGTGCTCGGCCCGCAGCCTAAAAACAGAATGCCGCGTTCGAAGGAGCGCTCGATGATCAGGTCGCGCTCGGCGCTGCCATATTCCTTGGTCGCTTTGTCTTTCACGATGTCGACACCGATCATCAGGCCGCGGCCGCGCACGTCGCCCACCAGTTTCAGCTTGGCCGGCCAGCTCGCCATGCGCTTCAGCATGTGCGCGCCCACTTCGCTTGTGTGCTCGAGCAGATGTTCTTTCTCGATCACATCGAGCGTAGCCAGCGCCGCCGCGATGCACACGGGATTGCCCCCAAAAGTGGAGGCGTGCGAACCGGGCACCCAGTCCATGATTTCAGAGCGCGTCATCGTGATGCCAAGCGGCATGCCCGAAGCGAGACCCTTCGCCATGCAAACCATGTCAGGCTCAACGCCCGTGTGCTCGACCGCCCACCACTTACCGGTGCGCCCGACGCCGCTCTGCACTTCGTCAAGCACCAACAGAATTCCATGGCGATCGCAGATGCGGCGCAACTCTTGCATGAAGATGGTGGGCGCGACCACGTAGCCGCCTTCGCCCTGCACAGGCTCAATGAAGATGGCAGCCACTTCTTCGGGAGGCAGCGTGGTCTTGAACAGCTTCTCTTCGATAAAGCGCGCGCAATTGAGCGCGAATGCGTCAGAATCTTGTATCGCATCTTTGCGTCCACGATAAAGATCTGGATAAGGCACATGCGTCACTCCGGGCATGAGCGGCGAAAAGCGGCGCCGCTGCTGGGGTTTCGAGGCGGTCAGCGACAGCGCGCCCATGGTGCGTCCATGAAACGCGCCAAAGAATGCAATGATGTTCGGGCGCTTGGTGTGATAGCGAGCGAGCTTGAGCGCGCACTCGATCGCCTCTGCGCCAGAGTTGCCATAGTAAAACTTGTGCGGGCCAGCCATGGGAGCGATCTTTGATAGGCGCTCCGCGAGAGTGATCAGGCTCTCGTAATAAAAATCGGTGCCGGACATGTGGATCAGTTCAGCTGCCTGCTTCTGAATCGCCGCGACCACCTCGGGATGGCAGTGGCCGGTCGAGGTCACGGCGATGCCGGCGGAGAAGTCATAGAACTCATTGCCATCGACGTCAGTGACGACGATGCCGCGTCCGCTCTTGGCCACGAGTGGGTAGGAGCGAGTGTAGGAAGGTGAAATATATTTTTCGTCGCCCGCGAGTACGCGCAGGGCGTTCGGCCCGGGCAGGGCGGTCTTGATTTTCGGTCCGATAGTTTTTCCTGGAGCGATCTTTTCGGGAGCGGTCGCGGTCGTGGTCTTCGTGGTCATGGGAATCCTCCTGAAGGCAGCTGTCAGTTGCCAGTTGCCGGTTGTCAGTGAATGCAACCTCGGGACACGCGGCTCTGGTTCAGGCACACGTAGGTCGAGGCGAATCAGGCGGAGGATTTTATTAGTCGCTAGCGAAGAGGCTGGGACGCAGGCGTGATGGCAGGTTGGCTCGATAGCGGCGTGGACACACGAGGCAATGCAGCCAGCACTCGGGCCGATTCGAAAACGGAAGCGAATTGGATTTGTTGCGCAGCATCGCTAGCGGCCAACATCACTAAACCATTATAGCTTGAGGCCCTGCGCCAGCGTAACCCCCTAGAATTCTTTAGTAACCGACAGTCTGCACCCGGAAGCCGGCGGGACGCCGGCGCTAGATGAGTCAGTTTTGACTTCCCTGACGATGGGCTTTAGCATGGCTGACTGACGACGGAGCATCTCTTGCTCGATCAGACCTTCTCGCATTACCGCATCATCGAAAAGCTTGGCGGCGGCGGCATGGGCGTGGTTTACAAGGCTGAAGACACGCGCCTGGGACGCTTCGTCGCCCTGAAGTTTCTTCCTGAAGAACTGGCGCAGGATCGCATGGCGCTGGAACGTTTCCGGCGCGAGGCTAAGGCTGCGTCTGCGTTGAACCATCCGAATATTTGCACGATTTACGACGTTGGCGAAGAAGATGGGCGCGCTTACCTGGTCATGGAATTTCTTGATGGGTACACGTTGAAGCATGCGATTGGCGCGCGCGCGATGGAGCTGGAAAATATTCTGGAGTTGGGGACCGAGATTGCCGACGCGCTGGATGCGGCGCACACGGAAGGCATTGTTCATCGCGACATTAAGCCCGCAAATATTTTTGTGACGAAGCGCGGACACGCGAAGATTCTGGACTTCGGACTGGCCAAGGTGACGACGACTCCCGCTGCGTCGGCACGGCCACTGGAAGCGACGGCGGCGACCGATGTGGCGATCGAGGACCACTTAACCAGCCCCGGCTCGACTCTAGGCACCGTCGCTTATATGTCGCCGGAGCAGGCTAAGGGGAAAGAACTGGATTCGCGCACGGATCTTTTTTCTTTCGGCGTGGTGCTGTATGAGATGTCGACGGGGACGCTGCCGTTTCGAGGAGAGACTTCTGCGCTGATCTTTCAGGCCATTCTGGATCGCGCTCAAGTTTCGCCGTTGCGGATGAATCCTGATTTGCCGGTGAAGCTGGAAGACATTATCAACAAGGCAATCGAGAAGGATCGCAACCTGCGCTACCAGCATGCGGCGGATATTCGCGCGGACCTGCAGCGGTTGAAGCGCGACACAGGCAGCGGGCATTCGGGGACGGCTCACTCGGGGGCTGTCCCGGTTTCGCAGGATACGGGGACACAAGTTGGTGCGGCTGTGGTTCCGGTGCAAGCGTCTGGTTCGTCGAGAGTGGTGCCTGCTGCGGCTCCCTCTGCGAGCGTGGTTAGTGCCGTTAGTGCCGCGCCGGTTCCCGCGGTTGCCGCGAAGAAGCCTTGGAAGATTTTGGCTGGAGTGGCTCTGATCGTTCTGATTGCTGCTATTGCTGGAGGATTATATCTTCGATCAATAAAATCCTCGAAGCTAACAGAAAAAGACAGCGTGCTGCTGGCTGACTTCGTCAACACCACGGGTGATGCGGTTTTTGATGGCACACTGAAGCAGGCTTTGGCGGTGCAGTTGGAGCAGTCTCCTTATCTGAACATTCTTCCGGAGTCTCGAATCCGGCAGGCGTTGAAGTTTATGGGACGGTCCGGCGACGAGCGGGTGACGCGCGACTTGGCGCGCGAAATCTGCCAGCGCGAGGGCGTGAAGGCGATGATGCTGGGATCGATTTCGAGCCTGGGCAGCCATTACGTGGTTACGCTCGAAGCGGTGAACGCGCAGAACGGCGACTCGCTGGCGCGTGAGCAGGTGGAGGCCGACAGCAAGGAGCAGGTGCTGAAGTCGCTGGACAAAGCTGCATCGAGCTTGCGGGGGAAGCTGGGAGAATCCATTGGATCGGTGCAGAAGTTCGATACTCCGTTGGAAGCGGCTACGACTTCGTCCCTGGAGGCTTTGAAGGAATTCAGCCTGGGTGAGGCCGAGCACACAAAGTTCAACGACGAGGCTGCGATTCCACACTTGAAACGCGCTACGGAACTGGACCCGAACTTTGCCATGGCGCTGGCCACTCTGGGTGTGGTCTATAACAACAGGACCCATCTGCAGGAGGCCTCAGAGTATCTGCAAAAGGCATTTGACGCAAAAGAGAGAGCGAGCGAGCGGGAGCGATTTTACATTTCTTCTCACTACTACGGAACCTACCGGAGACAGGACGACAAAGACATCGAGATTCTTGAGCAATGGATTCAGGCTTATCCCCGTGACACGATTCCGCGGGACAACCTGGCCCTGGTAGAGGCAGCCGATGGGCAGCCTGAGAAAGCAATGGCCAGCGCGAGCGAAGCGCTGAAGCTTAATCCGAAAGACCCTTACGCCTATGCGAACCTGACGGGCGCCTATATGGCGCTGAATCGCTACGACGAAGCGAAGGCAGTGGCGGAGCAGGCCATCGCGCAGAAAGCCGAGCCGTGGTCGGTGCATATCGCGCTGTACCAGCTAGCGTTCATTCGGAGGGACGACGACGGCATGCAGCGGGAGGTGGAGCAGGCAACCGGTAAAGTGCAGGAGCCGGTCATAGGATTGGTCCGCGCGGCGGGCGAATGCTCGCAGGGAAAAATAAAAGAGGCGAGGGCAAACTATGCCCGAGCTGTGACTGTGGCGCAGGCTCAGGGACGCAAGGAGTACGGGGCAGCGATTCTGGGGGCCGAGGCAGGTTGCGATGCCGCGGTTGGTTTTCCGGAAGAAGCTCGACAGACTATGAATGCGGCGCTCGCGATTGCTGAGAATGTGAATTCGCGAACGACTGCCGCGCGTTTGTTTGCCCGCATCGGGGACACGGCCCAGGCCGAGAAGCTGGCGGAGGGACTGGACAAAGAATTTCCGTACTATACCTTGCTGCATCAGGTGCACCTGCCGGCGGTGCGAGCCGCGATCAGCCTGCAACACAATCAGCCCGAGCAGGCGGTTGCGGAGTTCGAATCGGCCAGGCCTTATGAATTGAGCACGGGCAACTTGGGAATCAACTTCATTCGCGGCGAAGCTTTTCTGCGCTTGCACGATGGAGCCAAGGCGGCGGCGGAGTATCAGAAGATCCTCGACCATCGCGGGCTTGATCCCGTCGGCTGGAATTATTCGCTGGCTCATTTGGGGTTGGGGCGCGCTTATGCTTTGCAGGGAGAAACGGGGAAAGCTAAGGGGGCTTATCAGGACTTCTTTGCAGTGTGGAAAGATGCGGACGCGGATGTTCCTGTCTTGAAGACTGCGCGGGCGGAATACGAGAAGCTTAAATAGCGGGCTTCGGGCGTCGGCTTTCGGGCTTCGGGCAATTCCTTTTGTTTAAGGCTGTCGAGCGGATCCCCAGGGTTTCGGCGGGCGCAGGTTTGTCTCGTTTGGCTTACGCTTTGGGCCGGTTTGGCGGGAGATCCATCGCTGCGCCTGAAGAGCGGCTTTGCTCTGGACGACAGTGTTGGATGGCAATGCTCGATGACAATTTTGCCGCCAAGACTTGTCGCGTCTTGGCCGCGGCTGTTTTTAGGCTCTTGCTGGGCTCTCTCCGCCCTTGGCGATGCCTCGGCCTGGCTCTGGTTTCAGCACTTGCTGGACGCCGCCGCCGTCATCGGGTTTGGCTGGCGACTTCATCGGAGGCAATTCCTTGCCATCCACCAGCAGCAAGACTTCGGAGGCATCGAGCACTTCGCGCTCCAGCAGAGCCGCAGCGATTTTCTGCAGCGTATCGCGATTGCCTTCGAGGATGCCCTTTGCCGTTTCGTATCCGTGGTTGACCAACTTGCGGACCTCGCCATCAATCTTGATGGCGGTATCTTCGCTGTAGTCGCGGTGCTGGCTGATCTCGCGGCCAAGGAAGATCTGCTCTTCTTTTTTGCCGAAGGTCAGCGGACCAAGATCGCTCATGCCCCACTCGCAGACCATCTTGCGCGCCATTTCGGTGGCACGCTCGATATCGTTGCCCGCGCCTGTGCTCATCTGGTTGAGGAACAATTCCTCGGCGAGACGGCCGCCCATCAGAATCGCGAGGTCGGTCTTCAAATAATCCCGGGTGTAGTTGTGGCGGTCGTCGACAGGCAACTGCATGGTTACACCCAGAGCCATTCCGCGGGGAATGATCGTGACCTTGTGGACTGGGTCTGAGCCTGGGAGCTTGGCTGCCACCAGCGCGTGTCCGGCTTCGTGGTACGCGGTCACCTTCTTTTCGTCGTCGGAAAGAATCAGCGACTTGCGCTCCACACCCATCAGGACTTTATCTTTGGCTACTTCGAAGTCGAACATCAGCACGGCCTTGCGGTTCTGACGCGCTGCGGCCAGTGCTGCTTCGTTCACCATGTTGGCCAGGTCGGCTCCGGAGAATCCTGGTGTGCCGCGCGCCAGCACGGTGAGATCGACATCTTCAGCGAGAGGAATTTTGCGGGTGTGCACGCGGAGAATTTCTTCGCGCCCGCGGACATCGGGACGGCTCACTACTACGCGGCGGTCAAAGCGTCCGGGGCGCAGCAATGCGGGGTCGAGCACATCAGGGCGGTTTGTGGCCGCCATCAGGATTACGCCTTCGTTGGATTCGAAGCCATCCATCTCGACCAGCAACTGGTTCAGCGTTTGCTCGCGCTCGTCGTGACCACCGCCCAGGCCAGCGCCGCGATGCCGCCCGACGGCGTCAATTTCGTCGATGAAAATAATGCAGGGCGCGTTCTTCTTGCCTTGCTCGAACAAGTCGCGCACGCGGCTTGCGCCAACGCCTACGAACATCTCGACAAAGTCCGAACCGGAGATGGAGAAGAACGGGACGTTGGCTTCGCCGGCGACGGCACGCGCCAAGAGCGTTTTGCCGGTTCCGGGAGGCCCGACGAGCAGCACTCCTTTGGGAATTCTGCCGCCGAGTTTCTGAAACTTCTGCGCTTCGCGCAGGAATTCGATAATTTCGCGCAGTTCTTCCTTGGCCTCTTCCACGCCGGCCACGTCTTTGAACGTAACTTTTTTCTGCTGCATGGAGAGCAGGCGAGCGCGGCTCTTGCCGAACGACAGCGCTTTATTGCCGCCGGTCTGCATCTGGCGGATCATGAAGAACCAGAGCGCGCCCAGAAGAATCAGCGGCGCCCATGTTCCGAGCAACTGCAGCGGCCAGCTTCCGCCGTTGGCATCCTTAACGGTGACCCCGACGTTTTTGTCCTTAAAGGTCTTGAACATGTCGGGATAGTTCGGCGGAACCATGGTATGGAAGGCGGAGCCGTCGACGAATTTGCCGCGCACCGTCTGGCCTTCCACGGTAACGTCATGCACTTTGCCCTGATCCACATCGCTCAGGAATTGGGAGAAGATCACATCGGCGTCTTTCTGCGAGTTGCGGCCCTGCTGAATCACGGTCCACAACACGAGGGCAGACACGCCAATTCCCACCCAGAAGAGTACGGTCTTTACAGTTGAATTCACCAAAAGCTCCTGAAGAAACCGGGGTTCGACACGTAAGCGCCGAGGCTTCTGCTATTCGTTTAGATGCCGTTCCGCCAATTTCGGATTAGGGAAAATCCCTAACGACACTATTCTACCTTTTCCCGGAGAAAAAGGGGCGTCGCGCGCTCGATAACTTAAGTCATTTGCGGGACTGGGCTTGCGGCAAGATACGGGATATTGCGATTGGTCTGCTCGACCGCGCCCAAACCATAGCCGATGAGAAAAGTATCATCCACTAAAAAGCCGAAATAATCGGGCTGCAGGGCGACGCGGCGGGCGGATTGGCGGTCGAGCAGCGTTACCAGCTTTACCGAAGCTGCGCCTCTAGCACGTAAGTCGTTCATCAGAAACTCGCTGGTCACGCCGGAATGGACGAGGCCTTCGACGAGCAGGATGTGCTGGCCGCGAATATCGGGTTCGTGGCTGAAGAATATTTCGACGATCTCGGCCTGGGCGCCTTGCTGCTTGCTGTATTTGGGCTTGATGAACTGGCAGACCACGGGAACCTCGAGGGCGCGGACGAGGTCGGCCATGAAGATGAATGCGTTCTCGAGGACGGCGAGGGCCTGGACGGTTTGTCCGCGATAGTCGTCGGAGATTTGGCGCGCGAGTTCCTTTACCCGCTTCTGGATCTGCTCGGCAGCAATGACCTGGCGAAGTACCTCGACTTTCGGCTCGTTCATTTTTAGTTCATTCATGAAGTGGCATGCCCTTCTAGATCGAGTGCGTCTCAACTCCCCATGGCGTTTCTTTAATCAGGAATGCAATCAGGACTGCTTCCTCTCCGGCCTTTGCGCGGAAGTTTGCGGGAACCGGGAAACCGCGCATCCATACAATTTCGTTTCCGCTTGTAACGACGGGCCAGAGCCTGCGCTCGGGCTGCGGCACGTGCTTTTCCTGGAGCAACTCCTTGATCTTCTTCGGCGACTTCGTGTGCGCCGGAAAAAACCGGTCTCCGGGACGCCAGTTCCGCACGATCAATTGTGCGGGCAAGAGATCTGCACGGAGAAGATCTGCACGAAGAAGTTGCTGCGGATTATACTCCGCGGGCTGCTCGGGAGGGATGCGCAGGGCTTCGATGATGCCGCCCGCTTCGAAGGCGAAGACGCGACCGGGGATCGGCAGCGTGTATTCGTAGTCGGGGATCGGATCTTGATTGCGGCGCAGGTCAGGCGTGATGAAGATCATGGCCTCAGGCTCACGGCGAATTTTCCAGTTCAGCGGAAGAGACAATTCTTTGCCGGTGGGGCCGTCTTCGGCGGCGAACCGCAGGATTTCTTCGATGTGCTTGAACTCGAGCGGAATGCCGGATTGCTCGCCGATTGCTTTTATTACTCTTCGTTGCACGGCGCGGGGCTCGGTGAGCAGCCACGGCCGGCTGACGGACGCGTTCATCGCTAGCCAGGGCGCTGCTGCGATTCGCGAGCGTAGGCTCAAATCCATCGGGAGGCACTCGTCGGGTCCGCCGCCTGCGGGCGCGATCTGGACGAAACTTATGTCCTGGACTTCGCGCGTCCATGCGGGCTCGGACCATTGGACCACGGTGCCGAGCCAGCCGGAGATTTCGTTCTCCCAGTAATCTTCTTCGTCGCGGGCGATCTCGGCTAGTTCGGCGAAATTCTCGACCACCGTCGGGTTGAACTCGCGCTCGAGCAATGGGAGCACGAGACTTCGCACGCGGTTGCGAGTGAACTTGGCGTCGGCGTTGGTGGAGTCTTCTCGCCACGGCTGTTTAATGTCTTCGAGATATTCTTCGAGCTCGCGCCGCCGGATGCCGAGCAGCGGGCGGATGATTTCGCCGTGGCTTTCGCCATCTTCTTGCTCGATCAGGATTCGGGGATGGATTGCTCCTAGTCCACGAAGTCCTGTGCCTCGGATCAGGCGCATTAGCACAGTCTCGGCCTGGTCGTCGAGTGTGTGGCCGGTGGCGATTTTGTTCAGGTGCGAATTTGGGAGCGGGTTAGCTACAGATGTGGCGTTCGGCTCTCCGTCAGATTGCGGCTCTGTCTCATCGACCTCGTCTGCTTCCAGAAGCTGGCGGAAGAATCCGTAACGGAGTTCGCGCGCGGCCGCTTCGAGGCCGCTGTGTTCGTCGGCAGCAAGCTGCGCTACTTCGCCGCTCGCAGCATGAAAATGCAGTTCGTGCTCACGAGCCAGCTGCGCTACAAACTCTTGGTCAGCGTCGGATTCGGCTCCGCGCAGCTTGTGGTTGAAATGAACGACGGAGAGGACGATGCCGAGTTCTTGACGTAATTCGAGCAGCAGGCGCAGGAGCGCGACCGAATCAATGCCGCCGGAAACTGCGATCCCGAGGCGGTCTCCGGCGCGGAGAAGTTCGTCGCGCCGAATGTGGGCCAGCAAAACCTCCGCTAGTTCATGCACGCAGACATGGTACATCGACACATGCCTACGGAGGCGAGCTGCGCTCTCCGGACAGCCGGGGACGGCTGTCCCCACATTAGCTCTTATGGCCTTTGGCTCTTTCGCTCTTACAGCGGCCCTTACAGCGCCGCAGTCTTTTCGGCGATCAGCTTGCGGATTTTCTCTACGAAGTCGGCGGCAGCCATGTCTTCGGTTTTTTCTTTTCCGCGCGTACGGACGTTTACTTTGCCGGCTTCGGCTTCTTTGTCTCCGACGACCAGCAGGAACGGGACCTTCTGCATGGCATGCTCGCGGATCTTGGCATTCATCTTTTCGTTGCGCGCATCTACTTCCACGCGCACTCCGATGGCCTTGAGTTGATCCGCAACCTTGTTCGCATACTCCGCGTGGCGCTCGCTGATGGGGATCATCGCCACCTGCACCGGCGACAGCCACACCGGGAACGCGCCCGCGTAGTGCTCGATCAGGACGCCGAAGAAACGCTCGACCGATCCGTAGAGTGCGCGATGCACCATGACTGGCTGCTTGCGTGAACCATCCTCGGCGACGTACTCGAGGCCGAAGCGCTGCGGCAGGTTGAAATCGAACTGGACCGTCGAAAGTTGCCACAGACGGCCGATGGCATCCACCAGCTTGATGTCGATCTTCGGCCCGTAAAACGCCGCCTCGCCGGGGATGGTCTTGTACTCGATATTTCTGCCCTTCAATACTTTTTCAAGCGATTCGGTGGCGTGAATCCACTGCTCTTCGCTGCCTACGAAATTCTTACGGTCGTCGGGATTCCAGGTGGAAAGCTCGGTCTGGAATTTGTCGAAGCCGAAATCCTTCAGCACGTCCAGGGCGAAGTCGAGGCAGCTCGCGATCTCATCTTCAATCTGCTCGGGCGTGCAGAAAATGTGCGCGTCGTCCTGGGTGAAACCCCTAACCCGCAATAGGCCGTGCATCACTCCGGAGCGCTCGTAACGGTAGACCGTCCCCAGTTCGCCGAGCCGCACCGGGAGATCGCGATAGGACTTCAGAGAGTCGCGATAAATCAAAATGTGGCCGGGACAATTCATCGGCTTCAGGCGGTATTCGGCGTCGTCCAGTTCCATGGCGTCGAACATGTTCTGGGAGTAATAGCCCTCGTGTCCCGAGGTGTAGAAAAGTTGCCGCCGCGCCACGTGCGGCGTGTAGACCAGCGAGTAGCCGCGCTTCAGATACTCCTCGCGCATCCAGTCTTCCATCTGTTTGCGGATGATGCCGCCCTTGGGATGCCAGAAAATCAGCCCCGGCCCGGCGAGTTCCTGAATCGAAAACAGATCGAGTTGCTGGCCGAGCACGCGGTGGTCGCGCTTCTTCGCCTCTTCCACCTGTTGCATATGCGCGTCGAGGTCTTTTTTCGAGAAGAAGGAAGTCCCGTAAATGCGCTGCAGTTGCGGATTCTTTTCATCGCCCAGCCAGTACGCGCCCGCGATGTTGAGCAGCTTAAACGCCTTGATCTTGCCGGTCGACGGAATGTGCGGGCCGCGGCAGAAATCGACGAACTTTCCGGTGCGGTAGATGGAAATCTTTTCATCGGGCTTGGTGAATTGCTCGATGAAATGGCACTTCATGAAGTCGCCTTCTTTTTTGAACTCGGCGAGGCCCTGGTCGCGAGGAAGAAACTCGCGCGCATATGGAATGTTCTGCTGCACCAGTTCCTGCATCTTCTTCTCGATTTTTTCGAGATCCTCCGGAGTGAAGGCCGTGGGCCGGTAGAAATCGTAAAAGAATCCGCTCTCGGTCGCTGGACCGTGACCGAGCTTGGTCTCGGGAAAAAGTTCGAGGACCGCTGCGGCGAGCAGGTGCGCGGACGAATGCCGGTAAACGTCGAGGGACTCAGGATCTTTCTCGGTCAAGAGACGCAGGTCCGTGTCTTTTTCGAGCGGCCGGGTGAGGTCGATGAGGTCGCCATTGGTTTTGGCCGCTAAAGCCGCATCCGCGAGGCGCGGGCTGATGGACTTCGCAATGTCGAGCGCGGTGGTGCCTTGGGGAACGTCCTTCACGCTCCCGTCGGGGAGCTTCACATGAATGCTGTCTGCCATAAGTTGAAAACCTGCGGGTGTACTGAACCTCTCAGTTTATTGGAGGGAGTGGGGAGGGTCAAACTGTGAGCCAGCGTTTACTGCGTGACTGTGGCCTGGTAGCTGACGGCTTGCCAGTGTCCGTTGCGGCGAACCCAGACGCGAGTGTAGCGATAAGGTCCGCTGAAATCTTCGCCGAGCTGCTGGCCTTTCACGTCGGCACGGGCGGTGACTACGGCGGTGTCGCCATAGACTCGTACAACCATGTCGGTGACATTCATGGCTTCGTAGCGGAGTTGACCGCTGCGGCGGGCAGTGATGGTTTCCTGCTTGGTGGTGACCTGGCCGAGCGGGGTGATGGCGACGTAGTCCTCGGCGAGAGTGCGTGAGGGGAAGTCGGCATCACGGTGGAGGCTGGCGTCCTTGGACTGACGCTCCATGTCGACGATCTGACGGATGGTTTCCTGCTCGCCGGAGTCGAAACCGGAGCGGGGATGCAGGGCAACATGCTGACCGCAGAATGCAGGCAATGCGGCGAGCGCGCAGAACAACAACACGACACATTTGTTGATCACGACGAGACCTCCCTTGTTTGTCAGCGGACAGAGATCTGCTTGCACCCGGGTACGCAAGTTTGGATGCACAAGTTCCGTGGAAAGAGTGAAAAAAGTGGTCAGTGGTCAGTGGTCAGTGGCTAGCAAAACCATCCTGCCCATAATATCCCCGGCCTCGACCTTATTGCTGGCCACTTATCGCTGACCACCGAACACCGCCCTGACCTCTGTTCTTTCTAGTAGAATCAAGCCTTCGCAACCAATGACAGACGTACGCCGCGGACTTATCATCGTGAACACCGGGCCCGGAAAAGGGAAGACGACCGCGGCTATGGGTACGGCCTTGCGCGCTGTGGGCCAGGGGATGCGCGTGCTTATGCTGCAGTTTCTGAAAGGTTCGTGGCATTACGGGGAACTGGATGCGGTTAAGACCTTCGGGGACAAGTTCGTGATGAAGCAGATGGGCCGAGGTTTTGTAAAAGTGGGCGCCGAAAAGCCCGACCCGGAAGATGTGAAGATGGTGGAAGAGGCGTGGGCCGAGGGCGAGAAGGCGATCCAGTCGGGCGAGTGGGATCTGGTGGTGCTCGATGAGATCAATTATGCGATCAGTTACGGCATGCTCGACCCCGCCAAGGTGGTCGAGAGCCTGAAGAGCAAACCCGAGATGGTGCATGTCATCTTGACGGGAAGGAACGCACACCCCACAATTGTCGAGGCCGCCGACACGGTGACGGAGATGCGTCAGGTAAAGCATGCGTACGAGAAGGGCGTGATGGCGCAGAGGGGAATTGAGTACTGAAATTGAGTGATTGCGCGATCGGGTGATTGGGCGATTGTTTAAGCCTCCCGATTCGATTTTCAATCGCAAAATCACAGAATCGCTCAATCGCCAAATTCTTATGGCTTGGTTTAAGCGCGAATCCGGGGATCTGGATAATTCGGGGAAGAAGACGGTCCGTACTGAGGGCCTGTGGGTGAAGTGTGAAGGCTGTCGGCAGATCATCTGGAAAAAAGATTTGGAAGAGAATTTGAATGTGTGTCCAAAGTGCCAGAAACACTTTCGCATCGATGCGCGCGCGCGGCTGGCGCTGCTGCTGGATGACAATCAGTATGAGACGTTCGACGGGAATCTCTCATCGACCGATCCGCTCAAGTTTGTCGATTTGAAAGCGTATTCATCGCGACTGCGGCAAGCGGAGCACGACACGGGGTTGAAGGATGCGGTAATCAACGCTCAAGGCAAATTGCTGGGACGGCCTGTGATCGCGAGCGTAATGGAGTATGCGTTCATTGGCGGCAGCATGGGAGCGGTGGTCGGCGAGATGATTACTCGGGCGGTTGAGCGCGCGGCGGAGACGAAGACTCCGCTGATTATTGTGTCGGCGTCGGGCGGGGCGCGGATGATGGAAGGCGTGATCAGCCTGATGCAGTTGGCCAAGATTTCGGCGGCACTCGCGAGGCTGGATAAGGTGAAGGTTCCGTATGTTTCTGTGTTGACTGATCCGACTACCGGGGGCGTCACGGCGTCGTTTGCCATGCTGGGAGATCTGAATATCGCCGAACCCGGCGCGCTGATTGGCTTCGCTGGCCCACGTGTGATCGAGCAGACGATCCGTCAAAAATTGCCGGCGGGTTTTCAGCGCAGCGAGTTTCTCTTGGAGCATGGCATGCTGGATGCTGTGGTGCATCGCAAGGAAATGAAGCCTTATATTGCGCGGGCGCTGGATTTCATGACTGCAGCCGTCAGTCGTCAGCCGTCAGCCGTCTCAACCTCCTAACTGTGATGTCATCCCGAGCGAAGCGAGGGATCTTGGTTTCTGCCCACGGTGTCGCTACTCATAGCGCCCGGCAGGGACCGAGATCCCTCGCTTCGCTCGGGACGGCAAGCATCTGAGCTGAGAGCTTTGCTATGTCCTACGAAACCGCAGTAGCACGCATGTTTGCGCTTGGCCACGAACTGGCGCAGACGCCTTCGCGTAAGTTCGATCTCGCGCACATGCGCGTGTTGTTGCGGGCGATGAATCATCCTGAGCGCCGTTTTCCTAGCGTGCTGATCGCGGGTACCAATGGCAAGGGATCGACTGCGGCTACGCTGGCCTCGATCCTGCGGGCGTCAGAATTGAAAACGGGTCTGTACACTTCGCCGCATCTGGTGCGGATCAATGAGCGCATCCGCATCAACGACAAAGAGATCGGCGACGACGATTTTGCTTCGCTCCATGGTGAGGTGGATCGAGTCGCAGACGAGCTCGTGGAGCGGGGCGAGTTGCCGTGGCATCCCAGTTTTTTCGAGATGATGACTGCGATTGCTTTCGAGCATTTCGCGCGGGAGAAAGTTGAGCTGGCGGTTCTCGAAGTGGGCATGGGCGGCCGCCTGGATGCGACGAATGTCGTAGAGCCTCGCGTAAGCGTGATCACTGACATTTCGCTCGATCATCAGAAGTTTCTCGGCGATACGGTGGCTGAGATTGCGCGGGAGAAGGTTGGAATTATTCGCGCGGGCGGCGCGGTGGTGACTCTGCCGCAGCAGCCTGAGGCCAATGACGTGATCGGGAATACGATCCTCGATGTTGGAGCGCGGGCGGTGAACGCGGTTCCTTATGTGCCGCCGGTTTCGCCTGCTAGTCCTGAGTACCTGGTGCCTTGCACAGAAGAGCGTCGCAGCGGAGACGAAAAGCTTTTAACCGCAAAGGGCGCTAAGGAAGACGCAAAGTTCGCAAAGAAATTCATTTACCGTTATCCACTGCAGATTCTCGGCGAACAGATTTTGGTGGAGACTTCACTGGTGGGGCGGCACCAGTTGCGCAATGTATCTTTGGCGATTGCTGCGGCGATTGAGTTGCGCGAGCAGGGCTTTGGCGGGATTGCGGCGAAGAGCATCGAGCGCGGGATTCGCGAGACGCGGTGGCCGGGGCGGTTTGAGGTGATCGCGGCTCGCCCGGGTTGGCCTGAACTGGTCATTGATGTGGCGCACAATCCGGCGGGCGCGTGGGCGCTGCGTTCGTCCCTTTCGCAGTGGTATGAAGACCGTCGGCTGATTTTTGTTTTCGGCGCGATGCGCGATAAGGCAATCTCAGAGATGACGGAGATTTTGTTTCCGCTGGCGGATCGAGTGATCGCTACGCGACCGGAGAATCCGCGGGCCGCATCGCCCGAAGAGATTCAGCAGTCGGCGGCTCGCACCGGTGTTGAGATTGAGGCCGTCGAAGACGTGCAGCAAGCCTTGGAGCGGGCTCGAGCGCTGGCGAAGGCGGAAACAGTCGTCGTGATTACCGGCTCGATTTATCTGGTGGGCGAAGTGATGCGCAGCATCGGAATTGAAGTCTGAAGCAGCGCCCGCGTCGGTTTAGAATGGAACTGTGCAGGAAGTGAATTCGTCATCGTCTGTGGAAGTGGAAGGAGACGCGGCGGCCACGCCGGCCGCCGCTCCGCGCGGAAGTCCGCATGCCATTCCCGGGGTGACATACGGCTGGTTGAGCCGGCTGCGATCGTATCTAATTCTTGATCCGCTGATCTGGTTCTACACCTTCGTTTTGGGATTGGCGGCGCTCCCCGGCGGATTGTTCGACCGCACCGGCCGGCGTCTGCATTGGTTTTCACGAGCCTGGTCGTGGCTTATCATGAAAACCATCTTGTCTCCGGTGAAAGTCACGGGCCTCGACAAGATCGATACTTCGAAGCCACATGTCTACGCGGTGAACCACGCTTCGGCACTCGACATTCCGGTTCTTTACGTTTATCTTCCGTTTCAATTCCGCATCGTTTTCAAGAAGGAATTGTTGGTCTATCCTGTTGTGGGCTGGCAGTTGAAGCGCTCCGGGCAGGTCTGCATTGACCAGCAGAAGCCGACGAACTCGATTGCTGCGATTCGTTCGGCGGTGAAGAGTTTGAAGGCCGGCATGCCACTTGTAATTTACCCTGAGGGCGGACGGACTCCAGATGGCGAGATCAAGCCGTTTCTGCCGGGAGCTTTTTTTCTCGCGCTCAAAGCGCAGGTCGATATTGTTCCAATCGCGCTGGTGGGAACTTACGAACTACTGCCGATGAATACCTACCACATAAAATGCCGTCCACTGGAGATGCGCGTGGGCGAGCCGATCTCGACTGCGGGGCTGACGATGCGGGATATGGAAGCGGTGTCGGCGAAGGTGCGGAAGGCTATGGAGGATTTGTATTATTCGGAGCGCCCTGCTTAGGTCCATTTTCTACCGTAACTTTTTGGGCCGCTGGGTGCGCGCAGCGGTCGACTTGCGAAACCTACCGAGCGAAGAGTTCAAGGCGAGACTTAAATCCGAATTGCTGGAGGGGAGAAAAACTATGGGTACCGTTGCCGAACCGATTGCGTCCGTTCAGGTGAGCGCCAGCCCAAGACTGACCTTCAAAGATGCCGCGAAGGCGATCGAGTTTTACACGCAGGCCTTTGGGGCGAAGGAGCTAATGCGCTTCGACGTGGGAGGGCAAATTCCGCACGCCGAAATCTTGATCGGGAACTCGACCATCATGCTGACGGAAGAATGGCCGGAGGGAAATCGGTTCAGCCCGGAGACGCTGGGGAATTCTCCTGTCATGATGTCGCTCGATGTTCCAGACGTGGATAAATTTTTCGCGCATGCTGTTGGCGCGGGGGCCGAGATCGCAATTCCCATCGCCGATCAATTCTACGGACATCGGGAAGGAACGCTCCGGGATCCCTTCGGATATTTGTGGAGTGTGTCCACGATGACGGAAGAGATGCCGGTGGAAGAGATGCACCGGCGTATGAATGCGATGACGAAAGGCGATGCTGCGAGCCAGGGGCCGGCGGTGAATCCGATTCCGAAGGGCTTCCGCATGGTCACGCCGTATCTGGTAGCCGAGAATGGTCCGGCGCTGCTGGAGTTTGCGAAGCAGGCGTTCGCAGCCGAAGAGACTTTCAGCGCGGTGGGCACCGCGGGAGGACTGCACGCCGAGGTGCGGATCGGCGATTCGATGCTGATGATGGGCGGTGGCATTCCGGGACACGAGTTTCGTGCCACGCCGAAAACTCACGCACTGCACCTCTACGTAGAGGATGTGGACGCGGTCTACAAGAAAGCACTCGCGGCGGGAGCGACTTCGATTGATGAACCGCGCGACCAGGAATACGGCGAACGCTCAGCCAGCGTGAAGGATCCGGCTGGAAACATCTGGTACATCGCCACACATAAGGGAGAGAGCTACATTGCCAAGGGATTGAACAACGTGAATGCTTATCTGCATCCGCTGCGGGCCGAGCCGGTGATCACGTTCTTGAAGCGGGCTTTTGGGGCGCAGGAACTAGCGAAGTACGCATCGCCGGATGGTGTGGTGCACCATGCGGAGATTCGAGTCGGCGATTCGGTGGTGGAAATGGGCGAACCTTTCGGCGCACATACCAAGTATGGGCCCATGCCAGCCCTGTTCTATCTGTACGTGGCGGATTGCGATGCCGTATACCGGCGGGCACTTGCCGCGGGCGCGAAATCTACGCAGGATCCCGCGGACCAGCCTTATGGTGACCGCACATCAGCCGTAACCGACCCGTTCGGGAACACCTGGTATATCGCCACGCATGTCAAAGACATGGCGACCTAGGCAGACTAAGTTTTAATCGTGGTTTTTGCGATTTAAGAATCCGAAAGGATTACCCGAATTGATTCGAGTCTTTGGACATTGCGGGTCCGTTCGAAGGCGTCGGCTCGTGCTCGCTGCCTAATAGCGGCGCGGCAATGCGCAGAGCCTCGACTTGCCGCTTCACTTTCAACAATTCTTGCTCTTTCGCCCGCAACAATTCCATCACATCTCTCATGACTACTCTCCAGTATTTAGACCGAGGTATCGATACATCTGAAGTCTACTCGAACAAATTTAGCTGGGGCACGCAACCGGAGCAATGCACTAAGGTACACGCTTCGGTCCGCGCTGCTTCAATGCCCAGAATGATAAGGATGCCCCTTTAAAATAGTAAATGCCCGGTAGACTTGCTCAAGCAAAACGACGCGAGCCAGTTCGTGCGTAAGCGTCATCTTGCCAAGCGAAATCAAATGCTGCGCGGCTCCCCGCGTGGCCTCGCTGAATCCGTCAGCCGGGCCAATTGCGAAAACTAGCGGCAACGGATTGCGATCCTGGTAGTCTCCCATAAAATGCGCGAACTCTTCGGATGAAAACTGTTTGCTGCGAGAATCCATCAATACCAGCGTTGATTTTCCGGCGTTCCGCGGTTTTCTCCCCGCAGCCGATGCGGGGAGCCCGCAGACTTGCAGGAGAGCATTCTCATCCCGCAATACCAGCGCTTCCACCTGCGCATAGCGGGAAATTCGTTTCAGGTACTCGTCCGTCAGCGACTGAATCGCCGGCTCTTTCGTCTTGCCGACCCATGCGATTTTGATTTTCAGAGCAGGCAAGAGACGTCACTAATTTCGTAAGCGAGCACCGCGGACCGTGAGATTGGGAACTACTCTTTCTTTCGAGAGGCGGCGGTCGCTGCGCGTTTGCGCGGCGCTGTCTTCGCCTTTGGAGCAGCTTTCGTTCGCGGCTTGGGTGCCAATTCCGTGGGCTCCAGCCGCTTGGCTGTCTTCCACAGCCGCTCGAGATCGTAGTACTTGCGGGCCTTCTCGGAAAAAACATGCACGACGAAGTCAGTGTAGTCGACCAGAATCCACTCGCCCTGCTTATAGCCCTCGACGTGCGCCGGGGGCACACCGGTGGCCTTCAGGCGAAGTTCTACTTCGTCCGCGATGGCCTGAACCTGCCGCGGATTCGTGCCGCTGCACAGCACAAAGTAGTCGGTAAATGCGCCCGACCCCTTTTCCATTTCCAGGATAGAAAGTTCTTCCGCTTTTTTGTCGAGGCAAGCCTGAATGGCCGCCGTTACCTGTTGCTTCAAATCGGTTTTTTTCATTCAGGGTTCGTCTTAAGTCGTTCGTCGTTGGTCGTTGGCCCAACCGGGCAGAGTTTCCATTGTAAACGACGCCGCTATGAAGCGTTGGTCTCGTTAGCGGATGCAGCCTGCGCCAGATTATTTTGGCGAACGACCAACGACGAAGGACTAACGACCTTTATACAATCCCATTTTTTTGATGTAATCGGCGACCGCAGGCTCGACGAAGCGTCCTAGCGGCTTTCCGGCTGCCGCGGTTTCGCGAATTGTCGTGGAGGAAATCGGCTGGTAAACCTCGTCCAGCAAATGGATCGTTACACCCTTCAAAACCAAGTCTCCCGTTGCAGCCTGCCTCTGAAATGGACGCGTAACTTCCTGCCGTGGACGCAGGCTCTCCGGCAGCGCGTTGGCGACGTCGGCAAGCGAATAGCCGGGCCTGCCTGCCACTATGAACTCACACTCACGAAACAGATCTTCGGCGTGATGCCACTTGGCAATTTCGTCGAAAGCGTCGATGCCAATTAGCAGGAAGAGCAGGTCCGCTTTTTTCAATGACTGCTTGAGCCGTCCCACGGTATCGATGGTGTAGTTGGGATTTGCTACGCGCGCCTTGCCTTTGCCTGCTTCGCCCGGGCCGGCATCCTGAGGTGCCTCAAGCAGCGAGGGCGCGAAGTCTTTTTCTTGCGCCGTCGCCAGAGCAATCATGGCGTAGCGATGCGCGAAGGCCGATAGCGGCTGGCTCTGCTTGTGAGGTGGAATACCCGCAGGCACGAACAGAACGCGCGACAGTTTGCAGCGCTCCTGTGCAGCTCGCGCCAGCGCCAGGTGCCCGCGGTGGATGGGGTCGAAAGTGCCGCCGAACAATCCAATATTCATGCGCGCCTAGTGTCTTAGTTTGCGGGCCTACTTGGCAAGCCCGGTTGCGAACGATTTTCCCGCCACTGCATCGACAAAACAGCTTTCAAGGGCATTGGCCGATGGTTCATGGTTGCTCGGTCTGTTCGCCACACAGTCCAACGCCGAAAAAACTCCCTCGCCGAGAATCTGGAATGAACTCCTGTAATCTCGCGCATTTCAGGATGCGGCCCTATCATACTTATATGCGGGTAACCCTCCCCCTACTTCGCATCCAACCCGCCCGTGCGCCTATTCTCCGCTATGGCGTGGCGATCCTCAGCACCACGCTGGCGCTCATCCCGGCACTGTTGCTTCCCAACATCACCGAGAGTCGGCTCGCGGTGTTCGCGGTCGCGGTCATGGTCAGCGCGTGGTATGGCGGCTGGAAGCCGGGCCTGGTCGCGACCTCGTTCGCGCTCACGGTGAGCGCTTATTTTTCATTTACCGGAGAGCACACGCCCGCGCAATACCGGTCGACAATGATGCGGCTGGCGCTGTTTGTTGTGCTGGCGCTTCTTATCTGCTGGCTCAATGCCGCATTGCGAGCCGCACAGGATGGCTTGCGGCGCTCCGAAATGAATTTTCGGTCCCTGGTCACTGACGCTCCGTACGGCATTTGCCGCTGCGATTCTGCCGGGCGGTTGCTGGATGCAAACCCCGCGCTCATGACGATGCTCGGATATTCCTCGGCGCGCGAATTGCTCGGCAAACACCTCGCGGCACTCTATTCGGATACGCAGCAATGGTTCGAGTTGGCGGACTATCTGCGTTCTGCCGCGCCTTTCAACGCACTGATTGCCGAGTGGAAGCGCGAGGATGGCACTGTCATCGTGGTGCGCGTTTCCGGCCGCACGGTTTCGAACGGCAACAAGGAAAGAACTTTTGAACTTTTTGCCGAAGATGTGACCGAGCGTCGCGCCCTGGAACAACAACTTCGGCAGTCGCAAAAGATGGAAGCCATCGGCAGACTCGCCGGCGGTATTGCGCACGACTTCAATAATTTGCTCATGGTAATTTCCGGCTACTCGGAATTTCTGCTCGAACGCACGGGCTCGGACCCGGCGTTGCGCGGGCCGGCGCAGGAAATCGCCAGCGCCGCCGGACGCGCCACCTCGCTCACGCGCCAGCTCCTCGCCTTCAGCCGCAAGCAAATGCTGGCCCCGAAAATTCTCGACCTGAACAGCGTCGTCACAGAAAACCTGAAGATGCTGACCCGCATGATCGGGGAAGATATCGATCTGGTCATGGCTCCCTCGAGCGGGCTTGGTGCTGTGCGCGCCGATGCCGGCCAGATTGAGCAAGTCATTGTGAACCTCGCGGTGAACGCACGCGACGCCATGCCCTCCGGGGGCAGGCTGACCATTGAGACTTCAAACATTTCGCTCGACGAAGAGTCGGCGCGCTTCCATGAGTCCCTGAAAGCCGGCGATTACGTGATGCTCGCTATAAGCGACACTGGCGTGGGTATGGATTCGGAAACCCAGTCCCGTATCTTCGAGCCTTTCTTTACCACCAAGGGCCCTGGAGGCACGGGGCTCGGACTTTCGACCGTGTACGGCATCGTGAAGCAGAGCGGAGGTTACATCTGGGTCTACAGCGAGCCCGGCAAGGGCACGACGTTCAAGATTTATTTGCCTCGCGTTGCGGAAGCAGTTGAAAGCCCTTTGCAGGTTGCGGTCGCCGCGGAATCTGCGAGCGTTGAGCCGGGAGCGGAAACCATTCTGCTCGTTGAGGATGAGGCGAACCTGCGCTATCTGGCGCGACAATTCCTGGAGAAGCAAGGTTACAGAGTGATTGAAGCGGCGGATGGAGCGGTCGCGATGCAGATCGCGGTGGCGCATGAAGGCGTAATTCATCTGCTTCTGACTGACGTAATTATGCCCGGCATGAATGGCCGCGAACTGGCGCAGCGCATTTCTGAGATCCGTCCCAACGTGAAAGTGCTTTACATGTCGGGTTACACGGAGAATGTGATCGGGCGCAATGGCACGCTGGATGCGGGAGTGCGCCTGCTGCAGAAACCTTTCACCCTTCGCGACCTGAAGAGCAGAGTTCGCGAGGTGCTCAATTCCACCCCACTTCATTCGGCGGATGCGACTTCAGTTCTCACATCTCATGCCGCGAGTGCACAGGGCCTTCATGAATTACCTGCCTCTCGCGCGCAGCGTTTTCAGCTCCACCTGCCGCTGAAATACCGTCGTCTCGACGAAAAAAACTGGCACGACGGTGAGACCAGAAACATCAGCCGCTCTGGCTTGCTGTTTCAGGCGGAAGACATTTTGCAGCCCAACGTTGTGCTGGAAATTAATCTGGTGCTGCCGGCGGAGATTGCTGGCCTGTCACCCACCGAAGTGGTTTGCCGCGGAGAAATCGTGCGCACCGTGCAGCCGGTCGGAGAGGAAATGCCTCCCGCTTTGGCGGCAAAGATTCTGCAATATCACTTCCAGCACGGCTCGCAACTGCCGCAAGCCTGAATTCGGCGAAGACCTGAGTTAAGTTCCGGTCCAAATTAAGTTTCCGTTAAGCGTTGGCGTCGCGGCGACGTCCCCTAAGCTTTTTAGCAACCAACGCCCACTCGGCTTCATCCAACACTCGCCTAAACAAGGAAAACCCCATGAACAGAATTCTCTTCATTGCGCTCTTGTGTGTAACGCTCTCAACCGCAGTTTTCGCGCAGGATAATTCCGCGCAGCCGATTTATCCCGCTGCTCCCCACCCGGCGCAACCGCCCGACAATGGCCAAGATGCCGCGCCCCAGCAGATGAACCAGCAAACGGGACAGAACGATCAGATGCCGATTTTCCGCGTGCACGTCTACGCGCGCACCACTAAGGCCGTGAATTACCGCCATCGTGGCGGCTCGACTACCGTGGACTTTCGCGGCACTGAGCTGATGCCGCAGATCGAAGGGCACGCCAAGGTCGACGGCAAAGCCGGGCGCCTCGCGATCAATGTGGAACTTACGCACATGCAGCCGGCCACCAGTTTCGGCGGCCAATTTCTTACTTATGTGCTGTGGGCAATCACTCCCGAAGGCCGCGCCGTGAACCTGGGCGAAGTTCTGCCGGGTGAGAATGGCAAAGACAAGATCGATGTCACCACCGATCTGCAGGCATTCGGGTTGATCGTGACTGCCGAGCCTTATTATTCGGTCACGCATCCCAGCAACAAGGTCGTTGCCGAAAATATTATCCGCCAGGAAACCAAGGGGTTCGAAGAACCGATCGATGCCAAGTTCGATGTACTTGAAGGTGCGCAGTACACCATTGACGTGCCTGCCGACCAGCTTCCCTCTAGTCAGGCTAACGCGCGTGTTCCCCTCGATCTGCTCGAGGCTCGCAACGCCGTAGTCATTGCGAAGGCCGCTGGAGCGCGGCAGTACGATCCCGACGGCCTGGCCAAAGCCGAGGACATGTTGCAACGCGCCGAGGATTACTACCAGCGCAAGCAGGGCCGCACGCCCATTGGCACCGCTGCTCGCGGCGCCACACAGATGGCAGAAGACACGCGCGTGCTCACGCTGCGACGCAAAGAGCAGGAACGCATCGATGCCGAAAGACGCGCCCACGAAGAAGCACAAGCGAAAGCGGAGGCCGACGCCAGAGCGGCGCAAGATCAAGCCGCGCAAGCTCAGGCTCAATCGGACGAAGATGCGCGCCGCCGTGCCGAAGCCGAGCGCGCACAAGCTGAAGCTCAACGCCAGCAAGCGGCCGCGTTGGCGCAACAGCAACAGGCGGAAACCGCGACTCTCGCCGCCCAACAAGCAGCAGCGGAGGCTGATCGCCAACGGCAGGAAGCGGACCGCCAGCGTCAGGACGCCATCCGCCAAAAAGAAGAAATGCGCGCCCGTTTACTGGCTCAGCTGAATCAGGTTTTGCAAACCCGCGACACTGCCCGCGGGCTGATCGTCAGCATGCCTGACGTGCTCTTCGACTTCAACAAGTACACGCTGAAGCCGGAAGCTCGCGAACGCCTGGCTCGGATCTCCGGAATTGTTCTCGCCTATCCTGATCTGAAACTTCAGATTGAGGGCTACACCGATTCCATCGGCAGCGACGAATATAACCAGACTCTCTCGGAAAAACGCGCCGAAGCAGTGCGCGATTATATTGTGAGTTCGAGCGTTCCGATAAATAACGTGAGTGCGCAAGGAATGGGCAAAGCGGATCCTGTGGCCGACAACAGCACAGCTGCCGGACGCAAGCTGAATCGCCGCGTAGAGATGATTGTTTCCGGCGATGTAATCGGCACGCAGCTAACTCCGGGTGCTGGGGATAATACTCCCGCCACTCCGCGGTAGTTAGAAACTACAGCTCGGGGAACGATTCCCCCCGGCGGGGGATCGTTTATTCAGTGGCTGTGCTCTCGCGCGCTTCCTCGGCTTGCTGCTGCGCCTGCTCGCGCAGCGCGTTCACTTCTTTCGCCATGGCGTACTTGAGTTCCTCGATGCCTTTGCCGGTCACAGCTGAAATCTCGTAGAGCTTGAGCTTATGTCTCTTGCAGTAACGCTTCAGTGCGGCGATTTTATCTTTGTTGGCCACATCGATCTTCGACGCGACTATAATCATCGGCTTTTCTTCCAGGTGAGCGCCAAAGCTGGCCAGTTCCCCAAGAATCACTTCGACATCTTTCACAACTTCGTCGCGGCCGCTCGCATCTGACACGTCGACAAGATGAACCAGCAAGCGAGTGCGCTCGATGTGCCGCAAGAACTGCGTGCCCAGGCCTGACCCGGAGTGCGCTCCCTCGATCAATCCAGGAATATCGGCGACCACAAAACTGATTTCGTCGTTCGGATCGCCGACCGCAACCACGCCGAGATTAGGCTCCAGCGTTGTGAAGGGATAGTCCGCAATTTTTGGCCGCGCCGCCGAGATGCGCGAGATCAGCGTGGATTTTCCAACGTTCGGATACCCGACCAGGCCAACATCCGCGAGCAACTTCAATTCGAGGCGGTAATTGTGCTCTTCGCCGGGACGCCCATCTTCGTGTTCGCGCGGAGCCTGATGCACGGATGTCGCAAAGCGAGCATTGCCGCGTCCGCCGCGTCCGCCGCGGGCAATGATCATGCGTTGATCCGGACCAGAAAAATCGAACACCTTCTCGCCAGTTTCTTCGTCGTAGACAATCGTCCCTACCGGAACCTTTAAAAGTACGTCTTCGCCGGCGCGGCCGCTCTTGTTCGAGCCTTCGCCGTGTCTCCCGCGCTCCGCTTTGTATTCGGGATTAAAACGGAAATGCACCAGCGTGTTGTGGCGCTCGCTGGATTCCATGACCACATCGCCGCCGTTGCCTCCGTCGCCACCCGATGGTCCGCCACGCGGAACATATTTTTCACGGCGAAAGGCCATGCAGCCATTGCCGCCGTCGCCCGCCTTCACCCGAATTTTTGCCTCATCAATAAACATTTGAAAATCCTAAGAATGCAGCCTCATCCTTGCACCACAATCTGCCGATGAACTTTACTGGAACTACTTTCTAATCAGCGATGATTGCAATACCAAAAGCGCAACCCGCCGACGCCGTTGCTCCCCAAGGCGATTGGTCGGCGATTCTCCGCAATACTATCGTCGAGGTTTTCTTGATGATGTTCGGAGTCGCGGTGCTCACGCCAGAAACCGGCGACCACATGGTTCTTTCCGAGGTCACGGGCATGGTTGGAATTGCCGGTCCTCTCAGTGCCACCCTGAGCCTTCGCTGCGGCCTTGGGTCGGCTACGCGGATCGCTGCCGAGATGCTTGGAATCCCCTCAGACCAAGCTGACTCCCAGAAATGCGACGCTATCGGCGAAGTCTGCAATATCGTGGCAGGCTCGTTCAAGGAAAAGATCGGTCTGGGCGACCGATGCATGCTCTCGGTTCCCACGGTGCTCACCGGCAAGGACTATCAGATCCGCTCTCGGGGCGTTTATGTTCGTCTCGAGCTGCCCGCACTATTCGAGAACGAGCCAATCTGGTTTGCGCTCCATATCCGCCAGTAGGCTGGCGCGGACGCTAACCGAAAAATGCTAGCGAAGCGGGCGCGAACTACTCCAGAACTTCCATCGGTTCGACCATCACAAACTTCCCCATCGAACCCTTGTTCAGGAACTTGATGCGCCCGGTAACCTTGGCAAACAGAGTATCGTCTTTGCCACGGCCAACGTTGAGTCCCGGTTTTACGGGTGTGCCGCGCTGCCGCACGATGATCGTCCCACCGGGCACGATCTGCCCGCCGAATGCCTTGAATCCCAACCGCTGCGCGTTCGAGTCGCGCCCGTTTCGTGAAGTACCCTGTCCTTTTTTATGTGCCATAAAAATCAGCTTCCGGTGGCCAGTTGCCAGTCAAATCTTTCGTCACGGGCAATTCGCCCGTCCTTACGTATTATTTCTTCTTCTTCGCCGCAGTTTTCTTAGCGGCATGCTTCTTCGGCGCTGCCTTTTTCTTGGCATGCTTCTTCGGTGCACTGCCTTCCAACTCGTGTTCGTCGGCCGCAGCCTTCTTCACTTTGTGCTGCTTCTTCGCCAACTCCGGAGCCTTGAAGCTCTGTCCGTCAAAGGCAATCTCCGTGATGCGCACCGCAGCGTAAGACTGCCTGTGGCCGCGCAGCTTCTTGTACTGCTTCTTGCGCTTGTAATGGAAAACGAGAATCTTCGCGCCGCGGCCTTCTTCCACCAGTTCGCCAACCACTCGCGCTCCCGCCTCCGGTTTTCCGATCTGGCCTTCCCCGCCCGACACAGCCAGAATCTCGGGGAATTCCACCTGGCCATCGGTGCCCGTAGCCAACTTCTCCACTCGAATTACATCTCCGGGCGCCACCCGGTACTGCTTTCCACCGGCGCGGATAACGGCGTACATACGTCTGCCTCCGTCAAAATATCGTGAAAGCTTGCTGTGTTTTCCGCCACGGCGTTTCAGCAGCCAAGGCAGGCGTCCCCAGAACGGGTCGGCGAGTACAGGCAAACTCAACTATTCTAGCGTGTGCTGTGGAAATCGGTCAATGCGTGCTTTGCGGATTCCACTTTACTGTGCGAGAATTCGCCGATTCGCAAGATGAATATTCAAGATGAATACTTAAGGAGAAATTTAGCATGAATCGCCTTCTCGCCATTTCAATCTGCCTGCTGGCGCTGACTCTCTCGAGCTTTACTCAACCGCCGATGGCTGCTGCGAAGAAGTCCACACCATCCGCTCCCGACAAGGCCTACCTGCAGAAAATTTGGGACGGCTGGGCCGCTCTCAATCCCGATAATGTAGCCCAATACTATGCCACCGGCCCAAATACATTCTTCGACATCGCTCCCCTGAAGTACAGCAGTTGGGACGAATATCGAAACGGAGCGAAAGCCGTCCTCTCCGGTTACAAAGGCGCGCGCTTCACTTTGAACGATGATCTCGCCATCCATCCTCACGGAGATTTAGTCTGGGTGACGGCGACGGTAAAAGAAGAGATGACGACGAAGGCCGGCAAGGTTGAGATGGGCAACTTCCGCTGGACTGCAGTCTTCGAAGATCAGAGCGGGAAGTGGATGATCGTTCACGAACACGTTTCTGCACCGTTGCAGTAGGGGCGCAGCGGTTTGAAAACCAACTTCATACCCGACTGGCGATTACCTGTGTAATCTCCAGTAACCACCGGCCTCTTGCGAAAACAACTTCTCTGCGTCAGTGTTTATAGAAATAGAATGTCCGGAGATTTGCCATGCGCAACCGAATCATCATCCTGATCTCGTTTCTCTTCTTAGCCAGCGTTAGCTGGGGACGGCAAGCGCCCGCCAGCAACAGCCAGCCGAGCATGCCGGGCATGGATATGCCCGGCCACGACATGTCGAACATGCAGATGAAAGACATGCCCATGGCTGCAGATAAAGATAAAGACAGCGAAGCCGGAGCCCACGCGATGCATTCCATGGAAGGCCACATGGATATGGGCCCGCACATGAAGATGACGGCGCTACGGCCGGCGAAGCCGGGTGATGCGGAGCGGGCACAGAAAGTGGCCGAGGCGGCGCGCAAAGCCTCCGAGCATTACCTCGATTACCACACAGCGCTGGCCGAGGGTTTCAAGATTTTCCTCCCCAACGTTCCGCAGAAGATGTACCACTTCACCAACTATGAGTACGCGAAGGAAGCAGCCTTTCATTTCAATCCCGAGCACCCGACTTCGCTGCTGTATGAAAAGCACGGGGAAGATTACAAACTGATTGGCGTGATGTACACCGCACCCAAGCGCCTCAACGAAGATCAGCTCGACGAGCGCATTCCACTCAGCGTGGCGCAATGGCATGAGCACGTGAACTTCTGCCTCGCGCCTCCCGATCGTCGCGGAGAAGGGCTGTTGCCGCATCCGCAGTTCGGTTTAAAGGGATCGATCACCACGCAAGAAGCCTGCGATGCCGCTGGCGGAACTTTTCATCCCGTAGTGTTCAACTGGATGGTTCACCTTTACCCGTTCGAAAAAGATCAAGCGGACATTTGGTCGGTAAGTCGGCAGCACGGCGATGCGGATTAAGTTCAGGCTGCAGCAAGTGTTTGCATTTGTAAGAACTCACTGATTCCTGCTGACGCGCGGCGTTACGAAGACGAATCTCACGTAGTCCCTTAGTACCCTTTCAGACAAACATCCTGCAGTTCCATTTCTGGAACATGAATTTGCCGGCATCCTGCTACCAGAAATGCGGGATGTCCGTCCATAGAACGTGTGGGAAAGACGTGTAGGAAATTACCAGAACAATCGAATAACGTCTGCGGAACTTTCGGTGAAGAGACTTCGTAATAGTCAGGGAAGTAAACTGCCGGCCGAGAGGTGAGGCCGGATTTTCACAGCAGATTCTTGCGGGGTTCAGGGGATTCTCTCACTTTCGGTTTGGCGGCCCAGGTGAGAAAACCCCCGTGCACAGCGCGACAGGCGCGGCGGAATGTCCGCTGAGCTTATCGGCTGAACCCCGGCGCTTGCATTGTAGGCGATTCGCGGCAAAACAAAAAGTTTTCTCGCGGAAGTCATGCACCGGGCCGCCCCTAACCGTTTCCCGACGTGATCGGGAAAGAAAAGGAGCAGTCATGAAATTCGCGACAGCATCGAAAACCTTGGTGTTGGGTTTGGCCTTAGTGCTGAGCTCGAGCGCCTTCGCCGCAACCAAAGCCAGTTTACAACTCAGCCATCCCGTTACCGTGAACGGAACTACGCTGCGAGCAGGAAGCTACAAACTTCAATGGGAGGGCGACGGTCCCAACGTAGAACTTAGCTTTATGCAAGGCAAGAACGTTGTGGCGAAAACGTCGGCGCACGTGATCGACCTGCAGACGCCCGCCGCCAACACTGCCGCGCTGACCCGCGAAAGCGGCAGCGGTCCCAATTCCCTGACCGGCATCCGCTTCGAAGGCAAGAAGCTTGCTCTGGAGCTGGGCGAAGCCAGCGAGGGAATGCAGGCCGGATCGAGCAAGTAGTAACGCCAAATAAATTATCGGATCAACAGGGAGCACACACAGTGCTCCCTGTTTCTTCGAGACATTAGTTGGGCAAACCAGCACGTCGTGTAATCTAGTTCTTCACCGTCATTGCGTCGGAGTCCACAGCCTTCTTCCCAGTAATGCCTTCGAGGCCCGCCAAAACTCCCCTGTAATCGTTCTTGTCACATTGCATGGCAAAGCCGCCTTTTTTATCTCCATCGGCCCAGGTCAAACCGACGTAGTGTTTCTTGGACTTTGTAAGAGCCATGAGAGCGCCGATCCCGAAAGAGACAATGGCAAGACCGATCGCCGCGCCAACCCTCCGATGAACGTCTTGCCCATAGCTGATCTCCGTAACCGCCGACGCAGGAATTGTTATGACCTCAGTTTTGTCTTTCACGAGTCGAATTTGGTTCGACTCGATAAACAATTTCATATCTGTTCCAGCTTTTCTATCGGGCAGCGATCCTCCGTCGTAAGTGACTTTGTAGGAGTTTTCGCCCGCAAGAACCATTACTGGAACTGCAAAGCATAGGACGACCACGAGCAGTTTCTTCATGCGCCTCCCTAAAATGGGTCTCCCGCGAGAACCCACTCAATGTTTTGGATTGTGCTAAAGGGCCCGAGTACAGCCATCCTCGGCAGGGGGAAGAACAACTGGAGAAGAGGCTACGGCAAGGAGTGTGGGGCTGAACCGCCGCATTGTCAAGTAATTGTATGTAACCTTAGGCGACCGACGGTCAATAGAAAGCGGCAATCTGAAAGCATCCAGCCGGTCCCACAAAAAACAAAGGGGAGCGCGAAAGCGCTCCCCTGAAAACTGAGCCGCTAGCCACTGCGATCAATACTTCGGCACCTTGGGGTCCACTCTCTCGGCCCAGGCATTAATTCCGCCGGCGAGATTGTGAACTTTGCTGAAGCCCGATTGCTGCAGGAACGCTACTGCCTTGGCGCTGCGCCCACCCATCTTGCAATGCACCACGATCTCGCGGCTCGAATCCAGTTCGTGTACGCGATTCGGAAGATCGTTCAGCGGAATCAGGTGTCCGCCCAGGTTGCAGATCTGATATTCATGCGGCTCGCGCACATCGAGGACGAACACATCCTCCTTCGCGTCCAGCCGCCGCTTCAATTCTTCCACTTGAATTTCCGGAACTCCACTGCCCACAGGTTTCTCCTCCCCGCGAATGCCGCAAAACTCGTTGTAGTCTATCAGCTTCGTGAGAGTAGGATGCGTGCCGCAGACCGGGCAATCAGGATTTTTCCTTAGCTTCAATTCGCGAAACTTCATGCCCAGCGCGTCAATCAGCAGCAACCGCCCAATCAGCGGCTCGCCCGCTCCGAGAATTAATTTGATCACTTCAGTAGCCTGCATCACACCCACCAGCCCCGGCAGGATGCCGAGCACACCGCCCTCCGCGCACGATGGAACCAGCCCCGGCGGTGGCGGCTCTGGATAAAGGCAGCGGTAGCACGGGCCATCCTCTGTGGCGAAAACGCTAGCCTGCCCCTCAAACCGGAAAATCGATCCGTAAACGTTCGGCTTTCCGGTGAGCACACATGCGTCATTCACGAGATAACGCGTAGGAAAATTATCGGTGCCGTCGGCGATGATGTCGAAGTCACGAAAAATTTCGAGCGCGTTTTCGCTGCTCAATCGCGTGTCGAATTTCTTAATATTCAAAAACGGATTGATCGCCGTCAGCTTCTCGGCCGCCGAATCCAGTTTCTTGCGCCCCACGTCGGCCGTTGAGTGAATAATCTGCCGTTGCAGGTTCGTGTAATCCACCACATCGAAATCCACCAGCCCCAGCGTACCGACACCCGCAGCCGCAAGATACAAAGCCAGCGGCGACCCGAGCCCTCCCGTGCCAATGCACAACACGCGCGCTGCCTTCAGCTTCTTCTGCCCCTCCATGCCAACCTCGGGCATGATGAGATGGCGCGAGTAGCGCAGGATTTCGTCCTTGCTCAGCGTGACTGGAATTTCCGTAGTGAGTGTAGCCATAGGTTCCTCAACTCAGGATTACAGGCAGAAACCAGGATCCCTCGCTCCGCTCGGGATGACAGACGCGGTGGAGCCTTCGGACGTGGAGGAAACTCCAGCGCCCCCGGCAATGGAAGGCACAATCGAAATGTTATCACCCTCCTTCACCGCGGTTTCTTCCTTCTGCAGGTAGCGAATATCCTCATCGTTCACATACAGGTTGACGAAGGAGCGCAGCTTGCCATCTTCGGTGTAAAGGTGCCTGCGCACGTCCGGATACAGGGCCGCGAGCGAAGTCATCGCTTCGCCCACAGTCGCGCCTGTTACTTCTACACTGGAAAGTTTGCCCACATACTGCCGCAGAGGAGTAGGAATGTGAATCGTGCTCATAGGTCTAAGAATAAAAGATGCGGCAAGGAATAGGAAGATTCAGCCTTACGAATCCGCGGTCGAGTGTTAATACGCTGTTAACTAGCCTGCCGTAAAATGAAGCGGATTAAAAGGGAGAAACTATTATGACGATTTACGACAGCGCTCGAGGCAGAATTGTTGAAGGTGGCGGCGGCAGCGGACTTTTCCGCTTGATCGGTCTCGGTATCGCCGCATTCCTGGTTGTGATTTTGCTATTCAGTTGTGTAACCAAGGTGGGTACAGGGCATGTTGGCGTGCTGACCCTTTTCGGCAAAGTGCAAACCGGAGACACTCTGAGCGAGGGCATTCACTTAATCAATCCGCTGAAGACGAATAACGAGCTCTCCATCCAGACGCAGACTCTGAAAGAATCCGCCAGCGTGCCTTCCAGCGAAGGCCTGATGATGAGCCTCGATACTTCGCTGATTTACCATCTCAATCCCGATCACGCTTCGGACGTCTTCCAGAAAATCGGCGCCGACTACGAAAACGTGGTGGTCGAGCCCACCCTTCGCTCAGCCATTCGAGAATCGACTGCCTCGCATACCGCGAACGCCCTCTATACTGGCGAACGCGAAGAAGTGGCCAAGCAGATTTTCGATCAGGTCAGCGCTCAACTTACTCCGCGCGGTCTGGTCGTAGAGAAAGTCCTCTTGCGCGACATCCAGCTGCCCGCCACGCTGAAGGCCGCCATTGAAGCCAAGCAACAGGCTGAGCAGGAATCTCTCGCCATGAGTTTCCGCCTGCAAAAAGAAACTCAGGAAGCGCAGCGCAAACGCATTGAAGCCGCCGGAGTCCGCGACTTCCAGCAAATCGTGGCTCAAGGCATAACGCCATCGCTACTCGAGTGGAAAGGCATCGAAGCCACCGAGAACCTGGCGAAAAGCCCCAACTCCAAAGTGGTAGTAATCGGCAACAACAAGAACGGCCTGCCGCTAATCTTAGGACAATAAATTTCGCGACAATAAATCTCGCGTGGGGACGGTCGCCTGGGTCGTCCAGGCGAGCGCAGCGATGCGACGCCGTTGCCACGCTGCTACCATGACACCGTGCCTTCGCTACTCGAAGTCCGCCGCCTGAACATCGACTTTCCCGCTGCCGCCCTGCGAGCTGCACAGCCGGGGGCGGCTGTCCCCGCACGAACCCTTCCTGCAGTCCGCGATCTCAGCTTCACCGTCGCGCCCGGCGAAGTTCTGGGGCTGGTCGGCGAATCCGGCTCGGGCAAATCGATTAGCTCTCTCGCCATCATGCGGCTGCTCCCGCCGCAGGCAAAGGTTTCCGGCGAGATTCTTTTTACGGAGAACGGTGCAACCCGCAATCTCGCCGACCTGCCGGACGATTCCATGCGCCAATTGCGCGGCTCGCGCATCGCCATGATCTTCCAGGAGCCAATGACCGCGCTCAATCCCGTCATGCGCGTAGGAGACCAGATCGCCGAGGCGGTGCTCGCTCACGGCACGCGCTCGAAGAGCGAGGCCGCCAAACTTGCCATTCAGGCCATGACCGATGTCGCCATCCCGCAGCCCGATCGCCGCGCCCGCGACTATCCTCACCAGCTTTCTGGCGGCATGCGACAACGCGTCATGATCGCCATGGCCATCGTCAACCGCCCGCAGATGCTGATCGCTGACGAGCCTACTACCGCGCTTGATGTCACTATCCAGGCCCAGATCCTCGACCTGCTCGCAGAACTCCGCGCCAAGTTCGGCCTCGCGATGCTTTTCATCTCGCACGATCTTGCCGTAGTTTCGCAAGTTGCTGATCGCGTGGCCGTGATGTATGCCGGCAGCATGGTCGAACTCGGGACCAAGCAAGAAATCTTTCGCTCCCCGGCACATCCCTACACACGCGGCCTTCTGCACGCGGTGCCCGACCTGAAGACGAATCGCGGAGAGCCTCTCGAAACCATCGAAGGTACAGTTCCGCCGCTGCATGCAATGCCGCCTGGCTGCGCCTTCGAGCCGCGCTGCGAATTTCGCATTCCTGAATGCGCCCGCGCCCTGCCGCCGCTCGTAGAGGTTGCCAAGAACCATTGGGCTCGCTGCCCCGTAGTGAATCCGATTGTGAAGTAGGGTTTATTCTGTGAACCGTAGCCTGCCCTGAGCGCAGTCGAAGGGTCTCCTCTGTGTTAAAGGTTTTGACTCGGACCAGAAACTAGCCAGCCTAAATCCGTCCGCTGGTCTATAATCGCCACTTTGCCCGGGTGCCCATTGCGCATACTGCTACTCAGCGACATTCACGCCAATCTTGAAGCTCTGGAGGCCTGTTTAGCGGCAGCTCCGGGTTTCGATCAAGTGGCCAACCTCGGCGATGTAGTCGGCTACGGCGCCAGCCCCAACGAAGTCATCGAGCGCTCCCGCAGTCTGGGAAACATTTTCGTCCGGGGCAATCACGACAAAGCTGCCACTGGCCTGATCGATCTTGAAGATTTCAATCCCATGGCCGCCGCCTCCGCGCTGTGGACCCGCAACCAGTTGACTCCCGAACATCAGGAATGGCTCCACGCGCTGCCGCAAGGTCCGCTTCCGCTCGAAGGCTTTCCCGAAGCGAATCTGGTGCACGGCTCGCCCGGAGACGAGGATATCTATATCGTTTCCATCGGCGACGCGCTGGTTCCGCTGCTCGCGCTTCCCACCCCATTAACTTTCTTCGGCCACACTCACCTGCAAGGTGGATTTTTCGCCGATGACAATAGCGCTGACGGCTTCCGTCCCGAATACCGCACCGTTGGCCAAGCCGAGTCGATCTCGCTCCAACTGAAGCAAGGCACGCGTTACCTGATCAACCCGGGCTCGGTCGGCCAACCTCGCGACGGAGATTGGCGCGCCGCCTTCGCCCTGTTCGATACCGAAGCCCAGGTCGTTCACTTCCACCGCATTCCCTACAACCTAAAAGCCGCGCAGGACCGTATACTTTCCGCCAACCTGCCAGCGCGCTTGGCGACACGATTAGCAGCGGGCCGGTAACGATTTACCCCGTGAACCCCCGTGTCCTCTGTGGTTGAAGATTTTCTCCGATGCCACGAGCAAGTCGTCCGGGACGCAAAGCATCACAGCCATTGTAAACTCAACTTCATGCCCTACCCGCGCCCCTCCGGAACCAACCCGCTCTTCTCCAATCGTGAAGACTCCCGCGAAACGCCGCCCTCACACTACCTGATCGCCCACAGCGACGGCGGCGCTCGCGGCAACCCCGGTCCCGCTGGCTATGGAGTAGTGATCCAGGATCAGTCTGGGAAAAAAGTCGCCCACCTAAGCGAATATCTCGGCCACCAGACCAACAATTTCGCTGAGTACCAGGGCCTGATCGCGGCACTCGAGTACGCAATCCAACACGGTCCCAAAGCGTTGAAGCTCATCAGTGATTCCGAGTTGCTGGTACGCCAGATCAAGGGAATCTACAAAGTGAAAAATCCCACGCTGAAAGATCTGCACGGCCGCGCCAAAGAATTGATCGCGCAACTGGAATGGTTTTCGATCGGCCACGCTCTGCGCGAGCACAATCAGGAAGCCGACCGGCTAGCCAACGAAGCCATGGATAAAGGCATGGGAAGAGGAGCAGTGCCCGTGGACACATCTCATCTGGGGACGGCCGCCTCAGCCGTCCAGCGAAGCGGAGCGAGCCTGCCCGAGAATGTTCACGCCGGCAATGAATCAAAAGAGCTGGAAGGAATTATCCGCAACGGAGTAGTGGAACTAACGAACGGCAAACTTCCCGAAGGCACGAGGGTGCAAGTCCGAGCCAAGAAGTAGGAGTGACCGAGCCGGAAGCCGATTTATTCCGACGCCGAAGTATGGTCGTGCACAATCTTCCATCCGCCGGAAAGCTTTCGCAGCACCAGCGTGAACAACCCATGCGGCGTCTTGCCATCGGACATGGTCAGCTTCCACGAGCCGCGCACAAACGCCGAGTCCTGGCCCAGGACTACAACGCGCAGCCCCGAGAATTCCAGCTTTCCCATCTCGTGCCCCGGACTCCTATACGTCGCGAGATAACGGTCCATCGTAGCCTGCCATCCGTCATGCTCGTTCGCTCCCGAGAAAAACGTAAGCTCCGGAGAATTCCGGTAGCCCGCCATGAAGCCTTCCAGGTCGTGCCGGTTCCAGGCTTCCTGCTGTATGCGCAACAACTTCTCGATCGCTTTCGCGTCGTTCCCATAGGTGCCCGATACGTCTTGGGCAAGCGCCTGATTACTCGCCGTGAGAAGCGTAATCGCCAACCAGCAAGAGGAGAAAAAAAAGTAGAAGAGAAACCGGCCGCGCATGCAGACCTCCGAATTAACCTAACCCGAGCGCACCAGTTTCGCACGACAGGAGGCAATTACGGGAGGGATTTCGATTCGACCGGCAGTTCTTACGATTTACGCCCGGCCCTTTTTCACGGCCACCGCTTTCCCTGCAACTTCCCACGGCCGCTTCGGCCGATCCACCGGCGCCTTGTCGTCGTCTTTAAGCCGATCGTAATGGTAGGAATCGCTCACCGTGCCGAGCGATTCGTTGTAAAGGCTGGGCAGCCCTAGAGCGATCTTCAGTTCTTCGGCAAACGACTGCAGCGCTTTGAGGTGGTCGGCCGTCGCCGGCACTTCCGTCTTCGAATTCTTCAGGAACTGCTGATATCCGCGATTGACGAGCTTCGAAATCTCGCTGCCGATCAGATATCCGGGATACGCGAAGATCTTCACGCCATCGGCATCCGTCTTCTGGATCGCGGCCGATACGTTGTACTTTCTGAGGAACACCCGCCCATTCGTGCCCGGCGCTTCCGTCACATCAAAACCGTGCTCGCGCAACCACGCCAGAGCGTCTTCGTAAGTTCGTGCTTCGATTGCTTTCGACATTTTTCTACGCTTCCAGTCTTACTCTTAGATGCAGCTCCGCACTAATTGTGCGTTACTTAATTTCGCGCTGCATCAAACTTGCAATTTGTTTCATCTAAAGACACCATACTACATAGCGTGTTTCAATCTTATTTGCATATTACGTTAGTCACGAGGGAATAGTTCAAGTATGGGTCAGAGTTCGGCCAAACTGGAGGAAGCTTCTCCCGCGCATCATGCGCCGAAGCCAGCCGTTCCGCGCCCCGGGCTGAGTTTGCTCGACCGCATTGGCAACACTCCATTGCTTCGTTTTGACGAGCTCACCAGCCATCTTCCCGCCGTAACACTTTTGGGCAAGGCCGAATGGCATAATCCCGGCGGCTCGGTGAAAGATCGCGCCGCATCGAACATTGTTGCCGAGGGCCGGCGCAGCGGAAAGTTCAGCTCGGGCAAAATCCTGCTCGATGCCACCAGCGGAAACACCGGGATTGCCTATGCCATGCTGGGCGCGGCGGAAGGATTTCCGGTCACACTCTGCATGCCGCAGAACGTTTCCGCCGAGCGCAAAAAAATCCTGAGCGTCTACGGCGCAGACATTATTTATACCGACCCCGGCGACGGCTCCGACGGCGCCATCCGCGCGGCCCGGGAACTGGCCGCCAAGCATCCGGATTTATATTTCTACGCCGACCAATACTCCAACGACGCAAACTGGCTGGCTCACTATCACGGCACGGCCAACGAAATCTGGCAACAAACCCAGGGGCGGATCACTCACTTTGTCGCCATGCTTGGCACCAGCGGCACGTTCATGGGAACCACTCGGCGTCTGAAGGAACTCAATCCTACAATCCGCTGCATCTCGTTGCAACCCGATTCCTCCTTTCACGGCATCGAAGGAGCCAAGCACATGGCGACAGCCATCGTTCCGAAAATCTACGATGCGACGCTGGCGGATGAAAATCTTGAGATCGCGACCGAAGAGGCCTACGCTATGGCCCGCCGCGTCGCCCGAGAGTGTGGATTGCTCCTCGGAGTCTCAGCCGCGGCGGGTCTCGCGGGCAGCCTCGGAGTTGCTGAGCAACTTGATCTGAGCGGCGAGAGGCAACCTGTTATTGTTACCATCCTCTGCGACTCAGGCGACAAATACTTGAGCGAGAGATTTTGGACAGAATAAGAACGCTCACCACGGAGACACGGAGAAGAGCAAAGGAACGATCTTACGCTGCGAACCCTCTGTTATGAATTGCTGAAATTGTATCTCTCCGTCCTCAGTGTCTCCGTGGTGGATTATGATTTTCTATGCTGAAACTCATCCAAGCAGACTACGCTGCCATCCGCCGCCACGGCGAAGAGACTTACCCACACGAATGCTGCGGCGTACTGCTCGGCCGCACGGATGACGCCGGCACTCGCATCGTGACCTCGACCGCCCGCTGCGGCAACACTCGTACCGACTCGCCCCAGAACCGTTACAACATCGATCCCGGCGAACTGGTACGCATTCAACGCCAGGGCCGCGAGCGCGGCGAAGATATTGTCGGCTTCTACCACTCCCACCCCGACCACCCGGCCCGCTGGTCGCAGACCGATCTTGCCGAAGCCCACTGGATCGGTTGCTCGTACGTCATCACCAGCGTGGAAAAGGGAAGCGCTTCGCTCACAAATTCGTTCGAACTAGCGGGCTCTGACGAGGCTGATAAGAAGTTCCTCGACGAGACAATCGAAATCATTTGACGTCCAGCGCAGTTGGGCATCACAGGCTGTTGTGACGCCGCTAAAAATGTCCGCATCCAGCGGGGCTTCTGCGCGATTTACACACGCCGCCGCACCAGCACCGGAAAAACTCAATTCCTATTCCGCTCCTGCAACACTCCGAAAAGCCGCGTTTGTGGCGGCTTCTGCGAGACTTCGCCGGCGCAGCTGCACCAATTCCTGTCACCCACCTGTGGACGCGCTGCACTCGACTGAAAATACGCGAGTTACAAATGCAAACTTTTCATTGACTCTAGAAATAGAAAGAGTACAAACAGAATCGTTCTTAGACAGCTTCTAAAGTTTTTCCGGTTGGTGCAGCGTCCGGGACTCAAGCGCAGTCACCCTTATCACGCAAGTGACCAGGGAGGGCGAGCAAGGGTCTATAGCAAAGCGCTGGTCGAGGAGAACAAGAAGAAACGTCGAAGGCAAGATAGAGTTCCGAGGCGTTGGGTAGGTTTTTCCGGTTGGCGGTAAGCCCGGAGCCCGAGTGAAGATCGCGCGCAGCACCCCGCAAGGGAAGCTCCGTAGCAGGTCAAGCAAGGGTCATAAGCGAGCTACTGGCCGAGACGAATGGACCCAACACCACCTCGGAACTCTTAATTTTTGTGCCCGCCTAAGCTGTGATTCGAACCAGCGACCCTCCTGAAAAAACCTGCCGAAACGAATTCAGGATGGCTACGCAACTGGCGCGATCCGGAATTGGCGAGGCAATCCGCCGGGGATATTCGTCGTAGGTTCGACCTTCAAGCAATCTGCCGTGTTTCGCCTTCCTCACTCCGCCCCACTGCTTGAAGAAAAATGGGACACGCGATTCTAGACACTGATCGCGGATCGAGATAACCCACTCCTCTCGCATTAGACGCGCGCCCGGCCCGCTCTCGCCTCCAACAATGGCCCAACTGATTCCGGATAGGTCGAACATCCCTAAATCTTCGAGCAGCGGTTCGATAGATAAGAAGCGAACTCGGCCCGGCGCTTTCTGCAAATCGCCGATTCGAGGCAAGCCATACTCCTGATCCTCAACGCTCACGCCCCACCAGATGTGGTCTTGTTCGGCGGCAAAACGCAGCCGACCGCTCAGCAACTCCTTCAGCCTCGCCGATCTTTTCGTGAGCACCTGGAACGTATGCCAGTTCGCATTTACCATGACCTTGCAAACCGCTTCGATGTAGTCGTCCGGCACACCATCCTGGAAAAGATCGCTCATCGAATTCACAAATACGAGCTTGGGCGAGCGCCAAAGAAATGGCTCGGTCAGCTTCGCTGGAACAAGACGCAGATCGAACCCTTGCTCATACGGATGTCCCTTAACCCCGCGAAACCGCTCCGCAAACGTCTCGGCATAGCAGTGCTTGCAGCCTGGGCTGATCTTCGTGCAGCCGCGCACAGGATTCCAGGTCGCGTCGGTCCATTCGATGTGAGAGTGTTCGCTCATTTTTTCCGTCTCCTCGGAAAAGTGACTCGGACACTATCCGCGAAGGTCACTTCACCTTTTCTCTTTGGGCGATCAGCAGCAGGCGGGTCTACCGTGATCTTACGCCTCTCCTCCAAGCCAGCTAGTGCCCGCTTGTAATTGCTCCTTATGTAGGGCCTTCCCACGCAGTGCCTGAGATAAATGTCATCCATCGTCGCTAATTCACCGGCAAAATCCGTTAACAACATCTCGGCAAGATCGTCTAAGGGTCTGGCCAGTTCAAACAGTATAGGAAATCGTTCCGATGCCTGAGAGTACTCAAAGGAAGCCACTCCTTGATGGTGTTCCGAACTTTCCTTGGCCATGATCTCCTTCATAATCTCGTAACCCCGGAAGGCCTTTGTCGCGAATATCAGGTGGTGGCTCGTCCGTCTGCCGGATTCGTTCTTGAACGTGAAAGGGAGAACGTACGCCGCCCCCTTTTCCTTAAGTGACGCTGATATTTCTTCGACGATAAGCCTTTCGCGGTCGCCGGGGGACAATCCGACAAGTTCGGTGCGAAGATCCTCCGCGCGTTCTTGCCCGAACAGAGCGTCCATATGCTGACGAACAGCATCATTGTTGAGTCCCATGTTGACGCGATTGTAGTTAAAGAAAAATACGCAGTCGGAGCCCCAGTTCTGGAGAACAGAGCTGATCAGGCCCAAGGAAAGTCCCTTGTAGCCCCAAGGGTCTACAAAAAAGAATGTCGGCACGAGCCGCAGACCGGCGAGCTTCTTTTCGATCTCCTCGCCAACGAGTTCATTGGAGACGATCGGCTTTTGCTTTAGCTTGTTAATTCCTGGAAGGGCCCGTATCGCGGCTTTCAGCTTACCAGCGCTATCGGCATTCTTGTCGTTGAAGTGTGTAACGAGCATGCTCCGCATATCGGCATCGTCGATAGCCTTCTGAAGCACGAGTAGAGGTGTCGAGAGCGTGCCATCGTCGTATCGTCCCGGCCCTGCAAAAAGGTCCATGTAGAGAATGCGATTGTCGTGTCTCTTAACAGTCGGAATGATGACTTTCGCCCACGCCCAAAAATACTTCTGGACAATCCGGGCCTTGATTTGCGACTGCTCGCGTGATTCGTCGAAGAACTGGCTGTCCACCATCGCAAAACACACAGTTCGATCGGGGACCCTACCTCGGTTATACGGAGTCTACTAAACATGGTGCCGAATTAGCAGATGCAGGTGAGGTTCCGCCAGTCGCTTACAGCGGTATATTCCCATGCTTCTTCGGCGGGTTCTTATCCCGCTTATTCTCCAGCATGGCCAATGCTTGGATCAGCTTCTTCCGCGTCTCGCGCGGCTGGATGATCGCGTCGACAAACCCGCGATCGGCGGCTACGTAGGGGCTGGCGAAGCGGTCGCGGAATTCTTCAATTTTGCTCTGGCGCAATTCTTGCCGTTCTTGCGGATTCGCTACCGCATCCAGTTCACGCTTGTAAACAATATCCACCGCGCCTTCCGGGCCCATGACTGCGATCTCCGCCGTCGGCCACGCGTAGTTCACATCGGTGCGAATGTGCTTTGATGCCATCACGCAATAGGCTCCGCCGTAGGCTTTGCGCGTGATCACCGTGATCTTCGGTACCGTCGCTTCGGCGAAGGCATAGAGCAGCTTCGCTCCGTGCTTGATGATGCCGCCGTATTCCTGCGCGGTGCCGGGCAGAAATCCTGGAACGTCTTCGAACGTGATCAGCGGAATGTTGAAACAATCGCAGAAGCGAACGAAGCGCGCGCCCTTTACAGATGCGTTGATGTCGAGCGTCCCTGCCAACATTGCCGGATTGTTCGCGACGATCCCCACCGAGCGGCCGTCGAGCCGCGCAAATCCCACAACCATGTTCTTCGCGAAGTGCTCCTGCACCTCGAAGAAGTAGCCATCGTCGATCACAGCGTGGATCACATCTTTCATGTCGTAAGGCAGATTCGAGAGCGCAGGAACGATTCTGTCGAGTGCAGCATCGGCCCGGTCGATCGGATCGGTGCAGGCCTTGCGCGGAGGATCTTCAAGATTGTTCGACGGAACGAAACTCAACAGCTCGCGCACCATCGACAAACATTCTGCATCGTCGTGCGCCAGAAAGTGCGCCACGCCTGAGGTTTCGTTGTGGGTCATCGCCCCGCCCAGCTGTTCCTTGGTGACTTCTTCGTGAGTGACCGTCTTGATCACATCCGGCCCAGTGATGAACATGTAAGAAGTTTTATCCACCATCAGAACGAAGTCGGTTATCGCCGGCGAATAAACTGCGCCGCCCGCGCACGGTCCCATGATCGCGGAAATCTGCGGCACTACTCCGCTGTAGAGCGTGTTGCGCAGAAAGATGTCGGCATAGCCCGCGAGCGACGCCACACCTTCCTGAATGCGCGCGCCGCCGGAATCGTTCAAGCCGATCACGGGAGCGCCCATCTTCGCGGCCAGATCCATGATCTTGACGATCTTCGCCGCGTTGGTCTCGGAGAGCGATCCGCCGAACACGGTGAAATCCTGCGCGAAGACGTAGACCAGCCGGCCTTCGATGCGGCCATAGCCGGTGACAAAGCCGTCGCCGTATAGCTTTTGCTCGGCCATGCCGAAATCATTGCAGTGGTGCGTGACCAGCTTGTCGGTCTCTTCGAACGTGGCGTCGTCGAGCAGGAACTCAATGCGCTCGCGCGCCGACATTTTGCCTTCTTTGTGCTGGCGCTCGCGCCGCTTCTCGCCTCCACCCTCTTCGGCGAGGCGGTTGCGCTTTTTCAGCTCTGAAATTTTTTCTTCAAGATTCATGGCGAGAATTATAGCGGCTGCACGGTCACCGGGATGTGCGCAACATCACAACTCCCATCTAGAATGATGTTGAAACAGAAAAGCCGCATGAAGCTTAAATTACCCGATGGTTCATTTAGCGCATACTTGTTCGACTGCGACGGCACCATCGCCGATTCCATGCCGCTCCACTACTTGGCCTGGAAGAAAGCTCTCGAAGAGTGGAATTGCGAATTTGACGAAAAGATTTTCTACGAATGGGGCGGGATGCCCGTGGTTGAGATCATATCCACTCTCAATCAAAGGCACGCACTGAGTATGCCGGTCGAGACTGTCTCGCGACGAAAGGAAAGTCTGTATTTCGAATTGCTACCACAACTCAAGGCCGTGCCCGAAGTCCTCGAACATATCAGAGCCGCACACGGACAGATTCCATTCGCCGTAGTGTCAGGAAGCACAAGGGAATCAGTGGTCGCATCTCTGGCTTCGCTGCAACTCTTGGATCGATTCGAGACCTTGGTATGTGCCGGCGACTACAAGAAGAGCAAGCCCGATCCGGAAGCCTTTCTGCTGGCAGCCACCAGACTCGGGGTCGCCCCGACACAATGTCTGGTTTTCGAAGATACAGAAATGGGCATTCTGGCGGCCGAGGCTGCAGGCATGGCGTCGGTTAAGGTTCCTCCGCCGTGGGAAAGATTGTAAGCGCGTTTCTCCGCGGGCCTCAGCAGTCCGCGCAGACTTCCGCAGGCTGGAAAGCGGCCAGGGCTTCACACACGCTGGGGTGGATCTCGAGAACTGAATCGAGATTCGTGAGATCGAGCAGTTGGCGAACGAACGGAGTGGGGCTGGCACACTTCAGGTCCGCATTTTGCGATCGAGCCCAGGTGTAGAGAAAAACCAGCTCGCCGAAGCCGGCGCTGTCGATGATGATTACACCACTTAAATCGAGAACGACCTTGCCGCCTTTTTGAAGGACTTCCGCGACGAGGCGCGAAAAGGCTGCGGCCTCGTCGCGATAGACGACGCGGCCCTGGCAGTGAACGATAATTACTTCGCCGCAATTGCTGGTTTCCAAACTGAGTTTCAACTTCGACTCCTTGGTTTGTGTTGCAACGGCAGCCGTGCGAAGCGGCTGCGAATAGGTTTCACAATTTGGGTTCATGAATTGAATGCTATATGGATAGACGCGCGTTGGGGACCTTTGGAATCATGAAAAGTAATTAAATTTCCTGATTAGGCACCGGGCGTGAAGCCGCAGAATGTTGTGCGCGGCGGGCATCCTAAGACTCCGTTACACTGATCTAACGAATTTCACGCATTCAGGTAGAATTTGCTACTGGCACTTATTGCTAGGGAGGAATCATTTTGGTGTCAAAAACCGCAGCCGTGGTTCTGGCGTTCTTAAGTTTGATGCTCGTGTCCACTCCATCGAAGGCGCAATTGTTGCCGAGCGGCAACGTTTATGGCGGAGTCGGTTTCGGAGATAACGTGGATGTGGTTAATCGTCTTACGTTTCGGGGATGGGAAGCTTCAGGAGAGGCGATGCCGTTTCACCATATCGCCTACCTGGGATTCGTGCTGGATGCCAGCGGCTTTTATCGGACGGGGGATAAGCAATATAACGCGGTTCTGGGCCCGCGGGTTTCGAAGACCTACGGCAAGTGGCGGCTGTTCGCACATGCGATGGGCGGAATTCAGGAAGCTACTTCGGCTGGAGAGAATTTCCACACTGTGATTGAAGACTTCGGCGGCGGCGCGGACCGCAAAATTCCCTTCAAGAAGAATTTTTCCTGGCGGTTCCAATTCGATTACGTTCACAGCCACGAACTGAGCGCCAGCCAGAATGATTTTCGCGGCACAACTGGACTCGTTTGGCGCTTCTGAGGGCAACCGGACTCGATCTTATTACGTCTAATTTTTCTCCCGAAACTTACGTTCGCTAACTGGGTTGGAGGAGTTGTCGACGTTTCAGATTTGAGTTTGGAGGATGTTCATGAAGTTCCCCTCACGTGTAATTTTTCGTCTCGTTCAGTTGGTCGCTTTCTCCGCCTCTTGTTTTATTTTCTCGATTGCAGCTGAAGCGCAGGTCCCGGGCGGCGACGTATTCTTCGGCTACTCTTACTACAGCACGGACCTTTCTTCGATTGACCGAGCTAGCACGAATGGCTGGGAGGCGTCGGTCGAAGGCAAAGTTGTTCCCTTTCTCGGGTTCGTGGCTGATTTTGACAGCCACTACGGCTCGCAGAACTTCGTCGTGCCTTGTGCGATCCCGGTTGGCAGCACGTCATCTTCCTGTGCCAATGTCAACGCTGACGTCACCGAGCATAATTTTCTCTTCGGGCCGCGCGTGTCTTTTTCGGTAGGCAAGTTTCGTCCTTTCGCGGAAGCGCTCGTCGGGGGCGCGCATGTCGACGTGAATAACGGCGTGGGCTCGAATACATCGCTTGCTACGGCCTTCGGAGGCGGGCTCGATTACAAAATCATCAAGCCCATCGCCTGGCGCCTGCAGGGAGATTACGTGCAGACGCGTTTCTTCAGTGCAACACAGAATAATGTGAGGATCTCCACCGGGATTGTGTTTCGCTTTTGAAGAAGCGGCGTTCATTTCTCAAAGTAAAAACAGGATCCGGCTGGTTGGCTGGATCCTGTTTTTTGTGGCCACCAAGAAAACTCTCGTGAACCTCGCGCCGGGAGAACCTTGCGCCGGGAGTTCGCGGCTTACGGCTCCCGGCTAGGTCTGCCAGTATTTGTGATCGCGCAGGAAGTAACTGGCGTTCCAGTAGTTCAGTGCGGTTTTCAGGAACAGCCAGCCTACGCGCAGGTGTCCCATCTTCTGGAAGCGTCGGTTCGTGGTGTAAACGCCGCCGCGAACGATGCCGAAGCGTTTGCGCTCGACTTGCTGGCTGAGCAAGTAGTCTTCGGCAAAGAGAACCTGTTCATGAAATCCGCGAAGCTCGCGGAATTTCTTCAGATCGAAGAGCATGAACATGCCCGTGGCGAACGGATGATGAAAACGCGAGAGGTACTGAAAGAAATCGTTGCCCGCGTAAAAAAGTTTATCCAGCCAACTTCCGCCCTGGCACAGAATGTTTGTGGTCACGCAATGCAGTTGCCTGCGCTGGGCCAGTTCTACGGCGCGGCGAACCACCGAGGGGTGCGCGAGTTCGATATCGGCATCGAGAAAAAGAACGTAAGTGCTGTCGGCGTGAGCGGCGCCCAGGTTGCGGCCGACGGAAGGCATTCCTCCGCGGATCACGCTCACGTTCAAGCGGTCGCGAAAGCTGAGAACAATTTCAGGCGTGCCGTCGGTCGAGTTGGCGTCAGCGACCAACACTTTCGTACTCGACATCTTCGAGTAATCCTGATTCATCAGCGAAGTCAGCAAGCGAGGAATCAGCTTCGCCTCGTTCTTGGCTGGAATCACGATCGTCAGCTCGCCCGGCGTATTCATGCTCGGCATATTCATGCTCGTTGTATTCATGGATTTGAACCCCCTGTTCGTCAACCGTGAGATAGGTGAGGCGGGAGTCGACCCAGCCGCCTGAATTGTAGTAGTGAATTCCATCCTGCTCGACGTGCATGGCCGCGTGCGTGTGGCCGCAGAAAATACGGTCCGCGCCGCGCTGGCGTGCGTACTGCAAAGCTCCAGCAGAAACTTTGTGCGACATGCGCAGCCAGCGCGTGTTGAGCCGGTCGATGAGCCGCACAATCGGCTTGCTTTTGAAATCAAGTTTTTGCAGCGTCAGGTAGAGCGATGTCCCAAACTCGCTGAGCCGAACGTTGTTCACCTGAAAACCGTCGAACTGGTGGCCGTGGATCGCGATGTGACGCAGTCCGTCGTACTGCCAGACGTAGCGCTGGTACACGCGGACGCCGACCAGGTGCGACATGATGTTGGTGAGCCCATGATCGTGATTGCCTTCGACCCAGATGACTTCGATGTTGCGCTTGGGGTTCGAAAGTTTGCGAATGTAGCCGAGAAACTTCCAGTGGTCTTTGGTAAGCCGGGCGAAGTTAAGATCGGCGAAAATGTCGCCCAGCAGAATCAGCCGCTGAAAGCGGTTTTCTTTGAGCACGCGCGTAGCTTCGCGGGCGTGGCTGGTCTCTGCACCGAGGTGCAGGTCGGAAAGGATCAGCGTGTTGTGCACGGGCAGATCCATAATTTAGTTATAGCGGGGGAATGTTACTGGGTGATGAAATGTGCAACAAAATTGGTGCGTGGTAACTGAGAAGGTAATCCGATTAACTCTCAAGTAAACAAAGGGATTAGCTCCCGGCAGGCGCGAAATGTTACAGCATGGTGAATACGAAGCGCCTTTTCACGTAGACTGAATTTCCTTTTGAAAACCATTGGACACATTCTGGCGAGGTATACGGCTTGGATTCTGCACGTGCTCACGCCGCTCGGCATCTGGGGAGTCTTCGCGATCGCGTTCGCCGATTCCGCGCTGCTGGGCATGCCTGTGGATGCAATTGTCGCCTACTACGTGTATCAGGATCATCGAAAGCTGCTGTTTTATGTGCTAATGGCTTCGCTGGGGTCGGTCATCGGCAGCATCCCGCTGTACATCATTGGTTATCTCGGAGGCGAGAAAGTGCTACGCAAGCGGATTACAGGGGAGCGCTTTCAGCGAATTCACCGCTCGTTTGAAGAGCACGAATTCTGGGCGCTGATGTTTCCGGCCATGCTGCCGCCGCCGATGCCATTCAAAATCTTTGTGTTGGGCGCGGCGGTGTTTGAAATGCGGTTTCGCGATTTTGTGGCGGCGATGTTCGCAGGCAGGTTCGTGCGCTTTCTGACGCTTGCGTTGCTGACGCTTTGGTTCGGGCCGCAGATTGTGGAACTGACGGGAACGATGGTGCGGCAGCATTTCGCGTGGCTACTAGGCGCGATTGCCGGAGGAGTGCTGGTGTGGTTGCTGATGCGGCGAAGTAAGAAGCGGAAAGCACAGAGCAACTAGCTCTCGACCTATCTTTGAGCGGACACCTCGCTTCGCTCGGCGGACAGCCGAGTCGGCCGTCCCCACGTGGGCTGTTCTACCGCTACGCGGCTGCCACGTGGTCTCCTGCTGTCTTGTGCATCCAGCCGGCGAGCGCGTGCAGGAATACCGGCACTCCGAAAAATGCTACCGAGAAGAAGACATCGCTTTCAACCGTCCCGCGAAAAAACGGAAGACCAGCGGCATAAGACATCATCAATCCGCTGAGATTCTTGGGATACATCTGCCAGGCGGCCCACACCGCAAAGTTGCTGATAAGGAAAAACGAAACCGAGCTGGCAAGCGCTGCTCCGATGACGCGAACCGGGCCGGACTTCTCCCGCAGACCCGTTCCCAGCCACAGGATTGCCGCGTACCATGCCCAGGTAACGAGATGGTCCCACGAGAGACTGTACGAATAGATGAACTTGGTGAGAACAACGTCGGTCGCCGCGAGCAACACCAGGGGTATCCACATTTGACGCTTGGAACCGCGGGCTCCAAAGAACAAGAGCGAGGCCGCGATCGGCGTGAAGTGCCAGGCGTGCGGCAGAACATTGAACTGGCCCGCGAAGGGCAGAAAGCGGACGGCGATGGCGAGCAGGATAAATAGATAGGGCAGCATGAGCACCTCGGAAACGAATTATTATTCTGGGCGCGAGAGGGTGGGTACGTCAAGCGCCGCTCACTGTCGGCTGTTCCCTCAAGGGCTCGCTGCGCTCGCTGGACGGACGAATGCGTCCGTCCCCACACGAGTTCTCTCGCTCAATGCGGCTCCGGGACGGTCACCCGCTTCTTGCCGGAACCGTAGACGTCGCCCATGACTTGCAAGTTCTTATCGAGTCGAACGCCGGCAGCGAGCGCCCGGTTTCGTTCACTCCGGCGATTCAGCAGGCTGGGCAACTGGACGAAGCGCAGGTCCACGAACTCAACGATGTAACCTGCTTCTGGCGAATCCAGCGTTTCTGTTTCGGTGATTGGATATTGCGCCCAGTCGAGATAAACGCGTCCGAGGTAGGAATTTTTCGCAGCTAGCGTGACCGGCGTTTCTTCCGGCTTGTAGCGGATTTCCAGACGTCCCTCGGGATCAACTTCCGGCCCGAGAGAATCCACCGGAGCCAGAGCGAAGAAAGCGGGAGTTTCCACCACGCCATACCAGTGAAACGGATTCGTCATGGTGGGATAAGCCGACGCGCGCAGCGGCTCAGCGCCTTGATACGTTCGGGCGCCAAGGGCGCTGACGGCGCGGCGATGCTCATAATCGCGCAAGCCCCACAGCAAAATCACGCCGAGCAGCGCAAGAGTGGCGGCGACGCGGCCTCGGGGCCCGCGCGAGCGCGCGCCGACCTCGTTGTCGATCAACGAGAAAAAAGACGGGACGATTAATCCGAGCAGGAGAAACCCGAACAGAATCGGCTCGAAGATGAAAACGATGTCCCAGGAATACCACTTCTCAGAGAAAGGCCAGAACGGGCGAACGCCGTAATTATTGGTGAAGTCGAGCAGAATGTGACTGACCCCCGCGAGACAAGCGTAGAGAAAAAGCAATCCCCAGCGCGGCGGAAGGTTCGGATCCTTCACCTTGCGTCCGCGCAGGCGCCAGATCAGATAGACGAAGCCGACTACCGCAGCGGCGTCGAGCGGAAGTCCGAGAAAAGAATGAGTGAAGCCGCGATGATGGGCGAAACCGAAGGCCGGACCGCCGAAGCGGCTTAGCACGTCGAGATCGGGTGCCTCGGCGGCGAGCGTAAGGGTGAGCGTAGCCAGCGCAGTCTTGCGGTTGAGTCCAGCGCGGCCCAGGCACGCGCCCGTGAGGAAATGCGTTATGGGTTCCAAGGTCTAAGGATTCTATTTGGCTGTGTGCATAATTGCCAACCGCGATGATTGGCAACGTAGTTCGTTTGTGCGCCTGAGTCTCGCTTGACCTCTGACGCTGCGTTCAATACAGTGAGAAGCCGTCGTGCCGGGCAAGTTTGTCCCGGCGATTGCACCACGCCAGGTCTATAAATCCAGAATCATGAGGCACATTCGGCGATGAATGCGAAAAGTCCTTCCCGCAAGACGGGTTTGCGCCAGAAGGCGCAGCTGATGTCGGCATCTGAAATCGAGCGCACGCTGGTCCGTTTGGCCTATGAGATCGTCGAAAAAAATGGAGGCGTCGAAGGCTTGGGCTTAGTCGGGATTCGGCGCCGAGGCGTGCCCATCGCAGAGCGCCTCGGAAAAATCATTACCCGCATCGAGAACGCGCCGGTTCCTGTGGGCACGCTGGACATCACTTTTTATCGCGACGATCTTTCAACGCTCGGGCCCAAGCCGGTTGTGCAAGAGAGAGAGATTGGGTTTTCGATTGAAGACATGAATATCGTTTTGGTCGACGACGTTCTTTTTACCGGACGCACGGTGCGGGCCGCGATGGACGCACTGTTTTCGCACGGCCGCCCACGGCGAGTGCAGTTGTGCGTGCTGATCGACCGCGGACATCGAGAACTTCCCGTCGAGGCCAGCTTTGTCGGCCGCAATGTTCAGACCACCATGAACGAAGTAATCGAGGTCAAACTGACTGAGATTGACGAGGCGGAAAAAGTTTTGCTCATGGAGCGGTAGAGTCGTCGAGAGATAAGCATTACAAAATAACGCACCCTAAAATAAAAAGGACGGCGGAAAATCCGCCGTCCTTTTTTGTTGAGCAACCACCTAGGCTATTCTGGTGCAAACAGCCTTGGTCTGCGTGTAATTGTTCAGAACATCGTGCCCCATCTCACGGCCCCATCCGGATTGCTTGTATCCGCCGAACGGCAGCGCGGCGTCGAAGATGTTATAGCAGTTGATCCACACCGTACCTGCGCGCAGAAGTTCCGCGGTGCGGTGAGCCTTGCCGATGTCTCGGGTCCAGACGGCAGCAGCCAGGCCGTATTCGCTATTATTGGCGCGAGACATAAGTTCCTCGGGATCGTCGAACGGCATCGCCGTTACCACCGGCCCAAAGATTTCCTCTCGCACCACCTTCATGTCTTCGCTCGTGTTCACCAGGACAGTAGGTTCCACGAAATAGCCTTTGTCGCCTTTCCTATGACCGCCGGAAATGGCTTTGGCGCCCTCGGAGAAACCGGCCTCCAAGAAGCCGCAGACCCGGTTTAGCTGCTCTTCGGAGACGAGCGGCCCCATGCTCGTCTCGGGATCCAGACCCGAGCCTACATTGATTTTCTTCGCCTGTTCTGCGACACCTTCGACGACACGGTCGAAGATGGGTTTCTCGATGTAGAGCCGCGATCCGGCGCAGCAACACTGGCCGTGATTAAAGAAGATTGCGCTCGCGGCCCCGGGAATCGCCGAATCGAGATCAGCATCTTTGAACACGACGTTGGGAGATTTACCGCCAAGTTCCAGCGATACTTTCTTCAGATTGCCGGTCGCAGCGCGCACGATCAGCTTCCCAACTTCCGTGGAACCGGTGAAAGCTACTTTGTCCACGTCGGGATGCGCAGCCAGCGCTGCGCCTGCCGTCTCGCCGAAGCCCGGCACAATGTTCACCACGCCCTCGGGGAATCCGGCTTCCATAATCAGTTCGCCGAGACGCAGCGCCGAAAGCGGCGTTTGCTCCGCCGGCTTCAACACCACGGTGCATCCGCAGGCCAGCGCCGGACCCAGCTTCCACGCCGCCATCAGCAGCGGAAAATTCCACGGAATGATTTGTGCCGCAACTCCGACTGGCTCTCGCAGCGTGTAGGCAAGATACTTCGCTCCCGGAGTATAGGGAACCGACAAAGGAATCGTGTTGCCTTCGATCTTCGTCGCCCATCCCGCCATGTAGCGAAATAGATCGACAGCCAGCGGCACATCGGCGGCTCTCGCGATAGTGAGAGGCTTCCCGTTGTCGAGGCTCTCGAGGTAGGCGAATTCTTCCGTGTGAGTTTCGAGTAAATCTGCGAGCTTCCAAATGAGCCGTCCGCGCTCAGACGCGGTCAGTCGACGCCATGGGCCTTGGTCAAAAGCTTTGCGTGCGGCCTTTACAGCTTCTTCTACATCGTCACGATCGCCCTCCGCCACTTGCGCCAGAACCTCGCCGGTGGCCGGGTTGTAAGTGGGAAAAGTTTTGCCTGAGAGGGCGTTTACCCATTTGCCATTGATCAACATCTTGCGCGGTTTTTCGAGGAAATCCGCAACCTGGGGATGAATCTGCGGTGATACTGCGATGCCCATATGATCCTCCTTAGATCAGCACGTAGATCGAACACGGATTGGCATGACAGGATGCCAAAGATGCCGGATGGAAATTACGAATTCATGCTAGTCCGGAGCCAGAACAAAAGCAATTCGGATTCGACTGTGGCTGACGCCGCCACGAGAGATTCGCAACACGAGCTCGCGACAGCTCAGTCATTCGCCACCCGCTTATTCGCCGTAAGGAACCCAAATATTTTTCACCTGCGTAGCATGCTCGAGAAACCAGCGCCCTTCGGCCAGCTTCGGATTGAACCAGTCGATGGCTCGGCCTTCGTTGGTCCAGACTTGTTTCAGATTGCCGATCGACATCGCTTTCGCGGCAGCGGCATTCGCTTCGTCGCCGAAGGACCAAATAGCATCCACATCGTCGTGCTCAGCCAGCACTTTCAAAAGTTGCGAAGCATACCCCGTCACAATATTCACCACGCCGCCCGGCAGGTCGCTGGTGTCGAACAGTTGATAGAGATCGGCGGTGATCAGCGGGTATGCCTCCGACGGCACCGCGATAACGGTGTTGCCCACGGCCAAAGCCGGAAGCACCAGAGAAAGAAAACCCAACAGCGGCGCTTCCTTCGGACAGACGATGCCGAGAGTTCCGATCGGCTCGTTCATCGCAATCGCAATATTCCGAAACGGAGGACTATGCACCGCGCCATCAAACTTATCGGCCCATGCCGCATAAGAAAAAATGCGCTCGATGCCGAGATCGAGTTCAGCTGCAGCTCGCTTCGCTCCGACGACTGGGGTAATCCCGCGGATAATTTCGTCACGCCGTCGAGAAAGATTTTCAGCGCAGTAGTAAAGAACCTGCGCTCGATTGTGCGCGGTAGCTCTTGCCCATGCTTCCGCCTTGCGCGCAGCCTCGACCGCGTTGCGAATGTCCTTGCGATTGCCAAGCGATGCTTCGCCCAATAAATGCCCATCCGCTGAACGCACTTCCATGCTGTAGCCAGAATCCGGCCGCACCTGCTTGCCGCCAATGTAGAGTTTCACCGTGCGATCGATGGCTGGAGGTCCAGTTCGTTCATCTTCTGACTGCGGCTCGGCGGGCGCGGACGCAGGCACAGCGGGCAACGCAGGAGCATTCTTAAACCAGGACGGCTGCAGATATTCCAGCAAGCCCTCCTTGCCGCCTTCGCGGCCATATCCGCTTTCGCGATAGCCACCGAAGCCGCAGGAAGCGTCGAACAGGTTCGTGCAGTTTACCCACACGACTCCAGCTTTCAGTTGCGCGGCAACATGCAATGCCACATTAATGTTCTCGCTCCAAACGCACGCCGCCAAGCCATACACGGTATTGTTCGCCAACTCCACCGCTTCTCTCGGAGTGCGAAACGTCATCGCGGCCAGCACAGGTCCGAAGATCTCCTGCTGCGCGACGATCGATGTAGGATGCACATTGCTCAACAAAGTCGGCGGATAATAAAAGCCTTTCGCTGGCAAAGCGACCTCCGGCTGCCAGCACGTCGCGCCCTCCGCGATTCCCTGTCCGACCATGCGATGAATGCGATCAAGTTGCACGCGCGCCACAATCGCGCCGATGTCGATTGCCTTATCCAAAGGCAAGCCCACGCGCAGGCTGCTCATGCGCTCGCGAATTTTGGCGATCAAAGGCTCGGCAATGCTTTCCTGCATCAACAGACGCGAACCCGCACAACAAACCTGCCCCTGGTTGAACCAGATTCCGTCGACCAATCCCTCGACCGCGCTATCCAAATCAGCATCGTCGAAAATGATGAACGGAGATTTCCCTCCAAGCTCAAGCGACAGCCGCTTGTGAGTTGCAGCGGTCGCACTGCGAATCGCGCGTCCGACTTCGGTCGAGCCAGTGAACGCAATCTTGTCCACGTCAGGATGTTTCACCAACGCCTCGCCGGTCGCTCCGTCTCCAGTCACAATGTTGACGACTCCAGCAGGCAACCCCGCTTCCTGGCACAACTCAGCAAACGCGATCGCGGTCAGCGGAGTGAATTCTGCAGGCTTGAGCACCACTGTATTTCCAGTGGCCAGAGCCGGGGCAATTTTCCACGCCGCCATGAGCAACGGAAAATTCCAGGGGATAATTTGCCCTACAACGCCGCAAGGCTCGTACTCAGGAAATTCCTGCTCAAGAAGTTGCGCCCAGCCCGCGTGGTAATAAAAATGCCGCGCCACTAGCGGAATATCGATATCGCGGCTCTCGCGGATCGGCTTTCCATTGTCCATCGTTTCCAGAACAGCGAGAAGGCGCGCATGCTTCTGCACCAACCGCGCCAGAGCATATAAATATCGCGCCCGCACATGGGGCGTAAGCGCAAGCCATTTCGGATAAGCCGCGCGCGCAGCCTGCACCGCGGCATCGACATCAGCGGACGATCCTTGCGCAACCGAAGCGAGCTTCTCTCCGTTGGAAGGATCGACCGTATCGAAATATTCGCCCGCGGCTGGCGCTTGCCACGCGCCGTTAATGAAGTGCCCGAAGCGATGGCCGTGACGCTCCAGCCAGGCTTGCGCTTCTTTCGGATCCTCCGGAGCGGGACCGTACTCCATCGCCACAAATTTTTCTGCAATGCTCATGTCGATAGGCTCGATTCTTCCCGACAGCAACTACATCGGCAACTACGCGATGGGATGCCGATACTCCGCCGAATAGCGCCCGGTCGCGTGGTGCTCCAATTGCCGCTCGATGTCGCCCAACAACCCGCTTGCACCGAAGCGAAATAATTCTGCGCGCATCCACGACTGCCCGAGTTCTTCCTTCATCATGGCAAGCCAGTCAGTCGACTGCTTCGCGGTGCGAATCCCGCCGGCAGCCTTGAAACCGACAGCCATTCCAGTGCGCTCACCATATTCGCGAATCGCGCGAGTCATCACTAAACCCACCGGCAGCGTCGCGTTGGTAGCCTCTTTGCCGGTCGAGGTCTTGATGAAGTCGGCCCCCGCCATCATAGCCACCACGCTGGCGCGCGCCACATTGCGCAAGGTTAGAAGATCGCCGGTTGCGAGAATCACCTTCATGTGCGCGCCACCGCAGGCTTGCTTGAAAGCGGCAATCTCGTCATACAGTGCCTGCCAGCGTCCGCCAAACACATGCGCGCGCGTGATCACCACATCGATCTCGTGCGCGCCCGCCTCCACCGAGCGCCGAATCTCCGCCACCCGCTCGGCCAGCGGCGACAGGCCCGCCGGGAAGCCTGTTGACACGGCAGCGACGTGGATGCCACTGCCTTCCAAAGCGTGCAGCGCGGTTTCGACGAACACGTGATAGACGCAAACCGCGGCGACCTTCACCTCGAGTTCTTCGATCCCAAGCTTCTGTACGAGATCCTGTTGCACCGGATGCCGCGCTTTGGCGCACAGGCGGCGCACTCGCTCGTCCGTATCGTCGCCGGAAAGCGTAGTCAGATCCATGCAAGTGATTGCCCGCAGAAGCCAGGCGGCCTGCCATTCTTTCTTCACGGTTCTTCGCGCGATCTGCGTCTGGGCGCGGCGCTCCACGGCGCTGGTGTTCACGCGAACTTCCTGCACCCAGTCCAGGTCGAGAGGAATTCCAGAGTTTTGTAAGAGCGGATGCCCGCCAAGAATGGCGATCGCGTTTCGAGCATGGGGCTCAATGCCACCAGCCTGTCCACGAATTTCGCGAGTTGCTCCGGGATGGTTGTGATCGATTGGCATTTCGCCACACTCTAGGCCCGAGACCGGGCCCGCCTTGCGCAGTAACCGCCGTGCGCAGTAATTGTACGGCAGGAAATCCCGCAACGCGAGGCTGCTGTGCGCGGTTAACCCGGCTCCCTTCAACCGAGTCCAAGAAAAGCCGATGATTCGTGCAGCCAGGGTTTACAATTGCCCTCGATTTCGCCGGATTGCCGCGGAACCATTCCCTATATGCGCACGAAGACGCTGCCCGCTAACGTTTCGGCACAATTGCTGCGGTCTGCGAAAAAGGTCATGAAGAACGCGCACGCGCCTTACTCAAAGTTCCGCGTAGGCGCAGCCATCCTGCTCTCGAACGGCAAAATCTTTTCGGGTTGCAATGTAGAAAACGCTTCCTACGGAATGACCAACTGCGCCGAGCGCACCGCGATTTTCACTGCTGTGGCCGCTCTCGGCCCGAAGATCGAGATCCGCGCGGTATCCGTAGTCAATGACCAGGGAGTGCCCTGCTCGCCCTGCGGCGCATGCCGTCAGGTGATTTACGAATTCGGTCCCGACGCGACAATCTTCTTTCAGAGCGCCGACGGACCAAAACAAGCTCACATCACCGAACTTCTTCCAGAAGGATTCCGCCTCCAGTGAATCCAACTTCGCCTTCGACGCAAAGCTTTCGCGCCATCGATGTGATTCGCAAGAAGCGCGATGGAGGCGAGTTATCGCAAAACGAAATCGAATCTCTTGTGAACGCTTACACCCGCGGTGATACTCCCGACTATCAGGTTTCAGCCTGGCTGATGGCCGTTGTGTTGCGCGGCATGACTCGCGCCGAGACCGCCGCGCTGACCGACGCAATGCTGCGCTCGGGTGAAGTGCTCGACCTCTCCTCGCTGCCCGGCAAGAAAGTGGACAAGCATTCGACCGGCGGCGTGGGCGATAAGACTTCGCTTGTGCTCGCGCCACTTGCCGCCGCCGCGGGCGTGGTCGTGCCTATGATCAGCGGTCGCGGCCTGGGGCACACTGGAGGCACACTAGACAAGCTCGAAGCGATCCCCGGCTTCAACGTAAATCTTCCGGTCGCTGACTTTCGCCGCGTGCTCAAGACCTGCGGTTGCTGCATGATCGGGCAGACCGCTGAAATCGCTCCCGCGGATCGCAAACTCTACGCGCTGCGCGATGTGACTGGAACCGTGGAAAGCCCATATCTGATCTGCGCTTCCATCATGAGCAAAAAACTTGCCGAGGGTATCGACGCGCTCGTGCTCGACGTAAAGACCGGCTCCGGTGCGTTCATGAAGAACGAAAAAGACGCTGCTTTTCTCGCTGAACTCATGGTCGAGACCGGTGAGCGCATGGGCAAACAGGTAGTAGCGCTGATTACAGATATGGATCAGCCTCTGGGCAACATGATTGGCAATGCGCTCGAAGTCGTCGAGGTGGTGGACGTCTTACGCGGCGAGGGGCCAGAAGATTTACGACAGCTTTGCCTCGAACTCGCCGGATGGATGCTGCATCTGGGAGGAGTGTCCGATACGGTCGCGGAAGGAAAAAGGCAAAGCGAAAAACTGATCGCTTCGGGCGCAGCACTCGACAAGTTTCGCCAGATGGTGGAATTGCAAGGCGGAGATCCGCGAACGATCGATGATCCGAAGAAACTTCCGCATGCTGAGCATTCGATGACACTTTCCAGTCCGAAGAGCGGATATGTCACGACTCTGCAGTGTGAACAGATCGGCACTGCCTGTGTCATTCTTGGCGGAGGCCGCGAACGCAAAGAAGATTCGGTCGACCCTGCAGTCGGAATCGTACTCCATAAGAAAGTCGGAGACGCTGTGTCCGCGGGCGACCCGCTCGCTACGATTTACTACAATGCGGAAGCGCGTGCCGCTCGTGCGAGGCAGTTGCTTGAAGAGAGTTATCGGATTGCCGATGCGCCGGCGCGCGAGAAACGTCCGTTGATTCATCGCGTAATTGGAAAACCCGGAGAGAAAAACTGAATGGGACGCTTCACTGGAATCCTCGGCCTCTTCACCATGTTGGCGTCGGCCTACGCGTTCTCCACCAATCGCCGCGCCATTCGGCTGAAAACCGTGGCCTGGGGTTTGGGCTTGCAGTTGGCCTTCGCAGTTATAGTGCTCCGGGTCGACGCCGGACGTCGCGCTTTTTCCGCGGCCGGCAACGTCGTGAGCCGCTTGCTGAGCTACTCTTACGTCGGTTCGCAGTTTGTTTTCGGCGACCTCGGCAAGCAAGGTTCGTCCCTCGGCTTCTATTTCGCTTTTCAAGTTCTTCCCACTATTATTTTCATCTGCGCATTTTTCGCCGTGCTTTATCACTTCGGCGTGATGCAGCTCATCATCAAGCTAGCCGCGTGGGTCATGACCCGCGTCATGGGCGCCAGTGGCGCGGAATCGCTCAACATCGCGGCCAGCATTTTCATGGGACAAACCGAAGCCCCGGTAACCATCCGGCCATTTCTTCCGGACCTCACGCACTCTGAACTCATGACCGTGATGACCAGCGGCATGGCCCACGTTTCCGGCGGAATCATGGCGGCCTACATTGCATTCGGCATAGAACCCAAACACCTGCTCAGCGCCGTGATCATGACCGCGCCGGGAACGCTTTTGATGGCGAAGATGCTCGTACCCGAAACCGAACAGCCAAAGACTGCCGGACGAGTTGTCATGCCTGAAGGCGAAGAGGAAGCTGAGAAAGAAGAAAATCTGTTAGGCGCGATCGCGCGAGGGACGACCGACGGCCTGCATATGGCTTTAAACATCGCGGCCATGCTAATCGCGTTTTTGGCTTTGATCGCGTTGGCAGACGGCATTATGGGCGGGATTCACCACTGGGTGGCGTGGTTCCCGGAAAGCCTGGAAAAGATTTTTGGAGCGGTGTTCGCTCCGGTGGCATGGGTGATCGGAGTTCCCTGGCGCGACTGCGGCGTGATTGGAACTTTGCTTGGCACGCGCATGGTGCTGAATGAACTCGTCGCATTTTCCATGCTCGGTCCGATGAAAGCGGCGCTCGATCCGCGCTCTTTCACGATCGCCACATTTGCTCTATGCGGCTTCGCGAACCTCAGCTCCATCGGAATTCAGATTGGCGGCATCGGGGCGCTCGCGCCTAATAAGAAAAGCGAACTGGCGCGACTCGGAGTTCGCGCGATGCTGGCCGGAACCATGGCGAACCTGATGTCGGCGTCCATCGCGGGCATGTTGCTCTAAGTCGCCGGCATTCAAGAAAGGATTTTCCTATGAAGCACCTTCGAGCAATCTCCATTCTCATTTCGTTCTTCGTTCTTATTTTTCTGGCAAATGCGTTCGCGCAATCTTCACCGAGGCGCGTAATCATTGACACTGATCCAGGTACCGACGACGCGATGGCGATCATCCTCGCGCTGAATTCTCCCGAGTTCAAAGTCGAAGCGCTGACTGTGGTGCCTGGCAACGTGGACTCTCAGCAGGGACTGGAGAATGCGCTGAAAATCGTTTCGCTCGCGGGACGCTGCGACGTTACGGTCGCGCGAGGCGCGCAGCATCCGCTGAATCAGAAGCTGATCACCGCCCAGTTCTGGCATGGCAAGAATGGCCTGGCCAACGTTGAGTTGCCCGCTTCCAAGTGCAAAGCTGATCCGCGGTTCGGTCCCGATCTCATCATCGAGATGATTCACAAATACCCGCATGAGATCACGCTGATCCCGGTGGGGCCGCTGACCAACATTGCGCTCGCGGTTTCGAAAGATCCATCGATTGCTGGCTTGGTTAAAGATATCGTCATCATGGGCGGCTCGATCGGCGGCGGAAATGTTAACGGCGCGGCGGAAGCGAATATTTATAACGACCCCGAAGCGGCCCAGATAGTATTCAACGCCGGCTGGATGGTGACGATGGTGGGCTCCGATGTGGGCGAAAGAACTCTTATCACGCGGAAATATCTTGCGGAGCTTCAGTCGTCTCACGGGCCGCAGAGCGACTTCATCGCCAAGATCGCCGATTTTTATTTGACCCGCAGCGAGAAGAGTGGATACAGCGGCGCCGCGATGTACGATCCCCTCGCGGTGGGGATTGCGCTCGACCCGACTCTGGGCACGCTGAAAGAGATGCACGTCGATGTGGAGACGAAGGGCGAGTTCACTCGCGGAGAAACCGTAGCGAATCGCATGGGATCGAATGAGAACAACGTGCTCCATGGGGACCACTACGAAATCGAAGGCGTTATCGAACTCAAGCCGAATGCGCGAGTGTGCACGGCGTCAGACGCGGATCGATTTTTAAATATGTTCATCAGCCGAATCAGAGGCAAGTAGGCGAGCGCCTCGACGACGAGAAAGCCGCACAATGGAATCAATGACTTGGCCGTAAGCTGCTGATTCCACTGGCCGATTTTCGGGACCCCTTTGATCGTTTGTAATCAACATGTTAGCCCTAAGTTATTGATTACAAACGCCGACGCTTTTCAGCGGCAGGGGCGAATTCCCGGTTCGATCATCGCACAGAATGCCTGTTAACGGGCCTAGGAGGCACTCACAGCGACGACCTGACCCTTTGGAGCACCTGGAGGACACCGCGCGATTTCGAGAGGCTTAAATCGCCTCTAATGCGAAAGTTGCTAAAAGCTAACGTAGGGGACGGACGCGCTCTAACGCGTTGCTCTGGAAAGAGATCGTCGACTTTTCGCATTTTTGCGAATATAGGCTGCGCTGAAAACAAAACAGTTATAGATCCGACAGGCAAGCGGCTGTCGATTTTCTAGCGAGTGCGCCCGCTCGCCCTATCCGTTCGCGCGCGCCACCAGAAAAATTGCCAGCGCGTAAAAAACAAACATCAAGCCGAGATACGCTTTGGCGCGAGGCCCCGAGTTCTCAAATTCTTTCCACGCGAGAATTCCCCACAGCGCGGCGACCATCGGAGCGGATTGTCCAATAGCGTAAGAAATGGCGACGCCGGTGAAGCTTGCGGCCACCAGGTTGAACACTGTCCCGACGCCCCAGATGCATCCTCCGAATAATCCCAACAGATGTCCTGAGGCTGGCCCGCGGAAAAATCCGCTGAAGCTTACCGGTTCTCCAACGAGCGGGTGTTTCATGAAATAAATATTCCATATGAAGCAGGAGAGCAATGCTCCCAACGTGAGGAACACAGCAGCGCTGTAAGGCCCGAGAGGATTACCGCGCGTCATCGCATGCGTCATGAACGGAGCCCACAAGCCCATCAGAACTCCTGAGACCACGCACGTGATCAGACTTTTCTTTGAAACCGAGCGCCCTGCAGCAGCGAGACTGCCGTAGGCCTTGCCATCCAGCAGAACAGCCACGAAAGCGCAGCCAACGCCCAGAGCAAGCAGCACGGCATTCCCTCGCGGCTGAAGTGCATAGCTGAGCACAGTTCCGACCACGAGTGCGATTCCGATTGAAATGGGAAACGCTACAGCGAGACCAGCCATGTCGATCGCCGCGACCAGCAGGAGATTGGCGAGATTGAATAACGCTCCTCCAATCATCGCGTTCACAATGTTTGAAGTGTCGGCCGCGTGCACGTTATTCAGAAAACTCGACGAATCGTTCCCCGTGCTGCCCATGGTGAAGGCGAGCACGAGTGAGACCAGAAAAATCCCAACGGCATAGTCCCAGTAGAAAAGTTCAAACCTGTAGCCCTTGACGCCCTTGTATGTGTTCGCCCATGAACCCCAGCAAACGGCGCTCGTGATCATCATCAACAGCGCAATGGTTAGACTCGATGGTGTGAACAATCGTTTCTCCTTGGCTAGCCGTTCACCTGCGAATATGTGGAGCGGCGCAGAAACTCTCCCTGGCCGGCACGGCCAAAGAATTTATCATTTTCGACGACGACGCGCCCTCGCGATAGAACTACGTCGGGCATACCTGTGACCTGAATGCCTTCGAACATCGAATAATCCACGCGCATGTGGTGAGTCTTCGCGCTGATCGTGTGCTCGCGTTTGGGATCGAAGATCACGAGATCGGCGTCGCCGCCGACGGCGATCGTTCCTTTGCGCGGATACAAACCGAACAGCTTTGCCGGAGTGGTGGCGACGAGTTCTACGAACCGGTTCACGCTGAAACGTCCCGCTGCGACACCGCCCGAGTAAATCAGGCTCATGCGGTGTTCAATCCCCGGTCCGCCGTTGGGAATTTTGGTGAAGTCGTCTCGCCCAAGTTCCTTCTGCTCCTTGAAACAGAATGGGCAGTGATCGGTGGAGACGACCTGCAGATGATCGCGCTTGAGTCCGTTCCAAAGTTTTTCCTGATGCCATTTTTCGCGCAGCGGTGGCGTGAAAACATATTTCGCGCCTTCAAAATCCGGAACGTCAAAGTTTTCAATCGACAGATACAAATACTGCGGGCACGTTTCAGCGTAAACGGGCAGGCCGCGGTCGCGCGCCTCGCGAACTTTTTCGAGAGCCTCGTTGCAACTCAAGTGCACGATGTAGATCGGCGCGCCCGCCATCTCAGCCAGCGCGATCGCGCGGGAAACGGCTTCGGCCTCGGCGGTGGTGGGCCGAGTGAGCGCGTGATACTTCGGAGCTTTCTTTCCTTCCGCGAGCGCCTGCTGCACGATGACGTCGATCGCGCTGCCGTTTTCGGCGTGCATGCAGATGAGTCCACCGTTTTTCGCGGTGGTCTGCAGCGCGCGGAAGATGCTCGCGTCGTCGAGCATGAACACGCCGGGATAAGCCATGAACAGCTTGAAGCTGGTCACGCCTTCGTCCACCAGCGCATTCACCTGCTGCAGTTGGCCGCCGCTGATGTCGGTGACGATGCAGTGAAAAGCATAATCGCAGACGGCTTTCTTCGAAGCTTTGTCCATCCACGTGTCGAAAGCCTGCCGCAACGGCTGGCCTTTGTATTGAATGGCGAAGTCGATCAGCGTAGTCGTGCCGCCGAAAGCGGCGGCGCGCGTGCCGGTTTCAAAATCGTCGGCGCTGGTGGTGCCTCCGAAGGGCATGTCGAGATGCGTGTGAACATCGATGCCGCCGGGGAAAACATATTTTCCAGCGGCGTCCAGAACTTTTGTGGCATTTTCTCGCGGAAGGTCTTTGCCGATGGCCGCGACCTTGCCATCCGCGATGGCAACGTCTGCCACGTACGTATCGGTTGCGGTCACCACGGATCCGTTGGCGATGATCGTATCGAAGCCCATCGATGCCTCCGCTTCTTTCTACGATGAACATGTTGCGATAAAGCACGCTGAGATGAAAATGAATTCTATGCTAAACTGCCGCACTTCACTTCCGGATAATTGCGGCGGTGAGGAAAGGGGCTGGCATCATGCATTTTGGCATTACCTTGAAGCCGGACATTTCCGTCGAGCGCATTGTCGGACTGACGCGCCAAGCTGAAGCGGGCGGGTTCGAGTACGGATGGCTCTTCGATTCCCACGTTTTGTGGATGGACCCGTACCCTTTGCTCACGCTGATGGCCGCGAACACAGAGCGGATGCGGCTTGGCACGCTCGTCACCAACCCTGCGGTTCGCGATCTCACGGTTACTTCGAGCCTGTTCGCAACTTTGAATCTGATTTCAGGCGGCAGGATGGAACTTGGCATTGGGCGCGGAGATAGCTCGCGACGCGTGCTCGGCAAGAAGCCTGTGAGTTGGTCGCAGTTGGAAACGGCGGTAAAGATTTTTCGCGATCTTACGGCCAGTCGCGAAATTGAATACGAAGGCCAGCCGACCCGGCTGACGTGGGCCAAAATTCCGCCGCGGGTGTGGATCGCGGGCTACGGGCCGAAAGTGCTGCACATGGCTGGTCGCGTTGCCGATGGGATCATTCTGCAGTTTGCCGATCCGGATCTGATCTCGTGGTGTATGGGTTTCGTTAGGGAAGGCGCTAGCGCGGCGGGACGCGATGCAAATCAGATCGAAGTGATGTCGGCCGCTCCGGTCTGGGTTTCCGATGATTTGAAGACAGCGCGCGAGCGGGTGCGCTGGTTTCCGGCGCTGGTTTCGAATCACGTGATGGATTTAATCCGGCAATACAAGCCGCAGGATCTGCCTGCGGCGCTGACGGCCTACGTGCAGGATCGCGGCAGCTACGATTACCAGCATCACTGCGAAGTTGAGAGCAGCAACGCGAATTTTGTTTCTGACGAAGTGGTCGATCGGTTCTGTGTAGTCGGTCCGGTCGAGGCGCAGCTGGAAAAATTGCATAAGCTGGCGAGTGTGGGGGTCACGCAGTTCAATCTGTACTTGATGTGCGGGGACGAGGAAGAGTCGCTCGATATCTACCAGCGCGAGGTTCTGCCGGCGTTTCGCGGGACGACAGGAACAAAACGCTAAAGCTACGGCGTTGCCGGCGAAAGCGAAGGCGGGCGCTGGGTCTTCATCATCGCGTAATAGACCGCGAAGGAAACTGCGAAGCCGACGAACCAGGAATAATCGTAAAGCACGCGCAGAGAAGGAATCGCCAGACCGATCAGCGCGGTGCCTGCCCCCAACGCCAGCGCGATCACCGCACGCCAGTTGAATCCTTTGGAATATTCGTAGATTCCTCCACGAAGATAGAGATCATCTACCTGCAGAACACATCGCCGCACCACGAAATAATCGCAGATCATAATGCCCGCGACTGGCCCGAGGAAAGCGGCGTAGCCGCCTAGCCATCCGAGAATAAAAGTTTGGTAATCGGCGAGCAGCTTCCAGGGCATCAGCGCGATTCCCATGAAGCAGGTGATTACTCCGCCGGTGCGAAAGCTGATCCGACGCGGCCACAGATTCGAGAAATCGTTTGCCGGCGACACGACGTTCGCGCCGATGTTGACATTGAGCGTCGCCAGCAGAATCGCGATGAGCGAGATCACCACTGCTGCTGGGGAATGAAAGCGGCTGAGCAGTTGCACCGGATCAGAGATTGCGGTTCCGTAAATCAAAACTGTTGCGGACGTTACTGCGATGCCGATGAAAGCGTAGAGAGTCATTGTCGTCGGCAACGCCAGCGCCTGGCCGAGGACTTGCTCTCGCTGGTTACGCGCGAATCGCGTGAAGTCGGGAATATTCAGAGAGACTGTGGCCCAGAATCCTACTGTGCCGTTCAGAGCTGGAATCAAGAACTTGAGGAAGTCGGGGAAGTTGGTGAAGCGCGACGGGGCGGCCAGCATGGGGCCGAAGCCTCCCGCGGTGCGATACGCCCATGCCAGGAGCAGCAGGCCGACGGCTAAGAGAACGGGTGCGCTGATCCCCTGCAGAATGCGGATGTATTCGATGCCCATGAGAATTACGGCGAGGTTGATCAGCCAGAACAGAAGGAAGCAGACGGCGGTGGCGTAGGGGAAATTTTTCCATCCTGGTGCGAGCGTGGCGAGCAGAGTGCTGATCGCTTCGCCGCCGATCCAGGTCTGAATGCCGAACCATCCGCAGGCCACCAGCGCGCGCAAAACCGCGGCCACGTTCGCGCCCAGCACTCCAAACGAAGCGCGCGCCAACACTGGAAACGGGACGCCGTACTTCGCTCCGGGATGAGAATTCAGCAGCATCGGCGCGAGCACGATCACGTTGCCGATAAAAATTGTCATTACTGCCTGTTTCCAGTTCATCCCGCCTTGAATCAAACTGGCCGCGAGCATGTAGGTGAGAATGTTGACCGACATCGAGATCCACAGCGCTGCGAAGTTGTATGTGCCCCAATGACGGCGCGAGGCATCGGCGGGCGCGAGGTCGGGGTTATAGAGCGGGCTGGATTCGATGCGGGATCGGGAATGAGAGAGTTCAGGCGTTGTCATGAGCTTCGATTTAGAAAAATTGGAAAATAGTACTGATCTAAATTCGTTTTGCTGAGCGCCATGCACGTCTTCCAAGTTTTCGAACCCACAAAAACAGGGCAACAAGTACAGGGATGAGCGGATTCAGGGTCAGTGCGACCCTACTAACCCAATCTGGCACCGGTTTAGATTTCATAATGTCAGCAAGTCTCGCATTATCCAGATCGTTAGATCAGTACCGAAAAAATGGATCAACCAATCAGAGCGCTCAGTCTGCTGCTGCGCTCTTTGCGCTCTGAGTGGTGATCGGGCCGTAGCTATCTGGACGGCGGTCGCGGAAGAACTGCCAGACTTTGCGGACTTCCGCGATCATATCGAGATCGAGATCGGCGACCACCACTTCATCTTTGTCGCGGCTGGCCTGCGCGATTATCTTGCCGCGCGGATTGCAGAAATAGCTTTTGCCATAGAACTCGCCGATGCTCCACGGCTTTTCAAAGCCCACGCGGTTGATTGCACCGACGAAATAGCCGTTGGCGACGGCATGCGCGGGCTGCTCGAGTTCCCATAGATATTCCGAGAGACCTGCGACTGTGGCGGAAGGATTGAAGACGATCTCCGCGCCGTTCAAGCCCAGAATGCGCGCGCCTTCAGGGAAATGGCGGTCGTAGCAAATGTAGACGCCGATACGCGCGTATTTTGTTTCGAAGACGGGATAGCCGCCGTCGCCGGGCGTGAAGTAAAACTTTTCCCAGAATCCAGGATGGCAGTGCGGAATGTGGTGCTTGCGATATTTGCCCAGATAGCGGCCGTCGGCGTCGATCACCGCGGCGGTGTTGAAGTAGACGCCGGGCATCTGTTCTTCATACACCGGAACCACGATTACCATGCGATGTTTGGCGGCGATTTTTTGCATCAGGCGCACGGTGGGACCGTCGGGCACGCGCTCGGTCAGTTCATACCAGCGGGCATTTTGTTCGGCGCAAAAATAAGGTCCGTAGAAAAGCTCCTGCAGGCACAGGATTTGCGTTTTCTTTTTCGCTGCCTGCTCGATCAACTTCAAGTGCTTGTCGATCATCGCCTTGCGGATTTGGGCGAGGGGACGTTCAGTGCTGAGCGCATTGCTGGCTTGAATCAAGGCACAGCGCACGTTTCGGGGCATCGGTGCAACCTCCGAGGAACGCAACTATAGCAGAAACGTTTCGGTGGAATAGTCGGCGTGCCTTCCTGATTTCTTCGCTAGGCAGGAGAAGAGCTTTTGACCGCGAAGCGCGCGAAGAAATGCCGCGAAGTTCGCGAAGAAGGGCAACTGCGCGATTTTGCTCGCCATCGGTCTTGGCTCTGACACATCGCGTTGACACAATTGGACGCGCCGAATAGACTCGGCCTACTTTTACACTTGTTGAGAAAAAACCTTATGGCTCGGCGCCCTCGCATTGCAGTGGTTGGAAGTGCCAACATCGATCTGACGACATTTACCGATCAGTTTCCGAAACCTGGGGAAACGATCTTCGGACAGAAATTCAATCTTGGATTCGGAGGTAAGGGCGCGAATCAGGCGGCGGCTGCGCGGCTTTGCGGCGCGGATGTGTTCATGGTGGCGCGAGTTGGAAGCGATCTGTTTGGTCCGGCGACGATTGAGAACTTCAAGAACCTTGGCATCGACACGACGCATGTGAAGCAGATTGAGGGATTATCGAGTGGCGTCGCGCCGATTTTCGTCGAGCCGAATGGGCAGAACCGCATTCTCGTCGTGAAAGGAGCGAATGACGCGCTGAAGCCTGACGATGTTGACGCCGCGACTGAGGTGTTGAAGGCGAGCGATTGCATCATTCTTCAGTTCGAAATCCCGCTCGAAACGGTTTATTACACAGTGGCATTTGCGCGGAAGCATGGAGTTCGTTGCATCCTGAATCCGGCGCCGGGGCAGGCTGTCGAAATGAGCGCGCTGGCTGGACTTGATTACTTCATTCCGAATGAGAGCGAGGCCGAAACCATCACTGGGATGGCGGTGCGGAATGTCGAAGACGCGAAGAAATGCGCGGAGACGATGGTGGCAGGCGGCATTCGCCGGGTGATCATCACATTAGGCGCAAACGGATCTCTGCTGGCCGGCCGCGGGCTCAGCGAGCACGTGCAGCCGTTTGCCGTGAAGAGTGTTGATAGCTCGGGCGCGGGCGATGCGTTCATTGGAAGCTTTGCCGTATTTCTTGCGGAAGGAGTGCCAGAACTCGAAGCGGTGCGACGCGCCAATCTCTATGCTGGACTTTCAACTACTGGCGTTGGAACGCAAAAATCTTTTTATGATCGCGCGCGCTTTGATGCGGAGTGGGCGGTTCGGGGGTGAAGCTGGACCGAGTCCGCGCCGTCGCTCTCTAACGAGTCTGCAATGGCCTTCAAGGGCTGTGCAAAAGAGGGAAATAATGCGGCAGTCAATATTTCTATCCTACCGAAAACTCTTGACTTAGGACGGAGCGGGGATTTATAAGGCCGTCCTACAGTAAAAGACTTCCTCAGGTTAATTTTGCGGGCATGGTGCGCGCTTCATTCGATGAGGCCGCCGAAAGGTTTGCGATGCTGCATAAGAGAGCGCTGCTGGTTGTCGTTGTCTTTTTGCTTGCCTTCTCCATCACTCCACTGGTTTACGGGCAGGCGAATGGCAGTTTTTCAGGCACCGTTTCGGATAAAGCGGGCGCTGTAGTCGCCGGCGCGATGGTGAAGGCCACATCGCAGGACACAGGCCTCACGCGCGAGGCGAAGACCGACGATTCGGGGCATTACCTGATTCCGCTGCTGCCGGTCGCGCATTACTCGATTCGCGTGGAGTCGCAAGGTTTCGCGCCTTCGGAGCAGAAAGACATTCGCCTGCAAGTGGATGAGCAGCGCGAAGTGGATTTCAGCCTTGTGCCCGCTTCGGTTTCATCGAACGTTGAGGTAAGCGCCACCGAAGTCGCGGTGGAGACGGCGAACCCGACCCTCGGGCAGGTCATCACGTCGGAGCAGGTCGCGGATCTGCCGCTGAATGGCCGCAACTTCACGCAATTGGCTACGCTGACGCCGGGCACGACCTCCTCTACTAGCCCGACCAGCTTCTTCACCAGCGCTGCCAGCAGCGAGGCGGCGACGCGCGGGTCGTTCTCGCTTTCGTCCGGTGGTTCGCGCGAACAGGAAACCGACTGGCTGCTTGACGGCAACGACAACAATCAGTTGGATGAGGGCGGTATTGCGATTTTCTCCTCGATCGATGACATCCAGGAATTCAAGGTGTTGACCTACAACTACTCCGCTGAGTACGGCGAACGCGCGGGGCCGACAGTGTTGGTGACGACGAAATCGGGATCGAACCGGTGGCACGGTTCGTTGTTCGAGTTCTTCCGCAATACCGACCTGGATGCGACTCGTTATTTCTTTACGTCCAAACAGAAATTCAATTTGAATCAGTTTGGCGGTTCGGTTGGTGGGCCCATCCAGAAGGACAAAACGTTTTTCTTTTTCGATTATCAGGCCAAGATGCAGCGCGAGGGCGTGCCTTTTACCGGGTTTGTTCCGACGGCAGCGATGACTACTGCAAACGGCGCTGGCAATTACGATTTCACGACCGATCCACTCGGCACGCAACTCATCAACCCTTTTACTCCTCAGCAGATTCTGCCTGGCAACACTACGCCCAGCGCCGTACCCTTCCAGTGCAACGTGGGTACCAACGTTCCCGAGACGCCCGTCAATGGGAGCCAGCCGTTTGTAGCTGGTGTCACTCAGAACTGCAATATCATTCCGGGAAGTCTGGTTAATCCAATTGGCCTGGCGGTCGCTCAGCTTTATCCTGCGCCCACTCCCGGTCTTCCGGCGGGTTCTGCCTTCAACTACGAGAACCAGCCGGTAAGGAAGCTCAACGAAGGAACCTATGACGTTCGGTTCGATCACAATTTTTCCAGCAAGGATTCTGCGTTCGCACGCTTCAGCTACGATCAGGCAACGAACTATGTCCCGGGCGGCTCGCCGACGTGGTCGGAAGCCAACGCATTTGGCAGCAACCAGCACATCGAAAACCACGGGCGCAATGTGGTAGTAACTGAAACCCACGTCTTTTCCCCGACTTTGATCAACCAGTTCACCGCCGGCTACAACCGAATTTTCAACCACATTCTCTCGTATGGCACGGGCACATGCGAGGCTGCGCAGCTCGGCATTCTCGGCGCCGACCTGGCGAGTTCCTGCGATCCCTTCACCGGATATCCCGCGGGCCTGAACCAGGCGCCGCAAGAATGCGAAAGTTGCGGCATGACTTCGTTCGATATGTCCGCATACTTTTCTGTTGGCGATCGCGGATATGCGCCCTACCAGGGCGGCACCAACGTGTATTCGCTTTCGGATACGCTGGACTGGATTCACGGCAAACACGAAGTCCGCGCGGGACTGACGTTTCGCGCCGAGGAGATGAATGTAAGGAACAATGCCTTCCAGGATGGTTTTGTAGTAGAGGTCGGCGACTTGACCGGCGATGATATAGGCGACTTGCTTCTGGGTGGAATGGGCGTGTTTGCGGCCCATGATCAGACCTTCTTGGGCGCCACCACGGGCCGGCGTTGGAAACTCTTCCGTCCTTTCGTGCAGGACAATTGGCGGGTTACTCCGAATCTTACTTTGAATCTGGGATTTGCCTGGGCCCTCGCGACACCTGAAACCGAAGAGGCCAACCGGCAAGCAAACTACGACATTCAGAACCTTATGTGGTACGTCCCCTCCGGCAGCCCGGGCTTGAGCGGCTGCACGATCTGCATTCCTACCAATGGAAGGGTGGGTATCCAATTTGATAAGACCGCGCTGGAGCCGCGAATCGGATTCGCGTGGAAGCCCATGGGGAGCGAGAAAACGGCTATTCGTGGCGGCTATGGGATCGTGCATGACTCCGCGTGGAACCAGGGTGGGCAAGGTCTGTGGCAAAATCCGCCGTACTACGCCGAAGTGGACCCCTGCAATACCTATTGCGGTACAGGCGCTCTCTCCTCTGGGTTCCTTTTATCAGTCGGTACAGCCTCCACGGTGACGGTCGATGGCGGCGCTGGGGCAGTTTACGACGCTCCAGTGAACCCTCAGGTTTATACCGGCACAATTCAATCTGAGAACCCGAACTTCAAGCAGGGGATCATTCAGCAGTTCAATCTGAACGTTGAGCGGCAGTTACCTGGGAATGTTGTGCTAACGGTCGGCTATGGCGGCTCGCGCAGCGCGCACATTCTGGTGGGCCAGCTCAACGAAAACCTCAATGAGCCGAGCGCGTGCCCCGGCCAATCGAATGCTGTTCCCGGTTACACACTGGGCTGCGGCCTTGGGAACTTCCCGTACGCGGTGAACCAGCCTGGCGGAGGATTCTACCAAGCCGTCGACACCAATAACAGCGTCGGCGCGGCCCGTTACGATTCGCTTCAGGTGAAGGCTGAGACCAAGAGCGCGCGGCATGGATTGTATGCTCTGATCGGCTACACCTACTCACGCAATTTCGACACCGGCCTGACCGATGGCTTGGGCACGAATCCTGGCGCGTTGTACTACCCGCTGCCGGGAACCGCGAAGCTGGACTGGGGTTTGTCGCAGCTGAACCTGAACAACAGCTTCACTGCGAGTATTCTTTACAATTTACCGTTTGGCAAGGGCAAAACCTACGGCAGCAATTGGAGTGGGGCCACCAACGCCATCCTTGGAAATTGGCAAGTCACTCTGATTGAACGGGCCACTTCGGGGTTCCCTCTGTTTGTGGTCGATAGCGCCGATGAGTCAGGAGTCTACTTCTCCTATAACGGAAACACTTTCCAGCGTCCGGACGAAGTGGGCGATCCTAACAAAGCTGGTCCGGTCGCGGCCAACCCGACTTGCGTTGCGCCGTCAGCCATACACACGCTGCAGAACTGGTTCAATCCCTGCGCGTTCGTGCAGGCCCCGACTGGCGAACTCGGGACGGCGCCTCGCGCTCCGGTTTATGGCCCACGTTTCGTCAACACGGATTTCTCCCTGATCAAGGACTTCCCTCTGGCGTTCCGCGAGGCTATGAATCTGCAATTCCGGGCTGAGTTCTTTAATCTCTTCAACCACGCCCAGTTCTACTTGAACGGCTACGCCGACACTGGAGAGCAGGACATCAATACTTCCTCCAGTTTTGGGGTGGTCAATAACACGGTCAATAACCCGCGTTTGATTCAGTTCGCTTTGAGGCTGAATTTTTAGCGGAGCGGGTGCGCTCTATTGCGGCTTCGGCGTCGATGTTTGGTCGCCTAGCTGAAATACAAACTGCTGCACTTGATGCCGCTGGCGCTCGGCTTCCACTGCTTGCTCTTTTGAGATTTGCGTGTAGAGTTGCAGTTCGGCTTGGGCGTTCGCGGTTTCTCCGGTTTGGCGGTAGAGCTGCGCCAGGCGATAGTGGGCCTCTTCGAGTTGGGGCGTGGCTGCTATCGCTTGCCGGTAGGCGGCAATTGCGCGTGACGTGTCGCGCTGTTCTGCGTAAAGAATTCCGAGTTGGAGATAGCCGGGGCCGAGCTTGGGATCGAGCTGCACGGCTTTCTGCAGCAAAAGTTTTATCTTAGGCAGGTCTGAGCCGTCATCCTGAGACAGGCGAGTCTTCCAAAGACTGACCGCGTAGTAATAGTTCGCCAGGGCGTTCTGCGGTTGAAGCCTGACAAATCGGCCAAGCCGTTCCACAATCGCTTCGGATTGCGTGGTCTCGGCGGCTTGCATTTTTCCCATCAACAGGTAGGGGTACGGATCGTTCGGGTCGAGGTCAGAGGCCTCGCACAGACGCAGCGCCGCGTTCTCGTAGGAACCGCGAGCGTACCAGGATGCACCCAGGCCAGCCAGCATCCGCACGGAACGTGGGAATAGACGATTGCCTTTTGCGAAGACTTCGAAGGCGGGCTCTACGGCGCGATGCTCCAGCAGTTCAGAAGCCCAATCAAAGAGATTGCTCTCGCTCGGGTTCAATTCCGCCGCGCGCTGAAACTCTTTGACAGCGTCGAGAGGATTTCCGATTTTCTCGTCGACTTCGCCGAGCAAGTGATGCGGTTCAGCTTTTTCTTGGCCAGATTTGGATTGCTCGGCGAGCAGCGCATGAAGATCCTGCCTCGCGTGCTGGTAGTCACCGCTATCGGCGCGTGCCAGCGCGAGTTCGTAGGCGCTGTCGTAGTCGTGGGGATTCACGCCCGACGCGCGTTCCAGATATGGCAGCGCTTCGCGCGCTTTTCCTTCGGCGACAAGCAAGGCTCCGAGTTGGTAGTTGGGACCAAAACTTTTCGGGTCGTGCTCAACTGACTCACGCAGAGATCTTTCTGCTGCGGGATTGTTTGAAACCGGCGGAGAATTGCGGGGGGACAGTTCGCCCAGCGAAACGGTTGCCTGAACTAAAGCTTCTCGATTCCGCACGATCGCGTCGGAACCGTGGCCGCCCAGAGTCGTGGTATCGGTGACGCCGGCTACGGTAAAGTGCGGTTCATCGAAGAACTGCGGCAGGGCTGTCAAACTTTGGCGGTCGGCGGTTTTGGTTAACTCGAGAGTGAGGTCAATCGTTTTAGATTCGTTTTCTTTTAGAGTAATCGAGTCAGAAGTTGCAGTCGCATATCCAGTCATCTCCGCGCTAAGGTTATAGGTATCTGAGCGGATTGCGGAGAAGCGATAAGCTCCTGCTGAATCGGTGCGTACGATTACTGGTTGCGCGTTTTTAGCCTGCGTGCTCGGGACCTGCAGGCAGACGGTGGCGTTTGCGACTGGGCGTCCGCTCGAATCTCTGACGAATCCTTGCAATGTTGCCGTGCCTGGGCGCTCTGGCGGAGTAATCGATTGTCCCCGGAGCGTCACTGCACTAAGCAACATGGATGAAGCCAGGATGCTGGTTGCACGGCGAAAGTGGCTTGCAGTAAAGAGGAAGCGGCCCATAAGTCAGGCGCAAGTCGCAGAATCAATCGGAGTCAAGCTCGCGCGTTAGTTTGGCATTCTAGTCGGTCGGAAAGTGAATTCGCAATCCGCCCGACTTCGATTTTGGTTCGGGAAAATTGCCCGGCTTGTTTTCGAATGGACTTGAAGACTTCGCGATCTCTGCGTTAGCTTAGTGACCGATTCAAGATAGAAAGGCGTTTCATGAGAGCAGATCAGGGTTGGCGCTTGGCGGCAATAGTTCTGCTAATTTCCTGTTTCACCTGCTGGGCGCAGGAAAGACAAAAAATTATTATCGATCAGGATGCAGCCGGACCTGCTGGAACGGACCAGCAGTCGATGCTGCTGCTGATCCAGTCGCCACGGACGGAGGTTCTGGGCATCACCGTCGTGACCGGTGATCAGTGGCTGCATGAGGAGGTGGCGCATACGCTGCGCATGCTCGAACTCATTGGACGCACCGACATTCCGGTCGTGCCTGGAGCGGAGTATCCGCTGGTGTGGCGAAAACAAGATGCGGAGCAATGGGAGCAGCAGCATGGTTCGGTGGCGTGGCTGGGCGCATGGACTCCCAAGTACTATCATCCGCCGGATCAGTTGGGGGAGATGCCGGAGGGCAAGCCTACTACCAAGGCCGCCGACGAGGATGCTGCTCACTTTCTGTTGCGCATGGTGCACAAGTTTCCGCATCAGGTGACGATTTACGAGGGCGGTCCCATGACCAACCTTGCGCTTGCGATTTCGATTGATCCGGAATTCGCCGGGCTGGCAAAAGAGTTGGTGTTCATGGGAGGCAGTTTCAATCCGCGGACAGACGATCCTGAGTTCGCCAACACTCCGACTCACGAGTTCAACCTCTGGTTCGATCCGGAAGCGGCGCATATTGTGCTTCGCGCTCCGTGGAAGAAAATTGTTTGCACCTCCGTGGATATCTCGGTGAAAACCAGATTGACTTCTGATCTGATCAATCGCATCAAGGCGGGCGATTCTCCGGCGGCGCGCTACGTTGGGAAATATGGGCGCCTGCGTGGAAACTTTAATTATTTGTGGGACGAACTTGCGGCGGCGGCGTGGCTCGATCCGAGCCTGATTACGAAGAAAGAAATGCTGTATATGGATATTGATCTGGACCGCGGCGCCGGCTACGGAAATACTCTGAGTTGGACAGAGCAGAATAAACCTAAGATGGAGATGCATCCGGTCGAAGTGCAGGATGATCTCGATCTTGAAAAGTTCTACAAGACTTTCGTGGATTTGCTGACGGCTCCGACGCCCAAGAATTAGCGCGAGGGTCGACACTGCGGCCTATCGCGGAAGTTGGGAGAGCATGTCTTTCGCCTGCGCGTGGTCTGGATGCTGCTTGAGTAATTCGAGCAGGATTGTCCGGGCTTTTTCCGGCGCGCCTTCAACGAGATAAACCCGGGCAAGGTTGAGATAAGACTGATCGAACTCCGGCGCAACGCGGATGCACTCTTCGAAACTCGCAACCGCTTCATCTCGCCGTTGGGTGCGCAAATAAAGTATTCCAAGATTGTTCAAAGCTTCCGGGTAGGCGGGACGAGACTTCAATGCTCGTTGCAAATACTCGTAGGCGTGAGTGGCGTCGTCGGCTTGCGCGTAGACCATCCCCAGGCCGTAATTCGCATCGGGATCGTTGGGACTTACTGCGAGGGCACGCTCAAAAGTTTTACGAGCCGCATCCCAGTTTTTCTGCTGGCGATGGGCATTGCCGAGATTGTTGAGGGCAATCAAATTGTTGGGATTCAGGCGCAAAGCTTCCTGAAAGCAGCGGAGCGCTTCTTCCGCACGGTTTTCTCGCATGGCGAGAATGCCGAGGTTGTTCCAGGCATTTGCCAGCGTGTCGGGATAGCTGGCACGAAGTTTTATTGCGCGTTCAAAGCTCTCTCTCGCTTCAGCGGTTTTCTGCAGATTCAGATAGGCGCTTCCGAGGCCGTAACAAGCTTCGGCGCTCGATGGATCGTCGCGAAGCGCACGCGCGAACGATGCGGCGGCCTGATCGAAATAACCACGCTGAAAGAAGACCGATCCGTACGAGAGATAGTTGCGGCCAAACTCAAACGTTTGGGCGACGCCTGGAAATGGCAGCGCCCGCGCCAACCGTTCAGTGTCGTTTTGCGGAATGTGCCGGAAATCTTGTTCGATCTGCTCAGGGTTTACCTTTCCCTGATAGACCTTAACGATCTGCCCTTTGTCATCGATCAAGAAAGATGTTGGCAGGATGAGATCGCGATGCCGGTCGAATAGATATCGGTACAAGATGTTGTAGATGCCGGCTACATCATCGGTTCCACGAAGAATGGGGAATGAAAGGCGGCGCTCGCGCACCAGCGTTTTTAAAGTTTCGGAGTCGGCAAGGTTGTCAACGTTTACGGTGAGCAATTGAAGGCCTTGAGCCGTCCATCGCCCATAGACGCGGTTAAGCATCTTCCAGTCTTCCTGACAACTTGCCGATTGCGCGACCCAGAAATTTAGCAGCACCGGTTTGCCGCGTAGAGCGGTTAGAGTCTGCACCTGACCGCTCATGTCGGGAAGAGAAAAATCCGGTGCCGCTACAGGCGCCAGCAGCCAGGTTCCGAAAGTCGTAGGAAGGGATTCTGTTTCTTGCGCTGGCGTAGCGGCCATGTGGGGCAATGATCCTGGCGTTCTGAATGCCTCGATCCGAAGCGTTTCGTTTCCTTCTTCTACCCAGACCTTGTGATTGAGCGGAACATCGTGAAACTCCTGCGTTAGGCCGCTTGGCCAGCGGATATAAGCGCGCACGGGATTTTTGGCGTCTCCGAGCCCGAAGAATATTTCCTTGCTGTGCTGAGAAAGAAATCCTGATCCGGCTTGAAGCATGCGAGTCTGACGGCCCGTCTCGGTTTCAACGGTAACCGCGGCGCCGATTGCGTCACGATTACTCTTGGCGCCGCGAAGGCGGAAAATAATCGACGGTGGCAGATGTTCCATCACGTTCTTCAGGATGCGCAACTGCGGCCCATTGCGATTCTTCAGGAACAGCTCCTGCCGCCCGTCATCGTCGAAATCGGCGAGAGCAAATGCCCGACCGTCTTCGAGGAAGTCCATTCCTACTGCGCCGGAAACATCGGAAAACGTTCCATCGCGATTGTTCGCATAGAACACATTTCGCTCGAATCCACTCCAGGTACCGTCGGCACGAATGAGCTCGTTGATCGCGCTCCATCCCTGTTCGTATTCAGGCGAAGGTGTGGCCTGATCGGGCGACTTGGCAACCACCTGCCGCCAGAAAAAACTATTCAGATCTTCGCGCGACGTGCCGGAAATCATTCCATTCGCGATGTAAAGATCGGGAAAACCGTCGTGGTCGAAATCAAATGCGTCGCTCGACCACGACCAGCGGCCCATTCCGGCTCCTGCGGATGCCGTTTTGTCCTGAAAAACACTTTCGCTATCGCGAGACCCGCTGTTTCGAAAAAGTGAATTGCCCATGGCATGTTTCTGATAAAGAGTCCGCACTTCTTTGGGCGAGTCTTTTTTGAAAACGTTCCGGCCTGAAATGCGTTCGCCCGCAGCGGTCCACATGTCCGCGACGTAAAGATCTTCTGCTCCATCGTTGTCGTAATCGAGCCAGCAAATGCTCATGCCGGCGCCGATGTCTTCAACACCCGCGTGCGAAGCAACGTCAGTGAAGGTTCCGTCGCGGTTGTTGCGGTAGAGATTCTTGCGGCCGAAGTCGTTCACTACGTAGAGATCAGGCCAGCCGTCGCCGTTGTAGTCGCCCCACCCGCAGCAGAAACTGTAGCGCGTGTTGTGCTGGTTCAAGCCCGATTCCGCGGTTATGTCGCGGAAGGTTCCATCACGCTGGTTCCTCATCATGAAGTTGGGCGGGCCATTTTCGGCATCGTGATAGGGAAGCGGATATTTGTACTGGTCTGTTCCCTGGTAATAGGTGTAGAGACAAAAATAAATATCCAGCCAGCCATCGCGGTCGTAGTCGGCAACGGCGGCGCCGGTGAAAGTCCCCTGAGGGGAATTGGCGAACTGGAACGCGCCGGGCTTCTGTCGAAACTTTCCGTTGCCTTCATTCAAGAACAGAAGCGGACCGCCGGCGCGCACGACGACTACATCCTGGCGACCGCCATTGTTGAAGTCGGCAAAGAGCGCGCACGCCGTATTATCGAGGATGCCCAAGCCAGATGCTTCCGTGATGTCTTCGAATGTCCCATCGCGCCGGTTTCGATAGAGGCAGTTCGGCAGGCCCGCTGGCTGGCAAATGTAGAGGTCATCGAAACCATCATCGTCGATGTCGGCGACTGAAACTCCATTGTGCCCGTAAATATCGATGCCGCAGGCGCCGTCTAGGACGGTCCTCCAGTGGTCAACGCCCCGGTTGAGTTGAGTAGAGAAAGAAGCGTTACGACCAAGGGCAAAGGAAGTGATGTCGGCAAAAACCGGTGAGGCGGAACGGCTGCGTGTCTCCTCAAGCGCCCGCCAATTCTGCAGATGGAATTCACCGGGCGCGGTGGAGGAGGGAATCCATTCGAGATCCCAGTATCCGACGCGCTGCTCGCGGTAGAACCCATCGCCTGCGCCCACCAGGTCGTAGCGCACGCGAGTCTGTAGCCGGTCGGGAAGTTGCGGAGAAGAAGTTGAACTCGCTTCAATTCTCGTTACCTGGAACTCCGCGGTTACGATTTTCGAAAGCACACTCAGGGCCGGTCGCAACTCCTGCAGAAAAGCATCGCGTCGTAGACTGGCCTCGGAGCTGAACTGGTTCTGGCGAACCTCGAGTGTCGATGCGGGACGCACGAGTCGCGAGTCAATCGGACGCAGAGATGATCCAGAAAAAGCCGGCGCGAGAACTCTTTCGACCGCGTGCAGATCCTGCGAAGACTTGAGCAGGCTGGAACTCCACTCTGCCAGGATCACCGCAATCTGGTCATGATATTTTTCGGTGATGAAATCGTCCGAGCCAGCCTGCGTCTTGAGGAGCAGAGCATCGAGCGGCCGCTGAGCTCGATAGTGCGGACGCAGATGGAACTCGCCGTTGGGAATCGCGGGCTGAGAATCGAAAGCCGAAAGAGATGCGAAGGCGAAACCGCGAAGGCCGGCCGGAACCAAGGCAGCCGAGGCTCCTTGGCAAAAACGGACGAGAAAGTCGCGGCGGCTCGGACTTGACGGATGAAAATCGGCCAGGTGACGCGTCTTTCCTTCCCGACTCAGAGCTTTGCCCTCCAAATACTCACGTGTAGGACCGGAATCTAACAGCCGCGTTGGAAGCCGTCAAGGTTGTGCGGCACTCGATCAGCGGGCTTTTAGTTCGCTTTTGACGTTGTGAATTTCACTTTCGGGAATCCGGCGAGAGCTTTCCCGCACGGGGAAGTGCAAATGCTTCAGAGGAGGCTTTTCCCTTGACCTCACTTTGCGAGGCAGTTAGCTTCTGAAGGTGAGAGCAATGAACACAGAAGCCAGCGCGCGGATGAAGCGAAGGCGACGAAGCGAGATTGATTAGCCGATGGGAACTGTAGCTTCAGGATTTTCGGGACCGGTCGCCGCAGTTTTCCTGCTGGCTGAAAACCGGCTGCTGCGCGAGGCTTTGTTGCGCATTTTGTCGAAGAAGGACGACATCAGCGTGGCCGGAGCGGGATCGTACAGTCCCGCGATCTTCGAGCAAATTGTTTCTACCGGAGCTAACGTTGTGGTGCTCGATTCGGTCGCTCCGGTATTGGCGGAGCACGGCGTAGTGCGGGAGCTACATCAAATAAACCCTGCGATAAGAGTCGTGTTGGTCGGCATGGAAGCTGACGAAGCCATCTTTCTTCGCGTGGTACAAGCTGGCGTGGTCGGTTACGTGCTCAAAGACGCTTCAGCCGTGGAGTTAGCGCGGACCATCCGAGCGGTGGCCGCAGGGGAGGCGGTGTGTCCGGCCGTGCTATCGACCGGGCTATTCCGGTGGGTAGAGCGCCACCAGCCTGCCATTCCGAGCTTGCACCTCAAGAACCGGCTCGGCCTCAGCCGCAGGGAGCAAGAACTTGTGGGGCTGATTCGGCAGGGTCTCACCAACAAGGAAATGGCCAACCGGCTGAACCTCTCTGAACAAACCGTGAAAAATCACGTGCACCGAATGCTCCGCAAGGTGGGAGCACAGGACCGGCTTTCGATTGTCGAGGTTTGCCGCAACGAAGGCCTTAACATCTAGCCCGAACACCTTCAGTTCTACTACCGCGTGCCCGCGCTGAACTGGAAGACCGTCACACTGTGAAACTCCTGCCCCGGCTTTAGCTCGGTCGTGGGAAAACTGGGATGGTTCGGCGAGTCCGGGAAATGCTGCGTCTCCAGGCAAAAAGCATATCGCCGGTTATAGACACGGCCTTCTTTTCCCGTGATCGTACCGTCGAGAAAATTTCCTGTATAGAGCTGCACTCCCGGTTCCGTGGTCAGCACGCGCAGGATTCGCCCTGTGGTCGGCTCATACATCTCGGCTGCCTCAGCCAACTGGTTAGGCTCATGATCGACCACAAAGTTGTGGTCGTAGCCGTGGCCAAGACGAAGCTGGGGATCGTCCGCATCAATCCGTTCTCCAAGGGCGTGGGGCGTTCGAAAGTCGAGTGGCGTGCCCTCCACTGACTTCAATTCTCCAGTGGGAATCAGGTTCGCATCGACCGGAGTAAAGCGCGAAGCATCGATCTTCAAAACATGCCCGAGGACGTCGCCGTTCCCCTGGCCCTTCAAATTGAAATAGGAATGATTGGTGAGATTCAGCACCGTATCTTTATCCGTGATCGCCGAATACTCAATGCGTAACGCTTCGCCAGTTAAGGTGTAGCGAACAGTGGTAGCGAGCGTGCCCGGAAAGCCCTGCTCCCCATCTTTGCTCACATACGTGAGTTCGATTCCATCGGGAATCTGTTTCGCCGCCCACACCACTTTGTCGAAGCCGCGTGTGCCTCCGTGAAGCGCGTTGTCGCCGTCATTCTTTGGAATGTGATAGGTGTGGCCATCGAGTTCGAAGGTGCCATGCGCGATACGATTCGCGTAGCGCCCGATGAGGCCTCCGAAATGCGCGGTCTGCGTCACATATTTTTCGACCGAGTCAACACCCAGCACCACATCGTCGAGCTTTCCTTTTCGATCGGGAGCGCGCAGGGAAACGACGATCCCTCCGTAGGTGATGACGCGGACTTCGATCTTATCGTCGGCCAACGAATAAACTTCGACGGGAGTCCCTTCCGGAGTGCGCCCGAACGGCCGCTTGTGCACGATCGTCTTCGCCGTCAGAGTGGCCGTAAGCATAAACAGAGTTGCCGAAACTGCAAGCCAGCGATTCGCTTTGTTTGAAAGCATAATTCTTTTTCCTCTTCTCTTCTTATGCAAACCCGTTATGCAGACCCGCGCCGGATTTCCGATTTCCTATGGAAGTGTTGCCTTCCCGGTGAGTTCGATTTCCGCCGACGATCGAGCGACATAAATATCGAAATCGCCCGGAGCCACAGTCCAGCTGTGACTCTTTACGTCGTAATAGGAAAAGGCTCGCCGATCCAACGTGACCTGAACGTGTTTGGTCTCACCGGGATTGAGTTCGACTCTTGCGAATCCCTTCAGCTCTTTCACTGGGCGCGGAACCTTCGCATGTTTGTCGCCGACGTAAACTTGCGCGACCTCCGCCCCGGAGCGAGCACCGGTATTGCTCACATCGAAGGCGACGGTCACGAGTTGCTCGCCAGAGGCTGGCGACATCGTCAGATTCTTGAAAGCAAATGTAGTGTAGGAGAGTCCGTAGCCGAACGGGAACAGCGGCTTGATTCCAGATTTGTCGAAATGACGATAGCCCACGAAGACGCCTTCCGTGTATTCAACTTTCTTCCCGCCATTCTTTGGGTAATAGCTATCGTGGACAGCATTGTCTTCCCAGCGCTTCTCGATCGAGATCGGCAATCTTCCAGAAGGATTGAACTCGCCAAAGAGCAGTTGCGCGAGCGCAGTGCCGCCTTCCTGGCCGGGATACCACGCTTGCAAGAGCGCTGGAACCTGATCTACCCAACCGGCCATATCCACGCCGCCGCCTGATGTCATGACCACAACTGTGTTCTTGTTTACGGCGGCGATCTGATGTATCAGCTCATTCTGCCCAGGAGGTAGTTGAAATGTGCGGTCACCACTCTCGCCTTCGCTCGCGGGATCAAAGCCCACGGCGAGCACTACCGCATCGGCGTGCGAGGCCAATGACTTCGCTTCGGCGCTGACCAAAGTCTCAGGACGCACGATGCCGAGATTCGCCATCGTCTTGCCCCAGCCGCCGTGCGCATAGTAATCCAGTTCAACCTGGTGCGGGCCAGCAGTCAGCGCTATCGTCTTCTCGCCGACGAATGCGTACCAGGTCTTCCAGTTATCGAACACGAGCTTCTTATCTACGTAGAGCCTGTAGCCGCCGTTTTCTCCCGGGCCTTGAACGAACACAAGATATTCGCCCGGAGTTGGCGGGGTGAAGTAACCCGTCCAGCGGATTGACATATCGGTGTCGGCGCCACCCCCGCCGCGCGCCGGCTCATAGTTAACGTGCTTGTCGGTGCGATTCACGGCTGGCGTGCCGCTTAGGTCGGCGTTGGTGAAGAACTCAGTCTTTAGACCTTGCCGGCCGCCTGTTGCCTCGGTAGTGAATTCAGTATGCTTGGCGATTTCGTCGAGAGTCGGGAGTCCGCGCTCGTAATAAACCTTTGCACTACTGCCTGGATAATTCGCTAATCCTTCGAGATAACTTACCGGAGTGAAAGGTTTCGCATCGGCGCTGCCACCGCCCGCAGGCACTGCCGGATAGGCATCCGGGCCGATGACTGCAATCGTGCGCAGCTTGCCTTTATCCAGCGGCAGAACGTTGCCGTCATTTTTGAGCAGAACCATGCCTGCACGCGCTGCTTCCAGCGTTACCTGTTTGCCTTCAGGGTTCTGTCGGGGAATCGATAAGTCCGTTTGCTCGCGATCGAGCCATCCAAACTGAATTGCGGTGCGGAGAATGCGCCGCACTTTATCGTCGATCGTCGCCTCGCTTATTTTGCCCGCGCGAATTGCCGGCAACAACGTCGCACGATTCATGAATTTTCCTGAGGGCATCTCCAAGTCCAGGCCGCCGTTCGCCGCCGCGACGCCGTCGTAAACGGAAGTCCAGTCAGACATCAGAACTCCCGTGAAGCCCCAATCTTTCTTGGCCACATCGCTGTTGAGATATCCGTTTTGCGTCATGTGCACGCCATTGGTGAGATTGTAAGAATCCATGATCGCGCCGACGTGTGCTTCTTTCACTGCTGCTTCGAACACCGGCAGATAGATTTCGCGCATGGTGCGCTCATCGATTATCGAATCGATGTTGTGCCGGTCGTATTCCTGGTTGTTGCCCATGAAGTGCTTCACGGTCGCGCTCACGCCCTGGCTTTGCATGCCCTTGATGTAGGCGACGGCGGTGCGCGCCGAGAGAAAAGGATCTTCTCCAAAGTACTCAAAGTTTCTGCCGCACAATGGAGCTCGATAAATATTCACGCCTGGGCCCAGCATGAAGTGCACGCCGCGAGCGCGAGCATCCTCTCCAATCACTGTGCCGATCCGTTGCGCGAGTTCGGGATCCCATGTGGCCGCGAGGCCGATGCCTCCAAAAACCGTTGAAGGACCGTAGTTCCGCACGCCGACTGGCCCGTCGGCCATCTTCAGGCGCGGCAAGCCGATCCGCGGAATGGCGCGGATATAAAAATCGTCCACGCCGCCGATGATGTCGATCTTCTCTTCCAATGTCAGTTGTTTGAGAAGAGAATCAACTCGGGCATCGGTCGCTGCCTGCGAAACCGGCGCAGTCTGGCACACGGCAGGCAGCACGAACAAAACAAGGAGCAGGCAAATCGTTTTGACCTTACGCAACATGGCAAGACGCAACATGGCGAACCTTCATTGTCGGAGAGAGGTTTGAACCTCCGATCCCGGAATTACCGCACCAGATTCTAGCACTTGCCGAATTCTATTGAATTGCGGGCGCTCGGGCGGTCCGCTTTCCGGCGAGCACGAATTAAGGTTCACGTTTTTGAAGCCCTGCGGTATCGTCTTGTGAGTGAGGTAGAAAGCAGGCGCGAGTTTAGACTAGGCTCCGCCGTTGTCTATGATAAAGATGCAACCAATAAGAGGTTTTCGGAGCTTCCATGAGTACACCATCTGCGGATCCAATCGAAAAAACGGTGTTTCGCAAAACCAATGCTCATTCTGGCCGCCGTATTGCGGTAACGCCGGCAAATAGTTCGATGCGGCATCTCTCTTACGGCCGCATCATTCTGAACCCTGCTCGACCATCCGTGTCCTTTTCCAATGAACAGCAGGAAACTGGACTGATATGCCTGGCCGGAAACGGCGCGGTGAAGAGCGCGGGGCACGAACACAATCTGGACCGGTTCGATGCAATCTACATCCCTCGCGGTTCCGAGATTGAAGTTTCGACGAAGACCGCCGTGGATTTCTCTGAGATTTCATCTCCCGTCGAAGGGAAGTATCCTCTGCAAGTAATTCGCTATGCCGACGTGGCCAAGGACGCGGGCTTGAAATTTGTCACGGGCAGCCCCACGTCGAAGCGCGAAGTGAACCTGCTGATTGCCAGCAATGTGAAAGCGGGACGTCTGATCGCAGGTTTCACCTCTTCCGACCCCGGAAACTGGACCAGTTGGCCTCCGCACGAACACGGGAAAATGCTGGAAGAGATCTATGTGTACTTTGACATGCCGGAACCTGCCTACGGCTTGCAGCTGGTTTATAACGACACCCACTCTCCGGAATTGGTGACCGCGGTCCGCGACGGCGATGCCGTTCTGATCCCCAGCGGTTATCATCCGAATGTTTCCGTGCCGGGGCACCGAATCGCTTTTCTATGGGCAATGGCGGCTCACCGTGAAGTCGAAGACCGGCGTTATGGTGTTGTCAACGTTCAGCCGGGGTTTCAACATGACGGCACAGGCCTTGAGGCGGCTCGGAAATAAACGGCTTGGCGACGTAAAGAAAAACTAACAGGCAATGGCGGATCAGAACTTGATCGTCGAAGCGGAGCCCGGCGGACACGGTCATCCTTCTGCATCTTCATTTGAGTCGCGTATCCGCAGCGTCTTCGCGGGAAACTTTCGCTGGGTCATCTGCGCGCTCTTATTTTTCGGCGTAACCAAGAATTACATGGACCGTCAGGTGCTCGGTGTGCTCAAAGGCACGCTGCAGCACGAGTTTGGCTGGAATGAGATCGACTACGGGAACATCGTATTCGCCTTTCAGGCAGCGTATGCGCTGGGGATGATTCTTGTCGGCCGCCTGATCGACCGCCTCGGCACTCGCATTGGTTATGCAGTGGCCATGGTTTTTTGGAGCCTCGCGTCGATGGGCCACGCGATCGCGTTTTCGTTTCCCAGTTTTGTTGTAGCGCGCACTGCATTGGGCTTCGGTGAGGGCGGAGTATTCCCGGCGAGCATCAAGTGCGTTGCGGAATGGTTTCCGAAAAAAGAGCGGGCCCTCGCCACCGGAATTTTTAATGCCGGCACTAACATTGGCGCAATCGTTACGCCGCTCGTCGTGCCGTGGATTGCAGTCCATCTAGGCTGGCGCTGGGCTTTCTTACTTACCGGCGCTATTGGTTTCGTCTGGCTTAGTTTCTGGCTATGGCTCTATCGAAGTCCCGAGCAACATCCTTACTGCACCGACGCTGAGCGAGCCTACATTCAAAGCGATCCCGTCGCCCCTGCTGGAAAAATCAAATGGGGCGAGCTTCTGCCTCACAGGCAGACCTGGGCCTTTGCTGCCGGAAAATTCATGATTGATCCCATCTGGTATTTCATTCTCTTCTGGATTCCGGACTATTTGCAGAGAGCGCATGGTTTGCATCTCACGCAGATTGGCCTGCCGATTCTGGTGATTTACGTCATATCCGATCTCGGTAGCATCGGCGGCGGCTGGGTTTCATCTACGTTGATTCGGAGAGGGTTCTCAGTAAACGCTGCGAGAAAGTGGGCGATGTTTCTCTGCGCCCTATGCGTCTTGCCGATTGCATGGGTTTACCGCATTTCCGGATTGTGGCCTGCTACGATTCTAATTGGGCTTGCCGCCGCCGGTCATCAAGGCTTTTCTGCAAATTTACTCACGCTCTCCTCAGACCTTTTTCCATCGCGGGCAGTGGCGTCCGTCGTCGGCATTGGAGGTATGTCTGGGGCGGTTGGCGGAATGCTGATCGCCGAAATCGTGGGCCACGTGCTGCAATGGACGGGAAGCTACATGATCCCATTCTTTATCGCGGCATCGGCCTACATGGTCGCATTGTTGTTCATCCATCTTCTGAGCCCCAGGCTTGTACCCGCGCGGATCGGCGTGAGTTGAATCCCTAATTCGCCAATCAGGCGGTCACGGCCACGCTGATCGCATATGAGGCATGAGGTTCCTTCTCCGGCTCGAACCGTCTTCGTTGATTAAAGCTTACGGAGGTGTGGCCGGGAGCTACCGCGGTCAGCCTGAATACTTGTTGCAGGCTTCCCGCGATCGGCACCGTAGCTTTTCTCGAGTGCAGAATCTCTTCAACCATCACGACGTTCTGATCGTAAGGCTCCGCCATCCAGCGATACCCTGCGGATCCCAGGCCAGGAAGGGTGATGCGATGTTCCTGGCCTGGTTTCAGAGTTATCGTTTCCATACTCGTTGGCGTTTGACTAGCTCACGGTGGAGCCAAAAATCGGACCAGCATGCCAGCTCAAGTCCGAAGAATAGCGCCAGTAGTGCTGCAGCGTGCCGTCATTCAGCAACGCAATCACTTCCAGATCGAAACCGAAGCTGGATTGGATCAGCCCCAGAACCTGCTTCACGTTTTCACCGAACGTTGTGCTCATGGTCCAGATCGATGCCAGATTTTCCGGACTGCCCTTCCACCAGTGCTGGATGACGCCGTCCACGGCAACGCACAGTTCATAGTTGCCCATCACGGTTTCATCGGTGGCGCCGTATTGCCCTGCAATCATAACCGGAGGGCTGCTCACCCCGCGGGCGAAGGTTTCACACGCCTGCCACGCCGCGCCCGCGGATGGCCGGAAGTAGCGTTGCATGGCCCCAGCCGCGGTGACACAGATTACGTCGAGGCCGTCGTCGAAACGCTGCACCAGAGAAGCTGCACTCAGTTGGATATCGGAGCCGAACTGTGCGGACTGCGACCACGTCATCGGGCCGCCGGGTCCGTTGGCGCGCCACCAGTGTTTAAGGGTTCCGTTGCCGGTTCGAACCACAACCTCGAAGTTGCCGGGAGCGTTGTAGTTGCCTTGAATAAATCCTGCCAGGCCCTCAACATCGTCCGGTTCCTGCGGACCGAAAAGCCCGCCATCGCCCCACGTTCCCGAGGCTTGGTCGAAGTAGCGATGGTGCAACCGGCAGCCGGTCGCTCCCTGACTCGTCGTCTCGTACACGTATTCGAAGTTGCGGTTGTAAGTCGTGCCAGTCACGCAAGGACTGGCATAGCAATCGTTGCCCTGCGTTTCAGCCACGCTCCATTGCAATGAGACGCCGTCCCGCCAGTAGTGCCGGATGGCATTTCCAGGCGCGAGTGTCCACAGCTCGAAGTTGCGATTCAGCTGCCCGTCTCCGCTCTCATAAAGGCTGCCGTTGTGCGCACGCCTCTTCGTCCACGGATCCGGATTCACGTTCGCCCCCGGAACTCCGTACTTCGCATTGTTGTCGATATCGGCCTGGCCATGGCCAAACCAGCAGTAGCCGGCCATGCCCCAGCCCGTGTTCCAGGAGTTCCGTACCAGCCATGCTTGCAGGCTGTCGTCATAACCCACAATTACGATGCAGTGACCGCCCGCAACTCCCGTGGAAGGATTCGCCGTGTACACGCCAGAGCTGTACCAGAAAAAGTCGTTGTACACAGTAAAGCAGGCCGAGAGTGGGCCGACATTGTCGATCCATGCCTTTTGGTCGTCGATGTTGCTTAGGGTTGTGTAGCCACTCAACTTTACGGTTCTGCCATCGCGATCGGCGGTGGGCTTGTAAGGCAGATTCGATTGCTCATAGGGCCAGCAGCCTGGGTCCGCGACTCCATTTGCTTGCATCCAGTTGAAGGCCGTCGGGGGGCCACCGGTTTGGGCACAGCCCACTCCCAGACCGTCGTGAACGTCGCCTTCCGAGCGCAGGCTCCAGATTGTATGTTCGATCCGAACCATGGCTTCAACTACGCCCACTGCGCTGAAGACCCAGCAGGATTCGCACCCGCCCTGGTCTTTGATTTTTGTGAGCCACGGCCAGCCGAAACGATTTCTCCAGTCCACCGCCGAGCCGCCACCGCCGCCACCGATGGGCTGCAGGTTGCTCTTTAGCGGTGTCGGCCCTGGCTCTTTGAGCACGATGGGATTTTGCAATTCGATCGGCAGATCTTTCAAGTTGAGAAAGCCCTGATCGATGCGGCGTTGCAATAAATATGGGTTGGACGTGACGGTCTTGAAGAACGGCGTAACGTCAACGCGAGGCACGGCGCTCACTTTGACGAACTTGGTGAGGTCTCCCCCGGTTGGATGAGTTGGGACAGTATCGGTGTCTTTCAGCTTCTCATCGATGGTCCATTTCGCGTTTGCCTTCGCCAGCAATTGGCGAAGATCGCCTGCTTTCAGAGTGCTCGGCATGTGTGCCTCCCTACTTCTCAGATTTTGCGGGTCTTCAGATTTCAGCGCAGGGATGAAACCTTAGTGAGACCGAGGCGGCTCCGGCAAAAGTGCCATCCGACTTCTGGTCTGCGATGGTCACCCCTGGCGAATTTCTCAATACTGGGATAGTGACCGCCCCAGTCCGATCGTTACAAAATTCGATTCGGGTCGTAGTGCTGTGAAACGATTCGCGCGCTTCCGACACTATTCCAAACAGGTGGGAAAGATCGTGCCGAATGGCGGCGATTGCGCACACTTAGGATTACAGCTTGGCAACCTCCGGGCTGGATTCCGTTAGAGCGCCGGAGTCGACAGGGGAAGCGGCTCCGGCACTTTTCGCAGCTTTCTCATCAACGTCTGGTCTTTCCTGTTCGAGGTTTTTAATGGGCTCCGCTATTCCCGTAGGTACTCCTCGCTCGAACCCGCCTGCCGGCCACGTGCATAGCCGATGCACTACCTCCAAGCGCGCATTCCTGCCTGCACTCAGCCCGGAAAATGGCCGCAGTTTGGCTCCGGTGCTACACTGTTCCCCAATCCTGGGTCTGCGGGGCAGGTCTTTGCAATTTCAATCCTTCGACCAGTCCTATCTCGAGCGTCTCCGAGCCGGCGACTTCCGCGCTCAAGAGCATTTCGGCGCGTATTTTGGAGCTCTGATCCAGATTAAGCTGCGTTCCCGCTTGAAGTCTCCCGAGGCGATTGAGGATGTCCGGCAGGAAACTTTCACCCGATTCTTTGTGGCTCTGCGCGACGGACGAGTGTTGCAACCAGAGAGCCTGGGCTCGTACGTAAACTCCATCTGCAACAACGTCTTGCTGGAGCATTACCGGGCCGGATCGCGCCTCGATTCGCTTGATGACGAGGAGAAGCCGAGGGAGTTTCCGGCTAAAGGGACTGACCTTCTCACCATCCTCGCCGCGAAAGAAATGGAAAAGAAAGTCCGCGAGATATTGGAACGGCTTTCAGAACGGGACCGCCGATTGCTGCGCGAGGTTTTCCTGGAGGAGCGGGACAAGGACGAAGTATGCCGTGAATTTGGCGTGGATCGCGATTATTTGCGCGTACTGCTGCACCGCGCCAAGCAAGCGTTTAAGTCCGTGTATTTAAAAGATATGGGAAATGATAAGCCGGAGTTTACTTCGGCCTGAGGCCGGTGAAACGCTTTGGGGTCGCGCGTCACTATACTTTTAGGGGGCATTCAATCAATGGACCACGAAGGGGTGGTTCGTCAAAAACTGACGGAGCGTTATCTGCTGGGCGAACTCGACGACCAGACCCGTCAGGAATTTGAGGAACACTATTTCGATTGCCCGGATTGCGCCGTTGACGTCCGCGCTGGAGCTTTATTCGTAGAGCAGACCAAGGTGGTATTAGCGGAACCGCCTCAGCCGGTTCCCGCTTCCCCACCCGCGACAACTGCGGCGAAACCTGGATGGTTTGCGTGGTTTCGTCCGGCTTTTGCGGCACCGGTGATGGCCTTGTTGCTGGTAGTGACCGGATATCAGAATCTGGTTATGTATCCGCGTTTGCAGCATGCGTTGAATAGTCCTCGAGTTTTACCTTTTGCTGTGGTAAATGTCGGCGCCTGGGGATCGGCTGAAAAAGTAATTTCAATTCGTGCGGGCGAGGGCTTTCTGCTTTTTGCGAGAATTGAGCCGGATGCCAGTTACTCCAAATACATAGCGGAGTTGTATAATCCCGCCGGAAAGCTGGAATGGACGCTCCCGATTCCCGCGTCAACCACGCAGGACCACTATCCGGTGGAGGTGCCCCCGGCTGCGCGAGAAGCAGGAAACTACATTCTGGCTGTACGCGGCATCACCGCCGCGGGAGAAAGTAAGGAAGTTGGTCGGCCCTCGTTTGAACTTCAAAAAATTCATTGAGCAGCAGAAGGAGACTTTATGGCAGCTCTGGCAAATGAATTACCCATGCTCGATACGGGTCACGTCTACGACGCGACTGCCTATGTTTTCAGCGCCGAACTTCAACAGCCGATTCAGCGGACGGTCGGCGAGCAAGCGTTCGTCGACTTGCCCCGTAAGGGCGGACACCGATACGAGCGGGCGGAGCCTTTTCGTTTGGAGGGAATTGTTTCGCACGAGGGCGGCTACACCCAGGTCGCGGGCTTTCAGGGTTCCGACGGTCTCGGCGCAATCACGCTGGCTACTTCCGTGTTGGAAGGCGTGAACATTCTTGACGTTCTCACTGCCGACCGCGTTGTGGCGCAGATTACGAGTGAGCATGCCGTTGGCGCCAGCGTGCCTTCGGTAAGTTTTCTCGGCACACGCTTCGAAAATCTTCGCATCGCCGGCCAGAAAATTGAGATCGATCCGCAGCTCGACATTCTTGGTCCCAAGCCGAAGGGCGACGAATCCTACTTCAACGATGGCGGCGTCTTCAGCCGCATCGCTCACCAATACGCCAACATCAAGCGCATGACCGGACTTCCGCAGTGGGCCAGCGATCAGTTCAACTGGGATCCTGCTGAGGCCCAGAGCCAGAACGAGATGAATTGCTCCCTCGTCAACGGCGTGTCCGGAGCTCCGGGCAAATCGTACGGCCACGTAATCGACATCCCATTCTTCGGCAAAATCTTCCTCTCCGAATTGACGGTAAATCGCACCCCGGTGAACCCGGGACCGAGGCTTGAACCCGCGACGGCCGAGCAGTACAAATACAGGTTCACGCTGAAGATGATCCGCGCGGAGTTGCACGGCGGCGGAGCGCGGGGGACCATCCGTTGCCTGTACACAGACCCGAACGGCACTGGGCATCCGTGGCCTCCACCTCCCCCTGATGAGCGGAAGTCAGGATCGAAGGCCTGAGAATCTGAATTGTCGCGTTTCGGGGTTCCATCTGCTTCGCAGGTGGAACCTCGCACATCCGCGACCTTCTCCCTCAGGATTGCGTCGCAAGCGACTACATTTTCGACCCTCCAGTTTCCGTTCCCATTGTTCGTCTTTCCAGCTAAACTCTGTCGGCAGGTGCGCATGTCATGCCCTGCACTGCTGGTATCCGAAAATCCGTTCTAGAGCCAGGCCGCACACCCTGGCACTTAACCTTGATTATGTGGAGCGGGCTCTTTGCCGTAGCCATCTTCTGGCTTGGGTGTACGGTTCATCAGAATCCGCAAGCTGCACTGGAAAGAGCGACGCGCACTTTTCAGCAAGGCGATTTGGTCCGCGCGCAAACAGAAGCAGAAAAGGGTCATGAAGACTACAGCAGGCTCGGCTCAGATTGGGCGTGGAGTTTTACAATCCTCGAGGCTAATGCTTTGCTTTGGGAAGGCAAAGGTGACCGTGCCTTGAACGTCCTGATCTCCGAGCCGTCGCCGCCTGCCTCTGGGGATCTAGCCGTGCAGCGATTGAGGTTGGAAGGCCTGGCGTTCAACTCCTCTAACAGGTTTAGCGACGGGGAACAAAGCCTGAGCGAGGCGGAGAGGCTATGTCGAGGATCGGAATATTCTTCGTGTGCCCTTGTCGTTAGCGCACGAGGTGGACAAGAGATGGATCGCGGCCGCTTCGTGCAGGCGCAGAGACTGTTTGAGCAGGTGCTCGTCTCGGCCCGGGCCAGGGGTGATCGCTTTCTTGAAGCAAGTGCCTTAATGAATCTTTGCTGGTCGGCTGACGAGCAAGCACGCTTCGACAACGTGATCGACTTATGCGGTTCAGCACTCCAAATTTCCACTGCCCTGGGATTTCGCTTTATCGAAGAGGCCGTTTCAGGAAGTCTTGGCTGGGCGTACTACAGGCTCGGCGAGCCAGAAAAAGCCAAGGCATTATTCTTGGAAGCCGGGAATCAAGCGGAGACTCTCGGTGGCAACGCCGACCGGATCAAGTGGCTTACAAATGCAGGCTACGTCGAAATGGACACCCACGATTTCAAGGCCGCTGAGAAGTCCTTCGTCGATTCCCTTGCCTTGGCGAGAACGCTTAACGGCAGAGAGGTCACAATCAACTCTCTAATAGCCCTGGCTTCCGTCTCGGAGCAAACCGATAAGCTGAACGATGCCAAGCGCTACGCCGACGAAGTGCTGGCCAGAGCGCGAGAGGACGATAACGGGCGGGACCAGGTTTATGGTCGACTCGTTCAGGGAAGAATTGCCGTACGTCTGCATGATAATGCGACCGCCGAGAAAACATTTCTGGAAGTCGCGCAATCTCCGGATTGCCCTGTCTTTCTGAAGTGGGAGGCCGAGCGTTCCTTGGCTCGGCTCTATGAAGACGAAAATCAGCGCGCCTCTGCCGAAAGCGAATATCGTGCTGCGCTCAACACGTTCGAAACCGCGCGCTCCGAACTTAAGCACGAAGATTCACGGTTGCCGTTTCTTAGCAATGCTTCGCGCATTTACGACGACTACGTCCATTTTCTCGTTATTCAAGGTAAATCGATCGAAGCCTTGCGGGTGGCCGACTACAGCCGCGGACGCACCCTGAACGAGGGCTTGGGCTTGCTGCAGAAAAATGAAACTTCATTCAAGCCCGCCGCTCTCGATGCGCCAGCAGTTGCGCGGCGGGCGGGCGGTGTCATCCTCTTCTATTGGCTGGGCGAGAAGCAATCGTATCTGTGGGGGATCACGCCGCAGAAGGCGAGCTTGTTTTCACTTCCTCCGGGCGCGGAAATCGATGCGGCGGTCGCGCGCTATCGCGAGTCTCTCGCAGGTCCGCAGGATGTGCTCGCCTCGGCCGATAGAGACGGCCAGTCTCTATATCGCACGTTGGTTGCGCCGGCGCAAGCCTTGTTGAAAAAAACCGCGAAGGTCTTCATCATTCCCGACGGCAGCCTGAATAATCTTAATTTCGAAACTCTTCTCGTCTCGGGAGCAAAGCCGTCCGACCCGAAGCTGCACTACTGGATCGAAGACGTGACCATCGCGAACGCCAGCTCGTTGCGCGTGCTCGCCGCGGCGCATCGCGATAAGGAAAAGCGAGGACGCAATCTACTACTCGTCGGTAACAGTGTCGCGCCAAACGACAAATATCCCCAGCTCCCACGCGCCGAAGATCAAATGAATAGTGTTGCACGCCGTTTTCCGGCAGCGGAGGAGAAAATCCTTACCCAACAAGCCGCCACGCCGCCAGCCTACCTAGCCAGCAATCCCGAGCGATTTTCTTATATCCATTTTGTCGCGCATGGAATGGCAAGCCGCCTGAGTCCGCTCGATTCTGCGATTGTGCTCTCGAAAAGCAGCGCGGAAGATGACTCTTTCAAACTCTACGCTCGCGACATCATTGGCCATCCGATACGGGCGGAACTGGTCACGATCTCGGCCTGCTACAGCTCTGGCGAGCGTGCGTACTCGGGCGAGGGCTTGGTCGGGCTGTCGTGGGCATTCCTCCGCGCCGGCGCCCACAACGTAATTGCTGCGCTATGGGAGGCGACGGATAATTCCACCGAGCAGCTCATGGATAAGTTCTACGACGAACTGCAAAAGGGCAAGGCCCCGGATGCCGCTTTGCGCAACGCCAAATTGTCCCTGCTTCACAACAGCGCGTTCTACAATCCCCACTACTGGGCACCTTTTCAACTCTACGCGCGGTTAGGGTGAGAGCTACCTTCTCCTCCGCCGCTGTGCACGGCACCCCACCGCCAATAACCCTCTGAAACGTTTCTTCGCGATCTCACACTATGAAGAAGTAAGCCCGCAAATGGCGAATCCAGGCGTAGCCGTGCGCGCGCTGTTTCGTAAGTAAGAGGTGAACGTATGGCCGCGAATGCAAATGTCAACTTTGAACTCAAGGTCGAAACGGAGGAGAAATCGGCTGAAGGTTCCATGCCTCTCACTCCGAAACAGCGGCTAAAAAAACTGGCGCACGAGGTGTTTGAAGGACGCGAAGAATACCTCGGGCTGACGCCGGACTAGCCTGCTCGTGATCCCGAACAACACGAGGTTCTCAGATCGCCGCACTGCATAATTTACAGACCCCAGCCGTTCAATGGCATCCCGTTTTCCAGTAGACTGGCTATCCAGCGAGGGATGGCCATTTGCAGAAACCTAAGTCTTACTTCCGAGAGACTCTTACTGCGCTTTTTTTTCTCTTACTCACGAGTGCCACAATTGCCCAGTCTGTTCCTACGGAACTGATGAATGGGCTGAAATGGCGCCTCATCGGTCCATTCCGCGGCGGTCGGGCGGTTGCCGTTGCAGGCGTGCCGGGCGACTCGACCACTTTTTACTTTGGAGCGGTTAACGGCGGCATCTGGAAGACATCAGACGCGGGAACTGTCTGGACTCCGATTTTCGACGGCCAGCCTGTAGGTTCGATCGGCGCTATTGCCGTGGCGCCTTCCGACAGCGACACAATCTACGTCGGAACCGGCGAGTCGGACATTCGATCCGATTTGTCTTCCGGCAAAGGCGTCTACAAATCCACCGATGCCGGAGTCACCTGGACGCACATTGGGCTGGAAGACACGCGTCAAATCAGCCGCATCGTAATCGATCCGCGAGACGCGAATGTGCTCTACGTCGGCGCGCTCGGTCACGCTTATGGAGCCAATGAACACCGTGGCGTATACAAATCCATCGATGGCGGGATGCACTGGAGCAAAATCCTGGATCAGGGTTCAGAAATTGGCATTTCGGACCTGGCGATCTCTTCAGGCAACCCGCAACTTTTGTTTGCCGGAGCATGGAATACGCATCGACCCCCGTGGAGCACTTACGCTCCCATCGATGGGCCGGGCGGTGGTCTCTACCGCTCTCAAGATGCAGGCAAGACCTGGTCTCGACTCAGCGGCAACGGATTGCCCGACGGCGATTGGGGACGCATTGGAGTTGATGTCGCGGCCGATGGAAAGCGCGTCTACGCGCTGATTCAAGCGAAAAAAGCTGGGCTGTATCGCTCCGATGACGGAGGCGATACGTGGACTCTCGAAAACTCCGATTCGCGTCTCACTGGGCGCGCCTGGTATTTCGACAGCATCACCATCGACCGGCACGATCGCGACGTAATCTATATCCCGAATGTTGCTCTGTACCGATCTGAAGATGGAGGAAAAACGATTTCGATTGTGCGGGGCGCGCCGGGGGGCGACGATTACCACCAGATTTGGATCGATCCCAAGAACCCCGCCAGCATGGTTCTCGGAACTGACCAGGGCACAACCGTCAGCCTCGACCGCGGCAAGACCTGGAGCACATGGTACAACCAGCCCACCGCGCAGCTCTATCACGTAATTACCGACAACGAATTCCCTTACGTCGTTTATGGTGCACAGCAAGACAGCGGCAGCGCAGCGATTCTCAGCCGCACCGATCACGGCCAAATCACTCCTCGCGATTGGTCCCCCGCGGGCGGCAGTGAAAGCGGATACATGGCTCCCGATCCAAAGGATCCGAACGTCATTTATCTGAGCGGAACCTACGGCTCGGTTGACCGTTACAATCGGCGAACCGGCTTCAGCCAAGACGTTACCCCGTGGCCGGTTCCAGCATTTGGTTCTGAAATCAATCAACGTAAATACAGAGACCCGTGGACTCCAGTTCTCGTTTTCTCTCCCGCAGATTCCACAACGCTCTATCTCGGAACGCAGTATGTGATGAAAACTGTTGATGGCGGATTGCACTGGCAGACCATCAGTCCCGATCTCACCGGATCGACGCAACAGCCGGGAGAAAAAACGGAAGGATCGCCCACGATTCAGAACGCGAAACAACGAGGCTACGGCGTAGTTTTTACGATCGCGCCATCAGCTTTAAATCGCGATACGATCTGGGCAGGAAGCGACACGGGATTGATTCATCTCACTCGAGATGGCGGAAAAACCTGGAAAGATGTGACGCCCCCGGGCCTGAGCGCATGGAGCAAGATTTCTTTTATCGAGGCTTCGCATTTTGATCCCGCCGTTGCTTATGCGGCGGTGGACCGCAGCCGGCTCGATGATCAAGCACCTTACCTCTATCGAACTCGCGACTTTGGTGCGACCTGGCTACCAATTAGCAATGGCATTGCCCCTGACTCGTTCGCGCGCGCCGTTCGCGAAGATACTGAGAAGAAGGGGTTGCTCTTTGCCGGAACCGAGTTCGGAGTTTACATTTCCTTCGATGACGGCGACCACTGGCAACCGCTGCAACTGAATCTTCCGGTCACATCGGTTCGCGATCTCGCGATTCACGGCGAAGATCTGATCGTTGCCACGCACGGACGCTCTTTCTGGATTCTCGACAACATCACTCCGCTGCGGCAGGCTGCAGATGCCGCGAAGGCAAATACATTCTGGCTTTACCATCCTGCGCGAGCCGTTCGCATCGACAACGATTCGTTCGCAGGCACTCCAATTCCTCCAGAGGAACCCACCGCCGAGAACCCTCCGACGGGCGCCGTCATTGATTATTTTCTCAAGTCTCCCGCTAGCGCGGTCTCGCTGGAGATTATCGATGCTCACCAGAAAGTCGTGCACCGATTCTCTTCAGACGATAAGCGTCCGGAAAAGCATCCACCGCTTCCCATTGCCGAGCGTTGGTTCCCCAAGCCCGAAGCTCTCCAAACTAATCCTGGCATGCATCGCTTTGTCTGGAATCTAACCTGGAGCAGTTCTGAAGGATCCGGTGTAGATGAAGAATCCGAATACCGCACACCGAGCGGTCCTAAGGTTGTGCCGGGGACGTATACAGTCAAACTCACCGTGGACGGGAAGCCGCAGACTCAACCTCTGACCGTTGTCATGGATCCGCGCTCTTCTGCCACTTCCGAGACGCTGGAGCAGCAGTTGCAACTCGGCCTGCAAATATTTGGCGATGCCATGGAAGCTCGACGAACGACCGCCGAAATCGATTCGGTCCGCAAGAAACTTGCTGCTTTGGAGCAAGGGGTCGGCGAAAAAGATTCGGCCATTAAGTCCGCGCTCGCGGATGCCCAAAGCGAGATTTCAAAGATTACGGGGAAGCAGGGTACCACTCCCGAACAGAGCGCAGGACTGCAGGACGCCTTCGTCAATATGGTGTCGGCGCTGCACGTCGTAGAGAGTGGAGATCGCGCCGTGCCCTCGCAGGCCGTGGCCGTTTACAACGAGTCCAAGCAGCGCGTAAGAGCCGCCATCGCAGAATGGAGCGACTTCAAAACAAACAGACTTCCTGCGCTTAACCGGAAATTGTCGGATGGTAATCTTGGTCCGATCGCGATCTCCGAAATCGAACAGGAAGTACAGTTTCTGATGTCACAATAAACGTTTCTGGCCCTGAAGAAGACTGCAATTGCGTCCCGCGCAGAAAGCACGCGCAAAAGGAGTCTTTGCTACGATTCGGATGACGATCGGCGCTAGGGTAATTCGGGCCCCGCCGTACCGTTTTCCCTGTATTCTGCTGTGTAGGCTTGGCGATGAGACTTAAGGGCTGGAGTCGGCACGATTGCATTTCCCAGTTAGGTAAGATAGCAAACGTGGGTAGACGACAGTTCCCCGAACTAACAGGATTTTGAATCCTTCATGCGAAAGTTGCTGCGGTTCACGTTGTTCGTCGTTCTATCAAGCGGCATGTGTGTTTCACAATCCCTCAGTGACTCTTTGTCCCAAGGGACACAATCTCAAAGTTCGGCGGCGGATTGCTCTGATCCATCCATGGCGTCTTCCGCACAGTGCAATGGTACGCAAAGAGCTAACACCGTCCAGGGACGCGATAATTCCTCTCTTCCCGTACGCACTCCCGTCCTCACCAACCCTTTAGGTTCGAGCTCAGATCAATACACTCCGAGCAAACCTCCACTCAATCCGTCGCAGCTCCCGCGCACCGAAACCGCCGTGCGGCCGGAAACTGAGTTTGAACAAATGGTCGCCGACTCGGTTGGCCGGGCACTGCCGTTGTTTGGGCAGTCGTTATTCCGGCAAAGTCCAAGTACTTTTTCTCCGGTGGATTGGACGCAGGTACCGAGTGACTACATCATCGGGCCCGGGGACGAGTTGCAGATCAAAGTCTGGGGCCAGGTGGAGGCCAATCTGCGTGTCATCGTCGACCGCGCCGGCCAGATTTACATCCCACAGGTTGGCGAAATATCGGTTGCCGGCCTGCACTGGGGAGATCTGGAATCGCATTTGAAGAGCGAGATTTCAAAAATATTCAAGAACTTCAATGTGTCCGCCAGCATAGGCCGCCTGAGATCTATTCAGGTGGTTGTGGTGGGCAATGCCCGCTATCCCGGCACCTATACCATCAGTTCTCTCAGCACGCTCGTCAATGCCATTTTCGTTTCGGGCGGCCCCACTCCGCAGGGATCATTGCGGCATATCCAGGTGCGTCGGGATGGGGCAACCATTACCGATTTCGATTTTTACGACCTGCTGATCAAGGGTGACAAGTCCAAAGATGTCCGGCTTTTGCCCGGCGATGTTATCTACATTCCGCACGTTGGTCCTCTGGTTTCGATCTCTGGATCGGTGAACACACCAGCTATCTACGAGATGAAGGACAGCTCCACTCTGAACGAGCTTATCGAAACTGCCGGCGACATGAGCACAGTTGCGGACACGAGCAAAATCACGATCGATCGCCTTGTCGATCACCAGGCGCGCAAGGCTCTGGAGTTTCCCTATGACGAGCAGGCCCGCGCGCAACTGGTCAAAGATGGCGACATCGTTCGCGTGTTTTCCATCGTTCCGCGTTTTGAAGACACTGTGACGTTGCGGGGTAACGTTGCCAACCCCGGCCGTTATCCCTGGAAGCCGGGCATGCGCGTGCGCGACCTGATCCCCGATGCGCAAGCCCTGCTCACTCGCCGTTACTGGCGCAGTCGCACCGCGATCATCAACGGACGCGCAACCGAGTATCCGGTTGCCGCGGCACCTTCGAAGAGCAGCACCTCCGGCGTTGCTCAATCGGAGGCGAATGGCTCGAACGGGAATGGCACGGCAGCCACGCGATCCGCTGAGAACGCCAAGACCGGTGACGATGTTCCCGTGACGAACTCTTCGAATGCCGCAGCGGATACTCTTTACGCCGAAGATGCGCTGAATACCTCGAACAATGAATCGTCGAAGACTGGCGATAGTACGTCCGCCGCCCGGCAGTCTTCGCAGACCGGCGGGAATAATGCCAGCTCGAGCGCAGTCAGGGATATTGCCGAGGATGTGCGCCGGTACGCTCCCGAGATTAACTGGGACTACGCTATTATTCAGCGGGTCAACCCCGTCGACCTTACTTCAAGGCTGATCTGGATGAGCCCGCGAAAAGCGATCATCGAGCAAGACGAGGCGAGCAACCTCGAATTGCAGCCGGGCGATATCGTAACCATCTTCTCGCAGCGCGATATCAGCGTCCCGCAGGCGGACCGCTCTCAGTACGTGATCGTCGAAGGAGAAGTCGTGCGGCCGGGGGTTTATAAACTCGAAACCAACGAAACCCTCCGCTCAGTCCTGGAGCGCGCGGGAGGACTGACTCCTGACGCTTATATTTACGGGTCGCAACTCACGCGCGAATCGGCACGAATCGACCAGCAGAAAAGCCTCGACGAACTAGCGCGCACCATGGAGGTGCAAATCCGGCAGTCGGCCGTGTCGGTGGCAGCTTCCGCCCAGCCGGGGGATTTGCCGCAAATGATGCAGGCGCAGGAAGCGATCATCGCGCAGCTTCGCAGCACCCGTGCCAGCGGCCGCGTCGCGCTGCCCGTCAGGCCGAAAGATAACAGACTCACCGATTATCCTGACATGATCATGGAAGACAACGACCGGCTGATGATTCCGCATACTCCGTCGACCGTCGCGGTAGTGGGAGATGTCTACAATCCCGGTTCATTTATTTTCGAGCCTCGCAATACGGCCGGGACCTATCTTGAGATAGCCGGCAAGGGCAAACCTCAGTCCGACCTTCACCATGCTTTTGTGCTGCGCGCGAACGGCATCGTGGTCGCCGCCAACAACGTCAACGGCGTTTTCGTGGGAACAAAATTCGACCGCCTCCGAATGTACCCCGGCGATCAAATTATTGTTCCCTACAAGCTGCCAACAGGAGCCTTCGTTCGCGGCCTGCGCGACTGGACACAAATTTCTTCGCAGCTGGCTTTGACTGCCGCGGCACTGGCGATATTGCAGTAGCTAAGCTTCCATGGCAGAGGCCGACTTCGGTAGAGCCAGTGCTGCTTCAGCCGGCTGGCTGCTGGACGAGGGCAACACTTTGAGGCCTTCGGGATTTCCGCCGATCGTACGACCACAGAAGCGCAAGCATCAGCCACAACATAGGCTCCGTTTCGGTTTGATAACTGACATTGAAAACAATGATGGCGGCAATGCACGGTACAACGCCGTTCCTTCCAAAGATCGGATAAATGAGGAGAAACAGTAAGGCGAGAAAAGCGGGTAATCCCATTTCAGCGAGAGTGGTGACGTATAGATTGTGAAAATTTCCACGCTTATCGTTTCCGAAGAAATCTTCCAGCACTTTGGGCGCAGCCGCGTATCCGATCCCTGTTATGACGGTCTTGGTTGAGGTTAACCAAGTTTTAAGACCTCGCTCGATCAAAAGGATGTGACTTTCTCCTGAGCTGCCCGGGTCCATTGACATCTTGGCAGAAACGGCATCCGCGATTTCCCGCGCTTGCGCCAGTTCACTAATTTGCTCTTGGTACACCGCGAACACCAGCGAGCCAACAATGAGGATCGCGGCTATTCGTATTAACACCCGCCGTGACGCAAGCCGCCTCCAGAAGGAGCGCGACGATAGGTAGTACGCCAACCAACATAGCGTGCCGGACCTCGACAAGCTCAGGCCGATAAGCAATGGGATCGCAACGCGAAGCAGGGGTGCATAGCGCGATTTCGGCGCGAACCTATCGAGTAGCGCCAAGTACATCGTTAACACGAAGCCGGAACGGTTGGAGTCGTAGTTCGTTCCAGACAGGGTTGGCGCCCAAAGTCCTAACGTGCCCGGTCCAAATGTCGATTCCAGCCATGAGCCCTCTCGCTGCGCAGTCATGACTACTCCATGACTCCACGCAATGAACTCTGCGACGCAAAAGATTGAGTAAACAACCAAGCCGAATGCGATGGACGCTACAATCAGTTTTTCCTGATCGGGCTCTTTCAATATCTGCAGTGAGATGAAATATCCCAAGACCGCCACCAGGAACAAATCGACAAAAGCCACAAGGCTGCGTTCCGGGTCAAGGCCGATTGGGACGGAAGCAAACGAAAAAGCCAGAAATAAGCCGGATGCAATAAGGAAGGGCTCCTGGCGCCGGATAGGTGGTGTGATTGTTAAGCGAAACATCCCGCCGGGCGAGATGCGAAGAACACAAATTAACAGAACCAGCGGAGCAAGAACTAGAAACGGAGTGAGCGTGAACGGGCCGCGTCCTGCAAATAGATCGATGCGATCTGCACCGATTAAACCGATGCTCCCAATCAAGCAGACGTATTGTAGTTTTCTTAGCATGCGCTAGAAAAGCAATCGTTTACGTTGCCTCGTTGCGATGGCTCCCCACCAAAATGCTAGGAAGCCCAGGAGCATCTGAGACCTCATTCTTAATCTCGTATAATTACCCAATTTTACCCGCCCGGTTACATTTGTCGAATGCCGCCGATATGCGACCAGGGGTTCAGCGATATAGCTTGTCTTACCACCAATCAGCGCATTCATACATCCGATCCAAGTGTCATGATGCACCAATCTTCCAGGAGGAAAAGGCAGAGCGCTTCGCAGCAGGGTGGAGCGAAAAGCCATGGTGCAACCGTGAAACTTTCCGATCAAGAGATTCGACCATAGTCCGGCCCGAAAGTTGCCGCGCTGGGCATAAAAAGAATCTCCAATCGTGTTTCCATTTTCATCAATGAGGGTCGCATCGCTTACTACCAACATCAGAGCGGGGTCATGCGCAAACGCATCGAGCACCTTCTCTACTTTTTTCGGCAGCCAAAGATCGTCCTGGTCGCTCAGAAACACAATCTCTCCGGAGCAACGGGAAAGCGCCGTCTCGAAGGCGCGAAGGACGCCTTGGTTTTCGTTATTCCGCACTAAGACCAGACGAGTATCATTCAGGGTGTAGATCTCGTCGCATGTGCGGTCGGTCGAGCAATCATCGACCACGATGACCTCGTCGTCATCCGACAACTGGCCGAGAATTGAGCGCAATTGGAGATTGATATACTTCTCGCCTTGATAGGTCGCCATGCATACCGAGATCTTTGGCCTTAATCCCAACTGTTTATCCACTCTTCGCGCGAGACACGCGGTGCACGGAGGCAAGACGCACAATACATTCTTGCATTTGCCGTGTTCGATCCAAGAGGATTTTGAACCATTCGGTGAACCACAAGCGGCAGGCGATTGCGCGGCATAAACTGGCTGCCAACCTTCGGAAAGCTCCATCCGCAAAGAGCGATCCAGAAGAATGATGATATTTAGTTATCCCTGCAGAGCGCAATGGCTCTGCTGCAAATTGAACAACCAGGGGGCGATGGCTAAAATGCGAAAGCGGGGTGTGGCGATCTAGTTCACCCGCCAGATGTCTGGGAGGCAGATAAATTGGCGTTTAGCTTTTCAGTGGCGATGTGCACCTTTAACGGAGTGCGTTTTCTCGGCGCGCAACTGGCAAGCATCGCCGCCCAGGATAGGTCTCCAGACGAACTCATAATCTGTGATGACGGTTCATCGGACGGGTGCATCGAACTAGTAAGGGACTTTGCTCGGCGCTCACCATTTTCAACCCGGTTGGTGGTTAACGACAAAAAGCTGGGCTCGACCAAGAACTTTGAAAAGGCGATCTCTCTCTGTCAGGGTGCAATTGTCGCCCTTGCAGATCAAGACGACATCTGGTACCGGCACAAACTCAGACGGATCGAGCAAGCTTTCTTGCGCTCAAACGAAGTGATTTCGGCTTTTAGTGATGCTGACGTAATCGACGACGATTCACGGTTACTGGGTACGCGGCTTTGGGATACCTTTTACTTTAACCGCGCCGAACAATTTCAGTTCGCGAACGGTCAGGCCCCGAACGTTCTTCTGAAACACCCCATCGTAACCGGCGCGACCATGGCATTCCGCAGGGAGTGCTTCGATCTCCTGACACCGATCCCGGAGAAACAAATACACGACAGGTGGATATCGTTCTTGCTAGCCGCGAGGGGAAAGTTTGAAGTAATTACTGATCCACTGATGCAGTATCGCCAACACCGGGGGCAGCAGGTGGGACCAGGGGCGCGGACTCTGCAGGACCGAATGCAGCGCGCAAGGCTCATGACGGCGGATTCCTACCTCTACGAACTCGAACGCTTCTGTGAATTCCGCGACCGGCTGGAAGAATGCCGGTCGAATTTCCCATATGCAGAATACACACTGAATGAGATTAAGCGAAAAATCCCGCATCTTGAACACCGCGCCCGATTGCCGCGCACCAGAATTGCCCGGATCCCCATGATTCTCCGCGAAGCGCTCAATGGCGCTTATTGGCGTTACTCGGCAGGGTGGAACAGTATCGCGAAAGATCTGGTAATTCGCTGATGCATCCAGGGATCCGGAGCCATGGGGAACAGCGAAAGGCACAGGCTGAGGAAGTCTGCAAAAATTGAGGGGCACGATCAAATAGAATCAATCAAGGTTTGACAAAGACAAACGACGGCCACGCTGGAGATACAGGCATTGTCCATGGATGTAAAAGAGATCAGCGAGCGTTCCTCCCCCCCTTCCACAATGGCGCAGTGGCTGAGTTTGGCAAGACATAACCTCGGGCTGGATCGGGCAGTCGTATTCACTGTACTCGCCCGAGCATGGGCCAGCGGGTCCGGGTTGATCACGGTTTTCCTGATCGCACGCTTTCTCTCGCCTGCTGAACAGGGATATTACTATACGTACACAAGCCTGATCGCTTTACAAATGGTCTTCGAGCTCGGCTTCTCGCAGGTCGTGATGCAACACGCCAGTCACGAGCGAGCCCACCTTTCCGTCGATGTCAACGGAGCCGTGACCGGAGACGAAACAGCCCACGCCAGATTGGCTTCCGTATTGCAACTATCCGTGCGCTGGTATGGAGCCGGCGCGTTGCTTCTTGGCTTGGCTCTTATCCCAGCTGGACTTTATTTCTTTTCTTCCCATCAGCATTTGGGAGACATCGTTCCATGGCGCGGTCCCTGGATTGCGGCTGCGAGCGCAACGGTCTTCGCTTTTCAGTTAGATCCCTTGTATTCTTTTTTTGAGGGCTGCGGGTTCGTCTCCAACATCGCCCACATGCGCTGGATGCAGGCAATCGTCGGAAGCCTGCTGGCGTGGACAACACTGATCACCCACCACGGACTCTACGCCCCCGCAGCGGTAATAACGGGCCAAGTCGTGGTCGGGGCCACATGGCTCTTTCTCAGGCGCGGTTTGCTGTTCGATCTGCTGGCGCACAAGACAGGAAAACGGCACATATCCTGGCAGAATGAGATCTGGCCTTTCCAATGGAGAATCGCGATTAGCTGGATTTCGGGGTATTTCGTTTACCAAACATTCAATCCATTCCTGTTTGCTTATAGAGGGCCCGTAGCTGCCGGCAAGATGGGTATGTCGCTCAGCTTCGCTAATGCTGTCATGGTGATAGCGATGGCTTGGGTGTCGACCAAAAATGCACCGTTCGGAACGCTCATCGCGCAAAAGCGATACCTGCAGCTGGATGCGCTGTTTTTCAGAGCTCTTCGGCACTCCGTTTTCGTGGCGGGACTGGGAATCATCGTTATCTGGTCCGCTGCCACTTACCTTTATTCCGCTCACAACCGCTACGCGGAGAAACTGCTGAGTCCAGTACCGTTTGCGCTTCTGCTCATCGCGGCGCTCCTCAACCACGTTTTTGCGTCGATGGCCATTTATCTGAGGGCACATAAACAGGAGAAGCTCTTCCAGCTCTCTTTATCCATAGCTGTCGCTGTTCTTATCTCGAACTACTTCTTCGCCAGGATCTCCGGTGCCCTAGGCATGGTCGCAGGCTATCTGGTCATTATGGTTATCCTGGGCATAGGAGGCGGCACGCTGATATTTAACAAATACCGGAGGTTATGGCATGCTTATGAATGGAACGGCTAGTGCGATTGGCAAGGAACGGGAGTACCGCAAGAAAAATCAATGAATTTCAACGATTCGCGACTCGTGGAGCTGTTGAAAATCTCCCGCAGCAAAGGACTCCGCTACGGCATAAACACGGTTGCTACGTTCCTTACGAGACGGTATTTTCGCATTCCTCCCGAGATTTTCCCAGATTTTGAAATGGTGTTAAAGAAAGAGCGTCCAGCTTGCCTGTCAGCGACGTATTCCGGTCCGCTCCGGCTCAACTGGATTCTGCCGGGCATAGCCCCAGCGAATGGTGGTCTAGTGAATATATTTCGAACCATTCAGCAACTGGAGGCTTGGGGTCACGAAAATCGCGTCTATGTTTTGAACAGCCTGCCGCGAGGCTCAATCCCAGCCAAAGAGCACATCCGAAATTGGTATTTTCCCGTCAACGCCGAGGTGGAAGTACTGTCGGAAAACATTAAGGACTCTGATGCTCTGATCGCGACTTCGTGGCCTACCGCGTATGCAGCCCGTGGTGTAGGCAATACGGCACAGAAGTTTTATTTTGTTCAGGACTTGGAATTCATGTTCCATGCACCGGGCAGTTTGCACGAGTTCGCTCGGCATACCTATCAGTTTGGCTTTCGAGGGATCGCAGCCGGAGACTGGATTGCAAGCGTGCTGCGCCAGGACTTCAATATGGACTGCTCGGTTTTTGGCTTCTCTTATGACCGCGAGGTTTATGCCAGCGCTGGTAACCGGTTGCTACCTTCAGGGAAAAAACGCGTCTTATTTTATGCCCGTCCAGAAACCGAGCGGAGAGGATTTGAATTAGGCGTTCTCGCGCTATCGCTGGTAGCTCAGAAGATGCCGGATGTGGAGTTCGTGTTGGTCGGATTCCCATGCCAATCCCTCAACCTGCCGTTTCCTGCCATTTTTCCTGGAGTTCTTGCCCTTTCTGAGTTAGGAGCCCTCTATCGTAGTTGCGATGTTGGATTGGTCCTATCTCACACGAACGTATCTCTTTTGCCTTTGGAGTTGATGGCTTGCGGGTGCGCTGTAGTGTCCAATAAGGGTCCAAATAACGAATGGCTACTCAGCGACCAAACGGCGCAATTGGCTAAAGCGGATCCTAAATCGCTGGCGGAGGCCATCCTCGAACTTCTTGAAACAGACGAATTGCGGATTAAGAAGATCGAGGCCGGGTTTGCGTTCGTCGAATCGACCGATTGGCCGAGAGAAATCAGAGCGATAGAATCTGCGCTTCTTACGACCAAAGAAAGTAAACTTAAGCTGCCACATGTCTAGCACATCTGGTTGCGTGGTCTTCGGTGGAAGCGGCTTTCTAGGACAGCGCCTGTGCATGCAGCTCTTGGCGGCCGGCCATAACGTAAGATCCGTCTCGCGGACGGGCCGCCCGAAGGGTGTGGCTCAGCCGTGGTGGCCCGATGTGGACTGGATTAGTGCGGACGTAGGAACTGACACTGCCACTCCCGCAATCGCTGGCACCGACCTTGTATTTCATCTAGCTTGTTCAACCTATCCGTCCACCTCGAATTTGGATGCAGCCTTCGATCTTGAATCGAACCTGGTCGGCAGCGTTCGCATGATCCAGACCGCCGTTAAGTGCCGCGTCCGGCGCTTGATCTTCATTTCTTCCGGCGGCACAGTTTATGGGCTGCCCAGACAAAATCCAATTCCAGAAAATCACCCGACTGAGCCCATTTGCTCGTACGGGATCCACAAGCTCGCGATCGAGAAGTATTTGTATCTCTTCCGCGCGCTCAAGGATCTGGACTCTCTTGTCCTGCGAGTTTCCAATATGTACGGCGACTGTCAGAATCTGGAGAGGCCTTTAGGTGCTGTATCTCACTTCACACATCGTGCAGTGAACGGGCAACCGATCGAAATTTGGGGAGACGGATCGGTCCGTCGCGATTATGTTCATGTTGATGACGTAGTAAGCGCACTTCTCAAATCGATTCCGTACCAGGGGTCCGAACATTTGTTCAACATCGGCAGTGGCCGATCAGTCTCGCTGAACCAATTGCTCGACCTCATCAGGCGGCGGGTTGATACTCAGATTGTGGTGAAGTATTTGTCACCTCGCAGCTTCGACGTTCAAGAAAATGTTTTGGACATTGGGCGAGCCGCGACGGAGTTGGACTGGAGGCCCTCTATCAGCCTTGAGGTCGGGTTGGATCGTCTAATTGTATCTGCCAGGTCCACGTCGCTGAGCACCTAGTCCTTTCGCGAGCAAGATAAGGAGTTCCTTGGGAATTATCTATTGGCAGGCAAAGATGCTCCTCGACGCTCATTGCGCGGGGGTCACGATGGATCGTCTTTTGATGATCGGACGCCAATCGCTGCTGCTTCATCCCTCAGAGCTGCGGGGAATTCGAAAGATCTGTGCCGGATCCCTGGCCGATTACAAATGGGGCGAGTACGCAGACCGTTTCTTCAGAGAATGTCTCGGCGTTTCCACAGTGAACACATTAGACTACTCGGCCTACGAAGGAGCGGATCTTTTATACGATCTCAACCAGCCGATTCCAGCCGAGCTAAAAGGGCGATTCGATGTGGTCGTCGAAGCTGGGTCGCTTGAACATATCTTCAACTTTCCAATCGCCATTGCCAATCTGATGCAAATGACCAAGGTGGGTGGAACAATCTTCGCTTCCACCGTCTCGAATAACCTATGCGGCCATGGATTCTATCAATTTAGCCCGGAACTCATATTTCGGGTCTTTACGGTGGAAAATGGTTTTGAACTGGGAAGAGTTTTGGCCCTCGAAGCCCGTTATCCCGGCATAGAACTGAGTCCAATATCCGATGCTTTCGAGGTCTCAGATCCCGCCACTGCTCAGTGCCGAGTAGGACTCATGACAAAGCGTCCAATCATGTTGTTTTTCGATGCGCGCAAAAAAACGGAATCACCTCTTTTTGTCAGATCTCCGATGCAGAGCGACTACGCCGCCGCCTGGCTTTCGAACGGAGAATCCCCAACTCCAAGAATGCCGAAATGGATCAGGAATCTGCCGAGGTATTCGTCGTTTCGAGTCTGGCTGCGTGGAATCTCCATCGTGCACTGGTTTGACAACTGGCTTACGGGTCAGCGCCAGCTTCGGCAATTTTCGCTGAAGAACAAACGGCTGTTCAAGAAAGTCCAGTAGAATCCCGGTAGAATCAAAGACACGATGCATCGGATTGTCTCGCTCTTGGCGCTTAACTCGCCAAGACTTATACGGGCGATCTTGATGGGGACTCGACGGGGGTACGGCGGGCGTAGATCAGGCCAGCAGTCACGCCCAGAAGCTGCGCGCAGGACCGCGCGGCCAGCAGTAGGGGAGAAAGTAACCCCACGATGGGGTCTTTGCCGATTGCCCGCAGTACGAATGGCAGTGTGCTCAGCAGAAACGCAACCAGCACCAGCAATGACAAAGGAAACACCGGGCGCGCCGCCAGATCGAAAGCCGCCGCCGCAAGCAAAGCAGGCGCGAACAAAAGCTGGAGCTTCATCAGCTGCGGGGTATGGCTGTCTTTCACTGCCTTGCTGGGGTTTTTGCGCACGGCAAGAACGCGCCAGTAAGCAAATTTGTATTTCTTCTTGAGATATTGCATGAGTGTGTCGGGGTGCGTGTGATAGACAATGGCCGCGGGCGCGAACTTCATCTTCCAACCCTCGGCCGACATCCGGTAGGAGAGTTCAACGTCTTCAGCACAGGCTACCGGAAAAGAAGTATCGTATCCGGCCATCTCCAGGAAGCGGTCGCGGCGAAACGCCGCCGAGTAGGTGTCGATAAAATCGATGCAATCAAGATGAGCCATCAGCCGGTAACGGTCTTCGTACTCGATCTGGACGAAGCGCGCCGCCAGTCGCTTCTGGCGTGTTCGGTAGATCCCTTTCGCTCCAACCACTTCCGGATCATCGAAGGGCTCAATCATTGCGTTCAGCCATCCCGCCATCGGCACGCAATCGTCATCCGTGAACAGCAGCAGCGTGCCGCGCGCTTCCAACGCGCCGCGATTGCGAGCCGCCGCTGGCCCGGCATTTCTTTGGCTGATGAGGCGAACCCCCGGATTGCCTCTAACCACCTCTGCGGTGTTGTCGGTCGAGCCGTCGTTCACAACCAGAATATCCACGTCCCGCCCGGTCGTCTGCTTCAGTAGCGCATCAAGACAATTGCCAATCCGCGAAGCGCCATTAAATGTCGGGATGATGATCGATATTGATCTATCTTCGATGGCGCCCTCCATTTGCTGACGCCGAGACCTGTCTAATTCCCGCCCGGAGTGCTCGCGAGCGGCGCGACGCCGTCGTTGCTTGGCGTGTGCTTCGGCGTCTCGGTTTTATCGTGCTGGCTCCCGCGCAACAAGTACTTCGACAGCGTGATAAATCCCTTCACATTGCGCTGCAATTCGCGCCGATCTTTCAGCGACTGTTTAAGCTTGTAGAAAAGATAAGAAGGGCTGAGATAAAAACTTCGCCGCGCCCGGTCGCAGAAAGTTACCAATTGTTCGTGCGTGATGTTGGGCAGGGTGACGACACTGTTGTGAAGGCCGTCTTTCGTCAACCACGCGCCCCAGTCTTCGATCTGAATGTAGTCGCGCCTCTTCGCTTCTTCGTATGCAGTTGTTCCCGGATACACCATGATCGGAAAGAATTGCGCGGTATCGGGTCCCAGCTTCTTGGCAAACTGCAGCGTCTTTTCCATACTGGCGGGCGTTTCGTTCAGATTGCCGACCATGAAGCAGCCATGCACCATGATGCCCGCCTCGCGGCAGCGTTTAACAAATCGATGAGCCTCGGCGTGATATTTGACGTCGCGGCGGTCATCGTTATTTTTTTTCATTCCATTGATGACCTCCACGTCGCCACTCTCGAATCCAACGCAGAATAAACGCGCCCCGGCTTGGTGCAACCGGGAAAGCAAATCTCCTTCAGCTCCAATGTCGGCACGGCAATTGGCATCGAATGGCAGCTTGTTGCCGCGGCGGATCAGTTCATTCGCCAGCTCGAGTGTGCGCGGCTTGCTTATGATGAAGGTGTCGTCCTCAAGCATGACGGTTTTGATCTCGGGCATTTCGCGCGCGACAAAGTCGAACTCGTCAGCCACATTCGCCACCGAGCGGTAGCGCATGGTGTGCCCACTGAAAGTCTGCGGATAAACGCAGAACGAGCAGTGATACGGGCATCCGCGGCTGGTGTCGAAAACTACAAGCGGCCAGAGGGAGTGCCCATAGAAGTAATCCGGCGTATGCAGGAATCGCCGATACACTTCGGAGACAAAAGGTAATTCATCAAGATTCTTGATGGCTTCGCGTGGCTTGTTGCTGACTATCTCTCCTGACCCAGTGCGCTTCCACACCAAGCCATCGACGCCAGAAAGATCTGCACCACAGGCTTTCGCTTCCAACCAGTCGCGCACTGTGTATTCATACTCGCGAATCGCAACCGCTTCGAGTGACGCCGACATAGCCAGTGTTTCTTTCGGAAGCGACGACACGTGCCGGCCCACCATCACCACATGCAAAGATGGCTTCGCGGCCACCAGCGAATTGATGACACTGACGTCGTTGAGAATGCTGGGCGTGGAAGTGTCGCACACAACGGCTTCAATGTTCTTGGCATTGATACGGTCGATCACAGCCTGCACGGAGTATCCGGCTGCGGGAGCATCAACCAAGTCCACATCGTGCCCTTGCTTAATTGCAACCCCGGCGGCATGCGCCAGCCACTTGGGGTAATAGAGCGTTCCACTCTTAGTGACCGCAGGGCTACGCTGCTCCCGAGAGAAACGGGGATGGAAGGGCGGGTTTAAAAACAAAACACGCATTCTATACGTCTGGGTTTATCGGACCCTTATGGGATGCTACCGAAACGGTTTAGGTTTAAACCAATTATTGCATACTGTCCCGCTACGCAACCATGGCGAATACGGAACATCGACACAGTCAACACGTTCCCGAATCCCCCGCACCTATGCAGTATCGGGCTTTATCTTCCAGAAATGCTTGATTGCTCGCAGGCGCCGCCGATTCTCGGGCACATCGAAGCTGGCGTCCAACCTTTTCCGCAGCCAGACCCAGAACACGGCCGTGAAGAACGCAAGAACCGTACTTGCTATCACGATCAGCGTGCGGTGCGGCGACGATTTTTTATCCGGAGCCACGGCAGCATCTACTACCTGAACAATCGACCCCTCGCGTGCCTCGTCAAGTTTGGCGATTTCAAATTCCTTCGCTAATAACTCGAAAACGGTTTCCTGGTACTTGAGGTCGCGAAATCGGCGAAGGTATTCCATTCCGGATTGCGTCACTCTGCCCTTCGACAGGTTGATATCGGATCCGGTATCGCTCTCCGATCCGGCCACATGCTGCAGTTGCGATTGCAGCGCAGCGAGTTCCTGCTTCGCGAGCAAGAGATTGGGATTGTCTTCGGTCGCGAACGATCGCATGCCTTCAATCTGCACTTGCTTGGCTACCACCTGCGCCCGCAAGATGGCGGCTGATTCCACCAGCGATCGCGCCTGACTGTCAATCTGCAAAACGCCGGTGGATTGTTCGGTCTTTGTCATGGCCTCTTCGGCCTCAGTCAGTTTGTCTTTCGCCTGCTGCACTTGCTGCTCAAAGAACAGCCGCCGCCGCGCTGCCTCCGTGATCGCCAGCGACGCCGAGAGCTTGCAGAATTCATCCACGTAGGCATTCGCCATTTCGGCAGCCCGCTTCCGATCGCCATCTTCGAGCGTAATGCGGATCAGCCCATCCTTTGCGCCCGCGACCACCGTCGTGCGCTTTTCGAATTCCTTTCGCGTGTCCACCATGCGCTTTTCCTTGTATTCCTTCATCAGGTCGAAACGCTGGATCATTGCATCTTCGACCGTTCGGCTGGTCAGGAAAGACACATACATGTCGGCGGGATTTTTGATACCGAGGCCTCCACCAGCGAGCGAGGCCAGCGATCCCAATGCTCCGAGGCCGCCCAGTTGTCCCATCATCGAACTGATCGACGAATTTTGTGCCGGAGGAAGCAGCACAACTTTGGCCTCGTATCGAACGGGCAGCAAGAATGCGACCACGGTCGCCACCACAGCCGCCCCCATCACAAAACGCGCAATGAAGCGCTTGCGCTCGAGAACGAGAATCAGCAGATCAAGTGCAGAACTCTCGGTTTCGGCGTTTGCGTCGTCTCTCTCGTCGATCATCGGTTCGAGCGGTGTGTCGGTCTGAATGGTCGGATTCATGACTCGCAACTTTGCCTTTCACGCCATTCCGCAAATTGTATTTCAATCAGCCGCATCGCGTGAACCTGCATCTAAGGTAGCCGGAAATCGATTACGACACGTCCAGCCGTACCGTCGAAAGCTTACCTATTCTATTTCGAGCCGGCTTTTGACTGCTATGGTAAGGTGCCAAATACGGCTGCTAGGATGATCAGTCATGTGAAAATGATGCTGTATTTATGTGAAAAGAAGGGTAGTTCTGTGTCCGCTGGATATCAACCCGCAAAATGAAGCTACCTCCCCGGTTTATCAAAATGGCCGAAACTAGGGGCCATTACGCTAATGCCCGCCTAGCCTGGTGGATGGCGGTGGCGCTGGTCGGCTTATGTTTACATCTGCAACGGGTCGCTCATGCGCAGGCCGTTTCAGATCCGCCGGAAAATCCCACGCCTTCTGCAAAGCCGCAGTCCCAGCCTTCGAAACCATACATGCAGCCCGCCGAATTTTGGCCAAGCCCGGCAAGCTTGCAGTCGCTTCCGCGCAATCTGTTTCAGGATCAAAAGAATTTTTGGACGGCTCCATTTCACATGACCGCGAGCGAATGGGAGTGGTCGGTCCCGGTCGTCGCTGCCGGCTTGGGGCTGGTGGCCAGCGATGTAAATATTGAGAAACACGCGCCGACAAATCCGAGCACAGTTTCACACGCGGTCACATTCTCCAATGCTGGTCTAGCAGCCATGACCGCTGCCGGTGGAGGACTCTTCGTTCTCGGACATCTCGACCACAACGACCAACAACGCGAGACTGGCCTGCTAAGCGGCGAAGCCGCGATCGATACCTTCGTGGACACGGAAATTTTCTCCTATGCGTTTGGACGGCAGCGCCCTTTCACCAACGGAGGCCAAGGCCGGTTTTTTCAAGGTGGCGATTCTTTCCCTTCACAGCACGCTGCCATTAGTTGGGCCGTCGCCAGTGTGATCGCTCACGAATATCCCGGGCCGCTCACCGAGATAGTTGCCTACGGCCTGGCCGGAGGCGTGAGCGCCGCGCGATTTGCCGGTCAGAAACATTTTGCCTCTGACGTCGTCGTCGGCAGCGTTCTGGGCTGGTACATGGGCCGCCAGGTTTTCCGCTCCCACTCGTCTTACAGCCAGGCCGAGATCGCAAAATGGGGCACGTTCAGCAAGGGTGACGAAGATGCCGCCCGCGAAACGATAAACTTAGGCTCACCCTACGTGCCACTCGATAACTGGGTCTATCCGGCGCTCGATAGGTTGGCGAGTATGGGATATATCAATAATAAGTTTCTCGCATCGCGCCCCTGGACTCGCATGGAAGTCGCAAATCTCGTGAACGAGGCGAAAAAGAATCTGGAACTGGACGAAATCGCTCCCAAAGAAGCAACCTCGCTTGACCTCGAACTCGAACAGGAATTTGCCTACGAAATGCAGCTGCTGGCCGGCGAATCAAACCTGACTGCGAAAGTTGAATCGGTCTATACCCAGGACATGTCGATCAATGGCATGCCACTGAACGACAGCTACCATTTCGGCCAGACGATTATTAACAACTTCGGCCGTCCCTATCAAAAAGGATTCAACTCCTACGACGGATTTTCTGGTTACGGCGCGGCTGGACCCTTCACGCTTTACGTTCGAGGTGAATATCAGCACGCACCCTCTGCGCCCGGCTTTCCGCTTGCTGCACGGCAAGCGATCGCCACGGCGGATGAAAATCCGCTCCTGCCCTATACTCCGATCGCGACAACCAGTCAGTTCACGCTTCTGGATACGTACGCAGCGGCTAACGCGGATCGATGGAATCTCTCATTCGGCAAACAGAGCCTGTGGTGGGGCCCTGCGGAAGGTGGCGCCCTGATCTTCAGCGACAATGCTGAACCTATTTACATGTTCCGAGCGAGCCGAACCATAGAGAATCCTTTTTGGATTTTCCGCTGGCTCGGTCCGATCAAACTGGATTTTTTCTTTGGCAAATTATCCGGCAACGAATTTCCTCCGAGGCCGCTGATTCACGGCGAAAAAATTAGCTTTAAACCAACGTCCAACTGGGAAATTGGACTCGAGCGCACATCTGAACTCGGCGGCGTGGGCCGTGCCTTGACCGCGGGCGCGATCTGGGAAAGCTACGTCGCCACCAAATCCTCTTTCGAGTATCCCTCCAATCGCGATCCAGGCAAGCGAACGATAGGACTCGATTTCGCCTACCGCGTGCCGCATCTCCGCGACTGGCTATCGATCTATGCTGATGGACTCTTGCCGGCGGCCAATCCCTTCAATCTCGATAACAGCCACAACCCCATTTACGATCCGGCCCGCACTGCGATTCGGTCGGGCCTGTACATGCCACGTTTGCCGCGTCTGCCAAAGGTGGATTTCCGCGTCGAATCCGTGTACACCGACCCTCCGACCGCACGCAGCATTCGCGGCGATTACGTTTATTGGGACGGCTTTTACAAAGACCTCTACACCAACAAAGGCAACTTGATCGGTGACTGGATCGGGCGAGAGGGCATGGGTTTTCAGGCGTGGAGCAATTATTGGTTTACCGCGCGGAGTTCTGTGCAGATTGGTTACCGGCATGCGAAGGTCGACGAAGATTTTATTCCCGGCGGGGAAACCATAAACGACGGTTCAGTGAAAGCGAACTGGTGGTTTCATCGGGACTTGAACTTGTCCGCCTCCGTCCAATATGAAAAGTGGCTCGCTCCTATCCTGGTCACAAATGCTCAGACCAGCTGGACATCCATCGTCGAGTTCGCATTCTGCCCGCAATCCCGGGTAGGAAAATAATTCTGGCAAGAATCTTCAGTAAATAACGTTCCATAAACATAGAGCGATCTTTTCTTAAAGCGGCTCGCAACATTTCTTTTGCTCTCGGGTTCTTAGCAACCAATGAAGCTCAGAGTGACATCTGAGATTCAACGGGAATGGCATAGTGGCGAAATAAAACTGAATTAGATATTCTGGTTACACGGTTCAGTGCTAGGCTGAAGCGTGCTTTAGGGGGCGAAAGAGAGAGTATGATTCGCACTCGCCTCAGTTTCGCGCGGTTGTATTTGAAAATCTTAACGCTGTTGTTGCCGGCGTGCGCCTATTTCATCGCCGTAAGAGTACGCTTCGGGTTCAATTTTTTGTTCTCGCGAACCCCTCCAGCAGGGCTGCCTTCTTACTGGAGCGTTCTGCTCCTCACCACGATCGTCTGGGCCATAGCGGCAGAGGAGTCGGGTCTTTGGAATGTGAAGCAGTTGTACGCGCCGGGCGGGAAATCGCGCCGATTGCTCGAAGCTCTTGCCTTCACCTATGCGGTGGTTATGGCGGCTGGTTTTCTCTATCGCCAGGCGAGTTATTCGCGCCTGGTCGTTGGCATCAGCGCAGTCGCTCTGTTTGCTCTCGCCAGTTTGACGCGTGTGCTTTTCCGCGTCTTCCTCGAATTTTTGCGCAAAGACGGCAGGAACGAAGTCAAGATTCTGATGGTCGGAACCGATAGTTTTGCGCGACGAGTCAGCACGTCGCTATTGCACGGCGAAGTCCTGCCCTGCAGGGTGGTGGGTTTCGTTAGGCTTCCGGATCAAGAGGTTGAAGTGGATGGTCCCGTCTACGAACTGGACCAGATCCCCACATTTTCCAATGGAAATTCAATCCATGATGTCATCATCGCGCTGCCTGCCGCGCGCTTAAAGGATGTTCGGAGAATCGCGCCGTTGCTGGAAAGTCTGTGTGTTCCTACCCGAGTCGTAATCGATCTCGGGGAGGGCGTTGAGTTGCGCGACCGTCTCATCGACCTCGGTGGTTTTCATATGCTCGATCTGCGTCCGACTCTGGCGGAAACCGGATCGTATCTATTCCAGAAACGAATCTTCGATGTAGGCTTCTCGTTTCTTATCCTTTTGGTCACTCTGCCAGTCGCACTGATGATCGCTCTCGCCATAAAACTGGGTAGCCGCGGCCCAATTTTCTTTGTCCAGAATCGAGTTGGATTAAACGGACGCGTCTTTCCCATGCTCAAATTCCGTACCATGAACGTGGGAAGTCGCGAGGAAGAAGACACGCGTTGGACCAGCGCCCAAGATCCGCGCCGCACGGTGTTCGGCGCCTTCCTGCGCCGCACCAACCTCGACGAACTTCCGCAGTTTCTAAACGTTCTTCGAGGCGACATGAGCATTGTCGGCCCGCGTCCGGAGCGTCCCTACTTCGTCGAACGGTTCCTCGAAAAAATCGACCGCTACAACTCCCGCCACATGTTCAAGGCTGGAATCACCGGGTGGGCTCAGGTCAACGGATGGCGCGGGGATTCCTCCATTGCAAAGCGCGTGGAATACGACCTCTACTATCTCCGCAACTGGAGTCTCACCTTCGATCTGCAAATCATCACCATGACCCTGCTCCGCATGTTCAACAGCCGGAACGCATATTGATTGTGAGATCGCGCTCTCCATGTAGAGCAGGAACAAGCAACTTCCAGGATTCATTGCCCGCGAAGATGAATCACAAGTGATGCCGATCAAGTTGCTTTCCGCATTTCCGTAACGAAAATACTTGTGTTTAACGCGCGACCTTTCCGGTACGCAGGAAAGGACTTCGGCACAGCGTAAAACTGCGGCAGATCGTTTCCATGTAGGCGTCAACCGCTTATGATCTACAACATGAACCGTGGTTTTTTCGATCGCCGTGTAGTTGGGCCCAGCATGGCCCTTCTGACCCAGGGAATCACACCCGAGAAAATTGCTCTGAGCCTGGCTTTTGGGATTGTGCTGGGCATCTTTCCTGTGCCCGGTTCCACGACGATGCTATGCGCCGCAGCTGCCGTGGTCTTCCGCCTGAACCTCCCGGCGATCCAGTTGGTGAACTATGTGGTTTATCCCTTGCAACTGTTTTTTTTATTGCCGTTTATCCGCTTGGGCGAAATGTTGTTTCGTGCGACGCCGCTGCGGCTGTCACTGACGCAAATTTTATCCATGGTCCGTGCCGACTCGCGGCATGCGCTAGCTACTTTGTGGCTCGCGGCAGTGCATGCCATGTCAGCCTGGCTGTTGATTGGTCCGCTGGCGATTCTGTTTCTTTATTTTGTGCTGTTGCGCGTGCTGCGACAAATCGCCGCCTCATCCGGACGGTGGCGCGATACCACCGAGGTCACCTAACTCGCCGGGTGCCGACTGCGGCATTCGATCTCGTTCTGGCTCCTGCCGCCTTGATCTCGATAACATCCGTCTTGAGCGCAGTGTAACGCGAGACGATCGTTCGGTTGAAGCCGAGTCATGGATGATCTTTGTTTACCACAATGGCCGCTGGATGAATTCAGGTTGGCACACAGAGGAGGAAAAATTGAGACACACGATTGCGGCTAAGAAATCTACATGTCGAATCGATCATTAGAAGTGGCAAACAGGTCACACGCTCACATTGAACCGTCGCGTCAGCTCCAGTTTTAGTCGCTTCTGCACATCGCTATCCACGAACATCACACCGTGATGCTGGCGAACAGGATGGATCTCAGTTCCTTCCATGCAGGCGCTTCTTTCGGGAACGCTGCCGTCCCCGGCCAGCTCGGCGACTGAACTGATGCTCCGGCAAAGCCCGCTTGCGTCGCAGTCGAAGCGGATCTTTGTAACCGTCTTCAGCCCATAACCGAAGATACTGACGGTGGGTACGCTGGACCGGGTGCCGAGTTCCGTGCGGAACTCCCGTGTCGTGGCCAGCAGTGCGCGCCTCGATTCCGGCAGCCAGCTTCCATTCTCCAAGATGTCCATATCGGTTCCAGTTGGAGTGATGACGCAGGGATACGTCGGTAGTAAGTGATACGTGGACGGCCAGCCGGCCAGCACGTCTCGGAGCCACCGATCCAGCAATCCGAGAGGGAACAGATTCACGCCCTGCACCATGGCCGCAAAAGTATGAGGTGCGCCAGAGTGCGGGCCTCCCATGAGCACCAGCCTGCCGACTCTGTTCTTGCCGCCGAGGCGCTCCACATAGTAGCGGCTTAACAGGCAGCCCAGACTGTGCGCAATAATCGTGATCGGCGCATCGACCTTCCAACCTTCTACAACGGCGGCCAACTTCCGGGCTGAGACCCTCACGTCCTGCCTGAAGTCATAAGCGAACTCCAGCAAGTCTCGTCCTGTCTCGTAACCCAGTTCTTCCACCAGATAATCCGTCAGCAAGCTGTATTGCTGGAGCTTGATGAAGTTGGGAATGATCACCACTTCGTCCAAGACGCCGCGCGCCTCGAGCTGATTGGCGAAGGACAACTCGTCTACATTGGATAGCAGATGACGGACGTTGGGCCAAACCAGCTCGCTGCCGCGCCACAGCTTGGAACCTCCCATGCCCGGAATGACGATTACCGGGTTCCGCGCGGGCTGGTGCGGTTGGTCTACCACAGTGAGATCGTCGCTGGAGAACACCGCCTTGTAAACCAAGCGTGCGTCGCCGATCTTGATAATGTCGCCATCGGCGAGCACGTGCTGATCGATGTTCGCGGCGCCGACTCGGGTGCCGTTGCCGCTTTTCAAATCCTGAATGACGAATTTGTCGCCGCGGCGTTCCAAGCGCGCATGGTGGCGAGATACGCTCTCGCGGTCGAGCACGATGTCGTTCCCCGATGAACGGCCGATGGTCATCGTGTCCTGGTCGAGCGCGACCTCCCAAGTTTTGCCGCCGGCGCGAACCGCCAGGCGCGCAGTGTTTGTCTCGGCGACTTCCATTTGCAGCGAAACTTGCGAGAGCGCGGTATTCATGTCCGCGACCGAATTCATGCTGGTCATCTGCTCGTCGGTTTCAGACACTCCAGCTTCGAAGCGCGCTGTTGCGCCTCCCATCACCAGTGTGTCGCCTGGCTTGAGCAAGTGGCGCTCGGCGCGCACACCGTTGATCCAGATTCCATTGGGCGATCCGGCATCGACGACGGTGCAGCCCGCGGCGCTGCACTCGAGCAAGGCATGGTTGCGCGATACTCTGGAATCTGGCACGACCACATCATTGGTGGTCGCGCGCCCGATACTGATGCGGGCCTTCGATAGAGTGAATTCCTGCCTGCGGTCCCCCGGCAGAAGCAAAACGAGTCTTCCGTAGTTTTCCGGGATCAGCGCGCGGCTACCGGAGCCACCATCGCCATGTTCGAGATCTGACATGGGCATAGCTTATAACAGGAGAAAATTGGAATGCCTGGCTAATAACTCTATGACTGCCGCGTCAGCCACGCAGAAGCTTCAGCCCAGAGCAGAGGCTTCATTTTCTCGCGAAAGAAACCAAAGTGGCCAATCGACCGGAGTGCGAGTTCGCCTGGAAGGATGTGACGCCCAGACTTGGCAGCGCTGGTGTAGAAGCTCATCAAATGTTCAACGGCTGCCTGGGGTGCGTAAATGTCGTCCGCAAAACTGTAGTAGAGAATGGGCCCTTTGAACTTTTCAAAGTGTTCGCGCTTTGGGTTACCCGCGTCGTCGACAATGTAGTTCGGATTGCGGCACCAGCGCGCCCACTCCAGGATAACTCCGCCCGGCAAATCTTCCCCGAGCCCAAGCCACCGAGCCGGAAAATATTTAATCGCGGGTGTGATACTTGGGACGATCAGGTACCACAACGCGGCCATAAGATATTTTCTGGGGGAAGACCACAGTCCCCAGTAACCGCTTTGCCCGGCGATGGAGAGCATCGCGGCTATCCTTTCATTGTTTGGAGCCAGTCCAACAAGCTGCGCGCCGACACTGTGACCGATAACCATGAGCTTTTCGTGAGCATGCTCGGCCGCAATCCAATCGATCATTCCAGCAACATCCTTCTCTCCCCAATCGCTCATGGTGGCTTTGAAACGGAACAAGCTCTTGGGGCGCGAATCACCAACTCCACGGTAATCGAAGCAGAGCACGCTGAAGCCCTGATCGCAGAGATAGGTTGCAAACTTTTTATAGAACGCTCGCTTCACGCCGACGGCCGAAGTGATCAGTACGAACGGATTGCCTTGGGTAGAGTTGTCCGGGCGGAAAATCGTTGCGGCGAGTGGCATGCCGTCTCTCGCCGGCAGGCTGAGTTCTTCGACTTTCATCTCTTGTTGTTTTGCGTCTGGAATTCCATTCTGGAAACTGTGGGCGCAGCCTCGAGATCTGATGCGAAGAAAGCCCGCAATTGATCTGAAACCGCATCTGGAACATTCAAAGGAAGGAAGTGCCCGGAATCAAAGAAGTGAACGCGTGCATCCGGGATCATTTGCGAAGCCTTTTCCGCAAAGCTGACCGGAATGGCTCCATCACGTCGGCCGTGCAGGATCAGCGTTGGAGCAGAAACTTTATTCAAGAGTGCAGCAGTTCTCCCTAGTACTTCTTCAGGGTTACCCCAGCGCACCAGCCAGGTCAGGCGCCGTGCGCCAGCCAATCCGCGGAAAGGCTTGTGAAAGCTTTCCAGAATTTCTGGCAGGGCTGGGTCCGTCCTCTCGATGATGGATTGCATGCCACCGTTCCAAATCGCGTAAATCATGGCTGGCGCAATAATCTCGCCGAGGACCGGCGTGCGAATCAGATGGATAAACCAGGGCGGACGGAACTCGGGAAACAACGGAGGTGAGAGCAGCGCAAGTCGGCGCGTCCGCTGAGGGTAAGCGGCGGCAAGATGAACGGCGATCGTAGAGCCGGCGTCGTGCCCCACTACGTTCCACGAGGCGAAGCCGAGATCGCGGCCGAGTCTATCTAACTCGCCTGCGAACCGCGCGGGGTCGCGGGAACCATCCGACGGAGTGGGAGACTCGCCGAATCCGGGCAGGTCCACAACTACGCACGTGTATTGCTCTTGCAACCGTTCGACGACGAAATCCCAAAGGCGGCCATTGGTGGGTATTCCGTGGATGAGTAAAATGGGTGGGCCGTTTCCGCGCACCCAATAATTCATCGCGCTGGTTGTGTGCCGAATGGCGCTACCTCGTGGGCGCCACTTGAAGATGCCGCGTCTTCAGTCCCGGGCGCAGAAAGCAGTTTACGCGTCCCAGCAAGGCCCAGGCTTCCATCCATGCCCAAACGCCTTTCATCATGCAGCCGAAACACAGCATCGACAGCCATCCTTGCGGCCGGAATCTTGTATACAGGGCATTTACCGTGTAGGAAAATGCGGTGTAGATTTTCTGCGCGGGCATCACGCCGAGGCCCCATCGAATGGAATTGTCGTAAATTGAAGTCTCGATGCTGTGATTGAAAACGTGCCCCATGCGCTGGACGTTGGTGTTGTAGATCCGGCGCTGACGCGCCGTGAGTTCGCCGCGCTCGTTTGACTGGAGAATAAACTTTACTCCCTCCGCGGCGTGCCGGAACGCCGCAGTCACGCCGTTTGCGGTAAGCGGATCGGGCAGCGACGCGGCTTCTCCCACCATCAGCCAGTTGGGGCCGCACGCATTCGTGTGAACATACGATCGGTAGGCGGCGGAATGAACCGCCGCATCAGGCTGCTCCTTCAACAGTCCGTTAAAGCGCGCGTACGGAGCGAGAGCGTCCCACAGGATTTGCGGAGTTTCTTTCCCCAGATGCCGCTGCTGTTTGGCGAAATCAGCTGACATCACGCAACCCACGCTCGTCACTGTCGGCGAGATCGGTATCTCCCAAATCCAGCTCAGGTACTCATCCGAGAAGACGTTGCCGTAGAAAGTAGTTCCTTCGGTGCGAATCGGCGTCTCGAAGTGGCACCACAAGCAAACCTTTTTCTTGCCGTACTCAATTTTTGGAACTTCGAATTTCCGCGCCAGCAACCGCGCGCCCAGCCCGGAGGCATCGATGAACCAACGAGCTTCGATGCATTGTCCATCCGCCGTGCGCACTGCCGTGACGCGCTCTCCGTCGCTTTCAATTTCGGTAACCCGATCCCACAAGAATTCCACACCCGCCTGGCAGGCAGTTTCGAAGATGCGCTGATCCAGTGCCTTTCTGTCCGCGTGCAGAGTGACGGTTTCAAATTTCAGCGGAGGGTTTTGGAACCAGGCTTCCGGCTGGGCTTGATAGGCCGGCCGGTCGGGCTGCACAATTTCAATATGCCGTTTGTAAGTCGCGACCTTATCTGCGATCAACGAATCCCTCGAAATCCCCAACTGCGCCAGCAATCCCGGACCCGACCAGTCGAGCGATTCACCCACGCGGTCGTGCGGAAATTTATCCGGCTCGATGCAGAGCACGCTAAGACCACCACGCCGCAGATGGATCGCCGCGGCGAGTCCTCCCGGACCTGCGCCCATTACGACTGCGTCCCAGTTCTGTGCAAGCGGAGTTTGCCCGGCCGGATTTGTCATGATTTGGCTCCCTGACTCGAAAGGCTCCGCGCGTTATGGGCACGAACCGAAGCGCCAACTTCGTGGAGGTGTTGCAGAATTTCTTTCAACGACTGGAAAATCCCAGTTTCGTGATAACGAATTCCGCGCTCCCGGCAAAAAGGCTTAACGATGGCTTGCGCTGCCGGCAGTTGATCTTGCCTCAGAAACGGAAAAAGATGGTGCTCGATCTGGTAATTCAAACCCCCGTACAAAAAGTCATTGATGAGGCCGGATCGCACGTTGCGTGAGGTTAAGACCTGTCGCCGAAACAAACTGACATCCGAGCCCGAGTCGATCACAAGCATGCCTTTATGATTGGGCGCAAAAACCAGTCCGGCGTATAACCCTCCCAGCGCTTTGCCACACACCAGAAAGGCAATTGCCGGCAGCGGGCGGAGAACGGTGAAAATGATTGCGAAACAAGCAATATGATGGCAGACTAGCAGGATCCCCTCGGTCCAGGGAGCCTTAGCCCGTCCCGAGAGGACATGCGCAGCGGAGACCAGGTGCAGATGCAAGTGCTCCCCAAGCAGCAGGGGAACGAACAGGAATGCTTGGTATTTCACGCTCAACGTCCAGGGCCATTTCTTCGCCATCGCCTGTTCTTCGGAAAAAGCCAGGCCCGCAAACTCTACATCCGGATCGAGATCAACGTGATTCGGATTTCTGTGGTGACGGTTGTGCTTGTCGATCCACCAGGTATAACTCACGCCAACTAATAAATCGCCAAGAAGCATGCCGATAGCACGACTAGTAGCGGATGATCGAAAGATCTGCCGGTGACCGATATCGTGCATCAGAAACGAAACGTGCATGAAGAAGAACGCAAGAAGAATACCGTTGAAGAGTTGCAACACAACACTATCGCGTCCAAAAATCATCGCCGCCGCCATTAAGGCGATCACGAAGAGCAGAATTGCAACCCTGAACCAGAGGCGAGACGCTGTCTTTTTTTGCAGGAGGTGACTGTCTTTGACAAGGCGGCAAAGTTCGCTGAATTCAGCATGCGAAGACGACAACGGATCTTCTTCCTCAGTAAGACGAGGCGGAGCCTCCAGCAGTGACAGCGCTCCTTCCCCAGAGCAAGCGGAGGGGGTTCTCACTTTGAACTCAGAGGTCCTTATCCCGGCCCCATCCCCGCCCTTCGCTGCTTCCACTGCTTATCCTCGCTAAGAAAAATCAAAAGAATACGCATTCCGAAAAAAGGACGCTCGCTCGCTAGCTTTCGCGATAGAGCGGCAAGAGCCCAAACCTCGACCAGGGTAGGCACCGAGTTTAATTCGCGCCCAACATTTGTCAAGAGGAAAGTACCCGCTGAACGGGCGGTTCCATCCGCTAGAGGGAAAAAAGCGTGGCCGTTTCCTGGTAGTTCTGGAAATTCTTGAAGATCGAATAGATCCTCGTTCGGCGGGCGATAGGAGGTGTGATGTGCCGAGCGGAGACGAGTTCCTCGCCTCCGCTCAGATTACAACTTGCGATGTCCCCGGCCTGCCTGGAAACGAAGCAGTGCGGCGACAAGCGCATCAATTTCCTCACAGGTGTTGTAGAAGGCGAGCGACGGCCGGACTGAGCTTTCCACTCCCATGCGGCGCAGAATGGGTTGAGCGCAGTGGTGGCCGGATCGCACGGCGATGCCTTCCTGGTTGAGCGCGACTCCAACATCTTCCGTGCGAACTTCATCGAGAACGAAAGACATCACGCTTGCCTTTTCGCGCGCTGTTCCGATCAACCGCAAGCCGGGCACCGTGAGCAGTCTCGCCGTACCGTAATTCAACAGCTCATGCTCGTAGGCGGCGATGTTTTCCATTCCGATTCCGCTCACGTAATCGAGCGCAGATCCCAGTCCAACGGCATCGGCAATGTTGCCGGTGCCAGCCTCGAACCGTGCGGGCGCCGGCTGATACGTAGTCTTTTCGAATGTGACGTCGGCAATCATGTTGCCGCCACCCTGCCATGGAGGCATGGTGTCGAGCACGTCGAGCTTGCCAAAAACTACGCCGATTCCCGTGGGCCCAAAAACTTTGTGCCCGGAGAATATGTAGAAGTCACAATCGAGAGCCTGCACATCCACTGGCATGTGGGAAACTGCTTGTGCGCCGTCGACCACCACGCGAGCGCCGTAGCGGTGCGCGATCTCAACCATCTCGCGCGCAGGCGTGATGGTTCCAAGCGCGTTCGATACCTGGCTCAACGACACGATTTTTGTGCGCGGACCGAGCAGCCTCTCGTACTCTTCGAGAATGATTTCCCCACGATCGTTGACAGGCGCCACGCGCAGGCGAGCGCCTTTTTCCGAACAGAGCATCTGCCAGGGAACAATATTGGCGTGATGCTCGAGCCAGGTGATGACGATTTCATCGCCTTCGCGAACATTGCGTCGTCCCCAAGCCTGCGCAATAAGGTTGATGCCTTCCGTGGCGCCACGCACGAAAATGATTTCGCGGGTGGTTGACGCATTCAGAAAGCGGCGAGTCTTCTCACGCGCGCTTTCGTAAGCGTCGGTGGCACGTGCGGCGAGTTCGTGAGCGGCGCGATGGATGTTGGAGTTTTCGTGCCGGTAAAAATCCGAGATGCGATCGATGACCGCATTTGGTTTCTGAGTAGTGGCAGCGTTGTCGAGCCAAATCAGCGGACGGCCATGCACGCGCTCTTCAAGAATGGGAAAGTCACGCCGGATCAGCTTGGCGTCAAGCGGACGTTTTGCGATTCCCAAGTCTTCCGGCACGACGTCGGGGCGAAACTCGTAGGCTCCATGTCGCGGAGTCGCCGCAGTGGTTTCGGCAGCGGTCTGCGTTCCTTTGTGAGGTGCTGAGGTCTCGGTGCCTGCGACATTGCCTAACGCAGGAACACCCAGGCCAGGAACGCTCGGATGCGGAGTTGTGTTGCGCAGGTCCGCCTCCGTGGATGGAGGCGCCGACGTCGAAGAAGGGAATGCTGGAACGCCGGGAGCGGACTGCGCTCCGGGCACTCCCGGAAAAGAGAACAATTCACTCAACGGCGGAAGCGATGTTGCCGCGCCGGGATATATTGCTGTTTCTGGATCGACAGAGGTTCCGGATGAGGCCGGTGAACTGGCGGACTGTATGCCACGCAGTTCGGGCGTGGTCATTGCCGGAACTGCGGGCGTGACTGCCTTCACATCGTGCGATTGACCCGCACCAGAATCGGTTGGCCGTGGATAAATCGTTTTGGCAGGTTCGGCAAAAGTTCCGGACGAGCCAGATGTGCCAGTCGATGGCACGCCACTCATCTCAGGCGATGTGGTGGCGGGCACTGTCGGCGTGACTGCTTTCACATCGTGCGGCTGACCCAAGCCGGTAGCGGTTGTCATGGTAGCGTCCGGCGGCGCGGCCGAGGGCGACGTTGGTGGCGCCGGAACGTTGGGAATAGTTTCAATGCCGGAAACATTGGGCATTGCCGGTACGCGTGGAAAAGAGAACAACTCGTTAATCGGCGGCAACACTGACGCAGCTGCCGGAGATGTTCCTTTTTCGCCTTCCACAAAGTAAGGAGCAGAACCGGGTTTTGTTGGAACGCTGCCGGGAGATTGCGGAAGCGTGCTCATATCCGCGCCGCCAGGAGGAGAGGTCGGCGGTGAGCTGAGCATGGTTGGCATACCGGGAAATGAAAAAAGTTCGTTGGCTGTCGGCAGCTTGGGAGCAACCGATAGAGGCGAACTGTTTCCCTCCGCAAAGAATCCTGGAGGCGAGCCCGCAACCGGCGGCATCGGCGCAGTTCCCGGAGTTCCCGGAACAAGCGCCATCGAACCCGCCAAGGATGCGGCAATCGCACGTAGATCGGATTCAGTCAGCGGTCCGGGCGGTGTAGACGGAGCCGAGCCAGGAACAGTGGGAGCGGATTCGAACAACGATGTGCGTTGAGCCGGAAGCATCTCCTCCGTAAACATCACGGTAGGAATTTCTTCCGATTCTACGTCGGGAGAAGCAGCGTATTCCTCCGCGCTGTCTCCGTTCGCCAGATCCTTGGGCATGGCGAGAAAAAACTCGTTCGCCAGCCTCTCGAGTGTCTCTGGATCCGGCAAAGGCATACTGCTGAAAGGGTAATAGCGTGCCCCTTCGGCATTCGCTTTCGACTTTGATCCGCTCGATTTCGGTCTGCTCGCTCCGTTGCCCGTCCCGTTACCGCTATTTGTACTCGTAGTATTTGTCGACATGGACGTTCTCCAGTACACCGAGTGCGTCTTGCGTCAGGACGACGATAGAGCAGTATAGAGAGATCAGATACGACGCGATCGCTTTGTGGTTGATGCCCATGAAGCGAACCGACAAGCTCGGAGACACTTCGCCGGGAAGTCCAGGCTGGAAGAGGCCGATCACGCCTTGCTTCTTCTCGCCAGTGCGCAGCAGGAGAATGTCTGTGGTCTCGGCTTTTACGGCCAGCTTGGGGCACGGTACGATCGGAATTCCGCGCCAGGTCATAAAGGGCGAACCGAACATGGTGACCGTCGGCGGAGGAACGCCGCGTCGCGTGCACTCGCGCCCGAAAGCAGCAATCGCCCGCGGATGCGCCAAAAAGAAACTTGGCTCTTTCCATACTTTCGAAATGAGTTCATCGAGATCGTCTGGAGTGGGAGCGCCGCTGCGGCTCTTCACTTTCATCTCCGGCGCCACATTGTTGAGCAAACCGTACTCGTTGTTGTTGATGAGAGCCAGTTCCTGGCGCTCTTTCACTTTTTCAATCATCAACCGCAGTTGCTCGCGGATCTGATCGTGCGGGCTGCGGTACAAGTCAGAAATTCGCGTCTGCACGTCCAAAACGCTAGTTACGGCATTCAATGCGTATTCGCGAGGCTTCTCGTCGTAATCCACATAAATTTCGGGCAAATCGATTTCGTCGTCCGGCGCACACTCAATGGTGCGGGTTCCAGGACGGGTAGGTTTGACTTTGTTCAGCCGGTAAATGCCGGCTTCGACCGGGACCCAGGAAAGGAAAGTGATCAGCCAGCGCGGCGTGATCGCCTCCATCATTGGGACGGTTTTGGTAACGGTAGCGAGCTGCCGAGCCTGTTGCTCTGTCAGCGTATGACGGACTTCTGCTGTCGCCATGTGATTAGCTCCTTAGCGTAGGGGGATCGAGATTGTAAGAACTCCGCGCGAGCGGACTGCTTTGCACAGGGATTGCCTTCACGAGTAGAGAGTTTTCTCCCATTCGTTCCTGGGAAATATCGGCTGCATCAGCCAGAAAACTTTGAGGCCAATTATCGGGGTGAATTCAGTATACAGCACCGCGAGGGTCCGTTGTCTGTGATTAAACTCACCCTGTGGAGTTTGAGCCCTGACCAGGCGGATGCCACCACTTGTTATCGCTCTTCCGGTAGCGCATCATTCGAAAACTTCACAAACGAGATTAAAAAGTGATTACATTTTTAACTGTTGTACACTTTGTCTATTGAAATACTAGATATTATTCGCTACAGTATGGCAGCCTTGGATTGTGGCTCCGGCTGTCGGGGTGAGCTGCGAAACGAGGCGCCTGCCGATTCATTTCGGCAGGCTTTTTTGTCGATGGAAACTCCCGCTTTGCAACAAGGACATTCGTTCGGGGAAGGAAGTCGTTACTCTGTTTAAAATCCGGACACGCCAGGGAGCGGTGCAAATTTTTATGACACTGTCATCCTGAGAGTAGCCGTTCTTCAGGCGAAGCGAAGGATCTCCCGCTCCTCAGGCCCAACGCGCAAGCCAAATCGCATCACAAAAGCTAGGCGCTTTCCGCAACCGCATATGCCTTGTAGAACATTTTCTTCGCCCGTGATCGAATCTCATCCAGCTGCGATTCTATTCTTCGTAATTCGCAATCAAGCTCGTTAAAAGTCGCGCATCGCGCGGTCATTAGCGCTTCCGCCTCGACGGCATCATCTCCCAACTCGCTTCTCAAATACACGCAGGCTGACGGCTGTCCAGTTCCCTCCTCGTCATCCTGATACAAAAGCTCGATCCTGCCCACATTGGACGAGCCGTTCGCATCGGCCGCATGTTCAAGCACAAATGGCCGCGGGGCCGGTGCGGTTGGATTGTTTTCCTCGATCACCTCCGCGGTTACTGTTGTTGTTACGGCCGAAGAAGTTCGCTCCGCCACCTAGCGAATCAGAAACGGCGAATGGTCATCCCCATCACTGGACCATTCCAGGTTCGCATCCGAATGATTAGGTTTGCAGGTCACGTCGTAGACCTCGCCCGTAGGGCTGGTGATTTCGAACCTGCCGCTCTTGCCGCGCAAAGCCAGTCCCACATCGTAGGTGGCAATGGTTTCACCAATCCGCATGACGATTCTCCTTTTCCTGCAGAGACTACCTGATTGATAGAGATTCGCGCAGCGCCTCTGGATGACGCAAGTAGTAAACCTGATTCCAAGCGTGCGGAGGGGCTAAAAGTTCGCTCGGATAATCCGCGTGTAGTCCGCGTATAAGATTAAAGATGCAACCGCAACCCAGATTGCCGGAGAGGCAAGCCGAGAAATGCCGCGAATAAAAAACCAGCGGTCGAGCCGCTACTTCTAGGCCGCGCCGACAGCCATAGCTTCCGCTTTGTAAAACTTCTTCCTGGCTCTGGCGCGAATCTCTTCCAATTCCGCGTGCAGTCTTCTGATTCCAGCGTCCAGTTCGACGAAATTCAGGCAGGTACGCGTGATCAAGCCGTCCACCTCAGCACTGCCATGAGCTATGCGCATGTCTTCCTTGAGGCATATGCCGGCGGAGGGCAGGTCAGTCAATGGGTCCCTGTCCAAGTAAACGAGATCAAGACTTGAGGTCTCCATAGATCCATTATAGGAAGAAAGTCTCTAGTTTGCAATTTCTTGCATACATGGATTTTCTAAATGGATCAGTGCTGATTTTTTTGTTTTGCGGAACTTCCCCGTCGGCTGAAGAAATATGGAGAGATAAAGATATTAAGGATAAAGCAGGCTAGGCGCCGGCAACAGCCGCATGGGTCTTATAGAACTTCTTCTTCGCGCGGGCACGAACTTCATCGAGTTCCGCATGAAGCCTTCGGATCTCGGCATCCAGTTCGATAAAATTTAAACAGTGCGCCGTCACTAAGCGGTCGGCTTTAACGCCGGCGTAATCCTGCTGGCCTCCCGCCTTCAAATAAATACACGCCGAAGGTTGCTGAGTTCGCGGATCGCTTTCCAGATAGACAAAGTCGAGACTCGAAGTTTCGATCATGCGGCGATTATCCCACGATCACTCTCGCCGCACGTTATCAAACTAGGAACTGGAAGGCACTTCGGTCACTTCTCTCCAACCAAATCGAAACTCATCAAGCTGCGGAATGCAAGCCCGCGCCTGTTTCGCGCTGGATTAGCTTCGGCTTATCCTGCTCGCTGGCAGCCAGCAGTAGAGTGGCCAACTGTGCAGCCTGCACACGAATCTCCGGCACTGCGGTGCTTTCCCACAAACTTCCTTTGCGGGATGGGCCCAGTGAGTAGAGAAAATCCGAAAGCTCACCGCGACCATCGATCAGCGCGCCATCCTCAGAAGCGTCAAGGCCGAGAAAAAGAGGATCGGGACGAACCATTTTCTGGCGCAAGAGATTGTTCAGCAGCGGATTTTCGATCCTGCGGCAATCCGCCTCGGGGCCAGTGCAATTGATCACCAGGCCCACTCGCAAAGACCGCTTTTCTCCGGTGCTGCGGTCACAGTAAGTTACATCGACTCCGTCAGCATCTTCGGCGTAGGCGGTGATCCGTCCGGCATGCGTTTCGATCTGGCCATCCTGAATTTGCGTGGCCAGTGGAACCCCGATTTCCGGCGCGACGCGGTGGCGATGCACTTCCCAATAGGGCCGGACGTGACGGAGAAATCTGCGCCGCTCCGCGCGCGGAAGAGCACGCCAGATTGCTTGCGTAAAAGGACGAAGTGAATCGATCACGGCGCGCCAGCCGCTGCCCGAGTTTTCCGCGACTTCTACGTGAGCTCGAATTAACCGCAAGAGTCCTCGAACGGTTCTGGGCGAATTCTCATCCCAGAACGGCGTCCAAATCGCGGTTGCTTTATGGTTTTGCGGCAACAGGCCTCTGCGCGAAAGAAGATGAATAGTCCCCTTGAATCCTCGTGCGCGCAAAGCGATGGTGACATCGACACTGGTTAGGCCCGAACCGACCAACAGGACGCTCTGCTCTTGCTGATATTGCTCTAGATCGTGATCACGGGAAATATTTTCCAACGCACCCGGCGACCATGGATCTGAGACGTAACGCTGGCTGTGCGGTGTTTTTCCCGGCAAGCGCGGATCGCCCGGAGGAAAATTCCCCAGAGCGAGCACGACTTTGCCGGCAAACAGAGTTTCGCCGGCGCGAAGCTTGATCTCCACTATTCCGCCGGCGTGATCCACGGAGACTGCCTCGTCTTGCACACGTTCAAACCGGCCGGGATGGCGATCGACTTCCTGCTCCAGAACGAACGCAGCATATTGCCCGTAGACCTGGCGGGGAAGAAAGTCCCCCGGCTGGACGTTGACGTCATGGTTCAGCCGCGCCCAGCGCAGCAAGTGCTCGGGATCGTCGGGATAGGCGGTCATGTTCTTCGCCGGAACATTCAGCAGATGTTGCCCGCACGGCGTACCGTAGGCCACCCCTCTGCCCACGCGCGCGCCTCTCTCCACCAGAACAATCGAGGTGTTTCTAGGCGACTGGCGAAGAAGTTGCGCGGCGAGCGCCGCTCCGGCAAACCCTCCGCCGATGATAGCGACCGTGAAGCAGGAAATTTCCCCTTGTTTGGTTCGGTTCATTCCAATCCCTTTACCGCACTATGTCTATCACAACAATAGACAAAATCGTATACCAGGGACGTTCTGAAGGGAATGCCACTTTGGTGGTGTTTTTCAGGGGGGTCTCGAAGGGGATCTCCGCGGGAGGAAAATTGGTCGGGGAGAGAGGATTTGAACCTCCGACCCCCTGGTCCCGAACCATGCAGCCTCGTGTTCGCTCTTGCGAGCCACGAGGCCGGAGCTCTACCAGGCTTATCAGCAGCTTACAGGTGGGTTTCCTGTGGTTGAAGTATAGAAGCAGGGGGTCAATTGGACAAGGAAAATGCGTGTTCCCGAGGCAACATTGAACGGCATGTCCTCCTCCTGGAAATTAAGAGGGCAACCTCACACAGGCTGCCCTCTCCCCTTCTTTGGCTGTTACGCAGTGACCTCCTCAATCAGTCCCAAGCACTCTGCCAATGTGGTGTAGTCTTCGCCTGTCGATTCACGTTGGATTTTGTCCTTCGTGGCATCAAGGTAGCGAATCCAACCATCTCGGAGTTGGTCAAAGTCTCCACGCAGTCGGCTCGTGTCGAACTTTTCGAGCAGCCTTAGCAGAGTCGCTTGGTCGTTCTTGCCTGTGGGCTTTCGGACCTTGCTCTCTCCCAGCTTGCTGTCTTTCACTGCGAAAGCAATCTGCTCGGAGACTGCATCCAGGTTGACGAGAGTCTTTATGCACGTGTCCACTTGGGCAGCAGAAACAGAGTCTTTGAGTTCGGCCATCTTCTTGAGCACGTCTGATGTTCGAGCATTGAACTTCAGACCGGTCAGCAGGTAACCGAGAAATGAAAGACTCTGTAGCCGCCGGTGCTTGCGGAACGTCTTGTTGTTGAGTATCAACTTCGCAATCTCTTCAGGGAAGCCGTGGAACTGCGCATTCAGCAGCTCCCCGCCAGACATGCGTTCGTTGATCTGGTTGTGGTGCTCAAATTCAGCGAGGAACTCGGACAGAGGCAAGTCGTAGTCGCTGACCACGACCCGTGTTTTGTCCAAGCAAGCCTTCCACTCGGAAGCGAACGTGCCTTTCGGCACGTCGTTATTTGCTTCCCAAGTAGACCAGCTCTTGAGTACCAGCATTCTCTTGCGCCCGTCGCCGACCTCGTTATTGCGAGTCATGATGGGCACGACCAGAACTCCCTTCATCGCACTTTCTTTCATTGCAGCGAAGAGAATCTTGGATGGTTGCGTGAGACGCTGGAAAGAGGGCTGAAGGTCCCAACCCTTCGCCAGAGCCTCACGAGCGGAGATAATCGAAACACGAACTGTATTCATTTTGATCTTTCACACTCTCGGGATTGCGGATCAACCGCTTCGACGAGCTTCCTACCTAGGTCGGTCTCCGTAGTCCGTCCACCCAGATGTCGCAGCCCGTTCCTTAGGCTGCCGCCCGTCTGAGCCGGGCTTGTGAAACATGTCGGTTTAGCGCTTTCGAGAGTGGCCGGTTTTTTGTGGGAACGGCAAGCCCAATTTGATTACTCCTCCACCTTGCATCCCTTTTCGTGCGTCCAAACACAATTATTGTTAATACGCTAACCTTGTGATATACCGCTTAACAGTGAGGTTTTTGATGAGAACAAAGGAGCACGAGCAGTATCTAAAGGGTCCGATTCAATCGGTCGGCGGCAAACAAGGTAGGTTTCTCTACGCAACCTCTTCCTCAAGGCCGTCAACGAAGGTGCAGCACTTGAGGTTTGACTTTTACTTTAAGCTAGCCCGTCCTTGGTATGACAAGAACGATGTAGTGTTCGTAGACGAACACGGCATTCCACGTGACGTGGCGGGCCTATCCAAGCTAAATGAGGGATTCCAGGCTACTTTTGCCTCCATTGGAGCTACACGCCTCAGCTCTCAAAAATGGGAGGACCCGAAGGAGAAAACTTGTGAGAATCCAGAGTGCAGAAAGAGTTTTACAGCGAAGCGAAGCACAGCACGTTTCTGCGAGGACTGCCGTGAAAATGTTTATGCGCTGAGAAAGCGGGACCCGAAATACGCAAAGCTAAATCAGGAGAGAGCCAGGAGGGGTATGCGGAAACTGAGGGACAAGCGTATCAGAGAGTTAGTCGAGAAGACGGCAAAGCTGAAACGCTCTCTACGGTAAGGGTGTCCAATGATGGACACTTCTTAGGGTGGGGTGGGAACGCAACGCCTGTGTTGGCCAGCTAGTGCCTGGCGTCACTGGGATTGACGCCCAGTATCAGATCCGCCGCCTTCTGAGCTTGACTGGCTGCGACGAGCACCATGCGAGAATCGTTCTTCAGTGCACCAAGCCAGTTCGCCAGATATGCCGCACTGTTGTTGATGGTTCGATTCTCGATGCCACAGGACCCCGCAAGAAATGCAGCACCCATTTCGGCAACGAGCTCCTCACGGCTGTAGTTCTGATCTCCAAATCGTTCGAAATCTGTGAGGCTTGACCTGTTCAGACGGGTCGGGTGCCCTGTGGAATGCGTCAACTCGTGGAAGAGCGTGCTGTAGTATTCCTCAGCACTGCTGAAGCGGTCCCGTTCGGGCATCTGGACGCAGTCGAGAGCCTTGCTGTAGCTGGCATGATTTCCGCCATGTTTGATCGTTGGCTTCCCCAACCAGGCGCTGATCACTTGCTCACAGGCATCGATTGGCTGTACCTGCGGTTGATTGTGAGCGGGCTCGACTGGCTGAATCCTGAGCCCTTCGCATTGCTCCACGTTGAAGACGGTGTAGTAGCGGCACAATACCGAGGGCTTCTCGATGGTTTCGTCCCCGTCCTGTACTTCCCGAGTGCCGAACTTCCAGTAGACAACTGGAAGTCCAGCCTCACCCTGGCGCACGTGCCCTCCGAGTTCTCTTGCCTGACGGAACGTCAGCCAGTGCGGAGAAGCGAATCCGCTGCTGAGCAATATCCACAAGTTGATGCCACGGTATTCCTTACCGCTGACAACATTTCGTGGAAGACCGTTTTTGCCGCTGACTTTCCACGGCTTGTGCCACGGTGCTGTTCCAGATTCGAGTTGCTTAACAATCCTGCTGGTGATGACTTCGTAGACGTTTGGCATAGTTTTCTCCTTTTATGGGTGGAATGATTTGGGACAGGAAAAACAACGACTGGCTGTTCAGTGCTAACAGTCCGTTGTTACGGTGTTACGGGTTCTGGATCAGAGTGTTCAGGGGAGGGCCTACCGGGTGAGATGGAAAACTATTGTGTTGGGCAACTCATGCTTGGGATTGCACCGAGCACACGAGTTGCGGAACGATGCGCTCGATTTCTTCCCACTTCACGACATGACAACCGGCGTGTACTGTGCCATCCGGCTCGATGCGGTCAATGACATAATGCCCGAGATGGATGGCGTGACCGTTGCGAACGTACTCTTGGCCCGATTGGCGCACGTTCTGAATGAAGGCCAGACCTCGCCTAGCGTGCGCTATAGGGAAGCGTGCGCCCAGTGAGGTCTGTACTTCTTCGCCAACGACTCGCAGCATGGGCGAGACGCCTGAGATGTAACTGACATGCGGGTCACCAGCGAGGAACCGCTGGATTTGTTCCGCCTGTTCTCTACGATGTTCCTCTTCAGCGAGCCGTGCTGCTTCTTCCCGGCGTTGCCGTTCCTCTTCCTGGTGCGCCGTTATCCATGATTGCAGCGCATCGAGTTCGTCGCTTTCTGGGACAGCGACATCAGTGAGGTCGAAGAACGTCGCATATCGACGTAGCTGCTCTCGCAGTCCTAGCGCCTCCCGCTGGTGCCAGTCACGATTTATGCGAGCACGATTTGCTTTGCCAAGAAGTTCCGATATACGGCGAACATAGCTCCCTACATTGTCGGTATGGTTCGGCAGATCGTCCCAACTATTCCGTATGTGAGGGACACGGAAGACTGGAACGTTTGATGGAATGGCTCTGGCGACAGCAGAGCAGTGCCCGGATGTCGTGACGGAATGGTGTGCGGTGGTAAACAGAACCGCTCGCTCGCCACGTTCGTTTGTGATGTGCCTGGCGATGGGAAAATGCGAGCCGTAGCTGTAGATCGTCGGTCCTGAAAAGTACAAACTGCCGGTGGAGTTGCGGGCTTCATCTTGCGACTGATGCGCCCAAAGATGCGGGACTTCGTGATTCGGATAAACGTGACGCATGACTTCCTCCAGTGATTGAATTGACTGCATGACAGAAAAGGCCCGGAACCGTTGCCGATTCCGAGCCTGTGTTGTTTGGGCCGAGCGATTGCCCGGTCTTGGTTTGTCAGACTGCCGTGGGGAACAAGATGTGGTGGGAGTAATTAGCTAAAGCAGATTGGAGTAGGTGGGCTTTGATTGAAACGAAGCGTCGGCGAAACAATCGGCGTCTTGACCCTGGCCACGCAACTCCCACACTCGTGTGCGAATTTTGACGGTACGGGTGCCATCAGTTTCGTCCCCGAAATAATGGGAGACCTCCAGCACTGCCCAAGTGATTGAGCAGGACTGGAAATCGCCATCATTCGTGAGGTGGAGCAAAGCATCCCGCAAGCAGGTGATTTCCATTGATCGAGGTGCGATGCCTGGATACGTGCGAGTCTTGCTATTGCGTGGAATACGGGTTAGCTCGATGTGGAATGTTTTGGAGCATTCGACCGCAGGCATCCAGATGTTGCCAGCGATCTCGCCGTAGAAAGTGATTTTCGTTCGCATGTTAATTTCCTCCGTAGCACTGGTTGTTAATGCAGTCGCCACAGACCTGGAATTCGTAGAGTTCCCGGTCTTCTAGGCTTCTATAGCCGTGTAGGTCGTAGACCTCTGCACCCAGTCCATCTGCGCAATGCTCACAGCCTTGCCAGTTGAAATGGGTTTCATCGTCAAATGAGAAAAGCCCAGAACTGATCACTTGTTCGATCAGCTCTGGCGTATTCAGACGTTCTTGCGAGTTCGACATGGAGATATCCTTTCTCTTGGTTTGTGGAATGTCGGGGAAGCGGAAATGAAAAAGGGCGGCATTGGCTGCCGCCCTTAATCAGGATTCGTGCTGAGTTTTGCTAAAATTACAGGTTGAGGGTCTTGCCACCTCGCTTTACTCTGTCCAGGATAGGAATCAGGATGTAAATAACGAGCAGGTTTGTGAGTGTCCCGCCCAGGGCGAACGTCACCCCCAGCGGATCTAACCCCGTGTGTGCGTAGTTGAAGAGCTCTGTCCCAATAAGGGAAGTGCTCTTGTGGTTACGTATCCAGCGGAAGCATCGGTCAGAGCTGACCCAACGCCCGAAGCCGCCGGCTTTAGCGATCTCGTCGCCCTTAAACAACATGGCCCAGACGAGAACCCACAGACCGATTCCTGCCAGGAACGATCCACGCATGCTCGGAGTTACTTGCATATAGTCATCCTCCTTTGAGTGTTGTTGAAGTATTTGCTGCGACGGTTGATGACCGTTCGAATCAGGTGTAGGACCAGATACTCGAACGACCGTGTGTGAACTGCTCGGCGGCAGATTTCCGCCAGCTTCGAAGCAACGAATACCTGGCCTCTGCTTGCCCCGGCGGTCTTCCGCTTGAGGTAGTCATCGACATGGGGTAGAGCACGGACCGAGTCCAGGCTGTTGCCCATCAGCACTTGCTGCCTCTGGGCTTGTTGCCGTTTGGACCTGGAGACGGCGTACATCATGGTTTCTGCCGCTGCAATGAAACCGATGAGCATGGTCATCGACCTCCCACAAGGTGGAATCCAACGTTGACCAAGCCAGCCATAGCTCCCATGAGGAAGAGTGCCAGCGGTATCACGACCACGGCGACGCATGTGAGCGTGCCATAGTTCTTCGTCGGAGGAGGAACGGACAGTCCTACCAACTTGGCAAGGCCAGGAATCCGTGCCCTGAGAAGATCAACATCGAGAGCCCAGCGTTTGGCGAACTCGGTGCAAACCGAGTCCGCTTCAGTGCTGAGCAGTTGATAGTGGTGGTCGCCAGATGGCAACGAGTTCCCCTCGTGACCAGCGGCGGCCCTGAGAATGCCTTCGAGCCTCGACTCGAAAGCACGTTTCGCAAAGAAGAAGAGAATCAACTTCCACTTGCGGTTGAGAAAACTGGTCTCGCTTGAGGCCGCAGCATTGGTGGATTGAATAGTTTCTGACATTGTGCGTAACTCCTTGTTTTGATTTGGGCGTGTGAAAGGCAGGGAAAATGACCCCGGTGGCCTCGAACGGAACAGATCCAATCGAGACCGATACACATCACCTAGGGCTTCTATCCGAGTAAAAGTTCTGGCTTGCGTGGAAGTTGAAAACACCAGGATGGAATCGAGTGGAAGGGAGTTGCTTGCGGGGCGCTCTTTGTTGCCCAGGGACCTGTCACATGCAGGAGTGCGTATACTCACATCAAGGCCGACGAATCAGATTCAACATCATCCTCACGCTGCCAGAGCGAGGAGGAGCAATTCAGCGGAAGGACAGAAGATGAAGCGTCTGATTGTCGCTTGTTGTGGACTGTTGTTCATTGCTGGGATTGTTGGAGGGGTTGCACTGTGGCGTAGCCCCAAAAACCAACGATTCGCACCGGGACCAGGGTTCAACAATGGAGTGGTGCCCGTGGAGATCTCTGGTAAGTGGGGATTCATAAACAAAAGCGGACGAATAGTGATCCAGCCGCAATTTGCACAGGCAGATGCGTTTTCTGAGGGCGTTGCATCTGTGCTGGTCGGCGAATTCACTAACCCTAACAGCAAGTGGGGTTATATCGATACCGCAGGACAGTTTGTCATTTCGCCGCAACTTAGGTACCAGAACATTGTGGACCGTCCCGGTGCTTTCTCTGAGGGGCTTGCCACGTTTCACGAAGGCGAAAAAATTGGCTACATCAATCGATCCGGCCAGGTTGTAATTCCGCCTCAGTTCACCTACGCCTGCCCGTTTTCCGACAACCGAGCAGGCGTTCTGTTACAAAGACAGCATTTTGTCATCGATCGAAGCGGGCACTTTGTTCTTGGTCCGCTGCAAGCAGGTCTCGGCTGCTTTTCGGAAGGAGTTGCCCCAATCAATACAGGCCATGGTTGGAGTTATATAGATACTCAAGGGAACGTAGTAATTAGGGAGCTTTTCGATTTCGCTTCTGAGTTTTCGGAGGGTCTTGCGTCCGTGGTAGTTGGTGGAAAATACGCCTATATCAACAAGACTGGAAAAACGGTGATCCCTCCGTTTGTATGTCGCTGGGCTGGCAATTTCAAAGAAGGACTTGCGAGAGTCGCAACGGAACCCCAGTCCTGGGAATATTGGGAATACATAGATAAGACTGGCAAGGTGGTGATTCCGCCCTTTCAAGTCATCGGTGCAGGCGGCACGGCAGAGGATTTTTCGGAAGGACTCGCCCGTGTGGGAGGCAGGTCTAACCTAAGATTTGTGGATCGTCATGGCAAAACGGTTCTCTCTAGCGTTGCGGATACTAAAGACCAGCCGAACATGCCGACTGCGGCTCCAGCTACGCCTTCACAACCGGCAATTGTGGCTCCAGAACAGCAGCAGGCCGATGTGCCGGGTGCTTGGGACATTGCAAGGGCAATGAAGCTGGTTTATGGTTCCTATGACCCGGTAACCAGAACGGCGTTCTGGAGTGATCCCAACCCGCCCGCCGACAAGCACTTCGACTTTCACTCCGAGAAGGGCGGAACGGTACAACCGGTTCTCGATGCTCCATTTGTGGATGGTACGGCTCAGAAGCGCTTTGTCGTCACGGCAACATCTCCCGCAGGCGAGGATTTTGACTGTCATGGATGCGGGCCCCTTCTGGGAGTCTTTGTTTTCGTGAACTCTGACGCCGGGTGGGCTCTTGAGAGCCAAGAACGGTTTTTTGCGCAAGAGGGATCGTGGGGAAAACCGCCAGACACAGAACTGGTCCGACTTGCAGGTGGGCACTACGGCGTAAAATTTACTGCCAGCTATATTTTCCAGGGAGAAACATCATCTTCAACGTTTATAGCAGAACCTGTCGGCAGTAAGATTCTCGTACGCCAGCAAAAAGCTCCATATAAACCTCGTCCCGAGTAAAGCCCGAGTTAAAGGAGTGGCAAAATGCCCGACTTCAGTGTGGTCGGGAGGAGAAAAGCATTGACTCCGGCAAACCTGAATGGACCCCAGTTCTGGAAGGCCCGCAAACTTCTGACCGAAGCACGCTTTCATCCTCAAATAGAGGTCAAGTTCGGTCCATATCATGTAGATCTCTTGCTCAGGACGTACCCGCACGAAAGTGGCGGTCGTTTGAGAAATCAAAGCGTCGAGTTCGTTTGTTCGGAAGGCTGGTTGGGCCAATTCCCCGTTGGTGCAACTATCCTGTCGGAACGGATCTGGATTTACGTCCAATTGAAAACACGGCAGAGAAACGTTCTGCCATAATCTCTTCCATGTGCGGACCCGCTCTCCACGCCTACAGCTAGCCTTGGCTAACTCTGACTAGGAGGAGCTGAAACTACTTTGTATCAACTCCGACCGCTCGTAAACACTTCACAGGAACATCAGCCTTGATCCAATTGTGACCGTCTTGATAGTCATCGTGGAATGTAGCTCTTGCTTCTTTTGTGTTACAAAGCATTTGTAGAGCAGCCTTTGTGTTTCCAGCAATGAGAAACAGCCTAGCTATGTCTCTCTTTTCACACTCCGAAACCACATCACTCGGAGTACCGCCAGAGGTTCCTCCAGTAGCGTGACAGACAGTTACAGGTCCACTGGTTGCCGCTGCCTCTGATTTATCCTGCCCCAAAGCCAGCGAGCTTAACAACAAGCAAACTACTCCAACAATCTTCTTCATCATATTCATAATCTTGTTCTCCTAGTCAGATTGCCGTCCCAACCTCAGTGATCACTTCAAAAGCGGCCAACGGGTTTGGCCGTTCGGGGACTGAGAATGTTCTACCCTGCCGCCTCCTGTAGTGGCAAGTCGATTTTGGTGCGCCAGTTCCGGGGGCCGCACTTGAGCTGGTTCCCAGGTGCCTCTTGCTCTGGGGCTGCTATCCGAAACGGAAGTTTGGGATCGTGCGGAGATTGATAAGGGGCGTGAGAGTTGCGTAGTGGGAGGGAAGTGAATTCCGCAGTTGGTGCGTCGGCTCGTATACTCCTTAGATGGATGCCGAAACTAAACATCGCTGAGGTATTGGAAACTGCACTGTAAACCCATAATTAGCGGTGGAAAGGCCGTCCCCATCCGATCTCGACATGAATTCTTCCCGAGATGTGAAATGTGTCCGGTGCCCCGAAGTTGAGCGTGGTGTAACTATCCTGGCGGAGGACTTTCGCTCCTGCGATCAATTGAAAACACGAAGCCACCGGGGGTGGGACTGGTGCATCTGGTGCTCGTTACGAATCTCTGTCCTTCAATTCCAGGTCGAGCTTCAGCGACATACCAAGACCGTCGAGGCCAGGGAACAGAGAAGCTCGATGAATGTTCATCGCACCTAAACGCTTGAGTAACTTGATCCGCAGATCGCTCCTGATATCGAGCCTTCTGATAACGGGCCTGTCCATCAACGTCGGATACATCACCATCGCCATCAAGAGTTGTCCGACCGATGCCTGCTCAATGAGCTTGCAAAGAAACAGCCCTTGTTGGGCGAACAAACGAGGATTGGACATCGCCGGGTTGATTCTGAGAACGAGGGGCGCTTCCGTCCCTCTGAGTAGCCGGTTGGTGTCTATATCCGGCGGAGAGCTTTTGGGAGCACGTTGTTCGACCAGAGCCAATTTGATCTCTTTCTGTTCCAAAACCTCTCTTCCTCTTTTTTCCAACCAATCGGAGTCGATTGCCCAAACAGCAGAGTGGCTCTCTGAAGTCTTGTTCTCGATTGCGAAATACAGGCCGACATACGGCGACTCAGTCCAATCAAGCAACGGCGTCGGAGCACAATAGTGCTGCATCAAGGCGTACCAGCTACTCAGGTCATCCGTCGCTGGGACATGCGGAAGATACGTGTGAGCGTACTGCTGAAAACGATAGAGCAAACCCTGCATCTCCGTCTTTCGGTTAAGGTGATAGAGGGTCGAACTATGTGGGGAGAACTTTTCTCGTCTCACGCCCCGGTCGAGAGAAGTTTCAAGGCCCCATGAGGCTTCACGTTGCCCACGAAAACACCAGCACCCGTCCAACTCGTCGATCCATCGTAAGAAGGAATCCCACGATTCGGCTTTCTCGACGACGACAAAGCGCTCGAACGGATTGTCTCCGAGATACTCATCGCCGATGTACTCTTTGCTATCAGACTTCCGTTTCCACTCGGTGACGAACGCCTTGAAGTTCTGAGACCAATCGGATGGAATGGGCATATCGTTTCTGTCAGCCTCACTCACTGGCTCGAAGTGTTCGGAACAGATTGTCAGGAGCAAACGCCTGAACAAAATGATCGCACAGAGCCTTGACCGTACTTTGAGGAACCCGTGAACAGAAGTCTCTAATCATCTGTGCAGCGGTGCGGCACGACCACTCGGCAACGGCTTTCGTCTCAAAGAGAAATGTCCACGTGCCATCACTCCCTTGGGTATCTTCAGTAACGATGTTCTTGCTCCTGAATTTCTTGAAAAGCTCCTGATGAACCTCTTCGAGAGGAGTGCTCTGTTCAAATGCAGGATTCGCATTGAAGTGCAGCAGAGTGTTTCGGAGATGTACGAGCAAAATGAAATCCTGATACATCTGCGTTCCTTTGTCCAACCGCTCGCCCGACAGAATCCAGTTCCCGAGGAGGAATTTTGATTGGAGGGATGCGTGAGAGCTTTCAGCTTCAGTCATGCAATCACCGAACGCCGAGATCACAGGAGGGTCTACCTGCGATGGATAATTTTTGGCATCAAGAGCCAGTTCGGTCAATTCATTCACGAATGCTTCGAGTGCGACAACTGAGAAGACGATGCTGACGAGGGCGGGCTTCTGCCCACCATAACGAGCGGGAGCCTTGATGCTTTTCGCTGCATCGAGTGCGACTCCCAAGAGCGATCCGGTCTCGAAAATTCTCATCAGCATCGTCCTTATTTTCGCACAAATCACAATGGCGAATCAAAGGCGAAAGGCGTACCATGCTGCGATGGATGAAGGTAGAAAACGAGTTCTGCTGATCGCAGCCAGCATTATCGCCGTCCGTCGGCTTGCAAACTGGGATGGTCGCCCGTCTCCGGCATTTGAATCCGGCATCGCTGATGCGATTACGATTGCCGAGAGGATCATGGCAAGGATCGACGCTCGATGGCCGGTCAAAGCAGATGAGAGACTCACGAGATCAGCCCAAGATCGACGGTAGAATCTAACAAGGGGCACAGCAGAGAATGCCGAAAAAGAAGATGCCTGAGTTAGCTGACGTGTTTGACAAGATCAGACCGACAATAGTGGCCTTTGGGTCAAGAGTAGTTATCACGGCTCCGGGAGGCCAACCTCAATTCCCAGAAATTGTCGGGACCGGATTCATCGTGGACAGTAGAGGGATCGTTGTCACCAATGCTCATGTAATCAAAGCCCTTCAAAATCTTCCGAAGCATCAAACCCGACCAGAGTCTCCTGCCCTAGCGATACTGACAACCGAGACAGAACACAAGGATGGAATACACCACTTGGGAACTCTGTTCACGAGCATATTGAGTTACAACCTGCTCGAATCGTTTATTTCAGAAGGGCCATTCTATGGAGAAAAGCTGCCGGACTTTGGTTTTGTGCAACTCAATGCCCGTGATGTTCCGTTCCTTCCTTTGGCTGACGAACCTGACCTGCTCCGAGCGGGCGTCGAGATCGCCACGGCGGGATTTCCCTTAGGCACCGGCGCTCTCACTCCGTTCCAGAAGATTTCCCAACTAACGCCTTTCCTGCGGCACGGCATCATCAGCAGCGTTCTGCCATTTCCATGCCCACACCCTCACGGCTTCACCATTGACATAATGTCTCAAGGAGGAGCCAGTGGCTCCCCGATCTTTCTCCCGCATGAACCTAAAGCCGTTGGAATTCTTCACGCAGGATTCAGTGGATCGAACATCACATACGCAGTACCCTCGGACATTGTGGCGAAGGGTATGGCTGCTGCACTGGAGGCTGATCCGCCCCGACTCGATTCGGTTCCAACATTCTCAGAATTGATCGCACAAAGTGAGCGGAGTAGCGAATTGACATGGGAGTCCGCTGTGATCCCAAAGCCTAATCCTTAGCCCGATTGGAAGTGGGCTGTTTGACTTTTATTGCTCTTGGTTGATCTCAAAGCGGTGCTTGCAGCTTCGGCATTCATAAGTGTGCGTGTCTTGTGATACTGTGCCATCCTTCCGCTTGTACCCCTTTGAGCGCATCTCGTCTCGGGCGATGTTACGCAGATCACCCTTGCAATGAGGGCAGAACAGCACGTCGGGCTGAGGACCGGGAAGATTAGCCATAGTTGGACCCATTCTATACTTCGGTCGCTTCTGTAGTTCGGGCAAGCCTGCTATCATCGGCGGTTTAGACCTAACGCCATGCCTGCAAATCATACCGATCTTGAAAAACGGCTGTGGGACGCCGCCGACGAACTTCGGGCGAACTCCAAGCTCAAATCGTCCGAGTACTCCGTCCCAGTGCTTGGGCTAATCTTCCTCCGCTACGCCGACCAGAAGTTCACGGAGGCCGAGAAGAAGATGCCTGCCGCCAGCGGACGCCGGAAGATCGGCAAGGCCGACTACCAAGCACAGGGGGTTCTCTACCTTCCCGAGAAGTCCCGGTTCAGCTACCTGCTGAATCTTCCAGAAGGGACTGACATCGGCAAGGCGATCAATGAAGCAATGAAGGCGATTGAGGCGGACAACGAAGACCTCAAAGATGTCCTTCCCAAGACCTACAACGGTTTGGAAAAGAGCCTGTTGGTTTCATTGCTGAAGAACTTTGCAGCGATCCCGATGACGGTTGAGGGAGATACCTTCGGCAAAATTTATGAATACTTCCTCGGAGAGTTCGCAATGGCCGAGGGACAAAAGGGTGGAGAGTTTTTCACTCCGACGAGCATCGTTAAGTTGATTGTCGAGATCATTGAGCCGTTTCACGGGAAGATTTTCGACCCGGCGTGTGGATCAGGTGGCATGTTCGTCCAGTCGGCTGCGTTCGTCGAACACCATCAGAAGACTGTCAATGAAATCTCGATCTACGGACAGGAGAAGGTAGCTGAGACCATCCGTCTCTGCAAGATGAACCTTGCCGTTCACGGTCTTTCTGGCGATATCCGACAGGCGGTCACATACTACGAGGACATTCACAAGAGCGTCGGCAAGTTCGATTTTGTAATGGCGAATCCGCCGTTCAATGTCGATAAGGTCGATAAGGAAAGGATCAAGGACGACCCACGTTACTCGTTCGGAGTGCCGAGGGCGGACAATGCGAACTATCTCTGGATTGAGGTTTTCTACAGTGCTTTGAACCAGACTGGACGTGCTGGGTTTGTGATGGCGAACTCTGCCGGAGATGCAAGAGGATCAGAGCTAGAAGTCCGCCGACAGTTGCTCGAAGCTCGGGCCGTGGACGTGATGATCTCTATTGGTCCGAATTTCTTTTATACGGTCACCCTACCTTGCACACTTTGGTTCTTAGACCGTGGCAAGACCAAGACGAAACGTAAAGACACGGTCTTGTTCATCGATGCCAGACATGTTTTTCGCCAGATTGATCGAGCACATCGAGACTTCCTACCCAAACAAACTGAGTTCATCGCTAACATTGTTCGGCTCTATCGATGCGAGAGTGCTGAAGCCGAAGCAGGAAGCTCCGAACTGATGAAGCAGAATTTTCCAAAGGGCAAGTACGTGGATGTCGCAGGACTTTGCAGAGTTGCAACGCTTGCTGAGATTGAAGCACAGGGATGGAGCCTTAATCCGGGTCGCTACGTCGGGGCTGCGGAACGAGCAGCAGACGATTTTGAGTTCAGTGTGCGGTTGGAGGAACTGCACGAGGAACTGGAAACCTTGAATAGCGAAGCCCGAGAACTGGAAGACCTGATAGCTGAGAATGTCTCTGCTATTTTACGAAATGCATGATAGTTAGCCGCCCCAAGAATCGATGGCCGCTCGTTCCACTTAGCACCCTTGCTGAGTTCAGGAATGGCGTCAATTTTTCCAAAGCCAACTTCGGGAGTGGAATCAAGGTCATCGGTGTTGGGGATTTCCAAAACAACGTCAGGGCTTCTTTCGACAATCTTGAACAGATCAATCCTGAGGGCGTTGTGCGGAAGGAACATCTCCTGAAGAACGGAGACATTCTTTTTGTTCGGTCGAACGGAAACAGAGAACTGATCGGACGAAGTATGTTCGTTGACGGCCTCCGTGAAGATGTGACGCATTCTGCCTTTTCGATCAGGCTCAGATTTATTTCCGACACCTGTCTGCCTCGCTTCTACGCATATCTGTTCAGATCGAGGTTGATTCGACAAGCTCTATCGCTGCATGGTGGAGGCACGAACATCTCCAACCTCAATCAGGACATCCTTGGAAGATTGGAAGTCCCCCTGCCGCCCAAACCAGTTCAGTACAAAATATCTTCCATCCTCGCCGCCTACGACGATCTGATCGAAAACAACACTCGCCGGATCAAGATTCTCGAAGGGATGGCAAAGATGATTTACCGGGAATGGTTTGTGAACTTCCGCTTCCCCGGCCACGAGAGGGTCGAGATGGTGGAATCGGAAGCAGGACTGATTCCCGAAGGATGGAGCGTCGAGCCTTTAGAAGGAAACTTAAGCGTTCTGGAAACAGGCAACCGCCCAAAGGGGGGCATTGCTAGCTTTAGTGAGGGAGTACCCAGCATAGGGGCGGAGAGTATTTCAGGTGTTGGACGCTTCGACTATGCAAAGACGAGATACGTGCCAGTCGAATACTTTGACAAAATGAATCAGGGAGTTCTCCAAGACAGGGATGTGCTGGTGTACAAGGATGGCGGACAGCCCGGAAACTTTCATCCGCACGTTTCGCTCGTGGGCGACGGATTCCCATTTTCACAGATGGTGATTAACAGCCATGTGTACCGGCTCAGAACAACCGACCGCACCACACAAGACTACCTGTACTATCACCTGAGTTCTGATGAGACACTGAAGTGGATGCATCTACATGGCACTGGATCAGCCATTCCGGGACTCGCACGAAAAGACCTGTTGCAATTGCCCATCATTTTGCCGCCGAAAACCTTGGTGCAACGGTTTGACAATTTCGCCAAGCCTCTAACCTCGTTGATCCTCATCACCGCTAGACAAAACCAAAACCTCCGCATCACCAGAGAATATTTGCTACCTAAACTGATATCTGGCGAGATCAGTGTGGGCGTCGCCGAGGCGGTCGCTCAAAGCGTATGACCTTCAATCCCGATTCTGAAGATACACTTGAACGGAATACCGTCCGTTTGTTTCAAGACCTCGGATGGAAATCGGCCAACTGCTATCACGAAGTCTGCGGGGCGAATTCCACGCTAGGACGGGAGACGACCGAGCAAGTCGTCCTTGAATCCCGGCTCAAAACAGCACTCGAAAAGTTGAACCCCGGCGTGCCGCCTCTGGCCTTGGATATTGCTGTCGATGAAGTGTCGAAGGACAGAAGCGTCCTGAGTCCTGTCCGTGCGAATCAGGAAGTCTACAAGCTCCTGAAGGACGGGGTTAAGGTCACCTACCGAGCCGCTGACGACAACGAAGCTATCGAGACAGTAAAAATCATCGACTGGGAGAACCCCGGCGAGAACGATTTCTTTCTCGCCTCGCAGTTTTGGATTTCTGGCGACTACGGCAGAAAGCGGGCCGATCTCATCGGGTTCGTCAATGGCATCCCGCTACTATTCATCGAACTGAAGACATCGCACAAGTCGCTTGAGAATGCCTTCAAGTACAACCTCTCCGATTACCGGGACACGATCCCGCAAGTCTTCCGGTACAACGCAGTCATCATCTTGTCGAACGGATCGAAGAGTCGCATCGGGAGCATGACGGCGGGCTGGGAGCACTTTGCTGAATGGAAAAAGATCAATGACGAGGGCGAGGAAGGCCGTGTCAGTCTGGAGACGATGATCCGAGGCGTTTGTGAGCCTGCACGGTTTCTCGATATCGTGGAGAACTTCACCCTGTTCAGCGAAGCGAGAGGCGAGACGGCGAAGCTCGTTGCGAAGAATCACCAGTTCCTTGGAGTCAACAAGGCGATTTCAGCCGCCCAGCAGATCAAAGAAAACCAAGGGAAGCTCGGGGTATTCTGGCACACGCAAGGCTCGGGCAAGAGCTACTCGATGGTCTTCTTCTCCCAGAAAGTCTTGCGGACGCTTCCTGGCAACTGGACATTTGTCATTGTCACTGACAGAGAGGATTTGGACGGCCAGATTTATCGGAACTTCGCTTCGACCGGAGCAGTGATCGAAGATGAAGCGAGTGTCCGAGCACAGAGTGCTGACCATCTCAAGACACTTCTCAACGCCGAAGATCACCGCTACGTGTTCACGCTGATTCAGAAGTTCCGCACGGAAGAGGGCGGGACGTACCCGAAATTGTCTGACAGGGATGACATCGTCGTCATCACGGATGAGGCGCATCGGAGCCAATACGATGTGTTCGCATTGAACATGAGGAACGCTCTCCCGAACGCTGCGTTCATCGGGTTCACAGGAACGCCGTTGATTGCCGGGGAAGAACGGACGAAGGAAGTCTTCGGCGATTATGTCTCGATCTACAATTTCAAGCAGTCAATCGACGACGGGAATACCGTCCCCCTGTATTACGAGAACCGCATCCCCGAACTGCAACTGACGAACGATAATTTGAGGGACGACATTGCGGCGATCATCGACGACGCAGAACTCGATGAGGATCAACAGACGAAACTGGAACGGGAGTTCGCCCGAGAGTATCACCTGATTACGAGAGAAGAACGTCTCGACCGAATCGCTGAAGACATCGTCGCCCATTACACGGGCCGGGGCGTCTTAGCGAAGGCGATGGTCATTTCGATAGATAAGGCGACGGCAGTCCGCATGTACGACAAGGTGCAGAAGCACTGGAAGGCGGCGTTGGCAAAGTTCGAAGCGTCAGCGGTTCGGGCGACTGACGATAAAGACGAATTGGAACAGCGGCTCAAATTTCTCCGAGGGACCGACATGGCTGTGGTCGTGTCGTCATCGCAGAACGAGATTGAGGAGTTCAAGAAGAAGGGTCTGGACATCGCCAAGCACCGGAAGCGGATGGTCAAGGAGGACCTGGAAACGAAGTTCAAGAAGTCTGACGACCCACTGCGGATTGTCTTTGTCTGTGCGATGTGGATCACTGGTTTCGACGTGCCGTCTTGCTCAACTATTTACCTCGACAAGCCGTTGAAGAATCACACACTGATGCAGACGATTGCTAGGGCGAATCGGGTCTGGCGGGACAAGCTAAACGGGCTGATCGTCGATTACGTCGGCATCTTCCGAAATCTTCAGAAGGCACTCGCAATCTATGGTGCGGCTCGGGGCGGAGCCGCTGGCGAATCTCCGATTAAGGACAAGAGCGAACTCGTTGACGAGCTTGCCGACGCAATTACTGAAGCGACGACGTTCAGTGAAGAGAGAGGCGTTGACCCGGCTGCGATTCGAGATGCGACGGGCTTTGATCGTGAAAAGCTGAAGGATGATGCTGTCGCTGCGTTCGTCATCAACGATGAGACGAGGCGACAGTATTTGCAGTTGGCCGGGAATGTGGATCGGCTTTTCAAGTCTCTTCTGCCGGATCTTGCTGCTAACGAGTACGCACCGATCTGCAAAGTATTCTCGGTGATCGCTGCGAAGATCAAGGTTGATATTCCGGCGACGGATATCTCTGAAGTGATGAGCGATGTCGCCTCTCTGCTCGACTACTCGATTGCGACACAAGGGTATGTGATCAAGGCGTCAGAGACGACGAATTACATCGACCTGAGCCAGATTGACTTCGATGCTCTCCGTTCCAAATTCGACAAAGGCCGAAAAACGACAGAGGCACAGAAACTCCGCAGCCAGATCACACAGAACTTGACCCGAATGGTTCGCCTGAATCGGACCCGGATCGACTTCCTGCAAGAATTTCAAAAGATGATTGATGAATACAACTCGGGTGCATTGAACATCGAGACTTGGTTCGCCAAGTTGACTGCGTTCGCCCGGAAATTGTCTGAGGAGGAGAAGCGGGGAATCTCGGAGCAATTGACTGAAGAGGAGTTGGTGATCTTTGACCTGCTAACGAAGCCAGAGATCAAGCTGACAAAGGGGGAGGAACAACAGGTTAAGAAGGTCGCCAAGGATTTACTCGCCACGCTGAAACGAGAGCGCCTCGTCCTTGACTGGAAGAAGAGACAGACGACTCGGGCGGCAGTCCTGGTCACGATTGAGACCGTGCTCGATCAACTCCCACGGGTTTACACGCCGGAGGTTTATGAGCAGAAGTGCCAGTCGGTCTATCAGCACGTCTTCGATTCTTATCAGGAGCAGAACAAGAGTTTGTACGTCAACTGATCGACTGGAGTATAATTGATTCGCCTTTTATTCGCTGCTGGCGGATTGGCGTTGGAGTGGTCTCAATGACGAAAGCAAGTGCGGCAAAACCAGCGAAGAACGGTCAGTTCCTTTTCGGTTCGGACTTCCTGCACGACCACGTCGGCCAGATCATTGACGAGCCAACCGTGGCGGCTCTCGAACTCGTTGCAAACTGCTACGACGCAGGAGCCGATAGGGTCGAGATTGTCTGGCCGGCTCTACCCGGCGAAAGCCTGTCAGTCACCGACAACGGAACAGGGATGACCCGCAAGGAATTTGAGACTCGATGGCGAACGCTGAAGTATGACAGGGTAGCGGAGCAAGGAATGGAGGTTGCGTTTCCCTCCGGCGTTCCCAACAAGAAGAGAACAGCATTCGGCCACAACGGCAAGGGAAGGTTCAGTCCATTGTGCTTCGCTGATGAATACCAGATCGAGACGTGGAAGGATGGGAACTGCACGACTGCAATAGTCCAACTAGCCAAGGGCGGGGTATTTCCGTTTCGTTGCGATGTACAGAGCGAAAAACGAAAGTTGGGTCACGGCACGTGTATTTCACTAATTGCTCGGCGGAACATCCTGCCCAGCCCGTCGGTCTGCGAACTAATTGGATTCAAATTTGCCGTTGATCCCAGTTTCGTCGTGACTGTGAACAATCAAACTGTGAAGCTCCTGACTCTGGATCGTCTATCGACCGAGCAGGTTCAAATCGAGGGTCATGGCAGTGTAACCGTCTACCGACTTGACCCGATCAAGCAAGAGCGAACCACCAGATTGAAGGGAATAGCTTGGTGGGTGAACAAGCGAATGGTCGGCGAGCCGTCGTGGGAAGGCCTGGATGGACCGGGGCAATACTTAGACGGTCGCAGCACGGAAGCGAAACGTTTCAGCTTCGTTGTGGAAGCTGACATCTTGCGTCACGAAACGAATGCCGACTGGACTGGGTTCAAGGATTCGGAAAAGGCGGGAGCCGTGCGAAAGACTGTCCATTCATTCATCACAGATGAACTTCGTGGACTGATGGCGGATGATCGAAAGGCAGTCAAGAAGGATGCGATTCAGCAAAACCGAGGTCTGATAGCGCAACTGCCGCCAGCTTCTAGGCGACAGGTGGGCAAGTTCATAGACGAAGTTCAAGAGAAGTGCCCTAGTCTTTCGACCAGAGAACTCTCACAGACGATTGAAATCCTTGGCAAGTTGGAACAAAGCCGCTCTGGTTACGATCTCCTGCGCCAACTGGTGAATTGCTCGCCCAATGACCTTGACACGTGGAACTCCCTGATGCTGCGATGGTCAGCCACGAATGCGGAGATTGTTCTTGGGGAACTGGAAAGACGACTCCGGGTATTAAAAGAATTGCAGGAGCTAATTCGTGACAAGGGTGCGGATGAGCTTCACGAGTTGCAGCCACTCTTTCAGCGAAGTTTGTGGATGTTCGGCCCAGAGTATGAAGCGGTGGAATTCACATCAAATCGAAGCATGAACACTGTCGTGCGAGAGCTTTTCAACAAGAAAGGGATCGACGCTTCCCGATCACGCCCAGACTTTGTAGTTCTTCCCGACACTTCCATCGGCTTCTATGCCGCAGACGAGTTCACCAAAGGAGAAGTGTCCGGCGTTCGCAAGATTCTCATTGTCGAACTCAAGCGTGGCGGCTTTTGCGTCACTCAGAAAGAGCTCGACCAAGCGAGAGATTACTCAAAGGAATTACGAGCAAAGGGTTGCGCTCAGGTGACGACGGAGATTGAAGCATACGTTCTCGGTGCCTCCGCCGAGAGCGGGTTAGACGACTTGATCCAAGGCAAAATAGTGGTTAAGCCTTTCCCGTATGACGTGATCTTGAACCGTGCTCACGCTCGGACGTTCAACCTCCAAAAGCGTATTCAGGAAAGCAAACCAGAAATCAAACAGGATGAGGAGATCGCTCAGGTCTTAGAGGAAACTCTAGACTTCGAGGCTGATCGTTCTACGAAGATCAACTGACTCCCGCTAAGAGTGCGTCGAAATTCCGGCGATAAGCTGTCACGTCGAGGCAGGTATCCTCTGTAATCTCGTCGAAGCGGGTCGCCCTGCGGAGAACCCAGCGTTCAGCCTCGCCATATAGTCTCGACAGATAAATCTTGCGTTGGCCTTTGCTCGGGATGCCACAGCGGATCACTCTGTCGAAGTCACGAACGGGGAAGATGAAAATGTCGCCTTGGTACGCTGGCTTATCTGGAGTTGGATCACGAGACAGGACGTATGCGATGAAAAAGTCTTTCTGGTCGATCTGGGCGGCGAACTCGTCTTCCTTGAAAAAGCGCCAGGATGTGAAATCGAAGAGTCGCCGCTCCCACTCGGGGCCGACAGGATAGAGCTTACCGAACTTAACCTGAATCTCTCGATAGTGCCTTCCTGTTGCCGTGCGTCTTCGGAGGATCAAATCGACCTTATCGACATCAAGGAATCGGCTGTACGGATTCCAGCCCTTCTCGAAGAACTCGAACTTGGCGTAGGTTTCGCCGAGCACTTCATAGTGTCCGGCCTTGCTCCGCATGTCGGCTGCAAGAAGCTCTGGCTCCGCCATCGCTGCTATTTTATGTCCCGAGTGCGCCCGAACGAAAGTGACTGATGTTGAACCCCGGCCCGTTGCTGTCGATCACTCAAGAACTTCTGGTAAGACCTTCTTCAACGCCACGGCGTACTCTTGATTCACAACGTAGAAAGTATGAATACGCTTACTGTCCTGTTCAACTTGTATCAGCCCACGCTTCACTGCAATCTGCATCTGCTTGTTTTGCGTCTCAAGCGAGACTTCCTGAACTAACTGTCTTCCAAATTCCGCTTTGCCAACGGTCAACAGGTGCTTCAACACAATCTGGCCTTCATGTGTCATTTCAAAGCCGACGATCTGATGAACCTGCCGTTCCAGTTGCACGTTCCAGGCATTTCTGTTGGGATCAGAAATCTCCAACTGTAATGTGTTCCTCAAATTGTCGAAGCTGATTTCGACACGGCTGAGTGGGAAGGAATGCGCCGGTTCGTGATCGAATTTCTTGAGGGTCACGTAAAACTGATTGCAAGCAACGAGGACCGTGCTGGTCGGCCAAGGAATCTCCGAATCCTTAGTTCGGATGAACACTGTGACACTCTTGCCCTTAGACTGGAGAAGCAGGGCAGTTTTGCTGTTGCGTTGTGCGATCAATTCCGAGAACTGTTCCTCGGAACTCTCAATGTTTTCTGAACCTCTGCGGACGTATGACAGACCTGCGAAATGAGGGCGTAACTCGCTGCCCGGAATAACAACGGCGAGGGCTTGGAGTCCGTTGTCCGTGATGATCTTTGGAACATAGGCGAACCGAGGGTAGACCTTTTCCATGTGTCGATTGAACTTCTTCTCGACCTCGTCCAAGTTGTGCTGTGGCGTTTCGATCTCGCCGGTGTCCCGAACACCGATATAGAGCACGGCAGGTAGGCCGACTGGGACTGAGTTTGCGAAGGCGACCGCCGTTTTCTTCCAGTCTCTTTCGTCTTTGACTACCTTCCGCTCCACAAGATGGTCTTCAAAGTTCCGCATCCGTGCCAAAAGGTCCGCCTCGTTAAGCTCAACTTTGATCGTCATTTGTCACCAGCCTGCTCCGCTCGTGGGGTCGATGTACCAACATACAGCAACAACACTTCGTATGATAATGAGCGAAGAGTGGACCCGAGTCCACTGAGAGAGAAGGAATGCGAATCAAAATACTTGCAAGCACTAAGGAGCAGTTCCCGACACCGGGACCGTACAGGACGATTGACATCGTTGAGAGGGAATCCCCATATCAAGTCGGCGACATCACGCACTATGGGGAGGTCATTCTGAATCTGCCGCCTGCTCTACTCGATGATGCTGTGGGGCAGGGCGTAGTGGTCAAACTCGATCCTGCGAGCTTCGGCACTTGGTGTGAAGAAAGTGTGATGGAGAAACCGCCAGCCTTGTACGACAAGATTCAATTCACCCCGGTTAACGCAAATTCTTTCGGCTTGGATGAAGAACCTCCGCTCATTGGACCTTACCCGATTTTGGCGTCCGAGAACCTTACGATTGAGAACCTATCCCACCTGATTGCAGAGAAGACCTTTTCGCTTTGGAAGGCTGACTGCGGCGTATCGAAACGGACGGCAAACTCCCTCGAATCCATCAAGTTTGCAATTGTGCATCGTCGCTCCTCTTCCAACCCGAGCGATGAAGGAGTCCTAGATCCCTCGACTTGGTTAATCGAGTCCGCTGGCTCATGTTTGTCATTGATTCGACCAACCAGAAAAAGTCGAGTGATGAACATTCGGGGCATCATAAAGGCTGATGGCACTTTTGACCCGCAAGGATTCAGCGTTCGAGAAGACCTTGCGGATGTGCCAGAGATTCAAAAGATATTCGGAGTCCGAGAAAAGGACATCCGCCTGCTGATCTCAATTCTTCCCGAGTTCATGGAGCTTTACCGAACGGATCAAGACGGCAGAATGCCAGACTACGAACCCTTGAGGATGGCGGTGCAGCTATACGGCGAGGGTTATGCACTCTCTTACTGGAAAGCCCGACACATTCTCTGGTGGTCTGCTATCGAGGCGCTCTACGGTAGCAATGAGGACGCTGCGATGGCAAGGATTTATGCGTTCTTCGGAAACAAGAGTCTTCTGGACGGACACAACTGCCCGATTTACGAAAAGGGAGATATCCCAACGTACTTCTACGCCTCACCCGACAGCCTTCACACTCTCGGGGGAATGGTGCCGCTGATCTACGAGGTACGCAATGCCTCCGCTCACGGTCAGAAGGTTTCCGACTCACATTTTGTCCCGATTCCGCATCCCCTCGGTCAAGGAGTAGTCGGCCTAGAAGCTCTCGCTGAAGCCGCTACGTTTGTCATCCGCAAAACGGTCATCGAAATTCTGAAGCGTGGCTGGCGGGATAAGTTCAAAGATCGTGACAGCCGGGACGATTTCTGGCTCTACGAATACGGCCTCGACAGGAAGCAGAGCAAGAAGCGATTGAGAGAGTTGGAAGACAGTTTGAAGGCGGGACAACCATGAACGTGAAGGCGTATCAGCTATACGAGGATGAGAATAACTGGAGGGGCTTCATCTATGACAAAGACTCGAACTCGGAAGTGGTGAAGAAATTCTTTCCCGACGGAGTGTTGACGACCAAGAAATATGACCGGGAGACGGTCAAAGAGGCCCGAGATGAAGGCAAGACCGTCATAACCTCGAACGAAAACGACTTCATTCGGTTCATGCTGGAGGCCCAGAACCGGAGCATCTTCCCACGATGTGAAGACTGCTGGGGATTGGTGATTATTCCCAACGCTGACCTTCAGAGACAGCGAGCATTTGCAAAAGCGAAGATTCGGAGCGGCGTGAAACTCGGAGGCTGGAGACTAACTTGGAAGGCTGCGATGTGGGCGAATCTGTGCGTCAAAATCACGAGTGAAGGAAAAATTACGGTGAGGAAGTTTGAACGTTGCGAACACTGCCAGCATGATCTGGCGATTGATGCCGAGTGGTATAAGTCTTTACCTTCCATCGGATAGACAACGATGAGACCGACAACGCTTCGAGTTAGCTCGACCGTCCTTCTCCGTTGGGTTCGTGACCATTCGGGTGAAGATTTCAAACCTTCGATGGTGGTAATTGCCAACGACTGGACAACACGGATTGTCTGGGCACAGCTTGATACTCTCCTTCGTGGCCCGCCTTTTTGGGATGGTCCTGAACCTCCCAGCCAAGCCTTAATCAAACAGCGACCAGGGATGAGTTTCATTCACTTCATTCCAGCAACTCGTCCATCCCCGATGGACGGCAGCGTTCGACGCTATGGCCTCACGGCCTTCGGCCTCTACTATCTGAAAGCCCTAGAGAACCCCGATGCCGCTCACGGGGAGTACCTGCGGATAGCGTTGAAGCATCCCGAGATCGAGTCCGCTGAAGCGTTGGCCATCTATAACGAAGTTTCCACACGGAAGAAACTTCTAGGCTGGCTCAGTGTAGTTGGTGTGCAGGTTGCTCTGCGTAAACAATGGCTGCGACATAAGCTGGGCGGTCTAGGAGAACATATTGTCTACATCGCTATCGCCGAAGGGGTGTGCTTCGCCCTTACAGGGCACGAAATAGCTTGGTGGATTGGTAAGGCCATCGAGCATCTGAAGTCGAAATAATTAGAAGAGAGTCGTCTGCGTCTGAACTGGAGTGATCTGAGTAGGCGTCGAACACTCTGCGTCATCATTCGCAACGGAGTTGACCCGATTGCTCACCGGGTAGCACCGCATCATCCTGGCGTCATACGGCTTCAGCATTTCGGACACTGCTCTCATGTGGTGCATCCCCGGATCGAGCCACAGATCGTAACAGTCTGGATCGAGAATGACCGGCATCCGGTCGTGAACGGAGGAAGTCACTGCGTTCGGGGTCGTCGTCAGTATCGAGCATGACTTGATCCACTGCCCGCTCGGATCTTTCCAACAATCCCAAAGCCCTGCGAATGCGAACAACGCCCCGTCGTTGACCTCAAAGCAGTACGGCTGCTTCGCTTTTCCCGTCCGCTGCCACTCGTAAAACCCGTCCGCCGGGATGAGGCATCTGCGGTTAGCGAGTGGATCACGGAACGCTGGCTTGGTCGCCGCCGTCTCCGATCTGGCGTTAATCATCATCGCTGCGCCCGACATATCCTTCGCCCAAGAGGGAATGAGTCCCCAGCGCATCAGCGACAATTCCCGGTGGGGTTCTTTCGGGTTCTGGCGGATGACGGGGACAGGTTGGGTTGGTGCGATGTTGTAGCGGGGATTCCACTCAGGTTCGTGGGATGCCGTCTCGAAGTATTCCTCGACAAGCTGTTTCCTTCGAGACAGTCGGTAGCGTCCGCACATTGAAAGATTATGGCAGATCGAGTGAATTCTTCGCCAACGTGTCAAGCCAAACCATCAAGTCTGATCTGCGGATGCGCTTCGCCTTCGCACGAGTGTTAAAAGCTGGAACCGGATGTTCCATTCGTTCGATGCTCCGTCGCCTGGTCAACTCGTAAAACCTGCTTCTCGGTCATCTTCAGAATCGCCGCCGCTTCGTTCATTGTCAAGATTTCTTCAGACATGGGCACTTTTCCTTACACAGGTGCTTTGCCACGGTTCGTTGCCTGCATCACCATGGGCGACTACTGGGGTTCGACGAGCTCGCCCGAAAGGTATTGACATTGCGCCTCCCCGAATGGCAGAATCCAGCCCCACTAGTTTTTACGTCAATTCCCCATCTCAGACTGCGCTTACGAAGGACAATTATGCAGGCCACATTTTGTCGGCACTCGACATTACGCTACGGCGGGTTCTTAGGGGCGGATGGATTCCGAAGAAGTATCCTCTTTCCGCTTGCTCTGATTGCGACGTTGATGGCCGTTTCTGCTCAAGCTCTGTACGCCCAAACAGTAACGATAAAGGGACTCTGCACCGATGCGAAGGGCAAGCCCCTTGTCAGTGCGGTCGTCGAATATGTGGGGTTGGACAACAACAATAAATACACGCTCAAGACAAATCACAGCGGCGAATATTTTTCGTTCGGCATTTCTCCGGGCAAGTACAAGGTTGTGCTTTATAAGAGTGACCAGGATCGACAATCCGGAAAAATCCTTTACCAAATCAGCGAATTCGAAGTTGAACTCGATGTGAACAGGTTGGACGTTAACCCCGGAGCGGAAACAAGCAGAAATCTTGTCGGGAATTTTGACCCTCAACCAGTACGGAATCAGAATCCGGGGTATCAAGGGCAAGTTCAAAGTTCTCAGTTCTCCAGCGACTTTGAGAAAATTAAATATCTTAACAACCAGCTTTCTCTTGCCCAAAAAGCTATGGCGTCCGGCAATATCGATCAGTCGATATCGATCTTGAACTCAGCAGTGGAAGTCGATGCAGCGCAAGACCTGCTCTGGTTTAAGTTAGGCGAGACGTACCGCCTCTCGGGAGATTCCATAAAAGCGATAACTGCCTACCAAAAGGCCATTCAGATTAAGCCCACGCAAGGTGCCTACCATAACAATTTGGGAGAAGCGTATTGGAAACTAAAGAGAGTTGACGATGCGCTCAGCGAATATGCCTTAGCGGCTCAGGTGGATAGTACGGATGCGGCTAATTATATTTTCAATATGGGAGCTGTCCTTACAAATAGTGGAAAGTGGTGGGAGGCGATTTCTGCTTTTACACTTACGATCAAGCTCGATCCCACAAGAGCGGATGCATATTACCAGAAAGGCGTCAATTTGTTAGGTCAGTCTATGATGCAGAGTAACGGGATGATCTCGCCTCATGGGACGAAGGCAGCCTTCCAGATGTACTTGAATTTAAGCCCAAGCGGTCAACACGCCAAAGATGCTGCACAGCTCATTTCGAGTATCACGGGTGAGAGCACCGCCCCAGTACCGTACGAGCACGCCTTGACCCAGGCATTCGACGCAGCGCAACCTTTCAATTCAAGCGAGGATTACAAGGCCGGAATGCAGGCGGAAGTCGCCGAATTGAAACGGCAGAACAGTTCTCCAATATGGGCCCAGAAAGCCTCCGACTTCTGGAACGACCCCACCATTGCTTCGGCTCTCCAACGACAACTCGCCATCGAGCGTTTGGCAAAAGAGCAAGCGCAGGCCAACGCTCAATATCGAGCCAACGCTCAAGCAGCTACCTCTAGCGAGCCGACAGACGACTTTGTCGATCATTCGAAGACAGCCTCGTTCCTCTCGGCGCTGGGGCTGATGCTCAACACAGCAAATACTACTTTCCAGCAAGTGGAAGCGAATAAGATGGCACAGCAACAAGCCCGTTTCGCAGCCCAACAATCCGCAGCACAGGCAGCGGCACAAAGGCAGCCCATCCCTCCACCGACATCCACCTATCCGAAGCCGCCAACCCAAACACAGCCGCAATCGAGTTCGTCTAGCAGTTCGTCGGGAGGCACTCGCTCTAGCGGCCCAAGTTCCGGCGGCTCGTCAGGATCAGCATTGCCCACTCCGAAACCGTCTGATCTGGGTATCACACAAAACTGGGTTGATCCAGCGTGCAATGGCACAACAAATGCACATTACGAGATCGCCAACAACTCTTATTACAGCGCAAGTGTGACGGTTCAACTTTCTTACCAAGTTGGCGGAGTACAGAGTGCGTGGACGGTGACACAAAACGTCGGCCCCAGAGCGGCTAACGACTACATACAGCAGATTCCTTGCGGCGACCAGTCGCAGCCGGGTGATTATGGGAATTCAAACATCGCCCAATGGCAGTTCCAATGAACAACTATCCCTAGACGCCAGATGCAACCCCTCGTGTGCGGAGGCCCCCCGATCCCGATCATTGCTGAGTTTCGGCACTCAGAGGGTAGGGCAGCCGGTGTACCAGGTACTCGCCGAACGTCGGTTCCTCTACCCACCTTGAAACTAAGATGGAGGAGATCGATACGTTAGTCATCAAACTGCTGAGTAAGTAGTGCGCTGGCGAATCAGAAAAAGGTGTACGATGTTTCGGGATCGATTCACAGCGCAATGAAGTCAGGTTATACGAGAGAACAGATTCTCATCTGGGCGAAGACCTACCCAGAGCTAAGTAGCAAGTACCTCGAAACGGTCTGCACAGCCGGGATGCTTCCATCCGGCAAACCCCTGCGTCTCTATCCCATCCCATACAGATATCTTGGTGGTGAGAAGGAACAGTTCAGCCTGTACCAGTGGATCACCGCCGACATCAAAAGAAAGCAGGACGACCCTCGGCCCGAGAGTTTCCGAATCGACTGCGACTCAATCGAAGCGGGCGAGGTTCTTCACCCCACACAGGACGAATGGGGTAAGCGTGCGGAATTGATGTTCCGTGATCCGTCTTGGCAGTTCGAGTCCGTTGAAGACTTGAAGAAGGCACAGAAAGAAAAGGGCACGTCGATTGGAGTCGTAGCGCCGAGAGAAATCACGAAGGTTGAAATCGCCAAACGTTCCGAGGAAGAGGCGAAGAGTTTCGAACAGAAGTTGGCCGATGTCAGGAAAACCCAAACGGCGAAGCGGGCGCAAATAAATATGTTCGAGGAGACTCTGCCGCCGGAGATGAAGAATCTCGAATTTATGAAGTACCGAGTGCAGGTCTCCTGGCTGTGCCCTAACCCAGAGTGCCGGGGACATCGGATGCAAGTGCTTGATTGGGGATTGTGCGAACTTCAGCGACGGGATGGTGACGAGAAGGCACTCGATCGGATGAAGGATTTGTGCGATCTCAAGAAACACGATCTGAAATTCTTCTTAGGTAATCTGTTCATGCACCCTGCGAGTTTCCTGATCGTTGGCATGTGGTATCCGAAGCGACGGGAAGACCTGTTGAGATTCACAGGTGGACTGGACGTATCCTGATCCGCTTCTTCATCGCATCGACGAGGATCGAACGATGGCAGTCGTCTGCGTCTCGCTCAAAGCATGTGAGGCAGACTGTTCGATTGCGTGACGCCGCCGTGCGGATCACGTCGATTAGATCAGTGATCCCTGTCGGGTTCTCATCGAGATAAATTCTGTAGCGCCTCAAGCACTCGGCCAAGTCTGGTGCCGTACGTCGGTTCTCTTTTGGATTGCCTGCTGACTTGACGTGAACGTAGTCGATTCCTGCCTTCGATAGCTCACCGCTCAAAATGTTCTTGCAGAATCCTCGCTTGTGGCTCCACGGAGTCTCACGCACGTCAGCGACGATGCCGACGCCCGCAGCTTTCAATTTTGAGACGTAACAATCCACGTCCACTCCCTGATAGCCGAGGGTGTAGATGTTCAAGTGTTGAAAGTCGCAAGCGTCACCAGAGCGGGTGATCGGATGACTAACCATAGCTGAACCGGATGAGCTGCGGCCAGTTCCTTACAAGATGCGTGGCTCGAACCGTGGGAGAATACATGGTCTAGTGGTAGGTGCGCTGGTGAGCGCCGACTCGCCCATCAACGACGATTCCAAACACCGTCAGCATTGAAATACGGGGAAGCGTCAGGTCCGAATTACCCTGGTGTGGGTGTCTGCGATGAGCAGTGCTAAAATCCATGGCCATGGAACGGAAGTGATGGAAGACCGAGAGTACGAACTAAAGAAGGCCGAACTCGCATTGAAAGAGCGAGAGGTCACTGCAAAGGAAAAGGAATCTCACGTCACTTGGTGGAAGAACCCCCTCATCGTTGGTCTCATTGGTGCCACCTTGGCATTGGGGGGAAATATCGTCACCAACATCTTGAACAACCAAGCGTCGGCAGAGGCTGAACGCTTTCGTGCCCAATCGGGTCTGGTGTTGTCAGTCATCAAGACGGGCGGCAATGAGGAAGATGCGTGCAAGAATCTCAATTTTTTCGTCAACATTGGTTGGCTTGATGACCCAAAGGGCACTATTCACGGCGTCTGTGGAACGAAGGGCGGAATCCCAACTTTGCCTGCGAGTTCGGGTGTGTCGGTGTTGGACAATGTGTGGCCGGGTAGCATTACATTCGGAGTAGCAATCACGCTCAACGTCAGAGTCGAGGATGCGGATTCACACAAACCGATTGAAGGCGCTGCGGTGGCTCAGATCATAGGTACGGTATCCGGCTCCGCTGTCACCAATTCGGTATCCCGCTCCGCTGTCACCAGTGCAGAAGGTAACGCAATTCTGAACTTTGTATCCTCTTCGGACAACTTGACCGTGAGCAAGGACGGTTACCAGACCGTTTCGACACCTGTGGCCAACTTCGGAGTGATTGTGGGGGCAGTCCCCCCGACTATAACAATTGACTTGCATCGAGCACCCAACTCAAAACACTGAATCGGCTGCTCAGTGGAAGTGAGGAATTGATGAAGCGTCTTCTGGTTTTCACTGGCCTGATTCTGACGGGTTCGCTCGTTGGACAGGAAATCAAGCAGGGTGGGGAATAGTTCCACTCGGTGAGCTTCATCCTGGCTGCAAATGTTGGGAAACCGAGCTTCTATCAGGACGACAACAGGAAACGTATAGGCACACGTATAGCTGTTGAATCCCTCGTAGTATGCCTACGATTATCCAACAGCTCAATCAGGAACGCATAACGAGGTTTCCGTTGAGGTATCCGCTGAGAGCCACGCTCAGAGCGCCTTGGCGATTACCAGGTAGCCCATGCACAGCACCGATTGGGGCTCCTCTTCAAATACGACTTGGGTGGGGTCTTCACTCCCTCTAGCTTCCGTGTCCAGGAAATCCAGTTGCCTGGCTCCACATCTGACCTGCCTTCATCCCAAGAAGACCTCAGTTGGCTTTGTGCTCTGACGGTTACTTTCTCCCTTGAGGGGTCACTGTAGGACTGCTTCAATCGGTTAATCCCTACCGTGGGCCAGGTCGTCGTTCGGCTGTCGCCTAAGACCGTTGCTTGCATCACCTGACTGGCTACCGTGTTCCTTCGGCCAACTGCTTTCTGATACCTTGTGTGCTTATAGCGGCGTACCAGTTACCGCACTACTCCTGCCCGTTGTTCACTCCACCTCAGCGGTTTCCGATCCCTCGGGGCAGGCACATCAATGAAGATCACGGCCAACGCCGATCCCTATTGGGAGTCGGCGGCCGCAGAAGTTGTTGCCTGGGCAGAAGGACAACGCAGGTTTGACTGCCAAAGCGTAGTTGCACCTCTCGAATGTTTATCGTTCCTGCGAACGAGCCCTCCGCTGACAATGACGCCTAGATCTCTCGCTTCCTGAAGCACGCCGCCGACGGCACGCAAATCGTGGGTCCGAACGTCTGGCGATTTAGCAAGTTCCTGTAGAACATCGTAGGAGGTAAATGTTTGCTGGCGGGCAGCGAGACGCATTATTGCAGCGAGAGCTGCGGTTTTCCATGTCGGGTTCGCATGGGTCGAACAGGCGTCAATGTGTAACTGCGTGGTTGTCTGTGAAGGAGTGATAGCAGATTCCATAAAAACCTCTTTCGGCGACTGAGTTGCCGCTCAATGTCGAGCCTCGTTTGGCTGCTACCACTATCTAGTATGTAGTTTCCTAGGCTCACATGCCTCGCACCTGAGATTTTCTTTTGTGCTGGGCGCTGCAGCGGTCGCATCCATCCCAGAGCAAGACGGGACGCTTCGGCCACTCGACGATTCGTCAAAGGACTGAGGCACTACCTCGGACGATCCTCTCGTTCCCCTCACACGGCACTTAGACTGGACTGTATCCCATGAAAGCTGCTAGCCCTGCCACTCGCCGGAAGACCCTAGTACGTTTCGATGCAGCCAATCCAGCAATGACCGTGTTCAAGACTCGCTACTGGAAGCCTCGCATGGTCTATGTTCTTCGGGCTGACAAAGCGATTCGATACAAGAAGGGTCGCTCTCGCATTGTCTATATCGGAGAAACTAAGAGAGAAACTCGCCGGCCTGCCGGATCTGCTGCATCGAAAGCAATGCGGACGTTTGGAGTGCTGCCGGGAATCCGGCGGATTGACGTTCACCCGTTGACATTCCGAGGAATCCAAAGCGTGCGAATGTGGGAGATTTTAGAGCGAGACTTGTTGGCGACGTTCAAGGCCACGCATGGAGAAATTCCTTTCTACAATCGACAAGGCAAAGGGAAGAAATTCTCGGTAGATCGAATCAAGTATTTTCGGAAGAGCAGACTGGAAAAAGTTATCACGTTACTCTCCTAGCGTTGTACTCGTTCAGGCTTCACGACGTTGAGGATCTCACGTCATCATCTGGGATTAGTTGAGCTGGCTCTTCAGCTCAGAAACCATGTTTTGGCGCAGACCACGCAGATTGGTTGCAAGGTCTCGGAGAGCAGCAGGATTCCCGCTGTTGCCTTGCAAGGCGACTCCCGCATCGTGAACAAGCGTGGACTTCGCTTTTACAAATGCCTCTAGGAAATCCATTAGAGACTTCAACTCATTGTAGGCTACGTCAGCATCGTTCATGTCGTTTCTCCTTGAATCTCCTTCAGCACTCGTCCGTATTCGTTGATGTTTTCACAGAATCGGACATCCGCAGAAGCAGGCGTCAGTCAGCATTCTTTCTGAAGTTTTCGATCATCTTGTCGAGGTCTGCTTGAGGTGTGCCTGCAATAGCATTCACCGTGAGCCACACCGCATCGTGAATTCGAATCTTTCGATTTCGGTAATCTTTGTAGAAGACATCGAGACCATCAGCAAGCTGGGCGTTGGTTACATCTTTGAAAAATTTGTCGTTATAGAAACGGAACGACTCGATTATCTTGGGGGCACAATCCTTATCATCGATATTCTTCCAAAGGGTGAACTGGCGTCCGAGGTCCATTCCATCGAAAAACCCGACCATGTACGTGAATTTGTCCGATTGCGGTTGTTCCCTCCACCAGTTGCCATCTCGTCGAGAGTCCTGTGCTTGGAGTGAAAAAGATAGTGCGAACAACAGTGCGGCCAGCCAGAAGGATTTCATGCACGGCATTGTGCCACCGGAGCGAACCAAGTTCAATCAAGAATGCGAGAGCATCGAGCACCACCCAATCTCATCATCGCCGCACCAGGGAGCATCCTGTCGTGCGCTGACGAGCGTCGAGGTGCGCTGCGGGAGGGTTTCGGGCATTGCCATCACGCTCATCAAATTCGCAGCGGAACGCCGATGCAGACGGAAGGATTTCAGAAGCGGAAGACCGTCATGCTGTTCATTCTGCTGACTTCGACTCTGGCATTCGCAGGCATTCACGACGCCTGCCACACCGAGAAGCGGGAGTTACGAATCCTTGCCGTTTGCTTATACGGGAGCTGCCATTGATCTGAAAGCCGAGGAGACGGTAGCAGGCAAGAAGGTCTATTAAGTTTGCAAGGTCGTTGACGAGCATCCCGAGTTTTGGACCCGACCGTCACGAGAAGCGGTCGTGTTCGCAGTCAAAGTGTTGTGGAAGCGGAAGGATTAGCCTCTATTCGTTTCGCTTTTGTTTGGACAGCAGCATCGAAGACGGCGACTCGACGCCAACCTAACTTTTCCATTTCCTTCTGGAAGTTGTCAGCCTCTTCACGGGTCTGCACGAAGCCGAGGTACTTCGGGTCGTCATGCGAATCGCAGCCGACAACGGCAAAGTTCCAACTTTCAACTTTGGCGGACACAGTTCCTTCGGACTGAGGAGGCTTGCCACGAGTTATCAGTGAGACTTCGTATTCGCAACGGTGCCCAACAGGACATTCGAGCATGCCGTGCTTCTTCATAAACTCTGCGATTGGAAAAGTGATTATCAACGGACACTCAGAGCACTGTACCCATCCTTCTTCAGCCATTCTCTCCTCCGGTTAACACTCTGTGTCCTACTGTCGCTTCCTTGTTGCCTCTGCTGTGTACGATGCTGATTCCCTGTTACTAAACCCGAACACCGAACGGAGTCTTCCAACCAGTCAGGCAAGTGGACACTGACCTGCGAGTTGTCGTGCGAGGGTGACCAAGTCGTGACCAGTCCCTTCTAAAACCCTACATCAGTAAAGTCCATAGTGGAGAAGTGTTCCTCTGTTGGCGACCGTCGTCGGGACGCCAGCCCGTACATCTCTTGCCTTGGACTAGAGTCCCAATAATAGTTCGGTCGGTTAGCTACTTCCAACCAGATCCGAGCGTGACAGAACGCTGCCTTGTTAGGTCCGTCCTGCTCGCACCAACACAAGAGGTGTCTTCCACGTAGCCATTTCACTTCATCTCGGAAGTCAGCATCCTTTACAGTATGTCCTTCCATTTTCTGTTTGACGTATTCACGGAAAGACTTTGCGTCTGTTGCGACCCACGGGTTGTTTTTCTTGTTTCTGACCTTCAACGGGTTCACCGCATTCCCGAAGATGGAGCCGTCCCACTTTTGTCCCCTCACTGTCTTACAGCCGACGTACACGGCATACTTGGGATAAGTCCTGCCCGCCTTGCAGCACCAAACTCTCGGGATTGACTCGATAAACCCTGGCGTGTGTTTTGTCGGCGCCCACGGTCCCTCAGCCGACAGGTCTGGGCTGCGAAACGTGAGACTGATCCGTGGAGCCGAGAAATGCTTCTGGGGCAGAACTGCGTGACGGTAGGCAAGCTTCTCATGAAAGCCAACAGGCATTTCCACGAGGTCTCCACTCTGAGTTAGTTCCTCCCATTGTTGTCTTTGTACACAAGTTCCAGCAGGGAGGTTCGCTGTCCTTATAGAGAAGGTTCTCGTCCCGCCAAGACACAGCATCTTGACTGGGATTTGAGATCCGATCTCTTCCGCATCATTGTGCCAACCGATGCCGATAGATTCGTCAGCGTAGTAGTTTATATAGCAAGCCGAGAATGAGAAGTCATACTCAGCTTGCAGACGACTACGGACAGCCCGCAACTCTGCGGGTCCGTCAGCATAAGGTATCGGCGGTTCTTTGTCCGTGGCTTTCACGGTGTAGGCTCGTGCCGCTACGGGATCGCCTTCATAGAAGACGATGTTCTTTCGTTTTATTTCTTTTCCACGAATCAATGCTCGATGCCAGGGACCAGCGGCAAGAGCGTTGAACAACGGTGTCTGCTCTCGGAACGGGAGGTAACCCTTTATGACTTTCACAGGGGATTCGGTCATGCTTCCTCCCCGATGACTTCAACAACGGTCACCTTGAACTTGCGGCAAGGGATCAGCCCTTCCAACAAGTCATTCATTTTTTCTTCAATTGCACTCACCGAATCTAAGTTGTTGAAAAACTTCCTTACCTTTTTCTTGGCTTCACTTTTGGCATTTTCCCAGTCCTCGACTACGGCTTCTGGCTCGTCATCATCTGCTACGAGGTTGGAAGCCGCTTCGTGTGACGCATCGCAAGTGCTTTTCGCTTCATCGGAAGCAGCGGAACTTTCTTCCGCTCGAACTTCCCTGTCCTCACTCTTTGAGTTTGCCAGCAACTGGCGGACAGCACGGTCGGTACGGTGCAGTTTGTCGGAGCAGAATTGCTCCCAAGTGCGGCAACCTTCGATCCGATCTCCCTTGCTCAACGTCTTAAAACACTGTCGCAGTTCTTCCAATTGCGGCTTCAACTCTCGGAGCTTGACGGTCAGCACACCTTCAAGCTGCCCTAGAATATCCGCTGCCAACTTCTTCGCCCGAGCGACTTCTTCGGGATTGGGTTTCTTTTTCTGCTCGCTCATTGCGTCCTCCAACTCTTCGCTGCGGACTTGCGAGCGATATCAGCTTCAAGAATGGTTTCAGGAGTGCGGTACAGCGTGCGTGATCCTTCATTGAGATTGACCTGGAAGATACAGGTCCTTCCGAGATGCGGGGAGTCAAGTGCTTGAGTTTTTGTTCTCGTTTTGCTGGACAGATACCAGTCCAGTGCGGCAGTTTTTTCCTCTAACATGGCGAACCTCTTTATCTGTTTGGGAATCGCCGTCTCAGCGGGAACCGCTGGTTTTCCCCGGCTTGCGGGTCTTGAGAGCCTCTAGCGGGCTGCCCTGCACTCTAACCTGCTCACCGTCAGAGGATGACGACTCGCAGAGGTTTTCTGAAATCACTGGCGTGATTTCATCACAAAGCAATTATAGCACTTTGAGGTGGCTGTTCGAAACGGGATCAACGAGATTTAGTGGGCTACTTTGAATTTTCCAGCCCAAGGAGTTTGTTTATGTCATCGTCTGGATTTGGCTCGGTTCCGGTGAGATGACACTTTATTTCTTCACTAAACTTACAGAGAAGGGACAATTGCGCACAGATATGCACTAATGCTCTCCGAGCGCTCCACGCAAAGTAGGTGATCACGAGCAGCAAAACGATCACTATTAGGTCTGCCATGCCTCAACACTCCCTTCTTTCAGTTTCATGCCGCTCTTTCCGCCCTCCGCTGCTCATAGGCTTCCCAGAGGGATACCAAATCCTCCACCCTCCACAGCCGATCCGCCACGCCAGCGGCCATTGCCGGAGACAGTCCGAAGTGTACGTGAATCTTGATGAAATTGTAGGCGGAAAATAGTTCAATTTCCTGGCAGTGGTGTTATGCTTCCGTTCTTCTCAGCATACCTCGCCCTGGGTCACCGCACCCACGCTTCTAGCAGGGTGAGTCTGCCCGAATCCCGCTGTCGTTGCTACAGTGCAGCCGACAGTAGCGACACCTTCTGATGGATCTTTTGCAAGTCCTCGGTCAGAAGATTGGCATATTTTCGGGTCATGGCAAGATCTGAATGCCCAAGCGTCTTCTGCAGGTGGAATACGCTACCACCCGCCCTCAGATAATGAATGGCAAAGCTGTGCCTGAGGGCGTGTAGGGTTCTCTCTGGAATCCGAATGCTGAGCTTGCGACACAGATTCTTCGTGTCCCTCAGCACGTTCCTTCTGCTCAGCTTCCCCCCGTCACGAGTGGGAAACACCAAGTCCTCATCCTGATGATTCTTGGCGGTTACCTGGCGATTCTTGGCGATTATCTGACGATATTTCCAGAGATACTTCCTCAATTCCAAGCTGAATGGAATCCGGCGTTCCTTACTCCCCTTCCCCCGCACGAGAAGCAGCAGATTGTCAAAGTCTACTTCCGCCCAATGCAAGCTCATGACCTCGTCAATGCGAGTGCCAGTATCGGCCAGCATGAGCAGGAGAGCCTGGAGTCGTACGGCAGGAAAACGCTTCGGCTTCCAGGTTGCAAACTTGGCAATGTCTTCCTTGGAGAACGTTGGCAGCACCCGCTGCTCGTCTTTGAGCTTGGGCACTCTCAACGCTGAGCCGGTCCAGTTCAGGTAGGAGTTGATGGCACAAATGTAAGAATTACAGGAGCGGGCCTTCAGGCCCTTTTCCCGCATACGCACGATGCAATCTTTGAGCGTTGCCTCATCTGGCTCAGGAATCCGAAGCCATTTGAAAGCTTCGCCATACCACTGAATTGTGCGTGGAGAAACGTTGTGCAGGTACTGCCGCTCACGGATGAACTGCTCGAAGCCAGTATTCATTGGAATTCCCTCCCAGGGGCTCAAATTTGGAGGAAACTCCCGTAAGTTGTTGATGGTCGGGGAGAGAGGATTTGAACCTCCGACCCCCTGGTCCCGAACCAGGTGCTCTACCAGGCTGAGCCACTCCCCGACGACGTGGGCGGCGACGAGAGATTGTCATCAGCCGCGCACTTTGCTTTCGATAGGCAATACGATTATAGCATCGCCGCTGTTCCCCGCTTGCCCGGGCAATTTCGGGTTACACTGTTGGCGACCGTGGCTAAGCCCATGGGGACCAGTTCATGTTGTCATCCTGAGCGAGGATTGATCTTCGCGCCCAAGCGCGAAGATCAACCGCAGTCGAAGGACCCATGCAACCTGTGTACCATTAAAGATACGGCAGGGAATTCTGACGATAAACGGCAGTCGCGATGAGCACGGACGAAACAATGGCCACCGTAACCGCAACACTCACCATCACGCTCACCCACGACGTCACCGGCCGCCCACATCGGAATCACGACTTGAGAGACATAATCAAAGAACCAAGATCTGAACGACCATGATCGTCCTCTGCGCTGATCGTCTCTTTACACCGCAGCAAGAGATCCAGAACCCGCTCCTGTTTGTCGAGGACGGCCTCATCTCCGCAGTGTCATCGCGTGCTGAACAGGAGATCCCTCATCACGCTACCGTTCTTGACCTCACCAAAGACGTTGCCGGCGCCATCCTCGCGCCGGGTTTCGTCGACATTCATATGCACGGCGGAGCTGGCCTCGATGTTATGCGCGCGTCGACCGCCGAACTACCGCATCTGAATAAATTTCTGACCACGCACGGCGTCACGGGCTATTTCCCTACCACGGTCGCTGCGCCGCTCGATCAGACTTGCGCCGCTCTGGAACGCCTTGCCGACGCCGTTGCAGTGGCTACCATCTCCAACAACGGCAACGCGGTGCAGGCTCGGCCGCTCGGCATCCACCTGGAAGGGCCATTTCTCAGCCACAAGCGCCGCGGAGTGCATCCTCCGGAATATCTCGTCGCGCCTACGCTCGCAATCTTTGAGCGCCTCTGGCAGGCCGCCCGCGGTCAGGTGCGCATGATGACCATCGCCCCGGAACTTCCGGGAGCACTCGAGGTAATCGCCGAAGCCGCGCGGCGCAAGGTTTGCGTGAGCATTGGCCACTCCAACGCCGAACTGGATGCAGCCCGCGCCGGTGTTCGCGCCGGCGCCCGCCATGCCACCCATACTTTCAATGCCATGCGACCGCTCGACCATCGCGATCCCGGCATCCTCGCCGAAGTTCTTACCGACGGCCAACTCACAGCCGATATCATCGCGGATGGAATTCATGTTGCACCCGAGGTCGTGCAACTTTTTCTGAAGGCCAAGGGCATCGAGCGCTCAGTGCTCATCACCGACGCGACCGCCGCAGCGGGCATGCCCGACGGTGCTTACCAACTCGGCCCCATCCAGGTCGAAGTCAAAGACGGCAGATGCACGATGGATGGAAAACTCGCGGGCAGCGTCCTGACGATGGACCGCGCGGTTCGAAACGTAATGCAATGTGCCGGATGGAGCCTGCAAGACGCCGTGCGCGCCGCCACCCTGAACCCGGCGAGGGCCACAGGTTTGCCGCAGCACGGGAAACTCGTCCCTGGCGCGGAAGCCAACCTTGTTGTATTGAGTCCGAACGGTGAAGTAAGAAAAACGATAGTCCGCGGCCGCAGCTGTTAAACACAAATTCTAAACGCGGGGACAACCGCAGAGAAAGCAAGCCGAAAGACTCGTCTAAATCTCGCGCTTCCACATCGTCTTGTGTCGCGCCTGCCATATGGCTGGGGCAACCGCCCAGAAAACCCCAAAAAGCGAGACAAACTCTAACCGCCTACTATTGAACGACGCTTGCGCGTACGTCTGGGCTTCGGGTAAGTGCCATAATAGGATCCATACCGTCGCGGCCCATATCACTAAACCTGCAATCCATAACCACTTCAAAAACTGGTTTACAGCTGTAATCCGGATCGGGCTGTTTCCTGCAAGGTTGCTGGAAGGCATTTAGGGTCTCTTTTCACGCTAATGGAATTATACGTCACTAGGATTTCGGGAGATGCTTTTTCTCTTGTGTTTTCCGCCATTCAGCTTCCCACCCGGCGCAGGGTGTCTTGGTATTCGTCAGGATTGCGGGTTCATTCAACTCCAGTTCATTCCACTCGGGCCATCGGTGGCATGTTGGCGCCATACTGGAAAGGGCAAGGCAGCCCGCATTTTAAGGGGCTAATTCGGCTTGCGATCTTTCGCGTCCGCCAGATAGCGCAACAGTACCGCTTCATCGGCCCGCGTGAGCTTATCGAGAAAAGAAGTATCCACCTTGCTATCTTCGAAGGTCTGCGAAGCATTCGACTGGCGCAGCTTGTCGCCCAGCTCCGGATCGTTGCTCATCACCTGGGTGTAGAACCACAGGAAGTGGCGCATCTGGTCGAGCGACTTGGTCAGCACCTGGATAGCTTCAGTTTCCGGCAGCGTGCTCAACATCTCCATCAATTCCGGATCGCTGGGCGCCTGCATGGCGGCGCAGTTCAACTCCCGCTGAATCGCGCGCAAGTCTTCGGTAACTCGCACCATCCGCGTGTGAAGGTCATCCATCTGAGTGTCATTTCCCATGGGCCGCAATAATAATGAAAATGTTAACGCTGTCATCCCGAGCGAAGCGAGGGATCTTGGTTCTTGCCCGCACCAGTTTGCACCGCCGCCCGAGGCAAACACCAAGATCCCTCGCTTCGCTCGGGATGACAGCTGGTGCGCGTGCTTGAACATCTCATCGGCAGCGCCGAGCGGATAGATGTCCCACGATCATGCGCTTTCGTAATTCAAGCAATTACTTTGGTCTGCAAGGTAACTTGCCTGAGCGCATAGCCCCGAACGCGGCCACTGGCAAGGCTTCTCACCGCACAGGACGACGTCACGTTCGGCGCAGTCAGATTTTAATCCAATGTGCGGGCTTCTCGGGTATCGACCATCAGTGCACTCGCCGCTAGCTCCAAAGTCACCAGAGCCCTTTGGGATTCATAGAGACCATGTGGCGACAGCCGCCTCGTGAGTTTGCCCTGAGCTAAGCCGAAGGGTTTAAGCCTGCGCGAAGCGCGGCGCCCCGCACAGAACTCCCAGTTTCAGCGCCTCTTATGATACAAACGCACGGATGGAATCCGCCGCCGCAGCCCAACCCCCGCGCCAACTGATCCGCGCCATCGGACGCTGGAGCCTGGTCGCGCTCGTCGTGAACTCCATCATCGGCAGTGGAGTCTTCGGCCTTCCCTCGACTGTGGCCGCGCTCATCGGCAACTTCAGCCCGTATGCCGTGCTCGCCGCCGGCGCCGGCATGAGCGTCATCATCGCCTGCTTCGCCGAGGTTGCGTCGCGCTTTCACCAGGCCGGCGGCCCCTACCTCTACGCCCGCGTCGCCTTCGGGCGCCTCATGGGCATTCAGACCGCATGGATGCTCTGGCTCGGGCAAGTCGCCGCGCCCGCCGCAAACGCCAATCTGTTTGTGATTTACCTGGGAGAATTTTTCCCCCACGCCAAAGATCCGCTGCCACGCGCCATCATCCTCACCGCGCTGGTGGGCCTTTTAACTTTCATCAACATTCGCGGAGTGCGTGCCGGAGCGCACGTGAGCAACTTCTTTACCGCCGCCAAACTTGTGCCGCTATTCGCGGTTATTGTTTTGGGGCTGTTCGTGCTTCAACAACACCACTGGACGATCGCGAGCCCAGCAGTCGCGTCTCCCAACACCAGCCAATGGCTGAAGGCCATGCTGCTTCTGGTCTTCGCCTATGGCGGATTCGAGACCGCGCTCGCGCCCATGAGCGAAGCGAAAGATCCCCGCCGCGACGCTCCCTTCGCGCTTTTCATGGCATTGCTGGCATGCACAGTGATCTACGCGCTGATCCAGTGGGTCGTCGTCGGAGTTCTGCCTGACGCTGCTCACAGTCAGCGACCTCTCGCCGACGTGGCGAGGCTGGCGGTCGGTCCCGTAGGCGCGGCGCTGGTTGCGATCGGCGCACTGATTTCTTTCTACGGATATCTCAGCGCAAAAATTCTAGCGATGCCGCGCGTCCCCTTCGCCCTGGCCGAACAAGGAGACTTCCCCAAGGTGTTCGCCACGATCCATCGCCGTTTTCACACGCCGTATGTGTCGATCCTCGTCTTCGCAGCCATGGTCTGGGGATTGGCGCTGCTCGGCGACTTCAAATGGAACGTAACTTTATCCGCCGTAGCGCGTCTGCTCTATTACGCCGTAGGCTGCGCAGCCCTGCCCATTCTCCGCCGCAAGAATCCCGAAGGCGCAAACGCAATGTTCCAACTACCCGCAGGAAATTTCCTCGCCGTGCTGGGCGTGATCCTGTGCCTGATTCTGGCCACGCGCGTGGACTTTGGCCAGTCCCTGATTCTGATTGCCACGATCGCTCTGGCCCTCCTTAACTGGGCTGTCGTTCGAAACCACGAGCGCCCATCCCGTTCGCGCTCGTAGAGATGTCGACGTCGGAATTATGCGGGATTACTCACTTCGCGCCGAATTCCACTAAAATCCTCTAATGCCAGAGTGTGCGTTCTGCACGGAGACAGCCAACCTGTCCCTCGAACACTTATGGAGCGATTGGATGAATGCTCTTTTTCCCGGCAAAAAGAGATTCACCCGCCGCGATCAGCACGGCAACATACTTCAGCAATGGGTATCCGACAATCTTAACTGGAAAGCAAGAGTCGTCTGCAAGCCGTGCAACGAAGGCTGGATGAGCAAAATTGAGAACAATCATGCGAAACCAGCAATGACGGAATTGATCCACCTTAAACCCGGCACAGTTCTGGATAAGGCGCGCGCCCAATCACTTGCTATTTTTGCGTTTAAGACTGCCGTCGTTTTTGACCATGTGAGCCGCAACAGGCCGCCATTCTTTTCGAGAGAGGTTCGCCATCGGTTCCGAGAGACGCTTGCTATTCCTACCACGACCGTGGCTATGTGGATGGCTGCGTCCATTGCTCCGAGAAACGGCGAGGTTCTTACGTGTTACACGAAAGGTAACCTTACCCCGAAAAGTGACATCGAGACATACGTATGTACATACGCGATTGGCCGTTTGGTCTTCCAGGTCGTTGGGGTCGTTCTCCCGAGCAAGCAAGGTCTCAAGTTTGGCCCCGCCGCCGAATTCGAAAGTTTGTCTGTACCGTTCTGGCCCTTGCAATGGCTTCCCGTTGGTTTGTGCTGGCCGCCGTTTGATGTCCTGAGAACCAACAGGGACTTTAAGGACTACGCCGTCAGGTGGAAAACTCTCAAGGTTGAAAGTGTTGCGAGCTAGTTTCGGCCTCGGCCACTCTGAGCAGCTCGCCGTTAGAAATCCTGTCCCAGCCGCGCTCTATCGCCTCCGTAACGTCGTGGTCCGAAAGCGACGCGGCAATGCCGCTTGGAGTGCCGTGATCAAAGAGAATGCGCATCGGCCGAGGCAGTTGCACCAGCAGGAATCGGCGGCGCGTCGAGGCTGCGGGCGGCAAATTCGAGCACTGCCTGAATTTGCTCCCGCGTCACGCCGAACCACTCCATGATTTCTTCGATGCTTGCGCCGGATTCGAGGTTCTCAAAAACCGTGGCGACCAGCCTACGAGTGTCCTTAAACACCCATGCGCCACTGCGCTTGCCAGGGACGCTCTCCACGGCGGGACATCGCGACCAATCGAGAGCTGCCATGTTCCTACCTCATCTTGATCTTAGCATCCAGGCCAGCGTATCAGACCTAAGCGTTGACGCTCGCTCTTGACGCCAGCCAATCCTGTTAGCTTCCCTGTTCATCGACAACGGCAAACTTCACGCCAAGAGCGCGCAGCACACAACTGATAGTTTCAAATCGCGGATGTGCGCCTGCGCTCAGCGCCTTGTACAAGCTCTCCCGGCCAAGCCCTGAGTCTTTCGCGATCTGCGCCATGCCTCGCGCCTTTGCCACATCGCCGAGTGCGGCAATGAAGACATCGGGATTTGAGTCTTCGGCAGCCGCCGAAAGATACTCCGCAATGACCGCATCGTTATCGAGATACTCTGCCGCATCAAATGCTTTGTAGGTTTTTTTCCTTTTCAACGTTTCTTCCCCTTGAGTTCACGAGCCATCTTTTTCGCTCGCATGATGTCCTTCGCCTGCGATGCCTTCACGCCGCCAGCCAGCAGAGCATAGAGAGTTGTTCCGGTTCGCGTGTAATAAACCCGATATCCTGCTCCGACATGAATGCGCATTTCCGACACGCCCTCGCCGACGGGCTCACAATCGCCGAAATTCCCGAATGCCGCACTGAGAAGGCGAGCCAGAATTCTGGCTTTTGCTTTTTGGTCGGCAAGGGTGGATAGCCACACATCGAAATCGGATGACCGAACGAACGTATTCACATCGCTTTATTGTATCCGTTTGGATACACAACGGGCAAGGGGATAATTTTGCGCCTTTCAACACTGAAGAGTGATCGAAGCCGGATCGATTAACCGTAGCCTACTCATTCACGGTGCTCTGGTTAAATCGGTCCGCTAATTCCTATGTGGGATCAATTGCCGAAGCCCGAGTTCTCGCATTCAAACTCCGCGCTGTTCTATCGCCAGCAGCGCCTTCTTGCGATCGGCGCCCCAGCGGTAGCCGCTGATGTTGCCATCTTCGCGGACCACGCGATGACACGGAATCGCAACCGCCACGGGATTCGTCGCGCAGGCCCGCGCCACAGCTCGGCTCGCGCTGGGTTGCCCGATACCTTCCGCCACTTGCTTGTACGATTGCGTCGCGCCGAACGGAATCGACTGCAGATAAGTCCACACGCGCCGCTGAAATGCTGTTGCGCGAATATCTAAAGGCAGAGCGGCGTTCAGCTCGCGCCCGGTCATCTTCGCCAGCACAGCTTCGATCCACGCCTGCAATCCGCCATCGTCGAGTTTGCGCACGGCGAAGGGGAACTCGCGCTTCAGGCCTTCGAGCAACTCTCCATCGGAGCGCGCGAACTGAATCGAGCAGACGCCGCGATCGGTGGCCGCGATCAGCATGCGTCCCAGAGGCGAATCTGCGCAGGCGTAGCGAATCGAGGCAGCGATCGCGCCGCGCCGATATTTATCTGGCGTCATGCCGAGTTGCGACGCTGTCTTCTCGTAGAGCCGGCTACTGGAGCCGTATCCAGCGTCATACATGGCGCGAGTCACGTTGTCTCCGGCTTGCAGGTTGCGCTTGAGTTGGCGCAGGCGGCAGGAATCGGCGTACTCGCGCGGCGTAATTCCAAGCGCAGCCTTGAAGCGCCGCTGCAAGTGAAACGGGCTTTGATGAAATACTTTGCCCAGGCGCTCGAGCGTGATCGGCTCATCAAGGTGCTGCTCAATGTAGCGGCAGATTTCTTTGGCTGAGTCTGATTGCGGATTGCCACTGGCCGATGCAGAGCGCGGCCGGCAGCGCAGGCACGCGCGATAGCCAGCTTTCTCGGCCTGGTCAGGATGCAAGTAGAACGCGACATTCTCGCGCCTCGGCCGCCGCGCCGCACACGATGGCCGGCAATAGATGCCCGTGCTGGCGACAGCGAAAACGAACTTTCCATCGTGCTCGGGATCGCGCGCGCAGACTGCGTTCCAGCGCAGGTCGTCGGCTGGCTTGATCTCTTTGGGCTTGATCGAGGCGGGCTTGATCGAGCTGGGCTTAATCGAGTTGGAGTGGGCCACAGGCATGGAGCGGGTTACGACCTCAACGAGTATGGCATCGTCAGTCAAGGCTGGGAAAGTCGCGTTGGTGGAAATCATGATAGAGACAGCGTAAGGCGTGAGCGCGGCAATGGACTATCCGAATCTTGCGGGCAAAGCAAGAAAGCAGGCTCAACGTCATCGCCCCTTTTTGGATGGTGTCATCCCGAGCAGAGCGAGAGACGACAGTGTGGGTTCCCAAGGCTAAGCCTCTCTCATCTCGCTAACTCCTTAGCCTGCAGCAATTGCCTACGCGCCGCGCATTGGTCGATTACCGCCGCCTGACTTTCATCGGTCGCCGGCCTTCGTGCACATGGCCGCTAGAGCGTCCTGGAGGCCGTGGAGCGCGAGAAAATCAAAATGCACACTTCTAGGGTCACCCTTTTTCGGGAGCCGCGCCACCGGCGAGGTAAATCGATTTACCTACAAGGCCCGAAATCGATCCTTTGGATTCATGCACTTAGAGACGCTTTTGCTATATCTTTATGCTATATGCGAGAACCCCGCCGCGAGGCCCGCTGCAGAATCAACAACTTGGCGGCTTTTGACTTTGCAAAGGGACAATTTTCCCGCAGGATTTGCGCCCCGACGCCGGGATAGACTAGATTTCCCATGAGCTTTCCAACTCCCATATTGATCGAGGACAAATCATTGATGAAGAACGCGCGCGTGACGGTCATGACTTTCGTAGCCCTGCTTCTTGCTTCAGCCCTTTTTACTCCAGCCCTGGCGCAGAAAACCACGCAGCATCTGTTGAGCAGCGACGAACTCACGAAGGTAGCGCCGGCGGAATTTTTCTTTCGCGGACAGAAGGCCACGGTGCAACTGCGGAACGCGACAGGATTTGAAACCGCCGGCGGCATGGTCACATTCGGCGCGCTGGTGGACGCCTCGGGATATTCGTCGGGGATCAAAGAGAAATATCAGGGCATGCTGATCACCGAATCCAAACTGAATATCGGCGGCTCTGAGCTTGCGCCGGGAGAATACGGCTTCGGGTTTACCAAGGACAAGTTCATCGTCATGAACGTGGCCAGCGAAGACGTACTCAGCGTTCCTTACTCCACCGATGCGGAGTTGAAGCGGGCTGTGCCGCTGAAGATGGTTGAGGACGGAACCGGGTACAAGTTATACGCGGGAAAGAAATGGGTCGCGGTGAAGCCGGAATAGTTCGCTTCCCTACAAATCACTGCTCACCGCTCTAATGGCAGATCTGATCAATTGCCCAACGGCTGAAATGGGCCGAGCAGGCTGGAGACTCCGGAGCGCTTGCGCAATTCGCTGAGCAGAGCGCTGGCCGCGTTGGTGTAAGTCTTGCTGGGGTCTGAGGGATCGGCCCAGACTGCGTCGTAGATAATCTGCGCCGCTTCTTTCAGGTCGATGTGCAGGGCAGCTTCGTAAACATCCGCGCGTTCTTGCAGGCGGTCGTAACAAGGCTTGCAGATCGAGGCCGCCTCGGCGCCCGGGCCGTGATGTTCGCCCAGCGTACACGCCACAGGCGAAGTCGTGACTTCCGCATGCGCGGCAAAAAGCTGAGACTTAAACTCTTTCAGAAAAGCTTCCCGCTCCTGCTCAACGACGGCGGTATCGGGCAACGGTTCAGCTGCGGCCTGCGTTTTTGGAATGGCCGGAACCACGTTAGGAGAAACCCGCACTTTACTGTTGCACGCCGGGCACGAGTCAAGATCGGCGGGGTAATAGAGACGGCAACTGGCGCAAGGCATGCCGTAGCCAGAGGTCGAGGGCTTACGCGAGGTGGCTGACTCATGGCGCACCGCGTTGCGCAGATCGTTGCGAACGTTACTTCGAGGATCGGTGCTTAGGGAATCAGTTTTCCGGACATCGGTTTCCGGCACGGCGGACTTTGCCGGTTGAGCGGCTGCGGCTGTTGTGGATCGCGTCATATCCATGATCGAATCTCCCCGAATGCCTGTCTTCAAGTCTAAGCAGTCTTACGGCCCCGCCGTTAATGCCGGGAGTACAGTGCCCGGCAGTGTCCTCCGGCGCTACGCTGCCGGCAGATCGCGGCTTTCATTTACTCTGCACTTCTGACTGCGTCTGTATCAGCTTCTGCAGCTCGTCGCGGCGAGCCTGGTAGAGCTTGCGCTCCGGGTCGAGGCGCGCGGCGGTTTCCAGTTCTGACAACGCTTCTTCGTAACGGTCCATGGTCATCAGGCAGGCCGCGAGTGCGTAATGGTTGTCCGGCGACGCATTGAGGCGAAGCGCTTCGCGGAATTCTTTTTCCGCCGCGGGAAGCAGGCGTTGCTGAAAGAGCGCTGTGCCGAGAGCGCGATGCGTAGCGTCAGAATCGGGATTGAGGCTGACTGCGAGGCGCAACTCTTTCACGCCGTCGTCGATCTTGTCATTCAACAACAAAGCTTCGCCCAGGACGCGGTGTTCTGTTGCGCCGGTGGGATTCTGGCGAACCGACAGCTGTAATTCGTCGATGGCGTTCGGGTAATCCTTCTTCGACATGTAGGCGCGAGCCAGGCATCCGTGCCCTTGCTCCCATTCGGGATGCTGGCGGTAAAGTTCGCGCATTTCGACGATGGCAGCGTCGAAGTCGCCTTTATCGCAGTAAGTGTTGCCCAGGTTGTTGCGAACGGACGCTTCCTCGGGCGCGAGGCGCTTGGCTTCCTGATATTCGGCAACGGCTTCGTCGAGCTTGTGTTGCTCGTGCAAAATCAGCGCGAGATTGGAATGGGCCTGCCAGAAAGCCGGATTCAGATGAAGAGCCTGGCGATAGGCGGCGATAGCTGCGGAATCATTTCCCTCGGCATTAAAGGTGATGCCGAGATCGTAATAGGCATCGACGTTGCTGGCATCGCGGGCGAGAGATTCGTCGAAAGCGTGAACCGCCGCGCCGTATTTTCCGTTCGAGTACAAAGCCAGACCCAAGAACTGATAGCCCTCGGCGTTTTGCGGATCCATACTCAGGGCGGTGCGCGCTTCGGCGATCGCGTTCGGGCCGTCATCCACGAGATAGAAAATGTAAGCGAGGGCGCTGTGGTTTTCGGGGAGGTCGGGCATGAGTTGCGCGGAGCGCGTGAACTCCTCGAAGGCCTCGTCGAAATTTCCTAGTTGGCGAAGCATCGCTGCCAGGGCGAAGTGCAGCGCAGCGTTTTCGGAATCGGTGGTCAGAGCTTGGCGCAGGGCTAGTTCGGCTTCGTGGAAGCGTTGAGCATGGGCTTGAGCCGCGGCTTGCACAATCGCTGCGGGAATCTTTGCCTCGGAAATTCCGGAAGCTGCGCTCGCGGAAGAACTTGTGGCGGACGACTTCGCATCCGTCAGCGTCCGGAGCAGATTTGCATCCGCGCCGGCGACCTCTAGCTGATGAATCTGGTCTTTGCCGGGAACGCTTGCCAGGCCGCGTTCTTGCACGATGCGTACCAGGCGATTGTTCGGTACGCCCGCAGTCAACCAAGCCATCAACTGGATGGAATTTACCGGCTGGCTTTCGCTGGAGTGAGCGGCGAGAGCCACTCCAAGAAGAAATAAGAATACTGAAAGGCCCTTGTGCTTCACTCGACTTCTCCGGCAACGATTTGGTTTGCTGGGTGCGATGACTGGGTTGCGTTGACTCGATTGCGTTTGCACGGTCCTACAAGTTCGGAGCCGCAATCCCACATTAGCCCGGGGATGGAGCCGCAGGTAAGGTCACGGAAGTAATAGGGCGCGGAGATGACGAGGTTGGCATGGTCCAGACAGCTTGCAGGCGATCACAGTGCGGTGTGATTTTCGTCACCGCATTCATCGTCCCCGGGTGCGAGACTGCGGGAGTGGGGATAGAAACCCAGTAGCCCAAACAGAGCAGGAACTGGGGTTCTGAACCGAGTTTGATTCCGGAGGAGAGGTTTGACTTCCCTATACCCCTCCGGTACCGTATAAACAGCTAGCAGTATGGTTTCCTGGAGGTTCCGATGTTTGAAGGCCTGTTTCAACCTACGCACCTGATCATCATTTTCGCGATTGCCCTGCTGATTTTTGGTCCCAGGAAGTTGCCTGAGCTGGGCAAGGGTCTGGGCGAGGGGATTCGTGCCCTGAAAGAGGGCATGAAGGACAATGCTTCGGCTCCGACCGAGCAGAGCAAGAACACAGAATCCAAAGACTCCAAGGAAATCAAGAGCTGACTGTTCGCTTCGCGAGCAGCAATCTTCTTTACTTTAGCCGCCGCTTTGTTGCCGTTTTCTGTTCCGAACGTTTTCTGTTTCCGTGCGTTTTCTGTTCCGCATCTAAGAAGCCCCGTGCCGTTAAATAGCATCTGAGCTGTAAAACTGACTCTAAAAATCTGGAGGTAGGCAGCATTGCGTAAAGTTGAGTTTATTGCGTTCATCATGTTTCTGGGATTGGCTTCGGCAGCTTTCGCCGATCAGATCACTTTGAAGAATGGCGACCACTTGACGGGCACAATCGTTAAATCCGACGGCAAGACTTTGGTGCTGCACACGGAGTTCGCCGGCGACGTCACGCTGCAGTTTGGCGCGATCACGCAGATTACATCCGACAAAGAATTGCACGTCAGCACTTCGGATAAGAAAACGGTTGTCGGCTCCGTCACCACCAGCGATGGAAAGATAGAAGTCGCCACCAAGACGGGCGGCACGGTGGAAGTTCCTCCGGCCAATGTCGTGTTGATCAGAAATGACGCCGAGCAGGCCGCTTACGACAAGTCGTTAAGTCCGGGCCTGCTGCACGGCTGGAATGGCGGCGTGAATGTAGGCTTCTCGCTGGCGCGCGGCAACAGCGAAACGGAAAATCTTGCGCTGGCTTTTAACGCCGTGCATGCGACCTTGCATGACAAAATAACTTTGTATACGAGTTCGATCGATACGCAGAACCAGTTGTCGACTCCCAGCACGGTGGCTAATTTGACCGAGGGAGGGCTTCGCTACGATCGCAATGTTGGCGCGCGACTATTCGGCTTTGGAGCGGCGGACTTTATGGCCAACGCGCTGCAAGATTTGGATCTGCGCGCGGTTTACACGGGCGGTCTGGGCTACCACGCGATCAAGTCCGATAAGACGGTGCTCGATTTTCTGGCCGGCCTTAACTACACGCATGAAACTTATTCGAATGGGCCGCCGAACCCGCCGGTCCCGCCTGCCACTGTGGGCGTCGGTTACACTTCGTACGGCGTGACGAATAAATTTGCCGCTCTTACCCTGGGTGAAGAGTTGACGCACAAGGCGGGGAAGACGACCGTCCTGACTGAGAAGTTGTATTTCTTTCCGGATTTGTCGGATACCGGGAACTACCGGATGACGTTTGGCTTTGGATCGGTGACGAAGATCAGCAAATGGCTGGGCTGGCAGAACCAGTTCGGCGACATCTACGTTTCGAACCCGCCCTCTACCGCGAAGAAGAACGACGTGATTTTTACGACTGGGCTGAATATCGCGTTCACGCACTGAAGCGGTTTTGATTGTGGGAGTGTGAGAGCCGCCCGCGAGGGCGGCGTTTTTTCGTCAGTTAAGTGCGGGCGATCCAAACCTGGTAAGCGACGACAACGATCATGAAAATCAGGTAGAGGCGAAGCGCCCATAGGATGAGGAGTTCGAAGCCTTTGAGCCTCCGCCGCGGAATGGGATGCTTTTTGGCTCGCGCGAGTTGATCGGGCTCGAGCGATGATAGAACCAGGATTCGATCTGAGACCGCCGCGGGCGTGTTGTCCGTTGTCACTCTTTTAAACCTCAGGGGCTGAAGCCTTTGTTCGCTGTGAAACTTTACGCGGCGCTAAAGCGCCGCTCTTCCACGGTGCTGCACGCTTTCTCTTCCACGTTCCGCGTCTCATTTACTTCTATGTCTACGTTAATGCGTGCCCTCTCCTCCGCGTTATTGCTTGCGCTCCTACGTCCCGCCTAGCGCGGCGAAGATGTTGGGGGCGATTATGCTGATTCCGAAAAGTACGCCGGCGGCGGTCAGGATGAGTACGACGGCCGTAGCGAGTACGTTCGCCCACCACGGACTGACCAGGTTGCCCATGATTTCTTTGTCATTGACCAGCATAAAAAGAAACACCAGCGCTGGCGGCATCGCGAGAACCGCTACAACGTTTACGAGTAGAACCACGTAAACCAGCGGCAGTCCCGGAATTAGAACGATGCCTGCGGCAGCCAGTGCGCACAAAGTGAGCACCGCGTAAAAGGATTTGCCTTCGCCCATCGGCAGGTTGAGGCTGTGAGGTTTGTGCGCGACCTCGCCGAAGGCATAGGCGGAAGAAGCTGAGATGGTGATGGCGGCCACGATTCCGGCCTCTACCATCCCGAGAGCGAAGAGAGACGCGCCGAAGCGGCCGATGATCGGCTGAAGAGCCTGGGCGAATTCGGCGGCCTGAAAATTGTCGGCGGTCATCTGATGGGCGAACAGAGGCGCGGTCGCGAGAATCGTGGCGATGGCCGCGGCGCTTGCTAACGCGGCGCCGAGCACGGTGTCGATGCGGCCGAAGCGAATGTCTTTAACGGTCATTCCTTTGTCGACAGTTGCGCTTTGCTGGAAGAAGAGCATCCACGGCGTGACCGTTGCGCCGATATCGGCGAGGACGATCAGAAGAGTGTCTTTGTTGAAGCCGGGAAGCGGCTGCCAGGTGAGGAACGCGTGGGCGACCGAGTGGCCGCTGGGATGAGTCATGAGCGCGACCGGAATGAAGATTAAGTTGAATAATGCGGCGGCGAGCGTGATGCGTTCCCAGGTCCAATAGCGGTGACTCATGAGCGCGGCGTAGAGGATGACGAGAGCGATCAGAATTGCAATCCAGGGAGGCACTCCAAAGAAACCCAGCCCGGCGCGGACGGCGATGAACTCGGTGATGAGGGTGAGAAAGTTGCCGATGCCGAGGTCGACCATGGAAAACCATCCCCAGAAGGGACCGAAGCGCTCGAAGATTAATTCGGCGTGGCCGCGATGTGTGGCAGCTCCGAGGCGCACGGTCATTTCCTGGACGATGATCGCCATGCAAAACGTGAGGGCGACGAACGGGATGAAGAAGCCGATGCCGAATTTGGCGCCGGTCGCGGCGTAGGAGAGCATGCTGGGTCCGTCGTTCTCTCCGAGCATGACCAGGACGCCGGGACCGACCAGCAGCCACAGCAGACGCGCTCTGGAGAAAAATCCACGCTGCGCGCGGGCTGTGGACACGCGAACACGATCATGGGCGCGGTCAACATCTTCGTGAGTGATGACTACGGCTTCGTCTTCGGCTTGGGGGACAACAGGCTTCATCGGCTGAGGGCTGAAATGATTTGCAGTGAGTCGGTCCGTCTCTCCAGCGGGCGAGCGATCCGCTGAGGAGATTAGCGCAAGTATACACGATCACATAAACCATAGTTAACCGATAGCCGAATCCCCAGGAACTACTTTTTGCATGAGTCTTTGCAAGAACCCATATGCGAGATGGCTAGCGCGAGGGATGCGGGTCAGCGGAAACCCATACGCGTTCAGCCGCTGCACGGCCCAAGGAGATGTTGCCGGTGCGCGTGGATAAAGTGAGGGTCTGGTCGTAATTGCGTTCGAGAATGCGGAGCTTGGCTCCCGGACGAATGCCGCGCGCTTCGAGAAATTCGAGCAGTCGCCGGTCGCGTTCATAGATGCCGCTGACGGCATAACTGGATCCGGGCGAAGCATCGGCAAGTAACTGCAGGCCGCGCCGGCGGCGACTGGCGGGGCTTTCCATCTCGCTGAGGTTGCCATGCGGACAAATGCCGCGCTTGCCTAATTTCGCGAGAAGTTTGGCTTCGAAGTCGGGCGACACAGCGTGCTCCAATCGTTCCGCTTCGTCGTGCACCTTCCACCACTCCATGCCGAAGAGTTCCGCCAACATGCGTTCGATTAAGTGATGGCGGAGCGTGAGTTTGCGGGCGATCTTGCGTCCGGCGGCCGTGAGGCGCACATGGCCGTCAGCCTGCACGCGCACCAGACCGTCCTTCCGCAGCCGGCGAACCGCCATAGTGACGGCGGGCGCTGAGACTTTCAGCCAGTCCGCGAGCCGCGCGGAGATCACAGATTCTCCTTCGCTCTCGGCTTCGAGAATGGCCTTGAGATAGTCCTCTTTGGAGACTGTGATCATCTTGGGAGATTATACGACGGAGTTAAGCGTGGTTAATACGATCAAGATAAAACCTTTACCCCAGGGGACACGGAGGAACACGGGGTAAGTTAAAAGCGAAGGCTTCGCTCGGCGTTTGACAGCCTTCCTGCTCTGCCCCTAACCTTGATTCTTCTGCTATGAAAGTTTTGGTTCTCGGCAACGGTGGGCGCGAGCACGCGCTGGTGTGGAAGCTGCGGCAGTCCCCGCGCGTTTCTAAGCTTTACTGCGCGCCGGGCAACGGCGGCATCGAAGACGAAGCAGAATGTCTGCCGGTTAATCTCAAGAGTCTGGAGTCACTCGTGGCGCTGGGCGAGAAGATTCGTCCGGATCTTACTGTGGTAGGGCCTGAGTTGCCGCTGACGCTGGGCGTCGTGGATGAATTCACGCGCCGCGGATGGCCTGTGTTCGGTCCGACGAAAGCTGCGGCGCAACTGGAAGCGAGCAAGAGCTTCGCGAAGGAGTTCTTGCAGCGGCATCATATTCCCACGGCTCCTTATGCGGTGTGCGATTCAATCGACGAGGTGCGTTCAGCGCTGACGCATTTTCATTTGCCGGTGGTAGTGAAGGCTGACGGGCTGGCGGCTGGCAAGGGCGTGGTGATTGCCGCAACGAAAGAGGAAGCGGCTGCCGTGGCGGCTGAAATGCTCAACGGCAAAATGGTCGGCGCGGCGGGCGCGCGCGTGGTTCTGGAAGAGTGTTTGGAAGGCGACGAACTTTCGTTTCTTGTGCTGAGCGATGGCGAGCGGGTGGCTCCGCTGGTTGCCGCGCAGGATCACAAGCGCGTGGGCGATGGCGACACGGGGCCGAATACGGGTGGGATGGGCGCGTATTCGACGGCGAGCATCATTGACGACGAGATGCGCGATTGGCTCGTGCATCACATTGCGCGGCCTGTGGTTGAGGGCATGAAGGCTGAGGGCGCGGAGTATAAGGGCGTGCTTTATTGCGGGCTGATGATGACGGCGCGCGGCCCGATGGTGCTGGAATTTAATTGCCGCCTTGGCGATCCGGAGACGCAGCCGATTCTGATGCGGCTGGAGAGTGATCTGGTCGAGGCGCTAGAGGCTTCGATTGAAGGGCGCGTGAGCGATGGCGATTTCAAGTGGTCGCCGGATGCGTCGGTGTGCGTCGTGATGGCTTCGGGAGGATATCCGGGGACGTACGATGTGGGGAAAAATATTGTGGGGCTGGGCGCAGCTGCGGGGATTGAAGGCGTGAAAGTTTTTCACGCTGGCACTTCGAAGCGCGCTGGAGAATTTTATACTGCAGGTGGACGCGTGTTAGGTGTTTCGGCGCGGGCGCCGGAGTTGCAGACTGCGGTTGCGCGGGCCTACGAGGCTTGCGAGAAGATTCGCTTTGACGGCGCGCACTATCGGAAAGATATTGCCGCGCGCGCGCTGAAGAAATAGGCCCAACCAGTTTGCGGCTGCGTCGAGTGACGTGCTGGAAATTCCGGTTGAGGCCGCAGGTAATTTGAGCGAAAGGGATCCTTCGACTGCGGTTGTGCTTCGTTTCACGAAGCACAACCTTCGCTCAGGATGACAAATTACAGGGTGACGGGAGAGTTCATGAGCAAGGTTCTGGTTTCGATTGTGATGGGCAGCGATTCGGATCTCGAGATTATGCGGGAGTCTGGAAAGGCGTTGGAAGAGTTCGGGATCGCTTATGAGATCGACGTTACTTCGGCGCACCGTTCGCCGGATCGTACGGCGGATTTCGCGCGCAAGGCCGCGGAGCGCGGGATTCGCGTGATCATCGCCGGAGCTGGAGGCGCGGCACACCTGGCGGGCGTCATCGCGGCTCATACTACTCTGCCTGTGATTGGAGTGCCGATTCCTTCCACTTCATTGCAAGGGATGGATTCTTTGCTGGCTACGGTGCAGATGCCGGCTGGGATTCCGGTGGCGACTGTGGCTATTGGGAAGCCGGGGGCGACTAATGCAGGGATTCTTGCGGCGCAGATGATTGGGTTGAGTGATGCTGCGATTGCTAAGAAGCTTGTGGCGCACAAAGAGAAGCTGGCGCGTGGGGTGGAGGAGAAGTCGAAGAAGCTGAAGAGTTCTGTCTGAGCTCGGTAATGGCGCCGCGCCTCGCTTTGCTCGGCTGGACGGACTAATGCGTCCGTCCCCACACAAGCAATCTCCACACCAGCATCTACAACTTTAATCCCTTTAGGTATTCGCGGAAGGGTTGTCCCAGGTCTTCTCGCTTTAGAGCGAACTCTACTGTGGCTTTCAGGAAGCCTAGCTTGTCGCCGGTGTCGTGGCGGCGGCCTTCGTAGACGTAGGCGTACATTTTTTCTTTCTGCAACAGCAGGCGCATGCCGTCAGTTAATTGCAGCTCGCCGCCCGCTCCGGTCGGCGTGTTGGCCAGGCAATCAAAAATTGCGGGCGTGAGAATGTAGCGGCCGATGATGGCAAGGTTCGAAGGCGCGTCCTCGGGCTTCGGTTTCTCGACCATGTTTTTTATTTCATACAGTCGCTCGCCGAATCGACTGTCGACAGGCTTCACGTCGAGAACTCCGTAGGAAGAAATCATTTTGCCTTCGACGATCTGAGTTGCGATTACCGAGCACTGGGTCTGGTCGAAGACCTCGACCATCTGCTTGAGGCATGGAACTTTGGCGTCGATCACGTCATCGGCGAGCAGTACGGCGAAAGGTTCGTTTCCTACCATCTCGCGCGCCATGAGAACGGCGTGGCCGAGGCCGAGAGCCTCTTTCTGCCGGACGTAGGCGATGTACATCATGTCGGAGATGGAGCGCACGATCTGGAGAAGATCCGTCTTGTGGCGTTCCTCGAGCATCTTCTCGAGTTCGTAACTCACGTCGAAGTGGTCTTCGATGGCCTGCTTACCGCGGCCGGTGATGATGAGAATCTGATTGCAACCCGAGGCCATCGCCTCTTCGACGCCGTATTGAATGATGGGCTTGTCGACGAGAGGAAGCATTTCTTTCGGCTGGGCCTTGGTTGCAGGCAGGAAGCGGGTGCCGAGGCCGGCTGCGGGGAAAACGGCTTTGCGGACTTTCATGGGCATAGGGGCAGTCTTTAGTGTCGATCGTTTAGTCGTTAGTCGTTTGCGGTGCGACTCTGGTTGCCGGACAATTGTACCTGCTGTAGTTTGTGGCTGGCGATAGTGGGAATCAGCAGACAGTGTCTGGATTGATGAACGTGGGATCTACAGTCTCATTTTCAGTCGGGTGATAAATGCCTGCTTTCTTTCCAACGGTATAGGTCGCACGAGGAGGCATTCTTATGAAGGCCGCGATCGTTTGCGTCGTAGGGGTATCCATGATCCTCGCTAGCTACGCGCAAGTGGGCGCGCGCGACTCCGACAAAGCGCGCGTGCTTTCGCTGGAAAACGCGTGGAACGAAGCGGAGAAACACAAAGACGCGAAAGCCATTGACGGCCTGCTCGCGCCCTTTTTCGCTTTTACGGATTCCGATGGGTCATTCGTGAACAAGCAAGAATTTCTTGCCAACATCGCGGGTGCCAGCTACCGTCCCGAACAGATCGTGAATGACTCAATGAATGCGCAGCCCTACGATCATGCGGTGGTGGTTACTGGAACCTATCGGGAGCACGGTATGGAAAAAGGTAAGGCCTATACTCGTCGCGGACGCTTCACTGACATTTGGATCGAGGAAAAAGGTGCTTGGCTCTGTGCCGCGAGCCAAGAAACGTTGACTGCTCGTTAGCGGACCTCACGGGATATCGCTACTGAGAGCTGGTTTCGCTGACTCCGGTTCGAACTTCTGACGCTATCTCCGCGCTGGCGAGTTGTTCCAGAACGGCGCGCAGAGCGCGGAGCACTTCATCTGCCGCGGTTGCCTTCAAAACAAATTTCAACATGCCATCCGGAGTGAATTGTGCGCCGCGCTGGGCGGAGACGAAGCGGGCCAACTGCTCCGGGTCGACCGTCGCATCGTGGCGGAATTTCAACGTTATGAAGTCGCGTTTGCGCTCGATCGCGTTCACACCGATCTTCATGCATAGCAATTTGAGCGAGGCGTAGTCGAGCAGGTTGCGGACTGCGGGCGGAGGTGGGCCGAAGCGGTCTTGCAGTTCTCCGGCAACGTCCGTAAGTTGCGATTCGGTTTCAACTCGCGCTACTCGCTTGTACATCTGCAGGCGCTGGTTTTCTTCGGGCACGTAATCCGCGGGAATGCGAATGTTGAGGCCGAGATTGAGCTGGGTTTCGGCTTCGTCGGGCGCTGATTCGCCTTTCATCTCACGAACCGCGCGCTCGAGCATCTGCGTGTAGAGTTCGAAGCCGATGGCCTCGATGTGGCCGCTCTGCTCGCCGCCTAGCATGTTGCCTGCGCCGCGCAGTTCGAGATCGAGCGCGGCGATTTTGAATCCTGCGCCCAGGTCGGAGAATTCTTTCAACGCGGCGAGACGGCGGCGGGCGATCGGCGTTAGTTCGATCTCCGGCGGAAGCATTAGATAGGCGTAGGCGCGGCGACTGGATCGGCCGACTCGTCCGCGGAGTTGGTAAAGCTCTGACAAGCCGAGGCGGTCGGCGCGGTTGATCAGAATTGTGTTGCACAGCGGGATATCGAGGCCGTTCTCGATGATCGTGGTCGAAACCAGAATGTCGGCTTCGTGATGCATAAACTTCAGCATCACTTTTTCGAGTTCGCCTTCTGACATTTGTCCGTGGCCGACGATGATTCGTGCGGGCGGAACGAGCGCCTGAAGCTTGGCGGCGATTTCCCAGATAGTGTCGACGCGGTTGTGGACGAAATAAACCTGGCCGCCGCGCTCGAGTTCTTGCTCGATGGCCGACTGGATCAGCTTTTCATCCCAGGCGGCGACTACCGTCTGAATCGCCATGCGATCTTTTGGCGGAGTTTCGATCACGCTCATGTCGCGCAGGCCGATCAGCGACATGTGCAGAGTGCGCGGGATGGGCGTTGCCGACATGGTGAGCACGTCCACTTGCTTGCGCATTTGCTTGATGCGTTCTTTGTGGCGAACGCCAAAGCGCTGCTCTTCGTCAACGATGAGCAGACCGAGATCGGAAAATTTTATATCTTTCGACAGTATGCGGTGCGTGCCGATGAGGACATCGATCTTGCCGGCTTCAGTTTTCTGCAGAATTTCTTTTTGCTGCTTCGCATTGCGGAAGCGGCTGATCATTTCGATAGTGACCGGGAACGGCGCGAACCGCTGCTTGAAAGTTTCGAAATGCTGAAAAGCTAGAACCGTCGTCGGCGCGAGCACTGCGACCTGCTTGTTGTCGTTGATCGCCTTGAACGCAGCACGCATTGCGACTTCTGTTTTGCCGTAGCCGACGTCGCCACAGAGCAGGCGATCCATGGGCTGCGAAGATTCCATGTCGCGGATTACATCTTTGATGGCTTGAGCCTGATCTTCCGTCTCGTTGAATTCGAAGGCGTCTTCGAACTCGCGGAACCACTCGTTGGCCGGCGGATACGCGTGTCCCACGGCCGTTTTGCGCTCAGCGTACAGCTTGAGAAGTTCGTCGGCCATATCTTTCATGGCCTTACGTACGCGAGCTTTGGTCTTCGACCAGGATTGCGTGCCGAGATGACTCAGTGCCGGCTTGGCGCCTTCTGACGAACGATACTTCTGCACGAGGTCGAGGCGCGTAAGCGGAACATAGAGGCGCGCGGCATCGGCGAATTCGAGCAGCATGAACTCGGCGGGGCCGTCTCCGTGATTGATTTCCTTCAGGCCCTGGTACTGGCCGATGCCATGTTCGACGTGCACGACGTAATCGCCGACCTGGAGATCGCGGAAGTCAGAAAGAAATGCGGAGACTTTGGATTTCTGACGTTGCGGACGCGAAGCGACGGATTCAGATTCGTCGAACAGATCGCGCGCGCCGAAGACTGCGAGATTTGCCTCGGGCAAGAGCACGCCGTCTGGAACGTAGGCCGTGGCCAGCGTCGTAGTGAGGACTTCGCCGGCGAAGTAGCTGGTTTCGTCGGCGTAGCTCTCGCCACCGCGAGTGCGGCTTCCTAGTTTGAATGAAACGTTGTACTCCGTGAAAACATCGGCAAGGCGCTCGACCTCACCGATGTTGGGGACTGCGAAGAGAACGCTCTTTCCATCGAGGTTGAGCTTCTGCACTTCTTCGAGCATCGCGGGAACCGCGCCGTGAAAACGCGGCGACGGCTGAGTGAGAAAAGTGATTACGTCTTCGTTGAGGCTGCGGGTGATGCCGAGATGCTCGACGTCGGCGCCTGCGAGGCTTGCGGTTTTCTGCCACCAATCGTCCGGCGGCAGGAATAAATCTTCTGGGCGCACCAGATTGCCGACGCCGCTGCGCTCGTGCGCTTCTTCCACGCGAGTCCAGAAGCGGTCGAACTCCTGCTTGAGCTGATCGGTTTCGTCGAGCAAAACCGCGGCTCGCGGGATGAGATCGAAAATAGTGCTGTCGGCTCCTGCGACGGGAGAATAAAACTCCCAGCCGGGAAAAACGTTGACACCGCCGGCGCGGACGGCGGCTTCTACGATCTCTTCTGCGCCCTCAATTCTTTTGCCGCTGAGACGCGCATGAATTGCGCCGAGCAGCTGTTCGCTTACAGGCGTTTCGGTGAGCGGAAGCAGCAAAGCCTCGTCAACTGGATTCGACGACCGCTGCGAGGTGGGGTCGAATTTGCGAATGGAATCGGCTTCGTCGCCGAAGAATTCGATGCGCAAGGGGCGATCGGCTTCGGGAGAATAAACATCAAGAATGCCGCCGCGAACTGCATATTGTCCCGGCATTTCGACCACATCGGTTGACTCGTAGCCGACGGTGTTGAGGTGAGCGAGCAGGGCATCGAGATCGAAGGACTCGCCGCGGCGGATGGTGCGGGCGAGATCGGCATAGTAATCGCTGGAGCGCAGGCGGACTGCGGTGGCTGCGACCGGAGAAACGACAATCGACGCCGCGCCGGTTGCGATTTTCCATAAGGCGGTCGCGCGTTCCTCCTGGAGTTCGGGGTGCGGCGAGAGGTTCTGATAGGGAAGCACATCGCGCGCGGGCAGGGAGATGACGGAGTCCGAATTGCACGCGCCGGTGAGTTCGCAGAAGCCGCGAAGAATGGGAACGAAGTCTTCGACGGCGCGGTTGTCGTTGACAACAAAGATCAAAGGTCGTGCCGCGGCACGTTGAAACATCACGAGCAGCAAGGCTTTCGCAGTGGGCGTGAGGCCAGAGACACGAATACGCCCCGTGCCCTCCTTGAGGTGGGAGGCTACACGCGCGAAGGCGGGAAGCTTTTCTACGTCCACGAAGAGTTCGCGGACGAAGGGAAGAAGCATGCAGGATCATTTTAGCAGGGATGGGAGGAGAACTGATGAGCGGCCAGCGAGCTTCGCTCTGCCGGGACAGCCGAGGCGGCTATCACCACATGGTTCTTAGTCACCACGCAGCAGTGGACGCGTTAAGCACGTCGGGCCGCCGCTGCCGTTGATGCAGAGTTCGCTGCCGGGGAAGGCGCGGACGTCGAATCCGGCGCGGCGCAGGCGGTCGTTCGTCTTGTGATTTTCTTCGATTGCCAGCAGGCAATTATTTCCGAGCGCGAGCACGTTGCAGGCTAGCGTGTCACGCTCGGACGCATCGATTTCGATGAAGCTGAATCTTCGCGCCTTGAGCAATTCGACAGTCTCTACCGCCAGCCACGCCAAATCGACGAGAGCGGTGTGCTCGTCGAGCAGGCTGATCAGCGACATCAAATGCAGGCACGCGGATGGGCCGGCACCGTAGGGCAGTGGCGCGGAAAGAACTTCGATGCCCTTGGGCGACAAAACATCGCGCATCTGCTGGATGCCTTCTGCGTTGGTGCGATAGCCGCGGCCGACCAGCAGAGTGTTTCGATCTAGCCAGACAATGTCTCCGGCCTCGGCCGTGCCGGGAGAAGTGATCTTGCCTAGCATCGGAATCTCGAGCGTCTCGCAGAACGCGGCGTGGGCCGGACCCTCAGCCACGCGGTTCGGCTTGCCGGGACGCATCACGATTAAGCCGTGGTCGGTCGCGAGAGACGCGTCGTGGGCATAGACGGCGTCGAGGGAAAGATCGGACGCAGCAGGCATTTCCACAAGCTCTGCGCCTGCTGCCTTCAGCTCGCGGCAGAGTGCTTCATGCTGGGCTTGAGCTTTCGCGAAGTCCGGCGCGTGATGAAATCCTAATTCTTGCCAACGCGCGGCGGGCTCCGGCTGGTTCCAGCCCGCGGTGCGCGGAGAGCACACCATGACGCGCTCCAGTGCGCCGACCATCGAGTGTCCGTTGAAGCGCGCTTTTGTTGCTGTCTCTGGCATCTAGTCTCAAAAAACGTTCTGAACCTGCTGAGGCTGATAGGAATCTATATGGGCATTATGGCAAAAGCAATCTGGGAAGGCGCAGTGCTCGCAGAGAGCGACAAGACAGTGGAAGTAGAAGGCAACCAGTATTTTCCGCCGGACGCGATCCACAAGGAATATTTCAAGCCGAGCGACACGCATACAGTTTGTCCGTGGAAGGGCACGGCTAGCTATTACGACCTTGAAGTCAACGGGAAACGGAACGCCGGAGCGGCCTGGTTTTATCCCGAGCCCAAGCCGGAGGCGAAGCAGATCAAGGGACATATGGCGTTCTGGAAGGGCGTGAAGGTGGAGAAGTAAATCGCCGTTTTTCTAGAACTCCGCGTGGGCGCGGAACGCGGGCACCAGCACGGGACCGCGATCGCGATTGTAGCCGGGGTCAACAATGTGTTGCAGGCCCGGCCCCATATAAATGCCGCGCCACACGTGGATCGTATAGTAGGTCTCCAGAACATTTTCGCGGCCGTAGTTCAGCTTGCCATCGCCAAGAAGAAAGCCGAGGCCGCCATCCGCGAGGTAGGTCTGGTGATCCTTCTTGATCGCATTCGACACAAAAGCGACGCCGGCGAGGTCGTGCTTGCGATGCCACCAGGCGCCGTTTGCGCCCACTCCTTCGGCGAATGTTTGATCGACTTCGGTGTAGGCGAAGGATTCGGTCTTGCCGTTGTCCCAGCCGAAGCGCGCGAATGCCGTAACGTAGCGCGTGAGATTCTGCTCGAGGTTCACCCCGAATCCATATTTGCGAGTGATGTGCCAGGGATGATCCGTGATTTCTGGAATTGATGTAAGGCCGGCTTCGAAGTTGGCGATGGCCTGGCGGTAGATGCCCATGTTGGCATAGTTGGTGTAAGCCAACAGTCGAACCACTCCGGCTTTTTTCGGGATCAGGCCGCGGCGTAGCTCGTATTCAAAGTTCTCCGCGTGAACTTGCCACGGCTTCCAAACCAGATCGATTCCGTTCGCGACCTTGGGCATGAGCCCCTCGACGAAGCGAAGGCCCCAGTTGCGGTCTTCGAAGTCCGCAGTGAGGCCGACAGTGTAGCCGCGCGTGTCGGCGGCATAGTCCCAGGCGCCGTTGTTGTCGATGGTCCAATTGGCGAATTGACGGTGAGTGTCGGAACCCACGGAATTCAGGTCCATGAAGTCTGGCAGCGTGAACTTGCCGAAGCGGATCTCCAAGCGACGGCGCGGCAGTTCGTCGAAAAGCGAGAGATAGCTGCGCTGGTTTTCGACTTTATCCTTGCTCAACGCAAACACTTTGTGAATCATGCCGCGGCCCAGGTAAGGCACTTTGCTCAATAGCGGATTGCGCACGATATCGAGGTCGGTATTGCCGGCGAGACCGAAACCCTGGCTGAGCGCAGCTCCGCCGGCCTCTTCAATGTCGACCAGAATTTCCGTCGAGTGATTGAGCCGCACGCCCGTGTAGAGCGTCATCACGCGGGACGTCGCTTTCTCATAATTGGGCCCGAGACTGTGAGTGCCGCTGTACGCGGCATCAAACGGAGGATGAGTTTGAAAAATGAAGTTCGCCTGGCCGGAAATCCAGAAGCGCGTGTTTTTGAAATGAGGGAACATCACTTCGGGATCGTCATCTGCAGGAGGATCGGGCGTAGGAGCCGGCGCCGCTGCGCCTGTCTGCGGATTCGCCGCAGAGTTGGAAGCAGAAGGCGGGTCTGACTGCTGCGCCTCACCCTCAAACGTAACGCCGGCCAGACTCGCCAAGCACAGTGCAAAAACCACGCCAAGAGTAGGGAGAACCCCCGCCGCGGCAGGCTTCGGGCCTAGGGCCGAATCTCCTTTGGCGCCTGCCGGCTGCCGCGCGATATTGAAAATGAATTTCAATTTCATAATTACAACTTAGGCCAGCAAAGGACTCGGCTCAAGGCGTGATCTCACCCATGGCTGTGATATAGGTCACGCCGCCCAGGCTGGAGAGATTTCTTGCGCTTTCTCAGCCTTTGCCAAAAAATTGGTTAACGCAAGTATATCATTCTAACTTAACTACAGTTAACTAAAGCGGGTCTACAGCGCTGCCGCGTGCCACTCATTCTCCATTCAACGGAAATGCCAAACGTAGAGATTACGCAGCGCGGGTTAAGGGAATGTTACAGACGAAACCTCTTGACCATTGCTCTTATTGTCGCCCCATTCACTAAATAAAAAATCCACAAAAACTGGCCGCAGGAACAGGCTATGGAATATTTGCTAGAAATCTTATAGCATACCCCCCTAGGGTACACGCAAGAGGAAAGTGCCACAGAGGTCGACGATGCAAGATAAGATTCCCGTGATTTCAAAAGAGAAACAAAAGCTCCTGTTCCGGATCAAGCGCATCCGCGGCCAGTTCGCTGCCGTCGAACGCGCGCTCACTGCCGGAGATGAATGCGCCGACATCCTCATGCTGCTGGCCGCGATTCGCGGCGGGGTGAACGGCTTGATGGCGGAGATTCTGGAAGACCACATCCGCCTCCACATGATGAATCCCGATCACGAAATGGAGTCGCCCGAAGAGTTGGGCGAGGATTTGATCGGCCTGGTTCGCGCCTATCTGAAGTGACGCGCGTCAGTTGGCCGGCCAAAAAAATAAGGACAGCCCGGAGCCCCCGAAGCCGTCCTTGGGAAACCCTCCCGGTTAGAAGGGCAACTTGATGACTCGACATTACCGAAGCGATGTTGCAAGATGATGGCGAAATCGTGAATATCTGGTGAATTCGTCCGCGGCAGCGCTGGTATAGTATTCGCGCGGTCCTGTTCTATTCATACCGTTCTGTTCATAACTTATTGTGGGAGCCTCGATGCCGTCCACAACATCTCGAAAAGTCGAGCAGTCGCGCCGTTTGCAGCAACGCGCCGAGAGCATGATTCCCGGCGGAGTGAATTCGCCGGTGCGCGCATTTGGTTCCGTGGGCGGCGATCCGCCGTTTATTGTGCGCGGCAAAGGCTCGCACATTTGGGACGCCGACGAGAACGAGTTCATCGACTACGTCGGTTCCTGGGGACCGCTCATTCTCGGCCACGCCGCGCCCGACGTACTCGACGCCATCGTCAGCGCTGCCTGCAACGGCACCAGTTTCGGCGCTTCCACGCCCTCTGAGGCCGACCTCGCAGAGTTGGTGCTGGCCGCGGTTCCTTCCATGCAGAAAGTTCGCTTCGTGAGTTCTGGAACCGAAGCTACGATGTCGGCGATTCGTTTGGCTCGCGCGTACACAAAACGCAAATACATTGTGAAGTTCGAGGGCTGCTACCACGGTCACTCGGATTCGCTGCTGGTGAAAGCGGGTTCAGGCGTTGCGACGCTCGGAATCCCAGGATCGGCGGGCGTTCCCGAGGAGTTTACGCAATTTACGCTGGCCTTGCCCTTCAATAACATCACCGCTGTCGAATACGCCTTCCAGAAATTCAAGCATCAGATCGCCTGCGTGATTGTTGAGCCGGTGGTCGGCAACATGGGATGCGTCCCCGCCGCGGACGATTACCTGGTGGCCCTGCGCTTGTTAACCGAGCGCGAGAAGGCAGTGCTGATTTTCGATGAGGTGATGACTGGATTTCGCGTGGCTTACGGCGGTGCACAGGAACTCTACAGCATTCGTCCAGATCTCACGACCATGGGGAAGATCATCGGCGGAGGCTTGCCGGTCGGCGCTTATGGCGGTCCCAGCGAGATTATGAATCTGGTCGCGCCGCTGGGTCCGATGTATCAGGCGGGAACTCTGTCGGGCAATCCTCTGGCGATGGCGGCTGGGTGCGCGATGTTGAAGCATCTGCGCGATCACAAGCAGGAGATTTATTCGCGCATCGACAAATTGAGCGGAGAGTTAGTCGAAGGAGTCGCCGCAGCAGCAACAAATGCGGACGTGGAGCTCTGTTACAACCGCGTCGGGTCGATGTTCACCTGGTTCTTCACGCCGGGCCCGGTAACCGATTGGGATTCAGCGTCGAAATCGAACACAGAGGCATTCGGCAAATTCTTCCGCAGCACGCTCGACAGCGGAGTGTATCTTCCACCATCGCAGTACGAAGCGGCGTTCCTGAGCGCGGCGCACTCGCCCGAAGATGTTCAGCAGACGATCGCAGCGGCGAAGCAGGCGTTCGCAAAGTCGTAATCGTTATTTGTGCGAGGGCAGCACGGTCCATATTTCAGGATCCTCGGTTCCCAGCACCCACGAACAAAAGCCCTGTAGACTGCGGTCGCGGGCTAGGTTCCAGCGTTCCTGAAATCCGCGCTTGTCGGTGTAGAAGACCCACTCACGATTGTCGTCTTTGTAAAAATAAAACCAGGCGACGCGATCGAACGAGTCCCACTCGACATGCGGGTGGTAGGCAGTGACATATTGATCGACATCCTGCTGCCCGATATATTCGGCACTCGGATTCGGTTTCTCATCCTTCCCCGGATCTCCCGCGAACCAGTGATATCCATAGATGGGAATGCCCAACGACAACTTTTCTTTCGGCACCGATTGCAGCGCGTATTCCAGTTGCTGCACCGTCCACGGATAACCCGCGACCGGTCCGGGCGCCGTCCAGCGCGTGTTTTGATCGTAGGTCATCAGGCAGATCAGATCGACGGACTGGGACAGCGCCTTCAGATCGTATGCGCCGCGCCAGTTCGCATAGAGCCAATGAGCGTAGGTACTCTTACCCGGAGCGCCGGGAGCGTTCGGCACAGTTGCAATAGTGAGTTGCAAGCCGGCCTTGTGCAGCGAAGCCGCCGTCTCGGCCACCAGGTTCGAGAGCAAATCGCGATCGGTCCATAACACATTTTCGAAATCGATTTGAAAGCCGCTGTATCCGTTCTTCTTGCATTCGCTGAGAACCGAATCGATGAAAGCCTTTCGCGCCTCGGGAGTCGTGAAAAGTTTGTGCAGGTCAGCCTGAACAAAGGTGGCGACGATGGGCATGACCGGCACGTGGTGCTGCGCGGCCGTCTCCAGGACATGAGGATTCGGACCGCCCCACATGAGTCCGTTGCCGTCGATCCAATACCAGGCGGGCACAAGTACGTCGATCTTGTCGGCATGGTCGGTAAATGATTTAACGGAATTGGGATTCTCTGTCATGTAGAAAAGCGCCTTGGGCTGCGCCGCGAACATGAACGTACTCGCCAGAAAAAGGAAAACAAGTTGCTTCATCGGACAGCCCCTGAATGCTCGCATGTGAATTTCGATTCGAGTTTTCAACATTGATTTATCGCACCGGCGACGTCGTCATCGCCCCATCATCTGCGGAATGGTGAGGAAGTCATAGCCTTCGGATTTGTACGTGGCAATCAGATGATCGGTGGCGATTACGGTATTGGAGCGATCCGCGCCCATCTGCTTGTGCCCGCCATCGTGCAGCAGGATGACATCGCCGCCGCGAATTTGTTTCGCCACCTTGCGCTCGATCGCCTCAGCCGGCGGAGCGTTCCAATCGTAACCGGTTACGTTCCACATCACGGGCGCAAGGCCGAGTTCACGCGCCACGCGCAGCACAGCAGGGCGTCGCCCTCCAAAGGGCGGACGGAAAAGATTGGAATGTTGGCCGACGGCATCCTGCAAAGCGGAGCGGCATTGGCTGAGTTCCTCGCGGATTTCACTTTCTCTTTTGAAAATCAGCAGAGGATGCGTGAATGTGTGATTACCGACAACGTGGCCAGCTTGAACAATTTCGCGGGCGATGTCCGGACGTTGTTGGACGTACCGCCCGATCAGAAAAAAAGTAGCATGAATCCCGTGCCGCGCAAGCACTTCCAGCAATCGCATCGTATGCGGGTCGTTAGGCCCGTCGTCGAAGGTGAGCGCAAGCGAGCGCGAGCCGCGCGCAAGTCCTATGAATGTCTTTCCATACCACTGCCCCGTAGGTGCCATCGACTGATAACCCGCGGCGCAAGCGGCCGCGGCCGATGCAGCAGTCAGGGCAAGCGCAAGCATGCAGGGATTGTATTGCATTGAGTGATTGAGTGATTGAGTGATCGGGCCATTGAGCGATTGAAAATCTCAAACCTCCGGTTCCAATCACTCGATCACTCAATCGCTCAATGACTCAATTTCCTCTGTTAACTCTTCCCTCAATTGCCACTCAGCCGCATCCGAGCTATCCTGCAGTTTCCGAAATATCGCGAAACCATGGCTAATCTTTTCGAGCTGCCCCGCTACATTGCAGTGGAGGGCCCCATCCGAGTGGGCAAGAGCACGCTGGCCCGCATCCTGGCAGAGCGCCTGAATGCGCAGCGTGTGATCGAGCCTGAATCGAATCCGTTTCTCACAGCTTTTTACGAGGGCGAGCGCGGCGCGGCGTTTCAGGCGCAGTTCACGTTTCTCGTGAAGCGCTTTGAACAGTTGCAGGCCCTCGATCTCGGCCCGCGCTCGCAAAAAACAATCGTCGCCGACTATATCATCGAAAAAGACAAACTCTTCGCCTGCCTCAACCTCACCGATCAGGAACTCGATACCTACAACCGCTATTACAACCACTTCCGCGAGAAATTGCCCACGCCCGACCTTGTGATTTATTTGCAGGCCACGCCTGACGTTCTAAAGAAGCGGCTGAAGAAAAAGAATGCCCCCGGCGAGCGCGCCGTCAGCGACGAATATTTGGAAGAAGTCGTCAAGGCCTACGAGCACTTCTTTTTTCACTACACATCGTCGGACCTGCTGATCGTGAACACGTCCGACATTGATTTCGTCGACCGCAACGAAGACCTGCAGGAACTGCTGCGCAAAGTAACGGAGCCGATCAAAGGCACGCAATACTTCTTGCCGCTCGGCGGGCAGGAAGCGGTGGGAGCTTGAAGACCGTCGTTGGTCGTTAGTCGTTGGCCCGCGCTAACAGCAGTCAGCCGTTACTTTGCCAAGGCGCGAAAAGTGCTGCGATAACGCTTCATGATCTTCTCCGCCTTGCCCGTCTTTCTCTTGAACTCAGCATCGTACTGTGCCGCCTTAGGGTCTTCCCGGCGCCGCTCCCGCGCCCTCTCTTTGAAAGATTCCTCGAACATGGATGGCTCGCCGGGTTTAGGTTTTTGAAATCCTCGGATTTCTCTTATCCGCCGCGAGGTCATCGGAGCCAGAATGAGTCGGCCTTTCTCTTCGAGCCAAGTGACACGAGTGCCCAAGGACGCGAACATCATTCGCTTCGTGTGCTGTTGTCGCCCTTAAGCAATTGTGGCACATGTATTTAGAGGCCGCCATCAATCACTGGTAAATGCGCGATGTTGAGGTTAGAATACCTTCAGCATCCTCGAAGATGCTGAACAGGCTCTATCCGGCCGCGCCGGAGGGGCACTGGAGGACATAATGAGCATTACCCCGATTAGCGGGCATTTCCACGACGCAACCCGCCCAAAGGTAACAACTGCTTCCATCCGGGAACAGAAACTCCGTCGCGAACCCATCACCTGCCTCACCGCCTACGATTACGCCACCGCTCGCCTGATCGACGAGGCTGGTATCGAGATGATTCTGGTCGGCGATTCGCTGGCCCAGGCTATGCTCGGCTACGAAAACACGCTCTCGGTCACCATGGACGAGATGCTGCACCACGTGAAGGCAGTTCGCCGCGGCGTGAAGCACGCACTACTGCTCGCTGACATGCCTTACGGGTCGTACCACGTTGACCCTCAAACCGCTCTTAGCAATGCCACGCGCTTTGTGAAAGAAGGCGGCGCGGAAGTGGTGAAGATCGAGGGCGGCGAAAAACGTGCCGACCTGATTCGCCGCATCATCGACGCGGAAATTCCCGTGGCCGGCCACATTGGACTGACTCCGCAATCGGTCAACGTCATGGGCGGCTATAAAGTGCAGGGGAAAAATCTCAGCGGCATCGAGCAACTCATGCGCGATGCTGTGGCTCTCGATCGCGCGGGCGTCGCCTGCCTTGTGCTCGAAGGCATTCCCCGCGAAGTAGCCGCGATGATTACGGCCGAAGTTGGCACGCCCACCATCGGCATCGGCGCTGGTCCGGAGTGCGATGGACAGGTGCTGGTAATCCACGACTTGCTAAACCTCACGTTCGCGCCTCCGGCCAAGTTTGTGCGCCGCTACGGCGACGCGGCTGCGCTGATCACGCAATCAGTACAGGCGTTTCGCGCCGATGTGAAGTCGCTGCAATATCCGTCAGATGAGGAGTCGTACCATCTGCCGAAAGAGACCAAAGCCGGGCTGGATACGGTTCTCGCGCGCAAGCACGCGATGCGGTCGTAAGAACTAAGCCACGGATTTACACGGATCACACGGACGCGTGATGGAAGGCTTCAAATCCGGGCGGCGATAGTGCTAGGCTAGTGCGTTGAGGAGGTTCCTATGACACACCTCTTGCCCGCGTTTTTCTTGCCATTTTTTGGCTTCGGCTTTGTGCTGTATTTTCTGCCGTCGATCATCGCTCTCGCCCGCAGTAAGCGCGACATCGCCGCGATCATCCTGCTGAACTTCTTTCTGGGATGGACAGCGATCGGATGGGTGATCGCGTTGATTTGGGCGGTGAAGACCGATGCGCCGATGGTAGCGCGGTGAGTTTGTCGGCGGCCCGAGGTTGCCCGCCGGCCCGGCTCGTACCCGCTTTCGTGTTTCTTCTTTCGACGAGTCTTTGGTCTGCGGCCTGTTGGCAGCAGCCTGCCCCACTTCCGCGGGATGCGCTCATGCTGCAGGTCGTCCCTCCCGCTGATCCAGCGAAGTACCCAGCCTTGCGAGAGGCTAAACACTGGAGCAATCCGTATCTCGTGATTCGCCCTGACGCCGTTGGACTTCTGACCAGTGTCGCTGCGAATGAAGAGCAGATTCTAAAACCGGATGAGGTGTTGCATGCGCTCGTCCATTTACCCGCATCCGCCTGGCCTTACGGTCGCGCAGTGGCAATTCTGGTAGATGAGAAACCGACCAGCTCTGAGCAAGATAAGGCCGCGCTCCGCCGCAACCGTGGTATTGTCGCCGGTGACCTCGAAGGTGCGAACGTCGCGATCACTTGGATCCCTGCGCCCTGAAATTTCCCAAGAATGAGAATCTGCAACACCATCGAAGACATGCGTGCCGCAAGCCGCGCGGTACGCCACGCAGGCAAGCGATTAGGGTTCGTGCCCACCATGGGAGCGCTGCACGAAGGCCACTTATCGCTGGCGCGGGCTGCAAAAGCTTCGTGCGATGCCGTCGCGGCTTCGATCTTCGTGAATCCTGCGCAGTTCGGGCCGACAGAAGATTTGGCAAAGTATCCGCGAAACTTCGAGCGCGACCGGGAGTTGCTCGAAAAAGAAGGTGTGGAATTGCTTTTCGCGCCATCGGTTGAGGAAATGTATCCGGCGGGCGCCGTAACCTGGGTGACGGTCGAGGGCTTGAGCGCCAAGCTGGACGGCCGTTCCCGCCCCGGTCATTTTCGCGGAGTCACCACTGTTGTTGCCAAACTATTCCACATCGTCGAGCCCGACGCTGCCTTCTTCGGCCAGAAGGACGCCGCGCAGGTCGCCATCATTCGCCGCATGGCCGCCGACCTGAACTTTCCAGTGGAAATCGTCGCCTGCCCGATCATGCGCGAACCCGACGGCTTGGCCATGAGTTCGCGCAACGCCTATCTCGATCCGCAGCAAAGAAAACAAGCGCTGCTATTGCATCGTTCGCTGTTCCGCGCGAATAAATTATGGGAAGCCGGCGAACGCGATGCCGCCAAAATCGTAGCTACGGCTCAGGAAGAATTTGCCGCAGAAAAATCAGTTCGTCTCGATTATTTCGAAATCGTCGATCCCGACAATCTGGATCCGCTCGATGACGTCGGGAACGGCGCGCTGGTCGCGGTCGCCGCATTCGTAGGCCAGACGCGGCTCATCGACAACCTCGTGCTGCCGAAACGATCCCAGTAAGACGTGTCATTCCCCCTGCAAGAAAGTCATCCCGAAGCGAAGCGAAGCGAGGGATCTTGGTGTTTGCTCGCGGCGGCAATGCAGTCGCGGCAAGCACAAACCAAGATCCCTCGCTTCGCTTCGGGATGACAATCCGGAGTTGGAGATGACAAATAATCGGTACGTACTAGCGCTGCGCAGGCTCCCCGGCAGAAACAGCCGCAGAAGTGTTCGAAGCAATTCGGTCGGACGCCAGCCGCAGCCGCACCAGATCCCCAATCTGCGACCAGACATGGTCGTCGCACTCGCTATACATGTGGTCGGGGGTGAACGTGCGATCGAACCAGGAAGTTCCGGTGCACACGATCGGATTCTTCTGATAATCCTTGAGGTAATTTCCCAGAATCTCAGTCTTCGCCGGGTCGGCGGCGGTGATTCTCGTCCGTCCGTGCACAAAGCCATGCGGCTGATAAAAGTTCACGGCCTCCGCGACGTTGTCGGGAATCACAGAATCGTTTTGCCAGACTTTGGCGACGCTATCCACCTGCACCGTCAGCAAAACCGGAACGCCTTCACGGCGCAAGTCGCGCGCCAGCAGCACCGCCGCCGACGCTCCCCAACTGTGACCGAAGAGAATAATTCGCGCCCGCGATTTTTCTTCGCTGGAAAGGACGCCGTCATGATTCGTATCCAGTTGGCGCAGGATCGTCTCATAAGCCAGCCTTCTGCGCCGGTTTTCAAAAACCTGCACATAGGTGTCTTTGGGAACGGTGCGCCGGATCTGCTTCGCAAGTCGCACCGGGCCGTGATGCGGATTGTCATGGCGGACGAAACCACCAACGAAACCGATTACGATGTTAGAAGGAGCGGCAATGGTCTGAGTCGTAGGAGACGCGGCATTCGCCTCGCGCGACAAGCCCGGTCGAGGCGCACCGAGAATCGCCGCAGCGACAAGCAAAATAACGAGTATGGTGCGAAATAAAACGAACCGGCTCACCGGGGCTCCCGCTTATCAGATGACTCGTCCGGTCAGGGGTTGCTAGAAAAACGGACGAATCACAGCCGGGCGTTCATTCGGCGGGCATAACTCGCTAATCGTTCCCCGCCGGCGCTTCGGAACTTCCCGGCACTTCGGTCAAATGCCTTGAACAAAGCGGCGTTCCCGCATTTGGCCTGGGGGTCAGTCTACACCCGTTTGTCAATCGCAACTGCCAGACCGGCGTCGTACTTTAGTCTCTAGCAAGAGTTTTTCTGCCGGAGACGAACTTGTTCCCGCCAAGGATGTACCGCAGGGGATTGTCCGCTGCCTTGGTAATGCCAATGCGCACAGTGACCTGGATATTTCGTGCGCGAAAGCCGTCGTCCCCAATCCACAAGCCGGAACTGGAAGAGGTCAGGTCGCAGCCGTTGTCGCGCTCGCGCGTGACGCCGAAAGCTTCGGCCATGCGGCCCGGTCCGCTGGTAAGTCGAACCAGATCGCGCGGGCCCAGCAGCTCGATTTGCCGCGCCCGCGCCATTTCCTCAATGCCCTCCAGCGGTTCGAGCGCGCGGAAAAGAACTCCGCCGGCTTTTCCGTCGCGCTCGCAGGAAACGTTGAGACAGTAGTGGGCGCCGTAGATGAAATAGACGTAGGCAAAGCCGGGCGGTCCGAACAGAACGGAATTGCGCGCGGTCTCGCCGGCGAAGGAGTGGGATGCGGGATCGTTCGCTCCGAGGTAAGCCTCAACCTCCACGATGCGGCCGGTGAGGTGCAGCTTTCCGGAATCTCGCACCAGCACCTTGCCAAGAAGTTCGCGAGCCACGCGCCGCGGATTGCGCGCAAAGAACGCTCGATTCAGAGACTGAAATTTAGGAGTAGCTTCACTGGAACGCGTGCCCATGCCAGCGAAATCTTAAACTAGAACGACGTTCGTCGGGCGAAGGTAGACTTCTTGTTGGAAAAGCGGCTAAATGGGTCTCGGCTCAGTGTTCCTGGCGGTGGTGACGTTTGAGGGCGTATCGCTGAACGATTTGCCGGGTTCATAGGCGACCTTCTCGTGCTTTGTGCCAACTTTGCGTATTGCATCGTGCCAGCCATCATCCCAACTGATGCGGGCTTCGCCATCCGCCATGCTCCAGGTACCATGACTCGAGCCGCGAGTTTTCCTGGCCTCGCCGTCGGTTTCGAGCGTGATATAGAAATTGCTGCCATTGCCATCGCCCACCTCCCACTTGCCCACAAAGTGGTTCCGGCTGGGCCATGAAGCGCTCGCCGTATTTTCGAATTCAATGCGCTCGATGTCCGTAGCGGGAATCGTCGAACGGTGCCCATCTTTGAAAACAATGGCCGCGGGAGCCTTGAAATCGATCCGCGCGATATCTGCTACGTCCAGATTTTGGCGATGTCCGTCTTTGAAAACAATGACTATCGAGCCATGTTCGTCAGCAGACGCGGCCGTGCTGCCCGCCACGGCGAATACGAGCACTGCAAGAATCCAGAATGCTTTGACAGTATTGCGCACGATTGTTCTCCTTGCCGACTCTGTGGACGGAAATATGCGTCCCCCTTAGATGGTACGCGGGCAACGCAGATTTGTTCCGGCTTTCGCCGACCGCCGCTTTCTTACGCTGCGCCTTTGGCCGATCCTTTCAGGTACGCCAGCACTTCCTCCGCGTGTCCCTCTGGCTTTACCTTGGGGAAGATGTGTTGAATCTTGCCGTCCGGGCCGATGATGAACGTGGTCCGGACTATGCCCATGACTTTCTTGCCGTACATGTTCTTCTCTTGCAGCACGCCGAAGGCGTCGGCGATTTTCTTGTCGGCATCGGCCAGCAGCGAGAAGGGCAACTTGAACTTGTCCTGAAATTTCTTCTGTGCCTGGGGCGTGTCGGGCGAGATGCCAAGTAACACGGCGCCGGTTTTCTGCATCTGTTTGTAAGTATCGCGAAACTCGCAGGCCTCGACCGTGCATCCCGGAGTATCCGCGCGAGGATAGAAATACAGCACCACCACTTTGCCCCGCAAACTTTTCAGCGAGATTTCCTTTCCATTCTCGTCCTGCAAAGTAAACTCGGGAGCCTTATCATTGACATTGATGCTCATAAGCGCCTCACTTCCACGATTTGTATCCAGAAAGTTCTTATACCGCAGATCGGGGCGGGCCGTCATCGTCATTCTGGGACTTCTGTTTGCGCTGACTGCCTCGCACGCGGTCACACAGGGCTCGCCGCAGTTGAAGCGTCCGCAGGAGACTACTCCGGAAAAGGTTCCTGAAGAGACCAAGCCGAAGAAAAAGATCAAAGGACCGCGAGCCGTAGGTGTGCTGCAGCTCACGAAGAGCGGGAAGGCGACTTTGATTCCTGTCGCGATTCTCGTTGATGGAAAATTCTACGACGCGAGCGCCTATAAGGCGGACCCGATACCGATGGCGCTCGAAGGCGGCACCGTCTACGAAGCCGAACAGGCCGGCGATTCGCTGGGACTGTTTACCGTGAACGGAGCGCTGCATAGCAAGGCGCAGGGTGCGCCGCATCCGTGGGTGGGCGCGGGCTCGTTTCTTCCCAAGGGAACGGAAGCTCCGAAGAGCACGCGCAAAGCGGAAGACGTGCCGGTTGGGATGGACAGCACCGGCAAGAGTGGTGGAAGCAGCAGCGACGATCGGCCACGGCTGAAGCGAGGAACCGCTGACACGCCTGCGCCGACTCCTGCGCCGGCTTCCACTCCGAGTTCGACTCCGGCTCCTTCAGGAACTCCGGCCGGGACTGGGGCATCGTCAGCGCCGTCAGAGAAGTCCGGCACTGCCGCACCTCCGGCGACTTCTCAACCGGCGAGCGCTTCATCTGGAGGAGGACCTTCAGGGCAAGACGCGGCGAAGCCTGCAGCTTCCCCGGCTTCTGATAAATCCGCTTCGTCAGCTCAAGAGTCGAAGGCTGCGGCATCGCAGGATTCGGCATCCCGAGGGCAAGCCTCGGACAATAACTATCGTCCGACGCTGCGGCGGGGCAAGCCCACTGAGTCTGCGCCGCAGGAATACGACGCTGCGCTGGCTGACAAATCGAATGCCGGCAAACCCGCGTCTTCGTCTTTGGGGAAAGCCGCCGCGGTGCCTTCTGAGCCGGTGCAGCTTGTGGCGGCAATTTCCGATGGGGGTGGGCCCGACCCGCGGCCTTACCAATTTTATTGGAAGCCCGGCGAAGAGGACGAGCGACGCCAGCAAATGCTCACGCTTGCCGGCAATGAAGTGCAAGCTTACGCGACCACGCTGGCGAAGAATCGCATCTCCGCCACGCCACCGCCTGCCTCCACTACGACGGCGAAAAGCCGCAAGACACCAGCCAGGCCTGTGCAGCCGGTGCTTGAGAACATTCAGTTTCGCACCTTCGATGTGTGGGCGACCAGCCAGCCGGTGATGATTCTGAGCGCGGAGGCGCACTTTCCTGCTGCACCGGGAGCGACGACGGCGCCAGAACAGTATTCGATTACGCTGGTGGCGCGAACCGATATCTACGGCAGTCTGCGCAAATTGTATGCAGGCGTGACCGACAAGTTCCATCTGGACGTGACTCCGCGGCTGGAACTGATTGATGCGGTCGATGCGGATGGAGACGGCCGCGGAGAGTTGTTGTTTCGCGAGACCACAGATGCCGGCAGTGGATATGTGATTTATCGAGCGTCGGCTGACAAGCTGACGAAAATGTTCGACAGCCTTTCGGAGTAGAAGTTCTCAGTTCAGTTCTCAGTTCTCGGTTCTCAGTAAAAACCCAAGGGCATTCGCTGAGAACTGGGAACCGAGAACTGAGAACTGGTTTGTTACGTTTCAATTCCCACATGGCAGACGCGGCCGACCAGGTAGTCGGAGGCGGACTTGCCTTCTTCCATAGTCACGACTTCGATGGGGTAGGCCTGGTTGTGAGGCCGCAGAATCAGATGGTTACCAGCGATTTCGACGTACTTCACCGTGCAATCTTCGTTTTTGAGCACAGCGTACATGTTGAATTCGCCCTTGCGATAGGGTTTTAGCGAGTTGTAATGGCGGTCGATGAGAAGTGTGGCCCCGGGCAGCAGGCGAGGGTACATGCTCATGCCTTCGCGGGCGTCCACCTTGATGAGTACGAAGCGCTCCCACTGCTCACGATCGCCTTCGGTTTCGGCTTTCAGTTTTTTCAGAAAGCTCTTCTTGAATTTCAGGATTTCTTTGACGTGCATGCTGGTGATGAGTGGTTGGGTGGCCGCGACGGTTCCGTCGGTCAACAGGACGTTTTGGAACTCGTCATTGCTGGGAGGCATGATCGAAGCGCGCTTGTTTACCTCGGCTGGGTCCAGCAGATCCAGCACTGAAAGGTGCTGGACCGCCAGGACCCGGTCCATGCCCTCGAGGCTCAAGCCGCGCTTGCGATTCAAGAAGTTGGAGATGTGAGCCTGCTTGAATCCGGTCTGTTGTGCCAGCCGGAGCCCGGTCAGATCGCCTTCGTCGATGCGCTCCCAAAGAGTTTCGCGGAGGTTGTCTTGCAGTACTCGGAATTTCATAGCTGGGAGTATAGCATGCGGCTTATAGCAATACGCTAACAGGGGGGGTGTCTTGCAGTACTCGGGAGTTCATAGCTGGGAGTTTAGCACGCGCCTTATAGCAATACGCTAAACAAAATAAAGTTTTCCACAGCCCTTTCGACGTGGCAACCACTCTGGTTTTTAGCAGCTATACGATCACGACAATCTATAACCCAAAGTGAGTTTTCGGCAAGACTGAGTAATAAGGTGTAATAGCCACGACTTGACCTTGCACGCCACGCTGTCGGACGGGGTCGCTACCGTCAGGCCGTAGCGGGGGTTTTGAGCGTAATTGGGCTGAAGGGCGAACAAACGGCGCACGCTTGTGCTAACGCCTGTTAACAGCAGCTATCTGGAAATCTCTAAAGCTTCGGCGTAAATTGTGGGTTGTGTTTATCGTTGCCATCGTCGTCGGTGCTGCCTTGATGGCCACAGGAATCGGTCACTTCATCGCAAGTAGCCTGCAATGGCTGGAGCTACAATCCGAAGTGAACGATCGACTGCCGCAGTCGGATAAGTTCGAGCCGCTGTTTTGGCCGCTTGGCAAGCGGATGCAACTCCGTCGCCTCCAACGAAGTTTGCTACCTCAAAGCCCTCGACCCGGTAAAGCTATCCGATTTGGCATCATTGGAGCCTGTTTATTTTTCTCAGGCGCTGCAATGTTGCTGTTCGGGTTGAGAGGTATTTACAAGCCTTAGCTGTCGTAACATCTCGGTTACACTCATTGACCCGCAGTCAAAACGTGTAATCGCCTGTTCTCGACAGTTGAGAACTGCGGGAACTAGGATTTCCCAAAGTTAAGGTCCTATAATTGGTTCCGACGTTCTGCAGCGCAATGCACGCGACTTCCGCGAGGGTGCTTGAAGACGCAAAATCCTCGCGCCGCGAGTCCACTCTACCAGGAACGCCCGAAATGAGAACGACCTTTACGGGACGACTTCAAACACCACGCCGTCCTTCCCTGCGCCGCCTTCTGCCGTTGTGCCCAGCAAAGCAGTGCCAGCCGCGTTGAAGATCACACCATTGGGAAAGTTCCCGCCGGTCCGACCGGTGAAGATGCGAAGCACGCTTTCCTTCCACGCGCTGCCTTTGGGCGTCAGCTTAAAGACCACGCCGCAACCGGCGTTCCCGACACAGTAGCTGGCGTTACCGCCATAGAATGTTGTCCCGTAAAGATTCCCCGCCGCGTCCATGGCCAATTGGTAGCCAGGGTTGAATCCGCCCGTTACCCCGGTAAAGGTGTAAAGCACGCTGAACTTCAAGCCGCCTCCGAAAGCCGGCGACAGTTTGAAAACCGCGCCGAATCCCGCACCGCCCGGATTACCGGAGCTCATGCCATAAATGTTCCCAGCAGAATCAAAGATCAGATTTGTGCGCGGGTAGCCGCTGTCCGCACCGCCGGTGAATGAGTAGATGTTGCTCTCGGTCCAACCGCCGGAGGAGTTGGGCGTGAGTTTGAAGATCGTCCCGAAACCATACATTCCGCCGCCCACCGCGACTCCATAAAGGTTGCCGCTGGCGTCCATGCTCACGGACCAGGGATTCACTGCCAGACCGACGTGATCCGGGAAATCGTAGATGACGCTCTCCGTCCACGTTCCGGCCGAAGGCGCGAGCTTGAAGACCACCCCGGTACCACTCGTCCCTCCATTTCCAGTCACACCATAAAGATTGCCGCTGGCATCGAAGACGAGGGTACCTTCATTCGGATACTGGCCATCAGGGCCGGTGAAGTTGTAGAGCACAGTTTCCTGCCAGCCGCTGGAGGTGGGCGATAGTTCGTACACTAACCCGCATCCGATGCTGCACGCTGAGTTCACAGTTCCGCCACTGTAGGTTGTGCCGTAAAGATTTCCGTTCTTGTCAACGGCGACGCCCGTATAGCCCGGAGACGAACCAGTTGCCCCACCGGCAAAGCTATAGATGACGCTCTCGCTCCAGCCTGTCGCGGTAGGCGTCAGCTCGAACACCGATCCCTCGCCGTAGGCGCCGCCGAAATCTGTCGTTCCGTAGAAGTTACCGGTGTTATCTGCAGACAAAGTGGCAAGCGGTGCGGATCCGTCACCACTCTCGCTGGGAAAATGGTGGATGACAGTTTCCAAACTTTGCGCCCGCGCGAGGACGGGGAGCGCAACCGCTATCGCCGCAATCGCGCAAACGGCCAACATGATGAGAGAGAGATTTAGTCGCTTCATGAGGAACCTCCGAGGTTCAGAGCAAATCAGGATTCGCCGGCGCGCCAAACGGCGTCAAGGGGAGGCAGCAAACATACCACAATGTTCCCACTCCTTAAGGAAAAAATCGCTGACACCTGTCTTAGGAAGGGGCCAACCTGTTTTTCGGTTCTCACCAACGCGCAACCCCTGAAGTTAAGGGTATCTTGCAGCGATGATCAATATCGATAAATGCCTTGTCTCCGCAAACTGCGCCAATTCGTTGATCGTCGGCTACTCGGAAGCCGACATCAATTGACGAAAAATCCCCATTGCACTCATTTGCCCGCAAAAAGGCGAATAAACGGCGCAAGCTTGTGCTATGGCCTGATAGCGACAGCCATCTGGAGCCTCGCCTGCCCGTGGCGACATCTAGTTGAATACTCAACAAGAAATAAGGCCCTCACCTGAGTCTAAGATTTGTGAGGGCCTCTTCTATCTTTCTTTTCTATCGTGCTTACGGAGTGATCTCGAACACCAATCCGTTCTCGTTCGTGCCGCCTTGGTACGTTGTGCCGTAAACGTTCCCCGCCGAATCACGAACTAACGTGCCATAAGGATACGCGCCGTCTCCGTACAGGTTGAAGCTGTGCAAGATCGTCTCGGAAAAATTCCCCTTCGCTGTTGGCGACAACTCATACGCGGTGCCGAAGGCATAAGCTCCTCCGACATAGGTGGTGCCGTACAAATTGCCGGAGGCGTCAATGATGAGCCCCTGAGGTCCGTAGCCGTCAATTCCGTTCTGAAGGAAAGTATGCACAACTTTCTCGTTGTAAACACCGCTTGTTTGATGGACCAACTCGAATACCACGCCCGCACCTGCGCTCCCGGCTCCCGCAGTGCCATATAAGTTCCCGTGGCTATCAAGGATGACTCCGTTTGCAGGAGCTTGGCCGCCGCCTGCCAGATTGAACACATGCAGCGTCTTCTCCGACCACATGCCGTGCGCCGCAGGCAACAGTTCGAATACGATTCCAGCGGCGTGGGTACCACCGCGTGTGGCTGTTCCATACAGATTTCCCGACGCATCAAAAATCAGCGCGCCATTGGGATTTGCCCCATCCGACGCATTCCCGAACTGATGCAGCAGCTTTTCTGTCCAGCTCCCTCCTGTTTTCGGGGACAGCTCAAACACAACACCCTTCCCGTATTTCCCGCCGGTTGGCGCCGTTCCGTAGAGGTTTTGCTTCGAATCAATAATCAGGCTTGCCTGCGGAGACTGTCCGTCCGTACCGTTGCCGAAGCTGTGGATGATGCTCTCGCTCCAGCCGCCTCCGCTTAGCGGAGACAATTCGAAGACGGTGCCGAACCCGTAGGCGCCACCTTGCATCGTTGTTCCATAAAGATTGCCGGCGCCATCCATCACCAGACCGGCCTGTGGATCGTTGCCGTCAGTTCCTCCACTGAAGGTGTAGAGCACGGTTTCGTTCCATCCACCGGATTCCGGTGTGAGTTCAAACACCGCCCCATTTCCATCCGTCGTCGTGCCATAAAGATTTCCGGCCGCGTCAAAAATTACGCCTCCGTAAGGAGCACCGGCGCTGGTGGCGCCAAAGTTGTACACCGGCGTCTCCGACTGTGCAGCCACGCGTGTATTGATCGCCATCGATGCCAAGGCAAAAGTTGCCAATCCTACCGCCAGTTTCGAACACAATTTGCTTCGCATAGGGAAATATCCTCTCATTAATTTTTATTTGTCTTGCGGAGCCCGGGATACAAACTAGATGCTGGTGTGAGAAGTGCTCTCACTGGGGAGGAGCAGAAAATATACCCTGAAGCTCTTTTCGGAGTCAACGCGAAAAAACCACCGGAACTGCATCAGTTTCCTCACGTTTCATTCACACAGGAGCCTGTTCTGCGTAATCTGGCGAAAAATCGCCATTACACTCATTGACCGGGGCTCCCCGGTTTCGGAATCAAAACATGTAATCGCTGCTAGCGCCAATTGACCTTGGCCGTTTGCATTTTCGCGGCTTATGCTGACCTTATGTAGTTTAACCCGAGGCGGTCCACGGGGCGCGAGCGAGCGCTGTGGATCGCCACGATTGGGCCACAAGAGCGGGGCACCGAAAATCCATTCTTTACGGGACGATAGAGAACACCGTTCCGCTGCTTGCGGAACTTCCCAGGCCGGTGGTGGTGCCGAAAAGAGTTCCGTCTTTGAAAACCACGCCGCCCAAAGCGACTGCGCCGTCACTGGCGCCGGCAAAAGTATGCAACGTAGTTTCGGCCCAAGCCTCACCTTTGCTGGAAGGTGGCGTCAACTTCCAAACCGTGCCACATCCGGGATCAGGAATGCGCCCAAGGAAACTGCAACCCGGCTGGTCGCCGGCGGAAGGCGTTGTACCGTAGAGGTTGCCCTTGCCGTCGATTGCCATACTCGCTGAACCGTAGTAGGCAGGGTAGGCGCCGTCAATGGTGCCGTTAAAGCTATAAATGGCGGTCAGCGTCCAGGTTCCTCCATTCGTGGGCGGACTTAGACTGAAGATAGTTCCGCAGCTCGGGAGCGCCTCTTCCTCATAGGTGTTGCAAGCTCCGTTGCCTCCTAGCAGGGTCGTGCCGTAGAGGTTGCCTTTCTTGTCGAAAATCAGGCTTGCTCCAGGGAGGGTTGCGCCTTCGCCTGCTTTGGCGCCGAAGAAAGTTGTCAGCTCCGTTTCCGTCCAGGGGTTGCCCTTCTCTGCTGGAGGCGTTAACTGGAAGACGGTTCCACCACAAAACTCGCCGCCGCCGCACGACACTCCGCCCGCTAACGTCGTGCCGTAGAGATTTCCGTTCTGGTCGAAGATGACACCGCCCGTCGGGACTGCTCCGTCCGTGTCGCCGCCTCCAAGACCGTTAAAGGCATAAAGAATGGCTTCCGTCCAAGGATCATTTCCCTTGACCGGGGGCGACAGTTCGAACACAGAGCCACAGCCGCCGTAGGGGTTGTTATATCCATTTTCGCAATATCCGGCGCCGCCTTCAGCCGTGGTGCCGTAGAGATTCCCCTTGGCGTCAAAGATCAGGCTTCCCATGGGTTGGGAGCCGTCCGGGTTTCCCTGGAATGCGTAAAGAACAGTCTCCGCCCAGGCGCCGCCCTTGGTCGTGGGCCGCGACAGGCGAAATACGGTACCGCAACCGGCGATTTCGCCGAATGCGCAGCCTAAGGCGGTGCTGTTACCGCCGCCCGATGCCGTCGTGCCGTAGAGATTGCCACTCTGGTCGAGTACCAATCCTGCCTGAGGCAGCGCGCCGTCAGTTCCGCCTTGAAAGCTGTACAAAACTTTCTCCGTCCACTTGTTGGAGCCTGCCGCAGGTGGGATGAGTTCGAAAACTGTGCCGCATCCGGATGAGCCGCATTTCCCCTGTCCCCCATAGGGCGTTGTGCCGTACAACAGATGGTTCGCGTCGACGATCAAGCTCGATTGAGGTCCAGCTCCATCGGGAGCTCCTTGAAATTGGTAAAGGACCTTCTCGCCCGAGCTGGCCGCATAGGCCGCACTAGCCGTTACACAAGCGATGAATATTGCCCGGCAGAGCCGGTTTGAGGTTTGATTTGCGATGTGCATAGGACAGCTCCTTCGAGATATTTTGGGGGCTTGACCGTTCGACGCGAAACTAGGGGGGCGTCGAAAACACGCCTCACTTGGGGGTTCCGGGATCATACACCCGGACAATCTTGCAAGCAAGCGACCGAAACGGAACTTCGATTCGTGCCTCGGCTAGAGCGCTAAAGCCGCTGATGCTAGCTGTTGCAAAATCGCCTTTACACTCAAAATCCCCCAATTTGGATACCAGTCTGTGTCCGATACGTGGAGTCTTGCCAGCCCTGTCCGCAAGGTCGAGTTCAAACTAATACAAGTAAAGGAGTGGGGAGCTATTTCTGTGCGGACGGAGCTGCCAGGATACGGCGCACCGAGGTGCGGCCAATGTTCAGGCGGCGGGCGATGGCCGATTTGCTGAATCCGGAGCGGCGTAGTTGGCGGACCTGACCGGCATGCAACGCGGCGGTGATGGGCCGGCCCAGGCGTTTGCCATTCTGCCGGGCATGAGCCAAACCAGCGCGCACCCGCTCACGCAAGATCTCGCGCTCAAACTCGGCAAACACGGCGAGCAGTCCGGCCATGGCCCGACCGGCGGGCGTGGTCAGGTCCAGCGCTTCGGTCAGCGAGACGAAACCGACGCCCAGATGCTCCAGTTCCTGCAACGTGCTGAGCAGGTCGGTGACCGAGCGTCCCCAGCGATCCAGCCGCCACACCAGCACGGCGTCGATCTCCCGGCGGCGCGCGGCTTCCAGCAGTTTCTCGCGAGCTTCGCGTTGTGCCGCGCCGGAGCCAACCTCTTTTACCTGCATCACGACGGTCCAACTTCGCCGTGCGGCGTACTCGCGCAGGGCACGACTTTGCATCGGCAGCGTCTGCTGGTCGTGGGTGGACACGCGCGCGTACAGGCCGGCGCGAAACGGAGTTTCCCTCCGGCCAGCCCCCTGGCCAAAAACCCGGCGCGATTCGGTGAGCAGAGAGGCCCGTTTGGCGGGCATTTTCCAGGGACCTTCCCGCCTGGCCAGAATCGAGAGATTCCGGCCAGAGCGAGGATCATTTTACTCTAACTGGAGTCGAGACGGGCGCCGCCTGCTTCCAGCGTGGCTGGGTAGTTCCACGGCATCCACTGCGACGGATTGCGGGCTAACTCGCCAGCATGCCGCTGCAACTGGGTTAGGTAGTCGAAGGGGTTGGCGTCCGAGAGTTCGCAGGTGTGAATCAGGCTCATGAACAGATCGCCGACGTGCGCTCCGTTCTCGGTCTTGTAGAACAGCGAGTTCTTGCGGTGCAGGATGGCTTTCTTCAAGGCTCTTTCGCAAATGTTATTATCCAGCGGCGCTCCCGGCTGCCGCAGAAACAGCGTGAGCCGCTCCCAGTGCTTGAGCAGATACCGCATCGCCACTCCCAGACCGGAGTTCGGTTCCACTTTCTTCTCCGCAAACTGCGCGGTAAGCCAGATATGCAGTTGGTCCATCACCGAGGCGCTCTTCCGCTGGTGAAAGCGCAACCGTTCTTCCGGCGTCATGGTTTGTTCCCGCGCTACAGCATCGTTGCCGTAGATCTTGCCCAGTTGTTCCAGCACGTGTCGACACGGCTCGGGGAAGTTGGGTGTCACCTCCACAAAGCGCCGGCGAGCATGTGCCAGACAATAGCCCACAATGACTTGCAACTTCTCCGGCAGCTTGGGCAGGTTGCGCGACAGTGCGTCGCACATCTGCAGGGGCGGAGCCAGTTCCGCAGCTCGCCGCTGGAGCACGTCGGCCAGGTTCTCGCCCGCGTGCTGGCGTCCAGTGAAAAATAGGGCGATGGTTTGTTTCTGCGCGGTCGAGACAATCCCGCTGGTGAACACGCCCGTGCGCTCGACAGCGTCGCCCTCGTCATGGTCCAAGCCTGCGTTCCGCAGCGCCAGCACGGGCATGGAGGTGTCGTCGTTGTGCAGCACTTCGCCTTGCGCCGCTTGGCGAATCAACTCCTCCATCGCCGGTTGCATCGTAGCCGCCGCTTCCACAACGATCTCGCATTGCGTCGCAACGGGCAGCGGAATGCCCAAACTCGCTTCCAGGTCGGCCAGGCGATTCCACGGAAATCCGCTGCCGTAGCGGAGCAGCGCGATCATGCTGGCCGCCGTCGCGTCATACTTCTCTTCGCCCACTCCGTTTGGTGGGTTGGCGGTGAACACTTCTCCGCATAGATTGCAGCGTAGCTTCTCCAACTCGTACACGGTGGCGGCGATCGGCGCCTGACCTCGCATCCGCACCAGTCGTCCCGGCTCCTTCAGCGGATAGACTTTCCCGCGCTGACACTCCGGGCATCGATCCCCTTGGTGCAGCGACAGGTGTGAAACCTGGACGTGGCACGCTCCGTGATACGCTTGGGCGCCATTACGACCGTGGCCGATATCCGGCTTTTTCGCAGTCTCTTTTGTCTCCGGTTTCCCCTGGGTCGGACTGCTCGGAATGCCTGCCTGTTCCAGCACCGCCTCGGTCTTCTCGCTGCGCGCACGGCACAACAATCGGCGCAGGCTCTGCAGGGTCGCTTCGCGATTCTCCAATAGCTCGGTTACGTAGCTCAGCGTGCGGATCGCGGCTTTCAGTTTCTGATATCCGGCCTCGCCCAGTGCTTCGCGCACGCCCTCCAGCAACGTCTCCAATTCTTCCGGAGTAACATCGAGAGGCGGCGCTGCCGGCTGCATCTAAGTCTCCTGCAGTAACTCGCGAAAGCGCGGAGTTAGCGGATATCCCAGCACTTGCTTGAGCGAACGATTCCGGCGATTGGTCTGATCGTCTTTGCCCCGCCCCGTCGTTAGTCCTAAGAGAATCCAGTTGGCAGCGCGGTAACAGGTGCCGCGGAACCGCTCCGGGTCCACGAAGGTTTCCAGAAAATAGATGGGGTGTTGGTAGAGGCCTTCCCAATCCTCCGACAACCGCTTCGCCATGCGACCTAGCAAATGCGAAGCCAGATGCGGCACCTCCACCCAGGGCAGAATCAGAAAGCGCGTGTTGTAGGCCAGGAAGCGAAGGTTACATCGCCGCGCTTCCGCACTCCAGCCAATAAAGCGATCCCGGCTGCCCAAGTGACGCGGCGCCGAACTCCACGCCAGGCACGCGATCGGCCGCCCGTGCGCCCACACCACATACTTGAGGTGCTCACCCACCGGCTGCTCATAACCGAGATAGTGATACTGTTCCATCAAGCTGTTGAACCACGCTTCCTCGGGCGTGCGCCGCACCGGCTGAATCTCGATGGGCTGGAGCTGACGGAGCGCAGCGCGGATCGGAGTAATGTCGATCAACCGCGGCGGCGGCGGTTGGCGTTTCGCCAGAGGATTCGGCGGCGTGTAGCGAACCGGCGGCAACTCGATCTCGCCCGCCCGATGCAACCTTAAGAGAAGACCGCGGCACACCATGTCGCACAGCGCGCCGTTGGCCTGCTTCCACTGCCAAGCCTCGCATAGCTTCTGCGAGAGCCTCCGCCGACTGACTCCGGGATGTTCCGCAATGTGCTGTCGGATGAAGACGATATCTTCCGCGCGAATCTCTCGACCACGATATCGGCACGGAGCAGGCACACCTGCAGTGTGGCAGAGTACAAAATGGAACGCAAGTGAAAAACGCAAGTCAAGATCACTTCGCGCTCACCCGCCGCCATACTGGTGCGGCCACCGCATCCGGGTTCCCAGCGGCCAGCAGCAACTGCGCCTGATGAGCTTCCAGCACCCGCGTGGGTTGGTTGCCACTCGGCCACCACACGAAACGTCCCTTGGACAACCGCTTCTGCGCCAGCCAGAATCCTTGCCCGTCATACACCAGAATGCGGATCGATGTTCCTCGCCGGCTGCGAAACACAAACAGGCAGCCCGAGAAAGGATCGGCCTGCAGTTTTTCCTGACATAACTGGGCCAGCGAGTCGATGCCCTTGCGTCCATCCACGGCCTCGATCGCCACCAGAATCCGCATCTGCGGCGTAATCTGGATCACCGCCTCACCTGGTTCCTGGCTCCAATAACACGCGGCCCAGGGCGGCTAGATCTGGCGCGCCCATCCCTTTCCACTGAATCCGCATCTTGCCCTGCGGTCCTTCCAGCTCGATCACACACTCCGACCCAGTGATCGCCGATGATCCGACTACCTCCAGGAAGGACGGCAGCGAAGCCGCAACCCGAGCGCGGCTCGCCCTTGGGCGTGGCACCCCCGCCGTAGCGCTCAGCGATGCCGTCGAACGGCGGATCGCGCGACCCTTGCGGGAATCGGACTGGATAGGAAACTGGCCTGACTCTGTGATGCGCTTCAGCTTGCCGTACTCCAAACGCAGAACCTGCGCGGTGCGACAAACCCCGTGTTCGCGCGCCACCTTCGCCGCCGCTTTCCACAATCGCGACGGGATCGGCAAGCGCACCCCAGGGTGAGCGCTCCGCCAACCCGCAAAGCGCTGGTAAATCCTCTTCATGCCGTGGGGAATCTCAGACCGCCCGTTTGCCATCGTCAGCCCTCCTCTGCTCGCACAGGAAAGACTGACGTTAGCAGCCTCGATCAGATCAAGTCACGCAAACCTGCCGAAAGGACACAACCCAAATTTGTTTTTCAGGGATGGCCAGCCAATGAGTAGTGAGGATAACTGCAATGAAGAGAAGCACTTCGTGGAATTCCGCCGGAAGGTGCGGGATGCGGAAGTGCTCAACGCTTCAATGGAGCGACTGTTGAAGTCAGTGAGGTTCAGCGGGCGCATCAGCGTCGTGGTGCAGAACGGCCGGGTTCTTAAATCGGGGTATGAAGAGGGATTCTTCCGGCAGCGCGAATCCGCTAGGATGCTCGATGGAGGGGTGGCGATCGAACCATAAATAGCTGGCGGCAATGGAGTTAGGGTGATTTTGATGGATCAAGCGAACAAGGGAGGAAACAACGTAGCGCCGATAGAAGTCTGACAAATAAATAGCTCAAGCAGGCCATCGTAAGAGAAACGAGCCCTGCGTTCGGTTACCGCTTCAGAAGCGGCGGCCGGCGCAGGGCTTTTCTTTCGGCTGCAGCCTACGGGCTTCAGCAAAACCGTTTGAACCGCAACCGCTCAGGTTCGCAACGCGGAGCCTCGAGACTTCAGGAGAAACGATGAAATCCAGGACAGGAGAGATCGATCCTACAAACGAGTTGAAATTCGAGTTGAAGTATTGCGAACGCTGCGGGGGATTGTGGCTGCGTCCGGTGGGTGGCGGGCAGGTTTATTGCGTGGCTTGCGGGCGCGAGATGGCCAAAATGCCGGCAGCTACGTACGACCGCACGGGAAATCCGAAGGTTCCGCAAGGTCCAGTGCGAGGGAATCTGGATTACAGCGATTTCGATGACTACGAGGAGTCCGAGGGATTGGATCTGGATGGGGATGGAGGTGTGGCATGAGCGGATACGTGGATTGGATCGCGGCTGTGGCAGACGACGTTCCTTGCCCAAAACCGATTGAACCCGGCGGAGATAAACAGTCTCTCAGCAAGGCCGCTGATGCGGCAACTGAATGGCAGGGTTTGCCGGCGCATAATTTTCCGACGCATCCGGCGGCTCCTAACGAAGCCCAGATGCAGGATGATCCACTTGATCGCAATCCTGATTTGTGGATGTACAGGAAACGAACCGTGGGCTTGTTGCATCGTTATCTGCGTTTTTCACTGGAGACCGGGCGGTTGCCATCGTTTATTGGGCGGGAGTGCTTTCGCGCGAAGATTACGTTCTACACGGCGGCTACGTTCGAGGATCGAGTTATCTTCGTGCGAGATGTCGAGAAGTCGTTGGAACGATTGGCCTATGGAGATCAACAGTTAATCGCACGCACAATTTTTCAGGAATACAGCCAGGAGCAGACGGCGCGTATTCTGCGCTGGGGACTGAGGACTGTCGAGCGTAGACTACCCCAGGTACTCGATTTGCTGAGCGAAGACTTTCTTAGAGTGGGATTGCTGGCCCCGGTGCCTTCGAAGAAGGGATTCTCGCAATGACAAAAATCTTGTCAATAGGCAAATTCGGGCGAAATTTCCGCAAGTTGTTGATGATACGGCAAATATAAATTTGCAAAATGTGGCGGGTTTACCCCCTGCAAAATGCTATTCTGAATATATAGAGTAAAGAAAAAAAGAAATACTCTATTGAGGCGCGCTGAAAAGCGCGCCTTTCGTTTTTTGGGGCAGGATTTTGTGGACAGGCGCCTTATGGGCTAACGCGGTTTACAAACACGACGCGCCTGTGCGCAGGCTTGACGGCCTGCTCCACCCAAGTTTTGTGGAGGGCGAGTCGTGAAGAAGAAGAAGGCAAAGGGAAAAATCAAGGTTGTGCCAAAGAAGCCTGTGGTTCAGTCTGCGGCGAAGAAGAGTCCGGCAAAGAAGAAAAAAGGTAAGGATATCGTTGAGGTGAGGGAACACATTAACGAACTGGTTAAGGCTTCGGCAAATAAGATCGCGAACAAAGTGATTGAAGTTGCGAAGACCGGCCAGCTGGCGTCGGCGAAGTATTTGTTTGAGGCGGTTGGGTTGTATCCAGCGACGGAAGCGACGGAGCCTGCTCCGGTGGATGGTTCGCTGGCTCAAACGCTGTTGGCGCGGATGGGAATACCGACGGAGCCGGTGGTTTACGACGACGATGAGTTTGCTATTCCAGCCGCAAGAGGCTCGCAAGAGGAAGCCGCTCGCGAGGCGAATGAAGATTCGGGAAACGATCGGAAAAACAAGCGGGCGGCTTTGGTGGAGATCGGCGAAGCAAAGCCGGTCGATAAAGGGGATGCCGTAGAATGAAGCGCGGGAGTTGGGGCGCAGGCGAGATTGGCGCGGGCACGGTGTTATCGGTTTCGCCGCGGGTGGGATCGCGAGAGAAGAATCTGCTGGATGTGTTTTTGACCGATGTAGTTCCAGGAAATGAATCTCTCCGGAAAATTCGAGCGGGCAGATATGTCCGCGCCGCAGGACGCAAAGTGGGAATAGACATAACGTGGATCGACGACCGGATCGCGGTCGGGGGCGGAATCTGGAACGCGGACAACATGGCGGCGTTGTCGCGCGCGGGGATTACGCACATTATCGACATGCAGATTGAGTTCGATGACACGCCGCTGGCGGTTCCGTTCAGGATTTCCGTTTGCTGGAATCCGGTGGACGATGACTTTGAGCCAAAGCCTGCTGCGGTGTTTAAGCGCGGCGTGGATTTCGCGCTGGCGGCTTTGAAGCAGCATGGGACGAAGGTGTTGGTGCATTGCGCGGCTGGAGTTCACCGGGCGCCGATGATGACGTTAGCGCTGCTGGGAGTGCTGGGATGGACCGTGGAGGATGCCATGGAGATGATTGAGAACAAGCGTCCCGTTGCTGATTTCGCGGATGTTTATGTGCAGAGCGTGGAGAGGTTTTTGAATGGGCGGGGTTGAGACCGGGCTTCGGCTTCCGGCTTTCGGGGAGTAGACATGCATCGTGATGGAAATTCCTTGTGGGGCTTTGGGTAGTGCGGGCTGGACAGGGATCCTTCGACTGCGGTTGTGCTTTGCTTCGCGACGCACAACCTTCGCTCATGATGACAATATAAAGTTTTAGGAGGAAGTATGTTTCAGGCTTGCCGCCCGACAGGGCGGCTTTTTTATTGGGTGCTAGTGGTGGTGATGGCGGCGAGCGTCCGAGTTTGGGCTGGTGAAGAAGCTTCCACGGGAAAGCCGGCAACTTCCCCGACGGCGAAGCCGGGCGCGGCAAGTCCATCTGCGCGCGCGGCTTCGCCGGCCCCCCAGAGCGGGCCGGAGTTGACGAGCGTGATTGATACCGTCTACATGGCGAGTGGAAGTCCCGCTCAAGGCGTGCTGATTATTACCTGGCCAGCGTTTGTGGCAGCGGATGGGATGGCGGTCGCTCCGGGGTCGTTGGATGTGACGCTGGGAACGAACGGGGCGCTGGATGTGGCGCTGACGCCGAACGCGAACGCGACTCCGGCAAACACTTACTACACCGTGGTCTACCAGCTACAACCGAGCGAAGTGCGAACGGAATATTGGGTGGTGCCGACTAGCTCTCCGGCGACGCTGGCGCAGGTGCGGACTACTCCGGGATCGGGGACGGCGGCGCAGCCGGTATCGATGCAATACGTGAACACGGCGCTGGCAGCGAAGGCGAATGACAATGCAGTGGTGCATCTCGCCAATGCGGAGACGGTGACGGGCGTCAAGAGTTTCACGACGCCGCCGAATGTTCCGAATCCGGTGAACACGGGAGACGTGGCGAATAAATCCTACGTGGATACTTCCATCGCTAATGTGGGCGCGGGGAATTACTTGCCGACGGCCGGCGGGGCGATGACGGGGGCGCTTACTTTGAGTGGAACCCCGACGGCGCCGCTGCAAGCGGCTGACAAACAATACGTCGATTCGAATATTGCGCTGAAGGCAGACCTGATCAGCGGGTTGGTGCCAACGAGTGAGTTAGGGAGTGGAGCAGCTTCGGGATTGAACTGCCTGCTGGGAAACGGAACGTGGGGATCCTGCGGCTCGAGCGCCAATGCGACAGAGATTCAGAGTGTGCCGGTCGGCACGGGTGCGCCGACGAACGGACAGGTGCTGGCATACTCTTCGGCGACTGGGCAGTATGTGCCGTCGACTCCGGCGGGTGGGACGGGAGGAGTATTGATCAGTCCACCATCGAACCAGAATATTGCGCAACCGGTAGGCACGAGCTTTAACGCCAACACGTTCAACGGGGTTCGATACGTAACGCCTTCGGATAACTGGTCGCAGACGGTGTCAGCGAATCTGGCGATTCCGAACTCGGGTCAAACCATAACGTTGACCCCTTGCCCACTGGGAATTAATACCAGCAACAATTCCGCCCAGCCTTACTACGTATACATTCCGACGACGAATGCGGAAGCCGCACTGGTGACGGGAGGGACGTGTACATCGGGGGCAGTGAGCGGGACGATTGGGGTTACTACCACGGTGGCGCATTCGGCCTCATCGAACACGATTCAGAGTGCTTATGGGGGAATCCAAGAGGCGCTGAATGACGCTGGAAGCCCGAACGCTTTCATCGTGATACCGCCTACTGGAGCGAACACGAATGCGTATCAGGTCTATGCCACGATCTTCCAACAGAATCTTCGTTCGACGGTCGAGGGATACGGGGCGCTGTTGCAGTGCCACACGCGATCGGTGTGCTGGCTTATTGGAGATCGTGTTTTCGCGAGTGATTTCTCGAGCCAAAAGCTGAAAGGGCTCCGGTTCACATCCGCAGTAAATATTGATGGCGTGCAGGTCACATCAGTTTCGGTGGCGAGCAATGCGGTGACCATGACTGCGGCAGGCCATCCTTTTCTGACGGGAGATTATGTCGCGACCAACGTTTCGATCCCGACATACGGCGCCTATCACGGCTTCTGGCTGATCACCTCGACCACGACGAATACATTTACATTCTCGGTTGCCAGCGCGACGAATATTGGAGCGACGACTGCGTTCGGGACAGCGGCTCTTGAAGCAGCGGCGATTGAAGACAACAGCAACGCCGCATCCATGGCAGACATTGATATGTCTTCCTATGGTTATCCCGGGGTGTTCAACAACGACATTGTTGTGGACAACGACCAGGCGGCGCTGATTCACCACTTCGATACGGAGGGCGGCGCGCAGATTCGACACGACGCGAACTGGGTAGGGTGGGGCGTGTGGTCGCGTGGAGACAACGCGAACAGCGCGGTTGTGACAATCGACGGCGGATCGAATCTGACGATGGCTTGCGCGAATGGAGTAAACAATCGCAGCGGCAACTTTATGACGATCCGGGATACGGTGATCCAGGCCTTCTCTCAGCACGCGATTTTTCAAGGAGCAGGATTGCAGGGCGGTCTTTATGACGCCGTGTATGAGGAAGTGGATTGCACCAATCCGGCTTACCCTGGAACGCTTTATGCCGCTTCCGGCCTGGTGAACCAAGGTCAACCGGCGACGGCGCGGGGCGGGACGTACATGGTAGGGCAGACGCCACAGTTTGCCTTCACGGGAACGAGTGGAAGCACGCTGCGCAATTACTACATTGTGATGCACTCCTCGATCGGGGGAGTGTATGCGATTCCGTTGTTCGCCGGTTACGCGAAGACGAACGGAGGAGCCGGAACCATCAACGTGTACTGGCCGGAGATGCCGGCAACGAATGCAAGCGTCGACGGAACGATCACTTACGATGTGCTGTTAGGAACGTCAAGCACTCTGGTGCCGGTGGGCACAGGAACTTTTGCGTTGGCGACGGCGATCTCGGGAAGTTGCGCGGCTGGGATCTGCAGTTTTTCAGATAATCAGACCGCGGCCGCGTCTTACACAGTCGGCACGAACCCAACGTTGATTCCGCAGCTTGACGAGTGGCCTGGGCATATCGTGCTGGCGCCATCGTCGGACGCAACAAATACTTTCGCCCTGCCGCAGTATTTCGCAGATGCACTACCGGCGAATGCGGGTTCGGTGATGGTGGCTGCGGGGAATGCGCAGTCTTTTCACGCACAGAGCTGCACCAATCAGGAGTTCCCGAGTATCGCGCAGCAGGTGTGTTTTCCGCAGAACGCGTTGCAATCGGCGGTGATCACGAGTGGCGCTCCATATCCTCAAGGGGGAGGGACGACTTCGATTCTGCAAGGGTCGTTGCTGTTCGAAGGCCAGCCAGCGACTCCGAATCACTTCATCACGCTTCATGATTCTCAGCAGCAGAAAACATTGGCCAGCACTCTGCGACTGGCGGCGAGTGCGAGCGACGTATATATCGGCACGGATGATACGGGCGGAAACTTTCGCAACCTGTCGTTTGGAGCGCCGCAGTCCATTTCTTTCTACATTGGAAACACGGGCGACAACGCAAGCTATCTGGAACGGTTGACGGCAGCGATGAAGACCTTCAACGTGCCGGTAACGGTGAATGGGAACCTGACGGTGACGGGGAGTTGCACTGGGTGCGGCGGCAGTGGTGGTGGTGCGGGAACGGTGAACAGTGGATCGGCCACACAACTGGCGCTTTACGCAGCGAATGGAACGGCGGTGAGCGGTGATAGCGGACTGACCGACAGTGGGACGACGCTGAACTACGCGGGAAGCAATGGGATCACGGCGGCCGCGGGAGCGTTCAGCGGGAATGTGACGGTGAACGGGCAGTTGCTGGTGGCGGGGCCGTGGATGGTGAGCTCGCCGATTCCGGGGACGCCGATGGCGGTGGCGGGGGCGGGGACATCGGCGCTGGGGATTTCGAATGATGGGAATTTTTATATTTCGGCGAGTGCGGGTGCTCCCCAGAAAATAGCGACTACTGCGAGCAGCTCTTACTTCTCGAATCTGTTCCAGGAAGATGGATACGACTTGGGACAGTTTGTGGTGGGGGAGACGACGGCGAATCCGCAGAGCCTGCATGTGTATTCGAGCTATACGAATAGCTCGACTTGGCAGAGAACATCGCTGGGATATGACCTGGCTGACAATTACGCGGTGGTGCGCAGCGAGAATTCCACTGCGGGAGATGCGCCGGGGTTGGGATTCTGGATCAACAACGGGTTGAAGTGGGTGGTGGATGCGAGTAGTAATTTGAAGCCCTGGACTGACCAGACTTACAACGTAGGTTCGTTTAGCGGTTCTGCAGGTACCGGGCTGCGGCCGGGGACGGTTTATGTGGCGGGAAATTCCGGGAGCGGAAGTGGATTTGAGCTGGGCAAGTTTGCCAGCGAGAGCTATGAACTTTGCAACGACACTACGAGTGGCACGATTGTGAATGGGCTGGCGGTGCTTACAACGGCGGGATGCGCGGCGAAGCCGGCGAGCGCGCTGACCAGCGGGGCGATCGGTGTGGTGATTGCGAATGCGGGAACTTCGGGAGTGGTTACGCTGGCGCGAGAGGGTTCGGCTTATTGCAGCTTTGATGGGAGCGCTACTGTGGTTGGAGATTACGTGGTGGCGTCGCCTACGGCTAGTAGCGGATTTTATCCTTTGTGCCATGATGCGGGCACGACGCGGCCTACTGGGACGCAGATTTTGGGGCGAGTGCTGCAGGCCAGCGCGGGCAGCACGACTGTGCAGATGTTTATGGATATGCCGGGGTCGAACGTGAGCAGCGGGACATCGGCGGGAACGGGGAGCTGCACGAACCAGGCGGTGACGGCAGTACTCTCTGGTGGGCCAACTTGTACGACGATTACTTCGGCTTATGTGGATTCATCGATCGCACCGGCTGCATCGCCGGCGCTTACGGGGACGCCGACGGCTCCGACTGCGACGGCGAACACGAATACAACGCAAGTGGCGACTACAGCATTTGTTTTGGGGCAGGCTTCTTCGACTGCGCCGAATATGGATGGGACGGCGGCTGTGGGGACATCGAATACATTTGCGCGGGCGGATCATGTGCATCCGTCGGATACATCGCGCGCTCCTCTTGCGAGTCCGGGGTTGACCGGTACGCCGACGGCTCCGACCGCGGCGACTGGAGACAACTCGACGAAGATCGCGACTACGGCATACGTGCGGTCGGAGATTTATCTGGCATGGTCGTGCGCGGTGGCGGGCACCACGGCAGTCACGCAGAATTGCAACTGGACTGTGCCGGCCGGAATCATCGTGACAGGGTTTGATTTGGCCGCGAGCACAGCCGCGGCGGGGTGCACGACTTATCCAGTGCTGCAGGTGTGGGATGGAACGGCGGGTGCGGAACTGGGGAGTTATTCCACGACATTTACATCCGGCACGAACTTCTACACGCAGGTCACAGGAAGCGCGGCCGTTGCTTCAGGACATCAACTGCGATTCAAAATTACTACGGCAGCGGCGGGATGCACGACTAATGCGGCCGGAGTTGCGGCGACCATCACCTATCAGATGCAGAACTAGGTCTGGTTGCACGACCCAGGCTGCTGTCCTCACATACAACACGAATACTTTTCAAGGAGAACAAATTATGAGCATCATCAATCCGGAAGCGGCAGAACCATCCGTTCCACAGGCATTTGAACAGAGTGATCGACATCCGCCGGTCGCAGAGTGGAGCGGCAACGGCGGGCAAACAGCTTCGCCCGCCGCGTCAGAGAGCCGAGTTACACAGCCCGGGCCGCCACCATCGGCGAATGCGGGATTGCAGAACTATGACACCGCGGACAGCGCGGACGCGGTTCAGGATGAGGCGGAACGCGAAGGCTGATAAGAAAGCTGTCAGCTGTCAGCTTTCAGTGAAGGCGGAGCGGATTGGAGAGTTGGGCGGGCCATTGGCGAGAGCTGGTGGCCTTTTTTATTGAACGAAGAGGTCAACCGCATCTCGCGGAGATCGCTAAGAACGACCGCCGAGCACGCGGAAAAAATCCTAGGTGGAGATTTTTATGAAGGGGAATCGCACAGTGACGCAGCGAGGGAGCCGTAGACGCCGCAAGGCCGATCGCAGAGTGAAGCGGGATGCTGTGCGGGTGGCGGTGGGGATCAAACTCATAACAGTGCGCAAAATCATTGTCTTCACATTTCTGGTGTGGAGCAGCATGGCTTGGGGCGCGACTTACTACGTGAGTTCAAGTACGGGGAATGATGCGAATAACGGAACTTCTTCGTCGTCGGCCTGGCAGACGATTGCTCATGTGAATGGGCAATCGTTTCTCCCTGGGGATTCGGTTCTGTTCAAGCGCGGGGATGTTTGGAATGAAAGTCTGACGCCGGCTTCGTCGGGGAGTTCGGGAAATCCTATTGCGTTCGACGCTTACGGCAGCGGGGCGGCGCCGAACTTGACTGGGTATTACGCGGTGCCGGCTGCAGCTTGGGTGCTGGTTACGGGGAATGCGTGGAAAGCGCCGGTGCCAACTACTTACACGACAGTCAACTTTTGCCTGTTTGGGTCGATCTGGGGGCAGAAGGTTGCGGCGGCATCTTCGAACTTGACGGCGAAGTGGAATTGTTATCTGGCGAATGGATATGTGTACGTTTATTCGGTTGGCAATCCATCGATTTATTACAACGAAGCAATCGTACCGATGGCACTCAGCAACGTGCCTGTGATCAACATTAATGGACAGTCGTGGCTTACGTTCCAGCATTTCCTGCTGAACTGGTTCGATCAATACGGAGTTTATGTGCAGGGGACGAGCGATCACCTGGTGTTTGCGAACATGGAGGCGGACTCAATGATTCCGCAGGGAACGCAGCCGCTGGGATTTTACGTGGACGAGAGTGCTCCGGGTCCGGGAGACATCAAGATATACAACGCGGAGGCGCATTTGAATTACGACGGCTTCCGGTTTGATGGATCGGCGACGGCGATCACGATGGTGAATGACAAAGGCTACGCGAATCGCGATGGAGCGCTGGTGGATAACACGGGAGCGGTGACTTATTCATATTGTCATTTTTATGCTTCGAGCCTGGCGGTGGCGGGATCGACCGATGTGGAGTGGACGAGCGGGATCGGTCCGACTGCGGGAGCGGGGAATGTTGCGGCGGATACTGCGCCGGCGGTGCAGGTGTATCAGAGATATCCGGCGAACATCACGTTGACGGTGGACGATTCCGGGATGACGACGGGAGCGGATTCGTACTACGCGGGTTCGGTGTTGCCGGTTGCGGACGCGGCGGGAATTCCGGTGGGCGCGGCGATTACGGTGGGATATCCGCTGGCGCAGACTTTGATTTCGGAATTTCAGGGATGGGTGAATGCAGGACGGGATGTGACTGCACATTCTATATCCCACACCTACTACGTAAACTCGGACGCGCTCGATATTCAATACGTAGGAAGTGGGACTGCGGCTACCGTGACCGTTAGCGGCAACACTTTGACGATCACGGTAACGGGGGCAAGCGACGGAGTGACTTACAACCTGGCGCGGGGGCAGCCACAGGGAACGATGTTGGCGTTGGCAGAGGCGCTGGCGGCGACGGGGAAGTACACGTATTCATTTCTTACTCCGTGCCAAGGGCCCTATGGGACGGGGTGTGCGGCGTATACCGCTGCGGCGCTGTTGTCACAGGATCTGGCGGATGTTACGGCGCAGGATGTTAAGACCTCGGTTTATCACATGCAGTTGAACGTGACACAGTTGACGACAGACGAGATCACATTGTCGCGACAGTGGATGACGACGAACCTCACGGGACTTCCGGCGACGCCGGTGTATGTGTATCCCGGCGGATACGAGACGACAGCGATGCAGGGGATCACTGAAGGCGTGCCTTATACCGGAGCACGCGGGGCGCTGAAGGAAGATCTTGGAGTGAAGGACACTTATGCGGACGGATTCAACGTGCAGAACATTACGAGCTTTGGAGTGAATCCTTCGTGGATGGGAGTGTCGGGAGTGACGCCGGCAATGTTGAATCAGAAGATTCAGGCGCTGGTGTGGAAAGAATCGGTGTGGGGAGTGCCTTGGGGAGTTTTCTGGCACTTGAACGAGTTGGTGCAGGATGATCCGGTCGGCGGGACTGAGATCACGAATCTGATCCAAGATTTCAAGAACAGCGGGGCAACGGTCCTGACAAATACTGGCTTGGTGAACTGGTTGTTGAGCGGGACGCAAGAGACCGGAACAGATGGAAATTATTATTACGCGCTGCCGGCAACGAGCATGACGCTGGATTTCCGTCCGACAAAGAATTCGCCGGTGGTGGATGCTGGGGAGAATCTGGGAACGGCGTATGAACTCGACATCAACGGAGTAAACCAGAACAGCTACGGGACCGGTTGGGAGATCGGGGCGCATGTGTATGAAGCGTATGCGGTGTACGGGAATGCCGCGGGCGCGGGACGGTTCACTATCGGTACGGGGGCGAACCCGGCGCCGGCGTGGGCGATTCTGCCTCAAGTTTGGGTGAACAATTACGAGGGCGACGAGCTGTACAGTTACGAACTTTCGTTGCCCAGCACTTGGGTGACAGTAGTCGCGCCGGGTTGCACGTTCCACACGCCTTACTGGACAGGGTCACCGACGAACGCAGGATTGCAGTCGGCGATCAATGACATTGAAAGTTGCCGCACGGCTAGCGGGGCTGGCATCAAGCTGGATATTCCGCCGGGGCTTTATACGTCGGCCAATGGGATTGTTATCCCGCAGACGAGCAGTAGTGCGGCGAGCAGCTTTTTGATTCTGGATTCGACGCAAGACGCGAGTCTGCCCAATGGACAGATCGTTTGCGCCCATGGCATGCAGGATAATCTGGCGACTTCGACTGACATCGGGCTGGACAATCCTGATTGCGCGGGGGACGCGATGTACTACGAGCTGGGAACTGCTATCACGAGCATTCCCGCAGGTGCATTCACGCTGGCGAACGGAATAGCGAGCAATACTTCGAACTACAACGACGTGGCATATATGTGGACGGCGGAGTGTTCTGGGGCAAACTGCGCGGCTGTAAGCTTTTGCTCACCGGTGGCAGGCGGTTCGGTGTCGACTTGCGCTAGTTCTACTGTGGCTCCTAATCACTGGTTGATCGAAGATATGGAAGCGCGCATGAGCGTTGGCAATACTGGAAATGCCAACATCATCAATCTGCCGGGGTCTGGCAGCGAGACCAGTCTGACGGAGATGCCGCAACACATTCATTTCCGCAAGATATGGCAGCATGGCGACTGGACATCACTCGCCGCTGGAGCGAATTCGATTTCAGCGGGGATGGCCATCAACTGCCTGTTCTGCTCGCTGGTGGACTCGCAGTTCAGCCAGAATTTACGGCCTGGAGCGGAAGGGCACAGCGTATCGGCGCAAGGCCAGGGTCCTTACAAATTCGATCACAACTGGCTGGAGGGGCAATCGTCGGGAATTTTTGCGGGAGGAGCAGAAAGTTCTTCGGCTTATGCGATCTTTGGATTAGTACCTTTTCAAGATGTTGAAATACGCCGCAACCGCATTACGTTTCCCTATGCGTGGCTAGGCATTACCAATTCAACGTGCGGCACACACGCAAATTTCACAATTCCGCCGAGTAATCCTAACTGGGGCTGTACGACTACCTCAGGGTACAGCATCGTTCGGAAGAACATTGAAGAGATCAAAAGCGGAGAGCGCGTTCTGGTAAGCGGAAATATTCTTGAGAACTCCGATGATTCGGGCGGCCAGTCTGGGGTCACGGATGATTGGAACGTTCAGAACTACTTGCTCAACTATCAACTGGCGATGAACGATATCAGTTTCTTCAACAACATCGTGAGGAATAGTTGTGAGGGATTTGAGGTGGATGGTTCGAACCCCAGCAATAATGCGGGCGGCGGAGCGGCCTTTCCATTCCGCCGGGGATGGTGGGCGAACAATCTTTTCTATAACACATCCGTGACTAATCCTGGGTGCAGCGAAGTCAGCGGCAACAATATGGAATTTGGCGCTCCGCAGATTCAGTGGCAGGGGACGGTCACGATGAACTCCAACGGAACGGCCACGTTCGTGGCCAACTGTTCTGTGAACGGAGGATCCAACGGATATAACGGGGGAACCTGCCAAGGGCAGATTAGCGGGGGCGCGGTTGTGACTGCGGGTACGGGCTGCGTAGCGGGGAGCCTGACGATCGGAGCACCGAACCTGGCGGGAGGCGCGCAAGCGACCGGAACCTATCAATGCTCGAGCGGCGCAGTGAGCGGGGTCACGATTACAAACAATGGTTCAGGATATACGAGCGTTCCGGCAGCGACAATTGCTACGGGAACGGGAACGGTGAGCGTCACCCTGCAGAATACATCGAGCGTACCTGGCGCCGGCGAGCAGGTCATGGACGTCAGCGCGGGAGATTCGGTAGCGATTACGATGTGCCAGTCGGTGCCCGGGTTCAACGTTCCGACGACAACGTTCTCCGGGATTGCTTATCCATCTGGTGTTGGTCCGATAGTCACTTCTGGTTCGACTGCGTGGACGGGGACATACAGCACGAGTGGCACGACAGTAAGTTACGCGTGGAGTGGGGTAAGTGCGGGAATCAGCGACGCGTCCGGCTATTGCACGCTGAGTTCGCTGAGCGGCAATCCGCAAAATGTTAACCTCACGCACAACACCTTTATCAGCGACTCGCAGACAGCGATGGGCGGCGTTACTCACCTGAGCCAGCCCAACTACGGCAAGAACGATATATTCCAGAACAACATTATTGTTCTTGGAGCGGGGAGCGGGAACGATGGCTGGTGGGGATCGGGCCGAAGCGAGGGAACGCCGACCGAAACTTTTTACTTCGACACGACTTCGGCGACCTTCGACCACCTCGTGTTTCCAGGGCGCACAGCGTCTCTGTACAGCTTCTACTGCAATAATCCGCTGGCGATTTGCGGCACGCCGGTGATGTACTTTCCGGCGACCGCTTACTGCGCGGGGGCGACGTCAACATCGGCCTGTGTGGGATTTACGGGGGCGATGAGCGCGACTTCGATGCCGCTGACTTTGCCGGATTATCACAACTACGAATTGCGTTCCGACAGCTCGTTTTATGCGGGGAATACTGAACAGGCCTCAGACGGCACAAGCGTGGGAGCAAATATTCCGGCTATGGATGCGGCGCAGACGCAGAATCTGTTTGTTTGCGGCACGGCTTGCGGATCGGGGCCTTATCCAGACAGTTTGGCAGCGGGCCTTGTGGCAAGTTTCTGGGGCTTCTCAGAGTCGGATACAAACGGCGGGGGATGGCCGACGGTGACTTATGGAATGCAGCGCTTCTGGGATTCGCCGCCGCTGCAGTGGCCTTATCTCAACACAGCTTCTGGAGTGTTTAATTTCACAAGCCTGGACTCGGACTTAGCGCTGGCGTATTCCAACGGCGCGATGGAAGGCATGTACACGCTGGCTCGCACGCCGACGTGGGCGAGTTCTGATCCTACGGATGCCACGTGCAATTACACGGGGAGCGGCGCGGGACTGGGCGACGGAGAGTGCGATGCTCCCAGCGATTTAAACAGCGATGGCAGCGGGGCAGACGCCATTTGGAAAGCCTGGATTACCGCGATTGCAACTCACGTCAACAGTCCGGGATACACAGACACGCATGCGCACATTAAATACTGGGAAATCTGGAACGAGCCCGATACGAAAGCGGTCTGGAATGGGAGCATTGCAGCACTGGCGCGGCTTACGGAAGATGCGAATTGCATTATCACTGGGCGAGGAGTGATTCATGAGAACGGTAATGGGACGTCTACTCCGTGTACGGCGACCGCGATCGATCCGACGGCACAGATCGTGATGGCTTCGGCGCACGCTAAAGGGCCAGCATTGACCTACGGCCAGAACGAGCTTTATTGCAATAACACTTCCGGGATACCGGCGTACGAGTTGCCATGTCCTAATCCCGCGAATGCGATTGCGACGGCGGTGGACATTCTCAACTTCCACATGAAGCCAGGGAGCGAAAGCGGCAATGCGTGTCCGTCTCCGATTCTCTGCACAACCGAATCGGCGATGCAGTGGTACATCGCGAACATTCAAAGTATCCTGCAACCCGCAGAGCTGGCGAAGCCGCTGTGGGATGGAGAAGCGCAATACTCCCCAACTGGTTTTACGAACGCGTACACGGACCCGGATATGGCAGCTTCGTTTATGCCGCGCTTTTATCTGATGGATTGGTCGCTGGGAGTGTCGGGAATTGCGTGGTACTACGCTAGTTCTCAGGCCGAGCCGGCATCGGCGGAGACCTCTTATCAGCAGACTTACAACTGGCTGGCGAACTCGTCTCTGATTACTCCGTGCGCGGCTAGCGGCACAGTGTGGTCGTGCACGATTGTGAACGATGGAACGCCGTCTTTGATTATGTGGGACACGTCGCAGAGTTGCTCGGATGGTGTGTGTACTACGGGGAACCAGACGGTGGGGTCGCAATGGACGCAGTATCAGGAGATGACGACTGCGAGCACTCCGATCACGATCTCGGGACATCGTGTTCCGGTGGGGATCAAGGCGGTTGTGATCCAGTAGCGAAGGGCGGGCGAGAACGCCCGCCCGACAGCCGCCGAGACGGCGGCGCTATAGGCACGGTGAAAGCCGTGCCTCTTTATTTGTTAATCGAAATTGAATTTAGAACAGGAGATAAAACATGAAGAAGACTGGAATGACGAAAGCGTTGGTGGCGGTGATGTTGTGCGCGACGCTGATGTGTTCGGCGTGCTCAACGGCGTGGATTGGCGAAGCGGAGCAGATTGTGGCGGCGCTTATTCCGGGAATCGCGAACCTGGTGACGCTGGTGGCGACGTTGTCGGGGAGTAATGTTTCGGCTGCGGATTTGCAGACGGTACAAAGCGCGGGCGCGCAGGCGGGTTCGGATTTGCAACTGATGCAATCGTTGATCACACAGTATCAGAAGGCGGATGCTGCGGCGCAACCGGGGCTGCTGAACCAGATCCAGGCTGCGATGAGTGCAGTACAAGCGAGCTTGAACGGGCTTCTTCCGGCGCTGCATATCACGGATCCCGCCACGCAGGCAAAGATTACAGCAGTGATTGGAATACTGCTTTCGGAAGTGGAGTCAGTGGCGGCGATCGTGCCGCTGGTGAGTGCGGATGCGTCGCCGGGGATGATGGCTGTGGCGGCGAAACAAGTAAAGAAGCAGCCTCCGCTAACGGCTAGCGAGTTTGTGACTTCGTACAACGCGACGATGACGGCTAAGACCGGCGATGCGGGCTTGGACCATGCTACGGCCGGGATGAGGATTCATTTGCATGGCAAGGTGGCACGCTGGGCCAGTGCGGGGCTTTTGAAGTAAGGGCCGTTAGATTCGCGACTGGGGCATGAGAGTGGCGAACCCCAGAAGCTTCTAACCGCAAAGTTCGCGAAGAACGGCCGGTAAGGACGCGAAGAAGAACCGGCAGGCGGAAATTTCGGCTCGGCATGACAAATGATCGGGGGATGATTTTGTGAGCGACGACTGGAAGTTGCAACATCATGTGCGCTGCGAATGCTCGCGGTGTATCGATCATCCTTCGCAAGCGAAGCCGGGGATCCATGTGCTTCCCGACCGGTTGCATGTGGTAACGATGCTGGAGAATCCGCTGCGTTGGCGGTCGCGTTACTGGAATTATTGGATGTTCGAACGCGAGTGCGAAGCGGCGGGCGCGATTCTGTATACGGCGGAGATTGCGTTTGGAGAGCGGTACTTCGAGGTGACCCAGGCGGGCAATCCGCGGCATTTGCAATTGCGCACTACCAGCGAAATCTGGCACAAGGAAAATGCGCTGAACTTGCTGATCCAGCGACTGCCGGCGGACGCGAAGTATGTCGCGTGGATTGATGCGGACGTGAAGTTCAATCGTCCGGACTGGGCGCAGGAAACGCTGCAGCTTCTGCAACATTATGACGTGCTGCAGATGTTCAGCCATGCGCAGGACATTGGGCCGCATTATGAACCGCTGGCCACGACTCCGGGGTTTTTTTACAAGTGGGTGACGGACCGGCCGAGCCCGCATGATGCGGCGTTCATGCAGCCGAAGCCGGCATACGGCTATTACAGCGTTCACAGCGGGCAATTTTGGCATCCGGGATTTGCCTGGGCGGCGAAGCGAAGCTCGCTGGAGAACGTTGGAATGCTGATGGATCACGCCATTCTAGGGTCAGGGGATTGGCACATGGCGTCGGCACTTGTGGGGCAGGTTCACCGATCTTTGTACTCGGGTTTTTCGCCGGCATACATCCAGTTGTGCCGGGAGTGGCAGGAGCGGGCAGAGAAATATATCCGGCGGAACGTCGGTTATTTGCCAGGATTGGTGAACCATCTTTTTCACGGGGCGAAAAAGAATCGCTCGTATGACCAGCGTTGGAAGTTTCTGGCGCAGTCGGGATACGACCCGCAAGTCGATTTAAAAAAAGATTGGCAGGGACTGCATCAGCTCACCGAGCGCAGCATGATTTTGCGGGATGGAATCCGGCAGTACGCGCGGATGCGGAATGAGGATTCGACGGAAGTGTGAGAGAAGGTGCCAGCTGCCGGCTTTCAGGTTGAATGGCAGTCCTATTCGCGGCTCTCGTGATATTGAGGTGAGATTTGGAGATTGATCTTTATCTATTGCAGCAGTTCGGATCGTTTCTGGATCGGCAGATGGTTATGGGTGACGAAACGGTTCGAGACTACTTAATCGCCGGGTTGCTGAAGATTCGTCCTAAGAGGGGTGGAACCAAGTGGTTGCGTTTGAACCGTGCGCAGCGGGAATATTCGCGGAATTGCGGCAAGCAGAACATCATTCTGAAGGCGCGGCAGGTGGGGATTACAACGTACATCGCAGCGCGATTTTTTCTGCAGACGATCACGCAACCGGGAACGTTAACCGTGCAGGTGGCGCACAGCCAGGAATCAGCGGAGGCGATATTCAACATTGTGCAGCGCTTTTGGGAGAACCTGCCCAAAGCGATACTGAGGGGCGCGCTGGTGAAGTCGCGCTCGAATGTTCGTCAGATCGTATTTCCCCGACTCGACAGCGAATATCGAGTGGAAACGGCTGACGACAACGCGGGGCGCGGGATGACCATTCACAATCTGCACTGTTCAGAGGTCTCACGCTGGCCCCGCGGCGGGATGGAAACGCTGGCTTCTCTCAGGGCCGGGGTGGTGCCGGATGGCGAGATCGTGCTGGAATCAACGCCCAACGGAGCGACTGGGGTTTTTTACCGCGAGTGGCAGCAGGCGATTGAGACTGGTTACACGCAACATTTTTTTCCGTGGTGGTATGACGACAGCTACCGAGTCGTCGCGAAAAAGGGAACGATACTGTCGCCACTGGAGCTGACTGCGGAAGAAAATTTGTTGATGAAGACGCATGGATTGAACGAGGCGCAAATTGCATGGAGGCGCAAGCAATGGAATGCGCTGCGTGGACTGGCAGCCCAGGAGTATGCGGAAGATCCCAGCTCGTGCTTTCTGGCCTCCGGAGAATGTGTGTTCGAACTGGGAGCGATTGAAAAGGCGTTTGGGATGGCTGGGAATGAGACGGCATCGGAAGACAATGGAAGACTTACAACCTGGTTCCCGGCGCAAAAAGGAAGACGATACATCATCGGAGCGGACACGGCAGGGGGCGGATCGGACGGCGATTATGCGTGCGCGCAGGTGATCGAACGGGAGATGGGAATGCAGTGCGCAGAATTGCATGGCCACTTTCCGCCGTTCGAACTTGCGCGGCGGGTTGCGGACCTGGGGCAGAGATATGAGCATGCGCTGGTGGCGGTGGAGCGGAACAATCATGGGTTCGGAGTGCTGGCGTATCTGAATACTCTGGGATACGAAAACATCTTTGAGAAGGATGGCCAACTCGGCTGGTTAACGTCCGCGGCGAGCCGCCCGGCGATGATTGACAATATGGCGGCGGTGCTGATGGCAGAGCCGGAGCTGTTCCATAGCCTGCGGTTGCTGGAAGAGTGCCGGACGTTTGTTCGGCATTCGGAATGGAAACGCGGCGGCTGCCGATGGAACACATGATGATTGCGTGATGGCAATGGCGATTGCGCTCGCAGTGCGGCGGCAGGATGTGGGACGCGGCGTGAAGAAGAGGACGCTAGAGGTGGGGAGCCTTGCGGTGGAGGGGTGAGCTTAGCGAAGTTCATTCGTCACATCGAGTGGGTTGAGTTGGAGTAAGATTGCAGGCCTTGTGGTTGGGTGTCGCCCCTTCGAGGCTTTCGCGGGCAGGAGTTCCTTCGGCTTCCCCCTCGGCTTCGCTTGGGGCTTCGGCAAAACAGGACGGGGCCGCGCCACACGGGCTCTGCCACTTGACGCTTGACATACTCGATTGGTGGAAGCTGTCCAACACGTGCGGCGGATGCGGGGCGGGGCGCAAGGGCATTTGATGCGCTGCTCCGATGGGCAGTTCTATGTGGTGAAGTTCCGAAATAATCCGCAGCATCTGCGGGTTCTGACGAACGAGATGCTGGCGACGCGATTGGCGGAGCGGGCAGGACTGCCCGTGCCTGGGACAGAGGTTGTGGAAGTGGGCGCATGGCTGGTGGAGCATACGGCGGAGTTGAGCATTCAACTGGCGCACAACACAATCCCGTGCCAGGCTGGTTTGCAGTTCGGATCGAGGTATGCGGTTAGTCCGCTGGAAGGGCAGGTGTTTGATTATCTTCCAGTGGAGATGTTTGGCCTGGTGCGAAACCTGGAGACGTTTCCAGGAATGCTCGTGGTGGATAAGTGGACAGGAAACGCGAACGGGCGGCAGGCGGCCTTTTGGAGGAAGTTACGGGAGAAAAAATATACGGCGGCGTTTATCGATCAGGGATATTGTTTCAACGCGGGGGAGTGGACGTTTCCGGATTATCCGCTACGCGGGGTGTATGCGCGGAATGAAGTGTATGAAAGCGTCCGCGGGTGGGAGTCGTTTGAGCCGTGGCTCTCGCGCATCGAAAAGATGGAAGAGGATGTAGTGTGGAGTTTGGCGGGGGAGATTCCTCCGGAGTGGTATGGAGGAGAGTGGGATGAGTTGGAGAAGCTGGTGCGAACTTTGATCACTCGGCGTGGAATGGTGAGAGAGTTGATTGAGGCGTTTCGCGTTTCGCCGCGGCGGCCGTTTCCGCGGTGGAGAGAACAGGCTTAGGACCTTTAACACAGAGGACACAGAGGAGCACAGGGTAGAACATTCATGGCTGATCGGCGACAGCTCGAATTTTTCTTACTGCGGTATGTGCCGGACGCGGTTAAGAATGAGTTCGTCAATATTGGGCTGGTTATGGTCGAGCCTGGTGCGAATGGAGATGGATTTGCGGATGTTCGATTTACGCGGGATTGGCGGCGTGTGCGGTGTTTAGATCCGCAGGCGGATGTCGACATGCTGGCAGCGCTGGAGCGGGACATTCGCGGACAACTGGCTACTACGCGGGAGCGTGAGGTTTTGCTGCGGCGGTTGGAGGATTCGTTTTCGAATGTGATCCAGCTTTCGCCGGCGAAGGGATGCCTGGCGGAGGATCCAGTTGCTGAGATTGAGATGATGGCTTCGATGTATTTGGAAGCGGCGAAGGTTGGAGGCAAGCGGGAGGTTAGCGGGCGGCAGCGGATTCTGGCAGTGATGCGGGACGCGTTCGAGCAGGCCCGAGTCGCGAAGTTTGTTCTTCCGGTGCCGGTGGCGACTTATACCAAGCCGGGTGATCCGTTTCAGTTTGACTTTGGATATCGCGTCGCGGGCGAGATCAAGTTGTTCCATGCGGTGTCTCTAAAAGCGGGAGTGGACTCGGCGGTTTTATTGGCTGCGCGTTATCCACGGATTGCACCTGTCATGTCGAAGGTGGCTGGGGCTGCTCCGATGTTGACGGCGGTTATTGATGACGATTTGGATCGAGCAGAGGAAAGCATTCAGTTTGCGTTGGGCATGATGGAGGACGAAAAGATTCGCATTGCCGTGGCGGCTGAGATGCCGATGCTTGCGGAAGTGGCTCGGCGGGAGTTGAGAGCGTGAGGGGAAGCGACTGGTGGAGGGTATTCTTCTCGTGAGCTTTGGGGGCGGGTTTCTGTGGAATCGATCCAAACAGAGAGGCTTGGTACCCTCGGGGTGTGTGAGACTTGAGATTGTTTTTGTTTGATGTGGCCTTCGTCATCGGAGGCGTAGCGTGTTTGGTTCAAGCGTTTAGAGTTCGATAGTGGTGTTTCAAGTTTGTGTCGCGCAGGCCTCGCTTCGGCGGGGCTTTACTTTTTGAGCGCTCACGAACTGCGCCGGCAGTAACGGAAAAATCTTATGAACATTAAAGAGACGTTGCGCGGCGCTTTGCGCCGGATTGCGGGAGTGTCTTCGGCTGCTTCGTTGGGGAGCGCCGAGAAGAAGCGGCGGACTTTGCCGTTGCCTTCCATTTTCAACGCTTACGGGCCGCCGGGCGACATCATGCCGAAGCCTACGGCTTACAACTTGCGGCGGTTCTCGGAGATTCCGGTGCCGCGGCGGGCGATCAATTGCATTAAGGATCGCATCGCGGGAATGCGTTGGAGGATTCAACCGCGCCAGGGCCTTTCGCTCGAAGCGATTCCTGGCGGAGCGGAGCGTGTGGAGATCCTTACGGAGAACTTCCACTCGCCGAATCCTGACGATTCGTTCCGGTCGTTTTCGGAGCAGGTGCTGGAAGACATCATCGTAGGCGGGTACGGGGCGATCGAGGTGGAGACTTCGGGCGATCCGAAACGACCGTTGTTATTGTGGCCGGTGGACGGTGCGTCGATCCGGATGAACCTGAATTGGGATGGTTCGCCGCAGGGGGCGCGCTACTTGCAGGTCACAGATCAGTCGGGGCCGAAAAGCCAAGTCACTTTGGACGACGATGAGTTGATTTACATCCGGCTGAATCCGCGGACGCATACTCCATTTGGTTTGGGACGGCTGGAAGTTGCGTTTGAAACGATCAACGCGTTTCTGGGCGCACACCGGTATGCGTCGCGGCTGGCGTCGAACTCGGTAGTGCAATATGCGCTGTGGCTGCAGGATTTGACTCCAGAGCATCACGAGCGACTGATTCGCTGGTGGCAGGATGAGATTGAGGGCACTGGGCGAGTGCCGATTCTTTCGGTCGAAAGCAAACCGGAGGTGCTGCGGTTCGGCGGAGGCACCGATGCTGATTTGCGATTGCAGTGGCAGGAGTTTTTGTTGCGAGTGATCGCGGATGCGTTTGATCTGCCTCCGTTTTATTTGGGGGTGGAGGCTGACGTTAATCGTTCGACCGCTGAAGAATATAACGACCTGGCGTTTCGGCAGGCGATTGTGCCGACGGCGCGACTGCTCGCGGAACATCTTACGCGGGACGCGATTCAAAAACGGCTGGGATGGAACGATCTGGAATTTGTGTTTGCGGAGTTGGATACGCAGGATCCGCTGGAAGAGGCGCAGATTCAACAGATTCTTCTGCAAAACGGCGTGTTGACGGTGAATGAGGTTCGGAGGATGCGGGGGTTAGGGGATTTGGACGCGCCAACTGTAGCTGTCGTCAAGGCAAGTTCGTAGGAAGAAGTTCTTGCGCATGGGCTGCGGGAGCGATGTTGGCTTATGCGAGAGGAAAGACGATTTTTGGGTGGAATAGCGTACCAGCTACTCGAGTGGCTATAGCAATCAGGTCTCTTTGCCCTTGGAAGACTTTGACCTGGCGAGCGCGGGTATGTTCTGGGAGGTTGATGGGGCGTCCGGTGAGGATGCGAGCGACGGTTGGTTCGTCGGCGGTGACGGATGGGAATTGGGGCAGAAGTTGGCGCGGGTGAACGAAGAGAGCTTCAAGTATTTCGGGGCGAGAAAAAGCGGGTTCCTCACCGGGCTTGGCGCCCGGTTCGGAATGACAACTTTTTCTGGGTCTCGCGCTCGATCGCTCCTGAAACACTTGCGCAGCATTTTGGATCTTACTCCTTTGTCCACTTTTGGATTCACTCAATTTGTTTTCAATTTCTTCGAGGGTGTGGGCTTGAGTGATTTCGAATTCAGCTACGGCAATGCGGCGCAGGGATTCCAAGTGCGCTCCGCAGCCTAGTTGCTGACCCATTTCGTGGGCTACAGAACGCATGTAGGTTCCCGATGCTACGCGGGCGCGGAAGGTCGCGCGGTCGCCTTGGACGGTTGTGATGATGAACTCTTTGATCTCTACCTGCACCGGCTTGAGAATTACTTCTTGTTGTTTTCTGGCCAGCTTGTAGGCGGGGACACCTTGAATTTTCTTGGCTGAGAATGGCGGCGGGACTTGGTCGATCACGCCGATGAATCTTGCGGAAAGATTTTGCAGAGCCTCCAGGCTGAGATCAGGTTTGCGGCCCTCTGGAGAGTCGGGGGCGGCTGTACCGACATTTGCCTCAAGGGGTTCGCCATCGGCGTCGTAGGTGTTGGTGGCGAAGCCGAAGCGGATTACGCCTTCATAAGTTTTTTCGGATACGGTATAGAACTGCGCCAGTCGGGTTAAGCTGCCGGTGACAAGAGGGAGCACGCCCGTGGCCAGGGGATCCAGCGTGCCGAGGTGACCGACAGAGCGCTGGCCTAAAATTCGGCGCAAGCGGTTGACCACATCGTGCGAGGTCCAACCGGAGGGCTTGTCTACGATGATGACGCCATTCATGAGAGGATCGGACGATTTGGTAATTTAGTAATCGGGTAATTTGGCAATTTGAAACCCTTGCGCCGGCTCGATCAAATTTTTAGATTACTCGATTGCTGATTTACTCAATTACCAAACTAACAGATTTCTTATGCTTCCTATTCGCGACGATCAGCCTCGGTATAGCACGCCGTGGGTGAATTATTTTTTGATAGGGATGAATCTGCTGATTTATTTGTTCGAGGCTTCGCTTGATCCGCGGAGCCTGGACTCATTGGTTCGGCAGTTCGGCGTGGTTCCGGCTGATTTGTCGGCATTTCTTTCAGGCTCGCCGGCGCACCCGCTGGTGGCGATCGTGCTTCCGTACTTTACATCGCTGTTTTTGCACGGGTCGTGGATGCACGTGATTGGCAATATGTGGTTTCTCTACATCTTTGGCGACAATGTGGAGGACTACCTGGGACACTTTAAATACCTAGTGTTTTACCTGCTTACGGGTGTGCTGGCAATGGCCACGCACGTCGCCATGAATCTGCATTCGACGGCGCCGGCGGTGGGAGCTAGCGGAGCTATTTTTGGAGTGCTTGGGGCGTATTTTGTCCTGTATCCCAGGGCGAGAGTGTTGACGTGGATCTTTGAAGTCCTGATCCTTGTGGTTTGGATACCGGCGTGGGTAATCCTTATTTATTTTTTTGTCCTCAATTTTCTAAGCGGGACTCAGACGCTGCTTGCCATACATCAACAGAACATGGGTGGCGTGGCGTTCTGGGCGCACGTTGGCGGATTTATTTCTGGAGCACTGCTGGTGAAAGTGTTTGGTGAGCGAAAGCTGCGGTATCCGTACGCCGTGCAATGATGGCGGCGGTTATGGGATTTCAGCAGATCGCTATGGGTCGGTTCGAGTTTTAGTGGGCCACACTTCAGTTTGCGGCTTTCACCTTTCTTAGCGGATTCACTAACAACTATTTGAGTTTGATAACGGCGCAGGGCTTGTGCATCGGCGCAAGCAGGCGCACGGGCTGGAGTGTGCCACATGTCTCTTAATACCGCAGGCTTCGATAGAGACGGAAAGACGGAGGAACAAAAGGAATCGAAATGATTGAACTGAAAAGTATGGCCGTAGCAATGCCGGAGGTGGTTGGGCACCCGAACCGGGCTGCGTTTTCTGGAGTATTGACGATGGTCGATGTGCCTTCGGAGCGGGCGCCTTCAGGTTCAAGAGGGCATCTGGTGATGCTTACGAGAAAAGCGGCGGAGGCGGCGCTGCCTTCTTTGCTGGGGATGGCGCTGGATTATTCGCCTGCGCTCGACCGGCATGATGTGCGGTGCAAGGTGGGAGTGATCACGCGCGCAGAAATCGTGGGACGAAATGTTGAGTTGGGTGGGTATCTGTTTGCGCGCGACTTTCCCGAGATCGTCGAAGAGATTGCTAGGTCGCGACCTCGAGGGGGTGGACAAGCGAGCGATTCCTTTCGGGCAAGGATGGTGCAGGCCGGAGTAATCCATGCGGCTGTTGGTCCAGCGGAGTTGGAAAGCAGAATGGAAGGGTCACGATTGAGGGCTTCGCTGCGAGCGGCGGTGAAACGGATTCGCAATTTAGCGGCGATGAGGCGGGGGGCGATTAACAAAATAGGACTTGCGTCCGAAGCTGGTCCGACGATACGTGCTGAGGCATCGTCATCGGCTGGGCCCGCGGGGCTCGGATTGTCTTATGAAGTTACCGCGGTACAGATTGCAGATACGCGGGCGCCGATTTGGATGCTGACTAAGGTGACGTTCACCGGGGCGGCGATTTTGCGGAGGGATAAGGCAGCTTACCAGGATACGTGGATCGAACTGGCCTGAATTTGCGGCGAGACGAAAAGATGCAGATCGTCGCTGAACAAGTCGAACGACTGACGTCCCGATCGAAGATAGTCGCACGGGCGCACACTTCGAAATGAGGGAAACGGTTTTTTGTAGTTTGCATAACGGAGGAATGAGCATGAACGAAGAGATGGTGCAGCAGTTGATGACGACGGCGGAACGGCTGGCGAATGCGGCTGAATCGTTGGATCGTGTGCTGGGGCGGCTGGATGCGCAGCAAGAAGCGCTTAACACGAAAGTGGATCGGATTGTCGCGGCGGTGGAAGAGCAGCCGGCGTATGACATGGCGGCGCGCGGGGATGGCGGGAGGCATTTGCAGGAGCGCTTGGTTGAGTTGGAGAAATCGAATGCGGACTTGAAAGCGCAGGCGGCGCGGATGGTGCGGAAAACGCTTCCACCGATGGTTTCGGCGATTCTGGCCAAGAGCTGCGATGAGTCAGGCAGTGAGAAGCTCGACAAAGCTGTCCTGGACAAGACGCTGCAGAGCCTGAGTGTTGAGCAGCGGATCGCGGTTAAGTCGGAGCTGGCACGGGCAGGGATTATCGAGTAGCAGGCTTCGGCACTCGGGCTTCGGTAAACGGTGGCGCGACTTTGGTCGTGCCTTTTTGTTTGCCCTGCGGGAATGTGCCACACGAAATGGGCTTGCAGAATCAGCCCAAGACATCGAAGACGACTCCTTGCCGAGCCGTTGCTGGATATCCGGCAGACATGGAGTTCTTCGACCGGGGAGGTGCTTCACTTCGCGAAGCACCTCCCGCGCTCAGGATGACGGGGCGATTTGGCAAAGCAACAACGCAATCGAATTTTGATCGTTGGAAAAATCAACACAGGAGAAAACATGAGAGGACAATTTGTAGATTTGTACGCATCGGCCGACTATCTTGGGCCGGGCGCAATTGAAGTTGACCGGTATCAGACGGAGATCTTCGATATCGTTCGGCGCCGCGGAGTGTTTGGGCAAAGGATCAAACAGGTTCCTGCAACCGGGCATCCGTCACGATTTTTCGAAGAAACTGCAATCAGTTCGCCCACGGCGGCTCAGGCATTCGTCGATCCGCGAAACATCACGCCGACAGTGGGATCGCCAACTCGAGTGGAGCTGGCGGTGCCGCTGAAGGCTCTGGTTTCGCAGATCAACTACAACCTGTTCGATCTGGAAATGACGGCTCAACAAAGCCAGTTCGCTTATTTGCAGGCGAAGGATCTGGCCGATTCGGTGGACGGACTGCTGCGCACGCACGATGTGGCGCTGTGGAACGGCAGCGATACGTCACTCAGCGCGCCGACGACCTTGCAGTACTTCGGCGTGATCGGGCAGATTGTGGCCGGCGGAAACACAACAACGATCGGAACTACTTCGAGCATCGTGGACGGAATCAAGGGCACGATTGCTGCGATGGTTTCGAGTTCGGCGTACGCGGTAAGGCCTACGGCGATCTACTCCAACCCGGTGCTGTTGGACCTGATCGACCGGGAGATGAAAGCAGAATTCAACGTGGTGCTGACCACTGTGGAAATCACAGGCGGTTTGCGAGTGAAAGCGTTGAGCACACAGGCAGGCGATCTGCCGCTGATTCCGGATTGGGCGGTTCCTTATACAGGGACTCCGGGTTCGGGCACTGCGGTACTGCCGGCTTACATCGTGTCGGAGGACTTGATCGAGTATCACTGGCTGACCGATCCGAATCCGAGGGTGTTCAAGCTGGGGCTACCCAATGCATTAACCCAGCAGATGGTGGTCGTGAAGTTTGGGGCACCTGTGGTGAAGGGGGCGAACTTTGCGCATTACCAGGTGAACATACAGCGGTAGGAAACCGTCGTTGGTCGTTGGTCGTTAGTCGTTGGCCGCTACGAATCTCGTCGTCGCCAACGACATACGACTGACGACCAGCGACATCTTTTTGCGATCGAGAACTGAGAACTCAATATGAATTATCTCGCGACAACGGATTATCTGACTTATGGGCTGGATGCTACGACTGATCCATCGTGGATCACGGCGGCTTCCGCGATCATTGACGCGCACTGCCGGCGGGTGACGCTGGGCGTGAACCAGTATGAAGAGCGACTGAAGATGCCGCCGGATCTGAATGTCGTGCGGGTGAGTTACCTGCCGATGGTAACCGTCGCACCGGCGACTACACCGATTGTGACGCTGCAGGGGCGTTACGGAATGCCGCGAAGGGGGGAATGGCCGTTTCCAGAGATGAGTCTGGAGTTCGCTTTGGCTTTTTCGCTGCCGGGGATGTGGACGGCGATTGATCCGACAACGATTGATATTTGGGCGGACGGTGGCGAACTTACGTTTCCGATCAATGCGTTGGATTTGTTCTTCAATGAAGTGGATGTTGTCTACAACGCGGGATGGAGTCCGATTCCGACGCCTGTGCAAGTAGCTTGCGCACAGATCGTGAAGAATGCACAGGCTACGCCGGGACTCAATGTGCAATCGAGCCAGATCAACCAGCTACGGCTGCAATATTTCGGACCTACGCTGGTGGATGACATGGTGCGCAGCTTGTTGGCGCCCTATGTAGCGCAGAAAGGCGCGTGAAAACCGTCGTTGGTCGTTGGTCTTTAGTCGTTGGCCAGGCCGGACTGGCGGAGTTGCGAACGGAGGGAATCATTATGGGGAGCGGAATTTGTGGTGCGGCTTTGGTTCGGGCAGCTAATGCGATGTTGACGGCGCTGGGCGGAGACCAAGTTAGTTTGCTGTTGCCAGCGATGGCGACGGCAAGCGACGCAGCGGGTCAGTTGGGATTGGTCGATCCTGGAGTGCAAAGCGTCATTATCGCGCCGGTCGTGGCAACCAATTTGCCGACTGGAAACCTAGGGCCGACCCGACGAATTGAATTCACTCTGCCGGCTTCTGCGGTTGATGTGCAGTTGCCCACGCTCGGTATGGGTTCGGCGGAAGCTCTTTTCAATGCTGTCCTTGGGTTGGTGTACGACGGCGATCTTTTCCATATCGAAGCTGTCGTCACCGAGAATTTTGCAGGGACTGCTTATTTCTATGTGGTAACGGCAGTGGAGTAATAGGAGCTTCTGGCTTCTGGCTGCTAGCTCTTAGTCAGTAGTGTTTGCCTTCGGTACACGCGTCGAGTCGACGCCCGGACGAGCAAGCAGGGACTCGACCTTCCGACTTTCGCTTCCAACGAATAATAACTTTCAAGCTCAAAGCTCGAGGCTCGAAGCCAGAAGCTAGAAGCTAGAAGCTGGTGTTCATGCAATTTGCCAAAGATAGTTTTTTTCTTGCGCTACAGCAAAGGCTGGCGGGATTAAATCCGGCGCGAACGGTGACGATCAATGGGGCGACGGTGCCTGCGGTCGTGGTGGTGGAGAATCTGCCACCGGCGTCGGCAGAGCCGCAGCCGAACGCGTTCTACATTGAGTGGGGTTCAGCGGCGGTGGTTGATGGGGGCGCCGGGAACGCTGCGCTGATGAGCCTCAATTGTGTGATTTCGTATTACACATTGGGAACCGTGCAAAGCATGGTGGATCGCGGGCGATTGTTGGGACAGCTCGACAACGAGCTGCTGGGAATTTGCCAGCCCACCAATACCGAGAAGTATGACTACACGCAGTCGCCAAGCGCTGACCTTGGCACCAGCGTCTTCTGGAATCAACCAGCGTTTCAGGAAGCGACAACGAGCGGGGTTGAGGACAACACGGCGGCCTATCAGGGGCGCGCTGTGCGCCGGGCGATCTATGAGCAAGCCCATCAGGATGGGCGCGTAGAGCGGCGGGCCGAGCTTACCGTTTTCTTCTTTTCGGAGGTGACATTGTTATGAGCACTTCTCCACTGCGCTCGGCCATGATTCCGGTGACTCGGCAGATGCGTGCGTACTTTGCGCCAGTGAACCGGATAACAGAGACTCCAACTATTTTTGATCCGGCGGCTAGTGGAGTGTTCGCGCTCGATGCGCCGCCGGCTCCATGGCTAGATTTGGGATGGATCGAAGGCTTCGAGCGCTACTACGACACACCGACTGACGTGGTGCGGTCAGGAGCGAATGCTTTGCCGTCGGTGCAATTTCGAGGGCCGATCGAGGCGAGAGTGGAGTTCGACTTTCGCGAGTGGGGAAAGTTGCAGATGGCATTAGCGGGCGGGTCGGAACACATGAACGTGCTGGCAACGAGCCCGAGCGCGACGCCGGCACCATCGGGGGGAACGCCCATTCCGGCAGCGGCCGTGCTCGCAGGTTCGACGGCGAGCGAACTTGTTTTTGGTATTGACGTTGTGAGTGCGTTCGTTGTCGGAAATCTGATCGCCGTGGATGTGGACTATCAACAGCAGATTGGATACGTAGGATCGGGGATTTCCGCAGCGTATGTAAGCAGCGCCGCGATGGTGAATAACGATCTGAATTATGTGCGGCGAGTGACGTTCAACGTGGGGCGCGTTGTGGAAGTGACGGCGACCTCGGTGATTCTCGCACAACCCCTGCTCGCGGGAGCTCCGGCAACCGGAGCGTCGGCGCAGGTTGTGGCCGCTTTCGTTGACCGGGAAGGCGGGTCGTTCTTTCAAGAATGGTCGGCGCTGTTTGTGGCCGAGCCGGAATCGGGTGGTCGGGTGTGCTTCTACTATCCGCGGCTTAGCCCGAACCCTGGCGCAGGAACTGGAGGCGTCACTTTGAAGTCTGGCGCGGGATGGAAGCCTCCGAAAAGCGGAGGCGCGGCTAAGACGAGTGGGACGTCGAACACGCAGGGCAACGGCACACGGAGTTCGTCGCAAAAGTTTCTTCGGGAAGATTTCGAGGAGATTGCCAGACCTCTGAGTTCGCTTGGTTTGCACGCCTCGTTTATCGCGCTGCCGTTCACGGATACCAACGATGGGCAGACGGTGTTGTGCTATCGAAGTTACTTTCCGGCGGCGATGGCAGCGGTGTACTGAGGGGCAATTAGGACACTAAGCCCGTCACAAACTGTTTAGGGGATAAGCGAGTTCCCGTGTTGGGAAACTGCGATAAGAGCGCGCAGTCTTGAACCCTGAGTGCGCTCGGACTGTGCCAATCTAAACGTACTGTCTTTCGCCAAACAACCGAGTGAGAAACGCTCACGATCTGCAGCGACCTAAGTTGCAGATGAACGCGTAGGTGTCGCGGGCGAGAAAGGTAGCATTCACAACCGAGATGAAACTGACTATCGACAATCTTCAGGGGCAAGGACCGCAAGATTATACGGGAGCACTGGACGGAACAAAGATCCCCAAGATCGAGCGCAAACTCAATCAGCCGGCGGAACTGCAGTTCAGTTTATTGGCGAATGGGCCGGGGTTTGTGATTCCGTTGACGGACGCGCGTGTGACCTTGGGAAAAACGAATGGGAGCGATGTGTTTACGGGATACGTGACCGCCGCTCCGCAGTACGAATATCTGGGCTGGGGAGAGCAAGGTCCAGTGTATCGCTATAACGTAGTGGCCCAGAGTGACGAGGTCTTGCTCAATCAGAAGGCATTGCCGAACCGATCCCCTTTTGTTGACCGGAGCGCGGGTAACGCGCTCCAGCAACTGGCGCAGGACTTGTTGCCGGGATGGTTCGACACCAGCGCGGTGCAGGATGTAGACACGCTGGCCAGTTACGCAGTGAACCCGCAAATGAACTTTTCTTTTCACGCGGCGGAAATCGCGCTGGCCGCACGAGGAAGTTTCCGCACGATGAATGGCGCGCTGATTCTGGCGCCGGTGGGGGCAACGGCGTATGCGCTGAATGAGAGTGATGCGAACTTTTCTCCGGAGGGATTGTGGCTGAGCAGTCCAAACCTGCTGGCAAATGAGTTGACCGTGATTGGAGAAGACGAACCGCAAGCCTACGTGCGCGATTATTTTGTTGGGAACGGCGAAAGTCTCAAATTTTACCTCTCGCAGAAACCGTTTGCGCAGGCGAAACCTGCGCTGATTGACGAAGAGTATCTGGGACCGGGCCTGGATCCTACGACCTGGGTGGTGAGCGATCCGTCTTCTGCGGTTTCGGTCGTTGCGCAGACGCTGCAGATAGCGGGCGGTACGGGCGTAGACGGGCAGACTACGGTGAGTTTTATCGAGCAGATCGAACTGGGCGGAGCATTGGAGTTGCAACACGGCGATGTGAGCTTTACTGCTGCATCGCAGGGCGTGCTGGGCGGGCTTTATGCGGGAGCGATCTCGGCGGCGGGATGTCTGGCGGGGTTTCAGATTACGCCGTCGGGCACGGGCTCGACTATTCAGGCTTTGATTAGCGGGACACTCACTGGGCCTGTGATCGCAACGACGGCAGGGCACCAGTATTTTTTTACGACCTACTTGTATTCAATGGAAGTGTATCGCAGCGGAGAGATTTATCACTCATCGCTGCATCCGGCGGGGAATGGATGGGGCGGCGCCGCAGTGACGGCGGATGTGCGGTTCGTTCTCGAAGTGCAGGACATCGATCCGAGCGACCCGGCCACATTGGTGGGGCCGGCGACCGTGTTGTATGACAACGTCATCGCGAGTGCGCCGGGATTCTGCACTTATGCGTTGGTGGATGCGGTCAGCATGCAGTGCAGCATTGCCTATACGTATGTGGCGCATATTTCGCTGGCGGAGGTGCGCGCCGCAGTGCAGACTTCGCCAACGGAATACGCACCGTACGTTACGCAACTGGTGGGCGCGCTTTCGGATGGAGCGCAGTGCGAGATCACGAGCGATCCCTCGCTGGATTTTTATCCGCAATATGTTCCGGCGCTGAATCAACTGATCGTGGCAAGCTATCGGGGGTCTGGACGAGCCGTGGCGCAAGTCGAGAACGCGGCGAGCGTGGCTTCGTTGCAGAATGGCGCGGATGACGGAACGCGAGGCGCTGTGCGGTCAGCGAAGACTCCGAGCGCGCGTACCGATGTTGATTGCGAAAATGCGGCGCTGGCAATTCTGGATGATTCTTTGGGAACGGCGTGGTCTGGAACTTACGAGACCTGGAGCGATTTTCTGCCGAGTGCGGCGGCGGATATTTTTCCGGGCGATGCGATCGCGGTGAATGTTCCATCGCGAGGCGCTTCGTTTACGGCCATCGTGCGAGAAGTGGGAATTCAAGTTGCAGATCCGGCAGACGATCGCGGGTTCTACGACATCGGATTCGCAAATGACTTGGCAGCGCCGTTGGCGATTGAGTATGGTGCCAGCGCGACAGTGATTGCGCTGCAGGACATGCCTCCACTGCTGGAGACGACGCAGGTGGGAGCCTACTACCAGGTGGACCTGACGGAGGCGCAGATCACGGCGGTGACGTCGACGACGGTTTCGGTAGATGCAGGGATGGCGCCGCCGAGCGGCGGTGGAATCGAGGTTCGGGAAAATGATTATGGATGGGGTCAGGCTAACGATAGAAATCTGCTGGGACGCTTCAATACCGAAACTTTTACTCTGGCCCGGCTGGCGGAGACGCAGGACTACTTCCTGAGGCTGTATGACAGTTCTTCGCCACCAAAATATTCACGCTATTCGGCGGCGCTGCATGTTGATTATCCGTTATAGGTTTTTCGCGACGGGGGATACAGCTTATGGGAGTCAGCGATAGGGAGTTGATACTTAAGGCAATCGACATCGAGTTCCAGCGAGAAGTGCTCGACAAGTTAGTACGGCTGGAAACGAAGATGGACGCGCTGGTAGGGAACGGGCAGCCGGGGCGGATGAAAGTGACTGAGGACAAGGTGGCCGTATTGGAGCGGAACGATTTGCGCAACAGCGTCCACAACCGAATTGTGAATGGGGCGATTAGCGCCGGGATCAGCGTGGCCGTTGCCTTACACAAGTACTGGCTGAAGTAGTTTACTTAGACCAAACAAACAGGAGAACAAGAATGAGCACGGTACCAAGCACAACAATCGTCACGAATCTTAAAAATGTAACCGCACCGACCGCAAATACGATTGCGGATGCGACTGCGGGTGGACTCGACATGCCAGGGATGCTGGCTTTGTCATTGATGAAGGCTTACGAACTGAAGGAGTGCCTGACTCTGATCGTTGCAAAGACAGACAGCGCAGATCCGAACCTGACGACACTCAACGATGTTTTGGCGAGTCTTACCTAGAGATTGTGGCAGCCTGGCCGCGGAAGCGGTCCGGCTGCCGCACGATTTCCTATGAGCCGTGAAAAATCTTGAAGGAGGAAGTTATGGATTTCTTATCTCAATTACTGCGGGGGATTGCGTTCGTTCCCGCGCTGGTGAACGGAATCGAAGGGTTGTTCGGGAACAAATCCGGGGCCGAGAAAAAAGATGCGGCGATGTCGTTTTTACAGAGTGCGCTGGCCATGACAGACGCCGTCGCCGCCCGGGAGATAATTGCGCCTGATAAATTTCGCGACGGTATATCTAAAATTATCGACGGCACGGTGGAGTGCCTCAACGCGAGTACCTGGTGTCAGAAGCCGTCAACCCCAAGTTCCCAGCCTTCCGCGTGATGTGTGTTAGCCGACCTCTTCGTTCCAATTCTCCAGTGTCTTCTTCACCAATGCCATGAACTGATCGGCGACGGCACCGTCTATGAGGCGGTGATCGTAGCCGAGCGTCAGGTGAACGACTGAACGGATGGCGATGGAGTCGTTGCCTTCTTTGTCTGTGACCACGAGCGGCTGCTTGGTGATTCCACCCACTCCCATGATCGCCGAGTTTGGCTGATTGATGATGGGCAGACCGAAGACGGCGCCGAACTGGCCCGGGTTGGTAACGGTGAATGTGGAACCCTCGACGTCTTCAGGCTTGAGCTTCTTGGTGCGGGCGCGTTCGCCAAGGTCGGTGATACCGCGCTGCAGGCCGAGGAAGTTGAGGTCCCCGGCATTTTTGAGGACGGGGACGATGAGTCCCCAATCGAGGGCGACCGCGATGCCGACGTTGATGTTGCGGTGGTAGCGGATGCTGTCGCCTTCGAGCGAAGCATTGATAATCGGCCACTGCTGCAACGCGATGATGGCAGCTCGCACGAAGAATGGCATGAAGGTGAGGCGGACGCCATGGCGCTGCTCGAAGCCGTTCTTGTGTTTGGCGCGCAGGGAGACGATGCGGGTGAAATCCACTTCGTACATGCAGTGGACGTGAGCGCTGGTGCGGCGCGACTCGATCATGCGCTGGGCGATGATCTTGCGCATGTTCGTCAGGGGGACTAGATCGCCTGGATAGGTTGCGGGTGCGGGGCGGGATGTAGGAGGCGTGGCTGGCGGCGATGACGGCGCCGCCTCGCTGCGCTCGGCGGGACGGACGGAGGCGTCTGCCCCTACAGGGGCAGGCTGCGATCCCTGGCGGTCTATAAAGGCTGTGATGTCCTGCTTGGTGATGCGGCCACCTAGCCCGGTGCCGGAAACTTGCGAGAGGCTCACACCGCGCTCACGGGCGATTTTGCGGACGAGCGGTGAGGAGCGGGCTTCTTCGTCATCGGCTGGTTCCTGTGGCGGTGTGCTGGCAGTCGGAGCGGGGGTTGGAGCTGCAGCGGGCTTCTTTTCTTCCTTCTTTTCTGGAGTCAGCTTTTCCGGCCCTGACTTTTCCGGCGTCGCGGCTGCGGGCGCCGATTTCGCTGGCGCGGCGGCTTCGCCATCTGCGGCGATGGTGCCGACCACGGTATTTATGCCGACGGTCGTCCCCTCAGTGACTTTTATCTCTTGCAGAACTCCTGAGGCTGGCGCGGGAATTTCTGCATCGACCTTGTCGGTGGAGATCTCGAAGAGCGGCTCGTCGCGCTGGACCTTGTCGCCCGGCTTCTTCAGCCACTTGGTGATAGTGCCCTCGACGATGGATTCGCCCATCTGGGGCATGATGATGTCAGTCGGCATGATTTCCTTCCACGCAGCCCACGGTTCGGACAGAGGGCCCGATGCAAACGAATATTATATCGTTTGCAGGAGCCGGAACGGAAAGTTGAATGTGGACCCGAGCCCTTCGTTCGAGAAACTGAAGGGCGTTCGGTTCTAGTGTTTGTGTTCGTCCTTTTCCTCTTCGCCGCTTGGCGCGGTTACTCCGAAGGTGGTCTTCCAATAATCCTGAACAGCGGGCGGGAGTTTTTCCATGTGAGACAAGAAGCTGGTGATCTTCCACATGTCCTGCGCACTTAGAGTTTTTTCCCACGAGGGCATGCCGGTATAGCGAACGCCGGTGCGGATGGTATAGAAGAGGTGCCACTCGGGGTCATCGGGCGGATCGGAAACCAGATTCGGAGCGGGCGGGTAGAAAGACTCGGAGAGCGAAGCGGGCTTGCGGTCGAGCGAGCCGTGACAGACGGCGCAGTTCATGGTGTAAAGCTTCATGCCGTCCTCAAAATTCTGATCGCTGGGCGGCACGGGGTTGGCGACGTGTGGAGCGTGGCGCTCCATGGAAGCATCGACGGCTCCCATGGCGATGCGGTGCTCAAGGTGCGGCGGGGCAACGTTCGCGTTGGTGGGGAGAAATCCGAGCATGGCGATGCCGAGGCCGCCGAGAATAAGCACGAGAAGAGTGACAATTACTCCGAGAATGAACTTACCCATGAAGCCTCCAAGAGCAACTATTGTGGCAGATGGCTAGGGTAGTCCGCCAGTTGCCTCTCGCACGGGCTCACTGACCATTGAGGCATTTTTCCTATCAATAAGCTTTCAGCTTGCGTGCTTCGCGTACCACACCTTCTACCTTCGGGAGGTAGTGCTCTTCCTGCGGGGGCGAGAATGGGACGGCGGAGTCTAATCCTGTGATGCGAACGATGGGGCCGTCGAGATCATCAAAAGCTTCTTCGTTAATGATGGCGGCGATTTCTCCGGCGAGGCCTCCAGTGCGCGAATGCTCGTGAAGGATGATCACCTTGTTTGTCTTCCTCACGGTCTGAGCGATGGCTTCGCGGTCGAGCGGCGAGACGGTGCGGAGATCGAGAATTTCGATGTCGATTCCGTCTTTGCTCAGAATCTCAGCCGCTTCTAACGCCGTGTGAACCATCGCGGCATAAGTAATTATGCTGAGGTCGCGGCCTTCACGGACGAGGTTCGCTTTGCCGATAGGAACAACGTAATCTTCCGCGGGCACCTCGCCCTTGATTCGGCGGTAGAGATATTTGTGTTCGAAGAAGATGCAGGGATTGTTGTCGCGGATGGCGGCTTTGATCAGGCCCTTGGCGTCGTAAGGCGTAGCCGGGCAGATGACTTTGAGGCCGGGATTGTGGACGAACCACATCTCGGGATTCTGCGAGTGGAATGGACCGCCGTGGACGTAGCCGCCACTGGGGCCGCGCAGGACGAGCGGAGCGGGCGCGCCCCAAAGATAATGCGTCTTCGCGACCATATTGCTGATCTGGTTGAAGGCGCAGCCGATGAAATCCATGAACTGGAACTCGGCGACGGGGCGCATGCCGGTGAGCGACGCTCCGAAGGCCGCGCCTACGATGGCGGACTCGGCGATGGGCGTGTCAATAACGCGCTCGGGGCCGAAGCGGTCGATGAAACCGTCGGTGACTTTGAACGCGCCGCCGTAGATGCCGATGTCTTCGCCCAGGCAGAAGACAGAGGGGTCGCGGTCCATTTCTTCCCATATTCCCTGGCGGATGGCTTCGAGGTAGGTGAGTTGCATAGGGTTATGTTTCTTGTAACCAAGGATGGCTATAGGTTCAGTTCCTTTTTCACCTGCTCCCATGGAATTGTCTTCCCATCCTTGAGAGATTGTCGGACTGCCGCAAGATCCTCCGCATCCTCTAATCCGTCGAGTATGCAATCACGAAAGTTGTACATCATTCGATCGAGCTCCCACCCCTGCAGCCCCGCCTGCTTGGCTACTTCCAAATAAAACTCTTCTTCGGGTTCGTACGTTCGAAACGTCAAGCCCAGCGCCCGCGTGATCTTCTTGATCCTTTCATCGACTGCAATGTGATTTCTGAAGTCCGGATGGTAGACGTCCATCATGATGTTTCGAGCGTACTTCTTTCCGATCCCCTTAAATCCACGCCAAAACTTGATCTTTTCCTCGCGTCCGTCAGTGTTGAGAAGCGTCTCCTTGGCCTTTTTGGGTCCACCCAAGGAGGCGACCCTGTCGTAGTTCTCCATTAGCCAATCGGCCTTTTTGTCGGACATTCTAACTTTCGCTGCACGTAGAACCTCGCGCAATTCGCTGAGGCGGTTAGCATTTGTCCGTTTCCGTTTCAGCGCCTCGAACGTTACCCTCCTGTAATTATCTTGATTCCGAATAAGCCCTTCAGCGCCGCGCGAATTGCCCATGGTCGCAAAGCTAAGCAAAAATTCGTGCCAAACGAAGTCGGGGCGATCCAATTCCTTTCGCCGAGTCTTACCCTCTGCGAGTTTGGCCTGAACATCTTTGTGTCGAGCAATTCTTTTGACAATGGGGACAAGGAGGGCTTTGGCGCGCTTCGGGTCATCAGTGTTTTCTTTCATACAACATCCTTCCTACTTCAAATGGACAGCGGCTTCGGTCTCTTTGTATCCCCCGGTTCTCTTAGTTACCTTCGGCATCCCGTACTTCGGTTTGATCTCATGGCATCCATCTTCGCAGAAGACCCCGCCTTCCGCGGATTCCGGTGTTGGCATCGGCGAGTTCACCGCTATCTCTCGTTCGGCTTCGATCATCCGCTCAACTTCTGAAATCAATTCCGCATTCTCTTTCGCCGTCAGCCACTTCTTTTCTTTCACCAGATAATTCTCGAATCGAGCGATCGGGTCGCGTTTCTTCCAGAAGTCGAACATCGGCTTGGGCACGTACGCAGCCGCGTCGTGGATGGCGTGGCCTTTCATGCGCATCATTTTCGCCTCGATCATGGTGGGGCCTTCGCCGCGGTGGGCGCGCTCGACGGCGTCGCGGGCGGCGTCGTAGACCTGGCAGGCGTCGGTGCCGTCGACGATTACGCCGGGGATGCCGTATCCGATGGCGCGCTCGGCAAGGTCTTTGCAGCGGTACTGCATTTCCGACGGCGTGGAGTAGGCCCAGAGATTGCTCTCGACAAAAAGCACAAGGCCGAGGTTCTGCACGGCGGCGAAGTTGATGCCTTCGTAGGTGACGCCGGTGGATTGCCCTCCGTCACCGATGTAGGTCATGACGGCGACGTTGCGGCCCTGCAGGCGCGCGCCCAGCGCCACGCCGGCTAGCACGGGAATTAAATCGCCGAGCATGGAGATGGGCGAGACCATGTTGCGCTTTTCGATGTCGCCAAAATGTGAAGTGCCGTCGCGGCCGCGCGTGGGCGAATCGGCCTTGGCCATGTACTGCATCATGGTGTCGGAGGCGCGGAAGCCGCGTACGAGCAGCGAACCCTGGTTGCGGATCATCGGCGCGAACCAGTCGTCCTTATCGAGCGCGTAGGCCGAAGCGCAGGAACAGGCTTCCTGGCCGAGTCCGAAATAAACTCCGCCGACGACTTTGCCCTGCTTGTAGAGATTTTCGAGCGCGACCTCCATTTTGCGATTGAGCAGCATGTAGCGGTAGATCTCGATGCACTGTTTCTTGTCGAGATACTTGGAATCGCGGATGGGCGGGACCGGAGCATCGAGGTTGCCGGTGACTTCGTAGCGAACATGCTCGGTGCCGTCTTTATCTTTTTCTATCGACTGGCGAACGCTGAGATCGGGATGCTCCAGGCGCATATCGGGGATGGAGTAGGTGCGGAGGCCAGAAACCGGCGTGGGTGCTCCCTTTCTCGCGTCTTTTGCGAGAAGTGGGGTCTTTGAACGCGACGCGCCATTGCGCGCGCGGTTGCCGTTGGAGTTTGTTTTGGACTTCGTTTTCTTGTTGGGCATGGTTGCGGCGCAGCAGGCGCGATGTAGTGATGGTATCGCGAGCGAGGCAGGAAGGGCTAGGCCAATACCCGCTGTGACAGGAACTATTCAGTCCCGTTCGGCGCAGGCTTAGTAATGGTCCAGGTCGCGAGAAAGTCCGGATTGACGACTTCCCGGCCGGTTGATCGAAGTCGATAGGTTCCCGGTTTGGCCACCCGAATTCCGCGCGGATCAGGAGGAAGATCGAACGGGTCGTCTAAGTCCTGAAGTTTTATCCGAATGCCCTTTTCGTTGGAGAACGTCATTATCGTTCCAACGCATTGACGCTGCTCAATCAGCTTGTCGTTATGATCAAGATACGTAAGGCCCATTAGGACCGTCTTCCCAATGTATTCCGAGGCCTTGGATTCATCGAGTCGTGGCTTGCCCATATCCGCATCGTCAAACGCTAAGCCCATGATGAGTCGTCCTCCTTATGAAGCTGTCGCAGTTCCACTGGCCGCCGCATCGGCACGCCCACCGTCCGACCCAGCAGCGCGTCGAGCGTTTCGACCCACAACATCTGGCTTGAGAACACTGTACCGAAGTTGCGGGAGATGGATTCCGCGACTGCGTTGAGATCGAGTTCCTTGCCGAGTTCCTGTCGCATCGACGTGACCGGTTTCGTTGTGATGCCGCAGGGGATTATCAGGTTGAAACAACTGAGGTCGGTGTTTGCGTTGAGGGCGAAGCCGTGGGAGGTTACAAAGCGGGAGATGTGGATGCCGATGGCGGCGACTTTGGCCTCGGTGAATTCCTCTGGCCGGCTCGCTTCGCTTGGCCGGACGGCCGAGGCGGCCGTCGCCACACGAGCATCGCGGCTTTCCGCTGGTGTGTCGTGACGTCCGACGTCCGTCCATACCCCGGTTAGGCCCGGCACACGCTTTGTTGGGATGGCAAAGTCGGCGCAGGTGCGGATCAGGACTTCCTCCAGGCGGCGGACGAATTCGACTGCGCCAAGAGTTTTTCGCAGGGCGGACGGGGCGTCCGCCGCTCCACGAGGGAATCCTCGCAGGTCGAAGATGGGATAGCCAACGATCTGGCCGGGGCCGTGAAAAGTTACGTCGCCACCGCGGTCGCACTCGAAGAGCTCGACGCCGCGCTGGGCAAGGAGCTCGGGCGAAGCGATAATGTTGGCAGCTTTGGCGTTGCGGCCCAGCGTGATGACCGGTGAGTGTTCGAGCAGGAGCAATACGTCGCCGATCTTTTCTTCCTTGCGCAGCTCGACCAACTGCTGCTGCAGGCGGAGGCCCGTGGAGTAATCAACGGTGCCGAGTTGGACCAAGGAGATCAAATTCAGGTCGACACGAATTGAGAGCGGTTCGAGGCGGAATTATTGAGCCTGTGCGGGAACCTCTACATATGCGGAGTATGTGCGTGGTTCGGGTATGGGCTCAACGCTTTGGGCCATGCCTTCCAGGTGGAACGCAATCGCCTCCTGCATCTCACGCTCGACTTCATCGCGGGTCTTGCCGGTCGCGACGCACCCATCCAAATCAGGCGAGTAGGCTGAATAGCCGGTTCTTGTCTTCTCAACAACGATCAAGCATTTTTTCATCTCTTTAGCCCTGCTTGCTTCAACACGCTGTTCAGCGTCCCGATACCCTAGTCGTCGCCTGGCTTACCCGGTACAGTAACCAATCCCGGCTTCGTCGAGTGCTTGTACTGGCGATGGCTCCCGCGCATGCGATCAAGGCGCCATCCGTCGCGCTCCAACTCCTTGATCACATCTCGTACTTTCATTTTACGCCCTGGCGTAAACTCCTACGCGTTGATCGCAATCCCGTACACGCTATTGGCCGCATCCAGCATGGCTTCTGCGAGCGTCGGATGCGCATGGACGGTCCACATCAAGTCTTCAACCGTGGCCTCAAGTTCCATGGCGGCGACGGCTTCGGCGATCAATTCCGTTGCCTGTGGTCCGATGATGTGCACGCCAAGAATCTCGCCGTAATCAGCGTCGCTGACAATCTTGATAAAGCCTTCGTGCTGGCCGACGATTGATGCTCGGGAATTTGCTGTGAAAGGAAACTTCCCAACCTTCACGTTATATCCAGCCTCTCGCGCTTTGGTTTCGGTGAGGCCGACGCTGCCGATTTCCGGATGACAATATGTCGCACCTGGGATATGTTCGGGATTAATCGGCTTGCCCGGCTTGCCCGCGATCTTAGCCACAGCGACAATCGCTTCCATCGCGCCGACGTGGGCCAGTTGCGGCGAACCCAGCACGATATCCCCTACCGCGTAAACGCCAGGTTCGGCAGTTTCCATCCACGAATCGGTTTTGATGAATTCGCGGTCCGGCTTGATTTTGGTTCGCTCCAGGCCGATGTTCTGCGTGCGCGGCTTGCGGCCTATGGCGATCAGGATTTTTTCCGCGTCGATCTTCTGCTGCTTGCCATCGACCGTGATTGTTACGGAAACTCCAGCTTTTGTTTTTTCGACTTTGTCGACCTTCGCGCTGGTGTGAAAGTTGATGCCGCGCTTGCGGAATACACGCGCCAGTTCTTTGGACACCTCTTCGTCTTCAACCGGAACAAGCCTTGGCAGCATCTCGACGATGGTCACCTCGCAATCGAACGAGCGGTAAATCGAAGCAAACTCAACGCCAACCGCTCCCGCTCCAACAATGACGAGCGACTTCGGAATTTCTTTCAAACTAAGAATCTCGATGTTAGTAAGAACGCGATCATTGGCTTCAAGGCCCGGAATCATGCGGGCTTCGGACCCAGTAGCGAGAATGACATTCTTCGCCTTGAGGTGACTCGCTTTGTTGTCGTGAACGACCTCGACCGTCAACAAACCATTCTGCGCAGGTCCGGTCAGCTTGCCATAGCCCTTCACTGTTTCAACTTTGTTCTTCTTCATCAGGAACTCGAGGCCCTTGGCGTGCTTGGCCACGATCTTCGATTTACGATCCTGGACTGCGGCCCAGTTCAACTTGCGCGCATCCACGCCCTCAATGCCGAACTCCTTGGCATCTTTGAGATGATCCCAGAGTTCAGCGTTGAACAGCAGCGCCTTAGTCGGAATGCACCCTACGTGCAGGCATGTGCCACCGAGAAAGCCGTCCTTCTCGATGAGAGCGGTTTTCAGGCCCCATTGGCCCGCACGAATGGCAGCGGTGTACCCGGCAGGTCCGCTGCCGATGATGGCGATGTCATAGATGGTTTCAGGCAAAGAAGCGCTCCTTACTACTTAAACAGATGTCCGAGAGCAAACAAATGATTCTAGTCCAGCGCACTGTGAGCGCCAAGTAAGAGACTCGCCAAAGAGAACGGGCCGCCTTGCGGCGGCCCGGATCAGCGATCTAGAAAATTCTAGTTGCCCTCGTTGCTGGCTCTCTTCCACGAAATCAATTCGCCAATCGTCGAACTCGTGCTCGAGACCGGCTGCTTGTAAGCCTCGACCTCGGATCGCGAAGCTTCTTCGCCGACAGCGCGGATGCTGAGTCCGACTTTCTTTTCTTCCGCGCTCATCTTGATGATCTTAAAGTCGTGCTCGACGCCCGGCTCGAGATGCAGAGGCTGGCCATTGCCATCCACGGCTTCCGATTTGTGGCAGAGACCCTCCACGCCTTCAGCGATCTCGACAAATGCGCCAAACGCAGCTACACGCAGCACTTTGCCGTGAATCACATCGCCGACATGATGTTTCTCGAAGAAAGTTTCCCATACGTCGGGCTGAAGTTGTTTGACTCCCAGCGACAAACGCCGCTTGTCCGGCTCGATAGCCAGCACAATAGCCTTCACGCGATCGCCCTTCTTCAGCACCTCAGAAGGATGCTTCACGCGCTTCGTCCAACTCAAATTGCTAACATGCACCAGCCCGTCGATGCCATCCTCGATTTCGATGAAAGCTCCAAAATCCGTTAAGTTCCGTACGCGTCCTTCGACCGTCATGCCCACAGGATATTTATCGTGCAGCGCATCCCAGGGATTCTCCGCCAATTGCCGCATGCCAAGCGAGATGCGCCGCTCCGTTGGATTCACGTTGAGCACCACGCACTCGACCTCATCGCCGACGTTCACCAGTTTCGAAGGGTGCTTCATGCGCTTCGACCACGTCATTTCGCTGACGTGTACCAAACCTTCGATGCCCTGCTCCAGTTCCACGAACGCACCATAATCAGTCACGCTGATCACACGACCCGAAACATGCGCGCCCACAGGATAGCGGTGTTCCGCATCAAGCCACGGATCAGGCGTCAACTGCTTGAAGCCAAGGGAAACACGCTGTTTGTCCTTGTCGTACTTCAGCACCTTCACCTGAATCTGGTCGCCCACGTTCACCAGATCGCGCGGGTGCGTCAGCCGTCCCCACGACATATCGGTAATGTGCAACAGCCCGTCGAGCCCGCCAAGATCCACGAAGGCGCCGTACTCGGTCAGATTCTTCACCACTCCCGTCAGAATTGAGCCTTCCTCCAGATGTTCAAGAGTCTTGCTGCGTTTCTCGTTCTGCTCGCCTTCGAGCAATTCCTTGCGTGAGACCACGATGTTCCCGCGCTTCTTGTTGACCTTGATCACCGTCACTTCAAGCGTCTGGCCCTTCATGCCGTCCAGATTCCGGATGGGCCGCAGGTCCACTTGTGAGCCCGGCAGAAACGCTCGCGCACCGAGGATATCGACCGTCAAGCCGCCCTTGGTACGCTCAATCACCACAGCATTGATCGGACGCTTCTCCTGGTGGGCTTTTTCAATCTCGTCCCAGGCATGGATGCGCGCCGCCTTCTGGTGCGAGAGGTTGACGTAACCCTCCTCGGTCTGCCCCTTTTCCCGCATCACCTCAATCTCATCGCCCGGCTTCACCTTCGGCTTGCCCTCGTGATCAAGCACTTCCGAGAGCGGCAACATGCCTTCCGACTTGGTGCCGATGTCGACGACCACGTGCGTCGCCGTAAGCTTCAGCACCGTGCCTTTGATCACCCGATCTTCGCCCACAGCCTCTTCGGATTCAGTAGTGAAGTTTTCAAGGGCGGAAGCAAAGTCCTCGCTGGCGTGCTTGTCGTCGGCGGCGGGCGCTGCGTGCGGCGCTTCCTCAGTGGAAGCAGGCGTGGCTGCGGCCGTCGGAGTTAAGCTTTTCTCAGTCGAGCTTTGCTCCGTCGAACTTTGCTCCATCAGGTTGTGGTCGGTTGAGGTGGATTCAGCAGCTGTCGGTTCTGTTTCGGTTGCGACAGCGGTGGCAGATTCGGAGTTGTGGGTGGTGGTGTCGTCGAACAAGGTTAAGCCTCTCGTCTGTGCCTCGCACTCGGTGCGGGGAGGATACGGGCCTGCTTAGCGGACTGCTGGAGTGAGTCGTTTGGTTGTGGTGGGCTCACCCTGGCGAGTGAGCTTGGACAATCCCAGCTGCCGGACGTTTTTACAGAAACCCGCGTCCAGGGAACTCTTCGACTATAGCAACGCCCCGCAAACAGTGTCAAACGCAAAACACGCATGTTACGGGAGTGTTCCAAGCGCTATTGCAAGAACCATGTGGGGACAGCCGAGCGAAGCGAGGCGTTCCGGTGGTCCAGGTTTCGCCGCGTGCCTCGCATCTGCTAACCTGCCCTTGCGATGGATTATCTCTGGACCCCATGGCGCTACGCTTACGTCTCGACTGCCGAGAAGGTGTCGAGTTGTGTCTTTTGTGACGCCGTAAATGCAGGTGATGATGAGAAAGTGCGCATCGTCTATCGCGGCCAGCATTGCTTCGTCATCTTGAATGCGTTTCCCTATACGCCCGGGCACGTAATGATTGTCCCCTACGCGCATCTCGACGAGCTGCAAAAGCTCCCTTCAGAAGCCGCCAGCGAAATGATGGCGCTCTCGCAGCGCATGGAAACAGTCCTCCGCGAACTCTACCATCCCGACGGCATCAATCTGGGCATGAACATCGGCAAAGCCGCTGGTGCCGGCATCGCCGGCCACATCCATATGCACGTCCTGCCGCGCTGGGTCGCGGATGCAAACTTCGTATCGGTCGTGTGCGAGACCAGGATTCTGCCGGAGACGTTGGATGAAACGTGGAAGAGAATGACGGCCGCTCTGCGCAGCTAGTCGCGTTCGAATAGTGGCAGTTTTCTTACTTCGCCTTCACGAACTTCGCCAGCGGCACCACCTCCACTTTCTTACCCAGCGCGTACGTTTTGTCCCCGGGATACAACACATACAGATGATTGAGCTTCAGATCAGCGAGAGCAGTCCGCATCGACGGTGTAAGTGCCGGCGCGTCGGCGCGCTTGCATTCGATCCCAATGCGGCGTCCATTCTTAAATAGAAGCAGATCGAGTTCTGCACCGTTGTAGGTCGCCCAATAGTAGGCCTCATCGGCACCGGACGACTTCAGTACCTCTTCCACCGCATAGCCTTCCCACGAGGCGCCCACCTTCGGATGGTTTTCGAGATCACGCTGGTTGGTGATGCCTAACAGCGAATGCAGCAGACCGGTGTCGCGCACATACACTTTGGGTGACTTCACCTGTCGTTTGCCAAGATTCTCGAACCACGGCGGCAACTGGCGGACCATGAAGACGCCAGCCATCAGATCAAGATAGCGCCGCACGGTGGATTCATTCACGGCCAGGGCGCGAGCCAACTCGGCCGCATTCCAGATCTGGCCATGGTAGTGAGCCACCATGTTCCAAAATCGCCGCAAGGCATTGGCCGGAATCTCAATGCCCAATTGGGGCATGTCGCGTTCAAGAAAGGTCTGGAGAAACTGCCGACGCCAGTTTACCGAGTCGGCCTCCCGGCGTGGCGTGTAGGCCAGCGGGAAACCTCCGCGCAGCCAGTGGCGACCCTGAGCGGACGCTCCCAAGTCGGAGAGCCGGAAACCCTCCAGTGGTACGGTTTCAAGTCTTCCGGCGAGACTTTCTGAGGATTGCCGGAGCAGATCCGGCGACGCGCTGCCGAGAATGAGGAACCGCGCGGGGAGCGGTGATCGATCGGCCAGCACGCGCAAGAGAGGAAAGAGGTTGGGCCGGTGTTGAATCTCGTCAATCACCACCAGTTTCCTCAGAGGCCGCAGGGCAAGATCTGGCTCGCTCAACCGGGCCACACTTTGTGGGTCCTCCAGATCGAAATAGTTGAGTGAATTGGATGTGACAAACTGCCGGGCCAGGGTAGTCTTGCCGCACTGCCGCGGCCCCAGAAGGGCAACTACGCGGCTGCGCCGCAACGCGGCGCGAATCATCCCGATATCCGTATGGCGGTAAATCACAACTCAATACTACCATGAATATCCCGCATCGTGTGCGGGATATTCATGGTACGTCATTTTAGTGAGCTGACAGTTTTTTCAACTCCCCTTCGTCGATTACTTCCACCCCCAACTCCTTCGCCTTATCCAGCTTCGACCCCGCATCCGAACCCGCCACAACATAATCCGTCTTCTTGCTCACCGAGCCGCTGACCTTCCCGCCCGCGTCTTCAATCATTTTCTTCGCCTCGTCGCGCGAGAAGTGCGCCAGCGTCCCCGTCAACACAAATGTCTTTCCCGCAAGCTTCGTCCCGCGCTCTTTCTTCTGGCCGCTCATTGTAAGTCCGGCCTCTCGAAGTCGACTCACCAGCTTGCGATTCGCGCTGTTGCCGAAAAATTCGGCGATGCTTTCTGCGATGCGCGGACCGACTTCGTTCACATTCTGCAACTCTTCAACGCCGGCGTTTTCCAGTGCCTCCATCGAGCCAAAATGCTCGGCCAGAAACTGCGCCGTGCGCTCGCCCACCATGCGAATGCCCAGACCGTAGATAACGCGCTCCAGCGGCAGCTTCTTCGAATTCTCAATCTCTTTCAGGATGTTCTGCGCCGACTTATCGGCAAAGCGCTCAAGCCCAAGCAGTTTGTCTTTCGTAAGGTCGTAAATATCGGCCACATTTTTGACCAGGCTGCGCTCGATCAACTGGCTGACCAGAGACTCGCCCATACCGTCGATATTCATCACACCTCGGGAAGCGAAATGCAGAATCGTGCCCAGCAACTTGGCAGGGCAGTTTGCGTTGACACAGCGGTAATCAACCTCGCCCTCGGCGCGGACAACTTTAGTGCCGCAAACGGAACATTTTTCAGGTGCTTCGATTTCCGTTGTGCCGCGTGGATGCTCGTTGTCAACCTCAACGATCTTAGGAATCACGTCGCCGCCACGCTCGACTCGCACCCAATCGCCAATCTTCACGCCAAGACGTTGGATTTCATCCATGTTGTGCAGTGTGGCGTTGCGAACCGTCGTGCCACCGATTGGAATTGGGGCCAACTCCGCTACCGGCGTTAGCTTGCCGGTGCGGCCAGTTTGCCAGCGAATGCTCTCTAATTTGGTAACTCCGCCGCGCGCGGCATATTTGTATGCAATCGCCCACCGCGGAGCCTTGCCCGTGAACCCCAGTTCATCCTGCAAAGAAGTTCGGTCAACTTTGATCACGATGCCGTCAATCTCATACGGCAGCGAGTCACGCTTCTCTTCCCAGTGCTGGATAAATGCCCAAACCTCGTTCATCGATCGTACGAGCTTGTGGTTTGGATTTACTTTGAATCCAGCGCTGTCGAGAGCCGCCAGCGTTTTCGAATGATGATCAAAATATGTACGGCCATTTTGCAGCAAAATGTATGGAAAATAATCGAGGCGCCGCTCCGCAGTGACATTGGAATCGAGCTGCCGCACGGTACCGGCGGTGAAATTGCGCGGGTTCGCGAATGTTGGCAATCCATTCCGCTCGCGCTCTTCATTGATCTTTTTGAACGAGGCGGTCGGCATCAGTAACTCGCCCCGTACCTCAAAATCCGCCGGGATACCAGCCTTCTTCAACTTTTCTTTCGGAATCGAAAGTGGCACCGACCGCACCGTTCGCACGTTAAGCGTGACATCTTCGCCAACGTTTCCATCACCCCGAGTGATACCCCGCAACAGCTTCCCATCTTCATAAATTAGCGCCAGCGACATGCCATCGAGCTTGAGTTCGCAAACGTAATCTACTTCTCTTCGTCCGCTCAACTGGTGCACGCGTCGCTCCCAATCGCGCAGTTCATCTTCGCTGTAGGTATTGTCGAGTGACAACATCGGCGAAGAGTGCGGCACTTTCACGAAGCCTTCGCGCGGTTTGCCGCCAACCCGCTGTGTCGGAGAATCCGCAGTGATCAACTCCGGATGTTCTGCCTCAAGGTCTTTCAACTGCCGCATCAGTTTGTCGAAATCAGCGTCGCTGATCTCAGGCTGGTCAAGGACGTAGTACAGGTATTCGTGGTGACGAATCTTCCCACGAAGAGATTCGATCTTTTTTTCGACGTCTTTACCCGGAGAAGCCATCGCGCAGATTATAACTGCGCACAACAAAAAGCGCGGGCGGGAACCATCCCTGAAAATCTAACAAACTCTCAGACCAGATCATCCAGCTTCAGCGCCTCCGCGCCACCCCTCCATGACGCCTCAAACTGTTTCTGTACAAACCCCGCGTCATACTCTCGCTCCTGTCGCATCAAGGCCTGATGCAGCCCCCAAAGCGATCGTGGATTCCGCAGGTTCCGCTGCAGGTCTTCGCGGAACACTTTCTCCGCGCCCGCTGCGTCTCCATTCATAAGCAAGGCGGCTCCCAGTGATTCGCGCACCGGAAAGAACCAGTCAGTCGGCTCGCCATACTTGAGCGTGTCCTGGATCGCAACGGCATCGCGCAACATACCGATCGCGCCGCCATTATCTTTTTTCGCTACCGCTATCTTTGCCCCCAGAGCATCCGTTGCAATTTTCATGATGTCCTTCGCCTTGTTGTTGATCGGCATCTGGAAAATCACGTCGGGAGGCGTGGCCGCTTCGGCATCGGAAACAATCTTGTACTCGGCCTCAGCCTCAGTCACTTTGCCCGTACCGGCAAGGGCCATCCCGCGTCCGAAATGCCAGAACACAGTAGCGACTTTCATCGAGGCATCAGGCTGAGGCATCTTCAGGATTTCACCCCAATGATGGAACCGAACCTCCACCGCCATCGGAATCGTCAGGAAGCCTTCGAGTGCTGGAACCTGTTTTATATGGGGTGCCACGTTGGCGGTCAGCAGGTCGGCATTTTTCCTTGACTCCGCGTAGTTGCCGTTCATCGCCGCGCACATGGCGATGAAGTGCAAGTTGTGGCTGTAATACATCATGGGATAGATGCCCTGCACTCCCGTTGCCTTGATGTAAGCACGGTCGACTTCCGCCGCCTTCTCATTTGTCTTGACAGCAGCTTCGTAGTCTCCGGTGCGGATGTAAACATGTGCCGGCATGTGCACGATGTGCCCCGCGCTGGGCGCCAGCGCCGCCAGTTTGTTCGCCCCGGCCAGAGCGCGCTCCGGAGTGGGCGAAGCCTCCACGGCATGAATGTAGTAGTGGATCGCGCCCAGATGATTGGGATCGCGCTTCATCACAGATTCCAATGTGGAGACGATTTCATCCGTACCCGCTTCCGGCGTCCCGTCGACATGCCACAATCCCCAGGGATGCAAATTCATACCCGCCTCAGCAAAAAGCGTGGCCGCGTCCAGATCATCTGGAAATTCACTCACCAGCTGACGCATCGCGTCGCGATAGTCTTCTGCAGCTTTCTTCAAATCGGAATTTGGATCGGCGGGAAAACGCCTGGCGAGCGCTTGAATGTACGCTTGATCGCTGGCAGAAGCGTGGGCAGATAGATCGAGGGCCTTCTGCACCGCGTCGTGCGCCTGCTTGTAACGGCCGGGGTCGGCCGGATCGTTATAATTCGGCCCTACCGCCTCTGCAATACCCCAATACGCCATCGCGAGATCGGGATCAAGTTCCGCGGCATGCTGGAAAGAGCGTGCCGCCTCATCGTGATTGAAAGCGTAGATGTATCGCAGCCCCTGATCGAAGAACTGCTGCGCCTGCGGATTCTTCGTGGAAACAGGGTGATGAAGGTCTCCAATCCCAGTCACCAGCACGACGGCATGCGCCTGAGCATGAGAGGCATGATCCTGGGCCGCGACGCCCAGGCACAAGAACATTCCACAAAAAACGAGCGCCAGGTTTTCATCTGTTCAATCCTCCTGAATCGAATTGTTAGGCGGGCGGTCGAGGAGAGTCACAGGGAGACGCGCCCTTTTACCAAGCGGCCACAGCTTATTCCAAACTTGACCGATTGCCAAGTAAGTTGTAAACGCCGGCAAATTGGCTCAGGTACAATCCAGCTTCGATCAAGCATGCATAAGGCGGCTCTACTCTATAACCCAGATTCCGGCGGCAGTCGCAAGCGGCGCCAGGCGAAGTTGGAATCCGTACTGGCGTTGCTGCGCGGTGCAAACGTCGAGGCCAACCTTGTCTTCACCGAGTCTCCCGCTCACGCAGAGGAGAAGACACGGGAAGCCGTGGCGGCAGGTTGTGACACGGTCTTTGCCTGCGGCGGCGACGGCACCATCCACAACATTATCCAAGTGTTGGCGAATACTCCGACTGCGCTGGCGATTCTGCCGATGGGAACGGCGAATGCGTTAGCGCACGATCTCGGCTTGCCCATGAATATCATCGCAGCGGCGCGCGCGGCTCTTCATGCCGTGCCCCGTCGCGTTGCGCTTGGCCGCATAGAGTATCACGATCTCGAAGGCAAACCGGGAACGCGCTTCTTCATTGTGACAGCAGGGGCCGGAGTGGACGCTCACCTTTTCTACAAACTTCACACTGGGACCAAGCGGCGCATGGGCATGGCCGCCTACTACGCAAAAGCCTGGCAGTTGTGGTTCAGCTATCCTATGACGCGTTTTCAAGTTCAATTCACGGAGACCGGCTCCGGCGAATCTCGGCAAGCCGACGTCACAGAGTTGATGGCCGTGCGAATTCGCAACTTCGGTGGCGTGCTGCAGGAGCTGGCTGCAGGAGCTTCTCTGGAGCGCAACGATTTGAGGGTGGTCTTCTGCCGCACCTCAAGCCGCCTCGCGTATCTTCTCTACATCGCGCGCGGGTTGCTGCGCCGCAATTGGAAAATTTCTGGCATTGATCTTGCGTGCAGCGCGCGAGTTTCGTGCCGCTACTTGCCGGCGTCAGCTCCGTCGCACAGCTCGCCCGAAGTGCAGCCGAAGATCTATCTCGAGGCGGACGGCGAACTTGTAGGCACACTACCCGCCGAAATTACTATCGCGCCCGACGCATTAACGTTGCTTGTGCCTTCGCACTAGGCACTCAAGGCTGTCAGGTTGCAGATGTAAATACCTGTCTTTATGTATGGTTCATACTTCCGGCTGTCCGATGGACAACTCGTTTTCGGCAAAAGCCTGCACGCTGGCGCCGGAATGTTTTACCTTCACAGTTTTGGTCAGAATTCCTTTGTCATTTTGCAGCGCCTGTAGCGTAATCCCCTGAGCACTCGCTACGGCCCCCTCAACCGGAAGAATTCCTATCCCTTGATTTCGCCCCGCTGCCTTTGCCCGGTAGAGCGCGGTGTCCGCGAGTTCGATGGTCTCTTCCGCGCAAAGAGCCTCATATGCGCCGCGACTCCACGGAAAGGGAGCCCAGCCCACAGAACAGGTTTTTCGCACGAGAACGCCATGTCCCAGATCAAATGGCTCCGACGCCATCACATCCAAAATTCGTTCGCAGAATGCGGGCGTACCAGTCGGGTCCGCGGAACGAGACATGATCAGAAATTCTTCTCCTCCCCAACGAACCAGGACGTCGGACTTGCGCACGACTTTGCCGAGACGCTCGGCCACCCGCTGCAGAAAGCGATCGCCCGCGGGATGGCCGTGAAGGTCGTTCACCTGCTTGAAGAAGTCGACATCCACCATGATGAAGATCAGATCGCGATGATCCAGCTTTCGAGTGTCGCCGCCGCGGACGCGCTCATAATTTCGCAAGACCTGCCCGGCTTCCGCCGCAAGAATCTCTTCGAGGTAGCGCCGGTTCCATACCCCGGTCAACGCGTCGGTGAAAGAGATTTCCTGGAGTTCAAGATTCTTGCGCTGCAGCTCAAGACTGTGCCACCGCAGAGACTGTTCTTTGTTCTCCAATTCGTCTTTCAGTTTGCACATCTCGTCCAGATTTTGCCGCGACAGGTGCAGCAGATGGAGCAGTTCCCTATCCATCCAATGCTGCTTGACGAATACCAAAGTCCCCATGAAAACCATTGCAGCAACAGTCAAGAACAACCTGTAAGAACGAACTAACGGCGGAGTGCCTCCGCCGTACTCCGCCCACGCAACCATTAGCGGAGTGGAAAAGACTGCCATCATTGCGAGGCGCGCGGTCCACATGCTGTGCTTGTGCCGAGGTTCTTTGTTTGCAGGCTGGTCAGACGACGCTTCAGGCGCCCTGAAACCTACGACCACGAACCAAGCCATGGCGGCTACCAGCGGAACATCGTAGAGACTCCCGGTGTAATACCGGTGATAGTCGATCGCGACGCCAGCCAAAGTGGATCCCGCGCTGTAAAATAGCGCCGCCTTGAAAAGCTGCCCATAGATGATGCGCCAGGAACCGTGGCTGCGCCTCCAGGCCAGCCCCACTCCGACGATTAAAACGACTTGTTCACAGACATAGAGCAAGTCGAAGCTGCGCCCATACGCGGCTTCATTGGGCGAAACGTACTGCCACGGAATCACGATAAAAAGATAAAGATAAAGCCACCAGGTGAGCAGCAGAAAGAAGTCCAGAGAAACGAGCCGTAAAGAGTGATCATTCCGTTGAATGTGCGGTTGCACGACCAGCGCCGCCATCATCGGAACGATATGGAGAAATAGAACGACATCTCCAACAAACGGATTCGGCGTATCCTGGCGTAGAAAAACTTCGAAGTATGTCCACAGGATCTGCGTGCAGAGCCACATCCCGCAACCGACCGCCATCAGAACCCAAAAGAGTTGAGCCTTCTTGTAGCTGGTTCTGATATTCGAAAGAATGGACAACGTTGCGCACAAGAGAAGGGCAGACTGCGTGAGATCCCCGAAGGCGGTGAGCCGAATGCCGCGCGGAGACAGGAGAGACACGAATAGATGAACGCCTACGATCGCGCACACGACTCCCGTCCACTTGTTCGGTTGCCTCACGGAAAATGAGATCACGCTAAGAGTGTATGTTTCGGCCAGGTGACGCGGGTATTACGGAAGTAATTACGAAAATGAACTGCATGTGGGAGCAGGGTTTATTCAATCGCGGCCGCGAACCGTCGAGCAAACCGGAAAACATCTTGATAGGAGTTATACAGAGGCACCGGTGCAACTCGAAAAGTATCAGGCTCGCGCCAATCGCCCATGATGCCTTCACGATTCAGCTGGTCGCACAATGCCCGCCCGCGCTCTGGGACGCGAATGGAAAGCTGTGACCCGCGACGATCTTTTTCGCGAGGTGTAGCGATGGAGAATTTGGGCGATGCATTCTGATTCAGCAAGAACTCCAGATAGCCGGTTAACGACACGCTCTTCGCACGTAACCGCTCCATGCCTGCTTCGTGGAAAATATTCATGGATGCCCGCAGCGCAGCCAGGCTGACGATCGACGGATTGCTCAGTTGCCAGCCGTCCGGGCCGATCATCGGCTGAAAGTCCGGCCCCATCTCGAAGCGAGACTGTTCGTCGTGACCCCACCAGCCTGCGAAGCGAGGCAGATCCCAGGCGCGCGCGTGGCGTTCATGAACAAAACAACCGGCAATACATCCTGGACCGCCGTTCAAATATTTGTAGCTGCACCAGACAGCAAAATCTGGGCCCCACTCATGAAGCTTTAAAAGCAAATTGCCGGCTGCATGTGCTAGATCGAATCCCACTACGCAGCCTCGCGCGTGGCCTACGCGGGTGATTCGCGCCATATCCAACGCCTGGCCGGTCGCGTAATTTACTCCGCCCAGCATGATCAGCGCGATGGTGTCTCCCTCGCGCTCGATCACGGCATCTATATCTTCATCGCGAAGGCAGAATTCGCCCGGGCGAGGAGTCAACTCGATCAGCGAAGCCGCAGGGTCAAAGCCATGAAAATGAATCTGCGATTTCACTGCGTACTGATCGGAGGGAAAAGCGCCGCGCTCGACAACAATTTTGTAGCGCTCTTTTGTTGGACGGTAAAACGAAACCATCATCAGGTGAAGGTTCACGGTGAGCGAGTTCATCACCACTACTTCAAGAGGCTTTGCGCCAACTAATTCCGCTGTCTGGTCGGTAAGTAATCGGTGATAGGGCATCCATGGATTTTTCGCATGGAAGTGGCCCTCGACGCCGAGTGCAGCCCAGTCTTTCAATTCTTGCTCGATATAGGCTGCAGCGGCCTTGGGTTGCAGGCCGAGCGAGTGCCCGCATAAATAAATGCAGTCGCCGGCGGATGTTTTCGGGATCAAGAAGCGATCGCGATAGTTCTTCAACGGATCACGTTCATCCATCGCAATCGCAAAATCTTCGCTCGCTTGGAACTGCGGTTGAAATTCTAGGTTGGTCACTGACTAAACTCCAGGGGAACGAGGTCGCGCTTAATCAGTCGATCCGCTTTATTCCAATCCATATCCTCCACCCGACTGATGGATTCGCACAATTCAGCCAGTATGCGGTCCTGAACCACGCCTCGCTCCAAGGCGACAGAGTACGGTATGCGATGGAACGTGACCATGGCATACTTTGGCACGAAAAGTTCGGGATAGCGTGCTTCCAGGGCCAACTCGACTTTCTTTCTAAACAAAAAGCGAGGATCCGCAACCCGATCTCTCATCTCGGTAAAATTCTCGATGGCCATATCCGCGATGGCGTCGGTATTGATCTTGCGGTCTTTCTCGAACTCGGCAAACAGGCTCGGCCAGTCGGCGACTACCTGATCAAGCATTTCAACAAGACGGCTGCAGTCTTCGAAGCCGCAGTTTATTCCCTGACCGAAGAATGGGACGATGGCATGAGCCGCATCGCCCAGAAGCAGCGCTCGCCCAGCGACATGCCACGGCGAGCACTTGATGGTGACCATTGCACCCGTCGGATTGGCAAAGTAATTGTCGACAAGTTGCGGCATCAGAGGAACGGCATCCGGAAAGCGAGCGTGGAAAAACTGTTCCACTTTCGCAGGTGTGGTGAGCTCGGCAAAGCTGTCTGCACCTTCGAACGGCAAAAAAAGAATGCAGGCGAACGTGCCATCGATATTGGGCAAAGCAATCAGCATGTGATTGCCGCGCGGCCAAATATGAAGGGCATGAGTCTCCAGCAAATGCTCGCCCTGCGGCCCGGCCGGAATCGTTAACTCCTTGTATCCATAATCTAGATACTGTTGCGAAAAGTTGAAGCGGCTCAGCTTGAGCATCTCCGCTCGAATCGCGGAGGCTGAACCGTCGCAGCCGATCACAACTCCAGCTTCCAGCGTCGTCTCTTCTCTAGTTTCTTCGTCGTGCACCTTTATCTCACCGGTCTTCAGGTCGTATCCCGTGCAGCGTTGATTGAAGTGTATGGTCGCTCCGTGTTCTTCGGCGGCATCTATGAGAGCAATGTTCAACTCTGCGCGAGAAATGGAATTGATCACCTCGGCTTCGTTCTTTCCATACGGTTGGAAGGTCAGCTCTCCGGAAATCGAATGCATCATGCGGCCCTTCATCGGAATGATGATGTTTCGCATTCGCTCCCAGAGGCCAGCCTGTTGCAATGCGTGAATGCCGCGAGTGGAGAGCGCGAGATTGATGGAGCGACCTGCGCTTATGCGGACGCGCCGCATATCCGGGCGGCGTTCATACATCTCGACTGCGAATCCCCGCTGCAGTAGAAGAATCGCCAAGAGAGGACCGTTCAGCCCGGCGCCGATCAGTGTGACTTTGTCAGGCGTGGCCTTCATCTGAGGGATTCCACGATCAAACCGTTTCGTGAACGACGGAGAGTTTTCATTCGGTCAGCAAAGTTCTTGCTTCCCACAATTCGGGAAAGAATTTCTTGTCGAGAGTGAGTTTCAAATAGGACGCTCCTGCACTTCCGCCGGTGCCCATGCGGACGCCGATGATTCGCTCGACCAGTTGAATGTGGCGCAACCGCCAGCTCACGACCAGTTCATCGAATTCAGTCAGCCGCTCGCAAACGTCGATCCAGTCGCGATGATGATGTTCGTCCTTGTACAGTGCATGAACAGCGCGAGCGCGTGCTTCGAATCGATCTTTCTCCGTCGCGCCTTCAGTGGCCGGCGCTAATTTGCCCATCGCCTGCAATGCTCCAAAGAACACATCGCGCAACGACGGTTCCTCCAACCGTCGCTTCAGGCTGGCGTAAGCCTCCGGCGTGGGCCGATGATAGCGGAGCATCTTTTCATCCTTCAGGCCGCATAGAAACTCGATCTCTCGAAACTGCTCTGACTGAAATCCGCTAGCCGGTTCCAGCAAGCCACGAAAGGCGAGGAAGTGAGTGGGCAACATTGTTTCGAGAATCGTGAACTGCTCCACCAACACTCGCGTAATCTCAGTGCAGCGGCGCAGGAGACGCGCCGCCTCATAGACTCCGTCGCGCGATTGCGGAGCGTCGCCTGCTCTGCGCAAATTTGCGACCACGGCATCCAGGTCATGCAGCAATTCCTTGAACCACAGCTCGTAGGTCTGATGCACCAGAATGAAAAGCATCTCATCATGGTGCGGTGGCGAGGACTGTGGCTCCTGCAACTCCAACAATTCGGGAACCTTCAAGTACGAACTGTATGTGAGCTGCCCGGGCTCGGGTGTAATTGGTATCGAACCCGCAGCGGCCGCAGCCGCGACCTGATGCGACTTGGCTTGAAGTCCCAGAAAGCTAATCGCATTCCCGCTCAGAAGCTTGGCCTTGGCATGTTGCGGTAAATTGCTTTGGCGGATGAGTAATCCGACGTGCTCTTCGCCCAGTGGAAACGGATAATCCGAGCCGAGCATCACCTTATCCGTTCCCATCGTTCCCACCAGAAATTCAAGCGCGCGTTGGTCGAAGACCGCGGAATCTGCATAGAAGCGATTGAGATAGAAACTTGGAGGATGTTCGCACTCGCCGCGTGCGACCGGATGGTGGTGCCAGGCATTTTCCAGGCGCCCGAGTAAGTATGGAAAACTCCCTCCGCCATGCGCGAAACAGATGCGAAGCGCGCTAGACAGCCGGTCGAGCGCTCCACTCAGAATTAACGCGACCACTGAGAGTTGCGTCTCCGCTGGCATGCCGACCGTCCAGGGCATCATGTATTTGGGCATGCGCTCTTTCCCAAACATATCCCAAGGGTGGACGAGCACGGCCGCATTCACATCTGCGCAGTGCTGCAGGAAGGTAATAATCCCAGCATCGTCGAGGTTCTTGTTTCCAACGTGGTTGCCGATTTGTACGCCGAGATGTCCCGATTGCATACATCGGCTAAGTTCTTTGCAGGCCGCGTCAATACTCTGTAGCGGGACTTGGCAAAACGATTTCAGCCTGTTTTTGCCCCGGCTGCAAAGGTCGAGCGCCGCATCGTTGAACAACTGCGCGCAATCCAACGCATGTTCTATCGGACGCGCATAGGCGAACAGTACCGGCGTCGCCGAGATGACTTGCAGGTCGATGCCATCGCGATCCATCTCCTGCAGGCGAACTTCCGGATCCCAACAAGCCGAATAAATATGGCGGAAGAATCGGTCCCCCACCATAATGTCGGCTTTCCCCGGCTCGGTGTGTTTGATCCACGGCCAGTTCGGCGTGCCGTAGCGCGCCGACAAATCAGGCCATGAGCTGGGAAAAAAGTGGTTGTGGATGTCGATGACTTGCATTCATTTGCCCGGATGAATCGCGCCGCAATGCTTACACTTTCGCCTGCCCTCGTTCGAATAAAACTGTTCAAACAGCGGCGGCAAATCTTTCACGATGCTCTTCAGTTGCACTTCCGCGCGGTAGATCAACTGATGGCAGTTCGGACAATACCATTCGAAGGCATCGAGCGAGCCCTCCGGCCGCGGCACTTCAACGACCACTCCAATAGTTTCTGCTGGCCGCTGCGGCGAGTGGCGCATGTGCTTGGGCAAAAGAAAAATCTCGCCTTCTTTGATGGGTATTTCGAGCGGCGGCTTGCCGGGTGTCTCCATAATGCGAAGAGAAATGTCGCCTTTCAACTGATAGAAAAACTCCTCCGTGGGATCATCGTGATAGTCGCGCCGCTGGTTGGGACCGCCCACCACGGTCACCATCATTTCGCCGTCCTCCCACACCTGTGCATTCCCGACGGGAGGCTTGAGCTTCTCTTTATTTTCTTCGATCCAGGCCCGAAAGTTAAAAGCCTTCAGATTCTTGATAGATGCCATCGTGTCTCCTATTTCAGCGGCTTATAAGCCGTGGCCCTGATTTCAATCAGCAACTGCGGATGCGGCAACTCACGCACGGCGACCGTCGTTCTCGCAGGACCATCGTATCCAAAAAACTCACCGTACACTTCGTTGTAGCCAGCAAAATCATTCATGTTCACCAGATACGTGGAAAGCTCGACGACATCCTGCAGTCCCGCGCCCACACTGTGCAGGATGTCGCGGACATTCTCGATCACGGCGCGTGTTTGCAAGCGAATGTCGAGCTGTGCCGTACACAGTGCATCGACATCGGCGCCGGCAATTGTATCGTCGGCGCGGCGCGCGCTCGTTCCGGACACGAACAGAAAGTCTCCGGCGCGCTTGATGTGCGGATACTTGCCGCGCGGCCTGGCTTTGCCCTCGACGACTTTGCTGTCGGTCCCGTTCATATTCTCCGATCACAGCCGAATACAAATATTGTTCAGCTCAGAATAGAAATTCAATGAGTGCATCCCGCCTTCGCGGCCAATGCCGGAAAGTCCCGCGCCACCAAACGGCGTTCGCAAATCGCGCAAGAACCAGCAGTTCACCCAGGTGATTCCAACATTCATTTGTTGCGCGACACGATGACCTCGCTTTAAGTTGCTGGTCCAGATCGATGCGGCAAGCCCATACTTCGTGTCATTGGCCATCGCGACGGCTTGCTCTTCCGAATCGAAAGGCGCGATGTGGCAGACGGGCCCAAAGATTTCCTCCTTCACGCACCGCGCCGACTCTGAAAGTCCAGTATAGATAGTTGGTTGCACGTAGAAGCCGTTGTCGCGTTCGTCGCCAAACTTCGGAATTCCTCCGCCGGTAACAACGGTCGCTCCTTCTTCTTCAGCCAGTCGGTAATACGAAAGCACCTTCTCGCGATGTTGCTTTGAAATCAGCGGCCCCAAGTCAGTCTTCTCGTCCTTCGGCCAGCCCGGATGCAGACTCTCTGCTTTTCGTGTCAACGCATCCACAAATGCATCGAAGATCTTGCGTTCCACATAAAGGCGCTCTGCACACAGGCAAACTTGCCCTGAGTTAAGAAACACCGCATCGGATAATCCGTTGACGGCCTCTTCAAAGTTGCAATCCGCGAAAACGATCGCCGCATTTTTCCCGCCCAGCTCAAACGAAACCGGCTTTACCGTGGATGCCACGGTCTTCATGATGGCCGTGCCGGTTCTCGATTCTCCGGTGAACGTCACCGCGTTGACGCCGGGATGTTGCGTCAGAAACTCTCCCGCGGACCCAGGGCCGAAACCATGCACGACGTTATAAACGCCATTCGGAATCCCCGCATCTTGCATCGCCTCAGCCAGCAGCGTAGCTGTCGACGGAGTCTCCTCCGAAGGCTTGACGACCACTGCGTTCCCACAAGCGAGCGCCGGAGCAACTTTCCATGTGAGCAGGAGCAGCGGCAAGTTCCACGGTGTGATCACGCCGACGACACCGAGGGGCTTACGCACTGCATAGTTCAGAGCGTTGGTTCCGTCTGGAGTTTCCGTCTGAAACGATTCCAGCCCTGAGAGTTTTACAAGATCGGCAAAGACGCGGAAATTCGCAGCCGCACGAGGAACATCAAGTTTCGAAGCAAGGGAAACTGGCTTGCCCGTGTCAGCCACCTCTGCTTCAACGAAGCAATCGAACCGCTTCTCGATCGCATCGGCAACCTTGCGCAACCGCACTGCGCGTTCGCGGACTCCGAGCCGACTCCATTCTCCGCGCAGAGCGCGGTGAGCCGACTGAACCGCCTCATCCACCTGTGCTTCATCAGCTTCGGTGACTTGTGCAATCACCGTTCCGTCCGCCGGATTTACATCGGCGAACTCGCGCTTTCCGGGCACGAAGCGGCCATCAATATAATTCTGAATTAATTTCACGAGATCTCAGTCGAGCCCCGGCCATCGTAGCAGGGCTGACTGAAACGAGGCAATCTCGGCCAGTCTGATCAGCTTTGGCGATCTTCCATAAAGCGCTGCAATGCATCACGCCATGAGGGCATTTCAATTCCGAGGGCTTGCACGCGAGTGGGTGACAGAACGGAATACGCGGGTCGAGGCGCAGGTCGCGCCATCTGCTGGCTGCTCACCGGACGTACGGTTGTAGCAAGCCCCGCACCCCGAACGATCTCTTGCGCAAATTCGAACCAGGTGCAATCGCCCGCATTGATCACATGCACAATTCCATTCGCATTCTGCCGGCACAATTGCGTGATGGCGCGCGCGAGGTCGATCGTATAAGTGGGACAACCGCGTTGGTCATTCACCACATCGAGCGCGGAACGGCTCGCAGCCAGCTTCAAGATCGTATCTGGAAAGCATTTTCCCCCAACGCCGAACAGCCACGACGTTCTTGCAATGCAACAATCCGGAATCAATTCAAGCAGCCTGATCTCCGCCTCAGCCTTGGTTCGTCCGTACACGCTTTGCGGGTTCCGGGCGTCGTCAGTTTCGTAAGGTGTTGTCTTCTTTCCGTCGAAAACGTAATCAGAGCTGAGAAAAACAAGGCGCGCTCCAACCTCCTTCGCAGCATTGGCGACGTACACTGCTCCATCGCGGTTCACAGCGAAAGCCAGCTCCGGATTACTTTCGCATCCGTCCACGTCGGTGTAGGCAGCGGCCAACACGATCCACTCCGGACTTGTTTCGCGCACGACCTGCAGCACGCGCTTCGCATCGCGGATGTCGGCAGCGTGCGAAGTGAGGCCGGTTACGGTATCTCCGTTCCACTCGTGCAGGAGCGCTTTGCCCAACAGGCCGGAGGCGCCAAAGATTGTGACTCGCATTGGAATTTATTCGAAACTCTGAGCGTCGCGGAAAGCCACGCCCCGCTGGTCTTTGGCCGATACGGTGGGTTCGCCGTCGAGTTCCCAATTGATTTTCAGATCAGGATCGTTCCAGGCAAGGGTGCGTTCGTGTTCCGGTGCGTAGAAATCAGTTGCCTTGTACAGCACCTGAGCTTTGTCTGAGATCACCCGGAAGCCGTGCGCAAAGCCAACCGGAATCCACAACATGCGCTTGTTCTCACCCGAGAGTCGCACTGCTTCCCAGCGGCCAAAACTCGGAGAACTCCGGCGCATGTCGACCGCAACGTCCAGAATTTCTCCCTCGGCCGCGCGCACGAGTTTCCCTTGCGGATGTCTTACTTGATAATGCAAGCCACGCAAGACATTGCGGGAGGAACAGGAATGGTTATCCTGCACAAACTTTTCCGTGATTCCTATCTCCGCCATCGCCTGCTCATTGTAGCTCTCGAAGAAAAATCCTCGCTCGTCGCCAAATACGCGAGGCTCGAGGATGAACACTCCGGGCAACGACGTCGGAATTTTCTTGATCGCATCCATCGCAGGACGAAACGCCTGAACTGCATTCATCAGAATACCTTTTCTCGCAAGAGTTGCAGCAGATATGCGCCGTAAGTATTGTTCTTCATCGAATTGCCAATTCTCTCCACCTGCTCTGCGGTAATGTAACCGGAGCGCAGCGCAATCTCTTCAGGGCACGCCACCATTAGACCTTGCCTCTTCTCGATAGCTTGAATATAGAGGGACGCATCCATCAGGGATTCGTGCGTGCCCGTGTCCAGCCAAGCCATGCCTCGCCCCATGACCGCAACCTCCAATTCGCCACGCTCCAGATATATCTTGTTGACGTCGGTGATTTCCAACTCGCCGCGCGCACTGGGTTTCAGCGACTTCGCTATCTTCACAACCTGATCATCGTAGAAATAAAGTCCAGTTACCGCGTATCGCGACTTCGGACGGCTGGGCTTTTCCTCGATGCTGAGAGCACGGCCGGCGCCGTCGAATTCCACAACGCCATAACGTTCGGGATCGTGCACCGGGTAAGCAAATACGCGCGCGCCCCGAGTCTTGGTTGCTGCGTCTCGCAGATCTTTGGCCAGGTCGTGCCCATAAAAGATATTGTCTCCCAGCACGAGAGCGCAGGGGCTGGCACCCAGAAATTCTTCACCCAGCAAAAACGCCTGCGCGATGCCTTCCGGTTTCTGCTGGACCTTGTATTGCAACTGAATGCCGAACTGACTCCCATCTCCCAGTAGCGCTTGAAACTTGAGCACGTCCTCGGGAGTGGTTATCAAAAGGATCTCGCGGATCCCCGCCAGCATCAACGTGCACAGCGGGTAATAAATCATGGGCTTGTTGTACACCGGAAGCAGACTCTTCCCCATGGCGTGCGTCACGGGATACAAGCGCGTTCCCGACCCTCCTGCCAGAACGATTCCCTTATACCCGGCGCTATTTGAGGCTTGTGTCATAGGATGATTCTTGTGAAACAGGTTCCCGCAATGAACTGCTGCAATCTATTCAATCAAGAAGAGTAGTGGGTCTCAATCCACTGCCGGTAGCTTCCGCTAGTCACATCTCGAACCCATTCTTCGTTTTCCAGGTACCAACGCACCGTCTTGCGAATTCCGCTCTCAAATGTTTCCCGAGGGCGCCAGCCCAGTTCGCGCTCAATCTTCGTTGCGTCCATCGCATATCGGCGGTCGTGCCCGGGACGATCCTTCACAAATGTAATCAGAGTGCGTCGCGGCGCGCCAAGGGGTACTGCAATTTCGTCCACAAGATCGCAGACCGTCTCCACGATGTCGATGTTCCGTCTTTCATTCCAACCACCAATGTTATACGTCTGCCCCACTGTTCCTCGTGCGAGCACGGCTGCGATCGCTTCGCAGTGGTCCTCCACATATAGCCAGTCGCGAACATTTTGGCCATCGCCGTAAACGGGCAGCGGTTTACCGTCACGCGCATTCAGGATCATTAGCGGTATTAACTTTTCCGGGAACTGAAATCGGCCGTAGTTGTTCGAGCAGTTCGTGGTCAGTACCGGCAACCCATACGTGTGATGGTAGGCGCGCACAAAATGGTCGGAAGCCGCCTTGGACGCGGCGTACGGACTGTTGGGCGAATAAGGCGTTGTCTCGGAAAAGGGAGGATCTTCGGGGCCAAGCGAGCCGTACACTTCATCCGTGGAAACGTGCAGGAAGCGGAAGTCGATTCTCTCCTGCCCGGCTAGATTCCCCCAATAGGCACGCACTTCTTCCAGCAGCGCGAAGGTCCCATCCACATTCGTGCGGATGAAATCATCCGGTCCTCGAATGGAGCGATCCACATGGCTTTCGGCGGCAAAGTGAACGATTGCAGGCGGCTTTCGCCGTTCCAGTAGGCGACGCACCAGGGTGCGGTCCGCAATATCCCCATGGACAAACTCGTACCGGCGCTCGTTCGCGACGGCTTCCAGGTTGCGCAGATTGCCCGCGTAGGTGAGTTTGTCCAGATTCACGATCGAAGTCGAATCCCGCTCGATACTCTGCAGAATGAAATTCGACCCAATGAAACCTGCGCCACCAGTGACGATGATCGTATTTTCCATAGTTCTTAAGGTGGTTCTAGATCACCGGTGCCATCGCACAACTTGCTACGCTTGCGAGCGAATTGTTTATTGTAAACAAAAAGGACGGGTTTCCCCGTCCTCTTTGTGGCGCAGTCGTTTCGCGCTCGATTCGAAATGAATTGCGAAGCCGTGTGGGCGGTTGCTTATCCTACCTTTCGCTGCGCTGGAGGTGCGGCAGCGACCGCGCGGCCAATCGGTTTTCTGGCCAGAGGCCCTGCCGGCTCCAGACCCATCATCTCGAGGTACACCCGCTCAATCTGCTCGGCGATCTGCGCCCATTGATAGTGCTCGCGGACGCGCCGTTTCGCCGCCTGCCCCGCGGCTTCGCGAACCGCTGGATTCGCGATCAGGAATCGCAGACGGTCCGCCAAATCCGACGCGTCTCCGCGACGGAAGGTGAATCCTGCGTCTTCGACTGCTTCCCGATTTTCCGGAACATCGCTCGCAACCACGCACAGCTCCGCGCCCATCGCATCCAGTAGCGCCAGAGACAAACCCTCGAGATCGGACGGAAGGACGAATATTAAAGCATTCGTGAGCAACTCGTCGAGAGCTTCACCAGAGACCCAGTCCAGAATCTTGATCCGATCGCTGGCATGCGTCCGCAACTGCCGCGAGTATTCATCGCAATAGCTCGATGCTCCTGCCATTACGAGCTTTATGTCAGTTTCCAATCTTTCGTAGGCCTCGACCAACACGTGGCAGCCTTTTTCTGGAGAAAGCCTTCCGAGAAACAGAATGTACTTCCCAGGCTCAAGACCCCAATCAAATAGCTTGTCAGGCAAATGTCGTTCGCGCAGCACGCCCCCGTTTGGCACGTAGGACGTCTTAGCGTTATGGGCGTCCATATAATGCTTCTGCAGCGTTTTGGAAACAACCATTGTCTGCGTGGGCAAACTCACGGCCGCCCGTTCGCCAAGCCGCAGGACAGCCGATGCTATGCGTCCCCATTTTTTCCTCTGCCAGTCCAGTCCCTGGACCGTGACCACGGTCTTCTTACCTGCCAGACGTGGGATAAAGGAGAAGAGCGCCGGTCCTAGCGCATGGTAGTGAACGACATCACATGGCTGCACTAGAACATGCAGCGTGCTAAGAAAAGTATGCACTAATGTTTCCAGGTGCTTGGACCGGATCGTAGGCAGGCGCACCACTTGCATGCCGTTGTGTTCTTTTCCCGGCGGAGTGAAGTAGGTCCGGCAATAGACGGTCACGCGGTGCCCCATCCCCGCCAGCCTTTTCCCAATCTCTTCATAATAGGTCTCAATGCCGCTGTACTTCGAGATCACCCCTCGTCCACCAATGAATGCGATGCGGAGCACTTTTTTCTGCGGGGCCGTAATAGAAACGAGGACCGGACTTGGCGTCTTCACGGAAGTGGCTGACGATCGCCTCTTTCCGTTAGCCAGCCGTTCGTACAATTCAATCAGTCGCTCGTAGTGCGCCTCCGGACGGTAATTTTGCCGAATCTGCTCCTGTCCTGCCCGCCCCATCTTGTCGGCGAGTTCCGGTTGTGAGCCCAAAAACTCGACAGCCGTTGCCAATTGCTCCACATCGCCAGCGCTGTACAAAAGCCCCGTCTTGCCGGCACACACAAGTTCTCGCCGCGATCCCAGGTCCGTGGCTACCACAGCTCGCGCTTGCGCATAGGACTCAAGAATTGTCTTGCCGAGTGTTTCATACGCATGCGATGGCAGCACCGTGAAGCGTGAGTTGGCAATTGCGCGATCAAGGTCCGATCCCTGCATATGCCCGGCAAATTCCACATTGCCTAATCCCAACTCGACGGCCAAGTGTTCAAGCCTGCCGCGCTCCGGGCCATCTCCAGCAACGATCAGGCGGAGCTTTGGCTGGCGCTGCATGGCATGCAGCAAGTCGGCCACACCTTTTTCCGGTGACAGCCTGCCGAAATAAAGTATCGGAGCATTCTCGGCATCTCGCTTTGCAATTGGTCTCACTTGCTGAAAATGGGAGAGGACTTCGAACTTGGCCGGATCCCAGCCATGCTCGACAAATTTGTCGCGGACGAATTGGCTTGGGGCGAGAAAGCAGTCTACGCATTTCTGGTAGGTGCCCAGCCACTTGTGGACATAAGCCTCCGCCACCAGTGTCGTGCGCTCACCCCATCCCGGGTAGCATTTCTTCGTCATCGCGTGCCAGAACTCGCCGCCCTTGCAGTCTTCGCAGGCTTCGCCCTGGGCGACCAGATTGTAGCTGGGACACAAGACCTTGAAGTCATTCAGGTGATAGAGCACTGGAATGTCCTGCGCCTTCAATTCCCATAGGATTGACGGCGAAAGATGGTGATAGATATTTCGCACGTGGGCCACGTCTGGACGGAAGTCCGCGATCATCGCCCGAATCCGCCGCCGGGCCTCGCCTGAATAGATCATGCGCGCCGCGAGGCGCGCCCTGTGAAACCATCCCCTCTGCTGCTTGAAATCGACGTGCGGTATGAAATAACGGTCATAGGGAGTCGGCTTGCCTCGAGAATCGGCCATGGAAAAGAGCGCTACTTCGTGGCCCTTGGAGCGCATGAGTTCCATGACTTCGAACAGGTACACCTCGGTGCCACTGAATGGGTAGTTATACTTGTTGCAAAACAATATCCTCATGCGGAGCGCTCCAGTCTTGCGGCGAAAGTTTCTGGGGTTTCAATCAGTCGCAGGAAACGATCGCCGAAACGAATCAGGTTTTTCTTGCGATTAAAGTTCTGCAAGACTTGCGTCTGCGCGGCGTGGCGGATCCAGTCGAGACGGCTGACTGCATTGCGATCCTCCCGGCGCATCAGTTCCCGCAGGAAGAGAATCCAGGCCACGAAATCCTCGATGTCCCCCGGCCTATAAAGGAAGCCCGTTTCCCCTGGTGAGATAATCTCTGGAATTCCTGTGATCGCGGGCGCGAGCACGATTCTGCCCTGCGCCATCGCTTCCATCAGCACCAGCGGAAGTCCCTCGCTGCGGCTGGTAAGAACGACAACATCGGCGTGGCAGTAGAGTGTGTTCATGCGTGGCCGGTGCACGTGGCCAAGCAGTCTGAACCGGTCTTTCAGACCGTATTCTCCGATCAGCGATTCCAGACGCCGCCGCTCTGAACCTTCGCCGGCAATTGCACACTCAAACTCGATTCCGCAATCTCGCATGCGGGCACAGGCCCGAATTAGAAATGCATGATCCTTTACCGGGTTAAGGCGTCCGACTGCTAGCAGCGTTAGACGGCCCGATGGCTGGGGAACGACGCTCCGAGCGATCTGCTCGTGCCCGATCACATCAACGCCTAACCGCGACACGAGGATCTTCCTTGAATCGATCGTTGGAAAGTGTTTCAAAATGTAACGGCGGTTGTAATCGGAAATAGTTATGCAGAAGCGGCAATTCTCCAGCTTGCTGTCGAGATAGGCTGCGTTCAGTAACATGTCCGACCCGTGGAGTGTCAGACTGAAACCCACTCCCAACAACCGCGCCGCGACCATCCCGATCCATGACCCAAAGTATCCGTGATGCACATGGATGTGATCGATTCCGCGTTCCCGTAGCATCACGGCGTAATAGGCGCCGAGCCAGGTGTGCAACAGGGCCTTCAGCCGGCGCTTTGGCGATTCTCTCCCTCGCAGAAGTACTCGTGTCAGCAAACCGACAATTTCTTTCCACCTCCGTGCGCCAAATCCGAGGGCCTGCAATAGAATCAGCAATCGAAGCGGCTGCAGGCAGAGAATCTCCGGTTCGTAAGCTGCGCAGTTCGCTCCCTGTCGTGCCCTGTTATTGCGCACGCTACACGCAACGATGTTGACTCCCCGCTCTCGCAGTTCCGCGATCTCCTCGCCGACATAAGGCTCTACGGTTGCAGGAAACTGGTTCGCGAGATAAGCAATCGTCAACACGCAGCGCTGTGAAATCTGACATGAAGTTATGTTGCAGAACGGCGCAATGGCTGGAAAGACGGCCGTACGTTTTGGATTTCAGTCACAACGCGCCTTCGCTGCGCAGCCAGCATCCCGGCCAGGGTGAACAGAAGCCCATTCACAAACTGATAATTCATCACCACGACACTCGCATTTACCAAATAGATGCCAACGAATATCGGCCACATTGCGTGAAACTGCTGGTTCAATAGCCCGTTGCGTTCGGTTTGTGGAACCGGCCCGCGTCCCAGCCGCCAGATCTCCCACATCAACCACGCATACAGCGCGAACCCGAAGATGCCATGTTCCACAAGGATTTCCAGATAGGTATTGTGCGGATCCAATTCTTTTCCCTTTACCTTGTATCCGCTCACATGCCGCACTAACTCAGCGGGCATCTGGTTCACACCCCATCCGGTTAGCGGTTTTTCCAGGAACATCTGCCAGGCACCCGCGTAGACGGCTTGACGATAGTCAAGCGGGCCAGATTCCCGCAGCCGGTCTGTGAGCGCACGCCGCTGATCGGCAAAGCTCAAAACTATTATCAAACCCAAAGCTCCGACTATTGCGACGGCAACGCAGATATGCCGCTGCCTTTGGTTGTGCGAACGAAAAATCAGAAGCCCCACGCTTACGGCGAACGAGATCCAGACTGCGCGCGTCATCGTTGCCAAAATTGCTACCGGAAGCGAAGCTAATAGCATCGCGGCCTTGATTCCGCGAATTCTTCCGCGCAGTAACGCGTGCAGCGCCAGAACACCCAGAAGGTTCAAAGAAACACCATTCGCTACCGCTTGCAGAAACGGTCCGCGTGCGCGGTCGGCGTGGTAGCCCAGGCTTTCGTCCAAAATGAACCGCGGAAAGATCAAGGACTTCGCGTCCACAAGGAACGCAATCGACATGAAACACAGATATGCAAGCACCACGAGCGCGAAAGCCTCGAACTGGCGCAGCCGCCGCTCCTCTCGAAACACCAGCCCTGCCAGATGAAAAAGCGCGAATGGCACAAAAAATTTCGCCGCGAGCAAAGACCAGGTCTGGGTTTCGAACGGCTGCTGCACAACACTTACGACTGCCAGCAACGTCAGTCCAATCATTGGCCATGTCGCGCGTTCCACCACCATCAACCGCTGCCGCGTCACGACTGCTCGGCCCACTACTCCGAGGACCAGCAATAGGAATACAACGCGATCGATCTCGTAGAAAGGCACATCCGGAGGTCGCAGCAGCATCGCTGCCAGCGCGCAGAGAAAGAGCCCAGCCGGCGCTATCATCATCGCCTGAAGCGGACGCAGCCCCATCCGAAATCCTCGGCAGGCTGCCTCGCCCGCCCACGATTCGGATAGCGACATTCTCGCGGGTGCCAGTGACATCACTCTCCACTCCCTCGCAGAACCACCGCCGCAGTCTTCAGGAGAATCTTCAGATCCATCCCCAGACTCCAGCGGTGGATGTATTCAATATCCAGGTCCATTCCGGCTTGAAAAGATGGATTTTGGCGGGCTGTGACCTGCCAAAGTCCTGTCATTCCAGGGATTACGTCCAGACGGGGCAAGTGTTCGATGGAATAGGCCGAAAAATCATCTAGTGGATGGGGTCGAGGCCCGACCAGGCTCATCTCACCTTTCAACACGTTCCATAACTGCGGAAGTTCGTCCAGACTGTAGCGGCGCAGAAGCCGCCCGACGCGCGTGATTCGCGGATCGTCTGCGACTTTGAAGAACGGACCCTTTCTCTGATTCCGCTCCCGCAGCCCTTCCTTCAAGGTGTCCGCGCTCCGGACCATGGTGCGAAACTTATAGCAGCGGAACGGCCTGCCCTTGCGTCCGGCCCGCAGCGCCGTGTAAAGCGCAGGCCCAGGCGAATCCAGTCGAACAAGTATCGCGAGAAGAGCCAGCACGGGCGCCATTAGGATGAGTGCCGCGCCCGCGCCCGCCACATCGAGCATTCGTTTCATCAATAATCCTGCGACCGGCAAGCGCTCTTCATGCAGGCAAATAAGAGGAATACCCGCAATCCTTTCCGTTTGCCGCGTTGGTTCGCATCCAAACAGGTCTGGCACCATCTTCACGTCCAGCCGCAATTGCTGAGCCGCGCGGACTACCCACAGAGTTTTTTCTCGATCGTGCGGTCCCGCCAGAATCACCTCGTCAACGAATCCAGCCCGTGCCAGTTCTGCCAGGTCGCTCGTGTGCATCACGCCCTTTCCGGGCAGCTTCCTGTCATCCAGCAACCCGCAAACCGATCGTCCCAACTCCGGATGCGCCGCCAGGTGCTTCGCTAGTCGTTGGCCTATTCCACCCGCTCCCACGATGAGAACATTCCGCATGCCGCCGACGGCACGAGTGCCATGTTGATTGCCTTCTCTTTCGGCCCATCGCGATGCCATTAGTGCGCCGGAGTGCAAAATGCCGGCGACCCGCACCAGCGCTGATCGCACCCAACTCTGGCCGGGTCGCCACCGAGGGGGGAGCGGGTTCGCGGCGTTCTTCCCTCCGTGCCGCGGCGATGGAGTGTTGCACAAAAATGGAGATGCTAAATTCTCCCCGACTTCTCGCTGTGGCCGTCTCCGGTCGCAGGCGAATGCTGCTCCGGGAATTAACCGCGCAGCCCAGTCGGTCCCGTGGGGCTTCGCGTGGCCGGTATGAAAAAAATGGGAAGACACGTCAGATCAGTTCCAACTGGTATCCCTGGATCTCAATCGCCAGTGAGCGCTGGATCGATTCAATTGAAATCATCAGCTTTCCCTTCTCATGTTGCACCAGCACGCCTTCCAATCCGTGCAGGCAGCCGCCCCGGATTCGCACGCGCTGCCCTGCGTGGACAAACGCGTGCAGGGAGAAAAGGCCTTTCTCTTGCAGCAACAATTGCAGATCTTCAATCTGCTTCGGCGGCACCGGTGGAACCTTCCCGCCGAAGCTGACGAAGCCGATCAGGCCTGCGGTTTTCAACACTGCCTGCCGCGCCACCGAGGACTGATCGATTCGCACAAACGCATATCCCGGGAACACAGGGGTCGTCACCGCCTTCGCGCGATCGCTCCAGGCGTGGTGTTCGGTAAGCAATGGGAGGTAGACTTCGCAGCGCTTTTGGTTGAGCTGTGCCACTACTTTTTTCTCGAACCGGTACCGCGTCTGCACTGCAAACCATTGCGGCGGTGTGGGCATTGCGACCAACCGCGGCTGCGTTGCTGGCGAGAAAACCACGCCAGTCACCGGAACTCCATAGCTACCGCTCATTGAGTCCCATTTGCTGTTCCAGTTTTCATTCGCACAGTCTTAAACTCGTAGGGCGCAATAAAACTTACGGCAAGTAATTGCTACCCAAAAAACGCTTCTAAGGAATCAGAGCATGCGCTTCCACACAATCGATCTCTTACGCGGAGTTGTTGCAGCTACCTACAGCCGCCGATAAATTTGATCCGGAATCGGAAATCTTCTCTCACTGAGCACCGTTCCCAAGATTCGAGCCTGCGCACCTTCCAGAGTCTGTTTGATCTTTCGAGCGGTCGCTCTCCGTGTGCTGTGAGCCTCAAGCACGAGGATGATTCCGTCCGCCAGCCGCCCCAGCACTTCGGCCTCGCTTGAAATTCCCGCTACAGCTCCGTGAATGACCGCATACTCGAACTCATTTCGCAGTTCAGCGAGGCAGGAAAGCCAATACGCTCCCGTTCCCAAATTCTCCGTGCATTCGCACGCTCCGAATCCTGGCACGCGCCACAGGTTATTCGCCTCTCGCGTTGACCGGGTCTTGATCGCACCACTCCTTGCATGGTGGAAATGAGGACGAGTCATCGGCTCGACCCGCCTTTCGCGGCCCACAATGGCGATATCAGCGCGCGTCTCCAACGCCAGCGCGCGCCCCACTTGATCGCAAATGTGGGCTACATCGGAGTTCGGCTCTACTGCGCTGAAGACGATCTGCTTCACCGGTTGCGCTCCAGTCACAAAAAAAATCCGCCTTACCAAGCCCCGGATTTGTTCGCGTGCGAAGTCCTCAGGGTTCCACCGGTGAGTTTCGCGGGAAGGATCCACCCGCAAAAATGGTGTTTCCTGTGCCGTAGAACTTATCAGTTCAGATTTTCTCGGTTCAGATCTTCGCAACACATCCGCGTTCGCGCTCATCTCATCTCCGTCAGGCGGATAACCGCCTGCCCGTTCCTTTTGGTAGCGATGCTAGGACCGGAATTTCCAAACACCCAAGCGCATCTTCCGGTGTGCGCAAAGCAGGATCTAAATAATCTGCCGCGAACGCCGCTCCCGTGCCCGAAGTCAAAGCGGCTACAAGGCCTCCAAAAAGCACTACACCCGCTGGCCACACTGGCAGGGCCGGCACAATCGGCTGCTCAGCGATGGCTACATCGACAATGCCGCCTTCGTCCAGCGCGTCGCCCATTCGTGCTTCTTCGCGTTTCTTCACATAAAGCAGGTAATTTTCCTGCGCCGCTTTCGCGCCGCCGGTCAGATCGTCCTGGACGATCGCATCCTCGCCCAGTTGGCGCGCCCGAATCCGATATACCGCCAAGCGGGCGTTTGTCGTCGCCTGTCGCGCCTCCAATCCCTTCATCTCAACTCCCGCCTTCTGCATCTCCGCCCTGGCCCACTCGTAGTTTGGATTCTGGTCTGTGGTTTCATCGTGCAGAGGGGTCAACTTCTCGGCCGTGATCGCAGCCTTGGCTTGAATGATTTGCTGCTCGACTTCCTGCACCAGACGGTGATTCGGCTCAAACTTGGTTAGCAACTGAGTCTTCTTCAACTCCAGATCCAGCAGGGTTGCCTTCAATGCCCGCAACAGCTCCGGATTGTCCGCGGTGCGGATCTGGGTAGTGGTCCGCTCGGGCAACTTTGCCAACTGCCCATAAAGTTCTTGCACTCGACGCTCGGTCTCCGACATCTCCACCTGGGTTTGCTGGTAAGCCGTCTCCAGTTCGTCAACGCGTTGCAGTGCCAGATCACGTTGCTGCGCAGCCATTACTACGCCACGGCTCTTCGTGAAATCCACAAGCTTTTTGTTCGCCTCTTCCAATTGCCGGCGCGATTCTCCAGTCTGCCGATCGAAGAAATGCAGTTGTCCGCCTGGCCTGTGGACCTCCATATGCTTGTCGAGGTAGACAGTGGCCAGCGATTGCAGCACATGAGCCGCCACTTGCGGATCAGAGGCGTCATAACTCACAGCGATCAGATTGGTTTTCTTGAGGGGCTCCACGTCCAGCCGCTTGGAAAGCTTTCTCGCCGCCCGCTCTGCACGCGCCGCTTGCTCTTCATTAGGCCGGAACCATCGCAACCAGTCGTGTGAAGCCAAGTCATTGGCCTCAACTACGCGGAGCAAAACATCGTCGTCCTTCAGCAGTTCCACTTCTGAATTCAGCTCTTCCTCAGTGACTTCTACCCTGGAAAAATCGGGCGGAGCATTCTCTTGCGCAGCCACCGGAGGATCGGCGCGTCCCCGCCGCACGAGCACGCGAATCTGCGCCCGATAAGTAGCCCCGGCAAACGCATATACCACAGACAGGATGAAGACCAACCCAGCGACGCCGACAAAAATTCTTCGCTGCCGGAATAGGACCATTACCAACTCCCGCATGGTCGGCGACACCGGTTCTTCTACCCTTCGCGCTGGATCCTGGTCTGGCATTTGGATTGACTTGGGCCGTTCTGCTAAAACTGCGTGGAGCTCACATACATGCTTAAGGAAGGCTTGCTGAGAAACCGTTCGATCTTCGAGATGGAATTTTGCGGAACAAAGACCAGGTCGCCGGGGCGCAACTGAGGATCCTCCCCAAGGCGTCGTTCTTTCAACATCTGTTTAAGGTTGAAAAGGTGCGCCTCCACCAAGTCCTCGCTCACGCGCCGAAACAAAACTACCTGTGAATGCTTCGCCTCATGAGTAAATCCACCCGCGATCTGCACGGCCTCAATAATGCTTGTGTCCGACCGCAACTCGTACTTGCCGGGCTTTCCGACTTCTCCGCCCGCCACGAAATATGGATGCTCAAACTCCTTCAGGGCCACCGCTATCTGCGGAGCGTGCAAATATCCTGTGTAAGCCCGCCCCACGGCCAGCCGGAACTCCTCCAGCGTAAGCCCCTGCGCGATCACCGGCCCCGCATCCTTCAGGGTGACATAGCCGTCAGGTTGTATGGTGAGCGTTTGATCGAACTCTGGAGACAAGCTGAAGCTCAATGTGACTACGTCGCTCTGGTTGAGCCGGTAAAGCGGACGGCGTTCCCCTTCGAGCCGAGGATTTCCCATGCCGTCCGCTTTCCCAGGCTTAGCAGCCGCCATTCCTGTGCTCCCTGTCCCAGCCCCGGTTAGGCCAGTTGGAGAAGACTGTAGGCTAGCTCCCAGGTCCTGCTCCCGCTTTTGCTCCTGGGCGAATGCGGCCACGCAAAGCTGTAAAGTCATCGCGCTCATTACCACAACTCTTGTCCAGCCAATAAAGGGCTTCATCGCAGTAATCGGCTCTATTTTTCCCTGGATTCCGAGAGCTCCGTCATTTCCACGGCTCTCTTTATGCAAGGTATCGCGGTGCCGAATTCACAACAAGACATAGGAAGTTCCGTCTACCAACGTGGTATTCCGGACTTGCGTCAGAAAAGCACCGGAACACCGATGCATCACGGGTTTTCTTCCCGAGCAGCGGCTCAGTTAGGGCCATAAGACTATCTCCGGACGGCGTACCCACGAAAGTAGACTTGCATGTTCACTGCATCACACCCCGCTCAAGACCGAAGACTGAGATACGCGCGCCGAACCGCGCTACTCCGGGGTTTTCTCCGAGATTCACTGGAGACTTCCATAGCTTTCCTCCAAACTGCCATCATTTTCCACAGCGTCACCCTCTTTTTTCCCGATTTGAAAATCTCACGACAAATTTTGTGACAAGTTTCCTTGAGTACTCTCCCGCTCGCCCATACCATCAGGACGCTCTCTAATCTTTTTCTTGGAGACTGCTAGATGAATTCGTCCTCTGCCGCCGTTTCACCCGCAATCACCGTTCTGGTTGCGGACTCCAATCGGATGCAAGCACAACTTCTCACTGGCGCCCTGCGCCGCCGGTCCGAATTTCGAATTTCTACCTGCCCGGTCGACTTCGCATCAATTCTTCAGGCGATGGCTTCCACTGCGGCTAAAGTCGTGGTTCTCTCGTTGAATCACTCCGTGAGCGTCGCCAATCAGATGGCCGCGATGCGCCGCGTTCACCTTGTTCACCCGGAGATTGCCAAGGTGTTGTTGGTTGAATCCTACGATCGCGAACTGGTGGCCAGCGCTTTCCGCTCCGGCGCCCGCGGCATTTTCTGCATTTCGGATACGCACTTCCGGCTTCTATGCCGATGCATCCAGAGGGTCGCCGGTGGTCAGGTCTGGGCCAACACCGAGCAGATGACATTCCTGCTCGACCTGATCTCCGAGGTGCCGTCACTGCGCGTGCTCAACTCCAGCGGGAGCCAACTGCTTACCCCGCGGGAGGAACAGGTTGTGGCCCTCGTCGCCGAAGGTCTCAGCAACCGCGAGACTGCCCGCGAACTCAGCCTCAGCGAGCACACTGTTAAGAAGTATCTGTTCCGCATCTTTGACAAGCTGGGAATCTCATCGCGGGTCGAACTCGTGCTCTACGCCGTCAACCATGGCGAACCCTCGCGCGCGGAATGGCTCGCCGGCATGAGCGACGCAGCGCCAGCTTCCTAAAGGAAGTCGAACGAGCGTGCTCTAATTGAAAAGCTCTCCGCACGCCTGTATAAATCTAGGACGAACCTTCGTGCCCGACGATCCCTCCACCTCCGAACCTAGACCTCGGCCGCGCAGCGCGACCATCATCGCCGCTGGATTGCTGCTTGCGGCTTTGGCCCTGGTTATTCTCTACACCAGCCGCGGAGCGTTCTTGAGTCCCCTGGCTTTAGTCGTGGTCGCAGCCATCGGCGTGGCAGCATTGCTTCTGCAACTGCGCTTACGTCCGAACCTTTCTGGAGTTCGAGCCTCCTCCGCTCGAGGTCCGCTGTGGCTCAATGCGCTTGGCGTGATCTGCGCAATCGGCGCCTTATTCGCAGACATCCTTCACCTCAATGAAGGGTCCGTACTCGTCGTCGCGCTCGGCGCCGTTGTCTCCTTCGCAGTCAGCGGCATCATCATTCTGAATGCCCTGCGCAAACAGCGGTAGACCCGGCATCCGGGCTTCGGTCTTCCGGCTCCCGCCGCTGATCTTTATCGAAGGCTTATTTGTTGGGGATCGGAAACAGGAACTTTAAGAGAGATGTAGGGCCGGAAGCCGAGAGCCCGAAGCTGTCACGGCTTGAACTCTACCGCCACGGTCGTCTCCACTTCGGCCGGCTGACCGTCAACGCGGTAAGGTTTGAACCGCCACCAGCGCAGAGCATCCATCGCAGCCTGTGCCAGCACCTCAGGACCATTCAATGCGTGCATATCCCGTACTGAACCATCGCGTCCCACCACCACATCCAGAACGATTATCCCTCGCAGATTCGCCGGCCGCGCCGCTTCAGGATAGTCGGGATCCACACGGTGCGTCACCAGCTTTTCCATCACTTCGGCTGGAACGTGAGCCTGAGGCTGAGGCTGTTGCGCCTTTTGAGGCAGGCCCGACTCCAAATCTTCCCACCCGCGATTCCAGTGCCACCACAAAACGGCCAATAAGATCGCGGCCGATACCAGAAGGAATATCCATCCCCGGCCACGCCGATTGCGCACAGGAGGCGGCGCACCGCCCGATCCCCCACTCTCGGATTCTTTCCCATCTGTAGTTCCGACCGGAGTCGCCGCCTGCACCGTTTCTTCAGGCTCGGCTTTCATTTCTCCCGCCCACACGCGAATCGCCACCTGCTGCTCCGACGTCATGCCCACGAATTCCAGTCCTGACCGTAGCCTGTCGTGATGCCGCACCAGCGCCCGCGTCCGCAGCGGATCCGCAGCCTTCGGAAACCGAATCTCCACTCCCACCGCCTCGCCCGGCAGCAATTCTCCCGCCAACACCGCGGCCAGTCCGCCTTCACCCAGGTTCACCGATCGTCCCGGCAAAGTATCCGGAATGCCCGAACGCAGCACGGTCACATCCAGTTGCGCCTGCACGTTGTAGCGCAGTCCGCGCCGCCGCGAAGGCTGATCCCACCCTTGTGCCTGTGCCCCGCTTGCCATGCTTGATTTTCAATAATAGCTAACTAATTTTCTCGGCGATCTCCGCGGCTTTTCTCAGCGCTCTCCGCGATCAAGCTTTGTATCGCTGAGCCCGCAATTCCGAAACCTCGTCACCATTCGCGATTAACACAACGCGAGCCATGCCAATAAACAGACCGTGTTCCACCACTCCCGGCATGTCGCTAAACTGCCGCGCCAGACCATCCGCATCTGGAATCTGCCCGAACTGGCAATCAAGAATGTGATTGTTCTCGTCCGTCAAGAACGGTTTCCCATCGGCCCGCAGCCGCACTCCAACTTCCGCACCCAGTGCCTCAATCTCCTTCACTACCAAGGCCTGCGCGAACTTGATTACTTCCACCGGAAGCGGAAACCTTCCCAGCACTGGAACTCTCTTGCTCGCGTCGGCCACTATCACAAGCTGCTTGGTCGCCGAGGCCACAATCTTTTCCCGCAGCAGTGCCCCGCCGCCACCTTTAATCAAACGCAACTGCGGATCAACTTCGTCCGCGCCATCCACGGTCACGTCGATCATCTGACATTCATCCAGAGTCGTGAGCGGAATCCCCAGCGCAGCCGCCTGTTCCCGCGAACGGTCCGAGGAAGGAATGCCCCGAATCCGCAGCCCATTCTTCACCTGCTCGCCAAGCAGTTGGATGAAGTAAGCCGCCGTCGACCCAGTCCCCAGCCCGACGACCTGACCATCTTTAATAAATTGCAAGCTAGCCCGCGCCGCCGCTTCTTTTTCCCGATCGTTCGCCATAGATTTTCGATACGGACGGCCGCTCCTAATCGCTCACTCCGCCACTCACCCCAAACTCTTCTCCACATAAAACAAATACCCTGCAAGTGCCAATCCAAACAGAGCCGTAAGAATCGTCACCAGATCCACCAGGAACCCCGCTGGCTCAAACTTCCCCTCATCCAGTTGTGCCCGAGTCTTCCGATATCGCAATAGCCCGGCCACAACCATCAGGACTCCTGCGAAGATCGAAATCATTCCCATCCAGACCGAAAGCCCGGTGGTCTGTGTCACTTGTCCTTGAAATCTGGCTAACTGCCTTAACGCAACCGCAAAGCGCCCGATCGCGAAGCCAAACACCACAATGGCGACACTCGTCCGCACCCACGCCAAAAACGTGCGCTCGTTCGCTAAGTGGTCGCGAGCTCGATTGGAATTCTCGATCACAGGCTGTTCCCGAGGTTGGGCTGCGGCTGGAATCACACCGCCTGCCGTTTTCTGGCTTCCATATACTTGCGCAGAACGGCGTTCATTGTAGTCTGGTAACCGCGGCCGTGCTTGCGGAAAAACGTTAGCACGTCGGGATCGACGCGGAGAGTAATTTGCTTCTTCGGCCCCGGCCAGAAGATCGCATTCTTAAAGAAATCAGGGCCGAGTTTTGGAATATCGGAAAAGTCGATGTCTTCGTCGCGCATTGCGTCAATACGCTTCCAGTCCGTCCTGGATCGCTTTTTCGTACTCTTTCCGTTCTTCACGATGTGCCCTTCTTAGCGAAATGATGCGAATAGTCTCTGGGGCTGGTTCTGTGAAAATGACCGCAATCGTGCGCCCTCGAATCGTGCCGATTCCTATCCAGTGCTTTTCTCCGTAGTCTTCCCGCGTGTCAGGTTCTACAACTAGCACACCCCGGAACATCTCCTCGGCATCGGCGAAGTCCAGGCCGTGTTTTCGGATGTTGAAGCGGTTCTTGGCTTCGTTCCATTCAAAGGTCATTGTAACTCCAATCGTAGCTACGGGCCAAATCTCTGCCCTGCTACATCCACTGCAGCGCCGCGCCAAAGGCTCCGCCTATCTGACACTCGGCATGTCGAGAAAATAAGGCGGCGCGTCAGCCGGCTCATCCGGCGACCGAATCCACGTGCTGGATGTCAGCATATGACAGTTCGCTGAATCCGCCATGCCGCGGCCTAACGCGCTTGCTATATTCAAGGTACATGCCCTCGCGCTACGCACAATGGATGTATGACTGGGAACACCGCCTGACTTCGGTGGACAACAACCGCGTGGTGCGTCCGCTGGATTGGGGCGTGGAGTGGGCGCGAGACTGGCCTTGCCAGAATGGCTCGCGTCCCGGCCAGGCCGTCGATGATCCGGCGAAATTCTTTATCGACTTCAACCGGCGAATCGTTGCCTCAAGCGACGAGTTCTACTCCTACAAAACGCCGACCGACTTTCGCCTGGAGAAGCGCGAAGTAAAAGTTTTTTCCACGCGCGAAGTTCCCGACCCAAAGCTCGAAGCGAAAGTAAAAGGAACGTTCGCAGAGTTCCTGCGCTTTACCGCGCCGGTGAAAACTCCTTATCCCGAAAATAATCTGGTGAATGCACGCTGGTTCCCCGCGCGCGGGCGGCGTGCCATTGTGCTTCTGCCCCACTGGAACGCGGATGCCGTTGCTTACGTCAGCCTCTGCAAGCTTCTGAACATGCTGGGCATCGCCGTGCTGCGCCTCACCATGCCTTATCACGACATCCGCATGCCCGCTGAGATCAGCCGCGCCGACTACGCCGTTTCTGCCAACGTTGGCCGCACGCTCGATGCCGTGCGCCAGGGAGTGGTCGATGTCCGCTGCTGCCTCGATTGGCTCGAGCAGCAAGGTTACAGCAAGCTCGGGATCGTGGGTACGAGTCTCGGTTCCTGTTATGCGTTCATCGCGGCGGCGCATGATCCGCGCATTCGCGTCGCCGCATTCAATCACGCATCCACCTACGTCGCCGACGTGGTGTGGCACGGACAATCCACGCGTCACATTCGTCAGGGCATGGAGTCGCAAACCAATCTCGAAACGCTACGGCAATCCTGGCTGGCCGTAAGCCCGATGGCCTACTTCAATCAGTTCACGCGCTGGCCCAGAAAGTCCCTCATCATTTACGCGAAGTACGATTTGACTTTCCTGCCCGAGCTTTCGCGCAACGTAGTGACAGAATTCGAACGCCACGGACTCGATCACAAAGTCGTGGTGCTCCCGTGCGGCCACTACACCATGGGCGAAGCGCCCTACAATTACATGGACGGCTGGCACCTGGCTTCGTTCCTGCGAACCGCCTTCGACTAGCGCCGACACGACTACACAATCGGCGCCAGAACTTCACCTTGGCCTTGGGATCCGAGTTGCGGACTTTCTCCGGAGAGCAACGGCCGTCCCAAGCGCAAGATGTAGGCAAGCCACGCGCCCGCGGCCTGACTGGTCAAAATGGCGACCAGAACAAGCGTGGTATAGAAGACGGCATTGATGATGCCGGCGTCGAAGGCTACGCTGGCCAGGACGATCCCGGGACCTCCGCGTGCGTTGAGGGCCATCGCGAGGTTCGCTGAGTCCGCGACTCCGAATCCTGCCAGCTTGGCTCCCAATCCCGCCGAGGCCAGTTTCACGACCGAGGAAAGAACCAGAAAAATGGCAAGCATGGTGAGCGAAAAACTCCGGCTAAGATCCAGTTTGTATCCCACCACCGCGAAATAAATCGGGATGAACACAGCGAACGAAAAATCCGAAACCGTGCCCACCGCCGAAGCCAAAAAGTCCTTATCGGCCACAATCGCGTACCCCGCAAGAAATGCGGCGAAGACCAGGCTGATGTCGAACAGCGCAGCCACCGCCGAGTAAGCCAGCAAAACCACCACCACATAAGCAATAGGCGAAGCGGATGCCAGCACATTCCACCGGGACCGAGTCAGCCGGCTAAGAAGCTTGGGAGCGACCAGCAATCCCATCCCAAAGTAAATTACGGTGAGGCCGACATGCATGGCGATCTTGCGATTCGGCACGCTTCCGGATTGAGCCAGTGCCGTGGCGATGGCCAACACAGCCCACAAAATGATGTCCTCAATTACCGCTACTCCCAAAACCAGCCGGGCAAAGCGCGTGTGCAGGATTTTCAAGTCGTAGAGAATCTTGGAAATGACGGGGATGGAAGTGACCGCCACGGCAATGCTCACCACCAGCATTAACGGGATCCTCGCATGGGAAGTCCCCGCCAGAATGCCCAACGGAATGAACGACACTGCGACCAGTGCTGCTACAAAAGGAATTCCAGTTCCCAAGGCTCCCAGCCATGCGACTTGGCGTCGGTCTTCGCGATTAAACAGCCCCTTAGTCTCGGCTCCGGAGGCAAACATCAGAAGCAGCAAGCCGAAATTGTAGAGAAAAGAGAGTACGGCGGCGTACTGGGCGCTGGCCGCAGGTCCCTGATGCAGAGGAAGGATAGCTGCCGATACCGAGGGCGCAAACCGCCCAAGCAGCGACGGCCCAAGCAACACGCCGGCAAGGATTTCGCCCACCACCTTCGGCTGCCGGATGCGGATGAACAGGTATCCGAAAATGCGGGCTGCCGCCAGTAGCACGAAAAGAAAGATTGTGAACGAGCCAAAGTCCGCATTCGACATCGGGATGAAACCTCAGGGAGCAGTAGGGTTTGTTGCCTTGTGTCGCCCAAGCGGTTGGTCCGACTGGCCTCTAATATCGATACCAGCTGAAGAGATTCGCGATCCACCCGCCAATGCGGATTCTGAGAGACCGGTTGGCTGACGGGCGTCCACGCCCGGCAGAATTCTGTGGAACGCTCGAGACGGCGCCAGCCGTTTTGAACGTGTCGTCCTGCCTGTCAATTTCTGATGGTTGTTGCATCGTGTCCCCTCAGGTTATGTGCTAAGTGCAGGCGTGGTCCCTACTGACTGGTTTGTGCCTCTCGCGTAACCAAGGCGATCCAGCAAATCTCCCGCGGATTCGTCGATGATCTCGAGTTGCCGCTCCGTCAACTTCTGCCGCCAACCGTGAACTGCGCCTTTGCCCACCCAGCGGCCTTCTTCTCCCGGACTCTTGGGCAAGGTTCTAGCCTGGTCTTCCTTGTCGCGCATTTTCTCCAGAGAATTGTTAAGAACTGCGGCGCGAATCACGGGCATATCCACCTTCTTGCCCAGGAATTCCATGCAGCGTGCGACCGTGCCCTCGAGGTCTTTCCGCATTTCTTCAAAGCGCACCACCAGCAGGTCGTCCGTTCTTGCGAGAGGCGAGTTCATCCAGCCGTCAACATGTGCCTGCCAGGAGCCGAAACGCGTCATCTTCCCCTGCATGAAAGGGCCGACGTATCTATCCAAAGTGCGGACGTGAAGCACATCCAGCGCAATCTCGCGCGCGAAGCTGGAGAACATCACGTCTCGAGCATCACGAACTATGTAGATCGCGCGCCGGTATTTGCCCCGGTAAGGCTCATGAGTCTTGATCAGGCGTCCACCCCCCGGCACCAGCGGATAGGCCTCACCGTGAACCCCAATCTCAGGGACGATGCGTTGGATCTGGTCAAAGTTCGAGGAGACACCGCTCAATGCTTCTCCCAGCATGAACCTCAACATCGTGTTGCCCGACCGGGGATACGAGGCGAGAAATACATCCGTGGAGTCGAGTCCCAGATGTCGAAGCCGAACTAGAGGGGCGCGCAACCGGGTGCGCGCGGCACGAGCGCGCCATCGCGTAAGAGTAGACATTTAGCCGCGTCCCTCTCCGTGTGCCGCCCGGCTATTCAAGGCAACGGCACAAGATGCGCCTCCCGCGTCTACGGGCCCGGGTTGAGCAACGTCGGTGGCTTCCCGGCGTCGTCTCTTCGACTCCCGATAGCGTCGCAGCAGTGAGATCGGGATGAAGGAGAAGACGAGCGGGGAAATTCGGCCTCTTATTCGCAATGTGAGGTAAAGCACACGGTCAACAAGCCTCGAAAAGCGGCTAGGCGACTGGACGGCATTGTCTGCCAGCTGCGGATACGGCGGCCACGCGGAGCCATAAATCTGGTGCCACCAAGCCTCATACTGCCGGATCTTTTTCCGCAGCGCGACGCCGACAAGTTCCGGCCGCGGACCCCGGACAATCTTGTCACCCTTGAGGTTGGCATGATGCTGGCCCTCGAGAATGGCCGAACGATCCGCGCCTTCAAGCACTGCTAAAGAATCGTCATACGGAATCTGCAGAAACTCGCAGACGTGCCGCATCATCGAGGGAGTGTCCTGAATCAAGTCTTCGTAATTCACCTGACACACCGGCTTGCCACGCGCCAGCAACCGGTCGCATTCCTTCTTGAATACCTCATACCCGAGGAAACCACAGTGGGCTGCGCCCTTCCGGCTGAAATAGGAATTGCCCAGCGAGGCCGCGCGCAGAATGCTGTTCGCCGTTCCCTTGGGATCGCGCCAGACAATAATGAATCGCGCGTCGGTAAAGTCGTCCGCCATCTCGTTGAGGCGGTCGTAGTAATTGGGAGATTTGTCGCCCCAGATCGTAGCCCCGTGCCGTTTCGCATAAAGTTGATGAGCAGCCTTGAAGGCACTGGGGAAGTCCGAGATGCTCTCGTCGACATCCCCCGCTGTCAACCCGTGGCGTTGAAAAGCTTCGTTCCACAACTCCCAACGCTCCGCCCAATCGCAAAACGCCGCAGGCTTGAGAAACACGGGCTTCAACAGCAGCAGATCGGCTTCATACGTGAGCGCGACCTGCGGATGCTTGTTCAGAAGCGCGTAAAGCAACGACGAGCCCGATCGCCACATGCTGACCACGAACAGCGGCCCCGGCTCCAGCACCGGCTCTTGTGTTTGATCCTCACCCCCGGTGCTCATGCACGAGCCTCGGCAAGGCCAGCCTCGGCAACGAACACTGTGGGTCTGCTGTTGTCCGCTCTCATCTGCCAAACCCCACCTAATTTTTCTACGATGATCAGTGTTCCCGTCGGTGGACCGCCCTTAACCGGAACGCGGTCGCGGTCGCCATGTTCGATGATTGTCTGAGTCGCCAGAACATTTCGAACATGAGTCACTGCTACAACGGAGCCGGAAGACCGCTGCGCCAGATTCATCAATTCGTTCAGGCGCTGCGAGTACCGGCCGTAGAACTGATAAAACGACTCGCCGCTGGGCGCGACCATGTCAGGATGCTGGTTCAACAGGTTGAGAAAGGGCAGAATGTCATACACTCTCTGGCCGCAAAACACTCCCAGATTCCAGGGGCGTAGATCTTTGCTGGTCGCGACCCGTGGTGCGCCGGTGCGGCGGCGCAAGACTTCGGCTGTCTGCCGCGCGCGGCGAAGGTCAGAAGAGTAAATGGCTTCGACCCGATGATCCGCCAGACGCTCCGCCGTGTCCGCCGCTTCTTGCAGCCCTTGATCGTCCAACGGGATGTCTAGCCAACCCCGTAATCTCTCGTCTCTCCCGGGTACGTTGAGGCAGGTATGTCCATGGCGCACAAGTATAAGCTTTCCCATTTCTATGAGGCTCCTGGTTTAAAAGTGGTCACCGGTGACAGATGGGTGGGGTCAACCGAAAACGGCTGGCCATCTGGAAACAGGCAACAAAAGCGGGGGATGGATACTATAGTAATCTAATGGACTTACTCTGTAATGCTGTGTTCACAATACGTCCGAAACGGGCTACTGTCAAGCCTTTCATCAAAAGAAATAAGTCTCTAGACCGGAGCTGAGGGCGGAATTTTTCCAAATCGGGACACCTGCAGAGCCTGGGAATGCGAACGCCCAGAGTCGATGCAGATGAGCAACCCAGACTCAGCGGCAACTCTCGGCGTCAAGCTGCAACCAAGTCCGGCAGGTTAGAATGCTTGAGTGGAAAGCACCCACGCCAACGGCCTTGACTCAGAAATTATGGAGCACCGGCGCGGCGAGTTTCTGATCAGTACCAATCGTGCGCGCATGGATCTGGATGTGGTTCACGGTTTTCTGACCAACTGTTATTGGGCCAAGGGCATTCCGCGCGACGTTGTGGCGCGATCGATCGAGCACTCATTGTGTTTCGGCATTTACGAAGAGGGCGGAGCGCAAGTTGGTTTCGCGCGCGTGGTCAGCGACTTCGCCACCGTGGCTTACCTCGGCGATGTATTTGTGCTGGAGTCGCATCGCGGCCGCGGGTTGAGCAAGTGGCTGATGCAATGCATCATCGAGCATCCCTCGCTGCAGAATCTGCGGCGCTGGATTCTTTTGACCCGCGATGCGCATGAACTCTACGCAAAGTTTGGCTTCACTCCGGTGAAGGCTCCGGAGCGCTACATGGAACTGCACCGCCCCAACGTTTACGAAACACCTTTAGGAAAACCACATGAAGAATTCCGCAGCTAAGATGTATCGCCCGCTGTACGAAGCCGATCCGCAGATTGCCGCCGCCATCGACAATGAAGCCCGCCGTCAGCACGAAGGTCTCGAACTGATTGCCTCGGAGAACTTCGTCAGTGAAGCCGTGCTCGAAGCCGCGGGCTCAGTGTTCACCAACAAGTATGCCGAAGGCTATCCCGGCAAGCGTTACTACGGCGGCTGCGAGTACGCGGACGTGGTCGAGAACCTGGCGCGCGATCGTGCCAAACAATTATTCGGCGCGGAGCACGCCAATGTGCAGCCACACGCCGGCTCGCAAGCAAACATGGAAGCCTACGCCGCCGTGCTGCAGCCGGGCGATACGATCCTGGGATTGAACTTGGCTCACGGGGGCCATCTCACGCACGGACATCACCTGAATTTTTCAGGCAAGACCTACAAGATTGTCCCTTACGGCGTGACCAAAGAGACCGAGACGATTGACTATGACGCGCTGGAAAAACTCGCAGAGGAGCACCGCCCGAAGCTCATCATCGGCGGCGGCAGCGCGTACCCGCGCATCATTGATTTCGCTCGCATGCGCCAGATCGCAGACAAAGTAGGCGCGCTCTATCTAGTCGACATGGCGCACTTCGCCGGGCTTGTGGCAGGAGGCGCGCATCCCTCGCCGGTGCCGCACGCGCACATCGTTACTTCGACAACTCATAAAACTCTGCGCGGACCAAGAGCTGGCCTGATTCTTTCCAAGGCAGAATTCGCGGCGGCAATCGACAAAGTAGTTTTCCCTGGAATGCAGGGCGGGCCGCTGATGCACATCATCGCCGCGAAGGCGATTTGCTTTCAGGAGGCGATGCAGCCAGAATTCCGCGAGTACGCGCAGCAAGTCGTTGCGAATGCGAAGGTGCTGGCGGAAACGCTGGCCACTGAAGGATTCCGCATTATTTCAGGCGGCACTGACACGCATGTGATGCTGGTCGATGTTTTTTCCAAGGGCATGCTGGGCAGCGAGGCCGAGAAGGCGCTGGGCGAGGCCGGCATCACGGTCAACAAAAATGCGATCCCGTTCGATGTGAACCCGCCGCTAAAGCCAAGCGGAATCCGCATCGGCTCTCCGGCGCTGACCACGCGCGGCATGAAAGAACCTGAGATGAAGCAGGTCGGGCGCTGGATCGCTGAAGCTCTGCTGCAGCGCACCGACGCGGCAGTGCTGGCGAGGATCCGCAAGGACGTGCTGGAACTCTGCGAGGCCTTCCCTCTGTATGCCGAGCGCCGGGCCAAAGCGCAGGCGGAAGTGCGAGCTTAGGTTCGAAGCACTCGCCGAAAAATAGTGAGTATGTTCCAGTTGGAACATTAAAAAAAGACAAAACCTTTTTTCGTAAGTTATTGATTCTTCTAGAGGCTTTTTGGACAGATCAATGGAATCAATGGCTTACCCTGTGGAAGAAATGTCTACCTTCGAGGACGTCGAATGTCTACTAAAGTAGACTTGACAGGCCCGCGACGTACTTTATAAGGTACAGGAGCCTGCACCTTGATTTTTGAGGGTTATAGGAGCGTTCCGGGCGGGCTGATTAGCGCGGAATGGGCGAACAAAAGACGATGTTTACGATGCTTTCTTTCCCGCGAGGGGCGTGAGACAGTTCAGACCAAGCTGTGGAGTAGCTCGTTTCGTCTGGGAGGAAGGCCTCTTAGCCGCTCCGCCCGGTCGAGGCTTCGCCTCACCCGACGGGCACGGAAACCCTACGCGCGGAAATCATGTTGCCTTCCTGGTCCTGCACCACAATTCGAAAAACATATAAACCCTGTCTCAGTTCGAACTTGCTACCCACGGTTATCCCGGACGTCAAATTAGAGATTTGTGTTCGTGCCAGGCGAAGCTTGGTTGTGTTCTGCATGGCGGAGATGAAGTTGCCATTCTGATCGAAGATCCCGCAGACCTCGGTCAAGGTGTCGGCCCAGTGGTCGCCGTCGCGACGGAAATGAAGAGATTGAATGCCGATGCGAGCGCTAGCAGCGGCTCTCGAATACGCCTTTGCTGTTAGGCTTCGCACTCGACTCCCGCGCGCACGCGGGCCAGCACCGCGGCAAAATCGCTGGTGGCTTCTGCCTCCGAGATGTGGATCACAGGTTTAGGCACGGGCTAATTATACCCGGTGTTCGCCCCGATCCTATTCTGCTGTTTTCTCGCCTCCCCTCTGTGGTTAAATGCCTTCGGTGAAGATCGCCATTGACATTCGGCGGATGACCGAGTTCGGCGTGGGCACATACATCCGTAATGTCGTTCGAACTCTGGGACGGCTAGACCACGAGACTACCTACTTCCTCATCGGCTCTCCCGCGAAGGTCAAGGAAATCGGGCCGCTGCCGCCCAACTTTCACACCGTTCCTCTGGCGGAGCCGGAGCGCTCTCTGAAAAGCTTCTTGGAATTTCGCGAGATTGTGCAGCGCCTGGAATGCGATCTGGTTCACATTCCGAATTTGTTCTCGGTGCCTCGCGCGCTGCCTTGCCCCTATGTGATGACGGTGCACGACATGCTGGAGCATCTCTCCCGCGCGCGGCAGCAGACTGGGTTTTGGGGAGCCTGGCACTTTCAGTGGACCAAGCGGGTTTTGCGCGGAGCGGCGCGCATTTTCGCGGTTTCAAACTTTACCAAGATTGAGATCGAGAAACTGTTCGGCATTCCCTCGGGGCGGATTGAGGTTGTCTACAACGCGATCGACGAGCGCTTTCTTCATGGACACGCCAGCGCGGCCGATCGCCAGTTGATTGCCGAGCGCTATCAGGTCAATTATCCCTTCCTGCTCTATGCCGGACGAATCAGTCCGCACAAGAATGTCGTGCGCATGATTGAAGCCTTTTCCGCGCTGAAGACGGAGCTGGAAAAAGAGCAGGCATTCCCCGATCTGAAGCTGATCATTATTGGAGACGACGTTTCCGGCAATCCCGACTTGCGGCGGACGGTGATCCGCAGCGGAGTGCAGAACGATGTGCGCTTTCTGGGCTTTGTGCCCATTGAGGTGTTGCGCACCTTTTACGACCAGGCAAAGATTTTCGTCTTTCCATCGTTGTATGAGGGGTTCGGACTGCCGCCGCTGGAGGCGATGGCTCACGGCACTCCGGTTGTAACTTCAAACACTTCGTCACTGCCCGAGGTGGTGGGAAATGCAGCGGTGCTGGTGCATCCGGAAAATGTTTTCGAGATCATGCGGGCGTTGCACAGAGTTCTTATGGACCAGGCACTCCGCGAAAAGATGAAGGAACGCAGCTACCGGCAGGTCACCAAGTTTTCCTGGGAGAAATCAGTCCGCCGGATCATGGACGTATACGGTGAGGTCTTGAATACGAAGGACCACGAGGACTCAACCAGCCAACCTGCGGACGCGGGCAAGAAGACCTCGGCGGGAGTAGCGTAATTCGCGGGCTGTCGTCGGAAACACCGATCAAGGTCCAGCCCATCCCAACCAAACTGACCAAAATCTACTTCAGCAAGGGCTGGCCCGGCGAAGCGATGGCGAGCTTTTGCAACTTGGTGGTGATGCGAGTGCGGTCGGCATCGTTCTGGGCTGAGGCGAGACGCTTGCGAAGGGTAGTGATCTTGTGCTGACGGGCGCGGCGACGGCGAATCTCCGGGCGGCGGCTGGGTGCTGACATAGTGTGCTCCTGAAAGTGAATTGAAAAAATAAACTTACTGCCTATCTTCAGCCTGACGATTCTGTGAGTTTGCATCGCGCTGCTGGTTCGCTTCTTGCTCCCTGCGTCGTTGCAGCTCCTTGGCTCTTTCAACCGCGTCGATCTGGTCCTGCGTCCAGCGCTCTCCATCGCGGGTCTGAGTTGCCATGCTTAGCCTCCGAAAGCTTCGTTCTAATTATGGGACACAATGCTCTCTGCCGTCCACCAAATCTCGCCGGAAACGACTTTCAATGTCACCTTATGGGTGAAGACAACACCCTGAGGCAGAGCGATCATCACTGACTCCGATATGGCCTCCGAGGGTTCCACGCCATTCTTACCCGAGAATACATCGAACGCCGCCACCGGTTCGTCCCAAAGGACCTCACTTGGGAACGAAGGAGGTTGATCCTGCATTTTTGCCGAGTAAATGAGCAGGCCGGTTCCCTTCTGCTGAATAGGCACCTTCGACAAACCGATATTCCTCACCTTGACCGCGGCCTTGAGAAAGGAGTGCCCCGAGTGCTTCTCGATGGAAGCTTCGATTGAACACTCCAACCTTGGTTTATAAATCCGGCCTCGAAAATAGTTGAGATAGGTCCACGCAGCGCCTCCGAGGATGGCCAAGATCTCGCAAACATTCTTGGCCGTCTCAACCCAGTGGCTGATGTCCGAGGTCCACACTCCTTACCTCCGCCCAGATTACGAGGTCCGATAATTTAAAATAAACTTGCGGCAGCCGGACCTGTAAGCCGAATTCTGTCCGCCGAATTGCTCCGGCGGGACGGTCATTCCTCTGGGCCACGCATCGCTGCGAGGCTCTAGCGACCTACCCGAAGGTTTGACGCACCGAGCCGGCACGTGCCGGAACTTGATTCGTAAGAATCATTTCCCGGCTCCCTTCCTATTTGGTCTTGCTCCGTGTGTGGTTTGCCCTGCCCGCTGCATTGCTGCCGCGGCGGTGCGCTCTTACCGCACCTTTTCACCCTTACCCGCATCCGTGAGGATGCGGGCGGTATATTCTCTGTGGCACTTTCCGTCGAACGGACTTGAATCCGCCCTCCCGGACGTTATCCGGCACACCGCTCTGTGGAGTTCGGACTTTCCTCTCCCTGCGTCCGAAGACGCAGAAAGCGACCGTCCGGTCCAGCTGCCAACAGAACTATTATATCCCGGCCTCCGGCTCTCGGCTTCCGGCTTCCGTCTCCTCCACGAGCATTCCTGCTCTAAAGCGATCTTGGCTGGTAGACTTAATCCGCTGAAAGATTGTCAGTATCGAGGGCCGGAAGCCGAACGCCGGAAGCCGGAAGCCGAATCATGAACATTGCCGAAGCCATTCGAATCGCACTGCAGTCGCTGTGGGTGAACAAGCTGCGGTCCGTGCTGACTCTGCTAGGCGTGGTGATCGGCGTCGCCGCGGTGATCGCCGTGGTCACCTTTGTCTCCGGCATCAATGATTACGTTGCGCAGAAGGTTTTTAACCTGGGCGCGGACGTTTTTATCATCTTCAAGGTTTCCCCCGCCGTCACCAACGTGGATCACTACCTCGAAGGCGAAAAGCGCAAAGACCTCACCATGGAGGACTATCAGGCCGTGGCCGAGGGCTGCCGCGATTGCAAATACATTGGCGCGGTAGTCCGCAACGAAAGCGGCAAGGTGAAATACGCCGAGCAGTCGATTAGCGACACGTCTGTACGCGGAATTACGCCCTCGATGGCACCCATTTACGATTTGGACCTAAGTGCTGGCCGGATGCTGAATGAGACCGACCTGAACAATCGGTCTGCGGTCGCGGTGGTGGGCAACGACATCGTGGAGCACCTGATGGCGGGGACTGATCCGCTGGGCAAGGAGATCCGCATCGACGGCTGGACCTATCAGATCATTGGCGTCGGCACGAAGAAGGGCAAGACTCTGGGGCAGAGCGCTGACAATTACGTATTCATTCCTATTACCATGTTTCTTAAGCAGTATGGCGTGCACAAAAACAGCATCCGCATTTCGGGTAAGGCCGCAAGCGCCGGGCCCATGCTCGACGAGGCCGTCGACGAGGCGCGAGCCGCGCTGCGTGCCAAACGGCACGATCCGCTTGGCGGCGACGACAGTTTTGACATCGAAACCAACGCGAGCTTGCTCGGCATCTGGACGAACTTTAGCCAGACATTTTTCATTGCGACTATCGGCATTGCTGCCATCTCTCTGGTGGTCGGCGGCATTGTGATCATGAATATTATGCTGGTATCGGTGACTGAGCGCACGCGCGAGATTGGCATTCGCAAGGCGCTCGGGGCGCGGCGCGAGGATGTGCTGCTGCAGTTTCTGATCGAATCGGTTACGCTGGCGCTTACCGGTGGCGCGCTGGGCGTGCTGCTCGGAGTGGGGATTGCGCTGACAGTTACCGCGCTGATCGGGATGCCATCTTCGATCAAGCTCTGGGCCGTGGCCGCTGGGCTGATCGTGTCAGCAAGCGTGGGGATGTTCTTCGGAGTCTACCCCGCGCGAAAAGCGGCAAAACTCGACCCGATCGTGGCGTTACGGTTTGAAACGTAAAGAATTTGGCGATTGTGCGATTGGGTGATCGCGCGATTGAAAACCTTCTTGTTGGTTGGACTTAGGTTTTCAATCGCTAAATCACTCAATCGCAAAATTACTCAATTGCACATGAATCGCAGAGACGAATTCGGCGAGATCGTGCAGATGGCGACCGACACCATCCGCGGCAACAAGATGCGGTCGTCGCTTACCGTGCTCGGAATCGTGATTGGCGTCGCCATGGTCATCGGCGTTTCGTCGATCGGACGCGGCCTCGACGACAATGTGCGCGACGTCGTCGCCAGCGTTGGCTCGAACGTCATCTTTGCTTATCACTTGCAGCCTTTCAGTTTTGGGCGCCTCAGCGAAGAAATGCGCACGCGCAAGAAATTGACATTCGAGGATGAGGAAGCGATGAAGCAACTGCCGCACGTAAAAGCCGTGTGTGCTGGATTGCGCTTCTTCCGTCCTGAACTTGGCGTGGGAACTTTCGCTGTGAAATATCAAGATCGGAAAGTGAAGAACACTATTCTCGAAGGCGATACCGCTTCCGTGAAGGATGTTTACGATCTTCCAATGGCCTCGGGAAGATGGTTCACCGATGCTGACGACGAGCGGCGCGCCACGGTCATCGTGCTCGGCCACGATACGGCAGAGGAATTGTTTCCGCTCGAGAGTCCGTTGGGCAAAGAAATTAATATCGACGGGCGACTGTTTGAGGTGGTCGGCACAGTAGCAAAGATTAAGTCGGTATTTGGCGGCGGAAAAGATCCCAACGATAACCGGATTTTCTTTCCGCTGACTACGTTTAAGACGCTGCATCCCGAAATAAAAGATCACTGGCTGAGCGCGAAGGCCACGTCCCACGATGACGTACCCAAAGCTGTCGACGAGATTCGCGAGCTATTGCGGCGCCGGCGAAAAGTTCCTCCCGACCAGCCAGACAACTTTGTAGTGATGACCACGGATTCTCTCTCCGATTTTTGGAATCAGCTGACGGGAGCCCTGTTCGTGGGCATGTTCGCGATTTCGAGCGTAGGCTTGATCGTCGGCGGCGTAGGTGTGATGAACGTTATGCTGGTGAGCGTCACCGAGAGAACGCGGGAGATTGGCGTGCGCAAAGCCATCGGCGCCCGCAAACCGGATATCCTGCTGCAATTCACTTTGGAAGCGATCATTCTCACTACCATCGGCGGCGTGATCGGGATTCTGCTTGGGGCATCGATCATTTGGATCATTCCGATGGTGTGGCCGTCTCTGCCTGCTCGCATGTCAATTTTCTGGGCCGTCTTTGGCTTCGTTTCTGCCGCGGGGACTGGTCTCGTCTTCGGTATCTACCCCGCATGGAAGGCTGCGAACCTGGATCCGATTGAGGCGCTGCGTTACGAGTAGTCTGGCCTCCGTAGTGGCGCCGAACTGACTGCATGATTCATTTCGTCCTCAGAATAGTTCAGATCATCGCGGTCGTCGGCGTAGCTTCCAGTTCGATCTATTACCTGCTCTGTATGTGGAGCGCGTGGAAATTCTTGCGCGAGCGGGAGGTAGGCGACGGCGCCCGGTCCACACAGTCTTTTCCGCCCATCTCGATTCTTAAGCCGCTCAAAGGAACCGATCCTGAAATCTACGAGAGCTTTCGCAGCCACTGTCTGCAGGACTACCCGGAATACGAGATTATCTTTGGCGTGAGCGACGCTAACGATCCGGCGGTCGAGAGCGTAAAAGCATTGCAGCGAGAATTTCCCGATCGCAGAATTCAGTTGGTGGTCAGCGAGAAGATTTTGGGTGCGAATGTGAAGGTCAGCAACCTCGCGCAGATGCTGACGGAGGCACGCTATGGCCTTCTGATTGTGAACGACAGCGACATCCGCGTAGAGCCTGACTATCTGCAGCGCGTCACTGCGCCGCTGTCTGACCTGCAGGTCGGAATGGTCACCTGCCTTTACCGCGGAGTGGCGGGTGCGACGCTGGCATCGCGTCTGGAGGCGTTAGGGATCAGCACGGATTTTTGTCCGAGTGTGTTGGCTGCGCGGCAACTGGAGGGCGGCATTCGATTTGGTTTGGGCTCAACATTGGCGTTCCGCCGCGCCGAGCTAGAAAAGATCGGCGGCTTCATCTCATTCGTTGACTATCTTGCCGACGATTACGAATTGGGGAAGCGCATTGCCGGCCTGGGGCTGACCGTGAAATTGTCGGGGGTTGTGGTTGAAACTTTTCTTCCTTCCTATCGCTGGCGGGAATTTTTCGCTCATCAACTGCGCTGGGCGCGCGGGGTGCGAGACGCTCGGGCAGGTGGCTATCTGGGCCTCATTTTCACGTTTGGATTCTTTTGGGCTTTGGTAGGATTGGCGGCGAGTCGAGGAGCACTCTGGGCATGGAGTGGACTGGCGCTCACGCTGCTTCTCCGCTTTGCAATTGCTCTAGTCGTGGGCCGGAGCGTCCTGCAGGACGGCCAAGTCCTCCGGGATGCATGGTTGATCCCGTTCCGCGATTTAATTGCGGTTGTGGTCTGGGTTGCAGGCCTCGGCGGTCACACCGTGACCTGGCGCAGCGACCGTTTTAAATTAAAAAATGGCAAGCTCACACGGATCTCGCCGTGATTGCGCGCCGAGTTTAGTACGCCGTCAACTTCACTTCATCGAGCCAGACATTGTAAGTATCGCCGGTCTTATCCAAATCCATCTGGAAAGCAGTATCGATTTCTTCCACAGTCCAGTCCATTTGGTTGGGATAAGTCGTGTTCACTTGATTGACCGTACCGTTAATGGTCAAAGTGTTGTAGAGCACGCCGCCGGTGTTGGGATCCTGTTGCACGTCCCAGATCAGGTGGTTCCAAGTGTTGGCCTGAAAGTCGCTATGCAGGCAGGGAATGGTGGTCGGCCGCCATCCCGTATCGGGCGCGTCGTTCCAGATATCCCAAACGCCGTCTCCATTGAAATTGCACTCCGATCCCCAAACCCATCGCTGCCCACCGTAAGTCTGATTCGTGTCAAACTCCAGGGCCTGCGCAGCGTTCGGGTTATCGATGTAGAAATACAAGTCGTAAATGAAGTGGCTTATGTTATTTCCCCCGGCGACCGGGTTGAAGTAGAGCATGTTGCAATAGCCTGGGCAACCGGGCGGGACCGCTGCGATGCTGAACTTTGTTGAGTTTCCATCCATCGCCGGCGAGGTTTGGTTCTGCGTCATGCTTGACGTTGGCGTTCCACCACCGGCGGCACAGATTTGCCCCGCGCGCCCGGAACCGGGAGGAAATAAGCCGCCACAGGACTGCCAGCCGGGCAAGGCTTGAATTCCAGTGATGGTTGTCTGGCCGTTTGTGTTCGGCGCCTGCGACGAAATCGTTATTGGGATTGGCGTCGCGGAGATATATCCCTGATTGTCCTCCGCATAAACGGTAATGGTGTGCGCGCCGGGAGCGGCGAATATTTGCGTGTCAATCGAACTGTCAAAAGTAAAGTAGACAGCGAGTTGATCGACGAAAACTCGCATGAAGAAAATTGGGTTCTTGGGCGTCGCGGATGCCACTACGTGAATTGGTGATGTGATTGTCGTCCCGCTGGTCGGGCCCGACACAGTCAGCGGAAAATCAGTCGCTCCACTCGCCCAGTCTGTGCTTGCGGAGGCACTGCTGTTGGAGCGGGCAACGGGCTCGACGAAGGGCTCCAGGTGATCGCCACCGGTGGCACCGAAGGATAAGTCTGCGCTGGCGGGGTCGGAGTTGGTGTTGGAGTGGGTGCGGGCGTTGAAGAGCTTGTACTGACGCCACACCCCACGAGGATGGTTATCGCGCCCAGAAGGCTTACAAACTGCAGTTTCCTGAAGACTTTCCAACGATTGCTGCAAAGCGATTCGACGGACACGGTCTCCCCCAGCTATCAAACGTTTAAATCAGTTCGGAGCCAGCGGGTGTGAGCGGCCGAGAGCTGGTACTGCGACCTGTGCGACGATGCGCCTCTATATTTATGCGTGAGGGCCGTCATAGCCACAATAGGGAGACCACCCTACATTCACGATGCGAGGGCCTGATTCGCATTACTGGAAGAAAACCGGGCGGGAAACTTCGGGGATCTCTCAAAACGCTACGCGGGAAGACTCATGGAACTGTGGTCGAGAACGGAGCGGACCTTGCTGGCCAGTTGTTTCAAGGTGAATGGTTTCTGAAGAAAGTTATGTTCGGCGTTGACATCATGGTCCAGTACGGTTTGGCCGGCATAGCCAGAGACGAATAGGACTCTCGTTTCAGGACGGATCGTTTCCAATTCCTTAGCCAGTTCGCCACCACTCATGTGCGGCATCACGACGTCTGTGACGGCCAAATGAATAATCGATCCGTATTGTCTGGCAACAGATAGCGCGTCCAAACCATCTTTCGCCTCGAGCACGTTATATCCACGAAGGCTAAGAAGTTCTGCCGCGGCTCTGCGTAGAGCCTCCTCATCCTCAACCAGCAACACCGTCTCCGTGCCGCGGAACACGGTCTCCGCACCAGCATCCGGCATCTCTAAAGTGCTGGGTTGTTCTTCCACGCAGGGCAGGTAGATTTTGAAAATAGTGCCGATTCCGGGCTCGCTGTAGACCCATACAAATCCGTGATTCTGTTTGACGATTCCGTAAACGGTGGCAAGTCCAAGTCCCGTGCCCTTGCCGGAGGGTTTCGTGGTGTAGAAAGGTTCAAACACATGCGTCAGATGGTCGGCGTGGATGCCGGCGCCAGTGTCGGTCACGGTGAGGACAGCATAGCGCCCTACGGGAATGACGGCCCTCTTGCGGTCGGCATAATGTTCATCGAGGTGCACATTGCAGGTTTGGATTGTGCATTTTCCACCCTGCGGCATGGCATCGCGCGAGTTGGCCGCAAGGTTCATGAGAATTTGCTCGATCTGTACCGGATCCAATCGAACTCTGCCCATCCCCTCTCCGGGAACAAAGACGAGTTCGATATCTTCCCCGATAAGGCGGGAAAGAGTCTTGACGATTGCACTGACCACTGGGTTGACTTCAGCGACGCGCAAGGCTTGCGGCTGCTGGCGGCTGAAAGCGAGCAACTGGCGGGTCAGGTCGGCGGCGCGGTGGGCCGCGGAAAGAATCTCGTGCATCCGCGACTGGGCGGTACTTCCCGGGATGACAGAATCGAGTGCGAGTTCGGAGTAGCTCGTGATGATGGTTAGCAGATTGTTGAAATCATGGGCAATGCCTCCAGCCAGACGGCCGATGGCGTCCATTTTCTGCGACTGGAGCAACTTGGCCTCGAGACGAAGACGTTCCGTGTAATCGCGGCCATTGGAAACGTAGTTCGTGATGTGCCCTTCAGCGTCACGTATGGGGCTGATGCTCTCGTCGACGTAATACACTTGGCCATTCTTCTTTCGGTGTACTACGATGCCGCGGACGGCGCCGGAACGAATGCTCTCCCATAACTCGCTGTAGAGTACGGGCGCTTGCAGTTCTGACTTCAAAATACTCTGCGCTTTGCCGGTAACCTCCTGGCGGGAATAGCCGGTCAGAGTTTCAAAGGCGGGATTCACATATTCGATAATGCCTTCGCTATTTGTAATAAAAATGGTATCGGCCGACTGCTCGACCGCGCAGGAGAGTTTGCGCAAGGATTGTTCCGCCGTGTGCCGCTGCTGTTGGGTCGCGTGCAAGCTGAGCGCGCAGCGGATCGTGCGCACCAGGTTGGCTCCGTTGAGCTGCGAACGCTCCATGCAGTCATAGGCGCCAGCCTGAATGATCTCAGCAACCGCTTTCTCATCCGCGTGCTCGGTCAGCAGGATGAATGGCATTGCGCCCCTGGTTTGCAGAAACTCCGAGAGCAGCTTGGTGGCCGCCGCATCGACGGTCTCATGTTCAAACAGGACCAGTCCATAGTCACCGCTCTGGAGCATGGTCTTGGCTTCTTCCAATGAGCCCGCATGGTCGAGCTCAGCCGGCAAAGCATTCCAATTCCGGACGAGGATTTCGCGGATGAGAAAGAAGTCTTCCTCCTGGCTGCCTACGAGCAGGACGCGCAACAGAGAGGGCGCGAGTTGGGTCGCAATTGACACGGGAAACGTTTGCTTACTCTTTTCACATCGGACGGTTTTATGCGTGCCGTCGGATTCATACAACACTGCCGACCTTTGAGGTCGAGTAGAAATCCCAGATCGGGGAAGGGGTCCAATTTGGGACAGGAGTGATCGATGCCATGAGTCCTATCGGACTCTTGATCTATGCCGTTCACGCCGTCAGCAGGTTACGCCCGGCAAGGGGAAATGCTTTTTCGCCTGAAGTTCCGTCCATCCGGAGATTTTCATTAGAAGCTTCAACACGGGAGTTCTGCCGGGAGTTTAAGGGACTGGCCTTACACCTTGTGCTGCTCCGATGAAAAGACCTGGATGCCTTGCATGCCGCTGAAAGCAGATGGCGATGCTGCCATGATTGACGGTGCTCTGATTGACTTCGCCTTCGCCGCCCTCCTAACATGGCATCCAGAGTTTTACCCCGCTCATGATCGACCAAACCATTTCGCACTACCGCATTATCGAGAAGGTCGGGAGCGGCGGCATGGGCGTTGTTTATAAGGCGGAAGACCTGAAACTCGGCCGCTTCGTAGCGTTGAAGTTCCTGCCAGACGAATTCGCCAACGATCCCATGAGGCTTGAGCGATTTCAGCGCGAAGCTCGCACCGCCTCGGCATTAGACCATCCGAACATCTGCACTACATATGAAATTGGAGAGCACGACGGGCGTCCCTTCATTGCCATGCAGTATCTGGAAGGTTTGACCCTGGCCGTTCGCATTGCCGGGCGGCCGCTCGATGCGGAGACAGCGGTTGAACTCGGCATCCAGCTAGCCGATGCACTGGATGCTGCGCATGCCAAAAACATCATTCACCGCGACATCAAGCCTGGGAATATTTTCGTGACCGAGCGCGGGCAGGTAAAGATTCTCGACTTCGGGCTGGCGAAGGTCGCGACTCGTTTTGCCTCCGGTTCGGGCGCATCAGTAACTTCTGGGCTTACTGCAACTCAAGAGAACCTGACGGGTGCGGGTTCTGCGCTGGGGACAATTGCCTTCATGTCGCCGGAACAGGCCCTGGGAAAGGAACTCGACGCGCGAACAGATCTCTTTTCCTTTGGCGCGGTGCTCTATGAAATGGTGACCGGCTCGCCGCCCTTTCGTGGCGATACCACCGCGGCGGTGTTTGACTCCATCTTGCACCGAGCCCCGGTCGCGCCAGTGCGGCTCAGTCCTGATGTTCCTGCGGAGCTTGAGCGCATCATCAATAAAGCTCTGGAAAAAGACCGCAACTTGCGATACCAGCATGCGGCCGACATCCGCACCGACTTGCAACGCCTGAAACGAGACAGCGAGTCCAAGCGCGTGACCTTGATGGCGGAGCCTGCTGAAAACGAAGATCAACGTGGGAGCTCAAGTCGCGTGAGAGCAGCCGGTGGTACCGGGAGTCACGCGGCGAACGCTACTCGTGTGGAAGCGGGCTCAGCAGCCAGCCCAGCACAAGTTGTCCCAGCCGCCCGAGCCGTGCCGGGCTCGAAAATCGCGCCTGCCGGGATCCTGACATTGGTCGCGCTGCTTGCCGTTTTTCTTTATTTCCATTTCCGCAAGCCGCCACAACTCACCGACAAAGATGTCATCGTAATCGCGGACTTCGCCAACACCACGGGCGACCCCGTATTCGACAGCACCCTGAAAGAAGCTTTGGCGGTCGATCTGGAGCAATCACCGTTTCTCAACGTGCTCTCCGATCGAAGATTGAGCGACACCCTGAAGCTGATGGGAAGAACGCCGGACCAACGCATCACCCAGGACGTAGGCCGCGACGTTTGCATGCGCACAGCGAGCAAGGCTTTGCTGGCAGGCTCGATCGCGAGCCTGGGCAGCCATTACGAGATCGTTCTCAAAGCGGTCAGCTGCAAGACTGGCGACCTGTTGGGAGCAGCGCAGGCGGAGGCAGAGAGCCGCGAGAAAATCCTGCAGACGCTCGGCGAGGCCGCCGCCACTTTACGCGGCAAGCTCGGGGAATCCCTGGCTTCGGTGCAGAAGTTTGACAAGCCGCTCGACGAAGCCTCCACTCCGTCTCTTGAAGCGCTTCAGGCTTATACCGAGGGATCCAGACTGGCTCGCGAAAAGGGCGACACCGACGCACTTCCTTTATTGAAGCGCGCGGTTGAACTCGACCCTAACTTCGCTCGTGCGTACGCGTCGCTGGGCATTCGTTACAACAATCTGGGTCAAGCCACGCGGGCGATCGAGAATGTCCGCAAAGCTTACGAATTACGCGACCGCGTCAGTGAGCGCGAGAAGTATTACATCTCCTGCACTTATTTCACGCTGGTTACAGGCGAGCTGGAAAAAGCAATTCAGCAATACGAATTGTGGATTCGCGACTATCCCCGAGATTACGTCGCCGAAACCAATCTAGGAGTGAATTACTTCATCATGGGGCAGCTCGAGCGAGCGGCCGCCGTAACCCGCGAAGCGTTGCGCCTTGAACCCGCCAACATCCATGGCTACAACAATCTCGGCTTCGCTTATCTTTCGATGAATCGGCTGGATGAAGCAAAGTCAGCCTTCGATGATGCGCTGAGTCGCAAGCTCGACGGCCCTTACCTTCGGCAATCCATTTATTATCTCGACTTCCTGCGCAAAGATGCGCCCGGAATGCAGGAGCAGTTCTCATGGGCAATGGGCAAGCCGGGGACGGAGGACATTCTGCTGTCGGCGGAGTCCGACACGCAGGCGGATTATGGCCATCTTGAGAAATCTCGCCATCTCTCGGCGCAGGCAGAAGAATCGGCTCGGCGTGCCGACTCTAAAGAAACAGCCGCGTTCTGGCAGGGAAATGAAGCACTGCGCGAGGTCGAGTTCGGCAACTTCTCCGAGGGAGTGAAGCAGGCCCACGAAGCCCTCGAACTGGCTCCCGGACGAGACGTTAAGGTCGAAGCTGCTCTTGCCCTGGCGCGCGGCGGAGACGTTGCGACGGCCGAAAAACTTTCCGAAGAGCTTAATCAAGAATTCCCGCTCGATACGCTCATGCAAAATTACTGGCTCCCCACCGTGCAGGCGGCGATTGCTTTGCAGCGGCACGATTCGGCCAAAGCGATAGCAATTCTGCGAACGTCCGCGCCGTATGAACTCGCCGACCCGCCGCCGTTCTCCGCGGGCACCATGTACCCGGTCTATCTGCTTGGCCAAGCCTATTTGATTTCTGGGAACAGTTCGGGAAATGGCGAACACGCCGCCGCGGAGTTTCAGAAGATCCTCGATCATCCCGGAGTGATCGTAAACTTTCCCCTGAGCGCGCTCTCTCATCTCGGACTGGGACGGGCCCGCGCGCTTTCTGGCGATAAAGCAGGGGCACGCACCGCTTACCAGGATTTCTTCGCTCTCTGGAAAGATGCTGACTCCGATATCCCAATCCTGAAGCAGGCTAAAGCCGAGTATGCGAAGCTGCAGTAGCAGCGCGTTGGCCTTCTCATTACGGTGACTTCGCGAACCATTCTTCGAACCACTCCAGACTGCGAAGCGTGTAATCCCGCGCGTCGGCAGGCTTGGCGATGGCATGCCCTTCATTGGGATAGACCACGAGCTGCGTCGGCACGTTTAGATTTTTGAGTGCGTGCCACCATTCGACCGATTGCTCCATCGGCACTTCCCCGTCGCGGTCGCCGACCAGAATCAGCGTAGGCGTCTTCACCGCCTTCACGAAGTGCATCGGATCGCTCTTCGCGTAGACCGCAGGATCGTCATACACTGAGGCACCGAAAAACGGAATCATCCATTCGTCAATGTCGTTCAGTCCGTAGTAGCTCAGCCAGTCGGAGAGGCCTGCGCCCGCCACTGCAGCCGCAAAACGCTGCGTCTGCGTCTCAGCCCACATCGCCATGTATCCACCGTAGCTGTGTCCGCGGATGCCGATGCGCTTGCTGTCGATCGGGTACTGCTTAGAGATCGCGTCTACGCCTGCCATGATGTCGCGGAAGTCGCCACCGCCGAAGTCTTTTACATTTCCTTGCGTGAACGCTTCCCCTTGTCCGTAGCTGCCACGCGGATTCGGACACAGCGCAAAATAACCCATCGCCGAAAGCGGGCCGGAGCCTTCGGCCCAGCGCGACATGCAGGCAGCAGACGGTCCGCCGTGTACACTCACGATGAGCGGATAAGTTTTGCCCCGAACAAGATCCTTGGGCAGCATCAACCACCCTTGCACCCGCACGTCGCCATTCATCCAATGCACGTTGCGCATCTCGCCCCACGCGGGTTCTATGTCTGCGTTCAGATTGGTGAGCTGCTTCCAGTTGCCAATGGGTCCCGCCCAGATTTCCGGCGGAACGCTCGCTGACTGGCGCACGATCGCGACAACTACTTTATCTCCGGCGCCAGTCGAAGAACCGCCGGGAACCCATGCAGTTCCCGCTGGCGCAGCCACTTCCTCACCCGTCCAGAGTGTATCGACCGCGCCGCCGTTAATGCTCACGCTGCCGAAGCCAGAATTTCCATCCACGTTTTCCGCGAAGGTAATGCGATCGGGTGCAGTCCAGGCAAGTGCAGATGGTGACGCCTTGATGCCGGGAGTAAGATTCTGCGCGGCCCCTCCCGAAAGCGGTACAAGGTAGATGTCGCCGCCGGTAGACCCTTCATCGCTCATTAATCCTTCAATGAATGCGACGTTCTTTCCATCGGGAGAAACGCGCGGATTCGCAATCTGCAGCTTCGGCTTGTAAATTTCCCGCATCTCGCCGGTCGCAGTTACTCGATAGAGGTGTGCGATCCACCAGTTCGCATCGCCCGAACCATGCGCCGCTATTGCCGCCCAGCCTTGACCGTCGGGCATCCAGTCGTATTCGTAGACGTACATATCGGCGGGGGTGACTTGCGTCAGATGATTTGTGCTCAGGTCGATGGTTGCAATGCGCTGCTCGTAAATCTTCTCATCAATCACTCCCGCGAGTGGAGTCATGGGTTGCAACGGTCCTGCAGCGCGCGGCATCCCATCAATAAAAAGCAGAGAAAGCTTAGATCCATCGGGAGAGAAGCGCGGCGCCTGGGCATAACCTTTCAGCTCCGCATGCTTCACCGGAGCGCTGCCGTCGGCGACCGCTGTCCAGACTTGCGCGGCGGTAACATCGCCACCTACATCGGCCATGAACGCAATTCGCTTGCTGTCGGCGGACCAGGCGACATCGCGGAGCCGAAGATCGCCTTCCACTGCGATCTCCTGCGAAGACCCGCCACGGACGGCCATGACCGAGAGTTTTCGATCGGCGAAGTAAGCGATCCGGGCTCCATCGGGAGAAAGCGCAACCTGGCCGATCCTCTTGGCGTGCGGCATGGAATCAAGCACTGCCTCGGCACGAGAAGGCGCAGCAGTTTGATCTTGCGCGAAAAGAGAGATGGGAACAGGTAGAAAAGCGAAGCCGAGACACAATGCCAGAGAATAAAAGAGCGGGCGTGTTCGTACATTCATAAGGGAAAAAGTATAGCTGCTTCCAGAACCTATACGGGGTTGTGAATAGCGTTTGTGCTCACGTACTTGATCGTAGCCAAAACCGCCTGCTTAATTGTCAATCGCGGCCGCCATCCCAGGGCGCGAATCCGCGAGCAATCCAGCAAGATAAATGGACTATCCCCGATCCAGCCGCGTTCGCCGCCCGAGTACGTGAGCTTGGGATTCAGCCCGAGATGCTCACAGATCCAGCCAATGGAGTCGTTCACCTCGCAATACTCATCGGTTCCAAGATTGAAAATGTTCACTTTGGCATTCGCCCGCTCAATCGCCAGCAAAATAGCGTCGATGCAATCCTGGACGTACAAATAAGATTTCCGCTGATGGCCGTTGCCCAGCACATGAAGATGCTCTGGATGCTCCGCAAGCTGCTGGTAAAAATCGAACACATGTCCATGAGAGTAACGCTCTCCCAGGATCGATACGAATCGAAAAATGTAGCCTTGTATTCCAAAACCTTCGCAATAGGCTTGGATCAAGCCTTCCGCAGCCAGTTTGGAAGCACCGTAAAGCGAGGTCTGTGTGGGAAAAGGACACGTCTCAGGCGTGGGAAAAATCTCTGGCTCTCCGTAGACCGATCCCGTTGAAGAAAAGACAATCCGTTTGCAGCCTTGCTCGCGCATCGCCTCCAGCACGTTCCAGGTGGCGATTGTGTTCTGATCCAGATCTTTGCGTGGATGTTCGGTGCCGAAGCGCACGTCGGCGTTCGCCGCGAAATGAACCACTAGCTCGATGCCCTCCATCGCCTGCGCCAAACTCTTGCGATCGAGCAAGTCTGCCTGGTGAAAAGTAAAGTGAGGATGTGCGAGAGCACTTTCCAGAAAACGCCGCTGCCCAGTCGCCATGTTGTCGAACCCAGCGACGCTGTGGCCGGCAGAGAGCAGACGGTCGACCATATTACTGCCGATAAAACCGGCAGCTCCCGTAACTAAGACGCGCAAAATAACCTCCATGGAATCGGGAGCTGAATAACTCTCAACGCTCTATCTCCGACGCAAAGAAAAATCTATCTGCTATCCGAAGACGTCTGCCGCAATGCGATTCGCGTTCCCTTCAACTCAAACCGGCTGTCGCGCCAAACATATCGCAGGTTCAAGTAGCTGGCAAACCACACCATAAAACCAAGCAAGTCGCGCAACGGATAGAGCCACGGCGCCCGCCGTATCTGCGGATCACGAACCACTATCCAGCCCACCAGCCATGCTTCCAACAAACGATTCAGCGCGGCCGCACCCAGCAGCAGCGCTCCAATGCCCCAGTGCCCTAACAATCCAGCGGCGAAGAATCCGAGCAGTCCGTAAGGCATTGCGAAAATCAATCCACTTCCAAAGTGCCCCTTGGGTCGTGAATATCGCGTAGTCTGCGCCCAGCGCAACTGGTTTTGCCACATTCGGCGGAACGATTTCTGATTCACCACATGGTCGATGATGTGCCCCGAAAGCACAACGCGATAACCCGCCTTTGCGATCAAGTTGCCAATAGCGAAGTCGTACGCGATGTAATCCTGCAGCGCGGTGTAACCGCCAATACTCGCCAGCGCGTCTTTGCGCACGACGGTCGTCGGTCCCAGCCCGAATTTCATTCCCTCGAGCAGATTCGCCACCAGCACTCCCGCCGTCATTTCGACCGACATGCCAATGGCGGTGAGCCCGGAGAAAAATCCGGCTGCATTCTTCCCGCGATACACGCACGTCACCATTCCAACCTTCGGGTCCAGCAACGGCGCCACGATCTCTCGCAGATATCGCGGGTCAACCTCTACGTCACTGTCGGTAGTAACCAGAATGTCGTGCGCCGCAGCTTCTGCCAGGCAATGAAACGAATAAACCACGGGGTTGGGCCACGGCGTGCCGGTCACCAGTACGCGCGCTCGGATGCGCGGATACCGGGCACACACCTCCCGCACCACTTCCAGGGCCGCGTCATCCGCTTCGTCTGCCGCAAACAGAATTTCGTAGTCGGGATAGTCCTGCCGGAAAAAACTCTCGATATTCTCTCGCAGCCGCGCTTCCAGTCCGTGCACCGGCTTAAGAACCGAGACCGGGGGCAGGTGTGCATCGTCCGGAATCGAACTGAACTGGTTGCGCACATCCGCGCGGAACCGCAACACTCCCAACAGCGACAGGCCAAGAAACACAGCCGAAGATAAGCTGCCAACCAGCGCCACACCAAGAACGAAATATAAAATCAGCCCAATCAATCTGTATTGTCCACGCGGCAGAGATGCCAGCCTTCACGGTCACGACGGGAACTCACACTATACATTTTCTGCGAGTTCCCAAGTAATCTCAGAACTAAATTCCTACAGAGTCCACAGGTGCGATCACTTCGATTCTTCGCGTGCTCTTTCCGGGCCGTGCAAGGGTGCAGCCTTCGTAATCTTGTAGTCTTTGTACTCAATCGAAAGAATCGCCTGTCCTCCCAGCCGTATCACGCTCTCCGTGTGGTTCTCGGAGGGAAGCCAGAAGTCACCTACCTTGACATACCTGTGCTTAACCTCCGTTTTCTTGATCCAGAAAGACGGGTTCTTTGCTGGCTCTCCTTCGATCCGCACCACCGCGAAGTCCTTCGCGTCAACCCAGATTTTACCGCGATAGAGATACTTATTTTTTGTCTTAGGCAGCAAGTTGAGCACATACTCCGGTCCATCGGACGTGCTTTCATAACCTGCAAATGTGAAATCGTAGTTTTCCTGACTCAACGCCGTGTTCAGGCGGTTCTCATCGTTGGCCGCTTCCTGCTCGCCCTCCAGCAGTTTCTTGAAGACGCGGTCAATAATAAATTTGGAACCAGTCTGGGATACCACGCTAAACTCTTTGGAATTTGGGGCACGGTAGGCAACGTTGACCACCATCTCAGCGTCGCGATCACTCGGGAAGCCGCGATACTGCATGCGGTAGACGCGCGTTCCATGAAACTCCTGCAGTGCCGCAGCTCGTTGCGCATTTCTCTCCTGAAGCCTCTTAGCAACTTGCGTAGCCGTGAGCGGAGCATTCTGCGCGGAATACATCGATGGCGACGCTCCCGCCCCCTGAGGCAACGCCTCGCAGACGGCCAAATTAGACCAAAGCACCAACACGCCAAACAGAACCCGACCTTTGACTCGCGCGTTCCCCATATCTACCTTGGATGCCAGAACCGACTCTTCCTAGTTTATCCGAGATAGTGGGTTCCCCAAGGAGCGGACCGCTGCGTTTTGACTCCGCCTTCTGTCCCGGGACCGCAGGGATTTATTCAGTGGTGTGGATGGTTACCTTCGTGCCTCCCTCATCAGAGCTATTCCGATTTGCTCGAGGTTGTCGCACACTATTTTCGTGCCTCAAATGCGAAGCCAACTCCGCGCGAGCGCGTTCTGGTTAAATTTGCTTTGGTCCAATGAAGAAGGACAGGACGTCGCCGAGTATGCCGTGATGATGGCAGTCATTCTCGTCATCGTCGCGAGCACGATCAAGCTGATTGGCGTGAACGCAGGCAATGTGTTCTCGCAAGTCGGCAGCGCGATTCAGTAGGCAGGATTAATTCAGGCCTTCAGGCCAGCTCGAGCGCGGACGCAGGTGGATCGTCACTTCTTGTAAATCACGCCGCCCTTCATCACGAACGAAACATTGCGCAGCGCGCTGATGTCCTGCAGCGGATCGCCGGGCACTGCAACGATATCGGCGAAATAGCCCGCCTCCAGCGCCCCGATCTGCCCATCCCAGCCCAGCAACTTCGCGCCATTGAGCAGGTCTGCCTGCAAGACTGCTAGCGGCGACATTCCGTACTTCACCATCAGAACAAATTCCTCTGCCTGCGTGCCGTGAGGAAACGGTCCTACGTCGGAACCCACGGCCATCGGCACTCCCGCGGCGACCTGTTTGCGGAAATCCTGCACCTTCAAGTCGAGCATCTCGCGCTCATGTGCGGCCCGTGCCGGCGTTTCCGCATGATCGGCAAAATACTCGAAGATAGTAAAGGTCGGTACCGCGAAAATTTGTTTTTCGCGCATCAGCCGCATCGTCTCGTCGCCAAGTTGGTTGGCATGATCAATTGACGCCACTCCCGCCCGCGCCGCGAACAGAGTGCCCGGCTCACCGGTGGCATGCACCGCCACACGCTTGCCCGCTCTCGCCGCCTCCTCGACCGCAACCCTCAGTTCCGCTTCCGTGTATTGATAAATCGTGGAGAACTTTCCGTCCCGCACCTCGTCTGGCCCAGTTTCATAAATCTTGGTGAAGTCCGCGCCTTCCTTATATTGCTGCCGCATCACCGCTACCAATTCGGCGGCGTTGTTCGCATAGTCGGCATTCGACAACACATGTTGCGCCGGGTTGTAGCCAATCGCGTCTTCATGTCCTCCGAGAATATTGATCGCATTCCCGCTGATTCGCAGCCGCGGCCCCGGGATCAATCCGTCGTCGATCACATTCCTAACCGCGGTGTCGGCAGACCCCGCGCCCTCGGTTCCCATGTCGCGTTCCGCAGTAAAACCCGCCATCAAATCATCGCGCGCTGCGAGCACTGCCGTGATCGTGCGTTGCGGCACTGATTCCTGCACCGTCTGCAAATCTTCCGCTCCAGGATGCAGAAATAAATGCACGTGCGCGTCGATCAGTCCCGGCATAAGTGTGCGATCGCCTAAATCGATCACCTCTGCGCCCGCTGGATGTTTTACCGACGAACCCGCCTCGACGATCCGTTCGCCCTCGACCAGCACTTCTCCCGGCTTCACCAAGCGCCCGCCTTTGATATCCAGAAGACGAGCGGCATGCAGCACAATCGCGTGCGGTGTTGTGTTCTGAGATGGAGTCTGCGCCGCAGAAATTCTACAGAGTGAGAGAACCAACAGTGAGGAGATGAATAACCGTCGCGTGGTCATGGTATCAGCAGGAAATAGTACACCTTCATGCTTGTGTTGCGACAGCAACCGCGGCTCATCCGCTCTCTAGGCTCTTCAACTCATCCGCTAAAGCCTTTTCCACTTTCTTCTGGTGTTCCGCCGTCAGCTTCTTTCCCCCGGAAGTCAAATAAAACGCGTCAATCGCCATCTGTCCCTCGGTATCGATCAAGGCGATCTCGATGTTGCACTTCTGCCGCGACAAGCACGAACTGATCCGGTGCAACAGTCGCGGCCGGTCCTGCGCAATCACCTGCAGCAGCGTACTGCTCGACGAGCATTCGTCGTCAAAATCAATCCGCGTCGCCACCACAACTTTCACTCGAAGACTTTTCTCCCCACGCTGGCGGTCGCGCAGCATCTTATCCAAATCCGCTTCCCCGGCGAGAACCGCGATGATGCTCCGCTTGAATCTGTCCCACTCCGATAAATTCAGCTCCAGCGTGCGAAATCGGTCGGTGAAGTAGATGGTATCCACCACGGTTCCGGCCTGGTTAGAAAAGGCGTGCGCTTTCACGATGTTCATGCCCCACGCCGCTAGCACTCCCGTCAAAGTGGCAAACAACGACGCACGGTCTTTAGTGACCAGAGTCAGCTCGTACCAATGCCGGCCACGCTTCAGGTCCACCTGCACGGCATCGTGGCTAAACTCCTCCCCCATCGACATGTGCCGCATCACTTCTTCGGCGGAATGTACGCGCAAATATCTCTGCGGAAACCCCTCCACAAAATCCTTGAACTTGATGCCCGTAACCGGGGCCAGGCTGCGCAGCCGCGCCAACTTCTCCCCGTTCGCATCGTGCACGCGCTGGTCCGCGCTCCGGTTTAGGTAGTTCGCGGCGCCGATGTAGAGCTGCCACACATTCTCCGCCTTCCACGGCGTCAGCGCCTCCGGATTCACGGCTTTAATGTCCGCGTATGTCAGCAGGCACAGCATCTTCAGCCGTTCTGGCGTGCCCACTTTCTCCGCAAATGCCGCCACTGTCTCCGGATTGAAAATATCCCGGCGCAGTTGCGCCGACATCTCCAGATGGTTCCCAATCAGAAACAACACCGCCGCGCGCTCATCCGCTTCCACATCCAGCCGGTCAAGGCAGCGGCCGGCGATCTCCAGGCTTGCCTCTACGTGATTACTACCCGGCACTCCTTTGCCTGTGTCATGCAGCAGCAGAGCGAGGTAAAGCAACTCCGGATCTTCCAACTCTCCCAGCAATTCCGAATACCGCTTGTCCCATTCCGATTTTGATTCCTTCAGCCGGTGCAAACTTTCAATCGCCAGGATCGAGTGCTCGTCCACGGTGAAGCGATGATAGAAATCCCGCACCACCAGCGAATCAATCGGCTTCAGTTCCGGCAGCAGCAATGTGAGCAAGCGCAGCGAATGCATGGCCCGCAAAGCTTCGGCGGCATGCGGCTGCAGCAACGTCTCCTGCAGATAGAGCCATAGTTCCGCTCCACGCGGTGGAGTCACTGCCAGCGCCGGAAGCTCCTGCTCGATTCGGTGCTCCGTGGTCGCGCTCAGCTTCAATCCGTGATGCGCCATAAAATGAAACAAGCGCAACAACATCTCAGGATCGCGCAGCGAAGATGACTGCTGCAGAAAAATCATTCCATCCACCACGGAAAAATCGGGACTCGATGGTCGCGACTTCCAGCCCTGAAATTGCCGCCGCAGCGAAGACCAAGCCTCCGGAATCTCCTCCAACAACTGGATCACGGTGCGCTGCACGGCCCGCGCATGGCCGAAGTAAATCCGCATCCAATCCGCCGCGGTGAGATCGGCCGCATCCGGCGCACCAATTCTCCGCGCCGCCGCTTCATCTTGCGCTTCCCAGCTCAACGCATTGTCATCGCGCCCATGCCGGAAATGCAGAAAACACCGCGCCGCCATCAGAAATTCCAAAGCCGCATCCAACTGCTTCCGCACAGGCTGCCGCAGCAAACTGGCGTCGGGCCAGTCGCCCAGCTTTCCCATCGCCGAAATCAGCGCCAGCCAGCAAGCCACGTTGTAATCGCGCAACCCGCCTGGAGTCTCTTTCAAATTCGGCTCGAGATGGAACACTGTCTGCCCGAACTTTCGATGCCGCTCGTGCGTCATCTCAGCCAACCCCTGCAGCAGCGGTTTCGCTTCCCGCATCACCAGCTTTGGGATCACTTTATCGTGAAGCCGCGCGAACAATTCACGGTCGCCCGCCAGGTAGCGGCAATCCAGAAGAGAGATGGTGAATTCAGTGTTATTTGGATCAAAGCGATCGCATTCCGAAAGCATCCGCGATGCAGGGCTCAGCTTGAGTTTCAGGTCCCACAGTTCTTGCGAGAATCGCCGGATTGCCTCTTTGTGAATTTCTTCGCCGTGACGGTCGGCATAGAGAAAAAGCAAATCAATATCAGAATAAGGAAAGAGCCAGCCGCGCCCAAAACCTCCGGTCGCCACCAGCGTGAAGTCTCGCGGCCCCGCTTCGTCAGCCGACACCAAATCGTGCCACAGCCGCTTTAGAATATCTTCGATGAGCCGCGTGCGGTGCGCAACCGCGGCACCACCGTCCCCCGTCGCCGTGAAGTCGCGCTCCATGCGCGCCGACTCCTCGGCGAGAGAACCCCGCAGTTCACTGATCAGTGAAGACGCTGCCGTCATGACGATGGATCATGAATCGATGCCCGCTAAGATGCCGTCCGGTCGCGTCCCGGTAGAATGCTCGCTCAATGTTGAGCCCTACAATGCTCCCTCGCCGCGCTCCTCATTGCGGATGCGAATCGCTTCGTCCACGCGCGTCAGAAAAATCTTTCCATCGCCGATCTTGCCCGTGCGCGCCGCCGTCAGAATGGCCTGCACGGCCTTCTCCACCATCGCATCCGCCAGCACGACCTCAAGCTTGGTCTTGGGAATAAGGTCCACGCTATATTCGCGGCCGCGGTAGACCTCAGTATGCCCTTTTTGCCGCCCATGCCCTCTCACCTCAAGCACCGTCATGCCCTCAACGCCAATTTCGTGCAGCGCGTTCTTCACCGCTTCCAGCTTGGAGTTCTGAATCACCGCTTCCACTTTCGTCATGATGTTGTTCTCAGTTCGTGCCTCCGCAAGCGAACTCCAGGCGAACACAACACCGCAGGCTCACTCTATCGTCTGCAGCCGCTCCGCGGAAATCGAAACTATTTATCGTTCCCATCAGGATTTGTTATTGCAGAAAACAAGAAAATAAAGCTCGTTACTTCGCCTTGGAAAAATCTTCAACCGCAAACAGCTGCCCACCGCGCTCAACCACTCCCACGCCAATCGAGTCCATATCCGAATCCAGCATGTTCGCGCGGTGATTTGCAGATTTCAAGAATCCCTCTTGAATACCCTCCGCGCTCGCGCCCTGAATTACGTTTTCCGCCAGCCAGACAAAATGTCCTCCGGCCTTCGTGATCCGCGAAGCCAGTGTAGGCTCTCCAGCATACCCATGTTCCGCCGAACCATGTTGGGCCATCAAACCGGCATGCCGCCGCGCTGCCGCTGCCAGCGTTTCATTCCATTTCAAATCTGGCAAGCCCTGAGCCCGGCGCGCTTGATTTACCGAAGCAAACAATTGCTGCTCCACGGCGCTGGCGCCGGGTTGCGCCTGCGCCGCCAAGATTACGGAAGCAGCCATCGCTAAAACCGCCAGCCTGATCACGATTCGCATTTGCATCCCCTTGCAACATCCTAACCCGGAGTTTTATGCGCCCGACCGTGACCAACGTAATCGCGTAATCACGCCTCTAGTGAGCCGCCCCTTTCTTTTCGTCTGGAGGCGCTGCCGGCTTGACAAACTTCCCATCATCCACCGGAACATTCTCTTTGACCTCGCTCACCTGAATCGTGAACCGCCCACTCGGCCGTGCCAGCGTCCATCGGAACGGAATCTTTACCCCGCCCGCATCGCGATAGTCCGCATAGTCGATTTGCGTAGGCATTTGCCCCAACGGGGTCTCTCCATATCGAACCAGCCTCACGAGCAATCCAGATTGCGCGTCAAAATACAATTTCAGTGGAGGCTTTCCCTCGCGCTTCCCGACCACGAGGTACGCGTCATGCTCACCGATCTTCTCCGTGCCTTGCACTTGCGCCTCGCTGAACATCCCCTTCAGATGCGCCGCAAAATGAAGGTCAGCATCCATCGCTGCCGCGTCGATGTCTGGCCCATGCATTTCGCGCGGCGGGCGCCCCGGAAAACCCAACCAGCCTTCGTGACCGTTGAAAGCCGTCACGCTGTCTCCGTCGGGCGTGTGCGTGAACGATATCCGCTTATCCGGCTCCTTCGAGTAAATATCGATCGGCACGTTCCTGTCTCCGAAGGTGATCGTGCCCGTCATCACACGGCTCGTAACCTTGTCGATCGCAGCGCTGCCGCCCACGGCTTGCAGATACTTGTCGAAGAACTGGTCGGCAGATGGCCCATTTGCCTCTTTCCCGTTCGTGCCGTCGCTCTTCTTTTCTTCAGGCCTCGCTTCACCAGCGCCCAGCTTCGGCTCTTCCGCCATCACCACCGGCGTGCCAACCGGATTAGGGCTGCCCCGGTGGCAAGAATAGCAAGTCACTTCGCGATGGCCTTCAAAGTTATCTTTGTTGATGGCGAACATCATCTCCATCATCTTTCGCGCCGTCTGCTTCGGCTTCTTATCATCCTTCTCGAACGCGCCTTGCACATGGCAAAACTCGCACTCCACACCCAGGGATGCCGTGACGAACTGCATCGAAGGAATCAATTGATCCGCCGGAATGCCCTTCAGCACCTGGATATTCTTATATTGCTCCTCAGCCTTCTTCGGCCCCGCCGCACCCCCGGGGGCCTGCGCACTTCCGGCGGCCTGCGCCTTCGCAACTTCCATCACCGCCCCACCAGTAACCAGAAAAGCGATCAACCCAAAAGCCAACGCCAGTTTCCTCTTCATCGATGAAAGCCTCAACAAGAAATGTAGGAACAAGAAATACAGGATCTCCGCAATCTCCGCGGCTCTTCTCCGCGAACTCCGCGATTCAAGCTTTACCCATCACGGCTGATTACTGTACACATACTTCCCCGAGACTTCTGCGACCACAAACTTTTCCGGCAAGAGCGCATCTACTCTTGCCTTTTCGTACGACGGCACAAACAAGAATACCCGCCCGCTGCCGGCCCAGTCCTGCTGCAAGTCTGCGTCGCTCAAATAGATCTTAGGCGCATCCGCAAACGTCGAACCAAACCACATCGAAGTAGTCCGCCCCTCGACCAGATCGATCGGCCGACGCAAATAAAACAGCAATGACGATCCAAAAGCCTGATCGCCATAAATCATCACCTTATCGTCCGGTCGCGCTCGCGCCGCGATTTCCTGCGCCAACTGCCTCGACGAAAGATACGGACCGAATCGCGCTAGCGAAATGTGCGCCGCCACCAGGAACACCGCAAATCCCGCCGCCAGCGCCCAAGTCGCAGCGTAGTGTCGCCGGCACCAGCGCAAAATAAATGACGTCAACGGAGCCACCAGCAACACCACCGCTGCCAACATAGCCGGCAAGCGCAGCGCAGCAAACGATGCGTAACTTAAATCCAGCATGTGCGAGGTCGAAAGCGTATACGCGCTTGTATCTTGCTCGCTCAGCAAGCGCCCAATGTCCGGCTCGAACGGCAAGTTCCGCGACTGCCACAAACCCACCGCCAGCGCGGCGCTGGCCACAACTCCAATCACAGCCAGCAATCCCGCAGAAGTTGTCAGCCAACCAGCGCGAACTCCTTCTTCACACTCCACTCGCTCGCATCGCGCTACGCCGTCTGCCAGCAATAGCAAGATCGGCAAGTACGCTGGAAACGTGTAGTACTCCTGGTTGGTCGAGATGGCAAAAAAGATCAGCACTAATCCCGCCCAAATCCAGCACAGCAGCCGCGTCCGCGAAGCAAAATCGCTTCCCTTCCGCACATCCTCACTCGAGCCAGCGCTGCGTCGACTTCGCCACTCCTCGACTGCGATCTTCACCGCTGCCGGCAAATAAAAACTCCACGGGAACAACCACACAAGATGCAGCGACCAATAAAGCGCCGCCGGAAGTTTGTTGTAATCCCGCGGATACCTCTTCCCCAGGAATCGCAGGAAATGTTCATTCACAAAATAAAACCAGAAAAAGCCATGATGCTCGGCCGTACCCGGATTCCGCAAACCCGCCAGAATGTGCCAGGGCGCGGCAATCGCTAGAAAAAGCGCGAGCCCTGAAATCAGCCGGAACTCCCGCCACCGTCGCCATTCTCCCGTAATCAGCAGGAAGAAAAACGCCGCTCCACACGGAAACGCCAATGCGATCAGTCCCTTGGTCAGTACGCCCAACGCCATCATCGCGTATCCCGCGTACCATCTCCAGACCTCGGCGCTTGGCTCGAGCGCAGTCAGGAAAAAATAAAGTGCCGCGGCAATCAGCAAGCTCAACAGCACTTCAGGAATCAGCACCCGCGTGAACAAGAAAACCCCGGCGCAGGCGTAAACAAACAGTCCCGCATAAACCCCTGTTCGTTCTCCAAATGCGCGACGCCCCCACAAAAATCCCAACACTCCCAGCAGCATCACCGACAACACCATCGGCAACCGCGTGCTGAATTCGTTCACTCCCAAAACTTTGTAACTGAACGCCACCAGCCAATACGGTAGCGGAGCCTTCTCCAAATACCGCACGCCATTCACGTGCAGTGTGACGTAATCTCCCGTCGCGACCATCTCGCGCGCGGCCTCCGCGTGCGTGCTGTCGGCATCATCCAGCAACCCCGGAGTGAACATCGATCCCACATAAACCGCCAGAAACACGGCGGCCACAGCCCAGTAAGCAGCCTTAGACCCAGGTGGGGACGGCCGCTTCGGCCGTCCCGGCGAGCGTAGCGAGCCGATCACTGAGTTTTTGCTCCCGCTCCATGCCGGATAAAAAACTTCCATTTATCCATCCCCGCAGGCACCGCCACATCAAAAAATCCCACCATCATTTCCTGCGAAGTCTGATCACCCCAAGTCACCGTCTTCTCCGGATCGGGATTGTGCGGATTGTTCTTCGAATTGTCATACCACGCCACCGCCCGCAGCTTTGTCCCAGCCTTCAACTCTCGCGGCTCAGCCAGCTTGTAACTCAACTGCCAGTGAAAGTGATAATTCACCCGCAGCAGCATCTCCACGCTTCCGTCATCATGCATAATGTCGTATTCAAAGCGTTTTCCGCGCAGGTGCATATGTGGAAACAGACTCAGCAAAGTCGCATCGTTCGGTAATGTTCCCTGCACTTCCACGCGAAAATCGTCCGCCCCCGGCGGAATAATCAGCGCATGATTGTTCAACTGCAGGGTAATCACTCGTTGCCTCGGCAGACTCTTCGCAAATACCATCCCAACGCTGGTCTCATCACTCGCCGCTTCGCCGTTCGTCGTGTAATGCATCTGAAACACCAGATCCGATCCCGCCGGCACAAACTTCGCCATGCCATCTGCCCACCGGTCCGGCGCACTCCCCGGCGCATACACCAGCAGCAGATCGCTGGTAGTCTCGTGCGCCTCCCGCCGTTCTTCGGGATCCGTCAACATCGACGCGGTGAAAGGCTCGCCCACCGGGGCATGCCGCAACCACAGCGAATCCGGAGGCCGGATGTACACCACCGCATGGTGCACATGCGCCGCACTCGACGGCCGCACTTCCACCATCTGCACCCATTTGTCCTCCGAAAAATAGGTGGGCACAATCTCGTACGTATATTCCACCTCGCCGCGCGCTGGAATCTACACCGGCTTGGGCATCTTCACGACCAAATCCGGCTGCGGAATATTCCACCCTTCACTCCAAATCCGTGGCGCAGGCGCATCGTGCGCGTCCCCCGCCGGCGCTCCATCCTTTGCCCACGCCGCAATCGTCGCAATCTGCTGCTCACTCAATGATGGATCGTTTGCAAAATGCCCGTACCTCGAATCCGCAAACCAAGGCGGCATCATTCTCATTTCGACGGCGGCAGCAATCTTCCCCGCCCATGGCCGCGTTTGCTCGTAAGTCACCAGCGGCATCGGCGCAGCTTCTCCAACCCTGTGGCAGCTCTGGCATTTATTCTGCAGGATCGGAACTACATCCTTATAAAAAGTAGGAGCTGAAGGTTTTTCTTCGCGCCCGGTACCGACGGCCGATACCTGCGACACCACTCCCATCACAAGAAAAGCGAACACTATCACGACGAGCATTCCAAGTTTTATCACGACCGCAGAAACTCCAGGGTCAAGGCCCACGCTTGCCGCGCCGAGTGCGGTTCATACGCCGCACGTTCGTCGCAGAAGAATCCATGATCGGCGCGAGAGAACTCGACATTCACATAACTTTTCTGCTGTGCTGTCAAGGCGTCAGTCACGGCCTTCCGATGCTCAGGCGTAATGTGCTTATCCAATCCGCCCCAGATAAAAAGCGACGGCCCTTGCAGCGTCGACGCGCGATCCAGCAAGCCAGGAGCGATTCCTCCTCCGTAAAACGAAACTGCAGCCCGCAGCGCAACCACGCCGTTGGCAATAAATGAAACGCGGCCACCCATGCAGAATCCAATGCTCGAAATCTCGTTCGCTCGTACGCGCTCATTCGAACGCAGCCATTCGTAAGCCGATCGCACGTCCAACTCCGCCGTCTCCACGGTCACCGCCTGCACATGCGGTCTCACTGAATCAAAGTCGGTATAGCTGCCCTCAAATCCTGGCGCTGTCCGGTGAAAGAGCTCCGGAGCAATTGCGACATATCCCTCCGCGGCAAATCGTTCAGTCACATTCCGGATATGATGGTTAACTCCAAATGCTTCCTGAAACACAAGCAGTCCGGGATGCGGCCCGCCGTGCCCCTGACGAGCCACGTAGGCCGCCATCCGAGTTCCATCCGCTACCGCAAGTTCCACTTTCTCTTTGACGATTGCTCTTTCGCTCATTCATTTCCAGCCTTGTAGATTTTCTGATCGGCGAACGCCTGCGAGGTTAATGACAATTTCATCCTCATTAGTCTCGCACACCAGCGACTCCCTGGCGCGCATGCCTTCCCGCAAAAATGCTACAGTAGTCGGTCCATGTCTGCGCCTAATTCACTCTTTGTCCGCGCCTGCAAGTCTCAACCCGTCGAGCGCACTCCAGTCTGGTTCATGCGCCAGGCCGGACGTTACATGCCCGAGTACCGCGCTGTTCGCAAGCAGCATTCGCTACTCGAAATCTGCAAGAAACCGGAACTCGCCGCTGAAGTCACCTTCACCGCGGCTGAGTTTCTCGGCGTCGACGCCGCCATAATTTTCGCCGATCTGCTGCTTCCGCTCGAGGTCATGGGCCTGCCCTTTCATTTCTCGGCTGGCGAAGGCCCCGTCATCGAAAGGCCTGTCCGCAGCCACGAAGACATAGCCCAACTCCGCACCGACCATGCCGCCGACTTAGGCTATGTCTCCGAAGCCGTGAGCCAAGTCGCAAAACATTTTGCCGGAAAAATTCCCGTCATCGGATTTTGCGGAGCTCCCTTCACGCTCGCCAGCTACATGATCGAAGGGGGCGGCTCCCGCCACTACCTCCACGCGAAAAAGATGATGTACAACTCGCCCGCTGATTGGGACGAGCTAATGCGAAAGCTGGTCGCCGTCACCGCTGAGTATTCTGCCGCTCAGGTGCACGCCGGGGCTGACGTCATTCAGATTTTTGATAGTTGGGTCGGCTGCCTGAGCGTGGAAGACTACCGCCGTTACGTCTTGCCGCATGTAACCAGCCTCGTCCGGAGTTTGCAGAAGACCGGCGCGCCCATCATTTATTTCGGCACCGACAGTGCCACGCTGCTGCCCGCAATGAATGAAACCGGAGCCGAAGTGATCGGCCTCGATTGGCGCATCCCGCTCGACATTGGCTGGCGCAACCTGGAATATCGTTGCGCGGTGCAAGGCAATCTCGATCCCATCTTGCTGTTCGCAGATTGGAAGGAACTCAAGACTCGCGCCGAACATATTCTTAAACTCGCCGCCGCACGTCCCGGCCACATCTTCAATCTAGGCCACGGCATCCTGCCTGAAACGCCGGTGGAAAACGTGAAGAACTTAGCTCGGCTGGTGCAAGATTATTCCGCGGCTCTCGCTGCCGCCAACACTCGCGAACTTCAAGCCGCAGGCCGAAAGCCGAAAGCCGAAGCCCGAAGCCCGCGTTCATGACTCGCATCGCCATCATCGGCGGTGGCATTTCCGGACTCGCCGCTGCTTTCGCTCTCGAAGAGCATCGCCGCGCCGGAGTCCTCGAATACACTTTGTACGAATCCTCGCCACAACTCGGCGGCGTCCTCCGCACCGAGCACATCCACGACTGCATCGTCGAAGCTGGACCCGACTCCTTCATCAGTGAAAAGCCATGGGCCGCTGATCTCTGCCGCGCACTCGGACTCGGCGATCAGCTAATCGGCTCGAACGATGCCGACCGTAAAACCTACATCCTGGTCCGCGGCCAACTTATCCCCATCCCCGACGGACTCATGTTCATGGTCCCGACGAAAATCCTGCCCACCGGACTCTCGCCGCTCTTTTCCTGGACCACCAAACTCCGCATGGCCCGTGAGCTACTCCATCCGCCACGCCCTCTAGGAGCCGACGAAAGCGTAGCTTCGCTAGTCGAGCGCCACTACGGAAGCGAAATGGTCGACCGCCTGGCCGATCCGCTCCTTTCCGGCGTCTACGGAGGCGAAGCCAACAGCCTCAGCGTCCGCGCCGTGCTTCCCCGCTTCGCCGAAATGGAGCGCACTCACGGCAGTCTCGGCCGCGCCATGCTCGCCGGTAGAAAAAAAATGCAGCGCCCGGCGAATAACCCCACCCCGCCACTTTTTACTTCTCTCAAGAAGGGCATGCAGCAGCTCGTTGAAACTATCGTGCCGCGGCTGAACCAAGCGTCCTTGCTCACCAACACTCCGGTGCAGTCCATTCAACCTCGCACCGGAGGCTGGAGCGTATCGGCAGGCTTGAAATCCGATCACTTCAATGCCATCATCCTCGCCCTACCCGCGCGCGCCGCCGCGCATGTTCTGTCCGTCTGCAACCCTGAACTCTCCACCGAACTAGCCGCCATCGGCTACAGTTCTTCCATCACGGTCGGCCTCGGCTACGATCGCGATGTACGACAATCGCTGCCACCCGGTTTCGGATTTCTAGTCCCGCGCAACGAGGGCAAACGCCTGTTGGCCGCAACCTTCGTTCACAACAAATTCCCTCACCGCGCCCCTGACGACCGCGCCCTTCTGCGTTGCTTCTTCGCCGGCTCCAACGCCGAAAATATCTGGCAGCTCTCCGACGACGCCATCATCGCCATAGTCCGCAATGAGCTACAGCAGATTCTCCGCCTCCGTGCCGCGCCACTTTTCGCCCGCGTTTACAAATGGAAGTCTGCTATGGCCCAGTACGGCGTTGGCCATCTCGAGCGCCTCGACCGGATCGAACGCCTCCGGCCGCAACTGCCCGGCCTAGCCCTAGCCGGCAACGGCTTCCGCGGCATCGGAATCCCCGACTGCGTCCGCTCGGGCCAGGAAGCAGCCAAGCAAGTTTTAAGCCTGCTCTAATCTAGATTGCAAGGTAGCCTCGCATTTTCTCTTTGACGCCCGCGCCGGGCGTAAGCACCATGAACTCGCGTCTTAGCTGAGTTTTTTCGTGATGTTAGCGATCAGACTCTAATGCCGGGTGTTCAGCCAGGCTGTTCCGCATTGAGCGGGATTCTATAGGGCGGAGAGCCAAATCCGTCCTACTCGCTCTGCTCGCCCTACGGGGTCGGACGGATTTGTCTCTCCGCCCACGCTCGAGTAAGACGCGCTCGACCTATGAGCGAATTGTTTTCCAACGATGCTGGGAAGCAGTTGATGAGATCCCTGCGTCGGATCTTCGAGGAAAAGAGCGTCTACCACCGTAAGAATCGCTTCATCATGTTTGTCTGTGGGGGGAAAGCTTGATGGAGGGGAAAACTCCCTCCGGAAGCAGTTCATCGAATGGTCCGAGGCGAATCTTCCAGAGTTCATTTGCCTAGTGGCCGAGGAAGCCCTAAAAGATAACTTCGCCGGGGAGGGCAGGAGCTTTGTTAATCTCGCCAAGTTCGAAACGGTTATCGCCGATATTGCGGATTGCGTTCTAATTTTTCCTGAAAGTCCGGGATCCTTTGCTGAGGCAGGCTTCTTCGCTAACTCCAAGGTAGTCCGGGAGAAGACGCTGGTAATAAATCCGTTGCTCCTTCAGACGACGGACTCGTTTCTCAACCTCGGCCCCATCGACACCATAAGCTCCGTTTCATTCTTGAAACCCACTCTCCTCCTCAATGAGGCCGACTTCACTCCGGTTGGGCAGCGTCTGAGGGAACGAGTTAAGTGGCCCGCGCATCGCGAACGCCTTCCGTACCAGGCGTTCGGACAGTCAAACTTCAAGCAAAAGCTATTGGTCGTATTCGAGGTTCTCAGGCTACTTCGCCTAGCGGACCTCAAGACCCTAAGCTATGTCCTTCGTGCGTGCTTCGGAGGGAGCCCCAAAAAACAAGAACTAAAGCATCTACTCAGGATCTTGCTCGCTGCGAAGTTTATTCAAAGGAATCAGGAAACTGAGTACTTTACGACGGTACCCGGTGTCGCCCTCGTGGAGATAGAGCACCTTGAGATAGAACGAGTATTCGCGCAGGTCCAGTTCTTCTACCAAAAATATTCCAGGGATCTCTACGATGCCCTGCCGGAGGTGGCCCCATGATACTCGAACAGGCCGCCAAGAGGCTCGCCCTGCCCGCAGCATTTCTGATAAAGCTAGCCACTACAGCATCGCATCGCTACAAGGTATATACGATTCCCAAGAAGACCGGCGGTCTCAGGACGATCCATCACCCGGCGAGGGAGTTGAAGCTCGTTCAGGGCTGGTTACTCCAGAATGTGCTGATGCGACTGCCTGTTCACGAGGCTGCCACAGCTTATCGGGTCGGGTCTAGTATCAGGAGAAATGCCGAGAGACACGTTGGCCACAACTACTTGCTCCGCGGCGATTCATTGACGATAGGTGCTCCGACCTCCCCTCAGCTGTCGAACGCAATTATGTTTGGGTTCGATGAATCTTGGTCGCGCAGGGTAGAAGCGATGGAAGTTGCCTATTCTCGGTATGCCGACGACCTTTATTTCTCCACTAATCGTCCGAACGTACTCGAGGGCGTTCTGCAGGAACTTCGGGAATCCTTGCAAGGCGGGGGCCCTCCGATCCTAAGGATAAACGAGGAAAAAACTGTGTTTTCCTCCCGCAAACGTAGGCGGCTGGCGGCCGGCTTGGTGCTGACCTCGGACCGAAAGATTTCCATAGGACGGCACAAGAAGCGTGTTCTCAAGTCGCTGGTATGGAAACTCAAGCGCCGAGAACTAGACCCGCATGAGGTCGCCAGCCTTCGGGGATGGATTTCGTACCTGCGTTCGATTGAGCCTGCTTTTCTGGTGTCTCTACAACGGAAGTACACACTGGACTTTGATTCCGGAGAAACCTGGAAGACCTAAGCCGCTGGTGGGCCTCCTAGCAGGCGTCGAGCATCACGTCAAACGCGAGCCACGCCGTTATCGCGGTAACGGCGAAGAACGCCGAGTATGCCATGGCCGTATGTGTCCGCCTTCCTCTCACCGATGCCCGAGACGCTCAGCAGGTCAGTAATCGAGGCGGGCCGGACGCGGCAGATCTCATCCAGAGTCGCATCGTGCAAAACGATGTATGCGGGAACGCCCTGTTCCTTCGCGGTGATCCGTCTCCACTCCCGTAGATGTTCACGTACCTCCGCGTTAACAGCAGAGAGTGCCAGGGAGACCTGCGGCCGGGATTTCTTCTCAGGAAAGGCGGCGGACTTGCCGGGCACAGTCATCCAGTCCGCAGCGCTTCCGCAAACATCGCAAGCACCGCAGTTCTCCCACTTGGCAGCTTCGCCAAAATGCCCGCAAATCTGCCGATGCCGGCACCGCCGCGACTCCACAAATTCCCGAATGATCCGGTACCGCTCCCAGGCTCGCTCGCGCTCGGCCGCATCCGTAATCTGATTCGCAAAAAATCCCAGCAGCCCCGCGTCTTTCTTCTGCCACAACAAAACGCAATCCGCGCTCAAACCGTCGCGGCCCGCGCGTCCCGCCTCCTGGTAGTACTGCTCGATCGACTTCGGCAAGGACAAATGAATCACCGCACGCACTGCAGCCTTGTTAATGCCCAGCCCAAAAGCAATCGTCCCGACGAGCACCCGCACTTCATCCGACATCCATCGTTCCTGATTCCGCCGCCGCTCCTCGCTTCCCATCTTTCCGTGGTAACCCACCGCGGCGATGTCGTGGTCGCCCAGAAAATCCACAGTCTCTTCCACTCGATTAATCGTAGGAGAGTAAACAATCACGTTGCTCCCGGAGTAGCTGCGAAGAGCGCTGACTAACAGTTCCATCTGTTCCAGCCCTGAACACTCGCGCACCAGGTAGCGCAGGTTTGGCCGGTAAAAGCTGGCAATATATTTATCGGGATCGCGCAATTGCAGTTGCGCCAGAATGTCGTGCCGCACATGCCGCGTAGCACTCGCCGTAAAGGCCGCAATCGGACGATCCGGAAACTTCGCCCGCAACTTATTCAACTGCCGGTATTCCGGACGAAACTCATGCCCCCACTCTGAAATACAGTGCGCCTCATCGATTGCAAAAAATGCGACCGGCACCTGCTGCAACCATCCCGTCGTATCGGCCCGAGCAATCCGCTCCGGCGAAACATAAAGCAGCCGGTACGCGCCATCTCGCGCGCGCTTCATCACACTCGACTGCTCGCCGTCGCTAAGCGTGCTGTTCAGCACCGCCGCCGGAATCCCCATCTGCGCAAGCTGCGCCGCCTGATCCTGCATCAGCGCGATCAACGGAGAAATCACCACCGCCGTCCCATCCGACACCACCGCCGGCAACTGATAGCACAGTGATTTGCCCCCACCGGTCGGCATCACCACGCACGTGTCGTGCCCAGCCAGCAGGCTGCGCACAATCCGCTCCTGCAGCGGACGAAACGTGCTGTACCCCCAGTACCGCCGCAAAGGCGTCAGCAGATCGGATTCCGCATCCATGAAAAAGAGTATAGGCTCAGGCGAACATTAGGAGAAACGCAAATCGTGGGCGTGTTGCTTAAGGTTCGAATCACAATTCTCGACGCAAAATATAGTTGGCTCGGGCTTGTGGTCTGTGCGCCTTTGGCATCCAAATCCGGTGTAAAAAATTTAGGACGTAATCCGCTTAATTCCTTTGAATCAGCTGGTTACGGACCTCGATCCACTTTTGATCCGTGCAAAATCCTGATTCTAAAGAACTTGACTGCAAAATCCTGGATCGATTGCGCTTAGCTGGGCTTTTTCGATTGTAAAAGAGCGTGTAGGTATTTGGTTTGATTATCGGACGAGGTCGGATTGCGGCGCAAGGTCAGATGTCACCCAGTGGCTGTTCATTTCGCGGCAATAGCATTGTGCTTCTTCAACAACTCAACAGTCTCCTGCAACGGCAAAGCCTTAATCGTATGCCCGTTTCCAGTCACATCGTGCGCCCGGAACATCGAGTTGTAAATCGCCTCTTCCGTAGCCTCAATCACAGCTTCAAACAACGGAGACATACTCTCATTGCTCAACAACCCCTTAGGCCGATACACAGGTTCGCCAAATACAATTCGCACATCCGGCGAGCTGGAAAAAGCAATCACATAATCTCCGCTTCCATTAGTCCCGCTCGATCCCGTCCGCGCCATTCCCAGCATCGCTCGCGCCGCCAGCCGGTTAAGATTTCGATGGTCCAGCGGAGCATCCGTCGCCACCACAATCATGCAAGAGCCATCCGGCGTTGGCAGCGCAGAATCTCCCAGCGCATGTTTCTCCGCCGACGCAACCTCCGGATAAACCTTGCCCAACTCCTTGCCAACCGGAACCCCAGCAATCACAAGGTTCCCGCCGAAATTCGTCTGCACCAACACACCCACCGTGTACCCTCCCAGCGAAGCCGGCAGCCGCCGCGACGAAGTCCCAATCCCTCCCTTCCAGGAAAAAGCGATGGTCCCGGTTCCCGCGCCAACCGCGCCTTCTTCCACCGGGCCGCTACTTGCGTTATTGATCGCAGCAAAAACATCTTCAGGAGTAATCGGGCGCGAGCGAATATCGCTCAAATAACCATCATTCGTTTCGCCAACTAACGGATTCACCGACAGCACATTCTCATTCCCCTTGAGGTTGAACATGTAGGTAGTCACAGCATCCGCCACCCTCGGCACCGAATCCGTAGCAGTCAGCAGAATAGGCGACTCAATCTCGCCCATTTCATTCACCTGCGTCGATCCCGCAAGTTTTCCGTAAGCATTCCCCAAGAAAACCGCGCCCGGCACCCTCTCCTTATAAAGATTCCCCCCGTGCGGCAAAATCGCCGTAACCCCAGTGCGAATGTTGTCGCCGCGAATGAGCGTAGTCTGCCCAACTTTCACCCCCGCTACATCCGTGATCGCATTCAGCGGCCCAGCATGCAACACTCCCACTTCCACGCCCAAATCACGCGCCCGCGGACGAGTCTCAGTTTGTCCCAACATCACCGCGCATACAGCCGGCAACAAAGCAGCCATCAAAAGCAAGTTAGTCTTCATATATAAATGACGCACCAACCCGATCTACCCTGTGATCCCCTGTGTCCCCTGTGTTAAAGATTTTTCCGGCCCGCCCAAATACCTAACATCTGGATACGCCCAAGCAAACACCACCCACATCACCGCGATCACCACAAAGCAAAGCAAACTCCCCTCAGGGCCCACCGACCCGCCAGTAACCCACCGCGATCCATGAAACGAAGAACTTAAAAGATGCCCCGGCGAAACCTGCCCACTATCCGGCACCGAATAAAAAAAACTCTCTCCCCAATCCCATGCCGCGTGAACTCCCACCGCAAACCACAAGCTCCCAGTCCGCCGCAACGTGAGACAAAAGAACAACCCAATCGCTCCCGCCGCCAACGCGCCCACCCAAGCCTCACCAGGATTTTTCAAATGCACCGCGCCAAAGATCGCAGAGAGCAAGACCGCTGCCGGCCAGAAGCCCATGCCGCGCGCCAGCGTGAACTGGCTGTACCCGCGAAGCATGAATTCCTCAGTGAAACCGACCAGCAGAAATAGAACGCCCCAAAATGTCGCGAAACGTACGATCCCCAAACCATGCAGCACGATATGTCCGAAATCGAAGGCGTGCATCCCACGCAAAATCACCAGCAGGAAAGTGATTCCCAGAAATCCCCAAACCGTTCCCACCCAAAATAATTTCGAAAGCGCCTCGCGCAAAGACAGGCCGTAAGCGCCCCATTCTCTTTTCTCGATCCGCCCCATGATCAGCGCAGGAATCGCCGCCGCCGCAAACACGCCCGCTTCGCCCACCATCGTCGACCAAAGATCACCAAGGTGCAGAGATGAAATCAGCCAGCTGCTCACGGCGAGCAGCGCCGCAAACATCCCAAGATAGATTGCGAATGCCCACCCCGCGCGCAGACCGTCGTCGCCGACAAAAACCGTTCGCAGCCACGGCACTTGCGCTGCCTCACCCGCACTAACCCCGCCCTCATCTGCCATCAACACCTCCGTCGCATCCCTCCGCGCTCTCCGCGGCCGTTCTCCGCAATCTCCGCTATGAAAGATCCCTGGCAACTGGAAAAATCTCCAGCGCAGTAAACTTCTCTCCGAAAGCTGGCTGCCACATGGTAAAACACATGGTCCATCCTATGCCCCGATTTTTTACCCGCGAACGCTTCGGCCGTCCGCAATTTCTAGCTGGAGCCTTGCTTCTCGCGTTCCTGGCACAAGCCGCATGGCTGATCCATTCCGAACTGACCGCGTCCCAATTCCCCGGAACTCTCGAAGGCGCGCGCATCATCGCCGGCTCACGCCAGCTTCACGGCATCAACATAGCCGGAGCACCCTACCCCGATCCCGCCACACTCCCCGCTGAAATCTCTCATGACGCCCAAGGTTTCGACACCCAACATTCCCCACTGCTCTCGCTCGTAACCGCGACGCCGCTGATAATCACGCCCAAGAGCCTTCTCGATTCCACCTGGCGCTGGTTCCCGCGGCTTCCATTCCTAGCCTGCGGACTCGCCCTGGGCGCATCCCTCTGGTACGTAGCCCGCCGTCTCTGCGGCAACGCCGGAGGATTCCTCGCCCTAACCCTCTACTGCTTCTCACCCGCCATGATTCAAGCCAGCGCCGTCTGGCACACCGAGCCTGAAATCCTGGCCGCCTGGGGATCCTTCGGCGCAATCTTCACCGCCATTGCCGTAGCCCACACCCTCTACGCCCCACGCGAAGTAGTTCTTTGGAACTGGCGCCGCATGGTTTTGCTCGGGATCTCCCTAGCCATCGCCGTCGGCTCCCAATTCTCCATGATCATCGTCGTGCCCGTAGCCTTAGCTCTAATGCTTTATGTAGCGCCCGTCCGCCGCGCCGCAGCTCTCATCATTTGGATCGCTGCCTGCGTAGTAGCTCTCATCCTGCTCTTCGCCACATACTTCTTCCATCCCCACGCGTTTTTCGAAAGCATGCACCACGCATCTTTCTGGGGAGCAACCTGGCGCAGCTTCACCGTTCTAGCCGTCTACCGCGAAGTCGCAAGAGAACTCCTGCGCGCCTGTCCCGCACTGGCTCTGCTACTACCAGTAGCCATCGCAACCTACATAGCTTGGCCGCGCTCGCGCTACTTCGGCAACACCGCTCCCGGATTAATAGCCTTGCTCTTCATCATTCTAGGCATGGCCCACCCCGACCAAGCCGCCGCAGGATTCCTAATAGCATCCATCCCGTTCCTTCTAATCTTCGTCTCCGGAACCATAGCCGACTTAATGGAAACCCGCTACAGCCAGCTAATAAAAGCCGCAGTCTGGGCGCTGGTAGCCGCCGACATCCTCTGGACCCTACAAAAGCTAGCCCAAGTCCCCAACGGATGAATCGCGCGTGTCCGGTTTACCCTGTGAAACCCCGTGTCCGGAGCCTGCCCTGAGCGAAGCCGAAGGGTGTTAAAGATTTTGACTTTCGCTACCAGCCATCAATCACGGTTTCTGAAGTATCATAGCGTTGTGAAACGCTCAGCCCAGCGCTCGATTCCGACCAAGCTAGCAATCTCACTAGCTCTGGCAGCGCTGCTCACGACTCTAGCCGCAGCGCAAAGATCCGCGCACGCCTCAGCGCCGCACTCAAACCAAGGCGGAGCCAGTGCCTTCGCACAAAACGCGCACTACTCCGCATTCCGTCGATCGTCTCCGCGCACTTCCCTACCATTTCCATTGCTAGGCGATTTCAGTCTGGACGACCTCTACTCCTCCGGCTACCCAGTCTCCTCGCAACCACCAGTAATACTGATGCAAGCGATGCGAGCCTTGTCCGGTTCCCCAGAATCTCCAGCCCAACCGAGCAGCAGCCGCAAGCCGACTTCCTCCACTCAGCCAGTAATGATCGAACTGCAGAACGGCCGCTATGTCCGCCTAAGCAGCACCGCAGCCAATGGTGAAGTCCTGCCGCAATCGACCCAAACACAATCCGCGAAGCTAGTGCGCCCAAATTTCACCCGCCCAGCCGCCGCAAACTCTGTCGCTCAAACCCCAGCGCTAGCCCCCGCCACTCTAGTTTTTCGTGATGGACACACCGAAGAAGTCCGCGACTACGCCATAGCCAACGGCACGCTCTACGCCCGCGGCGACTACTACACCGACGGGTACTGGAACAAGAAAATCGATCTCGCCGCGCTCAATATCCCCCAAACTCTGAAAACGAACGCCACTCGAAATGTGAAGTTCGTTCTTCCCGCATCGCCAAACGAAGTAATCACCCGCCCGTAAAAGGGGATAGATCTGCGGCCGTCGCAAATCGCGCCTTCGATGTTCGCCGAAGCGGCCTCACCATTCGGAATTTGTCGGTTTCATGTTCTCGCCGACCCTTCGTTTCGCCAGCCGGCCCTACCCTGACTCGCTCGAGAGTCGCTCGATCAGCGCCTCAGGACGCAAACACTCCGCCGCCTGAAACTTTAGGCCGATCGACACCTCGGCTGAACGTCTGAGAAGCTCGTCGTCATTCGTAACAAACAAGTCGCAATAGGCGAGGGCCACGCAGGCGTGCTGCCTGTCCACTTGACGGTTCTCATTCAGCACAGCCCGCCCGGCCATATGCAGAGCTGTCAGGCGAGCCTCGATCTCCCAGGTTCGTAAGTCTGCCATTCCTCCAAACTCGATGAAGAACGAGATTTTCTCCCTACACAGCGGATTTGCCAAAATCTCGGCCATCCTCTGCTCCAGATCGGGTAGAGACGGTCCCGTTTCCTGCTCGCGGGCAAGAAGTCTAGCAATATACAAATGTTTCACGCCATGATCGACCGCCTTCGTATAGCGGCCAGACTGAAACGATTCTTGGTTCGCCGCCGCTATACGCGTCTGACCTGTGAATAACTGCTCCAAGAGGTCGGTCCCGCCCGGCCGAGCAAGCATACGAACGTAGTGCTCAAGAGGAATCGCCGCCGCTCTCGCAGGTGTGATCCTGAGAAGGAACGCTCCGACGTCAGCGAGAGTAGCGATGGCACGGAGAGCACGCCTATATCCATTCCAGAACCCCCGCCACACGTTCAGAAACTCGACCAGTTGAAGGTCTGCTCGATCCAAAATCCAAGCTGGATTGAGATCTTCAGCGACGGCTAGCAATTCGCGCCGCCGCTGTTCCCCGATCTTGCCGATTTCGTAGAAGTGCCACGGAGACAGGACATAGCGAATGCGCCCCTTGCTTGACCCGGCCACAGACACGGCCAACCAGTCGGGCCTGTTAGCGAGGTAAATCAATACGTTTGATCGAGATATGCGTCCATCGGGCGTGCTCCGGGCGGAGGGTGGCCGTCCCCTATTTAGTACTGGCGATCACGTTCCGCAATCTGGCATGGAGGAAATTCGCAGGAGAGTAACGCTCGTTGCCCTCCTTGCGCGTAAGGTGGTCGCTCATGATTCAATCGAGCTTGATCGAGTTGAAAAGTTCCTGCACGTCCCGCAGATCGTCCCGCATACGCGTGGCCTCCGCCGCGACGCCAGGCTTCTTTGTTCGCTCAATACCCATATTAGAAATCTTTATTTCCGAATCGATGTCCTTGGAGTAGTAGCCAAGTTGGCGCCTTATTATGGTGCGAGCTGCAGCTCGGTCTGGTGGGCACGACAAGCTGTCGTAAACATCGAGAAGTGCCATTGCGGCGCTAACGTGACCTTCCACTTCCCACGCGGTGTCGGCTAGTCCGGCCGAGGGCTCGTACTCGTCGCCCTTAGCTAAATCAAGAAAATCGTGTCCGTAATTGTGAAAGTTCTTCTCCTTTAGGGCTAGGGCTGATTCTTGGCCGGCGAGGGACGCCGACTGGCTCTGTAATGCTCCTGAAGCCGCTACTACGCAGAAAAAACAGCTCAGCATTAATTTCATCATATGCGGTTAGCCTCTCTCGACCCTCAGAATTGTAAATGGGTCAGCGCTGGCCCACGCAGACGGATTCTTTTGTACGAGAACCGAAGCCGCTGTGTTGTCCGTTCTGCCTAAAGCGTTCCGCCGGGAGTGCGGCTGTTCACGGCCTACTCGGCACATCGCGACGCATCGGCCTCTGCAACAATCGCTGTCCGCCCCGTGATACAATAATCCGACTAAAGATCTGACTAAACACCTGTAAACGCAACCGTTTAGGGAACATTCGCAAATTGCGACAAGGACCTCGCCTGTCGCGCGAAAATGGTTCAGCTAGAAGCTAACAGCTAGGAGCTAGAAGCTTAAACATGGCCGACGATCAAAATCCCGAACTCCCTCTGACCCCACCGCCCGGCGACTCCGGCAGTCCCGGCGCCCTGCACATTCAGCCCGTCAACATTGAAGACGAGATGCGCAAGTCGTATCTCGACTATTCCATGTCGGTCATCATCGGCCGCGCTCTCCCCGATGTTCGCGACGGACTCAAGCCCGTCCACCGCCGCATTCTCTACACCATGCAGCAGATGGGCCTGCAACCCAATCGCGCCACGCGCAAGTGCGCAAGAATCGTCGGCGACGTCATGGGCAAGTACCATCCCCACGGAAATCTGGCCGTCTACGACGCCTTAGTTCGCTTAGCGCAAACCTGGAGCATGCGCTACCCATTAATTTTCGGACAAGGAAATTTCGGCTCGGTCGACGGAGATCCCCCCGCAGCCGATCGCTACACAGAAGCCAAGCTAGCCCCAGTCTCCACCGCGCTTCTCGAAGACTTGGATAAAGACACTGTAGACTTCCGCCCCAACTACGACGGCAGCGAAGTCGAACCAGACGTTCTCCCAGCAAGAATTCCAAATCTACTAATCAACGGCTCCGACGGAATCGCCGTAGGCATGGCCACAAAAATTCCGCCGCACAACTTAACCGAAATCGTCGACGCAACAATTACGCTGATCAACAATCCCAACGCCCAGCTAGCCGACATCTTAAAATTCGTCCAAGGCCCCGATTTCCCCACCGCCGGCGTAATCCACGGACGCTCCGGAGTCTTCGAAGCATACCGCACCGGCCGCGGACGCTTCATGATGCGCGCCAAAGCCGCCATCGAAAGCATCAGCAAAGATCGCCAGGCCATCATCGTCACCGAAATTCCCTACCAGGTAAACAAAGCTCGCCTGGTCGAGCGCATCGCGCAACTCGTTAACGACAAAGACATCGAAGATATCTCCGACATTCGCGACGAAAGCGATCGCGACGGCATGCGCATCGTGGTCGAACTAAAGCGCGGAGCCGAGCCGCAAATCGTTCTCAACCAGCTCTTCAAACACACCTCCATGCAGGAAGGTTTCTCGATGATCCTGCTGGCGGTGGTCAACGGACAGCCCCGCGAAATGGGACTGATCCAGGCCATCAAGCACTTCATCAATCACCGCGTAGAAGTAGTCCGCCGCCGCACCGCTTTCCTGCTGCAAAAAGCAAAAGACCGTGAGCACATCTTAGAAGGCTATCTCAACGCACTCGATCATCTCGACAACGTAATCACCATCATCCGCGCCAGCTCCAACCGCGCCGATGCCCGCGAGAATTTAGTCGCCTACTTCGCCGGCAAAAAAATCGACATCAACACCACAGGCCGCGCTCCCAAGCAAGATCCCGAAAAGCCTTTCACCACGCGCCAGGCCGAAGCGATTCTCGAACTGCAACTCCATCGCCTCACCAAACTTTCCATCGACGAAATTTCCAACGAGTTAAAAGAAGTCCGCGAAAAAATCGAAGACTACGAATCCATCCTCGCCTCCGAAACCAAGCTCCGCAAAGTCATCATCAAGGAATTGGAAGAAGTAAAAGAACTCTACGGAGACGAGCGCCGTACTCGCATCGAAGACGAAGCCGCAGAAATCGTCCTCGAAGATTTAATCGCCGACGAACAGGTAGCCGTCACCTTCAGCCACTCCGGCTACATGAAGCGCACGCCCATCTCCACCTACCGCATGCAGCGCCGCGGAGGCGTAGGCCGCACCGGCATGAAGACCCGCGACGAAGATTTCGTCGAACATCTCTTCATCGCCTCCACTCACGCTTACATCCTCATCTTCACCAACAAAGGCCGAGTCTACTGGCTCAAGGTCTACGAAATTCCAGACGTGAGCGCCGCAGGTAAAGGCAAACACATCGGCAACCTCGTCGGACTGCAACCCGGCGAAACTGTCCGCACCATGCTCGCCGTGCGCAATCTCGAGCAGGAAAATAAATTCATCTTCTTCGCCACGCGCAACGGCCTGGTTAAAAAATCCGAACTGCGCGAGTTCATGCACGTCCGCTCCAACGGCATCAACGCCATCAACATCGAAGAAGGAGACGAACTCGTCGCGGCCCGCATCACCAACGGCAACCAAATCGTCTTCATCGCCTCCCACGAAGGCATGGCCGTCCGCTTCGACGAAAACCACGTCCGTCCGATGGGCCGCGCCGCCTACGGCGTCTGGGGCATCGACCTGGAAGAGCGCGACTACGTAGTAGGCATGACCGTAACCTCAAAACCGGGTGAGAACCCGGTGGGCGCGCCAGTCACAAAAGATACCGCTCCAACAACAGTTGCGGCTGATGTAGAGGTTCCACCCGGCGAAGTGGTCGACCTGACTCAAAAAGGCAACCTGATCCTCTCCGTAACTGAAAACGGATACGGCAAGCGCACCCCCGCCGACGAATACCGTCTAATCAACCGCGGCGGCAAAGGCGTAATCAACGTAAAGACCACCGAGCGTGTCGGCAAAGTAGTAGCCATCGCCCTGGTCGACGAAAACTCGCAAGTAATGCTGATCAGCCAGTACGGCAAAATCATTCGCATGGATTCCAAAACCATCCGCGAGGTCGGCCGCAACTCTCAAGGCGTCCGCCTCCTCCACATGGAACCCGGCGACCGCGTAGCCGCCGCCGTAGTCCTGGCCCCAGAAGAAGAACCTCCCACCAACGGAGGCCTGCTGCAGTAGCCAGTTGCAAAGCGTGAAATCGCAAGTCTTAATGGAAATGTTCGTAGGAGTCGCCGCCAGCGAGCCGCTTGACTCTGACTCTGACCATACTCCAGCTAAAGTTCTTGTCATTCCGACCGGAGCCGGAGCGCCAGCGACGGCGTAGTGGAGGAACCTGCTGTCCGTTGGTAGGACCACGGTTCCCGCCTACTTTCGACCTTGACCGGGAAGGGCACGACGTTCAGTGGTTGCGGAAAAAACTCCGGTTCGAGCCGGTTTCGGGAAGGGCACGAGTTCCACTCGTGCCGCTAAGTCGCTGAAAATGGATCCGCGCTTCAGCGCCTGAGGTTAAGCTCTTCGCTGGCGCACGAGTTTTTCCCCAACCCAGAGCGAATGATGAAAGAACTCATTCCACCAAGCAACCTCTGAGAGGTGCAAGCCGAGCAGTTAACCAGAAAAGTCAGGCTGCACCAGCCGGCAAACCCCCACTATTACCAACCAGGTTCGCACAAAATCGAACCACACTCCGCCATCAGAAATCCCACTTCAACCAGCCCCCAAGCTAGCAAGCACAAAAAAGGCCCCGCGAGCCCCGATCGATCCCACCAGTTAACCACCAAGATTCGTACCATCAAGAATTACCCTGTGAGCCCCTGTGTCCCCTGTGTTAAAAGGTTCCAGCCGCAAAAGAAAAGGCGACCGCAAAAAGGGCCGCCCAATCTACGCGCTAGGTACTAGGTACTAGGTACTAGGTACTATCGCCCAGCAGCCGCAGCAGCAGGCATCAACCCAGCAATCGCCATCCCTTCAATCCGAGCCAAAACATTCTCCACGCTGGCCCCAGTATCCGTGCAAGCATCCACATAAGGATGCCGGCTTCCATCCGCATGCATCACCAGCACACTAACTTCAGCCTGCGCCTTCTTAGCCGCATAGGGTAAATGATGCCGATCATTCCGCGTCAGCGTCGGACCCAGCACCACCAAATCGAAGCCGCCCTTGCCAATCGCCGCTTCCACAGCCTTGCGGCCGACAGCCTGCTGCACCTTGTGACCAGCCTTCTCAAACGCCGCAGCCGTCGCCGCCTGCGCCTCCGCATCCCCTTCGCCATAAAGAATCTTTAAACTTGCTGCCTTCGCCATAAGTCCCACCCTCGCTCGGTACCGGTATCACCCACCCAGTACGCCACAAAGGTAGCAACGCCCTAACCCGCTGAGTACATCACCGAAGACCAGCAACAACCGGGGATAAGGTCTTCGCAACAAGAACTGACCCGCGCGGACGACGACAACAACTCGTGTGGGGACGGACGCCTTCGTCCGTCCCGGCCTGGGCGAAGCCCGGCCGTGCAGCGAGCAGAAAGCCCGTAAGCGAGCGCGACCCGATAACGAAAGACGCGTTCCCGATCCTCAATCCAAAACCCCGACTCAAATCTTCTTCCCCTCAGCCCTTTTCTTAGCTACACTCATGCCCCAGAGGGGTCTCCCATGTTTCGCGCTCGCTTCGTAGTCGCCATTCTTCCACTGCTCACTCTGACACTGTTCACGCTCACTGCCATGTGCTCGGCGCAATCCGCGAATTCCTCCACCGCCACCTGCAATCTCGACGACGGACGCCAGGTCCGCATCAATTTCACCCCAGTCAGCGGCAAGAACGAACGCGTTCCAAACGGCAAACCCTGGGCTCCCGGCGGCACTCCAATGCTTCTCTTCACTGAGGCTCCACTAGGATTCGGCAATTCCACAATTCCCATTGGAGCCTTTAGCGTTTATCCCATCCCCGGCAAAGATAAGTGGTCCCTCGTCGTCAACAAAAACGTAACCCCCGGCTCCGCCTACGACGAGAAACAAGACATAGCCCGCGCCACCATCGAAACCGACCAGGTCCCCACGGCGGCGGACCCACTCGAAGTAGCCTTCGCCCACGTCGGCCCCAAATGCACCCTCCGCGTCTACTTCGGCAAAACCGCCACCTTCGCCGACTTCATCGCCAAGTAACGCTCCGCATTCCGCAAGCATAAACCACTCTGTCATCCTGGAGGCCCGCGTCCTCTGCGGGCCGAAGGATCTCTGCAACCTGCCGGCACCGCCGGAACCAGCGATAATTCTTAAGCAATCGCTCCAAACTTTCTGAGACAATTCCCTAATGCGACTATTCGTAATTCTGCTCGCCGCCACCGCCCTAGCCCAAACCAAGCCGCAAACCCATCCGTCCAACACCACCGAAAGTCTTCGCGGAGCAAGCGCAGTCTCGCAAAATATCGCATGGGCCTCCGGCACGCACGGCACCTATCTCCGCACCACCGATGCCGGCCGCACCTGGACCGCCGCCCAGGTCCCCGACGCCGCCACGCTAGACTTTCGCGCCGTAGTAGCCTTCTCCGCCGACGAAGCTTTCTTAATGTCCGCCGGTCCCGGCGACCAATCCCGCATCTACCACACCACCGACGCCGGAAAAACCTGGCAACTCCAATTCACCAACAAAAATCCCAAAGGCTTCTTCGACTCCATGCTTTTCTGGGACCGAACCCACGGCATAGTCCTAGGCGATCCCATCCCCGACGAAACGGACAAAGAAAGCAGCAAAGAATCCGGCCAACTAAAATTTGAACTCCTACAAACCACCGACGGCCAAACCTGGACCCCACTCCCACCAGCCAACCTCCCCCCAGCAATAGAAGGTGAAGGCGCCTTCGCCGCCAGCAACACTTGCTTAGCAATACTCCGCGTACCGTCGGCGCTGACATCAAAGTCGACGCCGACATCAAGGTCGACACCGACGTCAATGCCCATTCTCACATCAGAACTTCGCCTAACATCAGAGCTTCTCCTCCCAACTGTCATTCCGAGCGAAGCGAGGAACCTTGGTTTCGCCGGCGCAACCAACACCGCCGGCCGCATCGCCCCACCGCCAGCGCAACCGTGGAAGAGCGGCGCTTCAGCGCCGCGAGAGCCTTCAGAGAAAGAGGGGGCTTCAGCCCCCGACCCCAACATCTGGTTCGCCACCGGCGGCAAAGCTGCCCGAGTCTTCCACTCTCCAGACCGCGGCCAGACCTGGCAAGTCTTCAACACTCCCATCGTCCACGGACCCGACTCCGCCGGAATCTTCTCCATCTCTTTCCGCGATCCGCTCCATGGAGTAATCGCCGGAGGCGACTACAAGCATCCCGACCAGGACGGCCCCAACTTAGCCTTCACCAACGACGGCGGCCAAACTTGGACTCTCTCCGAAATCCACCCCCAAGCCTACTTCTCCGCTGCCGCCTATGATCGCCACAGCAATGATCGCCGCATAAAAAATCCCAACAAAAAAGACTTGGACGACAACCAAGCCCAAGTCCGCCTCTTTATAGTAGGTCCCAAATTCGTCTTCGATTTCCGCCCACCAAAGAATCCCACCCGCATCAGCCCCAGCAAAAAATCCGGCATTCAATTCAACGCCGCAAGCCCATTTCCCCAAGGCGGAGCCCTGATAGTGGGTCCCAAAGGCTCCATAGCCATAATCCCGTAAAAAGGTTTACCCCGTGACCTCCGTGCAAACCCCGTGTAACCCCGTGGTAAAGATTTTGACGTTGGCCCTAGACCTTCCCCAAACGTAACCGTCCCAAAGTTCCCAATAATCCCAAACAACCCTTGCCCTGTGATCGGAAACACATTACCCTATGTCAGGCTCGACAATGTTCACCCCGCACCCCAACCTGGCTGATGACGTAAACCACGCCATCATCCAATCCGAAATCGAAGGCGGCGTCTTCCTCCACGACCTCCCACCCTCAACCGTTCTCCACATTCAAACCATGCATCACTGCTACACCGCCGTTCTTCTGGGCGGCAGCGAAGCTCTAATCTCCGGCCATCCCGAATTCTGTCCCGCCCCAGTGCAAGTAGCCATAGCCGGCTCCACCTGGGGAGGCTCCATGCTCAAGCTCCAATACGTGGGCCGAGGCATGCACCTGGAATTTCGTCACCCCGAATACGCCACTCCCATCGTGACGTCTCCCATCCAGGAAATCCGCGACTCCCACCCCATCCACGTCCCCCCGCGCGAACTAGAATCCCTGCTAGATTAAACAGCGCCACGTTTCGCTCTCTGAGGTTTACCCCGTGTTCTCCGTGGTAAAGATTTTTTTCTGCAGCTCCGCGAACCCCCATTGACTTGCAAAGCGCATCACTCTACCATCCTCCAAGGCCCGAAACCCTAAGCCGAAAGCCGAAGCCCGACCAGACCCAATGACCATAACCACCCGCGAAGTAAGCCACGTAACCATTGTCGACATCACCGGACGCATCACCCTGGGCGACGAAACCGGAAAGCTCCGCGACACCATCCACCAACTCATCGAGCAAGGCAAAAAGAAAATCGTCCTCAACCTCGCCCACGTCGACTACATCGACTCCTCCGGCGTCGGAGAACTAGTCAGCAGCTACACCACAGTCCGCAACGCCGGCGGCGAACTGAAACTCCTCAACCTAACCAAAAAAGTTCAAGACGTCCTCTACGTCACCAAGCTCTACACCGTCTTCGACATCAAAGACGACGAATTCACCGCCGTAAAATCCTTCGACTACTTCTTCGCCAAGTAAATATCAACGATGTTGGGGATCTTCTCCACTCTGTCATCCTGAGCGAAACAAGTGCTTAAGCGAAGCGCAAGCACTTGTGCAGTCGAAGGACCCCTGCAATCCCGCGCAGCACCGCTGCCCTCAAAAGGCATTCTCCCGGAACTGCCGTAGAACGCGACCAGCGCAGGCATGATTCGCCCAGGATTCCACAACAAATCGCACTTCCCGCACCCACCTGCTCTATACTGCAGCTAACAAAAAAGCCCTATGCTCAAGCCAACATTAGCCCTCTTAATCCTCCTCTCGTCCAATCTCCCAGCTCAACAAACTCAAAAGCCAGACGACACTCCCAACGCCTCCACCCTCTCCACTTCAGACTCGCCCACCACCACCATCTTCAAAGCCCGCACCGATCTGGTCCTCGTCCCGGTCGTAGTCCGCGGCAAACATGGAGATCCCATCTCCGGCCTCACCGCCAGCGCCTTCCGCCTGGAAGAAAACGGCAAGCAGCAAACCATCTCCCTCTTCGAAGAACTGCAAACCGCCGCCACCGACACTCCCCCCACTCCCATCCTCGACCGCGGTTATTCCAATCTCCCCTTCGACGACACCCATCAGCTCCGGCTGACCATCATGGTCCTCGACCTGTTGAACACCACCCCCAACCAACGATCCGACGGACGAGACCTGCTCATCAAATTCTTGTCCAAAGGCCTGGCTCACAACCAGCCCGTCTCCCTGCTCTGCATCACCAGCAAAGATCTCGAACTGGTGCACCCCTTCACTTCCGATGCCACCGTCCTGATCGCCGCCCTCAAAAAGCTTCAGCTCGGTGCCGAGCGCATCATGCCGCGCCGAGACGCCATCGAGAAAACCCTCAAGCAGCTCACGGAGATTGCTCAAGGCTATATCGGAATCCCCGGCCGCAAGTCCATGATCTTCGCTACCGGTGACCTGCCCGATCCCCGGCTCGCGATCACCCCCAATCCCGCCAATTCGTTCTTCGATCAGGAATTCGATGAGACCTTCAAGACCTTGATCGACGCCAATATCGCCGTCTATCCCTTCGAGCCCCTGGCCTTTTCGCGCGAGCCCACATTCACCACTCGCAGGGATAGCCGTCGAGCCAGCTTTTCCGACGAGGGTCTCCGCCACTTCGCCGACGCGACCGGCGGCAATCGCTGCATCGAGGCCAACGACCTCATGAAATGCTTCGCCGAAGCCGTCGACGATTCGCGCTCTTATTACATGCTCGGATTCACCGTTCCCCCCGAAGACCGCAAACCCGGCTGGCGCAATCTTTCCGTCAAGGTTTCTGCGGAACACGCCAACATCCGCGCTCGCAGCGGCTTCTTCTACGGAAACCCCGCACCCTCCGGCACGCCCAAGTCCGCGCACGACGCCGAAATTAACGCCCTCGCATCCCCGCTAGCCTACAGCGCCCTCCCCATGTACGTTCGCGTGCTCCCGCCGGCACCCAACACCACTGCCGGCACCCCGCCAGCGTCCGCCACCAAAACAACAGTAGAATTTCTCGTGACCATCCCTCTCAGCAGCGTAAGAATCGATCCCACCAGCTCAAGCCCACTCGACCTCGAAATCGGAGCCATCGCCCTAACCCGCGACACCCGCGAAGCCGGAGAATTTCTCCATCCCGTCCGCGGCAACCCCAAGCCCGAAGCCCTCCAGCAATTCGCCCGCGAAGGCCTAAAGCTCCGCGAAAAACTAGAACTCCCTCCCGGCTCCTACGACCTCCGCTTCATGACCCGCGACAACAACTCCGACAGAATCGGCACAGTAGTCTTCCCCCTAGACGTGAAGTAAATCCAGATGAGCTGGATTTGATCCCAAAGGATTTTGGATGGCACTTCAGCACTGCCGCTGCATTCCAGCCCCGAAAGGGGCGGTCTGTGAAAGCCCGGCACGGCAGTGCCGGGTGGAAGTGGAACTACAGAAGGAGTCCCGAAGGGACGGCACGAACTCTCACGCGAACGCCACATTCCTCCTTGAATGGACGTCCGCAGCCCGAACCAAACTAGTTAACATTTTCACTCGCTCCCACTTTGAATGCCAAAGCCGGCTATCTCAAGGGTAGTTGCGCTCCGAGCCGGCGACAATGCGGGGGTCCGATCCCACTCTTATTATCCCGATACCCCGCCCTACGAAGCTGCCAATGATCACTGCACTCCGTTGCCATCAGGCAAGGGCGGTATAGAATAGTGCCGTTTCGAAGCCGAGAGAGTATTCCAGCCGATGGCGCTTCCACTAGCGCCCTCGAATGAAGGAGAGCCACATGAGAAATATCCGCCATTTGCGAAGACGAGTCTTCTTCTTCGCAGCCAACTTGCTGATATTACTCGCGACAGGGGCCCTTGATTCTGAAGCGTGGCCCCAAAATGCCCCTGCGCAATCGCCGAAGCCCGCGACAGAAGCGAAGCCGATCCTGGAAGTCATACAGTGGTCGGCGGTATACGGTTACGATGTGGGCATGCAGCAACCGTGGTACGCAAGAGATCACCGCCGTTTTCTATTTCTGCGCGTCTTTTCTGACCGCACTGCTGAGGCCCAGAACGAGTGGGATCAAAGCATGAAAAAGACGGTCTTGACGCAACCCGAGTTTGATAAGCTCCAATATTTCGTGGATCGGCCTGAAGTATTGAGTCTTGGGCCCGATGCCAAATACCTTCTCTTAAGCAGCCTGAACTTCCCCGCCAGCGTCAAGCTTCGTGATTCCTATCAGACTTGGGATGCCGTGCTCCAACACAGCAAAGTTCAACAGAGAATTCAAATGGCCGACTTGGATCAATACCTTGACGACTCCGGTCGCTACCCTCAAGACGCCCAGAAAACCGTGCCAAATACAGTAATAAAACTAGGCTGCACAGTCGAAGACTTAAGAGCAACCGTAACCGGCAAGAAGAGCGGCAGAGAAAAACCATGCCAGGAAGCGCTCGCGAAGTGAACCAAACTAGAAGCCACCTCGCATGAATCGGGTAGGTCACCATCTCATTCGCCGCTCGGTTCGAACAGGATCGGGAAGGGCACGAATTCATTCGTGCCTTTAAGCGTTGAAAAGGGGTCCGCGCTTCAAGCGCCTGAGGTATGCTCCCTTCGCTGGTTCCGGCCGTCCCCGCCAGAACCAAACTAGCTAACATACCCACTCGCATCCCACTTCACCTACGGAATACGGGAACAAACCACAACTTCCATCGCGCCAGCCCTGGCACGAACACCGTCCGATTCCACTATTACCATCCAGATCCCCCAAACATCCGATCCTGAATGAACTCCCTGTGATCCTCTGTGAAACCCCTGTGCCCCGGAGCCTGCCCTGAGCGGAGCCGAAGGGTGGTAAAGGTTTTGAAGTCCCGCCGACGGAAGCAGAACGAGGCTACGTATCTCGGCAAAACACGGGGTACAATCTCCGCAGTCAAGGAGACGACCTTGACTAAGTGGAGGTGTCTCGGATGGCCGCTCGCTGGTTTCCATGGATTATCTACATCCTCATCGCGGGCGCATGCGCCATGCTCGTCCCCGATCAAATGGCAGCGGTATGGAGATGGTTTTCACGAGACCGAGAGTCCCGCCTGTGGGAGCGGGTAGAGCGAATCTTTGGTTTAGTCGAACTGATTTCGTTCGGGGTGCTGTGTGCAATCGGAGCCATGTTGGTCACAAAAGACATTCATCGCTTTATCGAAGCAAGATGGTTCTTTACTGCCTCATTGTGCTTCTTGGCACTGCGGATGCTTGCGGGGGCGTATGGCAATCTGCGCGGGATTTTGAAGTGGCTCGCCGTTGCCGGTGTGTATGGTGTGATCATTTGGGGGTTGATATTTCTGTTAGGGATAGCAGACGCGGCACAAAGGGAATATGAAGCTGACCAGAACGAAAGAGATGCTGCGAAGGTCAATCAGGCCATGGCAGAACATCCGCACGAGAAGCTACCACAAAAACGTACGGCACACATTGCTCGTCCGCTGGGCGTTCCTGCTGCATTGCCTCCTCTGCGCAAGATAGATTCATTTTCTACTTACGTGCTGTATAACCCTACCAATGAACACCATCCCCTCGTCTGCGCAAGCAGCTATGACCGAATGCGAACTTTTGTTTGTATTGAACTGAGGGAAATCGCCACTCGCAGGAAGTTCGACGGTTCGATTCAACAAGTGGGAGAGATTGTGCAACACTATTTCCCGACTCTCATTCTGGAGGCCACAACGACCGGTTCCTTTGCCGGAGCTGGGGGGCATCCAATCATTGCCGACGAAATGCCTCCGACGACCGTTCCTGATATGAACCGGGATCCTGTCGCGCAAGTTATGCCAAACCTTTCAGACAATGACCGCAAATTACTTCCCTGGTCACTCAATGACGGAGAGCATCTGGACATCACATATATCAAACTGCCAAAGGATGCTTTGCTGTCGTTTCTCGTCATGTCCTCTCCTGAGTGGGAGACTGCCCACGGTACATATATTTTGAGAATAGAGAGAAAAGGTTACTACCGGGTTGATTTGCACGCCACGCCAGTCCAGGAGTATGAGCCGGGGTCTATTCCAGAGAATTACACGCTAACAGCCTTAGTACCAGCATCGCAAGTGATTGCCTATAGGCTGAAAATAGAGCTGGATTGCACGATACAGAGAGCAAATCCAGACCACGAATTCGTGCCGAGCGATTACGAACAGTGGGTAAAGGATGTGTTCGCTCACATTCGTAAACGTCTGGAGAATTAAGGCCGCCGTTGCGAGTTCTTTGCATTAGAGGTCGTCAGAAGCAAGCAAACGCATGAGCGTATCCCGGAAAGGGTATTGATTCTCGCGATTGTTAAACCGCCACGTCATCTCTTGCAGGTAGGCCGGAAGATGCTTCACGGAAACTTTATGCCACGCACCCACGACACCACCCCTAAGAGCGAGAACGCCGACTCAAATCAACGGCTCTCCACTAACCCCTAACCCCTATTTCTTGCTGCGTAACAATGACGTCAACTTCTCATAATCATCCACAGTCGAATACTCAATCACAATCTTCCCCTTACCATGCCGATCCCGAATCCTCACCCGCATCCCCAAAGTCCGCTCCATATCCGTCTGCGCCGCCCGTACATTCGGATCCATCCACCGCGCCCCACCACCCCTCTTTTTCTTTTCTCCCGGCATCGTCTGCCCCGGCAGCATGGCAAACGACCCATTCACCCGCATCACGCGATCTTCAATCTGATCCCATTTCAACTTGTGCGTAACCACTTCTTCCGCAATTTCCTCAATGTAATCGTCATTCTCCAGCCGCAAAATCTCGCGGCAATCCGAGAAGCTAAGCCGCTCCGACAGCAAGTAATCCATAACTTTCTGCGGCAGCCGCAACAGCCGCATGTAATTCGACACCGTCTCCCGCGACAATCCAGTGCGCTGCGCAATCTGCTCCTGTGTCAGATGGAACTGCACGCTAAGCACGCGAAACGCCTCCGCCTGCTCCAGCGGATTCAAGTCCTCCCGCGCAATATTTTCCAGCACGGTCATCTCCGCCGCCTGCTGCAGCGAAAGCCGCCGAATCATGACCGGAATCGTTTCTTGCCCCGCCATCTTCGATGCCCGCAACCGCCTCTCGCCCAGCACCAGGATGTACCGCCCATCCTCCTCCGCCGGCCGCACCACAACCGGCTGCACCACCCCATGCTCTTTAATCGAATCCCGCAGCTCCCTCAGCGCCTCCTCATCAAACACATACCGCGTCTGGTAAGGATTCTTATCGATCACCTCAATCGGCAGAAACACCACCCGGTTGCCCACCACCCCACCGCCGTCAGCCACCCCCTGAATCGAAATCCCCTCATCCGCCACTTCGTGAAACTGAGGAACCATCTCAACCGCACGAACCACATCAACCGGAGAAACCATACCGACCGCAGAAACCATATCGACGGGGGGAACCATCTCGACAGGGTGAACCATATCAACTGGGGGTGCCCCATTTCTCGCGTCCTTTGCGAGAAGTGGGGACTTCGCAGCCACCAACGGCTCGTGTGGGTCGGACACTCCTGTCCGACTCGCCTCCAGCTCCGGTGAAGCCAGGGGCTCAACAACAGCCTCTGCCACATCACTCGTGTAACTTGCAACTACACCGCGGTCATCAGCAACCACACTCTTGTCATTCCGAGCAAAGCGAGGAACCTGCTGTTCGCCGGCGCCACCACTACTCTCCGCTCGCGCCTCACTTTCAGGAACCGATGCCGCACTGACGGCTGACGGCTGACGGCTGACGACTGACGGCTGCCCAACAACCACCCGAGGCCCCGGCAACAAAGAAGCCAACCCGCGCCCCAAAGCCCGCCGCTTCTCCACCTTCTCCTCTTTTTTCTCGCCCGAAGGCCCAGCCAACTTCTCCGCCGCCGAAGTAGTAGTCATAATTGGGTTACCCCGTGTTCCTCCGTGTCCTCTGTGGTAAAAGCCTTTGACGTTGTGCCCACGAAAAATCTGTCATTACGAACAGCACCAAGCCCGCAAGCCTTTGTCATTCCGAACTGGGCCGAAGGCCCGGTGAGGAACCTGCTGTTTCCGTCGCCACGAGAATCGCAATCATACATCGATTACCATAAATATACAGATTGATCAACATCGATCTACTAAGCGCTCTTATCCATCTCCTCAGACGGCTTCTCCGCCTCGTCTGACAGCTGAGAGCTGACAGCTGACAGCTGCTCCACCGAAGCCCGCCCCAAAATCTCCTTAGCCAAACGTATATAACTCTCCGCCCCCTTCGATCGCGGATCGTACACCAGCGCCGCCTGCCCATGGCTCGGAGCTTCAGCCAGCCGTATGTTCCGCGGGATGGTTGTCGCGCACACCTTCGCCCCAAAAAACTTTCTCAGCTCAGCAGTGACCTGCTGCGCCAGATTGGTCCGCTCATCCAGCATGGTGAGCACCACGCCTTCAATTTCAAGCCCCGGGTTCAACTCGACGCGGATGCGCTCCACTGTATCCATCAGCTCGCTGATGCCTTCGAGCGCAAAGTATTCCGCCTGCATAGGAATCAGCACGGAGTCAGCCGCGACCAGCGCGTTCAACGTGAGCAGATCAAGCGCCGGCGGGCAGTCCAGCACGATGTACTGGAAGCGATCGCGCAAAGGCGCGATCGCTTCTCGCAGGCGATACTCGCGCCGCTCCGCCTCAACCAGCTCAATGTTTGCGCCGATCAAATTCTTGTGCGAAGGAATCAGCCAGAGCTGCTCGATCTCAGTCGTGGCCAAGGCCTCTTCGCCAGAGGCTTCGCCGAGCAGCAAGTGGTAAGTAGAAACGCGGTCGGGATCTTTGACCAGGCCCAAGCCACTGCTGGCATTCGATTGCGGATCGCAATCGATGAGCAGTGTGTTCACTTCAGCAGCCGCGAAAGATGCGGCCAGGTTGATGGCAGTCGTAGTCTTCCCCACGCCGCCCTTCTGATTGGCAACAGCGATGACACGTCCCATAAGGTTGTCGAGGAGCCAGAGCTGTTTGCAGAATAGTTCGATTCGCATTTCGAATGCAAGGACGAATGAACATCAATCATCAGAATTACTGTGCAAAACGCGTCCGATGTTCCAAGTCGAAACGTATTGGCGATTACTCCCTTGGAGTGATTGCGACTTTCACTGACTGAGTGTTCCGGTTGGAACATTGTGTTCAGCGTTCCGGTTGGAACACATTGGCAGTATGTTCCAGTTGGAACACATTGCGAGTATGTTCCGGCTTGCACATAACTCCAATGTGTTCCGGTTTTAACACAACGCCAGTATGTTCCAGTTCCTTCATTCTGATCTAAATTCCCACTTTTCTTAGCAATGGGCGTAAATGCTGCCGTCTGGCCTCGTAAAACGACTACGAGGCTCCACTTGTTTATTTTCTTGGTTCCTGGGTTCCTATCAGGAGGACACGGGACTGGGACTGAGGGATCGGGATGGGAGGTGCCCATGACAGGTTCGGAAGGGTTTGAGTGGTCTTTTCCAGTTGGGAGGAGCTGATCAGTAGGGCCAGGCGTCCGTTTCGGGCTAGGAGCGCGGCGGCCACTGGGAGGATTTCTGATGGGCGCTCGACTGCTCGGAGGGTTACTACGTCGAAGGTTGCTGGGGGGAGGGTCTCGGCGCGGGCGTTTTGTATATTGATGTCCGTCAATGTAAGGGCGCGGACTACTTCTTTCAGGAACGTGGCTTTCTTATGGTTCGACTCGATCAGAGTTACGGATATGTTTGGCGCCCAGAGTTTTATGGGGATGCCTGGGAAGCCGGCTCCGGAACCTAGGTCTGCTAGGCGGGCTTCGGGCTTTGGGCTTTGGGCTCCGGGAACGTCAACTTCAGCACCAACATCTTTTACCACGCAGGGCACGGGGTCCACGGGGTAAACCCTTGGGAACAGGTGGGTGGCTGCGAATAGGCTCTCGCCGAAGTGGCGGGTTACTATTTCTTCTTCGTTGCGGATTGCGGTTAGGTTTATGCCGGCGTTCCAGTGCTGGAGTATATCGATGTACGTCGATATATCTTGATAGAGCTGGCCGTTGGTCCTTGGTCCTTGGTCGTTAGCAAGGGCCTCTGTCCACGCGCACGAGAGTGACGTGGGCGAGAGGACAGCAGGTTCCTCACCGGGCCTTTGGCCCGGTTCGGAATGACATTCGTTTTTTGCTGATAGGAATGGCTCGAGAAGTTCGGCTATGCGGTCTGGGCGCATGTGGACGTTTGATTGTAGATGGTGGGGAGAAACTCCTTCAATGCTTGTGTCCGAAGTGAGTTCGTGGTGGAAACTCCTGGTGTGGTTTGTGGTGGTGGCGGCGGGTATGGGGTGCTTCGACTGCGTAAGATCGTCTTTCAGACGATCCTGCTTCGCTCAGCATGACAGGCTTTGAAAATCAGATTGCGGATAGGGATCGTTCGGCGTTTTGGCGTAGTGGGGTTAGGCGGGTTTGTTCGAGGTTGTCGCGGTAGAAGAGGTTGTAGGTGTCGAAGGGGATGAGGCGTCCGTCGGGGTGGGCTATGTGGACGCAGGTTTTTTTCACGCTGCGGACGTCGAAGGAGTGGGCGTCTATGAATTGCATGATGATTATGCGGAAGATGTTTTCGTAAGACAGGGCGGCGGGGCTTGGGGTTGCGGCGGCGAAACCAAGGTCCCTCGCTTCGCTCGGGATGACAACGGTTTGGTTTGGGATGGCGGCGGTCTCGCTCGAGATAGCTGATGAATTTGAGTTTGGGATCCAGATTTTGGGGAGGCAGCATAGTAGTTCGCGGAGGGTGCCTGCGCCGCTGCGCGGCGAATGGTTTGTCGCGAACAGTTTGAATAAGTTGGTGCGGACTGCGGGGTCTTGTTCGTAGAGGATGGTGTTGGCGGCTCCGTTGATGAGGACTTCGGGCGGGATCATGCTGGTTAAGGGGATTACCTTTCCGTTTAGCTTTAAGGCATAGGCCATGGCTAGGGAGTCGGGGTGACAGGGGACTGGGATTACGTCTTCCGGACGGAAGACTTTTGTTTGTTCGAGGATTTTACGGCGGACTTCGGTTAGGGTCAGGCGTTCGGTGGTTGGGTTGAAGTTTCGGACGTAGGTTCCCTTGGTGGACGCGGTCGTGGTGGCAGAGGTGATAGACCCACTTCTCGCAAAATCGGCGAGAAGTGGGGCACCCCCATTTTCGGCGCTGCCATCCTCATGATAGTTTGGAACCCATTTCTCGAGGCGGCCGGCGTCCTGGATGGGTTGGAAGGTTACGCCTCTTACGCAGGGTTGTTGGAGGGCGTAGTCGATTATTTTGCCGATCTCGTGGTCGTTTAATCCCTTCTTTAGCGTTACTACTAAGTTTGTCGAGATGTTGTGGCGGTTTAGTTTTTCCAGGGCGTCCTGGCGGACTCGGCGTAGGTCGGCTCCGCGGAGTTGCATTAGTGGGTCACGCTCGAAGGAATCGAATTGGAGATAGACTTCGAAATCTTCGCGGACTTCGGCTAAGCGCTTTGCGAAATCTTCTTCTTGCGCTATGCGGACTCCGTTGGTGTTGACCATGAGGTGCTTGATGGGGCGGGCTTTTGCCATCTCTACTATGGTGAAAAAATCCGGGTGCATGGTGGGTTCGCCGCCGGAGAGTTGGACTACGTCGGGATGGCCCTCGTTGCGGACTACTGCGTCAAACATTTTTTCGATTTGCTCGAGGGTGCGGAATTGCTGGCGCTCGGGGCCGCTGGCGGCGTAGCAGACAGGGCAGCGGAGGTTGCAGTAGTCGCAGATCTCGATGAGGGTCAGGCAGGAATGTTGTTCGTGGTCGGTGCAGAGGCCGCAGTCGTAGGGGCATCCCCACTTGACTGGGGTGTTGTAGATTTGCGGCATCTCTGGAGGCTTTAGAAAAACTTCGCGGCAGCGGCGGTAGTAGTCGACGTCGTCGGCGATTAGGACTTTCTCGGGGCCGTGCTGGGGGCAGCGTTTGAGGAGGTAGACTTTGTCGTCCTGAAAAACGGTTTTGGCTTCTACTTTGCGGTAGCAGGTAGAGCAGATGGAGATGGCTACGTCGTAGAAGAGGTAGGGGCGGGTTTTGGGCATGGGCGCCTCGCTGCTAGGGTGCGCGGTTTATTTTGCCGATGAGCATGACTCCGCCGATTGCGACGGCAAGAGATCCGAGCGCGAAGATCGCGGCTATGCCACCTTTTGCGCCGGCCGAAACGGCGCAGACCGAACATAGCAAGCAGAAGATGGACGCGAGGCCCACGATCAGACCAAGAACGATCGTGGCGATTATTTTCAATGGATCATCTCCGGTTCTTCGGCAACTTCAGCCAGCGGATGATATGGCGAGAATAGTACAGCAAGGTGAGGAGGCAGGCCCATTGAATTCCTCCGAGGCCGAGGAAGATGCGCGGGTAGGGCTTGATGAAATCGCAGAGGAGACGGAACGAGAGGTAAGCGACCATGAAGAATTTGAAGGCGTCGCCGGGTAGGAAAACCGTCGTTGGTCGTCGGTCGTTGGTCGTTGGCAAAGGCCCAACATCAGCATCGCGAGAATGCCTTGCCGCCGCCTTGCCGCCGCCGCCTTCTGAGGGGTCCCCCGACTGCGCAGAGGTTTCGCTTCGCGAAGCCTCTGCTCCGCTCAGGATGACAAGTTTGTAAAGAATTGGGATTAGGAGCAGGAGGAAGGCGATTTCGTAGAGTTGGGTGGGATGGCGCGGGATGCCGTCGCCGAAGT